>NZ_JAKRNM010000009.1 GCF_022346995.1 Paenibacillus sp. ACRRY | reverse complement strand
CTTCTCTTCAAGTCCGCTCGACTTGCATGTATTAGGCATGCCGCCAGCGTTCGTCCTGAGCCAGGATCAAACTCTCCAATAAAGATGAATTTCAGCAGCGCGGTTAGACGCTATGAAAATCATCTGAGGTATTGAAAAGAGCGATTAGCTCATTTTGAATCTGACGAGATTAAAAATCTCATTTGTTGATCTTGCAAGCAAGATCATATACTCACTCGTTGTTCAGTTTTCAAAGATCAAACGTTGTTTGTGATTCTTTTTTTCATCAACCGCGTTTTCAGCGTCGACTTAAATAATGTATCACATTCAGTGTCTTTTCGTCAAGAACTTTTTTTCGATTCTTTTTTCAAATCGTTTAGTCCCTAATTGTCCCTCGTAAGTCTTTTTTCTAGAAGCCCGTTTGGGGAACGAAATATAATGTATCACATTCCATAAGTACGAGTCAACCTGTTTTTATTAATTTATATTACAAACAAAAAAGGAAGGTTTCCCCTCCTTTTGCCAAACCAAATAATTGAATATACAGCCTTGTTCAGGCTTCGATCCAATATCGAATCTCCCGCCCTTCGCCTCCTATCAGGGATGGCCAACCGGCTGATTCCTTTACAATAGAACGAAGAACTAGTTTCCGCAGGATCAAAGGGAGATCTTCTCCTACAAATCTTAATTGAGGATGATGGACCAGTTCGTCCACGCTCCACGCTTCTTTCCGGCTTCTCATTACCCGTAGAAGCAATTCCGAGCAATCACCCATCTTGGACATGACCGAAAATTCACAGGCAAGAAGAACAAGTTCCACTCGCTGTTCCAGGGTCTCCGAACTTACCGTAAGCTCCTGATAGAGCTTCCAGAGTGCACGATCCATACTTTGCACATGTGTCCAAACAGCATGGTCCGGATATACTCCCTGTTCTATCAACACAATCCTGGCCCAGTTCCCCAGAGCCTCCAGTACACTGTAATAAGCATCAACTACATGTCCTTCCTGAATGTGCCGCTTGGCCTCCACATACATTCTAAGAAAGCTTGCGAATTCATGCAGCAACTTTTGTTCCCGCAGTTCCAGTCCAAATGCGGATAGCTCTTCCCTCAGGGCACTCAAGGCACCTTCTGATTCCCATATGATCTCGCCCTCAATCAAACATTGCATGAGATTATTATTATCGCCAGTTATTACGCCGCTCTGCAGTTGATGACGGCCCGCATAGATCATTTGATAACGCAGATCGCCATAACGGTAATGCCCAACCTTCGATATGACCTGATCCGTATCACAGACAATGAGAACAAGCAATTCGAAATCCTGAATCAGGGAGCCGTGGAATCGCTCACCCGGATGGGAATAAGCGATAGCCCCAACTGCCCCCGACTCTTCCGACTGTCCGGACAAAAAAGCTAGGTTCATTAATTCCACGATTCCCTCCATACATTTCATGGCAGTTAAACGCCAAGTCAGTTATAATGTAATTCTACATGCAGACTAAAGTTTCCTTCTTTTCCAGGTCCGATACTACTCATACGATAGGAGCATTTTTCATGATTTTTAAATCAGCTAAAATTAATGCTTTTCGCACTTGGGGATTGTTACTCACCATGCTAGGCATGGGGCTAATGGTACTGGGAACTGCCGGAATCGTGTTTTGGGGACATGCAGGCAAAGTGTTTGCAGCCGTGGGACTCGTCATCGGACTAGTTGCCATGATGGCTAGTCTGGCTATCTACTTCTGGGCTGGAATGTTGTCTACAAGTGCTGTTCAAGTGGATTGCCCTGAATGCGGTAAATTGACCAAGATGCTTGGCAAGACGGATCGTTGTATGTTCTGCCATACCATCCTCACTCTGGATCCTAATCAAGCGAACACAAACCGCCCTCATCTGAAAGCGCCTTCTCCGTCTGTTTCTGATGCGGATCACCGTATTAGCCCAAAAGGCTAATATCACTCATTCACTTCACATCTAAGATCAACGAGTAAACAACAAAAAGGCCCGGTATCTATACCGAGCCTTTTTGCGTTTTTTCAGACAATGAATTAATTCGAATCATATAAAAAGATAAGTTCAGTAACCGTTTATCTCTAACGACTTACCTGTTGTAATGTCTTCCATGCTGATGCATTAGCAAAACTGCGATTCCAGGCAGCCACACCACCCAGTTTGAGTGATTCAATGAGTTCTACACGAGCCTGTAAAGAAACAGCATCTTCTATCCAAATTTTCTTGGTCGCCCCATCCTCAGCAAATTCCACATAATTCTGTCCACTTTGAGGGTCCAACACAGGTTTGAGTTTCTTCTCCTTGATCAAATCAGCAACAGTATACATTCCGACCGCTTTGGAAGATACTTTAATCTCTCCCTGTTCGTCTGTTTCTTCTGTCCAGATTCGTGTATACAGCGGAACAGACATGATCAATTTGTCGGCAGGCACTTCATCTTCTTCAAGAATTTTTCGCATAGAGGCCTCTGTCCACGGCAGCGAAGCTACAGAACCAGCTTTCGGACTGGCAGCCCAGTGCTCATCGTACGCCATAACCATCATGTAATCGACAAAGGTACCGAGTGAACGTCGATCCAGAAAAGCGGACCACATTTCACTATTGGATTTTGGAGTTACATCAATGGAAAGCATGAGTCCATGTATGCGTGCCATCGCCTTAATCTCACGGACAAATTGAGTAATATTGGGGCCATCATCGGTATATACGTTCTCGAAATCAATATTGATGCCATCCAATTGATAGGTCTGCGCGTATTGCAGCATCTGTTCGATGATATGCGTACGGGTCTCATATGAGGCTACGGCCTCTTTTGTAATATCCGGGTCAAAACTGTTATCCATCAGTCCCCATACTTCCATTCCGGAACGGTGTGCCCAGTTAACATACGCTTTATCGGCTTTGCTCTTCACATTGCCCTGGCCATCCGTAATATGGAACCACGTTGGACTGACCACATTCACACCCGGCATCTTGCTTATAGAACTAACGTCAGGCTGACGGTTGTATACCGCCTCCCATACTAGATTCACCGTTTTACTCTGCCACTTTTTCTCTGCCGCAGTCAGAGTGAATTTGGGCTTGTCCAGCTCCTTTTTCTCTGTCAGGGAAACGTACTTATTATCCACATAACCGGCATAGCCGTTATCCAACTGAACAAAACTCTGTTCATCCCCCGTCTGCCATACCCGTACCCGGGCGTTCTGTTCCATATCCGCAATTATCGGTGAAGACTCTCCCCCACGTTTGTACAACGGAATGGTTTTATCCGCTTTGGATGACAAGGTATCAATCTCCGCATATTGAATGGTGTCTCCTCCACGCATCAACAATACGGCACCCGTAGTCGTATCTTCCTGTATGGCTATCCCATAAACTTCCTTTAAGGGTTTAAGGGGGATGTATGCCTCTCCTCCAATGACCTCAGGCTCAACTGACATCGGATAATCCTTATGATTAAGCTCAGCCTTGGTGCTCCCTTCCTTCATATGAAGCACACGTTGCGGAGTCGCAATAATAATATCCCCCGTGTCCGCTTCGTAACGTATACCCGGATCAATTGCCTCCTGCAGTACATTCAACGGCAGTTTAAGCTCCTCCCCTGTTCCCGAAGCTTCACCATCCATCAATTGACCATCCACAAAAACAGGCTGATTCATTCCGATCCAATCGGGGTCCTCGTGAACCTGGTTCAGCCAGACATTCGTTATAAACCAGTATGCACCGCCTGCAATGAGACATGCTCCCAAAAACCCAGGCCAGAACGAGCGCCTCTTCTTCTGCTTTGTATATCTGCTTTTTCTACTCAAACGCCTACCTCCGTTAATCATGCTGAATCATGAAGATATCATTGCCGCGAGAAAATCATAATCTTTAATCTAAAAAAACAAAAAACGTGTAGAATTCAAACTGAATTCTGCACGCTAATATTGTAATTCATCTCTCTTAATCCCTGCAACTTTTACAAACACCATAAACTTCCAATCGGTGTCCGTGAACTTCAAATCCGGTACTTGATTCTGCCTGGAGCTCAACGCTTTTGAGCGAAGGATAACTGAAATCTTCAATTTTACCGCATTTATCACAAATGACATGGTAATGATCCGTCACATTGGCATCGAAGCGGCTGGAGTTATCTCCGTATGTCAATTCCCGAACCATGCCGGCCTCCAGAAACATCTTCAGATTGTTATATACAGTCGCCACGCTCATACTGGGAAATTGGGGTTCAAGCGCACGGTAAATTTCATCGGCAGTCGGATGCCCCATGGATTCCATCAGATAATTCAATATGGCATGGCGCTGGGGTGTAATACGGACACCGGTCGTCTTCAGATGCTCCAACGCATGTTGGACACGTGTTGCCATAAAACCCACCGCCTTACCTTTCATTCTCCTGAAGAAACAAGACCCATTATCATCTTATCCATCAGAGTTGATTCTTGACAAAGAACAGGACGTTTAATCTTTCCTTCCATGTAACCTTGCCTTTTATTATTTTATTGTACGGCGATTGTAAGTTTATTGTCAACGCGGCAGTTACGGAACTTCAGACGTATTATCCTGGGAATTCTCCTCGTTACCTTCGCTCTGCTCCAAATCGTCATCGGTGTCTTCCGGGTTTGAACTGTTCGTATCCGTCGAAGGCACATCCGGGTTGCGATTAATGGTGAGGTCGCTGTTCCCTTCAATTTTAACCGTGTATTCCCCTTCACCAAGCTGGCCTTCAATGGTTTTATTTTGCACTGTAAACGGCAGGTCGGTCTTCAGATCACCGTAACTGCTGGAGCCGTTCAGACTGTAATCTCCCTGATGAGGCAAAAGAATGCTGATTGCACCAACGGCACTGTATACATCCCAATCCCCGCCTACTTTGGAAGAAACGATGCTGATGCTGCCATTCAGAGACTGAGCCCTGATCGCGAGATTTGCGCCATCCAGCGTAATATTTCCGTTCCGTGTTTCAGCAGTAAATTCACCGATTGAATCCGTAATGCTAATACTCCCTACCTGTGTCGTCAGATCTACATCTCCTGAAACTCCACGGGCCTTCATATCTCCCCGGTTGCTATCCAGATCGACATTACCCATTGCATTGGCCACAATCACATCGCCATTTAACGTTTTGCCCGTAATGTCACCTACTGCATTCGTAATCCGGATACGTCCATTCCCCGTTTCAGCCACAATAGTGCTAATTGCCTCCGGCCGATTTAACAATATGGCTCCATTAGAAGTACGAATGTCCAGATTAAAACGCCGATCATCCGGTATCGTAATCGTCATATTCATGCGAGGCTGTGTTTTATCGTTTTCTCCATAAGTCTTGCCCGTTGCCGTAATATGAATAACCTTGGTGCCATCCGTTTCAACAAACGATGCATCTGCCACGGCTTTTGCCTCTACTTCGGATGTCTTATCTACCCAAACTACAGTTCGTACCTCTATCTCTTCCGTATCTCCGCGCTGTACCGAGATATCCCCATTAACCCCCTGCACGACAAGATCGGAAGTATCCATACCAACAGGCACACGAATCGTACCCTTGTCTTGCATATACCCCGCTGCCTGGCTATAGTCCATGGAGGCTGCGCCCAGATTAAGGCTCACCCTGTTCCACAAGTGCATGTAGTGATCCTGCTCTGTCACAATAAATACGGCAGCCGTCAGCACAAGGGAAGCCAAGATGCCCTTGGCATCCGGTCTGAAACGCATCTTCACTTTCTCATCCTGCAGCTCATCACCGGATGTCTTTTTCTTGCTGCGCGTCCACAGAAATAGCAGTATGTATTCCACACCCAATGCGATCAGCAGCAATGGCCACCAGTCGACCATATCATATACGTAGTCAGTTCCCCACCGTTTATCCAAAATCAACAGCACACCGACCGCTACGATTAAGGCTGCAGCCGTATAGCGACCGACCCGGACTTTACGGTTCATTATTTTCCCTCCTCCATCTCCTAATTTAACCTTTTTTTCTTGCGCAGCATGACCCAGATCTCACGGCCGAACAGGATCAGCCCTACAATAATGAGTACACCGGCAAAAACATATCCACCATACAGAGCGAGCATTTCCTGAAACCAGCGAGGTTTGCGGAAAAACAGAACCATCAGTCCGCCACCAACAATAAGCAGCAGTCCAAACGAAACACCTCGCTCCCATGCCATAAAGGCTTCACCAACAGCCCGTTCATTCATTAGAGGCCTGTCCGTGTTTCCTTGAGTTGCAGCTCTGCGCCTCCGCATCATGACCCAATCCGCGGATTGCAGTACATCGAATACATTGTAAAAGTAGATCACTGGAATGAACAAAGCGAGCAAAATTAAAAGAGGCACATTAATCTGTATGCCGATAGATGAAAAATACAAAAGTGCTGACAGATCAAGCAGCACAAGCAGCATAAACGTCAGACCTCTCATATACAGCCGCAAATAGATATGACCCAGACCAGGAATGATCGCACTGAGCAATCCGGCAATAAATTTGTGTGTCCGATTTCGGAGCGGCTTGGTTTTGGCCGTTTGTCCTCTTTTCCCGGACGGATGTTTTCTTTTCATGACATGCTCCTTTCTTATGAAATAGCATTCCCGCTCTTCATGCATTTGGTTAGATAGTACCCTAAAGTGCCCGGAGAGTAACTGGAAGAAATATGGATATGGTTAAAAACCCTCCGGCACAACAGGCCTATGGAGGGTTTTATGGATTTATTCTATGGATACTTTGGTCACATGCTCCCATTGCCTTAGCTTAGTTACCAGCTGCACTGTATTAAGTTCATGTGGTACATGCACGTGGAGTACAATCTCAATCTTTCGTTCAACCGAAATGACTTCAGCAAAAGCCAGATCCTGCTCATTGACTGTAATTTTTCGTATTTTAATCTTCTCCTGCTCCATGAATGAAGACACCTGTTCCAGGAAGCCAGGTTCAGACAACGTATGCAGGGTGACGACATGCAGCTTGTTTCCTCGTATATACCTGAGCTCCAGCTTGTTGAACACCCACAGATTGAGCAGTACCAGAATCGTAGATACGATGGAGGCAAAAAAGAATCCCGCGCCTGCTGCCAGTCCAATGGCTGCTACCACCCAGATTGAAGCCGCAGTAGTGAGTCCTGTAATGGACTTTCCAGTAAACAGGATCGTACCCGCTCCCAGGAAGCCGACACCCGTAATAACCGCTGTTGCCAGACGAGCCGGATCAATCCGCACATTTAATTCATTGGCAAAATCCTTAAAACCATAAACAGACAACATCATGATCAGTGCAGACCCGAGACAGACCAGAATGTGGGTACGCAGACCAGCAGCATGATTGGAACGTTCACGCTCCAGACCTACAAGTCCTCCAAGCAGCATGGCTAGTAATAATCGCAATAAAATGTGCCACTCATCGATAAACCAAGGATTGCCCAAAACTGGTATTCCTCCTTCAAAAAATTCACATAATTAATGTTTATTCTTATGAAATGTCGTTAATTCCACACCTGGTGCAATCGACGTAACCTCTACAGGTATGAAACCGAATTTGGTATATAAATTGACAGCGGGTTGGTTCAATGTACCTGTTGATACGATATACCGCGGAAGATCCGGGTACTGCTCGAATACATGCCTCATTAATGCGGCTGCAATACCTTTGCGAAAATGCTCAGGGTGCACCATCATGCGTGTGATCGTCAATGTGTCCTTCTCTTCCTCCGCCACTGCAACAGCACCCAGGAGTTCTTCTTCATCATCCAGGCAGCCGTAAAAGGTCTCCCCGCAGCTTTGCAGAGATTCGATCGTATCCATCAAAGGCGGAATTTCCTGAAAACCAATCATCTCCGCTTCCAGCCGATAGGCTACATGCTGAAGCCGCCATAGCTGCCCTGTGGTCTCCAGATCATTCAGTGACAGTAATTGAATCTTCATTCTGGCCCTCATCTCCTTCGTACGCAACTGAATTCGATTACACTGTACATGATTATTTACCACATGTGTTTGCCTTATAGAAATAAGAAAAGAGGCTGTCACAGGGACGAGCCTCTTTCTGTCCGGCCTCACCGGATGGATTAGCGGTTCAGTACATCTGCAAGCAGTTGATTAACCAGACCCGGATTAGCCTTGCCTTTACTTTCTTTCATAACTTGTCCTACCAGGAAGCCGATCGCTTTCTGTTTGCCTGCCTTGTAATCTTCCACGGATTGAGGGTTGTTCGCAACAACCTGCTCTACAATGGCAAGAATGGCACCTTCGTCACTGATTTGCACAAGACCTTTTTCCTCAACGATCTGCTGTGGAAGCTTGCCGCTCTCCAGCATTTCCTTAAAGACGGTTTTGGCGATTTTGCTGCTAATCGTGCCTTTCTCCAGCAATCCGATCATCTCACCAAGTCCCTGACCCGTCAGAGGCACCTGAGACAATTCCAGATTGCTGTTGTTCAGATAACCAAGCAGGTCGCCCATAATCCAGTTGGATACGGCTTTGGCATCCTGCGTATATTTCAGGCTGTCTTCAAAAAGATCAGCAACCGCTTTGGATGAAGTGATCACTTCTGCATCATAATTGGGCAATCCGTAATCAGCAGTATAACGTGCTTTGCGCTCGTCAGGGAGCTCCGGAATCGAAGCTTTGATTCGCTCCTTCCAGGCAGCATCAATATGCAGCTTCACCAGATCCGGATCCGGGAAATAGCGATAGTCGTGCGCTTGCTCTTTGCCACGCATGGTCAGCGTTTTTCCTTGCGCTTCATCCCAGCGACGCGTCTCCTGAACCACTTCGCCGCCGTCATCCAGAATTTCAGCCTGACGGAACTGCTCATATTCCAAACCGCGCTGAACGCCACGGAAAGAGTTCATGTTTTTCAGTTCTGCTCTTGTTCCCAGCTTCTCCTGCCCATGCGGACGCAAACTGATGTTGGCATCACAACGGAGTGAACCCTCTTCCATTTTCACATCCGACACATCGCAGTACTGCATGATCGCACGCAATTTTTCCAGATACGCACGTGCTTCTTCCGGTGAAGAAATTTCCGGTTCGGATACAATCTCCACAAGAGGTGTACCCACACGGTTGAAGTCAACCAATGAAGCATAGCCGCCATCCACGTGAGTAAGCTTACCTGCATCTTCTTCCAGATGAAGACGGGTAATACCGATTCGTTTCGTTTCTCCGTTTACTTCAATATCAATCCACCCGTTCTCACCGATCGGTTGATCGAATTGTGAGATCTGGTAGGCTTTTGGTGAATCCGGATAGAAATAGTTTTTGCGATCGAATTTGCTGACATCAGCAATGGTACAGTTGAGGGCCATCGCTGCTTTCATGGCATAATCCACAGCCTGACGGTTCAGTACAGGCAATACGCCCGGATGTCCGAGACAGACGGGACAAGTATGGGTGTTTGGTGGTGCTCCAAAGGCCGTAGAACAGCCACAAAAGATTTTGGAGTTGGTATGCAACTCCACATGGACCTCAAGTCCAATGACCGTTTCATATTTAGATGCAGACATTTCAATATTCCTCCGTTCCGGGCAGTCTACAGCTGCGGACGCTGCTTGTGGAATTCTGTATTTTGTTCAAACGCATGCGCAACGCGCAGTACAGTCGTTTCATCAAAGGCTTTACCAATAATCTGCATGCCAACAGGCAATCCATCCGAGAAGCCGCATGGGATGCTCACTGCAGGTACGCCTGCCAGACTGACCGGAATGGTCAGGATGTCATTGAGATACATGGTGAGTGGATCATCCACCTGAGAACCCAGTTTAAATGCGGTTGTAGGCGCAGTTGGTCCAATAATGACATCATATTTGGCAAATACGTCATCGAAATCCTGTTTGATCAATGTACGCACTTTTTGAGCTTTCAGGTAATAAGCATCATAGTAACCCGAGCTCAGCGCATACGTCCCGAGCATGATACGACGTTTCACTTCCGGACCAAAGCCTTGGCTGCGGGATTGGTGATACAGGTCGAGCAGGTTGTCCGGGTTATCTGCACGTACGCCATAACGCACGCCGTCAAACCGGGCAAGGTTGGAAGAAGCCTCTGAAGAAGCGAGCAAATAATACGTAGCCACCGCATATTCGGTATGCGGAAGGGATACTTCTTCCCAAGTGGCACCGAGTCCCTCAAGCACTTTCAAGGCAGAGAGAATGGTCTCTTTAACTTGCGGATCAACACCTTCTCCAATGTACTCCTTCGGTACGGCAATGCGCAGTCCTTTGACATCACCTGTCAGTCCGCTCAAGTAGTCCGGGATCTCCACTTTTGCAGATGTCGAATCTTTGGCATCATAGCCAGCAATTGCTTGCAGTACATAAGCAGAATCTTCAACGTTTTTCGTCAGAGGTCCGATCTGATCCAATGAGGATGCAAATGCAACCAATCCGAAACGCGAAACGAGTCCATAAGTCGGCTTCATGCCGACAACGCCGCAATACGAAGCAGGCTGTCTAATGGAACCGCCCGTGTCAGATCCAAGCGTGAAGTACGCTTCGCCTGCAGCCACTGCAGCCGCAGAACCACCACTGGAGCCACCTGGAACACGATCCAGCGCCCATGGGTTGCGCACAGGATAGAAACTTGAATTTTCATTTGAACCGCCCATGGCGAATTCATCCATGTTCAGTTTACCGATCGTCACTGTATCTGCAGCTCTCAGCTTTTCGACAACCGTTGCATCATACACCGGGTCGAAGTTGCGCAAAAACTGGCTGCCGCATGTCGTGCGCAGTCCGTTCGTAACGATATTATCCTTAATACCTACCGGTAATCCAAAGAGCAAACCTTTCTCCTCGCCACTGACGAGCCGGTCATCCAGCTGACGCGCACGGGAACGAGCCTGTTCCTCATCCAGCGCAAGATATGCCTTAACTTTGTCTTCACGTGCACTAATGTTCTGATATGCTTGGTCCACCAGGTCGCTGACCGACAATTCCTTGGCGTGCAGCTTGTTATGTAACTCAGGCAACGATTGTTCAAATAAACTCACGGTATTTCGTCCTCCTTCCGGTTATCCGTTATTCCATTACAGCAGGCACTTTAAACTGCCCGTCTTCTTCTTCCGGTGCATTGCGCATCACCTGTTCGATTGACAGGCTTTCCTTCGTTTCATCCTCACGCATCACATTGCTGACATGCAGAACGTGAGTCGTTGGCTCAATGTTCTCTGTATCCAGCTCATTCAGCTTCTCTGCATATTTTAAAATCGCGTTCAGCTGTCCTGTAAGCGTCTGTTCTTCTTCAGAAGTCAAATTGAGCCGGGCCAGCTTGGCCACATGCTGAACGTCATTATTCGAAATACTCATTTCCGGATGCCTCCTTCATTTCGTTCAACTTCCCGAAACTGCCTGAAACGAATCGCTCGTTTAACGGGCTAAAGTCCCAAGATAACTTTTTTCATTATAGGGGAGATGGTTCGACAATTCAATGCAAATGACCTGACTTGTCTAATAAGCAAAATAACCCCATTCTACGAAGTTCATGCAATGATCAAAAAAGAGCCGGCATCAGCCGACTCTCTAGATCTTAAATCCATGCACGCAGATTAACCTGCTTTATAAAATCCGCCTGTGACATAACATCGTTCGCGGTTTCCTCTTCCTCTTCCACAGCTTGAATATCTCCGTTCATCAGATGATGAAACAGTTTCTCGTTGTGTGTCGCAAGGGCGTAATCTATCAACGCTTCTCGCTCGACCCGCTCAGCTTCCTGCTTCAGCAGAACCTCTTCCAGATCGACGTCGCCGGATGGAACAAAAAAGTTCCGGTTCACCTGCGGCACTCGAAGCACGTAATCGAACGCATTGTCCGGATTCCGGTCATAAGCGATGATGTAACCATATTCCCCCACAGGAAGATTCTGCTCAAACGCATCCGCGACGATGACAACCTTTTCTCCTAATCGCAGCATCGTCTAACCTCCTGGTAGTCTATCTTTCATATTTATTTGTATAGTCTACTAGAAAAGAATAACGATGTCTACGATTACTAGAATTAAACAACATATTTGTGTAAAATCCTTTTTTATCACCAGAGTGCCTTCCATTATATAGGTCAGGTTCTTCTGCGACCTGATCGAATAACTACGAACCAATATACAATGAGTGGTGTCGGAAATCCGGTGATCCCCCATAATCCCCATAACCAGGGGAAACGCCCACGTTTACGTGCATCCTGAAAAATCCACGTCCCTTGCACGAACAAAAGGATTGCGATCAGTATCATCCAGATCGGAGAGATCTCATCCAACGCATAATGCATATTATTCATGAGAAGCCTCCTCCTTCCGATGTTTGCCCGCCCATATGATTGCTGCTGTCACTGCTGCCGCTACACCAGCAGCCTGAATACCCACATAAAGAGCTGGAGCAGACAGGAACAGCAGCGCCCCAGAAGCAATGACCATCAGTCCGATCACCCAGAACAAAATCATCTCGATCAGATTCTTGCGGCGTTTGATTCGTCTTCGTTCTCTGACCTGCACTTCCAGCGAGGCCAATGAAGGTATACTGACGGGCTCATATGCATCATCCAGCACTTTCATCTGCTGCTGCAGTCGTTCGAGGAGCTCTTGCTCATCTTGTCCATCCGTCCTGCTCATGCTTATCCCAACTCCTTTCTCAATTGACGAAGGCCATAGGCCGTTCTTGATTTCGCTGTTCCGGCTGGAATACCGAGCATTTCCCCAATCTCATCATAGCCATAGCCATAATAGTGCTTCAACAGAACAGCAACACGGTGTTCCGGCGTTAATCTGGTCATGGCATCCATGACGTCCGTCCATTCTTCATTCCTGCTCTCAAACTGCCACCGGAATCGTCTAACGGCTTCACTACGAATCATATTCAACCAACCATTTTCTCTTTTCTTACGCCTTGTCTTGTCAATATAGATGCGTGTAGCAATGGTAATCATCCATGATGAAAAGGCAGACGAACCGTCATAACGATGAATGTTCTCCATACATCGAATCATCGTATCCTGAACGGTTTCTTCAGCAGCGTTTGGATCCATCGTAACCTTGACCAAATATTTGTACACGAAAGCATAATGACGTTGAAGCAGCGCCGCCAGCGCACCATCATCTCCTGCTGCAGCCCTTCGGACCTCTTCTAGTTCGGCTGCTTCCATCTGGTTCTTCACCTCTGCTTCCCCTTCATTCTTGTGTTAATACGACAGTCTCTGCATAAACGTTCAAATGAATCACAAAAAAATCTGAAGCCGACAATTTCCCGGGCAATCAGACTTCATTCCGGTATTCCTGCAGCTTGTCGAACCACGGCTGGTTGCGGGATCCACTGCTCAAAACTCGACTTCTCCATATATTTTGCTGCTGTTCCAAAGGTTCATTCATTGCCTTGCTTCTGTAGTTATGTAATTGAGGACGCTCTGTCGCTAATTCAAACTTACCCATCTCCATCATACGGCGGCTCTCTTCAATCGATGAATATTGGGCGCGCTGTACAAAAGGTATCACTCGCTTCTTCTCCACTTCTTCTTCCTCGCTCTCCTGTTCCTCATGTTTCACAAATTAAATGCTACGTTCTAAGGTTCAATTCCATGTACTTGCTACTTAAATCCAAAGCGGTCTGCATTATTATGACTCTTCTTATGTAAGTTGTATCTGGATGACTCTTCCCTTGCAAATATTGCTGAAAACAAAAAAAGAACGCAAACCGGGTATAGACCACAGTCTGCGTGCTTCGCAAGTTAGGGTATTGCTATTCAAAGCTTTAGATAGATGATGCCTTAACGCTTGTAACAACTAATTGCTATTCTAATGAAAAAATTGTCACTTGTCCAGACTTTCTTCACTTAAATGTCGATCATCTTGCGGAAACGTAAGGATTATTCTGCTTCTCATAACCGATGGTTGTTTTAGAGCCATGACCAGGGTACACCTTCACTTCATCCGCAAAGGTATACAGCTTGTTTTGAATCGAATCAATCAAGTCCCGTTCCCGTCCACCCGTCAGATCTGTTCTCCCTACGCCCATGCGGAACAGAACGTCTCCTGCAAACAAATCATCACCACACAGCAAGCTAACGCTGCCTGGGGAATGTCCAGGTGTATGATATACCTTAAATGTATGCCCAACAAAATGGAGGGTCTGTCCTTCATCCATCGCATATTCTGCAGGATCTGTCGAAAGAGGCGGTGAAGCCTGTGGCCAGTTCAACGATCCATTCAGTTTGGGAGAGGTCAGCCAGTCATTCTCCAGATCGTGCAAATAGACTGGACAGCCCTTCAATTTGCGAATTTCGTCCACACCACCCATATGATCAAAATGAGCATGTGTCAGCAAAATCGCTTCAATTTCCAGGCCTTGAATAGCTTTGAGCAGCGGACCCGGGTTCATACCTGGATCAATGATAACGGCTTTTCCCGGATCTTCGCCTTGCAGCAGATAAGCATTCGTCTGAAGCGGACCGAGTGTAAATGTACGAATGTTAAGCATCTTGGATTAGTAACCCGAAATCAGTTCACGCAGTTCACGGATAATGACTGCATGCGACTCCGTTCCTTCCCCATAACGTTTACCGATTTCCTGACGTACCACAGCCATCTTCTCCTGATAATCAGCTGCATCACGATCCGGATTCTCGCGTTTAAATTCAACCATGACTTCCTGTACATGCTGAGGGCGTGGTCCCCATTGGCCCAGCACATGTCCGCCTGTATCGGCAAAAATAACGATAGGTACGGAACGACCGCCCATCGTAAGGAATTCATCCATCACTTCAGGATGATTTTCCATAATAAGAACTTCGGTTGGAATGCCCGAGATCTCCAGCGCATGGAATACCACAGGTATGTTGCGAACAACATCTCCACACCAGTCAGCAGCCAAAATCAAAACGCGCAGATCATCGCGGTGATTCAAGCTCTCGAAGAACTCGCGATCCTCTTCGCTTGACCATGTGAAGCTGTCATAGTTCTTTTGAAATTCGCTCTGGTTCTTGGTCATGCTCTCAATGAATTCCTTCGGAGGCAGACCCTTACCGAATTTGTGAGACAAGTTTGGTTTACCCATAACTAGACACTTCCTCTCTTTTTTCGAACATTCATCCATTTAATAAGTACATAAATAATCATAAGTGCGAGTGCAACAAGCAAAATCGGCATAATGTAAGGTGCTGCTTTTTCGTTAATATGTTCCCATTGGTCTCCGAGTACCATCCCTAAATATATAAACAATGCAGTCCAAGGTATAACAGCAAGTGTTGTCAGCAGAATGAACCTGCCTGTATGCATTTTAGATATGCCTGCAGGAATCGAGATGGCATGACGCACAACCGGAACAAAACGCGCCGTGAAAATGACACCTGTACCATACTTGCGAAACCACTCCTCGGAATGGTCGATGTGCTTTTTCTGGATCAGTATGTATTTTCCGTAACGTTCAAGCACAGGTCTGCCGCCATAACGGCCAATCCAGTAAATAAAGAGCTGGGCTATTACACCGCCCACGGTACCGAATATCATTGCACCTAAGAAATTGATATTGCCCTGTGAAACGAGAAATCCTCCATATGCCAGTACAATTTCACTGGGGATGACTTCGAGCATTAATCCCAGCATAATTCCAAAGTATCCAAGGCTCTGAATCCAGTCGAACAATTGACCGACAATGTTATGAATAACGTCCATCTCGACCCTCTTTCTTCATCCTGATTGGCGGTGCTCCGCAGCACCATGGATGTTCGTCCCTATTTTAGCACAGGGCTGCAGTTTGTTGCTACTTCCCCGAACCGGGTTAGTGTCCTGCAAGTCATCCTTCGCATATGGTATCGGGAGAGGAGCGTGAGAAGATGTCACCCAAATCAACACCCGGCACTCCCCCGGTCAAACATAGCAACCCTAGCCAGAAATTACCTTCCGCAAGAGGGATTCGCAGAGCTTGCAGCAAGGAGCTGTACCGGACTGCGAAACGGCTGAAAGTCTACATTTCTCCCGATCAGATGAAACAGGCGGAAGAACTCTATTATGGAAAGGTGATTGCCAATCTGCTCTGGATCGGTGAAAACCGGGACAATCGAAAGAAATTATGTGAGTGGTGGAACAATGACGTCAGTGCAGATATAGCTTCTCTATGGAATGTGGACATTGAACCGCTTCAGGCTGCATTTCAGCAGGCATTTGGCGGATATCGTCTGTAGAATACAGACGATTCAATGCATTTCCTACAGGAAGAAGCACGCTGAGAAACAAAGAAATGTTCCTTGAGCAGCTTCGCCATTATTCATGTTTAAGAGAAGCAGAAGCAGAAGCAGGCGGCATTAAACCCAGGTAGTTTGTTTGTCTGGTCCATCCCTAAGGAATGGCAGTCGACGCAAGAATACGTAGTTGAGTGATGTAAATGGCAGCATTGTCATCTAAGGTGAATTGGCGATCATTACGTGTCTTCGCTGCAGCCACTCTTGCATTCAACTGTTCGTAATGCTCATACATTCGTACACCTGCAGCGGCGGTCTGCCTGGCTCGGTTCGTATAACCGGCAGCCCATTCCTGACGTGATGCATGAATCATCCAGTACAAGGCAGCGGACTGAATATGGCTATCATACCGATTCAATGCAATTGCTTGTTCAAAGTACTTGCCGGCCTGCGCTCCCTGCCCTGCTTGGGCTGCAAGCTTCCCCAGTTCCTGGTAGAGCTGCGGCTCTGCCGGGGAGTGGGACAAGCTGCTCAGCAGCAGTTTCTCTGCATCATTGGCTGAAAGAGTACGCGAAAGAGAGATGGTAATCTCGGGCCGGTATGGATTCGCGTGAAATGCAGCTGTCAATTCGGCCCTATGCTGATTCATTTCTTGTGGTGCAGATCTAACCAAACGATACTCTACTTCCGCCAAGTTATTACGCCCGGCCAGCCAGACTGTTCCCCCAAGCCAAATTAGGATCGCCAGGGCAGTCAACCATGGTATTGTTCGCATTGTTCGCCGCACAGCCTGATATGAAAACTCCTTGGACAGAAGCGATGGTTGTACGGATCTTTCGTTCGTATCAGCTACTGGTACTTGTCTCTCCTGGATTACGGTATGCTCGTCCGTAATGGCTATACGCTGTTCATTTTTATATGCGTATGACCATGCTCCCAGCCAGATGAACAGCATCCATACCAATGTGAAGCTCCAGTCAAAATCCATGATCCCATGCAAAACAAAAACTAGCATGGAGGGCATCAACCATGATGCGTATTTCACGGTATTCCGAATGGTAAAAGCAAACCAGGCGCAGATGATTATTAGGCCGAGCAGGCCCGTATCAAGGGCAATATCGATCAGGCCATTGTGGACCTCGCCTCCGACATACGGCGAGGATTGGATGGCGCGGAACATGCTGCGCCATGCATCTCCCCCGTGGCCAAGCCATGCGGCCCCGGACCAGAGCTCCAGGGCGTCCCGCCACATGCGGAGGCGGGACAGCCCCGTGCCGACACCTGCCGCGAGTCGTTCGGCGGTGGAGGCCACGGCCAGCATGGCGGCGGTGGTCACCGCCAGTGCCATGGCCGTCAAGGCAGCGGTGCGTGCCCTGGCGCCGCTGTGCCACAGGCGGCACAGCAGCAGCGTGCCAAGCAGCGCAGCTGCCCATGCCCCGGCCAGTGCCAGCAGGCCGGGCACGGGTGCAGGCGCCAGCTGGGCAGCAACCAGCTGGCGGTACAGCCAGGCCGCGCTCGCCAGGGGCGCGGCCATGGCGAGCAGCAGCGGCAGGCGGTCTCCGCGCCGCTGCCAAGCGAAGGCGCTGGCGGCGAGGCCGGTCGCCAGCCAGGCGCCGCGCGACTCGCTCAGCAGGAGCGCAGCCTGCGCGGGCATAAGCGGCAGCGCTGCCGCGATAAGGCGCCAGGCCGTCACGGGACGGGCCATGGCACGCGTGACTGCAGCCAGCCGCTCCAATGCGTACATGCCGGCAACGGCGCCGTACGCATTGGGATACTGCAGCAGTCCGCCGAGCCTGGCACCGGCGGAGCTAATCTCGGGGTCAGCTGTTCGCATGACCGCGAAAGGCAGCGGCAGCACGCCGCATACCGCAAGCAGCCCGCTGAACACAAGCAGGCTGCCTGCAGCCTGCCACCCCACGGCGAACCATCTCACGCCGTGTGCACACGAAGCCAGCAGCCCTGCCAGCAAGGCAAAGATAGCCAGCAAACTCCACCGCAGCATTTCATCCATGCTGCCCTGAGTGCTTACAGAACCCAAACAGGCATGCAGGCCATAACAAATCATCATGATGATGGGCCAGATGATCCAGCCATTAAGATTCATATGCAGATCACGTGTCTTCATTTCTTCATTACTGTCAATATCACGATTTATGCGGATTTTCAGTGTTTTATTTTTCTTACTCCGCATTACACGTAACAGAAGGAGCATGATCACTCCCATGAGGAAGGTTCCCGAAAAAAACAAAATGACCCCGTACACAGCGGAAGGAAAATATAGACCCCGATACATACATGCAGCCAACAACATGATCGTACCCATCACGCCCAGTACCATCGTTAATGCCGACGCATCCATCGCAAACGTCTTCGTCTTCACTTGTTTAAGCCTGCTACTCAAGTCCAGATCTCCTGCATCTGTACCCAATACTGGCGCTGTGCCGCAAATATTCATCTTTATTTCTGACCGATTCTTATCCTGCTGATGCTCAGCCGTATGATTGCCGTTTCTCTGCTGTCGCAACTGCCCACCTCCTTTCCATCTTCTTTTATTGAACAAACATTACAAATCTCCCAAGCGCATTTCATTCTCTCTTAACACGCATGACATATAAAAAAAGACAGAAGACCCTCATAGGGTCTCTGTCTTATGTCTAGTCGTCATCATTTCCATTCAAATAAAGCACAATCGTTTATTCGTTTCCATAGCGGGACCCTCATACCAGTATGTCCATTCCTGGACATGGCAGACCTTCCGCCAACTATGGTTAGAGCTTCTCGACATTTAGCAGTGGTCACAGGAGTCTGGGCCGGTTGTCGATTTCCCGCTTGGACGATCTGCATTATGTTCCGCTACATCGCCCTCTGCTGTTACAATCGGATTGGCACCACCCGGCAGCAGATCTGCACAAGCCCGCTCCAAATACGGATCCGCATGTATGAAATCACGGAACTCTGTGTATTCCTTCCACATATCAGCCGTTTGACCTGCCTGTCCACGTACAGCACGAATCAGAATGTTTTTGGGTGTATGCTCCATATCAATGAATTCCAGCAGTTGCGTTTTGTAACCCATCAGATCCAGAAGCTTCGCACGAATGGCATCTGTAGCCAGTGCGGAAAAGCGCTCCTTCAGAATACCATGGGACAATAACGGATTCATGACCGGCGATTCGATCTGGTCAAACAATTCATGCTGACAGCACGGTACGGACAGTATGACTGAAGCGCCCCAACGAACCGCTTTCTCCAGTGCCGCATCTGTTGCCGTATCACAAGCATGCAGTGTCACGACCATATCCACTTCATTCAATTCGTCGTAGTCTGCAATATCACCAACCAGGAACTTCAGATCACCATAGTGCAGCCTGTTTGCAAGAGCGTTGCAATGTTCAATGACATCGGCTTTCAGGTCAAGACCGATGATCTTCAGCGATCTGCGCTGTTGTACCGACAAGTAGTGATACAGGGCAAAGGTCAGATAGGATTTGCCGCAGCCAAAATCAACGATGGTAAGCGGACGTCCCTCAGGCAGATGCGGAATGACATCCTGTACCATTTCAAGGAAACGATTGATCTGTCTGAACTTATCGTACTTGCGAGCCAATACCCGGCCCTCTTCATTCATAATTCCCAGTTCAACCAGGAACGAGACAGGGACTCCCTCTTCCAGCACGTATTGCTTCTTACGGTTATGCGAGAGATCCACTGACGTCTTGGATGGGGATTTGGTCAGAATGGATACTTTATATTTTTTGCTGATCAAAATTTGATAATCTGCCTCTGTCGTACAGAGGAGCCCTTGACGAAACGTCTCTTCGCACAGCAAAGTCATACGTTCTATGGCTTCAGCCGAAGTCAAATTCTCGTGCAGCACTTTGTTGTTATAATGAAATGCGAATTGATAATGCAGCTGATTCTTCAGCGTTACCGGCTTGACTTGCACTTTGGTATACGAGACATTGTCCCGTCTGCGCAGCTGGCTCCAGGTCGCTGTAATCAGCGAATTCTGCTCAAAGATGTCTTGTATAAGCTTTCGCAATGAATCCACGGGGTACATCTCACTTTCGATTTGGTTTGGTCAACCGTAACCATACCACAATTCCGGTGCCGCTCCAAGTGAAGACACCTAACAAGCCTTATTCCATTTGTGTACTGGTTTGTTCCCCGATTAGCGGGTGAGTTCAGCGAGACCTTCCTCCACTTCCTGACGTGGCAGGCCGCCCTGTTCCAGTTGCCCATCTTCAAGCTTGCTCAATCGTTCGTAAAAGGCCTTCACATCTTCTCGATAATTCACGGGATGTCCTTCACCTACCCGCAGGACGCGGTACCAGCTGTTCTCGGCCAGATCATATCGCCCATGTTGTTCTTGATACAGCGCAAGCTGTTTTTCCGTACGGGCAGGAAGTTCGTATTCTTTCGTTTGTTCCAATATCGATTGCACGCGTTCCGGTGCATCCAGCAGTTTCGGGTTGGCACCATGATTCAGGGCATACAGATAAAAGTGTAATGATTTCATTAATCGGATAAGTCCTTCATCCTCTGAATCCTGCTTCTCCTGATCATCGATGCCTTCCACTCTGGCCTTTTCTCCATAAATATAAGCTTCCTCTTCAATCAGCCGTGCGGCTTGCTGCAGATTGTCCACTTCAATGACTCCGCGAAAACGAAACATTTCAATGACATCCTCTGCAGGGAGAGAATTCAGCAAAGACAAATTCATGCCAAACTGCCTGCGAAGCAGCTCGTCCAACTCCGACAGCGCCTCCGTGTGTTTCCGCTGTTGTCTGAGTGTAAATGCTTTGCCAATCGCCTCGGTCATTTCCTCCATCATGCGGAGCAGATAGTCTTTTCTGAACATCAAATATGCCCCCTCATTCGCTCAGTCGGATCATCGTCCATTATTGCTAGTTTAATTCATGCCCTATCAAAAAGCCAAAAAAGGACCTCCTCTTGGATTCCAAGATGCAAAAAAACCCCCGTCGTCTTATACAGACGATACAGGGGTTGCCTATTGTAACGGTATATACAATGATGGACTCTGCTGAAAATAATGAATTTCGAGATTTACGCCTTAGGTAAACCATTCATAAATTGACTAATAACCTGAATCAACTGTTCGGGTGCTTCATACATGCTCATGTGGCCGGCCCCGGCAATGACCGCTTGTACAATATGCGGTTTATCGCTCGTAAACGTACGTTCCGGCGGAATCACGGAGTCTTTTTCACCTGCAACCAGCAAAACCGGTAGCGGTGTAGCCGATAAAACATCACGGCGATCCGGACGTTCACGCATAGCTAGCGCGGCTCCAACTGCACCCTGAGGTGCCGTCTGGTACCCGATTTCCTTCACACGTGATACTTTTGCCGATAACTGCTCCAGATGCTCAGGGGCAAATAATCCCGGAACCAATCCATCCACAAAGCTTACAATACCATCCGTCTGAATGGCCGATACCGCACGAAGGCGCTTTTCCTTGCCTTCTTCGCTATCCGGATATGCGGTAGAATGGATCAAACCAAAGGCTTTCAGTCGCTCCGGATGACGCTGAGCGATGGAAAGGGCGATATATCCTCCCATGGAGTGCCCGAGCAGGACTGCCTTGTCCACATTTAGCTCATCCATTAACTGGAGAACATCATTGCCCATCTGATCTATTGTGTAATTGCCCATAGGGGCATCAGTCTTACCGTGTCCACGCAGATCGGGTACGATGCAGCGATAATGACGTGCAAGCTCCGGCACAACTTCATCCCAATATGACGAACTGCCGCAGTATCCGTGAAGCAAAATAAGCGCTTCTCCCTTGCCTTGTTCGGCATAACATATCGTCGTTCCATCACATATCACTTTTTCCATATGAATCCCTCTCTCTGCGCGAATTGAATTGATTACATTCATTGTATATAACCAACTTCTTGTCGTTCAAGTTGTATATTATTAAGCTTTCATCCCATGAATGAAACGTTTATTTCATTTTTCTCGCCTCAAACGCAGCATCAGCGATCATTCGGGACATGTTCATGACGAGATGAAGCGAAGTCATCTGCAGGATGGAATAGGGTCTGGGACCGTTGACGTTTACTACAGCTGCCACACTATATTGTCCAACAGGTGGCAGCTTCCCCCCTACGGATTGAGCGGGATTCAATGCATGATGCGAAAGATAATATGTACCTGTGGCATGTTTTGGGCCCAGACAGGCATCAATTGCAACAATGGCATGATGTGCCGGGATCTCAGACATTCGTTTCTCCAGTGTATCTGCATCACAAGGAGCTGACAACGTCCCTACAACATGACCCACTCCGCGCTCCTCCAGCAGGCTTCCTGTCAAAGGCCCGAGCGCATCTCCCGAGGAACGATCGGTTCCAATACAGACAAATGTTATTTCATCAGGTGAATGTTGTTCATAAATATGTTTGAAAAATAAAACCAGGTCCTCTCCCGGCACACCTTTTGGGGTTTCACGACTCTGGTGGCGCACCATTTCACGCTTGTATGCTGCCAATCTTTTTCCCTCCTTTACACGTAAGGAAGCATTGTGAATGAGTATTGTATTTTACATTTTATCCGATACAGGGGGATTCCCGCAAAACATTGGCCTGTGCCTGTCCAATCATGATACAATGACAACAGTTTCCGATACGGAAGGGATGGACATAACGATGGATTTGACACAACCGAACGCGGCCAATATGGAATATATGATTGAAGCGATTAAAACCAAGCTGCGTATGGCCAGCGGTGCTGCCATGCAGGCTTCGGCTTTCCCCCTCGACAAATACGAAGATTTGCATGATCTGTATGAGATGGTGATGAGCAAGGAGCATCTGAGTATTTCCGAAGTGGAAGCTGTTGCTTCCGAACTGGGAAACCTGCGTAAAGCTTAGTTGTAACCCACTTCATTCATACAAATAAAAAGGGCCTGCCTCCACCAAGTGGAGAGCAGGTCCTTTTTATCTTTTTTGATACTTGATA
Source organism: Paenibacillus sp. ACRRY (assembly GCF_022346995.1). GTDB lineage: Bacteria > Bacillota > Bacilli > Paenibacillales > Paenibacillaceae > Paenibacillus. The sequence continues at coordinate 175,247 of NZ_JAKRNM010000009.1, read as the reverse complement.
CCCTCATTTGCTTAACATGACTTGTCGTTTAAGCAAGTTAAGGCAAGTCTACCAGTACGAATTCTGCGATTTCGCTCCCTGTACTCGTAATTTGCAGATCACAGCTTTTCCGAATACGGGCAGCATCCCCTGGCTTCAGATTGAAATTACCATCTGCACAGGCGATATCCACATGACCACTGATCAGAAACAGATGTGTGCGTCTGTCTTCATGCTGTGGATACATGATTTTTTTACCAGACTCCAATTGGGTCAGATAACAGGTCACATCCTGTGAAATTGGAAGGGCGCCTTCGGCTCCCTCCCCTCCCTGCCCGGATACAACAGGGCACAGCCGGTTCAGCTGTTCCTGCGGATCAAATTGCCGATTCGTATACGACGGTTTCAGCATGCGCTGGGACGGCAGGAACCACATCTGCAGGAAACGTACCGGTTCATCCTCGGACGGATTGGTCTCGGAATGTTCCACACCGGTGCCAGCACTCATCACCTGTACCGTTCCCGGCTCAAGTACCTGTTCGGTTCCCATGCTGTCTGTATGCTTGAGCTTACCGGATATCACGTAACTCACAATTTCCAGGTCATGATGTGGATGTCGTTTAAAGCCTTCCTGCGGCATCAGCGTGTTGTCATTATGAGCCAGCAGGCAACCAAAATGGGCATTGCTTGGATCGTCATAATCTGCAAAAGAAAAGCTGAACTCACTGTGTATCCAACCTCGATCCGACGTGTGCCTTTCTTCCGATGTCACTACTTTAATCATGTTCATCCACCTCCAAGGGTTTAGAGCTGCTGCCTACATCTCGCAGCAGGTCTTGCGTGTATATGAATGCTTAGATGAATACCTGTTGGTATCTCATCTTTACCCGGGGTCCGGAGATTCTAATCACGCCCCTAGCTTATGGTTATACGCTTTCCTCAGGTGAGTGAAGCACGAATTCACAATCCGCGTATCCCACAATATTTCCGGCATCATTGCGAATTTCAGGAGGGAACACTTGAGCCAGTCGTTCGATGGTTGTCCGATTGGAATATCCAATCTGCTCCAGGATCGATTTAGCAATCCATGCCCACTCATCCTCAGATCCATCGAGCACCTTAAATGTTATCCCGAGCCTTTCCTTTTTCAATGCAAAACCGAATACCCCCTTGAAGCCGCCTTTGGCAACAATATTGCTGTCTTCAAGAAGCACCGAATCCACCCGTCCAGTTCCTCCAACCATAAGAGGTTGATCATTCATGGCAGACGTAATGGTTTCCACTGCCGAGCGTGTCGGTTCATCTTCAATTAAATCCGGACAAGCCAGCTTCAGATACGCATTCGACAGCGCCGATAAAGGCAACGAAAATACCGGAAAGCCGCAGCCATCCGTCCCGAGTTCAATTTCCTTCTGCTCAATTCCAGCCATAGAAGCCATCGTTTCCAGAATTTCAAGCTGCACCGGATGTTCCCGCTCCGCATAGCTGTCCAGATCGAAGTTTTTCATCTGACTGTAACCCAGGATGCCAAGGTGTTTTCCCGAACAATTATGCAAGATTCTTCGTTTCTCCCCTTGACTACGTAGCCACTGATTCCGGCTCTCCTCGTTCAGCGGGTAACTTGCCGCGCAAATCAAACACTCTTCTCCCAATCCAAGTTTGGCTGATAATTTCTCCAATACTTCAATATGTTCTGGCTCCGAACGATGGGAAGATGCCATGATCGCAATTTCCTGGGATGTTAACCCATAATGGGCTGCAATCCCTGCACGGATGCCTGGGATCGCCTGAAAAGGCTTGGCAGATGAGCGGGTAAATGCTCTGAAATGCGGATTCCCTGCCGAATAAACGACACCTCCATTTTCATTCGTGATGCTTATGTGTCCAAAGTGGGCGCATTCCATCACGCCTGCACGAAATTCTTTAACTAACAACGCACTCTCCATGCGAGTTCTCTCCTTTATGCTCCCAGTCTCATCTCTGCTTTGCGTCACAACGCCGCATGGGATATCTTTAAATTATAGTACAAAAGCGATGTTTTTTCAGTTTTTTCGACATGCTTTTCGGGTAAGCCTATACCAACTTGGAATGATTAACCAACTTTATATTGAAGGAGATCTCATTTATGCTGCGTGAAAGCAATTCCTCTTTATTTAGAAATTCCCCACGTATAGCCTGGCGCTCCCTTTTTGTCTGGAGTGGAGTAGGTGTTCTGTTCAGTTCTGCTCTAGTCATTATTTTGGCCATATTAGGTGCCTGGCTGGGGACTCATTTTATTATTCAATTGGACGATCGGATTCAACACTGGTTTTATCTCCATTCTGAATCTCGTCTTGCACTTCTGCCTGTCATTTCCTTCATTACTGCCATTGGTTCTTTCAAGATCTCGGCATTAGCCGCAGTCTGTGCAGCGGCCCTCTTCTTTATACAGCGCAATTCACGATACTCCATCTATGGCTATGTCATTCTGGGCAGCTTTGCAGTCATGTGGCTGCTTAACACAGGGCTCAAGGAAATTTTTCGTCGAAGCCGGCCTGAACTCGAACATTTAATAGCGGTTCATGGATATAGCTTCCCCAGCGGTCACGCCATGATTTCGATGGGATTTTACGGCATGTTTTTTGTCATCTGGGCCATTGAACGACAGACGCGGTCTGCCTCCATTATGCTGCCTATTGTGTGCGGTATAGGGTTTATCGGTCTCATCGGAATCAGCCGGATTATGATAGGTGTGCACTATCCTACCGATGTATTTGCCGGATTCGTTGCCGGACTTGCCTGGCTTGTGTGCATGATGGGTGCAATCAAACGAATGATCTGAATTTTCCTCCAAATTCCAGGATGCCCATATCTGCTTCAGTTGTTTCAGCTTGATGCACGACGTTTATATACGAAGTAAGCAAACGCGAACAGACAACATCCTGCATCAAGTGTAAAGGAGGCGGTTGTTATGTGGGGCATTATTCTCAGCATCATCTTGGCAGTTATCATCGGCCTCATTGGAGATGCACTTGCCGGTCACAATATGCCTGGGGGCATCATTGGAGCCATGGTTGCCGGTTTTGTAGGTGCCTGGCTGGGTGCACTGTTACTTGGTAACTGGGGACCCGTTGTCGGCAACTTCGCCGTGATCCCTGCCATTATTGGTACAGCGCTCTTTGTCTTTTTGCTGGGGCTTGTGTCCAGGCTGTTCAGACAGGCTGCCTGATCGGTCAACAAGGTGTTCGTTGTTTCGTAAACGTTTTTTAATTTGAAGAAGGAGTGATTAGACATGAATAAAGCAGAAGATCAATATCCTGTACAAAGCGGTTCGACTTTCGCAAAAGGCATTTTCATCGGTGGCTTGCTGGGAGCAGCAGCAGCATTGCTCTTCGCACCTAAACCAGGACGCGAACTTCGCGGCGATCTTTCCGAGAAGGTTGGCATGGTTACCGACCGCACCAAGGAAGTTGCAGCCGTTGTCAGTGACAAGGCTACCGAACTGGCTAAAACTGTTTCTACCAAAACGTCCGATATCGCAAAAACGGTGAATCAAGGCCGTAACGACGTCATGGATTCAGTAAGAAAAGCTTCCGCGGATGTGGCGGATGAAGCTTCCAAAGCGACCAGCGAAGTTGCTTCCGCTTCCGAGGAAGCAAAGGAAGATGCACGAAAAGAGCTGAATTCGACCAGCCTGTAAGGGCTTGAGCGAATGGTCAATAGCCAGCTGAGTTTCAGCTGGCTATTTTTCATCCATTGTAATAGGAGGAGGACTCACATGAGCAAAGTCACAATAAACGGAAATACCCCCGTTACTGGAAGCAAACCATCGCAGCAGTATGATACGGCAGAGCATCCTTTTGAATTGCGCCATGAAGTCAAAAAGCTGAACACACGTCTGGATCAGCTTGCGGACAGTTTGGAAAAGGCACAGATCAAGGATATTATCGAGAATTACACCAGCCCCAAAAAACGGATTATCACCAATTTCACTGCTGGTATGGCGAGAGGACTTGGACTTACCCTCGGAACCTTTGTTGTACTTGGTCTCTTAGGTCTTATACTCAGTCAATTTGTAAACATGCCGATTGTGGGACAGTACATTGCAGATCTGCTTGGATATATCGAAGATTACAAGAGCTAGATTAAAGAGCAATCATCCCTTCCGCACGGAATTCCCCCGTTTCCCGGGGTCATCAGCCGGTCGCTGCGTGGGCTTCAACTTTAACAGATCTCCCGTCCACCCTTTCATCATCATCCATACATACATGCTAGCCATGCTGGCGAGGATGAGTCCGATGACCAATACAACTCCCCATGTCTTGTCAATCAAGGGCAGGTTCTCGAAGTTCATTCCCCAGATTGCACCGGCAGCCGTTGCGGGCGTACATACCGAAGTGACGATGGTCAGTGTCTTCATAATCTCGTTACCACGAACACCGGAAGTCGCATTATCTATGGAAATGAGTGTATCGATTTCTTTTTCATAATGCTGAAAGAGACGTTCCATTCGCTCGATCCGGTACTGCAGCTGCTTGAAGAAACGACTGTCCTCAATATCATCCAGATAGGCCTCACGTGCTGCCGCCATTAATTCAGAATAAGGGATAAACAGATTGCTCCAATACAAAAGCTCAAATCGCGCTTCAAGAATTTGGTCCATCAATGTTCGAGCATTACGCGATTCCATCTTCCGTTCAAGTTCACGCAAATGCATTTCGAACTGATCCATGCCCACATGATAGTAGTGCAATATGGCCCGAAACAGAACAAACATCCCATCACGAGCTGTGTTACACTGCTGCAGCATGGCAGAGCGTTCTCCCGTATTCATGATCCCTCTGGTGTTATCATCCAAATTAATCGTTACCAAACTTTTTTGGTCGACGTAGAAAAACATCTGATTGTCTTTGCGTGTACTATCTTTCTCATTTTTGACTGCATATAGAAGTGAACCAAATATAACCGGATCTGTCCCGTTCAAGTATCGTACAGACAGATAATTGGACTGCACCTCTGGGATCTTACGAAGGAAGTATTGCATCTCTGGAAACTCCTCAATAAGCCCCTCTATTACTTGGGCCATCTCCCCGTCTTCTGGTGCCACCCAGTCCCACCAATTCCACTGCTCCGAAAATGTTAACTTGTCGCGCCTGGCTGCCAGCTTGACCCGATCCACCGTCACAACATCACTCCTGGATTCATAATAAACAACACATTCAAAACAAATTTCAAAAAAGGACACGTATGTATTCCAGTGGAATAACGTGTCCTTCTTATGCCGTACTTAACAACATCAGGGGTTCACATCTCATAGCATTGAAGCATTTGACATGATCTGTTTCAATTTTTCAGTAGCTCTCTTCTGAATTCGGGAAACACTCATTTGGGATACTCCCAATTTTTGAGCTATTGCCCGTTGAGACTGACCATCCTGGAAGGCCAAAATCAGCACCTTCTGCTCCTGTTCCTTCAACTGTCCCAATGCCTGCTGCAAGTCCATCCGCTTCTCCACCGAATCAAAGTCGTTTACGTCTGCACTGATCAATTCACCAAGCGTTGCCGCACTTTCATCCTGAGATAATGGAGAATCCAGTGAGACGTAGTGATAACATTCCCGACCAGCTAACACTTCGATGGTTTCCTCTGGGGTCAGGTCAAGGTATTCAGCAATCTCATCCACGCTAGGTGAGCGTTCAAACTTCACCGTCAATTCATCAATGGCATGCTGAACAAGTGCTCCTTTTTCCTTGATTCGTCGCGGCACCTGAATATACCAGGATTTGTCCCGAAGGTAGTTCTTCATATGACCGATCATGCTCTTCATAGCATAAGGTTCAAACGGGATGCCCAGATTAATATCGTACTGCTGTAGAAGCCGTATCAGAGCCATTTGGCCAGTCTGGTACAAATCTTCGTACAGATCCGGACGATTCCGGGCAATCTTACCTGCCGCCATCTTCACCATCGGTTCATATTTGCGGATAAGAACTGTTGCAATTTCATTATCCTTGGTCTGCTGGTATTCCCAGATCAAACCTACGGATTCAGACATGGACTCTGGGGGAGTCACTTTTTCGTTCATACTTTCTCCTCACTTCTTGCAAGACGTTTTACGAGTACGACTTTCGTACCTTTGCCCGTCTCACTTTCCACACTGACGTCATCCATCAGGGCTTGCATCAGATAGAATCCGAGTCCACCAATTTGGGCATCCGTCAGCTCAGTGTCATGAAGGCCTGCGCGGGATACTGCCGGGTTGACGTTTTCGAAGCTCGCACCTTCGTCCTTGACTGTAATAGCCAGTGTTTCGCTGTCCACTTCAAAAACAACCTCAACCATGCCGCCTTCGTGTGAGTAGGCATACAACACAGAGTTGTTACAAGCCTCAGATACGGCTACTTTCATGTCCTCGATGTCCTCATAAGAAAATCCCATTTTGGACGCTACACCATAAAGATTCAGTCTTACAATATCCACGTAATCAGCTGTCGCCGGTAAGTTTAGGGTGACTCTTTGAACTTCTGCATTCATTCCTTTTTCGATCCTTTCCTATTGGGAATTCTTCTGTGAGACAAAGAATTTGGCAATACCCGTCATATCAAAAAGCTTCTGAATCTGCGCAGGAACTTCTTGTACTTCAAAACGAGCTTCCATTCCATGCCGTGCTTTCAGAACAGATAACAGGATTCCAATCCCTGTGCTATCGATATACTTCAGGTCTTTCATATTGATAATCAAATCTTGTTCCTTGTTGTCCACAAGCGGCTCCATGACCAAACGAAATTCAGGAGCTACCGACAAATCCAGTTCGCCGGTAAGATATACCGTGCACACGCCGTTTTGTGTTTCGGTCTTTGCATTGAATTTTTCATTTTTATTTGTATTCATTAGACATCTCTCTCCTGATCAATGGTTTCCTTACCTAATAACCCAACTTGAGCCCAGATGAAACAAAATCATAATTAGCAATTATTTCAATTGGCTCGATTCATGGCTGACGAGGCTGATTTGAAGCTCTGGCGCTCTTCCTGAAATCGCGACAATTTTTGCTTCACACTGCCCATCTTAACGGGTTTACTGATGTAATCATCCATTCCGACAGCAAGGCAGCGCTGCTGGATGCCCTCCATTACATTGGCGGTCATGGCCAGTACAACAGGCTGCTTTTCCTTCGGAAGACTTTCCCGAATTTTACGTGTACATTCCAATCCGTCCATAACCGGCATTTGCAAATCCATAAATATATAATCATAGCCAGGGTTCTCTAGAACCATATCCAGCGCTTTCTGTCCATCTTCTGCGGTATCCGAAGTGAAGCCCAGCTTGCTCAGCATAATTGCCATCAACTTTTGGTTAATGGGGTGATCATCGACAATCAATACGGAAGGCTGCATTTCATAACGTTCCATATTCTCCGGTTGTTCTTCTCCATTACCGATAATCAGTTCCGTCTCCACATAGCGTTGAACCTGAATAGTGAAGACAAAGGTAGCACCACGCTTCTCACTCGTATCCAGATGAATGCTTCCGCCCATCATTTCCACTAACGTCCGGCAAATGGCAAGTCCCAAGCCAGTTCCACCGTACTTGCGTGTCATCGATGTATCCAACTGAGAAAATGGCTGGAACAGGCGATCCACTTTGTCTGAGGATATCCCAATACCAGTATCCTTTACTGCAAATTCCAAGGTCATTCTACCGTCTTTTTCTTCGTTAACAGATACGATCAGATAGACTCCGCCCTGGTCCGTAAACTTGATTGCATTGGCAATCAAATTCATCAGGACCTGACGCAGTCTAGCCATATCGCCGTACACCAAGGCAGGGACAGAATCCTCGAGGAAGTAGTCCAGCTCCAGATTCTTTTTACCTGCTTCCACAGCAAACAGGCCGAGTACCTCTCTAATACATGTAACGAGATCAAACGGATGCTCCTCCAGCTCCATTTTCCCGGATTCCATTTTGGTAAAATCAAGAATATCATTAATAACCGTGACAAGTGCATCCGCACTCTTTCTCACGATATCGATATATTCCTTCTGGTCATCCTTCAATTCTGTCTCCATCAGCAAATCAACCATCCCGATAACACCATTCATCGGTGTACGGATCTCATGACTCATCATCGCCAGAAACTCGGTTTTGGCATTGGCTGCGATTTCCGCTTCCTCTTTCGCCTGAATCAGCTGCTGATTCATTTTTTCGAGTTCCTGCGTTTTCTGATGAAGCAGCATGGTTTGGGTTTTAAGCCGTTTGTTCGTAATGAACATTTCGACAAAACCCTCTATTTTGGATTTTAGAATCTGAGGGATAAACGGCTTCACCATATAATCGATGGCACCTGCCGAATATCCCGCAAATAAATGTTCTGCTTCCCTGCTGTTGGCAGAGATAAAGATAATGGGTACATCCTTTGACTTATCACGCGCTTTAATTAACTTCGCTGTCTCAATTCCGTCCATTCCAGGCATCTGCACATCAAGCACAATGACCGCAAATTCGTCTTTAAGCAAGCATCGAAGTGCCTCTTCTCCAGAAGTTGCCTTGACGAGTTTATACTGTTCCGATTCCAAAACTGCTTCTAGAGCAAGCAGATTCTCGGGGCGGTCATCTACCAATAATATGTGGATTGGTTCATTGAGCCCCATGGCTAACCATAACCCCCTATTTGATCTTCCGGTATATTTTTTCCGTCCGGTCCAACGGCTCGTAAGCATCGCTGAATTCTGTGAAATGGATCGATTCCTTGGATCCCAGAACAAGAATGCCAAAATGGCTCAAGCTCTCATGAAATAGCCCATGCACATGATTCCTTAATTCATCATTAAAATAAATCATGACGTTGCGGCAAAAAATAACGTTAAATTCGTTAAATGACCGGTCTGTTGCCAGATTATGCTCTGCAAAAATAATATTTTTTCGCAAATAAGGATGAAACATAACCGAGTTATACTTCGCTGTATAGTATTCGGAGAAGGCTCTAGTACCCCCTGCCTCCAAATAATTTGTAGTGTATAATTTCATCTTTTCAATACCATATACGCCTTCCTTGGCTTGCTGCAGTGAGCGGTCATTCATATCGGTGGCATAGATCCGTGCCTTGTCATACAACCCTTCCTCATGCAGCATAATCGCCATGGAATACACTTCTTCACCCGTGGAGCAGCCTGCGTGCCAAATCCGAATATAAGGATAGGTCCTTAACACAGGTATGATCTTTTCACGGAATGTCCGGAAGAGCGCAGGATCACGAAACATTTCGGTCACAGGAATGGACAGATTCTGTACGAACCGTTCGAATGCTGAACGCTCATGCAGAACCTTTTCCTGAAGCCCGGATATCGTTTTAAGACCCTCCGAATGTGCATAGTGCCAGATTCTTCGTCTCAAAGATGGCAATGCGTAATTTCTAAAGTCATATCCGTACAGACGGTGCATACCTTCCAATAACAACTCAATCTCAATCAATTCGCGTTCTTCATCTTGCGGCATGCGGACCGATTGTTCATCAGCCTCGGTAGGTTCCCACGGTGTCATAGATTCTCTCCACTTCTTCATTTGTTACTTACGTAATAGTTGTATTGTTGTTCATTACCCAAACTATTGGGTTACGAATACAGCCACACGCGCATTAATGATAACAATTGATCTGTTTGAATCGGTTTCTTCACATAATCGGAAGCACCAGCTTCAATACACTTGCCCCGATCATCTTTCATGGCTTTGGCCGTCAGTGCAATAATTGGTAACTTCTCAAATCTCGGAATCTGCCGAATACGTGTCATCGCCTCGTATCCATCCATTTCCGGCATCATCATATCCATCAACACAAGGTCGATATCCGGATTCTTATCCAAAATCTCAAGAGCTTCGCGGCCGTTTTCAGCGAACGTAACATCCATTCGGTAACCTTCGAGCACACTCGAAAGGGCAAATACATTTCGAATATCATCATCCACGAGCAGTATTTTCTTACCTTCAAACAAGGTTTCCTTGTTATGCAGCTTCTGCAGAATTCTGCGCTTGTCTTCCGGCAGATTGGCTTCTACCCGGTGAAGGAACAAGGTTGTCTCATCAAGCAGACGTTCAGGTGATTTCACATCTTTGATAATGATGGACTCCGCATATTTGCGCAGCTTCATTTCTTCCTTGCTATCCAGCTCTTTGCCTGTGTAGATGATAATCGGCAGATCGTTCAGATATTCATCATCCCTGATCTGGTCAAGCAACTCGAATCCGGTCATGTCCGTCAACATCAGATCCAGCACCATGCAATCGTACCTCTGGCTATGGAGTTCAGTTAAAGCCTCGCTGCCTGTAGACACTGCCGTTATGGCAACATCGTCATGTCCGATGAGTTCAATGATTGCTTTGCGCTGTACTTCGTCATCTTCCACAATTAGCAAACGTTTCAACTGATTCTCTGTATAGGATTCGATATGCGAGAAGGCTTTATCCAGTGAATCCTTACTGGAAGGTTTTTTCAGGTAGGCAATGGCACCCATCATCAATCCTTGCTTCATATCATCAATCACGGAAATAACATGTACCGGTATATGGCGTGTTGCCGAGCTGCTCTTCAGTTCGCCCAGAATCGCCCAACCATCCATGACCGGAAGCTGAATGTCGAGAATAATCGCATCCGGCAAATATTGACGGGCCATTTCAAGTCCCTTGTCCCCTTGTGTTGCCACAATTGCCTTAAATCCTCTTCCTCTCGCCATATCCATCAAAATGTGAGCAAAATTCACGTCATCCTCAATAATAAGCAGAATTTTGTCACCATCCGTTAGATTCTCCTGATCATCATCAATCTGGACGGAAACAGCCGTGTCGTTTGCTGGCATGTTCATTAGGGAAGTACTATCAGGATCTGGAGCAATGACCGTTTGCCTGCTTGAACGTATTGTCCCGGATCGGCTTGCAGACGAATCATACTCGGCAGATGCGGCAGCCAGGGAAGCTCCTTCCTCTTCCGGAGCTGCTTCTTCATGATTGTCCGGAAGATATAACGTAAACGAACTGCCCACACCTTCAGAGGACTCGACCTGAATCGCGCCACCAAGCAGACGTGCAAGTTCACGGCTGATCGATAGGCCCAGTCCGGTACCGCCGTATTTGCGACTGGTTGTTCCATCGACTTGCTGGAAGGCTTCAAAGATCAGATCTGTTTTGTCTGAAGGTATTCCAATTCCTGTATCCTTCACGGTAAATCCAATGTATTCCTGATTGGTGTTCAGATACCCCGGAAGTTCTTCCGGTTTCATCTTCCGTCCAATAATGCTAACGGATCCCCGGTTGGTAAACTTGAAGGCATTCGACAACAAGTTGCGTAAAATTTGCTTCACGCGATGGCTGTCAGTGTATACCCATTCGGGTATATTACTTTCAAATTCAATATTGAGATCCAGTTCTTTTTTATTGGCCATGGGGCCAAAGTTTTGTTTCACAAAAGCGGTCAACTCATCCATTCGAACCGTTTCATAATTGATATCCATTTTTCCTGCGTCTACTTTGGACAGGTCCAAAATTTCGTCAATCATTTTAAGCAGATCCGCACCAGACATATAGATCGTTTGAGCGTATTCCTGCTGTTTACTGCTGAGATTTCCTTCTTTGTTTTCAGACAATAATTGAGACAGAATCAGCAGACTGTTCAGCGGTGTCCGAAGTTCATGCGACATATTTGCCAGGAATTCGGACTTGTATTTGCTGGTCATCGACAGCTGCATGGCTTGCTGTTCCAATTGCGTTTTCGTTTTCTCAATTTCGTCATTTTTCTCTTCGACTTCACGAACCTGCTCTTCAAGAGCACGAGTCTTGGCAATCAATTCGGTATTAAAATGCTCCAGTTCTTCCTGCTGACGCTGCAGCAGTTCTTCGGAACGTTTGAGGGCGTCTGTCTGTTCTTCCAGATTTTCATTGGAACGTCGTAATTCTTCCTGCTGTGTCTGCAGTTCCTCGGACTGTACCTGAAGTTCCTCTGTAAGAGCCTGGGATTCACGCAGCAACTCCTCCACACGAAGACGGCGGCGTACGTTATTAAGAATGACACCCAGATTCATAATGAGCTGAGAGAATAATTGTTTATGCAGATCATTAAAACCTTCAAAAGAAGCCAATTCGACAACACCAATCAGTTCATCTTCAAAAACGACAGGGAAGATCATAATGCTGGTTGCGCGGGTAGAACCCGATGCTGAACCAATCTGGATGTAATCTTCAGGCGTATCTTCAAGAATAATCGGTTTCATATCAAGGGCAGCTTGACCAATTAAACCTTCGCCAACCCGATATACTTCCTTGCCAATGTCCTCGTTCTCCTCGAAGGCGTATGCCCCATATCTTCTCAACTCATCGGGGTGCTTCTCTTCATCAATCAGATAAACCACGCCGAGCTGTGCTCCAAGGACCGGAGTAAACTCACTGATAAACATTTGCGAGATCTGGCGAATGGAACCAACACCACGCAGTAGTTCAGGCACTCTGGCTATGTTGGAGCTCATCCAGTTCTGATCCTGCTGTGCCTGCATATAAGCCTTCTCGACTTCCTGTTTTTCTTCCAGATCAGCTGATACCTCTTTGAACACATTGGCAATCTGGCCAATTTCGTCTGTAGACCTGACCTGAATGCGTCTGATGGTGCGATAACGACCTTTACCGAAACTTGTAATCATCATCGAGACTGTATTCAGACCTCTTGTAATGCTCGGAAGTACCCATAAAATCACACCAAGTGCGAGCAGCAATCCGCCAACCATAATGCCTACTGTAATCTGAACGGCACGGTTATACTCTTCGTTCGCTTGCTTGATTTCCGTATCAATCTCCTGGTCTTGAAAACGGGAGAGCGCGTTTAAACTATCTACAGCTTCCTTCTGCACGGCAAGGCCCGTTGAATTGCGGTAGTTGTTCCCATCCTCCGCACGTCCCTGGGCCATCAAGCTGATCTGTCTAGTCGCATATGAATTATATGAATCCCAGGCAGCATTAACACGATCGACCAGTTGATGCTCGCCTGCACTGTCCGCCCGTTCACGAACTTCCTTCAGGTAACCTTCTCCCCGTTCCTGCATTTCCTTCAGCTCATTTTCAGCAGCGTTCGTTGAGTTATTTGGGTTAAGCAACAAGTTAGCCAGTACTTTCGCTATATCATTAACTTCTCCGCGTACAGACGAAGTATATCTAACCTTCAAATACCGCTCCTGGTACATCTGATCAACCTGTTGATTGCTGCTATTCAGCCGTTCATAGCTTACAAATGTAAGTACAATCAATATGGCCATGAGTGCGGTAAAACCAATCAGCAGCTTATTTCTGATCTTCATTCAGTTTCCGCCCCTTTATTTAACGTAATCCACACCAGGCATTTATCATCATCTCGCTCTTGGGGAATCTCGTCATCAAAGAACGTAGCCTGCATGTTTGCTTCATTCCATTCATGCGAGCCCTTCAGCTGTTCTTTCAGGAATTCCAGTTGCTCCTCCTGATCCCCTTGAACAGCCTCAAGCAGTCCATCAGTATAAAGCGCAATGTGTCCGTCACCCTCATAGTGGATGGTCTGTGGTTCAATATCCATCTTGTCGAACAAACCTACCGGGCAGCATACGGCATCAAATGTCGTTACACTCCCGTCTTCCTGGAAAAATAATGCCGGTGGATGCCCCGCATTGACATAGTCAATGCGTTTCATTCGGGTATCTACTACCAGGTATATGGCTGTAAAATAGTACTGTACCAACTGCTTTTCCAGATGCAGCTGATTAAAGCGACGATTCAACTCCTGAATCACCTTCTCAGGGTCTACGTAGGTCGTAACCGTATCCTTCAATACCGAAGCTATAAACATGGTAAACAGGGATGACGAAATTCCATGCCCCATCATATCCAGCAGCAATACTCCATAGCGGCCTTCACCCAGCGGGTACCAGGAGTAGAGATCTCCTGCAAGTTCAAATGAAGGTTTATAGATGGCATTCACATGGAACAACGGCTCGTCAATGGCCGGACTTAACACCGCATTCTGCACCATGGCAGCCAGCTTAAGTTCATCCTGAATGCGTTGATCGCGTTCCTTATGCCAGTCCTTCTCCTGCTTCAAACGGAGAGCAAGTCGAATTCGGGCCATTAACTCCACCTTGTTAATCGGTTTGGTTACATAATCCGATGCTCCCGCATCCAATGCTTCGGCAAGTTTCTTCGAGTCCCCGATCGCTGTAACCATAATAATAGGAATATCCTTAAGATTCTCGAATTTCTGCACAATACTGCAAGCTTCAATTCCATCCATTTCAGGCATCATCATATCTAGCAAAATCAGGTCAATATCCGACGGTCTGGGACGTAGTTCGTTGTTTTCCTCCCCAATTCCCAATACTTCAAACATTTCCATGGCTGAACTTGCCGTTAAAATGTCACGATAGTTCTCTTTTTTCAGAATTTCTCGAATAATAATGACATTCGTCGGATTGTCGTCAACAATAAGTATTTTCATTTCTATCTCCCTTATCTGTGGCGTTCCGTTCCGGGTTTGTCGATTTTTATCAAGTCGTGTAACAACCCAAAATATACATTTTTCGCGTTCAATACAGCAGTAGACATAATATTTCCTACTATAACTATAATCGTAAAAGCAAAAAACTTCTATCAGTAAATGGCACCACCACAGGAAAAAACACCTGCTCGCCGCCCTGTTTTTGCCCGCGTTCTGATCCCGCTTCCAAACTCGCAAAAACATAGATAAGGAATGGGGATATCCCCATTCCTTATCTATGTTTTTGAATCTGAAGCTCGTCCTGTTCAGGATGCTTCAGTTACCATTTGAACCATTTAATCCTTTTTCTTGGCAATAACAAGCACTTTGCCTTTATCGAGTTCACTCTCGTAAAAGTCTGCTTCAGCTTCTGTAAAGCCCATAGATACTATTTTGGCTCGGAGTTCATCACCGCGTGATCGGAACAAATTCGCCATGGAGTCGAATACGCCTTCTTCCTTAATACCTATTTCCTTGGCATCCGCAGTATCAGCAATTCGATCCGTACGATCCTTCTCGTGGGCTAGAACGAAGATGTGATCAGCAAGGTAACCGGTGTTCTGCAGCTCTTTCACTGCTTCTACCGCTTGAACTCCGTTTTCCACCACTTTTGCATAAGCTTGCGCATTGGTTGAATTCATCGTCTCCACTCTCCTCTGATAATCTTCTTTTCGAGCTACTTTTAATATTTAACCTTGCCATATTAATTTGAAACGCTTCTTTAATAAGAAACCATTTCTACGCTACTGGAGATGATCTTCAAACAAATCGACTCCGTCAATCTGCTCGGTGCCGGGCTCGATATAAACCTTAATGGCTTGATTACCCCGCAGGTACACTTCTCCATCTTCAGCTACCACATACGGCTCACCCAAAGCCTGGCGGATGGATTCGACATTCATGTCAATCCACTGCTGGTTAAGTTTCAACCGGTCTTCAGTTCCATCAATGTGGATATACTGGATCTCTCCGGTATCCTCACAGAGTCCAACCTTGACGTCAGCAAACTCATATTCGGGACATCCCAGATATGGATCTGCCTTTTTGTGAAGGGGCTGACCCTTCTCAGATAAAATATGACCTTTGCTATCATCCAGAGAAATGCCATTCAGAGTCTGAAAATGCCGAACCGGTCCGGATCGATCAGCAGCCAGAGTAACCTCTGGCACTTCTTCTTCCACTACCGTCCATTGCATATCTTGAGCAGCAGGTATCGCTGCCGGTTGAACGGAAAAGGGAGAAATTACGCTAAACATTACCAGCAATAGTTTCATCATGATTCTCACCCTTTCATCAAGTTCAGTTCATCACCGCTCTGAAAGACATTCAGGATTACACAGCGGTCATGTTATTTACGCATACGTTGCCACACATTAGCCGCCAGATCGATGTACTTCACCCAGTTTTTCCCGCCCTTTGGGTCATCGTTATATGTAGCCTGATAACTTTGCAGGGTCCGATCTGTAGGTGTGGCAGGCGTTGTCTGTACTTTAGCTACCTCTGCACGTTTGTTTTGCTGCTCTTGATTGTTGCGTTTGGTTTGAAATTTGGCGATCATCGTCGTGGATACCTGTTTGGCAGCCTCGGTTACCTCATTCAAAACCTCTCCCAAATTTTGTACCGATTCCATTACCGGATCGATTTGTTTCATCTTGTGCTGCACATCAACCGTAATATCATTGGCATGCCTTACCGTCTGTTTCACTTCATAACTCAGTTCGTCAATCGTTTTCTGAACTTCCTGAAGTGTCTTGGACACATTGTCCAGTGAGCCCTGAGCAGATTTCAATGTACGAATCAAAAAGAAAACCAACACTGCAAAAGCTACCGCAATCAAGGCAACACTAATTTGATAGATCATAGAAGAACCTCGCTTTCTCATATACATCGTTTTGTTATTGCTATAGTTACCCGACCATTTCAGGCGCGAAACAAAATTAGAACGGACTACCGTCTTCCCTGTTTTTGGATAATTGATGGATGTTTCATTGCAAAACCCCCAGGTTAAAGAACAACTACACACGGCAGCGGAATGAACATCGCTGACCCCATATTCCTAAACGAAAGGATGAATACACATGTTGAAATGGTCTGTACTATTTCTAGTTATTGCTCTTGTTGCAGGGATTTTCGGATTTTTCGGTATTGTTGAGGCAGCTGCTTCCATTGCCAAAGTCCTCTTCTTCATCTTTGTTGTATTGTTCGTAATCTCCCTGATTACCGGACGCAGCCGAATGCGATGAATCAGGTTGCTCTTGATAACCTCTTTATCAGATTACATACAAAAGCCTAGCGTGCTTGCAAAAGCCGTTAGGCTTTTGTTATGTGTTTGCCCTTTTTTTTGCAACGATTGTCCCAGGGCACAAGGTCCCCCCATCTAATTATTATGTATTACACTCCTTTCTTCCCTATTCCATTCCCGCTTCTCTTTAAACCAGTATTTATCCACAAACAGGACTTTTTTTACATAGCCAGCCCGGTTTTCTCCCACTGAGGTCTGATATTTACAAGTTTCCCTTATACCCACAATTGCTCCAGTTGACTCTGGAGAATAAAAGAAAATATTGTTAAAATGTTGATTCACAAGTGAGGTCGCTTGGTTACTTTTAACACAGAACAACAAATTACATACCTAACCCGAGGAGGAAAAAACAATGAAAAAAATCGTAAGTTTTGCCGCTGCTTTGACTTTGATGGGTTCAATGGCTGCTGCTGCCGGTGCTGAGGAAGCGGTTACTGGAACAGTAACTCCGGAGACAGGAACGGAGGCAACAACACCTGCTGAAACAACACCTGCTGTTGAAGTAAACAAACCGGTTGTAGAAACCGTTGAAGGTACAGCAGAAACTGTTACTGGCGCAACATATGGCACGGATGATGACAAAATCTTTGACGAGCCTGTTGTAAAACCAGGTGATGAGGTTCTTGTACCTACTATGCTGCTTAACCTTCTGGAGCGCACTTGGTTCTACGATGCACCTAACGGCAAACCAATCGGTGCACTGAGTGCCCAAGTGATCGATACAACTGGTGAAGTTGTAGACGGTTTCGATGGCGGCGAATGGGTTCAAGTATACACTTGGAAAGGCAAAGCGTGGATCCACGTTGCCATCCAATAGTATCGTATAATCGTTCTGAACATAAGTAAAGAGGACAGCGCTCATAGCGACTGTCCTCTTTTTTTAAACAAAATATTTTACTCAGATCATTCATGTATGTTCTGCCTGATCTTCCATTCTCGGCTCAACATGCACGTGAACATGCATAATATTGTGTGAACGCTTCAACCGTTCCTCTACTTGATCACAGATCTGATGACCTTCAATTAAACTAAGCCCGCCATCCACTTCAATGACTACATCCACAAGCACATGGCTCCCATGTACACGTGCCTTGACGTCCTTAATCATTTCTACTCCAGGAACCCGAGCTACAGATGATCTAAGATCTGTTAACTGATCTTGATCGAATCCGTCCGTTAACCGATGCGTGGAATCCCGGAAAATTTCCCATGCCGTTTTGCAAATTAGAAGTCCTACAGCAATTGCAGCTACCTTGTCCAGCCACGGTAAACCAAATTGGGCGCCTACAATGCCGACTGCCGCGCCGATACTCACCCAGGCATCTGATCGATTATCCTTGGCCGCTGCCATAAGCGCCTGATTGTTAATCTGCAGCGCCAAGCGATGATTATATCGGTATACGCCCAGCATAACTACCGCACAGATCCCAGCGACGGCCGCAGACCATAAGTTAGGTGCTGCAAAGTCCCCTTCATACCATGAACGTACCGCTTCAACCAAAACCTGAAGTCCAACCATGGCCATAATGAAGGAAGCTACTAAAGCAGCAACGGTCTCTGCTCTGAAATGCCCATAAGCATGATCTGAGTCGGGTGGTTTCTGGGAAATCCGAAGTCCGATTAATACGGCAACCGAAGCAACAATATCCGTAAGGTTATTAAAACCATCTGCCAGCAATGCGCTGGAAGCGAATAAATATCCACAGATTAGCTTAAAGGCGGATAAGATCAGATAAGCTGCGATGCTGACCCAAGCCCCTCGCTCCCCTTTACGTATTTCTTCATAAGCGTTCAAACCGGGCGACACTCCTTTTACGTTTCGTATTACGGTTTTTACATGGTACCAAATGCCACCCTAGTGGGTCTATAGAAACAGTGTTGCCAGGTTGCATGGCTGTAGGGAAGCCGAAACAAAGTTGCCAAGCTGCATTGCTGTAGGCTTAGAGAAAGAGTGTTGGCCTAGTCAAAAAGTGAAGGATCCCCACTTATTATCAGGTTGCCCTTGTGGGGCTTTTGCAAAACGTATAAAATAGGTACATCCCGTCCAATTCGGACGGCTTACTGTAAGACCGGGAGGGAAACAATGATGAGCGAAAACACTGAACCGAAAAAAATCAGTTTGCAGGATGCCATACGCCAGAAACTGGCGCAGAAGAAACAACAGGCGAACTCTGGTAACCAATCCAGTGCCTATTTTGAAGGCGGGCCAAAAGCGATGAAGAGCCAAAACAATAAAAAGCCCAACAATCAGCGCCGCCGTACAGGTGGATCCTAGAGAAATCCCGGGTCTGCTTACGCAAGAAAAAGAACCGCAAGCTCCTTTCAACAGGGCTTACGGTTCTTTTTTATTTACATTTGGGGTTCTGAACCCCAATAATTATTCTTAAGCTTCAACCGGGTACATTTTTTTACGCAGTTCTTTAATTTCGTCACTTTCCAGATATTCATCATAGCTCATTTGGCGATCAATAATGCCATTTGGCGTAATTTCGATAATCCGGTTAGCAATGGTTTGAATGAACTGATGGTCATGGGACGTGAACAGCATCGTGCCGTCAAAATCAATCATACCATTGTTCAGGGCAGTAATAGATTCGAGATCCAAGTGGTTCGTTGGCTCATCTAGAATCAGTGCATTAGCACCCGTTTGCATCATTTTTGCCAGCATACAGCGAACTTTCTCTCCTCCGGAGAGTACGCTTGCCTTTTTCAAGGATTCCTCACCTGAAAAGAGCATACGACCCAAGAATCCGCGAAGATACGTTTCGTCCTGATCTTTGGAATACTGACGCAACCAATCCACCAGAGTCATGTCTACACCGTCAAAATATTTGGAGTTGTCTTTCGGGAAATAAGCCTGTGATGTTGTTACACCCCAAGTATACTCACCGCTATCCGCTTCCACTTCACCCATAAGGATGTCAAACAACAGCGATTTGGCATTACCATTCGGGCCAACAAATGCGATTTTATCCCCTTTGTTTACCACGAAGCTAATATCATTCAGCATGTTCACACCATCAATTGACTTGCTAATGCGATCTAATGTCAACAATTGTTTACCTGCTTCACGCTCAGGTTTGAAGTTAATGAACGGGTATTTACGGTTTGATGGACGAAGGTCATCCAGCGTAATTTTGTCGAGTTGTTTCTTACGCGAAGTTGCTTGCTTCGACTTGGACGCATTCGCCGAGAAGCGTTGAATAAAGGCTTGCAGCTCTTTAATCTTCTCTTCTTTTTTCTTGTTCGCATCACGCTGCAACGCGAGCGCCAGTTGGCTGGATTCGTACCAGAAGTCATAGTTACCTACATACAGCTGGATTTTACCGAAATCGATATCCGCAATGTGCGTACATACCTTGTTCAAGAAGTGACGGTCATGGGATACAACAATAACTGTACCTTCATAATCCATCAGGAAGTTCTCGAGCCATTGAATGGATTCAAGATCCAAGTGGTTGGTAGGCTCATCGAGCAGCAAATTGTTTGGAGTACCAAACAACGCCTGTGCCAGCAAGACACGAACCTTCTCATTACCGCTCAGCTCTGTCATCTTCTTCTCATGCATATCACGATCGATACCCAGACCGATTAGGAGTGCCGCTGCATCCGGCTCAGCATCCCAGCCATTCAGCTCGGCGAATTCACCTTCAAGCTCACCGGCACGCAGACCATCTTCTTCTGTAAAGTCCGCTTTGGCATACAGTGCATCCTTCTCTTTCATGATGGAGTAAAGACGGCTGTGGCCCATAATTACGGTTTCGAGAACCGGGTACTCATCATATTCAAAGTGGTTTTGCTTCAAAACGGCCATACGTTCGCCCGGGGTGATGTGCACCTCTCCCGAGTTTGCTTCAATTTCACCGGACAAAATTTTCAGGAATGTTGATTTGCCGGCTCCGTTGGCGCCGATCAGGCCATAACAGTTGCCTGGCGTGAACTTGATATTCACATCTTCAAAAAGTGCACGTTTTCCGTAGCGGAGCGTGATGCCGCTTGTACTAATCATTAAGCATACCATCCTTTATTTTAATAATCTGCTACTGCATTCATAGCAATCATGGATTCAATATCCCGTAGCCTATTCTGGCACCATATTATAACACAAAAAAACGGCAAATTCGAAAATTAGCCGCTTTTTACTCGTTAAAGTTTTGGTAATTGTGCTATTGCTGCGGATATAACCCTACCTTAGCATATTTAGCTCGCTTTTGTTAGCTCTTTCTATGATCATCATGACGAATACGCAGCGTCTCACCGTGTCCGAGCACCCGAATTCGTTCTTTGTTGATTCCGAGTCGTTCACGTTCGACTTCCAGCCGATCCAGTGCTTCCTTAGGCGTATCATCCGCGAGTTTAAACGTACCATAATGCATTGGAACCATAAGCTGTGAACCGGACTCTACGAATCCTTGCAGCGCTTCTTCCGGCGTTACGTGCTGGGACGTCATGAACCATTCGGGGTCATAGGCACCAATCGGCATTAACGTAACACCGATGTCAAAGCGTTCTCCAATCGTTTTGAAGCCCTGAAAGTATCCTGTGTCCCCAACAAAATACAAAACAGGTGGTCCCTCTGATTGCTGCGATGTCTGCGTTCTTGGTTCTGAGGACGGTTCGTTCTGTTCACTTGCAGCCGCACTCTCCTCGGACGACGTTGTCAGCGCATGATGCTGCTCCAATACATATCCGCCCCAGTGAGATGTATTCGTATCAAATAACGTCCGGCGGGTCCAGTGCTGTGCCGGGACAAAGGTGAGTTTGACGCCGCCGAGTACGATATGCTCCCACCATTTCATCTCGTGGCAACGATGGAAGCCCTTGCGCACCATTTTTCGTTTAAGTCCATCCGGTACAATCAGCAAGGTTTTGGCGGTAACGAGCTTCCGCAATGAAGCCAGATGCAAATGATCATAGTGAGAATGGGAGATCAGGATGACATCCAGCGGTGGAATATCTTGAATCGGAATACCGGGGGGACCCAGCCTCCGTTGAAATCCCATTTTTTCAGCCCATACGGGGTCAGTCACGATGTTCAGTCCATAGTATTGAATAAAAAAAGTGGAGTGACCAATCCAGGTGATGGTGGTCTCATCCCGGTTGGCATGCAGATAATCCAGCTCAGGCGGGTGTTTGGGCACGGTATACGAATAATCCTTCACCTTGCTCCGCCGCTGCTCCCTCCACTGCTTGAATTCCTTCAACGTTTTGTCCGTACTTACATTATCAATGTTGTTATAACGGATTTTCGGCATGAAAGGGCCCTCCTCCCTTCCTAATATCTTAACCCAACCTAAGCCATTTTGAAAAAAGCGAGACGGATTAATCTTTTGGGTTTTTGCATACTGCCAGATACACGAACAGAAATGCAATCGCAGCAACAATAATGAGTGGCGGTGCATACATGATCGTGAATTCTTCAAAGAAGCTCAAACCCGTTATGCCCGGAATGCCTGTTGCCCCTTCCAGATTCATGAGGTTCATCCTTTCTTTTTACCCGATTGGCCACGGACGTAATTCGCATCAAACAAAAACAGCTTCATGATGAGGATTAACGACGGAATCAGCACCAGCAGACCAAGACTGAATGCCGTGATAAGCGCAATCCCCATCGTCCGATTGGTAAAGCTATCATAGATGTTGATGTAGGGATACAGGATATAGGGCAGATGCGACCTGCCGTATCCATACCAGGCGAAGGCGAATTGAAGCATCACGGCGATGAAGCACCACCCGAGGTACTTTCGCTTCCATACAAGCGAGACCGCAATAACAAAACAAATAAACGATGCGATAAACATCCATGAAATATTGACCATTTGTTCAAAGTGCAAGGGATTCTGTTTGTTAATCTGCAGGAACGCCAGGAAGCTGGCAAAAATCGTGGGCAAGCTCCACAGCAGCGCGTATTCCCTCAGCACTTCAAATGCCGTCTCATCTTCAGCTCTCTTGGCATAATAGGACAAAAACATCGCCGAAATATAAAGCACACTGACGAGCGCAAGCAGTACAACCGACCAGGTATATGGATTCGTCAGAAATTCACCCCAGCGGAAAAACACCTGCTCACCAACCTGCTCGATAATTCCTCCCTCTGAAATGGCCAAAATCGTAGAAAAGACAGCCGGAATCAATAATCCCGTCGCACCATATAAAGCCATGTAGATGCGACTGTTTTTACCATGATTGCCATACGTATTGTACGCGTAGTAGACACCCCGAATAGCTAGCAGCACAATAGCCAGGGAGCCGGGGACCAGAAGAGCTGTTCCATAATAAAAGGCACTATCCGGATAGAACCCTACCAAGCCGACGACGAAAAAGATCAGAAATACATTCGTCACTTCCCACACCGGCGACAGGTAGCGCTGAATAATGTTATGGATTTTGTTCTCATGCCCTGTAAGCAAACTATAGAAACTGAAAAATCCTGCTCCAAAATCAATGGAAGCCACGATCAGATAACCAAACAAAAACGTCCATAATATCGCAATGCCTGCAATTTCAAAGCTCAATGGACAATCCCTCCCTCAAGTCCGAGTGAATCCAACTCTTTCTCGGCTTCCTTGTTCCGGAACAGCTTGCTGAGCACCCGAATAGCAGAAAAACACAGGACCAGATATAACAGGATGAACAGAACAAGCATCCATCCTACCGAGGTAGAGGTTGTAGCTGCTTCCGATACTTTCATGTATCCCCGCAGAATCCACGGCTGCCTGCCAACCTCGGCAAACATCCACCCCAGCTCAATCGCAACCATGGCCAGTGGACCGAGAAAAACGATTCCGAGCAGGAGCCATTTCGGATACGGCTTTCGTCCCGGAAGCCAGCGGCGGAACACATACAGAACAGGAATCAGCAGGATGATCACACCTGTCGTTACCTTCAGATCAAACATGTAATGAATGGACAACGGCGGCCTCAAATCAGCAGGGTACTCTTCCAGTCCCTTCACTTCGGTGTCAAGCCGATTTCCCGCAAGAATACTGAGCGCATATGGAATTTCAATCGCATATTTCACCTCATTATTCTCGTCGAGTATTCCGCCATAGACGAGCGGGGCCTCCTTCATGGTCTTGAAGTGCCATTCCGCCGCAGCCAGCTTCTCCGGCTGGTATTTCGCCAGAAACTTGCCCGAGGAGTCGCCGATCATGACTGTGCTAACCGCAAAAACCAGGGCACACACCGTGGTAAGTTTAAGTGCCTTTTTGTAATAGACATGATCACGACCACGGAGCAGACTGAACGCAGCGATACCCGCAAGAACACCTGCACTGAGCGTATACGACGATGCCAGCACGTGAGAAACTTTGGTTGGCGTAGCAGGGTTCAACATGGCTGCAATCGGATGAATGTCCTTCATGATGCCGTTAATCAAGGTGAATCCTTGAGGCTGGTTCATGAAGGAATTCACGGTTGTAATGAATATTGCCGAAGCGGATGATCCCAGTGCTACCGGAATGAGCAGCAGCATATGTGTGTATTTCTTCTTGAACCGATCCCAGGTATACAGGTAAATTCCCAGAAAGATCGCTTCCACGAAAAAGGCGAACGTCTCCATAAACAGCGGCAGGGCAATTGCCTGGCCCGCGACCCTCATAAACATCGGCCACAGCAGGCTAAGCTGCAGACCGATGGAGGTTCCAGTGACGACACCAACAGCCACGGTGATGACAAAACCCCGCGCCCATCTGCGTGCCAGCAAGGTGTAATGGATATCGTTCGTTCGCAGCCCCCGCCATTCGGCCAGCGCAATCATTAGCGGAACGCCTACGCCGATGGAGGCAAATATAATATGTACAGCCAAGGTCAGACCGGTCAAAATCCGGCTGAGCAGAACAGGGTCCAGCGATGACATGGGTGACACTCCTCTTCATCATGATGTACAGCTTCATGTATCTGCTTGTCCAAATAGCTCAATAACTCATGATACGCATGATACTTTTCACAACGGCATACAGTACGACTACTGCTGCGACGAGGCAGACAATAATGAGCGTTTTCTCCTGTTTGCGAAACATATACCTGCCATCCTCCTTTTGATCCGATGCAAATTATGGCGCTATAGACAGTTTGCAAAAGTTCATGGTTTTTTATCCTGAAAAATTGAAAAACAAAAAAAGCCTTTATCCTTCAGTACATGGTTCACTGAAAAATAAAGGCTTAAGTATGTTGTATCCACCCGGTCAGCGACTACGGGCACCCCTGAACAAGTTCCTGCTTATAGGAGATCCTCCTGCTTGGGCAAACGTACTTTGAAGGTACTTCCTTTGCCAATTGCGGATATAAACGTAAGCGTTCCTTGATGATCTTCGACAATTTTGCGTGAGATATACAGTCCAAGTCCGGTTCCGCCGATCTGCCGGTGGTCTGAGTTATCCACACGGTAAAACTTCGTAAACAGCTGGTCCTGCACGTCCTCTGGAATACCGATTCCGTAGTCGCGTACGTCAATGCATATCCACTCATTATCTTCCCACATGGTAATGTCAATCCGTTCTGTTCCTGGTGAGTATTTTACTGCATTGCCAATCAGGTTATGGAGCACCTGGACCATCCGATTCTGGTCCGCATACGCAAAGAAGTCTCCGTTGAAGGCATGCACATGGATCCGTTGAATGGATTTGATATTCCATTGCTCTGCTACCCCCTCCACCAATTCAAGCAGAGGTACATACGTCATATGATAGGTCATGCCTTCATTGTCCAGACGCTGGATATCCAGTACATCCTCAAGCAGGCTGCTTAAACGGCTGCCCTCCGACGAGATCGTTTCCATAAACTCCTGTCGCTGTGAAGCGGGTAAATCATACATCATCATTAATTCTACATAACCCATAATGGTTGCAACTGGGGTCCTCAGCTCATGGGATACCACGCTAATCAACTCGTTTTTCATTCGATTCAGGCGTTCTTCTTCCGTACGGTCACGGAACACAAGCAGGAACCCATGGTTTTTGCCAGGCACATCTACTTGTTTAATATAGAGGGAAAACACGCTTTTCTCCTTGTTATTAAAACTGAATTCGGTCTCCACAAAGGCACGTTCCCCGTGCAAAAAGGCTTTTGTTTGATCCACCAGATTGAAGTCATCCGTCAGGACAACCTTATCCATGGCTTGAGCGAAATCTTCGATGGATCTGCCCAGGAAGTCGCCAAGGCCAAACATCTCCTCAACCCTTCGGTTAACGATGGTAATCATGCCCGAGCGATCGGACATAACCAGCCCTTCCCGAACGGATTCAATAAAGTGTTCACTGATATCACGCTGTTCCTGAATTGCAATCTTCTCATTAAACAATTCTGCATTCAGTTTCTCGAGCGCGAGTGCATGACGCACACGTTCTTCCTCTGCTCGTGTTTTATCGGTAATATCTTTAATAAACAGGTTATACAGCTTCTCATTGTTGCCAAGCTGAATTTCCACGATTTTGTATTCGATCGGGAAAACTGAGCCATCTCTGCGAATGCCTGAAATCTCCTCGACATTGACATGCCGCTTACCTCGGATATATTCATATCTCTCCAGCATCTCTTTGATCTCCACGCAACTCGCTCCCTGAAAGAGTGACGGAGCATTGGTCTCGAGAACGACCTCTTCACGTTTCAGCCCAAACATTCTTTCGGCTTCGGGATTAAACTCAATGATCAATCCATTAGAATCCACGGCAATAATGGCGTCAATAGAAGAATCGATGATGGCGCGTTTGATTTCCTCACTATTTTTCAGTTCCTTGGTCCGTGCACGGACTCTGTCCTCCAGTGTTAATTTGTCCTGACGGATCTGTTCGAATTGTTCAAGCAGCACGTCTGCCATTTTGCGCAGATTTCCAATCAAAATTTGAACTTCCATGACATGGCTTGTTGGCCAATCCATTTTGCCTTTACGAAATAATAACCTCGGGAGTAAACCAGTCATCCGAGTAAGCCTGATCAGAGGACTTACCACCTTTCGGCTTAATGGAGCAGCCACAACCATTGACGTTACAAAAATGAGAAACAGACTCTGAAGGGTCGTCAGATAGATCCTTTCAATCCGCGAATAATAATTAGCTGAACTTGTCTCCACAAAAACACGGTAAGAGGTATCTGACTCCACATCTGCTTTATAGATAAATGAAGCATGCTTCCAGTAGGTGAGCGCATCGCTGTAATAAGCGTCTCCTGAACGGAAGATAACGGAGGACTCCCCCTCCTTCAGATAACGATAATTGCTTGTATTTAAATATTCGCCAATGATTACGGTATCCAGCCCTGAAGCAATCACGCGATCATTTTTATCCAGAATAATGACGTTTACATCCAATAGATGATGATAACGCTTCATAGCCTGCTGCATATTTTGAACCGTCAAAAACCGTTCATCCAGATCCTGAGTCACTGCATTCGCTGCGTGTTTCATATTTAATATTATTGTTTCATGTATTTGACTTAACTGTCTACGGCTATCAGCTGATAAAAGAAATAGGGAGACCACAACAACAAACACGACCACATATTTAAAAGCAATTCGGCTAAGCGGGATGGTGCCTGTCCTCTTCGATTGAGGCTCACCGTTGGTGATCCAGAAGTCCACTATAATTCCGGCGATTAGCGCGTTAACCATGCTGACCACGGCAATATGCATATATGCATACTTTACTTCATCCAGATTCATGTTCAGAAAATAATGACCATACCCCAAAACAGGTAACAACATAACGACCCAAAACACGGCATTGGCCTTCATAATGCTTCCGTTCTTCCAACGCATCTGCCATCCCAGCATCCAGATCATTTCAATACAATGAGCAATGATCATATAGAAACAATGTGAAGTTGGCCCCGTATATAACAGATGTATTCCACTGATTGCAGTAAAGGTGATAAAACCATACGTACCGCCGTGCAAGCGCAGGGCAACAAGGGCAGCAGCACTGCCGAACATTAACTGAACGCCATAAAATAACGTAAGTGGATATATGCTCCCCATTGCTCCAAGCACAATGAGAATCACAGTTCCTATCCACGCGATGCGCAGTTTCTCTACAATCCATACCAACAGTTTGGCGGCCATTATTCGAAGCATGGACTACAATCCTCTTGGTCTAGTTCTAAATCTGTTTTCAACAACAACGTTGGTTCCTCCTATAAATGAAAGCCGTTCTGCCTACTTTTCTTCCCTCAAATCCCTCTGATACATTATACTGTATATATCAAAAGGTTTTTCTGTTGGCAAAATTTGATTCATCGGCAAAATAGCTACTGCTATGGTAAAATACTGAAGTTCTTCTTGAGTTTGTACTCCCCTACATATACATCCTATATATTGGAATATAAACATTAAAAAATTTGTGGTATTTTCACACAAAACTCAGCTTTTTTTTAGTAATTTCTTAACAAATTCTTTTCACCAGGAGTGTGACCTCTATGTCTATCAAAGTACTTCTTATAGAAGATGAGAAAAATCTTGCTGACATGATTGCTTTCTTTCTTGAGGAGGAAGGGTACATAACAGAACGGGTTCATCACGCCCGTGAGGCACTTCAACTTTTCCCAAGGTTCGGACCGGATATTGTTGTGACTGACCTGATGCTTCCCGAAATGGATGGAAATGATCTGGTAGATGCATTTCGTCAGCATTCCACTGTACCGATTCTTATGATTTCGGCAAGCACAATGCTGAATGACCGACTCCGAGCATTACATAATGGCGCTGATGATTTCCTTTGTAAGCCTTTTAGTCTGAAGGAGCTTGACGCAAGAATTAAGGCGCTGCTGCGCAGATCCGCCATTTCTTATCCTGATAAACCAGCAAAAGAGGATAAACCATTAGAAACTACGGGGCATGTGAGCGTGAATGAATATAGACGGACTCTGTTCGTCAACGGAGTAGAAATCGAAGTCACTCATATTGAATTTGAGATCATGAAAGAATTGTACAAATATCCGGGTAAAGTATTTACCCGTAATGAGCTGATGGACCGAATAAAAGGATCGGAACGAGCCTATTTGGACCGTACCATTGATGTACATATCTCCAGCTTGCGTAAAAAAATCGAACCCGACCCCAAAAATCCACGCTATATCAAGACCGTTTGGGGAACAGGTTATAAGTATGTGACTTAAGTCTAATATTCCTTAACTATGGCTATGCCCTCTCCGTGTGTATCTCTGAATCGACATGGCAGAGGGCATGGCTTCTTCTTAATCCTGCAGGGTGGAGTGCAGCCATTTCTGAATGTCCAAATAAAGCTGATGTGGTTCGCACTGATTCCACAGGATCATCTTAATGAGGCCATTGCCTGTAATCTGCTGCAAATGCTGTCTGCGAATCAACGATTGGAAATCGGTGATGACCAGCAGGGGGAGCTGTGGGATAAAAGCACGAATGGCATTGGATGCCGAGATGGCCTGGCTTGCATCCATGTAATCGACAATGCAATAACGCGATCGGCCCCAAGTGGACCTTGACCCCATCTTCAGGTTTTGTTCCTCGCCTCGAATGCATTCTTCCTGCTCTTCCTCCATCCACTCGTTAAACAATTCGACAATATTCTCATAAGCAATACCGCGGCTTCCGTCCGAAAGTACTGTTATACGTTCCATAGTTGTAACCTCCAGTTGTTTCATTCTACTTATTGTGCCAATCTTCATTTAAAAATGTTTGTGAGTGAACATGAAAGAAGTGTTAACAATCTTAGTACTTCTCACACAACTATGTAAGGTTTCTCATTCATTTCGCAGTTTGCTTCCTTTCATGTAAAATAGGGATATCCCCGTTTCTATCACGGGAACTTAAATGATGAATCCGGTACAGGAGGTTATGAACCGATGAATATTGTTTCCATTGAACCAACACCCAGTCCCAATACGATGATGCTTCATCTCGATGAGCGTCTCGAAGACGGGATTCGCAGAACCTACACGCTGGATAATGAACGTTCTGCTCCAGCGTTTATCCGCCAGATGCTCCATATTCCTGGCGTTAAAAGTGTATTTCACACCACGGACTTCGTTGCGCTGGATCGCAAGGGCAATGCCGACTGGTCCGTCATTCTGGGGGAAGTCCAGAACCGTCTGGGTCAACAAGGAATTGACCTTGACTGGATTGAATCCGAAGATGCATCAGGCGAGCACTTTGGCGAAGCACAGGTATTTGTACAGTTTTTCCGCGGTGTTCCGATGCAGATCCGGGTTAAGGCCGGTGCAAAAGAAGAACGAATCTCTCTCTCCGATCGCTTCGTTAAGGCCGTTACTGAAGTGGCCAGTGCAACCCTGATCAAGGAACGTAAATTGAGTGATTACGGCGTACGGTACGGTGAATTGCCGGATATTGCCCGTGAGGTTGAGCAGGAGCTGGAGGCAGCCTATCCTCCGGAGCGTCTGAAGCAGGTCATTGAACAGGCCATTGCGCACGGGACCAATACAGAAGAGTTTGTTGAACGCCGCCGCAAGCTTGAAGGTGCTGAACTGGAAGAAGCTCTAAGCAGTGAGGATTGGAATGTACGATATGCCGCTTTTGATGGTATGGAACCTACAGAAGAGAGATTGCCGCTTGTGGCCCGCGCCCTGCATGACAGTAAAATGCAGATACGTCGGTTGGCGGTAGTCTATCTTGGAGACATCAAAACGCCGGACGCCATGGAATTGCTGTATGAAGCACTCAAAGACAGCTCCCCTGCCGTACGTCGTACCGCTGGAGACACCTTGTCCGATATCGGAGACCCAGCTGCAACCGCTGCGATGACGGCTACGCTCACCGACAGCAGCAAGCTGGTGCGCTGGCGTGCAGCCCGTTTCTTATATGAAGTGGGAACCGAAGAAGCAGAGCAAGCTCTGCGGAAGGCAGCAGAAGACCCCGAATTTGAGGTTAGTTTGCAGGCCAAGATGGCACTGGAGCGAATTGAATCTGGTGAACAGGCTGCAGGCACCGTATGGCAGCAAATGGCCGGACGCAACAAAAATACAGATTAATCCTTGTTAAGAGAACATCCAACTTTTGTTATTGCATGATGAAACGAGGAAAGGTATACTGAGTGTCTGTTTGAGCAACAGAACATGTCATGTAACGTTCTGCTATTCAATAATTTCATAGACAATAGATACACCTCATCCACGATGATGAGGTAGAGGTCGCGGGTGCGATCAGTAAGCTGAAGGAGGCGCTAAGGAGCCGCTCATGAGATCAGCCGAAAGGTGCACCCGCCGAAGCCTGCTGGACGGTTCCTTACGATGTCCAGTATGGTTGGGGCTGCTGCCGAAAGGTACAGAACTGTCACAGAGATACACACCAGCCCGTATGGGTGGTATGAATTCTTCTGTGTTGAGCTATCTTATAACATCTGGGACAGGTGCGGACAATGGATATCAAGACCGCAGGCCAAAGCCTGCGGTCTTTTGTGCGTATAGCGCCATTGATCCATATCATCAGTACGCTGAGTGAAGGAGTGTTTTCATTGCAAGACCGCAACAAGCAAACAACAACAGGGAACGGTTCCCTGAAAAAAGGATTGCGTGCACGGCATATGACGATGATTGCCCTCGGTGGCTCCATCGGTACAGGGCTGTTCCTCGCAAGCGGTACCGCTATCTCTACAGCCGGTCCGGGTGGTGCATTGATTGCATACGCCGCCGTCGGCATCATGGTTTACTTTCTGATGACAAGCCTTGGAGAACTGGCTACATTTATGCCTGACTCCGGTTCATTCAATACGTATGCCGCTCGTTTCGTCGATCCCGCACTCGGCTTCGCCATGGGCTGGAATTTCTGGTACAACTGGGCCGTTACCATTGCGGCCGAACTGGCTGCAGCTACGGTACTCATCAAGTACTGGTTCCCTGACAGCTCGTCCATGTTATGGAGCCTGCTATTTCTCGTATTAATCTTTGCTCTGAATGTACTTTCTGTTAAAGGTTATGGCGAATCGGAATATTGGTTCGCCATCATCAAAGTGGCTACCGTCATTATCTTTTTGACCGTGGGTGTGCTGATGATCTTCGGTATTATGGGCGGAGAGGCAGTCGGTTTCAGCAACTTTACAGTGGGTGATGCGCCCATCCATGGTGGATTCTTTGCCGTACTTGGTGTGTTCATGGCTGCAGGGTTCTCTTTCCAGGGAACCGAGCTCATTGGTGTAGCTGCGGGTGAGAGTGAAAATCCGCGTGAGAATGTGCCTCGTGCCATTCGGCAGGTATTCTGGCGGATTCTGATCTTCTATATTTTGGCGATCACCGTAATCAGTTTGATCATCCCGTATACTCATCCGAACCTGCTCAAAGGTGATCTGAACAACATCGGTGTCAGTCCATTTACGCTAGTATTTGAAAAAGCCGGGCTCGCCATTGCAGCTTCGGTAATGAATGCGGTCATTCTGACCTCTGTGCTGTCTGCCGGTAACTCCGGCATGTATGCTTCAAGCCGGGTCCTCTATGCTCTTGCCCGTGATGGCAAGGCGCCGCGTTTCCTTGGACGTTTGAACAAAAAAGGCATTCCGATGAATGCCCTGCTCGTCACTACAGCTGTCGGCATGCTGGCGTTTCTCGCCTCCCTGTTTGGAGACGGTATTGTGTATACCTGGCTGCTGAATGCATCCGGCATGTGCGGCTTTATCACCTGGCTTGGCATCGCAATCAGCCATTATCGCTTCCGCCGGGCTTATGTTGCCCAAGGTAGAGACTTGAAAGACTTGCCTTATCGCGCACGCTGGTTCCCGTTTGGTCCGATATTCGCTTTTGTACTCTGTATCATCGTCATTATCGGTCAGAACTACCAGGCGTTTACGGGCGATCAGATCGACTGGAGCGGAGCGCTTGTTGCCTACCTGAGTGTACCGCTGTTCCTGATTCTATGGCTTGGTTACAAATGGATCAAGAAAACCAAAGTGGTGCCATTGCAGGAATGCGACTTCTCCCCTACGGATTCCTCTGTGCAGTAAACGTATCAAAAATCCCCCTGCTTCTGACCGTTCTCTACGGTTTAGAAGCAGGGGGATTTTGTTTGTATACCATTATGGCGTTATTACATGCGCCTTGATTCATAACGTCCAGTTGATCTTCACACGCAGATCCGTTGTATCCTCCATTTTGGACACATAATACGATATCGATTTCATCCCGAGCTGATACAAATTCTGCAAATCTTCAACCAGACTTGCCTCAGTACCTTTGTATCTGAAAGTAAGCGTGGCTCCGCCTTCCTTCAGCACATTCTGCACCTTGGTTTCCAGTGCGGAGTGTCCACTAATTGCATCTTTCTCGTCATAGAGCGAATATTCCAGCGCATGGTACAGCTTCTGATATGCCGGTGCCTTGCTGCCACCGCTTTGAATCAAGGTTTGCAGAGCCTCCCGGTAAGGAGCTGGCGCAGTCGGATATTTGCCTTTGCCCGTCCAGATATGGTCACGTGCCATCTCGTCGTCGCTGAGCAAGTAATAATTATGACTAACCTTGCCTTTGCGGTCAGGTGTCGGATCATCCCAGGTTGTATCCATGTGGTACCACTTGCCGTCCAGCTTCACGATATTCCACGCATGCAGCTGATCACCTGCCGTACCTTCCACTATCCGATTCTCAATACCAACCTGTTCCAGCATGCGG
This sequence comes from Paenibacillus sp. ACRRY, assembly GCF_022346995.1. Lineage (GTDB taxonomy): Bacteria > Bacillota > Bacilli > Paenibacillales > Paenibacillaceae > Paenibacillus. The sequence continues at coordinate 141,873 of NZ_JAKRNM010000009.1, read as the reverse complement.
TAAGCAAGCAGGGAATATCCCTGACATACGGTGCTGCCCGTGACAAGCCCATCATAGGCCGTGTATTTCTGAAGAGATGTATCATAGGCGAGATGGAGAACAATCCAATCATGGATTGCTTTCACTTTCTCATGATTGGTCATGCCAGGTGTGATGATTTCTTTTAAAACATGAGTCACTTTGCGGTTAACGTAATCGGTCTGTTCCTTGGTCTCCCGGTAGGACAGATTCACATGGACCTCGGCCGAAACGTTCGAACCTTTATAATTAAAAGCATAACTTTTGACGGTATATTGGATATAGGGATCACTCGTCATTGCTTCGTCAATGGAGCTCTGGAGCTGCTTTTTGAGTCCTTTCACATCGCCCTTGTATGTAAATACAAGCTCCTCCGTTCGCTGTGACATGGCTGTAAGCAACGTCTGGCGTAAATCCTTGGTTGTGGAAATATCTGATGTGTCCGATGCAGCATACAGTTGATCCAGGTCAACCGCGCGAGGCAAAGCCACAGCAATTAGACAGCCTGCCAGCAATATGGTGATCACTCGTTTTCCGTTTTTGCCCATGAAAGGATACCACCTCTCTTTGCAACATTCTCATGCCATTGTATCACAAAAGGATCTGACGTCAGGCTTCTAGTTTTGTCGAAAAGAATCAAAAGAGACCTTCCGCAGAAGGTCTCCCTTGTCTTCAGCAAAATAACACATACCCGCTATAACCAACCTATGACTTACCAGAGCGGGTTATGCAAGAATACTTCTTAATACAGACGACTGCCTGTCATAAATGAATCCGTCTTGCCCTGCAGCTGGGCCAATCGCTCCAATACCTGTGACGCTTCAGCTACAGTCACTTTACGTGCTGGCATGAAACGCCCTTCTATTGAAGGAAGCAATCCCAGCTTCATGCTAAGAGATACGGCACCTTTATTGGTAATCGAGTTCGCATCTACAAGGTTCGGCAGATCCGATGGCATGGTGTAGAAACCAGCCAGCTTCTCGTACCGAAGTATACGGACAAGTAATACAGCCAGTTCTTCCCGAGTCATCTCATCCTGTGGATTCAGATTAACTTCCGGATCAGCGCCAGTGAGCCAGCGCTGGTCAATTAATGTACGCACTGCCTGATAGTAAGGGCTATCCGGCGTAATGTCCGCATACAGCTTGTCATCCCCGTTCACCGTGTAATAGATGTCCAGATTCGGATTAACCGCTCTAGCGAGATAGTTAAACCAATCTCCTCGGGTGATCACCCGATCCGGGAAGACACGTCCCTGTTCGTCAGGAATCAAAACGCTATGCTGGGTCATATTGAGTATTGCCTCTTCAGCCACATGACCAGCAATATCATTAGGTGCAGCTAGAACTGCCGTGCTGGAAGTGTTGTACAAAGACGTCCATTCGCCTGTATTGGCATCAAGTACTTCATAGCTGCCGTAGATCGATTTATCATCCCGTGTAGGCATATACGCAAGATTTATTCCTGACGGAGTGACTTGGCCACTGCTCGTACCCTGTCCACCGTAACGGGAGTATGCCAGAACCAGCTTGAATTCTTCGAGGTAGGCTGCTTTTGCCTCTTCGTAGCTGATCGCCGGCTCCTTGCTTGCAGGCAGCTGCTCAGGCGTTGCAGCAAGATTGGCGTAGAATTCACTAATCGTTCCATCCTTCAGGACCTGTACCTGTACCAGATCATCCTTAACCGCGATTCCATTCAGGTAGCGCTGAAAGATGAACGTACGAGCGTCCTCTACCTCAAGCATGCTGGACAGCTTAAACTGTTCCGTCGCATCCGGCACAAGTGCAATAACCGAGTTAATCGCAAGTTTCTCGGCTTGTGTACGGGTTACGGACTTGCCTTCATTGTTCTCATCCGGTTTCTCTTGTGCGGCATCCGAACCCATTCGCTGATACAGGCTATAGCTGTAAATTTGTCCGGTGGTAGCATCCACTTGCGCTGAAATGTCCCGCATGAACATGTAGGACATATTCGCGTTTCGGTTGCTCCAGCTCAGACTCCAAACCTGATTGTTCGGACTCCAGTAGCTGCCTTTATTTAACTGGCTGTATTCCAGCTTGTATCCTTCCGGAATATCAAAGCTCTTTTTCACCAGACTCTCCGCCTGCTGGGCATTCAGTCTCTGTCCTTTCGCTGGAACAAAAGCAGCAACGCTGCCTTTCAGCGGTTTGTCCTGGTGTACGGTATCCTCGGTAATGACTTTTCCAGTCATGGCGTTGAACCGCTCCAACGTATTCGCCTCAAGCGGAACCATGCTGGAATCCTTCGGCGTATATCCAAGATAGTACGGCTGACCTTGCTTTGAAGACAGGCGGTTTTTCGAAATGTAGGCGAGTTCTACATCGAACTGTTCTTCGAATTGCTGCCTTGCCTTCTCTGCAGATACAGCCGGTTTCGATGAAGGGTATTCCGACGCGGTCGTCATTCGTGAATAACCTGTTACCAAGCCACTCTGATCCACACTTATGTAAACCGTCTCCGCTTCAGATAACAAACCGTCATGCTTCAGTTGGTATGCATATTGATATTCGGTTCTGCCAAACAACGATTGCTGTCCCGCCGTTTGGTACAGGTCTCCCAGGGATGCGTATGCGCCTTCCTTCAATCCAGGGATTGCCTTGTACAGGAAGGCCACCGCCTGCTCTTCCACTTCGTCCTTGGTCAGTTTGGCTTCTGACCCAGATAACTGCTTATCCAATAAATCAGATGGCAAATGTACACTCAGTACTTCCCCTGTTCCTGCATGTACAGATGCGCTGAACCCCATGGAATGATTCCCCTCGGTAATCTGAAATCCGATATCCCATGTTTTATACTCCAGTGGAGGGAATCGGTTATTCGGATCAAATTGCGACGAGGTGATGGTTGCTTTTTTCAACATCGGAAACAGGTTCAATATATTCTCACTGGCTTGCTTGGAGGAGATTTTAGCCCCCTCAGGCACGTCATTGCTAGTCATGTCTAGTTGTTCATTTTCCCCCGGTGCAGCTTCTGTTACCTGTTCTGCTTGCGCTGCTGACACGCTGCCTGCAAACCCTGGAGTCTGCGATGCCAGAAGCAATGCCGCCATGGCTGCTGAAGCAGCTCTGGCTGTCATCATTTTGAATCGAATCTGAAAACTCAAATCTGGACCTCTCCCTTCAATTTCATACATGGATGCATGCGAAATAACCCTGCATGAATATTGCCAGTCTATTCTATGATACCATAAGCTTCCTTTTTAATCGTCGTTTTCCCAACAATTTTACAGATGAGAATTTTTGCATAATGGTTGGAACAGACCAAAAAACGCCAACCTGGTTGGCGTTTTCACTGTTAGCCCGATTGTCATACAGGCTGACGGTTATTAGGATTTATTAGAGACAACGTCTGAATCGTCCCGTTTAGCCTGAACCTGAACATGGTTTTTCAAGAAAGGAATGACGGTTTCCCAGAAGACAGGATCTTCCTCTGAGCAGCTGTGTCCGCCGCTATTCACCCACAGATGCTCTACAGGTGGATCAGCCTTGGACATGAAGTACTCCAGCTCGCTTGGCGGAATAAAATTATCTCCCTTGGAGTGCACCATAAGCATTGGCAGCTGCATGCCCTTACGTCGTTCATTCAGCAGCAGGACCGGATCACGCTGTCGGTACGTTTTCAATGATTCTCCAAGCCTCCAGAACCAGATTCGCGGAATCAACTGCGCCAGTGGGAACAGTGGCAATCGCCGACGTTTCAGCTCCGAACTGACGATTACTTCAAACTGGGATGGCATCGAATCCGTGATGACTGCCGATACCGGGATATGTTCCGTTACCGCCATGATCGTTCCCAGACCTCCAAGGGAATGGCCGAGCACACCGATGGCACCCGGATCAATCTCCGGCCGAGAGGTAGTGTAGCGTAGTGCCGAGAGCAGGTCGTCACGGAACAGATAGGCAGATGCCGCTTTTACCGGATCACTGGCCCCATGACTCCGAACATCATACATGAAGAGAGCATATCCGGCTTCCCAGATGGGACGAGCGTAACGGAGCACACGTGATCGGTTGGAACCCCAGCCATGGGCGATAATGATTAGCGGCCAAGGTTTGGGAACATGGGCTCCAGCCGGAATAAACCATCCGTGAACCCGTCCTCCACCACTCTCGAAGGTGACATCTTCGAATGGCATGGGCGGAGTAAGCGTGATCGGAATCTTTTTGGGTGTCTGACTCTTCACCGCCGCCTTCCATAAGCCACCTGCCGTTACGGCAGCAACAGCAATAACTCCACCAATCATCGTTCTGGCTTTCACTGTGCATTTCTCCTCTCCGGCCTCTGTCTTACACCTATTGTACGCCAATACCATTAACGCCCTGTTAAACAGCCACATCTTTTATATATACCCAAATGTACATATTGTTGATTGAGTTTTTACCTTTTGACTCTCGCTGCTTCTACAAATGCATGTGTACATGCAGCAATCTGTTCATGATTTCCCGCATTCAGTGCCTCTCTCGGCAAAAGTGCACTGCCAAGTCCCACAGCTGCTGCACCAGCAGCAAAGTAATCTGTAATATTGTCCAGATTAGCCCCGCCCGTTGCAAGCAGCGGAATATGATTAAGCGGTGCTTTGATTTCCCGTAAATACGGTAGTCCCAGACTCGCCATCGGAAATAACTTTACCACACGTGCGCCTGCTTCATAGGCAGCAACAATTTCGGTAGGTGTCATCGCTCCCGGCCAGATCTCCACCCCATGTTCTACAGCATATTCAATAACGGACAGATCGACATTGGGCGATACCAGAAATTGAGCACCTGCTGCAACGGCTTCCTTGGCCATCTGCACATTAAGAACCGTTCCCGCTCCAACATAAGCCTGTCCTTCATGCCGGGTCCGCCAGTCTCCGATAATCTCATGTGCCCCAGGTGTATTAAGCGTTACTTCCATCAGGCGGATTCCTCCGTCTGTCATGCCTTTTCCTGCAGTTATCGCTGCTTCCCGGCTAATGCCGCGAACAATGGCAACCAGCCTTGACTCCAGTAATACTTCCGTCAAATTCATGCGAGCTTCCCCTTGCTTCATAGATTCGGCAGCCGAAGACAGTATTATTATCACCGCTTTTCCGTTAATTCATATTGTAAAACGAATTTATCCTTGATGAAATACACAACCCAAAAAACCTCTCTTATCAACAGGGACGAATGTCGGTGGATAACACCCATTCAACCCATTCCATAAGAGAGGTATCTGCCTGAATCAAGCCTCTTCCAGTACACTTTCCTTTTCCAGATCCTTGAAATATTGATCATTGTACAGCATGCTGGGGTGTGTAGGATGATATGCCAGAGCAATATCATTGTGCTCCTTCGCCTTGGCACGGTTGCCCAGCCGGTCATAACATACACATAGCTGCAAGTGGGGCATCCATGTCCAGGCTGCTTCGTTCAGCACAACCATCGGATCGGCAGGACGAACAGCGTGGGTTGCCTGTTCATACCAGAATACCGCCTTGCGATAATCTCCTCGATCCGCGAAATAACCTCCCAGGCGACAGCAGATCTCTGCTCTCGGCAAATCATAGGCAAACGACCTCAGAAGCGCTGAAACTTCCTGTTCTGAGCGTCCCAATGCCGCTTCGCAATCCGCAATTTTCTGGCAGGCGGCAATCTGATCCTCCACCCAGCCGAGACCCGTATCCAGAAACTTCCCGTAGTATGTAATCGCATCCTCATGCTGTCCATGATCTTTCAGTTCATTACCAAAGTAATAGAGATCCCGTGGAGAGAAATGTTCCCCTGCTTCCTCACGCTTGCGGTAAATCTTTAGGTTGCGGTCTGTGTACTCCTTGTCTTTCTTATGGGTCACCGCAATATCGCTATGCAGCAGATTGCCGCCAACTTCCAGATATTCATGCACTGCCCCAATCCAGCGGTAATTTCGATCCCGTCGCACCAGACGATTCCGTCTCAAGCTGTAGGCTACCTTTCCATCTGGAGTGAATGACAGATTATAGTCCATGGTAACGCTGTCCACTGCAGGATCAAGAGAGTGTTTCAAATCAATAAGCTTCGTCCGATCATTCGGTTCGAACACATCATCAGCATCCAGCCAAAGTATATATTCCGTGGTTGCCTGATCGAAGGCGAAGTTGCGTGCAGCTGCAAAGTCATCAATCCATTCAAAATCAACGATTCGCTCTGTATATCTGGCCGCAATTTGACGCGTACCATCCGTTGAGCCGGTATCCACGATGACAATCTCGTCGGCAATGCCCTTCACCGAATCCAGACATCTGGCGAGGGAAGCCTCTTCATTTTTCACAATCATACATAGCGTAATACGAATTGCCTCTTCTCCTCGTCTGACTCTGCGATTATACGCAGCAGCACCCGGAAGTTCAGATAATCGGTAGATATGATAAGCCGGAAGATGGGTATCCACGTATAAACGAAAACCGAGTGCCTGGGCTCGAATGCAAAAATGACGATCCTCACCCCAGAACGATACATTCGGAATCTGGTCGAAGGAAACCCCACCTTCCAGAGCATTCCTGCGAATGAGCGTGCATGCACCGAGTCCACCAACCTCGTAACAGCCTGGCACTCGCAATTGGTTTAGAAACGCATCGGTTTGCGTGTTCTCATCCAGAATTTCCTTACCCGCTTCGGATTTCCTGCCTTTTCGGTACAAAGCGTACTCATCCTGCAGCCATACCTGCGGCATTTCCCTTGTACCCGGCTGCCAGCGCGTCCAGAAAATATTCGATACAATATCCTTCTGCGTGGAAGCAAGCTGTTCCAGCGTGCGGGGATGCAGCACAAGATCCGAATCAATCAGGAAAACAGCATCGTAATTCTGTTCGCGGGCGTATTGCAGGATACGGTTTTTCAATCCGGCTACCCGCCAAATCTGTTCGTCACGCCAGTAATGACCTCCCTCATCCCTGCTGTATGTCCCTTTTCCCTGAGCAGTTCCATCATCGTGATCTGATTCAAATACAGTTCCTCCCTGCTGTGATGCAAAATCACGAAGGATATTGGAAGACGCCTCCTCTTCATTATCGTCTATAAACAAATAGTCCGTCTCCACCGTCGTTCGCTCCAAGAAGGTCAGAGATTCCAAAAATTCACGGAGCACTGCTGCGGTTTGACGAACCGGACTGGCAATCAGCACCTTCTCCTTCGGTTTCACCTTATTCAAGTATAGGTCCCCCTTTCTTATTCCACCCAGGGCAGCAGCCTTGGATCTGTATCCAGAATGGAATCATACTGTTCTCTCCAACCGTACCTTGCATCCGGGTCCAGTTCCTGATAACGCTCGAATTTGCGGATGCGATCCTCCTCGCGAGCCCAGCCGTAATGCTTCACACGAGGCGTATGACATCCATAGGAAAAATGCTGGATCGTAAGAGGGAAACGTCCGCAGTGCTGCGGGGTTTCCTTCCACTCATAAGTCAATCCGGGACGATAACGGACGAGAAATGGACGGTAATATGCATGTGCCTGCCAATATTGATCCTCCCGGTAGTGCGTATCACTCCACATATCAAACAATCTGAAGTAAATCGCGTCCTCGCTACTTCCCAGGAGCTGATTGCGCTGTATGCCAAAGTCAGCCGTCAGAATCTCATCGGCATCCAGATTTAGAATCCATTCGGGTCCAGTAGCTATCGTCGCCTCCCATTGCTGCTTGCGCAAACTCACTTCATCGGCGAACCGGGAAGCCCGATTTTCCACCATAACCAGGGGAATCCCTTCAAGCAACTCTTCACATAGAGCAACCGTATGATCGGTGCTCCCATCATCTATGATGACCGCACGATCAATCCAAGGCCGATGCGTTTGCAGTGCCTGACTAAGATATCGCTGTTCTTCATTGCGTACGATCATGGACAGCGTAATATGTGGTCTGTCGACTTCCTCACGGTCATTCAAAGCTTCACCCCCGTGGCTTAAGCTGATTTTATTATCTCTCAAGGTTTTGCTATCCGATTGCAGCTAAGAAAGATATATAGGACTGGATTGGAGCCTATTTACAGGCTTAAGTATTCATCAGATAAACTTTCATCTTAACCAATTATCGGCCTCAACTTAACGTTTGGCTTCTCGGCTTATGCCCATCCTCTATACTCAATCTATGCATATCCGGGATGGGGTTATGTCTGAGAGCTCCCCTTCTCGCTGCTCACCCGTTACTGTGATCCGGTGCTTTTAGTTGCTGTCTATATTCAATAAAAAAAGCACTCGCTTCCGCGAGTGCTTCGGTTAACCTTTGTTACATATATTGAATGTTTCACTTTATGAATTAACGGTACTCGGCCAGACGATCATTCAGACTGCGTGTCTGACCATATACTTCCTGATACAGTGCAAAGAGTCCATCATACACAGCTACCGTTTCCGGGTTCGGTACATAGGATTTGGCAGGGCGAATGAACGCCGCCGCACATTCCTGCAGAGAAGGGAACCAGCCGCAGCCATATGCTGCAAGCATTGCCGCGCCCATTGCTGGACCCTGCTCACTCTCAAGCTTCACAATCGTGGCATCAAAGATATCCGCCTGCATTTGCAGCCAGGCTTCATTTTTGGCACCACCTCCGATGGAGATGACCTCATTGACCGTTTTGCCTGCACCACGCAGAATATCGATCGATTCCCGCAGGGAGAACGTAATTCCCTCCATGACTGCACGCCCAAAGTGCTCCAGCTTATGTCCGGCATCCATGCCGATAAAGCTGCCGCGAATGTTCGCATCTGGATGAGGCGTCCGCTCTCCAACAATATAAGGAGTGAATAACAAGCCGTTGCTTCCCGCCGGAACCTGATCAATTCCCTGCAAGAGCACATCAAATGATTTGTCCGCTGCAAACGTATCCTTAAACCACGACAGGCTGTATCCAGCGGCAAGCGTTACCCCCATAATATAGAAGGCATCCTTCTCCCCATGATTGAAAAAGTGTACTTTTCCTTCAAAATCGAGATCTTTGCGTTCCTCGTAAGAAAGCACCACTCCGGACGTACCGATGCTGCACATCGTCTGTCCTTCACTCAGAATGCCAGCGCCGATTGCCCCGCATGCATTGTCGGCTCCGCCTGCAAATACTTTGGTCGCCGCCGCAAGACCCGTTTGATCTGCGATCTCTGGAAGCAATGTGCCCACTTCTTCAAACGATTCCACGAGACGCGGACAGAGTGAGATCGGCAGTTCAAAGGCTTCCGCAATCTCCTTGCTCCACTGTTTGCCAGCAACGTCCAGCAGCAATGTACCTGCTGCATCCGAATAATCCATGGCATAATCGCCAGTCAGGCGATAACGAACATAGTCCTTCGGCAGCAGGAACAAGGATGCTTGCTGCAGCAGCTCCGGTTCGTTCTCCTGTACCCACAGGATTTTTGGCAGCGTGAAGCCTTCGAGTGCACGGTTCCGGGCGATGCTTAATAGTTTATTGTCCAATACTTTCTCTATGCGGCGGCACTGAGCCGTAGTACGTGTATCGTTCCACAGTATGGCATTGCGCAGTGGTTTCCCCTCTGCATCTACCAGAACAAGTCCATGCATTTGCCCAGAGAAGCTGAGCCCTTCAATTTCGGAAGGCTGTACGCCGGATACTTCCAGCAATTTGCGCAGGGAGACAATGGTCTGCTCTACCCAATCTTCCGGATTCTGCTCACTGTAGCCAGCCTTGGGCTGGTGCAGCGGGTAAGCCTCAGATGCTTCAAATGCCACTTTTCCTTCACGGTTAACCAGCACCGTTTTGACTGCACTGGTTCCCAGATCGACACCAATTACGTAACTCATGGGTATCCCTCGTTTCTTAACATGATTATATAAAAGAAGCTTTGTTAAGCATGAGGTCACTTCGTGATCAGAAAACCTTCCGATCGCCGTTACCCCCGGATTTCCTTCATTCCCTTTCAAGGGAGAAATCCGGGGATAAATGCGAACGCTTCGCTTCTTCAGGTCCTTTCTGCTCACTTCGTTCTGCATGCATTATCATGGACAAATATTTATATCAAAACAGTAAAAAAGTACTCGTTCTTATAGCGGAAAGATTGATCCAGTGACCTTGATTAGTCATTGGTTATAAATGAAACGTCATCAATTGAACATGTAACCAATTGGTGATTAGAAAACCTTTAAAGATGGCTTTGTTTGGTATCAAAAAACCGTCCCCGCCTTCCCAGGGGAAAGTCGGGGACGGTCCGAATGTCATGCCTGTTCAACGTCCGTGGTACAAGCTCGTACATAAAGGGATTGTGTCCCTAGCCAAGCTTATACAAGTTGATTCCAGTTATTAGTCAGCCAAGATGTATTGGTTGAGTTTTGCTCTCAGCAATTCTTGACGACCGGATTGGTTTTTGCGTGGGCTTTCGTTGTTCAGTGCGTATTCAGCAAGGGAAGCCAGAGTCGCTTTACCTGCAACCACATCTGCACCGATACCTTCTTTGAAGCTGCTGTAACGTTTTTCGATGAAGTCATCGAATACGCGGTCTTCGATCAATTTTGCTGCTACTTTCAGACCTTTAGCGTATGTGTCCATACCTGCGATGTGAGCCAGGAACAGATCGTCTGCTTCGAAGGATCCACGGCGTACTTTAGCGTCGAAGTTCACGCCACCACGGCCAATACCGCCGTTTTTCAATACTTCGTACATTGTCAGTGTTGCATCGTACATATCCACTGGGAACTCATCCGTATCCCAACCGATCAGCATATCGCCTTGGTTGGCATCGAGGGAACCGAGCATGCCGTTTGTGCGGGCAACACGGATTTCGTGGTCGAATGTGTGGCCTGCCAGAGTTGCATGGTTTGCTTCCAGGTTCAGTTTGAAGTGTTTGTCCAAACCGTATTTTTGCAGGAATGCAATGGAAGTTGCTGCATCATAGTCATATTGGTGTTTCGTTGGCTCTTTCGGTTTAGGCTCGATCAGGAATTGTGCGTCAAAGCCAATTTCCTTCGCGTAGTCTACAGCCATGTGGAACATGCGGGCAATGTTGTCCTGCTCCAGCTGCATGTCTGTGTTAAGCAATGTGTCGTAACCTTCACGGCCGCCCCAGAATACATAGTTTTCAGCGCCCAGACGTTTACCCACTTCCAGACCTTTCTTGATTTGCGCTGCTGCATGTGCGTACACGTCAGCATTGCATGTGGAAGCTGCACCAAACATGAAGCGCGGGTTGGAGAACATGTTCGCCGTGTTCCAGAGCAGTTTTTTGCCGCTGGATTTCATGTGGTCTTCGATCAGGTCAACGATCGTGTCGATGTTGCTGTAGAATTCACGCAGGCTGTTGCCTTCTGGTGCGATGTCCACATCGTGGAAACAGAAGAACGGGAGATTCATTTTTTCCAAAAATTCAAAAGCCGCTTCCACGCGTACTTTCGCGAGGTCCAGACCCGAGTATTTATCCCAAGAACGAACAGCTGTCTCTGCACCGAACGGGTCACTGCCGCCTGCAGTTAATGTATGCCAGTAAGCCATGCCGAAACGGAAGTGCTCTTCCATCGTTTTGCCGGCAACAACTTCTTCCGGATTGTAATGTTTGAATGAAAAAGGATTGGTGGAGTCTTTGCCTTCAAATGCGATTTTATTAACGGATTCAAAATAGGCCATGTAAAATGCCTCCTCAATAGTTTTAAAGAAATCGTTTACACCGTTATCCTATCACATCGGTTATACTTTGTCTATTGGTTAAACAAAGTAAAATAAAATTGTTTTTTCCGGGGTTGTTTACGCTATAATAGTCGAATAACTTGAGCACCGGATGAATGATTGAACCCTTTTATATACAGAATAGGAGTGCCTGATTGTTATGAAAATTACCGGAGACCAGATGCTGGTCAAAAAAATAAACAAGTCTATCGTCCTCGATACCATTCGCCGTCATGCCCCCCTTTCCCGCGCAAAGGTATCCGAGGTTACGGGACTTAACAAAGCAACGGTGTCCAACCTTGTTGCTGATCTCATTAGCGATGAGCTTGTCCAGGAAATTGGTCCGGGCGAATCCAGCGGTGGCCGCAAACCGCTCATGCTGCTGTTTCGAGGTACGGCTGGATATGCAGTTGGTCTGGAGCTCAGCGTAACTCACCTGAAGGGTGTGCTTACCGATCTAGAGGGCCATATCATATCGGAGTATGCCATCAAGCTGGAACAGCACGATGTGCCTTCCGTATTGGAACAGTTGAAACGTGCGGCGGAACATCTAATTCAGTCGGCTCCCCCCTCCCCACATGGTGTAATTGGGATTGGCATTGGGGTCCCTGGGATGGTAGATGAAGCTGGCACAGTGCTGTTTGCACCGAACTTGGGTTGGGAGAAGGTCGAACTTCGCTCCATGCTGGAGGAGATGTTTGAGCTTCCTGTAACGATCGACAACGAGGCCAATGCAGGGGCTCATGGGGAATTGAATTTTGGCAGCGGCATTGGTGTACGTCATCTTATCTATATCAGTGCAGGGATGGGTATCGGATCGGGAATTATGGTAGACGGTGAATTGTACAAAGGTGCCTGGGGCTACGCTGGTGAGACTGGCCACATGTCAATTGAAGCCGAGGGAAGACCCTGCTCCTGCGGCAATCACGGCTGCTGGGAGTTATATGCTTCCGAAAAGGCGTATGAGTACCCCGACCATCAGCTTCACTTGCCTGCCCACACAACCCGAGAGCTCTTAGAATATGCACAGCAAGGCCATGAGGCAGTATTGAATTTATACGAGAACATAGGCCGCAAACTGGGCGTGGGCATCACGAATATCGTTAACAGCTTCAATCCTGAACGCATCATTATTGGTGGGCCTCTCTCCGAAGCAGGTCCATGGATTGAAACAGCTCTCAAACAAGTCGTCGAAGAACGTACTCTGCCCTATCACCGTCGCAGTTTGCAAATTGAATGGGCAGCGTTGGGCAGTCGTTCTACCCGTATTGGTGCCGCTTACTCTGCCATTTCCCAGTTTTTAGGTAAAATAAGAGTTTCGGTCTAATAACAGCTGAAAATTGACATCATTTCGCCCCATTTCCTCCCTTTTTGTTAAAGAAATCCAGAGTTATAATGAGGATATGTGATTTTTGTCATGGCGGAATGATTGCCGCTGTGTTAATTCCTATAACGAAACGGAGTGAAAACCCGTGACCTACGTGGATACTTCAGATATCTCGGCGCAAATGTTTGTCACCGTACTCCTGTTCTTGATCGTGCTTGCGCCGCTGTTCAGCCTCGGCATACTTCGATTGTTTCAGAGCAAAAAGAAGGCTGGGTTCATGTATATGCTGTCAGGCGTATTGGTGTATGTTGTTTTTCAGACGTTTATGAGCATCTTTTTTTAGATGAAATACCTGGTTTAAATGACGAAATCCCCTTCCGCAGTGAATCTAGAGTTCATGTTACCATGTGCTCCTGATCCCTGTGGCAAGGGGATTTTTCACTTCCCAGTAACGAGAATCCTGAAGGAGTATCGGACCCAGCGTAATGCCAACAAAAGAAGCCTCAGTCCAGAACAGGACCAAGGCTTCTTTCTCTTATATATTCAAACGGCTCGCGCGAACCGGAATAGCTCTATTCATTCTTAATGATCCGACTGGGATGATTAAGCGTCCAGTGCTTTTGCGAATTGCGTTTTGTTCATACCCAGGATGCGGTGTTCACCAATAACGGTCAGAGGTACTGCACGTACGCCCATATCCCACACTTGTTGTGCGAACTCGTCGCTTGTCTCGATATTGCGCTCTTCATAAGAAATTCCTTTTTCAGCCAGGAAAGTCTTCACCGATTTGCAGTTTGGGCAGTTGGTCGATGTGTATACAATTACGTTTTCCATTATTCATTCACCTCATATAGTTTATATATAGTTATAACGTTAATTTACCCATTTAAAAGGGATACCTTACAGGGCTACTGCGCTATGCTCCAGGCTTTCGATGAATTTCTCAGCATCCATTGCAGCCATACATCCGCTGCCTGCTGCTGTGATCGCTTGTTTGTAGCGTGTATCTTGAACGTCTCCACAAGCGAATACGCCTGGAATGTTCGTTTCAGAAGTACCTGGTGTGGTCATAATATACCCATGTTCATCTGTTGTAATCTGTCCACCAAGGAACCCAGTGTTTGGTGTGTGACCGATTGCTACAAATACGCCGCTTGCCGGAAGAATTTCTTCTTCGCCCGTTGCGTTGTTCAACACTTTCAGTCCAGTTACCCCATGATCACCAGCAATGACTTCGATCGGTGTACGGTTCAGAGCCATTTCTACTTTTTCGTTGCTGCGTGCACGGTCTTGCATGATTTTGGAACCGCGAAGCTCCTCACGACGATGTACCAAAGTTACTTTGGAACCAAAACGGGACAGGAAGCTTGCTTCTTCCAATGCAGAGTCGCCTCCGCCGATAACGATGATTTCTTTATTGCGGAAGAAGAATCCGTCACATGTTGCGCAAGTGCTGACACCGCGGCCCACGTTTGTTTCTTCTCCAGGAATACCAAGGTATTTAGCGGATGCACCAGTAGACAGGATTAAGGTTTCCGATACCAGTTCACCCATGCCCTCAACCTGGATTTTGAACGGACGCTCGCTCATATCGATGTTGTTTACCCAGCCTGTGCGGAATTCAGCGCCAAAACGTTCTGCTTGTTTACGCATGTTGTCCATCAGTTCAGGACCCATAATGCCATCAGGGAAACCTGGGAAGTTCTCCACTTCCGTTGTTGTTGTCAATTGGCCACCAGGTTGTGGTCCTTCGATAACCAGTGGGTTAAGGTTGGCACGCGCCAGATAGATTGCTGCTGTCAGCCCTGCTGGGCCTGTTCCGATAATAATGGATTTATACATGTATAGTTCCTCCCCCGAGTTCTGCAAAAAGGTTGGGCTCACCGGCATCAAAAGCAAACGCCCTTGCATACACTAGATCGATATAAGCCTAAATCATGTCCACAAGACCTGCCCGATATGACAATTGCCCTATGCAGAAATGGAATTCTAATTTATAATCATTCTAATCTGTTGTTCATTATGATCTCTTTTAACTACGGTGTCAATGCTCGGCAGCGATTATGAAGAAGTCTTCATCAGGAGGGAAAATGGAAGCATGAACGATGCACTCATTGGCAGCTTTATCTCAGCCATGTCTACCGGCCTTGGGGCCGTACCTATTCTATTTATGCGGAAAGTAACACACCGTCTGCGTGATATCTTGCTTGCTTACGCAGCAGGCATCATGACCTCGGCTTCGGTGTACAATCTCATTCCCGAGGCGCTGGGGCAGTCGAACCTGTTCGTGCTTGCTCTTGGTATTATGCTCGGCAGCATGGTTTTGCTGGTACTCGAGATGAAGATCCCCCACGTGGATCTGGAGAATCCAGAGAAGATGCCATTTAAAATTGAAGCCAAAGCCTTCATGATTATTGCGGCCATTACCATGCATAACCTACCTGAAGGTTTATCTGTAGGTGTCAGTTACGCCAGTACCGATGCCAGTCTGGGCAATCTTATTGCCTTTTCGATTGGTTTGCAAAATGCTCCCGAAGGATTCCTGGTTGCTCTGTTCCTCGTGAATCAGAATATTGGCCGCTTCAAGGCGCTTGGAATCGCAACCTTGACAGGAGCCGTCGAAATTATCACCGCCATGATTGGCTACACACTTAGCAGTCTCGTCGCAGGACTTGTGCCTTATGGGCTTGCGTTCGCCGCAGGTGCGATGATGTTCATTGTATACAAAGAGCTGATTCCCGAAAGTCACGGGGACGGCAACGCACGTGTAGCTACCGTTTCATTTTTGCTAGGACTCATCACCATGATTGGTTTGACCGAACTATTCTGAGCAAGACTTTTCCGAAAATGAACGTTAAGCCACAAGGAACCTGAGGACAGATCATTCTGCCCTGCAGGTTCTTTTTTTGGTCACAAATGAAGATTACATGAAATTACTGGGAGCCTTTGTAAGGTAGGCTGAATATGTCCCATAGGATGAATAGAACAGTATCCTTACAAGTCTATTTTTTCGGATCATTAACGCAGCAGTCTTAAACCATTGAGTATAACCAAAATCGTACTGCCCTCATGACCAACAACCCCCAGTGGCAATGCCACACCTTGCAGAAAATTCCCCGCGATCAGTGCCAGGATAACCGTAATGGCAAAAAACATATTCTGCTTCACGGTCCGTTGTGCTCTTCGTGCCTGCTCAATCACCCAGGCAATTTCCTCGATATTATCATTCATGAGCACCACATCAGCCACCTCCAGCGCTGTCCCGCTTCCCGACATTCCCATGCCCATGCCCACAGTAGCCACTGCAAGTGCAGGCGCATCATTAACACCATCACCAACCATGAGCACCTGTCCATAGGCTTGACGCAATGTCTGTACCTGTTTCACTTTATCTTCGGGTAGCAGATCGGCATAGACGAGACTTACTCCTGTTTCTCGTGCAATCACTGCTGCAGATTGGGTTCGATCACCTGTCAGCATGGCCACCTTTACGCCCATATCCTCCAGCTTCTTCACTGCTGCTGCGGCTTGTGGACGAATGGTATCCCGCATGGCGATCAGACCAGCAAAATGGTTATCCGCCATCACGATCGATACCGTTTTGCCTTCACTCTCCAGGCGAGCACGTTCGTCTTGCCAATGTGGATGGGTATTGGACTGCATTTCATTCGTTTTCCCAATCTGCCAGAGAACACCTTGTACGTACCCTTCAATCCCCCAACCTGTCAGCGTTTGTACCTGCTCAGCTTCTTGAATGGCAATACCTTCACCATCTGCCTGATCTACAATGGCACGAGCCAGTGGATGCATGGATAAGTTCTCAATCGCAGCTACTGCAGACAGCAGTTCGGCACGCTTCATGCCCTCGGCTGTTAATATATCTGTAACTTGGGGAGTACCCATGGTCAATGTTCCTGTTTTATCAAAAGCCACGACCCGGGTTTGAGCCATATTCTCCACATGGGCCCCTCCCTTGAACAAAATGCCGCGACGTGCACTGCTGGACATCGTAGACAGCATGACTGGCATAATGGAGGAAACCAGTGCACAAGGTGAAGCTACAACGAGAAAAACCATCGCTTTATAAAAAGCCTCATTCCAAGTCCAGCCCAGCATCAGTGGAGCTCCTGCAATAACGATCAGAGTTACACCCACAACCATTCGTGCGTAAATGCCTTCGAATCGCTCAATAAAACGCTGGGAATTCGGTACTTCGGCTTGCGCCTCTTCGACCAGCTTAATGATTTTGCCAAACAGCGAACCTTCTGCTGATTTGGATACCTCTACATACAAAGCACCTTCTCCATTGACCGTTCCTGCATATACCTCGTCACCCTCAGCTTTATCCACCGGCAGAGATTCACCCGTAATGGAAGCCTGATTAATGAACGAACTCCCGCGATACACGATGCCGTCAGCCGGGATTAATTCCCCCGGTTTGATCAGCAGCAGATCACCAGGCATCAGCTCATCAATGTTAACAAGGTTCATCTGCCCATTCTCAATACGCAGTGCTGTCTCCGGCTTGAGTGCGAGCAGCGATGAAATATCCTTATGACTCCGTTCCGTCGCATAACTCTCCAGCGCACCACTTAACGAAAAAATGAAGATCAGCATCGCGCCTTCATTCCAGTATCCAATAGCTGCTGCACCCAGTGATGCGGCTATCATGAGCAGATTCACATCCAGATCGCGGTCCTTGACCAGTGTCTCCACGCCCTCCTTGGCCTTGGTCCATCCTCCAAGTGCATAAGACACGATATACAACATAACTGATAATGTGTTGAAATACGGTGACATTCCCCATGCAATAAGCATAATCATTCCACTACCGAGAGCCGCCTGCATCTCCTTATTCCGGAGCATGGCCCGAAAGTTCGGTCTGCGTCCACGGTTCGGATTAGGCGACTGCACGGATCGCTGTTCTGCTGTGGCCTGGGTGTGTATAGGTTGATGTATTGCTTGCATGTGAATCACAATCCTTTCTTGTTTCGATGATTTAAGTTCCGTCGTATTGAGAATGAGAGCCATTGTTAATGCCCTAAAAATGACACATGCTGCTGCGGGAATCCCGCAGCAGCATGGTTTTTGAATGAGAATGATAATCATTTTTGTACTTATGCAATTATGTTTACCCAATACAACTTTTCTTCATTATATGCCTCGTATTGACGTTTGTAAATGGGAAGTTTCCAGATCAAAGGCTGCTGGAACATAAAAAACCGCCTGTCCTTGAGGACGGCGGCTTTCGTATGATCCCTTTGGTTACGCTCCAACACTCGCTCCCTGACTTGCCTTGATGGCTTGTTCCAGGTCATACAGGATATCCTGAATATTTTCCGTTCCGACAGACAGACGAATGAGTTCAGGGTTAACACCTGCTGCGGTCTGCTCATCTTCTGTCAGCTGCTGATGGGTTGTGCTTGCCGGGTGAATGATCAGCGACTTGGAATCACCCACATTCGCAAGATGTGAGAACAGCTTCACACTTTCAATCAGCTTACGTCCTGCATCTACACCACCTTTAATACCAAATGTCAGGATTGCCCCCTGCCCTCTTGGCAGATACTTTTGTGCGAGTTCATAGGAGGCATGACTTGGCAGACCCGCGTAGCTCACCCACAGAACGTCCTCATGCTTCTCCAGATATTCCGCAACAGCCAGTGCATTGCTGCTATGGCGTTCCACACGCAGATGCAATGTTTCCAGTCCTTGCAGCAGCAGCCATGAATTAAATGGCGAGATGGTCGCACCCAAGTCGCGCAGCAACTGCACACGCGCTTTGATGATATAGGCAATCGGTCCAACCGCTTCGGTATATACCACACCATGATAACTCGAGTCCGGCTCCGTCAAGCCCGGGAACTTGCCACTCGCTTTCCAGTCAAATTTTCCGCTATCGACAATCACGCCTCCAATGGATGTACCATGACCGCCAATAAACTTCGTGGCCGAGTGAACTACAATATCTGCTCCATGTTCAATCGGACGAAGCAAGTATGGGCTCGGGAACGTGTTATCCACGATCAAAGGAATGCCATGCTCATGGGCAATCGCCGCAACCGCTTCAATGTCCAGCACATTTCCTTGAGGATTGCCGATCGTTTCTGCATATAATGCTTTCGTTTTCTCTGTAATGGCCGCCCTGAAATTCTCGGGATCACTGGAATCAACAAACTTCACATCAAGACCCAGCTTCGGCAATGTGGTTGAGAACAAATTATACGTACCACCATACAAGCTCGCCGAGGATACAATTTCATCCCCTGCACCGGCGATATTCAAGAGAGAAAACGTGATGGCTGCCTGCCCGGAAGCTGTAGCCAGTGCCCCAGCTCCTCCCTCCAATGCCGCAATCCGCTGCTCGAACACATCGGTTGTCGGGTTCATTAAACGGGTATAGATGTTGCCAAACTCTTTCAGACCAAACAGATTGGCAGCATGTTCCGTGTCCTTGAAACCATAAGATGTGGTCTGGTACAAGGGCACAGCGCGTGCATGAGTCGTTGGATCAATCTCCTGGCCTGCATGAATTGCCAATGTTTCAAATGAAAGCTCACGTTCGTTTGACATAAATCTGAATCCTCCCTTGGCTTATACGTTTCAAGATCCTGGTGTCCTCACATGGTGGCATATGTTTTCCATATTCTCTCACAAGATGTCGTGTTTGAAAAGAGTTATTTCCGATTTATCCGATAAGAAATATTTTATATGTATTGTCGACAAGGTCATACCAAAAAACCTTTGCGAGGGCAAAGGTTTCCTGGCTATTTTAATATCGCAAAATGAGCTTATCTCAGCCCAATCTCTAGACTCGCACACCATTCCATACTTCACGCAAATGCTTGGCTGCAGGAACCGCTTCTTCCGCAGTTACACCCTCCAATGAAATATCGATATGTGGCTTATACGTTTTTAACAGTTCAAAAAACAGCGGATAATCCAATATGCCTGCACCCGGTACAGGATTCATTTTCTCACCCTGTGCATTGAAGGCCACATCCTTCGCATGTATGACAATGATTCGCTGGTATAGCGTCTCCATTACGTCACGCAAGAAAGCACCCTGGCCTGTAACATGCGGTTGTTTGATCAGATTGCATGGATCAAATAACATGCCCAGATTGGAGGACGGGATCTCTTCAAACAAACGAGTCATATGTTCACGTGTATGAAGTGTGTGGGTAGACACAGGCTCAATGGCCGCATGTACGCCCCACTTTTCCGCTTCCTCCGTGATTTCCTCCAGCGTTTCCCGCAGCACGCTCCAGGCTTTTTCTTCATACCCGTCTGGATGGGTGGCTTGGTAGGTATCCAATCCTCCCGTTTCCGTTGCAACCATGCTGCAACCAAAATCCCGGGCATACCGCAGATGTTCCTTGAAACGCTCAATGTCTGCCCGTCTGCGCGCAGCATCCGGATCGATCGGATTAATATAACAGCCCAGAACAGCGATCTTGACTCCGCGCTTTGCAAACTGCTCCCCAATTTCGTTCGCGAGTCCCGGACTGAGTTTGCCGTTAGCCGAGTCAACATCCGATAAGGCTTTGGCAAGTGCCAGCTGCACCGAATTGAATCCATGATCTGCGATTGTTTGCGCCAGCTGGGCTGTAGGCTGCTGGCCAAACGTATGTGCCAGAATACCAAGTTTCATGTCACTGCCTCCTTCAATCATTGATAGCAGAGCAGATTAACGAGCCATCCAGCCGCCATCTACATTCAGTACATGACCATTCAAATAATCCGAAGCTGCCGATGCAAGAAACACGACCGGCCCTTTCAGATCTTCCGGAGTTCCCCATCGTCCTGCCGGAATGCGTGCTGTGATATCCCGATACCGGTTTTCATCGGCACGAATCTGAGTGGTATTATCCGTCTCCATGTAACCTGGTGCGATCCCGTTAATTTGTATACCCTTACCTGCCCACTCATTGGCGAGTGCTTTGGTCAAGCCCGCAACCCCATGCTTACTGGCTGTATAACCTGGGACGTTAATGCCTCCCTGATAGGACAACATGGAGGCGATATTAATGATTTTGCCGCTGCCGCGTTCAATCATGTGTCTGCCCGCCAGTTGGCTCAGGAAAAATACCGTGTTCAGGTTAAGCCCGATGACATCGTGCCAGTCCTGCTGTCCGTGATCAGCTGCAGGTGTACGGCGAATAATCCCCGCATTGTTAACGAGAATATCAATTTTACCCTGGAAAGCCAATGCCTTCTCAAATACTGCCGGCAATTCATCTTCATGGCTTAAATCGGCTTCAATGATATATGCTTTGCGCCCGAGCGCTTCGATTGCACCTGCTGTCTCGGATGGTTTTGAATAGGAAACGAGTACCACATCTGCTCCGGCTTCTGCCAGACCAATCGCCATTCCCTGTCCCAAACCACCGGATGTACCGGTTACAAGTGCAACTTGTCCGCTTAGATCAAATGGATTCATGAATGATTCCTCCGCATGTTATGAGATGCAAACCTATAAGTGATAACAACCAACTTCTTTTGCATATGCTTAGCGATTCTGAAATCAAGTGCTGTGCGTTTAGCTTTGGTAATCGACTTTGACACCGATTTGGTTATACAGTGCGGCGGTCTCTTCATCCAGATGACTGTCACTGATAATACAGTCCAGCTCGGAACAATGTGCAAAGGTCCGCAATGCAAATTGCCCAAATTTATAATGGTCCACCACGCCGAAGACCTGCTGGGAGGCAGAGATCATTGCTTTTTTCAGTGGAACCAGATCACCTGTATAGATGGAGAGTCCGAACTCCGGATGTAGTGCAGTGGTTGAGATAAATGCTTTGTGGATATTAAGACTGGAGATAAAAGCCGCCGTGTCATCTCCCACCAGCATATTACGGACTCTCGCCCCTCCAGGCACGACCAGCCGGACCTGCTCCTTCTTGGTCAGCTCGGCAATAATGAAGAGATCATTGGTTACGACAGTTAGCGGCTGATTATCCATCCGCTTCGCCATCTCCAGTGTAGTGCTCCCTCCGTCCAGCGCAATGATTTCATTGGGACGTATGTAAGCGAGCGCACGCTCGGCGATTTCCGTCTTCTCCGAATGATGCTTCTCTGTCGCTCCGCGGCTCGTGAGGATACCATACTGGTCATTCTGAGCCAGCATGGCTCCTCCGTGGACACGTACAAGCAATCCCATCGCTTCCAGCTTGTCAAGATCCTCACGAACCGTCTTGCCCGTCACCTGCAGCAGTTCGCTCAGATCATTAACGGTAACTTCCTGGCGCTCCAGCAGAGCCTCCATAATTTTCTCATGTCTTTTCAATGGATTCATACAATCAACTTCCTGTTTCTTGGAATTTACGCGTTTATTTCAGGTCTTTCATCGCTACGCCGTCCATATCCTCGAACGTTTGGTTCTCACCAGCCATGGCCCAACAGAAGGTATAACTGCTTGTGCCAACGCCGCTGTGAATGGACCAGCTTGGAGAGATAATCGCCTGGCGGTCACGTACAACCAGATGCCGAGTCTCGTTCGGCTCGCCCATCATGTGGAACACTACGCCGTCCTCGGGCAGATTCCAATACAAATATACCTCGGAGCGGCGGTTATGGGTATGTGCAGGCATGGTGTTCCACATGTTACCCTTGTCCAGCTCGGTAATCCCCATTACCAGCTGACAGCTCTGAATTCCGCCCTCACCCTGGTGAATGTAGCGATAGATGGTCCGTTCATTGGAACTTTCAATGCTGCCCAGGTGGTTCGGCTGAGCCTGTTCCTGGGTTGCCTTTTGCGTAGGATAAGCATGATGAGCCGGCGTGGATACAAAATAAAACTGAGCCGGTTGCTCATTGCCGTTACTTTTGAACACGACTTCTTTTACGCCTTTACCGATATATAGGCATTCTTTCGCACCAATCTCATAACCCTGACCATCCGCCGTGACCGTTCCATGTCCTCCGACATTAATGATACCGATTTCACGACGCTCCAGGAAAAAATCCGTTCCAATGTCTTTCAGGTTCACTTCAAGCGCAATGTCCTTGCTCTGAGGTACCGCTGTTCCTACAATATAACGATCCACATGAGAATATACAGTAACCAACTCGTCTGTTGCGAACAATTGTTCCATTAGAAATTCCTCACGCAGGCGAGACGTATCATAATTTTTCACTTCATTGGGGTGTGCCGCATAACGATTTTGCATCATTAATCCATTCCCTTCGTCAATTGAGTGATGTTTGAGATAATTAGATTATAAAGTTCATATAAGTTCATTTTAGTTCATTATGTATCATTTGTGTACCTTTTTTCGAAAAAAATAAACCGAATATATTTTAAGCTATATATTATGGCTTTCCACTTTTGTGAAAACAAAAAAAGAGGATCTCCACAGTCTGCAGTGCAGACCGGGAGATCCTCTTTATTCAAATCTTAATGTGCAACGGCATTGTTCAGCATGATCCAGATTGAACCAAGAACGATGGTCAACATGATCAGCAGGCCGAAAATCAAAGCCATGACATTCCAGCGTGGTTTTCCTGTTTCACGAATATGCATGAAGAAGAAGAGTTGAACCACAAACTGTAGTGCGGCCGTTACGAGAATAACAACCATTGTTCCTGTTCTGCCCATCATATCGTTCAGTACAACCACCAATGGGATGATTGTGAGGACGATGGACAGAATGAAGCCGATGACATAGGACTTCATGGAGCCATGCTGTTCGTGAGCATGAGAATCATGTGAGTTATGCTCTGCCATCTACATCACCCCCATCAGATAAACGATCGACAGGAGGAAGATCCAGACGACGTCCAAGAAGTGCCAGTACAAGCTGATTACGTTGATTTTACCGCGAGTCACATCGGTAATACCACGTTTTTTCAATTGGAACATCAATCCGATCATCCAGATCAAACCTAACGATACGTGAAGTCCGTGAGTTCCCACGAGGGTGAAGAATGCGCCGGAAGCAGCACTCGTCGTGTAGCTGAATCCTTCGTGAATCATCTCAACAAACTCGGTTACTTCAAGTGCGATAAAGGCTGCACCGAGAACGGCTGTAACTGCCAGCCAGCTAATCAGCTGCTTCACTTTACCTTGGTTCATCGCAAGAACGGCAAGTCCGCTCGTAAATGAACTTGTGAGCAAGATGAATGTCTCGGCAATAACGCCCGGCATTTTGATCAGCTCAGACAATATTGGTCCGCCCGCCGTATTGTCACGCAACACAATAAAGGTTGCGAACAATACGGAGAACAGGATAACGTCGGAAATCAGGAAGAACCAGAAACCGAGCAATTTCAATTCTTGTGGATCATGGTGACCATGGTCGTGACCGTGATCGTGACCATGCTTAGCGGCTGCTTGAGCCATTATACCGACCCCCTTAACGACGCTTCGGTACGCTTAATTTCGTCGACCGGAATGTAATAATCCGTATCGTATGAGAATGAACGAGCGATCATGCAGATCCCTACGCCAGCGAGTCCGAGAATCGCCATCCACAGCCATCCGAATACAAAGCCGAAACCGGCGATGAACCAGAAGACAGACATGATAAACGGAATTGCGGAGTTCTTAGGCATATGAATCGGTTCGAGCGGCTGCTCTGGTGGGTAGATGCCTTTGGCACGACGTTCTTTCTCTTCCCACCACTCATCAATATCATCACCGCGCGGTGTAATGGCAAAGTTGTACTCAGGAGCTGGTGAAGGAATCGACCACTCGAGTGTACGACCATCCCATGGATCGCCGGATGCTTTAAGTGTTTTGTATTTGCGAATACCGTCTGCGATTTGTGCAACCTGGAACAAGAAACCTACACCCATCAGGAATGCCCCGATTGTGGATACGAAGTTCAGTTCCCACCAGCCGGTATCCCAGCCGTAGGTGCTCAGACGACGTGTCATACCCATCAAACCTACAGCGTACTGCGGCATGAAGCAGACATAGAAACCAATATTCCAAGTCCAGAACGCCCATTTGCCCAGTTTCTCTTCAAGTTGGAAACCGAACATTTTTGGCCACCAGTAGTACAGACCTGCGAAGTATCCGAATACTACACCACCGATCAATACTTGGTGGAAGTGGGCAATCAGGAAGTAACTGTTGTGGAACTGGAAGTCAGCTGGTGCTACGGAAAGCAGAACCCCCGTCATACCACCGACGATAAAGCATGGAATAAATGCGATTGTCCATAACATCGGGGTGGCCATCCGGATCCGTCCACGATACATCGTGAACAGCCAGTTGAAGATTTTAACCCCTGTCGGAATGGCAATCAACATCGTTGTAACAGCGAAGAATGCATTAACGTCTGCTCCCGAACCCATCGTGAAGAAGTGATGCGCCCATGTGAAGAAGGACAGGAAGCTAATGATCAACATCGCAAATACCATTGATTTGTAACCAAACAGTTTTTTCTTCGAGAACGTACTTACAATCTCGGAGAACACACCGAATGCCGGCAAGACGACAATGTATACCTCAGGGTGACCCCACATCCAGATCAAGTTGATATACATCATTGGGTTACCGCCCATATCAAGCGTGAAGAAATGCGCCCCGCCGAATCGATCCAGGAAGAGCAATGCAAGTGTCACAGTCAGGATTGGGAATGCAAACAAGATGATGATACAAGTGGAGAATACCGACCATGTGAACATCGGCATTTTCATCCATTTCATGCCTGGCGCACGCATTTTAATGATGGTAACCAGGAAGTTGATACCGGTAGCCAGGGAACCGATACCCGAGATCTGTATACCCCATATATAGAAGTTCTGTCCTACCCCCGGACTGTGTGACAGCTCCGATAAAGGCGGATAACTCAGCCATCCTGCATCAGGTGATCCACCGATAACGAAGGATAGGTTGAACAGCATTGCTCCTAGGAAGAATAACCAGAAGCTTAAAGCATTCAGGAACGGAAACGCGACGTCCCTTGCCCCTATTTGCAGAGGCACAATTACGTTAAACAAACCGAACATAAATGGCATCGCCATGAACAAGATCATGATGGTACCGTGAGTCGTAAAGACTTGGTTATAATGTTCTGGATGCAAGAAATCCATGTTAGGCATAGCTAGCTGAAGACGCATCATCAGCGCATCGACACCACCACGGAACAACATGATGATGGAAGCAATGATATACATAATACCGATCTTTTTATGATCGACGGTTGTTAACCAGTTACGCCAGAGCCAGCCCCATTTTTTGAAATAAGTTAGCACCGCTACGATGGTAATCATCGTAATACCGATGGCCACGTCCGCACCATAAATCAGCGGGTCACCGGTAACGAAAAACTCCGATGCAAACTCCTTAAGTCTCTCTAACATTGGGGGCCTCCTTTCGAATCTTTAGTTAGCACTCTTGTCCACTTTCGTGGACGTATTTTCTTGGGCGCCTGAAGCTTCTTCCGAAGTTCCATGGTTATGTGCGCCTGTACCTTCAATGACATACTTGGTCACGATGTCTTGGAACAATCCTTCAGGGAAGGAAGAATAATAAGCAACATTGCTAGTTCCCGGTTCCGCCAATGTGTTATACGTCTCTTGCGTCAACGGTTGGGATTGCTGTTTTACTTCAGTTACCCATTGATCGAATTCTTCATCCGATGTTGCGTTGACATCGAAACGCATTTGGGCGAAATGTTCGCCAGTAAAGTTGGCGCCAGAACCGAAGTAAGTTCCTTCGTGATCTGCTTGCAAATACAAGGTCATCGCCATACCCGACATCGTATAAATTTGTCCACCAAGCTGCGGAATCCAGAACGAGTTCATCGGTGAATCCGCGGTGAGCTCAAATTTCACGGGCCGGTCTGCCGGAATATTCAACGTATTGACCGTTGCAATGCCTTGCTCAGGATACATAAACAACCATTTCCAGTCCAGTGAAGATACTTGAATGGTAATGGGTTCTTTCTCGGAAGCCAGTGGCTTCGAAGGCTCCAAATCATAGGTGTAGCGAACAGTTACGATCGCAAGCAATCCAATGATAACAATTGGAACCGTCCACCAGATAGCCTCAGCTTTGGTACTATGAGCCCAGTTCGGCTCATACGCAGCTTTATTGTCCGGCTTGTCGCGGTAACGCCAAACGATTACAGCAGACAAAATCAACACAGGCACGATAACGATCGCACAAAGAATTGTCGAAATGACAATCAAATCTCTCTGCGAAGCGCCAATAGGTCCCTTCGGATCCAGAACAACGTACTGCCCGCCTGCCAGCATTGGCCAGACAATCAATGCAATTGTAACCAACGTCAGGACAACCGGAATAATAATCCGGGTAAGCGACCTAGGTTTCTTGTTCATCTTGATCCCCTCTCCTTAAATTCGCTCATACTGAAAAATCAGTATACTACTCTCTTCCTTCTAAAGATATCAGAAATGAGCAACTTTTTTGGTCTTGTTAACAAATTTGTCGATTTTACACCTTAAATGTGTGAATTTTTTCTCACAAATCACTTGCACACTTGATATTTTTCCATTGTAATCATTACACTTCGAGTCACAAAATAAAACCCTTTGCAGTCCCGTTGAACAGTCTCAACGAATCCGCAAAGGGCTTTATTGACTGGATTCCGGGTACTTATCCAGTCTTATTATGAACGAAAGATCGCCAGATTATAATTAATCCGCTCCTTCATCTTCCCGGCGTGTATGAACAAGACCAATTGATTTGGCGATTACATAAATAAATACACTACCTACCAGAAAACCGATACCGACCATCAAGCCAAGATTACGGTCATTAAATTCATTCAGGTTAATCAAACACATGACCACTCCCGTAATGAGGGCGATCCAGGCCAGAACTGTCATCGTCAACACTGCGCGCCGCATATTCTTATCTTTACGCTCCAATTGGCTTACCATTGCTGTCTTCGATGCCATAGTAAACACTTCCTTTTCCCTTTTTGTAAGTGCTTTCCTTTTATCAATATACCACATCAGTATGATTTTTAGTCAATAAATGTTCAAATTTATTTCGAAATTTGGACACTTTATTTTAATTTCTGATGTTGACAAACACTTATTTTATCTTCTTGTTATGTATAACCCAAAAATGGCCTCTTCATAACAGCAATACGATTTAACCTTTTGAACGCTTTATGAACATGTCTCCTTTTTCTGAAAATCCCTACAAAAAAACGGCGGTTCGAATAAACCGAACCCACCGTCTTATTTAAAACGTATGCCTTGCATAAATATCTATAACTAATTACGTGTCTCCAACCAGTTATTTTTAATGACATTCTGGTACCAGTAAAAGCTCTCCTTCGGCGTTCTTACCAGTGAACGATAGTCCACATGAACAAGACCGAAACGCATCCGGTACCCTTCTGCCCATTCGAAGTTGTCCATCAGAGACCATGCCATGTACCCCTTCAGGTTAATGCCATCGTTAATGATCCGGTGAATTTGGGCTAAATGCTGTTCGTAATAGGAAATCCGGCGATCATCATTAATTTTCCCATTTTCCAGATCATCATTGATACAAGCACCATTCTCGGTGATGTAGACATCGACGTTGCCATACTTTTGCAAATAATGCATGAACTCATACAGCCCACGGGATTCAATCGGCCAACCAATGTCCGTCTTTGTCAGTCCCATGCCCACTTCTTCAGACTGCAGAGCCCCTGCTTCCGGATTGAAGCGATTAATGCCCATGGTGTAATAGTTGATTCCGAGCAGGTCAATCGGTTGCGAGATAATCTCCATATCCCCTTCCTGGATTGGCACTGTGGCACCCGCTTGGGCAAACCAATCCACCATGAATTGTGGATAGGAACCTTTATAGATTGGGTCCAGGAACCAGTCTGTGTTGAGTGCGATAGAGCGGTCGCATGCCGCCTGATCTTCAGGTGACTTGCTGTATGGCTCAGCCCAGCACACGTTCGGCGCAATACCGATCTGTCCCGTTGTACCGAGGCGCCGGAAGGATTGTACCGCTTTACCATGAGCCACAAGCAGTCCATGAGCCACATTAAGGGATGTCTGAAGGTCTTTGTTCCCCGGTGCATGAATTCCCAGCAGGTTAGACAGGAACGCAATGCACCATGGTTCGTTAAACGTCAGCCAGAACTTGATTTTACCTGTGAATTCCTTGAAGATGATCTCTGCATATTTAACAAATGCATCGACGGTTCTCCGATTTCCCCAACCTCCATCATCCTCCAACACTTGAGGCAGGTCCCAGTGATAGAGCGTGCAAAAAGGTTCAATACCTACCTCAAGCAGCTTGTCCACGAAGCGGTGGTAAAAGTCCAAGCCTTCACGATTGATCTCGCCATCCCCATCCGGGATAATGCGCGGCCAAGCAATGGAGAATCGGTATGTGTTGATACCAAGCTTTTTCATCAGCTCAATATCTTCCTCATAACGGTGGTAGCTGTCGCAAGCTACATCTCCGTTATCCCCGTTGAAAACTTTGCCTGGTGTCCGGGCAAACGTATCCCAAATAGATACACCGCGTCCACCTTCCTGTGCTGCTCCTTCTATCTGATAGGAAGCTGTTGCTGTACCCCAGCGAAAATCCTGTGGAAATTGAAAAATTGACATTGATTTCTCCCTCATCTCCTCATGATACGCGGACAGTCTGCCCTGCAGTCATGGATAAAGTAATTACATAATCCCCTTGAGGTGTCAGATCAGCCTGATGCTGCTCCCCATTTTCACCCCGTAGCGCATGTGCGCTTCGAATGGTCACCGAGCCATCACGTTCAGCCCTAATTTCGGCAGAAATCAATTTGCTGTCTTTCCACTCCATGGATAGGGTATAACCACCCCGCGCACGCAAACCTGTTACACTGCCTTGTCTCCATTCATCTGGCAGGGCCGGAAGCAAATGCAGTTCATTCAGATGGCTCTGCAGCAGCATCTCGGCTATGCCAGCCGTACCTCCGAAGTTGCCATCGATCTGGAATGGAGGGTGATCATCGAACAGATTGGGATGCGTCGACCGGGCAAGCAATGTACGCACAAACTGATGCGCTTGGCCACCGTCAAGCAGACGTGCATACAGGTTAATTAACCATGCACAGCTCCATCCAGTATGCCCGCCCCCTTGCGATATGCGCCGTTCAAGCGATACACGTGAAGCTTCTACAAGCTCAGGTGTATCCTTTCGATTGATCTGTTCTCCCGGGTACAGGCCATACAGATGGGAAACATGGCGATGTCCCGGCTCCGATTCGGCGAAATCCTTGAACCATTCCTGCAATTGATTTTCACTGCCAATCCGGAACGGATATAATCTGCTCAGGCTGGCTTCAAATTCCGAAACCAATGCCTGATCGACTTCAAGAGTCCCGGCTGCCTCAATACATCTGGTGAACAATTCACGAATCAGTGTCATATCCATCGTCGACGCCATCGAAATACTGCGAGCTTCTCCTTCATCGGTCAGGAACTTGTTCTCCGGCGAGGTTGAAGGTGCAGTAACCAGATAGCCATCTGGTCCTTCAATCAGCCAATCCAGACAGAATAGAGCTGCCTCCTTCATGACCGGATAAGCACGCTCTTCGAGAAAACGCTGATCTCCGGTAAAGAGGTAATGTTCCCATAGATGCGAAGTCAACCAGACACCACCCATCGGCCAAAATGCCCAACTGGCATCACCGCCTGTAGGTGTTGTCGTTCTCCAAATATCCACGTTGTGATGGGCTGTCCACCCACGAGCACCGTACAATATGCGAGCTGTTCTGCGCCCAGTCTGACTGAGGTCCTCCAACAAATCGAATAGTGGTTCATGGCATTCGCTCAGATTACACACCTCTGCTGGCCAATAATTCATTTCCGTATTGATATTAATCGTATAATCACTGTGCCAAGGCGGCTCAACCTGATGATTCCATATGCCCTGCAGATTGGCTGGCTGTGTGCCTGGGCGCGAGCTGGCCATTAATAGATATCTGCCATATTGAAAATAAAGAGCTTCTAGCCCCGGATCTTGAACTCCAGTCTGGTAGGATTGCAGCCGCTCATCGGTAGGCAGCTCTGCGTTAGAAGTAGATCCGAGATCAAGACGGACCCGAGAGAATAAAGACTGGTGATCAGCCTCATGCCGAATACGCAGGCTTTCATGGCCTAATGTCATGGCTTTGGCAATGACATCTCTGCACTCTTGGTCAAGCAATGGTCCATCCTTCACAGGAATAATCTCATAACTCTCAAAAGCAGTAGCTGCAGCCAAGTAAAATACAACCTGTTTGGCTCCCTGAACATGAAGCTTGCCATCCGCAGTCGATATCTTCGCCTCATTTCCGGTCACCGTCACCGCTAAACGAACGGCATACGAGGTTCCCCGGTCTTCTTCGTAGATGACCGATTCGGGATGATCCCGGAAGTAGTTCGATTCCACATGACTCGGACAACGGCTGAACATCGTCACGCTATCTTCGGAATGCTGGGTTGTATACGGATGCGGGCTATCCAAATAAGCAGTGACGTTAACTGCCCCATCCTTGTCAGCCGTGAGCGTACATATCATCAGATCATCGGGTGTACTGGTGTACACTTCACGAACATAACGGACACCTTCATAGGCATAGCTCGTCTTAGCTATACCGGATTCCAGATCCAGTTCACGTTCAAACTCTTCATAATTCAGCGCAAGGAGTCCTTCCTGCTGCAGGATGAAGTGTCCCATCGGCTGGTAAGCTTCCACATCACGGCCTAACATTTCGCGGTTGAGGAGCTCTTCAGCTTCACTATATTGTCCCGACATGATTAGTTCACGGGTGCGCTTCAAGTATCTCTGGCTGCTGTACTGAATGGTGTCCCTCGGAAAACCCGACCACAGGGTGTCTTCGTTAAGCTGAATACGCTCTTCCGCTGCACCTCCGTACACCATGCCGCCGAGACGGCCGTTCCCAATAGGCAGCGCCTCTTCCCAGCGAGCAGCTGGCTGGCGATACCATAGACGATTGATCTTTGTTTTCTCATTGAATAGGGACATAAAATAACTCCTCTTCATGAATCATCTATTTATTTACCTGAAATATCTAAAACGTTTTCGAATACATCAGTATAAGAGCTTATTTCTATGTATCCACTAACGCTTTATACACTCAAATCCAGTGCTCAATCCACATTAAAGTGAAAGTGCTTTCAGTAAGAAAAGTATATTGGATTTAACATTCTTCGTCAATGTAAAACATCACAAGACAAACAAGAAGAGACCCTCATTGAGGACCTCTTCTATACTGTTGGTGGATTCCCACCCTAGCTTGATTATTTCACTTCTTTGCCTGTCCACAGGGATATACGATCTTTAACCCATACCGTATACTGTTTCTCCATTTCCACTGCACCAGCTTTGTCAAGCTCGGCGAGGAAGTCATCATATACTTTATCGAAGTTCGCTGCCGAAGTCAGCACCGCTTCAGGAATCCGTTTGCGTACGATATCCTGCGTTTTTTGGAATGTTACATCATAATCTGTACCTGTAGGCACGGACATGTTATACAATGCTCCCCAGTCCTTGAGTGGAAGTTCCTCTTCTGATGGGTAGAACTCTTTCCAAGTTGTAATGCCATAGGCTTTGAGCGTCTCTTTCTCAGCCGCTGTATAACCAGCTATAATTTGCTCAGGGAAGTTGGTTGTATAGTAGTTATCTGTTGAATCCTTCACACCATCACCATATCTTGCACTGAAGACATTGTACATTCCGATACCAGTTTCTTTGCTGAATGCAGAGTTGTCATTGGTTTTGCGATCTTGGATTTCAGCCGGAATGACACGTTTGCCATCTTCTACATTGTAGTGCTGGCCTTCAATACCCCAGTTTCTCAGCACTTGGCCTTCGTCCGAAGCAAGCCAGTCCATGAATTTGATAATACGTACTGGATCTTCCGCAGAAGTCGTGATTCCGATTCCATAACCGTCAAATCCGGTTGGCTGGAATGTGTGGTCCACGATATCTTCATTCAGGGAGACAGAGAAGTGAGCATATGTGCTGTCATCCTTGCCGGCACCTTTCAGTGCATTTTCAGCTTCTTGATAGTTCCATTCTTGGTCAATCAGACCGAGTACGCGGCCGCTGGCAATTTTGGATTTGTATTGGTCGTCTTTTTGAACAAATGTATCCTTGTCAAGCAGTCCTTCATTATACATTTTGTTCAACCAACGGAAATATTCTTTTTCTTCTGGACGTTTGTAGTGAAGCATTGCTTCATAAGTTTCTGGATTGACATAGTATTCACCGTCATCCGGAGCACCTGTTGCTTGGAATGCCGGATTCGTTACCGTAATCATGATTTTCCAGTCATCCGCATTCAATGTCAGTGGAATGGTTGGCTGTCCATCAATCGTTGGATGTTTTTCATAATAAGCTTTGAGTACATTTTCGTAATCTTCAAGTGTTTTTACCTCAGGGTAGCCGAGCTCTTTCAACACTTTTTGTTGAATCTCGAAACCACCTGTTGCGTCAAACGTCATATTATCTACACCCATATTGGTTGGGATCGTGTAGATGGACGGATCTTCTGTGCTGTATTTCAAACGATTCATCTGATCGCCATAGATTTTCTTCAGGTTTGGTGCATGCTCCTCAATCAGATCTGTGAGGTCAATCATCGCACCAGCATCTACAAGCTTAGACAAGTTACCTTTCGGGAAAATGATATCAGGAAAATCCCCACTGGCAGCCATGAGAGAAATCTTTTGCTCGCCGCCATTGTTCACATCATATTCCGCTTCAATTGTAACGCCTGTCTGCTTGGTAATTTCCTTACCAACAGCATCTTGCATCTTGTTCCAAGTCGGACTTGCATCAGCACCAAAGAACGTAAATGTAACAGGATCGGTACCGTTTGAATCTTCAGAAGCACTTTTGCTCCCCGAATTTCCACAACCAGCAGTAACCAACAGCGCACTTGCGAGCATCAACATTGCAAAAGTCTTAGGTGTATTGCCTTTCATTTTGCCTCTCATTGTCTAGTTCCCCCTATTATTATGAAGGTTTTATCTGTATAACAGGCTAAGCCTGCGAATACCACTTTTGGAGCGCATTTCTGTATGCGCTTACCACAAAACTAATCCATACTTTTTGTAAGCCTAAAAGACGATGTGCGAACAGATCACTTAAATGCTTCTAACAATGGTAAAACGTTTTCGAAACCTTATTTAAAACGCTTACTGAAAGTGCTTACATCAATGATTATATGCTATCCTAACCGTCCCGTCAACAACAAAAAAAGGCCTTTTTACAAGGCCTCCTTCTGTAAATCAAAAGCTTTAAATTATGATTCGTTTTTCTGAAATTTTCAGTTATTTCACATCTTTACCAGTCCACAGGGCTACACGTTCCTTCACCCATACGGTGTATTGTTTTTCCATCTCCACTGCCCCCGCTTTGTCGAGCTCTGCCAGGAGACTGTCGTAAACTTGGTCGAAGTTTTCAGGCTTCGCCAGAATGGCTTCAGGAATCCGTTTGCGGATGATATCCTGTGTTTTCTGGAATGTTACGTTGTAGTCTGTATCTGATGGAACCGGCATATTGTACGCAGCGCCCCAGTCTTTCAACTTCAGTTCATCTTCAGAAGGGTAGAAATCCTTCCATGTTGTAATACCATAGGCTTTTAGCGTTTCTTTCTCAGCAGCTGTATAGCCAACCTGGATTTGTTCTGGGAAATTCGTTGTGAAGTAGTTATCCGTTGAATCTTTTACGCCATCGCCGTATCTCGCACTAAAGATGTTATACAAACCAATACCTGTTTCTTTGGTGAAAGCCGAGTTATCATTGGTTTTGCGATCCTGAACATCATCAGGGATCACACGCTTGCCGTTCTCAACGTTGTAGTGTTGACCTTCAATTCCCCAGTTTCGAAGCACTTGACCCTCATCAGAAGCAAGCCAATCCATGAATTTGATGATCCGTACCGGATCTTTAGCTGTTGTTGAAATCCCGATTCCATACCCGTCAAAACCGGTTGGCTGGAAAGTATGATCCACAATATCCTCGTTCAGAGATACAGAGAAGTGAGCATATGTGCTGTCATCCTTGCCGGCACCCTTCAATGCATTCTCCGCTTCACCATAGTTCCATTCTTGGTCAATCAGACCCAGTACACGGCCACTGGCAATCTTGGATTTGTATTGGTCATCTTTTTGTACAAATGTATCTTTGTCGAGTAGTCCTTCATTGTACATTTTGTTCAACCAACGGAAGTATTCTTTTTCTTCTGGACGCTTGTAATGCAGCATGGCTTCATAGGTTTCAGGATTAATGTAGTACTCCCCGTCATCCGGTCCACCCGTTGCCTGAAAAGCAGGGTTCGTTACCGTGATCATAATCTTCCAGTCATCTGCATTCAGTGTCAAAGGAATGGTTGGCTGACCATCGATGGTTGGATGCTTCTCATAATAAGTTCTCAATACGTTTTCGTAATCCTCAAGTGTCTTTACTTCCGGATATCCGAGCTCTTTTAATACTTTTTGTTGAATTTCGAAACCGCCCGTTGCATCAAATGCAATGTTATCTACACCCATATTCGTCGGAATCGCATAAATGGCCTGGTCTTCCAAACTGTATTTCAGACGATTCATCTGATCGCCATAGATTTTTTTCAGGTTCGGTGCATGTTCTTCGATTAGATCGGTAAGGTCAAGCATAGCACCTGCGTCAACAAGCTTCGATAAGTTCCCTTTAGGAAAGATAATATCAGGGTAATCACCGCTGGCAGCCATCAAAGGTATTTTCTGATCCCCGCCATTATTCACATCGTACTCTGCCTCAATCGTAACACCTGTTTGTTTGGTAATCTCTTGGCCGACTGCATCCTTCATATTGTTCCAGTTTGGACTTGCATCTGCACCAAAGAATGTAAACGTGATTGGACTGGTTGTATCACCTGTATCCTCTGGTGTTTCTGAAGCAGTAGTACCTCCTCCTCCACAGCCTGCCGTAATGGCCAGTGCACTTGCGAGTAGAAGCATTGCGAATGTTTTTGGTGTTTTGCCCTTCATGTATAATCCCCCTTATGGATAAAATGAAGCTATCTATTGTATAACAGGCTGACCTGCACATACCGGAAAATGAATGATCTTGATGTAAATCTTTAGTTTTTATTACTTTAAAAGCGCTTACTAAATAAGTTTAATTTTACCTTTTTAATTTATAAACCTGATAATTTCCTTTGTTTCAGACTTGAAGGGAAAGCCGTTAAGGTCTGTCATACCAGTGATGTAAGTGCTTTCATATTTGAATCATAATCGCTCGGAAAGTCCTTGTCAATAGTGAATTCACAAATTTGAAAACGTTTTTTAGAAAACGTTTTAGTACAAAAAGAAGAACCCAGGTTTCTGGGTTCTCCTCTTCAAAAAATTGAATGGTACACTATAGAATAATTATTGAGCTTCACCATTCCACAATTTAACGCGATTTTGGACAAGCTCGGTATATTGTTGCTCCATTTCTTCTGCACCGGCCTTGTTCACTTCTGCAATCATTCCATCGTAGATGCTGTCAAACTGATCCGGGGAACTGAGAATAGCCTCCGGAATTCGTTTACGGATAATATCCTGCGTTTTCTGGAAGATGACGTTGTAATTGGAGTCACCTGGAGTTGGCAAATTGTATGCCGCTCCCCATGGTTTAACCGGGAACTCATCTTCACTTGGGTACAAGTCTTTCCATGTTGTAGCACCATACGCTTTCAGTGTTTCTTTCTCTGCATCGGAATACGCCGCTACGATCTGTTCAGGGAAATTCGCCGTATAGTAGTTATCCGTTGAATCCTTAACACCATCTCCATAATGACCCGACATATTGGTGTACAGACCAATACCCGTCTCTTTTTGGAATACGGATGCATTGTTTATCTTTTGATCCAGAACATCGGCAGGAATAACGCGCTTGCCATCCTTCACTTCGTAGTGTTGGCCTTCAATTCCCCAGTTCATCAACACTTGACCTTCATCAGAAGCCAAGTAGTCGAAGAATTTGATTGTACGAACCGGATCCGGATTCGTGGTTGAAATACCTACACCCCAGCCGGATACGAATCCCGTGTCCTGATAGGAATGATCCTTGATATCCTCAGATAGCGTCACCGGGAAATGTGAATATGTTGCTTCAGATTTACCAGCTGCTTTCAGTGCATTCTCTGCATCAGAATAGCCCCAATCCTGGTCTATAACACCAAGTACACGTCCACTTGCGATCTTGGATTTGTACTGGTCTGTTTTTTGTACGAAGCTGTCCTGATCAAGCAATCCCTCGTTGTACATTTTGTTCAACCAACGGAAGTACTCTTTTTCCTCTGGACGTTTGTAGTGAAGCATTGCTTCGTACGTTTCCGGATTGATGTAATATTCACCGTCATCCGGTGCACCTGTTGCCAGGAAAGCCGGATTCGTTACCGTGATCATGATTCTCCAGTCATCCGCATCCAGTGTTAGCGGGATCGTTGGCTGACCATCAATCGTCGGGTGTTTCTCTTTGTATGCTCTTAATACATTTTCAAAATCCTCGAGCGTGCGTACCTCAGGGTAGCCCAGCTCTTTCAATACACGGTGCTGAATACCGAACCCGCCGCCTGCATCAAAATACTTCTGATCTACCGCATAATACGTCGGCAGCACATAAATAGCCTGATCTTCATTACTGTATTTCAACCGGTCCATGTAATTACCATACAGCTTCTTCAGATTGGGAGCATACTGGTCAATCAGATCTGTCAGATCCAACATAGCTCCTGCATCCACCAGTTTGCTAAGCTCTCCTTTGGGTGACACGATATCGGGATAATCGCCGCTC
Organism: Paenibacillus sp. ACRRY; assembly: GCF_022346995.1. Classification (GTDB taxonomy): domain Bacteria; phylum Bacillota; class Bacilli; order Paenibacillales; family Paenibacillaceae; genus Paenibacillus. The sequence goes on along the minus strand of NZ_JAKRNM010000009.1, from coordinate 104,157 downwards.
GCTGCCATTAAGGATATTTTGTCCTGACCACCGCTGACGGCAAATTCACCGTTAAGTGTTATTCCTGTTTTCTCCGTAATAACCTGGCCTACCTCATCCTTCATGCCATTCCAGTTTGGACTGGGATCGACGCTAAAAAAGCTGAATGTGAGCGGAGACGTGTCACCACTTGTGTCTTTAAACGACGTTTCGCCGCCAGTTCCTCCACCACCACAACCTGCGAGCAAAGACATCGCAAGTACAGGAGCCAGTGCCCCTTTCATTTTAAAACTTGCCATAATGGTAATCCTCCCTGTTTCATATGTCTGTCTTATCCGGGACTTTTTTGTCCCTGTCTATAGCTTCATGAATGCCGCTCCGCAGCCCTATACGGTGAGGCGCAAACCAATTGGTCACGCCTCGGGCACCTGATGCTTTTTTTAGTTTACGGCTGCTCTTTTTGGCAGCTCTATAATGTTGCTTATGCTTTTACTGCACCCAGTGTCATACCGCCTACAAAGTACTTTTGCAGGAATGGATACACAACCAGGATTGGAACGGTAACGACGATCGTAATGGCCATCTTGATGGATTCTGGTGAAATCTGTGTCATCTGCTGTGCCATGTCATTGGCATTGCGTCCCGCACCAGAACCTTGCTGTGTACTTTGCAGTACTTTCATCAACTCATACTGGAGTGTTGTCAGATGTGCCTTGGAACCATTGTACAGATACGTATCAAACCATGCGTTCCATTGGCCTACTGCAAGGAACAATGCAATCGTTGCAAGTACCGGTTTACAGAGTGGCAAGATGATTTTGTAGAAAATCTTAAAGTCATTTGCACCGTCTAGCTTAGCGGACTCTTGCAGTGCATACGGCAATCCATCAATGAACGAACGGATGATGAATACGTTAAATGCACTGATCATGCCTGGCAATACATATACCCAGAATGTACCGATCAGGTTCAGGTCACGCATCAGGATGTACACCGGAATCAGACCACCGGAGAAATACATCGTGAGTGCCAGTGTAGTTGACACAAATTTTCTCAATTTGAAGTCTGGACGGCTCAGTGTAAAAGCAATCATGGATGAACTGATCAGACCGAGCAGGGTACCCACAATCGTACGCAGAATGGAAATCTGCAGACCTTGCAGCAGCCCGTCATATTGGAAGATCGTTTTGTAGTTTTCCAGCGTAAACTCCCGCGGCCACAAGTAAATTCCACCACGTACCGTATCTGTTGAGTTATTCAGTGAGATCGCAAGCACGTTCAGGAATGGATACAGCGTTACGACCAACACCAGCGCCATCGCGATATAATTGAATATATCGAACAGTTTATCGCCCCGTGTAGCATTGAATGATTTGTTCGCCATAATGTTTCCCCCTCCCTACATAATGCTTTCTTTGGTGAATTTTTTGAACAACCCGTTCGCTGTAAACAGAAGGATGATACTGACAACGGAGTTGAATATACCTATGGCTGTACCATATGAGAATCGTCCCATATTCAAACCATAATTGAGTGCGTAGAGATCGAGAACTTCCGAGTAGTCTAATACCAGACTGTTTTGCAGCAACATCTGCTTCTCGAAACCGATACTGATCAAGTGTCCAATGGACATGATAAATAATACGGAAATGGTTGTCCGGATACCTGGCAGCGTGATGTGCCACATTTGTCTCCAGCGGTTTGCTCCGTCGACACGGGAGGCTTCGTACAATTCCTGGTCAATACCTGTAATCGCAGCCAAATAGATGATGGCATTCCAGCCCGTTTCTTTCCACATATCTGAAGCGGTTACAATGTACCAAAATAGGTTCCCCTTCGCCATGAATTGAATTGGTTGATCAATAATATTCAGGCCCAGCAAAATGTCGTTGACAATCCCTCCATCGGTGGAGAGCATCTTGGTAATGATCCCTGCTACAACGACCCATGATACAAAGTGAGGCAAGTAGGAGACGGTTTGGACCGTCCGTTTGAATAGCATGCCCTTCATTTCGTTCAATAGAATTGCAAAGAAAATCGGCACAACAAAACCGACAATCAGCCCCATTAAGCTCATTGCAAGCGTGTTTCGAAGTACCAGATAAAAACGCTCATCGCTAAACAGCTCTACAAAGTGTTTAAAACCAACCCATTCTTGTTCGCCGAACGATCTGGCTGGTTTATAATTTTGGAAAGCCATCGTCCATCCCCATAGCGGCAGATAGTTAAATACAAAAACCCAAATTACGAATGGCAGTGACATGAGATAGAGATACTTCTGCTGCTTGATGCTATCCCAAATTCCGTTCCGCCGTTTGTTTACTGGCGGCTTGGGGTTACTGCTTCTTTTCGCGGAAGCGGATTTTTTTGTTAGCGTTTCCATCTCCGTTCCCCCTCCTCTGTTTTATAGATCAATCATAACTGATAGAGCGTTTTCAAAATACCATCTGGATTTTAGAGAAAATCATATAAAAATTAGATATCCGCTCACACAATTCGACATTATCTGATCAAAATCAGGTATTTTAAGGCCTTTCATCTACAATTTACGCCATAATAAGGTAGATATAATTTAAAATGCTAATTACCGAAAACGTTTTATGGTAATCGTTTACCTTCATTTTTAGAGAATAGAAAAAGGACCTGTACCAGGTCCTCGCAATCATAATGTGAACTGTATGGTCTGCAGCTTGACGATGCCCAACAATTCGGCCGCCGATATCGTGGCAACAGGATCGAATTGATCCCCCAACAAGTACGCGACTATCTCCTGAAACAGGAAGGCAGCCTCGGGACGCTTCATCATGGGAACGTTGGCAAATGGCAATGACGATACCAGGAGTTTCCCCCGCCCCACTCTAGCCTCAAAAGCATATGCCAATCGCTTGGCTCTGTGAAAATGGTCAATTACTTCAATGGATGGACGTATCTCATGTAACGAATCAAGGCATATCGCAGGAGTACCATTCACCAGATGGTACCAATGCCAATCGGAAGCCTGATCATGTGGGAAACGGCCCAGCAAAGGTACCTTTTCCTGCAGATTCATTCCCATCGTTGCTCCAGACTGTGTTGCAAACATGAGATAATTCCAGAATACAGGCAGATACTTGGTGTTAACAGCATCGTATAGTTCATCCGGTTTAACCTGAAGCCAGACACTGCCACCATTCATCAGATAATCGAGTACATTAGGTGTAAGTGAAGAGATGATCACCAAGTCTATCTGATTTTGGCTGAGTAAGTCTTTTCCATCCAGATGGTCCACCTGACGATGTTGGGAATCCAGTAAAAATGGTTGCAGCTCACCTACGCTATTCCAGATCCGATGAGACCGATCGTGAGGATGATAGTGAGGAAACGACCAACCATGCCAGATGTTGGCGGCCATGCGCTCCGAATTACCTGATCTGATCTCAGCTTCGATCACAAATGCAGCAGCACTATTGGGTGCCTGTATGGTCAGACGCCCAAGCGAAACAACGGAACCACAGCTGATATCTCCGTATGCCCACTCGCCCTCGTCCTCAATGATATTATTACGGATAAGCTTCCAATGGATTGAGGCATCTACAATCGGCATCTCTCCATAATGAGATATGATGGCTTCAATATAAACGGTTTCTCCAGCATAGTAGGTCCGCTGACTACAGCTCAGCAAGAGCACACTGCTTTCGTTAAACTGCTTGAATGCTGCCGGTTCCACTATTCCTTTGCTCTCCCAGAAAACGTCCAGAAATCCTGTTGTCGCATGTCCCTGTCCAGGAAAATCACGGATATCAAGCAATTGTATGCCCGCTGCATCTGGTGTGCGGCGAACTCGTTCCATCGCTTCCTTTAAGGACCGCATCAGATGTATGCCACTTGCGTGCTGGAAATCTTCCACATCATCCGCCAGGCCTCTGCGCGTAATGGACTCTTCAATGGATTCCAACCAGCTTGGTCGCAGGACGCCTGTGTACTTCTTCCGCTCCTGAGGGCGTACATACATGGTGAACTGTGCATGTTCATGCCCAACAACAGGATCATTCGTAAGCCGGGTGACATCATGGTAATCCAGCGTGGTGTCCGGTACGGCAGACAACTCTGATTCCAGTGGTGGATGCCAGTTCAATGACTGAATATAAAAGTCTGCATTTCGGCCTTGAGCCGGCAGCTGACCAAAGCCCGTATTATCCGTATATAACCGGGTGGGGTCAAGAGAACGAGCGAGCTCTACCAAATCATTCAATTCAGGATGTCCGTTAGGCCCAATCAGTTCATTTCCCAACGAAAACATGACGAAGGAAGGATGCGTGTGCAAGGAATGTAATAATCCTTTTAATTCGCGGGTCAAGAATAGCATGATCTCTGCTGGTGCCTTCACGTCACGATTCTCAAACCACCGTGACCAGTGCGGAAGTTCAGCCTGAACAAGCATGCCTTCTTCATCTGCCGCTTCCCAGAACGCCCGGGGTGCACTCCAGCCATGCAGACGTACATGATTGAATCCATAAGACTTTGCCGTACGAAACTGCTGTATATAATGCTGCTTGTCCCAGACCGGATAACCTGTTAACGGAAAAATGCAACAATCCACGTATCCTCGTAAAAATACAGGTACGCTGTTCAGCTCAAGCTTCTTTCCATTCGCTCTGAAGGAACGCATGCCGAATGTCCGTTCCACCCTATCCAGCTCTCGCTCTTCATCCTGCAAGGAGACAACGACCTGATACAACCTCGGGGATGTATCCGACCACAGGGCAATGTCCTTTTCCTGACCAAGATCAAGATCCCATTGCTGCGTGCCATAACTCCCTTCGAATTGTCGGCCCTCATTCTGAAGAGACATTGAAGCGAGGGTACGGCTCTGCCTCGGAAGCCAGCTTCCGTCAGGGTGCCTAATATCCACATGAAGATGACATGTACTGGATTTGGATATGGTTGGTTCGCTAGCGCTTACATCATAACGGATCGTTACGATCCCGTTCTCGGCGTTAGGCTGGATATGCAATTGCTTGATGCGACAAGAAGGGAGTCGATCCAGATAGGCTCCGCCTGTAATTCCGCCCCACGCTGTAGCCGTGTGGATGGAATGAATATGACTTCCGGCCAAAGGCAGCTTCATCGTATTATCCACACGCAACTCCAACCGGTTTTGCATTCCCGAATGGAGTAGGGATGTAATATCCCATTCCTGCGCCACAAGCAGACTGTCACGCTGTCCGGCATGCTGTCCATTTACCCAGAGATCAGTTGTCCATCTGACTCCCTCAAGTCTTAATACATACTCGCAGTCCGGTTCTGACGGCGTAAGATCCACATTCGTCGCATACCAGGCAGCACCCTCGTATTCACGTATCTTGGTCCATGTATCCATCCTCAGATAATCCGGTTCGTCTCCATACCCCTGCTCTTCCCAGGAACCGGGGACTTGAATCGTTCCCCATACTGATTCATCAGAAAGGGGAGGCCTCTTGTCATGGGCAAGATCTGTTTCGAGACAGAACTTCCAGGTCCCTTTCAGGTCAAACGTATTGCGAACAGCTTGTATATCCGATGGTTTCATCTGATTGTCTCTCCTTGTCCCGGAATAAGATACATCCAGTTTAAGACTTAGATATGGAAGACACCATTGTTTATATAAGGAAGACGATGGATTATATCATGAATACAAATTCAAGAAATGTAAAGGGACCGAAAACGTTTTATATATTGATAAAAAAATTGAAACATAAAAAGCAGAGCCTGTGATTCTTGCGACTAGACGCCATCAGGCTCTTCAGGCTGATCTTTATATTGGGATCTGGCATGTTTGTACGCTGAAGGAGACTCTCCTACATACTTCTTAAACTTGCCGTGAAAATAATCCACATTGGCATACCCCACTCTTGCGGCGACCTGATGTACCTTTAACCCTTCATCAAGCAGTTCTTTCGCTTTTTCGATTCGAACCTTATCCAAGAATGCGTTGAAAGACTCTCCCGTGTGGTTCTTGAACAGCTTGCCAAGATAACTGCTGTTATAGTTGAATACCTCGGCAAGAACCTCCAGCTTGAGATTTTCCCCCGGATTACGCCGAATAAAATCGATCATTTGTTTAAGTGCCGTATCTTTACTGCTACCGCCCATACGTTGAATAAGACGACTTAGATGGCCTTCTGCCATCGCCTTCAGATCAGATACCGTTAATTGATGATATACTTCGTTGATCAGGACAGAATGTTCCTGCATGATCGACTGCATATGCTGGTTCGAGGCAGCCAGTTTGTTGATTGCCATGGAGAACACCTGTGAGAACGCCGTTTTGATTGCCTGTTCTGTTCGATGGTATGGAACAATTCGCTCTTCGATCTCGCCCAGCACCCGAATTACAGATTCCATGCTGCGTATGTCGAGGGCATAATACAGCTTGTCCGCCAATTCCGACTCGCCAGGCTCAGCGCTTTCAATTTCGCCGATCATGGAAGCAACCGTTCCTTCAGCAGCAAGCTCTTCATTCCATAACATAATACGTTGTTCGTTGAATAGAAAACGTTCTGCAAGAAGTTCGTTAGCCTGTTTATAGGATCTGACAATCTCGGAAGTCGTATTGGCCGGTTCGCCTGCTGCCCCGTACATCGTAATGTTCCATTCTCCGAGGAGCCGCTTCAGCTCATCATATAGATGCTCGGCAGACGAAGCCGATGTAATCGGATCCTTGCACAACAAGGCGAGACCTGAATGATAGGAGAAGACGATTCCCCGATCCTTTTGATCAAAGGCCTCTGCCAGTTTTCGTTTAACTACACCTCCGCGCTGCACATCAGGTGCGGTATGCATCTCTAACAGCACAACCTGATATTGCGGCCACTTCAACCCAAGGGCATCCTCTTCGATGGGACCGACGCCTTCCAGATTATCAAACAGAAGTGCCTCGATCTGATGCTCCCGATATGCCGTATCTTCACCTGCATGACGTGCCAGTGCTTCCTGCTCACGTGTAAGCACTGCAGCAATACGCTGAAGCTCACCGATGATCTCTTCTTCATCCACAGGCTTTAGCAAGTACCCATCCACACCGAAGCTGATTGCTTTCTTGGCATAATCAAAATCGGCATACCCACTCAGAATGAGAAAATGTGATCCCGGATGTTGTTTCCGCACCTCTTCGATTACGTCCAATCCAGTCATGCCCGGCATACGGATATCGATAATGGTCAGATCCGGTTTAAGCTCATCAAATCGAGTAATGGCCTCCCGTCCACTTGCTGCGGTAGCAATCACCTCAAATCCATACTCGGCCCAATCTATGATCGTTGTCAGCCCTTCGCGTATGCTCGGTTCGTCATCTACCAAAAATACTTTATACATGCGGTTCCCCTCCTGAAGGTAATTCAAAAGCAATCTCTGTTCCTTCCCCATACACACTCGTAATCTGTAATCCGTACGGTTCACCGTATGTCAGCGTTAACCGTTGATGCACGTTGCGCAGCCCAATCCGGCTCTTCTCCTGCTCCTCCGGTCCGCGGATAAATTGCATAACCTCTGCAAGACGCTCCGGTGTAATACCGGCCCCATCATCCTTGACGCGAACCTGTACCACATCATTGACCAGACGAATATCTACATTGACATGGACCGTTCCCTCTTTATTCTCCAATCCATGCACAATGGCGTTCTCCACCAGAGGTTGAACGATCAAAGGCGGAATGTATATTTTCTCTGCTCCGGGATCGATATGAATCTGAAAGGCAAGTCGATCCCCGTAGCGGAATTTCTGTATCTCCAGGTAAGAGCTAACCATCTCGAGCTCAGCCTGGAAGGTCGTTTTGCCACTCCCGATTTCAAGGCTCTTGCGCATCAGTTTGCCGAGTAGTCTGACGATATTTGCAATCTCAGCCTCACCTTTGATATGAGCTTTCATGCGAATGGACTCCAGGGCGTTAAACAAAAAGTGAGGATTAATCTGACTTGCCATCATTTTCAGTTTAATCTCTTTCTGCGCGATTTCCAATTGGTTGTTCTGCTCAGTCGTTTCAACGACCTGCGTCATTAATTCGTTTATGCTTTTGACCATGTAATTGAATTGTCTCGATAATTGTCCAATTTCATCGTCTCCGTCGATTCTGGACGTCACATTCAGATCCCCAAGGGCCAGCTTGTTCAGATGCTTGCTAAGACGAAGCAGCCTGTTCGAAGTAAGGAATGAAATAATATATACAAGTAAGAGTGCGATGATTAGGACAAGGGAGATAAAGAGCATCCCGATCAGACTGATCTTATTGGCATCCTTGACGATATCCTTGGTCTCGAAGACGGAGATTACCTTCAAGCTGTTCATACTCGACACAGGGCGCAGCTCATCAATAACAATATTGGACGGTTCTCCCTGAAAATCAGCTTCCAGTGTTCCCTTGGCCTGATTCTGTAAATCAACGCCGAAATCCAGCTCGTCCAGCGTTTTGCCCACCAGATCCGTATTTTTGGCAGCCACAACATAACCTTGCTCATCCGCCATCAGCGTTTCAAAGGGTTCCTGTCGAAGTAATTCGTTGAGCTCATCCTGATTGATTTCAATCAGCAGTACACCCTCAGTGCGATATTCAGGAAAAGGCACTTTGCGCACCAGGCTGAGTTTGTGAACCGGATTATCTTCCTTGTCCGGAATGTAGAACCATCCCGTGTTCGTCGATAACAGCGCTTTTTGATACCAATAGCTTTGCTTCGTCTGCTCGTTCAGCGGGATAAACTCCAGATTATTGATCAGGGTGGGGTTATCGGAATAAAAACGAATGCCTGCCACCTCACGATATTGTCGCTTATATTCCTGAAAATCCTTATAGGCCAAATAAGCAGAAGTGAGTTCCATTACGCTGGAATAGCGCTTGTTCACAATCTCCTTCAGTTCATTGTTGAACATCAGAATATCGGAAATATCCGTCGGCACACGCAGCAATGTGGCTGTCTGGCTCTTGATCTTGTCCACGTTGTTGATTGTCTGCCCGATCGCATTATCCAGTGCCTGCTGCCGGAAATATCCGGTCACGGCAAGACCGATGATCAGAACCGGAATCATGACGACAAGTACATAGGAAATCAGCAGTTTATGCTTCAATTTGAGATTGTTCGATACACGTATAAACCTTCTTAACATATCTGCACCTTCCATTGTCTATATAAGCGCTTACATACAAATGGCAAGATCAATCAGTTCCTGCGTTTCCACTTATCATACCATACAACCCATATAAGCTCTTATATATCCAGGTTTTGGTCTCGGCAATTATTTCCTTAGATTAGCATACATTCTTGCTCAATTGCAGTGACCAAATGATGTATTCACCATCCAAAAACAATAAAAAGGCCGCCATAGGTATGGCGGCCGGGCTTGCAGATATGCTGCATCGCAAACAGATGGCGATATAAACGCAAGACTCTTTTTTTGCTGAAGCTATATTGAACAATTAAGGACGGGGTGTCTCTACCCCATTCAGAATCAGCTTAGGATGAATATCCGCGCTCAATGAAGCCGATACAGCGCAGTATTTTTCTTCAGCCATTTGGATGGCTTTCCAGATACGATAATCCGGGATATCTCCATCGACTTTGAAGATCAGATCAATGGATGTAAAACCTTTGGGCATCCCTTCACTGCGCGTACCTTGAGCTTCAATCTCAATTCCGGTGATTTTGTCCAGGAAGGCATCCAAAATCATTGTAATATCGATTCCCATGCATCCTCCAAGACCTGCAAGCAACAGTTCCATCGGTGTAGCACCCTTGCTGTCACCACCATAAGCAGCCGTGGCATCCATGCCTACAGCATAGCCAGAGGGTCCTTCGGAAGTAAACGCGCGTTTGCCTTTCCATACGGTTGTTACATTCATGATGTTATCCTTCTTTCTTAAAATGGTTTATGATCTGCAGATAATCGTTCCAGGTACGGCATTCTTAGAATTCAGTAATTTGCTGCAAAAATCTTCGTGTTCGTTCCTGTTCCGGATGTTCGAAAAATGCCTGTGGACTGGCTTCTTCCACGATTGAACCATCTGCCATAAATACGATCTTACTCGCCACATTCCGGGCAAACTTCAATTCATGCGTGACCACCAGCATTGTCATGCCTTCCTGTGCCAGCTCCTTCATGACCGAAAGAACCTCGCCTACAAGTTCGGGGTCAAGGGCTGAAGTCGGCTCATCGAACAGCATCACTTTCGGTTCCATGGCAAGCGCACGAGCAATCGCAACCCGCTGTTGTTGTCCACCTGACAGGCGGGATGGATAAGCATCCTGCTTGTCCGACAGTCCTACACGATCCAGCAGAATGCGGCCGCGTTCGGCCGCTTCGTCACGCTTGATTTTCTTCACCGTCACGAGGCCTTCCATCACATTTCCCAGTACCGTTTTGTGCGGATAAAGGTTGAATTGCTGAAACACCATGCCAGTCTGACGGCGGATCTCAAGCACCCGTGAGCGCTGAACTCGCAGCGGATCATTGCTGTCCACGATAATACCATTCACTTCAATCTTTCCGCCGGACAGTTCTTCTAGTCCATTCAGACAGCGAAGCAGCGTGCTTTTGCCGGAACCACTTGGTCCTAGCAGGACTACGATATCTTTTTCATTCACGTGCAGATCAATATTCGTAAGTACTTCATGTTTTCCAAAATGTTTCTTCAGTCCAGTAGTTGTAATCATCGGTTCTCTCCCTCCATCAGTAAGCCCGGGCCAACCGGCGCTCCACTTGTTCCAGAATGGCCGAGAAGCCGATACTCATAATCCAGTACATCACACCTATGGCCAGATAAAACGGCATATTCAACGCATATTGTGATACCAGTAACTGTGCTGAACGCAGAAGCTCCGTTACACCGATGGTTGCCACAAGTGATGTTTCCTTCAGCATACCAATAAAGGTATTCCCCATCGGTGGAATGGCAATGCGAACTGCCTGCGGGAAAATGATCCGTTTCATCGTCTGAAAGGGGGTCATTCCCGTTGCATAAGCCGCTTCTGTCTGCCCCTTGGGCACAGCTTGTATGGCGCCTCGGAATGTCTCAGACAGGAACGCTCCTGCATTCAAACTAAGTCCGAGACAGGCAGCCGTGAGTGATCCTAGGGTTATTCCATAATCGACCAATCCGTAATAGATAACGAATAATTGCACCAATAGCGGGGTTCCCCGCATGATGGATACGTAGAATCTTGCGATTAATCGGAGCCACACTGGCCCCTTAAGACGAGCAATGGCAACAAGCACTCCGATGAAAAAAGCAAAAAACATGGATATTACGGTTAAATACAGTGTGTAATATGCCCCCTTCAAAAAGAAGGAGAGATTCTCATATACCAGTTCCATGGATCAAACTTCCCTTCGCCTTGCAGGTTCATTATTGCGCAGGCTCTTCACCAAACCATTTTTTGAAAATGGTATTGTACGTGCCATCATCCTTCATGCCTTGGAGAGCATCATTCAGTGCAGCAACAAGTTCCGGATTATTTTTACGAACGGCGATGCCGGCTTGGTCACTCTTAATCGCTTCACCTACTGCCTTGATATCAAATCCATTGGCATCCACAATAGGTTTCAGTGCGTACAGGTTGTTGATGGTTGCATCAATCCGTCCAGCATTCAGATCTTTTAGTGAAGAAATGACATCGTCATACGTCTTGATCGTGAAGTCTCCCACTTTCGGCAATACCTCATTACGCAGGTAAGTTTCGTCATTCGTGCCAAGACCTACGCCAATCGTTTTCCCTTTGAAGTCTTCGAGTTTGGTAATATCGTTATTATCACTTTTCACAATGATTTTGACTTGGTTTGTAATATAGCCTTCACTGAAATCGAGGGCCTGTTTCCGCTCATCGGTAATCGTCATCTGGCTGATAACAGCATCAATTTTCTTGGATTGCAAACTTGGAATCAAGCCAGAGAACTCTTGAGATACAAATTCAACTTCAACCCCGAGGCGCTTGGCAACCTCACGTGCGATATCTGCATCAAAGCCGTCCATTTCTTTATTATCATTCAAGAAGTTGTACGGTGCATAGGTCCCCATCATACCTACTTTCATGGTACCCGCTGACTTGATCTGTTCCAGTTCATTACTTGCTTGAGCTTCATTACTGCTGCCATTGTCGGTTGTTTTGCTTCCGCATGCACTTACAACCAGTACAACCATAAGCAGAATTGCCGTCAGCATCCAACTTTTGCGCATCTTTTTGCCGTTACTTGGTGTTCCATTATTCATCATGTTAACTTCCTCTCATTCATGTGGTTAATAGTTGTACCCATTATTCCCTGCTTCTGTCTCAATCATGTAAAAAAGCTCTCGGTGCTGGCACATCATTACGTGCCCAGCAAACCGTAAAATTCAAAGCTGGATGCTTCCGCAGCAAGCGACTCAGCTGTCTTAGCCGATATCCCTTCATGCAGCTCCGCAGAGCCAAACAACCAGCGGGAGATCATGCCTTCGATCATGCTCACCAATAGAGCAGCCCGTACAGGCACATCCATCGAAGGTGGCAGCATGCCAAGTTCAATGGCACGTTCCATGTTATGGCGGAACGCTGACTCCACAGCACCGCGTGTCTCCTCAACCAGACGACGTACCGATTCTTCGGTCACGACACCTTTCAGCAGCAGCTCCATAAAGTAACGGTTGTCTGCGGCAAAAGAGAACAAGCTGATGAACAATCGCTCTGACGCCTTGACCATATCCTCAACCGATCCTGCATCCTTGCGATAACCCTGACCGATGGCTTCAAGCAATTTCTCTCTGCCTGTTAACACAATCTCTTCAGCGATGGCTTCCTTACTCTTGAAATGCCAATAAAACGTCCCTTGAGCTACACCAGCTTCACGAACGATATCCGATATCTTGGTCTGATGATACCCATGAGTCGCAAATCGCTGCATCGCAATACGTATAATCTGATCCCGGCGTTCTTCTCCGGGTTCCTTATCATTTACTTTGGACATTTCAATACCCTCCCGATTGATCAGTCAGTCAGTTAACTATATCCTATGGGATAACTAGGTTTTTGTCAATATGGTTTTAAACAATCAATTCAATGCATAAGTTGAAGTTGGACACGTTTCTGATCATAATAGATGATAGCCTTGTTCTGCTGAACAAGCATTGTCAGTCAAGCAGAGCAGACCGCACTCTGCATCTGCATTTCAAGGAGGAAGAGCATTGGACATTTTATCATCCATTATTATGGGCATCATCGAAGGTTTGACTGAGTTTTTGCCCGTGTCCTCGACCGGACACATGATTCTGACCGCCCACTTGCTGGGATTATCGGAGGACAACGAGTCAGTCAAAACGTTTGAAGTGGTTGTTCAACTCGGTGCTGTACTTGCTGTCGTTGTGCTCTATTGGAACAAATTCATTGATATGTTCCGCTTCACCGGAGGCAAGAGGAGCTACTCCCAACGTCTGAACCTTGTACATATCTTTTTGGCGATGGTACCGGCTGTAGTCATTGGGCTTGTTTTCCGCGACTGGATCAAGGCACATCTATTTGGGCCAGAGACTGTATTGTACAGTTTGGTCATTGGCGGGATCCTGATGATTGTAGCTGAGCGCTGGAGCCGCCGAAGTCACCGAATCACAACACATGATGTGGACGATATTACGTATACACAGGCATTTGTCGTGGGACTTTTTCAGATTTTGGCCTTGTGGCCAGGTTTCTCGCGTTCCGGTTCAACGATCTCTGGCGGATTGTTCGCAGGGGTAAGCCGCGTTGCTGCTGCTGAATTTACCTTCCTGGTGTCCGTTCCCATCATGATTGGAGCCACAGGATACGACCTCTACAAGAGCATCGATCATCTGAACGGTAGCGACTTCCCTATCTTTGCGATTGGATTTATCGCTGCATTTATCGTTGCCATGCTTGCCATTAAGACATTTTTGTCCATTTTGAAAAAGCTCAGCCTGACTGTCTTTGCGATTTATCGCTTCGTGCTGGCAGCCGTATTCTTTTTCATTTTGATGATGTAGTTGCAGTAAAACAAAGCAAACCTAAAAAGGCGACACGCGTTCCTACCGGAACCGGTGTCGCCTTCTTCATATCCTTATACTTTGGATTCAAGCGTCTCCAGGTACTCGGAGATTTGTGTAGGCGTTTTTGCCCATTTACTATGCAGGTGGGCAATCTTCTTGCCGTTCTGGAACACGAGCAAACTTGGAATGCCGCGTACCGCATTCTCCTCAGCGAGCGGTTGGAATTCTTCCGCATCCATTGCATAGAAGGTTTTGTCCGAGTGCTGATCGATAACTGCACCAATAAAGCGGTCGAGGTTTTTGCAGTCCGGGCACCAATTTGTATCGAATTTGATGACGGTCAGCCCGTCTGAATTAATGGTATCACGATATTGTTGTTCACTTTGAATTCTTTCCATATGTCTTCTCTCCCTTGTACAAATCTTAATGGTTGACCTCTATTGTACCTCTAATAGTTACAATTGCAATAGGCAGTCTGAATGTTCAACGATGCTGCTTGTACTGATTGGCCGGATAATGCTCTCGTATTTCTTGAATTTCCGCATCCGTAAGGGGTGCAGATTCCGCAGCCTCAATATTGTGCAGCAGCTGTGTTCGGGAGCTTGCTCCAGGAACAACGGCAGCCACCGCCGGATGGGATAAGGCGTATCGAATCGCAGTTTGCGCCATGCTCCGCTCGTCTGTAACCAGGCGGCTTAAGCCTTCACGAATGGCAAGCAGCTGATCCGGCGTATAATCCAGGTAACCTTTCTCTACCTTGGAAGCACCAGAATCCGCGAGCACTCCGCTGGCAACAGGTCCGCGGGCAATGACGCTGATCCCCTTTTGTTCAAGCAAAGGCAGCACTTCCTCCTCTGCCCGGCGATCCACGACGCTGTATTGATTCATAACACTGGCAATGGATGATCTCCTTACATACTCCCGAATTACATTCGGGCGAATGGACGATATGCCATAATACCGAATCAGACCTTCCTGCTTCAGCTCCTCGAAGGCTTCAATCGTCTCTTCAATTGGATCATCCAATGTACCGCCATGCAGCTGATACAGGTCGATGTAATCCGTTTGGAGTCGTCTGAGGCTGTCATGGACAGCTTGCTTGATATACGCTTTGGACGGATCCCATGACCAGCCCTCTTTTCCCGGCAATCGGCGATTGCCCACCTTCGTTGCGACAATCACCTGCTCACGGCGTCCCTTGATTGCTTTCCCCACAATTTCTTCATTGCGTCCTGCATCATACAGGTCAGCTGTATCCAGCAGATTGACGCCACGATCCAGTGCCTCATGAATCAGATCTACTGCAGGCTCCACTTCGGTTCCGAGCGACATACAGCCCAGTCCAATTTCTCCGACGTACAGTTCAGATGAGCCTAGACGGTTTTTCTTCATATGTGTACATCCCCTTTCATACGTTCTGCAAGTATTCATTGTATCATTCTTCCTGGTAAAAATCGCATCTTAGGGTGCAATGGGAATAAACATAGAAAAGCCCGGAACCTTAACTGCTCCGGGCCTTGCTAGTGTACTCACACGGTGAGTCTAATTTATATCTACTCGCTGTACTTTTTTGCTTCCATTTGAAGAATTCGAGCCTTTCATCATGCCGGAAACCGTTGAGAACAGTTTATCTCTGGCCTGCTTGTTCCTCATCAGATAGGTTACGCCTGCACCAATGGCCGTCATTATAATTCCGCTTTTTTTAGACATGTGTTTCTCCTCCTTAAGGGATTGATGTACATCGTGTCTTGCTTGAAATTTACCCTTTGTGAGGAAAACGAAACGGCTATGTCACGCCAGTCATATCTTCTTCGGACGATGCAGGAAAAACTCCTGAATGCCAGCCGCCTAATTGATATCATCAAAAAAATGACCCCTAAAATTAGGAGTCACCTTGATTAGCTCTGACTTGAGATCAATCCGACGGAGGTGCAACATGGGTCATTTCTTCATGTTTGTACGTCGAACCATCCGCAGTCAGGTAGAAGTGTCCGATGGGATGCAAATTTTCATCCAACTCGTAAACAAGCGGGATACCTGTAGGAATGTTGAGAGCCATAACATCGGCTTCTGACATCTCATCCAAATGCATAACAAGTGAACGAAGTGTATTCCCGTGCGCAGAGATCAGTACCCTTTTCCCGGCCGACACCATGGGTTTGATCTCGCTGTTCCAATACTCCAGCACCCGCTTGGACGTATCCATCAAGTTCTCGGTACGTGGAATGGTACAACCCAGACGCTTATATTTGTCCACATCCTGCACATAACGATCATCCGTCTCATCCAGCGGCGGCGGAGATACGCTAACAGAACGTCTCCACTCCATGACCTGGTCTTCTCCGTATTTGACTGCAGTCTGCTGCTTATTCAAGCCTTGCAGAGCACCGTAATGACGTTCATTAAGCTTCCACGTCTTCGTGATCGGAATCCACATCCGGTCCATCTCATCAAGCGCAATATCCAGCGTACGAATGGAACGTTTAAGTACCGAAGCATAAGCATAGTCAAAATCAAAACCCTGTTCCTTTAAGATTTTGCCAGCTTTGCGGGCTTCACCATATCCGTCCTTAGTCAGGTCTACATCAGTCCAGCCCGTAAATCGGTTCTCCACATTCCACATACTCTGTCCATGACGAATTAATACTACTCTGTACATTGCCGTACCTCCTTCCTTAAAACCATTACCCGCATGTGCGGCGAGATATGCCTAAGAACATTCACTACATTAATAGTATGGAGCCATCATCAGGTATACGACTACCCCTGTGGAACTGACATACAGCCAGATCGGCATCGTCCAGCGAGCAATCTTGCGGTGTTTTTTCAGTTGGTTTGTCCAGCCCCATACGAGAGTAAACAAAGCCAGCGGCACAATAATGGCTGCAAGAATACTGTGAGTAATCAAAATAAAGAAATAGATGGAGCGAACAATACCTTCCCCGCCGTATTTGGACGTTTCCGGAGATAGATAGTGGAACGACAAATACGTGACTAGAAACAGCAATGTTGTTGAGAACGCAGCAAGAATAAATCGTTTATGGAGCTTCACGTTCTTTTTGATAATAGCAATCAGCGCGGCAAGCAGGAAAATGAAAGTAAAACTGTTAAACACGGCATTGAACCGCGGCAGCACCGTAATATCAAAGGCGACATCCCCTTTGTATCCGATTGAAGGTGCGAAGAACAACAATAAAATAATGACATTGGCAAGAATGGAAATGGTAATAATGATACCTGCGAAATTTTTATTACTTGTCGGGGTGGCCGAATTGGATTGAATATTCGATTCCCCTTTGTTATGTTTGCCCAATGCAAAATCCTCCTCATATGCTAACTTCTATGTTCTATGTCATTATATCTCGCGGCCTGCCCCCTGTTAAGTGACAACACTCTGAACAAAAAGCGTCCCATACCCATATAATTTGCCCTTAACAGTTTGTTTTCATCCGAATGTCGGCACTCACCGGTTTACCCAGTACAGACTTTATGGTATAATTAATTTAAATAATCACATACGCGTTGAAATCGGAGGAGCCTGTCACCAAGGGCCCCTCCTTGTCTTTTTATGGCATATTAGGGCACTGTTATTTGCGCCTTTCTATGCCATTTTTTTGTATTATGACAATGGAATCAAGTGCTCTTGGTGAGGAAATCCTATAGACGCTACTGTTGGAGAGGAGTGCACTTATGGAATTTGTTTTGGTACTTGCATTAATTTTGATTTTCACCAAATTGGCTGGGGATTTATCCGTTAGACTCGGTCAACCATCAGTCTTGGGTAAGCTGATTGTAGGTGTTATTCTTGGACCTGCTATTCTGGGCTGGGTACAACAAACTGATTTTGTTCATTATATGGCGGAAATTGGTGTACTACTGTTAATGTTCATTGCTGGACTTGAGACGGACCTCGAGGAACTGAAGAAAAACTGGAAGGCAGCTTTTGCGGTTGCCGTTGGAGGTATTATTCTTCCATTTATCGGAGGGTATGGTTCTGCCATAGCTTTCGGCATGTCCCAGACTCACGCTCTTTTCTTCGGACTTCTGTTCTGTGCTACGTCGGTAAGTATTTCAGTCCAGACACTGAAGGACATGGATCAGCTCAGTTCTCGTGAGGGTACTACGATTCTCGGTGCAGCTGTAGTTGATGATGTTCTGGTTGTTGTACTGCTAGCCGTTATGATGAGCTTGCTCGGAACAGGTGCAGGTGACACGTCAATCAGTTTGCTTATTGGTAAAAAGTTATTGTTCTTTGTTATTATTATCGCTGCTGGCTGGTTCCTTGTCCCTAAAATCATGAAGTGGATGGCACCTCTCAAAGTTACGGAGACTGTCATAACTGCAGGATTAATCATCTGTTTCGGTTTTTCTTATTTCGCTGAATGGATGGGCGTTGCGGGGATTATTGGTGCATTTGCCGCTGGGATTGCCATTTCTCAAACCAATTTCAAGCATGAAGTTGAACGAAAAGTTGAGCCCATCGCCTATAGTATTTTTGTACCGGTATTCTTCGTAAGTATCGGTTTGAATGTCACTTTTGACGGTGTTGGTTCCCAAATCTGGTTTATCATTGCTATCAGTTTGATTGCAATTGTGACGAAGCTGCTTGGAGGCGGAGCCGGTGCAAGACTTACTGGTTTTAATCGGGTTTCTTCTCTGGCCATCGGTGCAGGAATGATATCCAGAGGTGAGGTTGCACTGATTATTGCTTCAACTGGGCTCGCTTCCGGCTTGCTCGATCCCGAATATTTTACCAGCGTGGTCATCATGGTTATCGTAACTACACTTGTTACCCCACCGCTGCTCAAAATAACCTTTGCTCGCAAAAAAGGCGAAACTCGTATTGAACAAGGCATTGAGAAAGCCCATCTAAACGGATAGTTTACGGGAATTATCACTGGTAATGAACCAATATTGAGAATCATTAGAGGCTAGCTATAATTTCATCAGATTAACTATTTAAGTCGTAAAATAAACGCCGCTTTGAACCATTGCTTCACCTCCAAATCCGAAGGTAAAGCATGCTCAAGGCGGCTTTTTTGTAATGGCTAGCAGCACACCTGAGAGTTACGGATCAGTATGCCCGCCCTTGGCCCGCCCTTGTGCTTCACAGTTTAACAGAACAACAATTACTGCATGTTGCTAGTGGCAAACAACGATATCGGACCTACATCTTATGAACGTGAGAAGCTCTATTTTCCCGAAAATCTTCACATCCGTTAACAAACGAATTTAAGAAACGTTATTTCTGGGTAATCGATTCAATTGCCGGCTATATCTTCACCTATTCATGAAATAAGGATAATGAGGTTCTTTAGAATTTTTACATTGCTAATATTTCTTTGATAAGCACACTCCAGTTCGTTACATTTGCAGCTAGGTGACTTTCGTCAGGGGTAATATAGAACATCTAGAAAAACAAAAAAAGACCACTCCATATACAAGAGGTCTTTATCCTCAACCCGAAACTTACACAGGTTGTCCCATTTTAAGTTAACACACCTACATAGAAACCGATCGATATAAATACGACGCACCATATGAATGCCCCGATCCCGGAGATCACTACATATTTTCCGATGGCCATGCGGCTAATGCCGGAGAAACAGCACATCAGATGGCGAATACCAGGAATAAAATAGCCGAGGATAATGGACCAGTACCCATACTTCAGGAACCAGCCCTCCACCCTCCCCAGCCGTTTGGGGTTCACGCCTACCCACTTGCCATACTTTACGACGAGAGGTCTGCCCGCCTTCTTGCCAATAGCGTAGCTGAGCAGTCCTCCCGTAAATGCACCACCAAAGCTGACAATGATCGAAACCGAATAGTTTAGGACCGAGATGGAGGCGAGATAACCGACAAAGGTCATCATCACCTCATCGGGAATGGGCATGCCGATGACACCCAGAGCGAGCAAACCGTAGATTGCAAAATATCCATATTGACCAATAAACTCTTTAGCAATTTCCATGACTGACTCGCTCCTTATTTCGGTTCCACGATGTCCTTCTCATGAGGCGCCAGCACCTGTTTCAGAGATGGGAATCGAATTTGGCTGACCATTAGACCGGATAATACAACGATAACAAGATAAGCTACACCATGGGTGAAATAAGGACTCCAGAGCGCGAAAAAGGACATCAGTCCACCTGCAAACGTGATTGGCATTCCGACGAAACCTACACTTGCTGTCTTCTGACAATTGTAACGAGCCAAACGCAAGGCGCCACATACCGGGAACAATGCCGTCAATGCCATGCCAAGCACGCTTACTTCGTTCATAGAATTCAGATACAGAATCAGCACCGGGGCTGTTCCGAAGGAAATGACATCAGCCAGGGAATCCAGTGCCTTCCCGAACTCCCCTTCACAATGTAATTTTCGTGCGGCAAAGCCATCAAACAGGTCAAAGAACATGGCAACCCAAATCATCGTCACAGCCAGGGCGAACTCGCCATGAATGGCCATAATGACGGCAAGCATGCCCGAAGTTAAATTGCCCAACGTTAAAATGGACGGTAAAGATTTCATAAGACTTGACTCCCTTTCGTACTAAGCATTAGGAAAAATAATATAAAAGCGGACTCCGTCCGGCGTGTTCTCCACTCCATAACTGCATCCGTGCAGATCAAGAATCTGCTTCGCGATGGCCAGGCCAAGGCCTGTTCCTCCCATTTTGCGATTACGTGATCGCTCTACCCGATAAAATCTCTCCCAGATATACTGGCGTTCAGCTTCCGAGATCCCTTCACCTTTATTCTCGATGGAGATTCTTACCTGCCCTTCCAGCCTGCTGATCTCAATCATTATATCGGTCTGCGGCAGCGCATGACGTATAGCATTCATCATCATGTTATAGATCACTTGCTCCAGCTTGCTTCGATCTCCCTCAACGGTCTGCTCTGTGGTGGAGACAAGCACGATTTCGAGTCCTTTTTCCTTCAGCTGCGGGCCGAGACGCCCGGCAATCTCCTCGATCATGTCTCCAAGGACTACTGCACTGATATTCAGCTTGATCGCCTGAGATTCCAACCGAACGAGATCCAGCATTTCTTCAACCATCGTTTCCATTTTGACCGCTTCATCCGCAATGATCTCAATGTAACGCTCCCGCTTGTTCTCGCTGACTCCATCCTTCAGCCCTTCGGAATATCCCTTGATGATACTGATAGGCGTTTTGAGTTCATGCGATGCATCGGCAAAAAATTCACGCTGCCGCTGTTCGATCCGCTGCTTCATCTCCATATCGGTCCGCATTTGGCGATTCGCCTGTCTGAGTTCCTCCAGCGTTTGCCCCAATGTGGTGGAAAGAGCGTTGAGGCTATCGGACAAACTGCCAATTTCATCATTGCGTTTGATCGGCGATTTCACGGAGAAATCAAGCGTCGACATCTTTTTGGCCACATGGTTCAAAGCCAGTAAAGGTTTTGTGACAATTCTGGACAATAGGAGGGAAAGAAACAGAATCAGCACAAATGCACCCATACCAAAATATGCATAGAACAAACGTGTTGCTTCATTCGCTTCCCTCATCTCCTGCAGAGAAGTCAGGGTGAAAATAAGCTGCTGCTGCGGCCCGTTTTTGTGGACCGGAGCAATGGTAATCACGTTCCGAACACCGCTCCAGCTATCCGTCCATTCTTCATTAAGCATCTTGCCATTCGCCAGACTGAGCTGGTCCTCCGTTGAGAGCGGGAAGCGGCTGTCCAGTGCCTGAACAAGCAGTCCCTGTCTCTGACTCCATGTTCCCAGATTGGGAAGCACCACTTCGGTCAATACGCCAGACCATTCCTGAACTGGTTCAGAGAGCTCCTGAAAATCCTCCGTACCTCGCGCGGCAGAATTGGTGTCCTGGATTTTTAACGGATAAACCATCGGTTCGTTTAACCCGCTGGCCGGACCTGTGACGGTCAGCTCCTGACCATATTTCAGATGAGTGGCGATCCAGCCCGCGTTCTCACTATTGATGAACAGGGATAGGGAGACCTTCACCTGACTGCCATCCTCGCGGAGCAGTGTAATGTGAAACGGATCGTTGACCAGTTTACCCGTACTTGTCAAAATCACCAGATGCGACTGATTCTGACGCATGAACTTCCCGGTTTCCTTAGCCAGCTGTATACTATCCCAATGCCCACTGGAATACTGCTGCTCGAATTTCGCCAGTTTTTTCTTCATGCTGCTGATCTTCTGATGCTGGTAAAAGTCCGGGAACCAGACCAGCTGGGCGGTCACTGATGTTCCGTATAAGAGGAGCAGAAAACCAGCCATAACCAGAAATAGCTTCATCGTTACGCCATTACGTCTCATGCCTCAGCCTCGAATCGATATCCCGTGCCAATCACTGTCCGGATACACTTGGCCTCATCTCCCAGTTTGCTGCGCAGCTTCTTGATGTGTGTATCCACAACACGGGAATCACCATCAAAATCGTATCCCCAGACCCGATTGAGAATGGCATCCCGGGATAAAACGATTCCCTGATTGCGTGCTAGGTAGAGCAGCAATTCATACTCTTTGGGAGCAAGCTCTACCTCCAGTCCGTCCATCTCCAGTCGTCTCGCCCAAGGATCAAGCAATGCGTGACCAAACCGGATCACACCCTGTTCCCTGCTGATCGCACCTTCGACTCGCTTCATTAATGTCTCCGCACGCGCAACCAGCACACGAGGGCTGAACGGCTTCGTTACATAGTCATCCACGCCAAGGTTAAATCCGTGGATCTTATCATCATCTTCAGACCTTGCGGTCAGCATTATAATAGGTACGGTGGATTGAGACCGAATATGCTCACAGAGCGTCCATCCATCCATTTCAGGCATCAGCACATCCAGAATGACCAGATCCACTTCATGCAGATCCAGCAATTGGAGTGCTTCAATTCCATGCTCCGCCTCGATTACATTCCATTGTTCCTTTATAAAATAATCGGCCACAATTTCACGAATGCGGCTTTCGTCTTCCACGAGAAGCACTGTTCTCACCATGGCCGACTCTCCTTTTATCTTTCTTCTGTTAACATACCGATTCCATGTGTCGTTCGTGTGTCCATCCATGTTCTGGAATGAACTCCATGTTATATACGATTAATACCCCTAACAAGTTACTGAAATCGCAGCAATCCACACAAAAAGGCGGTTGCCAACGAGCCACCTTCGCCCATTGACAACCACCTTTCGGCTGAATCCATGTCTCTTCCCGGTATCGCTTACCTCATCCGCTATTAGCGTTGTTGCTCCATGCGGTGTGCAGCGTGCAGCGTCGGGCCAACAAAACGATTAAGCGGGAATCCGCCAGCAATCGCTTGAGTAATGAAGGCTTTGCCTTCACGTACAGCCTCTTTTACGGACAAACCGCGCGCCAAACCAGCGGTAATCGCTGCAGAGGTTGTACAACCCGCCCCATGCGTATAACCGGAACCAACAACATCGGCCTCATACCATTCGTAGTTTTTGCCATCATAGAGAAGATCCATCGCTTTGCCTGGGGTAATCACGCCTCTGTCCTTGATCAGGACATGCTTCGCCCCATGGTTGTGAATTACAGCAGCAGCAGCTTCCATCTGTTCCTTGGAACGGATCGGTCCGCTCTTGGCCAGTTGGGAAGCTTCAAACAGGTTCGGAGTAACCAGGTCAGCACCTGGCAGCAAAAATTCAATCATCGCTTCCGTATTTTCAGGCTGCAGTACTTCATCTGTACCTTTGCAGACCATTACCGGGTCAATTACGATCTGTGGCAGACCGCTGCGGCGAACATGCTTCGCTACCAGTTCAATAATATCTACGGAACCCAGCATTCCCGTCTTCATCGCATCAAAACCAATTCCGTCCAGAACGGTACGGAGCTGTGCTTCCACTACATCCAGAGCTACAGGGAAAACCTGGTGGTCCCATGTTTCAGGCTCCATCGCCACAACCGTCGTCAGAACGGTCATACCGTACACACCAAGCTCCTGGAATGTTTTCAAATCAGCTTGAATTCCTGCACCGCCGCTCGTATCCGAGCCGGCTATAGTCAATGTTTTTGGAATCGTCATGGTAGTCGCATTCTCCTTCATGTTTCAGTTGACATTATCCTATCCCTTGTACGAGCGGATGTCAATGGCATCTGAAGCCATACGAAGCATGGTTTTGCGAGCACTTTAGTTCACATCTTTTGTCTCTAGCCGAACCATGGACAGGGAAGCGATCCAAAGGCCGATGGCGCCCAGAGTTAATGGGATCACGATAATGGAATTGATGGAAACACTCGGTCCATTCACACCGGAACACACTGCGAGAACCAGGAAAATGGATGACACCATGGTTGTCGTGACCGAGTGCTTTCGCATGCCGAACAACAGCGGGATCAATGCCATCGCAGCAGCAGACAGCGAACTAATCGTATACTTGATCAGCAATTGAAGTGCTTGCTTACCCGTCAGCTCATCGGCAATAAAGGGATAGAAGTGATCGGTTGTCAGCAGGATTGCTCCCATTAGCAAATTGGTAAACATAATCATGAAAAAGGTAAATGCAAATACGATAATCAGCTTGGCTGCAATTATTTTGTGACGTTTGATTGGATAGGTAAACATCACATTCATCGTTTTGTTGCTATATTCGCTAATAATCAGCTTCGATAACAAAGCGCCTCCAAAAATAATAAAGGTCGCACGGGCAAATGTATCAATGAGCATAAAGGAGAGCGGGTACGTGGTGAAGGCATAATCTTCTGCCCCCCAGTCCACCACACCAATCATGATCAGAAACAATAGAATTCCCACATTGGCGATAGCCGCATATCCGAAATTACGAGCAAACCGGTGTTTTCGCATTTCGAGAAAAATAAGTTTAAGCAACGTCCCCATCCCCCTTCACCAGGTTTAGAAAGTGTTCCTCCAGCGAATGGGACCGCTTGATAATCGACTCAATCTCAACACCATGCTGAACCAGTCTGCCTGTTATTTGGGATGGAGATACACCTGGGTCATAAATGCGAACTGTACGGTCATCAACCAATTTATAGTTTTTCAGTCCAAGCTGATGCTCAATAACATAAGTTGCCTTGCGTCCATC
Organism: Paenibacillus sp. ACRRY; assembly: GCF_022346995.1. GTDB lineage: Bacteria > Bacillota > Bacilli > Paenibacillales > Paenibacillaceae > Paenibacillus. The sequence goes on along the minus strand of NZ_JAKRNM010000009.1, from coordinate 79,142 downwards.
AATTACCTGCAGCTCGATATATTCGCTCTTAGTCCCACGAATGGTCTCCATGGACACTTCCTCGACCAGACGGCCGCCGCGAATTACCCCTACTGTATCGGCAATTTGCTCAATCTCGCCCAGGATATGACTGGAGATCAGGAGAGTAATTCTGTATTCCGTACTGAGGCGTTTGAACAGATCACGCATTTCTTTAATGCCAACCGGATCAAGCCCGTTGATGGGTTCATCGAGAATAAGGAGCTCGGGTGTTGTAATCAGAGCACGCGCAATCCCCAGCCTTTGTTTCATTCCTAGAGAGAAGTCCCGTACCGGTTTCTTGCCGGTATCCTTCAGACCTACACTTTCCATCATATCGCTGATGACTTTCTTGTTATGAAACCCCATATACTCGCAGTGAAGCTCCAGGTTATCCCTGGCGGACAGTTTATCGTAGAAAAAAGGATATTCAATGATGCTCCCTATACGCTTCAATACTTCATACGAGTTAGGGGTAAGCTTCTCCCCGAACATTTCAATCTCCCCAACGGTGGGCTTAACCAGATTGGTCAACATTTTCATCATTGTCGTTTTCCCTGCGCCGTTCGGTCCCAAAAATCCGTATATTTCACCTTGCTTAATATTCATATTGACGTTGGATACGACCTCCGTGCCTGCATAGGTTTTGGTCACACCAATCGTGCGTGCGATATATGTCATCGTTCCTGTTCTCCTTTACGATCCCTGACGGGTTCTTATATCTGTATTGTAAAGAGAAAAGTCTGCTTTTTTATTAATCAAATCTTACAAAAAACTTAAGTTCATCAAAACACACAAAAAGGCAACTAACGAGATTTTAGAGAGATTTTAAATGATGTCCGCTCATAGGGTACACTGCGAAGTTCAATGCTTCCTCCCATCCGTTCGACAAGTCGCTTCGTGATGGTGAGGCCAAGCCCACTTCCATGATAGAGACGGTTTCGGGAATCCTCCAACGTATACATTCGCTCGAATACACGGTCCTGTTCCCTTTCCGGAATGCCTTTACCCCTGTCCCAAATCTGCAGCATGACCTCCCCATTATTCTTTTGTTCAAGCATAAGGCCCAATACCTTACCATCCGCCCCATATCGCATCGCATTAGTAATCAGATTATCCAGCACCCGGTCGAGTGCATCCTCACTACCGGTCACGAAGAGATCCCCCTCAGGAATGGACAGCTCCACCTGCAGACCCCGATTCGTTAACATTTCATAAAAGGAAAGCATCTTCAGCCTGCATAATTCACTAAGATTCACCCGGGTCAATGCAAGTTCGGTATCTCCAGACTCCAGTTTCGCCAGATCAAAGAAGGAATGGATCAGACGCAGCACCTCCTGCGCTTTATCCTGAATCTTGCTGATCATACCTTCCCGTTCCTGATCGGTTAATGAAGAACTATGGAGCAGCGTCTCACTGTAACCCATCACTACCGTGAGAGGGGTCTTCAAGTCATGGGAGATGTTGGAGAGCATATTGCGGATCTCCTTCTCCTGATTGGCATAACGGGCACCGGTTCGGTGTGCGTAATCCAGCAATTCGTTAATATCCCCCAGCAGGAGGCGAATCTGGGCATCGCTGCTAAAGACCAACAGACGCTCATATGTACCCTCTTCCAGAATGCCTCCAAGCTTCTGATGAATATATGCCAATTGCCGGCTGCGCTTATTCAGCTTCACGGCGAGTGAAATGACAACAATGAGCAAAACACCAGTTAAAATGGCCAATAGTATCGTCACTTGGGCTCCACCTCCAGCTTATAACCGATCCCCCACAACGTTATGATATACTGCGGATTCGATGGATCTGTCTCGATCTTCTCGCGCAGCCTCCGCATATGTACGTTGATGATATTTTCGTCCCCGTAGTACGGATCGTTCCAGACAGAAGCATAGATCTGCGCCTTCGTAAACACTCTGCCAGGATGCGTAACAAACAACTTAAGAATGCCAAATTCCTTGGAGGTCAGTCTTACAGGGATGCCTCCCCGCTCTACCTCATAGGTTTCCATATCCACCACCAGCCCACCAATTTCAATCCGTTGATCCTTGGCTGGTGTCGAGGTAACCTGTCGTACCGTATAGTTGGCTCGGCGAATTGCCGCTTTGATTCGCGCAGTCAATTCGATTAGGGAAAACGGCTTGCTCAGATAGTCGTCTGCACCGAAACCAAGTCCCAGTGCCTTGTCCACTTCTCCATCCTTCGCAGATAATATTAATACGGGGACAAGACTGGCAGCTCTGATGGTCTGCAGCACGTCCATGCCGCTTCGGTGCGGCAGCATGAGGTCCAGAATAACCAGATCAAACGCAGGCTCCGCTTGTTGAAATTTACGCTCTGCCTCTAACCCGTCATATGCATACGTGACGTTGTAGCCCTCTTTCTCCAGATATGGCCCAACCATCTCACTAATTGAACGATCGTCTTCTACAAGCAGCAAACGGTGACTAGACACTTGATTTCCCCCAACTTCTTTGTTTTCTTTTATTACCTCACAGTTCACCTGAATTGGCAATGCGTGGAATAACACTCTTTCAAATATCATCTTAAAAAAACAAAAAAGGTAGGGAAGCCACCTGTGTACAAGGAGACTCTCCTACCTTTTCGATCATTCATCCATCTATGTCATCTCGCTTCGTATCCAGCACAGACCAATCGTACCTGCGCCTGCATGAATACCTACCACAGGGATAAAAGGCATGATTTCCGTCTTCAACCGGGGAAGCAAATCGGTAATTTGCTGCTTGATCGTGATGGCTTCTTCCTGATTATCGGCATGCATGATACACACGTGTTTTACTTTCTCCATGTCGACCTTCAGCACCTCTAACATGCGCTGTTTGGCTCGCTTGAAAGTACGAATCTTCTCGTTTACGACGACCTTGCCCTCTTCAAATCGCAAGAGCAGATGAATTTTCAACAATTGGCTGAGTACAAGCTGTGTGCCTGACACGCGCCCACTGCGGTGAAGATGCTGAAGACTGGCCGGAATGAGGTAAAAGGACATGTTATCCATCATCTGTTCAATATGAAGCTTGATCTCAGATACGGAACATCCCTGTTTCTGTAATTCCACGCCTTGCAAAATCATCTCCCGCAGCGGATAGGCTCCCGCTCTGGAATCAATTGCAGTTATCGATACTCCAGCAATCTCTGCCGCCTGCATTGAAGTATGCAGCGTTCCGCTAAGCGCAGTTGAGCAGTGAATGGTGATAATCTCATCATACTGACCTTTTAGCGATTCATACAGTTCGATAAACTCACCTATAGGCGGTTGAGAACTGCTTGCCCTTGAAGCCTCTGCAAGCTTCTCATAGAACTGTTCGGATGAGATGTCCTCGGTCTCCCGATAGCATTCCTCACCCAATACGACGCGAAGCGGTACAATGTATACGTGATTTTGCTCTGCAAACAGTGGATCGAGTGTGCTGGTACTGTCGGTAACCCATGCAATTTTTTTCATTCCAACCTTCTCTCTTGCCGGATTGTTGAAGCTGTATCCTCCATCGTCAGGCACATGCCCGGCGGATTATTTTAAATTTGAATAGCTCATATTGTAAACGTTTACGTCCTTGCTCCTTCATTATAAAAGACCAAGCAGACCGCTGTCTTGTGGCGCATTGTTGAACACCCCTGTTTCTTCCGGGATATTCCAAAAAAATGTCTTGCCTGTGAAGGAATAAATTGGTATGCTGTTGTCCTTCTCTCTTTTTCGCCTTGACTGAAGTGAACGGGACCGCCGTTCAAACCACTTATCGGAGGTGTCATATGCTTTATCTCACTTTGGCTTCCAAAGCCTACGCCCGGAATCTGCAATATCGCGGGGCACACATGGTACATAACTTGGCAAGCGCCATGTTCGGTTACATGTATGCCTGCCTCTGGATCGGCATCGGGGCCGATCACTCTCTCGGAGAATACGGGACACAGGGGATGGTCAGTTACATTGCGTTTACGCAATCCTCTCTCTGGATCTCGGGTTTTCTCACCAATGGACTCGGAATTCCCCTTACGGTCAGGACAGGGCAGATCGCGCTGGATCTGATGAGGCCGGTGCATCTGTTTACTCACCTAATGGCACGCGAATGGGGACAGATTGCCTACCAGTTCGTGTACAAGAGCATTCCGATCTACCTGCTATTCTCCATCGTTTTTTCCCTCCAATGGCCCACAGAAGCTTCAACCCTGTTATCAGCCGCGTTTGGTCTTGCCGGCGCATCCTACTTATCCATCTGCATGAATTACATCATTGGGGTTACTGCCATCTGGACGACCGAATCATCGTGGCTTCACTGGGGCAATCATGCCCTGATGAATTTGCTGGCTGGTTTCTTCATTCCGCTCGAATGGCTGCCTGACTGGCTCGAACGTCTGGCCTGGTTATCACCCTATCCCTTTCTGCTCTATGTTCCTACCCGAATCTATCTCGGTTTTGAAGATGGCTCCTTGCTCTGAGGAACCTTGCTTTGGTGTGTGCTCATGACCCTGATCTGTCTGGTCATCACCCGTGTGATGCGCCGCAAAATGGAGGTGCAAGGCGGATGAAGCGAACTTCCTGGTACCATCTATATAAAATACTGATTCGAACGAGCATTCGCAGCCGGATGCAGTACAAGTTCAATTTCATATTGGCATCCCTCCTGGCCGCACTAATTCAGATCTCCGAATTTCTCATGGTTGCTCTGGTGCTGCATCAGTTTGGTGCGATTAAGGGCTGGTCTCTCCATGAGATCGGTTATCTGTTTGCGATCATGACGTTATCCAAAACACTTTACCGTACCTTCGGCAATGAGGTTCATCATCTGGAGAAATATTTAGTCGGCGGCGAACTGGATCAACTGTTAACGAGGCCCATGCCCGTATTACTTGCCCTGCTGCCGCAAAATTTCCGCATCATGATCGGCGAAGTGCTGCAGGGCGGGTTTATTCTATGCTGGTCCCTGGCGGGTATGATGCACAGCGGGCAGATCGGCTGGACGGTCATTCCGCTGTCCCTGCTGATTATTCTTACCGGAGCCATCATTCTCTTCTCTATTGGACTGGCTACAGCGACGCTGGGATTCTGGACCACACGCATCGAGGAACTGCAGACAATCACTGAAGATGCAGCCCGTACGGCTGCCCAATATCCGCTAACGTTATATCCCAAGTGGATGTCCGGCATTCTGCTGACGGTCATTCCGGTTGGATTCGTCAACTACATACCCTCTCTTTATCTACTGCGGGGTCAAGGAGGAGCGTGGGTGCTTGCAGCAATTGCGGCTGTAGCTGTTCTGTGTCTGGCTGCCAGTCTGCGCTTCTGGAAATACGGCATCACCAAATATCAAAGCACGGGAAGTTAAGGAGGGTTCTTGCCATGAACATGATTACAGCGAGACAACTGCAAAAAGAATTCAAAACGCCTGTCGTTCGGGAAGGCCGGTTCTCCGGACTTCGAACGCTATTTTCACGAGATTACGTGTCCAAAGAGGCTGTACGTGACATCAGTTTTGACATTCCACAAGGAGAGTTCGTTGGATACATCGGCCCGAATGGTGCCGGCAAGTCAACTACGATCAAAATGTTGACTGGCATCCTCCACCCGACCTCGGGGGAAGTCCTGCTAGCCGGCATGAACCCGCATCTGGAAAGGCTGCAAACGGTAAGACGACTGGGGGTAGTGTTTGGACAGCGCAGCCAGCTCTGGTGGGATCTGCCCGTGAAGGATTCGTATGATATTCTGGCTGAAATGTACGGCGTACCTGCTGAACTCAAAAGGAAACGGTTGTCCCAGTTCGCCGAACTGCTGGACCTTGAATCCTTCTGGTCCACCCCTGTCCGTAAACTCTCACTTGGACAGCGGATGCGTGCAGATCTGGCAGCTTCCATGCTGCATGATCCGGAGCTGCTTTTTCTCGATGAACCCACCATTGGGCTGGATGTGAACGCCAAACGGAACATACGCCAGTTTCTGCGGACATTAAATGAAGAGTTTGGCAAAACGATTTTGCTGACGACGCATGATATGGATGATATTGAGCAGTTATGCAGCCGGGTGATGGTCATCAATCACGGCCAGCTCACATATGACGGTACGATCTCCTCTCTGCGGGACACGATTGGTCTGCCCACGATTATCCGGGTGACTTACCGAGGGGAGTTTCATATTCCGGATACCATACCTCCTGCCATCCAGATTACAGGTGTTGACGGTCTGGTCGTTACTGTACAAGTGAACCGGAAAGAATGGAGTACTATGAATATTCTGAAGCTGCTGGAACAATGGGGTGAGATTATCGATGTAGAGATGCAAGAACCCGATTTCGAAGATATTATCCACCAGGTATACTGATTGGCCCATTTTGGACAGATCTGGATGAGGGCCTGTTCGGATGCCGTTACATGCAAGAAGGACATGACGTACTGTAGTAACGGAGGTGAGGTTCATGCTTGTTACTAAACATGTCCTAGCAGCGTCCAGCACACACTCCACTCCCTACTACATGGTACGTGGTGCAGCGTCTGGCCCCGTGATGGTTGTCACTTCCGGCGTTCATGGAAACGAAACCGCAAGCATGGCTGCTGCGCAAAAACTCGCCGACGATTGCGCAGCAGGACGACTAGTCATTCAGCGCGGTCTTCTCATTATTATTCCACGAGTGAACCAGAAAGCTTATGACAAAAAAATCAGGGGCAATCCCGATCTGAACAGAACATTTCCACGCCGCATATCTGCCAAAGCGAAGCATCCACTTGCTTCTGCCGTCTTTCGTCTGGCTCGTGAACATGGGCCAGACTGGTGGATCGACCTGCACGAGGCTAACGGATTGTCCCAGCTCAGTTCCCGTGTATTGGGGCAAACCCTGATCACCAATCCAGGAAGCCGTGCCGTTCCGGCATGCAGAAGAATTATTGAACACATGAATCGTTCCATCGCCATTCGTGATCGGCATTTCAACCTGAAGCAGCATGAGCTTCCTGGATCTGCCCGGACAGCTGCCGCCAGACTGCTGCAGGCTCGTTCCGTCACCGTTGAAACTTGCTGGAGCCTGAAGCGATCAGTACGGGTCAAGTACCAGACGAGAATTGTACACCACTTTTTGCGGGAAGCAGGCTTCATATGAAATGAGTAACCTCCCAATTCCATCGTGATGTGGAAGGGAGGTTAATTATTTTACTCTTCATTATTGTTACGGAAGGATTGAATATAGTTATGGATATCCTTTTCCGATGTCATGAGCAAGGCTTCAAGGAACGTCTGCATACGCTGCAGATTCTTGATGTGACTCTCAATATCCGTGATTCGGTCACGTACCAGCATTTTCAGCTGTTCACTTTCCATATCCTCCTGGCTAAGCAGCTGCAAGTTTTCCTGAATCTCTTTTAGCGAATATCCCAGTGCCTGTGCGTCCTGAATAAATTTGATTTTGACCAGATAATCCTCTGTATATATTCGATATCCGTTAGATGCCCGGCGGGGAGCAGGCAGTATGCCACTGTTCTCGTAATAACGGATGGCTGCCATACTTATTCCTGTCCGTTTCGCCAATTCGCCTCTCGTCATGGTACCCATAAAGCCTGTCCCACCTTTTCTATTCATGTTGGTTCACCTGTTCATTGCCTAAGCTTGTATATTTGGTATCGTATGCTGCCTCCGGGAAACGGTCTGATGGTCCTTCCAACAGTACCTGCTCCTCCCCCTTAAGATAACGGTCGAAGAATGCCAGCGTGTATGATCTCGTGATATCCACATTATGCTCAGGCGTCATCCCCCTGGCAAACATTCGGGGCGAGATCAACGAGATATCGGTGAAGCTCTGGTGGAAAAAACCATCCACAGTCAGGTAATAGGTATCATTCAAGCTATGTGTCATGACATGATCCAAATCCGGTTCAAATTCCGGATAAAACACGTTGTCTTTTTCGGTAGCGTCCGGTGCAAAACTTTTGGCTGTCTCACCTGACATGATATACATAAACGGCTGTTTCAGAGCGGCCTTGGACACTTCACCCCAGAAACCACCTTCCAGACTAAGCCCTGCGCTAAACCGATCATCCTGAGCCAGAGTCTCCGCTGTGGTTGCCCCGCCGTAAGAGTGACCAAAAATGCCTACACGATCCAGATCCAGCTTGCCTTGGAGCAGCCCGTTCGGATCATGACTATTCCATAATGTAAGTGTATCCAGTACAAAACTTGCGTCTGCAGCACGAATGCCTACGCCTTTGACATTATACTGGTACAGTTCCTGTGACGTCCCGAATTCAGGGTCTGTTTTATAAGCCACGGCGTGCCCGTCCGGAAACGTAACTCGTGCTGAGGTGTAAGGATGGTCTATCCCCACAACAATGTACCCATGGCTAACCAATTCTTCAATAGCGGTCATACTTTGGAAACGGGCAGAACGAACCCCTGGCGAGAACAGCAGCACAGGATAATGGCTCTCTGCGGCCGATACCTTTGCACCTGTGACCACATGTGTGGGAATCGTGTCCAGATAGCTAAACACCTGTGGTGGAATACCGAACACGAGGCTGATGGCTTCACCCAGCTCTGCGGGATAATGCTCCAGGTAAAGTCCTTTGGCAGCTTCCTGATCCACTGGATACCAGACATTGATCATAAGTTCCCGCTTGTCTCCTGCCTCAGGCGATTTCGTTTCTTCGCGGGATTCATCCATGAGCCGCTGCGAGAATGTCCCTATGGCATAAGGTCCCGTCGGCTCAGGCATTGTAAAGGCCGGAAGTAACCAGGTCAGTGCCACTGAACCTGCACTAAGTATCAATACCATGATAGAAGAAAGCGTGGCTTTGATCCATGATCTGTGATTGTTTTGCCGAACAACGAGTATAACCAAAAGAACCAGGACCAGAAGATATGTAGGCAGCATTTGCAATCGAAATTGCTCTATTACACCATGCAGCGTAGTAAACAAAATCAAAGCAGCTATCATAGCCATCCTCATCCCACGCTTCGGGTGGACCAGCATCAGTATGGCGGCCACAATGGTTACAAGTACTAAAATCCATTCCAATATTCTCATCGTTCATCCTCCAACGTCTCTGTAATACAACAAGGATAAACCTTGCAGCATACTTCAAGGTCAAGGTTAAACTTTCGAATCACATCAAAAAGGATCGTGACGATTGTATATCATACTCTTCATCATGTTATAGTTTATACGAATACATGATCGTAAGACTTTTGACGTAATTATTTATTGATAGGAGGAACACATGGACAGCTGGTTGACGAATGATTTGAGATACTACTTTGGGTTACAGGCGATCGATGAGCAGTGGGATATTCTAGAGATTCGCGAAGGATATTTCATCTGCTTGGACGGAGATCTGATCCGCAAACGGATATCCATTAGTGAACAATCCTATATCGAAGCTGATGTAGCCATTCCCACCAGGCAGAGAGAAGTCATACTGCCCCTGACTGCACGCGGCAAAGAGAAGAAATTGAATTACACCAATATTTCCAGTGTCCAGGCAGTGGGAGTCACCTTCACAGCAGGAATTAGAGAAGATCGTCCTGTCTGCTACATAACAGCTTCACATAGTAAAAATGGTATTCGTTTACCTCTATCGGGGTACAAGCATCTGCAAAATAAACAAGAGATCATCGCATGGCTGGAAACATTTCCACTATCCATTCCCGAAGACTATGATCAAAAGTTGGAACGACTGAGTCATTTCAAAAAGAAACGTCACCGGACTGTACCGGGAGAAATTTTCCGTGTAGAAATTGACTTGTTCACGGATGGATATGTTCTGGTCGTGGGCGATTTGCGCAAGATGGAGAAGGACGGTTTGTTCGCGGACGAGAGCATCTGGAAAGACGTCATGGCTATGCCTTTGTTTGTTCGTCCCTACCTGTTTCAGACCACGAACCGTTCCCCCGAGCTGGAAGAGATCGTGTCAGCCCCTTTATCCGAACGGACATGGATTGTCATGGATGATTCTTTTATGAGGGGAAGCTATGAGCATGTGGGGCGTAAGGAATTAACGGAGGAGGACATCGTCTTTCCTATCGGATATGGTTCTACCTTAGCATTCAATAAGGAAGTATCCTACCGTCTGAGCTGGGGGCCAGGCACCATTTCCAAACTGGAGAGCGAGACCACATTTCAACCCTCAAGAACGTTTTTAAATCACGGCACGTATTCCAGTATCTTTGAAGATTGTTTCGGTACGATTGAAGATCGTCAGAAATACAAAACGCTCGATCATCCATCCTACCGCGAGGAGCGTGAAAAAGCCCTGGCCGAATTCGGGTTTCCTCCGGAGCTATCATACGATGAGTTTAATGAACGTACTGGAGGTCTTACACGCAAGCAGTATTTAGCATATTTAAGCAGAACATATAAGTCGTCATGAAGTAATCATCATTAGAAAACCCGTCATACGTGGTACATCAGCCCTGTTTGGCTTGTACCTCCGTCTGACGGGTTTTAACGTTCAACTGAGCATTCTTTTTTTAATTACTGGAAGCACTCTCTACGGTTACCTTAGTTCTCGGCATCGCATGCATGGCTCCAGCGGTTACATGGACCTGTACGACATATACCCCCGCTTGCTCAAAGGCATAATCGGCTTCGTAAATTCCATCTCCTGTGGATTTGGCGGTAATGGCTCCCTGAGCTTCAAGATCCTCCGGATTCATCATTCCTTGATCCACAGCAGGTGCTGCTGGTTCATCTTTTTCATTCCATACCTGAAATTGCACATGGTCTGCATCATCCACGGGCTGGCCACCCTGCGTCAGTTTAATCTGCAGGGCAACATCATCCTGGATGGACACCTTATCCGGTACCATGAGCTGCACCTTAATCATCTCCAGCGTATCCGTACTCTGGGATTGCTCATCGTTAGAACAGCCCACAGTCGTCAGGAGCAGAACGATAATTAACGGCATGAACCAACGGACTTGTCCACTCATCCATCATCTGTCCTTTCTTATGAAGAAGATTTTGGTGTTTTGCCAATTCCCCACAACATTACAATAATGATGATAAACGCAATCAGGGCAAGCAATGGAATCGTGATGAAACCAAACCAGTTCAAATAGTCGGTATAGCAAGGAATCTGCCCACAGGCGACGGAATTTCCAGTAGCCGAATAGATCCGCTGAATCGTAACGTGATATAACGAGATTCCACCTCCAATGAAACTAAGCGGAAGCACATATTTGGTGATCCCTACATCATCCTTGAAGTACGCGATCCCAAGCACGATGGTCAGTGGATACATAAAAATTCGCTGGAACCAGCATAGATCACAAGGGATGTACCCCTTAATCTCGCTGAAATATAAACTTCCTCCCGTCGCGATGACGGATACGGCCCAAGCAATAAACAGCCGGGTATCCACGTTTTTCGCCGGACGCTCGGGTTTTGATGATGCACTCATTCATCTGGCCTCCTCTGCATTTTGAAATATCATAATACCTCATTCATGACGCAAGGGCTATTCAAGCCGTTATGTAGGGTGTTACATGATGATCATTATACCAAATATTTGAATAAATTGGTGAAACACAAAAGAGCTGCCTTGCGGGCAGCCCTCCTGCTTCCTGCTGGATATACGGTTGGTTGACTTCCTTCTACTACATTGATTGGGTCAATGTAATAGAACCATCCTTTTGTGCCCATTTCACGTCCCAGTTCAACAACTCAGCAATGAAACGCAGTGGTACTTGGGTACGTCCGTCTTTGTTAACAAATACTGTGGAGCCTACGTTTTTCTTAATACCGTTCACTTTCATGACTGTGTTGTTCACCCAGAATACGAGTGTATCATCACCAGCCATAACCGTAACTTCCTGGGCTTTTTTGTCCCATTTCACTGTTGCACCAATTCCCTCACTCAGGAAGCGAAGTGGAATGTACGTCGTGTTTTTCCAGAGCACGGGTGTAGTGTCCATGTTGGTCGTTTTATCGTTAATTTTCAGCATCTTGCTGTTCACTTGCATCCACACTGTTGTCATGTCCGGAGCTGGCGTTGGTGTTGGGGCAGGTGTCATCGACTCCTGAAACTTGTCATTGTTCTGAGTCACGATCGCATTACCCAAGGCTTGACCTACACCAAACATCACTTTGAAACCTTCACGATTCGTTGTATACGAAGCATCATAATTGCCGGCTGCATATTGATCGAGAACTTTCTGTACTTGCTCTTCATGTGTAGTCAGTGCTTCTTGTCCGGCTGCCTTAGGCAGATTGCCTGCTGTTGCCGAATCCAGGAATGCAGCGAATTCTGTGGTGAATCCATCAATACGCTTCTCTACCACTGCACGAGCTGCTGCGTCGTTGTTTTTAACGGCCTTTACATAGTCGCTCTGTGCATTAACGTGATTGGTTACCCAAATTTTCTCGAAAGCGTTGGCTCCATCATTACCGTAGATCGAAGCAATGGCTGCTTTGAAATCAGCTGTGTTCCCGGCTTCAGCTGTAACGAGAGCATTCGAGGCTGCTGTGCGTCCATCGTATTCCTCTTGCATTTGCAGGGCAGACAGGGCAAAGTGCTCGGAAGCCAGGTGATTCAGAGCGGATCTCAGATCAGCCGCTTTTGTATCCGCTTTGGTGTTCTCAAACTTTTCAGGCATTTGTGTTGTGATTGCCGTAGAGAGTGCTTTACTTACGTCGAACATCTCTTTGAAACCTTCGCGGTACGCTTTGTATGCATCGCTGTAATCTCCGGCTACATATTCATCGAATACCTTTTGCACAAGATCCTCATGTACCTTCAGTGCTTCTTTGGCTGCCGCTTTTGGCAACTTGCCTTCTGTTGCGGTGTTCAGGAATGTGGAGAACTCTTCGACAAATCCATTGATATGATCCTGTGCTTGCTTGATGCCAGCCTGGTTGCCCATTTTGGTTGCTTTCACCAGATCGTCAGTGTATTTATTGTGAGCGCGGAAGATGCGTTCGAACTCCTTCGCACCTGCATCACCATACAGGGAGGCGATAGCCGGCTGCATATCCAGGGCGTTTTGGTCGAGTGCTTTGTAAGCTGCGTCTGCATCTTTTGCTCCGTCATATGCTTTAGCCATAGCTGTTACCGCCAGTGCAAAATGTTCCGAAAGTAGGTGATCCAAGTTTGCTCTAAGTTCAGCAGCAGGTGTGTTCACGGATGCCTTCATCGTAGTCATTGACGTCTGTGGTGCGGAAGCAGCCCCTGCAATTCCTGGCATCAAGAGTGTCAAGCTTAGCATGGGCGCGATAAACTTCTTCATTTTCATTTTCATTACGTGTTCACTCCTCAATTAATTTTGTATGCTTTTGTTTCCTCGTCGTCGTTTTCAAAGGGTGTAACGCAGGGATCCCCAATCTGGATCACCCTATAGGCAAAAAAAATTCACGACCTCCGTTTGGAAGAGCCGCGAACCCGCATCAGTAATGGTTTTTTTCATGCTCAAAATCATTTGAATTTATTATGATCTATTGTTGAAATTGAGTTGTATCCACTGTAAGATATCTGCTTTATTTTCCTTAATATCACAAATAAAACCTTACGCCTCAGGTTATCCTGGGGTACAATAAAGGAGATGGATTATATCCCCTTTTGAAGGAGGTTCACTCATGAGTTGGCTGCCTTATATCTTAATTATTGGTATTGCCTTGTTTGGCGGCATTGCAACCCTAATCATCGGAAATTCCAAAGCTAATCAAACCAGCAACCCCGAATATGATCGCCGTACCAAACAGAATCTGAGCCGGTTAACCTATGTATACGTTGGTGCCATCGTGCTTGGCATGGGCGGACTGATCCTTTACCTTGTAAACTAAACGATCTGCCTGGTTCAATTAAGTATGACTTTAAATCTGTTCAACATCTCAATCGTTCGTTCTACATATAAGATGGTTGGGGAATCTATTCCCCTCTCCCTGATCACCGCCAAGCACCCTCGCAGCATCTATACATGAATCTGTTCACACAAGACTCCTTTTGATCAAAACACCCCATACACATACCCAACTCCAAATCCGAACCACAATGAATGTCGGTCAAGCTTCCCTCTCTCCTTTGCTTTTCTTTGGTTTCACTTTTCACATAAATACATTTTGCAATGTTTACAAGTTGGAGATAATTCAGAATTATTATGGATAACTTCCGGGTTTAATATAAAGCCATAAGGGACAGCGAGCCCCTACAAATGACATTCATATAAGTTGAGCCTGACGTTTTACACTCTAACGTAGAGTGCAGAACCAATCTGAAGAAGCGAAGCGGTCACCTTTATCACCGGATTTACCCTTTTAAAATAAGTAAATAAATCTGGGGATAAGAGGGATCGGAAGATGGTACTGCATTCGAAGTGGTAAAGTGTAAATTCTATCAGATCAACTTATACACTGAGCCTAAAGGAGAGATTATATATGATGAAAAAAAACCTGAAGAAATCCGCTGCAACGGTGATGGTACTTGGCATGACATTAACAGGAGCTGCAGGTGTATTCGCCGGTACTCAACTGGAGAAAATCTCCGCTTATCTTAATCACGGCATCAGCTTCAATGTAGACGGAGCAGCTTATACACCAACGGACGGCAATGGCAATAAACTTGCACCAATCACTTACAACAATTCAACCTACCTGCCTGTACGTGCCATTGCGGATGCGCTACATGTTCCTGTATCGTACGACGGCAAAAAAGGTCAGGTTACCATCGGCGAAGCAACGAGCAATCCTTCTGCCCTGTCCAATGTAACCTATAGTACAGCGCAAAAAGAAGCGATTCAAAAAGCATTTGCACAGTTCGATGGTTTTGAAACAGCCTATGCACCTCAGCAAAGTATCAAAGGTGATACATTTAAAAGCGTAGGCGCCGGGGGCGATGGTGTAAGCTTTATCTTCACCCATATGAAAGTAAGTGTATCTCCACGTGATTACTCGGATGGCTATAACAGCAAAGAAGTAAAATTGTCCAATGGCGTTACTGCCAAATGGTACACTCCTGATCAAACGGGCATGCTGACATTCCAATTGGATGATCGCTATGTTACGCTCAGCTCCCCTGACCATAAGTTGACTCAGGCACAGCTTGCTCAGGTGGCCGTTTCCGTCCAAAAGGTAAATAACAATAATCAAGGCATTACCGGGTTTGCCAATGTAAATTACACCAAGGAACAAGCAGCTACCATTCGTAAAGCATTTGCGAAATTCGATGGCTTTGAGACAGCTTACGCGCCTCAGCACATGATTGCCGGAGATGCATTCAAAAATGTGAGTGCCGGCGGTGATGGCGTAAACTTTGTATTCAAAAATATGAATGTGACGGTATCCCCGAAAGACTATTCGTTCAGCTATGATGGCAAAGAAGTCAAACTGTCTAACGGCGTAAATGCCAAGTGGTATACACCAGACAAAACGGATATGCTGACATTCCAATTGGATGATCGCTATGTTACGCTCAGCTCACCAAATAATGCACTGACCCACACGCAGCTGGAACAAATGGCCGTTTCCGTGCAAAAACTGAAATAAAACGAAATACCAAAACGCACATCATGCTGCTCCTGCCAACAGGGGCAGCTTTGATGTGCGTTTTGTCCTATTCCAGACCGTATGACTGTTATGAAAACATGGCTTTCGTCCAGCTTCAATTCGCTCAAGATGAGGTTATAATGAATGGTATATGCACATTTAACAGTGGCACCAACAGACAAGGAGGGAACAACAATGAACCAGCGAATAGATCTTTCGCCTGAGGAGCTGCAGCAGCTGGCAGGTGAATTCAGCAAGGCTTCCCAGAACGGCAATGATATTCTGGCACAGCTGAGAATGATGGTGGATCAAGCCGAAGGCCAGTGGGAAGGTGAACGGCAGCGTGAATTCATGCAGCGGATCAACGACAGTATGACGTCGATCAGCAATTATCTGATCGGGTTGCAGGAAACCAGCACCAGCCTTCAGCAGACGGCAACCCGCTTCCGTGAAACGGATCAGTCACGCTAGGACTGATCCGTTATCTGTTAAGGTCGTATTTTAAACTTTTGCTTATTTCTGCAAAGTTCATATTTATTTTTTTCAACTCAAGCCCATCATTTATTCATTCATTCAAATTCTTAGCAAATGCTTCTTCTTCCTCATCCACATACCCTCTGAAAATGATCTCTTCGATATCTTCATGATTGAACACATACGTATAATCCGGATTAATATATCCTTCCGGGTACAAACATCCAATGTAATCGAACTGACGAGGCGGTTCTGTCATTAACATCTGCTTGCGTCCGTAAATGACGAGTTTTTTGGTGCCTTCCTTCAGCCGGATCACGGATCCGTTGGGCAGTAAAGTCAATGTATCTCTTTCCATATGGTATGTAACCTCCTTCAACTATTCGGCGCTTTATGGGCAGTGGTTTCCTTCGGGGCATGCATTACCCGGCGCAGCCAGTAATACCGATGCATATCCATGATAAAGTGAAATACAACAAAAGCCAGCATAATATAGACACACATCAGGACCACCGCAACGGTCTGCTGCGTGACAAAGGCCAATGATAGATTGGCCACCAGATAACCCGCGCCAGTCAGCATGGTCAGCGTAGCGACAGGCATACGTGAGCCTGCACCCGCTTTTGGTCGATGTGGGGACTGCTGCAGCTTACGCAGATGGAACCTGGCATACTGATACAAGGCGAAACCGTACACTGCAAACGATCCGATCGCATACCATGGGGTTGTCAGTCCAAGCATGCCATAAGCGAACTTTTGCACGATGATCATGAATCCCAGGGAACAGACGATTCCAAATACGCCGCGGAACAAAACATAATTCAGCTGCAGTCTGCGCGGTGCCGCAATCAGGGCTACTGCCCATACATTCATGACTGCCAGAGGAGGCAGCAGAATATAAGCATATAAGGACTGGAACGGAACACTAAATACCGGGATCAGCAGGAATACGTTCAGAAAGAAGAGCACTAGCGTACCTGCACTGAAACGAATTCCATCCGATGCATATACCGCAAGATAATCCTCAAATGCGTCCGGGTGGTAGGAGGTTCCTTCTACACTTGTTGTAACCGGATTGTTCGTCGATGACGTGGAACGTTTCTGACGTGCCATCTATTTGAACCATCCTGATACGGTAGACCAGGCCTTCTTCGCTCCGTGTTTCACCACGTCTTTCACCGAATCATCCTGTCCGTCGCCATCCAGATCCATGTTCATGGTTACCCCTTCTGCGAGATATGTCAGACCTACGGATACGCCCAAACCAACCGCACCAACGGCCAGCACGGGTGCCGCCGCAGGTAGAATCGCAGCAGTCAGCAGGGTTGCTCCTACTGTCGTTGCCCCACCAACAACAACGTTTCCGATGATGTCCCCGGCAATTTTGTCAGTGGATGCGTTCTGACTGATGTTCTCCTGTGTGTCCGTAAACACATCAATGCCGACACTTGCCCAGCCCAGCTTATCCGTCAATGCTGACCTAACCGCATAACCTGGCTTGATCATCGAGGCGATTTCCTTAATCTGAGGCGTGGCTGTTCCGTTAGCTATTTTGGCTTCAATGTCACGGACGTAATGAATTTTATAATCTCTGGGTCTGCCATTGACTAACGGGTTATTCTTGACGGAATCATAGCTTTCACGAACCAAAATTCGCGGGGTATTCCGATCAAGCTGCTGCTTCACCATATAACCATTTCTGACCCGATACCCCAGTTTGGCAACAGCCGCAGCAGCAGTCAGTGTCCCGACCGTGCTGCCAGGCCCATCAAATGGTGCGAGCAGATTAATGCCCGTCAGCCCAAATGTACCCCCGGACTGATCCTCCTGTTCCATTCGCTCACGAGTGGTTTTCACATATGCAGCCAGCTGCTGCATGCTCTGTCCGGCAGTCTGAAACCGCTGCTGGTGTGACTGATATAAGCCGATAATGGTCTGCCGGTTCCCCGACTGCCAGGCCGCTCCCTGAATGGAGCGCTGGAGTACGCCATCCACCTGCTGCAGCTGTGCAGTAACCTGTTCAATCTGCTGTGCCAGCGAGTTCAGGTACTCGGATTTCATAATAATCTTGGTCAACTATTTCTCCCCCTTAAGCATACCTGCGTTCTATGGGATTAAACTGCAGGCAAGATGGATAACGAACGCGTCGTTAGCAGAAAAAGGCTCTGGACAAGCTCTTCTTCTGTGATCTTGAATGCTGTAAACATGTCTTTTCTTTCACTTTCCATGTCTTCGATGAACAGCCAATTGCCTGCACGACTGCCGATAAAATAAATGGTCTGTGGCTTGTCCTGCATCCTGCGGGTGGACACCTCAAACTGCCCTTGTTTTTCGATGTTAACAAACGCTTGGTTCAGTTCATGAATTGCAGTCGAATATACGTGCAGGTCCTGTCGCAAGGCATGGGTTACCCTTTCCATCCCGGATTGTTTCGTCAATGTCAGCAGCTGCTGCAGTGTATGCTTCTGAATAGGGGTATGGATGGATTCCTCAGTAGAGTCAGACAATTCAATCCGATTCCCCATAATGCGAAGCAAGTCCTGCAAGCTTTCGAACGAAGTCAGGGTCACCTGATCCTGTTCAGGATTCCAGACCCATTCAACCATGTTTGTTCCGGATATGAAGCCATAAGTCAGAGATGATTCACTCTGTTCCGAGGAGATTGATGTATGCAGGTGAAGCTTCATCACTGCGCTGCTGAGCTTGCAGCCCTGAAGCAGCTGATGGACTTGCGGATGTATGGTAATGACGTTATCCTCAGACTCAATAACGCCGTCCTTGATCAGATCGGTTTTTATTTTTTCAAATGTACGCTTGACCTGCTCGCCCTGTAATGCAGCATCATTCAGATGTGCGAAGAGCACTTCAGCTTCCGGGATATTCATGAACTGAAACAGAAACAGGGCCTCCCGGCCAGAACAGGTAAACGAAGTATATGTAGGCACAGTCATTCCTCTTTTCCATGATATATGCATCAAACTCCAATGGAAGAGCCTATCTGTTTATTGTAAAAGGATAGGCATTCAGGCTCAATGCGCCCCCACTCCTGTTCTTGGGACGTTGAACCTGATTATATTTACCCACTAAGCCGTAGAGCGGCACAGGGGTAGATCACATTTGAATCTTGAAATTTAAATGAGAAGCAAAAAAAACAAAAAAAGCAGCAAGGACCGAATATTCCATACTGCTTCTTATCGTTTTCAAGTCAGGTCTGTTAAACGAATAACTCTTCTATAATACATGGAATCCATCCAATCTTCCCAGTCCAGTTCATTGGCATTGCTGTTACGATAATACACAGCAGACGCAGGAAGATAACCAATCAAAGGACCCATGCCGCCACAGATCAACTCGCCGCCATCGCCGCCTTTGGGCAGCACTTCTCCAGAACAATCCATCGTCAATTCAACTTTGTACGGATCTCCGGCAAACTGGAGTCCAAAAAAATTGGGCTGCTCCAAATCATACGGCATTTCATCCTCTGCAACGAGCGACCGATCCGTCTCGACCGATTCACCCACGATCTCAGTCAGCCCTTCCAATCGTCCAAAATGCTTCAACTTCATCGTATAATCGAAATTATCGCCCCAGGGAAATAACGTACGACAGCCTCCCCCGTACAAATACTCCCATTCATCCTCGGTGAGCAAACCAAAACCCGCTTCAGCTTGTTCCTCCAGCAAGGCTTCAAGTGTAAGCTCCTCGTTATATCGTTGTATCCGGACTTCCTCACCCTGACGCTCCAGGCGAAACGCCTGATACTGCTCCAATCCCTTTAGATCAGAATGCTTGAAATGCTCAAGCTCTGCTGCAAACTCAGATCCATGCCTTGTAAATACCTCTTCTTCGGTAGCTTCAAGCCAGCCAACCGATTGTAAATGGCACTCTACCAGCATGGGAGCGATAGCCGCTTCTCTCACCGGTGACATCTGGCTCGCGAGAAAAGAATCCATGTCCTCTACGCCATACTCACTTATCGCCTCAGATAGATCTGCTGAAGTCTCCTCATTCATGCCATCCTGCCACTGATTCCACCCTAAGGTCACACGGTCTCCAGGTACAAACACAAACTCTCGCCCAGCATACATAAATACACCCGTTTCGGTTCGCTGACCGAACCGTTCAAACGTTCTTACACCGATATATTCCATACCCGCCGGACATAAGGCAATCATCCCATGCAGCAGCTCTTCTTTTTCCTGAACAGATAACCCTGCCCATATGGCACGAGTCAATGCTTCCATGACTCTCCCCTTTCTAGATGCTTTTCCGCATCTTGATGGTTAAGCTCCTACTTGCCTGCAGCCTGCAGAAGCTCAAGCAGTAGCTCTTTTCGTTTCCCTTCGGCCTTGCGGGCCAGACCTGCTAGCTTCTCCACTTTGCCCCAGACCGGATATATCACACGCTCTACTTCATAGGTTTCCAATCCACTGATCTGCTGTACCATAAGAGCAAGCTTCTCGTCATTCTCCAGTTCGGGCTGAATCTTCAGCTTCAAGCCATCCGTCGAACGTCGTAGGCAGGCAACCAATGCAGGTGCAGAGCTGGCTGTTATACCATGCTTTTCGGCAAAAGCAGCAGTGAATTTGTCCTGAACCAATTGGTGTTCGTCGTCCACTTCTCCCATATAAAATTCAACCAATGGAAAATACGCCTCGTCTGCGAGTCCCAGTCCAAACGTGGCATAGCTGCCTGGCATACAGTTCTTCTCCCCCTCCGTGTCTCCATACCATTCGAATTCTTCAATAGCTTCACGAGCGTACTCTTCAAGAAGTGGATACAAACTCGGATAATCCAGTGCACTCGCGAAGAATCGATGAGTATCCGACTTGGCGAGTCCCTTTATCGGCAAATATTGTTTTACCTTGGATTTGAGCTTGATCTTATAACTCTTAGGGAAGCCTCTCTTCAGTAAACGAATAATGAATGCGAGTGCCTGCTCGTAGGCAGATGCTTCCTCCTGACGGATAACGATTGTAATGAGAGAGAACACATCATTGGCTGTGCATTCTACTTGTTCATTCTTCACATGAATGTCTTCCTTGGCATATGCCCCGCTGCCTTCCGTCATCATTCGAACAGCACGGTCGCTCCCCAGTTGTTTCGCCAGTTCCAGGAAGGTAAGGCCTGTCGGTTTACTGTAGCTGGGCTCAAAACGCAGAATCATGACCGCTGCGTACAGCAGCAGATCGATAGGCTGGGCCTCTTGCTGCCCATGGTTCTCAATTTCTCCATGAGACTCATTCTGTTCCAGAACGGCGCCTGGCTTGAGTGCATATTCATTCGACCTATACTCCGATAACTGAATATCATAATACTGTGGCAAAAATTGATTCTCTGCCCAATCCTTCAATGCACGAATGATATTGCCGCGATGCTCCGCCAGAGCATCCTGACGCCCTTTATTCAATTCCTGAATGCGGTCATATTGAGCTATAATCCAGGCGATATTTGGACTCGGAAACAGCCCTGGATCAAGTAAATGACGCGTCAGAAAAAAGGACTCCAGCGGCTTCGTTGGATATGTACCGTTCTCCAGCTTTTGTTCCACATAGGAATGAATGCGTTCCAGCAGCTGTTCTTTCTTCTCTTCGTTGATATATTCAAATAGCGTCAATTGCAGCTTTCCTTCCGTCGTTGGAAATTTCCCGCGAAAAGTGAAACGATAGTTGATCAGTGGTGTATCTCCCAGCTCATCCAATCTTCTCTGGATCACTTCTGCAAGCTGAGGCTGAATTTCGCTTCGCACCTGCTCTTCCGTAAATGAACCTGCGTTTCTGGATTTCAAGCCATCATCCAAACCGAGATCCAGGCTGTCAACCGTTGTGCGTCCAGGTCTGTAATCCAGTAAAACATCATCGAAGATCCCCATCTGCAGCGTGGTTCGCTTCACTACCTTGTCCAAGTCGCTTCGCTTCTCTTGTTCGTCAAACCATTCATGAATGGCGCCAATCATCTCTTCCATGGCCTGATCATATAGTGTACTCATCTAATTTCCTGCCTTTCGTGATTAAACTCTATCGAATGAATAACAGCTCATGTTCTGTTTCTTTAGGATCGCTCCATAAATCTTGCAAGTGAAAATACGTATTGACGTTCGCATAACCCCTATTATTTTACTCTCTCAAGCACACTTGGAACAATAAGACTTATGCACGGTTGTTGGCTAAGAAAATGGATGATCTCTTCTTATGCACTTGTCTGTACATCCTGTACTCAAACCAAAAACACCGGAATCAGGCGACTTCCCGCCCAAATCCGGTGTATTCACGAAACCCGCTTCACTCTATTTAATACTTTAGTATGATTCCAACCTTATAGTAAAAATAGTTTGTACATATCAGCCACTGCGAGTACAGAAAACCTTCCGATTGCTGTTATCCCCGGATTCCTTTAATTAAATGAATAGAGGAAGAAATCCGGTGATAAAGGCAACCGCTTCGCTTCTCCAGGTCTTTTCTGTCCTCTCCGTTCTCATGTCAATTTTACATTTCAATTCATACCATAAACCGTTTACCGTATTAATTCACGGTCTTAAACCATTCGTTTACTTCGGCGGTAATCTCGTCGCCACCCATGGACTTCCACTTCGTTACAAAGGCATCAAATTCCTCAATGCCAACTTGACCATAAATGATTTTGCTGAACGTATCCTTCTCCAGCTTGTCGAGCGCATCCTTCTTCATTTTCATCGTATCGGTTGGCGCACCCGTGAACTTGTTCTTGATGGCATCATCCTTATGGGCAACGACAACTTGAGCTGCAGCAAACACTTCCGGTTTGTTGGCAATGCTCGTATTTTTCTCAAAAGGTGTCTCCGGTTCCTTGCCTGTCGCGAGTTCTGCGAGTGTATCCATCATCAGGTCCGGAATCCGTGCCCCGTCATAGGTAATCGTGTATTTCAGCGGCGATACGCCATCTTTCACTTCGGCTTCGCCAACAACTTTGCCGTCCACGATGTCATAATCATATCCTTGGGCAAACCCATGCTCGAACTCACTGCCCACCTCCGGATTGGCAAAGTTATCGAACAGATAATTTTGATAGGTGAAGTACACTTCCGGATTAGCCATATCCTTGTTGATCAACACCACTCCGTTGCTTGCCCCAGAACCATGGTGATAACTCTCACCCGTCGGGCCAGTTGGCAGAGCAATGGCTTTATAGGTGGCACCGTCCACATTTTTCTTCACGTCATCAATCGGCCAGTTGGGCATCCAGTGCGGACCCACGATGATCCCGGCCTTGCCTGCCGTAAACAGTTCAGCTGCCTTGATCTCATCATATACACCAGCTTCCTTGGGCAGATAACCTTTGGAGAGCCAGTCTTTCATTGTAGCCAGACCTTCCTTCACTCCTGGCTGCACCGAGCCGTATTGCAGCGTTCCGTCTTCAGCCTCGTTCCATTGTCCTGGCATCGTGTTATACATGCCGAAGATCCAGCCGGATTCCGTCATCCATGTATTCAGCGCATTCTTCATGCCGACGGTCAGTCCATACGTATCCTTCTTGCCATTACCATCCGGGTCCTGATTCGTAAATGCATCCATGACCGCAACCAGCTCATCGATCGTTTTTGGTTCGTCCAGTCCCAGCTTCTTCAGCCAGTCTTCCCGGATAAACATCACCGGATCGCCGTTGTAGGCATAGTCGAAGATCGGAATCCCGTAACGCTGACCCTCATACATGTAAGGATACCATTCCTCTGGTGCCGATTCGGACGCCTGTTTCCACGTGTCAGAAGCATATTTATCAAACAGTGCACCTGCATCAGCAAACTTACCGGACTCAATCAACTCACGCACCAGATTGTAGTCCCCACGGATGGAAACGATATCCGGCAGCTCTTCGTTGGCGGAAAGGGACAGTCGCAGCTTCGTATAGAAGGCATCATTAGTCACCGACACTGCCCACGGTGTGGTCAGGTCAATGCCGAGACGTTCCTTGGCCCATTGGGTATGCACATTGCTCTGTGCCGTTTCCCCGTTCTTGAACTTCGTATCATCGTTCCAGGCCCGCAAATAGCTCATCTGCACCGCTGGTTCATACTTCCCGTTCTGCATCGCAAGTGGCGCAGCCGCTTCCTTCGCAGGTTCCTCTTTGGCCCCCGAACTGCATGCTGTTACAGCAACCATGGTTAATGCAAGCACTGCCGTCATCATCTTTTTATACATGAACTAACCCCTCCTCAGGTAACTTTGGATACCCTTTGTGCATCACGCATCATCCATTCATGCTTCATGCACCTTACATGAAAAGGATAGTGCAGCCGGGGAGGCAAACATATATCACAATTTCAATGTTCATATTGATTTGTTAACCGTTCCGAAAATCCTGTGGTGTCAGGCCATAATGCTTGCGAAACACTTGAATGAAGTAAGGGGTATTGTTATAGCCCACTTCCTGGCCAACTTCATAGATCTTCATCCCGGTATGCTTCAGCAGGTGCACAGCGCGTTCCATTCTGGAGCGAATAATGTAATCGCTGATGCCTTCGCCAGTGGACTGTTTGTACATTTTGGACAAATACACCGGATGCAGATGAACCTCTCCCGCAATGACCTGCAGGGACAGGTCTTCTCCCAGATGATGGTCAATCCAGTGCTGCACCTGCCGAATCAGGGTGGACCCGCTCTCTTGACCCGAGTCTTGGGTACGCTCTGTCCATTGCTGCATGACGCTCCGGGTCCATGCCTCCAGACTGCGCAGCGATACACCGTAACCATCCTTCAGCAGCTGCTGATATTGTTCTCCAAGTACATCGGATAACTGCTTGCCTTCCCGGTGAGCCATGTATGAGAAAGCGGCCGCCAGATAATGAAAGGCTACATAGACATGCTCCGGAAAAACACTGCCTGATAGCTCGGCAAAGATCTGATCGATCTTGCGATGTGCATCCTCCATTCTCCCGGCTTCTAGCAGCGTTGTCAGACCAGGCGGTTCATAGAGCGCAGTAAGTGATTTCAAGGAGGCTCCGTGCGAGCTGGCTGCGGCATTCAGATGCAATCCTTTACCTGCTTCCCCCTGCTTCCGCAAGGCACTTACAGCCTGATGATACAGCTGCGGTATCTGATGCGGGAAACGTCCTGTTTTGCTGACGGATAGCGAGATCGTTGCATTCAAATACTGTTTGACACTGTGTATCAGTCGATCGCCCAGCCGTCCCATCAGCAGTTCCGGTTCAGACTGTGCCTGTTTCGGACTGGCCATGAACACCAGATCATCATACGCATCATCGGTATGGCAGAGATGGTAGCTGCTGCTGAAAATTTCTTCCACCACATTGGATATGGCGTATTTCATTAATCGAAATGCCTTGTGCGTGGGCTGTGGATCATCATAGCGGATCAGCAGCAGCTGCATTTTATCCTGGGGACGAAAGCCGATCTCCAGTTGTTCCAGCTTACCCACGAGTTCATCCTCGGCAAACTTGCGCCCGAGCAGCACATCCTTCATTAACTCTGCCCTTCTCTCAGGCAAATGTTCTCTTACTGAATACATGGCACGATGATGCAGCTGCTGTTTCTCTCCTTCCAGCCGGATCTGCACGGAGGCCTGCTGCACGGCTTCGATCAGTTCTTCATCGCGCACCGGTTTAAGCAGATAACTTACCGTTCCATGTTTAAGAGCCTGTTTCGCATAATCAAAAGAAGCATGTCCTGATAAAATAATGCATTTGGTCTGCTCCCACTTTTGCCGAATATGACTAACGAGATCCAGTCCCGACAAGCCTGGCATACGGATATCCGTAATGATGATATGAACTTGATGGGCAGCCATCTGCTGCAACGCTTCCTTGACCGAATATGCCTTATATACCTGACCGATGCCATATTCCCTCCATGCGATAGAGGAAGCGATGGATTCCACCGCTGATTGTTCGTCATCCACGACCATTAAATTCATCATGAGATTGTTCCTCCTCAAACCATCGTATTTCCACACTAAGTCCCCCGTAAGGTATTGCTGCAAAATGAAGCCCGGATGAATGCCCATATCTCGTAACCAGACGCTGATGCACGTTCCATGTGCCGGTTCCAATTTCCTCGCCCATCGGTTCATTCACTTCCCGTTCCAATTCTTCAATCTCTTCGGGTGTCAACGTAACCCCGTCGTTATCCACGAACAAACTGTAGCGGTTGAAGGATTTTCCTTTGATTTGCTCTTTGACCGACATTCCGGTCACCACAATATGGCCACTGCCTTCGCTTGGTTCAATACCATGAATAACAGCATTCTCCACGATCGGCTGAATGAGTAGTCTTGGAATCTGCTGCTGCATCAGCTCCTGCGGTACAGCAATTTCGTAGGATAACCGATTGGTTCGCATCTGCTGTATCGATAAATAATTGTTCAGCAGCCGAATTTCCTCCTCCACCGTTGTCATGTCATTCTCATCCCGGGTGATGTACCGGTAGTAATCTCCCAGACTCAGCGACATCGCAATAACGGCTTCCGAATGACCGAGCTGGGTCATATTTTTAATATAGAACAGGCAGTTGTACAGAAAATGCGGATTGATCTGTGACTGCAAATGCTTGAGTGTGGCTTCTCTTGAACGAATGCGTTCCTCATACACCTTCTCGATCAATTCCTGAATTTGTTCCGCCATATGATTGAAGCTCTGGGTCAGGTACGCGAATTCATCGCGTGAATGATCCACCGGGATTCGGGTCGACAGCTGGCCTTTGCGAATCTGCTGCAGCCCCTGCATCAGGCGATAGATGGGAATCTGGACTTTGCGGTAGAGCAGCAATGCTGCCCCAATGCTTAAGACCAGCAGCAAGAGTATGGATGTAATAAACATGTTCCGGCTCTTATCCATTGGCGTGAGCAGGTCATCCAGTACGACGGGATTCACATAAACGCCATGAAGCTGTTTGGAACGAACATAACTCACCAGATACTGCTTGCCATCTGCCTCCAGCTGATGATTCCCCTCGCTGTCCAGTCCGTTCAACGACATATTTTCCATGATTGCCTGCACCAGATCAGGGTCTGCACTACGATTTAATAAGGGATCTTTGCCTGGTACGTACAGAAAAGGATCTCCTCCCTGCGCTTCCTTGAAGTCGTCCAGCATGGCAACAATATTCATCGGATCAAAATTAATCTCCATCACGGTACGAACTCCTGTCGGCGCTGGCTTGGCATTCCACTCGTAATTGTCCGTGAAGAAATACGTGAATCCACTGTCATCCAATTGCCACTGGCCAGGCTGGGGAAACTTCAGCATGTTCTCATTGAAGACAGTTCGGCTTGCCTTGGTGGATAACACCAGTTCTGCCTGCGGAAGCACGATTGTAATGTCGTTTTTCCAGCGGCTGGTGGACTGGTACAACGATAATTTGTCGAGAATGTCCAAATAAATGCTGTTCTTCTCATACTGGCTGGTCGTTTCCGTCATGTAACGGTAATGCAGTATGCTGGGGTCCCTCAGAAGGGTAAGCCCATAGAGCGAGAGCTGCTCAATATTTTTATCTACCTGAGAGCTGAAATAATTGAATTGGTTCAAACTCGACTGCTGTTTCTCCTCCACGACCATGTCCACGTTCGCTTGGTTGGCATAGGTATAGAGCAGCAAGATGGGAACCAGCAGGCAGATCAGCAGAATGACCGTTTTTGCAAATACTGTGAATTTCATCGTTTCACCCTGTCTCAAAATATGATCGAACGTTATCGAAGTCCTATTTTATATTGAAAACCCTTTCATATCTATATTGATTTTGGAATCATGGATTTCCTCAACAGGTTAACAAATCAACATTCGCCTTGAAATGTTGGTCTATAGCGTGCCGTTTTCCATTGCTATAATTCAGTTGCTCCACTTTTTGCAAGAGGCCGAAATGCCTCACCATGCGGAGGCTGGACGATACATAAGGAGGGACACTGATGGCTATGGAACAACCATTAACAACCAACACGCCGGTACGGCAGGCGATACGCAATCCACGCAAACGCACCCGCTGGAACTTCAAACGCACATGGCCGCTGCACCTGATGCTGCTGCCTGCTGTACTGCTCACATTGCTGTTCGCCTATGTACCCATGGGCGGCATTATTATTGCTTTTCAGGATTTCAAACCTTGGCTGGGATTCACGGGCTCCAAATGGGTAGGATGGGATAACTTCCAGTTCATGTTCGAGTATCCGGACAGTGTCCAGGTGATCTGGAACACCGTGCTGATTGCTTCCATGAAAATTGTGGCTGGCCTGGTGGCCCCGGTGGTATTCGCCATTTTGCTGAATGAGGTACGAAACTCTACGTTCAAACGGTTCTCACAGACACTCGTGTACCTGCCCCACTTCCTGTCCTGGGTTGTATTAGGTGGCATTCTGCTCGACATGCTGTCCCCCGAGGGCGGACTGGTGAACCAGGTGCTGGCAGCTGTAGGGATTGAACCGATTTTCTTTCTCGGAGATGGTGATTGGTTTCGGGTAACGGTTGTCATCAGTGATGTATGGAAGGAATTCGGATTTGGCACGATCGTATTTCTGGCTGCGCTTGCGGGGATTAATCCGGCTCTCTATGAGGCATCCGAGGTGGATGGGGCAACACGGCTCAAGCAGACACTGCACATTACGTTGCCTGCCCTGGTGCCGATGATTATCGTAGTGGGAACGCTGTCCCTTGGTAATATTTTGAATGCAGGTTTTGACCAGATTTTCAATCTGTATAACCCGCTCGTGTATGAGAAGGGCGATATTATCGACACGTTTGTGTACCGGATGGGAATCCTGAATGGCAAAATGAGCTTCGCAACAGCCGTTGGACTATTCAAGTCTTTCGTCGCGATGTTCCTGGTCATTACTGCCTACCGGATGGCTTACAAAATCGCCAATTACCGCATTTTCTAAGGGGCATAGCATACTGCATTAAGGGGGAATCAAGGTGTATCACAAAACGACCGGATACCGGATATTCAATGGCTTCAACCTGTTCTTCATTGCGGCCATTTCACTTCTGTGTGTGCTGCCGCTCGTCCATATTCTGGCGGTCTCTTTCAGCGGCAAGGCGGCAGCCTCCGCCAATCTGGTCACACTCTGGCCGATTGATTTTACGGTAGATGCCTATACCAAAACGTTTGGTAACAGCAACTTTCTCAGTGCATTATGGATCTCGGTTCAGCGTACCGTTCTGGGCACACTGCTCAGTATGGTGCTGGTCATTCTAACGGCATATCCATTATCGAAAGAAAGTCTTCATTTCAAGGGACGCTCTATGTATGCTTGGTTTTTTATCTTCACGATGCTGTTCAGCGGCGGGTTGATCCCGTCCTACATTTTGATTCAAAAGCTGGGGCTAATCAACACGCTGTGGGCACTGATTTTGCCAGGAGCGGTTGCGGTCTGGAACCTGATTCTGATGATGAACTTCTTCCGTAACGTTCCGAAGGAGCTGGAAGAGGCGGCCTTTATTGATGGAGCTAACCATATTACAACCTTGTTCCGGATCTATCTGCCGGTGTCCATGCCCGCGATTGCGACGATCTCGCTATTCACCATGGTAGGCCAGTGGAATTCCTGGTTTGACGGGTTGATCTATATGAATGATGCTTCCAAATATCCGCTGGCTACGTTGATGCAGACGATTATCGTTCAGCAGGACTTCTCCAACATGAATGTGGATGCCACACAGCTTCAGAACATGTCTCAACGCACAGTCAATGCGGCTCAGATCTTCATTGGCGCTCTGCCCATCCTGCTTGTGTATCCGTTCCTGCAGCGTTTCTTCGTCAAGGGGATTGTGCTTGGGGCGGTAAAAGAATAGAACGAACGCGAACCAATGTCGCATCATCTCATCCCGGGGCTTCCGTCTCGGGGTGTTTTTCCGTTTATACGAATGGCTTTGTTATATTCATTAATTAACTCATCCAGAATCATCGATTGGCGAATGACCTCTGGATGCATTAATTCCGCATGTGAATTTGCAATCTGGTAGAGTCTTTGCCGTGCCTTTTCGATACATTCCTGAATGGTTTCCGGATTATGCACCATACTCCCGCCCCCTGTTGTCGTTCAATATCCATCACCCAAAAAAGACCATCTATTATAATATTCGGAACATGGAGGGCTACGGATTACCCCAAAATTAAAATTTGTATATTTTTTCTTGTACAGGCTGAAATAAGTAGTTGTATTAAAAGAGATTCCACCAAGTAGAAATAAAAAAATGCCCCCTCTTCAGCCTGAAGAAAGGACAAGTTTTAGGAATGATGGGTGGACGCCTGAGCAGCGGCCTGCAACAACGGCTGCATGAGACCCGGGAATCGTGTTTCCAGATCCTCTAACCTCAATGTAAGGAAATGCTGGGTACCCTGCACCCGCACCCGAATGACGCCAGCTTCCCGCAGGGTGCGAATATGGTGGGACATCGTGGATTTCACAACAGGTGCATTAAAATGACTGCAGGGCTGCTCTCCACTCTTGGCTGCTTCCGCAACAATACCAAGACGGGTCGGATCACTTAACGCGTACAACACGGAAGAAAGTTCAATATCCTCTATTTGAGGATGATGTAAAATTTTCATAATGTAGTCTCCTTTTTTCAGACTATCCATTGTATTTTAGCACAATTCCATGATATATTTCTAATGTTCGATACCAATCGAACTTTAATTATAATTTCGTCAATGTAACCCCTGCTGTCAGGCATGGGATTCACTGTATATCTCATTTTGCAAATGTTACATACCGTTTCTGAAATATTGCGAAATTACACATTAGTTCAAGGAGGTTTTCATGAATAACACCGCAACCGCATCATCCGGGGAACGAACGACCGGACTACAGGAAGGGTTAATTGTAAGTTTGCTCGGTTTCACGGTCGTTCTCGTCGTCATGAATACGATGATGTTCAATCTGGCCCTGCCCAAAATTGCAGCCGAATTCCAGCTCTCATCCGTTGCTTCTTCATGGATTGTTACAGGGTATTCCATCGTTTTTGCCATATCGTCGATTACCTTTTCACGCCTGTCGGACTTTGTACCGATTCGGACTTTATTTACAACTGGTCTCACTTTACTTGGTGCAGCGTCGGTTCTGGGATTCTTCAGTAATCACTTCATTATCCTGCTCTGTGCACGCCTGATTCAGGCAGCAGGCGCCGCATCTGTGCCGGGACTTGCCATCGTGCTCATCACGCGTTACGTTCCGAGTGACCGCCGGGGGAAATCCATGGCTGTAATTATGTCTGCCAGCTCTCTCGGTCTTGGACTTGGTCCTGTCATCGGCGGCAGCATTACTCAATTTCTTGGATGGCATGATCTCTTTATCGTTACGGGGTTAACATTATTCCTGATCCCTGTGTTCTTCAAGCTGCTTCCAAGTGAAATGCCGCAAAAGGGTTCGTTCGACTTGCTGGGTGCATTGCTTCTGGCGATCGGAACAACCGGTGTTCTTCTGTTCCTCACCTCACGTGAGTGGGTAACTCTCGTCGTTGGTGTCGTAGCACTTCTATTGTTCTGGTTACGGATTCGACGCGCGGCCGATCCATTTGTTCAACCTGCCCTGTTCAAAAACAAAAAATATATGATGCTCAGCTCGCTCGGGATCGTCTCCTACATCAACAACTTCTCGACTCTGTTCCTGCTGCCGCAAATTTTGGCTCATCTGTACGCCTTGACTCCAGCCCAATCCGGACTGGTCATCTTCCCTGGCGCAGTTGTCTCCATGCTTCTGTCAAATCGGATTGGCCGAATGATTGACAGGCACGGCAATACATTGCTGCTTAGATTTGCACCATGGCTGCTGCTGGCTGCCGCCGGGTTGTTCGCTCTGTTTGCCGACAACAGCATCTATGCCATTATGGTCATTTATATCCTGCTGAGTGTGGGTTTCTCAGCGCTCACAACCAGCGTTTCCAACGAACTGTCCAACAACCTGACCATGGATCAGGTGGGTGCGGGCATGGGCCTCTTCCAACTCAGCCAATTCTTCAGCGGTGCATTCAGTGTCGCTGTAACCGGCGTAGCTCTGACTGCGATGCAGCAGCTGTCCTTGTCGTCAGCCTACACCAATATTTTCTGGGGCATGACCGTGGTTGCTCTGGCATCCGTGTTGTTCTCTTGGGTGTATCTGTCCATGCAGTCCCGCAAAAAAGCTTCTTCCGCATCGTCCTAATCCAAGCTCTTAAGGAGTGACAGAAGAGGTTAGGCTAGGATTATTAATATAAAATAAGCCCCAAAGACATAGAACATGTTCTTGGGGCTTTTGCTATTCTGATTTACTTTATATCTCTCATGATTATTATTCAAACATATCCAAACGCAGACGCTTCAAGCTTGTATGCTTGATATACCATTGACCGTCGATCTGAACAAACGTCTCATGGTAGTGTCCAAATCCGTGGAAGGATTTGTTCTCATTGCCTTCGGGGAATGTCACCCAATCCTCCATCGGAGAAATAACCTTGGCTTCGTTCGCGGATACAAATTCAACCTCGGCGCTGTGTACGTGATGCACGGTTACAGCAACATCCACCAGGTCACGGAATACCTGCACGATGGTGTCACGGCCCGTTAATACCGGAATGGGGTTACCTTCCGTACTGAAATCAGCTACTGCATCCGGAGCAAACACCTCGCCCAGTGCGTCCCACTGTTTCGTATCAATAAAGCGGCAATAGCGTGCCTTCGTGTTACGGATATTTTCCAGCGCAAGCAATTGTTCCAGTCCTGTGATGGTTGATTGGCTCATCTGTTGTCCCTCCAGAGATGTAATAGGTTTAAAAGATATGTATCTATTAATCTTCCTTATTGTACCATTACGCTTGTATTAGGCACAACGGCATATTGTATGCTTGGCTATCACTACGAAAAAAGACCGAAAGTTAGGCATGTTGCTTCATGCCTCTCTCGGACTTTTGGATCTATTCGTACCTATATAAAAAATAAAGTGGGAAGCCGCACTCAGCTAGAAGCTGATCGCTCTTCCCCCAAAGGTTACCTCTGATACGCCTTCATTTGGGCAGCCAGCTCGGACATTTTCTTATTGCTTAGATAGTTCTCCATCTGTTCCTCTGCATGAATCATCACCTGCTGAATCAAACAGCCCTCGTTATGGTTCTGAGAGCATTCGAACAGGGAAGCCTGCCCTTCAATGGCGTGAATAATCTCCAGAAACGAAGGATCCGAATTTTTACGACTCAGACGGTAGCCACCGTTAGCCCCGGAAGTGGATTCAATCATGCCCGCCTTAACCAGTTTGGTCAATATTTTGGACAGATAGGTTGGGGAAACTTTCTGCAAATCAGCCAGTTGATGAACACTAACCAGCTGTTCCGGTTCAGTAATCACAAGGTGAAGCATGGTATGCAAGGCATAGTTGGTTGCTTTTGAATATTTCATGAGGGCACCTCATTGTATACGGATTTAATTTATCCATAATAGACTTGATTGAGCTCACTGTCAAACCCCAGGCTATCCGAGATTTCACGTGGTTACTTGGAACCTCTATATTTTATTAATTGTGATAAAGTCCACGGTATTCCGTAGGTGTCATTCCTTCGTGCGCCATGAACTGGCGGTTGAAATAGCTGGCGTTCGGGTATCCCGCCTCCTCGGCAATCTGTCCAATGTTGGCCGTTGGACGTTCGAGCAGCCACTGCTTCGCCATCTGCAGCCGGGAACGGGTTACGAATTCCATCGGTGTCATCTCGACTGCACTCTTGAACAATTTGCAAAAGTAATACGAACTGACACCCGCTAGATCCGCCCAATCCTGCAGTAAAAACGGCTGACATGCCTCCTGCTGCATCTGCGGGAGCAATCCGAGAATACGGTTCTCCGCTTGACTGGTACGTGTGTTCTTCAGAGGCACCGCATGTTGGACAAACTCGGCCAGTACAGCATACGTCAACGTGGACAGCTGAGCCGGACGCAGCATCCGGTTCTGTTCAGCCTCCCCGAGCAAGGCCAGATGAGCCTCTTCCCAAGGGGCTTGCTGCCGCAGCGTCCACAGCAGATTGCGATGCAGCCCCCGTTCAATCATGTAGTCATGGAGACGTTCACCGTAAAAATGAACCCATCGCACATCCCACGGATCATCCTCACTGCTGTAATAATGCTGGCGCTGCTGCGGGAAATAGAGTACCGCCTGACCTGCCCGAATTTCATGGATAATCCCGTCCACTTCCACATACCCCTTACCTGAAGCTACGTAATGTATATTGAAGTTATTAAGCGCACCAGCCTCCCGCAACACGGAATGTTCCGGATGGTTCACATAATGGCCAACGGACTCGGGATAACAAAAATATGGAATATCCTGAAGGGTTAGCAATACAGTCTGTCTCATCATGAATATTTCTCCTTGGCAAGCAATATTGTGTTAATAGATCTCAATATATTATCATTTTCATTCATCGATCTATTCCTTATAATCACAATATACATTCATCCACAGGAGGAAACAACTCATGAATTCAGATCGAAAATTACGCTGGGGCATTCTTGGTAGCGCTAGCATTGCCAAAGGTTCTGTCATTCCTGGTTTGCAACAATCGGAGTTGAATGAAGTGGCCGCGATTGCGAGCCGTGACGAGGAAAAAGCGAAACAAACCGCTGATCAGCTTGGAATACCCCAAGCTTACGGCAGCTATGAAGCACTGCTGGAGGATGACTCCATTGACGCTGTATATATCCCCCTTCCCAACCATCTCCACCGGGAGTGGACGATCCGTGCAGCTGAGGCGGGAAAACATATTCTATGCGAGAAACCACTAGCATTAACGGAGCAGGAGGCCCGCGAAATGGCGCAAGCCTGTGATGATGCCGGAGTACTGCTCGCCGAAGCATTTATGTATCGGCACCATCCCCGTTACGACCAGATCAGAGACGTCATTGCCAGCGGTGAAATTGGGGAAATTCGCGGTATTCATAGTACATTTTCGTTCAATAATTCCGGTTCATCAGGCAATGTCCGGTTCAAACGTGAATGGGGCGGCGGCGCTCTCTATGATATTGGCTGTTATTCCATCAGTGCAGCACGGCTGCTGCTCGGCCAGGAACCTTCTGCGGTAACGGTCATTGGCATGTTCTCCCCTGAGCATGACCATGTTGACATGATGGCCTCGGGATTACTTGAATTCAATGATCACGTTGGCGTCACGTTTGACAGCAGCATGTGGGCAGCATTCCGCAATACGCTGGAGGTGCTTGGATCGGATGGCATCATTGAGGTTCCGTCCGCATTTATCAGCAAACCGGACCGCAGCTCGAACTTCTACGTTACGGCGGGCGGTGAACGCAGGGAAATTGAGGTCCCTCAGGTCAACCATTACTCCTTGCAGGGGGATGATATGGCACGTGCCGTACTTGAAGGTAAAGATTTGCGTTTTGCTTCATCAGATGCGGTGGCCAATATGAAAGTACTTGAAGCTTGTCTTCGTTCTGCAGAGGAACGTACACGAATTACACTATAAACGAGGATGGTGTGTACAATGGAATTCATTACGATTAATGGTGCAGGAAAACCGATCTCCCGGTTGATCAAAGGTACGGATTATTTTGTGCATGATGCTTATGAAAAAGCGGCCACGAATATGGATGCCTTTCTGGCGATTGGCGGAAACACCGTGGATACGGCTCATATCTATTGCGGCGGACAGAGTGAAGAAGTGCTCGGACGCTATATGCAAGAACGCGGTAATCGCGATCAGGTTGTCATTCTGACGAAAGGTGCCCACCATGATATGAACGGCCCCCGTGTCAATGCCGATGCCATTCGCAGCGATCTGCTTACCAGCCTGGAACGTCTGCAGACGGATCATGTCGAATTGTATGCATTACACCGAGACGATCCGAATATTCCTGTTGGTGCCATTCTTGAAGCACTGAATGAGCACATTGAGTCTGGTAAAATTGGTGCGATCGGTGCCTCCAACTGGACTTGGCAGCGTTTGGAGGAAGCCAATACGTATGCGGCTGCACATGATCTGAAGGGCTTCACATTCAGCAGCCCGAACCTCAGCCTGGCCAAGGCGAACGAGCCGTTCTGGGCTGGCTGTGTATCGGCAGATGCAGAGACACTGGCATGGCATGAACGGACACAGCTTCCGCTGCTGTCCTGGTCCTCGCAGGCACGCGGCTTCTTCACCGGTCGTTTCACACCTGAAGTACGTGACAATGCTGATCTGGTTCGTGTCTTCTACAGTGACGGCAACTGGGAAAGACTGCGCCGTGCCGGGGAATTGGCCGAAACGAAGAATACGACGGCGATTCAGATTGCGTTAGCTTATGTATTGAATCAGTCCTTCCCGACCTGCGCACTGATCGGAGCGCAGAATCGTGATGAGTTGTTATCCTGTGACGAAGGCTCGCGCCTGACTCTGACTGCGGACGAAATTGCCTGGCTTGATCTTGCGAGCGACGTCAAACCGGTTGTGTAACTGCAAGAACTGATCGAGGCGAGAACGCTTCAAAAGCAGTATGGTTTAAGAGACGGTCCTCTCCGCTTTCGATGCGGAAGGCCGTCTCTTTTTCTTACTAAAGTAAATAAAAAGGGCACCAACCAGAGAAACGCTGGAGGTACCCTCACATGAACATATATAATGACTTTGAACGAGTCCGCCTTACAGTTTAATGATCTGACCTGTCTTCTCGGATTCGAACGCTGCCAGAATGACTTGCAGGGAACGAAGACCTTCTTCACCTGAAATGGTAGGAGGTGTTTGAGTCACAATGGATTCCACAAATGCGTCGATTACGCCGCTTGGTACCTGTTTCTCATTCGTTGCCATCGCACCAACTTTGTACGTTTCAACCGTACCGTTCGTCAGCTCGACGATTACTTCGTCGCCTTCGACCGTTCCGATTTTCATGACGCCATTCTCGCACCACAGAACAGTACTGTTATCTCCTGCTCTGTATTGAGTCCAGCTGGCAACGAGTGTACCAATGGCACCACTCTTCATGCGCAGCAAGCATGTCGCATTGTCATCAACTTGAGTGCCTTCTTTGTGCAGCGTGCTAATGAACCCAGCCACTTCGGACACTTCATCGTTCAGCAAATAGCGGATGAAATCAGACTTGTGCACGCCGAGGTCACCCATGGCGCCCATAATTGCTTCTTCCTTACGGAAGAACCAGCTCTCTGCTCCGTCCACACTCCATGCTTCCGGTCCTGGATGACCAAAGGAAGTACGGAAATTCAGCACTTTACCCAGTTTGCCGGAATCCAGGATTTCTTTTGCTTTGACATGTGGAGGCATCAGGCGTTGGTTGTGTCCAACCATCAGATACACACCGTTTTTCTTGGCAGCTTCAATCATTTGCTCGCCTTCTTCGGTTGTAACAGCCATTGGTTTCTCAACCAGTACGTGCTTGCCTGCATTCGCAGCAGCAATGGCCATGGAGGCATGCAGATAGTTAGGTGTGCATACGCTAACAGCATCAACTGTTTCGTTTGCAAGCAGCTCTTCATAGCTGGAGTATGCTTTGCCGCCGTATGTTTCGGCCATTTTCTCTGCACGCTCCACAATTGGATCAGCAAAAGCGACAAGCTCTACGTTTTCATTAGCAGCGTATTCTGGAATATGTCTGCGTTCAGCAATGGCTCCACAGCCGAATACAGCAACTTTAATTTTACTCATGGATTAATGTCCCCTTTGACAAGTAGATTCAGCATTAGCTTCATTGAATGATTCGAATTGCTAGATTAAAATTGGTTAAGGTAGTTCTGTTTCAGCCAGTTATAACTGTTGGCTACGCTTTCAAGTGGAGGATTCTGACATACGTCCTGCTCCACGATCAGCCACTCCACGCCTGCGTTTGTTGATGCTTCAATAACTGCTGGAAGGTCCACCGAACCTTGTCCCAGTTCCAATGTCTTCATCTGACCCTGTTCGTCTTTGCTGAAGTCCTTCAGATGCAGAAGCGGCAAACGGCCCGCATATTGATTAATATACTCGATCGGATTTTGTCCCGCAAATTGGACCCAGCATACGTCCATTTCCACTTGTACAGCCTCAGGCGTAGTTTCAGCGAACATGGCATCAAAGGCATTTTTGTCGCCAACTTGGCCATGGAATTCGAAGTCATGGTTGTGATAACCAAAGATCAAGCCTTGCTTCGCTGCTTCCGCACCATATTGCTGCAGTTCAGCGAACAACTTGGTCCAGCCTTCAGCATTGTCAGGGCGATCTTCAGGCATGAGGTAAGGACAGATCATATATTGAGCCCCAATCGTTTTGAGGTAATCAATTTGTTTTTGCAAATCTTCGCGCATCGCGTGCAGGGAAACGTGGCTGCTGAATCCTTTGAGACCTAGCTCATCCAGCAATGCTTTCATCTCTTCGGCAGGAATGTCACCATAACCAGCGAATTCCACACCTTCATAACCAAGCTCTGCTACCTTGCGCAATGTGCCACGGAAATCTGCTGCAGTTTCATCACGGAGGGTGAACAATTGCAAACCAATATTAAGTTTTTTCATGAATGATACACCTCTGCTCTCAAATTTGCTTTCATTGCTCTATCTGCTATCATCCTACCGCAAAACAGGCTAGAATGAACATATACAATATCGTCAGAACATGAACTATTTGATTGATTTTTTATTCCAGTATTTTGCATCACGATGATTTCACCTATAAAAGTGCATGCAGGATACCTATATTGGAGGTTTGCATCTTTGGAACCGTTGAAGACTTCAGTACTGATCTGTGACTACTCTTATCACTACAAGGCATTTAACCACAACATGAAGGGCGAGCTTCAGACCTACCTGTTCCGTCTGCAAACCGAAGGCTCTTGCAAGGTATATGTGCAGGATGAAGAATTTACGATGACGAGCGGTGATTTGCTGCTCTTGAAACCAGGAGATGACTATCATCTCGTCGTCGAAGAACCGCATAAGGAAGGCCGCTTGTCCAGCGGGGACTATTATTTGTTCTGTGAAGGTTCCTGGATTGACCAATGGTGGAAGCGAATTCAGCGCCCTCCCGTGAACCGAATTGGTCTGGATGACAAGCTGGTCAGCCTGTGGCGCAATATATTGCTGGAGCAGCGCCGGGGACCTCTTGAAGAGAATGAAGAGTTAAAAGACGCGTTATTACGCGGACTCTGTCTGTACATCGACCGTGCGATTAGCGAAAGTCTCCAGACGGATCGAAGCGTGTCCTCTACCCTGAAGCTAAAGCGATTCATTGAGGAACATGCGACCGTTACGTTCAAACTTGAAGAGGCTGCCCGTTACGCTGGTCTAAGTCTGTCACGTGCGGTACGGTTGTTCAAGGAACACTACGGCAAAACCATGATCCAGTATGCGATTGAAATTCGTCTGAATGTCGCCCTTGAACGCATGAAGTACAGTGAGATGACACTGGAGCATATCGCTGAGACATGCGGATTCGCCAGCTATTCTTATTTCCACCGAGTGTTCCGCGCTCACTTCGGGATGTCCCCTCTGGAATATCTGAAATCCCAGTCCCACCCCTCTTTTGATCTGGAGCATGTGTAACATATCTGGAAACTCGAACCCATGACGACCTGTAAACAGGTAACGTTATGGGTTCTTTGAACTTTTTGCTGCTCCAAATTTACTCATGACTCCTTCCAGATAACCCTGTATAGTTAAAATCATAGCTATTTACAGATTCAACCATCATTAACGGAAATTCCATTAACCTTCATTGGAGCGATACCTATGCCTCATCCACGAAAAATACTCATTATTGAAGACGAGCAGGACATTTCACGCATTGTAAGAGACTATCTGAACAAGAATCAATATGACGCTGCCGTTGCAGCCACTGGACAAGATGGATTGCAAATGATGGACATGCTGCAACCGGACTATATTATCCTGGATATCATGTTACCGGATATGGATGGTATTGAGGTATGCCGTGAAATAAGGCGAAGAAACAACATTCCGATCCTCATTCTAAGTGCAAGGGGAAGTGATACAGACAAGGTGCTTGGTCTGGGCTTTGGGGCAGATGATTATATGACCAAACCCTTCTCCTTGAGTGAGTTGCTTGCGCGAATCAATGCCCATTTCAGACGGTATGACAGTCTTACATCCGAGCGAGATGAAACACACCTCCTTCGTCTGTCCAACCTGATGATCGACAAAAAAGCGTACAAGGTTACGCTAAGCGGAGATGAAGTTTCACTTTCTGCGAAGGAATTCGAGCTTCTGTACTACCTGGCGAGCCACAAGAATCAGGTGTTCTC
This sequence comes from Paenibacillus sp. ACRRY, assembly GCF_022346995.1. Taxonomy (GTDB): domain Bacteria; phylum Bacillota; class Bacilli; order Paenibacillales; family Paenibacillaceae; genus Paenibacillus. The sequence goes on along the minus strand of NZ_JAKRNM010000009.1, from coordinate 39,001 downwards.
CAAGTCGCAGTTACTGGATGCAGTCTGGGGCTATGACGCTTACGGGGATGAAAATACGGTTACTGTATATATCCGAAGATTGAGAGAGAAAATTGAATCCACCCCATCAGAGCCCGTTGTTCTGAAGACAGTCTGGGGAGTCGGCTACAAATTCAACCACGAATAAGATAGATGGGAGACCACAATCTAGATGTCGTTACTCCAATGGTCCAAACGCTGGCTGATTACCGTACTCATATTGCTTATTCTTCTTCTTGGATGCAGCCTGACACTTGCCGCAGATCGGTTAGGTCATCATACCGAGGAGTCCAACTTGTCTATTAATCTGGTCCGGCTCAGCATCAATCCCGTGATGCTTGCTTTGGAGCAGAATCTTCATCAACTCACCAGCCCGAAGGTACAGGAAAACGTTCGTGCCCTCGCCAAAGAGCAAGGCATCAAGTTATCCTATGTCGGTCTGGACGGTACCATCATGATCTCTTCAGATCCATCCTCTGAAGGAGAACATATGCATCTGGCATCCGCCTTTCATTATGATCTGAACCATGCCGTGTATGCCAACAATGGAGAGGATACGGTGGACATGGCTTTTCCTGTCCTCCATGCTGCGGATGGAATTCAGATCGGAAATGCCTTCTTTACCATCCCTAAAGCCATGGTTACTGTCCAACCATCATCCGCCTTGCCTTATCTGGTTGCAGGCTTATCCATGATAATCACACTTATTCTAGGCATTCTTCTGTTAACCATGCATCGTAAAATACATAAACGATTACTGTTACCGGTAAATATGCTTTATCATCATGCCGAATCTATTCTCAAGGGACAGTACGATAAGCCAATTCATTATAAACATGCAGACGAAGTAGGCGAATTATATGCCATGTTTGATCTGATGCGTACAGAAATCAAGTATTTGAGTGAACAACGCACCAAGCAAGAGCAGGCGCAAAAGGAACTTATCACCAATATTTCGCATGATATCAAAACGCCCATCACTACGGTTAAAGCGTATATTGAAGCCATTATTGAAGGAATGTGCACGGATGAGGAAACCCTGATGGAGTATATGCGAATCATGCAGACTCACACAGACAAAACAGCCCAACTGGTTGAAGATCTGCTACTTCATGCGCTGCAGGAACTGGGTCAGATATCCGTAGAGCCGTGCGAAGTGTATAGTGGCCCCACTTTCGAAGCCATGCTTGGATCGTTTGGACATGCTGTGCGCATGAAAGGTCTAACGTATGAAAAGCCTGAATCTGTTCCAAATGTGTTAATCCGCATGGACACTACAAGGATCGAACAAGTTCTCTCCAATCTCATATCCAATGCACTGAAGCACACCCGCCGCGGGGATGCCATTTGCATTCATACAGAGCTGAGAGCCGATCAGTTCATTGTGACAATCACAGACACTGGCCAGGGAATACGGGCACAAGATATGCCTTTCGTATTTGAACGTTATTTCCGGGGACAGGCATCTCCTGTGTCCAGACACGTACAAGAGGGGACAGGTCTTGGCTTGTCCATTTGCAAAAATATCGTTGAAGCACACGGGGGACGTATATCCTTTTCAAGCAGAGAGGGGCAAGGAACCAGCTTTCAATTTAGTCTGCCGGTCTGCTGACTCGTCCAATCCATTCAGGCTGGCACCAGCCTGTAATACTTTATTCATAATTTGATAAGACTTCCTCAACATCCCCCCTCTAAAATAAATCGTATACTGCACCTGAGGAGTGATTGTCTTGAGTAAAACAACGATTATTCGAGCGCATAACCTATGCAAAACATACAGCACAGGCCCGGAGCAATACCATGCCATACGAAATGTTGATCTGGATATATACCAAGGGGATTTTACGGTCATCATGGGTAACTCGGGTTCGGGCAAATCCACCCTGCTCTATCTGCTGAGTGGTCTGGACCATGTGACTGCTGGTGAAGTCTATTTTCAGGAACAACGCATTGATGCTTACAGCGAACGGGAAATGTCTGATTTTCGCACTCGCCGGATTGGTTATATCTATCAGAGTATTAATCTGGTACCAGATCTCTCCATTCGAGAGAATATTGCACTGCCGGGTTACATCGCCGGGACCAAAAAGAATGAAATTCAGCTGCGGGCAGCCCAATTGATGAAATCCTTGGATATTGCCAGTCTGAGCAGCCGTCTTCCCTCCCAGACTTCAGGGGGCCAGCAGCAGCGAGCCGCCATTGCGCGGGCTTTAATCAATACTCCTGACGTCCTTTTCGCCGATGAACCAACTGGAAGTCTGAATGTGGAACACGGTAAGGCTGTTCTCGACATCCTGACAGACATTCATCGAAAAGGGCAGTCCGTTGTCATGGTCACGCACGATATCAAGGCTGCCTGCCGTGCTGATCGTCTCATATTAATCCAGGACGGCAAGGTTGGTGGCATTCTCGAATTCGAACCCTATAACGAACATCAGGTTCATGGCCGTGAAGACATGATATTTGCCTTTGTATCGGGGAAGGAATAACGATGGCTGTCATGTTGAAACTTAGTCTCTCCTACCTGAGCAGAAGCAAAATACAAAACTCGTTTATCGCTCTGCTCATTCTTCTATCCACGCTGCTGTTGTCTACAGCTGTCATGATTCTGGCCAACACAGTTAATCAGTTTAGAGAAATGCATACCCGGACCAATGGATCACATCAGATTTTGACTTTTGATAAAGGCCTGAATGATCCGAAGGCTGTTCACTCCTGGTGGGCTTCCCAGGACGGCGTAGAAGTGTCTGAATTGCTTACGTATCGAACGGTATCGGGCATCTCGTTTCATGGCAAGGATATCCCTAATATTTACCTTTACATGATAAATACCCCCTCAACGCCGCGGGTTGTGGATAAGCTTATTTTTTCTAGTGGAACAACAGAAGTGGTTCCCGAGCCCGGTTCGGTCTGGATTCCCACTTCCATGGCCAATGCCTACGGTGTCTCGGCAGGAGATACTATTGGCTTCAAAACGGGGAGCAATACCATCGAATTGAATATATCCGGTATTGTAGTCGATGTCCCCTATGGGGCACCCTTCACCAATACAGCGCGAGTCTGGATGAACCCTTCCGATTATTCGGAGCATGTTCAATCTCTTGAGGGCAACGATAATTATATGCTGGGTATCCATTTCGACAATTACAGTACCAATTCAACCTATTGGGAACGATACTCGCTTGAAGCAGGCAGTCCGTTTCTGGAAACCAAGATGGAGTTTGAAAGCATCTCCTCTTTCTATCTGATTATTAATCAAATCATCGGATTTATCATGGTTTTCCTAGGGGTTGTCATGCTTGCCATCGCTCTGATTACGATAGGATTTACGATTTCGGATGCCATCCTGGCCAACTATAAAACGATCGGTATTCTGAAAACACTCGGACTGACCTCGGCAAAAACAATCGGTACTTATGTCATCCAATATTTCTTACTTTCCTGTATAGCCATCCTTCCGGGACTTGGGCTCAGTATATGGATATCCAAATTCATCATTAATATCTCCGTGTCTTCTCTTCGCGTGGGAAATCGTGACATCTCGGTCGAGGGGATAGGCTCAGCCATGCTTGTGGGCTTTTTCCTGTTCGTCATGATCCTTTTGTTCGTTGTGATGTATGCCAAAAAAGCACGGAGTATTCAGCCGGTGCAGGCCATCCGTTATGGAATGTCGGAGATGGACAATACCCGGATGGCGCGGAGAATGAACTCGCCGCTAACCAGTCTGTTCGGGTTCGCTCGCCTTCCTGTAGCCGCAGTGATTGGAATTCGTCATGTTATCAAAAACATCAAAAGTTCTATTCTAATGCTCTTGCTGACAACAACAGCTTCTTCCGTACTGGTTTTGGGATTTGTTCTGTTAACCAGTATCACCGGAATTGCTCAGACTGCAGCCCAGTGGGGTTATGACAATGCCAACATCGCCGCTGTCGTTGTGAATAAAAGTACCTTTCCCAAAGAGGATTTCAATCAATGGATACAAGAGGATGTAAGAATCAAAAATGCAGGCTGGCAAGGAAACATTACTGGCGTAGTTAGCCCAGACTCTTCAGGGGATGATAAACGGCTATCCACCAGTGTAGCTCTGAGTGTACTGGATGGCAGCTACCAGGATCTTGGATTTGAGACATTAGAGGGGAATAACCCGCAGCGGGAGAATGAAATCGCCATCGGCGTGGGTGTAGCTGAGTCCTTAAACAAAAATCCCGGTGACTTCCTGGTACTTTATATTGAAGGGGAAAAGCGCACATTCCTCATCACAGGAATTTATCAAGCTATTGCCAATATGTCCATCTCAGGACGAATTACGATGGAGGCCATGAATACGATTCGCCCGAATTACAGTGATTTTGATGCCATATTCATTAATTTGAATGATCCGCTGGAAGCGGAAGTTGTGGCCAGGGAAATGAATCATCAATTTAAAGATTCCGCTTCAGTTGTAACGCAGCAGACACTGCTCGATTCGGTCTACGCCGAAGCGGCAGACATATTAATTTACCCCATGAGCCTGATTGGGCTGCTGTTTATCCTGGTTACATTTATTATTATTTTCAGTACCTGCCGGATTAGTATCCGCAAAGAAAGCAGAACGTATGGCATCTACACATCACTTGGATTGACCTCACGCCGCATTCGGCTGTCTATTGCCTTGGGAATATCGCTCCTATCCGCCATGGGCGCTCTGCTGGGAATCCTGGTTGGCGTGTATGTGCTGCCTGTTCTTCTTGAAATGATCCTTGCTGACTATGGTATAGTACAGCTTCCTCTTATTCTGAATGGGGGTGGAATTGTTCTATTCGCCTGCATCGGCATTATCGCTGCAGCTCTCGGCTCCTGGTTCTCCTCCCGTGTAATTCAGGAAACATCCCCGCGTATGCTGGTTATTGAATAACTTTGGCAAGGGCATGTGAAACAGCCTTCTCAGATCCTTAGCGGGTTTGAGAAGGCTGTATGGCTTGTCCAGGTATTACCTTTTCAGATATTGCTCCTTCAGATATTACTCCGTCGAAGATCCCTGATTCTTGATTTTGATTTTGATGTCGTAGGTAATCGGAATTTCACTGAATGTCTTATCCCAATCAGGTTTAACCCTCTTCCATACTTTCGGATATTTAATGCGCAGTTTCTCGCCAAACCCAGCAACATCTACCTTGTACTCATGCTGAATTTTATCCAGGACCTGTTTCACCTGCTGTTCCGCGATTTTCTTAAAATCATCCTCCAATTTGTGAAGATATTCTTCGTCTCCCGATACTTCGGGAACCGTCCAATCTTCCATGAACCAACCTTCCGATTCCACCTTAACATGGAACGAGATATCGTCCCCATGGACTGTAGGGATAATTTCCCCTTTGGTATGCTTAATCTCATATACAACTGTACTCCCAGTTCGTTCCTCATATGTTTTTATTACGCCTCCCTTAGGCCTATCCTGAATCCACGACAACCCTTCGAGATCGACTTGGCTTAAGGTTCCTATAAGGCGTTTTGTCTTGGAGTCAAATATTCCTGCACCCGAAAATTTATGTTCGCCTTTATAGGAGATGACATTTTGGAGGAGAAAGCTTCTGCCAGACTGCATGGTTGCATCCAACTTAGCTAGTGACACAGCGGGCATGATTTTATTCGACAAGTATGAATTGTCAACAAGACCAGTCAGGTAAAATGCCGGGATTTCACTAGGATCATTGGAGTGCAAAGCATCAATGGCTTTTTCATCACTCACCACAACCAGGCAACTGGGACGGATATCGTTATCACGCAATACAAAATCAAGCAATTGTTCCAAGCTATATTTCCGTGAAATTTCTTGCGAAACCACGATCACTTTCAAGTGATGTCCGATAAGGGGACGATCTCTTCTGAGTGCAAACTGACGGAATATTTCTAATAGAGAATCCCCCGTTAATTGTTCGTTGAAATAGGACTTGCCCGCTGACGGAGAACCTTGCTGGCTGTTTTGTTTGGATGAATCCTTAGGTACAATCTGCACTGTGGCGGTTATATTGTTTTCTTTGGGATAATGACCACCATGAGCGTTTACGTCCTTTTCAAATTCAGTTTGCTCAGGCACATCAATTCCAAGAGCCACATAGACACCCAAGTCCTCAATCTCTTTGCTGCTCCAGCAGCCTGTTTGCGTAAACAACATGCATAGCGATACAGAAAACAATATCAGCTTCTTCCAAGGCATCTTCATTTCTTCTGGCCTCCTTTTTTGCGAACAAAGCTTAACAGCAGCAAAAGGGCTGGAAGGATAGCAAACAAATAAACAGATACCTTTCCCACAAAGTCACCAAGTGCAAAAGTCTGATTGACGTCGTTTGGAAGAAAGGCAATAAAATAGATAATGGAAACTAAAATAAACATGGCTCCCAGTATTTCCTTTCGTTTGAACAATTGAGCGCATCCTATGGAAGCACCGTACAGTGTGACGGTGAAGGTGGAGAAGATCTGCATAATCCAGATGACCAGAAGTAACGATTCGAAGCGTTCAAATATCAATCCCTGAATCTCAAAACTACGCATCAAATCAAGTGTAGGCCAGGTTCGGGTCTTCATGCCATTAATGGACAAGCTGCCCACCACCATTACGACTGTAACCAGATAGATTATGGTAGGAATAGCTGTTCCCCAAAAAACGGACTTAAATCCTTTCTCTGGACTCTTCATATAGGCCATAACAACAAACATGATTTCATATCCTGTATAGGCCAAGAGCGACGGCTTCAATCCCTTTATGACCGGCATAAATCCCTCTCCCAGCACGGGTCTCAGATTGTTAATCTCAAAGACTTTGCTGCTAAGCAGGATGGCGATGACAAAGATAACAATTGTGATAGGCAACACAATCTCGAATAATCGCACGATCGCATTCAAACCGCCCGATATCAGATAGATCCCGATCCACATAAATCCCATCACGATGGCCCAAGTCGGCGTACGCTCAAGAAGATATAAATTGGTCACTTCCGCGAGCACCCTGACTTCAAAAGCAGAGATAATGACAAAATACAGGATGATTGCCATACTGATCACCATGGCAATCCATCTGCCGGTAATCTCCGGAACAAACTGAAACACCGTTTTTCCTGGGAATCTCCGGCAGAGCGTAACCATGATGAAACCAATGAGCGTAATGATTACACCCGAGATGATAATGGAAATCCACACATCCGGTGTATCTACGGCTTCCACTGTTGTCCGCGGCAAGGTCAGGATACCTGCTCCCAGCATGTAGTTAATGATCATGATCGCAGCCTGTGTTGTCGTTATGGGTGTGTAGGAAGGCTTCATCGGCTTCACCTCTTCATCATTTTCATAGCCTTGCCCTCATTTCTTGCGGTCCTGATCTTTGGGTTTCATCATGTAAGGGCGTTCCTTCATCATGCTCATCGGTGCCCGGATCAGAAAGTCCTTCCAGTCTGATAATCTATAGGGAACACTCGGGCTGACATATGGAACACCAAAGCTCTGTAACCGTGCAAGATGGCTGCAGAGTAACAGGATAAACAAAACCACTCCGTACAAGCCAAGTACTGCTGCACTAAACATGCCTATAAAACGCAGAATCCGCAGTGTTATCCCTGCGCTGTACGTCGGAATGGAGAATGACGAGATTGCCGTAACGGCAACGACAATAACCAGAAACGGACTGACGATCCCTGCCTGTACGGCGGCATCCCCGATAATGAGACCCCCGACGATTCCCATCGCGGGTCCAATCGGTTTCGGCAGACGTATACCGGCTTCGCGCAATATTTCAATCGCCGTCTCCATAATGAGTGCTTCGATAATGGAGGGAAACGGCACTCCTTTCCGCGTCTCGATAATGGTCAATGCCAGTTTGGTCGGAATCAGACCCGGATGAAAGGAAATAAACGAGATGTACAAAGCAGGTGCAAGAAGGGCAATCATGGCAGCCAGAAAACGAAGCATGCGGAGAAAGGTACCCGGAATCCATCGCTCGTAGTAGTCTTCAGGTGATTGCAGCAGCATGCTGAAGGTGGTCGGTACAATTAAGGCGAAGGGTGTACCGTCCAGCAATATGGCAACACGTCCTTCAAGCAAAGCACTGATGACCCGGTCCGGTCTTTCCGTATTCTGCACCTGCTGAAAAGGACTCAGCTGATCATCCTCAATGAGTTGCTCTACATACCCGGATTCCAACATGGCGTCTACATCCAGCTTTTCGATTCGCTTTTGTACTTCAGCTACAATCTCGGGGTTGGCAATATCTTGAATATACGCAATAACCAGATCCTTTTTGATCCGTGTACCTACTTCATATTTCTGTATGAACAGGCTCTGGTTAGTCCCATATCTCCGCAGTATCCCCGTATTATCACTGAGACTTTCCGTAAAACCAATGCGTGGCCCACGGAGCAGGGCTTCGGATAACGGCTCTTCAATACTGCGTGTTTTTCCTTTGGCTGATCCAATGAGGAGAGCACCAGGCATGCCATCCATAATGAGAGCATTTTTCCCGGATAGTACACCCAGAGCAAGTTCCTGTAATGATTCGGTTTCCTCTACCTGACTGACAGGCAGTAAATGATTTTTCAGGTATCCCTTAAGCAGGTGAGCATTTTCCGGATGGATGAAGGCATCCTGTTTCAGTTCGGGTACCCCTCTCAACATAAGAGGCGTGATCAAATGGTCGTCGACCAACTCCTGATCTACCAGACCATCGACATACATGACAGCCGCAGGTGTGTCCGTGCCATAGATGAAGAACTCCCGTATATGTACGTCGGCATTCTGGCCAAAGGTTTCTCTTGAACTGATCAGATCTGTGGTATAGTGTCCCGTCAACTTGATATTCGCATATGCTCCGGATTCAGTTCCCTGCGCTTGGTCAGAAGCATTCGATGAGGAGTTTCCTGAGCTTTGCTTCTGCTGTGAACTGGAGTTAATAAATGCACCTCTTCTGATAGAAGAGCTAGTCCACCGAGCTACTTTTAATATCACTAGCGGAATGATTACAACCAAAAAAGCCTGCATCCATATCGACCATTCGGGTACATACGATAATATTTTGGACCACATCACCCTCACCCCAACATTTCTCTAAGCTGTGAACCTGAACCTACATGTATTTCTGAGTATTCTTTCCCCGAAGGCTCACAATAATTCCCGTTTTTTTGGCGTAATAAAAAAGCAGGCCCCTGTGTCGGAGACCTGCCATGTTGTTATCCTTATTAAGTTCATTCATAGAAGAGAAATACATCTTAGACAATCTTGGTGACTTGCTGCGCCTTGGCATCAAGCAGCTGTGCAGATTCTGCAATGGTTGTAAAATCCTTCAACGCTACCGTAATCTTCTGCTGGCTTTGCTGGGCGTAGGCTTCAACTTTCTGAGTTCCGCTGGAAATGTTCTTAATCTCTTGGGTTATGCCTTTCACACTATCGCGGATTTCATTAATGGAATCCCCAACCATAGCAGACAACTTTCTGACTTCCTTGGCTACAACATCGAACCCACGTCCGTACTCACCTGCATGTGCAGCTTCAATAGCAGCATTCAGTGCGAGCAGCTGTGTCTGCGATGCTATCTGTTGAATAGTTTTGACGACACCTTGGATCGAGCCTGCTTGCTCCTGCAAATCAGTCAAAGTAGTCCGGTTATGAGCCGAAACTTCTGAAATTTCCGTAATACCGGACAGCAGCTCACGACTGCGCTCAATTCCAATATCCGCATGCTTGTTCATCTCATGTGACATCGTTTTCAATTCATGGACCACGGCCGAGATGTTTCTCTGACGTTTTGTAATGTTGGTTGCGATTTTGGAGACACCAAGAATTCTCTCATTAGACTCATCATAAACAGGCATATATGTTGCCTCAAGCCAGACGGAGTTGCCACTAGCATCCTTACGCTCAATCTTGTCCTGGAAGCTTACGCCGTTAAAGATACTGTTCCAGAACAACTCATAATCCATGCTGTTAGCGAAATCCGCAAAACATAATTGCCGATGGTGCATCCCGTACATTTCATCTACCTGATACCCCATCGTACGAGCAAATGTCTCATTGACATACGTTACCCGCCGATCCAGGTCAAAACGAATGATCGCCAGACTTTTTTCCATGGCCTTAATGACCAGCGCATCCGTGACAATGTCTTTTTTCTTGTCCAAATCTACTATAGGCACCTGATTTCCCCCATAACCTCATTCTTATTTCTTATTTTTTCGTAGACTATCCCTGTCCAATTTTTATGTATTCATGTGATCGTTCTGAACGCTTCTACTATTGATACCCCAATTCAGGACATTTGGATCACTTATATTTGATTTTCCCTAAAAAAATTTTGCATAATCTTATTTTGGTTAACTTAATGGACTAATCCTCATTTTATTATCAACGTGTCAACACGTAAATGGACAAATACGCACAAAAAAAGGACAGTTTCTTCCGAAACGGTCCTCACAAGGAGCACTCCCAGCGTATCACATGAATTCGCCTTCCCAGTCTCTAATCCGTACTTCCTGCCTTAGGTGTCCAACGTTGATCCTCACTATCCTTGGGATAATCTATGCCGGCAGGGTAAGAGATCATTTCAATCAACATGCCCCACGGCGCACGTCCATACACGAACTGATTGCCTTTCCCGCCTTCAATAGGGCCAGACAATGCACTGGGCTCAGAGAGTAGCTCTCCCCCTGCTTCTGTGAATCGTTTCACCGCGTTCTCCATCTGATCCACATATAAGGCTACATGCTGCACACCGAAGTCTGATGCCCTGGCAGGATCATTCTGCTCCGTATTCCCAAACTGAAATAGTTCAATACTGGCGCTCTCTCCGAGAGATAACATCCGAATATGAATGACCTTCGCCCCAGATCGTAGTCCCAGCTTTTGTTCTGTTTCAGGACCTTCTTGCGGGGGATCCTGAGGCGTAATGTTGTCATATACAAGTCTGGCGCCAAATGCCTGCTGAAGGAAAACAGTCGCTTGTTCCACATCCGGCACAGTAATCCCTATATGGTCGATTCCTCTTGTTGTCATACGATTCCCTCATTCCATATGTAATTCAATATGCTGGTCAGCAACAGCCATTGCTCTCATCTATGTTTTTACACCAAATGAGGAGCATCATAACCATGTCAGATGATCGGCTATACCCGGAATTATCCGCGAGGCAGCTTATCTGCATATCTGCTGCGTAGTTCAGCGAGCCTCTCCAGCTTGGATAACGCCAGCTCCTTCTGCAATAACCCAACAGCGAGCACCAGCTGCTCCATAAGAAGAAGTGGAGTAACCATGGAGTGGAATTCCCCGAGCTCACCGCGACTCACATAGAAAGACAATTCCGTTGCGAGTCCATATAACAGATCCTCCCGGTCCGTCACTAGTACGGCCTTGCTGTTTACTTCCTTGGCATAATCCAGTATGACCTCTGCTTCAGGCAGCAGACGGGTAAAGCTCATCAGTAAGACCATATCCTCCTGCTGCATGTGCATTAGCGACTCCAGCAATTCATGTCCGCTTCCGGCCAGATGGATGACGGTTAATCCAAATCTCGATAACCGGAATGACAGCAGCTCTGCCAAACCGGCTGAGGGTCCGGGCGCATAGATATATACTCTTCTGGCTTCAGCAAGGATGGAAGCAGCATGCTCCAAATCTCCCTGCTTCATATGCGATAACGTCTCCTGAAGATGGGATACCGAAGCTTCCAGCAATTGCACAGGCAAGCTGCTCGTGTCCATGCGGGAGATTGTTTTATTTAATTTGAGTGCAGGTGTCGTATCCTCGGAGGTGCGCAGCCGAATTTTGAATGCTTTGGCATTGTCATATCCAACAGCTCGCCAGAAGCGTGAAACGGTGGCTATACTTACTCCGAGCCTGTCGGCGATTTCCTGCTCCGTCATGAATAATATCTCTTCAGGGTTTCGCTCAACAAAATCGGCAATTTTCAGATGACCAGGTGATAGCTGTTCTTTTTGGGTAAATAAATTCATTCCGGATTCACTCCTCTTCTCGCTCTGCCATCAGTATACCAGCTGATTGGAGATCAAGTGGTTTATCTATGTAATAAATTTTTCATTTATATTTGTATTTGTAATAAATATTACAATCGATTTACAAATCTCTCCTTTTGCGTTAATACTCTGCCCCTAGACTGTGGCTATGATCAACAACATTCAGGGAGGTATGTGTCGATGAAGAAGATGACTGAGCGTTATACGCTGACGTCTTCACAGAAAATGATGGTGTTTGTGCTTTCCATGTCACTGTACGGTTTGTCCAACATGTTTACAGAGCTCATTCCCAAGCTGCAGCTTGGACCGATTGAATTGTCGGTTGAATATTTTGCTTTTATTCCACTGACGCTCTGCATCCTGTTCCATCCCATGATTGCCGCTCTCGGTGCTGCTCTTGGTGAAGTCATCTTCGGTGAGCTGATGCTGGGCCAATTCGGCGGACTCGGCGAATTGGAGAAATTCATTACCTTTTCCTTCGCAATGTATGTCGCAGGCCGCATGGTCAGTGATCCCCACAATCGCAGGCAAGTCGGCGTCGCAGCCATGACTGGGGTCATCATTCATCAATTCCTAAGTTCATTGGTCGATATCGGCAAAGTATGGATTGGTGTGGAAGAACTCGAAGCCGTTCCCGGACTTGCCGAGAGTGTTGTGCTGATTGAAGGCGTTGGATTCCTGAACGACGTATTGTTCTCGGGTATCCTGTTCGCTCTGCTGCCTACGCTTTACCTTGTTCCTCTTCTCTATGGCAAAATCGAGCCACTGCTCGGCATTAAACCTCGTAAGCCTGGCATGAAATATGAAGGTATCGGTTTCTTCCGTCCGAAGCTGTTCCTGATCGGTCTGCTGCTGCTCGCAATCGCTTTTGGCGCGGAATCCCTGTCCGAGATGGACATCAACTTCGCCGTTTGGGAAACGGACTATGCCGATCAATACGGCTCAGCCTCGATCTGGATTAGTATCGGTGCTGCTGCATTCATCGCGGTCGTAACACTTTGGATCATGCGCGCAAAACGAAGCAAAAACAAAGCCATTTCAGGTACGGAGAATCGCCCTTATGCCTAATACACACTCTTCCCATCCTGCTTCTTCATGCGATACTGCTATTGCCATTCATGATGTTATTTTCACCTATCCGGGTTCGGAAGAACCTGTTCTGAACGGAGCCTCCCTGGAGCTCTCCCGCGGAAGCTTCACTGCGATTATCGGAGGCAACGGATGTGGCAAGTCAACGATGTGCAAATTGTTTAACGGCCTGATTCCCCAGTTCTATACGGGTGACTTTGCGGGTGAAGTTCATGTACTTGGAGTCTCAGCGACCGGGCAAAGTGTTGCAGATCTGTCCAGAAAAATTGGATATGTTTATCAGGATTTTGATAATCAGCTGGTGCGCCCGACCGTGCTCGATGAAGCTTGCTTTGCTCCGCTGAATTACGGACTGGCCAACTATAGGGAGCTGGGTGAACGTGCGCTGACGATGTGCGGTCTGGACTCCATCCACAATCGGTACATCTGGGAATTGAGCGGCGGACAGAAGCACCTGCTTGCACTCGCTGGGGCACTATCCATGGACCCGGACATTCTCATCGTGGATGAACCCGTCTCCCAGCTGGATCCACAGCATGCCAGACTCATCTATGAATGCCTGTATCAGTTAAATACAGAGCACGGCAAGACCATTATTGTCATCGAGCATCATACCGAATTTATTGCTGACTTCTGTGCGGATGTGGTCCTGATGGATAAAGGACGTGTTCTGTGGAATCTACCAGTCCAGGAAGGTTTGAATCGTATCGCAGACTTAGAGCGTCTGGGCATTCAACCTCCTGAAGTGACCCGTGCAGCCATTCAGGCTGCTCCATCATTGATGCGAGATCAGGTAACCCAACCCGAGCAGCTGAATCATCAGCTTTTCCCAATTACGGTGGAGGAAGCCGCGGTTTATTTTAATAAACAGCACACTGCTGCGATATCCGCACTACTGGCCAGTCAGGGTAGACAGCCCCATACTGCGGAGAGCAACGCACCGTCCCGTTCTGAACAGCATGCAAATACTGCTTCTCTCCCGATCGTACAATTCAAGGATACACGTCTGCGATATAGAGGGCTTGGCAAAAAAGAACATGAAATTATTCGTGGTGTTAACTTTTCACTCCGTGAAGGAGAACGGATCGCCCTGGTGGGCAACAACGGTGCGGGTAAGTCTTCACTACTCCGGCTCATGGCCGGCATCAGTTTGCCTCAGGAAGGCAGTGTCAGCGTGCTTGGGGAGACCACACATCGTTCATCCTTGGAACAGCTGGCTGGCCGAGTCGCTTATATTTTTCAACATTCGGCCGAGATGTTTATCGAAGACAGTGTGCGCAAAGAGGTTTCCTATTTCTTGAGACGCCGCCGCATCAAGGGAGCCGACGAACAAATTGCACATGTACTCGATCGCTTTCGGCTCACCCCGTTACAGGAGCGGGATGCCCGTCTCCTCAGCGGTGGACAACAGCGACGCGTTACCCTTGCGATCGGCGCAGCCATGAAACCTTCTCTTATGCTGCTCGATGAGCCTACCGCCAACCTGGACCTGGCTACGCGAGAGGAACTGATTGGCGTATTGGATGAACTGGATCAGCATGTGCGGACAACCGTGATCGCAACTCATGATATGCAGCTGGTTACCCAATGGGCCAGTCGTGTCATCGTGCTGCATGATGGACGAGTTGAAGCAGATGGGACACCTTCCGAGGTGTTTGCCGACGAGCCGCTCCTGCGTCGTTCCGGACTTGCCCTTACTCAGATGATGGAACTATCTCATCGGCTGGGTCTATCCGCACTCTGTCCGACTCCCGAGACATTTGTGGAGAAGCTTTTGAATCATTCGTTTACCAAGGAGGAAGACATTGATGCAGCTTGTACGCAACTGGTTTGACAAAATATCCATTGAACGCATTCAGCTGGAGTTGATGAATACCGTATATGGCAGCGGACATGCAAGTCTGTCCCGCATTGATCCGCGTGTCATGCTCATCTGGTATCTCTTCTTTGCCATCGTTCCCTGGTTCGTTCATAACGGTACGGTGCTGCTCGGCATGTTTATGCTCATGGTCACCACGACCATCATGTCACGAGCTGCTCCCTTCATCATCATCATTCTATGTCTGGGGCTGATCGGTCAGGTGGGCTGGATGTTTATTATCTCGCTGTTCTTCGGGGGGAACCTGGAATCCGCATTTCCATTATTACTCCTAACCCTGAAGCTGTCGATCGTATCCCTGGCAAGCATCACTCTCTTCTCCGGTATGGATCCGGAACGAATCGGGGATGGCTTGCTGGCACTCGGAATGCCTGCGGCATTCTCGTTCAGCCTATCGTATGCGTACCGCATTTTGCCCGTGTTGTTTGGTGAATTCCGCAACATTATGCTCTCGTACAGACTGCGAGGTCAGGTCCCATCCAGCCATGGCTGGTTCTACTGGAGGCTTGTTGTTTACTACATGAAACTGTTTGTTATATCCTTCTTCCCGTTAATGCTGGCAACCGCCAAACGTTCCCGTACCACTGTGGAAGCACTCGAAACCCGTGGTTTCTCTTACGGAATGAAGAATCCGGATTCGAAACGGCTGAAGCTGGCCCACCTGAAGATTACCCCAAGCGATATCGGTTTTCTTGTCGGGTCAGCCATCTATGTTGTCCTCCTGTTCTGGCTGGGCGCACATTACGAAATTTTGTAATTCATATACTTAACCATTCATGGAATAAAAGGAGTGTCTCGACATGCGTATTGATCTTCATACTCACGGCAAATTATCCAAAAACTCTGATTTCTCCGTCGACTACTTCACTGAAATGGTCGCCGAAGCCAAGGCCAGCGGACTGGACGCCCTCGCGCTTACCGAACATTTCAACACTCGCCACTTTTACGATGTGTATGAGACGCTGGATCGTCTCTACCCCTACAACGGAGAATATTATGACGCGGACGGACTGCGCATTTTTCCCGGAATGGAGGTGGACATTCAGGAGACCGGACATATTTTGCTCATTGGTCAAAAAGAGCATATCCTTGCCGTTCGTGCCGGGCTGGAAAATTATACAGCCAAGGGGTCATTCATCCCCTTTGCCAACCTGCTTGATCTAGCCGAAGCCTGGCCCCTATTCAAAATTGGTGCACACCCTTTCCGGGAATCGACCCCTCTGTATGAGCTTGACCCAGGTCTGCTTGGACGTCTGGATGCCTTCGACCTGAACGCCAAAGATATGTACAAAACCGGTATCCAAACCTGCCGCAGTCAGGTTGAAACATTCGCCCAGTCCCTGGGCAAACCCGTAACGGCCGGAAGTGATACGCACCAATGTCTGCAATACGGCAGTGTGTTTAATGTATTAGACCGCCCTTGTGCCTCTGTTGCCGAACTGAAAGAGCTGATCGCTGCCGGGCACTACACCATTGAAATTTCTCCTGATCTTCCTCTTCGCGTCAAAGCCTCGGTAATGCTGAAGAAAGTCATGAAACGTCTTGCCAAGCTCGAAGCCGCGAGCTTGCAGGAGGTTTAATCGCTTGGATTAATACATTGGGCCTGCAGGATACATTCCTGCAGGCCTTTTTTATCCCCGTCCCTTGAGACCATCTGCTCTCGTCCCTCTAATTCATCTAGGATTAGTGCAGCAAGCAGCACTGACTGGTTGACACGATCATAGATCATAGATCATGGTAACGTTTGTGATTTTTTTCACTTTTAATATCATGCAAAAGGGTTACCATGAGCTTATCCATTATATTACTCACCAGTAACCTACCTTAGCGAAATCGAAATTTCTAGAATGCATTTATTGATCAATTCCACGAGCCAGAACAACAGGAGGTATATCCACATGAGTCATCCTTATGAAAAGCTGTTCACCCCCTTCCACATCGGAAGCATGGACGTGAAAAATCGAATCGTCATGTCCCCCATGGGGACCAACTCTGCCGGTCCCGATGGCCGAATCTCACTCGAAGAGATTGATTACTATGAAGAACGTGCCAAAGGTGGCGCGGGCATGATCATCCTGGGTGCACAATTTCTGACCGAAGATTTGGCACAGGGTGTACTCGAAGGCATTGTTGAAAAGGATTATGTCGTACCCATGCTTACCGATCTTGTGGATGCGGTGCAGCGTTACGGTACCCGGATTATCGCTCAGTTAAGCTGCGGGACCGGGCGTAATGCACTGCCAGATCGTTCAGGCAAGCCCCCGGTATCTGCCTCGCCCATCCCTGCGATATATAATCCGGAGGTACTATGTCATCCACTCACCGTGGAGGAAATTCAGACGATCATGGAACAATTTGCAGATTCGGCTGCTAGGCTGAAACGGGCAGGATTCGATGGAATCGAGATTCATGCCCACGCGGGTTATCTGATAGACCAGTTCATGTCCCCCATCTGGAACAAACGTGAAGATGACTATGGAGGCAGCACCGAGAAGCGCATGCGATTTGCGGTTGAGATTGTTCAGGCAATTCGCAAGGCAGTAGGTCCTAACATGCCTATCTTGTTCCGAATCGCGCTGGATCATCGCTTTGAAGGCGGTCGTACGGTTGAGGACAGTCTGGAGATGCTTCAGATTCTGGAACGTGCTGGCGTGGACGCCATTGATATCGATGCAGGTTCCTATGAGAGAATTGATTATATTTTCCCACCAGCCTATCTGGGTGATGCCTGTATGGACTACATGTGTGCACCTGCCCGGCAAGCCGTGAACATTCCCATTCTGAACTCGGGCAGCCATACTCCTGAGAGTGCAGTACGGTTAATAGCATCTGGCGATGCCGATTTTGTCATGTTCGGCCGTGCGCTCATCGCCGATGCCGAGCTTCCGAACAAGCTGCGCAATAATATGCGTGAAGATATCCGTCCGTGTATTCGTTGTAACGAGGAGTGCATCGGTCGCATTATTGAGCGCAACACCAAAATCAGCTGTGCGGTTAATATTCAGGCCGCAAATGAAAAGCGTTTTGTCATCGAGCCTGCGGAGACACCGAAGAAAATCGTTGTTGTAGGTGGGGGCCCTTCCGGACTTGAAGCAGCCCGTGTAGCTGCACTCAAAGGTCACGAGGTTACTTTGTATGAGAAAGAGGCAGCGATTGGCGGACAGGTAACCAGTGCGGCTACGCCGGAATTCAAAGGTCAGCTGCGTGCCTTGATTGACTGGTATGAACGGCAGTTAAAGCAGCTTCACGTGCAAATGCATCTGAATCATGAGATGACACCGGATGATCCAGCGCTCCAATCAGCCGATCACATTTTCATTGGGGCAGGGGCCGTACCTCTTATCCCCCCAATCCCCGGTATTCATCATGGTCATGTCATTGGGGCAATTGAAGCACATTTGCAGAAGGAACTTGTTCGCGGCGAACGGATTGTCATAACCGGTGGCGGTTTAACAGGATGTGACCTGGGACTTGAGCTGGCTATGGAAGGCAAAAAAGTAACGATTGTGGAGATGCGTCCGGAAGCGGGACAGGATGTGATGTACATTAATCGGGCAGCTCTAATGCCCATGCTGGAAAGTCACGGGGTTACCATACTCGGAGGGCACAAAGTCCTTTCCTTTGAAGCTAATGGTTTATATGCGGAGAATGCGGAGGGATCCAAGGTGTTCATTGAGGCAGATACGATGATTAATGCTTTTGGTATGAGAAAAAATACAACCGTAGCGGAGCAGATTCGAGCCAAGTTCGAATCCAAAACCAGCCTTATCGGCGATTGCGTCAAAATTGGTAAAGTAGGTACTGCCGTGCGCTCTGGTTTTTATGCTGCGAGCGCAGTCTAACAGCAACTCGAATAGAGCCAGACTTCGATAATACGAAGTCTGGCTCTTAGTGTTATAGTATAAGGTGATCATGCAAATGCAAAACAATGACCCAATCAAAAACCTGATATCTGCATAGCGCATTGAATAGGATTTTAATCCCGATGCTTCGTGTCCAAAATTCCATAGAAAAACAGATCCTGTGTGATCCGCGCAAGCTTGGACGGCGTTTCGTGCCCCGGCAGCAGCTTGATCAATGTTAACCGTTCCACGATGGCCAGCAACGCTTCGGCGAAGAAAACCGTATCCAGATCATGCCTGTAATATCCCGCTTGTTGTTCTGCAATCAGATTTTGCTCCATCAAACTCGCAATCTCGGCTTTAATTCTCACCGACTCCGCGGACTGATACAGTCCGATCCGGGTCAGCGCCGGATTCTCTCCGAGATAACGGTAAATCTGCCCCAATGATTCCACGACAGCTTCCTTGAGATCGTTCCTGTTCTTTCCTGCCTCGATATGACTATCCCGGACGACCTGAATTAGTCCATTTCGAAAACTATCGATCAGCTCTGCAAAAGCTGCTTCCTTGCTCTCAAAATAAAGATAAAATGCAGGCTGCGTTACCCCTGCACGGGCAACGATAGAGCTTATTTTCGCCTGATAGAATCCATTTAACGCAAATTCCTGTGTTGCAGCTTCCAGTAGTCGCAGTCTGCTCTCTTTCCCGATAACCCCTTGTTTTCGCAATCCAGTCCTCTGCCCCCTCGCTATTTACACTTGCCTGCCTCTGACGTTAGGCCTTCCTCTAATTATACATAACATCATCATGATGAGTTAATGAAGTAGAGCAAGGTGTTCACTCCCCCCTATGCTTACAGCATTAGGTTTACGTTTCCGTTAGATCGACGCGTTCTGAACGCTCATTTTTCTTGTATTGGGTAGGTGATTCGCCCATAGTCTTGGTGAAAAGAATGGTGAAATAATTTGCATTCTGATAGCCCAAAACATGTGCGATCTCACTCACCTTCATGTCTGTCTTGGTCAGCAGGCACTTCGCTTCTCCCATTCTTCTGTGGACAATGTAACGGATTGGGGAATCATCATACTTGTGCTTAAACACATGGGATAAATAGTAAGGGTTCATATGAAAATGCGCAGCAATATCCTGCAATTTCAAGTGCTGTAGGTAGTTCTCATCAAGATATTCCTTGATCCGCACAGCCAGATGATCCGAATCTTGCTTTCGTGAAACATTCGGTTGAACCAACCGTTGTATTAAGGCAAGAAGTGCACCCAGCAATCCTTCACAGATCTTCTCATAACCTGCCTGTTGATTGGACGATTCCTCATACATGAAGTCAAGCAGCTCGCTGATTCTGTCAGCGTGCGCTTCAGTTTTTATATACGGAGAAGCGTTTTCCGGAAT
Organism: Paenibacillus sp. ACRRY; assembly: GCF_022346995.1. Lineage (GTDB taxonomy): Bacteria > Bacillota > Bacilli > Paenibacillales > Paenibacillaceae > Paenibacillus. The sequence goes on along the minus strand of NZ_JAKRNM010000009.1, from coordinate 18,776 downwards.
GATGTGTTCTCGCCTTGACCCGTCTGAATAGATATTGGCTATTCCACAATAATAAAGGCTGAGTGGACAGACCGGAGAGGTACATTGCTCATGAATGACACCTTGGTTATAGATTAACAAATCGCCTTTTTGCACGGCATAAGGATGTTCGTTAATTTTAATAATGCCTTCCCCATCAGATACATAGACAATTTCACTGATATCCTCATGCATGTGGCTTGGAAAATTCCAATTGGGATTACCGTTGACTCTGCCTATGTACAGCAATCGGGAGGACGTTTCTTTTCTTGTCTCGTTCATTGCTGTCTCCTCCTGTGTCCATGCTTGATCACTCTCTAGCTGTATTACTATACCCTGTTTGCCACAGCAAGATCTATAATTTTTCAGAAAAACAAAGCAAGATCTTTCATTGTCTTCGCCTCTACAATTCCTTATGATGGGTCATGCACCTGCAAATTAATCACATTTCAAGGAGTCGAGATCAATTGAAAAAGCTGATTTTTTATATCATCGCCATTGCGACAGGAGCTCTTCTAAGTTTTGAGGGAGCGCTGTACGGCAAGCTTGGGGAACAAGTCGGCACGCTGGAAGCTGATTTTTATAATTTCTTCATGGGTGCGATCATCTCACTGATTTTGTTGATTTTCTTCGGCAAAGGAAACCTCTCTGCCATCACCAAATTTCCGAAGTGGAACCTCCTTGGGGGTTTGCTCGGGGTTATCTACTTGCTAGCCTTGGTCATTGGTGTTCCAATTGTGGGCGTAGGAATCTCCATGATTGCCATTGTCGTCGGACAGATGGTCACCAGCATTCTGATTGATCATTACGGATGGCTGGGGAGCAACCGCAAACCGGTTGGGAGCAAACGAATCGCCGCCTTGGTATTGATGCTGGGCGCGCTAGCTCTAACTTTATTCTAAGGAGGATCACCATGGGCATAGGTTTATTGATTGTTATCGTTACTTTGATCGGTGGAGCAGTGCTTAGTGCACAGTCCTCCATTAATGGTACCATTAGCCGTAATATCGGCCTGCTGGAGACGGTATTTTTCACTTTTGCGTCAGGTACATTAATTCTGGCCGTACTGATTAATTTTTTTGGTAGTGGACACCTGCTCGACTTGCTTCATGCACCCAAGTTACAGCTCTCTGCTGTATTCATGGGTTTTGGATATCTGTTCTTATCAACTTTTGCTGTGAATAAACTCGGGGTAACACCTGCCAACCTTACGGCAATCGTGGGTCAGATTGTTGCTGGTTTTATTATCGATGCAACGGGACTGTTCGGCAGTGAGCTCATTGAATTCTCCTGGCAGCGGGCTGTCTCCCTCATCTTGATGCTGGCTGCACTTGCTCTGATTTTCAGTGAAAAAAATGATGAAGTTCAAGCGTCACAGCTTACAAGGTAAATAAGTAAAAAAAGGATAGACTCCTGTATCCCATGTGATCAGGCTATCTTCAGATTGCGGGAACATTTCTATTCAGGAAAACAAAGAAAGAAGAGCACATTGGTATGGGTACCAATGGTTCTTCTTTTTTTGACGCTTTTGATGATATTCTGTTGAACCGGGCGAGTAGCCCCCGTCCTTGATTTTATGTTAAAAATCGTGCAAGGTCACACAGAGCTGAATCGCAATTCCGAACGGATCACGCACAATGCCATAACCTGGGCTAAATTCATTTTGTTCGTAAGGCACCAGCACCTTCACTCCCTCATGTTGTACAAGAGAGGTATATAGTTGATCCATCGTACTTTTATCCTTGGATTGAATGCATAGTGACGTACTGTTTCCCAATTGCCACGGTCTCTCTGGATCCATTGCCTCCTCCGCAATCATGATCTTGTTCACGCCAATCTCCAGCACTGAATGCGTAATATACTCATCTTGGCCAGCAGGGTACTCGAAGCCCGGATTTATTTCCTTCATCTCTTTATAACTTTTCTTAAAAAGCACTTTGGCCCCCAGAACCTTCTCGTAAAATGCGATGGCTGCTGCCGCATCCCCGTTCATCGACAAAAATGGGATCACTTCAAAATTCATTATCGTTTGCCTCCTTGGTTAGATTGGATTACACTTATCATCATAACAACAAAAGGTGCCAACACATGGCACCATTGAAAGGTTTTTTACGATGAAAAAATCAGAACGCATGAACCAGATGCTGCGCTTTATCAATCAAAAACAGCAGTTTACCCTGCAGGATCTCATGCAGGAGTTTCAGATCTCCAAGCGAACCGCGATCAGAGATATCGCCTCACTCGAAGAACTCGGTGCACCCATCTATGCCGAGTACGGGAGATACGGTGGTTATCGTCTACTTCAACAGATGCAGCTGCCCCCCATATCGTTTAATACAGGAGAGCTTCATGCCCTTTATTTTGCCATGCAGGCCCTTCGGAGTTTCTCTAACCTGCCCTTTCAGGCTACCTTCCGTTCGATTCATGAGAAATTCTTAAGCGCATTATCCGATAAGCAGCGGCAGGATATCGAGAACATCGAGCATCGTGTTTCGTTTAAACATACGGAACAGATTAAGAATAGTGAGAACCTGGAGTTTCTGTTAATGGCCGCCGTCCAGAATACAGTGATACAGATTGTTTATCAAAATGCCCGAACAAGCAGACATACCAAGAGCTCGTCTTCATACGTAACCTGCTCCAATGTCCGCACCATCCAGCCCATTGCCCTCTATGCGATGAGAGGCTATTGGTATTGCCAGGCATATGATCTGCACAAGCAGGCGTACCGTGTATTCCGATGTGACCGAATCACATCACCCCAACTAACAGATATCGAACCATTGGACCATATCAAGGAGCTTTCGCTCCAGGATGCCCATTCACTCTGGAAGTCATCCGAACAAGCCATTTCTTTTCAATGCCGAATCAATGAAGTGGGAATAGAGCTATTCCAGCAGGAGCACTTCCCATCCATGAAACTCGAAGTGATCACGGAACAGACCTATCTTGTAGGCTCGTATGAACCTCATGAGCTTGACTTTATCATTCGTTATCTTGCGGGCTATGGCAAATCCATTCAGATCATGAAGCCAACCAGCTTGAAGGAAGCACTGAGACAATATTATCTGGATTTACTGGAGCATGTTTGATTTGAAGTGATCTAATACTTTCCAAAGCCATCCTCACAAGTAATATCCGTCTGAAGGATGTCGTAAAGATCTTGTTTAGCATGTTCCAGCTTCTTCTGAATTTCTTCAATTTCGGATATCTTATCCTGAATAATGCTTCTCTGTTCATTTCGTGAAAATCCGCCTTTGGCGATCATGGATTGAATATCCTGAATCGTAAAGCCAACAGCCAAGCTTTGTTTCACCACATCCAGATGCTGCACGATGCCTGAATCATATACCCGGTAGTTATTTGGGTCTCTCAGAACATGCTCATCCGTGATAATACCTATCTTTTCATAGTAACGGATCGTTGATATAGGAAGGTTTACTTGTTTTGCTACTTCACTAATCTTCATATGGATCGCCCCTCTTCGCGCTCTTGCTATAAAGTATACTTCATAGTTTACACTCCTCATAGTGAGTCGGATGAAAGCCTGAATCCAATCACGCAAATATGATCGAGGAGAGATAACCATATGGATACAACCACTGGCCAATCTAACAGAACAAATGATTTCGATAACATCGTCCTGGAACGTCGTTCCGTTAAAGTCTACAACCCCGAGGTGAAAATCAGCCGCGAGGAATTGAGTCAGATATTGGCGAAGGCTTCGCGGGCCCCCTCTGCCATTAACATGCAACCCTGGCGTTTCCTTGTTATCGACAGCGCTGAAGGGAAGGAGAAACTTGCTCCACTGGCCTCTTTCAACCAAACACAGGCTCTTACCTCTTCGGCAGTAATTGCTGTATTTTACGATGCCAATAACATAGAGTATATGGACGAAATTTTCAGTAAATCAGTCGAATTGGGATACATGCCTCAAGACATTAAGGAAATGCAGGTGCAGCAGGCAAAGCCTTATTATGCAGGCATGGGCCCATCCGATCTGCGTGACATGAATCTCATTGACTCTAGCCTTATTAGTATGCAGCTCATGCTTGTTGCCCGTGCCCACGGATATGATACCAATCCCATGGCCGGTTATGATAAAGACCGAATCGCAGAGGTCTTTGGCCTGGACAAAGACCGATTCCAACCCGTGATGCTGATTTCCATAGGCAAGGCTGTCAAAGAAGGATATCCTTCCTATCGCCTCCCGGTTGATACGATTACCACTTGGGCATAATCAAAAGCTGTTCACAAGAGTGACAGGAGGGCGGCCTCCGTATGATAGTACGTTTGTCTCAAAGCTTAATTAGTAACTTACCTGCCAAACCTTAAAGACTTAACAGCATGTACTGACATTCAACCAGAGAAAAACATCTTATTGTTGGATAACAAAAACAAAAAGGGTCCTATGACAGTATTGATTGCCATCAGGACCCTTTACTACATTTTAGATTAATGTTATTGGACTTTACATATATTTACACTCGGCTGATTAATGCTCTTGTAGTGATTATATATTATGCGTGTTCTTTTACGCCTCATCATCTATCCAACTTCTACGATTCACCATCTATCCAATTCAAAAATCGATTTCCCCATATGTTTTCATAAAAAGAAATGGTCTCTTTTGCGGACATCCATGGATTATCTAAAGTAGAGGTCGCATTCTGTATCATATAGTTTTCATATCCCAGCCCATGAGCGAATTTAATCGTAGCATCCATACAGTACTCCGTCTGGGCTCCGCAAAACTCGATACGATGTACAGCGAATTGGTCCAAGAGGCTTCTCAGGTTTGTGTTGTAAAATGAATTCGCATGTATTTTCCGCACAAAAACGTCTTGCTCTTGAACATCCAGATCGGAATGGATAGCCCATGGTTCCTCTCCAGGCACTAATTCTTCATCACCGTGCTGAACAAAAATGATAGGTTTATCTAATTCTCTATAAATTGCTATTCTCCGATTAACTCTATCGAGCAAATTCGGCAACTCATATAAATGATTCTCACCACTGGTACATACGCCATTTTGTAGATCGATTACGATTAATACATCTGCACAAGTCGCCATCATTTTACCTCTTTCATTTTGGAATATGTTTATTTAAATTTGATCGGATGATGAAAAAACTTATGTTCAGTATACTGGATAACAAAAAAAGATGATATGACCAAGTCATATCATCTTTTTTACTAACTATTACTTATTATAGGATTTCATGAATACCATTCACTACTCTTATCCATTATCATCGAACCTACGATTTACCTCTTACTCAACCGTTACGCTTTTTGCCAGGTTACGTGGTTTATCCACATCGTGACCCAGTGCCAGGGAAGCGTAGTATGCCAGCAATTGCAGAGCAACTACGGACAATGCCGGGCTGAGCAGTGGCAGTGTCTTAGGAATCGCAAACGCTTGGTCTACGGATTTCAGCAAGCTTGCTACGTGCTCTTCGTACGTAATTGCCAGTACATCCGCGCCACGTGCTTTTACTTCCTTGATGTTGCTCACTGTTTTCTCGAGTACGTTCTCTTGTGTTGCCAAGGCAATAACAGGAATACCGTCTTCAATCAATGCCAGTGTACCGTGTTTCAACTCACCTGCAGCGTACGCCTCAGAGTGGATGTAAGAGATCTCTTTCAGTTTCAACGATCCTTCTTGAGCTACCGCATAATCAAGACCACGGCCGATGAAGAAGAGATGTTGATGTTTGGAGATTTGCTCTGCATATCCTTTGATCGCATCCGCTTGCTCCAGCATGGATTCCACTTGCTCTGGCAATGCTTGCATTGCTGCCAGGGTGTGTGCAATTTCTTCTGATGTTTGTGTACCACGCACTTGTGCAAGGTACAGTCCAAGCAGATTGAATGCAATCAACTGTGAAGTGTATGCTTTGGTGGAAGCAACCGCGATTTCCGGTCCTGCCAGTGTTGCAATCACATCGTCTGCATCACGTGCAATGGAGCTTCCCACTACGTTCGTGATAGCCAGTACGTGTGCACCATTGGATTGTGCTTCGCGCAGCGCAGCAAGAGTATCCGCAGTTTCACCCGATTGGCTCACTACAATTACGAGTGTATCTTTGTGCACGATTGGAGAACGGTAACGGTACTCGGAAGCAACATCTGTTTCAACCGGAATACGCACCAATTGCTCAATCACTGTACGTCCAACCAGACCTGCATGGTACGCAGTACCACATGCAATGATTTGAACGTTACGAATATTTTTGATTTGTTCTTCAGTCATTTTCAACTCAGGAAGTTGAACCTTTTTGCTTTCATTATCGATGCGACCCAGCATCGTATCACGATATGCTTTTGGTTGCTCATGAATTTCTTTCAACATGAAGTGCTCGAATCCGCCTTTTTCTGCAGTTACAGCATCCCAATCGACACGAATCATTTCCCGAGAAATAAAGTTGCCTTCAATCGTCATCAATTCGACAGCATCATGTGTCAATACAGCCATTTCACCATCATTCAGAATGTACACGTTACGTGTATGTTCCAGAATTGCCGGGATGTCGGAACCAATGAAGTTCTCGCCTTCACCAATACCAATAATCAATGGGCTTGCTTGACGCACAGCTACGAGTTTCTCCGGCTCATGCTCTGTCAATACACCCAGTGCGAATGCACCACGCAACAACGTGATCACTTTTTGCACGGTTTTAACGATATCACCATTGTATTCACGTGCAATCAGGTGAGAGATAACTTCAGTATCTGTCTCGGAAGTGAACGTATGACCTTGAGCCATCAATTCATCCTTCAGTTCCAGATAGTTCTCGATGATCCCGTTGTGAACTACAGAGAATTTCTGGCTTCCATCCGTGTGTGGATGGGAGTTCTCATCCGATGGTTTACCATGAGTTGCCCAACGTGTGTGTCCGATTCCGGCATTACCTACCAGTGGTGCACCATCCAGCTTGGCTTCAAGATTCGCAAGACGACCAAGAGCTTTCGTGATTTGCAGACCTTCCGGTGTGAATACCGCGATACCTGCAGAATCATAACCACGATACTCGAGCTTTTTCAATCCTTCGACCAATACCGATTGAGTGTTCTTATTACCAATATATCCAACAATACCGCACATAGTTTATTTCCTCCGTTTGTATATGAATACGTGTCACGAAGAGAAACAGGCAGAGGCGGCATATCGGAAAAATGAATGATTGCCTAACGTTTCATGAATACTGTTTACCTATTCAATTATCAATGATCAGAGCGACCTCGTGTCGCCCCGCAGTCATTATAGTCTGTTATGAATGCAATCATGAATGTACATCATTTTCCCGTCCGCGTACTGTTTACGCTCTTCACGCACATTCATTTGAATTTAGTTTAACTCTTGCACCTACACCGGCGCGTTGTGTGGACAGTCACCTATCCATTTTCCGCAATCCGGTTTACGGCTCTGGTGCTTCACCGGGAGGTCCCCGCCGAACAATCCGAACACCTCCACCTCGTCAGCTTGATTGCCGTCGATCCTGATCAGTGAATCTTGAGTTCCTAGATCCATACTGCTTCAGAATCCTTCCCGCGCAACTTCAAGCTCTGGCGCTTGTGTAACTGATACCTTACGATCCTCACTTTCTGTGTCTGAATGACAACTCCACTCATTATATGCACGTCAGGTTCATTTTGCAATGGAGCAAAGTACCTGTGACGAATTCAGCATATTTACCCACAATCCCGACCGGATCATTAGACCTTTGGCCTTACCAATCGGGACGCGGGATTTCAGTTCTTGATTCAAGCATATACCCTTTATTATAACATTTTATGATGACAACCCCACAGTGGGAAAGTGTTCACAAAATGTATATCTAAGGAGTTAAACCAGTTCTTTTTGCACCACATCTGCGATCTGAGATACGAACTGTTCCAATTCAGCTTTATCTGGTCCTTCCGCCATAACACGAATCAGAGACTCTGTACCAGACGCGCGAACAAGAACACGTCCATTATCACCAAGCTGTTGCTCTACTGTAGTAATAGCCTGCTCGATTGCAGCATTACCTTCGTATTTGCTCTTGTCTTCAACTCGTACATTGACCAGAACTTGTGGGTATTGAGTCATTAGTGATTTCAGATCACTCAGCTTTTTGCCCGATGCCTTGAGGGTATCCACGAGTTGAATGGCAGTCAGCATACCATCTCCGGTTGTATTGTAATCCAGGAAAATAACATGGCCGGATTGCTCACCACCCAGATTATACCCACCGCGGCGCATCTCCTCCATCACGTAGCGGTCACCCACAGCTGTTTTAGCTGTTTTCAGTGCAAGTTTCTCCGTCGCTTTATAAAATCCGATATTACTCATGACGGTGGATACCACTGTACTGTCTTTTAGCTTGCCCGCACGATTCATCGCATCACCACAGATGCACAGAATGAAGTCTCCATCGACCTCAGCGCCCGTTTCATCAATGGCAATCAGACGATCCGCATCTCCATCAAAAGCAAGACCCAGATCCGCTTTATGTTTGAGCACTTCTTGTTTCAGATGCTCCGGGTGTGTGGAACCACATTGCTCATTGATATTCAGGCCGTTAGGCTCAGCACCAATTGCAATGACTTCTGCCCCAAGCTCTGCAAACAATTTAGGCGCCAGCTCATAAGCTGCTCCGTTTGCACAATCGAGTACAATTTTAAGTCCGGAGAATGACTCGTTTACGGTTGTTTTCAAATATTCGAGATAACTGTAACGCGACTGCTCATCCACCGTTACGGTACCCAATCCGCCGCCAACAGGACGTGGCAGTTGATCCGTTTCTGCATCCATCAGTTCTTCGATCCGGTTCTCTGTCTCGTCAGATAATTTGAAACCGTCCCCGCCAAAAAACTTGATTCCGTTATCTTCTACCGGATTATGGGAAGCCGAGATCATGACTCCCGCGTCGGCTTTAAGCAAACGAGCAATATAGGCCACTCCTGGAGTGGATACAACGCCCAGACGAATGACATCAGCACCGATGGACAATAGACCTGCAACCAGTGCAGATTCCAGCATCAGTCCCGAGATCCGGGTATCCATCCCGATCACCACTTTGGGTCTCTCTACACCGCCAGCAAGCACGTAACCGCCACAGCGACCGATGCTGTAAGCCAGCTCCGCCGTTAATTCTTTATTGGCAACACCTCTTACACCGTCTGTACCAAAATATTTCCCCATGATCTAACTCCTTTTATTCGCATCATATAAGAGCATCAAATATTTATTTTATCAAATCATTCTGAATCATTACGGATTTGAGCCATTGGTGCCGCTACTACCGCTGCTGTTACTCGAGTTCCCTCGATTCGTTGTATTACCTTGCTGGGTTTGCTGCTCCTGATTATCCGTATTCGATTCTGTCGTTTCCCCTTCATCAGGTGCAGGTTCCGTCTCCCCGTTCTCCACTTCTGCAGGCGAAGGGTCCGGTCCGGCGTTGCCTTCATCCGTGGGCTCTTCGCTTGGGGGAACTGTCGTATCCTCAGCTTTTTCACTGATCTTGACTGTAGCGCTCAATGGATTAGAGGCACCATCCAGCTCAGCGAATCGGGGCAATTCAGCATCCAGCTGCACATCATGCGTCCCGGCGGCAAGCCCCTGAAGATCTGCCATCAGCTTGATATCCTCGACGCTCAGACCTTCAAGCATACTCGGAGAACCCTTCAGTGTAAGATTTACACCGCCGCTCTTTGGCGTGACCAGTGCAGCTTCCAAGCCGTTTCCCACCCCCGTAAGAGTTATGGGAACATTGGGAAAGACCTTTGTTGTCTCCTCTGTCTCATCATATGGTGACACAGTAACCTTGATCTGAATCGAACTAGGCTCGATTTTCTCAAAACCCGGAGGCGGCGTCAAGTCCACGTTAACTGTCGATGTACCTGCCTCTTCGAATTGTGTAAGATCCAAGGTAACTTGGTCGTAGGCCTGTATACCCGCAAGCGCCCCATCCGTACCGTAAACCGAGACTTCTTTCACGTTTGGTTCCACACTGGACAGTACCAATCCCTCCGGCAGCTGTCCTGAATATTTGATTCTTAAGGGTACAGATTTATAGGGCTGATTAACCGGAATGCGAACTTCAACGGTTTGAGGCGTAATGACTGCATTCTCAAGTACTTTGCCTTCTGCATCATATGCCTGCAGTTTCACCTTTTTCTGCGCCACATCATCCTTTGCATCCTTCACGCTCACACTGCCCTGAACCTTCGCTACAGCGTCCAACTGCCCTTCCGGCAGAGTTACCTTAACCGGACCAGACGGCTCTACGACAGGGGTGCCAAGGCTGTATCCAGCGGATGGATCTCCTTCGGGTACAATATTCACATTGAAGGATTTGGTGCCCAATTTTTCTACATTGACTGTAACCATGGAAGGCTCCATGCTAACCACCTCGACGCCAGAAGGCAGATCGGGAACGAGCGGCAGCGTATTGGAGCCATCTTTGACCTGACTCAGGTCAACGAGTACCTTATAATCATCATTTGTAAATATAGAAGTTAACATGGAACGCTGTCCTTTGATCTCCAGTCGTACCTCATCCGTACTTAATGAAGTGAGCACATACGAATTGCTGTCAAGGCCATAGGGCTGAACAGGTACGGTACGCTCTACCACCTTGTTGGTCGTTCCAGTAGCAATCGTTGGCGTGGTAGGGACTTCATCCAGATGAATCATAAACCAGAGCAGCAAACTGACTGCAAGCGCAAGGACCTTGGCAAAGTTATTATTGTTGAACCATTTATCCATTACTTCGTTCCCCCCTTCCGTTTCCAGAAGGAAGTCCAGTTATTCTTTTTGTTTAGATTGGATGTTGGACGAAGCTCTTCATATAGCTTGGCAATCAGCGACTCTTCCTTAATGTCACGAACGACCTGTCCATTCATCGCCAGCGATACTTGTCCTGTCTCCTCTGAGACAACCAGACAGATCGCGTCGGCTACCTCCGTGATACCGATGGCGGCACGGTGACGGGTTCCAAGTTCCTTGCTGATAAACGGATTCTCGGATAATGGCAAATAACATGCCGCTGCAGAGATCTGTTTGCCCTGGATAATAACAGCCCCATCATGGAGCGGTGTATTTGGAATAAAGATATTGATCATCAGTTCCGAGCTAACCAACGATTGCATCTGAATCCCGGATTCCGTGTAATCATTCAAGCCCGTTTCCCGTTCGAAGACAACAAGCGCACCAATTTTACGACGAGACAAATAATTAACAGACTTGATAATCTCCCCAATTAACACCGTTAATTCTTCATCGCTGGCTGCTGTTGAGCGTCCGAACAATTTACCACGTCCCAGTTGCTCCAGACCACGGCGCAGTTCCGGTTGAAATATAATAAAGACGGCTACCACACCAAATGTGAACATCTGGTTCATGAGCCATTTGAGCGTATACAGGTTTAGCCACGTACTTAGTGCCCAGATCACCACAAGGAACAGAATACCTTTAAGCAGCTGGACAGCACGTGTACCCCGTACAAGCAAAATCAGTTTGTACATAATATAGGTAACAATCAATATATCGATAACGTCCTTAATGGACTCTTTCCACGTTAAGTCAGCAAAATAGTTCATAAGCTAGCCCCCGCTATCCCCATTGATGAGTAAACCCTGATCTCATATTAACCCATTCGGATTTTGAATAATCCATGGTCTTAGCTTTTACATCTTTCGACAAGCTTCCGACTGCTGAAGTTGGAGCGTATCCAGTTCCCAGGTCCAACCCGTGTATAAACGAATAAAACCAATTGGCTCTATATCTTGCCGATCGGAAGACCCTTATCGGATAGATGCAAAATGCTTATCTATATGTAGTAGTATGTTCTCTTTAGTATCTAGGTTATAACGATAACGTTCAGGTTGCAAGTTACGCCAGTCACAAACTGCGCAGAAACAACACAAATACCATAAATTACAATGTCACCAATAAAAAAAGAGTACCCCATGCAAACTGGAGGTACCCTGCTTGGTATATACCATTGAAGAATTTACCCTGTGCTAGCGGTAAGCCACTTCATTCACCATATTGGTTATTTTGTACCAGAACCAGTCTAGCGCCTGATCAATGCTTTTCACCTGACCGGAAATATGCGCCGTCGAAGCTTGATACAGTTGTCCGTCGATCACTGTCAGATTGCCATCTACATCACCATATACCTGGGCGGTACCATTCTCTATCGTAAGATCGCCCGCAATTGACTTGCCTTGAGGAACAATAACCGTGTTTCCTTCAATGACGATCTGGTCCAGATTATTCCCCTTAACGACCATTTCGTTATTCTGATCCCAGAAGCTCCAAGCGCTAAAGAGCATCACGACCAAAAAGAAGGCTGCCGCCGTCAGCGCGGGATGTCCTTTGACCCATTTGAGCCATACCTGTTGTCTCTTGGGCTGTGGCAGAGCATTCATAATACGATTGGTCAGCTCATCCGAGGCAGACGGTGAATAATGTTTCATGGCAAAGAGCAGCATTTCCGTCTGTTCCAACTCTTTAAAGCGCATGCGACACTCCGGACAGGTAACAAGGTGACCTTTCAGTTCTACCTTCTGGGCCGGGGACAACGACTCATCCAAACATTCATGCATTAAAGAGACGGCCGAGTTGCAATCCATATGAGAGCCAATCCTTTCTTAGATCACTTAGTCCATGCATCTTCAAATACCACGCATAAGACTTGCATACATTACATACGCATCCGTTTCGGATATGTTTCAAATAATTTCGCCTAAAAAAATTGAAATTGATTTACAGCTTATATTCCAGTTTTTTACGCAAAAAGTCACGGCCCCTATGCACACGTGTTTTGATCGTTGTTACGGGCATGCCTGTGACATCACTGATTTCTTGAAGCGACAAGTCCTGTAAATATCTCAAAATCATGACGGACTTATACTTGGCCGGCAGACTGTCAATAGCCTCACGAATGAGCGTCTGTGTTTCTGACAATAGTGCTTCGCTCTCTGGTGTACGATCATCACTTGGAAGCATGGCATAACCATCGGATCCTTCCTGATCATTCAACTCGGCATCCAAAGAGTAAGATGGTTTCTTCCTCCGTAAACGGTCGATACACAAGTTGGTTGCAATCCGGTAGATCCAGGTTGAAAACTTCTGGTTCGGATCATATTTCTCCATATTGCGAAACACACGCAAAAACGTTTCCTGCACAACGTCTTCAGCTTCATGACGATTGTTCAGCATCCGGTATGCCAAATGAAATAGCTTGTCCTTGTATAGTTCTACGATTTCTGCAAAGGCCCGCTGATCACCCTTTAGGACCAGCTTAACCAGCCTGTTCTCCAAATTGTCCACCTTTATTCCCCCAGACATGCTGATGGGTCTTCCGCCTTCTGATACCCGTCCACACTTGTAATTCACCAATCAAATCGTAAATCAACTTTGGTCAAAAATCAAGACTGTGCCGGAAAATATCCACCAAAAACAGTAAAAACGGGAACCCCTACTGGAGTCCCGTTTCATCTCTCCCACAAGACTGCGGAGAGAACCGTGCATTTTATTATCCAATTCCATTAACTATTCACTACATGAATCATTATGGGGCGGTTAATGCATCAGCCCGTATTGCGAAGTCCTGCAGCAATACCATTAATCGTCAGCAGCACTTCACGCAGCAACTCGGTATCATCTTCCCCGCGCTCACGCATGTCTCTCAGCTCACTAAGCAGCTGCACCTGCATATAGGACAATGGATCAACGTAAGGATTACGCAAACGAATGGATTCCTGGATTACCGGTACATCATCCAAAATCTCTGCTTCTCCGGTAATTTTCAAAATCAGTTCTTTTGTCAGCTTGAATTCAGACTCAATCTGACCATAAATGCGATCACGTGCTTCCTTGTTGGAGGCCATCGCGGAATATTCTTTGGCAATCACAAGATCTGCCTTGGCAACAGCCATCTGTACCGTATCAATAAGTGTACGGAAGAATGGGAAGTTGGCATACATGTCCTTGAGGACAGCCAAATTTTCCTCTTTATTCTGGTAGTAGCTTTGCAAGCCTGTTCCAGCTGCATACCATGCAGGGAGAAGATAGCGACTTTGAGTCCAGGCGAATACCCATGGGATTGCTCTCAGGTCTTCAAATTTATCACTGTTTTTCCGTTTGGATGGTCTTGAACCAATGTTGAGCTCACCAACCTCTGGCAACGGTGTTGATTCTTTAAAGAAATTGAAGAAGTCTGGATCACGGAAGATCAAGTCTTGATACTTCGTGAGAGATACCTCGGAAATATCCTTGATGATGCTATCCCAGCGTTGTTCAGATACTGATTCCTGTGGCTCCATTCCGTTCAGTGCAGCTGTGAGCAATGCCGATGTCGCTTGCTCCAGACTGCGGTAAGCAATACCTTGCAGGGAATAGCGGGATGAGATGACTTCGCCCTGCTCCGTAATTTTGATTCCCCCACCAATCGTATGCGGTGGTTGTGCAAGAATACTGCGGTTAAGCGGCATGCCTCCACGTCCCAATGCACCGCCACGACCATGGAAGAACTTCAGCTTGACGCCATGCTTATTACCAACAGCAGTAATGGCGTTCATAGCTACCCGTAGCTCCCAGTTAGCCGTTACCACTCCGCCATCTTTGTTACTGTCTGAATAACCGAGCATAATTTCATGCAGCTCATTCCGGGATGCTACGCTTGCGCGATATACCGGAAGGTTGAAGAGCTTCTGCATGATATCAGAAGCGGCATGAAGGTCATCAATGGTTTCGAACAGTGGCACAGCCTGAAGTGTCGAAATAATCTCTCCACCCTGTCCTTTGCGGAACAATCCTACTTCCTTGGCAAATACCATGACTTCCAGCAGATCACTTGCTCCCTGCGTCATACTGATCAGGTAACTTGTAATGCAGCCTGTACCAAACTCACTCTGTGCACGCTTGATTGTCCGGAATACATCAAGACATTCTTTTGTTCCTTCGCTGTACTGATGATATGGAGAAGTTAATGGACGCGGATCCTCAAGCAAGCGAGCTAGCAGATCAATTTTACCGTCCTCCGTCAGACGAGCATAATCTTCAACAATATTCATCTTGGCCAAAATTTCGGACATCGCATTTTCATGTTCCTGACTATGCTGACGAACATCCAGCGCAGCGGTGTGGAATCCGAAAAGCTCCACTTGGCGGATCATTTTACGAACGGTCGTATCCGCTACATAATCCGCAAAATGATGGCGCAGGCTGCGGTCAATAATCATCAGATCATCGATCAATTCCTGAGCACTGTCATAACGGTCCGGCTGTCCGACTTTATTTTCGTCAAGTACATTATTCATTTTGGCAATCATGTAAGCCAGTTTGATCCGATAAGGCTCTTTCTCATTACGCCAAATGTCTACTTTCTTCAAAGTGACACAGCTGCGGTCTTGCTCAATGGACTCAACCAGTTCATCCGACACACGAATGATGTTCGTACTGAAGCTAAGATGTTCCATGAGCTCAATCATAATCCGCTGATATTCACGCAAAGCGAGCTTGCGCTGCATCAACAGCGTCTGCCACGTTACGTCTGAAGTTACCGAAGGATTTCCGTCCCGGTCTCCACCGATCCAGGAACCGAAGCGCAAATACGTCGGCACATGCCAGTCGTGGTCAGGATAAAATTTATTCAGGCAGCGTTCAAGCTCCTGATATACATCCGGAAGTACGTGGAACAACGTTTCGTGAAAATAATACATACCGTTCCGTACTTCATCAAGTACAGTCGGTTTGCGGTCGCGAAGTTCATCTGTTTGCCAGAGTGTAATAACTTCGTTCAACAGCTTTTCCCGCAATTGTTCACGTTCACGCAACGTCAGCGTAGGATTATCAAGCAGCATGACATCTTCAGATATCCGTTTGTGGATATCCAGAATAACCCGGCGCATAGCCTCGGTTGGGTGAGCTGTCATAACCAGTTCCAGCGACAATTCGTCCAGAATCTGCTCTACTTCGGTATGAGACAATCCGCGTTCCTTCAGATCCTGTACGGCCTTCTCGATCGAACCAGGCTGTACTGCATCCCCTGCAGATCGTTCATAATCCCGTTTACGCCGGATCCGATGGTTTTGTTCAGCAATATTAACTAATTGAAAATAAATTGCAAAAGCTCGAATGACCTGGTGACGATTTTCAGAATCTAATTCCTGGATCATCGTTTTGAACTCTGTATACAGTTCAGGCAAAAATTCTGCACGCAACGATTTGCTCGTTTCCCGAATTTTCTCAACGATATCGAGAAGCTCCGTGCCTCCTTGATGGACAAGAACTTCTCCGAGTATATTGCCCAGGAACCGCACGTCTCGCCGAAGCAGGTTGTTGGATTGGCTTTTGCTGGCGGTTACCATAGTTTCAGTCATGCTTATCCTCCCATCTGATCGTTCACATTCGTACACGTAAATTTGACACCTTCATAACATCATACAATAAAATGGTACGAAAATCTTTATTTTTCTATTAGTAAAAAAGGGGATTATCCCCGATTTTCCGCACAAAAACGCACTTTATTATTCATTTTCTTGATTTGCTTCATTTAATGGGCAAAAGCTTGTCGCATGATATCTTTTTCACATGCTATATATAAACAAACATCTTATACATATTCGCGTTTATTTATAAATATACAGCAAGATTAAATATCACTTATACAGAAGAGTATCATAAAATGTCCATGATTTAAGCAGTTCAATCTCCAGGCAAAAACATGACCGGCAAAGCAAGCTTTTGTATACTTTACCACAGTGATGTAATAAATTAAAGTATCAATTTAAAAATTTATTATCATTTGCTACCTCCCCTTATAGAAACGACAACCTAGGGGCTATAAGCAAAGATGATTCAGTGATGTAACCAAGCCAGAATTGATACCTGATTATGTTAAATGCGTTTTAATGCTCAAAATAGTTTCTTTAAGTCATTTTAAATGATTCTTCATTAAAGTTTATTCTGGATCTCCGAAGAGTTTGAGGGTAAATGGGATTCTTGCCTAACTAATATTAGTGGGCAAATTTTTATGTAGCATGTTCACTTATGCCAGAGGGATATTTTAACGCACAAACAATTACATAATTTTATTTAGTAAAAGGCAGATTAGATATAGTTCAAACAAAAAGGAGGCGACATCTGATGAATAAAAAGGTATCTACACTTATTGCTTCTACACTCCTAGTGGCAGCATTAGCTGGCCCTGCCGCTGCAAATGGTTCAGCAAACCATGGTATGGATCAAAACCGTGGTACACAAATGAACAGCACAAACTACAACACGGGTGACTACCGTACGAACAATGTTCGTGCAAATGCTGCAACTGACCGAGACAATGATATGGACTGGGGCTGGCTCGGTTTGCTCGGACTTCTTGGCTTAGCAGGTATGCGTAGAAAAGTGTCTGACCGTCACGAGCGCTAATAGCTATCCGAAGGCTCCCAAACGCAACTAAAGTGTTTAGAAGCCCTTTTAGGCTGTCTCGTTTGATGTACTAAGTAATGCACAGAGCACAAGAAGCCAAGACCTTCTAACATGGAGGTCTTGGCTTCTTACATTTGTTTTTTTATATATTACCCTAAACGTTGTCATATAGAAAAGAGCAGCCTCTACATCGTGTAGAGGCTGCTCTTAAAATCATCTAAGCGGGTGATGGGAATCGAACCCACGCTATTAGCTTGGAAGGCTAAAGTTCTACCATTGAACTACACCCGCGTAATTATAAAATCGGGATGACACGATTTGAACATGCGACCCCCTGGTCCCAAACCAGGTGCTCTACCAAGCTGAGCTACATCCCGATATTGATAAAAATAATGGCGCGCCCTGAGAGATTCGAACTCCCGGCCTTTTGATTCGTAGTCAAACGCTCTATCCAGCTGAGCTAAGGGCGCATATAATATTGGAGCGGACGACGGGAATCGAACCCGCGACCCTCGCCTTGGCAAGGCGATGCTCTACCGCTGAGCCACGTCCGCTTATAAAGGATGCGCGTGGAGGGACTTGAACCCCCACGTCAAAGACGCTAGATCCTAAGTCTAGTGCGTCTGCCAATTCCGCCACACGCGCATATAACAAGTGAGCCATGAAGGGCTCGAACCTTCGACACCCTGATTAAAAGTCAGGTGCTCTACCAACTGAGCTAATGGCTCTAAATAAATGGCTGGGGATATAGGATTTGAACCTATGCATGACGGAGTCAAAGTCCGTTGCCTTACCGCTTGGCTAATCCCCAATAATCAAGATGGTGGAGGCTGAGGGGCTCGAACCCCCGACCCTCTGCTTGTAAGGCAGATGCTCTCCCAGCTGAGCTAAGCCTCCATCCTATGACCCGTAGGGGATTCGAACCCCTGTTACCTCCGTGAAAGGGAGGTGTCTTAACCCCTTGACCAACGGGCCCCATTTCCAAAGCTCTCAACCGGGATCGAACCGGTGACCTCATCCTTACCATGGATGCACTCTACCTACTGAGCTATGAGAGCAAATGGCTCCCCGAACAGGACTCGAACCTGTGACAACTCGATTAACAGTCGAGTGCTCTACCAACTGAGCTATCAGGGAATAATATGCATTTGCAGGGCAAATGCAATTCATCGTACAACGCTAACATGCAGAGCCTGTTTTCTATGTATGATGAAAGAGTTCGCTTGGCAGCGTCCTACTCTCCCAGGACCCTTCGGTCCAAGTACCATCGGCGCTAGAGGGCTTAACGGTCGTGTTCGGGATGGGTACGTGTGGAACCCCTCCGCTATC
>NZ_JAKRNM010000008.1 GCF_022346995.1 Paenibacillus sp. ACRRY | reverse complement strand
TCATCTCGTATGTCCGGACAACACCACAATCACGACCATGGACACCATCATGCTCATCCCAATAACAAGAAAGTGCTACTGTTTTCCTTCATTATCATTACGCTGTACATGATCGTAGAAGCTGTAGGCGGCTTTGTGACCAACAGTCTGGCCCTCATCTCCGATGCAGGACATATGCTGTCAGACGCAGTCGCTCTGGGAATTGCCTTACTGGCGTTTACCTTTGGTGAAAAAGCAGTCAATACTGGCAAAACCTACGGATATAGACGATTTGAGATCTTGGCTGCTACCTTAAACGGAATTACCTTAATTGCCATTTCCCTGTACATCTTTTACGAAGCGATCGGCCGCTTCATTCATCCACCGGAAGTAGCCACGTTCGGTATGCTGATCATCAGCATCGTTGGATTGCTCGTGAACATTCTCGTTGCTTGGATTATGATGCGCGGCAGCGACACGGAAAATAACCTCAATATGCGAGGTGCCTACCTGCATGTCATCAGCGATATGCTTGGGTCCATCGGGGCCATTGCGGCAGCACTGCTGATGATGTTCTTCGGCTGGGGCTGGGCAGATCCACTCGCAAGTGTAATCGTGGCCGTGCTGGTGCTGCGAAGCGGGTTCTTCGTAACGAAGTCTTCCCTGCATATTTTGATGGAAGGCACTCCGGCGAATGTGGATGTCAATGATCTTGTGCAAACGATTAAAAAAGTTGACGGTGTCCACGGCGTTCACGATGTGCATGTATGGTCCATCACTAGTAACCTGAATGCACTAACCGCTCATATTGTAGTCGATGGAACATTGACCATCTATGAAGCTGAAACACTTGTGCAGAAAATTGAACATATGCTGGAGCACAAAGATATCAAGCATGTCACCTTGCAGGTGGAGTCCGAGAACCACCTCCACGACAGTTCAGTATTATGCACGGTTAAAGGTGACGCACCCGATGCGCACGCACATCATCACCATTGAGAATGGTGCAAAGTATAGCATTAAAACAAAAACAGGGCTGATTCCCTCAAGGGAATGCCCTGTTTTTGTTTTGTGTAACTTTCATACCATTTGGTTGTTATGTATTAGAGACAAAAAACATAATGTATCTGGGAATACATAAGACATGGAAATAACAGAGTGAAAGCTCTAACCAGCTGGCCTAGAAGTTCTCTAACTTCCATTGTTACATAAAACGCAGCCATGGCAAGACAAATACACTTCATGTTTTACGCATTTCGGGTAACCTGGCGGGATTGTCGGTCGATCATCATCCTCATCAATCTCGGACCACTCCAGATAATTGTCCAGATTAACGTCGTCTCTATTGAACGCATGAATCATGGTCTGTAATTGCTCCAAGCAGGGTTTGACTGACTCTTTTCGCGGTTTATAACTTAACTTCTCCCACCCCGCTTCAGTAATGGCATATGCAATCATGCGGAGCATAAAATCCTTTTCCTCTTCAAAGGTATCTATGGTCCAAGGCATCTCATCAATGTCGAAGCCAACCGTTCCGATTCCCACGACGGACTGATCCTGCTGCGCCAGCCAGATGGTCATTTCCCTCTCACGGTTCGTCTTGGCGAGCATCGAGCCGCTGATGGAGAGCACTTCTATAAATACTGATGTTAACCCATTGGACATTCCGATGGATTCGATCATAGGTACAATATTTTTCGGCATTGCAATGGTATTCGCCATGTTAATCGCTCCTTAACTGTCCTTACTCCTACTCATCAGATTCAGTCCAAATGGCAAATTCGCCATACCCCAAATGCTCACGCACTTCAAGGACTTGATTACCAAGCATAACTATTTCCATGCCATTCTCCGTGTCCCAATCGGTGCTGCCACCTAGTATGGCTCCCAGGATCTTATCCTTCGGATCAGCCGGATTCCGATAAAGTTCAACTTCGCCAACCGCCATGAATGCCAGAACCCCCCTGCCCTCCGCTTCGGCCAAACCCGCAGAATAGTCCGCCGTATCACTCATCATTTTCTCTGTTTTCCATTCAGATGCCCGGTTGCATATGTGGTTAATCGTGTCATCCGGCAAGCGATTCAGCACATCATGGATATACAGCTCTGCCTCTTCTAAACTGATGTCTTCCGTATTAAAGCGATACTCCACCTCAGATTGGAACAACTCAAGCTTCCCATAACCAGACACCCGATTCTCATCTGCAGGGTCTTCTACGCCAACATGTTCCAAATGAAATCTTTCAGTCATACGATCCCTCCTAAATTAATCTCCGCCTCCGCCACAAGATGAGCAGCTGGATGAGCTGCAGGAAGAATCGGAAGAGGAGCTACTGCACGATGAACCGGAATTTCCCGAGGAACCGCTGCTGTCGTTACAATGATCGGCATAACAGCTGGAACTGCTTGAACAACTGCTGCTTGACGAAGCACCTTGGGCTGCCTTTTCCGGTGGGATAAGTTCCTGTTCGAGACGACCCATGTGCACTCCGTACGTTGCCTCATGATACATGGAATGGTATACCATGGCACTTGCCATGATAAGAGCCACATCGACCGAACCTGAGGATTCGAGGGATAGCTCTTGTTCGTTTAGACTTGCCGATCTCTGCAGCCTATCAAGCAGATAAGAAATGACCTGTGCAGCTTCAGGATCTTCCTGCATGCGTCTCGTGTGGAAAAATTGATTTACTAATTCAGTTCGATCTCCCTGAGCGATCAACTTCTGCAGTTCACCGGATATCGGGTAGCTGAAGAACTCCCCCCAGATTGCGGAGCTATACGGAGTGAACTCGAATAATTGACAGTACACCCAGTCAAACCATGCACGTGCACCTGGATTCTCATGGCGGGTAACTGCTGGCTCATGATGTACCGTAGAACCCATAAATTCTGCACAAAAATCAGCGTAGGATTTGGTAAACATCAGCATTTCGTGCCATAACTCGTCTACCTCATCGCTAAACATCGGGACCTGTTTCAGCAGAGAAGCCATAACGAAGTATCTTTTTAGCTCGAGCAGCTTCCATCGATACTCCAGCTTTTTCATGTGAGGATATTCCTGCTCCATACGGAGCTTAAGTTTATTCGAAAAATGTTTATTAAAGCTCTTCTCCAATTGTTGAACGGTTTTATCGTAGGAAATGTCATCACGCAGTCCCAGATTCAAAGGTAATTTTTTGCGTCTATACGTAACTCTCGTGTGTCTTCTGCGTCTTCCTTTTGAACGAAAAATCCTGATCCTGCGCCGAATCACCAAGGCTGCAACCACCAGTAATACTGCTGCAATGTAGTAGTAGATAGGCATAATAGCGCCTCTCCTCTCCGTAGTTCTTTTCTCTGTATGGGTGAAACTACCATTAGTATAAATCACGATTCAAAACTATTAAAGAGCCCTTAGGCATACAAGCCAGGGCCCTTGGTATAACTCCACTCATTGTTAAGATAAGGCAATAATCAAACTGGTAATAAGGAGCAGTAGCGTTACCGGAGCCCAGATTCTTCGTTCCCACACGCTGCGTGTTATCAGATTCAAGATTGTCCCCAGCACCAGATACCCAACAATAAACCAAATTGCTGTATCTGCAAATGAAGACCACTCAGGCAATAGAACCCCCGCTCTACTCAGTACAACTAAACCAATGAATACGAGAATGGTGATCTGCAACAAACAGGAAAAACGCATATATGTCGGATATTTCCCGGGAAACTTCCCACCCATCGCTGCCTCTCCCCACGGCATACCTGCAGCGAGTGCCACTTGAAAGAGAATGACAATCAGAATTAGGACAGAAAACAATATCGAAGACAACAATATCACCAATTCACATCCCCACATCTAATGTAGTTTCTTTTCCTTATACTTTATTGATGCAAATCGGTCAGTATTCTTCAAACCACAATCGATAAAATTCTTCTGAAAACCAGAACCATATGAAACCCAGAATTACCATGATGCATCCTAATGCTTTTAATATCACTTCGATCGTCTTAGGGAGTTCCATGCTCGGCAAGTTTTCTTCAAATTCGCTATTCGGCTTTATTCCTCGATATCTCATCAGAACAAATAGTTTATAAAGAATATCGGGAAAGAAATAGACCACAATGCCTGTCACAAATACCGGAATCGATACATATCCAAACGTACTGGTCGTCCATTCAATCTCGATTCCATCCATCTTCTTAGCAAATAAGTTCATTGAATTATCTATCAAAATGCGCTCGTTCTTCTTGATTGGAACTGAAAATATAATCCGGGTAATGATTGACTAAAGGTGGACGTTCATGCTCAGGGAAAAATTTCAAATCCTTCATCTCTTCATTATTTGATGTTAGTTGCCCCGATTGGATTCTGCATTCAAATACAATGGTTAGATATTCAACTTGATGACCGTTATGATATGTAAAACGTTGACCTTCTCCGCCGTAGACGCCAATGATTTTTTCAGGCTCAATGACAAGACCTGTCTCTTCCAATGCTTCTCTAATCATCGCTTGAGCCGGTGTTTCTCCAATTTCAATTGCCCCTGCAATTAAGCCCCAAGTTGATTCATTGTGTTTACGTCCAAATAGGATCTCTCCTTGTTTATTTCGGATAATACCAGCCACACCTGGCATAAATATGAGCTCATTCCCAATCTTAGCTCTAAGGTTCTTATAGTAATCCGACATACTCAATTTCAGTCCCCCCCTTTAGACACAGTTTATAAAATGCTACAACTGACATCATTCACACTTCGTTCTGTGTTACTCTTCTTCTACAACAATATCTTGGCACTGGATAATCAATTCAGACATTTCTTCACCATCAAAAAGCATATGTAGTTCATATCCATTTTCGATACAATACAGTTCTTGATACAGCCAGTACCTACCGACGATGTTCCCTTCTTGCTTGATGATCTCAGGTGCAATAAACGTAATCTTATTTAAATTCGTAAACCCTCCTCGGGTATCGAATCGTATGACCAAGTCCGAATCCGAGACCAATTCCGTCACGGTGCAATCATGAAAATGGACCTGGTTACGAATATGTTCAGGAATAGGTTCAGCTAGCTGCGCCTCCCTATATTCCTTCGAAATCAGCTGCATTTGAGCTTCATTTATTTTGCTCTGTTTTTTCAACTGCTGCATGACCTCTTTAGTGCAATAACCCAGGGAAAATACACGAATATCTGCAATTTGGTCATAGATCTCTTTCGGTAGTTGTACAACCTTGTTTTGGCAACTCCATTCCAGATTACTTTTAAATTCTTGTTTGCTGCCTAACTCATCAAAAGGTGGCCTCGCATCATAATCTGCAATTAACTTCTCTATATGCTCTCTTTCCTCAGCCGGCATATGATAAACCATTGTATCTTCTTCCGATACCTCATCACCACTAATAAATTTCTCCGCACGCACAAGAACCGCACCATCCTGCTCCAGCATAAAACGAGGGTCAACATTGTAAACATCGCGTTGAAACTTTACATGCTCTTTCTCTTTTCTTTTATATAATCGTAGATAAAGCTCTTCATCCATTTGTTGAGCTCCGCTGTGTACTCGCATACCAAAGTGAAGATGTGTTTGTTGGCAAAGTTCATACCAATCTTTTGTAAGATATTTCATGAATACTCTCTCCTATTAATTCTTCAGTTTGGCTTGGACGATCCAATGAACGGCATCTAAAATATCTTCTGCTATGTAATCAGGTTCCGTTTCCGCCCACTTAATGACGATTCTCCCCAGCCTGTTCTTACAAGAACCCTCGTGGCTCCAACAGCGTGAGCAGCAAGCATTTCCGTATCACCAACGTCACCAATAACGATACATCTTGATAAATCTAGATGGTGCTGCTGTGAAGCCTCCAACAACATGCCCGGTTTGGGTTTTCGGCAGCTGCATTTTTGTTCATGTGGGCATATATAGGATTAATCGATCCATATTCACTAAAATGTTCTTCAAACTCTTGGATCGTTGCCTCTCCACGAGATATCCGATACTGATTCGTTATTGCAAATACCTTAATTCCATTTCTCTTTAGAAGTGCTATAGCTTCTTGTGCTTTAGTGTATAATTCAAAATCTCTAGGATGAATAAAGTGACCTGTGCCACCGATGGTTCCATCTCTGTCCATAAAAACAGCTTGTATGTCCCCATTTGGTTTTATCATGGTTTATTCCTTTCTTCTTGAAATATGCAAGCTAGGATAACATGCTATGGATCATCTAACTAGTTCACTACCGAATAAAATTATGTTATTTTATAATAAATGTTATAAAATGTATTTACAAATGACTAGGAGTGTTTGTATGAACTTATCGTTTTTAGCTTTATTTTTTGTTGGGATAATAACTATTTATGCTATCGCATTTACTCTGATAATTAAGCTGCTTGGAAGGAAATTCAAAGACAAATCCAACAAGTAATTTCTTTATGCCTCAGTTATTCTAGATATTCAATCTTATCTTCTAATTAAGGATTTAGAAACTGATTCTTCAATAGGGCATAGATAACCGTATCCACAAACTGATTCTTCCAATAATAATGTTCCTTTAAAACTCCTTCTTCTCTGAATCCAATGTTCTCAAGCAACTTTCTGGATCCCGTATTCTGTGGCTCTACATAGGCTTCAATTCGGTTTAATGCAAGATCGCTAAATCCAAATTCAATGATCCGTTGGATCGCCTCGGTCATATACCCTTGTCCCCAATATTCAGGTGCTAATTCATAGCCTATGTGAGCTTTGTAATGATTTTTCACCCAACCATGAAATCTACATGTTCCAATCACCTTGTTCTCCGATTTCAAAGTAATTCCCCAGCGAATGGCCTGTTCTTGATTAAACCGATCATTCCATCTATGAATGAGCTCTTCCGCTTGTTCAACACTTGTAAAACTCTCTACATCATAAAACTTCGTCACTTCATCTGAAGAAAAATAATGAAATATATCATTTGAATCTTCTTGTTTAATCTCTCTTAATACGAAACGATCTGTCTCTAATACGGGAAATTGAGGCATATTATTCTCCTTTCGTTAGCGATTCATTTCTATCAATTCTTCTCTAGCTGCTATAAGCCAGGGATGTACTAATTTAAGCTTGGAACGTTGTTCCCATACTTGGTTCAGATAGATGAGTATTCCATCATTGAGTTTGTATTCATTTACTTTAGTTCGTATCTCTTGCAAGTAACTATGCTCTCCTGGTAAGTTCCAAGATATTTTGTCTGAAATGAATAGTACTTTATCCAGTAAACTTGCTTGTGGTTTAAGCGTGGTATGACATTCGATTGCACTTAATATTTCTTGATCGTTGATTTGAAATATTTCTTTTGCCATAGCTTTAGATAATTTCTGATGAATGATTCTATCATACTTATATTCTTCATCCATGATTTCTATCGATAATGCCTTGGCCAGATCTAACATTTCACTAATTGGAACCACATTACTAATATCATGTAATAACCCCGCTTGTTCTGCCTTTTCAGGGTCGGCTCCAAATAATCCCGCTACTCGTTTTGCTTCTGTGGCAACGTCTAATGTGTGTTTCAGGGTTTCTTGATCATTATGTGCTTTGAAGAATGAGTGAATATTTTGATTTAGATCACTGGATAATTCCACATTCAATACATATGGCTTAAGAATTGAATTCATGTTTTGACCACCTATACATTTCATAATTTTGTATCCACATCATTATTACTGAACAGACGTCTCTTGGTGAGAATTAATCCCACCATCAATTAAGTGCCGAATGCCCACAGCGCAAATATTCTGTTAAGCGAAGTTCCATCTTCAATAAAGCACATTTTCAAACATATTCATATTTATCATCGATTCTTATATATCCATTTATCTGATCTGGCCTTCTATGAAATATTCCTGATTTATTGTTAAAATTCCCTTCTGCCGTTATAACCTTATCCTGTTTAAATTCTAGCACCACTCCGATATGATCATTCGGACCATTCCCTACGATGTTGTCGAAAATGATTAGGTCCCCTTGTGCTGGAACGAAAGAACGGTCACTTATATGATGATAAAAGCCGTACAACTGACCCCACTCTAACCACGCTTCTACCCATGCAAAATTGCGTGTGACGGGTTCTGGATATCGAACAGGTAAATTCACACCGGCCTGAGTACAACAATGGTATACAAATGCAGCGCACCAATCGAAACCTATACTTTTGTCCTCCCTGGGAAAGTATCTCAAGATTGGCTCCAAATCCGGACCGCATTTCTTTTCATTTCCGATCAACGGCCTTGAAGCCATCTCTTCAGCTATTTCTGCAATCCTCTTTCTTCTACTCATTTCACCCTCCTAAGTATTTAGTTTAATCGTACTGCCATTTTAGTTCTCCTTTTCTTATCTTTGCTGCATATATAATTTGTCCGGTGTGATAGTGTATCTCTCTAACCATCGCTATCATTAAATTCAGAACCGTTGTCTCATTGTTTACTTGGCTGTATGTAAGTGTCGGGCGATTGATGAATGGTTGAGATAACAACAATTGCAGGTTAGAACTGAGATGTTCCAGATATTGAATGACGATATCAAATGCTTCCTTGGTCATGTTATAAGCCTGTTCATTAGTCAATTTAAGTCCTCGTTCAAACTCCTTATCTCTGTCCCTTGTATCTACGATATCTAAGAAGATTGTTTCGATTCTTGAGTGAACGCATCCGCGAATATGAGAAATCAGGTTCGCAATACTATTACTATCTGGATTTGGTGCCCAATTAATATCTTCTTCCGATAGTTGGGCAATCGCTTGAAGAGTCCATTTCCTTTCAGATCTAAACTTAACTAACATACTTTCAATTACCTCGGATGCTATCTCCACAGCAATCTCCCCTCTAGTAAACGAATAAACGCCCCGACCTGAGATGCCTCTTATCTAGGTGGGGCGTTTGATTTCCAAACCTCATTTTATTCCATTTTTATACATTTGGCAAACTTAAATAAAAACTCTAGTGTATGAATACTTTGTAAGACATAACATCCTTCTCCACATGGGATAAATAGAATGATTTTCAATGGTTTTGATGTTTACTCCGTGCTAATATGTTTGTTTTTTAATTCCTCTAATGAAACAAAGTAATTCGATAATGTCGCATATTTATCTTTCTTTTTCAATGCTTGCTCATTCTCTTCGACAAATCGTAGAATTAAGCTAGTGTCCGTTTGTATGATTTCCTGTCTAAGCTTTTCAAGCTCCTTAAATTCTTCTATTTGTTCTGTCGTGAAGCCTGACAATCCACTATGTATTGTTTCTTCTTTTGCTACCACTAATGACCTAACATCAGGCCAGTCCACGATTTCCTTTGTTAAAAGAATCTTCAGTGACTCTAGATCGGTCTCTTCATAAATATCCAATACATCCGCAATGACAAGAAGTTCACTTTTTACTATTTCAACCGTATTTTTTGACCACTTTGAGACCAGTTCGGTAAGCATCCAGTATCTCCATACCGTATCCTCAGTTAATAAAATTGTTTTCACATGAGGAGCTACTTCCACATCATGCTTATTCAAAAATTCAACGATACGATATGCTTTAGGCCAATTGATATCTTGAATTCCTTCCAGCAATTCAGGGAGGTGTTGTAGATATTCTCTTGAACTTAGTATGAACTCAAGCCTTGCATCGTTTATCATATAAACTCCTTATGAATACAGTGATTAATTAGATCTCTTCAAATCATCCAGAAGTGATGAAACCCTAGTTATCATGATGGTCTGTGAAAATTTGACCCTCAGCCATTTTAACTTGTTCAATCATATGCCCGATGTTCCCTTCACCAGCAAAGACCGACATATCAAAAAAATCTTCATTCAGATCGGACCAATATAATTCATTTTCATCTCCAAAGACCGCTAAATCATGTTTTAGCTTGCCAACATACACCTCCACATAACATTCCTGAACGTAGTATTTGAAGTCCATTAAATGATGTAAAACAATATCTTTACTCGATATTCCGGTCTCTTCAAAAAGTTCGCGATAAGCTGCCGTAATGCCAGTTTCTCCTTGTTCTATCTTTCCTCCGACCAGATTACTCAAACCTTTATACGGATTTCTTAATCGCTTACACATAAGCAGCTTATCCATATCTTTGTTGTAAATCATGAGGACATTATAACCTTGCATTTGTACGTCTCCTTTCTAGAAAACTCATAAATCCTTGCTAATCTTGTTAATGTTTATAGTGCATCACAATTTGTTTTGTCTTTTTAAATCCGGTCTCCTCGTAAAAGCCAGCCAAATCTTCACTGCAAAATAAACTAATGACATCAACCTTCAACTCCTCCAGAAGCCATTCAATCATTAGTTTACCTAGCCCTTTATTTCGGTAACTACTTAATACAACAACATCTTCTATATATGCTCGGAATACTCCATCGGAAATAGCTCTAGAGAAACCAACTAAAACGTCATCTTCCCAAGCTCCTAACGCTATACCAGACGAAAGTAATTTTAATATCCCGTCTTTGTCCCGATAAGGCCACCAACCAGCATCGTGATATAGACTCATTAGATCGGATGGCGAGATAGGCTTATCTGTGTGTAATTTAACCGATACCATAACAACCTCCAAAACGATTAAAGTTGGTATATCCCTTTACACATTTTTCTTAATGTAACTCATTGAAATGAACTCTAATTCCTTCTCTTCATACTTACTCATAAAATGTGTTTCTTTCACAAACCCAATCCGCTCATACACCTTGATAGCTCTCTCATTAAATGCTGCAACGACTAATTGATACTCACGACCACTAGATTGATTGTTCAAAAATGAAAGGACCTGTGATAGAAACCCCTGACCTTTGCCGTTTCCCGTCAAGTCAGGCTTCAATCCCAAACCAATGTCTAACTTCCTCAGATCTGAATAGATACCAACTGCATATCCGCCTGGGACCCGTGCTGATTCGCCTACGCATATAAAACCAATCAGATCATCGTGTTCATCTAACGCGTAATAATATTCTCCATTCATCAACTCCAAAATGCTGTCCTCACTACTATCCATGTCATACATTGAATACAGATATTCGTACTGCCACTTTGAAATCTGCAAGGCTCTATCCTTGGTCATGGGGAAAAAATGGTATCGTAACACTTTTCAACCCGCCTTCCTTTAGAAATATTTAAATACAATTCTGGAAATTCACTTCAATTCCTTGGCAAATACGAATTCATCCTCCCGGTCATAACCTGCTCTTTCATATGTTTTTATCGCCTTAGTGTTCTTATTTCCTGTCAGAATTTTGATATCTCCCACTCCAGATTCTCTAAATATTCCTTCCAATCGTTCAATCATCATTCCGGCCAATCCATTCCTGCGTGCTGATTCTTGTATGTACATTTCAGTGATCTCAGCCTGATGCTCTGCATAGCAAAACGATTTATAGATCTGTCCGCATGTAAATCCAACGACTTGCTCTTCCATTACAGCTACTACAATAACTTCTCTTCCATTTAAAAGGTCCGTTTCCACCTCTCCCCGGCTTCGACGAACTCCATTAAATTGGTCATTCAATTCTATCAGAAATGGTATATCTTCTTTCACAGCTTCACGAACGAGCAAATTAGGACTAGACAATGTAATACCTCCTTATTAGGACTAGAACTCCTCAAATCATCTCAAACTGTACTTATCGTTATTAATAATTTCATGAACGATTTCAGGTAGCTGTTCTTCCGTATAATTGCTTGTATATAATTTATTCGCTTCTTTTAGATTGGGATTGTTTTCAAATTCATTGAGCAGTATTATGCTTCTTTCTTTCATTTGATTTTCTATCGCTCTTAGACCGTCTCTATACATAATGGTTTGACGATCCACCATTAATACCACATACACTATCCTCACATCATAATTTGCTAATTCTTTTATCAATCCATCGATGTCTTCTGGAAATGCCACATAGTCAACAACTACATCATAACCATAATCTATTAAATTCGTTGTCAAAGAGGATATGTTTTTCCATGTCAAGTCGTTTGTTTCTTTGTCTAACCAGGGTTTACCCCGTCCTTTCACTGGGAAATGACTAACCTCATCTCCAGAAATATACGCGCTTTTATTTAAAGTTTGAACTAGCATTTTTGAAGTTGTGGATTTCCCAACCCCTGCGGGCCCAGATATGATATATAGACTTCTACTCATTATTAATCTCCCAATTTTCCAGTATGATATCTTTCGTTATTCTTTATCGCATTTACGATGTAGATCTCCCTTAGATGACACTAGGGAGATCTACATGCTCACTAATTAACTTCTCTAACAGCAACCCTTGAATTTTCGGATCCTTAATCCATTCGTTTAGGTCAGAACACGAACGACTTCACCGTCAATTAACTCTTCACTTACTCTTTTAAATCCCAGAGATTCATATACATGACCTGCAGCAGCATTTTCTGCTCTATGTCCGATCATGATTTTTTGGCAGTTCAATGATTCTCTCATTAATGTGATCAATTGTTTCATCGATTCTTTTGCATAACCTTTTCCTTGATATTGTCCATCAATCATTAGAGCTGGTATCCAGTAGTTTCCTTCATGATCCGGTATCGTACAATACACAAGAAAACCAATGATAGTTGCACCGAAATATATCGCCATTGGTTGAAAATCAGTGACAAACTTGGATTCAGCAATCCAGTATACGACCGGGGCCGGAAATACTTGCTTTTGATGCGCTGCTACTTCCAATTGGGTACAACTATACCAGTTGTCAGCGGTTACAGGCTTCAGACTAATTCCCATATTAGATTCCTCCTACCCAAATTACGCAGAGGAACCACGTCGTCATTCCCCTGTGTTAAATCCAAACACCTCTTAGTTCTCTGTCAATGCTGCTTGAATTCATGTTTTTCATACCACATCACTCCTTTCAATCATTTGACCATAATAGATGATTACTTAAGTTACTCACTAGCTAAGATCGGACAAGGAACATTCAAACACATGAAAATAGGTGCCTTCCCCATACCCATCCTTCACTTCATGCAAATGAATATGTTGAAAACCATTTGCTCTAAGAATATCTTCAAACTCCTTCATATCATACAAACGAAGAGGGAAGTTCATGACTTCTGTCTTTTCAATTTTGTCGTCTTTGACTAACTCATATTTCAGCTCCGTTACGAGCATGGATTGCTCTTTGCGATACTGAACTTTTTTAGATAAGACAATTAATTCATCGTTTACAACCTTCCGATCCGTTTCTCTCCATTCTGGAATCTCTTGCACGTCGTTCCCTTTTAACATAATCGTCAATAGAAGTTTACCTTCCGCCTTAAGCGCAGATTGCAGATTGGCCAGGCTCTGGTTCACTAATTCACTGGGAAGCAGCGAGAACGATCCAAATGGAATCATAATTAAATCGAACTGGTTGGAGCTTACAAAGTCTTCAATCTTTTGATAATATACATGAGGCTTCAGATTTAATCGCTCACCTTTTTCTTTACATACCTTAAGCATATCTTCGGATATATCGAATCCCTCTATTTGTATTTCACGCTGCATAAAAGGGATCAACATTCTACCATTTCCACACATGGGTTCAAGCACATGTATATCTTTTCTGTCAGCAAACGAAAGGTAAAAATCAAGCTCTCTTCCTTCGGCTAACGATTTGTCGCTTTCATATATCTTCGTGCAAAGTTCTCCATAGTAACTGTTCACTGGTGTTCCTCCTTCATTAGATCATCCATCGCCTGAACAGCCAGTTCCAATGCTTGGATTCTCCTTATTAGAAGAGTTCTCTGAGGACTGCCTTCCTTAGCCTTAGCAAGTGAGTTGTCAATGGATGGCATTAAACCCGTAAGAACACTGCGAGCTTCAGTCACATCTCCCAGGGTATATGGATGAGGTTTGTGATTCCACACATGTTCAAGTATGGACAAACCAATACGGAGTGCCTTAAGTCTCTTTTCTATTAAAGTCGTATTTGCCCCTTTCTGAGTCATCTGAGCCAGGGCATTTTCGGATTTAAGAATGGTTGATTGGAGGGATTGTATGGATTGCGATTGATTATGTTCCGAAACGTCTTCCATAATAGGGCTGTCCTCCTTTCGCCACTGTCTATATCCTTCTATCATTCTGTAGATCGAATTTCAGGGATTATAGATCTTGGGCGCATTTGTTAACCAGATTTCCAAATGTTTTGATATCCTCTAGATAATCATATCCTGCTGGATTGGGCCCGGTTTGATTGTACATTCTCACCGCTACCGTTTGATACTTCGGAATGACAAGGCAGGCACAGCCGGTGATGCCCAAGGATTGAAAAGAACCGGATGGAAGCTCATCCCCGAGCTCCGTCATAGCACGCGGCTCATCCTGCACAAACCAAAAGAAACCGTTTCTCGGTAATTGGTGTCCGAGATCTGGAGGACTAATGATTGTCGTCGCTTGCTCAAAAACTCCTCTCGGCAGTATTTGCTGCCCATGCATAGCGCCCCTTTTCAAATGCAAATAACCCCAGTAGGCCAATTCCTTGGTACTCACAAATAAGTTGGCTTCATCGCCTTGATTATCGTTATATTGTTCATTGAGGAGCCAAACTAACTTTTCATTTGGTTCCTTTCTCCAACCGGTATGACTAAAACCCATGGGTGTAAAAACACGATCTTCAAGTAGTTGAGATAGTGGCATCTGATACAATTTTTGAATGATATTAATGAGCAGATTGACTCCAACATTATTGTATTTCCAGTCCGTCCCTGGCAAAAACAATCGATGATGCAGATCACCTAAACCATGGGTGTGTGTTAGCAGATGTCTTATCGTTGTGTTTCCCGCTACCAAGGTATCCACATCATCCAAGTAGTCGGCAACATCATCATCTATGCTGCAAATCTTCCCTTCATATAAGGCAAGACTGATGGCAAGTCCTAAATATGTCTTTCGAACCGATGCCACATGAAATTGAGATTCCTCATCCACTATTCGACTGCCTGTGGAATTACTATGTACCCCTGAGTACCATTCATTCACGATTCGGTCATGATGAATAATGCAAGTTGCAGCTGCTGTAGTAGATAGCACATTTTTAACCCGTAAAACATAATCATTCAGTTCATTGAATGTTGTATTCTCCGTTTTCTGTAAGTTGAGCAAGGAGACTCACACCACCATTCTTTACTTTTATCTATCCGTTATCAGGTGTATGCCAAACTTATCATCCTTCAGAGCATGAACAACCTTCGGCGCTTGTTGATACTGCCAGCCTCCAAATTCATCTCCGCATTAGCCCGTACGCTCATTCTCATCCATACATTCCTCCGGAATGAGTTTTCTGATCATATAGCCTATTTCTTCTGGGTCGTATATCATACTATTGTCGATCAAGGGTCGGAGCATCTTTCCTGCTGACGTTTTACCGGAACCGAACGCTCCATTAATCATAACGATCATATGATCACTCCATTTTTAGAAGTATAACCGCATTACTTTCTCCCTTGGTCATAATGAGGAATCTCGTTCCCCTGGGCTAGACTCCGTATGCCGTTCTTATAATAAGGCATTAGCTCATCAGCTTTGTCTACATCCATCCAGGCAATTTCGGATATTTCATGAGGCCTTACAAGCTCTAAGCTCCCTCCAATAATCTCAGCTCTAAACGTGAAAAAGATGGCATGCTCCTGCTTTTTCTCAAATATACATTCATTGATGGCAATGATCCCATGGACTTTTACATCAAGTCCTGTTTCTTCTTTGGCTTCTCTGATAGCTGCTTGATCCAACGTTTCCTCCTTTTCTACCGCACCACCGGGCAGCGACCAACTGGTATTGCCTTTATTCTTGACCATTAGAATCTTGGATGTGGTATCATCCAGGATTAATGCATAGGCTACGTCAACTCGTCTCATTGAGCTATATCCTTTCGAGAGGGTTTTGGTCATGATTTAATTCGCAGTAGCTGGTCTAGTATGATGCTTCTTCAAAATACTTAATAACGCTCTTCAAATCTCTTCATCCACCAATTCCTGTTCAATAAATAATCAATTTTAACTGGCATGATCATAAATTGTTCATTCACTTCAATGGGTTCTCTTAAACCTGTATACACCAAATCAATATCTAACTTAAAAGGTTTGATTTTTCTTCCAACCTGACTTTCGAATTCCTGTACAAAAGACAAAAGATTCGGCGCACCTTCCCAGTAGTGCATCGCCGCTTGGCCGCCTGCAGGCATGTTCCACCATTTAATAAAAGAAGGCCACATATGGATTAGAACAGCCCTCACATCCTTATCTACCATTGAAAACTCAGGAGGATCCAAAATCAATCTTCTCTGGACTCCACTTTTAATCAGTCCTTTATTATAGACACATTGTTTCCATAGCTCATTCCACTGCCCTTTGAACTTTTCATTACTTCGTCCACCATTAGAAAATTGACCCCCAGGCCACGTACCTTCTCCGAATTCATCTGCCAACAGTCCATGTGCACTTGCCACAAACATAAGAAAATTCAAGTCATAATCTCCTGATATGCAAATGGTCCATGTATTGTTCACTCTGGTTATTTCCTCTCAGTCAAAGTTTTCTGGCTTTAATAACAAAAGTTACGGGAAACATCTTCGCTCTGTTTGCGAGATTATTCTTGCTTCCATCATGCCTTTGCAATATCTCGTTGTCGGTTTCTTCGATCATTTGTTCGATCACAAATCCTGCTCTGGCCAGTGCATTAATGTAGGTTGAACATTTACGATCCGATAAGGTGAGATCACCCTGAACAAAATCAGGCGATACCGAATACCAGGATTCATCGAAGTAAGGCTTGTTAAATACAAATTGATTATTTTCTTCAACAATACATTTATGTATGGGATGAGACCAACTGAATATGAATACGCCGTCTTTTTTTAAATAAGAAGCAATCCGGGAGAACGTGCCTTCGAGATCGGTTGTCCAGCCTATGGCATAGATTGAATAGACAAAATCAAAATATTGGACAGGTATGCCGCACTCTTCTTCCATAGGGGAACAGATCAATGTTGCGGAAAGGCCGTTCGCCGACAAATGCTGCTTTGCCTTTTCAATCTGATTCTCTGAGATATCCATTCCCCATAACTCAGCTGCGTTGCGATCCCCATGGTATTTCAGGGAGTAACCATTTCCACATCCGATCTCTAACATTTTCTTTCCTGAAACATCACCAAATAGTCGCCATTTATCTTCTGAGGTGAATGCGCCATACAAGGGAAGTACAATGGCTTCTAAAAAGTCATTTCCTTGGGTATTCCAATATAAGCTGTTTGTCTCATAAACACTATGCTTGTTCATTCGGTGACCTCCTCTAATATCATGTTAACTGGTAGTTCATTGACTATTAGTTGTGCACGAGTTTGTCCATAACATAGCAAATCATTGGAAGTAAAAGAGCAACATTAGAAATTGTAATGACTACGCTTACAAATGCTTCTTACCTTTAAAACTCATTCCAAGATCCCAGTGTTGGAAGGGAGCCTTAGCCTGAAGTAGAAAACTAGTTTAGAGCATCACTTCATCAGACACCCTGCACTTTTTTAGCATCAACAATTAATGATACAAATCTCAAATTTCCATTCTGATTCCGATGGTCAAATCTCTTAGACCGGTAGATAAATCCATTTTCAGGGTTCCAATTTGTAAAATAAAACTTCCCACCTTCATCACAATATTCTAATAACTCTACTTCAAAGCCTGCCTCCTCAAACATATTAGTTATTGTGTTATAATTATGTACTATCTTATGACTTGCCGCCGGGTGATCTAGTGGTCCAGGCCCTCCAATCTTGACGATGCTCTGATACTCTTTATTCTGAAAATATCCATCCGGAACTGCACAACGGATATAACCGCTCGTTTTCAAATATTTATAACAAATCTTCGCAGCTTGCACTCCCTCCTCATAAGTCAAATGCTCCCAAACGTGTTCTGATAAAATTGCTTCAATCCTTCGATCCTTGAAACTTTCTTCCCAATCTTCTAATCGTAGCAAATCCAATTCATCCTTTTGTGTCTGTATCCATCCTTCATATTTCTGTGATGAAGCACCTATAATAATCTTAATTGTTTCTGTCGGCGCTACGTGGGAGATATCTATCATTATGTTTAACCTCTCTTTAAAATTATTTAAAATTTACAGATAGCTTATATAGTATTGGAGTCTTTTGAATATCTTCTCACTAACAGAGTACGGCAACTAGCTTTCGATTGAAGCGTATACTTTTTTAATTTGTGAGGAGAATTTAGCTGCGCCTGGAATTCGTGTGCGTTTGAAATACCCGGTTAACAGTTTGGGATGATTTTTGACCACATCATATTCAATAACGGTGTCAGAGATGACTGATCTCGTAAAACCCAGAATCTCGACAACTTCAGATCGATCCCCCTCATCAAGCTCCTCGCCTTCCCGAAATTCCCCGTCCGGGTCATCGTCCAGCTGCTCACTGAATGTTAGACGAGCAACAACATAAGACATGATATTTTCCTTGTCCTGGGCCAATTGCTCCATAATCCATTGAACGCATTCTTCCTCTGTTGGAGACGAGATAGCGAAGCCGTGCAGAGTATACATCCGTTCTCTAAAGGAATCCATTAATAACTCCGCTTCATAATTGGCATGTTCAACAAACTTGATATCTGGTTTAAGCTGAACGAGTTCAGCCGTAACATTTTTGTACCAATCACTTGTTAGGAATTCCTCTATTGTTTTCATTACTTCATTCTCCTCCCCGTCCCCAGCTTGTTTTTAACTCTTCAACACACCGGTGATTCAAAATTCCTCCAACACTTTGGACTTATCCCCGTAAACCTTATCCAGATGCTCTTCCCCCCAGTAACACAATTGGTCCAAGGCCGGTTTTAATCCCCAACCGTAGTCTGTTAACTCATACTCCACTCTAGGGGGAACCTCCGAATACACCTTTCTTTGCACAATCTCGTCTTTTTCCAAGCCTCTTAGCTGCGTCGTCAGCATCTTTTGCGTAATTTCAGGTATCAGCTTCCTAAGTTCTGATGAGCGTTTCCTTCCTGTCATCAAGTGGTAAATAATCAGAGGCTTCCATTTTCCGCCCATTACTTCCAAGGCCGCCTCCACACCTACTTTATACTTTTTGGGAGCGCCGGCTTTATGGTCTTCTGTCAACTTTTATCTCTCCTTCATCAGACTATATCCAAAAGACTACATCCATGGTAAAACATAGCTGTTTCCTGCTTTTTCATGTATTATTTCAGCCCCACAATAAGGCACAATTCAGGGTCTATTTAGGGTACTTTCATGTTCCTATAGCACTCTAATCTTCCTATAGAACTTCAAAGTGCGTTCTTCCAGAATATATCATCCCTGTTTATAATAGCATCAGCCATGAAGCGTGGCTACCAAACAAGCGCTGTAGAAAGGTAGTGAAATATAATCATGAACGTATTAGTTGTTGTGTCTCATCCAAGAAAAGATTCCCTTACATTTCAGGCCGCCGATCGTTTTCTGCAAGGTCTTACTGAGGCTGGTCACGATGTTGAGATATTGGATTTACATGGGATAGGCTTCGATCCTATTCTCCGAGGCATGGATGAACCTGATTACACCCAACCGAATCAAATGTTTTCCCCTGAGGTTAAAACGGAGATGGAGCGATTGAAGAAGCATGATGCTGTGGCCTTTGTATTTCCTCTCTGGTGGTGGCATCTGCCAGCCATGCTGAAAGGGTATGTGGATCGTGTCATGAACAACGGATTTGCCTACGGTTCGAACAAGCTTCACCATCAGAAGATCACGTGGATCGCGCTTGCAGGCGTGACCGAAGAACAGATGAAGAAGCGAAACTACGATGAATCGATCACGAACCTGCTCAATGTAGGGATTGCAGATTACTGCGGCGTCCCTAACTCCAGCGTTGAATTCCTGTATGAGACGTTGGATGCCAAGCCCGAGCATTATGAGAACCTGCTTAGTCAGGCGCATCAGTTGGGACTGAATTATGATAAGGACATACGCTAACCATACGTTAGTTTGGTAATCTTAAATGAGACAACGCGCATTAATCAAACCAAAAAGGTCGCTCCGGAGAGCGACCCTGTCTGTTTTAAGTGTTATTTTATTGTCGAAAGAAGAAACTTCTCCAGCATGCTGATGTCAGTGATGCTATGGTTGCAAGCCGTGCTATCCACGCATACGTACTGGCCAATGGAAGCAAAGTTATCCGGCGAATGACCCTTCGTCTTCACATTGAAGAATCCAAGCTCCTGATGACGATTACAGAACATGCAGTACCCTTTCTTGTTCGTAGCCGTAATCCGTCCCTCGATGCCGAGAAACTTCTCTTCGTACGGGTACACAATGAACAGTCGATTGGTAGCAATATCCGTCCATCTCAGATAGGTCGTACGTGCGTAATCGACCGTTTCCAGATCGGGCAGTTTGAGTTTCTTCGCCTTCGGAAATAGCTTCTGAATCTGTTTCGCCGACACTTGTGGGAATGGAATCAGATGTGCTTCGAGTCGATTCAGATATGACTGCAGTTCATGTGCTGTGTCATAAGTGGATAACTGCTCCAGCAGTTGCTTCTGGTCCGAAGTGAGTTCATTGAAGATGCCGACTGCATTCGTCCCGACTGTGTAACGGACAGTTTCTAATACTTTTCGATCCACGACCGAGCGTAGCGTTTTGAGCAGGAAATCAGCTTGTTTTTGAATATAATTAAATTGATGATTGTGGATAAATGATGTTTGCATGGCTTTCAGCCCCTTATTTTTATTGGTAAAACAAATAAGGTGCAAAGCCTGCGGGATGATACGTTATGCTTCACTCAGGGCGATCGATGTTCTTCTCGTCGCGCCCTACACAAAGTCCGCCCCTAACAGGCTTTGCGTAAGGCCTTTCTAGCGAACGAGCAATCCGGCGCTGCCAATATTGCCACGGTATAACCCCCAATGCAATAGATATACCGGAATTATAACAGGACTGGGACTGTATGGGCAACGGAGTTTGCACCGCTTCTTCGCAATTTGTATCGCTCACTGCTGATTTTTTGTAGTTATTCGGATCACACTCTGACCGTTATTGGATTCCCAATGGATTTCTTTTCCATATGCTTCACTAATGGCTCTTAGCGGTAAATAAACTCTGCCATCCACCATTATGGTTTTACTCTTTAATTCAATTTGTTTGTCGAATTCGGTAAAATGGCTTTCTCCCACCTTGAAGGTTAACCTTGGCTTGGGGTAATCATCTATGTCTACATATGCAAAAATTACACTTTTGGCTTGGTTATCCCACCATATCCCTTTACCAGGCACAGCGAAATCCAGCACACTAATGATATAGCTAGGCGAAACCAGTATATGACCCTCAGAGCTGATATAATCAGTTCCTTCTACTAACTGGAAGATCTGTTCGTCAATCTTTACCTCCATTAATTTTTGATGAGCTTCAGTACCTGCTTGGGTCTTTATTTCTTTTTCATTAAGTACGATGTCTATCTTTTTTGGTGCACTTGTAGCTGTAAAAGCCATGGATCCGCTTAATAATACACAAGCAAGAGTAACAACCAGCATCTTCTTCACTTCTTACTCATCCCCCTGTGGTCAAAATACTAACGCTCGGAACCCCACCTATAATACCATTTAATTCAAATTAAGGTAATTACATCTTTTTCACATAAAAAAGAGCCACCTCCCTGGCCTGAGGCCAGTTCAGCAACTCCCTTTTCACAAACCGAATCCATCCGCTTCACGCGGCTACTCCTTCACTGCCCCCACCACAATCCCCGTTACAAAGTACCGTTGTAAGAACGGATATACGAGCAGGATCGGCAGCGCACTGATAAAAATCTGGGACGCCCGAATCGTTCGCTGCGACAGGTTCGCAATCGCTTCTGGATCAAGCTTCGTCATGTCGGCCTGCACGATAATCGTCTGCATAAACGTCGCGAGTGGCAGCTTTTCCGAATCGCGGATATAGATGATCCCGTCAAAATATGCGTTCCAATGACCAACCATCATGAAGAGAGAGACGGTGGCGATAACAGGCACGGAGACAGGCAGATAGATTTTGATGAACGACTGAAAGTGTCCTGCTCCATCGATAAATGCAGCCTCCTCCAGATCCTTCGGCACCGTGCGGAAGAAATTCAGCAGCAGGATGATATTGAATACCGCCACTAGTCCAGGCAGAATGAGTGCCCACAATGTATTCATCAGCCCGAGCTTCAGAATGAGGATATACCCCGGAATGAGACCTCCGCTGAACAGCATCGTGACGACAAAATACCAAAGATAGATGTTACGTGCGCGGAACACACGTGTCTCCTTGGAGAGCGCATAGGCAGCAATCGTATTGACGATGAGCGCAAGCCCAGTTCCCAGCACCGTCCGCTCCACGGACACCCACAGGGAGGACAGGAAATTGGCGTTATCGAACGTCTTGGCATATGCTTCGAGCGTAAAACCAATCGGCCAGAACGTCACCAGACCAGCATTCGCAGGTGCGGACGAACTAAGCGATACCATCAGCAAGTGATATAGAGGCAGCAGGCAGAGCAGCGAAAGGATGGTCAGGAACACATTATTGAAGATGCTGAATATGCGATAGGGTAGCGTTTTATGATACATGGCTCGTCATCATCCTTTCTAGAAAATTCGGTATCCGGCGAATCGATAGGCCAGTCGGTAAGAGATTACGATGAGGATCAGACTGATGACCGATTTGAACAGATTCACCGCGGTAGCGAAACTGAACTGCCCACTCAGCAGACCTTCACGATACACGAACGTATCGATAATATCCGCTTGCTGGTAGATTAATGGACTATATAAGTTGAAGATTTGGTCGAAGTTGGCGTTAAGCACATTCCCCAGTGCCAGTGTGGCGATTACGATTCCGATAGGAATCAGCGCCGGGATCGTGATATAGATCGTCTGCTTCCAGCGTCCCGCCCCATCCACTTCAGCTGCTTCGTACAGTGATGGGTTAATGCCCGACAATGCCGCAAGGAAGATAATCGTGTTGAAACCAAACTCTTTCCAAACATCACTCGCGATAATTGTGAACCGGAACCAGTTACCGTCCCCCAGGAAGAAAATCGGCTTGATGCCAAATACCGAGACAAGGAACTGATTGAGAATACCCGTCTGTGCCAGAATGTCGATCAGGATACCCGACAGCGTTAC
This sequence comes from Paenibacillus sp. ACRRY, assembly GCF_022346995.1. GTDB lineage: Bacteria > Bacillota > Bacilli > Paenibacillales > Paenibacillaceae > Paenibacillus. The sequence continues at coordinate 187,706 of NZ_JAKRNM010000008.1, read as the reverse complement.
CCAGGACAAGAAGTGTGGCAGATACACGAGTGTCTGAATGGTTCTTTTCAGCGCCATCTTCCGTACCTCATTAAGCAATAGCGCGAAGACAAACGGGATGATCAGATTCATAATGATTTTGGAGCAGGCAAAGAACAGCGTGTTCCACGTAATCTGCAGGAAATAATCATTTTCCCACATATACCTGAAGTGCTTCAGTCCCACCCATTCCGAACCCGTGAAACCGAGCGCAGGCTTGTAATCCTGAAATGCCATCAATATACCCGACATCGGAATATACGAAAAAATAAAAACCATAATGGCCGCTGGCAGCACCATGAAGTGCAGTACCCACGGCTGTTTGTAACGTTTCTTTCTCTTCTGTTCCAGCTTGTTCCCCACATTCGCCTGTGGGACCCGTTGACCCTCCATTTTAGCCTCCATAGTGCCCTTCTCCTGTTCCCAAAAAAAGTTTTGTGTGTTAATGGGGTTCTCTGCTATAAATAGTATCAGGCCATTCTGAGCTCTGACTATATAACATTGTTAGGCCGGATAGGGTTTTGTTAGGAATCTGGTGAATACCAGCCTCTACGAACACGAATACGAAGGAGACTTTTTATGCATATATGGAAGCGCTTTATATTATTCGAAAAAAGGACCCGTTCCCGCTTCAGCCTGTTTGCCAAAATCAACTGCTTAATCGTGCTGTTGTTCATCCCGATTATTATCATGTATACCTACTCGAACAACGTCACCTATAACGTGGTCAGCAAAGAACTGCAGATTTCGAATACAAAACAGCTCACGTTTCTAGCCAGTCAGATCGATTCCCGCATTAATCAGATGATGGATTTCAGTCTGATCCTTTCAAGAGATCCCAATGTCCGTGCATTTAACGGTCTGAACATATGGGATGATCGGTATGATCAGATGCAGACCCGCTATGCCATTCAGGAGAAGATGGTGCTTCAATCCGGCGTCACGGATATATGGAACACCCGGTATGCCGTATACTCGCAACAGAATCAGGATGTTATCGCCAACTACAACCGCTCTTCCGGGTATGATGAGGATTACTTGAAACGTAATATGAGCGGACAATGGACTTACGGGGATCAAGGAGCGGAATCGCAGGAGGGCATGCAGTCCTTTTACTGGTTTTATACCGATTCCTTGGCTCAACCGGGCATGTTGACCGGCAGCAATCTTGTCATTGAAGCCAGCTTCAGTTACGAGAACATTCAGAACATGCTCGATACGTACAAGGCAGGTGGGCAGGGAGATCCCTTCCTTTATCACAAGGGCAATGACCCCATTCTGAATCGCAGTGCAGACAAGCAGTTATCGGAGGAGCTTATTCGTTATCTGGATACACACTCCCCGGAGGATACTACACAGGACGTTGTGAAACTGAACGGGAAAAAGTATCTGGTTAGCGCAGTCAAATCATCCTATCTGGATTGGCATTTGGTCGACGTGGTCCCGCTGTATCAGATTCTGCAGCCGATTTCGCTCAGCCGAAATTTGTTCTATCTCTTTATGACGCTGCTGTTTGTCGTGGGTATATCCGCTTCGATTCTGCTGTACAGAAACATTCAATCTCCGATCAAAAAGCTGATCCAGGGCCTTCGCCGCGTGCAGCGTGGTGACTATTCCGTACGGCTGCATAGCAAGGATCAGAATGAGTTCTCATTCCTGTTTCATCGATTCAATGATATGTCACACCAGATTCAAGACCTGATCGAGAATGTATTCCAGGAGAAAATCAGAGCCAAAGAAGCAACGCTGAAGCAGCTGCAGGCGCAGATTAACCCCCATTTTCTATATAACTGTCTTGGCTACATCATCAACATGGCCCAGATGAAGGACGAGCAGGCTGTCGTGTCCATGGCGCATAATCTGAGTGCATATTATCGGTACACCACCCGCATGGAACGGGAGACGTCCTCGCTTCGGGACGAGATCAAGCTGCTCATCAACTATCTGGATATTCAGAAGCTGCGCAATGGACGAATTGAGTATCATATCGATATCCCTGAGGACATGCTTGCCCAGTCTGTACCGCGATTAATGCTTCAGCCGATGGTCGAGAATTCCGTCATACACGGCGTGGCGAAGTCCTATTCATCCGGGGAGATTCGTATTACCGGCGAGAGCGTGGATGGTTACGGCAAAATCTATATCGACGACGATGGCCCCGGCTTAAGCTCGGAACAGTACGATGCGTTGAACCTGAAAATGCAGGAGCCACTGCAGGAGGAAATGGGCTGCGGCCTCTGGAATACGAACCAGCGAATCATGCATCTGTTCGGCAGCCAGTCCCACCTTCAATTCGGCCCATCCCCACTTGGCGGATTCCGCACCGAGATTGTCTGGGAGATGCCGAAGGACGATACAGATTCTGAGCGAGATACCGACATTAATATAAGTTGAGTCATTTTATTTGAAACGAAATATCTACACGTGAACGTAGAGGACAGAAAAAACCTGAAGAAGCTAAAGGATATTTACAGAAAAGCCTCATTGGAAGGAAGCATGCGCGGCACTATTATTACAATTCCATCTCTATAAAGTGCCTTGTTTATAAATAAAGGGTTAGACGTTATGTGAAGCAAAGCGAAGGATTGAAGGGATTCTGTAGAAACGAAGTGTTCGCCTTTCAAGCCCCATTTCAACCTTGCCATCATCTAATCCGGAAATGGGGCTTGAACAGCGATCGAAAGAACCCTTCGAATCCGCAGCGACTTCGTTCACAAGAAGTATCCATTTTTTCATTCTAGGCCTTATATTTACACCACCAAGGGAGACGAAAGAATATGCAGATGATCATCGTAGACGACGAAGCACACTGGGTCGATAACCTGTCCATGACCAAGCCTTGGCACACCCTGGGGATCGAGCAGGTTCACAGGGCGTACTCCGCGCATGAAGCCTTACAACTGATCGACACCCACCCTATCGATATCGTGATCTCGGACATTCAGATGCCGGAAATGACAGGCATAGAACTGATCGAACGCATCCGGATCCGGGACAAAAAAATAAAATGCATTCTGTTATCGGGTTATTCCGAATTCGATTACGCCAAAAAAGCCATCCAGTACGAAGCCGTGGACTACCTGCTCAAACCGCCGACAGACGATGAATTAATGGGCGCCGTGCAGAAGGCCATCGATCAATTAAACAATGAATGGGAACTCGTCAGTTCACTGAGCCGAACCCAGTTTACTTTAAGGGAGAATCTGCCCCATCTGCGCGGACGACTGCTTTTGGAGGCATTACAGGGGCACCGGTTTTCATCCAGCGAATGGGAGCGAAAACTCACCAATTATGATCTGCCCTTTCACGCCGGGGATGCCGCACTCATGCTCGTTCGGTTGGATGAAGAATTCGGACACTATGACAGCCACGATCAGACCCTGATTGAATATGCCATTATCAACATGGCGGAGGAAATCATGGGTGAGTTTATGCACGTGTGGGGTGTGAAGGAGGAACACGGATATGTGGTGTTTTTACTGCAGCTGAAGGCACAGAATGACGATATTGGAAAAGAGACCATTCTGGAGAAGCAGTCCATTCAGCTTCAATCCAAAGTAAAACAATTTCTGAAAGGCTCCCTCTCCATTGTCATGACCGAGTGGTTCAACTTTCCGGATCAGCTCTACGATCGCTTCCGTCAGGCCTCCGCATATTTCCGGCAGATCGTCGGAGACGAGCGCGAATTTGTCATGCGCGTCAGCGATGTGGAGACGGCTACGGCTCAAGGTCCGCTGGACGTGCTATACACCCCGCCCACCTTCATCCATCTGCTGGAGAGTGGACAATGGGATGCCGCCGAAGAGAAGATACTCGCCGTCTGCGCAGAACTGGATGAGAAATGGTCCGAATCGTGGGAGCATTGCATGGAGGCTGGTTTTCTCATTACCGCTTCGTTCACCAACCTTGCCCACCGGAACAAGCTGACCCTGACGAGCCTCATGGGCAGTGATATTGAATATCTTCAGAGCGGGGAGGCCTTCTCCACCATCGGCAAACTGCGCAAATGGTCGCTCGGCGTCCTCGCCAAGCTGAAGGAAGGTACATCCAACGAAATCAAGGATATCCGGTCCGAGTATGTGAAGAAGGTTCAGGAATTTACGGATAAGAATCTGCATCTGGATGTGTCTTTGCGTGTGCTCGCCGATCATGTCAATCTGCATCCGACCCATCTGTCGAAGATATACAAGATCGAAACGGGCGAAGGTATCAGTGAATATATCTCGCGCCTGCGCATGGATCGGGCTTGCCACAAACTGGTCACGACCACCAAAAAAGTATATGAAATCAGCATGGAGATTGGCTATATGGACCCGGCGTATTTTATCAAAGTGTTCAAGCGTCAGTTCGGCGTCACCCCGCAGGAATATAGAGACCAACATTAAACAGCATAATAGAGTCCTATCGAAACTAACAAACTCATATAGATGCCCTCCCGCCCGACTTGGTACAGTTACACTTGTAAAGATCATACACCGTAGGGGGATTGAACAATGATCAAATTCAAAACATGGTGGTCCTTGCTCATGGTCATCGCACTCATCACCATCACTGCGTGCGGCAGTGGCGATTCAGCCAGCGAGAATGGTACAGACGATACGCCGGCGACGGTCGGCTCAGCCGAAGCTGAAGCTGCTTTTGCCAAAGGAAAATACGACCCACCCATTGAGTTCAGTTCGGTTCGTATGCCGAAGAAATATGTGCAAGGTGACACCAAAGAGAACAACGTTCACGATCGCTGGATGCTCGAAACGCTGGGCATGAAGCATAAGGATTCATGGTATCCGGCTAATGACGATCAATACAGACAGAAGCTGCAGCTGGCTATCGCTTCAGGCGAGAAATTACCTGATTTCGTATCCGTTCCAACGAACGCGGTACTCACTAATCAGCTGATCGACTCCGGTCAATTCATCGCCATTGATGAACTGTTCGACAAGTACGCCAACAAAATTCTGAAGGATCATGCTGCAGCGCATCCCGAGCTGTGGTACCCGTTCACCAAGGATGGCAAGAGATACAACATGCCGATTCTGGAGTACACCGATAACGACGATACCCTGCTCTGGCTAAGAGAAGACTGGATGGAGAAGCTGAACCTGGAAGCACCTAAGACCATCGCAGATCTAGAGAATATCATGGACAAATTCAAAAACGAGAACCCGGACGGCCTGTCTCCGGATAAAGTATTCCCACTAGCGATCTCGCTGAAAAATAACACCAACACCTGGATGGGCTCGCTCGACTGGTTGTTCGGCGCTTACGGCACGATCCAGGAACAATGGAACAAAGACGAAAACGGCAATCTGGAGTACGGCTCCATTAATCCCGGTGCCAAACAAGCCCTTGCGAAGCTGAATGAATGGATGAACAAAGGGTATATCCATACCGACTCCGCGCTGTGGGACGAAGGCAAGTCTGCTGAAAGCTGGACTGCTGGCACGGCTGGCATCCTGCCTGGCGCAAACTGGGTACCCGACTGGCCTGCACCGGATCTGCTCAAGAACGTACCTGGCGCGAAATACAAAGCCTACCCTATTCCGGCTGGTCCAGACGGCAAGATCGGTACGAAGTGGCAGAACTCTGGCGTTAACGCCAGTATCATGATCAACAAGGATGCCAAGCATCCGGAAGCGATTTTCCTGTACTACAACTACCTGCTCGATAACCTGGCCAACCCGGCAGCGGGCAGTCCATATGAGTACGGCTTTGCCAAAGGATACGACTGGGATATCGTAGACGGTCAACCGACCAGTGACAAAGAGAAGATCAAAGACTTCTCCAACGAGTTCCCGTTCCTGACTGGTCCGGCTCGTATTCCAGATCTGTATATGAAAACCCTCGTGAAGCTGGCTGACGGCGAGAAGCCCGAAACCCCATACGAGAAACAAATGGCCGAGTTCCGCAAACCTGAAAACTGGGCCGCTGCCAAAGTCGTGATGTCGCAGATCGACATTCGCAAACAAAACTACTTCACCGGCGCAGCCACACCAACCATGGTCTCCAAATGGAACCTGCTTCGCCAGTCCGAAATGGAAACCTTCAACAAAATCATCTACGGCAAACTGCCGATTGATGCCTTTGACCAATTCGTCGCCAACTGGAAATCCAACGGCGGAGATCAGATCACGCAAGAAGTGAATGATTGGTTTAAGTCGGTAAGTGGGAAATAGGATTGGGATTTTGGAAAAGTAAAGCTTTAAAAACCGGAGCCGAAGCGATAGATTCACGCTTCGGCTCCGGTTTTTAAGTTAAAGATCGGGGTCGCTTCCCTCAATTCTGGATTCGCGTTAACAGGTTAAAACCTTTTAACAACTCACAAATTACGGTTTCTTGTCTCTGCTCTTCTCACTTCTTATGAGTCATATTTTCAAGCAATTAACCACCCGGTCTATCCTTATCTCTGTCAGTCAACATTGACTGACCCAACAAGAATACTGTGAGCTGAATGCCATCTCGTAGTCCCTGCATATACAACCGCTCATTTTCTATGCCTTTGCTGACAATATAACGATTCTCCCACTCGATATATTCAGGTGTCTGCTCGACATCCTTACCTGCAAACAAAACTTCAAACGCTTCGTCTGTTCCCCCACGTACTCGACTCAGTTCAGGATCATGTTCGATCCGGGCAGTCACCTCATTCAGTCTTGCTTGAATCGCTCGTTGCATCCACCGTGGAAAATCCATTGCTTCCCCTCCCCTAAGCATTATGTACCTCGCTCATCATCGTGCAACTCGGTGATGTCTCGCCTTCATTTCACTCACTCGTGCAACCAGCTCATCCACCCTCCGGCTTTGTTCCTGAACCGCAGGATTGTCCCACAACGGAATCGCTTGCTTCAAGGATGCCTCTCCAAGCTGATTAAGCTTGCGCCGTTCCTCTTCCAATAAGTAAAGCAACCGGCTCATACATCCACCTCTCTGATGGGTCTAAACTGCATCATGTTCTGTTAATGCTAGACATGAGTAGTCATTTTTAATGCGGTTATCGGTTTATTTTATTTTAATTCGATATTCGCATTAAAACAACCATTATTTCTCATACAATGTGGTTGAATTGAGGGGTGTACATAATGAAACATAGACAAGAACCACCTGGCGACAAAAATATAATCGGCTCCCGAGTCGTAGCTATTCGTAAAAGTAAAGGAATCAAACAAAGAGAATTCCTCGCCAGATTGCAAACATTGGGCTTGGATATCAGTCAGACCAGTCTTTCCCGTCTTGAGGGTCAATATCGTCTTGTTCAGGATTATGAAGTGGTGATGATTGCTAAGGCTTTGGAGGTTTCTGTGGGGTATTTGCTTGGAGAAGATTAATTGATTTTGAATCCTCTGTCTATAAACCTTAATTTTCCAGTGAACGAGTGCATTTGATCATAAACGCGAAAACATCAACTCTTTTACCATCTTTCCAATTGTTATATGCAATAAAAAAGCCTGTCTAACACTCGACAGGCTACTTAATACTGATTGTCTTATTCCCAGGCCATGCTTTTGGGACGCATATATACGAAGATTTCTCTATTACCTTTTAATTGTTGAATGAGTTTATTAGTTGATTTCCACTTTGTCCTTAATCATTTGAGAACATAGAGCTAAATTTATCAAAGAATTTAAATATCTCATTTAGCTTCTCTTTTTGATAACATATCTGCTAAACAGAAATCATCATTTATTTTTATCATAAACAATATTAATAATCTTAGAAAAATCATGTAGTTATACTCATGAGTATTATCATTTTCAGTACCTTTAGGCTGAGTATGGCTGTATCTATTTCTTAAATCCAATCCGTTGTTAAACTGTGACTTATTAAGCGTATAATTTACATACTCTTGCTCAGGTTTTGATAACAACGAACTTTCAAAAACAACTACATTCTTTGTTTCAAGTTTATCCAAAGCATTTCTCATCTTTAGTGAAACTCGCCAATAGTTAACTACCTCATTAAAATATAAATCTTTCATTACCAAAACCACAGCCGCATCTTCAAAAATAATAAATCCTTCATCATCATTCTTGAGATACTTCTTTTCCACTAACCACTCAATTTTGTTATGACAGTATTCTGGATAATCAGCTAACTTGAGAGGTTTATTGCATAATAATTCAAAGAAGTTATTATAGCTATTCTGATTTTTTTCATTATACCTTAGTCCACTTTGATCAGAAAAAAAGAGAACTGATGCATAGTTAAATTCCTCGCCTTTACCATACGCATATTTTTTATTAACTAGTGAAGGGATATTGCTATATATAAGATGATCAGAGCGTATTTCAAGTAATTCGAAATCGACTGTGCCCTCTTCAACATATAACATAAATTGTTTTAGAACGGACTCTACCGCTGGCATTATATTAGTGCACTTCTCCAGCAATGTAGAGTGAGTTGAGGGCATATTAATATCAAAATTTGATACTAGAAACTCTTTAGACAAGTATTCTTTAAAAAACCATTCAATTACTAGCTCAAGACGCACTCCTAAGCTGAATAATTCTTTATAATACCCGTGAATCTGCAATAAAGATAACATGTCCATCTGATTAAATGCCATTCCTGTTAAATAAGCATTTCGAGAACGAGAATAAAGCATTCTTTCCATTACTCCCATTTGATTGGGTTTGTTTACAAAATTACATCTCATTTGAAAATCAACAAATTCAAATAAGTATATAAAGTTATTCAACAGTGTTCCGTAATCTTTATTGTTTTCTAACCATTTCTTACTGTACATAGTCTTTATAGAAAGCCCATCTATATTAGAGATAACAATTTCTTCCTGATTTTTAGAAAAACCCACGGTAGTTTCGACTAGCATCCCAGAGTTTTCAGGAAAAAGTCTTTCTTCTTCTTTTTCCACTCTTTTTTTAGCGGTTAATATAGTTCTTGGTGAGAGCACAATTTTGTCTTTATTACTTTGTACATTCACAATAAGCCGTAAATAATTCAAATTAGGACTTTCGCTATTAATGTAATTAAGAATTATTTTTTCTTTTTCCAAAAATGTCAATTCTTTCGGGAAAATCAATTTTTCTTTATCTATTGTATGTTGTATTTCATATTCATCTAACAGTAGTTCTGCTACTGAATGATCACTCAACATATATTCCTTAATAACATTACCAAAGTGTTGAACTAACGTTTTGTGCCTTAATAGTTGATAAAGCCAAATATTATTTTCATTCAAAAAATGATTAAAGCTTAAATCAGCAATTCTTTCGTATACTTTAAACTTTTCAAAAAGTGCCCAAAAGTCCTCTCTGTATTCTATTTCCAATTCATTATAAAAATCTGCTAAGTTTTCACTGTTAATGAAATGAAAAAAACGCCCAACCTGTTTGAAATAAGTATTAACTTGCTTCTCATATTTTTCTATCTCATTCGAAGTCCAAGTAAGGAGGTAAAGCTTATGCTCAAAATATTGTTTTATATTATATATTTCAATCAGATCATTAATGTTTAATTTTTCTTTTTCTGCTCTATCCTCCGTTAAATAATTTTCGATTTCTTTTAAAACAAACCCACTTGCCAAGTCATTTCTTGAATAGAATTTAATCTCTCTCATAATATAACCCCTTAAATTCTATGATTTCAAATATTTTATAATTTTATCTTTAAATATCATTCTCTGATATAAAACTATAATAATTTAAAATGCAATTCTCGCAAGTCATTGGCTATAGTCTTATATCTTTGATAATCTCCATTGATAAAATCATCGTAAATAAATCTAAACAAAGTGGCGTAAATAAATACAAATAAAATAACTATCAAAAGAATTAAAAATATTGTTAAAACAGTAGTTAAATCATCAGTATATTTATTTAATATATTTGTATAAGTAGCAGAAATAATAGGCAAAAGAACAGTCAATAGGATTCCTCTCCCTACAAAGAATGGGACTTTCTGTTCCTCAGCTTGTTTTTCTACTAGCTTTATTAGCAATTCTATCTTTTTAGGATCTGTGTCAATACTCTCATTTCTCAAAAACTTCCTTAGTCCTTCAATTCTAACTTGGTAATAGTTTTTTCCTTTATTTTCAGATTCAATTATCCGATCTCTTTCTAAGGTTAAATCTCTTAAAGCGACCACAAAACACATAATTAAAGAGATAAAAGAAATATTACTCCAATCTGATTTGAAGTTATATTTTATTAATATGATTAAAATGAAGCATGACACTAAAAGAATAATAGATCTTTTAAACCCTTGCCACCTCATTTTTTTAAACATAATGTGAAGTAAGCTTAAGTCTTTTTTATAAAGTTTTAGAAGTTTGTCTGCCATGTGTTTCTCCTTTTATCTTTATGATAACGTTCCTTTCTTCACAATTCAGCGTATACTGAGAGTCCGGCGATAGCCGGACAAGAAAGAATATCAAGAATGTCAGTAGTGTGAGTGACCAAGACGTAGCCGCCGCGTGAATAATTTGTTAGATGATGTTCCTATCTTCTTGCATTACTTTAAAGAATCTATCATGTTATCACCTTTTATTTGTAGGAATTTCATCTGACGTTCCAGTGTTCACGGCGTCCCACCACCTTAAAGCCCTTTAGGGCCAGCCGCGGTGCGGTTAGGTGGTACGGATGTGTCCAGCTGATTCTACTTCTTTGCTACTGAAATCCTTCTCCGAAATCACTTCTGACTTCTGTCCGGACCGAGGGCGACAGAGTCGACCCGATGCGTGAATATAATGTTAGGCGATGTTGCCACTATCTGAAACACTAAAAGAAATCGCAAGCTGATACAGCTTGCGAATATTTGTTATAATGTTAATTCTTTTCTTAACCCCTGATGTACAACAAATTTTTTATCATAGTCTATTTCAACATTTTCTCTATACGCCCAGGAATAGAATGGTTTTTTAGCACCTTCACCCATCCATGAATTCCCAATCACGCTAAAGTCAAACAATAGCTTTAAAGACCTTTCAATCTCGATGTTTTTATATATATTTGTTCTTTGTTGCAAATAAGTTTTAATTTCATCAAATGTAAACTCTACCTTTTTGAATTGCTTAATGAGAAGAAAAGACTCATTGATTTCTACTTCAGAAACATGTCCATACATTTCATTCTTAACTTCTTTCAGCAAGTACTCAGAATACTTTTGCTCAACAGCTTTGATTCCCGACTTTGAGAAGAAAGTCTCATCTGGAAATTGTTCAATATACAACCTAATATAGGTAACCAAATCCCTAGGACGAAAGTATGTTCGACCTAATATAAATTCATCAGGAAAATAACTATGAATACGCTGCGGAAATAGTTTTCTATATAATTCAAATTCTGATAATTCCTTAAAACTTTCCACTGATTGTTTTATTTTTGTGAATACCAAACTAAACAAAGGAGCATTAAAATTAGTAACATTCCCCCAATCTATTTTTACAGAATTATCTTGTTCAATTTTATTTAGATCGGGATCGTTTAATTTATAAAAAATGTCACTTCTTAGCAAAAGAATAAGCTTACATTTCACTCGCTCATCAAAAAACATTGTATTCAATTTATCAGTCACTTTTATCAAACTAATAATATTTGATTTATATATTTCTTCGTTTCTAAATTTATCGTCGAGTTCATCAAATATTACGGTGAATTTACTTTCAGTGCTATGTAATAAATCAATAATAACCTCGCGGAAATCATCAATATAATCTAGATAGCTACCTAATGAATATTTTGTATCCTTCCCAAATTGTCCAGATAAACTAAATATTTTAGAAAGCACTGTTCCATTTATTTGCCCTTTTTTTGTTATATCTACAACTTTGTTCATATCCAACTTCAAAGTGAAATTATTGCTTTCAAAGAATCTTAGAACCTTATCTCTTAAATTACTATCAGCACTTTGATCAGTGACAACTAATCGAGCAATTTCAATTAATAATATCCATTCCCAAATCAAAGAATACTCATTGGGTTTGATTTCTCTAGATTTTAAATGAATTAATTCATGAAAATTAAATTGCTTGTACGACGAAATGTTGCAAAACCAATCATGAACACTCATTGCATTTTTATTTATATACTCCGAAAGTAATGATTTCCCCGTTCCTTTTTTTCCCAATAATAAGAATTTGTCTACTTCCATTATCTTTTCATAATTAAGATTATAATTATAATAATATTGCTCAAAGTTTTCTTTAAATTTCGCCTCTTTTTTTCCATCAGTATAACCAATAAATATTTGGCTTAACTTGAACAAATAAATGCCCCCTTGTAGTATTTTGTCAAATATAATAATACCAAAATATTTGCTGGAAGAATATTGATTTATAATATAGGCAATTTCGCCTAACGTTATGGTATTCGCGACAGCCAATCCTCTTAGATAGCTCTTATCTTAGGGGAATGGATGGATGGATGTATCTGCCTGATTCATCTTCCTCAATATACTTCTGGCAGATCAAGAGCCGAATGGCTCGCAGTGCGTATATTGTGTTAGATGATGTAACCTAGAGTTACCCACACAATCCTTCTAAGATTATTGCTACTCCATCGTTATCATTAGTTTCTGTTATTTCATCTGCAATATCTTTCAATTCAACTACTGCATTCCCCATTGCTATTGAATATCCAGCTGACTTGAACAGTCCTAAATCATTATGATCACCAAATACAATCAGTGAATCCAGTTCTTCATTGTATATATTGCAAAGTCTAGTAATTGCTAACTCTTTCGATGCTTGAAGTGGCATTATTTGAATCAGTTGATTATTATCCGTAATCAATACATTTACTTGCTGTCCAAACTTTGAAATAAGTCCTAGAATCTGATTCTTGCCGGCGAGTAATATCTTTGTAGCTTCATATTGTTTTAATTCTCCCAATGATTTAACTATTGGGTTAGACCTTGCATTCATTGTGGTAGTATAATCATATTCGCGTAAGCCAAACCATTCATCTTTTACTTCCATTGTCACATCGAGTTGCGGATAATGATGTAAGCAATAATCGATGATTTCAGAAGTTAAATCAGATGGAATTGATTCACAAAATTCGGTCATGGATTTATTACATATTGTTTGTGCTCCGTTATAATACACAAACGCTCCAATATCCAACAACTCTTTTGGAAGAAAAAACTTTACAGCTCTAGGAGGGCGTGCTGTTGCAAAGATTATTCTCATCCCCCTTTGATAACAGGAAAGTACGGCTTCTATGTTTCTTTCAGAGACTTGCTTTTTAGAATTTAAAAATGTGCCATCCAAATCTAAGACAACGGTAGAATACTTCAATGAAACGCCTCCTTTATAAAATTCATCGTGATTTCATCTAACGTTTGGCATTCCTGACGTTCAAACAGCTTAAGTGACCGTAGGGGACGGGTCGTCAGACTTAGCTGGTTGAATGTATCGCCTGAATTTACTTTTGAGCAAATCCCTCTTGTTGACCAAGGAGCGACAGCGACGATGTAGGAAATTTGTTAGTAGATGTGATGACTTCTTCGAGTTACTGAAAAAGTTTTGTAATAGCTTTTAATGGTTTTAAGGTAACACTGTATGTATTGCTTGTTAATGCGATAACTATATTTCGGGAAGGTTCTACACAGATATACTGCCCGCCCAAACCCATAGCAAAATAAAAAGATCGGTCTAATGATTCTTCTGACACCCACCAATGACGACCGTAATAACCTATATCTTCATAGGTTAAAAACTTAGGTTTTGTTGAAGTAACTATCCATTCTTCGCTAAGTAATTGTCGTTTCCCCCAACGCCCCTTGTTCAAATAGAAATAACCGAATTTTTGCATATCTTGTATAGACATGTGCAGCCCGAAACCACCAATATTAACTCCCTGAGGGTCTACATGCCATATGAAATCTTTAATCTCTAAACTAGAGAAGAGATACTTTTTAGCGAAATCTTTTGCATTCATTTTTGATACCTTTTGAAGTATTGATAATAACAGATGGCTGCAGCCAGAATTATAGTTCATTTGTTCACCGGGTTCAGCGTTTAATGGGCGCTCTAATATATAATCAACCCAGTTGGGACTATGTATCATTTGTGGCCAGCCATTCCATTCCCCCAACTCCGGCCAATCAAAACCTGCACTCATACTCAATAAGTGATCAATTGTAATGCGTTGTTTCCGGATGTCTTTATCCTGTTGAAGCGAGGGAAAGTAATTAACAATCGGCGCATTAAGATCTGAAATTAATCCCTGTTCGAAAGCAATTCCAATTAAGCATGAAGTAATGCTCTTCGTGCATGAGTTAACTTTGTGGAGTTTATCTTTAGATTTATTGTTTCTAAAATATTGAAGCACACTATCTGGACCATGACTTATCAAACAACTTTCAATTTTTTCTTTTCTTAAAAAACTAACAAATGATTTTACCTTTTCATCATTTATTTGACTCTGATTTGGAAATTCAATCATAAATGGTTTGCTCCTATAAGTTATTCTCAGCATGTCTGCTAACGTTATTGTATGCACGAACCCGAGAACCTTAAGACAGCTTCAGCTGCCGGCTACGACCGTGGTTAGGTTCGCAAGGTTATCCGCCTGATTCTGCTTCCCTGTCGAAAGCCTCTGGCGGGTCAAGAATCAGCTTCAGCCGATCCGCAGCGTGAATATAATGTTAGCTGATGTTCCTGCCTTCTTAGAAATAATAATAATCACAATTCCTAAAGAAACCACTCATACATTCTAGCTTTCATTTTTTCAGCTGTATCTCGATCTCTTCGATAAATCCATTCAAAGAGCGGCTTATCAATAAAATCTTTCAAAACATATTTGGATTTATCAAGACAAGATAAAATTTCTTCAAACTTAAAATTAATATGGAAAACGTCCGATCGATCATTAGAATCTGGATTATCAGACCAGACGATGGCCATTTTATCCTTATAAGTTATTCCCGGTGAGGGATCATGTCCAAGCCAGGGACTCTCTCTATTAAGAATACAATTATAAATCTCCCTAAATTGTTCTAGACCACAGCAACAACTTGGCATAATAAATTTTTCTTCACTTTCAAAAAAAGCAACACCGCCCAAAATAGCTACAGATTCATTCGCAAATAGTTCATTAAAAGTGTCTTCCATTGATTGATCTACATTTGTATTGCTATATCCAAATAAATGTATTAAAAAGAGTTCAACTTCAGAAGATGTACACTCGCCCGAGAGCGTAAGAAACTCTGAACGATGCACATAATTGTCAAACCACTTTGGACAATCATAATACGGTTCTCTAATAACCGGTCTTGTATAAGACATCTCTGAATTTACACCTCTGAATAAATAATTGGTGGAATTTTAGCTAACGTTACGGTATCTACTAACCAAAGAGGATTAAAGGAGCGTCATCGACTGGATCCGACGGACTTAGCCTCGTAAGGTTGTGAGCTGAATCCGCTTCTCTGGTTACCTCAACTTGCAAATCAAAGGCCGAATGGCCTGCAGCGTAGACACTTTGTCATCAGATGTCTTCATCGTTCTGTAATACACTATCTTGGTATTCATTCATTATTCTCGTAATAAATTCTGTCTTTCCAGCAGTATAGGCTTGGCGATTGTTTCTGTATTTATTAGCTAGTTGGAACTTTAAATTCGCATACTCAGATACTAATAAGGGATGCTTTCTTAGTATATCTCTGAACCTTATATGTCTTTTCAATTCTTCACTTTCCCGATTGCATACGTATAGATGATGTTCTTGCTTCTCATTGCCTACACTAGTGTAGGGTACATCAACGTCCCTTCTTGCAAATGCTTCTCTGTTTTTAATCCCCAAATCACCTTCATGGATATATCCCAATTCTTCTAGCTTTTTGATTACCTGTGGTAGGCAGTCCATAGATTCAATTACTACATCTATATCAATAATTGGTTTGGCTGAAAGACTCGGGATTGATGTACTTCCAACGTGTTCAATTCGTAATGCCAGACTATTTAATTTGCTGGAAATAACCGATTCTATGATATTGAACAATCTTGGCCATTCATTATTGTATCCTTCAATAATCACTGGTTTTTGAATCTTCATTGGAATGCTCCTAGCATAATTATTTTACGAAAATTTCTCATAACGTTCTTGTATCCGAAACGACCCAGCTTTAGATAACTCTTATCTTAGGCTGGGTCGTATGATGTCTGAGTGCTCTTCCATGATTATACAGATAAAAACCAAAGGGTTGTATCCCGCAGCTTGAGTACAGAGATATACGCCGTTACTGCATTCGAAGCATCACCTTAAAAAACATTGATCAAAATTTCAACTTTATTTTTCACTTTGGTAAACAAACTCAACTTCACCATCTAGTAAATATCGATATTCAAATAATTGCATTGTTCTTTCCCTAGTTCTCTCCCGTATAACCGTGGTTAAGCTTACTGGTCCTCTTGATCCAAGATAACCATTATAAATAAATGTCTCCTCTACAAATTTTGATTCCCTTAAGTGATACTGCAACCATTCTTTCTGCGTTTCAATTAGTGCCTCTCTTGGTTCTTTATCCAATTTAGAAAGAAGCGTTTTATATATTTGATTCAACTCTTTATCCCAAATCTCTGTATATTTGCTTTCGAATGCCCCCCATTCCAATGTTGTAATAATCTCTTTAGAATTTTGAAATTGATTAAATTCCACTTCATAATCATGATCTATAGGATTTTGAAGCATTTCATCATAAAATTCTCCTTTCAAATCAAGCTTTCCAATGCTCATGGGTAATATTTTATTGTTAGCAGGATCTGATCGACCTTCCGTTATTTCTTTTGATTCTGTTCCATCACCTATACTCACTACATCAGAAGGCAGTACAGAATTCCTTATTGAATTATTTTCGCTGTTCAAAGTAGTCGGTTGACTACTCTCTTGACAAGATGAACACATTATCGCCATCAAAAATAAGAAGAGTAGTTTAGCTTTCATAATTTATCTCCTTAAGTATTATCTTTAATATTTTCAGGTAATGGTGCATAACGTTCCTTTATTTACGAAACGCCCCAGCCTTAGATAGCTGTTATCCTAGGTTGGGGCATTTATGTCTAACCTCTTCAATGATTTAACATCTGTCAACCAAAGGCAATAGCCTTTATGCGTGAGTACGTTGTTGTAGGATGTCATCGCCTTCTTTAAAATACTTTTTCTTATCTAGTTATTCATTATTATATACATACTGGGAGCCAATTCCCCAAAATTTATATTCATAGTTTGTTGGATTTTGCATTAGGTTCTTAGATCGAGTAATCCATGATTTTAACTCTTCTGACTTTGCTGTCACTTCTATTTTCTTTATTAATTGAGACAATTTATTGAGTTCTTCGATTTCTTCCGCTCTTACAATGTCACCGGTAAACACATAAAGACTACTAAGAAAAAATGAGGTATGTTTGCATTCTTTATCATCAACGAATGTACAAATCATTGGAATGTTTTCAAAACTATTTACGGCTAATTCCCAATCTTGTTCTGGTATTAACTCATTACTATACGCCCACAGTCTAATTTCCTCAGGCGCAGGGTTCCATGCATGTTGAGAATCTCTGAACACATACTTCACCTCCTTGATTTGTTTTTAAATTTCGAGTATGGGGTTCCTCTTTTATTGATTTTAAAGCTATTAGCTATCTGTTTTTTAGCTTTTCCAATAATTCTATCTCCTCTTCCCCTGAAAGTTGTTCTTCAAGCTCTTGTTCTCGTCTCACCTATCTTTCGTACTTTTAATCCTCTTTTTATGAGCCATTCTTCACCAGGTTTCATTGTAGTTGCGGGATGTGGGTATACATCCTCACTTATAATTTCTTCATCGATTATGTAAATATATCCACATAACTTACCATTATGAAATCTTGCGCCATTCTCGTCAAAAGCAACAATAGATGGTTTGTGTGAAAAGATTCTTGCTAACTCTCGATCCTGAGTTATTGTGCTTCCGACTAGTAGTTCATCTAATAATATTGGAGAACCATGAAACCAAGGCTTACTGTAGTCCCAATCCTTCATAAGTATCACCTTCAATTAAGTTATATAATGGTTCTTCTTTTTATTGTTCTTTGGTTTATTCATCTTGACTTTAGGGATTGCGCCTAACGTCTGATAGTGTAGAAATTAGTTCTTCGTTTTTTACTTCATAGATATATTCCTTAGCTATATGATCTCTTCCCCCGTGGAGTTCATACCACTCATTGATCTTCTTATAATGTTCTTTGTCGCTTCTGATATTCGTTTCAATCTCTTCATATTTTTCAATACTATCATATTCCCAGATTGCAAAAATCTCAGTTGTTTTCTCTGAATGTGGGACCATCCATCTACCAACTAGACGAGCTCCATTCTTCAACTGATTAGGTAAATTGGTTTCAATGAAGTGTCTGTTAAAGATGTCAACGAATTCATTATTGACGACATAATATTTTCTTCGATAAAACACAGTGATCACCTCCACTAAGTTATATTATGTACTCTTCGTCTCACGCACTTCGGATTTTTCAGATAACATTCCTGTATTCATGAACCCCGAAGGGATTGTCTGCTGAAATGCCCCTCTAAATTCCTACTTGCAGATCAAGGCTCCATCGGAGCCGCAGCATGAATATTATGTTATCTGACGCCGCACTTCATTTGAAATATCCCAATTAATAAGTTCTTTAATTCATCTCTTTCAAAAGCTCTTCCCATTCTTCTATTGATAATTTATTCGATATATTTTTTAAGTTTTCAGGGACGCTTACAAAACACATTAATTCTAAACTATTTCCATCTGGATCATCGAAATAAACTGAAGCGTTTCCCTGATTAGGTCTGACAAAAATAACGTTTTTGTATCTACAAGCTGGACGACTCGCAGCTTAGGTACACTTTTATACGACGGACCTCTAGAACTACTTTCAGATTCTTATGATTTAAATTTCATGTTTGTATAATATGTTTTAAATCCGAGTTCTTCCCAAAAACTTCTTCCATTCGGATTACTTTCTAAAACATCTATAGATATAGTTGAATCCTGAAATAATTCATTTCTTAATAAATCTATTCCTTGTTTCCCTAATCCTCTTCTTCGATATTTCCTACTGATATAATACTGTCTTATATGGAAGGTTTTTTTCTTCTTATTGCTTACGTCCTCTCTTTCCTGATATAAGGCATACCCTACAACATGATCACCCAAGACAAGTAAAGTCGCCTTCCAATCATTATCGAGAAAATCTTTCATCCTGTTGTTCAATTCATTTATTGTCATTTGGTTATCGTTTTTTTCATCTTCAATAAGCTCTTTATTCATTTGGCTTAAAATGTGCACATCGCATAATTGCGCAGGTATTATTCTCAAGGTTTCCATGTTTCAATACCTCGTCTTCTATAAAATAATTGCTTTGGTCTGTCGTATAACGTTCCCGTATTCACGAGATCCCACCCCTTCAGCTAGAAGGGCAGCCGCGATGCGGTTAGTCGGTGCGGATGTGTCCGCTGAATCTACTTCCCTGCCAATTGCTTCTCGCGGACCGAGGAACCACCAGGCTCCGATACGTGGGTATGATGTTAGCTGAAATCATTGTCGTCCTTGAATATGCTAATAATCTTTACAAAAGTAGCTCTTCAATTGTTTCATTTAAGAACCCAATTTTTTCTTCTAATTCTTCAATATATTTATTCATCTTATTTTTGTATTCTTGTTTAAGTTCAGATGAAATTTTGTCTTTAACTTGTTCTACGATTCGTACGGAATATATTAAGCTTGACCAATTTGAGTTGATTAATTTTATTGAAAGTCATTTGAATTAAACTCCTTATTACAATGATTTCAGCTAACGTTGTTGTATTCACGAACCCTAGAGGCTTAAGGAGCGTTAGCGCCAGGCCGAAGACTTAGCCTCGCAGGGTTGCCCACCTGAACCCACTTCTTCGAAATTCCTCTAGTGGACCAAGGGGCCTAAGCCCCGCAGTGTGAATCTGTGTTATCAGATTTTGGTGCGTCTTTGAATATTACTCTCAAATTATTCTTTTAATTTTTCTTTAGCGCCAGATAACACTATTTCTATCTCTTCATATAAATTTAAGTCACTAAATTCTTCATGAATCCACAATTTCTCTGTTATTTCTCCGCCGCCCATACCTCCGCCAATTCCTTCTTCAGGTTGGCGAACTTCATAATATAGTCCTTTACCTTCACCTTCATTACAGTCCCATGCAATGGTATCTAAATCAATAAGTAAGTTTTTTAATGTGTCTTCATTGCATTTGACTATGTCCATTGGACAAGAAAGATAAACCTGTCCACCCCAATCACCTTCCATAATCACATATGTACCATTTGTATTTTTGGCTTGTAGAAAACTTTCGACAAACATATCATTCGGTTTCCCGTTGGCTTCATTAAGAATATGCCTTACAGCACTATGCTGTTCAGGTACAATCATTTCTTCATTATTTTCATCTTTCTTATTACTCACTTTGATTCACCTTCTTTGATAGTTTTACGCCAATTTCTGATAACGTTATTGTATTCACGAAACGACCCAGCCTTAGATAGCTCTTATCTTAGGCTGGGTCGTTTGTTGTCTGAACTCCTTCCATGATTATACATCTGACAACCAAAGGGCGATAGCCCTTCAGCGTGAATACTTTGTTAGATGCTGTCGCCTCTTCTTCGATTTATCAATCAAAACCTTCATTAATATTTCTATTTACTTGATTTAATATTTTGGGGTAAATATTGTCGATATAGTCATTTTCTATTGCCTCTTCTATCCAAAGCACTCTTGTTTCTTCTTCATTGTATGTAGCATGTTCATAGGTAAAGAGTTTAAATCTACACTCACTCAACTTCCCATTCTTCTGCACTACTATACTTCGATAAGTAATTCTGTCTCTAGCAATAATGTTTATTAAATCTTCTAGATCATAAGGTTTATACCAATAAACTAATTCATTCTCTACAAATGAATAGTTCATTTCAAACACTTTCTCTTTGCTTTTTATTATTGTCCGCTCTTCAATATATGCCCTATGATCAGGAAATGCTGCGAAATTACATTCAAAATAAGGAAATAACAATTCATACTCAGCATCTATAAACTGACTTAGAATTGTTGCTTCTTCTTCAGTTGTTAAATCGAAATTATAAATTGAACGATTGTCAAAGATTAACATCCTACTCACTCCCATGATCTTTAGGCAATTGCGTCTAACAGCTAATTTATGTACTTCGTAAATACCAAACATTCGTTCACGTATCTGAACTACGTATATGATAACCCATGTTGTGGCATTTTCGTAGAAAAATTAGTGAAAAAGGAATATTCAGAAAATCATTTAGTCCCCATTTCCATCCGATCCAACGGGCATTGAATACGCTAAATACTTTTCTTACTAACCGCTGAGTTGTTCGCGCGCTCATGTAACCAAGTAAATCCTGAATGTACCGTAGTTCTGTCCCATTTTCCAGCAAATGAGTGGCGAGGGAGTGCCTCAGGGCATGAATACTTACCTTCGCCAGAGCTTTGGTCGGAGAACCTGAATTAATTCCGGCCGATGAGTCTACTGGAAATCTGGATCGAAAAACCGGAGAAGAGATCATGAATCTCTTGCAGCAGCTCCATCAAGGAGGGAAAACCGTCATTATCGTAACGAATGATCTGGAAGTCGCCAAAAGATGCAACCTAATCATCGAAATTGTTGATGGAAAAATAAATAAAGATCAGCTTTCATAGTATGATGAATGTACAAAGAAACCGTCTCTTTTGGTATATGGTTGCTCGCACACCCCTTTACCAAGGAACGGTTTCTTTTGATTTTACAATTTTAATAATGGGGCTATGCCGCCTAATCATTTACGACTTATGGGACAGCCCCACGAGCTGGATGTTTCTCCTCATCTAAAAGCTGCCTTTCAAACCAACAGAGCCTGAGCGATCTGATCTATAATGCCATTGATGCTTGTGAGTCCATAACAGCCGATCCATGTCGCGGAATGGTCCGTCCTTAATCCCTTGGGTCCCGCATCGTTGGAGCTTCATTCATTTAAATGATGTTCAACCTTTTATACCGCTAAATGTAATGCCGCTAATAAACGTCTTTTGAAGAAAAAAGAACAGAACGATAATAGGTAATGTCATCAAGGTGGATACGGCCATTAATAGACCCCATTCCGATCCCTTTTGGCTCTGAAATTGCTGCAATCCGAGCGAAACCGTGTAAGATGGTTCATTGGTTAAATAGAGCAAGGGGCCCATGAAATCAGTCCAGCTCCCCATAAATTGAAACAATGCCACAGCTAATACGGCGGATTTGGCTAGTGGAAACATGATCTGTAAATATATGCGGAACTCACTAGCGCCGTCTAAGCGGGCCGCTTCGCGCAGGGCATCAGGCAGTCCCATGAAAAACTGCCGCAACAGAAAAATGTAAATGGGCACTCCAAAAAATTGGGGTACAATCAGTGGAAGAGGTGTTCCTACCCAACCTAATTTAGTAAACAACAGGAATAGAGGAATCATTGTCACCTGTCCGGGAATCATCATAACAGCGAGGGTTACAAAGAAAAGTAAACCTCTCCCACGGTACTCTAACTTGGCAAAACTATATGCAACCAAGGGACAGGATATGATCACACCGAGCGTACTCGCGATGGTTATAATCGCCGTGTTTTTCAGATATGTCCAGAAAGGGATATACTCAACAGCACGGGAATAATTACTCCACAGAATTGGACGCGGAATCCACTCTGGTGGGAATGTAAAGATTTGCGTGAGTGGTTTAAGAGAAGTCGAAAGCAGCCAAATGAACGGAATCATGAAAAATGCAGAAGCAACAATTAGACATACATAGGCTAACGCACGATTGATTCTTTTAATAGCGGTAGGATTCATCCCTTACTTCCTCCTTATTTCCCTTGATAATGAACCCAGCGTTTAGACGTAATAAAAATAATTCCGGTTAATGCCATAACGATAATAAATAAGATCCAGGCCATTGCGGAGGCATAACCCATTTTGAAATACCTGAATCCGTTCTCATATAAATACATGACGTAAAATGTCATGGAATTTGCAGGAGTTCCTTGCCCTTTGGTCAACGTATAGGGAAGAGTAAACTGTTGGAATGCACCAATCATTCCCATGACAAGGTTGTAGAAAATAACGGGAGTGAGCAAAGGCAGGGTTACCTTTCTCGTTTTCTGAAACCAGTTAGCTCCATCGATTTGCGCCGCTTCATAGTACTCATCAGGGATGTCTCCTAATCCAGCAAGGTAGATAACGACAGCTTGCCCAATACCCCAAAGCGACATCAGAATGAGAGAGGGCTTGGACCACGACTCACCACCAAGCCAAGCGGGCCCATCGATACCGATATTCGCTAACATCCCGTTCACCAATCCGAAGTTTGGATGTAACAGCCACATCCACAGAACAGCCAGAGCTACTTGTGGCACGAGAGTAGGTAAGAAAAAGATCGTTCTGAATACAGCCATACCCTTGACCTTCATATTCAACATCATAGCGAGTGCCACACCAAAAAATATACTTAAGGGAACAAAAAATACCGTAAAATAAATCGTGTTGTATATGGATTTCCAAAACAAAGGATCATGGAAAAGATCTCTATAATTATTCATCCCGACAAATTCACCAGGCTGTAGAATGCTGTAAGTCGTGAAGCTGAAGTAGATGGACATTAGCATGGGAATTGCATAAAAGCATAGCAGCCCTATAGCCCAAGGTGAAGCAAACAGCCACCCAATCACGTGAGTTCTGCGGAGTGCTCGTTTCCTTGCCGAAGGAATTGCTTTTACTTGAACTGGATCGGCCAGTTTCGCCATGTACATTCTCCTTCCAATTGTCATTTATGAATAGGCAAGGAGAGAGAGTTCGCTCCCTGCCTACCGAGCACTCTATTTGTCGTATTTTTCTAAAGCCTTATTAACCGTCTCTGTAACTCTATCCAGGTTCTCTTTCGGAGTACCGTTACCGCGGGTAGCCTTTTCCGTAGCGGAAGCTAACTCATTCCACAGCAGTTGTCCTTCAGGAATAACCGGGCGGTTATGTGAATTGGGCAAGATATTAATAAATTCCTTCATAATCGGATCGTCTTTGTAACCGTATTTGTCGTTAACTGAATCAATAACGGAAATTTGAGAGTCAGCGTTTAATAACGTTTGCCCCTCTTCTTTCCCTAAAAATTCGAGGAATTCCCAAGCAGCAGCGACGTTCTTGGCGCCTTTAGGGATAATAGCGGACCCGCCTCCCGACCATGTCGTAAAATTAGTACCTGTTGGGGTCGGTATTGGTGCAACACCGTAGTTTAAATCCGGCTTAAATTTTTCGATACCCTTCACCGTGAAGTTTCCACTTATCTTCATGCTGACTTGACCGGAAATGAACGGATCCATTTCCTCCGTACCCGCTGCACTTGTGAATCCGGCGATATCCTCGACATTGTATTTTTTGCCGAAGTCGGTCATCCATTGTAATGCTTCAACGACTTTAGGATCATTTGCGGTAATTTTGCCGGTGGCAGCATCCTGGAATTCTCCTCCAAATGCCCATCCCCAAGTATACAGCCAGCCTTGCGAATACCATGGGATGAACCCGATCCGTTTGAAACGTTTACCTTCCTTGATGGTTAACTTATCGGCGGCCGCTTCAAGCTCGGCGATCGTTTGTGGTGGTTTGTTGGGATCCAACCCTACTTCTTTGAAATGATCCTTATTGTAAAATAGCAGGCGAGAGTCCGTATCCATCGGCATTGCATAAAGCTTTCCTTGATAACTGGACTCCTCCCATGCAAATGGATAATACATTTCCTTACGTATTCCGGATTCTGCTGCCATCGAGGATAAGTCAGTCAGAGAACCTTGTGCAGCCCAAGTACCGACCTTAAACCGATCGAAAAGTGCAACGTCAGGAGGATTGCCGCCTGCGACTGCAGTCAGCAGCTTCTGATCGGATCCCTCGTTGGATTCTGTATAAACCAAATTCATTTTGATCGTAGGGTTTTTCTCCTCAAATGCCTTCACGACTTTATTCATATTATCTAAATCAATTGAGGTAAGACCATGCCACATCGTAACCGTTGTAATCCCCTCTCCGGCCTGATCGCTAGAGCCTCCCTTCGTTGAACAAGCCGTTACAAGTAGTAACATAACCAGAAAGCAAACAAGAATTGGAAATGCGAATTTTTTGGATCTCCTCATTCAAAGTCCCCCTTAAGTTAAATGAACTCGTTTAACTTGAATTCCTATAGGATTCACTTCATTTCCTGATCATCCACAACTTATGTAAGCGCTAACAACTTCGGTGATATGAACTATTAAAATCAGAAAATGATGAACACCGTGAATTTGTTATAGGAACTCACTAGTTATACTAAGTATATTAATATGACATTACAAAACATGTCAATTGCAATATTACGACATCACTATTCATGATGTATGGCTATAATTTAGATATAGAAATCAACGTTTCAAGGTTGGTTGATCTCCGGTCCCCTAACCCATTCCCTGATGTGAAACATGCTTTACCATAAGAAAAACGCTTATCGATATACTTCATAGAAGACAGACCGCGTCTAAAAGAGGTTTTTCTTGCGATATCAGGTCAGGAAGGTCCCTGCTTCGAAGTTTATATGTCTAATATCAAAAAAAAAGTGCCGATAAGCCCCTTGGGACTTCTCGACACTTTGAACTATTGCTTTGGTTTAGCTGCCCTTGTATAAACCTTACCGGTTATCTTTCACGACCATACGATGTTTAATAATGTTCAGCTCGGGAACTGCTGTTCCATGCAATTGAGAGATTAACATATCCACTGCCAATTCACCCATCTGCTTCTCATCCTGCTTAATATGAGTGAAGATGGGTTGACCCAGGTGATCGTTCAGGGAGTCGAAACAAACGATTTCGAATTCCTCCAGAGATTTCCCCATCGAGTGGATGACTTGAGCCAGCATGGTAGCTATTAGGAATTCCGATGCGACAAACGCCTTTACATCAGGGTGTTGTTCCAAAAAATGCTTTACTATTTCTTTATCACTTTCAATCGCTGTTCCATTTATGTTCTTGGGAAGGGTGCCCTTCAAGTTCGTAAAAACATAATTTTTGTTCAAATTCATTCCTTCCTGGGTGAAGGCAAACGTATATCCGAGCAGCCTTTCCTCCAATGTTGAAGTGTTCTCTTCCGGTGGAGATAAAAAGGCAATTTTTTTATGACCTTTGCTAATCAGATGACGCGTAAGATCCATGGCTGCTTTCTTATTGTCTGTATATACCGAACAAACCGGAATTCCTTTTAGATATCTATCGGCCAGGACAATTGGAAACCGATCTAATACAAGTCGAAGCAGTTCAGAATTATAGTGTTGACCATGAATGGGGGTCACGATTAATCCTTTGATGCCTAAACCAATAAATAAGTCGATCGCACGTTTTTCCTCATCCCGATCCCCGCAAGTTCGCTTGATAATGAGTTGATAATTATGCTCAGCACTCCGCTTTTCCATCGATCTAAGAAGTTGCAGGCCAAACTCGTCAGAAAAATTCGGTATAATAAAACCGATCAACCGCTTATCATCCTCAGGAACCAAGGTTGTTTTTACCTCTGAATAGTGCTTCGGTTCTTGTCCTCCAATGATACCATCGGCCACAAATGAACCCTTTCCTTGTATTCTTTTAATAACTCCAGAATCTGCCAATTTCTCCAGAGCCTTTTTAGATGTAATACGACTGACGCCAAATTGTTCAGCCAACTCTTTTTCAGAAGAGACTCGGTCTCCTTCTTTTAATCGACCGTCTTTGATCTCTTGTACAATATAGACATATATCTGCTCGTATAAATGCAATTCCACAAGACCACCCTGACATCATAATATTAATATACTAAGTATATTACACAAGAAGTAATTCGCAAAGTTAATGAGAATACTTTTCCGCTCATCCACTTGCACCTCATCGATAACAAAAAAGAGCCCCACACAAGTTGTATCAACTCATGTGAAGCTCCTCTTCTACTTCATGTTTCCTACGACTTTCACTCGAAGCCTCGTCGCATTTCCCGGATGATAAGCGAGCGGAGTTTCTTCCACTTCCACGAGCTCAACTGTCGCCGGATCGGCGCCAGCAAGTTCCGCCTGTTTCACGGCTTTTTCCCGAGCATCTCTTAATGCTGCCTCACGGGGCTCTGTAGAATAGATGTAAATCTGCTCATATTGGCCGCTGATTTGGGCAATACACGCACCAATGGCGTTAGCCACGCCCCCGTTCTCAGGCTTAATCATATGGGATACCCCGCGAATGGTGTCCGGAATCACGACACTGCCTCCGCCTACCAACACAAGCTCAACATCACCTGAAGATGTCTTCATTTTATCAATGGTCTGTTCTATGATGGCTGCAATTTCGCCCTGCACCTGTTTAGCAAAGTCTTCATCCAGATGCGCTACCAGGCTCTGATCCCCGACATCTGCAAGACCCAGCCGAACGGCAATGTCCGTTGTCGTGAGCGTATTCCCGCCAAAGACAAGAGCCTCTTTTCCGATCCTGTATCCTACGCTGTCCGGGCCAACTGTAATTTTGCCATTCTCCGAGCGCACGATGCTTCCGCCGCCCAGTCCTACTGAGATAATATCGGGCATGCGGAAATTCGTGCGGATATCACCAACCTCGACTGCAACCGACGATTCCCTCGGGAAGCCGTCCTGCAAAACGCCGATGTCCGATGTCGTGCCGCCCACGTCGAGAACCATCGTATCTTTGATTTTTGCCAAATAAGAGGCACCGCGTATGCTGTTCGTAGGTCCACAGGCAATGGTCAGGATCGGAAACTGTTTAGCGTAATCTACTGACATTAAGGTACCGTCATTTTGGCATAAAAACACCGCTGCATCCGATATACCTTCTTCTTCTAATGCCTGCACAAACCCCTCGGTTGTCGTTTCAATGACCTTGCACAATGCCGCATTGAGGATGGTCGCATTTTCCCGTTCGATTAAACCAACCGAACCAATCAATGAAGAACAGGAAACAGGAAATTCGGGTCCGTACATTTGATGAATGAGATCGCGAACGTGAAACTCCTGATCATTTTTAAGGGATGAAAATACGCCGATGACCGCAATGGATTCAATACTACCGCGCCACTCCTCCAGAAGAGCTGTAATTTCGCCTTCGTCAACTTCTCCGAGCAATTGGCCATCGTATTCATATCCGCCCTGTACGAGAGCATATTTACCCGACAGCTTCTGAACCATATCCTCAGGCCAGGACGTGTACGGAGCAACGGAAGCCGTTGCCGGGTACCCCAGACGAATGACACCCACTTGAGCCAGCTTTTTTCTTTCAACGATGGCATTGGTGCATTGTGTTGTGCCTAACATGGCATGTGTGATTTGATTTTTATCAATATTCGCCCCCTGCAGCAGCTGCCGGAGCGAGGTTTCAATCCCTGTGCGAATATCCAAGGTTGTTGGGGATTTCACCGCATGGATCAACTGATGATTCTCGTTCAAAATGATGGCATCTGTGTTGGTGCCGCCTACATCGATCCCGATTCTATACATTGTCAGCCACCGCCTTTTTCACCATTTCCTCAAGTGGTACATAATCGTAATCATAGCCGAAGTATCTTGGACCTGCCGTCTGGATTCCCTTATCCGTTCTCCACTTTTCATGAGCGGGCAATCCAATAACCCGTACGCGTTTACCGTATTTCAGGCTCTCTGTGGTCACAGGCAACAACGTTTCGTAATCAACCAGACAGATCAGATCGGGCGTCATCGCTATCACCTGACCGTTCTTTTCAGCAATCAGGTTTTCATTTTGAAAATGAACCTTCATCTCTCCGGCTTTAAACGCCTCGATGCCTTCGAGATGCATGCAGCCGAGATTAAATCCGCCCTTGGTTTCACGGATGACATCCACAATCTTTCCTTGGAATAGCTCATAGCCGGATACCCGTTTCAACAGCTCCTCAAGCTTGTCCTTGGCATCTCGGTTCTTCGATGTAATGATTGCTCCGATCTGTTCGGACAGGGTTACGATATGATGAACGCCACTCTGCTTGATTTGTGCACCCGTTGCCGGATACAGGCTGACTAAAGAACTGGCCCCCATTTCAACTGTAGCTACCCTGGCGAGCCGTTCTGTCCATTTGTTGTCAATGGTCTCAAAGATGCCAATATTCCCTTTCTCATCCGTTATGGCCATCGGCGTCGCTGGAATGCCGTCCAGGTTAAACGTCACCATCTGAAGCTCCGGGAACGCGCGGCCCATACCGTCACAGTCGATCAGAGGCAATCCCAGCTGTGCCGCAACAACAATCGGAATCATGGAATTGACGCCCCCCGCTTCCATCGGAAACGTACCCGCAATCTTGTCTTTTCCTAAATAATTCGCTAATTTCTGAAAAACCTTCACAAACTCGTCCCCGCGAGGGAATTTCTCCACTAATACGGAAGGCGCCCCCATCATCGCGGCTGGAATGAAAAAGTCCTCATCCCCAATCTCGTCCACGGAATATAGTTTGACAGGTCCAAACTTCTTAATGGCTGAGAGAGCCATCAATTTTCCGATATAAGGGTCTCCCCCTCCACCCGTTCCCAGAAATGCTGCCCCGACGGCAATATGTTCAACAGCTGTTTCATCTAAATATCTCATTTATAATTCCTCCAATATAACAGTCTTCTGAGCAAATAAACGATAGCCGATATAATATATGACAAAAGAAATGACAATTCCGGTCAACGGCTGATTTGGTACCTGGGGCAGGCTTGGGAACAAGGATAACACGACAGGCGTGCAGGCTATGATCGCGCCCACAAGCCATGAGACAACGCCCAACACGTTCACGCCCTCAACCTCTTGCCAGCGTCTCTTATCCCCTTTGCCAAGCACCCAATACGAAGCAATCATCACGCCTGCCACCGGCGGAATCATAGCCGACAGAATGGACATGATCGGAGTAAAATAGTTAAGTATGCCAACGACAGCGAGCACGGTCCCAAGGGTTCCCGCAATGCCGACAGCCCACTTCTCTTTCTCCTTCGAAACGTTGAACACGTTAATTAAGGCAAAACCACCTGAAATCACATTCACAAGATTCGTTTTCCATGTAGCCAAGATCAAAATCATACCGCCAACAAACGGCGTCATGATACTCAAAAAGGTTGCTGTGATGTCGCTGGCTTGGTAAGCAATCGTCAGGACGGCTCCTGCACCAATCATCAGCAAGCCTGCCGGAACAATCCCGAATAGAGCGGCTTTCAAGACATCAGACCGTTTTCTCGAAAATTGCGAATAATCTCCCGCGATGACTGCCCCTAACGCAAATGAACCTAGGGTTACGGCCAGTCCGTCGGTAAAATTCATAACAGCAGCAGGCTTATAATTTTGGATGATCTGCAGAGAGTCCCCAGTCAATGCTTCGATCAGACCGTACACGCTGATTCCGATCAATAAAGGGACGGCAATATAACTGATCACCCGCAGCACTTTAACGCCGTACATGGCCGAAACGACCATCACGAGACCGCAGATGAGTGATGCGAGTGGTACAGGAATAGTTATACCGATCTCGGCCAGCAAATTGGCCAAAGCTTCCCCGCATACATTCGCCTGGATCCCGAACCATCCAAGACACGCAATAGCGAGGATAATGGACAAAATCGTTCGGGAACCTCTTTTGCCAAAAACCTGACCTGCGACCTGAACCGTCGACCTTCCCAAATCCGTACTTTGAATCCCCTGTAAAATCATGAGCAGCACAATAATGGAGTAACCTACTAACGTGACAAGCAATACCTTCGATAGTCCCATGCCAGCAATCAGCGCATTCCCTACCAACAAACTCGGGATGCTGATGACTGCACCAGCCCAGATGATCCCGAGACTGAACCAGGATTGATGCTCTTTAACGGCGTTCATATGATCTCCCCCAATCCTGTTCGTTCGAATATTGTTTTCTTATTGTAAAAGATGAAGGAGGTCAGCGTCTTTTTCAGAAAACAAAAAAAAATCCGATGTTTTTGTCTTATTGGACAAAACATCGGAACTTTTAGTCATGAATGAGACGGTAGACCATGCAGGCAGTATAAACATCGTACGATTCGGAATTGATGGTCACATCATATCCGATGAGCTCGCAAATTTTTTTAATGCGATATTTCACCGTATTTTTGTGGACAAACAACAACTTGCTGCAATCATCCATATTCCCCTTCGCATCCAACAGAAAAGTCATCAGCGTTTTCAACGCGTCAGGGTCGTCCATAATTGGCTCCATGACGGACAGGCATTCTTCAGTGATCTCTTCCCCTTGTTTACTGAGGTCTATGGCTCGTTTCATAGAACGAACTTCAGCTGCGGTGTACAGTTTGCGGTGATGATAAATGCGGTGAACCTCTTTAGAGACCCCGTTAACGAGCTGATACATTCGGCGTACATCCTGTGTGTTACGCATTCTCGGTGAATACACGATGCTTGATATGTCAGCGATGAGACTCGTCGTTTCGATATATTCCGCTGCGATTTCAAACTCATTGTATTTAGAGGAACAATTCCCTAGCAACACGACAACGCAATGATCGATCGTTTGAATGACCGCGGTTTTATAATATTGCAGGAGATGCGCTTTTAAGTCTTCCCTTACCCTTCTTTCCTCCGACAAATCCCGAACGTACACGAGCCACATTATTTGGATCCCGGAAACGTCAATATGGAGCAAACTGGCCAATCTGCGCATTTTTTCGCTTTCATCATTCACGATGGCTTTAACCAAAGCGTACTCGCTGACCTCATTATGCTTGTCTCCCCACAAATTGATGGCCACCTGCACCACTTCGCTGATTTGATCCATCGTCTTCGGAGGCAGCTTCGTATTCTCTTTAATGAGAAACAGGTAAAGGACCTCCCCGTTTTTTTGATGAACCCGTTTGTATTCAACAAAGCAGGACGAATCCAGCTCGCCTTCTCCCAGTCTGCCGTTCAAAATAGAAGGCGCCATGGACCGGATCAGACTCGTCACATCAAGCGATGAATTGCGCGGCCACATGACACGATTGATGATATCCAGATTGCTGTTTGTCAGAACGATGTTCGCTTTCATCCGGTCCGACAGCAGTTTAAGGGTGATTTCCACGCTTCGCAAATGTTCCGGAAGCAGCGAGACCTTTTCCAGTGATTCATTCACGAAATGTTCATTCACCTTCTGATTGCTTACGATTGCCTCCATGGCTTCATAAATGACTTCATTATACCTAAGCGAGTAATCGTTTCTCGGCATGCAAATGATAATAAAATTCAGCGATTCTGCCAGCTCAAGCACTTCATCGGCTATATCCGGCAATACAATGCCAACATAATACAAAATCAATCCCATTTCACCAAGGTCATGCAAGTATTGAACCGTCTGACATTGCTGCTCCACGCTGTCCTTAATGGAATAAAAAGAGCTGATGACCAGCTCTTCAGCATACCATTCTTCTTGAACCGTTTGAATAATTTGCGAGAAGAAATTGACATCTGCCACTTCCAACACAGATAAAGAGGAAACGGTCTGATGAAGCCTGCTTGTTCCAGTGATCACCTGAGCTCCTCTAAATGAAGGAAGCTGCAGTAAATCTTTAACGGTTACCCCAATTCAACCACCACTTTTTTGTTCAATTCATGCTGCTCCTATTGTATCTGTACGTAATCTATATCTGTAATAGATCATTTCATCCAGATGGAGCTTCTCTTCGTAAGAGCTTGTTAAAACCAGGCTATGATGCGCGGCATAACGAAGCAGCCTAAGATAGCTTTCATTATATATTAGTATAACCCTCGCTATGATAAGTAACCAAGTGAGTTCGTGGCCAACTATGAAATTTATTGCATACTCGGCTTAGTCCACTTAGATGCTGAGTCGAGTATCGAGCCGTACCGATAACGCAACTTGTAAACTGCTTTATAATTTTCTCATTGCATTTAGATCGTTCTCAAAATAGCTATAGACTTCATCTGCAATTCCCAGAAACTCTTCAACAAGTACATCACTATCCAAGTAACAAGCATACAGATCCTCAACTAAAGCGGAGTCAATCTCGCAATACTTTATTATGGCATTCTTCATCTCAATAATGTCATCTTGCCATACACCTGTATCTACTATAACCAAAGAGTATAATGCACGAATTAATCTCTTCGAATACCCTTTAATATATCTGGTTTTCAGCGTGTCATCACTAGCAGTAGAAAGTGAACGACGTATACGATCTACTTCTTCCTTGGTCTCTGTATTTAAGTCTAGAATGAACGCTGGAGAAATAATGATCGGTGGTACTTTTTCACCAATATCATTGCCATATACGCAAACACAGATGATCTTAACCCAAAAACCCCACTCATTCGGTTTATTTAACACATCGTCAATTGAGCAAATGATCGTATCAATCTTAGTGACTATTGGATATTCTTTCAAAAGCCTGTCTTTAATATTTGTCAATCTTTCGTAATCAATATCTTCGGGATTTGCACAGACAATAGTAAAGTCCGCATCTGACTTAAAAGGTTTAGCAGTTCCTTTGGGAATCGAGCCACACATATAAACGCTATGAATCTTACCTTTAAATTCGGTAAGGATCTGATCTATATACTTATCAACCAAATCCTTATATTCACTTTGTATTTCAATTCTATCTATAACTTTTTCTAGTATCATATTGATTCCTCCTAAATTAAGAACTTCTTTCGGGCTAACGTTTCCGCATTAACGACGCTTGGCGTATGCCAAGTATGTCCGGAAGCCTCTGCTTTATCTCCTGCGAAAATAATGTTCTTTATTACTTGACGCCTTTGAGAAAATACCTGAATTGACTGCTCTGCTAATGTGCGAAATTCCTGAATCCCCTTTGTTTCCGAATTCACTTCAATGTTTCGAAAATGAATATTTTCATTCAAAACTCCTATTATTCCATCAATGTTAAACGTGTTATATGTGCTCAGGTATTTTTCAATAAGATCTTTTAAATTTGAGTTCTCCATGTCGAATCAAACTCCTAGATTTTGATATTACATATTTGTCCTTATTTCAGATAACGTTGCTGTATTCACGAATCCGAGAGGCTTAAAGGAGCGTAGCGACTGGGTCCGTCAGGACTTGCCTCTCAGTGGTTGTCGCCTGATTCCGCTTCCTTTCTACTGAATTTCGCCTCGTTATGAATCTGCTTCTCTTGTTCCGGTCGACCCATGGCCTTATCAGGCCCGCAGCGTGATTTCTTCCATGATTATACATCTGTCAATCAAGGGGCGATAGCCCCGCAGCTTGAATACTGTGTTAAACGCAGTTGCTGACTTCATCGATTTATCAAATACTAGCTTTCAGTTTGTTTTATATGATGCAGCATATGGTTTATACTCTATAAAATTGTCTGTCCCACCAACGGAGGCGTTTAGTTAAGCAGGACTTCGAAAAGTACACTGTATCTCACAGCAATAATGAATGAGTTAAATTAGTTTGAATAGATTCTTCCAATTATCCATCGAAATACTCCAATCATCAGGAATCCCATTGAAATAGATAACATTCATCCCGTGATGCATTTATGATCCGATATGGCCTCCTTTATCCATAACCATTCGCAGCACGCTTTGCTTTCCTCGAGACACAAAAAAAGACAAGGCGATCTAAATGGTATCGATCATAAAAAAGTACTGGATAAGGAGAGAACCATATTAGGAATAAGTAAATGGCATGCAGGAAAACATAAATCCGGGAACTTCATTAACTAACGGATCTAGGAGGTTGGCAAATGGCAAAGTTTTTCGTTATAACAATATTATTATTGGTGGCAGGCTGTTCGTCCCATAACAATATGATGCAAAAACAAGTGACTCCTGAGCAAAAACAAATTTCAATTCATCAGCATGCTGCTGCACCAAACTCTGTCCACACACAGGCATCATCAACAGCTACATCTTGGCAAGAGAGATCTATTACAACAAAAGAAGCCCAAAATGGAATTCCATTGGATTTGTTGGATCTGATTCGAACACCGGATGGAAATCCAGTAAACCAGGAACCTGCAGGAAATCCTGAAAATAAGGAGCCAACAGGACAAGTACAGGAAGGTAAAAAAAATACTACGGATAAAACAGATTTTGAGCAGCAGGTTCTGGATCTGGTCAATCAAGAAAGGGCCAAAACGGGATTAAGTTCCTTGAGTAGGAATGAAGAATTGTCAAAAGTGGCTATGGTCAAGGCACAGGACATGTACAACAACAGTTACTTTGATCATAATTCGCCAACACATGGATCCCCCTTCGATATGATGAAGGAATTCGGGATAACATATAATACCGCTGGAGAAAACATTGCAAAAGGGCAAACCACCCCTGCCCAGGTTATGAAGGAGTGGATGAACAGTCCCGGCCACAAAGCAAATATACTGAATAATAGTTATACTCATATCGGTATTGCTTATTATAACAACACATGGGTCCAGGAATTTACTGGGTAGCGCCTTTCATCTCCCAACAATAAAGTATCAAAAACCCGCAATTTATGTCGGGTTTTTGATACTTACAGATCCTACATACGCCACCAGTTGTTTTGTTTCCTCGAACCGGAATAAAAGTAAAGATGAGCACAGCCAGTTCAATAAGAAATTGCCACTACATATAGCTACACCAAAGCATACACTACTGATCAATCATGGATACAGTAGACGATTGAACCAGCTGGTACTTCTTCTGGGAATATTTCTTTCCCCAAACATATACCAATATTCTTTTTGCCGGCTATAGAATGATTAATTTGAATAGAAACGACTCCATACACTTGCTCTTCCCCGTCCATTTTTTTTATGATAATCTGGTCACCGATCATCTCTTTGATTGTTGACGGAAGTTGTTTATCCAACCCTTCATTGGCCCCCATAACGATGGTTCCGAATTCCGGTGTATCGATGACTAACCCCACGCCAAACAACATTTTAGCTTCCATTCTTTGACCACCTTATCTCTGATCTATGAATAGCTTGCCTTTGACATCTCGCACCCTGAGATCAGCATAACAAAGTCTAACCTTGCCTCAGACTGAATAGGCTTCCTTACTTCTAAAATGTCTCACCGAATCCCTTCTAACCTTCTACTTGGACTGAGTGTAGGGAGAAAGGACTTTTACTTAGAGATAGATTATAAAGACTTGTAACTTCATGAACAGTTATTAACTTCAATTTCAAAATTCATTGATATGTACATTCGTAAAAAGTTCTTCATATAGATGATCTTTTGAGATATTCTCAAATTTATCACTGTTATTTTCAGTGGCTGTATAC
The DNA here is from genome assembly GCF_022346995.1 of Paenibacillus sp. ACRRY. Classification (GTDB taxonomy): domain Bacteria; phylum Bacillota; class Bacilli; order Paenibacillales; family Paenibacillaceae; genus Paenibacillus. The sequence continues at coordinate 151,413 of NZ_JAKRNM010000008.1, read as the reverse complement.
ATTTTTTCATTGTCCTGATAAGTATATGAAAATTCCAATTTATAAACCGGATAAGTTGATAGAAAATTCACACCAACTTCAGAGCACTTTCCAGCAAAATCTTCCTGTGATAATTTACTTTCACCTGACCAACTTATATGAACAACCAGTACTTGATCTCCGATACTATTGTGAACATATTGAATATTTTCTTTGCCAAACTCTTGATAATACGCATCTTCGTCAATTGATTGATGAAGAACATCGGCTTTAGCCGTAGGGATACTTTCTTGAACTTTAGCATTGAACTGATCTTCAGCATCAGCTAGTAATGCCCAAAACAAAAAGTCATCATCCCTTACACCAATAAACATATTTAGATCAACATTGAACTTAATTTTTTGTTGTTTATTTTGAGTATATACCGGAACTGTATACCATCCATCAAAGATATTATTAAAAATACTCTGGCTCGGCCAACCAATTTTCATATCCTTTTCATAATATTTGTTTTCGAGATAACCTATTGCTTGTTGTCTGGCTACTCCATAAAAGACAAGGTGAATAACCATTATTAGTGTAATAATTAAACCTATTAGACCAAATATCTTTTTTATTTTAACCACTACTTCCGCCAGTTTATATAAGGTTCTGTATTCATGAACTACTATTTTTGTTTTCATGGACCAACTTCTCTAAGGTGTCCGGCTAATGCCGGACCCAGGACGAATGTCCGCAGCGCAAATATTATGTTAGGTGATGTCTACTACTCTTTGAGTCTACTATCGTCGGTTCTTAGCTATAAATGTATAAGTCAAAATCAATTTCTGCCCCTAAATCATATATGAACTTTATAGTTTCTTTATTAAGATACATGGCTGGCTTTACATTATTCTCAATATTAACTACCACTTCAAACTTACATTCAAGATTGTTCTCTCTTATTAATCTTATCACTTTGTCTTTTTTATCCTGAATCAAATTTTTAACCTTATTAATCTGATCATTGATATTCAAAGATTCTTCATACTCTGTCTCTAGCTCCCAACACGTTTCTTTACGAACTAAATCTCTTCGTATAGGATCGCCTTTGAGCCAGATTCTTGTAGGAGTAATTAACAATGTATTTGTAATTATATTGGGGTCAAATTGATCTCCAAATATACTAAATTCGACTTTTACATTTGTTCTATCCATCTTGAAATTCTCCTCAATTTATGTCCCACGGGATTTCACCTAAACAGTACTTCGTGAATTACCACTCATCCTATCATTATCCGAACTATGTATATAATAACCCAAAATATTACATATGCGAAGAAAAATCCGTTGAAAAAGGGGAAGTTAGCATAATACTCAATCTCCCATGTCCTTTGATCAGGCTTTAATTACGCAGAATAATTTTCGTACTAACATGCGTATATCACTGCGTTGTTCGTACTCGTATGACCAAGTAGCTGATGAATGTATCCTAGATCTATTTCGTTTTCCAGAATACGAGTGGCGAAGGGCATGCATGGCTCACCTATTTCACAATTCCTGCACGTGTCTTTCTTCTTCAAAAACCTTGTGCATGCTCCGCTCGGTAAGATGATGAAAAATTTGCCCCGGAAACAGCCAACGATTAGGCCTATATTCTGCTATGTATTTCTGCACGATAACCCAGGCAGGATTTGAAGGAAACGTCTTCCGATCCTTCTGCCCCTTCCCCTCAATATCCAGATCACTGCAACGCAGACGTACAACTTCACCTACACGAAGCCCGGAAGAATAGGCTGATCTTTGTAACTTTAAGTGCCTTTTGCAAAGGTTCTTTGATTTTCATTGGTTGTTTATCTTGTTAGCATTTTATTCGAAATGAAACAATCCACTTACAGATATCGGAAAATTTTGCTAGAATGAAACGGATAATGAAGTGATTTTATGTTAAACGCTAAATAAAATGACCTTTGTGGTCCTACAATTTTAATAATGAAATATTAGATGAATAACAACAGTATTTTTATTAATACAAATATAAGGATGGTGTTTATTTGATTAACAAGAGCCTAATAATTAGCGTCATCACACTCTGTATTCTTATCGTATTGGGTTTTCTCAGGTGGGAGAGTCTTGAATCCAGCGCAGACTCTCGTTATAAGTATGATCGATGGACAGGTCAAAAATGGGTAGAGTTCTACCCACCGCTAGCCTTTTCTCTCAACAGCATGGAGTTTCCACTTATACATATGGATGAAATAAATCAAAATGATATAAACAAATATATAGAAAAACAAGCTCTCTCGGGAGAGTTAGTGAATAAGTGGATTGAAAGAACAAAGTTAACGGATGGATATATAGGTCTATTATTATTGAATATTCTAGTGGTAATTTACAGTTTCATTAAAACATTTATTTTGAGACATAAAAAAATAATATGATCTTGCCTCCCCTTTCAATATTCCGAGACACTAGCTGCCAACTGTCTTACTAATACAAAGACAGCAGTCCCAGATAAGGAGCTGCTGTCTTTGCATCTTTATAATTAGTCCACTTATTATATCACTTAAGCATAGAAGGCATCCTCTAGCCTTTGAAATACTTGAAATACCATCGGTTACCGTTCTAAACATACAAATTCCATCCCACAACAAAAGCAGCCAAGATGAAAGCCGAGATGCCAGACATGATATACATCACCTTTTGCTTTTTGGCGTAACTGCTCTTCCGCAATTTGTAAATGAGCAAACCAAGATACGACACTGCCAAAACTACATATAGCAGGTTAAACCCTAAATTAATGCGTATTGAAGAATAAGCAGGATAACTTGGAAGTCTGGTAAGGATGATAAAAAGATTAAGAAGGAGCAACCCACCTGCGAAATTAATGGCTAGATAATATTTATCAAGATGGGTTGGAGAATCTCCTCGTTTTTTAAGTTTGTAAAGAAGCATCCGGATTATGTAACCGATCAAAGCAACTAAGCTGTAAATGATGGCTAGCGCAACGGGAATAAGAGATATTGCAATCAAGTTCACCTTTAGATTCGATACAGGTAAGTAATCCATGTAAGGAGTGTAGGAAATTTTCTCAACAACGCCATGATGCTCGACCACATTATAAAGACTACTTAACTCCGCTTTTGAAAATTTGGTTATATCCAGCAGGCTAAATAAATCGGTAAATCTAGAGGCGGGCCGCCTTGCGGATTGAAAATATCCTCCCCCCTCAGAAGCAACCGAATTAACGTATGTGCTGTTACCGAAAATCTTGCTAATAAGTCCATAATAATAGACTTCCTCAAACGCAATGTTTGTCATGACCACCATTCCAAATTTGGATTCTGGATCAAAGACAACTTTGCTTGAAAAACCTTTTAAATTCCCCTCATGAAGCAGTGTAGGTACCCAATATTCCATCTCAGCAAACCCATGCGCAAATCGTGGAATCGAAGTCCCGTCATAATATAGACTGGTTGACAACATTTCGTCTAACTTATCTCTCTTGGCAAATAATACACTGTTATCATCAACAGGCATCAGGGCTGCAAGGAATTTCCCTAAATCTTCGGCTGTCCCCATGGCTGCCCCTGTAGGATAGAACGTTACGTATACTCTGTTCTCAGGGATCCGCTTCAAATCTTTCGTATACCCTTCAATCTCATTCCTTCTTTGCACAAGGTCTGGACGATCTTGCCCCGTTGGATGAACCGTAGTGTCGTTCATATCCAGTGGTTTAAATATATGTTGATTAACATATTCATAATAAGGTTGGCCACTTACCAATTCCACGATGTAACCACCTAGACCAACGCCATAGTTGGAATAACCGACGACGCTATTCGGTTTGTATATCTGTTTCGGCTCATTTTTACGCAGCGTTTCTCCTAAATCATATTCTTTATTCTCGTCGTAATAATACACTTCGGTCGCTGTTTGATCTTCCCAACCCGCATTGTGATGCATCAGGTTCAATAGGGTAATCGGTTCATCGTATTTGAGCTTTTTGAAAAATCCTTCTGGCAGATATTCTCTAATATCCGTTTCCAGATCAAGCTTCCCTTGTTCGACAAGCTGCATAAGACTCGTATAGACCAACAGTTTAGAGATAGAAGCCCATTCAAATACAGTGGAGGTATCTGCCTTTCGCTGATTCTCAATATCCGCAAAGCCATATGTTTTATTTACTATGAATTCGCCATCTTTGATCGCCACAACCGAAACGGCAGCGGTATACTTCTCATACGACTCAACATAAGAATCAATGGTTTTCTCTAACTCTGTTAAAGGAATCCTGGATGGTGTTGTCTGAATCAGTTCTTCTTCCGCGTTGACAGGTACCGCACATGCGATAATGACGAGCACGAGTGTCAAAACACAAGCGATTACTTTGTTTACCGTGTGAAAACCACGATCTTTTGGGCGATTTTTCTGCATCAGCAACTCTCCTAATATATAAATGTATGTCACATACTCTATTTTTTACGTATGCGTTTTCAAATGAGTTCCCACTAATTTAAGTTATTCTCAAATGCAATTAAACTCCATTCAGGAGAGAGCGCAAAGAATTTAACCTTTTAGGTAAACCTAGATCATGGTACAACACAGCACCTGTACGATGAGCAGCAGAGTGCACGCGCACGCGAGAATCTTATTAGACGGATCAGGGCCACAACTTTGCCTGCCAGTATCGAAGCCAGTTCTTCGGACAGCAAGCCGTTCGTCGGTGATAATTCGTAATAGTCTGCTTAGCCTCGGTCAGTTCACCGAAAAGGCTCAGGATGGTCTATTTCATTAAAATCACAACTCATATTGTATAACTGTACACATAAAAATGCCCCCTCACTGTAGCAGGTTTAGCTATACACCTGTTAACAATGAGAGGGACAAATCTTAGTCTTACATCTGCTCAGTTTAGAAGCTATGAGCTATTTTGTGGTTAACCCAGCAATTTATCTATCGTTGGATTCTCCCTCAGCATGCGCATGATCACCGTTAAGGCTTCCGCCCTCGTGAGATTGGCGTCCGGTTCAAACCGGTTCTGGCTCTTGCCCTCGAGCAGCCCCGTCTTTGCAGCCGCTTCAATGATCTCCTTCGCCCAATGCTTGGGTGCTACATCAACGAATGTGGCAGCCTCACCAGACAGACTATTCTGAAAAATCAGGATTTTCGAGATCATAGCAGCCATCTCGGCTCGTGTAATCCTGTAATCAGCGTGGAAGGTTCCATCAGAGTACCCGTTGATAACTCCATTGGAAGCAAGAATTTCTATAGAGTCTCGCGCCCAGGAGTTCTGAATATCCCGTAACTCAAACGTTCCGCTTCCTGAACGCAGGGCAAATGCTTTAACAAGAAGTGTGCTGAACTCTGCTCTTGTAATAGAAGCATCCGGTTTAAATCTGCCATCTGGGTAGCCCTTAATTATGCCTATCTTGGCAGCGGTTAAAATATCTTTGGAAGCCCAATGAGACGCCGCGTCCTGGAACGTCACAGCGTTACCGGCCAATGCTTCTTGTATAAAAGCTACGAGCCGATCAGTTTCAACAAGAGCGTGAAAATACTTGGTCTCCTGAACTGGGGGCGTTGAAGAGTCTGTTTCAGCCGGAGTGCTCGTATCGATTGAAGTGCTTGTATTGGTTGGACTGCTCGGAGAGGATCCTGACCCCGAAACTGGCGTACCGGTTACTGTTACGTTTATATCTACCGATTGGGTTCCATACACAGCACTGACGACAGTACTGCCCGCTGTCTTACCTGTAACCCTGCCGCTGGTAACATTAGCAATTGACGGATTGCGAACAGTCCAGGTTACCAATGAGGTCACATCTCTTTGCGACTGATCTGAAAAAACAGCTGTAATCGCCACGGATGCAGTCTGCCCGCTCAGTACGTTTAACGTATTCGGAGCAGCCCTTAAACTGCTTAATGCCTGCAAGGTAATGCTCTTTGTTGCGATACTGCTCATTTTGTCACCATCGCTTACGGTGAAGCTGATCGTGCGCGTCGTCATATTCGTAGAAACTTGTGTGTTTTTGTAAGTAACTGCTCGCAATGCGTTCTGCCACTCCGCCAACGTTGCGGTTCCACCAGCGGACGTCAGCGTCAGGACGCCATTAAGTGCATCATAATTCGCCGCAATATTACCCATGCTCGCTCCATCATTCATGAAAGCAAGCACATCTTTTTCCGCGTCGAAATGACTCGTAATGCTAACCGTTGCGCTAGCTAAGGTTGTATTATCCAGGTCGGCTACCGTTACACCGCTGTCAATAGCTGTCGGAGTCGAAGCTCCAGAGATGTAATTAGTCGAACCACCACTTGTCGTCACAATTGGTGTCTGATTGGTAGCTGTGACCATTACAGCTCGTGTCGCTGTATTGCTTGAATTGACACCGTTCGTCAACGTGAAGCTAACCATACGTGTCACCGTATTTGGCGTGATCGCCATATCTGTATAAGTAATTGATCTCAAGGCCGCTTGCCACTGCGCCGACGTTGCAGTTCCGCCCGCTGATGTCAGCGTCAACACACCCGTAACTGCATTATAACTGGCCGTAATGTTACCCATAGTTTGCCTGTCATTGGTGAATCCCAGCACATCTTCTCCAACATGAAGATTACCTGTAATGGCCACTGTTGCGCTTGCAAGAGTAGTACTGCTATCTGCTGTTACCGTTATGCCAGAGTCGATAACGACCGGAGTTGAGGGCGCATTATCCCCAGCCACGAATGAAGCCGAACCACTACTTGTGGTCAGACTCGGAGGCGTCATCACAGCTACTTGTACTATATGTGTAACAGCAGCGCTGGTCTTCGTTCCGTCGTTTACAGTGTAGTTAATGTTGCGTTGCCCTGGCGTGGCGCTCGTACTCGAGAACGTAATTCCTCGCAACGCACTCTGCCACTGTGCCAGCGTTGCGGTTGCGCCTGATGATGTCAGCGTCATCACGCCAGTGAAAGCATCATAACTCGCTGTAATATTTCCCATCGTCGCCCCATCATTGGTGTAAGCCAGTACATCTTTTCCCGCGTCGAAATGGCTCGTAATGCTAACCGTTGCGCTGCTCAATGTCGTATTGTCCAGGTCTGCTATCGTCAAACCGTTGTCCATAGTCACCGGAGTCGAAACTCCAGAAATGTAATTAGTCGAACCACCACTCGTGTTCACGATTGGTGTCTGGTCGGTTTCCGTCACCGTTACAGTTCTTGTCGCCGTACTACTTTTATTGACGCCGTCCGTCACCGTTATGCTAACCGTACGTGTCGCCGTATTTGGCGTGACCGCCGTATCTGTATAAGTAATTGATCTCAAAGCAGCTTGCCACTCCGCCAACGTTGTAATGGCGCCCGCTGATGTCAGCGTTAGCACACCAGTAGATGCATTATAACTAGCTGTTATATTCCCCATGGTCAGCCCGTCATTGATGAAATTCAGTACATCCTCTCCAGCATGAAAATTGCCTGTGATCGCCACTGTTGCGCTTGGAAGCGTAATACCGCTATCTCCGGTTAACATTATGCCGGAGTCGATAACGACCGGAGTTGAGGGCGCATTATCCCCAGCCACGAATGAAGCCGAACCGCTGCTTGTAGTCAGACTGAGAGGCACGATCACTGTTACATCCATAGTATGTGTAGCAGTAGCGCTGGTCTTCGTTCCGTCGCTTACAGCGTAGCTGATGTTGCGTTGCCCTGGCGTGGCACTCGTGCTTGAAAACGTAATTCCTCGCAACGCACTCTGCCACTGTGCCAACGATGCGGTTGCGCCTGATGATATCAGCGTCATCACGCCAGTAGATGCATTATAAGTCGCCGTAATGTTTCCCATGGTCACCCCATCATTAATGTAAGCCAGTACATCTTTTCCCGCGTCGAAGTGGCTCGTGATGCTAACCGTTGCGCTACTCAAGGTTGCATTGTCCAGGTCTGATACCGTCAGACCGCCGTCAATAGCAACCGAAGTCGAAGTTCCAGAGATGTAATGGGTCGAACCTCCACTCGTGGTCACCATTGGTGTCTGGTCGGTATCCGTCACCGTCACCGTTCGCGTAGCCGCACTGCTTGTATTAACGCCGTCCGTCACCGTTATGCTAACCGTACGTGTCGCCGTAATTGGCGTGACCGCCGTATTTGTATAAGTAATTGACCTCAAAGCGGCTTGCCACTGCTCCAATGCTGCGGTTCCGCCCGCGGATGTCAACGTCAGCACGCCAGTGGATACATTATAACTAGCTGTAATATTCCCCATGGTCCGCCCGTCATTAATGAAAATCAGCACATCTTCTCCAACATGAAGATTGCCTGTAATCGCCACTGTTGCGCTTTCAAGGGTAGTGCTGCTATCCGCGGTTACCGTTATGCCAGAGTCGATAGCAACCGGAGTTGAGGACGAATTATCTCCAGCCACGAATGAAGCCGAACCTCCAGATACAGACAACACAGGACCCGTGGCTGCAAAAGTGGTCGGTGTAATATAATTACCGAGTCCCGTCTGGAAGGTTAATGCAATGGTAAGCAGGACCATCAATTTACGTATTACGTTCTTCATTGACTATTTCCCCCGTCATTTAGATTTAATCCTGAATGTGTAACCATTGCTGTAAGGTAAGCATCAGACTATATCTAGACAATGTGTTCTCATATTCGATGGATACTATAGCTCCTTTTCTACTTAGATAAAACCCATTTTGCGACATTCTCGAAGAGAATTCCTGTGCTTTATGAACTATTTTTAGGACTTTAAGCATATTTTTTCGATTTTTCTTTAGTGTAATATTGATCTAGCATTCGCTAAAAACTAAAAAACAGGCCACTTTTCCCCCTCCTGAGACAAAAGATGACCTGTCTATGGGTGCCACAGGATTTACCCTCAGCCCCACCAACCATTCCCAAGACCCGTTGCTCTGTGGTCAATATCCCATCGTGCATAAGCTTAGTACTCAGCAAGAAGTAATGACTCGCTTGAGCCGATAATCTCTCAACCGAGATATGATAGGTATATAGGCATTATGATCTCTATAAAAAAGTATGGGACAATGCCCTCTCCCACGGCCCTATCAAAGAACCAAGTTTGAAAGAGGATCATCATCCCAATGTGTCAGTACGTTGTTTTTCCAAGTCTCTTATATCCATGTTCCAATGACTTATCTCATTTTCGTTATTCTCCTGTTATTTCCCGCTACGCTCATACCAATAACCAGGAATACCATGCGCAAGACGCATTAACGCTTCCAGGTAAAAGTAGTCGCCCCAGATCATATAATCATCAGGGGATAAGCCGCCATGAATATGATAAGACCCATGTTTAAGAAAGCCCTCTGCTTCATCGTCACCGATCGTGGCATAGTTATTGATCAGCGATTCCATGCTTGTTGCCAGCATCTTCTCGAAATACGGACGATCTGGATCAGCCACAGGCAAATGGGAGATGAGCTCCGCCAGTCCGGCAGCGACGATCGCTGAGGCTGAACTGTCCCGGTAAGTATCCTCAGCTACAGGAGCGTTGAAGTCCCAATAAGCAACACTGTCCTCGGGTAAATGCTCAAGGAAGTAGCGGGCCATACGCTTGGAAGTCTCCAGTAACGCCCTATCTCCAGTATAACGATAAGATAGCGCAAACCCATATACTCCCCAAGCTTGACCCCGCGTCCACGTCGAACCGTTGCTGTAGCCTTGATGTGTGGCGCCGCCGATGGGAACACCCGACTTCGCATCGAAGAAAAACGTATGATACGAACTATCATCCCCTCTAACGATATAACGCCGTGTTTTCTCTGCTTGGATCTGTGCTATTTGAGCGTACGTTGAATCACCCGTCTGTTCACTTGCCCAGTACAATAACGGCAGATTAAGCAGGCAATCAATAATAATCCTACCCGCTTCTCCCTCATTATCTGGGGCCCCCCAAGCTTGAATATAACCGCTGCCGTCACTCGTAGTCCGCCAACGTTTCACTAATACATCAGCTGCAGCAAGAGCCAGCTCCCGAGCGCCTTCATCGCCAGTGATGATCCACTGGGCTTTGGCCGATAAGCTGTACAGAAATCCGATATCATGGTGATCCAGGGAGACATGCTGCTCAAGCCGCTGACGTAAACTTACTACAGCCCCTTCTGCTGCCTTTCGATAGCGTTCATCGTGTGAATATTCATAGCACAACCACAAGATCCCCGGCCAGAAGCCATCTGTCCAGTCATCGTTATCATTCAGTATATAGGCTCCATTCAGACTCACATGGGGAAACCGGGTCCCGAACTTATCCATATTATTTAGCGTTTTCGATAGAATGTCCTCGATGGCTTGTATATAACGTTGTTTTCCTTGTAATTCCGTTGTTTGCATTCCCTCGGTAGACATCGCACTTCAATCCTCTCTTCATCTATTAGGAGAAATTGACCAGAGAATGACAGCAAAAAAGGGATCATCAACCGAGCTCGGTCAATTGGCCTGCCGCAAGCTCTACGACGTCCATTTCCACGCTTACCCATACACTTTGTGCAGATGGATTATGGACGATCCGGTAATCTGCCGAGAATCGGAGCTGCCGCAATGCATGCATATACGAAACAATTTCAGTATTCGTAGCAAACCAGATGTTTTCGTTTCCGGCAACGAGTTCTCCAAACCGATCGATCAGCTCCCAGTTGTTGTCGTTCTCAAATTCATAGCTGTGCCCCCACACATACAGCAAAGCCATCTTGGTATGCCTCTGTTTTAGAGCGAGTAACTGCTGCGCGTACTCTACCATTTGCCGATAATGGCAGGTCGGATGCCATCTCAGGAAGTCTGAAGGCATATTCAACCCGAACTCGTTTGCTGCTGTCCGGGCATACTCTATTCCCAGGGAAGGCAGCAGCGAGACCAGTTGGTCGTTATATGTACCAAAAGGATAGCTCATCCCACGCACAGGATAACCAACCAGAGCCTCCAATCCCTTTCGATCCTCTGTGATTTCCTGAACCATTTGTTCGACCGGCGACTGTTCGAGAAAAGGATGGCTGACGGTATGTGCAGATACTTCATGACCCGTGAACAGGGGCCGTATCTCTTCCCTTGTAAGAAACCCTTCTTTTCCGAGCGTACCGCTGTTTAGGTGAAACGTGCCTTTGAGACCATATTCATTAAACTTCCCGACCAGTCTCCTGTCATGAATCTGCCCATCATCAAAACTCATGGTGATGGCCTTATGCACGCCACCCGGAAAGCGATCATAGCGAATTCTCATACCAGTTCCTCCTAACGATGGTTCAAGCAAGCGTATACGAGATTTCTCAAGCGTGGATGCACATAGGGCTCTTGATTGTTCAACATATGCTGCGCATACATGACGGTCAGCTGAGAAGACGGGTCCATGATCGCCAGAGCACCAGCTGCGCCGCTCCAGCCAAATTCACCAAGTGGACTGAGCGACCCGCTGGTCTGCTTGGAACAATGGGTGCGAACACCAAGCCCGTAACCATACCCCGCAAGCTGTGACCACGAGAAATGACTGCGAGTGGCCTCGGTCAGATGATCTGTTCTCATGAGATTCACCGTGTCGGCTGCGAGGATTCGAATGCCTTCGGGGCTTGTTCCTTGTTGGGTTAGTGCATTCAGAAAGACGGCGTAATCATTCACCGTGGAGAATAACCCGGCACCGCCGCTCTCATATTCCGAACCGATCCGGTAATCGTTCCCCTCCTTGGGAATAGGTTTCCCTAAGAACTCGCTATATTCATACTGTGGAGCCAAACGGCTCCGTTTCTCTTCCGATACATCGAAGCCGGTATCACGCATCCCGAGCGGGCCGGTAATTTCATCCCGAACATAGGCGCCGAACCGTCTTCCATCGACAACTTCGACCAAGGCGGCAAGAACGTCATGGCTTAAACTGTAGCTCCACCTTGCCCCCGGTTCGAACAACAGCGGTTCCTCGGCAATGGCCGCAGCAACTTCGCGGGTTGGCGATCTTCCGCTTGTGCGTCTTACGACTTCCCGGATCGAAGGGGAACGGATATCATAAGAGAGCCCGGCCGACATGGTAAAGAGATTCCGTACCCGGATCGCTCTCTGGGCTTTCTCCAATACCGTTTCACCGCTCGGCAAGGTCACCTTCACGGCCATCTCGCCATATTCCGGAAGATAGTCCGACAAAGGATCATTTAACAGGAGTGCTCCCTTTTCTACCAGCTGAAGGGCTGCCGTGCAGGTCAGAATTTTGGTCAGTGAATACAGCCGAATGATGTGCCTGTCGTGGATGGGAATACGTTGTTCCAAGTCAGCATAACCACTGCGGTAGCGGAAGACCTCTTGATTACGGTGCAGAACCAAAACCTCTGCCCATGGAATACGCCAATCCGTTAAGCGGTCGATAAATATGGATAGCGGTTTGAAGTCCATCGCTTTGCTTCCTTCCTGTCTCAATATCACTCGTAATCGATAACTACCATCTGATGGCATTCAAGCTTCGGAACGGTGTAGCTAACCGAACCCTCCTCCGATTTAAAGGGAATGGACTGTACTTGCGGTGCCAAATACACATTCTTCACTTGATGGGGAGTCCGGATGGACACCTCAACATCATATAGGGGGATGATATCCTCAATTACTTCGATCTGTTTGCCACGGCGGACCGGTGACGCATACAGCAGATGATGGACCAGCCTTTTCTCTTGCTTTTGCTCCTGCAGGGTGGTTAAGCCCTGGGCAGGCAGATCGGTGTTCAGCGTTTTATTAGGCAGCAGGCGGTTCAGCGCATACAGGATCGTCTCCTTCAGGATCAGACTTCCTTGATTCGCATAATCCTCGAACACGTTCCAGGCCAGATAGATGCCGCTGGCGCTCTCTACCATGCCCGGTCCTCCATAAACATCGCTGCTTGGCGTGTGCTGGTGCGAACAGAAGGTAAAGACATCGCGGTTAAAGTACGGATCTTTCCTGCTTCCAAGCTCCGTTCCGCCGGCAAGTTCAAGCTTCTGGCCTTCCGTATACATGACAAAGGAAGCTTCCCCCAGGCTCGCAGGCTTGAACAACGGATGAAAAAAGTCCGGACGGTATGGATTCACTCCCACATATCTCACTCCGAAATCAATGGCGAAGGACGTGCCGTCCTGATCCAGACCCGACCAGCCTGTGGCGAGGACCTTACCTCCCTGCTGCAAAAACAAATCCAGCTTACCCTTCAGCTCGTCATTCACCGCCACATAATCCGGTAAAATCAGCACCTGATAATTCGTAAAATCATGCTCCGTATCAATCACATCAAATAGGATATTGCCCTCCAACAGCATGCGTACAGCCCCTGCATCCGAATCGTTCCGACTTGTGTCTTCTTGGGCTTTAGGGTGCACGCCCGTTGCTTCCAAGGACAACAACGCTACATCCGCAATGTTCGCAGCATTCACGCACCATGCTTCCTTACTTTCGACTTCACGGTAAGCCGTACCGATCAATTCATAGGTTGCAGGATCCATGCGGCCATCAGGCTGAAGCTGATCCCCAATCGAACACTTTGCACCATTTGCAAGACTGAGAGCGGTTTCATAGCGAAGTGCGTTTGGATGTTTATATCCGCCGAATTCTCCCCACGCCGTATGAAATTTCCCGGTCATGCCAAGAAATTCGAATCCGAGCGTTTGTACGTACCTCGCAGATAGAGGAAAATGGTCATACCCCCATCCGCCGGTAGGCAGCGACTCCAATTCCAAATGGGTATTCATTGCTGCCAGGTCGCGACGACCGCGCTTGATATGTCCGCCGTTATGGAAGATGGGCAGACCTGGTTTTATCGATTCCACCGTTTCCTTCACCCTGGCTGTGTAATTGGCATATGTGCTCTCCCATAGGTTCTTCATCGCTTCCTCGTTGCGGGGATCATCCCCCTTACGCCGTATGGTGTCCACACAGTTATGACAATAACATTTGCGTACACCCACAATATCGAAAAACAATCCGTCTACATCATATCGGAGCATAACCTCCCGAATCTGTTCTATCAGGATATCGAGATAAGGAGAGTTCATGCAAAACTGATGGTAACCTGGCTGCATGAAGCCTTCAGCCCAATTCGTTCGATCATTCATGTCACGGATCAGCCACTCGGGGTGACGGCGTGCTAGCTTTTCATCCAAACCGGCCGAAAGGTACACTGGTGTTTTTACGTTGATTTCATGAGCTGCCTCAATCTGCGCCGCAAGCAAATCGAAGCTTAAACCCGGATGAATCTCATTGGCCTCCGAAGGATGATACGCCCAGCCATGATGGCACTTGGAGAACACCGTAATTGAGTCGACATGCCCCAGCTTCAACATGTCTTGAAACTGCCTTTTGTCAAAACGGTCCCCAATGGGGACAATGGCTTCCGAGGTGTGAAAATCCAGATGGACTTGACGGAATCGCATGATTTCGCTTCCTTTCTCGTTCATATACCCCTAATATAGGCCTTCCAGCATTGAACGAATAGGTGTAAAGACGACTTTTTATAGCACAATTCCGACCATTCGCAATTCAGTGCATGATACAATAGGTGCACCAAGAAGTAATGGAAAGGGCTGGCTTTATGAATTGTCTTGAGCTAACCATCCCCCCACTTCCGCAGTTAGTGACGATCGGTCACTCCATCTGGGATCCGGGGCAGCAGCACCTGAGCCGTTCGTTTAACTTGTATGACATGCTCATTGTAATGAAGGGTACCTTGTACATGACGGAAGATGATGTGCCATTCGAAATCACAGCAGGCTCCTTGCTTGTGCTTGAGCCGAACCGTCTGCATGTCGGGCATCGCCCTTGCGAGGAAGAAACGGAAATATACTGGCTCCACTTGGCCCACCCTGAGCCTGTCCGAACGATGGATAGCGGACAAATTCCATGGTCGACTCCCTTCACGAAAGGCTCCAACCTGGATGTCACTCCTCACCGGCAGGTCATGTATATTCCCAAGTTCACAAGCCTGCACACCCCAAGCATTCTTCCCTTCCTGCAGCGAATGATGGAGCTTCACCTAAGCTTGTCTCCCGCAACGTCCTTGCCGCTGCAGGGTCAGCTCGCTGGCTTGTTGACCGAATTGCAGTCGGCTATGCGCCTGCAATATACTCCCCGCTCGAGAATACTGTGCGATCAAACGATAACCTATCTCGAGGAGCATATCACCCGTCCCTTCGATGCGAAGCATATGGAAGAAACGCTCCATTTCCATGTGGACTATCTCTCCCGCTGCCTGAAGAAATACACGGGGCTGAGTCCACTTCAATACCTGCACGAGCTGCAGATGAATAAAGCGAAATCTCTTTTGGAAAATACGAGCCTTCCCGTATCCGAGATCGGTGTGCTGATCGGGATTGAGAACGCCAATTATTTTATTCGCTTATTCCGAAAAAAGCTGGGAATGACACCGGGTCAATATCGAAGCACCCGATTGGGCCGCACATGACAAAAACAGCAGGAACGTAATCGTTCCTGCTGTTTTCTTATGAATTCCTAATCTTATGTTATCAGTTTCTGTTGTTTTGTTATGGTTTCCTATTGTTTTCCTATAAGTTCCTGTTGTCTTCTTATCAAAACGTTTAGTTATATTTGTCCCGGTATTCCGTAGGCGTACACAGGTAAATCTTCCTGAACTGGCGGGCGTAATAATTCTGGTCCCGGAAGCCGCTCTCTTGAGCCACTTGCAGAATGGACAGGTTGGGATTACGCAGCAGCATACAGGAATAATCCAGCCTCCGCCGGATCACATAGTCCATGGGCGTCGTTTGGAAGTTCCTTGCGAACTCGCGTAGAAACTGCCTTTTGGACAAATACGCCCTTTCCGCTAGCATATCCAGATTGAGCGGCTCCTGAAAGTGTTCCTCCAGATACGTAATGGACTCGGCGATTCGCAGCGCTTTATTCTGAGGCCACCCGTTGTTCGCCACATAATAGCGGGAGAGCACACCCATGAGTGCCGTAAAGTAGGAGCGGATCAGCATTCGGTAACCTTCTGGCCGCTGATCATGCTCATCCAGAATGACATCCAGCAGACCGGTGACCTGCTGCAACTGTTCATCATTCAGGGTAAGCATTCCTTTGAAGTTCATTTCCTTCCGGTAAAACGGCTCGAAATAAAATAATGCCTGGAAGCCGGCCATCAGCTTCAGTTCCTGCAGCTGAGTCATCTGGTCAGGATGAAACATGACATTGACGTACTCGATATGATCCACGTCTTTATAGCCGTGAGACACATTGCCATGGATGAAGAACACCTGCCCGGCAGAGATCGGATACTCCCTTCCTTCGATAATGTGCGTTGCGGTTCCTCCAAGAATAACAACGAGCTCGGAATAGTCATGCTGGTGGACATCAAAGTCATGAGTTAGAGGGCATTTCTCGATGCGAAAAATAAAATCCTGTTCAAGCCCCAAATCCAGATAATGGCTTTTTCTATTCATGTCGCTATTATGCTAAAGAAGGTCACTATCGTCAAGGAATCCTGAAGCAAATTACAGTAACATGGAGATAAAAGACATGAAATTGAGGTGGCTTATGTACCGCTATCATTTCCGTGCACAGTGCCGCGAGAATATGGACCCGATGCAATTGTTCCACGAAGCTTTACCCATACTTCAAATCCAGACGCGGGAACTCGGGGCCCATCAACTTAGTTTGTTCCATTTCGGAACGCAGCTGTTTCTTTATTATGAAAGTCCGGTCCAATCGGTTGATCCACACGAACTGTTCGCTCATTGCGAAGACGCTTTGGAAATCTGGCCCGGAACGAGCAGTGCTAGAAGATGGGTACCGATGATCGATATTTTCCACTATCACAAGCCGGTCAGCGAGAAACAATGGTTAAGACAAAACGCTTCGGCCCGGCCTTATGCCAGAATTGCCCATCTCAAGCCGGATCAAGTCGCCAGTTATGTTTTTTACCATTACCAGTATCAGGAGGAGAAGCCGGGGGATGGCGATAAGTACGGGATAATTGCCCTGCATGAGAATCTGATGTTCTTCTACTCGGAAGATCCGGCAACCATCGAGAAGCCGTCCTATTCAGGCAAGCTCTCCACATCCCATACGCCGTCCGACTGGGCGGGAACAATGGAGCCTCACTTCATACCCTGGGATTCGTCCGATGGGAACTCCCCGATCTGGCTGGAAATTCCGCTCGTTATCCGGGTATAACGAATGTCAAACGAAAGGAGTATTCCTACCATGCGAACTCAATATTGCTTAAACGGTGAATGGAATTTCATGCCTTTGTATAAGCAGGGCACTGGCTTCGGGCTTCCTGCAGAGCTGGTTTACGAAGAGCAAAAGGTTCAAGTCCCCTCCAGCTGGAGAAGCTCCTACGAAAGGCCTCCGGGAAAGAGCTTCGGGATCATTCCCGAGTACGAATATGCGCCATATGATGTATTTCAATATCCGAAGGAGTGGGCGCAAGCCGAAGCGGGAGTTCTTCACCGGTCATTCCGGGTGCCTCCATCCATGAATGAACCAGGGACACGCCTCTTCCTCCGTATGGACGGGATCATGCAAAAGGCTGCCGTGTATCTCGACCATCATCTCGTAGCCATGTGGGAGGATGGTTACCTGCCTCTTCTCGTGGAGATTACCGAACTGGTCAGAAAGGATACGGAGCACGAACTTCATGTGGTCTGCGGCAGCTTTGACAAGGTTGAGATTCCTTCAGGTCAACAGAAAATCACGGGTCTTGCAGGCTCGTGGTTTGGTTCGATTGCCAGAGGGATATGGCAGGACGTATATCTGGAAAGTCGGCCGGATATCTCGCTTACCGATGTAACGATCCGAACGTCGGTACGGAAGAATCGGCTGGAAGTAGATGCTGCGGTAATCCATCCCTTGACTTCCTCCTTGAAGACATCCCCCAAGGCTATTCTTCATGTGCGCGAAAACAGTGATTCGGCGTCCTCCCCCATTCTTCAGGCTGAAGCTGATGTGTTAGCCGTAAGCGGCCAAGGGGATTCAAGCCGGCTCACGTTCCGCCTGGATTGGGAGGACGCCAAGTACTGGAATCCGGAGCAGCCTTTCTTGTACAGCTTGGAGCTTGTGCTTCTGGACGGTGACCGGGTTATCGACCGGGTGGAACAGCCATTCGGCTTCCGTGAGATCTGGACCGAGGGTTCGCTGTTTATCCTTAACGGTACGCCTATTAACTTGCGCGGTGACTCCTGGCATTTCCAGGGTGCCATTCAACAAACGCAGGAGTACGTACGCACCTGGTATGGCATGTGCAAGGAGGCCGGAGTTAACTGTGTTCGGCTGCATGCCGCGCCTTATCCGACCTATTATCTGGATATCGCCGATGAGATGGGCATGCTGATTGTGGATGAAACGGCCATCTACGGTTCGAGCAAATCCATGCCTGCAGATCATCCCGCTTATATCGCGAACTGCACAGCCCATGTCCGCAGACTGGTAGAGCGTGACCGTAATCATCCATCCATTATCCTGTGGAGCTTGCAGAACGAGATGCGCTGGGTGGACGGCCGCGATATATTCAAGCAGCATATGCCTTCCATGATGAACCTCATTCGTGAGTTAGATCCTACCCGCCCGATTATCGCAGAAGGCGATAACCGTCTCCTCCCCCAAGAACTCACGGAGGTGGAGAGCAGACACTATAACATAGATGGCACTATTGACGCATGGGATCGGAAGGCACCTCTCGTATTCGGCGAGCATGGCGGCTGGTGGTATGTCTGTCCCCAGAACAGCAGCATGTACGTAGGCTTGGCCGCGTATCGAAACACGGATGAATGTATCCGAGGTCTGGCCGAGAAGGAGCGGCTGTTCGTGGAATATGCGAGGCGGCAAGGCGTTTCCGGAATCTCCACCTTTAACTTCGCCCATTATTTCATGCGGGCCATGCCGGAACGCGATATTGTGCTTCCTCCATCCGCTCCAGATACGCCGGGACCAAAACCAAAAGTCATTCCGAAATACGCGCTCACGCTGAATAACGGTCTTCTTCCGAAGGAATACCCGCTTTATATGAAGAACCCGTCCTTCCCGATTATGGAAGCCTCTTTCAAGCCCGCTACCATGATACCGGCAGAATACAACCGTTCCTTCTTCGATGATGGACCGATTTCCAGAAGCTTTGATGTCTATAACGATACCTTCCATTCAAGTCAAACTCGGATTGAATGCAAAGTACGTCAGGAAGGCAGACTCCTTCACCAGGAGCTCTTCCTATTCGACCAAGAACCGACGGATCATGAGATCGTGACCGTAACCTGGAAACCTGAGCCTGTTAAGGATGTAGCCGCTATACACATTCATGCTGTAATGTTTCACGATGACAAGCTCGTTCATGAGCTGAATTTGCAGTACAAACTGTATCCCTCACATTATAAAACCACCCCTGTCTCTATAGGCCGACCTGTGGCCTACATAGGTCGGGACGAAGACTTCGATCGGATAAACGTCCTTGTCCCTGAATGCAGACGAATTCCACTTGAACAGCTTGGTGAGCTTTCACCTAATCACCTCGTCGTTGCAGGCAGCGGGCTGGAGGATGAGGACGGTCAACTGGAGATGGCGCTCCAAAATTATGTACGGAGGGGCGGGCGTCTTCTGCTGTTGGAGCAGCTCCATCTGTCTCTGGGTCATTTGACGATTTCGCGGCAGGATTTCATCCGTGCCCACGCGGGCAGCTATACCCATCCCATCCTTCAGGGCTTGGACAATGATGATTTGATGTATTGGGACGAAAAGATACGTGAGGATGGTCCTCCTCCTATCATCCACGCCGCTTTCGAGAAACCGATCAAGGGCAACTTCAATATGATTCTGGAATGCAGCGCAGGGGATTTGGGAGATGGCGGGGATCTGTGGTCACCTCTTCTGGAATACCGGGACGGCAGCGGCTTCTTCATCGCTAATCAATTGCAGCTCATGGAGCACTTCAATACCGTCCCTGCGGCCTGCTGCTTGCTGCGCAACATGCTCGCTTATGCAGGAAACGTTGAAACGATATCGATTCGAACGGGTGCATGGGTCGAACCGGGAGGAGCAGCAGAGCATTTCCTGCGGTCCCTTGGCCTTTCCTTCGACGTGCTTGAGACTATCACAAGCAGCCTTCTTGCGACATATCAACTGCTTGTCGTTGAGCCAAACCTCCTGTTGGATCGGGATTCCATCTCCCTGTTGAATGAATATGTTCGGCATGGTGGTAAACTCGTCGTCCTTCCCGCTGCTCCAGGTCATGAAGCCGCCCTATCTGCACTGTTGAAGCGTCCTGTCTCGATCCTGAAGCATGAAACGTACCACTTGGAGGCGAATTACGATAGACCTGCGGTCCAAGGATTAAGTCCGGTTGACCTGTTCGGTTTCGATAAGGTTTTTCTCTCGCCCAGAGAAGTTGTTAATCGTCCCTTGGCCTCTTACAGTCTACATACGACCGATGCAGCGGTACTATGTGCAAGCGTAGAAGGGACAGCATGGAAGGATTATTTTGTGCATGGGCATACGTCGGAATACAGCAGGCTGGCATTGGTGGAGTTAAACCGGGATCATCAGCGTCCTGCCGGGAGTTTCGTACTGCAAGCGGAACCAGAACAAGGATGTATCATTTTATCTCAACTGCTCCTTGAACCGGATTCCGCCAAGTCCATACGCTTATATAGCCGACTTTTGGCCAATCTGAGGGCCGCCATAGACGACGGTCTTCTTCACAGCTCCAAAACAGACGCGCACTGGTCGATTGAAAAGGTCATGGCACTGCCTTGCAAGCCTTGGGTCAATTACGAGGCAATGAAGGCCTATTATACAGATCCGGAATTCTCGCTGAACAATCTGGGCGAGGGGCTCTACGGCTGGATGCTGAAGAAAGAGCGAAGCTCTTCGGACGGTGCCTTTCTTATCCAGGACCCTGGGGATGAGCGCTGGTTCCTGAGCTGTTTCGTTCATGGTTTGGACCCTTCATATAATCCGGTCGATGGTACCCTTCGAGGTAAGCTTCAAGTCAACACAAATTGTGAATATGAGATTTATCTGAACGGGTGCCGTGTGCCCAATCCAGAGAAGCATATCGAGCTGCGTGCCGGTATTAATCGTCTGATCGCCATCGTGCAAGGAGCCGGTGAGGACATCCGGTTCGGAATGGTATTTAGGAACGCAGACGGTTCATACATGAGGCATCTTCAATATCGTCTGACCCTGGATGATGTGGAGCCCAAGTAAGTCTACTTTTCCGTATCTGATACTGCGACAAGGATATTGATAGATCATTCCATTTCAAAAGAGGTGGGTTCCATGCATATAAAACATCCGACTGCACTTGAAGTTCTTCTTGATCAAGCAAACGAGAGTCTTACTGCGAACGGTCATGCGATTGCCACTTGGGAAATTCCCGGCTTCTACCAGGATACCGAGGGACACACGCTCGCGAAGCGGCGGATGGAAAAGGATGCCCAAGCGGCCTACACGACTGCACTGGCCTATCGGCTGTCAGGAACAGCTGCTTATGCAAGCAAAGCGAAGGAAATCATCATGGGCTGGGCAGTGGTCAATCGGGAAATTACAGGTGCGGACGGACCATTGGTATCCGCCTATCTGGGGGTTGGACTCCTTCTCGCAGCAAATGAAATCAAAGAATACGTGGACTGGAGCGAAAAGGAGCGAGAAATGTTCACCCAATGGATGACCCGCGTGTGCCTGCCGGAGTGGGATCGAATCCCTCTCCGCAACAACTGGTGGAGCTGGAGTCTGTATGCCCAACTAGCGCTGTATCGTTTTATGGATGATAAGCTTCATTTGGCAGAAGAGGTGACCGCGCTCAAAGAACATCTCGACCACTCCCTATCCATCGAAGGATTCATTCCGGAAGAAGCCTCCAGAGGCAAGCACTCCCTGTGGTATCATTATTTCGCTCTCGCTCCGGTAACGGCTGCCGCCAAGCTTATCCTGGACACGACGGGAGAGGATTTGTTCTGCTGGGTCTCACCGGGCGGCAAAAGCCTCCAGTGTGCCGTTGAACAATTCTTCCATTATGTCAACGGGCATCTAAAGGAATGGCCATATGACGATAGTCCGATCTTCCCGGCACAACTCTCTGGCGGCACATGGCCCCTCGATCTGGTTGAGGCGATGGCGAACATCTATAAGAATCCGGAATTTGAACGTTTTGTCGCCACTCACCGTCCAATCACGGGCAATATTAATATCAATAGCGGCCATTATCATGCTTATGCCTGGATCTATCCCGAGCTGCAATTTCAAGATTAGCTATAAGAAAGAAGCCTTTCCGAATATGATCGGAAAGGCTTCTTTCTGTGGTCTATTCTGTTGTTACAGCCTGCCCATCCCGAAGCAGGTAGGCTGCTGCTTCCTCCGTAATATGTTTGCCACTCTGGGCTTGAACCTCATGGAGGAACGCTTCCGTATTCCCATTATCCAGTTTCTTAAGCAGGCTATTGGCGATCCCGCCATTATCAATCCAGGACTTCTCCCGAAAGAGGGTTACCAGCGCTTTCAGTGAGCTGACATTTGCATAAGTGGAGAACGTCACAACCGCTTCCTGTTCATTCCCCGCTTCGTCTGTGGCGATTACTGTGAAGGTGTGAGCTCCCAGGGGCAGCGTGTAGAGAAGCACCGCCGCTCCCTGCTCGATCTGCTGATCATCAAGCCTTGCTGTACTCTTCAATTCATCGACCCCGGACACCTCATCGACAGCCGTCCATGACAGATTCAGAGACTCTGTGCTTGTGTAATCTCCAGCAATTGGCTCTGCCACCGAAATCATGGGTGCCGAAGCATCCAGATTAAACTCGAGCGATTTCGCTTCCTCCGCGTTTCCGGATGAATCCAGTGAACGATATAGAATGGAATAACGGCCATCCTGACTGAAGGTCAGGGAGTCTTGATAGACCAGCCAGGTATCCCCTCCATCCAGACTATATTCTGTGGATGCGGATTCAGAAGAGCCTTCAGAAGAATGCAAGGCAAGGGTTACAGGCTGTGTATACCATCCATTCATGCCGTCCGGTTCTGCCGGACTCATGATGGCCGTGGTCTCAGGAGCCGTTCGATCCATATCGATCAGGGAAAACTGGATGTCATCGAACCACATTTCACTGAACCCGCCAATATAGAAGCCTACCGTTCCAGATGGATTGTGCTTGGTATCCGACCCTTCAAGTCTAAGTTCGCCGTTAACGTACACGCGGATGTCCGCACCTTCGGCCCGGATGCGAATGGTATACTCCGTATCAGGCTTCAGGTCCTCTTCAGGCAGATTCGTCGTTTTCAGAGCTGTCCATGCTCCATTATAAAGAATCCATTGTGAAGTGCCGTCCGCCAGCTTCTTGTATGCAATTTTCCCGGATGTGCTGGAGACGGAACGATCATATACATATAGTGTTCCCGTATCCGGCATGACCGCCGGCGTTTTCAGCGTGAAGGTAAGGTCATAGTCGGTATATGTCTTCGGATGAAGAGCCGAGGCACCTTTGAGGATTTTATACTTTTTGTTGCCATCCACAGTTACGATACTGCGGTTCGGGTCCACCGGCCATCCGTTCGCTCCCGAATCGAAATCCGTAAAGTGCATCACATCGGATACCTCGATGCGCACGGATGCTGATGCTTCCGGGTTGGCGACTGATGTGACGGTGATATCTGCCTCGCCTTCCGCCAAAGCAGTTACCCATCCATGTTCATCCACAGCGGCAATGCCCGGTTGGGAGGTATGAAAGATAACCTCCTTATTCTCGGCATCAAGCGGATCAAATTGAACTTGCAGCTGCTTTTGTTCCCCCTTGACCATGTTGGTATTGCTCTCACCCAGCAGCAAACCGGATACTTCCCTGCTAGGAACCGTGAATTTGATGTCATCAAACAGGAGCTCACTGAAACCGCCGGCATAAAACCCTACCTGGCCGGACGCATTGAATGTCGAATCACTTGCTTTTAGCTTCAGTTTGTTATCCACATAAACACTGATCTCCGGACCCTTAACAATGACTTTCATGTTATAGACCGTATCCGGCTGCAGATCAGGTGCAGCCAGCGTATTCTGCTTCACTGCAGCCCAGGCCGCATTATACAAGAGCCAGGCAGATGTTCCATTTGCATACTTCCGGTAACCAATCCTGCCTCCGCTTCCGCTAGAGTTTAACCGGTCAAACACATAGAAAGTGGCATCATCTGCGATGACCTTCGGCGTCTTCATCTTAAAAGTCAGCTCATAATGGTTAAACTCATTCTCGTTTAGCGTTGTTGCTCCTTTAACGAGCTTATACATATGGTTGCCGCCTTCCACCTCGACAATGCTCCGGTTCGGGTCTGTCGGCCAGCTGTTTCTCCCGTTTTCGAAATCGGTATAATCGATAATGCCATCCCCAACTTCAACAGTAACCTGAATCTCATCCTTTAAGGCCGGGTTGTCAGCAGAAACGGCTGTAATCGTGGCATTCCCTATACTAACACCCTTCAGCTTGCCACCTTGATCCACCTTAACAATCGAAGGGTCGCTCGACGTGTACTGAATAGCGGGGTTCGTTGCGTTCCAGGGAATGACTGCGGAATACAGAGCGTATGACTTCCCGATGCCGATGGTTACG
Organism: Paenibacillus sp. ACRRY; assembly: GCF_022346995.1. Taxonomy (GTDB): domain Bacteria; phylum Bacillota; class Bacilli; order Paenibacillales; family Paenibacillaceae; genus Paenibacillus. The sequence goes on along the minus strand of NZ_JAKRNM010000008.1, from coordinate 126,919 downwards.
CTCTCGTCATACAATTGGATCCGATCCACAGCAATGTGATCCGGAGCCAAATATGGACCGGCTTTTCCCTGGATCCCTATCTCGCTGAAAGGGATGGCCGGGAAGCCAGGGATCTTTTGGAACACTTCCGCATCCGCCTTCAAATTCAAATCCCCATTCGCCAGATTAACGAAGCCGGGATCATGATCCGTAATCCAGTTGTTCGCATACTGGAGCAGGTTGCGCTTGTCATTTGCTCCCTGATTATTCGTGCCGCTTAGTTTCCTCGTCGGGTTATAGATCACATTGTTCTGAAACGTGTTGGTATCCGGGTAAAACCGGTTCTCTGTGAAGAAATCCGCCAGTTCCGGGTATTTCTCCATATGCGGCGTGCCTTCGAAATTGTTGTTCTTTTCAAACAACGCCTTCCATTTGGGCATATAGTTTTTGGAGATTTGCTGATCCGGTTGATCGCCTAGATACATGTCCGAATATTCATACGGTACTTTGGCATCAATAAAAAGATTGTTTCGGGTCTTGATGTGAGCACCGCCGTTATTGAGAATCGCATCGTTACCCATACCCTTAAATATGTTCTCTTCAATGGTAATGCCCATGGTAAAGTTATCGGGATATACCCCTTGAACCCCTGCTTTGCCTTCCCCGATATTGTGGAAATAATTCCGGCGGATTATCGATCCCCGTTCCTGAGGCGACTCGCCCAGATTCATATAGATGGCACCGAGGTCCGAGAAGGTTTTGCAGACGTCATAAATGTTGTTGTATTCCACGAGATGGTCATTGCCGAAGATCAGCATTCCCGGATGGGGAGCATCATGAATTTCGTTGTGTGAAACTTTGTTCCCCGCACCGGTCAGGAAGATGCTCGGATTATAGGCTTTATGGTAGTAAGCAAAATCATGGATATGGCTATTCTCCACGACATTGTTGCCTGGCTCAAGCGTCTTCTTATCTCCCCCATTCAGAATCACCCCGGTCCCGCCGATGTGATGAATATGGGAGCTGCTCACCGCATGATTAACTCCGTCCACTTTGGCAAAGTCGTTATACAGCCAGCGGCTCTGCGTATTAATCAAAACGCCCCCATTGGAGAAATTCCGTATTTCGCAGTGCTCCAATCGGACGCTGTCCCCGCCCATAATGACTGCAGCGGAGTCCCGGCCATTCTCCAGGATCAGGTCCTCAAAGGTCACATGCGAAAGATTGTTCGCGTTAATCATCGGTGTTTTAAGCATTGTAACCATGATCTCAGGATGATCACTTTCAAAGGCAGCCGTCGGCATAAAGTAGAGTTTGCCTTGCTTCCGGTCGATGTAATATTCACCTGGCATATCGATCTCCTCAAGCAGGTTCTGGGCAAAATGGAAGTCCGGGTACCAGTTGGTAAACAGACCGCTCATCTCTCCGTATGCCAAGGTAATCGTCTTGTTGCTTGTATCGATGGATGCCACTTGGTTGTACGACCATTCCCAGCTGTAACCGAATATGCCATCCAACCAGATGTCATCCGCCTCTTCCCAGAGATCCGGTCTTTCATAATTGTAGGTAAAGGTCCCGCCGCGTGTCTGCAAATCTGGATCACTGCGGGTAGGTCCGGGATCCGTGATGGTACCCATCTGGACCGTTCCATTATTTGGCCAGCGGGCAAGGGTCATGCCTTGACCTTCGACATACAGCTCCATCGGAGGAACCTGACTGACGTCATTGGCTTTGTAATAACCATGCCGGCTCATTACACCGTAATCGGTGATGCCTTGAGCTTTCAGGTCTGCCTGCAGAACCTTCGTTCTGGCATCCGCACTGATGATTCGGTCCAGGACATTCGTGTCCGTTACCGGAGAAAACCAGCTTTTTTGAAGCTCCAGACCGCCGTTCAACCGTACGCTTTCTCCGGGATAAGCCTTGTAGGTTATCCGCTTATTCTCCGTACCGGAGTCCTGTTCCTCCAGAAGAAAACTTTCGCTTCTATTGTAGGTGCCGCCCCTTAAATAGACCGTCACACCGCCTTCAGGAAGCCCGGAACCCTTCTTCAATTGCCGGATCGCATCCCTGGCCTTCTCAAGTGTACGGAATGGAGCGGCTTCCGTTCCCGGATTCGAATCGTCACCATTATTGGAAATATAAAAGACAGTACCAGGGTTCACCGCATCTTCCGCATTCGCTCCCGTAACCGGCAGACACCCCACCAACAACACCAGAATTAATGCAATAATGATCCGTCTCCTCATCATCTTCGGAAATACCTCCCTTATAAGATCAATCAGATATAACGCGCACGATCACTACCCTTTTACAGACCCAATCATGGTTCCTTTTTCGAAATATCGAAGCAGGAAAGGATACATGACGATTACCGGCAAGGAGCTGACAATGACAGCCGCCATTTTCAAGCTCTCCGGCGCAGGCGGTGTTGCAAGCGTCGCCGTAGTAAACGGGTCGAGTTTGCTCTCGATGAGGATCTGGCGGACAACCTGCTGCAGCACGAATTTGGATGAATCGGTGACGTAAAGCAGGTTATCCATAAACGCATTAATGTGGTAAACCAGATTCCAGAGCCCGATCGTCACAAGAGACGGAATGGACAGCGGGAGCAGGATACGGAACAGAATTCGCAAGTCCCTTGCCCCGTCGATACGAGCTGCTTCGATCAGCGCATCCGGAACGGAGCGGAAAAACGAAATCATCACAAGTACATGAAAAGCATTGGCAGCGGATGGCAGCACATAGACCCAGTGCGTGTTAAGCAGATGCAGTTCTTTTATCAATAGATATTGCGGGACAATCCCGCCATCGAAGATCATCGTGAACAACAGCAGCATGATCAGCAGCCGCTTCATGGGCAGATCGGGACGGGAGAGCGGATAAGCGGCGCAGATAGTAACGAGAAGTGTTAAGGCCGTCCCAACGACCATCCGAAACAGCGTATTCGCATATCCTGACCAGATTAGCGGATAGTCCAGCAGCCCGCGGTAGGCTTCCCACTCGAAATCTCGAGGATAAAAATGAAATCCGCTTCGAAGTGCTTCTCCCCTACCACTGAAGGAGACGGACAGGACATGAATGAATGGGTACACAACGATGAGTGCCAGGATGGACAATATAAGGTAGATCATGGCGGGTGCAATGAGCTCTTGCCATCTTTTTGTTTTCATGACTGTCTTCCTCCTGCCTTTACCATAGACCGCTCTCGCCGCGGCTCAATTTTCGCACGGTCAGATTAGCCCCCAGAATCAGCAGGAGCCCCACCAGCGATTTAAACAAGCCTATGGCCGCCGTGTAGCTGTACTGAAACTGCTGCAGACCTACCCGGTAGACATAAGTATCGATGACGTCACCCGTTTCGTAATTGACCGGGTTTAACAGATTGATGATTTGTTCGAAGTTTGCGCTAAGGAAACCACCAAGACTCAGGATGAACATAATAGCGACCGTGGGCATAATGGATGGGATATTAATTCGAATGATTCGCTGCCACCGATTGGCTCCATCGATGACGGCCGATTCATGCAGCTCCGGGTTGATCGCTGCCAAAGCAGCAAAGTATATAATCGAGCCCCAGCCGATATCCTTGAGAATTGAAGAAATGACTATGATTGGGCGGAAATATTCCTTCTTCCCCATATAAAAGACAGGTTCCCCTCCGAACCATTTCACAATTTCCCCTACAACGCCTGACGTGGGAGAGAGAAAATAAATAATCAGCCCGGACATGACGACCCACGATACAAAATGAGGCAAGTACATGGTCGTCTGGATGAACCGCTGGAAATACCTTGACCTCACCTCGTTAAGCAAAATTGCCAGTATGATTGGTGCGGGAAAAGCAAAGATCATCTGATACAAATTCAGGAGCAGGGTATTTTTAAGTAATCGATAAAAGTCCCCATTCTGAAATATTTCTTGAAAATGGCGGAAACCGACCCACGGACTCCCCCATATGCCGTCGACGACCCGGAAATCCTTGAAGGCAATGACGACTCCATATAATGGGCCGTATTTAAATACGACGAAGAATGCGAAGGCGAACAGAAATAATAAAAGCAGCTCTCCGTGTTTTTTTATCGTTTTCATGGCGCACTTCCTTGTTAAACCAAACCGCCAGCCCTCCCGCAAGGGATGATTACGCCCTCACAGGTGGCCTAGCCAAGTCAGGGTTATTTTTTGAATTGTGCTTGGTACATTTCATTGGCTTCCTTCGTTAATTCATCGCCGCCTTTTGCCTTCCATTCCGTTACGAATGTATCAAACTCAGTCAGAGGAATTTCACCGCTGATGATTTGTGCGAAATATTTTTGCATGAGTGACGTCAATTCCTGTTTGTATTTTCCGTCCGAAGGCAGCACAGAGAATAGCAGCGCATCGGTCCATCTTGGAGCAGATGAATACTTTTTGACCGCCTCATTCAGCTTCGGATCGGAATATTTGTCCCGATAAGCCTGGGTGGTAATGTTACCAAAAGAGAACAGGCGGATTCCCAGTTGATCACGCTGCTCCTGCTTGTCGAATCCAGGCAGGAATATAGTCGCCCCCGAGGTAGCCCCGCTCTCAGCAAAATCCCATTGCTCCCCCTTTACACCAAGGCTGGTCATATTGATGGTCTCTTCATCATTGCTCTGTGCCTGTAAAATTTCGAACAGCTTCTCAAGCTTCTCAGGCTGATCCTTGACTTTGCTGCCGATAACCAGGAAATTGCTCTTGATTCCCCAATCCCATGAGCCATCACCGCCAGGTCCCTTCGGATTTTTGGAAAATGTCATCTTGGCATCCGGATTTAGTGCCAGCATTTCCTTGACTGTTGCAGATTCCGGCAGAGCGCCTTTGCTAATCTGCTCTTCAATAACGCCGATCCGGTTGTTATACAGTTTTTTACGATATGAATCCTGTGTATCTGTAATAAATTCCGGATCGATGACCCCATCCTCATACCATTTGCGCAGCTTCGCCAAGGCTTCCTTGGTCTCAGGCATGATCGATCCGTTTACAATCTGACCATCCCTCTCCATCCACATGGTCGGCTCCACACCGAATGCACCGAAGATGGAATAAAACCCGGATGACCACGTGGACGTAGCCGTTCCAGTCAAACCGTACGTATCCTTCACACCGTTACCGTCCGGATCTTTTTGTGCAAAGGCATAAACGGCTTCCTCGAATTCATCCAACGTCTCCGGGACTTTCTGAATGCCGACCTGGTCCAGCCAGTCCTTACGCCACAACATCCCCAGATCGTAAGGCTTCAAATCGATAAACATCGGGATAGCCCACAGCTCGTTATTAACGGTAACGGTTTGGAAAAGCTCTTTCTTTTTCTCAATATCCGCGTAATACTCCGGCATTTTCTCCTTCAACATGTTCTGATCAATGCTCATTAACACGCCCTGATTTTGGTAAGCGATTACATTGGAAGGATCACCGAGCATGAATATGTCTGGTATATCCCCGGAAGCGATACTGGCGTCCGTTACCTTCACGGGTTTGATCTTTACATTAAACTTCTGCTCCAGCCACTTCTGAACCTCCGAGTCATTCACAACTCCATCTGCGGCAAAGTGAATGCCCCAGGAGATTTCGATTGGATTGGAGTTAGCTCCCGGCGTTTCTCCTGCATTAGAACTCGGGCTTGAGGTGTTCGTCTCGGAAGTGCATCCGGTAAGCAAGCTTGCCGTTAAACTTACAGCCAGTAAGATAACGCTTACAAATTTGATTCTTTTATTCAAAAGAACCTACCCCCTGTTGTTGGATTGATATTGATTTCGGGAATCCCGCATCCTACATGACGACCCGGCCGGGTATTCGGAAACGGCTTTTACATACTTAAAATTTAAGCTTTTTACCTTCCGGCGCACAATCCTCTCATTCCATTTTTTTTATGTTTTTGGCTTCAGAAGCCGTATAGAGCCACTAACGTTATTCCGTTTTTTGTATGTTTTTCAACTTCGATCTGTTCTAACGCGTCTGGTGTGAGATATAATGGACTGCACACAACAGTTAGGATGATCAAATTTCATTGTAAGCGCTACCACGATTGAAGTAAGGAGGGGATTGTCATGAGGGGACTTTTAGCCATGAAAAATAACTCGATGTTCGTTAAACTGCTCCTATCGATGACCGCTATTGCTTTGATCACGGTTGTTCTCATTTCTTCGATCACTTACATGATTTCGGCTGATAACAGTGTCCGTAACGCCATCGGCTATAATGAATCTGTCTTGACTCAGCAGAAGGAGCTGATTCATAAGGAGCTGACCACCATCAGAAATGCGGCCAATAGTCTGCTAATGGCTCAATCCTATGTGTACCATACCATCGGAGGCAAGCTCTCTGTAGGTTCATTAATTGATCTATCCACTCTCGTAGAAGAGCAAAAAAAGCTCAGTCCCTACATCGATTCCATATATCTGTACTACGCCCCGCTTGAACTTGTCCTGACATCACGTCCGGAGATAAAGACATCTCCTATATCCGACTTTGCTGACCAGTCCTGGCTGGATACCTTAAGTCAAGACTCATCATCTCGTACCGTCTGGTTAACGGGAAGATCGAATGGATTTTCTCCGGATCATCCTGCGACCTCACTAATTCAGAAAATGCCACTGATTGGCCAAGTGGAGGGCGCGATCGTCATTAATTTGAATCTGGATCGACTCTTCGCTGACTACTTAAGTCATTACAATAGCAAGAAAGGCACCATCATGGTCATTGGTCCACAGGGTGAACTTCTCTATTCCGATGCTCATGACAGAGAAGCACTCCTTCAGCAATGGGATGCCGAACAGATAACATTGGACAGCGGCTACTATATTAGCGATTCCGATCAGATCGTATCCTACACTGCATCGAATATGACAGGCTGGCGATTCGTCGATATCACCGAACGATCCGTCCTTCTGCAAGGCATGAATCGAATTAAAGTCCTCATTTGGACAGTCGCCATCCTATATATAACGGCTGCTGTTGCGATCTCCTATTTATTATCGAGAAGACTGTATCGCCCGCTGCAAAGTGTGATCTCCTATATTGTGAGCTCTGAAGAATCCGAACGGCGCGACAGATCCGGCGCTCCGAGCAGCACGGATGAAGCCGGCTTTATCCGTCATTCATTTGAGCAGATGACACGGAACCGCGATATTTTAATCAAAGAAAAGCTAAAAGTGGATGAACTCCTCACCGGAAATCGCACGGCCATTAAGGAAAAGTATTTGAACGATCTCATTCTGGGCAACGTTCCAGAAGAAGCACCAAACAGACCCGACCATGCGGCAGAGCTGCTTGGATTACAGCTTGATTTCAATCGTTTTGCCATCCTGACCCTTGAACTCGAGGAGCATCAGCCGATGAGGGGATCGGAAGATCTATTCCATTCCCATCTGCTCCAGTACAGTCTGATGGAAGAGCTGGGAAAGGATATCAACGGAGAAATTTTTGTCAAAGACAGCAGGCACACCGTCATCCTTCTCTCCTTACATCCGGATGCCGATGATACCTTTCCTGTGGAACAAGCCAGAAGCCTCAAATCATATTTTCTCAGTCGTTATGGGATCTCTGTGACCATCGCTGTCAGCCGCATTCACACCGGAGAACAAGCCGTGCGTGCAGCTTACAACGAAACTCAAGAGGCACTAAATATGAAAATCTACATTGGGAAGGGCGAAATTCTGCCCTATTCGATCCTTGATGAATGGAAATCGGAAGAAGGTACCTACTATTATCCGTATGAACTCGAAACGAAGCTGCAGCAATCCCTGCTCAAGACGGATAAAGAGGAATGTACTGCCGTGATCCGGGCCATCACCCGGGAGGTGCTAAAGCAAAGGCTGGGTAAAGCCAATATTCATCAGCTGTATGTTCAATTAAGCGGGGAGTTGGTTAAAACACTCGTCCAGACTGGCGGAGAGGTGACCGCTGTTATCGGCGAAGGATCGTCCTATACCGATGCTCTGGCGCGTGCCGAAACCGTTCAGGATATGGAGACATGTGTGTTAACGATATGCAGCAAGATCATCGACTACCACCGGGAGAAGCGCTCCAAAATGACGGATGTGACCCTTCAGCTGGCAACCGAATTCATGGACAACCATTACAATAAGAATATATCTGTAGATAACGTGGCGGAACATGTGAAACGCAGCTCTTCCTACTTGGGGCGCATCTTCAAGGAGTCAACGGGCATGACGGTTAATGACTATCTCATTCAGCTGCGCATCAAACGTGCCATGGAGCTGTTGAAGCAGACAGACGCCTCCGTTGAGGAGGTTTGCAGGGAGATTGGATACGCAAACGTCAGCTATTTCAACAAAATATTCAAGGCCAGAACAGGACTTACCCCAGGACAATTTAGGCATCAACACGCGGCAGACCAACGATTAACTCAGGGAAAGGGGCCGAAGACATCCTAATTGGGCCAATTTCCGAATGAAGAGTCGACCAGGCTCTACCCCAACATTCCGTTGTTCTTGGCATTCCGAAAAGAGCAATATATCACTAAGATGACTCGCCTAGAAATGTTGAATGTAGAAAGAAACCGTCCTTTGGTCTGTGGTTGTGCACACTTCCATTTTACAAGGAACGGTTTCTTTTGGTTTTATCATTTTTTCAGGATAGGGCTCTCAAGCCAACAATGCCTGAGCGATCTGATCCACAATACCGTTGATCCCTGTGGGTCCATAACATCCGATCCACGTTGCGGCATCGACCGAGTATATGCGCTGTCGCTCACTGGTATCAAGCATTCCCCACACATGCTGCTCTGTAGCAGATATCCCATCCTGCATGAGCTCATTACTCAGCAAAAAGTAGTGGCTGGCTTGTACAGCCGGTAGTCTCTCAACCGAGATGTGATAGGCCGTGTCGGAAGTATCTGCTACAAATAACGGAACAGGCAGACCTAGATCGCGGTACAGCACAGCGCCAGTTCGATGAGCAGCGGAATGTACACGTACGAGAGAATCCAGCGGACGAATCAGGGCCACACTTTTGCCTGCCACTACAGAAGCCAGTTCTTCGGACAGCACAGCAGTCCGGCGATGATAATTCGCAATAATTTGCTTGGCTTCTGCCCGCTTGCCTGTCAGTTCACCGAACAAACTCAAAATCGTCTGCCAACTTTCATTGCGCTTGAACATGAGTACTGGAGCAATCCGACTTAAACGTTCAACATGCTGACCATGCACCTCAGTGCAAATAATCAGATCCGGAGACAATCGCTCTACCGCAGGCAGATCGGGGTATTCATACGTGCCAAGCAATTCGGTATGCTGAAGTCCTGCCCGAAGTGATGGAGGGAATGTTAACACGGTACTTCCCACTCCGACGCTTCCTACTGGAGACAATCCAAGCGCAAGCAGATGATCGGCATATTGCACATCGAGGACAGCGATACGTTGTGGTGATTCGGTGACGGTATACTCCCCTCGCATATGGCAGATGACTGAGCCTTGGGCAGATTCATATGATGAAGCTGTGCGGTTTTGCAGCAAAGCATTGGCATAGTCTGCATCTGTTCTCGAAGCGGCGGCAAGTCGGTAATGCAGCGGTGGGACGCCATAATGTTTCTTAAACGCTCTGCTGAAATAATACATGTCCTGATAGCCCATTTTGTCAGCAATCTCACCGATGGAAGCATCCGTATGACGCAGCATCCGCGATGCACTTTCCATGCGCAGCTGAATGACGTATTCCATCGGTCCGAGCTGCTTCTCTTGTTTGAAACGGCGCTGTAACTGCCTTACGCTGCATCCCGCAAGGGCTGCCAGCTCTTTCAGCTCCAGGTTCTGACGATAATGCGAGGTTATATAGGAAGCCACAACATCCACCATGTCGGACTCTGGTCCCCCTTGACCTTGTTCGTATTCCATGATCAGCTCGTAGATCATTCCCTGGAGTAGCGCATTGGCATAGAAACGTTCCAGCCCTTCGCCGCGGCGCCATTTGACAACGATTTTTTCCGCGTTCTCGATCCATTCCGCGTGGGTTACCGAATGCTGCACAAATGACCTGCGCAGCGGATGTTTACGATACGAAGGCATAACAAGAGAGGCTCCCTCCATGGAAGAAGCCTTGTACATGATTACAATATAGTGTATGTCCTCTGATCTGGCTGTCAGCGTAAAGGATGCCCCCTCTACCACATGACAGGCAAAAGAAGCTCCAATGTGGCAACCCTCGCCATCCATCTCAAGCTCCCCTTCCCCTCCGCATGCCAGCAGCAAGACATTTGAAGTTAAATCCGTTTCGCGTAGAACGCTGCCTGTCTGCAAAGTACCGCTATACCCGTCAAGCATCTTGATCGCCGTATCACTCCAACCACTTGTCTGTTCTTGCAGCGGCATTTCTCTCATCTCCTGACAATAGCAAAGGTAAGTTGTTGCTGCTGTCATTTTAATTGAGATTCATTCTCATTGTCAATTTTCGGACATTTGTTGCAGTATTCCTCGGACATCTGATAATAAAAGCAGCAGGTGATGCGCTTGCTCTTCGCAACAGGAACGCTGCTCTTGGTTTCTGTGAATCGGGTAAATGGATTACGTTTTACACCGAATACCTGCCCTGGCGCATCTTGAGTCAGATATGAAAAATCATTCTGGATGTACTGGCATTCCTCCCCGTCATCGTCTGCAACAGGGGTATACAGCGGGCCAATACGTACCATGATATTCTCCCAGAGAATACTCATGGATAGAGGTGCAATCGCAGCAAGCGATTTTAACAACGGTGTAAGCTGTACCGCAAACATCTCTTCTACCACCTTTTCTCGCCACACTTCCCTGTCTGCCGTTTGTGCTTCTGCTTGAAGCCGATTCACCGCCAGAAAAGGAAAACGTGTACCACCCTCATGAGCTGAGAGCGGCGGATGATAGAGGAAGCTGTTCTCCAGCTCAAAGGAGACATGCTGATGATGAAAACTCATTGCCTTCACCAGCGGAGCGGTCCACAGATAGCCAATTCGCTTGGCTAACATTGAAGCCGCAACCTTCATGTCAGGTGCATCAATGTACTCCTGAAACCAGCTTATATACTCTCGGCATGCAGATTCTTGATGCAGCTCGCTTAGAGCAATGGTACGGACACTACATTCAGGCGGCTCACCGAGCCATATCGAATGATCCTCCACGGTCTCTTTCCATAAGTCTGTCGAGAGATACGGGTTCATATTAATTCGATCCGAGCAGGGCTTCGGATGCCTGATCTACGATAAGATTAATAGCAAGAGGTCCGTAGTATGCGATCCAAAGTGTTGAGTTTACATCATACGTACGGTTATTTTTCACGGCATCAAGGGATTTCCACACCGGATTGCTAATCATAGCCTCTGCCTCTGCTGCAAACAGCTCATCCGATAGTACGAAATAACGATCCGCGCCAATCTCCGGAACCTTCTCCATTGAGATTTCAACAGAAGTATCATCCTTGATTCCCTCAACGAGTGCAGGCATGTTCAAGCCCAGATCCTGATACAGAATGCCGCCTGTACGATGTTCAATACCATGAACACGAATGCCTTCTTTTCTCGGACGGATCAGGGCGACTGTTTCATCTCCCATTTTCTCTGACAGCTTCGCTTTCAGTCCAGCGACTTTGTCCTCATAAGCCTGACGCACCGTCTCTGCCTCGTCCTGCTTGTCTGTAATCTTGGCGACTGTGGCTAGCGTATCGCGCCAATCCTCATAGAAGTCGAGTACGAGGGTAGGGGCTATTTTGCTTACATTCTCATACTGTTTCTCCTGGAAGTCGGTCATGATAATCAGATCGGGATCCAAGGCTACAATCGCTTCCAGATTGGGCTCGTCCCGTGTACCCAGAACCTGTACGTCATTCGGCTGATCACCTAAGTATTCTGGAAAATCGGTGTTGCCTCCAGCGATAACACTGCCTGCCGGCTTCTCGCCAACGGCTAACATTTGGTCCAGAAACTTAACATCAAGCACAGCAATTTTATTTGGTTTTTCGTTTAGTGTCAGCTCACCCTTCATGTGCGTGATCGTTACAGGGAAAGCTCCTGCAGTCTGAACTTCTTCATTCGCAGGTGTCTCCGCTGGTGCTGCAGCAGACTGCTTACCACTATCAGTACCTGTACCTGTTCCGGCACCGCAAGCTGTCAGAACAAGAATTAGGGCCAGCATCAAGCCCATTAACAATCGTGATTGGCGGGCAGCGTAGGCATTGCTTCCAGCCCCTTGCCCTTTCATTCCTTGATTCATGATGAATCCCCCTTATGGTTAATACTGATAATGATTTTCATTATCGAAACATAAGGAGAGTATAAACGATCTCCGCATGGCGTTACCATGTACTTTTGCGACATTTCAGCCGGACTAATGCGACATGCAGGGAGAAAGAAGTTTGCTTTCTCAAGCAGAGTAACCCCACAGTTAAAATGTAAGTTCAATACAAAAGCACCTCCAGGATCGAGCTTCATATCATACGATATAATTGCACGCTCTCGGAGGTGTTTTATTAATCTCAGACTTTTAGCCATACATCAATATACTATTTCTCTGTATAGTTGTTATTATAGGCAATGAAATATCTGGATGTAGAATCTTCCACAGCAATCATATCCTTAGTATTTTTGTTAATCATTTTAAATAGCCTTGTACCTACTTTATATGTATTCGAACTTATTGTGTTCGCCTCATTAAGATCACTCTCATTGGTTGAGGATACTTCTATCTCGCCTATTTGTTCAGCTAGTTCATCTTCTGTAACCGTCTCATTGCTTGTAATGTAGACTTCATTCTCTAGTTTTATCATTTTATCTGAAGCAAAACTTCCAGAGGACGATGAACACCCGGATAAAAGTAAAATCAAAGAAATGTAAGGCATGAATAGAATTTTCCTTTTCATATTACCTCACCTCCACATATAGACTAAGGTCGCTATTTCTAGGAACCATGCTGTAGTGCGCTAGAAGCTCCATGATAAATAATATAAATGGGGTTTCTCCACCAAGACGATCGTTTAATCTCCTTCAGTCTCTTCTACTCAACTTCTTAAATGCCGAGAATTCCTGCTCGGAATTGATATAATCAAGTATCTTTTCCGCACAGTCCACTGAACTGAGTTCTTCCGTGTTCACTTCAAGATCATATTCATCATAGGAATATATGTAGTCAAACTGGGAATGGGCAAGTCCAATTGCACGATCTCCCCTGCTTTCCTCTCTTCTGGTGAGTTCTTCCTTGGAGCAGTGCACACCCACAAACAATATCGGATAATCTGCAAGCAAATCATAAAAACCGTTAAACCACTTGTCATTGGTAATGACCGTATCCACAATGACATTCAAACCCATCTCCGAAAACAGTTTAATGGTTGAATAGAACAATGAGACAATCGGGTCAAAAAGGATATCTGTCATCACATGAGGTTCCACTTCTCTAGTTGGTTTCATATCTGGGTAGGTATTGTCGATAAACTGATCATAATTTTGGCCAAATTGATCTACAGACAGATGATGTAACGGAATGTCTCCATGCTTTTTCATTTCCACCGCAATACTTGTCTTCCCCGAACTTGACGTTCCGTTCAAAAATATAATGAGTCCTCGTTCCACATGAATCACCCTCACGTATAAGATTGGCGTATCTCTCTTTCAAGGCCCTATGCCTGCAGCTTGAATATGATGTTATGTGTAGTTATCTACACTTATCAAGCAGATTTACATATTCTTGCGGAGTGGTTAGAATGCAGCGACATTAAGCTCTACTTTCTTTATCGAGGCTTACATTAAACGAAGCTAGTATAGGTTTTTGTCCAGAATCATTGGGTATCACAATAATTTCAACCTTTAGATTTAGAGAATCAGGCAGATCGTTTTCATCTATATTCTCAAAACCAACAAAGTAATAGTGCTTTTCGTCCAGTTCTATCAGACCTCCACCTGTTGAGCCAGAAGTTGATATTAAATTCCCGTCATGATAAAGCTTACAAGAAATGTTATTCTCCTTCAAACTGAACCCTTTCACTTCATATCCAACCTTAATTTCATTATCGGTGTAATAAGCATTTCTTAAATTAATCGTACCACCATCAACCATTTGGGTCTGAATCTCAATATTTGCGTTGGGCATCTCTGGTTTTCTTAATAAATATCCCACTCTAAAATACCATATCGTCACCAATACAATTACAACAAGAACAGTAATAGCAACAATATACTTCTTTTCTTTTATATACATCTTAATTACTCCTTACATCTTCAGTCTCCTCCGAATTCCTTTCCAAACCTGTGCTTCAAATAATATATTATCCCTGCGCGATCAACATCTGAGAACTGTCTTGGATCATTAATCATACGATCATAAATCTCATCAATCGTTCTCCAGCCGATATTTGTCGTTTCGTCACCCTCTTGCAACAGCTCCCCCTCCACCTGACATATAAAATACATGCCGATTGAATCCACAGGCCCTTTAATGGTCTGATATACGCAATACGGCTCCAAACATTCAACTTCAAAATTCGGGTTGATCCCACATGTATCTATTCGCTTGTGACTACCTTCTACAGCTACTACGGTCAAACCTGTCTCTTCATATACTTCTCTTCTCAATGCATCTATGATGGATTCATAAAGTTCCAATCTGCCGCCCGGCAATTCCAAGGACTCCTCATTCTTTTTATTTCGAGTCTGGATTATGATTTCTGTTCTATCCCTATCTTGACGTTCAATAAAAGCTCTGGCATTAACATAGAACATTATAATTCTCCTTTAGTTAACGTTGCTTGCTCAAAGCACTCAAAGAGAACGAGGCTCAAGAAGCCTAGTCTAATATTTATCTCCAAAATCCTATTTGAAGCTGTCCTTCACATAATTATAGACGTTAAAATCATCGTACTTCACGTAGAACCCTTCTCGTATAAGCTTCTGTTCTTCTGGATCGATTCCAAAAGAGAATGACGCGCCCGGACCAACACCTGTCTGACCTACGGAGAATTCTTTCATGTTCTTATCGAACAATCTCACATTCCCTGAACTGTAAGTAGAGATTCCATCCTCATGAAAAATACCATTATATATGAACACTCCGGAGGGATTCTCCATATTAAACGTAGTTTTAAACGTAAAATAAATATCGCTGCCTCTGTTCAGCACATCCAACAACAGATTATTGTTGTGAAGCTCTGCTACACGGATATCTTGTTTCATTGGATCATTTACTTTAAAGGTAATCCATTCTGGCTTCACAAAAATTTCGACTGGAATATGTTCTGATCGTAGTGTGACTGTATACCCATCTTGATTCAAAACCTTGTCCGTTATGCCCTCATTGGTATAGTTTGACATGTAGTATTGATAAATGAATATAACGGCTAAGATAAGTACAGCGAACAAAAGTATCGTCCCTCTTTTTTTGTTCATATCTATCCTTTCATTTTCTGTGTTGTAACTGGGACCCACCAATTATGCAATTTAGAGAAAATCCTCTTTTGATCTTTCCTTCCAATTAAACTACATGACAGTACCTTATGGCAGGTCCCCTCAAAGCATTCGACTTTATGCAATGGAATGTGTAAATCTTACTTTCCCCATCCACCCTTTAACTTTTCAGCAATGTATAACTGCAATCTGTGGATGTCTGAACAAACCTCTTCTTCCTCCGGTGTATTTCCGTATTCCCCTAGCCAACGGGGTGTGTTGATAGGCCATTCGTTTGACAAATATTGTTTACGATTCCGATAATCTATCATATGGTTCAAGAGATACTCCAAGGAGCCGAAGGATTGCTTACTTCGATCGTTAACTATGATTTGTATTTTTTCAATGATCGCCTGTAATATGTCTTGAATATATTCTTCTGTACTCATGAGCGTTTACCAATAAATAGCTTATTCTGTGTCCAATGTAGATTATAGCCATAGCGATATAGCTCAAAGTATGGATAAAGGCAGTCTTCTGCCTCCTGCAAACCTTGATAACGGGGCCACTGCAAGTAATAGGCTACCCAATAGTCGCATGCGATGGAATAGTATGCTTCACTCAAAAGCTCGATATTTTCGTTGTAATCGCTACGCGAGCGAAGAAGATCTCCGAGCGCTTCGTAAACAACCTCGCTATCCTCTTCATCCGCACCTTGAATCAACCTTTGCTCTAACTTGCCAATTTCGCCTGGCTGTAATACAACAACTTCCTCTATACATGACAAAGCCCCAAATGCTTCTTTAGCTGCGTCCGTTGCTTCGTCATCCTCCGGTACCTTGGAGAATAAGATCTTCAATCTTAGAATTAACTCCTCCCCCAGACTACGCAATGTGTCCTCGGAAGCATCCTCATTCCCACCATTGAAATAACCTGGCACATATTCGCCGGCGAAATCCTCTGGATTCAACATCTCATAGATCAGACGAATCTTGTCCAGGAAAAGCTGGCCTTCTGGAATCGGCTCAAACACCCGTTCAACGCCTGCTCCCGTTGACATAAACCACTGAAATAATCCATAGAAATGGTCTGCTTCAACCTCTTCATCATCTTCTGGCTCAAATTCGTCTCCGCCCATCGCTAGTAAATAGCGGCCGTATTCCTGTTGTTCCATTCATACCATCCCTCTCTTGGTTCAACCTAATGACTACTCTCTCTCCCTACCAATTACTTTTACCCTATGCTTCCCATAACCTTGTCACTTGCTCTAATTGCATCCCTTCGAATTGAAGCTTATAGATATCGGGTTTGCTGGTTTGATTAGAAAAATCAAAGCCGTAGCTTGCATCAAAGTAATTCATCATCAACGTCATGACATGTCCGTGCGTGCCAATAGCTACCTTTTTCCCCTGGTGCTCTTCTAGAATTTGCTTGAACACATTTACAGCTCTGTTCTGGCAAACCGTATTAGACTCTCCTCCTGGTAATGCATATTTGGGGTCTTCAAACATTCGCTTCGTTGCAGGCATAAATTCTTCATCCCTAATATGATCATCTGAAAAATGCCTTTCCCGAAGGTCCTCCATAATCTGAATGTCTATTCCCAACGTTGTTGCCAGCCCCTCCAAGGTTAGGACAGCTCGTGCATACGGGCTTGAGATAATGGTATGTATTCCTTCATCCTTTAATATTTCTGTTATTTGGGCTGCATTCCCTTTACCCTTCAAAGTAAGTCCTCTCGTTCTTTCCGTTCCTTCCGTATACGGCGATTCTGCATGCCTAACCATATAAATGATGGTTTTCATATGCCCCTCCTTGAATCCTTTTGACTTATATATAATTAAATTTACAATAATTTTCAGATATGTGTATAGTAGAAATGAAGCAATACTCTTGGAAGGAAACTACATGTAACCGAAGGGATGAGATCATGGTTCTTTTCAAAAAAAAGTATCTACTATTCTATGTATTATTTGTACTGGCCGTCTCTATTAGTACACTCGCATATATAAACAGTTCGTCGAAACTGGAGGAGCCCATTCAACAAGTAGTTAACCTTTCGGCCAATTCATTAACCTTACGTGAACTAGACAAGTTGGATGCGTTTGCTGAACTAATCGTCATTGGTTATGCCACAGAGGACTTTAGGGATCGAGAGCATGTCATTACTACATTTAATGATGGGATCATGCAGTCCTTCCACACCAATACAACTATTAAGATTGAGCAAATACTAAAGAAACCCGAGGATTATCCTTCTGATCAGAACGAATTGACAATCATTGAACCTGTCAGTCTGAAGGGAGACCTCAAATACACAGCTAATGACTATGTAGAACTGCAGAAGGGGGATAGAAGTGTTCTTTTTTTGCTAAGAAACTCCTATGGTGACTATGGATTAATCAATGATAACTGGGGGAAATTCAGCATGGAAGGGATCAGTCAGAGCAGTATGCCTCAATCCGCCACTTCTAATGAATTATTAGAGTACGAGACATTTCGTGACTCAGTTATGAAGAAGTACAATCTAGACAAACAGTCTTAATGGAAATATAGGTGGGCAGTAAAATATCCGAATATTACGTTTTTCATCGCTCTCTCTGTTTGGGTATTCAATGGAGTAAAATCCGTAAGTACTCACCGAAATCTTAAAATACAAAAAGGGAAGGCCCCTCCTCATCCCATGGGGAATCAGACGACCTTCCGATGCTTACAGAACATATGGTTGTTGTAAAAGGAAAAGATTAGCGCGGCTTGTGCAATGGCGAGCCGCGTAAGGGTAAGGTGCTGCTCTCATTCAGGCAGCACCTCAATAGGGAAGCGCCACGACCGCAAAGCCGTGGCGCTTCTTCCGCTGCATGCCGCCAAACGGCCTATGCAGCTTCTTCATGGGCCGCTGCACCTACATGGCAGCGGCTTCTTCTCCCAGCGGCAGCGTGTAATACTGCGCCTGCTGGTCTTCATGCTGCTGGTACACAACAACCAGCAGCGTCCGGCCTTTCGCGGCAAGCGGGCTGGCGCCAGCTAGCACACGCTCAAGCCGGAACGGAAGCACGTCCAGAACGGCGTGCTTCTGCAGTTCCTTTTCGCCGAGACCAAGGTCGGCGAAAGCTCGGGCACCCATGACCGTCTGTGCGGTCATGGCCGAGGTCATCGGCAACGCACGCGAAGCGTTGCCGTCCCCACCGTCCGCCGTTCCGTCCGCGGCGGACTGAACAGCTTCGCTGCCGATCACACCCGCCGCATCTGCGGCAGAGTTTTCCCCGGCAGCAGCCGCACTTCCCGCAGCGGCACTCGCACCTGTGCCGCTGCTTTCCAGCCATGCCGTGCCTGCGGCACCGGCCACGCGTGGCAGGCGAACATCTTCGGGACGTTCAGCCAGCGTTTTCATATACAGCGCCCACTGATCCTTCTCCAGCGCATCATCCCACCAGATTTTGCGTGGTTTGTATTTGTGGCCGAGGAAATAATCCAGCTTCATCAGGCCGAGCACGATATCCATATGCGGTGTGTTCCGCGATTCCAGGAAGCTGTGCAGACGAGTGAACAGATCTTCGAGCTGGTGGCCGATCTTCTGCCAGCCCTGACCCTCCCAGTAATCCCCGAACGCCTGGAAGAAATCAAACGGCGAGTTGAACTCCTGCTCCATCAGATACTTCAGCGTATGGTCCATCCGGTGAGCGTTCCAGTATTTCTCGAGTACATCCTCCAGCCGCTTCAGGCGCACGATGTCGCTGAATGGCAGCACGTCACTGCCCAAAATCTCATACGGTGCGTGATCCATATACGTGTAATTGTACTTTTCCGCATCCAAACGCAGACCGGTACCGCGCAGCATTTTGAGGAATCCGAGCTGAAGCTCTTCCGGCCCCAATGCAAATACATCGTTAAACGTCTTACGGAACGTATTGTAATCTTCCTCCGGCAATCCGGCGATGAGATCCAAGTGCTGGTCGATTTTCCCGCTGGCTTTGACCTTGTTCACCGTACGGCTCAGCTTGGCAAAGTTCTGGCGGCGTTTCACCAGTTCATTCGTTGGATCATTCGTGGACTGCACCCCAATTTCGAACCGGAACGTGCCCGGTGGCGCATTCTCTGCCAGATAATCGAGTACCTCAGGACGCATGATATCAGCCGTAATTTCAAACTGGAACACGGTCCCCTGATGATTCTCAATCAGGAATTTAAACATCTCCATCGCGTAATCACGCTTAATGTTGAATGTCCGGTCCACAAACTTAATCAGCTTCGCACCCTTCTCGATCAGATACAGAATGTCCGACTTCGTCCGCTCAATATCGTAATATCGCACGCCGACCTCAATACTGGACAGACAGAACTGACAGCTGAACGGACAGCCCCGGCTGGTTTCAAAATAAACAACCCGTTTCCCGAGATCCGGGATATCCTCTTCAAATCGGTGAGGTGATGGCAGATCGTTCAGATCCGCCTTCGGCCGTCCTGGCATGAGGATGACCTCTTCCCCTTTGCGGTAGGCCAGTCCATACACAAAATGGAACTTTTTACTTCCCTCCAGCTCCGTCAGAAGCTGATGCAGCGTCTCTTCCCCTTCACCCATGACGATAAAATCAACATTGGGAATCCGGTTCATCCAATATTCCGTGTCGTAGGACACTTCCGGCCCGCCCAGCAATATTTTCACGTCAGGCATAACCTTTTTCAGGTTATCAATAACCTTGATTGTCTCTTCAATGTTCCAGATGTAACACGAGAATCCAATCACGTCCGCGCCGCGCTGATACAGGTCAGACACAATATTCATGACGGGATCCTTGATCGTATACTCCGCCAGCTCAATATCAAAATCCTTCTCACTGTACGCCTTCAGACACCGCAAAGCCAGCGAGGTATGGATGTACTTTGCATTTAATGTAGAGAGAATAACCTTCATGGTTCACAACCTTTGCCTGGACACCCAGACCATATTTTTTTGGTAAAAGTAAAGCGCCACAGCCATCCAGCCCCGGATGCTGTTCATGTAAACCTATATCGACACCCAGACTCGGATGCTGTTCGTGTTAAATCTCTATCAATAGCCATTCCACATATCATGGACATATTCCAATTTTGTCTTTCAAAGGGTGGACACCCTTTTCAAAAAGACATCCAGTCCCCGGGTCCCTCCAATCTACTACATGTAGACCCAGAGACACTCATCGGAACCATATCCTGTGTAAGCCAACCATCGCTTTCTTCTAAAGCAATGTCCACCTTATGAAAGACAATCCATCTCGTTTCGTCCACCATATAGAGACACTCGAAAAACTTCAACCCCATATAGCCTCGCCAACAACTGGATTCAAGTTCTGTTCACGATCCACAATCCACGATTCGCAAATCAAAATTCATCATCCATCATTTCACAAGCACATTTCCGGAATTGGAGCCTTGCCCTTTTACTTACTCATACTCGTAAAAGGCATCATCATCCGTATCCACTTCTTCGCCCGTTTGCTTCTGGAAAAACTCGAGGAATGGCAGTCCGTACTTGCGGTACTTAACCTCACCGACCCCTTTAATCATCAGCATGTCACGTTCCGTCTGCGGACATACCACACTCATCTCGCGAAGCGTTGCATCATTGAAAATAATATACGATGGCACATGCTCCTTCGCCGCCAAATCGCGCCGGATCAGGCGCAGCTGCTCGAATACCGTCTCGTTGACCGCCGATGGCATCGCATCGCGACCCCGACGTCCGCCATAGTTCGTACCTGAAGCCGTGGCCGCCGTCTTGCGAACCACACGCTGCATCACTTCACGCTGGCCTTTCAGCACTTCCACCGCCAGCGGCTGTAAGCGCACGACCGGATATTGTCCTTCGGACAGCATCAGATACCCTTCGGATACCATGACGTTGATGATCTCGGCAATTTCGCGTTCCGTGCGGTTACCCATCACGCCATAGGTCGGCAAAGAATCGAAGCCGTACTCCAGTACTTTCTTGGCACGCGAGCCCTTGAGCACCGACGCCACCAGAGATACACCGAATCGTTCGCGCATGCGGTGAATGCAGCTGAAGATTTTCTGTGCATCAATTGTCATATCCACCAGCTCGCGGTCGTCCGTACAGGAACTGCAGATGCCGCACGGCTTGTCCTCGTGAACCTCACCGAAATAATCCAGCTGCGCACTGCGCAAACAACGTGTCGTGTAACAGTAGTCCACCATCTGCTGCAGCTTCCGATAATCATTTTGTTTCCGGTCGCCTTCCATCGGGTTCTGCTCAATCAGAAACTTCTGGGTGATAATGTCCTGTGCTCCGAACAGCAGAATACATTGACTCGGCTCTCCGTCCCGTCCCGCACGTCCGGCTTCCTGCACGTATGCCTCCATGTTCTTCGGCATGCTGTAATGCAGCACGTAACGCACGTTGGATTTATCAATTCCCATCCCGAATGCATTTGTAGCAACCATCACCCGGATATCATCGTACAAAAACTGCTCCTGGCTCTGGGCCCGTTCATCGTCCGTCATCCCCGCGTGGTAGCGCCCTGCCGGCAAGCCTGCCTGCAGCAAACGCTGATGCAGATCGTCCACGTCTTTACGGGTCGCGGCGTACACAATCCCCGGCTCGCTGGCATGCTCGCGCGCATAATTCAGGACAAAGTCCTTCTTGCTCTCGCCGCGCAGCACGCTAAACGCCAGATTATCACGCCCAAGTCCGGTCACATACGTCTGCGGGTCTTGCAAACGCAGCAGCCGCAGGATATCGCCCATAACTTCTGGCGTCGCCGTCGCCGTGAAGGCCGCAACTACCGGCCGCTCCGGCAAACTGTCCACAAACGGCGCTACCGCCAGGTAGCTTGTCCGAAAATCATGACCCCACTGTGATACACAGTGGGCCTCATCCACAGCCACGCAGGAGATGGGCAGCTGCCCCATCTCATCGCGGAACCAGTCCAGCTCCAGTCGCTCCGGCGCGACGTAGAGCAGCTTCAGGTCACCGCGCTGCGCCGCGCGGATGCGATCATTCACTTCTTTGCCGCTTAACGTACTATTGATATAAGCGGCGGCAATGCCGGCGGTCGTCAGTGCATCGACCTGGTCCTTCATCAATGAAATAAGCGGGGAAACGACCAGCGTAAGCCCCGGATATAACAGAGCGGGAATCTGATAACAGATCGACTTCCCGCCCCCGGTAGGCATAATGCCCAGCGTATCTTCGTATTCAAGCAGGCTGGACACGATCTTTTTTTGACCCTCGCGAAAGTCGGGATAGCCATAATATTTTTGCAGGAGACCCTGCGCTTCTTCTAAAGTTGGTGCTTGCACACTCATGTAAAGACTCCTTACTTGTCACTGGTGTTCATCCACCAGCTTGGTCCCATCCGATTCTGACATCCGAACACAGCACCATTGCCGCATCCTTGACAACAAAATGGCGTTCTCATGACTTGTCCGTCAAGCAAAACGCCGCTCCCTTTAGTTTAACGGGCCAGCCCCGAATGAGCAACCGCGTTTTACTGTAAAACGTTTGAAGCTGCTTCGCCAAAATAAAAACAACCGTTCATCCTGTTTGGACAAACGATTGCTTTTTTTTCTTTTACCTAACTTTTACTCATCTCCGAGTAGTCCACTCTACTTATACAATTAGATATGTGAGCAAACTGTTCCTTGGAACCTATATCTGTAAATTGCAATTGTGAACACTAACTGTAAATGTAATTTGTAACTTCACTTTAATCTTTCAACGCTTCTACCTCAGATTCCGACAAACCACTGGCCTTCGCGATAACCGAAACTTCGATTCCTAACGAGAGCATATTTTTTGCAATCTCAATCGCCTTTCTTTTTTCACCTTCCACTAGTCCTCTAGCTATCCCCTTTTCAGTAGCCCACTCAATCATTGAGGCTTCGTCATGCAAATACTTCTGTCGCTCTTCATACAAACGACGCGCCTCTCGATCTTGACTTAAAAACTCCAGCGTATCCATCGCTTTCTTCAGCGTAGGTTCATTCATTTGCAGCACCTCTATTAGATATATCATTCATATTAGGATATTTTTAACTTCATTGTAATCATTAAAACAATTCCTATGATATTATCATTAAATGCAGCTTTTAAATGATTCACATGAATAAAACCACCTACATATCCATGTCATTTGACTCCAAAGGAGGCAAAACATCAATGGAACGCCACCAACAGGCTAATTCGAGTTCATCCACAACCAAGTCCCGTAAGCTCTGGATACGCAGACATCCCATCCTCACGACAACCACCTTATTGATCTTCATACCATTATTCATGCTCGTCGCCTATTCCAACCTCCGTCCTTACTTCTCAACATTTGAACGTTCCGAACAGGGAGAACTAAGCTATTCTATACCTTCACGGAATGGAGAATATACAGCTGAGATATACGGAGTACCTTACGGCGGTGCAGCCGGTGGAGTAACCATTTGGGTGGATGTGAGGAAAACGAATGGTTCGGATGCCTCAATTGTGAAAACCATCTACCGCGCCGAGCATCACGGGAATAACCATCTGGAATGGGAGAGCGAAAATACACTTCGGATCGAAAACTGGAGTAAATACTCGGATGAGACCATAACGCTCAACATCGAAGACGAAATCTATGATGGCCGGGGCTGGGCATGCAAAAGCCTGCACATGAAGGACCAGTATGTACATTGTTTATCCCCGGAAAAGTAAATGAACACCAATAAGCAGCCCCTCTCGCCAATATCTTGGCAAGCAGGACTGCTTATTTCACATCTATTAAACTGTATCCTTGCCTTCACGACTGTTCTTCTACGTTCGAGACTGTGCCTCGTCTTTCTCTTCCCGATTCCGAATCTCTTTGCGTAAAATGACTTCCAGCTTCTGACGATTATCCAGCAGGCCGGGATCGTTCGGCAGAAACTCCCGGGCTTTTGTGTTATGCTTAAGTGCCTGTTCCCAATTGCCCAGATGGGCATAACAGAGCGATAAACGTGCATGCGGCAGCCAGGTGCGGCAGGCTGCGGGCACCGGGCGCAGACCCGTATCGCGGCTGCTCACATCTACAGCCTGCATATACCAGTAGATCGCTGAGACCAGCTCCTGCCGTTCATGGAAGCAGGCCGCGATCGCACAGCAGAAATCCGCATGCGGCAGATCGTATTGAAACGACTGCAGCAGAGCACCCAGCTTGCGTCCCGGCTGCCCCAGCCGCTCATAACACTCTGCCAGCCGCGCACAGGCAATGAGCCGATCCTCGCGATAGCCGCTGGGCTGCTCCAGCAGCTTCGCGTACCCCCGAGCCGCCGCCGCATAACGCTGGCGGTCAAAACATTCGCCTGCATAGTAGAACAGCAGGCGACCCTGGGCTACGCCCTCTTCGGCGATCCATTTGCGCAGAATGCGCACGTTACGCGCCGAATGATGGCCCGCTTCGCGGCGGTGCGTGACGGCAATGTCTGCCGTAATGACCCCACTCGCCGGGGAGCTGAGCTGCTCGTGCAGCCGGCCATGCCAGCGGCACCCGGCATCCCGCTTGACCAGGCGAAGCCTGCGGTCCGTCACGAGCTGACTCCCCTCCGGCCCCTCGGCCAGCGTATAGTTCAAGATCACAGCTGCCGTCTCCCCCTC
The DNA here is from genome assembly GCF_022346995.1 of Paenibacillus sp. ACRRY. Taxonomy (GTDB): domain Bacteria; phylum Bacillota; class Bacilli; order Paenibacillales; family Paenibacillaceae; genus Paenibacillus. The sequence continues at coordinate 101,963 of NZ_JAKRNM010000008.1, read as the reverse complement.
GGACGGCAGCTGCTGCTTCACCTTCTCCAGCTTCGCCCGTTCCGCTGGCAGCAGCACATCATCCGCGTCAAGCCACAAGATATATTCCTGCGTTGCCTGGTCGAATGAGTAGTTTCGCGCTGCGGCAAAATCATCCATCCACTCATACGTGTAGATCCGGTCGGTATACTGCGCAGCAATGTCCATCGTACGGTCGGATGAACCGGTATCCACAATGACGATCTCGTCCGTGATTCCGGCTACCGAATCCAGACAGCGCGCAAGCGTGCGTTCCTCGTTCTTCACAATCATGCACAGACTGATGGTGATCACGTTCCCGTGCCCCTTCCTGTCGTACGCGTATTTCGTTGGTTCTTCCTACACCCGTTACCCTTCCGCATTCTCCTGACGACGAAGCCGCTTCACCTGCTCTACCGCCTGGTCCAGCGCCTTCTTGCGCAGTTTCATCAGGCGAAGATGGTTCTGCTCGACCTCAGCAAAATGCACATGATCCAGCTGCATCCACTCCGTTACTTGTTTCAGGGTTGGCGACATATGCAGCTGCGTTTTCCGGCGCTTGCGGGCCACGCAACATAGATATTTATGATGAACCTCCAGTTTCAATACTTCAAAATACGGCATCAGGCACATCGCCAGGTTTCCTGCATAGAACGTCTGCTTGTGATCATAAAACGGATGATAGCCATACGGCACAGTCACGATCAGCGTCCCTTCCTCCTGGAGCAGTCGATGAACTTGAAGCAATAATGTCTCCGGATGGGCAAAATGCTCCAGCACTTCTCCGAGCAGCACGGTATCGAAAGTGGTCTTTACTTTCCACTGGGTAATGTCCAGCATGCGAAAATCCACATTGTTCCGGACAGGTTTGGACTCTTTGGCGAGCTCTGCCTGCGCATACCGGATACTCTCTTCCTCCAGATCGATCCCTGTTACACGAAACCCCTCACGCGCCAGTAAAATGGAGGTAATCCCCTGACTGCATCCGACGTCCAGTATTCGTTTGCCAGTTGTTTCCCGGCACATCCAGTGGATGCGGGTCCGGGTGGCTTCATGGGAATCTTCCGAGTTGATCTCGCCATAATACCGTTCACTTACCCGATCATGATTCGCCATGGGTATCCACCGTTTTCTCTGAAAGATGTGCAGGTTCTTCCTTGGCTGCACCCTGAACTTCATCTACATTCTGCATTACTTGCTCCTCTTCATTCACTTGTTCCTCTTGCGCATCATGCACTTTCTGGACACTTTGCAACACTGCTGCCTCAGTCCGATTGGGCTGTCCCAGCACCACGATATGCCCTCCGTGGCACCCGGCTGTCGCATTCCGAGTATCGAATATGAGCTTTGCATGATCCGCCATTTCCTGATAATTGAAGCCCGAATGGTCAGTCGTGATGATCACCAGATCGGCCCAAGACCACAAGCCGGGCACAGCAGGCTGAGACTGAAGCACAGAGCCATCATCCTTGCGGAAGACCGGTACCATTGGGTCTGTGAAAACAACCTCTGCTCCCGCTGCGCTCAGCAGGCGGAAGACGTCCAGCGCCGGCGATTCACGCAAGTCGTCAATATCCTTTTTGTAAGCCATGCCTGCCAGTACTATGCGCGCCCCCTTAACCCTCGTACCCGCCTGTTTCAGCAACTCTACTGCACGCTGAACCACACGCTCTGGCATCTGCCGATTGGTCGCATCCGCGAGTGTAATGAATTGCAGATCTGATCCCTGCCGGTTAGCAGCCCAGGACAGATATATGGGGTCAATGGGGATACAATGTCCACCGATGCCTGGACCCGGATAGAACGGCATATAGCCAAAAGGCTTGGTTGCTGCCGCGTTCAGCACTTCCCAGATATTCACGCCCATTTGTTCACAGGCAGGCGTGAGCTCGTTTACCAGCGCAATATTGACGCTGCGGAACGTATTTTCGAACAGCTTCGCCGTTTCGGCCACCGTCGTTGAACTGACGGGAACAATTTCATTGAGGAATGAGCCATAGAATTCTTTGCCATAGGACAGGCAAGCAGGCGTTGATCCACCGATAATCTTCGGGGTATTTTTCACACCATAGTTCACACTGCCCGGGTCCACCCGTTCGGGAGAGTAACAGACATAAAATTGTTCGCCTACTCTCCAGCCTGTGGCTGCTTCGAGCGGCTGCTTCACATGCTCCTCCGTTGTGCCGGGGTACGTCGTGCTTTCCAAAATAACCAGGCTCCCCTCCTTCAAATAAGGAGTCATGCCATCCACCGCTGCAGCAATATATGAAATATCCGGCTGATGATCAGCTGTCAGCGGCGTAGGTACACAGATCACAATGACATCCGCTTGCGTTACTGCGGCATAATCCGTACCCGCTGTAAACAACCCGGCTTGGGTTAGCGATTGTATGATCTCGTCTTCAATTCCGATGACATAGGAATCACCCGCACGCAGTCTTGCCACCTTGAAAGCATCTATATCGATCCCGTGAACGCGATAACCGGCCTGTGCCATCTCCACCGCCATGGGAAGTCCAACATAACCAAGACCAATCACGACGGCTTTCAGGGAGCGGCTGTTTAATCTGTCTTGCATCGTTTGTATCTCCAAACACTCCGCCTCCCTTTGTTAGTCGATATAGCCGCCTGCACGCAAAAATTCGGCAATGGCCTGCCGCTTCATCAAGTCACTGTCCGAACCGTACTCGGAGAAGGTTACTCGGGGCAGTGTACGATATGCATCGCTCAGGCGCTTGTCCGGTTCCTGCGGCAGGATCACGTAATATTGTTCATCGTATTGATAGGTACGCGGCGCCTCATAAGGCGAAATCAGCACTTCATGCAATTTCTCACCTGGACGTATGCCCGTAACCTTATAGTCGAAGGCCGGTCGCCCGGCATATTCAAGCATGACAGACGCCAGCTCTGTCATTTTGCAGGCTTTCATTTTCATCACAAAGGTCTCACCGCCTACCGCAGCTCCAGCTGCCTTGAGTAGTAAATGAATGGCTTCCGTACGAGTCAGAAAAAAGCGGGTCATACCCTTATCCGTAATCGTTGGCATCTTACCCTCGTCAATCTGGCGACGGAACAAAGGCACTACACTACCGCTTGTACCCAGCACATTACCACCGCGGATGCAGACAAACCGGGTATGTTCACTCAGCCAATTGGCACGAATCATCATTTTTTCACCCAGCGCCTTCGTCATGCCGTATACGTTAATCGGATCTACGGCTTTGTCCGTCGAGACATCGATGACTTTTGGAATTTGCATACGGATCGCGGCCCGGATAATGTTCTGCGTACCGATGACATTCGTCTTGAACGCTTCGTCCGGCTGGTCCTCGCATACTGGAACATGTTTCAATGCAGCCAGATGAAAAAGAACGTCCACGCCCTTGCACGCATCTTCCACTGCCCGGTAATCCCGGATATCCCCAATGAGGAAACGCAGTCGGGCATCATGGCTGAATTCCCGCTGCATGGCAATCTGGGCATATTCGTTACGCGACAGGATGCGAATCTCGGCAGGGTCCTGTTCCAGCAGGACTTCAGTCAGCTTTTGACCCCAGGAGCCTGTTCCTCCAGTGATCAGAATCGTTTGTCCTTTAATCATGGATGAATCCCTCCCTAGTCAGATCATGAATTCACGTAATACCTGATCCATCTCGTCCCGGCTTAACCGGTCTTTTGGTGGTACCTTCTTAACCGAAGTGTTGTTGGAATGAACGATATTGACATAATTGCGCGGAGCGAGCAGCTCGTGCGGCAGATCGATGACATTGCCATGCGTACCTCTGCCTGGGAGCTTCACCCGGTATCCCGCTGCATACTCGGCCGTTTTGTATAAGTAGACATAGAATTGTGGTGAACGGTGAAATGCCGGGGCCATCTCGTTATTCACGCTGTCCCACAGGTATCCGTTCTGATTGATCAGTGCCATCGTCTGCGGCTGTGGTTGCACGTCATAGAGCTGCTGTACGAAGGTCCGGTGATACAGATCATCTGAATCCAGACGGGCAATATAGACGTACTCCGATCCTTCTGCAAAGGCCAGAATTGCCCGCACACTCTCGATGTTGGTCCCAAAACGAATGTTGCTAGGAAGTGGCTCCTGCTGGGCAAGAATCTCCTGCATCAAATCTCCCGACTCCTTGGATAGCTTCACAACTGTCAGAAAATCCTGATTTGTCTGCGCCTTAAGAGAGTGCAAGGTAAAGGTGCGAAAAATGCTCATTCTCCGCTCCAACCATTCTCTCGTAAGCCGCTGCGGATCCATCCCATAGTTGTTGAAATTAATCTCAATCACGACTTTCCTGGACATAACATTCCTCCTCATTCGAATCTGCCAATCTTCCTGCGCCGAAGACAGATTCATTTCATAGTTTTGGCAGTCGACTCTATAGCGTATGAAAGGAAGATAGAACCGGTACGGACACTTGCACTAGTTCCTATATAAATAGATTGATATACACCCCCAAGATTGCCCCTGCGGGTTGAACGTACAAAACGTTGAAGGAACGCGAACATAGAATAGAGCAATTCCATTTTCAAAGGAGGTCCGTAAGCTGCTATGAATTCACAATATCTTGAGATGGATGGTGTGCTGGATCAGCTGGAAACGGCGATCAGAGAACAACGTCCCTTCTCTCTTGTTCGCGTTGGGGATGGCGAGAATATTGTCATGTCCCAGGAAACGGTATGGACGACGGAGCAGGTTCTTCAAGAGCGCTGGGCCATTAAGGCCAATCTGGGGCAAAAAGGGCTTACCCTACCCAATACACAGCTCCGGGATGAAGTAGCTGCCTCCTTGCAGCGGGCCGATCTCGTAGGGGTTCTTCCCTACGGAGACAGTTCAATCAAAGCTCCCGATCATCTCAAACGGCCGCTAACCGACGTGCTGTTCGCCCATTTCGGCATCTCTCCAGCCCTCACTTGCCATGCCTGCGTGAACAGGGAATTGGCCCAGACGCCTCGCTTCTGGGAGATGCTCGGAGGCCAACGAATTCTGCTGGTTACCCGCGAGCTTGAGGCACTGCATAACATGCTGGTCCAGGAACCCTATCATCTGAACATTGCAGCAGCATTGCCTTTTGACAGCTGGGATCAGATGGGAGAAACGCTTCAGTGGATTCAAACCAACCGGGATGCTTTTGACGTTGCCCTCTTCTGCTGCGGTGTCAACGCGGTTGTGCTGGCGGAACGCACAGCTGCACTGGCGGGTAAGGTTGCAATCGACTTTGGCAAGGCCAATAACATCATTCTCAAAGGTCGTGCCAACTGATCTGCATAAATGAAACCTGACGGAGTAAACCGTCACACTCGCACGCTGCACAGCAAAAATCCCGGACTCCTGGAGCCGGGATTTTTGCTTCTCTGGTACATCTGAATCCAAGGATACTTCCTTGAGAGCCAAACCATCTTGAACCACCATCACTAGTTTGTTCCGGGTATAAGGCAAACTCTGCTGGTCTTGCAAATCAGGATTCTAACGCTCTACATCCAGTGGAAAGAGTTACAACTAATACTAAGGAGTTGCTGCAATGCCGTAGAACATTTCCGGTCCAGTACGCACTGCCGTAGACACTCCGGAAATAAACGAAGTATACACGCTTTCCAGAGCAGGTGGCGCTGACAGATCCTGCGCTGTAAACGTATGAAATTCGGCCCCGCCGTTCTGACCTATCGTGCCTTCAGCCCGATAGATTAAAAAGAATGGATCGTATAAGTGGCCACGTACGATTTCTACAACGAACGTATCTCCAAGTTCTCCGGTAACGCCAACCGTGCCATTCAAGGTGACAATGGGATTCACAACACCAAGGGTCTGAAGGCCAATTGAACCAAATGCTTCTGGAGTTGGACCTAGAGATAAACCGGGCTGTCCTACGGTTCCCGAGTTCATCGAAGTTCTCATATCGAGGAATACACCCATGAGTAACACCTCCAATGCTATGGGATACCTTATTCTATGAATCTCAATTCTCGCTCGCTTGGATGGATAACAGATTTGATCCACCTATTTTTATTTGCACCCGGTTAATGGTATATTGAACTGCATAAACGAAATGAACGGATCGTATGCACACAAGCGGTACAGGCTGTTCAGAAGGAGATTAGTATTCATGAATAAACGCAATCGATCAACAGGCCGTCCCTCGGCCAAAGGTAAAGGACCAGCGGGTGGTGCCTCGGCAGCACGTTCCACGAAAGCAAACTCTTCGTCTTCTGGGGCTTCCAAATCCCTTAATAGTGGAGCATCGAAGAAGCCCTTAGTCTCGAAAACCTCGACAGCTTCCAAACCCAAAGGTGCTCCTAAACGTGCGGGCAATGCCCATTATCGTAAACAGGAACCTCCTCGCCAATATAAAGTAACTGAGCCGGATGAGCTGCTGAACTTCCTGCTCCAACATCTAAAATCAGGCCGAAATGCAGTCAAGTCCATCCTGGGCCGTGGACAAGTATCCGTGGATCAGAAGGTGATTACCAAGTTTAATCAGGCGCTGACACCAGGGCAGATCGTATCCATCAGTAAGGAAGGCGCCGTAGCCGCCCCTACCATGTCAGGACTTACGATTTTGCATGAGGATGATGATATCATTGTCATTCGCAAAGAAGCTGGATTGTTGTCCATTGCTGCGGATCGCAGCGACGACCTTACCGCGTATCGACAATTGACCGAACATGTACGCCGCACCGATTCGCGGAACCGCATATTTGTCGTGCACCGGCTTGATCGGGATACATCAGGTGTCATGATGTTTGCGAAGAGTGAAGAAGTGAAGCAGAATCTGCAGGACAACTGGAAGGACAAGGTCCAGGAACGTGTATACGTGGCACTTGTCGAAGGTCAGGTAGCCAAACCGGTGGGTACCATTTCCTCGTGGCTGAAGGAAAGCAAAACATTGAAGATGTATTCCAGTCCACGTCCCAATGATGGACAGCATGCCGTCACACACTATAAAAGGCTGCAATCGAACCGTGAATTCTCCTTGCTCGAAGTTCGGCTGGAAACCGGCCGCAAAAACCAGATCCGCGTGCATATGGAAGATCTCGGACATCCCATCGCAGGTGACAAGAAATATGGTTCACGCACCAAAACACTCGGACGTCTTGGACTCCATGCGCGCGTGTTATCCTTCATTCATCCTACGACGGACGAACTCATGACATTCGAGACGGATATTCCGAAGCAGTTCCTTTATCCTTTCCGTACAGATGCGCCAGCTTCGAATTAATTTTGATGGTTGGGCATCTAGAAGACAAGTCGTGCTGAGAAGGAGGAAGTTACGCTGAAAAACCTGTTAATTACCGGATACCGGGCACATGAACTGCAAATTTTCGGACAGAAACATGAAGGGATTCCCTTCATCAAAAAGGCCATCTCCTCCCGCCTCACGCCGCTTGTGGAGGATGGGCTGGAATGGGTGCTAACCCCTGGACAATATGGTGTGGACCTGTGGGCCTGCGAGGTGGTGCTTGAGCTTAAGAAGACGTATCCCCACTTGAAGCTGTCCATCATCACTGCGTTTCAGAACCCGGAGGAACAATGGAAGGAAGACAAGCAGGAATACTACCGCACCATCCTTCAGGGCGTGGATTACTACGGAGCGGTGAGCAAGCAGCCCTACATCGGCCCATGGCAATTTACAGCACGGGATGACTTGCTGCTGCGCAAAAGCGATGGTATCCTGCTGGTCTATGATGAGGATGCCGCGGAGGGCAGCCCCCGATTTATGAAGGAAAAAGCCGTGAAGAAACAGCAGAATGAGGATTACACCATCATCAGTGTCACTTCCGAGGATATTCAGTCCATCGCCGAAGACGAGCGGATGAACAGTGTAAGCGAATATGAGGACTCCTCATTCTAATACGGCTGGATAAGCCGGAATTCGTACTTATGTTTTTTTTGGCGGAAGGTTGGGTATAAGTAGTATTAAAACTGCGATTACCATGTCGTATGGATAAAGGGGAACTGCAGCCATGACATTAACGCCTGAGCAGCGCATTCAACTGCATGGGTTCAACAACCTGACCAAGTCGCTGAGCTTCAACATGTACGACATCTGCTACACGAAAACCAAAGAAGAACGCGAAGCTTATATTGAATATATCGATGAACAGTACAACGCGGATCGGCTGAGCAAAATTCTGAAAAATGTCGCGGACATCATTGGTGCGCATGTACTCAATATCGCGCAGCAGGATTATGTCCCCCAAGGGGCCAGCGTGACGATGCTTGTCTCGGAAGGACCCATCGTGGAGGTTCCGGAGGAATCGTTTGAAGAATCCCCAGGCCCGCTTCCGGACAATGTCGTCATGCAGCTCGACAAGAGCCATATCACCGTTCATACGTATCCCGAATTTCACCCCAGTGAAGGAATCAGTACCTTTCGTGCCGACATCGACGTCTCCACCTGTGGGGAAATCTCGCCGCTGAAGGCGCTGAATTATCTGATCCATTCCTTTGACACGGATATCATGATCATGGATTATCGGGTTCGTGGATTCACGCGGGATACAAGCGGCCGCAAGCTGTTTATAGACCATGAGATCGGTTCGATTCAGAACTATATTCCGGACGAGATCAAAAAAGGCTTCGACATGATTGACGTTAACGTGTATCAGGAAAATATTTTCCACACGAAATGCAAACTGAAGGCGTTTGATCTCGACAACTACCTCTTTGGTTATACCAAGGATAAGCTGAGCCAGGCGGAACAGCATGAAATTACGGAGTGGCTCAAGCTGGAGATGGATGAGATTTATTATGGTAAAAATATAAACCGTCCTTCTGTACAGAATTCCGATTCGTTATAATTCATCATCGGGCTATGCGCCCCACCAACAGGGCTTTGCTGACAACTGGGTCGGCAGAGCCTTTTTGCTGTCTTTCGGCAATTGTCTGGTATCCATAGTATAATAATCATACGAGACATTTTTAGCTAACACGACCTAAAACCTAAAGCAGATTATAAAATCAAAAGAGGTGCACGCAGCATGGCTCCACGTAACTTGAATGCTTTTCACGGCTCCAAAGTCCGGCTCGCCGCCCCATGCCCGGAAGATTGCATGCGTCTGGCACGTTACACGGACAATTACGAATATTTGCGCAACCTGGATACAGACATTGCAGTTCCGCTAACCCCGGACGAAACGGGTTCATCTGCTGTCCGAAGAGACAACGGTTTTGAATTTGCCCTGCGAACACTGGAGGACAATCGATTTATCGGATTTACCGCCCTTTACCGGATTGAATGGAACAATCGCTCGGCTCGCCTTGCCATTGGCATTGGTGAAGATAAGGATCGTGGGCAGGGATACGGGAGTGATGCACTTGCCCTGATTATTCGTTATGGATTTCATGAACTGAATCTGAACCGAATTGCGCTGGAAGTGATTGAATACAATGAAGCCGCCAGATGGGCGTATCTAAAAGCCGGATTCAGGGAGGAAGGTCGGCAGCGCTCCGCTGTGTTGCGAGATGGAACCCATTATGACCTGATCTCCATGAGCATTCTGGCTGAGGAGTGGGCTGCCCGGACCGGACTTCCGCTGTCGTTCCAATCCACGTCGCCGAAGCTGAAATCCGAATACGCAGCTTCCACTATGCCCGCTGCAGCTGCCTCCGATCAACCTCGTATCGGTGTCGGGGCTGTTATCCTGAACGAACGTAATGAGGTGCTTCTCGTATGGCGGAATCGTCAGCCGGAGCAGTACACTTGGAGCATTCCCGGGGGCAAAGTCGACCCTTACGAATCACTCGAAACGGCGGTCATTCGGGAGATCAAGGAAGAAGTGGATCTGGATATTACCATCGATCAATTACTCTGCACCGCTGAGACCATTCGTCCGGAACGAGAAGAACATTGGATATCAGTCCTTTACTCAGCCCGGAATATCCGCGGCATCGCCCGGAATCTGGAAGAAGGTGGAGCGATAGGCGAGATCGGCTGGTTCCCGCTCCATGACCTGCCTTCTCCACTCGCCTGTTTTGCCGTACCTGGCCTAGAGGCAGCTAAGCGAATTTATATGGATTAGAATGGAGGTCATTCGGTTGAATCAATCCGAAGCAATTCACGCACTATTTCAGGCAGCACAACATGGAGATGTGGCGAAGCTGCAATCGCTCCTTGCTACCTACCCTGAGCTGGCCAATACCGAGAATGGAGATGGGCTTACCCCGCTGGGATATGCCTCGCATTATGGACAAGCAGATGCAGTTCGTACTCTCCTGGATCATGGATCAGATGTAAATGCCATTTCTCATTCCAAGATCTCATTCATTCCTTCCAATACGGCGCTGCATGCGGCGCTTGCAGGGGAGCGGTCTTCAGAGATCATCCGTTTGTTGCTGGAACATGGAGCATCTTGCAGCATCCTCGACAGTGATGGACAGAACGCCCTCCATTCTGCAGCTTTTCATACGGATCAGGCTGAACTAATTCAACTGCTGCTTCAGCATGGTGCGGACCCGAATGCTCTGAATGCAGCAGGTCAAACTGCACTGGACATTGCAACTGAACGCGGCAACACTTCTACCGCCTCATATCTGCGAGAAGCAGCTGCAACGTAATAGCAATCCATCGCAGGCCAAGTGAAACCAAACTTGAATAACCGTCAGGACTCTTGTTGAACTACAAAGAGACAGCCTGGCGGTTGTTTGCTATCTGATCCAAGGTATTGAACGAGAGTTTAGCAATGATCTACATATTTTTCTAAAAGCAAGAACCGATTGGCCCTTCACACGGTCTAATACGAAACAGAGCCATGAAAGGAGGCGCCATGTGACCCCTACAGAGCTTACCGCTGCCGCACAAAAAGGGGATGCTGAGGCTTTTGCAGCCTTGATGGCAATGCATCAGAGCCGCCTGTATCGGATCGCTTATGCTTACCTTCACAACGAGGGTGATGCCCTGGAAGCGATACAGGAGTCTACATACCGAGCATACCGCAAACTAAAAAAACTAAAAGAGCCTTCATACTTCGGCACCTGGCTTATTCGTATCCTGCTCAATTACTGTGCAGACGAGCGCAAACGAAAGAACCGTTACAGCCCCGTCACAGAGATGCACGAACCAAGCAGCTGGGACCGGCCCGAGGACCCGGATCTCGCCGCAGCAGTATCTGCATTGGACCCGGATTGCAAGCAGATTATTATCCTGAGTTATTTCGAAGGATTCTCCCTGACCGAAACCGCAGAGATCCTCGAAATCCCGGTAGGTACGGTCAAATCCCGACTTCACCGGACACTTGGACAGCTTCGTGCTCAGCTAGAAATGAAAGGAGATGTATGATCATGACCGATGAACAGAAGCAGCTTGAGGAGTTGGAACAACGTTTGCATGGACGTAAAACGGAATACGATACGATCACTGTTCCGGATGGTGCTGTACATCAGTCCGTACAGACCGGAGTACGACAGGCTGCACGCAGGCGCAAATCGCGGGTGCGCTGGTACATGAGCTCAATCTCGGCAGCGGCCATCATCCTGCTGTTTACCGGATGTATCCGAGTCTCCCCTGCCTTTGCCTCCTTCGTGGAGCAATGGCCTGGCATGGAAGGCATCGTCAGCATGATTCGCCAGGATAAAGGGCTGCAGATGGCGATTGATCAATCCCTACTGCAGAAGGTCGGGATTACCGACGAGCATGACGGCGCTTCCGTGACCATTGACGGTATTATTACTGATGAGTCACGTATGGTAATTTTTTATACGATGAAAGGCATGAAAAATCCGGAGAAGGGTGAGTATGATATCGACTTGCTGGATGGGAATGGTGACCATCTTCCTGTTGCTTTTGGCTATTCTTCACCCAAATCCACTTCAGACGAGAATGTGTACGAGAATATGATTGATGTTGTTTTTACCGACGAGGCCAACCCACCCGACGAGCTGAATGTGGTGTTCAAAACCAGAGGTAAAGCGAATCCTGGAGAATGGAAGGTCACTTTACCGGTGGACAAAAATTTGACCAAAGGCATGAAGAGAGTCCTGCCGGTGAATCAAACATTAACGGTAGATGGGCAGCGTATTGATGTTAAACAAGCTACCCTGTATCCGACTCGTCTCGTGCTTGATGTGACATTCGATCCGAAGAATACCAAGAAGGTGTTTGGGCTCAGCGATCTTCAATTGGTTGATGAGCAAGGGCGTGCATGGAGAACGGACACAACGATGGGTGGCGATGGCGAACGTTCCATTTACTTTGAGAGCATGTATTTCTCCATTCCGAAAAAGCTGACTTTGCAGGGTTCTGGTCTTTCTGGTCTTGATAAGGATGAACTGGATCTCTCCCTTGATTTGGAGTCGGGGAATATTACGGGAGGCCCTCCCACTATGAAGTTTATAGGAAGCCAAATTGTAGGCAAAGACCGGATTCTAATGTTCTCTGTACCAGACATGGAAGGTGGGTTTGCTCTGGGCTTTACTGAGATTAAGGACGAGGCTGGTAAGACTTATAACGTTCCAACCTCAAGTTACCGCTCGGGAGATGGAGATTCTTCGGGGATCACTACCGTCCACTCTACTGTAGAAAATGGAGCAAAAATAAAAGGTCTTCTAAAAATGAAGCTGAGCACCTATCCAATGAAAATCAAAGCACCCTTCTCTCTCGAAATTCCTTTGGATAACTAATTCTTAAAATAGCTGCTGGAATAAATAGGGGCACTCTATATAATGGAAATCATCTATCAAAAAATAATGATAAACAGAAACGGAGGCTTACACAATGAATACCCATTCCATCCGTTACCCCCAGCCACTTGCTTCAGGAGACACCATTGGCGTAGCCGCACCTTCCAGTGGTGTGGATGAATCCCTGCATCATTATCTGAATGAGAGCAAACGCAATATGGAGCGACTTGGTTTTCACGTTCAGGAGAGTCGCTGGCTGCGGCAAAATATCAAATGTGTAAGCTCATCCAAAGAGAACCGTGCAGAAGAGTTACACACCTTTTTCCATGATCCAGCGATCAAGGCCATCATTCCACCTTGGGGTGGAGAGTTTCTGATGGATATCCTGCCATTGCTGGATTGGGAAGCTCTGCGGTCACTACCGCCGAAATGGGTTCTAGGCTACTCGGATATCAGCACTTTTTTATTCACCTATACCCTGCTCACAGGAACAGCTACAGCACATGGTACCAACTATGTGGACCTTAGATCGAACAAACTCGATCCCGTGACTGCCCGCTGGATTGATGTATTACAGACGGGGCAGGGAGGACAGATTACGCAATCTTCCTCCACTCATTATCAATCGGCCTGGATCCGGGAGTCACCTGGTTTCAATCTGGACACCCCTTCTCGCTGGAAAATTCTTGGTCAACCCGATGATGCGAATGCCGCTGTTACGTTCTCGGGACGACTCCTGGGCGGTTGTATGGATACGATCACCTGCCTGATCGGTACTCCTTATGCTCCGGTTGCAACGTATCTGGAGCAGTATTGCGCGGATGAAGGCACCATATGGTATTTGGAGAGCTGCGAAATGAACGCAGGGGATATTTATCGCCATCTTTGGCAGATGAGACAGGCCGGCTGGTTTGCGGGCGTAAAGGGCTTTTTGTTTGGCAGACCAGCAGGTTATTCGGATACCGGAGATTTCAATTTCACCGATGCTCTGTCCTCGGCACTGGGGGATCTGAATGTGCCTATACTTTACGATGTGGACCTCGGTCACATTCCCCCGCAGATTACTTTTGTGAACGGAGCACTGGGTCATGTCGACTACCAGGCTGGACGCGCGGGACTTCAGATGTCATTTGTGTAATCACCTTTTGTAGGCGGATGCATACCTTGAAGTAAGAACTTATTTCGAGGAAGGGTTGTGCACCATGTCTGAATCCACATCCACGCCATCCGCACGCGTCGTCTACCAGGCCAATCAACCGATGCTCCAATCCGTGCAAAGCGTGCGGAATATGCTTCATCATACAGCCCGGCAATATGTGGGCCAGAAAGTACAGGTCCAAAATATCGATGGTCAGGTATGGGAAGGCGTCATCATCAGTGCAGATCGAGGAATTCTGTATCTTCAGGTTACACCAATGCATGGATATCCGGAGCAGCGCGCACTGTTTGGACCAACCATCCTGCCACTCGTGCTGTATGAGCTGCTGGTTATTACCCTGTTAATGTAGGACATACAATGGGCAATAACGCAACATTCAAAAGGCTTTGCTCCTGTCACCTTCGGGGATTAGGAACGAAGCCTTTTCGGTGCTGCTGCAAACGATTGAGCGGTTGTATTAAATATGTGTTCATGACTTTATTGCTCGTGCGGTATGTTTCCGTGTTAACGTGTGAAATATGATACAATGGTGTCGGCCCCAGGCCTTATCTCATAAGAAACGGAGCATGATCCCGCTTGGAATACAACCCTCTTGATCCCCTTCCCACGGTCCAGACCGAGAAGGAGATTCCGGAAAAAAATACGACTGAACAGTCCCGCGTGATAGCCATCTGCTTGTTGGCAGGCAAAATCATGCTGCAAAGCGGGGGTGAAACCTACCGTGTGGAAGACACGATGAAACGGATGGCTGCCGCCCTGGGACTGCCTCATTCACATAGCTATGTTGTACCGACAGGTATCTTTTTCTCGGTAGATGCTACCGAACCAGCCAAGCTGATTCGGATCTCCGAGCGTACCACAGACTTGGATAAGGTGTCCGAAGTGAACGCCGTTTCCCGCCGCATAGGCCAAGGGCAACTCTCTGTTCAGGAAGCTCATGATCTGCTGCTGCAGATTGAAGGTAAACCCTCTTCCTATTCTGCACGGGTTAAACTGCTTGCCGCGGCACTTTCGAGCGGTTGTTTTACTATCATGTTCGGCGGAGGCTGGGATGACTTCCTTCCTGCCGTGATCTGCGGAGGGATCGGTTATGCCGCAGTTATCGTTTTCCACCGGCTGGTGCTGGTTAAGTTTTTCGCAGAGCTGAGCGCTGCCTTTGTAATTGGCTTACTCGCCTTCTTACTGGTTGCTATCGGAGCTGGACATGAACGCGACAAAATCATCATTGGATCGGTGATGCCACTCGTACCCGGACTCCTGATTACCAATGCTGTGCGTGATCTGATGGCTGGACATCTGGTGTCCGGGTTATCCAAGGGAGCTGAGGCGTTCCTGACGGCGTTTGCCATTGGTACAGGCATTGCGGTTGTATTTTCACTTTTTACGTAAGACGGAGGTATGCAGGTTATGCTTCATTTTATAGAACAAGCGCTGACCAGCTTTGTCGCTTCGGCTGCGTTTGGCATCATATTCAATGCACCACGTCGCATGCTGCTTCATGGCGGCTTCGTCGGTATGATTGGCTGGATTATCTATGTCGTGCTGGAATATGCGGCAGATGCCGTTCCTGCCACACTTGCAGCCACCATCGCAGTTGGTGTGATCAGCCAAATGTTCTCCCGCCTGTTCCGGGCGCCGGTCATTATCTTCAGCGTCGCCGGCATCATTCCACTCGTCCCTGGTGGTCTCGCGTATAACGCCATGCGCAGCTTTGTACAGAATGACTACAGTGCGGCCATGGAGATGGCTGCCAAAGCACTAATGTTATCCGGAGCCATCGCTGTAGGGCTCGTACTCTCTGAAGTTCTCAATCAGATGATACGCCGGCTGCCTGGCGTGCTAAGGGCCAAATCATAATCGGTTCTGGAACTACATGTCGACTTATACTTCAGACGGTCATAGAAAAGGCCCGTTACATCAGGATTCAACCTGATCGTAACGGGCCTTTTAACATGTAATGTTTTTGGGTGATTGGTGGGTACGAGCCAATTATTTTACGAATGTGTTTTTCACCCGGACCGACTTCTTAAAATATGGAATGAAGATACAGCATGTCAGTATCGATCTGATGGTTAAATTCCGTGCGGGAGTTGTATCGAACGCGTTCAGCGCTCCTGGAATCTCAGTCTGACCAATCATGACCCATGTCCCGATGGCAGCCAGCACGTTAGCCAAGTACAGCATGATCATCATGCGTGGAAACTGCCTTTTTTTCGTATACAACAGGACCAAATTCACAATAACGATGACCAGAAGAATGATGTTACTTATGGCTCCGTACCATAATAACGGGTTCATGACACGATGGTACAGGTCCAGATCCGCCTCACTGAACATTCCTCGATCGGCTGGATTCATGATAACAGAAACCTGGGACAGATCCACAACCAGTAGCAGAAGCGAAGCAATTAAACTAATTTGAATTAGAATAAGCCAGCCGCCCAATCCGGATATTCCAGGCAACTCCACCCTTGTCCCAGGTTCAGCAAACAATTGTCTTGTGTCAACCTCGGTGTTACGTTCTTGATCTCCCATCTCATCCTCCCTCCAAACCGTTAAAACGTACATTATACCTTATAATCCATATTTTGTGTTGTAAATCAAGAAAGAAAAGACAACAAATTGGATCTATTCAGCTCTACCGACCTGCACGGTTCATTACTGATGCAAACAAATCTGCCGCCGCACCGCTGCTCGAACGCATGTAATGTTCTGCATCGGTGTGATCAAATCCCATCCAGACAGCTGCAGTCCACTTGCTCGTGTAACCGACGAACCACAGGTCCCGATTACCCTTACTGCCAATCCCAGGTACTGCTGCCTGTGTCGTTCCCGTCTTCCCCGCCACCTTATACCGGCTCAGCTGGGCCCGGCTGCCGGTTCCCTGGCTAACCACATTTTGCAGCATCATGGTCATTGTATTAGCCGTATTCGCTGTGATCACCTGCTTGTGCTCGGGTCGATACGCGTAAATAATTCGTCCATTCGTGTCCCTAATTTCTCGAATTAGATGTGCCGAATTGAATCTGCCATTATTGGCAAACACAGAATAGGCCTGGGCCATTTTCAGCGGCGATACGCCTTTATGTACACCTCCCAGCGCAATGGAGAGGTTGAAATCTTCCTGATCCAGTTCAATACCCAGCCGGCTTGCAAACTCATGTGCCTGTTTCAGCCCCGTCTCGTTCAGGAGCCATACCGCTGGTGCATTAATGGACTTCTGGAGTGCAAATGACATCGTGACAGAACCTCTATACTGCCCTCCCAGATTGCTTGGCCGATAACTGCCATACGATGTGCGTTTGTCAGGCAGCATGCTCTCCGGCTTATAATGACCCGATTCCAGAGCCGGACCGTACGCAATAATTGGCTTAAATGCCGAACCAGGCTGCCTCGCGTCGGTGATTGCCCGATTCATGCCACCCGTCACTGGGTTTCGTCCACCCATCATCGCTTTCACTTCACCATTATGCTGATCAATAATAACCATACTCGCCTGTACCTGTTCATCTTCCCGATCATCGCTAAACCGTGAGGGGTCACGGAATGCTTCCTCCATGGCAAGCTGTGCCTGGCTGTCGAGTCCGGTGTGAATGGTCCATCCTGCGGATTGAATATCCGTTTCTCGTTTGCCCGTGAGACGAGCGGCTTCCTGCATCACTGTATCCACCGCAGATATATAATCCGGCATCGGTTGATCTGTTGTAGCAGACACAGATGCTGCTTCTGGTGGCGTATAGTCTACGCGGCGTGCTTCCTGCATTTGTTCTTGGGTAATCAGACCCTGTTCGTGCATGAGAGTAAGGATAACGGAACGCCTGTGCTTGGATCGCTCATCATCATCCACCGGATTATAGATGGAAGGCCCCTTGGGAATACCCGCAAGCGTAGCGATCTGCCATAGCTCAAGCTGATGCAGGTCTTCATGGCCGAAGTAACGCCGCGCGGCTGCTTTCACCCCATACTGCTGGCGACCCATATAAATATGATTCAGATACATTTCCAGTAGTTCATCCTTGTTAAATCTCTTCTCCAGTGAAATGGTTATCGACATTTCGTTCACTTTCCGCACCAGCGTTTTCTCTCCACTCAAGTACAGATTTCTGGCTAACTGCTGCGTAATGGAGCTACCTCCCTGACTCCAATCCATGTGTACGATATCCTGCACAATAGCCCGGCTTATTCCGAAGTAATCGATCCCTTCATGCTGATAAAAACGGCGGTCTTCCGTAGCCAAAAATGCTTGTATTAACAACTCCGGCATCTCTTCGAGATCCGCATATTCTGCAAATCCGCTCGACTGCGTACGGAATCTCGCAACTTCAACTCCAGTCGAGTCGGTAATAACGGTCGAAGAAGCTTTGGCTATGGCCTCCGGATGATTGCGCACTATAGCCTCACCGTATAGAGCCATGTATAGACAACCTATCAGCAACAAAACAACAACGATTACCGCTGCATCAAAAATATGATACATTCCCTTCTTTATTTTCTTTCTCAATATCCCTGCTCCCTGCCTTCCTGCTCTTCCGGGAAGGCTTGTTCACGCGCATCCAGGTGAACGGACTCAAGCGCATGCTGTAACAGTAATGTCTGCTCATAGGCAAGCTTAACCCAACGCTCTATCTCGGCTTCCTCTCGGCAGTGTCCATTCATTATCTCCTCCAGAGCAGAACGAACACCATACAGCGTCAGTTTGATCGGCAAATCGGCTTGTGCGGAATCTCGCTGCACTTCATCTCTTTTCATCTTTTCGTCAGCATGATTATCGAGACCTGGAGTATATTCAGTCATTGAAGCGAAACCTTCATGTCCACTCAACTGCCCCTTATGCATGCGAAGCGCGACATCATTCAGGTTGGCTGCAATCTGCCGAAGCTCACCTCGATTCAACACCTCAATTGGGGCGGGAATCTGCCCTGCTGCCATCTTCTGTGTTCCCAAGGTAATTCGGTTCATATCGTCTGAAATTTTCTGGGATCGAATCCAAAAGAACAGAGCAAATAAGGCTACTCCGATGAATATCAAGAAAGGCCTTGTTCCGACATGATTGATTCCCCAGTGGACGATACGATTCACCCCAGTGGCCTCAGACAAGATGTGATGATAAGCGAAACGGGACATGCGATAAACGACAAACAGGAGCATGGCGCTAAGCAGCGCACTTGCTCCACAAATGTATATGTATCTTAATCTGACTGTACGTAATGAACCTCTCATATTCGGTCTCCTCCTCCATTTATGCAGATCCTTGTGGATTGAGGTTAAGCTTACCGAATACTTCTTAATAAGGAAGTGGTTAACTTCTTATCATTTTCTTAATATATGCTGCTTCTGTTACCTTCACTGTTCCTCTGAATCATGATGAACAGAGGCAGGTGCCAGTGGGAAGCGGGTCACAAAATCGGTTCTGCCATTCTCACTGAATGCAGCGATACGGCCATGATGCAGCTCAATCATGGATTTCGCAATAGCCAGACCAAGCCCCGTGCCTCCCGTGTCGCGCGAGCGAGATTTGTCGACCCGGTAGAACCTTTCGAATAGACGAGGCAGATCCTGGGCCGGGATAGGTTCTCCATAATTACTGATACGAACCACTGCTTCTCCCTCATCAAGGGATAATGCAATCTCAACAACTTTCCCTTGTGCTCCATACCGGATTGCATTGCTGAACAAATTCTCGTAGGCCCGAACAAGCTCTCCCGGAGCTGCCATAATCCAGAGCGGCTCCTGACCGCCAGTGATCTTGTACGTCATGCCTGCCTCTTCCAGCATTGGAGCAAACTCTTCGGCCAGCTGCATCAGGAACGGATTCAGGTTAAGTGGTGTCAGAGACAAGGGAAGGCTTCCTCCGCTAACACGCGTATACTCAAATAAATCATCAATCAGTTTCCTTAAGGTTAAGGATTTCTCGTATGCAATGCTGACATAATAACGCATTTCAATCTCATCCTGGTAACGATCCTTCTCGATGTACTCCAGAAAGCCAAGAATGGAAGTCAGCGGCGTTCTGAGATCATGAGAAATACCCGTGATCAGGTCATTTTTGGCAGCTACTGCACTTCGCTCTTCCTGCAGTGATTGCTGCAATTGTTCAGCCATCTGATTGATGCTGGCAGCTACAACGCCGAATTCATCCGATGTCTTCACCTCGATCCGGTGTGACAGCTCCCCTTTGGCTACCTCCTGGATGCCGTCAGTAATTTCGTCCAGAACCAGCATCACCCTGCGCGTGAACAGGAAAAAGAACAAGACAAAAGCTAGCACGCCGATCATAATCATCAGCGGAACAGAACCAATATTGTTGATTAGCCAACGGATTCCTCTGGCCGGAATGGAGTAATTGGGATATACCTGGGCTGTCAGAATGGATTGCACAACCTTGCTGCCGCCATACAAAATAGCTGCCGTCAAAATTCCGCTCAGCAGAAAGGCATAGATAAACTTCCACCGAACCGTATTAATTAATTTTGAATTCATCTACAAGACTCCCTGCTCATGTGCTTCAACTGTCAGGCAACGTAGCGATATAATCGAGGATTTGTGTTACGGTTTAATCATTTTGTAGCCGACGCCCCATACGGTTTGAATAAACTTCGGATGTTTGCTGTCGACTTCAATTTTCTCGCGAATCTTCCGGATATGTACCATAACCGTATTATTCGATTCCATAAATTCTTCTTTCCATACCTGTCTGTAAATTTGCTCCATGCTCAGTACAGAGCCTTGATGACGTGCGAGCAGTTCCAGCACGGCAAATTCTCGTGGAGTCAGACGAATAGGCTGCTCGTCTACCCAGACCTCATGTGTATCCGTATTGATGACCAGATCATCAATGACCCACTCATGCTCCTTTTGTTCCCGCCCTTCATTGAACGTATAGTACCTGCGAAGCTGGGATTTGGCCCGGGCGACAAGTTCGAGGGGATTAAACGGCTTGGTCACATAATCGTCCGCACCAATGCTCAGTCCCGTTATCTTGTCGATATCCATGCTCTTGGCGGACAGCATGATGATGGGCATCTTCTGCTCCTCCCTGATCTTCATGCAAGCTTCGATTCCGTCCATATTCGGCATCATGACATCCAGAATAATCAGATCGATCTGTTCTTTCTTCAGTTGTTCCAGTGCTTCGAGTCCGTCACTTGCCGTTAAAACTCTATAGCCTTCATTGCCAAAATAAATCTCCATCAGTTTAATAATTTCCTGCTCGTCATCCACAAGCAGAATGGTAGCTGGCTGTGCCACGGCATTATTCCTTTCGATTCCATGAATCATTGATTCTTCAAATTATACCACCGGGGAATGAATCTGCGAAAATCGTCATGATCTTCCCGGACACGCTCAATCTTGTCCATCATGTCATTCGTCTCTTCCGGCTTCACCTGCTGAATCCATACGACAGAAGATACAAGCGCCATTGCTGTGTATAGGGAATATAATCTCCAGAATTGCTCATCAGGCTCGTTACCGTCAAAATAACCCTGGATTTGCCCAATGGAATATGGAATGCTCGTCTCGGATGCAAACAGGCCCAGCTTCAGAAATTCATGAACCGGATCACCTTGATCAAAGCGGTTGAAATCAATGACCCCTGCAAGCTTATCATCCTTGATGACAAGGTTGCCCGGATGAAAGTCATCATGCTGGAATCCATCTGGCCGATCCTTCATCCAGTGCAGATGTTGTTCAATAAATGCAACAATGTTCTGATCACGATTCATTTGTACATAGCACTGTCTGTACTTCTCCATATATCGCTGATGCTTTTTCCCCTTGCGGATGTACCAAGACTCCGTTTGTCCTTCCACCTTATAGCGATGAATTTTCCGCAGTTCTGCACCTGCTTCCATGCCTACGTCCCACTGACTCTGTTGGTTCATCCGGGGAAGAGCCTCTGATGCTTCTTCACCATCGATATAGCCAAGAAGCATATAACCATTCTCTTTATCCAGCCGTCCCATGCTTATCGGTAATGGGCAGCGGACCCCCAGTTCCCGCAGGGCTGTCATGCATTGATATTCAGTCCTTTTCAAAGGTTCCTGAGACAGGTGATATGTGCGCAGCAAAAAATGCCCCTGATCCGGGACAAAGACCTTACATTTCAGATCCGATGAATATCCCCTCAACAAGGGCTCAACCTCTGTCGCCTGATGCAATTGAGGAATGCTCTGAAGCATGTCTTGTAACGCCTGATATGTAAGAAACCGTTTCACCCCATGGTCCTCCGCTATTAACGTATAAGTAGTATCGTCCGTCTATTGCTCCTTTAACCTATTGCATGACCGGACTCGCAAGCTTCTATGTATTGTATCAGAACGATCTGTTTCAGACACCACCAAAAACTCTATGTATTCAATTATTCAAACAATACGCCTTGGACTCTCTTCCCGTCAGGGTCAGCATCGTATATAGTTGCCCTCTATGATGATACACATGTCCCATAATCTCAAGCAGCCATTCCAGACGACTGTAGGACGCTCCCCAATAGGAATCAGTCACCTTCAGCAGTTCCTCTGTATTAAATTGCCTGTACCGTTGATACAAATACATCTGATTCTCAATAAGAGCCTGCTTAATCTCGCTTAACGTACGGGGTTGATTCTCTTCATAAAACGCAGCCATCTCCTCTTCCGAGGCACCTTCTGATATGTACACACCTGCACGACAGATCATTGACAAATGAGAGAGCAGCTCACCGACCGGTGGTTTTCCCTCAATCGGAGTCAAAGTCAAATCCTGTTCGGACAGCTCATCACAGATATCAATCAATGATGTGACTGCCACATCAATATGTTTGAATGCAGATTGAATCACCGATATCACTTCCTTTTCATCCCATTATACAGAACATATGATCTCATTTCAATTAGAATTACACCCCCTATATATATAAACAAGCTACCTACCAAAACCAACATTCACGAACAAAAAAAGTCCCTCCTCCATCATATAGACGGAATCAGGGACATTTTGTTGCTTCTATACATTTAATCTGAATTTTAACTTGAGTATAACGAACAATAGGTTTGATCGAATCTTCCGGCAAACAGATCAGACTTCCGAATGAAAAATTGCAGTTCTCCGCAATCCCACCACTGGAAACCAATGGCGTCATGGGTATCTATCTTAAGAAGCAGCAACGTATCCTCCAGTTCCTGCCGTGTGCGGTCCGGATCTCCGCCATAATGGGCGGTCAGCTTGTTCTCGCACTTCGCTTCATCATACTCGTATTCTTCACCAAGTACGATCTGTAACAGGGCTTGATGCTCTGCATCCGGGTGCTGACCGTCAGGGTAACCGAACATTCCGCCCCAATTCTGGGTACTCGGATGATTCCAGTCCGATTCGAATTCAAGGTACCGCTCATAGAGTCCCCCTTCCGGGTCTGCCACTTCACTCTGGCCTGTCTGCTGTACAGATATCTCATTCAGCGCCTGTGCATCAACATAAGCATATGTAGGAAACTCCAAATTCGGCAGCACCGTAACGGCATGTGCAACAAATTCGTTCTCCAGCGCGGTAACACCTTCAGGCTCACGCCTAGTCAAGTTATGCGAATCCGGTTCATAGATCACATGATGTTCAATATTGTAGGCGGGTTCATCGACCCCAATAAAAAAGTAGAGCATTCCCCGTTCAGGCAAGCTCACGCGTCCATCATTCGGGGTATATGGAAGCAAGTCCACAAGATTCAGCTGGGCAAGAAAAGTCATCGGCACACCATCCTGTGTCAGTGGCCACTGGATATGCTCAGGGAGGTCCGGATTGCCGCCCACACGTGAATTGCCCGTGCGGCGATATTCATCGAGTGTCGATACATCCAGCCGGATTCCCCAGCGACTTGAGGATACCAATAGATCAGCGGCAGTGCCCAATCCGTACTCCTCCAGCGTTTTGCGAGCTTTTCTAGTCAGACGTTCACATTGTTCAGGTTTAATCATTCAGATCCTCTCCTTCAGCCAATACATCTATGGTGAGACATATTCACGTTCACACCTGTATATTCTTCCGGCACGAGTTCTTTCCCTGCTTGTGGTTAAAAAAAGAGACCCGCAGAACCATCTGCAGGTCTCCATCCATATATAACCTTGCTAACGATTCTGCTCGGACGAACCACGCTGGAAAGCTCGAATGTGCTCTTCTCCATCGAGAAACTCATGAGCCTGATGCGCAGCCATCACCCCATGGTAGCTAATATCCAGTCCCAGATCTTCCTCTTCTTCCGTAGAGCGAACAGGTACCAACTTGCCAATGAGCTTCAGACCGATCCAGGTCATGACAAAGCCCCAAATGACAAGCGCAGCGAGTCCCAGCGCCTGAACACCGAGCAGCTTCCATCCACCGCCCATGAATAACCCACCGTCTGTGGCGAACAACCCTACAGCAATGGTTCCCCACAACCCGGATGCGGCATGGACAGGGAAAGCACCAACCGGATCATCAATCCGGCGTCGGTCAAGCCAATTGGTTGCTGCCATCATGAGCAGACCGGACACCGCACCGATAAAGATCGCTGCTGCATCCCCTACAAATGCACAGCCTGCCGTAATCCCCACCAGACCGGCAAGGGATCCATTAATGACAGATGGAGCATCTGAACGTTTGAAGCGGAACAGCGTGTATAGCATCGTAACCGCTCCACCCGAGGCAGCGGATAGCATGGTGACAATCGCAATATGGCCGATTCTTGCATCCGTGGCGCTCAGCGTGCTCCCTGCGTTGAAGCCGAACCAGCCGAACCACAGCAGAAATGCACCTACGGACGCAAGCGGAAGATTGCTGGGAAGGGCAATTGCACTTACGCCATGAGGCGTGTATTTGCCTTTGCGCGGACCAATAATGATCGCTGCAGCCAAGGCCGAGAATCCGCCCAGGGCATGAATGACAGCCGATCCGGCAAAATCTTGCATACCCAACTCGCTGAGCCAACCGCCGCCCCATGCCCAGTGACCACCAACCGGGTATATTATGGCCGTCATCAGAATGATGTACAGGAGATAGGCCCGGAAGTTGATCCGTTCTGCTACCGCACCTGACACAATGGAGATAACGGCGATGGTGAACGCGGCCTGGAACAGCCAGAACGTTTCAAGCGATACAGGCACGTCGATATGGGACAGATCGCCATTCAGGAAGAATCCCGTAACTCCAACAAAACCTCCGGCATCAGAGCCGTACATCAATCCGAATCCAACAGCATAAAACAGCAATGTTCCTATCGTAATGTCGGCAAAAACCTTCATAATAATGTTCACACTATTTTTATAACGAACAAATCCGGCCTCTAGGAGGGCAAATCCACCCTCCATCAATAAAATCATGGCTGCACTCAATACCACCCAGACCGTGTCGATCCCGGAGCTTAACGTCTCCAAAGTCATGCTTGTACATCCTCCGTTTCACTAAGCTGTCTGATCTCGCGGATCATATCGGGCGGAAGCTCAATCTCGCCTTTCTCCTTGATGTGAGGGTGCTCGATTTGCTCCATAATCCGATCCAGTTCACGAATATGTCGGCGGATCTGTTCCATCTTGCGAAAGCGCTCCTTCACCTGCACCATATATTCCACTGCCTGATGATGGGAGGCAGGACGGCCTGCAAACCATTTCCGTACGGTCGACATGGATTGATAGGCAACTTCTTCCGCACGCTTCTTTTGTTCAAATTGTTCAATTTTATGTTTGAGGGTTCCAATCTCATTTTCTTTTTTGACCTTCAGCTGCTCGATAAGGTACAATAAATCGGACGATGATATTTGCAATGCTGTATGGTGATACACCTCGTCGATTACTAACATATCATGTCAGGACTCCTTACATATCAAGTTACTTGTTACCGATTATAGTTTGCCGTGGACTGCCCGTCAATCTTTTTTTGGAGTCCGTTTATTTAGATGAGAAGTCGTTCTTCGCAGACGGCTTTATTTTTGATTATATCATTACACATAACAACATCAATTCGGCATGATTCGCATTTCCCGCTTCGATCCTCTATGCTAGTAGATCAAGCATCCGCATTTCAGTACTGGACCATCACAAATTGACATCTAGAACCCATGTATAAGGAGAGGATTGCAACATGTTAACTCGCAATGACGATATTCGGCATCAAATCTGGCAGACCGTCTCGGTGCTGGACGAAGAACAACTGAACCGGAAACCTGCACCGGAGCAATGGAGTGTTATGCAGGTACTCCGTCACTTGAACCTGATGGAGCGCATCATCGTGAAGCAAGCCGAGCTTGCTCTGCAGAAGGAACAGAATGTGACCGTGGATAAAAAACCTTACGAACTTTCACTGGACCGCAGCCGTTCCGTTGATGCTCCACCCCATCTGCAGCCTCCCGCAGAGCCGGAATCTCTTGCTGACGTTCGCCGGGATCTGGAACAATCCCATCAGGCATTGACTGATTTCGCCCAAAGCAATGACTCCTCCCTGCTGCGCAGCAAGTCTTTCCCTCATCCTGTATTTGGGGAGATGGACCTTGCCCAGTGGGTTGACTTTGCAAGCTATCATGAAGAACGCCATCTCGGGCAGATCAAGGATATCAAGCAGCAGCTCGGGTTTTAAAAGCTCTCCATATCTACAATAAAAACCTAAAAAACCTCCAATGCACGTCATCGTGTATTGGAGGTTTTCAGTTAGAAATCACTATACATTTAAAATGCTGATCATGGACATGGCCTGACAACAGATCAATTACATTATTTTTTTGCCCAAAATAGCCAAATCCCGGTTCACACCGTCCAGTACAGCCACTTCCGGATAGTAGCCCCATTGCTCAAATCCATGCTTGCGCAGCAAACCAAGACTCGGTTCATTATGTCCAAAGACAAAGCCAAGAATCGTCGTAATTCCCAGTGCAGGACAAGCGGCAAAAATCGTATTCAACAAACGTCCACCAGCCCCGATCCCCCGGCATTGCTGGTCAACGTACACACTCACTTCCACCGTACCATTGTAGGCTGGCCGCCCGTAAAATGAACTCAGACTGGCCCAGGCCACAACTTGTCCTTCAAGTCTCATCACCCAGAGCGGACGACGGTCCGGTGAATGCTCCTCAAACCAAGGCACGCGTTGCTCAACCGTAACAGGCTCCAAGTCTGCTGTCACCATCCGGCTCTCAATCGTGGAATTATATATCTCCACAATCCTCGGCAAATCCTCAAGACTCGCATATTCAATCTGCACACTATCCAGCTTCATGGCTACTCCTCCATCATTCCAGATCGAACTCTAGTATGACGAATATTATAACGGAGAAGGCAAGCAGACGTCATCCCCCAAACATTCCTATGCAAAGTCGAGGGAATAACATGAACGGTTTACCTTCATAGCATTTAGGTGATTGGTTTACTCTCCACAGGTGAAGAAAGTCTAATCAAGGTCGATGGCTGTCCAAATGACATGGAAGCATCAATAAAGCTCTCTAGAGATTGGACAGAATCCGTCAAAACCTTGATTAAATAGTTGTACGATCCAGCCAGCCGATGACACTCGATTACACTCGTATGATCTTTGCAGAACGCTGTGAACTGTTCACACTTTGTATTGTTATAGAGGATAAACGCTGAGATAGGTTTGTCTATTTTATCCGGATTAATGATTGCTTTATAGCCAGCGATAATCCCTTTCTCCTCAAGTTTCTTAACTCTCTCATTCACTGCAGGAGTGGATAACCCTACTTTCTTCCCTAATTCGGTAAAGGAACACCGGGCATTTTCCTGCAAGTGTAATAATATGTCACGATCAATCTCATCCATGGTTGTAGCTCCTCATTAAAATTTTTAAGTTAAACGCCATTTTTTCAAGCAGAAAGAAAGTCATTCTACAAAATTACAATCAGATCCTTATGTAAGGGGAGCAACGGTTTTATTAAAATTAGATCATTAGAAGGTTTCAAAAAAATAAAAGTACAGGAGGTCTTTACCTTGTCTTTAGAAATGAGAAATACATGCCAAACCTGCGAAAGCAGGCTCCATACGGATTCTTTAGCGTATATTTGTACGCATGAATGTACTTTTTGCCATGAGTGTACTGTGAAAACGAATTATGTGTGCCCTAATTGTAAAGGAGAACTCGTAAAAAGGCCAAGAAGTGAAACTACAATGAGCTGTCCGCTATCACCTGTTAAATGAACAAAAGCAGTCGATCATCATTGATCGGCTGCCTTATTTAAAATTTCTCGTTGAGCTTTTCTTATTCCCTATCCTCAATATCATTCATGAATTTCAAGAAAGCTTCGTTCATCTCCTTGGAATGGGACCAATGAAGGTAATGATGACCTTGTAAAGGGATGATTGTACTCGCAGGATGATCCGTAAGTTGGGTTTGTAAAAAAATAAATAAGGATTTACCATCCTCCCTCACCCTGTCATCTTCTTTGCTAAAAAATAACACAGGCATATCTGATGGAAAGGACATATGAGCTGTCTTTCTCACATTATCACCCAATTCATTGGTCTCTTGAACGACATTTTTGTTGTAAGCATTCCAAGCTGTAATGGCTTTGGTCATTACTAGATTCTTGTCTGAATACGTATCCTCACTCGCAAGGGGAAGATAATTACGAGCATCCAGGGAAATGGCGAGTCTAGCTAATCCAGTGGGTGCCACATATCTCATATAACCTGGCATGGATGGAAGAGTTTCATTGAAGTAATCGAGAGCTGCTGGCCATGTTGCATCTATACCTACAACAGCCTTAACCTCTTCAGGATATTCATGAGCATAGTACATGCTATAAATTCCGGAAACAGAATGCGGCATTAATACATATGGGCCTGGGATATTCAATTGCTGCAGTGCACTTCTCAGTTCCCCAACGATGTGTTCCACCGTTCTTTTCTCATCGGTCATATCACTCCAGCCATATCCGAATGGCTCTATGACGACAACTCTGTTATGTGTGGACATTTCATTAATTAAAGGCTCAAAATCCAGCACAGGTGAGGCTGTTCCCAGGCCGCTTAATAATACAATGGTGTTTGGTCCGTTCCCTTTTGTGTAGACATGCACCCGTCCATTCTCCACCTGGATATACTTTCCTATTGCCGGGTATTTATCTCGTTCTACCAGCATCATGATATGATGAAAGCAAATCCAGATGAGTACAACGGACAACATGAACACAAGCATTCTCTTGAAGATGGTTAGAATCTTACTTTTCTTTTTGACACTCACTTCATACTTGGCTCCCCTCTATATTTTTCCGTCGTCAAAATGCCTTTTTCATTCCTCCATCTGTTATTGATGATCACCTTGGAAACGATCATAACCCTCCAGGTTAAAGGTGAAGTACGGGCCAAGTTTAAGTTAAGTTTAAATTTTTGATTTTTCTCATTTTCTTGATAGAAAAAAATAAAGAAGACCATGCCTTCATGGCATAGTCTCCTTTATTCCGTAAACTTGCTTTGTTCAAAGACGATTTATAAACTATCTGGTTACGGATTTAATGGAGAGGATTGAAATTCCTCCGATAATCGCTAGAACAAATGACATGATAAAGATGGACGAAAAACCGATCTGAGCAATCATAAAAGCTGCAATCACTGGCGCAATCGCTTGTGTCACGGTATTTCCCAGGTTATAGATTCCCAAAAACAATCCAACTTGTTCCTTATCAGGAATAACTCTTAAATTCAATAGATTGTCCAGTGAATTCCATATACCCATTCCCAAGCCAGCCATAAACCCATAGATGATGATACCTACGTCATTCTGCAGGAAGAAAAGGCTTAGCGCTCCGATTCCCAGTGCAATTGTAGACAAACCAACCGGTAGTTTCAAAATATTAAACTTATCTGAAATAGGCCCGGCAATAAAACCCATGACTATGCCAAAGATCAACATGATGATATTAATTAACTGCACCGACTGCTGTGTCGCTGAAGTGTCTTTGTGCAAGAAATCTGTCATGATGAATAGGAGGTATCCTGTTATCGCAAAATTCCCAATCCCTTGAGATATCTTACCGATTAATGCTAAGTAGTAGTCACGACCAACAGACCATTTTGGAAAAACAGCCAGTATTTCTTTGATTGAAAGCTTGTTCTTCTTTGGCAATGATGACTGATCCATCTTTTCTTCCAGATTCGATGGTTCACGTACAATAAACGCTGCAATCAGCGAACCAATGAATGTAATGATGCCGAAGATAATAAACCCTAAACGATATTGACTCAGGAACACGGCTGCTAAGATCGTAAAGCCATTGTTACCAAGCGCCATACCCAGTCCACCATAAGCTGACGAAGCTGTCCCTTTGCCGCTATCCGGCGCCAGATCCAACCAGGCAACCATTGGTGCGACAATGAAGTTTAATGCAATTTGACCAAGCATCCAACTTAGCAATAAAAAAGGAATGGAAGTGGCCGTGGAAGCGAGGATCATGGCTAACATAAATACAAATGCCCCAGAGACGAGCCAAGGTGTCCGCTTTCCGAAACGTGATTTGGTTCGGTCAGAGAAGTATCCGGCTATCATATTAGAAATAGCTGCCACGATCATCCCTAATGCTGAAAACAGTGCTAAGATGTTAATTTTGTTTTCAGCATCCAACTGCTGTATCATTGCTGGCAAAAACAAGCTTGCTGTAGCAATATATGGCCCCAGCCAAGAAGCAGGCCCAATGATTAACCCTGGTACTAATCGTTTAAGCGGTATCGTTTTCATGTGTAATTTCCTCTCTGAAGGCTTAATCATTCTTAACTGAATAGAAGTCAAAGTCTGCATATGAGTCATGCTGATGTGCATCAACCGAACCTATGAAGTTAAACAGTCCGGTAAACCCACCTATTTCACCCGGCTGACCGTTAACACCTTCATCAGATAAATACGCAGCATCAATCGTATTTGCTAATACTTGCCATGGCCCATCCGGTTCCAATCGATAAAACATATCTGCAATGCCTGAATTATAGATCAATTTCAGATCGATCACATTCTCAGGAACCGGGATCGTTTCTTGAAGCAATTCATTACGATTCCCTAACTTTGCCTGCAATACGTTTAATACCGTTCCATGTGTTAATTCGGAATAGGTTAAGTGAGCGTAGAGCCAGTTATTTGAATCATAGTAGAGTCCCATACCAGCCGTTTCCGAGTAGTGATCAGGGACAAATTGAACCCTTGTTTGAAATTCATAATGAAATGATGTCGCCCGAGTTGCCATCAATGCCGGATTCACTTGTGAAAAGAGAGAGTTCTCTCCGTATATACGCAAATATCCGGGACGTTCCATCGTGTTGACCCAACCAGCTTCTTGATTTCGATATGGCGTCATAAACTGCACACCATAGGTTGCATTATCAAAATGATCATGAACATCATGAGAAGCTGGAGACGATAATTGAACTCCCTCCATGCCCTTCACTTCCATTTTGGCCAAGTTGGACCCATCTTCCATTTCAAGCCAACCGTCCTGCGACCACTTCATTTTTTGAATAGACGTTTCCCGTCCTAACGGATTTAGCAGGGTACCCTCAAGAGGACGAGACATGAGATGAGCAATATACCATTCACCCGTATGGGTTTGTACTAATGAGCCATGACCTGCTTTTTGCATTTTTGAAGTTGGATTGTACATTTCAAAATGTCCTGCATCCGGATCACCAAGTGAAAACAAATGCCTTGGTGAAGAGGTGATGATTGGCTCTTTGGAAGGATGCGGTTCATATGGTCCAAAAATATTTGTTGATCGTCCAATCTCTACACCGTGTGCATAGCCTGTTCCACCCGCAGCAATGATAAGGTAGTAATAGCCGTTATGTTTATAAATCTGAGGTGCTTCTGCACAACCCCGGCTGGTAAACCCCTGGGTTACCCGTTGCCAAGTCCCCATAATCTTTCCTTCATCTAAATCAAATTCAGCTATTACAATATGTCCGGGCGCTTGATAGCCTTGACGCGTTTCCCATTCAAGTATGGAAATGTAGTGCCTTCCATCCTCATCATGAAATATAGCTGGATCAAAACCTATGGATGTAAGATAGAGCGGTTCCGACCATGGCCCATTGATATTGTCAGCCCATATTGCGTATGAATCGGCATTAAATTCACGACCTGCCATATTCGTCATGTGGGAATACGCGAGCCAATACTTCTTCGTGGAAGCATCATAAGATAAATGCGGTGCCCAGATCCCAGCAGGTGTATACGTCCCCCGTAAGTTAACTTCGCCCTCTTTCAATACGAAGCCCGTGAGTTCCCAGTTTGCCAGATCTGTTGATTTGAAAATTTGTATCCCTGGATTCCAGTGAAAAGTGGATGTTGCAATATAGTATTCATCATCAACCCGAATAATCGATGGGTCTGGAGCCATTCCAGGTATTACAGGATTATTAATCATTGTCATTTCTCTAATCCCTTTCATAGTCATCTGATTGGTTTAGCAATATTTTAAGCGCTTTCTATTTTAGGGCGAGTCTTACCCTTTTTACTGAATCGCCAGCAACAAATTGATACCGTTTTCTTTTTTGACTATAATAAACGTACACTCTTGCTAATATCGATAATAGAAGATATATCAAGGTCAGTTACGAAAGCGTTTCCCTGTTGCTTACTTATATTATAATAACGATTCATGTCGAATTTCGATTGCATCATTAACGTTTAATTTACCCAAATCAAAGGTGGTCACATAGATGGATCATAACATGCAAGCATTTATAGGCAGCACAACAGAACTTCTTCCACGCATTGATTGGAACATTCGCTTTTTCGGTGCCCACAAGCAAACGGTTCCTTCTCCATGGTCCATGACCAAAGAGTTCCATCATGCTTTTGAGATTTTAATTGTATTGGATGGTGCGCAAGAGACCGTTCTTGAAAATGAACAATATATCATTCAACAGGATGAGATTCTCCTTATTCCTCCTGGCTTTGAACATACCAACCATTGCATCTCTCCCGAATCCATGACCTATTTTTGCGCTCATTTTGATATTGACGAACCTGCTCTGCGTATGAAGATCATGAAAAATTGTGATTGGGTCTATACCCCTTCCAGTCCATATCACAATAGGTTAAGGACATGTCTGCAAAAATGGATCGACATTCTAAATGATAGAGACATATTATTCGCTACAGCAAAGTTAAGGGCACAAGTGGTCCTCTTTGAATTATTAGAAATTCTGATGGATATCCAGCCAACAACCACCGACGTAAGAACAAATCAATCCATTACGACAGCAAAATATGCGAAGGAAATTGCTGAAGCAATAAAGTGGACCTTCAAAAAAAGATGCATTGAAACAAACGGTAGTGTAGATTTTACGATTCACATCCAACCGATTATTGCCTCTCTCGGCATCAGCCCCAACTACGGTTTGGAAGTCTTTCAAAAAATATATCAAATGTCGCCGCGAAAATATCTGTCCGATCTAAAACTTCAAGAAGCAAAGATTTTACTACAGCAGCCCCAGTTGTCATTGAATGAAATAGCAAATCGGTTAGGATACAAAAACCTTTCTCACTTTAGCCGGCAATTTAAAAGATGGACTGGAATAAATCCTTCGGAATTTCGGAAAAAGACCAGCATTTAACCGTTTAGCCTGGACTTTCTACATTCTCGTCCAAAACCAAAATATGAAATGTTCATGCTCTTCGACCTGTTAAAAGAAGCCAGCTCGTCATCATGACGAGTTGGCTTTTAATTATAACAATGAGTAATTTACTTTTTATGGTATTATATAAATCAAAACATCATAAAAGGAAGTGTGTAATATTGGGTAGTGAAAGTGAAATCATTATTTCTCCATTACATTATGACTTAATAGAGGATATCAATATGACAAATGATTCTTTTAAGATATATGGTCGAGTTGTCCCCAGTTTACAATCAGGAAGATGGTCTTATACAGAAGAACTTTTTGATGAAATGAGAGAAACTCGTTTCCCAGATGACAACCTGGATTGGAGCCAATATATAAATCGAGAGGATAAAGCTTTGTTTTTAGCTTATATGAATAATACTTGCATAGGACAAATTAGAATCATTAAGGATTGGAATCGTTTCTGTTATATTGAAAACATTGCTACTAGAGAAGATTATAGAGGCAGTGGAGTCGGAAAATTGCTCTTACATAAAGCAGAAGATTGGGCCCTACAAAGTAAACTGATCGGAATGTCCTTGGAAGCACAAGATGATAATCTAGGTGCATGCCGATTTTATGTGAAACAAGGATTCATACTGGGTGGAGCTGACACACTAAAACAGTCATATAACCCCAATATTGAAACCACTTTATACTGGTATAAGTTGTTTAAGTAACGCGGGTGTAGCAAAACACAATACAGTCTTTCCAACATAGGAGTGGCTGTTTTTTTATACCTCACATGTCGTGTGTTTTTACGAAAGTCACCTCCGGATAGTAGCTATTCGGTCCTTTCATTAAGGTGCCCTTTTGTTGTTTTAGATACAAATTGAAGAAATCCAGCATGTAGGCATTGATAGCGAAGTTAGCTCTTGAGGGCGCAATCTTTCCTGTAATGCCTAGCATATTGAACATTGGAGAAATGAACTGTACATCGGTAAAATTCAAGTGTTCCGTATTTTCGATATAAAGGATTTGTCCCCCTCCGTCGGCCGCTAGTCGCATCCGTTCAAGCTCTAACTTTTTGTCTTCCGTTACTTGATCCTCCCACTCTCTTGTTGAGCCCATACGTTTAAGCTCTTCATCCGTGTAGGCGCGGTTTTCCATCACCATGTTTAATTTTTCGTAATAGCTTTCCGAGTTGATAAACAAAAACGGCTTTCGTAGACCCTCTCTGTCACTCAAACGATAAAGCCCTCCATCAAGATCTATTCCGACCGCGATTCGCGGATCGTATGAAGCATCATAAGCCGTCGCCCCGCCGATGGAGTGACCGAACACCCCGATATGCCCCAGATCCAACCTTCCCTTTAGAATACTTGGGATCTGTCCCGATTGGATAAGCTCGAACTGGTCCAGTGTAAAGATTACATCGTTTGTTAACATTTCCCCCAACTTGTCGCGAATGCTTCTACTCTCCCTATAATCCTGATCCGGCGAAAATAAGTCGTTGGTTGTGTCGGTTGTGATTCGACCATCTGGAAACTTGGTTGCAAATGTATTGTAGGTGTGGTCGATCACTACCACGATATATCCGTGACTCGCGAGATGTTCAGCTTGCGTCGTGTGGAGGAACCTGGAAGAGCCAAACCCGGGACTCGCAAGGATCAATGGGTATGTGTTCTGTTGCGAAGAGACTTTGGCCTCCAAATAAGCATGACTAGATACATACTTTAGGTGTTGAAAAGTGAACCCGGGAAGGCCGTAATTCCCAGCCATATAACGTAAAATCTCAGTATCAGGAATAAAGGGAGCGTAATGGTCAGTACCAGCCTGAGCCGGATACCATACCTGAACCATCAATTCCCTTTTACCATTCGGGGTTTTCCCAAGTGTCTCCTCGCGGCTTGGATCGATAAAATGAAAAACTTGTGTGCCTACCTTCAACTCGCCGGTTGGCACTGGAAGGTCAAAGACGGGAAACACGTAGAGGAGGCACCCCGTTGCAATTAGCCCTATCCCGATAAAAAGCCTACCGATTACCTTTCGAATTCGAGAGACATTCCAAACGACTTTCGGCTTGATGAACATGCCTATAAGCCTCACGCCAACTCCCCCTTAAAAATAATCCTATCCTTGGATTAGTCTAAAGGAGCAGCTATGTGGCTACCATTGATTTAAATGACAATTGCCTTACATACTTGTAAGAATATCCAACACATTACCCAACTCTCTGAGATGTATTAAAGGAATAGCATCTATCAATCATAATATGTTTTGTATATGGCCTTCTATTGTTCTCTTTCTTAATTAACTGGTAACTCACTACTAAAAAGCTATACTAACCTGCCCGTTAACTTAACAAAAGCAGCCGACCTTGATGGTCAACTGCTCCCCTGGTTTTTATAAATTAACTTTTCCCGTTAGTGGAATAATCGGATTTGAGACGGTATTCGTTGTCGGATCATTGTTCTTTGGATATTGTCCCGAAATATTCTACAACTACCTCACGAAATTCGAGAGCAGCCCGCGAAATGTACCGACTCCTGTGCCATAACAAAGCGATCTCCCGTACTAACTCATGATTCTCTACTTTGAGATATTTGATATGTTCCCAAGAATATCTTGCCGTACTTGGTATAAAGGCTATGCCAATTCCCGCTTCTACTAGAGAAATTAACCTTGCAGGTTCATCACCTTCATACACATACGTAGGTACAAATCCAACCGATTTGCATATAGAATCCACCAGATCACGAGTACCGTAGCCTCTTTTTACACCAACAAAACTTTCATTTTTTAGCTCAGTCAAAGATATGCTGTTTTGGTCAGCAAGCCGATGCCCTTTGGGAACAGCTACAAGAATCGGGTCGATGAACATGATTTGACATTCAATGTCTTCCCCTCGTATAGGAGGTGAGGACAAGCAAAAATCAACCTCTCCTCTATGAAGAAGCGTAACCATTTCCTGCGTTGTGAGCATTTGCACATGAAATTGGATATCGGGTCGCTTGTTCCGAAACTCTCGAAGGATCTGAGGCAATGTGCTTGCGGTGGTCACCGCCAATTCGAGTGTGTCATGTTCTAGACTGGACAAATCGCTAATCTCCTGCTTCCCCTGTTCCAA
The DNA here is from genome assembly GCF_022346995.1 of Paenibacillus sp. ACRRY. GTDB lineage: Bacteria > Bacillota > Bacilli > Paenibacillales > Paenibacillaceae > Paenibacillus. The sequence goes on along the minus strand of NZ_JAKRNM010000008.1, from coordinate 65,520 downwards.
TTCAAACAACGCTCTTTCTGCACGGCGATAGAATCTGTTTCCAAACTCATTCAATCGCAATTTCCTCCCTATTCGATCGAACAACGGGACTCCCAAATCTTCTTCCAAGCGCCCAATCGTTTTGCTTAGTGATGATTGAGTGACATGCAGACTTCGTGCTGCTTCGGTCATATGTTCCAAACGAGCTACTTCGAGAAAATATTTCAGTTGAAGAAGTTCCATTTTACACCCTCCACTCATTCCCTTGAGTCAATGAAATCATAACATGAAATGCATTGGAATAAATAAATGATTTCAAGTACGATGATGACACTAACATACAGATTGGGGGGATTGAAATGAGTATTCGCAATAGGTGGTTGATGATCTCCGTTGGACTAGGAATTCTATTGAACCCCTTAAATTCTTCAATGATTTCAGTGGCAATTCCAAGGCTGCAAAATGAGTTCCAACTCGATTTTACCGTGGTATCCTGGATCATTTTTTCTTTCTACATTGCGAGCGCTATCGCTCAACCTATTATGGGAAAAGCCAGCGATTTATTCGGTCGAAGAAGGATATTTCTTGCAGGGCTTGTTGTATCCTTCGTTGCATCATTATTAGCTCCACTATCCCCAAACTTCGGTTCGCTCATCGTGTTCCGCATTGTGCAATCCATTGGAACAAGCATGATGGTTGCGGTTGGAATGGCCATTGTGCGAATTCATATTAGCGAGAAACAAGCGACTGCACTGTCAGTTTTGAGCATATTCCTATCCGGAGCGGCAGCGATTGGCCCCTTTATTGGCGGGGTCTTCATTCACTGGTGGGGCTGGCCCGCTATCTTTTTGGTTAATATTCCTTTCGTAGTGACAAGCTTTTTATTAGCTTGGAGGCATATTCCTAAGGATGTCCCGTCTACGACATCCGTTGCTCGCAACATGTCCTTTCGCAAATGGTCTGATTTGATTGATGTGCCAGGAGTTCTGTTATTCACCGTGGGTCTGGTTGCTCTGCTCGTTGGATTATTGTCCGCAAAATCATCTGGTCGAATTTCATTAAGTAACGTTATTGTCGGGCTGATTGGCTTCGTTGGACTGGGAGCTTTCGTGCGACATGAGTTAAAAGCGAAGGCACCCTTTATTCCTTTGCGCACATTCGCTAAATATCCTGCAATGACTTGGGTCAATGTCGAATTCTTGGTCGTTAACTTGCTTTTTTACTCTCTCTTCTTCGGGCTTCCGTCCTACTTGCAAATCGTACGTCATGTCAGCGAGTTCCATACAGGGATGCTCATGCTAAGCTTAGGCTTGTGCTCGCTGGTTGCTTCTCCAATGGCAGGACGATGGATCGATAAATCAGGACCCGGGCCAGCATTGCTTATGTCCGGAATACTGATGACATTTGGGTCCGTGTGGATTGTGACACTGGATCAGACTTCACCGGTTATCAGTGTATGTCTGGCTTTAGCTGCATTCGGTATTAGCAACGGGTTGAACAGTGTCGCTATGCAAGCGGCCTTATTCAAAAGTTCACCAAAAGAAATTATAGGTGTAGCATCTGGAATATTTAATACCTCAAGATACCTGGGAACCATTCTCTCTTCTATACTAATTAGCAGCGTAATGGGAGATAACTTCAGCTTCGAAGGATTTCGAGTACTTGGGATTATCCTCACGTTAATTGCATTGTCATTGGTATTCATAAATGGGCGGCGCAAGGAGACAGGGCAGTTACATGGGTCCTAGTTATCTGACTGATGTAAATTATACTTCGTTACCTCAACAGAAAGCGGCAGCTGATCGTGAAAACCAGCTGCCGTAATAATATCTTGTTGAGCTAACGTTACCCGATCGTTGAAATTTCCGTTTGATCGTTTGTCCAGTCGAATTAAACGCCTGTCGCAACTAGAACATTCACGTAATTCGTAAATGGATCAGATAGGCCAGCTATTTCATGAGCTTACCCAATCGTGCATGCTGAATGGCCAAGTGTACCCTCTACCTCATTTCCTTCCTTACGCCAGTACTCAATGCCTCCAAGCATTTCTTTGACCTGAAAACCAAGACGGGATAAGTGGGCTGCTCCTTTGCTAGCGCCATTGCAAGCCGGCCCCCAGCAGTAGACGACGATGAGTTTATCTCTGGACAAAGACGCTGTTGTCGCTTCGCTGATCGTGTTGGAAGGTAGACTAAGTGCTCCCGGTATATGGCATTCTCCATAAGCAATAGTGCTTCTGACGTCGATGAGTACAAAGTCATTGAGGCCTTGCTTCATATCGTGCTTTACATCTGAGACATCCGTTTCTACGGAAAGCTTATTTATGAAATGCCGATGAATGTACTCCGACGTAGGAGCAGGTGTCTCTAAGACGAGGGAATATTGGATTTGATTTGTCATTTGGGTTACCTCCAAGGTGTGATTTGATTTCTTGCAATCAATGTAACACAGCCTTTAACCATGGAGTTATCGATAGAAATCGATAAGATACTTCAATCATATTGATAATTGGTTTCCGCTGATCAAATCCACGAAACCTTGAAAAGCTTTGGACTTCCACTTCTTCTTCGAATAAATGAGTTGCGTATAAAATCTACACTCCGGATGGACGAAAGGAATCGCGACAATTTGGCCCTTACGGATTTCCTCGGCAACCGCTATACGCGGCAGCAAGGCAATACCAAGATCGTAAATAACACACTGCTTGATTGCTTCCAGATTGCCGAATTCGTAGGAAAGACTGTAATTCACTTGATTCCTTTTCAAAACATTGAGAAGCATGGCCCGGTAAGTACAGCCATCTTCTGTCATAATCAACGATTCACCCTCAAGATCTTCAATGTGGACTTCACTTTGACAAGCAAGTTTATGATCAGGATTCGTGATAAAAACTAACGTTTCCTCCCTCAAAATGCTGCAGTGAAGATCGAGATCCTTAAATGGAGGATCCAAAATGATCCCCATGTCTAGTTCGCCACTTTTGACTGACTCAATAATATAAGGTTCGTTACCAGGCTGGATGATCACATTGATACCAGGATATTCTCCACGATACTTTTGAAGATATGGCGGAAGGCAGAAGGCAGCCAATGTCTCGATAGTTCCTATAGACAGTCTTCCCTTGGATTGTTTGGATACGACTTCTTTGGACTCTTCATGCAGTCTGTTTATATCGTTGGCGTATTGCAACAGCGCTTCGCCAGCCAACGTTAGTTTCATTCCCCTGCCAAAACGTTCTAAGAGAACGGTGCCGTAAGCTTCCTCCAGCTTCTGAATCTGAGTCGTGATGCTGGACTGTGCATATCCCAGCGTTTCCGCGGCTCGTGTATAGCTTCCCCATTTTGCCACTTCCCGAAAGGTTTTCAAATAAGTTAGTTCCACTAGCAACCCTCACCTTCTGCAAGTTCCTGATAATTTATCATGAACTCTCGGTTATGACTATTAAATTATCAAAATTAACGGTATTACCTATCCCAAACTACAGATAACTTTGAGGATAATCAACATTGTATGGTTTGTGCAGTGTTGAGAAATGCAGAGCGAATCGCGATAAAGAGCTTGATTAAGTCATGTATTTATTGGAGGAAAGGATTGTCTTGTGACGGAGTTAACCCGACAAATTCCTCATTATCTACAGGTTTTAAAGTAATTAGCTCTTCTCCAAATTGCTTGTTAAGCTCTTCAACTTCACTGTCCGTTAGTTCTGCCTGCACAACAATTTTTCCAATATCAGATTCGTAATAAATTCTTTGTTTTTTCCCTGACACATTGTAATCAACATAGTCTGCTATTGATTTCAATAATGCCTGCAACTCACTTGAAGTAAATTCGGTTATTTTGGCTTCTTTTACTGAGATATTTCCGCCCAGAAAACTACACCCCGTAACCAAAAAAACGTACACAAAAACTAAACACAAAACGAAAAAATATTTACGCATCATAGCCCCCTATCACACTAATCATAATATCATCTAACTATTGGACCAAAAAGACTCAGTATATGTATATATCTTTCCGCGACCTTATGCTAACCTGCCCGTTAGTTGAACAAAAGCAGCTGATCACATTGACCAGCTGCTTTCTTTATATTGTTATATTAACGTTTCTGCGTTAGCTTAAAGAATAATTAGGATTTCTTGAGTCTTCCCTTTAAGAGACGGCTTTTGATTGTTATTCAAAATCAGCGTTGAGCGTGATTTCTTTCCATTCTTCTATGTCTGAAAGCACACCTGTGAATTTATGTGTTGCTGCTTGATATGCAGCTTTACCAAGAAGTAAACGAAGTGGTGGGTTTGGTGTCTCAACTACCTTGATTACAGCTGCTGCTGCTTTTACTGGATCGCCTGACTCTTGTCCACCATTCTGCTGAACACCTTGCAGCATCTGTCCTACAAACGAATCCTTCAATTCAGGGATTTGAGTATCCGTCTTAACGGACGATCTGCCGCCCCAATCCGTACGGAAGCCGCTTGGTTCAATTAATGTTACTGCAATGTTAAAAGGCGTCAGTTCTTTCGCCAAGCTTTCTGAAATCCCTTCAACTGCATATTTGGTTGCATGATAGTAACCGAGTGTTGGAAATGAAGTTAGACCACCGATAGAGGAGAAATTAATGATATGACCGGACTTCTGAGCTCTCATATGTGGGAGAACAGCATTAGTCATATGCATAAGCCCCCAGAAGTTAATTTCGAACATTCGGCGTGTCTCTTCTTCCAAGCTTTCTTCCACTGAACTAAAATATCCAATCCCAGCATTGTTCACTAGAACATCGATACGCCCGAAATTGGCTATGGTCTGCTGAACTGCATCTTTAATTTGACCATTATCAGTTACATCCAATGGTAAAGCAAGCGTGTTCTCTTCATGCCCTGATACAATATCTTGAATCTGCTCAACTCTACGTGCCGTCACGACTACCTTATAACCAGCTTCAATTGCTTGTACCGCTATATGGCGGCCAAATCCAGTAGAGCAGCCCGTAATAAACCAAACTTTCTTTTGTAGAGACATTCTAATCACTCCTTTTAGATGATATCTCTACCTTACATCTTCAAGTATACTTTAAGTCAAATAAGCAAATCACCGGAGCTTTCTCTTTTCTTATACAGCAGCACGTCATAAACAGCTATCTTACGAATAATTTTTTCAAGATGATACTGTTTTTTAGCCAAGGCGATCTCTACATTTTTTTTGTGTTCAGTTAGAAAATCTCTTCTGACATCCAACGTATTATCCCCTTGAAGAATAAGCTCTGTATACGATTTTATTTCTTCTATCGACATTCCTGTGTCTTTTAATGCCACCACGAGTTCAAGCCACTCGAGTACTTTCTCATTATATTCTCTTCGTCCATTCACGCTTCTTTTCACTTCGGGAAGAATCCCCACTTGTTCATAATAGCGAAGCGTAGATGCTGGTATTCCGGTTATTTTTACAAGCTCGTTGATACTGTACATTAGAGGAAACCCCTTTTTTGTTAAAGTTGGATTTAAGATAATACATATGAGGTAGTTAGTCAATATCTCATACAAGTCATTATTGACAAATTTCTTTGTCATGACAGTCACGACGCTAACCTGCCCGTTAGTAGATGTTTACTCATCCGAACTATTGTTGAAGCAGAAACAAAAAATCAATATAATTATTACATAGTGTATCACAGGGCAGGAGGAACAGTCGGCCATGAACAAACAGGAACTAGTTATGAAGGAATTTAGGGACTTATTCAACAAAATGGTGTGGCTTAATAAAAGTAAGCTGGAAGACAGTCTTAAGGGCCATAAGCCTTCAGAAGTTCATTGTATTGAATACATTGAAAAAAATGTAGATCCGAATGTTACAAAACTTGCGGAATCCCTATACATGACCAAAGGTGCCATAAGTAAACTAACGAAGAAGCTCATGGGGAAAGGTCTCATTGAATGCTACCAGAAGTCTGACAATAAAAAAGAAATTTATTTTAGGCTCACTAAGCAAGGGAAGGAAATTTATAATATCCATGAGGATCTGCATCAAGAGTTTCAGGAGCGGGATAAAGACATCTTTGAACAGGTAACCGAGGAACAGTTTGAAAGTATGCGTAGCTTCATGAAAAAGTATAATCAGCATCTGGATGCAGAAATAAAAAAACTGGGTCTAGAAATTAATTAAGCTGGAGAGTTTTGAATTATAGAAACTGAAATTACAGGCAGCCGAGCTCTACTGAGAGCTGGCTGCTTTTTTATGGATATAATTTTGTTGACAAGGAAACTAAAATGAAATAACATTTTGTTGACGAGGAAACAAAAAAACTTCTTAAGAGGAGAATTACAATGGCAGAAAATAAAGTAAAGAAAATAGGCTTGCCCAAAGAAGTCCTTATGGCCGCCTGGGCCATTGCACTTGGAGCTATTGCTCCTATGCTTGACTCCACGATGGTGAATATCGCCATTGACAAACTGACGAAGGACTTCAGCACAACATTGGATATCATTCAATGGGCTATAACTGGTTATGTTTTAGCTCTTGCCGTTGCGGTTCCCGTATCCGGCTGGCTTATGAACAAATTTAACGGCAAGAAAATTTTCGTTGGAGCCGTCATCGCTTTTGGTGTAATTTCTGTTTTAGTAGGAGTTAGCTGGGACATATCCAGCTTCATCTTTTTCCGTTTGCTTCAAGGTTTTAGCGCCGGAGTAATTACCACGCTAATGTTCACGCTTTTAGTCAAAACAGCGGGGCAAGAGAATTTGGGCAGAGTAATGGCAATCGTCAGTACCCCAATGATCTTTGGTCCCATCTTAGGGCCTGTTATTGGGGGGTTCATTGTTCAAGGAGCATCCTGGCGCTGGATTTTCTTCATAAACGTGTTCATCGTTTTGATTGCTGCGCCGCTGATGATGAAAAAGGTACCCCATTTTGAACCGTTTAACAAAGATAGTAGACTCGATCTATTTGGGATTATCAATTTGTCAGTAATGAGTGCGGCATTGATTTATGGAATTACAAAAGCTGCGGATCATGCTTCATTTAACAATAGCGAATCTATTATTTGGGTTGGCCTTGGCCTTGTCTTAGCCATCATCTACTTCGTATATAATCTAGTAAGAAAAAATCAAACCGTACTCCCATTGAATTTATTCGCACATAAGAGCTTCACAGCCTCCAGCATCGGGTTATTCTTGACTAATGCCGCTATCATGGGACCTATGTTAATTCTCCCTTTATATTTTCAGAACTTCCGTCATTTCACAGCGACCGAAGCAGCGCTTGCGTTAATTCCTCAAGGGGTTGGGATGCTCATCACCAGACCTTTGATAGGAAAAATGATTGACAAGATCGGTGCGAAATATGTGGTTATGGTCAGCTTAATCCTTTCACTTATTGGGTCTGTTCCCCTTATCTTTATCACCGATAAAACAAGTATGATTTGGATCTCCATTGTATTGTTTATCCGTGGTGCCAGCGTTGGAGGAATCAGCCTTCCTTTGACAAGTGATGCCTATACAGGAATTGACACTAAACAACTCCCTGAAGCAGGTGTTGGGATTAACATTATAGAGAACTTGGGCTCAAGCTTTGGTTCAGCTGTTATCGCAACCGTTGTCGCAGCTACCCTACAAGGATTGCAGCCAACCATTGCAAATCATTTAAAGGGTTATCATTCCGGGTTTTTATTATCCGCTATTGCTCTAGCTGTAATCTTCATTCCAAGTCTCTTCCTTACAAATAAAAAGAATGCCTAACAAAGAACCTGCGCTTAAACATTTTAGCGCAGGTTCTTTTGAGATCTATCTTCAAGCTGGAGCGTGTTGTATTCGCGACATTGATGAGCGTTCACACAGGAACGCGTGAACCGGATAAAGGCGTTTCGGACTGCTCTCATGAGACTAAGAAATGAATGTCTATTTTTTGGCAGATTTACGGATTCATTGAACTAAACTGCCCGTTAGCTGAACAAACAGCTGATCGAATTGATCAGCTGCCTTCTAGGTATTATTGAGCTATTGTCTCCCGTTATCAAAATGACTTACTGTGATAGGGTTTACCGCGCTGTATCTAATCACTAAGTTTAATGGTCATCTACCCGGATGGCCTTTTAACGTTTTACGGTACAAATTTTACAACGATTACTCTGATAACTGGACGATAGCATCAATGAGAAGAGTCGTAGGAAACGAACGCGTTTACGAAATAGTTTGTAAAATGCGAATGATTTCTTTTTCGATAAACGATTCGTCAACAGTATCCAGATATTCAGGACTAATTACTTGATACTGTTTCATTCTATAAAAGATCAAATACCTGCTGCTCAGTCCCAGTGCTTTTCTAGCGCTTCTTCACTCTGAGAAAAACCATTTCTTGAATAGAATTCAACGCTCTCGCTGCTTGGCCAAAGAATGAGAAACTCGACCTCATTCTCTTTTGACCAATTTTCCATAGCTTTATGGATTTTTGACCCGATACCTAAGTTTCTGAAAGCCGGACGAGTATAAACATTGGTAACGTAACCGTAATAAGGGTCTGAAGATTTTCCTGGACGCGGAACTTTATGTATTAGCTGCAGGTACATATGTGATACAAGACTTCCACCACTTTCTGCAATCCAAATATACCAGTCTCCGCTTTGGATTGCTTTTAGCAAAAACTCACTACATATCTGGTTAAATTCCTCAAATGTAACGACATTATTAGCATGCTCTTCTTCTGAAAAATCCCAACGCATTTGTACAAGCTGAGGGATATCCTCCGATGTTGCCAAACGAACTAGCATGATACACCCCCTACTATTGTAAATATATTCAATTTATCTTATCACACCTTCACCCTAACATGCCGTTAGCTTAGTGAATTAAAGAGCAATATTCATTCTTTACTGGATCTTGCAGTCAACAAGGATACAATAACGTATGCAAATATTTGTATTAAAAATACAATAGCCACAAATTCAATAACCATGTTGTTCCTTGCAACAAGATCATGCATGATATCCATAACAATTTGCCAAGGCCTGGACAATACATCCCACGAATTCCACCGATTAAATCTCCCTATGTATACGCCCAAACTACTCAACATTAAAATAACGCCTATAACCATCATGTTAATGTACTTACTGAATAACTTGTTTAACACACCATGTATTTGAATGATCGAGCACGTTGAGAGAAGTATGCCTAGTATGGCTACAGCGAACGTTAGGGTGAGGTTATACCAAAAATCAATATGGATCCAAAATTGTGTTCCTTCTTGAGCATTGAAATATCTGAATGAATGCAGGATTTCAGTAAAAAGGTATGCCGAATTAGGCAAAAAAAATAGCCACACCGCACTCATTGGCACCATCCAGATCAGACTCATTTTCGTTAATTTCTTATTGAATATGTATCTAATGCATGATGAGATGATATATGGTACCCATGCCAGGAACATATCCCAGGTTAAGAATTGATATATATTCGTATCTGATTTGATACGTAAATACATCGCAACACCTAAACAACATAACGTAACCACTAATAAGGTTAAAATAAATCGAAAATCTTGAACAGGATGTTTGTTTTCATTCATTTCGTTGCTTCCCATTCCCTTTCCCTAGGGATTTACAAATGCATTGTTGTAGTCTTTAACATTTGCATTATCCAAATTATAACATGAATTTATTCAACTATCCGGCTATTAGCTTAATGCACTAGTAAACGAACTAGATTAAAAATACAAATATTCAGCATTGGATCATCTCTAGTCCTTCCTCTTCCTAATAGAACAGCTGTGAGTATTGAAAATCAGTTAGAGGACTACACCTCACGTGCAGTCCTCTTCCACATGTTTTATTCAAATGTTGAAGGCGCAGATCAACACCTACAAATCATTATCCCATTTACTTTAACTCTCCAGAACACCACGCCACGCCACGGTTATTGCACTTTGTTTACCAAAATCCATTTTTGATACTCATCTTCAGCCTGGAATTCTTCCATCACCAGCTTGGTTCCATCTTCTGATACACGGAGTGCACTGCCATTGTGCACACTTGTAATACTTACCGTCCCATCATCGTTTTTGGAAATGTTCCAGCGTTGATTGGGGTACCCGATATATGGATAGAGTTGAATCCGATTCTGACCGACATCCCAATCCAATGATACCCCGCTGACGGTACGGATGGAAAAAGAACCGGAATCATCGCCGGTAGGCACCAGTATCCAAGCATACCTTGATTCTTCACCATCCTTTTCGGCGCCCACTTTCACAACCTCGCCTGCTTGGGATTGCGTCGCTTGTAGGACAACAGGAAGTTCTGAACTGCGAATGATCACGGTCTCCAGAGCTGCTTTTTTCATGTCATATGCATTCACATGCTGGAAAGACGCACTGCCTCCAAACGTATGCACACCGAAGTGTCCCTCCGCAAAGGTTCCATCCTGGACAACCATGATCCGTTCACCGTCCAAATCCACCTGAATATGAGTTCCTTTCGCCTGAATCTGGATATGGTAAGTCTGATTACTCCGAATGAATTTTGGAATGCGGGCAAGCACCTGCCGATTCTCGAACTTTCCGTCCACTTTATAAAACAGGCGAATCGCCTTCAGGTTGGGATCAACATTCAGATAATAGCCACTTCGTCCATCCTCGCTTGCCCGAAACAGAATGGAACCTGCTCCACCTTCAGCATCCAGCTGCAAGTCAGCCTCATATCGGAAGTCTCCCGCGGTCTCTCGCGCAATATATTGTGAATCACCACGGTCACTCCCCTGTAAGCCGCCATCCGAAACAAACCACTGCGCAGACGGTCGATCCTTTTGCCAGCCGGATAAATTCGTGTGAAATACGCCATCCGTTACCGTAATCGGTATTTTGGTAGAAGCTTTGCCATTAGCCATGGAAGCCGTCACCCAAGCTTCTCCCTTGCCTACAGCACGAATCGCAGCATGTGTTTTGCCAGAATCAACGATTTTCACCACTTTAGGATTACTCACGGTCCATTTTAGCGGTTGGGCCCCTTTCCCTGGTCCGCCTTCAGCCGAAGCGTAGAGGGTTTCGGTATGACCCACATTCGTTACTCTTCTCTGCGTATCTGCAATAACTTTCGGTGCGGAGGACATGCCTCTTCTCCAGATATTATCCATCGCATATACATTCATGGAGACCACTTTCACATCTCCACCCAGGCTGTAGAACGCCATCGACCTTCCAGCCGGATCCGGAAAAATAACATCCGAGAAAACAATACTGCCATCATTGCCGAACACTTCAACGGAAGATTCATCGACAAATATCCGCAGCTTGATCCTCCCATTTTCAGGTTGTAGCTCAGCTTCGTGAACTTTGGTAAATAAGCCCGAGAAACCCACATCTCCCGAAGCGGTGCGATCCACGAACATCGTCTCTTTCTCCGTCTTGTAGCCTACGGTCGTTTGTTGTCCTTCCCTTTGACGCAGGTGAAAACCAAACTCCGTAACGGGACTGTTTGCCGGAATTTCCACTTCTGCTTCAATTTCGTATGCACCCGCAGCCAGACCCTTGAGCACATTCTGCGATTGCGGCCCGACCATTAACTGCTCCGCACTGTACAGGTTTTGCCGAAGTGTCTCAAGTTCGATAACAGGCTTTTGTACCAGACGCACACCCTCATCTGTTGCTCGGAGAGAAACTTCTCTCGGAATAGTCAATTGACCTTTCCAAGGGTTCGTCGGGAAATCAAATGGATAATCCCAATTCGTCATCCACGCAAGCATCACTTTCCGCTGATCCGGCATATTCGCAAATGACATCGACGCATAGAATTCCTTGCCGAAGTCCGTCTTCAGCACTTTTCCGGCAGGATGGTCGTTCAGGAATTCCCCCTCCGCCGTCAGCTCGCCAACAAAGTATTCCGCATCCGATCCTTGCGTTTTCGTATTGGCTCCTGTACTGATCATAAGCACCCACTTGCGCTCATCCGTCCCCTCTACTGGCAGCTGAATCAGGTCTGGACACTCCCATACCCCTCCGCGTATGTATTCCCCATACCCGAAGTTATCGGTTAATGTCCAATCGAGCAGATTCGTTGAGGTGAAAAACCGGATATGATCCCCGCCAGATACCACCATGATCCAGCGGTTGTGCTCTTCATCCCGAACGACCTTCGGATCGCGAAAGTCCCAACTCCCCGGGTCTTCGCCATTTTGGCCAGGGTTCTCGATCACAATCGGATGGTCTTCCGCGTATTGCCAGTTCCGGCCTTGATCCGTACTGTATGCGAGACCGATACGCTGATTGCCACCAGGCTTACCCGGATGGTACGACGTATAGTATGCGATCAGACCTTTGCCACCAGAATCCGAGAACAGGCCGGATGCGTTGTTCAGATCCGCAATCGCTGATCCCGACCATACATGACCCAGATCATTCCAAGACAGTGCAATGGGTAAACGCTTCCATTTCACAAGATCCGTACTGACTGCATGTGCCCATGTCCCTCCATCCTGGTGAAACAAATGATACTCCCCCTCGTAATAAACCAATCCGTTTGGATCACTTGCGGACCCTCGAATCGGAGAGTAATGATATTGGGGACGGTATTTTTCCGTATAATACTTCGCATTTTCCGTGATATACGTATCTTGAAAATAGGCCATGCCCTGTTCCACTTCAAGTCCGGCATATCCCTCGGCATAACTTGAATCCATAACCTCCACAGCCGGTGCTGCATATCCATCTACATACACCTGAATCAGGCTACCGGTGGCAACCACTTCGATATGGTGCTTTGCTTCCGGTTGACTTGGGTATGTACGATCCGAATTCGCAAGAATCGTTCCGTCTGCCTTTTGCAGCTGTACCCGAACCTCTTCCCCTACTCTAGTAAGAGCCGCTTTGTATCCCTTTGTCCCGTCTGTATTTGACCTGAATCGTAGAGCTGCGAAGCTCGTATCGGCCAAAGACATATCTCCCTCAAATACAAAATCCCCCGCTGTTTTTTCGTATATGATCCGCGTTTCCTCTTGCGAACTTCCTTTCCCACGATATCCCTGGATATCCGGCTGCCAGTCACCTTCACTGTAAACGGGGTTACCCAGATTTCCACCCATGGTACTGATCTTCACATTTTGGAACAAAGCTGATCCGTCCCACACATGGAGCCCCAGCTTCCCTGATACATACGCACTGTCTTTCACATCAATCACCGGGTCGTACCCGCCATCCCAATACACCTGCAGCCTCTCGCCAACCGCTTTTACTTTCAAATGATAAATGCCGCCAGACTCCACGGTTACCGAGTACTCTTCCAACAATGTACCTGACTTGCCACTGGCATCTTTTAAACGAATCAGACCAGCCTGAGGAACCACTTGCAGCATATAAGCAGACCACCCCGCATCATTGGAACGGAAAACAAGACTGGTATCTGCCTTCATATCCTTGATTAACAAATCTGCTTCATAAATAAAATCATCGGCCGCCGTGTCCGATAGGGCGGTTACATTCTCCTTCTCTTCGGAAGCCAGATAAAGCCCTTCATTCGTATCTTCAAAATTGCCTTTACCATGCAATGTCCAACCGGACAAATTTGTTACTGCCTTGGGCACGTCCATTTTCATCGGAACCGCCTCCGTATGTTGAGTTTGAGGTTTTGAACTTATGGATGATGCCGTACTCTGCTGCATCGTAACCTTATCCAGATAGGAAGGCGTTGAGTACGCCTCCACAGAAGCAGAACCAAGGACACAGGATAATAGGACGCAGCTAATGGACCTTAAAATGAATCTCATGAACATCCCTCATTTCTCTGCGTGATATAAAAAAAAAAATAAAGAAAGGACGATGCATTCCCTTAAACAACTGAATCAGTCTTTTAAGCGATTTGCTCCGTCCTTTCCCGAACATGTCGATTACAATGATACCGATGAATCAGTCTTTACTTGATTAAGTGCTTCAATGCCCAAGGCAAGCGCACCGTATAAACCTGCGTGTTGTCCCAATCCTGGTGGAACAATATATTGGTCGATGTGCTGCACCAATTCAGGCACGTTTACATAACCATGAAGATTGTGTATAACCTGTTCCCGAATCATGGGAAACAGATGCATTTGCTGCATGACTCCACCGCCCAAGATGATCTTCTGCGGTGAATGCAGCAGGATGGACGTCGTAATGGATTCTGCAATATAAAAGGATTCGATCTCCCATGCCAGATGGTCCGTCGGCAGCTCCCTGCCGGGTGTCTGCCAGCGGGCTTCGATGGCTGGCCCTGCAGCCAGTCCCTCCAGGCAATCCCCATGATACTTGCACAACCCGGCAAAGTGATCCTGCGGATGCCGCCTCGTCCGGATGTGTCCACCCTCTGGATGCAGCAATCCGTGTATTCTTTTTCCTCCAGCAATAAGCCCAACGCCAATACCTGTGCCAATCGTATAATAGACGCAGTTGTCCAAGCCCTGCGCAGCTCCCCATGTGACTTCCCCCAGAGCAGCAGCATTCACATCCGTATCCCACCCGAAGGGAACAGGGAATTCACGCTTCAAGATTCCCACCACATTGCAGTTTTCCCATTCGCACTTCGGAGTTGTGGTAATGTAACCGTAAGTAAGGCTATCCGTCTTCAAATCGATCGGACCAAAGGAACCAATGCCGATAGCCACTACCCCTTTATCTTTGTAATAGTCACTCACCTTGGCGAGTGTAATCTTGGGATGTTCCGTCGGAAAGCTGAACCAGTCTTCCATATGTCCTTGTTCATTGCCTATTCCGCATACAAATTTTGTTCCGCCTGCTTCGATGGCACCTATACGCATTTATCTGCCCTCCTTCTCTTTATTTCTCATGAACTTTCACCTTAACGGGAGATAATTCGTAGATATGAAGAGCGGAGAAGACCATGTCTTCCTGATCGGCATCAACCGAAATTCGCGTAGCCTCTGGATCCGGATAGATCAGGTCGGTAATAACGGCCTGACCGTCATTCGCAAATACCTCAACCGAAGAAGAATCCACATAGATACGCAAATGTTGACCCCCGCCCTGAACCCTTGCGGTGTGACGTCCCAGGAAATGCTCATGGAAATCAACGATGCCTGATCGACTGCGATCGACGTACACCTCACGCTGATCCGCGTCTACACCAACGAGCGTTTGATGACTGGCGCTGCTTCTCAAGGTAAATTGAACGGATTGCTGAGATTCCCATTGCGCATCGACTTCATAGCTCACCAGCTGCAGCGTGCTGAGATGCTTCCTCGCCTCTTGGACAGAAACATTGTGCAGGGTCAATATCGGTTTCCGGGCTTGCTCCATCTCACGGGCCGGACGCTGAACCAATGTGACTGTACCGTCTATCGTTTCCAAAGTAAGCTCCCGAGCAATCGTCATCGCGCCGCGATAACCTTCGGTTGGTGTTTGGTTGGCATACATCCAGTTGCTCATCCAGCCCATAAACAGGCGTCTGCCGTCTTCTGCCGGAATGTCGGACCAACTGACTCCTGCGTAGTTGTCCCGGCCATGGTCAAGCCAGCGAACCATGCGGGAAGCTTCATCCGGAACAAACGTCGACCCATCAAAATCTCCGATAAAGTACTGCGTCCGCGAGCCTTCCTTGAACGCAGGATCTGCACCAATACTGACAAGCATGACCCATTTTTCATGCCCATGGTCCCCATCCACTGCCAGCGGGAAGAGATCAGGACATTCCCACACGCCGTCATGTGAACCGATGCCTGCCCCGAATTCACTGCCTAGTGTCCAATCCTTCAGATTGGGAGAACGGTACAAGCATACGGTCTGACCACAGGCGATGATCATTACCCATTCCTTGTTCTGCTCGCGCCAGAACACCTTGGGATCACGGAAATCGACATAAGACTCATGCTCCAGTACCGGATTGCCCTCATATTTGTTCCATGTACGGCCATTATCCTTGCTGTATGCAATGCTCTGCCGCTGAATCGGCTGCTCGTTCGGCACTTCCAGATGATGCGTGAATATCGCCACCAGTCCTGGTTCCTCATCAAAGAAACCGGAAGTATTATTCCAATCCACCACTGCACTGCCCGAAAAGATCATGCCGTGTTCATCCGGCGCCATAGCCACAGGAAGCTCTTCCCAGGTGAACAGATCCTTGGTCACAGCATGCCCCCAATGCATCGGTCCCCATGTGGTACCAAACGGGTGATGTTGATAGAACAGGTGATACTCGCCTTTGAAAAACACCATCCCATTGGGATCATTCATCCACTTCTCGTTCGGTGAGAAATGATAAGCACCTCGGTAATCGGTTGTTGATATTGTAGACATGTAGGTTCTCTCCTTTGAATTACACGTTTTTTTATTTTGTATTGCGGTCATATCCCGCTTGTTTAATCTGAAGCCATTCCTGCAGTCCAAGACGATCCAGCTCTTTCAGATAGGCATCCCATTCCTGCTCGATTTTCCCGTTTTGATACCATTCCGTGCGCATGCGCAGTACATAAGCAAACAGGTCGGTTTCAATGGTAGACAGTCGGTCGAGCTCATCAATGGAGAAAAATACGCTTGGATAGACGTTTTCTGCTTTCATATGTGGAACCATGACCCGATCCAGAAGCTCCATGCGCCAAGCAGCATCTTCTGGTTTCGTCGTGTATTTGTCGTAGTAACTGTCGAGAATCGCCAGTGGTCCCGCAATGCTCGTTTTTTGCCTAAGTTCGACAGGCGCAGCTCCTTCCAGCGGCAGATGCTTCAGCATGCCCTTGGCTTCATCGAATTCAAAAATATTCTGCTGCGTTTCATCCCCATACGTTCCCCAGTTATTTTGGATTGATTGGAGCGGATCGTACAGCTGGTCTACCCACTTCGCAGTGGATTCCAGATTTTTATTGCTGCTCGTGACGACCATACGTCCTCTGTCGAGCCCAATCCCGTTGGTTCTTGTGACATTTCTCTCTCCATCCGGACCGGCAAGCGGAGGCAAAACATCATACGTGTCATTCATTCCCGTAATGTTGGCCTTATCCCATGTGAAATACATGCCGTACTTATGGTCCTTGCCTTTGGCCAGATACGTATTCCAATCCTGTTGATAGGCTTCCACATCCACAAGACCTTCCTGGACAAGCTCATGGATATATTTCACGGCTTCCTTATAGCCTTCATCCGCTGCCGTAAAGACGACCTTACCCTCGTTCGTTACCACGGTATGATCCCAGTTCTCCCCAAGCCCAAATGCGGCAAAGAGAAATGTCAGATCTTCTCCGCCCGGCTTGTTGATGAACGACAACGGAATTTCATCCGCTTTTCCATTTCCATTGGGATCTTGCGTTTTGAAGGCGATTAGCACTTCCTTCAATTCCTCGGTCGTCGTCGGCATCTTCAGTCCGAGCTTATTCAGCCATTCCACATTGATCCATGGCAGATTATCCACCGCTTGTATCCGCTGCTTGCCGCTTCCCAGCTCCTCGATCCATGGGAAAGAGTAGATATGTCCATCCGGCGCTGTAATCATGCTCTTGTATTCGGGAGCTTCCTCCAGCACCTTTTGCAGATTGGGCATGTATTGTTCAATCAAGTCTTCGAGCGGGATGATGGCCCCGTCCTTGGCCAGTTTCAGAAGATCATAATCTCCGTAACCTGCGTCAAAGATGGCATCGGGCAGATCCCCGCTGGCTACCGCCAGATTTCTTTTTTCGGCAAACACATCACTCGTATAATTCTTCCAGTTGATGTGCACATTGGTCTTTTCCTCAAGTCGTTTGTTAATCAGCTTCTCGTTCGGATCGGCCGGAGCCAGCGGCGAGCTCTGCGTGATAAAATTCAGTGTCACTTTCCCATCGGGAGACTGGGCTTCACTGGCTGCGCCGCCACCGCCTCCACCACAGGCCGTGAGCAGAAGTACAGCAGACAACATGGATAGGGATACCGATGTAATGCCTCTTTTGGACTTTTTCACTTTTTTCATGACGTGACCTCCACTTTATATTGTTGGATCTGACTTAAGATATCTGAGGCTGTTCACTACTTGAGTGAACCTACCATGACACCCTTTTCGAAGTACTTTTGAAAGAACGGATACATGATAATCAGCGGCAGACTTGAAATGACGATGGCAGAATACTTAATCATCTCGGATAGCCGTTTAAGCTCCGCCATGGCAAGCTGATCACTGATCATGCCTGGTGCAGCCTGATTCTGGATCAGAATGGAACGCAGGACGAGCTGTAGAGGATGAAGATTGGGATTATCCAAATAAATCATGGCATCAAAATAGGAATTCCACTGCCCGACGAACGCGTACAACGCAAGGACAAAAATGATCGGTTTGGATAGCGGAATGACGATCTGAAAGAAAATCTTCATATCGGAAGCACCGTCCACGTTCGCAGCTTCTTTCAGCTCCCTGGGCACGCCTTTGAAAAAAGTTCTGGAGAGAATGATGTTCCACACGTTGACCGCTCCGGGAATGATGATCGCCCATATGGTATCCAGCATCCCGAGATTACGCACAAGCAGATAGGTGGGAATGAGGCCGCCACCGAAGAACATCGTAATGATAAACAGAACCATGAAAAATCCTCTTCCCGCCAGCCTTTCTTCAGACAAGGCATAACCTGCACAGATGGAAACCGCCACGGTCACGAAGGCAAACGAAACCGAGTATAGCACCGCATTCGCGAAGCCTCGAATCATGGCCGGATTGGACAGAATCATCTCATAACCATCCAGACTCCAGTCGGATACGTTGAAGGATAGTCCTTGGTTAAGCAGTACCGTTGGATCCATAAAGGAAGCGATAACAATATAAATAAGAGGAACAACCACAACTAGTACAGCACAAGTGAGAAAGATGGCGTTCAGTGCGAGGATCAGACGATCCAGCCCCGTCGGTTTGATAGTCATGAGTGATACTCCTTTCTAGTAAAGGCCTTCGCCTTCGTTTAATTTCTTCACGATCAGATTCACGGTGACGAGCAGGATGACGTTAATGATGGAGTTAAACAACCCTACGGCCGCAGAATAGGCGTAATCACCTGACTGTAATCCGACCTTGTATACATAGGTGGCAATAATTTCGGATGACGGCAGGTTCATGGATGTCTGCATCAGATATGCCTTTTCGAATCCGATCGACATAATTCCGCCCGCCGCAAGGATAAACACAATGGCCATAATTGGGCGAATGGTTGGAAGATCAATGTGGCGAATACGCTGAAGAAGATTGGCTCCATCCAGATTGGCTGCATTGTGAAGTTCTGGATCGACATTGGCCAAAGCAGCAACGTATATGATCGAAGCCCAGCCAGCCCCGGTCCAGATATCGGACAAGATGTAGATCCAGCGGAAATATTCGGGTTCGGACATAAACATGATCGGCTGACCCGTAATCCATGTGGTCAATTGATTAACGGGACCCGTCGGCGATAAGAAGATGAACAGCATGCCCACAACAACGACAACCGATATAAAATTGGGTGCATACAGAAACAATTGAATGTTCTTCTTCACTCCAGCTTTGCGCACCTGATTCAGCATGAGAGCCAGTAAAATAGGCACCGGGAAGCTGAATATCAATCCCAAAAAGCTGAGCTTAAGCGTATTCAGGAAAATGACATCAAAATTAGGTGAAGCCAAAAACTTCTCGAAATGTTTCAGTCCCACCCACTCACTGCCCATAATCCCCTTGATCGGACTGAAGTCCTTGAATGCGATGATGGCTCCATACATCGGAATGTATTTGAAGATCAGTGTCAGGATTAGAGCTGGAGTAAGCAATACATACAGGAAATAATTCTTTTTGAGCTGCTGTAATGGATGAAAAATGGAACTCCTCTCTTTGAGGCTTTTCCCCATCCTCTTATTGGTGTTTACTGTGTTATCCAACACACGACCCCCGTTCATCATTAAAGTTTACAATTGCTCATAGTAAGGGCTTTCAATATTTACAATTGCTTATTTGATAATTTACAATTTATCAGGGTGAGTATCATTTAGTCAATACAAAACGTAAAAAAATAATTGTGCATTTGCTTCACTTTTTTATGCATAATTCTGTTCTAATTGTACGTCCTAAGGAATTAATACCCATAAAAATCCCGTTATATAGCGTGTTTTATCCTGTAACAATAGTCTCTGCATTGGCCGTGTACGATGTAAACCTAAATGACGAATGAAGAGCGAATGTATAATGTGAAATTGACAAAAACAATTTCAAATTGTGCATTTGTAAATTTACAATTGCTATTTGCTTCGATATATTATACATTTGACTTAGAAAACACTTGGGACGATTAATTGACCAATAGAGGTGAGGCACGACATGGCAAAAGAGAAAGTTACGATACAGGATATCGCAGATGCTTTGGGCATCTCCCGAAATACGGCTTCCAAAGCCCTGAATGATAGCGGAAACATCCCGGAAGAAACACGGAGTCGGGTGATTAAGAAAGCCATTGAGTTAAGATATAAACAGTTTGCTTATATGGAAAGTGAGCATGTCCTGAGTAAAACACCGGGCAATATCGCCCTCTTAACAGAGAACCTGCCGAATACATCTCATTTTGGATCGCTGCTCATTAGCGGTTTGGAGAAAAGAATTAGTGCTGAGGGCTATAATCTGTCCATTCATATCGTTCGTGAAGTTGATGAAGAATCACTTACACTACCTAACAATTTTGACATTTCCAAAGTGGACGGCATCATCTGCATCGAGTTATTCAACCTGGAATATACCCGCCTCATCACAGAGCTCGGAATTCCCACGGTCTTTATCGATTGTGCAGCCAACATCTGCTATCCGGATTTTCATGCTGATCTGCTTCTTATGGAGAATGAACATAGCACTTATCAGTTAACCAAAAAATTAATTGATAGCGGCTACAAAAGTATCGGATTCGCTGGGGATTACAATCACTGTAAAAGCTTCAACGAACGATGGACTGGATATCACCGGGCGATGTTGGAATCGGGATTGCAGGTCGATCTATCCCACTGCATTACAGACAATGATAAGCTGTTCTTCTCCAAGCCTGGTTGGATAAGGGAGCGAGTAGCTGCACTGGAGTCTTTTCCTTCCGCATATGTGTGTGCCAATGACTTCATTGCGGTGGATCTAATCAGAGCTTTTAAATTAAGAGAGGTCACGGTTCCGCAGGATATTGTGGTATGTGGATTCGATAATGCACCTGAATCCAGAATTATAGAGCCTCCGTTAACGACGGTTCATATTTACAGCAACGAGATGGGCATTAAGGCTGCCGAAATGCTGTTATCCCGGATTGACAACCCCGAACAGCCTTATCAGGTCTCGCATATTGTGACTGCACCCATTATCAGGGAGTCGACACCTGGAATCATGCCAGCTGAGCCTACTCTTATCAGAAAATAAGATGGAGAAATGTATCTAGTCATGCTGAAATGCGTCGCGATGGCGTTCTCTGAGCATGTAGTCGAATACAAAAAGAAGTGGATACCCTACAGATGGGTGATCCACTTCTTTATATTTTCTAATCTATCTCTTCTAGCTTGCCTCAGTTTATCCTGTGTATTTCTCTATGTGTTCAGCCCTTCTCCTCACTTCTTAAACGCCAAATTGCTTCAGATGATGGTCCAAGTGCTTATAGATTCCTTTACCCCATTCCTCGGAAGTTAGTCTTCCAAAAAAAGGATGAGGAAATGCACCATCTTTGAGACCTTCACGTTGTATCGTCAATATATTTTGTTTGAGCTTTTCTCTCTCTACTTCAAACTCTCTTGTATCCATGATCATCATGCTTGGAATCGTAGACATATTACGGGGAAGGGGCTTGTCATTATAAAAGATGGGTTTTGCAAACTTTCCCACCACCATGCCTAGCAAGCTTCTTGAGGAACGGGCTTTTCCCGTTGCTATGTCTTGGAACGAAGAGCAATGAGCAAGCATCTGAGCAACATTCATGCGCCCCCACCCAGGTTGAACATCTTGCTCTAATTGATCGATGCGTCCCAAGATTTCTTTTGCAGCCGATAGATCAAAAATCGTTTTCACTAAGACATAGGCCTCCTAACCTTTACAAGAAAAGAATCCACAACAAAAATATTACCATATTATTCAAGTGAAATGTGGATTAAACCAGACCCTTTTATGATTAAAACAGCCAATCACAATGATCGGCTGCTTTCTTGTTGTTATTGAATTATCGTGGAAGTCCCGTTCTTCTCTTACTTAGTCATCATAGGCGTTTCCGCCTTAATACGGCTTGCTCTATTAAACAGTAGGATAGCCAAAATTAAAGCTATACCGACAGCGGCAAATCCCAACCAGTTCAGATACAGAACAGACGTACTTCGAATGACGAGACCGCCTACAGCAGATCCCAGTGCAAAACCGAATTGAATGAAAGACGTATTTACACTAAGAGCAATGTCCGGATTTCGAGGCGCCAGAGTAACTAAGTATAGCTGCTGGGCTGGGGAGATACTCCACGTTGAAAGCATAAAGATCATTAAAATCAAGATTAATGCCAGGAGATGGACACCCGCTAGCGCGAACATAAGGAGCGTGCCCCCCTGTAACAAAAGCCCGAGAAGAATGGTGAATTTTGAACCCTTGGCATCTGCCAATTGTCCACCCACTCTTGATCCTGCAAAGCTGCAAATGCCTGCTAAAAACAGAACACCACTAATCTCGGTCATGGTAAGAGAGGATGTCTCTTGCAAAAATGGCGTAATATAAGTAAACAGCGTGGCGTAACCGCCGACATACAATAATGTAACTACTAAAGACATAAGAATAGTCGGGTTTTTCAGAATAGAGAGCTGCATACCGAGGGTAACCTTTTCTTCTTCTTTGATTGCTGGAACCCTTTTATAGATAACTAGTAATGGAAGAATACTCAATACACCAATTAGAATAAACAAGACTCTCCAGCCGAACATCTCACTAAAAAATGTACCGATAGGGACACCGAGCACTAACGCACTGCTAAGCCCCATTAAAATGATCCCGATGGCATTGCCCCTTTTCTCCTTCTCAACCAGTCGGGTCGCTACGGCCATGGCTACAACGGTAGCCATTCCTCCGCTAGCTCCCTGGATTACGCGGACCCATAACAATGTCTCATAAGCAAGATCTGCAAACATGAGTCCGTTGCTGACAATAAATACACCGAGGGTTGTCATCAGTATTTTTTTGCGATCTGCATTGATCGTAAGTGCGATCAGCATCGGAGAGACAATGGCCGCAGCGAGAGCAAACACCGTGACTAGTAGCCCCGCTTCGGAAGTAGATACCCCTAGGTCCATGGCAATCATCTCTATGACTCCAGTAATAATATATTCAATGGTCCCGATCAAAAAAACGGCCAATGCCAGCACATAGATGATGCCTTTATTTTTCATTTCACACCAATCCACCTTCTCAATTAACTATTTAGTATGGGAATTTGTATCTCAATAAATTGTGCATCCCGTTCCGGAGATAACGGTAAATACAGTTCCCTGCCGGGTTCGCTTTCCTTGATCTGATAGTTATTATCCTCGATCCATTTCGCTAAATGCACACAGGCCGCACCATCAAACTTGGAATCGGAATGAAATGCCATTGTGGCCATCATCGGTTCAGGAGGAAGAATTCGCAGCTGAAATGGCTCTGGAGAGGATTGCAGCTCACAGGTTAAAAAATATCCCACTTCAAACTCAAACTCATCTTCTTTTCCATCGACGTCTTTCCACAACACAACCTGAGGGCCTTGGATCTGCTGCCGCATTTCGGCTGTTACTAACAGATCAAATTGACGAAATAACTCCGGAATGTCTTCTTCTGTTCCGTACGCTTTTTGAAAAAGAAAGGTTTGAGCAGCTTCTGCTTTGATTCGGATGTCTTGACCCGTCTCGAGTTGCCCCTCTCTTTCGATGAGCTGCATACGCTCTTCAATCCTGAAAAGTTTGGCTTGTTCCGTATCAATGATTTGCTGGATTTCACTTCTTTTCAGCCTAAACATGCCTTGAATGTTCTCCAATGTGATATCTTCCTGGAGCAGCTGTGCAATCTGAGGTAATGTAAAACCCAACTCCTTATACATCAAAATCCGGTTGAGCTCCAGAAGCTGATCTGCGGAATAGTAACGATATCCCGTATGGTGATCTACTTTTCTTGGCTTGAGTATGCCAATCTGGTCGTAGTAACGCAGGGTTTTAAGTGAGACCTTGCTTAACCTGGAAAATGCACTGATTTTGAACAACATATCATCTCCAATCTATAACATAAGGTGAGTATACAGTTTCCTGTGCAGGGGAAAGTCAAGGATGTGAATACATTTTATTTTATCCGAACAAAAGCAGCCGATCCTGATACTCGGCTACTTCTTTGGTAATATTGAGTTCAGAATCTATCCGACATATTTAAGAATGAGCTGGTATATGGCTATGGAGAACCCCAAAATGCTTGCTTTCACTTTAGCTGGATGATTTTTTCTTCTACCGCCAAATAAATATAGGAAGATGATTATAAATCCTATAGGAATCCATAGCTGAAAGTAACCTTTTGCTGTGTAACTAGTGTAAATCGGAGTAATGGAAGTACTGAACAAAAAGTAAAAGAATACCGTAAAACGTCTTGTTTCTAATTGTTTGCTCCACCTTACTAATAAGAAAATAATAATTACTACGATAATCGTGATGTGTAAAGGGGGAATAAGTATCGTAACGTTTCCAAATGTTAAATCCATTTTTGCGTTGCCCTCCTTTTTTCACCTACTCATACTCATCTTTCATTGCTTTCAGCATCTAAATCATGAAGCATCCATTATATCAGAATCAGAACCATTTATTGTATAATATTAGGAAACAAATATTCATATCACCATTAAATTTTAATTAAAGCATCCATGGTAAAAATAACAAAAGCAGCCGATCTTGTTGATCTGCTGCTTTTGTCGTATAAAGGACGCTATCCTTTTTAGCAATCACTATTATTGTGCTTTTCAAAGAATCTATTTTATACAATGAAAAATAAAAGATCGACTTTCAGAATTTGCGTGTTTAAATTCCCAATCCCCATATGTTTCAATTTTTGAAAAACCTGTTTGTTTCAGTGACTCATTTAATTCTCCTTGATTTCGAAATCGTATCTGCATTTTTTCATGAACAAGAACTTCATTTGTCTTTGTATTTTTCACAGTTTCATAGAAAGTATAAACATCTCGCTCAAACCCCTCATATTCTGTATAGATTTCAAGAGGGTCTCCACTCAGCCTGTCTTTGGCTACATCAGGAGTCATATCCTTCTCCCACTCTTCCCACACTTTCGCCAAAGGATTTCTTGTATCAAAAATAAAGTGACCGCCAACTTTCAGGGATCGGAATACGTCTGAGATCACTTGCTTCCAACGATCATCTGTAAGAAATACCTGTGCGACATTGGCTGTCATAATAACCGCGTCATACGTATTGGTTTGTAAGTTGGAGCTGTCTCCTACAATCCAATTCACATGGCCTGAATCATCCTTAATTCTCGCCAGTTTAATCGCTTCTTCATGGGGATCAATAGCTGTAATTTTATATCCGTATTGAACAAGATGTGTAGTCCATCTTCCTGTTCCACAGCCCAAGTCAGCTATAGACTCCACTTTCAAGCTCTTTAGCAAAGCAAGGAAAAATTCATCATCTTTTCCCCAAAGGTTAATCTGGTCATATACTAATGGAATCATAAATGTTGTTTCCCACTTTCTATAGCGTTTTTATGATGAACCTGGATGTTACATAAGTATAAATGGATATTCCTGAAATCGTTCAACTTATCTGCCCGTTAGATGAATAATAGCAACCAAATACAAGGAATGCATTAAAACATTGGGAGATTCGTCACGTTGACTTATCCATAATTCCTCATTATAATTCGGACATCGAGAGCCAAGCCAAAAATTGCTGGCCACGGTTGCCAATGCCATGTCCCGGTTCAGAAGGTTCGCTTTCGAAGTATGAATCTTGTCTATAAACAAACTCAAAAGTGAAAGATGTGAATGAACGATGAGTAAACAGAAGTTGTACTACGGTAAAGATATCGAAGTAATGTTTGATTCTGAGGTATGCATTCACTCAGGTATTTGTGTAAAGGGCCTCCCTGGTGTGTTTGATTTGAGCAAACGTCCTTGGGTTAATCCCGATGGCGACACTTCAGAGACTATTGCCCGGCATATTGACACATGTCCAAGTGGAGCACTGACGTATAAACGTCTGGACGATGAATATTCAACAAGGAAAGAGGGATGAACATGCATAATGTAGAGCATGAACCTGCTAATAAAAGATTTCTTATTCAAGATAATGGCGACACTGCTGCGGTAATGACGTATGTAATTTCAAGTCCGGAGCTGTACATTATTGATCACACGTTGGTTGAAAATGCTTACCGGGGCCAAGGGCTTGGCGACAAGCTTCTCAAAGCTATGGTAGAATACGCGCGGGAGAACGGGATCAAGATTCTACCTTTGTGCCCGTTTGCCAAGGGACGTTTCGACCGCATCCCAGAATACGCGGATGTTCTCAATTAATAACGATTGAATGATGTCCATAATAAGAAGAGCCTGAGAGTACGAGATTACTTCGTTTCTCTCAGGCTCTTTTGCATTAACTGCTCCTGTCATTTTGGTGAGCATCTTCATGAAAGTAATGTTCAAATTGACTTAGATGTTTTCCTTTATCCAAGAACGCAACTTATCAGCATAGAAAGAACGCTCTTCTGGATCGGACTGTGAACCCTTCAACAGATAAAGTTGATCATTCATATATCTAGGGTAAACATGGAGATGATAATGCCACACGTCCTGATTGCCAGCTGGTTCATTATGCTGCCTTGTAGAAATTCCATCACATCCATATGTACTTTTCATAGCAAATGCTGTAAGCTGCGCAGCGCGGTGAATCTGGGCAGCGTAATCTGCAGGCAGTTCATAGATGTTCTCGAAATGTTGATTGGGCACCACAAGAACATGTCCTTTATTGTTTGGCCACCATTTGCCCGCTATAAATGCTGTTACCTTTTCATTCTGATAGATGATATCCCTTTGTTTTGTTCCCTGATCAGGTCGCTTAATTCCCCAAATACAGCAAAATGGACATTCGTATCCTTCGGGCTTGTGTGAAAATAATGCTGTCATCTCTATTTCCCAACCCCTCTCATAATTTCCCCACCCATTAGTTTAATCTCTTAGAGTTACAAACTTTCAGAAAGATACAGTTTGTTTAACAATAGACCACTGGATAAGCGGAACTTCTTCTTCATTAACTGTAAGTGCTCCAACACATATATTCCTCTGATCAGGATTCTCAAGATAATGTTGAATAGTAAACCTGATGGCTTTTGAAGTTTTCAATTTCATTAGCTCACTCTTATGTATCCAAAACAATTCGCCTTCATCTGAAGGGATAAAATCCCTATGGGTTGTCTCTCCAAAATATACGTATTGTTGCCTAAGTTCATCTTTACTTTCTTCTATCAGTATGTACTTCAAGGTAAAGTTCTCTATTTCATTCTCTTTATATCCCGTTTCTTCTTCAATTTCCCTGAAACTTGCTCTCATCGGGGAGTTTAGTTCCTCATACTCAAGATGTCCCCCAATACCGCCCCAAAATTCAAAATTAAAAATCTTACTCTTAGCCTTCTTCATCATCAAAACATGCTCGTGATGTATTAAGAATGCTGTTGCCATTTGTCTAACTTCCATAAATTTGTCCTCCAATAAGGTATTCAGGTTTTAATAACATTCAAAAATGTAGTGGGAGTAAATTCGTCAATAAACTGCCTTTGCTTTCAAAAGCAGTCGATCATAATGACCGTCTGCTTCCATATCTATATTGAGCTCTCCGTTTCTCTTTGAATGAGATGGTTATCATTCAGTCAATTTTAATAATTTTATCAAAACAGTATGAATCTTTGTTATATCCGTTATGCTCATAAAAAGCTTGGGCACCCGTTCGTTTCATCCCGGTACATAAAATAATGCTTGATATCCCGCTTTCTTTCGCGTAATTTTCAGTATATCGCAGCAGTTCAGTTCCTACTTTATGACGTTGAAAATCCTTATGCACAGCAAGTCCGGTTATATGCAGATAACCATTCGTAGACCCTACAGCTAATGCGTGGACTATAGATATGAAACCAACCACATGATTCTCAAGTAACGCTACAAACGTTTTGTAATTGCCCTCCCTGATCATCTGGTCCATCGTAATGTGAAAATTTTCATCCGTAACAGTACTGACGCCCAGTTCATCATTCCATAGGGTAACGACTTCAGTATAATCTTTTGATAGCAATTCTCGTATTCTAATCCCCATATAATCTGCCCCCATTGAGAATATATTCACAGCGAAAGAGTTTGAAATCGATGAAGGAAACCTGTTCTTTAGTTGAACATGAGCAGTCGATCACATTTGGTTAGTTGTTTAATGAACTATAGTTGCCTTTTACTTTAATGACTTTGCACTACTTAGAATGGCTTCAAGTATTTTCTTACCTGTAACGTCTATCATGGTACCTTGTGTTGGCTCTTTTTTATTAATCCATTTTATGAATTTAGAAACATAATAATCCAATTATAACATGAATATGGATGTAAAAACTTTGGTTATGGAGCCGATTTCAAACAACATGTGCTCAGGAGGGACCAAGCTTTGCTTTTTATGATTACTAAACGAAAAGTATTCAATATCACCCTCACTAATCATCCTACTTTCAGTGTTGAATGATGTATTCGTTTCCATTCCATTATATTCCTGCTTGTTGCTTCAGTATGAAACGGCAGCTGAGCTTACGTTAACTACCGTTGTACTGTATTGAACAATCGTTACATGTTAGCATAATGGGCTCTAATTTTTACTATCTTCATTAATCTTTTGTTTGTATAAAATAATGGCGAGAGGCAGATTAATCATTCCAAGAGTGAAAGAAGATACAATAGTTATCCATTGAGGCATTGTAAGATAATAATTCGGTTTTCCGTCTCCTACAGGTCCTACTTTGGGTTGGTAGCTATCCCACCATTCATATAAGAAACCAACAGCAGGTACTAATATGCAAACTACACTTGCAGCGATGTGTAACACATGCCTGTTCACCCCTAATCCCTCCGTTTCATGTATTCCTGTCTAGAATCTTCTTTACATAATATGTAATCTAAAAGTTGAAAGCCATACTAACCTGCACATTTGCTCAACATAAAGACAGCCGACCCATTAGCCGGCTGCCTACATGAATTATGTGTTTTAAGCTAAGATCACGATTCCATAAGCTCTATTTTATTAATCGGAGATGAGCCCCATCCACCTCCCCTACTAACAAAAGCACCCTGCTATTCAGGAAGTCCCTGAAACGTGTTCCCACGTGTCAGCACCTGGCTCTGATCTTCCCAGCGGATCTGAACTGAACGGGAAGTGAACAGATCAGGTCCATCTGAGACTTGAAAATGCAGATGCGCTTCACTGGAGTTACCGGAATTACCAAGCTGCCCGATGAGATCTCCCTGCTTGACTTTATCCCCTGTTTTTACGGCTGCACTCCCTTCCTTGAGATGTGCGGTGATGCTGTATTCCCCATTTCCATGATCGATGACGACAACATTCCCTGTCGGCTCTTCAGCATTCATCACGCCTGGCGTGTTATCCGGAATGTCATTTTTGACTTCAACAACCGTCCCATCTGCAGCTGCATAGAGCGGCTCACCAAAAGCATAATAGTTTTCATTTACAGCGGCCTTCCCTTGATAACTTGAATCTTCCTTCGTGCGAATAATGTCCAGTGCGTAACGCTGCGTTTCATGCGCATAATGATAATTGGACATCACATCATTTCCTCCCCAGAACACGAACCATTCCCCCTTCATAGGAAACTGAAATTCGGTCTTGGTAAATGCCTTGTCCGTCTCCTCATGCGTTTCAAGTGGCTGGATCAACAGCCCGTCAATCTGATGATCCTCGGCAAAATAGGTCTGTATTCCTCTGGTCCCCGTCTGATCCTTCCAGGAATGCTCCATCAGGTTGTTCATTTTGACTCTCGTAACCTGTTCCCAGGAAGTGACCCCCTCCGTGAAGCTGTCCACAGACGTCTTAAACTCATCCAACGATATCGTTTCCTTCAGTTCCGGGCTCATTTGATTATAAATGTCCTCCTTCGAACCATTCATCAATGTATCTATGAAATGTTCAGGTGTAATCATCACATTCTCCTCTGCTGAGTTCATCTCTTCTTTATTGGTGTTTTCTGCTGCTGGCGACGCACTGGAAGTCTGTTCTGCTGATGGCTTTTCCCTCTGGTCAGATGACTCTGTAGTGCCGCAGGCAGAGAAGAGCATACACACACCAAGTGCTGCTGCAAGCATTAACCAACTCCTCTGGCTTCTCCTTAAGTCTTTTTGCAGAGCATAATTTGCTTTCATCCGATTTTTTTCAATGAACATTTTGGACCGCTGCCTGCTTCCCTTATGAATTTTATTCACTTCCCTGCACCCCTTCTGTAGAACGATTTCTTTCCAATCCAGTTTACAAAACCAATCTTATCCTCCGTCTAACCTCCTCTTACGTCTATCATAACTTTGAGGCATGCTGCTGCTTCATAATTAAGATTCTGTTAAGGTTATAAACACGCTCCACGGCTCTTCTGAATGGTATGATAGATTAGATAGACCAACGCAGATGAACATAAGGAACCACTAATATATACATAAAAATCAGGAGGATCTCTTACGTCATGGATAACGTTTCAATCCTGCTTGTTGATGATGAACAGGCGATTTTACATATGTTAAAAACAGTTCTGCTCAAGGAGCAATTCGTAGATATTGACACGGTCACCACAGGTGAAGATGCGATTGCCGCATGTGAAAAGAAAACCTATCACTGCATCGTGCTGGACGTCATGCTGCCAGGCAGAAGCGGGCTGGAAGTCTGTCCTTTTCTGCGCCAATTGACCGACGCACCGATTCTCTTTTTAACCGCCAAAACAACCGATTATGACAAGTTGACCGGCTTCGCGGTTGGGGGAGACGATTATGTCGTTAAACCGTTTAATCCACTTGAAGTGGTCGCACGGATGAAATCACTGCTGAAGCGTTATTTGCCCACACGGACGGATTCAGGCAGGAAACTTCCATTTCATGACGCAACTCCGTCATCTCCTTCCTCGCAGGAAGGGATCTATGATTACGGCCGCTTTCAGTTGATCGAGCAAGCCGGTGAACTCCGGGTCGAAGGACAGCTGATAGGCTGTCCGGCTCTGGTTTATCAGCTGCTGCTCTTTTTTTGCAAACATCCCAATCGAATCTTCACCAAATCCGAATTGTATGAGCGGGTATGGGAATCGGAGGCTATCCGTGATGACAACACCGTCATGGTTCATATTCACCGAATTCGTGAGCGTATTGAAGCCGATCCTTCCAGGCCTGAACTGCTGGTGAATGTCCGTGGTTTGGGATATAAGCTCGTTGATCCCGAGGCGGAGCTCCCAAGATGAGCATACGTCGCAGATTGATGACGCGGTTCATCGGCCTGCTTGCGGGTGCTGTAATTCTGATCCTGGTCCTCGGTGGATTCATCGCATATTGGGTCATCCAACAGCTGAATGAGGCCAGCCTTGTTGAAGATTTTGCCACTGTCGGGCTCGAACAGCTGATCAGTACCGCAGAGATTTTGCCGGACGGTACTGTTCAATATGATCCCGCGCTGCTAAAGCGTGTGGAGGAGAACAACGGCTGGCTCCAGGTTCTCGATGAGCAAGGCAGTGTGGTGGATGCTTTTCACACCCCTTCCGATGTCCCGAATCACTATAAACCCGGAGAACTTCTATCCTATTGGGAGGGGAAAAAGCCCTTTCCCTACCAGCTCTATCTGCTCATTCGAGAAAGAAAGGGAATCAATTTCACCCTGCTGTACGGGGAGAGCAATCAGGCGGTAACGATTCTGGATCAAGTTTACACCGATGGAAGTTATGCCAACGACAAGCTTGTACTGCCCTCCGAGCAGCAGGATATCCTTCGCTCGGCGGACGCCTATCTTGAGATTTTGGATGAGCAGGGACATGTACTTACTTCTTTCAACGAGCCTGCAATGGGCACACCGGACAGCTACAGCATTCAAGACCTGATTCTACGCACACGATACCCTACCAGGTACGGAATGACTACGGTGACCCTTTATGATGAACAGGATCAATTGACCTGGATGCTGAGTGTTCCTCTTGCGAGCAGTCCGGCAGGCATGAATGAGAATCCCTTTGGATTTATTTTTGGTCCTGCACTGGCTGCACTTCTGGTATCCATCATCAGCCTGCTTGTGCTGCTTGCATTCTGGTATGCCAATCGCTTCGGTTACCCCATGCTCCATATGCTTCAATGGCTGCAGCGGCTCGAACGTGGACACTACGAAGAGCCCGCAGGCACCCGGGGCAAGCCACGCAGCCAGAAGCGTAACGGGAAGTGGCGTCAAAAATATCGGGTATATGCGGAAGTGCTGCACTCCATCCAGTCGTTGTCGAGCACACTTAAACGTGATGAAGAACTCCGCAGACAGACCAACTCTCTGCGCGAGGAATGGATTGCTGGGATAACTCATGATCTGAAGACACCCCTGTCCTCCATCCAGGGATATGCGCACATGCTGGAAGCATCGAAATACAACTGGACCTCCGAAGAAATACGGGAATTTGCGGGCATCATGCTGGATAAATCCATGTACATGGACCGACTGGTGAACGACCTGTCCATGACATACCGTCTGCGCAGCGGTGGATACCTTCCCCCTGTCGAGAAAAATGACGTCAATGCGCTACTTCAGGATCTTGTACATCGTGCCGAGCGTAACCCGGCTTATGGAGAAGGGCGTATTATATTCCAACCTGCCACAATCGCGGTGCATGGTTATGTCCACATCCCGTCCTTCGAACGAATTGTCGATAATCTCACCGCCAATGCCCTACTGCATAATCCACCAGAGACGAAGCTGACCGTTAGTGTTAATCCAGGTGAGCAGGACAGCAATTTCTGCATTCAATTTGCCGATGATGGCCGCGGAATGGATCAGGAGACGGTATGGAGGCTGTTCGAACGATACTATCGCGGCACGGATACGGCAACATCCGATGTTGGATCAGGCCTCGGCATGGCAGTAACCAAAGGGCTGATTGAGGCCATGAAAGGCCGAATCGAGGTTCAATCCCATCCGGACCAGGGAACCACCATACGTTTGATATGGGATCGCCATTCGGATGAAGCCGAATAAAACTCCGCTTGACCTTTTGATTTTCAGTCTATATAATCGACACTCAATAACACCTGTTCCAATATATTGATACGGATCACAACTTCATTTCGAATCAAATGAACTGACAATAACTTTGCATATTGGCGATGACCAGAGACATGATTTCGTTTGCGTGCTGCCCAGAGAGAGAAGGGATTGGTGAAACCTTCTTCAGCGAACGGAGCGGAATTACCCCTCTGCAGCCGTGGCCTCGAACCTCAGCCTGATGGACTTTCCATGGAAGTACTGTCCGGTTGTCAGTAGAGTTCACCGCCTGATCCCCGATAACGGATCCCAATGAGGGTTATGATGTTTCCTGTATTGCGGCGGCTGGCCGATTCAGGGGATATTCATAACCAAATTAGGGTGGAACCACGAGCTGAGCGCACTCGTCCCTTTTCCGGGACGGGTGTTTTTTTGCGCTTCCATTTCAAACATTGGAGAGTGGTTTGCATGAGTAATCAACAAGGTAACCCCATTGAGATTCGCCTTCAAGGTGGAGCAATTCGTTCGTACAAGGCGGGCATAAGTGTCGGAGAAGTGGCTTCGTCTATCAGCACTAGCTTGGGTAAACAGGCCATCGGAGGCGTTGTGGACGGTGTAAACGTTGATCTGGACATGAAGCTTGAACAGGACTGCGAACTTGTCATTGTTACACTGGATAGCGAGGAAGGACTGTATCGTTATCGTCATAGTACTGCACATGTCCTCGCCCAGGCCCTCAAGCGTATCTATGGCGCGGAACATGTCAAACTGGGAATTGGTCCCGTCATTGAAGATGGCTTTTATTACGATGTGGATCTGGAGCATGCCTTATCCATCAGTGATCTGGCTGCCATTGAGCGGGAAATGAACAAGATTATACAGGAGAATGAGAAGATCAGCCGCCGGATGGTTAGCCGTGAGGAAGCCCTTCGCTTGTTCGAAGAGATTCAGGATCCGTATAAACTTGAACTAATCCATGATTTGCCGCAGGATGCGGAGCTTTCGATCTATGATCAAGGGGAGTTTTTTGATCTGTGCCGGGGTCCGCATCTTCCGTCCACTGGCCGGATCAAAGCCTTCAAGCTGCTGAATGTGGCAGGGGCTTACTGGCGGGGCGATTCGGACAACAAAATGCTGCAGCGAATCTACGGCACTGCCTTTCCAAGCAAAGCACAGCTGGACGATCACCTGCACATGCTGGAGGAAGCCAAGAAGCGGGATCATCACAAGCTGGGCAAAGAGCTGGGTCTGTTCATGTTCTCGGAGGAAGCTCCGGGTATGCCCTTCTATCTCCCGAAAGGCATGACTGTCCGTACAGAGCTGGAGCAATTCTCACGCGAGCTGCAGCTGCAGGAAGGGTATCAAGAGGTTCGAACTCCGCTGATGATGAACAATCGACTGTGGGAGCAATCCGGGCATTGGGAGCACTATAAGGACAATATGTATTTTTCAGAAGTGGATGATGCTACGTTTGCACTGAAGCCGATGAACTGCCCGGGGCATATGCTGATTTTCAAAAATTCGCTTCATTCCTATCGCGAGCTTCCCATTCGCATGATGGAATTTGGCCAGGTTCACCGTCATGAATTCTCGGGTGCGTTGAACGGCATGATGCGAGTACGGACATTTTGTCAGGATGATGCTCATCTCTATGTCATGCCGGAACAGATTGAGGAAGAGATCAACCAGGCGATATCCCTGATCGGACGCATGTACGATATTTTTGGTTTCGAATACACAATTGAGCTATCCACTCGTCCCGAAGACTCCATGGGATCGGAAGAGCTATGGGATCAGGCGGAACGAGCGCTGCAAAATGTACTGGATCGGCGCGGCGTGAAATACCGCATCAATGAAGGAGACGGAGCATTTTATGGGCCGAAGATTGACTTCCATATTCTCGATGCGCTGAAACGCAGCTGGCAGTGCGGAACAATTCAGCTTGATTTTCAAATGCCGGAGAAATTCGACCTCACTTATGTTGGCGAGGACAGCCTGAAACACCGTCCGGTCGTGATCCATCGCGCCATCTACGGCTCCATTGATCGCTTCATTGGCATTCTGACTGAGCATTATGCGGGTGCATTTCCACTCTGGCTCGCTCCGATTCAGGTGAAGCTGCTCCCGGTATCCGATCACTACGCGGATTATGCCCTGCAGGTACAGAGTCAATTGCGAGCAGCAGGCATTCGGGTTGAAACGGATCTGCGCAGCGAGAAGCTGGGGTACAAAATTCGTGAAGCTCAGATGGAAAAAGTGCCTTACTCGCTCGTACTCGGGGAAAATGAGAAAAACGCCCTGTCTGCTTCTGTCCGCGCATACGGTCAGGGGGATCAAGGCGTTCAGCGCATTGAGGCATTCATCCAGGAAGTACAACAAGCTGTGCAAGCAAAAGCCTAATATGTCTGTCATAGTGAGGTAACGCAGACGATATAAGCAGACGAGTGTACTATGATCACCTTTGATCATTTACTGAGATGAAGAACCGGTCCTGCACCTCAGCTTGGGCTCATCACAATTTCTCATCAGGCTTCAGTCCGACTTGCTGTTCGCTCCATGTCCAGAAACGTTCAGTTACCGCATCATTGACGGCATGTGCTTTTAACTTCTGCTCTTTCTTTTGATAAAAGTAGCGTCCTGTAATTTCTGCTACTTCCGGGCTGGTGGCCAAATAAATTGCCGTTTGGGCCCCCTCCTCGGGAGACAGGAAAAAAGGAAGCTTGCCGATAAAGGCCATGATTCGTGTACCAAAACCGGTATTGCGATCTACGCCGATGCTTGTACCGACCGCACCAGGATGCAGACAATTCACCGTGATTCGGCTATTTGCCACTTTGCGGGATAGCGCACGGGTGAACAGTACGTTGGCCAGCTTGGACTGCGCATAGCTCTTAATCGGGTTATAGCCCTTCTGCAGATGCGGATCGTCGAAGTGAATCTTGCCTGC
The DNA here is from genome assembly GCF_022346995.1 of Paenibacillus sp. ACRRY. GTDB lineage: Bacteria > Bacillota > Bacilli > Paenibacillales > Paenibacillaceae > Paenibacillus. Next base: position 29,411 of record NZ_JAKRNM010000008.1, on the reverse strand, counting down.
TTTGTATGCACCGGATGAAACATTCACAATTCGTCCCTGCTCCGCAGCCTGCAAAGGCTGGATCAAGAGCAATGTGAGCAGGAAATGTCCCAGATGATTAATGCCGATGCTCTGCTCAAAACCATCCGAGGTCTCCTGTCTTTTCAGCATGACCACACCGGCATTATTCACCAGAACGTCAAGCGTACTGTAGCGTTCACGGAAGGAACGGGCAAAATGACGTATACTTTCAAGGGAACCCAGATCACATAGGATTAGCTCAATCGCAGTAGAGCCTGACTCACGCAGGGCCTCTTGCAGAGCCTGCTGTCCGCGCTTCTCGCTTCGACAGGCCATGATCACCCTATAGCCTTGCCTTGCAAGTTGGATGGTGGTTGCGAGCCCCATGCCGGAATTTGCTCCGGTTACAATGGCTGTTTTCATGGACATCAGATACTTCCCTTCTGAACCCGGGTTCAGTTATTGGATGAACGATCAGAATCCTGCCTCCCTCGGAAAAGAGGCGCTCTGAGTAACAATGTGAGATAATGAAGTTATCACATCTTGGTTTCCATGGGAGGACAGGTATGCTGACCAAAGACGATTTTAAAAAAATCAAAAAAGAAGCAAAGCTTGAAATCGCAGTACTGGAACAAGAGTATCATGATATGGGACAAGGACTCGATTCACCGCAATGGGATCAACGTAAACATCGAAGATATGCATCCCTTGTCATTGAATGCTGCTCCATTCTTGAACACATGTTAAAACAGCTGTATCAAAGCGTCTATCAAAAAAAGTTTAATTCGACCGAGCTGATGAAAACTCCTGCTTACCGTGCACGGTCCAATATGGAGATCATACAGGCTGAATTAAATAAACAACAGATCACCCTGAAACCTGGGAAAGAAAACATGGAACAGGCTCTTAGTCAGGTCTTCCAGGCCAGGAACAAGCTCATTCATGAGAACTTCTCCTTTGACTCCATCGTCAAGGAAGGCATGCAGGCTGAACAAACCTTTGAAGCGATGCTGAATACCATCCAGAAGTACAGAAAACACTTAAAATACCTTCGTCCCGAATAACGCAAACCATATCATTCAAAAAGGAGGTGGACCGGACTCGATCCGGATACCTATGACTAATCAAAAAACAGATTTTACCGTGCTGCATCTCAGCATACCCACGTCTTCGGGAGACAACCCGATCTACCCCGTCATGCTGCGCGATGAAGATGGCATCACCCTTGTGGACACAGGCATGATTGGCCAATTCGCCGGGTTGGAGTCCGCACTGCAGCAGGAAGGCGTACAGCTGGCTGACGTCAAACGCATCATTTTGACTCATCAGGACATTGACCATATCGGTAATCTGGGTGCCCTTCTGGATGCGATACCCGGGCTTGAAGTCTGGGCACATGCGGATGAGGTTCCCTATATTAAAGGTGAAAAGCCATTGATCAAGTTCACGCCAGAACGCAGAGCCATGCTTCCTGCACCGGTACTTGTCCAGGCCGATCAGCTCCTCTCCCAGCTGCCAGAGATCGAGATCAGCAGAGTATTGGAAGATGGGGACATGCTGCCGCTTCAAGGCGGAATCCAGGTCATCCATGCACCTGGACATACGCCAGGACACATCTGCCTGTACTTCCGTGACTCCGAATTCCTGCTGGCTGCCGACGAACTGCGTGTTGTGGACGATGAACTGGTCGGACCTGCACCGCCTGCAACACCGGACATGCCTGAAGCGCTGAGAAGTTTGAAAAGACTGACCGGCCTGAAACTGAACAAAGTACTCTGTTATCACGGCGGGGAATACACAAACGAACCAAGCGCGCATATCGCCAAACTTGCAGAAAGCGCGGATTAATTGGCAGTATCCATCTGCTATGTGCGGCCATATATAAAGCAATCAAGGGGCTGTCCCAAAGTCATGAACTTGGCGGGACGCCCCTTTTTTTATTTTCACGAACAGCATCCGGGTTCTAATAGAAGCATGCTTGAGCTCCAATATTAGTAATGGAACCCGGATGCATCAGCTCAACTCTCCGGTGTAAGCACAATGATGTGGTCGTCCCCATCCCTCGGAGTTCCTCGTCCGTCCCGATTGTTCGTCAGAATATATAACTTTCCGTCTTCCCCGGCTGTCACGTTACGGATGCGTCCCCACTCGTCTTCAAAAATGGGTTCCACCTGCTCCACTTGTGTACCATCCTCGGACAGAGTAATATGAAGCAATTGCTCGCCTCTCAGGTTAGCCGCAAGTAGTGAACCCGCCCACGGTCCTTTCTCTATAAAAGCAATACCCGATGGTGCCCATGTATCGTCACCGCTATGAGCAAGCGGCGCCTGATAGGTACCATTATCATCCTCGTCCCCTTCCACTTCAGGCCAGCCATAATTCGCCCCTGCTTCGATTCGGTTAATTTCATCGTAGTTACGCTGACCGTGCTCGGTAGCATAGAGATACTTATTATCCGGATTCCATGCAAGACCCTGGGCATTACGGTGTCCCATGCTGTATACAGCGGAATTCGGCCATGGGTTTTCTGCAGGGATCGAACCATCGAGACCAATCCGCAATATTTTGCCACCCAAGCTGTTCTGGTCCTGTGCCAGTTCCGGTTCATAACGTTCACCGGTTGTAATGTAGAGCATGTTGTCCGGACCAATCTTGATGCGGCCACCATTATGATTCGTCCCGCCAGGGATATTACCAAGCAACTCCTTGTCGATCACGGCTTGATCTCCATTTACCTTTAAACGCAATACCCGATTTGCGATCTCGTCTCCTTCAAAATAGGAATGGTAGGCGTACAGATAACCGTTATTCTCAAAGTCCGGATCTGCAGCCAGACCGAGCAAGCCCCCTTCTCCCTCTTCATTGAACGGAGCCTCAAATGCAATGAGTGGTTCGGTTTGCAATTCTCCATCCTTAATAACACGAACGGTTCCTGGACGCTCCGTCACAAACATCCGTCCGTCTGGCACGTTCACTAGTTCCCAAGGTGCGTTCAGTCCAGTGGCCAGAACCGAAGCCTGATACGGGATAACCGCATTCTCCTGTGTTCCTTCTGCCGCTGTACTTGTATTGTCATTGCCTCCATCCGCTGTCTGTCCCTGGCCTGTGCCTTGACCTTGAGAGACCTGCTGCGATTCTGTGGAAGGATCGCCTGAAGCACAAGCCGTCAGCAGAGCCATACTTAAGAGCGAAGCGTATAGTGGAACACTTACTCGGTTATTCATCATCTCATCTCCTTCTATTAAATAAAGTGTAGTTCGAAACTGCCAAATGCTGCTGCGATATGTTCAAGGATAATTATTCTCAGTATCTGTCCTTAATCGGTATCTCTCTACCGATATCTGTATCGTTATTTGTACCGTTAGCGGTAACCATCTTCAACGTCGTTTCGCCCTGTATTTACCCCTCTCCATGTTCGCCTAAACGGTAATTTGACCACAATACAAATAGCCCTCCGGTCACGCCCCTTTGGCATTTTTCAATATTCTTCTATAATAGAAGGATAGAACGAACTGAAAGGTGGAGCTATACACATATGAATCAAAGCCCTTTATCCCGTCTGGAAGCTGATCTGTCTGCACAAGGATTGGATGCCATGCTGATTACAGATCCGAAACATATCTACTATTTAACTGGTTTTGCAAGCAACCCGCATGAACGTTTTCTCGGCCTTGTTCTCGCCCGTGGCGAGGAACCTTTACTGATTGTGCCTGCCCTGGACGCTGATGCTGCAGCAGCCGCCTCCTCGGTAAGCAATATCGCGACTCATACGGATACCGACAATCCCTATGCATTGTTCCAACGTTATCAGGGACGTCTGGGCCGGATGGGCCTTGAAAAAGAATACGTCACCGTTGCACGTTACGAGCAGCTGACCGCTGCCCTTGGTGCAGTCAACTTCGAAGATGTCGGGCCTCTGCTCCGCACACTGCGCGTCAAGAAGACACCGGACGAAGTAGCCCGCATCCGCCATGCCATTCATCTTATTGAAGAAACGCTGCGCCAGGGACTGTCTCATGTACGCACAGGCGTAACCGAGATTGAACTGGTAGCAGAAATGGAATATCAGATGAAGAAACTGGGTGCAGATGGTCCTTCGTTTGATACCATGGTGCTTACCGGGCCCAAGACAGGGCTGCCGCATGGTACACCGGGTGAACGCAAGCTGCAGCATGGCGACTTGTTGATGTTTGATATGGGCGTATACGCTGCAGGGTATGCATCTGATATTACGCGCACCTTTGCTTTTGGTGACATTTCTCCTGAACTGAAAACCATCTACAATACCGTGCTTGCTGCAAACGAAGCTGCCATTCGCGCAGTTAAGCCAGGTGTGGCCTGTGCCGATATCGACCGTGCAGCACGTCAGGTGACGGAAGATGCCGGATACGGGGAACGATTTATGCACCGTGTTGGACACGGTCTGGGAATTGATGTGCACGAGTATCCTTCCCTGCATGGACAGAATATGGATCTTCTGCAGGAAGGCACCGTATTCACGATTGAACCAGGCATCTATACCCCTGCAGGCGGAGTGCGAATCGAGGACGATGTTCTTGTGACAGATACCGGGGTTGAAGTGCTGACTTCCTATCCAAAAGAACTGCAGATTCTGACAGACTAACCTCTAAGGTACGAAACTAAAAATAACCCGCAAACCATATCCATATGGCTTTGCGGGTTATTCTCGTTATACGACTTGTTGCGTTGCTAGCAACCATACTCGAATGAATACGGATATAGACGAGATTGGACTAGACTTCATCCTTGATTTTAAAATTACGCGCTGCATATATAAACGGCGTACCTACCGCGGTCAACACGAATTTGATAATGTACGTTGTCAGGAAGATCTCGAGCCAGACATCCCATGGATAGATAAACGCAAATGCAATCGTGCAGAATACCAGCGTATCCACAAAAGAACTGACGATCGAGCTGCCGTTCGTACGAATCCACAACTGATTGCGTCCAGGTGCCATCTTACGCAGCATACTGAACAGCCGCACATCCAGGAACTGGCTAATGAAGTACGCGGTCAGACTTCCGAGTGCCAGACGTGGCAGCAGTCCGAACAAGGTTTTCATCGATTCTTGGGCAAAGTCCGTCGGTGCCGGTTCGAAGAAAATGACCATCTGCATCAGTACCGTTGTCATGATTAACGTGAAGAATCCGAACCATACGGCCTTCCGCGCCTCACCCGATCCATACTTCTCATTGAGAAGGTCACTGGTTAGGTACATGCTGACATACATCGTATTGCCAAGTGTCAGTACAATCCCCATAATATCTATCGTTTTGGTCACCTGAATGTTGGCTATAACCGTCGCCACACCAATCCAGGCATACAGACCCTTTTTACCGAACAGACGGTAACACAATAGGAAAAAACCATACGTTACGAGAACAAAAAGCGCTCCCCAACCCAAATTAAACATAAATACATACACTGCCTTCCTAGTTTTGATTACGCGGGATGGTTACGAACCGCGGTCTGGCCTGGGCCAAAACATGAATACTCTATCACATTTCCCATCCTTTGAACAGCACTAAATAACGACAATCAGCAAGCATGCAAAAAAAACCGCCCTACGAGTAACCCGTAGAACGGCTAATGCTGGCTTGTTATTGCTATAAACAGCCATCTAAGTTATGGAGTCCGAATTAAGCTTGAACAGCGGAATCCAGATCACGGCTTTGACCATTGAAAGTATCCTGATCATTCTCTTTCAGGATTTTACTGGATACGAGACCAGCGGTCATCGAATCGTTCACGTTCAGTGCCGTACGACCCATGTCGATCAGCGGCTCAACCGAGATCAGCAAGCCTGCGAGTGCAACTGGCAGGTTCATCGTGGACAATACGATCAGGGAAGCGAAGGTTGCCCCGCCGCCTACACCGGCTACGCCGAATGAGCTGATCACGACAACCAGGATCAGAGTAATGATGAAGTCCCAGCTCATCGGATCGATTCCGACCGTAGGAGCAATCATCACCGCCAGCATGGCCGGATAGATCCCGGCGCACCCGTTTTGACCAATGGTAGCCCCGAAGCTTGCCGAGAGATTCGCAATACCTTCGGATACGCCCAGTCTCTTCGTCTGTGTCTCCACGTTAAGCGGGATTGCAGCCGCACTTGAACGGGATGTGAAGGCAAATACCAGGGTTGGCAGAACCTTTTTCACATACGTAATCGGATTGAAACCAAACAGCGCGATAATAATGAGGTGGATGATAAACATCACAATCAACGCAACGTAGGAAGCAATGACGAACTTGATCAGTTTCAGGATCTCATCCGGGTTCGTTGTCGCTGTTACCTTCGTAATAAGCGCCAGAATCCCGTATGGAGTCAACCTGAGCACCAGAGTTACGATCCGCATGACTACAGCATATACCGCATTCACCATGCCTCGGAACGTTTCCGCCTGCTGTGGTTTCTTGCGATCCAGTCCAAGTACTGCCACACCAATAAATGCCGAGAAGATAACAACAGCAAGTGTAGACGTGCGGCGTTCACCGGTCATGTCTGCAAATGGATTGGAAGGAATGAATTCCAGAACCTGCTGCGGAATCGTCTGATCCTGTACATCAACAAGACGTTCCTCCATCTTCTGCCCCTGTGCGAGCTCTCTGTCTCCACCTTCAATCTCAATGGAAGTCAGGTTGAAGCTCAGACTTGTTACGATACTTACACTTGCCGCAATGGCCGTCGTAATCAGCAAAATCGCAATGATTGAGAAGCTCATTTTGCCGAGGTTTTGCTTGCCTTTCAAATTCATGATGGCCGAAATAATGGAAACCATGATAAGTGGAATCACGACCATCTGCAACAATTTGACATATCCTGAACCGACAAGATTAAACCAATCAACAGACTTGGTAACAATGTCAGAATTAGACGAGTATATCAGTTGAAGAATGACACCATACACAACCCCGATTCCCAGACCCGCGAATACACGCTTGGTAAAGGAAATATGTTTCTTTTGCATCCAATACAGGACGCCTAGAAGAACGAGCATAATCACTACGTTCAGAATGACTAGAAAAGTATCCATCTTGTAAAATCCTCCTCAGAATGTGCATACCGACTGAACGGTTTTTCTATTCGCTTTACGCGATATTGAACAATATATCATATATCAAACTATTCTGGTAGGTATTAATTGATATTATGTAATATGCATGTAATACATTCATATATTTCTGAAAAAAAATCACCGTTTAATGAAAATTTTTCTATTCAACCCCCGGTTAATTTTGTAATATAGGTATATCCGCTTATTCCCAAGTTTTCTCAACGTGAAAATTAGGCCTTTTTTCGTTGGTACATAGTCTTACGATACGGAAAAGCGACAAATGTTAATGAACATGACGTGAAAGGATGATCCTATGTTTCGTAATCGTACGGTTGCCGGCAAAATAAGAGGCACGCTGTTCCTCGTTCTACTGGTCGCTTCCCTGTTGTTTAGTATCAGTTTCTATGCTGTATCCATGAATATTATGCAGAGCTATGTGCTTCCACAGTTCGACAAGGTCCTGAACACGTCCATCCAGGATATATATAAGAACGTCTCCTCCTCCAAGATTTTGCAGGTGCAGAGTGGTGGAGCTGGTTCTGAAGGTGCCGCACTGACGGTCGAATCCTATTTGGCTCAAAAGGCAAAAGAACATAATCTGGATGCTTCCTACGTCGTAGCTATCCAGGAAGGCAAAGGTACGGTTGTCATTGCCAACGCTGCCTCAGAAATGAAAGCCGGAGATGAAATCAGCGTGCAATCCGCGATGAATACGGCCGCAGAGAGCAAAGAAATGGTCATCAGTGAAGTTTATTCCGATTCCTTCGGCGTACATAAAGCAGCCTTTATTCCGATTGCAGGCAGCAACATGATCATGGCAGTAAGTATGGATGCCCAGTTCATTCAGGATAAAAACGTTCAGATCTTCTGGTTATGTCTGGGTATCACAGCACTCGTTTTCGTGCTCGGTTGGCTGATCTCAGCCAGCATGATCAAAAGAGTAACCAAACCGATCATCCAGCTCGTACAACACAGCAAGCAGATTTCCCAAGGTGACCTGACCGCTGAGCTGCAAATCAAGGGCAAAGACGAAATTGCACAGCTCGCTGCCAGCTTCCAAACGATGACCCACAATTTGAAGGAAATGATCAGCCGTGCACTGTCTACCTCCAATGAAGTAGTTCAAGGCTCCGATGATCTGTTAAGACGGGTAGAATCCATGTCCGGCATGGTCAAAAACTCCAGCCGCTCTGCGGAAGACGCCGAGAAAGGCAGTGTGACCATTGCTTCAAGCGCTGCCGAGAATGCGAGAGCCATGGAAGAAATCACGCAGGGCATCATGCATATCGCTTCTTCTTCTGCCGAAGTATCGGAACAGATCGGTGAAGCTGCGAATGAAGCCGTCAACGGAAACCGTCTTGCACAGGATGCTGTTCAGCAAATGGAACGTGTCGGCCAGACCGCAAACGAGTCGCTGCGTTACGTGGAGACGATGAATGAACGTTCTATAGCGATTGGAACGATTGTTACATCCATTTTTGAAATTACAAAACAGATCAACATGCTATCCCTTAATGCTTCCATTGAGGCAGCACGTGCCGGAGAGCATGGCCGGGGATTCGCTGTCGTAGCAGGTGAAGTCCGCAAGCTGGCGGAACAGTCCAAAACAGCCACGGAAGAAATCGCCGATTATCTCGGAACTATTCGCGAAGATGCGGAACGTTCGGTGAGTGCCATGAACCGGGTAACCGAGGAAATCGGGTCTGGAACCCATGTGGTTCAACAAGCGGGAACAGCCTTCCAACAGCTGAACGAACTCATCCAGAACGTCAACCTGACGATCCAGACCGTGTCTGCTTCCACTGAAGAAGTCTCAGCAGGAGCTGAAGAAGTTAGTGCATCTGTCGAAGAGACGGCACAAATTACCTCCAGATCACGTGAGAGCATGCAGCAGATTGCTTCAACTGCCGAGCATCAACTGAGTGAGATGGATTCCCACTCGGGTACGGTTCGTCACCTGCATGAGCAGGCGATGGAACTGCAGTCTGCAATGAAGAAATTCAAGATCAACTAAAATAACAATTCAGGTATAACATTAAACCATCATTCCCTTATGTGAACCACAATTAAACCACAGACATGCAAACACCCCCATGCGTAACAGCAGCCCGTTTCCGGGTACTGCATATACACATGGGGGTATTTTTTTTATATTCAGGTTATAAATCCTTGATCATACACTAGCTTGCTATTCAATCATTAACAGTTGAAGCGGTATCTCGGTACTGGATACCCATAATTTCGTATACACGTTTCATGTCCAAGGCTGAGCGCAGAGACTCGGCTACCCGGTCGAATTCCATCTCCTTGCGTTCATGAGCACTATAGGTTTCCTGAAGCGGAGCGAGTCCTTTCTCTTGCCGAAGGCCATTAAGCCAGGAGCGGCGGAACTGGTCACTTTCAAACAAACCATGCAAGTACGTTCCCCATACTTTTCCATCCGTGCTCCCCCAACCTTCCTGAAAAGGCTGACCACCTGGATGAGCAATCTCAAACAGCGCAGTCACTTGCTTCGCATCGTAGCACTCGGTTACGCCCATATGAATCTCGTACCCATTCACTGGCATGGAATCAACGGAATCTTGATCCCCGTATAGACGAATCGGATGCCGCTGCTGCACACGCCCTGAAGCTCTCACCGTCTGTTTATGTTCCAGAAAAGTGGTCGACAGCGGCAGCCATCCCAGACCCTGTGCCTCCTGAATCTGATTCGCTTCCACTGCAAACGGATCTTTCAAATGCTGGCCCAGCATCTGATATCCACCGCATATCCCCACAAGCTGGACATGATCACGTTCGGTCTGACTCGCAATCGCTTGCTCCAGGCCCGACTCTCTCAGGAATGCCAGATCACCAATCGTATCCTTCGTACCGGGGAGCAAAATGGCGTCCGGCTGTCCCAGCTCTTCCGGAGAAGTCACATATCGCACATTGACATCCGGTTCACGGGACAGCGAGTCAAAGTCCGTAAAGTTGGAAATCCGCGGATAACGAATAACGGCAAGATCCAGCTCCCTTTTTCCTGATTTGCCATGACGCATGGAGTCAAGCACCACGGAATCCTCGGCTTCAATCTGAATATCTCTTATGTAAGGCAGTACGCCCAATACCGGAATGCCCGTCCGCTCTTCGAGCCAGTCGAGTCCAGGCTGCAGCAGGGACAGATCCCCCCGGAATTTGTTAATGATAAATCCTTTTACACGCTGGACCTCATGCGGCTCCAACAGCTCAAGTGTACCTACAATCGAAGCAAACACGCCTCCGCGATCAATATCGGAGATAAGAATGACTGGCGAATCCGCCCAGCCTGCCAGATTCATATTGACAATGTCGCGATCCTTCAAGTTAATCTCGGCCGGACTGCCTGCCCCTTCCATCAATACAATATCATAGGTATCGCGCAGCCGATTCAGCGCATCCATGACCGTCTGCTTCGCTTCCGGCAGGAAATGCTGACGATAGTCCGAAGCACTCATCTGGGCAAAAGGTACACCGTGCACCACGATCTGCGAGTGCATATCCCGCACGGGCTTGATCAATATCGGGTTCATATCCGTTGTTGCTTCAATACCGCAAGCTTCTGCCTGCGCTCCCTGGGCTCTGCCAATCTCCTTGCCATCTTCGGTTACGTAGGAGTTGAGCGCCATATTTTGTGATTTAAACGGGGCCGGTCTGAAGCCATCCTGCTTGAATATCCTGCATAATGCCGTAGTAATAACACTCTTCCCCACATCCGATGCCGTACCTTGCAGCATCAATACCGCCGCTTGTCCTACAGGCGTATCCTGCACGTTCCAATCACCTCAGCTCTTTCGCGTTATGCTCCACATTACTCATTTCCATTCGTTCCCTATAACAAAAATAATCCCTGCAGCAGACTTAACACCGTCAGCAGAGCGGCTTCCAGCAGCTCATTCATGGCGCCATATGTATCTCCAGTAAGTCCGCCCAGCCTCTCGCTGATGCGTCCGGCAACGAATTTGCCGAAGAAATACGCCGCCAGAGGCACCAAAATGGCAGCTGCAATAGGATATAGCCACCAAGGTAATGTCCCAAGGCCCCTTTCCATCGCCAGCATTTCTACAACACTGTTACCCGGCTGAAAGATCCACACCGCGGCAAACGTAATGACAGCCGCGAGGATGGTTAGTCCAACCGCAGCGCTTCTTGCCCGCTGGACTTCCTTCCGTTCCCCAAGGCCTTTGAACAGGACAGCAAGTCCATCGTCTCCCCTGGCATTCGGCCAAGCCGAAATGGCATATACCATGAACCAGCGGCTCCAGATCATGGGCAGAATTAGCAATGCTCCATATAGCCAGTTCCCACGTGCGATAAAATCAGCAATTAACGCTGCTTTCATCATGAGCAGCAGCACACAGGCAATTACTCCCATGGCTCCAACGCGGCTGTCTTTCATAATCTCCAGCATCCGCTCACGGGTACGATAGCTGAGCAAACCATCCGCTGTGTCCATCCAGCCATCGAGGTGGAGTCCCCCCGTAAGCCATACCCAAAGGGTCAAGGTCAATATAGCCGCTGGAAACGATGGCAGCAGCGCACCTGTAAGCGCACCACCGAGCCAGACACACAGCCCAATGGCTGCACCGACCAGCGGATAATACACTACGCTTTCCCGCAGCAGTGGTGGAACGAAGTCAATCTGCATTTTCACCGGGAAACGGGACAAAAATTGAAAAGCGGCCGCAGCCGTATGTTTTTGATCCAGTCTGTTTACATTTTCCGCATCCAGAGCTGGGCCCTGGTTAATCTGATTCGTATTGACGCCACCGCTATTATTCTCATGATTTTGCTGGCTATCGTTACCGTCATGGCTCATAAGCGATACTCCTTGCTCTTCAGCTCCATTGCAATCCCTACCGTTACCAGGAAAACCTCGCGGCTAATGGCAGCAACTCGCTGATTCAATATGCCCGCCAGATCCCGATATCTTCTGCCAAGCGCATACTCCGGTACGATGCCGTCACCCACTTCATTCGTAACCAGGACAAGCAGCCCGGGATAGGACTCGATGGCGGTTACCAGTGCATTCATATGATCCTGAATAACTTGCTCAGGCTCATGCTCGTGGGTAAGCAGGACATTAGTCAACCAAAGCGTCAGGCAATCCACCAAAATGGTCGGAGCAGACGATCCTGTATGCGATTCCCCCATTCGGGTGATGAGTTCTGGCAGTGCTAGGGGTTCCTCTACTGTATGCCACAGGTACCCCACTTCATCACGCTGATTCTGATGCAGGCGTATCCGTTCACGCATCTCGTCATCATACGCCTGTGCGGTTGCCACATACCAGGCCTCGGAGGAACGCTGCATGCAGAGACGCTCGGCGAAGGAGCTTTTGCCGCTCCTTGCCCCGCCCGTAACAAGTACGCTCATGGAGATACCTCTCCCCGAACTGCCGAAGTGGCTGTCGATGAATCATCCGCGCGCCCATTCTCATTCGAGCCTCCCGATACACCAGCACTTGCAAATGTGGCCATCTCATTCAGAATACGGCAAGCCGCATCGATCAAATGAAGGCTGAGCACACCGCCTGTTCCCTCACCTAGCCGCATGTCCAGATCCAACATCGGTTTGAGGCCAAGTTCGCGCAGAAGCGCAGCATGTCCACTTTCATGCGATGTATGCGAAGCGATCATATATTCCACACTGACCGGAGCAAGCTGTCTCGCAATCAAAGCCGCTGCAGTGGAGATAAACCCATCCACAACAACCGGGCAACCATGAGCTGCCGCTGCGAGGATGACACCTGTCAGCCCGGCAATTTCCAATCCGCCCACTTTGCCAAGCACATCCAAAGCATCGTCTGCATCCGGTTCATTCACACTTAGTGCCCGGCTGACTACAGCAGCTTTGCGCTGCAAACCTTCGTCATCAATCCCTGTTCCCCGACCAACCGCAGATGCGGGTGCCGTTCCGGTCAAAGCACACATGACTGCGGCACTCGCGGTAGTATTTCCGATGCCCATTTCTCCAGTTACGAACAACCGGGTTCCCTTCGCAACTTCAGTCGCCACAACCTCGGCTCCGGCAAGAATCGCCTGGATCGCTTCATCACGGCTCATAGCTGCGCCCTGCGCCATGTTGGCTGTACCTTTGCGTACTTTGCGGGAGACCAGGTCCGGGTGTTCAAGATCGGCATTCACGCCAATATCCACACAGATGACATCTGCCCCTGCATGGCGCGCCAGAACGTTAACAGCCGCTCCTCCTGCCAGAAAATTATGAACCATCTGCGGCGTTACCTCTGCCGGGAACGCACTGATGCCTTCAGCAACGACGCCGTGGTCGGCAGCCATAACGATGACGGCCCTGCGATCCAGACAAGGCCGAGCCTCACCGGTTATCCCCGCAAGTCGAATAACCAACTGTTCCAGTTTGCCCAGACTGCCGGGCGGTTTCGTTAATGAATCCACATGTGCAGAGGCTTCTGCCGCCACTTCTTCATTAGGACCCACGATCCGATCGATTAACTGTTCCAACGTCTGTTCATTATTCATACCGCCAGCACTTCCTTCATCAAAATATGGGGTCGCCCCCGATTTTCGTTCACTCGTGTTCTCGCCGCAGCAACAATTGCGGCAATCCAGTATCGGGATGATTCACCATGGCCGGGTTCACCCGGAAGATATCCCGAATGTTCTCTTCCGTCATCAGCGAATGTGGTGTTCCACTGCTTACGCACATGCCCTCGCGCAGGGCGAGAATGTGATCGCAGAATTGCGCAGCGAGGTTCAGATCGTGCAGCACAGCCACAATGGTAATCTTGTTTTTTTGCCGCCAGGAAGATAATAACTCCATGAATTGCAATTGATATCGGATATCAAGAAAAGTGGTTGGCTCATCCAGCAATAACAATTTCGGCTCCTGTGCCATGACTTTGGCGAGCGCCACCCGCTGCCTCTGCCCGCCGCTGAGTGCATCGAGCGGCCTGTCGGCCATTTCGGTTAATCCCAGTTCTTCCAGTACCCGGTCCACCACTGCCGCTCCATCCGCGGATTCCCTGCCTAGCCAATTCTGATAAGGATAACGTCCCATCTCCACCACATCTCGGACGGGATAGGAGATGGCAGGCAGGCCGTCCTGCTGTAATACCGCAATCATACGGGACAGATCTTTGCGAGTGTATGAGGTAATCTCCCGCCCTGCAATCCGGATGCTGCCTGCACCAGGCTGTTCGGTTCCTGCAATGAGCTGGAGCAGCGTTGATTTTCCGCTTCCGTTTGGACCAACGACACCCCACCATTCCCCTTCTGTCACACGCCAGTCCACGTTATGCAGCGCCCGGTGCTGACCATACATTTTACCTGCTCCTGCAACTTCAATCAGCGGATCGTTTGAGGTAACGCTTGTACCCATGATTGCACTCATGGCATCACCCCTTTTCGCAGCTTTTTATTCCGATGCAGCAGATATGCGAAGAAAGGAGCCCCGACAAAGGCCGTCACCACACCAAGCGGAATTTCGGTCGGTGCCAGCAGAGAGCGTGCAATCGTATCTGCCCATACCATGAAGATGGCTCCGCCAATCGCGGACAAGGGAACCAGCAATCGATAGTCAGGTCCAACAATCAGCCGAAGAATATGCGGGATGACAAGACCTACGAATCCAATAACACCCGAAACCGAGACGGCCCCGGCGGTAAGCAGTGTTCCTACGGCAAGGACGGATAGCTTCAAACCATCCACCTGAACACCGATATGTGCAGCCTGCCGTTCCCCCAGTGCAAGAACATTCAAGGAACGGGCACGGCTCCAAAGGAAAATCAGACCCAGTATAAAATACGGGAAAAGGATGGCCGTATACGACCACCCACGCAGAGCCAGACTTCCCATCGTCCAGTATATAATTTCGTTAATCGTCTGTTTCGACATGGTCGACAGGAAGGAGACCACCGCTCCCAGAAAACTTTGCATCACCACACCAGCCAGAATCAGGCTGTGCGTCGGTATTTTCCGCCCTTCACGAGCCAGGGCGAGCACAAACCATAATGTAAGCACGCCCGTTAGAAACGCAACGAGCGGCAAGGTCCAGATTCCGATCAATGCATACTGCAATCCGAAGAAGATCAGAAAAGCTGCACCCACCGATGCACCAGACGATACGCCAAGCGTAAACGGATCTGCCAGCGGGTTACGAAGAACCCCCTGGAAGCCCGCTCCGGCGATGGCCAGCGATGCACCCACGAGTACAGCAAGCAGTACCCGCGGGAATCTGACCTTCCATATAATCTGCTCGGCTGCCGTACTCCAGTCGGGCGTGATCCAGTCTCCGATCCATGGCATGTGATGAAGCAGAATGCCTGCAATGTCACGGACAGGCAGAGCTACCGAACCGATGCCCGTACAGATCAGCACGGTCAGCACAAGCAGCAGAATTCCGGCTGTTCCGTACACTGCCAGCTTTTTACTCATTGGAACAGGTCAGGATAGATTGCTTTGGCTACAGCTTTCAAACCTTCCGTTACACGTGGTCCCGGACGGCTCAGCAGGTTGGCATCGAGGCCAATGACTGCATCGTCTTTCACAGCCGTGATTTGGTCCCAGCCGCTGCGCTCTTTGATGATCTGATCCAAAGTTTTGGAGTTCTCATCAATAACATCATTGGCGTACAGAATGACATCCGGATTGGAAGCAATAATGTTCTCTTCGTTAATTTCATTCCAGCCTACAAGGTCGGAAGCAACGTTGATCCCACCAGCTACTGTGATCAGTTCATCCATGAATTCGCCTTTACCTACAGTCCAGCCTGGGGAGAATTCAACATATACCTTTTTCTGATCTTCCGACTTCACAGCCTTAACCGCTTCGGTTACGTCTGCTACATCTTGTTTCATCTTCGTGATGAGCTCCTGTGCCTGCTCCTGATGATCCGTGATTTTCCCGAATGTTTCGATGTTGTTCATGACATCGTCTATCGATTTCGGATCTGTTTTGAAAATGGTGATTCCCAGTTCGCGCAGCTTCGTCACAGCTTCTTCGCTCATGGAGATCCCTGTAAATACGATGTCTGCTTCCGCTGCGATGATTGATTCTTCATTGGGCTTCGACACTCCGCCCATTTTCGGTTTGCTCGTTGCAGCTTCCGGATAATCGTCATAGTCGGATACGCCTACAATCTGCTCGTCCAGTCCAAGCGCGAACAACGATTCAGTTTCTGCCGGAGACACGGATACGATCTTGGCTGGCGCCTGCTCAAACGTGAAGGATTCACCTGTCGCATCGGTTACCGTAAGTGGATATTGTGTTTTGAGATCCGTCTGCTCCTGGCCTTGGGATTGCTCCTGTGCCGGCTGCTGTGTAGAGGTACCTGTTCCCTCGCTCGTTGTTGCGTTTCCACATCCGGCCAAAGCCAGTGTAAGCATCGCTGCTGTCAGCAGGGACGCCATGCCTTTCCAATTCTTGATGTTCATTCTGTTCATTCTCCCCTTCTCTATGATCTCTCTTAAATAGTGCTCCTGACCATTTCCCCTGAATTTGTGTTCCTAAATAAAATGACCCTAGAAAACCACACTTGGCCACTACGATTGCAGTACCATCTTCCGATCGCTGTTATCCCCAGATTTTTTTGATTCTCTCTTATAAACGTGAAAATCCGGGGATAGCTTATGCTTCCGATGCAGCTTTCTTTCAGAAAGCTTTTAGGCGAGCGCACGCTTCTCCAGATTGGTTCTGCACTCTTCGTTACGTGTGAATATTTTTCGGTTCATCCTATATGAACAAAAAAATCCCCGATCCTTACGTCAGGATCAGGGATGACGTCTCGCATATGGCGATCTGCACATCTACAGCGTACCCGCTGTTCATGCACATAGAATTGCCCGAAACGCTGTCCTTTCCTCGAAGGAACACCGGTTTGTACGTCCAGGGCAGGTAACCTGACTTACAGGACTGCTCGTCCTGATTTACAGTGGCGGGACCGTGCCGGATTCACACCGGCTTCCCTATTTCACCCATTGTGCCGTTCATCGCTTGCATAAACTTGATGAGCTCTTCTTGCTCGCACAAGGGACCCGTGGTCGCTGATATTGTAACCATTCAAGTGAGCATGTCCCATCCCTCAGCGCTTAAACGCATAACGAGATATGTATTCATGCTGAAGTCACACTTCTGTTGTGATTATAGGTTATATTGCACATCCTTACAACCCGATTCACGGAAAAGACACCCTGCTTGAAACCCAGCTATTTTCACTTTTTTCAAGCCGAACCTTAATTGCTTGCCCCGGAATGACCTGTGTATCCCAGAATCCCAGTTCCGGTATGAGACGTGATATGGCATACCGAATGACACCGCCATGGGTAACTACGGCTATCGTCGGAACAGAGTTTCCACCGGAATATACCTCTGGCGAAACGGACACAAGACACGCCTTCACGAAAGAGTCGATCCTCGCAGCAAATGCCTGCCAAGGCTCGCCGCCCGGTGGCGTCACATGCTGCGGTGCATCAATCCAATCCCGGTAGAGCGGATTGTCCTTGAGCTCATTGTAAGTCATCCCTTCCCATTGCCCAAAATTAATCTCACGCAGACGCGGATCATACTGTGCTTGTTCTGCCTGTACCGGAGCGATTCGTTTCATGGTCTGCCGGCAGCGCAGCAGATCACTACAATATAACGCATCCCATGTGATCCCGCGAATGGACTCGCGAAGCGGCGCCAGTTCCCGCTCTGCATCTGGCAGGAGACCGATATCGGTATGTCCGAGGTATCTCTTTTCCACATTCCAAGAAGTTGTACCATGGCGGATAAACACGACCTCCCGCGTTCCAGTTCCACGCTTCCCGGATTCTACTTCCATAACAGTACACCTCCTGCTGTCCAGATGCCGAACGTTATCAGCCAGCATAACAGCACAAAAGCTCCCGCCGACCAGAACATCAAACGTGTGGTCCGCACGATATCCTCTGCTTCCATCAACCGTGTCTGATCGCCCATATAGGCTCGAAAAGAAGCCACGCCGTGATAAACGTTATGCCCCCCAAGCCTGATGCCCAGCGCTCCCGCAACGGCAGACTCCGGGAATCCGCTGTTCGGGCTGGGGTGCAATCTGGCATCCCGGCGAACCATAAGTGCAGCGCCTTTTGCGTTTAATCTCATAAACCACGCACCTGTAATTAGCAGCAAGGCGGTAAGCCGTGCCGGAATCCAGTTCGCCCAATCATCCAGACGAGCAGAGGCCCAGCCGAGATGCAAATACTTATCATTTTTATAACCAACCATGGAATCCAGCGTATTGACGGCCCGATACGCCATCGCAAGCGGAGCACCGCCAATCAGGGCATAGAATAGCGGTGAAACGATGGCATCTACGATGTTCTCCGCCACGGTCTCCACGGTTCCCCTTACCACTTCCGGTTCATCCAGATGCCCTGTATCCCGCCCCACGATCATGCCGAGTGAACGTCTAGCCGCAGGCCAATCCCTTTCTCTCAGGTGACGATACACTTCCATGCCTGCATCCTTCAGTCCTTTGGAAGCAATGGTGGTGGCAATCAGTACTACTTCAGCGATAACGGCAACCACCGGGTGAACAAGTCCAAGGACGTATAACACTCCCCAAGTAAGCGCCAATGAACCACCCGCAATGATGATCGGAAAAAGCAACCCTGCCCGTTTAAGCCCCTGATCGCTGCTCACTCGTTTTCTTATGGTCCGCTCCAGTGCAGAAATTCCTTTGCCCATGCCGATCACCGGGTGGGGGATCCAGCGTGGATCTCCAATGAGGCGATCCAGTATGTATGCTGCTAAAATAATCCATGCTCCTGTCATTCCTGCCCATATGGGCCATTCCGCCCATTGACTCAGAGATATCATCGCTTGCTATTCCTCTCTTTCCACGCCTGTCCAGCTTGCAAACTTTCGGTAACGGCATCATAGACGACACGCCCAATTCCTGCCCCAATCACTGTGGCTGTACCTGAGTAAGAGATCAGTGGTTTCCCCTCCACCTGACTCGCGGCCAGCACAATGGCATCCGTCGTCGTTCCCGTTGCAGTCAGTCCGTTTTCCGCATCCATTACACCGCAATCCGAGAGCGCTGCCGTTTTGGCTTCCACTGCTGTCTGAATGGCATTGACCATGGCTCCAGGCGTCATGCGGCCGTTTATCCATAACATGATATTAATAGTACCGGGAGTGTAGGGTGACTCTGCTGCTATTCCCTCCTGGTTAGCTATGTTCCCTGCAGCATCAAATACGGTTCTTGCGGAGCCTGCACGGGCAGCATTGGATACACCTGCTGTCGTACAGCATAAGATCCCCGCTTCATCGCCCACAACTTCCTGAACCGATGTGTGCTCAAGCTTAACCGCTGTCAGCAATCCGGCACATGCTGTTGTGCGTTCCCCCCACCCGCTCAGCAGGTCTGCAATATCACGCGGCGGGTCGTCACAACGATAATGCCTGTCTACATAAATATTGAATATGCGATCCAGCTCGATCATGCCCCCGCTATACACGGCACTCGAAATGGCGGTTACCCGGTTAGGGATCGCTGCTCGAATATGGCGTTCATGTGCGCTGATGGTTAAGCCGGGCCATGCAGAAGAAGTATATTTATTTTGCTCTGCATTTGCATGGGTAAAGTACTGAAAGAATGGCAACGCCATTACTCCGCCCCCCCGCTGATTGACAACGGATTCGTTTGTCCGCTGACACTTCTCATTTCATTCACCAGACGAAGATTCGACTTCGCATCCTTCACCGCCAGTCGGATATGTCTTTCCCCAAGTCCAGGGTACATGGCGCAGCTTCGGATCAGAATTCCCCGTTCCCCCAGAGCCGCTTGCATGGTTGCCGCTGTCCATGGCTGCGGCACACGTGCCAGCAAGAAGTTCGCTTCCCCACGTGTCACTTCGCATCCACAGGCCTCCAGGCCGGATGCCAGTTTCTCTCGTTCAAGCGCCACCTGTTCCAACGTCTCCCGTTCAAAAGCTTCCCCGCTGCTTAGACAGGCTTCTCCCGCGATCAGTGCCAGTCCGTTGACACTCCAGGTTACCTGTTTCTCCGTCATGGCACGAATCAGATCCGGGCGTCCAATCGCATAGCCAAGCCGAAGACCCGGAATGGCATAAAACTTGGTCATCGAGCGAATGATGATTACCTGTGGGTAAGCCTGCAATCGGGAAGCAATGGATTGCCGCCGCGTTTCAGGAATGAAATCCATAAATGCCTCATCAATCACCAGGACAGTATCTGTCTTCTCTGCATGACGGGCCAGCCGCTGCAATACTTCTAAGGGATACTGCACGCCATTGGGGTTGTTCGGCTGTCCAAGAAACAGCAGATCTACCTGTTCCATCAGCCTCTCGATATCTTCGGGAGCTGCTCGCCATTCGAGCTTCTCCTGCCCCAGAACATGATGCATTTCTGCCCCAAATTGCTTGGACAATGAACGATACTCCGAGAACCCTGGCTCCACTGTGCCCACCTTTCGGGGAGAGAGTCCGAGCAGGATCAGAGCCATACTTTCCGCAGCTCCATTCCCTATAGATATATATTCCTCTGACAGACCAAGGCGTTCGCCAAGCAATGTCTTAAATGTCCGATGTGCAGGATCAGGATAACGAAGTATCGCCCGCATCCCTTGCTCCAACGCCTTCAGAACGTCCTTGGGCGGACCCAGAGGATTAATGTTTGCACTAAAATCAAGGAAATCCTCAGGACTCCCGCCAAATCTTGACGCAGCAGTCTCCACGTCACCACCATGTCCAAAAACTTCAATGATACCGCTCATTTTGTCCGTCATCCTTTCTGCATGTCATTTTTATTATGGATGGCGTAACTATCACGGGTCAATCCTGATTTGCCTAAACCATCCATTCCCTGCTTCAATTCCTTTGTGTCCAATCGACAATTCGATTACAATAGAAGAGGAATTTTGATTTGCAGGCATAACACTACATAAGGGATCATCGTCCCTCACATACATTAATGGAGGAATGACCATGCTGTTTGTTGATAACCAGGGCATTACAGATCCTTCTGTAAACCTCGCGATTGAGGAGTACATTTTGAAGCATTTGCCGATGGATGACAGCTATCTGCTGTTTTACATTAACCGCCCTTCCATTATTATTGGAAAACACCAGAATACGATCGAAGAGATCAACATCGAATATGTTCAGGATAACGGTGTACAGGTTGTACGTCGTCTCTCTGGAGGCGGAGCAGTCTACCATGATTTGGGTAACCTCAATTTCAGTTTTATTACCAAGGATGACGGACAATCCTTCCACAACTTCCGCAAGTTCACCCAACCTGTCGTGGAAGCTCTGCAGGAGCTTGGTGTGAATGCCGAGCTAACCGGACGCAACGATTTGCAAGTCGGGGAAAAGAAAATCTCGGGTAACGCCCAGTTCTCCACCCGCGGTCGTATGTTCAGTCACGGAACGCTCATGTTTGACCTCAATCTGGATCATGTTCAGGCATCCCTGAACGTAAATCCCGAGAAATTCAAATCCAAGAGCACCAAATCCGTACGCAGCCGTGTCGCCAACATTCGGGATCTGATTGACAGCAATCTGACCATTGAACAATTCCGGGACGAGCTGTTGCGTCACATCTTCCGTATGGAGCCGCAGGATGTTCCCCAATATGAACTCACGGAGAAGGATTGGGACAAGATCAAGGAAATCTCCGCTGAGCGTTACAGCAACTGGGACTGGAACTATGGGTTGTCTCCGGAGAGCAATGTGAAGCATACCCGCAAATTCCCTGTCGGCATTATTGATCTGCGCATGAACATTAAGGACGGACGAATTGAAGATATCAAAATCTTCGGTGACTTCTTCGGTGTAGGCGATGTAGCGGATATCGAAAATATGCTGCGCGGCAAGCGTTATGAGGAATCCGAGGTGCGCACGGCACTTGAGGGCCTTGATGTGAAACACTACTTCGGTAACCTGGAGCTGGAGGACTTTATCGGCCTCGTTTTCCTGGAAGAATAGATTTAGATGTAAGTATAGTTTTAGAACGAATTCCTTTCTTACACTATTCTGCGTTTGGAGTGATCTGGTGTAATGATGGATCCATTCGTTTGTGATTATAGATACAGATAAAAGGAGAGAAACTCAAATGGCTTACAAATTAATGGCAATTGACATCGATGATACCCTCATCAACGACAACAAGGAAGTAACCCCCGCAACACAAACGGCATTGGAGCAAGCGGTTGCTCATGGTGTAGTTGTTACCCTGGCAACAGGACGTGCCTATGCTTCTGCACAAGCACTTGCCCGCCAAACAGGATTAAACGTGCCAATCATTACCTATCAGGGTGCTTTGGTCAAAAACCTGCTGGACGAGAAAGTACTCTATGAGCGCTATGTACCGCAAGATGCTTCCCGCAAGCTGTACGACTACTGCCTGGAGAACAATCTCCACCTTCAAACGTACATTGATGACAAGCTGTATGCTCGCGAAGAAAACGACAAATTGCGTGATTACGCGAAGCTGAATGGTACCCAGTACCATATCGAGCCGGACTTCATCAAAGTTATTGAACAACAAACACCAAAATTGCTTATCATCGATGAGCCAGACTATTTGGATAAAGTTGCCGTGGACCTGCGTGAATTGCTTGGATCTGAAGTGCATATCACCAAGTCCAAACCATACTTCCTCGAGATCATGCATCGCGAAGGTACCAAAGGCCACGCACTTACATTCCTGGCGGATCACTTTGGTCACCAATTGAGCGAGTGCATTGCGATCGGGGATTCTTGGAATGACCATGAAATGCTGGAAGTTGCCGGTCTTGGCGTGGCTATGGGCAATGCCATCCCTGCCCTCAAAGAGCTGGCAGATTACATTACGGCAAGCAACAACGAAGACGGCGTGAAGCAGGTCATTGAGAAATTTGTGCTGAACGCGGAGTAATACGATAACGCTGAGCATACTGCAAAATAAAACAGCCCCGGGCAGCGAATAAACTCGCTGAACCAGAGGCTGTTTTTGTTTTGGTTGTATCTTCGGAATCATTACTATTGATATCGGGAATTCAACCATATTTTGCGAAAGTAACCCAATAGTGAATTGAACATTAGAAATACCAGAGCTCCGACACCAAACAGCAGTGCAATCATAATCGATTCGCTATGGGGACCTTTAACCTGCAGAAGCATTCCCAAGACGCCTACGACAGAGCCAGCTAGAAAATAAACGACTGTCTTCCATATCCCGCTTTTCCGCTTGAGGAAACGGTCCAAAACTGCCATGAGCGGCAAACCTGCAAACAGATAGAACGCCCATAAAATCAAAAAAACGGTCAGGAACTGATTGCTAAAAGGCACCATTACTGTTGCCGTATCAACATCATTCGGATAGCGATCCACCCAGGCAGCAAGGAGTGAGAGAGTAAATGCCGAACAGATCGTTGCGTAAAATTTGACCATCCTGCTCTCCCCTTTCACCTATTTTTATCGATCGCTGCTGTCATATGAATTTCGTATGCTGCTTCCGTACTGCTCATCAAACTCGCGGGTCCGTTCCCGGATCTCTTGTATCGTCTTTCCCTTGTTCATACCAGCAATCAGAACAGTCAACAGAAGCACCACACCCATGGCAAACAATAAGATCGCCACAACCAATCCGATGAGGCCACCAGTCTCGGACACAGCTTCCAAATAACGCCCCCATCTAGTAGACCAGACGGTAACTAATGGAATGTGTATAACGGCAGCAATATGAATAATGCCATAAAGGATAATTCCCACGAACAGAAATATTGCACCAAGCCTTTGTCTGTTCAACCTGATTCCTCACCTCATTCCGATGTAAAAAAGGTAATACCTACTTTACCACAGGTTTGGAAGTTTGCACCAATGAATTGGTTCGTTTACCTCTCTTCAGCCAGCTCATCACTTTCTCATTCATCGCCAGCAAGCCGGCTACAACAAGCACAACACCGATCCAGGTGATCCAGCTTACATGTTCACCATACACAACCGCTCCAAGACCGACCGCAATCGGAGGCGAAATGTACAGCCAGGTTGCCGGGAACAGCGGGTTGGTACGTGACATGATCCAGTAGAACAGGCTATGCCCTACCATTGAACCAATCACGGTCAAATAGATCAGCGACAAGATCGCCGGAGTCCAGTCAAGTCCAGATGTGCTCCACGATTCTGTCACTGCCGAGAGCCCGGATAACAGCAAACCTCCATACATCATCTGCACGGCATTAATCGCCACGGGGCTGGCCTCCTTGAACTGGTTGATCACCTTCTTGGAGTACAGGGCACCTGCCGAATAGCATACTTCTCCTACAAGTACGGCGATACACCCCCACAACCACAGTGAACTCCCGCCAATGGATACACCGGGTAAAACAACAAGCACAACGCCACCGAAACCGATCAGGCAGCCTGCAATCATGCGAGCAGAGGTTTTCTGCCGCAGCAGAGCGGTTTGCATCACCATAATCATCAGTGGCCCGGTAGCTGATAAAATGGCCCCAACGCCTGAGCTGACATATTGCTCAGCCCAGTATAAAGTGGCAAACGTACCAAAGGTCAGCCCTGCTCCGGTCAGGAGCATTTCTTTTCTCCATAAGAGGGACAGACTTACCTTCCCTTTCATCCACATCCATGCAAACATCAATGCACCTGCAATGATAAAACGTAATCCGGCGGATAGAAAAGGCGGCATGCCTGCCTCGACCCCAATTTTAATCGCCAGGAACGTTGTTCCAAAAATAAGACACATTACTGTAAATGCTGCTGCAACCATGCTAGCCCCTCCTTCATCTGTTCTCCATCATATAGCACTGTCTACAGAACAGAATGAAGAAAACAGAACAGAATCCGCTCATTTCCTGTTACAATAGAGTCCAAAAGGAGCGTGAATCGGGTGGGCAAAGCCATGTTAATGACAGATAACAGCCTTAAACTATATGAACAGGTGATTCATTATCTCGTGGTGCGTATTGAGGCGGGAGAGTGGGCCGAACATGAAAAACTCCCTTCGGTGCGAAGCCTGTCCGAGCAGCTCGGTGTACATCGGCTTACGGTGTTCAAAGCCTATCAGGAGCTAAAGGAACGCGGGAATGTATACGTTAAGGACAAGTCCGGTTATTATGTCAGTCCTGCTGACCCGTCGCCTGTAGCGGACCAGGCAGATGACCCTGCTGTATCCGCCTGGCTGCACTGGGACTCACTCGCGCGCGTGCAATCCCTTGAAGCGGAATATCAGTTTTCGAAGTCACTGATTGATCCCGCCCTTCTTCCCAATCGTTACTGGGGGGAACTCATGCGGGATTTGCTCGATCAGTATCCCCGGCTGCTCGGCACATATTCAACCATTCAGGGTGATGTGGAACTGCGTAGTGCGCTGGCAAGCCACCTGACACTGAAAGAACGATTTTACATCTCAGCGGAAGAAGTACTTATTACCACGGGAGCGCAGCAGGCCATTGATCTGATCTCCCGAAGCCTAGTCAGACCGGGGGACCGTGTCCTGATGGAAAGGCCGACTTACGGCCCTGCCATGGAAATTTTCCGCAAACAGGGGGCACGCCTGATCTTCACGGATATATACCCGGAGGGTTATGATCTGGAACAGATTGAGCATCTGATGAAAACGGAGAAACCCCGCGTTTTTTACATGACGCCAACCTTCCAGAATCCGACCGGAATTAATATTCCAACCGAACAGCGGAAACAGCTTCCCGAACTAGCCGAACAATATGGATGCTTTCTCGTTGAAGATGACAGCACGTACGATATTTATTTTAAAGAGAAGCCTCCTGCGCCGATCTTTACGTACGATACGACAGGGCATACGCTCTATATTCGCAGCTACAGCAAGTATGTTGTGCCGGGTCTGCGTATTGCGGCCATTATGTGCCGTCCCCGGTTTATGCCGGGGCTGCAGGCAGTAAAAGCGTTGGCTGATAACGGAACTCCCCTTCTGAATCAGAAGCTGTTTCTCCGTTACTTTCAATCTCCGCGCATGCATCAGCACCTGTCGAAGCTGCGCACCGCCATACAATTACGGATGGAAGTCATGGAAAAGTGCCTGCAAGAAACAGACTGGAATTGGACCCGGCCTGAGGGCGGACTCAACATCTGGGCAGAGCTTCCTGAAGGCATTGATACAGGACGACTGCTTCACCAATGCATGGAACATTCTGTGGCGTTTGTCCCCGGAACGGTATTTGATCCTTCGGACGCTTCGGCCAGTCGCAAGCTGCGTTTGTCTTTCTCCTATGCACACGAACAGCAGATTCGTGAAGGGATGAACAGACTCATGGAACTAGTTAAAAGGATGAAATAGCCCCCATATGCCTCCACTGTTTAACTGACAACCACAATGGAATTACAGTGAAATTAAAATAAACGAATCAAAGAGCCCGGAAGATCATATGACCTTCCAGGCTTTTTAGATGTTTTAAGGTGTAAATTATAGGGCTACTTGCTCAATCTGTTCTGGATATTACTTTATCCACTAATCCATATTCCACCGCTTCCGCTGCGGTCAGGAAATAATCACGATCCGAATCTCTTTCGATGCGCTCCAGCGGTTGTCCTGTATGGTTCGCTAACAGCTCGTTGAGCCGCTGGCGGTGCTGAATGATCCGGTTGGCATGAATCAGCATATCCGATGCCTGCCCGCGCGTACCCCCATGGGGTTGATGGATCATAATCTCACTGTTCGGCAGAGCGAGCCGTTTTCCTTTGGTACCACCGACCAGCAGAATCGTACCGAAACTCGCAGCCATGCCAGTGCAGATCGTTGAAATATCCGGCTTCACAAATTGCATCGTGTCATAGATTGAGAATCCGGCTGTAACCGATCCGCCCGGACTGTTGATGTACATCTGGATATCCTTTTCGGGGTCCTCTGCGGTCAGAAACAGAAGCTGAGCCACAATGGCATTTGCCATCTGATCCTCAATCTCCCCAGACACCATAATAATTCGATCTTTCAGCAAACGTGAATAAATATCATAGCTCCGCTCACCGCGGGCTGTCTGTTCAACTACATAAGGTACATGGTTCATACTTGTCGCCTCCCGGTTTACGCAACCATGAGAGCGGCATATCCTCCTCCATACATCATTGAAGTCATGCCGGAATTGGAATACCCGTACATCATTGGCTGCGTTGATGAAGACGGCAAAGACTGCTGCAGAATCGTTCCTGCCACGGCCACCGGATCATCCGTACGGTTCAGGCACAGATCAATCAGACGCGCCGTATCTCCACTGCGAAAAGCCATCAAATAACTCCGCAGCTGCTCTGCGCTCGCTGAATCTTCATCTGCGCCACTCCCTGCTTCACCCTCCGTTTCAAGACTGCTTTGTCTGACGCGTTCCAGAGCAGATCTGGCGCGATTCAGCGCGGCTTTGACCGCTCCTTCCGATGTATCCAGCATCTCCGCAGTCTCTGCCGTCGTGTAACCCATTAACTCACGTAATATATATATCGCTCGCTGCCACGGCGGCAGCTCATTGACAAGGATCTGAACAGCAGACTCGATCTCTTCGAGTCGCTCCTCCTCCGCACATTCTTGCATAAACGGTTTCAAGCTATCCAATTTGCAAGCGAGCTTCTCCCGCTTCCGTATGACGTCAATCCATGTGTTGCGCGCAATCCGGATCAGATAGGCTTCCCAGTTCATTTCTTGCTTCGTACCACAGGGCTGCATAGCCGAAGAAGCCAGCATTTTCACGCAGGTATCCTGAACCAGATCCTCGGCCTCCCAGGTTGAACCGGTCAGAGATAGACAATAAGCGTAGAGGCTGCTCATCAGATCAGGCAGCACACTTTCCATCATCTGTTCCACGCTGTACTCAGCTTGATGACCAGTCTGGGTATATGGTTTGAATGAGTTACGGTTATCATGTGGTCTGTTGATTCTGCAATCCACGGACTTCACAAAGGCCATGTTTGGGGCCCCCCTTTGTTGGTTCCTGATTGATCTTGCTTCATGTCTTGCTTTTCGATGACTTGCTCTTATGGTCTTACACTATGTAAACGAAGAACCTCCGGTAAAGGATACGCTCTTCTGTATTTATTTTTATATTCCAAATAGGTTCTAACTTAAACGCTGCCCAGAGGCACCTTCATGCCTGTAGCTGCTAGCGTAATACCTGGATCCAGATCGTAATTTTGCTGTACATCCACGTCATGAGACATATGGGTAAAATAGGTGCACTCCGGTTTCAGTTCCCGCAGCAGTTCCTGCGCCTCACGCATGTCGTATACGGAACGTGTGGAGAATTCCGCAAGCTCGTGGACAAAGCTCGTTCCCAGCACCAGCAGATCCAGCCCATGCAGCGGCTTCTTCTCTGCTTCCTTCAGATCGATGGCATCCGAACAATACGCCCAGCTGTACCCTTCCCGCTCAAGCCGGTACGCGTAGGAATAACCGTTTTTACCATGGCAGACCTTCCAGGAGTGCACGTTCCATCCGCCAAGCTGGATATCATCATCCGTTTCCAGAAAGTTCATATGCCGGCTTAGCCAAGGGAATTGCCCCTGAATGGTTGTAATTACTTCGCGCGGTGCGTACAAGCTGCCCTTAACCCCCAGCCAGCGGCAGGCATCCGCCCATTCCGGCAAACCTCCAATATGGTCAAAATGCGCATGTGTCACCAATAATGTATGAACCATACGCAATCCCTGATCCTCCATCTGTGATCTCCAGTCTGGTCCGCAGTCAATCATAAACGGTTCGGATTCACCATCTGAATGGATCAGAACAGAAGATCGTTTACGCTGGTTGTTCCCGGTCAGACGGGCCTCCGTGCAGACTGCGCAATCACAGTATACACGCGGTACGCCCATGGCATCCCCGGTTCCCAGAAATGTTAGCTGATTCAATACAGTGATCCCCTCTCTATCCGATGCTGTACTTTCTAAGAAATTCTGTTTCCTAAATTGTATATCCTCACCACCTGCTTTTGCAAAAAAAAGCTCTCCCTACGCAGTTCTAATCCTGCACTAGGGAAAGCCTGATCCCTGACCACATGTAGTCAGCGTATGTAACTTCTACTTGACCTGCTTGTCGCCTAGACCAAGGCACGCAATTTCAAGGTCAATTCCTGACCCTCGGGCACATCTCTCGAATCGATAATGACCCAATTTGATGCAAGGCGCTTCGCCAGCACTTCTGCCTGCTCCGGCTTCAACTTCAGGCCGGTTACAACGCCCTCACCGACCGTGAAATCACGCTCCGGTTGTAAACCAAAAGCCTTCTCAATCCAGATGCCCAACCCGCCTCGGGTATTAAATGTAATCCGGTAGCCCTCTTGAACGGCCGCTTCCAGATTCTCACCATGCTCATCTGCATACGAGATAAAAT
>NZ_JAKRNM010000007.1 GCF_022346995.1 Paenibacillus sp. ACRRY | reverse complement strand
TCCAGTCGCCATGGCCCTTCCACAGGCAAAAGAAGAGGGGCAGATGGCGTATCTGCAGCAGCAGTCGTGAAAGGTACAGCCACTTCGGTCTGACCGATGTTACCTGGTCTATCCTCAGAAGATTTTACTTGCAAAGTCAGCCGCACAGTATGTGCCTCATACCCGGCAAACCCGAGTGAAATGCACCATTCTCCACCGCTGCAGGTCAGCGGCAAAACTTCCCGTTCTCCTGTCTCCAGATTAAGCCGCTCTGCCAGCACACGTTTATCCGATGAGACATCCGTATCGCTCCATAACCGCTTGGCAACGACCTTCAATTGTCCCTTTAATTGCCGACCCTCCTGGTTGGACAGGAACACCATATACTCACCATCCGATAATTGACGGGTCTGCATTAACAAGGAAGCACTCTCTTCCTCCATAATCCAACAGACAGGCTCTGGCAGCACCTGGTCCAGCAGCAGTGAGATCAATTCAAGTGTTGAATCATCCCCCTGACCTGCACCAACCGGAAGGAAGTAGGCTTCTCCCTCCCCTTGCTGCCACATTAATTCACTGCTGCCTTGCCTTGTTTCCCGGGAATGACCCCAATACTCTTCCTCAGGTTTATCCCCTGCACCGAAGAAGTTCGCTGCTTCATTGCCTACCGGACTTCCTTCCTGAATTGCGACGTACGGAGGCAGTCCGACTGATATGACGGTTCCTCCTTGCTCAGCAAAACGTCTAACCTGCTTCCAGGCATCCGCCTCCAGGTTCAGCATCGGCGGAAGAATAAGTACTTCGTATCTGGCAGCACCAATCCGAATCGTTCCACCCGCAAGTTCGGCTTCAGCCAGCAGCTCAGGGTCCAGATGGTCATAGTCACGTCTGTTCTCTAGCAAATGCACACCAATTCGCATCCAATCATTCGTAAGCCGCTCCAGTTTCGCCCGTTCGGCTTCATCCTCACCGCTATATTCAAACCCGTGCAGCGGATTGCCCATTAGGGTCCAGAATGTAGTCGTCGGATCAAGAACGGCAATCCGAATATCGGCTGTCCCCGTGCTCATGAGATAACTTATTCGTCCGGTGTAATCTCCAAGCTGGCGGAAATGCTTCCAGTATGGATTCTGCAGAAACTGGGATGGCGGTGCATCATGCTTTGTTAATCCACCAATCGTATAGAAAAAAGCGTGGAAATTATAGAAATTCGTGCCCATGGCTGCCATCCGGTCAATCATCCATTTGGCATCCTGCAGCGTCATCGACCAGCCCACACTATGAAAACACTCGATCAAATTGCGGCTGCGTCCCAGCTGTCTCGCCAGTGAGCTCACCATCTTCGGATTGTCACGCATTCTCTTGCCGTACCGTTCCAGAATCCAGGATAAGGGGCGTCCGAGCTTCTCATGTGCGGAGTCTCCCCCAGGCATATGGCTGAACAACTGAGTCGTCATCCGTACGCCAGGAACCTCTGCGGCATACTGGATCCCCGCATCCTCGCACCAGTCATGCACCTGCTGATGGTATGACTCCCTGAGAAGCAGATGCAGCGATTGATAATAGTCATACCGAATACGGGCCGAATCCGGAACATCGCCGTATAACAGGGCAGGAAGCGAATCAATGAGACTATATCCACAGCGTTCACGGAAATATGCAGGCAGCTGAGGAGACCAGGGAATACGTCCGAGCGGCGCAATTTCATCCGAAAACATCCCTTTGATAACGCTGTCAAAATGAGTTCCAACAGCCGCCGCATACCGGTCATGTGTCAGTTCAATAAAACGGCTCATCGCTTCCCTGTGGCACGGGTCAACAAAATTGCCGTAATATTTGAAATCGTCCATCTCCACTTCCTGAAACAGGATGACATCCCAATTCCCTGCCGGGGGGTCCCACACCAGGCGGAAAGCCGTCCGATATGTAAAAAATCGCTTGCGATTATACGATGTCAGACCCGTCTCCTGATAGACCTGATCGGTCTGGATATTGCCGATGCTGTGCCGCAGATCGATAGACTCATCCCATAACCGGTTACCCTCTGTGTCTCTTGGAATGGCTTTGGCGACCAATATACGTCCCCACGGCAACTCATGATTCACAGCTTCTCCGCCCTGCACATGCAGCTGATGATGCACAAGCTGGCGCTGCTTGGCTTCTGGGAAATCTAGGGTGACCTCCCCGCCTGCCATGCCGCTAGGATAGGGGTATTCGTCATACAGCCATACTTGCATGCCGCAGCTCTCCGCTGCCTCCACCGCAATCCGGACCTTGTCAAACCAAGCATCCGACAGATAGGGAATCTGCAGCCCTTGACGCGGACAAATGAAAAAACCGCCCACACCCTGTGCTGACATTTCATTCACTTGCCGTTTGATCTGCTCTTCCTCCATATCCCCATTCCAAAACCAGAAGGGATGAATCCGGTACTGCGCGGCGGGATTCGCAAATGCTTCCCCGTTCCACATGACGCTTTCCTCCCTGTTAAAAAGAATTATTTCATTTTCCATTACGGTTCATTTGTGTTCATGTACGTTTGTTTGGCTATGATTATACATTAAAAAATGCGGTTAGGGAGCCTGTAAATACAAAATGTTTTAAAAAATTGATATAGATGGAAATTCCCGACAGCTTTTGTTGTACTTACGTACGGCTGCCGGGCTCTGGAATTCTTCTACTTCAATGCAGCGTACAGTTCGTTGACTTCCTTCACGTACTCATCACCGCCACTGCTCTTCCACAGTGCGATTGCATCCTGGAATCCCTTCTCATCAATCTGTCCCACGATGAATTTGATACGGGCATCGTTGATGATGTTATCCAGCTGGGGTCCCTTTTGTGCATAAATGTCAGAGATCAACGGCTCACCTGGATTGGGAACAACGATCTCTTCGTTGGCCTTCTGTACCTCTGCTACCTTCTCACGAACGGGCGTCGGCTCAATCCGGAAGGCGCGGTCTTCCGGAAGGAACATCAATATTTGGTTCAGACCCTGCAGATCTCGCAGTGCAAGCTTGTCGGTGGTTGGAACAACATATTCCCCTTTTTTCTCATATTGTTTACCTTCGAGACCATTGGACAGCAAAGCCTGAAGCTCCGGCTCGTTCAATTGATCCAGGAATGCGAGCACCTTTTTCAGATCTTCTTCCGTTTTCACACCACTTTTGGAGACGGCAATCATACCCGAGTAGCCTGAGGTAGGCATGTCACGCAGCCCTTTGGGCCCTTCCACCGCCTGAAGCACATCCACTCGTCCTGTTGCCGATGGGTCCTTCTCCAAAATTTTCTGATCCATCCGCTGGGCGTTATCCGCTACATCGATCATGACACCCGCCTGCCCGTTGACAAACGGATCAGGCAGCTTGGTCGCATCCATCACGGCAAAGTCCTTGTTCACCAAACCTTCGCTATAAATCTGACGGAAAAACTTCAGTGCCTCCATATACTCAGGCGTTTCGTGTGCTGGAATCAATTTACCGCTGCCATCATCGCCCCATTTGTTGGGTGCACCAAACCAGATTTGCATATTATCCCACGGCCCGTTAAATTTGCTCGCTACCAAACCGTACGTATCATCCTTGCCGTTGCCATCCGGATCATCTGTAGTGAATGCTTTCAGCACATTATAAAGATCGTCCAAATTTTTGGGTTCTTCCAGACCCAGGTTTTCCAGCCAATCCTTCCGGATTGTTATCCCGTTCCGTCCCAACGGCCTTCCCCGATAGATACCGTAGGTTTTTCCGTCAATGGAGGCATTGTTCGTAATAATTTCGTTCATCTGGCTCAAGTTTGGGTAGTCTTTCAGATAAGGCCCCAGCTCCCAGAAAGCCCCGGTACGTGCAGCGTTAATGAAACTTGGCGATTTCCCGAGCACGACCATCACATCAGGCAGTTTACCCGAGGCCAGAGTAATGTTGAATTTGTCCTCATAGGAGCTGCTCGGCACCCATTGCAGATTCACATCCACTTTGGTTAATTCCTCAAGTTTCTGAATTACTGGACTGTTTTCAGGCGGGTTTTCGGCTTCAAAGTTCGGAAGCATGATCGTGATCTGTTCGGTTCCACCTGCAGCCCCTTCGCCCGTATCGTTGGATTTGTCTGTGGAGCAAGCTCCCAGAACCGTGCTCAGTAACAATGTTGCCGAAAGTACAAGTGCTGTTTTTTTGATTCCCGCTTTTTGTCCCATACGTTCTCCCCCTTGGCTTTTAGCCTTTGATTGAGCCTAACATGACACCTTTGGCAAAATGCTTTTGCAAAAACGGATACACGAGCAAAATCGGAATGGTACCTACCACGATGACGGCCATTTTAATGGACTGTTCCGGTGGCTGTACGAAATTGGGATCCATATTGGCCATATCCCCAACGCTTGCCTGCGAGAGCAGAACAATCTGTCTCAGCATCACCTGCAGCGGCCATTTGTCACTGTCGGAAATGTACAGGAGTGCCGAGAAGAAGTTATTCCAATGCCCTACGGCATAAAATAACGCAAACGTGGCAATCACCGGTTTGGATAGTGGCAGGACAATTCGCCAGAGTACCCCGAGGTCCGAGCAACCGTCGATACGGGCCGCTTCCTCCAGCCCGGGCGGCATTTGCTGAAAAAAGTTTTTGACAACAATTAAATTAAAAGCGCTGATTGCGCCAGGAAGCATAAGGGCCCAGTAAGAATCAAGCAATCCTAGTCCACGAATGACGAGATACGTCGGGATCATTCCTCCGCCGAACAGCATGGAGAAGATCACCATGTTCATCATGACGTTACGGCCCCAGAAGTCACTTCTGGATAGCGGATAAGCCATCGTCAGCGTGAAGAATAGATTGACCAGCGTGCCTGCTACCGTTACAAATACGGAGACGCCAATGCTGCGGAAGATGGTAGACGAAGAAAAAATATACTCATACGCGCTGAAGGAGAAGACTTTCGGAATGAGAAAGAAACTGCGTTCCGTAATCTCGGCTTCGGTCGCGAACGAATTCCCTATAATATACAGGAAAGGAAGGACAGTCAGTATGCCCAGAATACCCAGCATGACGTAATTGAAAATATCAAATACTTTGCCGGCAGGGCTGTTGTATAGACGGCTGTTCATGGGCTTTCCTCCTTATGAATTCATGCAGAATGCCTGTTAATAAATCCCCGGATGGCCGAATTTCTTGGCAAGTTTATTACTGCCGAGTACCAGGATGATACCCACGACCGATTTGAATAATCCTACCGCGGTACTGTAGCTGAATGCCCCTTGCGTAATCCCTACCGTATAGACATAGGTATCAAATACATCTGCCACGTCCCGGTTAAGTGAGTTGGTCATCAGATAAATCTGTTCGAATCCCGTATCCAAAAAGTTCCCGAGTCTGAGAATGAGCAGAATAACAATGGTTGTGCGGATCGCCGGCAGCGTAATGTGCCACATGCGTCGCAATCGTCCGGCACCATCCACAATGGAGGCCTCATACTGCTCGGTATCCACGCCTGCGAGTGCGGCCAGGAAGATAATTGTTCCCCAGCCCATCTCCTTCCACATCATCTGAATGATAATCAGTGGACGAAACGAACCCGGACTGGATAGTACATCTATGGGTTTTCCAGTTATCCAGGCAATCAGGTCGTACAGTACCCCGCCTTGAGGGGTCAGGAAGACGTAAGTGATACTGGCGATAATCACCATGGATACAAAATGAGGTACATACACCAGCGTTTGAATCGTTCTTTTGAAGAACGCGACCCTGATTTCATTTAATAAAAGGGCGATAATGATCGGTGCCGGGAAAAAGAATATGAGATCATATATGGCAAGAACCAGCGTGTTACGCAGCAATCGAAAGAAGTCCGGGTTGGAGAAAAAAGTCGTAAAGTTCTCCATGCCCACCCATTCACTGTTCTTAATACCGAGAAAAGGCTGATAGTCCTGAAAGGCAATGACAATCCCCCACATGGGCAAATACTTAAAGATAACAAAGTACAGAAATCCGGGAAGCACAAGCACGTACAGCCATTTGTTACGCTTGATCTGCCTCTTCCAATTGGATTCCCGCTTCATCGGCATGGTGGCCATTTCCGCCTGGGCTGCCGCTGCGGTATTTCCATTCCATTCGGTCTTCCCGTTCATAATCTCTCCCCTCCCTTATTTATGTAAGCGTTATCAACAAAGCTTGTAATTCAGACTATACAGAGCCCCCTTTTCCGGCAACCTTCATTTTTTGCTTGCGTACTGGGCGAGGCCAAAAAGCCCGCTATGACGCCACTTATGCTTCAATTTGGACATTTTTCGTAATACCCCATTGCACATTTTTGCAGCCTTATCCTTCTTTGTTTTCATCCTTCTCAACAAGAAAAACCGGAATCCGATGGTTCGGATCCCGGTGAGGCAGCAAGGTGGTAAACAGATCATTTGCCAAACCACTGATCCCGATACTGGCTTGGCGTTACACCCTCCTGTTTTTTGAAGATGCGATTAAAATAACTGTGCTGATAACCCACAGCAGCTGCAATGTCATTAATTTTCATTGTTGTCTCACGCAGCAGCTGTTTGGCTGCCTCCATTCGGACCTTTGTCAAATAATCAATAAAGTTCATGCCCGATACTTGCTTGAAGGCTTTGCTGAGCGCATAGGGTGTCATCTGTTCTGCATCTGCGCAGCCTTCCAGGGAGATTTCATTACGATAATGCTCGTCCATATACAGCATTGTCCGTTCCACCACCTGTTTCAGCGGCTCCTGCGCTCGCATCTCGATTTCCTGTATATAGGGCACCAGTACCTTACTCATCATCCACTGCTTCATCTGTGCAGGTTCGCGGATCGCTGACAATCGTTCGTACATATTGCAGCCTCCGAACAGCTTATACGGTGTTACCCCCGTCTGCAGCATCATATGCTGCACACTTCCGAGCAGCTGCAGCATCATCTGCTGTACCTGAAATTCGGTACTGCCCGTCCGGGCGATTTCGCCCATAAACTGTTCCAGCACCCGATCCGCTTCCTCCTGCTTGCCGAGTCTGATCGCCTGAATCATCTCGCGTTCCAAGCCCAGCGGATAAGCTGCTTCCTCCGCTCTCCGAAAACACTGCTCATCTTCCAGATCGAGTATCTGACTCCCTTCCTCTATGCTGCGATAAGCAACCGCCTGTTCCATCTCAACAAAGATGCCGGGCAGCTCATGCAGGGAATCAGCGGAGTGACTAATCATGACTGTGACATTCATTTTAAGCGTCCGCCCAATAACCTCAATCAGTTCCTGACCCCAGAGCAATGCTTGCGACTTGAGCTGTTCATCCTTCGGTGCAATGACAAGCATGGCTGAAGAGAGGTCATGAAAATTCATCATACTGACTTGGCTAAAATAGCTTTTGGCCACCTCTTCAATGATGTTTACGGCTGCAAAGGTCACCAGGCCGGTATCCTGACTTCCAAATCGTCCCTGCAGCCGGGCATAGCCCGTAAAATACATTTGCAGCAGCAAAAATTGCTGGCCCTCCACTTCGAATCCAAGATTCTTCATGCGCTTCTGGAGGTCTTCCTCGTTGTAGGCATATAAGTGTCCTTGAACCAGCTGCAGTACAAAGCTGTCACGCAAATGCGGAAGCTGCTCCTGCAATTGACGGTGTGCAGTAAGACTTCGGGAAGTCAGCTCATTCCACTGCTGTTCCAGCAGCTGGAATTCGTCCAGCCTCGGATTGGCCTGAGCCTCATGTTTGCCTGGTGTCAGAAGATGAAGCATTCTCGCCACAGGGGAATAAATCCGTCGTGAAGCAAGCCAGGATAACATGAGTCCCAGCAGCAGGCTGCCTGCGCTCGCAATGACAATAATTTTGGATACCAGCTTCACCGGTGATGTCACAGATGTCAGCGGTGCAGCGGAGACATAGGTCCAGTCGGAATCAATTCGGCTTAAGGAGCCGTATGATACGGAGTAGGTCTGATCTTCATATTTGAACAAAAAAGACGTACTGTCCGCATGCTGTGCAATCTCTTCCTTAAGCTGCTGTTCAAAGGCTGAATTCTGCTGGCCCCCTCCCGGATTACCGGTGACCAACGTATTGCCTTCCTGATCCATAAGAAAGGTCAAGCCTTCGTCATAAGGAGTAAGCGTTTTCAACAAACTGGCGACTTTCACATTGTCCAGGGTAATAATGAGTGCGCCGAACGGGTTATTATTCTCACCCGGGATTTTATGTACCAGAACCAGCGCGTTGCCTGCATCGGTATGCAGTAAGCTGCCCTTCATGGTAGCTGCTGGTTCAATGCTTGCGCTGGATACCCAGTCTGTCCAGTACACATGATTGCCCATGGATAGGTAACGGTCATAAGCTTTTATTTTCGCATCATCTAATAATTCGTTATACTCCCGGTTGAATAGGATTGGCTTCGGCTCCTGCAAATACAGCTGTGCAGACTTAATCAGGGGATGTGACCCTTCCAGTACATATAATGTGGTGACGATCTCCTGCGTTTCATTAAAATAATAGACAAAATCCAGGGTTCGCAGTGCATTGCCAAACCTTGGTTCAAAGGCCCAATGCGACAGGGTCATCTCCAGATAGGCCAGCTGGTCGTCCACATTGCGTGCCCGATTCTCGATCTGGTTTTGATGCATGCGATTGAATTCATTTTCCATTCTGCCAACAACCAGCTGGTACATCACGATACCTGTAATCAATCCGGGGATGCTGGCAATGAGCAAAATAATCATCAGACTATTCCGGTAAAAACGTCCTTTATGGCGTCCAGGAGTGAACCCGGGCAAACGCGCCAATCGACCTGGCGGCCTCTCTCTTTTAGTCGTTTCCATCATCATTCACCTGCCTGCTTGCATGT
Source organism: Paenibacillus sp. ACRRY (assembly GCF_022346995.1). Taxonomy (GTDB): domain Bacteria; phylum Bacillota; class Bacilli; order Paenibacillales; family Paenibacillaceae; genus Paenibacillus. The sequence continues at coordinate 227,876 of NZ_JAKRNM010000007.1, read as the reverse complement.
GGTCTGACTATCATGGGAACTCCCCCAACTCCTCTGCTGAGAAAATATGGATGAAATCCGTTTCCTGTATTATACTCACAATTTCCGGCGGAATGGAACGGTACGCAGCCGATCATTTTTTTAACCAATGTTTTATTAAGACGCTAAAATGGATTACAATAGGATAAAGCAAAACATGAAGGAGGCTTTTTTAATGAAAGAACAGACTTATTTTCAAGAGAATAGAGAAAAACATCTGGCAGAACTGAATGAATGGCTGTCCATTCCCAGCATTTCGGCCATTTCAGCTCATAAAGAGGATATTAACCGTGCAGCACAATGGGCAGCAGACGCACTGACACGTGCAGGCATGGAAAATGTAGAGGTTATTCAAACCGCTGGACATCCCATTGTTTATGCAGACCACCTGCATGCTCCTGGAAAACCAACAGCACTGATCTATGGGCACTATGACGTACAACCTGTCGATCCGCTTAACCTGTGGGAAACGCCTCCCTTCGAACCTACTGTTCGGGACGGAAAACTGTTCGCACGTGGGGCGACAGATGACAAAGGACAGATCTTCTTACATATCAAAGCAGTAGAAGCCCTGCTCGCTGAAAACAAGGAACTTCCAGTTAACGTGAAGTTCTGTATCGAAGGCGAAGAGGAAATCTCCAGCCCGAACCTGCCGATCTATCTGAATGACAATACGGACAAGCTTCGTGCAGACATGGTATTGATCTCCGATACTTCCCTGCTCGAAAAAGGAAAACCGGCAATCTCCACAGGCCTGCGCGGCCTTTGCTCGCTCGAGGTAGATCTGAATACGGCCAACACCGACCTGCACTCCGGCTCCTTCGGCGGTGGTGTACCTAACGCACTGCATGCGCTCGTATCCCTGCTCGCTTCGCTGCATGATGAGCAAGGCCGCGTGAGTGTGGATGGTTTCTATGATGGCGTTCTCCCCCTCTCTCCGGAAATGAGAGAAGAGTTCGTGAAGCAAGGCTTCAATGAAGAGCAGCTTCGCCAGGATCTTGGACTGGAGCAATTGTATGGTGAGGAAGGATACTCGTTCGTGGAACGTGTTGGCGCACGTCCAACGCTGGAACTGAACGGTGTATGGGGTGGCTTCCAGGGTGAAGGTACCAAAACCGTCATTCCAAAAGAGGCTCATGCCAAAATCACATGCCGCCTTGTTGCCAACCAAGACCCGCAACAGGTGCTGGACCGCATTGAAGCACATCTGCGTGCACACGTACAGCCAGGTGCCACGCTGCATGTGAAACAAATCGAGAAAGCCTTTGCGTTCAATACCGATCCGACCGATCCGATCCTGCAAAAAGCGGCTGACGCTTACGAGCAGGTGTATGGCGTTCGTGCCCTGTTTACCAAAGACGGCGGTTCCATCCCGATCGTTGAAAAGCTCTCCCGTGTACTCGGCGTACCTGCCGTGATGATGGGCTTTGGTTTGCCGGACGAGAACCTGCACGCACCGAATGAACACTTCAACCTGGAGAACTTTGATAAAGGGTTGTTGACGATCGTACAATTTTTGAAGAGCTTGTAAAGTTAAAAAACTCGTTACACGAGGACACTCCGCAGGGAGAACAAGCTTCCGATCGCTGTTATCCCCGGATTTCTTTGATCCTCTTTTTCAAAGGGAGAAATTCCGGTGATAAACGCGAACGCTCCGCTTCTTCAGCCTTTTTCTCCCCGCTCCGTTAATCGTGTAAATAGTTACCCAACTTAACTTAGATAGTTTCAGCATTTCCCAAAACTCATTTTACGATTGAGGCTATCTTTAGATGTGAATAGAGGTTAAGTGCAATCAAAAAGAGTGTTCCGTTTTATTTATGACGGGACACTCTTTTTGTCGTTAGACTGTTGCAATACAAAAGAGAGACTCCCCTCGGGGGAAGTCTCTCTTGGTTTACATCACTTATGTTCTAAACGTCGTAAATCTTAGCATGTGCACCATCTGCGTCAGATGGGTAATCTCCTGCTGAACATTGGATGTATCCGTACCCGCCATCGCCTGATTGGCCCGCAGCGTTCTACGGGTATTCAGCATGCCATCAATCAATTTCATGACGGTGTTTCGTCCACGATGGTCGACAATCATATATTTTTTGCGTGCATCCAGCTCTACCCATACGATATTGCGGAATGAGTTAAACAGGTGTCTGCGGTACTGCTCCATATCGGCTTCATTATAATGCTCACCATAAAAGGCATAATATCCGTGCACGTGCAGTTTTTCCGCCAGCTCTGTGAGGAATGGATCGAACTCGAGCATAGCGTTACGTTCCATGTTTCACGCCTCCGTTATGCGTGATCCGCAGATCCCGTCTTTTTTTGAGACTATTTTAACATATTACTCACCCGATTGCCTCCCCAGCGGAAAACAGTCATGCTCCCGATATTACTCCTGATGATAAAGCTCTGTTCCTTCTGCATCATAAAAGCTCAGCTCAAACTGCAGAGAAGGATTCCATATGCGTTCATCGGCGATGACCAGATACTTCTCACCACCATAATTATACTTGCGGGTCGTCCCGTCTATCGTAAGTGTATACAGGTTAGCCTGCTTCATAATCTCCGGATCGTTAATCACAAGCCCAACCGACCCCTTGATTATCCCACCAAACACGACGTCATCCTTATGATCATATCCCGATTTGGAAAAATGCTGTTTGCCTTTGAACGCATAAATGACATTCTCACCGAAGATATAATATAAGGATGTATCGACCTGTTGAATAAGGACATGATCCAGATTTTGATCCTGAATAAATGCCTCTACATCTGCATTATTAATCGATCTGTTGGCGTTGATCCAGTACCCGATGCTAACTATTAAAGCAGCAGCAACGGCAATAATTATCACGATGTCCGTCTTTCTGAATTTACGATTCATTGGTTAACCAAAACCTCTCCACCTGCTGCCTAACCGCCAATCATTCTGCCTTTAACCCATACACCCTCAATACCCAATTCCTGGTTAAGCAAAACGATATCTGCCTGTTTCCCTGCAGCCAGGGAACCTGTGCGATGGTCGATTCCGAGCAGGCGTGCCGGTGTGAGACTGGCTGCACGAGATGCAGCGTTCAGGCACATACCCACTTCCTGTACCAAATAGCGGAAGCCACGAATCATCGTCAGTGTGCTTCCAGCCAGGGCGCCGCCGTCCTTCAATCTGGCTACGCCCTCCTTCACAATCACGGGCAGGTCGCCGATTTTGTATTCCCCGTCTTCCAGTCCGGCAGCTGACATGGCATCTGTGATCAGCACGAACTGATCGGCAGACTGCTTGAGCTGGGCCAGGATGGAGATCGCCGCAGGGTGTACATGAATGCCATCAGCAATCACTTCAGCGCTGATTCTTGGATCACTCAGCACGGCTCCGGCAGCTCCTGGATTACGATGATGCAGCGGAGTCATTGCATTGTACGTATGTACTGCGTGATGAAGCCCAGCTTCAACGGCTCGCTCCACCTCTTCGTACGTCGCATCCGTGTGACCGAGCGCTGCTGTAATCCGCTGCTGACGCAGCCATGCAATGACTTCAAGCGCCCCTTCCCGTTCCGGTGCCAGTGTGACTTGACGAATCAGGCCGGGATACTCTTTTTCCCACTCTGCGAGCCATGATACATCGGGCAGTACAATATGCTCCGGATTCTGCGCACCAGGCCATTTTGGACTGAAGAACGGTCCTTCCAGATGCACACCCTCAAGCTGGGCGTATGGCATGGGTTCGGAACGATAACGTTCCACTTCAGCGAGCACCTGATCCAATCTGTCCTTCGGAGCAGTCATGGAAGTTGCAAGCATGGCAGTGGTACCCTGCGTACTGTGAAATGAAGTAATCTTGTCCAATACTTCTTGGCTTGCATCCATGAAATCCTCGCCATGGCCACCGTGGACATGGATATCAATGAACCCGGGGACGATAACGCCCCCATCGGGTACAGGCAGGGAGATCGCCTTATCACGAATAGATGCCGGGAGACCTTCAGCTGACCCGGCGTAGATGATCTTCCCTTCGGTCCAGGCGAGCAGACTATCCTGCGCCAGACCTTCAGGCAGTACCATTTTACCGCGAAGAAGATAAATGGGGCTGCCGCTCTCTTTTCTCAAATGGGCTATGCCTGTATCGTTCATTTTACCAACCTCCCAGCTGCACGATCCAACAGTACAACCACATTCGGATGGCATTGCAGCAAGGACGCAGGACACTGGGTCGTGATAGGCCCCATGAAGGCTTCGCGAATGATTTCAGCCTTTTCCTCACCGCGGGCGATCAGCAAAATTTGTTTGGCTTTCAGAATCGTACCTACGCCCATCGTTATGGCCTGAGCTGGGACTTCATCAATACTTGCAAAAAAACGGGCATTGGCCTTGCGGGTCTCTTCTTTCAGATCCACCACATGCGTGCGTCCGGTTAGTTCATCCCCCGGCTCGTTGAAGCCAATGTGACCATTGTGTCCGATACCCAGCAGTTGAAGGTCTACAGGTCCGCGATCATCCAGCCGCTGTTCATACATGGCACATTCCTGATCCAGGTCGGTTGCCTGACCATCCGGTACATGCGTTTTCGCCAGATCGATATCAATATGATGAAAGAGCTGCTCATTCATGAAGCTGCGATAGCTCTCCTGATGCTCCACCGGAAGCCCGACGTACTCATCCAGATTGAAGGAAGAAGCCTGCGCGAAGCTCACCAGACCCTTCCGGTACAAGCTAATGAGCTGTTTATAAATGCCCACCGGAGAACTTCCTGTTGCGAGTCCGAGCACAGCCCGTGGTTTCGTTTGCAGTAAGCTGGCAATCAGGCCAGCACCCGTAGCATTAAGATCTTCTTCATTTTCAAAAATACGAATGTTCATCTCACGCACCTCCATGTTGTTGAACTCGATAGGTCTGCACATTGTGATACGATTGTTCCAGTTTGGGGATAAAGCAGTCGAAATCGGCACTCATCATGCCTGTGAACAAAATATCAATGACATGCAGCAGCGCAATCCGGGAAGCCATATCTCCCCGTCTCATGCCTTCTTCCAGTGAAGACGTAAATAGCGGAATATCGGATACTCCGGCGAGCTTGTTGTTACCGTAAGAAGTAAGTGAGATCGTTGCAGCTCCCGCTTGTTTGGCGCAATGCAGGGCATCGATGGTCTCGGGTGTTTCTCCCGAATAGGACACGGCCATGGCCACATCTCCTTCACTTAGCGAGGAAGCTGACGTAATCTGCATATGTGAATCCGAAAAGGCCGTACAGCTTTTGCCGATTCGCACGAGTTTCTGATAGAAGTCCTGCGTCACGATAGATGAGGTCGCAACACCATACAGGTCAATGCGACGGGCATGGCATAATAGCTGAACCGCATGCTCCAATCTGCCCAAATCCAGCAGCCGGGTGGTATCCGCAATGGAGGCAAGGTGGTTGGCTTCTATGGCTTCCACAATCTTGGACAACGGATTGCCTGCCACGATATCCTGATAAGCCGTTTTGTTCGTTGAATGAGACAGCTCTGCGGCGAGCTTCATTTTGAAATCCGGAAAGCCCTTGAAGTGAAAGGACTTACAGAAACGGGTGACCGTTGCCGGACTGGTACCGCTTTGTTCAGCAAGATAATTAATCGTCCAGCCGGGGATATCCGACGGAGATTGCAAAATAACCTCTGCAATTCGCCGTTCCTGTGATGGAAGTCCATTCAGCTCTTGCTGTAAGGCATGTATGATGGCTGCCATGAGCATACTCCTCTGAAAATAATTTTTATATTTTTATAATAAATTAAGAAAATAATTTTTATAACTTCATTTTAATCAAGCTCGATCTGCAAATCAAGGGAATTTACTCCATGTTTAAAAAGAAGTTTACATAGACGCTTCTTGAAGCAGACAAGACGTAAGGCTTATAGTAAAGATGAAAGCAGTCTATGGATCAACGAAGGAGCACCTCCAAGTGAATCAACGACAACAACAAAAGATCATCCCTTCCTCCTGGGTTATTGCTGTCAAGCAAAGCGGTGGTCGGGACTATTATGCCCTGTATGCAATCGACTGGAAACGTGGCGGAAGAATGAGCTGGGAAGGCTGGGAGCGCCTGGAGGAATTGTTGCAGTTTCATATTCCGGTCAGGCGAAAAGCGGGAAGTCGGAAGTCTGCCTCGCAAGCAGCTGCCAAAATCGCCAAAAAGGCGCTCTATCTGCATCTGGATGAGGCCCGGTACGAGGCTTTGGAGCAGCTCTTTTATCAGCCTTTTTCGAGGAGGTCATGGAGATTGTTTATTCGAGAAAACAGCGTTATGTAGGGAGTTCATTTCTTTTCAGGATATAACAAAAAAAGCCTCTCCCTAATCCGATTCTGGAACAGGGAAAGACTTTGAAATGAACTCAATTATATTAAATTTCATTCCGTTAATAAACTACTCCAGACCATCATATCGCTTCAAAAACTCACTGGCCAGGCTGCCTTCTGTCATCAATACAACGGATTGATTTTCGAGTTCTTCTGCCTCATCATCATCGGTCATGGATATGAAGAACGTAATGTCTGCCTTGGATTGTCCGTAACGGGCAAAAACTTCATTCGGTGTTTCACTCACAACCTTGGCAATCATTTGTATCATCTCGTCCTTATAATTCTGAACATCTTCCGTTGCATACAACAATCGGCTGATATCATTAAAATGAGTATCTTCGCCGTACTGATATTCTGAGCAGCCCCATCGATAGTAGATTTCGTCCTGCTCACTGTCACACAGGCCTTCTTCTTTCATCCTGGCAATATGCCTCGCAAGCGATTCCTCCGTATTTGCCGCCATAAACAGGGTGATCCAATCACTGTCTGTTCCCAATGCACAAGCATATACTTTTTCATGCTGCATCCCTTGCAGCGTTTGCTCCAGATCGGGAAGAAAGCCGGCTCTAAACTTGTCCTCAAATTCCTTTAAAAAGTGGTTCATCTTTCTTTCCTCTCGTTTCCTATGTAATGTGTTCTATAAACTGATTATGGTTGATTTTAACTATGGGGGCAACCGCTATCACTTGATTTTGACTTGTCACTTTTATAATGGGCCACCCCGTCTAAAAAGCAAAAAAGCCTTGCCCCATTCTTCATCATTTAAAGAATAGAGAAAGGCTTTCATGCTGCTTCAACTTCCTAACTGTTATTCGCGTCAGATCTTCAGTTCTCCGAGCTTAATCAGCTCTACAACTGCTTGCGAACGACCCTTAACATTGAGTTTCTGCATCACATTCGAAATATGGTTACGCACCGTTTTCTCGCTGATGAATAACTGCCCTGCGATGTCACGCGTCGTTTTGTCCTGAACCAGCAATTCGAATACTTCGCGTTCACGGTGGGTCAACAAAAATTTGCTTTTATGATCGATACCCTTCAATGTTCACCCCTCCTTGCTCGGGTTGTGTTGGTGTAACAAGGTTAAGGGGATACAGTCAACTCATCTTATGTCAGGTCAAGGGCGATGGTTCAGTTTTATGAAAAAAATGGGCAGTCATTTGTTGCTCCTTCGTAATGGATGATACACACCGTTATGTAGTTCTGTATTTTCTTAGATTGATTACTATATAAAAATATGCCTTTGCCACTGATGTCCCCATCCGCGCAAAGGCATATTTGTTCAGCTGTATTCTACCGACGATTAGGATTCATAATGCCATCATTATTATTGTTGTTTCGGTTTAACACGCCATCACCGAGAATACCATCACGGCGCTGATTCATGGCATTGGTCGGGAAGATGCGCTCAACCATCGACTGGAACGTGTCGATCATGCCGCTAACCGGCTTGCCGTTCCGAATATCCTTCGCATAGGACTCCACATGCTCTACAAATTCCGGATTGGCTGATACATAGACATTCTCCACATTTGGTGCAAATTGCTTGATTTTCGCTGCAACTTTGCCTTTGATCTCTTCAGACGTGTTGTCATCCGAGCTATCTAAGCGCTGTCCTACACCTTGCCCTTCGCTTTTCATACCATAATGACCATCACTCATCGTACGTTCTCTGCCCGTGTTCGTGAGCCCACGCATCATGCCGAATGATCCGGTACCCATCGTTCCGTAAATGCTGCGGTCATTCCCCATATGACTGCGATCTGTAGCCGAACCGGTGTTCAACCCTGGTGCAATACCGCTGGTCGTGTACGGAGACATCGTTCCATCGCCCGCATGCACACGCATACCACCCAGATCCTGATCCATGCTCTCAGTCCGCATGGTTCCACTCGCATGATTCCGCAACGTACCGTTCATCGTGGTGTTGCGACCACCATTACCGTTAAGATTCGTTTGACTATCCATCTTGCCGGCATGACCATCTGTCAAACGGACAGCAACATAAGCGTTACGGTCGGTTAACAGCACATTGGCCGACTTGATCTCTTTCATTTCGGTAATACGTTTTGCCAGTTCGTCACTGGATTTCAGGTCAGTGACATTATGCATGCGATAACTCTTGGCACGAATGCCATCCATTCCATTGGTCTCCACACCATAACGGTTCAGCCCTCGAACTTCCTGGCCCGCATTATTGGTTTGCATATTGTTGTTATCCCGGCCATCACCACAACCTGTCAGTCCGGCCATTACAAAAATTGCAGTAGACAATGATAAGCTGATTGCTTTCGCCTTTTTGGCTGCTGGCATGTCTCATCCTCCAATGTGTATGGTTTAGGTCACAACGATAGGATGTGCTTCTGGTGTACCCGATATGCTGAAAGGATATGGAACCTGTCCTGTACAAAAAAACCAAAAGAGCGGCGCCAGCACGTTATGTGCGGCACCGCTCTTTTCCGAATCAACATATGGGTTTGGTTTATCTAACTGCGTATATCCACAATCCAGGACTACTCAGCGGAGGAGGTTGAATCTTCACTTGCAGCTTCCGTCGATGCATCAGCTGCCTTCACCGTATCGGGAAAATTCTCCGCATCCTGCAAGGCATCTGTCTGAAGGGAATATGCCCACTGACCATCCGGTGTAATCACGTAGATGATACCAGGTTCCGATGCAACGGTAAGCCCCCGGTATACGTCTGTTACATTCTCTTCATTTATTTTCTGCTCAACGGAAAGGGTGAATCGTGGTACAGCATCCTTGAGCTCGGAAGCTTTACGTACGTCGTCCGCTGTGGAGAGATTTTTAATTTTGCTGATGAGGGATACGGCATCCGTGGATTCAACCGTCTCACCATTTAATGTCCATGTCCGCTCGGCCGCACCCTCTTCCGAAGCCGATTTCAGTACCCAGGTCGCTGCTTCTCCTTCCCAGTCCAGGGAAGCCACATTCGTATCATCGAGATTAAAAGGTGTCGTATCGAGCAGATCTTGCCTTGTCAGCTCCATATTGCCGATCGACTCCGACTGTACAGCAACAACGGGCCCGGAATTCACCTGTACATAACGGGCGTCATCTGCCGGAAGCTGTCCACCGATTTTTAATGTGATGTCACGGCTGTCCTTGGTTTTGATATCCAGACGGGAAGCAGTCGAACCCAATCCATACTTCTCCAGATCGGTCGGCGTCTCTTCCACAACCAACGCCTGTTCTGCTCCGCTTAGCGCATCAAGCCAGCTGCTGATGGTATAACCGTTAAGCGGGTACGCCTTGGGTTCCACCATGCTCCATACGCCGTCTTTCAGCTCCAATTGGGCAGATGAAGAGGAGGAAGCCTCCGCATCCGTCTGGTCTGCACTAGGATCATAAATGGTGATCGACTGGATATCATCAGACTGAATGCCAAGCAACTGGACTTTAACCGCTTCTTCTTCGCGAAAATAATTCTGATTGGCAGCATAGATCCAGCCCACAATCAGTACCAACACGACCAGAATGGTCGGAATCCATTTTTTCATACGCGTCTGCGCCTCCACCATAAGAGTACTCCTATGATAACAAAGATAAGCGGGAAACCAACAATGGCAACGAAGAAAATCGTTCTGGCCTGCTCACCATTCAGGTAAGCCACTTCATAACCAGCCTGCACCCGCGGGCGAATGGTTAACCCGTCCTCTTTTTCACTTAGATAATTAACGGTATTCAAAATGAAGTCACGGTTGCCGCCATTCCCGATTTCCGAATCCTGCATGAAGATGGAAGATCCCAGGATCACGGCTTTAGGTTTGCCATCGGTCGTATCTGCTGCATATCCGAGCTCAACAGGTCCCTGGATATCCTGATCCGGATCATTTGCTGTTTCGTTTTGCAGCAAGCCCTCAATATTCGTCTCGCCGTAACTATCATCCGAAGATTGAATTAGAGGCGAGAGTGTATATTTCTCCTGTTCCTTGCTCGTCAGGGCAATCGACAGGGATAACATCGGATACAACTGACTAGCCGACAGTTTATCTGTAATGGCATGTGTACCGTATTCCGGTACAACCCATAACGGCCCCATCGTGCTGGCCTGCTGGTTGTCCACCATTACGGCATGCTCATCAACCACACCATAATCCGCCATGAGCGTGTCAATATTTTTCCAGCTCGATTTCATATCCTCGACAAAACCGAGGGACAACATTAATTTTCCACCATTGCTCAGATAGGTTCGAATGGCTTTTAATTCAGTGTCGCTGAGATCACGCTGCGGGCCAATGATCGCAAGTACGTCCGCATCTTCGGGAACCATTCCCGCCTGATTCAGCTGCAGTTCTTCTGTTGTAATGTTGTTTTGCTCCAGGGACGAACGAAGCGTGGTCAACTGATCCAGACCCAGTTCCTCATGCCCTGTCAGGAATACCATTTTCTTCATTTCGGTGGAGGACAGATTCATCAGAGCCTGTGTCAATTTTTCCTCCCCCGTGAACTGATATGACCCATCACTGCCATCCCCCACTGCTGTAAACAGACTGGCGATATCAATGACTTTATATTGATCCCCCTGCTCCAGGACGATGGAACTGCCTGTGATGCCGTATTTCGAAGCCAGCGTCGGTTCCTGTGTCAGATTATACTGTTCCATCTTCAGCTTGCTGTTCCGCTTGGTATACTCCTGAACCATGTCCGTCACTTCGCGATTCAAGACGGTATTATTGGCGTTCTCTACCGTTAATACCTTAATGCTGACGTCATCCTTTACATTGTTGATTGCGGTCAGAGACTGGTCCGATAAGGTGTATTGTTTATTTGCCGTCAGATCCAGCTGGAATCCGCCAAGCGAATTCAGAAAAAGCGTAAGCAAAATAAAAATGCCGATGACCGCTACAGACAGCACCGTACTATTCGTATGACTTAACCATTTTTTCATCTTCTCACCTCCACCGCTTCCGTTCCACGATTTGAATGCTCAGTAGCAGAAATACGCCTGAGAGCGTCACATAATACAAGATATCCGGTCCACTGAGCACACCCTTCGTGAAGCTGTCAAAACGATTCGTCAGCGCAAATGGATCAAGCCATTTCTGCAGGGCAGAACCGGTATTGCCTGCGAATGAATCAAGCATCCACAATACGAGCAAAATAATAAAACCGGCCACCGCAGACACCATCTGATGCTGGGATAACGTAGAGGCAAATAATCCGATCGCCATCATGCTGCCTCCCAAGAAGAAGAGTCCCAGCGCTGATAGCCAAACGGAAGTCAGATCCAACGTTCCAAAGAACGACATGATGAACGGATAGACCAGACTGCACAGAATAAGCACGATCAGAATGGCCAGAGAGGCCAGATACTTACCAAATATGACTTCCGTTACCCGAGCCGGGGAGGTCAGCAGCAGCTCATCTGTTCCCTGCCTGAATTCCTCAGCAACCAATCTCATGGTCAATAAAGGCACCACAAACAGCAGCATGGATAACGTATCACCGAGGACAAGACGATAATCCACAATACTGGGCTGGTAATATACGAAACTGGAGTAAAATAATAAACTTGTCATCAGCACATAAACCGCGAACGCGAAATAGGATGTGGGTGACAAAAAATATGCCTGAAGTTCCTTATTGCAAATAGCCATCATTCGTCTCATTTGGACTCCTCCTCTGTAGGAGAATCCGCAGATTCTTCTATCACCAGGTCATGTGTACCGTTATCAGGTAACTCATTGTCTAGTTCCGTTGTAGTCAGCTTCAGGAAGATCTGCTCCAGGCTGAGATTCTCCTTCTTCATTTCAAGGATCGGCAGTCCCGCTCCGGATAAAAGATAAAACAGCTCTTCCCGGAAATCTTCAGGTGACTCTCCGGTAAGCAGCATTTTGACCGTTTCCTGCTGCTCTGTGTCGCGGTTTACATCCGAAGGTTGAATGACTTCACTCCTCACCTTCTCCCAAGGTGTCAGCAAGTTATGTAGTTGCTGCTCCGTTGCCTTCACTTCAATGGATACCTTAAACTGATCCCCCATTGAAGAACCAAAGTGTTGTGGTGAACCGTCGAGTACGAGCTGTCCCTGGTTAATAATCAACATCCGATTACATAGCGTGCTGACTTCGGGCAAAATATGCGTACTGAGCAGCACCGTATGATTTTCGCCGAGTTCCCGGATGAGATCACGAATCTCAATAATCTGATTCGGGTCCAGCCCCGATGTAGGTTCATCAAGTACGAGCAGATCAGGCTTGTGGATAATGGCTCCTGCCAGTCCCAAGCGCTGTTTATAACCTTTGGATAGTCCACGCACCAGTTGTTTTTCCCGTTCCTGAAGACCCAGCCTGCTGACCATCTCACTGATCCGCAGCTTAATCTCGCGTGCCGGAACATCCCTCAGGTTCGCAACGAATTTCAAATAGGACTGCACCGTCATATCCGGATATAGCGGCGGTGTTTCCGGAAGATAACCGATCTTGGAACGAACAGCCCTGCCCTGATCATGCACAGATTGTCCATCTACCACAATCGAACCGGCGGTGGGTTGCAAGTAACCGGTGATCATACGCATCGTTGTGGTTTTGCCGGCACCATTGGGTCCCAGAAAACCAACAATCTCACCGCGCTCCATTGTGAAATCCAGTTGATGCACGCCGCGCCGTCCATCATATACTTTGCTGACCTGTTTCACTTCGAGCACATTATTCATCCTTTCCCGTTAAAATACCCGTGTGCCATCAAGCAATCCAGATGGTCTACACGGGAAGTTCCTTGTATCTTACGGGTTGTATCCTAAACCCAGCTTAATGACACTTAAAAGAAAGATTAAAAATATATGTCCAAAATGTGAACAACATAGGTTTCACCCACACGCTGTGCATTGGGGTAACGTACCATACAGTACAGGAGTCAGCATTTTGCATAATTCGATTCCACTCGCTCCAAGGGACAATATTATAGATCGAATAGGACCATTTCGATCTATAAATTGAGGATTGGAAGTCGCTTATTGGATTTATGCAAAATGCTCAGGAGTATGAGTTCCTGCACAAAAGTCAGAGGGTGAACCGTGTGAAAGTATTATTCACGTTTTTTGTACCAAGCGGTGGCGTGGATACCTTGAACCGATTGCGGACAGCCGTTCTGCAACGTCATGGCATTGAAGCGCATTTATTGTACCTTTATACAGGATCGGGTTTGCAGAACAGCACCGGCACTCCGGTCTTCACCGCGTCCAATGATGAAGAAATACGTTTTTTGATTCACAGCCAGCGTTATGACGCCATTATTGTGACTTCGGATATTTCCATGCCTGGTAGATTGAGAGGACTCGGCTATACTGGACGAATTATATTTGAAGCCCAGGGTCTCGGAACGAGAGATCAGGCACTGGAAACGATCCAGATGGCGATTCCTTACCTCCAGGCCCATTGTGACGCTGCTGTTCTGCCGCCTACCGATCACTTGCTAGATATGTTTATTCATATCTGTCCTTGGCTGCACCGGTTTGTTATCCCCAATATGCTGGACACCGATACATTTGCTCCAATTCCCGTAGACACTCCACCCTACCCCGTTCTGGCTTGGGTCGGGCGGCTGGAACATAACAAAAACTGGCGAGAATACTTGAGCATATCCAGCAAGATCATCAAAAAAATTCCCAAAGCCAGACTATGGCTGTTTCATGATCCCAGCTTGGCCAATCCCGAAGACGAAGTGATGTTCCGTCATATGCTGGCTGAATATGGTTTGGAGGATCGCATCGGAATCTTTGTCAATGTTCCTCACTCCCAGATGCCCACGTTCTATTCCATGATTGCAGCTTCTGGAGGAATCATGCTCTCGACGTCCCTTCTTGAAGGCTTTGGTTACGCGGTTGCTGAAGCCGTCAGCTGCGGCTGCCCGGTGCTCAGCACCGATTCGGATGGTGTACGTTCGTTCATTACTCATAACAAGACAGGCAAATTCTATCCTCTGGGCAATGTAAATGCAGCAGTAGATGAAGCGGTCGAACTCATGCGTAACCAAAATTTGCGTAAATCTATCCGTGAACAGGGCAGAGAGCATATGACTGCCTCTTTCTCTCCGGATCGGTACGCTATTTCCTTCCGGGAAATGATGACCGCCCTGAGCATCTTCTCATGAGCATCACAAAAAGGCAGTTCAGAACATATCTGAACTGCCTCAGATTAAAGAGATTAAGCACCTATCCATTAAATAGGATGATCCATTAGTGCCCCATCATCATGGCCGGATCCGGTTCATCCCCGGTCTGGAGCGTTTCTTCCTGCATTCGTTTTGGTTTACGCAGGATAAGACTTAGTAAACAACCGAACAATGCAATGCACGCGGCCAGGAAAAACGTGTCGTTGAAACCAGACACGAGACCCTTAATGACAGATGCAACGTCCGTACCACTTGTATTGGTCGCAATTCGGGAAGTCAGGAAACCGGTCAAACCAGCAACCGCAAAAGATACAACCACTTGTTGCGCAGCAGCGGTAAGCGGTGTGACCCGACCAACCAATTTGCGCGGAGCAGCGTTTAGCACATGCGTATTCAGTGGCATCATGGATAGACCCATACCGAGTCCCATCATCACAAGACTAAGAATAATTAGCCCCAGACCCGTCTCGGATGTAATGGAAGACAGGATAAAGAGTGCCCCCGAGATGATACCCAGACCCACGAATGCAAGGGGTCTCGCCCCGATTTTATCAAACAAACGGCCACCAAGCGGCATGCCTACACCGGATGCCAAAGCTTGTGGTAGTAGGATTAACCCTGTTTCCAAAGCTGTATAGCCTTTGATCTGCTGCAGGTAGAGCGGAATCAAGATCATGGCCCCAAACAAAGCAACTTGTGACACCCACGCAAGGATAATACCACGTGTAAAATCGGAGGATTTGAAGACCCGTAGTTCCAGCAATGGATTTTGGTGACGCAGCTCAACAATGATGAAAAGGATCAACGCTACTCCTCCAACGATTACACCTGTCAGTGTTGAAGTGGAGGTCCAGCTAGTGCCTCCCTCACTTACTCCATAGGCGAGCATAGAGAAGGCGATCGGCGCGAAAATCATGCCTAACAGGTCCAGCGCGGGTGTTCTTCCACGGTCCGTATCAGGCAGAAATTTGATACATAGAATAAAAGCAGCAATACCGATGGGCAGATTGATCAGAAAGATCCAGTGCCAGCTGAGGGACTGAATGAACCAGCCAGACAATACCGGTCCAAGTGCAGGAGCCAGCAGCATTGGAATCCCAAGCATGCCCATGATGGAGCCCCTTCTCTCAGGTGGAGCTAGACGAAAAACCATAGCCATCCCAATAGGAGCCACCATTCCTCCGCCAAGACCCTGGATAATCCGATACACAATCAATTGCTCGGGAGACTGTGCAATCGAGCATAATACCGATCCGAGGGTAAACATGGCTATGGTGAACAGAAATACTCTTTTGGCACCGAAACGATCCGTGAGCCATCCGGCTAATGGGATAACTGCCGATAAAGCCAAGGTATAGCCCGTTACGGTCCATTGGATTGTCTTCAGATCCGTCTCGAAATACTGTACCAGATTCGGAATGGCGACGTTCACGACCGTACTGTCCAGAATGACCATGATCATACCAACGATGATGGCCAAGAGCGGAAGAATAATCGTTTTGATCGAGAACTCCTCCGTATTCTGGTTAACTGCTGTTTGTTGTTTCATTGACCACGCTCTTTTCCGGCTTGGAGGAATTTCCCCTCAAGTACAGCCTTATAATCATGACTGATTCAAACATTTGTTTTAAACTGTCGTTTTAAACTTTTGTTTTAACCATGGTTTTATTTTAATGAAAATACCTTTGCTGTCAAGCTATTTTCTTATGTAAAATTCAGTATAAGCAAACACAAAAAAAGGAACAGGCTCTCTCCTGCTCCGCCAATTTGGCTAGATTTCCATCATGCGTTTTGCCTAACTAATCAGCCAGCTTAATCATCTGGTGTTCAGAGAGCACACCCAACGTCTGTCCACAAGCACTTCTGCAATACACCCTAATCTCCAGATGATAGGGCCTGCTCTTATTGCTGATAATTCGCAGTTGCCACATATGGGGTGAAACGTTCAGGTCATGAATGATGTGGTTACGGCTGCTACCCGTCGACTCTGCTCCAATATGAAAGATATGCCGATACACTTCTCCATTGGTTGGGCTGATCCCGCCGACATATAGATCCGCTCCGTCGTCCCCTGCGAATGCAACCTCCACGTCAATATACTTAATCGGAACAGCCGTTTGAAGCATGCCCTCATGGATTTCCATTATATATGCACCCACACTTGTGCCTCCTTCTGCTTTGTACGACCTGTTAATAGTTTATGCTGCCCTACATCCTATGCCAGTTGTATTCACCCATTTTTGACAGATGTACCTTCCTGCCCGGCCTTTGGCACAGCTTCTCTCATAGAATAGAAGGATAGCAGAACCGCCTGTGCAGGCCGTGACAAGGAGGTACTTATGAAAGTTCTGCTCGTTACCTACTGGGAGCTTACACAGATGGGAGGCATCTGGACCTATGTGAAACAGCTCGCTGACAGGTTGATGGCACTTGGCGTCGAGGTCGATATCATGGGAACGAACGGCGCCAAGAATGAAGTTTATATCCGCAACCTGAATCGGAACTTCTCCAAAGAGAACGTATGGCCTATGCTGCAAGCCAAGCTCAATCCGACAGATCTTCCGCAATTTACAGCCGATCCTCTCCTCGCGTATTACGAACTGAACCGATATGCATTTGAAATGGCTGCCGCCTGTCTGGGTGTAGAACACTATGACATGATTCATGCACAAGATCCCGTGGCAGCCGTGGCGATGAAGCGTATTTTGAAGAACAACACCCCCATGGTAACCAGTTATCACGGGGCACTTGCACGCGAAACCTTTTATGATGAGCAAAAATCCAAACCGCATCTTACGCTTCCAGCCTATTTGCAATCCAGACGCGGACGCTATTTCCTCTCATTGGAGCAGCGTAGCGCCGCTCAGTCCGAGCTGATTCTGGTCTCCAGCCGCTGGATCAAGAGTACACTGACATCACTGCAGGTTCCTGAAGATAAGTTCCGCCTTATTCCCTATGCGGTGGACCTTCCCGCTTACCATTCCCAGGCATCCGTCCGATTCCGTCAGCGGCCCCCTGCAGGCAAGAAGGTCATTGCCTTCACAGGCAGACTGGAATTTATCAAAGGCGTTCATGTCCTAATCAAGGCTCTAGCCAGCCTGAAGCAACTTCGCTCTGATTGGGTCTGCTGGATTGCTGGAGAAGGGAATTTGATGGAAGACCTGCGTTCCCAGGCTAATGATCTAGGTGTTGGAGGAGATATCGTATTTTGGGGCAAATTGGACAACATCCCTTCGTTCCTGCGCCGTGCCGATATTTACGTGCAGCCCAGCCTGCAGGACACACAGCCCTTCTCGGTTACGGAAGCCCAGCTTGCCGGACTTCCTGTCATCGTAAGCGGCACGGCAGGCATGCCGGAGATGGTTGAGCCTGCTCATACCGGTTGGGTCGTTCCTCCGCAGGATGTGGATTCCCTGAGCGCACTATTGAACGCCCTTTTACAGGATGACGCCACCCGTCTGCGGGTAGGGGAACAGGCTAAGGCCTGGGCGGAAAAATACCGCTCTCTGGAGGAAATGGGCATGCGCACACTACAGGTGTATCAAGAAGCGATTCAAAAAGGAGGGCACCCGATATGACCCTGCTCGTACCGAGTGATTTATATAATGGCTGGTTTTCCGTCCCTGTCTCTACACCCCACATTGAAGTCAATTATGAGATTATGAATGCCTTGGTAGAAATACTCCCCAAGGAGTATACCCTGCCTGATCCGGAAGCAATGGCTATTATGTGTTCTAATGATTAATCATATTGGGGATGCTGACCCTCTTGCTATAAGAGGGTTATTTTCATTGAACGACGATCTATATAATGAAAAAAAAAAGAGCATCCTCACTGGCCCCACAACTCAGGAGAACCAGAAGAATTGCCCTCTACTTTTACTTGTTTTATGTTTCACACGTCGGATTGTACGCATGGTTACTGCCAATAACCGCCGATCTGAAGCAAATTCAGCAAAATTGGTCGATGTTTGGCCTGAACCATTTCCATCTCGGCTTTTAATGCTTCAAAGTGTTTTTTGGTACCCATTGAATCATGAACTCGGTAACACATCAAAGGCTCGTTGAAATAGAACAGCTCGTAGACCGGAAATAATCTCAGCCACATCTCATAGTCATGGGTATAGCGGAACTCGGTGTCAAACATGCCGAACTTCCGAAATGCATCCATCTCCAGCATCACGGTACAGCCGTTAATGGGACAGCCTTCGAGCAGCACTTGCAGCATCTCCAAACGACTGCCGACCTCTGGCTGTACCGTATCCATCCATTCACTGTTTTCATTGACATAATGATAGGCTCCATGGCAGAAGGAAGCTTTTACCTTAAGCATGAATTCCAGTTGTTTCTCCACACGATCCAGCAGCATTACGTCATCCGAGCTGAGCCAGACGAAATAGTCCCCCGATGCACGCTTGATCCCTTCATTTAGGGCTGTTGCCGTCCCCCCATTCTCCTTTCGAACATAAGTAATTCGATCCATAAATGGTTTCAGCTTCTCCACATGATTCGTAGAGCCGTCATCCACCACGATAACCTCGATATGAGGATATGTCTGGTTCAGAGCACTGTGAACAGCCTGCTCAATATAAGCACAGTTGTAAAACGGGATGACAATTGAAACTTTGGGTTCCATTCGGGCCTCCCCTTTCCTCGCCTGTCTCTGTTAAACATCTATCCTTATCATATGATGGAACTGTCTTCGGTTCGCGGGCATCTGTATGGGAAAGATCAAGAATTACGCATGAGCGGATACATAGAAAAGAGGGTATTATGGCGCCTCGCTCCCATAACCCCTCAATCCCTTCATACGGTTCAACCACCCATGGCTGCAATTCGCTGCAGCAAAGGTTCACGATATCTGGACCAGACCATGGAGGCTTCCTTGCCAATCGTCTCCGCATGACGCACCGAACCCATCCCGCCGTGCCAACGATATGCCGTAAGGGGTTCATTCAGGTATGGAAAACGATATCCATTCAGCAGAATACGCAGCCAGAGATCCAGATCATGCGTATATGGAAGCAGCTCATCGAAGAGACCTACAGCTCCGAACAGATCCTTGCGGATCATGACGGTACAACCATTGACGGGATTGCCGCTCACGAAGCGGCGCAGCCAGTCAACGTCGGACATCGGTTCTGCTCCGCCATGCAGCTTGGTAACCGCCGAATGTTCATTGATGTAATGAAAGTTGGTATGTGAGGCAAGCACATGCTCCCGTTGCATGAACTCGACCTGATAACGTATTTTATCCGGATAGAGAACATCATCCGAGCTTAGCCAGACCACATAATCACCCGAAGCATGACGAATGCCGTGATTAAGAGCCGAGGCTGTGCCGCCGTTGCTTTTACCGAGAACATAGATCTGAGGCAGATAGGGCTGAAGAAGCTCCGCATGCCTTGTGGAGCCGTCGTCCACCACAATGATCTCCACGTTGGAATACGTCTGGTTTATCGCGCTTTGGACCGCCTGCGGCACGTAAGGGCAATTGTAAAATGGAATGACAACGGACACTTTTGGATTCATTTGGCCCCTCCCCCTTGCTTCCGAACATCGCTCAGAATATCCTGAAGGGATTGGGCAAATGGAATCTGAGGCTGCCATCCCAGTTTGCGCAGCAGCGATAACTCCTCCTCCTTGCCAGCCCCATCCGGTCCTGAAGAGGCTCCGTCCCAGCGGACAGGCACTTCTGCCTCTGACATGGAGAGCAGGGTATCCGCGATCTCGCCCAGACTGCGCTCCGTCCCGGAAACCACCGGATAGACAGTCCCCGTAGTTCCATGTACAAGAAGTGTGGCATAGGCTCTGACTGCATCCCGTACATCCAGGAAATCCCGTGTATTATCCCGCCCGGATAGACGAAAAGCTTCACGCTTGCCCTCTTGCTCACAGGCAACCACATGCCGTGCGAGCAGCGAACAGATACCTGTAGAGGGGCCGGCACCGATCAAATTGCCGGGCTCAGCCAGCATGATCTGCTGCCCAAACAGGGACATCCAAGACAGAGACACCATTTCTTCCAGCGCTTTGCTGAGACTGTACGGATGAGGAGGCTCTGGTTTACGGCCTGGTTCGACCGTGTATTTCAACCGGGATCCCACGATGACCGTCCGTGCTGATGGACAGCTGCGAAGAGCATCCAGTAAATACAGGACGGCCATAACATTCGTTTCCAGTACAAGCAGCGGGTCCGACCAGGAGTCGGGGACTGAGTTTTTCCCTGCGAGATGCAGCGCGTAATCCGGCTTCACCTCATCAATCAGTTGACGCACTTGCTGTTTATCATTAAGGTCACAGACATGTACAGCTACGCCTTCGCCAAACGAATGCACGCCTGCTCGCCGCACCACGGCGACAACCCTAGCACCGACGCTCTTAAAATATGCTACAGCATGCCGTCCGGTAAAACCGGAGGCACCCGTAATCAGTACGTTCTTGCCCGTTAGCTCTGCTCCATCCATAATGCCAGCTCCTTCAGCATCGTAGAATAATCCGGAAGGTCTGTCTTCACATCCTCGCGTGTGGAAACGAGGGTACGATCCTGCACAAGACTGTCATCAGGCACAATATTCACATCTTGCTTGTTCCAGGTCTGCTGGAAAAGAAGCAGCAGATCGTGCTTGCTAACAGGTTCAGGATGCGCCAGATGAATCAGGCCACTGACGGGTGACGCCAGATAATGATCCACCCATTTTGCCAGCTCAAGTGTAGTTACACCGTTCCAGAACACACGCGTATATCCACCCACTTCACCCGTGCGGGACATAAACCAATGCATCAGGCCAATTCCGCCCTTCCGGATTTCCGGTCCAATGATGGAGGTCCGAATCGTGAGGTGACCTGGATCGAGAACCTCACCCAGCGCCTTGGTAATGGCATAGGATGACGTCCCATCCGTGACATCATTCTCCGTATAGGAGCCACGGTCCCCGCTGAAGACACAATCCGTACTGATATGAATCAAACGGGCACCAATGGTGTCAGCCACCCTCCGCAAACGATGCGGAAGGAAGCCGTTAATGTGATAAGCGGTAATTTTATCTTCATCTGCGAAGCTGTTCAGCACGCCAACAGCATTAACGATAACGTCCGGGTGCACAGCCTCCACCAGACGATCCACCATATAGCTGTCATTTACATCTAGCAGCAGACCGTTCGGGTCAGACACGTCCCGGGTGGTGTAGAAGACACTGTGCAGACCTTGACGGCGGAAATAGTCGACCATAACATGGCCGGCCATTCCGTTTCCCCCAAGTATCAGGAGCTTCATGACAGGAATCCTCCGCGTTTCAGAATGTCGCGAATCTCCTCTTTCGTCATCAACTGATGTTCTGAACTGAAGCTGCTGAAGGAGACAGGAGGGCAGTTCGTGTAATGCTCACGCAATCCCGGTATGCCGAGTGTAGGGAGAATGACCAGATATTGTTCGTCGTAAACAACCGTTGTCATGCTCTCGAATTCACTCATCAGAATTTCATGAATTTTCTCACCAGGCCGGGTACCGCGCTCCACAATCGCCACGTTCTCCACGCCAGAATCCTCTATCAGCACTTCTGCAAGGTCCACAATTTTGCACGTAGGCATCGTCATGACGAAAATCTCACCGCCTACACTCTCCACGGAAGCCTTGAACAGCAACGTGATGGCATCCTTCAGTGTGAGGAAGAAACGGGTCATATTCATATCCGTGATGGACACTTGACCTTTCTGACGAATCTGGTTTTTGAAGAGATGCACAACGCTGCCGTTAGTACCAAGTACATTGCCCCCACGTACAGTCACAAATCGGGTATTGCTGTGCAGCAAATTCGCATATACGATTAATTTCTCGCCGATCGCCTTGGTCATCCCGTAGAAATTGGATGGGTTGGCCGCCTTGTCAGTCGAGATATAAATGACCTTTTCAACATGATTTTCGATGGCAGCCTCAATCACGTTTTGAGTACCAATGACGTTGGTTTTGAGCGCTTCATAAGGCTGATCTTCACATACCGGCACATGTTTGAGCGCTGCCAGATGGAATACATAGTCCACTTGCTGGCAAGCCGCCGTTAATGCTTCCTTGTCACGAATATCCCCAATTCGAAAGTGAAGACGTGGATCCTCGAACTCGCGGCTCATGGCCACCTGGCTTGATTCATTACGGGAATAAACGATTATTTCCTTTGGATTTTGGGGCAGCAGTTGGGCCACAAGCTCATACCCCCATGATCCAGTACCGCCTGTCACGAGTATACGTTTATTTTCAAACATGTATTTTCCCTCCAAGCAGAAATTTGACCACTTTACCGGATACATCTGTTGCCTTGTAGCCTTGCGGGCATTCCCAGTCACTTGCAATCTCCGTCATGACCTTCACACATCCCGCAATGCGGGCTGCATCCAGACCGGAGACTACGTTGCTGCCGCAGTCCACCGTTTCCGGACGTTCGGTTGTCCGTCGCATGGTTACTGTGGGCACACCCATGATGCAGCATTCTTCCTGAACGGTACCGCTATCCGTCAGCGCACAGCGCGCATGACGTTCCAGCATGACGAAGTCAAAAAATCCGAACGGTTCGTGAAATTCCACAAGCGGATTCATCTCCAGCTGCAAATGTTCTGCGATACGGATGGCCGTTCGGGGATGGATGCTGCAGATCACCCGCAGGCCGTGTTCTTCCGCAACCTGGTTCAGACCTTTCATAATCTCCAGCAGATGAGGCGGATGATCTACATTTTCTGCCCGGTGGGCGGTTACCAAAAAGTACTGCCCGGACTTCAGCTTTAGCTTTTTCAGTATTTTGCTGGCGTTCACCTGGGCGTCATAATGACGCATGACTTCATATATCGGATTACCCGTGAGCACAATTCGCCGACTGGGCACACCTTCATTAACCAAGTGCTTCTTGCTCTGTTCGGTATAAGGCATATTAATGGTCGATATGGCATCAATGACCTTTCGATTTTTCTCTTCAGGTACATCCAGATCGAAGCATCGATTGCCTGCCTCCATATGAACGACCGGAATCCCCATGCGTTCAGCCAGCACGGCACAGAGTGCACTGTTGGTATCACCCAGCAGCAGCACTTTATCCGGCTTTTCCTGAAGCAGCAGATCTTCCATTTGAGTAAACATGGAGGATAGCTGACGGCCCAGCGAGGCAGCTTCGTCCTGAAGGACGTAATCCGGCGCACGCAGGCCCATTTCCTTGAAAAACTGACCGCTGAGACTTTCCGTGAAGTTCTGTCCTGTGTGCACAAGAATATGCTTGGACGCGTACTGGTCCAGCTTGGAAATGATCAGGCTAAGCCGGATAATCTCTGGTCTCGTGCCCAGCACCGTCATGATCTTCATCGTTATCCCGCCTTCATCGTGTATTGGAACCTTTCCGGCGCGCCCGGCGTCTTGACCTGGCAGTCGTGCGCTTGCGAGCCGTTGGTTTCGCCCTGTACAGATGCTTTCTCTTTTGCTGAGTTGCCTTCCGGGTTCGCTTTTTTGCTCTCGTTTTTCGTTTGCTGACCTTGCTCGCGGGACGCTTTTCAACCACATCAGCGGGAACAGGATGACCTACGGCAATCGGCGGAAGTGGAGAAAGTGGCAATGCCTGAATAACCGACAGCGGGAACAGAAGTGCTCTGACTGCCCCCGGATCTATAGCAAGCACTGTACGCAACCCGCCTTCTCCCCAGGTGTACACCGGGCCGTTTGGCGCCTGAATGTAAGGGAACCAGCCGGGATACCTTAGCAACCACTGTGTCACCATCGTATGCATGCCGGCTCTGTAGGTTTCAATTCCATACAATCGTTCCGCTTCTGCCCGGCCTCGCCAGGCAATATCGGACGCCATCTCCGTGTCGTTCAGCAGGGTCGTTGCCAAGACGGCAAGTGCATTGCTGTCTCCCGGAGGAGCAAGAAATTGGCCGCTGCCCACCCCTTCCAGCAACTCCGATAAACCACCCTGGGCAAAAGCGATAACCGGTTTGGCAAAATAAACGCCCTCCAGCGCAGTCATGCCAAAGCCTTCCTTGACCATGCTTGGAATAACCACCATATCCATCGCTGTATAGGCAAGAGATACATTTTCTTCAAATGTCGTAAAGGTAAATCTTCGGGCATATCCAGACTTCTTCACCCGTGCTACGCATTCGTCATAGTACTTTTTGTCTGCTGGCGCACCAATGATCCAGTACCTGGCTTTCGAGTGGGTTTCGCAAAGCTGCAGAGCCATGTCAATAAAAGGCCTCAGCCCTTTGGCATCATATATAAAAGAAGAGATATATCCGATACAGACATGCGAGTTCCTGAAACCGAGCTCCTTGCGCTTGCGTTCACGCAAATGAAGCCAGCGGTCCGGGGCAGGCAGTGCCGGGTCCCAGGTTGGTGGAAGAACCGACAGCTTCCCGCTCATGCCCGCATGTTTGAACGGGGCCGAAGCTGTCTCGGATATGCCGATAATCCAGTCCGAATATCGGTCTATCATCTGCACGGCCTCGTCTGTATGAGCGTTGATCTGAATAATCTCCGTAATCTTCCAGATGACCGGAATCTGCAGCGATTTGGCTGCCACGGCAGGCAACACATTCACACAGGTATTCGTCAATACCAGCGCAGGAGAAGTTTCCCTGATGAGGGAAACCACGTCCTGATAAGCTGGTGTATGGCGAAGCTGTTCTGCATCATTTGCAATGCCCTGGTAGGGTGTGTACACACCGTGAAGCATGGGCAGCGAGCATATCTTGACCTGAATGTCGAACCTCCGCGCAAGTCCGGCGAGCTTGCCTTCCTGTGGGGCAACAAGCACGCAGTCGAAGATGGAGCC
Organism: Paenibacillus sp. ACRRY; assembly: GCF_022346995.1. Classification (GTDB taxonomy): domain Bacteria; phylum Bacillota; class Bacilli; order Paenibacillales; family Paenibacillaceae; genus Paenibacillus. The sequence goes on along the minus strand of NZ_JAKRNM010000007.1, from coordinate 202,591 downwards.
CATTTCCCTCATAAAATGGAGCAATAGTTTCTCTGCCCCCGTAATACTCCGGGTATTGCACACATGGGAAAACAACATGAGTTTCGGTTTAGTCGCCATGGCTGCACGGACTACTGCATGAATATCGCATGCAGGTCTGTGCACACCTCCTCCCGACCGGAAATTAAGGGAATATGATTGTCAGCATTTCATTAATCCTTCTGCCATACGTGTGTTCCTTGAGCGTCCGTTCCAATCCGCGGAGGGCGATTTCACGGCGCTCTTTCTCGTGAGTAAGATAGTATTCAACCTTGTCGAGCAGCTCTTGGGGAGAAGAATAGGTTTCGATCTCCACGCCTGGCTTATAGAACCGCGCCAGGTCATCACGCGCATCCGTCAGCTGCAGTGTCGCGGAAGCCGAGATCTCAAATGTTCTTGGATTCGGCGAAGCTGGTGGTATTTTGAGATGGTTGTTATTGACAGAATCGTCTTCGTGGGAACGGTGAAGGTTGATCACAATTTTGGTGCCGTTATACACGTCATTGGTTTCCTGCGGACTCATCCAGCGTCCATGCTCGATCTTCTCACCATAGGCTTCATAGTCAGGCAGTCGGTCCCACCAGATACCATTAAATACCGTATTGTGTGACATGATCTGTGCCATGATTGGATTGAAGAAGTAGACCCGGTTCCAGTAGGCAGATCCGATAAAACTGACGTCCCGGTGCAAGGCAGATGGCGTCGTGATCGGGAAGTAATGATTGGTGAATGCAGCAAACGGCAGGTAGTGTACAGACGCACAGCCGCTCTGACGGTACAGCTCTACGCAGTTCAATTCCAGTGTGAAGATATGATCGAAGTGATGGACACGTTCCATCGTCATATCCGTGTAGTACGGATCATCCGTCAGCCAGATTGCTGTTGGAATGCCAGCCTGGCGAATCGCATCAATATGCTCGAGCGGAATGTCCATGCCATCCAGGACAAGAACCAGATCGGGGCGATTTTGCAGTGCAATTTCAGAAACCGGCTGCCGCGGATCAGTCAGCGTCACCTGAGCAACCATGCCTTGCAGGGTGGCCATAATCGCCTCATCCAGCGGTGAATAGGGAAATCCTTTACCCGAAGAGACATACAGGACGTGGATCTGCCGAAAAGGCAGCGGTTCCTGTGCACAATTGACTATATAGTTGGCACGCCCGCGCAGATACCCTTCTTCCTTGCCTGCATCATAACCGGCATGCTGCCCGTTTTTGCGGGCCTGCTCAGCCAGGCTGAGCACTGGTGTATGAAAATTCCTCTTTTTACGGTGTTTGATAGACATACCGCCACTCCTTCTGTTTGAAATAACGTTCGTTGTATTGCGGGCTTGCTGTTCTACAGATGTTCCAGCAGCAGGGCGATTCGGCGGGCAAATGTATGCTGGTTCAACGTGGTCAACAGCCCCCGCCAAGCCATAGCCTGCCGTTCTTGCTCATGCTTCAGGTAATATTTGATTTTGCTCTCCAGTTCGGCTGCTGTCGTAAACGTCTCAATGTCATAACCCGGTTGGTAAAAGCGGGGCAAGTCACCGCGTGCATCCGTAATCTGCATCGTGCCGCAGGCACTGATCTCATACGTTCTTGGATTGATAGACCGCCCTTCCAGATGATGCGTATTGCGATTGTCCTCGCCATTCTCGCAAGTCCGGTGAACATTAATGACAATCTTGGCGCCGTTGTAATAATTAACAGTTGAGCTTGGATCGATCCATCCCTCATGAATAAAAGGACCGAGTACATCCGACCGTGTCAGCCGGTGCCACTGCCCGCCGGCAATGAATACTTTTTTGTTCGCCAGAAAAGGGGCCAGTTCATCGAACAAGGCGATCCGGTTCCAGAAGCCTGTGCCGATAAAACAAATATCGTATTGGTGTTGAGGCTCGATACGACGAGGCTGGAACATGCCGGGATTAACCGCGAGTGGCATGTAGATGACTCTGCTCGCTCCGTTTCCTCCGTAAAATGGAACCGCAGCTTCTTCATGCGTGAACACCACATCGTAATGCCTGCAGATGGTCGCCGTATCTTCGGTGAAATACGGATCATCTACAAACCATACCGCTGTCCGAATACCGAGGGCCCGTATCCCGTCTACCTGCTCCAGGTGATCCGCAGGAAATACGTGCAATCCGTTCATGACCAATACGACATCCGGCCTGTGCTGACTTGCATCCTGCAGCATGGTTGCCGGCGACCCAACAACACATTCACGCACAGACTGCTGCAGTGCTAAGATGACACCTTCATCGATGGCATCAAACCCTTGCGGAATGTACAGTACTTTCATATCCCGCATGGTCGGCTCAAACATCTGAACTCGCTCCATCATGGCCTGACAGCCGCCGAATCTGCGGCCTTCAGCATATCCGCTGCGGTAAGCTACCTTCGCTTCCGGAAGCGATCGGTGTCGTTTTTTTGCCACATCCTTCACCCTGTCTTCCTTTCAGGAGATCCCGTTTCAGTTTCTCCCCGAGATTGGTCTTCCCTCTAAAGGATATGCCCCGGGGTCAGATGCATCATGGACGGGTGTCCTGCAAGGCGCAAAATTGGCGTCTGCCCTCCACATTGGCCTGTACGGGCATGTCCGCTTCTGCGGCCATGCAAATCACCCGGAGGGAAATATCCCCCCGGGTGATCCTATATGCTGGAGCTGCAGCGATCCCTCTGCCGCTAACCAGGCCTATTCGGTTATTGTGCCTTGTATGCCAACTGATGTCCGTCCTCGAAACCCTTGGCGAAACCCGCGTTGAATCCCTCGTTGTACGCCTCGTTGTAGCCCTGACTGTACGCGTTGTCCGGGTTCGGATCGGTAGGGGTAGCCGGGACGACTGGTTGTACGGGCTTCGGACTCCGGTGCCGCCGTACCGAACGTTTCTTTTTTTTGAGCCACGCACTACGTCCTTTAAGCGTGCGTTTGTGCAGTACACGTTTGCCTTTGATGGCACGCAGCTTACGGATTTTGCGCAGACGGGCACCACGTGCAAGCAAAGCTCTTTTCGTTCTAAGCTTCAACTTTTTCTTTCTCAACATATCAACATTCCTCCTGTATGTCCCGAACGATACGCACCGCATATTCAGGTTCTTTGAGCCACGGCAAGCCGGGCTCCCCTTGCTGGATTCGAGCCAGCCTGATTCCCGTAACCATACGGGACATTTCTTCCTGATACCTGCTCAGCAGACGAATGTTCTCGGCGAGATTGCGGGCAGATACTTCCGAATGAGCGGTTACACTGGCTACACTGTCCAGGATGCGAGCCAGGGCCTGCTGGCTGTGTGCAATGGATTCAATGAGGGCCAGTTTAACTTCCTGCTCACGCTGCAGCAGACTCATTTTCCCAAGTCCCCAAGATCCATGCCGCCAAACATGCCTCCGTCCATCCCGCCTTCTTCAGCACTGTTATCAACCATGACAGCTTTCAAGTTGTTGCAGAGTCCTGTTTCCATCCGGGTTAATCCTTCCAGCATCTCAACCAGTTGATCATGCATTTTCAGCGGTTCTGCCACCTGGTCACCGTGGGTTAGAAATGATTCGCCGTTCAGATGATTCAGCGCCCAATTCCGAACTTTCTCAGCTTCAATCGCCTTGGCTTCCAAGATCAGTGCAATGTTCCATTGCATCTTGGCTGCAGCATCAAGCATCAGAATGAGACTTTGTTCTCTGCTCATGTTCTCTCACCCGCCTTCCGGGCTTATTCTTCCTCTTGACCCGCTATCTCCCGCATGACCTGGGTCAGCGTTTCGGCAACAGCTTCTTCCAGATCCGCAAGGCCACCCAAATAGGAGATAATGCTTTTGTTGATTTGTCCAGAGCTATCCAGCAGACCCTCTACGCCATCCAGCTCCGGTTCGATATCCGGCAAATGATTAATAATTTCAGACATCCGCACAGCGACTTGACGTTTGGCATCCAATACTCGTGCAAGCTGCTGGTGTGAGTGTGCAATATGTGTGAGTATTTCATCAACTTTGCTCTGCATGGTCCTCCTCCTTACCGTCACGGCCTGCTTCACCCATAGAAAAACCCGGCCTATCAGCATTTGCCTGCTACAGCATATGCCGGGCCGGGATCGTCAGTTACTCCAGCTTGCGCCTATATCGTCAAATAACATAACTCCAATCGGAGGAGTATCGGCTCAGGAATTGGCGGGTTCGTTCCTGTTTGGGCCGTAGAAAGATCTCCTCAGGTGTTCCTTGCTCCACGACATGCCCCCCATCCATGAAGATAACCCGATTCGCCACTTCACGGGCAAAACCCATTTCATGGGTAACAACGATCATGGTGATGCCCTCCTGGGCAATCGAACGAATGACCGATAATACCTCTCCGACAAGCTCTGGATCGAGGGCTGAAGTTGGTTCATCGAACAGAATGACCTCTGGATTCAGAGCCAGTGCGCGGGCAATGCCGACCCGCTGCTGCTGTCCGCCGGACAGCATGCTTGGATACTCGTTGATTTTGGCAGAAAGCCCTACTTGTTCAAGAACACGCAGGGCACGTGCACGGGCATCCGCCTTGGTCATCTTCTGTGCCACGATTAGCCCTTCCGTGACGTTATCCAGCACCGTTTTGTGTTTGAACAAATTGTAATGCTGGAAAACCATGGCCGTTTTCCGTCTGATCTGCACGATATCGTGTTTGCGCGCATGTTTGCAGTCCACTCCCAATCCGCTGATTTGGACCTTACCTTCATCCGCACGTTCCAGAAAATTCACACAGCGCAGCAATGTTGTTTTGCCCGACCCGCTGGGTCCAAGGATGGCGACCACATCCCCCTGCTCTACCGTAAGATCAATACCTTTCAGCACTTCCTGCTTGCCAAAAGACTTGTGTATATTGCTTAGTGTAATCATGAAACCCCTCCTTTGCTATACAAGGCAACCCGGCGTTCGAGCAGCGCAGTGATCCGTTCGGCGATGATTGTCAGACCCCAATAGATAACTGCCGCTGCAATGAAGGCCTCCAGAAACTTCAAACTGACTGATGCAACGACATCTGCCTTTCCGAGAATATCCATCTGTGAAACCGTGAAGGCCAGGGTCGATCCATGGAGAAATCCGACAAACATGCTGCACAGATTGGGCAATACAGCACCGATGGCCTGAGGGAGAATGATGCGCCGCAAAGCCTGTGAGGTACTCATGCCTACGGCATGCGCAGCCTCCATCTGTCCACGGTCCACAGCCAGAATACCTGAACGGATAATCTCGGACATATACGCTCCAGCTGTCAGCGAGAAGGCAATCAATACAAACACCAGAATAGGTATGGAAGCCGATTGAAAAGCCCATCCGTACCGTGCAGAGAGTTTATCAATAATCATCGGTATACCGTAATAGATCAGAAACAGATGCATGAGCATCGGCGTACCTCGCAGAAAGGAAACGTAGAAGGCGGCTACCCGGTGAATCCATGGCACCTGATAGATTCGAATCAGCGCAGTGGCAAGACCGATCCCAAAACCTGCAATCAGCGGCACAATCGTTATCACGAGTGTCAGTGGCAATGCCGTCAGAATTTTGAAGAAGGACGTATAAATAAACTGGAGATCAATGGACATATGCTCACCCCGCTATTCGTTTCAGGCGCTCAGCTCTGACCGCTGACTTAGGTATCGTGCTTTTGCGTTCATGACGCTGCAGTCTACGTTCAGCAAGAGCAAACCCTTTTTCAAGGACAATAACAATGACATAATAAACAACCGACAAGCTGATATACACCTCAAGCGCATGTGACGTTGCCGAGATCAGCGTCTGCCCTCTGCCCACCATATCCATGACACCGATGGAAAAAGCAAGGGACGTGTCCTTGAGCGAGCCGATCAGCGTATTCGCCATATTGGGGAAAGCCACAATAAGCGCTTGGGGGACTACGATCCGCCGAAAGGACTGAAACGTAGTCATCCCTGCTGCATATGCCGCCTCGGTCTGGCCCTTGTCAACACTGCGAACGGCTCCGCGGAAGATCTCCGCAAAGGATGCAGCATCGCTAAGTGCATAGGTCACGATGACAAATACCAGCGGATCGGTTCTCGACAGGTCAATGCCAATCGGCTTAAGCAGTTCGGGCAGACCGTAATAGACCAGAAACAGCTTGATGAGAATCGGTGTGCCGCGCATGAAAGATACATACAGGGTGGCGAGCTGACTCAGTACCGGAATTCGGTAGAGTCTAGGAACTGCCAGCAGCACACCGCCTACCAGACCAAGCACAATCGACCCGCCCAGTACGATCAAAGTTATATGCAGATACCTTAACAGTTCCGGGATGAAATCCAGAACCAAGGATATATCGAATGCTTTTCCCATTACCGCTTGCACACCTTTCTCAGGCTACTCTTCAACCGTATAATCCGCCCCAAGCCACTCTGTGCTCAGCTTGCTTAATGTTCCGTCTTCCTTGATTGATTTGAGAGCTTCATCCACCTTGGCTTTGAGTTCCTGCTCATCCTTGTTGAGGATAAAATATACTTTGGAATTTGATAAAGCTTCTCCCACCGTTTTTAATTGGGCATCCACAGCCTTATTCTGATAGTCGATGGCGAACGGTGTACTAATCGTTGCATCCACCCGGCCTGATTTAATCTGGGTAATCGTGTCTTCACCGGCTCCCGAGTATACGATATCAATGCTGTTGCCATTGTCCGCATTCCACTTCTCAGCCAGCACAGCTGCATTGCTCGTTGCACCCACAATCAGTTTTTTCCCTTTCAGATCGTCAATGGAATTCACATCCTGGTTTTTCTGGCTCACGACCACTTTGTTCGGGAAAATATTATAAGCTTCATCATTAAACAGGAACTTTGCCTGTCTCTCTTCATTCACTTCCATTTGGTGAGCGATCAGATCAATTTTTTTCGTCTCCAGGCTAAGCAGCAGGTTTTTGAACTCCATGGTGCTGAACTCAAACTCATACTCGGGCAGCCGTTTATCAATCTCGCGAATCAATTCCACATCGTATCCAGTCAATTTGCCATTCTCATCAATGAAGCACACATTCGGAAATTGCGTACCTGTACCTACGATAATCTTCTTCACTGTATCTTGACCGGACGCAGATGTGGTCTCCGCTTCATTTGAAGCATTGCCTGTGCTGCATCCTGCCAGCACCGCGAGCATAGTTACGAACAGCAGCGCTGTCCGAAATTGATGAATCCCCCATTTTTTAGCCATTCCCGATCTCCTCCACAGGCTGTGTTACACAGCCAATATAATGTGCACTCCCATTTCTCCGATTCTTAACTAACCATTCTTACTTGTATAGTCGGAATTAGGTTGATCAAAGAATATCACCCTGAGTTATCCTGAGGCAATAGAAGCCTAATAGGACATCCTGATAATGTTATAGAACTTCTCTATCCGGACATTTCTTATGAATTCATAAACCTAAAAAAGCCCTTCCCCGACCGGTCTGGTTGAGAAAAGGCTTCTTCGATTCATGATGTTATCTATCTGCGACTGGCCCATGTAATTTTACGTGCGACTTCCAGCCGCTGGGATTGCAGGAGGCCAATTCGTTCTTTACATTTGTCGCGTTCATCCTGGGTGTGTGCTGCATGCAACTGGTTGCACAGCCCCGTCAGCTTACTATTGATATAATCCAGCCGTGTCCATAATTCCTCTTCTGGTGTCCGCTGCTGCTCCGCTGCCGGCTGAAATATCTTGAGCTGGTGGATAAGGGACTGCTGCCATTCCTGATCCTGAATTTGGATGGCAAAATGCAAAAGATCCAGATAATCGTCGATTTGCAACGCTACGCCGCAATCAGGTTTAGTATTCATTGTCGTCTCTCTCCTTATTTCAGTGCTTGGCTGGAATCAGTTACTTCTATTTTACAGGAAAAGGACTGCTTTAGGCGAGGGTTGAAAGTACGAAATTTGGAAATTTTTTTGGTTTTTTTGTGCATAGAAGTTTTCTATCTACATATAGATCGTTTGAATTGGAGCGCACTATTCCTCAAGTCCGTTATACGATAAAATGACTCCAAAATAAGATCTCTCAAAAAAAATAATCAACCTTTACAACATAAAACCCGCTTCAAGGTGTAGTCCTTGGCGGGTCCTCGTCATTTAAATCTTCCGTATCTACCTTGCATCTGTTCAAGCCTTTTCCTGGTTTGGCTGCCTCGTTAGAAGCAGCATAACAAATGAGATGATAATGATGGAACCTGTCCATGCCCATGCCATGGTCTGATTACCGGAATCCACTGCAACATAGATGGCAGTAGGTACCGTTTGGGTTTTGCCAGGAATATTTCCCGCAATCATCAGTGTCGCCCCGAATTCCCCCAGTGCACGAGCGAATCCCAATATAAAAGCAGTCATCAATGCACGTCCTGCAAGCGGCAGCGAAATGTAGCGAAACACCTGCCACTCATTCGCCCCAATCGACCTGCCCGCATCCTCCAGATCCTTATCAATACCGCTGAAACCGGACTTCATGGTCTGATAAATCAGCGGGAAGGCTACAACCACCGAGGCAATCACTGCCGCCCACCAGGAGAAGATCACCGGCGCCGAGAAGATGGCTTCAATCCATTGTCCCAGCAAACTTTTGCGGCCCAGCAAAACGAGCAGCAGAAAGCCAACGACGGTCGGTGGAAGCACCAGCGGCAGCATAAACACGGTTTCTAGCACAATTTTGCCACGAAAAGAGCGGCGTGACATCTGCCAGGCTACCGCAATGCCGAGCAATGCTGCAATGATGCTGGACAACAGAGCAACCTGAAGTGACAGGCGGACAGGTGACCAGAACGCTGACCAGTCTATCTCCGTACCGATCATTCCGGAACTGAGAATCCGTATTTCGCAAATACATCCAGCACTTCAGGGGTTTGCAAATACGAGTAAAATTGTTCTGCTTCTGTCCGGTGTTTCGTGCCCTCAATAATGCCTACCGGATAATTGGCCGGTGTATAACTGTTCTTGTCCACCTCAAATGCAATTTTCACCTGATCCGAGGTCAGTGCATCCGTTTTGTACACAAATCCCGCGTCTGCGTTCCCAGTCTCCACATATTGGAGAACCTGTCTGACATCCTTGCCCTGTACAAGCTTGTTTTCGAGCTGATCCCACATTTTTGCATTCGTCAGTGCTTCCTTCGCATAGGTTCCGGCTGGGACACTTTCTGGAATCCCGATGGCTACAGTTTTAACGGAATCAGCTGTCAGATCCTGCTCGCTCGATACTGCATTTTCACTATCTGCTGGAATGATCGCAACAAGTGAGTTTTGCAGCAAATTTTTCTGATCAGCAGCTGCAATCAGGTTCTCGTCTACCAGAGTATTCATGTTTTTCGTTGCCGCTGATACAAAAATATCAGCAGGTGCACCCTGCTCAATCTGCTGCTGCAGTGCCCCCGATGCCCCGAAGTTAAAGTTGAGTTCAATAGAAGGATGAGCAAGCTCATAGTCTGTTTCAATTTCTTTCATCGCATCGGTCAGACTAGCTGCCGCGGAGATCGTTAATTCTACGGTTTCCTGCGGCTCTGTATTCTCTGCTGAATTGGCATCTCCCGATGTCGCAGGTGCCGAGGACACCGGCTCAACTGCCGTAGATGAATCCGCACTGTCCGCACCAGCACCACAACCCGCCAATACAAGTGCCATTCCGAGAGACATGCTCCCCAGTATGTATCCTATTCTTTTTCTCATTTCTTCTCCCCCTGATCCTTCTACATGTTATATTTAGTTATAACTAGTTATAATTAATTATATTTCATTATACATAAGATCGATCAAATGGGAAGGTCTAGTTTATACACTCCTGCAGTTAATGGTATAGTACAAGAGACTGTATCAAACCTTTTAGCAAACTACACATGATGTTGATGAACTTAATCATATATGCTTTTGCCACCTGAAGGAGGATCTTCACACATGACAGAGGAGCAATCCTATACGACCGAAGAAATATCCAAGCTGCTCAAAATATCCAAACTAACCGTGTATGACCTGATTAAAAAAGGAGACCTTGTCGCTTATCGCGTCGGCAAACAAATGAGAATTGATGCCACCGACCTGGAAGCATATAAGCGGCGTTCCAAGCAGCTGCAATCTCCAACCGGACAGCGCTCCACTTCGATTCATCCCTTGGGCTCAGTGCCTGTGACCGAAAGCATTGATTCGAGTAAACCTTTGACTGCACCTCTAGACGACCATTCTAATGCCTCATCCAGGCTAACATCCGATGCTCCCAGCCTGATACGGGGAGACTCTTCTGTCTCCCATGCTGCCCGGCATGTCGTCATTACCGGGCAGGACGTGAGCCTGGATATTCTTATGCGCCATATGGAGAAACACTCACGGGACATTCGGCCACTGCGTTCTTTCATGGGCAGCCTGGACGGGCTCATCTCCATGTACCGCGGTGAGTCTGACCTGGTCAGCACTCATCTGCTCGATGGGGATACGGGCGAATACAATTTGCCTTACATCCGAAAAATTCTGATTGGCTGGTCCTACGTCGTTGTAAACCTGCTCTCAAGACCAGCAGGATTGTATGTACATCGCGGTAACCCGTTCGGCTTACAGGGCTGGGCAGACCTGGATCAGCCTGACCTGCGGCTCGCTAACCGCGAGAAAGGCTCCGGAGCGCGTGTCTTGCTTGATGAGCAGCTGCGTTTGCACGGGATTCCTTCCTCCCGCCTGATCGGTTATAACCTGGAAGAGACCAGCCATATGGGTGTTGCCGCCAAAATCAGTTCCGGTGAAGCGGATGTCGGCATTGGCATTGAAAAGGCTGCACGTCTTGTCGGTCAGGTTGATTTCATTCCACTCACTCAGGAGCGCTATGATCTGGTTATGTTAAAGAAACCGGGCAATGAGATGTGGACCGATTCGGTCCTGCGCATTCTTCAATCTTCGGAGTTCAGACAGGAACTGCAGTCCTTCGAAGGCTATGACGTTTCCCGTACAGGTGAGATTTTGTACGAAGTATAGCTTGATTCAAACAAACCACAGCCAAACGCAAAAGACGCCGTGCATCTCGCGGCGTCTTTTCCTTTTTGCTTCATATATAAGGTTCTCCTCAAACATCATTTCAGGGAGTTCTGGACTTGTCATATACAATGCGTGCAACTGCATCGTGCTGATGAATGGATTCCTCATTTCGGCAATCGACCCGGAATTTGCGTATCCAGTGCTTCTCATACAGATCGGCTGCGACCAAACGAACCATATCTTCAACAAACCGCGGGTTCTCATAAGCATGTTCCGTTACCCTTTTCTCATCCGGCCTCTTGAGTACGGGGTACAGACAGCTGCTCGCATTGGACTCTGCTGCATTCAACAATTCTTCCTTCCAATAACCCGGAAGCAGTTCTCCTCGTTTCCCATCAATATGTATGCGCAGCATTCCACGCTGGTTGTGCGCACTATATTCACTAATTTCCTTGGAACACGGGCATAACGTAGTAATTTGTATATCCAAGCCCGCACCGATCACCGGAGACTTGCCTGCTTCCCAGCCCACGGTGATGGAGGCCAGTGAATGATTCAATCCGGGCAAACCCGTAACAGGTGCCGCACGTTCGTAAAACCAGGGATACGTCACCTTCAGCTCTGCTTTTGGCTGATTCATCTGCTCCGCAAGCTGCCGTGTCAAGACAACCAAGTCCGGCAATCGATCACTCAGACCCCCCTGGTAGCTGGAATGAAGCTGTTCCATCAACCGGCTCATGTTAACACCTTTGGACTCGCGATCCAAGGATGTGGTGAGCCGGAAGGTTCCCATGGTGGACCACTTTTCCGGGTCTTTGGCTGAAATAACATTCAGAGGATACTTCACATTACTGATTCCCACCTGCTGCAGCTCAAAGAGAAAATCATTTTTGCTATTCTGCAAATCCTGCATGTCTTCCTTACGAAGGGGCTTGTCTCCTTGCACGGGATCTACCGAGCCAAACAACCGCAGCCGCTCAGCCTTGCCTGGCAGCACCATCCTACTGGGCTTGACACTCACATCCGTGTTATTTTGCACCTTGTCAAACACTAACTTCAGCTCCCATCCCCTCTTGTGTTTCTTTCATCCGAAAATGCACATACCTGACAAAATTATTGCCTTATTTCATTACTCTTGCCAATTACTGCTTCAGCGCCAGAATATCCCTGTCTCATCCTGTTCAACCTGCTCAAGCAAATCCTCGAAATGAGGAGCGGGTTCAATGGTATTCACTACATTCCATCCGCTGCCATGCTCATCTTTTGCATAGACTTTCCATTGGTTCCCTTCCCAATGAAACTGGGCAATATCCATCTTGTCCCACTGATAGCGTTCCTGGGCTGGCCTTTCTTCTGTCAAAATCAGTCCGCTTGCATTCATCTGATATGTCAGTTTCACCATCGTACGCAGTGGAGCGGGCACTTTCTCATGGATATAACCGTTCATCACCGACTGAATTCTTCGGATCGTAAAAGAGTCCAGCATGGCATCTCACTCCTTTTTAGCATTTACATCAATAGATAGTCATTAGAATTCCCTGCCAAAACCAGGTCAACAGCAAGGCACTCCCAATCGAAGTTAAAAGCTGTTTGGATGCCATTGTTAAGGCAAAGAATGCTCCTAGTTCCTTGCGTACCGTCCACAGCGTAACCAAACAAGCCGTTAATGTGGAGGCAAGATATACCAGAATGAATAACTGTTCTCCGCTCAAACCTGTAATGAAAGAACCTTGATCCTGGTTTAACACCAGCAGGCCGTCTTTTCGCAAAATGGAAAATAAAATACCTCCTGCAGCCTCAGCTGGCAGATGAACAAGTGTAAGTGCGGGTGCCAATGCACGGGTCAGCACAGACAAGATACCCGTCTGTTCCAAAAGTGTGGCCACGATGCATATGCCGATAAATATAGGCATCGCCTGTGTAAGAAACTGCTTCATTATGGACTTCACACGCCAGCTTATGGAACGCCATGAGGGCTTTTGCAGAAATGTACGGTTAGCAAGCAAAGGCCCCGTCGGCTCCAACTGCTTTCGATTCCACAGCCGGGTATGAAGGGCACCAACAAGCACAAGTACAAGCATATAAGGGAAGAACAACCACGGTTTTCCACCCGAGCTGAATATCGACAGTGATGCACCGATCTGATAGCTGCATGCCGAACCAAAGGCGATCATGGAAACACAGGTTCTGCGCGTGCATGAACTACAAGTGCGGCTCTGAAACACAGCGACCACATTACATCCAAAACCGCTGAGTACCGGAATCAAGTCCTTTCCATTCAAGCCGATTTTTCGCATCCATCCGTCCAGTGAATCGGTAATTCGGTCTTTCAGTCCGCTTTCCTCTGTAACTGCCACACTAACTCCAATCAGAAACACCACTGGAAAGGCCCAAATAAACGAATATAATCCCAAACTGAATATGCCGTAATCTCCTAAAAATATGGATTGAAATGGACTCCATAAGCCGGATATGGCCCCGCGAAGAGGTTCAACAATCCAATCCTCCGCATAAGGTTGCATCCAGTTGGAGAACAGGTAAGCTACATAGACCGGTACAGCAAACAATAATACAAGTGCAGCCAGAGCCCAGAGTCTACCCCAAATTGAATGCTCAAAGACAGTCACTGCCGGTTCAATTACAGCAGATGGTGGCGGGGATTGAATTTCAGGAGTTCTCTTCATCGGCCTGGCAGCTGCAATCGCTCTGAATAATAGCTCGCGTGAGTCATCCTGTATAAGCTTTGCGTTCACCGGCAATACAGAAACGCCAAGACCTTTACGGTAATAGCTGACTTGATCCATTAATCCAGGACCGCATTTATCGACAAAAGTGAGCACCAAAACGACATTAATACCTGCAATGTCCAACATGTCGAGTAGTAAAGGTAGATCCGTCTTGACCGAAGGTGCACGTATAACCAGCACAATCGTATCTGCTTCTGCCAGTTGACGTAATGCAAGCATCGTGGTGACACTGTCATCCTTCAGCCGGATTCCCGGTGTATCAATCAGTTCATGCTCATATTCAGGCAATACTGTTCTCCGAACGGTAACAGTCGATCCGCGAAAATTGGCCTCTTCCCCGGTATCCCTACCTGAAAGTCCCCGAAAGAGCGCTGATTTCCCTGCGGATTCCAAGCCGACCAGTACTACTTTGCTGGGTTCATCAATTTGCTGCAAGACAGAATTCAACATGTGCAATCTTCACCACAGCAAGACAGGTCGTCGAGAAACATTCCTTCCTGCCGATAGATATCCAGAGGTGTCAGATCCAGGCCAAGCCGTTCTCCAATCGCCTTGGCCACAACGGCGAAGCGCTGTCTGAATTTATATATAAAACAAAATTGGAGGTGGTCATGCAGGACTTGCGGTCCGGTGACGAACAGTCCCGAAGTAATCGTCGACTCATCGGCTGCTCCCAATTGGAGCTGACCTTCCTTGTTACGCTCGATTAGATGCTCGATGAGGTGTAGACTGCCTTGGAATCCTGTCGCAAGAACCGGAGCCTGCGCTGTCTTAATTAAATGCGAATCACCGAATTCATTTTCACAGTATAAGGCATAACCTTCTGTTTCTTCTGGCTCTAGCCACTTAACCTCGTACCCCTGTATCAGGTGTATTCGCTCGTGCACCATTTCCGTTCGGAGGCGATCTTTGGTATAGGGACTGAGTTCCACACTTGGATCACTGCTCCCCTTGGACAAACCACGACTGTTTCGATCAATCACCGTTACTTTTTTTCCTAATTTGCTCAGGTGAATAGCTGCATCCACCCCGCTCTCATATCCACCAATGATGACACATTCATCTCCCTGGACTGCTGTCCAGCTCGAGAACAAGCTGCTATGTACACCATATTCGGCCCCTGAAAAGGAATCCAGCTTAGGATACTGGAATTCACCAGCCGCCCAGATCACATACCTTGAACGTAATTCTCCACCCGAGTGAATCAGACGAAAACCGTCATTCTCTGGGATTACCTCTGACACGTCCACTCCCGTTTGCACAGGTAATTTCCTATACTGGCTCACTACCTGCAGATACTGTGCATACTCCAATCCTGTTGGATGTTCTGTGCCCAGCGTATACGCAGGCGATGTCTTCAACGCGACCGCATTCAGATCCATCATGCCGTAGGCATTGCTTGTAAAGGAAGGCGTGATCAGTCGCATTTCCTCAGGTCATGCTAGAAAAGTCGCCCCAACTTCATGGCGTTCCAGAACAGTGAATCGAGTCATACCCAGATCCTGCAGAACAGAGGCCATACCGATACCGGCTGGCCCCCCTCCTACGATGACACAATCATAATCAAATGAATGGCTCATCCATTTTACCAGCTGGACTTGGTCACACCCGGAACCTGTCCCTGATGGGCCAGTTCGCGGAAGACAATACGTGAAACCTTGAATTTGCGCAAATATCCTCTTGGACGTCCCGTCAGTTCGCAGCGATTTTTCAATCTCGTTGGAGAGGCGTTACGCGGCAACTTCTGCAGTGCTTCGTAATCTCCTTTTTCCTTCAGCTCCCGGCGCAACTCTGCGTACTTGGCTACCGTTGCCTGACGCTGTTTTTCACGAACGACTTTTGATTTTTTGGCCATCATTTACAGCTCCTCTACGATTTTTTTGAACATGTTACACCTTACAATTCCGATTACAGAACCTTCTTCCGATCAGACAGTTTCAACAGGCCACGGCAGGGGATTATCAAACCCTCCCCAATCGGCTTGCATCTCCTCATCACTAAGCAGACACTGGTCCAGCTCATCCTCAATCATGTCACGCTCCATCTCGATCCCGATCATCACCAGCTCGGTCTGACGGTCTCCCCACTGGGCATCCCATTTTTCCAGGACATCCGGCTCGGTGCGAAAAATCAATTCCTTGTCCGCTTCCGGCAAGGCCGCGACCCAGTGTCCTGCAGGTCCAAACTGAATGGAAGGCCCCGCCTGGCTCAGGCTTGCTGCAACGTCTCCTTCAGCCGCCAGCCAAACCAGGCCTTTGGCGCGAACGACCTCTTCCGGCCAGTAGCTCATGAACTCAGCCAGACGTGAGGGATGGAATGGCTTTCTGCGACGGTACACGAAGGAGCCAATTCCGTACTCTTCCGTCTCGGGGGTGTGTGATTCTTTTTCCAGCTCCTGAATCCATCCGGCTGACATGCTCGCTTTTTCAAAATCAAAGAGACCGGTATTCAAAATCTCAGCAGGATTCACCTGCCCCTTCACTGTCCGAATAATCTTGGCATGGGGCTGAAGTTTACGGATGATACCTTCAAGCTTGTTCAGCTCCACTTCATCGACCAGATCACATTTGTTCAGCAGCAGGACATCACACGTCTCAATCTGGTCAATCAACAAATCCACCACGTCACGGGTATCTTCCTCTCCTGCTGCCTGATGCCGATCCAGAAGGCTCTGTCCTGAGGCAAAATCATGCCAGAACCGGTTGGCGTCCACCACCGTTACCAGGCAGTCCAGCTTCGCCAGACTTGTCAGATCAATACCCGATTCTTCATCGGCGTATGTAAAGGTCTGCGCTACCGGAACTGGCTCACTGATGCCCGTGGATTCAATCAGGATATAATCGAACCGGCCTTCGTTCACCAGTTTCTCGATTTCCTGCATCAGATCATCCCGCAGCGTGCAGCAGATGCAGCCATTGGATAGCTCAACCAGCTTCTCTTCCGTTCTTGACAACGTGGCTTCCCCCTTGACCAGCGCTGCATCAATGTTCACCTCACTCATGTCATTCACAATGACGGCTACCTTAAGCCCCTGCCGATTGTGCAATACATGATTAAGCACCGTCGTTTTACCTGAACCAAGGTAACCGCTGAGGACCGTTACCGGAACTTGCTTTTGTATCATTTATATCTGCTCCTTATAGCGACAGCCAATAGGTTATCAGCCTTATTAGTAATTATTACGATTAACAACAATGACTATAATCCTGTTGGCTTCTCTTGTCAAATCATTTCTGTAAAAAAAAGACCTACGATCTGGTTCCGGTAGTTCGCATCATCATGATGCCTCCCGAAAATTAGTCCGTAAGCCTTTTAACTTTTGCATCCAAATAGCAGTCTAAGGTCAGCCAGTACGAGTCGTTAAACCAGCACATAACAAAGCATTGCCTGTCCAGAGAGTTTTCTCAGTTTGCAGTAGAGAGCCTTTCTCCATTTCCTGATTCCATCCGTTTTCTAAATATGACGACCAGCATCATGGCAACCAAGGAAAGTAACGTACAGATCGTAAACATCGTGGAATAGGAGCTGTTCTGAACAATCAAGCCCATGGCGAGTCCGCCCAAGGAGAAACCCAGATCGTAGGAGGACATGAACATGCCCATCAATACATACCTGGAATCGGCAGGGAGCACGAAAGACAGGTATGTCGTTAATGTGGGATACATGAGTGCCAGGGCAAAACCACTAAACACCGCGGACAAGTACACCAGGGGACCAATGAGCTCCAGCAGTGCGAGCATCTGGGTTCCCAGAGCTGCACACAGCAGTAATCCGGCAATTAGCCAGGTATTCCAGCTGCCGTCGGAAGGTATTTTTTTGCGCAGCATAAATCGGCATAGAATAACAACCAGTCCCTGGATCGTTAAAAACACCCCGGCACTCGCAAGTCCCGTCGATACCATATACAGCGGAAGAAACGTCGCCGTTGCTCCAAATACGCAGGAAGCACACAGCATGACTACGCTGCTGATCAACAGTGGTGTACTGCGCCAAATACCACGAAAGGAGCGGATCATGTCCCTTAGCGTATATGACTGATTTTGCACCGTACGCCTGGGCAGATCTACACGGTATCCGATTAGCAGTGGCAGTACAGCCAAACCAATCATGAGGACCGTAAACCATATCTCGCGGGCACTTTCCCAGATTTGTATCGCCAGAATCGGAACGATAAGAGAGGGAACCATCGTAAAGAGTGTATACATCGATAACCCCTGTGCCCGGTCCCTATCTTCGAGCTTTTCCACAATGCCAGCCTGCATGGTCATGGAGAAAAACGCAGTCGCCACGCCTTGCAATGCCCGAAGCCAGAGGTAAGCATCCACATCACCAATCATGAAAAGCACCAGTGTTACGGCATGCAAAAGCAGCAGCCATTGCATGACCCGGAGGGGACCATGTTTCCCCAGAAGCTGTGCAGCCAGTGGCCTCAAAAGCATACAAGTGAACATGTAAGCTCCCATCATGAGGCCAATTTCGGCCTGACTTAACCCTGCTGCCTCACTTCTCAGTGGAAGAATAATCGTTAAGGCCGAATTTGCGGCAAAAAATAAAAAAGCCAGCATATAAAACCGGATAAAGGAAAACGAGACCGGATTTAATTTGCCATGATTGTTTGCAGTAGCATCCAATAGTTTGTCCCCACTTTCTCACTATGGCCGGAACATCTGTACCAAATAATCGTAATCATTATGATTAAAAGGACAATTTATCGTATACTGCTTGTCTTGTCAATGAAATTGTATGCTTACTTCGTATGCTTACACTGAAACAACAGAAAAAAGCCGACGCATTCCGCATCAGCCTTCCTTCGATCTCATTGCTGACAATAGTCCCCTACGGTCATACGCAAAAATAATCATCAGCGCTCCAAGTACTGCACATATCAAATACATTCCGGAAAAAGAAGACAGGTCAGCGACTGGTCCCATAACGACACCCCCAAGCGAAACGCCCAAGTCCGCCGTTGCAATGAATAAACCAATGAGCACGTTGCGGTTCGTCTGTGGCAGGACAAAGGACAGATAGGTTGTCAGCGTTGGATATACGATTGCCTGCGCAATTCCCATGAGTCCCGCGCCCAGATAAAATAGGATTCCTCCTGCCTGCATGGACAGTCCTACGCACGCAGCAGCGAGTGTCAGAAGCAGCATCGTTCCCATCATAAATGAAGAGTGCCATGTTCCGTCCGAGGGGATTTTTTTTCTAAGCGCAATACGGGCAACCACAACGACTGCGGCCTGAATCATCAGAAACACGCCGGCATTTCCGTGATTCAATTGTGGAGCGTAAAGCGGAATAAACGCGGTTATGGCACCGAACACAATCGACGAGATGAGCATAATGACACTGCATTTGAACAAAAACGGATTTTGGATCAGCTCCCCGAAGGAAGCCAGCATACCCGTTTTCTGTCCAGTCTTGTCCTGTGCTGCGTCAATCCCTGGTTCCTTCGTCTTGTCCATCCTGATACTGTAACCAAACAGTCCCGTTATCATGGCAATCACGATCATGAAGATTGAGAAATAATCCATTCCGCCCGCATTCCACAGTCCCAGAGCAAGCACCGGCCCGGCAATGCCCGGAATATAGGAAAAGAGGGAGTAGTATGAAATCCCCTGTGAACGATCCTTCTCGGGCAATGCATCGATGATGCCGATCTGGAGCGCCATGGAGAAAAAGGCGGTAGACACACCTTGCAGGGCACGGGCTACAAAATAGCCCCCCAATCCGGTAAAGGTATACAGGATCAGCGCCAGCCCATTCAGAATCAGAATGATTCGAAGAATTCTGATCGGGCCATGCTTTTGGATAATCTGACCTGCCCATGGCCTGAAAAACATCGTTGTGAACATGTACGCTCCCATGACGAGACCAATGACAGTGCTGCTTGCCCCTAATGATTCACCTCTTAAAGGGATGATGACATTGAGGATGGCGTTAGCGCTAAAGTATAAGAGCGTCAATAGATATAAACGCAGAAAAGGCCATGACAATGCTCCACTCACGGTGTGTTCTCCTTTAGAAAGTAATTAAATGATCCAGCAGCTTTCTCGCATACTCGGACTTCACGGTTCTCAGCTGCTCGATGGGCACCATTTCTTCTATGCGACCCTCCCTGAAAATGACCACTCTGTCACAAATATAAGCAGCTGCCTGTATATCATGGGTGATAAAAATATAAGTCAACTGATAGATCTCCTTCAGCTCTTTC
Source organism: Paenibacillus sp. ACRRY (assembly GCF_022346995.1). Classification (GTDB taxonomy): domain Bacteria; phylum Bacillota; class Bacilli; order Paenibacillales; family Paenibacillaceae; genus Paenibacillus. The sequence goes on along the minus strand of NZ_JAKRNM010000007.1, from coordinate 182,674 downwards.
AGCACATGGAGCACCTGAGTCTGAACCGATACGTCCAATGAACTGATTGCTTCGTCCAGCACAATGCACTGAGGCTCTGTTGAGATGGCCCTGGCGATACAAACCCGCTGAACTTCTCCTCCTGACAATTCATGTGGGTACCTGGATCGGTATGAGTTGTCCAGCCCCACCTGGCTAAGCAGCACATCGATTTTGAGCGAATGGGCATTGCCTTCCGGATTCTTTTTTTGTAGGCGTAATGGTTCCATAATGGCTTCCTCGACCGTAAAAAACGGATTGATCGACGACTTGTAATCCTGAAAAACAGCACTGATCCGGCCCCTTCTCGCCTTTCTGTCCAGCACAGATCTGCCTTCGAGCGAAATCTTCCCTTGCTCCGGGCGTTCCATCCCCAAAATCAGTCTGCCCAAGGTGGATTTTCCGCTCCCGCTCTCCCCGATGATACCCAGGCATTCTCCGCGCGAGCATTCAAAACTGACATCATGCAGAACGGATTTCCGGCCTCCGGAAAACAAGCCGCCTAGTGGATAGGATTTATGAACATGATCAACGTTTAGCAATATGCTGTTCCTCCTGCATCAGTTGCCTGAAATGATGGCTTAGCTCCCGGCGGGTGGATACCAAAAACTGTGTATACGGGTGCTGCGGTTTCGAAAAGACGGAGTGAATGCTGCCCGACTCCACAATATGTCCATCCTTCATGATCAGAACCTCATCCGCGATCTTCCGTACGACTCCCAGATCATGCGAAATAAAGATCATGGAGCATCCCATCCGTTCCCGCAATTGGATCAGCTGCTCGATCACTTCGTATTGGGAAATCGTATCCAGAGCCGTTGTAGGTTCATCCGCTATGATCACATCCGGTTCCAGCACGAGTGCCAGCGCAATCATGATTCGCTGCAGCATGCCTCCTGACAACTGGTGAGGATATTGATTCATGATGTGCACCGGATTTCTCAGCATGACGCGTTCCATGGCCAATTTCATGTTCTGCTCCACTTCCTTGGCATTCCATCCGTAATGCGCCTGAAGGGTCTCTCTCAGATGAACACCGATCACGCAGGAGGGGTCAAATGCACCCATTCCGTTCTGGAGAATCATGCACAGATTCCGGCCCCTTTTTTTGCGCATTTCCTGCTCGGTGAGCTGGTTCAAATCTACCCCTTGGAACAGAATCCGGCCGGACTGCCGGATGGCTGGTTTATTCAGGCGCATGATGGACCTGCATGTCATCGACTTGCCACTCCCACTTTCCCCTACAATGGCGAGGCACTGACCTTGCTTCAACTGGAATGAGCTATTGGGCACGATGACTTCTTCCGTATGGGCATCCCATATCCGCAGTTGCTCAACTTCCAATATATTCATAAGACACCTGTTCACCTCTCTTCCTTCCGCGAAGCTTGCCGCCCGGTTTGGACGTCATCAATTTGGGGTCAAGCGCCACTTGCAGCGCATCGGACAGAAAATTGAATGCCGATACGACCAAAACAATTGCCAGACCTGGCGCAAGCATCAGCTCTGGCCTGGAGAACATGACTTCTCTGGCCTCATTCAGCATCATGCCCCACTCGGCTTGCGGTGCCTGAACACCCAATCCGAGAAACGACAGCCCGGAAATTTGCAGGATCATGGAGCAAATGGAGCTGCTCGAAATGACAGCAATGTCGGAAAAGGTAACGGGCAAAATGTGCTTGTGAATGATGCGCAGGTGGCTGATACCCGAAGCCCGGGCGAATCTCACATAATCCATCTCGGAATATTGCATGACCGATGTACGAATAACCCGGGCAAACCATGCCCATTTCATGACCACAAAGGCGATCAGAATATTTTCAAGACCTGCACCCAAAATGCCAACTACCGCAAGCGTCATCACGTATCCCGGAAAAGAAAGCATAATATCACAGATCCTCATGAGGATGGCATCGGTTCTTCCTTTGAAGTAACCAGAGATGAACCCCACGAGGGCCCCCAAAAGAACAGAGGCCAGCAGAGCAACCAATACCCACAGTACACTTGGCCGAATGCCATAGATCAGCCTCGACAACACACATCTGCCCAGATGATCATTGCCAAGGAGATACGACCACGATGCTGATGCGTATCTGAGCTTCATGTTCACCTCTTCGGGATCATGCGGTGCAAACAAGGGAGCACAAATGCCAGCGACAATCATCACAACGATAAAGGCAAGAGACGCCATGGCGAGCTTATCCTGGCTTAAATTGCGAAGGTTTCTCATTAGAATTCCTTTCTAAGCTTGGGATTCAGTGCCGCGTTCACGATATCGGAAAGCGTATTAAACAGCACAAAAGTGACAGCCAGAATAAGCACGTACGCCTGGATAATCGGAAAATCCCGGCTCAGGATGGATCTGACGCTTAATCGGCCCAGACCTGGCCAGGCGAACACATTTTCAATCACAACCGTGCTTCCAAGCACAATAGGGATGGCCATACAAAAGATGGAAACGGACACCTGCAGCGAATTCCGCAAGATATGCCGTGTTACCTTTCTCTCGGGGATTCCGCTGGCTCGCGCGTATAGAACATAATCTTCGTTTAAATTATTAAGCATGGAACTTCTGACGCTCCTGAAGTAGATACCTACATAACTTACCGTAATGACAATGACCGGAAGAATATAGCTCTGCGGTGAATCCATTCCGCTGGTGGGCAGCAGATCAAGCTTGACGGAGAAGTACCAGATCAGCATAGCTGCAAGCCAGTAGGAAGGTATCGCCGTGAGCAGGAAGGAGAAGCCACGTACAGACTTATCCATCATCTTCCCTTCCCTCATCGCACAGATCACACCTAACAGGATCGAGAAGAGAATAATGAAGACAGAAGATATCAGCGTTAATTTGAGCGTGTTCACAAATGCCGGGCCAATCATGGACCAGACGGAATTTCCGGTTACATAGGAATCGCCAAAGTCCAGCTGAAGACAGGCCAGCAGCCAGTTTCCATATTGAATCATAAACGGCCGATCCATGCCGAGCTCCGCCTTGGTTTGGGCAATCAGCTCATCCGTAATCTGCGGAACTTCCTGCGCCTGGAGTACAACAACGGCAGGATCCAGCGGTGACAGATTAATCAGAACAAAGGTTAGAAACGAAATAATCAGCAGCAGGGGTATTGCGAGCAGAATCCGTTTGACGATAAAACTCCCCATATCCATCTCCTTTTTCACATAAAATCCAATGGAACCTATTGAAATTTCATACGCTCAAATGGCAGCTCAAACTGGGTCTGCTTAAACGCAATGCCATCCAAATTTTTGGGTGCCACGATTGTCATGCTTCCGTTGGTAAGAGGGATAAACACAGCTTCCTCGTGAACCATATTCATGATGTCAGCATACAGTGCTTTCCTTGCACTCTCATCGGTGGACACCATCACGTCTTCAATCTTGGCGTACAGTTCCTCGGCATCAGGCATTCCGCTTGTTGTATGCAGATAGGCTGAGCTTGAGGCAAAGGCAGAAATGGTGCTCTGTGGATCATAAGCCAGCCCCCACGTTTGATTAAACAGCAGATCATACTCGCCCGTTGATCTTCGGTTAGCGATGGATGAGGATTCTTCGCCGATGATCGATAGCTGGATACCGATGTTTTTCAATTCATTCTGAATGTATTCAGCCTGTGTTTTCTGCGTAGAGGAGTTGCTGTCATAATATAAATCCATCTTCAGCTCTTGCCCTTCCTTGGTTCGTACAGCAGCACCACTGCCTAAAGTCCAGCCCGCTTCGTCCAGCAGCTTCTCTGCTGAACTTACATCATAAGGCCGTGTCTTCAATTCCACGTCGGCGTAGTTCACATTGGAAGAGAATAAAGTCTGGGCAGGTGTCTGTGTTCCCTCAAAGATGTCGTTGCTGATGGTATCCCGATCAATGGCATGCCAAATGGCTTCCCGAACGGCTGTTTCACTGACCGGGTTATGCTTTTTGCTGCTGTTGGCCGCAATGATGCTTGTGTTCATCGGTTCACTTCGTATGACCTGATACTCCCCTGATTCCGCCAGTTGATTCATGGCATGAACATCAATACTGTCCGCACCCCGGTCATCGGTGAACACGAAGTCAATTTCGCCTTTTTGCAGGGCCAGAAAGGTTGTCTCTCCTGCCGGGAGAACTTTGGCTACGATTTTTTGAATCTCGGGTTTGCCTCCCCAATAACTTTCGTTCGCCTCAAACGTCGCATTCTCGTCTACATTATGCTCCGTAAGCATGTATGGCCCTGTTCCATGGTAACCATTCACACCATCTTTGGTCCCGCCATTGATCATGTCTTTGGGAGAAATGAACACATAGGGCCGGGTCATGGACAATTCAACCAATGTCGGATAATAGGTGCTGGACAGCACCAGTTCAACCGTATGTTCATCAATGACATTTGTACTCACAATTTTGGTGGACAGCTTAATCCACGCATGTTTCTCACTATTGGCCTGGACCGCGTCAAAATTAGCTTTGACCGCCTCGGCGTTGAAAGGTTCTCCGTCCTGGAACTTTACGTCTTTTCGCAAATGAAAGGTATAGACCTTTCCGTCCTCGGAAATATCCCATGATTCCGCAAGCAAGGGCTGAATGCCTTCTGCCGTGTTCTCTACCAATGACTCATATACCATACCTTGAGCAGGCATGGAGCCTGTGTACAAATGGGGATTCATATCATTAATATCCTTGGCAGAAGCATAGATCAGATCCGTCTTCTTCTCTCCCTCGGCTACTCCCGTCTGTGCAGTTCCCTTCTCGCCGCAACCGGCCAATACGACCAACACCAGCGCGAATATAATACTTAAGCCCATACTGGATCTTCCCTTTTTCACAACGTTTCCTCCTGATGATCGATTTCAAGCCCTTCACAGATCATGTTCAGATCACCAGCAAACGTCCGGATCTGAAATGCACTGGATAAAGGTAACTCTCTCTGTTCCTGTGCCACTTGCACCAGTTTGTTCTCATAGGTTGCGATGAATTTGTCTATGGTAGGGCAATCCACCCGGAGATGCCTTGCAATGCCCTGAATGATTTTGATGCGGTAATAATCTTCCTGGGGCATCCTTGGGATCTCAAGCTGTCCTTCGTGATTGATGAACATCTTCCGGAATGGCACGGCCGAAAAGTCAAAATATTTCCCTTGTTCGTTCGGCTGCGAGAAAGGGTCAATCAGTAACGAGGTATACCGTATGTACAGCAAATACTCCTGATGTATGTCCTGCAAACCGACAAATTCTTCGATATCAGAGCGCGATAAACTCTGCAAATGAACCGGGTAGTTATCGTCCGTCATGAATTGAAGCAGGTTGAGCGGCCTTATGCGCAGCAGGTCTGTAATCCTCATGATTTCTTTCCATCCTGCGAGCATATCCCGAATGAGCTGTTGGTTGATGGGCCCTTCCGGGTAGAGCTTGTAGACATACGTCTGGACGTCAGCATTTCCAAAGATCGCGTTCAAAGAAAAATCATTCATGAATAACGCCGGATGCACATACAGCGAGATGTTTCGCGTCTCCGCCTCAAACGGGGAGGCCATCACTTCCATCACCACTCCGAGCTGATCAACCATAATGCATAATTCGTTCACTGCTTCTGAAGGGGTCCGAGTGGAACCGATATACAGTTTTTTCTTCACTCCGGTTGTCACGACATGATTGGAGGGCTGACGATCCGCCCATCGCGTATCTCCGCAATAGGTCGAGAAACTGATCACCTCGGGTGTGTACCCTAACTCGCTTACATACTGATGAACAAGGCGGTTCGATCCAAATGTGGGAGATACCAGCACGATGCACTGGACCTGCTTCAGAACGTCCGGATTCACCTGTCTTAATACCTGAACATAAGCATCTGTCGTGACAGCCAGAATCAGCGTATCCCAGCTGCCTTCAATTCGGCTGTACCCCGTAAAAATCCGATCCACTCTACACTCGCCTGCCATGCTCCGATGCTTCTCATTCTGAACGCTTACGCGAATGTGCTGATCGTGCCGGTCCAATGCACCGAAGAATTCATTGGATCTAATCGATTCCCTTCCTGCCACACCAATGGTGGAGCCTCGTTGTTTCTTGAATAATACAGCTAGTTGAACGGATGCAGGCCCAGTTCCCATGATTAAGACTCGTTCAAAACCAATCATATGTGCCTCCTTCTCCTTATCCGACATGCGAAGGTTTCTGATACAGTGCAATGTCAAACACATCGTGTGGTCGCAAAATGTTATCGACCAATCGCCATTTCAGCGGGTCCGTCTCCTGCTGAGGGTAATTGAACAAGGACTTCAATCCATTGCCATATCGCATCGCAACAACAACGTGCTCATTGGTGAGCGAATGAAGCTGATCCAGGATGTCATACTTCATGGCGACCGTGGAACTGAAAATGATATGCGTGGCTTCTTTCGTAAAATCGAGCTCCTGAACAGATGCCTTCCGCAAATGGATGCGGAGACCGGCCCCCAATGAATTCACAACAGTCTGCCCTAACCCGATCGCCTCTTCATCAATATCAATGCCTACCACCTGTGCCCCCGTCCTTCTGGCGATAAGCAGGGGAGTCATTGGAAATGCTCCCGATCCGATCAGAAGCACCTTGGAGTCTGAAGTCACATGGAAACTGCCGAATTCCTTCTCGATGCATTCCTCAATATTTTTGAAATAATCCGCAATCTCCATTTCTCCTTGCTGCAGCTTCAATGCCCGATATTTCTCCATGATCGCTACGCAGCGGGAGGATTGATGCCTTAAATCCAGTACAAGCTGTTTGAAGCCGGTGTCCTCTTCATGCTCCTTCTCTGCCCAGAACGGCTCATGACGTTTATCGGTGATCCAGTGGGAATAGGCATTGATGGCCAGCTCCATCTGTTCCGCATGATGAATGGAATGATCATATTTCCGGGCAAGTTGTTCAAAGGTATTCAAGAAATCATTCAACTGTCTGGTAAAATCCACGACCGTATTCATGTGCTTCCCCCTTATTCATGTCCATCTGTTGTACATCAATAAAAGCTGTCCCCTGTGCCACAATACCGACAGAACCTTCAATGTGAATACTGCCCAGCCCATGTTCAGCAAACAGGGCTACGACGTTGATCGAACCTCCGGGCTGTTTAATTCGGGCGGTAATCTCTCCTCCTGTCTTCCACGCAAGGTAAGCGCCAAGCGAAGCTGTACCTGAACCGCAGCCTCTCTCCCATATCAGGCTATCCAGTCCCGGAACATAAATTAGTGGATCCAACTCTTCCGAACGTGGATTGAACAACAAAATGCCAATCAGTTTATCTCCCAGAGTTAGTCCCAGCAGACGCGCGAGGTTCTGTGCTCTTGTTCGGATCCCATCATCGAACCCGTCCACCTCCACCACGATATGAATGAATTCCTCATACCGGACAATAATCATATCCAGATCGAATCCTTCGTACGTTATGGTCTGCCGTTCAATCTGTCTGGGAATCGGCATGGTCACCTGACAAAAGTATTCATTCAGCTGCTTCTTCACTTGGCAGGTGATCAACTGCTCTGTACCCGAGACCTCAAGCAGCAATTCAGTATAATCTTGAGAATCCATCTTCTGTTCAGATGCAAGGTAGGCTGCCAGAGCCATACAGGCATTACCACAAAACTCCCCTCCGGCCATCTGCAACCGTGCTGCAGCTCCGTGCTGAAGGGCCGGCACAATAAATCCGACCTGCTCCGCATATACATGATCGTAGGACATGATGCTTGAAGCGATATGTTGGTATTCCTCTGCTGGATGACTTGTTTTCACCAAAACCGTCATATTCTGTGTTGGATTAAACTTGATAAATTCGATCTCCTGTTTCATCCCAGCTACCTCTATTCCTGTTCATTCAGATTCGGATGAGTTTGACTTGTACGCTGTCCGCTTCCCCTTAATAGTAATTTTTACTATTAATAATCGAGAAAAATATAGCATACAAAATTGAGGTCGTCAACAATATTTTTCCATTTCAAGAAGCTTCTTTGTTTTGAATCCATCTCTTTGTTGTGCATACATTTCTCTGCCTACCAGACAAAAAAAACGGTCACCCCATAAGGGTAACCGTCTCTTCAAAGCACACTGTTTGCTTCTTACGTAGATCTCATCAATCATTCTGCACCTGCAGGTTTTGGAGCGCTTGCTCTGCCAGAGCAGCGAGCAGATGTGCTCCCAGCGGCAGCGCCCGTTCATCCAGATCAAATGCAGGATGATGCCACTCATGTGGTCCGGATGTACCCAGGAAAAGGAACAGGCCCGGAACCTCCTTCTGATAAAAGGAAAAATCCTCTCCTGCCGGAGAAGGCAGTGGTCTGACACTGTTCAGCCCCACTTCCCCCGCCACCTGTTCCGCCGCGGAAGCCAGCGAAGCATCGTTAACCACCGCAGGAGGTCCCTGAATCCAGCGAACCGTCGCCCGTGTACCGTATGCAGCCGCCACACCAGCCACAACCTGGTTGAATCGTTCGCGAATACGTGCACGGACTTTCTCGTCAAAGGTACGCACCGTGCCATCCAATATGGCCTGATCGGGAATGACATTCCAGGCTGTACCGCTATGAATCTTGGTCACACTGATCACGGCGCTCTCCTGTGCACCGACATTGCGGCTCACAATCGCCTGCAAAGCCGTTACAATATGCGAGGCAACAACAATCGGATCGATTCCCGCTTCCGGTACTGCTGCATGTGTGCCCACCCCTTCGACGTTTACTACGAAACCATCCGCCGCTGCCAGCAGTGCTCCTTCCCGGATGCCGACCGTACCGACCTGAAGATCCGGTTTGTTATGCAGACCAAACACGGCTCGGACCTCAGACAGGGCTCCGCTCTGAATAACCTGCCGTGCGCCCGTTGCTTTTTCCTCAGAAGGTTGGAACAGGAGCCTTACTTTTCCAGGCAGCCCGAACTCCCGCTGTTTCAACAATCGTGCAGCACCAATCAATATGGCCGTATGTGCATCATGCCCGCAAGCATGCATCTTGCCTGCGGCCTGGGAAGCAAACTCAAGCTTTGTCTCTTCCTGGATCGGCAGAGCATCTATATCAGCTCTAAGGGCAACGACAGGTCCGTCTCCTTGACCGATTTCGGCGACAAGACCCGTACGCAGTGAATATTCATCTGCGATACGTACCCCTTCCTCTTCCAGCCAGCCTCGAATGGCATCCGTTGTTTCCCTTTCCTCGCCTGACAATTCCGGATGGCGATGCAGATGCCGCCGAATCTCGATTAACCGCTCCGCAAATGCTTCATCGGTTTCAGCAGGGATGCGCTGCTTGCCTCTTTCCTCTTGCCCTGCCTGCTGCTTGGGCTGTTCCAGCTCACTCTTCATAACGCCGCCTCCTTCATCGTCAAATCATGTACAGAATACACAGAATACATGCAGGTCTGAATCCTTACCTAACCAATAGCCGCTTGCACAGGTTCGGATTCACTCCAGAATTCGCCCAGTCCCTGTTCATCCAGTGCCTCACGCAGCAATTCAAAAGAGCGAATGCGTTTCGCGAAATCACGCGTGGCTGTTGTGACAATCAATTCATCCACGGCAAATTTATCCTGAAACTTTTGCAGAGCCTGACCTACCGTTTCCTTCGTTCCTCGGGTTACACTTGGCTCCAGAACCTCAATGCGATATTTTTCGTTTGATTGCCGTCCGAATTCTTCTGCCTGCTCCACCGAACCAACCGTCAGTACTTTGCCATTCTCCAGGTGGATCTTGACCAGCATGTGTTCACTTGCCAGCCCTTCAGCCTCTTCCTCACTCTCTGCCACAATTAAGGAGATCGCAAGAACGGCGTAAGGCTCACGGCCTTCTGAACGGTTGAATTGCTCGCGGTAGACACGGAGGGCTTCTTGTGCCACTTCAATATTGCTATTGATAAACAAGGAGAACACATAAGGGAGCCCTAGTTCCGCAGCCATGCCAGCGCTATCGACACTTGCTCCAAGCACATACAGCTCGGCAGGTAGCTCGGACACAGGTGCAGCACTTAAACCGGCAAGTGGATGATCTTCATCTGCATGCGGTTCATTATGAATATACTGCTTCACTTGACGTATTTTCTCCTTCAGTGAAGCTGCCTCCTGAATGCCCTGCTGCAGAGCCTGCGTAGAACGGGGCAATCCTCCTGGCGCACGTCCTATGCCCAGATCGATCCTTCCCGGTCCAAGCGCTGCGAGCACATTAAAATTCTCGGCAACTTTGTAAGGACTGTAATGCTGAAGCATGACCCCGCCGGAACCCAAACGAATTCGCTCTGTATGTGCCAGCAAATGAGAGATCAGCACTTCTGGCGAAGAACCTGCCACATGTCCTGAATCGTGATGCTCCGATACCCAGAACCGGTGAAATCCAAGCTGCTCTGCACGCTGCACCAGCTCAATGGTATGCCGGAATGCATCCACCGGCGTCTCCCCTTCATAGATTGGGGTCTGATCCAATATGCCAAGACGAATCCCCATACGTTTCTCCTCCTCCAATTGTGCTGCCGTATTCGGCTGCCAAGCCTGTTCTTGCTTCTATAACTGCCGCAGCAGCTCCCCAAAGGGCTCTGCAAACGGTGAATGTTCTTCTTTTAACGTCACGACACTAATCTGCAATGATACACCAGCAACTTCATGGACCTGAATGGGAAACAGCTCCTGGTCCTGCACTTCCTTCTGCACCGTCAGTCCCGGCAGGAAGGCAATACCCGCTCCCTGAAGAACCAGTTTCTTCGCCGTTTCCGAATGGTCCACATGATATGTAATATCCGGCGGGTGGTCCAGGGAGTCGAACGCACGGTGAATACGCAGCCAGTCCAGGGAACCGCATTCGAAGAAAACCAGCCGCTCATTGCGAATCGCCTCCATGCTGACGTGTCCGCGTTCAATAAATGGATGTCCCTTATAAACATACAGCTGGATCGGATCCTCATAAAAGGCAATGGTACGTATGGCAGGGTGCATGACCTTGCGTACAAACGCCAGATCAATCTCCTGATTAAGCAGCTTTGCGATCAACTGATCTGTTGTAGCCGTTGTGAGCTTGATGTTGACCTCAGGATAGGCTTCCTTGATTTTGGGGAGGAAGTCCGGAATGACATAGTTGGATACCGATACGGTACTGCCTAGACGCAGCGCGTCTGGGGTCGTCCGGCGCTGCTGAATCTTCTGCCTGCCCTTTTGGATAACCTGCAGCACCTGCTGAGCGTACGGAAGAAACTTTCTCCCTTCATCCGTGAGCACGATCTGTTTGCCAAGCCGATCAAACAGCTTGCAGCCAAGCTCACGTTCCAGCGATTGAATTCGAGCCGTTACAGATGGCTGGGACAAAAAGAGTACTTCGGCAGCCTTATTGAAGCTTCCGTAATGATTGATATATACAAACGCTTCAATGTTCTCAATATTCATAAGCGCCTCCGCATCCAGGTCCACAGACATTTGACCTTATATCAATTTAACCAATCAGCTTACTTGGTTTTAAGTAATCGTAATACCATCCTTTTCCAGTGTCAATATCAATTCATCCAGCGAACGGTCCAATCGGGTTGTAATGTCGGCCGAAAGCGCATATTTCTCGTCATCCAGACGCTCTACGCCTTGATCAACTGCGTAAACACCACCCAAAATATGTCTTCCCCCAAGAGCGGCCAGTACAGGCTTCAATGCATAATCGATAGCCAGCAGATGGGCGATAGAGCCGCCAATAACAAGCGGAAGTGACACTTTACCGCGAAGCCCCTCCTGTGGAATCAGATCCAGGAACAGCTTCAGTACACCGGAGTAAGACGCTTTATAGACAGGCGTAGCCACAATGACTGCGTCTGCTGCTTCGACCACGGCAAGCGCGTCTCGCACATGCGAACTGTCGAACCGGGCCTGCACAAGATCTTCAGCCGGCAGATCCGCTACATGTATCACCTCAACAGTAATACCTGCTTCGTTCAATTTATTGCTGCTGTAATCGGTTAGGCCAGTCAAACGTGAACGTTTGGAAGGTGCTCCGGCAATAATAACGACATGAGACATCATTAATCTCCTCCTTGGAATAGCGGTCAAGCCGCTCCTTTTACTCTTGGATCAAGCCGGTCACGGATATCGTCTCCAATCAGATTCACTGCGAGTACAAACATGGTAATGGCGAGTCCAGGGAAAGTACATATCCACCAGGCTACGGTCAGGTATCCGCGTCCCTGCGAGAGCAGTGCTCCCCAATCCGGAATTTCCTTCAACACCCCAAGTCCAAGAAAACTGAGACCGGAACCCGTCAGGATGGAAGTACCCACCCCCAATGTTGCCATCACAAGCAAAGGAGACAGGGAATGCGGCAGGACATGCCGCCAGAAAATACGTCCATTCGAGCCGCCAAGCGATCGTGTCGCTGTGATAAATGGCAGGCTTTTGACAGACATCACCTGTCCGCGCATGACCCGTGCATATCCCGGAATGGAAGCTACCGCAACGGCCAGTGCAATGTTAAGCAGTCCAGGACCCAGTGCCGCAGCTACGGACAAGGCCAGCAGTACTCCCGGGACAGCCATCAGAATATCGACCGTACGCATAATCGCCGTATCCAGCATTCCACCTGCATACCCTGAGATAATACCCAATGCACTTCCCACCAGGCCACCGACAAGCACCGAAGCGAATCCGATCAGCAGTGAATCCCTGCTGCCATGCACAACGACGCTGAAGATATCCCTTCCGAAGTAATCCGTTCCAAACCAATGCGCAGCAGAAGGTGCCTGCAGGATTGCATCCGTCATCATCTGAGTTGGATCATAAGGAGCAATCCAGCTCGGAACGATGGCACAGGTAACGGTGAATACCACGACCAGCAGCGCTGCATAAAAGAATAACCGGGAAACCGCGAACGAGAAGCGGTGACTTCCCAAACGGCGATTCCATAGGCGTACACGCCCTTTGCTGCCGGTCCATGCCTTTTTGTCACCCACCAATGGTTTCATGCTCATAAGAATCCTCCTTCCTCATCACAGATGGTCCTCGCCAATCATGTGCGGACTGCACGTCTGACCCTTGGATCGATGTAGGCATACGATATATCCACCAGCAGATTCAGCACAACGTAGATGATTGCGGTAAAGAAGACAACGCCCTGTACAACAGGCAGGTCTTTTGCCATCAAGGCATCGGCAATAATCCGTCCGATTCCCTGTCTGGAGAATACCGTTTCGACCACGACGGTTCCTGCGAGCAGATCCCCAATCAGCATGCCAATGACCGTTACGGCCGGAATCAGTGCATTGCGGAGTGCGTGAACGTACATAATCGTTCGCTCCGTAAGCCCTTTGGCACGCAAAGCGACGATAAACGGTTCATTAATGATTTCGAGCATACTGTTACGTACCATTCGTACGATGAAACCTGCACCAACCAGTCCCAGGGTGGCTGCTGGAAGAACCAATGAGCCAAAGCCCTCCGAACCCATGGCCGGGAACCAGCCGAGCTGAACCGAGAACAGCAGGATCAACAGAATGCCGGTCCAGAACGTTGGCATGGAGATGCCAAACAGTCCAACAAGACGGGCAATAAAATCTATCACGCCATTTCGGTGGATGGCGGACAGCACGCCAAGCGTGATGCCGATGGTAATCGCAATAATGGAACTCAGTGCCGTCAGTGCCAGAGTAGCCGGGAAATGCTCCAGAATTTTGGGAAGCACTGGATCCGAATTAATCATGGACTTGCCAAAATCACCGCGCAGCATGTCTCCGAAATAGTTCGCAAATTGAATGTAAAACGGCTGATCCAGGCCAAGCTGCGCCCGCAAATTCTCGATCATCTCCGGCGTAGCCGAGGATGGATCCAGCATGAGCAGGACCGGATCACCCGGCAGAAGATACATGATGCAGTACACCAGCACCGAAGCTCCGAATATAACAAATAGTGATGTTGCAAGCCGAGTCAGTATCGTTTGAACCATACCGGGTCGTCTCCTTCCTGAATGCGTGATGGTCTGCTCATGTTATGGCTGGATTCGCACGTCGTTGAACAATGGGTACCCAAGTGAATCAAACTTGACTCCCTGCACGGATTTGGATGCTGCTACCGTATAAGGGAATACATAGATCGGTAGAATGACCGCCTGATCAATCAGAAATTGCTGAATCTCGTTATAGATCTTCACGCGTTGTTCGGGATCCGTTTCCACCGCTCCCTGTTCCAGCAGCTCGTCGATCTTTGGATCGGACAACCCGGACAACGTCGGACGCTCCCCTTCTGCGCTTGCATGATAGAAGGCGTATAGGGCATTCGGGTCGGAATTGACCTGGCTGTTGCCATACAGATCATAGTCCCAGTTCTGATAAATGACAGTGGCAATGTCTTTTGTAATTTCAACTTCAACGGCGATGCCAACCTGTTTCAGCTGCTGCTGAATGATGGCGGCGATATCATTGCGCTTTTCTCGGTTTGGTGAACCATCCACATAACGCAGCGTCAGTTTCTGGCCATCCTTTTCACGTATGCCATCCGCACCCTTCACCCAGCCCTGCTCATCCAGTAGCTGATTGGCTTTGTTGATGTCCGGGTTGATGCTTCCTTCCAGCGAGGCATCGTAACCCAAAATGCCAGGAGACAATGCAGACCATGCTCGTTCGTAGTTGCCCAGATACAACGTTTTGACGATAGATTCCACGTCTACAGCGGATTGTACCGCCTGTCTGACCTTCACATCATCCCAAGGGGCTTTGCGCAGATTGAAGAAGAGTGTATACGGCAGTCCCACCGTATTGGCCTGCAGCAATTGTTGGTTCGGGTCATTCTTCAGAGCTGCTACATTTTGCGGTGGAACGGTCTCTGCAGCGAGTACCTGACCGCTTTGTACGCTTCCGATTCGTGTCGCTTCCTCTGGTACAATTTTGAACGTGATTGTATCCAGATGAGGTGCAGCTTTGTTTTCAACTGTCTCTGGGGCCCAGCTATAATCCTTGTTTTTGGCGACAACGATATCCGCATTTTCATCCCATTTCACGAAGGTATACGGTCCGGTGCCCACCGGGTTTTTGCCCAATTGATCGCCATATTTCTTGGCAGCTGTAGGGGACACGATACCCAGCAGAGCCTGGCTTAAGTTGCCCAGGAAGGCCTGTGAAGGTGTTTCCAGATTCACCTTGATGGTGTATTCATCAATGACCTCGGAAGATTGATAGGGTCTGATCAGCGCAAGGGAATTGGCAGCTTTGGTGGCAGGATCGATCACGCGATCCAGATTGTACTTCACGGCTTCTGCATTAAACGGCGTGCCATCATGGAACTTCACGTCTTCACGCAGCTTGAACGTGTAACTCTTGCCATCCTCTGATACGCTCCATTCCGTGGCGAGCCATGGTTTAATGGAACCATCCGGCAGCTGCACCACCAGATTGTCGTAAATGGTCCGGATGGCACGTACCGTAACGGCAAGCCCGCTTCGGTGAGGGTCCAGCGTATCTGGTGAAGTTGCGAGAGCGAAAGTCAGATTCCCGCCCTCCGCTTGACTCGCCTGGTCACCACCAGATGCCTGAGCCGCATTGCTGGAGCTGCTGCCCGCTCCGCAGCCGGACAATACCATTACCAATACTGCTGCCAGTGCCAACAATTTCATCCATGCGATAGACCTGTTCATATCATTTCCCCCTCTGTGTATACAGGTGTCATTTTTATTTTATATATAACCTATGAGATAAGTCGGTTTTAAAACACGAAATATTGCTTTTAAGGATTCATATGGCCGTAGCGCTGTAGCGCACATCTCGAGTACAGTTCATCTTATGCCTGCTGCACTTGCTCCCGGGCTGCTGTATAACGATTCACCGGAATTTGCACACCGAGATTGCCGCGGAGTGTATCGTGCTCGTACTCCGTACGATAAATGCCGCGATCCTGCAGGATCGGAACGACCAGTTCCACGAAATCAGACAGACCACTTGGCAATTCCGAATGGATAATGAATCCGTCAGCAGCCTCTGCTTCGAACCACTCCTGGATTTTGTCGGCTACCTGTTCCGGTGTACCCAGGAATTTGCTCTTCGGCGTAGCCGCACGCAATGCCACTTCGCGGAGCGTCAATCCCTGCTCTTTGGCATCCTTCTTGATTTTGTCCGTACCGCTGCGGAAGCTGTTGCTGCCAATGCCGTTCAGTTCAGGGAATGGTTCATCCAGCGCATATTGGGAGAAGTCATGGTGCTCGAAGAAACGTCCCAGATAATCCAGCGCTTTGTCGATCGTAACCAGACTGGCAATCTCCTCGTATTTACGTTCGGCTTCTTCTTCCGTCCGTCCTACGATCGGGCTGATGCCTGGCAGAATGACGATATCCTGTGAGGAACGTCCATAGGAAGCGGCACGCGTTTTGACATCCTTGTAAAAAGCCTGTGCATCCTCGATCGTATCATGTCCGGTAAACACCGCATCGGCTTCTTTCGCTGCAAGGGTCTTGCCATCATCGGAGGAGCCTGCCTGGAAGATCACCGGCTGACCTTGGCGTGAACGGGCAATGTTCAGTGGTCCCTGTACGGAGAAGAACTCCCCTTCGTGATTGAGTGTATGCAGTTTGGATGGATCGAAGAAAACACCGCTCTCCTTGTCTCGGACAAACGCATCATCTTCCCATGAATCCCACAGGCCCTTGGTTACTTGCAGATATTCTGTTGCAATTCGGTATCGTTCTGGATGGGTAGGGTGATTGCTTTTACTATAGTTTTTGGCTGATCCTTCAAGCGGGGAGGTAACCACATTCCAGCCAGCGCGGCCGTCACTGATCAGGTCAAGCGAACCAAACTGTCTGGCAACCGTAAACGGATCGCTATAGGACGTGGAGAGGGTTCCCACCAGACCAATCCGCGAAGTGATGGCGGCCAAGGCGGACAACAGGCTGATCGGTTCAAACCGATTCAGGAAGTGGGGAATGGATTTTTCGGTGATGTACAGACCATCAGCAATAAAAACGAGATCGAACTTACCTTCTTCCGCTTTCAGCGTCTGGCGCTTGTAGAACTCAAAATTCACACTCGCATCCGGTTGAATCTCCGGGTGTCTCCATGTGGTCATACTGCCTCCGACACCGTGAACAATGGCTCCAAATTTCAAACTGCGTTTTGCCGTCATATACATTCCGCCTTCCCTCATATTGGATTTAGGATGATGCATCAGGGTCCAGACATGACTTTTTACATTTTCGAAACTCAAAAGTAACTATTCCTATGAGTTTGATCAGTTTTATAATTTCACAAATCTTATCACTGCCCTGTGAAAGGGTCAACGGGGTGACTAATAGAACTTTTCTATATATAAATCAGAGATCTGTATAAGACAGGTTCATTCGTACGCTCCCGGCTACAATCCACTGCCCCAGCAGCTTTCTATAGCCGAAAACGACGAATTCAATCCGATTGTGCAAGAGACGATCAGACAGTTGCCGCTTCGTCCGGCTGGGCCAAAAGCGCGGCAAGCTTCTCCAGATCCGGTTCCAGCAACGCCTCAAACTTGCCATCCCCTCCAACTTCAATAACAGGAACATGCCGAATGCCGTATTTCGCTTCAAGCACATCCCTCAGCACATCATTGCCTTCCACTTCAATGTTCTCAAAAGGCTGATTCCGCGACGTCAAAAACGCTTTTACCTCTCCACAGAAATGACAGCCTGTTTTGCTCCATAGCACTACTTTTTTGGGTGACGTAGGCATCGATAACCCTCCTGATTGTATTCAAGGATAAGATCGAGGCATGCCTCAGACCTTTAATTCCTACCTGTTAAATAAGAATTATGGCTATAAATGTACTCTTCGTATCCTTAAGCGTCAATGGAGCTGCTAATAGAATAAACCTATAGCAGCATAGAAAGATTAAATTTAATTTTTTTGAAAAAGCGATTACATCGATCCGTCTCTGCTTGTTTCTTTGACTAGAGTAAGGACTTTCCGGGCCATCCCGGCATAAAAATCAACCTCATCCGGACTTTGATCGATAGCCCATCTAAGCGTATCAAAGGTCTTCAAGACCATGACATGTCTCATCTGATCCAGCTCATAGTCATTCAGCCCGTAACTCTCCATAAAGGCTTCTAACTCTATCCTATTGGGTCCTTCTCCATGGATCTGGCATCGTATCATATGTATGATATCGCCATACGGTACCACAGTGACTTCTGCATTTCCCCAATCCAATAGTGTAATTTGGCCTGTTAAATCAACCATCGTGTTCTTCAATGAGAGATCACCATGGCACAGTCCAAAACGAAACGTTTCCATTTTCAAACGCTCGAACCACTGTCTTACCCTTTTCGATTCTGCTTGAGTTAGTACACCAAGTTCAATTAAGGGGTCATGCTCCGTCAAGCTATTGATATTGTACTGTATGTATCCCTGCCAGCTGCCATCTGATCCCGCATGCGGCGGGGAATAAAATGTACTCGAGACAGGGTCCATCCGTTCTCCGAAACCTGCCACCGGAATGGAATGAATCCGTTTTGCGTACTCGCCGAGTTTCCTCCAAATTTCAATCGTGTCAATCGTTGCATCCAGTCCGTTATCTCCCTGGACAACCGTTTGAATCATATAAGCTGTTTCTTCCATGATTCCAACGGATAACGTCTCTGGACCCGGAATCCCAACGGCTGCTGCTTGCTCAAGACACCATCGTTCCTTCAAAAAAATCGGATATTGGTCTTTATCGTTCATGCGTACAATAACGTTGTGTTCCTCCGTCTCGACTACGCATACCTGATTGACGAAACCCTTCCCAACAATCTGATGTGCTGCCTTGACTTTTTCCTGCAAAAAATGACTGGCTATTCGTCCAGCCAGTACGATGCTTTCACTCTTCATCATCGTGCACCATCCCCCTACCGCATGCTTAAGTTAGCTATGCGATGATTCAATTGGTCATAGTGTAAAATGAAATCGCTTACTTTTCAATCATCTATAAACATAAGATTGCCTTGTATGTAACGCATGGAAAGCCTGGATGCGAAATGAAATGGAGCCGTACGCTGCACATTACATCTCGCATCGTGCCGAACCGGTTTACAGCGAGCCTCATTTTTACAGATCTTCGTTTAAGAGCTGCGGCGGGGCGATGATGGGCAAGCCTTCCTGAATTGCATGCAGCTGTTCCGGAGACACGCTCAATACATGACCGGAATGTACGCCCCATTGTTCTGCTGCATACACCGTTGCGAACTTTCTCCGTCTGCCCTCGCTGATCTGATACCGAACCTCCGGCGCATCAGCTGCCGCAAGAATACAGCCTTCCGTCCAACCCGTGTCCGAGTCATGAATCGATGAAACATGCACATGCCTCACTTCAAGCGGCCAGCCCCGAATTTCACTTGCTGACACTACAGCATCTCCGGCAGGGATCCCAAGCAGATCCGGTTTGGCTACCTGAACAGGGGATATGCCTCGCGGTACAGGAATGTTCAGCTTGCGCTTCAGGCCTCCCGCCAGACGATATACATCGCCTTTCACATCGGAAACGAAGCAGCCTTCCGGATAAAAGTCGCTGCTGCGTCTTGTCTTCGGTCCCCGGTCCTGACTGCCCTTCGTGGACAATTGCTGGCGCGGGTTGGCATGCCCCAAATGGGCGGAATCCGGCGCTGCCGATGAATTTTCCTGTTCCATATATTGTGCCAGCTGCAATGTTTTCGCGACCAGAGCGTGAGGATCTCCCCACTTCCTGGAATGAAACTGTTCGTTCCCCTTGTTCACAGCTGCAAAATCCGGTTCGCCCAGCGCCTTCATGCTGACGCTGCCAAAGTGATGAATGAAGGCATCTCCTGCGACCGCAAGCTTATATCCTGCCAGCTTCACCCGAATCATCCAGTCATCATCTTCAAAGTTGCCCACCGCATATCCTTCATCCAGATATCCCACCCGCTCCAGCAGGTCTTGTGAGAACAGCCAGCAAAAGCCGACAAGCCGTTCAGTTACCCGGTGTTTACCAGGGTCAGGCCGGTTGTGTCTGGCGGCAAAGGACCACATATCCTGCACCTCGGTATACGGAACATCGATCTGCTGATCGCCTCCTATATAGTTGGTGACTGGGCCGACCAGACCAATCTCCGGATCACTGTCCAGGCAGGCCATCATGTTATCAAGCCAGCCTGGCGTGACCAGCGTATCGTTATTCAGCACTACGATATGACGGCCTCTTGCCATCATCAGTCCCTGATTGACACCACCGGCAAATCCGCGATTGACATCCAGTGCAGCCACTCTCACCATGCCGCCTTTACGCAGCATCGCTTCTGCCGTCCCATCCTTCGAACCATTATCCACCACAATGATTTCGTAGGGAGCAGGCGTATGTTTCTCGATACTGGATACACATTTAAGGGCATACTCCCGCTGATTATAGGTCGGAATAATGATGCTGACCCCTTCAAATAACAGTCCAAATGAACTCTGACCCTGTCTTACCCCTTCATCGTATCCCCTGCTGTACCCTTGTTTGTACAGTTTGACAGCTCTGGCCCCCCGCTTGCCTTTCCCTCTACGTCCCGATTTCCGCACTGGGCTATTTCCAGCGGAATGCAGAACTACTTTGGCGGGTCCGGAAGCACCCCGATGCTTGGATATGATACCTGGTTTGCTCATGTTGCTTCCCCCATTTCCCCTCGTCCGGATGCGTCGCGTCGTGTCAACCATCCGCCAGACTCCATTAGAGATGAAGCTCTCCTGTAACCAACTTATCAGCCAAATGCCCAAAATCCAGAGCAACCCTGCCGAGTTCGCCAGCAATGCGCCGACACAGGATTACGGCCGGAACTCCTGCAGCAACCAGAGCAATATCGAAGGAATGCGCTGCCGTTTCCTGCACCACCCTTGGCACATCCATAACCCCGGCAACGGAACCAATCATGCCCGTTACATGTATTCCGTGACTGTGAAGCAGTGCACCGAGCCCACACGCCTGGCTGCCGATCACCAGCACGCGGCGGCCTTGCAGGATAGGCAGCAGCAGCCCCGCCTGATGCAGACTATAGTTGATTGTTGAACTGGTCAGCTTCAACCGGGACCAGTCAATCCCGAAATGGCGCATCACCGGGAATAACAAGCCTTGAAACGTGGGCGCCCGCGAGATCGGAACGCCTACCCAATCCGCACCCTGTATCGCTTCGGCAAGCGCAGCCCGAATCTCGGGAACAGAGCGCGGCACCCCTGCGTAAGGCAGGAACGGTGCCAGCTCCTGCACCTGCTCGCCGGGCAGCACCGTATCGGCTGCCAGCGTTAGCAGTTCGCCATCTCCGAGGCGAACGACCGACAGGGGGCGCTGTGCATCCAGCGCCCCCCGAATCTGGTCAGCCACCTCGTGGGGGCTGGCCAGACGGGTGAGGCTGGGCACATATTGGCGGAAACCCGCCGCGATCAGATCTGCCGCCGCTACGGCAGGCAGAATGTGGTCTGGCGGGATGTGCTGCGCCACCAGCGCCTCCCCGCCCGCGAATACGCCGTCGCGGTAGCCCTCGGCGTAGCCGCCGGGTGCGCCTGCCGGCTCTGCAGGCGGCAGGGCCTTGGCGCTGCCCGCAGAGCCGGCAGCAGCAGCGCCAGCTTGCCCCGCAGGGGAGACACCACCGTGCGGGTGGTGTGTCGCCTGGAGCGGGGCCGTGCCAGCACCGCGGGCAGGCACCGCCTTCGGCGTGCTGGCTTGCGGTGCTGGCACAGGCGCACGGCGCGCAGCCGGACGCGGTGTGCGCCGGGCTGCTGCGCGGCGGCCGTGAGCCGCGGCATGCCCGCGCCTGCCGGCGGAGCGACGGCGTGCAGCGGCCTTCCTGCCGGCAGGCTTACGCGGCACAGCAGTACGTGCGCCCGCCTGGGCCCGCGCAGTGCGATGCCCGGGCTTGACGGCAGCCCGCCGGATACCGGCCTCTGGGGTTCCCGTCACCATCAGAACGCCTTGCCCTTGAAATGCTGCCGGGCGAGTACCCCGCGGCTTAGCTGTCGCCTTGGCTTCCGTGTGCCCGGTCCGTTTCGCTACTCTCATGGCATTCCCTCCCTCGGCATGCACGGGAGCGCCGCTGCACAAAGCGCCGGAGCCTCCTTCCAGCTCCGGCGCAGGTTATTCGGGTCCCATGGGGCACCGCACAGCGGCAGCATCAGGCGCATGATGTTATGGCAGTTGTCCCTTCATGCGGACTGCAGCTTCCTGCAGCGATTCGAAGGTACCTGCATCGCTCCAGTATTTTTGCAAGATGTCATACTCCAGGCCTCCAGCAGAGGCATAGTGGTTATTGACATCCGTAATCTCCAGCTCCCCGCGTGCAGAAGGCGTAATGCCATCAATCAGATGAAATACATGATCATCGTACATGTAAATCCCTGTTACGCAGTAAGAGGTCTTCGGCTGGCTTGGTTTTTCCTCAATGTACGATATGCGCTCCGGGTGGTTCGCGTCAAAGACAGGTACACCGTAACGTCTGGCATCATCCACCTCTTTCAGCAGCACACGTGCTGTTCCCGCAGGCTGCTGCACATAACGGTCAACATAAGGTTTCAGATCATCACTAAACAGATTGTCACCCAGCAGTACGACAAACTTTTCGCTAGGAAGAATAAACGACTTTGCCAGATCAAGTGCTTCAGCAATGCCTCCCGCCTGCTCCTGAATCCGGTAGGTCAACCGAACCCCAAGCTCGGCTCCGCCGCCCAGATACTCCGTATACAGTCCCGCCGAATGTTTGCCCATCACAATCAGAATATCTTCAATCCCCGCCTGACGGAGTCTGTCGATGCCATATACAATCATCGGATGTTTACCGACCGGAAGCAGATGTTTGTTAATCAGCCGCGTCAGAGGATACAGCCGTGTTCCCGTTCCTCCTGCAAGAATTACACCTTTCATTCCACATTCCCTCCCTCATCGGATGTCTCAATATATTCAAGCGGATCAACATGCCATTTATGGATAAATATTGAGCGATTACGTTCAAGCAATTGCTTCCATGCAGCCGGGTCCGTCTTCTGAAAACTCGCGCTGCCGCGATGATGCACAAGCACATCCCTGCATACAAGCAGTCGATACCCTTGCATGCGAGCCCGATAACAATAATCATCATCCTCATAATGTCCAGGCGAATAGGCCTCGTCAAGCAAGCCGATGGACGCCATGACCTCTCGGCGAAACAACATGCACAGTCCAACGATACGGCTGACTTCCTTCCACCTGGTTGGGTCGGAGACATTGTTGGCTGCCGCTAATTGCTGGAACTGTTCCATGCTCCCAAAGTCCAGGTCAACCTGCTGAATCCCGCTTGCATAATTGGTTACCGGACCGGTGATTCCGATGTTTGCTTCACTGTAGAGTCCGAACCGAAGATTTTCGAGCCACCGCGGGGTCACCGTGACATCGTTGTTGAGCAGCAGCAGCTCATCACCGCAAGCCGCACGAAGTCCTGCATTACAGGCTGCAGGGAAACCCCGGTTCTCCGGTAATCGAACAAATCGGACTCGTTCACGGGCACAATAGGCTGCCGTACCATCGACGGAACCGTTATCCACAACCACAATCTCGTAAGGGGTGCCTGCTCCGGTATACTCCCGAATGGCATCAATACACGGCTTCAACAGATCCAGTCCGTTATACGTTGGAATCACGATACTCGTCAGTGTCATCGGGCGTTCCTCCTGTAAGCCACTTCGGCTCGGGATAACATCCGCGAATCCGATCCATGCTCTGCTGCTGCCATCCAGGCTGCAATGGCCTCCAGGTGGTCGCCAATGATCAATCCCGCGACTTCATTGCCACTGCCTGTATTCGTGGTACGCAGACGATTGGAGCGAATGACGTCCACCTGGCAAGGCGCCGTGACGCTCAGACCGTGCCGGATCGCCATGGCTTGTGCCTTCGGCGGGACAGCCAGAGATTCAGGCTTAACGGTTAGAACCATTTTGCGGGAAAGGGCGTGCGGGACGGCAGTCAGAGAATTGGACCCCAGATCCGCTCTCCCGAGAGTGCGGTTGAGATACGCCTTGATCCGGCTCACATCATCCTGCCGGGCAAACGGTGGCAGCAATGAATTCAGATCATTCAAGGCCACATCGCTTCCACGGTCCACTGCATACAGAAAAGGAGCCAGCTGTTCTGCCGGAAGCACCATGTCCCCATCCACAAAAAGAATCGCTTCCGCTTCGGTCATTTTCGCTCCAAGTGCGCGGCCTACATCATGTCCTGCCCGGTCCGGTTCATACACAAGGGTTATATCGGACTCGGCCAGCGCCAGATTCAGACTGTCGTCCGTTGTCCCATTCAACACAACAATGATGTCCTTCAGCGGCAGCCGCTTTAACTGTGCCATTACTTTTCCGAGTGTCCGTTCTTCATT
Organism: Paenibacillus sp. ACRRY; assembly: GCF_022346995.1. Classification (GTDB taxonomy): domain Bacteria; phylum Bacillota; class Bacilli; order Paenibacillales; family Paenibacillaceae; genus Paenibacillus. Next base: position 158,370 of record NZ_JAKRNM010000007.1, on the reverse strand, counting down.
GCACGCACAGACAACAGCGGCAGCAGAATGATGGAGGGGGAGCGGAATGATATCCACCGGATATCCTGCACCCTGCACGTATCCTTGCATATATGCTTTCCCTGCCTGCATGGCAGCTTCATAGCTTCCGAAATTTCCCGAGATGTACTGCCAGTGCTCACGCCAGGCAAGACGTGCATGTTGGGCAGCCAGCGCCCTATCTTCAGGTGCACTGCGTCCTGACTGATGACCCGACTTCCATACTGCATTCAGACTGGGTTCCGGAGCTTTGGCTGTCGGACCCTTCGTCCGTCTTCTCCCGGGAATGTTCCGTCTGGACGCCAGTTGTCTTTTCATCGTCCGGCGATGGCGGACAACTCTCGAACGTTCCTTCATCTTCTCACCTCGTCAGACAGCGAACACGCTGCAGGTCGGAATACCCTCCGCGTGGACCGAGTTCGTCGGTGATCCACCTGATCGCTGTCAGATGATCATTCAGCACCACTTGGCTCAGCGGATCTGGCCCGCTTCGCCGTTTCACCCGAACCGCATTCATTTTACCTACAGGTACATGATGAACGGCGCGTACCTCTAATCCACTCGACACGGCTTTGGCTAATGCAAGCGGAGGAACCTCCAGCGAAGGAACGCCTATAACATCAAGTGCCCTGCGGCTTAACGCATGCGGAATGGCTGTCATTGAAGCTCCCTGCAGGTCCGGCCTGGCCAGGATGCTGTTCAGGACATGCTTGGCCTCCACCACAGGATGTACAGGAATTCGTTTAACGGGCCCGTCATAATCGTTAAGCGCAACATCGGTCCCATCCAATATGGCCTGCACATAGGGAGCGAGCTGCTCTGCAGGTATGGGGATATCTGCATCCGTAAATAGGAGGATTCTCCCTCGGGCAGCCGCTGCTCCCATTCGTCTTCCTGCATCGTGACCCAAGGCCTCCGTATACAAAAGCACTTTTGCACCTGCTGCCTGTGCCGCTGCTGCCGTGCCGTCCGTTGAGCCGTTGACAACGGCAATCACTTCAGAATCCCTGCAGATGCGAAGCGCCTGCCTAATGACTCTGCCAATCGTCTTTTCTTCATTCATAGCCGGTATAATCACCGAAAGCATGGGTATGTTTGGATTGATCTCCTCCCGTGTTGGGGGGATGACGTATCTGGGGGTTCTCGCACCCTTCTTACGCACAGGTTTTACACGTCTTTTGTTCAACTGCTTCCTCTTTCGGCTCACTAGTTTGGCGGCTGAATGAACAGTACGACGACGATGCTGCAATACAGTCACCTCCCACCCTCAAAAATACTCAACATGCAAGGGAGTACACATTATTCTATGTAATCAGGGATTAGTGGAAACGGCGTTTGTCCTTGATTTCCATAAGCTTCTTTTTAGAAGACCGGCTAATATAGGAACAAAAGCGGTGTCCCGGATAACTCCAGGAACCGCTTTTGTTCAGGTACTCCATGACTTGGTCGTATCTTTAATTCGCAGGACCTGCTGCAATCCAGGACAACAAACCATAGGTGTGTTTGCATCCAGGCGTACGGAACACTTCCAATACCGCTTCATCCTCACTCTGGGACAGCAGTGACACCTGGAATCCGCGATCATTACTCATTCCTACAATCACATAATGTTCGGATGCAAAAGATTGCTCAAATGCTACGGTTACCTCAACGCATTCTTCATTTTCAGGCAGGATGAAGGCTTCCATGCCAAACTGCTGAACGACCGGCTGACGACTGACACTGCGAACCGGCTGGAATGACAGGTGTTCAGGTCCAACTGCTCCATGCTGCAGCTGACCACTTCCAACAGCACCTTCACTCAGATGCTCCTGTTTAACCGCCTGCTCACTCAGTTCAAACTCCGTAATTTTATCGATCTCCTGCGGAAGTTCAGGTTGCTGCTGAACCAGTGGCTGAATTACATCAGCTGTCGTCAAGGAATCCGCCAACGTTTCTCCAACATCATTGGTTAGTGATGGCTGTTCCTGTAATTGTTGTTCCTCTACTTGTTGGTCTGTTACTTGTTGGTTGAGCTCTTGACCCGGAGTCTGTAACGTCGGGGTTTCCCCCAGATCAGTACTCGGCAGTTCCGTGAGGATTGCAGACTGTAATGGCTGAACAGCCTCATGTTCTCCCTGAAGCAGCGCTTCCTGACGTTTGATCGCTGCCAGCTTCTCCAGCGTTTCTCCACTGAACTGTCGAATCGCATTCCAGATCTCTTCGCTCAAATGCGCTGGACCTACAATGCCCGCGTTCAAGTGATTGGAAGTAATACTTTGTTCGGCCAGTTTGCTGGCATTTACGCTGCCGTCAGCCAATTTGGCACTCGTGACGGACCCATTTTGCAGGTGAATCCCGCTGACCAATTCTTCTTCCAAATGAGCTGTGCGGATACTACGTTCTTGAATGTGATCACCCAGGATCGTTCCATCCTGAATATGCCGGGATTGCACACTTTTGTCTGTCAGGTGGATAGCGGATACTGCACCTTCAAGCAATTTGTTGCTATTCACACTGCCATCGGCGAGTTTCGCACTTGTGATGGAACCGTTGTGCAGATGAATCGCACTTACCGACTCCGCCTTCAGATGGGAGATTCCAATGCTGCGTTCCTGAATATGATCGGCATGAATGGCTTTCACCTGAATATGCCGGGATTGCACACTGCCATTCGCAATATGGACATCAGATATGGCATTTTCAAGTATTTTGCTGCTGCTTACGCTGCCATCAGCCAGTTTGGCACTCGTTACCACCCCATCTTGCAGATGGTCAGCACTTACGGCTTCCTCTTCCAAGTGAACCGTGCCGATGCTGTTCTCCTGGATATGGCCAGCCAGGATGGCTCCTTCCTGAATGTGGCGGGACTGCACGCTTTCCGATGCAAGATGAACTCCCGTTACAGTATCTTCAAGTATTTTGCTACTGCTCACACTGCCATCGGCCAGTTTGGCACTCGTGACGGACCCATTTTGCAGGTGAACCGCACTTACGGCTTCCTCTTCCAGATGGTTTGTGCCGATGCTGCGCTCCTGGATGTGATCTGCATGGATGGCACCTGCCTCAATATGTCCGGATTGCACACTATCATCTGCAATGTGAATTCCGGATATTGTTCCATCCAGCAGCTTGCTGCCGCTCACGCTGTTGTCGGCCAGTTTGGCACTGGTTACAGATCCATTTTGCAAATGGATTGCACTCACCGACTCCTCTTCCAGATGGGTTGTGCCAATGCTGCACTCTTGAATATGGCCAGCATGGATCGCCCCATCTTGGATATGCCGGGATTGCACACTGTGATCTGCAATGTGGATATCCGATACGGCTCCTTCAAGCAGCTTGCTTCCGTTTACACTGCCGTCGGCCAGTTTGGCGCTGATTACAGATCCATTTTGCAAATGGATCGCACTTACCGCTTCCTCTTCCAGATGAGGTGTTCCAATGCTGCGCTCCTGAATATGGTCAGCAAGGATTGCTCCTTCCTGAATATGACGGGATTGCACACTTTCGGAGGCAATATGAATACCGGAAACCGCACCTTCGAGCAGCTTACTTCCACTCACACTGTCGTCGGCCAGTTTGGTACTCGTTACAGATCCATTTTGCAGGTGAATTGCACTTACCGCTTCTTCTTCCAGATGAACTGTACCGATGCTCCGCTCCTGAATATGATCTGCATGGATCGCATCTGCCTGTATATGCTCCGATTGCACACTTTCCGTTGCAATATGAGCTGCGGATATCGTTCCTTCGAGCAATTTGCTGCCGCTGATGCTGCCTTCCGCCAGCTTCGCACTCGTTACCGCCCCATCTTGCAAATGAACCTCACTTACCGACTCCTCTTCCAGATGAGCTTCACCAATACTGCCCTCTTGAATATGATTCGCGAGGATGGCTCCCTCCTGGATATGACGGGACTGCACACTTTCATCTCCAATGTGGGCGGCCTCGATCGTTCCTGCGGCCAATTTGCTGCCATCGACACTGCCACTTGCCAGCTTGGAGCCTGTTACGGCTCCTTCCTGCAGTATAATTGTACTTACCGCTTCTTCCTCCAGGTGAACTGTTCCGATGCTGCGTTCATGGATATGATGCGGAAGAATTTCACCATCTTGAATATGGCGGGAATGTACAGCGCCCTGCTGCAGGTGCACCGCACTTGTTGACTCTGCCTGAAGGTGCAGCCCGCTGATCAAGCCGGGTTGAAGGTGAGCCGCTGTGATGGATAAAGGTGCCAGATGGTCTGTTTCAACAGACCCCGGAGCCAGGTGATGGGAGGTAATGACCTGTTCAGCAATATGCTCGGCATGAATAATGTCTGGCTTCAGATGCTGTGAGTTTACGACATGATCATCCAGATGGTCCGACTTCACACTGCCGTCTGCCAGATGCTCCGTTTGCACAACGGATGCCTGCAGATGCTTACTGCTTATGGCACCCTCTTGTAATTCTGTCCCCGATACCGAGTCTGCTGTTAAGTGGTCTGCAGTTACGGATCCATGGCGCAGTTTGTTGCCTGTGATACTGCCATCGGCGAATAATTCCGGTGAACGTATTTCCTCCGATAAATGTTCCAGTGAGACAGCATGCTGCTTCAGATGATACCCACGTATGGTTCCGGCAGGGATATGCTTGGCGTTAATGCTTTCTGCCATGATCTTGGAAGAAGTCACGCTGCCGTCTGCCAGTTTGGCTGATGTGACAGCAAAATCCGCCAGTTTATCCGTAGCAACACTCTCTGGTGAGAGCTTCGGGGAGGTAACCGAATGATCTGTCAGATGCGGCGGAAAAATGGACCCTCCAGCCAGCTGGGCCGAAGTTATGCTGCCAGGAGCCAATTTGTCCGTTGTAACTGCCGCACGTGCAATGGCATCCGTTTCAACACTACCCGGTTGAAGGTGCGGGACACCTACGGCGTGTTCTGTCAGATGCTCCGATTTCACGGCATATGGTCTCAGGGCCTCGGATCCCACGCTGCCTGGAGCCAGATGTGTACCCGTAACACCACCGCTTGCAAGATGCGAGGATGCGACACTTCCCGGAGCGAGCGCTCTGCTGCTAACCGATGCCGTTCCCAGTTTTTCTGATGTCACACTTCCGTCTGCAAGCTTCACGTCTGTCACTGCCGCATCCTGTAATTCATACGTACCCACCGCAGCTTCAGCCAGATGCCGCTCGGATACCACGCCATCTGCAAGCGCTTCTCCGGACACACTTCCGGTAGACAGATGAGGTGCCTCAATGCTTCCACTTGCAATGTGAATCGAGTGAATCGCAGCATTATCCACATGTACCGGTGTAATTCCCCGATTGACGATATGTTCCGCTCGAATGGAGCCTTTGGCAAGATGTTTGCCCTGTATCGCTTCATCCGCAATTTTGGAAGCAATGACACTTTGGTCCGAGATCTTGGAAGCTGTAATGGATTGCTCCAACAATTTTGCCGTTCCAACCGATTGGTCTGCCAGTTTGCTGCTGGTTACGGCTCCCTCTGCCAAGTGATCACTACCGACTTCCCCTTTGCCCAGTTGATCCTTGCCCACCGCCTGAGCACGAATCTGGTTTGAACCGATGGAACCATCCAGCAAATGTTTTCCACTGAGTGATCCCTCAGCCAAATGTCTGGTTTGTATGGATCCATCCTCGATCTGATCACTCCCAATGCTGCCAATAGATAATTGTGAACGACCGACCGCTCCTTCTGCCAGATGTGATTGTTTCACTGCTCCGTCCTGAATATGGTGAGACTCTACGGATTTTTCTTCGATCTTGCTGCTTGTGACAGCACCTTCACGAATTTTGGAAGTGGTCACTGCATCGTCAGCCAATTTGGACGTATGCACGGCGCCTCCCGTGAGATGCCGAGTATCCACACCACTTATGGCGATCTTATCTCCGGTTACGGCGTGATTCTTGATTAAATCTTCCGTAACCAGCATGCGGCTAAGATGTCTTGTGCCGATGGAGCCATCGGCAATTTTGGCCGAATCGATAACCTGATTGCCGAGCTTCTGTGACGTAATGCTGCCGTCTTTGATTTTCTCGCCAGCAATCGACGCATTGCGTATTTTGTGACCGGACACAGAGCCATCAATCAGGTGTTCCTCGGATACCGAAGCCTCTGCCAGTTTGGCGGAGACAATCGCCCCATCTGCAATGTGAATGCTGGTCACCGCATAATCCTGCAATGCTTCACTGCCGACTGCACCCGGTTTCAGCTTGGAGTCATCCACAGAGAATGGAGCCAGTTTGCTCTCCGTAACCGCAAAATCACTCAGATCATCCGTGTAGATATAGTGTCCGGTATGACCCGGCATCTGGTTCTGATTCAGAATCTCCAATCGATCTCTACCTGTGGTCTCCTGCTGGATAATAGTTTGCTCTTCCAGAGCAAGCGAAGCGACACTGCTTACCTGAATCTGCTTCTCCGGGCTATCTTGCGTCTGGACATCCTCGTTATCCGATGCTGCCGGTTCCGGATCATTCGTTTCGGCTGCGATCACCAGGTCTTCCAGCTCGTTCGTAGAGGCAGGGAGTTCCGTTGATTCGTCTAAGAATTCTTCGGATGCCTGATTTGCTCTCGAATCCGGTTTATTTGTATTCAAGCGCTCTTCCCTATTCTGGGTTAGACCTGAATTCATGGTGCCTGCACGGCGTTCGGTCAGTTCCAGTTCCTTAAATTTGGGGCTCACATGCCGCAGTTTCGGCGTCGGAACCTTCTTATTGCCTTTTTTACTCATGCAGCTTGCTCCTTCCTCTAACGTTCATCTCCGGCATCATATGCTTCAATATGGGCATCTGCCACTTCATATCACGACTTTTGAAGGCAAGATTGGATGAATGAGCGGGTCAAACTGCAAAAAATCACCCTGTCCATGGTGAAATAGGCTGTGCCCGGCTATAGATGTAAGGCGGCTGTCCACGCCCCTGCCGGAAAAATGTCATACGATACTTCATAAGCCTTACGTATACATCCGTAAAACGGCTTACAATGCGCTTATTAGTTTCACCCTTACCTGAGTTCAATGGATGTGTGGAGCTATGAATAACACGCCGGTGCATGAAGGTGCATCATGATTCCGGTCTGCGTGATCGTGATGTCCAATCATGCGTTGACAGACCGGCATCCCATATATGGACGATCCATGTCGCGATAATATTGAAGGAGGAACGGTCATGCCCCCAGAAACGATCGGCATCATGTTCGATTCACGCATGTACCGGGGGATACCGGCCGGAAGGACCGGTCAGGAATCGCTCGCGAATTATGAGCAGGCAGCGGCCTGTTATGGATTAACTCCTTGCTTTTTGCGGCTTGAAGATGTGGATTCGGAGACGAAGACCTGTCTGGCATATGTCAAAAAGGATGGCGTTTATGTTCGTCAAAAAATGCCTCTGCCTCCCGTTATCCATAATCGGGCTCTCCAGCTTCGCCGGGCAGATCAGCATGAGGTGACCAAGCTGCTGCTGCAGGGCATACAGGTGTTTAACGTTCGGAATCGGTATCGCAAGGATCATATTCATGACATGCTCTACCAGGATCCTGCACTGAAGAAACATCTCCCTTATGCGACCAAAGCAACGCCAGAATCTCTGGCTTATATGATGGAACATTATAATGATCTGATCATCAAACCGTGCAGCGGCAGTATCGGACACGGTATCATGCGTTTGTATAAACGAGACGGGAGCTGGAAATTGACGTGCCAGACCAGGGCTTCCCGCAAAGGATGGGCAACCTTCCGGCTCAGCAGGGGACAACTGCCCTCCGCCACCTTAAGACGTATTTTTCGCCATGCATATCTCATTGAGGAACGGATTCCACTGGTTCGTTACGAAGGAAGACCCGTAGATCTGCGTGTATCTGTACAGCGGGGGATTGACGGCCTATGGGGCATTACAGGCATCTTCGCCAAGGCAGCACCAACCCACACCTTTGTCACCAATATTGCTCAAGGGGGCAAGGTGATGACCTTGGCAGAAGCTTTGGATGAAGAACTGGGACTCAGCATTCCAGAGCTCGAAGCCCGGATCAGTTCAGTTGGACTCCGAATCGCACGCACACTGGCTTCCAGCCTGCCGCATCTGGCCGACCTGGGTCTTGATCTCGGGATTGCCAGAGACGGACAGATTTACTTCATAGAATGTAATGGACGGGACCAGCGCTACGGTTTTCGCAAGGCGGGAATGCCCGAACACTGGAAGGCCAGCTACCGTGAGCCCATGGCGTATGGACGTCTGCTGATAGAGCAAAATTCGCAGATTCCGCGTCAACCGCAAACCTACCGTAAGTACCCATATTGATTTCGCTGGCATTCTGTGTCAATATTATGCAGAACGGCCGGTCCTGCCGGCCTTGAAGTTCGCACTAACCCTAAGGGGGATATTCATGGCAAAAACGCTGTTGCGGTTAATGACCGAGCTTTCTTCTCGCAAATGGATCTCCCGGACCGTGGGAGCCTTTTCCAAGAGCAGGGGAAGCAAGGCATTTATCCCTTATTTTGTCCGGACCTACAACATCCCTGTTCAGGAAGCCGAGAAAGACTGGAAGGAATATCATTCCCTGAATGATTTTTTCACCCGCAAATTAAAGCCGGGCATGCGCCCGCTGGATCTTTCGGAACATGCACTCATCAGCCCAGTCGATGCCAAAATTACGGCAGCCGGGCCGGTATCTGCTGGCACACTCCTGAATGTTAAGGGACAAAATTATACACTTGCTGAATTATTAAACCACTCACCACATCTGGAGAAGTACAAGCACGGTTATGCATTCGTCCTGTACCTCAGCCCTCGCGACTATCACCGGATCCATGCACCCGTTAGCGGGCGCAGAATTGAAAGTGAGCATATCAAGGGGAAGGTTTACCCTGTAAATGATTTTGGTTTGACGCATATGAAGTCGGTACTAAGTCGAAACGAACGTCTGATTACGTATATCGGCCATGCTTATGGAGAAGTGGCTGTCGTCAAAGTCGGCGCCATGAATGTAAGCAGCATTCAGTACGCGGATACAGCCGCAAGTACATGGGCACAAGGCGATGATCTGGCTTATTTTGAATTCGGTTCCACCGTGGTACTGCTGACACAGAGCGGAACATTTGAGCCTGTCCCCAGCCTGCAGCCGGGTGATTCCGTCAAAATGGGGACCCTGCTGGGCCGCCTGAAGCCAAATCGCTGAATACTCCGGATCCAAATAAAGAGGATGGCGCAAGACCTGATTGCAGGTGCTTGCGCCATCCTCTTTAGGATTGAAACATGATCGTTCCACGGTAGTCACTGGAGATTGCTTATATACATTCAATACGAATCATCGCTCCGTATGTATAGGCCCTCTGACTTTTCTTCAAAACCACACGTCCTGCAGCTCCTCCGCCGGTTTGAAGCGACGCAGACGGTTCCGGAAAATAGTGCATCCCTTCATAGAGCATCCCCGGTTGCGGATCCGCCGTTTTCCGTTCATCACAAGTTCCCCCTTTCGTTTCGTCTGGAATGCTACTTACTTACCCCTGGCCCCCAAACTTGAAACGTTACCCTGATCTCCGACTCCGTACCTACCGAATCTCGGAAGGACTTTTGCCGGTATATTGCTTGAACTGACGACTAAAGAAAAAGATATCCCGGTACCCGAGGGCATCCGCGACCTCGGTTACATTCATGCCCGTATGCACCAGCAAATGTTCTGCGCGCTCAATGCGCATACGAATGATATACGACTGGACAGAAGAACCGATTAATTCCTTGAATTTGATGGAGAAGTATCGGGGTGATAAGCCCGCACGTGCAGCCAGATCCTCTACCCGATGGGTAATCCCCGGATGCTGGCGTACATAATTCGCCACTTCCTGAATGACATCCGACAATTGGTTACTGACCCTTTTCTCCACAGGTGATTCCGTATCCGCACGTAGCAAATGAATCATCAGCTGTTTCAAAATAAGCCGACTCTCTTCGTCCCGCCCATATACATCGGATAGGAATAGTCTTACATACCGGGCCAGCAAATGTTCGAATTCCACCGTCTCCAGTACCTCACGATAAGACTGGGGCACATCATTCACGGGTATATCTACATCAAAATGAATATACGTAAGTACCAACGGTTTTTGCTTATTATGTGTCGCAGTAGGATGGTCGCCTGGTCTGAACAGGAAACAGCTACCCTTGCCGACCTCATACGACCGGTCATTCAGCACTACGGTCCCTTCCCCACTCCATACATAAAATAAATCATAGTTCTGCATCGGTTTTTCCCGCTTCTGCCACTTCCATCCCGGTTCGCAGACAATTTTGGCGACGGCGGGCAAAATAACAAAAGATGACGGCGATGCCTGCAGCATGTCGCCACTCCCCCTTGAAAGTTAATCTCTCCACATGTTGCATCATTGAATTCCAATCGCTTATCGATAAACAGGCGTACCACCAATACAATCCTTTCGGTTCAACCTGTCCCTAAACTCAGTACGTTCCTGGAATCTGATGCAAAGTGCTTGTATGTGATTTCTGCTCCTCCCGGAGCGAAATGTCTCCATCCATTATACAGCGAATTTCAGTGAAACGAAAATGTACTCTTCTCCCATGCCAGCCGCAGTCTTCTAATGCCTTCCGTGATCTCCTCTTTCTCCAGATGCGCAAAGCCAAAACAAACAGCAGGAGGACCGGGGATCAGTTGATAACGCTTGGCATCCCGAAATAACACGCCTTCTTCCTTGGCTATCGTTTTGAATTTCAGGAAGCTGTCCGGACTGCCATTCCAGGTCGCATAGATGTGAAGTCCTGCATCTCCTGGCTGCATGGTGAACGCCTCTGGTAACTGATGTACCATCTCCTGGACAAAAAAAGCATGCCGTTCTCCGTATAGCCGGGTTAACCGTCTCAAATGCCGCAGATATCCACCCCTGCTCATGAATTTGGCCAAGGCTCGCTGTTCCAATAACGCTGGGGGTACCGGCTCATACAGGGCTTTCGCTGCAAGGAGTGGCTGTACCAGACTTGATGGCAGGACCGCATAGCCCAGCCGGAAGGAAGCAATCATTGTCTGTGAGAAGGATCCGACATAGATCACCCGCTGCTCGCGATCCAATACTTTAAGCGGTTCAATCGGTCTGCCTCCCCAGCGAAATTCACTGTCGTAGTCATCTTCAATAATGACAGCGTTGCGCTTTGAGGCCCAGGCAAGCAGCGTTTTGCGTCTATCGAGTCCTAACACCGCACCTGTCGGGAACTGCCGGGTTGGGGTGACGAAAACCGTCTGGGCGTTCCAATCTTCAGGGATGATGCCCTGCGAATCAACAGCTGCCGGGACAGCTATGCCCCCACACGCGTTCACCGCATGCGCGATTCCCTGATACCCCGGATTTTCCAAAATGACCTGAGCCCCTTCCGGGATCAGCAGCTGTGCCAGCAATGTAATGCCTTGCATCGAACCACTGAACAGTACAATCTGGGATGCATCCGCCTGAATCCCCCGTGTCCATCTCAGATGTGAAGCGATGGCCTCACGCAGCTCGGGGTCTCCAGCTGCACCACTTTGCTCCCGCCAATCGCTTCGGTGTACGGCGGCGAGTGCACTTTTCCATTCCGATGTGGGAAAGTGGCCTGCGGGCATGCGATGAACATGAAAATCGATAATATGCTGATCCTGAACAGAGACAGATTCCCCTTTTTGAGTATCCAGTCTGCTCACACGTTCTCCCCATGGGGATAGGTGAATGACCGCTTCCTGTTCCCCATGCTCCTCTGTCGTAAATGTGCCTTTAACGAACGTACCTCTGCCCCGATGTGCCTCAACGTAACCATCCGCGAGCAGCATGTCGTATACCTGAGCCACAGAACCGCGCGACATGTCATACTGGCTCGCGAGTTCTCGCGTGGAAGGAAGACGTGTCCCTTCCACAAGGGTTCCCGCATGAATGGCATCACGCAAGGCATGATACAGTGCCGTGTATTTATAACGATGCTGGTGCTCATAGGAATCCAAGGGCAGCCACAGCTCCATGACTCTCGCTCCCCCTTCTTTATTATTTTCGAATCATAAGGCGTTGCCTCTTACTCCAAGTTAATTGAATTCCTCCATCGTTCACTTCAGTAATTGGCCTATAAAATTGAATGTAAATTGGATCTATTTTTATGTCAATGCATGTTTTATCGTTAGAGCAACATTCCGATTGCCATTCAAGTTCATTCCAATTACAGCCAAGGGGGAAAACCATATGAGACGCAAAGAATTTACAGTGGATGAAGAGAAAGAAATTACTGCATTTCTGGATCAGTGCTCCTTCGGATTTCTGGGAACCGTCAGTCCGGATGGGCAACCACGGGTAACACCACTCAATTTCGTATATATGGATGGATGCTTTTACTTCCATGGCAGTCTTGCCGGGGAGAAAATGAAACAGATCAAGCATGATTCCTCGGTCAGCTTTACGGTGGCTGAAGAGTTCTCCCTGATTCCCTCCTATTTCAGTGATCCCGAACTGGCTTGTCCCGCAACCTCCTTTTTCAAAAGCGTCATGGCATCCGGGCAGGCAGAACCTGTTCAGGATCTGGAAATCAAGGGCAAGGTGCTGCAGCGGTTTATGGAGAAACTTCAGCCGCAGGGTGGACATGTCCCCATTGATGCTGCCGATTCCCGGTATACAGGTAGATTAAAGGCTGTTGCTGTGGTTCGCATCTTACCAGAGTACATCACTGCCAAGTTCAAATTCGGTCAGAATCTCTCCACCGAGCGGTTCGAACATATCAGTGGGCAGCTGGAACAGCGCAATGAGGGAAGAGATGCCGAAACAGCCGAGATGATGCGGAAATATTGTCCTTTTCATCAGCAATAAAATGGTATTCTTCTTATCACACCATAGGGCAGAACGTGCCTAAATCCCACCTTCCGACCTCCTGCAACAACGCGGTGAAGTGATATAACTGTCATATTGCGTAATTTCCGTGACGGGGGGATGTCAAGGTGATATAATGTTAGGCAGTTGAATCTCAAAGACTTGGAAGGATGAAAAGAATGAATCCACTGGCTGAACAGTTGAACGAAAGTATTCAGGCAGGCAGCAGTCACGTCTACTCCATGCTGTCGCAGCTCGGCAAAGAGATCTATTTCCCAAAAGAAGGTATCCTGAGTCAGTCTGCTGAAGCAGCAAGCCTGGCCAAGACCTATAATGCTACGATTGGTATTGCTCTGGAGGGCGGTGTGCCGATGCATCTTCCGGTTATTCAGGAGAAGCTGTCTGCATTCCAACCGAAGGACCTCTATCCTTACGCTCCGCCTGCGGGTAAGCCTGAGCTGCGGACGGTATGGAGAGACAAGATGCTGAAGGAGACCCCTTCACTTGAAGGCAAAACGTTTGGCAACCCCATTGTAACTAATGCATTAACTCATGGACTCAGTATTGTGGCCGACCTCTTCGTTGAAGAAGGGGACGCTGTTATATATCCGGATAAAAACTGGGAAAATTACGAGCTGACTTTCGGAATTCGTCGTCATGGCCAGCTGGTTCATTATCCTCTGTTCGATGACCAACTGAACTTTAATAGTCAAGGACTGCTTGAAGCACTGCTTGCACAGAAGGGCAAAGGCAAAGCCATCGTGCTGCTCAACTTCCCGAACAATCCGACAGGCTACACACCTGGAGGCCAAGAAGCCGATGCCATCGTGGACACGATTCGTCAGGCTGCGGAAGCAGGCGTAGACGTGGTTGCCGTGACAGATGATGCCTACTTTGGGCTGTTCTTCGAGGATTCCATTCACGAATCGTTGTTTGGCAAATTGGCCAACATTCATCCACGCGTACTCACTGTCAAAGTGGATGGTGCAACGAAGGAAGAGTTCGTATGGGGCTTCCGCGTTGGTTTCATCACTTATGGGCATGAAAATGCTGCAGTTCTGCATGCACTGGAGCAAAAAACACTTGGCATTATCCGGGCAACCATCTCGAGTGGTCCGCATCCATCACAGACGTTTGTTCTGGATGCACTGAAAGCACCGGAATTCGAAGCACAGAAACAGGAGAAGTTTGAGATCATGAAAGGCCGTGCGAACAATGTGAAAGCCATTCTCGATAGCGGCAAATACGGAGATGTCTGGGATTACTATCCGTTCAACTCCGGTTACTTCATGTGTCTGAAGCTAAAAGACGTTGATGCAGAGACACTTCGTTCCCACTTGCTGCACAAGTACGGTGTAGGTACCATTGCACTGGGTGAAGCTGATCTGCGCATTGCCTTCTCCTGTATTGAAGAGTCCGGACTGGAAGATCTGTTTGATACCATCTACCGTGGCATCACCGATCTGAAGACGAACTGATTCCAATCAGGCTTTGCTCTTGTATAAAATGAATAACTCAGGACGTTCCCAGGCTTCTGGGCATGTCCTGCAATATAAACAGCCCTCTATGGGTGGTGGTGCACATTTCACCTCCCATAGAGGGCTGTTTGGCATGTTTTCTTTTCAGCGGCAGAAGCTGTGCTTCCCTCAAATATATATATTTCTAAATGATCCCGGGCAGTGGCCCAATCAGCAGATACCCAAGGCACATAATATACGGTGTACGCAAGGGCGTGCCAAACACCACTCGAAAGGGGAATGACCATGTCTGGAGTTGAAGATACAAGAGGCGGTTATGGATGCGGCGGTTTCGGAGGATTTACGAATACAGGTGCGATTCTCGTCCTGTTCATCTTGCTCGTAATCATCACTAAATCGTTCCTCTGTTAGTTCCACCCTTCTCTATGTGGGAGAGCCAGATAGGCTAACCGCAACCAAAAAAGACGGTTATTTGGGGACTCAGCCCCAACATAACCGTCTTTTTCGTTATTGACTATATTCGTAACACTCTCGCTGCTGGAGTTCATCTTCCCCAGTCCACGTTTGTATCCATAAGGTCAGGTCACTCGTCTTCTTCTTCCTTCAACCATTTGTTGCCTTGTGAACGCCGCATGAGGTAGATCACCAGTGCACCGAGTACCAGTGCAATTCCTGTAACGCTCAAGCCACTCATTCCCGCTGCCCACATGGGAAGCCACATCAATAGAGCAGCAATGGCATGCAGATTGAAGATGAACCCCAGCACCTGAGAACGGCGGCTCTCTGCAGAGATGGGATAGATCATGATCCAGAAGGATTCACCATGACTGCGGCGTAATGCGCCAAGTTGAACACCAACCAGCAGAAGGAAGAACAGATATACACCCACGCCAAAGTAACTTCCCGCGGTCCACCAGCTAAGCAGCATGCCCAATACAATCAATCGCAAAACAATGGTGAACACTTCGGTTCGAATGAATGTTTTGGTTATGAGATAGCGATAGGCTTTTCCTGCGTTCCAGGGTAGTCCGCTTCCCCATTTACTGAGCCAGCGGCGAGCACTTACTTTCTGGCCGGATGATGGCACATCCACGAACCAGCCTAATGTCCGCATGACCCGGCCGGCCTGGCCCTGCTCCACCTGAATCAGACGTTCCCATGCAATCCGGTGCTTCACCGGGAAGCGCAGTGCGACCACATAGAGGGCCGCCAGCAACAACAGGAACCAGACACTACGCAGTGGAGGCTGCCACAACCATGCGGCAATCGCCAGTATAGTCAGTGCCCAGCGCAGCAAACGATAACCTCTGGCCGCCCCGGTCTGAACCATCCGCAGCTCCTGCCAGGCGCCGTAGCTCGCCAGTCCTTTCCATAGGAGCAAAAGCACAATAAACCAGCCAAATGGCCGTGCATCCTGATCTGCCCGCACATAGAGAGGCCACAGCGTAACAAATACGAGCAGCATGCCCAGACTTTTGTAGATGATTCCCCGGGCAAAACTGTTCTTCAGGTACTCCTGCATCCGGTACTCCTGGGGTCTCAGAAATACGATATCGGCAGGATGCAGATATGTACGATAACTGCTGAACAGGACTAGCGGTGCCAGCAGCAGTAATGCAATCCAGCGAATTGGAAATCCTGCAGGAATGTTTTGTACAAATGAGGTGTACCAGGCAGAGAATGCAATGACGAGAAATAGAAAGACCATGGCCACACCACTCTGTATGACATAGCCCAGATAAGGAAGAATTCCGTTCCAGAATCCCGTGCGTCTTTGCTTCCATAACAGCTTGAGATCCATGCTTAATCCCTGCCCTGCACAAGAGAATAGAACATGTGCTCCAGCGCCGCATCCGAATCTCCGAACTGGGTACGCAGTTCATTCAATGTTCCATGAGCGATAACCTGACCCCGATGCAATACAATAAAGCGATCGCAGTAGTTTTCAATCGTGGACAGAATGTGCGAACTCAACAAAATGGATGAACCGGATGCCTTCATTTCCAACATGAAATCCAGCAAAGAACGAATTCCGAGCGGGTCCAGCCCGAGGAACGGTTCATCAATAATGTAGAGCGGCGGTCCTGCAACAAAAGCGCACATGATCATCACCTTCTGCCGCATGCCTTTGGACAGATGGGTCGACAGGCTTGTGCTTTTCTCCCTCATGCGGAACAGGTCCAGCAATTTCTCCGTACGGTGTTTAAAATCCGCCTCGGATACACCATATGCTCTGGCAGTGAACTCCAGATGCTCCATGACGGTCATCTCGTCATACAATTCGGGTGACTCCGGTACAAATGCCATCGCCGATTGATAGATCTGCGCGTCTTCGTCCCGCTTCTTGCCCATGACCCGAACCTCCCCTTGCTGGGGAGTCATCAAGCCTAAAATATGTTTCATTGTGGTACTTTTCCCGGCACCGTTTAATCCGATCAGTCCGACCATCTCTCCGCGTCCAACTTCGAGATCGATACCGTGGAGAACCGGCCGTTTGGCACTATATCCTCCGCTTAACCCGCTGATTTTAAGTACGGGCGTTTGTCCGTTATCCATCAATCCCTGCACCTCTTTCGTCAGGTTTTATTCTTCGGAACGCGGTGTGTTTCCCTTGCTCCATTTGGGTGCACCCTTATTTTTACGATCCTGATCCCGCTCTGTTCTTCCAGCATTCCGGGCAGGCTTGCTGTCTGCTGTACGCTGATTCGAAACAGCAGCTCTTGCTCCGCCATTACGGCCTGCCTGACCTGGTTTGCGGTCTCGGGACGATCCCGGTTTTCTTGAGAAAGAATGACCTTCAGGCCGGGTGTCCGGACGTGGATCAGCTTCAAGCACTTTGCCGCCGAACAAAACGCGTTCCGTCAATTCAATGCCAAGTTCACGCGCGAATTTGCGCATGATGAAGATTTGCGTTTCATCCACGATGGACAGCACAATTCCGCTGCGTCCCATTCGTCCTGTGCGTCCCGCACGGTGAACATAGTACTCCGAGTCAAAAGCGGGGTCATAATTGATAACCATTGGCAAACCTTCAATATCCAATCCTCTTGCCGCGACTTCACTGGCAATCAGCAATTTGATTTTGCCATTGCGAAACGCAGAAAGTACGTTGCTCCGCGTTACCTTGTCCGCATCACCGTACAATGCAGCCGCAGACAGGCCCAGATGGTTCATTTTGGCCTCTACCTCACCGATGTCTTCCGTAGCGTTCACAAACACGATGGCACGATCAGGGTTATACTGTCTGACCAGACGGCGCAGCATATCGATTTTGTTGCGGGTCTCTTCCACAAAATAATAGTGTTCCAGTCCTGCGGCCGTTGCCCGGTCCGGTTCAATTCCGATCTGAACAGGTTCCTTCATCTCACGCTTGGCAAGTCCGGAGGTATGCTCATCAATGGTTGCTGACAGGAAGATCAGCTGACGGTCCCGAAGCGCGCTGCGCAGCACAAAATCTACATCACTCACACCACCAAGCTGAAATACCTGGTCAGCTTCATCAATGACAATCGTGGAAACGTTGTGCATTTTCAGTTTTTTCAGCGTAATCAGTTCTTTCAGTCGTCCAGGCGTGCCCACAACCAGTTCAGGATGCTCACGCAATTTCTCAATCTGGCGTTTGACAGCTGCGCCTCCAATGAGGCCAAGTACGCCGATGCTGCGTCCTTCTCCATAGCGCTGTGCTTCGCGCACGATCTGCATGGCCAGTTCTTGGGTAGGCGCTATAATTAGCTTTTGTGTACCTTTGACATCACTTTTGATGGATTGCAGCAATGGCAGAAGATAAGCAAGCGTTTTGCCTGTACCCGTCTGGGATTTCGCAACCACATCGCGGCCTTCCAAAATAATGGGTATGGTCTGAGCCTGTACCGGAGAAGGTTCGTTAATCCCGTGCGAAGCGAGCAGAGCCTCCAGATCCTGTGCCACACCAATTGAAGCAAATGTTTGATTCGTCATGTATGTCCATCCTTTAAATTTATTCTTACGATGCTATTTCCTGCTTGTACTTCTGGAGCATAAGCCTGTCATCACATTATCTTTCATTATATGCGAAAAAAGGCTGTGGACCAAATCTTATTCGGTAATCCTGTGCTTGCGCGCAAAAAAAGAAAAGCCCCTCGGCGGAGCTTTTCTCTTATTCCCTATATGATGCTCAGGTTGCTGCATTTCTACTTCTGGTTCATGACTCCATGCGACAGCCGGTCAGCGAGCCGCGGAAACAGCTGATACAGCCATATGCCAGCCGAAGCGAGTCGTGGCAGATTCACTTCTTCCTTGCGTCTCTTCATCGCCCGGATCATATGCCCTGCAACGTCTTCCGGTTTCAGCATCATCCAGCGCACATTGTTAACGTAGTTTCCGGAAGGATCGGCACGATGAAAAAACGGCGTATCAATGGGACCCGGGTTAATAGTAGTAACTGTCACTCCGGTCTTGCGCAGCTCCTGACGCAAGGCATTGCTGAATCCAAGTACGGCATGCTTGGTTGCTGTATAGGAAGCCGATTTTGCAGTCCCGATTTTGCCCGCCATGGAGGCCACATTCACGATCTGTCCCTTGCCACGCTCCAGCATATGCGGCAGCACTGCCTTGGTACAGCGCACAATTCCCATATAATTGACGTCCATCATATCTTCGAATTCCTGCACCGTCATCTCCGACATAGCGGCAAATGTGCCGTAACCTGCATTGTTCAGCAAAATATCAATTCGCCCATACTTCTCCAGCATCATGTTAAACGCTGCCTGTACCTGCTCATCATCGGTTACATCCAGCGTAAGCAGCTCATGCGGTCCTTTTAATGAAGCACCAATCTGTTCAAGCTTGTCCCGAGATCGGGCAGCAAGAATGGGAATAGCTCCTTCTTCAATCAACATCTGTGCACAGAGCGCACCAATTCCGCTCGACGCACCTGTGATGAATACAACCTGATCTTTCAGCATACCCGAAGTTCCTCCCGTATTGAACACACTCGCCTGTTCAGGCTATGGTTCTATTCTACGAGATCATTACCTGAATATCCATCTCACCAATTCCGTCCATCAGCAGAGGAATGCTCAATGCCTTCGTTGCATTAAATTCAGTCAAATGTTCGGACTTCAACACTTGCGGAGGCGTGATGTCCACCACGACACCCTGGTTGGACAGGATCGTGCTCGCATTGCCGCTAATCATGTTGCCCAGTTCCGAGATGGCGCTTTTACTCATTTCATCCATTTCGGTAATTACAAAACCGCCCATCATGGCGGAGACAATTCGCAGTGCAACTTGTTCCTGAATTCCGAAAACAATGTTTCCGCTCAGCTGGCCGGTCATTCCGATCACGATCCAAACATGGTCTGCTATGTACTCTACGTTCTTCACGCCAAGACTCCCGGTGGAAGGCGAAACCTGGATGAGTTGTTCGAATACGTTGCGTGCGGATTCCAGGAAAGGATTAATCACTTCCGCTTTCACTGTCTAATGTCCCCCTTACACTGGGTTATTGGTCACATACCAAAAGTCCCATATTCAATAATTTTATTATACTTTATCACGTACAAGAATTCACCATGAATTCGGTAAGACATGTGTACTATAATTTATCGTCATGCGCGGGGCAATAGTTTATAGCTGTTTTTGACGAAATAACAGTGCTCTGCACTCCTTTTGTAGGAAGACTTTTGATTCAATTAAGAGAGCATTGAGATTTAGGACTTTTTTACTGAGTTTTAACAAATGTAATTTTTATAAAAATCTTGATATTAAGTTTAATTGACGCTCATGTATTCTCCTTAAACTCCACGTGTGCCCTTCATTGCCCTGCCGTCTCGAATCACCTATAATTTAAAATAACAAACCCAAAAAAAGTTACGGGATTCCATTCCTTACAGGAACACTCCATGACACGACATCTTACCCGCAAGGAGGCCATACATGAATATCAGCCAACTGGAGACGCTGATTACGATCTCTAAAACGATGAGTTTCCGCAAAGCGGGAGAACTTCTGAACCTAACCCAGCCTGCCGTTTCCGCCCAGATTAAAAGTCTGGAGGATGAATTCAACACCGTTCTTGTAGATCGCAACCAACCTGTTACTTTAACCGATCGCGGACAAGTGTTTTTGGAGCATGCCGAGCGCATGCTAGATATCGTAGACGAATTGAAACAGAAGCTGTCCGATCTCGATGAAACGCCTCAAGGCCATATCGTACTGGGCACGACAACCTCCATTGCGATTCAGATTCTCCCCCGGGTGCTATCCTACTTCCAGGATCAGTTCCCATTGATCAAAACCAGCATTCAGTCCCTGCCTTCCTCACAGATCTACACGCAGGTCGAAAATGGGCTGATTGACGTTGGTATCGGGTATCTCACCGAGCGCAATCCCAATCTGAACACCTCTGTTCTGTATTACGACACGTTTGAACTTGTTGTGTCTCCTGCTCATCCCCTTGCGAAGCAGAAGCATGCCGCGGTGGATGTGCTGCGCAGTACCCCTCTGATTATGCTGTCGCCCGATACGGTCGGCAGACGGTTTACGGAAGGCATTTTCAAAAAACATGGCATTGAGCCCAATATTGTGATGGAATTGTCGAGCAGTGAGGAAGTCAAACGGATGGTCGAGATCAACCTCGGAGCGGCCGTGATATCCAAGCAATCCGTCGCACATGAACTGCGTCAGGGCACTCTTCGGATGATTCCGCTAAGTGAACTTGAGGTTAGTCATCCGGTAGGCGTCATTTACAAATCCAGTCGTTATCTTAATTCGGCCATGCATCAATTCCTGAGTGACCTGAAAGGCATGCCGGAAACTCAATTTATCAGTTCGGAATGACAAACAAGGCAGGAGAAAGGAAGGATCTTTCATGAAATTCGATCTTCATACGCATCATTTCCGCTGTGGTCATGCGGATGGCAACATTCGGGAATACATCGAAGCTGGCATTCAGGCTGGTCTTCAGGCTATTGGAATCTCCGATCACACACCCTATTTCGCCAGTAAGGAAGAGCAAGCATTCCCCCGCATTGCGATGGCCAAGTCCGAATTGCGCCATTATGTGGAAGAGGTGCTTGCACTGAAAGAGGAATACGCAGGGAAAATTGACGTGCTGCTTGGCATCGAATCCGATTATTTCCCTCTCCATGCCGAGTTGTATCGCAGTACGCTGGCACAGCATCCTTTTGACTATATTATTGGTTCGGTTCACCACACGGAGGATGTCAGCATTTTCAATAAAACCCGGTGGAAGGGACTCAGCGAAGCACGGAAAATCGAAGTGAAGGAACGCTACTATTCATTGATTTCACAGTCTGCCCGGAGTGGCATGTTCCAGATTCTTGGACATATTGATGCCATGAAAGGTAATTATCCTGCATTCTCCGAGATTGTTGCCGATCATGCCATTGATGAAACCCTGCAGGTTATTGCGGAGGCGGGCGTAGCTATTGAGATCAACACCTCCGGCAAAACGAAGCTAAGCGGCGGCTGGTACCCCTCTGATGCCATTTTGGAGAGAGCCAATCATTATGGAGTGAAGGTGACCTTCGGATCCGATGCGCACAAGCCTTCTCGCGTAGCGGACGAGTTGGAAGACGTTCAGACTCGCCTGAAAGAGATCGGCTTTACGGAATGGGTTTATTTTAAACAGAAACAGATGCAGATTGTTCCCCTGTAACGACAACAGAATAACAAGCTTGAAACCCTCTGTATACGGGATCATCCCTATCGTAGGGTTTTTCTTTATGGTCAAAAAAAATGAACCCGCTCGCGGGCGGGTCCCAACAGCATATCTATTTATCAAAAAGGGGGTCATGAGATAAGTTTACCCGCTGTCTGTTAGAGTTCAATTGCAGCTATATTTCAATTGTGTAACAAATGATTGAAGTTCGATTCAACTGGTTTTGCTATTTTATTCTATGTTATTTTTGCTTGTTGGATACCTAGGTTTGCAGGGTTTTATGCTCTTGTAATCGTACATGCTCTTCCCGATATAAAGCATAGACTTTGACGTCGAGTAGAGTGTCTTGTGTTTGGCCATCCTCCTGACTCCATCCAAATGAAGGAAGAGTACGTTCGTAAGACATCCCGCTTTTGCGAAGCACCCGTTCGGATGATAGATTGGCTTCATAGCAGCGCGCTTCCACTTTTTGAAGATTCAGCTCCGTAAAACCAAAGTGCAGCAGTCGCTGTACCGCTTCGGTCGCTACGCCCATGCCCCAGCAGGATCTGTTCAGAATATAGCCAATCTGGGCCGTGCCACTCTGCTCATTCCAATGCTGAAAAGACGTGATGCCGATGATCGGCTCCCTGCCTTTCCAGCAGATGCCGTAATGCAGCGAATCCAGCTTCGAACTGCTGCTCCGGATCTGATTCAGGAGTCGCCGGGCACGAATTGGCGTTGGCTGGCCTCCCCTATTCACATATTGAATGACTTGCGGATCGGAAAACAGTTCCGATAATGTGCTGAAATCACTCTGACGCAAAGATCGAAGCAGCAGTCGGTCTGTCCATAACAGAGGAAGTCCTTGGCCCAGCATTTTTCGGGTCAGCATGGCAATCGCTCCTTTTGTCTATCGGGTTCTGGTCCGGTAAGACAAGCAAGCTCTGGGATGATCCGGCTCATGTGAAATTGATGGATAACACTCCGGTATTGGTATTTAAACGTTAGTATGTCGATTCATTGTCATTATTTATTCCTCGGTCGGGCTCTGTTCCTGCAGTCCGCGATAGATCCCCGTACGTATCTCCCGGATGTAAAAATCCAATGAAGGTACTTTGGCTTGCTGTGCAGCCAGCACTTCACGCTCGATATCATAGGGAACCCGGACAAATTGAAGGTTGAAGGCCTTGTTTCGATCACGGCCACTCTCTCCCTCAAGGATGCAGTAAGAAGCTTGGGTCATATCGAGAGGATTACCTACACTTCCGGCATTAAACAACATTTTCCCGTTAAAATGCTGCAAGTAAGCATTATGCACATCTCCATATCCCACGATATCTGCTTCACCAAGAGCCGGATGATCTGCCGGAGCATCAAACATGGCTATTCTCTTCTCCATCTCGTCCCATGGCTGCACCCGGTGATAGACACTCTGCGGCGAGGCGTGCACCAAACGAATGGTGCGCCCACTAAGTTCAAATTGATGGCTGAAGGGAAGGCTCTTTAAGTATGCGAGCCGTTCTGCTCCCAATCGTGCCGCCTGCCAAGTAAAATTCTCATTATCCTGATTCACCGCAACCAGCTCATCCCAATTGCCACGGATCACGTATTCACACGTCTCTCTCACCTGATCCACCACCTGCACCGGATCCGGACCTTTGCCCACGAGGTCGCCCAGACAAAAGATACGCTCAATCCCGCGACTCCGGATATCTCTGAGTACAGCTTCCCAAGCTGTCATGTTGCCATGAATATCGGATACAATCGCAATTCGTTCCATCTGGCCAACCTCCTCGTTCGCTATGTTCGTGTTCCCTTTAATTCAAAAACGGTCAATTCCGGTCTGCACAGAAAACGAATCGGCAGCTGGGTCATGCCAAAACCGCGATTCACATAGACAGGCATACGTGCCTTGCCTGCATAATATAACCCTTGAATATACTTGCGTGAACCTCGCGGCGTCGTGACTGCTCCAATCCAAGGGAAACGAACCTGCCCGCCATGGCTATGACCGGATAACTGTAGTCCAAATCCAAACTGTTCCGCCATATCGGCATAATCCGGCTCGTGCATCAGCAGTAGTTTCCATGTATCGGTGTCCAAACCTTCGATTGCTTCCAAGGGATTCGGCTGGCTTGTAAGAGCATCATCCAGACCGGTCACCGCGATTTGCTCGTTTCCTTGGTTAATGACAGCATGACTGTTGCGAAGTAGCGTGAAGCCGGCTTCCTTGAACATGGCCTCCACTTGCTTCTGCTGTCTGCCCCGGTAATCATGATTCCCCAATACGGCGAATTTGCCATACTTGGCCTTCATGGATGCCAGCACGGGTATACACTCCCGCATCGGTTCGGCTTCCCGTTCCACCATATCTCCGGTAAAACAGATCAGATCCGGTGTTTGCTCCTGTATGGTCTCGGCCAGCTTCTCCATTTCCTTCAAACCGGTATGAAAGCCGAGGTGTGCATCGCTAAACTGTACAACACGCAGCCCATCGAATGCCTGCGGGAATCCGGGCAGTTCCAAGGGTACTTGCTTCACTTCCAGACGGCGCGGCTCCCAGAGCCATGCATATCCCCCTGTGAACAGGGCTGCACCTGCCGTCATCACAATCATCCGTAACAGGAAACTGCGCCGGGAGGGATCGTGATCCTTCTCCTCACCGGGAAAAATGGACCCTTGCTCGGGTCCAGCGTCTGAGCGCCGGGACGGTGGCCATGAGCTGCCCTTCCGCGGTGTCTCTGCCATGTCTTCCCCTCCTTCTCCGCTCTACATGCATCTCTATAGTATACCATATTCTGCATGACGAGCCCGGTTCCTTCGCAGCCTAAGAAAAAGAAGCCGTGATCTTCGGCAGCATGCTGCTGAAGGTCACGACTTCTTCTAATTTTGCAGATTCCACATCTGCAAGAGATATCCTCGATACTATACGCCCAACCAGCGTTTGAACATATGCTTGGTTGTTTGTTTGTTCATTTCCGCGATGGAAGTTGTCAGCGGAATGCCTTTAGGACAAGAGCGCACACAGTTCTGCGAGTTACCGCAGCCCTCGATTCCTCCATCTTCCATCAGGGCTTCCAAACGATCCTCAGCGTTCATCTCCCCTGTTGGGTGAGCATTGAACAGGCGGACTTGGGAAATTGCTGCCGGGCCGATAAAGTCTGTTTTTTCATTCACGTTAGGACAAGCTTCCAGACACACACCACATGTCATGCACTTGGAGAGCTCGTAAGCCCATTGACGTTTCTTCTCCGGCATCCGTGGACCTGGACCGAGGTCATAGGTACCATCAATCGGAATCCAGGCTTTAACCCGTTTCAGGGCATTAAACATCCGGTTACGGTCGATGACCAGGTCACGAACAACCGGGAATGTTTTCATCGGTTCGATTCGAACCGGCTGTTCCAGCTTATCGATCAGGGCAGCACAAGCTTGACGTGGCTTACCGTTGATCACCATGGAGCATGCTCCACAGACTTCTTCGAGACAGTTCGATTCCCAGCAGACAGGGGCAATGGACTTGCCGTCTTTGTTGACCGGGTTCCGCTGAATCTCCATCAGGGCACTAATAACGTTCATGCCGGGACGGTACGGAAGTTCAAATTCTTCGTTGTACGAAGACGACTCCGGACTGTCCTGACGGGTGATGATAAACTTGACGGTTTTGTTCGCTGTAGCTTGTTCCGCCATATCGTTGTCCCCTCCTTTGGTGACGATGATTGATTGCTGATGCGTAAAGAGATGTTGTATGCACGGTGACGCTCCGTCAGCGGAATGTCCTTCCGACCGCTGTTGCTCCTCCATTTTAGTGAATGAATTATTTATCGGATAAAATGGAGTTTCAAAGGCGGACGCTACGCTTCTTCAGGTCATTTCCGCTTCCTCTGCTACGTCGTGCTGCTGAGTCTCTTTACTGAAAATAGCAATAATTCATTCTGGGTTGCTTTAGTCAACCTATAAAGCTTAGCGAGTGCTTCGCTTCTTCAGTATCTTTCGGGCTATCCTTATAGACATTTAACTTTAAACTTATAAATTGAAATCTATCCCACTTAACTTAATCCTTCGAATAGTCCCGGATCCGTGGCGGGATCAGAGATACGTCAACAGGCTCGTACGAGATTTGCGGGCCTTCCTTCGACCAGCTGGCGATGGTCGTTTTCAGGAACTCCTCATCGTTACGCTCCGTAAATTCCGGTTTGTAGTGTGCCCCGCGGCTTTCGTTACGCAGCAGTGCGCCGAGTGTCATCGCTTCAGCAAGTTCAAGCATGTTCCACAGCTGACGTGTGAAGGCTGCACCCGGGTTATTCCAGCCGGATGTATCGTACATGTTGATTTTGCCGTAACGCTCTTTCAATTCCTTGATTTTGCCGATGGTGGCTTCAAGTTTATCGTTATAGCGTACAACCGTCATGTTCGCTGTCATCCACTCGCCAAGCTCTTTGTGAATGACATAGGCATTTTCACTGCCTTGCATTTTCATGATGCTTTCGTATTTATCGCTTTGGCGTTTGGTGTAGCCATCAAATACGGAAGAATTAATATCTGCGGACGATTTTTTGAGTCCCTTGATGTATTCCACCGCTTTTGGACCAGCCACCATACCGCCATAAATGGCCGATACCAGTGAGTTCGCACCCAGACGGTTTGCACCGTGGTATTGATATTCACATTCACCAGCGGCGAACAGGCCGGGAATGTTGGTCATTTGATTGTAATCCACCCACATGCCGCCCATGGAATAGTGAACAGCCGGGAAGATTTTCATCGGGATTTTACGTGGGTCATCACCCATGAACTTCTCATAAATTTCAATGATACCGCCGAGCTTAACATCCAGCTCCTTCGGATCCTTGTGAGACAGGTCGAGGTAAACCATGTTCTCACCGTTAACCCCAAGTCCCATATCCACACAAACGCTGAAGATTTCACGCGTTGCGATATCACGAGGAACGAGGTTACCGTAGGAAGGATACTTCTCTTCAAGGAAGTACCATGGCTTACCGTCTTTGTAAGTCCAGATCCGGCCGCCTTCACCACGTGCCGATTCGGACATCAGACGAAGCTTGTCATCTCCTGGAATGGCTGTCGGGTGAATCTGAATGAATTCCCCGTTGGCGTAGTTAACGCCTTGCTGGTACACCGCACTTGCAGCTGTACCTGTATTGATAACGGAGTTTGTTGTTTTACCGAAAATGATACCAGGGCCGCCGCTGGCGAGAATAACTGCTTCAGCAGGGAACGTCTGCACCTTCATCGTTTTCAGGTCCTGTGCCACGATTCCGCGGCAGATACCTTCATCATCTACAACTGCCTGCAGGAACTCCCAGTTCTCATATTTCGTAACGAGACCCGCTGCTTCCCAGCGACGAACCTGCTCATCCAATGCATAGAGCAATTGTTGTCCTGTCGTTGCTCCGGCAAATGCCGTACGGTGATGCTTTGTGCCCCCGAAACGGCGGAAATCAAGCAAACCTTCCGGTGTTCGGTTGAACATAACGCCCATCCGGTCCATCAGGTGGATAATACCAGGTGCTGCTTCACACATGGCTTTAACTGGTGGCTGGTTCGCAAGGAAGTCGCCGCCATACACGGTATCGTCAAAGTGAACCCATGGGGAGTCACCCTCCCCCTTGGTGTTTACCGCTCCGTTAATACCGCCCTGGGCGCATACGGAGTGGGATCTTTTGACGGGAACCAATGAAAATAAATGAACATGGACTCCGGCCTCAGCCGATTTGATCGCCGCCATCAAGCCCGCGAGACCTCCGCCCACAATAATTACATTAGATGATGCCATTGCTGTTCACTCCCTTATAAGTCAGCATTTATCACAAATGCTTAAATCAGAACTGTCTTAATCGTATCAAGCATCGTTGTTGCCGTCTGGAAATCAATGCTCCGGAAAGCAAACAACGAAGCGATGAACATAATAGCCACAATACCGAACAGACTCATGCACACATAAGAAGATACACGCTGCGCACGCGGTCCAACGGTAATCCCCCAGCTAACCAGGAACGACCATAAGCCGTTAGCAAAGTGGTAGGAGGCTGCAACCACACTGATCAGATATAAAATAAACGTTACCGGGTTCATCACGACGTCATGAATGACACCGCCAAGTTCTTCGTGCGTTACATTACCCAATGCAACCTGCACGCGAGTCTCCCAAACGTGCCAAATTACGAAAACAAACGTAATGACACCACTGATCCGCTGCAATGTGTAGCGCCAGTTGCGTTCATTGCCGTAACGTCCCACATTAGGCTTGGCCTGGTAGGCAATGTACAGACCGTATACACCGTGATAGAACAACGGCAACCAGATGAGAAGCGTTTCCAAAACAATAACGAGAGGCAGACTGTTCAGGAATGCAACAGCACCGTCAAAAGCTTCTTTGCCGCCTTCAACTGCCGAGAAGTTCGTCACCAGGTGCTCAAGAAAAAACAAACTGAGCGGGATGACGCCAAGCAAGGAGTGCAGCTTTCTGGAGTAAAACCCTTTCATAAAATGTCGTTCCCCTTTCGCTAAATACAACGTTTTCATAAAATAATTCACTTATCATGACACAAACCTTTCCCATGGAAAGGTTCGACAAATTGTTCCGTTTTCATCAGGTGTGAACAACTTGTGTCACAATTCATGTTACTCCTTTTTTTCTTATAATGGAATTGCAATATAATTATTAAATGTTATAACCTATAGGTATAAGAGCTGAAACATCGGACAGGCAGGCATATCGCATTGAAAACGATTTATCAAGGACAACAATCACACCCCATGGAAAAGAGGTTAGTGTTTATGTTCGAGGATTTAAATGCATTTGCGGCAGTCGTGGAGCAATCGAGTCTGAATCGTGCATCCAAATTGCTGAATCTGTCTCAGCCTGCCCTCTCGCGCAAAATTGCGAAACTGGAGGATGAACTGGGGGTATCGCTTTTTCACCGCCGAGGCAAACGTCTTGAATTGACCAGTGTCGGCCAACTTGCCTACACGTTCGCTGTGGAACAAAAGCAGCAGCAGCAGAAGTTTCTGACCATGCTTGCCCAGTATAAGGACGAGGAACAAAGCACCATTACGCTTGGAGCGTCCCTGACTACACTTCAGACCACGCTCCCCCCATTGGTCAATGCTTTCATGGAGAAACACCCCAATGCCGAGATCAAGCTCGTGACTGGGAAAACACATGAGATCGTTTCCTTCGTCCGGGACAAAAAGGCGGACGTCGGCATTGTTGCCTCTTCCATTAATGAAGCCGGGCTGAACTGTGTCCCTCTCTTCGATGATCACCTGGAGCTGGTTGTGCCGCTTACGCACCCTTTGTCCGGCAAAGAGGCCGGGATGGAGCACTTGCAGGATCTGCCCATGATCACCTTTTCCAAAGGCACCTGGTATCGTAAGCTGACAGACGATCTGTTTCAGCGCTGTGCCGTCATGCCGGATATTCGCATGGAGATTGATTCGT
This sequence comes from Paenibacillus sp. ACRRY, assembly GCF_022346995.1. Taxonomy (GTDB): domain Bacteria; phylum Bacillota; class Bacilli; order Paenibacillales; family Paenibacillaceae; genus Paenibacillus. The sequence goes on along the minus strand of NZ_JAKRNM010000007.1, from coordinate 128,952 downwards.
TTGAAGCCATCGTCCGCCTCCTGCCCACCTGCAAGGCTGCTGCGCTGCTGCCCAAGTCCTATCTCCGACCCCAGCTGCTTGCAGACAATGACCTGGTCTCCGTGTATCTGCCCCAGCTGCAGCAGACCCGCCGGACCACCTGCATGATCTACGGGGACAAGGAAGATCTCAGCGAAACGTCCAGACAGTGGGTCAAAGAAACTGCAGCGCTCTTTACAGCAAAGGCGCCGCTGCCCTCCAGAAGGACTACGACGCCTTAATAAATACAAATGAACTTTATCTTCGCCTACCCTTGGCTGAACGCCAGGATTGGATTAGCCCTCCTGGCTGATTACCTCTTGTTCGAACCGGTCGATATCATCATTCATTCCGATAATGACCATGATGTCGCCCATCTGAAGCGAGTCCAGTGCAGTCGGAGCGATAATGACTCCGGTCTCCTTCTGCAGCGCCACAATACTGCAGCCGAAGCGTACACGGGCGTTCAGACTGGACAGCGTTGTATTATGCAGACATGCCGGTACTTTCATTTCCACAATGCTGTAATCATTGGAAAGTTCAATGTAGTCCAGCAGATTCGGGGTGACGAGCTGATGGGCCACCCGAATGCCCATGTCCCGTTCCGGATAAACGACGCGATCAATGCCCAGCTTATCCAGAGCTCGCCCATGCAAGACGGATATTGCCTTGGCAACGACCGTTTTCACGCCCAGTTCCTTCAACAGGATTGCGGTAAGAATGCTGGTCTGAATATCGTCACCGATGGCCACAATGCCGCAGTCGAAATTACGGATTCCCAGTGAGCGCAGCACTTCCTCATCCGTAGCATCCGCCACAACCGCGTGAGTGACCAGTTCGCTCATGTCTTCGACGACCTCTTCATTTTTATCAATACCAAGCACCTCGTAGCCAAGTTCCATTAATTCCTGTGCCAGACTCGAGCCGAAGCGCCCCAACCCAATTACCGCAAACTGCTGTCTTTTCATTGTTCTTCACGAACCCCTATCCAATAATCATTTTTCCTTCAGGATACTTATACAGTTCTTTACCCTTTTTCTGTCCAAGTGCATACGCTAGCGTAATTGGTCCAAGCCGCCCCGCAAACATCATGAAACAGATCATGAGCTTTCCGAATGTGGTCAGCTTCAACGTCAATCCCATCGACAATCCAACGGTAGAAAAGGCCGATGTCGTTTCAAATAAAATCATGAGAAAACCGCTATCTTCCGTCATGGTGAGCAGCATGGTGACTGCAATGATCAACAGCAGCGCAAGAAGCGTAACCGTTAATGCCTTGAAGATACGTTCCTGTTCCAGCCGATATCTGAAAAAAACAATATCTTCTCTGCCGCGCATCATCGCGATGACAGCTCCAACCATGATGATAAACGTTGTCGTTTTGATCCCGCCTCCGGTGGAACCTGGAGAAGCCCCGATAAACATTAAAATAATGATGAAAAACTGCGTTGCCTGTCTGAGACCGGCAATATCCAGGGTGTTAGCTCCTGCCGTTCGCGGGGTTACCGACTGAAAGAACGAACCGAGAATCTTACCTCCCCAGTTCAAGCTGCCCAATGTCTGTGGATTGCTGTATTCAAACACAAAAATGACCAGCGCACCGAATCCAATCAGCAAGCCTGTGGTTAGCAGCACTACCTTGGAATGAAGCGAAAGTTTGCGCGTTTTACGATAATCCACCAGATCGGATAAAACCACAAAGCCAATGCCTCCAGCCACAATCAAAAACATGGCCGTAAAATTCACAAGCGGATCATAGACATACCCGGTCAAACTCCGGAAATCACCAAACATATCAAATCCTGCGTTATTAAACATGGAGATGGCATGCCAGTATCCATAATATATGGCCTGTCCGACTGGCATATCGAATGACCAGCGGATAGCAAAAAGCGTGCCGCATACGGCTTCCAAAATGAGAGAGTAGGCCACGACCTTTCGGATTAGCCGCACAATACCTTCCATCGTGTTCTGGTTCATCGCTTCCTGCAAAATCAATCGTTCCCGCAGGGAGATCCGCCGCTTGAACGCAATGGCCACCAGCGTGGACATGGTCATGAAGCCAAGACCACCAATCTGAATCAGAATAGCAATGATCACCTGACCCAGTACGGAAAAGTGAGTCCCTGTATCCACAACAACCAAACCGGTAACACAGACCGCCGATGTAGCGGTAAATAATGCATCAATAAAGGGAAGACTGTCCCCGCTGCGGCTGGAAACCGGAAGCATGAGAAGCAATGTTCCGAGCAGGATGATTCCCGCAAATCCCAGTACAAGAATACGTGGGGGCGATAGCCGCACCCATTGATTATTCAGTTTCACTTGTGTATCATCCACCTCTGCCAAAAAGAAAATGACCCCACGATGTGGAGCCTTTCTCCGAATCACTTATCCTTGGCACAAGGGCCAACGCACTAAATCTTGGATAAGTCTCCGATCGGAGCATATAAACATGTATGATTGTAGTCATAACCACATATGCATTAAGGTTGGAATCCTCTTATTCGTTCCCTTGCAAGGCTAAAGACATGCAAATATTGCACATTTGTTTCAAAATTATAAGCGCTGCGGCTTTTGCAGACAAAACGATTTTTGTGTAAATAGGATCGAATTCCGGCAAAAAGGGAAAAACTCAGATATATCAATGAACGGATCAGATTCATTCGATCATTTTCATTCATTTTCAGGGATTTGCACGCCTTTTCGTTTCATCATTGGCATTCAGGGTTCGGCCTGTGCTATCTTTACTTTAATATCCAAATTAATAAAGGAGGAACACCATTACATGAACCCCTTAGGGCAGCCTTTGGTACTCAAAGCTAACTTCAAGCGTTTAGGGTTGCTGGCGGCGATTGGCCTGATTTTGTTTTTTGTCTTTCAGATCTTCCCTGCTACTTCATCACAAACCACGGATATTCAGTCTACACCTTTTATAAGCAAGGAACAGGCAACCCAATCCGCAAGATCATTTGCAGCCTCCTTGGCCGACTACACCCTTCCTTCGGATAACGGTAAGACACTGGTCACCTATCAGACCCATTCCGATATCTATGGATACATGGCCAAAACCAAACAGCTCGATTCGTATAATCAAAAATGGGAAGCAACCTATCCCTACGATGTGTTTCGCGTTCGTTTACCTGATGAGGACAACAGCGGTTATTTGAATGTGGACGTACATATGAGAACTGGTAAAGTTGTTGGTTTCAAACGGGAACTCCCTTCTTCCCTGTATGCATCTGCTGAGGTTGAGCAGGACAAGAGCAAACGCAATGCCACGATTCAGCTCGCCGAGGGCAATATCCCATTGGATGAAAAGGAACAGCTAGCCTCCGGAATTCTTGCTGAATTCGGCTATGACGCCCCAAACCTTCAGCTGGATACCCGAGAAGGTGAAGGTGGATTAACCTACACGGATGCCGATAAGCAGATCGGCGATTCCAAGCTGGAGCTGAATTTCACCTTTGAAAACGGAACGGTCCGCTCCTTCGAATCTGTCTTCTCCGTTCCAGACGAGCATATCAATTATGTACAGGATCAAACTCGCCAAGCCAACTGGATGACTTATGGAGGATATGCATTTCTGACATTCGTGCTTGGTGTGCTGGCGATTATCTACAGTATTCTCACCCGGGCCCATACTTCATTTAAACGTGGGATTATTCTGTCACTAGTGTACTTCGCTGCATCCGTAATTGGTACGCTAAACATGATTCCACTGTTTCAGGCACAGGGCCTGTCCAGCTTCATGCTGGCCTTCCTGATGCTCATGCAGACCGGGATTACGTTGGTCATGAGTGCCACGATCTACCTCTCACTCGTTGCAGGTGACGGCATGTGGCGCAAAATCGGACTGAATCCTTGGCCGCGCGCGAAAGAGCCCGGATACGGCAAATATGTCCTTCACAGCATGTATGCAGGGTACCTGTGGGCGTTCATCTTGCTAGGCGTTCAATCCATCCTGTTCTTCATTCTGGAACGAAGCATAGGAAGTTGGTCTACCACCTCGGCAGACCAGTCGACTTACAACATGTCATACGCATGGATCTTTCCCATCATGGCCTGGATGGCCGGCATTGGTGAGGAAACGGTGTATCGGCTGTTCGGGATCCGCATGATGCAAAAAATCGTACGCAATACCTTCATTGCCTGTCTGATTCCAACACTGATCTGGGCACTTGGACATACACTTTATCCAATCTATCCGGTCATCACACGTCCCATAGAGCTCATGGTCATCGGTTTGCTGTTCAGTCTGGTTATGCTGCGCCACGGCTTTATCGCCGTTGTGTTCAGCCATGTCATCTTCGACAGCCTGCTGATGGGACTCAGCCTGATCTTTATGGGTGACGCGCTGAATATCTCCGCAGGGATCTTCTGGATTGTGCTTCCAGCCATCGTTGGGTATGTGATTTACAAATGGAATCCGCAAAAAAAAGAGAAGTCGTATGTTACGACTCCTCATCCCGAAGTGCTGCAATAATTTGATTAGCTAGTTTATCACCGATAGATAGAGGCCGGAAGTCTTCGACGCTGGCCTCTTTTATTTTGCGTAAAGAACCAAAATGCTTCAGCAGCAGTTTTCGACGCTTCTCGCCAATGCCAGGAATGGAATCCAGACGTGAAGTGACCATGGACTTACCGCGCTGTTCCCGGTGAAACGAAATGGCAAAGCGGTGAACCTCTTCCTGAATACGTTGAAGCAGATAAAACTCCTGGCTGTCCCGCGGCAGTGAAATGACTTCCGGCGGATTGCCAATCATGAGCTGAGAAGTTTTGTGTTTGGCGTCTTTCACCAGACCACACACGGGGATAAACAATCCCAGTTCATTCTCCAATATATCCACAGCGGCCGAAATCTGCCCTTTCCCGCCATCCACAACGATCAGGTCAGGCTGAGTCAGGTTTTCCTTCAATACCCGCTCGTAGCGTCTGCGGATGACTTCCCGCATCGTTTCGTAATCATCCGGTCCTTCTACTGAACGAACCTTATATTTACGATATTCTTTCTTGTCCGGCTTGCCATCGGTAAATACAATCATCGCCGATACCGGGTTGGTTCCCTGAATGTTGGAGTTATCAAATGCCTCGATCCGGCGCAGTTGATCCAGACCGATCCAGCGACCAAGACCCTCAGATGCTTTGGACGTACGTTCTTCGTTACGCTCAATCAGACGGAATTTCTCTTCCAAGGCCACACGTGCGTTATCCACAGCCATGGTGATCATTTGGCGTTTCAACCCGCGCTGCGGGATGTGGACCTTGATCTCCAGCCACTCCTGCAGAGCCGCTGCAGCCTGGAACGGGTCTTCCAATCCAGGACGGTTCGTATCCTCAGTAGCATTCTCCTGTGGATCGGACACATCCTGAGCCATTGCCGTTTCTGCTTTAGCCTCTTCAGGAGCATCGTTTTCCCCATAAGCTGCACGGGATTCCGCAACTTGTGGTTCAGTAGACACATCATTCAATGCTGATGACAATGGATCCGATTCCAATGCCACAGCCGCCGGCACATCCGTAGCGGGAACTTCAGCATTGTCCGACTGTTCTCCAGCGACCAGTTCTTTCGGAATTTCAGGCAGCAAGATCTCCTGCGGCAGCGCCGGATTATCGCTATAATACTGTGTCACGTAGGACATAAAGTCACTGTACGCTTCGCCATAAAACGGAAACGTCGAGACATGGCGCTCGATCATTTTCCCCTGACGCATATATAGAATCTGGACGCACATCCAGCCCTTATCAATGGCGAATCCAAACACATCACGGTCTCTGGCATCCGCCATCGTAATTTTCTGTTTCTCCATCATGGCATCAATGGCTATGACCTGGTCCCGCAGTTCCTTGGCACGTTCGAAATACAGATCCTCTGCGGCTTCCTGCATTTTGCGCTGGAGATCCTTCTTGATTTCTTCGTGACCTCCGCTCAGGAATGAACCGATTTCTTGGGAAATCTGGTCATATTGCTCCTTGCCTACTTCCTTCACACAGGGAGCGAGACACTGTCCCATGTGGTAATACAGGCAAACTTCCTTCGGCATCACGCCGCATTTACGCAGCGGATACATGCGATCGAGCAGCTTTTTCGTTTGGTGTGCCGCGTACGAGTTCGGATAGGGTCCGAAGTACTTGGCTTTATCTTTCAGCACACGCCGGGTCACTTCGAGCCGGGGATGCTTTTCATTCGTAATTTTAAGATAAGGAAAGGTTTTGTCGTCCTTGAGCAAGACGTTATAACGCGGCATGTGTTTTTTGATCAGGTTACACTCCAGGATGAGTGCTTCCATATTGCTGCCCGTCACAATGTATTCAAAATCGCGGATTTCGGATACCAGACGCTGCGTCTTCCCGTTATGACTACCAATAAAATAAGAGCGTACACGGTTTTTCAGCACTTTGGCCTTACCTACATAGATAATGGTACCTTCACTGTTTTTCATCAAATAACAGCCAGGCATATCGGGCAGCAACGCAAGCTTATGCCGTATCTGCTCCAGGGCCTGCTCCTGTTCTTGCAGAACATTTATGAATTCATCCATAATTCGGTGGGTCCTCCCTTCCGAAAAAAGTAATAATCAACGGTTACACTAGACCATTCCGATTACAGTACCGTTCTCCGATCGCCGTTATCCCCAGATTTCTTTGATTCCATTAGCATGGGGAAATCCGGTGATAAATGCGAGCGCTTCGCTTCTTCGAATCGGTTCTGTACTCTACATTATAAGTGAAAATAATGATTACTTTTATATTGTCCTATAAAAAGATATTCGACGCAAAACGCCCCCGGCGCATAAACCGGAGGCGTATCTGTTAGCCTAGTGAATTATTGGTGTTTCTCAATGATTCCTTTGAGTGCTTCTTTCGAGTTCAATCCAACCACTTTATCAACCGGTTGGCCGTCTTTGAAGAAGATCAATGTCGGAATGCTCATTACGCCGAAGCGGGAAGCGGATTCCGGATTTTCGTCAACGTTGACTTTGGCAATTTTCACTGCATCGCCAACTTCGGTGGACAGCTCTTCCAGGATTGGAGCGAGCATTTTGCAAGGACCGCACCAAGGCGCCCAGAAATCAACAAGAACCGTTCCTTCTCCTTCGACTTCAGTGTTAAAGGATTGATCGGATACGTTAACAATAGCCATGAAATTGTCCTCCTTATATATACTTACGGTTTATTTTAACCTGTAACGTCGTGAACGACACTTCCAGTATAACACAGGATATCTAAACTTGTGAAATGAACGTGTAATGTTCATCTCTCCACCATCAAATCTTCACAATTGGTCATCTTGACACGATTGCTGCTAAATCTTTACAAACGCTTTCTTTTCCAAGTATACTAAAATTACTCCGGGCTTCAGCTCCCTGGAAGGGCAAGCTGTTGATCCACATAAGGAGGCAATACCATGGACGCAAATGTGCGGATCAGCGACCCGCGTGAACATGTCAACGAGGAGCCCCGTAACGATCTATTCGATCTGATTGCGGGTGTTGCCGGCATGGGTGGCCTGATGACAGTCATCTTCTTCGGCATGGTCATCTTCAAATTCCTGACCGAATAGGATGTCAGGCCCGCGCAGGACCAAAAAAGCCCGGTTTCCGCGACCACCGCGAAAACCAGGCTTTTTTGTGGACTACTTACCATGTAAATATACGGATTATCGCTTACCTCGCTGATTCTCTCCACGAACAGAAACGACGTCGACAAACGGACGAATGCGGTCCATCAGACGCTGCCCCTTGTTCATCTCCTCGCCATCTCTGCTCGTAAAGCTGAGATGCTTCTCCAGCCCATCCAGATTGTAGTTGGACGTGTAGAACGTCGGTTTCCGATTCATGCGGTAGTTCAAAATGGAACCCATCACATGATCCCGAACCCAAGGATTCAGATTCTCTGCGCCAATATCATCGAAAATGAGCAGGTCACAGCTTTTGAGTATATCTGTCGTTTCCTTCAGCTTCTGCCCATCCGTGATCATGGATTTCAGATCCTCCACAAAGTCAGGCATGTAGATAATGACCCCTGTGTATCCCGCGACGGCTAATTCGTGTAATAGATAGCACATCAGAAACGTCTTGCCTGTTCCAAATGATCCCTCGAGAAACAGTCCTTGCGGAGATAGCCCATTCTCCTTCGTGTCACTAATATAACGCAGAACCTGGTTTACCGCCGGAGCCCGCATCCGGTCCTTGCCCATAATTTCCACATCGTTATACCCTGCACTAAGCGCACGCTCGTCCACATAGAAGCTGCGGATTCTCTTCTTGATCACATGCTCATTTTGCCTGGCAATATGTTTGGAACACGGAGCTTTTTTATCTATAATTTCGGGTTTACCGTTAAAATGCTCTACTTCCAGTTTGCAAAAGTGACCCTGGAAATCGTTAGGACAGTTATCCAGCCCCGGACAATTCGCACAGTTTTTCGAATCTCGGGCATACTGATACAGCTTGCTCAGATCGGTCATGAGCTGTGCATCTTTCAGTTCCGGGTGACCTGCTCGGAATTCGCGTACGTACGGATCATCCATTAACTCCGCCGCAATTCGCCGCGACTGCTCACGAAAGGAAGGATTAAGCTGCTGAAGCAGTCCTCCCAAGGATTCCATGGCTTCAAGCCCCCTTAATGTATTCAATATAGAATGAACCACCTGAATTTCACCAATGACCATGATGATGGCAAAGGTTCCTTCGATCGATTGCAATTCTATTGTTCATTCTATAGAAACTTGGGGCATAACTCAACATATTCCGGCTGGAAATAACGATCTCCTTCGTGACACATCGTATCACGAATGGTATGGATGACAGTGCCTGCCTGCTCTCAGGATGATCCCTTTAACGACGGAGCCCCACAGTAACAATCTCGCAAGGTCCTGCCGGGATGGACCATGCTTTGCCGCTGGATAGATTAGAGGAAACACCTGAAGAGGATGCGAGTTTCTCGCCCTTCTCCTCCAGAATATTGCTCTTGTATGCTTCTTCATTCGTATTCAATTCGGTCGCAGCCAGACTCAGCAGAGATGTGTCCGGCTTCATATTATACCAGCGCATCATCAGATCACCTGATTCCTCATTCACTTTCAGTGAGGAGAATGCCATACCTTCTCCTTGCCATGCAAATGGCGTATGCGTTGATGACAGCGTACCTGAGTGAACATCCGTTTGAACCAGCGTCCATGGAACCTGGAACTGGTAAGCCTCGATGTATGCATCTGATGATGCGCCGCTTCCATCATGCGGAATGATCTCCATCTGGAACGAATGCTCTCCCAGACATTGTGCTTCCGGTGTCGGGAACAACCCCCAGTCCCCAAGCTCTCCTACCGCACGGAGCAGCGTTACGGCTATCGTATTGCGCCCATCCTGAAGGACTTCATATTCATTCAGTCCCAGATTGGCTACGACCAGTCCAGCGTGTTCTTCACTCACATCCACAAAACTTTGCTGATGCTGTGTATTGCTTGGATTTTGCCACTCTGGTGCGGGCACATTATCACGAGTAGCAATCTCAAACATGGAATCCACACGGTGAACAGCAGTCGCCAGATCGGTTGGGAACAGGGCACGTACACGGTGATCCTTCGCCTGATTGTTAAAGGTGGTTTGTACTTGAACTCCTTTTCCGCTGCGGCTTAACGACAGAATCGTACGAATACGCAGTGTAGTGGTCTGTTTGGAACGCTGTGCCTTGCGATACGGGTAATAGATGAGCTCACGTTGTTCACGATCCAGCATCTCATCCGCCGAAGCAGGAATTTCCCAATCATGTACGATTTCGTAGGAAGCACGGTACGGCGTATCTTCAATGATCCGTATGTCGGCTGTTGATTCTTTCGTAGTCAAGGCTACTTCGTTCTCCGGCTGCTTGAACATATACTCGTTACCGATATCCCCAACATTTTCGTACACGCCAAGGTCTTGGTACGTACGTCCTGTGCGTTTATCCTTCAGTGTAAAGGAGCCATTATCTGCGATTGTAACGGCAACATATTCATTTTCCATGCCGCGTTCCCCACTGCGCAATGCCAAGCCATTCGAGACAGAATCATCCTGAGCTTCACTGCGAACCCAGCCATATGCCTTCAATCCAAGCGCTGGCACGTTCTCCGCTTCAAATGTAATTTTGACCCGGCGGCAGCTGTACGGCTGACGGAATCGGTCATCCGGCAGATCATACCCGAACTGCAGGCCCAGATCTTCTACTGTACACGGAACGTTCGCTCCTTTTTCATCAACGAGGACACGACCGGACAGGTCTACGTTGTTCATTTGGGCAGCCATATCCTCTAATGACATTCCATCACGGAAGTAGATACGAGCTGCGTCCAGTTCGATCTGAACAACGCCGCTGCGCTCCCAGCCTGTCGTATTGAACGTGATTAGTGGCCGCGCATCTTCACCATAGCTGGCAAAGATTGATGTATCCACCGAAGCAGCAATCTGACTTGTGCTCTCTTCAATCATCGCTTCAGCGACGTGACGGCTCTTCTCGAATCGTGTGACCATCTCACGGTGAACCTCATCCACACTGCAGCCGCAAATGCTGTCATGCGGATGGTTCTGCATCAGCGTTTTCCAGGCATATGTCAGTTGATCATGCGGATAAGCATGTCCAAGGAGATGGGCGTAGGACGCCAGTGGCTCAGCCACCTTTTCAAGCATGGCTTGACCAAGCTGGTTCATCTGTTTCAGATAAACCCGTGCCGAAGCGGTGTTCACCAGGGTCCCCCAGCCATCGGTACGCTGGCTGCGCAGCTCTCCTTTTACCGTGGACAACTCATGTTCTGCCGATTCTTTCAGGGCCGTCAGATAATCCGGAAAGTTGGAGTGAACGAATTCAATGTCAGGATGTAATTGCTCCGCCATTCGGATCGCCTCAGGCAAATCCCGTTGAATAGGCTGGTGATCACATCCGTTCATGTACAACAGCTCATTGGTCGAGGCATATTTCTCGGCATCTGCCAGTTTGGTTTTCCAGAACTTGCGGGCTGAAGCCTCATCTACCGGAATTTCGTTACCATTGGAGTACCAGTTGGCAAATAGCACCCCCAGCACTTTCGATCCATCCGGCCCTTCCCACATGAGCTCTGAGAAGCTGGATTCGTATCCTGCATCCGATACAGTATTATTGAAGCCTGTAGGTTTCACGCCTCTTCCAAAAAAGACGTTATCGATGCCAGATTGCAGCATGAGCTGCGGCGTCTGTCCAACCAGCCCGAACGTATCGGGAAAATAACCGATCTTGGATGGTGTGCCGTAACGCTTCGCATCCCGATGCCCAACCTGCATATTGCGCACATTGGCTTCACCACTGGTAAGAAATGCATCCTGCAGTATATACCAAGGCCCAATCACGATCCGGCCATTTCGGATATGCTTCTCCAGCCGCTCCTTTTGCTCCGGGCGAACCTGAAGATAATCGTCGATGATGATCGTTTGTCCATCCAGGTAAAAGCTTTTGTAGTCCGCTCCCTCGTCGAGCTCATCTAGCAGTGAATCCACCAGTTGAACGAGCCGCATATGATGCTTCTCATAAGGCAGGTACCATTCCCGATCCCAGTGGGTATGCGAAATGATATGGGCTCTTTTGGTTTTCTGTTTATCCTTTTGTTCCGTCATGAGTTAGCCCACCTCTCCATCTTGTTTTACAATCTCAACTTCTTCCGGGCGATACACCGTATGCAGCTTTCCTGCAGCATCTGTGGCGAACAGCACGGACCGATTTTTCTCCAATTGGAATTCATAGGATACACCAGTGCGAGTATCTCTTACTTGAACCTTATGGTTGAGTGAGGATTCTGACACAAATACATATAGATTTCCTTTTGGAAAACTCAGCTTCCGGCCATAGATTCCTGCGATTTTTCCGCCAGATATCCATTCCAGCTCCTGATGGATGCCAGCCGTTTCGGCCGCATACCGATACAGGTCCGCCAGCGGCTCATCCCTTCCGTTAAGCTCAAGCGGCAGTGGGGTCCACATGATCTTCCCTTTCCCCCATGGCAGAACAGTCACTTCATCTGGAGTGTCATGATCTTGATGAAGCAACGTCTCTTTGGCCACCTCAGCAATGCGACGCCGGCCATACGTTACCCGGTGATTCACCCCATTGATATTCAGCAGTTCTTCACGCTGCACGTTACCCAAACTGCGTTTACCCAAGATGTGATCTGCCCGGTCACTTGCCTTCCAGTAGGCGTCCAGTCCCAGCGGTCCAGTGATCAGCAGGCATGCGCCTTCCTTCTCCGTGAATGCAAGCAGCTGAAGCAGTGCATCATTATCCATATTATGCGGACTCGGTACAATAATCAGCTTCGGCGGCTGCTGTTCCAGTGCTTCCAAGTGATATTCGGATACGGCACGGAACGGCAGTTTCAGATCATAGGACATCACACGCGTAAGTTTGGTTGTTGCATCATAAGCAAGGGAACGGTTGGAGAAGTCATTGGAATACGGAAACACAACCGCAATCTCCTCCAGCTCGCGATCCTCGAAGAGATCACGCACCTTGTTGATGAAGCGACCAAAGTCGTAGGATACATCCGCTTCCGGCTTCTCGGTACCATCTGCACGAAGGGCCCCAATATGAGACTCATTGGCATTATCCATATAGAAGTTTGTATTCCAGATCCATTGCACCGCTCCGGCACCACCTGTGGAGAACGCATAGGCATACTTCCGTTCAAGAATGCTTCGAAGCTCTTCTTCCGTGCGCTTGGCACGTCCATCAGGGGTCTCCACATACATGATACCCGTCTCCTGAATGAGATTCGGTTTATGCGGAGTTTTGGTGAAAATGCCGTCCCAGATCAGATCATCGTTCAACCACCAGGAATGCACAGTGGTATAATCCACTTCACGTTCATAGAAAAACGGTGAAGGACGCTGTGCACCCAGAGCTTCGTCCTGTCCTACGGTAACCAGATGACCCGGCACCAGATCCTTGATCGTACCTACGAGCTCTCTTGCCCAAACATTGTGCATCTCCATGGAGAACAGACAATAATCGAGCCAGCGGGTTCCTTTTTTCGCCTTGTGCATGTCCTGTACATCAAAGTTAATCTCTTCCGGTTCTGGTATAACCGCTGCTGCAAAGTCCGGAAGCTGCTTCGGTGACATGTTCCATGCTTCCTGCAGTGCTTCAATGGTTTCATGCCGCTGCTGAAGCCAACCGATAAATGCCTGCTGTTCGTGCGAATCCCTGGCTGAGCTTGGGCCAGCCGAGAAGATGCGAACCGGATCAAACATCGATGGCTCGTTAATCAGATCCCAATCCACATGGGTGGTATGCGTGTGCCGGCTGACGATGCTGCGGATGAAACGCTTCTGTGCCTCGACGCTTTGCGGATCCAGATACGGATTCGTTCCTTCCCACGTTTCAGGGGTAAAAGAAAAGAACGTAAACGTGACTTGCAGCCCGTGGCGCTTCGCCGTTAACAGGAAGGCATCAATCGCACGAAGCACATCCTCTGCCATGTGTCCATCCACCTGCATCATATTGCGATATGCCGTCCAGATTCCGGTCCGAATCCAGTTAATGCCCGCTTTCGCCATCTGTGCCATGTCCCGATCCCACACATCTGCATTCGGCAGAAACAGAAATTTCCGGGCTACGTCGGAGGTCATGTACGTCATGCCCACAACTGGGAGAGGTCGTCCTTCTTTTACAAAATAGTCTCTGCTGCGGGTGATAACTTCACCTTCTGCAAGCAATGCGTCATCCTGGCCCCAGAAACCTTGGCGCAGATTACGAACTTCACCGTCAGGTGCTTGCGCACGACATACGATTCGGTACAGCCCGCTTTCTACTGAAACCGGAAGAGGGAGGCGTACAAACTGCTGCTCTCCGGAAAGCTCCATCTGCAGCCTGTGGCTCCATACCTTCTCAGCTGTGCCGCTTGTCCGATCCTCCCGTTCAACGGTCAGATCAAATGTCCACAACTCGGAAGCTGTACGTCTGTCACCCGCGCGCTGTAAGATCTGTCCTTGAAGGGTAAGTACAGCCCGTTCACCTGGTTCGTACGTGGCATAGTTAGGCTTGAGTGACAATTCAGTTACCCCTTTGGCACAGAATTGTGCCCACTTCACAATCTCGTTAGCACCGTCTTGCTCCCAAAATGAAGCGGAGAGCGGCAGATTCACAAACATCCAGCGTGAACCAGCAAATGTAATGCGGGAGTTCTCCCACAGGACGACCGGAGCAGCGATGCTCCGTTCATCCTTACTTACTCCGCAAAGTAACGGATAGATCTGCGTGCTCATCGGTCCTGCTGAACCCATCTGGTGAGGCAGATCACTAGACTTGGTGGTATGCGGGACCAGATTCCACGTATCTGCAATCTCAAACAAGCCCTCTTTGCCTGAAAGTAGTGAAATTTGTTCAGAGGAAGTGTACGTTTGGATATTAGCTGACGATACGTTCAGTGCCTCGTGAATATAAAGCTCCTGGTGATATGCAGTCTGTTCCGACTCCACAACCCAAGCTCCGTCCTGATCCCGGACAGGGCGCTTAAACGGTGCTCCGCCCACACTGATCAGGCTTCCTCCCTGATGCAGATAGGCTGCAATTTCCGTCCAGGCCGATTTGGGAAAATAGGGTGCATGCAGGTTTACCAGACAGCCCTCGCCTGCTGTTGCTTTCAACACCTCAGCCAGTTCGTGCGCGCTTGCTACGGTGACTTCATTAGACCCTTGCCAAGTATCCAGTGCCTCGCGGGATGGCCGCTGGCCTTCTGCCGGAAAAGCGGGATCAGCGAAGATAATCAGCTTGTTATCCTTCACATGTGTACTCATAACAGGCCATCCTTCATGGATTTATAGACCAACTGGGAGAACAGGCTGTTGGACCATGCAAACCATTTTCTCGTGAAAATGGTTGGATCATCCGCATGGAAACCTTCATGCATATAACCTGTATCCGCATCTGTTGCTTCCAGCATACGAATGATCTCCAGCTTCTCCTCGGCAGATTGTGCCGTCAGTCCCTGCATGGATAGACCCATATGCCAGATGTAATCCGGTGGTGTGTGCGGGCTGCCGATCCCTTTGGCAACCTTGCCCTCATAATAGAACGGGTTCTCTTTGCTCAGGGCGAAGCGGCGGGTATTTTGATAGATCGGATCATCCGCTGTGACGTAGCCGAGATACGGAATGGACATCAGTCCCGGTGTACCGGCATCATCCATGAGACAGTAATTGCCGTAGCCATCCGTCTCGTACGCATAGATGGGACCGAATTCCGGATGACGATAAATGCCGTACAGCTGAATGCCGTGATCCACATCCTGCTCCAGATCCTTAAGCTCCTGCAGCATTGCCATATCCCGGAACACCCACTCGGCAAACTCCTGCATTTGGCGCAAAGCTACGACTGCAAACATGTTGCCCGGGATATTGTAGTGAAAATCGCATGCATCGTCGCTGGAACGGAAGCCGGACCAGATCATCCCTGTATAATTGACCGGCATGCCCTTCCCATGATTACGCAGTGAATCTGTAGGAATGCCGTTATTGCGCGTAAAGCGATATGGAGATTGTTCCATGTGATGCTGTTCCACCTTGAACAGATCCACGATTTTGCGCATGGCTGCTTTGAAGCTGGAATCAAAAATGTCAGTCAGCTCCGTTTCCTTCCAATATAGATAGGCCAGCCGTACAACAAAGCACAACGAATCAATCTCGAATTTGCGTTCCCATACCCAAGGCGACATGTCGGTCTCGTCCGTTGTGTTCCAATGCCAGTCATTAGCCGTCTCATTGAAAGCATTGGCATACGGATCAATATGAACATACTGGATATGACGCTTGATCAGGCCGCCAATGATCCGCTGCAGATCCTCATCTTCCTTCGCAAACGGAATGTAGTGAATGACCTGCTCCACGGAATCACGCAGCCACGAGGCTGGGATGTCTCCAGTGATGACAAAAGTCGTACCATCGTCCATCAGTTTCGTTGTCGTTTCGATTGTATTAGGGAAACAATTTTTGAATAATTGAAGCAGCTTCGGTCGATGAGCCAGTTTCTGTTCCGCCTCTTCAAGCACTGCCTGAATGGATTGCGGCACAGCAACGGGCGGCATTGGTATTTTGGGTAATCTGAATTGTTCCATGGATGAGTGCAACTCCTTAAACGTATTGAATGGTGTAGCTAGATAAGATCAACCCGTGAACTGTTACACATGGTCACTACGATTGCAGTACCATCTTCCGATCGCTGTTATCCCCGGATTTTTTTGGATTCCCTTCTTCAAAGGGAAAAATCCTGTGATAAACGCGAGCGCTCTGCTTCTCCAGACTGGTTCTGCACTCTTCGTTATCGTGTAAATGTTTAAGTTCATCTTGCGTAGCTCAAAGATATGTCAAAAAGGTTTACCGCAGCAGCACGGTTTTAATTTCGTAAGGGGCGAAGGTCAATGTAATCTGACCCTTCGTCATATCCAAAGGCTCGCCCGGTTCTTCCAACGCGTTGGAGAGATAGGCCTGCTCAGAGGCATGTGGCCATTGCAAGGTTACACGTTCACGTTTGCCTGAAGATTCATAGAAACGAAGGATCGTGCCGTGTCCGTCTTCGGCCGGCTTAACCGTATCCAGTACAACATGGCTGCTACCAAAATCGATCCAGGCACCTGTTGCCGGACGTACGCCTGCGCTTTGTTCCGCATGCTGTACCGTCACCTCATGATTCAGCTCTGCAGCATGACGTACCGTGTGCGCATTACGCCAATCCCCTTCATGCGGATACAGGGAATAGGTGAATTCATGCTCTCCCAGATCAGCTGTCCGGTCCGGCCATTTCGGTGCACGAAGCAGGGATAAACGAATGGTGCTTCCCTGTACGTCGTATCCGTATTTGCAGTCATTGAGCAAACTCACGCCGTATCCGTATTCGGATACATCCGCAAACCGGTGGCCGCAAACTTCATATTGCGCTTGTTCCCAGCTGGTGTTACGGTGCGTTGGCCGCTCCAATGCGCCAAACGGAATCTCATACGTCGCCTTGGATGTTACGACATCGATTGGAAAACCGACTTTCAGGAGCTTATGGTTTTCGTTCCAGCTCACCTGCGTCTGGAAGTCGATCCGCCGTGAATCATGGTAGAATACGACATCTTGTGTAATCTCCGATTGATGGAGTTTCCAGCGGAAGCGCAATACGTCCTTCGTTGTACCAGCCAGCACCAGCTTTTTCTCCAATAACTCGACTTCTCCAGCAACCTGTTCTTCATAACGGCTGTCAATATCCCACGCATCCCAGAGCGTCGGACGGTCGTGGAAGAAGTGGAACTGATTGCCCCGTTCACCCGGCTTCAGCATTTCCCGCTCTGCTGCCTTATCCCACAGACGAGTAATCTCCCCTTGGTTGTTAAATTCCACATGATAAAACGCGGTATCCCATGTATCATTAAAGACCGGATGACCGGCAAGGCTGGCCACTTCTGGTACATTCGTTTCCCTAGTATTTTCAGGTACCAGCCAAATCGTCTTATACCCTAACGCCGGAATGTCATCCACAAGAATCGAGATCGCGTTATCCTCCCGATCCATTCGCAGGTGCTCACCTTCTACATCTACCACATAAAGATCCATGCCATCGTCCACAGGGAGCTGAACGACTGCATTACGCTTCCAGCCAAGGCTGTTGAACACTACATAGGCCGCTGAACCCTCTGGACCCTTTGTATTAATACCTGCCGTCAATGCCGCAACACCTTGATTCAACCCTGCTCTACCTAATTCAAAAACTCGTACATACTCCTCATCCGAAGTCACGTATGACTCCGTAATCGCTGAGCCTGGGATAATATCGTGGAATTGATTCAGCAAAATCAGCTTCCAGCCCTCATGCAGTGCCGAACGGACTTCAGCTTCCGCCTGCGCCTCCATGTCCGGCAGAGCGAGTGTGTTCCACAGCTCGGCTTCACGATACAGGACCTCTGCTTTGCGGTTGTTCCGCTTGTTTCGTGCATGTGTCGTGTACGTGCCTCGGTGCAGTTCCAGGTACAGGTCACCGTGCCATTCTGGAAGTGTAGGCTGCCCTGCTTCAATACCTGCAAAAAAAGCTGCAGCTGTACTGTAGCGACTGGCAGGCTGTCCTACCATCAAGTCTGCGCGATCCACGTACTCCAGCATTTCGCGGGTTACGCCGCCACCACCATCACCATGCCCGTATAGAAGCATGTGCTCGGGATGTGCTGCTTTCTCGCGGTAGGACTGCCAGTGATCATGAATATCCTTCGGTAAAGTGTGTTCATTGACACCATGGTTGAGATAAGACAGGATCGGTGTACCGTCAATGCCAACCCAGTGAAAGAGATCGTACGGGAATACATTGGTATCGTTCCATCCCAGCTTCGTCGTCATGAAATAATCCACATTGCCATGCTTCAAAATCTGAGGCAGGGAGGCACAGTACCCGAATGTATCCGGCAGCCATTCAATCTGAGATGTCTTGCCGAACTCTTCCATGTAAAAACGCTGGCCATATAACATTTGGCGAATCAGCGACTCCCCGCTCGGAATGTTCAGATCCGGCTCAACCCACATGCCGCCAACCAGTTCCCAGCGTCCTTCTGCAATACGCTGCTTCACCCGTGCATACAATTCGGGATCATGTTCCTTCAGAAAGGCGTACAACAAAGGCTGGCTCTGGGAGTACACATAATCGGGATATTCATTCATCAGTGCATCCACGGTTGAGAATGTACGACTTGTCTTGCGTACCGTCTCCCGTACAGGCCACAGCCAGGCAATATCGATATGGGACTGTCCCACCATATGTTCCAGACCTTCGGCGTTACCACCAATCTCTCGCACTTGATTCTTTAAACTCTCTTCAATCTGGCGAATGCCATCGCCCTGCTTGATCTCTTCAACTGTCATGCCGACAAATTGATCCATCGCACGATAGATGGCTTCCAGCAGACGTACACGCCGGAAGTCGCTCTCGGGCAGCAGTACGGCCGAATCGCGTACAATAATGACCGTATACATCAGGCTGCGAACCGCCTCGTTCGGTCTCACCAGCAGACTGGTGATCGATGTGATTGGCGGCTGAATAACGGCCTGCTGGTTCAACGGATCGACAGGCTCAGGTACCGGATCGAACAGTTCGATTTCAAGTTCAGGATGGATTCCAATGCTGGATGGGTCCAGCGTAACGTACGTATGATTGCGATCCAGACCCTGATAGGAACGGCCATTCACCCGCAGCAATCCTTCTCCTCCTGATTGAAACAACAGTCCGAATGGGGCCTGCTGCCAGGAAGCGGGGACCTCCAGACGGGTTCGGAAGAAGTAGGTGGTTCCCTGTGTGCTTGGAAAACGATCCAGGCCTTCTCCCTCCGGATAAGGCCCTTTGTTCTCATATTTTCCCGGCACGTCATAATAAGCATGGGTGATGTTCCAGCTGCGTAGATCCACTTGTTCCAGCCACTGATGTTCAGACAGTTCACGAATAAATCGTCTAATACGTTCCATGTTTTACGCCTCCCTTACCGTAAGCTCGGCCATTTGCGTGTCGTTCACGCTGCCGCCGATATGAATACGGAATAGTCCCGGTTCAACCACGGGTTTCAAATGCCGTCCAATATATTGCAGCTGCTCCGCACCAACACGGAATTCAATCGTTTGCGTCTCACCAGGTGCCAGATTCACTTTTGTGAATCCTTTCAGCTCTTTGGCCGGGCGAGTCATCTGGCTGACCACGTCGGTAATGTACATCTGTACCACTTCTGCGCCACCACGCTGGCCAGTATTGGTCACATCCACCGATACCGTAACTGATTCGCCAGCTGGCATGGATGCCCTGCTGAGTTTTGGCTCGCTGTAATCAAAAGTTGTATAGCTAAGTCCATATCCGAAAGAATAACGAGGCTCCAGATCCTCTTCCAGATAACGCTTGCCACGGGAACGTTTACCGTTGTAATAGATAGGTAACTGACCGACATGCTTCGGAATGGAAATCGTCAATTTGCCCGATGGATTCACATCGCCAAATAGAATGTCTGCAATGGCATGCCCGCCTTCTTGACCCGGATACCATGCCTCCAGAATGGCATCTGCATGTTCGTCCACCCAAGGTTCAGTGATGGGGCGACCATTGATGTAAACAACGATCAGCTTCTTGCCGAGCTTGTGAATTTCCTGAATGAGTTCCAGCTGAACCCCCGCAAGTCCTAACGTCATACGGTCGATACCCTCGCCGCACTCCATGTCATTCCAGGAATGATCGGACACATTCGATGCCCCTGTCTTCAGATCGATCGTTCCTTCACCGAAATCGCGGGCACTTGAGCCGCCGACCACCATGATGATGGTATCTGCCTTGCCGGCGATCTCAAGGGCATGATCGAAGCCTTCTCTGGAATCGCCTTTGATTCGGCAACCTGGCGCATAAAGTACCTCACGTGCAGCTTCATTCCCCGTGAGCTTGGAGTGGATACCATCCAGTACGGTTGCCACTTTTGATTTGGGTTGCGGTGACGTGTAATCACCCAGCTGGTTGTAGGCATGATCCGCATTTGGGCCAATTACAGCAATTTGCCCAGCTCCTGTTGGGGATAGCGGGAGAGCTGATTGCTCATTTTTGAGCAGAACCACTCCTTCTGCTGCCAATTGACGTGCCAGCTGGATATGCTGCTCACTGCCAATCACTTCTGCGGCCCGGTCAGCGTCCACATAAGGCTGCTCAAACAAGCCCAGTCTGAATTTCAATGCCAGTACGCGGCTGACAGCCTGGTCCAAAACCTGCACATCAAGCTTGCCCTCCGAGACGGCCTGCACTAGATACTGTCCAAACATCTCACCGGACATCTCCATATCGATGCCTGCCTGAATGGCCTGGACAGATGCATCGAGCCCATCCGCTGCAACATCATGCCCGCCTGCCAGCATGTTGATTGCACCGCAGTCCGTAATGACCAGACCATCAAAGCCCCAGTCTTCACGTAAAACACGATCCAGCAATTCCGTATTTACCGTACAAGGCGTACCATCGATTTCGTTATACGCAGGCATAATGGATGCTGCCCCAGCTTCCACCGCTTTTCGGAATGGATACAGATCCACTTCCAGCAATTCACGCCAGCCCATGTGTACAGGTCCTGCATTGCGCCCGCCTTCCGAACTGCCGTAACCGACAAAATGCTTCAGCGTCGCAGCTACCGCATCCTCCCGGTCAAGGCTTTCCCCTTGAAGTCCTTCGACAGAAGCTACCGCCAATTCCCCAATGAGATATGGATCTTCACCAAAGCATTCCTCCGTACGTCCCCAGCGAGGATCACGCACAACATCCAGTACCGGAGAATACGTAACCGCTCCACCCTGAGCACGTGTTTCCCTGGCTACGGCCTGGCACATCTCTCGGTATAGGTCCACATTCCAAGTGCTGCCGAGCAGCAGCGGTACGGGATATACCGTTCCGTCAATGGCCATATGGCCATGAGAACATTCCTCCCCAATCAGGATCGGAATTCCCAGTCGGGAATGCTCCACCGCATGACGCTGAATCAGATTAACGGCCTCCGCACCTTCTCTCGCGGATAAACCATTTTCAAGTGTAACCCCGGTCCAGGGGTCAGCTCGAAGGGCGCCATAGAGAGAGCCGACGCCGCCATTTTCCACTTGCTCTTTGAAGGAATCATTCAACGTGATGTTTCCCTTATTATTCGTATAGGTATGCCAGCCAAAAGGCTGAATAAGCTGGCCTACCTTCTCTTCCGTAGTCATCAGGCCAAGCAGATGCTGCACCCGTTCTTCGACGGGCTTGCTTTTGTCCTTATATGTCATCATCCTGAAACTCTCCAATCCTATAGAGTGATCCGGTTATTCCTTCACCGCTCCAACCGTCAGACCTTGTACGAAATAGCGCTGGAAGAACGGGTAAGCAAATATAATCGGCAACGTTGCAAGCACGACCATCGCCATCCGGGAAGTATCCTGCGGAATGGACTGCATGGCTGCCAGACTCATGGAACTGTTAGCGGAGTTCTGCTGAATAAACTGGATGCTGGACTCGATCCGCATCAGCATGGATTGCAGCGGTACCAGGTTGGGATTATCAATGTATAAGAGTGCGTTGAACCAGTCGTTCCAGTAACCCAGTGTACTGAACAACCCGATCGTTGCCAGCCCCGGCAGGGACAAGGGAATTACAATTTTCATAAAGGTATAAAACTCTCCGGCACCATCAATTCTTGCGGATTCAATAACCGCATCCGGCACACTGGTGGAGTAGAACGTACGCAGAATCATAATATAGAAGGCATTCATCGCCAGCGGCAGAATCAGGGCCCATACGGTATCTTTCAATCCAAGCAGTTGGGATACGACCATATAGGTCGGGATCATCCCACCGTTGAACAACATGGTCAAAATGGCAAACACGGAGAAAAATCTCCGATATCTGAAGCTCTTGCGGGAAATGGCATAGGCATACAGGGACATGAGGATCAAACTGATGATTGTCCCGAGTACCGTGACCAGAATAGTAACCCCATATGCACGCAGCAGTGTATCACCGCTCTGCCAGACAAATTGATATGCTGCGAGACTCCATTCCGCCGGAATCAGGCGGTACCCGTCACGGGCCAATGCCTTTTCGTCCGTAAAGGAGATGATGACGACAAATATAAAAGGAAACACACAGATCAGAGCGAATAGTCCGGCCATGATATTCATGATGATGTTCCAGCCGCTGGATACATGATGGAAATCGCGTTTTTTTACGAGTTGAGCCACAGTGGTTCACTCCTTTCTCTTGTCCTAGAATAAGCTGCTATCTTTATCGATCTTGCGTACCACATAGTTGGAGATGATAACAAGTACAAAGCCCACAACCGATTGATACAATCCGGCAGCGGTACTCATGCCAATCTCACCGCTCGTTTTCAAGCCGCGATATACATACGTGTCAATGACATTCGTAACGGAATAGAGCGTACCCGAATCCCTCGGCACTTGATAGAAGAGACCAAAGTCAGCGTAGAAGATCCGGCCCACAGCCAGCAGTGTCATAATCGTGATGATTGGGGATAGCAGTGGGATCGTAATGTTGCGAATCTGCTGCCATTTGCTCGCACCGTCAATCATTGCGGCTTCATAGAGCGAACGGTCAATGCCCAGGATAGATGCCAGATAGACGATACTGTTGTAACCGATCGTTTTCCAAAGTGCTACGAAAATCAGAATGTACGGCCAATACTTGGCTTCCGAATACCACTGAATGGGTTCCATCCCGAACCAGCCGATGATCTGATTCAGCATTCCCCGGTCCATGCTCAGGAAACTGAACACAAAGTAACCTACAATGACCCAGGAGAGGAAATACGGAAGGAACATCCCTGTTTGATATATTTTGGCGAGACGTTTATTAATAAGTTCTGAGAGCAGAATCGCCAAACCTACGGCGAACACTAACCCCAAGAATATGATGGCGATGTTATACAAAAGCGTATTTCGGGTAATCAGCAGCGCGTCATTGGTGCTGAACAGGAATTTGAAGTTGTCCCAGCCCACCCACTCACTCTTTGCAAGACTTGCCCAGAATCCTTCACGGCTAAAACGGTATTCCTTGAATGCCGCTATAGTACCCACCAGGGGAAGATAAGAGAAGAAGAAGAACCAGATGGCGCCAGGCAGCACCATAAACAGCATGACTCGGTTTCTTATCAGATTTTTCAAAAATGCAGTCATTGGGATTTCCTCCTTCAAGCTTGAATGAAAAAAAAGAATCGGACGCTACATGCAGCCGCCCGATTCTACGAATGTAACCTTACTTATTTTCCGCTCTCCAGGCATCAAGCTGGCTTTGGGCTTCAGCCATTACCTTCTCAAGACCGGCTTGATTGAACTTCTCAATGACCTGATCCAAGTTGGTCGCCGGGTCCAGCGTACCAGTCATCAATGCGGCCCAGTATTGTTCTTTCACGTTTTGTACTGCTGTCAATTCAGCAGATACGTTGCTTGCATCAAAGTTGAAGCTGAGGATTGGGGAGTTCACGCCTTCAGCATTAAATTTCTTGAACTCATCCCATTTGTTATCCGGATCGTTGTTGTTCAGATAGAGCAGCATGTTGTTACCAAGGGAATACGAAGGCATATCATAGTTCTTCGATTCAGCCAGGTTTTCCATGTGTGTATCATCCACTTTTTTGTAGTGAGTGCCCTCGATACCGGAGTCCACCATGTTGCGCAGCACCGGATCCGTATTGAGCAGGTTCAGGAATTCCATTGCTTTTTCCGGGTACTCCGAGTTGGCAGAGATCGCCATAATGGATCCTTGTACGGAAGTGTTTGTGATGATTGCATCACTTGCCGGTGTGGAAACGACAGGGTATCCATAACTTGCAGACCATTGATTGTCAGCCAGCGGTTGAGTCTGTGCACGATCCAGGAACCAGTTGCCTGATGTCGTCAGGTCGTTGGTTGATCCTGTTGTTGCTGCCTCAGCAGACACGTAGCCAGCTTTGTAATATTTGTTCATCGTTGTGAGCGCTTCCTTCATTTCAGGAGTCTCCAGGATGTTTACGAGCTTGTAATCCGTTGTATCTAATTTGATTGCCATAGGCAAATTTTGAATGACATAGTCATAAGGAACGTAAGGAACATAGTTTTTATCCATTGCAAACGGCGTCACACTTGGCTCATTTTCCTTGATTGTTTTGAGCAAAGGTTCGAGACTATCCAGTGTGCGGATATTGGAGATGTCCAGATTGTATTTATCAAGCAGTGTTTTGTTGAAACGCCATACCTCTTGCTGCGGCAGCTCCTTGTTGGCTGGAATACCGTAGTTATGACCATCGACTTTGGAACCGCTGAGGAATGCCGGATCGATCGTATCGGTCAGCTCTTTGCCATATTCGGGAAGCAGCTCATCCAGCTCCATAAATGCGCCTTTTCTCGCATTCTGTACATAGTCGAATCCGCCCGAAGAGGTGAACAGAATGTCCATTGGCTCACCGGAGGCCACATTCACCTGCATCTTCTGAGGGTAGTCACCCCAATCGACCATTTTCATGGTTACGGTAGCATTGATTTTCTCCTTGGTATACTTGCTGACTTCTTCCATGACCTTGTTCACATCTTTTTGCGGGGTACCGATGGTGTACCAGATCAGTTCGACTGAATCATCTCCAGCCCCACCGGATTCCGAAGCACTCTCGCTTCCACCGCAGGCACTCAGTACAAGTGTAACGGCCATTAATAATGCCAGGACGAGAGAAAAACTTTTTCTTTTTTTAAGCATTGTTTAGATCCTCCCTTTTCGTTTTCCCTTAAGCACTAACGAACTAACTGCTATAACCTTATCGAATGAAAGCATTTTCAAAAAGAAGATAAACTTAAGTTTTCGGGGTACAAATTAAAGAGATATTCTCCCTGACTCTTGTTTTTGTCCCTGATTTAATAAATCGCTTACATGAAAGAGACATGCCGGGTAACATCTGGCATTGAACTCTTCCCATGCCACTGCTGTTCCCGAAATGTCTCTTGTACGTTAAGCCCGCAGACCGAACCTTCCCGTCACCGAATTAATTAAAAACCTTGAAATCGGTCGGTGAAATGCCTACATATTTGCGGAATTGCTTATAAAAATATCCTGTCTCCCAATATCCAACGTTTCTTGCGATCTCATGCACCTTCAGATTGGAAGTGCGCAGCTGTTCCTTGGCACGCTCGATCCGGTATTTATTGATGTACTCGGCAAAGGTCTCTCCCGTCTCCTTGTGAAACAGTTGTCCAAGGTACACGGGATGCAGATGATAGTGTGCCCCTAGCAGCTTCAGGGAAAGCTCTTCTGCGTAATGCTTGTCGATGTGCTGAAGCACTTGGCTCACGATCGGGTTTTTCAGATCCTGCAGCAGAGATTCGATCGTCTCACTACCCACTTGCTGAAGGGCCTGCACCAGTTCGGCAAAGGTACTGCTATCCAGCACCCGTCTTAACCCCTTTTGGTAAATGACAGACTCATCCGTATGCTTAATGCTCTCCAGCTCCATTTTGAAACGAATAACCAATTCGAGCGCCGTATGCTGCAGTTCCACAGGAGTCATCCCGTCGCGATACTGTTCAAAATCCGTTTGAATTCGTTCTGAAAGCTGTTCGGTATTGCGGGATAACATCAGCTTGGCATATTCCTTCCAGTCGAAGGAGAAACGACTGCCAGCACTGCTTCCCGTTTCAAGAATCGCATGATCAATCACTTTAAGATCCGGGTAGATCATCACATACTGCAAAGCGCGCTTGGCTTCTTTGTAACTCGCGGGTGCCTGATGAATGCCCTTCGCCATGCTCCCCATACCAATATAAACCGACGGGTGCGCTTCTGAGATCTGCCTGGATAAATAGGTGACACAATCCATGAACATCTGTCTATCGACCTGCTGCTCGTCCACACTTGCGATCATGACGATATCGCCATCCAAATCATGAAAAGTACTCACATAAGGCTTGTCTGCAAGTAAACGCTGCACTTGATCAAATATGCCCGGCTCTTCTCCCTTCGTACGGAGAATGGCAATGCCATAGCTTGGACCATCAAGTGTAAGATTCATGAACAGAGAACGTTCTTCGAATTCCGCCGTTGCGATCTGTCCCGTCAGCCATCGATGAAGAATGTTGTCCTTCAAAATTTGAATGCCGTAAGCATCATAACTTGTGTTTGCTGGCACTTGATCCAGCTTGGAGGCCGTGTTTCGCAGCGTGGATTCCAGCTCCTCCACATTGATCGGCTTGAGCAGATAATTTTCGATCCCCAGCTGCATGGCTTCCTTCAAGTATTCAAACTCATTGAATCCGCTGAGGATAATCACTTTAAGGTCAGGCTGGACACGCCTTGCTTCCCGAATCAGATCCAGTCCATTCATAATGGGCATCGAAATATCCGTGATCAGAATATCGACAGGCTGGGCAGACAGCGCTTGGAGCGCCGCCTGGCCATTGCCGGCATGGTTTACAATTCCCATTCCAAATGAAGACCAATCCACAATTTCGTATAATCCTTCAATGATGAACGGCTCATCATCCACAATAAACACGTTGTACATGCTAAACACCTGTCCCTTCCGTATGAGGATAACGCACCCTGATCAGGGTTCCTTCTCCAAGCGTACTCTCTATCGTGATTCCAAACTCCGGTCCATACAGGTACCGCAGACGACTGTGCACACTGCGCAGCCCAAACATTTGTCCTGATTCCTCCGGACGATCGAGCTCTTCAAGAATTTCAGCCAATCTGGCAGGCGCAATGCCTTTGCCATTATCTCTGACTTCGACCTGCAGCACATCACCAAGCTCTTCCACTACGATGGACAACTTGTTATCCGAGCGTTCGGTCTGGATTCCGTGCACGACATAGTTTTCAATGATCGGCTGCAGGGACAGCTTGACCACAGGATGTTGATTATGCACAGGATCCAATTGAATCGTATAGGTGAAGATATCCTTATAACGGATTCGAAAGAGTTCCAGATATAGACGGCAAGCCTCCATCTCATCCTTCAATGTATAGTTTTTCTTCTGCTGAACAAGGCTCTTGAAGAGCACGGATAAGCTGTAGATCATCTCACCAACATCCCTTGCCCCCTGGGAAATGGCTCTCATGCGAATCACTTCAAGCGTGTTATAGAGAAAATGAGGATTAATTCTGGCCTGAAGCGCAACCAGCTCCGTCTCCTTTTGCTTGATCTCGGCCTTGTACACCCGCTCTATATACAAATTAAGTTCATCCAGCATATCGTTAAAGCTGTGCGAAATCTGTCCAAGCTCATCGTCACGGGTATCATCAATCCGTGCACTCAGATTGCCGTACTTCACCTTCTGCGTGAATCGGATAATTCTCCGGGTCCGCTTGGCAAAGTTAATGATAAAAAACGCCGGAACGAGCACAGCAAACAGGGTACATACGGTGCTGATCGAAATAATGGTATTGCGAATACCTGCATAGGCCTCAGCCATCTCTTCCACAGGAACCGTGGCCACAATCACATAGCCCTGGTCTGCCGAAACAAACTTGTTCACATACATGTTTTTTTCCTTTTTCATGGAGTCCATATCCGTCTGATCGAATAGCGAATCCGCAACTTCAACATAAGGATACTTCTTGCCATAATAGTTGCTGCTGGAGTCAAATAACACGTTACCTTTGGCCGACAGTACCACGATTTCTCCCTTAAAGTTGCTCTCATAACTATCAAGCGCATTTCCAATGCCTGCAGAGTCAAAAAAAACGAGAAACTGCCCCAGATTTCGCAGCGTCTGTGTATTGTTGATGGGAACACGAATCGCGTACAGGTCCGGGCTCCATTCATTGATCTCTTTGCGAATCCAGTAGTTGGGTGCACTGATATTAGGCGTCTCCATGGCCATCACGTCAGGAATATAGGAATGGGCAGCACTGGTATCCAGCTTCTTGAATTGCTTATTGGGGCTGAACATGGACATGTCCTGGCGTTCTGCACTATATAACATCAATTGATGGATATCCGCATTTCGATCCATAATATTCTGAAAATGTTTCAGTACATCTGCGGAATAATCATCCTGATTGGCGTAATATCCATTGGTCAGATGCTGGACATATTCTGCATAGGTATGGCTCATCAGATAGGAGATATTGGCTGACAGCGCCTCGTTCTGATGCATGTCTCTCACCATATTTTGCACGGACTCATACTGCTGATGAATATATCGGTCCACACTTTCCATTGCAGCCTTTTGGATAGCCAATTCACGGCGGATCGTAGAGTCGGACACTGATAGAAAAATGATATACGACAACGTAATAATCGTCACAATCGAAATCATCGAGAAAATAAACAGCATTTTCATAAACATATTATTTTTGAAGAAATTATTGTAAACGCTAACAATTTTCAAATCGCAAGTTCCCCCCGATGCGGTTGTCCTGTCTGAATTATATCATTTGCCTTCTGACATTAACTTCTCACCTTGAACTTTTCTTTAGTTTATACCTGTCTTTCTTTAATTTCGCCCTATTTGAAAATGCTTTCATGCTCTATCGTTAACCATAAGTTTATATTTGTGTAAACGAATACCTTACATTCAGTCCACTTGAAGGAGGAACAGCATGACACGCAAACTCAAACCGAAAGGCATCATTCCCAAGGTAACTGCACTGGCCATCACATCAGCCCTGGTCGGACAGTTAGTCGCATCATCTGTCTATGCGGGGGATACCCTTCCCTACACAGGTGACAGTGCCAAAGGCGCCAATCAGCCCTATCAGCATGGCTACACCTCTGCACAGATTCTGAATTGGACACCCGAGAGTGACATCTATGGAGAACTGCTTCGTGCACATGTACCATTGCAGCCACGTAATGATGCCTTTGCCGCCACGCAGGCCTACCCCGAACTTAGCCCGGACACCCAGCTCTTTACGATGAGTGGTGATTACGGCAATGCGTTCTTCGACAGTACCCCTTATACCAACGAATTTAGCCAGTATCTGTTCAATTATTGGCAATATACAGACTATTACAGTTACTGGCATGGCATGGCTTCTGCCGGAGTGCCGGAAGAGTTATATGACCCGAATAAGGAGTGGACAGAGCGATATTTCGAGTTCGGTATTCTGAACATTCCGAACCCGGCTTACACCAATGCCGCGCATAAAAACGGCGTTCGTTCCATTGCCAACATTTTCTTCTCCGATAATGACCGTGGTCCTCAAACGTACAAGCAGATGCTCGTACAGGATGAAGACGGCAATTTCCCGGTCGCTGTCAAACTGGCCGAGATGGCCAAGTACTATAATTATGATGGATACTTCTTCAATCAGGAAGAGGTAGCCAAAGGCGTTGCCCCTGAAGACATTCCATCCTACAAAAAATTCATGCAAGATTTAAGAGATCAAGGTCTCTATGTTCAGTGGTATGACTCAACCATTAATACGACGGGAGAGATTCAATACCAGAATGAGTTCAATGAACTCAACAGCCCCTTTGTACAGGACACGGCCCTGGGCAGAGTTTCGGACTCCATTTTCCTGAACTATGTTTGGAACCATGAGATGCTGCAGGATTCACGTGATCATGCCGTCAGCCTTGGACTGGATCCGCTGGAAACCGTCTTTGCCGGAGTTGAAGGCGGCCATGACCGGTTCGGTCGATGGAAACAGCTCTATGACCTGCGGAACAATCTGGATGAAAACGGCCAGCCGATGAACAGCATAGCAACGCTGGGTGCGGATTTCACCCATAATGCCCTCGATGAAGAGATGGGCGATGGAAGCACCAATCACAGGGCTGAAGACGAATATCAGTGGATGACCTTTGTGCGCGATCGTGCCTGGTGGTCCGGACCGAATCAGGACCCTACCGAAGCCCGCCGCAATGCATCGGTTGATCTGTCGGATGTCTACGCTTCCGGAGCCAACTGGGACGGTATAGCCGCCTACCTTACGGAACGTTCCGTCATTCATGGTTCAAACTTTGCAACCAACTTCAATACCGGACATGGTCTGCAATATTATGAAAACGGGAAGGTATCCAATGATACCGAATGGTCCAACATCAACATCCAGGATATCCCTGTCACCTGGCAGTGGTGGATGGATAGCGAAGGGGATGCGCTGAGTGTTGATTTTGACTATGGCCCAACTTATGAAAAAGGTGCCCGTTACCAATACGATTCCATTGGGGCTTTCAACGGCGGTAGTTCTCTTGTCGTTAATGGTGATCTGAACGCGGAGAACTTCCTGCGCCTATACAAAACAGATCTATCCGTTAACGCTCAATCTAAACTGGAACTCACATATAACAAACCATCGAAGAGCGACAAGTCCAACCTGCAAGTTGGGTTAATTCTGGAAGATGATCCATCCCATGTGGCCAAAGTCAATGTCCCGAATTCAGGCAAACAAACGAAAGGCTGGACAACAGCTTCCCTGGATTTGAGTGCCTATGCGGGCCAAAAAATTGCGGCTTTCGGACTGGTGTTTGACCCAAATGGAAAAATGATTGAAGATTATCAAATGAACATCGGTGAAATCCGTATCTTCGATGGATCTGCTGCCAAACCAGATGCTCCTACAGGTTTCCACATCGCCAAGTCTCTGACCAATACAGATGAACTTGTTGTGGAATGGGATATGGAAGACTATTCGAAGGTTAAGCAATACAATTTATATGAAAATGGATCCTATGTTGGCGGAATTTATGATTCCACCTATTACATTAAATCGTTGGAAAATCGTTCTGGCAAGCTATCTATTCGTGCCGTGGGCGCAGATGGCCGTGAGAGTGAGCCTGCAACCCTGTCCTATAATTTGGACGCAGCCGTTCAGGATATTCAAGTGAAATATAACAAACAGGGCGACGCTACCGTCAGCTGGAAATATCCTAAGAAAATCAAAGGTAAGGAAGCGATCGAGCTCACCCTGCAAACCGAATATACGAATGAACCTTTCACAAAGACCGTTCAGCTCAAGAAAGGAAAATCTTCTGCTGTCCTGACGGGATTGCCGACGAATGGTGAACACTATGTGCTCAACATTGCCATAGGCAAGCAACAACCAGTCACAGTTACTGGACAATTGGCTGATCATCAGATTACACCATACGCGAAGGAAAAGGTCACGGTAAATGATGGAAAATACACACTTGCCCTGCCTGATCTGGAGGACTGGTACAAAATCTATGTTTACGAAAATGAAGTACCTCGCGAATTCGGGGTGACTTACGTTACGCAAAAATTCCCGTATATTATCCGGGGAAGAACAAAGTTGAGTGAGATGACCTTCACACCTGCATCCAGCAGCAGCTCGCTCAAACTCGTTATCGAAGACTATGCCGGCAACAAAGCAACTACCATCTTAAGATAACGGTTTCAGCAAATTAAAGGTTAATGCTGTAAGAAAATTAAAACCCTGATTGGCAACAGCCCTTTCCACTTCAACAGGAGGCGGAGAGGGCTTAATTCATATGGTGACATATGTACATGGCGCTATAAGAAACTGTTCAACCCACCAAATATCAGACCCAACACATTAAAATAGATCATAATAAAAGATAAGAACAGAGCGATGGGTAGAATGAATAAAATCTGCATTTTAATTCTTGGAATGAAAATCAGGAGAACCGTGATCATCATTAAATAGAATCCCATTAATAAGGGGATTAAATAATAATGCGTGTGGACAGGTAGATAGGCATTTCGTAATTCAAAACCTTCTACCAGCAAAACGGTGATTGGAAGGGATGCAATTAAATATGAAAATCCCCCCACTCCTCGCGC
This sequence comes from Paenibacillus sp. ACRRY, assembly GCF_022346995.1. Classification (GTDB taxonomy): domain Bacteria; phylum Bacillota; class Bacilli; order Paenibacillales; family Paenibacillaceae; genus Paenibacillus. Next base: position 96,676 of record NZ_JAKRNM010000007.1, on the reverse strand, counting down.
GTACCAAATCAGATATGCACATATGGGAGATATCACTGCACATATCCCCCAAAATAAAATAGCTTTTGTTGGGAAAAAGTGTAGAAACAACACGGTATATACATAGTACACGGTAAGCATGGATGCAAAGAAGACAAATGCTTTGACAGCAGCTAGTTTGGGAGAACAACTGAAGACCGATAATAGTGTTGCAGCGAATACCCAGATTCCGAGACGTCCGCCAATATCGTCAAATAGGGGATTAATTCCCGGAGTATCTACAAGCTTGGCTGCTAATCCTAAGACAACTCCAATCATTGCTGCAGTTGCGATTGAAAAAACAGTTTGTTTTGCTGTTGGTCTACTCACAATTCTAATCCCGTCTAATTTGTCCTGTACCCTCATGACTTCCCCCCAGTGTTTCAATCTTCTTAATTCAGATGACGATGAATTACCAATAGAAAGCAAAATTAGGTGCATAAGCTTTTACTCAATATATAATAGTAGAATATTCCAATAGTTTCTTCTAGTGTATCCGTAGCTAGGCAAACTAATAAAAAGGCGAGCCTCCTTTAATTAGGGGACTCGCCTTTGATCTCTTTTATAAATAAAAAATTTATGAAGTTCCTTTTTGCTTGCTCGCCTGCATCTGCTGGGCGAATCGCATCATCTCTTCAAACTCTTCCTCGGATACTCCATCGCTTTCAGCGGCAACATCCTGAACAATCGGGATTTCGGGCTTGGCTTTGGCTCCTTTGCCGTATGTACGGGAACGGGTTCCGGCTGCACCAGCAGCCTGCTTGCCTTTTACCTTGGCCTGGTCACGAATATATTGGACTGCCTTCTCATATGAATTGATCTGCTTCAGCAGCATGTTGGAAGCAATCGCTTCAACAAAATTACGGTTAATCCGCTGTTCTCCGCCCGACACAAGGAGCTGCATCAAGTAATGGATAAGAACATTAATAACTTCACCAGGCAGCTTATAGCTCAGATCAATTTTCTCAAAGATATCGACCAGATTATCCGGTACGGCACCTGGGAAAAACGTCTGTAACAGTCGTGTATATGGTTCGTTACGAAGCATCATATTGTATTGATGAATATCACATTTGGTTGCAAACTGTGGTGGAACCTCCACATAGTATTCCATCTGCACCACATGTTCCACTGGCGGTTCTCCGGAATCGCTCTGCTGCTCAGGCTCGTCCAGATGCTGCCTCAGGGCGACTACTTTGGCTGCCTGTACGGTCTGCTGCTCCTGCCGTTTCTTGGTCTGACGGAACTGCAAGCTTGCCCTATGCTGAAGATCGTCCAACATCAGCTGTCCTTGCGGACTGAAGATATCATCCTCATCCAGTAAACGGCACACTTCCTGTACACTGAGATTAAACTTGTTCACCACATAATTCACAATGCCCAGCTGCTCATGATCGAACCGGAGCTTTTCCACATGACGACGGTTCACCGACTCGCGCGGAAAACGCAAAATAATGTCGGCATAATTCAACGTAAGCTCTTCCGTAGCGACACTTGTCCCACTCCGCTGTGCGGATGTGGATACTTCCGAGAGCGCCTGCTCCAACTCGTAATCTATCACATGCGTATTCAGTTCGAATATATCGTAAAAAGGAACCGAGATATTTTCTTTGCTCGCTGCAGGATAAGGAGCGTCCCCGTTCTCCACTGCCGAAAATCCCGAACGCAGGGAGAGAACAGCAAACTTGCCAATCTTGTCACGAAGCAGCAGTGTCAAATGCTGTGTACGGAAGAACTCTGCAGGTGACAGCGGTGGCTGCAGCTCATATTCATAGATGTAATCATCATTCTCCGGAATGTAAAGGCGTGACGTCTGAAGCAATCCGACCGCTTCCAGCTTGGAAGCCTGCTCCACCAAATACTTGCGGCCCTTTTCACTTGGCTCGAGTCCAAGTGTCATGAACAATTTTCGTTGCTGTTCAAGGGGTGAGTAACCGACCTGTTCACCGGGAAGATGCTGAAACAACAGCCGATACAAGCCAATTGCGAAAGCACCTACCATGGGCTGATATGCTCCGGTAAGCATACGATCGTCCAGAGCACTAAGTCCAAACTCCCTGTATACGCAGTAGCGATGATGTTCAGTATAATGCAGCAAATTCTTCATGCGCATGGCTTGATCTCCTTCTCCCCAAAAGTGTGTTTATCTATTCTATCATAAATGCTTGATCTTCAAATGTTCAAAAACAGGTAAAAAGATGGCCTGTTCTCGCTCCGTTTCGTCCTAGGTCGACAGCATTCACGTTTTCGCAGAGTTGCTAGAATACTATAAAAGCTCCAGCCATATAAAACAAGTGAAACTATTTAGAAATGGTTATCCACATGTGTATGCAGCTCAGCGATTCTTTTATGTCTATTTTTCATTACATATGACAAAAAGCCCTCCCTTTGCTCGCGTAAGCGGTTACGAGAAAGGCAAGACTCTCTGTTTCAATTAGCCATGGCAGACAGGGAAAAGATATGAAGCTCCAGCCTGTTAAAACATTTTATATCCGCCCAGTCGAAGTTTGCGAATGGTCCAACCACTGATGATTGCGCCTGCGAGCCCAGCCACACCGGTCAGATAATCGACGATCTGGAACGAGCCCAGATGGGTCATCAGTGAAGCCGTGTGATCCCACAAGGAATACACCACGACAGGCAGGATCACAATGATGAACAGGTAAGAAGGAAACCATGTAGTCTTCATCAACATATTCAGAATGAAACCGATCCCAAACATCATCACGAAAAATAACACCATTAATACCAGCACAGGTATAAACTGCATCGGGTGACGTTCACCTCTTCTTATGAACTCAGGGCTTATTTTGCATAACTTACTGTATTTTCTTCTCTGGCTAGTAGTTAGTGTACCGCAAAAAATGTGGCGAAGCAACGAACTTTCTGGATAAATCCTCCTATATTCATGTTCTCTTCATTTGCCCTTGTGCTTGGTGTTGGGATACAATGTAAACGATATAGTTTTTCTTAACCGTCCCTCATGGGATTTGGAAATATAAACTGCAGGAGGAACAGAACCAATGAACGAAGCCGCATCAACACTGGAGGGCTGGTATGCCCTGCATGACTTCCGCTCGATTAACTGGGCCGCTTGGAAAGCAGCCGATGACGAGGAACGTGCCGTAGCACTGGACGAGCTTCAGGAGTTTTGGAAAGAATGGAAGGATGTCGAAGATTCCTCAAAAGGAAGCACTGTGGTCTATACTGTAGTCGGCCAAAAAGCTGACCTTGTCATGATGCACCTGCGTGAAACGCTTGAGGACCTCAAGGCCGTCGAGAACGCGTTCAACAAAACGATGTTTGCCCAATACACCACCAAATCGTATTCCTACGTCAGCGTCGTGGAACTGAGCAACTATCTTGGCAAAGAAGGCGAAGATCCGATGCAAAACCCGGAAATCGTTGCACGTCTCAAGCCGGTATTGCCACAGCGCCAGTACATCTGCTTCTACCCAATGAACAAAAAACGCGAATTGGCCGACAACTGGTACATGCTGTCCATGGACGAACGCCGCAGCATGATGCGCAGCCACGGCATGATTGGCCGCAGCTATGCTGGTAAAGTCAAACAGATCATTACCGGATCCGTTGGTTTCGACGATTGGGAATGGGGCGTTACCCTGTTTGCAGACGATGCACTCCAGTTCAAAAAACTGGTTTACGAAATGCGGTTTGATGAAGTTAGCGCACGTTATGGCGAATTCGGTTCGTTCTATGTGGGAAGCCTGCTGGGCGAAGGTTCGCTGGAAGACATGTTGAAACTGTAAATAAAACACAAAGCACCGATGACAACTCCCGTAGGAGAACGTCACCGGTGCTTTTTTTATGGTATTCATTTTGTACAGAAATGTTCAAACTCCGAATTAATCCCGGTCCTCTTCTTCTTCCATTGCCTTGAGCGATTCCAGAAACTCGGCCGTGGCCCGGTCACGATCCCGTCCCTTTTCCTTCAACCGCTCAATCGCAGGCAGGATGAGAATGTCCACTTCCTTTTGCACAATATAAGCGAGGTCATACTGGTTCTGCTCCTCCAGATAACCGCCTACCTGCATCAGGGCGTTATAACGATCCAGCTCATCACGCGTAAGCAGGCCGCGAACTTGAACACTGCAATGTCTCATCCAAAAAACCGCCCCTTCTTCAGTACAAGCGGGATTCCACCAATGATGAACAAATACCGGAGATCCACCAGTTTCTTCAGTTGGGCAGCTTTCCAGCCCTTGTATTTTTTACCGCCAACCACAGCAATGGCTTCCCCTTTACCGAGCGAAGCAACCGTTCCCTTGCTGGTAAATACAAAGGGCTGTGGCTGTTTTTTGCGAATGGCAGCGACAACGTTTTTGGCACAGTTCACACCTTGCTGCATGGCAATCTGTGCTGTTGGTGGATATGGACGTCCTTCCCCGTTAAATACGAGTGAATTGTCACCAATAACATAGACATGCTCATGTCCCGGAGCTCGCAGATATTCGTCCACTTTTACCCGGCCGCGCATCACTTCAAGTCCAGCCTGTTCGAGCAGTGCGTTACCCCGGATTCCACCGGTCCATACTACCGTGGCTGCATCAATTTTTTCCCCTTCACCCACAATGACGCCATCCGGCAAGCATTGCTTGATCGGAACACCGATTTTGAAGGTTACGCCTTTTTTCTTGAGCACATTCATTGCATGCTCTACCAGCTCCGGATCGAAGCCAGGCAGGGCAGAAGGCGCAGCCTCTACGTTGTAGATATGCACATTTTTCGGATTAACGTCGAATTCTTTACACAACTGCGGAATGCGGTCAGCAAGCTCCGCCACAAACTCGACTCCGCTGAAACCTGCCCCGCCCACTACAAAACGAATGCGGTTACGTTTATTATCGTTTTTGTACATGGCAAACTGATATTCGATATGCTCACGAATGAGTCGTACCGAGTTGATGCTGCGAATCGTCATGGCATGATCCAGCATGCCCGGAATACCGAAGGTCTCCGGTTCACCGCCGAGTCCAATGATCAGGTAGTCGTAGGATAACGTTCCATCTTCCAAAATGACCTTACGGTCCTGCAGACGAATCTCCTTCACCGATGACTTGACCAAATCAATTTTGAATTCATCAATCAGTTTGGAAATCGGCACCCTCGCATGCTCAATCGTATCCGTACCGGCTGCTGGCATATGTAGGTGTGTTGTAATATAGTGATAATCATGCCGATTCACAAGTGTGACGTCGGCTTCATTATAATTTAATTCCTTCTGCAGCCGCTGGGCTGTTAAAATCCCGCCATAGCCCGCGCCGAGAATGACGATTTTGGGAATGCTGCTCATGTCTTAACCCCTTCCGGTTTCACTCACATCATCTACTTTTACAACATTTTGTATCATCATTCGGGTAGCATACCTTCAGCTGTACTTACTACAAAATATGGATGAGGTCTTATCCATATGACGACAAATGTTAACTTCACGAATTTATTTGAATATTTTGTATGTACATGTCCAATTAAAGTTGTGAAATTATACACAAGAATCAACAAATTACAGGTCTTGTCTTCGTTTTACAAATTGGCTTTTATTTAGACAAAAAAACACATAGTACAGGTCAAGAATATCTGTATTTCTGGTAAATATCAAGGTTTTTTTTGTTATCTTTCATAACCTTTCATTTCCAATTTCATCCTATTCTCACCTGATCTTCATCAATTGTTCCCAAGTTAGTCCCGTTACCAACTTTGCAACCCAGTTTACACCGTTTATAATGAGAAAGACAGTTCAGCAACAAACGCTGGCTACATGAGGTATCCGGCTACATTATTTCTGTTAACTACCTATTAAAATAAGAAAGGTGTTGTTGATTCTTGACTGCACAAACTGCCGGTCATGACATGACCGATTTACTTATTATTGGTGGCGGCCCTGCGGGTCTGTTTGCCGCATTTTACGGAGGGATGCGTCAGGCATCCGTTACTCTGGTTGAAAGCATGCCACAACTTGGCGGACAATTGGCTGCGCTATATCCTGAAAAATACATTTATGACGTTGCAGGGTTTCCCAAAGTAACAGCTCAGGAATTGGTAAACAATCTGATTGAGCAGATGAGCCACTTTAACCCGAATATTCGTCTCGAAGAAAAAGTAGTATCCGTTGAAAAACTGGACGAGCGTCATTTCATCGTCAAAACCGATGTGAACGAATATCATGCCAAAGCTGTAATTATCACTGCCGGTGTTGGTGCATTCGAACCGCGTCGTCTGGAACTTGAAGGTGCTGCCAAGTTCGAAAAATCGAACCTGCATTACTTCATCAGTGATCTGAACGCCTTTGCCGGCAAAAAAGTACTGATCAGTGGTGGCGGTGACTCTGCCGTAGACTGGGCACTTATGCTGGAGCCAATCGCAGAACAAGTAACCCTGATCCACCGCCGTGACAAATTCCGTGCACATGAGCACAGTGTAGAGAACCTGATGAACTCCAAAGTCAACGTGGTTACACCTACGGAGATTACGGAGCTGCATGGAGATGACGCCATTACCAAAGTCACGCTGTCACATGTCAAAACCAAAGAAACACAAGAAATTGACGTGGATGCCGTGATCGTGAACTTTGGATTCGTATCATCGCTCGGGCCCATTGCCGAGTGGGGTATTGAGATCGATAGCAATTCCATCGTTGTTGACTCCCGTATGGAGACATCCATTCCAGGTATTTTTGCCGCCGGGGATATTACAACATATCCAGGCAAGCTGAAGCTGATCGCTGTTGGGTTTGGTGAAGCACCAACCGCTGTTAACAACGCGAAGGTTTACTTCGATCCAGATGCGAAGTTGTCCCCAGGACACAGCAGTAATATGAAACGATAGTTTCGTTCCAATCACATAAATGACACAAAAAAGGGTATCTTACTCCTGAACATTCAATATCAGGAGGGATACCCTTGTCTTATATATGCCCGCTGTGTAACGGTCTGGTTGTACCGGAGCAGGCTTGTCCCCACTGCCTTCAGGGACTGTCAGAATGCGGCAAATTGGACGATTACACCGGACCGTACAGCCCCTATTCGTTACAGACTTCCATGGTAGAGGAAGACGGAAACGAAAACGGTTGCATGCATATGTTGTACTGTCACCATTGCCATACAAGCACCCTCTGGTCTGTAGCACAATGGGACATGTCCGGAAACCAGTAACATTGCCTGCAATGAGGATCTCTAGTGAAGAATGGCAGATACGTCGGTACCCAGTTTGCGCTTATGGATTTCTGCCAATAGCAGCGCGATGAAATCTCTCTCGAGATTAAGCTCAATCGCCTTATGGTAGGAATCCAATAACATCTCATCGGATAACATAGCCATTTCCCGCCACAACCTTTCCTTTTTTTTCCTCAAAACTATCATATCAGAGATTTATAAAGAGAACAAGCGTTCTGTTATCCACAAGGTTTTGTGGAAATCCTGTGCATAGGTTGTTGATAAATGGTAAAAATGTTGATTAAGCAACGTGGATAATGTGGATATTACTTATGCACAGGATCGTAACGTTTCTATTAGAACGAATGTCAGAGAATTTTTTTTAGCTTCAACTCATAGTTTTAAGACGTTTCCGTGTAAATTACCCATTTTGTTTTCATTTCAAACGTTTTCCAGAAATATTTTCTCTATATGTTTATCGGTGTAATCTTGGTTTTTTTTATATTTTTTCACTTTTTTTATTGAGGTCTGGTGTTCACTTCCAGAATCCATATCTTCCCGGAGTGATCGAGCCCATAATCGAACCCGAGTTGACCTACACCTGGAAATTGCCTTTCCATAATCTGAGTGCATGTCAACGTCAATGAACGCATCTCCCGGCGTTTGTGTCTGGTGGATATATGAGGGAGGGATAAACCAAGGGCCCTTCTGCCCTGCAGCATCGTCCCGCCTTTGCTCAGATTGGTTACGCACAATCCGGGACGAGCCCAACGCCCTACCATAGAACGGAAAACCCAGCCTCGCTCGGTTTTGACGACTTTCACCCTGTAATCCACAGGTCTGCCCTGTATCGTTGCCAAATGAATTCCCTGTTGGATCAAGTATCTCCGTCTGACTTTAATTCGTACCAGAGAGCGATACATCTGCCCGTAGTTGGTAAATGTACGTGTAACTTTCATATGCGTATAGCGGTAGTTTCCTCCGCTTGTGGATACCCTGATAACACCATAACCTCCGCCACCGACTACAGGTTTGATATACACCATTCCATAACGGCTGAGCATGTGCAGCAGATTTCTCGAATTAAATGCCATCGTCTGCGGGATATGAATAGCTGCTACCGGATATTTCATCAGTGCCGCCGTCTTCAGCCATTTGCTTGCAAGCTGTCTTGACATGGGTTGATCTCCTTTCCTGAACAATGGTCCTTCCATATACATACTCAACAGAAGCCTTCCTTTCTTGGATGTCTGTCCAAGGCGATTGCCCCTTTTCAATAGGAAGCGTCCATAGGCTTGTTTATAGAAAGGCACACTCGCCTGGTTTACTTTTCAAACGCATCAATCTGTCGTATGCTACTAAGGAATGTAATGGGAAGGCTTAAATATGAGGATCTAAGGAGCGTTCAGAAAATATGGAAGCATTTTTCAAATCACTGTATGGCGTAGCCTATGTCGCAATGTCTATCGTGCTGGTCGCCGTCACAGTACTTCTTTTCGTTACAGGTATTCGGCTGTTTATGAAGAAACGCAATCGCGGTTTTGCTGTAAGCTGCATCCTGTTTGCCTGTTTCATTGTCTTCATTATTGTGGTAATGCTGACCACGCCCTTCTCCTCCACCCCTCCAGGTTCACCGGAAGCCATGGCTGCCCTGCTGCAACTTGGGTAGAATACCTGTCTAGAAGGAGATGCATATGAACTCAAAAGGAACTCTCGGCATTATCGATATTGGCTCCAACTCCATTCGTCTCGTCATTTACGAATTGGATCATGAAGGAGCTTACCGGATCATTCATGAAGATAAATATGCTGCCCGCCTCAGCAACGTGGTTGAAGAGGATGGACAGATTCTGCGTCATTCGCTAGACCAAGCCATCACGGTCTTACAGCAATTCAAGGCTACTTGTGACGCATTCCAAACGAAAGTCATCCGTGCTGCGGCAACAGCTGCCATTCGCAATGCACGCAACGCTGCGCAGATCATTGGCTGGCTTGAAGAGGAGACTGGACTTGAGATCGAATGTGCCTCCGGGGATCAGGAAGCGTATTACGGCTTTCTTGGGGTTATTCAGTCTATTGACCTGCAAGATGGCTATGTCGTGGATATTGGTGGCGGCAGTACCGAAGTAACCGTATTTCGGGATCGCAAAAGACTCCACAGCATCTCTCTGCCCATCGGTGCCGTAAACTCGCATGCCAGGTATGGCGGGGAGGATTCCTGGTCTGAAGCCCATGTTGCTGCGCTGTGCAATGATGTCATTCAGGCACTGAAAGATCAGGATTGGGTCCGTCAGCATCCAGGCCTTCCGCTCATCGGTCTCGGAGGTACCATGCGTACTCTGGCCAAAATTGAGCAAAAAAGAACACAATACTCGTTACCACTGACCCACCACTATGAGATCAACGCTTCAGCCATGGAGAACCTGTCCAAATCCCTGCCTTATCTGACATCTGGTCAGCGCAAAAAGGTGCCTGGTCTGGCAAAGGACCGTGCTGACATCATTGTGCCAGGTGTTCTGATTCTCAGAACGGTCTTTGAGATAATTCAAGGAGATCGTTATGTTGTAAGCGGAGCGGGACTCCGAGACGGGATTCTGCGTGATCTGATGGAGCCCTACCGGCCAGCTGCTCCCACTGCACTTGAGGACAGCATCCGCAACTTTATTCATTTTGGCCCGCCAGTTCCGGAGAAGAAGTTGAAACAAATCCATCAGGATGCAACCGTGCTCTATGAGGCATTGGATGGGGACACACCCAAACCAGCAGATGCACGAATTTTGTATACAGCCTGCATGCTTCATGGGGCAGGAAAACAAATCAATTATTTCCGTTATCCCCAGCACTCGGCGTATTGGATCATGAATGCGGGCATATACGGACTTTCACACCGGGAGACCGTGCTGACTGCTATTGCAGCCGATTATCATCCAAAAAAAAGAACGCCCCAGCTGCTGAATAAGCACCGGGACATTCTGAAGGATTCGGATGAACGACACGCTCACCGACTAGGCTCCATCTTGCGCATAGCCGAGGCCATTCATCGTTCAGAGCAAGTCTCTGCGATACGTGTAAACAAAGAAAACGGCTCGCTGCAGATCAAACTCATCTGCTCAGCCGAGCCGTTACTGGAAATGCATGGCCTGGAAGAGGCCACCAAGGATCTGGAAGAAGCTTGGGACGTTAAGTTGACATACTCCACTCTGCAGGCTTCCAAGGAATAATGCCCATTGCCTCCGTCTGACTTCTCAGCGGGGGCTTTTCGTTTTCCACAAATACATAATTGCCGCCAGGCATCAATTCCCTTGCCTTCACATTGTCATTCAGGGACAAATTCAGGATGTCGACAAGCATCTTCTTGAGTGACGGGTCAAATACCGGGCACATCAGTTCAATTCTCCGTTTCAGATTCCGGGTCATCCAGTCTGCGCTGGATATATATACATCCGGGTTCCCGCTGTTCTCAAAGTAAAACAGGCGAGAATGCTCCAAAAATCGATCCACGATACTGATTACACGAATATTTTCGCTGAGTCCCTCAACACCTGGGCGAAGGCAGCACACCCCGCGGACAATTAAATCGATCTGTACACCAGCCTGGGATGCAACATATAATTCGTCAATCATATCCTGATGAGATAACGAGTTGATTTTGGCAATAATGCGGGCCCGTTTCCCCTTGAGCGCATGTTCTGTCTCTCTCCGTATGAGTGAAAACAGTTCATCCTTCATGCCATCCGGAGCAACTCGGAAAGCCTGCATGGCCTTCGGTCCCGAATAACCAGTTATTTCATTAAAGAGTTCCGACGCATCTTCACCAATGATCGGATTGGAGGTGAACAGTCCTACGTCTGTGTACACCTTCGCCGTACTCTCGTTATAGTTACCTGTTCCAACGTGCACATAACGTCTTAATCCGTTCTGTTCCCTGCGCACAACAAGGATAATTTTTGCATGGGTCTTCAAACCAACCAAACCATATACAACGTGGCAGCCTGCCTTTTCCAACTTACGCGCCCACGCAATATTACGTTCTTCATCAAAGCGTGCCTTCAACTCCACCACAACGGTCACTTGTTTGCCACTCTCTGCTGCATGAGCCAAGGCCGGGATGAGACGTGAATCGCCGTTTACCCGGTACAATGTCATCTTGATCGCCATGACTCGTGGATCTTCCGATGCTTCAAGGACAAAATCAGTGACTGGTTCAAACGATTCATAAGGATGATGAACAAGTACGTCCCGTTTGCGCAGCAGTTCAAAATGGCTCTCCCGCGGTAAAAATTCCGGTGGATACACTGGCTTGACCGGGCTATATTTCAAGTGAGAGAAGCCTTCGATGCTGTCTACAAATCCAGCCAGGAAACTCAGATCCAGCGGACCATCGATCTCATATACTGGATCCTGGATCTCAAATTCTTCCTGCAGCTCAAGCAGAGCATCCGAACGAAAGTCCTTGCATACTTCAAGCCGCACTGGAGCTCCCCGGCGTCGGCGCCGCAGTTCCTGCTCAATCGCTTCCAGCAAATCTTCCGCTTCCTCTTCATTAATGAAAAGGTCCGCGTTACGGGTTAGCCTGAATTCCTGGACAGCCAGCGGAATATATCCGCTAAACAGGGTATGTGTATGATGTTTAATTAGATCTTCTATTAAAATGAATGTTTTCTTTTTGCTGTTCGCACGCAAAGGTACGGGAACGACACGCGGCAGATTGGAGGGTACCTGAACAATCGCAAAAAACGGTTCATCCTCCTGCTCCTCTTCCTTCTGAAGCATCACGGCCAGATAGACCGATTTGTTATGCACCAGTGGAAATGGTCTACTCTGGTCCACGGCCATGGGTGTTAGTACCGGGAAAATAATATCGTGAAAATATTGATCCATTGCCCGTTGCTGGGTTCCATTAAGCTCGTTATACTCTTGTATAACAACTCCCTTTTTGGCGAGCAGGCGAATCAATTCCCGATACGTTTTATATTGCTCAGCCACCATGGCACCTGTTCGTTTGATCAATCTCCGATACAAACCGGACGGGGTGTATCCTGTGAAATCCTTTTGGGTAAACCCTGCTTTAATTTTCTCTTTCGTCTCTGCTACCCTTACACTCATGAACTCGTCCAGATTACTGGCTACAATTCCGAGGAATCTCAACCGTTCCAACAGAGGTGTGGTGGGATCCTGAGCCTCCTGAAGCACACGACGATTAAATTCAACCCAGCTTAAGTCACGGTTAACATAGTTGCCTGTTTTAATATCTCTATGCATGTATGGCCTCCGAATGTGTTGCATATCAATCCTTGTTTAGTTGGTTCTACTATAATTGTACTATCCGTGATTGGATACAAGCGTCATCGCAGTGTAAAAGCAGTGTAAAATTTATGTAAATGATACCTCATGACGATAACTTTTTCCATCCCTTTACAAAGTGCAATAGACAGAGTAAAGTGAGGTACAGTGCGATTTGGTCCGGTTGCTGTCCTTATTCCAAATACGTCGTTATTAAAGGAGTATATAATGAAATCGAATAAACCTAGAACGTTACAAAAAAATATAGAATTTTTCACCGCCGCCCTGTCCCAATGTGTCGTAACGGCATGGCAAGAAGACCCGGCTGGTGTATATTGCGAAGTGGGTCGCGGGATTGTGGAGCGGATCAGCGAAGACAGCGTGCGTATTCGTAACGAGAACGGAACGAAGAGTCATTATGCACGAGATATTACGATGTTCCAGACCGAAAAATAATTTTGCGTTCATACGAAAAAAAAGACTAGCTTTCCGAAACTAGGTGTTGTATACTCTTGCCACAAGGAAAGGAGGTGCGTCAACATTTCTAATCACATGTTGAACGTGTCCCTTACCCGATCCACTAGCTCAAATTAAATGAGACTGGTGGAGGCGCGGGATACGGATCAAGGTTTTGAAAAGCGCCACGGGTAGAAAAGCCGTCTTCGGACGGCTTTTTTTATTTGTCCTTTTTTGTGTAGGAGTGGTTTAAAAAACAACCAAAATATTGGAAATGAACCCTGTAGCGGCACAGTCCCTCCCGCCTATAATTAGATTGCAACTCATTCTAATATTCAGGGAGGAATATTTTAATGGCCAGATTTGTAAGGGGTTACAAAACTTCGATTGTCCTTGTTTTCGTTTTGTTGTTCACTTCCATTATGCTGCCCGCAGGTCAGCATGCCGGTGCTGCTCCCAGCTTCGCCAAAGGGGCAGATATCAGTTGGGTACCGGGCATGGAAGCACAAGGTTACAAGTGGAAAGACAAAAATGGTGTACAGCGTGACATTATTGATATTTTGAAAAACGATTATCAGATCAATTCGGTTCGTATTCGGGTGTTCGTTAATCCGTCCAATGATTATGGCAACGGATATATGAATAAGGATCGCGCCGCAGCTTTGGCACAGCGGGCCAAAAATGCAGGCATGAGCGTCATGTTGACTTTACACTATAGCGATTCATGGGCTGACCCTGGGCAACAAACCAAACCGGCTGCCTGGAAAAATTACACCTTCCAACAGCTGATGGATGCGGTATGGAATCATACACGTGACGTGATGACGGCCATGCAAAGCAAAGGGGTAACACCTGACTGGGTGCAGATCGGAAACGAAACCAGCAACGGCATGTTATGGGAGGATGGCAAAGCTTCCACGAACATGAAAAATTACGCTTGGCTGGTGAACACGGGCCATAATGCCGTCAAGTCCATGAGCACAGGAACCAAAACAATTGTGCATCTGGCGGGCGGAGACGATAACGCACTGTATGTATGGAATATTGGTGGATTAATCAATAATGGGGCTAACTTCGATATGATTGCCATGTCCCTCTATCCTTCGGCTTCCGGCTGGAACACAGCGGTGACGAACACGGTGAACAATGCGAAAGACCTGATCAATCGCTACGGCAAAGAAATCATCATTTCCGAGATCGGCATGGACAATAACCAGGCTGCTGCAGGCAAAAGCTTCGTGGCTGCCATGAAAAATCAAATTCGCAACCTGCCAAACGGAAAAGGAAAAGGCATTTTTTACTGGGAGCCGCAAGCTACTCCAGGGTATAACGGTGGTTATGGCAAAGGCGCTTGGCAGTCGAATATGATGCCGACAGTGGTCATGGAAGGATTTATCGACTAGACCCGGTCGAGTATGCGAAAAGGCGCTGACCCCGGTGGGCCAGTGTCTTTTTTACGATGTCTGGGCTGACACCGTTGGTTTTTTGGCATGCATACGAATATAATAAGCTACAAGAGAACTTATCGTTTCTAGAGGAGGTTCAGGGATGAGCTTTTTAAAAGGATTAGGACAGTTCGCAGGGGAAGTTACCGGAAAAGTACTTGGTGGCAGCGTAAGGGTTGTCGGTGAGATCGCAGGCAGCCCCTTCATTAAGGAGGTTGGCAACGGCGTAGAGAAAGCTACGATTAACACGGGGAAAACGGTAGGACAATTAGCAAGTGGTACATATGACCTGGCCAGCGGTGCCATTCGAAAAGACGATGCCGCGGTCGAGACAGGACTTGCTGATTTGGGAGATGCTGTGACCAATACGGCAAAAGGTGTCGCCGTTTCAGCCAAATATGTGTATAACGGTGGCAAAGATGTTGTCGTAGGCATGAAAGAAGAAGATATGGACCGAGTGAAGCTTGGTGCCAAGCATCTTCTGGCGGCGGCTGCAGTGACTACTCTTGCTGTTGGTGTCATCGATGCCGTTGATGGTGCTGATGGTATGGATACAGCGACCATTGTGGAGCCCACAGATATCACCAAATCCACCGAGAATTCATAAAGCATACACTTAATTCATTCGCAGCATTAAACCTTGATACAACATGATACTCCAATGATAATAAAGGCAATCTGCTTCATCGCTGGCCCTCGTTAAACAGCTTCTCATCATGTCTTTAGCCCCCTGCTACATCCATATCTCTATAATAAAAGAAACGGACACTGATCTATTGGAATGATCGGCGTCCGTTTTCGGTTTCATGGTTAAACAGGTTTATTTCGCTTCGCCTACAACAGTAAAGCGTTCATTTTTGTGCTTTGCATTTTCAATTTCATCTACAAGAGCAATGGCATAGTCTGCATAGCTGATGTAGCTTTTGCCTTCACTGTTCAGAATGATGTGATCTTTACCCGTTTGATATTTTCCAGTGCGTGCACCCTCGGGATTGAAGAAGCTTGCCGGGCTGAGGAATGTCCATTGAATTCCAGAGGATGCTTGCAGGTCCTGCAGGTTTTTTCCTTGGTTTGTTGCTGTTGGTTTGTATGCATCAGGGAACCCTGGCGCATCAACGACACGCAGGGAGTGCGTCTCATCAGTGAACAGACTGCCAGCCCCGCCTATTACGATCAGGCGAGTTTGAGGAGCATCTTTCAGGATGTTAATCAGAGCTTGTCCCACTTCCACATGCAGATGTTCTTTTCCGGCTGGTGCGCCGAATGCATTCACGATAACATCGAAGGCTCGAGCATCCTGTGAAGTAAGATCAAATACATCCTTCTCCAATACGTTCAAGCTTTTGTCTTCCACCTTGGAAGCATTACGTACAATTGCAGTTACTTCATGGCCTCTGCTCGATGCTTCTTTCAGGATTAAATTACCTGCTTTACCTGTTGCGCCAATAATTCCGATTTTCATCATAATCTCTCCTTTAAGTTTGATTTGTGGGATAACTTATATTGTAACTATATTAGTTACAACTAATTTTGTCAACTATCCCTCGCTGTAAAAAATTATCATTTCGTCAAAACAAAAAGACCCTGATAGGTTATCCATTACAGACGTTCCTCATCATTACGGGTCTAAAATTTAGGTTTCACCAATATATTATTGCCTGTGCCGATCTCCTTGTCCGTTCTCTTACTTCATCGTTACTTTGCCTTCTTTCCGGATCGACTTATATGCAGCCAGAGCAATTGATGCGGCCAGCAAACCATCTTCCCCGGTCACGGGAACACCTTTTTCAGCTACAAGAGCATCCACGAAATCCTGCAGCATGTAATAATTCATATGCTCTCCCCAGTAGCTCCATCTTGCTTTATCCTCCAGATCGCTGTATACCTCATTCGTCTGTGCAAAAGCATCCATATGTATGACACCTTCCGTACCGATGATATCCAGCTTCATATCTCCCCAGAACGGATAGTTCCGGTTTCTCGACCAGCTTGTATCAATGAACGCAATTATTCCCTGTTCGAATTCGATATGCACCATCCCCGAATCTTCCACTTCCAGATCATGAAATAGGTGCCCTTGCTCCGCATATACCGCTAACGGTTCCCGCTTAAACAACCACCGAAGCAGATCAGCAATATGAACCGTATGATCCAAGATTGCTCCACCGCCGGATAGAGAAGACTCCACAAACCATCCCTCTGGTGCTGTCCCGCGATTGTATCCTTTAACCGCAACCACTTGCCCTATGTCTCCTCGTTCCAGCGCCTTCTTCGTCTCCACAACGGCAGGCAAATATCTGCAGGGGAATGCAGTCATCAGCTGCACCCCGTATTTGGAACAGATTTCGATCATAATCTTCATTTCATCCATAGCTACTCCAAGTGGTTTTTCACATAAAACATGCTTGCCCGCGCGGGCACTATCCTTGACCATGCTGGCATGATTCACATTCTCTGAACATATAATCACGGCATCAATCTCAGGAAGCTTCAGCATATCGCGATAATCATCATAGTAAGAGAGATGCCCGTGTTCAAGAAGACTCTGAACCCGCTCCCTGTTCTCATCAGCGATGGCAACGACCTCTGCATTCTCAATCGTGCCAAGCTCACGATAGTAACTGAAGGCATGAGAATGAGCGAAGCTAATCATACCAATACGTAGCCGTTTCATCCGATTAATCCCTCCTTTTCCTCGAAACCCAACATGTTCACAGGCAGCCCGCTATGAGCAGATTTGAGTGCAGCCCGTGCGACCTTGGAAGCCATACAAGCATCCTGGAAAGTGACCTCCGGCTGAGACCCCGACTGGATACATTGGATGAAATGAGACAATTCACGGTCATAGACAGTTTCAAACTCAGAATTTTTCCGTAAAACGATAGGGTTATGCTCTCTGCTCGGGTCTGCCCCTGTCGTTGACATGCACTCTGCTGATACCACAGCCCGATGAATCATCACGGATTTGGTCACTTCAGAATTGGCATGGATGACTCCCCGATCGCCTGCAAATTCCATTGCTGTCTGAAATGGTCCCGGGTATCCCCACATGCCTTCCAAATTGGCAATGGCTCCCTGTTCAAATCTCAAGGTTACCCAAGCATAATCCAGGTGAGGAAAGGTTCTACGCTGAGCATATACGGAACGCACCTCTCCAAGCAGGCTGCGCATATAATCAATGTCATGGATCATCAGATCCATAATGACACCACCGCTGTCCCACTCATTGTTGTACCAGTTCTTCATCAGCCCCGGATGGGGCCCGATACGTCTGGCATGAACAACCCCAGGCTTTCCTATTACTCCGGCTTTGATCTGACGGGCTACATCAGCATAGGCAGGGAAAAAGCGGCCCACATGGGCAATCAACAACTGCACCTGATTTGCACGACAAATGACCTCCATCATTTCAGCTTCTTTGGCCGTTGAACTAACAGGCTTCTCGCAGATTACATGCACGCCTGCTTCAGCAGCCATCACCGTATACGTACAGTGCAGCGATGTAGGCAGACAGATGCTCACCACTTCCGGACGCCCTTCGTCTAGCATATCCTCGAAACGGCTGTACGCCTTCGTTCCACATGTATTGGCCAGCCTGACTGCTTCGTCCTCCTCGACATCACAAACACCAACCAGTTCAACGTCTTTCAACTTGGCATAACTTCTCGCATGAACTCCTCCCATCGTTCCACACCCCAGTACAGCAACTCTCACAGCTTAACCCTCCTTCATTCAGGTCTTTGTTCCAGTCTTCAATTCATATCTTATTCTGTCTTATATCTGTCATAGGCTGCTTCATATACCTTCATATACTCCTCCAGCCCCATCTTGTTTAGGGTGTTCACAAACTCATCCCACTGATCAAAACTTGCGCTTCCATTAACGAATTTCGCTTCCATCTCGGTCACGTAATCCTGTATGTCTTTGCCGACAGAGGACATGAATTCAGATTCTTCCTGCGTGAAGTTAAAGTTATACCAGATGTCCTCTACAGCATGATCTTTCGCCTTGTCGGCTGCCTGTAGTGAGCTTGGTAGAGTTTCCGAACCTTTGAAGTAATCTTCTTTAACCAAACCAGGGTAGCTACCGCCGAGCCACGTAAAATATTTGGCTAAGGCCTGATCCTGGGTCAGCCCGTCCGGATTCGATGTGATATCCTGGGTATACTGCAGATTTCCTTCTGCATCCTTTTCATAGGTCTCCCCTTCTTTCCCCATAAAGTAGAGCAGGGCTCCTTCATCACTATAGAAATGATCCATCCAACGGATTGTGGCTTCAGGATTCTCGTTTTTGTCCGTAATCGCAAAGGCGCCCACATGCACCATAGGCACTTTCACATGGGAATACAACTGTTCGCCGTCAGGGCCTTCGAGGGCTCCAAGACCGATGAAATTCTTTTGCCCCATCACTGTCTCCGGATTAGGAACCGTTGTGGCACCAAGCGTTCCTGCCTGTCCTTTTGCATTCAGGGCTCCGCCGTCCAGTGTAAATATCTCGGG
The DNA here is from genome assembly GCF_022346995.1 of Paenibacillus sp. ACRRY. Taxonomy (GTDB): domain Bacteria; phylum Bacillota; class Bacilli; order Paenibacillales; family Paenibacillaceae; genus Paenibacillus. Next base: position 77,803 of record NZ_JAKRNM010000007.1, on the reverse strand, counting down.
ATCCAGCAGTCCTTCTTGGTGCAGCTTGTTCACATATTTTAGCACTTCCTTGTACTGAGGCAATGTTTTGGTGAAGCGAAGCTCACCTGTGCCGGGTTCCACATCAACCAACTTGTGTCCAAGTCCACGGTTACCAAGGCCCCATGCTCCTTTGACATGATCAATTATGCCCGTAATGCCTGTTGCGCTAAAAGGAATCTCATCGTTTTTACCGTTACCATTGAGATCCGTCGTTTTGACGGCTTTCAGATATTCATAAAAGCTCTCGGTTGAATCCGGTTCTTCCATGTTCAGCTGCTCCAACCAATCTTCATTAATCCACAGCGGTGCACCAATCAGCATGGATAATAGTGCCGGATCATAGAAGGATGGCATGGAATAGATGTTTCCATCCGGCATCGTCAGTCCTTTACGAATATCGGGGTACTGCTCCATTAACCTTTTAAAATTAGGGGCATACTGATCAATCAGATCATTGAGTGGAAGAAACACACCCTGGGCACCATAGCGGGTCAATTCATCCGAAGTCACACGAGCCGAATAAAATACATCCGGATAATCTCCGCCTGCCAGAGCCAGGTTCCTCTTCTCGGTCAGAGTCTCAAAGGGAACCAGATTGAAGTTTACTTTGACGTTCGACATCTCACTATATGTTTTCCAGATCAGCGTTTCTTCAAATTTGCTTCCATTAGTGGTCGATTTTCCTGTAAAAAAATCCAATTCAATCGGTTCCTTCACGACCGGCATGCCAGTAGCATTCAGATTGGCCTGACTGTCCTGACCCTGTTCTGACGGCGTCTCTCCTGAACCACAACCAGCCATGAGTCCCGCTGTAATTACAATGGATAAGGTCAAGCTGCCCCACTTTTTAAACAACATCCATATGCACTCCTTTATAAAAAAACAAATTATGATTTACCCTTTAACTGCACCAATCATGACTCCTTTAATGAAGTACTTTTGCAAGAACGGATACAGAATCAGCATAGGCAGATTCGTAATGATTACAGCGGCATATTTGATGGCTTCAGCATCCATCATGCTTCTAGCCAGAGAATCGTCACTGATATCTACCATCTCTTGCATCTGTCCCTGAACCAGAATTTCGCGTAAAAACAACTGCAGTGGATACTTGTCCCGGTCTGACAAATAGATTAAAGCATTAAAATAACTGTTCCAGTGCCCCACCGCGTAAAAGAGGACCATTACGGCCAATACCGGGCCGGATAAGGGCAGAACAATTCGCAGCAGCACCTTCATGTTCGAACAACCATCCATAAAAGCAGCTTCCTGAATTTCCTTCGGGATAGAATTCTGAAAAAAGGTCTTCATAATCAGCATGTTCCATACAGACAATGCCGACGGAATAATCATGACCCAGAAGGTGTCAAGCATCCCAAGATCCTTGATGAGCAGATAGGTTGGTATCATGCCTCCACTGAAAAACATCGTAAACACAATCAGAATGGTAAAAACCGTTCTGCCTCTAAAATCGGGTCTGGATAACGGGTATGCTGCCGCAATGGTCATCACCAGATTAAGCAGGGTTCCCGCAACTGTGTATAACAAGGTGTTTCCATAGCCCTTCATCAGTTCGCTATTCGCAAACAGACGTTCATAACCAACCAACGAGAGGTTTTTGGGCCACAACCAGACTTCCCCGCGCATCACGTTTTCCGGATTACTGATCGACGCAATCCCTACAAAAAATACGGGATACAATACCACTACAGATACCAGACCCAGAGCTGCATAGATCATCCATTCGACTACACGGTCACCACGACTTTGTGCCATCCTCTCACCTCCCTTACCATAGACTGCTCGAGCTGACTTTGCGGGCAATCCGGTTAACGGTCAGCAGCAATATAAAATTAATAACTGAGTTAAACAAGCCGACAGCTGCGGAGTAACTGTACTGCGCACCCAAAATACCGCTGCGGTATACATTGGTTGCAATTACGTCCGATGCCTCCATGTTCAACGCATTCTGCATCAAGAATACTTTCTCAAAACCTACACCCATGATGGACCCTACATTAAGAATTAAAAGCACGACCATGGTCGGAGCAATCCCCGGAATGTTCACATGCCAGATTCGCTGAAGTCTGGTGGCTCCATCCACCTTGGCTGCATCATGCAGCTGTGGATCCACTCCGGCCAGTGCCGCCAAATAGATGATCGAGCTCCACCCCATCGTCTGCCATATACCTGACCATACAAATATACTCTTGAACCAACCGGGCTCCGTCATGAACGAAATGGCTTCTCCACCCAGAGCGTTAATTGCCAAATTAACTAATCCACTGACAGGAGACAGGAACATCATAATCATACCGACCATAACGACCGTTGATAAAAAATGAGGCATGTAGGTCACTGTCTGCACAAATCTTCTATACTTCCCGGATCTGACTTCATGGATCATTAACGCCAGTAAAATGGGAATAGGGAAGCCAACAATTAATTCGTACAGACCAATGCCAAGCGTGTTTTTCATGATTCGCCAAAAATAAAAGCTGTCAAAGAACCGTTCAAAATGTTTAAATCCTACCCATGGACTTCCGGTAATGCCTTTGTTGGCGATAAAGTCCTTAAAAGCAATCTGCACACCATACATGGGTACATAATGAAACACTACAAAGTAGATGATGACAGGCGAAAATAACAGATACAAATCCCAATTTCTACGAAACGAATGAAAACGGGATTTCTTCGCACGGCTTCCACTCACTCGACTCCCGTGTGCCTGCTCGTTAACGGATGTCGTCTGTTCCAAAATCAGCAATCCCCCCTTTTTTGCCTGCCTTATTACGACGGGCTCGGCTGCAAATTGAATGTTACAGCCCTTCGGCTCCATTGGGTATAAACCGTTTTTGGGATTCAGGTCTTTCCTTGCGAAATTTACATAATTCGTGATTTTTCCTGAAAAAACAGCCATTTTCGCAAAAAAGGTACAGCTCCTTTTTACAGTGCGTTCATATTTTGCTCCCTGCGTTTTAACAGTTCACGCGTAGAATGGGCCAGATAATCTTGTTCTCTCTAGAAGAATGAAAATGAGGGGTTGTCTTATGAACTGGATCATGAATAAAAAAAGAACCCTGTTTTTCAAAATATTTGTCAGCTTTTTGGCGATTATATCGCTGTTCTGCCTATTCTATATTCTGATTTATTATGTATTTAAAACGAGCCTTCAGGAGGAAATCGTTCAGAACAGTCATAACGAAACAAAGAACACAGCAGAACGCTTCTCGAATCACATGGAGCAAATTCAGATCATGCTGTTCCATGTGTACAACAATCAGGATCTCGTTGCCTTCAATCGGCAGCTCCAGAGAGTGGGCTTTCAACAGGCGGACTATTTAAAGGCCAAAAATGTAATGAAGGATATTCGGGGATATGTGTATAATTCGTTGTTTTTGCTGGAAGATATCATCGTCCATTTTCCCAATGAACGCTTGACGCTCGGTAAATCAGGAAGTGGCAGCTCGGACTACATGTTCAATACATCCTACCAAAGCGCCACCTATCCATTGGAACATTGGAATACACTCAGTTCGGAGCCCAGTACGTTCCTGATCTTGCCAACTGCCTCCTTTCAAATGAAGGCAGGTTCTCCCGAGAGCAGACTTTTGCTGCCGTATACGTTCAAAAACCCTGGCTCCGCTTATCAGATCATTGCCATGATTGATATACGGAAAGCCGTACAATCCTTTTTTGGTACCTTGGACGGACATACTTTGACCATTACAGATCAACAGAGCAACATCCTGTACCACTCGGGTTCCACTTCAGCAGAAGCAAGGATGCCTGTTTTTCAAGAAGGGGAGACAACACACAAGCAGAATGGGAGATATTATTTCAAAGCGGAGGCTGCTGATGGGCTTACCTATATCACATCACTGGCAGATACACGTATTACAGACCAGTTGCAGCGATTGACCGGTTATATGATTCTTATCTTTGTTTTTTCACTTTTGGCAGCCACGCTGGTATCCCTTTATCTAAGCCGACGTCTGCATACCCCGGTCAAAGATATGTTATCCTCGCTGTTAGACCGTACATCACTAAATGATGTCGGTGAATTCAGGCAGGGAGAGAGTCACATTTTGGAATATGATCTCATTCAGAGCAAAATTGGGGAGCTGAAAAAAGAAAAAGATACCATTGTGGCCAAACTTAATCGCCAGAATGCCATTCTAACCAACTACTCCTATATGAACCAGTTGAAGAACATCAATACGGATCTTAGTGAGTGGAGCGATTTTCTGGCAGATGGAGGAAGTTATCAGATTGTGTATTACGATATTCGTTTCCGAATATCAGAAAAAGGCACTATGCCTCTTGACAGGGAACGGGCGGTGCGTCACTTGCTGGATTACATTCATCTGCAAACGAAAGAGAAATTCCATGCCAATCACACGTTCCAAATGGAGAAAAACGAGATTGTCTCCGTATTGAAGGAAGCTCCAGCCTCACAGCTTCAAACGCTGTTAGTACAGCTTAAAGCAAGCCTTGATGAAGAAAAACATTATTATGTCGTGACTATCTGTACCCTTCCCGCTACGGATCAACCGACTAAATTCAATGAAACCTATCAGCAATTAAGAGACCTGGCTTCAGAAGCTCGCTTGCTGGACGAAACCCAACTAATCAGCGAGGCACGTTCCCTGCCCGATCTGAAACAGCCTCTGATGAAACGGGGCCGTGAGCTTAATCAGGCAATTCAAGCACTGGAAGAAGACGCCTGTATGGAATGGATTCATCACTCGTTGGCCTACTTCGTCAAGAAAGATGCCAGTGTTCTTCAATTCAGGCAATTGACTCTCTCTATAATGAGTCATATCGTTGAATTCATGGATCAGCAGCTGTCTTATAAAGCCTCTGGCGTACCAGTGAGCGAATGGGAAGATATGCTTCAGGATTGTCATACTCGGGAAGATTATGAGACTGTTTTCAAGTACATCGTTAGCTCTGTCATTACCAACATGCGTGACAGCATACATCCTGCACCCGAAGAACCTGCAATCGCCATGTTTTACGAAATCATCAACTCTCATTACATGGAGGATATTTCACTCGAATATTTGTCCGAGAAACTGAATTTGTCAACGACGTATCTGTCTGTATATATCAAAGATAAAACCGGTATCAACTTCAGTGAGCATTTGCAAAAAATTCGCATGCGCAAAGCCTGCGAATTGCTGGCTACAACAAACTGGACCATCAACGAAATCAGCGTCCGCGTCGGATATCAGAACATCACTTCTTTTAATCGCCTTTTCAAAAAGACAACTGGCATCTCGCCTGGTGTCTACCGAAAACAACATCTTATGGAAATCCATCAACAGCGGAAACATGTGGACTGATGTTTTCTGAGCAGTGAGCAGGACTAGACCTCCTGCCACGACAAAAAGACCTCTAACACGTAATTAGTACGAGACTAGTACGTGATAGAGGTCTTGATTCGTAATTTGTAGCAGATGTCTTAGAAATTGAAAGTCCTAACAATCCTTATCCGGTACCCCAGCTTCTTCTCTCGTACGGAAAGAAGATCCGCAGCCGCATGTCGCAACCGCATTCGGGTTATGGATGGTGAAACCGCCGGACATGCCGGATTCTTCAAAATCAATTTCAAGACCATTCAGATATTTCAGGTTTTCCTTCTCGACTACAACCTTCATATCTTGAATATCCATATAAATATCCTCATCGGATTCTTTATCATCGAAGCCCATGGCGTAAGAAAATCCGGTACAACCTCCCGGTGCTACGCCCAGACGTAGGAACATGTTAGGTGTCTCTTGCTGTGAAAGCATCTCTTTCAATCGATCGGCAGCTGTCTCGCTGATGCTAATCATGCCAGGTCACTCTCCTTTTCATTAACTCTTCTTTAAATTATACTCCACCCCGTCAAGAGGCTCAAGCCATGTTTATCCCTATTTCCGTGTACCTCCTCTGCTCCTTTTTCTTCCCAGTGTATTGAACCCCCGGGACACGAGGTTTATAATGGATAGGTGATCGCACTGAAATGTCAATATTTTGTCATGACTTATTCAAATGATGATCATATATGGAGTTGTAATTTTTTTCACATTTCGAGACTGCCACGCAGTCCCCAATGCATATAGAGTCATCAGACTCACTTTTAGATTTTACATCCATGATGCGAAGTACTTAAAAAAATTCAGCTTTACAATGCAGCATATGCTGCACCGGGTAATGGAGGGTTAGTCCTCTAAGGAGGCGGCAGATGACCGCATCTTTTTTATGTAGTTCTGTAAGCAAGTCCTACATTTAACTCAAGTCCGGTTAAGAACAGGAGGAAACAAAATGTCTACATTAGTAACACCGTTCACAGACAAAAGAATGGCGGAAATCGTTGAGAAAGTGCAGAACGGCGTAAGGCTGAGCGTAGAAGACGGCGTTTATCTGTATCAAACGGATGATTTGCTGACTCTCGGCCAACTGGCCAATGAGGCCAACCTGCGGAAGAACGGCAAGAAAGTGTATTTTATCGAAAACATGAGTCTTTACTTCACCAACGTTTGTGAAGCACACTGTGCTTTTTGTAATTTCCGCAAAGACCAGGGCGAAGAAGGCTCCTACACGTTGTCGGGAGAGGAAATGATTGAGTACGTAGAACAGCATATTCACCCAGGCGTACGCGAGTTCCATATTGTAGGCGGACATAACAACCATGTTCCTTTTCAATATTATGTCGATTCCCTGCGTGCTTTAAACGAAAAATATCCGGATGTTACTTTGAAGGCTTATACAGCAGCAGAGATTGATTTCTTCACTCGCATCAGCGGACTCAGCATTAAGGAAGTGCTGCAGGAACTGCAAAAAGCAGGCCTGAAATCACTGACGGGCGGCGGAGCAGAAATTCTGTCGGACGAATACCGTAAAAAAATGCGTGTCGACAAAGCAAACGTGGACCGCTATCTCGAGGTACACCGTACCGCTCATAATTTAGGCATGCGTACGCATACTACGATGCTGTATGGATCGATTGAGTCCTACGAGGATCGCGTGAACCACATGGCACAAATTCGCGAACTGCAGGATGAAACCAACGGTTTTATGGTATTTATTCCACTCTCCATGCAGCCTAAGAGCAAAAATGCCAGCATTATGCGCCGTAACTCGGCGTACGAGGATCTTAAAACCATTGCGATTAGCCGCCTTATGCTGGATAACATTGACCACATTAAAGCATACTTCATCAATATCGGCCCACAGCTGGCTCAAGTCGCTCTTGGATTCGGTGCTTCGGATGCACACGGCACCATCGTTCGCGAACGGATTAGTCATGCCGCAGGAGCCCTAACGCCTGAAGGCCTCACGCGCAAAGAGCTCATTTGGCTGATTAAGGGTGCTGGACGGATTCCCGTGGAACGCGACACCTTCTACAACGAAATTCAAGTATACGAATAAACCTGCTGCATCGTCTCGATAACATCTTTCATCCTCACAAGGAGAACGACCATTCGAATCGATGCATCAAGTTGGTATAATACCTCTAATTTTAAACTCCAAAATTTTCGATATAATAATTAAAATAAAACAACAGGAGCAGCTATGTGAAAGCATAGCTGCTCCACAGGTTACAGCCCCGATCATCCGGGACTGATGCAGAAAGGAAGCCGAGTCATGAAAAATTTCGTCATTCTCGGGGGCGGCTATGGCGGCCTCACGATCATCAAGGAACTTCTGGAAGGCAAAATACCGTCAGATACACAAATCGTGTTAGTTGACCGGAGCCCCTTTCAGGGATTGAAGACTGAATATTACGCACTCGCAGCAGGTACCGTATCCGACTATGACCTGCGCATCCAATTTCCAGTCCATGAGAAAGTCACTTACCGTTATGGTGAAGTCACTTCGATTGACTTGGAACAGCGTCAGATTGAATTTGAAGGCCAGGATCCTTTGGAGTATGACAAGCTTGTCATCGGACTTGGCTGTACAGACCGATTCCACAATACTCCAGGAGCTGAAGAATACAGCTGTACCATTCAAAGTTTTAGCAAAACGCGGGAAACCTACCTCCGTCTGAACGAAGTTAAAGCTTACGGACACGTGCATATTGTTGGTGGTGGGTTGAGCGGTGTCGAGATGGCTGCCGAACTGAGAGAGAGCAGACCAGATCTCAATATTAGTATTCTGGACCGTGGTGAGCGCGTATTGTCGGCATTCCCGCAACGATTATCCGCTTACGTGCATGAGTGGTTTAACGAACATCAGGTAGAGACACGCGGACATGTCGCCATCTCTCGTCTTGAGGGGAACGCCATCTATAACCGGGATGAAGAAATTCTGACGGATGCTGTAGTATGGACAGCTGGCATTCAGCCCGTTAAAGTCGTGCAGGATCTCGACGTTACAAAGGATCCTCAGGGCCGGGTTGTACTGAATGAATATTATCAAATTCCTGAATACACAGATGTTTATGTTGTCGGTGACTGTGCCAGTGTACCTTATGCACCAAGCGGTCAGGCTGCAGAAGTACAGGGTGAACAGATCGCTCATATTCAGCATGCCCTCTGGAAAGGCGAAAAGCCCAACCCGCAGCCGCTCAAGCTCCGTGGCACGCTAGGTGCACTCGGCAAGAAGGCTGGGTTTGGGCTGATGGGCAAAACGTCCATGATGGGACGTGTACCTCGTATCTTGAAAAGCGGCGTGCTCTGGATGTCCAAGCGTCATCTCGGTTAGTCGAGATCCAGCTCATCCCAGGCATCAGCTTCGGCAATTTTGGCCAGAATGGCGTTATATAAATCTTCCACTTTGTCCGTGATGACAACTTCACCATTGACCAGTGCAAAAGGGGTCATATAACATTGGCCACAGTTGCTGAGGCAGCCGTATTCTATCACATCATAGTCTGGATTTTCTTCGAGTTGCTCCATGACTTCATCTGTGCCAAAATGCATATTGTTGGCACAAAATTCAATAATCGGTCTCATGTAGGTTCACCTGCTTTGTTTGACCATTTTATTTTACGGCCAATTGTAATATAATATATAGAGGAAAGGAGTTGAAAAATATGAGCGAAAACGCACAAAGCACCATGTATGATGAGGTATCTGACGTGCTTGACAAACTTCGTCCGTTCCTGCAACGCGATGGCGGTGACGTGGAACTGGTCGACGTGGAGGACGGCATCGTTAAGCTGAAACTGGTCGGTGCCTGCGGCAGCTGCCCAAGCTCCACCATTACCTTAAAAGCCGGGATTGAACGCGCCCTTCTTGAAGAAGTTGACGGTGTCGAAGAAGTCGTACAAGTATTCTAATCAATCCTTCACGAAATAAACCTCAAGAGCCTTTCGCTTCCATTGAAGCGGAGGGCTCTTTTTTGTGCGTTTCCTATTGTCCCTCTTCACGCTGGATGGTTGGACGTATAGGATCGAGCCCGCCCGAAACATCCATAATGTTGCCTGTAATAAAATCGGAGTGATCCAGACATAAATACGTGATCACCCGTGCAATATCTTCACCGCTCCCAGGACGTCCTCTCGGCGTCTCCTGATCGGTTATGCCAGCTAATTCATCAATCGTTTTTTCCTTATTGGCCCCCCGGATATCACCGGGACACACCATATTCACTGTGATGCCGTAAGGTGCCTCCTCCACAGCAAGCGTCTTCGTAAAGGAAACCAGACCTACCTTCGCAGCAGCGTAAACCGCACGATGAGGCCAGGATCGCGCCTCCCCTGCATGGCTGAAACCAAAATGAATAATTCGGCCCCACTTTTTGCGTCTCATCTCCGGAAGCACTCGTTGGTCCAGAAGCATGGGTCCCAGCAGGTTCCCCTGTACCAACATCTGAATCTCAGCTTCCGTGTAGTCTGCAAACAATCGGCGTTCGCGAACAAAAGGTCCTGCGTTATTCACCAGTATATCAATACTGCCCAGTTCGACTTCAACCTGTTCTACCAACATGGCGATGTCTTCCGTTTTGGAAATGTCTGCTTGAATAGCAATGCACTGTACACCTTTTGCAGCGATCTGGGCCTGAAGTGCTTCGGCTTCGATTCGGCTGTGCACGTAATTCAAGGCAATATGACATCCCTGATCTGCCAGACGGAGGGCCGTCATTTTTCCAAGACCTTTGGCACTTCCTGTTATGAGGGCAATCTTCCCCTTCACGTCCATCCCCCTCTTCAAAGAGCAGTCACTCATCCAGTATAAAAGATTTATCAGCCCCTCACAACTTGCTCATCCCTTTATGTAATAAATTCCTTTTACTCCAAAAATGCCTTGAAGGAATACTCTTTCATATGTTAATGTCGATTAGGCTCAAGAATCAATATTGAGGGTTCAATAAAATACATATCGTTGAAAGGGTCCCGAAATGAAGAATAAAAACAGAGTTTATACCACCTTCATACTAGTATTATTGATTTTGCTAATGATTCCATTGATGAATCTTTCTACATCTTCAGTCTTCGCAGCAAGCGAAACCACCCCGTCTCCTTATGAATATGACTGGATTGATGGACCTGCTTCCGTTTCTTTGGATAATCAGGCAACTCTTCAAATATTCAAGGATCATTCATTTTTGGACAAAGCCAACACTCAGCGCTCTATGCTAAACAGTGGTTCCAAACCTAATGGGAACGAAATCGGAAGTTTGTACAGCAACAGTCAGCATGGATCATGGTATGTGGTGTTTGAGTACGTCAAAACAGGGCATATCCATGATCACGATCAGAACTTGGATGCTGAAGAATTATTAAGCAGTTACATCCGAGGCACAGAAGAAGAAAATAGGGAACTAGCTCCTGAAGATAAAATATCGGTTACAGGGTGGGAAATTGCACCAACATATGACCCTACCAAGCGCCAATTGGTTTACTCCCTTGGTTTCAAAGACGCTAATGAGCAAGCTATGGTCAATTACAATGTGAAATTCCTGACACGCGAAGGATATATTACTGCTATTCTCGTTACAGATCAGCCTAATTTTGAACAGAATCGTTTGGCATTTGAAGAAGTGGTTCTGAACCAGCTTAGCGTTAACCCAGGCAACACCTATGAAGATTATGATGAATCAACGGACAAAACATCTACCGTGGGACTCAAAAGCATCCTGGTCGGCGGGATCGGGTACACTGCCGGGCAAAAATTCAGCATTTTGCTTTTATTCAAAAAAGGGTGGTACGTAATCCTGGCTATCGTGGTTATCCTATTCTGTTGGCTGAAATTCAGGCGGAGGAAGCAGGGGAAAGATGATGATACATTATCCCCTAATGAAAAGTCCTACCTACAAGAAGCAGATGAGCAGCAATACGCCGATCAGAATGAGTTGTCCTATTATAATCGGAAGTCGGAGCAAACATCTCTTGAAAACAAACAGTAGGGATCATTTGTGCGCCTCAATCAATCCAAGAACAATAAAAAACCGAGTAACTCTCAGGCAGAGAGGCTCGGTTTTTTCGTATATCACTCAACTCAAATGGAGTAGATGGAATGGCGAGATTTAGAACGCAGGTTCAACTGCACCTTGATAACGTTCCTTGATGAAGGTTTTAACTGCTTCGGAATTCAGGGCAGCAGCCAGTTTCTTGATCGCATCTGCATCCTTGTTGTCTTCACGGGCAACGAGAATGTTGGCGTAAGGGTTGCCTTGCAGATCCTCGATAAGCAAAGAATCCTTCTCCGGATTCAGGTTAGCTTCAAGCGCATAGTTGGCATTAATGAATACCAGATCCGCTTCATCCAGTTGACGAGGCATCATGGCTGCATCAAGCTCAATAATATTCAGGTTTTTCGGATTAGCAGTAATATCCTGAATGGTGGATGCAATGTCCGTGTTGTCTTTCAGCGTAATGATTCCTTCTTTTGCAAGCAGCAGAAGTGCACGACCACCGTTTGATGGGTCATTTGGAATAGCTACTTTGGCGCCGTCTTGGAGTTCATCCAAGGATTTGATCTTTTTGGAGTATCCAGCAAAAGGCTCAACATGAACAGGGGTTACTGTAACGAGGTTAAAACCACGTTCTTTGTTTTCTGTATCCAGGTAAGGCTGGTGTTGGAAAAAGTTTGCATCCAATTGTTTATCGGCAAGCTGTTGGTTAGGCTGAACATAGTCGTTGAACGTTACAACCTGCAAACGAATGCCTTGAGCCTCCAGCTCAGGTTTGATGCTCTCCAGAATTTCAGCGTGCGGTGTAGGTGAAGCTCCCACTTTCAGTTCAACCGTACGTGGTGCGCCCGCTTCATTATCTGCGCCACTGTCGGAATCCTTGTTGTTTCCGCATGCAGCCAGTACCGCAATCAGCATCAAGCTTAGCAGTGCAAAAGACCATTTTTTCATGTGTAAAACCCCTTCTCCAATAAAGTTTTTTTGCATCTTTGCATTCATTCAGTACTGAATGGACGCAGTATGCTATATATGTGTTATTTCCGGGTGAACGATTTAACCAGTTGATCGCCAAACATTTGCAGAACTTGTACCAAAATGACCATAAATACCACAGCAACAAACATTATCTCAGTCTGATAGCGGTAGTACCCATAGTTAATCGCAAGCGTTCCAAGTCCACCGCCGCCGACCATGCCCGCCATGGCTGTATAGGATACCAGCGTTACAATTGTGATTGTAATTCCCGCGAGCAGACCAGGCAGCGCCTCAGGAAGCAGTACGCGTCTTACAATTTGTCCGGTGGATGCTCCCATGGCCTGAGCTGCCTCAATGACGCCACGGTCTACTTCACGCAGCGTTGTCTCAACCAACCTTGCGAAGTAGGGAGCAGCTGCGATCACGAGCGGCGGTATGACGCCAAGCACTCCAGTGGCTGTACCCACCAGTGAACGTGTAAACGGAATGAGGGCAACAATCAGAATGATAAATGGTACTGACCTCAGTATATTAACAATAATGGATAACACGGTGTAGATCGTACGTGACTGGATGGAAGCCGATCTTGCTGTCATGAATAGCAGCACACCCAGCGGCAATCCGATAATGATGGTGAACAAACCGGAAGCTCCCAGAATTTGCAGTGTTTCAATGGAGGCCTTGCCGATCTCTCCCCAACGTACAGTTGAAAAATCCATATTAACGAAGCACCTCCACATCAAGCCCTTGCTCTTTCAATTCCTGGACAGTCCGGCTGATCGCATCCGCATCGCCTTCAAACCGCACGGTCAACTGACCATAGGGGATCTGTTTGATCCTTGAGATCGTCCCTTGTAGAATGGCAAAGTCCACTCCGGTCTGACGAACGGTTCTGGACAGAATCGCTTCATACGTCTTCTCACCCAAAAACGAAATTTTGACCAATTGTGACCGACCATCCTGCTGTACTGTTGCACCGGCATGTGCCAATGCTGCTTCTTCCAAGAGAAGCTCAGACTCGTGATCACGCTGCATGAAGTCACGCGTGATGGCATGCTGTGGTTTAAGGAAGACATCCGTTACAGGGCCTTGTTCCACAATTCCCCCCTGATGAATGACAGCAACTTGATCACAAATACTCTGGATGACATGCATTTCATGCGTGATCAGAACAATCGTGAGATTGTATTTCTGATTAATGTCCAGCAGCAGCTTCAGAATCGAAGCTGTTGTCTGCGGGTCAAGGGCAGATGTTGCTTCGTCACACAGCAGAACGGCAGGGTCGCTGGCAAGTGCACGTGCGATGCCTACTCTTTGTTTCTGTCCACCTGACAGCTGTGCCGGATATTTGCTGCTATGATGCTCCAATCCAACGAGAGTTAGCATCTCCTTCACCTTGCGGTCAATCTCAGCCTTAGGTGTATTCACGAGCTTTAGTGGAAAAGCCACATTGTCATATACTGTAGCCGAGGATAACAGATTAAAGTGTTGAAATATCATGCCAATCTTGCGTCGCTGCTGCTGCAGCTCTGTCTTATGGAGATCGGTTAGGTTGACCCCATCTACCCATACCTCACCAGATGTGGGTCTTTCGAGCAGGTTGATACATCTGATCAATGTACTTTTCCCTGCACCGGAGTGTCCGATCACTCCGAATATTTCACCTTTGCCGATCTTTAGATCCAAATCGGCTAGGGCTGTCGTTTGTTTTGAACCTCTGCCATACGTCTTGGTTAATCCTTTTAATTCGATCAATATGACTTCTCCTTCCCACCGCCTACATGTATCTTTACCCGAATGAAAGGAAAATTCCCCTCTGACATATAAAAAAGAGCCCTTTTGCAGAAACAAAAAGGGCTCTTCACACGAAAGAATATACCTTCTCATCTGCCAAAATCGTGCTGTGCACCATTTTGTAGGAATTAGCACCTAACATCTATAAAGTATGACTGGTTGTCATGTCGTTTATAAATCGGTTGCCGGGCTTCATCGGGCCTGTCCCTCCGCCGCTCTCGATAAGAAATATTAAATTTATAAGTTCAGTGGTAAAATGTAAATGGTATGCATGTTAATGTCATGTAACGCTTAATTAGAAACTCAGTATAATCCAAGTATTCCGCTTTGTCAAAGGTAAATATTACACATTCATTTTGCCAGTTCTGACATGCCCTGCTTGTGCCACATTTTGTTGATGTAACCATAAGACGCTTTTAGCGTTTCGCAAACCATATCTACGCCCTGACGCAATTCTTCCAGGTGCTGATCCAGATCTTCGAGCTTCACTTTCCCCTGCAAGGTCTGATGAAGCTGCCACAGATCATCCTGCATCTCGGAATTCATGTAGTGAATCTCCATATTCCGTCGTTTGCGCAGTTTGCTCATCGGTTCCCGGTATGCATCCTTGATTTGGATTAATTCAACCGCAAGATCATTATGCATTTTCGAATAGCCAAACTGTCTCATCACGGTAAAATACGAAAAATGGGATTTTACTTTGGATGTGTTCAGATTAAATATTTCATTTAATACCGTGCCTGTCTTATCAAGAATCGCAAAACAACGAATGAACCCATCCTTGTAGAAGTACACGTATCGTGCGTACTCGGCCTTCTCCTCAATGGTCATATCATCGGTGGAGCCAGCCCTGACCTTCTGGCGGAAGTGTGAAGCAGCGAAGCATGCCTGCTCCAGCTCGTCCAGTGAGGAAATCAATCCCTGTGTCCATACGTACAGTTTGCGATAATCATGAGTCGGGTCCTGATTCAAATCCAGCTGTCGTTGTAAAAGTCCGAGCGTCTCCACCATGGATTCGATGGCTTCTTCCAATACGCCCTCATTCTGACGCGGCAATTCACCCAGCAACGTTCGCAGCATATACAGCCTCCTCTTTCCACTCTGCTGATCAATAAGATGATTTATAATATTAAACCTAATCGGAATCAGAGTAAACGTGTGGTCGCTGCTTACATTAGGGTGCCCTGACCCGCCTGACATCAAACAAAGCCCACCTGCCCAATGATGTGCATCATTGGATGGCGGACTTTGCATTGGAAACCATGAACGACTCCGTACAATTAAATGTTAAAAACGATCAGCTGGCCGATGAAGCTTGTACACCAGGAAACTCATGTAGGTTAGTATCCCGAATAATATGGCGATATCAAGCATGTGAGCCAGTGCCACGAACATGTACACTTCTGGACGGCTGATGGTGAGCATCATGCCAAAACCGATCAGTACTTGAAGCAGAATGAGCACTACAGAAACGACGCCCAACGCCCGAAGTTCCGTGTTATCCGGATGTTTCCGATATGCATAATGTCCCAAGATCGCAATCACAATAACAAGGGAAGCCGCGGCTACACGGTGAGCAAAAGCTACGGCCACGCCACCAGACAGTTCAGGTATAATCTGCCCGTTACAAAGCGGGAAGCCTGAGCAGCCCCCGGCTGAGTCGGTATGACTTACGAAAGCCCCTGTATATACCACAAGATACGTGTAGATGGTTGAGAACCATACCAGGTTGCGGAAGTTTTTGCTGACCCGCGGGTACTTGTTCAACCTTTCGAGACCACCATGACGAGCCTCCTGCCTAATACCGAGAGCCATCATCAGGGAACTGGCAAAGGCAATCAGGGCAAAACCGAAATGCAGCGCCATGACCGCCGATGATTGGGAGAAGACGACGGCAAAAGCCCCCATAATCCCCTGGATAATAACAAAGATCAACGTTAAGAATGAAAACAATTGCAGATCACGACGTGATTTGCCATATCGTAGGAATGCAACAAAAGAGGCAATGGAGAGCAATCCTGCCAATGCGCTGACCGCACGATGTGAATATTCAATCAGTGAGGCTACAGTATGTGCAGGAACGAGTTTACCGTTACATAAAGGCCACTCCGTGCCACACCCTAGTCCCGATTCCGTTTTGGTAACGACCCCACCGCCGAACGTAGCCAAGAACATAACAAGACAAGTTAATACGGTTAACCATTTAAACAAGGTTAAGTGCTTCAATTTTTTCTCACCCGCTGTTGGTTTAATATGGCGAAGAACGATCTCTCCGCTTGTTTCGATACTTTGACACTTATTTCACAACTAAATTCATTATACCGGATAAAAGTGTCATTGACGCCTCGCTTTGTGACAAAATGTTAACGTCTGTCGATAGAATGACCAACAAGTCACCTCTTTATATGTACCTTTTTATTGTCCCCCGAAAATGCAAAAATAAAAACGCCATTTCCTCTTTCAAGAGGAACGGCGCTAATTAGGTATCACAGGCGAATTCGCCCGGGCCTGCCTTTATTTATGAATCGTGTTGTACACTTCAACCGCACGCTGTAAAAATTGCTCAATCTCTTCTCTCGACTTGCGAAGTTTGTTCACGTAACGAACAAGTTCGCGGCCATCGGTGTATGCAACAAAACTTGGAATACCCAAAATATTTTGTTCCTCACTAACAGTGCCCACCTGATCCACATCAACCTCAATTAGCGTCAAATCGCGAGCAAATTTTTCCTCAACCTCAGGCATAAACGGATCAATGTACTTGCAGTCCCCACACCAATCTGCCTTAAATACCGCTACGGTTAGCCGAGGAGATTGAATGGCCACATCAAACGCAGGTTTGGATGTAATCTGTTCCATGACAACATCTTCCTTTCTGTACCTTGTCTTATCCTTAGTGAAGCAAATTGCCGAGTGGAAGTCAAATATTCAGCACATACTTATTATAAAACCAACCATGATGAAAGGATGGCAGGCGATGACTCCCACCAGAAACGATGCTGTATCCCGTGATTCGCTCTTTCGTATAGTTCGTTCCATTCCTGGAGCCGCCAGAGAAGTATGGCGCGGCAAACAGGCCGCTTGGCAGGCTTCGGCGCAGCTTCGTCATCCTTCGCGTGATTTGGCTTGGGAAGCTGAAATGGCTGAGGCGCTGAAGGGGGAAATTGAACGACTGTTACCCGATACGGAGACGGCTTCTGCCCGCCATGCCAAAAGCGCCCCATTATGTGAAGAGGATTGCATCATTCTGGAGGAAATCAAAACATTAACGGTGGAAAATAATCGAAGCAACATCACGCGTACAGCAGCCTATCTGACTTGTTATGACCAATATCCGGAACTGCATTGGGCCTTACTTGCCCATATGGTTTCCCGCAATGGTGGTTATCATATGACCGATCTGCAGAGCAACCTTATGCATAACCTGCAGAACCAGACGGATCGGGAACATATGTATCGGCTGCTTGAGCGCTGTAACGCGCTCATTTTCCAGGATGCCTATCCTCAGCTCTTGCTCTACATGAACAGCAGGCGCATCGGGCGAAGCTGCTTCCACCTGCTATCCCATTTTCACGTATCGGCGTTCATGACACCCATCTGGGAGCGCTTCTGGTTGGAACGATGCAGCTCCCTGCTTAGTGTGGCATTAATTATTAATGAGCAGAACTATATTGAGAGCCGGGTCGTACAGCATCCTTATTTTCAAAAAGAAGTCCTCTCCAAGCCTGCATTTCACCTTCACAACCTCGCTGGGCTTAATCATATAGTGTTTCCACTTGGACGCGGTAAAGGACTCGCCGGGAGGGTCATCGAACATTTTGGCAAGCTGGATGAGCGAATCATGTTTGGCAAAAGCCTGTACGCCATGCTGTTTGGCACCGAGCAGGTGTACAATCATGTGTTGGAGTTTGCCCGTTCGGTTCCTCACAGAGGCTCACGTGCCGAATATTGGCCGGGTTTATTCACAACGAGCCTGGAGGGAGCAGCAGATTCGAAATTCTATACTCAGGAACTGCTGGAACACGAATGGATGCCAGAAGGCGGACGATTATACAGTCCTGAGTTGCTCAGCGTATGGAAAGACACGCCGTATGAACCGATTACGAGACAGGACTGGCTTCAAAATCGGGATAGTCTTGGACACCTCAGTGCACCGCGTCGTCCCTGGTTATTTGAAATGAGCCATGAACACCGATATGGGATGCTCAAAACGGCCGTTACCCACGATGCCAAGGCATTGCTGCATTAAGTGACCTAGAGTACGGTTTTTCATGAATCGGCAGTCAGCTGTTCATCTTATATGATTCAAATAAAAAAAGCCCTGCCCGCTTAAGCAGCTGACAGAGCTTGTACTTATTTTAAAAAAGTTTGGCATCAGCCTATGCCCGCTGACCTGTACCACGCTGAAGACGCATGAGCGGCCGCAGTACCTTTTGCAAAATACGCGGGTAGCTGCCAAGTTCATCTCTGCGCAAAACGCGAAGAATGACAAGCATGACCAGGTATACGACCACAACGAGAGCACCGACAACCAGACAGGTCAAGAGGAAGGATACACGTGCTGGCAGGAATAAACCAAAGATCCAATTGCCAGCCCAGTTCGCACCGAAACCAACACCTGCAGCAAGCAGGACCGTTACCACGAACCCAACCCAGCGATCACCCATGATCGAGAAAGTTACGATTTTTCTTAGTACTCGCAGGTTCAGATAAGTAATTACCAGGAAACATAATGCTGTTGCAATAATGATCCCATAAATGCCGAATATTGGAGCCAGGATCAAACTTGCTACAAATTTAATGATAATCCCTGCTGCTACACTGATCATTGTAATCCGCGGTTTACCTACTCCAAGCAGAATGGAGTTTGTCGTCATCATCGTAATTTGGAAAATGGTACCGAAGGTCAGCAGGGTAATGATCGGAGTCCCATCTGGCGTACTGAACAGTAATCCATTCACCGAATAGGCTGCTGCACATAGGGCAATGACGATTGGCATCCCTGTCAAAATCGAAATGCGCATGGCCAGCGTAATCTGGTTCTGGAGATGGGCTTCATCTTTGCGTGCAAAGGCTGCCGAAATGACAGGTACGAGCGATTGGCTAAGCGCAATGGCCAGAATTGGCGGGATTCCCGCAATACTTTGCGCCTTCGCACCGAGGATCGCCAGCACCCCTGTTGCCTCTTCCAGCCCAATACGGCCGCTGAGCAGCGGAACCACAAGTGATGAATCGATAAAGTTAATCGCAGGAACCGCAAGGGACGATAACACTATGGGAATCGACAGTTTGAAGATATCACTGTATATCCCTCGCATTGGCAGCTGCTCTGCACGAACAACCTCCAGCTGGGCTGCACGATCACTACGGCGCAGCTTCAAGGTGAAGTAGAGCATGACGGCAAACGCACCGATACTGCCTAGCACCCCACCGAATGAAGCTCCTGCAGCAATCGTTCTGTCATCATAATTCCATTGCAGCATGACATATGCCACGATAATGGCTGTACCCACCCGGGCGAACTGCTCTACGATCTGAGATATGCCGCCTGCCGTCATATTGCCGCGTCCCTGGAAATAACCACGCATCATGGCAATGGCCGGGAAGAGCAGCAGAGCCGGAGCAAGGGCCCGAATCGCGCTAACAGCCTCCGGTACCTTGGATACATACGTTGCATAATAAGGCGCTGCAAACCACAGTAAGGCTGACATGACAACCCCGGCTACCGCAGCAAAGATCAAGGCAGCCTTATAAATTTGCTGTGCTTCTCCCGCACGCCCCAGCGCGTAACGTTCAGACACCATTTTGCTAAGCGTGCTGGGAATTCCCGCAGTTGCGACGGTTAACAGCATTAAGTATACCGTATTGGAGATGGTAAACGATGCATTACCGATATCGCCAAGGATATGCTCCAGCGGTACCCGCTGCACGAGACCAAGTACTCTGGCAATGAGTGCTGCGGCCGCCAGGATGAGCGTACCCTTAATGAATGTTTCCTTCTTAGACAAACTAATTCCCCTTCTTTCCCCCACACGGACGTGCATCTGGTTGAAGCCAATCCCGAACGTCTATGCGAATCTTGCTACCCAGATAATAAACAGAACAATCATTACGATTTGCAAAATAATTTTCATTACCGTACTGGTAAACAGACCAACAACGGAACCGAACCCGACCTTTGTAGCTTTGGAAGGTGATGATCCGCCAATTAATTCCCCGATAAATGCACCGATAAATGGTCCCAGTACCAACCCGAATGCCGGGATAACAAATGGACCAATAATGACACCAATCGTACTCAGGGTTGTGGATAGCTTGGAGCCTCCGAACTTCTTGACCCCCCATGCACTAACCACATAATCCGCCACGAACAGGACCACCACGATTAGAATCTGGAAAATCCAGAACCATACGCCAAACGGATCAAAGCTGAAGAACCAGCCATAGACCAGAAACGCGAAAAAGATCGCTATAGCTCCAGGCAGTATAGGATATACCGTTCCGGCCATCCCCACTGCAAACAAAAGCACAATTAAAATCCAGCCAACGGTTGCAAGCAAAGGTTATTCCCCCTTCAAAATGTGTTCACGAATGACTTCCACGATTCCATCTTCGTTGTTGCTCGCCACAATCAGGTCAGCGGCTTCCTTCACTTGTTCCTGTGCGTTACCCATGGCAACACCCAGACCTACCGCCTCAATCACGGCTAGATCGTTCAGGCTATCTCCCACTGCGACGACTTCGGACATTTCTATGCCGAGCAGTTTGCAGACTTCAGCCACGCCACTCGCTTTTGAAATGCCAGCCGGGTTAATCTCGATATTAACAGGTGAGGAATTCGTCATTTGAAGACCTCCCAGCTGCTGCAAATCCATCATGATCTGATGACGAACTTCATCATCTTCGGTATTGAAACCGAACTTCAGCCATTCCAAGCCTTCAATATTTTCCGTCCAACGTTCACGGTTGAACAGCTCCTCTACGGAATATGCCCAGTACCAGCTGTTATATTTCTCGCCAATCTCCTGCATGGTACGGATTAAAGCCGGGTCCATCAGATGACGAATATGCAGGTCATGCGGAGCTTTCCAGACTTCACTGCCATTCACCGTGACCATCGGCGTTTCCAATCCAAGCTGTACCGCGTACGGCATCGCATGGAATACGGCTCTACCTGTGGACAGACACACATGCACCCCGCGCCGGATGGCGATCTGTATCCACTTAGCGGTTTCCTGGGTAATTTCATGATTATCGTTGAGCAATGTCCCGTCCATATCCAGCGCCAGCAATTTGTATTTAAGTTCACTCATGCAGTATTCCTCCTCGGTTGTCTCTCTACTTCTCTCTATTCAACTATTCTCTCACAAAAAGACCGCCCGGTATCCGCAGGAGGCGGACGCTCCGGACGTCACAGCTAACGACATTTTACCACAGATCATCCAGATGCAACAAAATAACGATCAATCCAAATAACGATATGAAGGCAGACAAGATCATATGCACTTATCTGCTGGAGCAGATCAAGGGAAATCCTCATCTATATGGATGTCATACCCGATATCACACTCATTCCAAACATCAAAAACCGCCTGCGTATGCAGACGGTTTCTATCTAATCTTATCGTGTCGCGAATTTACGACGAGCGTAACGGAGGATAATACCATGTTTCGGAGACAGCAAGAGTGCCAAAACAAACAGAATTCCAGCTACCGCCACCATGCAGCCTGCAATGGAAGCATCCAATGCATAAGCCATCATATAGCCCCCAACAGAGGAAGCAGCACCCACCAGTACGCTGTACAGAATCATCTTACCCAGGCGATCTGTAAGCAGATAAGCTGTCGCCGCAGGAACAATCAACATGCCTACCACGAGGATGGACCCCACACTTTCAAATGAAGCCACGGATGTCATGGATACAAGGCCCATGAGCAGGTAATGGAACAATACAACCGGAATACCGCAGGCAGCTGCCAGCGCCGGATCGAAGGCACACAGTTTGAACTGTTTATAGAACAGTCCGATAACAATCAGTATCACCAGGAGCGTAATACCCAGCATCCAAACTGCCCTCGGCCCGACATCAGTGCCCCCAAGTGTTAACGTATCCCACTGTACATAGGCAATCTCACCAAAGAGCACACAGTCCAGATCCAGATCAATATGCTGGGCATTCAGACTGATCAGAATGACACCGACAGCAAAGAGTGCCGTGAATACTATACCAATGGACGCATCAGAAGATAGTCCTCCGGCCTGCAGGCTTTGAATGAAGAACACCGTTAATAGACCGAAAATAGTCGCCCCAAGCAGCATCCATAAGGAATCCCTGGAACCGCTCCACAGAAAAGCAATCGCAATCCCGGGAAGCACGGCATGGCTGATGGCATCCCCAACCAGTGCCATCCGCCGCAAGATAAGGAAACATCCGAGTATAGCACATGCGGACGAAACCAATACGGCCGTTAATATGATCCAAAATGTAGCCATTACAGCTCCCCCCGTTCCTGCTGTGCTGCCTGGGCGGAAAGTGTCTGAAGCGTAGCACGCTCTTCTCGAAGATAGGCCGATTTGGCCTGCATGCTTCGCAAACGGCGAGCCAGTAACCCCCGACGCGGAGCAAGCAGCGCCGATCCGGCAAACAGTACCGTAGCTGCAAGGACCGTCACAGGTCCTGTTGGCAGATTAGGAACGAGCGTGCTGAAGATGGTACCTGTGGCACCACTCAGAGCACCAAATATGCCTGCGAGCAGTACCATAAGTGCAAGTGAATCGGTCCAGCAGCGCGCTGCTGCCGCAGGAGTCACAAGTAAGGCAGCAACAAGAACAACGCCGACTGCCTGAATTCCCGCTACAACCGCGATGACTGTCAGCAGCAAGATCAGCTGTTCCAGCATCGCTACAGGCAACCCCATGCCCCGGGCAAATCCAGGATCAAAGCTCACAAGCTTGAATTCCTTGAACCAGACCAGACAGGCAATGAGTAAAACGAGACAGACACCGCCCATGACGTATACATCGGTCATCACCATGGAGGCCGCCTGACCAAACAAATATTTATCAAGCCCGCTTTGGCTTCCGCTGGCCCCGTGCTGGATGCGGGTCAGCATGACTACACCGATGCCGAAGAATACCGTCAGCACAATCCCCATCGCTGCATCCTGCTTAATCCGTGAATACCGGGTGATCCATGATATCCCGAAGGTAGCAATGATTCCTGCAACGAGTGCACCAAACAGAAAGAGACCTACGGACTTGGTTTCCGTCAACATAAAAGCAATACAAATCCCTGGTAATGCCGCATGTGCCAGTGTATCACCCATCAAACTTTGGCGGCGCAAAAAAGTAAATGAGCCAATAATGCCACTACTGAACCCCAGCAACAAACAGCCAAGCAAAATCCAGCGTGTGTTGGGGTCAGACAAAATGGAAAGGATCCAGTTCCCCATCACTACACCTGGCCCTTCTCCGTCCGGCTTCCGATCATCGCAATCCGGCCTCCGTAAGTTTCCTGCAGCGTATCCGGTACAAACACTTCGCTTGTCGGCCCGCCGGCAACCAGTCGCCCATTGAGCAGCAGCACATGGTCAAAATATTCCTCCACCGTCGCAAGATCGTGATGAACCACGAGTACAGTCTTCCCTTGCTTTTTCAGCTGTTCCAAAAGGGAAATGATGGCCTTTTCCGTTGTGGCATCCACGCCTGCAAACGGTTCATCCATAAAATACAGGTCAGCATCCTGAACCAGTGCACGAGCGAGAAAGACTCGCTGCTGCTGTCCGCCGGACAGCTGGCTAATTTGGCGATGCATATAGTCTCCCATACCTACTTGCTCGAGACAGTGTGCAGCTAGATCCCGTTCCTTCTTGCCTGGACGACGGAACCAGCCCAGGTGACCGTACCTGCCCATCATCACCACATCCAGCGCATGGGTTGGGAAATCCCAATCGACCGATTCCCGCTGGGGAACGTAGCCGATCCGGCGCCGCTGCTCACGGTAGGATTGGCCAAAAATCTGCACCTCACCGTGCATTTTCGGTACCAGTCCGAGTACTGCCTTGATCAGGGTAGACTTTCCTGCACCATTAGGACCGAGAATGCCAATCAGCTGTCCTTCAGGTATATCAAAGGAAACCCCGCTGAGGACTGGCTTTTTATGATAGGCCACAGCCAGATCCCGAACACTAAGAGGAGCCGTTGTAGGCTGCGTTCCCTGCAATTCATTCGGATTCTTGCATGTAATCATGTTCTCAGATAACGTTGTCTTGCTCACGCTGTTTCCACTCCTCTCTGGATAAAATCATTATTTCAACGCCTCTACAATCGTCTCGGTATTGTGACGGATCATGCCAATGTAAGTACCTTCTTCTGTTCCTTCAGCACCCATGGCATCCGAGAACAGCTCGCCGCCAATGCTAACCGTATGTCCTTTTTCGGCAGCTCCAGCAATAATGGCTTCCATCGCTTTTGCCGGCACACTTGATTCCACAAATACCGCCTTAATATTGTTATCCACGAGGTAATCCCGCAGTTCACTGACATCCTTCGCACCATATTCGGCTGCTGTACTGATTCCCTGAAGTCCCATCACTTTCATGCCGTAGGCCTCACCAAAATATCCAAAAGCGTCGTGTGCGGTAACGAGTACCCGGCTTGCTTCAGGAATCTCCTGAATTTTTGTACGCACTTCGTTATCCAGCTCCTCAAGCTTTGTCAAATACGCTTCGGCTTGAGCTTGATACGCCTCTGCATGATCCGGATCTGCCTCCACAAGCGTATCGCGCACGGCTTCTGCAGCATGCATCCAGTGGCTCACATCAAACCAGACGTGTGGATCATATTCCGTACCTCCGGTTTCCTGACCCGAATGCAATTCATCTACCGGGATGCCGTCTGTTACGGCAGTTACTGTTTTGCTCTTGGACATCTTCTCCAAAATATCAGTCATTTTACCTTCCAGGTGCAGCCCGTTATAAAAAATGACTTCGGCTTGCTCCAGCTTGCGGATATCCCCTTGCGAAGCCTTGTACAGATGGGGGTCAACGCCTGGACCCATTAGCCCGGTAACGTCAACATATGCCCCTCCGATCTCACGTGCTACATCTGCAATCATGCCTGTGGTTGCTGTAACCTGCATCTTCCCTTCCGTGCTTCCCGTTTCGGCTGAGCTGGAACAAGCGGTCAAAACCACAATCAAAACCATGGCTGTCAGCGTCATGAACCCTCTTTGAATACTCCTCATTTTCACCATTAACAATTCCAACCTCTCCTTTCCCTCTCCTAACATAATTGTCCACATCTAATTTTGTTGTACAAGGTATTAAAATTTATACCAGACTAATAATGTTTCCCTTGTGCAAATTTTAGCCGATGCAAAATAAAAAGGCAAGGGATAATTTCCCTTGCCTGTCCTGTTTCGTTTATTAGCCGTTTCACTGGCTGTTTTGCAGAAGTGATATGAAGTAACCAACGGTACATGTGTTAATCTCCGTTACTTTGGTACCCCTCCTTAGAAATCTTGTTTTACTCTTTGTCCTTCTCCTCACCCTTTTTCCCTTTGGGCGTCCCGTCCAGGCCGTACACCTCATCGTAAGCATCGAAGATTTTGCGTGCAATCGGCGACGCACTGACAGACCCGAATCCGCCTTCCGGTACAACAACCGCGATGGCCAGTTTTGGATTCTCACGCGGTGCAAATGCAATAAACACACCGTTCTCCTTCTTATTCGGTCCGGTCCCTTGCTCGGACGTACCTGTTTTACGGGCATAGTCATAAGGGAATCCGTCAAACGAGCTTACTTTAGTGACCATGCCACGGTGTACTTCATTCCAATATGCATCCGCAAAATCCACTTCGTTCAATACTTTAGGTTTGATTTTCGTAACCACATTGCCCTCTGCGTCACGGATTTCTTTCACCAAATGAGGCTCCATCCGTTTGCCCTTATTGGCAAGCATCGTGGTATATTGTGCGAGCTGAAGTGTCGTGTACTTCGCTTGTTGACCAAACGAGGCAAACGCGAGCCGTGTCAAAGCGGATTCATTTTTATCTTTGTATTCCAGTGTGCCCAGGTACTCTCCTGGCAGATCCACGCCTGTAGAGACCCCCAAGCCGAAATCTTTCATATATTCGTCCCATTTATCTATCCCTTTGTCTGAGCCATATTTATTCAGCAAACGTTTGCCTACCATATCAATCATAAACGCATTGGAAGACTTCTCTATGGCGCGTCTTGCAGTGATATGACCATTATAAGCAGAGTGGGAGTTTCTCACCTGTCGCCCATCTTTCCCCAGAATGGCATATCCCTGATCATGATAGGTCTGGCCTGCCGTAAACAAGCCTTCTTTCAGACCAATAAGTACACTAAGAGGTTTGATGACGGAACCTAACAGAACAACAGATTCCGCATGACTAGGCTTGGAATCATTCGGCGGGAAAGAAGCAATCGTCCCATTCCGGTACACGTATTTGATCTTATCGTAATCCCAATCATTTGGATCATAGTCCGGCATGCTGGCCATGGCCACAACATTTCCGGTATCTACCTCCATCGCGACTGCATATCCCGTAATAGCTTTGGGCAGCTTGCGCAGTTCATCTGTAATCGCTTGCTGAGCTACCAGCTGAATTTCCTTGTTGATTGTGGAGACTAGGCTGTAGCCTTTCTCCGGCGGAGTCTGCATAATTGTTCCTTCAGGAAGGTTACGTGCATTAATATCAATAGATTGATAGCCGCTTCTTCCACGAAGTTCCTCCTGATATTGGAACTCCAGTCCACCTACTCCAACCATTTCTTGCTGAGTATAGCGAAGACCCGGGTCCCTTTCCGTTGCCAGCGATTTACTAATTTCTTTATACTTATCTAAATTATTTTGTTGACCCTTGAACTCTCTTGTATAGCCAATGACCTGAACAGCAACCCTATCAGAATCGTATTTTCTTATGTTTTCTTCCAGTACCATAGCCCCTGGATAGTCAGCCTTTTTTTCCATGAAATAAGCGATTTCTTTCGTATTCAGATCGGATTTTACCAACCTTGGTGTGTACCCGTGTGTCTTTTGGTAATCCAGATCAAGGCGTTTCATGATCTCCTCAGCATCCGGCTGTTCCTTGTCACCAGGGTTGAACTCCTTGAACACTGCAGCCAGATCATCTGCGAGTTTTTGGGCCTCTTCTTGCCGGGAACCGTTACTATAGTCCTCGTACAACAATACATACAGAGACTGCACAGGCTCGGAATAAGCTAAGGCCACTTTTCCCGTGGCATCATAGATCGGTCCACGTACAGGTGCAAGAGGAATGTCTTTTGTATTACGCGTCGTTTCCATATACGTCAATTCAGGTCCCTCTACAAACTGCACAAAGGCTAGGCGAAAAATAAGAATACTGAAGATGACAAAGGCAGCGAAAAAGAACAGGTTTATCCTTGCTGCAGATGGCTTGTTGACAGCTGTGTCTTCATCGGATGCTTTTTTGCTCCTCCATCGGTTAAACATGTATAAGCCTCTCCGTTCTATATCAATAATGGTTAACAGTCTAAATCATTAACGTAAAGCTCAGATATTTTCCCTATATAAGTCTATCAAAGGTTGATTGACACGTCTTCCTAATTTTGGTTACATTTTCGTAAACTAGAGAGAGCCCCTTCTCCATTGTTGATCTGGAATATTGTGTATGGATTCATTCAATTATTTAAACGTATCAACTCCCTATGAAGTTACAGGTATTATGTAAATATCTGTTCTATTCTTAGCTCCATGCACAAAAAAAGGACCCCAAAGGGCCCTCTCTTTAACCATATGAATTACTGCGCTGCAGTTTCATCAGTTTTATCTTTCTTCGGAACACCGTCCAAACCGAACTCCTCGTCATACGCATCGAAGATCGCACGTGCAACCGGAGCCGCACTGTTGGAACCGAATCCCCCTTCGGGGATGACCACGGCTACAGCCAGTTTTGGATTTTCCCGCGGCGCATAAGCGATAAACACCCCGTTGTCGACCAATTTCCCACCGACGACCTGGGTAGAGGTACCTGTTTTTCTGGCAAAGTCATAAGGGAATCCGCTAAATGCCGTAACCTCTGTAGCCATGCCTCGTTGTACCTCATTCCAATAAGCGTCATTGAAATCGACTGTGCTAAGCACTTTTGGTTTCATTTTCTCTACGACATTCCCTCCGGAATCCCGGATCTCACTCACCAATTGCGGCTCCATTCGTTTACCCTTGTTAGCCAACATTGTTGTATACTGGGCAAGCTGCATGGCCGTGTATTTCCCCTGTTGACCAAAAGAAGCATACACAAGACGAGTCAGAGAACTTTCCTGTTCATTCGTGTATTCTCTGTATCCCAGCCATTCGTTTGGCAGATCGATTCCAGTCGAAACACCGAGACCGAATTGCTTCATGTACTTATCCCATACATCGATCCCTCCGGCACCATATTGGGTGTACAACTTCTTACCGATTTCATCGATCATAAAAACGTTGGAAGAGTGACGAATCGCATCATGTGGAGTCAATGCACCGTATACGTGACCAGAAGAGTTCTGTACTCTGCGGTTATCCCCTCCGAAAGTTGTAGAACCCCTGTCTGGATATACGGTATTCGTAGTGAAGAAACCTTCCTTTAGACCGATCAATACACTCAGAGGTTTGATCGTGGAACCAAGCAATACAACCGATTCAGCCCGCTTTTTGGAATCATCCGGAGGGAAGGAACGAATGGTACCATTTTGATAAACATATTTGATGTCATCATATTGTTCGTTCGTGATGCTTCCTGTTCTCCAGATGTTTGTATCATAATCCGGCATACTGGCGATCGACACAATTTTACCTGTGTCCACTTCCATTGCTACCGCAAAACCTGTCTTGGCATTAGGGTGCAGTCTGCCGGAAACCGGGTGTGTATGCAGCCAGCTCAGTTGATCCAGGATCGCCTGCTCCGTCTTCACCTGCACGTTTTTGTTGATGCTCGTAATCAGGTCATAGCCCTTCTCAGGCGGAGTAGATCCTGCAACGCCCTCAGGCAAATTCCGCAGATCCACATCCACGGAGTTATAACCGCTTTTGCCGCGCAGTATGTCCTGATACTGCAGCTCAAGACCGTCGAACCCGACAAACTCGTTTTCCGTGTATACCAGTCCCGGGTCCGTTTGTGTTTTGTTCGCTTCATCAACCTCTTGGTACTTGTCCAGTGTTTTGGAACTTTTGAATTTTTTCAAATATCCGATGGTCTGAACAGCCACCGTATCCGGATCATAGTAACGTACACTTTCTTCAACAATCTGAATTCCCGTAAATTCATCCTTGTGCTGGAGGAAATACGCCACTTCTTCCTCCGACAGATCACTCTTGATGAGACGTGGCATGAAGCCATTCGCCTTACGGGAGTTCAGGTCCATCGCTTCAATGATCTGATCAACGGTAAGGGACTCCGACTCTTTGGTTTTGTACTGTTCGAATACATCATGCAGCCTTGTCGCAATATCCTGAGCTTCCGGGAAGTTTGGACTTGGTTGTCCGTTCACATCACCATAGTTTTTATAGAGCGTCAGGTAGAGAGACTGAATCGGCTTGGAATACGCCAGCTTCACCTCACCGGTTGAATCATAGATGGTTCCCCTCACCGGAGCGAGTGGCACATCCTTGGTAATGTTACTGGCCTCTTCTTGACTGAGCTCAGGCCCTTCCACGAATTGCAGAAACGCCAGCCGTACGATAATAACGCTAAAAATAACAAAGGAAGCGAAGAAAAATACGTTCATCCGGTAACTGAAGCGCCGTTTGTCGGTAAGTTCATCCTTCTCTTTTGAATGATTGTTCATTCATCCTACCTCTTTCATGACTTGATGCATACCGCTCTTAGAAGTCCAGCCGCGGCATGATAACCTGGCAACGTCGTCATAATCCGGAACCCTGTCCGGTGTAATGTTATGCTGTCTGATCTTTCAGATGGGTATCGGCAAAATTCGGAGGATTGAACCAGTCACCACTCACCGCCCATGTCGGATCAAGCGGAATCCAGCTCTGGAATTCACTCAAATAAATTTCATTCCATGCATGTGGGCCATATCCGCCCTGGCCGTTGTATCCAAGTCCTGTAACGACCTTAACATCCAGTCCTTGTGAACGGGCCATGACCGCATACAGACGCGCGTAATCAATGCATACCCCTTTACGGGTATCAAACGTGTTTTGCGGCGTCTGTTCATGCCATATGCCTTTTTGCTCATAATCATCCACTTTGCCGTAATCATATTGAATGCGGGAACCAACCCAATCATACAGGGCGCGTGCTTTCGCTTCATCCGAGTTTTGACCTTTCACAATCTCACTAGCTGCAGATTCAATATCTGCCGGAATATTGTGGTCAATGACTTCATACTTGCGCTGTAAAATTCCGCCCAGTTCCTTTTGAACCGCTTGGGTAAATACCGGCAGTTTGTCCTTGATCAGGTTACCGGATAACGGTTCAATAACGGACTTTGCTCCCTGCATGTAGATCGGCGAAGCCTCTACATATCGGCTAAACATGCTTCCGGGATAAAGGCTGACAATCATGAAAAGAACAGCAATGACAATCATTCCGCGGGCAGACCCAATGACCGCACCTATTACTGCACCCATGAAGCGGCTGATAATTCCTTTGTGACTGCTCTCTTGTTCTGCCGAATGATATCTCCTTCTGAAGAAAAGGGAAGAGAACAAGCCAAGAACCAAACGAATAAATCCATAGCTAAGCACAAACAACACGGCAAACCGCATCAATGGAAAATCAGCAATCGCCGTAACCAACGTATAATACATTTGCTCCCATCGGTTCAGATCCCGATTCGGCATGGCTGAAGCATGGGCAGACAACCACTGCTGCACATATGGCGCCAGCCAAAGGGTCAAACCAATGGACAGCAGAATGCCAATGACCGCCATAATGCCATCCATCAGGAATCCAAATAGTCTTCCTGCAGAACGCGAAGCCCCTCTGGACCATCCCTGAAGCAATGAAGCTGCCACAATCAATAACAGCATGATCGTGATGCCATTGAATTCCTTCAGGCTATCCAGCCAACTCTGCAACACGTATTCATTCCCCCTTTGCTAAGAAGCTGGCACATTTCCATTTCCTCTGGCCTGCTCGACAAACGTACGTATCGTTTCATTGTCGAGATTCCATTCACCGAGTGAAATTCCGCGCAAGGTCACATTGACCTTGTTCGACCCGGCTGTCCCCTTAATTTCCACATTGGGACTCGTAATGGTAAATTGTCCATCCTGTCCTTTGGCGTAGGTGGCCTTGGAGGCTTCCTTCACCATGATATTGGTCGCTTCCTTTTTCAATGTGTCCATCGTACTGGACTGCACATCGGAAACCGTCTGTTTAATCTGATCGATGGAGATGCCGCTGTATATCAACAGAGCCGCAATAATGATGATGGCAATCGCCCATTTCAATACGGTTTTGACCACATTTAGAACAAAGAACAAAATGATCAGTGCAACGACGATCACCAGCCAGTTCTGCATCACAAACTCTTTGATCACTTCTATGTTCATGATTACACCTTCCGTATTAGAGTTAAGAAATCACACTTCCCGAATATTATACATGATTTCCGAACCCGCTGTCAGCTAAGCACTCTCTCGTAAAAATAAAGGGTCTAAGTTCGTCCAGTTGAACGTACAAGTAGTACCATGAGGTTTCGCCACGAAGAACGGGGAACGCATTTGACGACCTGGCATGAGCATGCATCGTTTAACAAGGAGGGGCTTTTGTGAAAACGGCCATCTGGCTCTATCTATTTTTGTTTCTTGCTGTTTTTGACCTGCACGCCCAATATCCCATCCTGACCCCCTTTGCCATCTCGCTCGGGGCTGCACCCACCTTCATCGGGTGGATGATGGGTATCTACTCCTTGACTCATCTTCCCGGCAATTTAATTGCCGGCACACAAATCGATAAACACGGCAGTCGGCGTTATATCGTGTTCAGTTTACTGGGGGCAGGCATTATTCTGCTGCTGCAAGCCCACATTCACACGCCATGGCAGCTGCTTGCGCTTCGCTCGATCAGTGGCTTTGTGCTCGCTTTTCTGTCTCCGGCCTGTCTGGCCCTGCTTGCACAACTATCGACTAATCCGGTCACTCAGGGCAAGTATATGTCCGGACATGGTGTCGTACACACGCTGGCGTCTGTTGTATCTCCGGCTGCCGGAGCACTGATTGTTGGTGCTTTGGGGTTCTCTGCTACATTTGCGAGTCTTGGATACCTGCTCATTCTGTCAGGCATGATTGCCTGGTTGTCCATGCCGAAGGGGCTTGTCGATGTTCAGCGAGAGAAAGAAACCGTACCTCCCAAGCCTGCTAACCTCGGAGGAAGTACGAATACCTTCATACCTGTCTCCTGGCGTTATTTTGCATTGCCGCTGGTCATTGCGTGTGCACAGGGGATTCTGTTTTTTGAATTGCCTCTCCGGGGGGGAGGACACTCTTCCATGATGTCTACGGGGCTATTGTTTTCGGTCATTAGTATCGGGGCACTGCTTACGCTCAGCATGCTTTTTCTTAATCGCTATTCGCCCAAGCTGCGTTTAACTGCAGGGGTCCTGCTGATGTCTCTCTGTTTCTTCACGCTGGCAGCCTTCCCGGACATCCCTCTGGCTGCTGTGCTCTTTGTACTCGGCATGTCCAAAGGGATTACTTTTCCGGCCATGGCTACCCTGTTCATCCGTTTAAGCGGCGGAAGCAAGCTGGGACGTATTTTCTCACTGCAATCCATTGCTACCTCCATCGGTTCCTTCATTGGTCCAATCGCCGCAGGACAGCTGCGTGTAGGTGTCTCGCCGTATTTCATCGCGTTTATTCTATTAATGGTCGGTATTCTGCTCCTTCCGTACTTCACCAGCAGACGTGAGGCATCCCTGTCTTCAACCGATCCGAATAGCGTACTGGGATAGACGTGATCCATGATGTAAGTCCTTTTTTTATTAAAATGGCTTGTATTCACCTTTGCTTTGCATCATTCCCCCATTTACAGCTAAACTATATATAATCCAGTCGATTTTCGCTGCAACATTTCCCGGGGAATGTCGACACTAGCTCTCGAACAAGAGGTGAATATCATGCCTATTCATGTCATTGTGGAAGGTAAGAATGATCGCAGCAAGCTGAAACGTCTCGTTGGGCCGGAAATCAACATTTTATGTACATTCGGCACTCTGAATTCGCTCAAGCTGGAGTCCCTGCGCAAACAGGTTGGTTATGACGAAGTATATCTGTTTATGGATAATGACAGTTCGGGTAAAAAAATCAGAGGTGTACTGCGGGACGCCTTCCCAGATGCGGTGCAGATGTATACCAGACGTGGTTATGCGGGTGTGGAAGGAACCCCTGATGAATACATCATTGCCCAGTTGGAGAAGGCCGGATTGGAAGAGTACATTCAATACCCCGAGTACCCTTCATTCTAAAAGTAAAAACAATTCCAAAAAGGCTGCTTACCGGTTATTTACCAACCCGGCAAGCAGCCTTTGTTATGGATTTTAATATGATTCTAATAAATATGATTAGAACAGCATTATTCATTGATAAGATTGCGGATATCCTCTGCGATTACTGCTGGCTCGACATCTTCTGTATTAAATGCATTATACACCTTGCGCAACTGATTGTTCTGATCGACGAGACCAATCATGTTCATATGTGCAAAATCATCCTTGCTTTCGCCTTCAATCAGAATCTGAAATGAATCCTTGGCGAGCTGCTTCGTTTTGTCCATATCCCCTCGCAGGAAATACCACCCGTCATAATCCGCGTGGAAACGGTCCGCGAATTCCTTAATTTTCTCCTTGGTATCGACTTCCGGATCAAATGAAATCGAAACAAAGGAAGCATCCTTGCCGAATGTGCCATCTTCCTTCAACAAATCCTGCACCTGGGACAACGTAAACGTCGTAATTGGGCATACATCAGGACAACTGGTGAAATAAAAATAGAACAGCCGCACCTTACCTTTGGTATCATCGAGCGAAACGGTTGTCCCATCCACATTTTCCATGGAAAATGATTGGATCTCCCGAATCTCGGGTAATTTCTCCTTGCTGGCAAAGACGGTGCCCCACATGAGGTATACAGCCATAATCAGTGCGAGACCCAGCAGCATCCAGGTCCATTTGTACTTTTTCAGCATCATCCTCGTCCTTTCTCTGTACCTGTCAATATGAATACGCATACATATCTTACTTGAGCTTACATGGCTATCATTTCATGCCCGGGATGTCACGTTATGAAGAAATAAGGAACTTCTTTTTCTTGGAATTGCATATGTATACGAAGAACCCCACTCTGGATGGGACCCTTCCTTATTGTAACTGTTCTTGATGCAGATGCCCAAGCATTTATTTTGCACATGTCCAGTACTGTATTCCGTTATTTATGAACCGTATCCAGAATCATCAGTATGAAGCTCAGAGACAGATAATTAATGGAATAAAGAAATACCTTTTTGGCCCAGGCGTCCGTATCCTGTGCACGGAAACCTTTGAGTGCGAAATATAGCCACAGTACAGACAGAACCAGTGACACCGTCAGATAAAAAATACCGGCATAGCCGTATGCATACATTAGAATGGGAACGAGAATCTGCAGAACAAGATAAGGAATCATTTGAATCTTGGTCCGTTCAATGCCCTTTACCACGGGCAGCAGTGGAAATCCACCGGCCCGATAATCTTCTACCCGGCGGATGGCAAGCGCCCAGAAATGCGGAGGCTGCCACAGGAACAACATGGCAAGAAGCAGCCATGCACCCATGTCCAAACGTCCCGTTACAGCGACATAACCGATAACTGGCGGCATGGCACCTGACAAACCACCGATGGATGTACTCCATGTTGAAGATCGTTTTAACCAAAGCGTGTAAATAACAACATAGACAAACATGCCAAAAATGCCGCATAATCCAGCAAGTATACCCGAGAAAGCAAAAAGAACAGATAACCCAAGCACGCCCAGAATTATGGCATACGACAAAACTACTTTGGGTGTTAGCCTCCCTGTCGGCAGGGACCGGTTGCGGGTACGTTCCATTTTCAAATCAAGTTCACGATCAAAATAATTGTTAAATACGCAGGAAGAAGCCATAACAAGCGCAGTACCAAGTAAGGTCAGCAGCATTTTCACCAAGTTGATATCCCATTGGGACGCCAGCCAAAACCCTCCAAAGACAGCAATAAGATTGGTCCGAAGTATTCCTGGTTTGGTGATATGAATAAAGTCTTTCCACGATCCCGACTTGGTCGGAGGCGAGGTCAATGTTGCAGAATCGGAAGAAGCCTGGTATCCCAACTGATTGTCCACGCTTGCTTAATCCCCCTTAATTCTCGGTTTGGAGGTTTCTCTCTTTGTCTCCGATATAAAGTTTATCATAGGAAAATGGCCAAGAGTATGACAATGCTCGTACAAATGTTGGGTGAAATGAACTTCTTATGACATCTTTTTCGGGTTTTGGCTGTTTTGCGTCAAGACAGGCGGATAATATACACTATATATGAGTATCACCTAGATAGAGAATCATTAATATGATGAAATCGAGCTACACCACAAAGGAGACGTTTATGGATACTTCTACACATTTTGTCATGGGTATTGGTTTGGCAGGTCTGGCTTATGTCGATCCTGTCGTGGCTTCCAGTCCCATGCTCGCGGCTGCGGTGATGGTCGGTACCATTGCTGGCTCCCAGGCCCCTGACATTGATACGGCGCTGCGTCTCAAAAGCAACTCATTGTACATTCGAAATCATCGGGGTATGTCCCACTCGCCGCCCTTTCTTCTATTATGGGTTCTGCTCATCACGGGCGTCATTGCACTGATTTTCCCGGATGTTCCCATTGGACACGTTGCTGCCTGGACAGCTGTCGCTGTGGGCGTTCACGTTTTTACTGACCTGTTCAACACCTATGGAACCCAGGCAGCAAGGCCGTTCTCGGAACGCTGGATTGCCTGGAATATCATTCATATTTTCGATCCGTTTCTGTTTGCTTCGCATGTGGTGGCAATCCTGCTGTGGGCCTTTGATCTGATCGCCCCTGCCCCGTTGTTTGTCACACTGTATATCGTAATAGCCCTCTATTATGTATGGCGAATCATTGCGCATTCCCAAGCTGTAGCCAAAGTGAAAAGGCTGGACAATAACAAACCGGCGCTTCGCTATATCGTCATTCCAACAATATCCTGGAACCGCTGGCATGTGGTGAAACATTTTGCGGATGACAGTTACGAAATTGGAAAAATGGATGGAGCAGAGCTGACCTGGCATCTACATGCCTCGTCTTCCACTCATGCGGCTGTTGCTGCTTCACGCAAATCACCAGAGGTAAATGCTTTCCTCTACTTCACTTCCTATGCGGTTGCGGAGGTAGAGGAGCTGCCTGCAGGATACAAAGTTCGCTGGGCGGATGTGCGCTATCGACACCGCAAGCAGTATCCGTTTGTCGCCGTGGTCGTGATGGACCGCAATTTTGAAACGATTGACACGTATGTCGGCTGGTTAAGCGATGAAAAAATGGATAAAAAACTTTTATCCGCCCGGTCTTGACGAGAAGGACCGGGAAAGGCACAATCAAGTAAGGAACTGTTGCGCGATGAAAAGCCCGGAGCGTTTCCGCTCCGGGCCTTTGTTTTGTTGCTTGCTTTTATGATAAATTATTTGCCAGACCCAGACAATTGTTGCTCAGCGATTTGTACCAGACGTTTGGTGATGTAACCACCAAGAGATCCTGTCTCACGGGAAGTGTAGTTACCATAGTAACCGTCTTGCGGGATTGTTACACCCAGTTCCTGTGCAGCTTCCATTTTCAATTGTTGCAGTGCTGCAGTTGCTTGAGGTACCACCAAGTTGTTAGAACGAGATCCTTGAGCCATATTTAAAATCTCCTTTCAATCTGTGTCTGTAATGTATTGCAAGCTTGCAAGATTATTATGGCTCGCACGCTTCAAGTTATACGGAGATTCATTAAATTTGTGATGGAGGTTTTTCCCAATGAGTAAAGGTTTGTCCTTATGGTTCGCATTCTCTTCAATTGTTTTGTTAACGGTTTCAGCCATATCGATTTCTTATAACGGCTGGTTAGCTTCGCTGCTGTTCATCCTTTCCATTGCCAATATCGGCTGGGGTTTCGTCATTCGTGCCAAGAAGGAGCGCCAGGAATTGCGTTCTACATCCGAATCGACATCCTGATCTGGAAGGTTTCAGGTTCCTATTTGAACATAAAAAAGAGGGGAGCTGTTGGCTCCTCTCTTTTTTATTTTATCACTTCATACCGTAAAGTGTTAACACTGTAGGACAATGACCGTGATGCCTAAACCATACGTCTAGGAACAAATCCCATGCGTTCTTTCACATCATAAAGCGTTTTGGCAGCAACCGTTTCGGCACGACGTGCTGAAGTCTCCAAAATCTCGGTCAATTCGCCGGATTCACGGATTTCGCGATATCGTTCCTGTAACGGTTCAATAACAGAGACAACCACTTCCGCCAACTCCTTCTTGAACGGACCATACATTTTACCTTCGTAACGTTCTGCTACTTCATTCAGCGTAATGCCTGCACATTCTGCATAGATGCTCATCAGATTGCTAACCTCTGGCTTGTTGGCCGGATCGTAAACCACTTCACGTCCAGAATCGGTCGTGGCACGGCTAATTTTCTTGCGGATCACATCCGGTGGGTCTAACAGGGCAATGTAGCTGCCCGCATTCGGATTACTTTTACTCATTTTCGAGGAAGCATCGTCCAGGGACATCACTCGCGCCCCCACCTGCGGAATATACGGATCCGGAATCGTAAAGTATTCTCCATAACGATGATTGAAACGGCCAGCCAGATCGCGAGTGAGTTCCAAATGCTGTTTTTGATCCTCTCCTACAGGTACGAGATCTGCATTGTACAGCAAAATATCAGCTGCCATCAATGAAGGATATACGAACAAGCCTGCACCAACAGAGTCCTTGCCTGAAGACTTGTCCTTGAACTGGGTCATCCGCTCAAGTTCACCCATCGAAGTCAGTGTCGTCATCAACCATCCAAGCTCAGCATGCTGAGGAACATGAGATTGCAGGAACACATTTGATTTTGTTGGATCGATCCCTGCTGCTAGAAACAGTGCAGCCACGGCTTCGGACTGTTCACGCAGTGCAGCTGGCTCCTGAGCCACGGTTATCGCATGAAGATCCACTACCATAAAGTGGCATTGATAATCATGCTGCAGCTTCACAAAGTTCTTGATTGCACCAATATAGTTGCCCAGCGTGAGTTTACCGCTCGGCTGGATTCCAGATAATACAGTTTTCATAAGTACTTGCGCCTCCTCATTTTTCGTTTATGCCCGTTTCTTCTCCGCGGACGCAAAAAGGCCTCACATCCGCAAGGGACGTGAGACCGTGGTGCCACCCTTATTCGTGTTTTTCAATCATGCGAAAAACACCTTCATTTTCCCGTAACGTGGAATAGACGTCCAATTCTACTGAGGTACGGTTTGCATTTCTACAAGACCCACCTGTTCCAATCGGCACTCAAGGGTCCATTCGGTTAAGAGTTCACACCGGTTCGCATCACCCACCGGCTTTCTGAAGAGTTTTCTCCTGACTTACTTGTCCCTGTCATCGCTTTAATTCAATTCATATGTTATTTCCTTCTGAATTCCATCTTAATCCGCTTCATGCAGATTGTCAAAAATGGAATCAGCTTTTTTTACCCGCCAAGCCGAAATCTGTTATGATGGAATTGCTTATCCTGTTTTAGCCCTCCCTCGGAAGGCTGTATGGGATTGCTGGCATGTACTCAATGACACGCCTGTAGCGGAGCATGATAAGCCGCTTGCAGACAGATTTCAAGTGGGAAAAGGAGCATCGATATGAAACAAGTGACCAAAGGCCAATGGAATGGTTACGACACGTATATCCTACATAGCCGTGAATTGGAGATCACCCTGCTGCCGCGTCTAGGAAACAATATCATCTCGATTCGTGATCTGGTGCAGGATCGTGATGTCGTCCGCAGTCCAGAAGAAGATGAATTAGCATTTTATTTGCAGAAACCTTATCACTTCGGTGTTCCGCTTCTGGTTCCGCCAGGACGCATACATCGTGGGCGCTTCGAATACGAAGGGGTTCAATACCAGTTCGATCAGAATACGGCAAATGACAACCATATTCACGGTATCCATCGCACCCAATCCTGGTGTGTCAGCGACATTGAAGAGGATGAAGAAGGCTGTGCCATTACAACCGAATTGCTGACTGCAAATGAAGAGCATTGGATGGAACAATTTCCGGTGCCTCTGAAGCTCGAAATGACGTTCAGGCTGCAAAACTCCGTGTTGAGCCAGCGTCTTCGTGTTACCAACCTGGGTTCCACTCCCGCTCCGTTTGGAATGGGATATCATACATGGTTCCTGCTAGACGGCAAGCCTGCCGATTGGACACTCCAACTACCTGTCTCTGGCGTATATGCTCAGAACGAGGAACAGCTGCCAACGGGTGAGCTTGAGCCTCTTGGAGATTGGGACGCCTTAAACCAAGGTGTAAATATGCAGGGACGCAACTGGGATACGATTCTCAAAGCAACGGAGGGTCAGGCGGCGACTGCCCAGCTCCGTCGTCAGGATGGATATATGCTGAACTACTCAGCAGATGAACAGTATTTTAAACACTGGGTGCTCTTTACCAAGGGTGAATCCGATCAGTTTCTGTGCATTGAGCCATACACCTGGCTCTCCGATGCCCCGAATCTTCCACTGACGGATGAACAAACCGGGTTAATTCGTTTGGAACCTGAACAGCCCGTTGAACTTCTCACCCGGATTGAGGTTATTGCTCCTATCAAGGAGTAGTCACTTTCAATCTTGTACGGTAGTAAAACACACCTATAATATTTACCTTATTAACAAAGAGGCCGATCCTGTCTGGATCGGCTTTTTCGTGTGTTTCTCCACAATTAAATCCCAATTATTCCCTTACGCCATATCACGTATATTTCCTCATTCTCTAACCATACTAACATCACCAAGCCATAAGGAGGTGACACACATGTACGGAGGTCAAAACAGAGGTAGCGGAAGCCGTTCCAACAATCTGGTTGTTCCTCAAGCAAACGCAGCATTGCAACAATTGAAAGTAGAAGCTGCGCAAGAGCTGGGTGTAACAATTCCACAAGACGGTTACTACGGTAACTACACTTCCCGTGAGACAGGTTCTCTGGGTGGATACATTACTAAACGTCTGGTACAAATCGCTGAGCAACAATTGTCTGGTCGTTCTTAAGTTCGGACTAATGCTTGGGTGATTAAAAGCCAAAAAGCGGCCTTCTCCGGAAGCGCCGCTTTTGTGCATGTCTGCACAATTAAGATGACGATTCCATTCCTGAATCCTTGTATGTATTTGTTCTAGGGTAACGAATCATAAGGTTAGCCATGTTGTAATTGGATTCCATGGTAGCGTCCACCAAAATCACGCCTTGTCTTACGGTGAAGTCATACGAAATTTCTCCATGTGTCCAGTTCTGCTTAAACTTTAAAGTCTCGAGTGCCATAGCACGGAATGAGGAGCGCTGACTTTCAGTTAACCCCTGATCCTCTGCTTCCATTTGTCCATTCCGTCCAGTTATCGGATTATGTCGAATACCGAACTTCCCAATTACATTATTGCGTATTTGCACAAAAACTACACCTGAGTCCAACCCTGACAGTTCCTTATCAAGTTCTTTAAACACCAGATCCAACTGTCTCGCTAATGAAAGCTGGTCAATATTTACCATTATTGCTCCCCCTTTATGCACTTCATCCTTCAAAACAAGGACTTACGACTCATTATATGACAACATATATACTCATTCAACAAAATGAAACAAACTTGGGTAATTATAACTATAAATTGCACAATTAATTGCCAAACCAACGCTTTAAAACGAGCTAATTCTTGATAATCCGACAAATTATACGAACCAGGCCCACGACTAGAATAACCAAAGAGAGCTGCATCCACATGTCGGTTAACATGTGGTGCAGCTCTCTTTTTTCACATATGAGTATAGGGTGCAATTCATTCAAAATGCTTGGGTACCACTGACTGCATTTGTCACTTCACGGTTGCGGTCATTTCAAGAAATTGCTCAATATCGGCAATCACCAGATTCGCAGCATTTTGCCAGAAGTCAGGCTGTGTCAGATCTGTACCCAGATGCTTCTGCGCAAGTTCTTCCACCGTCATTCGACCGGTATCCCGCAGCAAATCATCATATTTGTCCGCAAAGGCCGTACCTTCCTGCTGTGCTCTGGCGTAGATGCCCGCACTGAACATGTAGCCAAAGGTGTAAGGGAAGTTGTAGAACGGTACACCTGTCAGATAGAAATGCAGCTTCGATGCCCAGAAGTGAGGATGATCCGATGCAAGGACGCCACAAAAGGCTTCCTGCTGAGCCTCCACCATCAATTTGGATAACTCATCTGCATTGACCAAGCCTTTTTTGCGCTGTTCATAGAAGCGATTCTCAAACAGAAAACGAGCATGGATATTCATAAAGAAGGCAACGCTGCGCTGGATCTTATCTTCCAGCAGAGCAAGCTTCTCCTGTTCATCCGTCGCTGACTGTACCAGTGCATCAGCAACAATCAATTCGGCAAAAGTGGATGCAGTCTCTGCCACATTCATGGCATAACGTTGATTCAGCGCAGGAAGTTCTTCCATGATATGCTGATGGTAGCCATGTCCTAGTTCATGCGCAAGTGTAGAAACGTTGGATGGCGTTCCGGAGAACGTCATGAATATGCGTGTAGCTTTGCTCAGCGGCAAAGAAGTACAGAATCCGCCTGGACGTTTGCCTGGGCGATCTTCCGCTTCAATCCAGCGTTTCTCAAACGCCATCTCTGCAAATTTCGAGAGCTTAGGGCTGAATTTGGCAAATTGTTCAACGATATTGATTGCCGCCTCATCATAAGTCACCTTGCCACCCGACTTGCCTACAGGTGCATCAATGTCACTCCAGCTAAGTTTATCCACACCCAGCAGCTTCGCCTTGCGTTCCAGATACTTCACGAGTGCCGGTTTGGCTCCATTAATGACGTCCCACATCGTATCGAGCGTTTGGCGAGACATCCGGTTGATGGCTAGCGGTTCTTTGAGAATATCATCCCAGCCACGGTTCTCATATAACTTGAGACGGAATCCGGCTAAATGGTTTAGTGTATCGGCACAGAAATCCTCCACATCCGTCCAAGCCTTCTCCCAGCTGGCAAATACCGTTTCACGCACATTCCGATCGCTGTCACTCAGCTTGTTGGCAGCCTGTCCGGCGGAGAGCATGATCGTTTCACCGTTTTGTTCAATTGGAATGTTCACTTTACTGACGATTGTATTGTAGAACTTGCCCCAACCATGATAGCCATCCACGCCCAGATCCAGCGCAAGACCTTCAAGTTCAGGGGACAGCTTCTCACGAGCCTGTGTACGGCTCTCATTTAGCACAAAAGCCAAAGGCTTGATATCTTCGCGAGCAACCCACTTCTCCCATACGTCATCTGCTGTCTGACTAAGGAGATTGTCAAAACGGGACTTGCTGCTGTTCAGCATGGCCGCAAGAGTACTAACGGAACCTTGCAGCTGCGTAGCCTTCTTATCCTGCTGATTTTGTGATGAAAGGCAAGACACAAACGCAGAACCTTCCGAAATACGAATGTAACAGCTCTGCAGTAACGCCAGAATGGCGTCGAATGCATGAGTTTCTTCAAGTGTTTTTGGTGCAGCGGTTTCAATCAACAGGTTTTGCAGTTTACGTACATCCTGTTCCAGCTCTACCAAATACGCAGCGAACGATTCGGAGGAAGAACCTCCACTAAAAATGGACTCCAGATCCCATACGGGTTTTAATGGTGTTTTCATTTAATAAGGCACCTCTCTTTTTGGAATTCAAGGATTTGAACGAAAATACTTCAATTAAAAACTGGTTTTATGAGTGCTCTATCTCTATACTAGAGAAATAGTTTAAGCCACTTTTTCAGGAGGTAAATGTGATGAAACCTTTACAAATATCGGCTGACACAGCCGTCAAATTAGCAGAATCCCTTGGCGTACCGCTTGAGCATCTGATGCATATGCCGCAGCACATCCTGTTGCAGAAGATTGCCGAATTGGCCAAAGAAGAAACATCCAAGCCAGCCCCTTCGGAAGGCGATCAGGAATGATCCCTTTTGAAAACAGCTGGCCCTATGATATTGTCATGGGGGACATCTATGTACAGCAATGCCCGTTCTGCCAAGCAAGCAATGTGCTGCTGCCCCTTAAACCGAGAGAGCTTGTACGCATTCGTGAAGGCAAAAAGAAATTGCTGGTCTTTCCTTGTTGCAACGGAAGCATGACCGTTATTGATAACGACAGTGATTATCTGCTCTCCAGTAAACCTGTCCGCAAATAATCAAAGTTCAATTAGATGGGGCTGCGCTTAGCAGCCTCTTTATCTGCGTCAATCATCTCTTCAGGCAGTTCCATCTTGCCGGAGATCATCTGCTCCCTCAGCACAGCCCACTGCTCTCTGGATGCCCGAATCATGGCCGCATCCGTGATCCGTTTATCGTGGATGACACGTCCGAACCATTTGACGGCCTCATGGAAGTGGCCTGCTCTGCGATTCAGCTCACCAAGCAGGTACAGCAGCCTTGCTTCATTACTGCCCGCGCCTTCCCTCTCAAACACTCTAACATAAGCTTCCAGACTGAATTCCAGAAAGCGACGTTCCTGCTCATGATCTTCCCGATAACGATACAACCATGCGATATGGTGCAGCAGTCCTGCTACAATGCGATCCTTCTCCTGGATCACCTGAGCACAAAATAGACC
Source organism: Paenibacillus sp. ACRRY (assembly GCF_022346995.1). Taxonomy (GTDB): domain Bacteria; phylum Bacillota; class Bacilli; order Paenibacillales; family Paenibacillaceae; genus Paenibacillus. The sequence continues at coordinate 33,767 of NZ_JAKRNM010000007.1, read as the reverse complement.
GAGCTTGTATGTAGCCAGTGCCTGATCCAGTGTCCGTGCACCGCTGTAATCCCGTTTCTCCCAACGATTACCGATCTGTTCCTTGAACGCAAGTCGCTGCTTGTCCGTCAGTTTATCTGTTGAGTTCTCTGTTGAAGCAAACCCGCATTCAGGGCAGATCCGCACAACATAGAAATCTGGATTCTCCAGCTTATAGTAGGCACAAAAATCAGAATCTGTTCGATAGGGCCGTTTCAAGCTCGGTCTGACTCTGGAGGTTTCAAACTCGGTTTCACAATAATGACATGTGACTTTCACCTTATATAGAGGCTCTAATTCCACTCGTTTCCATCCCTCTCCCGTTTTTACCTGTAATCGGAGTTACGGCGTATTCACAAAATGATGTGCCGGCCCCGATAAACGCTGCAGGACAAAAGAATGCAGCGGCTCTTCCACACCGATCTGTGTCAATGCTTGATCCATGCATGCCAGCCAGGCGTGTGCCCGTTCAACGGTCACTTCAAAATGCATATGGCGGGCACGCATCATCGGGTGACCATACGCTTCAGAGAACAACGCAGGTCCGCCGAAAAACTGAGACAAAAACATGTATTGCTTGTCCATAACCGGCTGTATATCTTCCGGAAATAGAGGAGCCAGTTGGTCGTTTTGCTGGACTATAGGGTAAAAGGCTTCAACTAATGCCCGAACACCCTGCTCACCGCCCAGATTTTCATAAATACTCAGATTGGGATTCATTCATCTAACCCTCACTAGTCGTGTCGAATTTTGGCATATCTTACACTTCAATGCTTAAATGTGAAAACAAAATCGAGATCAGGTTGCCATCACCTTTATCTTCATTCTATCAAAAAAATCCCAAAAGTCCTATCTAACATCAACAAGTCAAGATCTCTTTGACCCTTTTCCTCTAGAGCCTCTTCACTTCGGAAGACACAAAAAAAGCACCAATCGCAAGATTGGTGCACCATATATTCCATTAATAACTTCGCCAGTCCTCTTCTTCAGAGCGTACAAGCGAGGCACGTATCACATAGACAAAAGCACAGACCAGGATTCCGGTGACAAGACTCATAATCATCACTCCATCCGATTTGAATTTCACCTTATTGGACAAATAGGTGACGTTCAGGCGTTTTTTACCATTTTAGCATACATCGTTTAAAAATACAGCCACTTTTGCAAGCGCTTTCCGGATATTAATTTGTACTGTTTGTCCGCTTTTGCTCATATATTGATGGCACAAGCGACACTCACTGCAGCAAGCTTATCGACCATTACAACATAAAGGAGAGGTATGCATGGCAGCTTCATACAAACTTACCCATGTTCTGATTACACTCGCTCTCCTTGTTCTCTGTTTTCTTATGGTCCTGTTCCCTGCAGAGACCTGGCATGCAAGTGTAAGAGGGCTCTCCATCTGGTGGGATGTGTTATTCCCGTCCCTTTTTCCCTTCCTGGTTCTTTCTGAGCTGCTGCTCGGTTTCGGCATTGTCCATTTTCTCGGGACCTTATTAAACCCACTCATGCGCCCCCTGTTTCGCGTTCCAGGAAGCGGAGGTTTTGTATTTGCGGTCAGCTGCGCTTCCGGTTATCCGACAGGAGCGAAATTAACCGCTCAACTGTGGGATCAAAAGCTGGTTACGCGGGAAGAGGGTGAGCGGCTCGTGGCCTTCACCACTTCATCCGATCCCATCTTTATGATCGGTGCGGTATCCGTCGGTTTTTTTCACAATGTAGCCGTTGCTCCGGTTCTGGTCACTTCTCACTACGCCGCTGCCTTCATCGTTGGTATGCTCATGCGCTTCCATGGTCGGGCAGCTAGCTCATCCTCTCCATCCTCTACTCCTTCATCCTCATCCGAGAAGCAAAGACGCAGCAGACTCATTCAGGCTATCCATGCCATGCATGAGGCACGAATGGCAGATGGGCGTGCATTTGGAGAACTACTGCGGCAGGCTGTCTCCTCATCCCTTCGCCTTATTATTATCGTAGGTGGGCTTGTTGTATTCTTCTCTGTCATGATGGAGTTACTTGTACAGACCGGATCACTTGGCCTGCTATATCAAATGACTGAGCAGCTGCTCGCCTTCATGAACTTGCCGCCTGCCTTATCGCAGGGTCTTGTAGGTGGTCTGTTTGAAGTAACTCTTGGAGCCAAGGAAGCGGGAGGAGCAGGTACAGCCATCCCTCTTGTTTATAAGGCTGCCGCTGCTGCATTTGTGTTGTCTTGGGGAGGATTGTCGGTACATGCCCAGATCATGAGCATACTCAGCAACACACCGATGCGATACGGGCCGTTTCTGTTTGCCAGAGCCCTACATGCTCTAATCGCACCTGTACTTGTTTTATTACTTTGGGTACCCATGATGGGTCAGTCTGCATGGCCCGCCATAAGTGAGAACAGCTCTTCCCCCGTAGCTCCACCTATATACTCACCAGATGCGGGACAAATTATATTGTTCGGATTCATGATTCTTGGCGGCGTACTGCTCATGCTGCTGTTCTTTTCCATGCTTCGTGCCCTACTCTTCCCGAGACGGTTCCAAAAATAAGCCCTGTTGCCCACCTATATTTCGAAGGATTATCAATCCAACGTTGTGTTCTGCTCTGGAATTGATTATCATCGGTAATATAATGACCACAAAGGAGCTTTCATCTTGAGATACTATGTTCAAGACCGCGGAGACCAGTTATCGATTGATCTGAGTCAGCAGTTTCATGCGCTGGCAAAAGAAGAAGGGTTCAAGCTGGATGCAGAATCGCCGGAGATTGTTATCTCCATCGGAGGCGACGGTACAATGCTGCAGGCATTTCACAATTTCATCGACCGGATCCCGGACATTGCTTTTGTTGGGGTTCATACAGGCCATCTTGGATTCTATGCCGATTGGAAGAAGGACGAATTACAGGAACTGGTACGATTAATGAGTGGCAAAGGGGACCCCGAACGTCTCAAACCCCGTATTGTAGAATATCCGCTGCTGGAGCTTGAGATTCGTAAAAAATCGGGTAACACCTCCTATATTGCTTTAAATGAATTTACGTTAAAAGGTGTGGACGGTACGGTCGTAGCCCAAGTCGACATTAATGACGTTACCTTTGAGATGTTCCGGGGTGACGGAATCTGCGTATCCACACCTTCAGGCAGTACAGCCTATAATAAGGCCCTGGGCGGTGCCATGGTCCATCCGACCATTGAGGCAATTCAGATTGCTGAAATTGCTTCAATCAATAACCGTGTCTATCGGACGCTGGGTTCACCGGTTATTTTGCCCAAGCACCATCACTGTGACATCTTCTCGCGCAAGGACCAAAGGCTGCTGCTGACAATCGATCATGTGAATGTCATGGTGGAGGATCTGATCTCCGTACGTTGTCAGGTAGCAAGTCACAAGGTAAGCTTTGCCCGTTATCGCCCCTATCCATTTTGGAACCGGGTTCGCACTGCCTTTTTGGACTAGCCTGGTTCGGAAAACAAGCTGATTGGTGTTCACAAAGAATACTCCTAATAATAAAATGCACAAAAAAAGCGGCCCTTCTCAGGAGCCGCTTTTTGCTTTGGCTTGAGGCTGTTCTTTGCTCTTCTGGAGAACAAAGTAAGCACAGCCAAAGTTACAATATTCATTGATATAATCCACCATGCTTGAGATGGTGGAATCTTTCGTGGCTTTGGGATGATTATCACGATAAAAGCCTTTGAGCCGCAGCTGGCTGTAGCCCCAGTCCCCGATAATGTAATCGTAGCGTTCCAGAACTTCACTGTACCGGTCGCGGAAAACTTCCGGGTTCCAGCCTTCTTTATGGTTCTGTACAATCTCATAATTTTTACCGTTCACCTGAACGATGATCTTTTCCTGTACTTTTTCTTGTGGTTTATCCTGAGGCTGGTCTTGGACCGTGTCCTGAACCTGCTCAGTGCTTTTTTCTTCTTCCAATCCAGTGTCCTCCATTATGCGTGTGTTGCCGCCTGTTCCGCATGTTTTGCAGCAGATTTAACCTGTTCATGTGCATGGTAGGAACTACGTACCATCGGTCCGGATTCGACATGGCTGAATCCACGTTTCAGTCCTTCCTGCTTCAATGCTGCGAACTCTTCTGGCGGATAATACTTCTCAACAAACAGATGTTTCTCGGATGGCTGCAGGTACTGACCAATCGTCATGATATCACAATCCACAGCTCGCAGATCATCCATGGTTTGCAAAATTTCCTGATATTCCTCACCTACACCCAGCATAATGCTGGATTTCGTCGGAATGTTGGGCTGCATTTCTTTGGCACGAGCAAGCAATTCAAGTGAACGCTTGTATTTGGCCTTGGCTCTGACTTTGTCTGATAACCGCTCTACCGTCTCAATGTTGTGATTGAGAATGTCAGGTTTGGCATCCATGACAATTTTCAGGGAATCGCGGTCACCCAGGAAGTCCGGAATCAACACTTCCACACTACATAAAGGCAAACGGCGCCGAACTGCCTTTACCGTCTCGGCAAAAATGGTCGCTCCGCCATCTTTCAAATCGTCACGAGCGACACTTGTAATAACACAGTGCTGCAGGTTCATTTGCTCCGCAGCTTCTGCGACGCGTTCTGGCTCCTGTAAATCAAGTTCCGTCGGCAAGCCGGTATTCACCGCGCAAAAACGGCATGCCCGTGTGCAAATGTCGCCCAAAATCATAAAAGTAGCTGTTCGATTGGCCCAGCATTCATAAATATTCGGGCATCGTGCTTCCTCACATACTGTATGCAGCGTTTTGGAACGCATCATCGTTTTCATTTCCTGATAGTTATCGCCGGTTGTCAATTTGATCCGAATCCAGTCCGGTTTCGGTTCCTTAACACGTTTAGCCAATGCGTAAACCCTCTTTCTAATGAAGTTAGGCTGTTGCTCGGAACATATTATACCATGAAAGCGTTGGAAAAACCCCCATTTGTCACATCTTGTGCAATCCACCCTTACACGGATAAAATGAGGACTTTTGAAGAACGCTAGGTTATAGCTTGGTTCACCGGGCACGCCTGTGCATCATCTCAATGGAAAGGGGGCTGCTTCCCTGTGCAAAATCGCAACAAAATGCGCTTCACTCACTCTTTTTGGATTAAAACCCTACTTGCAGGCACATTGCTTCTCCCATTCTTGCCTGTTGATGTTCATGGTGAATCCTCCGCTGTGCCGTCCAAAACCGAACCTGCCGAAATGAAACCAGCGGAGATTTTAAAAGCACGCCGAAGCTTATATGAAAGCATTGAACAAATTACCGGAATCCCCTGGTTCAGACTCGCAGCCATCGACCAATATGAACGAACTCTGACGCGTGCTCATCCCAAAGACCGCAAGCACCCGGAGCGACTGACCGGGATTTTCATGACATCTCCCGCCTGGAGAGGCTGGCTTAACCCGGATGAGACGGATCAACAGCCGGGTTCCATCGTTTTTTTTAATGGATACGGTCGTGATGGATCGGGAGACGGACTGGCGGATGCCAACAACGACTTGGATGTGCTATACAGTATGGCGAACGTCATCCAGAGATTCGGAGCCCGTCAGGAGGACTTCAGCATTGCCCTGTGGGAATATTATCATAATACCCGGGCTGTGCAGCGCATTCAGCAGTTTGCGAAATTATATGAGCATTTTGACAGCATCGATTTGTTTAGCCATGCGTTTCCCGTTCCGCTCGGCACGAATTATTCCTATCGCAGCACATGGGGGACCAAACGCAGCTGGGGTGGTTATCGTATCCATGAGGGAACCGACATTTTCGCTCCCCAAGGGCTTCCCGTGCGCAGCACCTGTTACGGTGTCGTGGAGATCAAGGGCTGGAATCCCTTTGGCGGCTGGCGGATTGGTATCCGTGATTTGAACAATCACTATCACTACTACGCTCATCTATCCGGTTTTGATAAGAATGCCCATATTGGCGAGGTCGTTACCCCAGGTCAAGTCATAGGCTGGGTAGGCAGCTCCGGCTATGGCAAACCAGGTACACAGGGCAAATTCCCTCCCCATTTGCATTACGGAATCTACCGGGATACCGGACTGACGGAATGGTCGTTTGACCCTTACCCGCTTTTGAAGCATTGGGAACGGGAAGAGCGCCAGCAGAAAAAAGCCAAGGCGAAAAGCAAATAGAGAAACGGGACCCTCTTAGGTGAGGATCCCGTTTTTTTGTTGATTGACTCTTTGGTTCATTTCAACTCATTTCAATTAATGATTCACGTCTGTATCAAGCGGCAGCCCTCCGTTTTCACCTGAAAGGTCCGGTTCAAGCTCCAGCTCATCTCCCTGCAGCGGCCCTCCCGGCATCTGTGGCTGGTTCTGACCGGATGGATTCGGAGTCACACCAGTACCACCGGAAACGCCTGGTTGGCCTGATGGTAGCGCAATGGATGGTGCACTGCTGCCATTACTGCCTACCGGCTTGCCTTGGTTATCATAGTAATACATGGGCACATCCCCTACCACGAGCAGGTAGGATATCGGTATTTCGGTATCTACCGTCTCTGGCTCCATATCGAAGGGAACCACCACGGCCACTTCGGCAATGATATGAATGTACACTTCTACCAGGATCATGTTGATCCCGGCATTCTGCTGCCTGGTGTTCAGATCTACCTTCACAGCCCCCTGTGGCTCGATACGAACGGGAATATTTGGGCCAAAGGATGCCAGCACCGGGCTCCCCAGAGCCTGACCAAGGGGGATTTTCTCTTTTAACATATGCACGTTCTGTAACGTGGACTGCACAATATTCATCGTACTTGCGGTAATGCGCATATGCTCATCATAGTTCAGCATGAAACCGGACACTTTACCGGCAGTATCGGTTTTCCAGTCAATCAGCCCTTCGGTCGATTTGCCTTCCGCCACCTGGGCCGTAATGGCCTTGTTGATCGCTTCCGTAGCAATCTGTTTCACCCGTATTTTGGCCAAATGCATAATCGGAGGCTTCATTTTTTTATCGACATACGCAAAGCCCTGCATCAAGCAAAATACCGCTACCAGTAAAATAATCAACCACATCTTGCGTTTGCCGCTTGGCGGCTTCCGTCGTCTCCGGCTCCGCCATCTTTTTCTCATCATCGGGTGTCCCCCTCTCCCTGCGGGATGAGCTATAGGGTTATATGTTATCCTTATGCACTATTGTCCCGAAAAAGAAGGACAGCACCTGTGTGACAGGGACAACATCCGTTTATTAAATTGGAGGTCGGCTGAGAGTAGTTTACTATTCTCTTTTTCTTCATAATAAAAAAAAGCCCTCACCTGCAGACTGCTCTGCAAAGGTGAAGGCTTTGATCCCATATGCTTCATGAGTATTTCGCAATATTATTTAGGAACAGTTTCCCAGTCCTTCAGGAAGCGCTCGATGCCACTGTCTGTTAGTGGATGTTTCCACAATGTCGGCAGGAGCGATCCAGGGATCGTCGCAATGTGCGCACCGGAAAGGGCAGCATCTTCAACATGTTTGATATTGCGGATGCTTGCTGCAATGATCTCGGACGGCATATCGTACGTATCCAGGATAAGGCGCAGGTCACGAATCAGCTTCATGCCATCCACCGCAATATCATCCAGACGGCCAACGAACGGGCTGATGTATGTCGCTCCGGCTTTCGCCGCCATCAGGCCTTGTGCTGCCGAGAAGATCAGCGTTACATTGGTTTTAATCCCTTTTTGCGTGAGCTCATGACAAGCATACAGCCCATCTTCGGTCATCGGTAGTTTAATGACAACATTCGGTGCCCATTCAGCAATTTCATAAGCTTCCTTCAACATATCTTCGGCTTTGAGACCGACAACTTCAGCACTGACCGGGCCTTTGACAACGCCACAGATCTCCTGAATCACTTCTTTAAATACTCGGCCTTCTTTGGCAATCAAAGACGGGTTGGTCGTGACTCCATCTACCAGACCAAGACGTTCAATCCGTTTGATTTCCTCAACATTCCCTGTATCCAAGAAAAATTTCATGATATGTTCCCTCCACTTGATGAATTTATAAACACGATGATATTCATTACCCGAACTACCTTATATGTTAACAGTTATATATGATATTAATTTTTTTCTACAGCGTGGCCGCCAAATTCGTTACGCAGTGCTGCTACCACTTTACCTGTGAATGTATCTGTCTCCAGGGAACGATAACGCATCAGCAAGGACAATGCGATAACTGGTGTAGCAGTTTGCAGGTCAAATGCTGTTTCCACCGTCCAGCGTCCTTCACCGGAAGAGTGCATTACACCTTTGATTTCATCGAGATTCGCATCTTTGGAGAATGCGCGCTCAGTCAGCTCCATCAGCCAAGAACGAATAACGGAACCGTTGTTCCATACGCGAGCCACTTTTTCAAAGTCGAAGTCGAAGCCGCTTTTCTCGAGTACATCAAAACCTTCACCGATGGATGCCATCATACCGTACTCGATACCGTTGTGCACCATTTTGAGGAAGTGACCGCTACCTGCTTTACCTGCATACAGATAACCGTTCTCTACTGCAGTGTCTTTGAATGCCGGCTCAACGATTGCCCAAGCTTCAGGATCTCCACCGATCATGTAACAAGCACCGTTACGTGCGCCTTCCATACCACCGGAAGTACCTGCATCCATGTAGTGGATACCGGATGGTTTCAATTCCTCATAACGACGGATCGATTCTTTGTAGTGCGAGTTACCTGCTTCAATAATGATATCGCCTTTGGAGAGCAGCGGGCTTACTTCAGCCAGTACAGCATCAACCACATTGTGAGGAACCATGATCCACAGTACACGTGGGGATTCCAGAGATTCAACCATTTCTTTATAAGAAGAAACGCCTTGTGCGCCGTATTCTTTCATTTCGTTAACAGCTTCATCGTTCAAGTCAAAAGCAACCACTTCATGTTTGTGGTCAATCAGGTTTCTGCCCAGGTTCAATCCCATTTTGCCCAATCCAATAAGTCCAAGTTTCATAATAAATCCTCCTGTTATGAACAATTATAAGTTTATCTATATCAAAAATTTTTACGGCCTTCCGGCCATTTGCCGGAAGGACTTATGCAAAATTGGAACGGTAAAATCAGTTAGCCTTAGGTGTGCTTACCACCAACGGTAGCCATTTTCTGCAATCAGACGATCTGCGGAATCAGGTCCTTGCGATCCTGCGCTGTACGTATCCAGTGGTACACTGCCATCTTGGAAGGCTTCCAGAATCGGTTGTACCCACTGCCATGCCAGCTCCACTTCGTTCCAGTGAGCGAAGAAGGTTGAATCTCCACGCATAGCGTCAAAGATCAGGTTTTCGTAAGCTTCCGGAATATTGCGTTTGCCTGAAGCAAATGTCATGTTAATTGGCTCCACTTCACCATGATTCAATGGGTTCTTCGCATTCAATTGAAGTGAGATGCTTTCCCCAGGACCAATTTCAATCGTCAGAAGGTTAGGCTCCGTTGTATTTTCGGATTCATGACCCGTTTTAAGCGGCGCCTTGAACTCAACTACGATGCGTGTGGATTTCTCAGCCAGGCGTTTACCTGTACGAATGTAGAATGGAACCTCGCTCCAAAATGGATCATCGATCCACAATCTCGCCGCAACATACGTATCGTTCTGGGAACCAGCCGGGATACCAGGCTCGTCCAGATAGCCGACAACGGATTTACCTTGAAGCTCGCCTGCGCCGTATTGAGCACGTACCACTTCAGAAGCGATGTTTTCTTTGGTCAGTGGTCGAAGAGCCTCAGCAATCTTTTGCTTTTTAAACTGAATTTCTTGCGGTGTGCAGCGTTTTGGCAAATGCAGGGCAATCATCATCAGCAATTGAAGCATATGGTTCTGGAACATGTCGCGAACGGCACCACTTTGGTCGTAATACGCAGCACGTTCTTCAACGCCAACCGTTTCACTAGCCGTGATTTGTACATTGGCAATGTAACGGTTAGACCACAATGCCTGAATGACCGGATTCGCATAAGTCAAGGTTTCGATGTTTTGAACCATCGGTTTGCCTAGGAAATGGTCAATGCGATAAATTTCTTCTTCTGCAAAGGTATTGCTGAGTTTCTCATTCAGTTCACGTGCAGATTGCAGATCGTGTCCAAATGGTTTTTCAATAATCAGCTTTTTCCAGCCTTTAGTGTTACCCAGGCCGCTTTCCTGAATGTTCAATGCAATAGGTTCGAAGAATTCTGGTGCAACCGACATGTAGAACATGCGATTTTCCGGAATGCTCAATTCTTGTTCACGCTGCTCAACGATTCTCAATAATTTCGTGTAATCCTCAAGCTTCGTATTGTTCAGTGAACAATAACGGAAAGCTCCAATGAAATCACGCACCTGGGATTCTTCTTCAGGAGTTTGCCGTGAGAATTCATGCAGTGACTTTTCGACATTCGCCTGGAAGTCAGCATCCGACAATTCACGCCGTCCAAGACCGATAACGGAGAAGGATTTTGGCATTTTTTGATCAATGTACAAGTTATATAATGCAGGGTAAATCTTGCGTTTGGCTAAATCGCCTGTTGCCCCGAACAGGACAAATGTCATTGCGTCCATTGGAGTGCCTCCTGTGATCTGTGCAGTATAGTATATGATGGTGCAAAATGTTCAAATCCAAGCATGACAAAAGACGGAATAAGTGGGTGCGTGACCCGCCTTGCCTCCGTTTATATACCATACCCGAATTTAACCATGGAACATTCCTTCTCTCCACAACCTTAAACCAAGGTTATAAATTGTAACCATTTGAATTAACGTTACCCATATTACACCTGTCGTCACAATTCGTCAACAATCGTGTCTAACGTGTGAACACCAGTGTTTACAGGGTTTTTATTTATTGTTAACGCTTTATGTGGTAAGATTATAAACAATTGGTATGTGATATTTTATACATAATGCTTGTAGACAGCCAGGTTACAATAAGTATACTAGTGCTATAATAAGCATAACTAATTTAAAGGAGCACAATTATGAGCGATGATGAGAATGCCAAGCAAATATGCGAAAAGGTGGAACAGTCTTATCAGATCATTGGCCGGAAGTGGGTTGCCCTCATTATTCATGCGTTGATGGATGAGCCCAAACGATTCAGTGAAATTCACGCTTATATCCCTGAATTGAGCAAACGCGTACTGAATGAACGAATGAAAGAACTGGAGGAAGAAGGTCTGGTCGTGCGCCACGTGGTTACAGAGCGACCGGTTCGGACAGAATATATGTTGTCCCGCAAAGGGACGGAGCTGGGAAGGGCATTAAGTGCTGTGGAGCGATGGGCGGATAAGTGGCTGTAAAGCTATTACAAATTGTTTCAACTACTCAATAACATTCCCTTTGACTCCCAAAATAACGATTCCCTTGTTTAAATTGGTAGTGGCTGGTAAACGAAGTATAGATGTTTGTAATGATGTTACATCACATGTCATTTAGGTTATTCCCAGATTAGGATTGGGAAATTCCAGGGAATCAATGTGGTCTAATCACCGTCCATTATGATAGGTTTGATAACATATACGCATAAGATTCTGGCTAACAAAAAAAGATGCCATCTCATTTTATTATGAGACCTTGGCATCTTTTTTTATCGATTCCTTTATTCATTTGGATTCCAACGGGGTCCCCAGTGTAATACTCAAATCCTCGAAGTTCTCCACTGCCGTCTTCTTTTCATAAAAGTGCACCGCATGCTGCATTATACCCTCACGAGTGTAGAACTCATCCCCTGATTCCAGAGGAAAGGTAACCTTCTCCCCCGTACTCGCGGACTTATATATACCTACAATCAGTTCAAGTGTATTCCGCCCACTCCGTCCATCCACCAGAAGCGGTGATCCGGTCTCGACGGCGTTTAGCACATTCTCGACCTGACCGGCGTGACCGACGTGAATAACATCCGGCAATGCGTCAGCCCTCTGCTGAATCTGTTGTTCCAGTTCCGGATGCGGCTCCGGAAATCCATTACTACGTGCGGTTGAGGCAACCACTCTCCACGGTGCAGATACCCGGGCCTCTTTGCCTTGAAAAATTAACTGCTGCTCCTCTCCGTGATGTACAACGGAACTCGTGATCATGCCAAGTGCCCCTTCTCGGAATCGAAGCATGGCCATCGATACATCTTCCACTTCAGCATTATCATGCGACGTATTGGCCATCATGGCCTGCAGTTCCACGGGGGGTCCCATCATCCAGAGCATGGCATCGATATGATGTACAGCATGATTAAGCGTACAGCCACCGCCTTCTTTTTCCCAAGTACCACGCCACCACAGATCATAATAATTATGCCCCCGCCACCAGAATGAATCCACTTGTACATGTACAATCGGACCCATCAGCTTACTGTCCAGTACGCCCTTAAGCTTCATCATCGGTGTAGTGAACCGATTCTGTGCCACCACCGACAGAAGCTTGCCGCTCTGTTCAGCTGCTTTCAGCATTTGGTCCGCTTCTTCCAAGGAAGAAGCCATCGGCTTTTCCACCAGCACATTAGTACCCGCATGCAAAAAGTCACATGCAATGGGAGCATGTGTATACGGCGGAGTACAGACTGAGACCACATCAATATTTTGGCTTAACAATTCTTTATAATCTGCTACTGCCTGAGCATTCTCCAGTCCATGTTCATTAATTCGTTTCTGTGCTTTCTCAGGATACATATCAACCACAGCTACAATCTGACATCGATCGGGAAAGGCCAAATATGCTGAGATATGCGCTCCACTAATTGCACCCGCTCCAATAATCGCTACTTTTAACATCTGAACACACCTCCCTTGTTCCTTTCACAATACACAATTATTAAGCGCTTTTATACGTGTATCTTGTGTTAAAATAAAAGGATCTTGTGCTCATGTTGAGGGAGGAATGGCATTGTCCATGTTAGACAAGGAGCAATTCGATCTGGCTTGCCGCCGTACATCCACCACGACTTTTCGTGAAATATTTCATGCCCATTCCCAAATGGAAGTAACCTACATTCATGATGGCTATGGTCAGTTAATTACGGAAGGCCAAGCTTTTCCGCTTAAACCGGGCACACTGATGATTTTCCGTCCTTTTCAGCTGCATCAGGTACAGATTCAGGTTACGGATGAGCATCCTTTTGTCCGTAGTGTACTCATGTATGATCTGGATTTGCTGAAGGAAACTTGGCGGCATTTTACGGCCTCCCATCTTTTTGTACAGGAGTTTCTGGGACAACCTTCACCTATTGCTCCATTCATTTTGCCTTCTTCTTCCATGCTGGTGCAATTCATGGAACAATTCGCTCAGATGCATCCCAATGGACTTCATGGAGAAGGAGAAAAAGAGGCTGCCCGGCTCTTTTTACTGAACCTGCTCGTACAGATTCAATATATATGGGAAGAAGACAAGCATGCCCTTTCCCAATCCGTGCGTCCAACCTTCAACAGTCTCCTTCATCCTCACGCTGAAGCCGTCATGAAGTGGATTGAAGAACATTATCATGAATCTTTTCAACTCAAGGATCTCGCTGCAGAACTGCATATGTCTCTTTATCATCTGTCTCATGTATTCAAAAAGGCCACGGGAACGACCATTGTCGCATATACTCAAGCAACTCGTATTCGTCATGCTTGTGTATTACTTGCCCGCAATTCATACAGTGTCCCGGAAATCGGTCATCGTGTAGGCATGTCTACGCCATCCTACTTTTGCAAAGTATTCCGTTCCGTTACCGGTACAACTCCGCATCAATATCGGCTGAACGTGCAAGGGAGGGCATAAATTCAGAATCCACACACCATAGAAGCGAAGGAGCAGTCCCTTCGCCTTCACTCATTCATTTTCGGAGCTATTGTATCCAAATCATATTTGAATGTCAGAGTAAGGTTACAAGCAGTGTTCAGATTCTTCTCACTATTCACTTTTGCTGGATTCCCTGATTTCAAGTCCGAGCTTCTCCAGAAAGCTGTAGAGTTTCTCTCTGATCCGATCCAGCTCATTCTTCTGTTTTGCAGATAGTCGCTGCTCGTGAATCACACCATCTTTGTCCGTCACTTGGTCTTCATACTGCTTCATCTGTTCATACAACAATTTAAACTCAGCCTTTTGCTCTTTATTAAATGTCTTTTCTGCCTGTGCCAGCTGCTCGTTCCAGAATTGATCTGGGTCCAACAGGGACTTCGGTGAGTCTGCAGATGATATGGCTTCCAGCTTTTCAAAAAGCGGTTCCAGTTCACTCGCGAGAAAGGCATACTGCTTTTGATCTGAATCACTCCACTGTTCAGGATACATTCTCCCTTGCTCGTCGGAGTGTTCTATAGCCAAATGCCCCAATTGTTTTAACAAATCCATATACTGAACAAATTCTTCTTGATTAAAATGAGCTTTGGCCATCTGCAGCTTGGCTTCGAGCCTCGTATATTCCTCAGGTGTACCTCCCATGATCGCAATATTCTCCTGTGAACCATAGATATCATCCGCCAGATAGGTATATCCTGCATATGCTCCAGTAGGAACAATTAACACAGTGGTAAGCAGTGCAGCAATCATCCATTTTTTTTGTTTACTTCGGCGATAGGGATAACTACGTATCTTATCCAAAACTGCACCTTTGGTCCTTTCGGGAATTTCCCACTCTTCTGTCTCGTTCCGATAGGCCTGTCTTAACAACTCATCAAGTTTCATGTAGTCCCTCCACCTTTCCTCCAAGTTCGGATCTCACCCTCTGTTTTTGGCGGAGCTTGGTCAGAGCGGCATGAATCCGGGACTTAACCGTCCCTAAAGGAATATCCAGAATGACAGCAATCTCCTCTTGTGTGTGCTCGTTTAAATAGTGGAGAGTAATTACCTGCTGCAGCTTATATGGCAAACGGCGCACATGTTCTAATAAAGATCGATTGGCAAGCTTATTAATCAGATCCCCGGCAAAATCCATTTCCATCCCCATGTCCGTTCTCTCAACCCGTTGGCTGAACCGAAACTGCATCAATCTCCTACGGCGATAATTCTGCACCTGTCGCATCGTTACTCCCATCAACCAAGGCCGAAAATCCCTTTTCGAATCATACCGTTCCAACGATCGATACGCTTGAATATATATCTCCTGCACCAGATCTTCAGCATCAGATGCATCTTTAATAAGAAAGCGAACCGTGCGATACACATCCGTTACTGTTTTCTCATACAATTCTCCGTATGCCTCATCTTCACCAGTTCGAGTTAACGCCACTAGTTCTATGTACTTTTCTTGCTCACTCATCCGCATCCCCTCTCCTCTTCACACTATATATTGGTATATGGGAAGGATTTCGTTCGATTTTTTTTATTAACTTTCTAATCCTAAAGAAAAAAGCTCATCCCTATCTCTCACGAAAGTAGGAATAAGCTTGATTTGTTTTTCTTAAATCTTTGTCCTATATCAAACCACATATTTACCGATCTATAAACTAAACCATCCGCTGTCTCATGGCTTCGAACATCAAAATCGTCGCCGCCATTGCAGCATTCAACGATTCTGCTTGTCCCTGCATCGGTATCGTTATCGCATCATCCACAAGCCTTGCGGTAGACTCGGATATCCCCTTGCCCTCATTGCCGATCACTAGCCAAACGGATTGAGTAAAATCATAGCTATAACATGAATACTCTGCCTGCAAAGAAGTACTTACGAGCTTCACACCCGCTGCTTTCGCTTCTGGAAGCATAGATTCGAGCTGCCCTTCCACAATGGGCAAATGAAACAATGATCCCATCGTTGAACGAATCGTCTTCGGATTATACACATCGGCAGAGCCTGCACCTAGCACTACACCGGCTGCTCCGGCTGCATCAGCACTGCGAATGATCGTCCCTACATTACCCGGGTCCTGCACCCCATCCAGCACCACAACAAGCCGACGCTCTCCAGAGAGCAGGCTTTCCAGCGGCTCACGACCTTTCCAAACAATGGCAAATACAGGCTGAGGTGTCATCGTATCCGTACATTTAGCAATCACAGCCGGCGATACGCTGATCCATTCTATACGTTGAAGCGGTCCTTCAAGGCCAGCCAGTTCTGTAGGCACTCCTTGCTCACCATCGTAAACAATGCATTCGAGATCAGCCTGTGCACGTAGTGCTTCCTGAACCAGGTGAATGCCTTCAATGATATATTTATGCTGACGGGTACGGTGCTTCTTCTCCAGCAGCTGTGCCCATTCCTTCACACGTGTATTTTGCGGTGATACTATATCCATCTTTCCATCCTTCCCGTCTGCCGTTCAATTTACTCCGGGTGACTCCGAGAGATCACTTCGGATAGGCAAGCTCCATTTTCGTCAAATGGTCCTTGTGGCCCACTATGATCAATACATCCCCAGCTTCAATCCGATCTTCGGCATACGGAGAGATATTCATGGAATTCCCGCTGCGAATCGCCATGACGTTACAACCAAAGCGTGCACGAATATTGAGCTCCAACAGGTTTTTGCCGATCATCTGCTCGGAGGCTCTCATCTCCAATATACTGTAATCTTCAGACAGCTCGATGTAATCCAGTATGTTCGGAGAGGTCAAATGATGAGCTACACGCAGCCCCATATCCCGCTCAGGATAAATGACCTTGTCTGCTCCAATCTTTTGCAGCACTTTACCATGAAGCTCATTTTGTGCCTTGACGATCAGAACCGGTACACCCATATCTTTCAAAATCAGGGTCGTCAAAATGCTCGCCTGAATATCTTCACCGATTGCCACAACGACAACGTCGAAATTTCGTATGCCCAGCGCTCGCAGCGCTTCTTCATCCGTTGAATCTGCCGATACAGCATGAGTCACCACATTGGACATTTCCTGAGTCCGCTGCTCGTCCGCATCAATTGCCAGTACGTCGAATCCCATACCGCTCAGCGCATTGGCCACACTCGATCCGAACCGCCCCATGCCAATTACGGCATACTGTTTCTTAGCCATTAGGGTCTTAACCTCCCGCTGCACTTCAGCTCTTGCTCATCCTTTCAGATGTCAATGCTTACTTAAATATCCTTCGTAGTATACCACAAAGCCAGATAAACTTGAATGCGCTCACGCTTCCCAGGGAACAGTATAGGAGCAGCCGAATATACGAGGAGGGAATTGCGATGCCAATTACATTAAGCCTGCGTGAAGCGATTGTTCATAAAGTTCATGACAAGAGTGATGATCAGCTCCGCGAGATGATTGAAGGTTCTGTTGACGGACCGGAAGCCGCATTGCCCGGACTTGGCGCCATTTTCGAAATGATCTGGAAGAACACTGATTCTGCGAAGCAGGATGAGTTGATTCAAGTCGCGCAGGAGCATCTGCACACCATCCCCGTTCAACCGCTTCGCTAGTTGGGGTATTGAAAGGGATCGGTAACCGTCATCACGTTTGTTCTGCCTGCAAAAGAAAGCTTTCCCTTATCCGGCTGGATCATACCTGCCATTTAAGTAAGGTGAGAAGCAAAAGATCCCCCCGCCAGAAGGCGGAGGGATCTTTACAATTGCTGTATTACAGCCATTATTATAATGGCTTCATATTAAGCTAAACTTATGGAGCAGTCTCAAGGAATTGAGCAGTCGGGTTTTTGTCCATTGCCGTTCTCATCGCATACTCATTCTCAAACAGGACAACGTAATTCCCCTTTTTATCCTTCACCAGGGTAGAGTTAATCCGGAATTTGCTCGGATCCAGATTCTCGTCCACGATCCAGCGAGCAAACTGATAAGGCATGCGCTGCAGCTGTACATCTACCCCGTACTCGCCTTTCATCCGGTATTCGAATACCTCGAACTGGAGCTGACCTACAACACCCAGCAGTGTTTCATCGAAACTCACCGTGTTAAACACCTGGATTGTTCCTTCTTCCGTCAACTGGTCAATTCCCTTTTGGTACTGTTTATGTTTCAATGCATTTTTGACGGTTACTTTGGCAAAAATCTCTGGCGAGAAGGTTGGCATTTCATCAAATACAACCTCACTTCCCTGACTAAGCGAATCGCCAATCCGGAAAATACCCGGGTCAAATAATCCGATGATATCGCCAGCATATGCCTCTTCTACGATATCCCGGTCCTGAGCCAGGAATTGCTGTGGTTGCGACAGCTTAATCTCTTTCCCCACACGGTTATGCTTAACACTCATCCCCCGTTGGAATTTACCGGATACAATCCGCAAGAACGCGATACGGTCGCGGTGTGCCGGGTTCATGTTTGCCTGGATTTTGAATACATATCCGCTAAATTTCTCATTCGTCGGCTCGATCTCACCCGCCGTACTGTGACGCGGCTCAGGCTTAGGAGCGAGCTGCAGGAAGTTCTCCAGGAATGTCTGCACACCAAAGTTGTTGATGGCACTGCCGAAGAATACCGGTGTGAGCTCTCCACGTTGTACCTTCTCCATGTCGAACTGATCTCCCGCTACATCCAGAAGTTCCAGATCCTGACACAACTGATCATGAAGATATTCTCCCGCCATCTCGCGGATAATTGGATCTTCGTAGCCGTCCACTTTTTGCACTTTAATCGTGGAGTGATCGTCCCCTTGGAACAATTCCACCTGATTTTTCATCCGGTCATACACGCCGCACAGATCGCGTCCTGTACCAATTGGCCAGTTCATCGGTACGGAGCGAATACCCAGTACGTTTTCGAGCTCTTCCATCAGATCAAACGGGCTTTGTCCTTCACGGTCCAGCTTGTTGATGAACGTGAAGATCGGAATACCTCGCTTTGCACAAACCTGGAACAGCTTGATGGTTTGTGCCTCGACACCTTTGGCCACGTCAATCAACATGACTGCACTGTCTGCAGCCGTCAGTGTACGATAGGTATCTTCACTGAAGTCCTGGTGACCCGGAGTATCCAGAATGTTTACACGATGACCCAGATAGTCAAACTGCATGACGGAAGATGTAACCGAGATCCCCCGCTGTTTCTCAATTTCCATCCAGTCACTTGTAGCGTGCTTGCTTGCTTTCCGCGCTTTGACCGTACCGGCGAGACGAATCGCGCCCCCGAACAGCAATAGCTTCTCGGTCAAGGTGGTTTTACCCGCATCCGGGTGAGAGATAATGGCAAACGTCCGGCGTTTGTCCACTTCCTGTTGAAGAATGTTATCTGCTTTGCTCATAGGTTCTATCCCTTTCATCCGTTCATTCAACGTTAATTACCGGCCTGGCCGGTCTAATCTCAATCTTTTATGCAATCCGGCGATACCGGTTGATTGTTTCCTTCGATTTTTGCACATTAGGTTTAATTTTACACATTTACAACGGAGTTCATCCTCCCTATTCCTGTGCTGCTTTACAAACCGTTAACCTGATTCTTACCCAACTCTCCTATTGTACCATAATCTTTACCGAAAATAACCGATTACCTGCAAAGGATTCTTCACTTTTCCAATCGCAAAAAAAGAGCACCTTTCAGCCAATAGAATGGCATCCAGGTACTCCTAATTCACGTTTCGCAGCTCTCTTAGAAAATTAATGCATCCAGTGCGTATTGTCCTCCACCAGTCAGAGCCAATGCCACACCGATCACCAGGATCGCGAGATTATACTCAAAACCGTTTTGTGTAGACCAGTATCCATTCGCACCATGAACTTTCACAATCGCGATTACCATGGTCAGTGCAATCAGAATGCCACCTACTGGAGTCAGCAGACCCAGAGCCAGCAGCAAGCCGCCACCGAATTCCGCCAAACCTGCCAGCAGTGCAACGAGTGCGCCAGGCTTCATCCCCATGGACTCAAACCATCCGCCTGTACCCTTGATCCCATAACCCCCGAACCAACCAAACAGTTTCTGTGCACCATGAGCCATAAACGACAAACCGATTACCAAACGAATCAACAAAATTCCCACATCCAACATGTCCTTTTCCTCCATTCAAATAGTTACAAAATAGTATTCTTAGATTAAAGATATTATGCTAAAATGTACCTTCATGAATGTCCTCGTAACCCCTTCACCTGGTTCAAATTTCATCTCATGAATAATCTATCGTTTCGAAGAACTCCTTAGAACTCCTTCATCCGTTTTTCTTTTTGCGTAATTTCTTTATCTCTTGAGTTGAGTATAAGTTATTCACTTACTTTTTGTCAACAACTTATTTTTATTTACTTATTTCCTTATTATTCTTTTCTTTCTCCTATGCCAAAAAAAGCCCGGAAGAACGCGCACTCACGTCCTATCCAAGGCTTCTTGAAAACAAGATTTACTGGATTAGTTGTTCACCTGCCAAATAACACTGTCTTCGTCCTGCCCATTCACCGGCCACCAGTGGAAACCATCCTGCTCCAGCAGCTTCCCTGTCGCTTCCGGTCCCCAAGTACCTGCAGGATACGTGTGCAGTTCTCCATGATTTCCAGCCCATGCGGAAGCAATACGATCGACAAACGACCATGCGGTCGCCACTTCATCCCAACGGGTGAAGTACGTGGAATCTCCTTCTGCTGCATCATGCAGCAGACGCTCGTACGCTTCTGGCGAGTTGATTCCAATCATGCAGCTCTGACAGAAGTCCATTGCGAGTGGCTGAATTTCGGAGTCCGAGCCCGGTTTCTTGGCATTGATTTTAATATAAATGCCTTCCATCGGATTCACCCGAATGACAAGCAGATTCGGTTCCAGTTTATATTTTTTACCCAGATATACATTGTTCGGCATGGACTTGAATTCAACCACGATCTCGGTCGTTTTCACCGGGAGACGCTTGCCTGTCCGAATGTAGAAAGGTACACCTGCCCAGCGGAAATTATCCACAAATACACGCGCAGCAAAATAGGTCTCTGTATTTGATTCCGGATCAACTTTGTCCTCCTGACGATATCCTGGAAGCTGTTTTCCACGATACTCCCCTTCCGTATACTGTCCACGGACAACGTTGTTGCTCACTTCTTCATCGGATGTGAATGGTCGCAAGGAACGCAGCACCTTCACCTTCTCATCCCGAATATCCTCGGGAAATAGACGGCTTGGCGGCTCCATCGCAATCATCGTCAGCATTTGAAGCATATGATTCTGTCCCATATCTCGCAGGGCACCGGAATGATCGTAGTAACCTCCACGTTCTTCCACACCAACCGTCTCACCAAGCGTGATTTGAACATTCGCAATATGTTTGTTGTTCCAGAGCGGCTCAAAAAATGCATTACCAAAGCGAATCACTTCAATATTCTGCACCATTTCCTTGCCCAGATAATGGTCAATCCGATAGATTTCCTCTTCACGGAACACTTCACGGATCTGCTCATTTAATTGCTCTGCTGATTGCAGATCGTACCCGAATGGTTTCTCAATGACAAGCCGGTTCCAGCCTCGGCTCTCCAACATTCCGCCATCACGTAAACTATAAGAAACACTGCCGAACAGCTCAGGAGCCAGTGCCAGATAGAACAGCCGGTTACCTGGCGTGTTGAACTTCGCTTCCAAACCTTCTGTTTGATCTCGTAACTCTCTGAAGCCATCCACGTTATTAATATCAAGAGATTTATACTCAAAATGCTCGACAAACGCATTCCACTCATCAGGTTCACCTGCCGGATAGCGGCAGAACTCCTTAATGGATTCATGGATGTCTTCCCGGAATTGTTCTGGCGTCCTCGGACGTCTGGCTACACCAATAACCGCAAAGTCTTCAGCTAGCTTGCCTTCGCGGTAAAGACTATAGATTGCCGGAAAAAGCTTCCGGCGGGCCAAATCACCCGTTGCTCCAAAAATGAAAAATACTGCGCCTGGCGTCTGCACTTCATCTTGCATTTGTTTTTCGACCATGGGCTCCTCTTCCTTCCGGGAAGACTCTTTCTCTGCTCTTCCCGAGCTATGTAATGGTGTTATATATGCACAACATACAACCGACAATTACCAGCAGTTTCCTCTTGGATGTGATGCCATTTTAGCATATTGCCTGAAGGGTTGCACTAATTTTCCTGATAAAGGAGCTCCTTAATTCTCCAAACATTCCTCTGAAAATTCATCTATAAATAATCATGATCGAGCTTATAAATTCACCTAATATCATTTCAATATTCTATAGTGATGACCGGAAAACCTAACGTAATACGATTGCTTCCCTTATCCTGATCCTGATGTACAGCAATCTGCATGTTCAGAACATCCGAGCCACTCTGGATCGCAGTCGGCAGCTCAGGGACACGGTAGGATACGCTTGCTGTGTTGTCATCTGTATAACGCTCAGCTGCATGCATACCCAGCTGGCCAGAGAGCTTAGCTTCCATCTCTTCTAGTTGATTGCTAACCGATGCATCCGTTGTTCCTCTGCCTTGGACTGCTAGGTTCCATGTCGCTCCCACCTCAGAACCTGCAAGCAGCTGATCTACCTGTTCATGCAGAGAAATGAGTTCGCTTAATTCAGTGGAACGATTACCCGCCAACTGTACAATAACATAGTATCCGTTTTCTCCTGTCACGACGGCATTTACCAATATTCCTGCACGTTCTCCTTCAGCCTGAACCTCGCTGCGATATACATCATGACCTGTCTGGCGGCCCAAAACGGGTTGTGGCAGTCCTAATTGCTCCGATAACCGGGCTGCTTGTTCCTCTGCACTCCCTGTCCCTTGTCCCTGCCATTTGATAATCATGCGTTCCACCTGATCCATAGCCACGTTCGAAGTATGTATCAACTGTTCCAATTTGGCACCTTCTGACTCGCTACTCCCTGCATATGCCTTCGTCATACTTATAACAATAATAAGTGCCATTGCCACTATACCTGCAGTCATCCAGCGATTTAACATGGTTATCCTCCGCTCTCTCTTTCATTCTATGAATCTATCAACAGCATGCCCCCTTTCCCCATTTGCTAAACTTCTTTGGACATCACAAAAAAAGGCCTGTTCCACCATATGCATGGTAGAGCAGACCTTTCAACTTGCCTATCTATGCTATTCAAATTAGTTAAGTACGTTTTCTGTCCAATGAATTTTGCTGATTAAAGTCGTTCACACTACAATCTTCTTACTCTGCTAGACCATTTTTATAGGCATAGATGGCTGCCTGTGTCCGGTCATCCACACCAAGTTTGGCCAGGATATTCGTTACATGGAACTTGACTGTTTTGATACCGATGATCAGATCATCGGCTATATCCTGATTGGACTTGCCTTTCGCGAGTAAACGAAGCACATCCATCTCCCGGTCAGTAAGCTCTTCATGCGCTGGCGCTGCTGCCTGAGGCTGCCGGAATCGATTCATCATTTTGGAGGCCACCTGTGATTCAAGAACCGATTGTCCGCGTGCCGCAGCACGAATGGCATCTGCCACTTCATTGGCTCTTGATGTCTTTAACAGATAGCTGAAGGCGCCTGCCTCAATAACGGGATACATCTTCTCATCATCCAGGTAACTGGTTAGTACGATGACTTTGCATTCCGGATACATTTTGAGCAGCTGCCGGGTAGCCTCGATTCCGTCCATGCCTTCCATGACTAGATCCATCAGAACAACATCCGGCTTATACTCCTGTGCCAGTCGAATGCCTTCCTCGCCACTTCCCGCTTCACCCACAACCTCAATTCCGTCCTCCGTATCGAGCACGGCCGCGAGGCCGATCCGTACCATTTCATGGTCATCCACGAGCAACACTTTGATCGACGTTTCCGTCTCCGTTTCTACTTCCGGTTCCATTGACATGTTCTTCCTCACTTTCATCGCTCATCAAAGGTATCGTTATCTCAATTCGGGTTCCCTTACCGGGTGCCGTTACGAATTGAATGGCTCCGCCGATTTCCGTAACGCGTTCTCGCATGTTGGCCAGACCATAGGAAGCCTGCTTCTGGTCATCCAGATCGAACCCCTGACCATCATCACGAATAAGTACACGAATCGCATCGGTCCGGCGCTGCAGCCGAATCTCCATTTTTTCTGCCTTGGCATGACGCAGTGTATTGGACATCGCTTCCTGAATAATACGGAACAGATGGTTCTCAATGCCTTTGACCAAATGGATATCTTCATCCATCTCAAGCACAATGTCCATGGGTACTTTGGTTTTTAATTCCATGACAAGATCTTTCAGGCCCTGTTCCAAATGTTTGCCTTCCAGATACACCGGCCGCAAATGCAGCAGCAACGCACGCAT
The DNA here is from genome assembly GCF_022346995.1 of Paenibacillus sp. ACRRY. Taxonomy (GTDB): domain Bacteria; phylum Bacillota; class Bacilli; order Paenibacillales; family Paenibacillaceae; genus Paenibacillus. The sequence continues at coordinate 9,725 of NZ_JAKRNM010000007.1, read as the reverse complement.
CTCGGACTGGGCTACCGAAGCCATTTCCTCAATTAACGCCACCTGCCGCTGGGCACGTGCAAAGTCCTTTTCCATCTTTCGTCCAACCGCTGTGGCAGTCATCGAAATGGCAAACAACTGCTGGGATACGGCATCATGCAGCTCTCGTGCCAATCGCTGCCGCTCTTCCACAATTGCCGTTATTCTGGCTTGCTCTGCCAGCTGTGCATTGTTGGTCGATAGTCGCTGCAGCGAGGTCACCTGATCTTCCCACTTCTTGCCGATCCGCCCGAGCTGTTCGCTTAAACGGCCTACATCGTCAATCCCCAGATCGGGTACAGTGCGCGATAAAGATCCCTTTTCCCATTGTAGAAGGGTTTCCCGCAGCAATTCAAGCCTGCGCTTAACCCGATAACTTTGATAGAAGCCAAAAGCCGCTCCGATGCCTATTAGCAATAAAACCAGTGCTAAGCCAGACTGAATCAGATGCCTCCATCCAGCAAACGGAGCAAGATAACCATATGTATACAACACATATAAGATAACAGCGAGCACAATGAAAACAAGGAGGATCCCTTCACCCATACTTCGGGTTACCATGTCGGTATGTCGTTTTGTCTTCAACCGGGTCTCCTCCTTTTCTTCACTTATTCATTTATTACGGATTACGAATGCTTAGGTCGCCAACAATATAAGAAATAACAAATTTTGCTTTATGTTCACTGGTTTCATAACCAGGAGTTCTCCATATCAACTTGTTCATCATGCCACTGTCTTTTTCTCCATTCAGACTAATTCGTCCAAACATGACCGAAGCCTCAATCTCTACTCCGTAATCCTCAGGCAGTGTCAGCCGAACATTCCCCATAACCCCTTGCAACAATACAATGGTCTGTTTTTCTTCCGGAATGGAGAGAGACAGATCTGCATTGACTTCCCCAATAGCGTGCCATAGGCTCATGCTTCGTAACGTCCAAGGTACCTGATCCCAGTAGTAGCGGGCCAAAAAATTCTGTTTGCGCATGACATCGCCATGCAGATGCATCTTTTTGTTTTTGGAATAAAAATAGGCTAGTGAAGCCAGTACAATTAAAAATACAATCATTAGGTTCCCAAGCAGCAAAAGACATCCACCAATCGCCAAATAGCGGTGACCTTTGTGCGTATCTCCTTTACGAACCTGGACCATTCCAATCGTTAACAGGATCAGTGCGGCAGCCGTCAGCAGATTAATATGCTGATTCAATAGCATGATTATACCGATAATGATGATCGCAAATGCAAGCCATTGTTCTTTTTTGTTCATCTCTGCCGCACCTCCTCTGCAAGTTGATTTTCCCTATTCGTTGGAAAAGCCATACCAGGCGATAATGACCTGTATGGCTTAACCTTTGTTCTACAAACCGTTCTTTATTCACGATTTATAGAATATCATATTGTCTGCTGAGCGAACAGTTATTCTTTAGAAGTACCGCCAGTTTCATTTTTCGATCCGTTGCCCAGTTTGTTTTTCAGGGCTTGCAGTTGTTGATCTACCTTGAATTGTTTTTCAACATCTACAGGATTAGTATACGTAGATTGTGTGTTCCGGTAAGGTGCACGGGATACGTCTGCTTCTGCTTCCAGCTGCATGATTTTCTCTTCCATGCGATGGAATCCAAGCGATGCACTACCACTTTCGATTGAATGCAAGCTGTTGATGGAAGACATTTGCTTCTTAGCTTTGGCCATTTGTGCACGGGATACGAGCTCATTGCGTTTGTTACGCATTTTGTAGAACTCGTCTTTCATGTCATGGAGCTGTTGCAGCAAGTCTTTGGCTTGTGCTTCAGATTGTGCGTGCAGTTCACTATATTCCGTAATTTTTTGATCGAAGTAGATTTTCTCTTCCAGCAATTTGCGAGCTACTTCTTCCTGACCATTAGCCAGAGCAGCTTCAGCTTGGGACTCGCGTTGTACCGATGTACGCTCCGCTTCGTCCAGTCGTTGTTTCATGCGACGCTCATTTGCCATTTGTTTGGCTACTGTTACTTCAGCCTCATGAATTTCGGCCTCCATGTCACGCAAATACTGGTTCAACATTACAATCGGGTCTTCCACTTTATCCAACATATCGTTTACCGACGCTTTAGTCATATCCTTAATCCGTTTAAATACTCCCATTTTACTTTTCTCCCTTCTCGTAACGAGATAATTTTTGGCGAAGCTCTTCAACTTCTTTTTTCAATGCTTTTTTCTCAATATCTTTCATCATGGAATCCAGTTCACTTTCTTGCGGTGCACCTGCTCCATAGTTGTTATTGTCGTATGAACGTGGACCCGAATTCGGTCTGTTATTGTATCCTGGGCCGGGACCGAAGCTACCGTGACCTTGATTGTTCCCCCGGAAAGGACCTCTGTTCGGATCGTGGTCATAGCTGTTGTATCCTCTTCCAGGACCAGGACCTGGACCTGGACCTGGACCAGGGCCGGGACCGTAACCGTACGGGTCATAAGGCGGGAATGGTTCTTTTGGTACTACCAGGGCTGCGATAAAGTAGATTAACAACGCTGTGCCGCCTGTTACAAAGATACTGATGACGAAGATGATCCGCAGCAGCGTGGAGTCCATTCCAATGGATTCGGATATCCCGCCGATCAAACCTGTTAGCATCCGGTCACGCGTTGAGCGGTATAATTTGCTCATGTGCTTACTCCTTTCGTTTACTTATATCCTGGAATTGTATCCGTATGGATCTGCAGGATAGGGTTCCTTCGGCACCACCAATGCAGCGATGAAGTAGATCAACAATGATGTACCTCCCGTAGCGAAAATACTGATGAAGAAGATAAGACGTAGCAGCATGGAACTTAACCCAAGATTCTCAGAGATGCCGCCGATCAAACCAGTCAGCCTTCGATTACGCGTTGAGCGGTATAATCTATTCATGTGACTACTCCTTTCTGTCATTGTTCAGCTTCTGTTTCAAGCGCTCCAGCTCTTTATCCAAGGCTGAGGAGGACATACTGCCTGCTGTTCCTGAACCATCCTGGCTCATACGGCGAATGTCTCTCAGACTCTGTGCCTCATATTCAAGATCAGAGACTTGGTCGTCCAGGCGATTAAACATTCGAGGTACATTCTGATTATTGTAGTGACCTCTTTGATTCATTCGTTGCTGCAACTGAATGGTTTGCATACGAGCGTAGTAATATTGACGTTTGCTGTACACATTCTGATACTCCACTTTCAGCTGGTCAATCTGTTCATCTAGTTCCTGTAATGCTGCATTGCTCTGGGCATACAGTTCATTGTATTGTTCCATTTTTTCCTCATGGAGAATTTTCTCCTGCAGGGCCAGTTTAGCTAGATGCTCTTCTCCTGCTTTTAGAGCCATTGAAGCCTGCTCTTCACGTTTGTGCACCATACTTGCTGCCTGGTCGGCTTGCTGCTTCATCTGTCTTGTATGGCTTGCATATTGATGACGAAGCTTCTCGGCTTCGCCAATGTCTTGGCGGGTCGAGACCAGAAACTGATCAATCAGTTTGACTGGATCCTGACTTTGCTCCAGATGTTCATTTAATGTAGCTACGGTAATATCCCGCATTCGACGAAATACACTCATTATGTTCTGTCCTCCTTTTCAAGATCGTGATAATTTAGTAGCGGCCACGACGACTGCGATTGTTGCTAAGCATCGAGACACCGAAGATGATTAACCCGATGGCGATGATTGGTCCGATCAACCAAGCCAGTTTACCCATCAGTGACAGGATACCGATAATCAAGACGATCCAACCCAGCATTACATTTCCTCGTTTAACCCCGTAGTAACCAAGTGCAATCATCAGAATCGGAATCAGATACCCCATCAGGTGTCCAAGAAGCGGAGTTAACTTTCCGAAAAGGATGAGAGCTCCCAGCGCAATCAGGACAATCGCCCAACCATTTCCCTTATTCCATCTCATAATTTTTTCACCACCCTTTCGGTTTGTATTTTGATTTGTTTATTTGCTCATTTGTGTTTGTTGTTTCTTGTTCAACCTTATGTCTTTATTCTAGGGGAAACGGGGACTTTTCAAAACAGACCGCGGACGGTTTTTCATCCTAGACTCAGGTCGGGGATGAGGTTAGACCTCCGTCTGTCCTTACATCAGACCTCTGTCGACATATAATGAGCTTGAGATTGGGATACCTCATATACCCTTATCCGACTAGAGTGTCTTAACCATATCTGAGCATGTAACCGCCTTTGATATGATCTGCCCTTAAGCCTTATGTACGTTTACAAAAGTATTTCGTTTCCCCCAAATGATGTACGGTTGAATGAAAAGCTCTGCACAACCAACATTTAAATACTTTTTTATCCAGATAAACAAATTTATGTTGTTAATAATGTAAGCGTTTACTAAAATAGAAGCAGTACGATCCTAATTCAGGAGTTAGGAGTGGGGCTGTGCGATCCATCAGCTTTCTTCATAAAATGATCTTGTTTGGCATTTTGCTCAGTACCTTGCCTATTCTGCTGGCCGGAATAGCGGCAGTTCTATTTTCTATGAAACAGACGGAACTGCATCGTATGCAGGCGAATAGACAACTTCTTTTACAGATGCAGTCGAGCGTCGAAAATAAGCTTAACACTGTCAGCTATATGCTGGATCAGGCGACCCGCTCTCCTATTACACTTCAATCCCTGTCGGCTACACTTCCAAGTGATACATTAACAACAGTGAACCTGCTTCAATCTGAATTTCAACATATGCGATCCTGGGAGCCCTTAATGGATATTACGCTGGTTAATCAAACTAAGGATTGGCTGGTCGATCATGCAGGGTTGTATCTCAACACGGACTTCCCTTTGGTTCTTCCCATGCGAGATTTATTGACCAAAACCCTGACCTCTGGCTGGCAGCTGATTCCCTCATCTGTATTTAAGCATAATGAACAGGGATCTCCGTCCGGATGTAACTATCATATCGTGCTCGGCAGATCCATCTCGCTTATGAATGCACCCACTGACTCAGCTTTGATTGGCGGACTTCCTGCATGCTCATTGCATCATTCTATTCTATCTGAATCCGTTGACATGGATATGTCTGCTTCAGAATTGATTATTGTGAACCGGGAACAGCGAATTCTTGTTCACCCTGATCCTATGTATATTGGACAACCCTTATCAGCAATGAGCATAGAAGATATTGAATCTAAAATGGACATGAGCGAATTGCTCTCTCCGAATACGTCTGCTGCTTCAAAGGAATACCACGAGATTCGAATTGCTGATACGGAATATTCTTTAACCTTCGCTAAGACACCGTTAAAGGGATGGACTTATATTTTAATTACACCCAAGAATGTCCTGTCCCAAGAGTATGCTGAGGTCGCACTGTATACCTTGTCTGTCGGGATAATACTCCTTCTACTCTCCTTATTATTCGCATGGTTAGGTTCAAGGCATTTGCATGTCCCCATACGAAACCTGCTATCACAGCTAGGAATCACTGACAGAGTCTTATCGAATCAGAATTTGCAACAATCCTTTTTACCACCTCAAGATGAATTCGAGCAAATCAAGGCCCATATTACTCAGCTTTCAGCTTCTCGATCCCAGATGGAGTATAAATTGAATCAATACGTTTTGCAGGCACGCACTCAGTTTATGATAAATATGCTTCTAGGCGATTGCTCGCCCGGTATTCTGCACCAAAACTTGAGCGATCTTGGCTACAGAGATCATCTTATTCAGTGGCAACAAATAGCCGTATTGACCCTACAGATCGATTTGGCAAGTCAAACGAAGTATGATCATCACGATCTCGATCTCCTGTTATTTGCCGTTCAAAATATAGTGGAAGAATCCATCAATAAGGATCGACAGCTCCTTCCGATCATTGTGGAACAGACTGTAGTAACAATAATAGGTACTGTAGAAATGGACAATTCCGTGTTTTCAAAAGAACTTTACGAAATAGCGGAGCTGCTACACCATCGAGTGAGTGAAATTTTGAATCTTCAGATGAATATCCGTTTCAGCCAACCGTATACTTCCATTTCAGAAATACACCTGGCATATGTTGAAGCCATGAAGCTGTTGCAGCAGCAGATCATACCAGGACCTAGCGTCAAACAACATGAGGAAGAGACCATTTATTCTTCCATGTGGACGCTACCATACCCTGAGTCCCTCGAACATCGTCTTATGCAATCCATTCTATCTGCAGATGAGGCAGAAGCTTCCGTACTATTACATCAGTTGCTCCAGCGTGTGTATCATATGGAATGGACCGAGGAAGAGTACCAGGTTGGTTTAACCCGATTATTGATGCATATATTACAGATGATACAGGAGTCCGGTATTCGACTTGCACAGATCTCTTCTGAACACAGACCAATGATCAAGGAACTGCTCGCTCTGCAAACGGCTGCCGATGTCGAACAATGGTTTACTTACCGTATCATTAGGCCGGTTATTGGCATCCTCAGAGAAAGGCAATATGCGCAGCATCAGCAGATCTCGGAAAGAATGATTGCTATTATCCATCAGGAATACGATACCGATCTGACACTCGAAGAGTGTGCTTGTAGGCTCCATTATAATGCAAGCTATTTGAGCACTGTGTTCAGTAAAGAAACAGGCTACGCCTTCAGTGAATATTTGTCACAGTATCGGTTCAAGATGGCCCGAAAGTGGTTGGATGAAACCGAGCTGACCATTAAGGATATTGCTGCTCGGCTTCGTTACAACAACCCGCAAAACTTTATCCGCTCGTTTCGAAAATGGGAGGGTATCACTCCCGGTCAGTACCGGGAACGTAAACAAAAGCCTCTTCACTCTTCCATGAAATAATTGTTTATGAGACAAACGAAAAGGAGCAGATGATCTGCTCCCTTTTTATTGAATTAAACATGGTTTTATTTCTTAGCTTCTTTCTTACGAACAATCTTCATGTTTTGCTGGTCCAGCTGAATTAGTATTTTTCCGAACCTGCCGCCACGTAGGAAGGTAACCACCCCGTCTGGATAGGCACCTCGGATATAGTGCTCAGCCTTGTATAGTGAGTCTGCGTCCGATGGCAATCCATAGGTGTTTAGCCATTCCTGTAAATGATCTACAACTTGCTGAACAGGCATCTCAATAGTGTTGACTTCATTTGTAATTAACGACGTATACGCGTAACCCTTCAAGAATAGCAGCTGCTGTATATAACCCATATCTCCCGAACGATAAGGTGGATTAACATGAAGTACCTCTTTTAACTCGTCTATTAACGTATGCACTCTCGGACCAGCCATGGCACTGATATAGACGTATTTGCGAGCACTTTGAATTGCCTGTTCAACTGTTTCCCAATCGGACATTGCTGGGCACATAGAGGCGAAGGCAAAATCATATTTTTGTTCCCAGCCTTTCTCCTGAATCGATATTTCTTCAAAACGTTCAGAAACAATTTCAATATTAGACGCTAATCTGTTTGGGATTGTCTCTTTCATCAAAGAAATAAGCAGTTCAGAAGGTTCGACTGCAGTGATAGTTGCCCCCTTTTCTGCAAAAGGAATTGTAAAAATGCCCGAAGCCGCTCCAATGTCCAATATGGATAAATCACTAAAGTCTACGCCCTGGTTCTCAATCCAGCTCATGATGCGCTCGGAACGCTTCTTACCTTCCTCTGTAAAGGATTGAAGGTGATAGTCTCGTGCCCAGCGTTCAAATGCTTCTTCCGTTTCGAATGGCGCACTCTTATTCTTGTATCTTGAATTCCTTGGCCGCTGCTTCCACGCCTCTTCCCAGATCGATAGATCAAATAATAGTTCTGAATAATTAACTGAATTGTTCTCCTGAGACACTTTTTCCTTAAGCATTTCGTTTCACTCCGTTCTATGTAATAAAATCAAAAGTTCACCAGAAAGGCCCTTCTCTCTTTAAACCAGCAAAAGTATCTCAATACCGTGTAGCCAGTATCATCATAGACTTTATTTATCTACAATATATCTAATCGGCCCAAACGTCAACCTCATATAGTTAACTACTCATCCATTGCGAAAACTAAAGTAATAAAAATAACCCTGTGAATTGTCTAAGCAATCCACAGGGTTATACGTTATACCGGCGAGAGGACTCGAACCTCCACGGTTTCCCACTCGATTTTGAGTCGAGCGCGTCTGCCATTCCGCCACGCCGGCATATCATGTTGTAGTATATTCACTAAAAATATACTGGAGGCGCCACCCAGATTCGAACTGGGGATAAAGCTTTTGCAGAGCTGTGCCTTACCACTTGGCTATGGCGCCATATTTTGGAGCGGACGACGGGAATCGAACCCGCGACCCTCGCCTTGGCAAGGCGATGCTCTACCGCTGAGCCACGTCCGCAAAATGGCTGGGGATATAGGATTTGAACCTATGCATGACGGAGTCAAAGTCCGTTGCCTTACCGCTTGGCTAATCCCCAATAAAAACAAAGGGGCGATCGAGGGGAATTGAACCCCCGAATGCCGGATCCACAAACCGGTGCGTTAACCACTTCGCCACGATCGCCATATGCGTTATTACTTAAAAAGTTAATTGGCAGGGGCAGCAGGAATTGAACCCACACCAACGGTTTTGGAGACCGTTGTTCTACCTTTAAACTATGCCCCTAAAAACTGGTGGAGGATGATGGATTCGAACCACCGAACCCGTACGGGAGCAGATTTACAGTCTGATGCGTTTGGCCACTTCGCTAATCCTCCATAGTGGTGCCGGCGAGAGGACTTGAACCCCCAACCTACTGATTACAAGTCAGTTGCTCTACCAGTTGAGCTACACCGGCGTATTAAATTGTAGTGATAATGGTGGCTCGGGACGGAATCGAACCGCCGACACGAGGATTTTCAGTCCTCTGCTCTACCGACTGAGCTACCGAGCCATAATAAAGTCTAAACATGAACGTTACACTTTATCCTGGGCGTCGGTGCCATATAACAGACTTAGTGAACAGATTCCTCATGTAGGGTAAAAATGGCGGAACCGACGGGATTCGAACCCGCGATCTCCTGCGTGACAGGCAGGCATGTTAGGCCAACTACACCACGGTTCCAGATCACTTTCTGTAAAGAAAGTATAATTGCGGGGGCAGGATTTGAACCTGCGGCCTTCGGGTTATGAGCCCGACGAGCTACCGGGCTGCTCCACCCCGCGTCGTTATAAAAGTTATATGGTGGAGGCTGAGGGGCTCGAACCCCCGACCCTCTGCTTGTAAGGCAGATGCTCTCCCAGCTGAGCTAAGCCTCCGAACAACACATTTATGATCTTAACATAAAACTGTTGTTAAAATCAACCTCTTTTTTGAGGTGAAAATAATGACCCGTAGGGGATTCGAACCCCTGTTACCTCCGTGAAAGGGAGGTGTCTTAACCCCTTGACCAACGGGCCTTACTATGGCGGAGAGAGAGGGATTCGAACCCTCGAGACGCTTGTGGCGCCTACACGATTTCCAATCGTGCTCCTTCGGCCAACTCGGACACCTCTCCATATGGCTCCCCGAACAGGACTCGAACCTGTGACAACTCGATTAACAGTCGAGTGCTCTACCAACTGAGCTATCAGGGAATATTATTCAGAGATTATTCTCTGAAAACTAGATCCGAAACGAAACTTGCGACTTAAAACCTGCAATTTGGATAAGCCCTCGACCGATTAGTACTGGTCAGCTCCATGCATTACTGCACTTCCACCCCCAGCCTATCTACCTCGTCGTCTTCAAGGGGTCTTACATACTGGGAAATCT
>NZ_JAKRNM010000006.1 GCF_022346995.1 Paenibacillus sp. ACRRY | reverse complement strand
AGATAAAATCATCATATCTGTAGTGCTCTTCCGAAACGGCATCAAAAGCAGCCACGTCCTTGGCCTTGATAGCCTGGAGTATTTGGTCTTCAGACATGCCTTTGCCACGGGCCTGTTCCAGGCGAATGGCTGTACTTTGGGATAATTTGATCTCTGTACTCATCATCTCTCACCTTCCTGCAAGACCTTCTGGTAGGATGGCCTTACACTACTCTATGATTTCCTTTTACAGCAAAAAACCTTCATCTCTACTATATTCCGCGAAATGAAGGCTTGATGTCAATGCTGCGATTACACGTTTACCCAACTATAATCCCGCCAGTACCTGATACCAGACTCCGCGTTTGGAATATAGCGTACTGCGCACTTCGTCCCATCCACCAAGGTAGTTGATATCAAACAGACCTTCAGGCGTTGGAAACGTGGATTCGGTCTCCGCAAACACTTCAGGGTCTACCGAACGAAAACCATGCTTGGCAAATATGCGCTGAGCCTCCGGAGTTCGCAGATAGTCCACAAAGGCCTCTGCCAACTCCCTATTCCCGTGTTTATCCGCGTATTTATCCACGACTACCGCCGGATTTTCAATCAGGATTGTATTCTTCGGTACAACGATATCGTACTTAACACCCTGGGCAATACGGGCAAGCAGTTCATTCTCATAAGTCACGATGACATCGCCGACGCCGTATTCGAAGGCTGCCATGGAAGATCGGCCGCTCTTATCCAGCGACTCGACATTCACATGCACCTTCTCCAGAAACGCTTTGGCAGCGGCAGGGTCTTTCTGGCCCTTTTCTTCCGACAGCTTCAGTCCTGCCCCGTAGATTGCATTAATATCCCACTGGGCTCCGCCTGACGTTTTGGGATTGGGATACAGCACCTTGACTCCCGGCTTGGTCAGATCTTCAAAATCACGAATTCCAAGCGGATTGCCATCCCTTGTTCCAAGAACAACAATGGAACGGGTAATCATGCCGTCATTCGGCGTTTGTTTCCAATCGGAGGTCACCAGGTCGGCCTTGACCAGCTTATCGATGTCACTTTCCATGGCGAGCAATGCCACATCGGCCTCGAAACCGCCAACAATGGCCCTTGCTTGGGTACCTGAGGCTTCGTAGGACTCCTGGAAATTGACCGTCTGTCCGGTTTTTGCCTTCCATTGCTCCTTGAACTTGGGCAGCAGCTCTCCTACAGCATCTTTGGCTACACTGTATGCACCAATGACAAGCGTATTGGATTGTTCAGCTGCAGAGGGTCCGTTCTGTTCGCCTTCCGCTTCCTGATTACTGCAGCCTACGGTCATGCAGACGAGCAGAAGCATAAGGGCAGCGTATAAGGGGATTATTTTCTTCTTCATCGTCTGCATGGGGCAGCCTCTCTTTCGAGCGCATTTTAGATCATGACCGGCATTGGATCTTCCTTCAAACGATTCTCGACAACCCAGCTATCCGTGTCATTAAACAGATAAGCCCGGTGTACAAGCACACGAATCTGTTGACCAATCTCCAGTGTCGTTTTCTCAAGTGAACGATAGGTGATCAGCTTGTGGCCCTGTACCTCGACTTCCACCATCCACTCACTACCGCGAAAGTGAAGATGCTTCACCGTGCCCTTTTCGGTAGCTGACAGCATGGAGAATTCGTTTTTCAGACCAATCTCGATATACTCCGGCCTGATCAAGGCGCGTGTATGATCTCCTTCTACCGCATGTTCGAAGCCTTTAAGCTGCGAGGCATCCTCCACAACAGTGGATTCACCAATAAAGGTTGCCACAAAAGGAGTCTGTGGATTTTTGTAGATATCCCAAGGTGTGCCTTTTTGCTCTAAACGGCCTTGGCTGATAATCATGATTTCATCTGCAACTTCGATCGCTTCATCCTGATCATGTGTTACAAATATCGAGGTAATGCCAACCCGCTCAATCAGCTCTCTCAACCATGAACGCAGCTCCTGGCGAATCTTGGCATCGATGGCGGCAAAAGGCTCATCCAGCAGCAGCAGCTGCGGCTCAGGAGCCAATGCTCTGGCAAATGCGACACGCTGACGCTGTCCACCGGACAGTTGATGCGGATAGCGCTGTTCAAAACCTTTTAGCCCGGTCAGCTCGACAAGTTCCATGACCCGATCACGAATCTGGGCTTTGGGTGTCTTTTTGACCTTAAGTCCAAAAGCGATATTATCAAAAACAGTCATGTGTTTGAACAAGGCATAGTTCTGAAAAACGAATCCGATTCCCCGCTCCTGCGGAGGCAGATGATTCACCACCTTGCCGTGAAAGCGAATCTCTCCGGAATCCGGGTTTTCCAGACCGGCGAGCATGCGCAGGATAGACGTTTTACCTCCTCCACTAGGTCCCAGCAGACCGATCAAATGGCCTTTAGCAATATCGAACGAGACATCTTTTACCGCATGAAATTGACCGAAATGTTTGTTCAGATCACGGACTTCCACATGCATCTCAATGCACTTCCTTTCGCTTCTTGGCCCATTCCATCATGAGCAGCAGCCCAACGGAGAAGGTAACCAGTACCAATGCCACACCATTTGCGGCAGAGACATTAAAATTCTCAACATCCTGATAAACAAGCGTTGTTGCCGTCTGCGTTCTGTTCATAATATTGCCCGACACCACCAGCACTGCACCGAATTCTCCAAGCGATCGTGCAACGGTAAGTACAAGTCCGTATACGACAGCCCAGCGGATGGAAGGCCAGGTGACACTCCAGAACGTTCTCCACCCATACGCGCCAAGCGTTGAAGCCGCCTCTTCCTGCTGCGAACCGAGCTCCTGCAGGACCGGCATAACCTCCCTGACCATCAACGGGAATGTGACAAACAGCGTTGCAATGACCATACCAGGGAAGGCGTAGACCACATTGAAGCCGATTCCTTCAAAAAAGCCACCCATAATACTGTTCGGCCCGAGCAACAATACAATCATCAACCCGCCAATGACGGGAGACACCGCATAAGGCAGGTCCACGATACTGTTTAGCAAACCCTTGATTCGATCACTAAGCCATCCGGCACGAACGAGGTAAATGGCCATCATAATGCCAAACAATGTATTTAACAGCGTGACGACCAGCACCACAAGTCCGGTCATCATCAAGGCATGCAGCGCTTCAGGGCGCATCAGCCCATCCAGGAAGCCTCCTGCACCATCCTCAAATGCTCCGATCAAAATGCGTCCCAAAGGAATAATCAGAAGCACAATAAATACCACAAACGTAAGTCCGATTAATAGCCTTCTCATCGTCTTCTCCCCCGCATCTGCACCAGATTAATCAGCCAGAGGATCAGGAAAGAGAGCGTGAGGAGCAGTACGGATACAGCAGCTGCACCCGTAGGATTGTCACTTTCGATCTCGCCGTAGATAAACACGGAAGCCGTCAGCGTTCTGCCCGGGATGTTGCCTGCCACCAGCACAACTGCTCCAAATTCTGCAAGTGCTCTGGAGAAAGCAAGCATGCCACCGCTAATCATGCCTGGAGCCATAGAAGGCAGAATGACCTGCCTGAACGTACGCGCCTTCGATGCACCCATGGTATAGGAGGCCTCTTCCTCCGAAGGGTCGATCTCTTCTAGCAGAGGCTGCACCGCACGAATCACGAATGGAAACGTAACAAAGGTCATTGCAATAACGATTGCAGGCTGATGGAACACAATTTCAATTCCCATGGTTTCAGCCAGCTTGCCTACAGCACTGACCGGTCCAAGCAGCAGCATAATCATTAACCCGCCAACTGCAGTAGGAAGTGCAAAGGGCAGATCTACGAGACTGTTGAGAAACGATCTCCCAAAGAAACGATAACGCGTGAGCACCCAGGCAATCATGGTGCCCAGTACCACGTTAATCAGTGTAGCGACAACAGCCAGTCGAACCGTCAGCAATACGGCTTTCCACGCGATTGGATCCATGACACTCTCGGCAAAATTGCTCCATCCTTCAGAGAAGGAATTGACGTACACACCGATAATCGGAAGCACGATGAGTACAATAAAATATAGCAATACAGTACTGCGGAATCCCCAAGTCCATCCCTTGTGACGAAGAACGGTATTCATTGCTGCATTCCCTCCCAGCCTCCGGTTCCATATCCGGTCGGCAGTCTCCCTGCTTTGATACATTCATTTTCCTGAGTTGGATTATATTTCTTTAATATTATTCCCATTAGTCTACTTGGTTTTTTGCTTATCTGATACTTTACCAGTTTGCAGTGCTAACCGTCAATGCTTTTATTGTATATAATCGGGGCGTTTAGCAGATGATTTGTTAACAATTTTACCCGTGAATTGTGGTTTGTTTGAATTAGAGTGGTTAAGGTACAATCTAGAAGAGAATTTACGAGGATAAGGAGTGCTGCCAGATGTTATATACGAAAAATATATCGACCTCCAGACGGGATGAAATCAAGGATATCACAAGAGAAGTGGAGCAGGTTGTCCGCAATAGCGGTGTACAAAACGGAACTGTACTTGTCTATTGTCCCCATACGACAGCAGGTATTGCGATTAATGAAAATGCCGACCCGGATGTTAAACATGATGTGCTGCTTCGTCTGGACGAAGTGTATCCTTGGGAACATCCCCAATATCGACATGCTGAGGGGAATACCGCTTCCCACCTGAAATCAATCACAACCGGTCCATCTCAAACGGTGATTATTCATGAAGGCCGATTATTACTCGGTAGATGGCAGGGTATTTATTTCAGCGAATTCGACGGCCCTCGTGAGCGGGAATATTTTATCAAGATCATGGAAGGCTAATTCAGCCAAACGCAAACAGGCGGACAACCCTGATTTAGGGCTACGATCCGCCTGTCTTGGTCTTTCGCGCCAACAAACTTTCGCGAGACAACGTTATAAAGAATTAATGTTATGACAATTCACCGCCCTGAAGTATAGGAGTGCGACAAAAGCGCCTTTTATAGGACGCCAGGCTGGTGTTATAGATTGCGGCATAGTACTTTGACATGAGATAATGCCGACGATTCAATCTCAGCAAACGTTACACGATCCTGAATATAATACGATATAAATCCGTGCATGGACAAAAACAGTGTGCGCGGCACACATTGGATATCCTCATCCGTACAGCCTTCCTCGTTCATGTACTGCCTGACAATGGAAGCAAACAATTCGAAGCATCTTCCCTGCTCCGTACGACAATAGGATAACAGCTCCTCATCCCGAATCATGAACATAATCTCGTATTGATACGGATTCTCCAGACCAAAACGAATGAATTCCAACATGATATGTTCTACCTTGCTCATACCGCCCACGACTGGCCTGACCATGGCTTGCAGCAGCAAATGTCCCAGATGATTGAAATCTTCTACCACAATGGCATAGAACAATTCTGCCTTTTCCTTAAAATGATAATACAGCGACCCATGACTATAGCCCAGATGCTGGCCGATGCTTCGCATCGAAATGGCGCGGTATCCTTTGGTAATAAAAAGATGTCTCGCCGCCTCCAGGATCCGCTCCCTCGACAACTCTTGTTCGACTGCTCTTCTAGCCATATATTTTATTCCCCTTCAATAAAATAAAGCCGCTGTCCCTCCGTGATCCGGGATTGCCCTTGCGTCAAATCCGTGATCCAGGCGATAAAAGCCTCGGTTTCACTATCCGGCGGAAGACAAGTCAACGTAACCTTATCGGTGAATCCAGTTTCACCCGTACGGACTTCCCGGCTCCTTAATTCATTTTCCACTTTTCCCAGCCACGTATAATCCAGTTCCACAAACACTTCACGATGAAGCACTTTGGTTATGGCCTCTCCAGCTTCAATAGCCGCGACAGCACCATCCGTATATGCACGGATTAAACCGCCAGCCCCAAGCATGATTCCCCCAAAATACCTTGTAACCACGATAGCCACATTTTTCAGTTGCTGATTTTTGATGACTTCAAGAATGGGTTTCCCTGCAGTTCCGCTTGGTTCCCCGTCATCGGATTGCTTCTGGATCTCATCTCTCTCTCCTATCATGTAGGCGGAACAGTTATGAGTGGCATTCCAGTGTTTCTTCTTGATTTCATCAATAAAAGCAACTGCTTCTTCTTCCGTTGTAACTGGCATAATATGACCGATGAAACGCGACTTCTTGATGACAATTTCCAGATTACCCGGTCCTCGAACCGTGCGATAACGTTCAAGCATTTCAATCCAACTTTCCGATTTAATCCATTTTACAAGAAAGCAGTTCCCCGCGCGGACGCGGATGAACTGCCTTGGTTTAAACATCCGGGGATCACTGCATTCTATCTCACAATGAAACCCGGGTGTCGTTACACATGCTTTATTTAACTATATGAGTCAAACCATGAATTATTCAGAAAGTCTCGCTTCAAGCGCTGCTTTCTCTTCTTCAAAGCCTGGTTTGCCCAGCAATGCGAACATATTTTTCTTGTAAGCTTCTACTCCTGGTTGGTCAAACGGGTTGACGCCCAGCAGATATCCGCTGATGCCGCATGCTTTTTCAAAGAAGTATACCAGATATCCGAAAGAATATGGAGACATATCCGGAATATTCACAATCAGGTTTGGAACTTGGCCATCTGTATGTGCAAGCAGCGTACCTTGGAACGCTTTTTTGTTGACGAAGTCCATTGTTTTGCCTTCCAGGAAGTTCAGACCATCGAGATCATCCGGATCGGCTTCGATCGAAATATGCTCGGATACTTCAGCTACCTGAATGACCGTTTCGAAGATGTTCCGGCTTCCTTCCTGGATGAATTGACCCATGGAGTGCAAGTCCGTGGAGAAATCAACAGATGCAGGATAGATTCCTTTGTAATCTTTACCTTCACTCTCTCCGTAAAGCTGTTTCCACCACTCGGATACAAAGTGCAGGGATGGCTCGTAGTTAACGAGGATTTCTGTTCCTTTACCTTTGCGATACAATGCGTTACGAACAGCAGCGTATTGATATGCTTCATTCTCAGCTACATTCGGGTTGCTGTATTCTTTGGATGCGTCAGCTGCACCTTGCATCATTTCTTCGATGTTAATGCCAGCTGTAGCAATCGGCAGCAAGCCTACTGCTGTCAGTACCGAGTAACGCCCACCAACATCATCCGGAATAACGAAAGACTCGTAACCTTCTTCGTTCGCCAGTTTTTTCAGTGCGCCGCGCTCTTTGTCTGTTGTAGCATAGATACGTTTGCGTGCTTCTTCTTTACCGTATTTTTTCTCCAGTGCTGCACGGAAGATACGGAAAGCAATGGCTGGCTCGGTTGTCGTACCGGATTTGGAGATAACGTTCACGGAGAAGTCTTTACCTTCTACCAGATCCAGCAAATGAGTTACATATGTGGAGCTGATATTGTTTCCTGCGAAATAGATTTCAGGCGTTTTGCGTTTATCTTTTGGCAGGTTGTTATAGAAGGAGTGTGTCAGCATTTCAATCGCTGCGCGTGCACCCAAGTATGAACCACCGATACCGATAACGATCAGTACTTCGGAATCGCTTTGGATTTTGGCAGCCGCTTTTTGAATGCGGGAGAATTCTTCCTTGTCATAAGCGGTTGGCAGGTCAATCCAGCCCAGGTAATCGGATCCGGTTCCTGTTCCGTTGTGGAGCTGCTCATGAGCCAGACGAATCGGTTCAGCGAAATAGTCCACTTCATGCTGGTTTACAAATTGCAAGGCAGTGCTGTAATCAAACTTCACTTTTTTTGCCATGATCTAAAAACCTCCTGATATCGGTAGCTTATTTTTCCGTTTTCCATTCAAACAACTTAGCATAAGGATACTTCAAATCCACGGGGCTGACAAGCTTGCAGCTTGAACTTTGTCACTTCAAATTCAAGAAGCAAAAAGGGTAAACCAAACCTGCTGATTGCAGGTTTTGGCTACCCTTCTTGTATTATTCCGCCGGGTACGAGCAGCAGTAGTCGGTAACGCTGCGTATCTCCAGTTTGAATTTGGATTCGGCAGGCACGTGGAACGTAGCTTGACCTTGAATCTCTTGCCAATCTTCTTCTCCGGGAAGCAATACTCTCAGATCGCCGGACAGAATCTCCATGATTTCACGGGAATCTGTACCGAACTCATAGTTGCCTGGGAGCATGATGCCCAGAGTCACTTTGCTGCCATCCCCCAAAATAACCGTTCTGCTGGTTACCTGGCCATCATAATAAATGTTGGCCTCTTTCACTACACTGACTTGATCAAACTGTGACATGCGTACCCGCTCCCCCTGAAGTTAATGAAAACAAAAGGCAAAACAGATCAGGATGAATCCTCATCCTTACTCTGCCGGAAATAACTTTGCTGCCACAAACAGAACAGTTAAGGCTGTTCCATTCGTAGCAGCGTTCTTCAAGCTATTACAGCAATGCTTTTACGCGGCTAACCACGTTATCGACTGTGAAGCCATACTCTTCGATAACACGGTCGCCAGGCGCGGAAGCACCGAATGTGCTGATTGCGAGAATGTCGCCTTGATCGCCAACATATTTCTCCCAGCCCATTGGATAAGCCATTTCAATCGCCAGACGAGCTTTAACATCCGGAAGCAGGACGGATTCTTTGTACGCTTTGTCCTGTTTCTCGAACAGATCCCAGCTCGGCATGCTGATTACGCGAACTTGGATACCTTGTTCAGCCAGTGCAGCTTGAGCTTTGACAGCCAGTTGCACTTCGGAACCTGTAGCGATGATTTGTGCTACCGCTTTGCCATCTTTTGCATCCGAAACAACATAAGCGCCGCGTTTAACGTTCTCACGGGAGCCTTCTACTGTTCCTTCCAGGATCGGCAGGTTTTGACGAGTGAGTACGAGTGCAACCGGGTTGTTCTTGTTCTCAAGCGCATAAGCCCAAGCAGCAGATGTCTCATTACCGTCAGCCGGACGAATAACCGTCAGGTTAGGAATGATACGCAGGGATGCGAGTTGCTCAATTGGTTCGTGTGTAGGACCATCTTCACCAACAGCGATACTGTCATGAGTCAGGACGTATGTCACAGGCAGACCCATCAGGGAAGCCAGACGAACAGCCGGACGCAGGTAGTCGGTAAATACGAAGAATGTACCACCGAATACTTTCACACCGCTGTGCAGTGCCATACCGTTCATTGCACCAGCCATACCGAATTCACGGATACCGAAGTAGATGTTGCGGCCGGAATAATCTTCTGGAGCAAAGTTTGCAATGTTGTTCAGGTGTGTCATTGTGGAGCTTTCCAAGTCAGCAGATCCACCAGTCAGATGAGGCACGTTATGCGCCAAACCGTTCAGTGCGTTACCGGAAGCAACACGAGTGGAAAGAGCTTTGTCTGTTGCAGCATATTTAGGCAGATCGCGGTCCCAACCTTCTGGAAGGTCGCCGTTGATTGCTGTTTCGAACTGAGCTGCCAGCTCAGGGAATGCTTTTTTGTACTCGGCGAATTTCTCGTCCCAAGCTTTGTTTGCGGAGATACCACGATCTTTGACTTGAGCAAAGTGATCGCGAACTTCAGCTGGTACGTGGAAATCTTCCTCGTAAACCCATTTGTAAAATTCTTTGGTCAGTTTTGCTTCGTCAGCACCCAGTGGGGAACCGTGAGTACCGCCGTGGCCGCCTTTACCTTGTTTGTTCGGGCTACCATAACCGATAACAGTTTTCACTTCGATCAGTGTAGGACGCAGTGTATCTGCTTGTCCTTCCTGAATTGCTTTTTCGATTGCAGGCAGATCGTTACCATCTTCTACGCGCAGCACTTGCCAGCCATAAGCTTCGAAGCGTTTTGCGATACTTTCGGAAGAAGACAGGTTCAACTCACCATCAAGAGTGATGTCATTGGAGTCGAACAACATGATCAGTTTACCCAGGTGCAGACGTCCAGCAAGGGAAGCTGCTTCGTGGGATACGCCTTCCATGAGGTCACCGTCACCACAGATTGCATAAGTGTAGTGGTCGATAACGTTGAATTTATCCTTGTTGTATGTCGCGCCCAGTTGTGCTTCAGCCATAGCCATACCTACAGCCATTGCAATACCTTGACCCAGTGGGCCAGTCGTAGCGTCAACACCTGCAGTATGTCCGAATTCCGGGTGACCCGGAGTTTTGCTACCCCATTGGCGGAATTGTTTCAATTCTTCCATAGGAAGATCGTATCCGCTCAGGTGTAGCAAGCTGTACAGCAGCATGGAACCATGTCCTGCAGACAGCACAAAACGGTCCCGGTTAACCCAAGTTGGGTGGTCCGGGTTATGTGTCATCGTTTTTGCAAAAAGTTGGTACCCCATTGGGGCGGAGCCCATAGGCATTCCCGGGTGTCCCGATTTTGCTTTCTCGATTGCATCAATTGCCAGAGTACGTACAGTTGTAATCGACAGGTTGTCGATTGTGTTGTTCTCGTCCTTTTGAATCGCTTCGTTCTTGTCAGTCATGGTTTGTCCTCCTCATGTCTTTAGATAAGTCGGGTGCGCAAGCGAATCCCTCTCATCATACAAGCAAACCGTATATAACAATAAGTGAATCCGCTTGAATGTTTCATTTTGACTTATTCACTTTTGTATTGTATCACTTGGCGTGAAGCTTTTCCATAACCTTCTTTTAGAAGTTCCGGAAAATTCGGTTGTTTGTGGGTGAGGTGGGTTTATTCCAGCGCAGAATAAAAGGTGTTCGGTAGAGCATCTGAGCCCATGTCCGGCTTGGCAAACCTCGCTAATCCATCGGATGAAGTATAACCTCTAACCGGAAAACCATACACTTTTTACAGCTCGAAGTTTTTTTCATATGGAATCGTTCATGTTTCTGATTCGGAATCTCAACGGCTGTGTTACTCTCAGAAAGAAAGGAGGCTTGCCACATGCCGGGACCACAAGCTTTACAGGAAAAGTCGTCAAATCATCCATTACCCTGGATTGCAGGGACGTTAACGGGCATCATCACCGGCTTATTCCTTGGTTTTTTTCTTAAAGCGGTTCAGGCATATACGGGCGAAAAGGTATATACCCTGCTGCTGAATGTCGATTTTGTGCCCTGGCTTCCGTCCATACTGCCTGAATGGTTTGAATTTACGCTCCATCTTCTTGTTTCTGTAATCATCGGCCTTTTCTACTTCTGGTGGATTCAGCGTTCCGGTTTCCCCTTGGCTAAAGGCGTTTTGCTCGGTGCGTTCTCTTCCCTGCTATATATTCCGCTCTCTCTATTATCTGCACGAGTTCCAGGCTTAATGGATTTCAAGGCCATATCGTTTTGGATCGCCGGACACCTTCTATTTGGTATCCTCCTTGGCGTCTGCGGACGGATATGGAAACGGCAAAAAGGCGATTCCCATTTAGCTCGCAAATAGGAAGTCGCCTTTCTTATCAGGACCGATTCATATGGTCTCGAATCAACCTTGCACAGTATTAAAGCATCAAGCTAAAATACAACGGTTTTGTTTTCGTGTACCAGAATCCGGTCTTCAACATGCCATTTAACCGCACGTGCAAGCACAACGCGCTCAATGGTACGTCCGATCCGTTTCAATTCGGTCACGTCATCCCCATGACTTACACGTTGAACGTCCTGCTCGATAATCGGCCCGCCGTCCAGTTCTTCGGTCACATAGTGTGCTGTTGCTCCGATTATTTTAACACCACGGTTGTACGCCTGAGCATACGGTTTACCACCAACAAAAGCCGGAAGGAAAGAATGGTGGATATTAATAATCCGGTTGCGGTAATGCTCGATGAACATCGGAGAGATGATCTGCATATAACGCGCAAGAATAATCACATCAATATCGTTACCGATGACGTCCAGCTGGCGCTGCTCCGCTTTTTGCTTCGTATCAGCCGTTACTGGAATATGATGATATGGAATGCCGAATGATTCTACGTAATCCTTCATATCCAAGTGGTTGCTTACCACAAGAGCGATATCAGCATCAAGGTCTCCGGCCTGCCATTGCCACAGCAATTCAACCAGACAATGATCTTCCTTGGATACAAAAATAGCCAGTTTCTTCTTGCGGCTAACCGCAGAGAGAGACCAATCCATCTTAAAGCGTTCGGCCACTTCTGCAAAATCAGCTTCCAGCTTGGCCAGACGCGCTGTCAGTTCCGGAAGATCGAATTCAATACGCATGAAAAACATGCCGCCAGACGGGTCCATAGTGTACTGGTCAGACTGAACGATGTTTGCACCATGCTGGTGCAGGAAATGTGATACGGCAGCTACAATTCCTGGACCGTCCGGACAGGAAATAAGCATCCGCGCCCGATCGGCGCGGTTTTTGGAATCAGGACGTGCTTGTTTTGCATGAATCTCCATCGGGCTATTCTTCCTCCTTCAATTAAGCCGTGACCAGCAGTTCTTTTCCTGCAAGCCAGGCGATCAAACGATGATTCACTTGCTCTTCGTTCAAATGCGGGAACAACGCTGCTTCCGCTACCAGATCATACAATCGTTCCAGCGGTTCACGTGGATCAGCCTTTTTGGCTTTTGCATCATTCTTGAGAAGCGTCCAAACGTCGAGAATATAGGAACGCGAGTCAATCTCTTTCCCTTGGAAGAAGTGCTGCAGCTGCTCCACCTCTGTCAGGAATTCCGGACCAAACCGGCCACTCACATCTCCACGAAGCAATGCAATTTCCACCTCGTACATCGGGCGTTGTGTCTTGGCTTCCTTACCGATCCAAGGTGTCTCCAGAATAAATGGACGTCCTTGAAGCGCCTCGTGATGAACGATGCGGTTAATCGCTTCAAAACCAATCCAGCCGGAACCAATCGGTGTATGACGGTCCTTGCGTGCACCTACTGCATTCTTACTATCATTAATATGCATTACGGTAATGCGGTCAAGCCCTACCGTGCGATCAAACTGCTCAAGCACACCATCCAGATCATTTACGATATCATAGCCTGCATCATGAATATGGCATGTATCCATACATACAGCGAGACGTTCGTTGTGCGTAACCTTCTCCATGATCTGTGCAATCTCTTCGAAACTGCGGCCCATTTCGGTCCCTTTGCCAGCCATTGTTTCAAGAGCAATCTTGACATCGGTCTCTTTGACACCTTCGAGCACTTCATTGAGCCCCTCGGCAATCCGACCAATACCATAATGAGCATCCTTATCCGTAAAAGCGCCGGGATGCAGCACAATATTTTTGACACCAATGGCATGTGTCCGGCGAATTTCTTCCTGAAGGAAGCTTACAGCCAGTTCATACGTGTTTTCTTTGTAGGAACCAAGGTTAATAATGTATGGCGCATGGACAACAATATCTTCCATTCCGCCTTCTTGCATGGCAAGCTTTCCTTCCTCGATATACATGGACTCAATAGGCTTGCGGCGCGTATTCTGCGGTGCACCCGTATATATCATAAACGAACTGGAACCGTACGAGGACGCTTCCTTCGTTGCACTCAATAATCCCTTGTCCGAAAAGGACACATGGGAGCCGATTTTCAGCATCATTGATCCCCCTTTTTCTGAATTATCCCTTATTCTAACGCGATTATCGAAATAAATCTAGAAATGCGCTATAATTCGGGTTACAGGCTATTTTTTACAGCTAATTTGGAACATGGTGGGCGGAATCCGTCTTTCTGTGAAAATCAATGAACCGAGGTGACTCCGCAATGATTTTCGGCTCCTACGCTATGACGTTAGTCAGCAGTTCTCCCAGCAATTGGTTTATGAATACGATCGCATTCTGGACTTTTCTTTTGCTTGGCAGCATGTGTATCGGTGGATTTTTTATGATGCGCAAGTTTTTGAAAGTGCTCCCAAAAGCGGACGGCAAATCCAAACTGGATTGGCAAAATTATTGGGTCGAAACAAGCCGCCACCTGTGGACGGATGAAGCCAAGGCTTTTCTGGATCAACTCGTAGAGCCCGTGCCTGGTCCGTTTCGCGATATTGCCAAACATTCGATTGCTGCAGAGATTGGTAAAATTGCTGTTGAAAACAAGGCAACCGAGGTATCCCGAGATCACTGCATCAAAGGATACATTATAGCCACACCGAAGCGTGATAATAAGTTTCTGGTCAAATTTTTGGAGAAAAACCAAATTGATTACTCGCCTTATAAACATCTGATGAATAAATAAAGAAGTTTCCATTGTGGACGGAATCGCATACTCATCTCCAACACACGAGCTCCATCAGGTAAGTCATTCGCAGACAGGCATTGCTTACCGCCGGGGCTGTTTGTTGATCCGCCATTTATGAAATTCACAATACAGGAGGGCTGAAGCATGAGAATCGCCATATGTGGAGGAACCGGATTTGTGGGAAGTGCACTTGTAGATTACTGGCTGCAAGCAGGTCATCAGGTTCAGATTATCACGCGCAAACTGCCTGATCTTCATGATCCGGGTGAACGCCTTACATATATATCTTGGGAACAGCTTGAAGAAAGACCTCATTTGCTGGAAGGTTTGGATGCTCTGGTGAACCTTGCCGGGGAAACGCTGAATCAGCGTTGGACGACCAAGGCCAAGCTGGAGATTGTGGAATCGAGGGTAACGACGGTATCCAAGGTAGCCCGGCTGCTGGATAAACTTGAACATAAACCGGAAGTTGTCGTGCAGGCATCTGCCATGGCTATTTACGGTACCTCTCCGTCGGAGACATTTGATGAAAGTTCCCCGCAGAAATCAATGAATTTTCCGTCCCGGGTTGCCGAACAATGGGAGATCGCTGCAGATGCAATTCAAGATGTAAGACTGGTCAAAATTCGTGTCAGCCTCGTACTTGGTCATAAAAGAGGAGCATTTCCGTTAATGAAGCTGCCATATATGCTTGGTGTAGGCGGCAAAATCGGCAGTGGCCAACAGTGGACGACCTGGATACACATATTGGATATTGTAAGGCTTATTGATTTTACGATAAATAATAAGGAAATCTCGGGTCCGGTGAACGCGTCCGCTCCGAATCCCGTGACCAATGACGAGTTTGGACGCACAGTTGGCAAGGTCTATCACCGTCCACATTGGTTCCCGGTCCCCGGTTTCCTGATTAAAGCAATGGTCGGAGAACTCTCTGTCGTATTGCTTCAGGGGCAGCGTGTCATTCCACAGAAGGCACTGGATTACGGATTTCAATTCACCTTTCCAACCTTAACCGATGCCCTGGAAGATTTGAAGCATCGTGGATTATCCGACTGAACGGTAGATATAGATGGATTCTGCCAGCGTAAAGGTATCCCCGTCTTCCAGTGGATATTCTTTATAGGGTGCAAGAGGCTTGCCCTGCAGAAGGGTGCCATTCACAGAACCCAGATCCTTAATGACATAGCCCGATTTGTTCCGGCTCAATTCCACATGAGCACGGGACACACCGGTTGTTGAATCCACCCATTGAACCATCTCTGCCGATCGGCCGATAACAAACGAAGCTCCTTGTACATCCATCCGCTCATTCTGGTTACTTGTCTTTGATTTGCGTTCAAGATAGAAGGATGGCGTTACAGGACCAACGCCCTTTACTGCTTCCCCAGTCATACTTTGCAGATTTACTGTTGCCTCCGTTTCAGATTCGTTTTTAGTCAGCTCAGACGTTGGTGCAGTAATAGTATCGAACTGATGGATCATAGGTGATGATGCTGATTTTGGTTCGGTATGTAATCGTTGAAAGCGTGAATTCAGAGTTGTATTGGCATACCCCTGTGCAGGTGGGTCATTGTCAGTCTTCGACTCTGAATTGTTCCAGCGCCAGCTCTCCTGATATAACTCCTCTTCTTCCTCTTCATTTTTATTTCGTTTATGACCTAATTTCAAAAAAGAGGCTTGATCCATCCTTTTGGGCCCTGCCGCTTTGGATAAGCCGAATTTCCCTTTGCTAATCCAGGCCCAGCCAGCAACAGCAAGTAAGGCGACACTTAGAACGATGGATATTATCATAGGTGTCTGCCCGGGCTGCTCCATGTAAGCAAATCTCCATACCAGGGCTATGCCTACCATGCAAATAAGAATAATGTACGTCACTTTCGATGTTCCAGGCTTTTGTTCCATTTCCATGTTCACATCAAGTGTAGCTTCGTTAGATTTGTTCACCGCTGGATCGGCCCTGTCTGGAAAAGGGGATGGGACTTCTCTAGAAGGACGTGCGCTCAGGAAGCTTGGACTAAACCTGTTACTGTTCGCCCCTTCCTCTTCTAATACTGGATCCGACTGAAGACGAGAATTGGAATACTTTTCAGCCCGCATGTTGTCCTGGTCATGCTTTGATTGGTTATTTTCTCTATGAAAACGTGCCAATTGCGGAAGCTCAGGTTCAGATTCAGCATTAGCAGAACGTTCGTTCATAGTCCCATTCTCTCTTGATTCCTTGACATGGGAAGAAAAAAATGTTGAGCCTCCTGGCCCCGCCTGTTCATCTGCGTAGAGTCCCAGCAACAATTCACGCAGCTGTCCGACATCCCACTGTTCGTCATCACATAGCTGTAGAACCTGCTGAATGCCTTCACCCTGCAACTCCTGCACATGAGGCATCAGCCGGATGACAAGTTCACGGAATTGCCCCGGAGTCGGATCTGCAACCACAGAATCCTGAATGGGTACATAAACCATTCCCAGCTCCCCTTGCTCCAGTGAACCTTTTACAAATATGCTCTCTTCCTGCAGCATCAGTTTACGGGGTTCGAGCATGTACTGACGGCATTCCGTGAAGGTGTCTGCGAGTTGAAACAATAGACCGTACAGCACACGCAGTTTAATTTTGCCTGCCTTTAAGAACTGGGACAACATTTTATACCCGGAAATATCATATTGAAGAGTAACATTCCGATCCACCTCACGAATATGGAGCGGAAGCAAGCGGGGAATATCATTGGAGGACATCATCCCCGTCTGTACACGGCTTAATTCTTCCATCCGTAATCCTTCGGCTTTTTCCAGAACCATAAATGCTCCGCCGTTCCGTATAAAATCTTTCGTTAATCCATACATGCCAATCCTCTCTTTCCAGTGTAAATTCCAAATTCAACTTACTTTTCTTGTATCGTTCTATGAAATCATATAAACATAGGCACTGATAAAGCCTGGCAATACAGCCAGCATGAACGGAAACTTCAACGTTTTCTCCTTGCTGACCAGTTTAAGCGAACCCAGCATGAAAAAGCCTGCAAGCCCACCGGCCATGTTACGAATCCGTTTGGCTGAATCCCTGCGGAACAACAGAATAATTAAGCCAATTGCCCCGGCATATAGAACGGAATACACCACAACGTGGATTCCAAAAGAAATGCCTGTCCATGCACCAATCCCGCCAAACAGTTTTACATCTCCAGCTCCTACTGCTCCGATTGCGTACATCAGAAACAAAATACCAAAACAAGCTGCAAACCCGGCGGCAGAGAAAATCACCCCTTCCCATCCACCCCATATCCCATGGGCCAGCAAACCTAGAGCGGTTACAGGCAATGTCAGCAGATTCGGAATTTTCATGGATCGTACATCGGTTACAAAGGCAGTCACTACGTATAAGCCACAAACTACAATGAACCATTCCACCCCCATCACTCCTCTATCCATATCACTATTTTCTCGATGCTACATTAAATTCCGTTGTTGTCTTGCTGCCATCCGCAGTTTCCACTACAAATGTCCAGGTCCCTTCCGTCGTACGAGTACCTACAAACCAGTTCCACTCAATCACGCCATTATCATCCGCTGTAGCCCAGCCAATATGTTTAGCTGTACTTTCTCCCGACTTATAAAATATGGTTAGATTTGCAGTGGCCCCAGGTTCCACCTGAACCTTGATTGTCGCATTATTCCCTATGTACGCAGGCTCTGGCTTGGATAACACCGTTATAGAACCTGAAGCATCGCCATCGCCCTCATTACTATTTGAACCTTCTCCCGTATCTCCGATCCATACGCGTTCAGCGGCAGCAGCCTGAATCCGTAATGCTTTGCCGAGGAAAGGCACTTTAATCGGCAGTTCATAACTGAGCTCCAGTCTGAAATACGGATTCGTTTTGTTCTTGAGATCCGGCACAGATATCCCGTTAACATGTATACGCTCCATATCCAGCAATACCGGATCTATAAAAGGTTGAAGCAAAGGTTTTACAGCTGGATCAAGTACAGTCTCGATAACGGATGTCTTAATCTCCTGCAAAGGCTGCTCCCCACTGGCTGCGGCCGCACGCACCCAATTGCTTAGCGGTTCCGGCAGAGACGAGGCATACTCTTCAGCCCACTCCGTCAGAGACAACTCTGGTATGCTCCAGCCGCTTCCCGTCTCTCCACCACCAGCGGAATCCGATGGAGTGAAGACAAGTGAGACTGGATAGATCTTGGTGGAGAGCTGCTTTACGGCTTCACCCGCTGTACTTTGCAGGGCTGTCGTGATCAGTGTCATTTGCACAATGTAGACGAGGAACATGACAAAGAACAGAAACACAGGCAGAACGAGCGAAGCTTCCAATACGATGCTCCCCTGTTCCTTTTGCGAAGAGTTTGCCTTCTTCGGCAGAGATTTCAATTGTCCCAGTTTCCGCAACCGTGTTAATCGAAGCAGCCATCGCGCATATTCTTTTTGTTCTAGCTCCTGCTTCTCCATAATCCCTCCACCTGAAAAGATACTGCTTGAATCAATAGGAATAATCTGTCCTCCGGTCTATGAACAATCGTCCATCTTCAACCTGGTCTGCATTCCCCATAACTGCACCTATACTTTTAATCACCCCTGGCAAAAACCATAACTTTACACTGCTGCGTATGTTCCCTGATGCATACGTTTGTTTTTCATCCGGATTAACGCCTGTATTCAGCCGAATCAATGCCAGCATTCTGGACATTTTTCTTTCATTGTTACTGTGCATTAAAAGGAATAGTCTTAGATGGTCCCTGTATGTAAGCTTAACCTTGATAAATTTGGACAACTCCACACTGCCCTCTTTGGAGAGCTTCACCATATCCGCAATAGCGTGGGTAATTCCGTATAATATTGCAGCCGATAACACCAGAAGGGGATTACCGAGTTTACTGTTCTCAATTAATCCTTCTGCGGTTCGAATCGCCAAGCGCATACCAAATATCTCTGCATATGCAGCCGCAATGTTGCCTGAAGGATTGTGAAACCCGTAAATGATATATTCCAGCTCCTGATTCTCCAGTTTGAAGACCTCACTCGAATCCCCGCTCCCTTCAGTCCAATCGAGCAGCTGTCCAAAATCCATCGAATTAAAATAAGCGAGTGCGTATTCATTCTGGAATAATTCATCCCCTAGACTATCCAGCAGGCCAGACATACCGCCAAATAAACTGTCCATTCCATTCATGGCGTCACCGCCTGAATCGTAAGGATCACCTGCAATTTTCGCCTTTTTGGCCTCCTCCCGGTTAGCCTGGTTAAATGCAATGTTGGCATTATAATATTGCTCCAACTGCTTGAATGCTTCCGTTGATCCGGAATGTCCATTTTCAATCTGTGACAATATGCGCTTTATGTCTTTTAATTTTGCCTTGGACTCCTTGTCGTTGGCCTTGCGCTGCGCATCAGATCCCCGACCTTCCTCAAGCAGCTGTTTGCTTTGAAGAATGACATTGGATGCACCATTTCGTACATAAGAGTCCATGTATCGTTCTGTGACCTGACTTGCCTGTCTCACAGCAGGCTTAACAGGCACACCGCTCTGACCCGTCACATTGCGAAGCTGTGTATTCAGCTCAAGGCTGTCTTTTCTAACCTGATTAAAGTCTGAGGTCTGGGAGCGGATATGTCCTTTTAACTGATCAAACAATGAATCGGCTCTCACCAACTCAGAGGCAAGTGAACGAGTATCTTTGGCTTCGCTGCCTGATCCGGTAGATGGTGGACTCTGCCCAGGGAGGCTTGAATTCCCAACCTTTTCATAACTCGCATTTTGCGAACGGTTCTCCCCTTCAGCGATAACCCGCTTCATTTCCTCGTTAAGATTACGTGCTTCTTCAATTAGAGTCTGAGCTTCCTCGAGTTTCGTCTGATGCGCCTGTTGTGCCGACTGCAGAACCATACTTATGCCGGTCACCACATTACCAACACCTGTCCGGTAACGAGCCAGCTCCAGAATATACTGCTGCTGATTGAATGGCAGTCCTTCATCTGCTTGTTTTTTGCTTAGATAATCCGTATAACGTGCTGCGATCTCGCCAGCAGTCTCCGGCGTTTCTTCCATCATTTCATCGTAAATGGCAGGTGAGGGAGGGCTCATGATCAGATCAGGAAGATCTTTCAATGTATTCGCCGAATCAATCTGATTGGCTATCGCCTCATCCAGCAATTCTTCTCTTTTGTCATATAGCTTCTGTAATTTCTTGAGCAAGTCTACCGTATGCGCGGCTTCTTTCATTTCCTCCGACATTGGCTTGAAGCGATTGACCACCTCTAACGTGAAATCAACCGGAGCCCGATATTTCATGTCCTCCTGGATCTGCCGATTGAAGATATCATACCTGCCTAGTTCCCGTTCCATGCTTAGGGAGGTTGTGTCCCACTGGATATCCAAAATGGGGAATCCATCCTTCACAGCCGATGGCTTCACGCTATCATTCAGCACCTTAGCCATAATGGCTTCACCACTGCTATCTCCATAACCAAACAGGCCATACTCCCGGAGTGAAGTGTCGTATGCAGACATCACCGATCTCAACGCTGCATGAGCCATGCGTTCTGACTGAACTTTGAAGGCGGCTATCCGGGCATAATCAATGAATACCGCGACAAACATGTAGATTCCCGCCAGGATTAAGATCAAGAACAGGGTCACAGCACCTGATTCACCGTCTTTTTTTCTGAACAGCGCTGGTCTCCTCCTCTCTCTACTTTTTGGTTTTGCCAAAATGCTGCAGGACTTGTCCTGCTTCAGCTGCTGTACCGGTTGCCACGCCGCCATTCCCTTTGAATTTGGCAGCGTAATAACGGACCAAATCCACCGTTCGGATAAATTCCGCCGGCTCGACAACCGCTGATGAACCTTGCGTCAGAACGCGGTTACCCGAATCAAACAAAAAAGAAGGCAGCGGCAAAGAAATAACCTGCTCCAGCTTGGTCGTAACTTTCCGCTGTATCAAGGAGTTCTGATATTCAATCGTCCCGCGCATCCCACCGGGCATGCCTTGAACGGCTTGGGACAACTTCTGTTCAGTCAAGCTCCCGCCTTCACCAGCGGGCACGGAGACACTGATCTGATTATCCGCGCCAGCCCAGCCAAACAGAGCTCCGAGCAATCGGTCATCCGTTAATCTCCAGTAGAGATTG
Organism: Paenibacillus sp. ACRRY; assembly: GCF_022346995.1. Lineage (GTDB taxonomy): Bacteria > Bacillota > Bacilli > Paenibacillales > Paenibacillaceae > Paenibacillus. Next base: position 223,922 of record NZ_JAKRNM010000006.1, on the reverse strand, counting down.
TCATGTTCGCCTGCCGCTACTTCACCTGTCATGGCCTGCTTGTGACTGTTATCCCAACTGTAGGCGGCTCGTTCCGATGCTGCATAGGCATGCTGGTTTAAAAAGGTTTTTTGATACATATACATCGTGAAAAACAGAATTAACACAAGAATAAACAGCACCACCGGGAAGACCAGGGAAGCCTCGATCGTGAAGCTTCCATCTTCCCTTTTGAATCGTTTACTCAAAGAATTCATCACTCTTCTTGCTAACTTGACCAAGTAAACGAGTTACCAAGGTTTTAATTTGATCTTTGAAAATCAATGCAATAATAATGATGACGCCAATAATCAGAATCAGCTCCAGCGTACCCAGACCGTCCTCTTCGTTCCAAAATGTACTTGCTTTGCTTTTCAATATCTCCTGCATTTCCATTCCTCCTACATATTCATCATCATAAAAGCAGGTGCTCCGATCATTACCACAATCGTAAAAAAGATCAGAACCATCGGAAACACCAATTTGGAAGATGCCTGTTCTCCCTTTGCCCGACTGACAGCCTTGCGTTTCTCCCACAACACATGTGACAGATCCCGCAGCGCGAGTACAAAGTCACCTCCCCCACGCCGGAAATTCAGCAGGACTGTCGTCGTAAAAATCGTAACTTCCTGCACACCACAGCGGCGGCTGAACTGTTCAAACGACTGTTGAAAAGAGTAGCCATTATTCCAATCCCCGACCGTCTTTCGCAGCTCGTTGTAGAGCGGATGGTCTCGCTCACCCTGACTTGCCACACAGTGAACGATAGCCCTTTGCACGGTTTCCCCTGCCCCAACAAGCAGCACAATCCGGTTTAACAACTCGGGCAGCTCCATAAGAATATCCTGGTCTCTTCGCTGTACCTTGGTATGAAGATCTTTATAGAGTGCAAAAGGCAGTGCAACCGCGAGGGCAAGCCCGCCTAACAGACCTCCATTTCCCATATCGCCAACGAGTGATAACAAGCAGCCCACAAGCAGCATCAGCCAGGCATACGTCAGCATTTCAGCACTATAGAGCATCGTTTTCTCTCCGCTGTGCTGTATGCCGTACATTTTCTGGATGGCATGCTGCATGCGGTACATCAGCACGGGCAATCTTCGGCCTACCTCGTATCTGTCCAGTAAAAACAGAAAGGGACCATGCAGTTTTTTCAGACGCAGTCCTTCCATATGAAGTTTGCGCAGATGACGATAGGTCTGTCCTCGCGTTCGATCCAGCACCAGCCACCCCGCTCCGAGCACCCCTCCGAATATAACGGGAAGCAGCATCGAATCAGCTCCTTATACTTTGATATCCATAATGCGTGTAATCCACAGATAACAGCAGGCGAGCAATACCAAAGCCACGCTGGAGATCAGATATCCCATACCGCTATACAGTGGTTCCATGAAATCCTTGGCCGTCAAATTCAAAAAAATAAGAAAAATAAAAGGCGCAGCAAACATCGCCTTGGACTCAAACCTTTTCTGTGCCACAGCGACCATGATATCCTGCTGGATGTCCAACTTCTCGCCAATCACAGCAGAGGTTCGGCGAACCACCTCGACCAGGTCTCCACCAGTCCGCTTGCACGTGATGAATACGTCTGCAAAATTCGTTATATCCTCGATGCCAGCCCGATCAGAAAAGTCCTGCAGCGCCTCCTCAATCGGTTGCCCATATTCCATTCTTGTCCGCAAAATAGTGAACTCCCGAATGAGATCGGTATCCGCTTCAGGATTGAGCATCCGCAGATCTTCTACCGATTCCTTAAATCCATTCTCCACGGATTTCCCCGCAGCCAGGGCGGAGGATAACGCATATAGCGCTTGTTTAAAATGTAAACTCAGTGTCATTCGTCTTCGTTCCAGCAGTACCTTTGTCCAGTGTTTTGGCACCCATATGCATCCCGCAGCCAATATCACCCCTGCCAGCCAGTGGTGATAGAACAAAATACCGACACCGAAAAATAGCAGTCCACTAATCAACATGCAGACGGTTTGTTGTCTACCGGATAGCGTGTATACGGTATAATCTGTTAACACCTGCCTGGACTCACCCAACCTAATCACCTTCTAACCGCTTCAATTTACCTTGTTATCCGAAACTTCTAATTGCTTATAGTACCGCCCTATGTATTCACTCAGCCAATCCCCAAGCCCGGCCATTTGGATTTTCTCAACCTGCTTCAACTTTCCAACCTGTACCAACCCTCCAATGATCTTGCCTTCCCTTTCATCCCGTTCCTGGAATCGAAAGAGTGGATTTAGCAGCACTTCTCCGTCCTTCATGCCAATGACTTCACTGATTTCCGTCACTCGTCTTGAACGGTCTCTCAGCCGTGATAGATGAACGAAGATATCAATTGCCGAGCTAATCTGCTGCCGCACAACTGAAATAGGAAGTTCGGCCCCGCTGAGTACCATCGTCTCCAATCTGCTGATCATGTCCGAGATGTTATTGGCATGCCCTGTAGACAATGATCCATCATGCCCGGTATTCATGGCCTGCAGCATATCGAGTGCCTCTGCCCCCCGAACCTCACCGATCACAATCCGGTTGGGTCTCATCCGTAGTGAGGACTTGATCAGATCCCGGATGGAAATTTCACCCTTGCCCTCGGTATTGGCGTTCCGCGTCTCCAGCGACACCAGATTCGGCACCGTGACAATCTGCAGCTCGGCGGAATCTTCAATCGTAATAATCCGTTCATCCGGAGGGATAAACTGTGATAATGCATTCAGAAAGGTCGTTTTCCCTGACCCGGTTCCTCCCCCGATGAAGATATTGAATTTGCTGCGCACCAACTGCTGCAGCAGCTCTGCCGCTTCCTCATGCAAGGCACCTTTTCCAATCAGGTCCGACATGGTCATCGGTTCACTTGGGAACTTCCGAATCGTCATGGTGGGACCTTTTAGCGCAATTGGCGGTAACACAATATTGACCCGTGAACCGTCCTTGAGGCGCGCATCCACAATAGGGGAAGACTCATTTACGATCCGGTTCACCCCGGAGACGATCATCTGGATAATATCCTCCAGCCGTTCTCTGGATTCGAATTCGAGCTGAATTTGGCTAACTTCCCCTTCCTGCTCGACAAAGATCTCCCGGTGACTATTAATCATAATCTCCGTAATGTCAGGATGATCCACCAGGGGTTGAAGAATATCCAACCCGCGAAACGAATCAAACAGCCTCTGCACCAGCGCATGTCGTTCTCCAGATGTCAGGTCATCCAGTTCCGGATCAGATAACACCTTGCGCTCAATCCCCTGCCACAGTTCCTTGTCTCCCGCTGAAGACGTTAAGTCAAGGCCTGCCCTGACTTCCCGGCGCATGTTCTGGAATTGTTCTTCACGGTCCAAAACTCTATGGGATGCATCACTCATCATGCCCACCCATCTCCCATATGGATGCGACCCGTCTGCTTCGGATCATCCTCTCCGTCCTGTACAAGCATGGCACACAGCCTTTTGACCTCACGCTGAAATATGGGAGAGCTTAGCAGCACTTCCTCCTGATGAAGCTGCTTCCAGGAAGGAATATAAGGCAGCACTGCATCCAGCTGCAGCTCGGGCCGTGGAACGGCATTGACCACGCTGTCTCGGTACTTGTTTACCACAAAGCGAGCACGATCCAGTACACTTTCAGCCAAGTCAGGCTCAGTCCGCTCTGCATGCGCCAGCCATTGTCCCCAGCGATGCATGGCAGACAGGTCATCTTCAACCAGCCATACCAAGGCATCTGCTGCTTTCAAAACGCCTTGACTGCGTCCATCCCAACCCGAGTCTCCATCCAGAATCAACACGTCATATTGCCCGGATGTGGACAAATAATCTACGAGCCCCATCGTATCTTCACACGACATCTGCAGTAATTCCTTCCGGTTGGATAATGGCCAGAACACATCGGCCTTCAGTCCATCATGACGAAGCACGTAACCATCTATGCCCTTGGAGGTAGCCTGCGCAGTCACCTGCCCGTGCTTGCCCGATTCCTTCCTCCCAACCTTGAGATCATACAGCAGCCGGGACAGCCCCGTTTCAGCATCCGGAACACGCTGTACACTTCGGGATAACCCCTTCTCGAGGAACGGCAGCACACTATCCAACGTCTCCAGATTAAGATAGAGTACAGCGTAGCCTGCCAGTCCGAGTTGCTTTGCCATATGCAGTGCCACTGCTGTCTTGCCGCTTCCTCCCGAAGCTGACACCACTCCAATGGAAAGGGTTTGCTGTCCTGGGCGATAGACCTTTTTGCGACGAGGCTGCCTGCTTGCATTCAGAACGCTATCCAACAATGCAGGCAGAGGTTGATATTTCATTAACCGCTTGTCTTCCTCCACCTCCTCATAACCTTCACTGAGAAGCAGCCAAGGCACACCAGGACTTTCACCCAAACTTTCCAGCCAGGGATTTAGAAACTCAGGTTCCGCAATAACCAGATCCGGCGGTTCCTTTCCTTCATGTTCATGCATATGCTCCTGGAACGATCCCCACTGTGAAAAGGCGGTGAATCGCATCGCTGCACCAAACGAACTCCCCTGCACGAAATCAAGCCAGGCACTGACATACTCCTTGTCTTTTGAAGCAAGTACAGCCTTCAACACAATCAATTTCTCCTCCCCTCCCTGTAGAAAAGCACAAAAAAACACCGACCATGATCCGCATGTAACATGCAAGATTATGGACGGTGCTTCCGTCACGTGCTATGAATGTATGGATAATATAGCATACAATTTCTGGGCGAGCAAGAGATTTATACAATTACAATATGATGCCGCCATCCTTATGAATGATAAGGTGCATCAAATTCAATAATGTTACGATCCGGATCCAGGACAAAGATCTGCGCGAACCCGGCAACGCTATCCGGTCTTGCTTCATACTCAATCCCCTGCTTTTCCAGCCAGGCTATCGTTTCGTTGTGACTTTTCACCCAGATGGCAAAGTGCCCGTCCGTCGTATCAATTCCCGCCTCACGCAGCGTATGTCCTTGCGGATGCTGGAGCAGATGCAGCTGCTGACTGCCAATCGCGTACCATGTGCCTGTAGAGCGGAAAGGCGGACGTTCAATCTCCTGCATACCTAGCAGCCCGGTATAAAATTGCTTGGCAACATCCAGATCACGCACAGCCAGGCTAACATGATGTATATGAGCATATTCAATCATCGCATAATTCTCCTTCCAAGTAATTTGATATCAATATAAGTTAATCGCTTACACGACTATACTATACCTTCGTGCTTCCTGACCAGTTGTTGAAAAGAGAAAAAACACCCTTGATCCAAGCGGGCATCCTCTCTGGCACGCCTACTTGAGTCAAAGGTGTTTTCAAAAATAAGCCACGTTACATGGATTTAAAAAGGGAGGCCTACCCTTTTATCAAGCTCGAATCTCTCTCTATTTTGCGCTATCCAATGCTTCCTGTGGAATCTCAATCTCTTCTACCTGGTTATGGTTGGAGAAGGCGCTGGTCATCTTCATGTCCATCGTGATTTTCTGGCCTTCCTGCTCCATCTCCATCACCATATTCACGTCTGTACCAACAGGGAGATACGTCTCCTTATTCACCATATATTTCATTTGCATACTTGTAATATTCATTTGCTCAAGCATCGCTTGTGTCTGGGCGTCCGTTCCATTCTGCTCCATGACGGATTGAGCGAGTTCCTTCACGTTATCACCGGATACGTCTGCGTTAATGACATAATTGTCGCCCTCTTCGGTGATTTTCGTATCTTCCGCAATTTTATTGAATTGATCCAATTCTTCTTCCGGGTTCAGGGTTGATTTCATTTGCTCAATCAGCTGCTTCGTTTGATCATCCGGGATTTTAACCCATTGATCTCCCACCTGCGAATAGATGGCATCGGAAGTAATATACTGCTTCACATTTTGTGCTTCCTGGCCGGACATTTCCATGTTCATCTCCTGATAAATCATCATTGGATCTTTGATGATATCCATCTTCAGTGATGTTTTTACCTGCTGATCCTGTGACTGTTCGCCAGCCTCCAGCTTCAAATTCTGATCAATGGTTGCATCGCTCGAGAAGCTTTTCAATTCCTTGGCTGCTTCATTGGTTTTGGTAATCAATTCTTCCAGTGTAGGGACCTGTGTTTCCTGCTCTGCAGGTGTATTCCCCTCGTTTGTCGCTTCGTTGCCGGCCGGCGGCGTTGCAGTGCTGTTATCCGCATCGTCACCGCATGCTGTCAAGCTTACTGCCAATAATGCCCCGATAATGAATGTAGTCCACTTCTTCAACTGTTTTTCCTCCCAAAATAAATATGATCCGTATTCATTACCCAAATGTTTCCTTTATTAATCATGTTTGTTGTATACACCATTGCTCTAGCACGATTTACAAAAACCGATTCTTGATCTCAGGTGTCGGCAGCATACACGCTTCATCCTTGCCAAACCACCGGTAACGATTACGGGCAACCCAGTTATATACGGCATTACGAAGGAATTTGGGCACAATAATGAAGACATATAATAATGGATATGGAAATTTCAGACCTTTGGCCAGCCGCAGTGCAGCTGTCGAACGTGTATAGTAACGGCCATTCTCGATAAGGACAAACGTATCCATGCTGTCTGTAGATAGATTCCCTTTCTTCAGCAAGTCCTTGGCTACATCGGATTGGAGCGATGCAAAATGGTATTTTCCTTCCGGATCACGTTTGATAATCCATTTGGTTAATCCTTGGCAGAAGTGACAAACCCCGTCCACAAGTACAATCGGGTGTCCCTCATGCTCATCCGCTCGAATTGATGTCATAATTGAAGCCTCCTCATTTATGCTGTTAGATTAACTTACCCACTTTTCACCTTCACGTTCGGTTATCCTCAAAATTTATACGACGCAAAAGAAATAGAATAGAAAAAGAGCGCAGGCTCTAAAGCCTACGCTCGTATCTGTTTGGGCAATTACTCAGCAATTGCCTTTTCCATCCACTCATCTTCAATCATTTGTTGGTGCAGGTCTCCTGCCCATTGGTCCATGCATTTGCAAATGAAATCTTTGCGGCATACTGGACAAGGCGTTTTCTGCAGACGGCTGATCGCTGTCATCTTCCATTCCGGAGATTTGGAGTAGAATACGCGGCACTGTGTGCCATCTACCAGCTTCATCGTAAATTCATACAATCCGTCATTTTCGTTTTTGCTAGCTACTTGCAATTTTGCAATACGTGGTCTATAAGACATGGATATCACCTGTCAATTCAAATTTGTTTCCTGCATGACTTTTCTCAGTACTAAGTCATATTAAAGAAATTTTAGTTCGATGTCAACTCAGGGAGCACGAACCTTCCAGCTTATTTTGAATTGATTCCATGCCGACCAAGTTATGCCACACTATCCACCGAACAAAATATCCAATATTGTGCCTACCTGGCCCTGCTTTTTGCCTTTCAGTACATCGGGGTCGAACACTTCCACATAACCACATGAGGAACAGGCTACGAACAAATAGTGGTTATGCTGGATGTCGAACATTTTGCTAAGACCAGCCCCGGACATGGACACTTCCTTGATGTTACAATCTGTTCCCCGACATTTCGTACATACAAACCTTCGCTCAATCATCTCTTCAATACTCATTTGCGTTCCCCCTTTTTCAGATGCCTGGCATGAAGCAAGAGTATAATTATGTAAAAGAGTACGCGATCTGACCTGCAATCTCCTGCATTTCATAGGATTTTAAAATACAAAGCCCTGCCGTTTGCCAGCAGGGCTTGTACCGAACAACAGGTATCCAAGATAGCCTGCTTAATATATCTCTCCCTTTACTTCAGCGAGTATCGGTTTATACCACGTTCAGTACGACATCAATGTTGCCACGAGTCGCTTTGGAATACGGACAAAAATCATGAGCTTTGCGAGCCAGATCCTCTGCCTGACTATGATCCACACCCGGCATGCTTACATCCAGCCGGACCGACAACTGGAATCCGTCATCCGCAGGGTCTTTTCCAATGGATACATTACTTGTTACCGTCACATCTTCCAGTTTAACACCGGCTTTACGCGCCACGTTGGCAAGAGCACTTTCGTAACATGCACCGTAGCCTGCTGCAAAGAGCTGCTCAGGGTTTGTACCTTCACCGCCGGATCCACCCAGCTCTTTTGGCATTTTCAGATCATGTTTAAGGACTCCATCCGATGAAGTTACCGAACCTGTACGTCCACCTTTGACTGTCGCAGTTGCTGTATATAAAGCTTCCATTAGAATCTCTCCTTTTACTCCAATATTTTTGCTGCCTACAATTCAATTTAAACTTCTGGCTCATTTTGAAACGGATTTGGGTTACTTAATCAGCTTCTGCTTCTTTGTGATTTTCATGCATCAGCCCCTCATCCCGCATAAAGCCATTTCTCTATGAAGGTAAATTTTCTGAAGTTGGGTAATATACTAAGGATCTGTGACCTCATCCGCTTCTCATTTTGTCCATCTACATAAAAGTTGCACTAGACAAAAATTATTGAATGAGTACAATGTAAGTAACGACATATATTTTCAGACATATAAAAGTGAATGGCCCCGGTCTTCATCATAAGGAAAATCAATACGATTATTATTAAAAAGTCAGGTGAACATGTATGAGTAAAAAAAATCCATTCAATTCTCCTTCGGCTGAGCAATTAGCCGCAGCAGGCATGGCTCCCTCCCTCGGGGAAGCACACAGCTCCATGAAAGTTCCGAAAAACGCCGTCTGGTGGAAAAAATTCCTCGCCTTTGTTGGCCCCGGTTATCTGGTCGCTGTCGGCTATATGGACCCGGGTAACTGGGCAACTGATATTGCCGGCGGTTCCCAGTTCGGTTATACGCTGTTATCCGTTATTTTAATCTCAAACCTTATGGCCGTCGTATTACAGTCCCTTGCAGGTAAGCTTGGTATTGTAACCGGACGGGATCTGGCCCAAGCTTGCCGCGAACGGTTCAGTATGCCGGTTGTCATTATGCTCTGGGCCTTGTGCGAACTGGCCATTGCTGCTACAGATCTGGCTGAGGTCATCGGTTCAGCCATCGCACTGAAGCTTCTGTTCAACATCCCGATGTTATACGGCGTCATTATTACAGCTGTGGATGTTCTGCTTATCCTTTTGCTGCAAAATAAAGGCTTCCGCGCCCTGGAAACGCTGGTCATCGTGCTGATGGCAACCATCGCCCTCTGCTTCGGGATTGACCTGTTTCTTGCCAAACCGGATATGGGCGGAGTGCTCACTGGCTTTGTACCAAGTGCCGAGATCCTACAGAATCCAGCGATGCTATATATCGCCATCGGAATCATTGGAGCAACGGTTATGCCACACAATCTGTACTTGCATTCTTCTATCGTGCAAACCCGGCAGATCGAACAGACAACTCAAGGAAAAAGAGAAGCGATTCGTTACTCCACCATGGATTCGACTATCGCTTTGACCCTGGCCCTTTTTATCAACGCTGCCATACTCATTGTGTCAGCCGCTGTATTTCATAGCGCAGGCATGACGCAGGTCGCTGAGATTGCAGATGCTTATCACTTGCTCACACCTCTGCTGGGCACAACCATTGCAAGTATCCTGTTTGGTGTCGCTCTGCTGGCCTCTGGTCAGAATTCTACGCTGACAGGCACACTGTCCGGACAGATTGTCATGGAAGGTTTCTTGAACATTCGGATTCCGGCTTGGCTCCGCCGGCTCGTGACCCGATTAATCGCAATTATCCCTGCCGTCATTGTGACGGCCATCGCCGGAGAACACGGAACGGAAGAATTACTGATTTTGAGCCAGGTTATTCTATCGTTGCAGCTGCCTTTTGCCGTTATTCCACTTGTGATGTTTACGAGTGACAAGAAAAGCATGGGCGCCTTCGCTAACAAGTTGTGGCTCAAAATCGTCTCTTGGATCATCGCTGCCGTGATTGTAGTTCTGAATGTCTATCTGATTATCCAGACCATCATGCTGTTTTAATCTAAATATGCGGTAAAACAGTTTACCGTTTACCAAAGATTCGATAAAAAAAGGCGGATCCTCTCAAGTATATATACTCGAGAGGATCCGCCTTTTAGCTTGCCGTGCATTTGCCTTGTCCATTATTTAATGACGCTAAGGTCATTTATTTTTTTAATTTTATCCACTAACTTCAGCAGACACAAGCAGAGGAATAAGCTGCTCCAGGGCTTCGATAGTCCAGTCTGCATGCTCTTGGCCCTCCAGCTCAGGCTGAAATCGTCCATAGCCCTGCAAAATCCGAATCGTCCGCATCCCCAGCTTCTTGGCAGGAATGATATCGTTATCAATCCGATCCCCAATCATGACCGCTTCCTCGGGTTCACAACCCGCCTGTTTCAGAGCCACGGCATAGAGTTCCGGGTCTGGCTTGGATACGCCTTCTTCTGCCGAGCAAGCCAGTACATCCACGTACCTCCGCAGACCGTAGCTCTCCAGGCGCTCTGCTGTCCCTGGACTCTGATTGGCAATGATACCGATTCGATAGTGCTGTGACAATTCCTTCAACACCGCGTCAGCAGAAGCGAAAGGTTTCTCCAGTTCCTTCCGGAACTTCAACTTCTCCTGGATTTGCTCCCTATGACGTTCATCGCTGATCAGCGTTCGAATGGCTACCCTCATGGGCCACTGCTCATAATTTCGGTAACAGGAGGCAAATATCTCTCGCACTTCCTCTATTTTCACCGGATATCCAAGCAAGCAGGCTTCTTTTACAAACTGCCCTATAATATCATCTACTGGCTCCCATTCGTCCACCAACGTATCTCCTACATCAAAGAACAACCATTTTAACCCCCGTACATCCGGCACGCCTATTCCTCCTTGTTAGCCATGAACGCAATCTCTATAAATCTGCAATGTGCATTAATGCTCAAATAAAAAAGAAGACCCACCATCATGCATGAGTCTCCTCAGAATTCCGTTTTTCCACAAGTTCAATTATAACAGGCACCTTACACCGGATCAATCGGCTGCTATCAAATTAACCATTAAGTAAGAAACCAACTTCTCCATTAAGTGAATACACAATGCGGTCAGCTCCCATTCCGCGGTAAATGCCTTTGGGATGACTCTGTTCAGTAATCACACATAGTGATTTGGAGGTCCATGAACGGCAGATCTGCAAATAGCGGCAGGTCAGGTTCAGACTGTTCTCAAAAATAAAAACGTTGCCTACACTCGATTGCGGTAGAAACCACTTCTGAGCTTCAGCTGTATTCATGCGAATGACGTTTTCCACTCCGATTCTGCGGAGCTTCCGTTCTTCCCCTGCACTGTTGGTCAGAACGGCAAACTGCATTTTTTTGTACATCAACAACTTGATAAACTTGCGGCCTGCTTCATTCGGTGCTGTTACTAAAATCATCTCATTATCCATCATTCGTTCCTCCCTTGGCGTGAAAAGACAACAAAAAAGAAGCGTGGGGGACCAAGGCCTCCCGAACGCTTCTTGAATAATCCATGACGAAAACGCCATGAATATGCGTACGGCTTGTTGCCTCTCCCTTTGACGCTTACGAGGTTAGCTGACGGATTCGGGCGCGAGAGTCGCCCTATTTCCGGCTTGCACCGAAAAATTCACCCCATGGATTAGCCGCATTAACAGCTATTCCGATTGGTTCCCCCGTTTCCCACCCATGAATGAATGGAAACTCAGCGATTAAAACATCGTTCCTGTTTCATATATTGATCAGAGCGATATTATCGTATGTTTCGTTGTTCATGTTAAGTTTAATTGAATTAGAAATTACGATATGAATCATACACCCGCGCCATGTTAGTGTAAAGTCCGGTCAGATCACCGAATGGACGAATTTAAGGCATTAAACATCAATGATATCGCTTACAACCAATCCATTCTCCATCCATCTCTATGAAGCTCGCTAATTCTCGTCCTTATGAAAAACGTATGTAATTTAAAAATTCTGTAGGTAAACATAGCAACCGTTCAATTAATTTTGCATTATCTAATTGCAGGCAATATAATGTAGATATACGAATCATTAACCTATTATACGATATGGAGGCGACAGATCATGTCCGTTTATGACTACAAAGTCAATACCCTTCGAGGCCAAGAAGTGGAGATGTCCGATTATCGCAACAAGGTGCTGCTGATTGTAAATACGGCGAGCAAATGCGGCTTGACCCCGCAATTTGAAGGCTTACAGGAACTCTATAACAAATTCAAAGACCGGCAGTTTGAAGTATTGGGCTTCCCAAGTAACCAGTTTGCTCAGGAAAAAGGATCTTCCGATGATATTGCTGAGTTCTGCCAGATGAATTACGGTGTAAGCTTTCCTATGTTCGAGAAAATTGATGTCAATGGTTCAAGTGCTCACCCTCTATTCCAGCACCTGACAACAGAGGCACCAGGACTGCTCGGATCCAAAGCCATCAAATGGAACTTCACCAAATTTCTCGTTGATCAGAACGGACGTGTCGTGAAGCGTTATGCTCCAAAAACGACTCCTGACCAAATTGAGGCTGATATTGAGAAACTGTTGAAATAAGTCAACACAGAGAGGCCATAATCAACATGGAACCAGGAGAAAGTCCGGTTCTCTGTGAATGGCCTTTTTTTATTATCTTGTTTCTCCAAACACACAAAAAAGAGGTTCTCCGTATTCGGAAAACCTCTTCTTATCGTACAATATGATGCGGTCGAGAGGACTCGAACCTCCACGGGCATACGCCCACTACCCCCTCAAGATAGCGTGTCTGCCATTCCACCACGACCGCATGTCGTAAATAATCGGCAACAAAAATGATTATACAGGATTACATTATAAAAGTAAAGCACTTTTATAAAAACTACTTTGCACCTGTGTTTTTCCTCCAAATATCGGTTTTTATCGTCATGATCTCTTAACTATTGCATACATTTAATTTCAATTCATTTTTTAATTTCATTATATATGTTAGTTTATCTCCCTATAAGAAAACATCTCAAACACCTCACATTTTTTAGAGGTATCCAACTAGTGTGAGTAATATAATGTAACATAAAAAATAATAAACGAACTAAACACAAAGAAAATATTGACAAAATACGGATGTTTATGTGATGATATATATCATATAATTCGGATTTTAAACATAAAAGGATTTAAAAAAGAATATTAATGTTATATAATATAACATTTTACGAACGTAGGAGGCGAAAGACCGTGAACCGTGGGAATAAGCTGCTCGATTATGTCAAACTGCTTGATTCCTCCATTCATGTCGGAGGTTTCACCCATTCCTTTGGTATGGATGTACACATTGCTGAAGGTAGCATTCGAAATGCCGATGATCTGGAATCCTTCATGCGCTGCCAGCTGCATCCCAGTATCGTTCGACTTGAGGGCATGGCGATTAAAGGTATCTATAGCGCAACGGATCATAACGACACATGGCGAACGGCTCTCATTGACAAGTTGGTTCACGTTCAGCGGACCCCTTCCGATCAAAGGGAGCAAGCCACTGCCATGGGCAAAAGACTGATTAAGCTGGCCAGAGCTCTTCACCCCTGGATTGAATTCAGCCAGCTCGAACACACCCTTGCCAAATACGAGTCTGTAGGCTGCCTCTCCACTGTTCACGCCTGGATCAACCACTACCTCGATATCCCCGTCGAGGAAGCAGTAATGGGTTACCTGCACTCAGCCATGAATGCATGCATAACCGAAGCATCCAAAGTCCTCCCCCTGCATAACGAAACAACCCAGGAACTGCTGGTTCGCCTGGCCGCAGACCTGGAGCATGAATGGAATACCGTCAGCGCCTCTGCTGCGGATGGACCGGCACAACCAACCTCCATGTCCATGAAATCGTTGTTCCCCAGCTTCCACATGCTTGGCGCAGGGCTGCATGCTTATCGCGCCTAATCTTTCTACCTCCAAGATCCCCTCATATTTCCCCAAACGAAAAAAGCACGCAGCAACCTCCTTGCTGACGTGTTTTTTCACGTATACCTATAAAATATAACGCTTTTACGTCATTATCAGATATAAAAACACTATTTTTCATCGTTTGTAATTGTTACATGACGTAAATACGTATATAATAAGATGAACAGCTCGCATCTCCCTCAATTCTACACAGCCGAAGGCGGGTTGAAATACTTCTATGAGGGGTGAACCCTTTTGAACAAAAAGAAACCCGTGACTCCGTTCGGATGGGCCATCAAACGCCGCTTAACGGAGCTTCAGATGGACCAGAAAACGTTCTGCGAGAAGCACGACATCCCGCCGTATCGTTTATCCAATCTCATCCATGGCACACGAAAAGCAACCCGTTTCCGAAACCAGGTCGCAGACATTTTGCAGATTTCGGATGAACTACGATGACACCGCCATTACCATGCCGTCCCGATCCTTTAACTGATTGCCAAGGAGGGCCTATTCATGAGCTTCTTTACAACCGACCTTGAAAGGTTATCCTTTCAATCCATACGCCATCAACTCATCATCGTCGACCGCGACTGGAGAATCCGCAGCTGCAATACCGCATGGCAGAACGGACTCGGGCGACTGCATCTCTCACAATACAAAAAGTCCGACGTTCACCGACCATCTTACGAAACGTTTCATTATCTTCAGCTGCTGCAGCTATGGGCAGCCCAAGAGGAAGAAACGGAGAATTCATCGATTATTCAGAAGTTGGAGAAGATTCATTATCCCCTTGTTCACTGCCATACATATGACATATCCATACAGCCTGCGAACCTGGACCTTAGATGGTTTCGACTGGAGCTGACACCCCTGAATCAGACTGATCCTCCGTCTCCGATGGGACTAGTTCTGATCTCGCATACAGACATCACGGAACAGAAGCGAATCGAACAGCAATTGAAGCTGGCTCTGTCCGAAGTGCGGACACTGCGGGGACTACTTCCCATTTGCGCCGTCTGCAAACAGATTAAGGACGAGCAGGACGTCTGGAATTCAGTCGAAGGTTACTTGGAGAGGCATACCCACGCAGAATTCACACACGATATCTGTCCGGACTGCATCCGCAGGTTATATCCAAAGTACTCCAATATTTTGGATAAGCGCTCATAAGCAAAACAAAAAAAGTAACCACCTCTCCTACACGGACAGGTGGTGTTCAAATTGAGACATATCCAATTTCTCCGGTGATCCTTGCAGCGCAATTGCTCCCTTGTCCATGACATAGATAAAATCTGCAGCACCACGCACGAAGTCAATACTCTGCTCGACGAGAAGCACCGAAATGTCGCCCTTCGCCTTAATTTGCAGAATGACCTGCCGGATATCTTCGACAATCGAAGGCTGTATGCCTTCGGTTGGTTCATCCAGCAACAATAGTCCAGGCCGCGAGGCAAGCGCTCGCGCGAAGGCAAGCTGCTGCTGCTGGCCACCACTCAGATCACCGCCCTGCCGTCCATACATGGTCGCAAGGACTGGAAACATCGCGAGTACATCTTCAGGGAACGTCTTCACCCCAGGTGCAGATGTCTCCAGACCGAGCAGCAGATTTTCCTTTACCGTCAGCTGAGGGAAAATTTCACGCCCCTGAGGGACATATCCAATGCCAGCCTTGGCACGTTTGGCAGGCTCCAAAGCGGATATATCCTGCCCTTTCCAGTGGATGGCCCCTTTCCTTGTTTTGAGTAGGCCCATTAACGTTTTCATCAACGTCGTTTTACCGACTCCATTCCGGCCCATGAGGCAGACCACCTGTCCAGGCAGGACATCCAGATTAACACCACGCAGCACATTGCTTTCCCCGTAGCCGGATTCAATTCGTTGCAGCGACAGCATGGTCATCTCTCCTTTTTCCCAAGTAGACTTCGGCCACCCTGGGATCTTCCTGCACCTCAGCCATGGTACCTTCCTTCAACAGCTTCCCTTCATGCATCACGGTCACTTTTGCCGCGTACTCACGGACAAACTCCATGTCATGCTCCACGACCACAACCGAACGTTCACGCGCTATCCCCTGTAACAACCTGCCCGTTTTATGTGTTTCCTCGTCCGTCATCCCGGCAACCGGTTCGTCCAGCAACAATACCCGCGGTTCCTGAAGAAGTAACATACCAATTTCCAGCCACTGCTTCTCACCGTGAGATAGCGCACCCGCTCGTGTATACACACGGTCTTGTAATCCAATTTGCTGGATGACCTGTTCCATTGCCGTGTTTATTTTCCCAAATCGAGGAATCGCAAGGGTCCGAAGAGGTGAACGCTGACTTTCCGCCGCCAAGGCCAAATTCTCCTGTACGGTAAGGCTTCCGAAGATGGACGGTGCCTGGAATTTACGTCCTACGCCTTTTCTGACGATCTGATGTTCCTTCAGACGCGTTAACTCTGCGCCATCTTGCAGCCGCACCGTGCCGGAGAGGGGTTTGGTTTTTCCGCAAATCACATCCAGCATTGTCGTTTTCCCCGCACCATTGGGGCCAATCAGAAAATGCAGATCATGCTCATGCAGCTTCAGGTTCATGCCATTAACTGCAACGAATCCACCAAAAGCAACAGTAATACTCTCAACCATCAATACGGGTGAAGCTTCAGTAGACTTTAGGTTTTTCCTGACTGACAGGGACATGCACAACCTCTCCTCTCCGCTTCAGCAATCGAACGACATTTCGATAGACTCCAACGAGTCCGTTAGGCATGAACAATACCACCGTTACAAACAACCCGCCGAGAACAAACAGCCACCCTTCAGGGTAAGCCTCACTTATTCCGGTTTTGGCCGCGTTCAGAACCACTGCACCAATCACAGCCCCAATGAGCGTGCCGCGACCACCCAATGCAACCCATAACACCATTTCAATGGATGGAACGATTCCCATCATGGACGGCGAGATAATCCCGACCTGAAGAACAAACAGCATACCCGCTATTCCTGCAAGAGCCCCGGAAAGGGCAAACGTCAACGTTTTATAACCCGCAGGATCATAACCAAGGAAACGAACCCGGTTTTCTCCATCCCGCGAAGCTTCAAGCACCTGACCAAACCGGCTATTTACTATTCTCCTGCATAGCAGGTACGTGAGTACCAGGATGGCAAGCGTAATATAATAGAGCACAATTGTTGTTCCTGCAGAATGCAGCGTGAAACCAAAGATGGAGTTATAGCCAGTTATGCCATTAGTCCCCCCGGTCCACTCCTGTTTGCCGATAAACAAGGTAACCGTGATAAGCACAAGGGCTTGCGTCAAAATCGTAAAATACACCCCGGTAATCCGGTTGCGAAACGTAAACCACCCCAGCACAAATGCTAGTAAAGCCGGAAGAATAATACCCAGAATTAACGCCACTGGAAATGAACGAAATGGTTCCCAAAACCACGGAAGACCCGACAAGCCGCTCCACCCCATGAAATCAGGCAGGGATGTACCGCTCGCCTGCAGTTTCAAATACATGGCCATAGCGTAACCACCAAGACCAAAGAACACCCCATGCCCCAGACTCAGAACCCCGCCGTAGCCCCAGATCAGATCCAGTCCGATGGCCAGAATAGCCAGTGCCAGGAATTTAGCGAGCAAGCTAAGCCGAAACTCGGTAGAGATTAGCGGGGCAAGACACATTAGAATCAGTACGACGGCCCAGATGATTCTCGTTTTCAAACTGCCTGACTTCAGAAGTGCTGACATCATATAACCCCCTTCTTCGTGTTAGTCGAGACTGCGAGTCCGCATGGCAACCAACCCCCGCGGCTTCCACTGCAGAAAAGCAACGATACATACGAACACCAGCACTTTGCCGATGGAGGCAGATGTGTAGGTTTCAAACAAGGTATTGAACATGCCAATCCCGAGCGCGCCGCATACCGTACCTACCAGTTTGCCAACCCCGCCAAGAACAACGACCATAAATGCGTCTACAATATAATAGGTTCCGAGCGACGGACCAATCGGACCAATGAGCGTCAGAGCACAACCTGCGATACCTGCGATTCCTGAACCAATGGCAAAGGTCATGCCATCTACCCGTCTGGTCGAGATCCCGAGACAGCCTGCCATGCTCCGATTCTGCATAACAGCCCGCATCCGTCGTCCGGAAGAAGTGCGGTATATGTACAGATACATACACAGCAGGACAACCGCGACAAGTGCGATGATAAAAATCCGTTTATACGGAAATACGATACCGTCAGAGATCGCAAGACCGCCGTTAAGCCAAGACGGGCTGGATACCCCTACATTCGGCGCCCCGAAAATGGTACGCGCGAGCTGTTGCAGCATCATTCCAACTCCCCATGTAGCCAGCAAACTGTCAAGGGGTCTACCGTATAAGTGCCGGATCAAAATCACTTCAAGCAGCCAGCCGATAAGTGCAGCCACACCAAACGCGATCGGCAGGGCCACGATAAAGTAAACTTCGAACCAGGCTGCCGGAGCATATGATATGAATAGATTTTGAGTCACATACGTTGCATATGCACCAATCATAATTAGCTCACCGTGAGCCATGTTGATGACATTCATGAGCCCAAATGTTACTGCGAGCCCCAGCGCAATCAATAACAGGATCGAGCTGATGCTAAAGCCATTGAACATTTGCAGAACAAACATATCCATCCCGATCACCCTTTCACATGCTAAAAGCCTCTTCCTGGTTCAAATACATCATTGAGACTTCGCGTCAACGCTTTATTGCAATATTGTACGAGGGTGCGCTGTCCCACCCTCATCCGTGATCTCAGAAGTTTGGACATGAAGAATTACTTATTGATTGCTTAGAGAAGCTCCCCATTCGTAGGTTTTCAAATAAGGATCAGGCTTGACAGGAGAACCGGAGTTCCACAATTCCTTGAATTGACCATCTTCCTGCACTTCTCCGATCCGGACCGTTTTGTAAATATGCTGATTCTCTCCGTCCACGGTTACTTTTCCTTCGGGAGCATCGAATTCCAATCCTTTCGCCGCTTCTCTGACCTTCTCTACATCGGTTGATCCTGCTTTTTCAACAGCTGCCTTCCAGAGGTAAACCGCTACGTAACCCGCCTCAATCGGGTCAGCCGTCACCCGGTCAGCACCATATTTTTCTTTATATTTCTCAACAAATGTCTTGTTCTCTGGAGTATCGGTTGTCTGATAATAATTCCATGAAGCCAGATGCCCCTTCAGCACATCTGCACCAATGCCCCGAATTTCTTCTTCCGCCACACTGACCGACAGCGTCGTCATCTGTTCCGAGGTGATGCCAGCATCCTTCAGCTGCTTGAAAAAGGCTACATTACTGTCCCCGTTGAGCGTGTTATACACGACATCCGGCTTCGCAGCTTTGATTTTGCTTATGATGGTACTGTAATCGGTATGGCCCAGCGGTGTGTATTCCTCGCCAACCACTTCTCCGCCTTCAGCTGCCAATTGAGCCTTGATCACCTGATTAGCCGTTTTCGGGAAAACATAGTCCGAACCAAGGAGATAAAATGTTTTGCCCCTATTCTCGAGCAACCAGGTTACGGAAGGAACAATTTGTTGATTTGTTGTTGCACCTGTATAAAAAATATTGGGAGATGACTCCAGCCCTTCATACTGCACCGGATAAAACAAAAGCCCTTTATTCTGCTCGAACACCGGGAGCATTGCCTTCCGACTCGCCGAGGTCCATCCACCAAAAACAGCGGCCACCTTATCCTGCTGAAGCAGCTTTCCGGCCTTTTCCGCAAAAGTCGGCCAATCCGAGGCCCCATCTTCAACGACAGGCTCAATCTGTTTGCCAAGGACACCACCAGCTGCATTGATCTCTTCAATCGCAAGCATCTCGGCGTCCTTGACAGACACCTCGCTTATTGCCATCGTTCCACTCAAGGAATGAAGAATGCCTACCTTGATCGTCTCATCGGACGCAGCGACTTCCCCTGTTCCACCGGAATTCGAAGCTTCAGGCGGCGTTCCACCTTCCACACATCCCGTTAAAGCAATGACCGCCCCCAGCAAAATTCCCCATAATCTGACCGACCTCTTCTTCAATAGCCTACACTCCCTTTTTTTAGTCTATTGACGAACATTAAGGTCATTTAACTCCGAAATGTTCGTTGATCCAAATTATGGAGGCTTCAACTCTTCATGTCAATAATGCTTACATAATTTTATTTTACGCCTACTTGTTTCATGCATGCTGCTAATATGTTTCAAACCTTATTGACAAAGGGCCACCCTGTGTGAGTATATTTAACATATAACATGAGTCATGAAGATATATACTTTTATGGGAAAGGTCGGATGGCCCTTGCACTGGACGGAGCAGGAAAAAGAAAAACTGCTGATTACCGTAGCCGCCAATCTCGCCCGCGAACGCAGAGGACGCGGACTGAAGCTAAATGTTCCCGAAGCCATCGCTTTGTTAACCTCCGAGCTCATGGAACGAGCGCGGGATGGAATGAGCGTAGCGGATTTGATGAGATATGGCGGTACGATCCTTACACGGGATGATTGTATGGAGGGAGTCCCCGATATGATCCCTGAAGTACAGGTGGAAGCTACGTTCCCTGACGGGACCAAGTTGGTTACCGTGCATGAACCCATACGCTGAGAAAGGCAGGAGAATGCCATGATTCCAGGCGAATATCGATTGAAACCGGATGAGATCGTCTGTCATCCCGATCGCCAAACGATACGATTAATGGTGTTGAACCGCGGCGATCGCCCCGTACAGGTCGGTTCTCACGTTCACTTCTATGAAGTAAATGCCGCTCTGGACTTCGACCGCACCGCAGCGTTCGGACATCGTTTGCATATCCCTGCAGGGACCGCCGTTCGTTTCGAACCTGGGGAAGAGAAGCCGGTTGAACTCACCACTTTTGGCGGCAAACGTCAGATTTACGGATTTAACGGATTAACGGAAGGATCGGCAGACCAGCCTCCAGACCCACAAAAGCTCGAAGCCTTCCTGAAGGCTTTCGCCCCCACGCCATCACAGGATGGAGGAGATTCAGTATGAAACGCATGTCTCGAGAACAATATGCTTCCATGTTCGGTCCAACAACTGGGGATGCCGTAAGATTGGCAGATACGGAGCTCTGGGCAGAAATCGAGCATGATTACGCGGTATACGGGGATGAGAGCAAATTCGGTGGCGGGAAAGTCATCCGGGACGGCATGGGCCAGTCCGCAACTGCTCTTCGCAGCCATGGTACACCGGATACTGTCATTACGAACGCCATCATTATCGATCATTGGGGTATTGTAAAAGCAGATATTGGCATCCGCGACGGAATCATCTGTGCGATTGGCAAATCCGGTAATCCGGATACGATGGACGGGGTCGATCCACTCCTTGTGATTGGCGCTTCAACCGAGATCATCGCCGGCGAAGGCATGATCGTCACTGCAGGCGGAATCGATACCCACATTCATTTCATTTGTCCGCAGCAGATTCAAACTGCTCTGTCTTCCGGAGTAACTACCATGATCGGCGGAGGTACGGGACCAGCAACAGGCACAAAAGCAACCACCTGCACACCAGGAGCCTGGCATATTCACCGCATGCTGGAGTCTGCTGAAGCCTTTCCTATGAATATTGGTTATCTTGGCAAAGGCAATAGTTCTACCAACGCTCCACTTATTGAACAGATCGAAGCTGGTGTCATCGGCTTGAAATTGCATGAGGATTGGGGAACGACTCCAAGCGCCATCGACGCCTGCCTCACTGCCGCCGGAGAGCATGATATCCAGGTGGCCATCCATACCGACACCCTGAATGAGACTGGATTTCTGGAGAATACCCTTGCTGCCATTAACGGGCGCACGATTCACACGTATCATACGGAAGGCGCAGGCGGAGGACACGCACCAGACATTATCCGTGCTGCCGGTGAATCGTACGTGATTCCTTCTTCAACCAACCCCACGCGTCCTTATACGCGGAATACAGTTGAAGAACATCTCGATATGTTGATGGTGTGCCACCATTTGGATCCGGCCATTCCAGAGGATGTTGCTTTTGCCGATTCCCGGATTCGCCCAGAGACCATTGCAGCAGAAGATATTTTGCATGATCTCGGTGTGTTCAGCATTATCAGCTCTGACTCCCAGGCCATGGGCCGGGTAGGCGAGGTTATTATCCGTACCTGGCAGACCGCAGACAAAATGAAAAAACAGCGCGGCAAGCTGGAATTGACATCTGATTCCCCTTCCGACAACGACCGTATCAAAAGATATGTCGCCAAATATACAATCAACCCTGCCATCGCTCATGGCATCAGCCATATCGTCGGTTCTGTTGAAGTGGGCAAGCTAGCCGATCTGATTATCTGGAATCCTGCCTATTTTGGGGTCAAACCCGAGATGGTGATCAAAGGCGGTATGATCACTTTCGCTCAGATGGGTGATCCAAACGCCTCCATCCCGACACCTCAGCCCGTGTTCGGCAGACTGATGTTCGGGTCATACGGCGGAGCTATCGCCAAAGGGTCCATTACTTTCGTATCCCAGGCTGCCGCTGATGCAGGCATCAAGGAGACGCTTGGATTACACAAGCGTGTGGAAGCCGTCAAAGGCTGCCGCTCAGTGAGCAAAAAGGATATGATTCATAACGATGTGACACCTCACATCGAAGTGGACCCTGAGACGTACGAGGTTCGAGCCGATGGGGTACTGCTTACCTGTGAACCCGCGGATGAGCTGCCGATGGCGCAGCGCTACTTCATGTTTTGACATCTAATATAAAAAAACAAGAATATACATTGACTGTTACACTTGCCACTACGCTGGCAGAATAACCTTCCGATCGCTGTTATTTCCAGATTTCTTTTATCCCTTTTTTATAAGTAGGAATCTTGTAATAAAGGCGAGTGCTTCACTTCTTCAGGTTCGTACTACCCTCATCATTATCGTGTAAAAAATGTCCAACCGATATTCTTAAATTATTTTTATATTCGTAAAGAAAGGACTCTTGGCATGATGCAAAGTGGTACGAAGCTGCTTCAATATGTTCAACTGCTCGACTCGGCCCTGCCTATCGGCGGGTTCTCCCACTCTTTCGGACTGGAAGCATACACTTATGATGGAACCATTCAAACAACCGCCGAGCTCGAACAATTCATTCGCAGCCAGCTTCACTCCAGCCTGGTGAGAGTCGATGGACTTGCTATCAAAGGTGTCTACCAAGCAATGGAGAAACAAGACTCCGCCCTGCTCGCTCTCTATGATAAACGGGTACACGCCCAGCGAACACCTCGGGAGATCAGGGAAAGCGGACATAAGATGGGAAAGCGACTGCTGAAACTCGCCCGCTCTCTCTATCCTTGGATGGACTTCTCGCTTATTGATGAAGCTGTGCAGGAGCATGGTGCCTATTGCGGGATCACTACCATTCACGGTTATATCCTTTATCAGTTGCAGATCGGGCTGGACGAAGCGGTTACCGGTCATTTGTATACCTCAGTGAACGCTTATGTAAACAGCGCACTGCGCCTCCTGCCGATCGGGCAAACCGAGGCACAGATGCTCATTCAGAAACTGCTCGATGATATCGACTCCGAATGGATTCGAATTCGGGATGACGACCCCGAAGATATGCACAGTTTCGGTATTGCCCAGGAAATCTACGCCATGCGGCACGAAAGCTTACCTGCACGCCTGTTTATGTCCTGATACCCATATTTATAAGCTACAACTTTCTTTTAAAATAAGCAGATAATCCAAGGAGGAATTTGTTATGTGTGGAGGAGCTAATCATACGCATCATCCGGAGTGGGAACGCAAGGCATTTGATCGCAGCAGACCAATGCGAATTGGTATTGGAGGCCCGGTAGGCTCTGGCAAAACTGCCCTTGTGGAGAAGCTGTCGAAGGCGCTGCGTACCCGCTATAGCCTGGCAGTCATCACGAACGATATTTACACCAAGGAAGATGCTGAAATCCTGCTGCGCCAGAACGCCCTTGCACCTGAACGCATTATTGGCGTGGAAACAGGCGGCTGCCCGCACACAGCCATTCGTGAAGATGCCTCCATGAACTTCGAAGCCGTAGACGAATTGATCGAGCGTTTTCCTGATCTGCAATTAATCTTCATTGAGAGCGGCGGCGATAACCTCTCTGCTGCATTCAGTCCGGAACTTGCAGATGTGTTTATCTATATCATTGACGTCGCCCAAGGGGAAAAACTGCCTCGCAAAGGCGGCCCAGGCATCACCCGCTCAGACTTGCTGCTGATCAACAAAACAGACCTCGCACCCTATGTTGGCGCAAGTTTGCAGGTGATGAAGAATGATACCGAGCGGGTACGCGATGGTCGTCCATACGTGATGTCGAATCTCATGAGCGGTGAAGGTGTATCCGAGATCGTTCATTGGCTTGAGCACCAATACATGGATGATGATGCTGCCGCTGCGCATCTGCATCCACACAGCCATGACCACGGTTCAGCCCACAGCCATTAATTCATCTCCCGTATCGGAAGGAGCCAAAACGAAGTTGGGCATTCGTGCTGAAGGAGCGGTGATAAGACGCAGCGAGCTTCAAGCCACATTTGCCCTTCAAGAGGGACGTACGATCATGACAGATCGTTATTACAGCGCACCTCTCCGGTTCAGTCGTTCCTTTCGCCCACCGGGGAACAGCAATGGGTTATGCCTCTACACATCAGACGTCTCTCCCGGTGTTCTTAACGGGGATCATTATCATTCCGAGTGGCATTTGGGCGAAGGCACCCATGTGATGCTGAGCAGCACATCAGCGACACGCCTTCACCCTACGCCTTCACTTCCCTCGTCGGTCAACCATCACTTCCAGATCAGGAAAGGCGCTGTGCTTGAATACTTCCCGGAATGTGTAATCCCATTCAAAGGTAGTTCTTCTTCGCTTACCGCCACCTTCCATCTGGAGGAACAGGCCATTCTCGCTTATGCAGATGTCTGGTCAGCCGGACGAATTCACCGGGGTGAGGCTTTTGAGTTCAGCAAATATCGAAATTCAACCGAAATATGGCAAGGGGACCAGCTTGCTGTGTGGGACCGATTCGGAATGGAACCCGGACGCGATGATCCCCAAAAATCAGCTGCATTGATGAATTTCACCCACACTGCTGCCCTGTGGATGATCGCTCCTGGGCTGGGGACAGCGGAACTGGAATCAATCAGGTCTGCACTGCCTCCGGATGGTCGAATGATCGCTGGTGCAAGCCTGCTCGCA
Organism: Paenibacillus sp. ACRRY; assembly: GCF_022346995.1. GTDB lineage: Bacteria > Bacillota > Bacilli > Paenibacillales > Paenibacillaceae > Paenibacillus. The sequence goes on along the minus strand of NZ_JAKRNM010000006.1, from coordinate 198,821 downwards.
AGCGGAGGAATCGGCGTCCGTTTGCTCGGCATGGCTGCCTGGGAACTTCAGGAACAATGCCTGCACATTTGGAACACCATTCGACCACAGCTGTTAGGCAACGAGAATCTTACTTTCCGCAAATGAACCATATATCATGATTTCATGAGCCAAAGATGAAGACGACTATAGTCATCTCACATGAACACAAAAAAACCTCTGAACCTTTCCGGATACCATCCGGGTTGGTTCAGAGGTTTTGCATTAGATCGATTCATCCGTTTCGGGTTTATCATCTTCCTTATATCGAAAGTCAGCAGCATTTTTACTTTCCTTGGACTTGCGATAGCGGGTAAATTCAATATATTCGCTGATAAAAGACTGCTCTTCGGTCGATAATTCACTCTCCTGGCAATCCAATTGCCGCAATACGCCAAAAAAATAATCCTCGCGTTTTTCTCGCACCATCGCTTCCTTGGATGGACGTCCAATCATGAGCCAGTCCAGACTCACATCAAAAAACGCAGCGATCTCAATCAGTTTATTCGTGCTTGGAATAGACTTGCCACGTTTCCAGTCACCCAGATTCCCGGTGCTGATCTTCAGTTGTTGACAGAACGCTTTTTTGGTCATTCCTTTTTCGGCAATCAGGTGTTCAATTCGCTCATATATCGACTGCATACAGGACCGCCTTCCAACCGTAATATCTAAAATCATCATGCACATATCTTCATTCTCGGACAACACGATATAGATAATTATACCACAACCGTTATCAATCCTCAGCCCTTCTTCATCCATGGTACTTTTCACACAGATCTAAGAAGAAAATAAAAATAGACTCTCATGGAGATCCATGAGAGTCTATTTCCCTAACGTTACATGTAATGCGGTCGAGAGGACTCGAACCTCCACGGGTATACACCCACTACCCCCTCAAGATAGCGTGTCTGCCATTCCACCACGACCGCATATTCAAATGTAAAAATGGTGAGCCATGAAGGGCTCGAACCTTCGACACCCTGATTAAAAGTCAGGTGCTCTACCAACTGAGCTAATGGCTCTTGCTGTAACTTCACCGATGTGCCATATCATCTCTTGTTTTAAGAACAATGACTTGCGAGGTTTCCTTATTAAAAGGTGGTGAAGATATGACCCGTAGGGGATTCGAACCCCTGTTACCTCCGTGAAAGGGAGGTGTCTTAACCCCTTGACCAACGGGCCTTATTAACAAGTTGTCTTTCTTGGCGACAAGAATGAGTATACCACACTAAATAAAAATAGCGCAACACTTTTTTTTATTTTTTATCTAACGCTTTTTTTAAAGATCATTTTTCAATAAAATTTAGGCTCGTTAAACTGGCTGGCATATACCATCTGAGATATCCGAATTTCATAGCATCGTCATCAGAATCCTTACATCATGTTAAAATTAGTTCAAAACACTTATAAAAACTTATGTTCACTTAAAATATTGCAAACTAAATTGCAAATACTTATAATTAGGTTATCAGTATTACGGTCACTCATTAGCAAGGAGGCGGCATGCTTGTTTCAGGAAGAACGAATGCAGCTGATTATTGAACATCTTCGCAAACACAACCGGATCTCGGCAGACGAGATCGTTTCCCTTTTTGATGTCTCGCGGGACACAGCTCGAAGGGATCTGATTAAGCTGGAAGAACAGGACGCCATTATCCGAACACGGGGCGGCGCCATCCTCCCCTCTCCTCCCCGTGAATATATCTCATACAAGGATCGCCTGCTCCATGTTTCGGAAGAAAAAAGAGCTATAGGTAAACTCGCTGCAGCCATGGTCCGCCAAGGTGAAAACATCATTCTGGATTCATCCACGACGGTGCAGGCCTGTGCTGAGCATCTGAATGGAAAGTCATGCACGGTTATCACCAATTCCATTCATTCCGCAGATCTTCTCTCTAATCACTCGGCTGTCCATATTCGTTTACTTGGAGGCAAAGTCGACAAGGAACAACGTTATGTATACGGCGCCTCGGTGATCGAAACACTCTCCCATTATTATGTAGATAAAGCCTTTATCGGTATAGGCGGGATTACAATGGATGGATTCAGTGCTTCCGAAGAAGAAGGCAAGATTAAGCAGAAAATGATGCAGGCTGCCAAAGAGGTCTTTGTACTTGCAGATCATTCCAAATTTGATAAACGTTACGGGTACCGTTTTGCCGACTGGTCACTGATTGATGTACTGATTACAGACCAATGGCCATCAGACGAATGGCGTAACTTTTTAAATGAACAACAGGTTGAGATTCTCATTCCTGAACCAACAGAAGATAAGGAGTTGTAAAATTATGAAATTATTTGCTACGGATTTGGATGGAACACTGCTAAACAGAGACAGCCAAATTAGCCCGGAAAATGCAGCCGCCATTCACCGGGCCCAGCAAGAAGGATTGAAAGTTACAATTGCAACAGGACGCGTCTATTCGGACGTTGTCGGCATTTGCCAAGAAGGCGGTATTAACACTCCTGTCATTGGGTCCAATGGGGCCACGATTCATGACGCTGATGGAAACCGTCTGTATCATCTCCCGCTCGAACGTGAGACAGCGGCATCCGTCATGCAGTGGCTCGAAGATCATGATTGCTATTATGAAGCTTCCACTCAGCAGGGAATATACGCCCCAATCAGCAGCCATGATACGATGCTTGCCGAGATGGACCGGATCCTGGGAACAAGTCCTGGTGAGGACGTTGAGCGCCTGATTCGCGCCGTTAAGAAGCATTACGACAAGAAAGACTACCATCGCGTACAATCCCATCAGGAGATTCCTGCAGAAGCTTACATTTACAACATTATGGCTTTCTCACTTGATCCGGATCAATTGCAGAAAGGAAGAGCCTACTTTGCCTCCAGATCGGATGTCGCAATGGTGGTATCCTCCGAACACAATTTCGAGATGCAGCATCCCGATGTGTCCAAAGGCAATGCTCTCACTAAACTGGCAGCCCATCTCAATGTCTCCATGGAAGATACGGCAGCTATCGGCGACAATTTCAATGATGTTTCCATGTTGAAAATGGCCGGACTCGGCATCGCCATGGGCAATGGTGAACCGGAGATTCAAGCCCTTGCCAAAGCTATAACATTGACCAATGTGGAACACGGTGTAGCCCATGCCATTCACTCTGTACTGGACGGCAAACCGATCTCCCGGCCCGAAATCGTTGCTGAAGGCGGTCAATAAATTCGGTCCTGTCAGGAAATCGCACGAGCTCTCACTTTAACTCGACGGATCTCACATGCGGCGCATCCTGCAGCAGCACAATCAACTGCTCTCCCCGGAAGGATCCGGGCATCTGAACGGTGAATTCAAGCACAGTCTCCTGAGCCGAGCCTGTGCTTGTTTGTTGTTCTGTCCTGAATCCGATGACCGAAATCTTCTCCTGCCCCAGCAGTGCCAATATGGCTTTCAGGCTGTCTGCTTCCTGCTCCAGACGAATGGTTAATGTTTCCGTTCTCGCAGAAACCAGCCAGCGTGTCGGCCGATGGAGCAGCATCTGTGCGAGCACGATCAGCAGGGTTACACCTGCTCCCGTCCAATAGAGTCCAGCACCCACAGCCAGTCCCATGCCTGCCGTCGCCCAGATACCAGCGGCTGTCGTCAATCCCCGGACAGTATGGCGCTGCGTGAAGATCATTCCGGCCCCAATAAAGCCCACACCACTAACCACCTGCGCTGCAATCCGGGAAGGATCAAGCGACAGATTAGCCCAGCCTGCCTGATCCTGAAATCCATACTTTGAGACAATCATCATTAACGCCGCACCAACAGCGACCACAAAATGAGTGCGTATTCCCGCTTCTTTCATCCGGTTTTTGCGTTCATACCCGATAAGGACCCCGCAGATCCCAGCTATGAGAACTCGCATCAAATATTCCATTTCCATTCTCATCACCTCTCTTATGTCAGCATTTTGCAGATGGATCATCACTTACTGCAATGATGCAATACGCTTATGTATATGCTTACATGTATCCTTCTTTACTATTTACCCATTCCTTGTTCAATAAATAATCCACACAGCAACTTCATAAGATTTCATCGGGCGCATAAAAAAAGAAGGCCAACAAGGCCTCCACTTTTTTCACTCTCCATAACCCATATTACAAAAATGGTCTGTTTCTATCCTTTCTGATTGCACTAATCCCTATTCAGCGCGGAAGTTCTCCCCTTGTCTCTCTCCTAGTCCGTAATAATGGCGGAAATTATAGATTAAAGGGTTCCACTTCGCCGGATCAATTTTATTCAGTCCAGATATTAGCTTCTTATGCGCATGTACCTCCAGCGATTTCACTTCGACTACGGCCATAAAAGGTGTATGCTCCGGCGTGCGCATATGCTGCACAGATGCCTCAATTTGAAGCGGACACTCGGCTATTCTGAGAGGTTTAACCCGAAGCGAATCCTGAGCTGTTAACCCAGCTGCTTCAAATTTCTCGGAACAAAATTCATAGCCCATCTGTCTTTTCTCCTCAGGAACCGGATATGTACCCGTATAACGCCCCAGAGATTCGACCGCTCTCCACATGGACGCATCCGGCAGATTAATCACACATTCAGGATGTCTTTTTAAGTTCTCATAGGCTTTTCCCTGGATGCCCAAGCCGAGAACAAGACAATCCCCCAATGCCCAGGAAGAGGACAATGGCGACAGGTTCGTTGACCCGTCCTCGTTCAGAGTGCTCAAGAGAAGTACTGGCGTTCCATAGTATAAAATGCTTGGATTGATCGTTTTATGCTGGTCCGTTACTACCTCCTCAGCAGATCGTTTTTTCGCATTTTCGAAATTCATCGGTTTCTCCATCTCCTGTCACACATACTTGGCCCCTCAATGCAAGTTTGAACTCCGCGACGGCCTGTCCCAATTGTAATACGCCAATAGTTCAAGTATCATCGAAGTATGAATGCATATCCAAATATATCTGTTACCGCGTCATTAATTGCGGATCCGAGTCGCGCCATCTTCCTCGAAGCACTGCTGGGTGGACAGGCCCTGCCAGCAGGCGAACTTGCCTATATGGCTGGTGTCACACCCCAAACCGCGAGCAACCATCTCGCCAAACTTGTGGACGGCGGGCTGCTAGTTGTTGAACGGCAAGGCCGGCATCGCTACTACCGATTGGCTGGTCAGGAGATTGCTTTTCTGATTGAAACGATGGGCAGTATCGCCCCTCCTGTTCAGGTGAGGTCACTCAAACAGTCCAATCAGCTCCAGCATCTTAGTTATGCTCGCACCTGTTATGGACACCTTGCTGGTAAACTAGGCATTGCTCTGTGCGATGCATTGTTGCGGGAGGAATATCTACTGGAGCCCGAAGCAGATCAGGCCAAGGATTATCACATCACGGAGAAAGGAAGACAATGGTTTACTTCATTCGGAATTGACCTTCAGGTGAAACCGGGATCAAGACGTGCCATTGCCCGCAAATGTCTGGACTGGAGCGAGCGGCGTCATCACATATCCGGACTGCTGGGCGAACAATTGGAACGCAGACTTTTGCAGCTCGATTGGACCCGGAAGAAGCCTGGCAGCCGCTCTGTTGAAGTCACGGATGCTGGCAAGAAGGGTTTATACGAGGTATTGGGAATCTCGCTGTAGGCAGGTTACATTTCAGCTCTCACCGATGGAAAATATAAACCAAAAATCCCCTTCACAACAAACCATTAAATGGTTCGTGTGAAGGGGATTCTATAATTGAATCATCAATACGGAGAGAGAGGGATTCGAACCCTCGCACCGCTTACGCAGTCTAACCCCTTAGCAGAGGGTCCCCTTATAGCCACTTGGGTATCTCTCCAAGAAATGGCTCCCCGAACAGGACTCGAACCTGTGACAACTCGATTAACAGTCGAGTGCTCTACCAACTGAGCTATCAGGGAATAATCTCGAATAAACATAATTTATCATGATTAATAAGCCAAGTCAACAACCTTATCTATACTTTCTTGCTAACTGTAAAAAAGGGAGAAAATACAGCTCATTTCGGTATATTGCATCCCCTCTTCAAGCCGGTTATATCCATTAGGATGAACACTACTCGTTAGAGATGGTTTGAAGAGCCAGCTTGCCGGCGCATCGGCCGCATCTGTATCGTTTGGGATCCATTTTTCGTTTACGCAGATATTCCGTTCCACAACTCTTGCATACCAGCTTGTACCGATAAGGCAGCGGCTTCCTGCCCTTGCCATCCGGAAGAGACTGACAGAACCTTGAACCGCCTACCTTTTGCAGAAGAGCCTTGAATTCCGAGTCTCTGTGGCGATAGCCGCGTCCGCGGATATGCAGGTGGTAGTGACACAATTCATGCTTGATGATCTTCTCGACCTCATCTCGGCCGTATACCTCAAGCTGATGTGGATTAATCTCAATTCGGTGACTCTTCAGCATATATCGGCCTCCGGTTGTCGTCAGGCGTCGATTAAACAAGGCCTCGTGGGTGAACGGAACCCCGAAATGATCCAGAGATACCTGCTCAATCCACTGCTGCAACTCCGCATTATCCACTGGTTCCCCCTCCTTTCTCACCTCTTGGGCCGCTCAATTTCCCTCTATAATACTTGAATTTTAACCGTTTCGTAGGCTACACTGTCAAGTAGAATGTATGAGGGGAGATTATTACACGTTATGCCTACTATGCGTTATGTCATCCTGCAGCAGGAACAGCAATTACAGTTTGTTGAAATGCCCGCTGATTACGCCTATCAACTCAGTGCACTCAACCTGCGTCTGCACAAAGAGATTGATAAACTTACTGCAGCGGATGTACCTGTACTGCCCTGGGCCATCGCTGAATGTGACGACCTTGATCTTCTGAACGAGCAGCTCAGTATCACCGGAGGGCTGGATTATATCAATGCGCTTGAGCATAGTTTCGCCAAACTGCGCGAGACGCATTATCCCTTGATTTCCTTACTCACCGAAATTCGGGCACTTCAAGCCCAGCTGGAACAGTGGTACGAAGAAGAAATGGAAACACTCTGATTCATTTATCATTTTTCTAAAAGTGCACACCCTAACCTGTAAGCGCATTTCCCTAACCGGATTTGCGCTTTTTATCTTATCTGAATCAACAGGTCGGTTGACGAGTCGGATATTGTTTTTTTACTCGTTCCGCGCGGGTTAATCCGCACAGTCCAGGCTATTGCCACATATGCTAACGTACAGATGAATTATGCAAGAGGAGGAGATCCCTTTGCCTCAATGGCTTTGCAATCAACTGATGCGTGCATTTCACAAGAAAGACAGCAGACAGATCAAGCTGCTGAACGAATGCTGGTTTTTTTATCGGAACAAACCTGCTAATGGCACACCGCGCAGCGCGGATCGTGAACTCTAGAATCTAACCTCACTCTTCATGTATACAGCCCATTCTCGCTTCCAACAATAACTCATTCGAAGAATATGGAACGGTCGACAATACCATTCGAGCCGACAACAAACAGCCTTCCCGCCACTGGGAAGGCTGTTCTCGGGTCATGGACTATGAAGTCTGCTTCGAAGCAGGCTTTTTCATGGTCAGGCCGACCCGGCCCTTTTTGGTATCCACATTCATCACCCATACCGTTACATTATCACCGACAGAAACAACATCCATCGGATGCTTGACGTAACCGTTGCTTAGCTGCGAAATATGGACAAGTCCATCACTTTTGATCCCGATATCAACAAAAGCACCAAAATCAATTACATTGCGAACGGTACCTTGGAGTTCCATGCCTTCAACCAGATCCTCAATTTTAAGGACATCCGTACGGAAAATAGGCAGTGGCATTTCTTCCCGAGGGTCACGTCCCGGACGCTGTAAGCTGTCGAGAATGTCGCGCAGTGTAGGCACACCCACGTCCAGTTTCACAGCCAGTTGTTCAGGCTGCTGATCGGATAGAAGCACGGACAACTCCTTGCTGCCCAACTTGTCCAGTTCCACCTGAAGTTCTTTGAACAGCTGATCGACAACCTTGTAGGATTCCGGGTGAATCGGTGTACGATCCAGCGGATTCTCACCTTCACCAATGCGCATGAAACCTACGCATTGCTCATAGGTTTTGGCACCCAGACGCGGTACCTTCTGCAGCTGACGACGGTTCGTAAAGCGTCCATTTTCCTCGCGGTACTTCACAATGTTCTTGGCGATAGTCGCATTCACACCGGCCACATAAGACAGCAGCGATGGCGATGCGGTATTCACATCCACGCCTACATGGTTAACCGCAGATTCCACGACCGCTTTCAGACTTTCCTCCAGAATCTTTTGAGAAACGTCATGCTGGTATTGCCCTACGCCAATGGCCTTTGGATCAATTTTCACCAGTTCAGCCAGAGGGTCCTGTACACGACGGGCAATGGAAGCTGCACTGCGTTCGGCCACGTCCAGATCCGGGAATTCCTCCTGTGCCAGCTTGGAAGCGGAATACACACTTGCTCCTGCTTCATTAACAATGAGGTACACAAGGCTCTCATCGCCATTTTCCTGAATGATCTCGGCTACAAACTGTTCCGTTTCACGGGAAGCTGTACCATTACCGATAACGATCAGTCCGATGTCATACTGCTTGATCATCCGGTGGAATACCTCGGCTGCTTCCCGCTTTTTGTTGTGTGGTGGCGTCGGGTACGTAACAGCTACTTCCAGCAGTTTGCCCGTGTCATCCACTACAGCCAGTTTGCAGCCCGTACGATAAGCAGGGTCGACACCCAGCACACGTTTGCCATGAATCGGCGGCTGGAGCAGCAGGTTACGCAGATTGGCGGAAAATACGGAGATTGCCTGGCTCTCTCCCTTTTCCGTCAGTTCTGCCCGGACTTCGCGTTCAATTGAAGGTGCAATCAGACGTTTGTAGGCATCTTCAATGACAGCGCGTAATACATCCTGCACTGCAGATGCACCTTTGATGACCTGGCCTTCCATATGACGATGGGCCGGTTCAGGTGGAACCTCTAGGCCTACTTTCAGAATGCTCTCACGCTCACCGCGGTTAATGGCGAGAATCCGGTGCGGAGGCATCTTTTTGGCCAATTCACGATAATCATAGTAGTTCTCATAGACCGATTCCTGCTCCGCATCCTTCGCTTCCGAAGTCAACATGCCATGATCCAGCGTATAGCGACGAATCCACGCACGAATCGCAGCATCATCAGCGATATTCTCGGCAAGAATATCCTTGGCTCCCTGAAGTGCAGCTTCTGCATCGTCCACTCCAAGTTCTGCATTGATGTAACCCGCAGCTTCTTCGAGCACATTCCCCTGTTTCGGTTGACTCCAGATCCATACAGCCAACGGCTCAAGACCTTTTTCCTTGGCTACGCTGGCACGCGTTTTGCGCTTCTGGCGATAAGGACGATACAGATCCTCTACCTCCTGCAGCTTCACAGCCTGGGTAATGGACTTTTTCAGTTCTCCCGTCAATTTACCTTGTTCTTCTATAATACGGATGACTTCCACTTTGCGATCCTCAAGGTTACGCAGATATACGAGACGTTCCTCGATCAGTCGCAGCTGGTTCTCATCCAGCTCTCCAGTCATTTCTTTACGGTAGCGGGCGATAAACGGAATCGTATTGCCTTCTTCCAGAAGCTCTGACGTCGTGCGCACCTGCTTCAAGGCCAGTGACAGTTCCTTGGCTACCTGTTTGATGATTCTTTCCTGGCGTTCCGCCTTTATTGTTTCTTCATTGGGTTCCAGAACCGTTCCCTGTTCAGACAAATAAATCCCTCTTTCCTTCCTGAATCGTTTCAGATTAAGCATGTTCAGGGCAGCTATGCTGCTGTAATCACAGTATCGAACCTGCACTCATGCAGATTGCTCTTCCCTATATTATCACAAAATCCCGTTCAGTTTTCCAGCATTCATACCAGTTACAAGTTCTTACAATGAAGTTTATGATTCATCGCTTCGTGTAACCCATAAGAAAAGACCGAAAAACGTCACCCCGACGTATTCCGGTCTTCCCCGAAAAGCACTGCATTAAACGCAGGATTATCTATACCCGTTCAAAACGGAACATCTCGCTCAAATAATCTCCTGTGGCACGGCCTACAGAAATTCCTCCATACATCAATGCATCGCCCGTGTACGTCTCGGAGCTGCCCTTCAAGCGGTAATCAGCGTCAGGATCCAATCCTTTCAGCTTCAGACGTTGGAGAGGAGCATTTGGCTCGGACAACACGCGGAAATAGAATACAACCGCTTCGCTTCCATCTGGTGCTATAAACATCCATGCCGTTTCATTACCCTCAAACGGACTGAGCAGACGACGGAACGTGCCATACTGAATGGTGCCCCGAATCTCCTTATACAGCTCCACTTGAGCCTTCACAATGGCATTCTCTTCCTCTGTGAAACGTGTCAGGTCAAGCTCGTAGCCAAAGTTACCCGACATGGCAACATGTCCACGGGTCTCCAGCGATGTAATCCGGTTAACCTGATGATTCGGTACGGCAGAGATATGCGATCCCATCGAACTTACCGGATACACGAGACTTGTCCCGTATTGGATGCGCAAACGGGATACGGCATCCGTGTTGTCGCTTGTCCACGTTTGCGGCATGTAATACAACATTCCCGGATCAAAACGACCGCCACCACCTGAGCAGCTTTCAAACAAAATATTAGGGAATGAGGACGTAATCCGTTCCATCACCTCATACAATCCAAGCATATAGCGGTGAGCTGTCTCACGCTGTCTATCTGCAGACAGCTGCGCAGAGCCGATCTCCGTCATATTACGGTTCATGTCCCATTTCACATAAGAAATCGGCGCAGATCCCAATACGTCGCTCAGCATACGTACGATTTCATCCCGAACGTCTTGGCGGGAGAAATCCAGGACCAACTGCTGTCTGCCCTCTGTCCGGCGACGGTCAGGTACATGCAGACACCAATCCGGGTGCTTGCGATACAATTCACTATCCGGCGAGATCATCTCTGGCTCGAACCACAATCCAAACTGCATGTCGAGTGCGGTCACACGGTTCGCCAGATCATCCAGACCTTGAGGCAGCTTGTTCTTGTCCACAATCCAGTCACCCAGCGATGAGTTGTCACTGTCGCGATGTCCGAACCAGCCGTCATCGAGTACAAACAGCTCGATGCCAAGCTTCTTACCTGCATGGGCAATTTGTTCAATCTTGTCTGCATTAAAACCAAAATACGTTGCTTCCCAGTTGTTCACCAATACCGGACGCTCTGCATTGCGGAATTTGCCGCGAGCAAGCCGTTCGCGATAAAGTTCGTGATAAGACTGGGACATGCCGTCAAGTCCTGCATCCGAATAGACCATGACTGTTTCCGGCGTTTGGAAAGATTCTCCGGATTCCAGCTTCCAGCTGAATTCAAACGGGTTAATGCCGAGTGATACACGCGTGGTATGGAACTGATCCACTTCAGCTTGCGCTGTGAAGCTTCCGCTGTATACGAGACTGAAGCCGTAAACTTCTCCCTGATCTTCATCCGTACCTGGCGTCATCAACGCAATAAACGGGTTTTGTTGATGGCTGCTTGAACCACGGCGGCTCTCTACGCCTTGCAAGCCGGAAGCCAGTGGGCGACGAACAATATCGCGTTCCCGCGTCCATGCACCCGACAGCTGCAGCAGTTCATAATCAGCATGCGGGAAATCTACGGATGTGCTTAGTGCACGAGCCACATTCACCGGGGTAGCGCTCTCATTAATGATACGCATCGACCGTGTAATGGCATTGAAGGACGAATAAGCTGTGTAGGAGAGCTCGATGCAGACTCCTGCCACGCGATCTTCCATTTCAATTACGAGCGTGTCAGCTTCATCTGCAGCTTCCACATAGGTTGCTGGCAATCCCTGAAGAGCAGGCTTGCCTTTCTCCAACCGATGGCCGACATACGTGAATTCCGAGACACTTGAACCATTCTCCAGTTGAAGCTGTACGGCCGGGTTACGGAAATCACTCGTACCATAAACAGGCAGCTCCAGCGGCAGCGTATCGAATGAGATCGTCCGATCTTCCGGTACCGGATTCGGGCTGAAGGAAGCACGTTCGGTCCGAACATGCAGCCAGCTCAGATCGGAGTCGCGTAATTTTTTGCCATAATACAGATGTACCAAATATCCCGAAGGAAGCACCTGGAATACGTAACTTGCCTTGCGGGTTTGTAAATGAAATTGTAGTTTCTCTTCATTGATATAAATGCTCATATGTCTCCTCCACCTCTATATACGTCTTTGGCGTAAACGGTTTCTCAGGTTCCATTATAGCGAAAAGCACGCCAATGTTCTACGCTTTCATTTTAGTTTAGACAAAAGAGCGTACCGCAGCCTTTGGGCCACGATACGCTCCTCTGAAATGTTGTCTGTAATTGTGTGTTCCCCGCAAGGAACATCCCGCAGCGGGCGGATTGCTGGCAGCCCAAATCGATTGCCATACAACCTAAAAATCGATCAAACCCAGACTGATCTGCAACGCCTCATTGACCAATTTCATGGTCTCCTCGTCCAGATGGGTAATCTTGTCAGTCAGTCTTTGTTTGTCAATCGTCCGTATTTGTTCGAGCAAAATCACAGAATCCCGGTCAAAGCCATGAGCCGCAGCATCAATCTCGACATGCGTCGGCAGCTTAGCCTTCTGAATCTGGGCGGTAATAGCCGCCACGATACACGTTGGACTGAACCGGTTGCCGATGTCATTCTGGATGACCAGCACCGGCCTGACTCCACCTTGCTCGGAACCGACAACGGGAGAAAGATCCGCAAAAAAAACGTCACCGCGTTTTACGATCAATGTCTACACCCCGCTAACTAAGCGGTCCAGAGTGCTGTCCGCATCTTCCTCCGCGTGAAAGGCCTCGGATGCCATGGTCAAATTAATTTTTGCCATCTCCATGTATCCGCGCTGCATGGACTCACGGATATAACGCTTCTTCCGTTCAGTCAAATACAGCTTCATGGCCTGCCTAATCAATTCGCTGCGGTTGGAATTCTCCAGCGCTACGATGCCATCCACTTCCTGCAGGAGATGATCAGGCAAACTGATCATAATCCGCTTGGTGTTCTGCAAGTTGGCCACCTATCTTCCACCCCCACAAACCTTTCGCCATTGTGAACCAGTATTACGTTTTTCCAGAACTTTTATACAAAGGAATATATATGCCCCGAGTATATCAAGTATGCTGTACTCCATTATAAACATGGGGGGCAATATTCGTACAGACCAAACATCTCTTTTCAGGATTTTTCATCCTCGTCAATATAACAACATTCGAGATGCTCCGACAGTTTTCCTTCTGTTCCGAAAAAAAGTTTATTGGTAATAGCGTCCAGTTGACCTGTCAGGATGTCAAAAGAGGATTAACCTTGGCGACTTCAACACCGTTCCGGAAATAGATTCGCGGTATCCGATGAGCCATCATGCAGATTACCTCGTAAGCAATCGTGTTAAGCTGGGAGGCCACTTCATCTGCGGTGATAACACCATCCGATTGATGACCGATGAGGACAACCTCTTCGCCGGCTTGAATTTCTTCCGCCTCTTCAGCGAAAGATTGCAGCGACACCATACACTGATCCATGCAGATCGTACCGACGACGGGAACGCGGCGGCCACGCACAAGCACTTGAGCTTTACCTGTCAGCATTCTTGAAAATCCGTCTGCATAGCCGATAGGCAGGGTCGCAATTCGTTCGTTCCCTTGTGTCACATAACGGGTTCCGTAGCTAACGCCCCAATGAGGCGGCAGCGTTTTGACCAGAACCGCTTTCGTCTTCAGTGTCAATACCGGGACCAGTTTCACTACCTGATGATTCACCTCGGCTGAAGGGTACAGCCCATACAGACTGATACCCACTCGTACCATATTGTAGGATAATTCCGGTGTATCAATGGCAGCTGCACTGTTCGCCGTATGTATAATCGGGATGACACATCCCTGATCCCGCAGCGCTTTAACCACGCTTCGAAACCGTCGATACTGCTCCAGTGTATAGGTCTTGTCTTCTTCATCCGCCTTGGCATAATGAGTGAACATGCCTTCGAGCAGGATCTGATCCATTGCTGCTACTTCCTGTATGAAAGCAATAGCTTCATCACCGGGCAGCAGACCCAGACGTCCCATACCGCTGTCAATTTTGATATGAACCTTCAGTTGGTTCTGAGACGATCCTGTATCCAGATCACGAATCGCTTCAAGCACTTCCCTGCTGAACAGGGTTATGGTCACATCTTGTTCCCTGGCTACAGCAATACCCTCAGGCGGTGTATAACCCAATACCAAGATCGGAGCCTTGATTCCGTTTTGTCGCAGTTCAAGCGCTTCGTCCAGAAAAGCGACACTCAGATAATCCACTCCGATTCGTTCCAGTTCTCTGGCCGTCTCCACAGCTCCATGTCCATAAGCGTTCGCCTTGACACAAGCTAGAAACTTCATGCCTTGCGGCAGAGCCGAGCGGAAAGCATCTACGTTGCTACTCAAATGATCCAAGTTGATTTCCGCTTGGGTCGGCCGATATTGTCCTTGCACGTTCTGTCACCTTCTCTAGTCATCTTAATCCGGCTCACATATCAGACTCCATCGTAATGCTCAAGCATGTGACTGTCAAATGAGCAGAAGAACTGCGACTCAAAAAGCGTGCCCAGCATAATTTCGAAGCCGGAAGCGGATGAAGAAACAGGCTGATAAGCGATACGGTCATGAGTGCAAAATGCAGCCTCACGCCATCTCTATCTGCCTATACCGATTACTTACCCGGTTCATCCCGCATATAAGCGTGTTTTGTATTTATTGGGTCAACCTGCCCATTTCACTGTTCATTTCCCAAGCAATCCCCATTACGAAACGTCCTGCTTTTACTCTCCATAATATGCCGCGGCAACCTAACTGTGTACATCAAAAAGCACCGGAGAACAAGTCCCCGATGCTCCTTAGCATTCCTAATGCCCTAACGACTATACCTTTTACATCATTTACCTGACTGCTCCTGCATGGAAGTTGCAATCTGAACCATTTCACTTTCCGGCAGATCCGCACTCGTAATTCTGTATTCAATTCCATCGGTCATCCATGTTAACGTTTGTAAAGCGTCTCCACTAATCATTCCCAAAGTGAATCCAAGATCCACTACACGGGATGGTGCGAGTGATACGGCTCTGTCCTGCGGTCTGGCTTCGAAAATCGTATAGTTATACGTCCCTTCGTAGCGGAGCATGACCGAGTAATCGCCGGATTCCTCCACAATCTGATCATCCTTCAGCTTGACGCCTTCCGGAGCATATGTCGGTTCGATCACGCCAAAGCTGCCGACTCCTTCCGGTTCAGTCATGGTCGGCTCCTCTGTGCCTGGTTCACCACTCGCCGGGTCCTGAGCTTCTTGTTCCGGGTTCTCGCTCACACCGGTTTGTCCATCAGTGACCCCTTCAGCAGAACCTGTTGTCGGCTCTTGCCCTGGAGCAGTCTCGGAGCTTGCTGGCTCCTTGGTGCCATTTTCTCCTGCCTGCTCGGCCGGATTCGTTGTGTCTGTACCGCTGTTTCCTTCCGTGCCTGCTGTCATGTTGCGCTGCATATCAAAGGCATCTTTGCCGAATTCTGCACCGAATTTGAAGCTGTCAAATTTAACGTCTACGACGACGTTTGCATTGGAGTCTGAAACCTCTACCTGTTTGGGTGCATAATCACTTTTGTTCAGCCAGATTTTCTGTCTGACCAGTGCGTGCGTATTATAATTGGCAGCTACATCAAATACGTAGCTCTCCTTCTCATCGGCGAACTGACGTGTTGTATCGCCTGTAATGCTGCGAATCAGTGTCTCATAGAGATAAACCTGACCCTGGTTATCCGGCCAGTTGCTTTGGAACCGGAAGCTTTTGTTCTGACTTGGTGTCAGGACGAATACACCCTCATCGTTCCGGAGTACAATCTGGGTGACATCCTTCTTCGCATTGGTAAGCGCAATTCGATAATATGAAGGCTTCTGATGCCACACTTCGACCTTATACTGCTGCGGCGTATCCCCGGTATGCAGCGTCATGATGCCTGCTCCCTGATAACTCTCCATCTCTCCTACGACTTCGTTCAGATCTTTGACCACTGCTGCCGCATCCTTCTTCCCGCAGGCGGCAAGTAAGGCCGATAAGACCAATACCATGGCAAGCATCCATGATATTCGGCGCATGACATCATCCCCTTTAGCACATGTTTTCACTTCAGGATTGTGCGTACAGCAGAACCCCTACTTGATTAGTACATGTCTATGAGGGACTTGTTCGATTTATGCGGACTAGTTTGACAAGCTTTCTATTCCCTTGTTAGGACAAGTGATCACAGGCAAATCAGTCTCGGGTCCGATGTTAACTATATCCAAAAAAGGCATAGTTGATATTGAACAACTTCTTGGATGACAACTACATATGCGTTTTGTTTTCTTGGTTTGAACCCACTTCATATTTTCATTGGAGGGATACTAATGACTACCACTAAACATCGCTCATTACTGGACGGATTGGATGAATTTGTAGCTGAACAGCTGCAAACCTGGAAGAGTGTTGGAGCAGCGGTCGCTGTAATTCACAAGAATGAGGTCATTTGGCAAAAAGGCTATGGATATCGCGACCTGGAATCCAAACTTGAAGTAACCCCAAGCACTCTCTTTGCCATCGGGTCCAGTACAAAAGCTTTTACGGCAACAACCGCTGCCCTGTTAGTCGATCAAGAACTACTGAATTGGGATACGCCCGTTAAAACGTATAAGGATAATTTTAAAATGTTCGACCCTGTAGCCACGGAACGCCTGACCATTCGTGATATGTTATGTCATCGCTCCGGATTACCCAGGCATGAAATGGCATGGTACAACTCTCCACGGACCCGGGAGCAGCTCGTAAACGCTTTGCAGTATCTTGAGCCAAATGAGGATTTCAGGAATAAGTGGCAATATCAAAACCTGATGTACATGACTGCGGGATATCTGGTTGGGAACTTAAAGGAGACCACCTGGGAGAAGCTCGTTCAGGATCACCTGTTTAAGCCATTGGGGATGACATCCAGTCTGTTCTCTGTGGAGGAAATGCAAACCCAGCCTGATTATGCCTTTCCGTATATGGAAAAAGACGGCGAGAATGTACGAATTCCTTATCGAAACATCGACGCTGCTGGCCCGGCAGGCTCCATTAACAGCAATCTGGAAGACATGATAGCCTGGCTGCGATTGCAATTGAATAAGGGACAGTATGATGGACAGCAACTCGTCTCCAAGGAACAAATGGAAGTATTGCACAGTCCGCAAATGCCATGTGATTCTCCGTTTCATGGTCCAGAGATGCCTATCAGCACGTACGGACTGGGCTGGTTCATCGAACCTTACCGTGGACATTCGTTGATCCATCATGGGGGCGCCATTGATGGCTTTAGTTCGCAGGTCGCCTTTTTGCCGGAAGAAGAGATCGGGATTGTAGTACTGTGCAATACGAATGGAAGCCTTGTCCCCTACACGGTCACCTTTAACATCATAGATCGATTGCTTGGAATGGAACCTGTGGATTGGAGCGAGAAAATGGCCAAGTTAATGCGTGGCGACGAATCAGCGGAATCTGCAGTTACGGATACGCCAGAAGCGTTGGACCCCGCAGCAGTGCCCGTGGCCGATACAGAGGAAAAAACGGATCATGCAAACGTCATCTCCCTTGACCGACCTGTAACTACCTACGCAGGTATCTATTATCATGCCGGTTACGGAGAATTGTCCATTCAACGGAAAGATGACGGCTTACAAGCGATATTCAACGAAATTGATATGCCCATGGAATACACGGGAAATGACACCTTTTCCGTCCTGCTAGTTTTATTTGGACTCAAAATCACGTTTACGTTCCAAGTTGATCAAGAAAATAACGCTCATTCCATTTCCATTCCTTTCTTGATGGAACCCGGTACGAAACCTATTGAGTTTATCAAGAAAAGCGCAGAATAACTGCTCACTACAAGGCTCATCCCGCTGTGTATTGCTTACCACAGCGGGATGTAAGCCGGATAACTTGCTTCCTTATGATCAGCGTCCGGTTTGCGTTTCACCCACAGACGGCGCAGATCTGGCATCCCATACCCTACCACATTGTAATCACGAAGTGAGGCATGATGGGCATGCTCCTCCCTGAAACGATAGGCGGGTAGCAGCAGCGCCTCTTCAATCAGCTTGGCCTCTACCCCCAGCAGCGCTACCATGCGGTCGCCACCTTCCCGAATTCCTACGATGCGCCTGCATTCCTCGGCTAACTCCTTTTTCCGATCATCATCCATGGCAACCAGAAACAATGTATTCTGAAAGGTAAACATGATGAACAGGCTCAGCATGACATGATCATCGAACACTTCCCCTGTATACACGAGATCACAGGACCTGAATTCATCATGGTACACCGCACTAACGGGATCGCCTGGAACGATATCGATACGCAGACCAATCCGTTCACAGCGTTGTACAAACCAGAGCATGTCCGTCTCCATTTTCTGCCCATCCTCTACCCATAACCGCAGCGTCTGGCCCGCGTAGCTGCTTCGCTTAAGCAGTTCTTCCGCTTGGGCCAATGAGGAATCTGTAATGAAATCTGATGCTCCTGTTCGTTTCTCTCGTATAGAGGAGCTCGCCCTCTCTACCTCCCTTGTATCCCCATAAATATCCCGAACAAGGCTATATGCAGGTTGAGTACGTGGACCCGGGAATGCTTCCATCAACTTCTGCTGATTCAACAGCTGCTGCACCGCCCTACGGAAATACAGATCCTGCTGCGGACCTTCTTTTCGCATATTAAACGTCATATATACTCCGCCCTGAACTTCATGCTGCACCGCATGAGGCGGTCCATCCGGAAACAAATCCTGCTTGATCACCGACTCTACAAGTGCGGACTGCGGGAGCTGCCACACCTCAACCCGATCAATGTAGGCACGCCCTCTGAAATAGGAAGGGAATACATCCAAAACCAGCAGTCTGGGGTGATTACGCGTTAAACGATAAGGTCCTGTTCCAACAGGATGCATCCGGTCAAACTCCACATCCCGCGGCAAAATCGATGCACACATGCTGCTCATTAGATCGGGAAACATGAAGTTTGGGCTATATAATGTAAAACGTACCGTCAGCTCATCAAATGTTTCGATCTTCGCAATGGTGCTAAACAGAGGCCCGCAGGGATTATGTATATCTTCAATAATTCGTTCAAATGTGAACTTCACATCCTCTGCATCCAATATTCGGCCGTGATGGAATAGAACACCCTTGTGCAGATAAAATGTCCATTCCGTTCCTTCAAGATTGCTCTCCCAAGCCACGGCAAGACTTGGCTCACAGATGTGACGCTCAGCATTATAGCGGACCAGGCGATCGAATACCTCTGCCACAATGCCCACTTCTCCCCACATGGCAGCCCGGGTAGGATCCAGGGTCTCAAACGGAAAGTTCTGCGGGATTCGCAGGATATCCATCCTCCCCATGGTACTCTGGTCTGAACGAAGACCAAATTGTTCCTGTAAACCATGCATTAACATTTCCCGTAACGAGAACGGCAGACTCGCGGCCAGCTCATAGGCTTCTTCCAGTCTGTTGCCCTGCAGCAGGCGATCAAAACGTTCACGGGCTACATCAATAAGTGGTACCTGAAAGACAAGCAGTGACTTTTTCCCTCTGCCACGCCTTGGACTCCAATGAATCCAGTTGTTATCCATAAACTTGTTCATGATCAAATTCATGTTACGCATGGTGCAGCACAAATGTTGTGCCAGCTCTCCGATCGTCGTTGGCCATTCTTCATTATCATGAACGTTCGGAAACGCCATACGTAATTGAATATAATGGTCGGCTACTTCCACACCTTCCCCTGCCTTCCCGCTCTGCTAAAATACGAAATTCACTTATCCGCTTCTACAGTTTTTCTTCAGGTTTTCCTCCATTATACTCAGTAACATCCACATGACAAAGCAGGAAGGAAGAAGTGCAACCGATGAAATACGCAGATTTGCACCGCAACATTAAAATTCGCATCATTACTGACTTTTTTACAGACTTGACCCAGAAATCAATCATTCCGTTCATGGCGATTTATCTGAGTGTCCAGATGGGAGCTGGCTGGGCTGGTGTGCTGCTGACGGTCAACATTGTATCCTCCATGATCGCTGGTCTGGGCGCAGGATACTGGTCAGATCGGATTGGACGCAAAAAAATGATGGTCATCGCTCAATGTGTGCAAGTATTCGCCTTGTTCTGTCTGGCTGCGGCGAATTCGCCCTGGTTGAACTCGGTAGAACTCACTTGCATCATGTTTTTTCTTAGCAGTCTAAGCTCCGGTATCACCGTCCCAATCGCAGGTGCGATGATCGTGGACGTAAGCAGTGAACATGAACGGCATTATGTATACGGCTTACAGTATTGGACGACCAATGTAGCCATTACATTTGGCGCACTGATGGGCGGATTGTTATTCGACTCCTTCCGATTCATTCTGTTCAGTCTGGTGTTCATGGAGAGCTTGGTAACCTTGTTCATTCTGTTGTTTTTCATTCAGGAAACCATGGAAAGAGCAGAAAAAACGGGCTCGGTTCAGACTGTCGCACCAGTCAAAAGAAATATGCTAAGGACCTATGGAAGTGTGCTCAGAGACAGAAAGTTCATGGTCTTCTTCACTGCCTCGGTTCTGGCCGTCTCTCTCGAATTCCAACTGGATAAATACATTGCTGTTCGTCTGAAAAGTGAGTTCAGTGCCCAGCTATTCCACTGGAACATTTCGGGGCTGCAGATGTTCAGTCTAATCTTGGCGATCAATACAGTACTGGTTGCCTTGGTCGCAATTCCATTCTCCAAATGGATGGGACGTTTCCAATCCAGATCCATCATGACGGTTGGCATGTGTCTCTACACCGCCGGATTCGCTGTACTTGCATTTAGCAACTGGGCCTTACTCCTAATCGGCTCTGCCGTCCTGCTGACGATTGGCGAATTGATGTACTCCCCGGTACGTCAGGTTCTACTTGCCGGGATAATTCCCGATTCGGATCGAGCGGCATATATGGCTGCAGATGGCATGAGTTATAATGTCGCTGCCTTGCTGGGCAGCTTGGGGCTAATGATCGGTGCTGTGCTGCCTTCATATGGCATGGCCAGCCTGTATGTCATCATCGGGGCCTCTGCTCTTGTATTTTTCCGCCAATCGCTCAGGCCTTCAGCCGAACCGAGCGAGTCCCTGCGATGTGCAGATGCTTCATAAGCTCCTCACCGTTAGGAAACCTTTGAAGTTTCGTAATTTAACTATCATGAAACCTATTGAGCCAATTGGAAGTAATACACAGTGAACAGGCTTTATTGCCAAAATTTGCGCAAGGGAGTGTTTACATGCATTTATCCAATCGAAGGAGCCGCTTCAGATCCACCTCGCTAACGGGTGCATTCATGGCTTTCGTCCTGTCGCTAAGTCTCTGGGTACCAGCGGTTCATGCGGAAACCCCATCACCCCAGGTCAATGAAAAAGGACAAGCCAAGGCTCTAACCTCTGAATCAGCAGAGGCATTTCTGAATACGTTTTTTGATTCAGCTGAAGCCAAGGCACAATATGTCGGTGCTTCCGTTGTTGTCGTCAAGGATGGCAAAGTTCTTGCAGAGAAAGGCTACGGCTATGCCGATCAGGAGAGCAAAACGCCTGTCGATCCGAAGAGTACGGCTTTTCGCGTAGCCTCCGTCTCCAAAACATTTACGGCAGCGGCCGTCATGCAATTGGTGGAGCAGGGGAAGGTAGATTTGCAAGCCGATTTTCAAACGTATGTGAAGGGGCTTGAGTTTGATAACCCTTTTGACAAACCTGTCACGGTGGAAAACCTGCTTACGCACACTACTGGATTCGAGATTCGCGATCCGCAGCAGGAAGATATTCACGCCGACTTCGACAAAACCGTCTCCATGGAGGACTATGCACAACAGCACATGCCTCCTGTCGTCAGAGAACCTGGCAGTGCCTACATGTACGACAACTTCTCATTCCTGCTGCTCGGCATGATTGTGGAGAATGTCAGCGGTGAACCGTTTGAGACGTACATGCAGCAGCACATTTTCAAACCACTCGGTATGGATAACAGCAGTTTCGTGCTGAATGACAAGTTCAAGAATCAGCTCGCGACAGCGTATGATGCGGTACATAATCCGCTCGATCTGTATACCCTCTCTCCATCACCGATGCCTCAAGGAGGCATGTTGTCAACAGCCGAAGATATCGGGAACTTCATGATCGCTTTCCTGAATGATGGGGTGAAAGACAACGAGCGTATACTGAAAGAATCAACCGTCAAAAGCATGGAGCAATATCGCTCCTCCATTCATCCGGTACTCCCGGACACAACGTATGGATTTGAAGCAGCATTTCAGCTGCCTGGCGCGGGCAGCAGCCCTGCGATTATTACCAAGGCAGGCGACCTGATCGGTTTTAGCTCTTATCTCTTCCTTATTCCGGAGCAAAATACAGGCGTCTTCCTTACGTACAATCAGTCGGGAGCTCTTCGTAATCTGTTCTACCCGGCGTTCATTCAGACCTTCTTCCCGCAATATGCGGAACCGGTCGTAATCAAGGATTTCACGCCTCAATCCACCAATGAACTGCAGCGCTTCGCCGGACTGTATGCTGACCTAAGACTAAGCACGATCGTCAGTTCTCTCAAAAACGGTGGCACAGAGCCCGGTAAATTGAGCATTTCAGATGCCTTCCTGGGCCCACGTACCCTGATTCAGGTTGATAAGAATCTGTTCAAGGATGAATTAACGGGTCAATTCACAGCCTTTAAGGAACAAGCAGATGGAACAATCTACATGAAAGAACCCTACCTCAATCCGCTGGGATATGAGAAAAAAGGACAGAAGCCTCAGGGATTCCGGGACGTTCGTCCGAATAGCCCTTATGCCGAGGCCATCTATGGATTACAGTCGCTCGGTCATTATAACAATGATGCAACTGAAGCATTCCAGCCCAAGTCGGCCGTTACACGCGCCGAATTCATAGAGAATGTACTGAAAATGAGCGGTCTCAAACCAAGCCAAACAACGCCGCCTGCGGACAGCGACTGGGCCAGTCACCCTGCAGCAGGCTACATCCAGCTCGGTTATGAAGCTGGCATGATCACGGGTGCGGATTCCAAACAATTCAAGCCGAACCAAGTCATTACCCGCCAGGAAGCCATGGTGATGATCTGGAGATCGCTGCAGGTGCAGTATCCGAGTGAGCTGTTCCAGGATGTGAAGCTTGCCGGACATGCGGATGAGTGGGCTGTACCTGCAATCCAGATGATGGTTAAGCTCGGCATTCATGGTCCGGAAGTGAAGGTACTGGAGGATGGTTCTGTTGATGTTCTTGCCCGCAAACCGCTTATACGTCAAGAAGAGGCTGCCATCATGTATCAATTATTTACGCAACCAACGGATAAGATTGTCGCAGAACTTATGGCCCAGCAGCCTCAACCAGAAGCCTCCAATGTGGATGAGGTTGATGAGGATCAGCCTTCAACTGCCAGTACGGAGGAATCACCTTAAATGACCAAAGTGTAGTAACACAATTCTGACACATCAAACAGGCTTGTTCGGAAGGAGGATCACCTTCTTCGAACAAGCCTGTTTTTCTTATCCTTTTATATTACACTTCGGCGAGCAACGAAGAGACATGGTGATTACCATTCCGTTGATCGTATTTCTCTGCTGCCGCCTTAGCATAACCCTCAAAATAATCAGCCAACGCGTGCAAGTCTCCAGGGTCTCCTTCATACGGGAACGAAGCAGGAAGACGCAATCGGTACCCTGGCGATTCCTCTGCCCAGCGGCGCAGCAGCTCAGCTGCTCTGGCGTAGAACATCATTTTGGCAAAAGGATCTTCATGATCGACAGCCATTACCAAACTTTCTTCCAACACATCAATTCCCTTCGACGGATTGGTTCGTGCTAGATAATCCATCTGTTCTGCGAAGCTCTGTACAAAATCATTTTGACCCTTGATCATCCGGTAACCCTTCTGCTGATGCTTGTTCGCTTCCTCGATCCGTCCAAGACGATATAGCGGCATTAGGACTTCGGATAACGTCAGGTGCGGAATTTCAGCGCAGCTCATACGACCCTTCAAGATCGGCTTGGCCGCCTCCAGGACCTGCTCATCGTCTCCCATTAGAATCCAGTAACGCATGATTTCATCCTGTTCGCAAGCTTCACAATCACTCATAAAGTCACGGTCCATTATTTTGAACTTGGCATAACTGCTTCCTGCTTCCTCCAGGTCACCAAGATCCATGAATATACGGAAACGGTAATACCAGTATGAACGATCACTGTAGCCAAAGGATTTAAACCGTCGTCCAAAGTCCTCCAGCAGTTCCATCATCTTATCGCGAGAGACCTCGGGGAAACTGGAGAGTTCGCCCAGGATCCATTTGTACGACCACATCAATGTCTCTTCGTCATAGCGCTCAGGCTGCTGATCAAACTTCCCGAGCTGCCAGGAAAAGGCGATAAGTGCTTTCATGGGATATCCGCAGAACGTGGCTGTTTCCACAATCTCGGATCGAGCTTCGTATGCCTCTTCCTCCATACCATTTACGTCGGCCACTCTGGCTGCTTCTTCAAGCATGCCCAGTTTCGCTGTACCGTTAGGCAAGCCATAGGCCTCATCCATCAAATCTTCAAATTCCATCTCTGTATTCATCAGGCATCCCCCTTACGATCCGTATTTGCGCGTAAACCCCAGTCAATAAAACGAACGATGCCTTGATTCAGCACCTCAAGCTCCTGCCGGTTCATGGCATAATGCCCCATCATCAGTGCATTCACATAGAGCATCTCAATGGCGATCGGCGTCATTTGAGGATCTGGCGTCGTTAACACGCGCTGAATGATTGGATTGTTTACATTCAGATACAAGGTAGAGTAGCCAGCAGAGCTGATGCCGGCGGATAATGAGCCCAGTACGGAAGAGAACAGTTCCGTACTCTCCTCACTCGCCTTTTCCAATGCACGAAGCGTTGAAGATTCCTGGGATAGAGTGAACAGTACAGGCAGGTCTTCCGGTTTGAACCCCTTCACCTCGGCACGGCAGCGAAAGCGCTGAAGTGCCGAATCCGCCAGACGCAGCGCATCATAGTAATCATTACGCTGGGCTGGAGGGACATCCGTGAAGCTAAGCGACACCTGATCCGGCTGCAGTCGCTCTGTATGCACATTTTGTACCGCAAGTGGCAGAGTCGCCATCAATTCGTTGTCATAGATGTATCCGCCATTAATAACGAGCAGGGATTGTGCAGACGCAACATGGTGAATCTGGCGATACTCATCCACCGTAGCTGTGAAGTATAACGTCTCTCCTTCAGCCATTAACTCTCCCAGCTCCCGGTGGCCCCGTGTGCTCTCAAATGGCAGCCAGCGGTAGATCATTGCGTAAAAATCCTGATCCTGCACAGCCAGTGCCTTCATGGAGAGTGCATGCAGACGTATGAGCTTCTTCAGGCGCTCTGTCTGGTTCTCCGCCATGTCAGACAGTCCTTGACGAAGGGCGTCGCCAAGTTCGGAGCGTACTTCTTCCAGCTTTTCATTTTCATAAAAATGTTCACGCGAAGCCGTTGGTTGAAGTTCATCTGTCCAGATCAGACATTTCACAAAGAAAGCCCAATCCGGCAAAATATTCTCTGCCTTCTCCGAGATCAGCATCCGCTTCAAATACACCCGGTGAGAACGCTTGGCATTCAGATTGACGGCATGTGGAAGTACAAATGCAATTCCTCCGGTACGACCGGAAGCTGTCGTTAGTGGGATGAAATCTTCAAATGTCTCCCCTAGCAGGCGCCCACCAAATGCAAGCACCTCCGCTTTGCGCCCTTTGGCAAGTTCCGGATGCGTAAGCCACACAGGCGAATCGGCATTGACGATATCCTGTATACCTTCGCTCTGCAGCGTCACGGGATAAGGTAACAGGGCTCCATAATAGAACAAAGCTTCCTTCACATAATCCGGTTCAAAATAATGGGCGGCATCTGGCGTACAGCGCAAATACACTTTGGTCCCCGGGGACAATTGGGTCTCAAGCTGGCGAATGGTATAGGTTCCATCCGGCTTGCCACGCCATTCCATCGAAGGTCCTCCCTTCGCGGATTGGGTCAGCATGACGATCTCATTGCTCACCATGAAGCAGGACAACAGTCCGATCCCGAATCGTCCGATAAAAGAAGTCTCTCCATCCAGCAGAGCTTGCTGCCCGCGCTTCGAGGATTGTCCGATCATCGCCAGGAATTCGTGAATATCCGCCTCGGTTAAGCCGATGCCGTTATCCTCCACCATCATCGTTAACTGCTCACCTGTGGCTGTCAGTTCTACACGCACTTCGCCTTGAAAACCTGGCTCTGCCTCACTTCGTGCTGTAATGGCATCGGTCGCGTTCTGCATCAACTCACGCAAGAAAACTTTGGGACTGCTATAGAGATGATTCGATAAGATCTGAATCATGCCACTCAGATTGACCTGAAAACGATACTCATTGGATGCTGCCATTTTTGCTCACCTTCCTCTGGTCCAACACAACAGAACTCCAACTTCATATGTGTACATATAATGTGTTAGACGAATTATAAAATATTACATATGTAATTCTAAGACATCAGCATTTCACACCTGAAAATGCCAAACGACCACGTCAAGCCGGCCCTGGTGGTAACCAAGACCGGCGTTAGATGAATATTCAGGCATACATCATATGTATAAGGCCTTCCCTTTCATTACCTCATTATGGATGGTAATGAAACGGGATATTGCATCCTTTTTACCACAATACAATGAACAAGAGAATGAGAAAACAAACCTGAGACCCGATTTTTCCGGACTTTAGGGCGGAAATGCACTTTTTCCCCGTAGGACTTTTGACGGAATAATTATTTTTTTACAATCCATTTGAACGATTTTGTCCTGTTAAACGTATCATCATCAAATTAAGAACGGATGGTGAAGGCATATGATTGAAGTTCGCAGCATATCCAAACAATTCAAGGAGCATCAGGCCTTGCGTGATGTCAGCTTCACGATTGAACAAGGCAGCGTTACCGGATTAATCGGCCCCAACGGCTCGGGCAAAACGACACTGATCCGCATTATGAACGGTGTTCTTGGGGCAACGAGCGGATCTGTAACGATTAACGGATTGGATCCCTCCACCCATGCGGAGAAGGTGCTGGCCATGTGCGGCACACTCACGGAACAAAGTGGACTGTATGAGAATATGAGCGGACGCGACAATCTCGTTTTCTTCGCAGACGCTTTTGGTATTCAGCAGCGTACCTCACGAATTAACGAACTTGTAGAGCTGTTCGAATTACAGGAGTATCAGCACCGCAAAGTGGGGACCTACAGCACAGGTATGAAGAAACGGCTTGGCCTTGCCCGAGTTCTTCTTCATCGCCCGTCCATACTATTTCTGGATGAGCCGACCAATGGCCTGGACCCAGATGGAATTCAGATGGTACTCCGTATCATTCGCCGGTTGAACCGTGAAGAGAACATGACTGTTCTGGTCTCCTCGCACGTCCTATCCCAACTCTCAGCCGTATGTGATCGATATATCTTCATGGAAAAGGGACGCAAGGTTGAGGAAGGATCGGAGCAGGAGATTGTAAACCGTTATCTCACTGCGCCAAGGCTTGAGGTAGAAGCGGTCTTGGCTGATGGTTGGGGTGCGGCAGCTGAATTTAATCCGGAGATCGTCTCTGCGGGCAAAGCCATATTCCAGCTCCAGTCCCGTGAGGAAATTCCCATGCTCCTCAGACAATTAACCACGAACGGACAAGTCTATCAGGCTCGCCTAATCGGCAGTGATCTGGAAAGTATCTATTTTGCCATCAGGGAGGCACACCATCATGAATAAACGTCAAGCCATAAAAGCACTTGTGCGCAAAGATATCCGGGCCATCACAGCCAGCATTCAGCTATGGCTCCCTATGTTGATTGTTCCGCTCATTATTGGGATTATCATGCCTGCCATCCTCATATGGATGACCTCCAGAGTAGAACTTCGTTCTATTGGAAATCTCAAGTTCCTGCTCGACAGTCTCGATATATTAAGCAGCTCGGGACAGATTCCGGAACTGGCCTCCATGCCTTCAGACAATCATCGCATTGTCTATTATCTGGCCTTATATATGTTCGCACCTTTGTTTCTAATCATTCCAGTGATGGCCTCCAGTATTCTGACAGCGAACAGCTTCGCGGGTGAGAAGGAACGCAAGACGCTAGAAGGCCTTCTGTTTACACCCATCAGCATGGATACCCTGTTTAAAGGCAAAGTACTGGCTGCTCTGATTCCTTCCATACTACTGTCCTGGATTACCTTCCTCATCTATGGGATCATTGCCAATATTCTGATGTACCCGATGTTCGGAGCCATGATGTTCCCGAACTGGAACTGGATCATTCTTGTGCTGTGGGTGGTTCCGTCATGCAGTCTTATGGTCATACTGCTCAATGTGTTGATCTCCGCCAAAGTTCGTGGATTTCAGGAAGCTTATCAGCTGGGAGGACTTATCGTTATTCCACTGCTGGCACTAATTGCGGGTCAGGCAAGCGGAATGCTGCTTATCAGCCCCGTGTTGCTGCTGCTTATCGGAGCTGCGCTTCTGCTCATCAGCCTGGTTCTGCTTCGTCTGGTTGCGCTCTGGAATAGTCGCCAGCAGCTGGCTGAGAGTCAGATCTGATCATGGTGACAGCAAGAGCGTATCCATTCAGATGGCGGATGGATTGAGAAAACAAAAACGAAGGGTTATGATAGGGAGACATGCACTTGGGGATGACCGCAGAGAGGAATGGATCGAACGATGGAATACAGTCTGCTTCAAAAAATGAAATATGCACAGCAATTAACGGCACAGGAGAAGCACATTGTGGACTACATTCTGAACAATCCCGAAGTCGTTTTTGAATCTACGGCTCATGAACTGGCTCAAGCCACGTTTACAAGCTCATCAACCATTGTTCGTTTATGCAAAAAGCTGGGTACCAAAGGGTACCCAGACTTCCAGTTAAAGCTTGCCCTCGATTATCAGCGGGCTCCTGCCACGATTTCTGCTCCGGATCACCCCTTTACCGAACTGGATGATGTTCGTTCTGCGATGGATTCCGTACCTTACCTGTATCATCAGGCATTGGAAGAAACACGCCGACTGCTGAACGCTTCTGTCATGCAGCGAATTGCCGACTGGGTCAAGGAATCCGGCCGGATTGATATCTATGGCAGTGATATGAATTACTATCTTGCACAGCAAGCCTGCACCAAGTGGAATGAACTGGGCATCTCCGCCATTGCGCACAACAGTCCGAACATGCATTATCTGAACACGATGAACCCCAATGTATCTACACTATCCTTTGTCATCTCGCATACCGGGGAGAATCAGTCGATGGTTGATGCCGCCAGAATTCTGAACGAGAAAAACATGAACGTCGTTGCCATCACGGGCAATAACCATTCCAGCTT
Source organism: Paenibacillus sp. ACRRY (assembly GCF_022346995.1). GTDB lineage: Bacteria > Bacillota > Bacilli > Paenibacillales > Paenibacillaceae > Paenibacillus. The sequence continues at coordinate 169,322 of NZ_JAKRNM010000006.1, read as the reverse complement.
GTCCAAACAATCTACTGAAACCCTGCTTAGCTACGGCTACAATGAACAAATGAGGCTTTCCAAAATGTCTTCGATGGTTTCTGTACTTTATATCTTCGATATCTTATACATGAGCAGCATTCGTGACAGCTATTAAACACGATCAGCTGCAAATACAATTCCCGCGTCCTTACGCGCTTCTGCCAATATGTTCATCACAGATTGACTGTGGCTGAGAAGCTCATAACATTTCGTGTAATCCTTATTGATGTAGATATTTCTAAAGGCTTCCCATTCGTAATAAAGCCAGTTTGACTGTGCCTGTACATTAATGCTCTCCAAGGGCTCCTGCCCAATCTGGACCTTGATTTCCTGACACCCGTTGGCTCCTCCCACAACTTGAATATATCCCTTCTCCCCCTGGATCAGGACAAAATTCATGCTGCTAGTATCTTTGCAACCTACGCACTCCGCAATAAACTCGGGATATTTCAGAACCACCACCCCTGATGTATCAATTCCATTGACGTGCTGGTTGGCCGTATAGGATACGGTTTCCGGGCTGCCAAACATCTTCATGACAAAATGAAGATTGTAGATGTTGATATCCATCAGCGCACCACCGGAGAACTCGGGGTTAAATACATTCGGTGTCTCCCCGGCAAGCAGCTGATTGTATTTACTCGAATACTGGCTGTAATTGCACTGGATGAACCGAATATTCCCCAGATTGGACAGCTGCTCCTTCACCTTGTTGTAGTTAGGAAGATGGATGTTTGAGATTGCCTCAAACAGGAACAGATTTTTTTCCCGGGCCAGCTCAATCAGCGTTTGGGCTTCCAATGCCGTTGATGTAAATGGTTTTTCACAGACGACATGTTTGCCATGTTGAAGCGCTTGATAGGCCTGCTCATAATGCATGCTGTTGGGTGATGCGATATAGATAAAGTCTACATCCGGGTCAGTATAGAGTTCATTCAGATCCGTGTAGATGGTCTGTACTCCATATTTGTCTGCAAGCGGCTCTGCTGTCTCCCTTTTCCGGGAGTAAATGGCTGTACAGTTCACTCCATCCACTTCGTTCATTGCCGATAAAATGGCATCCACAATAAATCCTGTCCCAATCGTTGCTATATTCATCGTTGTTGCACTCCTCTTCTTCATATTGATTCATCTGGCCTTTTTCGCGGCTTCGACTCCATCATGCAAAATATCCAGTACATATAACACTTCATGATCCTTGACTGGCTTCTCGCCGTGATGACGGATAGCCTCAAGCAATTTCTCATATAACATGCCATAGTCCGTCACTTCAGACGGTACGTTCTCCGTATGGGACTCCCCTTCCTCGTCCACATAGCTCATAGTCCCCCAATTCCTTTCGGGTTCAATGTCATAGGATACCGATGTAGGTCCGGCTCCATTTTTCGATTGATGACCACTGCTAAATTTCACAAAACTACCCCGGTCTCCGTGTATGATAAATTTCGGATGTTCCATTTTGACAAGCAGGCTGCACTTAATGGTCGCTTTCATCCGGCCATACCGGAAATCGATATCAATATAGTCATCCGATTCCCCAGGCGCCACCAGACTTCGGACATCATAATCAATGCGATCTGCTTCACCATATAACGAGATTAGCTGATCAATCGTATGCACGGCCAGGCCATGCAATAACCCAAACCCTTTTGGACTGTACTGCGGATGAAAATAATCATAGTGGGACTGGATCTCCACAATATTGCCCAGCTTGCCGCTCTCAATCACTTTACTCAAAGTAAGAAAGTCCCCGTCATACCTCCGGTTCTGGTTCGCCATCGCGATAAGATGTTTACGTTCTGCCAGTTCAAAAATCTCCTTGGCTTCAGCCGAAGTTGAGGCAAACGGCTTCTCGACCAAAACATGTTTGCCATATTCCAATGCCAATTTGGCGTATTCAACATGACTGTCCACATGAGTCGCAACGACAATCAGTTCGATATCTGGATCTTGTAACACATCGCTAAGCTCTGTAGTAAACGTAATTTCAGGGTAGTAGCTCTCCCGTTCTGTGTCACCCACCCGGTCCTCCTCACGTCGGTAGATCGTCTTCACTTGGATCTGCTCTCTTCTCTCCAGATAAGGCAGATGATAATTCACTACCGCATTTCCAAATCCAATGATTGCTATCTTCAACATTAGAATCTCTCCTCTGCTCTGGTTAAGCGCAATGTTATCATGCACCAGCCTTATGGTGAACGCTTTGGAGAAGGAATGGCCACAACATTCGAAAATGGATTCAAGCCATGGGATGGAGTGAAATTCAATTTCACATGGACATCATCGGGCAGCTAAGATATAACATTATTTCCCTTGTTTACCGATATAACTTAAGAAATGAACTACATACATAAAGATGAAGGGTGTCGATGGAGACATGAGCAAATGGTTTACAGGCATGCAGCGCAAGATCAGTACCTTCCTGTTGTTTACACTGATCACTGCAGCAATATTGGGCGGAGGAAATGCAGCACAGGCAGCTTCACTCAATCAATCTACTGTGTATTAAGATTCGGACGGTGTATTGTACAAAGTATCCGGGGATGGCAGCAATACGACAGAAGTTTTACTTGATTTTCAGGGCGTTGACCTTGTAGCAGCAGGTTCTCACGTCTACTACACTTCAACTGAAACTTCCACAACACTGCTTCGTGTCCCTAATGACGGATCGCGCGATACCGCCGAGACGTTCGCAACCGACGTTCTGCGTTACGATACGGATAACGGATTCATATATTACATGGATGCCAAAGGTTCGATCTATCGTGCGAATGGTGATGGTGAGCCAACTTCCGTTAAAAAGATCGCAGACAAAGCAGATACGGATTTCCCGCTTCTGGCGGTCATCAAAGGCCGCATTTATTACAACGCGCTCGTTAACGGCAATACCTGGATCGTCTCCAAGGCTACAAATGGCAGCGGAACGGTACAACGAATTGCTGAGGGCGCAGTTGAAAGCAGTTATTTTATGAATCCGGCGAAAAACAAACTGCAACTGATGGTTAATACCAATCCTTATGAAACCTACTACTCCACCAATGCAGTGGTCATGTACGCCGTGAACTATAGTACAGGCAAGGCAAGTGCTGTAAATCCAAAAGCCAAGCTGGACGTGAATGCAGTATATTCCGGTGGCTGGGGCAGCTCGGTTTACGTGTATAACAAAGGAATCAGCCTGGACAGCAACAAAGATTACAACTACGCAACAGGCAAAGCATTTGCCCTTACCACTTCAGGCAAGACATTCCAGCTCCATAGCAAAAGTATCAGAGAAGTAAGTGCACTTGGTACAGACAAGGCAGTTATCATTGATGCTGGTAAAAAAGCGTACGCAAAAACGGTATCTGGCAGCAAGGTCACCAAAACGACCAATCTAAATTTGAGTAACGTCAATTACGTTGCGGATCAGCTGACCAATGGTACAGCAACACTTGCCTACATTTCTGGCGACAATGGCCTCTACGCCGTAAGTTCGACGCTCAAAGTAACCAAACTGGTCGGGGATGAATGGGACACCTTCCATTTCAGAGATGACGTACCAGGCATCTTCTACATTAACGCGAAAGACCTCTATCGTTTGTATCATATCCAGGCAAAAGGATCAGGTAATAAAGCGTTAAGCGAAGTCTTCCTGGACGACATTCTGTTGGTAACACCAAACTGAATTTCTTAAATAAAGAGGATTACCTTGCAGCCCTGCGGCTCCCGGTATCCTCTTTTTTATATGTTCACAACAATTTTTGAAAAACGTCTTCCATATGAGAATGATAATTGTTATCATTAAGAAAATGAGACAAAAGGATGGTCCGTATGAATGAACAGCTTCCCTTCATTTCTGAAACGTCAACTCTACCACTCCTCTCTTCCATGTGCCGTGTACGCCGTGGGGAGAATTTCCGTGTGCATGGCAAGACGGTTTCCCGGCCTATGCTGTGTCTTGTTTTGCAAGGAGAAGGTGTCCTGATCCTTAATGATCAAATACATAAAGCCCGCGCTCATCAGTTATTTGTTTTCGAAAAAGGGACCACGATTGAGGCTGCCTCGCGCTCCGGAATTACGGAATGTCTTCTCCTATCGATGAACACGGTCCAGTTGAAGCAAGTACGCGGTGAATGGAAGATGATTTCAGATCCCTGTCTACCCTTCCAATGGTCGACGGGTCCTATGCCTGTTCGCCATGAGCAGCAGATGGTCTCGCGTATGGAACAATTATATACAGCCTATCAGGGCGTTCAGCAGGAACATTTTATTAATATACACACTCAGCTCCACGAATTGTTGCAGTACATTTCCGAGAATCGTCTAGAAGCCAATCAGGAGAAGGTTGACCCTGCCCTGGAGCGAAGCATTATGTACATGCACCGATTCATGGGTGAAGGCATAAGTATGGACCAGCTGGCCAAGATCGCCGGACTTACTCCGAGCTCATACTCCCGCAGCTTCAAGAAGGCCAAAGACATGTCACCAACAGATTACCTGAATCGACTGCGGATTGAAGCAGCCAAACAACAATTGCAGCAGGATCCACGTTCCATCAAAGATGTCGCTGAATCTGTAGGTTATGGCAATGAGTATTATTTTAATCGCAAATTTAAACAAGCCGTCGGTATCTCACCCAGTGTATATATGAATAGAGAGCAATTACGAGTAGCGACGGCTTCCGTTCTGGGCCTGGAACATAATCTATCTTCCCTGGGGCTAGAAGCGATTGCGACACTAAATGGATTCACGGATCAGGAACTGAGCGAGAACGAGCACCAGCGTAAGCTGACATTGCAATTCAACAAGCTTCGCCAATCGAAGCCTGATCTGATTATTGCCGATACACACCATGAACCCTATTACGATAAACTGAAAAGTATTGCGCCAACCGTCCTCCTTGAACCTGTTCAGGACTGGAAACAAATTCATTCCCGTATTGCCGAGCTGGTTGGACGGGAAAAACAAGCCTTGGATCATTTCAAACAGCTTGAATTCAGAACGCTGGATGTGGGCAAACGTCTGCAACATTTTTTTGACCATGAACGGGTTACACTTGTGGAGGTTAAGCCTCCAATGATCCGGCTTCAGGGAACGATCAATCATCCCCTGAGTGATTTGTTGTATACCGAGTTGGGGCTGCAACCAGCACAGATTGCTCCGCCAGAACACCAGTGGGTGGATTATCCTGCTGAGCGCATTCCTTTGCTGGATACGGATCACTTGTTCATTCATCGTCTTTCCATGCATCCAGCCAGCGAAAAACTGCTGCGGCGATTAAAACAGACGTCTTCATGGAATCGTTCGCCTGCTGTACTTGGTGGCAATGTACATGATATTTCAAGTTGGCTGATGATGAGCTGGACACCTTCAGGACGACACCGGATCATGGATGAACTTGTACACCTTGCAGAACAGCACGCGGCCCTCTCTCATGCCGGGCTGATCGGGCAATTCTAATGCATATTGGAATGAAATCTGATTTTTTTCTTCATTATAAATACACAGCAAAAAGGCGCCTCCATCAGGAGAGCGCCTTTTGGGTTCTACTTAAGAGTTATCTTGAATCTCTTCCCGCGGAACCAGTTTATAGATTTCTTCATCTTCCATGGTGTCGATCAGTCGGTCCAGCCATTTGTAATATGCTTCCGCTTGCAACACTTTATTTTTGTCTTCCCTTAGAATGTGAAGAAGTTCGGCATCTGCCTGCTCGTCCAGGTCTTTAATCAAACGATTCAGCTCCTCAACGGACTTACGCAGCACCTGAAGGTTACTCTCCACAGCTTTTCTCCATTTAATCGCAAAATAATCCGTAAACGTCTGATGCCAGTCATACTCCACTTCATATAGGTCTTTCCGGGAGCCTTTGCTCCATACCTTATTTACCATTTTCAGATCCAGCAGTGTACGTACGCCGGTACTCATGCTCGTTTTGCTCATTTCCATTTCCCGGCCCATATCGTCAAGGGTCATTGGTTTGTCTGCAAAAAAAAGCAATCCATATAAGTGTCCCGTGGACAGCGTAACGCCGTATAGATCCATATTACGTCCGATAGCTTCAATGACGCGTTTACGGATTCTAAGCACGGTGGCCTGCTGTTCTTCTTGTAAATGGTCCAAGCCCATGCTTGCAACCTCCATTCTGAACATTCCCAGTCTTGGCACAAATAATTGCAACCATACAAGATCCTGCTTACATGGGAAAGCACCCGGCCGGACATCCTATACGCCAGAGGGCTTTCATTCACCCAATGTATGAAAATGGAACCTTACCAGGTTGCATCTGCCTACGACTATCTTTAACCAAAAAACAGCTTAAATTAGCTCATTGTCTATTGTAGAAAAAGCAATATCAAATGTAAAGCGGCCTTATTAGCCAGAATAAGGAGTATAACAGAGCATTCGGACGTAAAACTTTGTACAGTTTTTACTGTACAAACATTATGTACTGTTTATTCGGTTGATATACTGGTTAAGTATTGATACAATACAAAACGTTACCCAGAAAGACGGGAAGCGAAGCAACAATTACCGGATTTCGTGGCTGGGCGCACAAGTGTATGGGCTTGTGGATGCTGAAAGCCGTTCGAAGTGCACAACACATCAGAAGGGGTGAAAACATGACCATACTTGAAGTAAAAAATGTAAGTAAACTGTTTGGCCCCCAAACCGAGCAAGGTCTGCAATTACTGGAGCAAGGTTGGGGAAAAGAAAAGTTGGCCAAAGAAAAACAAATAACGGTTGGTGTTAACCGGGTCAACATGGAGATTAAGCAAGGTGAGATTTTTGTCATCATGGGACTTTCGGGGAGTGGTAAATCCACACTGGTTCGGATGTTCAATCGACTGATTGAACCAACATCCGGCGAAATTCTCGTTCATGGCAAGGATCTACGTAAAATGAACAAAGAACAATTGCGCGAAGTACGCCGGAAAACAATCAGCATGGTATTCCAGAAATTTGCGTTGTTCCCGCACCGTACCGTTCTTGATAATGTGGAGTATGGACTTGAAGTCCAAAAGGTGGACAAAGCTGTTCGCAGGGAAAAAGCGAAAACCTCACTTGAACTGGTTGGCCTCAAAGGCTGGGAAGATAAGATGCCAGATGAACTGAGTGGTGGTATGCAGCAGCGTGTCGGTTTGGCTCGTGCGCTTGCCAATGACCCGGAAGTACTTTTGATGGATGAAGCGTTCAGTGCACTAGACCCACTGATCCGCCGGGATATGCAGGATGAACTGATTGAGCTTCAGGATAAAATGAAAAAGACAATTATTTTCATTACCCATGACTTGGACGAAGCGCTGCGCATCGGCGATCGTATTGCCCTCATGAAAGACGGCGCTGTCGTGCAGATCGGTACTCCGGAAGAAATTATGATTCAACCGGCCAACTCTTACGTGGCCCGCTTCGTCGAAGACGTGGATTTGTCCAAAGTCCTCACTGCATCACACGTTATGCGGCGCCCTGAAACGATTACGCTTGACCGTGGTCCTCGTGTTGCCCTCGAATTAATGCGCGAACGTGGTATTTCCAACCTGTTTGTCATTGACCGTTCGAAGAAATTGCTTGGTGTCATTACAGCAGAAGATGCGTCCCGTGCGATGCGTGAAAGCAAAACGTTGAATGACATCCTGATCACAGATGGACCTACGGTTCCACCTGAGACGTTGATTCATGAATTGTTTGAGATTACAAGTTCAGCACATGTACCTCTCGCGGTTGTCAATGAAAATGGCCGCCTGCAAGGTGTTATCGTCCGCGGTGCCCTGCTGGGTGCACTAAGCGGTGAAGTTGCAGTAAAGGAGGAACTCGTGAATGATTCCCAAAATACCACTAGCGTCGTGGATTGAATCCATCGTTGACTGGATGAGCTCCTCGCTTTCCGGATTGTTTAGCGTCATTTCAGTTGTTATTCAGGAGGTTGTCGGATTCTTCTCAGGGCTGTTCATGCTCCCACATCCGCTCCTGTTCATTGCCATACTTGGTGTACTGGCGTTTCTTGTTGGCCGGTTGCCGCTTACCCTATTTACGGTGATCGGGTTCTTGCTCGTAGATAACCTGGGCTACTGGTCCCAATCGATGGATACACTCGGCCTGGTTATCACATCAGGATTGATCTCCATCCTGCTTGGTGTACCGGTCGGAATCTGGCTTGCATACAGCAAAACGGCAGCACGTATTATTACGCCTCTGCTTGATTTCATGCAGACGATGCCTGCATTTGTGTATTTGCTGCCAGCCGTAACATTCTTTAGTCTCGGTGTCGTTCCTGGTGTTATCGCATCTGTTATCTTCGCGATTCCGCCAACCATTCGTCTGACTCATCTGGGTATCAAACAGGTTTCTGGCGAACTGGTTGAAGCCGCTGATGCATTTGGTTCAACTTCTATGCAAAAACTGTTCAAAGTACAGCTTCCACTCGCCTTGCCTACCGTCATGTCGGGTATCAACCAAACGATTATGCTGTCGCTGTCCATGGTTGTCATTGCATCCATGATCGGTGCACAGGGTATTGGTGCGGAAGTATATCGCGCGGTAACGCAGCTTCAGATCGGTAAAGGTTTTGAAGCGGGTCTGGCTGTCGTGGTACTCGCGATTGTACTCGACCGTTTCACGCAGAACCTGTTTATGCCGGGTCGTAAAAAGACATCTCGTGTATCTTCTAAACAGAAAGCGTGGATTGCAGCAGCAGCTACACTCGTTGTACTTGTTGCCGGATTCTCCCAATACTTCACTGGCAGCAGTACTTCTGCTGGCGGCAACAACGGAGCAAGCAATGCTGTAGGTGAAGAAGTCAATTATCAGATCATTGGTATTGACCCGGGTGCAGGGATTATGAAATCTGCGGCCAAAGCCATTGAAGATTATAAACTGTCTGACTGGACTCTGATTGAAGGATCGGGTGCAGCCATGACAGCTACATTGGACAAAGCACTCAAAGCTGAAGAACCGATTATCATTACAGGTTGGACTCCGCACTGGATGTTCAACAAATATGATCTGAAATATCTGGATGATCCTCAGAAATCCTTCGGTGATGCCGAAGAAATTCATACCATTGCTCGTAAAGGGTTGAAGGAAGATCATCCTGTAGCTTATGAATTCCTATCCCGCTTCGAGTGGTCTTCGGAAGATATGGGCGAAATGATGATTGCCATTCAGGATGGCACGTCTCCTGAGCAAGCTGCCGAAGACTACGCTAAGAAACATGCAGATCAGATTAACGAATGGACCAAAGGTCTGACTCCTGTTAACGGCGACACATTTAAACTCAGCTATGTTGCTTGGGATTCCGAAATCGCCAGCACCAACTTGCTGAAATATGTGATGGAAAACAAACTGGGTTATAAAGTAAACGCCCTCCAAGTTGAAGCTGGACCGATGTGGACCGGTGTCGCTTCAGGTGATGTAGATGCTTCTCCTGCAGCTTGGCTGCCACTTACGCATGCCGACTACTGGGAACGTTACAAAGACCAAGTGGAGGATCTCGGAGCCAATATGACAGGTGTACGTACTGGTCTCGTTGTTCCTTCATACATGACGGACGTGAATTCGATTGAAGATCTCGAAACAGGTGCTGCTTCCTCCTCCACTCCAACGGCTAACGCTAACGTTGGAGTGGAAGTTAATCACCAGATTGTAGGGATCGACCCAGGTGCAGGTCTCATGAAAGCTACCAAAAATGCCATTGAAAATTATGAATTGTCCAACTGGAACCTGATCGAAGGCTCTGGAGCAGCGATGACTGCTTCACTGGACAAAGCCTACAAAAATCAAGAGCCAATCATCGTTACAGGCTGGACTCCGCACTGGATGTTCAATCAGTATGATCTGAAGTATCTGGATGATCCTGACTTGATCTTCGGTGATGCCGAGGAAGTTCATACTGTAGGACGTAAAGGGATAAAAGAAGATCATCCCGTTGCCTATGAATTCTTCTCTCGTTTTAATTGGACTGCAGATCAAATGAGTGAAATCATGGTCGATATTCAAAAGGGTATCTCACCTGAAGAAGCTGCCAAGAATTATGCAGAAAAGCATCCGGACCAAATTGATGAATGGACCAAAGGGCTAACCCGTGTTAGCGGAGATAATTTGCGCCTTGGTTACGTTGCTTGGGACTCGGAAATTGCAAGTACAAATCTGCTGAAGTATGTGCTTGAGACGAAACTTGGCTATACAGTCAAAGCACTGCAAGTTGAAGCCGGACCTATGTGGGCAGGCTTGGCAGCAGGTGATATCGATGCATCCCCAGCCGTCTGGCTCCCACTTACACACGGAGACTACTGGGAGACATATGGAGACCAGATCGAAGATATCGCCGTCAGCATGACTGGCGTTAAACAAGGGCTGGTTGTTCCGACTTACATGGATATCGACTCAGTTGAAGATTTAAAAGATAATTAAACCATTTTGAGATGTTTAAACCTGATTATGGTAAAAAGACCACCGATAAATTTATCGGTGGTCTTTTGTATATACTTGTTTTTTCTGGAATTAGAACAAACTGATTTCCTTAAGGCTGGATCTACATTTGAGATGCATTTCTAATGGAGCTATGTAGGTATGTATACTTTAAACTGAACTACTACCTTATCCAATAAGCAACAATAAGACACCAATTGTAATGAGTACTATACCCAAAATGCCATACACTACCCTTGCTGCCTGTCGCCCAATCGTTTTCACGAAAAGCCCTGCCTGAAAGGTACTCATAAACCAATCCCAATTCTTCATACCGCCCAACATGCTGAAAATTCCTGCGATTATGGCAACCAATGCAAGTAAAATCGGTTGATCCTGCATATCATCACTCCTTCCATTATAATCCTGTTTACTATACTCGCTCATGGTGAAAATGAACAGTAATTAAATAGTAAAAAAACGGCTTACAGATTGTGGTCTGCAAGCCGTTTAAATCGAGTGCTAGAAGTTAAACTCATTCGGGGTTTGTAGCGATTTGAACAAACCTGATTTGTTTCTGATTGGGAAGCTTAACTTCTTTAATACAGATTCTAATTATAGTTCACTTGCCGAGATCAACAACGTCACCACTTCTGCACGGGTTGCATTCGCAAGCGGATTAAACATGTTATTGCCTGAGCCCTTAACCAATCCGGCTTCATAAGCTGCAGCAATGTAAGGAACTGCCCATGCCGGAACTTTATTTGCATCTGTGAAGCTTAACGTTGCATTGGATTCAATCGGAAGTCCCAGTGCTCTTACCAGCATGACTGTCATTTCCACGCGTGTTACTTTGCCTGATGCACGGAATGTCTCATCAGTGTATCCGCTGATAATGCCTTGTTCAACCGCCTGGGCTATAAAGGATTGTGCCCACGCCGGAATTTTATTCGCATCCTTGAACGTTAACGCCTTGTTGCTGGCTGGAAGTTCGAATGCTCTTGCAAGCATGACTGCAAATTCAGCACGTGTAGCCGGAGCATTAGGACGGAAATTACCGTCTGCATATCCGTTAACAATTCCCCGGGAAATGGCTTCCTGGATTGCAGCAGCTGCCCAGTGATTATCGATATCCTTAAGAATGACACCCGGATTCGGTGTTGTCGTTCCATCGCCATTTCCATTACCCGGAACAGATGGCGTTGTTGGTGTCGTTGGTTCTGTCGGATTGGTTGGCGTTTCCGGTGTCGTTGGTGTAGTCGGTGTTGTTGTGCCCCCACCACTATTGCCACTGCCCGGATTGCTACCGTTGTTTCCTCCACCATTACCAGGATTACTTCCGTTTCCTTCACCCGGAAGCGGAGATCCTTTCAGATCCGTACTGCGTCCTTCTGTTGTCTGATTAACTACACCCACCCGATCCAAATGCTCATGGAAAATCTCATAGTCTACCAGATTCAGTTCATAGAAGCGGTTGTCATCCTTCGCTGCTCTCATGGCGCGGTAGAAGTCTCCGCCGCCAGCCATAAAGGAGTTGGTCGCCACAATGTAGTATCCGTTTGGATCAATATCTGTGTACGTACCATCCGCATTTTTGATTTGCACTTTCACTATGCGTTGACCTTCTTGCGTCACGGTATTGGTCGCAGAATCAATTTTCTCACCTGGTTTCGTGGAATCGTAGTAAAAGCGCATGCCCGATACTTGCGGGAAGCGTCCCTCTCCTGTTTCCACACCGCTCACACCATTTTCCAGAGCAGCTGTAATTTCCTTACCTGTCATTTTCAGTGCAGATAGGTTGTTACCGAATGGCATAACGGTGAGCAGATCACCCAACGTAATGTCACCTTTCTGGAACGATGCCCGGATACCGCCGCCGTTTTGGATGGCCACATATCCTTTCACGTCGTTTTCCTTGACGATGGCTTTCACTTTTTCCAGCATGCCGTCTGTCATCAGGTTACCCAGGTTGGTTTCCTGCTTGCGTACGTTACCACGTTCTCCATCGAGGAATACGTTCGTTTTGCCGATGACTTCTTTCTTGAACTCTTCCAGCTGTGGTGCATATTCTGCCAGCTTTGCTTTTGCTGCCGGGTCATCTTGATATACATAATTACCCGCAGAATCTTTCGCATCCAGACTCAGCAATTTGCCGTTCCACGTTTTCAACACACCTTCTGCATCGAACGTGACATCCAATTGACCCAGGGAAACATCATATTCTCCCGTTTGGACAACCAGAATCGGTTCAGCATGAGTCTCGACCACTACCGGCTCGCTTAGAATCGTGTGCGAGTGACCTCCGACTACAATATCGATGCCCTCCACAGCTTCAGCCAGCTTCAGGTCTTCCGAGTATCCCAGGTGAGTCAGTGCAATAATTTTGTTAATTCCTTCTTGCTCCAGCATGGCAACGGTTGCCTGTGCACTTGCAATGTAATTCTCGAACTTCAGATCATCTCCCGGTGAGGACAGAGATACGGTATCTGTAGTCGTTAAGCCGAAGATTCCCACCTTCTCGCCGTTTACTTCCGTAATGATAGCCGGATAGATCTCAGCCTTTTCAGCCGGTCGACCAATGGTATCTTTGTATAAGCTGCCCAAGTTGGCATCCTTCGTAAAGTCGATATTGGCACTTACGAATGGGAATTCCGCTTTCTCAATGAATTGCTTCAGCACGCCAGTCCCTTTATCAAACTCGTGGTTACCAAAGGTCATTGCGTCGTATCCGATCATGTTCATGAATTCCAGATCCGCTTGACCATTGAACAGATTGAAATACAGGGTTCCAGAGAACACGTCCCCGGCATCCAGCACCAAGGTGTTATCGTTACGTGTTTCTTTGATCGCCGTTACGCGGCGCGGAATGTTATCCAAGTGCGCATGCGTGTCATTGGTGTGCAATACACGAAGGTTGAAGTCACCTTCCTCTGCGTTACTTCCAATGCTCAGTTGTGCAAGCAGTGGATCATGGTCACTGACGCGTCCATCAGCTGTTTCAAAATCCGCATTCACATGCACCACTTCAATGGCTGCTGTTTCAGACAGATTTTTGCTCACCAAAACGTGGTCCAGTGTTTGAGAATTACCGTCATAAATGTAGGAATAACGTTTATTTTCTGGCAGCTTATTCACCAGATTGTCCAGTTCATTGCCTTCAATAATATTCAAAGTCTTGGAGAACTGGAAGTCATTGAAATCCCCAAGTACAGCTACATTAACGTTAGGATCTTTGTCTAAGAGCTCTTTCACAAAACCATTCACTGCAGTTGCCTGTCTGGCACGCTGAATTTCACTGCTTCGTGTCGCAGGCTGAATACTACCGTAAGGCTTCAGATCGCCACCTTTGGAATTCAGGTGATTCGCAATCACGACTACTCGTTCTCCATTAAATTCAAATTCAGCTGCTAGAGGTTTACGTGAGCTGGCAAATGCATCGTTTGTGGGATCAATACGCCCTGGATTCAGGGACAGTGTTCCATCCGATTCCACTTGGATCGCTGTTGTAGCATCTCCCTTAGTTCCTTGTTTCAAAGAAACTCGCGCCTCGTTGTACAGGAAACCTACACGAATGTTGGCACCCGGAGCCCCGCCATCCAGGTTGTTTACCGGAGCAATATCCGTGTACTTATAAGTAGGACCACCATTATTAGCAATTGCATCAATTAAAGTCTGGAAGCTCGCATCCGCAGCAGTTGTCCCGCTGTCGGTAGCTCCATCGTTATCCTGTACTTCCATGATACCGATAACATCAGGATTTTTGAGGTTGTTAACCACAATACTACCGATTTTCACTGCTCTTGCTGCGTCCTTCTGGCTGAAATTCTCCACGTTGAAGGTTGCAATCGTCAGTTTATCATCAGCTTGCTCAATTTCCGTTGTTGCCTGTTTCAGGTCACTCGAAATAATTGCCGGCAGCAAATTCCCTTCTGGAACTACTTTAAAATTGCCGTTAGCGTAAGTCATAACACCTTTGACAGAATCAGCGAGCTTGTCCCCCGTCTTAACTGCCTGAGACGGTTTTTTATTGATAAATAGCCGCTGCGGATTCAGGGAGCTCTCGAATGGTTCCGCACCATCTCCTGTCAGAATGACTCCTCCTGCAGGCGTTCGTAACGGATTGTTTTCACCATTATCTACAACAACTGCCAATCCTGGTTCACTGGAGTACGGACCGACAATCGTAGCTTGATCAAGCTGCACTCTCATGCCTTCCAAACTCTCGTAAAAGTCGATTGCATCCACATCCGGATTAAACTCACCGAACTGATCAGAATCAATTACGGTAGGGATCATTCGGCCATTCTTCCCAAGAATTACAGGTTCAGGCAGCGTCTGACTTTCACCTTCAACCGTAATCGCTGTAGCCACAATTTCAGTTGTCGCCAGTTCGGTCGTTGCTGTCGCATATTCCTTCACTTGACCGGATACGCTGACTTTGTTGCCTACCGCCATGCCATGAGTGGATTTATAAATAAGGATACCCTCAGATGTTTTTACATCGTCATCTTCCATGCCAGGAATCTCCTGCATATAGAACGAACTTGCATTGACAACATGAGTCACGATACCTTCAACATTTTGGACAGCGAGACCATCATACAGGGAGTTATGAGAGGCTCCTTGAATATCGTGGATTCTAAGGTTGTCCAGCTCCTGAAGAACGGTGTACGTAAAGCTATATACATCACTTGTGTTTCCACCTGATACGGCCATCGCTTTAACAACCGTATCTTCGTCTACTGTGATCGGGCCACTATAAAGTGTAGATGTTTGGGTTGGTTCTGTTCCATCAACCGTGTAATAAATTTCCGCTCCTGCTGTTGGTGAGGACAAGGTTACGGTTGATCCTTTGACAATACCACCGGACGGGGCACTGGCTGTTACGGAGAGCAGATTTTCGACAACATCTGCTGCCGTACGTGGAATCAGCTCAAGGCCATAGCTTGTGTGATACGTCATGACGCCTGTCACTTTTTCGTATGTTTTGCCTACTGCCAGTGCAGTTGGACTATTTTTGGCATAGATCGTGATTTCTGCACCATCGGCATCTGTCGCAAAGAAGGTAGAACTGCTGCTTCTTGTCACTGTGACTTCATTCACTTCGACAAGCATCCCCTCAAAAATACCGCCTGCACCCTTGCCTCCGCCCTCAGCCGGCATGAAGTCTTTGGATATCAGAGTGATCGGTGCTGGAATTCCTTGATTCTTGTCCAAAATTTTGATGTAACCGCCCGGGAACCCGGCCTTGTCTTTCTCTATCTGAAGTAAACCGTTATAAATTGTGAGTGGGCCATACGCTTCAATACGGTCTCCCGGCTCTACTGTGGAATCCGTTCCGCGAACGACGATTCCGGCATTCTCATCCTGGATGTACAGATTGGCCATGCCTCCGGACTCTTCCCGGTAGGTCACAATGCCTTGAACGGTAATCGGGGTGTTCTCCGATTGGTTTCTGGCACTGGAGATTGAGATTGGCGTATTATCAACGATTGTATAATTGAAATGAATAAGTTCACTATTTTCTAGACCGTCTTTTGCTGCATAGGTTTCAATATAAGTTGCATCATTTACTGTGATGGGTACGGTGTATGGGAGGTAATTGGTGTCTGTATCCTGCTTGTAATAAACTGCTGCACCAACTGTAGTTGTTTCCAGTGTAACCTGTGTCCCAGCCGGAACAGCACCAGAGGAGGGATTTGCGGTGACGTTTGCCACCTTGGTTTCAGGCGTCTCATCAATCAGTTGAAAGGTGGTTGAAGAGGTGCTTTTAATTCCATTAACCGTAAAATAGGTTTCAAGTGAAGCGCTATTGATACGAACTTTGGAATGATACAAGGCAGTATTACTTTGTAAACCAAAAGTGCTACGAGGAGCATTTGTTGGGACTTGAACTGGCATCATTTTGCTTACATCCGTTTCATCAGGGCGATCTGCCAAGGCAAAATTAGTGTCTGAAGTAAACGGAGGACTTAACTGGATAGAAGATCCACTGTTGTAGTAACCAACAACATACCCTTCAACAGTTGCTATTGATTTGTCAGAATTTTTAGCCTGTGCCTGGGCAACTGTCAATGGCTCGTCCGCTGCAGCTGCCTTGCTGCTGAATAATCCAGCAGGAATAGCCCCTGTTACCAGCAGGATCATCGCTAAGAATAACCTGAGCCAACTCTTTATTTGCTTACTGTGCATCTTTTTCCTACCCCCATGTTTTGAATTTACAATCATTTGTTCAGAGAGCTTGTACATTAGTTCAAATATAAGATAACTGAACCACAGGCTCATGTAAACATTATTTTTGCTGAACGGAAGAAAATAGAACATGCATGTTACAAAAACAAACTATTTTCTATATAAAAATATTAAACAGGACTATTTCCAGGTCTAAATTATGTCTTTTTAATCTTTTTGAGTCATATCCATGTGCGCATTAAACTATTTATGTAACCTAAACTAACACCATATAATCAACTCCATTAAAATTTCGACATTTGATGACAATCCCTTTTATCCCAGAAACGCTAAGAACCATGACTTAAGCCATGTATTTTCACACGACAAAATGATATGACGATCAAGTTTGATCACCACATTGCTCCATTTTAAAGATGAAGTATTAACATCAGAGTCAATCCTAATTAATGGAATGTTAATTTTTTAACAGTATGTTAAATAACAAAGAACCTACACTTGGTATACAAAAAGGGATAGATACAGCGATTCTGCTGCACCCATCCCTACAAACTTTAAAATACGATCTTACTTCTTCACCGTGCTGTTATACTGCGCAATCTTGTCTGTAATTTGTTTCGCAGCTGTATCGAGTGCTTCTTGCGGTGTACCTTGTCCGTTTAGTACCGTCTCAATCGCCGTTTCGACAAGTTGTCGAGCCTCAGGGAATACGCCCATTACAGCCCCGGATGTTGCTGTCGAATCAGCGGAAGCGTGCAATTGGTCGACTGCTGTCTGGAATTGCGGGTACTTCGCCATATTATCCTTTAATACTTGCTGATCGTAGGCTGCTGTCGTAATTGGGAAGTATCCTGTCGCAACACTCCAGCTCGCTTGTACTTCAGGGGTCGCCAAGTACTTAATGAATTCCCAAGCAGCTTGCTGCTGTGCTTCCGATTTATTGTTCATGATGTACAGGCTTGCACCACCAACAACCACGCCGCCTTCATTGGCATCTGCCGGACGAGGCAAGAAGCCTGTTCCCAGTTCAAACTTGCCGCCAGCACCTTCTACAATTTTGCGCAATCCAGCGGTAGAATCCAGTGTCATACCGATTTGCTCTGCGGTAAATGCTGCCGTTGTATCGTCTGTGCTGCGACCCAGATTGGAGAGAGTCTTCTCATCAATCATCTTTTTCCACCATGTCAGCGTCTTCACACCCGCTTCGGAATTCAAGAGAGATTCCGTCGCAGCGCCGTCTCGTCCGTTACCATTGTTTACATAATTTGCATTCTGGTTTGCGAAGAACTGCTCCATGAACCAGCCGTAGATCGCCATGGATGCACCCGGCTTGCCGTCTTTTGCGAGTGCTTTTGCAGCTTGTTCAAACTCTTCATATGTTTTTGGTGGATTCTCTGGATCAAGACCTGCTGCCTTAAACATATCCTTGTTGTAGTACAGAATCGGATTGGATGTGTTGAAAGGCATGGCGTTCAGTTTGCCATCAATCGTGTAATAACGGATGATATTCGGCTCCAGTTGGGACAGGTCGAACTTGTCTTTGTCTATAAAGTTTTGTACTGGTGTGATCATGCCCGAATCAATCATAAACTTGCTGCCAATCTCGTATACCTGGATGATGTCTGGACCGCTGTCCGATCCCATCGATGCTTTCAGCTTGTTTAAGCTCTCATCGTATTTTCCTTGATAAATTGCTTTTACCTGAATATCTGGATGACTTGCGTTGAAATCGGAAGCGAGCTGGTTAATGGCCTTCTCCCCTGCTCCGGACATGGAATGCCACCACGTCAGTTGAGTCGGCTCAGCAGCTGCCGCATCCGCTTGAGCTCCACTTACCGGACTGCTTGTCTCTGTTTTGCCGCCACAGGCGGATATCACCAACATAAGTGCAGCCAGCATTAATGCAAATGTCCCTCTTTTTTTCAAACGCATAATCTCTCTCCTTTTTTGTGGCTCATTTCAAAATAAGTGCTTTATGTTTGCAAGGTAGCCGTTACGGATATGAATCGTTCTTTCGATCGCTGTTGTCTCCAGATTTACTTGAATAGATCTTTTAGTTGTTTAAATTTTGAGACAAAGGCGAACGCTACGCTTCTACAGAATCGATTCCTCTCCTCCACTACATTTGCAGCCTTTAAAGAACCCATTTTAAGAGTGAGCCTTGTTTGTTTGTTCGTTCCTTGGTATAAAACCTTCGTTCTAACTAGCCTTTCAGCGCGCCTGCGGCCATACCGCGGACAAGCTGTTTCAACCCGAAAACAAGTAGCAACAACGACGGCAGGATAACTAGTGCCGTTCCGGCAAACACCAGATTCCACGCCGTGGATTCCTGGAACTCCAGCATCGAAATTCCGATCTGCACCGTTCTCATCTCTGGCGTGTTGGTTACGAGCAGTGGCCACAGATAGGAGTTGTACATATTCAGGAATGAATAGATCGCCAGCGTTCCTAATGCAGGACGGGATAGCGGCAGAACATGTGATATAAAATAGCGGATATGTCCGCACCCATCGATCTTCGCCGCTTCAAATAGCTCCTTCGGCAGCTGCATAAAGAACTGTCTTAACAGGAACGTACCAAATGCCGTTGCCAGAAATGGTACAGTGAGCCCTTGATAACTATCCAGCCATCCCCAACTGCGGATGGTCAGATAATTGGGAATCATGGTGACTTCCCAAGGGATCATCATCGTTGCAACAAACATGCTGAAGATGAGGTTTTTCCCTTTAAACTGCATTTTGGCAAAAGCATACGCAGCCATACTCGCTGTTATCAGCTGTCCCAGCATCGTCAGACCTGCAACCAGGAATGTATTACCGATGAAGGAACCGATGGGGACGATATCAAACACTTCGGTAAAGTTGGATAAATCGATCGACTGCGGAATGATATGCGGCGGATAGGCACTGGCATCCTCAGGCGTCATGACGGCCATGAAAAAGGTGTACAGCACCGGATACAACACTAGCGCCGCACAGATGGTAAGCAATACATACAATAGCGTTTTCGTCCACGGTGTCCTCATTGGTAATGCACTTTCCTTTCCACCCACTTGAACTGAATCAGGGTTAGCAGCATAATGACCGCGAAGAGGATGAGTGCCTGTGCACTTCCCGTTCCGAAGCGGAAATTCACGAAGGCTTCCTGATAGATGGAATAGACGAATACATTGGTACTGTCCATTGGTCCCCCACGGGTTAATATGTTAATCTGCCCAAACGACTGAAATGCTCCGATGATCGAAACGACTGTAACAAAAAACAGTGTTGGTGAAAGCAGTGGCATGGAGATTTTGCGAAACGTAAGCAGAGGTCCTGCACCATCCATTTTCGCACTTTCATAAATCTCATCCGGGATGCCTTGCAATCCGCTGGACAAGATAATGTAATTGAATCCAAGATTCATCCAGATCGTCATGATGGAAATGGAGACTAGCGCCCAATCCGGACTGGTCAGCCAAGGGATTGGATCGATGCCCACCTTGCTAAGCAAATAATTCAACATGCCCAGAGTCGGGTGGAACAGGAACTTCCAGATGACGGCCGACGAACCAACCGATAATACAACAGGCAAAGAGAATACAAACTGGAACAAGCGCATGCCCTTGAAACGGTTGTGAGTGAGCGCGGCCAGAATTAAGGCAGCCAGTATGCCGGTTGGCACAGTGAACAGGACAAACAGCAGCGTTACTTTCATGCCCTGTAAAAACAGCCCCGACTGAAACACGGCCTTGAAATTGTCCAGTCCCACATAAGCCGCGATTTGGCCGGTAGGATCTGTGGAGTGCAAACTCAGATAAACAGACTTGAACATTGGGTAAAACAGAAACACTGCAAACAAAAGCAGCGATGGTGCCAGGAAACCATAGGCCAGCAGATTCTCCCGCGTCCGCTGCACTCGCAGCGAAGCTGTCCGGCGCTCTTTGGTATCGGATACGCGCCGTCTGGCGGCGGGCAAGCTGATCCGGTTATCAAGCTCACTCATCGGATTTTCTTCCCCCTTGGTCTACGCATTCGGTGTGTGAATGTTACTTCAGCTTCATCAGCACCACGTTATCTAGTGTAAAAGTCGAATGTCACAGCAGAATTCACTCAGAATCAACTTAGCGTTAATCGTGGACAAGGGACTTTACCATATGAGCGAGCATTCAGATTGATAGGTTGGACGCTTAGAAACGAACGAAAAAACCGCAGGAATCCCCATTCCGGGATATTCCTGCGGTTCGTTGTGTAAATGAAATATAAACGAGGATGCCATGATACCCTCATCCTTTTTTTACAATAATCTACAATAAGTCCAAATAAACTTGTCGTTTCACACAGCTATCTACCGATTAAGATGATACGGGACCGTCGTCACAATGACGTCTTTATAATTAATCAGATAGGCGCGAATCATGAAGCTGGTCTGGTTATGAAGTACATTTTGCCACCAATGCTTGGTGATAAATTGCGGAATCAAAATGGTGATGTGGTCAGTCTCGGCCGTTTTCCACTCCACGGTATCGATGAATTTCTTCAGCGGGCCCATAATGCTGCGATATCTTGATTTAATAACAACCAAACGCACACCCGGGTTCCATTCCTCCCACTTCTGCTCCATCTTGCGAATCGATTCATCATCGAATCCGATATACAAGGCCACCACATGATCCGACATCGTCTTTGCATAACTGATCGTGTTCATGACCACCCGCGTGATCCCAGCTACCGGAATGACGATTGTATTGCCTTTTTGCGCTGGCTTATCGAGTTTGATATCAATACGCAGTTCATCTGCAATATTGCAGTAATGACGGTGAATACGCATGAAAACATATACGACGAGTGGCAAAAAGATAAAGATGACCCACGTTTGCGTGAACTTGGTGAAAATGAAGATCAATGTGATCGACAATGTGGTCAGCATACCGATTGTATTCACCAGCAACTTCATCTGCCAGCCTGACGGCTTCACTTTGATCCAGCGAATCATCATGCCCAGCTGTGACAAGGTGAATGGGATAAATACACCCACCGCGTAGAGCGGGATCAGGCTTTCCGTATTTCCTTTGAATCCAACAACAAGCAAGGCCGACATGACACTCAGAAAAATAATGCCGTTCGAGAAGCCCAGCCGGTCTCCCCTAACCATAAACATATGAGGCATATATTTGTCCTTAGCCATCATGAAGGACAGCAGCGGGAATGCGGAATAAGCCGTATTCGCTGCCAGGAACAAGATGAGTGCCGTCACCCCCTGGATGATAAAATACATCCACCCTCTGCCGAAGGTTGCTTCGGCAATCTGTGAAATCACCGTAGCATGGGGATCCGGTTTCACCCCGTAACCGAAGGCAAGCAACGTAATCCCGATAAACATAACCCCGAGAATGCATCCCATGAGCATCAGCGTGCCGGCTGCGTTTTTCTCTGCAGGCTGCTTGAAGTTCGGAATGGCATTACTGACGGCCTCCACACCGGTCAGAGCGGAACAGCCGGAGCTGAACGCCTTCAGCAGCAGAAATATACTTACATGAGACAGACTTGTTCCGAATTCAGGCGCGGCTGCTTCCATGCCGCCTGTCAGAAACTTAATGCCGCCCGATATAATGAGAACCGCAATCGAAAAGATAAACAGGTAGATCGGGATCGCCAATACGGAAGCCGATTCGGTAACTCCCCGCAAATTCATAATCGTTAGAAAAACAATCATTATCAGTGCAATCACTACGCTGTAATCATGAAGCACTGGAAAAGCAGAAGTAATGGCATCCGTCCCTGCAGATGAACTTACAGCGACCGTTAGAATATAATCGACCAGCAGAGATCCTCCAGCAATTAGGCTGGATGTAGTCCCCAGATTATCCTTGGCTACGATATACGCACCGCCACCCGTAGGATAAGCAAATATCGTCTGACGGTAGGAAAAAATTAAAATGACGAGTAATCCGAGCACCGCGATGGAAATGGGTACAGAATACCACAAGGCGGCAAATCCGGCCGCTACAAGCACCAGCAAAATCTGTTCCGTTCCATAGGCCACGGAGGATAGCGCATCGGAGGACAGGATGGCGAGAGCCTTCCATTTCCCCAACTTTTCTGCATCCAGTTCAGCCGATTTCATCGGTCTGCCGATTAAGATTCTCTTCATTTTGCCAAGCATGATCATAACTTCCTTCCGTCTCTCATCTGTGAAGCATTGTTATTATGCAAAATCCAAAGCTCCCTGACAATACGTCATTTCACCCGAAAATCGCCAGCGTGTGATAATGCATCCTACGATTCAATAATGGATAACAAAGCGGTGCTTTATCAGTGTTTTGAACTTTTTTGAACCGAAATGACGTTTGTTAGCCGAAAAATAAGAAATGGCCCCCGGTTCATAGAACCGAAGACCATTCATTTTATCAGCTTCTCAATTATTAAGAATACCTGCACGCGGGGTAACCCCAAATGCCTGAGCCAACGTTGTCAGCTGTTCGTCCGTAATTCGCTGCCGAATCTCATGACCCGCAACCAACATGTAAACCTGAGCTGCTTTCTCAATTGTCTCAATGAGACCGAAGGCCTCGTCGATCGTTGTTCCTGTCCCGAAGATCCCATGCTGCGGCCAGATGACCGCATGAACTTCCTTCATTTTCTCCGCCGTCTCACGGCCGATCTCATTCGATCCAGGTACCATCCACGGGATAATGCCAACGCCGTCCGGGAAAACGACCACACATTCCGTACACATCTGCCATAGAGTTTTCGTGAATTTCGCTTCATCCAGTTCGTGGATAAACGTCATCGCCAGCACGTTAGTGGCATGGTTATGCATGACCACCCGGTGGTTCGGGTCCACTTTCAGACGTTCAATATGGCTCATAAAATGCGTAGGCAGCTCACTCGTTGGATTCGCCCCATTCTTCAATCCCCAGAGCACTTCCAACGCCTCTCCATCATCCGAAACGCGCAGCAACCCCAGATTACTCTCCGGATCGGCAAGTACATTTTTGAAATATTTGCCCGAAGCGGTCACGATTACATATTTACCTGCCAGTTCATGTACTGAAAATGCAGGTTTAATCCGCCTTATAACCTGATGGATATCAATGTATCTCGCTACTTCTTCTTCTTCCAGCAGATAACTGACATTCCCTCCGTTGCGCTCATCCCAACCATTTTTCCACATATGCTGCGTAATCTCCGCCATCTCACGGATAAAGGGAATATCCCAACCCACTGCTTGCGTCGCTTCGTTTCTAAGGGTCACGTTCATGATCATTCTCTCCTTATTTGGAAAATGTCGATATGGTTCACGTACATAGTAAGTTCCTTTTTTCACATTCATTATACCTTTGTTTATCTTTACTAGTCAATAAAAAAACCGCAATTAATCTTTATTTATTTTTGTTTATATTTGTTTTTATCATTTTTTTTAAAACCTCACACAAAAAAATACCCTGCCGGATTCCGGCAGGGCTAGTCACACATCTATCTAACACGAGAAGGGGTTTACAAGAAATATCTTACCCTCTCTACCTTAATAGAAGCTGAAAATCGCATAAAAAAACAATGAAAAACGGAATAGCAGACCTTCCGCACAATTACTTCATTTCTGATTCCAACAAAAGGTACGATGGATGCATCTTGCCTGTCGACTCGTAGAATTCATCTTTCTTATAAGTAAACCCAAGCTTCTGCAGCAGCCGTTTGGATACGCCATTCTCTGGATGATGTCCTGCGAAGAGTGCTTGGACACCCAATTGCTCAAATGCATAGCGGATAACGGCCTTCCCCGCTTCAAGTGCATATCCTTTACCCCAGTGATCTCTGGTCAAATGGACACCGAATTCATAGATTTTCTCATCCGATGCATAAGGGCGCAATCCGCAGCAACCCACGAATACACCTGTTTCCTTATCAAAAAGTGGCCAGTACTGTACCTCCATCTCCCGCTGCCGTTCCATCTCCTGCGCGAGTCTGGCTTCGATCTCATCCTCGCTCATAAACCCTTTGCTGCTAATCCACTTTGTCACCTCGGGGTCGCCCCAGAGTGCCGAAGCCAACGGTCGATCCTCCTCGCTCCAGGTGAAGAATTCAAGCCGCTTCGTTTCCAGAAATGGTTCTCTGCTTTTCATGCCTGTTTTATTGCTTTGATCCATATTTCTACCCCTCCTGCCTCTATGCATTGTCCTACTGGATGTCTCTACTATAAATTACTCGTATAGCTTCCCTCATAAACAGAAGGATGTAATATTAGAAATAGCAGGCTGTGACTCTATTCATACATCTATTTAAATGATCTCCTTGAATTAGAAAAGCCCCCGTCGACATCATGTCCGACAAGGGCTTATCAAAGCATGCTGCGTTCATTAGAAATCAGATGTTGCGATTTGGATCGTACCGGTCGAAGCACCTGCAACCGTAGTTAACAAGGCAGCAACGAGCAGCAAATGAACCGACAACGTGAGGCTGTTACCCGCAGGAATCGTATACGTGATCACCGGTGCATTGACACGAGTGACAACCAGTTCTACCGGAGCAGGTCCAAAGTTGTTCACTGTGATGCTGGCATTGGTACCTCCAAACAGATTTTCGTAATACGATTTCCCTACGCCAGCAGCCAAGTTGTAAAACTGTTGTGGTAAAAGGATGGCCATTGAAATCACCTCCTTTTGCTTTGATACGGTATTCTATGTTTGGAATCTAGCATTGTAACGGTAAATTGACCATGGAATTACGTCCATTTTTGATAGACTTCATAGTTTATATAGGCCACTAACACAAAAAGGCCCAAAGGGATCGACACAGATGTGTCTGCCTTCAGGGCCTCATGATTATGCGTATAACATGAAAAAGTTTAGCTCATGTCCTTGCTGCTTAAGATAGTTGTACAACTGGGAACGATGATGGAACACATGGGTAACGGTCTCAATTTGCCATTTCACCTGTACATGTCCATGTTCCATATAAAAGGCAGTAGTAGACCGATTCAACAGGTCCTCTTCACTCAGTGATACGATGTACGCTTTGTATGTTTCAAAATTGCGCCACAGGACCGCTTCCAACTGTTCAATATTCTCGATACCAGATAGACTATTCTCTATCGTTCCAACTTCCGCTTCACTCTTCTCCTGCATGATGGCAAGGTCAGATGCCGTAATCTGGATCCAGTGGTGAACCAGCTCCACCAGTGAACGCATGTTTTCCTGAGGGCGATAAGCCCAGTCTTCCGGACGAATCAGACGAATTAGAGAAGCTCCGGTCCTTACACCTGTCTCCAACTCATTCAACAAATGATCCCGAATTTGCATTGTCCCATTCATAGGTTAAATCTCCTTTATTATAAATTCTCACATTTCCAGTATATACTAAGGCTCGTCTCTTCTATTGTACAATTCGGACATCATCCGGCGATGTTCATTGGCAGCGGTCAGCGGAGTCTCTCCATACAATTTGCGGAATTGCCGAATTAGATGGGCCTGATCGAAGAATCCATGATTCTGTGCAAGTGCCGCCCAGTCTGTACGATGCCCCTGATGAATATCTCTCAGAACACAATGAAATCGAACGACCTCGCTAAACCGTTTGGGGCTGATCCCCACCCATTCACCGAACCTGCGATGCAGATGACGCTCACTGACAACTTCACAGCTGGCCAGCTCTTTCACACTCATTCGTCCACCATTAGTAAAGATCCGGTGCATGGCATTCTTCATCAGATCTTTCTCGTATGTACTTCCATCCCCAGATAATAGGCACAAATACGTCTCCATGACTTGCACCCTCTCTTCAAAATGTTTGGTCCCAGCCATTCGTTCACGGAGCTCGTCGATGTTAGCTGGCCAGCATTCCTCCAAGGGGATGCGCCTATCCGTAAAGGATTCTAGCGGCATACCATGAAAGTGACGTGCTCCACCGGGGAAAAATCGAACACCAAAGGTGTAATCCGCAGGCGGGTTAACATCTACACTCACAGGAATGGCAAACGGCTCTGTATAATTGCCACAGTAGGCAAAAGAATGCTGCTGAAGAACAGCATCGTATGTTATCAGGATATCCGTACAGCCATCAGGTAATACTCTGCTGGGAACGTTCTCTATAAGGTTGCAACCACCAGCATATAAAGTTGTTCCCGATTCCCAGGAACAGGCGATATAGGCCGTCATCGGGTGAGATGGTGGTTGTTCAATATAATAGGTTTGTGAATCGGTCCCATTCATCTGAATCGGCCTGAACAACGGGTGCAGCCTGGCGTCCACCGAAAACTCCCCTCCTAAACATAAGAATAAGTATTTCATTCACTCTATTATTTTCTCTATCATATCATCTGTAGGATAATTCAGGAAAAAAAGCGCCCTACCGGAGGACAATCCGATAGGGCCAGTCACACATCTATTTAACACGAGAAGGGGCTTACAAGATTGATATTACCTTCACTACCTTAAGTGAATCTGAAATTCAGATGAAAGGTACATCAAATTTTAGATTACCCATGAGTAATCTCCCATCCTTATGTCATCGAACGAAACAAAAGACCCCAAAAGAAGTCACTTGTTTAAGTGCACATCTCTCGGGGTCTTCTTCTACTCATAAAATAGGAGTTGCTAGATGGTTCAAAAAGGTTGTTAAACCTTTCTTACATCATGCCGCCCATTTCGGAATATACTGTAACATGTTTAACATCAGAAGAAATGATGGCGATAATTCACGGTTTCCTTCTATTATATTTGTAACATCGTTAACTTTCGAAGATAATCGTTAACAACAGTTGGTTAACAAATCGTTTACATGTTAGCAGTTTTCATGGTTTTCACAGCATCTTGGTAACCAGCTTCATAGGCAACCGTGCAATACACTTCCCCTTTTTGAATATACAAATCCTCTATCTCTGAAAGCAGATCTTTACTCACTCCAGGCACGTCCCAAAGTTCATTTAAGATCCCAGCAAGTCTGGTATGCAACGGGTCCTCTTTAGTTTCACAGTATAATAAAATTTGTTTTATCTTCTCACCATTTTCACCACTACTTTTTATTTGTGTCATCGCAACTTCTCCTCTTAGATGTGCGTTTTTAGTATCAATGTTCATTTACCTGTAAGTATATTGATGTTATAATTTCCCTCGAACCAATTATGTTTTCCCCGAGTAAGGAGAATTAAAGTGCCTAACATCTCCCGGGGACGATGTCTGTTGAAGCTGCGGATCGCTGAAGCCAAGACTACTCAAGCGCAATTGTCGAGGAGAACAGGTTATGCTCCTCAACAAATATCCAACTGGGTTAACAATCGCGAGAAAATGTCTTATGAGGCTGCCGTTTTGTGCTCGTATGTCCTTAACTGTCACGCCGAGGATCTTTACGAATGGCACTTTTCCTAGCGCTTAACAGGCGTCTCCCCGGGATAATGTATAGCCTGGACTATACAAAGTGCGGAAATATTCAGTTAACAACTATAATAAACCACCCCTCTGTATGTTCTATTATTTCCATATAAATCATACCACATGTAAATAGTGGAACGTGTCGATAGATGTCGTATTATAGGACGACACCGCTGATTTCCGTACTAGTATCGAAATTTCTTGACATATAAATGATATTATGGTAAATAAAAAACCCATGTCCTAATGACTGGGCCTATTTCATTAATCTTTTTATAATATCAAGATCCTTTTTGTTCTTGGCAATCTCCGTTTTAAGTCCGCTATAAAAATGCGCATAAAGTCCGAACCTCGTCTCTTCAACATGCTCAACTTCACTCATGTTAACAAGCAAACCACTATCTAATTGAATGAGATTAGGAAATAGTTGTTTGCATGCTTCAAATGTCCGGACATCCGAAAACGAATACTGGTTAGTATGATATTGAGGTACTAAATAGTTTCGTTTCGGAGAGTACATATTTATATAGCAAAGACCCTTTAGATTCTTGAGTCCATACTCACCTATTTCTTTATCGTTAACAACGGTGGAACCAATCACATAATGATCGAGATTGTCCATATTAAATCCTACTTATCTTTATTTTTCTTTTTAAGCGAGGTTGGAATAGGTTGTGAACCAATGAACACCTTTGCATCTTCAACGCTTTTTTTTGCGCTGTCTTCTAGTCGGATGGATAAAAATTTAGCTAAAGTTTTATTCATAAAAATCTCCTCCTCTCAAAGGTAATAGTAAAATCATTTGTGCAAGCAGAGCTAGTACCACCGTTGATGAAACCATACTTATGTTCGCAATACTTACAACGCTAATCAACCATGCCTTATCCTTATTAATTGAAGTTATCATGAAAAAAATGGATGTAAGTATGCTTAATATTACCACAAGAGATGTACTCATGTGAATTACAGGAATGATGGAAAATAGACCCACCGAAACAAAAGTACACACAGTTAAATTGAAGTGAATTCCACCAGTTAACTTGCGAGCAAAAGCGAATAATATCATCCCTATAATAGAAGAGAAAAAATGCCCTGATAAAAATCCGATTATCATTGTGCCTACTATGATGGAATAATGATTAATTTTTCTGCCTAGTTCGAATTCTATAATTTCAATATCGGCTTTTGGATAAGCTGTTTTAATACTTAACGCCAACCGCCTCGAGATTGTTTCAATCAATTATCAGATCCCTCCTATTCGAGAAGTAATAGGAGACTCCAAAACTCAACAACGCTGCCGGGATCAATAAGACGATCACATAATTCATCAGCATTACCATTGCAAATGATATAAATATTAATGTCGCAATGGTAGTGATGAGTAAAGCTCTATTCTTGTTGTAATCAACTTTTATATTAAAATCATGTGGAGGTACTGGGATAAAGGAAAATCCCCATCTAAATATAAACATTAGTGTTGTGATTATATAAGCTACGGCTATTGAACATATTTGCATTAGTTGGACTTTGTATCCCTGCGTTTCTAAAACAACACTTTGAACATCTCCTCCAATTGCCATATAAATCATAGCTAGAGAAAGTTGAATAATGACATACGCGCTCATTCCAGCACTTGAGATCAGAGCTGAGTAGAAAAACTTTATTTCTAAATAGTATCGAAAAAAAAGTATAACCATCAACATCAAAACGGCAGTATCGATAATTGGTATGTTCAAGATCATTCTAATTAAGTACGAAACACCCGCTGCAAGTATAGAAAAAATTACTTTCCCCAGTAATTTGTCCTTAACCGGCAGTCGATATAGTTTTAGCATAAGAACCAACACAGCAAAAACATCAAGCGCACCAATCAAAATATATGTAGCAGCCCCCACTTAAACACCGTCTCCCTTTGTAATCGATATAGTTTGATTATACTGGAAGGGAGACAAATTCCACAGTCAATTTCATACAGATGCAGAAGTTATTTCAGCTAATTTTATCCATCTAAATTCTTCATCTAACATCAACTTGACTTCACGCCGGCCGACATTTAGACCTACCACGACACCGGACAATTCTTCATCGAAGAAAGGGTTAAATAATACCAAATCAATCGTACATCTTCTATTATAAGACTCAACTATTTTGCGTTCGATTTCTTGTACTTCCTGATCGTCTAATTCTGGCTGCCCACGTCTCTTCTGCTTCTCCATTTCAGCCAGATAAGCTTCACGGTGCTCAGGTAAAATGAGCCTTGATGATCCCTCGAATAATCCGTTACCAGCTAATTTGCTACCCATGATAAACGCCTCCCTTAGTATTCGGTCCAGTAGCTTATATCAGTTTGTTTTGGTTTTGGTTGTGGAGTTATAGGTCGCTCTGAATCGCGTTCCCAGCCCTCCAGGATGACGATTGTGTTTGTATCTGATTTATCATCCCAACTTATGTATCCAGCGTCTATAAGAGCGTTGAGGGCATCCTTAACGTCAGGCTCGTGCTTACCTGTTTTAACAGTCAGTTCATGGATTGTCGGGAATCTACGCCGAATGCCACTATAGTTGTACAAGATCCGAAGCACTTTACGTTGGTAGTCCGTTAACATGTTATCACCTCGTATTTATTATATGCGAACGTACGTTCTTTGGGCAACAGTAAAAATACCCAGTCCGAGGACTGAGCATCATTTAGGTATTAATTGCACAAGTGCTACGATCGTGGTAATGACGAGTGCTGCAACCCCGATAAATGTAGCAATAGCAGCAACAATATTAGTTGTAACCATCGTTTGTGAATGTTTAACACTAGCTGAGACTTCACTTTCTATAGCAGCCAACCGTTTTTCGGTGCTCTCATTCCCCTGCTCAATTGCTCTCAGGATGCGTTCTTCACGCTCTTTAGTCTCTTGTCTCCAACGCTCATCTTGCGCTTTCAATTCTTCGCGATACCTATTCTCACGTTCTTTTGCATCTGTAAGGATGGAAGCATCACGATCCCTAATCTCCTGCTTATGATCACGCATGTCTTGATCTAAGCGATTGAGTAAAACTTTAGTGGAATCATCCATAGTGTGTTCCTCCTTCTTAACACTAATATACGCTGTAGGTGACTGATTGTATACATTCATTTCTTCTTTTGATGCTTCTTCTCCAATAACAATGCTATCCGAGGTGTATTGAGGATCGACGTTAGGCATAAAAACTACCTTATTAGGTTTTGCCATTTCTACACCTCTCCTTGCCACACATGTAAAGTGTACTTTTCAGATATAACATCCCTAAAACCTGCTTCAAAAGTATATTTACCCGGTTCAAACAAAGTAATTTCAATATCCTGAACAAAGGTGGTGACAACAAGTGATACGCTGTGAGTATCGCAAACTATCTTTTTTTCCTTTTCTAAAGCCACCTTTCCATCGGGTTCATTGACTTTGAAGAATGTTCTGTAAGCTTCTCCGTATTCCATCCCAGTCGCTGTAAAAGCGACTCTACATTTAAGTAAGGTAGGGAATTCGGGAATATGTATGCTAACTAATGGTTCTACAATTGAGAATTGTATATCTCCGTCATTCACTTTTACATAATTAATGTTTTGAGCAACAATCATGTATGATATTTTGATGTCTTTCACGCTTATTACTCCCTCGCCTAAGATTATTGATAGCATTATTCGCCACCAATCATCAATTACCTCTTTTTATTTGAAAACTAAGAAAGCCAACTCTATGTAGCGGACTCAGCTTTCTTAGCGGCAGTAATTTGATTAACAATTACACTAACAGTACATTTTTGCTTTTCAGCTTCCTCGCGCAGCCACTCAATAAGCTCTGGTTCAAAGTAAATTGCCTCTCTTATCTTCTTTTCTTTCTTCGGCGGTCTGCCTGCCATAACATCAACTCCTTGTCCACCAATTTTACAGCATTTAAAAATATTTAACAATATTTGAATTAGGTATTTACACAGCATTTTAAAGCATGTAAAATAGGCTCATAAGATCAAGGAGGCGGTTAAAAATGTTCCCTTATCACGCAAGAATGGCTGAGTTATGGTCCATCAATAAAAAGCGTCCGTTATCGGAGTCTGAATTGATTGAACTTGAACACTGTATGGCTTTGAACGCCAAACACTGTTGGACATTAGCACGGTTGCAAAATGAATCCCTGCTTGCTTCTATGACCGAGGATACCGAATGGCAGCATGAAACGTGTGCTCGCTTGGAGGAACTGCAGATCACCGGCAAAGTTACATATGGTGATGCACGATGAACTGTGAACGCTGTGGCGGCTCCGGCCGCTACTCTTCTGGTTATGTGTGCTATCAATGTGCTGGTACAGGTAAGCAAAACCCTGAGTCTGTCCGATTAATATGTATAAAGGCATTTGATAAGTATGGGTTTAATGTGGATGATCGCTGTACGGGATGGGTAACCACTCCTGCGCTCGTTACACAGGAGAAACGGTACATTATAAGGAACTGGCGTATAAAGCGTGAATACACCCTTCTAGAGCGTCAGGTGAAGGAGTATTTCAAGGAGTTACCGAAGTATTAAATGGGAGGTCAGAGAATGAGGAAGATGCTTGTAACAATTGCCTTAGCGGTGATTATCGTTGGATCAATACTGAATTGGAACGACACGGATCCGGAAGTAATACCAGAAGAAACAACACCTGTAACACGGCAGGAACAAGAAGCAACGGTACAGATCACCTTCCCTGCTGATCGCTATCCAGAGACAGCTCAGCACATCCAGAACGCCATAGAGAGCGGTCATCCAGCAACATGCACTATTGACCGGGACGGAGCAGAAAACAACCGTAAACTGTCACTGAGAGGCGTAGAAACGAAGAAAGGCTATGACCGTGATGAATGGCCAATGGCAATGTGTGCAGAAGGTGGAGAAGGCGCAGATATTGAATACATAAGTCCATCCGATAATCGTGGTGCCGGCAGCTGGGTAGGAAATCAGTTAGAGGAATATCCGGATGGGACCTTAGTGGAGTTTATTTTTGAATAAACAAAGAGCAGCGAGGCTATCCCTCCTGCTCTATTTTTGTACTCTGAATTCGTACATATTGCGAAAGTATCTGCCACCCATGATTTTAATTGAAAGAGGACTATACTCTTCTATTGGTCCACCATAGTCCATGAGCGCTTCTCTGTCGTCCTGAACGTGCCATACCGATACACGTACCTGGTTTATGGCAGCTGTGAAGAATTCCATATCTGTGGTTAGCACTTTGTATGTATTGTTCATTAGGTCACCAATAATTATAAAAATTATAGAAAAACCCGCTTTTTTATAGCGGGACTAAGATACAAATTAATTAGACTTAGTGCACAGAGCTTTCAACTCATCTTTATTAATTGATCCGTTTGGTTGACCGACTTTAGAATAAAAGTAGCCAAATCTTTGTGATAACTCTTCGACATATGGACTTTTTAATCTCAATCTCTTTTCAGTATTCAATCTAAAAGAGTCTAATAGTGCATAAGTAATGCTATAAATGTTCGCAAAGTCCACTATAGAATAATCAATTTCAATTTCTAGATCCGATTTATTTAAAAGGTAATATGGAGGTCTTTCTCCCTTCATTATTGCAGAGACAGTACCCCAACTATCTTCCTTGGCGTCGCTAAATGGCGCCACTGTTACCATATCTACTTTCGGACCACTTGGTCCAGCAATCAGACATCCTTGAGTTAAAACTACTACGTTATCAAAATATACTTTTGCGGATGCCTCTTTTATAGTTTCATTTTTTAATTCCAGGTAGTCTTTAGGGTATTCAGGAATAATAATTGGGCATCCTAAAAGTATATCTCCTTGATTTATTGGATCATCACTCTTAATAATATCGTACCAGCTATCTGCCATTTCAATCACCTCAGATTCTAGGGCGCTTTGGCAATCGACCCGCGTATTCTAATGAGAACTTTACCTCAGATTCTTTTAAATGCTTCATTGGTTTTATCTCAAAATTCTCTGTGATATCTATACGTGGGTTGGACGGCAGTTTATTGTGGTATTCAAGTTCTGCATTGAAATCAAAGGAATTATTTCTTGAGATCCTCCTCACTTCCATCGCCTCCAACTCCCCATTTGTTGAGCCAGTTAACTCAGTGGTTTTTATAGAAGTATAACCACCTACCACAGAGTTTATGCCTGTTGTTCTGTTCGCAGTTAGGTTATTGCCTTGTTGAACATGCGTACTTGCTGGATAAATCATGTTCGCTATAACTGTCAAACCAACAACGGTCATTTTGGTCAAGTTATTTAGGGATTTATTGTTTCCCCCTTCTACCTCTACAGTCGCCTTGGCTTCGACATTCCCTTGATAATTGGTCATTGTAAGATTAGGCATTGTTTGTCTCCATCTTTTGTGGTTGTGGGAAAACTTCAAAATACGTTGTACCCAGTACCTCGCCATATGTTTTTAAAGACACTGTATATTGGCCTTCGTTAGGAATTATAAGATTTCTGATGTTAGAAATCATAATGCCAGTAGAGGTTATACCAGTTGGTTGTTCGATCTGCTCAATTTGCCAAGGGATAATCATAATATCTTCTTTAGTTAATTCATTTGTAATTACAATTTCGACGTTGTTCACATCTTCAGGTTTAAAATCTGAAACAGCAGCGAATACACAAAAGCTCAACTGAGTAGGTAAAAAAGGGACTAAGAAATTCAACACGGGCTGAACCAAACTGACTTGCGGGTTTGCTTGATTTTCTACAATATTGACATCTTCAAATACCATTAGAGATCTAAAATTGATAGGTAGGGTCATTATAGCAACCTCTCAGAAATAAATTATTTTAGCTTTATTATAATCTTTAAAATCTACTAATCAATATGTTTCTTGGAAAACTATATAATCTATCAAATTTTGGCCGTCTATTCAATAGCCTATTTTATATTATAAAGCATTCTACACCTCCTACTAAATAACCTCCTACCTTTTTGTTTATTCTATGACAAATTTATGTATGTTGAAGAAGTTTAAAAGCTGTTTTATTGGATGAAAAAAGACTAGCCTCGCTTAATTTATAAACGAGGCCTTGTATGTTATCTTTGAACTGCTCTATTGATTTCCTCTTTAAGCACCTCAGCAACTACTTCCTTACTAGCTACAGAAGCAGCTTGTTGCTTTGGAATCTTGTCCAGCTTAACCCAAGCCTCCTGGATCTTCGCTCGGATTTCATCTGCATTAACCACAATACCTAGTGCACGTAATCGTTTGACTGCATAATTAAGAGCCACGTCCATCTTTTCGGACCCGGCTAATTCACCTAATGCATGTTCAGCCTTAGCGTATGCTTCTTGCGCCACACTCCATAGCGTATTTTGAATGGACTCAGCAGACTTCGCCTCTGCTGCTGCTTTACGTGCCGCAATCCAAGCGCCAAGCTGACGCCATTCCTTCAGCAAAAACCAGAACAGCAATGCCACCAACAGACATGCAATAGAGACAAGAACCGTTGTTACAGTAGATTGGATAATTTCATTCATTTTTGCACCTCACCTTTTTTTATTAGGATTGAACTTTAATGCCAGCTTCTTTGCGATAGTTGATTACTAATTGCCGCCAGAAGTCATAACTACCCTTGCTGTCAGCAATATAAGGCTTGTAATACTCATAGGCCGTCTTAGCCCAGCTTGGACACTCCATATTAGCTTTCGCTTTCTCGGCCTCGATCCACTTGGCCTGAGCATCTACAGTTGCTTGCAAATCGTCAACACGTTTCTTTTCTGATTCTGTCATTGGTTCATCGCCTCCCATTTGAATTCGCATTACTTCAGCTTTTACAGCTGGTATAAATCCTTGCGCTGCTGCCAATCGTGTATTACCATCACCGAAAAAGTTAGTTCCCGGGCACGTTTTACTGGAACGCCCCTGCACGTAGTCACCTATCCATTGTCCAGAGGCCGTGTACCAAGCGTGATAGACAATATTGTTTGTGTTGACTGGTATGTTAAGTTTGATCGCCAAACAAGCATAGAGATGCAATACAGCCTGTTTCTGCTCGTCTGTCATGCGGTCACCGCCGACATCAAAATTGCCGATGATCTCCACGCAGAGAGCACCTGTGTTTGCACCTCGTATACCTGCAGGTGTTTGATTTAAATCTCGATCCATACTAATCGCTATCTTGCCATCTTCAAATACAGTTATGTTTTGGCCTGTACCAGTCCATCCATTTGCAAGGTGTGTATTTCGAATCCCTTCCAGCGCCTTGAAATGGTCCTGATTACGCCGTGTGCTGTAATTAGGGAGCCATGTGTGATGGACCTGCAGTTTATTTATCAGTCTGGTTATTTTCTGTTGTTGGAGCCACCCTTGGAATTCGGATGACTCCATCAGCAAAAAGTTACCTTTCTTCAACATCGTCTGGTTCCCCCTTTTTATCGATCTTCCGCAAGTACACAAACAAGTCATATCGCTTGGTGTAAGTTAAGATAGATAAGATCACCAGACCCGTTGTGGTTCCGAACATTGCAATGGTCCATGCGTAAGTCTGGATTGCTTCCAGAACAGCGTCGCGACCCGTTAGAGACGTGCTGAGCCTAATCCATATTGCGACAAACATCTTGAATGTGTATGCTCCCAAAAAAAAGAGCATCGCCAGCATAAATGCACTGACAACACCCGATTTAAATCGTTCTTTAAAGTACTTCCCATGTGCTAAAAGGTTATAGACACCGCATATAGCGCAAATAAAATACGTAGTTAGTATGATCATATCAATTGTGTGCATGCTCCGTGCTTCCCCCTTTTTCATAGACCAAATAACGTGCAAAGTGATTTTGCTCAATCTTTGCCTTGATCTCTGTTGAGCATTCGCTGTAACGCTGCATCGCTAACGATGCTTTATGCTTTACCGCTTGGAGCTCCCTCTCTTTCTCTCTATCTTGACGTGGGAGTAGCCGTTTAATCCACTTTATCACCGGTTTCAGCCTCCTCGATCCTCGCCAGAATCCTTTTTTAAGTTATTAACCATATTCAGCAACGGCTCCATGAATTTCTCTCGCTCGGCATTCATTTTCTCGGTTAGTTTTTGGAGTTGTTCCTGTGCTTCATCTCTCTCTTTTCTAGCATCCGTTATAGCCGATCTGACTAAATAGATGCATACGCCAAAAAGCACGAACATTAGCACTAAAGCAAGTCCGTACTTTTCAGCCAGCGGCAGGACTTCCTTTAATGTATCCAACCAGCTCATCCCCTCGCTCCCCTATCTCTATATAATGTGACCCCATGACAAAAAGACACGCTCCAGATCCAGACGTGTTACGCTACCCTATTGAATTGCCCCAACCATCTCCCCAAACCAATGTTTATATCTCTGTTGTATGTTGTCATCTTACCTCAGACCCGAAACGCTTCCCATGTGTAACTAACGTTAGCGGAGATAACTGGCACTCTAAACGCCGTATCATTCACATAAGCATGAGAAGTACCGGACGTTCCGGTACCAGTGTACTCATATACTCGAATGGAATAAGGGTTTAACGTCTCCCCTCGCATCATTGTGTAATAATTGAAGTTAGTGCCTGCTGATGTTGGCACGCCTTGTCTCATCTCGAAGTTGTACACGCTCAGTTCTGTTCCGGCAGAAACTTCAGGTTTGATAATTATCCTGTTCGGCCTAAAACCTAAATTAGCAACATTTATATAAACGGAATTTATATTACCCGCTGTAGCGGTCGCCATTGTCATTGCTGAACTGCTAGATGTCGCTGTACCTGTTGCATATCTCACCGCTTGCAAAGCTTCTATTTTTGAAGCCAACGTTGCCCATGTATCAGATGTGGATGCACTTCCACCCTTGGCGTTAATGGCATCCACGACACCTTGTTTTGCACTAACGCCAGATTGAAAAACCTCGTTTATAGCTGCAACAACGTTAGTTTTTGCTGTGGTTTGCAAGCTGGTAAGTGTGCCAACCTGACCAGTAACGGTTGACAATAAGGCGACATCATCAGTAGCGCTCGGCGCGGCAAACTTAGCTCGACCATTAGCATCACGGATAACAAGCCTATTTGCCGTAGCGGTGCTGACAGCTCCATGAATGCCTGTGGTCAAATTGTTATGTGTAGTTACTTTTGATGTCGCATCGGTTGCAGCTGCTGTGATTGCAGTTTGTCTAGCGTCGTTGACTGCCTTTTCTGTGGTGGCAAGCACCTCTGATATACCATCTGTTTTATTGGATAGCTGCACAATACCAGGAACAGTTAATGAAGCTGGAGGGATTTCGATATTATCAACTTCTGAACGCAATTCGTTAATCTCCGTTCCGATGGCATTCATATCTGCTGGCTTGACCTCATCCTCCATAGTCCAATCTATTTTAGCCATTAAGATGTAACCTCCTCTATTTCAAACGTTTCAAGCATCAGGTTATCTGAAGTGATAGGCACATTGACTGCTTTGGAGCTAACTTTAATTGTTGGACCCATAACCTCGATAAGCGTCACCAAGGAAATATCTGAAGCTGGGATAATAAAGTTAAGTGCCACCGTTGAGTCTGTGACTGCCTTTTTTTCAAATTGGGTTATCTCATACACCCCATTCAGAACAACCTTCGTTATACGAGAGTTGAGATGATTTGCTAAGTCATTTAATGCCTCTTGATAAATCACAGTGTCACCTCCGGACCTAGTGTGGCAAACGGTTTCTCTCCAAGCTTCCACGATCCATCCAATTTATAATTCCAAGTGATATCCCGTCTTGTGGTTGTATGTTTTATGCCAATTTTATGAACAAGCGATGTATTTTGTTGATAAATCAGGTTAGCAGGTTTAACGGATTGCACTGTATGTTGAACCTCTTTAAATAAATTTGCGTTTTCAATGTTGGTCGTGACATACAAAATAAACTGTTGCACATCTACCGATACAACAGCCAAACCGGGACCGATAAGCCTATCAAGTTGTTCCTGCAGCCATCGGATTGTAAATGGTGGTTTCATGGACTGCCGGTTTATAATCCGTTTACGTCTGAATTCCAATGGTTCTGTTGATGGATCAGCCTGGATACGTAGCATTTTTTCTCGCCGCCTGATGGATTGGGCGCTTGCTGTCATTACATACATATCATCCCGTTGTCTCAGAATGCCGGCTGCGATGTTGTCTAACTCGATTTCCTGAGCCATCAACAATGCAGCCATCTGTTTACTATCCACATAATAGTCCGGGAGGTACTCCATTAACCTACTCACTCAGTGTCACCGTCCCTTTTTGCGGAACCTGATCGTCTGTTAGAGACAGGTTATCAGTGGACCCGTTCAATTGTGTTCCCATGACGTCTACAACGCCTGAAACGGTCAATATACGCGCCTCAATCTGTGCCACACGGATAATTAAAGGTGCATCGGTTTCCCATGATTGCCGCAAAGCTAGAAAATACGCCTCTATAGCATCCTCAATATCCTGTTGTACCTGTCCGATAGTCGTTTCAGGTGCTAGTGTTAAAGTGGATGATATGTTAATTGTTAGCCAGCTTATCCCCGTTATGGTAACGGTATGACCAATAGGAGCTAAGCCTAGTCCTAGGCCAGCGAACGGGATAGGGTCAACAATCTCCTGCACCTGTGCAACTAGTGCTGTGGATGGTGGAATATAGTTGGTTGCCATGATTGTAGCTTTGACTGTGCCGCCACCTTGCCACACAGGTGTAATCTTAACTGAAGCAACACCGTCCAATGCACGTATCTTTTGACGATAGTCTGCGACATTACCACCGAATGGTTGTTCATTAATTTCTGTATAGTAACGATCACGCAAATTTTCGTCTGATTCCTCGTCCTCACCAGGTACAAGCACGTCACCTAGAACTGCTGTAGAAAGATTATTGATGTAATCTACCGCAAGCATTGCGCCAAATGGAGCATTACCTATAGCCCCGGCTGTTTCGGATCTAACTTTAAATAACCCTGTTGAAACCTTTTCGGTTACTACATAGTTGATATCCTCAATAAAAAAACGACTTCCTATGGGCACGTCCATTAGAACGCCTTGCCCATCAAGGAATGTCGCCTGTCTCACTGCAAATGTTGCTGGTTCCCGGTTAACTCCAAACTCTGCTGTACGTCTACTCAAGTATTCACCTGAAGCCGTGTCAGCATAGTACATGTCGTCTCCTGCAGACATATCAATATACATTTGGGCCATTTCCGCAGCAGCAGGTGCTAGGGCATCGTAGATTACACTACCGGGTCGTTTATCCATATTGTCCGGGACATCATCTAACATTCGTTGCAAAATGGCTTCAAAGTCGTATTCCTCTGTATCATACATCGCTTATCACCTCCGTCAGTTGCAATGTTCCAGCTATCGTGGTAACCGTGAATGTTACCGTTACACTGTCGCCCACCTGGACTATATCAAAGCTACCCACGTCACTAATGCGTTCGTCATATATCAAAGCCTCTGTTATGACTCGTGGTAACTCCGATTCAATAAACCCTGCGCTTGAATCCTTACCAAGCACTGTATCTGTCTCAGCTCCATAAGAATCTGGATAGATAATGTTTTCGAACCTGATCGTTCTTAGCGCCTTGATAATGAATTGCTTCATAGCCTGAAGGCCATCGATTGAACGTCCAATCTCTCCAGTGTCTGGGTCCAGTGAATACGTCTTAGAAGGTTGTATCTCTGACGTGAATAGTTCTGGTACCTGAATGTTTAAATCAGGCGTTAGAGCCATACCGCACCCCCTTAGCTGCAATGTAGAACGATTGTCCACCTTGAACGCTTATCACCAACACTTTATCCCCTGCCTGGAGTTCATCTTCATACCTAATGAACTGGTCCGCTGCTGATTCCAGCCCTTCTTCTGTAGAGGCTACCCGAATTTTTCGTACAGCCTTGGTCAAACCTTCGTCAACAATTAACATTTCAGCAGGTATCGGGTTTTTCGTATCCAGTCCTAGCTGAATACTTAATCCGGGTGGTGGTGTTAAAACAGTGGCTTCAAGCAATTTAACGGGTCCGGCCGCTTCAACCGCAGCTATAGCGGCTTGTTTGATAACGTCTAGCATGTCATCACCCCAATATCTCTTTCCGGAGTTGTTCAGCGAACTCCTTATCTTCTTCCTCTTTGCTTTTCTTCTCGCTTGATTTCTTTTTGGATTTATCTTTGTCCTCAGCCGGTTCATCTGGTTCATCGGGTTCAACGGTAGCATCGATGTCTGGTAAATCATCGGTCTTGGTTAATGTGAGAGACATCATGTGTTCATTGCCGTGGAATGTATGACTGTCCTCATCGACATAAAAAGCCCGGTTAACTCCGAGCTCCTTGGCGATCACATATACAGCCGATCCGGATATAACAGGTGCTATTCCCAACGCATCGATTGTGAAAGATTCACCCATCTTACCTTTTTCCATCATCATGGCCGTGGCCCGTTGCATTAGCTGAGCCTTGTTGAGTTCGTCCGACACTTCCTCGTAGTACTGCAGGGTGCCGTATCGCTTCTTGGTCGTGGGATTATCCACCTTAGCAATGTGAGTGGAGGTAACCTCTTTACCATCTTTGCCTTCAGCAGATGTGGTAGAAGTCAATTTAACCTGTGTGTACGTGTCCTCAATGGATTGCGAGAAGGCATAGTCCACTAAGTTAGATCCATCCTCAATAACCCATTTACGGGCTAAATCTACGCGTTTGGTGAGATGTAGCTTGCCTTTGTCCGAATACAGGTAGTATTTGACTCTGGTGTGCTTGTACGTTAACGAGATGGCTGTCAGGATGATATCAAATAGAGTCCCTTGCATGATGCGAGTCAGCTTGTGTGGAGTAGCTGCTATCGTCCCGATTGGAATCCCGAAGTCTGCACAAATACGCCGGACTATTTCACCCAGCGTTTTCCCGGTAAACACATATTTGTCTTCACTCTTTGTGAGGTACACCAGATCATCATAAGCAGTTAAAGCGAGGCTTCCGCTTTTGGTACGTTCTTTGGCAAATATCGTTCCTCGGAATAGTTCCTCACCTTTCCACCTGAACAACAGTTGGTCACCCACATCCACCGGCTGTTTACGATGCATTCCCCTTGTGGTTGATAAGATAGTTGCAGCCAGTGTCCTTGGCGCTTGAAGTTTAGCACCAGACCATTCCACGTCCTGCACCGGTAATTGATATGTACCACCGGACCGGACCACAAACAATTCCATCATTTCAGCTTCAACTCCTGACCAGGACGGATGGTATATGGCGCCTTGATCTTATTGATCTCAGCAAGCTTTTGCCATGTGGTGTTGTTAGCTTTGGCTATCTTCCAGAGAGAATCACCTGATTTAACCTTGTACGTTGCCGGCACCGTCTTTGTGCTTGGTCGTGCAGCCGTTGTGCTTGTGGTCACCTTCTTGCTACCGTTTGCCGCTGTTTTCTTCTCATCAAGCTTCCGAATCGTAACGAACTTGTATTCTCGCAAATTTAGGTCAAAATGGATCGTTTCCACATCCCCGCCTTCTTCACGGTATACAAAG
Organism: Paenibacillus sp. ACRRY; assembly: GCF_022346995.1. Taxonomy (GTDB): domain Bacteria; phylum Bacillota; class Bacilli; order Paenibacillales; family Paenibacillaceae; genus Paenibacillus. The sequence continues at coordinate 126,894 of NZ_JAKRNM010000006.1, read as the reverse complement.
TCCTCAATGGTCACCGCAAAGTTCCAGGCTGTACCACTCACCAGAAAGCGTATAGGCTTACCTGTGGCTTTCCACTTGCTTATGGTAGCTGCAGCTTGTTTTGGTATCGGGATGTCCTTATATTCGCAATACGGACCCCACGTAGACGGGAAGAAACTTGAGAACTCAAATGTTTTGAGAACCGGATCATTGATTATCGCCACCTCACCGATGCCTGCAACATCTACCGTAGTCGTTTGGCTACCGTTACCTATGCTGATTTCAGGTGGGTTAACCGGTAGCCGTAAACGTTCTGCATTGTTGTTATACGAAAGCCATATTTCTCTACTCATACCATTTGCACCCCGCTTGGACCGTAGTCATGTTCATTCTTCAGGGCATCTTTAATGATTTTAACTACCTTTTTGGCATCCATATCATTCGAATAGTAGTTGTCACCAGTGATATTGATGTTTACCATTCTGCTTCCCGATACAGGTGAACCACTTGTGCTGCGTGTTCCGGCCATATCACGGATCAATGAAGCTTCCTCAGCTGGCAGGACTGTCTCTCCCTTATGAAGGTTTGCAGCATAGTTATCAAACGGTACATCAGAAATACCCTTAGCATGGGATCCATCGAATCCTTTGATAAGGTTAGGGAAGCCTGTATTTTGCAAAGTAGATGCTGCTTTCTTGTTGTTGTCTCGCATCTCTTTTGTCTCGAGTAGACCAAATTCTTTTATATTGAATCCAACCTCACCATAGAATGGAATATCAACACTGATGCCATTGAGCTTTTCTATCATCCAGTTAACTTTCTTGAGAATCCAGTTAACACCTTCGGCAATAGCGTCTTTTGCACCCTGAAAAGCATTGGAAACGATGCTCTTAATGGTGTCCCAATTCTTCCATGCCGCCCATAGCAATCCAAGCGCCGTAATAACCCATCCTATAACCGGAACAAATCGCACCAATCCGCCGACAACACGACCTATCCATGGTATAAAAGGTTTGGACCATTTCAGAACTGATACAAATCCTCTACCTAATGATAATATGCCGCTACCCAGCCATTTCGCTACTGACCAAGCAGTTTTCATGGTTTTGCCCACAAAGGTAAATACAGGAGCAAATTCTTTAAATACCTTAGCTACCTTCCCCGCAATAAACAACCCTCCAAGGACTTTTGCGCCTGTTTTCAGATAAGGTAATAACACATCCCAATTATCAATAACCCACTTAATTCCAGTAGCTAAGTCTTTAGCGAGCGCACCTGACAATTCAGTTACGCTTTTTGTGAAGTTGGCAATAGATTTTTGACCTTCTTCAGAGGAAGCCCAGGCATTCAACTCAGCAAATGCGGGAGTGACGGCAACAATCATGCTTTGTCCCATGTCTTTTAAAGATTTACCGAGTGTTAGGACAGTATTGTTTATTTCTGTCATTGGGTTATTTCCCTTAAACACACCAAATTGTTTATTCAATTCACCTGCTGCCTTTACAGGATCGCTTATAGCTTCGGCTGCAGCAAGCATGGGTTCTTTTAAATCTTCATATTTGGTACCAAGTAATTCAGTAGCATACGCGGCCTTCTGAGCTTCGCTAGGCAAGTTAGAAAGTGCAGTTGCATATTCAAACAACACTTGTTGACCTGACAAGGTACCAGCATCCATTGCTTTGTATATTTCTCGTGTTCTATCCTTGCCAAGTAATTTGCTCATTGCTGTTATTTGAGTATCTGACATCTCGTTACGTCTAATATTGAATTCTCGGAACATGTCAGAGGGTTCATCAAAGTTTCTACCTCCAGATTGAACCGCAGCTATATACGCAGCACCAACTTGATCAATATTTAGTTTCAAGTCTTTAAATGTACTCGAGTATTCATTCAAAGAATCAAGATAGTCATCGTATTGATCACCAGCGTACTTCATTACAAATGCAGATACATCGGCAATTTCGCCGAATGAACCCAATTCATTTTTTAAGCTGGAAGCAAATCCTCTTGCCGTTTCAGAAATGTCAGTTCCATAAATCTGAGCATACATCGCAGTCCCTTCAACCGCTTCACGTAAAGCCTTGCCTTCGAGTTTAGTCTGTTGGGAGTAATCAACCAACGCTTGAATAACATCGTTTCGTGAATTACCGATCTTTTTATCATAATAAATGCTGTCGGCAATATTAGTGACTGCCGGTTGGCTAAGATTGGTCATAGCAGATGCTCTTGCATCAGATTCAAAAGCATTTGCTCCAGCCGAGAACATTCCTGCGCTTGAAATACCAGCTACAGCACCGAGCGCAAGTGTCTTATTTGCCAATCCATCAAGTCTACTTTCAACATTGGATATAGTTCGAGATGCATTATCCTTGACTCTAATGGTTGCAGTAGCCACGGTTGAACCAATGGTATTTAAACTTCGAGTCAATGTTCTTAATTTCCTTGTAGCCTGGTCTTTTAACCCTACTCTAGGATTTATTCTCATCCGAGAAAGACGCCTAAACATTTTGTTGGTTTTATCTGTAGTTTGAGCTACCTTCTCGAGCGCTTTTGCTGGTCTAGCTAGTTTGCGTGATATTCTGTCTTGGAAGTTAAACACCGCGTTAATGCTCGCCATGTGATTCCTCCTTTCTTAGGGAATAAAAAAAGACTCCTCGAAGGAGCCCTTAAAATAATTTAAAGTTTTCCACCACTAAACTTTAGCCATTCTTGGAATGTTGATAAAGTTAGTATGAACAAGAAAAAACCTATGCCTATATTTGCCCAGAAATTAAAATCTCCATGCAGATTTACTGGTAGCGTCACTAACCACGATGCAGATACAACGATACCTGTGTATTTCTGAGTCTTTGAAACGCTCAATAAAGCAATGATAGCAAACATGATAATGATGGCTAAACCCACAAACCAAAGAAATCCAATGGACGGCCTCAAAAGGTTCGCTAGTGTGAAGGAACCAAAACCCGTCGCCATCAAAATCATTGTTCTACCTAATTTTCTAGCTTTATATTCAGATTTCTGTTCAACCATTTTCCCGTAGTCATTCATCTGCGTTCCCCCTCAAAGTAACAATAAGAGAAGGAAGCCAGAAAAATCAACCATTTTTTCCAATACGGCGGCCTTTCCCTTGTGATCCTATACGGTGTTGCCTGTCTTCGCGTTTCAATCGTTCGAATTCAAGTTGGAATGATCCGTATAAAAAAGCCCGGCGAAGGCGATCCATATTCCACAAATCTTCTATATCACTTGGCTTATAACGCATCTTGTGAATAGCATAATGGGTATATACGGCATCACGATCACCGGACTCTATTAGTTTTTTGCGTCTTCAATAAGTTCTTCAAAATCGTCATCGAAATCATTGGCCTTCTGCATCGCCTCAAACCATGCGCCCATCTCCCCGGCAGTTTCCAATACTTTAGGCACAACATCCACAGGGTCGGTCACACCGTAAGATTTAAGCAACTCAGCATCTTTAAAGTTAGGGAACACTGTGGTTTCAATACCTACTTTGATATTAAACCGCCGCGCATCAAATTCTTCTCGTGCTGGAGTGCCTTTACGTGCTGGGATACGTTTTGTACATTCATCCCTGAGTTCCTCTACTCGCTCCGATCCAAGTGGCCGGAACACAAAAGGAACGGGCTCACCTTCCTCGTCAAGATAACGCCGGGTGACCACTTCCTCCAATTCTTGAATAGGTTTAGCGTTGCCTTTCATGAAAAATGCCATATTGCGTTGTGTCATATATTTAATCCTCCGATAGGTTTATTTTAGCCTGGTGTTACTTCGCTGAATGTTTCTGGCATGTCAGCATCTTCAAAGGTAAATTCAACATCCTCAGACAAAGCCTCGGCATCTGTGTTGAGAGATGCCAAAATAACGCTGTTCAAGTTGACGCCACGCAGCGTAATTGTTTGACGACCCGTTGCAGATGTTGGGTCCTCGTTGGTTACTGTGATATCAAAGTAAGTATCAACTCCGTTTTTAATGTAATCCAACATCAATTGACGGAAACGGGATGTAACGTAGTAAATCGTCATGGAACCTGTGCCCGTCCAACCCGTGGCTTTGTTTTGTACACCACGGCGTCCAAGCGTACGGATCTCCGTTTTATTCTTTTCGGCTGTAGCTTCAAGGTTTTGCAGGTAGAACATTTCCTCTACCACGCCGTTAATTGTTGCATACGCTCGGCCCTCTTGGCCTGAGATGGTATCCTGGGCTCTCAAGAATGGCATATTACTTCACCTTCACTCTCATATAAAGTTTTTCCATCGCATCAACCGGCTGAGCGTTGGCTTCTACGTACACTGCATCCTTAGCGGCACCCGCTTGAACAAGGATATCTGTTTGAGCATCGAAGTTTTGGATGGCTCCGATTTCCTGGTATGTGTTAAACAGTGAAACAAGTTCAGCACGGAACAGCATACGACCATCTTGATTGTTATCCACTTTACCGATGTAAAATCGATCAAATACCGATTTCGTATCGTTAGCGATGCCATCCAGGACACGCAGTACCCGGTTCTTCTGGAACTCTGAACCTTTGGTAGGTGTAAAGCTTTTGAAAGTGTTGATGTCTTGCTGAACCACAGCTTGACCACGGTTTGCAATGAACAAGAACTCGCCATTAAGCAGCGCCGTTTCAATTGCACCGTTGGTATAGCGTGTATCCACATCCACCGCATCATCATAAGCCGAATAAGTGAGTGATTGGTTAACCGCAGCACCTGCAGTAGCACCCGCCACCCATGCAACTGCTTTGATCCGGTCAATCACCGTTTGGTCAGACAGGATTACACCGTTCTTAACACTGATTACACCTTCATGATCGGCTGTTGTGTAGTTTGAGACTACCAACTGTACTTTCTTGCCCTCGCCGTCTCTCAGACGCTTCACAAACGCCGTATACAGCGCTTTAAGGGTGTTGTCATCAGATACCAATGCAATTGTGTTGAAGTCCTGAACCTCAATCGCTGTCAGGTAATTTGTATGGTCAGCATTTGTCACTGAACCATCAGTACCACCAGTCAGCGGAGCACCTGCAGTTGTCGCTAATGCATTATCCGAAGCAGCTGCCGCAAACGTCACCCAGTCATTAGCAACTAACCCTGTGATATCGGAAACAACCTGAGTTTCTTGTTTATCGCCATCAACCAACGTGATTACATCGAACTTAGAAGGATCATCAACGTTTGTTTGCACCACTACTGAGATACCGTTGCCTCTTAGGCCGCTGTATTTTGCCGTGACAACGAGATTGCCCGTTGTGGCTGTTGCCGCTACCCCATCATTCAACCGATACAAGATAAGCGTTCTAGCTCGTTTCAGAGCTTCTCTAATCAGCAACAATTCAGGTGATGTCGCATCATATCCTAGCAGTTCAAAATAATCCTCACCTGCTTCAATAGTCACCAACTGTTTAGCCGGTCCCCAGCTAAGCGGAAGGGCCATTGTCACCGTACCGCGTTCGCCAACCGCGCTCAGCGTAGTGGCTTCAGATACGAAATTCATATAAGTACCAGGAATAACTTTATTTTGCGTTACCCATGTGCCTCCAGCCATCTATTTGACCTCCTTTGCTTTAAATTCCTCAAACTTTTGGTTTACCTCGTCAATTGAATAAGACTCTCCATCTTCTAAAAGAGTGTTAATCAGATCTCGGGAAGAATCGGTAAACTGTTTTGACGTGAGCCATTGTTCCTTAGTGAACTTAATCTTGCTTGGCTCAAGCTTCACAGTGATATCACCGGCATTAAAACTCTCGCTCTGTTTTGCTTTAGTTGTCATTTCAATCTCCCTTCCTGTAACAAGCTCTGCATCTTATCGCCCGGAGCTCTCTCACGCAATACGTGAAAGTCGTACCGAACGTTAAAATGCAACACACCATCCACAATTTCATGGGTCATGGCTTCACCACGGATCAAGTTCCCATCCATCGTGATTAAATCCATGAGGCTATACAGCTGTTCGGCCATGTCGTGGCATGCGGTGTAGTTGTCATCGTGAAAATAGTGGATATCGAACGAATGCGATCGTATATAACGTCTGTCCCTTTGCTTGGTATGGGCAACAGGAAACATCAACACAAAAAAGCACGGTTCGTTAAAACCCTGCGGCACGCGTTCGTCATATACTTCCATTGTTGAAAATGTTGTCGCTATCGTTGATACCACTGCATCCTTCACATCATTTATCACTACCATGGGCATCACCCGAAATATTTATTTAGTGCTTCTTCCAGTTTACGGTCCAAGAACTGCTGCATTTCTCTTTCGATCTCTTGAACAGATATCTTGAGCATGAACTTCCCTTCAACCCAACCTGTCTTGTCCTTACCAGTACGATGTCCATTTTCGATAAAAGAAGCATAGTAAGTGTTGTTGAAGTATTCTATGCTGTAAAAGCCTCCGGGCAATTCTTTTATTGAACTAATACGAAACATCCGTCTTAGATAACCTTGATCCACTGGCGTCCTTGGTTTAACCTTGGCATCCAAGCGATAAACCAGTTCAAGCAAGAACTCTTGCAGCAGATCACCGACTACTTGACCACGTGAAGCCTTATCTAGCTTCTTTGTGAACTCATCCAAACCGCTCATATCCAGCATCAGGATTTCACATCCCTCTCCAGATTGATTTCCTGATGAGTAGGATAAATAAACGGTTCACCTGCTGTGTATTCCCGCGTTAACCCTTCGCGAGTCACTGCAAGCTTATCGCCATGTTTAATCTCCACAAGTGGAGAAAGGAACAATTTAGATGAATAATCAATGTCGTTGGTAGTGTCGGTCTGAGTATTAGCAGCTAATCCTGTTTGAGAGATGCGACACGCCACGTTCAGGTGTTTGGTTACCCAAGCAAGCTCTGTCGCTCCATTGGGCTTCTTAACACGCTCAGAGCGTTGAACTGTCACCGCGTCCTCATACATCTTCTCATACTCGACTCTGATAGCTTCGTAATTGATCACACTACCACCTCAATCTACGAAAAGCATTTAGCTCACCTTGATAATCTCTCAATACACCTTCAATAACCGCAACCGTAGGCGTGGCAGGGGCCGTTTTAGCCGCCGGTGCTGGTTTGATGGATGTATCTCCTATCTTGACTTCAAAAGCTTCAACAGGAGCAACAGGAGGGCGCAGGACATTGATTTGCTCCGTGCTTACTGCGCTGGCTACCATAGCCACCCAAGTGTATGAGAGCTCATCTGGAATAACGGTTATGTTGCAATAGTTCATGATACGCAAACCCACCTCATCAACGTAGGTACCAATGAGGTAATCATGTTCGGTATCGTTCACATCAAGTTTGAGGCGGCGTTTAACCTCGTTTATTATTGCTTCACGCTCAGCCTTAAGACGTTGTATTTGCATTGGCTACCGCCTCAGCTTCCTTGATAGCCTTCAGGATTTCTGGCTTACCCTTGGCATCACCCAGATCGATACCGTTCTTTTCGGCGTAATCCTTGAGTTGGTCAACCTTCATTTTGTTAATGTCAGTCTCCTCTTCGGCTTCGACCTCTTCAAGGATTCCACGCTCTACCAAACGAGCCCCTTTTGTTTCATCCAATTCAATCTCACCGGAATTAACAATAACCCCGCCAAAAATGACGGGGCCCAGAACTTTATATTTAAACATGTTGTTTCCTCCTTACACCGACAGACGGTGGATTTGGGATGGCTTCTTGATGCCGACAAATGCAGACTTACCAACATAGATTTCATCTTGTGGTGGTGGACCCATATCCTCTTTAGTCAACACGTAGATACCTGGTTCGAATCCTTTTTCAACAGTAGGGCCTTCAACAGTGATAACCGGTTGGCTACCAAGCACCGCAACTGTACGCACTGGCAACAAACGAGATGCAGGAGCACCGTTGAGAGAGATTTGGTTATCATTTACACGGATCTTAACAGGAGCATCAGCCACCTGAGCAATAATGCTTTCAACTTGGGACCGAGTAGGAATCATTTGGCTGTTGATGCCATAGATCGCACTTCTCAGTTGTTGGTTCATGATGATATCTTGCAGCACCACACCTGACAAATCGATGTATTCAGGTGCCTCGCCGCCGTTAGCATCTTTGTATGCTTGAATAATTGCACGCAGGTCGTCAAGAGGCACAGAGTCCACACGATCACTCCATGAATCTGTTGGAGTAACGATAGGTGGCAATTGAAAGTCCACATTGATTTTTACATTGTTCGCATCGTATGAAATAGCACCCAAGTATACTGCTTGAGCACGCAACCACTCTTCTGTGTCGTTAACACCTTCAATGAGGCGGTCCGTTTGATCATATACACGTTGGATTGCACGATCCCGCTCAGCTTGTACCCGCGGATTTGTGAACTTCAGTTGTTCACGCTCATCAATACGGATACCATGTTGGATCTTAGCGACTTCTTGTGTCAGCGTTTTGAATCCTTCTTTGTCACGCAAAGGCGCTCCGGAATTCCATCCAGTCAAAGCAGCACTTGGAGCGTATGTTTGAGTGAAAACATCATAGTCGAAAGTTAGATCATAAGAAGTATCTGTTTCACTGATTGCTTTCAGCAGATATGTTTTAGTTGGCAGTCGATTTTCGACATACCCCAAAAATGTTGGTTGTTTAAATTGATCAAGAGAAAGAATTCCCATTATTTATACACCTTCCTTTTTCTAATTAGTAGAAACGGTAACGCGCGCCAGCAGCTGTTTTAAATGCTGCAGTCACACCCGTCAGTTTGCTTTCAACAACAAGAGCCTCAGCCCATGCACCGACAATAACATTGACTGTTGTAACATCAGCAGTAAACACATCGTGGTTAGTCAGGTATGGTGTACCTGTGTCAGCATCAGCCCATGGCTTTGCGAGTCCATTTGCTTGGATACTCACCGCTGTACCTGCAGGAATCAATGTGTTAACCGCAAACTTTGTACCATCAAGTGTCAAACCGCCAACCTTTTCAATCGAACCTTTGACTGTATACAGAATTTCCTTCTGAGAACCGTACTCTTTTACTCGTGGATTCAAGTTCATTACTTGCCACTTCCTCCCTGGTTTCTTTGTTCTGCTAATGATTTACCGGCATCGTAACCCTTCGGATCTGCAGGTGGATTACCACCACCGCCAGCATCAGGCGGCTTGATTCCTTTGAACAATGGCGCTGTAGGTGCTGTTTCTTCTTTTTGAACAAACAAAAAAGCCTTGCTATCACGCAGGCCATTTACTTGTTCTTCGAGTCCACCCTTTACAGAGCCATCCTCATTCAATTCAATTTTCGTTTTGTCCAACAGCCCTGCCACGATATCCGGATCGTGTACCTGACCGCTCAAGGACAGTTTCAATGCGGTGTTAAGACGTAACTCTTTCATGTCAGCCTCGTATTTCTCTTTGGCTGTCTGGTTCTCAGTCTGCAATGCATCAATTTGTTTTTTTAGATCCTCACCCAATCCTGCAGTCTTGCCAAGTTCCTCAATCTGCTTGTCACGGTCAGCGATTCCCTTCTCAGCCTGCTTCTTTGCCTCGTTCACCTCATCAAACCGAGCTTTGGGCACAAACCCTTTCAACTCATCTGCTGAAGCTGTAGCGGCCTTTTCAGCCAAATCCTCACTCAATCCAAGTGCGATAAATTGTTCTTTATTCACGTTGTTATCCTCCATTTCATCTTCGCTTGTTAACCCGGTCGCGTCCGGTGATGTCTTGTTCTTTAACGTCCGCAATACCAAAAGGACGGCATAATAAAAGGCTATGACGTTTCAGCCACAGCCCAGTTATCCAACCAATTCGTATTCTGCTTCAAATGCTGCCTTCTTCATATAAATCAACTGTTTCCCGGTAGCATCCTTAACGATATAATCACCAACAGGTACAACCAATACATCCAATTGGCTTTTAATCACTCTTAAGTTAAGACCACCAGTAAAGTCCATCATCACCGGTACCTGAACAAAAGAGATAATCTCGTTAATGTGATTGGGATCCATACCTTCAAACTGGATTGCATCCACAGGCACACGCTTTTCATACCGTTTAACGCCCATCATGCTCCCTCCCTAGTCGATAATGTCATACTCGGTAAATTCCAACTGACGGCCCGACTGTGATGCTTTACCTCTGCTTTTCTTAGCAACGGCTTCGACCTCTTTTATCTCAACACCATATTCTTTCTTCCACTCAGCATATGTCATCGATCCTGGGACCGTAATCGTTTTGCCGCTTGCATTTCGTGCAACCTTTGTGTTGATTGGGTCATCTTCAAAGAATACCGTGGTTGTCGTTCTGCAGTTGGCGTGGAACGGTGGATACGTGACATTTACTTTCTTCTCACTCAGCGGGAATACTTTCCCATCCATGCCTTGGCAGATATCAGATGTCCGTTTATCCAGAGTAGCAAGTATCTTATACTTCTCTACCAATCCACTCGCTTTGTACCCGTCAAATGAAGCTTCTTCAATCACATGTGCACTCTCAGTGCGGATCAAGCGCTCTGCTGCGCTTCTCCCAACTTCCATTCGTGCAGAAATAACTCGTGTCATTTCCTCTATGCCATCACCGCGAATAATCGCTTGGGAAAGTGTTCGTTGAATCTCCCTAACAAGCTTGTCCCGATCATCCCAAATTCGTGAGCTGTAGTTTTTACCCAACCAAGGCATAGCGATTATTCGTTGGACCGCTGCTGTATCCACTTGTGCAAAAGACAATCCTACGCCTAACCCTTTGTGGATTTCGAAGATATTACGGTAATAGGTGTCTGTGTATATGTTGTGGAGAAGCACTCCATAGCCCGTTTGCTGGTTTGCAGCTAATACCTCTATCTGTTGTTGAAGCTGTATCAAAAGGGCTTCTATCCGGGTTATACGCGTTTTGATGTACACATTGTCCAGTTGTTTCGTCCAAGTGCCATCAAGATTGCCCTTAGCCATTGCTGTAAACTCTTGAAGAGTCATCTTAAACTCTTTTAATTCGTCTGAGTTAAGCAGCTTTTGGCCTTCTGCATATGAGACTTCATTATTCTTGGCGAACCGGTAATACCACTCGCGCAGATCCTTGAGCATTGATTTAGTTGCAAACTCATACTCACGTGCTATTCTGGCTTGATACCCATCTGCTTTAGCATATTGATGGTTTACCGTTTGCTCAGTTCGCTTCTCCCAGTAGGCTTCTGATTTCATTCATCCTCACCACCGCCTGGATTAGCTTGTTCCTGACCAAACGTATATTGACCTGAAGCGAATTGCTCCATGGCTGTTTTTTGTTCTTTTTCCTTGCGTTCCTTCTCTTCCTGAACATCACCAGTCCATGGATGGTTTGCAATGTTCGTTTCATCGGACAGGATACCGATACTGTTTTTAACATTGTTGATAGCCTCAGTTTCATTGATGACGATATCCCGGTTAAACAGGAACGTTACGTCAATATCTGAGTAATCAGCATTAGTTGTGTTGTACAAATGCTGATCTACGAACCACAGAAGCTGTTCAAGGCTTGCCTGGAACTCTGTCTCAATGATGTTAGCGTCCATATCCAAGTCGCTGTATAAGAAGCGTAGAGCGATTCCTGATGGGCTATTACCGAATTTATCGGCTTGGGTATCAACACCTCTACCAAACTCATAAATAGCCTTACGCAGCCTGTCCATGTGTGTGGTGAATGCCTCAGTGTTGATTTCAAGGCTGATAGTTTCTACACCACCCGTTCCAGATACCTTAATCGTTCTGAACTGAGTCATGTTTTGTCTCAATTCACCAAGGTCTACTCCATCATAGTCTTTGACGATGTACATGCTGTTCGGTAAGTCCTGTAGATTGTTTGAGTTATCCGACATCCGACTATCATAGTCATCCACAAGCGACTTAAGCATTTCCACAAGTGGCATTTCCTCATCGTTGTACTTAAACGGGATGAAGGGCACCTTCTCCCAGTTCATACCTCCCTCGATCAACGTTTCAGCTCCGGTTTCGTCTAATCCTGGCTTAACTACAAAAAAATGATAGCCTGGTTCGCCATCCGCAACCCTTTCAGATGTAGTTACACCATCTTGCGTGAACCTTAGTACGCCGTTAGTGTCCCAGAATTCAATTATCGTTACAGTAACCTTCTTCTTAGCCTCATACCTTTCTTGCTTGTAGAAACGAACAATCGCATCCAATTCTGTATGGGCGTTATCTTTCCATAATGGAACTATTTCTTCTGAAGGGATGATTTTGAACGACAGTTCGCCATTCTCATCATAGTAAACTTGGAGCCAGCCGATTCCCTTGTTGATTGATTCTTTGCCAAGGTTCTTCAGCTGCCGTTGAAATTGCTTGCCGAATATATCATGTAGATAGTCCTTGTAAGCGTCCGGACCATCCGTTTGGATACTGAAAGGCTTAGACAGCAAATAGCCGGTCTTTTGATCAACCAGCTTCCGGATGAAACCATGTACAAGTTTATTGTTGGCAAGGTTTGTTGCTTCCTGCAGTGCACCACCTTCACCAATAACCATACGCTTATGATCCAAGATCTTAGTTTGATTACGGTAGTACGCTTGCCCTTCAAGCATCCACTTGTATTTATCCGTACCCTTGAACGTGTTCATTTGCTCAATAGCTATTTCTTTATTAGTCATAGGCGAGTTTTCATCAAGGTTCCGAAGTATCTCACTCAGTGTACTCATATGTACCTCCTTTCGCTTGTCTTTAACGCATTAACGTGTAGACTCTTGCACAAAACCTACATTTGGTAGTCATGTACTAGACCTTTACACCCTTAACAAACCCTTATGCATCAAGGCTTTGCGGTAAATAGGCGGTTTGATAGGTTCGACAATTTGCATTATCCTACATAAAAATCACTAGAATTCGAATGTTGGACCTCTCATATCATCTTCAAATGCATACCGTGTGGCATCGATTGTATGATTGTCCTTGTCGTCCAATCTAGCCCTCGGATTCCCATCCGAGTCCGTCTGGTAATCAATGTTCTCAAACTCTCGAGCGATGTTCGGTGTACGTGCTGGATCAATAACGATCTCTTCCAGGTCATCCAACCACTTCTCGCCATACTCTACTGAGTTAGGGCCTTTCTTCGCTCCCTTAAACCTGCATTGAAGCTGCGTACGCATTTCATCAACTGATTTAGGCTCAGCACTATCAGCAATGGTTATCTGAGTGTGGTAACCTTTCTTCTTAATCCTCTCAGCCAACTCACGGTTTGATAGCTTAACGCCGTATACCTCATCCAAGGCGTATATCTTGCGGCGAGTCTTATCATAGTGCCAGCGGACGAACGCTACTGGATCGACACCATAACCCCAGTCATTGCCTTGCCGGATGTTATCGAATGACTTAATTTCCTCATCAGTAATCTTCCGGAAGTTCAAATTATCGAATGGAACAACACCACTACCTATCGCCTTGCCGAGATATTCCCATTCATACCGTTGTAGTCGTGTTCGTTTCAGTTCCTCAGCCTCTTCTATACTCTCCTTTGATAAGTAAGGGTTATTAAGGTAGGTTGAGTGATGAACGTACGTGTTATTCGGGATAATGTGTGATTCATAAAGCTTGTTCACCCATGACTGCTTACGCTTTGGAGGATTGTATGAGTAATAGAATGCATAAAAAAGACCATCGCCTAAATCCGCACGTAAAATGGATTTCTCGATAGTCGATATCTCGTCTTCGGTTTTAAACTCTGCCATTTCCTCTATCCATAGAAATGCGATAGGGAACTTGGACATCTTAATGGACTTGATCTTAGCAGGATCATCTGCACCACGAAAAATGATCTTATTTCCATGTGGAATGTAGACCAACTGCAACGGGCTTTTAACCACTTTCCAGTATTGTCCCACACCAAGTATCTCGATTGCCTCTTTAAGTTGCTCAAACACGCTCTCTTCAAGCGTGCGAGCTACTTTACGGACACATAATGTGGTGACTGGGTATTTCATCATGTCTTTAATAATCTTAAGACCAATGTGTGCCGACTTACCAGAAGCACGACCACCTTTGAGTACGTGTTTCAGATATCTATGTGAATTGGATACACGCCAGAAGTCGTGAAAGTGTGGCGTAACCTTCTCAGAAAGCCTAACCTTCAACATCGGCATCACCCAAATCATCGATTATCTGCACACCCACATTGCCTTCAAGCTGCTGTTTGTCTGTCCACAGTGCATAACGTTTACCCAATAGTTCGGCCGCTTTGATGCGATCCTTGCCATCGAGTTCTTTCTTCACGAGCGATTGTTCGCCCATACCCATGCCTAACGGGAACTGTTCCTTCACTTCTCCCCTTAGCACATTAGTGAGAAATTCAAGCACTTCATCTTGCTTTGCGATACGTTTTGCGTCCTTTTTTGCTATCAATTCATCAACATACTGTCTAACCTTAGCATTCGCTAGCAGTCTAGAAGCATTAACTTCAGCTGATTTACCTTTAGCTTTGTATCCTGCATTGTGATAACTTTGCGTTGCGTTACCAGTTTCAATGTAATAATCAGCGAATCTTTTCTGTTGTTCACTTAGACTCATGTCATATCACCCACCGCCTTATATTAAATTACACGAACAATTACTTATAAGTCAGTCCCTTTTTGTAGATATATCCCCCACCTGTTGGCTGTACTAAAATCGTCTCTATTTCACCGCCAACTGTAGGGAAGCGGGGTTCAAATCGCAGCTGATCAATAGTAGTTCTAATAAGATGTCGAGAATAATCGATAGCGTCTTGAACGTTCATAGCTATATATAAAGGCATATGGTTCTCAGATCTTAGTCTGTTAACTATTTCAGTATCCCCTTGCCAAGCAGCACCATATATAAGATTGTCATCTTTATCAGTGTTTCGACTAAAAATCTCCTTTTCTCCCATGGTATCAAAGCTGTTTACAATTGGAGTGCCAAACTCATACCCAGCGACAAAGAAGAAAATATACTGTTCACCAATAACTATGTTTTTGAAATAGTCATATAGCTCATCGGTAACATCTTTTACAGACGCATCGCTGAGTTTTTCCCACATTAACATTTCAAATTCCTTAACATAGTGCTCGATAGGCTTTAGATTAATCAAAGCCGCTCCTGCGGTAGCAACACCAATCTTGTTGAAAAGCAAAAATAATTTATTGGTTGAGTCTGAAACGATAAACCCATTACCGCTCGTTCTACTATCAGCAGATAAAACAATACCTGTTGGTATATATACAACGTTGATCAATGTCATTTTTCTTCCCCCTTTTTCTGTTTTATTCGACAGAATTAACGGGGTTACCTTTTATCTCTTCATCATTTACCCGTGTACCTTAGTTCGCCGTCACCTCTGCAGCTTTTGGGGTTTAGATTACGGGTGGATCAAAACACTTCATTTGATAGATTATATACAGCAAACTGCGCATACTCTGCTTTACCTGTGCCAGCTCCTGCAGTCATAGTAACTGTTAAAGCCGTTGCTCCTGTAGGGACTACACCTTCCACATAAAAAATACCGTTATTATCTGTTTTCCAGTTGTTTAACGGCCTCATCATTCCAGATGCTCCGGTATAAGCTAGTTGTACAGTTACAGGCATCTCAGTACCTTCCACTGTCGTTTTAACCCTCCCAGTGAAAGCGATCACGTCACCTGCTTTAAATCCTGTTGATATCGCCTGAGAGTATGTTTTTGTACTCGCTGCATCTGTTTTATCCATCGTCATCCAGCTACCTTTAATTGTCGCATCACCTGTAGTTAATGAAGATGTAGCAACACCGGTACCATACATCGTCCAGTTGTCTGCCACACCATCTGCGTTGGCATCCGTTAAGAACAAGCTGTTTTTAAGAAGATTATTCGGAGCGTTATTCACTGCCGGTACATTAGTTCTGAATGCTGGCAGTTTGGGTAGCAATTGCTCAGCAGCATATTGTCCCATCAGTTTAACCGGAGTAGTGCCTGGGTGTATTCCATCTGTTGAATATCCACTTTTATATTTTGATGTTGCCGGATCCACAAGAAGAGAATAAAAATCCAACACATCCAACCCATATTTGCGAGCTATCTTATAAATACCTGCATTCACCTGAAGTACCTCTGTCACTTTCCCCTCATCCAACGGTGGGATCGTTGCCAGAATTGGTGTAATACGTGCTGGGAAACATTTGAGTACCATTGCTTCTATATTCGCCAAAGCAACCGCAGGAAGAATGCCCTGTTTCACATCGTTTGTCCCACCCATAATCGTACATAATGACGGACGCTTATTGACGATATCTGTATCAAACCGAGCTAACATTTGATCTGTACGCTGTCCAGATATACCAGCATTATATACATATTGCAGAGCTCCATTAGAACGCATTAGTAGTTGATGAACCCATACACCACTACCTATACCTGTTGTCGCTGCATCAAACGATAAACCTGTTAAAGAATCACCCATCAATGCAATATCATTCCCTCGATATCTGGACTGAGCATTCTTAGCAGCACTCAATGCCACAACCGACAAATTATCTGGCATTTATTCCACCGTCCCTTTAACGGACAATGTTCCTGTGTTAGGAGCTGTGTGGTTTATAACTAAAGTAAATCCAGCCTGAATATTAAAAGACACCGTCTCACCGATCTTAGCCGATGTCACGATGTCCATTGGAGCTGTTTGCCTGATTCCCTCTACTGTTACCGCCTTGCCACTTGGTCCTTTCCGTTGAAACGTGAAAGTAGCTGTTACAGCATCTGTTGACCCGGAAAACTCAAGCGTTAATGTCTTGCTTGTCTCAGCGGCATATTCTGCCGAACCTGCTGTTGATTTCTTGTCTACTAGCACGATGTCTTCAGGCATTGTTGTTGCAACTGGAAGTCTGTTCTTATCTGAGACAGTAATTAATCTGTTTCTGGCTGTATTTAACCATTGGAACATATTACTGCCACCTTTCAATTTTAGGGTAATATTCCCTGTTGGATTCGAACCAACGACCGAGCGCATATAAGACGCCTACTCTTACCTCTGAGTTAAGGGAATGAGAAAAATAAATTAACACTCAACTTATTTCGTAGTATATTAAAGTAAAAAACAATAAGAGGTTAAATATGTCAAAAAAGTTTTTATCCGCATCTACTATTCTCGTTTACACTACCGCAATTATTACGAGTGCTCTTTTTCTCGTCTTTGGAACGAAAGACATCAATAATATTAGTGAATATCTAGCTAAATTAATTGATGTTAATATTACTATTTCAATAGGGTATTCAGCCTTGTTAGCGGCAATTTCTTCTTTTGCTTCCAACAACACTAGACAAGACCATGATATTAAAAATAGTTTTATGAGCTTTATTTACATAACAGTTTTTTTTGTTTTAGCAAATGTCGTGCTCGTGGTTGTTACTTTCGCAATGGACCAAAATTATAATCCTTTTTGGGGCAGATTCCTAATTAGTTGGAGCGTATTTATTGTGATTGTATACTCCCATCTATTACTGAGGAACATGCGAAAGTTAATGTACTAATTCTATTTTTTAGCGGCTACGAACATAAACTATAATAGAGGAAACCTATAGGCATGCATTTATTCATCGTCTATACCTATAGGTGGCATTCGTAAGACAAAAAGAACCCTCAGTGTACCTGAGGGTTCGCATAGATAATTTAGTAAGCAAATTGTTTGGTAATTCCTTCAAAATTTGACCCTATGTTAACCTCTCCACTTTGCAGTGCAATGTTATCATCATAGTCAAGCTCATTTCTTATTGTTATTATCGCCTCGTTAATATCACCTAGAAGTTCAAGTAATTCTTCGATCTCAGATCTTTGGCTTACAAAACCTGTACGTTTTGTTACCAATTCACTTAAAGTACGATATATCACTAATTCGCATGCTCTACTAAGCGTTATTAATTCATCATAATCATCAATTATTTTATCTACAACCAACCCTAGACTCGCCTGATCCTTATATTCAAAAAACAATGTTTGAACTGCACGTTCAAGTCCATTCAAATTCAATTTCATAGTACAATTTGCCCCCTTTTCAATCGACTTTGTTTGGAGGATTTAAGTTCATAATACACGTTAATTATAACATTTACATTATTTTCTTTCATTTTGCTGAAAAATTGATCCATAACTCCAATACAACTATCGCAAGGGTGATATTTCGTGAACATATCTATATGTATTTCACCAGATGCAGATTGATATGTTTCTTTGTATATATGTTCTAATATCTTTGCTTCAGTATCGTATTTTCTGTCCCAGACAGTATCCTTCTCTCCTTTATTATTGAGAACGAGTGTGTGAAACACTGGTTGATCTAATAGTGTGACAAAGTGTAAATACTGGAGTAGAGGGTGATCTAATTCGTTTATTCTACTATGAGCGTACAAGTACTTATATTTAACATTATTTTCAATTTCTATACCTTGGAGTAATTTAAACCTGAAATTATTTTCTTGCATACTATCCCTTGTCCCATATCTTGCTACACAGCTATTCTTTGTATGCATTAGGGATACGATTTCTTCATTAATCAATTGCCAATCCCTGAGTTTCCCTACCATCTCAATTCTTGTATCAGACAAGTTCTTCAAATAAACACCAATATCGTCACTGGAGAATTTTTTTATTTCTAACAAAAAACTTCCCTCCTTTTGCACTTTGGATAATAATACCTTATTTCTCTGATAATATAAACAAAAAACCTATTCCCGTAGGAATAGGCTGTTTTTTAGGTTAGCGGTTACCTTTGTCTGAGCTCTGTTAATGTATTCCTCGACGCTGCCTTTACTGATACACAGCATTTGTGCTATTTCATTGAATGAGAAACATTCACCATGAGACATTACATAGCATTCCCGTTCCCGATCACTCAAACCTGTTAGTGCGTCTTCTATCTGGAATCTCTCCCAATCGCTAAGGTTGCTAGGACTGCCTGCATTGCCTCTTTGAACGTATGCCTGCATCTTTAATGGATCCATCAGTTTCTCGCGCTGATACGCGGCCCTACGCTCTATACCACGCTTATTCCCTGGACGCCTTCCTGTACTTAACCACTCAATCACATATTCACAATCCGATACCATACCCGAGATTACTTTTTTGTCTGCTTCATTCTCTGCTGTTTTAGCTCGGTCATATGCTTTGTCCGCTATTTTACGTGACATTTGATAATTGAGTACTGTGGCCTCTCCCAAATCAACTACGCTTAATTCTGGACTAAGCTGAGCCATAATCATACCGTTCCTCTCCTCTTCTAATAATCGAATATGGACATTTGTCCTTCTTTTACTACATCTGATGCATCTATAATGAGTCCTTGATCTAACCATTCCTTTGGTGCATCCTTCTGAAAATGGTGCCAAATAGGATCTCCTGAGCGTGAATGGTTTGGGTTCTTTTGCTCTGCTAGATCCGTCCATACCCACTTTGTCTTTGCTGTGACTTTTTCTTTGTCCATACACTCACCTCTTACACCGATACAGGCGCTTTGATAGCTGGGTGATGTTTGTACCCGATAAACTCAAAGTCCTCGTATACATAATCGTCGATGCTCTCAGGCTTACGTTTAATGTGTAGTTGAGGCAGTGGGTATGGTTCACGTGTAAGTTGTTCTCTGACCTGATCAATATGATCGTTATAAATGTGCACATCTCCACCGGACCAAATGAATTCTCCTACCTCTAAATCGCATTGTTGAGCAATCATATGTGTCAGTAATGCATAGCTGGCGATATTGAACCCAAGCCCAAGGAACGAATCCACCGATCTCATATTTAGCATGCAAGATAACTTCCCGCCATTAACATAGAACTGAAATGCATAATGACAAGGAGGCAATGCCATTCTTGCAAGATCACTAGGGTTCCAAGCAATAACAAGATGCCTTCTGCTGTCAGGATTATTTCTGATGTTTGAAATGATGTCTTGCAACTGATCTACACTGCCCCAATGAGTGGGCCAGTACCTCCACTGAAAACCGTACACCGGACCAAGATCGCCGTTTTCATCGGACCATTCATCCCAAATTGTGACTCCGTTATCTTTTAAATACTGAGTGTTTGTACTGCCAGAGATAAACCACAACAACTCATGTATTACTGATTTGAGATGTATACGCTTCGTTGTTATAAGAGGGAAACCCTCGGACAAGTCCCATCTCAGCTGTCGGCCGAACACTGATAGCGTTCCTGTGCCGGTTCGATCTCCCTTGGCTTTACCGTTATCTAATATGTCTTGTAGTAGTTCTAGATAGTTACGCATCCTGTCCGTCCTCTCTCAGCCACGTTTTAGCAAAACCAATTGCCAGCTTTAATCCTTCAATTTTTCCTTCTAATCTTCTAGCTGTATCCATTTCGCGTCTTTTTACTGCTCCTTTGAATAGTTCATTGAGTGTGTCAACTTTCTTTTCTAATTCCGAAATGAATTCGTTTTTATCCATGTTATACATCCTTTGTATCCTCCTTGGGTATAGACTCCCTACCCTCTCCCTTTTTCAGCACGCCTTTTCGCTTCAATCTGATTGCGTTATTGCTTGGTTTGATAAACTCTTTCATCATGACCATCTTCCCTTGCTTGTCGTATTGCCACCCATCCTTACCTGTACCTCTGCAGTCCGGGCAAGCGTATCCTGTGTCCCAGATTCCTACTCGTTCGATCCCAACGCCGTTACACCATTTGCAGTTTGGTAATTGATCCATTAAATATTCTTCTGTTTGTTTATATAGTTCGTAATCCTTTTCCCAGTAATTTCTGATGTACTTTTTAGTTCGGCGTGACACGCCTTTACCAAGCTTGTATACGTAGTTGAAATGTTTATCATTAGTCATTCTCATGCTTCATCCCTACCCTCTAGTAAGTGTGGGTGTTCCCAAATGGTCCCGATCACTTCTGAGCAATACAGAACCCGATGCAACAACCACGACCCGGCGCATAGTTCCATTCGTTCGTTGAAACTTACTCGATAATTGTTGTCGATCTTTATTGCTCCCTCGAACGGGTGGTCTTTGATTTGGATGATGTCATCCTCATATATCTCTTTTCCATTCTTGTCCTTTAGTCCGATGTACTGCATGAGCTGAAACATTTCTAATGTATCTGTAACTGAGTTGTCGCCTTCGTTAAGCGTTACTGTACCTTCTCTGAAGTTGATGCACTCTACTGGCAACATGACGCCCTGAACCGAATCCCACGCTCTATATCGTATCTCTATCATTCTGTATCCGCTCCTTCCCCACCCAAATGCGGTTGTACGCGGTTTTTAGGTAAACTGACTACCATGAATGCCCCGAAGTCTGTTAACGCGTCCTCGCCCTTTATAGCGTCCTCTGGAATCCATATTTCACACTTGATACGATGGTATCCCTTGTGCTTTCCACTCCTTGATGGTGCGTGTACACTGGCATTGCCAGCTAATGGAGCGATTACCGTTAACCGATCCTCTTTGTTCATGTGTTCGGCAGTAGCGCAGATTACATCTTTCGATGCATCGAACAATACTTTTTTACTCATGCTTATCCGCTCCTTCCTTGGGAGCCAACAAACTTTCCCACGTTTCTTCTAGCATCATTCGTTTGGCTTCTTGGAGCGCCCGGATTATCACATCTATCGATTCCACTTTGTCAAAAGTCATTCGTACTGGCGTTTCCGCTGGTGGCGCAACCACTTTTTCGTTCATCTGCCGTTCTCCGATTGGTCCCGAATCTTTTGGTTGGAACGCTACTACGCCGCAAGGATAGTCCAGTTGAAGCAATCCTGGCGAAACATTGATATCACCTGTTCCGAACTCGATTTGTGTTTGACCTTCATGTTTGATAATTGGCATCTTTTATATCCTCCCTGATCTTTTCTTCCTCAACATTGAAAGTTTCTTTGAACGTGCTATATCCAGATCTATCGAATGTTCTTCTTTTGCCACACACTGTACAGGCAATTTCATACATTGGTTCATTCTGTGCAAACTCGTAGATATCAACGACCCACATATCTAACAAGCGCCATTTGTGAAAGCACAAAGGTTCTGGCGTCTTCCTTTTCCTTCTCCACTTGAAGTCCCACACTCTATATCCTCCTTAGTAGGGAGAGGCCCGAAGGCCCTAACCCATAAATAACCGCTATTATCGTTGTATCATTTGTTTTAAGATAGAGTTTCGAAAGGTGTGATCCCATGAGAATGGAAACCAGCGCTATGGCTGAAGCGCATATGGAATATTTAAAATCCGATCCAGCACATGCAGCGGAAATGCGAACCTACGATACAGTCGCTGAACACTTTTATCATTACCTCGTCAATGTCCAACGTTTGTTACCAGACACCGCACGCGGCATTGTTGATGACTTCCAAGCGGACCTTGAGCGGCAGTAACTGTCACTCTTGGTTCCCCTCTCCTTCCTGAGCAAAATAGGTTCTTGCGATTTCTGCACAGCTTGCGCCGCGCAAATTAACACCACCATGTTCGGCTATTTCTTCAAGTGCGAACCGTGCCTCTTCAAGCTTCTTAGCCTGCTTTTTTTCCGACTGTAGCAAGCGTGTAATTTGTTCACCTTGCCGAATACCCATTGTTGCTATTTCCTCGTTTTGTTCTTTTAATCGATTTATGGTGTACTGCCTACCTGTGAGAAATATTTCTTTCTCTTCAAGCTTCTTGAGTAGATAAGCGATATATTCAGGAGCATTGGCCGCCAAGTGGTTATCCTCTTCTTTCAAGAATCCGCCGATGCCCACCTTTGGATTTTGCTTTGACACGATCTCATTCCCGTTGTCGAACCATTCTGGTGTAGCTGCCGCCAACGCTTGTTTGATTTCATCTATCTTACTCATGACTGTTCTTCCTCCCCGATAAAATTGTTGACATACTCTTTCCCAAATTCAGCCGCTTGTTCAATCGTTTCAAACTCAGCCTTATTCCAAAGTGAGTTATACCTTTTGTCATCTGCTTTTCGTTGTATCAAACAGTAGTACATCCCTGTGTGGTTTCGTCTGATTGAAATAACACATTTTTTATACCTGCCGTCATAGTGTCCATGAAGATCCCACTTATTTGGTCTTCGGTAGATAAGTTTCATCTATCTGTATATCCCTCCCTGGGAACCTAATTCGTGAAGAGCACATCTTCCGGACGGAAGTTAAAGTACATGTCCTTATAGCCATCAATTCCAGCTATGCGAGCTAGACAAAAGAGTGTTCCCGCCGAAACGTGGCGGAATTTCTTCCCCTTCTTGATCACGTCACGACAATAGGTTCCTCCTCCTGGTTGAACCTGTAATTGGACCACCGTATCTTTTCGAAATTTGATATATAGGCTGTTTACCTGCTCAGGCGATAAATTTTGTTCCTGCATGTATATCCCTCCCTGGGAAAGAGGCCCTATGACCTCAAAATAGCTTTTATCCTTCGCCTCTGTGGATGTCAGTCAATGCACTCCACGTTTGTCGTTTGATATCCTCCAACACCTCGAAAACTTCATGCGGTGTCAAACCATCGTTCTCGATCATTTCGATCATGCCTGTAACCACAAATGCATGTGCTCGGTTTGTTCCGTCGAATCTCAATTTATCTGCTGCCATGTGTGTTATCTCTCCTTTGGTGGGCCTATACCCTGTGAAATCAAAATATTAAAGTTGGCTGCACAACCGCTGTACGCCGCTCTGCTATCTCAACGTTATGTGGTCCCATTTCAATAATTGTGCAATCCCGGTTGTTCTCCATGGCGACTTTCAACGTTGTACCACTACCTCCAAACGGATCAAGTACATTTCCTCCTGTCGGTGCGCCTGCCAAAATACAAGGCTCAATCAACCATTCAGGGAATACAGCGAAGTGCGCTTCTGAAAACTGTGCTGTTGAACCAGTCCACACCGACCGTTTGTTCCGGGATCCGGAATTGTTACCAACAGCCTTCATTAAGCTTTTTGCACCACCGTTGGCCCTTTCTGATCCCTTCTGGCCCTCAATGTCCTGAGCTAATCTATTCAGACTGCTTTCTGCCATCTGCTCCATAACTGATTCGATGTCGTAGTAATAACATTCCGATTTTGATAAGAGAAAAAAGTATTCGTGTGCTTTTGTTGGACGATCCCGTACACTCTCTGGCATTGGATTTGTTTTATTCCAAATGTTGTCCATTCTCAGATACCATCCGTCCGCCTGAAGCGCGAATGCCACGCGCCAAGGTATCCCAACCAAGTCTTTTGATTTCAATCCACTAGGTACTTTGGGTATTTTTGTTTGCGGTCCGCCCGGAGAGGGAACATACACTTCCTTTTGATCTTGTGTGTTGCTCCATGCTCCTTTACTGCTGCCCGCGTAACTATCTCCAAAGTTCACCCATGCTGTACCTTCGGGACGCAGCACACGCCATACCTCGCGGAATACCACAACCATGTGAGCGACGAACATTTCCGGCGTAGGCTCCAAACCCAAGCATCCGGTCCACTCAGGCACAGTAATTGGCGGCAATCCTGGCATCGGTGCGTATGTCGTCTCCGCCCAATATGATGGCTCCAGGCCGTAATCACGCAGACCCCAGTATGGTGGAGACGTTACGCAAGTATGGAATGATTCCGGATCCAACTGAGGCATAACGTCTATGCAGTTTCCTGTGATGATCATGTTGCCTATCCCCTCCCTATCCCCTAATGGGGACCTATGTGTCTTTGTATGGGTGATAACTCAAGCCTTTTTGCGTCTGAAATTCCACTCTGGTTTTTCTTTCGGGAATATCATGTACACTTCACCGATCACTTTCCCTTTGTCGTCTTTGATAATGTCCCAAGGTATCTCTGAAAAGTAAGGGTCATATCTCACTTCCTCTGGCTTATGCATGCTTTACCTCCGTTCATTTGGTGAGCTGCTTGCCGAGTTCTTGTATCTCTTTGCCAACATTGCATTGTTTGTTGCAATGGTTATCTATTTTCGAAAAGTTGCTACCATGTTGTTTTGCTAGTTCATAATGTGTTTTGCATCCGTTACATTTCCGATCCATCAGCAAATTGATTTCGTTTAGTACATTGAATCTTTTCATAAGCCCGTATGACCGAAACCGCCGTCACCGCGTTCACTATCGCTTAATTCCTCTGCTTCTTCAAAGCTGACTCTTACCACAGGAGCAATAACGCCTTGTGCGATCTTCATGCCTTTTTCGATCTTGACATTATTCATCACGAACATATTCATCAGGTCATCACCATCATTTAAATAATCAACAATAATTCCAACCTCACCACGGTAACCGGCATCTACAGTGCCCAGCTGCACACGCAACTTTGAATTAAGTGTAAGTCCTGATCGTGGACGGATCTGCATTTCATAACCTTCAGGAATCTCAAAAGCCAAACCCGTTGGCACTTTCATCGTTTTTCCAGGAGAAATAATTACATCTTCGAGCGCTACCAAATCAAAACCCGAGTCTCCTGGCTTGGCGTATACAGGAATTGTTGCTTCAGGATGAAGCTTTTTGATTTTTACGTTCATGAGATTTTCTTCCTTCCTTTGTGTAGGCTCCATTAATTTGAGTTTTCCAGATTCAACATTCCGTCTAAGGTTCTCTTTGAAAGACAATGGTGGTCGTGTAGCTGCTTCCAACGGATCTTCACCTTTGTTTACACGTGAATACCAAGTACCTTTCTTTATGTCGTGGGCTTTTGCGACCTCTTTGTAATCGTCCCAATAATATTTTGGATAAATCATATTATCACCTCAGTTCGTTGTTATACGACTTTTTCGAACTCAATCTCGATCCGTGGATTCTTTTTATCCACTTCGTAATCCATTATTTGTGGCAATGCCGTCTTATCATCTTCATAAATACCACCGCTCTCTAGAGCGTCCAGGAGCGCTTTTAAGGTATTATGTGTGTCACGCCTCTTGTTGTCAGGGAAGAAGTACCAAAGCCTCACAATGACCTTCCCTGAGGTCGTAGGCCACATGTTTTTGCTTCGCCATAGCATCGCTTGCAGAGCAGCTTCTTCAAACCATTCTTTTGCCTTTGGTTTCATCACTTTTATTAGCCGTCTGCCGATCCTAGTATTTTGGTACATATGATTAACGCTTGGTGCGCTACCAAGGAGGATTAATCTTTCCATGAGCTCTCACCTCCAAATATCCCACTCGGACGAGAAGTTATCTTATTTAAATTCGCCTGATCCACCGCAAGAACGAAAAGCTCCAAGACTGGCCTTCTAAAATATTTGGCTATGCTTGTTAAAGAATGATTTTGTTCCCACATCTCTCTAAACTCTAAAACGTCCTTGATTCTCCAAGTGAAGTTCAATTCTTCACAGGCGATGTGTATTTTGCTAATACCAGATTTAGTTGTGTATATCCGATCCCATTTATTCGCTTTCGCATCTTGCGCGCCCATCCTCTATCACTCCCATGCGCTTAAGGTACTCTTTTGATGCTTCTATCCGAATGTCATAGTCCAGATAATCATCTTGAGTTGTATTGATCAGTTCGTTTTCCGTCATCTTTTCAAGTGGACCCATGTCCTCACCTCGCTACATGATATGAACTCGATCATAGTTAACGAATTTACCATAGTTCTTCATGTTCACCATTTCAGCTGTGCCGGTTCTGCCATTCCGATTCTTGGATACGATCATCTCAATGATGTTTTTCTTCTCAGACTCAGCGTTATAGTAGTCATCCCGATAGAGGAATGTAATTGTGTCTGCATCCTGCTCAATGTTTCCCGACTCTCTCAGGTCTGACATCATCGGACGCTTATCCTGACGCTGTTCTACGGTCCTACTAAGCTGAGCCAGGGCAACTACAGGACAATCGTTTTCACGGGCCATCTGCTTCAAACTGGAGCTTATATGGCCCACTTCTTCGTTCCGGTTCTTGTTATTGAATTTGCCGCCGCCTTTAATTAGTTGCAGATAATCGATGAACACAATAAGTTCCGGGCATTTCTTTTTCAATTTCCGCACCGCAGACCTTATTTCTTGAACCGATAATCCAGGGCGATCATCAATATAAATGTCTAACTGTGCTAGTTCAGATAAACCAAGTGTGTATTTCTCCCATTCCTCATCATATAGATCTCCTTCACTCACGCGATGACCATCAATATTACATTCAGCTGCTATCATCCGGTCATAGAGTTGCATGTCAGGCATCTCTAGGCTGAATATAGCGACCGTCAGGCCGTCTTTACCGTTCCGGACGGCATTGTTAAGAAGGAAGGCAGTCTTGCCCACAGAGGGCCTTGCAGCGACTATATTGAGGGTCTGCTTTTTCCACTTGCCGGTTATCTCATCCAGATCTTTACCGACTGTTCCAGCACCTGTTGCCTGACCTTCATATTTCTTTCTGTCGATCTCGTCCGAGTGTTCCATAATCCCATCACTAATGTGTTTGAAACCATCTGCACTTCTGCTTTGATCTGAAAGCGACTCTGATAGATCCATAAGTTCTGCAGCCAGTTCTTTCGGGTCATTTACTCCACTGCTCAGAAGGTCTTGTATTGTACGCATACCCACTCTCATGAGATAGCGATCCTTTACAATTCGTTCGTGTGTAGCAAAGTCATTAACACTTGGTACCGATTGGCTAAGTTTGAGAAGGTAGCTGACGCCACCGACATCGTTCAGTTCTTCTTTCATCTCGTTTGAAAGGGTTACGACATCAACACCGATTTCCTTTTCCCTGAGCGATACCATGGCGCCAAATATCTTTTGATGATCAGCATGGAAGAACTCTTCCTCCGTTAAAAGCGATTCGTATATCAAATCCGGTTGAATAATGATGGATCCGAGTACTGATTGTTCGGCTTCTAAGTTGTAATAGCTCATGACTTTTTCGCCTTATGTTCAGCAATTGTTTTTCGCATCCACTCTTCCTTACTGAGTCCTTCTTTTTTCCAAGGCAGCTCAGCGGGAACCTTTTTCCTCAAACGTTCTTGCTCATCAAGCATCTGTCTTGTACGCTGAATCTCTCGATCGGCTACAATGCGTGCGTTCGGTTTAACAATCTCGGCAATGGAAGGAGCGAACTTACTTTCCCGAATATGCTCCTTCGCATTTGCCCAGCAGTTTTCCGACTCAGCTTCTTGCAATTCTTCAAGCCAATTCTCTGCAATATCCCGATCCACTTTCCAACTTGGATAACTGGATGCGAGTTTCTTGAATAGCTTTAATGCATCCTGTCTTTCCATGAGGCACCTCCTACATGTCGTTCAAAAAGGCTAACCGATCATTTGTCTCTTCCTTCGCTTTGTTCTTTTCGTTCCATTGTTCCAACGTTTTAATATTTTGAAGGATCGTTTTGTTAGCTATCGCTTCAAAATAAGGAACAGATTTGTTTTCGGACTTCTTCATAAAAAGTTCGATAAGATCCATATCAAGAATGCCGATATAAGATTCAACTTTCTCAAGTTCGAAGATTCCTTTGCACTGAATCTTGTACTTTTTAATCCAAGAGGATATAGCTTCTTTATCATTCTCTACATTCTCTACATTCTCTACATTCTTTACATTCTTTACATTCTTGTTTGTGGTCATCTGTTGGTCATCTGTTGGTCTTTTGTTGGTCATCTGTTGGTCAATTTGATGGTCATTACTAGAGTCATCACCTTGATAAAACGCCCAGTTATCAATGCTTACGATGCTGAATTTGTTGGTCTTTTTGATGGTCAGAAAACCACTACTTTGTAGCTTCTCTAACCACCTATATACGGTCTTTTCCCCGGTCACTTTATCACTGTGTTTTAGGCCGTTATTGTACAGTTCATGAATGTCATAACGACCTGTTACAAACTCTCCTGGCATCAGATGAACCGTCTGTTTATCAATGAGTTGATCACGTTCTTTATGTGTTGCTTCGGTCAGGCATATCATCCATAACCGAAACAACTGGTGATCATTGAAGATTGAACTGTCTCTTATCTTACGGTGCAGCTTAATCCAGCCTTTGCCGGCCATGTCACCACCTACTCGTTAGTTAGTTCCTTGAGCGTCAATAAATCTTCAATTTTCGGCACTCGTACCGGCAGTACGATATAATTGATGTTTTCGAAACACAATGGAGCCATCACGCCTACAGAACCGATATTTTGAAATCCGATATTTTTATCGACAGCCTGCAAGTAAGCTTCTTGGATGTAAACAAAGTACTCATCGGTTTTAAATATACGAAGGTTACCCAGGCTTTCTTGATCAACTAAAAATTTTGTGTATTTAGCCGGGATATGATCATTAATTAGTTCATTCACACCTCTGACAGCCACATTGGTCAATGGTTCGTAATTATAAGCAGACGTACTCAGACATGTACCTTCATCTGGTTGATCGCCGAATATTGATAGCAATAGTAACTTCACTTCTCTTGGCACTGAATCAAAATCAATCATCCATTTGCGATTGGATATCGAATGGACCCCGTTTTTTAAAGACCAGATCAAGCAGTTTTTATCAGCCTTAATCTGTTTGCAAAGACCTTTTATATTCAGCCCATTATTCATTGATTTTTGCCCTCCTGTATAAACGATCTCTATACTCTTCCGCCCACTCTTTTCCCGCCTGTGTGTAATCAATAATGTTATGGCAGGTCCCGGTATTCACACTGGGACCGCACAACATAGCAACGTCATTTACTGTTGTTTCGACTTCAACTTTCCAACGTCTTATCAAATGAGCACATTGAAGGTAATCGCACTTACCACATCGTTCACAGCGACCTCCAGAACGCTCAAGAGCCGCTTCATATACCTCGGAGGTGATTCGTCCACGTTCCTTGGCAGTACGCTTAAAACGCTTGTGCTTTGGCTTAGGTACTGCCCTTAATTCAAAGTTCATTGAGTACCCTCCTCATTAAAAAGGTAGGTCATCATCTGAGATATCAATAGGTTTACCATCATCACGGAACGGGTCCTGATTACTAGACTGATAAGGTTCACGCTCGTTCGGATCACCTTGACTACTATTTCCTCCGAGGAATCTTACGTTGTCTGCAACAACCTCAGTGATGTAACGTGTTCCATTCTCTGATTCCCATCTACGAATCTGCAATCTACCTTCTACCGCATTCAGTCTGCCTTTCTTGAGGTAGTTCGCTACCGTCTCAGCCAGCTGCTTCCATACAACAATGTTGATAAAATCCGTTTCTTTATTTCCGTTACCATTTGTAAAAGGACGATCCACCGCGAGTGTGAATGTTGCCGTTGCCGTTCCATTAGGCAAGTAACGCAATTCTGGATCTTTCGTGGCGCGACCAATAAGAATGATTCGATTGAGTGACATCTATTTTTCCTCCTGAGGTTCTTTAGCTTGGATTCGTTCATTCAGCGTGCTCAAAAACTCTTGCCCTTGTTTCTCTGTGATTCCCATGAGAGGGAAACCATACAGTTTTTTCGTTTGGGCATCTATCTTATCCGGGCTTAGTCCAAGTGCGTTCCAGGCTTCAAGTAACTGCCCTCTTAACTCAGCCGTTGCCACTTTCTCTCCAGACTCCAACCATTCAAGAAGCTTTTGTCCCGTCTCAACACCAGGAACAAATTCTTCTCCATCAAACAACCCTGTGCGATCCTTGGATACAGAAGCGATATGATGCGCTGATAGGTCCATTACAAGTGTGAACTCATATTCCAATCCATCACGCTGCACTGGTGCCATACCGACCTTACGTGGCACCTGTTTGCCTTTCTCGTTTGCCTCAAGAACGTATTCTGTCTTAGAACGCATAGTCACGAATATATGAGCAGAACATTGCAGAATAGCCTCTACCATTTTGTTCTGTTTAGGAGTTAACTCACCCCATGCAGTAAAGCTGTTTTTTGTCTTAGATAATTTATCTTTCTGTTCGATGATCCCACCTTCTCCGGCCCATGCATGGGATAGAGAATCAACAATAATCGCCTGCACACCATAGTCTTCAAAAGCTTTGATAGCCTCAATGTACTTTTCCGTGGTGTAAGGTGGCTCTATATCGATCTTTGGGAACTCTGGAATGTGCACGCCTGCTTTAGTAGTCTCAGCATACAAATCCGCGCTCCGGTTCTCTGTATCAATGAGGCCGACTTTCTCCCAGTCTCCAGTCATGCCATATGCCATCAATAGAGCAGACAGGGTTTTGCCCGATCCGCTCGGGCCTGTCATGCCAATCCGCGCCTTAGTTACCGTTCGTTGTGCTTTACGTATCAACATATAATCACCGCACCCTCAAGGATTTTTCTTGGACCAAAGCTACACCTGGGATCTCGTAAGAACCCTTCTTCAGTTCATCCAATAGCCGCTTCTTATCCAGTACCGGCACTACTTCAGGAATACGGAAATAATCTTTTGGTATAGCAGACTCATCCACGACATTCACTTTTGGTGGGTTGTTTTGCATTGAGACAGTGAACAAAGTGCCCTTTACCTTGGACATATCCATAGAAACCATCGATTGTTCAATGTTGGATTTCAAGTAACTGATATTGTTCGAAAGAGTAGACTTCCGGCTGCTAAGACGCTTGATTTCAGCGTCAATAGCACTAACATCGGACTCCAAAGACTTCATCACTTTGACGGTGTTTTCGATCTTTTCTTCGATCTTCCCACCAATTCCATCAAGCATGCGTTGCAGTTCTTCGTTGTTAGCTTCATCCTGTAGATGATCCAGTAAATCGTTATATTGTTCAGCCAAGTCATAAAGTCGCATCTTTACAACCTCCAATTATTTTGTTATATTGACCGTAATAATTTTGATAAAACAATTAATTCGCGACTTCGGCCCCCACCGAGGTCGTTTTTCGTTCCAATTCATTTTTCGCATCTTGTAAGATAGCAATAATTTCAGGCAGATCATAACGTAAGAAGTGACCTGTTTCCGTCAGAATGCTAGATGCGGAATTCCCCTGAACGTCTGTATTTACGGCTAACTGTTCTAGCTTCCGGATTGCTCTTTGGATTGGTTTTTCCATCTTCGTTTGCTCCCTTCATTTCACGTCTGATACGATCGTAGTTGTTACGTTGTGTTTGGTTTTCGAATACAAACTTGGGATAAGCTCCATCAACGAACCGTCCACCCGATAAACTTAGCGCGAATCGATCCTCGAACTTGTCACTCGCTTTAATGCGAACTTGCATCTGCATATTATTCATCCTCTACTGTGATTACTGTTCCTTGCGCTTCAAACAAACAACGTGTGCAGCAGTACCGATCCTCGCCGAAGCGATCTACATAATCCCCTTCGTAAATCTCGCCTTCACATGCTGGATTAGCACAGTGTGCAACCACCCTCGCATCTTGTGCATCTTTCAATCCATGTTCAAATCTGTCCATCTCTATCACCACTTCCCCAGAGAAACATTACTATTGCTACATTCATCAACAGCCACCAACCAACCCAGAACATTACGATTTAGGCCATCTTGCTTTGTTTTTTTCTACTGCAGCTTGCAGAATACCCATGCGTTCTCCCGTTGTTAGCGCCATCCACGATCTTGGAGTTATTTTCAAAGTAATCATCCTCTCAAATTTGGCTTTCGAGAAACTTGATCGTAGCTTGCATACCTTCGTTACCAGTCCATTGTGTTTTAGCGCGGTCAAGGAAGTTGATAAGCTGCTCTTTAGAACAGTTGCGATCTTTGCAATTTAAGTAAGCAGCGGTTAATGATTCAGTAGGTGTTGGCATTTAAACCATCCTTTCAAGTAGGTTTTTTGTTCCTTTCTGTTGAATATTGGTAGTTGTCCAGACTCACCAATCAAAACGAAAGGAGGTTCAATATTGAACGAATATCAATCGAAATTACTCAAAGCTGCTTATGATAACTACTTAAAAAATAGCGGTACATTGACTAGCCTGACCGTAAGTGGTCAAAGATGGTTTTACTACACAGAAGCTTTGATAAGACTTCAAGACGAGGAATACGTTATAGTTGATGAAAATACTGATTTAGAAACACAAAGCCTAGATTCTAGTCCGCTTATTTATCAACTGACTGGAAAAGGTCTGGCTTACTGTCGTCAACATTATTAGGATCAGGTGTGATTGGGAATGCGAACTTAGTTCTTATTTTTCTTTCGTATGGAAAATATGAGAAACACTCTTCCAAGTAAGGCACAAGTTCTTCAGGTTGCATTGTTTTTATTTCTTCCATGAACAGTTTGCAGAAGAGTAAGGCTCTTTCTTCTTTTGTCTTTATCTCTTCTGCATACTGAGCATCAATGAGAGTCACAAAGATATTTTGAAATCTTTTATCCAGATCAGACTGTTGTTCCATTCCGTTCACCCTCTCTAACACTCAAATATTTTTGAAACTATAAATCTTATAACAACGTATTGATAATCATATGAAGTAAGTTACACAGCTTTAAACTTGTTGATGAAGTAAACTTGGCCTTTACCAGTGATCTTAGGTGTTCTGGTAATTTTAGAACCTTCGCTAATGCTCAGCCTCTGACCAACTTTGATTTCCATGATTTCAAGTTCCATTGATCGTTGAGTAGGCATGTTGCGTTCGCTACCACCTTTGATGAGATATCCGTTTTGGCGAAGCCATTCAAACAACCTCTTTTCTCCGATATCAACACCGTTTTGCTTGAGAAGCTTTGACATATCAGCTACCAGGATAGAATCCTTGGAAGTTTCAAGTGCTTCAGCGAAGATAACCTTTGGCTTATCCTTCTCAGCCTGTAGTTCTAGCTGCTCACGTTTAGCACGTTCATCTTTTAGGTTGTTAGCTAGTTGGATGAGTGTATCTGGGTTAAGCAATACTTCTTCAAGTTTGTTAGGTGTGAGATATCCACCGTGCTTGCGGATAGCCGGCAGAATTTCATCAGCGACTTTCGCTTGGAACTTCTCCCCAACATCATTCTTGGCTTTCATTGCTAAGCGATAAAAAATGTTCTCAGGGATTGTTGTTCCTCCATCCCCACTTGTGGGGATGAAACCAAAGTCATTTAGATATTTGTTGACTCGTTCCCACCTAACAACAACATTCCCACTTCCTGCAGTCTGGGTAAAACCAAGACCTTTTGCCGCATCTTCGAGATTTAGATGCGCAACACCGTTCTGATCAATGAAGCCTCTAACACCACTTACTGTGATCAAACTACTCATCTTGAAGCCTCCTTCAATCCATCTTTCCATTGCAGCAAATCGGATTTATCAACTCTTCTCGATGCACCGACAATAAAGTTCGGTATGCCGCCATGATCAGGGTGAATCTGCATAAGCTCATACACCCTTTTTCTTGATAAAACCATAATGTCTGCGATGTCTTGAGCAGTTAATATTTCAGGTAACTGATCCCACGTGAACACTCTTCTTTTCGACATTTGATTCACCTCACTTATACAGTCACTTTCTCCTGCTTTTGCTTGGTCTTACGCGGATCATCGACTTCTTCGATGTAGAAATAATCATCGAATCTTCCACCGAAAATCTCCATAACACCAGCAATGAACTGATTGCCAGGCACATTGTTTCGAGGGTCTTCCACCGGCAGTTTGATTCTCCAGATCTGAGTTACATTCACATTCAGCAAATCAGCTAGTTCTTTGTCAGAAGCAATGTCTTTATCGATCTGTGCCTTCATGAGTTCTTTCACTCTCAAGCGAACGACGAACTTTTTCATGCGATCACCTCCCCTCTAGTTGCGTGATTGCAATTAATTTTTCGGGTGATTTCGTCCTCGCAATTTGATTATATTACACCGATTTCGAGGACGCAATACGAAAATCAAAAATAATTGCGTCCACGCAATAATTGTGTTATCATGAATTCAAGCATTAGATGAAGGGAGATTTTTGAGAGTCGATGAGCGAAATTAAAATAGGTGATTTGATAAAAGAGGCACGTATTAAAAATGGATTTAAAACAATGAAAGATCTATCTATAGTGTCCGGTGTCTCCCCTGCGACACTTAGCCGAATCGAAAAAAACAGCCAAGAACCATCTCCAGAAACTTTGATGAAAATATCTAAACACTTAAATAACATTACATATGGTGAATTGATGAAAGCAGCTGGTTACTTAGATGGTCTTAGTGCAGAACACGAAATGTACATGAAAGATCTTTTGAATGAAAACGAGGAATTAGATAACAAAATATTTGATTTGCTTAATACAGCATTTTTATATAAACAAGTTGATAATGATATCCATAATCAAATAGTTGAATTGTTTGTTAACAAAGATTCAATTGATCTTTATGAGAACGCTAAATTAGATGAATTAAAGTCCGCATATCTTCAAAATGATTTTGATGTAGATCAAAAACGCGAGATAATTGAAACTTTGAATACTTTAGTAAATAAATTTTCTCCTAAACTTGGCCAATACTTTTCCATGATGAAAAGCATGAAACCCATCCCACTCGTAGGGACAATCTGTGCAGGTAATGGCTTGATTCCAACTGAGGCTATCGAGGAATATGTGAATTATCCATTTTTGAAATCCCAGCAACCTGATTACGCGCTAAGAGTTAAAGGTGATTCTATGATTGGAGCAGGAATCGATGATGGAGATATTGTTTTCCTTCGTAAAGGAAGTTGGGCTGAATTTAATGGTCAAATAGTAGCAGCTCTTGTTAACGGAGAAGAAGGAAGCCTTAAACGTATGAAATGGTCTGAAGGATCTCCGAAAATCACTTTGAGTCCAGAAAACACTTCTTACCAGTCTGTGGAGGTGATGCCCAATGAAGTAACAATTTGCGGAGTTTACGCAGGTCATTACAAACCAGAATTTTAAAGGAGAGCTAGATGTGAAAGGTAGTTATTACAAACGAGGAAATACCTGGAGCTACATGTTAGATGTCGGAATAGATCCTGTTACCGGAAAGAGAAAACAGAAAAGTAAGGGTGGATTCAAAACAAAAAAAGAAGCACAGGCTGCTGCAGCTTTAATGTTAACTGAATTGAATACAGGCACATATGTAGAAGAAAAAAAGATGACATTTGAAGTATTGTCCGACTTGTGGTTCGAGTCCTATCAGAAATTAGGAAACCCTAGAAAATTAGGCACTTACCGAGTAAGAGAAATAGAAAGAAAAAGATTTCTACCCTTTTTCCAAAAACTATTTGTGTCAGACATAAGTCACGATCTGTACCAAAGAACATTGATCAAACTCAAAGAAGGCGAAACAGATGAGCTCGGTAATGTTGTCAAAAAAGGATTATCAGACAGCTCACTTTCAGGATCTCACTCCACAGGAATAATGATATTCGAACACGGCGTGAAGATAGGTGCATTAAAAACAAACCCAGCCAGTGGTGCTTATGTACCTAAGGATGTCAAAACCGTTAAAGACCTTGAAGATAATAAAGAGATACCTAAATATTTAGAAAAGGACGAGCTCGTTCTGTTTCTCGAAACAGCAAAATCCCATGGATTAGAATTCGATTATGAAATATTCACAACACTAGCATATACCGGTTTGAGAATCGGCGAGTTGTCTGCTCTCAAAGAGGGTGATCTTAATTTCGAAGAAGACAAGATGCGAGTGACAAAGACACTCTACAATCCAACCAATAGATATAACCTCTATGTAGTGCACACCCCAAAAACAGTATCTTCAATTAGAGAAATTGACGTCGATCATGAGGTAATGTCTAGCCTAAAGGATTTGTTAGTACAACACTCTTTTGAGAAAAAAAGAAAACGAAATAAATATCATGACGAAGGTTTCGTTTTTGCGCGTGTAGGCGAATATGCCGGATACCCGATGGTATTAAAAATTATAAACAACAGAATGAAGCGACTCTTAAAACTGGCTGGATTGAACCAAGAGTTATCACCCCATTCACTTCGCCACACACATGTTTCTCTTCTTGCAGAAGCTGGTGCTTCACTTGAGCAAATAATGCAACGTCTTGGACACTCAAATGACGACATAACAAGAAGGATATACCTCCATATAACAAAACCAAAAAGAAAAGAGGCTGCCCAAAAGTTCAGTGAACTAATGAGAGCCTCTAAAGTTTTAGATTGAATGTTAACAAATCGTTAACATGTTATACATTTATCAAGTCAAACCCCTGATGCAACAGGGGTTTTTCCTGTTTATTACATCATGCCGCCCATTCCACCCATGCCGCCCATATCAGGAGCGCCAGCAGGACCTGCAGGTTCTGGCTTGTCAGCGATAACCGCTTCAGTAGTCAAGAACATAGCTGCTACGGAAGCTGCGTTTTGCAGCGCATAACGAGTTACTTTCGCAGGGTCAACGATACCTGCTTCAATCATGTTCACCCATTCGCCAGTAGCGGCGTTGAAGCCTACGCCAACTTGTTCTTTTTTCAGACGTTCCACGATTACGGAACCTTCTTCGCCAGCGTTAGCAGCGATCGTACGGATTGGTGCTTCCAGTGCTTTCAGCACGATGTTCACGCCTGTTTGCTCGTCACCGGACAGAGCTACACCAGCAACTGCTTGATATACGTTCAGGAGCGCAGTACCACCACCGGATACGATACCTTCTTCAACCGCAGCGCGAGTTGCGTTCAGGGCATCTTCGATGCGCAGTTTGCGTTCTTTCAATTCGGTTTCAGTAGCCGCACCGACTTTGATTACTGCTACGCCGCCGGACAATTTAGCCAGACGCTCTTGCAGTTTCTCTTTGTCGAACTCGGAAGTTGTTTCTTCCAGTTGTGTACGGATTTGGCTTACACGTGCATCGATGTCCGCTTTGTTGCCAGCGCCGTCAACAACGATTGTGTTTTCTTTGGTTACGCGGATTTGACGAGCTGTACCCAGTTGATCCACTGAAGCGGTTTTCAGGTCCAGACCCAGTTCTTCCGTGATCACTTGGCCGCCAGTCAGAGCTGCGATATCTTGCAGCATTGCTTTACGACGGTCACCAAAGCCAGGAGCTTTAACGGCAACAGCGTTGAATGTTCCACGCAGTTTGTTCACAACCAGCATCGCCAACGCTTCGCCTTCGATGTCTTCAGCGATCAATACGAGTGGTTTGCCTTGTTGTACGATTTTCTCAAGCAATGGCAGGATATCCTGTGTGCTGGAGATTTTTTTATCTGTGATCAGGATGTACGGGTTGTCCAGAACAGCTTCCATTTTGTCCGTATCCGTGATCATGTATGGAGAGATGTAACCGCGGTCGAATTGCATACCTTCAACCACTTCCAGCTCTGTTGCGAATCCACGGGATTCTTCAACTGTGATTACGCCGTCTTTGCCCACTTTTTCCATAGCTTCAGCGATCAGTTCGCCTACTTCTTCGTCAGCTGCAGAGATAGCTGCAACTTGTGCGATGGATTGTTGAGTTTCAACCGGTTTGGAGATGGATTGCAGTTCAGCAACCGCAGCTTTAACCGCTTTGTCGATCCCTTTACGGATACCGATTGGGCTAGCGCCTGCAGTTACGTTTTTCAGACCTTCTGTGATCAGCGCTTGAGCAAGTACAGTCGCTGTTGTAGTACCGTCACCGGCAACATCGTTTGTTTTGGTTGCTACTTCTTTAACCAGTTGTGCACCCATGTTCTCGAATGCATCTTCCAGTTCGATTTCTTTAGCGATGGTTACACCGTCATTCGTGATGAGCGGGCTTCCGAATTTTTTCTCCAAAACCACGTTACGGCCTTTAGGACCGAGCGTTACTTTTACTGCGTTAGCCAATGCATCCACACCGCGAAGCATGGAGCGACGAGCGTCTTCACTAAATTTAATGTCTTTAGCCATGGTAAGAAAACCTCCCTAGTATATTGTAAAATGAACTTGCTATATGGTTCGGTTAACCGATTAAATTTGAATTAGTCGAGAATCGCGTGGATATCGCTCTCTTTCATAATCAAATATTCTTTACCTTCGAATTTGATTTCTGTTCCGGCATATTTGGAGAAGATTACGCGATCTCCTTCTTTCACTTCCAGAGCTACACGTACGCCGTCTTTCAGTGCGCCCGCTCCAACGGCAATAATTTTGCCCTCTTGCGGTTTTTCTTTAGCAGAGTCCGGAAGTACGATCCCGAAAGAAGTTGTTTGCTCTTGCTCCAGTGGTTCTACCAATACGCGTTCACCTAAAGGTCTGATCATGAAAAATAGCCTCCTTTTGAAATTATATAACGTTGCATTGTAGGTTGTAGCCATATGTATTAGCACTCGACAGTGTTCAGTGCTAACAACCAACTTTATGATACTCAACTTGAAGCATGATTTCAAGTCCTTTTGAAGAATTCATGCGAGAATTTACGCTGCATTAACATCAGGACACCAAAATGGCGTGTTCAGTTCCGCACCTATTGTTGCGTAACCCTGTTACCGAGTCACTAATCAGCTCTAAGCGAATCGCTAAACAGCCCTTCACCATTGTATCCATTGCTGGACAAAATATGCCTGCCTGTCCCAGAACGAAGATCTCTGCGTAATCCAACATACCGAGCATAGTCTAATTGAAAGCTACCAGAATAAGAGCACAGGAAGGTTCCTCTTAACCTGCGCTCTGCTCATTCTTGGCACGTACATATCTGGCCTCTGCCGCTTCATCGGCCGCAAGCTGCTTGCGGTATACGATGGCAGACAGAAACACACTGATTTCATACAACAGGAGTAACGGAATCATAACAAGCAGATCAGATATGAAATCCGGCGGCGTTACGACAACTGCGATGAAGATCAGGACAAAATAAGACACCCGCCGCATCTTTCGAAGACGGACCGGATTCAATATCCGAAGCCCTGTCAGAAACATGATGAGCAGCGGAAGCTCGAATAACAGGGACACTGGCAGCACAATTCCAAACAGGAAACTGAAATACTGTTTCATTCCATAGGTCTCCACAAGCCCCATCTTCTCCGTAATCGTGGAGGTGAAAGCAAGTGCCATCGGAAATACAACATAGTACGCAAAGGCTAGTCCAACGAGAAATAACAGAAATACATAAGGTACATACTTCAGTGTCGCTTTCCGTTCACGGGGCCGCAGACCTGGACTCACAAACTTCCAGATCTGAAACACCGTAAAGGGCAGCGTGATAATCAATGAAAACAGACCGGCAATCTTCATATAGATCCCTATTCCATCCCAGAAGGAGAAGGCATGCAGCACAAACCCCTGAGCCGATTCCGCCTTCGTCAAATAGCGGTACACCGGATCTGCCACGAAGAATCCTGCCACCAGGCCCAGCACAAAAACGCTTAACACATAGATCAGCCGCTTGCGCAGCTCACTCAAATGTTCCGTAATGGTCATTTCTTCATTCTGCTGCGTCATTCCTGCCCTCCATTATTGCCAGCTTAAAATACAAAACCCTTCCGGCAGGAAGGGATTTCTCATTCATTGCCGTCAGGTCACTCCGGCAGACGCTTGTCTGCAGGCTTGGGAGCGGACTCAGGCTCACTATCCACTGCCATCGGCTTGGATTTCTCCTGCTCTTTGCGGTTGGACGAATCATCGTCAGAGATGATTTCACGTGCGCCCTCTTTGAATTCACGGAAGGTACGTCCGACAGCACGTCCCAGTTCCGGGAGCTTGTTAGGTCCAAACAGCAATAAAGCGATCACGGCCAGCAAAATAAAACCTGTTGGTCCAATGGAACTTAACATTGATATTCCTCCTCGTCTCAAGCTTCGAAGATGCGTACACTTGGCCCTACACTCATAGATGTCTCTGCTGTAATTTACAATTAAGCCCATCATACCACAGATGTAACCACTTACATAACCCGCAAAATCAACTAAGGAGTATAAAAGAAACGATTTTTAATTCTACTGCTTCAGGGGTGCATTGCCGTTATTGCTTAAATTGTCCTGTAACCATCAGAAGCGCTTCGGGAAGCTGATCCATAATTGCAGCCAGATGCTCATGCACACCCTTCGGTGTACCTGGCAAATTGACAATCAGCGTACGTCCACGAATCCCGCACACGCCCCGGAACAGCATGGCCGAACGATTTTTGCTCATAACGCTGTATCTCATCGCTTCTGCCATTCCCGGAACTTCACGTTCAATGACCCGACGCGTGGCTTCCGGTGTAATATCACGAATCGCCAGCTCCGTACCTCCGGTCGTTAGTACAAGGTCTGCATGAAAATAGTCTGTCATCTCAATCAAGGCCGCAATAATCTCATCGGGTTCATCCGGAACGATGCGGTATTCCACGATCTCCCCACCCAGTTCTTCTTCCACTAGCTCCCGGATTACTTGTGCACTCGTATCCTCACGTTCCCCGCGGGCCCCTTTGTCGCTGGCTGTCAGGATTGCTGTTCTCCACACCATAAAGATCACCCTTCTCCTCTATGAAAATAAATGTCCCTTATCGGTTGAAATCACCGTTTTTGCCACCACTTTTGGATTGCAGCATCGTTGGTCCGATAATCATGTCTTTTTGTAATGCTTTGCACATGTCATAGATCGTCAGTGCCGCTGCCGAAGCCGCCGTGAGCGCCTCCATCTCGACACCGGTTTTGCCTTCGGTTTTGACCGTGACCTGAATCGATAGTTCGTCCAGTCCATTGTCCTCAAAACGAATATCCACACCATTCAGTGCCAGCGGATGGCACATCGGAATCCAGTCTGACGTTTTCTTGGCGCCTTGGATTCCTGCGATTTGAGCCACAGCGAGGACATCGCCCTTCCCGATCCGTCCCTCCCGAATGGCTTCCAGTGTGGAGGGGTTCATCGTTACTTTGGATACGGCCACTGCCGTACGCACAGTTACTTCCTTACCCGAAATATCCACCATACGGGCACGTCCCTGCTCGTTAAAATGTGTCAGCTTACCTTCGCTGGAATCCGATCCATTCCTTGCATTGGAGTTCAATACCATCACAACCCTTTATTCGATATGTAGTATACCTTCGGTTGTCATCAACAGATCCATACGCAGATCAAACGGGTCCATCGGAATGTCATCCTGCAGTTGACCCGGCAAGACGAGTGCAGCGAGAAGCGGCCTTTTCCCCGCCTTGAAGCACTCTGCTTCAAGCTGCTCGGCAAATCGGTCATAATAACCGCCACCATAACCGATTCGTCCGCCATGAAGATCATACCCAAGCCCGGGTACAATGACGAGATCAATATCGGGCCATTCCTCACGCTGAAGCACCTCGCAGGTGTCTTTGGGTTCCGGGATCCCCCATACGCCAGGCTCAATATCCTGCTCTCCGTCCACCCGCCTTAATTCCATACGGGCCGGATTTGCCAGTACTTTCGGTGCGAACATCCTGTCGCCGTGCTTCCAACCTTCCTCAAACAGAAAGGCCGTGGA
Organism: Paenibacillus sp. ACRRY; assembly: GCF_022346995.1. Taxonomy (GTDB): domain Bacteria; phylum Bacillota; class Bacilli; order Paenibacillales; family Paenibacillaceae; genus Paenibacillus. The sequence continues at coordinate 84,823 of NZ_JAKRNM010000006.1, read as the reverse complement.
TGCTTCGCTTCTATAAGACAAGTAGCTGAAGATCGTCAATCTCTGCTTGTCCTGCCGAAGTCGCTGCAGCTCCTGTTTAGCCACAAGACTAACTTCACTCATGGCATGCTGCCGAATTGCCTCATCCATCAGATCACGACTCTTCATCAGTCTGGAACGAAGCTGGCTTTTGGGTTCCGTCCGGTCCTGCATGTTCCTGAATAACCTCCTGTTGATGGGGAAGGTAGTAAAAAGCATTTAATTCAAAACAATTATATGTTAAGACCAGTTGTCGTCTCGTTGAAAAAATTAAAATGAGTGATTTTCTGCAAAATCCTCATATATTCACATGTCTTCTTTCAGTTTATCATTGATTGAGCAAAAAGACTACACGCCGGGGCGCTCGTTATCGGTGCATTTGATCTGTATTTCATGTAAACTGGAATGTAGTTGAGTAATCAAGAACTGGACCTATGGAGGAACTTAATTATATGCTGCTGCAAGTATCCGGAATTATTAAACGTTATGGTGTCGATCCGATTCTGGACGGCGTGAACTTACAAATATTAGAACGCGAACGCATCGGACTCGTGGGCGTGAATGGTGCAGGGAAATCCACCCTGCTCAAAATCATTGCGGGCGAAATGTCCTATGATGGCGGACAGATTTTCAAATCCAAAGAGACAACCCTGGGTTATCTCGCCCAGAACAGTGGTTTGCAATCCGACCGCTCCATCTGGGAAGAGATGATGCATGTTTTCTCCCATTTGACCCAGGCTGAGGCTGAACTGCGGAAGATGGAACAGGATATTGCCGATCCGGCCCAGATGGAGGACGAGAAAAAATATGCGGACCTGCTTGAACGCTACGCCCAGCGATCGGACTGGTTCAAGGACCACGGCGGTTATGCGATGGAAACGCGCATCCGCAGCGTCTTGCACGGTATGGGCTTTGGCGAATTTTCACCCGATACTCCAATAGCTACGCTAAGCGGCGGACAAAAGACACGTCTTGCACTTGCCCGCATTCTGCTTCAGGCACCCGACCTGCTCATGCTGGACGAGCCTACCAACTATCTGGACATTCCGACCCTAACCTGGCTGGAAGATTATCTAAGAGGTTATTCAGGGGCACTGCTCGTTGTATCCCATGACCGGTATTTCCTTGATCGACTGGTGACCACCATTGTGGAGATTGAACGGCACCGTTCCAAAAAGTACACAGGGAACTACAGTCGTTATATGGAGCTGAAGGCAGCCGAGTATGAGAGTCAGATGAAACAGTATGAGAAACAGCAGGATGAGATCGCCAAGATGGAGGATTTTGTACAGAAAAATATTGTACGTGCGTCCACGACGAAGCGTGCTCAGAGCCGCCGTAAGGCACTGGACAAGATGGAACGTCTGGACAAGCCGATGGGTGATTTGAAGAAAGCTCATTTTTCTTTTGAGACAGCAGTCATGTCGGGTAAGGAAGTGCTTCGTGTAGACGATCTTTCCGTCGCTTACGATGAAGCTTCGCCATTATTTCGCAATGTCTCATTTGATCTTAGGCGCGGGGAAACGGTAGCCCTGATCGGACCGAACGGGATTGGGAAATCCACGATGCTGAAATGCCTCACCGGAAGCCTGCGTCCGGTAAGTGGCCAGATCCAGTGGGGAACCAAGGTGCAGATCGGCTATTATGATCAGGAGCAAACGGGACTAAACCCCAATAATACGGTTTTGGAAGAGCTGTGGAGCGCGTATCCCGGCATGGAGGAAGCAAGAATTCGCACTGTACTTGGCAACTTCTTGTTCAGCGGAGATGATGTACTCAAAAAGATCTCCTCATTGAGTGGCGGTGAGAAGGCTCGTGTCTCTCTCTCCAAGCTCATGCTCAAGGAAGCCAATATGCTCATACTCGATGAGCCTACCAACCATCTCGACCTTTTCGCCAAAGAAGTGCTGGAAGCAGCGCTCATGGATTATGAGGGCACACTGCTCTTCATCTCTCATGACCGGTATTTCCTCAACAAAATGGCTGAACGGATCGTAGAGCTGCATCCTGGAGGAACAGAGCATTACCTCGGAAACTATGATGACTATATTGAGAAGAAGCAGGAGCTTGAAGACATCGCACGTGAAGCCGCAGAAGCAGCGCTCTCTTCCTCTAAACGGTCTGTGAAACCAGATCAGGAACCAACCGAGAAATCCGGAGCCGCTTCATTCGAAGCAGACAAGCAGGCCAAGCGTGATGAACGTAACCGGCAGCGGAAACAGGAAGCACTCGAACAGGAGATTGCGAAACTGGAAACGGAAATTACGGAGCTTGAAGCCCAGATGGCTCTGCCAGAGGTGTATCAGGATTACATGAAGCTGCAGGAGCTTCAGGGAGACGCGGAAGCGCGGAAGCTCCAGCTGGCCAAAGCGTACGAAGATTGGGAAGCCCTCGCGCTCGAGTCTTGAACTCTCGACTCTTCAGCGTCCATAGTGGACTCATGTGTCAAGTTAAGTTAATACAAAGAGAAACAGTAAAAGCCGACTCCTTGAGGGGATCGGCTTTTTTGCTGTTTTTGTTGATTCGAATCACATCAGAGATTAATTTAGAGATTTTGCATTTGTCAAATTTACTCGAATTGTGAAAAATATTTTTGTTCTACTTCATATCATGTTTATCCACAGAAAAGCAAGATAGCAAGCAGTTTAATGAAGTTAATTATACAGCGGTAGAATCGCTTTTTTGAACAAAAACCATATTTATCCACCAAGTTATCCACGTTATCCACAAGTTTGTGGATACAACACCTTCACACTATCCCCTAAAACCTTTTAGTTTCGAAAACATTGCTGGATTGACTTTGGTCTAGTTACCCACAAATTATCCTGAATATGTGGATAACTATAATCACACCTTGACAGATCGCTTTTTACTTATATAGATTATCTCACATAATCAGACAAAAGCAGACCTTCAGAACTAAGGTCTGCTTTTCAATTTCCAATAAGTCACTTCACTCTTTACCTTGCTCATTCAACCATTTCTACACGTGTACCGACTTGTCGCTTTCCGTTGACTCTGCCTTAAGTCCCGCAGCGTTACATGCTGCCACATAGGCAAGACCTGCTGCCATAACAATATCATTGTGCGTAGCCGTTCCTCTGAATTCCCGACCTGCACGCTCCACGGCAACAGCTGCCTCTGCCGTCGCCTCTTCTCCTCCGCTCAGCGCATGGATTTCCATGTCCACGAAGCTGATATCATCGGAAATGCTCTGACCGATCGCACGAATGGCTGCTTCTACCGGTCCGCTGCCAACCGCAGAATACGTCTGTTCGCCCGCACCTGTCCGGATCCGAACGGCTGCCATTCGATCCGTCATGCTGCCTGCCGTTACCTGCAGTTCAACCAGCTCATAATCCTGCGCAGGAATGTTCATCGTCTGGCTGACCATTTGCAGCAGCTGATCATCACTGACCACTTTTTGCTTGTCAGCCGTTTCCTTAAATACTTCGTACAATTGCTCCATTTGCTGCTCATCTGGTTCGAAACCGTACTTGCGAACGCGGTCTTTCAGGGCGTGACGACCCGAATGTTTCCCCAGAATGATCATGCTGCGTGGAATACCCAACGCTTCAGGATCCATGATTTCATAGGTGTTCCGATTCTTCAGCAGTCCATCCTGGTGAATTCCCGATTCATGCTGGAACGCATTGCGACCGACAACAGGCTTGTTATAAGCAATCGGGAAGTGCATGGCCCGGCTGATCTGGCGAGAAGTCTCGTATAGCTGATTTAATTTGATATTGGTTGTGGCACCAATGGCATCTCCTCGTGTCTCCAGTGCCATGATCAGCTCCTCCAATGCACAGTTTCCTGTACGCTCACCGATTCCGTTGATCGTTACTTCGATCTGGGAAGCCCCGTTCGCGATCGCAGCCAAACTGTTCGCCACTGCAAGTCCCAGATCATTATGACAGTGCGCGCTATACCGAACTTGATCGCCACTTCTTGCCCCCTCGCGGACACGGCGGAACATCTCACCGTATTCATGTGGCAGCGCGTAACCGACGGTATCCGGCAGATTGATGATGCTGGCCCCAGCTTCAATAGCTACCTCAATCATCTCGATCAGGTCATCCATCTTGGTCCGGGCTGCATCCATAGCCGTGAATTCTACAATATCGGTAAACTGGCGTGCATAGGACACCATCTCCCGTGCAGTAGCAACCACCTCACTGCGCGGACGACGCAATTGGTGCTCAATATGGATATCTGACGAAGAGATGAACAGGTGAATCCGGCGGCGTGCAGCATCAGCAGTTGCTTTCACTGCAGCGTCTATGTCTCCTTTGACCGCACGGGCGAACCCGCAAATTTCCACGTTTTGCAGTTGTCTGGATATCGCCTGAACCGCCGCGAACTCACCTGGGCTGGAGATCGGGAATCCAGGCTCAATGACGTCAATGCCAAGCGCAGCCAGTTGGTGAGCCAGCTCAATTTTTTGTTCCGGCTGCAGACTGGCTCCTGGCGCCTGTTCTCCATCACGCAGTGTGGTATCAAAAATCTCAATTTTCCGCTTGTTCATTTCCGTTGTCATTATACTCAGCCTCCATCAATTTCAATGTATGTGTATTCCGTGATAAACATTATCTATGCTGGTTTTTTATATCGCCTGAGCGCACGTCGACTTGCACCCTGGACCTACTCATATTCCAAAATATCGCTCTAGCATACCCATCCCATCTGCTGCCGGCAGCAAAACAAATAACCCGCCATCTCATCTAAGAGACGGCGGGTTATTTCCCCTCCGCGGTACCACTCTTGCTTGACGATCCCGGCTTGCGCCGTAAATCATCCACCTCGTCGTCTCCAGACTCACCATCTCTGCGCTGTTCATCACGCTGCTTGGTAGAGCAATCTGGAGAAACACCCTATAACGGTGGTCAGCCGTTGCTGTGTACACAGGACTTCCTGTTTCCACAGCTCCGTTCCCGGGCGAGATTCAAACGATTCCAGCCACTGCGTCGCACCACCCCGCAGCTCTCTGAGCGCTTCATCGTTTTACTGCTCCCGTTCATTACATTTATTGTATGTAACCCTTTTTTTCAATCAAAAAAGCCTGCCATCTCTCGCAATATTGCAAGAGACGACAGGCTGTAACCATCGCGGTACCACTCTTGTTGACTTTCCATTCTCTCAAGGCACATTTCCGTTATGCGTCCATACGGATCTATTTCCTCAAGGATGAAAAATCCCCTTAGTTATTGCCGAGTTCTTACCTAACATTCAGGTCATCCACACGGCAACGGCCCAATCACGGAGGCAATCCGTAACGATGTACTTTCTCATGGCCTGTTCGGCCTTCGGTCCTCCTGAGGAGTTTCCGTGTTCCATCGTTCCGCTTCCAGGCGAGTTTCAGGTTTCCTTCGACTGCGTTGCACCACCCCGCAGCTCTCTAAGACCCGGATTCACCTTACTATTCCTGTTCATCGCGTTTTTCGGTTCAGGACTTCAATATCCTGTTTAAATTTGTAACTAATATACATTCTTCACCTGCTGCTGTCAACTCTTAAATTCCAACCTCTGACTACACAGACTGAACAGACCATGCCTCCAAGGATAATCCCGGATCTGCCTTGGCATCAAATTCCGAGATTTCCCCCCGCTGCCATTTCAAATAAGCAGCAGCTCCGATCATCGCGGCATTATCCGTGCAGTACTCCATCGGAGGAATCAGCAATTCGAGCCCTTCCTTGGCACAGCGCTCCTGCAAAGCCGAGCGTAATCCACGGTTAGCCGCAACGCCTCCGCACAGCAGCAGCTGGCGTGACCCGTATTCGCGAACGGCCCGTACCGCTTTCTCAACCAATACTTCCACAACAGCTTCCTGGAATCCGCGTGCAACAGCAGAGGGTTCCAGCGTTTCTCCACGCATTTTGGCCTGATTGAGTGCATTCAGCACGGCAGATTTCAATCCACTGAGACTAAAATCGTAAGAACCGGCTTCCAGCCACACCCGAGGTAACGGCACAACCTGTTCTGCTTCAGACGCCATTCTGTCCACATGAGGGCCACCCGGATACGGGCAACCCAAGGCACGTGCTACCTTGTCATATGCCTCGCCTACAGCATCATCCCGCGTCCGGCCAATCAGTTTAAACTTACCCTCGGACTCCATATGCACAAGCTCCGTATGGCCGCCAGACACAACCAGAGCCATCGCAGGATATTGCAATTCATGTGTAAGCCGGTTGGCATAGATATGGCCTGCAATATGATGCGTGCCAATGAGCGGTTTGCCCAGAGCCATGGCAAGTGTTTTGGCCGCAACGATACCTACCAGCAATGCACCCACCAGACCAGGTCCCTGCGTTACGGCGATCGCGCTAAGGTCTCTTGGACGGATACCGGATTGTTCAATCGCCTGTTCCATCATTAAGGTGATCACTTCAACATGCTTACGTGAAGCGACCTCAGGCACAACCCCACCAAACGCCTTATGTGTCTCAATCTGACTCGAGATCAGGTTGGACAGCACTTCCTGTCCATCCTTGACCACGGCAACCGATGTTTCATCACAGCTGGTCTCCACCGCCAAAATATAGGATGGAGCCGATTGTTGTTTATCACTCAGTTCGTTCATGAATCCCTTACGCTTCCTTCCTCTTCGCCGCTCCGGCCTGCAGGCGGCAAATTCGCCCACATAATCATCGCATCCTCCTGATTGTCGGAGTAATACCCTTTGCGAAGACCTGCCGATTCAAACCCTTTTTTCTCATACAAACGCTGGGCAACCAGGTTCGATACCCTCACTTCCAGCGTCATTCGCTCCATGCCAAGATATGCCGCAGTTCTCATAAGCTCATCCAGCAGCTTCTCGCCAAGCTTACGCCCCCGGTAGGCCTCTCTTACCGCAATATTTGTAATATGAGCCTCATCCATGATGGTCCACATTCCGGCATATCCAATAGCCTTGCCTTCAAGTTCCATGACCATATATTTGGCAAAATGATTATTCGTTAATTCGTTTCGAAATGCTTCTTCCGTCCAAGGCATCGTAAATGCCTCATGTTCAATCACCATAACATCCGGAATGTCGTTCAATGTCATGAGTCTGAACTGAAGTGCTGCATCCTGTCCGTAACTTTCCATATCGTCCATCCGCTCGCCACCCTTCTTTCAGCCTTTGCGCAGTAGATTGGCTTCCGCCTCGGCCAGCTGGGTGTAGTTCGGCACCAGTGCGTGCACATCGTCGCGCTGCCCTGCAAGCAGCGCTTCGGCGCCAAGGCGCCCGATCCAGCGGCCTTCCAGCTCATAGGGAACGAGCTGGAGCGCCGTACCTGCAGGGCAGCGGAGCTCAGCCGCTGCTGCCGCATGCGGGCCCGTCTCGCCGACAATCCAGACGGCTGCGGGCCGCTCTTCCGGCGCCGCCTCCGCCATGCGGGCGGCGAGGGCTTCCAGCCATCCGTCCATCATGCGGATGGCATCTGGCGCCAGCCGCCGGGGCGCATCGCTCCCGGCGGAGGCAAACAGCGCGGTGTAAGCCTGACCGCGCCGCGCATCCACGAGCGGAACGATCCAGTGGACAGGGGCGGCACCTGTGCCGCCCTGGTCCGCGGATGGCGTTCCGCCAGCCCCTGCTGCGGCAGGTTCATCTGCCGAAGCTTCAGCCTTGGCCGCGAGGCCGCGGTGCCAGCCGCCCCAGGCCATCGCCTGCAGGCTGGACACCCCAGCAACGGGGATGTCCCATGCCCAGGCGAGTGTCTTCGCCGCAGTTACCGCAATGCGGATACCTGTGTATGAGCCTGGGCCGATGCCTACGGCAATGCCGTCCAGCTGGCCAGGTGCAGTGCCGCTGGCTGCAAGCAGCTGCTCCATCACAGGCACGACGTGCACGGAGTGATTCCGTTCGGCACGTTCATTGCGCTCTTCCAGCAAGCCGTGATCTTCCATCACCGAGGCAGCCATCACCGCGGTGGACGTATCCAACGCCAAAAACCGCTGACGCGGTTTTTTTTGTAAATCTTCCATCATCCATTGACTCCATTCTGTCTGAACTGCCGGCACATGGCGGCATAAGTCTCACCGTATCCATCCAGCGTAATCTTGCGATCCTCCGGACCGGTTGTTTCAATCTGTACATGCAAATGGTCCTCCGGCAGCAGTTCGGGAATGATACTGGACCACTCCACCAGACTGACTCCGGCTCCATAGAAGTATTCATCCAGTCCAAGCTCGTCCGCTTCTTCCAGTGAAATGCGATACACATCCATGTGATATAAAGGCAAACGCCCTTCATATTCCTTAATTAACGTAAACGTGGGACTGTTTACCACTTCACGTATACCCAAATGCCAGGCAAACTTCTGTGAAAATGCCGTTTTGCCCGCACCCAAATCACCGTCGAGTGCAATCACCATTCCGGCAATTGCCTGTTCAGCAAGTGCGGACGCAAGCGCCTCTGTATCTGCAATGCCATGGGACTCAAACACCCACTGCTCATGCGTTTTGTTCAATATACGTCCCACCTTTGGCGGTTAGCCGCCTGAGTTCACTTTGAACCTTATTATATCGGTCCCTTTCTTCCCCCGCAACCATCGGAGATGGACAGCAAAAGCAATACTGGTCAGTCATAAAGTCAAATAAACCGGCACCTTGACGGTACCGGCCTTCCTAAGACATCCTGCTATCTGACACCATCTTTGCTAACTTCCTACTCCTCCAAGCGGTCCACACGTACGGTTTGGGTATTTCCCGGTCTGCTGCCTACCTGAACGGTTGCCATTCCGTTAGCTTCGTCCACATGTTCGATCCAAACGGGATCTCCCTCCAGGGTAACAGCAATCGTATCTTTGGAATCGTAAATCGCCTTGGCGCGTTTTGCATCCATCATTTTATTCATACTCTCCTTCCGGATCATCATGTGATTCACGAATCATCGTGTCAGTCGTACTTTCGCCAATAAACCCGTTATCTTCGGTAACCTGACCTCCACCCAACCCTTCATTCACCATCCGGTCAATGTCGAGCATGAAGGACTCCCGATCAAGTGGCAGCTTTTCAGAAGTCACCGCTTCCCAGTTCACCGCATCAGCTGGCGTGTGGAATTCTTCGAAACCCTCAGCCCCGGCAATTGGATATGGAGAAAAGGCATGCTTGTGTGCTTCTTCTTCATCCCTACTGTTCTTCATTTCGGTACCTCCCGGCTTGTTCGATGTTTTACACTTCCTGACTCACATGCTTAAGACTCCATTCGGTGTTCAAGCATGTTTCTGTTATCATCCCCCAGTCAGCCCGAACCATACGAATTCATCCTGTGAGCGATTATCCAGGCTCTGAGATGCCCATACTACATAATAAAAAGGTACCTCGGAAAGGAGCCGACCCATGCATACGGTCTGGAAAGGTGCAATCAGCTTCGGTCTCGTGCACGTCCCTGTCAAAATGTTCTCGGCTACTGAAGACAAAGACATCTCCATGCGATACATCCATAAAGTCTGCGGCAGCCCGCTCGCTTACGTGCGTCAATGTCCTTCCTGTGAAGTGGATGTGAAGTGGGAAGAAATTACGAAAGGGTATGAGTACGAAAAAGGAAAATTTGTGCTCTTCGAAAAAGATGAACTGGAATCCTTGAATGACTCGGCCAGTAAGACCATCACCATCCTGGATTTTGTGGATTTGACGGAGATAGATCCCATCTATTTTCAGAAAACATATTACCTTTCCCCTGACCAGGCTGGAGGGAACGCTTATCAGCTGCTGATGACAGCCATGCGTGATACAGGCAAAATCGGCATCGCCAAGGTCTCCATTCGTTCCAAAAGCAGCCTGGCTGCTATTCGGGTACTGGAGGATTGTCTCTCCATGGAAACCATTTTCTATCCGGATGAGATTCGTCCGGTCTCACAAGTACCAAACTTGCCGGAAGCCCAAAATGTCAATGACAAGGAATTGACGATGGCGAAGCTGCTGATCGATCAACTGTCCACGCCTTTTGAACCCGGCAAATACACAGACGATTACCGCAATACACTGCTGGATCTCATCAATCACAAGGTTGCGGGTGAAGAGATCAAGATTGCCCCGGCCAAACCGGAAGCAAATGTCATGGATCTGATGGCAGCCCTTCAGGCCAGCATTGAGGCAGTCAAGCCCATCCCTGCAGACCCTGGAACAACGACTGCCAAACCCAAGAAACGTGCACCCAAAAAGACAACCGTGCAAGCCGTGGTTGGAGGCGATACCGAAGCAGCTCCACCCAAAAAGAAAAGAGCAGCTTCCAAGTCCAAAACATAACGACCAAAGATATGATACGCCCCGTCCGGCTCTGTTAGCCGGATTTTTATTTTTTTATGAGCCCTCGTGTCCGCTAGTTTAGGTTTGCTTGCAACGTGAAAATACAATTGACGAAAGAAGATTTATAATCTATATTAACTTATTAAAAGTAACTTATTTATAATTATAAAGTTTAGCCTTTAGGATCCGAAGCGCGAAAGATCTAACGTACCTATCCCTTTTATTGCAATTTAGATGAGAAGATCTCAAACTTATTTCATTTTAGGAGGACAATATGATGACTACCCCATACCAGATCCCTGCAAGTACTCACTTGGGTGAAGTAAGCCTGCGAATCAGCAACCTGGAGCGATCCATTCAATTTTACACCGAGGTGGTTGGACTTCAACTATTGGAACGAAAGGATAAGGTCGCAACGATGACCGCTGACGGTAAAACGTCGCTGTTGCGCCTGGAAGAACTGACTGATGCGTTGACCTTGCCTGTACGCTCGCACGCAGGGTTGTACCATTTTGCCATTCTACTCCCTGACCGCAAATCCCTGGGACTTGCACTGCGCAACCTCGCCGCCTCCGGCATTGAAATCGGCCAAGGGGATCACCTGGTGAGTGAAGCTTTTTATATTTCCGATCCGGATCAGAACGGCATTGAAATTTACGCTGACCGTCCGCGTGATACCTGGAGACGGGATACAGACAACAACTACATCATGGCAAGTGATCCAGTAGATGTTCAGAGCTTGTTCGACATCTCGGAGAATGAGACATGGAATGGCCTACCGGCCGGAACGGTTATTGGTCATGTGCACTTTCATGTACGAAGCCTGGAAGAATCCCGCCGCTTCTACACGGGTGTGCTCGGTTTTGATGTCGTTGGCAATTTTGCTGGCATGTCGGCGCTGTTTGTCTCCGCAGGTGGATACCACCACCATATCGGCCTGAATATCTGGGCTGGCACCGGTGCTCCAGCGAATCCGAACCAAGCTACGGGAATCGACTACTTTACCATCGTGTACGCTGGACAGGAACAATTACAGCAAGCGCTGGAACAATTGCGTAAGCAAGGTTCCACACTTGAAGAACAGAGAGGTCAATGGTTTACTATTGATCCGCAGAATATCCGCATACAGCTAGTTCCAGCAGAATAAGCACGTTGCACAATCATTTTTTTTGATTCCATCCATACCGATGAAGCTCGGAAAGTGTACATCTCTTGATCTCCTTTGATTAGAGATGATGCCCTCGTCCGAGCTTTTTTTATTATAAATATGGTGAATTTGGCGCATCCTAACCTAATATCCAGCCCGATAGACGAAGGAGAACCCACATGGTTGAAAAGGGACGTCTAACTGTAAGGCAGCTTGCCGCCTTAATGTTCCTCTGCACAATTGGTGAACAAATACTTGTATTTCCGGCCATGATCACCTCGTTCGCCCACGAAGATGCCTGGATATCCGCTTTACTCGGTGTCGCCGGAGGTATGGGGATTTTGTCCATTTTTTTGGTCGCCTACAAGCTTCACCCCAAACTCAATCTGATCGAAAATGCACTTCGAACATTCGGACCTTGGATCGGGGCATTGTTCAGCTGCTTTTATTTGTTTTATTTTTTGATTGGTACTTCCACATTCGTCAGGGAAATCGGCGATTTCATGTCTACCCAGATCTTGCCTGAGTCGCCACTATTGGTTGTGCATCTGCTCTTTGTCATCTCTCTTGTGTGGGGGCTCATCTGTGGCCTCGAGTGTATAGCCAGGAGTGCAGAGCTTTGGCTTCCCTTGATCGTCTTGTTTTTGCTTATTCTGACGATTTGTCTATTACCTCACATAAAGTTGGATAACATCCAGCCGGTTCTAGCCCAAGGCATTGCTGCTCCATTTCGAGGCTTTATCGCCGTGCTGACTTATCCTTACTGTGAGTTATGCATCTTCATGATGTTATTCCCATATGCCAAGAAGGAGCCTCATTTGGAAAAGGATATTCTTCTGGCAGGACTCATTGGCGGCCTTATGCTTACACTGACGCTGACCATTTGTCTTCTTGTTATGGGGCCGTTCATGACGCAGCATCACTGGTTTGCCTCGTTTCAATTGTCGCTAAAGATTAATATAGGCAACTTTCTGCAGCGGATTGAAGCCTTCATGGCCTCTGTCTGGATTATCGCGGTTTTTTTCAAAAGTATTCTGTTTTTCTACAGCTTTATCCTGGGGGTTGCACACCTGTTTCGACTTTCCAACTACCGTTCACTTATCCTGCCTGCAGCACTTTTGATTTTGGCCATGTCCATTCTGGTCGCTCCGGATGAGGTTTTTTATCTCAAAGTGATTATTCCCTATTGGATCAACTGGGATCTTACGTGCGGCATCGCACTTCCTGTGCTGCTTATTTTGGTACATAAATTGAAGTCTCGTGTTTCAAAACTAGAACGCTATAACAGGTAAGCTTCTGATTACGTTTACTTAATACCGCCACCCGAAAGGAGTCCTGCACATGTTTAAGCCTCTGACACCCTTTGAACCCATATCTCGGGACAGCATTCCAAACGGACCTAACTGGATTGCCCAAGTGAAATGGGATGGCGTTCGCATGCTTGCGTACGAGGATGGCCATGAACTCAAGTTGATTAACCGCAGACTGCACGACCGAACAGTTCAGTATCCAGAGCTGGTCTCTGACCGAAATCTGTGCAGTGTCCCCTCCTACATTCTGGATGGCGAAGTGATTGCGCTTGATCCGGAAACGGGAAAACCGTCTTTTTACCATGTGTTGCGCCGGGACCGCATGAGCAAACCAGACGGCATCGCCCAAGCGGTGTACCGGATTCCGGTGACTTATATGGTTTTCGATATTTTGTACTGTGATGGAAAATGGGTCACCGACCAACCACTTGCAGAACGCCAGCGTCTGCTGCACCGCGTTCTTAACCCGGGCTCACACGTTCAGGAGGTAACCAATACCTCCGATGCAGCTTCTCTGCTCACCGTGATGAGACAGCATCAAATGGAGGGGATTGTCTGTAAAGACCTTACAAGTACCTATGCCATCAACGGTAAGGATCAGCGCTGGCAAAAGGTTAAAATCATGCATGATCTTTATGCCATGATTGGCGGGGTTACCTACCGGAGTGGCGTCGTTAACGCCATTGCAGTTGGTGTATATGATGGGCCTCATTTTGTCTATATTGGTCATGTCGGCACAGGTAAGCTGAACTCAGCCACCTGGCGTAAACTGACCGAGCAAGTCGAACCCTTGATTCAAGAGGAGAGGCCGTTCCATAACGTGCCCGAACGAAGCTCCGAAACGACATGGATCAAGCCCCAGATCGGAGTCAAAGTGCAATACATGGAACTGACCCAGCATCGAACACTCCGCCATCCGAGTATACAAGCATTCGCGGAAGTATCTCGTGAAGATTGTCTTGCCAGCCAACTCACGATCGAGGTGTAATAGACGCGTTTATTTCGTTAGATCTATATCATGAAAAGGAGGTGTTTATATGCCCCGTACGATCAAAGGCACCATTACCATCGAGGGCATAGAGCTTACCGTCACTAATCCGGACAAGCTGTTGTGGCCTGAAGCAGGAGTAACCAAAGCCACCTATTTGCAGAAGCTTGCCGCTATTGCTCCTTTTCTACTGACGTACACCAGGAACCGCCTCCTGACAACCATCCGATATCCGCATGGTGCGGGTGGTGAATTTTTTTATCAAAAAAATGCTCCAGAACCGATTCCCGATTTTGTACGTACCGAGATCCACGAAGGCATCCGCTATATCGTCATGGACGGTCTCCCGGAATTGCTGTGGCTTGGCAATCTTGCCGCCCTGGAATTTCACCCCTCCTTACATGCCGTAGGCAGCCATCTGCCCTGTGAATGGATGATTGATCTCGACCCCTCTCTTGAAGAGGAACCGCGTATAATGCAGGCTGCTTTGATAGTAGGGGAAACGCTGACTTCCCTTGGCCTCCGTTCTGTACCCAAAACTTCCGGTGCCACAGGGATACAGATCATCGTTCCCATCCGTCAGGGCGTCACCTTTGATGAACTGCGGGACATTGGTCATTTTGTCGGCAAGTACGTCACACAGAAACATCCTGATCTGTTTACACTGGAGCGGCTCAAAAAAGACCGCGGGGATCGCATTTATTTTGATTACCTGCAGCATTATGGCGGCAAAACCCTGGCAGCTCCGTACACACCTCGAGCCAAACCCGGAGGCACCGTATCCACCCCTCTCACTTGGGATGAAGTCCGGAACAATGTGTCGGTTAAGGATTATCACTTGATGAACATTGTGGAACGGCTGCAGCAGGTAGGTGATCTCATTACCAGTGTTGAGCCGCAGCCCGTGGAACTCATTACGCAGCACCTCAAAAAGAAATAGCCGGCAGCCCTCAAACCAAGGGCGCCGGCTATTTCTTTGTTTCTTATTCAAGCATTTTTTTTACATCGGATAAAACTCGCTAATGGATACCTTTTTTCTTGAAACGTCCACCCTTCACGTCATGAATGTTACCGATCGCCACAAAGGCATGCGGGTCCCAATCTTCCACAATCGACTTCAGCTTCGCTTCTTCCAGACGAGTGATGACCACGAAGATAATTTTCTTCTCATCCCCGCTGAATCCGCCTTCTCCATCCAGGAAAGTAACTCCACGACCCAGACGGTCTGTAAGGGCTGAACCGATATCCCGGTATTTTTCACTAATGATCCATACCGATTTGGACTGATCCAGACCTTCGTTGACGATATCAATCATCTTCATGGCAATATAATACGCGATCATCGAATACAGGGCGTTCGGCCAACCGAATACAAATCCTGCGCCTGCAAAAATAAACACGTTAATAAACAATACAATCTGTCCCACAGACAATGGTGACTTCTCACTCAGCAGGATGGCTACGATCTCTGTACCATCAAGCGATCCCCCAGACCGGATTACAAGACCAACACCGACCCCCAGAATCAATCCGCCGAAAACAGCTCCGAGCAGCGGCTCACCCGGTGTCAATGCAGGAACATGGTGCAATAATGAAGTTCCGATGGACATGGCCACAATGCCGAGCAATGTGGATAATGCGAACGTTTTACCAATTTGCTTGTAACCCAAGATTAGGAACGGCAAGTTCAGCAAGGTCAGGAAAATCCCCAGCGGCAGATGCGTAAGCTCTGACACCATAATCGAGATCCCCGTAATTCCTCCATCAATTACGCCATTGGGCACGAGAAATATTTCAAGTGATACGGCCATCAGTGCGGCACCAACCAAAATCATTACAATACGTTGCAGGAGCTTCAGTGTAAATACCGAGCTTTTTACATTCCGATCCGGCTTCGATGTTATTTCCTTAACCGTTACATTGGACATGGTATCCCCCCCGTTTGATCAATATGTGAATCAATTTCATAAATCATTTAAATACCGGCGGGATTTCTACATATAGAAGAAAACGATCTCGCTTCATCTATACGAACCCTGTTTATAAGCATCTAAAGGCAATATGAAATGGATTCAAATATGTCTTAATTCCGGTTTACACTTCGAAAAGAGAGCAAAAGGGAGCCTGTTTCCCGCAGACTCCCCTCCTTCGCCAAGACATGATTTATATATTTATTATATCATAAAAGATCAAATTTGAGCAAAATAGTTAGCAAAAAGAAGATAAATTCAAAAAAAGTGAATTTATCTTCAGAAATCGAACCTAAAACGGCTAAAGCAGCGGAGAAAGCATGCGAGAAAGCATTTCAGCCCCTTTTTGTCCTCGTGATCGTCCCTGAAAGACTTCAAGATCAATTTTGCTGCATTCCTGCAGATCCCGTTCAAAATCTCCAATAAGCCGTTTCATTGAGGAAGACTCAAACAAGACGGCGGTCAATTCAAAGTTGCAGAAAAAACTGCGCATATCCATGTTGGCAGTCCCCACGGTTGCAAGAAGCTCATCCACAATCATGACCTTGGCATGTACAAATCCTTTTCGATATTGATAAAACTCCACGCCCGCACGAAGCAGTTCCTCAACATAAGAGAGGGAGGCCAAGTGAACAAGCCGGGAATCCGACTGGTATGGAATGATAATTTTAACATCCACTCCACTTACGGCTGCCGTCTTGAGCGCTTCATACAGGGCAGGGTCCGGGATGAAATACGGACTTGTAATATAGATGCGGTTACAGGCTACCGAGATGGCACCAAAACACATCTCCTGAATGGCATCCCATTCCTGGTCCGGGCCGCTGGCGAGAATTTGAATGCGTTCCTCACCGCTGCATATATGGGGCGGGAACAATTCGGTTAATTGGGGTTCGGTAATCTGTTCTCCAGAAGCCAGTTTCCAATCATTAAGAAATGTATTCTGGAGGAAATAAACAGCATCTCCCTCAATCTGCACATGGGTATCCCGCCAAAATCCGATATTCGGATACTGCCCAAGATAATCGTCGCCCACATTAATTCCGCCCACGAATCCAACCTGACCGTCCACAACGACGATTTTGCGGTGATTGCGGTAATTGACCCTGCGATCTATGGTGGCAATCAGCGGCGGAAGGAAAAAGTGGAATTCCACACCCGCGTCCTTCAATTTCCGGATAAAACTCCAGCTCATTTTGTGACTACCGAGACCATCACAAATAAATCTAACCTTAACTCCCTCTTTCGCCTTTCGAATCATGACATCCTGGAATTGGGTACCGATGACATCATCACGAAAAATATAAAATTCCACATGCAAATGATGCTTCGCCTTTTCCATTTCATGCAGCATCGCTGCAAAGGCCTCTTCTCCGTTCGTGAGCACTTTACTGTGGTTACAACCCGTGATGGGGCTTTCGGACAGATGAGACAGCAGATTGAACAACCGCTGCTGGTGCTTAAAGCGATTATCCGGCATTTGTGATGCGTCCTCCACGATATGAGCTTGCTTCCAGATCGTCTCCCTGATTTCCCGAAAGATTCGCGAACCCGCCTTACGAACTTTCTTGCGTTTGTTATAATCCTGTGCCACAAAGTAATACACTACAAATCCAACGAGCGGCACACAAAACAAAATAAACAGCCAAGCCACCGCTTTGGACGGATTTCTGAACTCCAATACGATAATGGTGGCTGCTTGAAAAATGAAAACAATTAAAATAATGACCAGCCAAAACATCCGGCTTCCCCCTTGATGTCAATCTTGCCTTTCTCTCTCTCTTCATCAGTTTTGACGATAAAGGATATAGCTAATCATAGATACCCAATGTTGGGTCCATTCGTAACGTTCGCATAGATAAAACTTTACATACACAAACTAACCTCAGCATTTTCTGTGTGCTGCTTCCTCTAAAATGGATGTCTATTCTGACTGTGTTTGCATCTACATATTCTTTATCAAGTCCAAAAAACCGCACCACAGCGCCATTTTGAGCATTTTGTCTTCCATAGTCTTCCTCTTTCGCGCCGCTGGAGGTGGTCTTCTGGCCTTAAATTCGATATAATATTCGTTAAAAACTTATTACCTAAAGGAGAAGAGTAGTGAATGGACAGTGAGAGGTATGCGTTAAATTTAGTATTGGTTGCGATTTTGATAGGATTTTCAGCATTTTTTGTTGCGGTAGAATTTGCCTTGGTACGAATTCGTCCAAGCCGGATTGACCAAATGATTGCAGAAGGAAACAAGCGTGCTCTGGCTGTCAAACAGGCTGTCGCCAACCTGGATGGATATCTGTCCGCATGTCAGCTCGGAATTACCATTACATCCCTGGGACTTGGATGGCTTGGTGAACCAACGGTTGAGAAGATTCTCCACCCTGTGTTTGAAAGCATGCACATGCCTGAAGCGCTATCATCATTCTTATCGTTTGTTATTGCTTTTGTCGCCATTACATATTTGCATGTTGTGGTTGGTGAACTGGCTCCCAAAACGATTGCAATCCGCAAAGCTGAAACGGTTGCTCTATTGACGTCTACACCTATCATCTGGTTTAACCGAATTATGTATCCTTTTATCTGGCTGTTGAACGGCTCGGCGAATCAACTGGTCAAATTGTTTGGAATCAAGCCTGCGTCCGAGCATGAAGAGGCGCACTCGGAAGAAGAATTGCAAATTATCATTAATGAAAGCTTCGAAAGCGGCAAAATTAATCAGGCTGAGTTCGGTTATGTAAGCCGGATCTTTGCTTTTGATGAGATGCTTGCCAAGGAAATTATGGTACCCCGGACCGATATGGTCTGCCTTTATGTCAATAAAACGAATGAAGAAAACCTGGAAATTATCCGGGAGGAGCAATATACCCGATTCCCGGTTGTGAATGAGAATAAAGACGATATCATTGGTATCATCAATACCAAACAGTTCTTCCTGGAGCTCTACGGAAACGATGAACCTGTTGATCTGTCTTCGCTGATCCAGCCCGTATCTGCTGTACACGAAACGACTCCGGTGAAGGATCTGCTCAAGAAAATGCAGAAGGACGGCGTGCACATCGCTGTACTGGTCGATGAATACGGCGGCACATCAGGAATTGTCACGATTGAAGATGTGCTTGAACAGATCGTCGGGGAGATTCGCGACGAATTCGATGCAGACGAAGTGGAAGATATCCAGATCATCAATGAGAACTACGTCATTATGGATGGCAAGGTATCCCTGTCGAAGGTCAACGATATGTTTATGTCTAATCTCGATGCCGATGAATGGGACACCATTGGTGGATGGCTCTACAGCCATCGCCCGGAAATGAACGAGCAGGATGAGTATGAATTTGAAAACCTGACGTTTGTACTTTTGGAAAAAGACAAAAACCGTTTCTACAAGGTGGCTGTTGTACCTAAAGAACCGCTTGTCATGTCTGAGTATACCGATGAAGACGAGAAAGAAGCCTAATTGGGCTAAAAAAAGCAATTCCATATAAATAAGAAGAGCACTTACCTACATTGGTAAGTGCTCTTCTTATTATTTCCCGCTTAATGCCTCACTTCCCCATGTTATCATCACTCAATTTTTGATACCCACTTTGCAATATCATCGATAATGGCTTTGGAGACATTAGATGGCTCAGCGTACTCTTGACCAATCGAAAGTCCATCATAGCTGGATAACAAATGATTTACTTTTGGATAGCTATTGTACGTTACATTGGAATGGCCTTGAAGAGCCGTTTTCCAGTTTTGAAATTGATTCATAGACACTTGCACATCATTTTCACCTTGTATAATAAGCATGGGGGTATTTTGTGTTTTAGCCAGTTCCGCAGGCACATAATCTCTCTGCTCAAACCACCAATACGCAGGTTGAAGTGGAAATGCCTCAGGAAGATAATCTACAGAATAGTTAGGATCTTTCACGATTGCAGCAACATTTTTATAAAAACCAGCTTGTCCTTCAATGATCTCCGTGTCTAAACCAAGCTGCTTCATCCGGTCAACCAACTCATCCTGCTGCTCGGTAAGAACATCTACAAAGCTGCTGCTTGGTGCAGCAAGTAGAATACTTCCTGCAATATCATGTTGTTTATCCTCAGCCATGATTAACGGTAATGCAAACCCGCCTTGACTATGTCCAGCCACAAAAATCGCTGTAGAATCAATATGTGTATTCTTTTTAAGTAAGTCTACTGCATCGGTTACCTGATCTACGCTTTCTTGTTTTAATGTAAATTTAGGCTGTGATGCAACCTTATAGGTATGCTCATATGTGACCTTATCGTATCTTAATACAGCAACGCCTTGCGAAGCTAAACCTACTGCAAGATCGCGAAATGGCTTTGCACCACCTATGGCAGCATCCTGATTGCTAGGCCCGGATCCGTGTACCAGAATGACAACTGGGAAAGGTCCCTCTCCCTTGGGCAAAGTTAGCGTCCCTGGTAAAGCTAACTCACCCTGCCCAACCGTAATATCTTGTTCAGTATAAGCAGATGGGTCATCGTAGCTTGGTTTCTGATAAACATCTGGAGTAGCGGCGGCAATATACAAGTCATCCACAAGTCCGTTATGATTCATTCTGACCGTAATATTTAAACTGGTAAGCTCTGTTTTAAAAGTATAGGTGACATTGCGATGTACTGAGTTATTTTTTCACGTGTTTAGCTATGGCTTTACTTGTGATTTTTCCATTTTGTCCTTCTAAAGCTCCCCATAGCTGACTCAATAGTGTGGGTGACAACACTCCACTCACAGAGGAATGAACATACTTCGCAGCCTCCTTGCCATCGCCTTCACTTATAAGTGAAATGAATATGTCCTCAGGTGCTGCCTTCAGTGCCTCGGTAAGAAATCCCCCTTCCATAAAGGTAACTCCTTTCGTTAACTGAACAGGATGGTCTAAGGGTAAGACTTGCCCATTCACAATGGCCTGTTTCTCTCCTAT
The DNA here is from genome assembly GCF_022346995.1 of Paenibacillus sp. ACRRY. GTDB lineage: Bacteria > Bacillota > Bacilli > Paenibacillales > Paenibacillaceae > Paenibacillus. The sequence continues at coordinate 64,212 of NZ_JAKRNM010000006.1, read as the reverse complement.
CTTAACTACAATAGTAAGCTCATTTTTTCGTATTGTGATTTGTCCTGTTTTTTGTTGCCAAGATACTTCTGCCCCATTCTTTTCTGCAATCTCACGAATAGGAACTAGATTTTCACTACCAGCGGGTTCTTCAGCAGCTGCTGAGATGGATGTCACTGGCAGGATAAGGCATACGAAAGTAAGAGAACATAATAGCTTTTTCCAATTGTTCATCGTAATAACTCCTCCTAATCATTTTTATGATATGCATAGATCTATGAGCATTTATTGGCTCAGAACTCTGCTTATAACAACAATAGCAATGATAAGTAACAACAGGACCCAAGATAGTGGATGAGCGAAGTTAATGGTCCAGCCTATTCCATAACGTTTTTCTACGGTAAAAGATGGATCATTGGAATTGTAGTAAATAAAACCCAGCTTCCAATAATCATCATCATTCAGGGGTTGCTCCTTAGAGCGTTCGTGATCCTCTTGACGATTACGAATTTCCCCACCGCCTTGTCTGCCTGTGAGAGCCAGCCATATTGCGCCTAACACGATCACCACAGGGACGATAAAGCTGATAGCAGTCAGCAAGACCAGATTGGGGACAAACATATTGATCTGAATGAAGGCAAATAAAATGGTAAGAAGTAAGCCTGTTATCAACGTAAATAGGGACCATTTACGGCGGAATTGAATATTTTCAGCAGCAAATTGGGCAGGATTAGTCATGGTAAGCTGTTGTTTGCTTGTTTTAATACTCCAGTTAACCAGCATCATAAGTGCAATTACTCCTAGCTGTACAAGATTAATAGCGAGTACTGAAAGGTAGGTTTTAGGCACACTGGAAGTGATATTGCCCTGAAAATCATATTTCATTGGAATGACGTTAGGTAGTGCATCATAATTCAGGGTCGAAATGATCCCAATGGCCACAATAATAGTGATGTGAATTAGAAACCAATAGTTGGAATACGTGAGCTTATTTTGGCGGAAGGTGGTATCAATTTTAATCCGTTGAGGTGCTTCTGCAGTTGGAAGTGTTTCCTTTATCTTTTTCATCTTGAAATGAAAAAATAGATGTAGTGCTACCCAGTAGACAATAAATATCATAGTGCAAACACCGGTGATTATTGCTGAAGATTCTTCATTAGCAGATCGGAGTAAATATAGACAGACAAGTATAAACATCGCGTTTCCAATCAGACTTACGGTAGCAAATGTTCTCCTTAGCTTACGTAAGATGGGTGTGTAGTAATTATATTCACTTACCGTAACCCCGAAGCTAATGGTTTCCCTTGTTAGATAAGGTGTAACGGATAGAAGTACGGCTAATGGAGCAAAAATTAAGATGACAGATAATATACTAAATAGTTGCATACATAACACACTCCCTTATTCGTTTATTCCTTGTTGTGCCCTATCTTTACATCATCATAGATTTGATCTAATACCGCAGACAATTCCTCTTTGGTCATTCCTCGACATATTGCTTCGGCAATAATCGGTCTTAATTCTCTTTGCTGCTTTTCCAAAAAATCATCCGTAAGACCAGGCATTCCATCAGGGTTTACGACAACTCCCTTTTGTCTATGAATTAATATGTATCCATCTTGCTTGAGTAGTGTATAAGCCTTATTGACCGTATGAAGGTTAACACCAATATCTGCTGCCATATTCCGAACCGAAGGTAGCGCCTCACCTAGCTGTAGCTCACCACTAGCAATGCCTTCGATAATTTGATGAACCAGTTGGGAATAAATAGGCAGATCAGATTGCATATCAAGTTGAATAATCAAGAGTTCACCTTCTTTTTTATCTGTTATATATCAAGTATAACAGATATAACATAAGTGAGCAATACGCATAGAAATAAAGCCGCATATTCAATCGAGAGGGCTGGCTTACCTGACCCTTCACTATTGATATGCGGCTTATCTTCATGAGCTTATCTTATGTGATTCGAGAGCAAACATTAGTGGTGGCACATGACCGTGTTGTATTTTACATTCTATTCAAAGTTCAGTCTTATCTTCGACAATCCGATAATGGATTCTGCGAACTATAATTTTCAGAATCATATATAGCGGAATAACGATAATCATACCCAATATGTTCCACAAATCAGCACCCACGAGCAACAGAATAACCGTTGTCAGCGGATGGATATCCAACTGCTTGCCATATACATAGGGAGATATCAGGTTATCCTGGATCTGCTGGGCGACAACGATAATAACCAGCGACCAGATGGCCATCGACGGAGATTCAATAAAGGCCACAATAACGACAGGTATCGCTGCCAATATTGCACCCACATAAGGAATAAAGTTCAAAATGATGGATGCAGCCGTCAGCAACAGCGCATATGGCAAACCAAGGATAAGAAAACCAATGTACATCAGGATCCCGAGTGCAACATTGACAATAACCCGCCCAACAATAAAATTGCTCAGCGCTTCATCCATTTCGTGAACGGTCTCTTCTCCATCCTTCCGATAACGTCTCGGCAAAAGCAAGGTGAGATTAGTGCCAAACTTGCTCCCCTCCTTAAGCATGTAATACAGCATAATTGGAAAGGTGGCCAAAATAATGACCAGATTGGATACAACCGAGAACAGGCCTGACAAATAATCACTTACCTGTGTAATTCCCTGTGTCAGAAATTCGGAAAATCTTGAAACAATATCCGAGTCCTCCGGCAAGTATTTGGACAGGAATCCGCTTCTCTCCAGTTCGTTCAGCTGATCACTAAGTGATGCTATCAAAGCTGGTGTATTTTCAATAAAGTTCCACAGTTGCTCGCGAAGTGACGGCCATATGAGCACGCTAAATCCGGCAATCAGCAGGGCAATCACAACATAAATAATTAGAACCGATAGGGCCCTTTTCAACCGGTGTCGTTCCATGAAATCAACGAGCGGCCTAAGCAAATAATAGAAAAAGCCCGCGATTAACAGCGGAATAATAATAATATGTATTAGTGAAGTTAACGGGCGGAAAATAAAATTCACCTTATCTCCCAAATACACAATGAGCAGCAGCAAAATAATGGCTGTGCAAATTCGGTAGAACTTGTTGTTTATCAAGAAATTGATCCCTCCATACACTACTCTGCCAGCACTGGGCTATAATCTGGTGCACCTTCTACAGTCACCTGATTATATGTACCCTTAAATGCAAGTATTGCCACATTGCATGTCAGTTAACGTGTGAAGGGCCTTTCACTTGCTTATGAAAAATAAGCAAAAAAAGAAGCAGGCGGTTAGCCTGCCACATCTCTTTTGCTGAATACAACCCACGATACAACCATAAAAATCACATAGTACACGGCCAGTACAGCAACCGAGAAGCCAAGGGTCATTCCTGCGTTCCCTCCGCCGAACAATCCGAGGTCCATTCCCGAATTCATATATCGGCTGAGATCCATGTTATTAAATAGTACATATTTGGCCCAGTCATAGCGAGCCGGATTAAAGATCAAGGCAAAGATACTCTGGGTAAACATGATAAACAGTGACAAACCAATCGCCAGTGCCCCCGAACGAAACACGGAGGAGACCATAAAGGCAATAGCCAGCGTAATAAACAGATCAACGTACAGGTATGCCCATAACGTAAAGGCATATGATGCCGAGGTTACACCTCCAGCTGCACTTCCATCATGGGAGAACAGAACATAGGACATTCCCGTTGCGAGCAAGAGAATGAGCACGGTACTGAGCAGACTGAAGCCCAGGACCGTAATGTATTTGGAAGCCAAAATTTTGCTGCGTGACCACGGACGAATAAGCAGCAGTTTAATTGTGCCCCATGTGAATTCACCGGCTACCGCTTCAGCCGCAATGACCACACAGAAGATGGTATTCAGGAAGAATACAATTTGAACCGTCGTTATTGCCGCTTCCCAGAAGTAAACATCCCCGCCTCCCATGCCTTCTCTCAGCAGCACCGGAAGCAGCAGCGAGATTAAAGCCAAAAACGAAAGCATAATCCAGGTACGGGGACGCCGGAAGATTTTCATATTTTCATTCAACAACAGATTCCCAAAGTTAGGCAATACCTCCGCCCCCAGTCACTTGTAAAAATTGATCTTCGAGTGTATGCGTCACGTTGCGGATACCGTAGACCTGTATGCCTTCACTTACCAATCTGGCGTTCAAGTCCGGGATCTGCTCACGCGATAGACGTACCACAAGCATGTTACCTTGGACCACAGCATCTTGAATCAGTTCCGAGGCGCGCTGTGTATCATTCACCTCAAAGGCAACTTCCGCGAGTGCATCTGCTCCAGCTTCAGCTTTGAGGTTTCTCACATCGATCAGCTTACCATTTTGGATAATGGCAACCGTATCACACATGAGCTCCATCTCTGACAACAAGTGGCTGGACACAAAGACCGTAATGCCTTCTTCACGGGTGAGCTGACGAAGATAATCCCGAAGCTCCCGAATCCCTTGCGGATCAAGACCGTTAGTTGGCTCATCCAGTACAAGCAGCTTCGGCTTATGTAATATGGCCTGGGCGACACCAAGACGCTGACGCATGCCCAGAGAATAGGTTTTCACCTTGTCATGAATACGGGCGGTAAGCCCCACACGCTCAATGGTTTCCGCGATGCGTTCTTGGGTAATCCCTGGTGACATGCGGGCAAAATGGACGAGATTCTGATATCCGGTGAGAAATTTGTACATCTCCGGATTCTCTACAATGGCACCTACCTGGGCCACTGCCTGCTCAAATTCATTTTTGATACTATGTCCCGAGATGAAAATATCTCCCTTACTAATGGACATTAGTCCGACCATCATTCGGATCGTTGTTGTTTTCCCGGCACCATTAGGCCCTAAAAAACCAAAAACCTGCCCCGGAGAAATATCCAGAGTCAGGTCGCTGACCAACGATCGGGAAGATATGATTTTACTGACGCCCTGAAGTCGGACGACCGGCTCCTGCTGCATGCAATTCCCTCCCTCATCGACAGGCTTATGAATCATGCCCGCCTCTCATATGAACATAGTGTATCATAATCTTTGGTATAATGTCCCGTAAACTGGGTGTTCTCCTTACGCTTCATATGGATCTGACACGCTCCACAGCATCCAAGCGGCATCTCACTCCGGTAAAATCCGGTGCGAAATACGTGATTGCCTCCATAGCCCTCTTCCTTTAATTCGACAGAGCCTCTACCAACCGACACAATCATCCCACAACTGACACAGTAAAAGCGGCTCGTTTCGATCACAGAAATTCCTTCCCCTCAACAAGGAGCTATGTTGTCCCTGTTATTTGTCGTTAGAAGCTGAATTTTGATACATTTTGTATCTATCTCGTAATTTACTTGACCCCGGGACTGTTGTCAAGCCCTTTCCGGGTTTAAAATAGGGTGGAACACAAAAAAAGCTCTATAAATGCGACAAAAGTCTCGCATTTATAGAGCTCAAATTAGGAACAACGATACAATATGATGCAAAGTATGGGTGTATATTAAACTACCTCCACACATTATGGGGATCACTCGTTGCTCTCACTTGAATGCTGTTCCTCGCCCTTGCCAGGGTAATACCAGAGCAGTGTCCACTCCTGTCCATTCTGCACGACATAACAGGTCTGTACAATGTCCAATTGCCCAAAAGTACTTCTGTACTTCATCGTTATTCCGATCTTGTACGCCTCGGGAAACGGTTTTACGCCATCCATCACCGTAACATCAAATTCCCGCTCCGCCTTTTCCATCTCAAACTCAAAGGTTTCCACTCCAAAATGCTGCATGAAGATATGAGCCCTGGACTGTAAATAAGCGCTTTTGGAGAAACGCTCTTTCATTAATGGGTGAAACAGTTCCCATGAGCTGCCGAAATCGCCCGCTTGTTCGAACTTGTAAAACTCTTCAACCACCGAAGCGGCATCGTCCGGCGCATCGGCACGAAAAAGATATGGGATGGTTCTGCCTATTAGCCATAGCAGCAACAGCACAAGTGCGATGAATCCGATCTTTTTGAACAAGGCATTACGATTGCGTCTTCGCAGCATGTTCGTCCCTCCTGTCCTACTCCATTCTTATGATGAATAGCAGGAAAGTAGAAGCTGGAGGGACAAGAGCATTTCCTGGGAAATCCCTCTATTCAAGATCAAATCTAGTTCTTTGAACTCCGTTTAAACATTTTTCTACCTAATGTATAGAATATAATCCCTAAACTTCCTCCAACAAAATCGACTCCTACATCTCGTATAGAGGCAGTACGATTAGGGCTGAACTGTTGGATATACTCGTCAATACAAGCAATTAGAATCACAACACATAATGCGATCAAAACAGCTGTTATAGTGCTTTGTTTCCTATATCGCAATGTTCCATAAACCAACGCGGCTAATACTGCATAGATAAACAAATGACCGCCTTTCCTGAAGATAAACTCTAGAAAGTCAAATGGTTTCTGTTGTAGTGAATATTGCTTCTCACCATAATTAATGGTTACATTAGGTAGAGTAAACCCTATCCTTACCTGATCAGACAACTTATGAAGTAATGGTTGGATAGTTTGTTGTTGGTATGACTGAGCTGACATTGACCATATTAGCAAAATCCATAAGGTAATGAATGCTATAGCACCTAGCAACAAAAGTGATCGGCGTATCCGCAATTTACTTTTTTTCTGAACATTTACAGAATTCCGCCGCATTTTTTAGCCTCCTCTTATATCAGTATTTTTGCGTACTTAATTACTATGTTTCTATGGCAGTTTTGGTTTGAATTGAAGGCATGGACTCTTTATTTTTGATCTCTTGAATACCCCCAACTACATATTTACCAAAGGGGATTCGATTAAACAGATATGCTACGATAACAGATCCGATTAAACTACCTATGAATAAAATAGCTACATAAGAGAACATGCCCATTTTGGGTATTGGGGGAATAAAAGTCATAATAAGTTTATGCAGCAAATAGATACTGAAAGAGTAGCTGCTTATATAATAGACCCAAGGTGGGACCTTATTTACTTTGTTGGAAACATAAAAAATCAGTCCAATGACACAGCAAGTGTATATGAGCATATCTGGTCGCTTAGACGTTGTTTTGCTAAAAATAAGATCATCAAGTAAAAAAACAAGCCCCAACGCTAATAAAGTTGAGCCGAATATCCAGAGTTGACGACGATGTATCCATTGAACAATATCATTGTAATTACGCCCAACATAATAACCAACTGTAAAATAAAATATCCAGCCTAGACATGGAATCCAATAACCACGTGCCCAAATGTAATCATGAAAAGGGATCACTGCTAGTGGCTGAGTAAGATTAAAGAATCCTAAGTACGCAATATTTATAACAAAGGAGATAACGAGTGCATTGAAAGGACGAATACGATTCAAAAATTTACTTAGAATCATATGAAGTATATAGAATTGAAATATGAGAAGGATGAACCAAGCTACAAAATCGCCCATAACAATATTTTTTACAGTTGCAACTATTAAAGAGCTCCAAGTAAAGGTATCTTTTGCTTCAATTACCGCGTAAGCCACCCCCATGAAACAATAAGGAATTAGAAGGTTTTTTACTCTTTTCATAAAGAAACCCGAGGGCACACCATCCTTATAGGCTTTCGCTAATAAAAATTCAGAAATAAATACATATGTTGGTGTGGCAAACAGCAAAAACAGGTGAAGAGTCTGAAGTGAGACTAATGCTGATCCTGATTGTGTTGAATAATAGTCAATTGAAGTTTCAATTGCATGAATTAACACAATAGCCAAGCATGATATACTTCGGAGCCAAAATATCTCGTTAACCAGCTTTTTATCCATATGCCATCTCCATACTTTATTTTTTAGCTACGTGTTGTTGTATTAAATCATGAGCTCTATCTCGTTCCTCCTGATCAATCAAGTAATAGTAAACTCCGTCGATTTTAGTACCCTTTCCTTCAAGCTCCACTGTTTCAATATGTTCCAGATCAGATCGGTAATCAAGAATAAGGCTTTTCATCTCATCAAACGTGAAATCGGTTTTTACATTATTACCAATCTCACTAATAATCGTTTGTATGTGTATAACATTTGATACTTGAAGAGTGGTCTTGATGAGACTTTCTAGCACCTGTCTTTGTCTGCTATTCCTCCCCAGATCTCCACGTGGGTCGTCGTAACGCATTCTTGTGTATCCAAGTGCTTCCCTACCATTCAACTTGATTAATCCTTCATCATAGTGATGGTCTTGATAGTCAAATGCGAATCGATTATTAACTTCCACACCGCCCATAATATCAACAAGCTGCTTAAAGCCCTCCATGTTTACCTTGATATAATAATCAATTGGTGAATCCAGGAATTTTTCCACAGTGTTTATGGCCATATTAACCCCACCGAAGGCATAAGCATGATTAATTTTATCCACTGTTCCATGACCTACGATTTCAGTCCTTGTATCTCGAGGAATATTAAACATAAGTACTGATTTTTTAGCAGGGTTAATGCTTAGGACAATGATTGTATCGGTACGGCCTGTGTCTGTGCTCCGCTCATCCACTCCCATCACCATAACTGTAAAAGGATCTTTAGCCTGGATATCAACTTCTTGTCCCCCCCTTGTATCCGTTACAATGTTTACTGGTTTAATTTTTGGATCAAGTGGTTCGTAAATGTTGTCTGCTGTTGATTTTACAGTGTAATATACAAAAGCACTGTAACCAACAATACCTACTATTACTAGAGATAATGCACTTAAAGTTAATTTGAGCCATAGCTTCATTACATATCCCCTTAGATATTTATGAGTAAAAAATTTCTGCTCGGAAATCACGAATACACCTTGTAATTACGTGATTTCCGAGCAGATTCATAGATTTTCAAACAATAAATGATTTAGTTAGCCAATGGAACTGTATCAGATACAATTTTAGTCAGATTTGGGCGTCCAACAGAGTAATACTCAAATGTAGAATTCATGATTTGCTCTGAACTGTACGAATTACGTCCATCAATCAATATAGATTGATTCATGACCCTCGCCAGATCGTTAAGATGAATTGACGAGAATTCTGACCACTCTGTTAAAAGGCATAAAGCATCGCATCCCACAGCTGCCTGCATTGCATTTTCAGCCCATTGAATCATTGATGCATCAGTAATTTCCCGTCTAAAGTTATCCATTGCAATCGGATCATATACCTGAACAGTTGCACCTAACTCAAGTAGCTTATTTATAATCTCAATGGCCGGAGAATCTCTTACGTCATCAGTATTGGGTTTAAAAGCAAGACCCCAGATTCCAATTCGACTCCCTTGTAAAGATCCTAGGGCTTCGTGCAACTTATCAATAATGTTCAAGCGCTGTTTCGTATTAACTTCGACAACCGATTGTAACAATTTAAAATCATACTCAACACTGTTGGCAATATGAATCAGTGCCTGTGTGTCTTTTGGAAAACAAGATCCGCCATAACCTATTCCAGCTTGTAAGAAAGAAGCACCTATGCGTTTGTCATATCCCATACCTTCAGCAACCCGGGTAACGTCAGCTCCAACCTTTTCACAAATATTAGCGATTTCATTAATAAAAGAAATCTTCGTGGATAAGAAGGCGTTTGATGCATATTTAATCATCTCTGCAGAACGAACATCCGTTAGAATAATATTCGATGTTAAGTCACTATGCAGTGCGGACAACTTCTCATAAGCATCTCTACTAGCAGAACCAATAACAATTCGGTCCGGGTTAAGAGTATCTTGAACGGCCGAGCCTTCTCTTAAAAATTCGGGCACTGAGGCTATAGCAAAAGGGAATTTGCTGTATCTGTTGACAATCTCACCCACCTGCTCGTTAGTTCCTACAGGTACTGTACTTTTGGTAACAATGATTTTGTAACCATTCATTGCAAGTGCAATGTCTTCAGCAGCTTGGTGGATGTATGCCAGATTTGCCTCACCAGCAGGAAGTGGAGGAGTACCAACTGCAATGATAATAATATCTGCTCGCTGCACCGCACTCGTTAAATCTGTTGTGAAGTGCAAACGTCCTGCAAGTTTATTTTTTGCAATAAGTTCTTCTAGCCCTGGCTCATAGATGGGGACTTCACCTTTGTTCAACATTTCAATTTTGCTTTCCAGTTTATCAACACAAACCACTTCATTCCCAAGTTCCGAGAAACAAACACCCGATACAAGTCCTACGTAACCTGTACCAATCACTGTTAATTTCATATTTCTCATCCTCCATCACCTTTTATTATTTATATAAAATATGTGAATCACGTTGTTATATGAAAAGATAAAAGATTTGTAACGAATTCAGAGATAACTTCCACTCCAGACTTCTTCATATCAAGAGGAAGGAAGTTACGCTGACGAGATTTGAGCATTCTATAATAAAATTTAGGGTCCTCCATATCTCTTAGCTCATTCCAAGAGATTGTGACCGTGTTCGTAACCAGCCTGGCAGCATCAATGGTTTTGCGATCCTCTGGCATTTTCTCTCTCTCGAGTAATATCAAAGGTTTGTGTGAAACAATCGCTTCACTAACGGTGCTCCATCCAGGTTTTGATAGTACAATGTCTGAGGCAGCAACAAAGTTTTGTGTCTCTGTATAGTCCCTATCAATATTGAAGATATTAGGTCCAGAAATACCCATGTTGGAGGAAACAATAAAAATAAAGTTCTCATTTTTCAGTAATTTCATATTGGGGAGGTCTGTAAGTTCGATACCCATACCCAGCCCAAAAAATACTATCGTTTTATTATGGAAAGGGTCGAGTTGTGCTCGAATACGCTTTTCTTCGATAGGATCTACACTACGGCAGTAAAAATCTACTGAGATTTCCCCACATCTTCCCCAAGCAGGCTCAGAATTCCCACCAGGTAACCTTACAAAGTAATCCATGCAACGATAGCAGCTCTCCAAAAAATGTATGAGTTCAGAGTTAAGCGCTTCTTCATATGCTGTGTACCAAGTAAAATTGGATATACCGACTGAAACTATTTTCAGTTGCGATGCAGCCAATAGTGGAGCGGGTGAGATATCGGATAATACCATATCAAATTGTTTGGAAACTAAAAAATCCCTTTCCCCAGAAACCATATCGGAAAAGGAACACTGAAGATATTCATATCTTTCTTGAAATAAATCTAAAGACAAATCCATACTTCCTGCTTCGTGAACATATCCCAAATCAAGAGAAAGTTCTCTGTAATCTATCCGATGATCACAAGGTAACGAATCTTGAATAAAAGTCAAAGCTTTTCCTGAACAGATTGTTAAGTGACCTATACCATACTTAGGCAGCATCAATTCCCTGATCAGAGCTATACTTCTTGTTGCATGACCATAACCATAATCAGAAATGTAAAAAATCAACTTTGGCTTGGATCTCATCCTAGATCTTCACACAATGTTGTTCAATTTCTTCCCAATCGGTATAAAGTTCAACTGAATCGTTCTCCATAATTACAGGCCCGGATTGAACAGCAATAAATTCAACATCAGTTATCGCTTTGAGTCCATGCATGGTCATGACTGGTATATGCATAACATTACCTGCCTTAATGCTCATTCGGTTACCATTGTGTATAAATTCAGCTGACCCTTTAACAATTGTCCATACTTCCTGACTACTACGATTAAGACAATAACTTAAGTTTTTTCCCGCAAGCACATGCAGTCGTTTGGTCACCACCTGATTACCATCTTCATATTGCTGTATGTCCAGCGTCTTGCACCAGCCCCAATGACGTTCTTCATATTTGGGAACATTATTAAAAGTAATCGTATCTTTTATTCTGGGGCTTGCACTTTTATCGGTTACTAAAATCCCGTCTGGGCTCGTTGCTACTACAAGATCCGAGACTCCTAAAACTACAACAGGAATATCCAATTCGTTAATCAAATGAGTATTTGTGCAGTCTTCACTAATAATGCCCTTTCCGATCTGTCCAGATCCCATCTCCTCTGTGAGTGTGTTCCAGGTGCCTAGATCCTTCCAATACCCCTCATATGGGACCACAATTATTTCACGTTCCTTCTCCAGTATCTCGTAATCAAAACTGATTTTAGGCAAGTTACCATATTGTTTGAGAAGTTCATCATATTGAATTGGCAGGCCGTTTTTTTGCAAATGATTGATAATATAGTCTAGTTTAAAAGCGAATACACCACAGTTCCAAAGTGCCCCATTGTTGATTAATAGATCTGCCTCATCCTCTGTAGGTTTTTCCTGGAAGCTTAGAACCTGCATCATATTCAATCCGCTTAGAGGTTGATTGGCTGTTTCAGGAATGATATAGCCATATTTCGAGGATGGATATGTAGGCTTCACACCAATAAGCCCAATATAAGCACCTGAAGAATTAATTGCCTCCTCCAACTGCTTTACTACTTCAAAGAAATGGTCCTCGACATAAGGATCAACAGGAAGAATAGCTACTACTTCATTGAGCCCTACACTCTGTACGGAATATAGGTAGGTTGCTGCAAGAGCAATAGCCGGAAATGTATCCCTTCGCTCTGGTTCCACTATCAAAGGTATATCTGTACCTACCTGGGTCTGCATCATTTCGATTTGGGATTTGCCTGTTGCAATATAGCTGTCAGCACCCAAACCATTTAATTCAAGTTGATGCCACACACGTTGGACCATTGACACCATTTGCATGTTATCATTTTGAAGTACTCGCAAAAACTGTTTTGAGCGCGCATCATTGGATAATGGCCAAAGCCGTTTACCAGATCCACCTGACAACAGCACAACCTTCATTTGCCATTCCCCCTTAGGTTTTATAACTTTGCAGTCTATTCAGATGCAGCATATTCTCTCTTCTCAACCATCCTGTGGTCTGTTGCTTTCGATGCAAGTCTGCTAAGTAATACCCTGTATTTCTCCATAGATACATCTCTTTTAAGATGTTTCTCTAGGTAAACCCTTCCTTCCATACCCATACTTTTAAGAACTTCACGATTTAACATGTACAGATCTTTCACATGCTTTACAAACATGTCATAGCTCTGTGGTTCCGTTAATCGCCCACACTTACTCTCCCCTATAATTCGGTAAGCCTCACTTCCTTGCTCAAGTACTCCCAAAACAGGTTTCCCGGCAGCCATTACACCATAAATTTTGCTGGGGACAGAAACACCCTTAATCCCTTTTTGGTTGACCACCAGATGAACATCTGCCGCGTTTAGGGAATACCTCAGGTTTTCCTTGGGCTGAAAAGGAAGAAAATATACTTGAGTAATGCCATGCTGTTCAACATAATCTTGCATTTGTCGCTTTACAGCACCCTCGCCTATAAATACAAAGGCAAGATCACGATAGCCGGCAAATCTTCCTGTCATTTTAATCAAATTTTCCAAGTCGTAATACAGTCCAAGATTTCCTGAATACATAATTATGAATTTACCTTCCAGATCATGTTCTTTCAAAAATGCCTCAACCTTTGGGTGGTCTTTGGAAAGTGGTATGATCTCTTGTTCGTCTGTCCAGTTATGAATCACTGAATTATCAGTTACTTTTCTGTAATGAAATCTACGTTCCAACGTTTCTCTCATATCTTCACCGACTGTCACTACATGATCTGCTAACTTACAACTGAGCGTATCAATCCATCTAGCTGTATTCGCTATCCATCTCTTTTTACTATATCCGACTGCTTCTGCTTGTTCAGGATTGAAGTCTTGTATATTGTAGATGTGCTTGGTCTTTTTTAATATTTTCCCTATTGTCCCAATGACACCACCTAATACAGGTGGCTGAGAGATCGTATATATGAGATCCACGTTTTTTTGTTTGAGCAATGCGATAGTAGCCCAGATGAAATAAGTCGAAATATACTTAATCCTGCTTATTTTATCCTCTTTATTTACTTCGGGAAGATTGATTTTTATAATTTTGATTTGCTCTAAATGATCTAAGACGAAACGACCTTGCTTCTCCAGAGCCCCCCCAGTATTCCCTTGTGCAGCAATTACTGTGATATCAAAATCATTTTGAAGGTATAAACATAACTCCGTCATAATCTGTCCTGTTGAAACTACATCTGGGTAAAAGTAATTGATGACAAATACTATTTTTGGCTTCATCTTATCTGATCATCTCACTTTCCAACCGATCAAACGGTATCGTAGTTACCCCCAAATGCTGAGAGAAACGTTGCTTTATAAACACTGCAGGATAGCCTGCATGTATTTCATTGGCGGGAATATCCTTTATTACAGTGCTTCTTGCACCTGCAATGGCCATTTCATTTATCGTTACACCAGGGTAAACAAAAACATCACTTGCAATCCAAGCGCCGTCTTTGATTACAATTGGTTTCGTAATTAAACCAAACGTGGGATCATTCAACTGGTGACTTCCAGTACAAAGATACGTATTCTGTGAAACCACACAGTGATTTCCTACTGTGACACTATCCAAACTATAGAACTCCACATTATCTCCAATCCAACTGTGATCTCCAATCTTCACTTTCCACGGGTAAGTAAACTTGGCAGACGATCTGATCTTGACTCCCTTCCCAAGTTCAGCTCCGAACAGAGTTAATAACCATTTGCGCCATCCATACATCTGATGAAGAGAAAAGCGAAATATAGAACCCTGTACTAGCCACCATAACAATACAATGACTCCATTTCTTCCGCGCGAATATCCCGTCTGATCATATAAATCCAGTCTAATTTTATTTTCCATGTCAATTTCCTCACAATGCAGCTTTTTTGATTGCTGTTTCAACCGAGCGTGCATAAGAGTTTGGATGTAATTTGCGCCATAAACTAAGATCCTGGGACCGTTGAGACTGGATGTAGTCCTTATGATTCATCACCCACTGAAATGCCTCAGTCATGTTTCGCTGATCCAACGGATCTATCACCAAACCATTTTTTTTATCAACGATAATGTCCTTTGTGGCACCAGCATACTTGGATGCTAACACAAAAGTATTTGTTGCTAACGCTTCATTAACAACAAGCCCCCATACCTCAATTAGTGAAGGGAAAATCAGACAATCTGCCTGTGCCAAATAGGAGCCAAGTTGATCCTTTTGCTTATAACCTTCAAATAAAACACGTTCGGATAACCCATACTCTTCCACTTTCTTCCTCAGAATGGATTCGTCCGTTCCGCTTCCTACAATTTTAAACACCCAGTTCTCGGAATCCACTTCACGTAAGGCCTCTAATACTTGAAGCAATCCTTTGCGTTCGATTAACTGCCCGATATATAGGAATTGCATTTTGCCGGCATTCCCAATCAGTTCATTTTTGCTGTTTTTGTAATATTGTCGGTAATACTTTACATCAACTGTGTTATAACCAATTATAATTTTTTCGGGATCCACCCCATAATGTTCCATGCACTTTGCGGATTCAGTTCCGTACGATACAAATGCATCAGCTTTGCCAAAAAAGAATCGCCTAATCGCGTTAAATATTTTATTTTGGACTCTGCTGCTGTGAAGCGTGCTGCCGTACCAAACAACGAATTTTTTTCGAAAAAGCTTTGCATATACCATACCAGTCCAATATCCAGGTGCTTCATACCCCGTTGTCATAACTACGTCAGGATTAAACCGAATCAATCTCCAAAATAACCCTGGATTCAGATGCACTCCCATATCAAGTTTTTGCAAAAAAATATGGAACCCGCGCAATTGTTCATAGGCGAATTCCATTTCGGAGTAATCTATATTCCATTCTCGGTTTGACTCCTTTTCCTGCAGAAACCATACAGTTAAATCAACGGAAGCACTCTGATTAACTTTGTTATAAACAGGAATTCGATAAGGTGCTATCTGATTAGTAATCAATAACGTCCTAAGCATGTATTCTCTCCTCTTAAAGAGTAGTTGTTCTCAACGCTTTCTCTGAGCTGATCAGCATTTGTATATCATTCTTGGGCTGAGCATAAAGAGAACCGTGCACCATAATAAGTGTTCCGAGACCCATATACAGATATTTCTGATCCACATAAGTCCAACTAACCATCAAACTTATAAATGACATTATCACAAGGGATAGCGAGAGTGAGTAATTAATGTCCACAGACTTGTTAAGCAAGAAGCCAACATAGGATTTGCACACCATTAATAAAACAATAATTAACATGAACCCTAACAGTATCCCGTTTTCGGCAACAACTTCCAAAAACAGATTATGAGGATACTCCCTAAGTGTACCCATCCCTGCACCCGTTAGAGGTTTTTCATAAAAAATTCTTTCAGCCTGATCATACAGATTCAACCGCACAGCCGAAGACTCTGATTCAGCAGTATTCGTGATGCGATCCGTTAAAAATTCCGTATATTTTTGTACCACACTCAGATTGAGCAGCGCAATAAGGATTCCGCCAAGTATAAGAACTAGCTTAAGATTGACCTTCTTAAGTCCCCTTACCATGAGAAACAAAGTGACTGCAATGGACAGAATAGGGCCTTTGGACGCACCAATAATTAAAATTGTTGCGCTTGTTAGTATTAAGATCAATGTTGCTGAGAACTTCATTTTTTTGGCTGAGAACAGCAAGATCACAATCAACAGCGTCGTAGCACCTAACATGGCTGTTGCAATAGGATGTACCCCGTGGTATTTGTACCTACCTACAGGAAATTTATTAGCTGCAAAATCAATAAGTATAAGCATTTGAACCACAAAACTGTTGAAAACAAAATATCTGTAGAATTTCGTAATATCATCTTTATTTTTTATAAAAGACCGAAGTATATATATCATGCCAATTCCCATGACAGTGAACTTCATAAACTTTACTAATCCCGCCATCGGTTCAGGAGTGTATAGAAGGCTAAAACTCATAACTACAAGAACCAGATAAACGATTACATCATATTTCATAAGATTTAGCTTCTCTTTTTTTATCAACATATTATAAGCAACCATTACGTACAGAATCACATATATTAAAAGTGTGATATCTAATATTCCGCCACCTTCGCCTTTTTTGTAGAAAAAACCTAGCGGAGCCATAGTGGCAACAAAGAGCTGTAAATTGATGTTTCTTAAGTAGGTGGGCATGCAAAATTCCCCTTTTGTTCAGTGTCTTTCATTGAACCAAGGATGGCTTATCATTTGGCAACATCATCGTATATCATTTTGTTTTTTCTTATTTGTAAATTCTTGCGAATACGTACTAACCAAGGCGTAGGAAGAGCCATAATGATCCACTTCTTGACTTGATTTTTGAAGGTCTTACCTTGAGGGACGAAATCATGCCATTCTGTCAACTTAAGATAACTGTAGTACTCTTCTTTAAACGGATGTATGTTCGTATACTGCCAGGGCTTCGATGAAGTTGTGTAATGGATAATTGCTGGATTCTTAATTGCCTCCTCCCATTCTTCTTGAATGAAAGATGATTCATCCAACTTCATACTAAAGAATTTGGTTTGTTGGTTCCACTTGGGAACTATCGGTAACCATTTATCGTAAAGTACAGAGTTAAATCCATCTTGGTCATGCAGTGCTGTTTTATGAGAGTTACTCAAAAGAAACTCCATGACTTTTTCCGAGATATTGTTTTCTCTCCAAGTTTTAAGATTTAGCAGCATTACACCCGAATTAAATGTTCGGGAACCTCTTGGGATACCAAGTTGATCGTATCGGTCAAATTCAGGGTTTTCCACGGCAGCAAGATAGAAATCAGATATATCGATGTTCCACAGATTAGAAATGTCTTCTTTTATCACAAGATCACAATCCAGGAAAATAACCTTATCCTCCGGAATAAGTTCAGGTATGGAAATTTTATAATATGCAGCATGACTCATGTGATTTTTGACAGACAAGTGCGCAAATTTTTTGGCGTCGATATCCAAAAAAATGCATTCTGATTGGTATTTCTCAAAAATCCGTTTCAGCTTCTTATGATTTTCCGGCTTTAGTCCGTTGCTGATCAGGTAAGTTTTTAACAGTTGATTTGATTTTTTATTCTCAAACATTGAAGTCAGTGTGACCCCCAGATGTTGAGCGTAATTATCATCTGTAACAATGACCGCGGTCATGTTATCCAATATCATCACTCCACTTCAGCTTGTTCCATTTATTCTAGCCATTCATTTTTTGCCTTAGTTTTCTTACTGTCGCCACGTTCAACAGTTCATTACGATAAGTCCTATTGAAAAGTAAGGACATAAACCAGAACGCTACACCCAGTGATAGCCCAACAAAGATATTACTTATATCCAATCCAAATTTTAATAATACAAGCATGACGAGCATAATAAATGAAGCAGCAATGTTGGGAAGGTATTGTATTTTAGGCATAGTGTAATTGAATACCTTCTTCAGGTAGTGCCTACATATCATAAAATCAATAATTGCACAAAGGGATGTTGATATTGCAGCACCTTCAATTCCGACCAAAGGTACCAGAGCGAGGTTGAAAACAATATTAGCAATGCCTGAGTAAGTAGAAGCAATAAAAGACAATCTGGCATGATCCATGGCAACCAGCACTTTACTATAAAGTTCCTGTATTGAGCGGAATATCGCACACACTGCCAATATGGCAAGCACCCACTTGCCTTCGGCAAATGTACTGTTAAATAATCTCATGATATCTTCAGAGTAGATCAAACTACCAAAGAATACGGGAATAGGAAATAACAAATACATATATACTTTTTTGTTTAAGTAATTTTTCAATTGGCCGAGTTTATTATTCGCTGCCCATTCACTGAAATAAGGAAAATACGCGGTTGCCAATGTTTTATTAACAATTAATATCCCGCTGGCAATCTGCCAAGCTAATTGATAGATTCCCACTAACTCTTTGGTAAGGAAGAAACCAATCATCCACACATCGATCCAGCTAAACGTTAAAGTGCGGACCTCCATAACAGCATTGTATTTCGTGAGAGAGTACAATTGACCAAATGCGTGCTTGGAAGGTCGTTCAAGCTTCACCTTTTTAAGAGCTATTAACGAATAAATGGATGCGACCGTTTCTCCCACAATAATTGCCGTAAATAATACACGAATATCTCCAATCCATATCAGAACGATCATTGAGAATACACGTGGCACAACTTCTTTAATAAACATGATCCTTGAATATGCAACAATATTTTTTTGGGCTTTAATCAAAATTGAAAGTAAATTACCAAAATTAGCAATGACGATGCAAAACATCAAGTAATATGCGGCATTCTCTACACCAATATAACTGTTCAGAAACGATCGAAATATAAATGTTGTCAATAACGAAATGATTAACAAACCCGCATTTATTAATATCGTGACTGTGATGATTTGACCTTCATCCTTGCGAATTTCACTAATTCTCTTCTCCATAGCGTAGAATAGTCCCAATTTGCAAGTGAATTGTCCAATACCATAGATAGAGAAAAACAATGTGTAGATACCTAAAAAATGTGCCCCATAATATTTAGCGATATAGAAAGAAAATAAAATAGCAACTATTTTAATGGAGACATTACTTCCAAATAAGTGTAGTACACCTTTGCCCATAAGCGCCTATATGCTAACCATCTCTTTATATTGGGACAATCGTTTCATATCAGCATCTACCATCATATGAACAAGCTGCTCGAAATCTACTTCCAGGTCCCAGCCGAGTACTTGCTTTGCTTTTGAACAATCACCCAGTAAGAGATCAACCTCAGCTGGCCTAACAAATTTCTCGTCGAGAACAACATAGTTCTTCCAATCTAAACCTACATATTCAAAAGCCACCTTAACCAGTTCCTCAACGGTATGTGTCTCTCCAGTCGAGATAACGAAGTCATCGGGCTGATCCTGCTGTAACATTAACCACATCGCCTTAACGTAGTCTCCTGCAAAACCCCAGTCACGCTTCGCGTCCAGATTTCCCAACCTTAATTCTGTAGCTAATCCTAGCTTAATACGCGCTACTCCATCTGTTACTTTCCTAGTAACAAACTCAATACCCCGACGAGGAGATTCATGATTAAACAATATCCCAGAACATGCGAACATATCATAACTTTCACGATAGTTAACGGTAATCCAATGCCCGTAAACTTTGGCTACGCCATAGGGACTACGTGGGTAAAATGGGGTTGTTTCCTTCTGCGGAGTCTCAACGACACGACCAAACATCTCACTACTTGAAGCCTGATAGAACTTAGCGGATGGTTTAACTAAACGTACTGCCTCAAGCATGTTGGTTACCGATAGAGCAGTAATCTGTCCCGTAGCCAACGGCTGTGGCCAAGATGCTGCAACAAAGGACTGTGCAGCCAGGTTATAGACCTCATCAGGGTCACTCAACCGAACGGCTTCAATTAAAGAGGCCAGGTCAGTCAGATCGCCAGACACCCACTCAATCTGATCCTTTATATGCTCTACATTCTCAAAGTTCGGTGTACTTGTTCTTCTGCGCATCCCATATACTTTGTAACCTTTGCTTAGTAACAGCTCGGCAAGATACGATCCATCCTGACCTGTAACCCCGGTAATTAAAGCTTTTTTCATCTAGAACTCCTCCACCCGTTTTAATAGTTTTATCTTTTTACAAGCGAGTCACTAACATATGCGTCGTAAATGGAACGAATACCCTCTTCTAAATCAACACGAGCGGACCAACCCAATCTTTTGATTTTAGTCACATCGACCAGTTTTCGCGGCGTGCCGTCTGGTTTGGATGTATCGAATACAATTTCCCCCTCGTAACCAACAATAGAGCGAATTAACAGGGCCAGATCTTTAATCGATATATCCTTACCTACACCAACATTAATGATTTCACTTTCTTCGTACTGATTCATTAAAAAGATGCAGGCATCTGCCAAATCATCCGCATGAAGAAATTCACGTAAAGGAGAACCGCTCCCCCAAACCTCAACTGTAGGTAAGGAATGGATTTTCGCCTCATGAAATTTCCGCAGTAAGGCGGGTAACACATGGGAAGTATTCAAGTCGAAATTGTCATTAGGGCCATACATATTCGTTGGCATCACAGAAATGAATCGTGTACCGTACTGCCGATTATAGGACTGGCACATTGTGATTCCGGCTATCTTTGCAACAGCGTAAGCTTTATTGGTTGGTTCAAGTTCTCCTGTTAGCAAGTATTCTTCCTTTAAAGGCTGAGGGGCCATCTTTGGATAAATACACGTAGATCCAAGAAAGAGTAATTTCTCAGCGCCATAACGATAAGAAGCATCAATTACATTTGTTTGAATTAGCAGGTTATCTCTAATAAAGTCAGCCGGGTAATCATTATTTGCAACTATTCCGCCAACTTTGGCAGCTGCTAGAAAAACAAAATCAGGCTGTTCTGATGCAAAAAACTCATCAACAGCCTGATGATCACGCAAATCCAACTCCGAACTTGTACGCGTTAATATGGCTGTATAGCCATGTTCACGCAGTACACGTTCGATTGCAGAACCGACAAGTCCTCTATGACCAGCAATATATATTTTTTTATGCTTCTCCATAAAATTACCTCTCATTCGAATTGTGTTTCGAGCAAACTTTCGCGATAGTTTTCTATCGTAAGCCTAAGTCCATGATCCAAATTAACCTCCGGCTCCCATCCAAGCAATTCTTTCGCCTTATCAATTACGGGTCGTCTTACTTTGGGATCATCTTCAGGTAGTGGGGAGAATGTTACGTTACTGTTGGATTGAGTTAAATCTTTAATCAGGTGTGCTAACTCCAAAATGGTATATTCTTTAGGATTTCCAATATTCACAATCTCACCGTTAGCTTTTTCTGAAGCCATAAGCAACTGCAGCCCTCTAATATTGTCATCGACATAACAAAAGGAACGCGTTTGAGATCCATCTCCATAAACTGTAATATCTTCTCCAGTCAGTGCCTGTGTAACAAAGTTGGAAATGACTCTTCCATCATCATTACGTAGGCCTGCAGAATATGTGTTGAATATGCGTGCGACCTTCACTTTAACTTGTTGTTTAGTGAAGTATTCGTAACATATTACTTCTCCTAGACGCTTGGCTTCATCATAACAAGCTCTCGGTCCCCAAGTATTTACGCTTCCCTTGTAGGTTTCAGGCTGGGGGTGTACTTCAGGATCACCATATGCCTCACTCGTACTAGCATATACGAGTTTAGCTCCCTTTTTACGAGCAAGTTCCAATAAATTATAAGTACCTTGCGTGTTTACCCAAATCGTTCCAAAAGCATCTGCCTGATAAAATTTTGGTGAAGCTGGCGACGCAAGATGATACACCTCATCCACAGTTTGCTGGTCCAAGACTTCTAATGAACTAGCCTGAGTTACATCGTCTTTATAGAATTGAAAAAGAGGGTTGTTTATTACCTCCCTCAAATTCTGAGAAACACCCGTAGATAAATTATCTATACCTGTTACCCGATGTCCTTGTTGAATGAGCGATTTAACCAAATGCGAGCCAAGAAAACCGGCTGCTCCTGTAACTACAATATGTTTCAATGAAATCACACTCCAAATGGATTTGAGGCTAGCTAAAATGTATTGCTTTTCACCATCACGGCAACTGTTTTAAGTAAAATTTTAATATCCATTAGGATTGAGACATTTGAAATATAGTGAAAATCATACTGTAAATTGTGATGTATAGGATCCTTTCTTACATCGCTAACTTGCCACAATCCAGTGATCCCCGGCTTAACCAAAAATCTTCTTCTTTCCAGGTCAGTATAACTCTCTTCTACAATCCTTTTTTGTTCAGGTCTTGGGCCCACGAAGCTCATATCACCTTTGATGATGTTAAGGAGCTGTGGTAATTCGTCCAAGCTTGTTTTACGCAAAATTCGACCTAATCTTGTAACTCGAGGGTCATTGTTCGTAGTTGGTGAGACACTGTACTTTGGCGCATCTACACGCATTGTTCTGAATTTGTAGATACAAAACTTGACTCCATCTTTCCCATAACGTTCTTGCTTAAATATGATAGGACCTTTAGAATCAAGTTTAATTAATAGTGCAACAATTATCATGACTGGTGAAGTAACCAGAAGTAACAGAGCAGCTACAAAATAATCGATAAATGGTTTTATAAATCCTGAGTAGCTGCTGACTTGTGGCGTATACGTATCCTCAACTAGAACAGCCGACCCCTCTTGGACTACAGCTTCATTGGTTCTGACGTATTCCGGCCCCGAAAGATTCACTGGCTATCCCCTCCTGCAACAAGCACTTGGTTCATTTTTTCCCGCATCAAGATTTCCTCAATCGCTGTTAATACTGGAGCACGAAGTTCTGCATTTTTCAAAGCAAAATCTAGAGTAGTCAAAATGTATCCAAGTTTCTCACCTACATCAAAACGTTCTCCCTCAAAATCATATGCATAGATTCCTTCATCACAGTTCAGCATTTGTAAAGCATCCGTCAGTTGTATTTCTCCACCAGCCCCCACACTTTGCTCTTCCAAGTACTCAAATACTTTAGGAGTCAAAATGTAACGACCCATGATTGCCAAATTGGAAGGTGCATAACCAAGTGGTGGTTTTTCCACTAAACTGTTCACGGAAGAAAAACGCCCTTCGGTATGCAATGGATCAATAATGCCATACCGATAAGTCTCGCTTGGACTCACGGTCTTCACACCAAGTACTGACTGATTCACCGCTTCGTATTGATCGATTAGCTGCTTGGTGCACGGAACATCAGACACAACAATATCGTCACCAAGCAATACAGCAAATGGCTCGTTGCCTATAAAGTTACGTGCACACCAAACTGCATGCCCTAAACCAAGCGCTTCCTTCTGCCTTATGTAATGAATATCAACGTTGGAAGATTTACGAACCTCCTCAAGTAAGCCAAGCTTCCCTTTTTCCAAAAGATTATGTTCCAATTCAAACGCACTATCAAAATGATCCTCAATAGCGCGTTTTCCTTTCCCTGTTACAATGATGATGTCTTCTATTCCGGAGGCAACTGCTTCCTCTACAATGTATTGAATGGTCGGCTTATCCACGATAGGGAGCATCTCTTTTGGCATTGCTTTTGTAGCGGGTAAAAATCGGGTCCCCAAACCTGCTGCGGGAATGATTGCTTTCCTCACTCTAGTCATAAATACCACCCTATCCTTAATATTTTTTTATGGATTAAAAGTATGAGTTGAACCACTTAAATCCATGAAACCTTGAAATAAATTGATGCAATTCTTACTTTCAATTTCATAAAGGGGCATTCAACCCAACCTCACGTCACACCCTTGACGATCAACGTCTAAGGTACACTACCCACAGTGTGACCGAGTGCCTACCTTGATAAAGGTATAGTAGACATGACCTCCAGACTGGTGTCCGGAAATTGTTAACTTTCTCCGTAATGCGCAGCTCTAATTTTGGATAATTGGAAGTTATTTAGGACTGCTCCTAAAATCCGTGCATTAACATGTTCAAGATGGGCTTTAGCTTTCTTAACCACATCCTTTTTCACTTTTCCTGAGTTCACAACCAAAATAACTCCATCACATAGGGAACTTATGATTAAGGCATCTGTAACTGACAAAACAGGTGGTGTATCAAATAAAATTACGTCATATTGTTCCTTTAACTCCTCTAATAACAAAGTCATTTTACGAGAACCGATCATTTCAGAAGGATTGGGAGGGATAGCACCGGAAGTTAGCACATGCAATCCTTCTATAAAGGTTTCCCTCAGCACTTCACTCACAGAGTACTGATTAGACAACACGCTTGTAAGACCTACATGATTTGGAACGTTAAACATACGATGTACAGCTGGCTTACGCAGGTCAGTATCCATGAGTAGAACTTTTTTCCCCTCTTGAGCGTAAGTTACAGCCAAATTGCCAATTGTAGTAGTCTTTCCTTCTCCAGAAACAGCGGAAGCAATCATAATGGTTTGGATTTGACTATCAATTGATGAGAATTGGATGTTAGTTCGTAGCTTGCGATAAGATTCAGAGTTTGGTGATTTGGGATTTACCATTGTGACTAGATTCATCTTCTCATTGGTTAACCGTGGCATATTGATTGTCACCTACCTGTTGTTGGGATATTATTGTTTGTTTGGAGGAGCGGGCGTCTTCTTTTTTCAACTTGGATATTACAGCTAAGGCCGGTATTCCAAGTTCTTTTTCGATCTCGTCTTCTGTTTTGAGAGTGTCATCTAAATACTCCAATAGGAAAACAAATCCGATTGCCAAGAGTAAACCTACAATTAAACTAATTAACACGTTCATCATCGGGTTATAATTAACTGGTTTTGTATTTTCATTAGGGTTGGCTTCACTAAGAATGGTGATATTGTCTACTTTCATTATTACGGGGATTTGTGATTTAAATATTTTAGATACAGCATTGACCGTCTTAGCTGCTTTTTCAGGAGATACACCAATCGCGGTTAGATTCATAACTTGAGACTCATTTGCAGTTGTTACTTTTAATCTTTCGCCTAGCTCTTTACCCGTTAGCCCTAAGTCAGGATATGTAGCGGCAACTTTGTCGAGGATTGCTGATGACTTAATGATTTCCATGTACGAATTGATTACTTTGATATTAGTTTGAATAGAAGCATAATCAAGATTAGGGACACCTTGGGCATTATATGCTTGGTTGACAATCATTTTGGAACTAGCCTCATAGACAGGTACGGTAAAAAAATAATTTTTGACACCTGCTCCAATGCAAGCAACTGCAACAAAGGCTACGATGATCCAAATTCGCTTGCGTAAAATTTGCATGTACTCTTTCAGTTCCACCTTGTATTCCTCCCATTCAATTCGGCGATTATGATGACATTCTATCGATCTGACTGCTTACCAGAACAACAACCTGCGTTTGAGGACCTTTGGTTTTTCTTGCTCTATGTCTATACTTTGGTTGTTCCATAACGACCAAGCATTATTTTTCAAGCGTGCAACCAGTTCTTTGCCAAACCTGCGGCTCAGCTGCTCATATGCCGCATTCATAGCAAATGAACGAATTTGGATGTCATGAGCATCGGATGAAATGAAATGAAACGGGTTTTCTTTGCAAAAATGAAAACACCATTTCTGAACTTTTCGTCCGAAAAGTCCTATGATAGATTGGGCAGTGAGCTGAATCAGCGCGCCCTGATGAATGTATTCAACCAATAATCCAGGATTATTCTGGATTGGGTGATTCCTTTCGGGATGAGCAATGATAGGTACGATACCGGCTACTTTAAGTTCATGAAGTATTCCGGTGAACTGCGAGGGAATATAGCCAAAGGGCAATTCCAGCAACATGTAGCGACTCCCGGCAAGTGTGCAGCATTTGCCTGCGTGTAAGTCTCGTATCAGAGCTTCATGAACCCTGATCTCCTGTCCGGGGCGGATCTCCAAGCGAATGTTGCGTTTGCGAAGCTCTGCACGAAGCAGTTCCACTGCCTGATTGACCACAATCGGTTCATTATTGTAATGCCCGTTCAGGTGATGCGGAGTTGCAATGATCGAGGTAACTCCCGAGGCTGCCGCCTTCTCGGCCATGTCGATGGACTGTTCCATGTGAACCGGACCATCATCAAGACCTGATAAAATGTGGCAGTGTATTTCAACCATATCCAAACTTCCTCAATGTATGATCCCCCTCGCCCTTTTATTCATCGCGCAAAATGCTTTTGGTGTTAAAGAACTAATGCATAACGCTATGAAATATAGTAAAATGGCGTTAAGTACATGCTTGTTCAGAAAATGTTTAGAATTTGTCAGGCTTCATATGGTAAAATCGATGTAATGATAGGTTTTCTGCAGGTCCGGTTGTTCCGCCGCCTTTTCATAGGCAAATCGGGATACCGTAGGAAACTGCACTTCTCGAAGCATCTGATTTAACTGTCCAGTTATATATAGTGTCTGCTCTTGCTGAATATGCAGGCTTGAATGATACAATGTGAGCTCGCCGAAGGGCTGTTTCCATTGCAAGCTTGCCTGAAGCCTTAAACATACTTGGCGATCTTCTACATCCAAACCGATCAACATCGTTGACGATACAGGTAAAGTCAGGTCACTCAGGAAAGTAATCGCTTTTGTATCCATCCCAAGCAAGAGAACGGGACGTCGTTTGCGGTCTACTGTCTTACCCTGAAACTCCTGAATGTACATATGGACATTTAAATCTAGATCGGCCCATTCCTGAATTATTGAATTCATTGTTTCATTCCTTTAGAATGGATTAGCCTCCAAGTGTTGCCATTATTCCTTCTCACGGGTATATTGCATAGACAACTTGGAGACACTTAAATTATTCCAAATGATACATTTTGTAACTTCCATACGTCCAATTTACGATACAAATTGTATCATGTCAAGCAGTATTTGGACATGGTTCTTTTGATTTACGACAATATGAGATGTCCTTAGACAGACCTATTTCGGATATAGGTCTGTCCAGGCGTCATCATTTTGCAGGAAAGCTGCCCTGATCAAAAAATAGCTCAGGATTGTTTAATATATTTGACATGGCGTTCAGGGGGAAAAAGCGTATGAACTACGGAAATCGCATTGCTGAATTAAGGGAACAGCGGGGACTTACTCAAGAAGAACTTGCGAGCTCCATTCATATTACCAGGGCCGCTCTCTCCCATTATGAGAAGAATCGACGCAAACCGGATTTTGAAGTATTAACCAGGCTTGCTGACATTTTTAATGTATCCATTGATTATCTCATAGGGCGTACGAAGCAGAGCGATGCGGTTATGGATGAGGATGTTCGGGAATTTGTGGACTCGCTTGAATTATCGGATAAGGAAGTGTTGGATCGCTTCGACCTGATGATTGATGGTAAACCCTTAACAGAAGAAGAGGCACGTCGTTTTATTGCTTTTGTCCGAATGGAACGCAGCATGGATTAACTCCAACAAAGGAAGACCCAGTCCCGAGTAGTCAACTCTTCGGTTCCTGGGTTTTTTTGCGTCTTAACTCCCTCCACTACATATTTGTGTATGATTCTGGTTATTAATGCTCATTGTTGACGGAGGATATGAACTCGTTCCAACGCTCCGGGTCGATTCCGCATTGCAGTAAAACCTTCATGATGTCCATCTCGGTTGCTTCCACTTGTTTACCTGTCGGCTTAAGTTCGCCCCTGTTTGGATTCTTCATATTCATTCCGCTAACCTCTCTTATCTATATATACTTTCCCTGCACTCCAAAACTAGCCTTATTATACTTGAGAATGTTCCTCAATGTTGTCGTCTCATGGCGATAGCGTTTTTGGTCCGGGTTCTAATTTTGTCGAAACACAAATAGGAGCCTTACAGCGCCTCGTTGGCAGCCATAAAGCTCCTAATTATTCTTCATACAACCTATTCACGCAATCCTGTTCAAAGGAGGGACTTAACCTCCCGCACGCGCAAGCTCACGCATATTGGCTTCAAATGCAGCCAGCAAAGCTTCCTCTCCCGTCAAGCCTGTCGCCTGAACACGTTCGATCTGCTCTGTCATCCGTTTGAAGTCTTTCGGAATAACCCGAACGAATTGGCCTACGGAATCCTGCCAGTTATCCAGAATACGTTCACCTGCAGCACTGCCTGTATAAGCCACATGACGTTGAATCATGCCGCGCAGGTCAGCACTTTCGGATACATCTTCAATCCGCTCCAAAAGAACCATTTCCAGGTTACAACGCTGCAGGAATGTGCCTTCCGGATCATATACGTAAGCAATACCTCCGGACATCCCGGCTGCAAAGTTACGACCTGTATCGCCCAGAACGACGACACGTCCGCCGGTCATATATTCACAACCGTGGTCACCCACACCCTCGACAACGACTTTTGCACCCGAATTCCGTACGGCAAACCGCTCACCTGCAATACCTCGGATATAAGCTTCACCACTGGTTGCTCCATACAGAGCCGTGTTACCAATAATGATATTATCCTCAGCATCAAACGTCGCTTTCGGAGAAGGCATAACAATCAGTTTACCCCCGGATAATCCTTTACCAACGTAGTCATTGGAGTCCCCTTCAACCGTCAAGGTCATACCTTTAGGTACAAAGGCCCCGAAGCTTTGTCCGGCAGAGCCGACAAACTTGAATTGCACCGTGTCTTCAGGCAGTCCTGCAAGACCATATTTTCGTGTGATTTCACTACCCAGAATCGTACCTACCGCACGGTTAACGTTGGTAATCGGAAGAACAGCCTCAACCGGTTGGCCAGATTCGATCGCAGGCTGAGCCAGCGTCAGCAGTTGCTGCATATCAAGCGTCTCTTCCAATTGATGATTCTGATGCTGTGTACGATAACGTGCAGAACCTTCCGGCATCTCAGGTACATGCAGCAGCACAGACAGATCCACACCTTTTTTCTTCCAATGATCTACTGCCTGAACCGTTTCAAGACAGTCTGTACGTCCAACCATTTCCTGAATGGTACGGAAACCAAGATCAGCCATAATTTCGCGTACATCTTCTGCGACAAAACGCATGAAGTTCACCACGTGAGCCGGATCACCCATGTAATTTTTCCGCAGCTCCGGATTTTGCGTTGCTACACCTACCGGACATGTGTCCATCTGACAAACACGCATCATGATACATCCCAGTGCCACGAGTGGTGCTGTGGAGAAACCATACTCCTCCGCTCCAAGCAACGCAGCAATCGCAAGGTCACGACCATTCAGCATTTTACCGTCTGTTTCCAGAACAACACGGTCACGCAGATTGTTCAGCATCAGCGTTTGGTGTGTTTCAGCAAGACCAAGCTCCCACGGCATACCCGCGTGACGGATCGAACCTTGTGGAGATGCCCCCGTACCGCCGTCGTATCCACTTACGAGGATAATATCGGCACGTCCTTTGGCTACACCTGCAGCAATGGTACCTACACCGACTTCGGAAACCAGCTTCACGTTGATTTCCGCACGCGGATTCGCGTTTTTCAGGTCATAGATCAACTCAGCCAAATCTTCGATGGAGTAAATGTCGTGATGCGGCGGCGGCGAGATCAGACCCACGCCAGGCGTTGAACCACGAACTTCAGCAACCCAAGGATATACTTTACGTCCTGGCAGCTGTCCACCTTCACCCGGTTTCGCACCTTGTGCCATTTTGATCTGGATCTCGTCAGCATTCACGAGATAGTTAGACGTAACACCGAAACGTCCGGATGCAACCTGTTTAATGGCACTGCGCCGTGAATCACCGTTGCTATCTTTAATGAAGCGAGCCGGATCCTCCCCGCCTTCACCTGTGTTCGATTTACCACCGACACGGTTCATGGCAATCGCCAAATCTTCGTGTGCTTCCTTGCTGATTGAACCGAAGGACATCGCACCTGTTTTGAAGCGGCGCATAATACTTTCAACGGATTCCACTTCCTCCAGCGGAACTGCCGGCCCTGCCGGTTTCAGTTTCAGCATGGAACGAATCGTCAGCAACTGATCATTTTCACCCTGCACCAGTTTGGCATACTTTTTGTACAGGTTGTAATCACCTGTGCGAACGGCATGCTGTAACGTATGAATCGTTTGCGGGTTGAACAGATGTTCCTCCCCGTCATTACGCCACTGATATTCACCGCCAGAATCCAGCACTTTGTCATTGCCGTCTTTGTCCGTAAAGGCACGATTATGGTGAGTGAGCACCTCTGCTGCCACTTCTTCCAGACCAATACCACCGATCCGGGATGGCGTCCAAGTAAAGTAACGATCAACGAAATCAGACTTCAGGCCAACCGCTTCAAAAATTTGAGCGCCCCGATAGGACTGAATTGTCGAGATTCCCATTTTGGACAATATTTTAATAACGCCTTTGGTTGCGGCTTTAATGTAGTTTTTGACAGCTTTCTCATGCGAGATGCCGCGCAGCAGCCCTTGCTGAATCATGTCATCCAGTGTTTCGAATGCCAGATAAGGGTTCACGGCACTTACGCCGTAGCCCAGCAGCAATGCATAGTGATGAATATCACGAGGCTCTGCCGATTCCAGCAAGATGCTGACTTTGGTTCTTGTACCCTGACGGATCAGATGGTGATGCAAACCTGCCACTGCAAGCAGTGCCGGAATAGCCGCATTCTCCGCATCCACACCGCGGTCAGACAGGATCAAGATGTTATGACCTTTGTCGATTACACGGTCAGCTGCTTCGAAGAGCAGATCCATCGCTTTGCGAAGTCCTTCCGCACCTTCCGCAGCCGTGAAGAAAATCGGGATGGTCATTGAACGGAACCCTGGACGGCGCACGTGACGAATTTTTGCGAAATCTTCATTGGACAATACCGGTGTATCCAAACGAATCTGGCGACAGCTCTCCGGTTCAGGATTGAGCAAGTTGCGTTCTGGACCAATCGTTGTTGCCGTTGACGTGACAATCTCTTCACGGATGGCATCAATCGGCGGATTGGTTACCTGTGCAAACATCTGTTTGAAGTAGTTATACAAACGCTGCGGACGATCCGACAGCACTGCCAGTGGGGCATCATATCCCATGGAACCCGTAGCTTCCATCCCTGTGGACGCCATTGGCTCCAGCACTTTGCGCAGTTCTTCAAATGTATATCCATAGGCCAGCTGAAGCTGGGTTACGTTATCGTGTTTTGGATCTGGGAGTTCCGGCGCTTCCGGCAATTCATTCAGATCCATCAAGTGCTCATCGAGCCAATCCTGATACGGATTCTCAGCTGCGATTAGAGCCTTTACTTCCTCATCCGCGATGATGCGTCCTTCTTTTGTATCCACGAGCAGCATCCGACCTGGACGCAAACGATCCTTATACAGAATGTCTTCCGGAGCAATATCAAGGACCCCAACTTCAGAGGACAAAATGATACGATCGTCTTTCGTTACATAATAACGTGCAGGACGCAGACCGTTACGGTCAAGTGTTGCACCAATCTGCAGACCATCCGTAAAGGCCATTGCTGCCGGCCCGTCCCAAGGCTCCATCATTGTGCTGTGATACTCATAAAATGCTTTTTTGGCCGGATCCATTCCCTCATCCGTGCTCCACGGTTCAGGAACCATCATCATTGCCACGTGTGGCAAGGAGCGTCCGCTCAAATACAAGAACTCCAGTGTGTTATCAAACATCGCCGTATCCGAACCGTCCGGATTGATGATCGGCTTCACTTTGGAGATATCGTTACCAAACACTTCGCTCTCAAACAGCGATTGACGTGCGTGCATCCAGTTCACGTTACCACGCATCGTATTGATCTCACCGTTGTGGATCATGAAGCGATACGGGTGGGCACGCTCCCAGCTTGGGAATGTATTGGTACTGAAACGGGAGTGCACTAATGCAATCGCAGATTCAACCAGATCTTCCTGCAAATCCAGATAGAACTGTCCAACCTGCTCGGTAGTCAGCATGCCTTTGTAGACAATTTTGCGACAGGACAAGCTTGGCAGGTAGAATGAACCGCCTTCTTTCTCATCAGCCGAATAACGGATCGCCAGCTCAGCACGTCTGCGAATCACATACAGCTTGCGCTCGAACGCGAGCTCATCGTTGATATCGGCAGATCTTCCAATGAACACCTGACGCACATAAGGCTTCGCAGCCAGTGCGGAGCGACCCAGCATCTCATCAAAGGTCGGCACATCCCGGAAACCCAGGAATGTCTGTCCTTCTTCTTCAATGATTTTCTTCAGGCTCTCCTCGTGAGCATGACGAATCTCAGGATCCTGAGAAAGGAACAGCATACCTACGCCGTATGCTCCCTGCTCTGGCAGCGCAAAGCCGAGGCGCTCCGCTTCCTGTGCAAAGTAACGATGTGGAATCTGAATCAAAATACCGGCTCCGTCACCGGAATTCGGCTCACTGCCCTGTCCCCCGCGGTGCTCCATATTACTGAGCATGGTCAGTGCCTGACTAACGATATCGTGTGAAGGTACTCCTTTGATGTTGGCAACAAAACCCATTCCGCATGCATCTTTTTCGAACTGTGGGTCATACAAACCCTGTTTAGGAGGTAATCCGATGTGTCTCATGGAACGCAACCTTTCTATAATGAAGTATTTCGGAAAGATCAAGAACATAGGCAACAAGCAACAATGAAACGGGAGGAGCGGGCCTACAGGTTGAGAACCCTGCTGAATAATCGAGGTGACCTTAATCGGGTCATTGGATTTAGAGTACTTCTGCTGCTGGAGGAGAAGTCATTCTTTAGAAGTGCTTCCGGATGGGCCGGTAAAGAGCACAAATATAATTACTCGCAGTCGCTGGCACGACCACTGATATGGAGCGACGTTTTTTTGATATAGTTCTATTATTTTAACACCGACCTAACATCAGCGCAATTTAAACTTTTTAATACCTCTGATAAGAAATGTTTTGCAGTACAGCTTTAGTGTGATGACGTTTAAATTCATCTCTTTTTCGAATAATTATACACATTTTAAGACAGAGTACAACTGATTTTATCTGCTGACAAAAGAAAAACATTCCATATGCAGCCTGTGTTTCTGCTTAATATCACCAAATTCCCATTCCGTTTTCGAGCAAAATGCAGCCCGAACATGCATTTGTATACAAAAAGAGCCTGCGGCCCATTTTGGGGTCACAAGCTCTTTGCACTTTTTGACTACTATGTTGCATAATTTTGATACTGGTTAACAAACTTTATTTTTCCATCCAAGCCATTACTCTGCATTACTTCAGACTTATGCTGTCACAACTTGACCCGATTCGGCCGATTCAGTCATTTCAGCTTCTTTTTTCGGACGACGGCCACTCCAGAGGAAGTACGCCAGCGTCAACAGAACGGATACCCCTGCATAGATTGCCAGGATTCCAGCCTGATGCCACATCACATCAAAGTTCCCACTGGATACGACTGCTTTGAAGCCCATAATGCTATGCGTCATCGGTAACCATGGGCTAAATGCCTGGAGCCAGGACGGAATCAGTTCTACCGGGAAGGTTCCTGCACTCGCCGCAAGCTGGAATACCAGCAGCAGAATGACCACATAGCGTCCAGGCAGATCAAGCCAGGTAACAAGCGCCTGAACAATCAACATGAACGTCAGCCCCGTAATAATCGTGAACAGATAGAACAGTCCTACACTGTGCGTTTCCAGACCAAGACCATACAGCATAAAGCTGGCAACGATAACCGATTGGAAAATACTCATGGAACCAAATACGAGTGTACGACTTACAAAACGGCTCCAGCCGGATGCACCCGGTACAGACGTATCACGCATTTTCAAAATAATGGTCGAGATAAGGGAGCCGACAAACAATCCAATGGACAGGAAGAACGGCGTCAATCCTGTACCGTAATTGGACACGGATTCTGCTTCATTCTCAGCCGAGTTAATCGGTTCAGCAAACATGTTGACCACATCATCGGTCTTCTTCACTTCAGACGTTTTCTGAGCAGCATCATTCAGCTTGGTCGCCAGCTCACTTGAGCCGTCTTTGAGCTCAGACAAACCATTAGCCAATTCGCCTGCACCATCACCAAGCTGTTTGGAACCGTCTGTCAGCGAACTTACACCCCCGCTCAGCTTGCCAACGCCGGTTTGCAAGGCACTTGTGCCTGTGCCAAGTTGTTTGGCTCCATTCACCAGCTGAGTACCGCCGCTTGCAGCTTCACCCAACTTGCCGCTAAACTGCTTCAGGCCGTCAGAGAGCTTCGCTCCTCCTTCGCTGAGCTGACTGGCTCCAGCCAGCAGCTGCTGCTGTCCAACAACCAGCTGGTCGGCTCCAGCCAGCAACTGCTGTTGTCCACCGTGAAGCTCAGTCGCTCCTGCTGCAAGCTGCTGGTTGCCCTCGTGAAGCTGATTCGCACCTTGCGCCAGTTTTTGTTCGCTCTCGTGCAGCTGTGCGCTGCCTTCTGCCACAGCCTCACTGGCTGCCAGCAGCTTCTGAACATCCTCACTTGCAGCCAGCTCCGGATTAGATGCTGCCAGCTGTTTCAAACCGTCCGCCACACCTTGGGCACCGTCCGCAACTTTACTGCTTCCATCAACGGCAGACTGTAAGCCTGTCGCCAGAGTTCCACTACCCTGCACTGCACTTTGCAGACCTTCAGACAGCTTCGCACTGCCTTGTTCGGATGATTGAAGACCTGCCTGCAGCTTACCTGTACCATCAAGTGATGATTGAAGACCTGCCTGCAGCTTGTCACTGCCATCCTTTAACTGGTCTGCTCCGCTTTGAAGCTGATCCGAGGCTGCAGTCTGCAGCTGCTGAAGACCGGATACAAGACTGGTTGTTCCGCTTTCCAGCTTGGTAGCCCCGGTATGCAGAGCATCAACGCCATCGCTCAATGGAGATAGTCCATCCTGAAGCTCCAGCGTTCCGGATGCCAGTTTGGCCAAATTGTCTTTCAGCTTGACTGCACCATCATCCAGTTTTCCTGCCCCCGTATTCAGTTCACCCGCACCATCGCCTGCTTCTGCCAGTCCGTCAGATACTTCGGAGAACTTGTCGAGCAGCGTTTCGGCATAGGCCTCTGTCACCTTGGCAGATACCTTCGCTTTAAGATCCTTGATTGCCGTCTTGCCGATCTGTGCACCTACGAAGCTGTAATTGCCGTTCGGTTCGTAGATCAGTTCAGCTGGCTGTGGTTGATCATCCAGCAGCGTGGTGGCCTGGGAAGAGAAATTTTCAGGAATCGTAATTTGCATATAGTACTTGTCGTTCTGCATGCCCTCTTTGGCTTGAGATGCATTAACGAATTCCCATTCAAAATCCCCATTTTTCTTCAGCTCATCCACCAGATCGTCGCCCACCTGCAAGGATTTGCCTTCGAGTTCCGCACCCTTGTCGAGGTTAACTACGGCTACTGGCATCTGGTCTACATGGCCATATGGGTCCCAATACGCAGCCAGATAGATACCGCTATACAGGATCGGAATAAACATTACTGCAATGACGGGGATCAACACCTTCGGGTTTCTCACGGCCGATCCCACATCCTTGAAAAACACGGATAAAGATTTCATGTCATTTTCTCCCCTAACTCTCTGCTTCAATGAGCAGGAACTAACTTGATGTAAACATTTGAATAAATTCAGCAATTTGCTGAAATACGAACTGACCACTTTCCCCAAACGGTCAATTCAGGACAAAAAAAACAAACCTGCCTCTCGGCAAGCCTCACTGCCTTCACGCAAAAGACACTCCATATTCTCCCTATATTATAGTAGAGAAATTTGGAAACTACATGACGGCAGCAATTCCTTCCATTAAGAAAAGACGAAAGTAATTTTTGATTTCCTCTTTGCTGAGCGGTTCGTGCTGTTTATTCCAATCCGAGGTGAGCGCAATGTACAGACGGATCATCATAAAGGCCACCACTTGCGGATCACAATCCCGAATCTCACCGCTGTCTCTGGCTTTCTCCAGCTCCTTGGACAAGAAATCGGAAATGACCTTCTCCACCTTGTCCAGACCCTCCTTGGCCTGAAGTGTTCCAAAATCCTTAAGTTCCTGAGATAGCTTCACCAATAAATCATGATCACGTCGGAATTCCAGCAATGAATCCAGCACACGAAACAGGTTATCAAAAAAGGCACTTTCCTGATGCACTTCACGATGGGCAATATTTTTCATTTCCTGGATCACTTCCACCAGAATCTGATCAAATAGTTGCTCCTTGTTCGTAAAAAAAGTGTAAATTGTCCCTTTACCGACATTCGCTATCTTGGCTACCTGATCCATCGTGGTAGCTTTGTATCCAAACATGGCGAACGACTGAGCTGCTGCATGAATGACCTGCTGCCTCCGGTCAATCGGAGCCATCATATCCCCTCCTTTACTGTACTTCACTTATAAAATGACTAAAAATACAATTTGGTCACTTGGTCAAAACTAAGATTATCACCATCAACAACAGATTGCAACCCTAACATTTTAAATTTGTGTTAATTTATTTTAACCGAAATGCAGTGGAAAGTGATTCATTCGTCGTCTATAGTGTATGATGGTTCCAATAATACGGATTAAACGAAGATGGACTGTCTCAGAACATCAACTTTCGTGTAAATATTTATGGAATGAACATGATTTTCCGTTTCGCTGTATATTCATGTATTGAAGGGTACGGCATAACGGTGAATTTATCAAATTTAAACTTATGAATAAAGGTGAACTCATGCGAAAACCAAGAGTGCTCTTATTATCCGAAGGTTTCGGCACCGGTCACACCCAGGCCGCACATGCGCTGGCAAGCGGCATCAAAAAGGTCAGTCCACACGTCCATAGCCGCGTTATCGAACTCGGCAAATTTTTGAACCCGACGGTGGCTCCGCTTATTTTTTCCGCCTATCGAAAAACATTATCCGTCCAGCCCAAACTGGTGAGCATGCTGTATCGGACACAATATAATAAATCGTTGAACGGATTTACCAAACTCGCCTTGCATCGGATTTTCTATACTCAGACGGCACAGGTCGTATCCCAGTTGAAGCCGGATGCGGTAATCTGCACTCATCCATTTCCGAATGCGGTCATTTCAAGGCTGAAACGACAGGGACTAAACATACCGCTGTATACGGTCATTACCGATTACGATGTGCACGGTACTTGGATCAATCCTGAAGTAAACCAGTATCTTGTCTCTACCCCACAGGTTAAGGCATTACTTGAAATTCGGGGAGTTGACCCCTCTCGAATTCAGGTTACGGGAATTCCGGTGCATCCTGATTTTTGGGAAGCAGGTGACAAAGTGCGGCTGCGTCAGGAAATGGGGCTTCAGGATATGCCAACTGCACTGCTTATGGGCGGTGGATGGGGGCTTTCCTTTGATGAAGAACATATGAAACTATTAACCTCCTGGGCTGATCGGGTACAGCTTGTATTTTGCCTTGGAAGCAACGAGAAGATGATCTCGAAGATGAAAGAGATGGCTTGCTTCCAGCATCCAAACATCCGTATTCTCGGTTACACCAGGGAAGTCAGCAAGCTGATGGACGTATCGGACGTCCTTATTACCAAGCCGGGCGGCATGACTTGCACGGAGGCTCTGGCCAAAGGGCTGCCGATGTTGTTTATCCCACCGCTTCCAGGCCAGGAAGAAGAGAATTGTGAGTATTTTGTACAAGCCGGATACGGCCAGGTGATACATTCAGCAGACGTCATTACCACAAGGTTCAGAGAGCTGTGCGACCGGACAAACGCACCGAGTGAAGCTGAAAGCCAGCTGAACGTTGTACGCAAGCCGTGGAACAGACCGTCCTACGATCCAACGTCTTGTGCACAGGTTGTTCACGAATTATTATTTCCGGCTACAGCCGAGTACTCTTCCACGACCAAGGAACGCTTCAAGGCCGGAATTCCTGCCACGACGCTGTCAGGTACCAGAATTCCATTCTAAGGCCTCTAAGGGCCCCTGGAGCTCTCCTAGGAGGGTGTTGAATGTAGATAGACGTGTCCTATGATAAATATCAGCTCAATTTGAAACGAAATGTATACAAAAAAAGGTTCCCTTCTCATTTTGGAAGGGAACCTTCTTCAATTTCATTTAAAACCACGTATGTTTTACCAGAAAAAAGGGTAATTTAAATGAAAGAGATCCATTTAAATACCGAAATAAAACTCTGATTCAGGTATTTTTAAAGGTTCGTGTAATGTAAATACATTAACTACCCTGCCTGTTTGCAGAATTTTTAGATCAATTACTTGTAAAAAGTATGATGGCCGATCGTTTTTACTTTTTTCTTCGAATGAGCAACCGTCAGATCATCGGCAAGCGTCAATGATAAGAAATAATACGTATCATCAGCGACTTCCTTCTGCCCATTCAGTGCAGCATTAACTGCCTTCACGCTGTCCTCATTGGGAACTACACGCTTCAGACGTCCGTTGGCTACCGGGCTGAATTGAGACTTCTGATAGATTACCTTGTAAATAGTATCGGGAAAATTGGCTGACCGCAGCCGGTTTAAGACAACATTGGCAACTGCCACTTTGCCTTCGTACGGTTCACCTTCCGCCTCTGCCATGACTATTTTTTGCAGCAGAAGCAGCTCTTTATCGGACACACTGTATGACCAGGTTGC
The DNA here is from genome assembly GCF_022346995.1 of Paenibacillus sp. ACRRY. Taxonomy (GTDB): domain Bacteria; phylum Bacillota; class Bacilli; order Paenibacillales; family Paenibacillaceae; genus Paenibacillus. The sequence continues at coordinate 25,328 of NZ_JAKRNM010000006.1, read as the reverse complement.
AAGTTTCGAGTCCTCCTGGTTCAAAAGTTCGGTCCGCGTAAAGTAAAGTTTTTGGGGGGGAGTTGTTACAGCAGCCGCCGCTTTGGCCTTCTCTATTTTGGCCAATTTCAGGGCAGCTTCTTTTTTGGCTTTGGCCGCCGCAGCAGCTCTGGCCTTATGCTTGGCCTTGGCTTCCTTCAGTTCTTGTTCTTCCTGAGCAGCCGTAAGCCAGTCCTTGGCTGGCAATGAAGCCGTCCAGTTTGCCGTATGAATCGATGAATCAGCAGACAGACTTGTCCCGTCTGCCATCATTCGCCTGTCCCCAGCAGAAGAAGATGATGCGCTATTTTGCACAGAAGCCGCCAGATCGGTCATCTGTTTACTATCACTTGCCTCGTTCCATTTCCCAGTTGCCTGGACTACATTAACCCCCACTATACATACAAGCAGCACAGATAACATCGGTGCTACCCAACGATTCTTGCTTATAATATCCATTCGAAAGATTCCTCCTGTCGCAACAATTCCCTTAACTAAGTAACCCAAAAAAAAGAATTTGAATAACGATGGCTAATATTACATAGGGATAAACGTAATGTCAATGTGATTTTATGTCATAAAAACGAGTTTCAGGAAAATGAAAACGTATCCACAACCTCATACATTGGCGATTGTCCCAGCCTGGTCACATAAAGTACAAAGTCCTCCACAATCCATGATTTAGCACCCAAGGAATGTTCCGGAAGCACCCCATAAATACCTTTATCTTCATTTCCTGGGGCTAAACCCAGAAATTTGCGTGCAATTGTAATGTGCGGAGAATAGGGTCTCAGCTCTGCTTCATATCCAAGTGTGGATGTCGCCTCCACGATCCGTTTGTGAAGAAAATTCAATGACTCCAGTTCGCCGTCCACACCCTTCCACAATACCTTTGGAGCATCTTTCAAACCAAAAGTTCCCCATCCAGAAGTTTGCAGTTCAAACGGCTCGATTCCAGTACTCGCCATACGCAGCGCTTTCCGCAGATGCCCGATATCACTCACCAGTGTATCTCCCAGAAATTGCAGCGTTATATGATAATCCCGATGGTCTGTCCATTTGCGAAAATCGAGTCTGTTCTTCACCATTCCTGCATCGAGTTGAAGAGATTCCTGAATAGCTGCCGGAAGACGTATCGCCGTAAATAATCTTTCCCGCCGTGATGGTAGATCCGTATATGAATAGTTATTCATCATCGTATACACCTCTCTAAAGTTCGTTCTATTATTTCATAATCATATGCCCTGTTTCAAGCTGGGTAATTATAGATTGACACAAGTATCAGCACTTGCACATGAGGCTGCACTCCTGCCTTTCTGCAACATTTCCTCAAATCTGCTACACTTATCTTACAACTCAATTGAATTCAGGAGGTTACACACTATGGGTAAAATTGTATGTTTTCCATCTTTATCTGCGGATCAGCAGCAGCGCATTTTAGACGCCGCTCCAGGCTATACGCTGACCGTTAGCAAAGCCAAGGAGATTGACCCCGCAGCGTTAACAGAAGCCGAAATCATTGTTGGCTGGTCTCCACTCGTCACAGAACATGCCCTGAAGAAGGACAGCCTCCTGAAGTGGGTACAAGTCTGGTCCGCAGGTGTGGATAACCTTCCATTCTCGGATTTGGAGCAAAAAAACATTCAGGTGACCAGTGCAAATGGCGTACATGCCATCCCGATCACTGAAATTATTGTAGGCATGATGTTATCGCACAGCCGCTGGCTGAGACAAGCCATGCTTCATCAACAGCAAGCCGAGTGGAAAAATCCCGGAAAACCACTGCCAGAACTGCACGGCAAAACGGCTGTCATTGTTGGTGTAGGAGAGATCGGCACCGAAGCTGCCCGTATTCTCAAGGCGTTTGGCATGAATGTCATCGGGGTTCGCCGGTCCGGCAAAGACGTTCCTAATGTCGATCACATGTACGATATGTCCGGACTGCATGAAGCTTTGGGCAAAGGTGATTATGTCATTAACATTTTGCCCCTCACAGACGAAACCCATCATTTGTATGATCAAACCGCATTTGAACATTTCAAGACAGGCTCCTGCTTCGTCAATGTAGGACGAGGTCCAAGTGTAGACACAGAAGCGCTGATTCGTGCACTGGATAGCGGTCAGGTCGCCTATGCTGCGCTGGATGTTTTTGAAGAAGAACCCCTTCCTGCAGAGCATCCGTTATGGAAAAAGGACAATGTGTTAATCACTCCCCATATCGCAGGAAGTACAGAGCAATATACAGATCGTGCACTTGATATTTTTGTGGAAAATCTGGAAGCTTACCTGGCGGGCAAGAAGCTGCCGCTCAACCTGGTCGACTATAGTCATAAATACTAATTAGCCCTCTATTTTCCATGCATAATTGTACAAATGCCTTACCATTATTTCTAAAAATGGATATAAAAAAACCTCCACACCCGGAAATCATTTCTTCCGAGTTGGAGGTTTTCTTCTACTATATAACTATGTGCATAACCAAACGTGACGTATAAACGTTCCTTTACGCACAGCACAATACTGATTCACTTCCCACCCCGCAGCAAGCAAATGCTCTTCCACCCATTCCGTGGATACAACTACAGCCCGTTTCGCCAGCCTTCGAAGACTTGTCAACATGAGGCGTTGTTCTTCATCCGGGAGGACGGAACACAGATTGTAGGGCATATCCAAAATCGCTGCGTCGTAAGATCCGTCTAATTCATTCATGTCACCCAGCGTAAGGCAAGCCGGATCATAACCAAAGTGCGGCAGATTAATGCGCGCTCCTTGAATGGCCAGCGGATTCAGGTCGTTCCCTCTGGTCTCAATCCCCATGGAGAGTGCTTCAATGACTACCGTACCCATGCCGCAGCATGGATCGAGCAGCCGCTGGTTCAGGATGTTCGGTACGGCAATGTTAACGAGAGACCTGGCCAGTGTAACTCCGAAACCAGTGGAGTAATTTTGCGGCTTCTGCTGATGACTGTGCCACGATCGATCCGCTTCTGTCCACTGACCCAAGATCCATTTTCTACCTGTTTGTATTAGTCCAAAGGTCACTTTTGGATGCTTCATCTGTGCCTTGCCCTTGATGCGCATCCCCACTTCTCTTTCCAGATGACGGGAATGTTCATAATCAGGCATATGGTCCCCTTCTTTCAGGCATACCACTTTGAACGTTTCCTCCGGAAGCAGTTCGATCTTCGCTGCAGCCGGAAGCATATCATTCACGCTATCCGCTTCCGATAACACGTCCAGCCTTCCGTGGATAAATGGGCTTCTGCCTGGCGGTATGCATATGCTGGACCGCATATATGAGCGTAAATTCGAATTCATTTCCAGTGTGGAACCAAACAATGTATGGAGCTCAAGCGAGCATAATTCACGTTCATTCTCATGGCAGGCAAACGTATAGAGGTAATCTTTGGTGGTTAAACTCCCTGTTAATTCGATCGAATTGATTTCAGTCAAAATTGCAGCCGTCCTTCATGTTTCTTCTATTATAAGAAGAAGGTTTATATTTTTAATTTTTCGATGGAAGTAAGCAGGTCATCCGACAATTCCTTCAAGGATTGAATGCTGCCGCTAATCGTTTCCATGGAGCTCACCTGTTCTTCAGCTGAAGCCGAAACTTCCTCTACGCTTGCCGCAGATTGTTCCGATACTGCTGAAATCTGTTGGCTGAAATCATTCATGCGTCCACTCGCATCCTGCATGCCTTCTAACCCAGCCGTCATGGTGCCAATCACGTGAACCATTTCCTCTACGGATTCATTAATATTCCGGAACAGATTACCCGAAGTTCGCACATGCTCTTGCCCCAGTTCAGTCTCCCGGACACCTGTACGCAATTCAGCAACCACTCCTTGGGAATCCTGCTGGATATCTTCCGTAATCACTGTAATTTCCTCCACTGAAGTCTGCACCGCTTCCGATAACTTCCGCACCTCGGCTGCGACCACGGCAAACCCGCGACCACTTTCTCCAGCACGGGCTGCCTCAATGGAAGCATTCAATGCCAGCAGGTTGGTCTGACGAGCAATATCACGAATCACCTGAACCAACTTGGAAATATCCTCGTTTTTACGGTTTAACTGCTCCATCCGGTCCATCGAAGCCGAGACAGCACCGGAGATTTGCTGCATTTGCTGCACGGATTGCTCCATGGCCTTGCGTCCATTCAATCCCTGCTCCAGCACACGTTCTGACATCGCACTAAGCTTGCTCCCTTGATTGGCATGCTGCTGAATGTGATCGTTCAATCCCTCAACTGTACGTGCTGATTCGACTGCCGTTACGGCCTGACTCTCCGCAGCCTTGGCCGACTCTTCCATCGTAATGGCAATCTGCTGACTTCCAATTTTGACTTCTTCCGATGAAATGGCCAGTTCGTTGCTCTGGCGATTCACCGCTTGGGCAACCCTTCTGACATTCAACACCATGGAAGTCAGATTGCCTTTCATCGTGTTTACCGCCTTGGCCAAGAGCCCTACTTCATCTTCGTGCTTGGTATGTATATCCTGCACATTCAGTTGGCCTTCTGCAATCAGCTTCACTGCACTAATGACCCGGAGCAGCGGCTTCACGACCTGTGAACGGATAATTGGAATCGCGATCGCTGTGATGGCAATCATGATCAGCACTCCTATAATAATGATCATTCGTCCATTCTGCACAGACCTGATGGTTTCTGCTGCCGAGAGATCTGACTGATTCTGATTGTACTCTACCAGATATTCCAGATCGACCTGCATGGCATCAAAAGAATCAGCACCTTTTTCCGATACTTCCTTCGCCAGTTGGGATTGTCCTTGATCGCTCAAATTGATCGCTTGGGTATTCAGCTTAAGGTAAGCTGCCCACTTCGTCTTGAATGCATCCCAGTGTTCCTGTTCGTCAGCCGCCTTTTCCTGCTGATCGTATATTTTAATTGTCTGTACCGTTTCACGAATATAATTGGTACGCTCTTCAGCGAGTTCAGCCTTGTCTCCATCCTGAGCATCAAAGTGGCGGTAACTCAATGACAAAATATGTTCGGTAGTATAGTTCAACCTATTGATTTGCTGAATCGAAGGCATCCAGTTCCCCGTAATCTCATTGGTGTTGGCCTCCATGGAGTTCAACCGGGTTACAATGGTGACGCTAAGGAGAATTAAACAGAGGATTAACAAATAGAACGCGATGCTGATACGCAGACCGATACTCCTAATCTTGAATCTGCTGAACATGTGGTTTCCCCCTTATACCGGATTCGGCCTATCTCCGAATTTTCGGTTCTTTAGTCTTGGTTTTACCCTTCTTTTGGCATCTTGTAAAATACTCTTTTATCATATCTTTATAGGTAAACTGACGTAAAGTATTATAACATTATTTTGTTTAAGACATGCTTCGTTTTGTAAAATCTTGTGCCTCGTATATACAATGAGTTAATGAGAAAACATCAGAATGCATGCCAGGGAATAAAATGGAAAAGAGCTGCAGCATGCGGAGAATTCCGATCTGCAACCCTTCAGACGTATTAGATTGTGGGGATAAGCCTATGAAAACTGGAAAAGCACCACTTACTTCACCACGTTTTTACCAAACTCGGCAAGTAACCGATAAGACGCAAGTCTGCGTTCGTAATCAGGGCCGGCTGTAACCACCAGAAATTGAATCGTCCCCAGTCGTTTGCTTACCTGCCCGAATTGTTCCCAAATCTGCGGCGCTGTTCCCGCAAAATGTTTATGTGCTTCGCCCTCATCCTTCCCCTCTTCAATGCTGGTCTGACCATTCGTACCAGGGCCGGATTCCTTCCCTGCAGAATGCCGTGCTGGTGCATCTTGTCCGCTCTGCCTGCGCCGGGCTGCCATTTCGCGGCTCCAGTCCTGAGCTTCCTCCACGGTCTCTGCACACATTGCACTGATCGCCACCATAACTTGCGGTTCTTCCATGGTTTTACCGGGGATAAAATCCTCCCGATACCGCTTTACCGCTTCCGTACCATCGGCATCACTCATAAACTGACCAAATACATATCCCATGCCAAACCGCGCAGCAAACTCGGCACTCTTGACGTTGGTGCCCAGCATCCACAGGGAGATGGGAAGCTCAGGGATAGGACGTGCCGTTACCGGATGCTCCTCATAGCTGTAACGATCCTCGAGCAATTCAGTGAGTGCCGCGAGTGATTCAGGCAATTTGGACACATGCTGCAAATAATTGCCGCTTAGCGCCATGGTGGCATGCGGCCCACCTCCAGGCGCCCGTCCTAATCCCAGCTCAATTCGCCCTGGATAAAGTGCAGCCAGCAGCCGAAACGACTCGGCCACCTTCAGCGGACTGTAGTGCGGCAGCAGCACCGCACCTGACCCCAGCTGAATGGTTGCTGTCCTGGCACCAATATGCGAGAGCAGAACTTCAGGCGATGCAGATGCAAGTTCTTCCATATCATGATGCTCGGACGTCCAGTACCGGGTATATCCCCAGTCTTCGGCATGTTGAGCCAAAGATACGGACTGCTGCAATGCCTCTTCCGCTGTAGCTCCATTCAACCTTGGCACAAGGTCGAGCACGCCAAGACTGAACCGCTCGCTTGAGCCTGTGCCGATATTTGTATCCAAGCTTCTCACTCCTTATTCTAGTCCAGATCGTAGATGGAGCCTACCTTCAGACCATACAATTCATTGTATATTTTCTCGGCAAACGCATCCGTCATGCCTGCAATATAATCAATCACCATGTGCTCCCATGTCCAGATTGGATGAGCCTTCGCCTGATCCTTCTCATAGCGCTGCAGCCAGTCGGATGGAATAATGGATTTGGACGTTTCCGGGTCGAGGAATGCATCCCACAGACGCTTAATCATCCATTCACTGCGTTTTTGCAGACGCTGCACGCGCAGATCACGAATCATGGTCACCCAGGCAAAGCTCTTGAGAACACTCACCGTGCGCAGCATATCAAGATCCTCTGTCCCTTCGCGGACAAACGTCACCTTTTTCCAATCCCCGTCGTCAATTACGCCCAGGCTACCCACAAAGAGGCTTACCCAGTATGCCTTGACCTCGCGGCGGGTACGTGAGTAGTCATGCTCGCAGAATGGCATCTTCTCATTCCAGACACGCAGGAACGAAGCGAGCACTTCTTCTACCTTTTGCCCAATCGCCTCTCTCGTCCATCCATTCCAGAACAGATCCTCGAGTGTAGTAATCTTATCCACAATCAGGCGATGAATGTGCGGGTCCTGTAGGAAATGCTCATGCACTTCGATCTTGCCTGCCTTAATCCCATCCTCCAGATCGTGTGCGGAGTACGCAATATCGTCACAGAGGTCCATGAGCTGTGCTTCAAGCGTCTTCTTGCCGGCCGGCATGTTCCAGCGATTACGAATCTCGTGGATATATTGCCACTCATGGTGGTACATGCCCTTCTTGCTCTCCGTACCTGGATAAGGATATTTGTTGATTCCAAGCAGCACGGCATCGGACAGATTCAGTCCATCGATATCTTCACGTTTCTCCAGGAACATGATGAGACGGAAGTTATGTGCATTGCCTTCAAAATGCTCATATTTCCGCTTCAGCTCCGCACGAACCTCCGGCTCCTGTAGGGGGGATTTCGCACTGCGGCTCTTCTTCATGATCTTCTTGACCTCGGTGTTGATCAGGTCATCCAATATTCCGTCCAGCACTTCTTCCCCTTTATGTCCAAACGGCGGATGTCCGAAATCATGTGCGATTGCGGCACATTCCACCACTTCCGAATCAATAATAAGCCCCGGGCTGTCCGCCTGACTCCAGTCCACTTGTGGATAACGACGAAGCAGGCTTCTCGCCGCCTCTCGCGCAATCTGCGCAACCTCAAGGGAGTGGGTTAACCGGGTGCGATAATAATCGCCTGTTCCGGCACCAAACACCTGGGATTTGCCCTGCAACCGGCGGAAGGTCGGTGAATGAATTAGTCTGGAATAGTCCCGCTCATATGCTGCGCGAGCTCCATCCAGTTTGGTAAGTTCAGGATATTGTCTATGTTCTCTCAAATCGTTCCATTGCATGTGATCACTCCTAGCCGACTGTCTCTATTTTGAGTGATTATACACAACATCCGTCGTTTCGAAAAGCAAAACCTGTCTGTGATTGTCATCTCTTCTCACATCAACTTGCGATGTACAGTCTTCTTCTTTTATTATACCCCGACAGACTATCATCCGTGCACCTAAATGAAAATGATATTCATTAAAATATGAAACCACTTAGAGAATCTAAAAATTAGGAAGAATTACGAACTTATGAGCATCGTTGGCCGTTCCGGTTACGGATCGTTCTTCCGATCGCTGTTGTCTCCAGGTTTTCTGAATTTCCCTTGGCAAGGGAAAAACCCGGAGACAAACGCGACCGCTCCGCTTCTTCAGAATCGATTCCGTCCCCTCCACTATTTCGCTGCTGATCGCTATGATTTCAATAAAAAATAGTATATTCGTAGAATCTAAAGTAATTAGGAAGTTACATGAGACATACTCATTCTCAATTCAAGTGCGCCACTTTCATGATCCTCTGTCTCCTATTTGTTTCCATTGAGAGGGGGAGAAAATAAAAAACCGACAGGGACGGAATTGCCCTGTCGGGTGGAGATGGTCAGGCGCTGCACTTCTGCTGGCCCATTACTTATAGGAAATGCTGATAGCGTGAAACTACACGCTCATTACAAGGCCCAGCTCGGTGATGCGATTACACCATCACTTTGCAGATATCGTTTGTGAACTCTACCGGATCCTGGATCGGCAAGCCCTCGATCAGCAATGCCTGGTGGTACAGCAAGCTAGTGTACAGGCTCAATTTTTCCTTATCCTGTGCGTAGGCATCTTTCAGGGATTTGAAGACATCATGATTGACGTTGATCTCCAGCACCTTATCTGCCTGTACATTTTCGCTGTTCGGCATGGCTTTCAGGATTTTCTCCATCTCGATGGTCAGTTCACCTTCGGTGGACAAACATACTGGATGGCTTCTCAGGCGTTTGGAAGCTTTGACGGCTTTTACTTTGCCTGCCAGCTGTGCTTGCATCGCTTCGAACAACTCTTTGTTGTCGTTGTCTTCTGCTTCGTTTTTCTCTTTGTCCTCGCTGTCTTCGATACCCAGGTCACCGCTGGAGATGGATTTGAACTCTTTCTCCTTGTAGTTCATGATCATTTTGATCGCGAATTCATCGATGTCCTCCGTGAAGTACAGTACTTCATATCCTTTATCCAATACGCCCTCAATCTGAGGCAGCTTCTCGATCCGTTCAATGGACTCACCCGATGCGTAGTAGATATACTTCTGATCTTCCGGCATTCTGGAAACGTACTCGTCCAGGCTGACCAGCTTCTTCTCTTTGGAAGAAGAGAACAGCAGCAGATCCTGCAGTGTATCCTTATTTGCGCCATAGTCGCTGTATACGCCATATTTCAACTGACGTCCAAACGCTTGATAGAACTTCTCGTAGCTTTCACGATCGTCCTTCAGCAGGCTTTGCAGTTGGCTCTTGATTTTGTTTTTGATATTTTTCGCGATCAGGCTCAGCTGACGGTCATGCTGCAGCATTTCACGGGAGATGTTCAGGGACAGGTCTTCCGAATCAACCATACCTTTGACAAATCCGAAGTAATCCGGCAGCAGATCGCCGCATTTATCCATGATCAGGACACCGTTGGAGTACAATTCCAGGCCTTTTTCGTACTCTTTGGTATAGTAATCAAACGGCGTGCTCTCTGGAATAAACAGAATGGCATTGTATACCACAGCGCCATCCGCGCTGATGTGCAGGTGTTTGAGCGGTTTGTCAAAACCGTACCGTTTTTCCATATAGAAGTTGTTGTAATCTTCTTCAGTCAGCTCGCTTTTGTTTTTGCGCCAGATCGGCACCATGCTGTTCACGGTTTGCTCTTCTTTGTACTCCTCAAACTCGTTCTCCGTACCTTCCTTCGGACGCTGACTTGTCACATCCATCTTGATCGGGTAACGAATGAAGTCGGAATATTTCTTGATGATGGATCTCAGGCGATACTCTTCCAAAAACTCATCGTACGAATCTTCTTCGGTATTTGCTTTAATCGTCAGGACGATTTCCGTACCTACGGAATCTTTCTCCGCTGGAGTGATCGTGTATCCATCTGCACCTTCGGACTCCCATTTCCAGGCTTCGTCGCTCCCCAGCGTTTTACTTGTTACGGTCAGCTTGTCCGCCACCATGAACGCAGAGTAGAAACCAACCCCGAACTGTCCGATGATGTTATGGCCGTCTTTGGCTTCGTTTTCCTTTTTGAACGCCAGCGAGCCGCTCTTCGCGATAACCCCGAGATTGTTCTCCAGCTCTTCCTGGCTCATCCCGATTCCGGTATCAGTCAACGTGAGTGTACGGTTCTCTTTGTCAATGGTCAGCTTGATGTAGTAATCCTCTTTGTTGAAGACGAGCGTATCGTCGGTAAGGGCTTTGTAATATATTTTGTCAATGGCGTCACTGGAGTTGGAGATCAATTCTCTCAAGAAGATTTCTCTTTGGGTATAGATGGAGTTGATCATCATATCCAGCAAACGTTTGGATTCTGCCTGGAACTGTTTCTTGGCCATGAATGGGTGTTCTCCTTTCAATTTGGGATATAGAATGATTGATTTGCAGTTATAGAACAAACTATTTACCTTTACACGAAGCCACTTCGCTAATCAGAACCATTTTCCGATCGCTGTTATCCCCAGATTTTTTTTGATTCCATTATTATAAGTGGAAAATCCGGTGATAAAGGCGAACGCTCCGCTTCTCCAAATTGGTTCTGAACGCTTCGTTCCCGTGTAGTTTCCAAGTTCGTTCTATGAAACAAAATTAATTATTCCATATGTAGTCGCTGTAGTATAAAGGATCATGTGTTAGCACTCAGGTGACCGGAGTGCTAAACCCTTTCTTTTATATAACATATGGCAAAATTGGGTGTCAATACGCCGGGCGTTATTTTAACAAAATGGTAGATTAACACTTCATTTATACACGCATATTTGATTTTAACGTAATCCATCAGACAATACAAAAAGCCAGCTCGAATCATCGTTCGAACCGGCTTTTCTCTGATTGGTATAGCTGAAATGGTCAGCCTGGCTAATAAGCTGGTTAAAAAAGCGGGTCAATGAAAGAATGGAGCGCATCCCTTCATTTACTTCACCATCTTCGGATCAAGGGTATCACGCAATCCATCCCCGAGCAGGTTGAAGCCCAGCACTGTCAGCATGATGGAAAGTCCTGGGAAAATGAGTGTCCACGGGGCCTTTTGTAGAAACTGACGGGAATCCGAGAGCATTTTGCCCCATTCCGGGTCAGGCGGTTGTGCACCCATGCCGAGGAACCCCAGTGCGGCTGCCTCAATAATCGCTGTGCCGATGCCCAGCGTCCCCTGAACAATCAGCGGGGTAAGGCTGTTCGGCAGAATATGACGGAACAGAATTCGCATATTATTCGCGCCCAGTGTGCGGGCAGATGTAATGAATTCCTCCTGTCTCAAGCTAAGTACACGCGAACGCACCAATCTTCCGTAGGTCGGAATGTTGACGATGGCTATGGCGAGTAATGCATTTTGCAGCGAGGGACCAAGGATTGCCACAATGGCAATTGCGAGTAGGATGCCCGGAAAGGCCAGCAGAATATCGAATAGACGCGAGATGAGCATGTCTGCCCATTTTCCATAGTATCCTGCAACCAGACCAAGCAATGCTCCCGCAATAATGGAGCCGATCACCGAGAAGAACCCCACCCACAATGAGATACGCGCTCCGTGAAGCACTCGGGAAAATACGTCACGCCCCAGATCGTCGGTACCAAACCAATGCTCTGCCGAAGGAGCCTGAAGGCGATCTGTCAGCACTTGTTCCTTGTAATCATAAGGAGAAATGTATGGAGCCAGGAAGGCCAGCAGGATGAAAAACACAATAATGATCAGTCCGGCGAGCGCCAGCCGATTGCGGCGAAATGTTCTCCAGGCTTCCCGCCATGGACCGGATGCACGTGCCGATACTGCTTCTATGGATTGTCCAGTGTTGGTTGATAATTTGGCCATGCGGCGTCTCCCTTCTTTGGCTATGAATGAAAGATAAGAAGAATGATTCTAATAACACTTCAGACTACCATTGCTGAACCATCTTCCGATCGCTGTTATCCCCAGATTTTTTTGATTCCATGAATATAAATGGAAAATCCGGTGATAAAGGCGAACGCTTCGCTTCTACAGATTGGTTCTGCACTCTTCGTATCGTGTAATTTCTGATATCTATCTTATTTGAAATTCATTCATCAAAACAAATGATGGAGTTCCTACTTATAGCTAATCCGGGGATCAAACACAGCATAGAGCAGGTCGACAATCAGGTTGATCAATACGAAAAAGAAGGCAACAATCAGAATGCCACTCTGAATGACCGGATAATCCCGCGAACTAATCGCTTCATATATATAGCGCCCTACACCAGGCCAAGCGAAGATCGTTTCGGTCAGGACCGCGCCGCCGAGCAAAGAGCCGGTTTGGATGCCGATAACGGTCAGGACCGGAATAAAGGCATTTTTGAGTGCATGTCCATACACGACAAAAAACGGACCGAGTCCCTTCGCCTTTGCGGTGCGGATATAATCCGAACTCATGACCTCAAGCATGCTGGAGCGAGTCATCCGGGCAATAACGGCCATCGGAATGGTTCCAAGCGCAACACTTGGCAGGATGAGATGTTTGGTAACGGTCCACAGCTGGTCCCAACGACCGGCAATCATCGTATCCAGAACATAGAGACCGGTGATGGCATCGACGGGATCGCGTGCGTTCATTCTTCCAATAGAGGGCAGCCAGTGCAGCTTGTTGGCAAACAGCCACTGTTCCATCAGACCCAGCCAAAAGATTGGCATCGACACACCAACCAAGGCAATAACCATACAACAGTAATCGAACCAGGAGTTATGTTTCCATGCGCTGACGATTCCCGCATTAACGCCAATAATGACGGCAAATAGCATACTCGCCATCGTCAGTTCGAGCGTCGCTGTCAGGTAAGGTACGATTTCCTGGGCAATAGGCACCTTGGTACGGATGGATGTGCCCAAGTCTCCTTGGAACAAATCGCCAAGATAAGCGAAATACTGCTGGAACCACGGTTTATCAAGTCCGAGCTGGTCCCGAAGGGCTTGCTTGGACTGTTCGGTTGCCTTTTGCCCAAGAATCGTCTCCGCCGGGTCGCCCGGGATGGCATGAATGATGGAAAAGACGATCAGGGTCATGCCGAGCAGTACGGGCAGCAGCACGAGTATGCGTTTGACAATATAACTGTTCAATCCCTATTCACCTGCCTTTGACGTATCATGCAACATGCATTATAAAAGCGCTGGTAGACAAGAATGCTTTAGATTGTTATGACCAGATGTGGATTCTGTCAAGCATTGCGTGTTTACCAGCGCCTTGAAAGATGAAACGAAAAATGATGATGATTTCAGCTCACATATATCCGTTATTCAAAATAAGCATTTGCATAGGATTCGCTGCCGAGTGGGGACGGCACAAAACCTTTCAGGTTTGCTTTGCCTGCCAGAATAGGTGTCGTGTGCACAAGTGGAATCCACGGTGCATCTTCCTTGATAATGACTTGAGCCTGTTTGTACAGCTCGGCGCGTTTGTCCTGATCCGTTTCTTTCTGCGCATCCGTCAGCAGCACATGCAATTCTTCGTTTACATAGAAGCTGCGGTTGTTGCCCGGGATTGCGTCTTTATCCAGCAGCGTGTACAGGAAGTTATCCGGGTCGCCGTTGTCTCCGGTCCAGCCGAGCATGTAGATATCGTCCTTTTCTCCGGCTTTTGCATCATCGAGATAAGTCGCCCACTCCGGCGATTCGATGTTGACGGTCACTCCGATTTTCTCAAAATCAGCCTGAATGGCTTCGGCCACCTTCTTGCCGTCAGGCATGTAAGGACGGGACACCGGCATGGCATAGAACGTCACCGGGTCTGGCAATCCGTCCGGGAAGCCGGCTTCGGCCAGCAATGCTTTTGCTTTTTCCAGATCATACGGGTAGTCCTCAATGGCATCGTTGTAACCCCACAGGGTTGGCGGCATCGGGTTCACCGCAGGCTGAGCCTGTCCGGCAAAGAACGCATCGATAATGCCCTGCTTGTTCACCGCATGGTTAAGGGCTTGTCTTACTTTTACATCGTCAAAAGGTTTCTTCTTAAAGTTAAAGCCGATATACGCCACGTTGAACGGTGGACGCTCAATCTTCTGCAGCTCACTGTTGCCTTCGAGAATGGACAGATCATCCGGATTCAGATCCTCCATGACATCAATCTCGCCATTTTGCAGGGCATTGAAGCGTGCCGTGTTGTCCGGAATCGAACGAACAATGACTTTGTTCAGCTTCGGTAAGCCCTCTTTCCAGTAATTCGGATTTTTCTCCAGGGTGATGGAGTCATTCCGCTTCCACTCTACGAATACAAATGGACCTGTGCCCACGGGTTCGCTTTTGAAATTCTCTTTTTTCTCCTGAATGGCTGTTGGACTGGCAATGCCGAATGGGGTCATCGCGATATTTTGTAGGAAAGGCGCCTGCGGCTGGTTCAGCGTGAACTCCACAGTCGTCTCGTCAATCGCCTTCACTTCCTTGATGACACGGCCATCCTCTGGCCCAAACATGGAATCGTAATAGTCGAAGGAATCCCCTTCAAATTTATATTCACTCGCCGGATCACTCCAACGGTTGAAGTTAAACACAACGGCTTCGGCATTAAAATCTGTTCCATCGTGGAACTTCACGCCGGACTTCAGCTTAAACGTGTACTTCAGGCCATCCGCTGAAATCTCCCAGCTCTCTGCCAGACCAGGAACGACCTCCGTCTCGCCTTCCTTGTAATCCAGCAATGAGTCGAACACCTGGTGCCCAATCTTCAGCGACTCCCCATCTGTTACAATCGCAGGGTCCAATGCCACCGAGTCCCCACCGCGGCCCATAATCATCGTATCCTGAGCTGCAGTTTCTGTTGGGGGATCGGCACCTTCTGCCGGAGCAGGTGAATTGCCTGTTTCTTCATTGCTGGAGCAGCCGGACAACACCAAGACGGTGCTCAAAGCCAAAGTCACAAAACCGGACATCCATTTCTTTCTCATTCGCATACGTACAACACCCTTCCCTGTCTCATAATGTGTGTAATGCTGGCGTGAAAAAACTTCAATGATAGCCATTGGTTCGGTGCTTGCTTGTATCAATAAAAGGCTTTAGGTGCCTGTGATACCTGTAATTATGATCGTATTAGGATAAGGTGGATTTACCATTCGTTTTTTTAAGATTTTGCGGACCGGGCACAGATTATAAGATTATGTGGATTCAATAGATTACCTTTTAGTAAAAAGGTTAGTTCGGCTCAGTTGCGCAATAATTGAACTTAGGTCAATTAGCAACAGCATTTTACTATTTGGATGGAAGTGAAAATTGAGTTAGAAGACAAAAAAGACAAGAGAATTGCATCACGACATGGTAGTAAAACATCGCTCGTTTTAGATACATATTTTTTGTTTGCTCATGAAGTTTGGCATTGACCATTGGAAGGGTTAGGCAGCATCTAACAATTGTTAAAAGCTAAATGGATGTAGTACGTCGTAGTTCTCAGAAAGTAGTTGTATGAAGCTGGCGTGTATGAGTGTGTGTGTTCGAAGATGTAGGGATTAGACAACAGGGAGACATTACGATAACTTGTCATGTTAAGGCTCTGTCATGGTGAGGAGATTTATGTAAATAAACAGTGGTTGAAAACAATTTCGTGTAACTTACTTTACATCACATTCATCAATTAGACAAGAGTTTTGCGGACATAAGTCTCCAACTTTATTCACGCGTTAATTTTAGTTACATAAAACACAAAAAAGGAACACTATTCGACATGGAAATGCCTATGTGTCCCCTCTTAATCCCGCTCTGGTAACGTTCATCATGGCTATTATTATATCTGTGTTAACTCACTTCTTGAACAAACCTCTGCGATACATGACCGTAATAAAACGGTAAAAATCATAACTTGCTCCATTATCGATGCTGAACAGCGGATTTTTGGTGTCATACGCCAGTGCCGCATCCACGGCTGCTTTCGCCCACACCGGAACTTCCATCTGTTGACGCGCCTGCAGTTTGTCTACCTGAGCTTTCAGCGCATCAAACGCTGCTTTCTCTTCGGCTGTCATCGGTTCGCCCCCTTTCGGTGGTTCGATCGGTTTCACAGGCTCGGATGATTCAGGCGGCTTCGGCGTGGCTGCTGCATATCTGGCCCGCAGCTCCGCTGCCGATCCTTCGAACTCATTCATGTCCACGTTGCCGCTAATTCCATTCACTTTGCCTGAGTCCGTATACTGCCAGAATGTCCAACGTTTCCAGGCAGGCTGGTCATCCGGCACACGTGTGCTGCTGTACCTCGCAACCCACAGATCATACGTGCCCAGCGAAGGTTCAAAATTGCTGGCAAATGAATTGCCCGTATATATGATTGGTTTTACACCCGTTAGACGCTGCAGTTCAGTTAAAAAGGCTTTGGCTACCGTGTTGATCTGTGCTTTGCTCAGATTGCCCGGGTTGTTCTCGTAATCCATAACCGGTGGCAGCTGCAGTGCCTTCGCGCCTCCGACCTTATTTAGCGTACTCGCATAATGCGCCGCTTCGGCCTTGGCCCCATCCGTGGAGGTAGCGCGGAAGAAGTGGTACGTTCCGACCAGCATGCCTGCCGCCAGTGCGCCGCTTACATTTTTCTGAAAGTTCGGATCGGTATACGTCTGCCCCTCGGTTGCCTTGATGAACACAAACGTCATGCCGCTTGCCTTCACTTTGGCCCAGTCGATATTGCCCTGGTAGCGAGAGACGTCAATTCCCTGCGTGTTGCCTGAGGTTCTGGTTTGCATGTTTCTCACACCCTTTATGCGGCAATTGCCGTTTGTATATAGTTAATGCTAAGAGGCTTGGGATTGCTTGTGTGCGTGTCCCTTGTTGATGGTAAAAGCGAATTTTCGGATTGCTCGGGGTTATTTCGTTGTCGCTATTGAAATAAAGTTAGTTAGTGCTTAAGTCAGCCTACATCGTATTCTATATTGGTGCTATATAAACTTCTATTAATGTCACTTCGGTATCTATCACACACTAAGGAAACCATGCCGGGGCGGTACGTGACCGTTCCAGATCCAGATCGTTCTTCCGATCGCTGTTGTCTCCAAATTTTCTTGATTTATTTTCTTAAAGGTTTGAAATTCGGAGACAAAGGCGACCGCTATCGCTTCTTCAGAATCGATTCCGTCTCTTTCACTACTTGTAGCTAATGGCACATACTTTTGACTCAGTAGCGCTCTGTCTGTTGTTACAGAGTACATTGGAATGAATGTTGAATCCTTACTTCGTGTCATCCCTAATCTGTTCATCAACATCCTTATGATCTGATGATGCAGTAGATTCTCTGGTATGAGGAGTATAGTTACCGGGAATCCCCCCGTCCCCTCCCTTGCCCTTGAGCACTTCAATGGCCTGCCGGATCGCAGGTGGAATCGGTGCTCCCAGTTTGCCCCCATTTTCAATAATGGATAACAGCTCATTCGCGATATAAAAAAAGGCGACCGCATCCCTGAACAAATGTCCGTCTCCCAGAACACCGTCCACCAGATGAGCCACCGATACCATTGCAAATATAAATACCTTTCGCGCGATGCCAAACATCCCGACATTGCTTTCGAGCTTGCCACTCGCCCCCGCTGCCGCGATACCCGTTAGGTAGTCCATGATGACGAATACGAGCAGTACCCCAAGCACGCCTGACCAGCCGCCGAAGAAGTAGGTTGCTGAGCTGCTTAGCAGAGCGATAAAAGACTTCCATAGGGTGTCCCATTTTTCCATGGTTTCACCTCCTTAAGCAGGGTTTACGAGCATTCGTTCAATTCATAAGAAACACCTATTCCGATCATTCTACGTCTGTATATGTTGATAATACGTGGGATGAACATAATGATTAGTTCGACAACACGGTATTTGCCCACAACGCCCCCTTCTCTCTATTGATCCCTTTTGATTATACAAAGTGTTAAGAATTACAACACGTCCGCTGTAACCCTCTGTATATATCTCTGTTGTATGTTGTCATCGTTATGCGTAAGCTTCCCAAGTGTACGTCCCGCCTTGAATCGCAACGGGTAACGAAAAGGAATCTTTCGATACCGGAAAATTACCAATTGCAGCCATAGCGGGATAACCAGAAGACATGATTAATATGAGTGACGACCCATTAAAATTTTTCACGTCCCGAAAAAAACTGGTTTCGATGTAGCCTGTAGTACCTCTCTTTAACAAAATCACTTTCGGTATCATCCCAAACGATCTACTGACCGAAACTGGGAAATTCGAGTTGTACGACCCTTCCGTTTCAAATTTAGTCATGAACACCGATGTCGCTGCACTAGTTGCCGTACCAGATGCAATAAGTTCAAGTGGTTTGTCATTTGAAGGCCCATCCAACAAGTAACTATCTAACGAGTAATTATCGATTCTAGGCATTATTGACCACCTCAATTCCGGTAACGTATGGAACGATGGCACCTTCTACCCCGGCCCACGCTTGCACATAATCACCTTTTATTAAAAGTTGGTCCAGAAATGGAATGGTCAACGTATCATATCGGTTAATCATTTTTGCGGAAATAATACCGAAACCACCCATATAAAAACTCACCGCAACTGGACTTGCAGTTATATTGCAAAGCGAAACAGATTTAATCAGCACGTCGTTTGAAGTGTTTCTATACTGCGTGCCTGTTGCCGATGTGGTTAATGCTGTACTTCTTAGAATCACTATAGGAGATAATAATATGGATGTATCGATAACTTCCCCTGTAACCCTGATATAAAGCGATGATGAATTACCAACGCTTAACGTTTCGTTTGATAACAAAACAAAACCAGAAGCGGGAAGAATTATAGTGTCATTCGGTTTTATGACATGGTTATAAACTATGCTGTAACCTGCCATCCGAATGGTGAAAGACTGATCGGTAGATGAATTATTGTTGATCGTTATTGATTTTATGATTGTTTTTTTTCCAACGGGCGAAGTGTACACATTTGTCGGAAAAACATGAGTGTTCATGCTTGGTGCACCTGCATATAAAACTGCAATTGGCAATTACAACGCCCCCCACATATTTTGTCTTGTGGCGTACTCATACAACGCCAGATCGTCAGCTTCTGAGGTATATGGAACGTCTGCTGAACCAACTGAAAACTTTATTCTTCCAATACCCTTAGTGGTTGCGGGAACATTAACCCCGCCAGTAGATACAACCAACCTAATAACCACCGATGAAACCCCCGCAGGGATGGTAATCGATTTTGACTTTCTATGCCATGTAGAATTCAGTGTGGCAGGAAGGCTACTTATTGTTTCATCATTTTCAGGATTTTTAATTTCGATAAACAAAGCTCCTACATTCATTCCGGTTGTATAAAAAACGGCCTGAAGGTTGTATGTTCCGTTTGTTACAACAATGCTTTTTGAATCGAGAATAGCATAGGTATTAGCAGCAACGGTATCCGTCATTCCAAAGTATTTAATCAGTCTGTAATTTTCACCAGAAACAGCCGAAAAAAGAGAGGCTGAGGCCCCTCTATTAGTCCACCCATAAAGACCTAACATACCTGATGAATTTGGGATCAGATTGGCTGAGTCTGCTCCGGTAATAGGCGCTACCGCCGCATTAGCTTTTGTTGTCGCATCTGTAGACGCTGCATTGATCGCCGCAACCCTCGCATCCCTTACCGCCTTCTCCGTCGCTGCCACTGTCTCAGACGTGCCATCCGTCTTACTCGACAACTGCACCTTCCCTTTTTGCGTCAAAGACGCATCAGGAATATCCATCTTACTCACCGCTTCACGAAGCGTATCCAAATCGGCCTGTGTCGCGACACCTGCATCAATCTTCTCGAAAATCCCATTAATACTCTCCCGGGTTACGTTCTCGTTCCCCAAGGGGAGAGGCAATTTCAGTCGATCCGTTTCTTGTGGCATTACGCCCACACCTCCAGTTCATTCCACGTCAGGGACGCAGCATCCAGTTCATCCCAGGTCATCTGTTTGTTGTCCAGATCGTCCCAGATCAGATAGCGATACTCATATTCCACGGCCATGTGGGCCGGTTTTAGTTCATCAATCGCACGTTTGAGATCGTCGATATTGGGCGGAATGCCCATCGTATCCACAAAGCTCACCGTAAAGCTCCACGCCTCCGGTTGAAACGTGACATCCACCTTGCCTCCGGCATACGCCTCAGCTACATTCGCCACCAGTCTTCCGGAAAATGTCCCTGCACCGCGCAGCTTTGACTCCACCACGGCACGTCGTTGCTCCACGGGTTTGAGTCGATCCGTCTCAAGGCCAAGTTCCTGCTCCCAGAAATCCAATCCCCACGTCGCCGTACGCACAAAAAACTGATCCAATGTCTCATCCAACGCCTGATACAGCAGATCCATCTCAGTGCCTTTGGACTGCATATCCGCCTGCATAACGAGCGAAGTCTCATAATAGCTCGGCAAATACGAGAACATTTCTTTCCCCTTCGGGCTTGTCATTGTAGAAGCCACAACCCACGGCAGACTACTCATGGACATCCACCGTCCCCAGCACCGCCACCTGACTCGCAGTCATCTCGATATTTTGGTCGCTCACACCGTTTACGGTCAGCTCCGAATAGTCGATAATCGGCGGAATGTCCAGCAAAATCGCAGCAATACGGGTGTAGCGCACGAGCGGATCAGCAAATGCCAACTGTTTCAGATATGCAGTTACCCCGCGTTCGATCAATGCTCGGACATCCGCCAGTGTCGCATCACTCGCCAGCGTCAGCTTTACCTCAATATTCATGGGCACTTCCTCGGCTGGCATGACCGATACCACCGGACCTGCCGGTGCAACGCCTTCACCTTGACCATCCTGCGTCGGGTCCACGTACTTCTGCACGGCCGCCACCAGATCGCTGCCTGCCGCACGTTTGTCCGTATCCAGCAGATACAGTCCTACCGTGCCCGGCCCCTTCCATAACGGAATTACACGTGTCGCGCCAACACCTGGCACTTCACTGGCCCATTGCACATACTGTGCCTTGTTGCCGCTTGTCCCCTGGTTGCGGACTTTGGCATAAAAGCGTTCCAGCAGCGCCGTATCCGCCTCGATATCCGCACCGCCTTTGATAACGTCCGTGTTCACCACAGACGTCACGCCACTTACCGGTGTAGACAGCACGGTCACAGTGCCAGTCGGCACATTACTTTCTTTTCCGGCAACGAGCGCCCGCACACCAACCATACCGAATCCATCTTCTCCAAGCTCTACGCTCCCAACGGTCTCGTATTCCAGCGAAGCTTCACCAGATACTTCATCCGCGAGCGTAGCTACAACTGTACCCGCCGGCACCGCTTTCCCCGGTGTACCCGTGAACCTCACCGTGCCTTGTGCCGCCACCGCGGCCCGCCGCGTAATACCATGCTCTCCCGCCCGCAGATCCAGCTCTTCCGAACGAAAATTCGGGTCACTGCTCGCAGCCGTACTGGCAAACCCTCTCCGAAGCAGCTCCTGCGCCCACAGCGCCGCCTCAGACAGCATAAACGCAACCGGAGCCTCCGCATCCCACAGAAACGATCCCTCCGACTTATCCAGATCCGCGGGTAGACGATCCAGCATGCGCTGCATAATCTGTTCCTCCGTCTGGTCCTCCAAATAACGCGGAATCTCAGCCATCCCGTCAGATCACCTCACTTTCTAGAATAAACATCTCTTCCTGTACACTCGCCACCCGGCACGTGAACATGCACTGCTCTAGGTTCCAATCGAACGTGAACTGGTCTACCGAATCCGTGCGTGGATCTGCCAGCAGCGTCTCTGTTACCATCCGGGTAATCTCACTTTCCATCACACCCCGGCTGTCACCCTGACCCACCAGCTCTTCCAGCTCCGAGCCATAGTTCCGGGAGTAAATCACATGTCTGTACCGCGGCGTTTTCACCGCCTTGATGCACCATTGCACCCAGGCTTCCTGCGGATCTGCCGCAGCCACTTTGCCACTTGGGGTCAGCACAAAATCCCCCGCATCGTAATCGAATCGCCAGCCCCGTCCAAAGCGTACCTCTTCCGAAGTCGCACCCGACAGATCCTCTTCATCTCCCCAGACCACACCCGTTGCCGGGAACAAACTAGGCATTCGCACTCACCACCTTACACAGCACCACAATGTCGTTACCGCCATTTACCCGCATCGCCAGCACACGGTCCCCAGCCTTCAAGCCTTTCCCCAGAGACCACACCGCTTCCTCCACTTCCTCTTCTTGCAAAAGAAACCTTCCCGTGCCCGTCGTTCCGCCATTCGCCACGTCAGGTATCCCGGAGATCGCGCCAACAGCCTCGCGCTCCGGCAATCCAAGCGTGCCCGGCAGCTCGGCCACGAGATAATCCTGCATTTCGTGCTTGAAATCATCCAGCTTCACGCCGGACGACGTCATTGTACCCAGCACCGCGCCCATGCCGCTCACGGCCTGACGGGTATGCGTACTCATTGCGCCCCGCATGACTTCGGCAAAATGCCCATACGGATCTTCCTTATTCAAGGTAATACCTCCTTTTCACCAGCTCCGCCGTGCCCAGCTCCAGCGTCATCGTCCCAGGCCCGGCCGATAGGTCTCGGCTGACAGACATGACGATCAGCTTCAGGCCTTTGAGCAGCACCTCATCGCCGGCGCGAATCGTGTTCACATCTGGCGCAGAGACGGTAAAGGTCTCCTGGATGCCTGTCAGACGACTCTTCGCAAGCTTCTTGGCAGCAGTGGCCGTTTTGACCTGATCGTCCTCGATCAGCTTTTGCAAAGTGCCCAGCTCCTCCACACCATCCTGCTCAATCGCGAGCACTTTCGATGGAACTTCCTTGCCGCTGCTGGATTCCGATGCAGCCATAACTTTAACTTTGGTAACTGCACCCTCTAGCGTACGCATCTGGGTCAGATCGATCAGCCGATCCAGCTCGTACACCTTCGCATTGCTGCCTACCTTGAACAGCTGCAGCCCGCCAGGTGTCATCCGGGGATGATACATCTCTCCGCCAGACTTCGCCGTTTCCTTCAGATCGGCAAACATCATCGAAAAGATCGTCTGCGACCGATATACCGCTTTGCCCAGCTTTGTTTTGGTATCTGGCAGTGTTCCGTATGGAATCTTCCACTCTTTGGCGTACGTTTTGAGCCGCTGCGTGGCGGTTTGATCTTTGGGCAGAAGAAACTCATCTTCCGATTTTTCCAGATAGATCATCCGGTCGTACACCGTGAGAGACAGCCGCTTGGTGCCGCTGTTGGAGCTTTCCACCTCCCAGATGACCGCAGGATGCAGTAGATGGACCATGGATTTTTCGCCAAAAGGAACCCCACTGATTCGTACTGCCATCCCCGGTGATATCGCAGGCAACCCGGAAGAGGCAGACACCGCCAGCCGCATGTTCGCCTGATAGGCAATCTGATCGAGCGAGTCCTTCAGCGTAATCGTCTCCACTAGTTTGGTAATGTCATATTTGTCGTCCACAATAACCTTGTAGGTCATGGCATCACCAGCTTTTGTCCGGGCTTGATCCGGTTCGGATCACTGCCAATGGTTTTCACATTGAGCTTGTAAATCTCGTTCCATTTGGAACTGCTGCCCAGCTCAAGCTTTGCAATTTTGGACAGAGAATCGCCAGATTTGACGGTGTACGTCTTGCTGCTCTTTTTCAGATCGGTACGAGAACCCGACTTGCTTCCTGATGTTGCCGCGCCGATCTTCTCCACTTTGGAATCCCGCCAGGTGCGCAGTGTAATGTCAAAATAAATGTCCCCACTCTCGCCGCCCCGGAAGGTCGTATTGTGCGAGATCAGATACACCGGCACGTTCACCCCTGTGTTGGAAATGATGAAACGAAGTGGTTTTTTGGATATGAGAAACGTATTCAGGATATTCATCGCCACTCGCGGGTCGGGTACAGGCTCGTACATGCAGTAGGACGCGTCATATTCTTTTGGGAAAAAAGAAGAGAAAGTGATCTCCTTCACCTTCTCTCCCTGTGCAAAATCAAACTCGCCATACTCCAGCATATTGATCGTTTCATACCCTTTGGACCTTGATATTGTCAGCTCCTCCGGCTTCACCGGGAATCTGAACGATGTTGTTCCATCCTTCAGGGTAAATTCCATTCGTATTCCTTCCACGTTGTCTTTAATTACACTCATAGCAGGCCTCCTTTCTGCTTAGGCCATAATCGTTTTTCGGTTTTCCATGGCACGACGTAATTCTTTAACAAACTGATTACTAATTTGATTTGCTAGATCACTATAATCCAACTTATGATTATTATTGGATATTTGGATTGCGCCATTAGGTAAATTCACATTAATTTGCTTGGTTTTTTTTGTTGAGGAAGATAATATATTATTTGCCCTACTTTTATCTAACCCTATGTTTTTTGTAGGCTTTATACTGCTAGTGTTAACCTTTTTTAAAGGCCACCAACTTTTAGGCCAAATACTGGTAAGAGCCTTACCGCCCCATTCTCCTAATTTCTCTCCCCACTTATCACCAAAGAATGCCCCAGTACCAGCAAGGATTGGGATAGCTGGTTGCGCACCTGGAATGATTCCACCCAAAGCACCCAATCCAGTTCCTAGAACTATTGATCCTACTTTCGCTCCAATAATCTTACTTACTTCAATCATTTTTTCTTCTGGTGTAGAAGCATGTACAACCTTATTTATATTTCCTACAATATCAAGAAATTTAAAAGCGCCATTCCCTACCTTTCTCACACGTTTAGTCCATGGATGATCCCACATATCTTGCATTTTGTAGCTTAATCCGTAACCGAAATTTTTAAAAGTCTCCAGTATTTTTTGACCGCCCTCTTTACCTTTGTTAATCCAGTCAGAGACTTCAAAAAACTTTTTGATTTCTTCTTTAGAATTCTCATACCAATCTTTAATGCCAACACTCTTGTTGCCAAGCCAAGAGAATGTAGTATCTTTAACCGATACCCCCTTCTTCCACAGCCACTTTGCATTGTTGCCTATCCCGGAGAATGCAGCATCTTTAACCGATACCCCCTTCTTCCACAGCCACTTTGCATTGTTGCCTATCCCGGAGAATGCAGCATCCTTTACCGATACCCCCTTCTTCCACAGCCACTTTGCATTGTTGCCTATCCCGGAGAATGCAGCATCCTTTACCGATACCCCCTTCTTCCACAGCCACTTTGCATTGTTGCCTATCCCGGAGAATG
>NZ_JAKRNM010000005.1 GCF_022346995.1 Paenibacillus sp. ACRRY | reverse complement strand
CCCTTTTCGGCATCATTGGTGCCTTGTCCGGACTATGGACAGCGATTTTCCTACGCCAGCGTCAGCGTCAACACTAACAACTGAACCAAGAGGACACATAATCAAAGCCTGTTTCAGGTCATTTCAAATTCGTAGAAAAATAAAAAAAGGTTCGAGAGATTGCAAAAGCAATCTTCGAACCTTTTTCTCTTCGATGCGGTCGAGAGGACTCGAACCTCCACGGGGGGTTAGCCCACACGGACCTGAACCGTGCGCGTCTGCCAATTCCGCCACGACCGCATAATATGTATCTTCTCATCCTCGATGAAAAGCATCCGGTTATTCAATTTCTCGTTTCACCGTAATTAAGAGTATACAGGCTCTGGAAGAAGAATGCAATACTTTTTTATGATCTGAAATTTATAGGACATATGTCCTTTTATAGAAATAAAAAACCTCCTATCGTTAGCACCAGATATCATTGAAGAAGGAGAATGGTTATGACTCAAACGAATCTTTGTTTTATCGGTGCCGGATTTCATGCAACGACCAATATATACCCATCTGCTGTAGAAGCAGGTGCTACCATCCAGGCCATCTCCACTCGCAGTATCGAACGTTCTCAAGCCGCCTTGCTGCGATACGGCAGTACGGGGTCAGCATATGATAACGCAACTCTAATGCTGCAAAACGAAGACTGCAACAACGTTGTTGTGGTAGCTCAACCTCAGGATCAAACATCTCTCGCTATGGAATGCATCAAGGCGGGCAAGAATGTCTATGTTGACAAACCCCTTGGCTGGACTGCCAGAGAAGCTGCCGAAATTGCAGATGCAGCCGAAAAGGCAGGCGTTGTATTGATGGTCGGATTCATGAAACGCTATGCACCTGTATATATGAAATTAAAAGAACTGATTGATGGCGGTTCGATGGGTAGAACACGTTCATTTCAGATGAAATTTGCTGTTGATAGTACTCCCTTTTGCAAAAATGAAGAACAGTTTATGAAACTCGCTGCCATCCACATGATCGATCTGATGCGTTTCCTCTTCGGCGAAGTACAGCAAGTGACGGGTACCACAGTTAAGGATGGGGAACATATCAATCAGAGCATCTCCCTGAAATTTGATAACGGTGTCGTGGGCAGTGCCTACTTCGCAGGCATGAGTGCATGGTCACGCGAAAGCGAAAGTGTATTGGTTACTTTCGATCACGGTTTTGCATCAGCAGATGAAATGAATACACTTACCGTTCATCACTCTCGTACCTCGGACAACCTTCCCTGGAAGTCACTTGAAGAGCAGGATACGGTCTTTACTCCTTCCGCCTCTCCCATGTCTGGCGCATACCGCGATCTCTACCTTCGTGGATTTGTAGGCGAGATGGCACATTTCATGTCATGCTGCCACAATAATTCGCTTCCGCATTCAAGCGGCAAGGATAATATCGGAACGATGGCTCTGTGTGATACCATCTTGTCTTCACTGGTCTAACATATACTTGCTACTGTATACCCTGAATCTTATCTCAGCCCGTGTTTCGTATAGCGAAAACGGGTTTTTCACTATAAACTGCACCTTTTCATTGATCCGTTATCCAGGGTTTATAATCCGAATCAGACATGGTATGCTTTGAAGAGAATATACACACATTTTGGGTACGTAGTACTTAAATTGATACTATACACATAGCTGACGGAGGTGCAGATAGATGAAAAAAATCTCAACCGAGACATGCCCTAAACCCTATGGCTGCGCCGTAGAAGTTACACTTAGTGTTATTGGAGGCAAATGGAAAGGAGCCATTCTGTATCATTTGTTTTCGGGTTCCTTGCGCTTTAATGAACTCCGCAAATTATTTCCCGACATTACGCAGCGGATGCTCACTTTGCAATTAAGAGAATTGGAGAGCAGCGGGATCGTACACCGAGAAATCTACCCTCAAGTGCCACCCAAAGTGGAATACTCACTTACGCCATTTGGGGAAACGCTCCGTCCGATCATATTCAGCATGCGGGACTGGGGAGAAACCTATACGAATGAAGTCGTTCAGGCCAAGTCACAGGAAGTATAGTGAACGCAAAAAAAGCTGATTCCTTCTCACAAGGGATCAGCTTTTTTATAGTGTATCACAGACGGGATTCCCGGCCTCTTTATGACCTTTCTATGGTCTGAATGGTCACGGTACGATTGCGCCCTTCTTCCTTCGCTTGGTACAGAGCCGTGTCGGCCAGATGGAACAGTTCCGTCGCTGAAGATGAATGCAGCGGATATTCGGCAACCCCTGCCGAAATCGTCACGGAGCGTTCTACCGGCATGATACTTTCCTCAACCGATACACGGATAAACTCGGCAATATGATAGGCCGTTTCAGCCCCGGTATGGCGCAGCAGCACGACAAACTCCTCCCCGCCGAAGCGAGAACTCACGTCCTGCGGCCGAACGGCTAGCTTGATCAGATCTGCAATATGCTTCAGAACCTCGTCTCCAGCATGATGTCCGTACGTATCGTTAATGGATTTGAAGCGGTCGATATCAAGAACAATAATCGAGAATGGCGTCTGTTCATCAATCCATTGCTGAATGACTTCTTCAAATGTCCTGCGATTCGTCATGCCTGTCAGTACATCCGTTCTGGCATCATAGGTAAGCTGGTCCGTTTGCTTGCGAAAATTCGCCAATGCACCCAAAACCGTGCGTGTTAGCAAATCGGCCTCCCTGTTCCAATGCGGTTTCATCGTTGGCAGGTCCACTTTTCCCTGATCTACCTGATTAACCAGATCGGCGAGATATACAAACGGACTCGCCAGCTTCCGCGCTACCCGAATGACAATCAGGGTCAGGATGAGAAACGGAACCGAAGTATACAGCAACAACATGCGAATATGCTCATTCAGCTGATCATACACGGTCTGGGTTGGAGATACGACTACGACCCCCCAATCGGTAGCAGGCACTTTCTGATATCCGGCAAGGGAATCTATGCCGGCCAGATTTTTGTACTGCTCCTTACCGGTTTGATCATTCAGCAACTTCTGTACAATTTCATTTTTACTGATGTTCTCACCAATTCTTTTGGTATCTGGATGAAATAGAAGCGTACCCTTGGCATCGACAATAAAAAAATATGAACCATTGCTTGTCCTGAGCTGACTTCCAAAAGAGAGGTTCAAGATATTATTCTCCTGCAGATAAATATTACCGCCAATGGTCCCCTTAAATTGTCCAGCTGCATCAAAGATCGGTTCACTGACAAAAACATTTCTGCGCTTCGTCCTAGGGGTCTGGTATGCTTCGGATATATAAGGCGCCTTAAGTTCCATCGCTTTTTTCGCTGCCTCTGATGAAACATGCACTCCGACAGATAAAGCCGAATACGGCGACATACTGCGTACCAAACCCTTCTCGTCCACAAGGGCTACGGAGTTAAAATAGTTGCTGCTGCTTTGAATCAATTCGAGCGTTGAATCCAATTTTTCCGTATCTGAATAGTCCATCTGCGGAAAATAGTCTGCAGCATATTTCAAGCTGTTCTGCATGGACTGAAATAGCGAATCCAGTGTCTGACTCATTTGAGCTGCGCTTGAATAATTAAGAGATAAGGTATTATCAATGAGAGACTGCTTCTGCGTTGTATAAGACGAAATAAACATGATAGTTAAGGTCATCAGCACCGAAATGGTGACCAGCCCACTGAGCAAGGCGGGAAGGCTGATTTTTTTATACTTTCTCGCTTGTCTTCGCCATCTGGATGCTTTGTTCTTTGCGATCATTATTGCTTTCCCCCGGATTTTCATGAAAAGGCATATTCCTTCTATTCTATACGAAAGTTGTTATGAATGTATTAATTTTGTATGAATATTTTACAATTTCTTCAATTAAAATTGACAACTCCATGACTAACTTCATAAATCAGGCGTCTGTCTTCTTCTCCAGGATCAAAGCTGGTCTTCGATAATGTATCCTTCTCCGGGTTCCTGTTCCACAAACCCAGCCATAAAGCGCGATTGGAACTCAATAGGAGCATTGCTTCCCACCAGAATTCGATTCTGTATCTCTTCCTGCGTTTCCGTAGGTAGAGCGAATGAACGTGTGTAATTAAACTGATCAGCCATCGTTGCATATACCGCGTTTACAAGCCTGTCATTGCCCGCACGTCCGAATACATTCAACAGTATGCTCCCACCAGATCGCAGCTTGCTTTGAGCCATCGTGAAGAAAGATCTGGAGGTAAACTGCTTCGGCGTTCCTGTTGCGGTAAATGCATCGACAATAATATAATCATATGTTCCAGGTGGTTCCTGCTGCAGCAGCTCCCGGCCATCTCCCACCATGACTTCACTGCCCTCATATCCAAAGAGAGTCTTGCTTAATTCAACCACTTCTTCGTCTAACTCAGCGATCTTCACCTGGCGGTTTGACAGATAAGTCGAGAGCGTACCAATGCCGTGCCCCACTACAAAAACCTTTTCGTATTCAGGCGTATTCCGCTCCATTAAATGAACCATCGCCCTTGGGTATTCAAGCAGCATTCGTGAAGGCTCATCGAGATCCATGGCTCCCTGAACAGCCTCGTTCGAAAACTCCAAAACCCGGAAATGCCCTTTTTCCCCATAAAGCTTGGTTGTATCATATACGGTTAACGCATGCTGCTCACTCATATTCCGATATAAAACTCTCACGAGCCATACTCCTCTCAAGTTCCATCCACTACGTGCAAATAAAACTATTTTTCATTATAACAATTCTCTATCGTCGCACTCCATAAAAATGATAAAAAACCGTTCAGGGTTACCCGGAAACGGTTTTGAATGACTGGAGATAAGCTTATACATTTTAATATTCACAAACCCCAATACGGGATTGGAACAGGTTCGCTCATCTTTTCTGGAAATACCCAACTTGTCCGTATAATCAGGACTCTATGGCCTCATGCAATGCTTTGACATATTCTACACCCAGATTGGAGAGAGAGGTGCTCTTGTGGCTGATCCAACCCACATTGATCGATTCCTCGCACTCCAGCGGAACAGGAATGATCTCATTTCCGTTCAAATCAGCACTGAGTACACCTGTTGATATCGTATAACCATTCAGACCAATCAGCAGGTTAAACAACGTCGCCCGGTCATTGACCTGGATGCTCTTGGGATGGGATAACGTACTCAGAATCTCTTCGGAAAAATGAAAAGAGTTGTACTCCCCTTGGTCAAATGACAGGTAAGGATAGTCCTTAAGCTGCTCAATCGCCACGGATGCTTGCTTAGCCAGCGGGTTCTTCACGCTGATGAAGATGTGCGGTTTGGCTGTAAAGAGGCTTGTGAACACCAAACCGGCATCCTTTAATAATTTGTTAATGACCTTGGCATTGAATTCGTTCAAATACAGAATCCCAATTTCACTTCGCAGGCTCTTAACATCCTGGATAATTTCATATGTCTTCGTTTCCCGCAGTGCCAGCTCATATTCATCCTGACCATACTGCTGTACCAGACGTACAAAAGCATTAACGGCAAACGCATAGTGCTGGGTTGATACCGAGAAATGCTGCGGAGAGGGCTTGGCATTCAAATAACGATTCTCCAGCAATTCTGCCTGCTCCACGACCTGCCGGGCATAACTCAGAAATTCCACGCCTTCTTTGGACAGAGAGATTCCCTTGTTTGTCCGTTCAAAAATGGTAATACGCATCTCTTGTTCCAGATCGCGAATCGCGTTCGATAGGCTGGGCTGGGAGATAAAAAGCCGTTTGGCCGCTTCATTCATGGAACCGCGCGTGGCAACTTCAATCACATATTTTAATTGTTGCAGAGTCAACGTGTTATTCCTCTTTTCGTATAATTGGTTCTATTATATACCAAAAGAGTTCCTCCCAGCATAGGAGGGGTTACCCGTCAGGAGAACATGTTCTTTTTCTCAAAAACCGACAGCTGATTCTCTCCAGTTATAGGACACTCATCGGGAAACATGCTCCGCTTCTCCAGCTTCTCATCTATAAAATCAACGACTTGCTGCAGCGAGGCAATCTGCGCTTCTATTTTCATTCGATGACTCACCAGCATCTCACGCTCTTCCGGGAATTCGTCCAGATTCGAATCCATCGACATGTGCAGGTAAGGCTTCATATCCTCCAGAGACATACCTGTCTTTTTCAGACAAGAAATGAGCTTCATGGTTCGAATATCCTCTTGACGGTATACACGGTGCTTGTTCGCCTTCCGATCTGCCCGGGGCAGAAGCTGAATCTTCTCATAATATCGAATCGTATCTTCCGTTAATCCCGCCTTCTCCGCTGTTTCCTTAATAGAATATAATGCCTCATTACTCATCCGTCTCAGCCTCCCTCATCCTCATACCTTCATCTTACAACTTGGAGTCAGCTCCAAGTCAAGCCGGATTCATCCCCTAAAACCAATCAACATGGTCGTTCAAAATTCATTCGATCCAACCGCTTGACTTGGAGTCGACTCCAAATTATAGAATGAGCGCAGCATACAGATTCGTTCTGTCATTCCCAACATACTGGAGGTAACTATGAATAAACCAAACCAACTACGCACCGCGCTGATTACGGGATCAAGTTCAGGAATTGGCCTCGAACTGACCCGCTCGTTATTGGCCGAAGGATGGCAGGTCGTTGGCCTTAACCGTTCACCTTTTCCGGCAGAGCAAGGCGATATTCAACGTGCATTACGTTCAGGTCAGCTTCATTTGGTTCAAGCTAACCTGACCAACTACGAAAGTCTGAGAATCGCCCTCGATCAGATTAAACTCCAATTGGATACGATTGATGTCCTCTTTAATAACGCAGGGGGCAGTGCGGCCGAGCTCCTTTTTTCTGACCAAGGGCATGAAATGCACTTCGAACTTCAAACCATCGTTCCATATATCATTTATATGGAGTTATATGATCTTATACGCAGAAGCACCTTCAAGACCGTTGTTAATACTTCAACGAGTGCATTCAGTATGGTCCGCCAGTTCAACCTGGACATTCTGGAACGTCCAACTGAATTCAAAAAGCTGTTTGGTCCATATGCCACCTCGAAGCTTGGCCTCTCCTTATGGACACGCGAGGTAGCTGATGCTGCTAAGTCAGACGGTATTCGTCTTCTGAGTGTAGACCCTGGCGGAAACAATACTTTACGCGGCAGCAAAAGATCCGGTTTGCCCTTTTATATCAAGCCCGTCATGAAACTGTTCTTTCCTCCTCCCAGTCACGGTGCTTCGTTACTGTATAATGCTGCATTTTCACAGACCACTCACAAATCAGGCACGTTCTTGATTAAAAACAAAGCGACTGAACTCCGTTTTAAAGATCAAGGCCCCTTCATTTTGAAGAGAGTCCATGAAATATATGAGCAAGAGTTTCTATTATCAGTACCTACAGGAAGTGGAAATCAAAAAAGCGATTAACAACTCGAAATACTTTACTTAGCAAGCAACATTCTCCCCGTGTCGCCACGGGGTCCTCTCTATTCAAGTTTTGTTCCCTGTCAGATCGCTCTCTTCCTCCAGGCCATCCATTAAACTTCGAGTATCCAACTGCTCATAGAAACGTGTCAAATCCAGCACAAATCTCTTTAAGAATTCAAGCTCCATTTTGTTATATTCCCCCAGAAAACGGAGGAATTGATTCTCAATCTTTTCGTGCAGATCGGCATGAACGTGAAACAGCTTTTTGCCTGGTGAGGTTAACCGGAAATAAATCTCCTTTTTGTTGTCATTTAACTGTGTTTTTCGAAGCCATCCTTGCTTCAGCAGTTTGTGGGCCACTTTGGAGGTGTTTCCCTTGCTGAGCTCCATCCGTTCTGCTATGGAAGTCAAATTAATGGGTTCGTGTTCCCCAATACACGCAATCACATGCACATCCGTCATGTTCATAGCTGCGTCTGACGACAGAGTCTTGCGAATAATATTCATGAAAAATAGATTTTCCTGGTCATCCTTTTGTTCTTTTTGATGCAAAAGCTTAATAAACAACCCATAAATGTAACGCAGATCCGTCTGTTCCTGATCCATAGTTCCCCCAACCTTTTCTTGTCTCGGTCTATTATGCAAGCTAGGCTTGAATAACAACTATTATACACCGAATTTTGTTTCAATTGAAACAATATAATCAGAATGGATGCGATATATCAAACTCCTGTTCAGGGATTACAGCAGGGTGAGCTTTTGTTCGGCAGATGTGCGCAACTTGGGTTTCGGTGTTTTGTCGAAGTACCCCATATGCAACACACCGACGACTCGCTCATCTGTCTTTACGCTCAAACCCTCACAAAAAATGGGGGAATGAATGTATTCCATCGTCGACCAAATCATACCTAGGCCCTGTTCCCAGGCAAGTAGTTGAAAATTCTGAATAACGCAGCTTACAGCCGCATAGTCTTCTTCCTGCTTATGGTGATCCTTTTCATTTTTCATTACCACAATAAGGTGCGCAGGCATACGGCTGAACTTATTTTTCAGCGCCTGCTGCAGTTTGCCGGGCATCAACTTCATCAATTTCATGTTTTGCACCGATTCCAGCATCAGGCCGGCCACATGTTCTTTGGCTTCTGCACGCTCCGCGAGAATAAAACGCCATGGTTCTCGCATGCCATGATTAGGTGCCCAGACCGCATCATTAAGCAATTCAACAATTAAGTCCGTGGACACCGGTTGTGCATTAAAGCTGCGGATACTTCGTCGAGAGCGAATCGTATCGGCTATTGTCATATGAACTTCCTCATTTCTGAATAAGTATGTATACCGCTTGCTAATTTTGTTTCATACGAAACAATAACAGGGTACTATGAAATTCGATGTACGTCAATCCTTCTGTTCCAAACCAAAACCGAGCAAATGACAAAAACGTCTTCATCACCGTCCTGGTCTTAAGCGTCTGCGGCACAGACAAGCCATTGCTCCCGCCGATCCCCCTGTCTTTCATAATATCCAGGCCCTGCTTCATAAATGTATCAATGACGACCAGGTCTGCATCAGCATGATCTGTACTGGAGGGTGATAAACGAATGACAAAAGAATCACAACATAACGGTAAACCAATCATTGTTCCACAACCGATCCGAAGAGACGGGGCAGGCGGGCCTGATTTGGGTCCACGTGATGTCATGAGAGACCTTGAAAATCCGGATATGCTGGTTCCTCCAGCAACAGATGCAGGGCTGCTGCCCAATCTGAAGATGTCCTTTTCCGATACACATATGCAGTTAAACCATGGTGGATGGTCACGTGAGATTACAGTACGCGATCTGCCCATTGCCACGACACTGGCGGGGGTCAACATGAGTTTGACTCCAGGCGGTGTACGGGAACTCCACTGGCACCAGCAATCCGAATGGGCTTATATGATCTGGGGAACGGCAAGAATCACATCCGTGGATCAGGAGGGGCGGAATTTTATCGCTGATGTCGGACCTGGAGATCTGTGGTTCTTTCCCAAAGGTCTGCCCCATTCCATTCAGGGACTGGAAGAGGGCTGTGAATTTTTGCTTGTTTTTGATGACGGTTCCTTCTCCGATCTTAACACGTTATCCATTTCCGACTGGTTCGCGCACACCCCAGCAGAGGTGTTGTCTGTCAATTTTGGGGTGCCAGAATCTGCATTCCAGTCCCGGCCGACAGATCAGGTCTATATTTTTCAGGATCAGGTTCCAGGTTCACTCGCCAGTCAGGAGATTCCTTCACCCTATGGTACAGTCCCCTTTTCTTTCAAACATCGCTTGCTGGCTCAGGAACCGCTTATAACGCCCGGAGGAAGTGTACGCATCGTGGATTCCACCAACTTCCCGATCTCCACAACCGTTGCCGCTGCACTGGTCGAGATTAAGCCTGGGGGCATGCGTGAATTACACTGGCATCCGAATGCGGATGAATGGCAGTATTACCTCACGGGACAAGGAAGAATGACGGTGTTTGGAGGCAACGGTACGGCACGCACATTCAATTACAGAGCCGGAGATGTAGGGTATGTTCCTGTAGCTATGGGACACTATGTTCAAAATACGGGCAGTGATACCCTATGGTTTTTGGAGATCTTCCGAAGTGATCGTTTCGAAGATATCTCATTGAACCAATGGATGGCACTGACACCTCGTGAGCTTGTCCGCGACAATCTGAATGCTCCAACGGAGCTGCTTGATGCCCTGCGCAAAGTGAAATGGCCAGTGGTCTAATTTCATATGTATCTCTATCAAATGGTCCCAAACGGGGTAATTCTCAGAGAACTACTATACGATAGGAGGAATATGAAGATGAGAGCCGTTACTTTTCAAGGGACCAAGGATATTCAGGTGAAGCAGGTTGAAGATCCAAGACTGCAACAAAAGGATGACATTATCGTTCGTATTACTTCTACAGCCATATGTGGATCAGATCTTCATATTTATCAGGGAGCATTACCAGCTGAAAAGGATTATGTTATCGGACATGAACCGATGGGGATCGTGGAGGAAGTCGGTCCTGAAGTGACACGCGTAAAAAAGGGGGACCGTGTGGTCTTGCCTTTTAACATTTCTTGTGGCGAATGCTTCTATTGTAACCACGACATGGAAAGCCAATGTGACAATTCCAATGGTAACCCGGATATTCACACCGGTGGTTATTTCGGGTTTACGGAACGGTACGGCAATCACCCCGGTGGCCAGGCAGAATTCCTGCGCGTGCCGTACGGTAATTTCATGCCGTTTGTCATTCCGGAATCCTGTGAATTGGAAGACGAAGCCTTGCTGTTTCTATCCGATGTTCTTCCTACCGCGTACTGGAGTGTCGAAAATGCCGGTGTTAAACCCGGAGATACGGTAACCGTACTGGGCAGTGGGCCCATTGGCCTGATGACCCAGAAGTTCGCCTGGATGAAAGGCGCGAAGCGAGTTATCGCTGTTGACCGCCTTCCGTATCGTCTTGACAAAGCCAAGCGCATGAACGATGTGGAAACCTTTAATTTTGAGAATTATGATGATATGGGTGCACATATCCGCGAGATCACGGGCGGAGGTACCGACGTGGTGATCGACTGTGTCGGCATGGACGGCAAGAAATCCACTTTGGAGGAAATCGGACAGAAGCTGAAACTCCATGGAGGTGCCCTGAGTGCCATTGAAATTGGTATGAAAGCCGTTCGCAAATTTGGCACATTGCAGCTTACAGGTGTATACGGCTCGTCTTACAACATGTTCCCGCTGGGCAGTATGTTTGAACGTAACGTTAATCTTAAAATGGGACAGGCTCCTGTCATCCACTATATGCCGGAATTGTTCCGCAAGATTACAGCAGGTGAATTCGATCCGACCGAGATTGTCTCCCATCGCATTGCGCTGGAAAATGCCAGTGAGGCGTATCGGATCTTCAACGATCATGAAGACGAATGCACCAAAGTTGTGCTGAAGCCTTAATATAGAGGAATGAGCAAAACCAAAAAGGCAGATGCCCTTGTACAGGTCATCTGCCTTTTGTGTTGTTATTCATATGCCAGACCGGATGATAAATGGTACCATTCTATCTCTCTTGAGCTATCTCACTTTTGAAGCCTGAATGAGTACACTCTCTCCCCCGAAGCTTAACAGCTTATTCGGCAATACCTCTTCAAACCGGAAGAACTTTTTAATAACCGAAGGTGCACAGAGCATGCTTGCTTCAAGTTCTCGTCCATCCGCTTCCGGCAGTCCGGCACGCTTGCACCAATCTTCAAAGAGGAAGGTTTTCTCGAAGGAAACCATCGCCTCCACGCGGTATTCCGCCACTTCCATCATTCGAATCCACTCCGACTTGCGCCATGCACGAACATGACTGGGATCGCGGCGCTTCTCTACTTCATTGTAGAATTGATCATATTCATCACGCTCCGGTGCCACGTTGTCTATCAGCAGCAGTCTTCCGCCTGGTTTCGTTACCCGGAACGCCTCCGTTAGAAAAGACAAAACATCGGGGAAATGGTGCGCGGCGATCCGGCAGGTGACGATATCGAAGACATCATCTTCGAAGGGTAAATGCTCCGCATCTCCCGGTACAAAATTCACGTTCTGATGACCGCTCTCCCGTATAAAGCGTTCAGCTACCTGGAGCATCTCCTCTGTTAAATCCAAAGCGATTACCTGCTTAACAAGAGGGGCCAGTGCACACGCAACATGCCCTCCTCCTGTTGCTATATCAAGTACATGCATATCAGGACTTGCCCCAGATGAAGCCACCAGCACATCCAGATCCTTGCCCTTGGCATGCAGGGGACTGGTCACATACTTCTCGGCATTTTTGCCGAATTGCTGCTGCACTTGTCCTTTCATTGCGTCATGAGTCATTCTACTTCCTCCTTGCCTAATGTTCCGATAGATGAAACATCGTTTCAAAAATTAAATTATTGTAACTATTTTAGCACAGATCAGGGCTAAGCGAAAATAAAAAGCATTCCCTGAATGAAGCCACTCAGGAAATGCCTTGTCTGGTTACGATAAAACCATGTTTATTTTACAACCGTTGGTGACTTTTTCCACAATCCCAATATCAGTCCCGAGATGACTGCACCAATCGCAACGGCGAGCAGGAACAACAGAGCATGGTTAGCCAGTGCTGCTACGAAAATCCCTCCGTGCGGAGCCGGTACGTTAATGCTCCAGAGCTGTGTCAGTCCACCTGCAACGGCCGAACCAATGATACAGGATGTCAGAACACGCAATGGATCAGCCGCAGCGAATGGAATGGCACCTTCGGTAATGAAGGATAATCCGAGTACATAGTTCGTTAAGCCGGATTTTCGTTCTTGTTCCGTGAATTTGGACTTGAAGAACGTGGAAGCCAGAGCGATAGCCAGAGGTGGAACCATCCCGCCTGCCATTACGGCAGCCATCCAGGCACCGTCCGTGTTGCCGCTTGATGTGAATACACCAATTGCAAATGTATACGCTGCTTTGTTGAACGGTCCACCCATATCAATGGACATCATGCCGCCAAGCAGCAAGCCAAGCAATACAGCATTCCCTGTTCCGATATTTCCAAGTGCATCTACAAGCCACGTGTTAAGCGAGCCAAAGATCGGATCGAAAACATAGTAACTGATTGCGCCAACAATGAGCAATCCAAATACAGGATACAGCAGAATGGGTTTCAAGCCATCAATGGCTTTTGGCAAACCTTTGAACAGCTTACGCAAACCGATTACAACATAACCAGCGAGGAAACCGGCAGCAAGTCCGCCAAGGAAACCAGCATTGGAGTTCACGGCCATCAATCCACCAACCATACCCGGCATCAGGGCTGGACGGTCACCAATACTCATTGCGATAAATCCGGCCAGCACCGGAATCAGGAAGTGGAACGCACCCGTTCCGCCGCCAATCGTCTGCAGCAGCTGGAAGAGGGGATTATCCTCGCCCGCAAGCTGTTCGATCAGGAACGAAATCGCAAGGAGGATTCCTCCACCCACGACAAACGGAAGCATGTGTGAAATTCCGTTCATCAGATCTTTATAGATCTTGCTTCCTACGCTCATTTTACTCGCACTAGCTCCGTCTTCCTTCACATTGCTACCGCCTTGGCTGCGATAGATCGGAGCATCTCCATTCACCGCTTTGCGAATCAGCTCTTCGGACTTGCGAATTCCGTCGCTTACCGGTCTTTGCAGTACCGGTTTGCCGTCAAACCGGGCCATCTCCACATTTTTGTCTGCCGCGACGATAAC
Organism: Paenibacillus sp. ACRRY; assembly: GCF_022346995.1. Lineage (GTDB taxonomy): Bacteria > Bacillota > Bacilli > Paenibacillales > Paenibacillaceae > Paenibacillus. The sequence continues at coordinate 378,971 of NZ_JAKRNM010000005.1, read as the reverse complement.
CCCTTTGGCACGGGCAATCTCATCTGCGGTCAAAACGTTCTGGGCTCCCTCGGAACCATTGGTTTCTACGCGGATATTAATGCCCATTTCCTGAGCTTTCTTCTTAAGTGCATCCTCAGCCATAAAGGTATGAGCAATTCCCGTCGGACATGCTGTAACAGCTACGACGAAATCTTCAGAATTTTCATTACCTACAATGACGCCAGGAGTTTGCTGAGGCGCAGAACTCGCTTCGCTAGCAGCTTTTGCAGCCTTTTCGGCTTTCGCTTTCTCCTTGGCAGCTTCTTTCTTCGCTGCTTCCTCCTGCTTCGCATCAAATAATGCACTTACTTCTGCAGGCGTATTTGTACTCATCAGTTGAGCAATGAAATCGCTATCAATCAGCAACCTGGAAAGAGCAGCGAGTGTGCGAAGATGAGTATTACCTGCACCTTCAGGAGCAGCAATCATGAAAAAGATATGAGCTGGCTCATCATCCAGCGCTGCAAAATCCAATCCATTTCTGCTTTTTGCAAATACTACCGTTGGTTCATTCACTGCAGATGTCTTCGCATGGGGCATTGCAATACCGCCACCAATTCCTGTGCTGGACTCTGCTTCCCTTTTATAAATCATTTCCTTAAACAGAACTGGATCATTAATGCGTCCACTTTTGTTCAGACTTGCAATGAGTTCATCAATTGCTTCATCTTTGGTTGTGGCTTGCAGGTCCATGATCATCGTTTCCTGGATCATCAGGTCTGTTATTCTCATCTGTTACACTCCCCTTGAGTTCAGTCGGCCTGCACTTGTCAGGCCGAATTATAAATTACATTTGGCTTGCTCTGAAATGTCGATCTACAACTTGGTAATGGTAACCTCGCCTCGAAGCTCTTCAATGAATTCACGTGTAGCGAGGTCATCTGAGAAAGCAGTGGCACTTCCTGAAGCGACACCTGTACGAAATGCCTCAAGGATGTCCCCATTCATTACATAGGTGCCTACAAATCCTCCGATCATGGAATCACCAGCCCCAACCGAATTTTTCACAATTCCTTTTGGCACACTCGCATGGTATACATCCGATCCGGTAATTAAGAGGGCTCCATCTCCGGCCATGGAGATTAATACTTGCTTGGCCCCTGCTTCCAGAAGTTTGCGACCGTACAAGACCAGCTCTTCCCGAGTTTCGATATTTACCCCGAAAAGTTCAGCCAGCTCATGATGATTCGGCTTCACCAGCAAAGGTTTATGCACAAGAGCTTCCATTAACGCCGGGCCAGTGGTATCAATGACGAACTCTGCACCTGTCTGCTTGCAGACCTGAATGAGGCGATCATAAAAATCACTTCCTAGGGATGGCGGAACGCTACCCGATAGAACGACGATATCTCCCGTTTGCAGCGAGGATAATTTCTGCAGCAGTTGTTCTGCTTCTTCTTCACGAATGGCTGGGCCAAGACCGTTAATTTCCGTCTCGTCTCCATGCTTCAACTTGATATTGATCCGCGTATCATCCGCAATGGTAACAAAATCGGTCTGTATCTGATCCGCCTGCAATTTGTCATTAATGAAACGCCCTGTGAATCCACCAAGGAATCCAATTGCCGTGTTACCTGCTCCCAGCTGATTCAGCACACGTGATACATTGATGCCTTTACCACCTGGAAGCTTCAAATCCCGATTCATGCGATTCAATCCGCCGAGCTTCAGGTCATCCACTTCCACGATGTAATCAATGGAAGGATTAAGTGTTATCGTATATATCATTGTTATCCCTCAATTATTTTAGTTTTCTGCTCAATTACGGCCCGCCAGTGCGCTGGCATCTGCTCGGTAATCAGATCTGCCTCCTCCAGCTCAAACAACTTGGCAAACGTAATTTCACCGATCTTGCTGGCATCTGCCAGCACATACGATTTTCCGGACAATTGATGCGCCCGTCTCTTAATCAAGGCTTCCTCCGGATCAGGAGTCGTATACCCCATCTCGGCATCCACCCCGTTGGTTCCAAGGAAACATTTATCAAAACGGAAGTTGTCCATATTTTGTAATGCAATACTCCCGATGACGGCTTTGGTATGGATTTTCATCATGCCACCGAGCAAATAACTTCGAATCCGCTTGCTAACCAGTGCTTCCACATGGGATAAACCATTGGTCACAACCGTTACGTCCTTGGCCTCAATATAAGGAATCATGGCCAGCGTCGTCGTACCTGCATCCAGATAGATACAATCGCCATTTTCGATCTCCTGAGCAGCCAAACGAGCAATCGTCACTTTTTGTTGGATGTTTTTGGATGTTTTCTCTTCCATGCCTGGTTCGAGCGTCTTCTCATTCATCAGCGCTGCCCCGCCATGGATGCGTTTCAGCATCTGACGGCTCTCCAAGTCAATTAAATCGCGTCTTATTGTTGATTCAGAAGCACCAAGAACGTCGACAAGTTCCTGTAATTTAACTATCCCTTGTTGATGTAAGCGCTCTATAATTGCAGCATATCGTTCTTCCGTCAGCATCTTCATTCCTCCAACTGCTTCTATAGTAACATAAATTCCGCAAAAAACAATCATTTTCATTCAAAATAATTTATAAACCTTCAAAAACTTGCATCTTTCGACTTTTGCACTCCATTATCTCCCATAATATTAACCAAAACGTTCACAATCATCCAATACTAAAATCCTATATCTGTGTCCCTGTGTCTTGCCTGGTCTATCCCATGCCTATTTACATCAAAAAATCCTGCAGCCGTTCATCGCATGCAGGATCATCACAGGCACTACTGGTTTATTCCCGGTTTGGGTTTAAGCCATTTTCCTTCTTCATTTATAAAAGCACCCTTGAAGCGCCCCATTTCGAGCTGTTCAATCAGCTTCAGCTCATCGGTAGCCAGAATCTCAGCGAGCTGTTCCGATGTGTAATAATCATTGGGGTCATAATCCAACCAGAGTGGAACCGCCGTATCATATAATTCCTTAATCATATTCTCAAGCGATTGTCTTCCCAGATCCTCCATATCCCTATAAAACTGCAGAGGATGAGACACCATATTTCGAAAAGACTTGTTCTCCAGGTTCATCCAAAGTGTATTACAAGCCTGTACACTCATATAATTTTGCTCGACATCGAAGAACTGAATATCTTCAATCTTCATGTATTTCTCCTGAAAAGCAACAATCTTGATTATGGGTACACCCCATTTCCGTGAAGCTTTTTTCAAATGGGCTCTAAACTGTTCGTAGGTCATTTCTTTCATCAACTTACACCTGCCTTTACATGTTCCATCCGACATTTTACAACAAAACCACGCAGAGTGTAAGTTCTCCTATAAAATAAACAAACCGCACAGCAGAAACTCACTGTACGGTTTGTAATATGGTTTGGAGATGGTTGGTTCAGCTGGGCACGCTGCTTTTTACCCAAGATGCTGTGAACTCCCGCTCATCGTAATCAAAAAATTGCTGTAAGATTGACTCCCGATCATCCAAAAACAATTGGTCGGCTATGGCTGACACCAGTTTGGGAACTGCGCTTTTGGTACCCGAGATGGCAGAAGCGGACAGACCACAGCTTGCAAGTGCAGAGTAATTGAAAACAAATAGCCCGTGCAGCTGTGACTCGCCTGCTTCACTTCGGCTCGTCATGGCAAATCCGGAAGTAAGGAAGGGATGTGCATCCACCAGCTCATTGCGCTGCTCAGCCGGCGCTTCATAACAATCCCCCCAACGAGCAATATGGTCTTCCACCAATTTGAGTTCAGGCCGCAATGCGGGATCACTTAGCAGCCCTGTACTAATCACCAGAAAATCAAAAGCAAATTTCCCCTTGGCTGTTGTCACTACAGCTCCATCCTCGTTTGCCTCCACACCGAGCCAGGGTGAATTCAAATGCAGTTCAAAACCCGGCCAGGCTGCTGCCCGGTTGAAGGTATCATTAGTTGGTGGTTGATTGTATTGAAAGAAATGCGAAATTACCGCATATTTATCAGCTTCCCGTAATGCATGAAAGCGCTCAATCATCCCGGATTGCTCCATCTGGCGTATGGGATTGACACTGGGAAGTTGCTCTCGCCGCACAAACACATGTGCTTCAGCAGCTCCTGCAGCAAGCGCAAAACTCGCATTATCAAAAGCGGAAGCCCCTCCCCCTAACACGGCAATTCTTTTGCCGCGCAATCGCTCAAAATCAATAGCCTCGGAAGTATGAGCATAAAGTTCTCTCGGCAGTCGTTCTGCAATCATGGGAGGTACGTGCCATTCTCCCCCTCCCTGTATGCCGGTAGCCAGTACGACCTTTCGCGCCAGCAATGTGCCGCAATTAACACCGGAGCCCTCCACATGAAGTCGGTGAAGCCCCTCAGATGCGGGTTCGATCAATTTTAGTTTTACTTCATTGATTACAGGCAGATTCAGCACGTCCCGATACCACCGCAAATAATTCATCCAATCCCCACGTGGAATCTTGTCCACCGTTTCCCAGCCTTCCAATCCAAACTGAGCTTCCCACCAGGAACGAAAGGTAAGGGATGGAATGCCCAAATCAATGGAAGTCAGATGTTTAGGAGTACGCAGGGTCGTCATACGGGCGTATGTTTCCCAGGGCCCCTCCAGTCCAGCTTTATTTTCGTCAATAACCAAAATGTTAGAAATCCGCTCACGCAGCAGGCCAAAAGCAGCTCCCAGGCCACTCTGTCCTCCTCCCACTATAATCACGTCATATACATGACCATCAGTATGTTCCGTGGAACGCACCCAGTTCGCGCCGCCATAGGCCAGATATGCGAGATCTTCTTTTACTCGTTGATTCAAAGCTTCCAGGCTCATGATCCTCAACCCCTTCAAGGTACACTAATCGATCTGATTCACTCTTAGCCAAACGTTAATTTGATGTCATATTCAACTTGTTTTTCCAGTGCTATCCCTGCATCTACGACATTAATATTAGCGTTAGTATATGGGTTCCCTTTGCTTTTTTGAATATGATGGTAGCTTTATTGTCATCCAATCTAAAAATAGCTAACATGCTTGTTGACCATTACGAAATACACCTGAAAAAACGTTGTCCGTAACTGAAAAATTAGATGATATCGTTCATGACCATGGCATGGAAATATAAAAAAAGACCCGGGTTATTGCTTCCGGATCTGTCTATTATTCATAAGCAGTAATCATTTTTTTGATGTTAGTGATCAATCAATTACTAATTATTAAAAAAATATATTCACTTTTTCTGAAGCTGTGCAATCGTTTCAGCAATCCCTTCTGCGAATGGCGTTGCCTTCACAGGACCAACATTGTGTTCATACTTCTGCCTGCTTAATACGAGAGGCTCCTTGGTTAGATATAGCATCTCTACGACTTCCTTCATGACCGGCACCCCTAGCCCAATCAGGGACAGTCCTATTTTCCCGAGTGCCATTACTGGTTTCGTCATACCCGCCGCTCTCTGTGCGATCCTAACTATCTCTTTGCCTGCAATAATGCCAGCTCCGGGTATATTCCAGTTCTGATTGTATGTGTTCTCCCTGCTTGCCAGCTCCACTATCATAACAGCTGCGTCAGGCAGATAGATGTATTCCCGTGGTATTTTCATATTGCCGATGAAAAAAGCCATTTTCCCATTGGCAATGGATTCAAGTGTTGATCCCAGATAAGAGGCTTCATTCGCTGTCGGACCATAATAATCAGGCAAACGTACAATCATGACTTGGGCTCTGGACCATCTGCTGCTGAATAACATCTGCTCGTAGGCGAGTCTTGTTTTTCCTTTTCGAGTATGTGGCTGCTTCGGATGTTCTTCTGTTACTTCGTTCATTTGCCTTCTCCCGTAAGGATAGATCCCATCAATGACCACGACTTTCAAACCAAGCTGTTCAGCTGCCTTCATAACGGATTCACCCAGTGGTAGGAGTCTGCTCTCCATCTCATGGTAAGGTACGTTGGCACAGTGGAACATCACATCCGTATTCTGGGAAGCAGCAACTATTTCATCCGAGTTAAATGCATCGCCCACAGCGAGCTGAAGATGATCTGGGAAACCCAGCTCTGCAGCAAGCTGTTCCAATTTGTGCCGTGAACGTCCATAGGCGATCGTTGCAATCCCCCGCTTAATCAATTCCTGTGTTATGGCTGAGCCTGTTCCGCCCGTTGCACCAATAACAATCGCCTTTTTCATCTCCATACATCCTCTCACCCATTTAGTTATTGATCAATTACTCACAACTCCTGAACACAATATAACGCATATTTAGTGATTGATCAATAACTTGTTTTGAAAAAGGGCATTTACCCTTCCTATCTCTCTTTGAGCTCAGGCATATCCAGTGCTATCGAGACATTGCATAACATGCCGATGGCCAGGAAAACCAACGTTCTTTGCTTCGCTTCGGCAATGCCGGCATGGGTAAAAGCATTCAAGACCATCGTTCTCACTTCACTAAAGCCTTTCTGCATCGCCTGACGAATCACATCTTCCTGAATGGTCTGAGCTTGCATCTGAAGCAGGATTTCACTTTGGTGCGATTCCAGAATCTGCTCGTATGCTTCAATCAATTCGCGCTCCAGTTGATCGGATGCTGCTGTCTCCACAACCTGTCGAAATGAATCAATGACTCGCGTCCATGATACTTCCAGTGCAGACAGGAGCAGGGCTTCTTTCGTCTTGAAAAAGCGGAAAATATACGGTTGCGAAATTTGTGCCCTCTCAGCCACTTGCGCTGTCGTTGCACGGTAATATCCGATTTCTGCAAATACATCAATTGCCGCTGAGATAATATCGTTCCGTCGATTAACTGAAGCTGTTGTATCTTTGGCCATGTCGTTTCACCTCTAACTGTAGTAATTAATTGATCAATAGCTTGAAGTATATAGGATAACATCTGTCTTTGTAAAATATAGCTCATTCTACTTTTTGAGTATGCCTGGGTTATAGCCATACATCTGACGGAATCGGCTGATAAAATAACTGCTGTTGACGTAGCCAACCCGCTGGGCTGCCTCGGTAACATTGACCTTGCCGCTATGAAGCAGCTCATACGCTTTCTCCATTCGCTTTTGAATGATGTAGGCATGAATGGAAATTCCGAACTGCTGCTTGAACGCACGCTTCAACTTGTGTTCATTCATCATGGCGGGTCGCACCAGATCCGGAATTGTAGGAGATTCGGCATAATTTTCATCCAGTATACGTTTGACTGTCGCGAGTCCTGCACGATCCGTTTCACTGAGCTTAACAGTTTGGAGAGCAGTCTGGTCTCTTCCCGTTAGTTCTCCTGCCACAATGGCAAGCAGCTCTGTCAGCTTGCCTTCCAGATAATACTCACGAATCTCGTCCATATATTTGCACTCCAACATCTCTTGAATCACGTGACGAGCCAAAGTAGGCATATCCATTCCCGCATGTGGAGATAGATCATTGAATTTGCTGATGGCACCTGTCTTACGTATCGCCTCCAGCAGGGGATCGTACCGGCCGGGATGGATATGTAGTCCCATTTGCACAACCCGCTGCCCCTTCTCAAACACATTAGACGCAGCAAAAGGTCCGGCGTCAAACACTCCAAAACTGTTTTCAAGAAACACATGACGACGCCCCGTATCGCGATTCCTCCACTGCTGCTGCCCTGACAAGTTGAATGCAAGCACCAATCCTCTCGTTTCATCCTGCTCGTCCACGATGATATCCCTGCAGGGAGTCATGTCGCAGAAGGACCAGGTGGCGTACGATCCGAGGGTCATCGACTGATACATTCCTTTTCCAACCTGCTCTGGCAGATAAAATGTTGACATGTACTTCCTCCTAATTCAGATATTCATGCTCCCGATTGAGGCAGCAAGGTTGTATGCATACGTGTAATCTGTAACTATCCGTATCCAATAACAAGCACTTTATTGACTTCCACACTATAAGGAGCATTCACACATGAAATCACACGACCATATCTATTACATTGCACTCAGTTATCATATCCCGAAACCTAAGCTCCACGATTATCACAATCACCTGCGTACTCATATCATTCCTGCTTATGAGCTCAAGATAGGCATATCCATCAATGCTTATAACATTTACACTCATAAGTTTACGACCGAGAAACATGGTGATTTTCCATCCTGGAATATGTTGCACGTTATTGAGCTCACGAATAAGGATCAGGCAGCAGCCTTCATGCAAGAACTGAATCAGCAGCAGCCCTTTCCGGAAGCTATCCCTGTGCGACAGGAACTGCTCATTAGCACACCTAACAGCAACTATCCCATTCAGACGCAACAAACCCGCAGACGCTGGCTTAAGCCGCTGCAGGTTGTGGAGCATGTCGATGTTCAGTTGGATCAACTGGATGCATTCCGCAAAATTATGATCCAGCGTAATGGGCCTGCGATGAACTTCATTTTGAGTGAACGAAAATGGTGCCACAGCTTCTATGCGCTGGAGACAGAAGAAGTGTGGCTTCACCACCCGGACTATCCGCTATGGAATCAGCTGCATATTATTGCGCTGTACCCCGAGGCTCCCTTTATGTATAAAAAGGATTTTGCCCAAGGTCTGGCCCAGGCTGCCCAAATCAGCTTCGATGATAATATGAACCAGCTGAAGCAGATCCGTACCATGCGATACAAGACAGTGAGTTCACTGATTCCTCATGTCGGCAGAGAATGAATGTTAAATCTGGCTGTATTCTACTTCTGATTATTGAGCATGACGTTCACCCATAAAAATAAATATTGCCCTTCTGTACAGCCGGGATATGCTTCCATATCTCGCTGTTTGAAACATGAATTTAACTCAAGTTCTTCACCTATTATAGTTGATAACCATTCTCATTTACAATATAATCTCAATATTTCTGTCTATAACAGGACATCCTACTGCATAGCATGATTACGAAGGAATTGAATTGATGTGCATATTTTTTCATATTGTTTTGGGTTGCAAAATAAAAAGAGGCATGATATATTAATTGAGCGATCAATGATTGACATATCAATTGTTGAGGCATCCATTATTTTTTATCAATATTGGCATCGTAAAAAGGCCACAATCGGATTGTGTGAACATAAGCCGTTGTTCATGTCCAGATTCACCCGGGAGGTCTAGTCATGACACGTATCGTTTCAAAAGAAGAGCAGATTATCAATCTGCTTAATGCACTTGGCAACAAAATCAGCCCGAAGTTCGAGCGGTGCACAGGAATCAGTTCATCTCGCTTTGAGATTTTGTATGAGTTGGACCAGGTCGACGAGATTAACCAATCGATGCTGCAAAAAATCATCAATATCGACAGTGCCGCCATCACCCGCCACTTGAAGCAGCTCGAAGCTGACGGCATGGTGAGCAGACGTAAAAATCCGGAAGATAACCGGGTCACCTTTGTTCGTCTGACCGATGATGGCCGGAAACATATTGAGGGTTACAAAGTAGAGAAGAAAAATTTCATTCATCAGATACTACATGATTTCAATGAAGATGAAATCCAGGACCTTGCGAGTTATCTGGAACGCATGCAGCACAATTTTTGATACCTTATATATAGAGGAGAGATCCACTGAATGAGTACCTTTCAAAGTACATTTCAAAAAACAAACGATTTTAACGAAATCACTTACGGCCGTCGTTCCGTTAAACTTTATGATCCAGAGGTAAAAATCAGCCGTGAAGAGATGACCGAGATTCTGGCTGAAGCTTCACGTGCCCCATCCTCCATCAACCTGCAGCCTTGGCGCTTCCTGGTTGTGGACACAGCTGAAGGTAAAGAGAAGCTTGCTCCTCTTGCCAGATTCAATCAGAATCAGGTGTTGACTTCTTCTGCAGTCATTGGTGTATTTGTTGACATGAACAACATCGAATACATGGAAGAAATTTTCAGTAAAGCGGTAGAGCTTGGTTATATGCCACAAGAAGTTAAAGATATGCAGCTGGGCAAAGTAATGCCTTATTATAATGTTATGCCGCAATCCGCTCTTCGCGATGTCAACCTGATTGATGCAGGTCTGGTTTCCATGCAATTAATGCTAGTAGCCCGTGCGCACGGTTATGATACAAACCCTATTGGCGGTTATGAAAAAGATCAAATCGCTGAAGCGTTCGGTATGGACAAAGAACGCTATCAACCAGTGATGCTGATCTCCATGGGTAAATCAGCCAAAGAGGGTCATCCATCCTACCGTCTGCCAGTTGATACGATTACAACTTGGGCATAATTGACGTATCACAATTTTCATTGAACTGTCTCACCATTAACTTTTGGCAACAATCAAACCATTCATATACATTACGGAGGTAAACACACATGATTATCATTCACGCACACCTGTCCATTAAACCGGATCAAGAGCAAGCATTCCTGGCAGCAGCCAAAGAACTCGTTGCAGCAACTCGCAATGAAGAAGGCAACATCAGCTATGTTCTGAACAAAAGCACTGAGCAAGAACATCAGTATACCATGATCGAATTGTGGAAAGACGAAGCGGCTACAGCTGCTCACAACGCAAGCGCTCATTTCCAAGGATTTGTTCAACAAGCTGCAGCATTCATGGCTGCACCGATGAACGTGGAAGTATTTGCTGGCGAAGCAGTTAAACACTAAGATAAGATTTCGGGGTCGTTAATGGAGATTATAAGCTCCATTGTGGCCTAATAAACAACAAGAAGCCGTCCCAAAGTCATTTGACTTTAGGAACGGCTTTTTTCTTGTAGAAGCTATCAGAGCTACTATATTTATCCCTCGACTTACTATTTGGTATACAAATACTTCATTAACTCACGGTTTTTCTGCGTGAACAATTCATTGTGAGAGGAAACCATCCCCTGCGTATTGGCATCTGGCGCTACATACAGTTTCGCTTTGTTGACAGCATTAGCTGCGTCCTGGAACGCTCCTGCAATCAAATGAAGCTTACCTTCATGGTGCAAAATATCCCCTGCTGCATAAATGCCTGGTACGGATGTTTCACTGTTTGAAGTTCCGGCGATCCAATGATCCTTCAGATCAATCTTAATGTGACTATTCACGAGCAATTCCTTATCACGTTCGTAACCATAATTAATTATGACTTCATCCACGGCCAGTTCAAGCGATGCTCCGTTCTCATTTCGTTTCAGCACCACGGTTTCAATCTTTTGATGGTCATCCGTGGCCACCAATTTCTCGATCGTTGTGTTCAGCAGACATTCAACAGCACTTCTCTCAAGCCGGGATATTTCAGCTTCATGGCCTTTCAGCGTATCTTTCCGATAGGTTAGATACACTTGTTTGGCAATGAGGGCGAGTTCGTTTGCCCAATCGATTGCAGCATTTCCCCCGCCTGAGATGAGAACCGTTTTGTCCTTAAACCGTGCCAGCGATTTGACTGTATAGTGCAAGTTCGTAACCTCGAATCGTTCCGCACCTTCAATCTCCAGTTTAATCGGCTTCAGGATCCCTCCTCCAATTGCCAAAATCACAGTTTTGGAATAGTGCAGCTCCTGCGACGCCGTGTGCAGTACGAAGTAGCCTCGTTCATCCTTGGTGATGGACGTGACCTTCTCCCCAAGAACCACCTCTGGCTGGAACGTTAGCCCTTGCTTCACCATCTGCTTGATCAACTGTGCACCGGGAAGGGGTTCCAATCCACCTACATCCCAGATCATCTTCTCTGGATACACATGTACCTTCCCGCCCAGATAAGACTGGAATTCAATAATTTTGGTCTTCATCTCACGCAAACCGCTATAAAAAGCAGAAAATAATCCCGCAGGTCCACCGCCAATAATCGTTACATCAAACAGTTCATGATCGGTCATTCTACTAGCGCCCCATTTCAGTATAAGAGTATTTTAAATAAGAGTTTTATTAATACCAATATAATAATGATTCTCATTATCAATACATACTATAGCAAGGACGCTTGAAAATGCGAATGCACAAATCACGAATTGGATATGGATTATTATTGAATTAGCCTTTATTCCAATTGGGGGTAAAAGCCGAGGGAGATACGCCAAACTTATTCTTAAAGACTCTGCTGAAATAGAGCGGGTTGGTATAACCAACACTGGTCGCTACATCACGGATAAGATAATTTCCTGTCTGCAGCAGTTCTCTGGCCCTTTCCATACGGTATTGAATGACATAGTCAATTGGGCGAAGTCCTGTATATTTGTAAAAATAATAAGAAAACCGTTTGGAACTCATTGCATGTAAGGCTGCTAACTCATTCAACGTCAGAGGGTTCATGTAATGTCCATGAATATAGGATACAGCTTCCCTAATCACCTGCTCACCCGGTGAATCTGCATGTTCCCGCTGCCGGTATCCTGTCAGAATCTGAACCATAATCCCCAGAAACAATTCCTTCACCCGGAGCTTTCCAATCCCATCTTGTGCATACGCATGTTCCTGCAGCAGCATTAACAACTCAACAACCCTCGGATCTGCACCAGCTTCCATTTTGAAATGTGAGGTATATGCCTGGTAACCGTAGTCCCCTATCATTCTGTCGAAACGATAAAAGAGCGTATAATATTCGAGCTCAGATTGACCAATGATCCGGGAGTCCAACTGCATGCCAGGAGCTGCATGAAATACCGTTCCGGGTTTTAAGTCGTATACCATACCATCCACCTCCATTCTGGCTTCTCCACGAATAACAAAAAGGAACCCATGGTGCATGGTTCTGAATTCACGCAGTATACTTTGGGGCTGCAAAACCAAACGATTCACGCTTTGTATTTCAAATGACTCTCTTGCAAACATTTCGGCTATTTCATCTATGTCCATCATGGCAATTGACCTCTTTCTGCAATTTCAAAGGTATATTCTATCACGAGATTCGAAAAAGTGGTGAATTCCTATGTTATGGTTGAGATTCAAAAGCAAAAAGCCATCTCTAGTCCAAAAGACAAAAGATAGCCTTAACGTAATTTGGTTAGAATGCCTCTTACGCTTGCGGGGTATGTATTTAATTGGGATTCAAATTGAAGATTCATTGCAAAGAAAGGGCAAATGGGATCATGCTCTGCGCAACTTCAAACTCTCTATGTGTTGATCCAATTTTGTTCATATTCACTTCAAATAACCATACTTTGCACAACGGGTCGATTCCGACATCAATCCCTAACTCACAAATTCGTTCCGATATATTGGCGGCAACATAATCTGCCATTCTCAATGCGAGCCGTTGAAGTGTGGCAAACATCGCTTCTTGCCTATCGGGATACTCATGCCTAGAGAGCCAGTCCCAGGTAGTAAACGCACGCAGAGATCCCGGATGGTTGACGACCTTATGGTCACTTTGTGTGGACAAAAAGGGAAATGCGGATATGAATGACCATTCTCCTTCTCCATTACGAACAAGATGAAGCCTTATATGGAAAGGCAGTCCATTCTGAGTTTCACTTCGAATAAACGTTTGAATAAGGTGACTGTTCTTCGCTGCGATCATCGTGATCAATTCGGTAAATTCCTTCTCACTCATTAGGCGGATATGCTGCTGATCCTTAACAGCGTAACCACCCCTTTCCCGCTGAACAATGAGTATGTCCTCGCCAAACGAGCCCAGAGAGGGCTTGATGACAGAGGTACCATGCATGTCTATAAAAGCCAAAACCTCGTCGCTGTGTTTCACTGCTTGATAAGGGATAAGATGATCCGATAACTCTGGATCCATTTGTATCATTTCATATATGTTTTTCTTGCTGAAGGAACCTCCTTTTCGTTCATCCGTGAAAGGTACATGTCTCAAGGCAGCGTAGACGTTACCAAAATCCGCATTCCCACGCTCCTTCAGTCGGTCATAGACCACATTCGGAAAAGGACAGTACCTTGCTTCCCACTCTTCATTCTGGTAGACGTATCCTTTAATAAACCGCCATTCCGCATGCACGTCTGTTGGGCCAAAATAATAGAACTCAGCATCATTCCACTTCGCCGCATAAGCGCAGGCAGCTGCGAGCGGTTTGTCTGCTGGGTCAGCGGTCAGCATGGCGACAACGGGACTTGGCACCATGCGACCTGCTCTGGCCACATATTGTGCATATGCAATCGCATTTGCAGCGCGCTCTCGTTCATGAAACCTCGTTTGAGGACTTATATTGGCTTCCAAAAACAATAACTTGCCATCGAGTGTCACGATAAAATCCATGCCTAGCTCATCAATCAGAAAGGAATACGAACGATTGATTTCCTCTGCCATACGAATCGACAGCCGTTCCATTTCTCGGATCTTCAGATCTGTGTCATCTGAGAGCAACTGTTGCAATACATTTCTCGCATCCGCGGTACGGCCGCCTTTGCTTAGATTGCTAATGACGGAATTCGGAGCCCCAATTCTAGGGTACACCTTGGTTGGCACCAACCCTCCTGTACCATTACGCTGAATATGTACTCGGAAGTCCACGACCTCCTGCATTTCATTAATTGAAGGAACATACGGCTGCATAATACATGGACCTTGTGCCAGAACATCCTGCAGATGCTTCTCCAGAGCAGAATAGTCCAGCTGACGCTCTGTAGCATGCTGACGGCATATGTAATTCTGATCATCTTTCTTCACAGTAAAAATGGAATTACCTCTACAGCCTTGATCGGGCTTGACTATAACCTCATGATGTTTATCCAAAAATGCCAGCAGTCCGTTCAGATCAAGCAGCCTCTCGGTTGGCACCATATGTTCTTGGAAATGAGTCTCCAGTTTCTGCTGAATCTCGTACTTGCCATGGATCAGAAATGTCGTAAAGGGAACTCTGCGGCGCAGCCAATTCTCGCTCTCAGGTCTACGCTCAACCGGATCAGGTGCTTCGTTCAAGATAACATCCGGCAGGGGCACCCTTTTCTCCATCCAGGAATCTCCTATCTGAAATTTGCCTTTGATGCTTTCCTGCTCCATATCAATACTGCTGGCGTCAAAGAAAAATACGTCCACGCCCTGCCTCCATCCCTCTGCAACAAGCTCGCTAATGCGTCTCTCGGGCAACGTATGCAGAGGGTCGTTTTTGCGATATACACCGATTAACAACGAACCACCTCATATCGAAAAATTCTAACGTCGATTATACAGGGCAGAGTTGAACATATTCTGAACATAGAAAGGGCGAGCATCCACGTTGGTGAATGCCCGCCCTAAACTTTTATATATCAGAAGTAGCTTCCTCTTCTAGATGGTGTTGCTGTTTGCCTCTGTTTTTCAATTAAATTTTCGCAATAAGGACAACTGTATGCGCAAACTTTTTTTGTCTACTTTATCCACAGCAGTTCGAGGCAGAGAATCGAGAATGTAGATCTTTGTTGGCCATTTATGTTGTGCTAGCCTAAGTTTACAAAACTCCCACAATTGTTCCATCTTCAGACTCGCCCCGTCACGTAGAACAATGCAAGCTACAAGTTCCTCCCCTTCACTGGGGAGAGGGATTCCGATAACCGCCACGTCCTTAACCTGTGCATGACCTACTAATACTTGTTCCACTTCAGGGCAGAACACATTGGAACCGTTGATGATGACCATATCCTTAAGACGATCTAATACATACAGATATCCCTCACCATCAAGACAACCAACATCCCCGGTGTGAATCCATCCATTTCTTTTAATTTCATTTGTGGTCTCTGGTTGACGCCAATACCCCAACATCGTTTGGGCTCCACGAACTACAATTTCGCCAGACTCATTTTCTGCTGCATCTTGTCCATCTTGAGTAACGATCCGTACCTGAAAAGCTTTTTCTCCTTGAGCAGTTAGGTCGTTAGGACGGCCTACTGATCGTAGAACCATTAGATTATCCATATGATGTACAGGTAGTAGTCGACTAATTGCCATACCACATTCTGCTTGGGAGTAGTTGTTGACGATCAATGCCTCTGTGAAATGTTCGACCGCTTTCTTAAGAGTCTCTGGTGATATGACTGATCCGCCACACCCAATGACTTTAAGACTTGGTAAATCCCTACCCGTAGCGATTACCTCATTGGTCAAGTCACGCAGCAATTGCCCGACCGTGCTTAGATGTGAGATTTGTTCGCGATCCACTGTCTCAACGATATGCTGGATATTAGCCGGATACTCATCAAGAAAGACCAGACAGCCTCCAGCAGCCATCGTCGCCCATAGTTGGAATTGGCCAACAAGGTGTGAAAGATTAAGTACCAACACTCGGCGATCTTTGTCATATCCAAAACCATTACTGGGTGTAAACTGGTTCCAAGCAGACATACCACGATGTGAATGCATTACTCCTTTGGGTCTGCCTGTTGTTCCTCCTGTATAAATCAATACAGCGATATCATCCAATTGATGGTCAATGGTCTCAGCAGGAATAGGTGCTAGATCCTGATGTAAAATAGCTGTCATCGAACTAGAAACTGAACTTTCTTCAGTAGAATAAAGGATTGGAGGTCTCGAGAGAGGTTTTACAGCGGAATATGCTGCATCAGCCGAAGAATTATCATGAACTAGGAATTTGGGTTCAGCGTCTTCAAGAATGGCTGCAATCTCTGGGACACTTAGTAATGGTGAAATCGCTGTTGGTATCGCACCCACTTCAACGGCTGCATAAAGGGAAACAACCAGTTGAGGATCTGGATCCCCGAGAAAAGCAAGACGATCTCCCGGCCGAAGACCATTAGCATAGAAGGCACGCCCAAGTTTTTCAACAAGATGATGCAGCTCACCATATGTGATAGAATGTCCATGCCGCCTAAGTGCAGGGGCATTAGAAAACAATCGTGCTGCCTCAGGTAGTCGTTCAAATAGAAACATGATACCTCCCCTTAATCTGGTATGAGTACTAGGATTAAGGGGATCATATCACACTAATGGAAATATTAAACATAACACTTTTCAATGAATCTCATCAGCTTACCTGATAATATCTAACTCTCACTAGTCTCGTTAATCAATAAAACGGCAACCAGTGGTGGTTACCGTCTATAGTGTTTAACTGTACTGTACATTTCAGATATTTTACGTATGGTTTTTGATAAACAGATTAGAGCTCATCATTAGGTGCGAAACGATAGTTGGTCGCTTGTTCGTAGGCGTAAGCTAGTCGAAAAAGGACAGGCTCGCTGTAGGCAGTTCCGACAAATGTAATTCCCTGTGGCCCTTTGGTCGTGTATCCATCTTCACCAACGATGCCTGTGTCAACGTATTCGCCCGGAACGGTAATTACAGGATAACCCGCGCGTGCAGACAAATCGAGTCCTTCCTCGTTACCCAGAAATATTAGCGCATCTAACTCATTCTCACGGATTGCATAGTCAATACCTTCGTCCCGGGAAAGCTGACGATTAAGCTGCAGACTCTCGGCATACTCCGGTTCAGACAAGATACCACTTGTTTCATTCGACCAGATCAGCGTATCTTGTCCATATTTAAGCGCAACATCAGCATTTGCCTCATTATAAGCGATAAGCTCATCTAACGTTTGAACGTAAGCACCAGAACCGGCTTTGGCCAGATAGTCATTTAACCCTTTTTTAAATTCATATCGCATTACGTCCCAGTCCCACTTCGCACTCTCACAAGGCAATGACACCGGGTCAATAATGATTGCGCCCTGTTCTCTACATACACGGATAGCTCGTTCGATAACTGCTGCACGTGCTTCATCCAGATCCTTATAGTAGAATCGCGGAACGCCAATTCTTGCGCCTCGCAGTCCATTTGCATCCAGAAAGGGCGTATAATCTGTATAAGCTTTCCTTCCGTTCTCATGCATCACAGCATCATCCGGATCCACTGCAGTCATCGCACCAAGCAAAATTGCAGCATCTCTGACCGAACGCGTCATCGGGCCGGCTGAATCCTGGCTATAGGCAATGGGGATAATCCCTGTACGACTGACCAGACCGATCGTCGGCTTAAGGCCAACAAGGCTGTTTTGCGAGGCTGGACTAATAATTGAACCTGATGTTTCTGTACCTATGGCGGCGGTACACAGATTAGCAGCTACGGCTGCTGCGGAGCCCGAACTCGAACCCCCAACGAACAGCTCTCCAGGACCGTATGGATTCAAGGTCTGTCCGCCCCTTGAGCTATATCCGGACCACATGGTGCTCGACATGAAGTTTGCCCATTCCGTCATGTTTGCCTTTCCAATAAATACGGCTCCGGCCGCTCTTAACTGTGCAGCCACCATTGAATCTGACTGTGCAATATGTTCTGCTAGCGCGACCGAACCCGCACTGGTATGCATGTGATCTCCTGTATCGATATTATCCTTGAGCAGGATGGGGATACCATGAAGCGGTCCGCGCACTCCCTGTTCCCTCCGCTCCGCGTCAAGCGCAATAGCTTCCTCTATCGCGTCCGGATTGACTTCGAGTACCGAATTCAGTTTAGGGTCGAGCCTCGCAATTCGCTCCAAATACCAACGAACGCAGACCTCTGACGATAACAATTCGGATTCCATCGCGGACTGTAGAGAAGTGATGTCTGCCTCTATTAGAAGCTCATTTGTCGTTCTATCCATTTATAGTCTCTCCTTTTGATAGTCTACTACTTATAGTTCAACGAACCTGCCTGTTGTCCTCTCACCTTGCAGCATGGAATGAGACGCAATATAGATGAAGAGATAGACATGGATACGTCGTCTTTTCCCTAAACTAAATCCGTTTCCATGATAATCCCTGCCCTAATTGATATGAAGTTATGATATATTTTTAGGGAGAAGTTTTTTTAAGGGAGAATGGCTATGGTTAAACTTTCGCTTTTTGCAATTACCAAGACAATTGAGTGCTTACCACCAAGAATTGTCGATCATCTATACATGTACGTTTACAAGGAAACGACCAGCACCTCAAAAGAGACGTGGCTCTTTGAGCTAATCAAGGAGCTCTTAATCCAGAATTTTGGATTTGATACGCCTCATCTGGAAGACCACGTTGAGATTCGGGATAAAAATTATCGTAAAAGACAACAGAGCAAAAAGTATTGGCTCAAGAAATTTAAAGAGGAACTGGATTCCGTGCCAAACAATCCTGTTCTGATCGAAATTAGCTCTTGGAAACTTGCGCTGGAGCAAATGAAAGCATCGAATGCGGGACTGGATATCGTTGCTGAATCCGAAAGATTGATTGGCGTAAAGGACCTGAATGATTTACCCGCTCTACGTTTGCAACAAATTAGTGAGTGGGCAACCACCAGCTCCACTTACCTCACGGACTATCGTTACTTGTCGAGTAAAAAAACCAATCAGATCAAAAAGGCCATCGACACCGATCTGCACTTTATTGTGGCTGATATTATTGATAAACACGATCTAACCAATGCAGTCGATGTGCAGCCTCATGGATTGATCGAAGATGTCGTTTTTGCGGAAAAATCAACAAACCTTAAGATCCGAATGGAATTGGACGAAATCACCAACAAACAAACCTATTTTGATGATTATGAGATCAGTGACAATGAGTTCCTGCGCACCATTATCAAGGTTGAGGATGGAGATTTCCTGCTCGCGGATAAAAGCCTTACGAAATCATTGGATGGTACTGATCGGGATATCATTTTCTATGTCCTTTCCCAGAAGGATGAATCCTTTTACACGGATCGGACGATCACTGTTGATATTTCCAAGCTGGTCAGCAAAGCCTATAATTCTTCTGGTGTTAAAAACTACGTTGAGATTGAGAAAAGATTGCGTAAAATCAGGTCGTTTGGCTTCCAGGCCGTAATTAAGAAGAAGTCTGAAAAAGCAAGATCCGGTTCTGCCGACTGGTCGATATTTGACTCGGTTGTCATCAACTCCAATCCCAATGGCAGACGTTACGCCGAAATTGTTATCGGTACGTATTTCCACCAGCAGTACATTAATCAACAGACCGTCAAAATCTATAGAGACAGCCTCAATTCCATTGAAGGAAACATCTCTAAAATTTTGGTACATGCATTACAGAAAGAGCGTCTGGAGCGGTATGTACAAGGGAACCAATTCATCGATATCTTCCCGCTCAGCTACTTCTTGCGTAAAGTCCGAATGGACAAAAGAAAAACGGAACAAAACATGAAAAAGATCCAGGACGCGCTAGAGGAGTTCAAAAGCCTGAATTTCCTCATTGCCGATTATAAACGACTTCATTCCTCTTTTGAGATCTCGTTTATTCCATTGACACACACGGAGATGCATGACTTTTTCGATCAAGCGGAGCCGCCTATTCAGCTTACCTTTCCTATACAGACTGAACTTATTGGAGAATGAACCTCATTCTCCAATTTTTTTTGCTTATGTAGGTTCTCATACAGCCCCATTTAACCTGATGATTAGAGTTACGGGCTTCTTTTTCTGTGCTTCTTCATTGAATTTTTATTACTCATTTCTCGTACTGGCATTAAATTATTACTTTTTTTTCGTACTTCATCTCGTAATAAAAATAAATATCTGAATGTAACGCCATTAGAGCAGCTACATCACATTTTTTTATTACGAAAACTACGTACCTGATTTCATTTTCTTACTTATTATTCGTACTTCAATTCATTATTCTCAATATAAAATGGATTGAAAAGACTGTCTCATTTTTATTACGAAAAACTCGTACTTCAATTTGATGTTTCAAGCTTTACACTACAGGGTACCAACCTGAATATTAACGTAATTCTCACTTTTTTTTCGTACTTTCTAATAATTATTACTCAAAACTCGTACCTTAATAAATTTATTACGAATTCCACGTACTATAAAGTTCAAAAAAAATTTATAGTTTTGTCGAGTACAACATAAATGCAAGCTTGTAGCCCTATTTTTAATTTCTACCTTTTTTCTCGTACTATATGTATGATCGTAAAATTAGGTTTCATTCTTCATTTCTATTTTTATTACGCATTTCTCGTACTTTTCATGGTGTTCCCAATTAAATAGACGGATGCTATAATCTATTTATAGTAAATGGAAAGCTAATAAAAATCTCTGTTAAAATAAAAAAAAGAACCCAACGATATCGTTCTAATAAGTGGATAGTTTGGCGACTGGCACTTATTAAAACCACGAAAAGTCGGGGTCTTGGTCTTGCTTCTTTTTTGATGTGTTCATTATAGCATGTCTTCTAAAAAAACAAAAGCCAAAACCCTTATTTTCCATACCCATTTTTACAGTTGGGAGTAAGGAGAAGCGCAGATGAAACACCATCCTGATCTATTCGATGCACAGACCCTACATCATGATACTCGTTTGCTTTTCAAACTTAAACTCCTGCTGGGTACCGTTTGCGCATATGGTGGAGAAGTTCCTCTTTCTCAGACCGAACTTGCTAAACGAATGGGTACCTCCACTTATCGAATCCGAATTCTTCTCCACAAGTTAGAACACGAGGGTATTATTCACTACAATAACGCTGGTACATTGTTCTTTGACCGTTATATCTTTGTGCGTGATCAAGCGGAAGTTTCACAAGAAACGCTCTATGCCAAAAATTTTGCCTTCTTTACTTGCGATGAATTTCTGTCTGAAGATCGAAATGTTCAACGCTTTGTGCTTCATTATGTTGGCAA
This sequence comes from Paenibacillus sp. ACRRY, assembly GCF_022346995.1. Classification (GTDB taxonomy): domain Bacteria; phylum Bacillota; class Bacilli; order Paenibacillales; family Paenibacillaceae; genus Paenibacillus. The sequence goes on along the minus strand of NZ_JAKRNM010000005.1, from coordinate 357,531 downwards.
AGAGCTTATCTATATTCCAGGTAATTTCCGCTGGGGTTATATTAATGATCTTTATGGACCAACTGGACTGCTTAACGTTCGCACGCCAAAAGAAGCGATCACGATCCTTAAGAAGGCTTCTAAATATCTGAAGATCAAAATACATACTGAAAACTTCCAAGTACTAAACGTTCACTCCAAATGGATTGACATGGGTGAAATCTATTCTGAAGGTGCTGAGCTGTGGGTGACCAAACAGCTTATGAAGCATCGTTTTTGTTGTGACTTTATATCCCGGAAAGCGGTTTGGCAAATAGCCAAAGTCATGGAAGATTACTATGCGAAATTTGGATATGAGTATGCAACTGAAATTTTCGACCATGCTCTCTTTAGCATTCAAAATTATAGCAGACGGTCACAGACCTTCTTTAACATGATCTACAGAGAAGATTCATCCTATATTGTGAATGAAGAAAAGAATGAACTGAATGAGATCAGCGCTTATTTTCGGTCCGTTATGGAATCAGCCGAGTTAAACTATGCAGTTCAACTATCTGTGGAGCTTGAACAGATCAAACAAAAGAAACACATGGCGGAGACCAACCTATCTGCTAATGATGAGATCTCCATTATGAATCAAGAACTAATCGAAGCAGCGCATAGCCAACAAGTTAAAGTGTGGGACAAACTTCGTCTCATTCATTCCTGCTGGCTTAATCGTTTCAGACAACAACCTGAATGGTTTGTCCAACATTATTACCGGATCAGAACTCTTCCAGCTCCAATTCTGGAGATCAAGATGGAAATTGAGAAGTATATGAAAAAACAAATAAATAATCAATCTCAAGCACACGTCGTCTAATTTCTATAAGGTTAGATTTATTTGTGCATCCTTATCATTGGTTTCAGTCTAATTTATGTTGCAGTGGTTCTACGAATGGTAGAATGACTGCTATTTGTTTTTTCTATTCTTCCCATTATTGTGAGCTTATAGTTGGATCTGCTCTTTAAATAGCGAAATAGATGTGATCTCATAACTTCCTGTGAATCCCAATTTCGTCAATAAAACTGTGGATAACGTTTTATCTCATGTGATTTTGTTATGTAAGTGATGTTCATACTGATTTTGCTCATTTGGATGTATTGATCGTTAATGGGTATTTCTATACATGTAGTGTTGGTTTGGCGTTTCCTAATGTGTACCTTAGCGTTATCATTTTGCATAAAAATAAGAGCTTTCCGTATCTAAAATTATCCAGATACAGAAGCCCTTATGGATCAAGCCTTTTGAGACACTTTTTTCGCCTGTAAAAAGGTATTAATTAAAGGTGTTAATCTATGGTTTTAAAAAATGGTGTTGAACTAAGATTTTGAACTAAGGTGTTGATGAAGGGTATTGAAAGGCTTTTAGACACCGCCATCTTCTAAATATAGAGAACAATATTAAACGGAATGAATTCCTTACTCTCACCTAACAAGAGTAGTAACCTTATTCGATATTATCCGCTGTTATGCCATCCTTCAACGTACTTTCCCACCATATCGATGTATCTCCTCTGACAAGCTGTGGAATTAACTTACGGAATGGATAAGGCTGCAAATGATGCCCAGCAAGCTCATACACGGACGCCCAATAGAATTCAATATGAGACTCAAGGGATACAGGAGATCGTAACACATCCAGTTCAGGAACGTTCACTCTGAAAACATGGTTCATTTCGCAGTGTAACTCCTTATCTTTCTCCCACCGATGCTCTACTGATCCTAAATATCCATCAATGTAACATGACAGCCCCAGTTCCTCTTCAATCTCTCTTTTCAGTGCATCAGGTGCGCTTTCACCAAATTCAATGTGGCCTCCTGGCAAGAACGTATTTTGATGACCAATGGCATGGGCGAGCAGAACCTGATCCTGATTGATAATAATTCCCCTTGCCAGATGATGAAATTTCGAAGTCATTACGCTCACTCCCTTATTTAATCGGTATCCAAATCTGTGGCGCATGATGAGGACCTGGATAAACCTCTAATTCCGGAGTTCCTGCATGCTCATAAGGATTAGATGGAAACCATTCGGAAACGATCTGTTTCCACAAGCTCTGTATGCTTTCAGGCATTGGGCCCTGAACTTCGAAAACACTCCATTTGGAAGCAGGAATGGTGATGGATGATAGTCCTTCAGGTGTTTCACCATCAAACGCCGTACCAATCCAGTATTCCATTTGCTTCTCTTCAATTTCGGTCTGATCTACACAGACTCCAAGTAATCCTCGTATAGCCCCATTATTAAGTTCCAGTAAACGGTCTTCTGTTCCGCTCGAATACGCTTCTTGCCACATCTTCGGGATTTCTCGTAAATTTTCTCCATCTACATAAGAGAAAGCTTGCTTGATCCCAACCAATGTAAATGCAGCCTGTTCAACAATTTTATAATTCATCGGTTCCGCTCCTTTTAAACTGACTTGAATAACCAAGCGATTATACGATTTGACTGAATTGCTGCTTTTTCGTGCTTCACTGGGTGCAATTCCATGCTGTCTGCGAAAAGCTTTAGAGAAAGATTCAGGAGTGTCATATCCGTACTTGTGCGCCAGATCAATAATTTTGTGGTCACTCTGCAACAGTTCATGTGCTGCCAGTGTTAATCGTCTACGCCTTATATATTCGAATACGGTAACATCTGTTAACAGCGTAAACGTACGTTGAAAATAAAAAGGCGAGATATGCGCCTGCGCTGAGATCTGCTCTATCGTTACATTTTCGAGTAGGTGCTCTTCGATATACTGTATAGCCTTCTGCAACGATTCAATCCAGTTCATACGGTTGACCACTCCTTGATTTCTATAATAGAGGAATACTTGTTTCGCGGCCTGTCATTATTTGCTTTGATCTGTCCGGTCGGATTGCATCTGTTTATTACTGTTAGTTTTTTCAATAATTAAAAGATCAAGCAGTCTAATGATTCTCTGACCAATTCTAATTACAAAGATACTGCCAAGGATGATGAAGAACATGATGATTCCCCATTCTATGTAAGGAATGTACGAGGATAAGGGCGTGCTAATATGGATAGGATTGGACTGTTCAAACTCTTGGGTTACAATAACAAAAAACCTCCTCATTAAGAAAATTATAGATTTAATAATAGCATAATAAGTGCATGTTCCAATGAATCACCAGCGGTACTGGAATGTCTCAACACTCTCTATATGTGGGCTAGGATAAAAAAAAGTGAATCATTTTCGGCGCTCACTTGTCTATTATATATCCCAACAAGAAAGGAGTAGCAGAAGTGACCGAGCATGAACTCTTCTATTCTTACAACAAAGATGTATATCGTACCTGCTTGTATATGCTCAAAAACATTCAGGATGCCGAGGATGTATGCCATGATGTGTTTGTAACTGTGTTTCGGCAGGACTGGAGAAATGTTACACACCTCAAGGCCTGGATTATGCGGATCGCCATGAATCAATGCCTCAACATTATTCGTAAGAACAAAGTCAAAAATGATAAGCAAGATCAACTACAGAACTTACAACAATCCGAGGCTCTTGCTAGAAGTTCAGTGGATGGAATGGTCATGGCAAAGTTATCCTTCGCTGAATTGGAGAAACAATTGCGCCAATTACCTGACAAGCTGCGCAGTGTTATAACCCTGCGATACATCGGTGATCTATCTGTTGCTGAAATCTCGGAAATCCTCAATATACGTCAGGGCACCGTGCGATCCAGATTGCACAAGGCTCTCAAATTGATGCGAAAGAAACTTGAGTACTACGAGAAGGTTAACCTGAGAGGAGAGAATCGTTTTGAATACAGTAGAATCCAAGGTTAAGAACCACATGAAACATTCAGACCACATCGAATATCCGGATTTTGATAAGATGTTTAACAGCATACAGATGGACGAGCTACGGGTGGCAGATCAGCTCAAGGAAAGATCACAGCGCAGTAAGACGAAAGTTGCTATTGTCCTCGGTGTATCTGTAGCTGTAATGGCTACTCCGGTATATGCGGCCTTTCAATATGATTGGAGCGATGTTTTATCCCATAAGTCAGGAATTGAATCAGCTCTCCAAGCCGGATATGGTCAGTCTATTGAAAAAAGCGTCACGGCTCACGGAGTAACCTTAACGGTGCATAACGCTTTTGTGGACGATAACCGAACAGTCCTTCTCTATACGATTAAATCTGGCATGGAAACAGACGGAGCAGAAATCAGATATGATCAGATGGTCTTGAAAGACAGTGAGGGTACACCTATTGAAGGGCACTATTATCAACAATGGAACGAAGAGCAAGGTGTGTATCAGGGATACTTCGAAACGGACTGGGTGATGTCAGAGAACCAATCCGATCTACAATTCGCCATTACAGGTGTAACATATTTGCAAGACATTCAAGAGGACATTACACTCGATCCCAAGAACACTAATACTCAGAAATTTAATATACAAAAAGACGGAATCGAAACGGTAGAAGTACAATCCTTCCAGCACACGGAAGATCAGATCATGATTCGTTCCAACGTGACTTTTACAGATACGGAGTTGAATGAACAGACTTGGGCCAGAATTACAGCCTATGATGCAGACGGGAACATGCTTAAAGAAACGGAAAGCCCAGTTTACGGTACAGAAGGTGCAACCGGAGCATACTCCAGTATGCAAATATTTAATGAGAAGCAATTCAAAGAAGAAGCTAATCGGATTGCCTTCACATATACACATGAGAAAGAGCGAACAGATGGAACCTGGAACGTCGATCTCTCCTTGTCTCAACAGCAGATGGGAACAGGTTCAGTCAAGAAAGAAATGGATATTCCACTGCAGTCATTGGATGGAGAGGCTAGAATCAGTGGGATAGTGGTAACGCCAACCCAGATTCGTTTAACTATTGATCATCAAGAAGACTACTACAGACTGCCATATCGGACTTATCAGTTGGAAGTGGGTGGCAAAGTTTTGGAAGGCTATGTTTCTCTCGAAGGCACGTTGAATCCTAACCAGACTGAACTGCGATTTGAGCAGTCCGACTCATCTCTCATAGATGTAAGTTCTGTGGCCAACAAACCCGTAACCTTGATTGCGAAGGACCGAGTTGATGAGCATGCTGGTGGCCAGACTTCTATTCGTCTAAAGGATATTTCGACTCAGCCACAAACGATAACAAGTGAATACGAAGGGTTCCATATCAACTGGACTTATTATCTCAAGGACGGGAACCTGTACGTTGGGTCGTCCAGCCCAGAGTCTACATTTGGCGGGATCAACCAGACTTATTTCCTTGAGCAGGGAGAAAAGCAATATTTAACGCCACTGTATTTCAACGATACCGATAATAAACATACAGAAGTATTTCATGACTTTAAGGGTAAAGACATTGATCTTTATGTATCGAACTATACAACGAAGAAGTCGGATGAAGATTTACGAATTCCACTTCATAGCACTAAATAGTAACCAAACCTTAACCAAGATAAAATAACCATTGCGAAAAAAAATGCCCTTGTACAAGGGCATTTTCCTATACTACGCATTGTTATCGCTTCCAGACCTGAGATGTCTACAGCTGATATGCTGCTTTACAGCAGCCTCTGTCCTCTTCTTCCAAGCTAACTCAACCATATTATTTTACTTTTGCATTCTTCGCTGGAATGATGCTTTGCGGATTATTGAACACATTTTTTGGATCATACTTAGCTTTGACTCTCCGTAATCTGGCATAGTTCGCTCCATAGTAAACGGGCCCTGAGTTCTTAATTCCCTGATCCGGAACGTTAATATAGGATCCTACAATGAATGGCTGCAGTTTCTTGCGGGTCATACGAACGATAGCGATGTTTTTGGCGGCTTCGGATGCTTTGGTCCATGAGCTGTTCCATTCCACATAAAATTTCGCTTTGCGCCAGTAAAATGCAGTTGATTTTGGTGACTTACGGCTCACAGCACCGCCCCAGTTAAGGAAGAAGAAGCCGGCATCTTCTCCTTCCACGTTCTCCAAAAAATCCCGCATGGGTTTAATAGCTTTATCAGGAAACGGACATTTGGCAAAGCCAGAAGAGAATTGGTTGCTGTACCTTTGCGTAAGCACTGGATCAGGAGGCAATAGGAATTTCACTGCTTCTGGGTACGGCACTAGCCGGATAATTGAATTTGTGGGTGTTCCAACGCTCGTAATCGGTTTTAGCAAACGGAGTGCCTCCGTTTTGGAACCCAAAAACAAGCCCTCCATGCTGACATTACCGCCTTTTTTCGGTCCGATGGATAACTCGCTACCCAGCTTGAAGTTAACGGATGGAGCCCACTTTTGCCATGCTTTAAATACCTTTTCGAATTGATTCCATGGCCAAGTGATGCGAAATACGGTAGCCTTCGCTGGGGCTCGGTGTACTTTGAATTTATACTTGGTGTACACACCGAAATTACCTCCGCCACCACCGCGAGAGGCCCAAAACAGGTCTGGATTACAGGTTTTACTCGCACGAATCACTTTGCCGTTTGCATCGACCATCTCGATTTCAAGAAGATTGTCACTGATGAGACCAATGGATCGCTGAAGAGGTCCAATTCCACCGCCTAATGTGATACCGCCGATTCCTACCGTAGGACTATCACCGAAGGGAGCGATGAATCCTTGTCGTGCCAGCATATTGGCGATTCTTCCCACACGGTTGCCGGTTCCCACAACGACCGTACCCTTCTTTTTGTTCAGTTTCACTGTATTCAAATCACTCACATCGATGACGATTCCACCGTTTACCTGTGAAAGATTCACCTCCAGAGAGTGTCTTCCACTCCTTGGCCGAATGGGCACCTTATGTTCCCGAGCCCACTTGATGGCATTCGAAACGTCTTTCGTTTTCTTGGCAAAGACAAACACTTTAGGATATCTGTCGGTATGAGGATCCCAATTCTTCCGCGCGGCCTCATAGCCCGGATCTCCTTTGAAAATAACTCTCCCTGTAAGCTCCGTTTTCAATTTCAACTAATGTTCTTCCGTCATACGATATAGGCACCTTATACTGTATGAAGGACATTCGCGGAGGGAATGGGCTAATGAGGTGAAAACTAAAATGAAGAAGTGAGTTTAATTTATACAAATAAGTAGCTTAACTTGAAGCAAGAGCGCATTTAATATGCAAAAAAGCCGATCTTCTCAGATCGACTTTTTCATAATTTTATGGAGCCTAGGGGGATCGAACCCCTGACCTCATCGCTGCCAGCGATGCGCTCTCCCAGCTGAGCTAAGGCCCCACATTTATATATGTACTTGTCCGCTTCTGCGAAGTTTCACAGGCGACTCCTATATCATATAAAATGCAGCTTTAGCTGTCAATAACTTTTTCAGAACGCAAAGTGTTTGGAGAAGAACAACCTCTGTACAGACAAGAACACTCATTTTTACAAGCGCAGACTGCTCTTCTCCCATAATCCACTTCTTAATCGTCGAGATCCTCTTTGGATAACAACGACTTCAGTTCTTTCATGAACATATTGATGTCTTTGAATTGGCGATACACAGAAGCGAACCGCACATAGGCAACTTCATCAACCGGGAACAACTGCTCCATCAACAGCTCGCCAATCTGGCGGCTTTCCACTTCAGCTTCAGCAGTGTTACGCAGTGACTTCTCCACCTCGGAAACCATCATCTCCAGCGTCTCTACAGAGACAGGACGTTTCTCACAAGCCCGGATAAGGCCACGGAGAATTTTGTCGCGACTAAACTCTTCACGGCTGCCATCTTTCTTGATCACGATCAGCGGTGTCTCTTCGACCATTTCAAACGTTGTGAAACGGCGACTACACTGCTCACACTCACGACGACGGCGGATGGATTTTGATTCATTAGCAGGCCTAGAATCCAGCACTTTTGTACCTAGATAGGCGCAATAAGGACATTTCAACTCAGATCACTTCCCATGTTTTTCTTTTACCATAAATTCCCTGGCACTTCTAGTTATGAAAATCGCATTGAAGACACATAATACTTTTACCAACCGCGAGGAGGTGAACAGCAATGGCCCAAAACAGCAACGGTAACTCCAACAACTTGGTAGTAACTCGCGCTTCCGCAGCACTGGAGCAAATGAAATATGAAGTTGCTCAAGAACTCGGAATCAGCATCCCACAAGACGGATACCAAGGTAACATGACTTCTTACGAGAACGGTTCGATCGGTGGATACATCACGAAACGTCTGGTAACAATTGCAGAACAGCAATTGGCAGGTCAATACCAATAATATCTGCATTGTAATACGTTAGACAGAGGAGCATGGAGCGGCCGGTGAACAACCGGCCTGCTCTGTGCTTCTACTATTAAATAAGACATACGATATCCAGATTCAATTCAAACCGATTTTACTCCAGACTACCGCATAATCCAAGAGCAATCAGCCATTAGAACGTATTATAGATCTTTACATACTGATTATAATAATAAATCACTCGTTGTACATAGTGCCGGGTTTCTCCAAAAGGAATGTCTTTGACTGTCTCGAATGAGCCGTCCCAGACACCATCTCTGATCCATCCACTTACTTTGCCTGGTCCTGCATTGTATGCGGCAATCATGGCCGTGTCATTGCCTTCAAACTGTTCTGAGAGGTTACGCAGGTACCATGTCCCAAGCTGAATGTTCCTGCCCGGTTCATGCTTCAGCTCCTCTAACGAGGTTCCCGGAATTTTGGCCTGCTCCATGATCCAGTTGGCCGTATCCGGCATTAGCTGCATCAGCCCGATGGCACCTCTTCTGGATTCCTTGCTTGTCTTGAAATTGGTTTCCACCTTAATGATGGAAGCGATAAGGAAAGGGTCCACCTCATAGCTCTGTGATTGCGCACGAATCTCTTCCTTGTAATGAATCGGATAAAACCACGCCATCCAGTTTGTATTCAGGAACAGTACCAATACAAATGAAACAAACATCAACAGCAGTACCCGTTTCTTGCGCAATAACTTCATATCAGACCCTTATGATGCAAAAATGAAATAACCTGCTGCTCCGTCTCCGACCATAAGCCGCTGTTGTCAATGACCACGTCAGCACGCTGCTTCTTATGTTCAATATCCATCTGCGCATTAATACGGGCGTCAGCCTGTTCCTCTGTCATGCCATCCCGGCTCATCAGCCGCTCCCGCTGCAGGGATCTCGGGACGTAAACAACGACAACCTCATCAAATCCTTTTTCCAGACCGGATTCAAACAATAAAGGAATATCCGATACCACAAGCTTGTCCGGGTAGGCCTCTTCATATGCAGCAGCACGTTCCCGCATCTCCTGGCGAATAGCCGGGTGTGTGATTGCCTCGAGGGCTTTACGCTCATCGGGATTTTGAAACACAATGCTGCCCAGCTTTTTCCGGTCCAGTGTCCCGTCTTCATTTAATATGGCTTGTCCAAACCGCTGTACGGCGGCAGCCAAAACATGATGCCCGGGCATCATGACCTCCCGGGCAATCACGTCTGCATCAATCAGCAGCGCTCCCTTACTGGCAAGAAGGGCGGAAACACTGCTCTTTCCCGTTGCGATCCCGCCGGTTAAGCCAATATTCATCGTTTCACCTCATAACAGCTTCATTATTCCCATAATCATCAGTAACAACGCAGGCAGTACGGACAGCCTTCTCATCCAGCGCAGAGCTGAAAAACGCAATCCGACTTTCATGCCTATTAACAGAAACGCGCCACTGAACAGCGCGATGACAAGCGCAGTCCACAATGTGGGGAAACCGAGCAAAGCAGCTCCGAGCCCTGCACCGAAGGCATCCAGTGATAGCGCGATTCCAAGCCACATCGCCTCCTGAGCAGATATGCTTCCCGAATTGTCCATATCCGCTTTGGAAGGACTGCGTAATATTTGAATGACAACACCTAATTTCCGAAGTTCCAGTGTAAATACCATGCGTTCCAGCGATCCGCCGGAGGCAGATGGCTCAAGATCAAGTGCCAGCACTTGATTTCTTCCTTTGACCCGCGCTGCATCGATTGCTTGCTCTTTATCTCCGACTGATTCCGTTCCCTCTTCCGATTCGAGGCGATCCTTCCCCTGCTTACGGATCAACTGAATTAATGACCACGCACCGATGGCAATCAGAATAACTGCACCAACGAACGAAGCCACATCAGGAGATACCACATGGGATAACAGTACTCCCACCTGCATGGACAACGCAATGACCAACCCCGAACAAATGGAGATGACAGCAATGGATAACAGCGGGATCTTCGTCCTGCGCAGCCCGTATGTAATCCCAACACCAAAACCATCTAAACTAAGCGCCAAAGCAAGCGCCAGCAATGAAATAAAATGATGCAGCACCCTGGATTCCTCCCCTGTGCGGGAACTCGTTTCCACCTACCGTTACAAGTAGGTATTCGCCCGCTTATTTCTGCCATATCAGTATATGGAGGGAGTAATCCATGGGTGCTACGTTTTAATCATTTCGTTCATTCCGTACAAATTCAAACCGTTAGCGTGTAAACGACCATTTCAATTTTGGCTTACTTTAGGGGTTGGCACTTCGGACAGTAATGCGTCCCGCGACCACCAACAACACTTTTCTCAATCAATGTACCACACGTTGTGCAAGGTTCGGATTTGCGACCATAAATTTTCAATTGGTGCTGGAACATCCCCATCTCACCTTGTCCATTAACATACGATTTGATGGAGGATCCGCCTGCATTTACGGCATCCTGCAGTGTAGCTACAATAGCCTCGTGCAGCACCGTCAATTGGGCTTCAGTCAGCGTCTTGGCAATGGTTTCGGGGTGAATGCCTGCGCGAAAAAGGGCTTCGTCCACATAAATATTCCCGATGCCAACAACATATGCCTGATTTAGCAATACAGCCTTGATTTTGGTTGTCCGTTTACCAACAGCTTCACGAAAAGCAGCCACGGTAAAAGCTGGATCCAGCGGCTCAAGGCCGAGCTTTAACAATGGTTTGGATACGAGCTCTTCTCCCGCTGCAAACAAATGCATGGTTCCAAACTGCCGTACGTCCTTGTATCTCAATTCCGTGCCATCCGTGAAGTGAAAGATAACATGGGTATGCTTCTCCACTTCTTCGTGCTGCTCGTATACGCCGTATCTACCTTCCATCCGCAGATGGGAGACCAGTACCAGCCCGTCCAACAAAATCCGTAAAAACTTCCCCCTGCGCTCCACTCCGATGATGGTGTGTCCTGCGAGTTCCAGTGCAAATGCTTCTATATCGTCCGGCCGCTGAATGATGCGCGGCAAGTTAACGGTTACGCGTTCAATGGTCTTACCTACAACAAGCTGATTCAATGTTCTTCTGACTGTTTCGACTTCCGGTAATTCCGGCATGATGTTCTCACCTCCCCTATATTATAACGGAAGTTGAGCTTCAGCGGGACCCCTTCTTGTGTCGAATCCTTGCGAGGTAATGCTTGTCAAATAACGGAAATCCACAACCGTTGGTTATTTGGCTTCGTACCAGTTTTCCCCGAAACTGACTTCTGCCTTGAGTGGTACCGAGAGCTCCAATGCTTTTTCCATAACGGAAGGCACAAGCTCCTTCATCAGCTCCAGCTCATCTGCTGGTACTTCGAATACAAGTTCGTCATGCACCTGGAGCAGCATGCGGCTCTTCAATTGGCGTTCACGCAGCGCTTCATCCATCTGCACCATGGCAAGCTTGATAATATCTGCGGCTGTCCCCTGGATCGGGGTATTCATCGCTGTACGCTCAGCGAATGAACGCAGATTAAAATTGCTTGCATTGATTTCCGGCAGGTAGCGACGGCGTTCCAGCAGCGTTTTGACAAAGCCATCCTGGCGTGCTTCCTTCACAATGTCGTCCATATATCGACGAACGCCCTGGAACACTTCAAAGTACTGATCGATAAACTGGGCTGCCTCTTTACGGGTAATGTTCAAATTCTGGGACAGCCCGTAATCACTAATGCCATACACGATTCCGAAGTTAACAGCCTTGGCCGAACGACGCATGTCGCTGTCCACCTCTTCGGCTTTCACCCCGAATACATCAGAAGCTGTTTTGGTATGAATATCCATATCATGAACAAAAGCTTCCTTGAGCCGTTCGTCATCCGAAATATGGGCGAGTACACGCAATTCAATCTGGGAATAGTCGGCAGCCAAAATGGACCAGCCTGGCTCGGAAGGAACAAACACCTTCCGGATTTTGCGTCCCTCTTCCAGACGGATCGGAATGTTCTGCAAGTTCGGGAACTGACTGCTGAGACGCCCTGTCGCAGCGATCGTTTGCCGGTAATACGTATGGACTTTGCCGTCCCGATCCGAAATTTCCTTGAGGAGACCCTCTACATAGGTGGACTGCAGCTTCGCAAGCTGACGGTATTGAAGAATCAACTGTACCACGTCATGATAAGGAGCGAGCTTCTCCAGTACTTCTGCATCGGTTGAGTAACCTGTTTTGGTTTTCTTCACCACAGGAAGGCCGAGTTTATCGAATAAAATCTCACCTAATTGTCTTGGGGAATTCAGATTGAATTCTGTACCGGAAAGTCGGTAAATCTCCGCCATCAGCCTGCTGATCTGTTCCTCGAACTCACGACCCAAGGCCTGCAGATCCGCTGTATTCGCTTTAATCCCCTGTTTCTCCATGTCTGCCAGAATGCGTGATAACGGCATCTCCAATTCGTGAAAGAGCGCGTTCATCTCATCATTCTCAAGTGCCTGCTCCTGAAGAGGAATAATGGCAGCCACGGCAGCAGCCTTACGGCACAGGAAATCGCTAAGTATTTCTACATCAGGCACCTTGTACCGTGCACCTTTGCCCATAACTGTGTCGTCTTCAACCAGGGAAGGCAAGCCATATTTCGAAGTCAAGCCGCTAATGGTCTGATTGGATTCCGTCGGGTCAAGCAAGTAGGCAGCAAGCTGCACATCAAAGGCTGCCCCGGCGAATTCAAGACCATGCGCGTGCAGAGCCAGATCGATTCGATGCAGATCATAACCACGTTTGGGCTTGTCCGGATTACCAAGCCATTCGCGAACCGGAGCCGCAGCTTCAGCGTTTAATACTTCAGGTGACAGGAAGACATACGCCTCACCAGATCCAATCGCTAACCCAATTAATTTCGCTTGATGTGGATTATCGCCATGGGTCTCTACATGGAGTACATCAATGGATTCAAGAGAGCCAAACAGTTCGCCAATCGTTTCTTCTGTAGCAATCGTGGATTCCACTTCCGCAGCAGGTACCGCTTCTGCCGTAGAGCCTGCACTCCCACTGAATGACAAGCGTTCAAGCAAGGATTTGAATTCAAGCTTGGCCAGTGCTGGCCCTGCCTGTTCTTCTTTTAACCCGTCGAACTGCATGTCATCCCAGGTTTGCTCCAGTGGCACTTCGCGGTGAATGGTCGCCAGTTGTTTGCTCATCCGAGCATCTTCGGCGTGTGCCTCAATCTTCTCTTTCATTTTACCTTTTAATTCACCTGTGCCGTTCAATACTTCCTCTACAGAACCGAATTGATGCAGAAGTTTCAAGGCGGTCTTCTCTCCAACTCCCGGGATACCCGGAATATTATCCGACGCATCGCCCATCAGGCCTTTGAGATCGATGATTTGGAGTGGCGTCAGACCATAACGTTCCTTAATTTGAGCAGGGTCATACAGTTCGATTTCGGTTACCCCTTTGCGCGTGAGTCCGATATGTACATGGTCGGAGGCAAGCTGCAGCATATCCTTGTCACCCGATACAACCAATACCTGTCTTCCAGCCTCGTCTGCGCGTTTGGTTAACGTTCCGATGATATCGTCTGCTTCAAACCCGGCCAGCTCAAACTGGGCAATACCCAGTCCTTGCAGCAATTCTTTGAGTAATGGAAACTGTTCCGACAGCTCGGGTGGTGTTTTTTCGCGGCCGCCCTTATACTCCTGATAGCCTTCGTGACGGAAAGTGACCTTGCCGGCATCAAATGCCACCATGACATGGGTCGGCTGATGCTCTTCCAGCAATCGGAGCAGCATGGTGGTGAAACCATATACCGCATTGGTGTGCAGTCCTTTTGAATTGGTCAGAGGAGGCATTGCAAAAAACGCCCGGTAAATAATGCTATTTCCATCTATGAGAATAAACTTTTCCATTCCAGCACCTCACGTATCGTATGGTCAAACCCTCAAGTACATCTACTCTCATGATAACATACACACCTGTTACAACAAAAAAGATTGGGCATCTTTTTACACATTCCATCCAGCAAAAAAAGAACTCTCTCCACAGACAGCCTGTCGCTTGCAGGCTGCCGGGAGAAAGTCCCTTGTTTTCACAGCAAATCGTCCCCAATTCCAATGATTTGCCGTTAATGATTATTGGTTTAGATCCGGACGCTTACCTGTTACCAGATAAACCGTGCTCTCCCCAATGTTAGTTGCATGATCGCCTATGCGTTCAATATACCGTCCTACCAACATAAGCAGCATAGCCTGAGAGGCCTGAGTTGGATGAGAGGTCATGAAACTGTATAGATCGCCAATCATATGACTGTACAGTTGGTCAACCTGGTCATCCGTTTGTGCCATTTTGTAAGCCAGATCCGTATTTTCCTTCAGGAACGACTCAATGGATTCATCAATCATCTCTTTGACGATTTCCGCCATACGCGGGATATCCACAAGCGGCTTAATCAGCTCCTGGCCTTCCATACGAAGCGTAACTTTGGCAACGTCCAAGGCGAGATCGCCCATGCGCTCGAGGTCACTTGAGATTTTGAACGCAACAATAATGCGGCGCAAATCCTTCGCGACGGGCTGCTGGGTAATAATCAGCTTGGAGCCCAGTTCCATGATTTTGTCTTCTAACGCATTCAGATTCGCATCATTCTTGATGATGACCTGAGCTTTCTCGGCATCCAATGTCCGTAAACTCTCAATGGCACCATCCAATGCCGTTCCTACATGCTCACCCATTTGCCGAAGCAAAATGCGTAGCTCTTCAAGCTCCTGATCAAATTCTTTCCTGCGAATCATAGGTTTCCATGTCCCCCTTGTCCATCATCTCCGGATACGCCGGGTTCGTTCGAATTCAGCTTGCTTAACCGAACCGTCCGGATATATAATCCTCGGTTCGGGAATCCTGGGGCGTGGAGAACAGCGTTTCTGTATCAGCGGCCTCCACAACTTCACCATTCAGGAAAAATACAGTCTTACCCGATACACGGGCAGCCTGATGCATGTTGTGGGTTACCATGACGATGGTGTACTTGTTATGCAGTTCCTTGACCAGTTCCTCGATCTTCAATGTGGAGATTGGATCCAGGGCCGAAGTGGCTTCGTCCATCAGCAATACATCAGGCTGTACCGCAAGGGCTCGTGCAATACAGAGACGCTGCTGTTGTCCACCGGACAAACTGAGCGCCGATTTCTTGAGTACATCCTTGACTTCATCCCACAATGCAGCGTGAACCAGACTTTGCTCAACCAACTGATCCAGCTCTTTCTTTTGGGTTACACCATGCAAACGGGGGCCGTATGCGACATTATCATAGATTGATTTCGGAAAAGGATTGGGCTGCTGAAACACCATGCCTACTCGTTTGCGAAGCGTTTCAACTTCAATTTCATTACTGTAGATATCCGATCCATCGAGCAAAACTTGTCCTTCAACACGTACTCCCGGAATCATGTCATTCATCCGGTTTAATGTACGAAGCAACGTGGATTTACCACAACCTGATGGTCCGATGAATGCTGTTACGGTCCGTTCCGGCAGGTCCATTGATATATTTTTAAGCGCATGATGCGTATCATAGTACAAATTAAGTCCTTCAATGTGAATGAGTTCCTTCATGGATGTTCACTTCTCCTTCGCTGGAGGGACAAACCAAGCTCCCTTTACGTTGAGGCCGAGGCCAGATCAATAATCTTCAGCTTCTCGGTCATCCTTAATATCCTACCTTCTCATTGTAAAAACAGTATCACTTTCATGTTAACGGAATGTAAAAAGACATCCTTCACAAGCCATGATCTTCCCGTTACGATCATAGATGGTAAATGATGTCTATATTTGTTTGAAATTATCCCCCGGAAACCATGGACTCCAGTTTTCTTCGTATATAATCCGCCACTTCTCCAGTCTGCTTGCCTTCCTCTGCGATGTTGGCAGTAATATACAGCATAGCTTCAACGGCTGAGTTTAACCGATTGAAAGCTGCACTTCCTTCGGTAACATGTACAGAGCTGTCGTCAATCTCAGCAGCACTTGCGCGAACCAGTTCAACGGTTTGCTTGGTTAATTCACCGATCCCTTCGAGCAAGGAGGACATATCTCCCGCAACCTCACGGGTTTGTTTGGCTAAGGCCCGAATCTCACCAGCAACCACTTGGAATCCTCGCCCATACTCACCAGCGTGAGCTGCTTCAATGGAAGCATTCATCGCAAGCAACGCACTCTGATCGGCCAGAGAACGAATGGAACGTGCCATGCCCGCTCCGGTTTCTATTGAAGTCAGCATATCATTCGCATGCTGGCGCTGTCCTCCCATGTGCTGATGTACGCGGTTATACGAAGCCTCGACCTGCATAAGACTGCTTGCTCCCTGTTCAGACAATTGAATAATCTGTTTCGCCTCTTCCCCTGTCTTTCCAGCGGATTGAACCAGTTTCGTAATCGACTCATGAATCCGGGATATCTCTTTCTGGCTCTCTGTAATGGTGTGAACGCGCTCTTCTCCAGCCTCTTGCTGCATCCTTCTGGAAAGGGACATGAGATCCCGCATGGTTAAGACGCCAAGCAGCCTGTTCTCCTCCGTTACAATGATGCAATCATAGAAATGCTCCTCACTTCGTGACAAGGCTACATCAATAACTTCTGGCGCATCAGCTAGTACATCCACGATTACCGGAGATGAATCAGCAACATGCGATATGGACTTGCGATAAAACAAGTCCGCGGCGAAACGTCCATTCAGTATTCGATATAGTGTTTCCCGCATCAATAACCCCAGCGGGCGATTCTGATCATCACCCAATATTACACATGGATATTTCTGTTCCTGACTCAATATGCTAGCAGCCTCTCCACAGGTGGTATGCAACCCCACCATGGGAACCTGACGGCAGTATTCTCGGATGGACACCTGGTTATTAAGGTTTAATTCTGTAAGATCATCCTGAGTTAAACGAATTGAATCATCCTCATGCTTATATGTATCTTCTACGGGTAGATCAGGCTTCACTTCGAGCAACATGGGCATAAATGCGCAATCTCCTTTACGTATGAGCTCCGTCCTGAGATGGGTTATGTAGGTCCTAAGAATCACTCAGACAAGTTCATGCTACTCCCTCTGTGTAAAGGAAAATAAAGGTTTATGTAAACTGGTGGTAAAATAAAACTCCCCGATCATTACGAACTTGAATGATGGGGAGTTTTTCTTTTTACAACCAATTTATAACCTACACCTCGAATGGAATCAATGTGTACAGATTCCGGGTCCAGCTCCAGCTTTTTACGTAACGAACTGACATGGACGTCTACGGTACGCTGGCCTCCAATATAATCGAAGCCCCAGACCGCATTCATCAGATCATCGCGTGTAAGTACAACGCCTGGCTTCTTAGCCAAATAGAGCAGAACCTCGAATTCTTTGGGACGCAAACTTATGGATTGTCCACCCAGCGTCACTTCATACTTCAGTGGATAGATCTCAAGTTCGCCCAGTACAATTCGTGAACCATCCTTGTCCTCTGGCTGCGGCAGGTCATCGCCATTGGAATATCTTCTTAATACGGCATCCACTCTGGCAAGCAGTTCCGAAACGCCAAAGGGCTTCGTGATATAGTCGTCAGCTCCGGATTTCAGACCCTGTACTACCTCGGCTTCACCATTCTTCGCCGTAAGGATGATGACGGGTGTAGTTACACCTTGAACTCTTAATTTGTTCAGAATATCCAGACCGTTCATTCCTGGCAGCATCAGATCGAGCAGTATCAAATCAAAGTCCTGGGAAACTGCTCGGTCATATCCTGAAGATCCATGATCCTCAGCGGTAACGTCATAACCTTCCTGTGTCAGGTTGTACGTAAGTAATCTCGATAATGTAGGTTCATCTTCAATAACTAGCAAACGCTGTGCCATGATACCCCTTCTCTCCTTATAGGTTGTCTGTTGCCACAACACTTTTTATATCATAGCACTTATTTGTTAACGCTGTGTAAAGCAATTTATTCGATTTTACAATTCACTTCTCCAGGCCTAGATTTCTTCATCCTGAATCAGAGGAAGGATTACCTTGAAAGTTGTACCCATGCCAAGTTCACTCTCTACCGATAACTTGCCGTGATGCAGCTCAACCAGATGCTTCACAATGGACAACCCAAGACCGGTACCACCAGAGTTGCGTGATCTTCCTTTGTCTACCCGGTAGAACCGTTCAAAAATGCGCGGCAGGTCCTTCTTCGGAATACCAATCCCGGTGTCAGACACTGCAAATACCACCTGTTCCTCGTCTTCACCATGTTCTACCGTCACCTGTAATTTGACACGTCCACCCTCAGGGGTGTAGTTAATCCCGTTCGAGAGCAGGTTAATGAAAATCTGTTTCATTTTATCCTCGTCGGCCTCGATATACAGCTCCTCCGGCACAAACATCTGCAGACGAATCTGCTTCTTCTCTGCCACTTTGGATAGTGTACCCAGAACCATCTCGAAGAAGGAATGCACATGTACAGGAGAACATTGCAGCGGCGCCCGCTTGGATTCGATCTTGGATAACTCCAGAATATCCCCGATTAATCGGTTTAATCGATCCCCTTCGTCATAGATGATCTGCAAGAATGACCGTTCCGTCTCTTTGTCCTGCACTCCCCCGCTGAGCAGCGTCTCAGCAAACCCTTTGACCGCGGCCACAGGAGTCTTCAATTCATGGGAAACATTCGCAACGAACTCACTGCGCATCGATTCCAGTCTGCGTATCGCCGTAACATCCTGCAAAAGGAACAGCATCCCGCGGTATCCTCCATCATCTTCAGTCATCGGGACACCGTCAATACGAATCAGACGTTCCTCCGGGTTGAAAATACTTACTTCCTCATGCATCCGTTCCTGAACAGCTACACTTTCTTCAATCGTCCGAGTTAATTCATAATGTTTCTTCAATTCGATATAGGGTTTACCAGTCACGCGTTCGGATTGAATACCCAGCATACGCTCTGCTTCCCGATTTACCAGTGCAATGGATTGGGACGCATCAACCATGACAATGCCGCCTGCCATGTTGGCCAGGACACTCTGAAGTAATGCCTCATTATCACGAATTGTTTTGAGCTGGGTCTGTAGACTGTCAGCCATCCCGTTAATCGCCAGTCCAAGTTGTCCAATTTCATCTCTGCGTGTTACCTCTACCCTGGCATCATACTCCAGTTTGGTAATCCGGTGAGCTACCTTCGTTATGTGTTCGATCGGTGACGTTAATCCCCGCGCAACCCGATAACTGACCAGGGCCACAATCAGGAACAACAGTCCCAAGGCTACAAACATGATTAACCAGCCACGCTGTAACCCCTGGTCCACAGCAGCCAAACTCATGGATAATCGGATGTAACCATCGAATTCTCCTCCGGGCACTTCTACCATGTCACTTTGATCCGAGTTCACGGGCAGCGCTACATATAACATATCTTCTCCCAGCGTCTCACTGAATCGGATGGACTGGCCATAACCATCACCGACTGCACCCTTGATTTCTTCCCGGTCCAGGTGATTATCCATTGTAGCGGGATCCGTCTCTGAATCTCCAATGACAGTTCCATCGCGATTAATAAACGTTACCCTTGAATCGGTAAGCTTCTCCAGCTCGCCTGCACGGTCAGAATAGTACTTTCTTGTTTCTGGCGAGGTTGGATCGGTCGCATCGTGGAAAGGAAACGTCGCCTTCAGCAAATTGATTTCACGCACCATCGTTTGCTCCAGTGCAGTGGTGTGTGTTGTTTTAAATACTCTGCCCATCGTATATCCAGCCACAATGACGGATACACCAATTAGTATCATCATGATGATGGAAAGGCGAACTCGAAACGGTCTCATTAATCTCTTCCTTTTTTAGTTAATCTCAAATTATAGGTCAGTTAACTCTATCCGATCGCCACGTGTACCTGGCAGTGAAACAACCAGGAACTCTACTTCCTTTGCACTTGTATTTTGCATCTGATGAGGAACTCCCGGTGGAATCTCGAGTCCTTCATGCGGATCAAGCGTATACTCTACTCCATCAAGCTCCATACACGCCACTCCGCTAAGGATAAAAAAGAATTGGCGGCTCACGTTATGGTAATGACGTATTTCTGCTGTTCCTGCAGGCATGCGCTCATGAATAATACTTAAACCCTCGTTCTGCACGAGATGCCATCCATCACATTGTGCACCCCATATGTAATGCGCTGCGTTTTGTTTGCTAATCTTCATGTCGTATCCTCCCGATATGTATGTTCCGTCTATCATATCACAGTTGCCTTCGGGACAAATTGGTTTCTAATTGAAACAGTACGACATGCAGTACTTTTGCTGTACGAGGTCAAAGAGAACATTTATCAAGAATATCATGTAACTATCATTTCTGATCCTGACTTTTGTAAACATAGCACTGTAATTTGGGATATTTGTTAAAAAACTAAAAGACGTACCGCCAGCAGCAGCTGAACGATACGTCTTAGATATGTGATATGAAATACTAACTCAAACCGAGCTTCAACTTATCCGTTAACAACTTCGCCGCCGTTGATGTGCATGACTTGTCCACTCACATAGGACGAATCATCCGAAGCGAGATATACGTACGCAGGAGCCAGCTCATCCGGTTGACCAGGACGTTTCATTGGCTGCGTTGCGCCGAACTCGCTTACTTTTTTCTCATCAAATGTCGATGGAATCAGTGGTGTCCAGATTGGGCCTGGAGCTACCGCATTTACACGAATGCCTTTCTCAACAACATTCATGGACAGGGAACGCGTAAATGACGTGATCGCTCCTTTGGTGGACGAATAGTCGAGCAGAGTTGGACTACCTCGATAGGCTGTGATGGACGTAGTGTTGATGATTGTGCTGCCTTGCTTCAGATGTGGCATGGCTGCCTGCGTGATATAAAACATCCCGAATATGTTGGTGCGGAACGTCCGCTCCAGCTGTTCAGGTGTAATATCCTCCAGCTGCTGCTGTGGGTGCTGCTCGGCCGCATTGTTAACCACAATGTCCAGCTTGCCCAGCTGTTCCACCGTCTGTTGAACAGCTTTTTTGGCAAATGAATCATCACCGATGTCTCCAGCAATCAGGATACACTTGCGTCCTTCCTGCTCGACTTGACGTTTCGTCTCTTCCGCATCCTGGTGCTCACTGAGGTATACAATGGCTACATCCGCACCCTCTTTGGCATACGTAACGGCAACGGCACGCCCAATTCCACTGTCACCTCCGGTAATAAGGGCAACTTTGTCCAACAATTTGTCAGCTGCCTTATACTGCGGTTTTTCGAACTCCGGCTTAGGGTGCATCTCCGATTCAATACCGGGACGCTGGTCCTGATGCTGTGCTGGCATCGTTTTTTGGGTTTGTGTATTGGTTGACATTTCACATTCTCCTCTCAAAATGAATGGCTGTAAACTTCTCATTCTGTAGGATGGCATGAACAGTGCAGATTATTCCTGCTGCAGCTGACATCATCCAAAACTCACTACGGCTGTCTCGATACTTACTTACCACTCTCTTTTGGAGGTCAAACAGAAAAAATTATGAATTGTAGATTGTATGAAATTTCGATTAATTTTCAATAATGCCCCGTTTCAAGACACAAATTGTATTCCTATGCCGCTTGGGCTGATGTACAATGTACAGTATACAAATGTGATTTTAGTACCTTATACCCGGTACATATCCTGCGTTCGACCAAGCATCTCAAATAACAGATTCTCAATCTGACATGGAGCCAAACAATGGAATCGCACATTAACGCTTATATATCCCTTGTCACCACTTCAGCCGTCCTGAATGTTTTTTTGTGTGTATACACCTATTTTAGAAGAGCAGAAATTTCAAGAGCCAACGTGTTTATGCTCTATACGGCTGCCTTATCCGTTTATACCTTTGGTTATGCCATTGAGCTCGCCAGTAATACACTGGAACAAATGAAATTCTGGACGGTAGTGGAGTACATGGGCATGCCTTTCTCAGCCTCCCTCGGCTTGATCCTGATGATCCAGTACACGGGAAAGTCATTATCGAAAAAGGCTACTGCAGCGCTGTTCGTCATTCCGACGATTACGCTCTTTATGGTTGCAACCAATGACTATCACCATTTGTTCTACAAAAAAGTATGGCTTCGAACGGATAGTTCTGTTCCTCTGATGGATATTGCTGCTGGTCAATGGTATGTTGTTCACGGAGCATTTACGTTTTCATGTCTGTTATGTGCGTGTCTGATCCTGATTGCGCAATGGAAACACACCAAGAAAATGTATCGCCGTCAGCTGCTTACATTGATTACTTCTCAATTGATACCGATGACAGGTGCCTTTCTCTACTTAATGGGACTGACGCCAGGAGGAATGGATCCCGTCCCGGTACTCATGTGTGTCACTTCATCCATGTACATCTGGGCAATCCTGTCTTCTCGTCTATTGACCATCGTTCCTATTGCCAAAGACAGTATCTTTGAGAGCATGCGCGAGGGGGTTATTGTTCTTGATGGGTGGAATCGTCTAGTCGATTACAACAAAGCGCTGCGTGGTATGCTGCCTGAACTTGAGACAAGTATGGTTGGACAGCCGCTGAATGATATCTGGCTTTCACTGGCCGGTGAGACTTTTCCCGTGGAATACGGAAGAGAAGGCCTGCAGACTGATCTTTATTGGCAGCTGCATGGGCAGACGGTCTGTTATCAGGTCAGAACATCTTATGTGTATAACAAGAACGGAGAGGCCGTTGGAAGTCTGATCATGCTGATCGATATTACGGAGCAGCGATTTCTGCAAGAACAATTGAAGCAGCTCGCTTATTTCGACGGTTTGACCAAAATATACAATCGAACGCAATTCCTGCATAAAGGCCGTGAAATACTGAACGAAGCACAGCTTAGCCATCAGCCCGCAACTTTTATTCTATTTGATATCGATCATTTCAAACGAATCAACGACACCTATGGACACGAAGTTGGGGATCAGGCCCTTGTTCACGTCGTCTCCGTATGCAATCGTTATTTGAACTCTGAAATGGTGTTCGCCCGGTATGGCGGAGAGGAATTTGTCATTGCCCTGCCGAATGCAGCTCTTCAGGATGGAAAGCGGCTAGCCGAGCAGTTACGTGTGGCTTTGCTGAATGACCCTCTTCATGTGGAGAGGAATCTTGTGCCCATTACTTCAAGCTTTGGCGTTGCCCAATATAGGAGTGAAACGGATTCACTTGAATCCTTGCTTCGGGATGCTGATAGTGCATTATACGAGTCCAAACGAAATGGACGCAACGCTGTATTTGCTCATTCCGTCAGCCTTGCCTAATCCAATATGTTAAGCAAATAAAAATAGACAGCCCTATGGGTTGTCTATTTTTATTACTACACTATTTACCTGGTCGGGCTTGTCTACCCGCATTTTATGCAAGCGTTTTAGATTCTGGTTAACAGACTGTATCGAACAACAATCTTGCAGATGAATAGTTAGATTATCGTGCGATCAACCATAAGATAAACCATAATGAGCAAGAGGACAGCCAGGATTGTACTGAACGTACGAATCTTGCCCTGCTCCGGGCTCACATCACGGTTGCTTTTTACACCTTCTGCTGCGAGACGCAGCGGTTTACCCATAATACCGCCAATGGCAGCAATGGCAAGCAATAGAACAACAACGACACCCATCCACAGGTGGGAATATTCCCCCTTCGTCATGAGGTATCCCCCTGTGAGAAGCTGGATAACCAACCCATACTGGGCGATGCGGTTCAATGAACGAACCGATGTAAATGCGCCTTCCTGTGCCGCAGCATTCAACGTGCGGATCTTACCAACGACGAACGGCAAGATCAGATAGAACCCCATGGATAGCGCTCCGATGATATGGAGCAAATACATAATCATTGTCAAAATTTCCATCCTCCTCAACATTTTCAGTGTGCTATACATCACATCCCATTATACTGGGGAACTTATCCAAAGAAAAGAAAACCTCCGGGTTTCCGGAGGTTTTCTCACTTTTCGTGTTCAAGAAGTTTTCAAACTTATATGGTCACGACTGAAATGACGTTTCGAACAGAATCCGCAGATTTGTCGAGTCCCGCCTTTTCTTCAGGTGTGAGCTCGAGTTCAAATACTTTCTCAATCCCGTTACCACCCAGAATGGTTGGCACACCGAGGAACAAATCGTTATAACCATACTCGCCTTCCAAGTAAGCAATCACTGGGATGATCCGTTTTTTGTCCTTCAAAATGGCCTCGGTCATCTGAACCAGTGAAGCTGCAGGGGCATAATAGGCACTTCCGTTACCCAGCAGATTGACTATTTCACCGCCGCCAACTCGTGTGCGTTGTACGATGGATTCAATGCGATCTGCCGGAATCAATGTATCGATTGGAATACCACCAACGCTCGAATAACGAACAAGTGGTACCATGTCGTCTCCGTGGCCACCAAGAACGAAACCACGAACATCCTCAACGGAAACATTCAGCTCTTGCGCAATGAATGTGCAATAACGCGCCGTATCCAGGACACCGGACTGGCCGATAACTCGGTTTTTAGGAAATCCTAGTGTTTTGTATGCAGCATAAGTCATCGCATCTACCGGGTTACTCAGAATAATGACGATGGAATCAGGGCAATATTTTTTCACATTTTCACACACGGACTTCACGATTCCAGCGTTGGTATTCACCAGATCATCACGGCTCATTCCCGGCTTGCGGGCAATACCTGCAGTGATAATCACAATGTCTGAACCTGCCGCATCTTCGTAGTTTGAAGTTCCGACGATATTGCTGTCAAAGCCTTGAACAGGGCTCGCCTCCAGCATATCGAGTGCTTTACCTTTAGTCGGGTTTTCCAATTGAGGAATATCAACCAGCACAACATCTCCAAGCTCCTTTTGAGCAAGCATTAGAGCTGTAGTTGCTCCGGTAAATCCGGCACCGACTACTGTGATTTTTTTGCGCTGAATAGTCATGCCTCTCAACTCCCCTTACAGGTTTTTAATGATTTGATCAGCGAACTCAGAGCATTTAACTTCAGTAGCACCATCCATCAGACGTGCGAAGTCATATGTTACGGTTTTATTGTTGATGGAAGTTTCCATACCTTTGTAGATCAGGTTTGCTGCTTCTTGCCATCCCAGGTGCTCAAGCAACATAACGCCGGACAGGATAACGGAACCAGGGTTCACGACGTCTTTGTCCGCATATTTAGGTGCAGTACCGTGTGTAGCTTCGAAGATCGCATGTCCTGTTACATAGTTGATGTTCGCTCCTGGAGCGATACCGATACCACCAACTTGTGCAGCAAGTGCATCGGACAGGTAGTCACCGTTCAGGTTCAATGTAGCAATAACATCGAACTCGCCTGGACGAGTCAATACTTGTTGCAGAGCAATGTCGGCAATCGCATCTTTAACGATGATTTTACCCGCATCTTCAGCTGCTTTTTGAGCTGCATTCGCTGCATCCGTACCTTCTTTTTCCTTGATGATATCGTACTGTGCCCAAGTGAACACTTTATCGCCGAATTCTTCCTCAGCTACTTCATAACCCCAGTTTTTGAAGGCACCTTCAGTAAATTTCATGATGTTGCCTTTGTGTACCAATGTCACGCTCTTACGGTTGTGATCGATGGCGTATTGAACGGCTGCACGTACCAGACGTTTGGAACCTTCGGAGGATACTGGCTTGATACCGATACCTGAAGTTTCAGGGAAACGGATTTTGTTAACGCCCATTTCCTGTTGCAGGAACTGAATTACTTTTTTCACTTCATCGGAACCTTCAGCATACTCGATACCTGCGTAGATATCTTCTGTATTCTCACGGAAAATGACCATATCTACCAGTTCCGGACGTTTAACCGGAGAAGGTACTCCGTCGAAGTAGCGTACAGGACGCAGGCAAGTGTACAAGTCAAGCTCTTGACGCAATGCTACGTTCAGGGAACGAATTCCGCCACCGATAGGCGTTGTCAGAGGTCCTTTGATGGCTACGATATACTCGCGAATCGCCTCAAGCGTATCATTTGGCAACCACTCACCGTATGTATTGAATGCTTTCTCACCAGCAAACACTTCATACCATGCAATTTTTTTGCTGCCATCATAAGCTTTTTCAACAGCTGCATCCAATACACGCTTGGAAGCTTTCCAGATGTCGCGGCCTGTACCGTCACCTTCGATGAAAGGAATGATCGGGTTATTAGGCACTTGCAGTGTTCCGTTATCAATCTGAATTTTTTCCCCTTCAGTTGGATGAGCGAATTTTTCTAATTTCATAATCATAATTCCTCCTTGAGTGTTGGTATAATTCCGGTATCATGATACCGCTTGTCTTATCGAAGGAAGGGTCTTGATGTCTGACTAGCCTTGTAGCCAGTTTTTGGGACCCTTCACCCCATCCAGTTTATTATACTGGTTTTCAGTCTATTAGCGAAGCTCAACTGAAATGTAACGCTGATCTGTTGGACCTGTATATTCTGCACGCGGACGAATAATGCGGTTATCCGCGAGCTGCTCCAGAATATGAGCTGTCCATCCGGATACCCGGCTGATGGCAAAGATCGGGGTGAACAGTTCCTGTTCGATACCCAGCTGGGTATACACGGAAGCGGAATAGAAATCGACATTCGGCTTCAACCCTTTTTGCCCGGTAACCAGTTCTTCAATCTTCACAGACATCTCATAAAGGCGGGTGTCATTGTTCATGCTACCCAGCTCTTTGGACATCTTCTGCAAGTGTTTGGCACGTGGATCACCGTTTTTGTATACACGGTGTCCGAAGCCCATGATTTTCTCACGATTGTTCAGCTTCTCCTGAATAGCAGCTTCCAGGCGATCCGGCGTGCCGATCTCATTCAACATTTTCATGACGGCTTCGTTCGCACCACCATGCAGAGGTCCCTTCAGTGCGCCAATAGCGGAAGTTACGCCTGAATAAATGTCGGAGAGCGTAGCTACGGTTACCCGTGCTGCAAACGTCGAAGCATTCAGTTCATGATCCGCATGCAGAACCAGAGCCTGATCCAGCGCTTTAACTGCCGTATCGGAAGGTTCTTCACCTGTCATCATATACAGGAAGTTCTCAGCGATGGAAACGCCTTCTTTAGGAGCCACAGGCTCTTTTCCCTGACGGATGCGGGCGATGGCTGCCACAATGGTTGGCAATTGAGCTTGCAATTTGACCGCTTTATTTTCATTAGCTTCAGCTGTCATCTCGTCAGCCTGCTCATCATACAGTCCCAGTGCGGATATTGCAGAACGCAGTGCTGCCATGGTACTCATGTTTTTCGGATACAATTGGATTTGTGCAATCAACTCGCTCGGAATCGGCGCGTAATCGCTCAGGCTTTTACGAAGGGATTTCAATTCATCCGTATTGGGCAATTTGCCAAACCACAGCAAATAAGCAACTTCTTCAAAGCTTGCGTGTTCAGCCAAATCGTCGATATTGTAGCCACGGTATGTAAGTACACCGTCTACAATGGAACTGATCGAAGAGGTTGTTGCAACGATGCCTTCCAGACCTTTGGTAGCTGTCATATTACATCTCTCCTTTAATAAACGAAATCAAGAAACCACAAAGCATGATGAAGCTCTTAGAATAGCATAATAATTGGTGTTGAAAACATTTACATTTCATTAAATAGTAAAACCGTCAAAATTCGGGTTTCTTATCTGTCAATCGGTATTTCCTTATAACATCATACTGGATTTTGTCGGTTATGTGAACATCACGAAAGGCCATTCGCACATCAAACTTCTTTATCACGCCTATAAATCATTTTTGAAAGCCTTTACAAAAACAAGGTTGACATTTTATCCTATTTATATAATTCTGTGCGTCTGCTCCATGAATATTGCTATATATCCGTGTGTTCTGGCATACTCTAGGCAAAAGAAAATAAATGCACCTTGGCAGGCCAAGCAAACGTTTCAAAACGCTGCAATTGCTCTATATTAACTAGATAGCTTCTATGCTGATCGAAATTGTTAGAAGGAGACGTGACGTTTGGACAGAATTATTATGAAACGCCTGCTGCGCGGCTTGTGGGTCATTATTGCGACCGTTCTGATCGCCTTTGCCATATACTTGTTGTTCCCGCTTCTATACCCCTTCGTTATTGCATGGATTATCGCTTACGCGATGAATCCACTGGTGAAGCTGCTTCAGGACAAAGCCCACTTTCCACGCTGGTTAGCCGTGACCCTTTCCTTGATCGTTTATTTTGGAGCAATTGTTGTGATACTTTCGGCAGCGGTAACCCGCATGGTAAAGGAAGTCATATCACTCACCACAAGTTTTGACCTGCATGTGGACGAGATCAAGGAAACCTTTGTCCGCTGGACCCAAAACGATACGATCCAGAACCTGATCGGTCAGATTAACGAATTTTATAAGGAAAATCCTAATTACCAGGAAACGATCAACAGCAATATCAGCAAAACAACCGAAACGGTAGGTACGGCTGTTAGCGATCTGGTTACCGGATTTTTCAATATGATTTTGGGCCTGCTGACCTCGCTTCCCAACATGGGAGCCGTATTAATTGTCGTTCTTCTCTCCACATTCTTTATTAGCAAAAGCTGGACCCGCCACGGCATTACGGTCTCGGGATGGGTGCCTTCTTCAATCCGCAAACCAATCACAGACATATGGAACGACCTAAAAAAAGCACTGTTCGGCTATGCCCGTGCTCAGCTTATTATGATTTCCATTACTGCGGTATTTGTGATGATTGGATTGCTCATCTTACAGGTGAAGTCTGCTTTCACCATTGCTCTGCTAATCGGCCTGGTTGATCTTCTGCCTTATCTTGGCGTTGGACTGGTCATGGTTCCATGGGCAGCCTACCTGTTTATGAACGGAGACCTCTATTTGGGAATTGGTATTTCGGTTGTTTATCTCATCGTACTGATTGCGAGACAGATCATTGAGCCAAAGGTGCTCGCAAGCAGTGTTGGTCTGGATCCACTTGCAACACTTGTGGGCATGTTTGTTGGACTAAAGCTCTTTGGCGTACTCGGCCTAATCATCGGTCCTGTCAGCTTGGTCATCCTTGATGCATTCAATCGTGCGAATGTGCTGCGCGACCTGAGAACGTACATTATCAATGGGCGGGTCCGATAGCTTTTGTACATTTTTTAATACCATCAAAAAGGCTCCTTCCGCAGAAAAAGATCTGCAAGAAGGAGCCTTTAATAATAAACCAATACAATATTACGGACGGCGGTAGAACGTGATGCTGCCGTTTTTCATTTTTTTCTCAAGCCAACCCAGGAAAAATAAGCGGTACACAGCACGTGTTAACGGAAATACCAGGGTAAATCCGATGATATCCGTAACAAACCCTGGAATTAACAGCAAGAAACCACCCACAAAAATAAAAAGTCCGTCTACCATTTTCCGTCCAGGCACTTTACCGCGTTCCATCTCGGCTTTGGCATCGACGAGTACTTTTCGCCCTTCAAACTGCAGCATCGCTATACCAATCAAGGACGTGAGAATCATGAGAAGCAATGTCTTCCCGGCTCCGATCCAGTCACTCATCAGAATGAATCCAAACAATTCAATAACCGGAACGAATAATAATATAGCCCACATCCATTTTCGCATTACCCATTACTCCTTTCCTGAGAACCACACTTTCTCTAGTGCGCTATAGAGCTCAGGGGCGGCTTTATCCAGTCTTACTGGCTTCCAGTCTCCATTCACCCACACATGCTGGGTAGAGCCTGTAACCAGTCGTTCTCCCGGAAGCGATTCATCAGAAGCCCATACCTGTTCTCCAATGCCGAATTGTGCAGCAAGGTCTTCCGTCATGCGTCTAACGTCGTACTCATAATTTAATCGCAGACCACTAAATGCAACAATTCGGGTGAGTATCATAATCTCATCATCATACTTTGCTGGCTTATGATACTTCACATCCAGTCCGGTTACGGGAAGCAGTAGCCCCTGTTCCTCCATTTTACGATATGTATACCCCATTTGGCGAATCATCTCGGTTCGACCGATTTCAAACCAATTCAAATAGTTGGCGTGATAGACCACACCCATCTGATCACTCTCTTGATAGCGCACACGCAGACGTGCCGCATACCAGTTTCCATGGTGCTGCTCTTGCATGTTATCGGCCTCCTTCGGTCTACCATTCATACGTACTCATCCTGTGAAAAGTGTCATAAAGATGGAAAAAAGCAACGGGACAATTGCCCCATTGCTTCATTCCTGTTTTGATCCATCTACAGCTTAATGTTCAATTAAGCGTTGTTTGGAATTTGGCTTACTTTGATCAAGTTGGTGGAACCGGAGCGACCCAGAGGTACACCCGCAGTGATGACAACCAGATCACCTTCTTTGACGATTCCGGATTTCAAACCGCCTTCGATTGCATTCTCAAACAAGGAATCCGTTGAGTCACAACGTCTGCCTTTCACTGGTGTAACACCCCAAGCCAGTGCAAGACGACGGGAAGTTCTATCTTCCGTAGTCACGGCAATAATTGGAGCTTCCGGGCGGTATTTGGAAACCATACGAGCCGTATGGCCAGATTCAGTCGAAGTGATGATCGCTTTTGCGTTCAGATCTTGAGCGGACAGCGCAACGGATTGGCTGATTGCTTCTGTAACAGTTGTTTGTTGTGCAACACGTTGTTTCAGATACAGCTCTTGATAAGGCAGAGCGGACTCTGCTTTTTCCGCGATACGGGACATTGTCAGAACGGATTCAACCGGGTATTTACCCGCAGCTGTCTCACCAGACAACATGATTGCATCTGTTCCGTCGAAGATCGCATTCGCAACGTCACTTGCTTCCGCACGAGTTGGACGCGGGTTACGCTGCATGGAATCCAGCATTTGTGTAGCTGTAATAACCGGTTTGCCTGCAACATTACATTTTTCGATCATGCGTTTTTGTACCAATGGTACTTCTTCCGCAGGAATTTCCACACCAAGGTCACCACGAGCTACCATCAAGCCATCAGACACTTCAAGGATCTCATCCAGGTTGTCTACGCCTTGTTGGTTCTCAATTTTGGAGATGATTTGGATATGTCCAGCATTGTGCTTCTCAAGCAGTTCACGAATTTCAAGCACGTCACTTGCTTTACGAACAAAAGAAGCCGCGATGAAATCGATACCTTGCTCGATACCAAATACGATATCGTTAGCATCTTTTTCAGTGATACCCGGCAGAGAAATGGCAACGCCCGGAACGTTAACACCTTTTTTGCTTTTGATCGTTCCGCCGTTCACGATACGGCATTTGATCTCGGTGCCTTGCACTTCCACCACAGTCAGTCCGATCAGACCGTCGTCGATCAGAATTGTAGATCCTGGCTCAACATCATTTGGAAGATCTGCATACGTAATGGAAAGACGTTCTTTGGTGCCCAGAATTTCTTCTGTTGTCAAAGTGATGTACTCGTCCTGAACCAACTCAATCGGTTCAACTTCGAGTTTACCTGTCCGAATTTCCGGTCCTTTGGTGTCCAGCAGGATTGCTACGGTTTTGTTCAACTCTTCGCATGCTTGGCGAATCGCTTTGATCCGTCCGCCGTGCTCATCGAAATCACCGTGGGAGAAGTTCAGACGGGCCACGTTCATACCGGCCATAATCAGTTTTTTGGTGTTCTCCAGTGATTCACTGGATGGACCGATTGTACATACAATTTTCGTTTTGCGCATTTTGGGTTTCCTCCGATTTTAAAAGGTCTCTCTGTATATGTCTTTTTTCTTTTTCCAACTATTAAATTTACTATACTTTCGTTCATTTGTATAGGAAATTCGTCACATCATTCTGCATTTCCCGACAAATTATTCACTGCATCCACTCGAACGGGCTCCTCCGGAGCTTCAACCGGGGCCTGTGGGGTTGGAGATTCGAACGTAACGGATCCGATTTTGCGGAATTTCTCGTACCGATCCTGCTTCAGCTGATCCCCGCTCCAGCCTTTCATCTCTTCCAGATGACGAACCAGAGCTTCGCTGATCGCTGCTGCAGCACCTTCATAATCCCGATGCGCACCACCACGTGGTTCAGGAACAATTTCCTCGATAACTTCCATTTCCAGCAGATCCTTGGCTGTTATCTTCATCGCTTCAGCTGCCTGATCTGCCTTGGACGCATCCTTCCACAGGATGGACGCTGCACCATTCGGAGAGATCGCTGAATAAATGGCATGCTCCAGCATGAGTACACGATTGCCTACAGCCAAGGCCAGTGCGCCGCCGCTTCCACCCTCGCCGATAACCACAACAATTACAGGCACCGTGAGCTTCGCCATTTCAATCAGGTTACGGGCGATGGCTTCCGATTGACCTCTCTCTTCTGCAGTATTACCCGGATAGGCTCCTTTAGTATCAACAAATGTAATAATTGGACGACCAAATTTGTTCGCCTGCTTCATCAGCCGCAGTCCTTTGCGGAAACCTTCCGGATGCGCGCTCCCGAAAAAGCGGGCGATATTGTCTTTCGTATCTTTCCCCCGCTGTTGTCCGATGACAGTTACCGTTCTTCCATTCAGCTTCGCAAGGCCGCCAACGACGGCCAGATCGTCGCCAAACATCCGATCACCATGAAGTTCGATAAAATCGGTAAAGATGAGCTGGATCAGATCAAGTGCAGTTGGACGCTGTTGGTGACGCGCCAGATGCATTTTCTGAGCTGCGGTTATGCCGGAATAAATCTCTTCTTCAAGTCTATGATAACGTTCCTCCAGGCGGGCAATTTCATCCGTGAAATCAATGCCCTTCTCCTGTCCGAACTGTACAAGCTCCTCAATCTTTTTGCGCATCTCAACCAGAGGCGCTTCATATGGCAACTCACCCGCCATTTAGACCCCTCCTTTTTCGCTGTGCATATCCAGAAGCTTGGCAAGGGTCGTACGAAGTTCCTTCCGGTGAATCACCAAGTCCAACTGACCATGCTGCATATTAAATTCTGCCGTCTGGAAATCCTCAGGCAGCTTCTGACGAATGGTTTGCTCAATGACAATTCGGCCGGCAAAGCCAAATACAGCACCTGGTTCAGCGATGTTGATATCGCCCAGACTGGCGAAACTCGCTGATACCCCACCGGTGGTTGGGTCCGTGATGACGGAAATATAAAGTCCTCCCTGTTCATCCAAACGAGCCAGTGCCGCACTAGTTTTGGCCATCTGCATCAAGCTGAGGATACTCTCCTGCATCCGCGCTCCACCAGAGGTTGAGAAAATAATCAGGGGTAAGTTTTTCGCAGTCGCATGCTCTACAGCACGAGTGATTTTCTCCCCTACAACAGAACCCATGCTTCCTGTGAAGAAATCAAAACTCATAACAGCCACAACCACAGGTAAACCTTCAATGGTTCCTTCTCCTGTAATTACAGCTTCCTTCAAGCCTGACTTCAGACGCTGTTGTTCCAGCTTGCTGCTGTATCCCGGGAAACCAAGAGGATCCACCGAAACCATGTCTGCATCCAGCTCAACAAAGCCTTGCTCGTCCAGTACCATGGCAATACGTTCCATGGCATTCAAGCGCATGTGATAGCCGCAAGCAGGACATACTTTCAGATTTTTCTCCAATTCCTTGCTATATTGAATCGTGCCGCATTTGCTGCACTTGTTCATAAGTCCTTCAGGGATTTCACGCTTTGGACGTTCTACGACTTCCTGGCCTTCGCCACGAACCGCACGCTCGGAAGGTATGGTAGCGTACTTCCGTTTTTTCTGGAATATATCTTTGAACACAACTACACCTCTCCAGCCGTTGATTTGATAGCCGCACCCTGTAGTACATCGCGAAAAGCGACTTCTACAGAGGTACTGCGGTGAACCGTTTACGACCCACACGCTGCAATGGGCCTTGTCCAGGCATTCACAACAAAAAAATCCGCCGGCATAAGGCAAGAATCAGTGGCTTCTGTCAGCACGATTGATGTTACCTGTAATACCGATAGATTGTTGCGCGAAATACTTGAACTTGTCTCGGTAGGGTCTCCGGGAGCAGCCTGGTCAGTCCATAGCCTAACAAAAAAAGAAGGAAGGACAGCAGCATACAATACATGCAAGTCGATTCCTCTCTCCGCTTGCGCGGTCAGCCCCTTATGTACCGATGGTACTTTCTTCTTCGCCAAGGCACCTCTGATGTTGAATTCAAATCAGGAATGCAGAATCAAATTCAGCACTTCCTGGACTTCTTCCAATTCCCCAGAAGGGACGCGAATCTCAAATTGCTGCTTGGATAAACTGATGGGACGGGTCTGTACCAGAAAACCTTCTTCCGAAAGCTTGGTCTTAATCTTGTCCGCAACCTTTGCTGTCGGTGCAATGTAAATCACCGTCCACATGCCATGTCCGCCCCCTAAGCTAATGTTCAGAGCCCGTATATTGGACTAATGATACCATACCTCCGTTTTTTTCTGCAAGGAAGGGTTCAGGACCTTAGGGGAGAAAACGGGATCTTGGGGGACATTTGTCCCACTAGGATAACCGATACGCTTAACACTTCGTCCGATATTCTGGCAAGGGAGATAAGACGTTCAGGTTCTCCAGGGCAGCACTTGCCGCCCTGAATGTCCTGCAGCTAGGGAGGAAATTATTAATCCGTGGCGTATTTTTTGGCATTAAGATTTTTGTGGGCAATACGTGCGGAAGCCGCGGCAGCCAGACCGGCAACGAGATCATCCAGGAAGACATGAATGCCTGATCCATCTTCATTCAGATCGTGAATGACGCCTATTTTTTCTTTATCCAGGTAACCAAAACTGGTTAAACCAATCATGCCATACACATGGGTAATGCCAAGGGCCAGAGTCTCGTCCACTCCATACAGGGATTCATCCGCTTCCATAATGGCCTGCAGCGGCTGGGGCAAGAGACGTTTTTCAGCCAGTTCATCCAGAGCAATGCCAGTATACAGCGTATACTGAACTTCTCTTTTTTGTAGTACCGACTTCACACTTGTTACACAGTCATCCATAGTCAGTTCCGGGTGGTACCCTTTTTGCAGACGATATACAATTTCAGCGATTGCATCAATCTGTACACCCCGCCGGGCCAGCATGGCTTCTACGATTTCATATGACATATCTCGACCTCCCGCATCGCTCCCCCGAGGACCGCGAGGTCCTTCGGTGTTCTCAAGTGTATGCGGCAAACCTGCAAAACGTTCATAAAAAAACACGAATGGACTTCTGTCCGGGGTTAAACGGGGCTCCCCAGGCAGCAGTCTCCCCTCGTTTGGCCAAACAAAAGAACCCGTCCGGTATTACCGGACAGGTTCCTACTCTAGCGATGGGCATTGCCAAGGCCATTACTTGATTTTAACTGTACCCTCGCCCAGCATCTGTTCCATCTCTGAGAACAGTGTAGGAGACGGTTTAATCCGGTAAGCATCGCTTAACGCGAGCAACTTCTGCTGCTGCTCATAGAAAAGTACCGTCGCAACCGGACCCGGATGCTGCTGGAGCATCTGTTTCAAACGTGTCAGTAGTTCCGGTTTCTCGGACTGCGGAGTGATCTTCACGAACACCCGCTGCTGTGCAGTCTGAGACCGGCGACTCTGCTCGGATCCACTGGCAGAACCGGTGCTGCCTGGTGATGATGCAGACGTTGCCTCTGCCTTACCTGCGCCTTCTCCGCTGTGCGCTGCTGCAGGCACTCCGCCTGCGATGCTGCGTACAGCTGCAGCTGGAGCTTTCGCACCGGCTGGCTGCCGCGCTGGGCCCGCCGGGCGCGAAGGACTGCCGCTGCCAGGCTTCCCGCGCCGTTCGCGGCTGCGCAGCTGCTGTTCCAGTGCCGCCTGTGTGAGCGGCGCCACTTCCTCAGCCAGCAGCTTAAACCCTTCGTCCTGCTGCTGCACCTTGGCACGCACGACGAGCAGTTCACCTTTCCCGACATGCTGCTGGCTCCGCCGCCATACTTCGGGAAAGAGAACCACTTCGCATCGTTCAATCTGGTCTTCCAGTTCCATGAACGCCATGGCCTTGCCCTGTTTCGTCGTGATCGACTTCACGGACACTACCATCCCCGCAGCGACGGCCATCGTATCGTCGACTGCTTCTGTCAGCTCCATAATCCGGTCCGCTCCACTCGATTCGAGCACATCTTCATAATCATCAAGCGGATGACCGGAGAGATACAGACCCAACAACTCCCGTTCAAGCTCCAGTTGCTGAGTAGCTGAATATGCAGGGATCTGTGGATATTCAATCTCCCAATTGGGCGTTTCAACAAAATCGAACAGCTGAATCTGCAGATCCTCGCGCTCCTTGCGCCACTTCAGAGCAGCTTCCACCGTCTCGTCCAGCATCGCG
This sequence comes from Paenibacillus sp. ACRRY, assembly GCF_022346995.1. Lineage (GTDB taxonomy): Bacteria > Bacillota > Bacilli > Paenibacillales > Paenibacillaceae > Paenibacillus. The sequence continues at coordinate 321,059 of NZ_JAKRNM010000005.1, read as the reverse complement.
AGCAGTTGAGCCCGGTGTCCGGGCAAAGTGTCAAAGGCTCCCGCCTGAATCAGCGATTCAATGACACGTTTGTTGCAGACACGCAGATCAACACGGCGACAAAAATCGAGCAAACTGTCGAATGGGCGCTCCTTGCGGACGAGCATGATACTCTCCATGGCTTGCGTTCCGACATTCTTCACAGCAGCCAGTCCAAAACGAATGGAACCCGATGCAAATACATCAGACAGATTTTGCTCCGTTCCGCCGGATAAACCTGTTTCATCCCTATCCACATGCTTTATTGCTGACGATTCACTAGTGTTTCCAGATAGCCCTTCTTGTTTCAGGTCTTCAGGCATCACGGTCGAAGCTTGCCAGCCATACGAATCTTCACCTTCTTCAGGCATTGGACCAGGGTCATCTGGCAATGGTGCTTCACCATATTCATCCTGACCGGAATGATCATACAAATCATTTTCTGTGTTGTTCCCATTGTCCATCTCGGACTCGTCAGTCAGATTTTTCTCCGGTTTGCCGGGTACTGCAAAAACTGGAGTAAACAGTATGCCACTTTCGTTGACGTCAGGCGGCAAGACCTCAATTCCCATACGACGACATTCCACGACGTATTCCGCAACCTTGCGGTGACTGCCCATAACGGCAGTCAGCATGGAGGCCATAAAATGAACCGGGTAATGAGCCTTCAGATATGCGGTCTGGAACGCCAGTACACCATATGCCGCAGCGTGGGCACGCGGGAAACCGTAGTTCGCAAATTTCACAATCATGTCGTAGACCAGGTCCGCTTCTTCCTCGCTATAGCCTTGTTTGAGACTGCCCTGAACGAAATGTCCGCGTTCCAAATCGAGCACTTCCCGTTTCTTCTTGGAAACAGCTCGGCGAAGCAAGTCCGCTTCTCCCAGCGAGAAACCCGCCATGCGTGAAGCAATCTGCATGATCTGTTCCTGATAGACGATGATGCCATACGTATCCTTAAGAATGGATTCCAGATCGGCATGGGGATAATCGACCTCAATTTGTCCATGCTTGCCCTGAATATACTTGGAGATGAACTCCATCGGACCCGGACGATACAAAGCGAGAACGGAGATGATGTCTTCAAATACCGTCGGTTTCAGATCCTTCAGCACACGCCGCATGCCTGCCGATTCCAGCTGGAATATGCCCATCGTGTCACCACGGCCAAGCATCTCATACGTCGTTGCATCATCATCCGCGATATAGCGGAAATCCGGAACTTCGCCCTCTTCTCCGATCCAACGCAGGCAGCGTTCAATAATGGAAAGGGTTCGCAGTCCGAGAAAGTCCATCTTGAGCAAACCGATTGACTCCAGGTTCTCCATTGAGTATTGGGTTAACGCAGTGCCCTCGCTTCCTTCCTGAAGCGGAACGGCATCGGTCAGAGGATCGCGGGATATAACGACCCCGGCAGCATGCGTGGACGCATGGCGCGGCATGCCTTCTACCTTCATGGCCATATCCAGTAGTTCCCGGGTTTTTGGCTTCGTTTCATATAAAGCCTTCAATTCAGGCGTTGCTTCCATGGCACGACGGATGTTGATCCCGAGCTGCGCAGGGATGAGCTTCGCTGCCTTATCCACCTCGCCATAGGGTACATTTAACGCGCGTCCAACGTCCCTTACTGCTGCACGTGCAGCCATTGTACCAAAGGTAATAATCTGCGCCACATGTGCTTTTCCGTATTTGTCTGCGACATAATCAATAACCTCATCCCGCCGCTCATCGCTGAAATCGATATCGATATCGGGCATGGAAATACGTTCAGGGTTCAGGAAACGTTCAAAGAGCAAATTATATTTCATTGGATCAACATCGGTAATATGCAGTGTATAAGCAACAAGACTTCCCGCCGAGGAACCCCGGCCTGGGCCGGTAACGATCCCTTGTCTATGGGCGTAAGCGATAAAATCCCATACGATCAGGAAGTAATCCGAGAAGCCCATACTGTCGATAACCTGAAGTTCATAGTTCAATCGCTGCTCCAGTCCGGAACGAAGCTCCGAATCCGTCCAGCGTTCTGACTCGGCATAACGTTCTTCCATGCCTTTTTCACAGAGCTCTCTCAGGTACTCCGAAGGACTCTGTCCCTCAGGCAGCGGTCTGTATTCAGGCAAGATGGATTTGCCGAATTCCAGCTGCAGTTCACAGGATTCGGCAATACGAACCGTGTTCTTCAACGCTTCTTCCACATGAGGAAACAAGCGGGCCATCTCCTGCTCACTTTTCAAATACAGCTGATTGGTCCCAATCCGAAGACGACTCTCGTCGTCGACGGTTTTCCCGGTTCCGATACAAATTAGTACATCCTGAAGCTCAGCGTCCGCTTCCGACAGGTAATGCACATCATTGGTTGCCACAAGTGGAATATCCAGTTCCTCGGCTAGACGAATCAATTGGGGATTGACTCTTTTCTGCTCTGCGAGGCCGTGATCCTGAAGCTCCAGATAGAAATCAGGACCAAAAATATGTTTATAACGAAGCGCTGCCCGCCGGGCCTCTTCTTCCCGTCCATGCAGCAAATGCTGAGGCACTTCTCCTCCCAGACAAGCACTCAGGCAGATAATGCCCTCGTGATGGGCAGCCAAACTCTCCATATCAATACGTGGCTTGTAATGGAAACCTTCCAAATGCCCAATTGAACATAATTTCATCAAGTTGCGGTAACCCGTCATGTTCTTCGCCAGCAAGATCAAGTGGTGTATGGGCTGATCCTTGCGACTCCCCCGCTCCTTGCGGGACCCTGCGGTCATGTATGCCTCACAACCGATAATCGGCTTGATGCCTCGTTCGATACAGGCTTTATAAAAGGGAACAGCGCCGTACATGACGCCGTGATCGGTCAATGCGAGTGTGGTCATTCCAAGATCTGCGGCCTGGTTCACGAGATCCGGAATACGCGCAGCGCCGTCCAGCAAACTATATTCACTATGAACGTGCAAATGCACAAAAGAACTCATGTTCGTTACTTCCTTTCGCCGCGGATAGCTGCAGCATCTGTCTTCAGAGCCCAGCTGCTGCCTATCTTTCTTCTATATGAATACAATAAATGAATAAAATTTCATTAGGTACAACAGTACTTTATTATTCTATTTTATCATATCGTCCGGGGGCACGCCCATACAATAGGAGTACAAGCCGCTCCCCCTGTTTCGGACCACTGACAGGAGGTGCGCTGCTGGGTCTGAAAGGGGTGTTTGCGGGTGAGTACATTTTTATCCAAAGCCATTCTTGATTTCTTTATTGCGTTTGGTATCGTGCTGGGCGGTGCGATGATCGGAGGAATTGGTGCTGTTATCTCTCTCCAGCCTCCGACTCAGACGATGCTTGATATTTCCGGCAAAATCAAGATATGGGCACTTGCAGCCGCAGTTGGGGGCACCATTGATCCGATGAGGGTCATTGAGAGCAACTTTCTCGACGGCAACCTGTCGCCTGCGGTCAAGCAAATTTTGTACCTGATCTCGGCCTTTATGGGCGCTCATATGGGAACCGAACTCGTAAAATGGGTATGCGGCGGAGGGCGGGGTTAATATGACTTCGGGACTGAGCCCATGAGGATTCCGCCTTTTTCACGCTACCGCCCGCTTATGCGCATGACAGCCGTGTTTGTCCTGGGAATGATCGCGGGAAGCATCGTATACAACGGTGTATATCACCTGAGCTATAACAAACTCTGGCTAACCAATCAGGAATTGCAGCTCCAGCTGCATCAGAATGAGGAGGATATCAAAACACTGAAAAAATACAGTAAACGGCAGACCGTCATTAAGGAAATTAAGGTGCGAGCCGAAGAGTCTGACAAAGGTCCTGACGAGGCATCACTTAAAATCATGCTGCAGAAGCTGGGGGACGAGCTTGAAGTTCTTCGCGGGCGTGATGTATTTAATATCGATGAGTACAGCAAAATGACACGCATCATGTTGAACCAGAAAGTATACACAGTCAGAGAAAAAGAATACACCGTTCAGGTCAAAACGATGCTTGTTATGGAAGGCGTACTTCAGGTTTGGGTACAAATTCGGATGCACGTTCCAGCTTAACCACTGGGAAGCAGTTAGAAAAAACTGCCCCTTGTCCTTGGCTCGCATGGTACAATAAGGGCAGTAAATGCTTTCCAGAAAAGGAGCTGCTCATTCGTGTTGATTGATGTTCTCAAGTATGTCCTGATCGCCATTTTTGCTCTAGCCATGGTCTGCTCGGCTCTGAACAGCATTCGTTCGCACCGGGCCGCGAGTGCCGCTGACGCTGGCCTCTACCGCTCGTGGACCAACATCTGGATGGGTGGCATGCTGATTGTATTGTCCATAATCCTCATGTTTGTCTTCACCGGATCGAGCCTCTCCATTGTTGTGGAAGCGCTCTTTCTGATTATCGGCGCCTACAATTTATTCGCCGGTTTGCGCAACCGCAGCTACTTTGCTCGTCTACGGGAGCACAGCGGAAATCAGTCAGGCAGCGCGTCCAGGCAGTCTGTTTAATACACGTATTTATAACTTATCTGCAGCGAAAAGAGGATATCCACTCATCGATACATGTCTGAATGCCGGCTGTGAACAGCGGTTCGACATGACAACAGTGGTGGATATCCTCTTTGTTATATATGGAGCAGTGATTCACAAAACACCTGAACTAGCCGTGGTCAATGGACTGCAGTGTCATGACTGCTTTGCATACGACATTTCCTTCACGGGTAATGACAATGTCCATTTTGCAGGTTCGGCGGCTCGTCTCCAGAATGACGGGTCGAACCAGAATCTGATCCTCAATCTGCACCGGATGAACAAAATACGTTGTCACATTATCCACGACATAATCATTTCCCGTCACGTCCCAGGCAGCCCGCCGTCCCGCCTGCGTCATGACGTTCAGCAGCACCCCTTCAGAGATCGTGCCTAGGTCTGTCGCCATCTGCGGAATAATGAATCCATGAAACATCAATTCATTCTGTTCTCCGCGTTCCTCTGCGAACCCATTCCAGATCAGATGATCAAAGGTCTCGCCGAGCTGCGGCTGCTTCTGCGCGTCGCGCATGGCCTGCAGTACTTCCTTCCGCGTAATGGAGGCAATCAACTTCCGATTGCGATCCACAATGGGTAGAAAATCAATGCCTTCCCAAGTCATGATCTGCGCGGCAGAAGCCAGTGAGGTTTGCAGTGAGGCTGTAACCGGGCGGCGAACGACGCATTTCTCAATGCTCTGCTCTTCCAGAAGTTCGCTTACATCCTTCAGGCTGACAATACCGATAACCCGATTCCATTCGTCAACTACCGGGAAGCGATGATCTCCCGTTTCGGCAACCAGCTTGTGAAAATCAGCAGCAGAACTGGTGACCTTGAGCACTTGAAGACGGGGCTTCTGACCGATAATATCCTCCACAAGCATGATTTTTTTCTTGATCAATCGGTCAAAGATTGCTCGGTTAATCATCGAAGCCACGGTGAATGTATCATGTCTGGAAGAAATAATCGGCAGTCCCAGTTCGTCTGCCAGCAATCTGACTTCACGACTTGTGCTGAATCCACCGGTAATGAGTACACCCGCTCCCTGCTCAAGCGCGAGCGAATGGGCATTATCCCGGTTACCTACAATAAGCAGACTTCCAGCATCTATATAACGGGCCATGGCCTGCTCTTTCATCGCACCAATCACATACTTGTGGAGCGGTTTGGCCAAGCCATCACTTCCTCCGAGCACATGACCTTCCACGATGGTGACCACATCGGCAAAGGTCAGCTGTTCTGACATGCCGCGCGGTCTCTTTTCGATACGTACCGTTCCGATCCGTTCCTTGGTCACCACCAGCCCGAAGTTCTCTGCTTCCTTGACTGCCCGATAGGCTGTCCCTTCACTTACGCCGAGCTCCCTTGCCAGGCCACGAACCGATATTTTACTGCCGACTTTTAACTGCTCGATATGCTGCAGCAGCTGCTCGTGCTTCGTCACGTTCTCTTCCTGTCCGTCCATCTGTACCACCCCCGAAGATGCATCTGTACTATTCTGTATCTATTATAACACGCTCCGAGGAAAATAACCCCATTCCCCGCTCTTCGTTTATCAACGTAAAAAGACCGATGATCCATCGGATTGAAGGATCATCGGTCTAAGAATTCTGTCCTGGCGCCTTGATGCAAGGCTTATACAGACTTGCTCTGCTCCTGCTTGTCCACCAGCTTCATCTCCCACTGCCGCAGCTTGGCCCGGCGAACCGCTTCCAGTGCACGCTTCTTCTCTTCATCTACACCGAGAATGAAATGAAGGTGCGCACCAATGATTAATAGGGAGAACAGCACCCATACGATGCCAAAAATATTAACCCAGTCCATTCCACCAGCGAAGGAAATTCGCGGCAGCGCGATAACCAGCATTGACAGCGCGATAAGCAGATAGATCACATGTTTTGCCTTTTTCAACCTTTTCACCATACACAGCTCCTTCGTTCTTGATCGACTCTATATGTCTAGTCTATGAACGGGAACTGTGCAATATGAAAGATTCAGACAAATAACCTGTGAAACGTCTTACGCCTCAGCACCGCCATACAGATGGCCCAGGCTGTCAGCAATAATTTTGTTCACATCTTCAATGATTACGCTCAGACGACGCTCAGCATCAAATAGGCGACGGATGTTGAGATTCAGGCTCAGTACCTCAAACAGCTTCTCCATTTTCTCCATCTCGTCCGGTGCCGGCATGTCGCCGCTCATCATGCGCTGTTGCAATTCCATTTGTTGATCACGAAAGCTGTCCAGCATGCGTTTTGCCTCTGGATCAGCTTCGATCAGCTTCATCGCGGAAGTAATTTCTTCCACCTCGCTGCTTTCTCTCAGTGCTTTGGCCAGATCATTGGCTTTGTCATAAATATTCACTATTATTCCTCCTCAATTTGGATTGTTCTGCTGCTATTCATTCATTCCCTCATTTTTCTCGTCGCAACGTTCACCCGTGTTTATACACGCATTTCTCTTCTCTCAAACATTGGCTGACCCGAACAGGTCATCGATTCCGATGCCAAATCAATTGCATTTAATCCTAATGGGTCAATCACCAAGGGGTATATGTCCTCATATGATGAAGCACATGCCATGTTCAGATGCCGTTCAACTTCGAGATCAGACATCAAGTTGCCGCCCGGAAGGAGATCCGTGATGTCCACTAAAAAAGTAACGATTCAGGTTACCGGCTCGGGCATCCTGCAGGACGACGTCATCATGCTGGGCGAAGGGGTGCTCAAGGCCCTTAAAATCCCTTCGGGAAGGCCGCTTCAGCTACAATTCGGCTCTTACCGCCGTGAAGTCACCGTTATTCCGGTTCCCAGATATGACGGCCTTCGCATCAATCAGACGGTAGCCAGCAAGACCGGCCTGGTTCCCCGTTCGGTCCTGAGTGTATCCTATCGTTCAGCCAGCCGTACGCTGCGCCTTGGACCCTTCATCAGTGTGCTGGTAAGCCAGGATTATCCCGATCAGCCCGATCGGCCCTTTGGCTCCATCACGATGTTCTGTCATGAGCTGGTGAACGCCTGCCGTAAGCAGGGCGCCTATGTATCCTTTTTCACACCAGAGGATATCGGAGCGGTAACGGGTCATATTCAGGGCTGGGTGTATGATGACGGCTGGAAAAAGACGGTTCTGCCCATTGCAGACGTCGTCAATAACAGGCTGACATCCCGTAAGCTTGAGAACAAACCTAGCGTACAGCATTTCATGAAAGAAGTAAAATCTCTCTACGGCACACAAACCTTTAATGAAAAGTTCCTGGACAAAAATGAAGTGTTTGATGCCTTGAAGTCCATTACAACGCTCAAAAGGGTCCTGCCGGAGTCTCATCTGCTGAAGTCCTCTGCCACGCTCAAAACGATGTGCACCCGGTATCCGGTTGTATTTCTCAAGCCTGTGCGAGGTTCGCTTGGCAAAGGAATCATCCGAGTCTCCCGTCAAATTGACGGCAGTTTCCTTACACTCGCAACCAGTGTAGGGGGCACCCGCAAACAAACGTATACTTCCCTGGATAAACTCTATGCCAGTCTGTCCGGAAAAATGAAAACGACGCGATACCAGATCCAGCAAGGCCTATCTCTCATCGATAACAGCGGCAGGCCCGTCGATTTCCGTGCCCTCGTACAAAAAAACAGATCAGGCAAATGGAGTGTTACATCCATCGTAGCCCGCATTGCCGGAGGCAGCCACTATGTATCGAATCTAGCCCGGGGCGGAAGCCTCAGTACCGTTAAGGAGGCCGTGGCCAAAACCCAGCTTCCCGGATCAGCCAAAGCCTCAGCTTATACAAATCTTCATACGGCAGCGCTCGACATTGCCAAAGGAATTGAGCATGCAATCCCTGCCCATTTCGGTGAACTTGGGATTGATCTTGCGATGGACACCACTGGTCGTGTCTGGCTGCTCGAGGTTAATTCGAAACCGTCCAAGAATGACAATACGCCACTGAGCGAGAGTAAGATCCGGCCCTCTGTCAAAGCCATGCTGGAATACTCCACGTATCTGGCCGGATTCTGAAGAGTGATCCATTACAGGAGGTGCATTCCGATGTCATCATCGCCGCAAACATCAACCATAGCCATCCTGGTCCGTGGTGCAGAAGGATCACCGCCGTTTTCGGATGAACTCTTTTGCCGCCGTCTCAGTTTGGAAAGTCATCGTTATGACCTGAATATCATCGTGCTGCCCATATCCGGCGATAGAGATAACCCTCTACCAGAAAAAGGATATATTTACCGTAACGGACAATGGAAAACAGCTCCTGTTCACGGGGTGCAGATGCTAATGGATCGGTGCCTGCTGCCACTCCCAAGACAATGGAGACAGCAGCTTCATGAACTTGCTTTATCCGGCAGCGGGCACATCAGACCGTATTGGTCTGTTTCCCTCCCGGGTAAATGGAAAGTCCACCGGGCATTGTCTCGCGACAAACAGCTGAGCAAACTTCTCGTCCCCACCGTACTCCTTCAACCTCATGCTCCATGGGAGCACTGGCTGAAACGATGGCCCAAGGGACTTTTCTTCAAGCCCGTTTCAGGAACCCATGGCAAGGAAACGTTTCGTCTCACCCAAGGAAAAGATACACCCACATGGGTTATTGAAGGCAGAGATCAGGACAATGAACGTTTTCAGCGTACATTCTATACACGTCATGCGCTCTCAACCTGGCTTGAATCCAGGATTGCCAGTCGCCGGATGATCATGCAGCCATACTTGGACCTGAGTCATGATGGGCATCCATTCGACATCCGGGCCCTGGTGCAAAAAAACAAAAACGGACGCTGGACCCTGACGGGATGTATGGTTCGTGAAGGTGCCGAGGGCTCCCTTACCTCCAATTTGCATGGCGGAGGAAGGGCGTATCCAGCCCACTCTTATCTTATCGATCGATACGGAAGTATGCGTGCCAACACCATTCTAGAAGGGATCAACCATGCTGCTGCTCTAATCCCTCCCTTGCTGGAGGGGCAATTCGGCAGACTTGCTGAATTGGGACTGGATTTTGGAGCAGATTCGACAGGTCGTCTCTGGCTGCTGGAGGTCAATTCGAAGCCAGGGCGCTCTTCATTCGCAGAGGCAGGCGACCGACACATGCAGACACTGACGTACACCCAGCCGCTTGCCTATGCTCGTTATTTGCTGCAACAACATGTTCTCACGGACGTCGTTCGTCCAATGAAAATCCCGAATACATCCAGCACAGCTGGCCTGAAACCCATCCCGATTCAAGGCGGCTAGGCCCGCAGCGCCCGCTTGCCATGGAGCCGAAGGATTTTTTTCAGGATAGGAGGATAAATCATGAGTTTGACCTTTTGCAATCTGCATTTTACGCAGCAACCGGATAAAGTGGTTTATGTATCCAACGCATTAATGAAAAGTCTGAATCTATCCGGCAAAAAAACGATAAATCTGCGGTTTGGGCGAGACCGGGTGCCTGCAACCATCAAACCGATCAAGAAAGCAGGGAAACATCTCTATCTCGCCTCGGGCATACGCAATCTGATGAACGTTCCCAAGCGGGGCAGCATCTATCTGCGCAACCTGCAAAATGATGAAGTCCAGCTCGGTCCACTGATTGGAGTATTGTCCGACGGACCTGCAACGAGCTCGAATCCGTTTGGCTCCCGTACCGGGTTCATCAAGCAATTGCTCCGTGAAGGCAGCCGCAAATCCTATATCTATGCGTTCACTCCAAGGGATATTAACTGGCAGAATGAAACGGTATCCGGTTTTTTTCTGAACGAAAACGGAAGCTTTGTTCGGAAAACGGTCCCTCTGCCAGACGTTGTTTATAACAGGTTACCCAGCCGCCGTTCCGATTTCTCGCCTGCCATCAATCAACTGAGGGAACGGTTTGTCCGTCGTAAAATTCCATTTTTCAACTGGAGCTTTTTCAATAAATCGGACATCTACAAGCTGCTGGAGAATGATCTTGAAGCAGGTCGGTATATTCCTGAATCGATCACCAATCCGACCGTTGAACAAATGAGAGAAATGCTGGAACGACACCAGTTCGTATATTATAAGCCCACTGCTGGGAGTCTCGGTAACGGAATCTATCGCTTGACCTATTCGCCCAAACGCGGATATTTCGCGCGTTACCGCAAAAAAGGCGGCAATGCCCTTCTGCGCTTCGGCTCCTTCAATGGCTTAATGCGCATGCTTCAGGGCAGGCATGGAAAACAGCTGCGAGGCTATGTCGTACAGCAGGGGATCCGGCTCATTGAGATCGATGAGTGTCCGATTGATTTTCGCTTCCACATGCACAAAAACGGGAGCAATCAATGGGTCGTCGTCGGTATCGGTGCCAAGAAGGCTGGTCGGGGCAGCGTGACTACCCACATCAAAAATGGCGGCTCTCTGATGACCCCTGAACAGGCGCTCAGCCGTAACTTCGGCGAACGTGCGGGAGAAGTGCTTCAGCAGGCCAAATCCGTCGCTATTACACTGGCCCAGGCGATTGAAACCCAGCACCAGCATCTGATTGGTGAGATTGGCTTTGATCTGGGCATTGATCAGGAGGAACATGTATGGATGTTCGAAGCGAACGCCAAACCCGGGCGCTCCATCTTCCGTCACCCTTCACTCCGGGTGGAGGGAAAATCATCGGTGGAGCACATTTTGGAACACTGCCTGTATTTGAGCAAATTCCGGAAGAGGGACGGCATTTGATGAGCCTTCATGATGATTTCAAACCTGTCATTGCCGTGTTGACCATGCACGACGACCACCGGGGATTCAGGGGAAACCATCAAAATTTTCTGGACATTATACAAACAGGCGAAAACATGGGTTATCAGGTGTATATCGTAACTGTAAGAGATCTGAACGTGAGCGGTCCTACGGTTAAGGGCTACACGTATAACAAAGGGAGCGGAAAGTGGACTTCACAGTCCTTCCCTCTCCCTCATGTCCTGTACAATCGAATTCCCTATCGGGAAGATGAGCGAAAGCCCTCCGTTCAGCGGAAAATTGAGGAATGCATGCAATCGGGGATTGAGCTGTATAACCCTTTTTTCTTCAATAAATGGGATCTGTTCGAATGGCTGAAGAAGTCCAAATCTACCCAGCATCTGATCCCTCATACACGCCGGATGCGAAGTGCTACTACGCTGGGTACGGTGCTGCGGGCATTTCCGTATCTATATCTGAAGCCCGAAAGTGGAAAAGCGGGAAAAGGCATAATGATGCTAAAGTTTCAAGAGAAGGAACGTCTGCCGTTCCGGCTCAGAATACAAAGTTCCCGAAAGAGCACCACGTATAAGGCAGCAACACTTGCGAAGTTATGGTCTCGCATTCGCCGGGAAACCGGGCATACGCCTTATATCATGCAGCAAGGAATTGAACTTGCCTCCTCCCGTAAGCGCCCCTTCGATCTGCGCGTTCTGGTACAGAAGAATGGCAAAGGACAGTGGAGTGTAACAGGGGTTGGTGCCAGACTGGCTGGTTCGCGAAGCATTACAACCCACGTTCCACGTGGAGGCAGCGTTGAGGATCCCGAGAAGCTTCTTACCGACCTGTTCGGGGAAGAAACAACCACTACACTAATGAAAAAGGTCAGATCGACATCATTAACCATTGCACGGCAGGTTGAACGAGGCTCTGGCCATACGCTTGGGGAGATGTCTATGGATTTGGGTATCGATGATCTCGGAGAAATCTGGTTCTTCGAAGCCAATGCGAAACCAATGAAATTCGATGAACCCCAGATTCGTAAAAAATCATTGGAGCGCATTTTCCAATATAGCGCCTATCTGGCCCGCCAGTCCAAACGATAATGGAAAGGAATAACAGCTAAAGAAGGTGATTGTTTGTGTCCTCACCTGTTCTAGGCATTATGACGTTGTACTTAAACGAACATCGCGCCTTGGAAGAACGGAGCATCTACCGCAGAATGATCCTTGAAGGACGCAAGCGGGGACTCGACATTTACGTGTTCACACCTGCGGATGTCCATTCCGGAGGCAAACAAATCGAGGCGATGGTCTTCCATTCGGAAAAGGGGTGGTCCAGGGAATGGCGCCCATTTCCGGACATGATCTTCGACCGCTGCCGCATACAGCGAAATCGCAGATTCCAGCAGCTGCTCGCCTTTCGCGAGAAATACGGGCACATGCTTTTCCTAAACAGGCCACTTCGCAATAAATGGACCATACATCAGACCCTTTCGGCAAAATCCGCCTTTCGTGAACATTTGCCGGAGACCGTTCTGTTCCAGGATATGTCTGATGTCAATCGAATGCTTAAAGCTTCTTCGCTGATCTATTTGAAGCCCATAAATGGAACAGGCGGACGAGGAATCCTGCGGATCGAACGCATCAGTAGCGACGCTAACATGGTCCTGGTCCAAGGACGTGATCAGAAACGACGCATCATTACCCCGCGCAAAGTCCATTTATCAAGGCTCGGTTCTCTGCTCCAGCATTGGAACATGAAAGATAAGTATCTGGTTCAGGAAGGTATACAGCTCCAGCTCCCAAACGGTCGTGTACACGATTATCGCATGCTCGTACAGAAGAATGGCGAGGGAGAATGGGAGCTGACCGGTTGTGCTGGACGCATGGGAGCAGAGAAAAGTGTAACATCGAATCTGCATGGCGGCGGCCAGGCCGTTGCTATGCACCGATTGATGAAACAATGGATCGCCGATGAGGAACTGAGAAACGAAATTAATGCTACGGCAGAGAAACTTGGTATTTCAGTAGCCTCATTCCTTGAAGATACGTACGGTGACCTGTGTGAGCTTGCACTGGACTTAGCGATCGACAAGGATGGCCACATCTTCCTGCTTGAAGTGAATCCCAAACCTGCACGTGAAGTATTTGCACGGATTGGTGAGCGGAATATTTATTACAAAGCAATTACTCAGCCGTTGGAATATGCTCTATGGGTGTACCGCAACCGGACGGCTAGTACTCCGAACAAGGTGAAAGTAACCAAACCTGTAACCGGTAAGACCACCGCAGCCCGAAGATCCCGGAAATCAAGATTAAAGTAGCCGCTTCACTAAGGGGCCTGGCCTTTAAGCATCTTACAATCGATACTCATGGCATCACAAAGAGCCTTTATCTCCGCCACGCCCGTTAAACAGGCTTCGGAGATAAAGGCTCTTCCGGTTTTGAACGTTAATCCAGATTGGTTCAAGATGTAGTGCTTGCTATTCGGCTTCTCTGTACAGACGAGTGAGCTCGGTAAAATCAGAGATTAATACATCTGACCCTGCAAGTTCTTCATCACGCCCGAAGCCGGCATATGCACAGCCAATGACCGTCTGTCCATTCATTTTTCCTGCTTCAACGTCGGACGAGCGGTCTCCTACCATCCAGGCATCCTGAATCCGGTGTTTTTCGAGCAGTATTTGCACCAGGTTTACCTTGGAAGGTGTCTGGTATTGTCCTGCACTGTATACACCTTCGAATAAAGGCATAATCTCGTGGGCAAACGCAACCCCTTTGACATAGTCCTCCAGCCCATTACTCGCTACAAACAAACGAACACCTTGTTCCTTAAGGGCTTCAAGCGTCTCTTTTACATGCGGGTAGAGTTGGGAACTTCCCTGATCAAGTCCCTCTATTTCCAATTGAAGCAGCAATTCATCTGCACGACGATGTGCCGCTTCAGAGGCTTCCGGCATGACCACTTTCCATATATCTTCAAGCAGCATACCCAAACTTCCCAGCATCCGTTCCTCAGGAGGGGTCTCCCCTTCGAAGTGTCCCTCGGCACGCAGTGTATCAAAAAGCTTTTGATAAGCAGGCAACAGCAAGGTCTCTGTCTGGAACAACGTTCCGTCCATATCAAAAATCATCGCTTCCGGTTTTCGCAATACGGTCTCTTTACTCATTTTCAGGATCCGTTCCTTTCGGATTGAAATATGTAATCAGCATCATACCCTTTCCATGATAAACAAAAACGTTTGGCAGTGTAAACCGAACACTGTAAAAGGTTTACTCGGTCGTGTCTTATGCAGCGATACAAACCATATACAAAATATAAACGAACTATGTACAAACTTACTTTCATAACGTATAATACTGAAAAATAGTTCTTAAGACTCCTGAGCCATAAGTCCTTTAAGTTGCCATTTTTCAAGTTTTTTCGACAAATACATATACCCAAAAGAGAGGAAAAGGAATCATGACGAAACGGAGAACATTCAAAATTTTTTATAAAATCGGGCTGGGTTACCTGCTTGTTTTGACGGTACTGGCTGGAAGCATTCTACTGATTCAGAACAGTATTGGTCAGCTGCAGGAGGAGCTTGATTATCTCGTCGATCACGACATGAAAGTGCATGCTTTGACGTATGAGTTGGAGAAAAACATGGTGGATATGGAGACCGGACAGCGTGGTTACGTGATCACAGGACAGGAAAATTACCTGGAACCTTATATAGCGGGAAAAGAGCAGCTAGTCGAGCTCAAGGATCAGTTAGCGGGCCTTATCTCCAATAACCCAGCTCAATTGACATTATTGCAAGATATACATAGCTCCATGAATGACTGGATTCAAGTGGCCGGGGAGCCTGTTGTCTCTCTGCGTCAGGCTAACGATCTGGATGCCATTCGTCAGTTTTTTGCAACAGATCCAGGCAAAGCAGATATGGACGAGATTCGCAGCTCCCTAATTACTTTCCGGAACAACGAACTGGCTTTGACAGAAACACGTACAGAAGCATTAAAACAAAAAAATATGATTCTGAACTGGGAACTATACGGAGCTCTTATTCTTGTTGCCTTAATATCGATCTTTGCAGCACTGATTTTGTCCCGTGCCATTGTTAAAAACATTCGTACCGTTACCCATGCACTGAATGACATCGGTTCCTCCAATGGCGACCTGACCCTGCGCATTGCTACCCCGATGAGGGACGAAACGAGAGAACTCGCCGAGTCTGCGAATACGATGCTGTTAGGCTTGCAGCAAATGATGCTGGACATCCAGCGTAATGCCACTGTTCTCAACACAGCATCAGATCGGATGGATAAAGGTGTGGCGGACAGCCACCTGGCCGGCAAAGAAGTAGCTACAGCCATGGAACGAGTAGCTGAAGGGGCAGATGAGCAGGTTGCTCTTACCCAAACGATGGTCGCTGCAATTCAACAATCCCAAACCGGACTCAGCCGGGTGGCCGCATCTGCTGCAGACGTGGCTGAACGGGCGGTACGTACCGAATCCATAGCCATTGATGGGCAGCAGCGTATTGACAATGCGGTCGGCAAAATGGGAGTTATTGAGCAATCCTTCCTCTCTGTACAGGAAGCCATTAATGATATTTCCAAGATGTCCGATCAAGTCATTAACATTGCGGATGCCATGTCAGGGATCGCGAGACAAACCAATCTGTTAGCATTGAATGCCGGAATTGAGGCTGCACGTGCAGGAGAAAACGGACGCGGCTTCGCAGTTGTTGCAGCAGAGATTCGCAATCTTGCGGACCAAAGCGCCACATCAGCCAAGGAAATTACGAGCATATTGGAAACGGTGGTCGCAGGTGTTCATAGCACAGTGGATGTTGTAGATGAGAGCACGGTTCATGTTAACGAGGGACTGCGGACCATCGAGGACGCAGGGCATGCCTTTGCAAATATTACACAACATATACACGACCTCAGCGGTCAAATGATGGATGTATCCGCGGTGGTTGAAGAACTCACATCGGGCAGTGAAGCTGTCATGAATTCCATTAACGAAGTATCGATCGTTGTAGAAGATACCGCATCTGCTACGGAGGAAGTATCGGCCATGACCGAAGAACAGCTTGCCTCCTTACAGGAAATGAGCGACACTTCCAAACAGCTGAATCAAATGTCCGATGCACTCGACGAACTGGTGAAACGATTCAAGCTAGCTTAACCGGTGATTACAACAACTAACACAAAAAGAGCAGCTTCCTATTAAGGAAGCTGCTTCTTGTTTTATTTCTGCAAAAGTATAAATTATTTAAGCTTATTGTTGCTTCCAGCATCTGATCCAAGACGGCAACACTGCCGACTAGCGGCTGATCTGGATCGTATTCCCCTCCGGATTACGCAAAGCCTCCAACACCAATTGGGCACGGTATCCGTCGTTAAAATCGTATATTTTCGCCGGTTGTCCCTGGATACGAGCAATGACATGTTTGAGAACAGGCAGCTCTCCCATCGACTCATCTACCTCAACTGGCGCAAGCGGCTGTCCAATTGGCCCTATCATCAGTTCTTCCCAGTTTTCCAGAGCGATCGTGCCTTCAGTTCCGTATACGACCATGGAAACTCGTTCCTTACCTGCAAAATGAGCAATTCCGTTAAGCTGAATACGAGTTCCGTCTTCCAGCTTCATCACAGCCTGCACCTCATGTTCACATTCTTCCACATTATCGGGATATTGGACCTCACTGCTCACCTCCGTAATTGGACCAAACACATGCTGTATCATATGGATCCAGTGGATGCCCACTTCAAGGATAAAGCCCCCTTGCTCACGGCTTGAAATCCATGAATTCTGCTGCCATGCACGCGGCCACTGAGGGAATTGCAGAATCAGATCTATTTTACGAATCGCACCTATGCTGCTCTGCTCCACCAGTTCCTGCAGCTTCAATACAGAAGGTTCATGAGGCATGGAGAAATGAATGGCATGGACTACCCCTGCCTGCTCCGCGGCCTCAAGCATCTCTCTCGCCTCTTCTGTACTGTTCGCCAGCGGTTTCTCGCAAAACACATGGATCTTCCGCTGTAAGGCCTCCATGACGACAGGATAATGAAATT
The DNA here is from genome assembly GCF_022346995.1 of Paenibacillus sp. ACRRY. Classification (GTDB taxonomy): domain Bacteria; phylum Bacillota; class Bacilli; order Paenibacillales; family Paenibacillaceae; genus Paenibacillus. The sequence goes on along the minus strand of NZ_JAKRNM010000005.1, from coordinate 303,790 downwards.
TAGGCGGTACAGCAATGTACAATAGATCAATTTTATGTTCATCCAGCAGCTGCATGTAATCGCTATATGCGCTAATTTCCGCATGGCCATCAGCAAAGTTCCTAAGTGTTTCTTCGTGTGCTTCACATACAGCCACAAGCTTAATACTTCCATTCAGCTCTGCTTGCTCCGCCTGTTGAATCATATGTAAACCCATTTTTCCTAAGCCGATCACTGCCATTTTCAATATTGTCATTAAGTCTCACTCCAATCTGATTCTCATTATAACAGAAGTTAAATAGGATCCGTTTTCTTGCGTTAACATGCAAAGAAAAGCATATGCCGTCGTGCTTATCATCAAGTAACGGGTAAGTCTATATTTCGAGTCTTCAGTTTACATATAATGTAAATCATTCTGATTAGGACATTTGTTGCAGGAATATATAACCATTTCATTTCCCTATATCTATTAAGTAGTTAAGCGTTACCAACTTAAGAATCAGGTATTTTTTCTTATAAAAATAAGTTGACAAAAAACCACATAAAAAGATAACCTTCGTATTAACAAGGATATATTTCCTTTTACAACCTTAGACCACCACTTGCATTCGAAAAAAATTGGATTATACCCTATGGGTCTTAAAACCTATTTTATGAAGCGAGGTGTCCCGCATGAAAACCGTTGCGGACTATTTGGCAGAAACGCTGCACAAGCTTGGTGTTACTCACGTCTTTGGTATTATTGGAAAATCGATATGCCCTGCTGTCCTGAAGATGGTGGATCACGGCCTTGAGTTCATTCCAGGTCGCCACGAATCCAGTTCAGGATTTGCAGCAGGTGGTTACGCTCTCCAAACCGGAAGGCTGGGTGTTGCATTCGCCACTTCAGGTCCGGGTGGAACCAACCTTCTAACCGCTGCAGCTCATGCCAAAGCGAATAATCTTCCGGTGTTGTTTATTACCGGGCATCAATCCATTCAGGAATTAGGGATTCCACAGTGCCAGGACTCTTCCTCCTATCTGGCAGATCTCGCAGAGATGTTCAGACCCGTTACGTTATTCAGCAAACTGGTGGAGCGTGGCGACCACTTCGGCACTTTGCTCAATCATGCCCTCTCCATTGCACTTGGCCCGAACAAAGGTCCGGTTCATCTTTGTCTACCCTTTGACATCCAGACCGAACTGCTTGCCGAATGCCGAATTGTCATGCCTGAACCCGAGCCACGAATTAGCATCTCTAACCTTAATCGAATTCTTCCCCTCCTTCACAAGTCCAGTCACCCATTAATTATTGCAGGCAAAGGCGTCAATCGAGCCAGAGCTCATGACGAGCTATTGCATCTTGCAGAACAATTCCAAATTCCTGTTATCACGACGCCTGGTGGGAAAGGTGCTATCGCTTGGAACCATCCGTTATATCATGGACCTTGTGGTGTTGGGGGCTTCCCCCATGCAGACGAATTGCTCAACCGCAGTGATCTCTATATCGTGCTTGGATCGCGGCTGAGCGACATGACGATCTGCAATCTCAAACCGGAGAATCATCCTGCACATGTTATTCAGTTCGATTCGGATCCTGCTTTTGTCGGTAAAGTACTCCACTCACCAACCTTACATATTACTGGCGATCTAAAAGACAATCTGCAGTTTCTACTGGGTAACTTGACGGAATATGAAGCTCCCGAGAGAGAGTCCACGGCAGTGGACTATACTGTCCCCCTGCCAACTCTGCCTAACCTCTCCCTCGCATCGATTTTGGATGAACTGAGCGATATGCTGCCGTATGATCATACCTTATTCGTTGATGACGGAAGTCACGGCTTCCATGCTGTTCAGCGCTATAAAGTGAAGAAACCTGGCAGTTTTGTATTTGACGCATACTTTGCCTGTATGGGGAATGCCATTGGAATGGCGATCGGAGCAAAGGCAGCAGCGCCGGACGAGACGATCGTCTGTATTACAGGTGACGGTTGCTTCATGATGCTCGGAGCCGAGATCAATACCGCTGTATGCCACAATCTGCCGGTCATCTTCATCGTAGTGAATAATAAACAGCTGGATATGGCGCTCAAAGGTATGCAGAAAACAACAGGCCGGATCGACGGGACCTTGTTCGAAGTGCCTATGGATGCGTCGAAGTTTGCTGAAGCTCTCGGTGCAGTCGCTTTTCGGGCAGAAACACATGGCGAGTTCATCGCTGCCCTCAAGGCAGCACAAGAACTGAAACAAGTCGCTGTAATCGAGCTGTTGACAGATCGCGATGAGATTCCGCCTACGGCCCATCGTACCGTGAATTTGAACTAGGAGGAGCAAAACATGAGTGAACAGGTTGTTCAGGGGCTGGAGCGTTTCGCGAATCTTTCTGGAGAATACGGGGCCAAAGCCTTGGCCCCCATCAAGGAACACTTTCCCGAGTTGGCAGAATTCATTATGGGTACAGCATACGGAGACATTTTCGAGCGCACCAGCATTTCGGATCAATGGAAAGAAATTGCCGTTATCTCCTCACTGATTACACAAGGGCAGTTTGAACAACTGGGTGTTCATTATGTCATGGCACTTCGTGTCGGTGTAACTGTGGAGGAGCTCAAAGGAATTCTTCTGCATTTGGCACCTTGCGTAGGGGCTCCGCGCATTATTAGTGCATTTAACGTCCTACTTGCGACGCTAAATGAAATCCAATAATTAACTATTCTACATATTCATACACAATTCGACTTTATTCTTGATCTCATTACATCTGCGCCTTTATAATATGGGTAAATTATCCTTGATCTCAGCTTACATCTTAGAAGCCATCAATGGTGGCGATGACACCTCGTCCCTGGTAACAGGATAGCCTTAACTCATTCAAAGGAGAGAGACAATTATGGGAAGCTTTATACTCAAGACTGACGTTCCAAACAAGGTGCTTAACATTGAACTGGAGGGATCTTTCTCTCAAGAAGATGGATTGCGTTCCATCTCCGCTTATCAGGATACGATTGCTCCTATTAACCCAACGGAGTATGAACTGCGTATCGACTGCAAAAAGCTGAATGTCACTGCTCCAGAAATTGTACCTCTGCTCGAAGGCTGCCTGGCACTATTTAAAAAGGACGGCTTCAAAAAGGTTGTACTCACACTCGAAAATAATGCCATTTTGAAAATGCAGTTGTCCAGGCTTGGACGTGCTGTCGGACTGGACAACCTCGAAATTATATCTACCGTTACCACCTAATAAATCAGGCGGACAAGTTGTGGATCCACCCATCCGCTCAAGAGGAGAATGAAGATGGCCGGAATTCGTATTGTGGATATGGATATTTATCATCCAGCGCACCAGGTGGACAATGACTTTTACATTGAACATTTTGATGCGAGAGGGGTAGATATTCGGGGATTGTTAAAAGCGCTTGGGCGTGATAAGCGTTACAAAATTAACAACGATGACGAGAACTCACTAAGCATGGCTTTTGAGGCAGCCAGTAACCTTTTGGAAAAGACCGGACTGACCGGGGCAGATATCGACCTGATTGCGTATGCAAGTCAAACGCCGGAATACATTTTCCCTACGAATTCCTTAATGATTCATCGTTTAATTAATGGAGCATCCCATACAATCTGTATCGACAGCAACGCCAACTGTGCCGGGATGACGGCAGCCTTTGAACAGGTTAGCCGGCAGATGCTGGGGAATCCCAGAATTCGAAGAGCACTGATTATCGGTTCGGATTATGTAGCCCCACACGCCAGTCCTGATGATCCTGTCTACTATGCCAATTTCGGCGATGCAGCCGCAGCTGTCATCCTAGAACGCGACGAACAGGCCACCGGATTCATTGATTCCATATATCAAACGGATACTTGTGTGTACGGTAATTCCCTCTTTCCTGCAGAAGGTCTGGCGAAACTGGGACAGAACGGGGTGGATGCAGGAGCTTTTCATGTCAAATTCACACCGTTCGATGATTCGATCTGCGTCGACGCCGCTTCTGAATCTATTCTTACTCTGTTAGGCCGTAACGAGATTGCAGCAGATCAGATCAAAGCAGCCTGTTTCTCCCAGTTATCCATCGGTAATATTCGTGCGGTATCGGAGAACATTGGTATCGCTAATGATGTTGCCGTCTATATTGGAGACGAATTCGGCTATACATCAACTAGCAGTCCCTTTATCGCTCTGCATCGAGCCATCACCTCAGGTCAGGTCGAGCGTGGTGATAAAGTGTTGTTCTGGACGGTCGGAGCCGGATGGCAAAATGTTGCCATGGTGGTCGAATACTAAGCTGGTTTCACTCATACGAAAAGAAGGATGTCCTTTTTCACTTCAAAAGGGGCATCCTTCTTTTTAATATGTGTAAGGTAGGTTGCATGATTAGAAGATCTTTTTGGTTTCCCGATCATCCTTCAGGATTTCGACCGCCTCACGGAAACGCAGCGAATGCACAATCTCCCGTTCCCGCAGGAATTTCAGGCTATCCTGTAGATCCACATCATCCGTCAGATCAATTAGCCATTGATATGTAGCCCTAGCCTTCTCTTCCGCAGCAATATCTTCATACAGATCTGCAATAGGGTCACCCTTTGCTTGAATGTAGGTTGCAGTGAAAGGTACACCTGCCGCATTGCTGTAAAAGAGGGCCTTGTCATGATTCACATAGTGAGCATCCAGGCCTGCCTTCTCCAGCTGTTCAATGGTAGCATCCTTGGTAAGTTTGTAGATCATAGTTGCAATCATCTCTAAATGAGCAAACTCCTCCGTAGCGATGTCATTCAACAGACCGATAATTTTGTCTGGAATGGTATAGCGCTGATTCAGATATCGAAGGGCTGCAGCCAGTTCTCCGTCTGCTCCACCATACTGTTCCATCAGCAATTTGGCCATATGAGGATCACATTTACTTACCCTAACAGGATATTGCAGCTTTTTTTCGTATACCCACATGTTGGACGATCCCTCCTTCAAAAATGCGAACTGAATGTGACCCAATTCGGTTAGTTGTTTCTTCCACTTCCCGGGTATCCCGATTCAGCATTTCCGGAAAACCCGGGTACAGTATACTTGCAGAATCAACTCAAACGTCCATTACACCTGCCAAGGCCAGGGTGCCTCTGACCACTGCCAAGGATACTTGGAGAATGCATGCCCAAAGTTCATAAGCGGTCCATACAGCTGCTGAAATTCATGGGCTACCCTCATCCGCTCCTGGCTAAACTTGTTATACTGTTCAATACTCTGATAGTCCCCCGGGTGAGTATCCAGATACAGATTCAGCTCCACCAACACGAAATCCAAGGCTTGCAGTTCCTCCAGCAACTCATAATATCTGGCGTCACACGCTGTTGCTGCTTCAGGCTCCATCTGCTCCTACCTCCCTCCCCTTTGCTTTTTTGGATGTATAAGGACTGTATAGCGCAGGCCACAACGTTCCTAGTCTCAGCGCTTCTGCCGGACTGTATTGAGGCCAGCCCATCGGCTGGAAAGGGATAAATAACTGTGGAGGAACAAGGTATGTTTTAATTTCAATCGGTTTACACGGATCAAACGGCCCCACGAAAGGGGCATATGCGCGAAGCTGTGGATCAATCATTTTCAAACGCCTCCCTTCACTGAAATTTGGTCACTCGTCGGTAGGCGACCAAAATCCTTGCTTTTCCCGTCTATTATCCATATGTCATCGTTCTTAAGTTAATCCCAATTCAGCCGAAACAACTCTTGGAATTTCTCACGCCTTCTTCTTCACAAAAAAAAGACCCTTGGTCACTCCCCCACGGGAAGTGTTCCAAAGGTCACATTCATTTCAATATGGCAGTTCCTCATACGTCACTACTTGTCCGATTCGGCATCGTCCCGAGCCTCATCCAAAGCAGCAGCCTCTTCTTCAGAAACTGGGCTCTTATACACCTTGACTCGGGTGATTCGTAACCGGGTGGATTCCTCCACCTCAAAAACATAGCCGTTCTGCTCCCGTGTTTTACCTTTGGCTGGGCTACCTTCAAGCTCTTTGAACAACCAACCGCCAATGGTATCCACTTCTTCGTCATCAATGATAGCTCCGGTCCATTCATGAACCTCTTCAATGAGAGATCGTCCATCAATGGAGAAGGAATCGCCGCTGCGTTCCATATGAGGTCGCTCATCCTCGAACTCATCGTATAGATCCCCTACGATCTCCTCCAAAATTTCCTCAGCCGTCAATAATCCGGCGGTGCCGCCGTATTCGTCAACAACAAGGGTCATCTGAGAATGCTTTTTCTGCATCAGTTGAAGGACATGGCTGATTTCCATGGATTCCGGAACATTCAAGATGGGCCGAACAAGTGAAGCCAGATCCTGCTGCTGTTCCGGCGCTGCCAAAAGCAGATCCGTAATATGGATAAATCCAATAATTTCGTCTTTATCCTCGACGGCAACAGGATAACGGGAATGCTTCGTTGCATTAATAATCTTCAGGTTCTCTTCCAAGGACAGATGGGTATACAAACAATCCATATCTGTACGTGGCAGCATGATTTCACGAGCAAGCATATCGGAGAAATCAAAGATGTTATCCATTAATTTGATTTCATCCTTGTCAATGACACCACTCTTCGCACTCTGCTTCATCAAAATCCGAAGTTCATCTTCAGAATGGGCCTCTCCCTCACTCGCAGGCTCTATCCCTGCCAGTCGCAGCAGCGCATTGGCCGATGCATTGAGAATCCAGATGAAAGGGAAAAAGATTTTGTAGAACAACAGAAGTGGTGCGGATAATAGCAGAGCCACGCCATCTGTTTTTTGAATAGCAAGCGACTTCGGTGCAAGTTCTCCAAGTACAATATGCAGAAACGTAATAATACAGAAACCGATGATAACGGAAACGGTAGAGATCAGTCCTGTATCCGCCACGCCCAGTTTGAACATCAGCGGCTCTACCAGTAATTCGGAGATGGCGGGTTCACCGAGCCAGCCAAGCCCCAGGGATGTCAGGGTAATGCCGAACTGGGTTGCCGACAAGTAGGCATCCAGTTTTCCATTCACCTTCAGTGCATACCCAGCCAGCCGATTCCCCTCGCTCTCTAATTGAGTCAACCGGGTTTGCCTGACTTTAACCAGAGAAAATTCCGCTGCAACAAATACGCCATTCAAGAATACGAGCAGAAAAACGCAAACCAAATTGAAAACCAACTGCCCGAGATGAAATTCGGTATGAATATCCAAGTCGACACTCCCCTTTTTCTATCTTTTTCAGGAATATACCTGGAATATCAGCGCCTGATCAGCGCGTGATTGCTTTTCTGGATTTGAAATCCACACCTTTATAATACATATCCGCCACCAGCAGGTTAGGCCCACAGCAGGACGCTGCATCACAGTGACAGTTTACGGTCTGATTAAGCGGATGCTCCGCTGACCATTCATGGAATACATCGTCCAGCTTCCGATCGCGAATGTTGCCAAAGGCAGGAATGTCGGCAAAATCCGTAACATACACATTGCCTGTAAACATGTTAACGTTGACGCGATTTCGACCATCCGGATCATTTCGTACGGTCACATTAGGCTCACTGTACAGGCGATTGATCAATTCCCTGTCCTGGTCGGCCGCACTGCATGCAAAGAATGGGAGCGTACCGAACAACATCCACATGTCTTTGTCGCGCACATCCAGCAAACGATGAATGGCTGCACGCATATGGTCCAGAGACAGGACAGGCAATGTGGAAGCGAAATTCGAGTTGTACATCGGATGTACTTCGTGACGCACACAACCCATCTCCCGAATCAGTTGATGGATACCATCCAACTTATCATGAGTACGGAAATTAATCATGGATTCGGCAGAGATAAACATGCCTGCTTCACTCAGTTTGCGTGAATTTTCTATCATTTTCTCATACATTTTTACCGCTACTTCTCGCTTGACAGATCTGCCACTGTTGGCAAAACCGACTTGATGGAAATCATCAGCATTCAGATAGTTGAATGAGATGTGCATCACATCAAGGTACGGCAGCAGCTTCTCGTAACGACTGAGATCCAGCGTCAGATTAGAGTTGATCTGTGATCGTATACCGCGCTCCTTGGCATATTTCAGCAGTGGAATGATCATTTCATCGACTGTCTTTTGACTGAAACTTGGCTCACCACCTGTCAGACTGATGGTCTGCAGATGCTCCACTTCGTCCAGCCGCTTCAGCATTAGAGGCAGTGGCAGTGCGGGAGCTTCACGCATTGTGAGCATATCCCCTACAGCACAGTGCTCGCATCGCATATTGCACAGATGAGTCACCGTCATTTCAACACTGGTTAACACGTGGCGTCCATATGTACGCAAAGAGCCGATCGGATCCCATGGATCATTAGTCGGCGATAAAGGCATCGGTTCAACCGATCCTGAGTTTAGCATGGTCATTGTTCTTCACCTTATTCCTTTTATTAACCTAAAAAGTTTTATTTACATCATACTTCGTCATGATCTTTTTGGAGCTATCTTTTATCATAGCACAATTTCGAACGCTTCGGCATGAAGTGCTCTGTCCATTACATGACAAAAACGCCCATACAACTCCAGGGCCGACCCGGCCCGGATATTGCTATGAGCGCAGTCTCCCTGCTGGCAATAAGTTAACAGTGATCAAGAAAATTCATCACAGGAAGGGATCGGAGGCACGCCCTCATCCCCTTCAACACCAGTAATCATAACCGATAAGGCTGTGGACAGATCTATTTCGTAAGGTGCGTTTAATGTCTGTCCATCCGTATTCTTCAACACCCGAATCCGCGGCCGCTGCGGGACACGTGAATCGATAGATGCAACCACGCCTACCTCTCCTGTACTCAGCGTCACCGATAGACCTACGGGATAAATTGCCACACAGTCACGAAATTTCTCCAACATGCGCTGTTCATACAACGAGCCAGAGCCTGTATATAAGACCTCCACCGCCTGATGAGGCAGCAATGCCTGACGGTATACCCTATTACTCGTCATCGCGTCATACGAGTCAGCCAGTGCAATCCACTTGGCATACTCATGGATTTCAGGACCCTTCAGGCCAAACGGATAGCCACTACCGTCGATTCGCTCATGATGCTGCAGGGCGCAATGTGCAGCCAGCAGCGGTATGCCAGGTTCATCTTTTAAAATACGATGTCCATATGTAGTATGCTGCTGTATGATTTTAAATTCCTCATCACTCAATTTAGCTGGTTTATGCAAAACATCTGGAGCAATCTGTGTCTTTCCTATATCATGCAGCAAGGCACCCAGTCCAATTTCCATCAGCTGCTGTCTGGAATACCCTGAGGCAACGCCCAAAACCAGAGTATACACACATACGTTCAAGGAGTGGTTGTACAGATCAAGATCACTGGAGTTCATATCCATCAGCATGATCATTGCTTCCTTTTGACCACCGATGTCCTCCAAAATGGTATTCATCAGACCACTCAGCGCTTTGCCAAAATGCGGAATCCGGCTTTTGGTTTTCAAACCCGACATACTCTGAAACTGCTGCTTGATTTCTACCAGTGCCCTGCGTCTGGTTTCTTCCTGAAGCATATCGGGAACGATAATATCCTCTGTCGCTGCTTCCTTAATATATACGTAACCTACGCCAAGGTCTTTTAGACGTCCAATCAACCGTTCGGTCAGTTCCACATCTTCGCTGAGCAGAACCAAACCCTCTTCGCTATAAATCCGTTTCCCCAGCTTCATGCCAGGCTGCAATAGGTTTATATGTACCAAACGCACAGCCTATCCTCTCCCGCTCCGTAGATGTAATTTCCACTAGCCGCCGCTTCAGCAGAAGGCAAGTACTCGTTAAATTCTTTCATGCCAGCGGGATCGAAGGCTATCATCCAACGCCCCTGGTCTTTTTAATTCGATCTCCAGCAGATCTCGTATAAATTCAGGAAGTCGGTATGCGATCTCGGTTCCACGGGCCAATGAGGGATATCCCACATTAAATGTAAACATGTCTAGTGTTCCGACTACATATTCCTGTTCATCACCCATAGGCTTACCATCGACATGTAATGCATTGATTTTTTGATATGGATGACCCTCAGGATCATACTCCACCTCAATACCATCCACACACAGCGTTCCAAGAATCTTCCCGCGAAATCCAAATCCGATGATGGGCTTGTCGGCATACTCCTGGAGCAAAGACTGCTCCAGTGCTTCACGAATCTCTCTGCCTTTCAGCCTTATTGTACAAGCATTGATCGGAGAAGGACATAGAGAATGCAGCATTCCCTTGCTGATATCCCCTTGCGGAAGTTCACCAAGGAGTTGACCAGCGTTAACCAGAGACAGCTGCGCTCCCGTAAAATGCCTTACTGCCTGAGCAAGCAGCGAAGCGAATGGTGATTCCTTCTCATATTTTATCGGAAGAGTTCGGTCAATTATTACAGCTGTCTGTCCAAGAGCACGCTCTGCCTCAACGCGATGTGCGGCGATGGCCAGTGCAACCTTCTCATCCAGCATCTGATCCTTCAATGGAAAGCAGCCACTACTAACCAGTCTAAGCTTATTCGCACCGCTATCCCGTTCAAGTACGACTTTACCAAGCCACTGACCGAATTTTCCGGCTGCTCCCAGCACCGCATTCCCAATAACCAGAGGTTCTTCGAGCACATGGTGTGTGTGTCCACCAAGAATCACGTCAATGCCCTCAATCTGCTCCGCCAGTTTCCGATCCGTTGATAGACCCAGGTGGGAGAGTATAATGACAATATCCACATTGGGGCGCAGCGCTTCAACTTGCTCACGCAGTGTTTCCACCGGGTCAAGCAGCTTCCATCCCAGCAAGTCGTAAAAAGCAGTAAACGGTGCAGTAGCTCCGAGCAACCCTATCCGAAATGGACCTTTGTCCACAATAAGGGATGAGTTCATCCATACTGGAGGCAGACCGCTGGCCTCTTCCACAACATTCCCGCACACGACAGGGCACAATAGTCCTGAAAAAGACTGTGCCAGCTGCTCTGGTGTAAACGTCAGTCCCTCGTTATTGCCAATTGTTATGGCATCATACCCCGTCAAATTAATCACATCGACGTTGGCTCCCCCAAGTGTCCCCTCTGTTTCTACGGCCATGCGATCCATATGATCCCCGATATCCAGAACTAGAACGTTTTCGCTTCTTTCTCTCTCTTGTCCAATCATGGCGGCGATAGAGCTCATGGAACCAAAATGACTATGGATGTCATTGGTGTGCAGAATGGTTAACGTTTGTTTTTCCTTGGTGCTCATCACACCGCCTCCTCTCAGTCCTTGCTTAACGTACATTCCTCTAATAGATAAGCATAACATTTTCCGCGTCGTTATGATATATTGAAAGGGTTTAGAGATAAAAAAGAGGTGACGCATAAGCATGATACTAACCATTCAACTGTTTGCAGGCATTGCTGAACGTCTGGGCACGTCCCTGCTTGAATATGAATATACAGAAAGTCCTTTGACCGCAGCTCTTCTCAAAGAAAGCCTGGCACTCGCCTATCCTGAGGCTGCTTCACAGATTCGAACTTCCTTTCTGGCAGTGAACCAGCAGTATGCTCCTGCCGATACAATGATTAATCCCGGAGATGAACTTGCCTTAATCCCCCCAGTTTCAGGAGGAGACGGTACTGAGGGTTCAGGTTCCGAGGATAATCATAGGTCTTCACTCTCCGAACATCGTACTTCGGACGGGATGTTTATGATTACCAAGTCCCCCCTGTCTGTGGAAGCAACAACAGCGCTGGTCATTACCGCAAACCACGGGGCAGCACTGACTTTTGTAGGTACTACTCGTGAAATGACTGGTGAACAGCGAACGGTCCATCTGGAATATGAAGCTTATGTACCTATGGCGCTTTCTCAGATGGCTAACATCGGAAGTGAAATCTCCGAGCGCTGGCCAGGTGTCAGATGTGCAATCAGCCACCGGATCGGTCAGGTTGATGTCGCGGAGATTAGTGTCGTTATCGCCGTCTCCTCGCCTCACCGCAGTGATTGTTATGACGCCAGTCGCTACGCTATAGAGAGACTGAAACAAACGGTCCCGATCTGGAAAAAGGAAATATGGGAAGATGGTTCCGAGTGGAAGGGGCATCAACTGGGACCCTGGAACCCCTTGGATAATTAATAATTAGTCATTCCACCTCTTGCAAGGCTAATTAAATTAGTAAATAAGTCGTTGTCAACCCATTTTTTTCTTGTTATTATAAGCATATATGTCGATATAAGTCGAGGAAAAGGTGGTTTATACGTGAGAGTGCATGTTACTGATCTTAAACCTGGTGATCTGTTAAAAAATGATGTCTACAACAGTTCAGGTCTCCACATGCTGATGAAAGGTTCCTTACTCAGCGAAGACGATATTACCAAATTGCTGCAACATGGAATCGATTACGCAGATGTAGAACATACAACATCCGACCTACACTCTGATACGCAAACCATGCCTTCCGATCAGACCCGTCTGTTAACTACCCTGTTTGACGATACGATCAAAGGTACCGAATCTCTGTTTCAGCAAGCGATGGAGAAAGGGTTTATTGACGAAACTCAGGTCGATGAAATTCTGATTAACCTGACGACTCAACTGGAGAAACAGAAGGATGTCGTTTCCCTCCTACTTATGCTTGACGGCGATAATGATTATACCTACAACCATTCATTGCAAGTGGGAATGCTCGCGTTTTATATTGCTGGCTGGATGGGCTACAATCCCGAAGAATGCCTGACAGTGGCAAAAGCAGGTTATCTGCACGATATTGGAAAATCCAAGATTTCTCCTGAAATGCTACATAAACCGGGAAAACTAACCCCGGAAGAATTCGAAGAAATGAAGAAACATACGTTATACGGATATGAGATTGTTAAAGAGTCTACGCAGGATGAAATTCTTGCAACGGTCGCCCTTCAGCATCATGAGCGGGAAGACGGAAGCGGCTATCCTCATGGATTGAAAGGGAACGATATACATCCATATGCCCGTATTACGGCCGTAGCTGACGTTTACAGCGCCATGACGACCAACCGGGTATATCAGACCAAGCAGGAGTTAATCTCCGTCCTGTGCGAGCTGTACAGCCTGAGCTTTGGCCAACTCAATGGAGAAGCTACCCAGGAGCTCATCAAACACATGCTGCCTAATTTTATAGGCAAAAGGGTACTTCTCACCTCAGGGGAAACGGGGATCATCGTAATGAATAACCCTGCAGACTATTTCCGTCCACTTGTTCAGACATCTACAGCCTTTATTGATTTAGCGAAAGAAAGAGATATCGCCATCGTCGAAATTTATATTCAATAGCTCAATCGTTTCTTAGCAGCACTTAGAAAATAGAAAAATGAATGATGAACACTACAAGAATTTATCTTATGAAAGTAAAAAGGGAAGCCGATTTTTCGGCTTCCCTTTTGCTTTAATCAGGTTTGATGCGCTTATTACACGCAGAATGCTTTAGTGATGATAACCAACAGAATGAACAATACCAAGATTGCGCCTACCGATGTGAATGGGTTGTATCCACCAATTCCGCCTACGTTGCCACCACAACCATATCCTACTTCGCTCATGTGATTGCCTCCTCTTCATCAGGTATACCCTAACATATGATCTTGCAGAGGAAGCGAACCGGGCGAAATGGCAATATTCAATAAATGGTTTATGGCCTGCTTCGATACGAATCATCGTAATCAACACGCTGGACCTTATTATTTCCCCGAATCTGATGAGACCTGAATTCCTTTCTCCTTGCGATACATAATAACCAACAATCGCCAGAAGTCGTAACTGCCTGTATCCGTCATGATAAAAGAACGATAGTAATTATAGGCCTCCACTGCCCAAGGCGGACAGGGCATATTGGATAGATTCTTCTGCTGCGCGATCCAGGACGCTTGAGCTTCCAGTGTCTTTTCCATCGCTTCAAAAGCTTTCTTCTCTTCACTTGTCATCGGCAGAGCCTCCTGCTCTTCAGATGTGGCACCGAATTCCAATTGTAAATATGCTTCTGGCTCAACCACTCCATCCACACTGGCTGTATACCCGTAAGATGGGGCACTCGTTTTACGAATTTCGTAATGGACATGGGGCCCTGTACTCTGCCCTGTACTCCCCTGGTTGCCCAAGAGTTGACCTCGTTTCACCCGCTGACCCACACTAACCGTAATTCGCGACAGGTGGGCGTAACAATGCAGATACCCACGATGATCCTGTACAGCAACTGTAAGCCCATAACCGCCGAATCCGGAGCCCGTAGCTCCTTCAGCAGCAAATCGTACGACCCCTTCCATAAATGCGTATACAGGGCCATTCCAAGGTTCTGTGACGAGATCAATTCCCCGATGGAAGGTCTGTCCACCATGAATTGGATGGATACGATAACCAAACGAACTTGTAATGCGATATCCTTCAAAAGGATTGAAGCTCATAGATTCACCATCCTTTTCTATCAATAGATGCAGCAATCTATGAAATCGCTTGTGCTGTTGAACCTATTTTATGCTAAAAACAGCGATTCAACCATCCGATTTTCTGCGATACAAGTCCGTCTATTCGTATACAATCCGATTGTTTTCGTGCTCAAAAAAACAAGGACCGGAGGAAATCCCCCGGTCCTTGTGCATGCAGCAATTAACCAATGCTGCCTTCCATTTCAAACTTGATCAATCTGTTCATTTCTACCGCATACTCCATTGGCAATTCCTTAGTAAACGGCTCAATGAAGCCCATGATGATCATTTGTGTTGCTTCAGCTTCAGTCAGACCACGGCTCATCAGATAGAAGAGTTGGTCCTCAGATACTTTCGATACCGTAGCTTCATGCTCCAGCATAATGTTGTCATTCATGATTTCATTGTAAGGAATTGTATCCGATGTGGACTCATTATCCAGGATGAGCGTATCACATTTGATATTGGACTTGGCACCTTCTGCTTGACGACCAAAGGAAGCCAGACCACGGTATGTTACTTTACCACCATGCTTACTGATGGACTTGGATACAATCGTTGAAGTCGTGTCTGGAGCCAAGTGGATCATTTTCGCACCTGCATCCTGATGCTGGTTTTTACCAGCTACAGCGATGGAAAGTACGGAACCTTTTGCTCCACGGCCTTTCAGTACAACGGCTGGATACTTCATTGTCAGTTTGGAACCGATGTTACCATCAACCCATTCCATTGTTGCGTTCTCTTCAGCAACTGCACGTTTGGTTACCAGGTTGTAGATGTTAGGTGCCCAGTTTTGAATCGTAGTGTAACGAACACGGGCATTTTTCTTACAGATGATCTCAACCACGGCACTGTGGAGTGAGTTCGTGCTGTAAATTGGAGCTGTACAGCCCTCAACATAGTGAACGAAGCTATCTTCGTCAGCAATGATAAGCGTACGCTCGAATTGTCCCATATTCTCGGAGTTAATCCGGAAATAGGCTTGCAGAGGCACTTCACATTTAACGCCCTTAGGCACGTAGATGAAGCTTCCTCCGGACCATACGGCACTGTTCAGTGCTGCAAATTTGTTGTCCGCTGGCGGAATTACCGTAGCGAAGTATTCACGAAGGATTTCCGGGTGCTCTCTAAGAGCTGTATCGGTATCCATGAAGATTACACCTTGGTCTTCCAGCTCTTTTTGCATGTTGTGGTATACAACCTCAGATTCGTACTGAGCGGATACACCAGCAAGGAACTTTTGCTCGGCTTCAGGAATACCCAGTTTATCAAAGGTTTCCTTGATTTCGGAAGGAACCTCTTCCCATGTTTTCCCTTGTTTTTCAGAAGGGCGAACATAGTACTGGATATCGTTGAAATCCAGCTCATCGAGATCTCCTCCCCATTTTGGCATTGGCATTTTCTCGAACTGTTTCAGAGATTTCAAGCGGAACTCGAGCATCCACTCCGGTTCGTTTTTAATCCGGGAAATTTCGGTAACAACTTCTGCAGTCAGACCTTTACCGGTTTGAAAGATGGATTTGTGCTCATCGCGAAAACCATATTTATACTCTTCCATTTCTGGTGCTTTTTTAGCCATCTTGCTCTACCTCCCTATCGTTATTGTACATTGTCCTCTTCGTCAATCCCTTTGCGTAATGCATTCCAGGCCAGAGTGGCGCATTTGATGCGTGCAGGGAACTTGTTCACACCGGATAGGGCTTCGAGATCTTCATAATCGTCGAAATCGACTTCTTCCCCTTTCATCAGTGAGGAAAAACGGTCAGCCAGATCGAGTGCCTGTTCCATCGATTTGCCTTTGACAGCGTCGGTCATCATGGACGCCGACGACATGCTGATGGAACAGCCTTCTCCCGTATACTTGGCTTCCTGGACGATTCCGTCTTTCAGTAAAAGCTGCAATGAAATCCGGTCGCCGCACGTAGGATTGTTCAAATTCACCGTGACAGCGTCATTATCAAACGTTCCGCGATTACGCGGGTTTTTGTAGTGGTCCATTATGACACGCCGGTACAGATCATCAAGTTGCATCGCCAAAATACTCCTTTGTCTGAATTAAGGCGCTGACAAGCCGGTCCACATCTTGTTCATTGTTATATAGATAGAAGCTGGCACGAGCTGTTGAGCTGACTTGCAGCCAGCGCATAAGCGGCTGGCAACAGTGGTGTCCGGCACGAATGGCTACACCACTCGCATCCAAAACAGTTGCCACATCATGTGGATGTACATCCCCCAGGTTGAAGGTGACCACGCCAACATGACGCTTCGCTGGACCATAGATGGTCAGCCCGTCAATCTCTGCCATACGTTCTGTTGCATAAGCTGCCAATACACTTTCATGATGGGCAATCTCATCCATGCCAATCTGCTCCAGAAAATCGATGGCTGCACCCAGACCTACCGCACCTGCGATAATAGGGGTTCCGCCTTCGAATTTCCACGGAAGCTCTTTCCAATTGGATTCATAGAGACCAACGTCATCAATCATTTCACCGCCGAACTCAACCGGTTCCATGGACTCCAGCAGCGCCTTTTTGCCGTAAAGTGCACCGATACCGGTTGGTCCGCACATTTTGTGACCAGACAATGCATAGAAATCACAGTCGAGATCCTGTACGTCCACCTTCATATGCGGAGTGCTCTGTGCGCCGTCTACAACCATGACAGCGCCATTGCGGTGTGCAATTTCAGCAATTTGTTTTACCGGATGAATGACACCCATGACATTGGATACATATGCGATTGCTACAATTTTTGTTTTGTTCGTAATCGTCTTCTCCACATCTGCCAAATCGATATTGCCATCCGGCTGAAGCGGAATATATTTCAATGTTGCACCTGTCTCCTTGGCTACCTGCTGCCAAGGAATCAAGTTGCTGTGATGTTCCATCGGTGTAATAACGATCTCGTCGCCTTCTTTGCAGACAGACCGGCCATAGGACGAAGCCACCAAATTGAGGGCTGTTGTTGTCCCACGTGTGAAAATGATCTCCTGTGTACGACGTGCATTGATAAACTTGGCTACCTTCTCGCGTGCACCTTCATAGGCATCCGTAGCACGGCTTCCAAGTGTATGCACACCGCGATGCACATTGGAGTTCTCAAATTCATAATAATGTTTAATCGCATCGATAACGGCCAGCGGCTTCTGAGAAGTCGCTGCGTTATCTAAATATACGAGCGGGTGTCCGTTAATTTCCTGGTGGAGGATCGGGAACTGCTCGCGGATGGACGGGTTCATTGTCCCAGTTTCCGTTCAATAAGGGACTGCAATTGGGTACGCAGTGCTTCCAGAGGAATATCCGCCACCACCGGAGCCAGGAAGCCGTAGATAATCAGACGTTCAGCATCCGTACGGTTAATCCCGCGGGACATCAAGTAATGGATTTGTTCAGCATTGACTTGACCTACGGAAGCCGCGTGACCCGCTGTAACATCGTCCTCGTCAATCAGAAGGATTGGGTTGGCATCTCCACGTGCTTTCGGGCTCAGCATCAGTACTTTCTCTGTTTGCTGACCGTCCGCTTTGGTTGCACCTTTCTCAATCTTCGTGATTCCGTTGATGATGGCAGAAGCTTCTTCACGCATAACTGCGCGAGTAATCATCTGGCTCGGCGTGTTTTTGCCGAAGTGACGAGCTTCTGTAGTGTAGTTGATTTTTTGGGATCCGGAACCAACAGCGATGACTTTCGAATCTGAGCTGGAGCCATTACCTTTCAGCACGGACATCGTGTTGCTAGCTGTATCGCCGTTGTTCATTTCACCAACGATCCACTCGATTGTTCCATCGTTCTCGACCACTGCACGGCGGAAGGAAACGTCAGTAACATTCGTAGACAGCTGATGAACAGACGCGAAACGTACTTTTGCACCCGATTTAACGAAGACTTCTACAACACCGTTATGGAAAACAGGTGCGGACAGTTCGCCGGAAACATAGTTATCAACGTAAGTTACAGAGCTGTTCGCTTCAGCAACAACGAGCACATGAGGTGCAAATGTTGCAGATGCATCATCTGTGAGCAAAACAGCTTGAAGTGGAACTTCAATTTCCACATTTTTAGGAACATACAGGAATACTCCACCGTTCCAAAGAGCCGCATGCAAAGCAGCAAGGGAATGCTCATCTGCCTTCACAGCTGTGTTCAGGTAAGGTTTTACCAGATCACCATGCTCGCGAACCGCAGTAGCGAGATCCGTGAAAATAACGCCTTTGGCTGCCAGATCAGCAGATACCTTGGAGTATACTGTGCTGGAATTGCGCTGGATAACCAGACTGCCTTCAGCTTGGTCCTGAACGAGATCTTTGATCGAAGCAGGTACTTCTTCTAGAGAAGAAATAGCTTCACTTGCTTTATATGTGCCATATTCGCTGACATTCCAGCGTTCGATTTTTTGTTTTTCCAGTTTCGGAAGCGCAAGACCACTTGCAAGCTTAAGGGCTTCAAGCCGCTGCTCGGTCAACCAGCCGGGTTCGTTGTTACTTTCCGACAAGGCGCGAAGCGCTTCAGATTCAACCGGAAGAATTGTTTGTGTAGTCATCGATTATCCTCCTCCGTTTTGTCTTTACGCTTCTTGGCCTACAGTTTCATCCGTGATTCCCAGCTCTTCCTTAACCCAGTCATATCCTTCTGCTTCCAGACGGTGAGCCAGTTCAGGTCCGCCAGATTTCACGATACGACCTTGCATCATAACGTGCACATAATCAGGTGTGATGTAGTTCAACAAACGCTGATAGTGAGTGATGATGAGGAATCCACGATCTTCGCTCTTCATTGCGTTCACACCATTTGCTACAATTTTCAGAGCGTCGATATCCAGACCGGAGTCGATCTCATCAAGAACTACGATTTTTGGATCAAGCAGCATCATTTGCAGAATTTCGTTACGTTTTTTCTCACCACCGGAGAAACCTTCGTTCAGGTAACGATGTGCAAACTCTGGATTCATGTCAAGTTCTTTCATTTTGCCTTCCATTTGACGAATGAACTTGATCAGGGAGATCTCGTTACCTTCGCCGCGACGTGCATTAATTGCACTGCGCAGGAAGTCGGAGTTCGTTACGCCGGCGATTTCGCTCGGATATTGCATAGCCAGGAATAGACCTGCACGCGCACGCTCGTCTACTGCCATGTCCAGTACATCTTCACCATCAAGGGTTACTGTACCGTCTGTTACTTCATATTTAGGGTGACCCATCAGAGCTGATGCCAATGTGGATTTACCTGTTCCGTTCGGACCCATGATTGCGTGGATTTCTCCACCTTTCATTTCCAGGTTAATGCCTTTCAGGATTTCTTTACCTTCGATCGTCGCTTTCAGACCTTCAATGACGAAATTCGTAGCCATGTGTATTGTTTCCCTCCATTGATTAAATTGATGTTTGCTGTCGAAAACGAAAAAGCGCCTATTAAATATCTGAACAGGGCTTCCCCTGAATTTCTACAAGTACCGCAATTTCCAAAGCAATAATCACTTTAGAATAATTCTAAACTGATTCTCATTGATTATCAAGTCATTTCCGAGAACACTTGTCCTCTCTGGAAACATGATTCTACCTGATTCTATAATAAAAGCGGGTTTGAATCAAATGTGAAACCGTTATTTCTTCCAACTCACAGTGAGAAAAATCACTGTAATTCATTATTTCATTCCATATTAATCTGCCAAAAAGGGCTTATCCATAATCTGGACAAGCCCTTCCTTATTACATTTATATTTTGAGCATATCGTTAATCTTCTGTACCTGTTCGTCAAAATCCGCAACATCCACCACCGGCGTCATTTCGCGCGGCACCGGACCATTCGGAATGGAAATCCAGGAACGGCACCCATTATATTCAGGCAGCACCGGTATTTCCATCGGTTCGTTCAAACGGTACACACGGAGTATCAATACATGTAACGGATCTTTCCGTTTCCACTTTAAGCGGTCTTCGGCAAAATTCGATGTCCACATATGAAAGTCATGAAGTCGGTCCAGCATCTCCTGATCTCTGATCTCCAAATCCTGTATCACTTCGGCATATGCAGTGATGCGAATTGTCGAAGCTTCGGGCACCCATTCGGCCAGTGATTCTTCAACATACGAATGATCAGAGGACTTAATCAGTTCTTTACGCTGATGTTCATAAGTCGGATACAGATAAAATGCCGGACTTTTCAGCTCAAAATGTCTGGTTTCCTCCACAATACCGCCTTTGCGCATCACCAAAATCTGGCGACCGTTTTCCAGCGCTTTAATTGCGGAAGCCCACTCTTTTAATGCCGGTATCGTTGTGCCTAACATGCGGATCTCCTCCCGTAATCAGTCTTGTCAGCAGTATAGACGCTTTGCCTGTTCCTGACAACAACTTAAGAACAACATTTGGGAAGTGCTCCTTTATAGAAGACATAAACTTATTACACGGCTTTATAGCTGTGGCTTAACCCAAAAAGGAACGCAGCATCCACATGTGTTTCTCCAGATCAGCTTTGAAACCGGTCAGCATGTCGGATGTCGGTTGGTCTTCTGCAGCATCTGCTACTTCGATACCTTCCTGGTACTCATTGGACAGTGTAGCAAAGTCCTCGATCAGGTTTTGCACCATTGTTTTTGCATCTTCACCACCTGCAGCTTCCTGGATGGAAGAGAGCTCCAGATACTCTTTCATTGTAGCTGCAGGGCTGCCTTTAAGCGTAAGAATACGCTCAGCAATTTCATCCATTTGCACAGTAACTTCATTATAGAACTCTTCAAATTTCACATGCAGTGTGAAAAAGTTTGGTCCTTTTACATACCAGTGATAGTTATGGATTTTGACGTACAGGACGTTCAGGTTAGCTACCTGACGATTAAGTACTTGTTCTACTGATTTTGCTTGATCTGTTTTGTTTTTTGTAGCCATGTGAATCCCATCCTTTATTATAAAATTAGTCTATTATGTAGGGTTGACAGATTCATCTGCCTTACATAATAGAGAGTTAAACAGTTCGTCACCGCTGTGTAGCGGCAGGCCTTGTCGGGGGTAATATGTGAACCGTCCGGCCTATTTGTTTTTACCCTGGCACACCGTGTTCGAAACAAGCCAAACAGGGCTTGCTTTAAAAAAAGGGTACAAAAAACGGGTTAATTCCGATATACTGACTTATACCAAGCAAAGAAGTGGGTTTTCCTGTTTCTTCATATATATGGAGGTGGCATCCTTGTCTCAATATCACCCTTTAACCCCCCAAGAAGCAATCGAACTGGCCAAAACCTTACCGGGTCTCTTTACGGCAGATGCAAATCTGGAATGTCGTGAGATCGGAGACGGTAATCTGAATTTGGTTTTCCATATCACGGATCAGAACTCCGATAAAAGTATCATTATCAAACAAGCCCTTCCTTATGCGAAAGTGGTTGGCGAATCTTGGCCTCTGTCTCTGGTTCGTGCCCGCATTGAACGTGAAATTCTGCAGGAAGAATATCGTCTATGCCCAGGGATGGTTCCAGAGGTGTATCACTATGATGACGATCTCGCACTGACGGTTATGGAAGATCTCAGTGATCACGTGATTATGCGCAAAGGCCTCATCGAAGGTGTCACTTACCCTCTCTTCGCACAGCATATTGGAGAATTCATGGCAAGAACGCTTTTCTTCACATCCGATCTCGGCATGAATCAACAGTTGAAGAAGGAAAAACAAGGTCGATTCGTTAATCCGGATCAGTGTAAAATCACGGAAGATCTGATCTTTGACGAACCATACCGGATCGCTGAGAAAAACAATTATGAAGCTTCCATTGAGGACGAGGCTGAAGCCCTTCGTACAGACGGATCATTGCATTTGGAAGTGGCTCTGCTTCGGGAAAAATTCCTCACACATGGACAAGCTCTCCTTCATGGTGACCTTCATACGGGTAGTATTTTTGCCACACCAGAATCGACTAAAGTCATTGATCCCGAGTTTGCTTTCTATGGTCCGATCGGATTCGACGTGGGTGCTGTACTCGCCAACCTGCTTTTGAACTATGCATCTCTGCCAGGATGGATTCAGAATGAAATTGAGCTGCGTGATCGCGAAACGCTTATGCTTGATATGGTTCGTGATGTATGGAATGAGTTTGAGACCCGCTTCCGTGCATTATGGGAATCTGATCTCGTCGATCCGGTGGCTAAAGCACCAGGTTATCAAGACCTTTATGTGCAACAATTGTTCAGAGATTCCATTGGCTTCGCGGGTGCGAAAATGGTACGTCGCATTGTCGGCCTTGCCCACGTGGCAGATATTGATACGATTCAGGATGCTACAGAACGTGAACGTGCTCAGCGCAAAGCACTTGCTATTGGTAAAACGTTAATCAAAAACAATCGCCGACTGAATACCATTGGTGAAGTGCTGGACCTTGTGTCCACAGCCATCTCCTCAATCAAAGTTTAAATTTAGGAACGGAGGAACATCCATGACAACCCCTAAACATCAGCCTCTGTCCTCCCTCATCTGGAAACAGGACAAGCTTGAAATGCTTGATCAACGCCTTCTGCCCGAAACGATTCTGATGCTTAAGCTATATACACCTGAAGAAGTGTGGGAAGCCATTCACTCCATGAAAGTTCGCGGCGCTCCAGCTATCGGAATCGCTGTTGCGTTCGGTGTCGTATTGGGGGCTAAAGCTTACGATGGACTTATCATTCAAGGCTGGCTTGATCATGTAAAATCCATTTGTGCCCATCTGGCTACTTCACGCCCAACAGCGGTGAATCTGTTCTGGGCACTGGATCGAATGATGCAAAAGGCAAGTGATCTGGCCGAAGCTGGAACAAGCATCGAAGACAGCAATGCTGCACTCGAAGCAGAAGCCCTTCTGATTCAGAAAGAAGATGAAGAGGTTTGCAGGATGATCGGAGAACATGCCCTTCCACTCTTCGAAGATGGTATGGGTGTGCTTACACACTGCAACGCTGGTGGACTTGCCACAGCCAAATACGGCACGGCAACCGCCCCAATGTATCTCGCTCAGGAACGTGGCATTCAACTCAAAGTATTTGCAGACGAAACTCGTCCTGTCCTCCAGGGTGCACGCTTGACGGCTTTCGAACTGCAGCAAGCGGGTATCGATGTTACCCTTCTGTGTGACAATATGGCAGGTATGGTGATGTCCAAAGGATGGATCCAAGCCGTTATCGTGGGTACAGACCGCGTCGCGGCAAACGGTGATGTGGCGAACAAAATCGGAACATATAGTGTAGCGGTGCTTGCCAAAGCGCACAATATTCCGTTTTATGTAGCCAGCCCGCTGTCCACAATTGACTTATCCACACCTTCCGGAGATCTCATTCCGATTGAGGAGCGTTCTGCCGAGGAAGTAACCGAAGGGTTTGGCAAACGTACAGCACCACAAGGGGTGAAAGTATTTAACCCTGCATTTGATGTAACCCCTAATGAGTATGTAACAGCAATCATTACGGAAAAAGGTGTCGTTCGTGCTCCGTTCAAAGAAAACCTAGCTGCCTTGTTTGCCAAGGAAGAAGTATAATGTAGAATCTATCTAGATGATGCAGATAAAAAGGGCTCCGAAGGGGGGCCCTTTTACTTTTTTTCTTGTGAACCATTTGTAGAATTAGGTTGTAGCCGCATCAGCACTGTTTCGAAGCTATCTCAGCCACTCACATCGTTTCACCGGACGTTGTCCCGAATCAGATCATCTTCAGCAACGCCTCTACACCTGTCATACCAACCGTTATGCCCATCGCTTCAGCTTCGGTTGTAACGGACTCCATCGGCGCATGTAACAGCTGTTCCAGCGTTCGCACCCCAACCGCCCGAGCCGCAATAATTTTGCGATCCCCAAGCTTTTCGTTAAGTAATCCGACATCAAGTGCTCCACACATGATATATCCTTTGGATGTGTTTATTGTCAGTAACGTCGTTTTGGGTAACTTCACTTCCACCCCAACCAGCACATGCTCTCCAACTACAATCGGCTCCATGCTCACCATAATCTTCCGATCCACCTCCTATTCCCGCAGGTCAGGATAATTGTATGCCCCATTCCGAGTGTCGGTGTGGACACCTGCGGAAAACAAACTAAAAGGCTTAAAAAGGTCACTTTAAATTGGATCATTTATTGCTATATTCATCATCGTCTTTCTTACTAATACACTGCTAAAGAAATTTAAAATTTAATGCTATAGCAATAGTTCAAACCTTCTCTTGTCCAATGTGCCTTCATGAAAGACGTATTTTATATAACTTCTGAATTAGTAAGATCACACTAAATTTCTCACGACATCCCATAAAATTAAATAGATGCAGAAAATGTATCTGGTCATATGAAAACTGGTTCAGCCCCGCAATGCTGCCCGTTATTTTCTGCGTCTCTAGTACTATGATTATTGCCACATTAATGATATAGTGAATTGAAGCGTATTTATCGACTGACATATCTACAAACGGGGCTGGGATGAATGAAGGAAACCTTATCCAACGGAGAAGAAGTTGGCTTTTTATTTAATGTCGACATTCTTATCAAAAGCCGCTCGAATGCCTTGGCGCTACAGTCCCTGTTGGAGCTCATGAACAAAGAGGAACAAATTGCGGACTTTCGGATTCAATCCGGCTTAGAGCTTGGCAAAATTATTGAAGCAACGATCCAGTCCAGGAAAGATTCGATCACCTCCCTTCACCACGAACGGAAAAAATCTCAATTGAGCGGACTGAAAACAGCTCCATCGAATGAATCAACAAATTCATCAAACTCGGCAAAACCACAAGACCAAAAGGAAACGGTTTCTTCTCAGAATTTAGCTGCACCAGAGTCGGCCAGTTCTTCTCAGGGAAATTCCTTTGATGAATGGATTGATACCCTCATTAAGGAAAACCGGCTTACACGAATTGTGGTCAACAACAAGAACGGCAAACATCAGAGTATTCCATGCCGCATTTTGAATTTTGATCGGGATAACAGCATTGTAAGTGTCTACCATGTGGATGAAAAACAAGTCTACTCATTCCGAACGAATGAAATTGACGAATTTTTGTAGATCCATTACGAACTCAAACCCAAAAAGCAGCTTACGTGGAAATTTCACATCATTCCTCGTAAGCTGCTTTTTCCATTCTCATGTAAGCTGAATCCTACTTCCAGCAGACCATTTATCCGTCGGGTAGTCACACTCTAATTAGGAGCGCTCTTTCCCTCGTTGCCACACATCTAAAGCAAATAACAACCATCCAGCAATAAAAGCAACACCACCGATAGGTGTAATGGCACCTAAAACTTTGATGCCCGTAATACTAAGTACATACAAGCTGCCAGAGAACACAATAATACCGATAAACAGTAGACGCGCCGCCCATTTTAGCTTGGAGGACGCCCCGAGTTGACCAGCTGTTAACCCAACAATTAACAAGGCCAAGGCATGAATCATGTGATACTGTACTCCGGTTTCATATACGGCAATGGCATCTGCGCCGATTTTCTCTTTAAGCATATGGGCACCGAACGCGCCAATCGCTACAGACAGCATTGTCATTACGGCTCCAACCGTCATCCATACTCGTTGCATTTCACTTCTCTCCCCTTATGTCATGTCACACTAATGATTATTTTAACGAATCTCTGAGTTGTTTAC
The DNA here is from genome assembly GCF_022346995.1 of Paenibacillus sp. ACRRY. GTDB lineage: Bacteria > Bacillota > Bacilli > Paenibacillales > Paenibacillaceae > Paenibacillus. Next base: position 277,800 of record NZ_JAKRNM010000005.1, on the reverse strand, counting down.
CAGTTTAGCGGGATGTTATGAGCTTCCATACATATGGCGTTGGGATGCGGATCGAAAGGATGTTAATGATAGTGCATAAAGTAAAGAGAAACCTTGATTTTTATCGGTAGTTGTGGAAAAGTAAAAGGGTCTGTATTCCTGTAACCTTCAGGAGAATCACCATGCATAAATGAGGTTAATAACAATCCATAATGAGTAAGGAGGGGTATGATATTAATGGAACATCAAAATACGTATAAACAATCCGGAAGCAATGATCCCTTTACGACCAATCCGGCAGATCCTACAGATCCCGCACTGAACAGAACGAAACATTCCGGTCCGGGTATCGCAAGTTTTGTCATTGGACTGGTAGCACTATTGGGTTATATTTTGACCTTCTTCCTTGCCACCATTGCACTTAGCAGTGCTCTTGGGACGATAACACAGCCTGTGCAGGTTGAGGAAATTGCTTTGCATCCAGCTGTATTGCTGGCATCCCTGTTTATCCTAGTTTGCCTTGTTCTTAATCTGGCCGGTCTTATTCTCGGAGTCATCGGTCTTGTGCTTAAAAAGCGTAAAAAGGTATTCCCCATTATCGGTACAATCCTTAACGGTATCATGATCCTCGCATTTGCAGGACTCATTCTGGCTGGCATTTATATGACGTAATACAACCAGACCACAACCGTTTAGCCAAATTCTCGTATCCAAAGGAGATTGACATGTCAAGAATCAAGATTTTTGCAGATAGCACGAGTGATCTGAATCCAGACTGGATTAAGACTCACGATATCGGGATCATTCCGTTGTACGTTGTATTCGGTGATGAATCGCTGAAGGATGGTGTTGAGATCACACCTGAACAGCTGTATGAGCGCGTAAGCAAAGACGGACGACTGCCCAAAACGGCTGCTCCATCCCCTGCTGATTTCATGGCAGCTTTTCAACCTTACATAGAACAAGGGGACGACATCCTGTATATCAGTTTGTCTTCTGAGCTTTCATCCACTTATCAAAACGCACTGCTAGCAAGTTCAGAGTTTCCCGAAGGCCGCATCTCTGTTGTTGACTCCCTTAATCTTTCCTCCGGAATTGGACTGCTTGTCATGAAGGCAGTGCATGCTGCGGAGAAAGGTCAGAGCCTGAAAGAAATTACTCATTTGGTTGAAGCAGTGAAGCCAAATGTACGGACCGAGTTTGTAATTGACACTCTGGAATATCTGCACAAGGGTGGACGCTGTTCAGGTATGCAAAATCTGATCGGAAGCCTTCTCAAAATTCGCCCCGTCATTCGCGTAACAGATGGCAAGATGTCACCAGCCTACAAAGTCCGTGGAAAAAGGGAAAAGGCTCTGGATCAAATGCTGCAGAATACACTCAGCGAAAAGCATCAGATCGACACAGACCTAATCATTGTTGTACACACTATGGCTGAAGAGGATGCACTTGAGCTGCAGAAATCCCTGCGGGAACAAACGGGTGCACGGGTTGAATTAACTACAGCGGGATGTGTCATCTGCAGCCATTGTGGACCTAAAACGATCGGTATCATTTATAATACGGTTTTGTAAAAAAAGTGCTTCACTTAAGCATTGGTTAAACGACGATAACCAGCGCATAAAGGGCATCCCGGCTGCACTCAGCCAAGGATGCCCTTTTTACATTGTCCCTGTACAACTAATAACTTTTTGTTTTCAGGTCATTCAAGCTTTTGAATGCATATCCCTGTTTCCGCGCTTCATCTATGATCGAGCCCAGTGCCTCTGTGTTATCTTTGGAGACTGAATGCAGGAGAATAACAGCACCAGGATGTAATTGTTTGAGCACCTGTTGTCTTGCATAGTCAGCTCCGCGTTGTACATTGACATCCCAGTCCTTGTAAGCCAGTGACCAGAACACATTAATATACCCTTGAGCATGGCTCTCCGCTAGCGTACGGTTATTGAAAATACCACGCGGCGGACGCAAAAAAGTGGCTTGCTGGCCAGTTAAACGATTCACTTCCGTTTTAACCTGTTCAAGCTCTGTTTTCAGCTTTTCATTGGATACCCGAGTCATATCCGGATGGCTCCAGGAATGGTTGCCAACAATATGTCCCTCTGCTGCCATGCGCTTTACCAATTCCGGCTGATCCTTCAGATAATGACCAGTGACGAAAAAAGCGGCAGGAACTTTCTTATCACGCAGCACATCCAAAATGGCTGGAGTAAATCCGTTCTCATATCCGTTATCAAACGTGAGATACAATTCTTTTTGTTTGGTATCCCCCAAAAAGATGGCGTCATTATGCTCCAGGATCGACTTAAAACCTTCCTGGTCAATAGAGGGCAGCTGCCCGTTTTGGCTTCTCTTGAAGCCAAAGTGATATGCTCCGGTAACGGGCGATGCTTCAGTGTGCACCGGAAAAATGCTGAACGCCAATACGGCAGTCAACAGCATATATAAAACCAGTCGCTTCATTTTCAACCGCTCCTGTTCCTGAATAATGGGTTGTCGCTTCCTATCACGAGCCCTTCAGGTAATATGCCACAGGAACCGCTAATCTATGTACCTTTTCAATGACACTTGCCATGACAGCATTAGAATCGTTTGTTGCTTTGTTCGGGTTGATGCAGCAATTCAATTAATGTTTGCGGCTTGCCGCTGGAGGACAACCATTCCCTGACCGTTTCGATCGCCTTCGTTTGCCCGTCACCACGGTCACGCCAGGTCAGCAGTTCGATAACTTTAATGATAAGTGCAGACATGTTGTCATAATCCATCTCTGAACGATCTGCCCGCATCTTATGATATAACGCCTCTTGCTCCCAATCGAGCAATATTTCTTCACCAATCGTTGGTTTCATTAAGGTGTAAGCCCTATTACACCCGGAGCATCGTACGGTACTGACCTGTTGCGCAGCAAAACTCACAAGAATGTCATGCTCACAGTCCGCACATTGAAAGCTAACCTGTATGTTCTGTATTTTTTCATTCATATTGCTCTTCCTCCTGCTATGGGTGTACTACTTCTATACCCGAAAATGATGGAGTTCACGCTAAACCTCAGATCATTAAAGATCGTGCTATATTCTTGTAAATATGTTAAAATATATTACATATCATGAGTTGGAGAGGCGGATTTCCATGTCGAAGGAAGAGCGCAATATTACTTGGCAGCAATCGAGTTTAAGCAGGAATGAACGTGAATTACATAACGGCCATCGCAGCCGTGCATTGTGGTTTACCGGATTATCCGGTGCTGGTAAATCCTCACTTGCATTTGCCTTGGAACAGCATCTGCATGATCGAGGCGTTCGTTGTTATGTGCTTGATGGAGACAATGTACGTCATGGGCTCAACCGCGATCTTGGTTTTACAGCGGAAGATCGACAGGAAAATTTACGCCGTATTAGTGAAGTAGCCAAATTGATGGTGGATGCCGGGTTACTCGTTCTTTCAGCCTTCATTTCTCCTCATGCACAGGATCGGGAAATGGTCAGACAACTATTTGAGCCTGAAGATTTTATTGAAATTTATGTGCAGTGTTCCATTGAAGAATGTGAAAGACGCGATCCAAAAGGATTGTATAAAAAAGCCCGCAAGGGGGATATCCCCCATTTTACCGGAATCTCGGCACCTTATGATGTTCCAGAGGATCCGTCACTTATTATTGATACGGAACAACTACCTTTGGACGAAGCCGTTCAAAAGATTGTGCAGTACCTCGAATTGACAGGAGCACTTCAGCTGCCTCTCGCTCCCACTACCAATCAAGTTTAATCCATATACGTATGGATTCAGGTTATGGATCCATTGCAGACAAAAGGCACAGTGACGATCCTGTGCCTTTTTGAAATGTACGTCAGTATGATTTGTTCCACCTGTTACTGCCCTACAACACCGGCCTGCATATTCAACAATTTGCTGAAGGTTCCCACAGGGTCAGTGGATAATTGTTGGTAGCCTCCTTGCTGGATTACTCGGCCTTCCTCCAGTACAATCACCCGGTCCGCTGTACGAATCGTGGACAAACGATGGGCAATTACGATAATGGTAACATGTCCTTTAAGTCGTTCAAGTGCCTCATGAATATGCTGCTCGTTCTCGCTATCTAGTGCACTTGTTGCTTCATCCAAAATGAGTACAGACGGATTACGCAGCATCGCCCTTGCCAGAACAAGACGCTGACGTTCCCCTCCAGATAGACGAATCCCACGATCTCCAATCATCGTATCCAATCCGTGAGGAAGTTTGCGGACAAACGCTGCAGAGGAGGAAAACTGTAAGGCTTGCCACATCTGTTCTTCACTCGCATTAGGGTCAACCAATCGCAAGTTCTCACGAATGCTTGTATGGAACAGAAATGGATCCTGAGATACATATCCGATAGAACTTCTCCACGCCAGTAATCGCTCCTCAGAAAGTGGGACACCATCGATGATAATTCGCCCACTCTCTGGACGGACCAGACCCATAATAAGATCAATTAAGGTACTCTTTCCTGCACCCGATTTGCCCACAATGGCTGTCATTCCTTTTGCAGGAATGGATACACTAACGTTATCGAGTGAATAAGACGAACTGCCATCGTAGCGGAAATTGACATTTATACATTCAATGGATCGCATCAATTCAAGCGGCTGAATCGGATGAATGTCTTTTTCGGCATTCCGGTTCGAAGCTCTTGTATCTGTGATAGATCTGCTAATTTCACGACTCAAATCAGTTTCAGCCTGCAGCTTTCTGACCAGCTGAAATGCGGGCAGCATCGAGCTAATATACTCGAGATTGGACTGAATGGATGTGAACCTGGGCCATAGCCGGGAGAAAATGAGAATGATCAGCAGTAAACTCGCCGGGGGTACAGCAAGAACACGCAGTGACAGGTAAATGAAGGCGGCAATAATAACAGCGGAGGATATGCGGTGAATGAGTTGTGTTCCACTGTTCAACTGGCTGAATTGAATGACATTACGCTCGATACGCTTGCATATTTTTTCAAACCATCCGATATGCGACTCCTCAAGCATGTTGCTCTTGATATCCTTGATACCGTTAAAATGCTCTGTAATACCATTATAATAGTGTTGGGATAGTTCGGATGTCTGATCACCGATCTGCTTGGCCCGCTGCACGAACTTCTTGAGAACGAAAAACAACAGAAGTCCAAAGACGAGGACAATCGCAGTTAACTTCGCGGATAACCAAAAAGCGAGCCCAATCTGAATCGCTGTAAAAATCAAGGACGCCGCCATTTGCAGGATCAGATTCGTGCCTTGACTGACTCGGGCAAGTTCTGTCGTTAATATATGGTTAAAATCGGATTTTCGTTTTTGGAGAAAAAAAGACCATTTGGCCATAATGATGGCCCGGTACGTTTCCTGTCGCAGAGTTCTTATAAACTGCTGTTGAATTCGGGTATTTCGAATCGTCTGCAGACGTTGGAGCCAAGCCTGTCCGGAGAGGATAACGACGAAAACGCTCAATATCAATACTAATTGACTGTTGTCGGAGAACCGACCTAACCATTCGGAGAGCCAGGATAACTGTAAACCGGACGAGCCCATCTCAAATATCCCAATCAAACTTAACATGGGGACTAGCATATAAATTCCAATTCCCTCCATCAAACTAATGCAGATCATGCCAAGTAAGTTCCAATAGAGAACGGGTCCTGTTACATCACGAAGCTTGCGCATATAAAATCGAAGTTCTGAAATCATTGGTTAACCCCTTTCCGTCATCGCGTTCCTTTTCATTCGCCGCCAGAACCAGAGGAAAGGACGTAACGGAAAATACAGAAAGTGCAAAGAGCGCGGAAGCGGCATTTGTTCCACATCCCAGGTACTTGGATATAATCGTTCAATGAAGAAAAACATCTTCTGTCTGGTACTTCTCAGTGCAAACAAATAGGAGCGGTAACTACGTAAATTCGCTGGCGTGTCCAGCATATCGTTCATAAATAACACACCATGTTTAGCCAGGCGTTCTCCTGCACGTTCTTGAGAGGATAATAATCCGCGATAATCGGCATCCAGTGGGGTGTTCATCAGCACGGATACAAGGCGGAGCGCTTGGGCACCAATAACGAGCCGCCCTTCGGCTTTCAGGCGTCTGGTTAACAGGTTCACATCCAAAGGCATGCTGCGAATCATCTGATCGATGTCCATGAGCCAGCGTAGTCTGAACCATCCATGACGGGCGCCGTGAGTCACCAGATATGCCCATAAGTCTTCTCTTTCCAGCATGCGGATCGGGGTTTGCGTGTACGTACTGAACCGACTGCGCTGCCAAAGCAACTCAAAATCCGTTTCTTTGCCGGAATCCGGATTAAGCCGCCAGTGGATTTCCACTTGAGTTTTCTTGCGAGGATGCTTATAACAGATATGATGCTCCCGCCACTTCCAGCTCTGCACGGTTGGGCGCCGCTTGCCTTCCTTGGATACATAACCGAGCGTTTCCAAAATCTGTTCCGCAGACTCCACATCATCAAAAGGAATGAGAATGTCCAAATCCTTGGATGTTCTTAAGGATACATCTCCGTAAAGGTCGTGGGCGAGTGCCGGTCCTTTTAACGTAATACTCCGAATTCCCTGATCGTTGAAAGCTCCGCAGACCTGTTCCATCTCCGCGGTCAGATGCAGCATGCGAAACGTATTCGCGGTATATTCCTGCCTTAAACTCTCCACAACAGACGAAGGAATGAAGGGAGATTCTAATGTTTTGAGTTTCATATATAGGACCGAGTACAGTCTGTGATGATAGACAAGTCGTAAAAAGAGCTTCCAGTCTATTCTTTCAGTTATAGCTTTGACTGCTTCTGGAGCAAGTCCGTGCAGCTCATCTTTCATGATCGTCAAAATCAGTTTGAGCTCCTGTGGAAACCCTTTTGTGTAATCATCAAATTCAAGATTCATAGACAATTTCTCCAGTTCCCTTCTCCGGACAACGCTTGCCAAACACGCCGACAACCGTATATTGGTCCATAGTATCTGCTCCGGTTACGATAATCTTCCCACTTCGCAGCCAGGCATGAGCCATCATTTGTCCTTGCTTATTGCGCGCAGTTCCCATATACAGCGTACTCTCTATTTTGCGGCGTTCCAGCATCTTCATTGCAGCGATCGCCATGACTAGACAGCGGCTTTCCCATAATGTGTACCTGCTCGCCAGCAAAATGGCTTTGGAAACATGTCTAGTCGCTATAATCTGATTTCGATTCATTCCGTTCATCGAGGTTTCATATTGTGCTGTGCCGAGCCCAGGGGCGATTTTGGCAAAAGGTCTCGCTTTGAGGATTCGTGCCCACCCCAAATGAATGTAAGCCTCCCATACCATAAGCCTGACTTCACGTGGCAATGAACGATAAGCTTTGATTTTGCGTAACATCGTCTTAATCCTCGTGAACAACGTCGATTAATCCCTCACGGGACATATGCTCAAGAAACGGGATAACTTGTTCGTGACACGTATCCGCATCAATCTCGTACTCGGAAGCCAGAACATCAACCAAGTCGGCGATTGTCCGTTCCTGAGACAGGAGTTCCCAGATGCGCCCGCCGGTACTGCCCAGATTGTAGTATTTTCCACTTTGGATACTCATCATGACCTTTTCTCCGCCCATATCACTGACAAGATTACCTTCCTTCTGCTTCACACGATCTTTCCAATCAAATTGTTTTGTACTTTTCATTGTTCGGTGTGCACTCCTTTGCGTACATGATCTGTGATCCGTTCAACCATCTCAAATGCAGTAAATTCAGAACCTGACCTCGTCAATCTATTAATTTCTATGCTCGCTGATAATCTCGAAACGGTCTCGAACAGCCACTGTGCAAGGCCTTGTCTTGCGACAAGAGTACTTCGGAAGGTATGTGTACACAGCAGGTGAAGTCTTTCCAATCCGTGAACCTGCGTCAATTGAATCGGCTTCTTTACGTCATCCGGTTTGGGATTCAGCTCAAAAATGCCGGCAAGCGGGACAGCTCTCTCATGAAAATAATGCTGAACCGGTATGGCATACTTCGTTATCTCGGCATGCACGGTGGCATAATTCTCCTCTTTCATGCCAAACCCATCCAGGCTGGGCTGCCACAGCTTCTGCTGTGGATACCCTGGAGATACAATAGCTCTTCCTCCGGCATCCCATGTTAGTGCAACGACATCATCGGTCAGAAGCGGATACCCACGTGAAGCCAGAGCCGCTGATAAAGTGGATTTCCCCGCACCTGAATGCCCCACAAATGCATAAGCCCAGCCATCAATAACCACAGCACTTCCGTGTAGTGGAAGGATACCCCGCTGCATCATGATGACAGCCATGCAAGTACCAAGAATAAACAAGCGAACTTTTTTTTCATCAGCGTTCTGCTTAGGGTTAACGATAATTCTGCGTCCTTGTTCAATCAGAAAGATGCCTGTATCTTCAATTCGAAAAAAAAGACTGCCGTCACGAGATACGAAATTTTCATTCCCCACATTCCACGCTTCCCACAGCGTGGTTAAATCGGCAGACTGGATATGTACGTCAATATCACCAGCATCCTGACTACTGTTCTGCACGATCTGGAGTTCTGGCATTTGAAATTGGCTTAGCCAACGCAATCCATATGCTTCATACTGCACAGGCAACAATGAATGACTCCTCCTTAGCAATGCTGAATGTAAAAAAGCCCTTATATTCATAGGAATCAAATATAAGGGCGGAGGCGAAAAGATAATCTTGTCTTTCCGCCCTTTAAGTATGATAGCTCTTCGTAAAACTTAATAACTTAGGAAGTTGGATCGTAGAGATCAGCATCGTGATCGGAGATCCAGTCGATTTGTCTGAATCCAGTTCCAGCCATAGTTTGGTTTACTTCCAACACTTCCAGTGCAGGTGCTTGCCATTCTTTCTTTTCCATTGTTGTCACCTCCTTTCAAGAGTTTACAATGCTGCCTAGTATGTAAATCTAGCGTTCAAAATTTGCGGATGAAGCGGTAGACGATCAGGCTGTGCATCATCAAACGCATATCCGGGTGAGAGGCAAGTTCTGGCCGTGGATCCGGTATGTTTTTTAGCGCCAATTGTATTCGCTCGGTGTTTAATATGCCGGCTACACGACTATCAGAACAAAGCGTCTGCACCTCTGCGGTAAAAGCGCCCCAATCAGGGATCATCCGGTGCAGCCAATCCGCGGGCTGTATGCCGCGAACACGTTGATTGAGTCTTACCTTATCAGGCAATTCAGGTGAAGTTGCACGCCGGATTAGGGAGCGATCTGTTCCCTTGCTGACATACTGTTCGATAGGCACCGACAGGCAAAATTGAATAACGCGGGCATCACTGGTAGGGTCACGCTCCCATGCCCGGTAACGCAAGGAACATTTGGTAGCTACTGCTCCATTCTTGTTTGCTATGGCCAGATTGTTGAATTTCTCGGCTCTTACTTTCAGTGCATCTGCCCTAGCTCCTCCCTGAAGCATAACCAGTGATCCGAGTCGCTCCAGCACCCCTGTTCTGCTCGCAAATTCCGGATGGATAAGTTGGTTGGTCGCGACATTTGCAGCCCCTTTGGAGGCATTGTGGAAACGTTCCGGGTAGGCTTTTTGTGCAGTAATACGAGCAATTCTGGAAAACTTCATACCCGTTCGCTGGGAATATTGCCTCATCTCCTGCAGCATGCGGATCCAGCGGCCACGTTTCATCAGACTGGCGTAATAGTCCAGTGCAGGCCCCCAGGAAATGGTGAAATTCCCCCTGGCTCCTGTAAGGAGAACACCTGCATCCTGCTGACTTGCCTTTTCGTAAAAGCCTCGGATCCAGAACGAATTTTCGAAATACTTATAAGGCATTTCCATCATGTCCAGCCAGGTATCTATCTCACTAAAAGGACTCCTGCCCTCGAAATCAAGATAGTTCTCCGATATATTTCCGATGTGATCCACTGTGGAGCGAATGAAAGGTCGTTCATCAGCTAGCAGCGTTTTGGAGGTATAATCCGTAAAATCAGACACAGGCACGTAACTGTACGCATTCAGCCTCTTCCCCTGACTGCGCAGAGACCCCGAAGCAAAGCCGGCAACAGCACCAGAATCCAGTCCACCGCTTAATGCAGCTGCCACCTGCCGATGGGTTCGTAAGCGGGCACTGACGGCCTGAGTAAATACATCACGAAATGCTTCAACGTATTCCCCGTCCGATTTGAGAAGCAGCGGCTCTACTTCGTCCCAGCGATGATACTGCTTCAGTTCCACTTTGAAAGTGGCCGCTCGGAAGACTAGAGTATGAGCAGGAGGTAATTGGTTCACTCCACGATATGCCGTCATGTGAATATCTGCCGAGCCATGCATTTCCGGGATGGCGAGAAATTCGGATAACCAGGTCTCATTCAGATCCTTGGTTACCCCTTCGAGATCAAGCAAAGGGCCAATGAGTGTGCAAAATGAGAAACGTTTGCCGTCATGCCGATAATAGAACGTTCTCATGCCGGTAATATCCCTTGCTGCAAACAATGTCCGTTTGCGGTCGTCCCAGATTGCAAAAGCAAAGTCCCCAATCAGCTTGCTGGCTACCTGTTCACCCCATTGCTGATAGGCTCTCAAGATCAGTTCACTGTCCGAGAGGACGGACAACTGGCTTCTGGAGATGAATAACTGATCAGCGAGCTGCTCCCGGTTATCCAAAATAGCATCCGCGGTTATCGTAAGACCACTGACCTCATCAACCAGAGGCAGCTTCTCGTTGACTGATTCAGGTGTAATCCACTGGGCATGACAACTCAGGAATGCCTGGTTTCCTTTCCAAACCCCGGTTGTATCCGCCGGAATATGTCCCAAGCTTGCGTACAGGCGCCAGCTATCTTCCCAAAACGCTTCCTGACCATCGGTATGAACAATTCCCGCTATGGCACTCATGACTTTCCTCCCCGAAGTATCTTGCGCTGGGATGCCCACGCACTGATTTGGTTACCAAATGGAATCCAGGATTTAATTCGCTGAAGCTTGCTATGAGCAGAAGCCAGCTGCTTCTTCAATCGTTCCTGCTCACTGTATCCTCGCTCCAAGCGGTTGTCTGCTGCACGAAGTGCTGCTTCCAATTGTCTGATTGTGGCAAGCGCAGCTAAGGTGGGATCTGTATTGGACTCCGAAGTGTGGGCTGCTCCGTGCATCTCATCTCTCGCCTTAGTTATGGATGGGGCCCCCTGTATGCCGTAATGTGGTTTCCATCTGCACCCCGATGCTTCCGTAAACTGCTGGCCAAGTCGTTCAATGACTTCCTGATCCGGCGCTGCTTCATAACGGACTCCTGTCCATTGTTCCGCCTCATGCAGCTGTTCAGAATAACCCATACGATGGAACACGTCTGCCCCCAAAACACGGCAATATGTTTCGACTTCAGCTGTATCCAGTATACTTTTCCAGTTGTTAACAGAATTTTTGTGTGCTTCTTGATGTGTAGACAAGAACGGGTCCCCGACCCCCATACTGTAGAACATGTTGGATTTCGAACTATCCATATGAAGGCCATATTGCTCCATGCCCTCTTCATATCCAACGCCGAGAAACGCACATAACTTTTCAACTTCTTCTTTTGGCTTGGAGACTAGCTGTTCATAACGAAGCTCATGTGCATTGGCATTCTTTACTGCGAAATAATCATTTAGGCGAAGCAAGCCGAGCGTTAGATCGACGGCTTTCATATTCAAATGTGGGCTTTTCAGACTGCTGACCAGATCAAACCCTTCTCCTTGGTTACGATTAACTTTCTTATAGGAAGCTGCGATGGAGAGTGGATTACGCTGAAGGTGGATACGCTTGGACTCTGGAAAAAGTCGGTCCAGCCATTCGAGCATATAGTAATAACGTGGAGATTTATCGACAACGAAATCTGCTGCATTCCCCTGCAGAAATCCGTTATATATTTCAAGGGCAAAGCTCCTGCATGCCTTTTCATATACATCATCTGAGACCATGGAACTATAAAACTGACGAACAATGGGGCTTCCTCCGTAAGGACGAGCATCTGCTTTCGACAGATCCACCAGATTCATCAGAAACCACATTTCCTGTGTTGCAAATATGCGGCTGTGGTTCTGCAGCATGACGGTGGATAGTGAGCTTCCACTACGAGGGACACAGAGTAAAAAGACAAGTCCGTTACCTTGAACATCTACCACCGGCATCCCCTCCTCTGTCCGATATAATGAGCATGCAGTTGGTCATCGAATTCTCATCCTTTTTTTGACGAAACAGAAGATGCACAAGTTCAATTCTATGATGTTTCGACATCTTTCAGATACGGTTTGTATTCATAGTTTTACTCTATGATACAAAATGTATCATGTCAATCTTTTATTTTCACTTTTTCATAATTTCCTTTTCCGTACACTATTTTCCTCCACCGACAACTCAGCACTCCATACTTATTCCACTGTCCCTACGAAATATGACTGTGCGCAAACATGAAAAAACTCCGAATCTGTTTCTGATAAACAGTTCCGGAGCAGCTATTTTTCATTATTTGTTTTCAAAAAAAGATTATGTTCTATTGATCCACTATGCCTTGGCGTTCACTCCAGGAGAAGGGATAACGGATCCCAAAATACGGCCTTCTTCCTGATCTGCCTCAAGTGCGTCGTTCATGCCTTGCTTCACTTTAACTGTCATTAGAACGGCCATACCCGCAAGGAAGAAAAAGAGCAGGGAAAGAATGCCCCACCTGCTTGAACCCGTAATCTGGCCCACCCAGCCAAAAACAAACGGGCCGAAAATGGATGAAAATTTGCCGGTGATGTTAACAAAGCCAAAATACTCCCCTGTCCTGCCTGAAGGCATTAGGTTGCTAAACAATGAACGGGCAGTCGATTGACTGACGCCTTGCACTACGCCAACCAGTCCGGCAAGCAAGTAAAAATGGATGGCTTCTGTCATGAAATAACCGAGGATGACAATACACACGTAGATGGACAGACTCAACATCAATATCCGCTTCGCTCCCCAGCGCTGCGCCCATGCGCCAAGCAGCAAGGTGCATGGAAAACCGATAAATTGGGTAAGCAGCAGCGCAAGCATCAGATCGGCTGTCCCAATGCCAATACTTGTCCCATAGATGGTCGCCATTAGAATAATCGTATTGATCCCATCATTAAAAAACCAAAAAGCCACCAGCATTCGTATCAACTGGGGAAAACGAAGCATTTGGCGAAAGGTTTGGCGCAATCTTCGTATCCCTACCTCTGCGTACCCCTTCCACGATCCAGGCATATCCGGTGCCGCAGGGCGGCGGGGAGCATGACGAAATAGCGGAATGGAGAATAACAGCCACCAGAGCGCTACAGAGATAAAAGCAAGTCTGGTACCTGCCAGCGTACTTCCCATCCCGAACCAACCAGGCTGCTGAATCATGAGCATGTTGACTGCCAGCAGTAATCCACCGCCAATGTAACCATACGCATACCCTTTGGATGAAATCATATCCCTGCGTTCCGCAGACACCAGATCAGGCAGCATTGCATCATAGAAAGTATTCCCGCCAGCAAATCCAATGGTCGAGATCACAAGCAAGGCGGAAGCCAGCAGCCAGTCCCCTTCTCCAACCTTACTGAAGCCAAGTGTTGCAATCATTCCCGTGATAGCAAATACGCGTAGAAAATCCCCTTTGCGGCCAGACAGATCCGACAACGCTCCCAGCAGCGGGGTTAACAAGGCCACACATAACATCCCGACCGAGTGCGTATAGGCCAGGTAAGATGCCGCTGTGTCAGCATCCAGCGTTGCCGCAGCTACCGAAGCATAGAAGACCGGAAGTACGGCGGCCAGTACCGTGGTCGCGTATGCAGAATTGGCCCAGTCGTACATAATCCAAGCTTTAACGGCCCGTTTATCCAAGTAGAATCCTTCCTTTTCATGCATTCTAGACAGAATGCCAATTCAATGCCTGTCCTTATTTTAAAGGAAGTTTGTCATACATGTTCATCGTTTCTGTAAAAAGTTCCCGTTGCATCAGGCATTTTGAGCTGTTATCAAAAACGCAGTCGCTTAAATTGTATCATTTTATCTCCTCTCGCATCACATATCGTCCCCGCCGGTGAATATACTTAATTACCGACAGGCCAAACTGTGCCGCGTAATCAATGGGGGGTGCCTACATGTCAAATTCACACCAGCCTTACTCGTTCGTCGTATCCCGGGAAGATTGGTCGCTTCACCGCAAAGGGTACCAGGACCAGCAGCGCCATCAGCAAAAGGTTAAAGATGTCATTAAGCAAAATCTGCCTGATCTGATTACGGAAGAAAATATTATCATGTCCGATGGACAACAAATCATCAAGGTACCAATCCGCAGTCTGGATGAGTACCGTTTTGTGTATAACTACCAAAAGCAAAAACATGTCGGTCAAGGTGACGGTGACAGTCAGGTCGGAGATGTCATCGGTCGTGATCCTGCCTCACAAAAACCGGGCAAAGGCGAAAAAGCCGGAGATCAGCCTGGTCATGATATCGTAGAAGCCGAAGTCAGTATTGAAGAACTGGAAGATATGCTGTTCTCTGAACTTGAGCTTCCGGATCTGAAGCAGAAAGACAAGGATCAGATTGAAACACATACCGTGGTATTCAATGATATCCGCAAAAAAGGCATGCAGTCCAACATTGACAAGAAACGAACCATCCTTGAAAACCTTCGGCGCAATGCCACAACCGGGAATCCCGGTATTCACCATATCAGTCCGGATGACCTGCGTTACAAGACATGGGAAGACAAAATTATTCCGCAGTCCAACGCCGTCATTATCGCCATGATGGATACTTCAGGATCTATGGGTTCATTTGAAAAGTACTGCGCTCGCAGTTTCTTCTTCTGGATGACACGTTTTCTGCGCCGCCAGTACGAGAAGGTTGAAATTGTATTTCTGGCCCATCACACTGAAGCCAAAGAAGTAACGGAAGAAGAATTTTTCACTCGCGGCGAGAGCGGAGGAACGATCTGCTCCTCTGTATATATGAAGGCTCTTGATATCATTGATCGGCGTTACCCTCCTTCCAGCTACAACATCTATCCGTTTCATTTCTCAGATGGGGATAACCTTACCTCGGATAATGAACGCTGCGTGAAACTGATTGGTGAGTTAATGAAGCGCAGCAACATGTTTGGATATGGAGAGGTCAATCAATATAACCGCAGCAGTACATTAATGTCGGCTTACCGTCATATTAAGATGGATCAGTTTATGTACTATGTGATCAAAGAAAAAGGCGAAGTGTACAAAGCTTTGCGCAGCTTTTTCCAGAAACGGGAAGGAGGCAGCGTAAGATGACAGATGAAATCCGCGACCTTGAATACGCCATTGCCGAGATAATGGAGATTGCCGATGGATTCGGCCTGGATTACTATCCGATGCGTTATGAGATCTGCCCATCAGACATCATTTATACCTTCGGAGCCTACGGGATGCCAACCCGGTTCAGTCACTGGAGCTTTGGCAAAACGTTTCACAAGATGAAGATGCAGTATGATTTTGGGCTTAGTAAAATTTATGAGCTCGTCATTAACTCCAACCCTTGCTATGCCTTCCTGTTGGATGGCAATTCCCTGATTCAGAACAAGTTGATCGTGGCCCACGTGCTCGCGCACTGTGACTTCTTCAAAAACAATGCCCGTTTCTCCAAATCAAACCGCAATATGGTCGAAAGCATGGCCGCCACGGCGGATCGGATCAGCAACTACGAAATGGAGTACGGAACCGAAGCTGTTGAGTCATTCATCGATGCCGTTATCGCCATTCAGGAACATGTGGACCCTCAACTCATCAAACCCCGTCATTTGGACAAACAACGTTATATGGAGATGAAAATGCGGGAGCAGCGTGGCGAAAAGGCACCACGTCCAGAAGGTCGATATGACGACTTATGGTCGCTTGACGATATGCAGAAAGAGGAAGCTCCATCCGAAGGAATACAGGTCCATCACTTCCCGCCCGAGCCGGAAAAGGACATCATGTGGTTTGTTCAGGAGTTCTCGGAAGTGCTGACGGATTGGCAGCGGGATATTATGAGTATGATGCGTGAAGAGATGTTGTATTTCTGGCCGCAGATGGAAACCAAGATCATGAACGAGGGCTGGGCTTCCTACTGGCATCAACGCATTATACGCGAGCTCGACCTGAGTAGTGAAGATACCATTGAATTTGCCAAATTGAATTCTTCCGTGGTGCAGCCATCCAAACAAAGTTTGAATCCGTACTATCTGGGGCTGAAAATTTTTGAAGATATTGAACGCCGCTGGGATCATCCATCCAGGGAAGAGCAGGAGCGCTTTGGCCGCAAAACGGGTCAGGGCCGTGCCAAAATGTTCGAGGTTCGCGAATTCGATTCCGATACCTCCTTCATCCGAAATTACATGACGAAGCAGCTGACTGAAGATCTGGATCTCTATGTATTCGAGAAAAAAGGCCCGGACTGGAAAATCACCGACAAGTCCTGGGAAAACATACGCGATCAACTTGTATTCTCTCGTATTAACGGAGGATCTCCGTACCTGGTCGTTCAAGACGCCGATTACCTGCGGACAGGTGAACTTGTGCTGAAGCACCAGTACGAAGGTATCGAGCTGGACCTGAAGTATATGGAGCGCACCCTCCCTTATCTGTACCGGCTCTGGGGGCGAACGGTTCATCTGGAAACCCGAGTCGAGGATAAACCAATCTGGTTCACCTATGACGGCAAGAAGCACCACCGGAAATTTATGTAGGTTTCTTCTATATAAAAGCGTACCAAAAAAAGCGGCAAGTCCCTGGCAGATGGCGGGGACTTGCCGCTTGGCATATCTAAACAAACTTACTTATCCAAGAATGATGGGATTTCCCGGCAGGCGCAGCGGAACAAAGAAATCTTGTTCCACTTCACTTGCTGGCAATGGACGGCTAAAGTAATATCCCTGAATTTCCCGGCAGTCGTTCTGCATCAGGATATCCAATTGTCCTTTGGTCTCAATGCCTTCTGCAATAACATCCATCTTCAGATTCTGTGCCATGGTGATAATGGTCCCGACAATCGCCTGGTCACTCTGATTCTCGGTGATGTCTGTAACAAACGAACGGTCGATCTTCAGCTTATGAATCGGAAAATGCTTCAGGTAACTCAGCGAGCTGTACCCTGTACCGAAGTCATCCAGACTAATCTTGACTCCGAGTGAAGTAAGTTCATTCAGAATGCCTGTTGAGACGGAAGCATCCATCATCATGCTTTCCGTAATTTCAAGTTCCAGGTAGCGGGCTTCCAGCCCTGTTTCTGCCAGGGCATTCTGAACTTGCTCCACGAGATTGGACTGATGGAATTGCTGGCTCGACAGGTTTACTGACACCGGAATCAACGGACCGCCGCTGGCATGCCATTGTTTCATCTGCCTGCAGGCTTCCCGCAGCGTCCAGTTCCCTATGTCATAGATGATACCCGTTTCCTCGGCAATGGGAATGAACAAATTTGGTGACAAAATCCCCTTATGTGGATGATTCCAGCGAATCAGGGCTTCCACGCCGATCATCCGGCTATCTGCTGTGCGAATCTGCGGCTGGTAATACAGGAGCAATTCATCGCGTTCAAGCGCTTTGCGCAGATATCCCTCCAGCTCAATCCGCTCATACAATTCGGAATCCAGTTGTGTGGTATAGAACTGAAATCCGTTTTTGCCATTTTTCTTCACTTCATACATGGCAGTGTCCGCATGCTTCAACAGGGTATCCACTTCCGTTCCATGTTCCGGGTACATGGCAATACCGATACTGGCTGTAACGTAAAAATCATTCTCTTTTAACCGGTACGGTAATTGGATGGCTCCAACAATTTGCTCTGCCAAGCTCGCCACACGTTCCTCATTCCCCTGCTCGTTCATGACGACGAGTGTGAATTCGTCACCACCCATTCGGGCCAGCATCACGTTATCCATGCCTTTAGGATCGGATGCACGGATTGCCTTAAGAATTCGGTCGCTGACCTCCCTAAGAAAAACATCTCCAATGGAATGGCCCAGTGAATCATTGATCATTTTGAAACGGTCGATATCCATCACCATTACGGCGAACGAATGATTGGATATCACGGAAGTTGCAATTGTTTCAGCCAAAACCTCATCCAGTTTACGTCTGTTTGGCAGGCCGGTAAGCGGATCATGTGTGGCCTGATGACGAATCATCTCCTGTGCCTGCTTCTCCTCGGTAATATCCTTGATCAAAATATGGCTGCCAACATCGCTGCCTTCAATCAAAACAGGTACTACACTAATGCTTAAATCCAAGTGCTGTCCATGAATCCCTTTCATACTTGCCGTATAATAACGTTGTTCCAGGCTTGCACCCGATAAATCCAAGCTTTGAAGCTGATTCGAACTCCAGTGGATATCAATATGCTTCGATATTTCATCCAGAGAACGATTAATCACCAGTCGCTCCGGATATCCTGTAATACGCGTAACTGCCGCATTTAATCCTTTGACAATTCCCTCATTGTTTACCGATATAATGGCGTCTGAATGGTTCTCATACAGAGCTTGATACCACTGCTCATTTTCACGAATTCGCTGATCTTTCATGGACATTCGTTGATTGATATAAATGCCAAAGAGTGTCAATCCAAGAGTAAGGAACGTACCTGCTGCAACCAGGTACGCCAATAACCCCGGTTCAATCTGCATCATGGAAGTTACCATCTGTGCATGCGAATGCTGATGAAATTGCGCAGCGGACATCCCTGTGTAATGCATACCTGTAATTCCCAGCCCCATAATGAGCCCACTGCCCAATTTGTAAACCCATGTAAACCGCGTCCGGTGCTGGCTCAAATAAAACATAAGCCATAGTGCTGCAAAGGAGGCACCTGCTGCGATGAGTACAGAAGCAAACACCATGTCTGCCTCGTAACTGATTGGAACGGACATGGCAGCCATACCCACATAGTGCATGCTGGTGATGCCCGCAGTCATGAGCAGACCGGCGACAACAATCTGGCGCCCACTGCCCGATTTCCGGCCTGCAATGTGTAACGCAATCCCTGATGCAGCAACCGCGAGCAGGACGGACAGGACGACTTTGTCCATGGAATAGGACACGTGCATGGGAAGAACAAAAGCCAGCATGCCCACAAAATGCATGGACCAGATGCCAAGCCCCATGGACATGGCTCCGCTGGCAAGCCATATCCTTCTAGATATTCCTTTTGCCAAGCTTACCCGGCCAGCAAGGTCAAGTGCAGCGTATGATGCAAGAGCAGCAATAATGTAAGATAAAACAACCAGTTCCAAGTTATACGTTCCATGTAGGTGTTCCACTCTGTCTTTCCTTTCAACCGGGAAGTATCTTGTATGTAGGCATAATGTAAAAAAGAAGGCAGTGCACTGTCCGGGTGACAGGCACTCCCTTCGTTTCATTTTGACTCGTGACCACCAGCTTTCATAGCACGGCAGTCATACATCAGAAACCCGTTAATAGTGATGTTTATAGTCTAAACGTCCTAGTGACGGAAATCAACACTTTTTTCCAGTAATACGGACCATTAATACAGGTATTTAAACTTCAAGAATGAAGCCATTGAACATGAAGATTCCTTAAGGGCATCTATGTAGTCTTCTCTCGTTTTACACACTCAATAAGCACAGCCAGAGCGGCTGTGCTTATTCGCGACCGTCACTCTTTGACAGGTGCAGTGGTCTGCCGGACAACCAGATTGGACGGCTCCGTAACAACCGGCGGAGAGTAATCCGGGTTTTCAATCATCGCAATCAAATACTCAATCGACTTGATGCCGATAGAATAGATGTTTTGATTAATCGTAGTTAATCCAGGCTTAAATACCTGAGCGTAATACGTATTGTCGAAGCCAACGACCGAAATGTCCTCAGGCACGCTTAGACCGTGTTTCTCAATTTCATGAATCGCACCGAATGCAGCCATGTCTGAAGCGCAGACGATCCCTGTTGGTTGATCTTTCAATGCCAGCAATCGCCGTGCTGCCTTACTTCCCTCTTCGAAGGAATAATCACATACTTCGAGATAAACTGTGGAATACGGAATACCGCATTCGCGCAGTCCTTCACGGTAGCCTTCCAGCCGAAGATTGGCTACAGCAGGTCCCAGTGTACCCGAAATATAGGCTATCTTGTGATGGCCCAGCTCATGCAAATGCTTGACGCTCATTGCAATGGCATTGGAATTATCCGTAGTAATATACCCGGCCCGTTTGCCAAACAAATCCGTGTCAATAAACATGGTCGGGATCTCTGCTTGAACCAATTCCTCGATACTTTTGTTGTCTCTTCCTTCTCCGAACACAACAACGCCATCCACATTCCGGCTGCGGCAATGTTTGATAAACGAGTATCCCGGATCGTCGAAACGTGTGGACAAACGGACAAGATCATAACCGCTATTCTCCAGTGCTGTCTTGATACCTTCCAGCAATTCTGAAACAAACGGATTGGTAAAGGGAACCGTGAGCAGCACCCCTACCGTCCAAGAACGGCGTTTTACAAGTCCGCGAGCCACTACATTCGGTTGATATTTCAATAGTTCGATGGCTATATTGACTTTTTTGCGAGTTTTGTCACTTACATCGGGATAATCGTTCAGCACTTTGGAAACGGTTGCAACAGATACGCCCGCTTCTTTGGCCACATCATGGATAGAAGCCACCTGATCACCTCAACCTCTTTCAAATCCCCTGTCTCCGGCTGCATTTACTATGTCATTCGGCAGGTTTGTCTACCCATTATAGCTTAAAACAGCCAGAAACGGTATCGCAGGATACTGGAGTGCTAACAGCCTATATTTGCCTGTCCAATTTTCTCAGATCGAGGGCAAGATTCTCCATCGTGGTTGCGAATACAGCAAGTTCCTCCGAACGGGAAGCTTGGCGTCTCGCTCCTTGAGATGTGTGCTGCGATTCTTGTTGTACACTTCCAAGCTTCCTCATAATCTGTTCGAGGTTCGCCTGGATTTTCCCCTGTGCCTCACGTGAACTGGCTGCGAGCTTCCGGACTTCACTTGCAACAACCTCGAACCCCCGTCCGAATTCGCCTGCATGCGCAGCTTCGATGGCTGCGTTCAGACCAACCAGATGGCTTTGCTCCGAAATTTCACGAATGAGTTCTCCCATCTTGCCGATCTGATGGATCTCATCTGTTAATGCCTCCAGCAATTCATGGGCTTGATCCTGTGAGGCAGCCGTTTCTCTCGCAACATCGGAAATAGCCTGGGCATTCTCGTTCAATTCGCAGATCATTCCCGTAAGTTGCTGGGTAATCTGCGTAACCGCCTGCAAAGTATGCTCCTGTTCTTCAGCAAGCTGATTCAGTTTTTCCTTTTCCTTCTTCTCATAAGCTTCAAGAACAAGCTGGGAGTCGAGATTAAACATTTTGCTCAGCGCCTGAATAACACGATGCCAGGACTCAGGGATGACTTGCTGAAAGATGCTTGTTGCAATATCGAGATAAACCATATATGTCCCCAGATAATAATCTTCAGATAATCCAATGCGTGAATGCACTAATCCAATGGCAATACGCTGTTCAATATAAGCCTCGTCCACTATGCCGTCAGTCATGGACAGCCAGTACATTTGCTGCGTTTCCTTCAACCGTTCAATGGAAGAAAACCGGGTGATCATTTCTGCAAGCTCAGGATACCTCCCGACATGATTGTAGAAGTGATCCACCACGTCATGCACAACCTTCTGGAATACCGGCCTGTGGTCGGCAAGCAATTGAAGATCTGCTTTTGTCAGACCAATATAATCGAGTTGCTTTTGTCTTGCTGCAGTAATACTCATAACTAGTTCCGTCAACTCCTTAATAACTACTAAAAATCACCAATTTGTAAAATTACTGTACCGATTATAGACTAAATGACCTAAATTTACATAAACCATTAGAACTAATTTGTCACGAATTTAACTTATGGTGTCAGTTTTTTCGCTTGTTTTATCAACTGTTCATGCAAAAAGACCCCTTCACCTGCCGTGAAGGAGCCTCACAGCAGGCATCAGGAGCCTGATCCGGAATGGTTTTGATACAGTTAGCGATTCAACAGACTGCCCACATAACGCAGCAGTTCATTTGCGCTGGCTGCCGTATATCCATGTTCTTCAATTAATCGTTTGATGACCTCGTTCATCCGTTTCAATTGTGTAGCATCTGGTGTTTTGGTTGAAGTCGTAATCTTGACGATGTCTTTCAGGTCTGCAAACAGCTTCTTTTCAATCGCTTCCCGCAGTCGGTCGTGGCTGCTGTATTCAAACTTGCGCTCTTTGCGGGAGTATGCTGAGATACGGATCAGAATCTCTTCCCGGAATGCTTTTTTCGCATTTTCGGATATACCGATCTGCTCCTCAATTGAACGCATTAAACGCTCATCCGGATCCATCTCCTCATCGGTTAACGGGTCACGGATTTTGGACCAGTTGCAGAAGGCCTCGATGTTATCGAGGTAGTTTTCGAACAGCGTTTTGGCAGACTCTTCAAACGAATACACAAATGCTTTTTGCACTTCCTTCTTGGCCAGTTCATCATATTCTTTACGCGCCAGAGCAATAAAGTTCAGGTAACGCTCGCGTTCTTCTTTGGTAATGGAAGCATGCTGATCCAGACCGTCCTTGATTGCCCGCAAAATATCCAACGCGTTAATGCACTGAAGGTTTTGCTTAATCAAAGCACTGGATATCCGGTTGATGACATAACGTGGATCAATGCCGGACATACCTTCATCCAGATACTCATTTTGCATTTCACGCAGATCGGCTTCCTTGTAACCCTCAACTTCCTCACCATCATACATCCGCATCTTTTTAACGAGATCCATGCCTTGTTTTTTCGTTTCCTTCAAGCGGGTAAGTATGGAGAAAATAGCTGCGGTCCGCAGCGCATGCGGCGCAATATGAACATGTTTCATGTCACTTTGCTGAATGAGCTTTCCATAAATCTTCTCTTCTTCGGAGACCTTCAGATTATATGGGATAGGCATAACAATCATCCGGGATTGCAGGGCTTCATTCTTTTTATTCGAGATAAATGATTTGTACTCGGACTCATTGGTATGAGCAACAATCATTTCATCGGCACTGATTAAGGCAAACCGGCCTGCTTTGAAATTGCCCTCCTGCGTTAGCGATAAGAGGTTCCACAGAAACTTTTCATCACATTTCAACATCTCCTGGAACTCCATCAATCCACGATTCGCCTTGTTTAACTCGCCGTCAAAACGATACGCACGCGGGTCGGATTCGGAACCGAACTCGGTAATGGTCGAGAAGTCGATGCTGCCTGTGAGATCTGCGATATCCTGTGACTTCGGATCGGACGGACTAAATGTTCCGATTCCTATTCGGTTGTCCTCGGAGATGATAACCCGTTCTACCTTGACGCGGCTGATATCCCCGCCATATTCGGTACGTAGTCTCATCTGGCAAGATGGGCACAGGTTGCCCTCAATGCGAACACCAATCTCCTTTTCCACTTCGGGACGAAGCTCCAGAGGGATTAAGTGCAGGGGTTCCTCATGCATCGGGCATCCCTCGATGGCGTAAACGGCACCCTTTTCAGTCCGCGAGAACTGTTCAAGACCCCGCTTCAGCAATGTGACGAGCGTCGACTTGCCTCCACTTACAGGACCCATAAGGAGCAAGATCCGTTTCCGTACATCCAGACGGCGTGCTGCCGAATGGAAATATTCCTCGACCAGCTTCTCAATGGAGCGATCCAGCCCGAAAATTTCCTGTTCAAAAAACTTGTACCGTTTATGCCCCCCGACTTCTTCCACCCCAAACGATTCAATCATCTGGTACACTCGTGCGTGAGCCGTCATCGCCGGAGTCGGGTCCTCTCTCAGCAAAGCAATATAATCTTCAAATGTTCCATTCCAAGACAAACGGTCACTCTCTGCCCGATATTCCGCAACGCGTTCAAAAATATTCATGCTTGGTACCTCCCATGGCTCCTTTAGTGTGATTGTCAACCATTCCGAATGGTATGAAGAAATCAATAGAATTGCAGCTCCTGCTTGAATACCAATCTGCGGTCCGGATTAGTCCCGCCACCCTCTGTCCAAACGTCTTGTTTTGTTGTGAAAAGTGTATTACATACCTATGCGGCAAATCGGATAAGTTGACCTCTTTTTTTCAATTCACGGTTCATAATTTCTCCTTTTCCCTGTTCTATCAGACATCTTGTGCCCTCAGAAAAAAAAGCACGGTTATGATATAATTAAGGTTCTAAATTCAGGAAACCGGACAACGTCCCGTCACGGACAACTTCTTAAGAAAGGAGCAGGAACGATGGCAGTAAAATACGAGACCGAGTTATATTCGCCTCTAAAAGCATTTTTCGAGAAGCAGGGATTCCTGATCAAGGCAGAAGTCAAACACTGTGACCTCGTCGGAGTCAGATCTGATCAAGACGAGCCCCTTATTGTGGAGATGAAAAAGACCTTCAATCTTTCGTTGTTGCTCCAGGGGATGCAGAGACTAAAACTTAGTCCGTTCGTTTATCTGGCTGTAGAGCGCAACCGGAGCAAACGCGGGGCTGTTAACCAGCGCTGGAGCGAACTCACAGCACTGTGCCACCAGCTTGGGCTTGGCCTGATTACGGTGACGTTCTACAAGACAAAATCACCACTCATTGATGTGCTATGCGAGCCTGCGGCAATGAACGGTACAAACCAGACTTCTTCCCGTAAAGGTGGAGTAAGGCGTCAGCGGCTGCTGCGGGAATTTGAAGAACGCAGCGGAGACTATAACACGGGCGGCAGTACCCGCAGGCAGCTGGTAACCGCATATCGGGAGAAGGCGCTGCGTGTCGCTTCTGCCCTGCGAACCCAAGGCGAAGCCTCCCCTGCCGTGCTTGCGAGACAAACCGGAGTTGGATCTGCTGCAGCCATTTTGCAGAAAAATTACTATGGTTGGTTCGAACGATTGTCACGCGGAAAATACGTACTTACGATCAAAGGGGCTCAAGCCCTTACCGAGCATTCTCATATGCTGGAAGACCATGATACATTAGAACATCATCTAATGGTGCCAGGGAGTCTGGACTCTCCCGAGGATTTTATTGTGGAACAGCTAGGGGAAATTGCGGAGGCAAGAGAGCAGTATCTGGTACACCAAGGCAAAGCTTCTGGCCCGTTGTCCCAAAATAAATAAATAGATGAAAATAAATAATTGCAGTAATTATGTTGCATACAAAAGAGCCTGTAATCTCCGAGGAGATCACAGGCTCTTTCTAAATAATTCTATATAATAGCGATTAGAAGCTTGCTGCTACTTCAGTTGCCAATTTCAGGCCAGCATCAACGATCTCTTGGGAACGATCAGGTGAAGCATTGTGACCTTCAACGATAACGAGCTCAGGGTTTTGGATACCCCAGAAGTTCAGTACGTTTGTTACATATTTTACGGACATTTCAGCAGATGCCATTGGCTCAACAGAGTAAACGCCGCCACGTGCATTCAGCAATGCCACTTTTTTGTCGCCAACCAAACCTACAGGGCCTTCAGCTGTGTATTTGAACATTTTTCCAGCTTGGCTCAGGTAGGAAATGTAGTTTACCAGTGGTGCAGGAACAGTGAAGTTCCACAGTGGGAATGCAAATACCACTTTGTCAGCTGCCAGGAATTGATCTTGCAATTGTGCTGCGAGTGCAGCAGCTTGCTGCTCTTCAGCAGTTGCTTCGATACCGTTAGCTGCTTTATATCCACCTGTAATTACAGTGTTACCGTAGTAAGGGATATCTGTATTGTAGAGATCCAACTCAGTGATGGTGTCACCTGGGTGAGATTCTTTGTATGCGCTCAAAAATGCATCGTACAATTTGACGCTGACTGCTTGATCCGCAGGACGGTCGTTTGCTTTTACAAATAAAATGTTGGACATGTTCGTTCCCCCGTTAGTTAAAATATATGAGTGCTTCTCCTGAAATCGCGTTGAATACAGCATATAGAAAGAAAATAACAACTCATTAAATCATATTATATATAAAAATGTTAGTGGATGCAATAACGTAATTACTTTGGGTTATGATATCCCTTTATTTGTTCTTCTAAATTTCATCTTATTTACTTAGGAATCGCAGTTCTCACTTTCTTTTAGAGGAAGCCGCTCTCGCTCATTTTAACATTCCGCTAATTGCGGGCAGTGAATTCTGAGATGGCTTCACTGATCAGGTTCATGCCCAGCAGCAGCTCGTCGCGTCCAGGATGACTAAAATTCAATCGAATGTGACGGTGATCCTGGACGCCTGTGGAACAGAGAGAACCTGGCAGAAAGGACACACCTTTGGAAAGTGCCACTTTGAGCAATGCTCCGCTATCCAGCCCCTCGGGAAGTTGAATCCACAGATACATGCCCCCTTTGGGGATGGTATATTGAACCCCTTTCCAG
This sequence comes from Paenibacillus sp. ACRRY, assembly GCF_022346995.1. Classification (GTDB taxonomy): domain Bacteria; phylum Bacillota; class Bacilli; order Paenibacillales; family Paenibacillaceae; genus Paenibacillus. Next base: position 251,441 of record NZ_JAKRNM010000005.1, on the reverse strand, counting down.
CCAGGCCTTTTGAGCAACTCAAGCATCAGCTTCAGTCTGATTTTGTACTCCCGGTTTAGCATGGAGAGATGGTCACTCCATTTAAATGGAGACTGGGCGAGCAGCTGATATAATAATCGCTGATTCATTGGACTGGATTGCCCGTCTGCAATCCGTTTGACCGAAGCCATGGCTTGTATCAAGGCAGGATGTCCTGCTGCCCAGCCCGTGCGAAGTGCAGGTGCAACCGTTTTGCTGAACGAACCAATATATAGTACATGCCCGCCTTGATCAGCAGTATCGAGCGCAAATAACGAAGGAAACCTGCGATAAAAGTCCGCCGTCTCCAAACCGTCGAAGTGCAGTTCGCCATACGAGTCATCCTCTACAAGCAAAACCCCGTAACGAGAGCACAGATCAAGCACCGCCTCTCTCCGTTCCATGGACCATAACATGCCAGTCGGATTAGAGAAGCTTGGCGCAGCAAAAAGCAGCTTCGGTCTAAGCTGCTGCATGTGGTGCTCCAATAGATCTGGCAATATGCCATCTGAATCTCCAGGTACAGGCACAATTTTGGCCCCTTGCATTTCCAGAACTTCAAGACAGCCCGGAGAGGTAGGATGTTCTACCAACACAGAATCCCCCGGCTCCAGCAGCAGACGCATCACCAAATCAATCGCCTGCTGGGTTCCTGTGGTTAATAAAATCTGCTCTGGCACTGTACGTATGTCTTTTCGGATATTCCAGTCCGTGTCCAGCCATTCTCTCAAAGGCCTGTAGCCTGCCGGCTCACCATACTGAAGAGCAGATGGCCCAGAACTGAATACAGACACGGCCGCTTCTTCCAGCAGCTTGAACGGAAATAATTCCTCTGCAGGTAACTCTTCGGCCAGAGAAATGAAATAATCCCGGCCAGACATCTCACGAATATCCCGGAGTGGCGAAGACAACAGCCTGTTTGTACGGGAGGCGAAGAAATATTTCATCGGTCCGTTCCCCTTTCATCAATTCCGAACTGTGCTCGCAGTCCACAGCCACTTCAACCTATTCCTGCTGAACGCCGAATATGACGATCGGACCTGCCTCCTGATTCAAAGCCTGCACCTTTATAATGAAGAACGGTTATCAGGAGAGTGTCTTGGCCTGTCTCGCATATAAGGCATAGCGTTCAATAGCTTGCGCGCGGCTGCTTACATCCAGCTTCACATAGATTTTGCGCAGATAGTTATCAATGGAACGTCGGCTGACGTTAATCTCACTGGCTATTTTATCATAGGTTACGCCCTGAACAATTCTTTCCATGATAAAAGTTTCGGTTTCTGTCAGTTCCACCAGAAATTCTTCTCCCGGAGAGTCAGATGGTTGAGCCCATTCAGTGCTTGTAAGCCAGGAGATCGGAATGGATACGCATCCCTCCCGCAACCCGGAAATAAGGTGAATCAGCTGGCTAGGGGAAGCCTGTTTCGACAGCATGCCGCTTGCACCAAGACCCATAAGATGACGAAACAGCTTCACATTGTCTTCATCTGTCAAAATAATAACATGACTATGCACGGATGCATTTTTCATCTGAGTAATATATGGATCTGCTTGCCCTTCAGGAAGCCGATAATCCATTAAAATGAGATCGGGTTGATGGATCTTCACCAATTCTAGTCCTTCTGTACCTGTTGAGGTCATCCCCCGTACAAGTAAATCCTGCTGCTCTTCCAATATCAATTTGGTACCCAGCATGCTGGTGGGGTGGATATCTACGATGACCACCTGCCATACTTTTTTCATGATTGTTCCCCCTGGTTATGTATTGGACAAATACTTTTCTACTTTTTTGCCTGATTCTATTACCATACTTGCGACAGTCCACGTATAGAAGAAGTAAAGTCGAATAATGTCGAAATTTGATGAATAAATAGCCAAGCAGCGATACAACTGCTTTATTTCATCAAAACTGCATCATGACATTGCAATATATATGCCTCACTCATGCAAAATATAGTATAATTTTCCTGTATCTCTAGCTAAAAAGGTCGAAAATCATGCCCAAAGTTCCTACTTATTGCATCTATAAGAAATTGTATCCTAGGACTTCCATCCGATGCAATCTCTTTTTGTCCTATTACTTAAAGAATTTCATTTTTGCGTAATCAATAGTGGCATGATAGAATGAGGATTGGAATTTTTTTTGTACCTATTAATAACCAGGAGTGATGATATGAAACCTTCTGCTCAACCTTCTGACATCCATCACACCCGGAGCGCCAAAGGCAAGGCCGGATCTTCAGTCAAGCTTTTTCTGGTCATGTGGATTGTTCTCATTGCACTGGGAGTTGTGGGAACCTACTACTATAGTAACCATCTTCAGAAGCAGATGCTTAGTCAGATTCAGGCCCATAATCAGCAGCAGATTGCCGCGCTAAAAGCGGATTACGAAAATCAGCTAACAACGATATCGAAGGAAGTAGCCGACCTGCAGGGACAAGTTCAATCCTTCAATGAGCTACTGACGTTTACTAAGGATAATGCAAGCGACAAAACGGATAACAGCAATAAATTGTACACACAGCTGAGCGAAGTCAAAAAGCAACTGGAAACTCTCCAGAAAAAGATGGACCTGCTCAAATGATTACACCCGTAAAACAGGTTAATCGTTTTTTTATGCTTGCACTTGCTCCTTTTATTGGATTGATCATCTGTTTGCTGCTGCTTCGCCCCCCGTTTGAACCCGGGGAATTAATTCATTCCGGACTGTCAGAGGAAACCGTTACTCCCCAGACCCAGGCTATACGCCAGGAGCTTGCTGGGGCCAAGGAAGCTGCCGTTCAAACTTCTTCTTCTATTAAAAGAACGACAGAGCTGTATAATCGTACGACCAGTACGATGTCTACCATCGTACAATCGGCGTCGGTACAAGCCGCACGTCCGGAAACGATATACAATCAGCGTATTTCCTCCAAGCTTGGCGTTCCCATTGAACGGGTTAACAGTGACCGGCTTACGATTGAACTCTACCGAGTAAACCCAGGCACGTATAAGGGGTACGCGATGAAAGTTAAACTGAAGGACCCTACGGCCATGAAAATGGCTCTGAGCAGCGAACCTGGAAAAGCGGAGACAACCATGCAGGCCGTTAAGCGAAATGGTGCGATCGCCGGAATCAATGCAGGCGGATTCGCAGATAGCGGCGGGAAACGATATCCGCTCAGCACTACGGTCATGGACGGTAAATATGTGAACGGCTTCCAAGCCAGCTTCAAGGATCTGTTTTTTGTAGGGCTTAACGATACAGGCGAACTGGTAGGCGGCAAATTTTTTGATAAAAACTCCCTGGACCGCCTCAAACCACAGTTCGGCGCAACTTTTGTACCTGTCCTGCTTCAGAACGGCAAGAAAACAGCCATTCCTGCCAAGTGGAAGGTGTCCCCCAAGAGGGCCCCGCGTACCGTAATTGGCAATTACAAGGATGATCAGCTGCTTATTATCGTCGTGGATGGATACAACGAAAGCGGAAGCTCTGGTGCCACTCTTGAAGAGCTTCAGGGTCGATTATACAAACTGGGCGTAGTGGATGCCTACAATCTGGATGGCGGCGGCTCCTCCTCGCTAATCCTGAACAATCGGGTCGTGAATCATCCATCAGATGGCAATCTCAGACCTGTGCCTACTCACTTTTTATTTTACAAATGATTATGTATAGGCATTCCTTTTCTTCCTTTATTGGTTATAATAGAAGAAAGTGCTAAATGTACAGGAGGTGGCAAGTGTATGTCGTTCTCATTGACATTCTGGATTATCGCAATCGTACTTGCATTGTTTATGACAGGCATTTTCACTGCAGCCTACAACAACGACAAAACCAAGGGCCTTTAATGGCCAAGCCTCTCTTGTGAGAGGCTTTTTTATTTTGTTAATATACCAAGAGACAAGGCTTAAAAGAATGCTGTAATTCTTCTAAGCCTTGTCTCTCGGGGTACAGCACCGACATCGTTGAAGCTATTCGTAAGGATACAATTTGCATGTCCAGCCATTGGCATCAAGAACTAACCGCCCGCTCATGTCGAATGGGTGATGGGATCTCTTGTGGAACCTGACTGCAGACTGACCCGCCATCTACCAATGTAACGTAGATCCGCTCATGATCCACCGGTTCTCCGGCAATAATTTTGATTAACTGCTCCGCTGCAAGGGAACCCCATTTCCTTTTGGAATAATCAATGGTCACCAGCCTTGGTTGAACATACTTGCTCAGTTCAATGTTGTCAAAACCGATCACATCAATATCCCGGCCAATCTGCAGCTCACTTTCGGCCAAGCGATTACACAGCCCAATGGCCATCTCGTCATTGAGACAGAATACCGCAGCCGGTCTCGTATACTCTTGAATAATCAACTCAGCAGCCTGCTCTCCGCCACTTTTCTCAAAGTCACCCACAATCTCGATCCATTCCACATTTGCTTCCCGCTCGGTCACTTGCCGTACTGCTTTCATCCGCTGTGCCGAGTCAAATGAACCTTCAGGACCCGTTACGACATAAATCTTCGTATGTCCCTGCTCAATCAGATGCTCCATCGCCAGTGTAGCTCCCGCCTTGTTATCGAGCAGTACCTGATTGATGTTCGGATGGTTAAGCTCACGGTCAAGAACGACAATTTTATGTCCCCGGTCGGCATATTGCAGCAATTCCTCGCTGGCAAAGGTATGATCGAGAATAACTGCCCCGTCAATCATTCGCTCCGGAAGCATCCGGTGGGACTGCTTGCCACTGCAGACGATCAAGTCATAACCCTGAGCGTTACAGACCGTTTTCATGCCACTAAGTAAATCCCCGTATACATCTCCGCTAAAGTCTGTCAGAAATACCCCGAGAATTTTGGATTCCCTCTTCTTCAACGTTCTTGCGGCAGCATTCGGAACATAGTTCAGCTCTTTGGCAATAGCCAAAATTTTGGAACTGGTCTCATCTGTCACTTTATTGCTGCCATTCAGCGCATAAGACACGGTGGAGATCGAAACTCCCGCCTTTTTGGCGATATCCTTGATACTGACCACAATCTTCGCTCCCCTGTTATGTTCATCAGGCCCTCCGGGCTGGAGGACCTGACTTTTTGAATATTTGGTAAACGGATTAACCTTTATTTGATGATACCCTGGTTACAGAATCATCTTTCGATCGCTTTTATCCCCAGAGTTGTTTTGCATGCATTGTTTAACTGTAAATCTCAATCACGTTACCTTCGCCCAGACCCTGTTCGAGGGTTGTACGTGAAATACGCAGTCCCCCTTGACGATAAGCCTGTTGCAGTCTCGTCGTCTCCAGTTCCTTGCCGTTCAACAGCACACGTTGTACCGTTTCTCCGCTAAGATGATAGACAAAGGTCACTTTCTTACCGTTATATAGGAAATCAAAGTGCAGGCCATCCAGACTTGCCGGAAGGATTGGATCGAGTACGAGATCCTCTTCCTCTTGACGAATGCCCAGTGCATTCGAGATCAGTTGGTTCATGTAAATCCCTGGTCCGCTGGAATAGATTCTCCAACCGCCTTTTACCTGAACATCACCGGTGCGAAGCTTATCGAACTGCTCCTGTGCATCATAGCGGTTGTTAAATTTACCATCAGAACTGCTGAAGTAAGCATTGCTTTGGCGGAGATCCGCATTAGGCACAACTTGCTGAATACCCACAGGGTTGATGATGCCAAGGCCGTTCCATACTTCCTCGGGATTGCCAAGCTTCGCCATGGCTTCAATGTAGCGAATATGTGCATGAACATATTGCAGGCCAACTTCACGACCGAAGTTAGACGCTTGTTCTGCACGCTTGAAATGTGTGCTTACCCCTCCATCGTATTGGGCTGGACGGTTCATAAGCCGTACACCGTCAGGGCAGAACAATTTTTCCTTAATCAAACGATAATGGGACGCCGCCTGTTCAGGCTCCAGAAGCTCGGCAATCATGCTGCGCGTCATCGGCAACAGACGGTACTGAATGCCAGTCTCGCTGTCATCCGGATGCAGCATCCGTTTGGCTTGCTCCGGGTCTTCCATATATACGAAACCAGGAATAACATCGGTATCCAGCATATATTTGTTGAAGTCCTTTTTAACACCTGCAGCCATGCTGCTTAATTCTGCCGCTAATTCCGGCTTAACAGGCACAAGTGCTCTGGATAGCTGGCTCAGTGTTTGGTACGTAAGGGCAACGGTCCAGCTGCTGACCATATACTGTTTCAATTGGGCATTGGCGGGTTGAAGTGTATCATCCCAGTCTCCATCACCATACGAGGAAAGGAATGTATCGTGCAGGAAGTGGCTGCGGATATATTCGAGCTCTTTCTGCGCATGCTCCAGCACCGATGCTTTCTCTTCACTAAAATGGAAACCATGTTTAACGGTGTAAGGAACCTCTTCATCCAGTATGGAGTAATCCTTGGTAGCAATCAGGTAGTCGCTCAGTACTTTAAGCGGCCATACGATGATATCTCCATGGCTCTCTTCCTGCTGAATTTTGAAATAACGGTCAAACATGAACCATTGCGGCCAGTTGCCGTCATCCTCATACTGGTGCGAATACACCATTTTCAATATATCGCGGACCTGCTCATATTTCTGTGTAGCCATAAAGTATTCGACAGGCCCCTGACATACATCCCGTGTTCCCCAAGCTGCCCCACCATATTGCTCCAAGCCATGCGGAACGGAGTAATGGACCAACATATTATGGGTATACCACCATGCAAGTGCATTGACCTTGAACAACTCATCTGCATTCGGCTTCCCAGGACGTGACAGATGGAACCCGTTCATGACTTCCGCATAAAACGCACGATAAGTATCCACTTCCTCCTCGAAGCTGCGTGTGGACAACTCCACACTTTCTCCTTCAAGCAGGCCTTGAATGGTCATTGTCCATTCATCCGTACTTCCCAGCTGCAAAGTGAAAAGAGAACCGTCTCCAGGGTTCACACCACTCGCCAATCGGGTCTCGTCGCCAACCTTCACTCCCGCTCCGCTCATCGACATGCGATATTCCAGATTCGGGTATTCCTTGGCGCTGAGGCTGTCCATATTCGCTTTAATGCGAAGTTCACCGTTCTGTTCAGTAACACGGGCAGGCAAATCATATTCATTCACATTCATGGTGATCTGATTGGTGATCAGGTAGCGATAGGCCATTCCTTTTTCCGATTTCACATGCAGTCGTATTTCAGGAGTATCCAGTGTTGTATAGTTCGTGACAATCAGCGTGTCCTGAGCCGTTTTGTAATACCAGCGTACATAGTTGAAGCCCATCTCGAAGAGTGACGGCATAGTGAGTAAATGGAAGACTCCGTCCATCTCCACGTAGATCCGCTGACCGGAGGATTTCGCGATATTCAGCGCACTGCGGGCATTGCTCATCATTTTGTTAAAGTTCGTATTGCCCACAACGATGTGTGAGTTGAAAATACCGTACATATAGGAAGTCGTCGTAATTACATTCTCGCCCAGTTTCACATTGTTTCCACTCATCAGAATATGACCGTGCGGACGCTCCACGCGCATTTCTTTTTCCTTGAGAACAATATGCTCATATGTGTCTGTGAAAAATGCCAGCAGTTCGCCATCAGCACGTTCTTCCTGATGTCTTGTTGAAGCCGGGAAACGGGCATTCACTTCGTCTTCAGACATAGCCAAAGTACGAAGCGGCTCACCCAGAGCCGGGTTCAGGGACACTTTAGACAAAGCGTTGGCAGAGCCAGCTGCAAGCGAAACGTTCCCAGCACGCTTCGCTTCATACTCGTTCCAGACTTGTTCCACCACATCCTTGTATTCCAGTTGCTTGATGGCTGCCGCATGATTCGCCTGGAAAAGGCCGTAGAATACAAAGCGGGCTTCGCCATTCAAAACCACAGTTTCTGACTGAAGGGCAGTATATGCAAATTCATATTGATATACTTCATTTGCCAGCGACGGTTTAAGCAGGCTTTCCGGAATGTTCGTTTCCTTGTAACTTAAGCCAAAGAACTGGAATCCATCGGTTGAATACCCCGTAGCACGAGTTAAAGACCCCTGCTGCACATAAGGAAATACCCCGCCCTGGGGCTGATTTTGCCGGGAAGCTACGACATAACCCCATTTGTCATCCTCAAATACGGCATGATCGATATATTGCGAAAGATAGGCTTCATTGCTTCGTACCGCTCCTGGGTCAGCTATGCCAATGTCTTGGCCGTAGATGACATCCACTTTTTCCCCCTGGCCGTTAACCGTAACATCCCAGAACCAGACTCCCTGAGCTGTCGGTGCAAAAACAACCTGATAAGTCACACCTTCCGCATTTCCCGCCCACACCAAGCGCTCTCCATCCTGATGAACCTGGCTGTCGGAATGGATACCGAGCATTCGAACAAAACGAATACTTGATTCGTCATGAAAACGCAAATAGAGATTATTCATGGCCCCGTCCACCGGGCTTGTCATTAATTGATTGATCATGGCCTGTCCACTTACAGCCTGGAACAAATCACCGCTCTCCCAGAAGGTAAAATTCAGTTCGCCGGCTTGAATGTTGATTTGCGATCTAGTCATCGTATTCATGTATCTATTCATATCCTCCTATCCTGCCTCCTTCCCCTGCCAAGCAGGAATGGAAGAAGGTAGTGCAGCTTCACTGCATTTTTATTCTAAAATCCAATCGCTTACCGCAACATGCATTCATTACACCAACTTGAACGTGCTTTCCAGGGTATCGCGGCTGTTGGGTCCGACAAAAATCTGGAATGTCCCTTTGTCACTGCGGTAAGTCAGATCGGAATGATGATAGCGAAGTTGTTCCTCATTTAACGAAAATGTTGCCGTACCGCTCTCGCCTGGCGCGAGTGCAAGTTTCACATAGCCCTTCAGCTCACGCATTGGACGTACTACCTCACCGGTTACATCACGCACATATAGTTGAACGGTCTCCACACCTGCGCGCTGTCCGGTATTCGTTACACAAACCTGGATGCTGATCGCTTGATCGGCAGTCATCTCCTGGCTGGATACCTCCAAATCACCATATTCAAACGTGGTGTATGACAATCCATAACCAAACGGAAGCAGTGGATCGTTCGGGCTATCCATATACTTCGAAACATAACGTTCTTCCGTTTTCTCCGGGTTCAAAGGACGTCCTGTATTGAAATGGTTATAATATACAGGGATCTGACCTACGGATTGCGGGAACGACATCGTCAGACGTGCAGATGGATTCACTGCGCCTGTGAGAACATCAGCAATTGCTGCTCCGCCTTCACTACCAGGGAACCACGCTTCAAGAACGGCATCCGATTCTTCAAACACGCCATGCAGATCCAAAGGACGTCCATTAAAAATCACGCTAGCCATCGGTTTACCTGTCGTCTTCAACTGTTTGATGAGTTCAAGCTGAGCTGCCGGCAGACGAATATCGGTACGCGAACCACCTTCACCGCTCATTTCAGAATCTTCACCCAGAGCCAGAACGATAAGGTCCGCTTTGCTCGCCGTTTCCATGGCTTCAGCGATTTGTTCCGATGTGATCGTGTGAACGCCGCTTCCTTGGGCGATATGAACCTGTCCGTCCTGCAGACGCTTCTGCAGTGCCGTTCCCAGCTTGACCGCATCCGCCTTCACGCCTTCACAAGACCACCAGCCGAGAATGTCTTCACTTTGGGCAAAAGGCCCGATCAATGCGATGTTTGCTTCCGGCTGAAGCGGAAGTGCGCTGTTATCATTTTTCAGTAAAACTGCCGATTTGGTTGCAAGCTCGTAGGATACTTGACGATGTTCCTTCGAGAATACAATCTCGCGTTCGCGTTCCGGGTCAGCGGCACGGAGTGGATTGTCGAACAATCCCAGTTTTTCTTTTAGCTGCAATATGCGGAGTACTGCCTCATCGATAAGCTTCTCTTCCACTTCACCGCTCTGGATCAGCTCAGGCAGATGATTAACATAACAAGGGGTCATCATCTCGATATCCACGCCTGCACGAATGGCACGGTATGCCGCTTCACGATCATCCTCAGCTGCACCATGCGCAATCATCTCGCGGATGGAAGCCCAATCCGAGATCAATACACCATCAAAGCCCCACTCGTCACGTAAAATGTCACGCATCAACTTTTCATTACCGCTCGCTGGGATACCATCTACCGTATTGAACGAAGCCATCACCATTTCGACGCCTGCATCCAAGGCAGCTTTGTATGCTGGCAAATAATACTCACGCAGATTGCGCTCGGACATATCTACCGTGTTATAGTCACGTCCGCCTTCAGCAGCACCATACGCTGCAAAATGTTTGACGCAGGCAGCGAGACGTTCCGGATCATCTTTCAAACTGTCTCCCTGATATCCACGTACAAAAGCGGCCGAAAACAGGCTGTTGAGATACGGATCTTCGCCTGTCGTCTCCATCACCCGGCCCCAGCGCGGGTCACGAACCAGATCCACCATTGGCGCAAATGTCACATGCAAACCGGAGACTGCTGATTCACGGGCAGCAATCTCTGCGCTTTTCTCAGCCAAGTCCGTATCCCATGAACAGCCAATCGCCAGTGGAATCGGGAAAATCGTTTTAAAACCATGCACGACATCCGCCATAAACAACAGCGGAATACCGAGACGGCTTTTCTTCAGATAGGCTTGCTGTACATCAATAATGGCCTGTGCGCCTGACAAGCCGAGAATGGAGCCACTGGCAACGACAGATTGCTCTGTAATGCCCATCTCTTCCATCGGTCCGGTAATCTGGCCTTGGGTTTCTGTTCCCTCGTAAAAATTGGCGGTCAATTGTAGAAGCTGTGCCGTTTTCTCCTCCAGCGTCATCTGTTTGACCAAGTCAAGCAACTGCTCATTATTCATAGCTGTTATCCTCCACTGCATGTTGTTGAAATAAAGAACCCGGCTGCGTTCGGGGAGAGACCGCGCACCGGGTTCAGAATGGTGGGCCGACAGAATCGTCCTGTCATGTCCCATCTTGTTAACTACTGAATGATTACTTGAATTCGTTGTTCAGTTCATCCAGGTAAGGTTGAACCAGGGACATCTTGCTGTTCACCCATTCTTTCCAGTTAGCTTCCAGATCTCCACTTTTGAGGATCAGGTTGGCATATTCGTTTTGGTAATCGAATGAAGCCTGACTCTTAGCTTTGGAATCGTACAGGTTGACATCCCAGTCGTATGTTGCGAGCGATTGGCCTTCTGTACCGAGTTTTGCTTTTTCCTCGAACAGTTTTACGGCTCTATCACGGTAATCCTTTTTAATAGCAGGGTTTACAACACTGAAGTCGTCACCCAGAAGATACAGACCTTCGAAGCGTGCTGGGTATTTGTCTTCCAGAACTGTTCCTTCTGGCAACAAGCTAACCAGTTCGTTGTTTTCATCATATTTCCAGTCCGTTCCTTCGAAGCCCATGTTAATAAGCAGCTGTCCTTCTTTTGTTGCGGAGTAGTCGATCAGGTCCATAATCCGTTCAAATTTCTCGTCACTGATCTCAGGGTTGAAAATCAGCGCGGACCAGAAGTTTGCTTGCTCCAAGTTACGGTATTTTCCGTCATCTCCAAGAACGATTGCCGTGTGTACCAGCTCATCACTATCTACACCCAGGTTCTTTCTCATATCAGTGTCCAAACCTTGTCTGTATGAAGCCAATCCACCCAGACTTGTAACTGCAGCAGTACCTGTTACTTTAAAGTTGTTTTGACCTTCATTGTTTTTCCATGTGTAGAACTCCGGATTGAGCAATCCATCCTTATAGGCTTTTTGCATCAATTTCAGTCCTGTCAGCGTCTCAGGATCTGCTGGTCCCCAATGGAACTGACCATCTTCACCTTTATAGAACGGAGAATCCGTCATGGCATGCACACTGTTCGGCATGATCATGTTTGTCATAGCGTCTGCTGCATTGTAGGAGAGAGGTACAAGTTTGTTGCCTACTTTGCCTGGATCTTTTTCTTTCACAAGCGCAGCATATTCATTAATTTCAGATGTTGTATATGCATCTTTCAACTCGAAACCAACCGCTTCAGCCCAGTCTTTACGGAGAGCAATTACCCCGATTTGGTTTGTCAGTGGATCAGCAGGCTTGTTCTCATAATAAATTGGTCTAGGCAAGAGATACGTTCCGCCAGTCAGTTCTTCCAACTTATCTCCGAGTCCTGTCAAGTTGTAAGCTGCTGCCACGTTCGGCCAACGTTCCTTCCAGTCGTCCGGGAATTTGTAGAAGAGTCCTTGATCAATATTGTTCAAGGCATCACCGTGAACATAGTTCCATACGGATACATCCGGCAAATCACCTGAGTTGATCCACAGGCGAAGTTTCTCGCCCCAGGAGTCCCAATCAATATAGTTGTAATCCCAAGTTACATTGAATTTGTCTGTCCAGAATTTATGGAACTCATTATCCATGTTCCCGTTTTTTACTTCCGTCAGGTTAGCTACAGAGATGGTCAGGTTATCTGTATAATTTCCCTCTGCATCCTTCTCGTTGCTACCTTCCGAACTACTACTGGAACAAGCTGTCACCACCAACATCAACATACAAAGCGTGATGGCAAAAATGGATCTAACAGACAACTTTTTGTTCGTCTTCATGCTTTTACCCCCATGTTTTTTAGTAGAATTTCAAGTCAAAATCCTATACGTATAATCAGGTCTTGATAGCCCCTGTTAATACCCCTTTGGCAAAATGTTTTTGCAGCATTGGGAAGAAACACATAATCGGCACCATAGTGACAAATACCGCAGCCATTTTCATCCCCATTGAGAAATTGCTGACTTGCGTTGCATCCACGCTGGAAGCGTTGGAAGCATTGGTTTGTGATGTAGAAATAATCGTCCTAAGTACATTTTGCAGTGGTAACTGATCCGCCTTTCGCAGGAAGATCATCGCATCATACCAACTGTTCCAGTAGGCCACGCCATAGAACAGCGTGATCGTAGCGATAATGGGTGTAGCGAGCGGAAGAACGACGTTGAACAGTATTCTCCACTCCCCTGCACCATCCAGTCGCGCAGATTCCATTAGCGATTCTGGCAAAGTGTAGAAGTAGTTCATCATCAGGATCATGTTAAATGCACTGAAGCTTCCCGCCAGAATAACGGACCATAGCGATCCCGTCAGATGAAGTGATTTCATGATCAGATAGAGTGGTACGATACCACCATTGAAGATCATGGTGAACAGCACTAAGAAAAAGATAAATTTCTTAAACGGAAAGTTGCTGCGGCTTAATCCGTACGCCATGCTTGTTGTCAGGAACATACTGAGAGGCAAGCCAATCACCAGCAGGATCAGTGTATTTTTGTACCCCGAAAGGATAGTCCCGTCCGCAAACAGTGCTTTATAGGAATCCAAAGTGAACTCTTTAGGAAACATCAATAATGGATTGTCGGCATATTCTTTTTGTGTTGCGAACGAAATCATGATGACATTCCAGAACGGAATCAGAATCATCAAGGCAAGCACAAGTAAGATGGCGAAGATAACGTAATCCAGAAGCGTCATTCGTTCTGTACCTATCTTCGACTTTTTGGTAGCATTCTTGCTCATTTCATTTTTCCTCCTTTCTTATCGGAACAATCCGTCTCCGCCAAGCAGCTTCGCAAATCTGTCAGCGAGAAGCAGCAAGACCATATTCACAAGGGAACGGAACAAGCTGACCGCTGTCGAGAACGAGAAGTCGGTTGATGATTGGAACGTAATCCGATAAATATATACATCGAGTACTTCCGATACATTTTTGGTTGCGGCATTCGCCAAGTTGAAGATCTGATCGAAACCGGATGACATCAATCCGCCGACAGACAGGATAAACATAACGGTGATGGTCGGCAGGATGTTCGGCAGCGTAATGCGGAACATTTGCTGCAAACGTGAAGCTCCGTCGATCTGTGCAGATTCATATTGATCCTGATCGATACCCGAGATCGCAGCGAGGAAGATGATGGCACTCCATCCGCTTGATTTCCAGATATCCGTTAATAGAAGCATCGGTACAAAATTGGATTCGGAACCCAGGAAGTTAATCGTTGGCAATCCAAGCAATGCTAGCGTGCTATTCACCAATCCGTCATACGCCAGCACATTGATGACAACCCCGGATACGATAATCCATGAAAGGAAGTGAGGGAAAGTAAGAATCGTTTGGAACCACTTTTTCCCTCTGCGCATACGCAGTTCGTTCAGTAACAGGGCCAATATAATCGGGAAAGGGAATTGAATAATCAGCTTCAAAATGTTGATATACAATGTCCGCCATACCGCGTCTATAAACGTTGGATCCCGGAAAACGTATTTGAAGTTTTCAAATCCGCTCCATGGGCTTCCCCAGATTCCGAGGTTCGCTTTGTAATCCTTAAATGCCAGAGACAGACCGCCCATTGGCATGTAAGCAAACAGGATGAGCCAGACAAGCCCCGGAATAAGCAGGGTGTACGTCATTCTGTGCTTCCAGATTTCACTCCAGAGCGAATTCCCTTTCAAGTTTCCCTTCAGCTTTTTGCTAGGTCCTTCGGCTGCAGGTTTCAATTTGCATCTCCTCACTCTACTTTGGTCTTGTCGTTATACAGAAAATCAAACATGGTTCTCAGGTGATGCTCCCAAAATCTCCATTCATGAGCTCCCGGAGATTCAACGTACCGGAAATGATACGCAGTTCCCTTCATGTACTCGGCAAATCTGCGGTTCATTTCAATAAATGGATCACTTTCACCGCAGCAGCTCAGCACATCCGGCAAAGGCCTGCCCTCATGTAACAATTTGTCTGAGAGCGCGTAAATGTCCTGATCGGGCTTTACCTGTAACCGTTCTCCAAAAACCGCTTTCATTTCCTTGATCATACCGGGTGGCATAGTGGGATCATGAAGCCGTGTCTGAATGTCGGTTACTCCAGATAAGGAAACCACTTTGCGATAACGTTCGGGATAAGTCAGTGCACATTTCAAAGCACCATATCCACCCATGGACAATCCCGCAATGTAAGTCTTCTCGGGATCCGTGTTCAGGTTGAGCTGACGTCTGCAAAACTCAGGCAACTCCTGAGTAATGTAATGGAAGTAATTCAGGCCGTATTCCATATCGGTGTAGTAGCTTCGGTTTGCCTCCGGCATGATGATGGTACAGCCATATTGTGCAGCGTACATTTCAATTGTAGTCAATCGTTGCCATGTACTCGCATTATCGCCAGCCCCATGCAGCAGATATAGCGTACCGCCTGAAGTCTCTCCGGAGTCACTGGACACTACATGTATGCTTGTGTTCATGCATAATGTAGGCGATCCGGTTTCGATCGTGATGTGTGCCATATGCAACCCCTTTCATCATCAGCTGTTGCCTGTACTCTCTCTACTCTAGCTTTTCTGCTACGACTTCTTGACGTTCCCCCATAGACTACTCGTTATCGAAACGATTTTCTCGAATCGTTTCAAAACATAGCTAACGTTGATTCACATGGACTTAAAAACAGCACTTTTTACTTGGAAGCGATTTCTTCGAATCGTTTCGAATAAATCATAATCCCGATCAGTAAATCCTGTCAATAACCTTTTTACAAATTTCGCGTTATTTTCTCAAAAAACTTCTTTTCCAAGTGTAAATTTGCGTCAAAAGGCACTTTATTTGTGAAAATATAACCTTTTGGTAACCGTTTGCACATCTTTCATTGACATCACTTTCAGATTGTACTAACATAAATCCTAATTTTGGTTCCAGATTACGGAAACGTTTCACCAACTCAAAATATCGTCTTTTTTAAGGAAAGGATGTTGTTATGTCCAGCATCGTTAATAGCTTTGTTCATCATATTGAGGCTCAGCAATTAAACGTACTGTCGGTTCGTGTTCTGCAGCATGGAGAAACACGTGGAATGTGGGATCGGACTGAGGATGCGCGGCGCTTACAGCATTCAATCAGTAAGTCGTTTACCTGCATGGCTGTAGGATTGGCACTCGAAGAAGGCATTTTCACACTCGAATCCAAACTGGGAGAATACTTCACATGGCCAACACCCGCCCCGGACCTAACAGCATTCTCTCCTGCGGATCTCACACTGTATGATCTACTGCGGATGTCTTCAGGGCATGATGTGCCTGTGCTCTGGGCGGAGGAACGGGCCACGCTTGCGGAGAAAGATTGGGCTAAATATTACATGTCACTTCCAATCGACAGAGTCCCTGGCGAAGCATTTACATACAGCAGTGCCGATACTTTTATGATCTCGGCCATGTTTCAGGCAGCCTCGGGCCAGACTGTAAAAGATTATCTGATTCCCAGACTGTTTGAACCACTGGAGATTTACAACGTGGAATGGGAAACCTCTCCACTGGGCATTACGTTAGGCTGTGCGGGCTTGCAGCTTACGAATGAGGAATTAGGCCGGTTCGGACAGTTCTTGCTTCAGAAGGGCAATTGGAAAGGCAATCAGCTGGTTCCAGCGAAATGGATAGACCTAGCTACAACTCGCCAGATTACGACGCCAGGTGAAGGCGATTGGGGACAAGGATACGGATATCAATTTTGGCTATGTACTCACAATGCATACCGCGCTGATGGGGCTTATGGTCAACTATGCGTTGTTCTGCCCGAATTGGACGCTGTAGTTGCCGTTAGTAGTGACGAATTGAACATGCAGGCCATTTTGGACCTGATCTGGTCTGATATCCTTCCCCATCTTGAAAACAAACCATTAAGCTAGTATATATGATTATCAGTTAATTGTGTTTTTGCAAAGTATATTGAAAAACAAAAGAAGTATCATGCCTTTATCGGTCATGATACTTCTTTATTTTACTTACCCGTGCTGTGGAAGCTGGGTCATTTCATCTAGACATTGTGCGCATATGTAACGCTCTTTGAACTCATTGACTTCTTCCATCGATCCGCAGAAAATACATTTTGGACGGTATCTCTCCAGAATGATATGGTCCCCTTGTACTAAGATCTCTACAGGATCTCCCTCATTCATTTGATACCTTTTACGCAAAGATTTAGGCAATACGATCCTACCCAATTGATCAACTTTGCGAACTACTCCAGCTGGCTTCATAGCTACGGCACACCTCTCCTATCTTACTCTAAATTTCTAGGTACAATTGTACTATGTTTAAAGATTCGCCAAGATTTTGTCGAATCCTGCTGGAAATAAACATTTTTTGTCCTTTTTTTTGAAAAATGTTTTTTTAGCGAATTCTAACAAGCACTTGGACGCAAATTTGAATCAATCCAGGCCCGGAAAATCCAACTGTCGTAATGCTTCATATACGATAATTGCCGCCGAATTGGACAAGTTTAATGAACGTACATCACCTGTCATAGGCATTCTCATACAAGTTTCCGGATTGGCAGCAATTAATTCAGGAGGTAGTCCTTTGGTCTCTTTGCCAAAAACCAAAAAATCTTCATCCTGGAATGAAAAATCGCTATAGTTATTCTTCGCCTTCGTGGTTGCGTAGAAAAAGCGCCCCTCCGGATACTTTTCCTGAACCTCAGCAAATGAATCATGATATTCAATGTGAACTGCATGCCAGTAATCCAGGCCAGCCCGTTTCAAAGTAGCATCATCCGTCCGGAACCCGAGTGGGCGAACAAGGTGCAGATGCGTACCCGTAGCCGCGCAGGTACGAGAAATATTACCGGTATTCGCGGGGATCTCCGGTTCAACCAGTACGATATGCAAAGCCATATGTGTTCAATCTCCTTTAAGTTCATGTATCTGTTGCAATCCTCTAATTCTAAAGAAAAGCCTCCCACACGTCAATGTGGAAGGCTCTGGAAGGGCTAGATTGGAAGGCTAAGGCCTGTCATCCATTTGTCTTCTGAAAGTGGTTCATAAAGTCTGTCAGTGCCTTAACACTCTCATAAGGCGCTGCATTGTAAATGGAAGCACGAAGACCTCCAACACTGCGGTGTCCTTTTAATCCGACGAACCCTTCCTGTTCGGAAGCCTTAATAAATTGTTTCTCCAATTCTTCCGAAGCAAGGCGGAATGTCACGTTCATCAGGGAGCGGTCTGCAGCATCAACACAGCCGCGATAGAAGTCGCCTGAGGAATCAATCGTATTATAGAGCAATTCTGCTTTCTTAACGTTCTTCTGTTCGATCCCTTTCAGTCCACCTTGTTCTTCAATCCATTTCAGAACTTCATTGACCATGTAAACAGAGAAAGAAGGCGGAGTATTATACAGGGAATTGTTTTCGGTATGTGTGCTGTAACGAAGCATCGTTGGAATCGTTTTTGGTGATTCACTTACCAGCTCCTCCCGAGCAATTACCACTGTAATCCCGGATGGTCCAAGGTTTTTCTGTGCACCCGCATAAATCATGCCGAACTGATTCAGATCGAATGGTTTACAGAAGATATCACTCGACATGTCAGCAATTAGCGGTACAGAACCCGTGTCCGGGAAAGACTTGAACTGTGTACCCTCGATCGTCTCATTGGATGTCAGATGTACATAAGCTGTACGGTCAGGCAAACTCAGATTCGATACATCAGGCAATTTCATGTATTTATCGGCCTCGGAAGAAGCTGCAATGTGGGTTTCACCAATCAGCTTCGCTTCAGACAATGCTTTTTTGGCCCAGCTGCCTGTCATGACATAGCTTGCAGTTTGGCCTGCCCCCAGCAGGTTCATTGGCAGCATGGCGAACTGGGTGCTCGCTCCGCCCTGAAGAAATAGAACCTTGTATCCCTTCGGATTGCCTAAGAGCGACAACAAACGCTCCTGAGCTTCATTATGTACGGACTCGTACACTGCCCCACGGTGAGACATCTCCATAATCGACATGCCCGTGTTACGAAAATCAACAAATTCTGCTTGCGCACGCTCCAAAACCTCCAGTGGCAGTGCCGCTGGTCCTGCATTAAAATTATACGCTCTCTTTGTCATTTTTCCCCCGCCCTTTCCATCCGTAGCTTACATATGAAGTGAATATTATCGCTATGATATCAGTATTCCCTATCCGCATCAAGGGCAATAAGCACTGAAGCTAGCAATTAGGGTCATCAAAATACTTTATCACCCTGCAAAGTTAACGTACTACATCGTCTATTCATGGAAAAGCCTCCGAGAGCGAGTCCCGGAGGCTTAATTGTAGGTAAGACATGTTTCGATCAGATTAGCAATCGAAGTAGAGGCTGTACTCGTGCGGATGAATGCGAATAGCTACAGCTTTTGCTTCATCACGTTTGAGGTTGATGTAGTTCTCGATGAATTCTTTCGTGAATACGCCGCCTTCAGTCAAGAACTCATTGTCTGCTGCCAGAGCATCAAGCGCCTCTTCCAGGGAAGCTGGAACGCTGCGGATGTTTTCTTTGTCAGCATCGGACAAGTCATAGATGTTCTTGTCGAGTGGACCGTAACCAAGCTCAGTTGGGTTGATTTTGCGTTTGATTCCGTCCAGACCCGCCATCAGCATTGCGGAGAATGCCAGGTAAGGGTTAGCAGTGGAGTCAGGCGTACGGAACTCGATACGACAACCTTTAGGTGTCACAGCTGCAACTGGGATACGTACTGCTGCAGAGCGGTTACCTTTGGAGTAAACCAGGTTTACCGGTGCTTCGTAACCAGGTACAAGACGTTTGAATGAGTTTGTACTTGGGTTAGTCAACGCAATCAGTGCTGGTGCGTGATACAGAATTCCTCCGATGTAGTGCAGTGCCATTTCGCTCAGGTTTGCATATCCCGCTTTGTCGTAGAACAATGGGGAATCGCCATCGAAGATGGATTGGTGAACGTGCATTCCGCTACCATTATCACCGAACAATGGTTTCGGCATGAATGTAGCTACTTTGCCATATTGACGTGCAGTGTTATGCACGATGTATTTGTATACAAGCAGATTATCTGCTGTTTTCTTCAACGTATCAAAGCGGAAGTTGATTTCGGCTTGACCTGCTGTCGCCACTTCATGGTGATGACGCTCGATCGACAAACCTGCTTCTTCCAAGAGACGACACATTTCACTACGAATATCTTGTTGAGTATCAACTGGAGCTACTGGAACATATCCGCCTTTAGTGCGAACTTTGAAACCCAGGTTACCGCCTTCTTCCTTGCGGTTCGTGTTCCATGATGCTTCTTCGGAATCAACATAGTAGGAAGAGCTGTTCGTACCACTCTCATAACGTACATCGTCGAAGATGAAGAATTCGGACTCGGGTGCGAAGAATGCTGCTGTACCTACACCGCTCTCTTTCAGGAAAGCTTCAGCTTTAACAGCGATGCTGCGTGGGTCGCGCTCATAGCGCTCGCCATCTGGTGTAAAGATATCACACATAACATTCAATGTAGGGTGTGCAGTGAACGGATCGACATAAGTCGCTTCAGGATCTGGCATCATAACCATATCGGACTCTTCGATTCCACGGAAACCTTGGATAGAAGAACCGTCAAAAGCTACTCCATTTACGAATGTGTCTGCATCAACAGCCGAAGCTGGCAACGAGATGTGATGTGCACGACCAGCTAAATCTACAAAACGAAAATCTACCCACTCGATGTTGTTCTCTTGAATTGATTTCAATACGTTTTCAACCGACATGTATTCGTCCTCCCAAATATTCCGAACAATAAACAACCCCACGAAAGAAAATGTCCATATTCGAATTTTTTTCTGTCGTCATTATAATTTCTCAAACATGACATCGTCAATACTTATGTAAGGTATTTTTTGCGACTATGTTAGCTATACTTACATTTTATAAATCCACTAACTTCACTTAACAACATATTAACTATACATTTAACCGAGTTAATGCGGTAAAGTAACCATAATAACCACCTAAAACATGGGAAAAACATTACATCATAAATGTTTCTTATCACTATTGATTAATAAATGCATTCAATACCCCCTTGATATGAAAAACCGGACATCCCCCTGCTCCATTCTCAAGAATGAAACGTGGGAAATGTCCGATTGTATTGTCGCTAATGATAAGATTAGACGCCTACTCTTGCCGGGAAAAACTCGGCAGGTTGTTTGGCTGTATTAAACGTTTTGCCTACGATTGGAGCGAGTTTCTCTAAATCCTGAAGCAGGTTGGCGAATTGGTCAGGGAATAGGGATTGTACGCCGTCGCCTGTCATGGAGTTGTCTGGATCTGTGTGCATCTCGATAATTAATCCATTGGCACCAGCAGCAACAGAAGCTTTCGTCATCGGTTCTACCAGTTCACGGCGTCCAGTACCATGGCTAGGATCGGAAATGACAGGCAGATGGCTAAGAGACTGCAGCACAGGAATTGCCGACAGATCGAGCGTATTACGAGTATAGGACTCAAACGTACGAATGCCGCGCTCACAGAGCATTACATTGGGGTTACCGCCAGCAAGGATGTACTCAGCCGCGTTCAGAAGCTCATCGTATGTCGCACTGAAGCCACGTTTCAGCAATACCGGTTTACCGCATTCGCCAAGCTTACGCAGCAAATCGAAGTTTTGCATGTTCCGTGTACCGACTTGCAGAATATCCGAGTACTCCGCACAAATATCCACGTATTCCGGAGTCATGACCTCCGTGATGGTCAACAGATCATGTTTCTTGCCAGCTTCAGCCATCATGATGAGCCCTTCTACTCCTGTTCCCTGGAAACTGTAAGGACCGGTACGAGGTTTAAATGCACCACCGCGCAGTACCTGGCCACCAGCAGCTTTAACAAGACCGGCAATTTCATCAATTTGGGCAGCAGATTCAACCGCACATGGTCCACCCATAACAACGAGTTCTTTTCCGCCGATATCCACTCCCTTAATGGAGATGACTGTATCTTCTGGGTGGAAGTCACGGCTGGCCAATTTGTAGGACTTCGAGATTCTTACCACGTTCTCTACACCCTTCATTTGACGAAGATGCTCCTGCATTTTGGGTTCCACTTTGCCAATCAATCCGATGATGGTACGATCCTCTCCGCGAGAGATATGCACCTGAAGCCCTTCCTTCTCAATTACAGCGACGATATCCTGAATCTGTTCCTCCGGCGTTGCCTTACCTGCAATAACGATCATAATTAATTCCCATCCTTCCTTGTATGAGAGCACCAAACTGTTACGATGTGCATCTGATTATAATTAAAAGTTCTGTCGCGCTTAAACGCTTGTTCGCTTTTAAGCTTTTATCCACTAAAGTAAATATATCATAGTCTGCCTTTCTCGTCAAGATGGCTACAGGTGCGCTTAACACAAATAAATCCTGTGCCGCATGCCCAGATACAGGACTGCAACACAGGATTTTTCGGTATATATTAAGTTGTGCGGGTCTTCTCCCGCACTGGAGGAAGCAGCTTACTCATGTTGACGGTACGCTTAATTTCCCACGTCTCCGGTTGTTCATGCTCATACTGCTCCAGATAACTGATAACTTCCTTGGTAATCGGAGTCGGCGTCGAAGCACCTGAAGTTACGGCTACCTTGTTTACACCTTTCAGCCATTCCTGCTTAATCTCGGACACATCCGATACCCGGTAGGCCGTTACACCCGCAATTTCTTCAGATACTTGTGCAAGCCGGTTCGAGTTGTTACTGCGCGGGTCACCCACAACGATAACCAGATCAGACTGACCTGCCTGCTCAGCCACAGCTTCCTGACGAACTTGTGTCGCCAGACAGATCTCGTTATGAATTTCAGCGCCTGGGAACTTCTCCAGAAGACGGCTCATGATGTGTTTGATATCCCATTGGCTCATCGTTGTCTGGTTGGTAATGAGAATTCTGCCAGATGGCACATTCAGTGCATCGATTTCTTCTTCCTTCTCAATCAGGTGCACCTGGTCTGGAGCTACCCCAACAGCACCCTCGGGTTCAGGATGATTCTTTTTGCCGATATAGATGATCTGATAACCCTCAGCTGTCTTCTCCCGAATAAGGTCATGGGTCTTCGTTACATCCGGACATGTTGCGTCCACTGTAGTCAGCCCTTTGTCCCGTGCCATCTTGCGCACCTCAGGAGATACACCATGGGCTGTAAAGATGACCGTACCACTCTCCACCTGACTCAGGATTTCAATGCGGTTCGGACCATCCAATGTAATGATCCCCTCATCTTCAAAGGAATCCGTCACATGTTTGTTATGCACAATCATACCCAATATATATATAGGCCGTGGTAAATCAAGATTACGTGCTGCCTGACGTGCCAATACCATGGCATCCACAACTCCGTAACAATACCCTCGCGGCGAAATTCGCAGTACTTCCACTTGGTTGCCACCCGCTTTCTTTTTCAGCATCACTGCCGATGTAATTGCAGTCCAGTCTATTATACCTTTATTCGATAGGTGGAGCAAAGACAACCGGCATCCAGATGATGAAAGTCGTTCCTTCACCCCGTCTGGTTACGACCTCAACGGAGCCCA
Organism: Paenibacillus sp. ACRRY; assembly: GCF_022346995.1. Taxonomy (GTDB): domain Bacteria; phylum Bacillota; class Bacilli; order Paenibacillales; family Paenibacillaceae; genus Paenibacillus. Next base: position 228,108 of record NZ_JAKRNM010000005.1, on the reverse strand, counting down.
TATGCTCCTCAATAATCCATTTAGCGATGGATAACCCCAGTCCGATGCCCGGTGTAGCTCCGCGGGATTCATCCGCACGATAGAAACGATCGAAGATAAATGGCACCTCATCCTTATCCATACCGATTCCTGTATCAGTGATCCGGAGACCAACCTGCCCTTTGTATAGGATGGCGTCAAGCGTTACCGATCCGTCCGGTGTGTATTTAAAAGCATTTTCAATGAAAATAAAGAGCATCTGCTGAAGATAGTCTTTGCTCCCGTTCACATAAATTCCATTTAAAATCGATAAATCGCCAACCCGCCATTCAGCGTGATGATCCAGGAAATGAGCTCTCCGGGCCACTTCTTGCACCAAAATTTGCAGCGGAATCGGATTCAGTTCTATTTTCTGTCCCGTATCTGCCCTTGCCAGTGAAAGCATGTCACTAATCAACCTGCTCATCCGTTTGCCTTCGTCCGCCATGTCTTCAATCGCTTCTAGGGACATCTCCTTGACGGTCTCTTCGTCCAGATTCGGTCGATCATTGCCCTCCTGATCCCATAACTTTTTCAGGAAATCCACATTGCCCCGAATGGTGGTCAGCGGTGTACGCAGCTCATGGGAGGCATCGGATACAAATCTGCGCTGGGCAGCATTCGTCTCTTCCAAGCCGCGGAAAGACAGTTCTGTCCGTTCGAGCATGTTATTCACCGTTTCGATCAAACGACCAATTTCATCCTTGGGACCGGTATATTGTATCCGGACACTCAGATCGTCACCGGATTGGATCTGATTGGCTGCATCAATGACATTGACGAGTGGACGCATCGATTTGCGGGCAAGAATGAGACCTGAAGTAATGGCCAGCGCCATGGCCACAAGCCAGCCAAAGATCAGAATGTTAAGCAGTGCCTCCAGCAATCGTTCCTGTGAACTCACATTGGCACCGACCTGGAGAAGTCCTCTGATTTCATTGGTTCCCTGTAGAGACAGAGGCTGCTGATTGACCAAGAACGGCGTCCCATCCACGTAAATCTTGGAAATCCCCCGTTTTTCAAGTATTTCACTAGTTTCCAAAACCGGGAACTGAATACGTAACTTCTCCATATTTCCGGAGATTTTGCCAGACTGACTTTGGTAATCCCAGAGTTGAATGTAAATTTGGGCTTCCTGCAGCTGACTCTCGGTAAAGGGGTCCAGATCAAGCGTTTGAGACAACGGGTTAACCCCGATCTGGTCCGTAATTCGTGCACTCTTCGACTTTAGCTGCTGTTCGACTTCCTGATACGTATTGAAATAAACAAAGGCATAGATTACGACACCCCAAAAAATAAGCACAGCTGCCAAGATGCCAGAATACCATGCGGTTAGTTTTAACCGAATGGACATGTCAGGAGTCACCTCTCAGAATATAACCCGCTCCACGAATCGTTTGGATTAAGCGTTTGCCTCCATACTCTTCCGTTTTTTGCCGGAGCATCGCAATATATACTTCCAGTACGTTTGACTCACCGCTATAGTCATAGCCCCAGATCTTATCCATGATCAGATCACGAGAGAGTACTCTTTTCGGATTTTGCATAAATAAATTCAATAGTTCGAATTCCTTTGCTGTCAGCTCAAGGCGTTTCCCGTCACGCAGCACTTCGCGGGAGTCATTATCCAATATAATATCTTCGTAGACGAGCCGATTATCCGGCGTTTCTGCAATATCCGATTTACGGCGCAACAAGGCGCGGACACGGGCCAGTAATTCTTCCAGTGCGAATGGTTTCACCAAATAATCATCCGCTCCCGTATCCAGTCCGGTCACCCGGCTCTGAACCTCATCCTTCGCGGTTAACATGAGCACAGGTACTTTGCTCCCTGCTTCCCTTAATCGGCGACACACTTCGAACCCATCGATCTGAGGCATCATCACATCCAGCACCACTACATCCGGTTCCTTATCCATCAATTTACTGAGACCCTCAGCCCCATTGGCGGCTGTCTGTACTTCATAACCTTCAAATGCCAGCCCCCGGCGGAGCATGGATACGATTTTTTCATCATCATCGACAATTAAAATAGTTGAGCGCATGGTCTTTCTCCTTTACTCTCACGTTTTTATCTCATTGTAACAGGCAGACGCACAATCTGCATCTTGGCAACCTTTTTCGCTTCCCCAGGACAAAAAAAGCGAAAGGGCCCTCAAACCCTTCCGCTTTTCTGAATCTCGAACTACCATTCAAGTTATGGTTGTGTTTGTTGCTGTTGCTCAGATGTCTGTGAAGTATCATAGTCGTTTTTGTTACCGATTTTAATTTTGACATCCATCTTCTTGCCATCACGTACCACATTCAATGTAACTTCACTGCCGATTTCCTGAGTTTTGATGAAATCAATCAGGTCTTGGCTTGTGCTGTACGGCGTTCCGTTCGCACCCGTGATAATATCATAGGCACGCAGATCGGCTTGATAAGCCGGAGACTGATAGATCGTGCTGGCTACGACAGAACCTTCAGTAATATCGGTTCCCATTTGTTTCGCCACTTCAGGCGTCAGAGCCATCAGGGACGCACCAATGAACGGTACCGGCTCTTTTGGAACCTCTTTGTTTTCTTTCAGATATTTCACGGCATCTGAGATGACGCTTGAAGGAATCGCAAATCCAATACCTTGCGCATCAGCACTAACGGCTACGTTCATCCCAATGACTTCACCATTAAGGTTGAGCAATGGGCCACCAGAGTTACCCGGGTTAATCGATGCATCAGTTTGAAGCAAGTGGCTGTATTCGCGGGTTTTGCCTGTTTCTTCGTCCGGAATGCTGATTGTACGTTCTTTGGCACTCAGTACACCTGCAGTTACGGTATGCTCAAACCCTTCTGGGTTACCAATAGCAACAAGCCATTCACCAACTTGTGTGCTGTTTGAGTCGCCAAGCGGAGCAACAGGGAAATCATCATCACCGCTGTTTTTCTCGATTTTCAATACAGCAAGGTCCAGATCGAAGCTGCTTCCCAGCAGTTTGGCTTCGTAAGGTTTGCTGTTGTTCTCCAGTGTAACCTGAATGACATCTGCACCTTGAATAACGTGCTGGTTCGTCAGGATATATCCTTCTTTGTCAAAAATAAATCCGGAACCAATGCCGAGCGGAACAAGTTGATTGCTTCCCTGTTGCTGCTGCTGTTGGCCTTGGTTGCTATCCGTTCCGCCGCTTCCGCTACCTCCGTTACCGAAGAAGTATTGATACAACGGATCACTCATCGTGGATCCGCCTTGGCTTCCACTGCGTGTGGACTGCGTAGCCAGTGTTTCAATTTTCACAACAGCAGGACTTGTGCTCGTCACTACGGAAGAGACATCCTCTTTACCTGTTGGCAGAAGTGATGCAGTCACATTATTGCTGCTGCCCGTATTCGTAGAAGTCGATTCCTGACTTGTGCTTTGATTCTCAGCTGTTAAGGCTTCTTGCGGAGTAAACATGTTTGTGCGGTCTGCCGTGTACATCAGTACCGTAATGACCAGCATCCCTGCTATAAAGGAAAACAATAGTGATCTGACCGAAGAGCGCGGCTTACGGTTGTTGTAATTCCAATTCCCATTTCCGTTTTTGCCACCGTTTCCACCATCTCCACCGTTCCCGGAACCGCTGCCTCCGTTGCTGCGGCCCGCCTGTTCAGAAGATCCGTTGTTGTAATACATCGGAAGCGGCTTGACCGGCTCGGGTCTCGTAATCTGTACATCGCCCTCTTCACGGTCGCTCTGATTCACATGACTGCTTGCTGTATCTTCCTGATTCACGGACTGAAAAGGTCCATAAGAATAATAGTAAGAGGAATCGTCCGTTCCGGATGTATTGCGGTTATCCGCTTGCTTTGTTTGGTCTTCCTCGTCTTGACGGTTCGGTCTGTAATTACGTTCGTCCATGCTTTCTACCTCCCAATCTCTTCTTCGCAAGAGATATTCTTTAACTGTCCTTATTTTGTACTTTAAACCTTAACCGTACCTTAAAAACAATTAAAAAGGAGATAAAAGCACGCAATAATAGAACATTTTTCCCGTTATATCAGCATTTTAATCCTTGTTCTTCACCCAACCCTGACGATGAGCGTAAATGGCCAGTTGTGTTCGATCATCCATTTCACACTTCATTAACAGGTTGCTTACATGTGTTTTGACGGTTTTGATACTAATATGTAGTTCTTCTCCAATATCTTTGTTGGTTTTGCCTTCTGCAATGAGCAAAAGGACTTCCTTCTCCCGTTCGGTCAGACCGGATTCGTTCTCTCTCGCCGTGCGCTGCCTGATTCCCCGGGTTAACGCCTGGGACACATCTCCCGTCATGACAGGCATTCCCCGATAGGCTCCCTGAAGAGCATAGATTAATTCTTCAGCAGATACAGTTTTCAGGACATAGCTGACCGCTCCCGCCTCAATGGCCTGCACCACCAGATCATCCTCGAGAAAACTGGTAAGCATGACTATTTTGGATCCCGGAAATTCGCTCATGATAGCTTGCGTCGCCTCAGCACCGTTCATGACAGGCATCATCAGGTCCATTAATATAAGATCAGGCATCTCAGTCTGGTCCAGCTTGCGCAGCTGGTCAAGCGCAGCCTGTCCATTTCCCGCCTCTCCCATAACATGAAATGTTGGCTCAAGCATCAGGTACGTTTTTAGGCCCATTCTCACCATATCATGATCATCCACAATCATTACATTCACTTTTCCGTTCATTCCGTTTCCCCCTCTGGTTCATCCGGGAATTTCGGGATAAGCACCCGTACTGTTGTTCCCGCTCCCGGTTTCGAAATTATCTGGACATCTCCGCCAAGCTTTTCTGCCCGTTCACGCATGGTGGACAATCCATAGGACCCTGGCCGCTCAACCTGCTGCATGAAGCCCTGACCGTCATCGCTTATGCTCATGCTGATCTGATGCTCGCTCTCCCGTATGGACAGACTTACAAGGCCAGCCTCCGCATGCTTCACCACATTGGCAACGGCCTCCTGAATAACAAGAAACAGCTGGTGCTCGATGGCATCCGAGACGCCGCCATCCAGTTCCAGCTCTTTCACTCCCTTTAATCCATTCTGTCTGCAATAGTCCGGAAACCATCGATCCAGCGCCTCAGCCAGGTCCCTTCCTTCAAGCTCCACCGGACGAAGCTGAGCAATGAGACCTCGCATCTGACGTTGCGCGACATGAGACATCTGGATTAATTGGTCCAGTACTTTATGTCCGTGCTCCGGATTCATCTCCAGCAGTTTGGGCAGGGAAGATGCTGACATATGGATGGCGAATAGCTGCTGGCTGACTGTATCATGCAGGTCTCTCGCCATCCGTCTGCGTTCTTCAAGAACCGCTCGTTCGGAAGCCTGTTCTTTCTCGATGACTTCCTGCTCACCAAGGCGCTGGAGCAGTCTCATTTTTTTCTCAATCGAATCCATCATGACGTTAAATTCCTGATATACCCGGCCGAAAGAGGCATCATCTGCCTCAGGCATGCGAACGGCCAAGTTCCCCTTGGATACTTTCAGCATATTCAGATCCAGCAAATCAATTTTGCGCTGAAGCCGGAGTGCAGCAATATATCCGGTAACTACAGTTGCCAGCACAACGACAGCCACATACGTCCATGCGCGCTGTCGTCCTGTTCCCATCAACACCTCTCCGTACAGCAAGTAGAACCCGCCCAGTGTAATCAGCCCGGTTAGGACAAAATACATCATTAGTTCCCACTTGTTGGCTTTGAGAATCGTTCGAATCATGTGTTAACCCACCTTATTTACTTTGACGTCTCCGATAAATACACTTACTACGATCCGCACCTTTTTTCCTGCTTCGCGGTAATGGGAAGTTTCAGCCTGGGCACTACTGAGGAATCCACCCCGTTTTTGGTTCAACAGCGACATATCTCCTATAAACGAGTTCGTGGTGACAGTGACTCCCAGATCCATGTCTTCCGGCACGAATACCTTTACATCCCCAATAAATGAAGAAATGTTGATTTTGGTTTCGCCATAAGGGATTTGTGCTTTCGTCAAGTCAATAACCGTATCACCGATAAACGCCGAGATATTCATTGGTTTTAGGGAGAACACTTCCTGTCCCATGTAGAGGTCACCGATAAATGCTGATTTGTTAACGGTATTTCTGTTACCGTAATCTTCATAGTCACTACCGTATCCGCCATCACCATAGTGGTTTCCATAGCCGTTACTATCTGGACCGTGCGAATGTCTATGGGAATGAGAATGATGTTTTTTCTTATGGTGATGTCCCTGATGCGATTCATCTTCAGCCCCATTATTGGAATACGGATCGTAGTGATCATTTTTCGGCTCCTGTTTGGGTTTCCCAAACGTCTTTTCGAATTGTTCGTCAAAAGAAGAAGGCATTTCCAGGTCCTCGGAAGACAAAGGCTGGTAGGGTTCAGGTGGTGGAGGTGGCTGCATTTTGTCCTGATGTTTGCGATCACGGCGACGAGGCCCAATCAGAACAAACAATCCTCCTCCAATTAACATGATTGGAATGAGATATCGAATGAACTCACCCATGGAATAATCAATCCAGCCGAGATTTCGTGACAGGAAGTATCCACCTATAGCAAGTACAATGACAGGTCCAATCATGGCATAACCGCCATTGCGACGAATTTCGGTCATTCCTTTTACGCCCCACCAGATTAGAAACAGCGGCCAATATGTTCTAAATATATATCCTATATCAATGTCATAACCCAATTGCCGAAACAAAATGATTGCACCAACGGCAATCAACGGTATGCCAACCCACCAGCGGTCTCGCATAGATCGTTTCATCGCTCATGTCTCCTTCGTCTGTATTCTGTATCCAGTGTACCTCAGACAAGGGTTTGATAACAGCGGCGGCAGATGGAATTGGTCTCGGTCTCCAGACTGAGGGCAGAGGATATTTATGTAAAATTTATTAAAAATGAAAACACCCTGGAGCAAACGCTCCAGGGTGCCTGAATCATTATTTATTTTTGAAATTTGCCTGCACGGCCCACTTGGCCTGTTTGTCCTGTGTTTTCTACACCGAACTCTGCATTGTATTTTTCATCAGGTGTTTGGAAATTTTCCTGTACTTTGTTTTGCTGGGATTGTTTCACTTTGCCTGCGGCAGTTTCTTGTCCAAACTCTGCATTGTACTTCTCGTTTGGCGTTTGATACCCTTGACCTTGTGTTCTTTTAGCCACAACGAATCACCTCTCTCTTCATATTTACGCTGCACTGCTGCTGCGCGGGGTTCGTCCCCAGTCAGTATTATGTGAAGAGAGCACTTCAGTTATTCATCCTTAACATCCCAAATTAAACGGCCTTGTCTAACCATGAATCCGGCACGGATTTGTACACATCGATCGCTTCAGACAACTCGTCCAGCATCTTTTCCGTGCACTTTCCGTCACCTTGTTTAATCACCTGTACCTCGACGTCCTTTTTGCCCCATTCCTTATACACTTGCTTCGTTGTCGGAAAATAAAGATCAATTTTATTACCCTTGATGGCTGAACCTGTGTCCGCAACGATACCATAACCATACCCGGGAATATAGAGGATGGAGCCAAGCGGGAATAATTTGGGATCAGCAGCAATGGTTGACACCGTCTCTTTGTCTCTTCGTACCTTCACCCCGGAGTAAGTAATACCATATTGAGGATGCTTCGGTCCTTTACCGGTTGACTCTATACCTGCCGTGTACCCCGTCGCGGTCACCTTTTGGGTTCCCAGCACCTGTTCGGAGCGTGGTGCCATCACAGGCGTGGATGGGTCGAGCACAAGCTGCTTGCCTGGGACATCCGGCTTAGGGATGACAATGGGCTGTGGAGACCACAATAAAGCCATATAAACCATCGTCGTGACCTGTGCCTGATCACTGTATTCATAATCATGGATCGATACCTCGGGCTGAATTCCAACTTGGCGCGTGGCAGCTTGATCCTGCCGCTTGATGACATGCATCACTTCATTTTCCTCTTCAAATGTATACGCCTCTGCCTGATTCCAGGACAATACCAACCCAATGGATATGACCATACTTGAAATCAGAACCCGTAATTGTTTTGTTTTCATTGCATTTTGCTTTTTCAATTTAAAACCTCCCCCTTACTGCAAAGGTTTTCCAAAAAGCGAAATGCTTATACATTTTTCAATTTCGTCAAGTTTCATTACATGAAAATAGCAAAAAAACCGTCTAGGAGGCATGGATTAGGCCATACCCAGACGGTTTTTCTCAAATGCGTATATTTATATCGATCTTGTGCTAATTTCTTCTTTCAATTGAGCTACGATTTCATCTACAGGTTTCATGCCAAGATCGCCTTCTCCGCGTTTACGAACAGACACTGATTCGGCACTGCGCTCATTCTCACCAACGACAAACATATAAGGCATTTTTTCAAGCTGTGCCTCACGGATTTTGTATCCAAGCTTCTCGTTGCGCAAATCAGCCTCCGCAGAAATCCCCGCGCGTTTCAGTTTTGCTTCCACTTCACGAGCGTAATCGTCGAAGTTTCCGGATACCGGAATGACTTTTGCTTGAACTGGAGAGAGCCACAGTGGAAATGCGCCAGCAAAGTTCTCCAGCAAGAATGCAGTGAAACGTTCCATTGTACTGATTACGCCGCGGTGAATAACGACCGGCCGATGTTTTTGTCCGTCATCTCCGACATATTCCAGTTCAAATCGTTCTGGGAGCAGGAAGTCCAGTTGTACTGTGGACAATGTTTCTTCCTTGCCCAGTGCTGTTTTGATCTGCACGTCGAGTTTCGGACCATAGAACGCTGCTTCACCTTCTGCTTCATAGAAAGGCAAGTCGAGTTCTTCCACAACTTCACGCAGCATGCGTTGGGACATTTCCCACATTTCATCGTTTTGGAAATATTTTTCGGTATCCTGCGGATCACGGTAAGACAGACGGAAACGATATTCATGAATACCAAAATCCTTGTAAACCGTTTGGATCAATTCAATAACACGAGCGAATTCTTCCTTGATCTGATCCGGACGACAGAAAATGTGTGAGTCGTTCAGGGTCATCGCACGAACGCGGTGCAAGCCAGTTAGAGCACCAGACATCTCGTACCGGTGCATCATGCCGAGCTCGGCAATCCGGATCGGCAGGTCACGGTAGCTGTGCATGCTGGACTTGTACACCATCATATGGTGAGGGCAGTTCATCGGACGGAGAACGAGTTCCTCGTTATCCATTACCATTTTAGGGAACATGTCCTCTTGGTAGTGCTCCCAGTGTCCGGACGTTTTGTACAATTCCACGTTACCGAGAACCGGTGTATATACGTGCTGGTATCCAAGACTTTCTTCCAAATCCACAATGTAACGCTCCAACGTACGACGCAGTTTGGCGCCGTTTGGCAGCCAGATTGGCAGACCTTGTCCTACCAGTTGGGAGAACGTAAACATTTCAAGTTCTTTACCCAGCTTACGGTGATCCCGTTTACGCGCTTCCTCCAGGAAGTGCAGATGCTCATCCAGCTGAGCCTTTTTCACAAAAGCTGTACCGTAGATACGCTGCAGCATTTTGTTTTTGCTGTCACCACGCCAGTACGCACCAGCAACATTCATCAATTTGAACACTTTGATCTTGCCTGTGGAAGGCACGTGAGGACCACGGCACAGATCAAAGAACTCGCCCTGCTCATAAATGGTAATCACGCTGTCTTCCGGCAAATCACGAATCAATTCGAGTTTGTAAGGATCGCCTACTTCTTCAAACGTTTTGATTGCTTCAGCACGGCTGACTTCCTTGCGTACAATTGGCAGGTTTTCACTTACGATACGTTCCATTTCCTTCTCGATCTTTTGCAGATCTTCGGGGTTAAGCGGGTGTTCCAGGTCCATATCATAGTAGAATCCGTCTTCGATGACAGGTCCAACACCGAGGTGAACCTCTTTGCTTCCGTATAGGCGCTTCACAGCTTGAGCGAGCAAGTGAGCTGTACTGTGACGCATCACTTCAAGTCCGTCTGGTGAATCAAAAGTCACGATCTCCACCAAAGCTCCCTCATGAAGTTTGGTCGACAAGTCCACCACAATTCCATCCAGTTTCCCTGCTACGGCGTTTTTGCGCAATCCGCTGCTAATGGATGCTGCTACGTCCTCAATGCTGCTGCCATCGGCGTACTCACGTACTGAACCATCCGGTAGTTTAATGTTAACTGCCATTTGTCTCATTCCTCCTGTAAATGTAACCTTGTCCATCAACATCATGGACTGATGATCTATTGCTATTCCTGCTGATTTGGCAAAGAACGCAAAAAACACCCGTCCCGGCAAAGGGACGAGTGTTGGTATACTCGTGGTTCCACCCTAATTCAGCTGCTTCATTCTTAATTGAAAATACAGCCCTCATTGGCATGACGATAACGGGCATGACCCGGCATATCCTTACTCACGGAACGATTAAATTCATCTCCGTTTTCAAAACTGCAGCTACAAAGGGGTAAACCAAACGTGGCATCCGGAGGAAATTTCAGCCTGGTTCCCTCTCTCTGCACCGACCGTGCGTATGGTCCTTGTCTTTGTCAACGCTTTTGCTTATTGGTAAAAGTTCATCCATAAAAACATGTTCATTAATTCATGGATCAACAGTTATTATAATTGCCGAGATCACTTGCGTCAAGGCCTGACAGCAATCCGGAACGAAGCACTTCACACTCCGGGCAATGATGGCATAATTGTACCTTGTCCTCGAAGATCTGGCGAATCGTCGAAATAATCGGCAGTTCGGGTGTGTTTGTATGAAGCATCACTTTTTCGGGAGATATCGATATAAGTGTGCTTACAATCATGTCTTCAATATCCATTTCCAGTTCAAGACCCGGCATCTCCACAACGACTTGCTCATCTTTTTGCACAGGCAGCAGGTTAAGCCCTGCATCTAGAACCTGAAATTCATGCGAGCCTTTGTGCACCAGGTGGACCAAAGGAACTTTGGCTTCCTGAAAGAACACAAAATATTTTAACAGTCCCATAAATTCTTCGTATTGACGATCCATCCAGAATTCATCCAGTGCATATTCCACCAGTTCGTGCAGTTCCTGTTTGTATTGCTTCATTCGAAAATGAAGAATGCCTTCGAGGTGAAAGAAATGAACCTCCTCCAGATCATGTCTAAGACCATTTGCAAGGGTTAGGCGCCGTTTATCTCGAAGCCCTGGTTGATCCAGATCACCATTGAATAACAAGGGCATGCAGATCCGGTTTACCTTCTCCACTTCATATTCATCCATAACGGAACAGGCCTTGGAAATCATGTTTTCTACAATGGAGCGCTCCCGGGTATCCATAATGAAATCAGCCAGTCCTTTGGCAAGCAAATCACTGATCTGAGGCAGCCACTGCTGAAAGTCCACGTGATTTTCATTCCCTCGGCAGACCCAGGCTGCTTTGCCATCATTATGTTTGAAGGTGAGCCGGAAACCTCTTTTGCTTATATGTAAACCTTTGGTTTTTTCTTTGATGCAGCGATAAAATTGATCTGCTTCCTCTTGCCCTGACACATCGGTCCATACGGCGAACAGCTCCACAAGAATCACTCCTTTCCTTCCTGTTCAAAGTATATGGCAAGGCCGATGGGGATATACGAAGCGGATTGATGGAAAGCGTGTCATCATTTCTCAGTATATTTATAAAGAGGTTTGGAGTTCCGACAAAAATGTGTTATTATTTTGATAACAGTATGTTTCACGGAAAAGGGGGGAAGCCACAATGAGACAACAACCAAGAATGCTCCGCAGTGTTTTCATCATTATATTGTGCTTGTTCCAAGCGCTGTGCTTCCCTATTCCGATGCAGACAGAATCCGCTGTTGGCGTATCCGTTGATGCCACTTCCAACAAGGAAGTGTTATTGCAAATACCCGAGACTCAGCAAAAACCTGCTATCCGCAAATACTCGCAAGTTATGGTCAAGCTGATTGCAGTGACGAATAACAAGCCTGTATTTTTGGTGCTTGCCTTATTGCTGATGCTGCGAATTCCTACTCCACGTCTGCCCTTTAAACCGTTGATTTGTCTGTTTAAGCGCAGATTATTTCTGCTACCCATTAAATTCACCAGTATGTATTTGTCCCTCGCCCCTACTGCACCAAGATACGTAAACGCCCTTCACTAGGCGTTGCACCGTATGTTTGGTTGCCATGCATAGAGACATCTCTGTCCAACAGACGGTGTACTTGTGCATAACTTATAACCCTTTAAGCAAAAGTTAGTTAACAACAAGGTTAACAGTGTGTCACGATGTTGTGTTTGTTATATCCATTTTTTTAAAAATTCAATGTATACGGCTGTGTGTCAGGAGTACCTGGCTCTGTTTGCCCGCATCATTTAATGTTCCTTCCAAATACAGATCATTCTATTTTCGGGAAATAAGCCTGTCTTCTGTGGCCAGCCCCTAATTTAAGGAGGCATACTATCCATGGATGTACGTGAAACAGATTTGCCGGGAATCGGCAAGAAGTTCCAGATTGAAACAAGCAGCGGAGATAAAATTGTGATCATTATTCATGATGATGGACGGCGTGAAATGTACCATTTTGAATACGACGATCCGGATCAAAGCATCTCCATGATTACGCTCGATGATTATGAAGCCAGACAAATTGCCGCTATCGTTGGCGGATTAACCTATAAGCCAAAACAGCTTGAAAATATTGAAGTTACTTTTGATGATCTGATTATCGAATGGTATAAAGTCGAATCCTCTTACGGAAGTATCGGCAAATCCATCGGTGAATTGGATGTACGTCAAAACTCTGGGGCAACGGTCATTGCCGTTGTAGAGAAAAACCACAAAAAACATATCAGCCCCGGTCCTGAGGTCGTGATTACTGCTGAGTCTACAGTTGTCGCCGTTGGTGAACGCAATCAGCAGAAACTCTTCAAATCCCTCCTCCTGACCGGAAGGGGGTGAGTCGATGGATCATCTGATATTTGAAGTAGGTCTGGCGCTCGTTCTTATTGCAGCCGCTGGCCTCTTATCTGCCAAATTGCGTTTTTCGGTCGTCCCGTTTTACATTCTGATCGGGATGGCCGTCGGACCACATGCCATGAAAATATGGCATCTGGACTTCCGCTTTATTGAAAGTCAGCCATTCATCGAATTTATGGGCCGGATTGGTATCCTGTTCCTGCTCTTCTATCTCGGATTGGAGTTCTCGGTTGGACGACTGATCAAGTCAGGTAAATCGATTGCCGTTGGCGGCTCCATATACATCGGGATTAACTTTACCCTTGGATTGATCTTTGGTTTTGCTGCGGACTTCCCTCCTGCAGAAGCACTTGTTATTGCAGGTATCACAACCATATCCTCCAGTGCCATCGTGGCCAAAGTATTGGTTGATCTCAAACGAACGGCAAATCCGGAGACGGAAATGATCCTAGGTATCATCATGTTTGAAGATGTGTTCCTTGCCGTATATATTTCCATCCTGTCTGGTCTTGTGCTCAGTGATTCATCCTCGATTGGAGGCGTCATTGTTTCAGCACTCATTGCACTTGGATTCATGCTCATTGTTATTATACTTGGACGGAAAGCCACACCACTGCTTAACAAGCTACTCAAAATTCGCTCTAATGAATTGTTCTCCCTAGTCGTTTTTGGAGCACTCTTCCTCGTAGCCGGATTCTCGGAAACGATTCATGTTGCTGAAGCAATTGGTGCATTACTTGTTGGTCTGGTCCTGGCAGAGACAGAACATGCCAAACGGATTGAGCATCTAATCCTGCCGTTCCGTGACTTCTTCGGAGCCATCTTCTTCTTCAGCTTCGGATTGTCCATTGACCCTCTGTCCCTTGGTGGAGATGCCGTATGGCTGGCTTTGATTGCTGTTGTTATTACACTATTCGGTAACTTCCTGGCAGGCATGCTGGCTGGACGCAGTGCAGGACTATCTCCAAAAGCTTCTGCTAATATTGGTTTAACCATTGTATCCCGCGGTGAATTTTCGATCATCATGGCCAACATGGGTAAAGCCGGTGGACTCTTGCCGCTTCTCCAACCTTTTGCCGCACTGTACGTACTGATTCTGGCCATTCTTGGACCACTATTAACCAAAGAGTCCAAACATGTGTTTAGAATTTTGGATAAAATATTTAAGTTCAAAGATCCCCGGAAGAAGAAAGAAGAACCGAAGGTTTTACAGAAAGAAGGATAAAACCTGTGTCTGTTCACAATAGGCACATGATCGTAACCGCGGCTCTTCGCTGATCTTTCTGTGATGAACCCAGGGAGAATGGCTCGCCAGCCGCACAAAGGAGGATGACGTATGAAAGCACCTCTGATATCGGCTAATCCGGTGCCACAAACTGCTAAAACCAGAATATCATCCACGCGCCGCTTCCTGAATCTTTTGCTGGTGATCGTAGGCGGGATTCTGGCCTCCGTGGGACTTGAATTATTCCTGCATCCCAATAAGATTATTATTGGAGGCATTACAGGCATATCTTCTCTGTTCGCCCATTGGACGGAGATGAGAATTGGATTGTTCCTGTTTTTATTCAATGTTCCATTTATATTTTTATCCTACAGGCTAGTGCAGAAGAAATTCGTACTCGTTACTGTCCTGGGTCTGGTTGTCTTTTCGATTGGTGCCATCGTGCTTCATCCCATGCCGCCTCTGGTTGAACATCCGCTGGCTGCCGCCATGTTCGGCGGACTATGTCTGGGTGTTGGAATCGGACTTGTGGTGCGGTATGGCGGGACACTGGATACGCTGGAAATCGGTGATCCGTCCTCCCGGCCACCTGAACGGGTATTTAGCGGGAAACGGATGCTTATCGAAAAAATAATCATGCTGCTCAACTTGCTGATTCTGACAGCCGCTGGTGTTGTCTTTGGTTGGGATCAAGCGATGTACTCTGTTATTGCCTATCTTATTGCATATGAAATGGTCTATATCGCATTTCGCGGATTCAGGACCACTCGCAAATTGTACATTTTGACTACCCAAAGCTCGCAGGTTGAAAAAGCCGTTCGCAAACGTCTGCGACGGGAACCCGGCTCTCCTATGGCATCTTCTGAATCGACTGCCTTCGTGCCTGCTGAAGGATGGGTTCACAATATTCCTGGGGCATTGTACTATGAAGTTCATTTTCTGGAGATGATCTGGTTGAAATCCATTGTGCGCCATATTGATCCGCACGCTGGAATTGTCACTCATCCGGAGAAATGACCACAAGCTCCACAAAAATCATGAACCCAAAAACTCTCTCTAAACCCTGTGATAGAATATCACTTCAGGTTAGAGAGAGTTTTTATGTTTCTATTCCTGCTTGCCTTATTTTCGATGCACTATGCTTTTATAGTTCAACGATAGCTTTTACCACATGTGTATCCGGGAGCAACCACTTGTCCATGGAGGAAGGAAGCTGCGTTAAATGCTCCCGATGCGTAATGTAGCCATCCATGCTGAGCTTTTTCTGACGCAAAGTCGATATCACTTGCTCAAAATCTGCACGCGTTGCATTGCGACTGCCCAGTATGCTCATCTCCCGCTTATGAAACTCAGGATCATGGAACGTAATATCGGCTTTGACCAAACCTACATAAATTAATTGTCCGCCATGAGCTACATACCGAATGGCCTCATTCATGGACTGCACATTGCCTGTTGCATCAAATACAGCGGTAGCGTAATCACCTTCCGTCACTTCAGCTGCCCGCTCCACCACCTGATCTGTTGCCTGTATTACAACATCTGCTCCTGCCCAGGTGCGGCTTAGTTCCAATCGATCCAGGTTTCGATCAATGGCGATTACTCTAGCTCCGGCCTGTTTCGCAAAAGCCATGACTCCAAGACCAATCGGCCCGGCTCCAATGACAATAACCTGTTCCCCAGGCTGCACACCTGCTCTTCTTACTGCATGGGCACCGATACTGAGCGGTTCAACCATCGCCGTTTCATCCAGGGTCAGTCCTTCCGCTTTAATCAAATGGGAAACCGGCACGCTGATTCTTTCGCGCATACCTCCATCCACATGTACTCCCATGACCTGCATGGATGCACAGCAATTGGTTTTTCCTGTTCGACAGGCAATACAGTGACCACAATGCAGATAGGGAATAATGCTTACCTGATCCCCAACTTGCAGCCCGGCAGTATTCGGGCCAATATCATCAATGATTCCTGATAGTTCATGTCCCAGAATACGAGGATATGTAAAGAAGGGCTGGTTACCTTTATAAGCATGCAGATCCGTCCCACAGATTCCAATCCGCTTTATGGATACAATAGCCCCATGTTCAGCTCGAATGGGTTCGTCGGTATCCATTATTGTCAATCGATTGATCTCTTCACACACAACAGCCTTCATCCCTGTTCCCCCTTCGCTGCTTTTTGTTGTGGTTCGTTATACTCGGCACGACCACTTGCCCATGTCACGTTATGAACGGGTGCCAGAATGCGCAGTACCTCTGCCAAAAGCTCTTCATCAAGCGGTTCATCCACCCACTCCGCATTATGACGGATATTACGTTCACTTGCGCTGCTCACCAGTGTGGTTGGGATCTGTTCATTTGCCGTAGCAAACTGTACAGCCAGCTTGGCAATGTTCGTGCCTTGCTCTGCACAGAACTGCGCAGCTTCCAGACAGACTTGTTTGACGCGTTCCTCTGCCGGATGCCAGGCGGGCGTCCCTCTGGTACCTAATAAGCCCATGGAGAGAGGCGAAGCATTAACGAGGCCTACTCCCTTCTTTTCCACTAACGGCAACAAGGACAATAATGATGTATCATTCAATGCGTAATGACAATACGAAATGATGGCATCGGCATCAATCTGCGGCAGCACTTTCTCAAACAAGGGCAGGGGCAGACCACAAATCCCCGCATGACGAATTACACCCTGCTCTTTCAGCTCCAGCAAGGCTGGATAGGCTTCTTCAATAATGATCTCTACTGGTGCAAATTCAATATCATGCAGGAACAGAATATCGATATAATCGGTGTGCAATCGGTCCAGACTTTCCTGGACACTGTCCTGAATGCGCTTACGAGAAAAATCAAACTCATTCTCCCCGTATCGTCCTGCCTTGGTTGATAAAATATATGAACTGCGCGGCTGGCTTCGTATCGCTTCTCCCAGTACCGTCTCTGCCTTGGTTAGACCATAATAGGGTGACACATCTATATAGTTCATTCCAGCATCCAGAGCTGCATGTACCGTACGAATACCTTCCTCGCGGTCAATATCACGAAATACCGAACCCAGGGAAGACGCGCCAAAACTCAACACAGGTACATCCAAACCGGTCCTGCCAAGCATTCTTCTCTTCATTCACTTGCTCCTTCCCAGCATGTCTATTGCTCCGTTTCTTTCATTTTAACAGTTCAATATCATTATAAAATATCGCCAAATGCGTAATATGTACTCTTTCATGACCTCGGAAATGGCCCCTTACGACGAGGATCCAACAAAAAAACACGGATTACCTTCGATCGGTAACCCGTGGTCTTCATTCTCATCTTATAAATGGATAAATCCTGTTACTAGTTCTGCATGACAAAATCTTGCTGCACAGAATTCTCTTCTTCATCAAACATGCGCAGAATATCATATCTTGTATTACGCTGTGCCGGAATGTAACCCGCCTCACGAATGAGCTGAAGAATCGAGCCAATGTTGACTTTGTATGTAGCACCCGCTGCGGATACGACATTCTCTTCAATCATCGTGCTGCCGAAATCATTACAGCCAAATTCAAGTGATTTCTTACCGATTTCAGGGCCCATGGTTACCCATGAAGATTGAATGTTTTTGATATTATCAAGTACAAGTCGGCTGATCGCTACCGTCTTCAGATATTCTTCCGGAGTTTGACGCTCCAGTTTCAGATTCGTATTATCCGGTTGGAATGTCCAAGGAATAAATGCCAGGAACCCTTCTGAGTCATATTGGTTCGCAATACACTCATCCTGGGCTTCACGTACACGAAGCAGGTGAAGTGCACGTTCTTCCATCGATTCGCCCAAACCGATGACCATTGTTGCCGTTGTGTTCATCCCGATCCGGTGAGCTGTCTGCATAACGTCCATCCAGTCGCGCCATGAACCTTTCAGACGGCTGATTTTGCGGCGTGTACGGTCATCCAGAATTTCAGCGCCTCCACCTGGCAAGGAATCCAGTCCTGCTTCGTGAATGGCACGTACAACCTCTTCCAGAGTAAGACCGTCCGAAACTTCTACCATTTTCATAATCTCCGCTGGTGAGAAGGAGTGCATGGTAATGTTCGGAAAACGTTCTTTGATTGCTTTTAACAGATCCGTGTAATAGCTGAAAGGAAGGTTGGGATTCGTTCCGCCTTGCATAAGAATCTCAGTACCGTTCACATCTTGCGTTTCCTGAATTTTCTGGAAGATTACTTCGTCTGGCAATACATATCCTTCATCTGATCCAGGTCTGCGATAGAAAGCACAAAAACGGCAGTACACATCACACACGTTGGTGTAGTTGACGTTACGCCCGATGACAAATGTTCTGTATGGCTCAGGGTGCATGCGCTTCATAATAACATTGGCAGCTGCCCCGATTTTGTCGACTTCGTTCGATTCAAACAGCTGAATTGTGTCTTCCAGGTCTAATCGTTCGCCCCGAAGGGCTTTATCTAAGATACGGTCTACCGTACTCATCGTAAAAAGCCTCCCTCATGAAGAGAAATATGATCACGATCCGTCCCGACTTGTATATATGCCAGCCTTGTGCATGATTAGTTGGTTCCAAACGATTGCGTAGAAATAGAAATTCTAGATGGATTGGAACCTTTCGATCCATTCTGGGTTATTGAAAAAACGGCTCATTGAATCTATGCATAAGACGCATCGCTTGCAAGTGCTGGTGGCAACATCGCATTTCTGTACTTTGTCTATCGTAACACAGGTTACATGTGAAAAAAAGCACCTTATGGAAAGGTGCCCTAAATTTAAGTAAAAATATTGACATATTCATTCTATTATAATTCCAGCTTTTTTAGACGTATCTGTTGGATTTTCAGCTAGCCGAAAAATGATGATTTAGGATTCCTGAAGGGCCTGATCCAGATCAGCAATCAGATCATCGATATCTTCCAATCCAACTGAGAAGCGAAGCAATCCATCAGTAATGCCGCGTTCAAGGCGAACCTCAGCAGGCATCGCTGCATGGGACATCATCGCAGGATAGGACAAAATACTCTCCACAGCACCCAGACTGACAGCCACGATCGGCAGTTTCACCCGGTTAAGCACCGCTTTGGCACGGTCACCTGAGCCAACGTCAAATGAGACAACTGCACCATAACCCGTGGATTGACGCTCGTGAGCTTCACGACCCGGATGTTCCAGCAGTCCAGGATAGTATACTGCAGTAATGTCGCTGCGGCCGTTAAGCCAGGCAGCCAGCTTAGCCGTGCTTTGTTCACTGTGTGCCATACGAGCTCCGAGTGTTTTCATGCCGCGCATCAGAAGCCAGGATTCTTGAGCACCGAGTACGGTACCAAGCCCATTTTGAAGCTGTTTGAGTTGTCTCCCCAGCTCTTCGGTGCGAGCAACGGCAAGTCCGGCAAGTACGTCACTATGTCCACCAAGAAACTTGGTTGCACTATGTACGACAATGTCCACGCCGAGCTCAATCGGGCGCTGATAATATGGCGTCATGAATGTGTTATCGAGAATGGTGATCAGTTCATGTTCCTGTGCCCACGTTGTGACGGCAGCAATATCCGTAATCCGCAGTGTTGGGTTGGAAGGTGTCTCCATATAGACTGCCTTAGTGTTCGGCTTAATAGCCGCCTTCACTTCTTCAATATTGGTCATATCCACAAACGTCGTCTCAATTTGCATTCTGCTAAGAATGGACGTGAGCAAGCGGTATGTTCCTCCATACACATCTTCTGTTACGATCATGTGGTCGCCTGCCGAGAACATCAGGAAGACACTGGAGATTGCAGCCATTCCTGAAGAGTAGGCGAATCCTCGAGCTCCACCTTCAAGCAGGGTGATATAATCCTCCAACGCCTGACGCGTCGGATTACCTGAACGGCTGTAATCATGCTGCGGTGGATTAAAGATATCAAAATGATGGAATGTGGACGCCTGGTAGATTGGCACGCTGGAGGCTCCTGTTGTTTTATCCACTTCGTCACCAAAATGCAGCAGCTTGGTATCAAACTTCAATTCGGATTGCTTGTTGTTCTGCTCACTCATGATGTACGCCTCCTTCAACCTCACGCTGCGCAGCTTCCAGGGCATTCCCCAAATCCGCAATCAGATCTTCTGCATGCTCAATCCCTACGGAGAATCGCAGCAAGCGGTCATCGACACCTATGGCATCGCGTATTTCGAGCGGTATATCTGCATGCGTCTGCACCGCAGGATACGTCATCAACGATTCCACACCGCCAAGACTCTCGGCAAAAGCAATTAACTTGATATGGCGCAGCAACGGTTCAACTAAACGGGCATCTTTAACTTTGAAAGAGAAGATGCCTGTATTTCCTCTAGATTGTTTCTTCTGCACTTCGTATCCAGGGTGATCTGACAAACCAGGGTGATATACTTCCCCCACGGATGGATGTTCCAGCAAATACTTGGCGATGGTAAGTGAATTATACTCATGACGCTCCATACGAAGCGCGAGTGTCTTCATGCCTTTCATCAACTGATAGGAGTCACTTGGAGATAGCACGGCACCAATGGAGTTATGCAGGAATGCCATTTCGGCTGACAATTCCTCACCCTTGGTGATAATCAGTCCGGCAAGCACATCGTTATGCCCACCCAGGTATTTGGTTGCGCTATGAATAACAATATCTGCTCCGAGTTCAATAGGACGTTGGAAGAATGGCGTCAATAGTGTATTATCCACGATGGTCAACAGGTTATGACTTTTCGCCCAGGAGCTGACCGCTTCAATATCCGTAATCATCATAAGTGGATTGGTCGGCGTCTCGATAAATACGGCTTTGGTGTTCGGCTGACGAATGTCTTCCATGGCTACCAGATCATTCGTGTCCACGTAACTTGCAGTTACGCCAAAACGGGAGAGGATACGCTCTAGAAGACGATACGTTCCCCCGTACAGATCCAGCGATACAATCAGATGATCTCCCTGTCCGAACATGGCGAAGATCGTTTGCAGCGCTGCCATGCCCGAGCTACAGGCAAAACCGGCATCCCCTGATTCGAGTGCGGCTGCAGCTTCTTCCAGTACCTTACGAGTTGGATTGGTCGTACGAATGTAGTCAAAGCCTGTACTCTGTCCGAGCTTCGGATGGCGGAACGCCGTCGATTGATAGATGGGGAAATTTACGGCACCCGTCCCCGGTTCATTGACAGATCCGATTTGAGCCAAGCGGCTTTCGATTTTCAACTTATTGTCTTCCATTGCAGTATCCTCCTGTAATCTCGATTAGATTTGCGGGCCAATATCGTAAGGCGTCTCTTGATACACATAGTAATTGAGCCAATTAGAGAATAATAAGTTTGCATGTGCCCGCCAGGTTGCCGGAGGAACACGGGATGGATCATCGTTTGGAAAATAGTGTCTTGGCAGTGCGATATCCAATCCTTTGGATGCATCGCGGTCATATTCCCATTTCAAGGACAACGGATCATACTCCGCATGCCCTGTCACAAAAATTTGTTTGCCGTCTTTGGTGGCAACCAGGAAAATGCCAGCTTCCTCTGATTCGGCCAAAATTTCGAGGTTATCGTTCTTCTCAATATCCTCGCGCCGAACTTCGGTATGGCGGGAATGTGGGACATTGAACACTTCATCAAATCCGCGAAGCAGCTGCACGTGAGATTTGTTGATCGTATGTGGAAATACGCCAAAACACTTCTCTTCCAGAGCTACCTTAGGTACACCGAAATGATGGTACAGACCAGCCTGAGAAGCCCAACAAATATGCATGGTCGATGTGACGTTAGTTTTGGTCCATTCGAAGATTTCCTGAATTTCCTTCCAATAATTCACGTCTTCGAAATCCATTTGCTCAACAGGTGCACCTGTAATGATCATCCCGTCAAAACGGCGGTGTTCAATTTCGTCGAAGGTTTTGTAGAAGAGATTCAGATATTCCTGTGACGTATTCTTCGACGTGTGGGACTTGGGATGAACCAGAACGATATCGACCTGTATTGGGGTGTTCCCCACCAGACGAAGCAGTTGGGTTTCTGTTGTTTCCTTGGTAGGCATCAGGTTTAATATAGCAATGCGTAGTGGACGAATATCCTGCTGGTAAGCATGTGTCTCGTCCATTACGAAGATGTTCTCGCCTGCGAGGACTTCCTTGGCAGGCAGTGCGTCTGGAATTTTAATTGGCATGATGTACAAACTCCTCCTTGTGCATAGATAGATGCAGCCATTACAGGCTTGATGTGTTCACATCAATACCGCTCTAGACTGCCTTGAGCTTGTCTATAGGTGGAGAATTGCAAATAGCGCAACGCTCTAAGCTAACAAACTCAAGTTCCGTAGCGAAAATCAGTGCTGAGAAGTCGGTGCATATAACAAAGACCTTTCTCGGATTCCGAGAAAGGTCATATGTAAATAGATATGCGCCTCTCTCATCTCTCAGTTACAACAGTGCCTCAATGGACACTTAGTCGCTGCAAGAATTAGCACCGTGCGGTATACCGCCGGTTGCCGGGTTTCATCGGGCCAGTCCCTCCACCTACTCTTGATAAGATTTCGCCATATTCAATTGTGTATTTAGTGTACTTCACCGTCTACTTTAAAACATTAATCCTCTCACGTCAAGCATGTAGTTTTGTGTCTGTTCATGTAGGCCGGAACCGTTTGTCTATCGCTGTCATACACTGCTTCAGGGCGCGAAATAGACACATTTTTGCGCTTGAAAGCACCATGTACCAGCGGTATACTAAACAAGTGTTACAAACCCTTATGTGAGAGGTGACATATTCAATGGATGGCGACCCGAGGCCTGACTGTCAGCCGTATTCCGACAAACTGCATAGAGAATTGACATCAGCATGCCGGCAGCGGGACGTTATTTCCGTTTGATTATAGAGCGAACGCAGTCCTGACTCCCAGGCTCCGCTGTCGACCGGCTGATCTGTTCTTTTTGCGCCCATATTGATGAAAATCCGCCTGTTTGGCGGGTGCAGAAGGAGTGGATGAACGATGAAAATCCGGTTGGTAAACAACGGTGTATTTATCCCGGTGGACGATATCGAGCAGGCGCTGACGCCACCAGCTGAGGGATTTTACTGGATCGATGCAGACGTTGATGATCTGGCGGTACTTCAGCCGCTGTTCATGATGCATGATCTGGCTGTAGAGGACTGTTTGAGTGATGAAGAACAGCGTCCGAAGATTGAAATTTATGAGAGCCATTATTTTATTGTCGTAAACAGCATTCGTTTTGATGACGAAGAGATCTTTTTGCGTGCGGTTAACCTGTTTCTAGGGAGACACTACATCATTAGTGTTACGAAGCACAAAGTCAGCGAATTGCGGACCTTGAAGCCTATTCTGTGGGAACAGGAAGTCAGCACCCCGGATCGTCTCCTGTATCTGTTGGTCGATTTGATTGTGGATAACTACTTTACGGTCGGAGATCGGATCGAAGCACGCATTGAGAAACTGGAAGAAGATATTTTGATGCACACGAAAAAATCCCATTTGAATGAAATTATCGGGCTGCGCAGTGAGATTTTATGGCTCAAAAAAGTGCTGGGACCTCAAAAAGAGGTCATTAATACGCTCAACAAAAAGGATTTGCGTCTCATCGACGACCAGCTGCAGAAGTACTTCAGCGACATCTATGAGAATGCTGTGAAAATATCCGAGACGTTTGAAACTTATCGCGACCTGATGGGAAACTTGCGAGAAGCTTACCAATCCAGTATCGCCAATCGGGCGAACGAAATCATGCGCGTGTTTACCGCCATTACAACGGTGTTCATGCCCCTCACGGTCATCACCGGCATCTATGGGATGAACTTCTCGAACATGCCTGAGCTGGACTGGAAGTATGGATATTTTGTTGTCATTGGCCTGATGGTGACCCTCGGCCTGAGCATGTTCTTTATTTTCCGCAAAAAAGATTGGATCTGAACGCATTCATTCAAAAAAGACGAAGCGCTCCACCCAGGGAGAAACTGCTTCGTCTTTTTTTGCCTTCCTCAAAAACTTCTGTCAAAAATATTGGTTGTCTACCCGGCGTTCCGCTCTGTTTCTACATGTCTTCGGAACCGAATGCGGATCATGCGCAGTCTCTCGTACACTTGCTCCAGATTGCCGCTAACCGGCTTATCTCCGCCGTATACTCTATGTAATACAGGTTTCAGGAAACTGTCTCCCAGTTCCTCGTACGCACTCCAGACCGCCTCCTGCTCCTGCTCAGGCATGACCGCAAGCTCTGCATCCAAGAGGCTATCCGTATCATATCCTTCCGTATCGAGTGTCTCCAGCAGTTCAATCAGCTCTCTGCGGGATAGTCCGGAGCGGTTCACAATCTCTTCAAGCGTATACCCTTCCTTCATGCCCTCAAGCACCTGCTTGCGAGTGGTGAACTTGTCCAGCTCCTGCTTGTATTTCTGTTCTTTTTGCTTGTACAACCAGCTCTCATATTCATCTTCGGACAATACCGTTTGCACCCAATCAAGTGGAAAAGCCGTAGAACGCTCCACTCCGCTTGTAAGCTCCATCCACTCCTGACCGTATTCACTTGCCTTGCTCTCCCCAACACCTGGTAGCTGCATGAGTTCATCCATGGTTTGTGGAACGAATGCACTAATCATGCGCAGCAAACGATTCGTTGCAATAAAATACGGGGCCTTCCGGTCAGACGCAGCCCGTCTTCTCCGCCAAGTGCACAGGTCAGCATATAGTTCTTCATTGCCGTAGCGTTCACTATAACAATGAAGACGTTGTCCGCCATAACTGCGTGATTTCAATTCTTCCGTCTCGTGAAACAGTCCCTGAATCAATGGGCGGTAACCTTCACTCATCTGAATCGCCAACTGGTGACGATAAATATGGAGCAGTTCTTCCCAGGAGCTTCCCTCATACCAGATACTGTCTTCGCGATCTCCTTCCTCATAATGGCTCCACCCGAGATGCCAGGCACCTTCCTCCTCACCAATCCATAGCTGAGCGTGTTCTTCATGTTGACCTGCCATTTTGGACAATCTGTTCATGAAAATGACTTCCATCGATTTCCCCTCCTTAATGTTGCAGCCTATTCACAGTTAGATGAGCCGCCTCCAGGCAACAAAAAAAGCACCTCTCCCGCAAATTCATTGCAAGAGAGGTGCTTCCTCATTAACCGTAGTATGCTGTTGCTCATATCTTACCACAATGGAAAAATTCGTCAACCACTTGTGATAAATTGAATTACTTGCTCAAAGCCAATTTGGCCAAGGCCAGCGATCCGCACAAACCGGCATTGTCGCCAAGGCCTGGCGGAACGATATACTCATCAATCCCCGAGTGAAGGGCTGGGTGCTGAACATATCCGTTTAACAGCTCCTGCAATTTGCTGCGCACCATAGGGAACAGGTGCTCCTGCTTCATGACCCCGCCACCCATCACAATTTTTTCCGGAGTGAGAATCAGTACATAATTCATGAGTGCGTGCGCCAGATAATGTGCCTCAATCTCCCAGGCTTTGTGATCTGCTGGCAGCTCATATGCCGGCTGGTTCCAACGCTTATTGATGGCTGGTCCCGCTGCCAGCCCTTCCAGACAGTCCCCGTGGTATGGACAAAAGCCTTCATATGTATCCTCAGGGTGTCTGCGTACAATAATATGTCCCATCTCTGGATGAGACAAGCCGTGAACCATTTTGCCGCCTACAACTGCACCGGCACCGATACCTGTTCCGACAGTGATATACAGACAGCTCTCCAGTCCTTGTGCTGCTCCCCAGGTTGCTTCTCCAAGCGCAGCTCCATTTACATCCGTATCAAACGTCATCGGCACATCAAAATGTTCCTTGAGTTTGCCAATGATATCATACTGGCCCCAATGAGGCTTCGGTGTAGTTGTAATATATCCGTACGTAGGACTTCCTTCGATCGGGTCAATCGGTCCAAAAGAACCCACGCCCAAAGCTACAATCCCCTTGCCTTCAAAGAAAGCGATAACCTGCGCCATCGTTTCTTCCGGTGTCGTTGTAGGAAAACTTACCCGTTCAAGCACCTCACCATTTTCAGTTCCAATCCCACATACAAATTTGGTTCCCCCAGCTTCAATTGCGCCTAAAATCGTCAAGTTAGTCACACTCCCAAGTTAGTTTAAAGTGAAATTCATTTTTAGTTCTGGACGATGATATGTTGTGAATCTACTGCCCGCTCTCCAGCTTCTCCAAACGTTTCAATAACGTTCTCCTCCAGCTATCTGATAGCGATGGAATAGCCAGCAATGCATGCATTCCGGCGGCATCCTTCTTTCCCTGATGCATGACCCGGTTGGCCTCGAGAACGGTCATAGATGCAGGGTCTGTGCGGATACGCCTGAACGGAGAGTCAAGAGCGACTTCTCCCTCCTCCAGTACGCGAAAATAGAAGCCGGTAAAGCCGCTTTCCTGGAAATACACAGGCAGCGCTTTGAAATCATACCGGGCAGCGAGCTTGAAGCAGGGTTGTCTTGGCTGGCTAACCTGAACCAAGGCTCCGCCCAGTTCATATACATCACCAATCCGGACTTGATCCTCGGAACAGCCTTCAACCGTTAAATTCTCACCACAAGCTCCCCATTCCAGCTTGCGCTCCATCAGTTGTTCCAGTGCGGAATATCGACTGTAATCGTATACACAAACAGCCTTATCCGGTCCGCCGTGATTCTCCAGGTCCGCCTGGCCATCTCCTGTCATTCCAGTGAATGACAGGAAAACCGGGCCGGATACGGGAAGTTTGACAATCCCGCTTAGCACTTCACGCTTCTGGCCAGGCAATGGCTGAGGCTTGCCCACATTAATAGCAAGAACAGCTGTATTACGTTCTGCTGACTGTTGATCATGTGCGATTGTCATGTGCTTCATACCTCCCACAACAATTAGTACTTTAACGGACTGAGCCGCCAAAAACGAGTGTATTACTTAACAGCCGCCCTGGTGAAGTCAACATCTTGCCACCTGCATACAAGCCCGAGGAAGCTCCGCCATCCAGATTCATGGCCTGCTTGGCACCCAGCTTCTGCATGACTGCCGCCCACTCCTTAATGGTGGCTCCCGACACAGTTGCAAGCATTACTGAACCGTCAGCCATGATGGCGATCCCGCTTCTGGCACCCGAGGCATTCAGAATCTTGGTATCCTTGAATCCTTCGCTGGTTGGGTTCACTGCAACTTTACCGTCTTTCACAAGACGAGGACCAGCACCAACAGCGGTTACTACGTCCTCCCAAGGGATCTCTTTGCCTGATGCGTTGGTATATTTATAGTTCATTTCTACAGTTGATCCCACAGCGAAGCGATCTGCAGTGGATTTCTGATTGCCCGTAAAGACCAATACAGATCCATTCTTTGGAATCGCCACATTGTTATTGGCTACTTTTTTGGTGACAATCCCTTTCTCCATCACAACTGCAGTACCACCCTTGAATCCAACTTTTGGACCACGCTCTGGAGTATATAGCATTGAAATGCTTGCACTCGCAGAAGGCGTACGGTTAATGAATGTTGCGTACCAGCTGCGTGACTTACCTGCTGAATCGGTAACTTTACCTGTAAGACTTACCTGAAGTGAATCCATAATTGCTGTTCCATCTTCCTTGAAACCTATCGTTGTTCCGTATCGTCCAATATGTATGACTTTTCCATTTGCTATCAACATGCCATAAGGATCTGGTGCTCCATTATATGCTTCAAAGAACGCCCCATTAATGGCTGCTTGAGCACCATATGCTTTTACAATGGAAGGCAATGTTGCCGTTTGTCCTACCTGCTTCTTGGCTAATCCTACAGTAACCGGTGTTCCTTTGGGAATGCTTACCGTTTGTACGGTGAAATTTCGTCCTGCTGCTTTTACTTTCTGTACTTTGGTGCTAATTGCCGCTTTTGCATCGGCTGTTTGCGGAGCGCTTACTGCGCCTGATAGTAATACCGGCAAAGCCAGGACGAGGGCCATAGCCCCTGTCCACCACTTTCTACCGGCACGTTTTGTCTGCATGTTGCTCACCCTATTGCCACTCCCATCCAAGAGCCCAGGCTCTTCATCTCAAGTTGTTCGAACTTGTCCATCACCATATCCGGATCAAGACGCAATTCACATACATCCAGTGCGCAGGCTACCGGAACAGCGCAGTGAATCTCTGCCAGTTTACGGGACAGATGCAGCATGTCGAGATCATTCTCGATTTTTTTTCGTACCGATGGTGTGAGTTTATCCAGATTATCCAGAATACCCTCAATGGTGCCATATTCCTGCACGAGTTTTAGAGCTGTTTTCTCACCGATTCCACGTACTCCAGGGTAATTGTCACTTGCATCCCCCATCAGACCTTTCATATCAATGACTTGGCGAGGGGTCAATTGCTTCTCTGCCATCAGAGATTCAGGCGTGTAAACCATGTAGTTGCCGTGGCCCTTTTTCATAATAATAATGCTTGTGCGGTCATTGATCAGCTGAAGCATATCATGGTCGCCGGTCAGTACCATCACGTTCATATCCGTCTGTTCCGTATAATACTTGGCCAGTGTACCGATGCAATCATCGGCTTCATACCCCTCTGCTCCAATGTTCGGAATACCCAGACTGTCCATGACTTCACGAATCAATGCAAACTGGGGAATCAGATCATTCGGCGCTTCGGGACGATTGCCTTTGTATGCCGCGTACTCTTCACCGCGAAACGTCTTGCCACCCATATCCCAGCAGCATACCACATGACTTGGTCCGAAAGTCTGAACCGCATCCCAGAAATAACGGATAAATCCGTATACCGCGTTGGTTGGCAAGCCTGCCTTTGTACGTCTGATATATCCGCTTGCAGATGTCGCATAAAATGCACGGAACAACACCGCCATACCGTCTACCAGCAACAAAGTAGGTTCATTACGTTGATTCACTTGATTTTGTTCTCTCCTATCTGTATATAGCAATAAAATATCGAAACTAATTCTATCATTATAGCATAGTTCCGCCAAGCATCGTGCAGCCAAAAAAGCCCTGAATATTGAACATTTCAGGGCTGCTAATCGGCTTCATTTATGAATGGACAGACACGTCACTCAGCCTATTTCTAAGCGTTGTTCCATTGCTGTTCATACGTCTCTTCCTTGAATCCTACGGTCACCTGCTCCCCATCTGTCACGATTGGACGCTTAATCAGACGGCCATTGGAGGCGAGCAGACGGATCTGCTCTTCAGCAGACATGCCAGGCAGCTTGTCCTTCAACTGCTGCTCCTTGTACACTTCTCCACTTGTATTGAAAAACTTCTTCACTTCAAGTCCGCTCTTCTGAATGAGCTCGGTTAATTCGGCCTCAGACGGGGGTGTGTCGAAAATGGGGATTAACTCCAGTTCGTGTCCTTGGGCTTCAAGCCATTTTACTGCTTTGCGGCAAGTTCCGCATTTTGCATACTGATACACTTTCAGTTTACTCATTACAATGTCCTCCTAAAATGCTCCGGTTTTGATTTATCTCTTACCTTGGTTTGCTTCGCAAATCCAAAAGTCGAGCTAAATCAATACCATCGCCATACGTTTAAAACGATTTAAAACAACATGGAACAAGGAATGTCTGCCTCCTTAGATCGCAGCAGCATCTTAATAGACTCCACAAATGGTAATTCGAGCCCCTACAACTCTTCCCTTGGCTTCGCCTCGTTATCTAAACGTTTCTCCAGCGCAGCCATATCTGAAGGAAAGGGTGCATGGAACGTCATACGTTCCTGTGTAAGTGGATGAACAAACGACAGCTCGCAGGCATGCAATGCCTGGCGATCGATCCACAAGTCCCGTTCTTCTCGCATTGCAGCCGTCTGTTCATCAATCTCATCCGTAGGTAGTGTCTTGTACATTCGATCTCCGATCAACGGACACCCGACAGAAGTCATATGTACACGAATCTGATGAGTTCTTCCACTCTCCAGCTTCAGGCTGACCGCACTTGCAGTCCCTCCGTCCCACCGGGTACCCGTGCTGTACAACGTCCTTGCTGCGTAGCCGTCAGGCGTGACAATACGGCGATGAGGCTCCTCCGGATCACGATCAATAGCGCCATCAACGGACCCCTGAGCAGGAGCGGGGCTGCCATGCACAAATGCAATGTATTTTTTATCTACGGTTCCCGCGATCATCTGTTCAGACACATGCTGATGCACATATGGATTTTTGGCAATGGCCAGCACCCCGGAAGTCTCCTGATCCAGACGATGTATGGGTCTAAACCGGAAACGCTCTCCCTTGGACTTCCAGTAATGTACAACCCCATTCGCCAACGTTCCTGTATAGTGTCCATGTGTCGGATGCACAATGACGCCGGCATCCTTGTTAACAATAAGCAAATGCTCATCTTCATACAAAATGGAAAAAGGAATGGATTCCGGCAAAATGTCATCCGATTCCTCTTGTTCCATCCGAATTTCCACGATATCTCCAGCCGATACTTTCACGCTGATATACACGCGTTCTCCATTTAACATAATTCCCTGCTCCGTGATCTTCAGCCTGGACAAGAGCTTGCGCGATACCTGCAGCCGCCGCTGAAGCACGGTTTTCAGCAGCCAGCCATCTTCATGTTCGGGAACGGTGTAGACAATCGGCGAATAATAGCCGCTCATTCTTTGCGGCGGAACACTTTTTTGCTCCGTACATATTCAATATCCGACACCTGCTGTCTGGCATTGGCGGTCCGTGCTACAACGAAGAAATAATCAGACAGACGGTTCAAGTAACGGCGTACCGAAGGATTAATATCCGTATGCTGTCCCAATGTTACCGTGCGGCGCTCAGCACGGCGGCATACTGTACGGCACACATGAAGTGCTGAAGACAGCGGGCTGCCTCCCGGGATAATGAACCGTTCCACTTTCGGGTTCTCCGCGTCATACTGATCAATCCATTGTTCAAGCCGGGTGACCATGTCATCCCGCACTTTGTATTTGGTTTCGCTGATTTTCACAAACGCCAGGTCCGACCCGCAATCAAATAATTCTTGCTGAACCTCCAGCAAATGTTCGCGCAAATCCTCGAATTTCCCCTCTGTATCATCAATCAAACTGATTGCCTGGCCGACAAAACAATTCAACTCATCGATGGTACCGTAAGCTTCAACGCGGTCGTCGTCTTTAATAACCCGTCCTCCGATGACCGAAGTTTGCCCTTCATCACCTGTTCGTGTATAGATACCCATTTGCAATCCCTCCAAATGTTTAATTTCAATCATATGGCATAACATCGGTTAATTCTTAATATGCCTGCCCTTCTAATCTCAACTTAACCAGTATACTTGACCTCTGCTTGATACGGAAATGCATTTTTTTCAGAAACCGCTTGTACCCTTTGCACGTATATATGAATTGGCGTGCTCTGCCCGAGTATACGTCAAATTCAGGTAAATCAAAAGTAGAGGAGACGATTATGCAAAACTGGATAACCGATTTCATGGAACAATACGGCTACATAGGCATCGCACTCATTATTGCGCTCGAAAACGTATTTCCTCCCATTCCTTCGGAGATTATTTTGCCTTTTGGCGGATTTATGACGACTTACACCAGCCTTACTCTTCCAGGTGTTATCATTGCGGCTACCATCGGTTCCGTGCTGGGTGCAGTGATTCTCTATGGGATCGGACTGCTGATTGATGTGGAGCGTCTGGAGAAAATTGTAGATCGCTGGGGACATATTCTGCGAATCAAAAAAGAAGATATCCACCGTGTAGATGCATGGTTTGACAAATATGGAATGTGGACTGTATTATTCTGCCGCATGGTGCCTCTTGTTCGCAGTCTCATCTCCATTCCTGCAGGCATGTCCAACATGAAATTCGGTTTATTCGTCCTCTTCACCACCATCGGGACACTCGCCTGGAACATTATTTTGGTCTCGGTTGGGGCCGCGCTTGGCGCTTCTTGGGAAAACATTTTGCACTTTATGGACGTCTATTCACTGGTGGTATATGCGCTGCTCGCCATTATCCTGGTTGGATGCGTAATCTGGTGGATCAGACGTATGAAAAAACGCAAATAGAATCGCCTCTCACGCAACTGAAATGGAATTATACATCTCTCATATAAATAAGCCTCCGTACCACAGCCTGTGGTTACGGAGGCTTTTGTTTGCCTGTCATCTTGACCTATGATGCTCAGTTACCGTTGTACCTTACTTCTTGCTTCTTCAGATCAATGGCTAGTCCCGATACCACCATGTACAAGCGTTCCGAGTGAGACTGCAGTGCACGATTCACCGATGCCATCCTTGCGGCAAAAATACGCTCCTCTTCCGATGGATACAGGGAACCATGCATTTCATTGGTAATGACCAGCAGCTTGCCTTGATAAGATAGTAAGGCATCAAGCAGCTGCTGTGTATGTACGCGTTGTTGATCAAGATCATCCGTTGCTCTAAATCCGGCAGCCATCCACGATGTCAGGCTGTCTACTATGACAATTCGCTGATCAGCCAGAAACAGATTCGATTCCCGATTAATCTGGTGAATGACTTCCGTCAGGTGATGGCCATTTCCGGCTGAAATGGCTCGATAATGAGCGGATGGCAGTTCCGGAATCACCGGATCATGATCGCCTGTGGATAAATAGATTCCTTCCCGGCTGATTTGAGCTGCATAACCTAGGGCAAACCTGGTTTTACCACTCCCTATCCCGCCAGTGACCGTAATCAGCAATCCGCTCCCCTCCTTCAGTTACCATACTTATACGCTATTCTGTCAGCGCCTTCAGCACTTTTTTGGATTCTTCAACATTGGCAGCCGATAGCGGAATGGTTGCAAACAAATTTTGGGCAGCATATTCCACATCCTTGAACATCTGCATATCTTCGAGTGGGATGCCATAGAGATGGGTTTCTTGCTTCATATCGGTGCCATTGTCTCCTTGTCCATCTTCAACCAACACTGCTCCCTCAAATACACCACGCTCATACTTCTCAGGATCAAATGTATCATCCAGCGGAATGTTAGAACCATTGCTTCCGTATTGTTTCATATCTGCCTCTGGCAGAATGAAGATATCATGACTGCCTGCTGCGTACTCTACCATAATTTTCTGTACATCATACATTGCGCTTGTAATGACTTCCACTTTAG
Source organism: Paenibacillus sp. ACRRY (assembly GCF_022346995.1). Taxonomy (GTDB): domain Bacteria; phylum Bacillota; class Bacilli; order Paenibacillales; family Paenibacillaceae; genus Paenibacillus. The sequence goes on along the minus strand of NZ_JAKRNM010000005.1, from coordinate 194,881 downwards.
GTTCCTCACCCAGTTTTTGCTGCAGATTGGTCTGTAACTGTTCTCCGATCACGGATGGATTACCTTGATTATCAATGATAAAAATGGTAAATCCGTCTTTACCACCACATCCAGCGAGCAGAAAAATCAATGATACGATTGCGGTTAGCCCCCAAAATCTCTTCATTCCAGTTCCCCCTTTTGTCTCCTTAGTACAATATATCACAATTGTTCCACGCAAAAAAATAACCCTTACAAATAAGAGATTTCTTAACCCCATCAAAAAAGAAGACCCCTAAGGGTCTCCTTAACTTTCATATGGGTAACGTTTTCGTAAGTATCAGCTTATCTTCCTTTTATCGGGTTAGCTTTCATATATTCATTGATCTTCAGATCCAATAAACTGCTGATTTCAATCACAATTTCTGAAGTAAAGGATTTCTCCTCCATAAAGATCTGTTCCATCTTGCGACGAAGCATGTGGATCTCATCTTCCAAGGAAATGTCATGCAAAGATTCGTGATCTGGTCTCACCGACCATCGGTCGCCTTGATCGCCTTCAGCCAGGTAATGCCCACGATTAGTCGGTAAATCATATTCAACACAAAACAATGCTAACCCCTCCTTGGAAAATTAGTTTCCAAATATATGAAAAACATATTTCAAATTGAAATTATATCACAATATTTTGTAAATGAAAGTTATTTTTTTCTAAGTTGCAAAATGTCCACATTTGAAAAAATCACTCTACTTCTTATTAACCCTCTTTTTGCAGTTTGTAAACAAAATTTCCGATTCGTTCCAAAGCTTCATTCAATTGGGTTACTGAAGTAGCATAAGAACAGCGCAAGAAGCCTTCCCCCTGAGGACCAAACACGTTACCGGGAACTGCAGCAACTTTATTTTCGGTCAGAAGACGTTCGGCAAAAAGATCAGAGTTCAAACCAGTATTTTGAATACTCGGGAATGCATAGAAGGCTCCCTGAGGTTCATGGCAATCCAGCCCAATGTCACGGAATCCCTGTACGATAAGACGTCTACGCTGATTGTAGGACTCGACCATGCGGTCTTTCTCTCCCAATCCATTCGTTAGCGCTTCAAGCGCCGCGACCTGTCCCATCGCTGGAGCACACATTACGGTATACTGGTGGATCTTCAACATGGCTGCGATAAGTTCTGGATGACCGCACATGTAACCAATCCGCCAACCTGTCATGGCAAAAGCTTTGGAGAAGCCGCTCACAAGAATCGTCCGCTCCTTCATATCCGGGATCGAAGCGAAGCTGACATGTTTTTGAGTATACGTCAGTTCTGCATAAATTTCGTCAGCAATGACGATCAGATCATGCTTTTTGATGACTTCTGCGATCGGCAGCCAATCTTCGTACGTCATAATTGCACCGGTCGGATTGCTTGGATAACACAAAATCACCACTTTGGACTTCGGTGTAATGGATGCTTCCAGTGACTCTGCAGTCAATTTGAATTGGTCTTTGGCATAAGTTTCGACACCCACAGGAACTCCTCCGCCAATTGATGCAATTGGTGAATAGGCCACATACGAAGGCTCCGGAATGAGAATCTCATCTCCTGGTACAATTAATGCACGCAGAGCAAGGTCAATCGCCTCACTACCGCCAACCGTAACGATAATCTCATCCTTGGGATCGTACTTGGTATCAAATTGAGTATCAAGATAATTACTGATAGCTTCTCTCAATTTGGGCATCCCAGCATTGGACGTATAACTTGTCATACCTCTCTCGAGGGAGTATACGCAAGCTTCACGCATATGCCAAGGCGTAACAAAGTCGGGTTCCCCGACGCCGAGCGTAATGATATCCTTGTTGTCACCAACCAGGTCGAAAAACTTCCGAATCCCGGATGGGGGTATCTGCTGAACCAGAGGTGCCAGATACGAGGTCATCTTCTTGTTGTTCCCTGTTGTCTGTTCATTCACTATCATGACACATCTTCCTTTACGGCGAGATCATGAGACGGTTATCTTCCTGATGGTCTTCAAAAATGATCCCGTCCTGTTTATATTTTTTAAGAATAAAGTTTGTTTTGGTCGAGAGCACAGAATCAATTGGAGACAGTTTCTCCGATACAAAGTTAGCGACTTCACGCAGGTTGCCACCTTCTACTTCTACGAGCAGATCGTATGCACCTGACATGAGATAGACGGATTTCACTTGGGGATACAAATAAATGCGTTCGGCGATACCCTCAAAACCACGACCACGTTCCGGTGTGATCTGTACTTCGATCAGGGCTGTCACTTTCTCATCATCAATTTTGCTCCAGTTAACCACTGTAGCATACTTTACAATGACGTGGTCCTGTTCGAGCTGGGCCACGGCGTTCTTGATCTTGTCTTCAGACTCCCCCAGCAGTGTTGACAGCAGCGCCGGAGACCTTCTTGCGTCTTCCTTCAGCAGATCCAGAACTTTTAATTGCAGATCGTTCAAATCTTTCATGACTTTCCCTCCAGCGTCATCCAGGTTCCTGAAAATGAATTAATACTTATATTACATGAATTTAACGTCTGTGCAAAGCTAAAAACCGCCTGCCCTCAATTCAGGCAAGCGGTGGTATGGTCCGGACAATCTGTCCTTCAATCCTTATTTTCCGGTTATGCTTCAACCTGTTCGCAAAAAGGTTACATGTAATAAGGGTTACCGTAATTAGGTTGATGCTGAGGCACATTAGGGGCCTGGCTATATGGACTGGAAAGTGTATTCTTTTCCTGAATGAACTGATGACATTTTTGCTGCGTTTGGTGTGCAGACTGAATCGTCTTGTCCAGCTCGCTCCGAGAGGCTTTGGAAGAAGCGGAATACATGTTGTTCTGCTGCATCAGGTTAAACAGCTCGCCTTGCAATCTAAGCGTATCGTTCGTGAGTTCTGTAAACATTCTGCGGGTAACAGGGCAGGAAGATTCAGTCGTTGCTGTAGTATATTCACGGGAAGTTCGTCTTAAATCCGCAAGAATCGACTTCAGCAGATCCTGCTCCTGCATAAAATTTCCACCAGATGACAAAGATTGAGAGTACATGCGGTTTCCTCCTATACATTTAATATCTTGGGACTACCTAAGACTGTGTTGGTGCAAGGGACTGATGCTGCTGAAGGGCATTGACGAGTGTGTTCAGATGCTGTTCATGTGAGCGTACATACTGATTCAGAGCTTGCTGGATTTGCGGGTTATGTGTGATGGAAGCTGTTGCTGCACACTGTTTGATCAGCATTTCTTCATTGGAGATCGAATCCGCAATGTAGTTCAGTTCCTTGGGGCTAAGCGCCTGCATCTGCGTATTTTGCATGTGCTTTTTTCCTCCTTAACCTAAAGTTTATGCGAATTTATTGTTACCTTGTCCTGCAAAAGTATACTTATTTAACAATCCAAACCGAGGTGATTCATAAATGGAACTTATTAATGGTAATACGTTTTGGCCAACTACATTCACATCTCCATACAGTTATCCTGTTCTAGAAGGCGAGATCTCCTGTGACTGTCTCATTATCGGTGGTGGTATGGGAGGAGCGCTGTCCGCCAAACTATTAACCGAAAGAGGTTTGCGTACGGTCGTTATTGATAAAAGAGAAATCGGTCATGGCAGCAGTATGGCAAACACCGGACTACTTCAATATTCCAATGACAAAACGCTCACCTCGTGTATACATACCTTTGGTGAACAACGTGGGGTACGATTTTATGAACTATGCCGCACTGCCATGAAGCAATTGGAAGAAACAGCTTCGAGTCTGGACCTTGATCCATGGTATATTCCTCGTAACAGTTTGTATTGTGCAAGCCTTGAAGAAGATATTGCTCTGTTGGAAGAGGAATATCATACGCTCAAAACCCACGGCTTTGATGTTGAGCTGTGGAACCGAGACAAAATTAGTACGAGCTTCCCATTCAGCAAACCGATGGCGCTGTATACCCAAGGAGATGCCGAAGTTAACCCTTATAGACTGGTACATGGTCTCCTTCAGTCCGCTTCAAAAGAAGGAGCTCGAGTGTACGAACGAACTGAGATGATTCATTGTGAATATGGTGAAGATGGTGTCCTCTGTTATACTCCGAACGGAGCGATTCGCGCCAAGCAGGTTATCTTCTCTACGGGTTATGAGACCCAAGAGATCAAAAATGATCGTGGTGCATATCTGAAGAGCACTTATGCGATTGCAACCAAGCCGCTAAGAGATCTTAGCAGCTGGTATAACCACAGCATGATATGGGAAACGGCTCGCCCTTATTTATACATGCGGACCACCCCGGATGGCAGAATTATTGCCGGAGGTCTAGATGAGGAAATTCCGCGTGAAGACCAGCGTGCAATTCGAGCCGAGCATAGGGGTGAGGATTTACTTAAAAAGGTAGCTAACTACTTCCCACTTCCGGATCTCGAAATAGACTATGCCTGGGAAGCCGTATTCGGCAGCACCCATGATGGTCTTCCACTGATTGGCCCTCATCCTGAATACCCGAACTGTTACTTTATCGAAGGATATGGAGGAAACGGGACGGTATATAGCATGATTGCTGCATCCATTCTTACGGATGTGATAACTGGGGGCCATAACGAAGACATGGAACTGTTTTCTCTGACCAGAACCACTAAACCTTCCCCCGTGTAAATAGAAAAAGGTGCAGAGCAGGAATGGCTTTCCTGATTCTGCACCTTTTTTCGGTTGTGACCAAGGCTGTCAGGACGCAGGCTTACCCTGCTCCGGCCCTACTAACATTTTGCGCATAAAGACCCAGCCGACCAACGGGAATGCTCCCAAAACCACAATGAGCCAGGTTAACGTACGAAGAGAGGGGCCATTCATTACGATAATGATAAACACGGCAAGGCCGGATAAACGTCCTGTCATTAGACAGAGCTCCCTTAAAACGACAAGTTCAACCCTTTTCTCCACATTTTCGCCACTCATGCCCATCAAGTCGAATCCTGCGGAAATCATGGGAAGCATGTATAACGGCATGGCCAGCGCTGAACCAATTCCCATAATCAAAAGCGTGCCATAGCTTACCTTCCAGATCAGAGGCAGAAGAACGAGAAATAATATAATTGCCCCGGTCAACATACCTTTCGATCTATATTGCGGTTTGAACCACTTGCCCGCCATCCAATAACTGACCAAAGCTACGGCGGACGTAATTAATGAAAACTGTCCCAGCTTGTATTCCTGTTCCGTTGCTACATAAACCAGCAGCGCAATTAGAAAGGCGAATACGCCCTCCCTTACACCCTGGGCAAACAATCCCATTCCCAGTGGTCTCCACTCGCTTCCTGAACGGGATAACTGGTACCATGGTTCTGACCAGCGGTAGGTGCCGCTGACTTTTCTCTTTTTTAGAAAAAAGCTGAAAATTACCGCGATCACGTATATCACAAGTGACACGGTAAAAATGAGCCGATAACCAGAATTATCCGCCATCTTCGAAATAATCAAGCCCGAGAACCAGGGACCGATAATTCCTGTCATGGAGCCTAACAACCCGACCCATCCATTGAACAGGTCCCGGTTCTCCCGGTCTGTAACTTCAAAGTACACCACATTAAAAGCGATCCAGAACAGACCCAGAGCACATCCAAGCAATACGCCGAGTGGCCATATCCAATCCACCGCTCTTGGGCCAGCCCATAGGACAAGCATATAAAAAATGCCAGATAATGCTGTGCCTAGACGCAGAGCACTCATTTTATTATGTTCCTTGACCCATTTACCGGCTAACCAGAATGTCAATCCGAGCGCCAACTGCTGACTTACTGTAAACCATCCCAGCATTGCATAGTCCGGACGACTCTTCCATAGATATACATTCAGAAACGTCCCCGACAAAGCTCCGGCTAACACAAACAATCCGTTCACGCCCAGAAGCAGAATGGATTGTCGGCCCAGAGATACCTTCATCTGCTCCCTCCTTCTTCCGCTTGAAGTCAGCGCTTCGCGGCAAGTCTCAGGGTTAACGTACCCCAAGCAGAGGAAAAACATGACGAATCTCAGGAATATTTCATTTTCAGTGAATGGAAATTACTTCTTGGCGCTCAGGTTTTGAATCAGGCGCAGACGATCATCCTCGGATAAACTGTATTGAACTTGGAAACATCCGGAGCAGACATACATTTGTACCGTAAACGGTGCATCCAGCAGGGAATCCGTTCTTGAAACTGCGTTGGCTACAGGTGTGAATGTGTCCTTCGTAGACGTTTGGGTACCTGCTAGAATCATGAATTCACGGCAATGTGGACATTCCGGTACTTCTTCTTGCAGATCCAGCTGTTTCTCCACGCCTTCTTCATATAGGATCAGATCATTGCCTTCGTCCGCGTATTTGGTTAGTGTTCGCAGTTCAGGCAGTTTCAGTTCGACTTCATCTCCCCACAATGCAGCGAGGTCAGTGGTTTGATCGCTGTCCTGAGCATCATCTACATCATAAATATCGCTTACTTCTTCTTCATCCTCTTCTTCTCCAATGTTGATGTTCAATGTACGATAACCCTTCAGTTCATTGTGACAATAAGGGCACTCTTCTTCGGGACCCAATTCCTCATCCCATACAATCTCGGTGTGGCACCACGGACATACTGTTGTTTCCAATTGAATCAACCTTTCTTTTATACAATCTTATTGTCAGGTGTTCATGACGTATATAACACCGATAGCAAAAAACACAATGGAAGCCGCAAACAAAATTCGTATCAATATCTTCATGCCAGGTCCCCCTACATGATGCTCGCGCCGATGACAAATGACAACGAGACAGAAATAATCATGGATATCAAGCCCACTGCCCGGTTATCCCGCTCAATTTCCTTGTCAATGGAGAAAACCGGTGTCAGAAACTCAAACAGAAAGTAAGCAATAAGCAGTAGAGCAAAGCCTACAAACGACCATGTCATGGCTTCATAGACAGAAGACTTGGCTTGTATGCAGAATCGAAGCACATTACAGATCCCGAAGATCTTGCCTCCCGTAGCCATGGCAACAGCCACATTGCCTTTCTTGATCTCATCCCAACATTTGTATTTGGTTACAAGTTCAAAACAAGCCAGAAACACAAGCAGCTCCATTATGGCTACTGAGAAAAACCCGAGTACCATCCCCAAGGGATGAGACAGCAATTGGTCAATCGTCCCTTTCACTCCCTGTTCCCCTTCCCTGTTCCACTGCCCCTCTCACCACGCAGTGGAACAACGTTGTTTCAAGGTCCGGCTATTCCAATTCTGCAACGGTTACGCCGTTTCCGCCTTCTCCGTAATTGCCCAGCCGGTAACTTTTAATATGTTTATGCTTACGCAGATAATCCTGAATACCGGAACGCAAAATTCCAGTTCCTTTACCGTGAATAATATATATCTGACCCAGATTCGCCAGGAAGGCTTCATCGATAAAACGGTCCGTCTCCATCAATGCTTCCTCCAGATTGGTTCCTCGCAGATCCAGTTCACTCTTCACGTTGTCATCACGTGTACGCTTCATGCTAGTGACCGGTTTTTGCTTAGGCTTAGCTTCTGGCGCAGCTTGCTTCAGTTCCAGATCATCCAGGGATACTTTCATTTTCATAATCCCCAGCTGAACTACGGCTTCTTTGGTGCCCGATAATTCCACAACATGCCCTTTTTGGTTCAAGCTGTACACATGCACTTCATCTCCTGGGCCGATCGCTCGGGTTTTTGGTGCTGATCCCGTACGCTTCACTGTCTTTTTGCGTCTCTCCGGCTCAGCTTCATCCAGTTGTTTGCGAGCAGCAATCAGCTTATGCTCTTTCACGGATGCGCCTTCCTCCATCGCAAGCTGACGCAGGTCCGCAATAATTTTCTCTGCTTCGGCTCTCGCCTTATCCACGATGTTACGAGCATCTTCCTCCGCTTTTTCAATGCGGCGTTCACGTTGCTGTTCCAGCTTCTCGAGCTCGGACTGATGACGGCTCCGCAATTTCTCCATATCCTGACGGAGACGCTCTGCATTTTCCCGTTCCTGCTCGGCTGTAAGCCGGTTTTCTTCAAGGGAAGCAATCATGTGTTCCACACGCTGATCCTCTTCCTTCACTTCGCCACGAGCATAATCGAGAATGTATCCTGGCAAACCAAGACGCTCAGCGATCGCAAATGCGTTGCTTCGTCCCGGAACACCGACCAATAAACGGTAGGTCGGGCTTAGCGTACTCACATCAAACTCCATGCTGGCGTTAATGACACCTTTACGTTCATAAGCATAAGCTTTCAGCTCACTGTAGTGTGTTGTCGCTACCATGCGGCATCCTGTCTGATGCATATGTTCCAGAATGGAGATCGCCAGTGCCGATCCTTCAGCAGGATCCGTCCCTGCACCAAGCTCGTCAAGCAGCACCAGACTTTTGGTAGTCATATTTTTCAGAATACGGATAATGTTCGTCATATGGCTGGAGAACGTACTTAGATTTTGCTCAATGCTCTGCTCGTCCCCAATATCGGCATAGATTGCGTCAAATACACAGAGCTGACTGCCATCTTCAGCAGGAACGAACAAGCCGGACATCGCCATCAGGCTTAGTAATCCAATGGTTTTGAGTGTTACTGTTTTACCACCCGTATTCGGCCCCGTCACAATAATGGATGTATAATCATTGCCCAGTTCAATGTCGGTCGGCACTACGTTTTCAATAGCAATCAGCGGGTGGCGCCCTTTTTTGAGCTTAATAAACCCACGATCATTCATGCGCGGCAAGGTGGCTTTTAATTCACGGGCATGCCGTGCTTTGGCAAAGATAAAGTCCAGAGAGCCCAGCAAATCAACATCATACAACAGCCACTCACCCTGCTCACTGACAAGTGCTGTCAATTTCTGCAAAATCACTTCGATTTCGCGTTCTTCCCGGATTCGGGTCTCACGTAATTTATTGTTCATCGCAACAATGGACTCTGGCTCGATAAACAGCGTGGCTCCTGAACCGGACTGATCGTGTACGATCCCGCCGAAGTAGGAGCGGTATTCCGCTTTTACCGGGATAACGAATCGATCTCCACGAATGGTTATTAGCTGATCCTGAAGCATTTTGGATACGGTTGAGGAACGAATCATGGAATCCAGCTTCTCACGGATTCTGGCTTCCCCTCCCCGCAGCTCACGCCGAATTTGAGCCAGCGTTACACTTGCACTGTCGGCCACTTCTGCATTGTCATCAATACAGACGCGAATCGCGTCTTCAAGTGCTTTTTGCTCCGATAACTGATCGCTAATAAAGAACAGGGATTCAATCTTCTCATCTTCGTGAAGAGCGGCAATTTGGCGCTTCAAGCGGCGAGCAGCCAAGGTTGTATTGGAAATCCCGAGGAGTTCATGCGGATTCAGGGTTCCTCCAATTTCGGCCCGTTTCACGGATGCCGTGATGTCCACAATGCCTCCAAACGAAGGCGAGCCCTTCAGACGATCAAAAGTGAAGGCTTCATCAGTTTGCTGGAGCAATCGTTTTACTTCTTCCAACTCACTGATGGGTTCCAGTTGTTCCGCTTTCTTCTTACCCATGGTTGTTTGGGCATAGCTTTGCAATGTATTTAAAATTTTGCGGTATTCCAGTGTGTGTAAAATTTTCGTGTCCAATTGTACAACTCCTTCCAAACTATATCTGTATTATAACGAAAGAAACTTTACTGCGCTATTTAACGAATCCTTCCACACATAAGTTCTGACATCATGCCGCAAACTACAGGTGTCAGGATTTTGCAACCTCTCCATGTGCGATGGATCCAGATGCATAATCCGATCTGAACTTAAAGGAGGTAAACACATTGAACTTCTTGGGACATGTCGTACGTTTTATCATCGCTGCAATCGTATTGATGGTTGTCAGCTGGATCGTTCCCGGATTTGCTGTAGGTGGTTTCTGGAGCGCTCTGCTGCTCGCTCTGGTTATTGCACTACTCGGCTGGATCATTGAAGGCGTCTTTGGCAAAAGGGTCACTCCTTTTGGCCGCGGAATCGTCGGCTTCATTGTCAGTGCATTGGTGATCTGGCTTGGTCAATATATTGTTGACCATGTCGAAGTTAGTTTGCTTGGCGCTATTCTTGCTGCGTTGGTGATTGGGATTATCGATTTGTTCATTCCGGTATCCACACCTTTTGAAGCAGGACGAAGCTCCAAGAATAACTAAGAAGCACCTAATTATGCAACTGCATGCAACACCTGCGATTCTTCCTTCAACCTCTGATGGCCATATGCCAGATGAGGTTTTTTCATTTCCATAACCTCTCAGCCTTTTCTCGAGATTAGAGAGAAAATCTTACTAGCTAATCTTCAAAAAAACGACATAGCCTTCATGTACAGGCCTTACCATTTTGCGGTATGATGACTTGAGAAATGATTAAAATTTCATCTATATCATGCTTAAGGAGGCACATGATGAAAAAGACTATGGCTTGGCTTACAGCCTGCATGTTAATCCTGGTTCTCGCCGCTTGCGGAGGAGGCAAACAATCAGCAGACTCGGGCAGCAGCGGTGAATCCGATGCCGACGTAACCGCAAGCGAGGAACTTGTAATTAAGGCGAGCAATTATGAATTTGACCAGCCTGAATACCATCTTAAAAAAGGAGTCCCCGTTAACATTGTTTACGAAAACGTCAATGGTAATCACGGCATTCTCGTTCCTGAGCTGAATCTTCAGCTGGACACCAGAAACAACTCCAAAGTAATTACTCCTGACAAGGTTGGAGAATTTGAAATGTCCTGCTCCGTGTTCTGTGGAAGTGGACATAGCAGCATGATCTCCAAAATTATTGTCGAAGAATAAGTCCCAAGACAATGAGCCCCCGTAACGACGGGAGCTCTTTCTGTATTATAACAAATTGTACAATCGTACGATGCCCATGATTCCAGTTATGATCTGATGCCGTTAGGTCTGATCCTGTTCAATCAATTCGATCCATTCGTTATATTCCGTCTGCAATTTCGTATATTCATCCCGCAGCTGGCGATACTCCATGTTCAGCTGCTCTGCCTTCTCCTGCTCCATTTCGCGTTCAACCTGCAGCAATCGAAGCTGATTCGCAGCGAGTTCGTAGCGCTCGCCAATCTCCAGCAGTTCATTTTCCATCGTTTGTTTCTCTTCTATGGCTTCGTTACGGAGCTTATCGAGCTGCTGACGCTCCTGTTCAAGCTCCTCCACCTTTTCAACACTGGCGGCACTTTCCTTTTGCCAAACGTCCAATTCATTCTCAAGCAAGTTCCAGCGTTCCTGCCAGGATTGCTCCTGTACGGCCCATTCATCTGCACGACGCTGCCAGACCTGGTCCTGCTGTTCGGCTTGTTCAACCCGGGAGAGTAACCGGGTCTCCCGCTCCTTTAACTCATCCAGTTCTGATGTAAGCTCTGCCTGTTTCGCAGACAATTCTTCATGCTTAATCTGCCATTCAAGTGCTTCTTCCTCTGTCTGTGCAAGCAAGTTTCTATGTTCTGCGATTTGCTCGGATAGCGTGGCAGCATGCTCGTCGGATGCTGCTAGTGCCTGTTCCAGCGACAGCTTTTCTTGATCCAGCTCAACAAGCTTACGAGTATGATCCTCCTCACGCTGCAATGCATCCCCATAATCGCTGCGGATTTGTTTATAGGATTCCTGAAGTTTGTTCAGTTCTTCACGGATACGGTTCAGATCATCTTCAAGCTGTTCGCGCTCCTGCTGCACACGACTTGCCTGCTCGTTAAAACGATTCGCTTCTTCTCTGTACCCGCGAGCTTCTTCCTTAACCACGGTTAATTCATCATGAAGTGCCTGTACACCAGACTCCAGTGTTTCATTCTGTTCTGCTGCCTCAAGCACCTGAGTCTCCAGCTCTCCCATTTCGACAAGGCGCTGTTCAGCCAGGTCTTTCCATGATTTTTCGCTTTCGGTAAGCGTACTGATTTCACTTTGCAGTGTACGTACGGCAGCATGAGCCTGCTCCAGAACTTTCTGCAATCTGCGTTGTTCATTCTCGGACTTCTCTTCAGCCTCACGAAGCTTTTGAATATCTTTCTCAAGCAGTCCATGCTGCTCCTGAACTTTCCGAAGCTGAGCAGTAAGGGAAGTTTCTCTCTCCACCGTCTCGTTGTATTGTTGTTTCCATTCTTGTTCCGTTTCACGAGACTTCTGCAAAGCACTTTCCGTTTCACGCAGCTGCTCTTGGAGCTGGGTACTGTCTTCCTTCAGCTGCCCCAACTGCTGTTCAAGTTCCGTTATGCGCCGAGCTTGAACTTCTTGATCCTGTTTGCGCTGTGTTTGTTCCTTGCGCAATGCATCCTGATCAGCGCGTTCCTGCTGGAGCTGCTGCTCCTGAACCAGAGCCACTTCCTGTGCCTCTTTCAGCTGCTTGCGTATATCCTCTAGCTGGTTCTCTATTTCTGCTACACGACCCTCAGCTTGTGTGCGCTCGTGTTCCAGCTGTTGCAGCAGTTTCGCGCGCTCTTCCTGTAGTTTGGCTTCAGCACTAGTCGCAGCTTCGGTGGCCTGAGTAGCTGCCACTTCTTTTGCTTGTAGCAGTTGTTCCTCATAGGCTGCTTCTTTTTCCATCCATTCCAGTTCGGCCTGTTCTGAAGATTCATGGAAATCGGCTTTCAGCTTTTCGATCTCTGTTAAGTGTTCCTCTTTCGTTTGTTGTAGCTGTGACGCCTGCTCTTCCTGGATCTTAGCGAGCTGGGATTGTAACTGCTCGGCTGCCTGCTGCTTCGCCTCTTGCAAGCGCTGATCTGTTTGGGACTGAAGTTCACGGTATTGAAGCTCAGCCTCTTCCTGAACCTTCTTCAATTGACTCTCAGCCTGCTCCAATTCGGACAAAATCGCAGCCTCAGCTTCCTCTTTGGCTGCCTGTACCTGCTGTGTCGCCTTTGCCTCAATTTTTTGGCGTTCTGCTACAGCACGGCTCTCCGCTTCCTTAATCTGGGCTGCTGTCTTATCCTGTAGCTCCTTGTACTGTCCAGCTGCCTTTGCCTGGCTCTGCTGCAATTCGGCTGCAGCGCGTGCTTGCACTTCTTTTATTTGGGCTGCTGTCTTGTCCTGCAGTTCCTTGTACTGTCCAGCTGCCTTCGCCTGGCTCTGCTGCAATTCGGCTTGTACTCCCTTCAGCTCAGCAGCTGCCTGGGCCTGAGCCTGTTTGAGCTGGTTAGCCGCCTTCTCTTCTGCTTCTTTCAGGCGCAATTTCAGCTTCTCTTCGGCTTCCTTCAGCTGAGCAGCGGTCTGTGACTGCAATTTTTGTTCACGTGCTGCAGTCTGACTTCGCTCCTGTTCAAGCAATGCTTTCAGCTTGTTTAATTCATCCTGCTTCTCGGATTGCAGCTTCGCCATAGCCTGCTCTGCCTCAGTCTTCTGCTTGGTCGCTTCAGAAAGTGCCTGGTCTCGACGCTCCAGCTCCTTCTGATGTTCACCTTGAATCGCATTCAGCCTGTTCAATTCATTTCGAAGTTCTGTCCGTTCACCAGTCAGCATTTTCAGTTCATTTCGAATCTCCTGGGTCTGAAGAGACTGCTCAGCCATATGTACAGCCGCCAGTACCGCAATGCGCGGGGTATCCAGACGGGAATGGTGCTTGGAAATTGCGCTCATGCGCTCATCCACCAGATTAGCTACTTGTTTCATATAGTCGGCACTGCTGCCAACCAGTTTATAGGAAGTCCCGTAGATCTCTACGGTGACGCGTGTACGATCAGGTGTAGTCACAGTTGTGCCCTCCTTCAAGTCTGTATGTTGATTCTAAGCTGTAATGACAAAAAAGTCACATCGATCCTCTAATGCTAAGGATTCGATGTGACTTCAAGCAATTCCTGCTAATTGTTGTTCAAAAAATTGGCTTCTGTTCTATTTGCGCAATTCTGCTCCGAATTGCTCCTCCAGACGGGCAACCACACGAGCATGAACCTCGGTAACTTCTTCGTCCGTCAGCGTACGCTCGCGGTTACGATACACTAGCGCCATGGCCACACTCTTCTTGTCTTCACCCAGTTTGCTGCCTGTAAACACATCGAATACCTGTACCGTTTGCAGCAGCTCACCTGCAGCCTCACGAATCGAGCTGAGCATAGCTCCTGCTTCAATGTCTTTGCTTACGACTACGGCAATATCGCGTTCAACAGCCGGGAAACGCGGAAGCTCACGATAACGGATATCCACGTCTGCTTCACTATAGATTGCCTCAAGAGCAATCTCTGCGATATACACATCGTTCAGATCATATTGTTGTTGAAGTTCAGGATGCAATTGACCCATGGTACCGATCAATTTACCTTCACCGCCGTCCTTCCCTTCCAAAAACACGGAGGCAGAACGTCCCGGATGGAACCCTTCCGGACTGTTTGCAACAAGACGAATGCGTTGTTCTAATCCAACATAGGAGAACAGGTTTTCAAGCGCACCTTTCAGATCGAAGAAGTCTACTTTTTCTACCCCTACATTCCACTGCTGAGCGGCACGGTTACCTGTAAGCAGTAAGCTTAGGACCGGAATTTCATGCGGCTGCTTCGTCAGCTTTTCTTCTTCAGTGAAGAACACGCTGCCCACTTCGAATACAGCAAGTGAATCCTGTTTCCGGTTCATGTTGTACACTGCTGCATCCAGCATTTGCGGCAGAATGCTTGTGCGAAGCACGCTGCGATCCTCACTCATAGGCATGGCCAGCTTCACAGCCTTGCTTCCTTCAGTCAATGCCGGGAACAAGGACGCTTTATCCGGATGTACAAAGGAGTAGCTAATCATTTCCTGCCAGCCACTTCCTGCAAGCAGGCCACGGATGGTACGGCGCATCGCCTGGGAGCGCGTGTAGGCACCTGGTGTTGTCGGTCCTTCAATCAATGTGGTAGGAATGTTGTCGTATCCATACAAACGGGCAATTTCTTCAAAGAGATCTACGTCGCGGGTAATATCGCCTCTGCGCGTTGGTACTTCCACATCAAGCAATCCTTGTTCAGCATCGCCGCATGCAAAGTGCAAACGAGCAAAAATGGTTTTCACTTCAAGCAGTGAAAGGTCGGTTCCCAGATAACGGTTCAGTCTGTCCAGTGACAGCTGGATAACAACCTTTTCCGCCACTTCGGCTCCAGCTTCCACGATCCCCTGGTGTACCTGACCTTCAGCATAGCGCTGAATCAATTCAGCTGCACGGTCCAGCGCCGTGATAACAGCCCCCGGATCAACTTCCTTCTCAAAACGCATGCTTGCTTCGGAACGCAGCCCCAATTGGCGCGACGTTTTCCGAACCGTTCCGCCGTCGAACTTGGCGGACTCGAGCAGCAGATTGACTGTGCCTTCCGATACCTCGGAGTTCTCGCCACCCATAACACCTGCAATGGCTACCGGTTTCACACCATCGGTAATCAGAAGCATATGCGGTTCCAGCTTACGCTCCTGACCATCCAGAGTCACGATCGTTTCGCCTTCCTTAGCCATGCGTACTTCAATATGACCTTTTTCCAGTTTATCTGCATCAAAGGCGTGCAGCGGTTGACCGTACTCCAGCATCACATAGTTCGTGATGTCCACGATGTTGTTAATTGGACGAACACCAGCTGCAACCAAACGGTTTTGCATCCAGAGCGGAGAAGGCCCTAGTTTGATACCTGTTACATAACGGGCTGCATAATGACTGCATTGTTCCTGAGCTGTGATTTCCACCGATATATGATCGGCCGCAGAATCACCGACTTCAACCAGCTGTTCTTTCGGATTAGGCAGCTTCACTTCACGACCCAGAATGGCGCCAACTTCATAAGCTGCACCACGCATGCTCAGGCAGTCGGAACGGTTTGGTGTCAGGTCCAGTTCAAGCACATGATCGTCCAGACCAAGCACCTGGCTGATTGGTGTGCCGATTTCCGTTTGCTCCGGCAGAACAAGAATGCCTTCCTGCTGATCTTTAGGGAGCAGCTTGTCGTTCATGCCGAGCTCTTTTGCAGAGCAGATCATGCCAAGTGAAACGACGCCGCGCAGCTTGGCTTTTTTGATATCCAAACCGCCAGGGAGCTTCGCTCCAACCAGGGCTACGGCTACCTTTTGACCCGCATCCACATTTTTCGCACCACATACGATCTGAAGATCCTCTTCCTGACCGGCGTCAATGATGCATACGTTCAATTTGTCCGCATCCGGGTGCTTCTCCTTGCTCTTCACATACCCTACAACCACTTTGTTTACGCCCTGGTTGCGGTTCTCCACTACATCGATTTCGATCCCTGCACGTGTAATTTTCTCTGCCAGTTCCTGTGGCGTCACACCTTCAAGGGCAATATAATCAGACAGCCAATCTGTCGATACTCTCATGGACGTTCACTTCCTTAATCTATAAATTGGTTTAGCTATCTTGTCTTTGCGCTGCTTATTGTAAAGTTACAGCCGTCCGAATTGCTTCAGGAATGCCATATCACTGTTATAGAAATGACGAATATCATCGATACCGTACTTCAGCATCGCGATACGTTCTACGCCCATACCGAAGGCGAAACCGCTGTACTTCTCAGGATCATATCCACCCATTTCCAGCACCTTCGGATGAACCATTCCACCGCCCAGAATTTCAAGCCATCCGGTTTGTTTACATACTCGGCAGCCGCTGCCGCCGCATTGTACACAGGTTACATCCACTTCAGCACTCGGCTCGGTGAACGGGAAGAAGCTTGGACGCAGACGAATTTCAGTGTGAGCACCGAACATTTCACGCACAAATTGCAGCAGTGTACCCTTCAAGTCGCTCATGCGAATGTTTTCGCTGATGACCAAACCTTCAACCTGATTGAACTGGAAGGAATGCGTAGCATCGTCATCATCACGGCGGTATACTTTACCCGGGCAAATGACTTTGACAGGTACTTCCCCTTTCATGCTTTGCATGGTACGTACTTGCACCGGAGACGTATGGGTACGCATCAGCAGGTCTTCTGTTACATAGAAGGAATCCTGCATGTCGCGCGCCGGGTGATTTTTCGGCAGGTTGAGTGCTTCAAAGTTGTAGTAATCCATTTCCACCTCAGGACCTTCTGCTACGCGATATCCCATGCCGATGAAAATATCTTCGATTTCCTGTACCACTTTGGTTAGTGGATGCAGACCGCCTTGACGTCCACGACGCCCTGGCAGGGTGACATCAATGGTCTCGGACTGAAGACGCTTTGCCGTCTCTTCCTTCTGGAACTGCTCCTGCTTGCTGTCGATGACTTCCTCAATGGCACCGCGAACATCGTTGGCCACTTGCCCGATTACGGGACGTTCCTCTGCACTAAGCGCACCCATGCCACGCAGAATTTCGGTCAATGCACCCTTTTTCCCCAAATACTTCACACGCAGATCACCAAGCGTCTGCGGATCGTTCACGCCGGACAATTGTTCCAGCGCTTCAATCTTCAATGCTTCTAAACGTTCTTTCATGTGTAATTGCCCCCTTTATGTGGTGTTATTGCAACAAAAAAAGGCCTTTTCTCCCCAAAAGGGACGAAAAGACCGTGGTACCACCCTTGTTAGACATCCAGTGCTGACTGGCCCTTCCGGCCTGTAACACGTCTGTCTCACTCTGTACGGAATAACGACCGTTAACCGTTTGCCCCTACTGTTGAGCCCCAGCAATTGTTGCCAAGTCAAGTTCAGGGAACCGCTTCGGAGTGAATTTCGGCAGCCTTGTTCTACAGAAACGCTCTCAATCTACGGCGCTTCCTCCCTGTCCAGAGGCACTGCTTACTTGTCTCCATCATCACGTTTGTTAATGAATCAAACCTATATCGACGTATTTATCGATGATCGTTCATAATTATATGCAAATTCAATCGAAATAGCAAGCCAGTCAATCATCTAATTTTTGCTCGCATCCTTCCGCCTAAGCTGAATTAGCCGCTCTTGAATGTCCCTGATCTCTGCGGCTTCCACAGCACGTTCATCAGCAGCTTCCGGATGTGCAAAGGTATCTTTCCCCGCATCGCTCATGGGAGATAGCAATTCGGAAAGTCGCATTTCCAGGCGTAATCGTTCATCGTCCGATTCCCGTTGGCCAAGTGAAGAATCTCGGAGTTTCCTCGACTGTTCCCAATCCAGAACTCCTCCTTCAAATACCGTAACCTTTCCTCCTGGCTCCAGATCAAGCAAGCGATTCGCCAGCATCTTCGTCAGCATTCGGTCATGAGAGACAAGCACCAGAGCACCCGAAGCCTGTTTTAATACATTCTCCATCACTTCCTGGGTATCAATATCCAGATAGTTTGTTGGCTCATCCAGAACTAGCAGGTTGGCACCGCCAAAGTATAATCTCAAAAACGCAACCCTGCATTTCTCTCCCATACTCAGGTTTCCGATGCGCTTGAACACATCCTCTCTGGTAAAAAGAAAACATCCCAAAATGGTTCGTGCTGCACTCTGAGTCATGGATGGGAGACTGAGCAAGCTGTCCAGCAGAGTCTGATTCTCGGGAAGTCCCTCAAGCTCTTGAGAAAAGTAACCGATCTTCAGCTGTGGATGCCTTCTCACTACACCCTGCTCTGGTTCAAGTTCACCAATCATCAGCTTCAGCAGGGTCGTTTTACCCGTACCATTCGGTCCACGTACGGCAAGCCGGTCCCCTCGCCCGACGGCAACTCCCAGATTGTTAAATAACGGCTGTCCCTCCGAATATGCAAAGCTTACCTCTCTCATTTCAAGCAGCTGGCGTGCCGCTAACGTGTCAACTTGTAGTTCCATGTTTAGCTTGACTGTATCACGAGGTTTTTCTACCCGCTCATTCTCCAGGCGTTCCAACTGTTTCTGTTTTGCATGGTAACGCGAAATGTTTTTGTTGGCTTTGGCTTTGTAAAAGCTCTGAGTGATCTTTACCTCCACGTCCGTTGCTGAATTGTGGGCCTTATGGAACCACTCCTGATAATTGCGAATGGTCTCTTCAAGGGCTTTGCGCTCCAGTTCCTGTTTGCGGTATAGGGTTTCCTGTTCACGCCGTTCCCTATCCTTATGAACTTTGTAGTCAGAATACCCGCCTTTATATTTGGTCAGCGCTTGCGCACTAAACTCAATGACACCTGTTGCTACCTGATCAATAAAGGTCCGGTCATGTGAAACAAAGAGCAGCGTGCCCGTGTAATTGGATAGCCACTCTTCAAGCCAGCGCATGCTATCTTCATCCAGATGATTTGTCGGTTCATCCAAAATAAGAAATTTAGGTTTGCTGACCAGCAGTCCTGCCAGCCTTGCCTTGGTTTTTTGTCCGCCACTCAAGGAATGATAGGATCTGTTCCAGTGCTCCGAGCTTAAACCCAGACGGGTCAACACCTTCTCCACCTCGGTCTCCCACATATAGCCGTTCAGCTGCTCATATTGCTCCATGGCTACAGTATAGGCTTCAAGCAGCCGCTGCTCATCTTCACTCCCGCTCATGCCCATGCGCCGTTCCAGTTCTTCCAACTCACATTTCACTTCATAGATCCGGCCACTTTCCTTCCGTACCGCATCCAGTACCTTCATTCCGGGGTCAATTAGAGAGCGTTGACGCATGAAACCCCACTCCTTCTGCGGGACGTGGCGCTCAATATGTCCGCCTCCCTCCTCTTCCCCTAAAATGATGCGTAACAATGTGGTTTTGCCGCATCCATTGCGACCGAGAATCGCAAGCCGCTCACCTTCGTTAATTTCCAGATTCAATCCGGTAAACAATTCCATTCCGTTCCACTCTTTTGATACTTCATGTAGGCGTACCATTGTCATCATATGATTTCATCTCCCTGCGTTAAAAATCAAATCCATCCCGAGCTTCTTCGAGATGATGCCGTTAATCTCGATCACGCAGTGCTGCCTCGGCCCGCAGGAAACCTTAGACATCATTTCCTGAACAAAAAAACCGCTGGCATCCGCCGGCGGTCTGGCAATTCAGGTTTGGATAAAGCGTCAAAAAACAAGCATAAGGTACACCCAGGTATGACAAATAAACACCCAAAAAGGGTACACAAGCCATAATACTCGGCTCGCTCACACACACCTGATCCCATTGCCGAATTTGGACACACGAATCCCCTCATTGCTCAGCCGCTTCGGCTGACTGCGTCATACATCTTCTGCAGTTACTGGGGTTCAATTCATGTGTCTTACTTCATGGGACGTGTGGTTACCTCTCATTCATGTGTAGTATCAATTTCTCCGTTATTGTACCAGAAGTTGGGGTAATTGCAAAGCTTTGAATGAATGCAAGAAATTACTGCACTTTAATTACTTTGAGTACAAAAACAAAACCCTCTTGTTATTAACAAGAGGGTTTTGTTGAAAAAATTAAGCGGGTGATGGGAATCGAACCCACGCTATTAGCTTGGAAGGCTAAAGTTCTACCATTGAACTACACCCGCACGATTGAATCTTAACATACTTTTTACAAAAACTAATATAACACGTTCATCCAGTCCTTGCAACTTTTAATTCCCATTTTCTCCTTTCTGGTCTCAAACGAAAAAGACAGAAGCGAATCCCGCTCCTGTCTGATGGCTATCCAGTAGGTTTATCCACATCTCGTAAAAACCGTTTTTCAAAATCAGCCGCCACAATCGGTTTACTGAAGAAGTATCCCTGTGCTTCATGGCAATGCTGATCCCGAAGGAACACCAGCTGCGACTCGTTCTCCACCCCTTCAGCTGTCACCTTCAATTGCAAATGATGAGCCATGGACGTAATGGTGGAGACGATCGCTGCATTATTGCGATCCTCCATGACTTCGTTCACGAATGAACGGTCAATTTTGAGCCGGTCAATCGGTAGATCCTTAAGATAATGCAGCGAACTGTATCCTGTTCCAAAATCATCAATACTAATTTGCACACCAATCTCTTTTATTTTGCGAAGTTGTTCAAACGCACGATCTTTGTCAAATGTCATACTTTCGGTAATCTCCAGTTCCAGCCAATCAGGCTCCAAGCCAGTTTCCCTCAGTATGCCGTTGATGTTATCCAGTAGATGGGAATGTCTGAATTGTCTCATCGAGAGATTGACAGACACACACAGTTTGCGGTAACCAGCTTCCTGCCATAGCTTGTTTTGCACGCATGCCTCCCGAAGAACCCACTCGCCCAGCGGTACAATTAACCCGCTCTCTTCCGCCAGTGGGATAAATTCTGCAGGGGAGATCGAACCTCGCTGCGGATGCTGCCAGCGTACCAGTGCCTCCATACCAACGATTAAACCACTCGCAATATTGATCTGTGGTTGATATACAAGGTAGAATTGACCCCGATCCAGCGCTTTGCGCAAATCGTTCTCCAGCTGCAGTCGTTCCTGTGCCTTCATCTGCATCGCGTGAGCATACCGATTCAATTCAATCCCCTGTTCCTTCGCGTTATGTAGGGCAGTATCCGCATTTTGAATGATTTCCTCCGGGGACCCCCCGTCATGAGGATATATGGCCATGCCAATCCCAAGCGTAATATGATAGTCGTTACCATCGACCATAACCGGTTTTTCAAACAGCTGCAAAATCGATCTTGTTCGGCGCAAAGCGTTCTCTGTGGTCCAGAAATCCGTCATCGTGACCACGAACTCATCCCGACCAAGACCATACACTTCTTCGCCCGGCAGAGACGATTGCTTCAGACGCTGCCCTACTTGACGAAGAACACGGTTAGCGGCCTGCTGACCGAGGGAGTCGTTAATTGTTTTGAACCGGTTGATATTCAAAACGAGTACGCCGACAAGCTCGTCCTGCTTCACTGCTTCGTCCATCAATCTTTTGAGTCTCTGGGAAAGGCGGCGGCGATTCGGCAGTCCCGTTACATCGTCATGATGAGCAATATAGTTCATTTTGGCTTCAGCAGCCTGCTGCTTCAGAAACGGGGTATCCACTACCGTTGTATAAAGTCCTTTTTGTACAAAGAAATATCCCAGGCAATTCATCCACAATGCAAATAATAGATTCAAGTCGCTGACCTGCGTTGCAGAAATCAAATAGCACTCTCCGTAGAAGAAGCACAGGGCTCCACACAGAATAGAAGGCAAGTCCCCATCTTTGCCCTTTTTCCATTTTAAAAACAACATAAATGCAGTGATCCCGTACAGAAGACCGATCACGAAGTGAATTCTCGTAAACGTTTCGCTGAGTACTTCTTGCTGAGTTAATTTGGGTAGCCAGCTCCATTCCTGAACACCCGCTGTGTACAATATGACAAACGTACCCAGCGTTCCGCTAAATAGTAAAAATTTACGCGGTAACGCAATTTCTTTTTCTCTCACTACATAAATAAGCAATAATCCCACTGTACAGACCACAGAGCCCAGCGTCATCATTTTGAGCGAAAATTCAGATTCCATCATCGCGCCACTCGGCATTTCTTCCGCATATGAAACGATGTGAATCAATTCAAACAGGCCAATCAACAAAAAGAGCGTTGTGATCATGATCCTGCGCAGGGTTAGCTTTTGGGTCTGGAACAACCAGCTTTGGTTGTAAATACCGATACAGGCTGCAGCTGCAGCGAATCCGCCAAGTAGCGTCAGCACAGGGTATCCGGATATGATTAGATCAGAGCTTGCCGAGGAACGATACCATTGACTTACGAGGAAACACAATAAGCCGCCTAGTGCGACCCAACTTACTTTTCTCTGATCTTGCGAATTTACCTTCATGCCTTGTTTTTCCTTCCCGGGATCACCTATCCTGAATAACCTTTAGCCCTCGCCTGTGACGTTAAGGTTTGAAAACTTTCATTATTACACCATTCGACAATAAAAATTTACCAACGTTCAATTCACATGCAATACATGCTATCTGGTACATAATAACATTTAATTCTGCGGACGTGAACTAAAAAATAGTTGAAAATAGGAATATGTATTCACATCCACGTAGAAAAACAAGGTACTAAGAACTAAAAAAACATGAATCTCCAGTTGGAGTTCATGTCCTTTTAGTTTACAACAGTATTTCAGACTATTTTCCCACACAAAGTACATTGCAGAGAACCTGATAAGTGACCGTTGCTGTATGGATGTTTGCC
This sequence comes from Paenibacillus sp. ACRRY, assembly GCF_022346995.1. GTDB lineage: Bacteria > Bacillota > Bacilli > Paenibacillales > Paenibacillaceae > Paenibacillus. Next base: position 171,946 of record NZ_JAKRNM010000005.1, on the reverse strand, counting down.
CGAAATTATTTATCAAAATTCACTTCAGGCGTTGTCAATTTATCATAGAAATCCACTACGTTATCCTTCTCAGTTGACGAACGCAGGGCCATTGCCGAACGCGGATGCTCGTCGAGTGCTCCTGTGATCATATATGGCAGGATGTAGCCCCATTCTTCTTTTTCGCGAAGAGGAACCATCAACTGTTCCAATACGCCAAGTACCGGACGCAAGTTGTACTTTGTTCCCTTCAAATGCGCCACAAGAAGTTCAGTCGGGCAGTTACCTGCTGCACGGCCCATACCATATACGGAAGCATCCAGTAGTTCAACGCCAAGCTCAGCAGCCACAAGCGTATTGGAGAATGCAAGCTGCATGTTATTGTGAGTGTGAACACCGAGACGTTTGTTTGGCAAATGGGTTTTGAACTTTTCAACGAGGTACTTCACGTCGTTATGGTCAAGGCTGCCATAAGAGTCAACGATGTACACAACGTCTACGGAGCTCTCTTTGATCAATTCGAAGGCTTCAAGCAATTCGTTCTCCATAACATTGGACAGAGCCATGATGTTCAGTGTTGTTTCATATCCACGATCATGGAACGTTTGAACAAGTGCCAAAGCTTTGTCCACATCTTTGCTATAGCAGGCTACACGGATCAGATCCAGCATGCTCTCGCTGCGTGGCAAAATGTCATTCTCGTCCACACGTCCGACGTCAACCAGAGCAGACAATTTGGTGTTTCCTTTTTGCGGGATCACTTTGCGCAGGAAGTCATCATTCAGGAAACGCCATGGTCCAGCTTCTTCGGCACCTTTCAGCAGTTTCGGCGAGTTTTTATAACCGATTTCCATATAATCAACGCCTGCCTCATTCAAACCAGCATATAGCTGTTGAACGAAGTCCACGCTAAAGTCCCAATTATTTACCAATCCGCCATCACGAATGGTACAATCTACAATTTTGCAATGATTTGTCTTCATTTGTCTGCTCCTTTTCTGACCAACTTGTGTATTCCTCTCATGATACTTGAACGTGACAAGAAAAGTAAAGGGATAAACACGTTATTGGGTCTAATGGTTCTATCGGGACTTCCAGTTCCGATCAATCTCGGACATCTCGGAAGGATTCGGAGCTTTTTTTCCATAACGAACCGCGTTATAGGCACTTGTTAAAATGTCGGAAAATCTCTGCGTCTCTTGCTTGTCAGAGGATTGCTTATGATGCAGGATTTTCTCTGCTGCTTCCAGCGGAGTCTGTGCAGCTTCAATTTCCACCCCTCGCTGTCTGGCTTGATCTATCCATTTTCTGTAGTAGTAACGAACGCGCTCCGCCTCCTGTGACGGGGGTGTTTCTTTTTTACGGAACCAGGGTTTGCGTGCTCTCACGGGTGTTTCCAAGGTTTCACTAATATCGATGTATTCAGTCCGCGGCTCGGCCCTCCGTTCCCTGGGTTCCATAATCCCCCTCAATCGGTCCATAAGCCGGTGTATTGTCTTTCGTCCCAATCGGAAGATAAGCCATAGAATCAGCGCAGCAGAAGCACCTAGAACGAACCATCCCAGCATATCCCAGAAAACAGATGGTTCTGACCGCTCTGTCACTCTGCCTGGAAGCATTGACGGGTCAATACCAGAGATCGGCGTAATGGGCAACTGCGCATCGGAAGACGGGCCTATTAATCCCCTGATCCATGCGAGTAGGCGATCACGCAGTGGAGCGAGCCAGGCAGCTAGACTGGGAAATGCTCCGATACCTGCAATGATTAACAACATCCATATCAACCGCTGATGATTCGCTCTGTTGAATTCCCGGAGCACAATCTTTCTCTTCCCATCATTTAACACCGCTCTATCCATCTGTGAACTGTAGACAATAAGTAGACAAGCAACAAAACTGATGAAGCCTGTTGCATATAAGGTTCCTCCATATGTCTGCAACGGGTATAAGGGCTCGAACCAACGTGATAAAATGCCTCCTATAATAGAGCCGACAACACCGAAGACCTGCCATCTCCACATCAAGGTGGAGCGAAGCGATGGTTCTGGCGCCAAACCTACAAAAGCCGATATTGTCCCCCACAGAAGGGCTGTGATTAATTCCGGTCCCGTAAGTCCAGTTATCCAAGCCCCGATAAAGGATACAAATACACCTAGGAGCAGAGCTCCAACTAGCCGAAGCCACATGTGGGTTCCTAATCCTTGAAACCTGTGGCCCAGCAGCACGCCGATGCCGCTTGCCAGAGCGTAGATTACCAGCAGAATATAAGGAAAATGACCGTTTGCATAGAATGAAGTAAGCGTCAACAAAGGAAACACATAAACGCCTATTAACAGCGTCGCGAGCAGAGATATCCCTAGGCTTGATTTACTTTCCCAAGTCGGATCACTCATGCACTCACCGCCTTGTTGTTCTTTGCACCGCTGTAATCTGGCTCCACAGGCAAAATGGTTACCCGGTGTCCCTGTTCATGCAGTCGAGCAATCTCATGCTCCATGGCAGAAGAAACGTAAGATGTAATCAAAAGATAGCTTCGTACCTGCTGAGCTTCCTCATTGCGCTTCACTTCATCATTCAGGAATTGTTCCATGGGAACCATACATTTCAGTTCAGTTTCAGCCATTGCTTCCAAAAGCAGCTCCAGATGTGGGCTGCCATAATCGGGTTCAATTCGAAGGGGATCACGCCCGCCATTTACCCGATAGCCGTTATGAGCGAATCCGGCGGGCAGTCCTCTACCAATCGCATCGGCTGCAGCAGTTGCAGCATAGCTCAGCGCTCGCTCAATCGGCTCAGGTCGGGTTACTACACTCCACATATCCTCCGACTCCTGAATGTTTACAATAATCCAGGACTGTGGATCAGCTGTCCAGCCTTGCTTGTACACCTGCAGCTCACCGGTACGTGCGCTTGCTTTCCAATGAATTCGGTTCATGGGATCTCCTGCTCCGTAAGGACGTACGCCAAGAATAAGAAATGGATCCTCCACAATCCAGCGTGATACCTCAACCTCCCCCTGCCACACTTGATAAATGGCAGGCAGATCTTCGGCCGCTACCAGGGCAGGATATACGATCATGGACAGATGAACAGGAATTGGTTGGGTATTGCGCCAGACGCCGAACAAATCTCCGCCTGTCATGGTCACGGTATTCAACGTGTATATACCACGTTTACTGCACATAAACGGATGCTTGCGTATAATTCTCGTAAACGGTTTTAGAGTAAATATACTTTTGTGATTCTGGTAAATATCGCCTTGACTAATATCCATGCCCGAACCGCTCCGAAATACAAAAGATCCGGGCATCATCGCTTCAAGTCTCAGCCAGGGTACGGTGACCCGCTTCTCATTCGCTATCGTCTCCACCATCTCAAGTTCATCGCCTGCGTAACAGCGCAGTTTGCTGAATTCACGTGTATACTTCAGCTTTCGTAATGCCGGGCGTCCAAACCATATACCTTGTATGCCAATAATAATGCCCCCTACAATGACAAGCCATAATAGTGCCATAATTACCGTCCACTGCCGGTGCCAATGCTCTCCGTTGGCACCTCTGCCTGGCTCAGAATCTCATGAATGATCCGCTCCGCAGCGCCTTCCTGTTGTCGCACCCTGTTACGGAATACGAGTCGGTGAGCCAGTACAGGTTCAGCCAGAACCTTGATGTCATCTGGTAAAACATAATCCCTGCCATGTAATGCTGCCCATGCCTGACACGCCTTCAGTAAGGCTTGCGCTCCCCTCGGACTAACACCAAGCGAAAGCTCAGGATGTCTGCGGGTCTCTTCTGTAAGACGAATAATGTATTTAAGCAGGTCTTCTTCGACCTGGACGGACTGGTATGTACGCTGCGCCTCAAGCAGCTGCTCACGACTTAATATGGATGTAAGATCGCTAACCGAACGACCGGCTACAGTCCTTCTCAGAATCTCCACACTTTCATCACTGCTTGGATAACCCATCCGAATTTTCATCATGAATCGATCCATTTGCGCCTCAGGCAGCGGGAAGGTCCCCTGATTATCAATCGGGTTCTGGGTTGCTATCACGATGAATGGTCGTTCCAGCTGCCTCGTTGAACCGTCAATACTGATCTGTCGCTCTTCCATGCATTCCAGCAAGCTCGATTGGGTTCGCGGTGTAGCACGATTGATCTCATCAGCCAGCACAAGGTTCGCGAACAACGGCCCGGCTCTGAATTCGAAGTCACCAGACTTTTGATTGTAGAAATGAATCCCCGTCAGATCAGACGGCAGCAAGTCAGGGGTGAATTGTATGCGTTGAAACGTACAATCCAAAGATGAAGCTACCGATTTGGCTAGCATTGTTTTGCCTGTACCTGGTACGTCCTCAAGCAATACGTGTCCTGAAGCGATAATTGCGGTCATGATCAGTTCTATGGTCCGCTCCTTGCCTACAATAACCTGTCCCACATGATTCGTCAGATTTTTATTCATCTGTTCCATTTCCTGAATATTCATCATGCACCTTCCTTTCGCAAGCTATGAGTATGTATCCGCATTCATTCTAACTATAACCCATAATGCTTCCAAAAAAAAACAAAAGGAACCGGCCAACAAGCCGATTCCTACCCATACTGCCGTATTACACTAATGGGAGCATAATCATAAACCGGGTTCCTTCACCCTTTTTACTGTCAACGGAGATTGTGCCCCCATGGTTTTTGATGATGCGATAACTTACCGAAAGTCCCAAGCCTGTCCCGCTCTCTTTAGTCGTGAAAAATGGATCGAACAGACGTACAAGCGTGTTGTGATCCATACCCTGACCGTTATCTGTAATAGAGATCTGCACATACTTGTTCTCGGTTTCTGTGGAGATCCGTATGAGTCCTGTATGCTCCTCGCCTACGCCCTCGATGGCATCCATTGCATTTTTCACCATATTCAGAATAACCTGCTTAATCTGTTTAACATCAATGGAGACGTTCATCGGCGAGTCTGCTTCATCCAGGGTAATCTCGCACCCTTTCATCAAGCCTTCGCTTTCCGTTAGTAAGACCACCTCTTTGAGTAAGGAATCTACCGACATAATTGTCTTCTGTGGTGCCGAAGGTTTGGAGGAATTCAGGAATTCATAAATAATATCGTTCGCCCTGTCAATTTCCGTCAATATGATCCTGGCGTATTCATCTTTTCCTAATTGCAGCAGATGCGGGCGCAGCAGCTGTATAAACCCGCGGATCGCTGTCAAAGGATTGCGAATTTCATGCGCGATGGATGCTGAAATGCGTCCTAACATGGCAAGCTTGTCATTCTGATAAGCAGTCTGTTCTATTTGTTTATAATCCGATACGTCCTTGACACTGAACAAAAAATCTCCATCCATCTGATCTCCGTAGGTTACCGTGACCAACCAGTGCCTTCCATACTCATCAATCAGCTCATGATAGCGCTTACGGTGGAAGATGGTCTCCCGGTAGATGCGTAGAATTTTCTTTTTCTTGAATCGGCTCATCTGTGGATGATGCAGCATTTGCATCAGGGTGCAGCCGCTCAACAGACTTCGGGGAAGCTCCAACAATTTTGCCATTTGAACGTTAATAAACGTCAGTACACCATTACTGTCAAACAACATAATACCGCTATCCAAATGCTCCAGGACATTTTCATATTTGTTGTGATCCAGATGTACAGGCGGGAATCCGTTCGTTGGTTGAGGCACTGTATCCTGAAATTCACTAATCATGACAGGTTCCTCCTTTTCACGTAAATGATAAACTTGCCATTCGGACATCATATCATCACAGAAACAGGAAGGGCCGATTTATTTTTCATTACCGGTGCCCTTTCAATTGGGGGGCTGAGCCGAAAATATGGATGGCACGTCCGGAACCTAGCTGGTCTATTCCCGGTAACCAACAATTGATCCGGAAAATAATATATGTTTGTTCCATTCAAAACCTTCTCCTATTCCCAAACACGAACATTTTATTTGCTCCGCCTCTTTTGCAAGTCTGTTTTTATCATAGACAAGTTTATAGAAGAGAGTCAATCAGAGAAAGTGTCGAATGGAAATTATTTTAAGAAAAACCTCGAAATACCCGATTTTCAAAACACAAAAACGAAGCCTTTTCGCAACTATCGCGAATCAGCTTCGTTTGTATTCAAATGATTACATAACGATTTATAGCATGATCATCAAGTTAATCTATAGTCCGCTTTTATTGTGCTGAATCTTAAGTCTGCGCTGGCTCATTACGGCTAATCGCCGTTTGAGTTCGCTCTCCCACTTCTCATCCTTCATTTCCTTGGCCAGTCTTAGGAGGTCGAGTGACATGTCAATCTGTCGCTGAACAATAACCATCGCATCCTCGCTCTCGCGGTTGACGCAATTTTCGAAGATTGCATCCTCATCTTCAGTCACATAATCCTGAAAGTCAATCTCGGAAGCTCCATCACCATGCGCATATTCAGCCAGGATTTCATATTCATTTTCCACTTTGTAATGCACTTCTACCCGGTGGCATACCGGACAAAACAGCAGGGGAACATTATGAACCTGGGTGCGGTAATGCTTCAGCGTGCCCTTTGTTCCCACCATACTTGCCCCACAACAGTAACTCATTTTTGTTCACCCTCCTTATTACGTGCCGAGACCTTTTATGTAGAATGGGTCTCCCTTGCACCTGCAGCTTTTCTGAAAAAGAAATCGTTCCATCAGTGTATCTCATTCATTACCATATTATCATGGTGATGGCCCGAAAATATTTACGGGGTTTCCATACCCTATTCGCCTCGAAGGCCTTCAATTCCTCTTTCAGGAGATGTTAAATCCTCTCATTCCTATAATACATCATTAACACGTTTCTTGCCCTGTCTAAACACCCTAATACAACCTCCAAATTATTATTTGGGTAAAAGGGTGCAAAAAGCCCTCAATCCCGAATGGGATGAGGGCTTGAACAACAAACGTTCAAGTTAATCAGGCTTACAGGTTGTTGTCGCCTGGTTTCCAGTTCATTGCACACAATCCGCCGGATTGCAGAGCTTGCAGTACGCGAAGTGTTTCTTCAACACTGCGGCCTACATCGTTGTGGTTAACCACTTGGTATTTCAATTCGCCTTCTGGATCGATGATGAACAGACCGCGCAATGCAACGCCTTCTTCTTCGATCAGAACGCCATAATCTTTAGCCACTTGCTTCGTGATGTCGGAAGCCAGTGGGAAGTTCAATTGACCCAAGCCATTGCTGTCTTTAGGTGTGTTGATCCAAGCTTTGTGGCTGTGTACGGAGTCAACGCTCACGCCAAGAATTTCTGTATCCAAAGCTTTGAATTGCTCGGAAGCATCGCTCAAAGCTGTGATTTCAGTTGGGCACACAAATGTGAAGTCCAAAGGATAAAAGAAGAATACGAGCCATTTGCCACGATAATCGGACAGTTTAACGGAACCGAAGTCTTGTCCGTCTCCCGATACTGTTTCCATTGCGAAATCTGGTGCTGGTCTACCAACCAAACGTTCTGCCATAACTAAAAATTCCTCCTTTGGGATTATGTAAGCATCCATATGGATTGCTCATCATCAAGAAAAACGCGGACGCTTTTCTGCTTATTAAAATGGTTTGATACTTGATAACAAGTACAAGTAAAATGTTATCATCCGGACTTCTCAAAGTCAAGATTATAAACGTTATTTTTTTATAATAATTATAAATAAGAAATTTTCGTGCCAAAATATAAAGGAACAGCCCTCGATCTCTCCTATTGGAAAGCTAAGGGCTGCCCGATCATGATGTCTTCATTATGCCTGTTTACGGATCGCTGCAACGATCAGATCGCCCATTTCCGTAGTGCTGATAGCTTTGCTCTTATCTACTGCAATATCACTTGTACGGTGTCCGGCATTCAACACCTCGGACACAGCTGCCTCAATGGCATCCGCACCTTCTGCATAACCAAAGGTTGTACGGAACATGAGTGCTACTGACAAAATCGTGGCAATTGGATTCGCCAATCCTTGACCGGCGATATCCGGTGCCGAACCGTGTACCGGCTCATACAGACCAAAGCTGCCTTCGCCCAGTGATGCAGAAGCAAGCATGCCGATTGAACCTGTCAGCATTGCTGCTTCATCACTCAGGATATCTCCGAACATATTTTCCGTTACGATTACGTCAAAGCTGGCTGGACGACGCAGCAGCTGCATCGCACAGTTGTCAACGAGAACGTGCTCCACTTCAACATCCGGATATTCCGGAGCTACCCGGTTAACCACTTCACGCCAGAGTCTGGATGTCTCCAGTACATTTGCTTTATCCACGGAAGCGAGTTTTTTGCGGCGTCCTTGAGCGATTTCGAATGCTTGACGAACAATCCGCTCCACTTCGGTTACATTATATACACAAGTGTCCACAGCTTCTTGCCCCTGTGAGCCTTCACGTCTGAATTTTTCACCAAAGTAAATGCCTCCAGTCAGCTCCCGAACCACCATCAGGTCCGTGCCTTCCAGTACTTCTGGTTTCAATGTGGATGCATCCTTCAGGCAGTCAAACACAACGGCCGGGCGCAAGTTGGAGAACAATCCGAGTGCTTTGCGAATTCCCAGCAAGCCCGTTTCTGGACGGAGTTCCTTGCTGTTGTTGTCCCATTTCGGACCGCCAACGGCTCCGAGCAACACTGCATCTGCACTTTTGCATACGGTGAGTGTTTCCTCTGGAAGTGGTGTGCCTTTCTCATCGATGGCAATTCCGCCAAACAGTGCGTGCTCGGTTTCGAAACGATATCCGAATACTTCCTCCGTGCGTTTAAGTACTCTCTCTGCTTCGGCTACAACTTCTGGACCGATTCCGTCACCTGCGATGACTGCAATTTTTTTTACGTCTGTCATGGGTTGTCCAACTCCTTCATTCATTCTCAATCGAACGTGTCATACTTCACTCTCTCTTTTGTATCATATTCAGTGGTCATTTGACCAAGATATACATTCTATGACTTTAATAGATTTTACCTATAAGAGGTTGGAGGTCTGTTGTTCTGCTCGTCAGACTGGAGTAAAATAATATGTGAAGTCAAATTCAGGTAACTCAGGAGGGATTGCAAACCATGCAATACACGTACTTGGGAAAATCAGGTCTTAAAGTAAGCCGGATTTGTCTCGGCACCATGAATTTTGGGCCTGCTACAGACGAAAAAGAAGCATTCCGAATCATGGATGCAGCCCTCGATGCCGGCGTTAACTTTTTTGATACCGCTAACATTTATGGTTGGGGTGAAAATTCTGGCCTTACCGAGGAAATTATCGGTCGCTGGTTCAGCCAGGGTGGCGGCAGACGTGAAAAAGTGGTGCTCGCGACCAAGGTGTATGGTTCCATGCATGATGAAACGGATGGTCCCAACAACGATGCTGGGCTCTCCGCCTATAAAATCAGACGTCATCTGGAAGGTTCCCTTCGCCGCTTGCAGACAGACCATGTAGAGCTATATCAAATGCACCACGTGGACCCGGCGGTTTCATGGGACGAGCTATGGGGGGCATTCGAAAATGCTGTCCATCAAGGCAAAATTGGTTATGTCGGATCAAGTAACTTCGCTGCATGGCAGATTGCCATTGCTCAAAGCGAGGCCAAAAACCGTCACTTCCTCGGTTTGGTATCCGAGCAGCACAAATATAGTCTTAACTGTCGTTTGCCTGAACTTGAAGTACTGCCTGCAGCCAAAGAGCTGGGCCTCGGCGTGATTCCATGGAGCCCACTTGATGGTGGCTTGCTGGGTCGTAACGCTCTCCAGAAGCTGGAGGGCACGCGCAGCGGCGGCATCGCTGAACGCATTGAACATCATAAAACCCAGCTCGAAGAATTTGCAGCACTGTGCCGCGATCTTGGCGAACCACAGGATACGATTGCTTTGGCTTGGGTTGCAGCCAATCCGGCAGTGACCGCACCAATCATCGGCCCCCGTACGCTGGAGCAGTTCGAAACTGCGCTCAAATGTCTTGAAGTCACATTGGATGAAGCGGTACTTAAACGTCTTGATGAGATATTCCCGGGTCCGGGTGGACATGCCCCTAACGCGTATGCGTGGTAATCTGCTCTATTTGCAATACTCTTGATCCGTCCTTATTGATCAACATATCATTCAGGATATAGCAAAAAGTCTGACCTTAGTTCATTATCTAGGGTCAGACTTTTTTGGGTTGCACAACAAATTGTAGTGCAGTTCAAGTCCATTTAATGCTTGCTGCGTCCGTTTACAGATTCACGTTAACACGGTTGGTGTATGTTTTTCTTTTTTCAATCAGTTGGTTAAGGCCATCCACATAAGCACGTGCACTTGCACCCAAAATATCGGTGCTTACACCGCGTCCCTGAACGGAAACCTGGTTCTGAGTCAATACAACATGCACTTCACCGAGTGCATCTTTACCATGTGTAACGGACTTGATCGAGTAATCGGAAAGCGTAACTTCCTCCCCGCTCACCTTGTCGATCGCATTGTAAATGGCATCAACGGAACCATTACCTTCCGCTTGCTGTTCAACGGTGTTACCGTCAAGCGTAGCAATACGGACTTTGGCAGTCGGAGTCGATTCATCCCCATACGTCACGAAGATGGATTCCAGTTTGTACACCTCAGGTGCATCCTGCAATTTCTCTTCGATCACGGCGAGCAAATCCTCATCAGTGACTTCTTTTTTCTTATCAGCCAGATCTTTAAATTGGGCAAAGGCACGGTTCAGTGCTTCATCATCCAGTTCATAACCCAGCTCAATCAAGCGCTCGCGGAACGCGTGGCGTCCAGAGTGTTTACCCAGGACGAGCTTGCTTTCCTTCAGACCAATCGTCTCTGGCGTCATGATTTCGTACGTTGTTTTTTCTTTCAGCATGCCATCCTGATGAATACCGGATTCATGTGCGAAGGCGTTCGCACCAACAATGGCCTTGTTTCCTGGAACGACCATTCCTGTCAAACGGCTCACGAGCCGGCTGGTACGTGCGATTTCCGAAAGCTGCAGAGAAGTTTTCGCCTGGAAGAATTCCTGGCGTGTCTCCAGTGCCATGGCAATCTCTTCGATAGCCGTATTTCCTGCACGCTCACCAATTCCGTTAATCGTACCTTCGATCTGATCTGCACCATTCAAAATGGCAGCCAAAGTGTTGGCTGTTGCCATACCCAGGTCATTGTGACAATGTGCACTCAGCTGCACTTTTTCAATACCATGAACATTCTCTTTGAGATGCTTGAAAATGTTACCGTACTCATAAGGACTCAGATACCCTACTGTATCTGGAATGTTAACTACCGAAGCGCCTTCCTCTACGGCCATGTTCACCATTTCAACGAGGAAGTCATACTCGGTACGGCCTGCATCCTCAAGAGAGAACTCAATTTTGGAAAATGACTTCTTCGCATAACGAATGGCAGAACGAGCTGTATCCAGCACCTGCGCTTTGTCCATGCGCAATTTGTGCTCGCGGTGAATGGGTGAAGTTGCCAAAAATACGTGAATGCACGGGTCCTGTGCACCTTTCAGCGCTTCTCTAACCGCATCAATATCCTGCTCTCTGGAGCGGGACAAGCCGATAACCGTAATATTTTTAACCGCTTTCGCTACTGCATTTACCGCTGCCAGATCGCCTGGAGATGCTGCCGGAAAACCGGCTTCCATCCGGTCAATCCCAAGCCGCTCGAGCTGATGGGCAATTTCCACCTTTTCACGAGTGTTCAAATTGACTCCCGGGGATTGTTCTCCATCACGCAGCGTTGTGTCGAATACATAGATTTTACGCACGCCTCGCACCTCCTAGACTGTAATGTATGATTGCCTCTAAACCAGCAATAGCGGCACACGCATAAGCACGGCCGCTATTTCCGGTTAAAGCTGTAAAATTGCTTATTTATAAATACAGATTCTTACTTCTTGATCCAGTGCATCATCTCACGCAATTGTCCGCCAACCACTTCGATTGGGTGTTCAGCTTCGTTGCGACGAGTTGCTGTCAGGAACGCACGACCGGATTGGTTTTCCAGGATGAAGTCACGTGCGAATTTACCTTGTTGGATATCGGAAAGGACTTCTTTCATCGCTTTCTTCGTATCTTCAGTTACAACGCGAGGTCCAGTTACATAGTCACCGTACTCGGCTGTGTTACTGATGGAATCGCGCATACTTGCAAGTCCGCCTTCATACATCAGGTCAACGATCAGTTTCAATTCGTGCAGACACTCGAAGTACGCCATTTCAGGAGCATAACCAGCTTCTGTCAACGTTTCGAAACCAGCTTTTACCAGGGCACTTACACCGCCACACAGAACAGCTTGTTCACCGAACAGGTCTGTTTCTGTTTCTTCGCGGAAGGATGTTTCGATAACGCCTGCACGTGTGCAGCCAATACCTTTTGCATATGCAAGACCGATGTCTTTTGCTTTACCTGTTGCATCTTGCTCGATCGCGATCAGGCCCGGTACACCGAATCCTTCCACGTAGGTACGACGTACCATGTGGCCAGGGGACTTAGGAGCTACCAGCAGAACATCGCTGTCTTTTGGAGCAACGATTTGACCGAAATGAACGTTGAAACCGTGGGAGAAGAGCAATGCTGCGCCTTTTTTCAGGTTAGGTTCGATTTCGTTTTTGTATACAGAAGCTTGCGTTTCGTCAGGGAGCAAGATTTGAACAACATCAGCGCGGCTAGTTGCTTCAGCCGGGGACAATACTTCAAATCCGTCATTTTTTGCAGTGTCAAACGATTTACCTTCACGAAGTCCGATGACTACATTCAAACCGCTATCACGCAGGTTTTGTGCTTGGGCATGGCCCTGGCTACCGTAACCAATTACGGCGATCGTTTTTCCTTTCAATACGCTAAGCTCTGCATCCTGTTCATAATAAGTAGTTACTGGCATGTTTATAAGTCCTCCTTTGTATTGTAAAGAACCCTTCATTAATGAGCGGGTGTCTCAAGGGACCGGTATGCTGGCTGTTCCAGCAACTATGGTCTGATCCGATCCGTTCAGACACCCGCCCTTTAATGCGGGTGTGTAGCTCTCTTTTCAAGCGTTACATCACTAAAATGTTGAATTGCAGCAGATGCAGGATCACGATGTCATTCAAGGATCACCTGCAGTCTGTAATACTGCTTCTTCTCGTATCCTTCGTTGCTTACCCGATATGCATATTAGACCATAGAATTAGATCTATTGGCAATTATACGTTTCCACGTACCAGTGCAGTTACTCCAGTCCGCGAGAGTTCGCGAATACCATACGGCTTAAGAAGCTCAATCATGGCGTCGATTTTGTCGGTATCTCCAACAACCTGAACCATCAGACTGCTTGGACCAATATCCACAACCGACGCGCGGAACGTTTCAACCACTCCCATGATTTCAGGGCGCTCGGAAGGTTCTGCTTTTACTTTAATCAAAGCGAGTTCACGGGCAACCATCGGCTTGAGGCTGAAATCCACCACTTTGATTACGTCAATGATCTTATAGAGCTGTTTCTCAATCTGCTCCAGCGTTTTGTCATCACCAATCGTGACAATGACCATACGGGACAAGCCCGCTTCTTCCGACTGACCTACCGTAATGCTCTCAATGTTGAATCCACGTCGACCGAACAACCCCGATACCCGCTGCAGGACGCCAGGCTGATCGTTGACCAAAATCGAAATCGTATGTCTAATCATTCCTCAGCATCCCCCATCAGCATTTGATCAATTGTTGCTCCTTGCGGAACCATTGGATATACATTTTCTTCTTTGCGAACAACAAATTCTACAACGACCGGTCCAGGTGTATCCAGTGCTTCCTGCCATGCCCGTTCAGCTTCTTCCTTGTTCGTGGCACGCAGTCCTTTTACACCATATGCCTCAGCCAGTTTTACAAAATCCGGGCTTCCCGCCAGATCGATGTGACTGTAACGGTTCTCGTAAATGATTTCCTGCCACTGGCGAACCATTCCAAGCACCTGGTTGTTAATGATGACAATCTTGACTGGGATATTATTGATCGCGCAGATTGCCAGTTCTTGTGAACACATTTGCATTCCGCCATCACCATTAATGGAGATGACCAGTCTGTCCGGATTCGCCATCTGTGCTCCGATTGCCGAAGGGAATCCAAAGCCCATTGTTCCGAGTCCGCCGGAAGTTACCCATGAGCGAGGTTGATTGAACTTGTAGTATTGCGCCGCCCACATCTGATGCTGACCAACGTCGGTAGTCACGATCGCCTCACCTTTGGTTGTATCATTCAACAACTCAACGACCCATTGTGGTTTCAACTCATCTTCGGAATCCGTGTAGCTGTAAGGTTTCTCTTGCTTCCATTGCTTGATCTGGTCTCTCCAGGCATCCGCACGTTCGGCACGCTGCACTTCCTTGTTGGCTATTTCGAGTACCGTCTTCACATCGCCAACAATCGGGATATCCGTCGCGATGTTTTTGCCAATTTCCGCTGGGTCAATGTCGATGTGTACAATTTTGGCATGTGGTGCAAAACCGTCCAGTTTACCTGTAACCCGGTCATCAAAGCGAGCTCCGATGTTGATCAGCAGATCCGATTGTTGAATCGCCTGGTTGGACGTGTATGTTCCGTGCATACCCGGCATTCCGGTCCAAAGTTCGTGTCCACTTGGGAAAGCACCAAGTCCAAGAAGAGTCGTTGTAATTGGGATGCCTGTTTTCTCAACAAATTCGAACAGTGCTTCGTGTCCACCGGAGTAAACGACCCCGCCACCTGCAAGAATCATCGGACGCTCTGCTTCCTGAATGGCCTGAGCCAAACGATCAACCTGAAGCTTGTTTGGCACCGTCCGAGGGTTATAGCCTCTCAGTGTCACTGGTTCAGTACTTGGTTCAAACAAGGTTTTGTTGGCAGAAACATCCTTCGGAATGTCGATTAACACCGGACCTTTACGTCCTGTATTGGCAATATGGAATGCCTCATGAATGACACGCGGCAGATCTTTAACGTCTTTTACCAGATAGCTGTGTTTGGTAATTGGCATTGTAATACCCGTGATATCCGCTTCCTGGAAAGCATCCGAACCAATCAGGCTGGAAATGACGTTCCCCGTAATGACAACGAGCGGTACGGAATCCATATATGCCGTTGCAATTCCGGTTACAAGATTCGTTGCTCCCGGACCGGATGTTGCGATACAAACACCAACTTTGCCGCTCGCACGTGCATATCCGTCTGCTGCGTGAATCGCACCTTGTTCATGCCGAGTCAGTACATGCTTGAAGTCCTCGAAACCGTACATGGCGTCGTAAATGTACAACACCGCTCCGCCCGGATAACCGAATACGCACTCGACACCTTCCAGCAACAAGCTTCTTAGCAGAATCTCAGAACCGCTAATGACCTCCGGCTTCATCCATTTTTCACGTAATTCATCTGTTGATCGTACTTCTGGAATTTGAGCTCCCATCAGTCATCCTCCTCTCGGAATTTACATCATTCTGACATTTGAAGTTACAAAAAAAACCTTTCATCCCTGCAAACAAATTAATGCTTGCGAGGGACGAAAGGTTGTTGCTTCCGTGGTACCACCCAACTTTGTCCGAAATTTCGCAATAACGGACCTTACCAGGTACAAAAAACGATAGGTCAAACGGACATAGCCGTCTTCCATACCTGTTGTCTGTAACGCAGACATACGATTTTCCCTAATACGCGAGTGGAGTGACATCCAATGCTTTTCAGGAAAACAGCTCCGAGGTGAGCTCGTATATAAGGGATTATGGTGGTGGTTTCAGCAGATCCAGCCACTCTCTGAGCAAAAGAGCCCTTAAAACTTCGTCCTCTTCATAGCCGATTAAATATTCTCGTTAAATGTTAGGAACATTATATGATTCCTCCAACCGATAAGTCAATACCTGATTTGGATAAAAATTTTAAACGCCCTGTATCACGCTACTACGATTCTTAACGTTACCCTATTCCCTTCACTTCATTCAGTCACCTTTTATCTTGCTCCAGGCATAGGATATACGAGCAGCACGACTGGTCTTGAAAGGAGGATCCGCATGGTGATTCGGCAACGCAATTCGAGGCTGGATGATGGCGCCATCATGAGTTTAATTGACTCGCAACTTGTTCCTCTATCCCATATGAGCACCAATGAAATCAACAAAATACGCAAAGACATACCCCTGCGTATGAACAGGGGCATGACCTTCGTTGTCTCACCTGACCCGAACAAAGAAGCTGTCGCATTTATACATTTTCTTATGCACGGCGAGTTGTTATATGTCGATATGATGGCAGTTGCTACAAAGGAACAGCGCAAAAGGTATGGTCAGACTTTGCTGCAAAAAGCCGAAAATTTTGCCGCATCGCGAGGCTGCAAAAGATCCAAAGTGATGGTCGACGAAGGCAATACAAAAGGGCTGCAGTTTTATCAAAAAAATGGATATAGCACCGTTCGTTATATTATGATAAGCCGCTGTTACGAAATGGAAAAGAACATTTAGGTTCTCCTAGAATAATCCTGGTGGACGCGGCCCGTACGGTCCGAATCCGGGGCCCGGACCAAAGCCTGGACCATATCCGGGGCCGGGTTTTGGTCCAGGTCCGTAGCCTGGTCCATATCCAGGGCCTCCAAAACCAGGACCTCCAAAGCCAGGTCCCGGGCCGTAAGCGTAAGGTAATGTGGCGATTGCAAGCAAATCAAACAGAACCAGTGGAAGAATGGCTTTTGTGCGTACTTTTTTGCCATTCATGCGCTTTAGCACTAATTTATTGCCCGATACTTTCAACAGCTTCCCCGTAACCCGAGTGCCGTCTTTTTTCACCGCAACGATATTTTTGCCTACGAATTTCAACGCTTCACGACGCGTAACATGTTGTTTCATACTTTCCCCTCCTCCTCGGATCATTCAAAACAGTGTATTCGTCCATCACTTGCTTCGCCTGTTTCTTTGTCCCTACTTGAAAATATGGGTCTCTACCCTGACACGATGGAAACGTGTGAATTGCTATTTGTATAACAAAAAAGAGCCCGCACGAAGCGGACCCATTTTCTGATAAAACTCATAATATTGTTTAATGAATTGCTTACATCTACCTTTTCCCCGGATCATACGGTTCACCGAGTGCAGACGGAGCTGACGAACGTCCGACTGCCGCGATAAGAACAATAATCGTGAGCAGGTATGGCAGCATATAAATAATTTCCTGGGGAATACTTTGAGACCATTCAAACAGCTGCACATAGTTTCGAATTGCTTGTGAGAACCCGAAAAATACAGCAGCACCAAATGCTCCGATTGGATTCCATTTACCAAAAATCATCGCTGCGATAGCAATGTATCCTTGACCGGAAACCGTATTGTGCGAGAATGTGCCTGTTGTTGTCAGTGTGATAGCAGCACCACCGATTGCAGCCAGTGCACCACTGATCATTACGCCAACATAACGATAGCGACGAACTTTGACACCTACAGTATCAGCCGCGCTCGGGTGTTCACCCACAGAGCGCAAACGAAGGCCGAATGGCGTCTTGAAGAGAATGTAATACGTCAGGAATACAAGAATGATCGCCAGATATGTTGTTGGGTAAACATTCTTGAACAACGCTTCCCCAAGCAAAGGAATATCCTTGAGAAGTGGCACATCAAATTTGCTGAAGCCCTGCACCAAAGGTGAGTCCCCTGATCCTTCAAACAACAATTTAACCAAATATAGAGTACTTCCTGCTGCCAGGAAGTTGATAACGATACCACTAATAATCTGGTCCGCCTTGAACGTAATCGATGCAACAGCGTGAATAAGAGATACGAGTACGCCCAATGCTACGGCAACCAAAACACCCATCCAGGCGGACGTTGTACCACCCATTCCAGCTTCTTGGGCATAGTGAGCCCCAATTCCGGCAGCAAACGCACCAAAGACCATAAAACCTTCAAGTCCCAGGTTGGTTACACCGGATTTTTCAGAGAATATCCCGCCAAGGGAAGCAAAAATCAATGCCGTAGCAAAGACAAGCGTCGTATTGATAATTTGCCCAATTGTCAACAAGTCCATCTACAACACCTTCTCTTTCTTGCGCTTGGAGTAGAACGGTTTAAGAACCCAGCGCACGATGCCTTGTGCCGCAATGAAGAAGATAATCGAACCGATTACAATCCGAATAATCTCTGGCGGTACATCCGCAGCAAAGCTCATACCAGCAGATCCATAGGTAAGCGTACCGAACAACAACGCCCCCAGGAGCACACCAAACGGATGGTTCAAACCAATCAAGGCAACGGCAATGCCGTCAAAACCTGTTCCTGGAGATCCCGACATGACTGTCTGATACTGGAATACACCAAGTACCTGGAAAGCTCCACCAAGACCCGCAAGCATACCACTGATAAACATGGCTTTTACGATATTGCGATTAACATGCATACCTGCATATTCAGCCGCATTCGGGTTGTGACCTACAGCGCGGATTTCATACCCTTGCTTGGTTTTCCACATATAAATATAAAAGAGAACAGCCATAACCAAAGCGATCAATGTGCCCATGTGAACACGGGAGTTGCCCATTAGTTCAGACAACCAAGTCAAGCTGATTGAAGCTGACTCACTAATATCTACCGAACGGTTTTCCCCTTGAAGCAGCAAAAACTGCCGTACAATCAGATTGGCCAAATACAGACCGATCCAGTTCAGCATGATACTGCTGATTACTTCGTTCACTCCGCGAGCGGCCTTCAGGTAACCGGCAATGGCTGCCCACAGACCACCGAATACTGCACCGGCAATCAACGCCAGTGGAGCATGAATGTAAATTGGCAGACCAGCAAACTTAACCCCCACAAATGTGGCTGCTGTCATACCGACGAGAAATTGTCCTTCTCCACCGATATTAAACAGTCCCGCACGAGACGCAAACGCAAACGCGAGGCCTGTCATGATCAAAGGCGTCATCTCACGTACAGCTTCACCGAAGTTGTACATGTCACCAAAGACTTTTTTAAACAATGCGCCATATGCCTCAATTGGGTTGTATCCTCCAATAAGCATAACGATACCGCCCAGAATTAACCCCATGAGGATTGCAACGATAGGCAGGATAAAGGAATCACGGGTAAACCATTTCAATACTTTACTCATGTACAGTACCTCTCTTTTGGGTGCTGCCCGCCATCATCAAGCCGAGCTCCCTGTCATTCGTTTCTTCCGGCAGGACCTCACCGACAATTTGGCCCTCATAAATGACAGCAATGCGGTCCGAAACGTTGATAATTTCATCGAGCTCGAAGGAAATCAGCAATACCGCTTTTCCTTGGTCACGCTGAGCAATCAACTGTTTCTGGACAAACTCAATAGCACCTACGTCCAAGCCACGTGTTGGCTGTGCTGCGATAAGCAGTTCCGGGTTCTTATCGACTTCCCGTGCAATGATCGCCTTTTGCTGGTTACCCCCAGAAAGAGACCGTGCTTTGGTTTCAATGCTCGGTGTCCGCACGTCAAACGCCTCAACAAGACGTTTGGCCTGCTTTTTGATCGCATCGAAATTAAGAAATCCTCTGCGCGTGTAAGGAGACTTGTAGTAAGATTCCAGAACAATATTTTCACTGACCGAGAAATCCAAAACCAATCCGTGCTTATGTCGGTCTTCCGGAATATGACCTACTCCCGATTCCGAAATATGACGCGGTGAGTGGTTGGATAATTCTTTTCCTTGCAAACGGATCGATCCGCTATCCACTTTGCGCAATCCCGTCAGAGCTTCAATCAATTCGCTCTGTCCATTGCCATCTACACCTGCAATACCCAGAATTTCTCCAGCACGAACATTCAAGTTCAGTTCATTCAGAACAGAAATCCCCTCTTTGTTCTTGGCAGTCAGTTTGCTGACTTCAAGGACATTGGCTCCAGGCGTTGCGGGTATTTTATCCACTTTAAACGTGACATTACGACCAACCATTTTTTCGGCAAGCTCATTGGGATTGGTTTCAGATGTCTTGACAGAGTCGATTACTTTCCCGCGTCGAATAATGGTGACCGTATCCGAGATCTCCATAATTTCTTTTAACTTATGTGTAATCAGGATAATCGATTTGCCTTCTGCCACGAGTTTTTTCATGATGACCATCAGTTCTTTGATCTCCTGAGGAGTCAGAACAGCTGTTGGTTCATCAAAGATCAGAATATCAGCGCCGCGGTACAATGTTTTTACGATTTCAACGCGCTGCTGCATACCAACTGAAATATCATGGATTTTGGCATGTGGATTTACTTTGAGTCCGTATTGCTCGGACAAACGCTGCACTTCGGCAGCCGCTTTTTTATAGTTAATATTGAGACCCTTCGTTGGTTCAGATCCCAAAATAATGTTCTCTGTTACCGTGAACGGCTGAACAAGCTTAAAGTGCTGATGCACCATGCCGATCCCAAGCTCGATTGCTTTGTTCGGGCTATCGATCATGACAGGCTTGCCATTCACTTCAATGGAACCTTCATCTGGCTGATAGAGACCAAATACAATATTCATCAACGTTGATTTACCAGCGCCGTTTTCGCCCAGTAAAGCATGAATCTCGCCTTTACGAAGCTGAAGGCTGATGGCGTCGTTGGCAACAATGCCTGGAAAACGCTTCGTGATTTGTTTTAACTCAACGACGGGGGTTGCTGCACCCATGTAATCACCCTTATAACTGATATAGTGTGGTTCCGCAAACGTAAGAAAAACGTCTATCGACGTATGTTCAAGGAAAAAAACCGCTTTGTTGCGGTCATTTTTCTTTTCTTGAGATTATCGAATCCATCCAGCACAGCTGAAATGTATACATTCCATAATCTTAAGAAAAGCTCCTTCCGGAGCGTTATTGCTAAAACATTGATTCTGCATTTGGAAGGTTTCCAGCAGCACCTTATTAACTAGGTACAAATGTTATGATGGCGTGAGCAAATTTTCCTGTCCTGACAATCATAAGGCCGGTCAAGACCGGCCTTGTGATTATTCAATTCGCAGGCGAAGCAATTACTCTGTAGGTACTTTGATTTCGCCGTTGATGATTTTTTCTTTGTATTCGTCGACTTTAGCAAGGATGTCAGCAGAAACATTTTTTGTAGAAGTATCAGCAATACCTACACCGTTCTCTTTCAGAGTCAGGTTTTCGGAACCGCCAGCAAATGTGCCGTCAATAACTTCTTGGTTTACTTTCTTAACTGCTTCGTCAACTTTTTTGATCATGGAAGTCAGAGTAACATCGTCACCAAACTCCAAAGATTGGTCTTTATCCACACCGATTACCCAAACATCTTGTCCTTGTTTTTTACGGGCAATTGCTTCGTTGAACACACCGTTACCTGTAGCACCGGAAGAGTGGAAAATGATATCCGCGCCTTGGTTGTAGATTGTAGCTGCTGCTGCTTTACCAAGGTCTGGTTTGTCAAATGCGCCTGTATAGTTGGAGATCAATTCTGCATCAGGGTTAACTGCTTTAACCCCTTCTCTGAAACCAACTTCAAATTTCTTGATCAGTGGGCTGTCCATACCGCCAACAAAACCGATTTTGTTCGTTTTTGTAGTCAGACCGGCAACAACGCCAACCAGGAAGGAACCTTGCTCTTCAGCAAATGTTACGGATTTAACGTTAGGAGAATCTACAACACTGTCGATGATCGCCAGTTTGGATTCAGGGTTTTGGTCAGCAACCGTTTTGATTGCGTCAGCCAATTGGAAACCGATACCCCAAGTCAGATCATATCCACCTTTAACGAATTCGTTCAGGTTAGGAATGTACTCTTCATCGGATTTACTTTGCAGGTATTTAACAGCCGTACCTGTTTCAGTTTCAGTTGCTTGCAGGGCTTCCCAAGCGGATTGGTTAAAGGATTTGTCGTTAACGCCACCTACGTCAGTAACCATACCGATCTGCAAATCGGATTTCGCTTCAGTGGATTCGCCACCTGTTGTTCCTCCGGCATTTGTTTCTTCCTTCGGTTTGCTTCCGCAACCTGCGAGCATTACCGATACTGCCAGCAACATGACCAAAGACAAGCTGAGCATCTTTTTCATTTCTCTTGTTCCCCCTTAATGATATATACCTAATTCCTACCCAGGTCGATATTGAACGATGAACAGATGTCTGATATGACTTTTATGCGGAATGTATGGTTTCTTCGACATAAAGAGCCCCTTTACACCTTATCTTTACCGGATCATCTGCCGAAAAACCGAACATTATGACTAGGAGAGAAAAGTTTAGGACTAGCCTACTAGAGGTGATTATACATTCAACCAGTGTTAAAATCCAGATGTTTCATGACTAAAAATCACATATTTTTAGACTTTTATTGTTGAAAACGCTTAAAATTTTAGCGGTTTAACACACTAACGTTACAACGATGTAATGTTATATAACAAAAATATACCATCATTATCACCATTAGCCAGTAACTCCTAGTTTAAGTTTGCATTATATGAACGTTCGGTTTTTATGTATCTGCCAAAGGCCTGATAGCTGTCAACCGCATCCAATCTAAGTTTGTCCTCCCGGACCTCGGTGTATTCGTCCGACGCTTTCTGGCGTGAAAAAAGCCGCCATAAGGTACGGCGGCTTGCATGTTACAATTTAAGCGTTGATTTTGCCTTTAGCTACAGTAGCCAAAGAGTTGAACGCATTGATGTCGTTAACGGCCAGATCAGCCAACATCTTGCGGTTCATGTCCACTCCAGCAAGTTTCAATCCATGGATCAGTTTGTTGTAAGACAAACCGTTTTGACGTGCTGCTGCGTTAATACGAACGATCCACAGTCTGCGGAAGTTACGTTTCGTGTTGCGACGGTCACGGTATGCGTAAACCAGGGATTTCATTACTTGCTCGTTAGCTGTTTTAAAAATGCGGTGTTTGGAACCGAAATAACCTCTTGCCAGTTTCAAAACCTTTTTATGACGACGACGTACTACAAAACCGCCTTTTACTCTTGCCATATTAAAGAACCTCCCAAATAAATATTAAATGTATCCGTGGTATGTGTACGGCCTAAGCCGATCCCCCATACGGATGTACTATTTTAAGTTAGCCAAACCTTGTTTCAAACGTCTTACGTCCCCGGCTGCCATTACTGGGTTGCCGTTCAGAACGCGCTTAGCACGTTTTGATTTGTGGGAAAGCAAGTGGTTTTTGTGTGCTTTGTAACGAAGGACTTTACCGGAACCGGTAATTTTGAAGCGTCCTTTCAAACTGCTGTGTGTTTTCATTTTAGGCATTTTGTGTTTCCTCCTCCAATGTTATCAGGCTTTAGGAGCCAGAATCATGATCATACTGCGGCCTTCCAATTTTGGTTGGCGTTCGATGGTGCACAGTTCTGCCACTTCCACCTTAACGCGCTCCAGAATCCGTTGACCAATGGCGGCATGGGCAATTTCACGTCCGCGATAACGAACAGAACATTTAACCTTGTCGCCTTCTTTCAAAAACTTAATTACATTACGAAGCTTCGTTTGATAATCGTGCTCCTCAATATTGGAACGGAACCATACTTCTTTAATGTCAACAATTTTCTGGTTCTTACGGGCTTCTTTGTCTTTCTTTTGTTGCTCATAGCGGAACTTGCCATAGTCCATGATGCGGCATACCGGCGGTTTAGCCTGTGGTGCCACATTGACCAGATCCAAGTTCAGATCAATCGCCATTTGCAGTGCTTCCCGAATGGGCTTGATCCCAATTTGTTCTCCTTCAGCTCCGACAAGGCGCACTTCCTTCGCCCGAATCTCATCATTAATCATGTGATCTTTACTAATAACCGTCCACCTCCAGGTCATTTTGAATACTGTTAAACAAAAATAAAAGGGATGCCGGTCAAGCTACCGACATCCCTGTAATCAACACAATTCTTCATGAGTATACACTTCATAAATTATTGGGATCGTTGACCAGCCAACGTTAATGTTGGTCAGGTGAGAAGTCGGACTTCTGCTTGTGATTCCATTGCTATTCATTTAACGCACTTGAATACTATAACATCATGTTCGGCTATAGTCAACACCTTTGAAACATTTTTATTAAATACATGGCCTGCTTAGCCAGAAACACTCTTACCCTTGCTTGCTCTGCACCTCATCCAAACGTACAACACGTGTATGCTGGGTATGGCTCCATTGTTTGTTGTTCTGCGTAAAGAACGCGTAGAACGTAATCGGATACCACGATAGCAGATAGATCGGGAATACAATCAGATACAGATACACTTTCGCAAAAGTAACCTTCTCCAGTGCCATCGACAAAAGGAATGTCAGAATGTTCAAACCAATGGCCACGAAGCCTACCCATAATGGGAAGTATCCGTAGATGTTGGCAATATGCGGTCCGCTGAATACGGCTGTATCCACCCACATAACAGCTGTCATCAGGAATGTCAGTAATACAACGTATACGTTGGCACCATATACGGCAAGGTCGAACTTGACCAAGCTTCTTTCCTTAATACTTTGCCACAACAGTGGGAAGAAATATCTCCGCGCTACCGTAAAGTGACCTTGCATCCAGCGCAGACGTTGTCTTGCTGAAGCTTTGAATGTCAGAGGCTTCTCATCAAATACTTTTGCATCATAGTTAAACACGGGATACACGTTACGCTGCACACTGCGCATCGTAAACTCCAAGTCCTCGACCAAGCTAGTCGCACCCCAGCCAATTTCCTTCAGCAAATTCGTTTCAAAGCACATACCTGTACCGCCAAGGAAGTTGGCCATGTTGAGGTTGTGACGGGACAACTGCCACAAACGGTTAATGTACCAGTACGATACCCCGTAAGCTGCAGTAATCCAGGAATCTTCCGGATTTTTCGTATCGATATAACCTTGAATAACACGCGATCCGTTGCACAAGTCGTTATTCATCTCAAGCAAGAAATTGCGATCAACCAGGTTATCAGCATCAAACATAACAACGGCGTCATACTGACGCGGCAATTTCCACAGATATTTGAGCATCCACTCAATAGCATAACCTTTACCTCTGAGATCAGCGTTTGTACGCACACATGCATTCAAGCCATGATCTCTGACGATTTGAGCCGTACCATCCGTACAGTTATCACAGATAACGAATACATCGTACAGATCTTCCGGATAATCGAGTTGTTTCAGGTTCTCCATCAACGCACCGATGACCTGCTCTTCATTGTGTGCTGCAACGAGTACAGCGAAAGATTTTGTGGCAGGATAATGTTTCTTTTTCTTTTTCTTATACAGACCGAACAGCGAAAACGTGAATTGGTACACGGCTAGCAGTGCCAGTATGACCTGCATCGTGACGAATATAGCGTCCAACATCGTTCTCTGTTACCCCCTTTTTTTCAAACCCTGTTTACTTTAGCGTTTCTCTACCTGATTCTGCATCTTTGTTTTTTTGTAATGTGCAGAATATGACCCTGGTCTTTTGTTTACTACGCAAGTATTTCAAGCATGGTTGCTTCCAATTTGGCTGCTTTATCGATTTTGGATGCTTTTCAGCTATTTGTCAAAACCGCAATTTCACTTCCTAAAGCAGAAATGTGAACATTAAACGCTGATTTGGCAGTTCGTGATACTGCGCCCTCGCATTCATGCCTGTTATATCTTATTTTCAGCCGTTTGCTTGATTTTTATTTCTAAAGTCCCTGCTTTTTTCATTACCCAGTACTGTCCAACCAGAGGCTATACAAAAAATAACGCAAACGGACACCAAAAAGTTCAATATAAAACTCACATTTTTTTAACCTCATTTCAGCCATGTTGAATCATTGTATCTTTTTTAGCTCGTCCGAGTCAAAAAGTTAAGTTGGATGATTAACCACTCTTTAACATGAATTTTACGTTGTTCACATGTCTTCTTCTTGAAAAGGACAACATTTAAAAATATGATAAACATATACCTGAAATAACCTGAACTTCTCGAAAAACGGTTATATAGTAATCAGGACAACACCGGACACAGAAAATATACCGGAAATACTGCCGCCAATTCGGGCGGCCTGACTGGCAGGAGGCCAATATGAGCCGTTTATTCGTTAAGTTTCAAGCGTACGATCGCAATGTGTTTATGTGGATTAATGGTCGACTTCATAATCGATTTATGAATTTTTGGCTGTACTATCTCACCCATCTAGGCGGAGCAACATTTTCTATTGCCGTATCCTTATTGATATGGCTGCTCGCTCCAGCCCCTTGGAGTACGACAGGCCTACAGGCATGTATCGCTCTGGCTGTGAGCCACATTCCCGTAGCAATCGCCAAAAGGTTGTATCCTCGCATCCGGCCTTACCTGGCCATGCCGGAAACGATCACATTCCGCAATCCCCTGACGGACCATTCATTTCCTTCAGGACATACAACCGCTGTCTTCTCGGTAACCGTTCCGTTTATGACTATGGAACCTATTTTGCTGGTGACGCTGCTGCCGGTTGCACTGATTGTCGGATTCTCCCGAATTTACTTGGGTTTGCACTATCCTTCGGATGTGCTCGCGGGTGCCACAATCGGTACTTTAGTCGCACTAGCGACAGTTGCATTATGGACCTAAAGCAGATATGTTAGACTAAGGAAAACCTAGCAGGAACAGGTGAAGCAAGCGTGGAGAAAAAACGAGTATTACTACTTTCCGAAGGCTTTGGAGCCGGTCATACACAAGCCGCTTATGCACTGTCCAGCAGTTTGAGAAAGCTCTCTCCGGAAGTACAGACCAAAGTGCTCGAACTGGGTAGTTTCCTTAACCCCAGAGTCGCACCACTTATTATTACGGCATACAAAAAAACGGTAACCAACCAACCCAAACTTGTCGGATACGTATACAGGCATCAATATAAAAAGTCTTTGAACCGATTGACTACACTCGCATTGCACAAGCTGTTTTACACACATACACGTAGTGTCGTACGGCAGCTTCGTCCAAATGCCATTGTATGTACGCATCCCATACCAAGTGCCGTCATATCCAGATTAAAGCGCCTCGGTGTACAAGTACCGCTCTGCACGGTCATTACCGATTACGATGCGCACGGCACTTGGATCAGTCCCGAGGTGGACTTGTATCTGGTATCTACGGATGAGGTTAAATCCAAATTAATGCTGCGCGGAGTTTCCGTAGACAAAATACGAGTTACTGGCATCCCGGTACACCCCAACTTTTGGGAGCATCCTGGCCGTGATGAGATCCGTGCCAAGTTTAATCTGAAAGATATGCCCACCGTTCTTGTCATGGGCGGCGGCTGGGGAATGCTTAGCGATGAAGTAGTCAATAAGCTTCTGACTCGCTGGCATAACGATATTCAGATCATCTTCTGTCTCGGACGCAATGACAAAATCCGGATCAGCATGGAACAAAACCCGGAGTACCGGAAAGAAAATATTCACATTATCGGATACACCAAAGAAGTGGATAAGCTAATGGAAGTTTCCGACCTGCTGATAACCAAGCCTGGTGGAATGACATGTACGGAAGGACTCGCCAAAGGTATTCCGATGTTGTTCCATAATCCCATTCCGGGCCAGGAGGAAGAGAACGTTCAATATTTTACCGCTAGAGGACTGGGCGAACCGATCACTTCGCTTGATGTCGTGGTTAAATGGATGAATAAATTGTTACATAAATATCCCGACATCGTCCGTAAACGCAAACGTCATTTGGCACAGATCGCCAAATATCGTCCGATGGAAAGTGCTCAAAGCATCATCGATCTTCTGGACCTTCGGCCATTCCAGGCTGATCAGGCCAGATTATGATCAAAAGTTCGATAAACAAGCCGCATACACTTATACAAAGAAAAAAAGGTGCCTTCAACCTGAAGGCACCTTTTTCATGTCTATTTTAAAAATGAAATAAATCCAACCTACTGAATGCCCGCCGATTTCAAATATTCCTGCCATTGTTTGGTATACTCGGCTTGTATTTTCTCCAGTCCTGCCTGCTTAGCTTTTTCCATAAATGTGTTCAGGCCTGCTTCAACGTCTGCAACCAAACCAACGTTCAGTGGATACAGATACTGTTTCTCCACTTGCTCAAGCGCAGCCTTCTCCGCCTGAAACGGTGTCCAATCCTCAGCAAATCCGGTAAAGATATCCGGCTTCTTGATTTTGTCCAAATCCTCGAACATGGCGAGTACATCGTCGAACGTTTTATCGTAGAGCATGAAGTCCGGATTCCGCCAAGCCCAGCCGTTCATGCCCTCACGCGGGAATCCATTGGTCTGAGCATCGCCCACCATTTTGTAATAGCCATCCTGAACTTCAAAGTTTTTGCCTTCTACACCGTATTCGGTGAGCCAGTTGTAACGTTTGTCAGTTACCAGCTTCTCATAAAAAGCCAGTGCCTTTTCCGGATTTTTGCTGCTTCGCGGTATAGCGAATCCGTTGTGAATCGGATGAACAGGTTGTGCAAAACCTTTGGCATTCGGATAAGCGAAGTATCCCAGCTTCCAATCAGGATGCGTAGACTGGACCTTGATGACATCTGCATTAAATTTGTTCGGGTTTTCACCTGATAGAACAACAGCAGCTTTGCCATTTTGCAGCAGTGAATTCGATGTGTCCTTCACATTCAGCACGTTTTTCGGGAAAAATCCTTTATCCATCCAGCGTTTGTACGTTTTCAGGTCCTCCAGATGCTGGGCTGATCCCCAATAGGACGTGATGCTTGACGGCGAATCGTACATAATATCAAGCCCGTAAGGGAGCTGACCAGCCGTATTCACCAGTTTGGAGGTTAACTGACGGATGCCGTGAGTGTGATTGGAGTTACTGTCCGCAATGGGAATCATGCCCGGTTCATTGGCTTTGATCCCTTCAAGATAAGCTTCGAGCGTCTCCAAGGATTCTGGTTTGGGCAAATTATACTTTTCACGCAGGTCCTCACGGTAAGCAATTCCTTCTGTGACATACTCGATCCAGGTCGAAGGTACAGTATAGATTTTTTCATTAATTTTAACAGCGTTCCACATATCATCAGGTACATGGGATTGCAATGTTGGTGCAGCCTTCGGCAGCAGTTCGTCGAGCGGCAAGAATGCTCCTTTTTTGGCATACGATTGATAGAATGTCCAGTCCGCAGTGAAAATCAGATCAATCGGCTGGCCAGAAGACAGGAGCAGCTTATATTTTTGATCCCAATCCGTCCAGGAAGTGTAGTTAAATTTTACGTTGACGTTCAGATCGGCCTCAGCGAGTTTGTTAATCTCGGATTCAATAACAGGCAAGTCTTTTGGCGCGTCTCCAAGCATGTAAAACTGCAGGGTCACCTTCTCACCTTTGTCTGGAGATGAAGCGCCCTCCTCACTCCCTTGCGCCGATCCCCCAGATCCGTTATTACACGCGGCTAATACCCCGGCAAACATCATCAGGGCCAGCACCAGAGACAGGTGCCGAATTATTTTGTTGCGCATACGCATCCTCCCTTTTGTAGGAAACCTTATATGTTAGCGTAAACCGCCAGGACGCATGCAGAAGTAAACGAATAACCAGCTGGCGCCCCGAGCATTTTCACGTTCTAACCTTTTACCGCACCAATCGTAAGACCTTTGACAAAATAACGCTGTACAAACGGGTACAAGAACAAAATGGGACCCGTCACCACAATCGCCATGGCCATCTTGGTTGATTCCGTAGGCACATCCTGGCTGAGCGTAATTCCCGTACCTATGGCCATCTGATCGATGAAAGTAATCGTATTCATCGTGTTATACAGGTAAAACTGCAGCTGATACATATCCGGGTTGTTAATGAACAGTGACGAAGTAAACCAGTCATTCCAGTATCCCAGGGCCAAAAACAAACCTACGGTTGCGATCCCGGGCATCGCCAGCTTCAATACAATGCTGAAGTAAATGCGGAAGTCATTCGCGCCATCCATTTTGGCGGATTCAACCAGTTCATCCGGAACAGCAGAACGGATAAAATTTTTCATCAAAATGATGAGAAATGGCGTCATCAATCCAGGGAAAATCAGTACGGTATACGTATCCGTCAGATTGAAGTAATTTGCCAACATAATGTACCAAGGCACCAACCCACCGCCAAAGAGCGTGGTGAAGTAAATGAAGAAAGAGAAGGTATTGCGGTATTTAAAATCTTTGCGCTGCAGCACGAATCCCGCCATTGTAATGAGGAATAGTCCGAGCGCGGTCCCCACAACGGTTGTAAAGACGGTCACTCCGTAAGCTTTCAGCACCTGAGTAGGGAATTTGAACACCATTTGATAGCCTTCCAGGGAAAAGTCTGTTGGAAAGAGATGATATCCGTCTCTCACAATCGATTCATTGCTGCTGAACGAGCCGGATAAGATCAGAAGAAAAGGCAGCAGACACATGATGGACAAAACCAGAATGACGCCATAGGCGATAATCTGAAACAGCAAGGTAAATTCTGAGTCTCTGGCACGGGTAGTATGCATGGCGGCTCTCCCTTCTGCCCTGTGGGCGGTTTAGAACAAAGCGTAATCCTCATTCACTTTCCGGATAATGTAGTTCACGGTCATGATCAGAATGAAGCCGAAAATCGACTGGTACAAGCCTGCTGCGGTAGCCATCCCGATATCGAAGGTCACTTTCAGAGAACGATACACGTACGTATCAATAATGTCTGTGGCGTTATATAGCACACCGTTATTCCCAATAAGTTGATAAAAGAGATCAAATTGTCCCTTCATAATGCTCCCCAGAGAGAACAGAAGCAGAATGACAAAGGTCGGTTTCAGCATGGGAACGGTGATATACCAGATGCGTTGAAAAATATTCGCTCCATCAATGCGGGCAGCTTCATAATATTCGTCACTGATCCCGGTGATAGCCGCCAGATAGATCACCATACTGTATCCAAGGTTTTTCCATAGGTAAAAAATAATGATCAGAAACACCCATATCCATGGCGTGTTATAAATATCAATTGGGCCGGCTTCAAAACGTTTGAGCACCGTGTTCACAAAACCGGATTCATAGTTGAACATGTTGTAAGCGATTACACTTAATAGTACAAATGAGATGAAATACGGTAGAAACATCACGGATTGCGTAATTTTCTTAAAGAGCTTCCCACGGACTTCACTTAACATAATGGCACAGAAAATGGCGAGTCCGTTTCCCAGTATAATGAAAGCCAAGTTATAACCAACCGTGTTGGTCGTAAGTTTCAGCAGCATGCCGGACTGCCAGAGAAACTTGAAATTTTCCAGCCCTACGAACGGACTACCGAATAATCCTCCCTCAAAGTCGTACCGGGTAAACGCATAGTAGATACCCACCATCGGAAAATACGAGTTAATGAGAAAAAAGATCAGTGTAGGCAGCAGCATCAGGAACATGATTTTGTTTTTGTTCAATTCTTTGAGCATGGCTCGATCCCTCCCGGATTTCTTGCAGCGCGGATGCGCCGTGGAGCTCTGTTTTTAGTGTAGACGCCCTTCCCGCTCCCGGATACTGAAGCTTCGCGCCGGAAAATGAACGATATTGCCAAACCTGATATGAACAATGTGAACCAACACTGAAAAGAACTCCAGTACGTTCACAAATGTTGATATCGTGCATAACCTGGGCATAGTGAACAATTCAGCGAAAGTTGAACGATATGTACTGAAACAACCTTTTAAACCTTGTACAATATTGATGTAAACGCATACATGATATATAATTTGAATGACTATCCTCATGCACAGCAGCCTGCTGTGAAACAGAGCGTAACGCTGTGAAATGAAGTTATCTCACCCAAAATGCAGATGTTCAGGGGGAACTGATTGATGCGCAAACGTTCAGAGGACAGTCAAAACGTATTTTCTCGAATACTGATTGGCATCATTGTCAGTACCGTTGCTACCCTGCTCGTAGCTTCTGCCATTCTCTACGTCAATTACAATCGCATCGCTCTCCGTCAAGTCTATCGCACCGATATGAACAGTCTTACACAGACCAGCCGGGAAGTATCCAAAATGACCGAAACGGCCAAATCCTTGTCTTATCAGATTTATCAGGACTACAGCATCTCTGCACTGCTCCTTTACTCCAAACCAAGCATCTACGAAATCACTCCGGCCATGGAGCAGCTTGATAATTACCGCATGTCCCTTCCTTTTATCGAATCCATCTATGTATACAACTCCAAAAGCAACGAATTCTTTATTAGTTCTGAAACACGCAATGGTCAGCAAACACTAGCCGAATTAGACGATCAAGGCATAAAGGATATCCTCCAGCGATTTCATGAATATAAACCCTTTGTTCCGATTCCGCGTACTTACCAGGTTGGTTCTACAGAAGACATTGAAGTGAACAGTTACACCTATCTCTGCTATGACACCATCAACGATAATGCCGAGTTAAACTACGCAGTCGTAGTCAATATCAAGGACGATTGGCTAAGTCCCAATATCAATGCAGCGGATCAGCCGGGCAAAACATTTATTATCAACGAAAACGGACAGCTGCTATCCGATTTTGGAGATCGGACGTTAATGCAGGATCTCTCCAAGGAAGCCTTCATGCGTCCCATTTTGCAAAATACGGAGCAATCTGCCTATTTTACCGCAGACGTTGACGGGGAAAAATCACTTATCACCTATACCACACCTGATAATTTGGGATGGCGATATGTACGAATTACACCTGATCATCTGATCACTGCTGATATACGCAGCATGCGCACGCACACCGTCCTGTTTTGTCTGGGCTTGCTTATTGCTGGACTGTTGCTCTCATACCTGGTTTCTCGGAAGCTATATCACCCCATCGATAAAGTCATTGTTCGAATGCGAGTTATGGAAGCCGAGCGTCGTGGAAGTCTGCACATTTTACGTCAGGATTTTTTGCGTGGTGCTCTACAGGGGCGTGAGACAGTATCCGGCGGGATTTTGGAAGAGCGCATGAAGTTTTACGGTTCGTCTGTCCAGGTTCATCGTCCGTCCAGGCTGGTATTACTGCGTATTGACCGTTTTGCTGATTTTTGCGAAACCTACCGGGACGATATCAAGCTGGTAAAATATGCGATGATGAACATTTGCATGGAATCGGCGGAATTTCGCTACCACACGGAAACCGTCGATATGGGTGGGGACATGATTAGTCTTCTTTTCAATCACAAAAATTCGGATCAGCAAAACGCACAGGCTGCAGAAGCGGATATGGAAGAACTACTGCGCATGCTGCAGGATGCGGTAATGCTGCATCTGAAATGCTCCGTTTCGTTCACCGTAGGGCCCGAGGAAGACTCTTTCGAGGATGCGATCGCCGGCTATCCCCACTCAGCGGAGGCTTCCCTGCACCGATTATTCAGTGGCCCGGGCTGCTTGCTGTATACAACCGACATCATGGCGTATCAGGACAAGGAATATGCATTTCCTGCAAGTAAAGAGCGGCAGCTCATCGATTGCCTCATGACAGGCAAAACATGCGAAGCCAAACAAATCTATTCAGATATCGTGGATGAAACGGCAGCATACCCTTTTACCGTATTCCAATTGGCTCTGTCCCATCTGACGATGACACTGAACCACGTACGTAACACACTTAAGAAAAATAACCAGCTTACACTAAGCACCATCTCGGACGCTGCGATGCTTCCTCTCCATGAAGCGGAGGAACTCCGTGAAGTCCATGCCCATTTCTATCGTCTATTCGATGAGTTGGGATTAAAAGTGGAAGAGAAACGAACGTTGAGGCATGAAGAGCTCCTACGCAGAATTAACGGTATTATCGAACGGGATTATGCGGACACCAATCTCTGTCTCACTTCCATTGCTGATGAACTCACCATGTCACCCATCTATATCAGCAGGTTGTATAAACAACTCACGTTAAAAGGACTAACGGATGTGATTAACGAGACACGAATCATCAAAGCCCAGCATCTGCTGATTGAGACCGAGAATTCCGTTGCGGATATTGCAGAGAAGACGGGATTCACCAACAGCTCCTACTTTTATCGCATGTTCAAAAAGTTCAATGGTGTGACCCCGAATGATTATCGTCGCAAGGAACTGCGCTCCGAGCAAATGTAACAATCTTCTAATAATCTTGAAGAAGAAAAATCAAAAAAGCGACACACGAGGTGATGAATCACACCTTCATGTGCCGCTTATTTATTTTACTCCTGGTCTTCGCCGGAATCATCCGAAGCTTCACGTACTTTGTACTTGTCCAGACGCATCTGCTGATACTCACGCAGCGCCTCTTCGCCCACAATGACTTCCACGCGGTGAATGTTCATGCCTTTGCCCATGAATTTCTGCTCGTATTCCGTCATGACATGCTCTTCATTCAATCCATCACGGTGAAGGTTCAGGGACAGGTTGGTCATTTGCAGACCGTAGTCGGCAATCGCATTGAGCGAGAACTCGAACAATGTCTCCGAATCGGTTTTGAAATGAATTTGGCCCTTGGCGTTAAGCAGCTCCGTGTATTTTTTCAAGAACCGCGGATGAGTCAAACGACGGCGTGCATGCTTGGCTTTTGGCCATGGGTCACTGAAGTTCAGATAGATCCGTTCCAGTTCAGCCACTTCGAACACTTCCTCGATCTGTTCAATGTTTGCCAGTACAAGCTTCACATTGGGCGGAGTTTCTACATCAGCCTCACTCCACGCATTACGGGCCTTCTCACTAGCCCGGCGCACCAATTCATCATACATATCAATGCCGATAAAATTGTATTGCGGATATTTATAACTCATTTGGCTGATAAATTGACCTTTACCCATACCAAATTCAACAAAGATCGGATGGTCGTTGCCAAACAGTTCAGACCATTTTCCCTTGTACTGTTTAGGTTCCAGAACAACAAGGTCCACTTGCTCCTCCAGATTTTCCCGAATCCCTTTTCTGCCACGTAAACGCATTTTATTCCTCCGTTTGTCCATACTTGTCTCAGACTCATTTTGCCGAAGAACCGGCCAATTGTAAAGAGCAATGAAAAAGGAATCTTCGGATCTGCCACTTGGGGCAAATCTCAAAGATTCCCTCTTCGATTTATTTGGAATTGGGGTCCAACTACTTTAATAGTTCATAGTCTACCTTATCTTGGTGTGAAAAATCAAATGTCTTTTCGAAAGCTGTGCGAACTTTTTGTCTTGCAGCCGCTTCCACTTTCGGATTGCCATTAAAACGAACACCTGTCAAAGCCAGTGCCTCTTCTGCCGTCAGTTCTACTGAAACATGGTGAAGATTATTGTTTTTAACTTGGGAATTCATTCATATCACCTCACGGTATAGTATGGTCCATGACGTCAATTTTGATTCAAATGCTATGATGAATAGTACCCATTGGATGCTGTCTGACGTTAAGTTAAATATAACACATGGTGTAAACTATAGCAAGCGAAAAACCTTGATAAACCAGTCTATTTTTGAGTTTGAATTCCCCTTTTTTTGCGTTTTTTGATACAATGGTTAAAGTCCATGGAGACACGGATTTTAAAGATCCGTTCTATCACGTGAATAGATAAACATCTGTCTCTCCCAAGAGGGAATGCGGCAGCCCAAAGGAGCACCCTGAAGATGAATGCACCTGCAATACAACCTCCTCTTTCCTGGGGAGATAAACGATTCCACACCTGGAATTACGAAATGCGAAATGAGTTCAACAATAAAGTGTTCAAGGTTATGCTTGACGCAGGATTCACCTGCCCAAACCGTGACGGTTCAATTGCCAAGGGCGGATGTACCTTCTGCAGTGCCAGGGGATCAGGAGATTTTGCCGGCAGCAGACGGGATGATCTGGTTACTCAATTTAATACGATTCGGGACAAACAGCACCTAAAATGGCCTACGGCCCAGTATATCGGCTATTTTCAGGCTTATACCAACACATATGCTCCTGTTGAGGAGCTCCGTGAGTATTTTGAAGTGATTTTACAGCAGCCTGGTGTGGTCGGTCTTTCCATTGCCACTCGCCCCGATTGCTTGCCTGATGATGTTGTGGATTACCTGGCCGAATTGAATGAACGTACCTATCTCTGGGTTGAAATGGGACTTCAAACCGTCCACGAGTCTACCTCAACGCTAATCAACCGCGCGCATGACACCAAATGTTATGAAGAAGCGGTAGAGAAGCTGCGGAAACGGAATATACGCGTGTGTACACATATCATATATGGCTTGCCTCAGGAAACGCATGAAATGATGCTGGATACCGGACGTGCCGTAGCCAATATGGATGTGCAAGGCATTAAGATCCATCTCCTGCACCTCATGCGCAAGACGCCAATGGTCAAACAGTATGAAGCCGGGCTTCTTCGATTCCTGGAACAAGACGAGTACATCAAACTGATTGTCGATACACTCGAGATGCTTCCACCGGAGATGATCGTGCACCGCCTCACTGGAGATGCTCCGCGTGATCTGCTGATTGGACCCATGTGGTCCATGAAAAAATGGGAAGTGCTTAATTCCATTGACCGCGAATTGCGTTTACGTGATTCATGGCAGGGTAAATATTGGAGGGGAGCATAAGATGGGCTTTCTCTCGGTTCTTAGCTGTGCCCATCAATGGGTATCCTCCCGTTTGCAGCCCGGGGATTCTGCCATTGATGCCACAGTAGGTACAGGTGCGGATACCCTGTTTCTCGCACAGCAAGTTGGCAAACGCGGTCAGGTCATCGGTTTTGATATCCAAAATGAAGCACTAACTCTGGCTCAAGCCCGAATTCGTAAACAGGAAGACGGCTCAAAGCTCGGTTCCATCTCCCTGATGGAGTTAAGCCATGACCGAATGGCTGAAGCTGTTCCCGAGCAATGGCAGGGCCAAGTTGGCGCAGTCATGTTCAACTTGGGATACCTGCCCTCCGAAGGTGCGGATGCTTCTGTGATTACCCAAACGGACAGCACGATTGGAGCATTAGAAGCCGCACTGGGCTTACTGAGGCCACGCGGTATAATAACAGCCGTATTGTACCCGGGTCATGATGGTGGTGCACAGGAGGCAGATGCAGTACTTGCCTGGTGTTCGGCATTGCCTGTAGACCAGGCACAAGTTGTCATCTACCGCCAGCTGCAGCGCGCAGCCTCTCCTTTTCTGATTGGCATTGAGAAAAAGTAATTTCCTTTACTCTCCAAATGCCATAAAATAAACACATTAAATAGCACGACATCGCTGTGCACGAATGGGCCAAGCTCTAACCTTGGCTCGTTTACTATGACGATGCGTGCTTTACATACTTGTCTGCTGCAACCGTATACAATCCGGAATGTACAGGCATGGAATTGATTAAAGCGATTCACCACTTCATATACTAGAGGAGAGATTACGATGTCTAAGCCATACCCACTGCAATTTCAACCTGAGTTTAAGGAACGTGTATGGGGAGGTCGGGCGCTGGAGCAATTCGGTCTGACACCACCTGAAGGACATATTGGAGAAGGATGGATGATTGCAGATCATCCTAACGGTACAACCAAGGTCATTAATGGCGAACTTGCTGGTAAAGGCCTCGATGAAGTACGGGAACAGCTAGGTACTTCGTGGCTCGGAACAAAAGGTGTATCTGAAAAAGGCGGACGCTTCCCCCTTTTGATCAAACTGCTTGACTGCAATGATGATTTATCCGTACAGGTTCATCCGACAGATGATTATGAAGCCCTGCCTCCAGGAGAACTTGGCAAAACGGAAATGTGGTATGTGCTGGACGCGAAACCGGGAGCGCACATCATCTATGGATTAAACGAAGGAGTCGATCGTGCGGTCCTAAAGGAAGCACTGGAGAATGGCACGGTGATGGATACGCTCCGTCAAGTACCGGTTGAAGCGGGAGATACATTCTTCATCCCAGCCGGAACGGTACATGCTCTGTGCGCAGGAGTGGTTGTTGCCGAGATCCAGCAAAATTCGGATACAACTTACCGGATCTACGATTATAATCGCCCAGGACTGGATGGAAAACCACGTGAGCTGCATGTTGAAGATTCCTTGAATGTGACTGCCTATGAGGGTGCTGGTGCTACCACAATGAAAACCAATAATGCGACACCAGGCGAATGGCTGAAGCTTGCGGAATGCCCTTACTTTGTCGTAGAAAAAGGAATTGTTACAGATCGGTGGGAACTCTCTACCCATGCTGACAGTTTCACCATTCTCGTCGTTTGTGAAGGGAACGGAACCTTGGAATGGGACAATGATACTCAGGAAAAAATTGAATTAAGCGCTGGACAATGCTACCTGCTGCCTGCCAATCTTGGAGCGTATACGCTGGATGGCAATACGACAGTTCTTCGTTCTTATCTACCTTAATCAAACCAGTGAAGGAGGGGTTACACGATGCAGGAATCTACGTTTGCCCTTGTGGGTAATGAAGGTACCCGCATTCATGTCTACCGCTGGCTTCCCGATCCGGAATGCGATATCAGAGGCGTTGTACAGATTGCGCATGGCATGGCCGAGACCGCAGCACGATATGCAGAATTCGCCGAGTGTCTTACCAGTCACGGGTATGCTGTCTACGCCAATGACCACCGAGGACATGGAAAATCCGTCGAGAATCCGAAACTGCTCGGCAATGCCGGAACAGACGCCTTTCGCTGGATGGCAAGTGATATGATCAATCTCGGTGAGGTCGCATCCAAGGAAAATCCGGGAATCCCCTTGTTTCTGATGGGACATAGTATGGGGTCATTCTTGGTACAGTATCTGATGTATGCTGCACATGAACGTTACCATGCATTTATTTTGTCCGGAACCAATGGGAAGCGCGGTCTTCTCCGATTTGGTGAAAAACTCGCACTCATGCAGTGTGGTATCCAAGGTCCGGCACATCCGAGCATGCTGCTCAACGCCATCGTGTTTGGCGGATTTAACCGTTCTTTCCGTCCAGCAAACACACCATTTGATTGGCTATCGCGTGATGCGGACGAAGTTAAACGATTTATCGACGATCCATTATGCGGAGCCATCTGTACAGCCGGATTCTTTCGTGATTTTTTCAAACTGTTGTTGGAAATCCATATGCCCGAACACATGAAGCGGATTCCAAAAGATAAAGCAGTGTATCTGTTCTCCGGAGAGATGGACCCGGTCGGACTGAATGGTAAAGGCGTATTTAATCTGGTCTCCCAATACAGACAGCTTCAGATTCATGATGTGGAGTATCGCCTGTATCCCGAAGGACGGCACGAGATGCTGCACGAGACCAATCGTGAAGAAGTATGCTTGCATGTGGTTAACTGGTTAGAGCGTCACACGCCTGGCTCAGAGCAAGACAGCACGAATGAGACTCGCGACACACTCGCTGACACTGTCTGACTTTCCTTGCAAGTTAATAACAATACGAAAGCCCCAACCAAGGGACACAGTTTGCGCTGTGCTCCAGGTAGGGGCTTTCTGCTAGGTGAATCTATAATGATTGCTAATGATGTTTCGGTCCGTGTTATCCTTCAATGAGCAAGGATTCTGGATCTTCCAACAGTTCCTTCACCGTAACGAGGAAGCGTACTGCCTCGCTACCATCGATAATGCGGTGATCGTAGGACAATGCGATATACATCATCGGACGATTTTCCATCCGCTCTGCGTCGATCGCAACCGGACGAAGCTGGATCTTGTGCATACCGAGAATACCCACTTGAGGTGTATTCAGGATTGGCGTTGACAACAAGGAACCAAATGTTCCGCCATTGGTAATCGTAAACGTACCGCCTTGCAGGTCGGAGAGCGCAAGGGAGTTGGAACGAGCTTTGGAAGCCAGGTCCGCAATGCTCTTCTCAATCTCAGCGAAGCCCAGACGATCTGCGTCGCGAACGACAGGAACAACAAGACCTTCCTTGGCAGAGACTGCGATTCCGATGTCGTAATATTTTTTGAGTACAACATCTTCCCCATCAATCTCAGCATTAATTGTCGGGAACTTTTTCAATGCGCCAACCACAGCTTTGGTAAAGAAAGACATGAATCCCAGGCCGATATCGTGCTTCTCTTTGAACTTGTCCTTACGGCGTTTACGAACATCCATGATTGCAGTCATGTCTACTTCGTTAAAGGTTGTCAGCATTGCCGCCGTTTGCTGTGCTTCTACCAAACGCTTCGCAATGGTAGCCCGGCGACGGGACATGCGTTGGCGTTCAACCGGTTTAGCATAAGTAGAACCTCCAGCTGCCGGAGAACTTGCTGGTGCTGCCGGAGCTTTGCTTGCAGGAGCTGGCGTTGAGGCCGGTGCCTGCGTGTTATGACTTTTTACATCTTCCTGATACACACGTCCAATCGGATCTTTGCTCTGCACCTGATCCAGCTCAATGCCGCGCTCGCGGGCAAGTTTACGTGCAGCTGGTGATGCCGTTTTGGTGCCATTCTCGGAAGATTCCGGAGCTGCAGCTGCAGGTGGAGTTGCTACTGCTACTGCCACTGCTTCTGGAGCTGGGGCCTGTTGCTGTTCAGCAGCCGGCTGGGAAGCGGGTGCTCCGCTTCCTCCTCCTGTTCCTGCTCCGAGCGTACCAATAGTTTCTCCAATTTCAACGGTCTCGCCTTCCTGGCGAATAATTTTCTCGAGTACTCCGCTCTCTTCGGCACTGATTTCGATATTCACCTTATCTGTTTCCAGCTCCAGAAGAACGTCGCCCTGATTTACGGTTTCGCCTTCTTTGACAAGCCATCTGGAAACCGTTCCTTCGGTAATCGATTCACCCATTGCAGGTACTTTAATTTCACTCACAGCTGTTACCTCCCCAGTGGAATATTATTCTTCGTCGTTTGCTTCAACGCGGATGTAATAATCTGTTGCTGTTCCATGCTATGCACAGTTTGATAACCGCTGGAAGGACTCGCATGTTCCGGGCGGCCTTCGTATCTCACGGTTGTTCCTTCCGGTGCAATAGCGCGCAAGCGAGGTTCCATGTATGTCCAGGCTCCCATGTTTTTGTTCTCTTCCTGAACCCAAACCAGCTCTTTCAGCTTGCTGAAACGTGCAAGTACGCGCTTGATTTCTTCCGCCGGGAACGGATACAGCTGTTCAACACGAATAATGTGAAGCCAGGACCAGTCTGCTTTGTCTTTCTCAAAAGCGTCCTCGAGATCGATGGCGATCTTACCACTGCACAGAATGATGCGTTCTACGCGATCCGGTTTGGTTCCAAGCCCTGCTTGTTCAAGTACGGGCTCAAACGTGCCTTCGCTAAGTGCTGCAGCAGGTGACGCAACACGCGGATTACGAATGAGACTCTTCGGCGACATCAAAACCAGAGGACGTGCATCTTCTGTTTCAGTCAATGAAGCCTGACGGCGCAGCAGATGGAAATACTGGGATGCACTCGTCAAGTTGGCAACTGTCATATTATCTTCTGCACAGAGCTGCAGGAAACGTTCGAGACGGGCACTTGTATGCTCAGGTCCCTGTCCTTCATTGGCATGAGGAAGCAGCATGACGAGACTCGATTTCTGAGACCATTTGGCACGGCCAGCAGA
The DNA here is from genome assembly GCF_022346995.1 of Paenibacillus sp. ACRRY. GTDB lineage: Bacteria > Bacillota > Bacilli > Paenibacillales > Paenibacillaceae > Paenibacillus. Next base: position 130,651 of record NZ_JAKRNM010000005.1, on the reverse strand, counting down.
TACGAATTGGTCAAATATAACCTGTGCACAGTTGGCGAAGTCACCGAATTGAGCTTCCCAGATGACAAGCGTATCCGGAGAATACACGTTATATCCATACTCGAATCCAAGTACCGACTCTTCCGACAGCGGGCTGTTGTAGATTGCAAACGCTGCACGTGCTTGCGGCAGATGATGCAGCGGGCAAAATGTTGTCCCGTTCTCCGAATCATGCAATACCAGATTTCGGTGAGCGAAGGTTGCACGTTCAGCGTCCTGTCCGCTGATCCGAATTGGCTTGCCGTCAGCCAAAATCGTGGCAAATGCCAGTGTCTCGGCAAGACTCCAGTCCACTTTTTCGCCCTCGTTCAGGGAAGTGCTGCGACGCTGCAAAATACGCTGCAACTTCGGATATACATTGAAGTTCTCTGGCCATTTCAACAGATCGGCATTAATGCTGCGCAGATTCTCCATCGGTACGGCGGTTGGAATCAATGACACTGCCTCTGGTTGAGTGGCTTTCAGCTGTGACTGTTCATGAACTTCGTTTTTCTTCATTTGTTCATAAGCATCCTTCAGACGGTTCGTCACTGCATCACGAATGCTGCCAATGGATGCATCATCAACAACCGCTTCCTGCTTGAGCTGGTCTTGATACAGATGACTCACTGTAGGGTGACTTTTTACTTTTTCATAGACTTTCGGTTGTGTTGTCTCCGGATCGTCCGTTTCATTGTGACCATAGCGGCGGTAACCGATCAAATCAATTAGGAAATCCTTTTTGAACTTGTTGCGGTACTCTGCTGCCATGCGAATCGCTGCGATACATGCTTCCGGATTGTCTGCATTCACATGCACAATCGGAATCTCGTAACCTTTGGCAAGGTCACTCGCGTAATAAGTAGAACGGGAATCGCTGCTATCGGTTGTAAACCCGAGACGGTTGTTCACGATAATATGAATCGTTCCGCCGTTCTGATAGCCAGGGAGTGCTTTGAAATTGAGCGTTTCCGCCACAATACCTTCACCAGGGAAGGCTGCATCGCCATGCATCAGAATTGTCGCTGCTTTTGTAACGTCCTGTTTCGGATATCCCGGATCACGCCGATCATCCTGCGCCGCACGTGCAAAGCCTTGAACAACTGGGTTAACGTACTCCAGATGACTCGGATTGTTAGCAAGTGTCAGACGAGCCTGTACTGCTTCGCCATCTTTTACAAAGCGGTTCGCACCAAGGTGATATTTGACATCCCCCGTCCAGCCGTAATTGATTCCTGTCGATCCTTCAGAAGGAACCAGATCCTTGTTCGGGGAATGATGAAATTCAGAGAAAATTTTGCTGTATGGTTTGCCGAGGACATGAGCGAGCACGTTCAGACGTCCCCGGTGAGCCATCCCCATCAGAATATGGCTTGAGCCCGAGTGTGCCATAATGCGTACTGCTTCATCCAGCATCGGTACAAGCACGTCGTTTCCTTCAATAGAGAAACGTTTCTGTCCCACAAACGTTTTGTGAAGGAAATCCTCGAATTGCTCTACCTCAACCAAACGTTCCAGCAGTGCTTTCCGTTCATCCTGATCCAGTGGTGCCGGGGACGTACGGGATTCTGCACGGCGGTTAAGCCACTCGCGTTCATGAACTTCATGAACATGGCTGAATTCATAAGCGATTGGACCTGTGTAGATCTGGCGCAGACGCTGAATGGCATCCCAGCCGTTGGTCGTCTGTCCATCTGCACCTTCCCAAATCAGGGATGCGGGCAGTGCTTTCAAATCTTCCTCATTCAATTCAAAATGCTTCGGTTCCAATAAAGATGTATCTGAATCTTCACTTATGCCAAGCGGATCAATATCCGCGGCAAGGTGACCATAAGTTCGAATATTCCAAACCAGTTTCCCGGCTGTAACCGCTTTCTGTAATAATTGAATATCCACGCTCCCGGAAGCTGTTTGGGCGTTGCCGGAATAAGTGGCTGTATGTGCATCTCTGCCAGGCATCGGCGGAGCACCCCATTGTTCAAACAATTCCCGATATGCGGGTGTAACCGATTCAGGATCCTGTGAGAATAATTCATATTGTTCTTGTACGTATCCCAAATTGGGTCCATAGTAACTTTCCCAGGGCTTCTTGTTGCGTTCCTCGATCGTCATCGACGTTCCCTCCGTCTTGATTTAGTCGTGTTTTTTGACGGAAATCATTGACTAAGCCGTAATTTGCGTTCGTTCAACATTTTAAGCGAAATTTTTCATGAAGTCCAATCATCGTGATGTTGGGGGTAAATAACGTTGTTCCGACGCTCCCGTCAAGGTTTGTCTGCGTTTTCAAAAACATAATAAACAATAATTGGAAATCCCGCCGACACAGATGTCGAATAGTGTTCAGATCTGTTCGAGGGTTACATCTAACTCAATGTAAATCGAATTCGTTTTCTAATGTCTATTCTATAAACTTTTACGCTCAGGAGCATTTCCTATTTTTAGTTCAATTGATGCATAAATTAGATGAATCAGATAAATGGAGCATAAACTCTGCATATCGCCAATACATGAGCTCCAAAGTTTCCGCATTAACCCCCTTTAATAAGAATTGTGGTCCATAACCAGTCAAAACAAACCGTCCAGTTAAACATTAACCATTTGAGAACACATTCAACAAAAAAAGACCATGAATCGTCAGATTCACAGCCTTCGCTTCTGTGTACCATTTCGAATCGGAGTAGCGGGATTTGAACCCACGACCTCACCCACCCCAAGGGTGCGCGCTACCAGGCTGCGCTATACCCCGATAAATCGCAAATTGAATTCGCGAATTATAACGTGTAGTTCTTTTCCGTATCCCCAAATCGCTGGATCCTAATGCGGGACCCCATTCAAAATATAACCAAATTATACCTTATGCTCATTTCATCTGGCAATATATAACATTGCGTCCACCTATGTGTTTCTTTAAAAACACTTTCGTACCGAATACTTGTATCTCGATATCCAACTCTGACTCCTAACTACGTCCAAAGATCATATGTGAAGCAAATGGTGTTAAGGAGAGCTGGTGAATCTGCTCCATTGCAAACCAAGCCGCACCCAATGAATCTTCACCATCCGGGTCCTTCCTGATCTCACTTGCCTGCTTGTCAGACTTCAACTGCACATCATACAAAATGCCGATATGATGAAGCTCCTCAGGTATCTCCTGATACACCCAATGCACAACAGTAGATTCCGCAGAACGAATAGTCACCTGCACATCTGTAAGTCCCGTTTCTTCTTCGATTTCGCGGTGCAGGGCAGTTTCCGGTTGTTCTCCGAATTCCATTCTGCCGCCAGGCAGATCCCAACACCCTTTATACGCCCCTCGTGCTTTATGGATTAACAATATCTTGTGACCCCATCGAATGAGGCCATATACCCCCAGATGTGTATGTTGATTCATGGATGACTCCTTCTTTCATCTGTGAGGTATCTGACTTGTTCCTCCAATTTTCGTATCCGCTTATTCATCTGATAAAACGATGGAGTGAAGATTAACCCCGTTATAATGACAACCACCCAGAGCATACTCAAAGGCTTCAGCTCCCCTCTTCAGATTCATTTAGAATGCAATGACAAACGAATATCCAGCTCACTTCCTTCGATCAACATGGCGGTTAACCCATGCTCCGAACCGGACCGATGGTTTTCACCGTCCATCCAAAACGCGGCTTCTCCTGCCTGGATAACTACACGTTCCCCCGTTTCACCTTCAACCCAACCTTCACCTTCAAGTACCAGAAACACTTGCTCCCCTACAGCCGGATGCTGCCCCAATTCTCCGCCTCCAGTAAGTTTGAGATAAGACACATGGCAACCCGAGGTGTTTTGAAGTATTGGCGCAATTTTAGCTCCGCTACTTCCAAAAGCGGTAACGATTCGCGCATATTCAGGCTCTACACGGTAAATTCTCACTTGTTGTTTTCCTCCGCTAAGGTATCCACGTCCACCGCCAGACGGATCATATCCACGCAGCGAATACCGTCCTCAATAATCTCTTCCTCGTAATGTCTTACAAAATAGTCACGATCAACTCCTATAATGCGAAAACCGCAACGTTGATACAGCTTCAACTGATGAAAGCTAGAATTGCCTGTTCCGATCTCGACAGTTCGGCAGCCCAGCCTGTCTGCTGCTTCAATTGCTTCCTTAATCATGTGCTTGCCGACGCCTTGTCCCTGCAATTCTTCCTGAACGGCAATATTAACAATCTCAACAGTCTCAGGACGGGTCTTAAGCAAAACAAACTCGCCTACCATCTCGCCTTCATATTCGGCGATAAAACATACGCCACGACTTAAATATTCGTCTACTTTGGCTTTGGAGGGATCAGCCATTAGCAAAAGTTCATAGGGCTTTTCCTCTTCCCAATCCAGTATTCGGAACGTTAGTCTCATGCGAATCTCCACCTTTTCATCGTACAATATTCATTTACAGCCCGTTTGCAGAAGCCTATGTATCAGCTAAAACTCTAAACTGGGGTAATTCTCTTCACATGCCGGCACTAGGATTAATAGCGAAATACATCTTGAACTCTCTTCTAATCTGGTTATAGCAGGACATCTAATTAAATATAACTATTACTGCTGCGTTGCTCCATTCTGATTGGAATAATGGCGAACCATCATACCACTGGCTCTGTGCATGCCCTGCTTCTCATAGAAAGGCTGCGTTTCCGTATCGCATAACAGATCGATCATGTACAGACCCTGAAGCCTATTCAACATCCTCTCTGTTAACGTTGTCCCAATTCCCTTACCTTGGAACTCCGGCACCACTTCCAGCAATGGAATGTATGCACTGAGCACCCCGTCCGAAATGGCTTGAATAAAACCGATGACCTTCTCTGTCTCATCATCCACTGCAAGCTCAACTGCATACGATTGCTCCAACAGTCTCAAAAAAGTCGCCTTCGACGGTGGATTCGGCCAGCCATCAAAAAAATGTTCACTTAGTTGTCCCACACCTATTCCGTCCAGATTCGAACGGTACGAAATTCTCATCGCTGACCTCTCCCTTCAAAAAAGCAAACCTCATTATATCACAATATATGGATACGTATACATAGAAATGGATGATACATTTTGTTCAATCCCGGTGAGTATTCATCTGTTGCCATGTCCTTAATTACTTCTATTCCATTGCCATATCGGTATACACCATAAACGTTTCTTGTAGTGTACGGTTTGTCGACTTTTCCCAGATCACGCTTCGTTCAAATGTGCCTTCTTGAAAGAAGCGCGGGAATCGTTCTGCAAACCAACCCTGCATCGGCAAATCAAGCGCCTGTTCGACAGGTATCCAGAGCAATTCGCCTTCAGGCGGATCCTGCAATAGTTCACCTTCAAATGAAGTGGCCAGATAATTAAAAACCATATAGCGCAGTCCCTGCTCGGGATCGCAAAACTCATCCAAACCCTTGTATGTAATTTCACGGACCGCAAGTCCCGTTTCTTCCTTCACTTCCCTCATGGCTCCGTCCACAATGCTTTCTGGGAAATCCACCTTACCTCCCGGCGCAATATATCCCGGAAACCCCTTGCGATCAGGCCTGTTCATCAACAAAACCTTTCCATTGTGCTTGTCCCACATCATACACATCGTAAATATGTCAATTCTGGTACTCATCGTAATCCTCCTACCGTTGATCTCACATGGTTGTACATTAACATTTCTGGTCATCCCTTGAATTTTCCTGCCTCCAGATATAATTTCAGGGCAAGCAAAGAAAATAACTAAACAAACCTAAGTAAGCCCTTTTAGATAAAAAGGACTTAGCGATTTAGGATGACAATATATGAGTTTTGTTGATAAGCACTATAACATTTCATAACTTAATTACCTGATAAGGTAACGAGTAGAGGAGATGCTAGAGGTCCATCTGTCATAATTATATATATCATAATCATCAGATAGTAGCTCGTTTATGGTTACAGGAAATATTAAACTTTTATTTAAATGATTTATTGATTTCATGTCGGCGTTATTAAATCCATAAAGACAGGTTCGCTTATTAGAATATTCACATTGGATTTATTGTAACCAAATTTAACATCTGTGTGGACAGAATGGTTTGTATAATCCACTTCTAGTACATAAACGTTAACTCCATCAATATTCAAATACTGCCCTACACCAATATTTAGTACACTTGAAACTTGAGTAACGATAGCTGAATTTTGTAGTATTGTTCCTCTAATAGGCGTCGTTGGGGGTCTACCATACATTCCGGCAGTCACACAAATCCTCTCATGGACTTTTCCTAATGCAAAAGTTGTATTATTTACTCGATCATATTTGCTCCATATTTTTGCAGTGTAAGTAACGGGATGTCTAGCATCAGGAAAATCGTTATTCCTTAGGATACGGCTATTAACACTATCACCTTCCCAACTAATGCAGCGGCCATGAAAGGTTGCATCGCCTTGTGATGTTTCTGCAACACTATGAGGTATATCAACTTGTATAAAAATATTGCTTCTCATCGTAACAGTTCCTCCAGCTTTCATGCCAGTGTCCTCTCTGCTGTAGGTCCCCCCCGATTTTAAAGCTACATAATCACTTGCCAGATTTCCAGATCTTAAAACTACTCCAGCAACACAGGAATGAAAGTGATTGCCTTCAATGAATGAATAAGGCGCTCTCTTTAATATCAAACCTGTATTCGCATTAATTATGTTATTCGCTCGTATTTGAATACCATCTATTCGTAACGGATCAAGGAAAATTGCTGTTGAGCAATCGCGAATAGTGTTATCTTTTATAATACACGGCTCCCCGCCAGCGTGTTCTTTTGCTGTTCCCGCCCAAAACATTCCATATTCAAACCCTCTAATCCGATTACCACTAATTTCTGCTTGTAAAACCCCTTCCCCGTTATCAATCAAAACGCCTTTACCTAACGAACTTGGATATAAATTTGTTTCCCTTATTATATCGTTACCAATGACTCTACAATTTGGAATTCGAATATGGATTGCACCATCAAATATTTTGTTGTTTTGCCCCGGATTCACGATTCGATTGTATAGAATATCAACGCCTACATGATCGGAAGGTCCTGGCGAGTGAGGAGTTAAGTTGAAGGGGTTAACACGGGTTACAATTCCACCACCAGAACTGCCATTATCTCCACCAGGTTTTTGAGCAACACGTTCAAGGTAGTTATGTGAAATAGTAACACCATTAGTATATCTAATATAAATACCTTGTTCCCATGTTGCATATAAACGGTTATTGTGTACTTGAATATTTCCACGATAGGTCGGTGCATTTAGAGGATCGTGGAAGCTGCCCTTATATATCTGAATACCACAATTAGGACCAAGTATTATATTTTCACTGACAATTGAAGGATTTTCATTCCATGTTTGCGCTAGAGCATCAATACCAATATCAAGTCCAGGGACTTCGATATAATTATCAGATATAAGAAAATTCCCCGCATTACGAAGTTCCGCCGCCGAAGAAGTAAACGCAAAAATAATCGCTCCAGTATAAACATAACTTGAAAATGAGACGAAGCTACCATCCAATATTGATTCAACTGATTTTCCACTTTCACCATAAAACCAATTGTTAGAGATTGTGAATGTGTCACATCCACGGTATAAAATCCCTTGAGAAAACTTACGAAAAACACAGTCCTGAACAATCCACTCAGAACAACGATAGGCGTCAATACAACTGTTGTTCTTTCCAGGTCCAAAATTATGATAAGTACCTTTTTCCAATAAAATGTTCTGAGGTATGTTCTCAAACTCCAATGACTGAATAGACCAATCAAAGGTCCCTTCCTCAGCGTGGACCAGCGAAAATGCTGCTCCTACGGGATCCAGATTATCAATTCTCTTTATTTTTGCCTGCGCCCCTCGCCAATGAACACTGGATCGCTTAATAATTTTACTTTTCACCCCGTAGGTTCCAAATGGAAAAACAACAATACCGCCACCTCTTTGATAAACGAAGTTCTCAGCCGCCTGAATAGCGGGAGCGTCGTTGTTAACACCATCAGCTTTGGCGCCAAACCACTGAGGATAAACTGACTCTGTTTGAAATTCCCCATTTACCATTCCGCCCGATGAAATATCAAATACCCAATCATAAGGCCTTGCATCAATTGATCCTTGTATTGTTAATGTGACTCCTTTTTTTATTTTAAACCTTCCATTGCGTTGAAAAACAAGTTGCTTGTCAGCGGGAATGGTGACATCCTTGTCTAATAAAAATACGCCTTGTGGGATGATGATAATATCCTTTTCATTTGTAATAAGGGAACTTAGTGCAGCAGAGCTACTCTTAACTCCAGTGCGATCTGCACCATTCCATGTTATGTGAACTCCCCGATCCGCAACTTCTTCATCAATTTGAGTAAAGTTAGCGGATAACTTTTCACTATGAATCTCATCCTTTTCAGTTATCCCACTGTAAAGATTGAGGTATCTTGTTTTTTCTTTGTCCATAGCAGTCCAGCCTTTCTCAAAAAGTAAGAAACAACGGCTCATGCTACTTATGTATATTCAAGATGTTTATTTTTATGGATATAACTTTTACTTTGTTGCAAAGTAAAAGTTATATCCATGTCCCAACTCAGTCCATACTTGTAATCAACACTCTGCGTTCTTTCCACTCGGCACGCCGATAGGCCTGAAGAAGGCCAAATTTGCGGATGCTTGCTTTGGGTACCGATTTGTAAGGCAGACCGACAGTGAATTCCTGAGTAAATGGAAAGTAAGAGAGCCCTACTTTATCACCTGAGATCCATTCAGCCCGGATCGGTTCTCTTCCACAGGCATCGAAGGTACAGCTGAGTCCCTCGGCAAAAAAATCATAGCGCGATGCAGGGGTTCCGGGCTCCTCCATACAGAGAAAAAGGCTGAGCTGATCACAGAATAACATGATCTCCAGGTCGCTTTGCAATCTGCGCTTGAGTTCATCTCCTCCGCCGAGCTGCTGTTGCCAGTCTGCCTGAAAACGTTGTTCTTTCTTCAGATATTCCCGGATATCGTCATCATCGTTAGCGTTAGCACCCAGGGTGTTCTGAAATAGCTCCGTGTACATCATGCTGCACAATAGCCCGGCATACAGACTTTTTTCACGGACTTCATCAATCCCTTTTTGGTAAAATACAAAACGCGGGCGTAACGGGAAATCCCTAAACGAATACGGTGACTGACTATAATCATTCCAGAACGGTGCAGAATCCAGCTCAATCCAGCCACGGTCATGTTCTCTTGCTGCAAGGATAAGTTCCTCCCGGTGACGGGAATCAGCGAGCAGTTCATCTTTCCAGTGGGAAGCCATCACGCCGGCTACTTGTCCATGCTCATGCTGTGCGGTCAAAACAAAATCATGCTCTCTCTCATATACGATCATTTGCTGTCACCCTTCCGCATGGTATACTTCGACTTTTACATATACTGGTATAAATCTTCCCGTTATCACTTCACTTATTCTTCTTCGCCCGGACGGCATAACAAATTTGCAAATGTAAAGGTGTTGTCAGTTGCCTGAAATTTGGTACACTAAAGATTGTGTCACTGATTACATTACATACAGAAAGCGGGATCTCATGAATTTATACTCTCCTTACATCGAGTTTAACCGCAAGGAATGGGCTGAACTGAAAGAACATCAGACCACCCTTCCACTGACGGAAGCCGAATTGGAACAACTAAAGGGATTGAATGAAGAAGTATCCATTCAGGAAGTGGAAGATATTTATTTACCACTTACCCACTTTATTGACTTATATGCAAGAGTTTCACGTGAATTGAATCGATTGACGGCTTCTTTTTTGAAAAAGGAACAATCTCCCGCTCCCTACATCATCGGAATTGGGGGCAGTGTTGCCGTGGGCAAAAGCACGACAGCCCGTTTGCTCCAGGCCATGCTCGCCAGAGGTAAAAACAAACCCAAGGTTGACCTCGTTACGACCGACGGTTTCTTATATCCCAACGCCATACTGGAAGAGAAAGGCATCATGAACCGGAAGGGATTCCCCGAAAGTTACGATATCAAATCTCTTATTCAGTTCATGGGCGATGTAAAATCGGGTAAACCTGAAGTAAAAGCGCCAGTGTATTCCCACCTTGCCTATGATGTCATTCAAGGAGAAGAGCAAACGATCTGCCAACCAGACATCCTCATTATTGAAGGTATTAACGTCCTGCAGGTGAAAAAGGAAACACCGCTGCTTGTCAGCGATTTTTTTGACTTTTCCATCTATATTGATGCAGATGAGGAGCACATCCGTCATTGGTACATTGAACGTTTCAAGCTGCTGCGCAGCACCGCATTTCAGAATGCAGATTCCTTCTTCCATGATCGCTTTGCCAACATTGGTGAAGAGGAAGCTGTACTAACGGCCAGTCAGATCTGGCAGGACATTAACGCTAAGAATCTGCACGAGAACATTTTGCCAACCAAGGGACGTGCCAGATTAATCTTAAGAAAAGAAGCTGACCACTCGATTCAGCACATCAAACTGCGCAAACTGTAGTTGCTATCAGCAAGCTGTACCGAAGGTCACACTACCCCTCTACTCTACTAAAGGAGACTATAGCCTATGCAAACCTTAGTTGTACTCGGTAGTATCATGATGTTTCTCGCCGTAGCCCTCGGGGCGTTCGGTGCTCACGCGCTCAAGCGCAAATTATCTGCGGACATGATCAAAATATACGAAACCGGAGTTCAGTATCACCTTGCCCACGGTCTCGGATTGATCCTTCTGGGCCTGATTGCGGACCGACTGGAACAGTCCTCGCTCATTATGGCAGCAGGATGGCTGCTGTTCGCAGGCATCCTTCTATTTTCAGGCAGTCTCTATGCACTGAGCATAACGGGTGTCCGCAAGCTTGGTGCGATTACTCCGCTTGGCGGAGTCGCATTCCTTGCCGGATGGGTCATGGTCATTATTGCTGTTCTGTAATGCAGACGGATGGTAAACGAAAAAGAGTGTTCTAGCCGATGTAGATGATCGCTGGAGCACTCTTTGTTGTTTAATCTGTCCATATTCTGCGAATGGAAGGTGGCTCCTGTTCTCCTCGTGGCCTTTCCAGCACATACACATCGGGATTGGTTAGCAACATCCACTCTTCGTAACCAAAGGACTTATGATAATGGCGAAGGAGCAGAGATAGCATGTTGCCATGAGTGATAACAGCCGCAGATCGCTCAGTGCGGCTCCAACATTCTTCCAGCACTTCCATCCCGCGTGCGGTCGCGATGCGTGACGACTCTCCGCCTTCTTCTGCGAAGTTTTCATCCGTATATGTCCGTTCCAGCACTTCCATCCAGTTCTCCAGATGGCGAGTGCTGAGCACTCTTTCCTGAAAGCGCTCATCGGTATGTATATGTTGCGATACAGCTCTGGCGAGTGGGTCTGCCGTCTGGAGCGCTCTTTTCCACGGACTGGAGACAATGTAAGATACAGAATGGACAGCAAGTTTCTTCGCCAACTGCTCTGCCTGAGCAAGACCATCATCTGTAAGTTCTGCATACGGTTCCTGTCCTGTTGCCTTGGCGTGACGAATGAGGTAGATCGATTGCAGGATTCTCTCCTCCTCTGGTACAGCTCATCTGGAGATCGTGTCTAGATACCGAAGAGCAGCCTTCATTTTCTCCTGGTCTTCCCATTGTCCTCCTGAACTCAAAAATGTAACCTGCTCTTCCGGTCGCGTCCCATGCTGTTCCGTTAACCCCAGCAAATGCTTCAGACGGTTGACCGTGCCTGCACTGCCATCAATAATCTGCACATGATCTGGAAGTACTGTCCGGAGGATATGTGAATAGAACGGATAATGCGTACAACCAAGTACAACCGTACCGTATGATTTCAGATCCAGATCAGCCAGTTTCTGGCGAAAATACGCAGCACTTTTTTCTGGATCAAAATTCAGCTGTTCACACCATTCCACGAGTTCAGGCAGCGGCATAGAATCCACACTGTGATGGTCATCCACGCGGGATACCAGTTCGTTATATTTGCTCTGACTCAAGGTTAGTGCCGTTGCAAATACAAGAACTCTTCTCCCGCTTTCACGGTTCATCTCTACGGCCGGCTTCACCGCAGGTTCCATTCCGATAACCGGGATATCATACTTGGCACGCAAATCTTTTACCGCCAGACTTGTCGCCGTGTTGCAGGCAACCACGATTGCTTTTACATGTTCCCGTACGATCGCTTCGGCGCAATCAAAGACATGCCCTCTTACTTCATCTGCAGATTTGGTTCCGTATGGGACATGAAGCGTATCTGCATAATACAAAAATTGTTCTTCAGGCAGCTGCTGCAAAGCTTTATGCAGGACGGTTAAACCGCCGATGCCCGAGTCAAAAAATGCAATTTTCTTATTCAAGGGTTTCACCTCTATAACGTATTCTTTTGGGTTCCAGGTCCAGGAACCTTTATTTCCTGCTCATGATGACTGGAGGTGAGGATTGTTCTAGAGAATTTACTATTCTTCACTCATTTTATACTGTCTAAGCCAGTCTTTTCCACTATTCCACTCGTTCACGGAATTCCGGTCCCCGAGCAGCTCCGTACTTGCCTGAGCCATGATCCATTCCCTTAGACCGTTATCGGAGCTGGACTCAAGTTCCTGTAAAAGAACAAGCAACCCTTCCTCACCCGTATTCAGGATTAGTCCATACGCCTCCGGGCTGCCTGCAATATAATCGTTAGGATTACTGCTGCCCATGATTGCAGATTCACCAACCATCTTCTGCAGGCTGTGCTCAATCACCCCTGATATACGCTGTTCCTCGGTCTGGACCGAGCACGCTCCCAACACAAATACAGTACTCAGAGATACCAGGCAACGTACCAAATGTTTTCGTATCACCGGACCACGCCCTTCAACGAAAGTTTAACGAAATAGGGACCTGCCGTCCATTTCCCAATACCGCTGTTCCTCAGGCACCCGATCCAGAAAATCCACATAGGATCCAACCCAACCTTGAGGCATGTAATGTTCGAAAGACGCCGGCTCAGGAAACATGGAGCAAAACTGCCTTTGGTCAAAATCCACAAGGAATGACGGCACAAACTTTAACCACTCGTCACCTTCTTGGTACTGCTTCCTAAATTGATAGAGACAGTCTCGCAGTTCTGCGGCCGCTACTCGCTCGTCCTGAATGGCCTGCAGGAATGCTGCAGCGGTTTCCTCGTTCAGTATTTCGATGCCGAACCGTTCCTCCATCTCCACATTCAAAAACCAGTACTCCCGCTCAGTTACATACCAGCAAAACGCTCCTCGAAACCGGACTCCCGTTATGGTATTCTGCGCATATTCAGGTTCTGTCTTCATCATTATACTCCTCCCGGTAAATTCGGATATGAGCTCCAATGACATGTTGCAGCTCCTTTTGTACATATGTTCTAATCACCGGGTTCACCCTCTATGACGAAGTCGTTATGCTGAAATCCATGCCGTATTGGTACAGTCCCAGTTTGCGGGCCACCTGCTGCGAGGAAAGATTGTCCCAGGATGTACTGTAGAGAGGAATGCGTCCGCTCTCTTGCACGTGGTACTGCCAGCATTTGACCGTCTCCACCCCATATCCATGTCCTCGGGACGCAGGAATGGTATGCAGACTCGCTTCTGCGCCCAGCTCCGAAGTTCGGGCGGAGCAGCATACGGCTACGGCGGAATCTCCAATAACATAAGCAACTACAGGCGCATTTGCATGCAATCGCCCGATGAGATCGGGAAAATGCTCTTCCAGCAAAAACGTATGATGACGGTCAATAAGCTGCACACGTGAATGCCACTTGTCCCATTTCTCCCGGAAGACAAATGCAGGTCCCATCCATAGATGCTTGACGGGCTTATAAGCCTCGATCGTCCCTAGCAGCTTCGGAATGTCAAGCGGAAGCTTCGCTTCAGTCGCCAGCTGATCCGTAAGGTTTGGCGGCAAGTGCTCATGGTAATAAGGCAGAAGTCCAGCAGAAGTCATGCCAATAAACAAGGCAGGCGCATGCCCGCCTTCCGGTTCGTTAATACCAGTCAGACGCTGCTGCATGTTCATCGTATATAAGGTCTGTGCCTGTATTTTCATCAAGTCAGACGGTTCGATATTGAATAGGGAATCCATATTATTTAGCCAACCTTAGTAATAACCGCTCGCCTTCACTTCGTTTATGAACAGACTTTTCCAGGAACTCGGGCAGTTGCCGCAATTCGGCCGGACGATATCCGGGCCCGCATCCACAACTATGGAAGGTGATTCCGTGGCGATAAAGAATCGCTACCTTCTTCCATTGTTTCAGATCACTTTGCTTCGGTGCTCTAAAATCTTGTCCCATGCTAACCATGGGTGCCGCACACTGCGGGCATTTAAATTCAAGCCTTTCATACACTTCAGGAACGAGATCATGTCTCGATGTTTGCTTAAATGATTTGCGGCAGTCGAAACAGGCATATGTGTCTTTGTATGGTCCTGACATGGCATATCTGCACAAAGAGCTGCACCTCCCTCATTAATTTCCATTATACGGTATATTCCAGGGAGATACGAATGCAAACTGGCAATTCCTAATGGGGATTATACTGAACTGAATTTTTTGATCCATCATTCACCAGTAATACATTCATCCTGTCTTACCGCCAGCTTCCAGGCTTCACCGAGTTCCATCACGGATGCATAGCGACGGGCCCGATCAGGATCTACTGCTCGAATTACAACCTGATATAAAGCTTCTCCAGCGTCCCACTTGGCATATGAACGGTCCTTCTCTCCACCAAGCAGTACGAATGCCGTGGCACCCATGTTAAATACATTGGTTACTCCGTCGATGGAAGCACCGAATTCAAACTCCTCGGGAGACATGAAGCGGGATGAACCCCACATGCGTCCCATGGTATTGGTAAACGAACCCTTCTGATACAGGTCGATATCACAAATTTTGATCCTATTTTGCTCAAAATCATAGATCAGGCTGCCATCGTAGAAATCAACAGCCACATACCCTTTTCGCTCCACCTCAATATGAAAACTTAGGATCTGCTCCATTGCCTGAATCTGCATCTGAATAGGGAGTTGCCTAAAACGATAATACGGTGAACGGGGATCTTCATATTTCGCTGGAGCCGGAAAATACCACTGGGAATGCAGACATTCACCATCCACCCAATCAAATACACAGACATAACCCCGTTCCGTTGCAAAGTGGTCTCTTAGTTGAATCAAAGCGTCATGCTTCAAATCCTCGTAGACTGAAACAGAAGACATCAAACTTCGGATGGCTTCTGGCGGACTATTGAGTGTACTCGCATGAATGGTACGTGCTCCCGCATATTTTACAAAGAGCCTTGTTCCATCCTGCTGCATGATACCAAAGGACAGATTTCCGGAATCCTGCTGATCAAATACGCGAAATACCTTGCCCAGTGGCCGTAACCATTCGAAAGAATGGGACTCTTGTAATACGAAGGCATGCCAGTCTACTTCCAGATGAACCGCCTCTGTCATATGGAACTCACAGTTGGATAAACGTATGTCATATGGGCTTCATCATAACCTTGTCCCCCAACTTCAAGAGCATAATTCTCTATGCCATACGTTTCGAATCCGTACTTTTCGTATAACCGTCTGGCTGATTCATTTGTCGTAACCACGCTCAGATTAATTTGCCTGATGCCCTCCAAGGTCTCTCCCCGTTTCAATACTTCTCGAAGCAGCCTTGAAGCAAGACCATGCCCCCGATATTGCGGGGCCACATATACCCCCCAGATGAATCCCTTGTGCCTGAGTTTCATGCCGTATTCTCTCTTGAAACCCATCATTCCAGCCAGTATTCCTTCTGTTCCTTCTGCTGTATAGGCTCCAAGAATGTAATCATCAGGCTCATTATGTATGCGATCCTGCACTTCATTCATGGGAAGCTGAACAGACAACTCGTATGATGCTCCGAAGGACTCCGGATGATTTTTCAGTGCCTCCAGACGCAAAGACCAGTATTGATCGGCTTCTTCGCGCCCGATATTACGGATAATGAACCGGCTCTGCTTGATATCTTCGCTCATTCTTCGATCACTCCTTGCATCTCGTAAGGATAATCGATCTGCCGCTTCACATTCTCGGCTGCCTCCTGTCCGGCAAGCAATCCCAGTACATAAATTCCGAGATCAATCGACGTGGCGACACCACCGGCCGTAATGACATTTCCGTCCTTTACAATCCGGGTCTTGATGACCTCATCTGCGTACGGCTGCAGTAGATCATATACATTAGGATGAGTCGTTGCCTTCTTACCAGAAAGAAAACCAGCCGCACCCAGCAGCAAAGAGCCCGTACATACCGACACCTTCATCGGAACCTTCTCCGCCTGTTTCAGCCATCCCACGAAAGCTTCATCGAACCGAAGTTTGCGCGTACCCATGCCACCAGGTACAAAAACCATATCGTATTCACCCAAGTCCGGTTTCACTCGATCCACTTGGAGCGTTAGTCCGGATTCGTCCGTGACCTGATCGGTCATCGCGCAAGTTTCCCATGTACTGCCCTTGGTTGGTTCAAAGAAATTCAGCCGGTTGATTACATCATAAAATCCTGCAAAATCAAGAAAAGTTAAACCATCAAACAAAACAAAAGCAATTTTCAACGTGAAAACCTCCCATGTTTTTATTTCGACACGTCTCGCTCCATCGCTTCCTTCACCCAATCACGTTCAGGGAGCTTGCTGTTGATCCGGAATAACAGTCCTACAACGACTAAAAGCAATACAATCACGATGACTTCAAACAAGTTCAAGCCCTCCTGACTAAAATTAATAAGGTCTGCCCTATTTCAGACCACGCGCAATAATCCACTCCAACCACTTCCACGGAAGCAGCGTTTTGCCAATAATGAGCACACGAGATCCTTTGCCGAGTGCATAGCGGAGCCGTGGTGCACGCATGCGTGCAATGCGGGCGATCAGGTCAGCCACTTCCTGCGGATCGGGCGCAGTCTGGCCCGCATGTGCAGAGTAACGAAGCACCGCATCCAGCTTTTCTTTATAAGGGGAGTCATCATTGCGATGAATTTCACCCAGTCCTTTATTCCAAATAGGTGTGTGATACGCTCCCGGCTCAACCAGGACTACCTTTACGCCAAACGAAGCCATCTCATGCCGAAGACTTTCGGTGAAACCTTCCACAGCAAATTTGGAAGCAGCATAGGGTGCATAGCCAGGGAACCCCGACAAACCGCTCACACTGGAGAGATTGATGATGAGTCCCCGCTTCTGTTCACGCATGACAGGAAGAACCGCACGCGTCATTGCAATGAGACCGAAGAGATTCGTCTCCATTTGCCGCCGCCAATTGTCCATCGTTACTTCCTCAATGAAACCACCAACAGCAAACCCTGCATTGTTCACCAACATGTCAATTCGCCCATACATCTGAAGCACTGCCGCCACAGCCGCCTGTACCGAATCCGAATCCGTCACATCCAGACGCATATAATGCAATCGATCCGTAATGCCTGCTTGTTCTGCCAGCTGGACTAATTCTTCATTCCGACTCAGATCGCGCATGGTTGCGGCAACCCGGTATCCCTGCTTGGCAAGTGTAATCGCAGTAAGCATTCCGAACCCACTCGAGGTGCCTGTAATTAACGCTACAGGTGCAGTCTCTCCCTTAATGTTCTGTACCATCTCCCCGTCCACCTTCCTCCAATGAATCTATTCGCTTCTCCCTTTCTATCATCACATGACTGAACATAGCGGAATATTCGCTTCGCTTAAGTCCAAGTTCAACCACGCTGTCTCTCCACTCTGCGCAGCTTGGTCATTCCGGGTTCGAATGTATACGGAACGTAATCCGTCTGTGGTACAGTGCACTCAAGCCGCTCTCCCAGTTTCAGTAGTTGACGCTGCACTTCGCCCTTCACCCACTCGAGATCATCACTATTTCCACCAAGGCGAAGAGCGATTTCCAGCGATCCGTCGCTGCGCTGAACAACCCGGTAGTGCTCCAGATCCGGTGAAGCGGCAATGACCGCACGGGTGATGAAGTCCGGAAATACAGGTACCTCCTCGCCGGTATGACGATGTGAAAAGTAAAGCGTATCATCACAGCGGCCTTCGATCCGATCTATGGCGGTAAAGGGAGAGCCACAATCACATGGGGCGGCCGCCTCGGTTAGAATGTCATTTAGCCGGTACCGGATTATCGGCTGTGATGTCCTGGAGAAGTCCGTAATAATGGGTACAAATCGCCGGGAAGCGGGATCAATAAACTCTTTTTCAATATGGACAATATCTTCATTCAAATGCAGTGTGCCAAGACGGCAGGTCGCACCCAGGAATCCCTCTGTGCACTGATAGACTTGATGGATCGTTTGACCAAAGACGCGCTCCAGCACCTTGTGATCGAGTGGATCCAGAACTTCGGCAACAGAGATGATTTTCTCGGGTGTCGCCGTCAGGGATCCCGCTTGATATGCATCGGCCAGCATTCTAAGCATCGATGGAGGAGCTACCCACACGGTGGGACGATACTCTTCCATACGCTCGACCAAGGTATGCACGGGTTCCAACAGATCAAAATATTGGAATTGCAGCTTGCCCCGCTGCACCGATTCATACAAATTACTGTTAGCCCGCAGGAAAAAGGCAATCTTGGCAGGCTTCCACAGCCCTCCAGGCAGCAGTTTGGCCAGCACTGTCCCCGTCCAGGCATCTTGCTCCCGCTCACTCACAAGAAATAATCCCCGGTTCCCCGATGTCCCAGAGGAGAGACCAACCGTAATACCTTGAACAGACGGCTTGAAATCACGTGTATCCTCACTTTCTCCGGCAAGGGTCATGGCCTCGTTCTTCGAAATCCCGACCGTGTTGAGCTGGTCGAAATGCTGCATCATGATCTTTTTATCAATTATCGGAAAGCTTCTCCAGGCGGATGCTTCAGCATCTCCCCACCACTCTCGGTAAAACGGGGACTGTACACGAACTCGCTCGATATGACGGAGGATCTGACGTTCCTGCCAGTGTTCAAGCTCCTTACGTGATTTCCATTTTCGCAGTCCACGCGCCAAGGCATAATGATAGACAATACGCATGGTACTCATATGTAACTTCCTCCCGTCCCCCAGGCATTCAGCGCTTCCAAGCAATGGCTGGGTACAATCCGAATCTCGGGAAACTGCTGATGCAGCTGCACAAGCTTATCGAAATTCATTCTATATTCGGATCGATCCGACATAATCATGCCTGCGAGCACATGCGGTCTGCGCTGTTCACGGAAGGCCCGGCTGGACCACACCGTATCCGCACACAGGAAGTAGTCCTGTTCCCCCGTGCTGAGCAGGATGCCCATCATGCCTTCTGCATGACCGGATACCTCCACACCAAGCAGGCTGCCATCACCGAAAAGATCGTATACTTCAGAAAAAGGGAAGTCGTCTCCCGTCTTCGTCCATCGCTTTGGCTGTATCATCACGGGCAAGGATCGGTCTGCAAAATCTACAGGCAAAAGTCCGGATAAGAATCCGGATTTCACAGCCGCCAACGGGCCAAGTGATCGCACCGCCTCATACGCCTGGGGCAGATAGATGAACTGCGCCTCCGGGAAGTCACGCACTCCTGCGATATGATCGCCGTGAAAATGGGAGAGAATGATGTAACGAATATCAGATGCTTTTAACCCTAACCTAGCCAGAAATTGTACTGCACTGTCCTCTTCACGATACACCACAGGCGTAATATGGCGATACAGCGCATTCGGCAGATGTGCCGTCTCCTTGAAAAAACGGGAGCTGTACCCCGTGTCCAGCAGCATCGGACCATGCACGGGATGAATAATACAGGCAAAGCCCGCAGGAAAGGGCACTGGCCGTAAGCTTCCGCCCCGAATGGTCAGAAACTCCGGATGGGTACAGAAGCCTGCCGCGCCCAGATGAAGTTCTACCTTCGTTGTTGTCAGCATGATTCTGCCCTCCACCAATCTGCAAACTGCTGCAGGCCTTCTTCAATGGTTACTCGGGGTGTATAGCCTATTTGCTCTCGGGCGTCATAAATATTCAGCGTTTGCGGGACGGCTAACGAACCCACGGTGTATCTGGTTAGCTGCGGTTCGCCTAGTAGAGGCAGGAGACGATGCACACCCTCCAGCAGCGATGCTGCTCCATAAGCTGCCCTGTAGGGAATATTTCGGCGGTGCAGCGGCATCTCAAGCAATTCAAACAAATAACTTACTAGTTCGTGGAACGGCCTCGGGTCGCCATTGGAAATATTGTATGCTCTCCCTAGTGCTTCAGGCGGCGCACTCCAGCATAACAGCAGTGCATCCACGACATTATCCACACAGGTGAGATCAATGACAGCGTGGCCGCCCCCAATCATGGGCACTCCTGATTTACGGTTGGCTGCAACGATTCTGGGGAAAAGCGTCTGATCATACGGGCCAAAGATGGCTCTCGGGCGAATCATGATGGAAGGAAGTCCGTTTGCATGGGCCCGAAGCACCACTTGCTCCGCCATTCTTTTGGTCGCTGCATAATGATTCGCTGGTTTGACTGGCATAGGGTCATCCTCATGAATGTCATATCGGGGTATATAATTAAAATACACGCTGGGCGTTGATACGTGGATGAATCGCTGTACACCCGCTCGCCTGCAACCGTCGACCAGATGCTGCGTCGCTTCCACATTGCTGCTGTAAAAGTCCTGATATTTGCCCCAAGGCGACGATAGCGCCGCACAGTGAAAGACTACATCCTGATTGGCACATGCCTCAGCCGCAACTGACTTGTCACGTAGGTCACCTTGATAAAAATAGATACCTTCGGCTTCCAGCTGAACACCGTATTCTTTTTTTCGGCCCATCCCCGTCACTCGCCAGCCCTGTTCCGCAAGCCTTAAAGCCAGATGTCTGCCCAAACACCCTGTTGCTCCTGTAACCAATGCTCTATTCATGGTTGTTCACCGTTCCATTCTATGTCGTGAGTCAATGCTTCAGTCAGAGATAGCTTGTATTTGCGTGCAAGACGCCAGGCGGACAGCACCACGGCCGCTTGTTCCAGCATGGGGCGTCTATCATTTTGCAGGTGTACGACATCTCTTGTACCTCGCCAGGCTGTCATCCATGCTCGCCACTGATCCGGTCGTCCAATCTGCTGCAATCCGCTACCCAGCATAGGCAGCATGAGCATCGCCTTGCTGTGCTGCTTGGGAGTTATCAGGATACCTTCCTTTGCGAGCGACTCAGGCGTAACGATGGCAAGCACGAATTCATCCCCCGGGTAGAAGAGATGGATTCCGCTCGTAGCCCTGGGATTACACTCAATTGCAACCACTCGGCCCTCCGGCCCTTCAATAAAATCAAAACCAATCTGACCACTAAATCCGGTAGCCTCTACAAATTGTTGAGCCCACTCATATGTACCCTCGTGCTCCACGTGTTCGAAATAGACACTGGCTCCCACGCTGCCTGTGCGATAGCGGCTGTCATACGTGGTATGGGCCACAATTCGCCCTTCATACGCAACGCTGTACGTGCACAACGCTCGCCCAGGAACGTAAGCCTGAGCTACCCAAGGGAGAGCGGATGATATTTCTTCCTCACCCGGAGGAACGTTCCGTGAGCCAGGCATGCGAACTCTAGCGGCAAATCGGGAATATACCGGCTTCCATACCCACTTCCCTTCCGTGTCCAGAACAGATTGTGTATGAATCCATTCTTCCCGGCTGGTAATCAGACGTGTATCCGGTACTGCAAGGCCTATGGATTGCGCAAGCTGGATAAATCGAAACTTGTGATGCAGCTTATGCAATTGCTCCAGTGGAGAAACAAGGACATGGCAATAAGGACGCAAGCTCTCTGCTCCCTGCGCAATGTAGAACACCTCTTCACACATCGGAATGAGCAGGTCGATCTGCGATGCTTGAATGATCCGCTCCAGTTCAGACAGATATGCGGCTGTTTCATGACGCGGGGATGGTACAACAAAGCATTGCTCCACCACTCTGGACAGTCTGCACAGATGACGTGATGCACTCTCCGCAACATACACACGATAACCTGCGCGCCGAAGCATGCGTGCCAGATCAAGCGTAACGGGAGCACGTCCCCCAGTGAGTAACACACTTCGGATTGCGGAAGCATCATCGGATTCTCTTAATCTAGTAATCAAAAATAAGTCCTCCCAATGACAATCCAGCGGCCGTTCCGATCAGGAGCACCCGATCACCTCGCCGGATACGCTGCTGCTTGATCGCCTCATGCAGTCCCATGGGAATGGATGCGGCAATGGTATTCCCATGGTTTCGTGTAATGTCCATAAAGCGGTCTTCGGGAATATTCAATTTCTTGCGAATCAATCTCATGGCCATGGCACTGCCCTGATGCGGAATGACCAGTTTAAAATCTTCCATCCGGTTTCCGGAGGTCTTCAGCATATCGTCCATGAACCCCGGAAGAAGCCTGGAAGCCATCCGGAAGATTGCCTGCCCATCCATGTGAAAAAGGTAAGGCTCCGGCTGATCGGCCACATAATTGGAGGCATGCAGCCGTGTCCCCCCACCGGCAATTTCCGAGAATCTCGCCCCTCGACTGTACGTTTTCAGGGAAGCATGCACAATCCGGGAGGATTGCTCTTCTTCGGAACGTTCGATAATGACCGCGGCGGCTCCATCGCCGAAGAGGGCCGCACTCTCCTTATCCGACCAATTCAAACCTGCAGAAGCGATCTCCGTTGCTACGAGCAGTACCCGGCGATAACGACCCGCATCCACCATATAGGAAATGACGTCCAGACCGTTTAGGAAACTCAGACAGGTTGCATCCATATCAAATGCCGGTATGCCTGATTCCTGTTCTCCCATGGCTTGTTGAATAAATACCGCAGTACTTGGCAAAGGCTGCTCCTTCGTACCGCTGGTGCACACCAGACAGTCGATGTCGGCAAATTGCAGTCCTGCGTCGGCAAGCGCAGCTTCTGCTGCTCTCGCCCCCATGAACGAAGATGTCTCCTGACCGGAAGCATAATGGCGAACACCTACGCCCGTGGCTTTGGAGACCCAGCCTGCCGCCACATTCAAGCGGATATCCAGCTCCTCGTCCGTTACTTTTCGCTCCGGCAGATACTTCCCCGTTCCGGCAATTCTCACTCTTCTACGTTGCATTTCCCCAACCTCTTTCTGTTTCATCTGACTGATTCAAATGACTTTTACACTGCACCAGAGATCCCGAAACGTCAGCGGACCCGAATCTCCAGAACATACAGCAGAAGGGCAGATCATCTGCCCTTCCGAATGGAACTTTGTATTCAATATGGTTGTTCAGTAATCCACACTATTTCAGAATTTCATCTAGAGCGGTGTCGAGTGTATCGTATACAAATGTGAACCCTTCCTGCTCCATCCGCTCTGGGATAACCCAGCGGCTTTTGAGGACCAGCTCCGTTTCGGTCCGGATAAATCGCGCTCCCACTTCAAGCATCCAGCGAGGGGAAGGGAGTCCAATGCGGACGCCCATATGACTTCTCAGGCTCTCCATCAGTTGGCGGTTGGTAACCGGATGCGGAGACGAAGCATTAAATACCCCTTCAAGTGCCGGGTGCTGCTGAAAATAAAGGACCATGCGAAACAAATCTTCAATATGAATCCAGCTGAACTGCTGTGTTCCAGCTCCCTGGGATCCGCCCAAGCCAAAACGCACCAGATTCGTGAGCGGCTCCATGACGCCGCCTTTGCCAAGCACAATTGCAATACGCAAGGCAATCTGGCGGGTAGACGGCAGACTGAATTCGAAGAAAGCCTGTTCCCACGCCTTGGCAACATCCACAGAGAATCCGGAGCCAATCTCACCCTCTTTTTCTGTCATGGGGCGGTCTTCTGCATGTCTGTATATCGTGGCCGTACTTGAATTGATCCATAGTTCAGGCGGATGATCACATTCAAGGACAGACTCGCCAAGAATACGTGTCGTGCTGGTCCTGGACTCTAGGATAATCCTGCGATTCTCATCGGTGTAACGACAGTTTACAGATTTCCCGGCCAGGTTAATCAACATTTCGGCACCTTCAAGTGCTCGCCTGATACCATTGAAGTCCTCCCAGGCAATATGACCTGGCTGACGTGAGATGATGAGCACCTCATATCCAAGCTTCTTGAACCTTTGCGCAAAATCCTGACCGACAAATCCCGTACCTCCGGCCAATACAACCTTCTTCACGTGATCCCCTCATTTCCATAAGCGATAAGACAATCCCTCATATATGGATAAACACGGTTACTGCACGTTTCGTTCGATGTTATCTGGCACCCATGGCTGCATACAGCCGATCCCGCTCTTGAATAGCCCAGGTGTTTGACGGATTCTGCTCCAACTGATAACGGAGTTCATCATAGAAATCATGAATCATGAATCCTTCGGGCAGTGTCCCAAGCATACTTGCAAAATCATACTCCGGCAGGGCCTTCTGTCCTTCCCCAACCTGCTTCAGCCAGTTCATCCACGAGGCAAGATCAAGCACTTCTTCCTGCCACAGTTCTGCCTGTAACCCCAGGGCATCTTGAAACTGCTCATACGCAGCCGGATCAGGGAACTGCCGACAGGCCTTAACAGCCAGGTCATACAGCTCCATTAGAGCAGGCCGAACCTCATGCTTGATTTCCATGTCCAAACCTTCCGTGAAATCCTCGACCCGGATGCTTAAGCCGTCATCATATAATAATGGTGCTTGTGCAAGCAGTCGTACAATTTCTTCCATGTCGTTCATTGAAATCTTCTTTTGCTCATAGAGAGCAGGTAACATATAAGTGGTAATCGTCATTCACTCCTACATCGTTCTTCTATTAATGACGTATATTATAACATGATTTGGCTGAGTATCCTTGAATTCACTTGAACAACGACAAAAAGCAGTTAAGCCAGAATTCATTCTGCTTAACTGCTTTTTGCACATACATGTTTTGAGATTCAGAACCTCGTTAAACTTTTAATTGTGAATAGAGAAGATTAACTTTACATAAAAGCCTTGACCACCGCAAAATACTCACGGATCATGTTGATCGGTTTCAGGTATCCCGGAGACGGGGCCGAAATGCCGTATTCGGCTGCGTAGCCGTTTTTGGCAGCCAAGTACTTGGAACGGAACATGTGGTAGTCACTGGTGACAATCATGATCTCGGGGTGCTCCAGCCCCGCTTCGTCGATGATTTTTTTGGAAAAGGCCATATTCTCCTGCGTGCTCGTTGACTTGTCTTCCATAATAACCTGGGCTGGCGTAATTCCCTGGTCCACAAGATAGTTTTTCATGGCGAGTGCTTCAGGGATCGACTCCCCTGGCCCCTGGCCTCCGGATACAATGACCGGTGTCTGCGGATGGTTGCGGATATAGTCCAGACTGGCATCCAGCCTCTGCTTCAGTGTTAGTGATAGCTCGGTGCCTCTGATGCCTGACCCCAGGATAATGACATAATCCGCCTGCTCCGGATCATTCGCATTCAGCTGCGTAAATACCAGCGCTTCAATAATGACAAAGGAAACCGCACCAACACTGAACGCCGTTAACAAAATGCGCTTAAGCACCACGTGCTTCTGGTAGTCAATCCGTCGAAGTACGATAAAAGCCACCGTAAGCAGCCCAAACAACATTACCGCGAAATTTCGGCCCCAGAATATCAGAAAAACGACAAAACAGGCTACCAGAACAAGATCAATGATCAGCCCTTTATCTTGAATAAACTTTTTCATTAACCGGGTAACACTCCTTCTTAAACCTGCACCGCTTGCTCTCTACGGATCCCATAATCAGGCTGTTGTATACCAAATAAACAAATGATAATGAATGTTCGTTACGACCCAAATTTGCCCCCAGGCTCCATGGATCGTATGTAAGCAGGTTCATTATGGGGTCCATTACGGCCTTTGAAACTCATCCTTTCACAATCGTGAGCTTTGGCCATTGCTCCTGCCAGCGCTTCTTCTCTACACGCTGGTTGTACTCCAGGACATTCTCGTATAATGGACTGCGGCGAACAGTTAATGCATACAGGTCATCTAATCCATGCGGGGCACAGAACCCAATCTGGTCCTGTTCATCCAACTGGACGCCTATGGCGGTTACGATCTCGGGCCAGTACCGCAGGGCATCTTCTGTAGACTGATAAGGCACTGTGCCATTGCGCAGATGCATTCTCGCCTGGTTTTTCACAGACCACTTGGGATTGTCTGTCGCCTTCCGCAGCTGCTGCTCCAATTGTACATCGCGCCCTTCATTCATGTCCTCGGGATCGAAGTATACCACATCAATATCGCTGTGCAGTTCGCGCCTTGTATATCCATGGAGAAGATCCCAAATGTAATTACGAATATACCCCGCACCGATGTAACACTGAGGCAGCTCAAGACTCCGAACCTGCCGCAAATCTTGCATTAATTTCTCATGTGCCTTAATGGACTGGGTGAATCTCTCTTCAAGCAGCACCTGATCCTCCCCTTACTTCTTTGCTCTTTAGGCCTAAATCTATGACTCTACCTCTTGAAACTCTCTAACTCCAATATACCACGCTTGAGCACGTTCGATAAAATACACAAATCCCCTCAGTCCATACCTTGAAGATCATCTGGACAGATGCTTCATAAGATACGTCTACACTGAGGGGATTTGAAAGATTTATTTGGAATCTTCGACTAGCATAAGCTGCCCGTCTTTTTCCTGAATGGGAATGATAATTGGACGTTCATTCGGATGATCGTTTGGTGCATGGATCGTAAGACACAGCTCCCCTTCGAAGGTACGGAATAACATGCCATGTCCGCCGTTTTCGGTGAATAGCGGTGTATCATCCTGCTTCCATGGACCTTGCGGTTTGCCTGATACCGAGCGGGCCAGACCCAGCGTATAACCGTCTTGTCCTGTTGTGGACCACATCATGACCAGCTCATTATTTTGCATCCGGTACAGAAAAGGACCATCCGTGACATAACGGCTGTGCTGCTCTCCACTTCCGATTGACCATGAAGCTTCAGAAGCCCGGAACAGCAGCAAGGGCTCGCCAATCGTTCCTTTTAGATCCGGTGTCAGTCGGACAGCGTACATCTCGCCATCCTCGACCTGTACCCATTCCTTGCAGAATATCATCCAGGGATCCCCATGATCATCCACGTAGAGCGTGCCGTCCAGGCATTCCCAGTCGGGAGGAGTGAGGGAGCGGCTCCACAATTCGAACGGGCCTTCGGGCTGATCAGCCACCAGCACACCGGTTACCCTTGGGACACGGTCAGCCTTGAAGCTGGCAAACATATAATATCGCCCCTCCCACTCATACACTTCCGGAGCCCAATAATGATGATCAGACCAAAAGTCCGCAGGCGGACGGAAACACGGAATGGGCCCATGCCAAGCCACCAAATCATCGCTCTCATACACATCGAAACCAATCGCTGGACCGTTCCACACATTTTGCCCAATGGAACCGTATAAATAGTATTTCTTGCGGGATGGTAAGGCCAGTATGTAGGGATCACGAAAATGAATATCTTCCAAGCGGTGTACCTTCAATGATTCATCCTCCTTGTGAAAGCGGTTCAATATTCATGAGTATACACTATATATCCAAAAACTGGAATTGAATATTCATCCCCACATGCCAATAAGCAGGATTCCGCCAAAAACGACGATGGAGCAAAGAATCCGCTTTTTCCCCTGCTGCTCTTTCAACAATAAAATGCCGAGGAACGCCGCAAATACCGTTCCCACTTCACGCAAAGGGCCCAGTCTCGCCATGGGGGCCTGCTGTAAAGCAAACAGAAACAGCAGGTACGAACCTGGGTTCAATAGTGCCCCAAGCATAATGGTGGATCGGTTCACTTTCCACTCCTGGCGTAATTGCCGGGAAGCCAGAAGCGCGGGAGTCAGTCCGGCAACAAATCCGATGTTCGTCACCTCAAGCAGCGACAAGGGCGAGATATGCTGCAGGTTCAATTTGTCCACAAATACATAACTGGTCGTACATAACCCTACACATAAAGCCATGAGGACCGGCTTCAATCCCTGTGTACGGGAGCCCTGCCTGGCATCATTTCCTCCTCCTACCCCGCTAAGTACTAGAAATCCACCGAGCATGCAGGCAATCCCGATCCATCCGAACGAAGACAAGGTTTCCCCGAGGAAAATAACACCGATCAAAGGCACCAGCAAGGTACTTGTTCCCCGCATAATTGGATAAATCTGAGACAAGTCACCCAGCTCGTAGGTTTGGGATAACAACCAGGAATATAATGCCTGCAAAGCCATTGACAGAACCAACAGGGCATAAGCCGGCATGGTTAAGGGTTCACGTACCAACTCCACAATGAGTACAGGCAGCAGGATGACAGTAGGAATCATCATGATGGACCACAAAAATACACTTTTATTCAAACTTCGTTTGGTGAACATGCTCCAGACGGCATGAGCCATTCCGGATGCGAGCACCAGTAATATCGGTAAAATCATACGTCATTCGTTCCTCTCTACTTCCCTTGCTCTTTCAAGTCTATTTAGCTGAAGTGTTCTCAGGTTGATGTTCCGGCTGTTCTACGACGAGCGATCCGTCTTCGAGACGAATCCAGGTATTGAAGCTGCGCTGCCCTGCCTTCAGCTGAATGACTCTTCCGCCGCGCAGCATGCCTTCTCTTCCATAGGTATTGTGCCCGCTCGAGCGCCCGTAACAGAGACGAATGCCGTGGAGTTCACCGTGAAAATCATTTACGTGATCATGCCCGCAGAACGTTCCCATCACATCACCCATCTCCAGCAGCGCCGAGAACAGACCAGAGTTGACTTGCGCAGCACAGACGGGTTCGTGCTTGCTGCCGTAACATGTCTTAGTGTCCCACATCACTTGATATTCGGGAATCGGGATATGGAAAAACGCCAAGGCTGGTAGCTTCTCCCCGCGGCTCCGGCCGGGATTCACGCGTGTGGATTCAGACATCAGCCATTGGATCTGATTGGGCTGAACCCAGCCATAACCGGGGATCTCCGGGAACACCGAATAGCTTCCCGAATCAAGAAAATACAACACGGCTGCCGGAGTGCCATTTGCTCCTGCAATCTCATGGGTGTAATTGCCCAGCCCTGCAATTTCTTCGGGACCCGGTTCCGTTACCGTGTGGTGATGTTCCTGAATCACATCCATCAGACCAGCCGGTGTAATGCGATTCTCGGTATCATGGTTACCGTACACAAAGGCCCACGGAATCCCACATTCCTCCACAACAGATACGGCTTCGCAGAAGGCCTGTTCGGGATGCTCGCATGCCTTCTTCCCAGGATCAACAGGACCTGTGTAAATCACATCACCCGTAAATACGACCAGATTCGGCTGCTCTATTTCAATGACCGTTTTCATCAACTGACGGGTACGCAAGTCTTCAGGCCGACCATCTTTCCAATGCAGATCTGTAAACTGAACAATTTTGAACGTTTCATCCGCTTGAAATGCAAGCTGAACTCTCATATTGGTTCCCCCTAATAGTTCGTTATGTACCTATACCACATCATTGTGGTTTTATGTGGTTTTATGTTGATTATTTGATCCGATCTTATCTCCACCTCTTCATCCTGTCAATACATTATTCCGGTCATGCAACAAGCAGACTATAGCTAGAAGTATGAAAATTAACGTAGAATAGAAAAAAGTACGAAATGGAATACGGAGGACATTTTATGTCATTAACCTACGAAGAACGCAGACAGACCATTCTAGCTCAATTGGCAACCCAGGGAAAAGTTCAGGTGCAGCTGCTGGCTGACCACTTTCAGGTATCAACGGAGACCATCCGGCGCGATTTGGACCGGCTTGAAAAGGAAGGCGAATTGCGTAAAGTCTATGGCGGTGCAGTTCGTGTGCGATCAGGGATGATTGAAGCCTCTTTTCAGAAGCGTTCATTACTGCAAATGACCGAGAAACAGCGCATCGGCACTGCTGCAGCCTCAATTATTGAGGATGGGGAAACTGTAATGTTAGACAATGGAACAACCACGCTGGAAATCATGCGTCAGCTGAGAAATCGGTCGCAGATCACGGTTATTACCAACTCTGTGCCCATTCTTGCCTGTGCACTGGAGGATTTCGCAGGAAAGATCATTTTTGCCGGAGGCGATATCAATCCCGCGGTACAAGCCTCAACTGGGCATCTTGCTCATGAATTGTTGAATCAGTTCAAAGTCAACAAAGCATTCATCTCTGCCGGGGGTGTATCGTTAACAGACGGCATCACAGATTATATGCTGGAGGAAGCCCAGATCTCCCGCAAGATGATGGAACGTGCGGAGGAATCTATTCTTGTAGCGGACCATACCAAATTTGGACGTTCCACCTTTGCACAGATCGCACCCCTGGATCAGATTTCCATGGTGATCACGGACGATGGATGTCCCGCAGAGTGGGTAGACACACTGCACGGAATGGAGATCGAAATGGTTCACAGAATTTGACAACCGAATTGGATTGTTATAATTTGGGGTATAATGATCGTTCTATCTGAGCCTAAAGGGAGAGTTTGTAGCTATGAGCAGCAAAAAGGAAATGCTGTTGAACGTCGCGGAAGAATTATTCTATCACCATGGATTTCACTCCATCGGCCTGAAGCGGATTATCACGGATGCAGAGATTGCCATCATGACCTTATATAATCACTTTGATTCCAAGGATCACCTCATCGTGGAAGTTCTCCTTCGGAGAGAACAACGATATCTGGAACAACTGAGACAGTACGCAGATAACAAGGCGCAATCCCTGTTTCTGAATCTAGCTGAAGGGCATGCACGTTGGCTGATGGAGCACGAGTCCCGAGGTTGTATGTTTTTGCGTGCCAAGGAAGAGTTTGGCGGTGATTCGGAACACATGATTGTCCAGACTGTCCATGCACACAAAAAACATGTGATGACTCTGATAAAAAAATTGGATGCATCGATAACGGATCGGGATATGATCCGATTTTTCCTACTCTTGGAGGGCTCCACCGCGCTCGCTGAGACCCAAGATGTGGGTATTGTCTGTCGGGAACTACTTGACATGACTCGAAATAGTTTCAAGTCGTCCCACACCGGGTGAGTTATAGTTCAACTCACTTTTTTATTTCTGCAGAAATATAATGATCGTTCTATCTAAAAAGGCGGTGGATATGTTGAAAAAAATTATTTTTCCCGGGATCGCACTTATTTCGGTATGTTATGCGTTCGGAAGATTCAGTTATGGTCTGTTCATGCCGGAAATTTCGGAATCGCTGCAGCTGGATGATACCCAGTCCGGTGCAATCAATTCGGCTACTTATATTGCCTATTGTCTGTCTTTGATCATTGCACCTTTGATTATTAATCGCATCGGTCACTACCCGGTTATTCATATGGCAGGTATAAGCGCCATACTTGGTTTACTTGGCATCGCCCTTTCTCCAAATGCCTTGGTCCTAACCATAGCCGTATTTCTCGCGGGACTGAGCACAGGCCTGGCTTCTCCTGCCTTGGGTAACACCGTCTATGCGGAACTTCAGCCTGAGCAGCAGGCCAGGGGTAACAGCTGGATTAACACGGGAACAAGCTTCGGCATTATCGTTTCCGGCCCAATTTATCTATTGTTCAGTGAATACTGGCGCTGGTCCTACATTTTTTTCGCCGTTCTTGGTGTTTTGGTTCTACTGTGGAACAGACGCGCTCTTTCTCCACTCAAAACTGAGCCTTGCACCAAATCACTCTGGGCTTGCATGAAACCCACCAGACCTGGTGTAGCTCTGCTTATGGCTTCCCTATTGACAGGCTTTAGTTCTGCGATCTATTGGACGTTCGCGCGAAGCTTTCTGACGGACGAAAAAGGGGCCTCCGATTCGGAAGCCGTATTGTTCTGGATTGTGATGGGTATTTTGGGAATTTTGGGCGGTTGTGCCGGCCGAATTATCGAACGAATTGGAATTGGGCGTTCCTATCATGTCGGTATCCTGCTGCTCGCCATTTCCCTTGGTGTTATTATTCTGCCATCCATGACCGCGAGCCTGACGTCTGCCGTTATGTTCGGAAGCACCTACATCTTCCTGACCAGCGTGTTTATCGTGTGGGCGACCAGACTATTTCGTCCAAATACGTCGATTGGGATTAGCCTTGCCTTTCTTGCGCTGGGTGCAGGACAGTTCTTTGGCTCTTCCATTGCGGGTTACACGATTGATGTGTTCTCCAATACGACAGCATTTATCGCGTTTGCCGTGTTGGGGCTGTTTGGATTGCTGATTCGGGTCAAAGTAGCGGATTGACGTCTAGCAGCTATACGGTCAACACATTCGCGGCACATCGGAAACCGATGTGTCCAGTGGATGTATCCGGTGTGTTGGGAATTCTTGCTGCCACTCGGTAACGGTTGCAGTAGGAGCGATGGCATAGGTAGGAACCCCCTTTTAACACCTTGCGGACTTCATCGTACAATGCAGTGTCAGCCATTGCAGGCTTCTCGTGATTTGTGACGTAGTTGTCCGCACACCATTCCCACACATTGCCTGCCATGTTATACAATCCATACCCGTTTGGTGGAAATGATCTGGATGGAGCCGTACCCGCGTAACCGTCCGCTGCATTGTTTTTGGTTGGGAAAACGCCCTGCCATATGTTGCAGTAGTGCTGGCCTTCAGGTCGCAAGGTATCTCCCCAAGGGTATTTCTTCTGAATCAATCCCCCACGGGCTGCATATTCCCACTCGGCTTCGGTTGGCAACCGTTTACCAGCCCAGTGACAATAGGCGTTAGCATCATTCCAGGAAATATGGATAACCGGATGGTCATCCCTTTCACGGATATGCGTGTCCGGACCCTCAGGGTGTGCCCAATTTGCACCTTCAACCACCCACCACCAGGGCGTTTGCTGAACTACTGTTCGAACTTGTGCTGCCGTTTGCGAATTGACGAACGAATGGAACACAAAGGACCAGCCGAATTGTTCAGCTTCAGTCTGATAGCCTGTCTGCCTTACAAATCGTTCAAACTCAGCATTGGTGACCGTACATGCATCCAGGTAAAAGGAGTCTACCTTGACGTCCCTGACAGGTCCTTCTCCATCAGCTGTAAAGGCCTCGGGGTCATTCGTACCCATCAGGAAACGTCCACTTTCAATTAAGATGCGTCCCGATTCCTTCTCACCAGCCGATGGCGAATCAAGCTCCCTGGAAGCCAAAACCTCCGATGCGCTAAAAGGAACGGTCTTCTCCTTCAACTGCCCGCCTCGACTTGCAGCACAGCAGCAGGATGATGTGCTTTGGCGAAACTGATCATGCATCTGAAACATCTCCTTCCGCAGGATTATGGCCTATTCCTTATTGTACACAGCTGGACGAATATTCGGATACGGAGGTTCTGACATGCCGTCGCCCAGATAATAATCGGTCAGGAGGGATTGCATGTATCCTTTTACAGCCAGGCCATTGCGATAAGCCGGATTATGCGGCAGTGTGTAGATGCGAACGTCAGAAGGTATCGTTGTTGTGTACAGGCGCAGCTCCTTGAAGTCACTTGTTTCGTAGAGAACCTCTTCTCTCCAGTCTCCAAGCAGATCACCATACAGAACAGGAGCATTTCT
Organism: Paenibacillus sp. ACRRY; assembly: GCF_022346995.1. GTDB lineage: Bacteria > Bacillota > Bacilli > Paenibacillales > Paenibacillaceae > Paenibacillus. The sequence goes on along the minus strand of NZ_JAKRNM010000005.1, from coordinate 97,105 downwards.
GGAATTCACACGAACATCATCTGCGGTAAACAGACGTATCGTACCATTCTGATCCCAGTCCCACTTTTCCACAAAATTCTTGTCCAGCAGTTCACCCAGCACATCCCCGTCCCACCAAATTATGAAATTGGTCGAAGGCTGGACTGAACTGATCACTTCGCCGTCCACGTTGTAAATATTGCCTGAGCTGGACCACATCTCAAGCCCGCTGTGCCGAGGATCAATATCGGCCAGTGTCCCCCGTGCAACGTCCTGCGGAAGTTCTCCTGTGCGAATCAGCTCGCCCGTTTTTGCATCGGCATAAAACCAAGGAAATTGATTCACATTTCCGTTCTCGGCCTGCTGAATACCGAATTGTTCCAATCCCGGACGATTCGGGTCGATATCCGCGATATGAAACCGATCGCCATGGACTACACCAGGCAGACTGTATAACGTTTCCCCGTTATCATCCAGTGCCCAGCCGCCAAAGGAAACCTCGTCCTTCCCATCCTCATCGAGATCCAATATGCGAATCTGGTGGAAAAATTCGCCGTCCGCTCCGGCGTGTCTCCAACGCTCGTTCAATGCTCCACCTGTATAGTCATAAGCTGACGTCACATACTGAAAATTGCGGCTGAGTGCACGATTCTTAAGTGCTGTAATCAGGCTGGGATGCTCCCCGTCCAGATAGGCAATGCCAAAGTGGCCGCTGAGTGGACCATCGGCTGCATAATCATTGGCAATGGTTGTGCGTGCTGCCTCTCTACCGGTCAGTCCATCCACAACAGACACATATTGCGCACGCTCTGCTGAAGCAGGGATAACCTTGTCATCAGCAAAGGTTACACCTTCAAAGGTACGCAGCAGCACCTCGGCCTTCCCATCACTATCGAGATCAAACACGGTAATATTATCGTTATCCCGCCACCCGCCAAGTCCTGCAACCCCGAATTCGCTGACGGAAGCAGGTGGTGCGTTATAAGTATCAATGGTTGTAACACTATAGGGACCGAGATCAATCCGCCATAGGAAACCTTCAGTCAGGCTGTACGCCTCCACATATTTGTTGCCCCCATTGACAGGGATCCGGGTCACCACAACTTCGTATTCTCCATCGCCATCCAGATCACCTGGCCAGCCATGCTGCACAAAATAATCGGAAGGATTGGACGTTATGTCTTGCATTGGAATACGGAAGTAATTGCGAATCTCAGGGTCGGCTGCGAGCTCCACCTCTGCATTTTCCCCTTGCAAAGTCCCACTCACGTAAGACTTCACAATATACGTATGACTCTGGGTTACATCTACATCCTCATCTGTGTAGTTCGTTCCTTGGGCAAGTGGCTGATCATTCAGCTTGATCTCTTCGGACCCTGTACGGCGATAAATATCAAATGTAACCTGCCGTGGCTCGGTACCCAGCAGACGCCAGCTAAGATATACATTGTTATCACCCAGATATACGGCAGTAAGACCTCTTCCCAGATCTTCAACCAGGCGCGGCACAGACCCTCCTGCAGCATGTGCCCGAGGTATACTACCTTCCGGTGAAGTTATACCAGACAACACTATCAATCCACCCAAAAGCCAGGTTAACCATACTCTATTTTTTCTTGCTGCAGTCGTTATGGATTTCATCAACGCTTCCCCTCCATTATTTGGATTGACCTACCACTATGCATATCAAAAAAGGCAAAGCCTGCTACCTCCTCCCCATGACCCAGTCGAGTGAGATCGACTGATCTGGTTTAGTGATAATCGCTTTGCCTCCGGCTGCCCGGTCAACAGCTATTTCTATCCAACCTGTTCTTACTTGTACAACGGGATGAATTTTCATTAGGAAATGTCAATGAGTATTAGAGCAACTATTGCTCTCACGACTCTAACGGCTTGGTTCCTCCACGATCGTAGAAAAACGGGCCCTTCGCCCAGCTAACCGCCAGATGCATCAGCAGCTCCGTCTTCAACTGCTCCCTAATGCTGGCATGCTGCTGTTCTTCATACAGATTCGTCCATTCATGCGGATCAGCAGTCAGATGATACAATTCGCCCCTGGTTTCATGCACTCTGGAAGCAGACTCCGCGACAGAACCTTCAATGTACAGAATAAGCTTCCACTCCGCTGTCCGCCACATATAAGCTGGCGCTGAATGGGGCGCCGTTACACCTTTGCCATGAAATTCGCAAAATGTTCCGCGGTGCCGGAGATTACCCAGCAAATCCACCCCCGGTAACATCGGGTTCGCGGCAAGTCCTGCTGCTCGCGTTAACGTCGGTACCAGGTCCACAAGCTCCGCAGGCATCCGGTCCATCGTTCCCCGCTTGTCAGGTGGAATGTAGGTACCCGCCAGAATGAGCGGCACTCTTACGCTGCTGTCATACAGATTATATTTGGTGAAGCGGTACTGCCTCTCTCCCAGCATTTCTCCATGATCCGATACAAATACAATCAGTGCATGGTCCAGCCTTCCCAGTTTCTCCAGCTTCTCCAAAGCCTGTCCAAAATAATGGTCCAGCCAGGAGCAGTTTGCCCAATACCTGAGTGTGGTCCTCCGCCGCTCTTCCGGACTTCGTTCCTCCCACACTCTCTTCTTGTCGAGGTACGCATCACGACTATTGCCATTCAGATCATCCGAAGCTGCCAGATGCGTTGAAGCTTCATCTTCCCATGGCGGCTGAGGAATGTCCGGGATGTCCTCCAGCTTGTAGAGTTCTTCAAACTCCCGAGGTACATTGAATCCCGCATGCGGCTTCAGGAAGGACAGATAAAAAAACAATGGCCTTTCCGGGTCTATTCCCTCATCCAAAAATTGTAGTGCCTGCTCGGCTACCCATCCGTCTCGATGCTGATTCATGGGAATCTGGCTCGTAAGACCCGTGTAGCCGTTGACGTTTTCCTCTCCGCCACCAAAGTCCTTCGTCTCCTGATGGTAAGCTTCAAGCGCTTCAGGATGAGAATCTCCCATCATGGTAGCCCCTTGCTCGTAATGACCGCTCTGCCGGGAGAGGCCGATGGACCTCACTTCGAACCCGCGTGTAGAGGGTTCATCCACGCCTTCGCCATGATTCCAATGGGTTTTCCCGAATCCGGCTGTTTGATACCCTGCTCGCTGCATTAATGCTGGCAGCGGCTCGGAGGGCAATTTGTCTTCCTCAAAGAGACCGCCATAATTCGTGCGAACTCCAAGCTGTGATGGGTAATATCCCATCATCATCGAACTACGGCTTGGTGCACACATGGGAGATTGACATACCGCTTCACGGAACGTAATCCCTTCCGAAGCAAGTCGATCCAGATTCGGCGTATGAATATGTTCGTTAAATGTTCCAATGCAGTCCCATCGCTGTTGATCCGTCATCAGAAAAATAATGTCGGGCTTGACCTGTGACACGTTACATTCCACTCTCCTTAGTCCCGAAGATTAGACGGAGCAGTTGCCCCGAGTATGCTCACGCTGCTTACGAACGTCCTCCCGATATCGACTGGGTGTCGTTCCCTCGCTTTTCTTGAACAAACGGTTAAAATAACTGGGCTGATAACCAACCTGCTCTGCAATTTCATTGATTTTGACGTCTGTGGATTCGAGCAGTACCTTAGCCCGACTGAGTCTCACCTCTGTCAAATAGTCCACAAAATTCTGTCCGAATGCCTGCTTGAATGCCCGGCTTAACGTGTAGGAATGAATTCCGTGAATGTCTGCGAGTTCATCGAGCGATAACGCTTCTGCATACTCTTGTTCCGCATGCTCCTTGATCTGATGCACAGCCATCTGTATCTGCTTCTCCTCCTTGCCAGTGAATTCCTCCACGCAAACATGCACGATTCGTTCCTTGAACCATGAGAATAACTCATCCAGGTCACCAAGCTGCAGCACCTCTTCATACACCGCCAAACCGAATAGCTGTACCGGATCTTCGCCTAACTGCAAAAGGGTGTGTTGGATCCGGGCGAGCAGTTGAAAAACTGCCTGTCTGGCCTGATTCTCTGTAGCTTCTACATGGGCGTAGCTGCCAATGAACAATCGGAAGCGCTCCATGGCTGTTTCCCGATCGCCGTTACGTAAGGCCGAGATGATGTCCTGTTCCAATTCAAGCGGATACGTTCCCTGTTCCTTCCTATCCTGTTCTGCCTTTTCATTCATATCGATGATGCCTGCACTTGAAGAAAACTGCCTTTGCCTCAAAACAGCTCTCGACTCTCTGACCAGCTGCGGTATATGAGAGGCATCGGATGTGATCTTGCTAATGGAGATCGTCATGCGTACATCCAACTCGGACTGCACGGTATCCAACCATCGCTGCCCTACTGCAATGAATCGTTCCCGGAATGCAAGAGCCTCCGGTTGGTCATCTGGAGAAATGGCGAGCAGCAGAGCGATCGACATGTCGTGATAATTGAGTATTTCTGAGGGGTAGGGGAAATCTTCGAGCTGTGTTCCCAAAATCTCGGCTGCTGCCAAACTGATCCATTCTGGTGATTCACTCCGATTGATGTAGCCGCCCTCTTGAAGGGTAACAGCACTCGGACGTATATGAGCCAGCATAATCATGAACTGCTCGTCGTGGAGATTCCATCCCACTTGGGACAGACGTTCCCGCCATTCACGGTCACTGGGTAACAGCAGATGACCTAGCGTCAGCTGGATCAGCAGACTCTCCCTCGCGAGTGGTAGATGTTCCTCCAGCCGCCGCTGGAGGGATTCACGTTCCCGATTCACGCCAATCCAGTGCTGTTCGATATGCTTGATTTCATCCAGCTGCACGGCCGAGCTAGACGATGCCGCTCTATTTGGCCATAAAGTCCGAGCAGGAACAGCAACCTCTTCAGCCTCACCGTTTGCAGTAAATATTCGCAGCAATCTCGTGAATGGCTTGTAGAGCTGTAGCGAACCAACCCATGACAGGAGCAGAGCCAGTAACAATCCACCTCCGTTAATGAGCAGAACGATTCGGGGTACTGACACAATCGGAGCTACAATTTCATTCAACGGAGCCACAGATACGTAAGTCCAATCTGTACCCAATCTGCGAAATGTGCCCGACTGAATCGAATAGGTCATACCCTCGTATTCCATCAGGAAGGAGCTGGGCTTCTCTTCAAGCTTGAGCACATGTTCACGGACAGCTTGATGTAATCCACCCAGATTTTTGTCCTGTGGAAGCAAGGGTACTCCCTGTTCATTCAGCAAAAAGGTCGTCCCGCTCTCATACGGAGACAAGGTTTGCAGCATGCTGCCAAGCTGTTTGTTATCCAAGGTTATAGTTAACGCACCCAGAGCATCGTCACTGCCACTCGGAAGCCGATTCACCATCATCATGGAGGCGCCATCCAAGGAACGGGACCAATAGGTGGCACGCGGCTGTTCAGTCAGGCTGTGATACGTTTCAATTTCCTTAGGGTCGCTCATAAAATCATATCGCTCCGAATCCATCTTCACCGCTCTGGGTTCTTCCAGATACAGTTGAACCTTGCCAATCAGCGTATTGGAATTCTGAATCATCAGGAGCAGTCGATAGAGCTCATGAACCTGCTTGTACTTGTAGACAAAATCAAGCTCCTTCAGGCGGTTATCGAACACCGGATCGAAGGCCCACTGTGAGAAAGTCAGTTCAAGCGCATCCAATTGTTCGCCGACCCATGCGGTGCGTTGTTCAAATTGCCGCAGATGCGTTTGCTGCAAAATATGTTCCATTTTGATAGTAATCCATCCATACAGCAGCACTCCCGTAATGACTCCCGGAATGCAGGCGATCAACAGAATCATCATCAGGCTGCGCCTGAAATAACGCCCTTTGGGCATAGGATCTCGTGTACGCTTGAATAACATCTCGCTGTACCTCCTTTCCGGGAATACCCGTCTGAATGCAGATTATCCTTTCACTGAGCCGACCATGGCTCCTTTTGCAAAATGCTTCTGAATAAACGGGTATACCACCAGCACCGGCATAATGGCTACAATGATGGCAGCCATCTTCAACATCTCTGTTGGCGGTGTCTCCACCTGCTGTCCAGGTGCAACCAGATCAATATTGGATGCATTCAGCAGCATGTTCTGCAGCAGCACCTGAATGGGCCACTTCGCAGAATCATTCAAATACAAAAGTGCCGCGAAAAATTGATTCCAGTACCCTACTGCAAAGAACAAGCCAAATGCCGCAAGCGCAGGCATCGACAAGGGGAGCACAATGGTGTACCAGGTCCGGATCGCACTGCAACCATCGATGGAAGCCGCTTCACTGATCTCCGCAGGCAGGCTGTCGAAGAAATTTTTCATAAGCAGCACCGTCCAGCCATTGGCAAGCGCAGGCAGAATCAATGCCCAAATGTTGTTGATTAGCCCGAGCTCCCTGACCAGCAAGTAGTTCGGAATAATTCCAGGGCTGAACAAAATGGTCAGTACGATCAGAAACATCAGTACTTTTCGGAAATAAAACCTCTTCTGGGACAAGGCATAGGCCAGGGAAGAGGATACGGCGAGACTGCACACTGTACCTACAGTTGCTAGAAAGGCACTGTTCCCCAGCGAGCGTGCGAAGGCAGGCGTGGATAGAAGATAGGTATACGCTTCCGCAGACCAGCGCTGCGGGAAGAGTACGATTTTCTTTTGCAGATACTCTCCAGGATCGGTGAACGAAACGACAAAAACATAGTACAGCGGAAAAAACATCGCCACCGCCAGCAGCCCAAGGACGATTGCATTCAGAGACTGACCAATCCTCTCACTCCATTTCAAACGATGCATCTCAAGACCTCCTCCCTCCCACTAGTTCTTATAGACACGGACCGGAAGCACAGGTACTAATAGACCCCTTCTTGACCCATGCGCTTCACCAAACGGTTTGCAATCACGACGAGCGCCAGTCCAACCACTGATTTGAATAATCCAACCGCCGTACTGTAGCTGAAATCTCCCTGCTCAATTCCCGTACGGTATACATAAGTGTCAAACACTTCAGCCACTTCTGATACTGCACCGTTGTACATCAGGAAGATCTGTTCAAATCCTACCTCCATGATGTCTCCCAGTCTTAAAATGAGAAGCACGACGATGACACTCCGGATGGCAGGGAGCGTAATGTGCCAGATCTGACGGAGCCGTCCCGCCCCATCCATTCGTGCTGCCTCATACAGCTGGGTATCCACACTTGCCATGGCAGCGAGAAACACGATCGTTCCCCATCCGGCTTCCTTCCACATTGCCTGCAAGGTGACCATAATCCAGAAGCTGTCCGGGTTCGTCAGAAAGTCCACCCTCGGCCAGCCCCATAAGGCAAATAACTCGTTGACCAGTCCTGTCCCCTTGGCGAACAGAAGGAATGTCAGTCCCGCAATGATGACCCAGGAGAGGAAATGCGGCATATAGATCACCGTCTGAATCAATCGCTTGTACGCCACGTTACGCAGCTCATTGAGCCCCAGCGAGATCAGAATCGGGAATGGAAAAAACAAGATCAGATTCAGCAGGCTGATTGCCAGTGTGTTTCGAAACAGCAGGACAAAGTCTGGATTGGCAAAAAAGGTGGTAAAGTGCTGTAACCCAACCCACTCACTGCCCTGAATTCCCCGGAAGGGGGAATAGTCCTGGAACGCAATGACGATGCCCCACATCGGGATATATTTGAAAACGAGAAAGAACAGGATGCCCGGTAGGGCAAGCAAATATAACGATCGATCGCGCCGCAGTGCGGAGAGCCATTTCGTCCGTCTGTTTCTTTTGGATGAAGTCTGCCTTCCCTTGTGTGTGTTAAGGTGTTGCTCGGTTACGCTCATGGGCTGCAGCTCCCCCCTTCAGATTCATTGTCCGTTTCTTTTCTTGTAAGCCTCCGTCATCTCATCACTCATAGCCTGGACATTTGGATCACTTCGCAAAGATTCCACAAAGGTATCCCAAGCTTCGATGGGCTCGCGGCCCAGAATGATTTTGGCCTTGAGATCCTGTATCTTCTTGTTTAATTCCGGCAGAATCTTCTGTCCTGTCTCCGATTGAAGACCCGCGGACAGATCGGCTACACTCGTTTTTTCCCTCTCGGCCTCTACTTTTTTGAATAGTTCATTCGCCTGGGTCTCTTCTTCTGTCTCACCCGTGGTATCCCAAGGAAGATCAATAACGTTAACGATATGATTAAAATCCGAGGCGTTGTCCGCCGTTAATTTCTCGGTACTTACTACTTTTTTGCCATCAACCACTTCATAATGGGTACCTTCGATCCCAAACTGCTGAATTTCAAACACTTCCGGGTTCATCCAGGTATCGACAAGTTGGAGAATTCGTTTCATCTTCTCTTCCGATACGCTTGCAGGAATCGCCAGAATGCCGTTGTAACCTGAGCCTTTTGGGTTGTAGCCATTCAGATTGGTCAGAGGGTAGAAGTCCGTATACTTAAAGGAAGGATCGACTTTCTTCAGATCATCCGCATAAATTTTGCGCATCGTGCCTGTCTTGTCCACAATAATGCCTGCCTGATTGCGCTTGAACAATTCTCTTGCCTGTGTCAGCTTGAGCGACAGAAGGTCCTCGGGCATCATGCCGCTGCTGTAGGCTTTCGTCAGATATTGGAGAGATTCCCTGACCTCGGGCAGCAGCTCCCTATATATCAGTTTCCCCTCTGTTTCATCCCACTTCCAACTGCTGTTGCTTCCGATAAAAGAATTCTCAATGGCACCCAGCACCGGGCCGAGATTGCCACCCCAACCGAGATCATCCGGACTGACATAAGCGGCGAGCGCTGTGGTATCCGGTTGTCCATTGCCATCAGGATCCTGCTCTACGAATGCCTTCATAACATCGAATAATTCATCTGTCGTCTCAGGAACCTGCAGGTTTAATCTGTCGAGCCAGTCCTTCCGGATAATGAAAAAGGAATCTCCCGTCACCGGCCTAGGGCGTGGTATGCCGTAATTGTTGCCGTCTGCTGCCTTGGTTGTTTCCCAGGCAATATCGGGGATGCCCTTGCTCAGGTTCGGATATTCCTGGATGTATGGCGTGATATCCCAGAACGCTCCTTGCTTGACCATCTTGGTAAAGGTGCTTCCAAATGGATCGTTAATCATGATGAGATCAGGAATATCGCCAGAAGCGAGCGTCAGGTTCAGCTTGTCACCATAAATATTGTTCGAAACCCACTGAATGCTCATTTTGGAATTCGTTGCTTTTTCGATCGCCCGTTTGATTACATTGTCATCAGCCGCTGGAACCGCACTGGGTGTAATGGTCATGATGCTGACTTCCAGTGGATCATTCGCATTGCCGCTGCTGCCACTTCCACTCGTTTGCCCTGCTTCTTGACTCCCACATGCACTAAGCAAGACAGACAAGACCAACACAACGGAAATGATCCAGATCAAATTACGGGTGTTACGTTTCCCCACGTTTAGCATAGGCTTTCCCATCCTCCTTAGTCTCTTAAACCTATCGTATTAATCGGATTAACGATTAAAAAAGGGGCTTTGACTGACCCTGGAAAAGATTATTCCCGGTCACCTCAAAGCTTTCACTCACTATAACGAACACCCGTATTTCCTGCAATTGCACTTTTTTGCACTGGTAATCATGGCAGTAAATAGACCTCAAATGCCTTGGTATGGTTGGATGATCAGCTCATCCCACACCTGAACTTCAATATAACGTTCCGGGCCCAATTCCCCATTCCGGTTCCATTCCTGTGGCCATCCATAGTACTGAATGATCTGCAAAATTTCATCTTTGGTATATACCTGCTTACGATACGGCTTATCATCCGAATAACGCATGGTTGGGAAGAGGTCTCCATAAGTAAAACTAACGGATTCGGTAGGCAGATTACACCAAGGAATTGCAATCCAATTAGGTAAGGTATACCACGATGTTAGCCACTCACATTTACCCAGAGTCATGTAATGGGGATAGGAACTTGTCGGTTTCCCACCTTTGGCAGTAAACTGCTCTAACGCTTGTTGTTCAAGCATTCTGCGAATCATCAAGTAATCTGCTGAACGTTGACTGGCAAAATTTCGGCCTTCCTGCCTGATTTGCTGTGCAACAACTTCAGCATCCTGTTCGGACAAGCTGGAGAGATTGCGGAACGGTCCAATACTTTTCTCAAAATAATGATATGCGTTCAGGTCTGTCATACAGATCACACCTTTGTCATTGATACAAATACACACTCTTCTATCAATCTAGCGTTATCTATTCATCATACAGCCTGGCCTTCCGGATGACGGATTTAATAAAAGAAGCTTTGGCTGCGGTGTACCCCACACGGTCATGTCTGAACTGCTGTTCCAGCTTTTTCTTCAACGCGTAGTACTCTTGCATAATTTCCGAGTCTCTCCTGAGAGCATTGCGAAACAGCAAGTTATCCGTCCATTCCAGGCTCCTGTACTTGTAGACATGAAGATGATGCGTTCCTGCTCTCCATTGTCCTTTTCGGAAAAACAAACGTTGCGGAAAATCCGACTTGGGCACATACTCGTATCCCAGTTGTCCCAATGCTTCTATATGTACTGCCTTCACATCGTTCAACTCATGTACTCCTGCCATCATATCGATTAATGGTTTCGCGCCTAGACCCGGCACGGATGTACTCCCAATATGTTTAAAATCCACGCAGATCTCTGTCAGCACCATCATGATTTTATTACGTTCTTCGTGATAATCCTCAACCCATCTTGGGTCATATTCCGATACGACCACTTCTTCTCTCATAGCGAATCAGGCCTTTCTGTGCCTTACATTTATTAGTCATAGTGTACATCATGTGAACAATGATGGAAATAACTGTTGTAAATCACTAATAAAAAAGCGCTGGCATCCGCATAATTTCTTATGCCATGCTAACGCTTTTTAGGTTCACAATGCGCTGAACGCCTTGAACGACTATTTCCAACTCCACTCAGGCAATCGTTCCAGAGTTATGACATAGTCGCTGTTGTACACTTCTTTTAAGAATTCCACAGTATTATGCTGGCCACCCCTTAGAAACTCACCTGTCCAGGTACAGAACCAGCTCCAATGAATGCGCTGCTCCTCCATCTGCTGCGGATCAGGAATGGAGCCGTTCTCCGCGAGTGCTATCATTTTGCTGTCACTCACCAAATTCCGCAAGTTCTCGTAACGTTCTGCAAGTGGATCATGGTCCCCTGACTTCGGATATACATCCACGCTCACAATGTCCACAACATCATCCCCCGGATACCATTCCGGCTGTTCCGAGTTCCACACCCAGATGAGATTATTTAGCTCATGCGTGTTGACCAATCGATCATACAGCAGACGATACAACTGTTTGGCAGGCTCCGGTCCTTTCGCTCCCCACCAGAACCACCCTCCTTCAGCTTCATGAAGTGGGCGGAATAACACAGGTACACCTACATCCTTAAGCTCTTGCATATGGCCGGCGATTACATCGATATCCCGGATCAACAAGGCATACTCATCCGATTCGGGGTGAGCCAGCGCGGAGGCGAGATCGAACGTTGTGGCCTCCGTATAAAATCCCCGCCACCACTCTTTGCCGGGTTCATCGATCAGTTGGGACGGTGCATTCCAGTGCCAACACAAGGTCACGATCCCGCCTTGCTGATGCCATGCAATCATATCTCGTATTTCCTCAGAGGTCGCCCCCCGCTCTGTCCTTGAAGGTGAGTATTCCATCAGATCAAACCCAATCACAGCCGGTTTCCGTCCCGTATTCTCATTAATCCAGTTCAAGTTGCTGTATTCCTGCTGACCCGCGAGTACTGCTGTCCCATAACTCTTTAACAAGTACTTCATCAATTCCCTGGCCTCGGAAGTCGCATCTTGATTCACCAAGGTACTGCTTATCTTATTTTCCGTCATTGATAATCCCCCATTCCAAGGCAGGGTACATAGCGACCCCAATATCAAAATCAACCGAATTGCGTATCCTATCTGACTACGCCAGGTCCGCTTAACCAACAACGCCAGAACGCTCAATACTTTCCACGAAATAACGCTGTACAAACAGATACAATATAATCAGCGGCGCAATCGCCAGCAAAATGCCTGTATCCACGATCATCGCGACATAGTTCGGATCGGCCTTCATGCCGGAGCCCGAACCAAACCCCATCAGTTGAGGAATCAACTGATTCGCCTGAGCGGGTAATGAAGCGACCTTCAGCGAGATCAGTGAGCTTTCACTCATGAACAGCGCCGAATAGAACGTGTCATTGTACTGCCACACAAAGGAAAACAGAATGACTGTAATCAGTGGTGAAATGGCGTTGGGCAGCATGATTCGGGCAAATGTACGGAACCCGCCCGCACCATCGATCAGCGCAGCTTCTTCGATCTCTTTGGGCATACCCTTGAAGAACTGTCGGAAAATATAAATGAACAGCCCTGCCTTTAGCCCACCGGCCGTCGCTGCAGTAATCATGGAAGGCCAATAGGTGTTTAACAGATTGACCCCTTCCCTGCCCGTAAACAGCTGTATGATGCCCAGAAAGTCGAAGCTGCGGAAATGCAGATACATCGGCACCATCAACGTGCTTGTCGGCACCAGAATGGTGAGAATCACCAGCACAAAGAGGACATTGCTTCCTGGAAAAGTAAAGCGGGCAAATCCATATCCGGCAAGCGCACAGGATATTGCCGTCAAAAGCGTCGTTATGGTAACAAACAGCAAGGTGTTCGCCAGTAAGGGCAGGTAATCCATTACCTGTGCCGCCAGCCTGATATTGTCCAGCGTAAAATGCTGTGGAATCATATAAATGGTTGGATTATAGATGTCTTGTTTATCTTTAAACGCAACCGAAATTTTAAGAAATAACGGATACAGAATAATAAATGAAATGCCGATGATCAATGCATATCTGAATATGGAATACAGGAGGTCCGATGTTTTGTTTCGAACTCTCTGCAGTTGATAATTCTGCTTCGGAACCACCACCATGCGATCCGTTCCCGACACAGCCATAGTCTAGTAGCCCTCCTTTTACATGAACCGTCAGTTGTAATGCACCCGCCGTGACAATACCCAGCCGACAACGAGCAGCACAAGGCCAATCACCAGTGTATACAGCCAGGACATCGCCGAGCTTAAGCCAAAATTCTGGGTCTTAAATGCCGTTTGGTAGATGGCTTGTGTGACCGGACTTCCTGCAAATGAATCAATAATCGTGTAAATGACATTCGTCAATATCAACGGACTCACCATTGGAAATGTAATTTTCCAGAATGATTCATAGGCTGTCGCTCCTTCAATTTTGGCCACTTCATACATCGAGCCCGGTACGGACTGCAGGGCGGCAAGAAAGATCAGAATCTGAACGCCTGAGCGGCTAATAATTTCGTAAATTCGCATAATGGCTTCTACGATGTAATCCACATAGGCCATCGGTAGTCCAACATCAGCCAGCATCCGCACGATGGAAACCACGTTAAACGAAGCGCCTCCATCAACTGTCGATTCAACGGCGCTGGCGTCGCCCATCAGATTGATCAGACCTGCGGATTCGGCTGCCGCCACCGCACTGGAGGCTAGGATAACGGGCAGGAAGAAGATCGCCCGCGCCATGGTTCTGCCCTTGAACTTCTGATTGAGCAAGGTCGCCGTAAACAGGCTGAAAAACAATATCATGGGCACATTCAGCACCATGGCCCCAACCGAGTCAATCAGGATTCGGTTAAAGGTAGCATCCACGAGAAGTGCATCCTTAAAATTTTTCAGCCCAACAAAGTCAAGAACGTATCCTCCTGGAGCCACTGACAAATTGCTGAAGCTGAACCGAATCGATTGCAGGAGCGGCGTGGCAAAAAGGAAGATGAAACCAAGCAGCCACGGTGAGATAAATGCAAGACCGAGCAGCGCTCTCCGTGATTTCAATGATAAACGCAGGGTTCTCATTGGCTCACTCCTTCCACGGCATAGTCCGTTGTGCCAACCGACACTCCGTCTACAGTTACCCGATCGTCAGTGTAGTTTACCAGGATAGACGTACCGCCGCTGTACGTGACCCGGACCACGCCTTCCTGAATTCGTTCATGTCCGGTAATCCGCTGATTCCCCAATCCTTTCAACACCTCATTTGCTTCCTTGTACAGTGCAACCGCATCATCTATCCAGTCTTCGTACGCGGTAGCATAAGCCGAATCATAATTCGTTAACTTCAGCCTGGATGATGGTTCATGAGTCCATTGGAAATGCGGAGCTGCACCAAGCTCAAGACTTCGCAGCAGCTGCTTGCGCAAGTCCTGATCTCCTGACGTATTCATGGGAGATGCTGCGTAGTTCATATATCCATGAATGACCATTTCATAAAAAGGAACTTCTTCATCGGTAAGGTTGAACCAACTGGAGCCTTCAGGCACATCCACTACATGCTCCGCATATCCCCATGCATAAGCATTAGCCGATGACAACATCATGCTCGGATATTCCTGCTGCAGCTTGCCAAGCTGCTCCTTCACAATGTTCTTGGCCATCTCGCGGTGAATGACACGGCTATCCCGATAATCGGAAGTCAGAACCTGCCCGAGATCACGGAGCGATAATCCGCCGAGCTCCAGTTTTGTGATTTTCCCGGCAAATTCGCTGATCACATATGGGAGCTTCGCAGCCGAGAGCAGATAATAGCTATCCTTGCTCTGGTCCATTCTGTTGAGAGCAGGACTGTAAGGATACAATTCTGCCGTCTCCTTGGTTACAAACCGGGCCGCATCGGAAGACGGCGCAAAACGCCAGTCATCATGATAGATCCGCTGGAATGCCACATCAGGGAATAGCGCTCCCCCTGACTGATGCAATCGGGCAGACAGCTCCTGCAGCTCAGAACGACTGCCTACTTCACGATCCAGCTTCACTTGGGTCGGCGTATGGTGGCTGAACCCACCACCGAACCAGCCCTGATACCGCATCTGTACGCGGCTCACACCTTCCTGCTGTAACTTTGCTGCCATGTCGGCAGCCTGTTCATACGTTGTTATGGCTAGTGTGGTCCGATAAGGCACACCCAGAAAAGAGGCCTTTTGGTCAACTGCACCAAGTATGCTCACGTAAAACGGCAGCTCCATCTGTTCTTCAAGCGGCTTCAGCACACCCCCATCTACCAACTGCTGCTGATAAAGGCGAGCCATACCGGAATAACTGGCATCTTCCCCATGCAGGAAATGATATCGGACCTGGATATCTCCGCGAAAAGGCTCTTCACTCAGCAGTTGAATCTCCTGCATTTTCTGCGAGGTGTACATCTCCAGTTCATCCTCCCCACGCAGGGAGAAGGTCGCATGTACATGGTTGTAACTGTTCTGCCTGCCTCCGATATCGGCAGAGATGCTGGCCATTGCGTCTCCTTTTTCAATCACGGCAAACCAGGCATGCTCCCCGTTCTTGAGGCCAAATACAGGCATATGTGCGGATTCGCTGACCTGGGGCCGACTGAGCGAATTGTCGTTAGGGTCTGCACCGTATACACGTTGTACATATTGCTCTTCCTTGACCTTTCCGTTATTTAGATGGATCAAGCTGCCTGACCCGTCCGGCACGAACATATACCCTTGTCCTTTGGTATCCGCGGCACCGAAGTAAGCGAGCAAATCCATGTTACGAATACGATATTGACCACTCTCTTCCACTTGACTCAGAGGTACGGTCACTACCAGAGAGCCTTGATCCAGCCGATATTCCACTGGGATGACGAAGCTGGGCTTATCCGATGCACCACCGCCATCAACCCCATTTTCCTGATTGTCATAAGTAAGGTCGTCTGCCGTGTAACCCGCTGTCTCAAAGGCATCCAGCATCTTGTTCAGGACAAGCTGCTTCGAGATCTGTCCATCCAGCCTTTCCAGAACATCCGGGTTGTCCTTGGTTGGATAGTAACGGGCAGAAGCGTACCTTGCGGCGGTGGCATCCAGTTTCGAAAGAACCTTCTCCTCCAGGCGCTGTTTGCTAATCAATCTGGGCAATGCATCGATTCCGAGCGAGGTATCTCCAAGTGTGTAGGTAATCCGGATTCCCCCATCCACATTGGCAGCAACAAATTGTTTGTTGGTAATACTGGTGCTGAAATTCGGAAAGTTCTCCAGTGTACCCATCGCATCCCGGAAGGAGACGTTTAGTTGGGACGACAGGACTTCTTTCTCGTAAGCCGAAGCCAGACCATCTTGGGCACGTTCTTTCGGATTGCTGTACCAGATCTCCTCGCTAGCCCCGTCACGCACGGCGATCTCGGTCGTCTCCTCGTTATAATAAAGCGCCAAGCCCTGATCCTCAGCGACCAACTGCATGCCTGGCACTCCCTGTGAGGTATCCGTAAGATACTTCAGTGAATTCGTTTCGACTGGTATTGCCTCCGTTGTTGCTTCCAGATAAGCCGCTACTTCTACAGCGGGTACTCCCCTGTTGTTGATATACAGCAGCCCAGCTGTCATCAGAATCACAGCTGTGCCACTGGCCAGCACCGTATATAATCGTTGCCTTTTGATCACGGATGCCGCCTCCTTTAGGTCCGAAAAATCAACTCGCGGTATATGTTATAACCGAATTCATATAATTGCTGCAGCATACTGAACACGAGCGCTCCGAGGAAAACGATAATCCCCATCACAATGAGGGTCAGCAGCATCGTAATGATCGTTTTGAACACCGTATATTGGTGCACCGTCATCGTGCCAATGAACAGGAGCAGCAGAAACCAGAAGAACGCAATGCTATTAAACAGATAATAAAAAGCAGTCTCCTCCTGCACCATGAACCGGCTGATCACAATCATCGGCGCATAGATCAAAATAACCGGAATGAGCGAGTATCCTGTCGCCAGAAAGATCTCTCTAAACTTGCCTTCCCCTTCCATCAGCGTCGTCACCGACCAGTTGGCAATGCACCATAGAAAGAACGGCACCGCTACCGTTGCGATTTCCACAATACTGTTGATGGTGCGAGGATCAGTAAAATTAACGAGAAATCCCGCGTATTGCTTTTGCAAAGTCATCATGATGATGGTTAGCGCGAGTGCCAAAAAGGCAACAAGCATCCGTCCCCGGTTATCCGACTTAAGGTCCCAGTATGCATCGATAGGGTGAAAAATGAGATGCAGCGGAAACTTAATGTAATCCTGCTTCACGGTCAATCTGCCTCCTCCGTCTCCATTTAACCGCCACCCGGGCCAGGATCAGAATGAAAATCAGTGCAATACCTGCAGTCAGGAACGTGCCAAAATGTTCCTTCATCATCTCCCGCCGGTACCTTTTGAACGCAACCGAATAACTCTTGCGGTCCATCCCAAGCTCGAAGTAACCGAGAGCCTCCTTATTTTTCTTCTCCATGAGCAAGGATTTGCCAATCCCGATATAGGCAATATCATAATTGGCGTTCAGCTTCAGTACTTCTTGCCAAATATGTACAGCTTCCGTATCCTCACCCTGATAATGAAGGGCAACCGCCTCATTTACGTTTGTTCCAAACCGAGTCGGCTCATAGACCACCAGGTTGCTCTTCCCACGGTCAAGAACCAGTTGGTGATCGCCGGATTGCTCAATGGCAACGGGTGTTTTGAGCGTGCCTACCTGATTTCCTTTGCCACCATAAATGTAGAGCAGATGACCCTCGTCGTCGTAAGTGAACACGCGATTCTGTGTCGCGTCCAGCACACTGTACATGCCGTTGCCCAGCACCTTCACATCAATAAGCTTGGATGGCCCCGTATTGTTACGGAACCGGATGTCTCCCTTGACGTCAAAATAACCAAACCGCTTCAGCACATCTTCTCCGGACGGATTGAGTCGTTTGATCGGCTCATTCGAACCAGGATCGATATTGGTTGCGTAGACAAACCCTTTATGGTCGATATCCGCGCTCGAAAACTCGGTCGGTACAAACAGGACCATCTGTGCCCGCTGGGCCTTGGTGGAGAACATGCGCCAAATATATTCGCCGTAGTCCCGCTCCACCTTATTGGTGCCGACGTATCCGATGAACTTCCCCGTCTCGTCAAACTGCATAATTCCTTCGTAAACGCCTTGAGCTACTACATAAACCCGGCCCACATGGTCAACCGTCAACTTCAGCGGCTGGAATTGAAAATCCGTCGCCAGAACATCCGACTCGGGTGCCTGGATCATATGATCCAATTGTCCCTCTGCATCCAGGATCACGACCCGACTGTTCCCTGTATCTGCGACATAGATTCGCTCCTCTTCATCCACAAACAGTCCACCTGGAGCCTCAAATGTTTCCTTGCTGCCTTCTCTCGTGAATCCGTCCATGACCTGAAGAAGCTTATACTCAGCGTCCAATATAACAATTCGGCTGTTCCCGCTATCCAAAATATAGATCTGACCCGATGGAGATACATTCACATCAGCGGGATCCTTGAACTCCCCGATGCCCAAATCGCTGCCCGAGATGGTTCGCTTGGGCAGATAGGCATCCGGGGAAGGAACGGCTTCTCTCCACGAGTTGTAGTTATAACTCTCATACGGCGCCGAAGAAGCCGCCGCAGGCACGGCATTCGCCAGCAGCAGGGATATTGCCGCCAGGAGAACAAGCCATCTTTTCACTGTGCGTGCCATATCGCTCCCCCTCAATCCTTCATGCCCGAGCTCGCCATCGTCTCAATAATGCGGCTCTGCGAGAAAATAAACAGTGTAATCGGCACACTCATCAGAATAAGTGCCACCGCAGCACCTGCTCCTGCCCGGGATATTCCGCCTTGAATAATCTGTCCTGCTGCGTAATGTAGTGTCTTGAGCTGCTCGCTGTAAATGTAGCCATTGCCGTCACTGCCCCATAACATCTGGAACAGCAGGATAATCAAGGTCAGCCAGGCTGGCTTCACGTTCGGCATCACAATCGACCAGAAGATCCGGTATTCACTCGCACCATCAATCTTCGCTGCTTCCAGCAGGGCATCCGGAATCTGCTCCATGAACTGCTTCATCAGATACAGACCAAGTGAATAGGCGAATGCCGGAATAATAACGGCCCAATACGTGTCGATCCAGCCGAGCCAAGACATGATCATATAATTGGGAATTGCTGTTACGGCAGGGGTAAACATGAGCGATAGCACAACCACCTGGAACATGAACACTTTCCCCGGAAATTTATGCTTGGCAAGTGGATAAGCCGCTGCTGAAGCCAAGAGCACATGACCCACAATACCAATGCCCGTAATAAATACGGTATTGAATATATATCGTGAGAAGGGCACCCACGAGTCGCTCAGCAGATTCAGCAAATCCGTAAAATTGCTGAACGTTGGATTTTTGACAAAAAGCGTCGGTGGAAAGGTAAAAATCTCATCCAGCGGTTTGAAGGCATTGTTGATTGCATAGATCAGCGGCAGTACCATGAAGGCACCAAATACGAGCAAAAGGGCAAACAGGGAGAGACTGCCGGATAACGATCGATTCACCCGCTTTTTTCCTGTCGCAATTGCAGCCATAGTTATTCTCCCACCCTTCGCAGCAATTTCTGTACCAGTAAGTTGGTACCTACCATAATCATGAAAAGTACGGTGGCAATCGCCGAAGCGTAACCCATCTCAAACCGTGTTGTACCAAAGTCGATCAGGTGAGTGACCACCGTCTCTGCCGCATAGTTCACGCTTGGAAACCCAGCCAGAGCTATGGAGACGTCCGCCACGGCAAACGAGGTGGTCAGTTGAATGACTGCACCGAACATCAGCTGCGGCCGCATGGAAGGCAAAGTAATATACCAGAGCTCCTGCCAGCGATTTTTGACCCCGTCTACCGCACCTGCTTCATATAACGTCCGGTCAACCGTTTGTAAACCAGCGATGAATGCCAGAAACCCTGTACCCAAGCTCAGCCACAGCTGCACGAGGATAAGGATAGGCATAATGTACGCCTCCGTCTTCAGCCACTGAATCGGCTCCAGCAGGAAGCCCCATCGGATCAATAATCCATTGGCGATGCCATAACGATCGCCCGAGAAGATCATCAACCAGATAAAGTAGACATTTCCGGAAATGGATGGCGCGTAGAAGATCAATGTCATGAATGCCCTCCATTTGGGCGTCAATTCATTAATGATCCAGGCAAACACGAAGCAGGCAATATAACTGATGGGTCCGGTAATAATGGCAAACAGCAGCGTGTTCTTGATGGCAATCAGGAATACGTCATCCTCCAAAAACAGCCGAGTATAGTTCTGCCAGCCAATAAATCGCGGAAACTCCAGCATGTTGAAATAGGTAAAGCTGAGTATGATTGAGATAACAACCGGGATCACGGTAAACATGGTGAACAGAATCATGTAGGGAGCTAGCAGGACGTAGGAATGCTTGCTGGCTTTCATCTCCTGGAGCTTCCAGCTCCACCATGATTTCATGCCCATCCTTGAAGCCTTCTCAGGAGGACTGTGTTGACCGTCTCGGAGTGATATTTGTGACACTGTTAACCCTCCCTCTGCTTACGGAAGACCAA
This sequence comes from Paenibacillus sp. ACRRY, assembly GCF_022346995.1. Lineage (GTDB taxonomy): Bacteria > Bacillota > Bacilli > Paenibacillales > Paenibacillaceae > Paenibacillus. The sequence goes on along the minus strand of NZ_JAKRNM010000005.1, from coordinate 76,727 downwards.
ATTCATTACGTTTGATCCGAATCTCGTCCTGAATATACTGGGTGTAGTCCATAATGGATTCTCTGGCTTCCACTTGACCAACCACCGTTTTGTAAAAGGCATTGAACAAATGGCGCCCAGTAAAATAACCGCCTGGCACTTCGGGAATTCCCTTCACCGTTTCGAATTGTGCCTTAAGATTGGCATAATCCTCAGCTGGCCACGGCAATGAATCAAGCGCCTTGATGTTGGCCGTTGGATAACGCGCAGCAGCGCCCATCAGTCCTTCCATCTCACGGCCGAATTCAGCCTGTACCGGCGTGCTGGTCCACCATTTCATGAACTCCCACGCGGCTTCCTGGTCCTTAGCGCTCTCCAGCATCATGACTGCACTGCCCCCGCCAGGCACATCGCGATTCAATGTTCCATCCGCCTGTACCGTACCCGGAACAGGAACGAAGCCCCATAGTCCGCGAATCTCCGGTGCAAATACGGATAGCTGGTTATACATCGTGTAATCCGTCAAGCCGATCGGCATCTGCCCTGTTCTGAAGCGGTTGGCAAAATCATATTCCCGCTCCAGCTTGTAATCGGTATAGAATTCTGTCCACTGCTTGAATGTCTCGATCCCGATACGAGAATCCAGATCGGATTCCTTGCCATCATTGCGATAGAAGGATCCCCCATTCTGTAGAAGCATGGTTGCGTACTGCGAGTTGGGCGGAATGTTGACACCCTGCATATTGGCCTGAGTTACAACCGGCATGCCAAATTCCATATGGTTTTTGCTCAATATGGCCAGTAGGCTCTCGACGTCTTCCCACGTTTGAGGGACTTCAAGTCCCAGTTCTGCGAGCACGTCTTTCCGGTAAAAGAGCATATTAAAGGTCTGTGTTTCCGGTAGGGCATACACACCTGAATCATAGACATAGGGGATGATGGCACTTTCCCTGAACTCCTGTTCCACCGAGGAATAGTCAGCGAACTTCGTCAGATCCACAGCCGAGTTCCTCATAGCAAAGTTTACCGGCAGATCATTGCCGATCTGCATCGCTACATCTGGCCCTTCACCGGACAAGGTAGCCGGCAATAACGTCCCCATGTTGACCAGCTTCAGATTGACATTAATGCCGCTCTCCGGCGTAAAGGTCTCATCAATCATTGCCTTCATCGTATTGGCCTGGTCACGTCCACTGCCAATCCAAACCGTCACCGTACGCTGGTCTTCCGAAGTGGCAACATTGCCGATTTGGTTATAGTCAATGAAGAACGAATGATAGAATGTCTTCGCTTCATGGCCGACCTTCGCCAGTGCTCCCATCCCTTTATGAGGAATGCTGCTGTCGATGGACGTGACATACAGAGCGTCAATTTCAAGCGGCTGCTCCCGTGCCTGCTGTACCCATGTTCCGAGACCACCCGTATTGGTCTTGTAAGCTGCAAGCCGTCTTGGAATGGTATCCGGCTTGCCAATCATCTCGTCCAACTGTTGCGCCATCGTCTTGATCAACGCTTCCTGATCACTGGACTGGCCAGACAGAAGGCGAAGCTGCGCTGCCACGTCCTTGAGTCGTTTACTCTCCCCGGCAAATACCTCCAGCAGGTTCGGAATCTGCTTCTCCACTCGGTAATCCCGGAATTCATCCGGCTTCGTGCCTGTGATCATCAGAATTCGCCGGTACATGGAGTTCAGGTTATACAGACTGTCCTCTACATTGCGGATGAGCGGCGCGAAGTCACCAAGGCTGTTCTCCAGCCTTATGACATGTTTGCCTTTTTCCAGCTGAAACTTGTAGGGTTCCTTCCCTCCCATCACATCCACGCGATAGTCGCTTTGGTAACGAAAAGATGCTTTCGCCATCTCAGCAAATGGCACTTCACCATCAATGGTCAGTTTGCGCGTGGAATAGATGCCTTTGACGAAATTCTGCTGTGCGGTAAAGCCGATATGATAAAGTCCACTCTCCGGTACATCTACCTCCCACTCAATCCACTGTCCCGGCAGACGCCAGTTGTAGCCACCGATCGTATTGACGCGCACCTGGGAAGCACTATAAGGGAATACCGCTGAACTTGATCTTTCGCTGGTCGGGTATAACGTTGGTGAAGATTTGGCAATCGCCGCTTCTCCTTCAATCCGAATGAGTACATCTTTCGGCTGCCCGGAAGAATCCGTCTGCTGTGCCCCTGTGGTTTCTGCATAAGGAAGGGCTGTCTTCTCATTAAAGAGGCGCAAGGATCGAATGACCATCGGTTCACGCGATGATTTCAGCGTTAGGGTGTGTTCCCCTTTTTCAAGAAAAAACTTAAATGGTGCCTGTTCGTACCCATCTGAATCCTGGAACGTCTCTTCCATCCAGCGGGGTTTCTCCACCTGCTTCGGACGAAGATCATTCCCCTGATTATCCTGCTCAGCGACTTCTTTCTCACTGCCCCATACCCGGTCGAATTGCAAATAGGCGGCTTCCGCAAATGGAAGTTCACCGTCAATATATAGCGCACGCTCAATCGCGGAACTTTTGCCTTCTACCGGAAAATACTCTGCCGAGAGATTGTACATTCCGGTTTCCGGCACATTGACAACCCAATCGACCTCTCCTGTCTCGCCGGTATACAAGGAGACCCCTTCCTTGCCTTCATAATCGATCAGTGTGCGGACCTCTTCACCTTCAGCTCGTATGTAGTCCTCCACTTCAATGGTGATATCCACCTCTGGTCGCAATGCCTCACCTGCTTGAATTAAATATTGCTCATATCCCTTCTTCTGCCTCGTCTGCTGCAAGATCGCATCCACCTCAATAGTTGGCAGACTACCAGGTGGGACATCTGCACTCTCTACATCCGTACCAGAGGCGAAATACAGCAAAATGCCGGCTGCAGCCGCTACGATTACAGTAGGCAGGATCCATTGGTTTCGTTGTAGAATTCCAGCCATTCTACGAGTCCTCCTCATCAAGGCTGATGACAGCAACACCCTGGTTAGAATTCAGAAAAACGGGGTTTCGTGCATGATTACAGGCACTGGACCCCCTCTCTGAATCACTTTCTGGTGTTATTGCTTGCCAAGTTTATCAACTGCAGCTTGTGCCTGGGCCTTATATTTCTCAGCTGTCGCAGTAACGGACGCGTTATTTTTGATGATGTCGTTCACATAATCTCCGATTGGATACCCTGCGTAGGCATCATCGAGCAGGATACGTCCCGTTCCGGCAATATGCTCACGAATCATGGCAATGTCCTTCTCGTCGGTATAGCGGCTCTCTAGGTAATCCTGACCCGGATACTCTTCAATCTGCGGGATATCATAGGTCTCTTCATAAATCTGGTAGACAATCTTAGGATCTTCTACACCTTTGGGAATGAATTTCGCTGAGGCTGCGTTGTTGGCGTACGTCACATCCTTGCTGCCCTGAGGTCCGTTCGGAATGGGAACAACACCAGCAGCGAAGGTGATATCACCAAGCTGCCATTCAGCAGCGGTGAATAAAGCAACGTCTCCATCCTTGAATGTGTTGCTTTCCTCCCAGTTGGTTTTGTCGCCTGTTTTGACCTTCACGACATTCTCCACGTTATACAGGCGTTTAACAAATTCGGCAGCCTCAATAGTTTTGGGATCGGACAATCCTTCTTTTGAATTTTCGTCATCTACGATCGTGCCACCATTGGCAGCGGTAAGGTGACGAAGCACGTCAATCGGCCAGCCGGAGAATCCGTATACGTCAATTTTGCCGTCGTTATCCGTATCTTTCGTTGCCTGTTTGGCCAGTTCCATGAATTTATCCCAATTCCACTCGCCTTGGTTATAGAGCTCTTGTGGATCAGGCAGCGACATTTTTTTGAAGAGGTCGCGGTTATAGTGAAGTCCCAGACCGATGCTGATCGGATTATCGAATGAGTAGTATTCGCCCGCGATGGCGGGAAATTTGGTGATTAGGTTTGCTTCCTGATTGATGTTGTTCTCAGCTGTGGTGAATTCGGAGATCGGCAGTAGCTGCCCTTTGAGGATGGCGGGAAGTGCGGACTTGTATTCCATCTGAACGATGTCTGCGAATGGCTCGCCAGCCAGCGCAGTCGTGGTGAATTTATTCATGTACTCTTCAAATGGGACATTAACAAACTCGATTTTCACGTTATATTTTTTCTCAACTTCAGCAATCTTATCGAGACGGGCCTTATCCGATGCGGTCTCCCCCGCTGGCGTCAGATCCCACCAGGCAGCAACCTTGATGACACGTCCACCCAGATCGGGTATATCTGCCGCAACTTCTTCGGCCCCACCTTCTGTCTCTGTCTCTGTCTCGGCGGTTTCGGTTGTCGTGCCCGAATTGACCGTCCCCTCTGAATCCGTGCCATTTTGTGCTGTCCCACCTCCGCTGCAAGCGGATACAAAAAGCATCACAGCCAGTAACATCAGCGGCAGAACGTTCCATTTTCTAATCATGTTTTTTTACAACCTCCCCGAATGTGTATGCCTGAAATGGTCATATCAAACTACTAGCACTCACTCACCTAATGAAATCAGCACACCACCACCATTTGTTATTTTAACGTTTGGTTTGAACAAACAAAATTTAACACAGCAAAATGTAAGCGTCAACATTTTATTGTTAACATTTTCTAATTTATCTGATAAGATGCTGATATAACCCTTGAAAACTGTTGTTTATAAGCATATTTCGAAAATCAATCCCTCTCCTAACCTTTGTTTCGCGATTTCTAAATCGTTAAAATTTGTTATTTTAATTAAATAACAAATGAATAATATCCAATGACATATTCTGAGCTTTTCTCTTACCAAGCTTCATCATTCCCGTTTAAGGCCCACCCACAACGATAGAATCACTAACATTTTTTATTCTGCATCCGTTATTAGATTAGAGGAAATATATCATGATATACTGGAATCAGTTTCATGCTACATGGTCAAGAATACGGCAGAACTAAGAATGTAAGGATGGTATGATGAAGACGAAGGTAACAATTCAGGAAATTGCACATTTTACGGGTCTGTCAAAATTTGCGGTTTCACGTGCGCTCTCGGGTAAATCCGGTGTGAGCGACCAAACACGTGATATCATCCTCAAGGCCGCTGGCAAACTTGGATATTTCAAAGATAATAGCCTGTTATCTGGCGATATGAACAACAGCAATGAACTTCACGACCCTCAAAACATACGGTGGAGCGGAACGATTCTCATTCTGTTTCCCAATGTCCGTTATCAGAACCAGGAATCTGTCTACTGGGGTCCTATCTTTAACGGGATATCAGCCAGACTGAACCAGAAAGGGTTTAATATCCTCACTCTGACGGAGCCTTCTACAGATCAATTATTTACACTGCTGAATCCCGATGCCATTCGGGGCATTATTACAGTCGGTTCGATTACGACACCCATTTTGCTAGAAATTAAACGTCTGGGAATACCTGTTGTTATGGTGGATCATCTCGATCCAGTCTTCCACAGTGACAGCATTTTTACGGATAACTTTGCTTCCATGCGTGAAATTATGCTATATCTCCTTCGTAAGGGGTTCAAAAGCTTTCAATTTGTTGGAAACACCAGTGACGCCCACAGCTTTTATGAACGTTGGATTGCTTACAGCTCTGTGCTTATGGGTAACGGGATAGAGATGAATCAAATACCTGAATTGTGCAGTCCTGCGGTTGATGATTTCCGGCAAACATTTACCTCTGTGGTCCATGAAGCGAACTTGCCAGAGGTGTTTGTATGTGCCAATGACTTCTTCGCCCTCTACACCATTGAAGCACTGGAGAGCATGGGGATTAGCGTACCAGAACAATGTGTTGTCACCGGTTTTGATAACACGTACGACAATATTCCCGTGCTTGCCACGGTCAATGTGAACAAGGAACTAATCGGTGCACGTGCAGTGGACCAGATGTTATGGCGGATTATAAACCCCGAAAGTAATGTGGAGAAAAAGCTGATTATGGCTGATGTCCTCATTCGGGAGCAATATAGCCGGCATAGTGGATAAACCACGCTAACGACAAAAAATCCCCCACGCCAGTGTTTGACTGGCTTGGGGGATTTTGAGATCATGCCTACATATTATAGTCCGCTATGCTTATTACGTATCTGTCCGAACGTCATCCCATCCCTGATCCATATAACAAATGAGCCAATTCAATGCACGGTGGCGTTCGTAAGCCACGCCTCCATTCAATCCCGCGGGAGGTGTCTGCTCATTAATCCGGCTGTTCACACAAACCCAGTTGTAACGGTAGATCAGGTCGGCCGCATCGAGAATTTCACTTTTGCTCCGCAGGGATGCACCTGCGAGGAATTCCTCGAAGCTATCCTTTTGCTGCAAATGACCTACGGCCTGTCCAACGTTACATAGCTCTACTGGAGCTCCCAGCTCATCGACATAACCAAGCGCCCACAGCATGACATGATAGGCTTCGTATCCCCACGAAAAGGTGATGACTTCCTGCTGCTGCGCTTCATGCTGCTCGATAAACCTTTTCTCCGCTGGGGAGAAAAATGAGGCTGCATCGTACTTGTCGATGACTTCCTGAACGAGTGTTGCCGTGTCCTCTGCACTTTCTCCTGCACCGAGGCATTCACCCTTGAGTGCTGCAATACATAAAGCTACCGCTCGTTGTGCCACTTCTTCCACGCTTCGGATTGTTGTATGCTCATCTCCAGCCCTTGCGGGTAAGTGCACATTGAATGGAATCCCCTGCGTTGCCATAATAGACTCGGAATTTTCCTTGCGGCGAGTGCCTGTCTCGGACGGTGGTCTGACATCATCCAAAAGACTGGTGTGCGCTGTCACTTGGTAATCCTCTACCTCCGATTCCCCATTCACGTCCAGCAACAGCTGCCCTTGTGCGTTCAGCAGGGAGCCGCCTCCCCAAAAAATAACCGCATCCAGCCCTTGAGCAAGCTTCAATAATTCTTGGAAAAACTCCTCCGATATGTCCTCTTCGGTCTCAATTCCAACAACCATATTCAGGGTCGAGCATTTAATTAGCACTTTTTCCTGCAGTGCCGGATTTCGTCCTTCAATCTGACTCATGAACCCCATCATGCCGTTCATCATTGAAGCAAATTCTTCAGGATGTGTCTGACTTGTCATGATGTTGAAGCCCTTGGTTGTCTTGCTGAGCCACTTCTTGCGGATAACCTGAATATGAGTCTTGTCTTCCTTGCGTATGATCTTATCCTGTGGATAGATGGATTGAATAAGTTCCAACAGCTGATCCAGGTCAAACTGGGAGCTGTACAATGCGCAGTTTCTCATGGTGCTCACCTTCTTCTTTTAAGTTCATATCATTCATAATTAAACAAGGACTCCCGGACAGAACCTCGTTCACTAGTCCTTATATGGATCAAATTCATTGCCACCAGCCATGGCAACGCCAACAGGGCGCAGCACATGATTGATTTTCAGAGTGTCTGCATGAGCATTCAGGACGTCCTGCAGCTTTTTATACACAAATGGGCTTTCGTCTGTACCTGCACCCCTGAGCTCCACGCCATACGCACGTATGGCCGCATGCATCTGTTCTTCACTTATCTCCCCGCCCATGCGGGTGCGCAGCTTGTAGTTCATTTTCCCGGCAGCCTGGGTACGACTCATGATCCGTCCAGCCCCATGTACCGTGCTGCGGTAGGATTCCGTATTTTCCTCGCTGTGGATGCCCTCGACAATCACTGAGATATCTCCCATGCTGCCTCCGACAAAACCAAGCTGCCCGGGTGCCAGCGGGGTTGCTCCCTTGCGGACGACAACCACGTCTTCACCCATATGCTGTTCTTTCCAGGCAAAGTTATGATGGTTATGCACCGAGTACTCCGCACTCGCTCCAAGAATACCAAGGACCTGTTCTATAACATAATCTCGTCCTGCATAGGCATACCGGCCAGCGAGTGTCATTCCGTCCCAATACATTTATCTCCATTCATTTGCACAAAAATAAAATGCACAAAAATAATTGAAAAATAGAGTTGAAATTAAAGATTCTAAGGGTTTTCGTGAAAAAATTAACTGTACGAAAATATCAAAATGTTATTATGGTAAACATATTATATCCATCATATTACAATTTGATAATATTGTACAAAAGTACATTCCTATTGGAGGACAAATGGGCAAATCAAAATTATCTACAATAATTAAATTGCGGAAATTTAAATTTATTATGATTTCTGTTTGGATTGATTGGGGAACATTAAGTGACGGGAAAATTATAAAAAAGCAATTCGCAGTGATAGCATTAAAAAATCTTACAACTGGCACTCACATAATCCATCCATTTACAGAGTTTATCTTAAACTACTGGCAGACAAGGAAGTTCAACACTCAGCGGAAGCACGCCCTGAATACTGTTAAATTCCTTAATTACTTACTATTAAATAAACGTAATATGAATATTCACTCGCTGTCTGATTTGACTTTTGTGGAGGGAAATTATTATCTTAATTTACTTACTTCTGAAGGACAATCTAGAGGTTCAGTAAAAGACAATGAAAGGACTCTTACACGCTTCTATCTTTGGTTGATTAACAAGGGCGTAAGTAACCTAAACATAAATAAGTTTAACAAAAAAGAAACACTGTACGGAAAATACTATTACGAATCCCCTTTTCAAGTAATCTACCCGGATCATCGTCCATCAAATGTGGAGCATTCATTCCCCATTCAATATATACCTCTATTAATAGAAATAGCTATCCTTGTCGCAAGGCCGATTGCGCTTGGAGTCTATCTACAAATGTTTGGTGGGCTTCGGGCTGGAGAAGTTGTCAATTTAAAGCGTACTCAGCTACGAAGAAAAATAGTAAATGGAGATTTTCTATTTGAAATCAAGGATCAAAACTTCCGTACTGACCTTAAGGATAGTTCTGGCAGCAGTAATGTAAAACGTAGTAGAAACCAAAGGGTTTTTCAAATTAGGGATTGGGGTGAGGCTCTATTCCTTGATCATATTGAATTGTTCGCACCGACAGATAAAAGCAACGCGCTTTTTGTAAACAGAGATGGAAAAGCGATGTCCGGACGTAGTTATCGTCAATACTTTGATAAATTAAAAAGAAGCTTTATAGAATACCTAAAGTCATACGGAAACAGCGAGGATAAACTGATTGCCCACCATTTGAGCATGATGAATTGGTCCACCCACATTGGTAGAGGAACTTTTACAAATATATTAGCAGAGGTAGCTGAAAATCCTTACGATATCGCATTTCCTCGCGGTGACAAAAGCCTTCTTTCTTCTCTTTCCTATATGTCGAGGACTGAACGCATCCGAAAGAAACTAGAAGATAAATTTAATAATATGCATGGCTTATACATTCCAAAATTGATTGAAGAACGTAACAGTCAAAAGGAGCATTAATGAATTGAATAATACATCTGAATATCTTACTACATTTGAACTTGCAAGAGTTTTTAATGTCACCTACGGCACCATTTTAAAATGGATATCTGAGGGGAAAATTCAATCAATCATTAAAATGGATAATAAATTCTTAATACCACAGGAAACTATCCCCTTAATAAAAAAGAATCTCGGATATATAAATACTGACGAGCATATGTGTCTGCAAGAATTTCTTGAGCTCTTTAATATCAGTCATGAAACATATCTGAATTGGATAAAAAAAGGATGGGTAAAAGATCGGGTTTTTCAGAATGGCAAGGGAGCCTTTATCCCCCTTAGCTCCATTGATGTAATAAAGAAACTGAGTGGTTACGTAAATGAAAATGATTGTATAGATGTCAAACAACTGAGTGAAATTCTGCATATTAATCCTGAGAAAATATATAGGCTTATTAAAAGTGGCTTACTTGTAGACTTCCATTACTACAAAGACAAATACTTATTTAAAGTGGATTCTATAGGGGAGATTAAACAAAGCATTGGATATTTCACTGGTTTTAGTCCAGATAAATACTTAAGAATATTTCAGGCTAAAAAAATATTGAATATAGACTTTGATTTTCAATATTGGAAATCAAAAATACCGTATATCTTGCATATGGACACTCCATATATACATCATAAGGATTTAGATCTTATTAAAGAGCTAGTAAATGATAAGAAGCCTAAAGTCTCCCCTTCAAATAAAGTACATCTTTTAATTCCAGGTTACGAAAACTATGTAACTATCAAAGCAGCTTCCGAGATATTACAAATCGATCTCATGAGGGTGTACTATCTTATAAACACAGGAGAAATTAAAGAAGCTATTAAAGTTCCGTTAAACAAAAACCAGACCAGATGGATGATTCCTCTAGAATCAATTGCTGATTATAAACAACCTCGAATTTCTCTAATAGAGAAAAAGAAAGTAGATCGTATTCCTGTTTCTCTAATTGAGAAAAAGAAAGCAGAGCGTATTCCTGTAAATACATTAAGTCTAGGGATGATAGCCGAAAAAACCGGAGTGCCACAAGGTTCACTTCGATTGAAAGTTAGAAAGAAACAGTTGTTTCCAAATGCCCTAAAGATTAAAGGAATGTATTTTGTACCAATTGATGAGGCTAATCAATTTATTGAGAACACTCGCCACCACAACTACGATAATAAGTTAGATATCTACACGAATAAATACGCCTTAGAAGAGCTATTAGATTATATGACTGTTTTTCCTTTGCCATCTCATTTAGGAAAAACGGCTGACCTATTTTCAGAGTTTTGTAAAATTAAATTTAGTAAGTTAAGAGGAAACCCAAGACACATCCGTTCTTTTTTCAATATTTACAAATCTTTGTTCGAAAAATTAAGGAGTCAGGACAAAAATTTACATGAATTGGGCGTTAATGAACTAGACCAAATCATATTTGAACAACTGATTAATGCACATACTAAACGAATTTTTGTTCAGTTTTATTACTATTACTTTTCCAGTCGGAACCTCCCTGTTCCCAAACAATATGTAGTATCTAATAAAAACAACTTTAAAAAAAAAGAAAAAGAAATATATTCACCTGTGATATTTCATTCCTTTTACAGGTATGTAAAAGATATAGTGTTACACTTACCTAATGCCATTATTGATGAGTATTATGCAAACATGTGGTTCTTTACAATTATGCATCTTACGAACGCATGGAGAGCGTCGGATATTGTTTTTAAGACTCCTACTCTTGATCTCTCCTCCATTCAAGTCGACTCCTTGGACTGGTTCAATAATAATACATTAACGAAAACACAATGCCAAAAAGTCGTTAATCAATTGTATTTAAAATTTCGCTCGACCAAGACAAGCAAAACAACTTCATTCGTTACATTCCTAGTCGATCCAGATCTGGTGGAGCCACTATCAACAGCAATGATTGTCTCTGAATTGCACAGAAAGAAAAATGGAGACTCATTGCTTCTTGAATCCTTCATTATAGGGACCCAAATCAAGACGATTGCCACCTCTGGGAAAGACCGGCATCATCATTTTTTCAAGTGGGATTCGACACTTGAACCTTTTAAAAGCTTGAAGTTTAACAATAGCACCTTAACTTACCTTTTTTTTAGTATTAGTAAAGAAGATGGAAATGATTCTGATATAGCGTTAGAACTAACTCAAAGGGTACGGTCTCACAACAAAGCTGAAACCACGGCTATTTATGTTCAATCTACAAACAAAGACGGGAGCTTGGATCAGGTCTCGTCCAACTTATTCAGACGAGGACACTTTGGGTGGTTATATAACTACTTAATATTGTTGGCCAACGAAAAAGATGATATGTACCGAACATTGGAAGATAAAACACTGGCCATTTCAGCAATGCGAAATCAATTAGCTAGTCCTGTTAAAACCGAATTATGGGCTCAATTTCTCTTGCAGATAAGGGAAAAACGAAGCTCAGTTATGTCGAGATTGGCAAAGTTGAAAAAAGAAAGTTGTATTAAATTAATAGTAAAGATTTTTAAAGGAGAGATGCCGTCAAAAACAGAAAACGCTCAGTGCATTACATTTCCAAAATGTGAATACCCGCGATTGAATTCATGTTATTCATGCGCAAACATCATTCCAAAGAATTACTTATTAATTGAACTTAGTGGTGAATTTGATCGGTTAATTAATTCGATTGAAAGTACTGAACATGATGCCATTCGCAAAAAAGAGTCTTACTTTCTTTTAAATTTACTACTCCTTCTTGACGAAGGAATCAACTTTTTTGGTGAGGAATATATTGAGGCATTTTTAAGTATCCAATATGTTCGAGAAAAACTCAGCCAACTGGCAGACAAAATATATATTGAATAAGGTGGACATTTTGGAATTTAAACTTTCTCAAGACTTGGTTGGAAAATCAACAGTAAGTGTGATCGAACATTTACAGTACGATAAAACAGATAGCACATTATATCTGAACAATTTTTCTACTCTAAAAGAAAATGGGTATATTGTGGCAGATTCTTTTTATGACCATATTTGGACTTTGCCTTGCAAGATAAAGGCGAATGATTTTCAACTGGTATTTGATCTTGATATATATGGGGACCTAAATGAAGCGGTTAAAGCCTTTATAACCTTGCGCAAATCTTCTGGAGTAAGCTCGCATAAGTGTTATGACGAATTGCAATTTTTAAAAAAAACTATACGATTATCCAAGGGTTTAGAACAAACAAATAACTTGAAAGACAAGTTGTTATCAATGTCAGAACCACGTGCTTACACCCTTTCAAACGTACTAAAGAACTTCATCAGTTTCTTCCCCTTCGAACAAGGAGAGGAAGTATTACGGATCTGTAGTAGCATTCCTTTTGCAACATCCGGAAATAGAAACTTGCCACACTTCCACGATGTACTTATTTTCAATGATATTGTAAATGATTTTTTTCAAACCAAACCAATAGAAAACACCCTAAAATTTATGCCTATTATGTTTTGGTGGCTTATCACGAATATCTTGCCTCAAAGACCGACTGAGTTACTCTTAATGAATATAGACTGCCTTGAACATAGAAACGATGAATCCATGTGGCTTAAAGTCCCCAGGATCAAAAATGAAAGTGATTCACCAGAAAGAGTTATTAAGTATGATTCAATCCAAATAGACGCCAAAACCTACCAATTAATCTCTATCTACAAAATGAAGCTAAATGAATTTGGAATTAAAGATGAATACCTTTTTCCAAGAGATTTCTATCAGATGTTTCGAAAAAAACCAAAACGTCAAGCATTCAATCGAATGACACTGTACAATTTTGAGTTTTTGCTGCAGGAATTTTATATCGAGGTTGTTGAAGGTTTATATTCGGAGACAAACCTTGAAAAAATTAAGCCTGGAGATACCCGACATTTTGCAATTATCAATATGTTCCTGCAGGGCTTTAACATGCTTTCTATCGCCAGAATGGCTGGGCACGATGTTATTGCCACACAGGATAATTATTATTCACACGCCGAACATTTCTCTCAATCATATGTCTATATATTGGCTCAAAAAATGCTAGAACGTAAGATTTCAGATACTATGCCTGAAGGATTTATTGGATGGAGACGGGATGCATACGATAGAGGAAAGATTTACAATAACCAAGACACATGGGATATGTTAAAAGTAGACTACGGTTATTGTAAGGAAATGAAAGAAATTTTCCCATCTTCGTGTGTTGAAGATTGTAGGATATGCAATAACTACGTTTTTAAACCGGATATTGAGAAATATGAACAAGGGATTGAATGGCTGCAGGATTACTCCGGTATGCTTAATCAACGAATGAATGAACTACACCTAGTAATGAAGGAACAGAGCAGTTCATCACTCTTATCAAAGCATCCTTATTCGGATGAAATTTTAAAGACAAATTCGATGAAACTTGTTAAATACATGAATCATAAAGCAGTCGTGGAGTCGATCTTGATGGAGGAAGAAAGATATGACTAAAGAACAAGAAAAAAGAGCCGGGAAAGGCAGACCTTCCAATTATACTGACAAACAACTCAAGGAAATTGCGTTGGACATAAAAAAGAAATTTAAAGGTAAAAAACTAACTTATTTATTATTAGAGAAAGAAACCGGTATCGGAAGAAATACGTGGAGTAGACGTATTCCTGATACATTAGAAACGTTAAATAATCCTGTTTCAGTGTCAGTAGGAATATCCGAAAATGATGATGTCTACTTCCCAAATATTGAACAAATTTTTGACTATTATAAAAATGATAAGAACAAAATAATTAACGAGCTTTATTTCATTGAAACGGCATTCCACGAGCTATATAGTAAGGTTAACACTTTAAAAAAAGAGCTGAATCAAAGAAAAGACTACAGTGCTGAGTTGAAAATGAAAAACGATGAGATACGGTTGTTGCAATCACAAGTAAGACATTACGAACAGTTATATAATCAGCAAATGGTTTCGAGTGTCTTTTCTCACCTACATTCTCAATACCAGGTCAAACACAATTTAATACAGTTTGATAAAAACAACAGAAAACATGTCAGTTTGGAAGATTTAGAAACATTTTTTGAAACAGAAGGATCGGATTTATCAGAAACAAATTCCAGTCTGTCAAAAATGGAAGACAAGTACCGGAATATATTTAAAAAAGAACGGTAGATCTCCAGATAGTTTTAAAAAAACTTCGTCTTGTACCAGAACAACATCTTACTTTTTTTCTTATTTCAAACTGAATAGGCTACAGGGGGAAATATAGATCAGGTGGATGATCAGTTTGCTAAAGTTGTGATAATGGAGAAGCCTCTAAAAAATTTAATAAAGTCTAGAATCACTTTAATAAAGGCAAAAGAAAAACTACCCGTTTTATTGTAGCGGGTAGTTTTTTTATTTCTTTTTTTCAGTTTTAATATGATTATCAATTGTAGCTAAAACATTACTAGCCAAGAGTTGAACCATTTCAATATCATGAATGGACCTTTTGGATAATAACTCACTCAATTTAATCAAAACTGTCTCTTTCCCTTTCTCGCTTTCAGAGAAATAATTATCATTGTAACTTCTGAAAAATTCGCTAGGAGATACTTCAAGAGCTTCTAAAATACGTTCAAAAGTATCCAACGAAATGTTTCTCTCACCTCGTTCTATGCCTCCAATATAAGGCTGAGGTAAACCAACCTTCTCACCCAACTGTTCTTGGGTATAATTTTTGCTTTTTCGGATAGTCCTTACTTGTTCTCCTACAAATTCAGTAATTCTGATTCCCAACGCAACCACCTCTACTAACAGATTAGGTAAGTTGCTCCAGGCATTAAAGATACTCATGTTATATATTTCTATTTGATAATATATAATTTTGGGTCTATATTAGGCTAAGACAACTTTGAGATACAGGAAAGGTGAATAATTATGAATAGCTTACCTACGACTATTGTTATTGAAAATGTCCTTCAATACAAAATGCGTGGTAAAGTTGCCTACCAAAGTTACTTAACTGCCTCCACTGCTATAAATGTTACGTATGTTAAGCGTTATGATGATCCAACAGGAAAAGGTTATCAGCGACCAGTTGATACAAAAAGAAGCAAAGATTTTGCCTTATATTTATCTAAAGGTGAAGATGCTTTGTTTGCACCTGTTTTATTGAATGCTGCGGGCCATTGGGAATTTTCGTCTTACGATAACATGCGAACAAATTATGGGAGACTAGTATGTAAAGGAAAGGCATCGCTAATGGACGGACAACACCGTCTTGGCGGTATTGAACGCTATATTAAAGAAACAAACACAGAAATCAATGTTCCTTTTCTAGCTTTCCATTATCTTGATGAGGATGAGGAAATACATTTCTTTGATACCATAAATACTAAAGCCAAAGGCATTGGGACCTCTCTAAGCAAGTATTTGCGACGCAATGACGATGATTATAGCTGGATAGCGACTGAGCTAGTAACACGCACCGAAAGTCCTTTTCACAATATTGGGAGCATCATTGGTAAACGTACTCGTGGAAGATATATTACTCTTCAAAATCTGTATAAGACACTTAAATTATTGTTTAAAGAACAAAAATTTCTAGGTTTGACGAACGAAGAAAAATATCAAATAGCTTTAAATTATTATAGGTATATCAAAGATGCTTTTACGAAGGAATGGATGAATTATGGGGAATATCGCATAACTCATATTGTTTGTTTGGATGCTCTTTCAATTGCTGGAGCAAAGGTTCTAACCAAATGTGTTAATGATCGTGGAAGATTAAATTATGATTTGATGCATAAGTATGTGAACAGACTTACCTCATTAAATTGGTCTTCAGAAGGACCTTTAAAATATATAAAAGGCGTGAGTGGATCAAAATCTTTAGCTATTGATTTAATTGACCTGATGCTACCTTCTTCTTAACATGTGCGGGAGCTTGCTTAGATAAATTATAATTAGCCCAAAGATCATAAATTGATTAAAGCCGCATTCTTTAGCTGCTATTTACCTACTAAAAAAACAGTATGGTAGTCAACTCATTGTTTTAAAACTTTCACGAAAAGCGATGACGATCTTCGAGCATCTTTACGCTTATACTGTGAAATTGCAGAGACATTAAACTACCCTGCCTGTTAGTTTAATGAGTAACTGGAAAAATATTGATTAGATGTACACCTAATCATCAATCGGACTATGTTCTTGTCAATTCCGGTAATCGTTACAAGTTCTTGTCCTTGTCCGGGACACGAACTTGTAACTATAAAAAAACATGCCGCTAAGTTAGCGACTTCAATGGGAATAATGTTTTTATCCCTCGAGAGTAGATTGTCTACCTACTGCCATTTACTCCTGCAATTATCAAACGCGCTCTAAAAAAGTTTTCACCTACTGATTAATTCCCCAAAACAGTTGATTCGGAGGAATACTAGCTGCAATTAGCATTTTTCTGGTTTCGAAATAATACGATACTTTTTCCCCTTTTCAGCTGTAAAAGCAACTATATTATCTCTGACCAAAGACGTGGGAAGTCTCTCCTCTTCACTGGTGAATATTGTTCCCATCGGTATCCGGACTGCAAATTCAATATCTCTTACTGAATGGATTTCAGCCTCTTTTACTTTACCGTCTTTCCACGAGAACGAAACTTCAAACCCACCACGCGTTCTAAGTCCACTAACGGATCCGGAAGGCCATGCTTCTGGGAGTGCTGGTAAAAAATCTATAAAGCCTTGATGCGACTGCAAAAGCATCTCTGTGATTCCTGCTGTTGCTGCAAAGTTCCCATCAATTTGAAAAGGTGGGTGTGCACTGAGTAAATTAGCGTAAACACCCCCGTGATGAGAATCAACTGGTATCTTATCCTCCACAAGTTCTAACATACGATCGATAAGCGCAAAAGCGCGGTTACCATCCCTCAACCTGGCCCACAATGCAATCTTCCAACCAAGACTCCAGCCGGTACCATCATCACCTCGTAATTCTAATGATCTTTTGGCTGCTTCGATTAACTCAGGCGATTTCTGCTCTGTAAGTTGCCGTCCGGGAAATACACCGAACAGATGCGAGACATGTCGATGATGAATATCTTCGTCTTCAAAATCTAAAAACCATTCCTGAAGTTGCCCGTTCCGGCCTTTCTGTAGAGGAAAAAGTCTATCTCTATGTTCTATTACCGTTTTCCGGAACTCTTCATCTTTCCCAATACGTTTGGCTGCGTCCGCTACGTTTGTGAATAGATCCCAAATGAGTGACAAGTCCATCGTTGACGCTGCACTTACACCCGCAAGCCCGTCAAGGGTGTGGAACCTGTGTTCGGGAGATGTAGAAGGTGAGGTTATCAGTTGACCTGCTTCATCTTCAATCAGCCAATCCAAACAGAACAGAGCTGCTTCTTTCATCGTCGGATAAGCAATTGAGCGAAGAAACTGTTCGTCCCCCCCAAAAGTATAGTGTTCCCACAGATGTTGACAAAGCCAAACGCCTCCCATAGGCCACAAAGCCCAGACAGGATCACCATTACGACCATAATCACCGACAGGTGCTGTTTGCCCCCAGATATCCGTATTGTGATGGGCTACCCAACCAGTGGCTCCGTAATGTCGTTTAGCAGTTTCAGATCCGTTAGATGCTAAAACTTCAATAAAACGTAGTAAAGGTTCGTGACACTCTGCTAGGTTACAAGTCTCTGCAGGCCAGTAATTCATTTCTGCATTGATATTTAAGGTCCAGTTACTGCTCCATGGTGGTCTGGTATCTGCATTCCAAATACCTTGGAGGTTTGCAGGTAATGTTCCTGGGCGGGAACTTGCGATCAATAAATACCTTCCATAATGGAATAAAAGCTCTATAAGTTGTGAATCTTGTGCCCCCTTTTCCATAATTCTCTTATCTGTTGTCTTATCTGGAGACTTATTGTGTTCTTCGGTCCCTAGATGTAGTTTAACTCGTCCAAACAGGCGGTTATGATCGTCAATATGTCGTTCACGCAATTTTAAATAACTATATGATAATGCAGCTGAAACTGAGGTTGCAGCTTTAACTTCTGCTTCCTGAATGTTCTTACCCGGCACAGTTTTGGAATCCCGAAATGTAGTAGCTGCAGCGAATACAAGGGTTATAGAATTTGCACCAACAACCCTCAAACCATCTGGAGCAAGTGTCATTGTCCCACCTGCATGATGTGCAGATAGTCTACCCACAAAACGTATACTATTTGTAGTATCAAACTCTCCATAACGGATGGGCTTGTCTTCAGCATAATAACTTGGTGACACATGTTCAGGAGCTTGTCCTTGAAGGGAGAGCTGATTATCTCTAACGTCTACCCAACTCCTTAAGGGACTGCTCATACTTGCATGAAGAGTTAAATCCCCCGGGGTACTCGAATTCAGGTGAACAACGATTACTCCATCCTCATGGGAAGCGAACACTTCCCTTGTATATCTTGTATTACTGATCTGATATTCAGTTAGAACAATTGCTTTATCCAGGGACAAAGTACGCGTATAATCTTCAGCTATATTGCCGTGTTCAAACTTCAATATAAGTTCCCCTAAAGGCAAGTATGACTGCGTATATGGCCCCATCATATCAAGTGTGCTTCGATCAGCTTCCGTATATTTCCCTTGTGCAATGTAGTTACGAACATCGTACAAAGCATTTAAAGCTTTAGGATTATGCCAATCTGTAGGCATACCTGACCATAACGTTTCTTCATTTAGCATAAGCTTTTCGTTTTCAATTCCTCCAAAAGTCATTGCCCCTAAACGCCCATTCCCAACGGGAAGTGCTTCAGTCCATATTTGAGCTGGCCTTTTATAAAATAAATTCATGTAAATCCTCTCTTTCTTAAATCCAGTCATAGTAGATTACATATGATCTAAGCGCTCCCAAGAAGTAATAGAAGTTCTCCTTTTTAATGAATTTTACATATCAGTTGTAGCGATAGGAAAAATAAAATACTATGTTCATTATAATTTCATCGTAGTCCCTTTTGAGTGAACTCTTGGATCTCACTGTGACTAATCATCAAAATAAGTGAATACAAGAAATATCAACTATTAATCCTACTAAAGTCTAGGTATGTGCTCTGCCTAACTGATAAATATTTACATGAATCATCTTCTTTCAATACGTTCATTTCTCTATATTTAATAACGAGCATCTTCACTCAGAGATGTAAATTTAGGACTGAAAAACGAAACTGCTAAACGACATTGAGGGGCAGTCCACAGCGGTCCGTCGTTTATCTGCCTTTCGTCTGCGATTAACATCTTGTTCTGTGAGAAAGTCTTTAAAATCCCCAATCTCCAATTTGTAATGAATTCCTCACTTCTCTTCAACTAGATTGATTAAGAAACTAAATTTGTAATGAGATCGTCATCATATTCAATATCAGGTTCCTTTTTCCATTCTTGCTTCAAATCCTCAATTCGTTGAATTTTCAATAATGTTGTAAGGCTCTTTTGGGTATCAGCATCATTAAATGCCCGATATGAAGGAGGGATAATATCAATAAGTTTGTAAATGACCCAATACTCTTGAACCTTTATAGGTCTTGTAATCTCATTTTTCTTAAGTCCATGAATAGCAGCGTAAACTGTATCATCTGATGCACCCTCCATAATAAAGTCATCACCCTTAGAATCCCTAACAGGTTGCTCTGTAGAATATTGTACAACTACATTTTCAAATTCTTTGTTTATTAAAGCTTCCTTATATGCTTTTTCAACTAGTGCAGGAGGTTTTTCTTCATTATCCCTCTGTTGCTTAATAACAATTTTTTTCACCTTAAAGCGTCGATCAATTCTGTAGCTCTCCTTATTCATTTCGTAGATTTTTTTAAGTTCAGCTGTAACATTTTTTCCATCGAAATTAATTTTGTTAAACAATTTACTTATCCTTTCTTTGTTGCTTTCAATCTCAAACAGCTGTTCCTGCGTAACCGAGCCAAATACATTTTTTGGCCAATGTATATAGCGGTCTTGCTTACTAAGTTTATTATCATTGTCTGAAATCATCCCCCAGATTGATAATTTCTCTTGTTCACTAAGTTGAACACCTTCTTCCTCTGCCTTCTGTGACTCAATAACATAACTTGTCAAACGTGATAAAATTTCTTTGCGTAAATGAGCTTTGTCAGGCTGTTTCCCTGGATTAGCACTTTCCCACTCATCCGACACTACTGACTTAAAATAATCAAATTCCCAACCATGTATCTCCCGGTTACCAAGAGTTCCAATTACCGAATCCTTCAGTTTTTGGCTTCCGCTTTCTTGTACATTTCTTATAATTATGATCGATGTAACTGCCACAACTACCATGAGTAGGACTAAAATGGCTCTTCTGTGCTTATATGAAAATTTAAACAATCAAATCCCCTCCATTGAGAGCGCAATTAGAGATGTTGAAGCAAATAGATGCTTCAACATCTCTTAATTAGAAATAGAAACAAAACTCCTTAGTTGTATCAACACCTGTATAAGACCAACCGATGACAGAGGCACCGTACATCAGTGACTTCCGACAGCATCGAAAGATCATTCGCATTAATTGGCTTTTGTATTAATTGATCACCAGATTGTGAATGATCCGCTTTACCTCCAAAATTTCTTATCTTTTGATGAGAAGCATTCCCTACGGTATACTGATCGATTAATGCTCTATCAGCGGTTCCAGCGGTTCCAGCCCTTCGACTTCTTCTGCTTCCCACTCATCTTGATTCATGTTAGTATTAAAAGATACCTGGCTGGTCTCATATGTCAATACAGGATCCCAGAGTGTTTTATCACTGGTATTGTTTTGGTTCTTATTGACGATAAATGTAATAGAATCCGTTGCATTTACATCAATTGAAAAATCATAACTACTGCCCGTTGTGGTTGTAATCGTATTAGGTCCCCAAATTGTGGTTCCGTTCTTCTGAATACTAACGATAACTCCATCGCCACCTGTTGCCTCAAGTTTTGGTGTACCTTCAAAACGTAGAGTCCCTGATTCAGGAGCCACAAATTTTCTCACTGAATCTGAGTTCGCACCAGGATGCTGATAATTTGGACCAACTCTTAACCATGCTTCATTACCCACCCAAAAATTATTACGCTCACTTTTTAAGCTAGCCTGTGTAGAAGCTAGTGGGTCACTGGCAGCAAAATCAAAGCTATAGCCTGACGGTGGCCAGTATGCGCTGGAATCAAAACTTAAGTTAGCGTATCTGCCATTTGACATTCGCTGATAGTACCAATTCTTTTTTCCTTGCACGGAGCTAAAACCCGCAGAAGCCTTGTATGATTCGGCTGAATACTCATACCCATCGAAGTAAAGATAGGTACCACTTGACTTACTGTTCTTCTGGCCTGTGTTAACTATCTTAATTGTATGATTATCATCACTCAGATTCTTGATTGCATATATAAAACTATTGGTCAGCCATACAGGAGCGTACATATCAGATGTTGCTATATATTCTCCGTCAACATAGATGTCCACTATACCCGCATTTCCGTTCCGCGCACCCCATAGATATATATCTGGCCCTTTAGCAGTAAATTCTACAGATGCGTTAGTTGCATTCGTATTGCGACCTTTTCCGCCATATAAAGCACCACTCGAATTTTGGGCCCAGGTTCCGTTATATGTGATATTTGAAGCCGTGTCATCTATAATCTTTGTCCCGCGATTCCCATACATGGGCTGGTCCTCGTCTACTGGTTCGTAAGGATAAGTTTGAGGCAGTGTTACAGATGTGGTACTTCCTTCCCCTAGTGTTACATTGTAGTATCCATAATTAGTACCACCTTTTCCTGAATAAAACCTAAACGTTTGACCTGTAGTATTCATCGTTTCCTCAGTAGGATTCCAGAACCAGTTATACCATCTTGAATTATCATGATCAATGAACTCTTGTTGCGGTGCCCAGTCTTGGCTTTCCAGTGAAGAAGCAGTAGTAATAAATGTAGACGCAACTCCGGACTGTGTATCTTGCCAATTACCTATTGCCATGAACTTGTTCAAATATGTGTTGTATGAAACTGAGGTTACGTTTGCGTTGGCGAACACATCACTACCCTTCCCGCCAAGTCCTGGCTCTGTCCATGTCCCGTTGTAAAACTTTTTCCAGGTTCCTGGAGCCATTTTATCGCTTATAGCTGACCTTGAAACCTGTACTGCCCACGTAGATGGTCCCCAAAAGGACTTACTATTGTTGATTTTTGGATACCATGCGTAACTAGAGTAAAGGTAAATATAGCCGCCTGTATTATCCACTACGATGCTTTGGTCCCCAAGACCTGTCATTTGATAAGAGCCAGCATATTTAGATCGATCGCCGCGCTGACTAGGGTTATCACTGGTTACAATGTCACCGGAATTAGTCCAAGTAAGACCATTGTCTGCGCTAACACCTAGTACAACTCTTCGAAATGCCCAAGTCCACTCACTTCGGCTATACGTGTGTTCGACCCCTGAATAATCGTATTCTACATGCATTGGTGCATATAGTAGACCGGTTGCTGGATCACGCCACATGCCTCCAATCCACCAATACCTATCATCACCATTAGGTTTAGTAAAGCTAGTGGTGTCCATTGATCCGGCGGTTTGTTCCGTCATATTATCTACACTAGTTCCCTTAAACCGTCTTAGTTTGGCATAAGGGTCTGAAGATCTTGTAAGGAAAAACCAATACTCGCTACCTATCTTCATTATCGTTCCTTGACCATCGCCAGATACTGAGTATGGCAATGCATTGTACGTACCAAGAGACCATGTAAAATCCGTAGTTGCATCCTCTGCATACACACTTTGGTCATAAATAGAATCAAAGAAAGCGAGGGCCACAACAAAGAAAGCGATTACAAATTTGGTCATTTTTTTTCTCATCAAGAACGATCCTCCCGGAATTTAATACAATTCATCATTCTAAACCTGTCTCTCACCTCCACTTGCGAACGATGAATTGCATAATTATCTTAACTTCAACTCGGGCTAAAATACATTCAGAATTCGGGACAAACTTATTTATTTCGCATCATTTAATTACCGTTCCGATTTTTATTGTTTTCGAATTCACTCGGGCTGACCCCAAAAAATTTCTTAAAGCTAGTACTGAAATATGGAGAATAATTATAGCCGACCATACTAGAAATATCAGTAATCTTCACATTGCCTTGTAAAATTAATTCTTTAGCTTTATTCATCCTTAATTTGGTAATGTAGTCTGTTACAGTGATGTCTAATTCATTCTTAAATATCTTCCTCAAGTAACTTGAGCTGATATAAAGATCTTGCGAAATCTGTTCAACACTTAATTCACTATCTGAAAAATGATTGTTTATATATGACTTTGCAAGTTCCAAAAGATTCTTTGATTTCGTAGATTTTTTAGCACTCGAGTAATCTAATACTTGTCCGAAAAGCTTATTAATCCATACAAATATCTCATCAAGTGATCCCATCTTTTTAAGATCTGAGAAGGGAGAGAAACCTTTCCCAAACACATCATCAATACTATGACCAATCTCAGTAACATACGATAAGCATAAAGAAACTAGATTTACCAATACCATATTGGTAAAGTCAAAAGAAAGTTTTTTTTGTTGTATATATCGAAAAGCTTGATCTAAATTTGCCTTAATTTCTGGGGAGTCATTCAACCTGAGTGCCATTGTTAGGTTTTCATTAATTTCGTTTGGATAGAAACCAATATTAGCATTTCTTGATTCTAATACAACATGTTCGATTGTCTGTCCTGAGCCTATTAACATTTTGTTTGTAAGTGCCATAATGGATTCGGTATACGACACTCTAAGTTCCTTGAACTCATTTACACTTTTTCCAATTCCGATAGTAATTGAAAACTTCAAATATCTCTCAACAAGCTCACAAACTTTCTGTAACTGTTTAACCTTTGATTTTAACTCGGTTTGTACGTCATCTACCTGAACAATCACAATGATTCGTCCCTCGGGACCGTTAAATGAGATATAGTTTTCTTTTGGTTTTAGAACATCATCTACTATATTGGATACAGCATACTTCCAAAGTGATATCTCTTTAGGATCGCTCCAACGTTTATAAAGAAAATCAATCTCAATGCTACTCACAATAAAATTGACTGATTTTATTGATACACCAAGTTCTGCAAGCTGAGTGATAATCTCCATTTCACTCAGTTTGCATTCATTACTTATTAGAAGATTCAAAAGCCTCTCTCTTCGGAGGAGTGAGTCAGTTAATGAGAATGTTTGTTCAACCAATTGCTTACGTATTAAAGCTCTTGCCTTCTGTATAGATGGAAGTAATTCCTCCTCGTTGAAGGGTTTTAAGACGTAATCAAGTATGCCCAGCTTAATACCTTTTCTGGCATATTCGAAATCACTATGCCCCGTAATTAGTATAATCGGTAAGTCATGGTACAACTCTCTTAGCCTCGCTGTTACTTCCAAACCATCCATGAAAGGCATATTGATGTCGATGAGCACGAGATCTGGTTTTATCTCGATTGCATAATTTAGTGCCTCGACCCCATTTCTAGCCTCAGCGTAGATTTCAAATCCAAATTCATTCCAGTTAATTACCGTTCGTAGGAAATTTCGGAAGCGAAATTCATCTTCAGCAATAAGTACCTTATTCATTAATCGTTCCCTCCAACGTTTGGCAATGTAATTCGAACTTCTGTCCAGGAACCGTATTCACTTCTAACAGATAAGCCATAAGCTTCTCCGAAGTGGAGCTTGATTCTTTCATCAACACTCTTAAAACCAAATGAAGACCCCGTCTCAGAGATATTGTTTTCGCTAAATAAGCTTTTTATTTTTTCGGCAGGAATACCGATTCCTGTATCCAGTACGCTTATGATGATTCGTTCTTCTTCCAAATAGCCTGTTATAGACACTTTTCCTGGAGTAACTTTATATTTCAAACCATGATAAATTGAGTTCTCTACCAATGGCTGCAGTGTTAATTTTAATATTTCGCTTTTCGCTACCTCGTCAGGAATGTTGATTTCATATTCAAATATATCAGCGTAACGGCTGTGCTGAATTATGAGATAATTCTTTACGTTATTGATTTCATCCGCAATAGTAATAATCTCTTTTCCTTGACTTAGAACGGTTCGATAAAAACGTGCTAATGCCAACGTTGCATTTTCACTTTCTTTATATTCACCCGCTCTTGTCATAACATAAATGAGATCTAAGGTGTTGTAGAGAAAGTGGGGCTTGATTTGCATTTGAATAAGAGCCAGCTCCATCTCCCGCTTTTTCTTCTGTTGTATGCTTATATCAACTACCAGCTCATTGATCCGATTAATCATCTGATTAAGGACTGAAGCCACCAAGCCTACTTCATCTTCAGAAACAATAGGGCTGCGTACTTGAAAATTACCTCGCTTAATTTGGTTCATCGTGGCAGTGAGCTTAATCAGAGGATTTACAATCATTTTAGATAGGAGTCCTGCGAAGATTAATGCACAGATGAGACAAATGCAACATATATAAAAAAGTAGTCTTGATACTTTTTTCGTTTCTTTCGTTAAAATAGAGAGAGGGGTCTCACTCATTAGTTTCCAACCCAAGTGGGAAATACTAGCTGTTGTGACCAGTTTATCTTCTCCATTAATTTCTAACAGTTCGGCACCCGAATTGTCTGTTATAATATTGTTTCTTAAACCTTCATCCATAATGGGCTTGAGTACTCGTTCTTTATTAACTGATGAGATAACTCCTTCTGAACTCGCAATATAGTAATCCCTATTGTCTGTTTCTCCCACATTACGATATAGGTTGGCTATTGTCCCCTCTCGGATATTTAATAAAACGACTCCATAAATATCGCCTGTCTCAGTGTTCATAACTTTTTTAGCCAACGTAAGAAAAAAAGTTTCTCCGTTTTTATTAGGTTCAGCTGTTTTACGCATGGGAAACCATACGGATTGAATTGTGGGAATTGTCATAACCTTATTCATCGTTTCATTAATAAATGGAAATTGAGAGCCCCTTGTAAAAAAATCATCCGTTGCGTATATATTATGGTTAAAATCTACGAAGACTGCTGAATCGATATCTTCGAAATTCATTGTTGCTAACGATAATTTTGTTTGTAAAACATTCCGTAGAAGTAATTCGTTCTTATCAGTAGCGTTCATCTGCTCTACTTCTCTTTCTGTCCTGTCAATTTCAAGTAATAGAGTGTTGATACTGGCTTCGGTTACTTTGAGAATTGAATTTAACTGAGTAATGATGAGATCCGAATCGTCTTCTACGGTTTGAATAGACTTGCTAATTAGCACTCGTGTATATATTGAATTCGTAAATAAGCCTACCAATACCAAAGGAATGATAATCAAAGGAAGAAAAACGATGATTATTTTATACCTAATTGGAGTGTTACGAAACCATCGTTTCAACTTATGATCCCCCAGTCCTTTAGTTCTTTGCTATAAATATTCGTTAATGATATTAAATTTCCTCCACCTTATCCTTTGACAGCTGAACCCACGGTCATAGCATTTTCCACTTGCTCACTAAAGATAAGATACAAAATAATTACAGGTAAACTAGACAGCGTTAGAACAGCTGCTGTAGTTCCCCAATCTTGATCAAATCTCCCTTGTAAAAACATGACCGCTAAAGGCAATGTACGAATCTTATCATCGGAAATAAGAATATTGGATACAAAAAATTCGTTCCAATTGTTAAGTATTATGAAAATAGACATCGTTGCGATAGATGGTTTCACAAGCGGTACAATAATCTGAAAGAAAGTCCTAAATAATCCTGCGCCATCAATTGCAGCTGCTTCTTCAACCTCTTTTGGTATGCCCTTCAGAAAACCGAAGAAAACCATGGAAGTAAATGAGAGCTGAAAAGCAATATAAGGAAGAATAATGGATGTATAGGTTTGCTGTATATGCAAATCCTGGACAAGAATTACTAGGGGTATGATGACGATTTGAATGGGTATGAACATCCCTAGAGACATGTAGGTCTGCATTAGAGATGACCCTTTCCATGTCATCCTTGCCGTAGCATACGAGAACATTAAAGATAGTAGAACAGTAAAAATAACTGCAAAAAGTCCAATGATAAGGCTGTTCTTAAAGTAAACATGAAGGTTTAATTCTGTTAGAGCTTTAAAGTAGTTTTCTACTCTCCATTGTTGAGGAAGCCCAAACGGATTAGTAGAAAAAATCTCTTCATTGTCTTTAAAAGAATTGAGTCCCATCCAAATCAATGGATATATTGATATACCGAAATGAAATATCAGGAATAAGTATTTTAGTATGGAAATGGAATTTTCCTTTGCTTTCATTTTTCATTCTCCTATTTATTGTTGTGTACTTCTGGCAAAAATCCGGTTAACTATCAGCATAAATAATAAGCATTGCAGAACAAGAATGATTGAAATCGCACATCCATAACCATACTCGCCTAATATGAAAGCCGATTTGAACATCATCATCGAAAAGGTAAATGTAGAATCAGCCGGCCCACCATTGGTCATGAGATACATCTCAGTAAAGGCTTTCAGTCCCCCAGTAATACTCAAGATAATACAAAATTTATAGACATCTGCTAATAAGGGAAGAGTGACCACTCGGTGGGCTGTAAAGGAAGAGGCGCCATCAATAAGTGCTGCTTCATAATAAGTTTCAGGTATAGATTTTACACCTGTATAAATAAGACTGAATTGATAGCCCATGTATTGCCAAGCGTTAACAAATGCTATAGCAAATATCGCCAGAGTAGTATCACCAAGCCAATTTTGAGTGTAATTAATGTTTAACATTTCAAACAACTTATTAACAACGCCACGATCCGTATTGTATAAAAACAACCAGAGCTGACTTACTACAGTGGCTGATAAAACTACTGGAATAAAGTAACTGGTCTTAAACAGCCGTTTTGCAAAAATCTTACGCTTTGAGATCATAATCAAAGAGAGAATCGTGCCCATTGTCAATTGATAGACAAGTATTAATCCAGCAAAAATTAGGCCATTCTTCAAAGAAATCATGAATAGAGGATCTTCATATAATCTAGTATAATTTTCAAAACCAATATATGTTCCTGATCCAATACCATCCCAGTCAAAGAGACTACGATATAGTGTCTGCAGAATCGGATATATTACAATTACTGTATACACGATGAATGCCGGAAGAATAAAAATCCCTATTTTGGATTTGTAACTCCATTTGCTCGCAACCCGCATTTGTCTCATCACCCTACACTTTCTATATTAAGAAATATCCCTATCAAGCCATCGTGGAAATCTAGCAGGATAGGGAATTGGTAAATAAAAGACGCTTATTTTGTCTCGACAGCTTTTTCTAGCTGCTTGATGAACTCTTCAACTGTGACAAATCCGCCAAGTAGTTTTTCAGTCGCATCCCCAACGGCTGTCTTGACCTTGATGTCTGTAAATTCCCAATCAAAGATAGACATTGTTTCTATAGTCTCCACGTAATCATTTTTCTTCTGTGATAGTGGGTCAAGTGTACCTTCGTATACTGGATTTTCTTTTAAAATGGTTGTAGGCGCACCATTTTTCACGGTAAATCCTTCATTTAATTTCAGTGCAAGTGCAGCTGCGAATTTTGCAGTCACTTCTTTGTTTTTAGTATTGGCAGATACACCTATTCCTACGTAAGATCCACCTCCACCTACGGCATTAACTTTTGTAGTTTCAGCCTTTTCACCATCAGCGAAAACACTCGGCAAGAGAAAATCAACGGAATCACCCATTTTATCATACATATCTTTTGTCACCCATGATCCGTTAGGTAGCATCGCTGCTTTTCCAGATGAAAAAAGTGCGAAAGCGTCATCATAACTTGTAGTAAAAGCACTTTTGGAGATCAAACCTGAATTTACGAGTTCCAGCTCTTTCTGCGCAGCTTTCAGCACTAAAGGATCATTTGCGCTAATCGATCCATCCACTAACGCTTTGTATCCTGTTGGAACCTCTCGACTTAGAAACATGTCAAAAAAGGTTAATCCAGGCCATTTCTCTTTGGCAAAAATGGCCATAGGCAGAATGTCTTTTGAGTGGAATACTTTTACTGCTTCAAGAAGTTCATCATAATTTCCGGGAATCTTGACATTGTTTTGAGCAAATAAGTCTTTGTTTATGAATAGCAATCCATTGTCGGAGTTTTCTGTACGTAAATAGTAAATATGTCCATCAGTCCCCTTCAAACTTTCAAAAGCTTGTGGTTTCATTTTGGATTCGAGTTCAGTATCCGCAACATACTCATCAAGTTGGAGAAGGGATCCCGACTTATAGAACACCTCTGCTTGTGCACCTTCTAGATGGAAGATATCCGGAAGATTACCACTTGCCGCAAGAACCTTCAGTTTTTGTCCACTGTCTCGTGGCATTGGTTCAATTCTCACTTCAACATTTGGGAACTCTTCTTTTAATTCAGCTAATGCATAATCAAGGGGGAGTTTTTCAACTGGATCGGAATACTTCTCCATTAGCGTGATTGAAACTTTTCCTCCTGTAGCCGAATCATCTGAGGAGGAATCGGACCCTGAATTAGAACTATTTTCGTTCCCACATGCTGTAATAACCACGATTAATAATATTGAAGTCAATAAACTAAGCGCTTTCACAACATTTTTTTTCATTTGCACTTCTCCTTGTTGTAGTCATTTAATTTCTTTTTATAGTATAGTTTGTGGAAGGTTCTAGATAAATTCACTTACTTACACTATTTTATAAAATTCGAGAGTAATCAGGTCTATCCTCAATATCTATTTTATTTCTTTATCACGATACAAAAAACGGAATAGGTATTTGAATTCCAATTTTTTCGACAATTAAAGGGAATCCGCTAATTGAGGATTCCCTTTTAATTGAATGCACAAAATGATTGATTATTTCTTGTTGAATAACATCTACACATCAATAATATCTTAATCACTTTCAATTCCGGATCGACTTAAATTCCGAATGAACCGATAATTTCACTCTTTAAGAAATGTGTCTATTAGTATCATTACATGTCTGATCACTTGAGAAAATTTAATCTTCTTTCATTAGCCAACAATTATCATCATAGACCACAATTTCAAATGATTGTCTCATGGTCGAATTCCTAGTGGCATCAAACACTCAAAGTGGAGGGTCAACAGACACCGCAGTGTTATGAGGATGAAAGTTATTTTGGATTTTAAAATAAAAGTGAGAAATCAGGTAACACCGGAACTACCCTAACTTGTAAAATTTTCTTGCATTCTCTCCAAACAGACCTGAGCTATTTTCCTCTATCCAAGATTGTGGGATTGAATTGTGCAAAATACTAAGCACATCATCATAACTTGCAGCTTGCAAGCAGACCGGCCAATCAGAACCAAACATAATACGCTCTGGACCGAATATACGAAGGATATACTCAATATATGGCTTGAAATTCCCAATTTCCCAGTTATGATGATCAGCTTCGGTTACCATCCCAGAAATTTTACAATGTATCTTTGGGTGTTTTGCTATCTCTCCCATGAGGTGTTCCCATGGTTCAAAAACTTGTTCCTTTATGCGAGGCTTACCAATATGATTAATAACAGCCCTTAAATCAGGAACCTCTCTGAGAAGTTCATTAAGCACACCAAGTTGATTTTCTTTAACAAGAATATCAATGGGCAGATCCAAGGCTTCATAGTACTTAAGCGCTTCCAAATATGACTGTTCAAGCACTCGGCTGACATCAGACATCTCCTGCATCATAATACGGAAGCCAACGAACTTCTTATGTTTACAAAAACGTTTGAACTGTTCCTTATGAGATGTAAATAAATCTATCCATCCGACTACACCTAATATCGAATCCGACAGATTGGCCAATTCTAATAAATATTCGGTCTCTTCTATTGTAGGTGCAGCCTGCACTACTATTGATCCGTCAATATCATGTTTAATTAAATGAATTCCGTAATCTTCTGGTAAAAAGTCTCTGTATAGAATAGGTAGTTCTTCATTTATCCAACCATAATCCTGACGGGTGATTGACCAATAATGCTGATGAGCATCAATTCGCATAATAAAGTCTCTCCTCTCTTGATCATTAAATTCTACACACCTAACATAAGGTTAATAAATATCTAATTCTTGCAACTTAGTATCTTATTATGATGTTACGTATTAATTAACTTGTGCAATAAATATGGGAGTTATATATCCTATTTGCAAAGAGCTTGAATTCGACGAGGACTTTCCACTCGAGAAGGTTTATAAATTGAATGGTCTCATCAATTTAATGATTTGTAAGAATGGTATATAAACTCGAAAGCGATAAGGAACCAGGAGATATTTTTCCTGGTTCCTTCAAAATATACCTTACATCTCGGATTTTCGTATACTTCCGAGTCTATTTGCCTAAAGATCCCCCCTTTTTTCTTGTACAGTTAATATCAAAGAGTGAAGCTATTTTTTGTAGGTTATCATATACACTTTTTCGGGTTCAATGTTAACCTTGTACCATCCCCTGCCCGATGAGACAACCTCCGTTTCAGCACATTCTGGAATATCTGCGCTAACAAATGATAATGTGCCTAGACCGTACGTACTCTCTACGCGGATCATCGCCCCATCCATCTCAACAGTTACTTTTCCTTTGCCTGTAGGTACGGTTCCTTTCATATGCTCAAGGCCGCCTAAGTTAGGTTGTATAGAATAACTTTCATATCCCGGTGATAAAGGAGTAATTCCCAGGAAATATTTACCAATAAGGTATATGGGGCTGGCCCCCCAAGCATGACATAAACTTTTACCGAAAGTCACGCCGTACATGCCGTAATGGGCATCATTCTTTAAAGATGGATCATACTCCTCCCAAAACGTCGTCGCGCCAAGCTCGATCATCCCTCCCCAGTAAGACCTTATTTCGCTCAAAACATGTTCATGCTGTCCATTCTCACAGAGCACCGCCAATTCGTGAAAACGCATATATGGCGTACGTATCTTAGGAACCTCAGCATTCAACATTACATTCTGGATAATACTGTGTCTTTGCTCAGCAGTCAGATAATCGTATGCTAATGCAAATATGCTAGCATGCTTTGTTAGAGTCAAACGTGTGACACCTTCAGTCCGGTGATGTAACAGTCCTCCTTGGGTATCGTCCCAGAAAAGTTCGATTGTCTTATCTTTCAGTTCACTTGAAAGTTTCCCGTATGTCACGGAATCCGTCTCGTACCCAAGCAAATGGGCAAACAAACTCATGGATTCTAAGCTACGAGCTAATAAAAGCTGAATGCTACTGACAGCACCTGTGTTCTCGAAACCTGCCCAATCCACAAACACCCAATCTTCCGGCCTGCCCTCAAGTAGGCCTTCTGGATTCCGCTGTGCAAGACAGAACTCCATTAATGTGACAGCTCGGTCGTAGTACTGCTCTATAAATTCGAGATCGCCGGTATACTGATAGTAGTCGTATATGGAAACGAACCAATACAAGGAATAATCCAGAATTGTATTGCAATGCATCACAAGCGGATCTTTACCTCTCAATGCAATCAATGTTCTTCGTGTTACATCGAGATCAAAAAAACTGTAATAATTCATTAGAAACGATTGATAGGCATCTCCTGACCAAACCCAGCGATCTCGTTTGATTCCGTCTATGAAAAATTCTCTTGTATTCAGATGCAATGTATACAGGCTCATATTATAAATTTCATTTATTCTGGGATCTGAGCACTCAAAAGAACTCTGATATTTCACCGGAACATACTCGTACAACATTGAAATTCGTTCCCAAGTGATTTCAGGATCAGCTTGTATCCATACGTAGCGAAAAGCTTTCGCTTCTTTTACCGTATATATTTCTCTTCCATTTTTCGGTCCTGTTTTATCATCTTTAACTTGAAATTGATCCAAACTGTAACATTCCTGGGATGATAATGCTTCTGCCAACGATTCTCCATAAAATATGCGTACTGCTCCAAATCCCTTAATTCGATGAAAACGTAAGTAACCAAACGTTTCACGGCCAAAGTCAAATAACGGAAATCCTTGATGAAGCTGTTCGGATACTGGTTCTTGAGGGACGGTCTCAAGTCGAAAACATGAAGGTCTATTTTCCAAGGAGTCAAATGTCCATGAACCCACTTGCTTCCACTCATTTTGGTAGGAAGTGACCTGCCAAGATGAATTGGTGTAAACATGCTGTCCTTCTATAAACAAAGCAGGTGCGTCAGTATCATTAAAGACACTTATTCTAATTTCATGGCAACCTGCTGGAAGCGTTAAAATAGAGTCATTAAATCGAAAATTGTCTTTACCATCCAGATATAAAGAAAATTCACCTTCAGCAGAGATCTTAACAGTTTCTTCTTCGGGAAGATCGTATGTATATCTAAATTGGATATTTGAGTAGTGCCGGTCTAGTCTCCAAAATACAGGGTACATGACATCTCGTGCTCTGCGTTTAATCGACATTTTTTCATGCAATCGTATTTCAAAATCTCCTGGATACCAAATCCATAAAGACTTTGATTCATCCTTTTGTGAGTTCATCTTCATCAACACTCCTTTTCAGTTCCGTGTTCATTGATTCGATTGTATAATAAAGAAATAAAAATAAAGGGAGAGGAACGTGACAACAATGGTAGTTAATAATGACAAAATTCAAATTAACACATCACAAAGGGCAGAAAAAGCGCCTGTACATCACTCATTAATTTCTGATCATTTTATAGATCTATTTCCACTTTTTATTAATATCTGGGAAGAAGGATTTCATCTGAGAGAGCATGATCATGCTTATTGGGAGATTGTATATATCAAGTCTGGTGAGGGGTACCATTATATTGGTGGTCAAGTCGAACGAATCACAAAAGGTAAGTTATACATCGTGCCAGTAGGTACATCTCATATTCTACGTCCCAATGATACATCAACCAAAAAAAAATTAATTGTTTATAATCTCTGTATTGATCCAGAGTTTATAGCCACACTGAAAAGCTGGCTGAAACCATATTTGGAGGACTATGATATACTCTCTATGTTTACCGCTCCTCCTCTTGGCTACATATCGCTCGTTGATCGCAACATGAACTTAAATCGTTGGTTTGAACAAATATACTGGGAATATACCGAGAAACGTTTAGGCTGGGAAACAAGTATGTTCGGGGCTTTAATGCAATTAATAATCAATATTGTTAGGCTACAAAAACCTGAAAAAACCTATGCTTCATCGCTGGGTTCACTATGTGTTGGAGATGTTGGGATGTCCGAAATCGTTTCTTTTATAGATAATCATGCTTATGAACCTTTAACTCTCGAGCAACTTGCCGAACAAAGAAATATAAGCCCAAGGAATTTCATTCGATTATTTCGTAAAGCAACAGGTATGGGGTTCTCTGACTATCTTCAACTTAAGCGCATTGAGCAAGCATGTCATTTATTGCTTGAAACGGACCAGAAAATTTCTACAATTGCTGCATTAACAGGATACAGAGACATAGGACATTTTCGTAAAGTATTTCGTAAACTGATGAATGTTACTCCGAGTGATTACCGTAGAAATGCTTAGGATAACACGCTATCCTTCTCATTCTCTAACAATTGGCCGATCCACATCAAAAGAGCCCCCAATACCAAATATACATATGCCAGAGTTTTATCTTGTTTTTATGTCAGGCTAGTTCTTGTTATTCCTGAAAGATTTATTAATAACATTAAGAAATATGTATATCTACACAACGAATCTCCGCTTCTACATTTGGGGGCCCAGTTCAAAGAACTATTGGGATTTTATACTACTAGCCATCTAATCTTGTTGTCTCGAATTAATTGTTTACCCATTTATCATGTAAAGGAGACTAGGTTTGCACATGAAAACGAGAGGTAAACTACTGAAAATTTACGATGTTCTTAGCAATAGCGGCAATGATCTTTTCAACATCCGCTTTCTCTTATACGTCTGTCACTGTCAGTGCTGAATCAGCATCCAGGGAAATGGAGAATTTGGGAAGAGGGATTGTCGCTGTGCGTATTGGTTCCAGTGTATTTATAAGTTGGCGCTTACTCGCGTTTGATCCGGACGGTATGGGATTTAACCTTTTTCGATCTACTCCAAACGGGAAAGATGTAAAACTGAATGATTCTATTCTCGAGAAAGGAACCAATTTTACAGACAAGACTGCAGATTTAACTCAGGACAACACTTATTATGTTAAACCTGTAGTTAAAGGGATCGAGCAGAGTTCAAATGATACGTACACTCTCTCCATGAATAGTGCAATCGGACCAGCATTTGTCGTACCTTTACGCGAAGGAGGACCTATCGGTAACGTTTGGGTAGGAGATTTGGATGGTGATCACGAATACGATTACGTTCTATCCCGGCAAACCAACCCCCAGACGATTGAAGCATACAAACGTGACGGCACATTTCTGTGGTCTATACAACTGGGGTACAATAGCACAAATCAAAATAATATTTCTCCCGGATCTACTACGATTGATGTGGGACATTGGGACGGCGTTAACGTATACGACTTAAACGGCGATGGAAAGGCCGAAGTGGTGTTCCGCATTGCAAACGGTGTGACGTTTGGGGATGGTATGACATGGTCAACGAAGTACTCCGATGATAAACAGTGGCTTGCTGTGGTAGATGGAATGACGGGAGCTTTGAGCAGTTCTATTGATATCCCGGAAGATTTCCTATCCGATGGTCCTCTGGCCCTGCAGCTGGGCATCGGTTATCTCAACGGGACGACGCCAAGCATTGTCGCATATATGAAAAACCGTAAACCCAACCGAGGGAGCTTTAATGTCATGATTGCAGCATTCAATTATCGAACCAACAAGCTTGAAATGGACTGGAAATGGACTCCTGGCGATGAACAAGGCGCAGACGGTCACCAATTCAGAATCATTGACTTGGATGGCGACGGCAAAGATGAGATTGCTCAAATCGGTTATGTATTGAATGGAGATGGCACATTAAAATACACACTTACTAAGTATAATGTTATTCATGGAGACAGGTTCTATATTGGCAAACTGGATCCCGACGCAGAAGGCCTCCAAGGCTACGGAATATAGCAGGACAATCCTTACGGACTGCTAGAATATTACTATAATGCAAGCACAGGCGAAATAATTTAGGAACACAGTACCACGCCACCAGCAGGTGATGTTGGTCGTGGTGACATCGGTGATATCGACCCGCGTTACCCTGGTATCGAAACATGGTCTTTCTCCGGGATCTATAACGGATCAACGAACACACAGATTACTACCTTTGATAAATCTCCATGGCCGGCCCTACGAATTTGGTGGGATGGAGACCTGTTAAGCGAAACGATGAATAGAAATGTAACAGACAAATGGAATTATAGTACAAGTTCCTTGGATCGATTGTTGTCTAACTACAAATATCAGAATGCAGTATACAATTTCCGTGGATTCCCTGTCTTCTATGGCCACATCCTGGGAGACAGTGATAATGGCCGGCTATGAACAAACTTCAGATATTATTCTTGTTAGAGGATGAACTTATTCACTTTTCCTTCTAAATCTGATGCAATCTTAGCTATATTTTGTGCTGAAGCTGAGATTTCCTCCATGGATGCCAGTTGTTCTTGACCTGCACCACTAATCTCACCAAAAGCCGAAGACGAATTCGAAGAAACATGAGATATATCAGTAACAGAGGCTGTAATCTGTTCTGTACTCGCTGACAATTCCTCTGTTACCGCTGAAACATCATACATCTGCTTAACTACATCTTGTGTAAATATCTCAATTTTTTTTAATGCAATTAGTGCCTCTGCCGATAATTCTACACCACGAACGGTTTCAACGATGACTCGATCAGTCATCACTTCATGCACGTTATCTACCAGTCGATTAACTAGTGTAATAGTTTCCTGTATTTGTACCGAGGATGCTCTCGATTGTTCGGACAGTACTTTTACTTCCTGAGCAACAACGGCAAATCCCTTTCCGTGTTCTCCAGCACGTGCAGCTTCAATCGATGCGTTCAAAGCTAGAAGATTCGTTTGCTCCGATACATCAGAAATAGCTTTACTCATATCAGTTATTTTGAAATTCAGGTGCTTTAGCTCCTCAATATATGTTGCAGATTCTTTAACTGATGATCGAATTAGCTCCATTTGACTCCCAACGGTTTCGACCATTTTGCTTCCGTTTTTGACTTCGTGGTCAGTATCACTAGAAAGTTCAGCAATATTGGCTGAGGATTCTGCAATTTTACTAATACCAACGGCCATCTCTTCCATCGCATTCGCGGCTTCCTTAGTTAATCGTGACTGTGCTCGTACGCCTTCAGCTGAGGTTTCAAGTAAACTAGCTACATGTTCTACGGTTGCAGTAGTATCATCCGAGCTTTTACTTAACTCATTGCTTGATTCAGCAAGAATTACGGTAGATCTGGAAACGTTGCGAATGATATCATGCAGTGAATTTACCATATGATTATAATTATCACCTAAACGACCGATCTCATCATCTTGTTTGATTCGAACACGTTCATTTAAATAACCTTCGCTGATCCTCTGAGATAACTGGACAATCTGATTAATAGGTCTCGTAATACTACGAGTAAATATTACAAGTAAAATCAAAGCTGCCAATACACTAATGGAGAGAACCCATAAGGTCTTCTTCATAATTGGAGTAGCTGCGTCGGCAAACTCTTGAAAAGGAATAATTGCGATAACTTTCCATCCTGTTATTTCATTTGTGTAGTAGTACCCTTGCCCCATCTCACCAGTATCATTGTTAACTATCGTCAATTCTCCCTGATCACCTTTCATAATTTCATTACTGGCATCATCGTGAAGTAATGTCCCCTGAGGGACATAAGGATGATAAATTACTGTACCATTCTGATCGAGCACGTAAATAAATCCACTTTGTCCCAATTGAGTTGAACTGAATAATGATCCAAGCTGATCTACGGCAGAAATGAATGTTATGACTCCCTGTTTGTTCTCCAGCGATTTTGAAATATGTAAAGTTAAATTTTGTTGATCTCCTTCTGGTTTAGGGGAAGAAATAATCACTTCATCCGGTTGGGATTTCGCATCTTTAATCCATTGGCTCTCATTGCTATTCTCTTGTTCTAGATTCGTTCCTGCGGCAGCTACTGACTTGCCTTCATCATTTACTATTAAAATCGATTTCAATTCAGGATGTAGACGTAGGAAATCATCTATCATTATGTCGATTTCAGAATAACTATTATTTTCATTTAAATCACTTACTAGCAAAGATAACTGTTGTACATTCAATTGTTGGGCGTAAAAGGAACTGGATAGGCTTGTGCTTAATGTCTCTACGGTTCCATTTGCAGTTTCTCCAAGTTTAATTGCAATCTGCATTTTAGCTTCCTCATAAGATATCTTGCCGAGTATGCCCAGTGGAATCACGATTAATAAAGACACAATTACAATCAGCTTTGTGCCTAATTTTTTTATTTTTAATTTCTTATAAATCCTCTTCATTGCTCTTATCATATTCAATCTCCCCTTTGTATTCGTACAGTCTAATGATTATAAAATATATTTCTCGTAAGTATCTTATCGGTAAGCAATATGGTAAAGTTTATGTTTACACAAGAAAAACTGACAGCCCTTTTTGATTAAAAGGAAACTGCCAGTTCATTCATTTAAAGCTATTGGATTGTGACTTTATTTCGTTTGGCTTTGGGCCCCGTCTCCGGGAAGATTAAGGTAGCTATAATCGCGAATACTGCAAGAAAACTGAAATACAGCAACGCGTTACGAAGTCCCGTGTGTTCAGCAATGATTCCGATGACAAGCGTCGAAACAGCTCCACCGAACATACCTACGCTCAAAATCACACCTTGTGCCGCACCAGCTTTCTCTGGAGTCATGCCTTCGAGTTCCATTACACTCGTAAACATAGCAGGAAGCCAGCCATTTAAAGCAAGACCAATTAAAATGACGGAAGCGTAGAGCATCCAGCCATCTGGTAACGTTACGGAACCAACGCAGCCTATAAGTAGCAACACCAGTAGTGGCCACATGAAGATTTTCCGTCTACCTGAAGCGGCCATGAGAACACCCACAAGTACACCTGCCACTACGGAAGCCAGAGAGATCAAGCTGGTGATTGTACCTGACTTGGCTGCAGACATCTGAAGATCTGTTTGATAGAAGGTTGGCAGGAAGGTTTGCAAACTTTGACTCGCCAACATGAAGGATAAATAAGCAACGATAAGAAGAATGACTTCTTTTCTTCTTAACACCTGTTTCAGTACACTTTCTTTTGGACGAACATTAGAAGGATCAGCATCTACGCCCACTGGGGCGGTTGTCTTAGCCTGTACATTGTTTTTGGCAAAAATCATCCAAAGAATTGTCGTAATCAGCATGACAACGCCAAACAATTCCAATGTCATCTTCCAATCTCCACCCACTAGATTGTAGACAGGTATTGCAAGAACGAGCGCTAAGAAAGATCCGGCTAAAGACAGAATGGAATTTAATGAATTAATTAACGGTCTTTCTTTCGGGGGGTACCAATCCATGGTTACTCCAACAGAGGTACCTGCAGCAATCCCCATCCCAACTCCGATCAATATACGACTTAGCAAGAGTACGGTAAAGCTAGACGTAAAGAGCGGTACCAACCCTCCTATTGTATAAAACACAAGGGCAATGGTTCGGGTATGTTTAATTCCGAATTTGCTCATAAGCGGACCCCCTAAGGTTCCTGTTAACCCCGCTCCCAACAAAACAATTGTAACGATAATTCCAGCTTCTGCTGTAGTAATATTCAAGTCTTCCATCATCATGGGAATAAAGACCGTTGGCCCTACAAAAATGATCGTAGGTACCAAAGATGTTAAAGCAGACAATACGAGCATAACCCAACGATATTTAGAGTAACTAGGCTGACTTTCCATAATTTCATGCTGTCTGACTCTTGAAGCCTGACAACACTGTATTCACCTCTTTGGCTGTAATATCTAGTTTTAAAAACAAAAATTAAATCAATTTTAGAGTTCCAATTCATCTGAAGTATAGAATCTGTCCCCCTGTAGGTGAGGCAAAATCAAGATTTTGACTTGATCAATTTTTTTATCTCCGCCTGGACGCAGTGCAGCAAAAGCCTTACCAACGCCCTCAAATCCTGTATAAGAAGTTACAATCTGCGATGGATCAAACTTTCCTTCTTTCATGTCACTGAATGTCTCACCTAGAGCGGTATACGAGGTTTCTCCATAGCCAGGACCTGTAATGAAATCCAATGTAATGTTCTTATTAATCAGAGAAGTTGGCTTAATCGTGTTATCCGCCATCGATGCACCCACAATGAGAAATTTAGTGTAGTGAGGTACAGAATCAATCATGCTATTAATCAGATTTCGAACGCCAGAGGCTTCAAATACATACAATCTTTGAGTTGCGTTAGCCAATTTGTTGTATACTTCTACCGGATTTTGTTCCATTGGATTGACTACTGCATGAGCGCCATATTTCAGAGCAATATTACGCCGCGTCTCGGAGGGATCTGACACCACAATTGGATGAATCCCTCGGGTGGCTAATGCGATTACAGCTCCCAGTCCCACTGTACCAGCACCTGTAATGATCGCTCCGCCTGTAGAATCGATCGCAGCTCGTAGAACACTGTTGTATCCGGTTGCAAGAGGCTCGGTAACCGCAGCGTGATAAGGGTTCACCCCATCAGGAATTTTATAATGTCCACCATTTCCAACAAGAACACGTTCGGATAATCCGCCAGGATAATCATTGGAATATCCAACGGTGTAGGGAACTCCATCATCGCCAATGACCCACGGAAGAACAACGAGCAGATCGCCAGGCGCATATTCCGTCACATTTTCGCCAACCTCAATCACTTTAGCTGTAAATTCATGACCTAGAACAAGGTCTTTCTTCGGATCAAAGGCTTGTCCTACACTCCCTGCTTTGGTAACACTCTCAAGAAAATCCTCCGTGTGTTCAACGGCTGAAAGGTCACTTCCACATATACCTATGGCGAGAGGTTCTACCAACAATTGATCTTGGTTTGGTTGAAGTTCCGGTAATTCTTTGACTACAAATTGACCTTGCTTGTACGTGACTGCTTTCATTCTGTCTGCACATCCTTTTTTCATTTATGTTTTAAATTATCAAAAAGATTCTTTTCAATAATTATCTTACTAGCAAGATAAATAATACTCCTAATATTTATTTTTTACAATTCATAATTTTGTCACTTGATAATATTAAAATCGTGATATTTTTCACATATTAATATATCAGGCAGTCTGCAGGCATAAAAAAAAGGCGAAACAATGGTCCTGCTTCGCCTGTTTAAGGTATGAGTTTATCTACTTCGAGATAACCTGTTTAAGCAATTTTTTGTATATTCGATTCCATTCTTTGATTTCTTCATCCGTCAGCGAATTAAAATGAGTAGATAATACTTCCAGTCTCATATCAAAGGCTTCCTGGACAACTTTTCTGCCCGTATCGGTAATCTCAAGAACAACCGAACGGCGATCAAACGACTCGTCCCGTGTCCTTTCAATAAAGCCTTTTTTAATCAACCTGTTACATATACCCGTTATTCCTCCAGAAGTAATATGAAGTGGCTCAGATAATTCTTTTGCACGCTTTTGCCCCTCAGAAGCTAACATTTCCAGTATGCTTACCTCAGTCATAGAAAGATTCAGATGATTTTTTGAATTCCAGTCGGTCAACCAAATTTTATTAAACATGGAAGACATGAGTGCATTTTCAATAAGCAACTCTTCTCTTCGCTCTTTTGTATTCACTGAATTCAGCACCTCGTTTAGATTTCTGATCGTTATAATATTATATAACACGTAATTTATAATTGCACTCTGCTGAGTTATACCTAAAGCCATGCAGCTTGAAACAATATTATCCTCTCACCTATAACTAAAACTAAGATGAAGGATATACAACTTTATATTAAAGTTCAACCTGTTTATTCTAATTAAGAACGGACTCCTAAACAATCTCGTATGTAATTTTTTTCGCTAAACCAATCTACGTTTAAAGGTACAAAAGCAGCCGATCATATGTGAAGTGACCCCTTGAAGTTAGACAAATATTTTTATGCAACTTGTTGGGCATGAGCTCGGTATTGTATCGGGCTCATGCCTTTTAATTTTGACTTGATGCGTTTGTGATTATAGTAATTCATGTATCGTGCTAGTTCTTTCTTGAAGTGGTCTACACTTTCAAATTCATGAAGATAAAAAAACTCGGACCAAAATGCCAAAGAAGTTCTCCATTACTGCGTTATCATAACAATTGCCTTTGCGTGACATGCTCTGGGTAATCGCTTGTCCCTTTAAAGCCTGTCGATACTGTTTCATCTGGTAGTGCCAGCCTTGATCCGAATGCAGAAGGAGTTCATCCTCGTTGGATAAGCGTTTAAAGGCTTTATTGAGCATCTCGGAGACTAATAAATACGTAGGGCGAGAGCCTACTGTGTAAGTAATAATTTCACCGTTATACAAGTCCAGGACAGGTGATAAATACATCTTCTCTCCAAACAACTTGAATTCTGTAATATCCGTAACCCATTTCTCATTTGGTTTTTCTGCCTTAAAATTACGATTCAGTACGTTAGGTGCAATCTTACCGACTGTTCCTTTATAGGAACGATATTTCTTCATACGCACCACGGATTTCAGGCCTAATTCTTTCATGATACGCTGTACTTTTTTGTGGTTAACTCGATGTCCACGATTAAATAGTTCAGCACGGACACGGCGATAGCCATAACGCCCCTGATGCTCCTCGTAAATGGATTGAATAAGTAGTTTCAGGTCTGCGTCTAGATCGGGCTTGTCAAACTGTTTCACCCAGTAATAGAAGGTACTACGTGGGACTTTAGCAAACGCTAGCAATGCAACCACCGGGAATTCAAGCCTTAACTCATAGACTACTTGTGCTTTGT
The DNA here is from genome assembly GCF_022346995.1 of Paenibacillus sp. ACRRY. GTDB lineage: Bacteria > Bacillota > Bacilli > Paenibacillales > Paenibacillaceae > Paenibacillus. The sequence goes on along the minus strand of NZ_JAKRNM010000005.1, from coordinate 33,427 downwards.
CTTGTTTGGTGATTTTTCCTTGTTTTGAACTAAGGCATTCAACTTTTTTAAGTAGGCGTTTTCCATACGCAAACGTTCTAATTCAGCTTGTAAAGCTTCAAGGGATCCTTCAGCAGGTTCTTGTTTTTTAAGTCCTTTTTTATTCTTATCCGTCATACGATGACGCCCCTTTATCTTTGGTTTTAGGGCGTCGATTCCATTTCCATTGAACTGACTACGCCACCTTCGAATAACCCCTGGAGAAGAGATATTGAAAATGACAGCTGCTTCATTTGGAGACGTCCCATTTTCGTTCATGTAGTTGAGTACGTCTAGTTTATAGGTTAGGGAGTAAGCTGTATAGGTTTTTTCAAAAGCCTTTAAACCGTGATATTCGTATTGCTTGATCCACATACGCAGGATTTCATGGTTAATTCCTAAGGATTTCGCAATGCTTTTAATCCCTTCATTTCCTGATAAGTATTGATGAATAGCCTCTATCTTCAAGTCTAAATTAAATTTTGACAAAAAAACTGCACCTCCGATTGTTAGATGGTGTCCAACAATTGGGGTGCAGTTCAATGATTTGGCTGCTTTTGTTTCCATTCTGCTATTGTACCCCCACAAGTTTTCTTTGTCCCTTGTCATTGTTTTGTATCTGAGTCTTTGGGAGAAGACATGCATTATTTATATGTAATCTTGAAGCATAAAGGCTTGCCTTGCGGGTTTCATACTAGAGCCTGCGGAAAGGTCAATGCTCTTGCAGTACTTCAAGCCCTACTTCGTTGGAGCTAAAGCCGGATGCGCGTACAAATGACAAATAAATTGAAAAAAGCCGCTAAAATAGCGACCCTACCTCTGATTAGATTCCAATAAGAGCGTTTTTGTTATTCTATATATCAAACACTTTCCTTCATTTGTTCAACATTTTTGTTTAACTGCACTAATACTTTTTTTAGCACAGTCAGTTCTGAATCATGTATATCAGTTAATAATTCCTTGGCGAAATACTCTTTTTCCTTCTGTGAGGATTCAATCAATTCTCTTCCGTAATCCGTTAATTGGACTATAATTATACGGTTGTCCCCATCTTTCTTTCTTCGTGATACGATCCTATTGTCTTCGAGCTGTTTGAGATGTCTTGCAACAGCTGCCTTATCAAGGGTTACTTTCTTTTGTAAATCCCCCTGACTTATTTCAATCTCTTGATATATTAATGCGAGTATTTCAAAGCGAGATTGGCTGATGCTGATGTAAGCGTCAAATGTAGTATTTATGGCGTTGTTCACACGGTACATCTCGTATAACAACTTCGACTCCTCTGACCAATCTTTGCTCAAAACCATCACATCTTTCGTAATATTATTTGACTGCTAGGTGCCTGCAATGTATTACACAATATACAATTTATTTTCTTTTTTTACAAGTAGGCTGCCTTACTCCCCTGCAAAAACATGGTTTTCTTTCGTTTGGAGCCGCCATCCTACCCATTCAAAACCGAAAAGCCCTCTCTCAACTAGAAAGAGGGCTATCCAAAAAATAGTACTTAGTAGACGGACAGCGTACCGTCATAATTAATCACTTGTCCATTGTGGTTTTCATCATCCAGCACAAAATTAACGATTAATTCCGCTGCTTGAGCAGGTGTTTTCACAAAATCTCCTTTCATATGTCCGTTCAAATCTGTTGAAACTGCGCCAGGCATCACTGTAAAAATCTCTACAGGTATGTTCTCCTTCTCAAAACTCATCCCCCAAGACTTTGTCATGACATTTAATGGAGCCTTGGATGTTGTATAGGCAAATGCATTGAAGTAAGGTAAAGGCTCGATAGGTATACTGATATTTTGAATAATGCCATTATTGGCAATCAGTAGCGGGAGCAAGCCTTTGGAGAGTGCAAAAGGACCGATAAAGTTAACTTCATGAGTGGTTTGAAGCTCCTCCACAGTAAACTCCCATCCCACTTTATGCATATCGCCTGGAATACCAGCATTGTTCACCAATAGCGATATATCGGTGTAATTCTGTGTAATCGTTACCACCGCATCCTCAATACTGTGTAAATCAGCTACGTCTACCAATAGCAACTGTGCATCACCAAAAGCTCGAAGGGAAGTCACTGCCGTCTCTCCTCGCTCCTGATCACGCGCTCCAACTAAAACACGATATCCTGCTTCTAATAACTTTTTTGCGATCTCATATCCTATTCCTTTATTTGCACCAGTTACTAATGCTGTCTTTGTCATCTGTTCTTCTCCTTTTATTACGGGCAATCTTAAAATCACTGCTCCGTAACTTCTCTTCAAAATGTTGATATATCAACGTTGATATATCAACAGTTTATGATAAATTATCTTTCATGGCAAGCTATTTTTTATAAAGGAATTCCAGAGACCAAAGTTATTACCAGTATACATCCGCCTTATGTTAGCAACTGAGATGCTACGCTTTTATTAAACTGAGCTGCCTATACTTGAACAAAAGCATCCAATCATCACAATGATCCGCTGTTCTTATAGCTTTAATGCTTTTCACGCTGGACTAAAGAGAAACGATTTAATGTGAAGGTATGTATACTTATTCATGATTTTTATGTACATTATTAAGGCCACTTATGTGCAATTCTATCATTATGTACATTTTATGTTAAGACATATTCTCAGGTCAGAGAAGGCTTTGGATGAATTTTATATTTATGTACAATTGATTTTATAGAGATACCTTTAACTCGCCCATTTCGCTGTTCAAGTCAAACAACGTTGGTGGCTGATCCATGGATTCTCCGGGCGCTTTCCCGCTGAACTCACGACCCGCAGCCAGATTGAGGAAACCACTTGCGACTTTATGACCAAAACCACGACTGCCGAAATGATTCGCAACCCATACTTTACCCGTTGATTCCTCTACGAAAATATCCACAAAGTGGTTGCCGCTGCCTACCGTACCAAGCTGGTTGCGTGCGAGTGTTTTCAATTTGTGCTCCAGCCCAGGTTCAATCGAATCGAACAGCTTCCAACTCGCATCATCAAACAGCTCGTGATCAACTGGAGTTGGATTATTGCGACCCACGCCGAACGATACGTTTGCATTGATATCATCCATAATAACGGCAATCTGGTCCTTGATATCCTCCCACATGAGATTGGTGCGTACCGCCTTGTTTCCACAGGCAATATCGTATCCAACGCCAGAAGGACTGATCATGTTACGGTAGGCGACAACACCTCCGATCGGTTGTGAATACCCTTTGTGATGGTCAGCCATTAGTGCAACACCGAGCACATCTCCATGCTGTGAACACGTCACCGCCTGACTCACTGCATTCTCCAGCGGCTCCCCCCATACTTTGATGTTATCCACGATTCTCATGTTATGTCTACCTCCTCATCTAACTTATATCAACTCAACTGGTACACGTTCGTTTTCCAAAGCTTTCTTCATTTTACCAAAAGTGAGTATCCTGCCGATACTATCAATTCCTTCAGTACAGCCCTGCAAATATAAATAAAAAAAGGGAGCCTAAGCTCCCTTTTCTTCCGAATCAATTCCAATACAAATCACTTTTTGCTGATTTTAAATTTGAACTCCCATGTTGCCGTGTTACCCGAATAACGGCCTCTATTCTCTTTCACAACAACGGAAAGAGTCTTATTCGTTGATTTGGAGAATGAAGATACTTTGACATTGGCGCTCTTACTTCCGATATCCGGAATCTTATCCTGTTCTTCGGCTTCCGCTTTTAATTTCAGCGTATCGGTTGATTTCAGATTTAATGTAACCGATGAACCTTCCTTCAGGTTTTTGCCGTTTACGCTTGCGCCTATCGCCCATTCGTTGCCGACGGAGTTGTTCTCTACCAGCTCGGCGCTGACCAGCGTCACTGTTACCTTAAGCGTTTTGGCAGCGGCGTAGGATGTTGGGGAACATACGGCGAAGATCAAACTCACAATCATCAAGACATTAGCCCATTTTTTGAACACGAGAGTGCCTCCCTCAGATCCATGCTGTTATCATTTTGACTATGCCTTATTCGCCTTGCTCCTTAAGTAATCCTCCTGGTTAGTTAAAATGCTTCCGGTACCCTTGAACCTTCTCATCCTTGAATCCAAGCTTTTCATAGAAAAGATGTGCTTCCTTGCGCTGATCTCCAGAAACCAGAATCATGTACTCGCACCCGAGGTCTCTCGCAATCCGTTCAATCTGGAGCATCAGCTTCTGACCGAGTCCCTGTCTCCGCACCTTATCGGATACGATCACATTCTCCACAACCATGAAGGGCTTGCATTGACCCACGAGATCCATGCATTCGATCCCCATGACAGATCCGGCCAGCTCGCCATTGTAAAATGCACCAAGCACATGATAATGACCATTTTGCTGTATGTATCGAAACATTTTCTGCATCTGCTGCTCATTGGTGGGGGTTCCCATCAACTCATTATACAATTGGCTTAACGCCGGCAAATCCTGAAGTTCAATGGCTTTGATTGTAACCATAGATCGTTCCTCCTAAGTTCCTATCATGTTGTTCCGTACTCTATATCTTACCCTACGTTAGATCCTTCTTAAAGTAATAATGACGATGCCCAGTTGGCGCGTTCTCAAGAGTTGTCATCAATTGGTATCCATGCTTCTCATAGAAGCCCGGTGCCTGGAACGAAAATGTATTCAGCATAATAAAATCACAGCTTTTCTCACGCGCAATACGTTCAATCTCGAGCAGCAATTGGGAACCATAGCCTTGATGCCGCTGCTTCTCATCCACCCAGAGGATATCAAGTTCCAACCAGTTCCAGCACAGCGTGCTGAGGACGCCGGCAACGATGGTCCCTGCCTCATTTTTGATATTAAAATTCAATTCCTCATACCGATGCTTCAGATCCTCGCTCAGATGAGCCGCATTAAATGCAATCAGTTGATTACGCACATAGGCTGATTCTTCTGCATTACTTGGATTCAACGTACCTTCGGACATTTTCATTCTCCTTCCTGTCACTCTCGCCGTTATAAACAAAATCATTCCTGTACATCCCTTGAATATATTAACATTATTGGGCTGAATGTAACATAAAAACGCACCTCCAGAGGAGATGCGCAACACCTTTATGATTCATTTGCTTGGATTTAAGAGCTACTAATTTTAGAGCAATTCTTCTTTCGTTTTAAGCATGACCTCTACGTATCCTATGTCCATTTTGCCCAGCACGTCTCTAGCCTGCACGTGGATTCGAATCGGGGTTTCACTTGATGCAAGAGCTCTGACGTAGAGTTTCTGTCCTTCCATTCTGACTTCAGCTAGCTGCGGATCCGGTGACTCTGCTGTGAAAATCAGTGTTGAACGGTCATCATCTTCATCTTCAAACATGTATGCCAGATCGATCTCAGTCTCTTCGTCACCAACATAAACGGTGTTCCCAGCGGGGGCCTCCACCAGAACTGGAGCAACATCATCGAAATCGTACATCGGTAAACGTTCAATCAGACCCATATGCAAAGTAAAGTCAGGCTCGTCTCTGAGCATAATGGAATTGTAACGGATATTTAAGTTTTGCAGTAAAGTCAGGTCAGCAACTCCGATAGGGATATGATTCAGTTGGTTATCGCCCACGTCCAACACTTGAAGGGAATTCAGGCCACTTACATCAAGTGATGTCAACTGATTGTAGGACAATACCAGCTCCTCAAGATTTGAAAGTCCTGACACATGGACCTCTGTAAGTTTATTGCTGAATAAATCCAGCTTCTTCAATTGTGTAAAACCTTCAGCATTCACAAGGCTGATGTTATTCCCGGATAGGTCAATTTCCGTAACGTTCATGCCTTTGAAAATTTCATATCCTGTCAGGTCAGAGATGCCCGCATCTCGCGCATACAGTCCTCCGTCCGTCTGTACCAGTGCATCCACCAGTTCCTGCTTGGTTAACGGATCATTCACATCCTTCTCAAGCCAATAGGCAATAGCTGCCGCCAAATTAGGATCAGGGAATTGCCTGCTGATCGTATTCGCAAGGACCGTGATCTTGAGCTGTGCAGTAACACTGGCACCCTGGTTATCGACAGCCTTGACTGTCAGTACAACTTCTCCTTCTGCCACTGCTGTGAGCTTGATTGTCTGACCATCTACCGCAGTAGAAACAACCGTTTCATCTCCATCTATAATACTAAATTGCAGGACTTCCCCATCCGGATCACTAAAGTAAGAGGAGACCTGAAACTCCAGAGACGCATGGTCCAGAATAAGTTCCTGATCGGGTAACCCATCGTTGATCTCCACTGGGGCTTGATTTTCAGGTTCTGGGTTGGAAGGAGTTTCTGGATTGGTTGGATTCGTTGGCGTTGATCCGCTGCCTCCTCCTGCATTTCCACTTCCACTGCCGGAATTGTTTCCACTCCCATTCGTTGCGTTTCCACCAGAATTCCCTGTAACTCCACTACCTGTAGTCGTCCCCTCAACTTCCGTCACTTGATCTGGCTTATCCGAATCAGAATCTGAAGCAGCATCATCCTGTTCCGTTGATTCTTCAAGCGTCTTGATCGCGTCGCTTCCGCGCAAAGCAATTACAGCCATTTCTTGTCTTGTTGTAGCACGTTTCGGAGCAAACTGGCCATTCTCGCCCTTTAACAAGCCCAGTTTAACTGCCTGCTTCACGCTGTCTGCAGCCCATGGACTGATACTGGAAGCATCCTTGAAAGATAGCATGGAGTTCGTACCCCCTGCTTCAGTAAATCCTCTAAAATGAATCAAACGCATCAGAGTCACTGCGAGTTGTTCCCTGGTGACCAATCCGTCCGGACGAAATGTGCCATCAGGATAGCCTTTCATGATTCCTGCAGAGTTTATCAATTCAATAAAAGCAAGGTGATCCGTCCCTGAATTCAGATCCTTGAAAGCTTCGGATGAATTCTGAACTCCAGACTCCTGATTCAAATCCGCCATGCGGACCAAAATATACGCCAGATCACCGCGTGTAAGACTCCCTCCCGGATGAAACAATCCATCCTGCGTACCTGGGAACATCTGTTGTTCTGTAACAATCTCAATGGCCTGTTTCGCCCAAGACGAGGCTTGCTGTAAGTCATTTGTGCTCCCGGTTCCCGCAGCTGCCCCTACGTTACCAGGAACAGTAAGTGATGAGACGGACAATAGAACTGCCAGATAAGGTAAGATTCTGTTGCTTTTGTTTCGTGTTTTTCCTTTGGATAGATGTGTTGACATGGTTAAGCTTTACCTCCCACATGACTCTAACCGTGCTTTTTCTTAAAAAGCAAAGTTGTTAATTGTCTTTATTGTAGGAGAGACTTCCATGAGAAAATAGTCTACAAAACGATAGACAACTTGTTGCTGTACATTCACAACCAGCCTTGCTGCTCAGCAATCTGTACGGCATGCGCACGACTACTCGCGCCCAGCTTCGCAAACACCCGCCTGATATGCGTATTAACCGTTCCTGCCGAAATCCCAAACTCAGCTGCGATTTGTTTGCTGGTTAACCCTTCAGCAATGTATCCAAATACTCTTTGTTCCATGGGACTAAGTCTCACGGAGGGAATGCCATCCCGATTTTCTTTTGCAAATGCAGATAGCAGCTCCTTTACATAGGCCAGTTTAATGCCCGAATCTGGTATGGAATGCGTACGACGCAGATGCAGGTAATGCTGCAAAAGGCTTTTGACCGGTTCGCCTTCGTTTATAAAAGAACGAATGTAGCCCTCGGTACTCCCAATCGTTATAGCACGCAGCAGCGGAGCCATACACTCCTCCTGACGCCCTTGGCGTTGAAGAATCTGAGCCTCAAGCAGTCCGCATTCGACTTGTTCCGTTAACCAGTTCCGTTCTTCAGCAAGCGTACGTATGCGTTTCAGCTCATTCAAGGATTCTTCATCATCCCCTAACAGGAGTTTAGCCCGCACACGTAAAAGCGAGCTGAATACCTGATCACAGCTGATCTCAGGGTTCACGATTTCGATAAGGGAGTCATCAACCACAAGTTGTGCTGTTGCTGTAGGTTGAATCCCGAGTTGCAATCGGTATTGATGTGCCTGAATGATCGGCTGCCAGTATTCCAGATCCTTGACAGATAACAGAATGCAGAGCTGCTGCAGCAGCTTCACCCCTTCATTTGGTCTGCCTTGAGCCATTTCTATTCTTGCTTTGAGAACGTAGGCAGGCACCAGAAGTGCAGCGACTTTGATCTGGAGTGCAATGTTAAGAGCACGATCCGCATAATGAATCGCTTCGGACAAGCGATTTTGCTCCAGCTTTATTTCAGCGTAGCCAGTACCATAATAGGAGGTCACATAAGAACTCTCTTCAAACCAACGATTCGTGATTGCACCGAAGCATTGTTCGCCTCGTTGCAGGGAACCGTTCACACCGTGGAAGCTGCGCAGACGCATGCTTTCCCTCCGGTCATAATCCATATACTGAAACGCAATATCATCCGGATAACCTTGATCGATATAGGAGATGAGATAATCAGACAGCCCTTGTAAATCCCTGTTTAGATAAGCCATATAAGCCCTCATCACACAAACGACCTGCAGCAAGTAACTGCTTATCTCAGGTGGCAATTGGTCCTGTAAATGCACTTGAATCATGTGCTCCAGTCCATCAAGCTCCTTCATCATCTCACCATATGGCCGTTCACGAGCAACAAGAAATAAATATGACATATATAATTTGGGACGAGTCTTAACTACATCTTGTGGCAGAACATCGAAGTACCTTCGAAGTGTCCACCATTCACCCATAATAAAATGTGCAAACAACTCTTCCAGCAGCCGGGCCGCATCCTGCACATGCTGACCGTGAATATAATGATCCAGTGCTTCGGCTGCATATCCTTGCTGTTCGTACCACCGTGCAGCCTTGGCATGAAGTGCGTTCACCTGTTCCGTTCCCGAACGAGCAAGCTCACGCCGCAAAAAGGATGAGAACATGTGATGATAACGGAACCAGTACGCTCCCCGATCCATTGTAATTAGGAACAGATGCTCCTTCTCCAGATGTCTGAGCAATTGCGGAGCTTCCCCTATATCGGTCAGTGCTCTGCATAGATCTCCATTCATCCGCTGTACGATAGAGGTGCTGAGCAAGAAATGCTGCATTTCCGGGGATTGCCGATGAAACACTTCCTCCAGCAAGTATTCGGAAACTGACCGATCACCGTAGTGATGCTGATCATCCTGAGAAGTTGGAGCCAGTCGATTGGCACTGCGCGATCTTACTTGTTCTGTGCTATCGGTATAGGACAGTGCCAGCAGCTTAAGCCCGGCCACCCACCCTTCCGTCTGCCGCACCCAGTCATGGACATCGGAACTGGTAACATTGATCTTCAGGGCATCCAGACAGAACTTTACTCCTTCTTCGGCAGTGAACGCCAGATCCTGAAGCATAACCTGCCTGAGTTCCCCTCGAAGCTTCAGCTTCTCCAGCTTGAGCGGCGGAGATGTCCGACTCGATAATACGAGATGAACGGACGGAGGCATATTCTCAACAAAATACTCCATTTGGTCATGAATCTCTGCTTGGGTTACAGCATGGTAATCATCCAAAAAAAGTAATACCGGACTCTCTGCCAAGGCAAGGTGATTCATTAACAACACCAGTGCTGATCGCGGATCCATGCTGTAGCCTCGCAAAAAATGCGCTAGGATTTCACGGCAGAAATCCGGCTTAACCCGATCAAGTGCGTGAATAATATATAACCAAAATTGAAGCGGGTCCTGATCTTTGTCATCCAAACAAACACAGGCTGCTTGCTCGTGCTGCACCCAGCTGCCTAACAATGTGGATTTGCCGGAGCCCGCCGGAGCAGTAAGTAACGTAACTTTAAACTTGTATAATTGTTCTCTGGTTGAACTGAGCCTTGGACGATCCAACATATTTGGAGGCAAAGGAGGCAGTTCCAGTTTGGTCTTTAAAATCATGAATTGAATCCAGTTATCCTCTAGACCCACGGTATGCTCTTGGTGCATTAAAATCCTCCTGAATCAGCACATTTGTGCCATTTTCCGATATGTATCATGTGGTTTCAGCTACTACTACAAGTATACTCGGGAACTCTGCTAAGGCCCTATACTTTTTTGATGGCTGTCGTGTTATAGAAAAACGGAGCCTGCATTTTTCATGCAGGCTCCGTTTTGTAATGTATACTATTCGGGTAACTCAGATACCCATTTACGCAATGCATCAATTTCTATAAATAGTTCTTCACCGTCATCTTTTGGTCTGGTTATATCAAGCCCACTTGGTATAGGGTACTCACGCAGCATCTTGATCCATAGAAATTCAATAGATCTCAAAATTTCCAACAAAAACGTCCGGGCATGTATGGTGAACTGTGTGAGTATATGGTGGGGAACCAGCTCCAAAAGTATAGTAAACCTTAAATGTCCATTTGCAAACTGCTCCATTTCAAGCAAGTACGGATCAATTCCATAACCCACAGAGGCTTTGCCCTGCTCCAACAACTTGCCAATCGCTTTCAGATAATCGTGCCAGATATTCAAACCACTCGGGACTTCATATCCGATCAACGGTTGTCCGCTATCATCGAATACGTGAATAGCCATCTGAAGAGCATCAAGTCCAAATTTTCTACTCATCATCAATCGATTTATCTGATTACGATCATTTACATCGGCATACTGAACCTCCGGCTGTTGTGTCACGGCAATCAGCCAGTTATCTGTCCCCGTTTCCTCCTCTATTAATGAACCTGGTTTGAGAAGCAAAGTTTTAGCTTTAATCAGTGCCCTGAACCCCCTTCATCTGAACAGGTAAACCGTATTTCCTAATCTATTTTCCTAGTTGAAGCATCTTATAGTTCACCCGTATGTAATTCATACCGGATAAGAGTGTAACGCCTGCTGCCACCCAGAGTAGAACCATGTCAACCCGGATATCCGTCAGCAGATGAAATGGGTAATTGCCCAGCAATATTGCAATGATTGCAGCAACCTGTAGCACCATTTTGAGTTTGCCATACTGATCAGCCGCAAGAGCAATACCTTGTTCGGTTGCGACCATTCTTATTGCCGTAATCAAAATCTCACGTCCAATTATGATAACCGCGATCCATGAGCCGATCATATTTTGTTGTACCATGATAAGCAGGGCTACGGAAATCAACAGTTTATCCGCAAGTGGATCCAGCAATTTCCCCAGATTGGTCACCTGGCTATACTTTCTGGCAACATAACCATCCAGCTTGTCTGTACCGGCAGCAATAATGAAAATAATTACACCAAGGGTAGTTCCATGCTGATTCATGATCTGCAGAATTCCACTCTGCCCCAGAATTGAAGGCGATAACGGAACAAAGCACAGCATAAACAACGGAATTAAAGCCATTCTCGCGAGCGTGATTCGATTAGCCCAATTCATCGTACATCCCCCTTCCATGATAAGATCATCCGAAAGTACTCTTACTTCTAATCATTTCGCCCAACAACCAATTATCACCTGTTTTTCCAAAGGATATTTTTTGAATGTGACATCTGAACCTACACAAAAAGACTAGCCAGCAGGCGATTTGAATATGCATAGCATGTTTATAATGTCAGGTTCAGAGCAGAGTCGGATTTTCATGTTTATGGAATGGAGCAATTGCTGGATAAAAGCGGATTCAATTAACCTTTATCGTGTTAACAAAAAAGGCCAGGCTGCGAGTGATACAGCCTGACCTTTTTACGTTTTATTTTGCCATATCATATATTCCGATCTACAACGCTTCCTTAATGACCCGTCTGTAATACCACACAGATAACAATCCAAAGATCGAATATAGCAGTGTGTACAGAATCATGACAATGACCGTTGGTGTCAACAGTTCCGTACCGAAAAAGAACCAACCGGATTTCACCGCAAAATAGCTATGACTCAATCCCACCACCAGCGGAATTCCGAAATTAAAGACCTGCTTGAGTTGAATGCCATGCAGCAGATTGCCCTGTGTAAATCCAAGTTTGCGCAGAATCGTATAGCTCGGTTTCTCCTCTTCACTTTCATTCATTTGTTTAAAGTACAGAATACATCCAGAAGTAATCAGGAAGGTCAGACCAAGGAAACCGACAATAAACATGATCAGCCCCATACTAGTGCGCTGGTTATTTCTGAACTCGATCTGCGAGAAGCTTGGGGCCGTAAGCTGCTGTTCTTGGAAAACGCCGTAAGCTTCTTCTGCTTGCTGTGTATTCACAATGCGTACACCATAATAATCCGTCGGCTCACCTTCTTGCAATGAAGGATCAAGATCCTTCTGAAGCTGCTGATAGACCGTGTCATCCACCACAGCTACGGGTGTGCCCTTGGTATAGTATACGGGAAGGACTGCCTGTTTGGTTGTACCGATCAACTGTTGATCGATGGTTTGCTTCAAGCCATGCAGAACGATTGACCCCTTTTCCTGAATGGAAATCATCTGCTTAACAACATTGCCATACCCCATAAAGATCACTTCACCGGGCTTCAGATCCATGTCATCGACCATGCTGTCACTGACCACGCTGCTGAACAGAAGCTCTCCTTTCAATGAATCGTCCATTACTTCGCTGGCATCGATTTCAATATAAATGGGCTGTCTGTGCTTCTCCTCGTATGGAATCTGTTTCTCCTTAAGCTCTGCTACAAACCGATTTTTTACACTTGCCTGAGCAAAAGAGAAATCTTCCGGCAGACTCTCTTTCGCTTGGGCTTCAGCCGAATAGTATGAAATATAACTCAGTGACAGCATGCCGATGGCAAGCGCGGACACCGTCGTAATAATCGTAAGCAGCAGCGCATTCGACTTCATGCGGAACATGATCGAGGATAGCGACAAGACTTCATGGATGGAAAGGTAGCCGTTTTTGCTTTTGCGAATCAAATTGAATATAAAACTGACTGAAACCTTGTAGAACAGATACGTCCCCAGGATGACCGAAAACAGGATCAAGAGCATTATATACATCAGCTGCTGCATATCCAGTGCCTCGCCACTGAACATCCTTGCGGATAATACGTATCCGAACACGATCAGGACAATACCCAGGATGCCGATGATGATCTGTGCGATAGACATCTTTTGCACCTGCTGCTCAGCCTTGGCCGTTACCTGAAAGAGCGAGAGAATACTCTGTGCCTTGATAAAGGTATAATTCATCAGCATAATGAGCAAATACAGCACCGCAAACACAATCAAGGTTTGGACCAAGGCCATTGGAGAGAAGTACAGTTTCGTCATCGCATCAATGCCAAGGATCTTGAACAAAATCATCAGCACCAACTTGGAACCAAGGAAACCGATCAGAACACCGACTGCCATGGAGCCAAAATAGAGGATGCAATTTTCCGTACTCAGAATGCCAAAAATTTTTCCTTTGGTCAGCCCAATCAACTGAAATAGCCCAATCTCCTTACTCCGTCTCTTAATAAAGATGGTGTTGGCGTAGAGCAGGAAAATGCCCACGATGACGATCAATAATACGGAAGACGTACCGATCGCCGCCGCTCCTTTGGTCGAGGCTGCCACTTCATCCATGGAAGGATCATACTGCAGTGTCACAAATGAAAAATATAAGGCCACGCTAAAAACAAGCGCAAATACATATAAATAATAGCTTTTCAGGTTCTTTCTCAGATTACGGAAGATGATGTAACGCAAACTCATTGCTGCACACCACCCAACACGCCTTGGGTTTTGATAATGTCGTTGAAGAAGGACTGACGGGACTCGTCTCCTTTATTCAATTGAGTATAGATCTGCCCGTCCCGGATGAAAATCACCCTGCTGCAATAACTCGCGGCAACCGGATCGTGAGTGACCATCACGATGGTAGCCTGATGCTTGATATTCATTTCGCTTAATTTGCCAAGCAGATCCGAAGCTGATTTGGAGTCCAGTGCGCCTGTCGGCTCATCCGCAAATATGATGCTCGGATCATGAACAAAGGCTCGCGCAGCCGAGGTCCGCTGTTTCTGACCACCCGAAATTTCGGATGGGTATTTGTCTTTTAGTTCATAGATGCCCAATTCACGGGCAATTTGTTCGAACTTCCGATTTGCTTCCTGCTTCGGAACGCTCGTTATGGACAGAGGCAGCAGCACATTTTCCTTCACGGTAAGCATATCAAGCAAGTTATATTCCTGAAATATAAAACCAAGATGATGCTTGCGGAATTCAGCAAGCTGCTTCTCCTTCATCCCGGTGAATTCCTTACCTTCGATCTCAATGGTACCCTGACTTACCCGGTCAATCGAAGAGAGCACATTAAGCAGTGTTGTTTTTCCTGAACCCGAGGGTCCCATGATGCCTACGAATTCTCCTCTGCCAACCCCGAGATCTATTCCTTTCAGCACTTCCTGCTTATTTAGTTTGTTGCCGTATACTTTGCTGATTTTTTTGGCTTCCAGTATCCACATATCCCACACACTCTCCTTCGGTATGTCTCTATCATAGGCGGGATCTGCCAACTTATCGTGCGATTCACCGAACAAAATGAAAAAGCATGTGACATTGTTGTCACACGCCCGCAAGATGCACCATGTCGTTTTTCCGGGGAAAGGTTAGTTTGACGGTTGTGCCTTCGCCGGGAGCAGACTCGACGTGAATGTCCATATGAAGCGTTTGGGCCACCTGCCGGGTCAGGTACAGCCCCATTCCGGTAGCCGCACCTTCCAGCCTGCCTCGGGTTGAGGTGAAACCTTTATCGAAGATACGGGGTAAATCCTGCGCTTCAATCCCTCGCCCGTGATCCTGAATTGAGAGAATATGATGTCCTTCCTGCTCCCAGCTCCCGATGATAATATCCGAGGATTCACTGTATTTGACCGCATTGCTCAGCAGCTGCCGGATCATAAAACTCAGCCATTTGCTGTCGGTCAGAACACGCGTAACACCTAGAGACACATCGAAACCGATGCCTTTGGAAATGCACCAGGATCTCAAGGCTCGAATCTCCGCATTCAAAATCGGTTCAAGCTCCGTCTCTTCGATAAACAGATCGTTATGCATAAATGGAATCCGCTTCTGATGCAGCTGCTGATCAAGCAGTTGATGAATTCGCAGCCACTCGTACGTCATCTGATTCCGGAGTTTCTCATCCGGGGTGCGTTCGATCATTAACTGCAGCGCCGTGAGCGGTGTCTTCACTTCATGGATCCAGGATAACATCTGGTCCTTCTCCTGCTCGAGCAGAATCAGACTAGATGAGGATTCCTTCCGATAGCGCTCGGTCTGAGAGGTTACAGCATCCTGTACGATAAGCTCGTAGGGACTATCGGCTGTATCCAGATCTGCCAGATCATAGGTATGGTCCCAGGTCGTTAGTTTTTTATAGAAACGTGTCTCCCTCGGATATCTCGCCCAGATAAACACAATGCAAATCACCACATTCAGGATAACAACGTATGCCAATGATTGAAGAGGGATGGAAGAATCCATATAGGCAACAAACAAAATGATGAGCTGCATGGCTACCAGCAGTAAGATCCAGCTAAGCTTTTCTCTGATGTATTTGCCGATCATGCTTCGGCCTCTTCCGTTGCCATATATCCCTGTCCCACTTTCGTTTCGATATACCCATCCAGCCCAATTGGCTCGAGCTTCTTCCGAAGCCGATTGACGTTGACCGTCAACGTGTTATCACTTACAAAGTGTTCATGATCCCACAAGCTTCGAATCAGTTCCTCACGGGTGACAATCTGATTTTTGTGCTCTACCAGCACTTTGAGAATAAACATCTCGTTTTTGGTCAAAAGAACCGCTTCAGAACCCAGTGTAAGTGTATTCTTCACATATTCTATCGCAGCCCCTCGCCAGGTTCGAAGTTCAATGCGTTCCGTGTTGTAGTTATACACCCTCCGCAATGTGGCCTGGATTTTCGCGATCAAGACGTCGAAATGGAAGGGCTTCTGGATAAAATCATCCCCTCCCAGGTGCATGGACATGACCATATCCGTAGGATGATCCCGTGAGGACAAAAAGATAATGGGCACGTTCGAGTGAGCTCGAATCATCCGGCACCAGTGAAAACCGTCATATTTGGGCAATTGTATATCAATAATGACCAGCTGCGGCTGAACGTCACTATACTCCTGCATGACTTTACTGAAATCCTGTATGCCATATATGTCATAAGACCATTGGGACAGCCTTTCCTTGATCTCGCTGAATAAGGATTCATCGTCTTCAATGAGCATAATTTTAAACAAGTTCCTTCACCACATTTCCGTTCTTCTAAGGCTGGAATAAGTTCATTACAAATGAACTAATCCCATCTCAGTATGTTGTCAGTGTACAGCGAAGTTGAAGTTAGATCAAAAAGATCTTAACATGGAGCAGTAAAATCGAGAAAACGTAATGGATAATGCTAGCTCTCCATGGTATGTATGACTTTGTTTGTATCACTGATCTCTTCGATCCGTTCAATGAGCTGCTTGGCTACCTCCCGTGGCGATCTTAATTGCTTCGCTTCATATACTTGATTAAATAGACCAGATAGCACAAATTCATCTGTACTCTTACCTCTTGCCACAGCCTGAAGTTCTGTATCTACCATGCCAGGATCAAACGCTATGACCTCTACAGGGTTCATCCTCTCAGACTGTTCCATCGCCAAACACGCCGAAAACATGTTAATTCCAGCTTTTGAAGTACAGTATGCGGCCATCGAGGGTGCCGGATAACTACCTGAACCCGAGGTCAGATTCACAATTTTCCGCCGCGCGGCAAAATGATTAGTTTGCCGTATAAAAGAAGAACTCAACATCATCGGGGCTCCCAAACTAATATTCAAATTCTTGCTTATCTCTTCTGTGCTGCACTGATCTATCGGTTTCAAGGGTTCGAGCATTGCTGCATTATTAATAAGTCCTATGAACTCGGTTTCCTGTAAAGGAATATGCTCCAGTATTCGTGTCACCAACATCTCTATGCCCATCAGATCACTCAGATCATACTTAAAATGCCTATACTGGTCATGGCCATGCAGAAGCTCAGCAGTTTCCCGTGAAACGCCATAGACCCGATCTCCCTGTTCCAGTAGCAACTGGGCCAGTTGCAAGCCAATCCCCTTGGACGCACCAGTAATAATAAACCCTCTGTTCCTCATGCTTAGTCACCCTTTCTTTTCTCAGTAAGTGGTTTTCTCCATAGCGTCACCCACAGGATCTGCAGGCCGAAACGATGATCTTCCTTACCCATCGCCTGCATCGGGCGCAGCTCCACGCATTCAAACGGATCTTCAAGCAAATAACGAAGCTTCTCCTCTGTAAAAGCCAGTCCGCCCTTCATGGATCTCTCTTGATACACTTCCCAGTCATTCATCACGGTCTCAGGTCCGCCGAGCCCTCCAAAACCGGGAGCAAAACACGTCATGCCAAAATAACCCCCAGGGTTGAGTGCATCAGTAATCATCTGAATGTACGGGATACGCTGGTGTGGTAGCAAGTGGTGCAAACAGCCGGAATCATAGACAAGGTCATACTCCTGCTGCGGTTCTAGTTCAAATACGGATCGGCATTCAAAGTTCACATCCAACTGCATTTCGGCAGCTCGTTCCTTGGCCCATGCAATCGCTGTTTCGGAAAGGTCATACGCATCGACGCTGTACCCTGCCTGTGTCAAATAGAGTGCATTCCGCCCTGGTCCGCACCCAAGCTCCATCGCTTTTCCGCCCGTAAGCAAGCCCGAATTCACTTGCTCGACCAGATTCTCATCAGGCTTGTTAGGGAAAAAGGGAATCGGACGATCCCGATTTTCATAGAATGGCTCCCAGAATTGCTTCGCTGACCTAAACTCTGCATCCAGCATATTATATAGATCCTGTACATTTTTAATCGTCTTCTCCAACGCAATATCCCTCCTCAAATTCCACCAAAAAGTGTTCCCACCTGTTCTCTTTTATGTATGAAACTAATCGTTAGTTATCCATGCAAACCCCTTAATATCTAGCCCTTTTAACTCGTCATATTGCTTTAAAACTACACACTATATTATACCATTTTTGCCGAACTATCTCTATTTTTTTGTACGTTTCCATAGATAAAACCTAGTTAATATGAATCAAAAAAACAGAACTTATCGCAGGAGAATAACCTCTGCTCAAGCCCTGTTTTACTGCCACGATCAAATGTATATTATTAATTTTAAACCGTCCTCAATTTCTTCGTTAAATAAAGTACGACGTCATCATCAATGATGGTTTCATCCCCTGGCATAAGATAGCGATCATGCTTGTGAATTCCCTTGCCATCCGGGATATATCCGCGGCGCGCATACAGGATCTGGGCTTTGCCATAATCGGTGAATACGCCAACCCCAATCCCTGCAGTAGTCGTGCGTTCTTGAATCAATTCCTCCGCGCGATCCATTAATCGTGAACCTATGCCTTGACGCTGATATTGGATGAGCACATTGAAATCATTAATTTCAGGGATTCCCTGCTCCTTGAACGATGGGTATGGTGAATTCCATAGGACATTGACGTATCCCGCAAATGCTCCGTCCAGCTCGGCGACCAATGTGACGCGTTCACCCTTTTCCTGTTCTACCAGGTAGTGAAGGTACTGTTCCACAGGTTTGATCCAGCCTTGTTCCTGAAATGCCCGAGAGATTAAGGCTGGATCATTCTCATTCAACGTTCGAATATGTATGTTCATCTTGTCTCTCCCTTACACATCGTTTAGATTTTAGTAATGCATCCGTTAAATCCATATCATACTGGATAGTTCCCTTAGAGGGGTACGCTATCCATTGATCCAAAAAAGTATAGAACATTTCTCCAAAGCTCATGCCCGAAGGCAAGGCATCCACCAATTTCAGCCCTCCAATTTCATGATTCGGAAGCTCTACAGATATGGAGTTGAACTCGTCGACAGAAGCATAATAAACCATACCGAGGTTCCCATTCATTTTGTAAATACCAAAAGGCTCAAGATTAAACCTTATTGCTCCTGTCTCTTCGTAGAGTTCCCTGCCTGCAGCGTTCAGCGGAGTTTCACCGGGTTCACAAGTACCTCCGGGAAGCTCCCATCCTTTGCGTTTATTGTTGTAAACAACGACGTATTTCTCCTGAAACTGTGTAACCATAATCACGAATGCAATTCCTCGTTCAGGCTGCTCCATTTCATTCAAATAAAACCATTTCGGCTCTTTCACAATAGCTGCACCTCTCTGTTAGATCCCCAGCCTTTGTCTGAGCGAAGTGATATGAGCAACATGGTGTCTGCCATGCCAGGAGTAAACCCCCAGGTTGTAATCCAGTCTCGTCGTTTCCTGCGAACCCGGATGGTAGAATGGTTTAGCATAATCCTCATCGGATAATGTATGCAGCAGTGCGACCCATCGCCGATGCAGTGCATCCAGTATTTGCAGGGAGAACTCAATATCCAAATCCCTTGAATCACTTAGCTCTGCCCACCGCTCTTCATAATATGGTCTTATCGTTGGTGTATCCTCGGTGAGAGCCAATTTGAAACGGATCATGCTGTTCATGTGACTGTCTGCCATATGGTGTATAACCTGTTTGAGCATCCATCCACCTTCACGATAGGGCAGGCTCAACTGCTCTTCGTTTAATCCTTTTACAGCTTCTCTCGCACGTTCTGGAAGCTCGGCAATATCCTGAATCCACTGATCCCTCTGTGCGGATGTAATCTCGTCGGTATGTTCGAATGTGCCTATCGGATAACGCAAATCCATTCTCCATTCCTCCTTGTCATACTCCATCAACCAACAGTCTCTCATCTGGCCTTCGTGGAGCTCATGTTCCCTCAACAGCCTGATTTTTCTGAACCCGCATTTCTCATAACAAGCGATGGCTCGTACGTTCCATGTCTGGGGATCCATGACCACTTTCTGAGACTGCTTCTCTTCTGTTAAATAGGCTACCATAGATTGCACAAGTTTTGTGCCAATACCCTTATTCCAGTACGCTACATCGCCAATAAATTGATCTGTTCCATAAATCTTCTCAACTGGATCTCCATAGCCATATTCATTTCGTTCATCTTCTTCAAGCTCATAGAATTGAATATAGCCTATGGGCTTACCTTCCACCTCAACCAGGCAACGACTCGTGGCATCCTCCTGTCTGTAAAAATGTTCTCTTACCCGCTCCAGATCATGCGGCTGATCACGACCCTCGTAATATTGCAGTACGGCCGGGTCAGACAGCCACTGAACCAGATGAACTTCGTCTGCTTTTCCCAACAATCGTACAACAATCTCATTGATTCGGTATATTAACTTCACTCCACATTCTCCTTAATCATCACCATGTGCTCTTTCTTGACCCAGTTTAGATTTTTTCCGAGTACCTTCTCTTGATGCACATAATAGATCTTGGGATTATTTAATGAATAAACATTTTCACTCAAAGGAGAGATCGTGAAGCGCACCCTGTAACTACCTGCTTCATCAGGTATGGAGAATCCCGCGAAATCCCCATTTTCGTTACTCGTATTAATCCCCTCATCCTGCAATGCTTGATGAACGAGCTGTTCCGATTCGCCTGAAGTCCCCACGGAAGAAGGTCTGAAATATGAATCGTTCAGTTCCTCATTGAAAGACAGATTGCCCCAACCGAAAATCACGGGGTATACCATGTGAATACCATTGTCTTCTCTGGTACGGGTGATCTGCATATCCACCTCAAACTTATCCGTATCGACCTGACGAATGGTGCCTTTCATGCTGACATCCTGCTCCTTCAGACTGGGGACCAAGTTGTTGTAGGTAAGCAGGATCACAACAACTACAATAGCGATCCCCGTGATCCAAAATATGGTTCGTTTTCGCATTAGTCCATCCCCCTGACTGCTTAGCTGCCTTTTTGCATATCGTTGCATCTCATACCGATAAATTGTTGTTATGTGGCGGTTTTTACGGCCTTCCAGATGTACTTATGCTCTCGCACAGCAATTCTTCCGTTCATGTAATGCTCCTGAATTTTCATCTGCAATTGTTCGCGATACTCGGGCAGTGTGTAATCCGGATTGCCTGGAACATCGGAGAGAAAGAGTGCAAATTCCTTTTCATTCGGGAAAATCATGAACGCCTCATTGAACTCTTCAATCTCGATCTGCTCATAACGGTTGCGCAGCAATCGTTCCTTCACCTTGCTTACGTCTGTATGTATGCCGAAGATCATGCCGCCACTTCGTAGCACTCTTCCATGTTCAATGATGGAAGTAGGCCCTCTGCGGTCATAGATCAGATCGAACTGTTCATTTTCAAAAGGGACTTCAGTCTTCGTTGTGGCATAGACAAAGTCAACATTGTTCACTTCGCTTGCCGCTTCAAGCGCAGCCTGTGCGATATGCAGCAGCTCCTTAGAATTATCAAAGCCCGTAATATGACGGGTATGTGCCGACATTTTTAGTGTAAAATCACCATCACCACAGCCTGCATCGAGCACGGTTCGATGCTGAGAAAGTAACCGGATCAATCGTTCCTCGAAAATGCCCTCAGCCGATTGACCTTCCCAAGTGTATGTAGACCTCCCCTTATACCCTCCGTTTCGCAGGGCGATCATATCGTACCAATCCATTCCCATCGTTACATCTCCTTCCAGAAGGAAATTCCTAAATAAACAATATTCGACAACTGGAGTTTATTTCTCCTGTCTTTTTCATTATCTTTTTTGGCTAAACGAATGCTATGTTCGTTCGCAACAACCATTCACAACAAATTTGAAACGACTATCTCATCGATTCCGTATTAAGGTCCAAGTCGAATTATTTTCCATGTATAAACCATTATGATCTGGAGGTTGAGCGGATGTCTTTTTTCAAGAAAATGTTAGCCAGCGTAGGTGTGGGGGCAGCTAAGGTCAACACGGAACTCGATACACCAGAGGTTGAGCCAGGAGGAGTCCTTTCGGGAACCGTCTATATTCAAGCTGGAGATGTGGAACAAAATGTGGACCGGATCTATCTGACCATCAACACGCATTACATAAGGGAACATGATGATCGCAAAGTAAAGGAAACAGCCGTAGTCGCCAAATATTTGCTGACCGAAGGATTTACACTGCAACCTGGGACGAAGCTTGAGAAGAAATTCTCGTTCGACCTGCCAGAAAACCTTCCAATTACGCTCCATAGCGCAGAGGTTTGGGTAGAGACCGGCCTGGATATCTCAAGCGCCGTTGACCCTTCAGATCGGGATAGACTTCGCGTTGTGCCCACTCAGGATATGCGTACCGTGCTGGATGCCATCGACATCCTTGGTTTCCGGCTGCGGGAAGTGACCAATGATTATGCTCCAAAACTTGGCGGCAATCTGCCATTTGTACAGGAGTTCGAGTTTGTGCCTACAAACAAGTTCAGAGGATACCTGGATGAACTCGAAGTACTGTTCTATCCGATGGGCGATTCCATGGAATTGCTGCTGCAGATCGACCGAAGAGCTCGTGGTCTTGGCGGCATTTTTGCGGAAGCGATGGGTACGGATGAAAGCTTCGTGCGCCTGCATCTGTATGACAGACATTTGGAACGAGGAGCTCACTCTGTAGCCCAAGGGCTTGAAGAAGTCATTTCCAAGCATCTATAAATTCATTTTTGTAGTATCAACAGCTCTCAGACTGCATTTCATGCGGTAAGAGGGCTATTTTTCTTTCATTTGTTGATTTGAATTATAGATAGCCTCTTACGGGATCTTCTTATCCAGCTTGTCTGCTGGAAATAATGGGTATATTAAATAGAAACAGAGGAGGCGAATTTCACTTGAGTGCACAACGTGAAAATCAGGAAAAGAACGAAGAACCAACGATTATCATTGGCGCAGGCCTGGCTGGTTTAAGCTGTGCCTTTGAACTTGTGGACCAGGGAAAGCCCGTGCTGATTCTCGAAGCAGCCCCATATGTGGGGGGACGCACAGGCAATTGGGACGAGCGTGGGATGGAAGTCGAATCGGGATTTCATAAATTCATCGGATATTATAAAGAATTGCCAAAATTACTTGAGCGGGCAGGCATAGATCTGGATCAGATGCTGGCTTGGGAAACAACCATGCAAGTCCGCCATCCTGATGCAGAAGAGTACGGTGAATTTGGACTGGACGTTATCCATGCTCCACTTAAAACATTATCAGGCGTACTAGGCAATAATGATTTTATTACACCTGGCGATAAGGCTTCCCTTGTCCCGTTTCTGGCTGCAGGGTTCAAGGACTGTGTCTCTAGACCTGAGGAACTGGATGAGATATCGCTGCTTGATTATGCTAAGCAGCACGGAGTAAATGAGCAGGCTCTGGAGCGCATCGTTGAACCGTTATCTTCCGGCATTTTCTTCATGCCTCTTGAGCAATATTCGGCATACGCCTTCTTCGGCCTCTTTCTGCCGGGCATCCCGCGTATTCATAAAATGCGGATTGGTGCCTTCACCGGGGGCATGACGGATGTGATGTGTGCCCCTCTTGCAGCAGCAATCGAGCAAAAAGGAGGGCACATTCGCACCAACGCCCCTGTAAGGCGATTGTTAGTGGGAGTGAATGGTTTGGAAGGTGTGGAATTAAAAGATGGTGAACGAATCAAAGCGAATCGTATCGTTGTTGCGGCCAATATCCGTCGTTCCCAGCAATTGCTTGAGGAGCATTTCAGTGAGCATGAATGGTTCCAACCTTTCCTGACCCTGGATGCAATGCCGCATGTTACGGTACAATTCGAATCGGCAATTCCTCTTCTGCCCGAAGACCGGACAACATTTGGACCAGGTACTGATGTTGGTTCGTTCGGAGAACAATCCCGCACTACGTTTCGTGGACGACCTGGCAGAGCTTCTATCATTATGGTAAACCCGGATGAGCTAATTGATCTCCCTGATGAGGAAGTCTGGCATCGGGCCCGGAGAGGCCTTGCTGCCATCGGACTTCATGAAGGGGTTTCATCCGTAACCGAGTATCGTATTGTCCGAGGGAATGAAAACTTTTATCGAATCGCCCCAGGCAATGAACGCAAGCGTCCCGAACAGGTGACTCCAATCCGTGGACTCTATCTTGCTGGTGATTATACCAAACAGCCCATGTTTACCACGATGGAAGGTGCCGTGTTATCCGGGCAGAAGGCAGCAGCCGGCATTCTTAAGGAAGCGACTAAATAGTCATCTGGCCTCGCTAATGCCGATGTAGCAAAATGGGCAGCCTGCGCCGTCATGACCTGACGAGCAGAGCTGCCCTTTGGTGTATAGAAAATACGAGATAACGCAGCTTCTAAGAACGTTGCTTTCTCCGCATGAGGCCTGACCGTATTCCATAATAAACGGCGGCAAACAGGATAAGACCAGCTCCATAGAGAAGAATCATGCTGACATCCCATCGAACGATAGCTCCAAAAGCAACTTGGGTTTGCATGTTAGTCGCAGATGAATAGCTCTCTGACATATCAGGTACGTAAGTCGCTGTCATCCACATGCCTTGAGCTACCTTCCAACCGATCATACCCAAAATCATGGACAGTGTAACCAGTAATGATTCAACGCACAAACGCTTATTGATCCTCATCAGTTGGCCCCCTTTTACACGGTGTGTTCACCCATCAGTCGGAATAATATATGATCCACCACATCATCCGTCGTTAAGCAGTCGGTCATTACATACTCCTCAAATTGAGATCCACGGAAAGCTTCAGCACACTTCTCTCCTTGTTTAAATGTCCACCCGCCGGGCGTATCCCCGCGTTTTAGCAATCTCTCGTGTAATGTGTCCATTGAAGTCATCAGTGTAAAGTGAAACAGCTCAGAATCGATCTCTCGCAGGCCACGATGTATGTACTCGAATTGTTCGGTTTTATAGATTGTCATTGGCACAATCAGATGTTTGCCATATTTCTGCTTGATTTCACGGGCGGCTTGTACGGTAAGGACTTTCCACAGCTCCATATCCTGAAAATCGTCCGTTTTCTCATGTTCCAGCTTCACATCGTCCACAATCACATTTCTCAGCATATAACCGACTTCTTCCGGATCGAAGATCATACTGTCCGCCATGAGTGAGTGCAGCTTATGCGCAGCCGATGTCTTCCCTGATCCAAACGCTCCGTTAATCATCACAATCATGGTAGCTCTCCCCGTGAACTGAATTTAATTCATCAAGATGTGCTCGATTTCCTGTCTTAAGCTGTCTTTGTTATTGTCCACATATTGATACAGAAGATCGAATACTTCTTCATTATCTTCCTGCATGCTTAAGCTTTTGGCTTGCAACTCTACCCGCTGTAAGACTTCATGAATGTGCGGTCCATGTGTTTTCAGCGACGTGGCTACATCGTGCTCTGACAATGCATTCACATTCTGCCGCAGTTGCTCGGAAGTGACACCACTCCCGGATAACTCGAGCTGGATACTCTTCAAGATCTCTGCATCAGCCTCGTTCCCGATCCGCTGCATCGCGGTTATGGTTTCCTGCAGAAATCCTCCGCTTGCGTTTTCCAAAAATCCGGTCATGCCGTTCATGGACAGCTCGGTATCCAGATCAATAATTAGGATCACGTCACGCAGAACTTGCGGAAGTTCAGGCCCACTTTCACGAATGGTTGCAAACTCCGCACGGTATAGATCCATCGCCACACTCCCCACCACTTCTTCACCTGACATGGCTTCAAGCTGATCCAAAGGCAATAATTGTTGTAATTCTTCCTGTAAGGTATTCATCCATTTCCTCCTATATACACTAGACCCATTTACGGTCAAAACAACCTCTCAGTCGCTTGAACTTTTATATCATAGCAGAATAACCTATTTTAATTGAATACATTCATGATTTCTCCTGGACAGGCTATCTTCAAATTTACATAGAACGTCTTGAAGTTAACCTTCATTTGACCTGCGGAAAACGATCCATTGTTATGATCTTCACATCAAGAGTCATGGGAGGGGTAATGATGCGCCTGGCCTTGTTTACCGACACCTACATTCCCGAAACCAATGGTGTTGCCGGTACGCTGCACCGCCTGAGTAACCACATGAACCGCAGAGGTATCGAACATCTGCTGTTTACTCCGATGTCTGTCATTGATGGCAGTGACTCCGCTTCGGTACGAGCGGTCGCCAATATCCCCTTTTTTCTGTATCCGGAATGTCGGATCGCCTTACCTAACCGGAACTCCATCCATCAACAGCTGCAAGCCTTTGAGCCAGATCTGCTGCACATCGCCACACCTTTCAATATGGGACTCCTCGGTCTCAAGTATGCACTCAAGCATCATCTGCCACATGTGGTCTCCTACCATACCCACTTCGATCGTTACCTCGAATATTACCGATTAAAGAGCATGATTCCCCTCTATTGGAAGTACATCAAATGGTTCCATCGATCCGCCGATGCCACCCTGACACCGTCCTTGGAAACGCTAAACACACTCCAGTCGCAAGGTATTCAGCGTCTTAAGCTCTGGTCACGCGGAATTGATTGCGATCTGTATGCACCCGATAAACAAAGAGATGAAATTCGTACTCGCTACAATATAACAGCCCCTCTTATTTTACTCTACGTTGGACGAATTGCCCCAGAAAAAGATATCGCTACGCTCACGTCTGCCATGCAGCACCTGCCTGAACACATTCAATCCCGTGTACATTGGCTCATTGTAGGGGACGGACCTCTGCTTCCCAAAATGCGTTCGCAATGCCCACCCAATGTGACTTTTACCGGTTATGTGCATGGCGAAGAGCTTGCTTCTATGTATGCTTCGTCGGATTGGTTTGTGTTTCCTTCCTGCACAGAGACCTTTGGTAATGTAGTGCTGGAAGCCATGGCTTCCGGACTGCCTGTTCTTGCTGCAAATGCTGGAGGTGTGAAGGATCTGGTGGTGCATCATCGTAGTGGTGTTTTATTTGAGCCGGGTAATCCCGAGGCCTTGATTCGAGAGATATGTCTCTGGGGCGATCACGTGGATCAGCTTCAAAGGATGGGTCTGGAAGGCAGGAAGCTGGCTCTACAACGATCCTGGGAACATATTTTTGACGGGTTGATCAGGGACTATGAAGAGGCCATTGATAATCGCAACAGACGCTCGAAATCTCGAATCATAACAGCCTGAACCTTGTTAGATAGACAATGCTTGGTTTGAGCTTGGTCATACTAAAAAAGAGTGGGGATGCAGCCAACATCCTCACTCTTTACAACGATCTCCCTATAGCAAGGGCAGCAATTCACGCAGATGCGTGATGGAATGCAAAGGACGGGCGGTGATGCTATCCTGCCAAGGCTGGTTGACTTTCATCCAGATGGTGTTCATGCCTACATTAGCAGCTCCTTCAACATCATTCGTCGGATGATCTCCTATGTAAATACACTGCTCGGGAGACAGACCGAAATGATCGAGTGCTAGTCGAAATATCTGCGGATCGGGCTTTTTCACCCCGGCTTCTTCTGAAACAATAATCAGGTCAAAATCATCCCGAATTCCAAGCTGATCGATTTTGCCATACTGTATATCTGTTTTGCCATTGGTGATTAATCCGGTTTGGTATTTGCTTCGGAGCTGCTGTACCACTTCCCGCGCCTCTTCCATCAGCACCGCGCTTCTTACATACTCCTTGCCATAGAACTCCATAAGCTCTGCATGCGGCGGGTACACGGACCAAGGTAGCTCCTGCAGCAATTCATTGAATAGAAGCGGTTTATCCTTATAACCATCCTGATCAAGTTCTATAATTCGTTGGTTGATATCGTCAGTAGTCTCCAGGTGACTGAAATATGTCTTCAACAGGCTTTGAGTAAATCCCTCGAAAGTTCGTGTCCTGTTCAAAATGGTATTGTCCAAATCAAAAATAATGGCTTTAATCTGGTCCATTGTACTTCTGCCCCCTTAACTTTGCCTAAGATTACTTGAATCTGTCCCTTGCTAGGAGTCTTTCTCCAAAAATTGCTCCAGCTTCTGATTTATTCGGGCTTGCTCCTGCATTATTTTTTTGGTTTTCACTTCGATGCTAAGTAATGTGACTGTCATAATCAAGATACACACCAAAAGAATCAACTCTTCGATCACCCTCACCTCTTTATCTACCATTTTATATTAAAATCCATATTAAGGATATATTTTACATTAAATCCTTCTTGCTCATATCAGCCTAAATTTCTTCAATGCATGGGTGACCCCCTCCTCACTCGCTCTTAGCGTAACGTAATCTGCGCTTTGTTTAAGACGTTCTCCCCCGTTGCCCATTGCGATCCCGAGGCCCACAAACTCTAGCAGATCGATATCATTCTCTCCATCACCGAAGGCCATGGCTTCCTCTCTGGTCAGATGGAGATAGTCAAGGACTCTCGCAGCAGCTACAGATTTGGATACTTCGTTTTCTTCCAGCACATTGGACACATACGGATGAAATCTCACAAAGCGCAATGAAGGGAATCTGTCCTGAAATTTTTTAGCCTCTAGCTCATCCGCATATAAGCAAATGCAAACCACTTCCTGCTCCAGAGAATCCATTTGCTGCGGAGAATGCGTTACTCCGAGGGTTTCCCGCAAGGCGCCTAAGACGCGGACATCCGTGGCACGTACACCATTCATTGCAAACGACTCTGTAAAATATGAAATGCTGTGATTGTTCAACTCGGCAAATTCACTTAATTCCCGGACCGTCTGTCCAGAGAGCACGGACTTATGTATAATCTCATCCCCGATTTTGATCAATGCCCCGTTGGCTGAAATAATGGTATCGATCCCCAAATCAATGAATTCCTCGCACAAACTGTAGGGCCTGCCTGTGACAAGCACCACCCGTATGCCTTTATGTATCAATTCGCGAATGGAATCCGCCGTAGCTGATGATAATCTATGATCCGTCTCGCTTAACAATGTACCGTCTACATCGAAGAATACAATTCGAATCAAACGTTCTTCCCCCTCTTCTGCGTAAATTGGATTGAATACACTGAGAAATACAAAACCTTAGCAGAATAACCCCTCACATGAAATGTCCCACTTCGTAAAAGAGATGACCCCTGTGCATTCCAGGCTGTCATCTCTTTTGGCTTCTAATTTACTGCAAAATCCTTCACATTGCATAACCACACCATATGGTCCGTTCCCTCGCCCCAGTAGTTGTGTGCCACAGTATAGGGTTCTCCAAACTTTCGCTTCCACTTCTTCTGCGCGGTCCGGTAGCCGCTATCCAGGCAAAATTGCTTAACTCCTCGCTTCTGAAGTTCAGTTGCGAGCGCCTCAATGAGCATCGAACCTATTCCCTGACCTTGAACTTCCGGCAGTATGTATAAGCTACCCAATTCCCCGATATCATTCAGTCGATTCTCACTCAGAATCCGAATCTCCTCGCCGCAGGGTGCATATGAAATCGTCCCAACTACGTTATTTCCGCGTTTAGCCAGCAGAAAAAAAGACCCGGTATCAGTAGACTCACTATACTCGTCCGGATGCAGTGTTGATTGAAGCAGCGACTTTTTGTGTTGAATTTCATCCTTCATATCATCTTGAAGCGAACCCAATCCCTCTTGATTAAACGCCTGCGTAATGGAACGTTCAAACACCAGGTAGGCACCCTCCACATCTGTTGAATTTAAGGGTTGAATGATAGTCGGTTGATCCATATATAACGGTCTCTCCATTTCATGATGTCTGGTTAATGGGTATGCTGTTCAATCAATGATCTTAATTGATTTGCATCCTCTAGCGATATGCTATATCCCGTGGTGGTGTCTATCCCGTCTACCAACAGGGCCTTCATTTTAGGATCAGTTCCTATAGAAAAATCATATTTGGTCACGGATTGATCCGTATTCGTTACACTCATTTTGTATTGTGCTAGGTAATTAAGATTTCCAGGTAAAAGTTCCGCGTTTTCTATCGCATTCATGATCACCCGAACTTCGGTTGGCTCATCGAACTGAATATCTTGGCAGGGTTCAAATGTGTAATCAGGGTTACAGGTTAAAGTGATGAGCGAGGGAAGATTTTCATCTGAACCAGAAGTATCGGTATGTGTACAGCTCGCAAGGAAAACTGCGAACAAACATAAGAAGATTGCTCCTTTTTTCATCCGTAAACACCCTCTCCCTTAGCTTCCCATGTTCACATTCAGATGCTGCAGCTCAGGGTCCCACGATTGGAATAACAAGATCAACCGCTGCACCGTATCGGTCACAAACGCCTGTACCAAATCATCAGTCAAATATGTGGGCACGATCCCGGGCTCGTTGGCCTGCTCGTTAAAAAAAGAAACTGTACGATCCCTCCAGCGCAGAATCTCTTCTGCTGTTAAACGACCCTCGACATCATAACACAGAGTATTTTTAAGCATATGCCATACTTCCCCACTCCAACTAGCATAATGATAGAGGTTAAAATCAATCTGATCCGTCTCCTGGTAGTACAACCGGCCGAGTTCATCCTTCGTTCGCATCACATCATTGGTTTCATCCGTGCTGGTGACTCGTTCCACGAATTCAGGATACAAACTCCGAAACCAGTAATAATCCGTCATGACATGCATGAAATAACCGCGTATAAACCACTTCCAGCCCTCATCTGAACGTTGTTGAATGTAGACGGAGTATAGCTCTTGTAAACGTGCGACATAATTCTCATCACCCTTGGGGTTGAAGTGGGTGTATTCCTTGTCCTCCCTTGTTGTACCTTCACGCATATGAATGGAATCCGGTGCAATATTCCCAAGATAGAACGGACCTCGATCAACACGTTTTGGATTAGCATCAGCAAATAGCACAGCTACATGTAAGTGAACCATAGGCAGTGGCATGGAATGTTCTCCTTTAGATCAGAGTCTGCTGCTCATAGAACCGATAAGAACCATTACTTAACAGCATTTAGCCGAGGAAAAGCAAATTCATCCCTGAACTCGTTCTAACAGAATTGTATTAAACAACTGTTCCAAATCTGTATGAAGAGCCGGCTGTTCACGAACCAACAGACTGATGTACTCCGAACCGCACTCATAGAAAACCAGACGATTATAAGGGGCTGCGTCCCCCAAATGATTCAGTTCCAGCCCGAATTTTTCTCGTATCCGATTTTCGATATATCGCGCATAGCCTTCGTTCCACTCCAGCCAGTTCCAGTACTCCCCTTGTTCCTCAGTTAAAGAGCTGAATAACATTTTTCTTGCTGATTGTACCTGGACTACATCTCCGCTCTTCAAGGTAGACAACAGTGAATTGATCCGCTGGACCACATTCTCATCCTCATAAGGGAATTCGTAATCAAGCTCCCATGTCACACGTTTAATCTTCTCCATCCTATGTTTGATTTGAAGACGATTCCCGATCTCCTCATATTTCTCATGGACATAACAATGAACATACTCGTGAAACAGGTACACTTTCTGCTCAAAATTTTGGAAGGCTGAGTCTGTCACAATTGCACACATTCGTTCGTTCATGTGGTGCACTGGCATGGCTGCCAGACACTCGTCAGGGATGTTAAGATCATCCGGAACAGTTTTCACCCATTCATATTGCCCTTTCTCTACTGAGTAATCATACATATATAATAGGGCCTCAAATGCAACAACCACAGGATAATGCTCTGCAAATAAAGGATGTATGCTGACCAAGTCTTTTTGAAGATCGTTCAACTCGTTGATTTGTTCTAAAAAAGTATCCACCATGTCATTTGCCCTCTCTTTACTTAGTTGATGTGTTAATCATACTAAACCAGTAGAAATAAAACACTGAGAGAAAAATGATAATCTTGTGGTTGGTTGATTCATGAGAGAATTAGAAGCGTCCCCCGCGTTTTTCACTTAGATAGATATCCAATGCTTGGATTCCACGTTGAGCAAGTTTTATAAATAGGATTAGAGCATATATGCCCAATCCGTATAACACCAAGTTAAATATAATTGCAAAGATTGACACTATTGAGAACAATACTTTTTCCTCCTAATCAACCTGATCAAAGCAGAAACGTCTAAGCTACAGGCATGTTATTTTTAGTTATAATTCCTATTTTAGCATATTTTACCTAAGTTTACTTTTAAGTAGATCAATGAGTACTTAATCAGTTATGGGTTCTGATAAAACAAAAAAACTCCCATTCAAAAATAGTTGAAAGGAGTTTTATAGAGATTCAATAATATTTTGATCCATTCTTCACTCAAAGTACTTCTAGGTTATGCATTAGAATTTATCTATCCCCATGCTGATCTTAGTTCTAAACTGTACCGTATTGCACCACAGCTCGTTAATCACAGTTGTTCAGGCAGCCCGTACAAATACATATTTATGCAGTCTGTATTATTTTTCAAAGCTTCAATAGTCTTAACATGTGGAGACTTAAATATCGTCATATACTCGGCTTCGTCGTACTCTTTTCGGATCGTAAAGGCAAGTTTTTCTTCATCCAATGAAAACTCTGCTTGGATTCCAGGCTTGTTTCCTCGTGCATCCAAACGGATCCATGAATCTAAATGATGAATATAGACAGCATTTAGTGCATGGATACAATAGCCCGTATCTGGAGTGTCCCCGATCGTAAGTCGTTGATAACAGAAGCCAGATGGTATTCCCTCTCTCCGTAATATGGCACATAGTAGATTTGCTTTGGCATAACAAATACCTTCTTTATAAATCAATGTCTCTGAAGCGGAACATGTGACTCTAGAACTCTTGATATCCCAGGAATGGGCAATTTGATCCCTGACATACATATATGACTGTTTGATATAATCCACCTGATCTTCCGATGATGCTGCTAATTCCGAAGCAAGTCGAGCAACCAGTGGGTGATCATAATTGACCTCGTCAGTCACGGTCAAATAATCCGCAACGACTTGAGTTTCACAGATTAGATTCATTTTTATCAACCTTTCAAATAATTATACTTAATATGCAAGTCTTCAATTAGTTTAATAGTATAATTATACATAGTAAAGAATAATAATCCCTTTAGTAATCTTTGTGCTGTCGTTAACTAAGCTAAAGTGTAGGGAGTTATCATTTAATTTTTAGATAATCTGTAATTAAGTCTAGACCCTTGCACCGATAAACTAAAAAGCCGCTAAAATAGCGACTTTCTAAGGGGAATAGTAGATGGTTATAGTTACTCCGTAGAATTTGAGAAAAACGAAAAACCCTTGAGGAATACTCAAGGGTTTTGATATTCAGTAGGCACCATCGTCAGTATAGCTTATAACTATGGTCCATTTTGATGATTATAGAAGTTACACGCGGGATGAATACTCTCCCAACACGTACAAAAACAATGAGCCATGAAGGGCTCGAACCTTCGACACCCTGATTAAAAGTCAGGTGCTCTACCAACTGAGCTAATGGCTCATAATAAAATGGCAGGGGCAGCAGGAATTGAACCCACACCAACGGTTTTGGAGACCGTTGTTCTACCTTTAAACTATGCCCCTAAAATGGTGGAGGCTGAGGGGCTCGAACCCCCGACCCTCTGCTTGTAAGGCAGATGCTCTCCCAGCTGAGCTAAGCCTCCATATATGACCCGTAGGGGATTCGAACCCCTGTTACCTCCGTGAA
>NZ_JAKRNM010000004.1 GCF_022346995.1 Paenibacillus sp. ACRRY | reverse complement strand
ACCGATACCCCCTTCTTCCACAGCCACTTTGCATTGTTGCCTATCCCGGAGAATGCAGCATCCTTTACCGATACCCCCTTCTTCCACAGCCACTTTGCATTGTTGCCTATCCCGGAGAATGTAGCATCCTTTACCGATACCCCCTTCTTCCACAGCCACTTTGCATTGTTGCCTATCCCGGAGAATACAGCATCTTTAACCGATACCCCCTTCTTCCACAGCCACTTTGCATTGTTGCCTATCCCGGAGAATGCAGCATCCTTTACCGATACCCCCTTCTTCCACAGCCACTTTGCATTGTTTTCAATCCATGAGTCTTTGTTTTTAGCTTTTTTATTCCAATTATATCCATTATAATAACTTTTTTGATTTGCCGCAGTAGCTATTAATAAACCTGTTCCTTTAATAAGTTTGACTAAATTTTTATTTTTTTTTATAAAATTAGATTTATTAATTTTACTCATTGTA
The DNA here is from genome assembly GCF_022346995.1 of Paenibacillus sp. ACRRY. Taxonomy (GTDB): domain Bacteria; phylum Bacillota; class Bacilli; order Paenibacillales; family Paenibacillaceae; genus Paenibacillus. Next base: position 546,164 of record NZ_JAKRNM010000004.1, on the reverse strand, counting down.
TTATCATTTTTAAATTTCGTATTCTTAGAAACAATTTTATGAATTGTACTTATAGCAGGTGAGCTAAAAACTTTCTTTTTATTGGATTTCCCCATATAATTCCTCAACCTGCTAAATGATTTAATACCATCACTAACTATATTTTCAAACAAACTAGATCACCTCCATTGGCCTTTATTCTTCTAGAGCACCTTCTAATTCCTCTTCCGAGAACGCAATCAACAGCGAGCGTTCGCCTCGTGGTAAAGCCCAAAACTCTCCGGGACGAAGATGGTGACGAACCCACATGTGATACAGGAACGTGGTCATCCCGCCGGAGTGAATCAGTTTTTTAGGTCTTCAATCTCCACACCGAAGCCGGATAGCTCCAGCACCTTGTCGCCTACGGCATCCAGTTCACCCGCAAGCAGCATGCGGCGAACTGCCTGTTCTCCACCAGACAGCTTCATGCGGCCTGTGATACGGTTATCTCCCCATCCGGACAGTTCCAGACCGCGGACATTCATTTTCACCGTGGCTTCGGAGATCAGCAGTGCGTTAAAGGTTTCTGTATCTACCTTCTCCTCGGTACGGCCCTTGGTCGTTTTTCGGATGGTACAGCGTTCGCGGATCTGATCCACTTTGGAGGAGGTCAGTCCACGCAGGGTCAACAGCAGATCCAGGCGCTGAATGCGCACATTCTCTTCCGGCAAACGTTCTGCCGCTTCAAACAGCTGATCCAAAATCTGTTCTTCGGACATATTTTCATTCATACTCATAAAGCGCAATCTCCTTCTCATTTCACAATTGGGTAACTCATCTCAACAATTAGGGACAACAAATAGACTGAGATTCTCTCAGCCTGGATGTGTGTCCCTATCTTGTAAAGTTAACTTGCTCATCTGCTCGATCAGACAAATTTCATTATAGATTCTGTCCAAATCTTAGTTGGCAACAATCGGATTCAACAATTCAAACCCTTCAAACGTAAAGCCCGTTTCCTCCGGTACTTCCTCACCCGCTGTCCAGTTTGCGAGCTGGATTTTGTCCACCATGCAGCCCTTCAGCAGAACACTCTCGTGTCCATACGATTCTGGATCGTCCAGCTTTGAGATGATTTGGAACTTGGTGAACCCGCGCTGGATCATGTCGGAAGTAACCTTGTAACCTGTCATGGTGCCTGTTCCTTTTTTCGCACCATTTTTGTGAACTTTCCAGTCATTGCCGACCAGATTCAGCTCACGTTTTTCAATCTCCACACTGGCTTCCAGCTTGTTAATATTCGTCTGCCACACCCCATCCATATGCAGCTGACCATGGGTACCGAGAATAACTCTTGATGCATCCAACATGTACAATTCCTCCTTGGGATCTTTTCAAATGAAAAAACAAATTTAACTCATAACTAAACTAAGCAAAGCTCTCGCCCTGCTCTTCTACACTACTTATTGCACGTAAAATGTACCAAACAACTGCTCCATCACATCGGTCAGCTTCACATTCCATTGCAGGAATACCTGATCAGCCTCCGGTTTCAGGATCGGGGCTGCACCATAATAGGCTGGGTCGAGAATGACATCATATCCCTCAGCCTCAATCACATTACTCTGTGCGAGCAGCGCAAGATAGGTCTTCATTGCACCGATCAGCGCCTGGCGACCCTCCTCGGTATTGTTTACTTTCCCGATATACGTATCTTCCGCAGAACGCTGCAAGTCTGTGTTAATCGCATCCATCACACGAATGGAACGGATTTTTTTCCATGCGTTATTTTGTCCGGCAGCAGGAGTCACGAGTGTGTTTACACCGCGAAGCGCCTTCACCTGGCGGCCATCATGGAAGAAAATAAATACGCCATTCTGTACTGCCTGCTCCTGTTCCGCACGAGTCCAGCGACGAGTGACGTCATCGAACGGAGTAGGTGCATACGTTGTGGATTCATTCAGACGTTGTCCAGCGATGAGACCCGCGACATAAGCGGATGTTTCCGCCGAACTGTAGTACGCATCCCCTAGACGCACACCGGTACCCACATTGATCACACCTTCGTGATTCAATGTCAGTGAACGGGCGGCTGCCTTCTGTGCAGCGGTTGCAGATGTATCATCTGCGATCGAACCGCCAAATACGGCCATCACCGGTTTTCCTTCGCTACGCACACGCTTTACCCAGGCCGCGAAGCTTGCCAACATAGGCGCATCGGCCGCATGATCCAGTGCCAATACGTCGAATTGCTCGCCTTCCAGTGCACCCTGAACCGCAATATATTCCGCGTTGGTCAGATCATCGTTACCGCTGGAACCACCTTTGAAAGCCGCACCCGACACGGTCGCAACCACACCCGTACCATCACCAATCGCTTGAGCCGTTACCCACTCATTGCGCTCATCCTCATTGATCTGTTTGGCTAGAGATACTGCCGAGATATCTGCGGTCAGGAGTGCATACAGCATCCGGTTCCCTTCAAACAGACGCACTTCATGCTTCGTATTATCAATTACACCCGGCTGAATGGTGACATAGAATCCGTTCGCACGATCTCCCGGATACTTGGCATCCAGCTGTAGTACGTCCGCATCGCTGCTGTCTTTCATCGTTAGACTGGCTGCTTTTGCCGTGGCTCCTGCTACCCGATAGGCGAGCAACTTCTTAGGACCACCCAGCAGAGCGAGCTTCAAGGACGTATAGGCTGTCCCATTTTCCAGCGCATGTGCGGAGAAAATACGTTCAATCGCCGCTTCGCTTCCGACTTCCACAAAGGTTCCCACTGGACCCCAGTTCGCCTTGACCGGAATGACAACCGTTCCCCGATTGCCCGCCTGAATGGCTGAAGATGCTGCCGCCTGAAAATTCATATATAAGCCCGGAAGGACCGGACGATTCGTTTGCTCCCATGTTCCGCCTGCCATTATCCCTTCACCTTCGCTTTCATAAATTGGTTGATTCTTACTTGTGTTTCCTCAATGGAAAACGTCTGCTGCGCTGCTTCGTACAGCGCACCATGCAGCACCTCTGCCTTAACGGCAAAGAGGGCTTCCGCATGATTCATCAGTTCCGCCCGCGTATATTGCGGGTCTGCCGGCTTGCTTTTTTTCACGGTGCTTGCCATTGCCACTTCACCTCATCTTTAAATTACACATTCTTTTCCACCCTAGGGATGGTTCCTTGCCATTCATGACTATTCGATTCCCTTACTGTGATGAATCTCGCGGATCAATGGCACATCCGTCCCCGGACGACGAGATCGCTGCTGCAGCGTCAGATGGATCTGCCCGTTCAAGTAGGCACCTGCCTGCAAATCAGCTGAAACCTCCTCCACCGTCAGGTACCGGGTATCCTCTGTATTCGCCAGAGCAATACGGGTCTGTACAGCCAGTTGTTCAACCAGACGTGTAACGGTATGACGGGTGACTCCCTCACTTGCAGCCACAACATGTCCCGTCCACTGCTTTCGCATCTCCAGCGCCGAAGTGCCCGCTGCAGCTGAACTGTAACCCGTCAATCGCCATAGCACAGAAGGCGTCTCATAACCTCCAGGCCAAACTTCGCCATACACGGACCATTCGGAACCGAGCGCTGACTGTGTCCAGTCTTGAAGCGCAGCCATCCAGAGATCCGGTGTACCTGGAGCAGTATGGTCATCGGTTGATTCAGGAATATACATCCCGAACCGCAGACTTCGCGTCATCATGCCTGATCCGGCGTCCACCCGGTCGCAGTCGGATGAACCGAAATAGATACAGGTAAACGCTGCACCCTTCTCATCCTCCAGCCTAACCTGATGAAGTCCTTTTACCAGCTCCGCGGACCAGGTTTCCAGCTGTTCTGCTCCTCCATCTTCCGGGCGAACGTACGGAGAGATTTTAATAATTCGTCGGTACCCCGCCCAAGCAGACTTGGGTACTTCTTCAGCGAAAGCAACGACCGCACAAGGCACTGTCAGAACCTCACCCTGTGCAGGCACATCCAGCACCCGGCCTTCCCATGCCGGAACGAGTGCTGCAAGCTTTTGCTTCAGCGTCTGTCTCACAGCCACACTCATTTGGTTTGCCCCTGTGGCTGCAGTGTTTGTTTCACTTTGGATAGACACATTCATTTCGCCCCCTTCAGCTGCAAGTCTGTCATCTGCTCGCATGATGCAGCGGCCATGCGGCAGTGCCGTACTCCCCCTTGTTCTCAGTGACTGAGTAAATGATAACTACCGAGATCAATGCCGGACACGAATCACCGCATCAAAAAGACCGGCCTCTTGGCCGGTCTGTACATAAGCGTATGAGCTTTCGGTGTGTGTCCGTTTGCGATTGATCCGATAATATAATCTTACACCCTTTTCTCCCTAGCGCGGACGGCGAATCGGATGACTTCCGTGTAGTTTAGGGAGTGTCTGGGGTGGAAAAAAGACGAGTCCACGTTTCTCACAATAAGATGAACTGAAGCATTTACACGAGAACGAAGAGTGCAGAATCAGTCTGGAGAAGCAGAGCGGTCGCGTTTATCACCGGATTTTTCCCTTTAGAGAAGGGAATCACAAAAAGCCGGGGATAACAGTGATCGTAAGATGATTCTGCAATCGTAGTGGTCTAGTGTAAAGTTTATAGGTTCACATTATTTCAACGTAACTTGCGGACTCAATGTAATTTCAAATGCACGTCCCCAGATGAAATCCGGATTGGCATAGTCGAGTGCAGCATGGCAATATTGCGCATACAACACATCGCAGTCGCGGATCTGGTTTATCGCCACATTACCTTGAGCAAAGGCCGTTTTGCTTGCGAGACCCGCGGTGTACGTCTGCATCAGATCCCGAAGCAGCGTCTGCAGGTGAGCATAATCTTCCTCGGAATTGAACAGCACCATATTCTGGTCCGCAAGGGTAGCCACATTGGTATAGAGCGCGTGTGCTCTGGAGTACGTGCGGATATCCGCGATCGCTACAGCTTTATAGTAGTAATCTTTCAGGAACCGTTTGAACAGCAATGATCCATGCGCATCCACAGCTTCGTGAAGAGCAGAAGCGCGCTTTTCTGTGGTGACAAAAGCATATCGGGATTGTCCCATGCCTACGGCAAGGCCAATCTTGTTCCCCGGTGTATTCCAAGCGCTGTAACCAAGTACCCGGCCGGTATATGGACTGTTCAGCAGGGCTTCCGCTACATCCACATTCGCTGGTCCTTTTCCGACAAAATCAATCAGCACCGCCGGCAATCCTTGCTCACTAATGCTCGTCAGCCGTTCAACCGCGGCTTGGACCTGATCCAGCGCCGTAATCGCAATAATCTCGATATCCACACCTGGTTTTGGTCCCAGCTTTCCTGATGGCCTGTTGGTCATGCGATCCAGTTCCGAGGACATGTCAAGCGAAGTAGCTCCCTCAGCATCTCCTGGGTAAGCCGCATCCGCTACCAGCACCCCGCCTACAATATCAATATGGCGAGCTACATTTTCGTGAACGTCCATATACTCATAGGTATTAATAATTGTGGAGCCGTGAGGGCCGTAATAATTCACAGCGTAACGTGTTTTTGCGCCGCCTCGCAGCAGCTGATTCGCCATCCGCGCCACAAGGGCATGACCGAGACCGTCCGCATCCGGAAGGATGATGGCCCGTTCGGGATTTTGTCCGTCAGTTCCCCCCAGCCATTCGTTAATTCGTGCTTCAACATAGTTAATCTCGTTAATCTGAACCCCCTGTGTATTCGCATCGTCGACACCTACAGCAAGGAAATCAATGTATCCTTTGCGGGCCAACTGATCCAGAATGTACAGGTTTGTTTTGAACTTGTGCTGTCTGGTGTTGTAGTACTGCTCTTTTTTGAAGAAAGTCGTTTCACCATACTCCACACCATCTGGCGACAGGTTGTAGCCGTTAATAATGTCCTCAAACTCGGTATAGGCCTGACGCGGCTGCTGCATGAGTGCACGGGACTCGTTGTAGGCGTCGAGCGCAAGGCCGTCTGCAAATGAAGTGGTCGCCAGACGCATTACCGTATCCATGACATATACCGGTTTGCGTGGATATTTCTCCTTGATGACTTGAATCACATTGAGCAGACGCGTCGTTTCTTCATCGTAGTCCGGATAAGCGTCTCCTCCGTCTTCCCGTAGCTGACGACTGCCAATCAGACCGCCATAGGCGAGCATATCAGATGAGATAATGAATCCATCGACTTGGGCAGCATGCTGCAGAATAAACGTATAAATGTTGGTCGGAATACCATACGTAGGTGCAGATGTGCCAAGCAGTGTTGTGCCTTCTGTCATTTTTTCCGAATCGAGTCGGTTTTGAATATCACCCAGGTTCGGCGTAACGATATGGATGCCTGCTGCCTTCCCTTGAACAATGACGTCATCCAGGTTAGCCGGGCGGTCATCCAGTGGAACATACAATACGGTTTTCATATCATGTAACCTCCTGTTTATTAAATTCTGTCTTACATAAGTACCCGATTAGAGCAGGCTCACCATCACCGCATCAAAAAACCGGCCCCCAGGCCGGCTGTACATTAGCGTATTTGCTATCGGCTGTGTCCCTTGCTGCTAATCCGATAATACAATATTACACCCTTTTTCCGGCTCTGCTGACGGTGAAAGGTACGGTTTCCGTCTGATTGTTGTCGCCCTCCGGGAGGTAAAAAGTCGGTTCCAAGTGATCTCTGTTACGATCATAAGGCTTATCCTGTTTATCCTTGAGCTCTGATCTTGTTAAAACCAAAAAAGAGCACCAGCCATTTTAGGCAGTGCTCTTCATCATTTATATGTTTGTTATCGCATAACATGCATTCTTAAATGCCCTGAGCGATTGCCTTAACATTCTATTTTTAAGCAATAATGTACCGGAAATTCTCCCAGCTCTCCGGGAACGAATTGCCGTTTCTTGTATGATGATAGAAGCTGAACGGAAATTTGAACACATGGCCTGCGTTCCAATCGCGGGAGCGACGATCGGTGAGCCAATATTCCAGCTCGTGCGGCAGAGCCGTCGAACGTTCGGCAGGAACCAGCGGCAGCACGTCGACCGGAGATTGCAATGTCCACTGTCCATCTTCACGTACCGCTTCCCGGCTTAATCGTAGGGCCTTTATCATCGTCAGGAACGGTGGAATTCCTTTGTGGAACAGTGCCGGATAACCCAGCTCATGCAAGATATTGAGTGCATGGCCGTAGGTCAGCATATGACCGATCAGATCATGATGGGACTCGGCCTGATAGATCGCTGGGAACGCTCCCAGCTCATCCAGAATCAACCGGGACAGCTGCTCCGGTCCATCAATTCGAGGAAAATCATCGGTATCATCTATCTGCAGACTGCGGATTTCCTTAATCGTTGTGTTCAGCCACGATCTTCCCGGTATGGTCTTCTCAAACGAATCGATCAGCTCCACCATCCGTTCGATATCCTGCTCTGTGCCCCAGCCATCCAGCTCGCGAATGGCTTTCAGCGTAAGGGCGCCATAGATTGCCTGGTGTCCAACCCAGTGAAGTTCTCCAATCGTACGATCCAGCGCTTCTGTGATCCGCGCCTCGGCTTCTTCCCGTTCGAGTATTTCACCACGGGCAGATTGCGGCTCCTGATCCACTCCATGCTTGCGAAGCATGGCTTTCGCCTCTGCGGTAACACTTCCCGCCGCAAGGGACGACAGACGATTTTCCCGAACCCAGAAATAAGCAGCAATCGCTCCTGCTCCATAGTGGGCATGCCACAGGTCACCTGTACGCTCCCGACTCGAAACGATGACCCTCAGACCCTCTTCCAACAAACGTCGATCCATAACGTCATCACTCCTTCACCGAAATTAACTTCATAACACCATGTTTACATGGTGTTTACTTCTATAAAATGAATCAAATCGTGCATATATGCCCGTTTCGCTTCCCAGATTCAATCATTTACCCAAACTGTAGTCTGCCGACACCATGTACGACAACTTCGAGCGGGAATCGTTGTGCCTTTTGCTCCGAGAAGAACCAGATCCGTTGCTTTTTCACCACAATAAACAGGCCACTCACGTCTCCTACCGGGGCAAAGGTTCCACTTATCGCTCCCCATTGGTTTAAGCCCATTCGCTCCAATTCTCCCACCGTGGACAATACATCATCCGATACAAGCCCTACCTCGCACACTTGCAGCAGATCCTCCGCCGAGAAAGGGCGTTCACTCTTATGATGGGTATTGTGATGAGCAATCAGCTCCAGAATGTTACCAGCAGGATCCTCGAAATAGAGCGAATGGGAATTCCAATTCTCTGAAAAGGTTTCATCCGCTCCGTCCTGCGTACTGAGCTCTACCCGTGCCGCTGCCCAGGCTTTGGCCTCCTGAAAACGATTTTCCGGAATCATCCAGGCAAAGTGGTAGAAGGGCTCATGCTCCGTCTCGCTGTGGACAAATATCATTCTTGTGCATCCGATCTGCAATGTGAATGAAGAATCGGAGTCAGCGACAATCTTCAGTCCGAGTGTATCCCTATAGAACTGTTTAATCTCAGCCAAACGAGATGTGTGCAGCTTCACTTCTTCAAATAGCATCTGACTGCCTCCTCTCGATCACGCCCGTCCGTGCATCTTCTCCCATGTACTCCATGGCACCATACCCAGCTCCGGCTTCGCTTCATCCGGAAGCATGGATATGAATTCAAGAGAATGACCATCCGGGTCCGTGAAATATACCGATACAGCCGGCATCCAGCCGAATACATACAGCTCACCGATATCATCATTAAGGAAGTTGTGCGTCGTAATCCCTTTACCCTCCAGATAGGTGACAGCATGCTTCATGTCCTCCAGCGATACGTGAAAGGCAAAATGCTGCCGCTGCACCAGCTCCGGTTCTTTTTCCCACAGCCCCAGCATGGCATTCCCTACTCCTCCAATCCAGTAAAACGAGTTACCGCGTTCCTTCTGCCCGTAAGCATGTGGCAAACCGACAATCTGTTCATAGAAATGATGTGATCTCTCCAGATTCGTTACATTCAAATGTGTTTCAAATATGCCTTTAATCATGTGCATTACCTCTTTCTCAATTTCCGGATGATTTCCGTGCAGATGTTAATGTCTGGGCCAGGCTCAGGAACGAACCAATCACTCGCTGAATCCGGTCCTCAATATCCTGGCTGCCTTCGTATTCCTCATATCCGTCAAAGGTTGCTTCAAACCGCCTGCGCTGCGCACCCCCAATGGAAATCCACTCCTGTGCATTAATCCCATGCAGATTGCGAACGATGGCCTGCAGCTGCAAAAGAGAACTAACCCCCACCGCTCCTCCCGCAGAGCTGATTGACAAGACCGGTTTGCCGCTAAAGTGAGCCTGACTCAGATGATCCAGTGCATTTTTGAGCACCCCGCTGATGCTGCCGTGATACTCTGGCGTGGATAAAATAATGGCGTCTGCCGCGAGCATGCGTGAGTTTAGTTTTGCCAGGTTATGATCCTCTGCCTGCTTCTCATCCGGTGCGTAGAATGGAACGGGGGTCTGATACAGATCAAACAGGCTCGCTTCATGCCCCTGGTTGCGCATGACTTCGACCGCATATTCCCCCAAACGTGTACTGGTTGCATTCTTTCGGTTGCTTCCTGCCAATACGATGATCTTCATCTATGTCACACTCCTACCTTTTTTTGGTTGGTATTCCATGATCAACCTTCATCTCTTCTGTCTCTATCTTACCTTGCTTCTTCTTCCATATCGTCAGCAGATAGACTTAACTTGCAGCACAAAAAACTCAACCTTTCGGTTGAGTTTCTACGACTTTAGGCTGAGAAGGAGCACGAATCGATCAGACCCAGCCGTTCTTCACGGCATGGATGGCTGCTTGCGTACGATCGGCCAATCCCAATTTATCCAGCAGATGACTGACATGTGTTTTTACCGTTTTCTCTGTTATTACGAGCTGAACCGCAATCTCCTTGTTGCTGAGTCCCTGTGCAATAAGGGCCAATACCTCTTGCTCGCGACGGGTCAGCGCATCCAGACTCGGTGAAGTTTCTTCCCTTGGCAAAGGCTGCTTAAGCTTCTCATAATCCTGAACTTTCCCGTATGCTGCTGAATCTGTGCGTACAGTATCCTGCGCTTCTAACTGTATGTCAGATGAAGCCATTACATGCATTAACTGACCAGCCGCGGCAGGATGAAGCTGGGCCTGTCCTGCATGCACATTCCTTATCGCCACGGCAAGATCCTCGGGTTCAATATCCTTCATCAGATACCCTTTGACCCCAGCCCGCACGGCAGGAATAACGTGATCCTGATCCGAAAACGACGTGAGCACAATAATGCGAATTCCAGGCAAAAGCATGCGCAGGCGTCTGGCAGTCTCGATCCCGTCCAGCACAGGCATATGCAGATCCATGAGCACCACATCGGGCTGCAGCTTCTCTGCCTGTTCAATCGCCTCCTGCCCATTGGAGGCCTCGCCCACCACTTTCATATCCGTCTGCGTGGACAAAAACACATGCAGTCCCCGTCTAACCATGGCATGATCATCTGCGAGCAAAATCGTAATCGGCATGTTGTGTCTCCCCCTGACATTAACCCAATTCGGACGGGAGTGGAATAACTACCCTTACCGATGTTCCCTTGTGGGATGAACTTATAAGATCCAGCTTGCCTCCCAGCGATTGCGCCCGCTCTCTCATAATGGACAGACCCAGCGAACGGGCAGGCAAGGGTTGCTTTCTTTTGGCTCCACCTTTTCCCCGATCCCTAACAATGAATACGGCTTCGGTATCACTTAACTGGAGAGTGATATCTGCCGCTGTAACCTCCGCATGTTTACGTACATTATTCAGGGCTTCCTGTCCAATTCGCCATAACCCCTCTTCTATATTGCGAGGCAGGCTGCGCATGCCGGTTCTGTTAACGACGACCTGCAAACCCTGGCTCGTACCATACTCCTGAAGTGCACTTAGCAGACCAGATTCGAGCCCTGCGGGCCGAAGCTGCATGATCAGCGCACGCATCTCCTTCAGAGCTTCTTGGGATAATGAACGGATATCTCTCATGGCTTCAGCCGCCGGATGCAGCTCCGCTGTACCAGACAACATGCTCTCTGCTCCCTTGGCGGTCAACGAGAGCGAGAACAAGATTTGGTTTACCGAATCATGCAGATCCCGAGCCAGTCGGTTTCGCTCCTCCAGACGGGTTAATTCACGACGCTTATCCACGAGCCTCAAACTTTCCCAAGAGGCTGTAATATGTTCTGCCACCGCATCGATCACCTCCCGGTCTGCCTGAAGAGTATCCATTTCCGAACCAAGCTGTGCGACCAGCACGGCTGTTTCCCCAGGAGGGCTGAGTGGTATGGCAGCAGCCAGACCTGAAGACATAACGGAAACGGGCGACATTATGACGCAAACCTGAGTCAATTTTACCATCTCGTCTGCTGATAATATTTCGGCGCGATGTGATTGAATCACACGTTGTAGTAAGCGATCCGTCTCCGGCGGTATCTCGTTAACTAGCAATGAGTCTTCCAGGTCACTGGAATGCGCCGTTTGTACGCTTAAAGTTCCACTTTTTTGAGCTATCAGGGCGACAAATGGCCATTCGTAATGCTGTCCAAGCAGCTTGACCACCATCCTGGCCATATCGTCAGCATTGCTGCACTCGTTCAGTTCCAGTCCCAGTGCTCTGCTGAACTCTCCCAGTCTGGCATACTGATCCGCTCTTCTCTGCTCCGCGCGGTATAATCGCATGCGCTCCATGGCACTTCCGATTTGATAGGCTACGGCCTGCAGAAGCGCCAGCTCCCCTTCACTAAAATGCTCTTTGCCTGGTGCGGCGACATTGAGCAATCCTATCATTTTCTCACCCGATCGCAGCGGAACCGTTGCATGATGGGTGATGTCACGCGTGTCTCCCCATTGATGCTCCGTAGCATCCTCAAGCCGTTTGCAGTTAATAATGTTGACGGCATTATCGAGTCTACCATCCCGGAAACGGTTTACACACCAGCATGTTCCACAGCGCATGGGCTCCTTGTCTTGATGAAGCAGAGCCGGCGGCAGGTTATAGTCTGATACACATGAATATTCTCCGCCCTCACGAATGAGAAACACCCAGCCTGTCGTAAGTCCCGTCAGCTCCAGCAGCTTGCCTACTACCGTATCCAGCATGGGGCTCAGATCATTAGACGTGTTCAGCGTCTCCGCAATGGTTTTCAGCGTGTACATTTCCTGCATTCCGGAATCTTGCGGCATGCGGATTTCTCTCCTTTATTCCATCGAAGTGTTGTTGTTTCATTATTGTATACAATCATTTCAGGAGTTTAAAGGATGAACTTCCAATCGTTTTAACCGAGCTTTTGGCGGCTCTTGCGGGATATGGACAGCGGCTCTACATTAATCAGTCCCCGATCAGATAAGGCAAGGGCCATTTTATAGAAGGCACGAGTTCTGATTTTGGTATACGTATCCTTGCTCACCGGCGGATCAAATACATGGTTGTACACCTTGTAATCAAACACGTCATCATCTTTCAGGTACCGTTCACAAACCAGTACCCGCTCCTTCTCACTCAGACGAGACACGATGTAATCAATTGTATCGCAATACGCCTGACGCGCACGCTGTACATCTACGTTGTAGATCGCCGTTCTGGCGGTTGAATCCCCTGTGACATTGGTAGGCCCATGGAAACGCTCCGTGTAACTCGCCGTGACCATGACCTCACGTTCTTCAAAGGCAATCGTTTTATAAATCCGGTATTTCTCCAGCGCAGCTTCCACAGCCGTTTGCGTTTTGCGTCGATCCAGTTCAGGCAGCAATAATTCCATATTCATTCTCCTCCTTAAAGGTTTGGTATAAAAGCGAAACACGCTAGCTTCACTTCGTTTATGAGTGTTTACAGTCTGATTAGAGAATAACGGCCATTGTCCAGGTCTCTTGCGTTGCCTTTTGGAATAACTTCCGCAGGGCTCCATACCTTGAGGCTTCCGGTTTCCAGTACATACAAACCGTTCGAATTTAATGTTATGTTCGTATCTTGTTCGTATTTCTATTTGAGGATACCACTTATTGGAGATTGGAGTAAACCTTCATTTTGGGTCATTTTGACGATAAAATAAAACCCTCGCTCCTATTTTCTATACCTTTTGGCATAATTGTTTCAATTCCCTTTACCTAATGGTATATATACGTTATAGTACAGATAATTACAGATCCCTCGTATAAAGATGAATTTTTATAGCTTAAGATGGTTACCACTTCACCGTTAACGGAGAGGGCAGAAATAACCTGAAGAAGCGTTAGCGGTCACGTTTATCACCGGATTTCTCCCTTTAGAAAAGGGAATAAGGAAATCTGGGGATAACAGTGATCGGAAGGTTGTTCTGCCAGCGGAGTGCCCCGGTGTAAATAGGATTTCTTAATCTATTATTCAGTTACTTATACGATTAAAAGGAGTTGGCATGAATTGTGGAGCACGCTTTTGGTCCTTATCTGAAACAACTGCGGGAACAGCAGAGCTATAGCATCAATCAGCTCGCCGAAGCAGCAGGAATCAGCAATTCGCAAATTTCACGCATTGAAAACGGAGTCCGCGGTGTTCCGAAACCCGCCACGATCCGCAAACTGGCAGATGCCCTCTCCGTTCCCTATGCCGACATGATGAAACAGGCAGGGTATATTGAGGCAGCAAATGCAGTAAACGAAGCTCACGACATTCCCGAATGGGCGACGTACAAAGACCGGCGTGATTTCAAGAAGATGCTTGAGGACGAAGATGATCTGATGTTTGACGGAATTCCACTGGATAACGAGGACAAAAAACGAATCAAGGATGTGCTGACCGGTCTGTTCTGGGAAGCCAAACAGATGAACAAACGCAAGAAAAACGATGAACCGGACAGCCGCCAATGAGGCATGGAAAGCTGATTACAATGAAGCAGCAGGTGAGATGATATGGATGACATGGTAACAAAGCTGATTCGAAAACACCGGACCAACTGCCCCTTCAGCATTGCCAGAGCCATTGGAATACAGATCCGTTTCACCCATTTGGGCAAGTCTACCAAAGGGCTGTATTTCCGCAAGCTCCGCCGCAGATTTATTGTCATTCACAGCGAACTTCCGCCGGAATGGCAGCGGTTTGTATGTGCTCATGAACTTGGACACGACCGATTACACAAAGGCATCAATCGTTTCTTTTTGGAGGAACACTCCTATTTTGCTCCCGGCAAGCTCGAAAGACAGGCCAATCGTTTTGCCATTCAATTATTGACCTCAGGAGTCATGCCGGAACCTGATGAATCCCTGGAGAAATTCTGTTTACGGACAGGACTGCCGCGCGAAGCGCAGCATTTTTTTTACTCCATATAAGAACATACGTTTCATTCAAATGGATATTAACTTTATTTTTCATACAGTCGATCAGATGTCACTTTCAGGTTACCTATTTTTACGTAAATCACGAGATTTCCTAATCATAGTCTGCTAAAATACACTTTGAGCTGTGCGAGAGCTCAGGCAGATCATATTTTTGGGAGGGTACAGATTCATATGAAAATCTGGAAGACTTACGTTTCACTTCTGCTAACGGCTTGCTTACTGTTTGGCAGCGTAGGAATTGCGGCCGCTGCAACGGATACAACTCCGGGCACGGGTACACACATTACGATTCTACATACGAATGACACGCATGCACGTGCAGTTGAAGCTTCACCTGCAATGGGCTATGCCAAAGTGGCAGGGATTGCTGACAAATACCGCAGCGAGAATCCTAACACCCTTTTGCTTGATGCAGGAGATGCTGTGCATGGTACGACCTTTGCAACACTCGTAAACGGCGAGAGTATCGTCAAAGTCATGAATGAAATGGGCTACCAGGCGATTGTTCCGGGTAACCACGAATTCAACTACGGCTCCGAGCACCTTGTTGAGCTTGCGGACATGATGAATTTCCCAATGCTGAGTGCCAACGTGAAGAAAAAAGACGGAACTCGTCTTTTCGATCCCTATCTTATTAAAGAGGTTGACGGTGTCAAAATCGGAATCATCGCACTGACTACACCTGAAACCATGTACAAAACGAATCCGAAGAATGTTGAAGGTCTTGATATTACAGACCCAGCTGCGGAAGCCAAAATTCTGGTGAATGAAATCCGCAGCAAAGTGGATGTGGTTGTTGTTCTGGGACACCTTGGACAGGATGCTTCCAGTACAGACACTAGCTTCAAAGTGGTAAAAGAAGTTCCGGGTATTGATGTATTCATCGACGGACACAGCCACACGATCCTGCAGGATGGTCTCGTATCCGACAACGGAACATTGATCGCGAGTGCTGGAGAGTACACCAACTTCGTAGGTGTCATCGATCTGTGGGTAGACGGTGGCAAGGTAACGAAGAAACAAGCTACGCTGATTGATGAAACAGAAGCCAAAGATATTAAACCGAATGAGAAAGTAGCAGCACTCGTGAACTCCATTCAAAAAGAGCAAGAACCTATTCTTAAAGAAGAAGTAGCCAACACAGCGATCCTGCTTGATGGTCAACGTGAACAAGTTCGTGCTGGTGAGACAAACCTGGGTGACCTGCTCGCAGATGCCCTTCGTGACGTCAGCAATGCAGATATCGCACTTACTAACGGCGGCGGTATCCGTGCTTCCATTGAAAAAGGTATCGTAACCAAAGGCGACATTATCACTGTACTTCCTTTTGGTAATCAGGTTGTAACGCTTGATGTAAAAGGCTCTGACGTTCTGGCAGCCCTTGAAAACGGTGTAGCCTCCTACCCGGAACCAAGTGGTGGTTTCCCGCAAGTGTCGGGCATGACGTTCAGTATCGATACTTCAGCTGCTGAAGGCAGCCGTGTACATTCTGTAATGATTGACGGCAAAGCCCTTGATCCGGAAGCTACGTATACGCTGGCTACGAACGATTTCACAGCCGTTGGCGGTGACGAGTACACCATGTTCAACAAATACACCATCTCCGGCATGTACGGTGCAATGGACGAAGCACTGATTGAATACATGCAGAAGCTTGGCGCTGTGGACATCAAAACAGATGGCCGAATCAAGGAAGCAAAAACACCTGCAGTTGAACCGGAAGCTCCAGAGGCAGAGACACCGGCTCCAACTACACCGAAGCCAGAAACGCCAAAACCGGTAACACCAAAACCAGAAACACCATCGAAACCGACACCAAACAAACCAGCTCCTGCCAAAGTATATGTTGTAAAATCCGGAGACTCCCTGTACTCCATCTCCAAAAAATACAACACAACCTGGCAAGCGCTGCAAAAGTTGAACAGCATCAAAAATCCTCATTGGATTTATCCTGGTCAACAACTGAAACTGCCTGCTGCTTCTTAAGCCAAGCAATATTCGAATAGTGTGACCTGCTACACAGATCGATTGAATCAGAATGGAACTGTGGAGCAGTAACGGAAAAAGGGTGTTCCTCAAGCCAATCTGGCGGAAGGAGCACCCTTTCTGCTTCTTATTTCATAAGCAACCATTTATCTTTCCTTTATGAGTTTTACAGGCAAAAACGATCAAATTACCTTTGCAGCAAAAATAAATCCACAAACCCACTCTATCGTACACACTCTCTCTGAGTCCCTAATGGTGAACTATAGAAAATATGCGCATAATTGCCACTGTTGCGCGATTTATTCATGTTCCAGACGAACAAAATATTCTAAAAAGCATTGCATATTTGCACGTATTTGCATACTGCAGCCTATTGTACGGTACGCATACTTTTCAAAAGGTGAATATACAAAATACAGGCTAGTAAAGAGTAGTCATTTTGTACGAGATTATGCAGATAACTCTGTTAATTCATATGTCTATAGGCCTTGTTTTGATGCGTTATTCCAAAATATACAACAAAAATGGAGTATCGCATAATATGCGGACCTATAGAATATGTCCCTCCACGACACGAATTCACAGTGTACTGATCATTCGGGCGAATGAGTTTTTCTACGATCTAGAGCACTCCCTTGGCATGAGTTAACGCCTCTTCCACACTCATGCTAATCCGCTTGGCTTCCCCTTTACTGGCAAGCGTGTGGGACCCTAATTCAACATTCCGTTCTGCAGCGCCCCGGCCAACCACGATCTGTACAGGCAGACCAATGAGTTCTGCATCCTTGAACTTAACTCCGGGACGTTCATCCCGATCATCCGTCAGCACCGTGTATCCCGCATCCTCTAGCTGTTGTTCAAGTTCCAGGACAAGCTGACGCTGCTGCTCATCTTTCCAGTTTACGGGGATCAGGTGAATCTGATAAGGCGCAACGGCTGCCGGCCACCTTATTCCGTCCTCTCCAGCATATTGCTCGGCAATGGCAGCCATTAGACGAGACACTCCAATACCGTAGCATCCCATCACCGGGGCACACTGACGACCATTTCGATCCAAAAATGAAGCGTTCATGGCATCACTATATTTGGTTCCCAGTTTGAAAATGTGACCTACTTCAATGCCTTTGGTGAATACAAGCTTGGCTCCACATGTAGGGCAGTTATCCCCGTCAGCCGCGAAGCGAATTCGCTCTACTTTGTTCAAGGTAAAATCAACCCCCGGACGAACACCCGACAAATGCATGTCGACTTCGTTCGCGCCGGTAATAGCACTTCCCATCGCAGCCACATCCGCGTCCACGATGATTGGCAGATCCAGACCGACAGGCCCCAGGAAACCGACCTTCAAATCCGAACGTTTTGCCAGCGCTTCTTCGTCAGCCAGAATGAGTTCCTCTGCACCCAATACGTGCTTGAGCGCAATATCATTTACTTCATGATCCCCGCGAACAAGTGCAGCTATCAGTTGACCATCCGCTTGATAGAGCAGTGTTTTGATAATGTGCTCGGGTCCTTCACCGACGTAGGAACTGAGTTCGGAAATGGTGCGGATGGCGGGCGTATGGATTCGGATTAGCGATTGGTCCGCGGCATTGAACCGGGATTCGGCTGTACTCTGCGTCACAACTCCATTTGTCTGGTATCCAGCCTTCTCCAGATTCGCAGCATACCCACATTGCTTACAGGATACAATCGTATCCTCTCCCACATCAGCCAGTGCCATGAATTCGTGTGTTTCTCCCTGGCCGCCGATTGTACCTGCATCTGCTTCTACACGAATATATTCCAGACCGCAGCGCTCCAAAATACGTGAATATGCCTTATTCATCGCCTGATACGTATGATCCAGCTCTTCCCAGTCGGAAGCAAATGAGTACGCATCTTTCATGATAAATTCGCGTCCTCTTAGCAAGCCGAATCTTGGACGCCGTTCATCCCGAAACTTGGTTCCAATCTGATATAACGTGAAGGGCAGTTTCCTGTAGGAATTCACCTCATCACGCACAAGAGCAGTCACCACTTCCTCATGGGTTGGTCCGAGAGCGAACTCCCGATCGTGGCGATCCTGCAAACGCATCAGCTCAGGGCCGTACTGGCTGTATCTTCCCGATTCTTCCCACAGCTCTGCCGGCTGCATAATAGGCAGCAGTACTTCCTGACATCCAGCACGGTCCATCTCTTCGCGAACGATCCGCTCGACATTGAGCAGTATACGCCGTCCGAGCGGCAAATAACTGTATATTCCTGCTGCCAGCTGGCGAATCATGCCTGAACGAAGCAGCCAGCGATGTCCGGCTGCATCCGCTTCTGCTGGAGCTTCACGTAATGTTGGAACAAGCATTTCACTTTGACGCATCAATTCCACACCCCTTATCTTCCTGATCATTTTCGTAAAATGAGTGAATAAACAGCAAAAAGACACATCCGTCAAGGGACGAATGTGTCGTGGTACCACCCTTATTTAACTGCATGGTTACGTTCACTAACACGCACGGGTTCCCCCGGCATGCAGAACAAACGCCCCGTTCACTAGCAGGCAAAACGGGATCATACAGTCCTCAGAGGCGTAACGGGCCCAATCCGGCGGAGGTTGCAGCCTGCTGGCATTCTCTTCCGCAGCTCGCGAGGTGGGAATTACGAAGCAGCAACAGAAACCTCTCACCAAACGGTTTCCTCTCTGCTTGAAGCTGGCTGGCGCAATTATGTCCTCGCTAATCGCTGTTATCATTTTTGATCACATTAGTGCATTTGCAAGCAATTGTCAACTACTGCCTCACATGTGGATAACGGGCAGGAAGAATTCTGCGGGTGATGCTGACATCCCGCTGGCTTCCCTGTAATATAGAGAGATAGAGAACATGTATTATTGATAAAGGAGCTTGTCCTATGCCATATATTATCTATGATCTTGAATTTACGGTTAGCCGTAACGCCCGTTACTCTTCTGAAATCATCGATATCGGTGCGGTAAAAGTTACGGAAGGACCTGACGGATTATATGTATCCGACACGTTTCATACTTATGTTCGTCCCTCCAACAAGTCGGTGCTGTCCACCGACACCATTCAATTTACCGGAATTACACAAAAAGATATTGATGCTGCTCCTCTTTTTCCTGAAGCACTGCAAAACTTTATCGCCTGGATGGGAAGCGAAGTTTATTACATGTGTTCCTGGGGACCTGATGACCGCAGCAAGCTGATTTCCCATTGTCGTACACACCAACTTGACGTCGCCTGGATTACGAATCACAACGACCTGCAGCAGCAGTGGTCGCGAACCGTTCGCAAGGAAGGCAAATTCCGTCAGCTTGGACTAGCACAAGCACTCGAACTTTGCGGAATCGAGTTCGACGGCACCCAGCATCGTGCACTGGATGACGCTATTAATACCGCCAAAGTATTTATACATCAATTCGACCGCTTCAATCTGGAAACCAACTGTGCCGCTGATGATGAAGGCGTAGCTTCCAAAGTTGTCTATTCCAGCAACACAGAAGACGATGTGAAAGATTCACCCTTCGGTAATCTGGCTCATCTATTCAAAACCAATGAATAAGCTGTTTTATCTTTCCTCTTAATCATGCAAAAGAACGCCTGTCCACGCTGGCATTAGCTATACAACTGCTGCCAGCGTTCCAGGCGTTCTTTCATTAAGCTCCGGTATCCCTCTGGTTCAAGGATCTCTGCCTCTGGTCCATATTGACCAAGCCATCTCAAAAATTCCCGATCTTCACCCAAAATAGTCTCCAGCAGCAATGTCCCTTCTGGCTCCATTGTAAGAATGGGACGCACCAAAAATTTTTGCTGCTTTACATGTTCAACTACATCGCGGGAGAAGCGGATCTTGAATGCAATCCATTCTTGTCCTTGGCTGGCTTCCATCTTGCGGAAATGGGATTGCAAAAGAAAGTCATCTTTGCGAAATGTACGAGGCAAGATCCGTACCTTTTGCAGATTTCCTACTTCAAAAATCCTTAATGTCTCCGAAAGGTGGCAGTATGCCAACAAATCAAATCGGTACTCACGTGGAATCAAACAATACGGATCGAGACGTACCACTTTCTTCGTGTTTTGAGTGAAATATTCTGCCTCAATTGTGTTTTGTGACATGCCGGCTTGAAGCAAAGTTACCAGTGAACTGCTTTTCCATTCATCGCCGTCATTCTGCCAGGCAGGCTGCCCTGTTTTAAATAAACCGCCAATCTGCTCTGACCACTCTACCCGCTCCGTTTTGTTCTTTTGATTCGATGCAACCACTTTCTCGTATGCGCTCTCGAAGGCAGGCTTCAGATAAGGACGAATATCATCCATAACCTCCGCCAAATGTGCGAAAGCGTGAGCTTCCTCATCAGACCAATTTAGCGGATACATGGCAAAGTTGCTGATAAACATGTAACCTCTCCCGTGTCCCATATTGGCGATCGGAATATGCATTGCGCTGAGGGCCTCCATGTCGCGATATATCGTCCTTTCCGTTGTCTCGCATCGCTCGGCCAGCTCCCGGGCAAGGATTCCCGGTTTCGCCTGCACGAGAGTTATAATGCGCATTAATCGGATCAGTCGGTCTGTCATTTTGCCGGACCCTCCACTAAGTTGTCAAAAAAATCGATACAACTCCATCCAATGGTTAATTATGATATATAGTACATTCGACTCACTCTTTGTTTTCACCTTTAAATTCTATGTAGAAACATTCATTTTCATATCATTCTCAATAGTCCTTTGTCCCTATTCGCATAACATGGTTTTTCCGTGGCTATTGTACGCTCCACCATACGTGATTCCGTAGTGGTAACGCAGCTTCTCCACAATCTCGGCTTCTTGGTAATAATCCAGATCCTGCTTTCGGGCTGCCTCAATCAACAAGGCATCTGCATGCCTGCGAAGCAGATTGCTTCCCTCTTGTGCACGACCTCTTTCATAGGCCCGCAGGGCTTGTTTAAGCAACGGCACGGTTTCGCTTAATTTAATCGTCTTCTCCACCTTCGGGTCCTCAGGCTGCCTTAACATCCCCAGGTGGCTTGTATATTGAATATACAATTGCTCACGGCGCAGCAGTACTCTCTGACTCTGCTTCACTTTGCGTGTACTCCAGTAGGCAGAGCATATGGCTGCTTTTCCCGACACACGAGGGCCCATGGCAAATTCGAGGAGAATCTGCTTACTCTCCCCTTTGTATACATCGCCGAGCCGCAGAATAAAGCCGATATCGGTCTCCTTTGTTCGGCAGCCATAAATCCCTTTGAGTTCAATTCCAAATTCCGGTTTGAGCAAAAGTTCCATGTCTCTTGACACAATTTTAGGTGCTACTTTCCTAAGTCTTTTGGCAGGGGCCCCGTAACGCCATTCCACCATCATATATACGGGGTCGGCCCCCCCTGTCGGTATGGCCTCTCTGTTCCACGAATAACATACTTCAAAGACTGAGTTCACTGGTAGTCTCTCCCCCGATTTATGTGTATTATCTTATAAGTTATCAGGGTGAATGGACACTATATTGTCACGGAACATATGTTCGTATAATATTTTTACATTAAAATGTTTTTACATCCCTAAATCCGTCTAAATCCGACACAAAACGACGAAAAAGCCTGGCGATATGCCAAGCTTCCCCTCTCCATATTTATGACAAGTCCCAACTTACATGGTGGGCTGATTCATTCCCATTTCTGTCATGGATGCTGCCCATTCCGGTTCTCTCACAGGCGCGTAAGTCACGCTATCAATGATTAGTTTACGCCCAATTGGTTCTCCATTTACGGTAATCATAATCGTTTTGGTTGGTGTCGTTTGCTCTGTCGTGTACATATATTTCTTCTCCTTTATTCACGATCTTCTTCTAAAATCGGATATATTATTATTTATTATTATTTTCGTCATTGTGAATGGTAGCACCCGGAACCGGGGTAATGATATATGTTCAAACTGTCCGCGCGCTGCCTTGAACGTATATTACCCTGTTAAACACTGAATTAAACAAATGATCCGTCCTGAAAATTTGCAATGTACTGAACCCAACGTCCCCCTTTTGGCGTATAATGTAAGAGCCGTATTTCAACAAATGACGACGAATTCGGCAGACGAAAAACCTCACCGAAAGAAGGTGCCAATGATGCCAAAGCCCATGAAGGGTCATTTCATTCGGGTGTTATTCACCACATGCATTTTATTTACCGTTACACTGTCATCTACAGTAAGTGCAGCTAGTGCCAATATATTCTCTGACATATACAGCGGGTGGGAACGCGTTTCCGAGCTCCCTGGTGAAGTGAACGCCCTGCAAGAAAGCTACCAGCAGACGCTGAACCAACTGAATGAAACTTCTGCTCAATTGGGACAAGCCCAGGCCAATGTTGAAGCATTCAAGGCCCAGAATGAGCAATTAATAGAACAGAACCAGAAGCTGACCGATATGGTCACGAAACTGCAGGAAGATCAAGATGCCAAAAATGCCACGACCAAACGAATCCAAACGATGATTATCACCGTGATTGTCCTCATATTAGGCTATTTTGTTCTGATTCGCGTGATGCGCTGGGGAATGCGTCGTCGTTCGGGCCGAGCATAAAAGAACAGGAGCAAGCATATGCACATACACCTGAACACTGCCGAGGCTGGCGGAGCTGGACAAGTGGTAACCTTCTCGCTGGTCCAGGATGATCGGCTTCATATTTTGCATCCACAGCAGATCGTTGCCTTTCGCGGATCGAGCGGCAGCCGCCAAGACAAGTTCATGAACATCTCAGGCATGGTCCGCAAAAAAAAGCTGATCAAGTCCGAAATCACCGGACCTTGCCAATTTGTGGCTGCACTCCCTCCCGGATTTACCATGAAAGAAGTGGAGCTTACCGAGGAAAGTGATTTGCTGTACGATTTTCGGCATCTCTTCTTTTACTCGGATGGAGTGACCATGCATACCAAGATCCAGAAGATCAAGAACATGCTGATCACTCAGGATGCTGTCAAAATGAAATTTTCAGGCAAAGGCAAGATTGGACTGTTAACTCAAGGCCAGGTCTGCCAGCAGGAACTTCACCCTACGGCCCCGCTGTACGTGGATGCAGGCAGCATCATAGCGTATCCCGAGAATGCCAAGCTGGAACTCACTGTGTATGGAAATAATCTCGCCAGCCAGCATATGAACTACCACTGGAAAATGACGGGACAGGGCTCCGTGCTCTTTCAGGCAGGACGGGAGAATAGCAGACTCGAACGGGACCTGAATGATGAAGGACTGTTCAAACGCATCCTTAAGGAAGTCATTCCCTTCGGCAATGTAATCATTAAATGAACCGCCCGGTGATCCCCGCATGTATTACACATGCGGGGTAGTCACCGGGCGGTTTCGTGTTATAATGATTCAGACAATTGAAGAAGAAAATCCATGCCTCCTGGCATGGGAGAGGTTCGCGAACTCCCTCTACAAGACTTGACCTTCTGCAGGTCGTTACAAGTCTTGCGTACACCGTGCATGACGTACGTAAAAAACTAAGGACACTTTTACCATGCTGTTTTTTTAGCAGCTTAAGGAAAGGTGTGTTTTTTGATGGATGCCAGTTCATGAACTTCTCTGTTCTTCCGACACTCTGTGCCTAGCTGCATGGATTGATCTTAAGAAGATGGAGAGGTTTTTTTATGTTGAACGAAGAAAAAGCGGTCGTCGTATTCAGCGGCGGTCAGGATAGTACCACATGTTTGTTCTGGGCCAAACAGCAATTTGCTGAAGTCGAGGTAGTGACCTTCGATTATGGACAGCGTCATAGGCTGGAGATCGAATGTGCTGCTGCGATTGCACGTGATCTGAATGTACAGCAAACCGTGCTGGACATGAGTCTGCTTAACCAGCTTGCGCCTAATGCATTGACCCGTACAGATGTGGAAATTACACATGAAGAAGGCGAGCTGCCCAGCACATTTGTAGATGGCCGCAATCTGCTTTTCCTCAGTTTTGCCGCTATTCTGGCGAAGCAAAAAGGAGCGCGTCATCTGGTCACTGGCGTATGTGAGACAGATTTTAGCGGATATCCGGATTGCCGGGATTCGTTTGTTAAATCCATGAATGTGACGCTTAACCTGTCGATGGACTACCCATTTGTCATTCATACTCCGCTGATGTGGCTGGATAAAGCACAAACGTGGAAAATGGCAGATGACCTTGGTGCCTTCGATTATGTACGCGAGCGTACTCTGACCTGCTATAACGGGGTTATTGGAGATGGATGCGGTGAATGTCCTGCATGCAAACTGCGCAAAGCGGGATTGGATCGCTACGTGGAGCAGCGCTCTGCTGCCGCATCTGTAGGAGCAGATGTACGATGAGAGAGCCAGGAACATTCCGCATTGTTGAGCATTTGCAGCGGATTGGGGAGGATATTCTGCCTTCACAGCTGCGTTATCACCGCAAACGTGTACTGGTCAGCAAAGAGTTCACCTTCGATGCTGCGCACCACTTGCATTGTTATGAAGGCAAGTGCAAGAACTTGCACGGCCATACGTATAAAGTCGTTTTTGGCATCAGCGGTTATCCGGGCGAGACCGGACTGACAGTTGATTTTGGACATATCAAGGATATATGGAAAACACAAATTGAGGGATATCTGGATCATCAATATCTGAATGAGACCCTCCCCCTTATGAATACAACGGCTGAAAATATGGTCGTCTGGTTGTTCGAACAAATGGAACACGCGCTGCAGACTGAACCGTATGCAGGGCTTACCGAAGGTGGCCGAACCGAATTCGTGCGCCTCTACGAGACACCAACCAGCTACGCCGAGGTTAGACGGGAGTGGATGATCGATGAGTAGTGTGCAAGAAAACGTGAGTGCTGCTTCTTCCGTACAAAGCAAAGAAGCTCGCATCCCGGTCATGGAAATTTTCGGTCCGACCGTTCAAGGCGAAGGCATGGTCATCGGACAGAAAACCATGTTTGTTCGCACAGCAGGCTGCGATTATCGCTGCTCCTGGTGTGACTCTGCATTTACTTGGGACGGCAGCGGCAAGGATCAAATCCAGATGATTACACCGGAGGACGTATGGGCTGAATTGCGCCGCGTTGGCGGTTCGCGATTCTCCCATGTTACCATCTCGGGCGGGAATCCCGCCCTGCTGGCTTCGCTGGGTGGGTTGGTTTCTTTACTTCGGGAGAACGGCATCCGCACTGCGGTGGAGACGCAGGGCTCGCGCTGGCAGCCTTGGCTGGCTGACATTGACGAAGTCACCGTCTCCCCCAAGCCGCCGAGCTCGGGCATGGACACTAACTGGGACGTGCTGGATGATCTCATTAAGCGATTGTCCACAGGTCCTGCAGGACGCAGCCACAGCCTGAAAATTGTCATCTTCGATGAAGTAGACTTGGATTATGCCCGCCGCGTGCATGCACGGTATCCGGCCACCGATTTGTTTTTGCAGACCGGGAACCCGGACGTCACTTCTGCCGAGACGCCAGATCTGGCTTCTTCGCTGCTCGCCCGTTATGAGTGGCTGATTGATCAGGTCAGCGCATCGGATGACCTGAACGATGTTCGCGTTCTACCACAACTGCACACCTTGGTGTGGGGAAACAAACGCGGCGTTTGATCGTCTGCATGGAGGCATGGTTGGAATGGGCGCCATGATGTAATTTTCTGGAAACAACCAGGGATTTCAAATTTAGAACTTGGAATCCCTATCATATATACCGGAGAGCTTCACGCTTGAACGGAACAAGGAGAGTTAACACATTGACGAGACAACCTGATGAAATGAAAGATGTAACGCTGCTGGGTAACCAGGGCGTGAAATATACGTTTGAGTATGATCCCGGCATTCTGGAAAGCTTTGATAACAAGCATCCTTACCGCGATTATTTTGTAAAATTCAACTGCCCAGAATTCACGAGCCTGTGCCCGATCACGGGTCAACCCGATTTTGCCACCATTTATATCAGCTATATTCCCGATGTGAAAATGGTAGAGAGCAAATCGCTTAAACTGTACCTGTTCAGCTTCCGCAACCATGGGGATTTCCACGAGGATTGTGTGAATATCATCATGAACGACCTGATTAAGCTGATGGATCCTCGTTATATTGAGGTTTGGGGCAAATTTACGCCGCGCGGCGGCATTTCCATTGATCCGTATACAAACTATGGCAAGCCAGGAACCAAGTATGAACAGATGGCTGAACACCGCATGATGAATCATGACATGTATCCGGAAACGATTGATAATCGTTAATTTTCCGGCACTTCTGTTCAGCTGTGCAGTATAGATAAAATCATAGAACACTTCAAAGCCGAACTCTTCATTCAGAAGAAGTCCGGCTTTTATTTATGTAATCCCTGAGTCGGCTTAAAGGTTCGTTCGAACTTATAAAGAGCGGTTAATATATTCTATGGAATGTCATTATTTCACTTGTTCCCCTTGTCGCTTCCAACAATCTATCCTATTATGTAACAATATGCTTAGGCACACTACATTATCAGGCGCTGATCCCTCGTGACCGCGACCAAAGGAGAAAAGTACATGTCCATGCAAACTTCATTATCCAAGGACGCTGCCATGCGTTCGAAAAACCAACCCGGATTGGATGCCCAGAGCACCGTTTACCGGATCTTGATTGCCATCAGTCTGGTTCATTTGTTTAACGACTCAATCCAGTCTGTCATTCCGGCTATTTTTCCAATCCTGAAAGACTCGATGCATCTTACATACACACAGATCGGATGGATATCCTTCGCGATCAACTTTACCGCATCCATTATGCAGCCTGTCGTAGGCTGGTTTGCAGATAAAAAGCCGACGCCTTCGATATTGCCGATCGGCATGGGATTCACGTTCACCGGCATGCTCTTGCTGGCGTTTGCCGACAGTTATATGGCTGTCCTGATCTCCGTCATCTTCGTCGGGCTTGGTTCGGCAGCTTTTCACCCGGAAGGTTCCCGGGTATCCCATATGGCCGCAGGACCTCGGCGGGGTCTCGCTCAATCCATCTTCCAGGTGGGCGGCAATGCCGGACAGTCTCTTGCTCCGCTCTTGACGAGATGGATTTTCATTCCGTTTGGCTTGTTCGGCGCCATTGGATTCACCGGCATTGCAGCCATGGGGATTGCCGTACAGATCTATATTGCACGCTGGTACGGCCGCATGCTGCAATCGGGAGGTTATCTTCGCAAACAGGCGGCAGCCCGTCGTGCTCCAAATCCCGCACTTCGCAAAAAGATCGCTGCTGCCATCACGATTCTGATTTTGCTCGTCTTTGTTCGTTCATGGTATGTCGCTTCCATCGGCAGCTTCTATGCGTTTAATCTGAAGGAATTGTTCAGCCTCTCCACAGAGGATGCACAGATCTACATCTTCCTGTTCCTGGCCGCTGGCGCACTTGGCACGTTCTTCGGAGGTCCACTCGCAGATCGCTTCGGCAAACGCAACATGATCTTTCTGTCGATGGCCGGAGCCGCTCCACTGGCGCTGCTGCTGCCATATGCCAATCTGTTCTGGACCGGGGTGCTGCTGACCATTATCGGATTCATCATGCTATCCAGCTTCTCCGTGACCGTGGTTTATGCTCAAATGCTCATTCCCGGCAAAATCGGAACCGTCTCCGGTCTGATCACCGGGCTCGCATTCGGTATGGGAGGACTCGGCGCACTTGTCCTGGGAAACTGGATCGACGTGTTCGGTGTATCTCCAGTCATGCAAATGTGCAGCTTCCTGCCGCTGATCGGCATATTCACCTTCCTGCTGCCTTCGGATAAGGTACTGAAACGCTGGGCAGATGAAAACGGCAGTGAGGAATAAAAAAAATACTGATACTACGCTTATGTAACCTTCATAAACGCCAAAAAGGGTTCCCGCTTCAATCTGGTATACAGATTAGCGGGAGCCCTTTTATTTATTGAATGGTTTATTACTTCAAGCGCTGAAGAATCAGCCTTTTTTTGTATAACATTTTACCCGCTTCGGCAACATCCCGAATCGTATTTTTGTTGCTTACCGAACCAAACACCATGCCGGCAATCGGGATAAGCTGGAACAGCTTTTTCCAGCCGAAGGATTCACTATAGGAATTGAAAACCTCACGCCAGCCCTGCATTTGCGAAACGACCTGCACTTGCTTGTCCGGATTATCGTACTCGGCCAGTTCATCGATAATCGCCTTCTTGCCTACGATGTCGGCCGAGGAGAATTGCAGGCACTTCACAATGAATATCCGTTCCTGGGGATCGTCGGGATCATATCCGTAACATAAGGCCATCTCTTGCAGCACCTTCAGGGAAAGCCCCATCACCATCGGGATATCCGCTGCGATCGTTACAATGCCGCCAATTCCTGTTGCGGCACCTTGTGCTGCGGCAAATTTGGTTCTGCTCTCCGTAATGTTGTCAGCAACGCGGTCCAACACTTCAAGCGGTAGATTCTCCACACTATGAATTTTGGCGGTCCCTTCTGCTTCGGCATCCTCTTCCAGGCGATAGGTATGGTCCGCCATGGAGTAACCCGATTTCTCCGCTTCTTCTTGAAGCAGCTTGGCTACCTTCTTTTTCTGAACGAGAAATTTGCCGCCGTTCTGTACATACTGCCCAACTTCGTTCAGGGCATCGCCAATTTTCTGTTTGATCGCTTTTGGCATGACTTTATCCAGCATCGCAAATGGCAAACGCCCGATTTTATCCCATATGAACAGATCCTTCTGTTCCTTTTCCCACTTTAAAATCTGCTCAAGCTCCTGATCCAATGTTTCACGTGAATCCATATGTGATCCTCCTGTATGTTCGATTAATTCTTCAGCTAAGGATTGTATACGTTGAAAAAAGGTTCTGGTTACTAATCGTTATGATTTTGTCTGTATACCTTAGGGGAGACTCCATAGGCCTTTCGGAACTGACGGGTGAAGTAGTTGCTATCGTTAAACCCACATTCATAGGAGATCTGGGTTATGGTCAGACTGCTGTGTTTCAACAAGCTGCATGCTCTCTCCAGCCGGAGGGTCAACATGTATGCAATTGGCGTCATCTGATAATAGGAGCGAAAGATCCGATTCAGGTGTCTTACCGAGATATTGGATTTACCTGCGATCTCCTCCAGTGTCAGCGGCTCCAAATAATGATCTTCCATATAGGATATGGCATTGGCCAAGTGCATCAGATGGTTGCCCTCCATCCCCTTTTCCTGCGTGTCATAATGTCTCGACAGATAGACGACCAGCTCCGTGAACCGGGATAGCAGCATCGTCTGATACCCCTGCAGCTGGCCATGATACTCCTCAATCATGACCGCAATCAGCGATTCCACATACTCCAGACTGGGAATGGGAAGCGCCAGCTTACCAGGATAGGACTGAATATTACGATAGTAGGGTTCCAAGACAAATAACGCCTGAAACCCATTCGATTTCTTCAGATCAGGTCCAATGGATGCAAGCATCTCCGGTCTGAACATAATATTGCAGATTTTAAAATCATGAGGGTCCTTGTAAGCATGAGGTGTGGAGCCGTTAATGACAAAGGCATTCCCCTTTTTAATAAAATACTCCTCCGTATTTACGACATGCGTGGCATTACCGTTCAGCACAATCACGAGCTCCGAAAAATCAACGTGCTGATGCAGTTCAGTATCCTCCTCATGCCCACCGTACTGAATATAAAATGGAAATTGCAAGTCAGATGTAAACCAGTTCAGATACGTGCTGCTCAATCGTTTCTCCTCCACGATTCCGGTTGAATTGATGTCTATATCATGCTACTCCAGGACCGAAAAATCAAGGTTTCCACTGTACTCCCCCGATATAATTCATCATGTAGAGACGCCAGTGGATGACGAATGGAGGAGGTGTATACGATCAGAAACACATGATCATGATTCTGCTCTACGGGCAGTATGATCTTTTTTTAAAACCACAATTGTAAACGCATTCAAAAAAAAAAAAACAAAAATATCTCAGGGGGTTAGCATGGTTAAATCGATAAGAAACATGCCCAAATGGTCAGTCGCGCTCACACTCTCGTTAAGCTTGCTTGCAGGATGCAGCAGTGAAGGTTCAACAAATGGCAGCTCCAGCGGTGATGAAACCGCTCCTGTAACCTTCACTTTCTTCGGTGCAGATGCCAATCCGAATTGGAGCAACATGCAGGATGATGTCGGAAAGGAAATTACCAAACAAACAGGCGTAACCCTGAATGCGGAGTTCGCCATGTCGGATCCATCCCAGCGTTTGGCACTGATCGCAGCAAGCGGTGATTACCCGGATCTGATCAGTCCCAAAGGAGATCTGGACAAATTAATCGATGCCGGGGCCATGCTTGATCTAACTGATCTGATTGAAGAGCATGCGCCCAACCTCAAAAAACTGTTTGGGGATGAAATGAAGCGACTTCGCTACAGCAACGATGATCCCTCCATTTACGTCATTCCGACATACTCTGCCATTGATGGGGTCAACTTCGTCGCAGGTGGCGGCTTCCAGCTTCAGCATCGAGCCGTGAAGGAAGCTGGATATCCTGAGATCAAAACGTTACAGGATTACGAGAATGTCATCCGCAATTATCTGGAGAAACATCCTACCGATGAAAATGGCAACCCAAACATCGGCATGACGCTGAATGCGGACGACTGGCACATTCAGATTACCGTAACAAACCAGGCTGCCGAAACGACCGGCAAATCAGGCGACGGTGAATACTACATCGATCCGGAAACCTATGAGGCTTCTTATCATTTCCGCACCGAAGGTGAAAAGGAATATTTCCAGTGGCTGAACCACATGTACAATACCGGTTTGCTGGATAAGGAGTCCTTTGTGCAAAAGAATGACCAATATCTGTCCAAAGTCGCTTCTGGCCGGGTCATCGGCCTGACCGATGTGGACTGGGGCTATGCTGACGGAGAAAAGGCATTGAAAGCTGCGGGGAAAAATGACCAGACTTACGGACACTATTCCGTCATGTTGTCGGATCAATACAAGGATAACCGTTATCAATCGACGGGCTTTATGGCTGGCTGGGGTGTAGGTATTACCGTAGACTGCGAAGATCCGGTCCGGGCGATCAAGTTCCTGGACTACCTTGCTTCAGAAGAAGCCCAAGTACTGAACAATTGGGGGATTGAAGGCAAGCATTATGAAGTCAAGGATGGCACCCGTGTTGTCCCCTCTGAAGTACAGGAACGTATCGTAAATGATAACATTGCGTTCAGCAGAGAATCGGGAGTCGGCTTTTACACAAACCTTGGTGCTCATTATGGAGACGGCGCCAAAGACTCTACCGGCAATTATTACACCAAGAACTTCCCGGAACAGATTGTAGAAAATTATACGGATGCCGACAAGGAAACACTCAAGGCCTATGGTGCCACCACATGGATGGATTTGTTCCCGAATGAAAAGGACTTTCCGGCAAAACCTTGGGGAGCCGTATGGAACATCTCCGTACCGAGCGAGGACGAGATCAACATAATCTCTAGTAAGGTTAAGGACATCACATGGAAACAGATCCCACAGGCCATCATGGCCAAACCGGAGGATTTTGAGACCATCTGGAATGACTATCAGCAGATGCTGATCAACGCTGGAGTTGAGAAAATGGAACAGGGATTTACCAAGTACGTACAGGACCGCGTTAAACTTTGGAATGAATAGGAGCAATACATGATGAAATACAGCAATCCCGTGATACCGGGCTTTTATCCTGATCCGAGTATCTGCCGAGTAGATGAAGATTATTATCTGGTGACCAGTACCTTCGAATACTCTCCAGGAGTACCCATATTCCACAGCCGAGATCTGGTCCACTGGCGGCAGATTGGCCATGTGCTAACCTCTGACCAACAGATTCTACTGGGAAATGCATGGGTTTCTGGAGGAATCTATGCGCCAACCCTTCGGCATCATGACGGCTGGTTCTATATGATTACTACTAATGTAAGTGCAGGTGGCAACCTGTATGTACGCAGCCGTCAGCCTGAAGGTCCTTGGTCGGAACCCATTTATGTCGATCAGAAAGGTATTGATCCCTCCCTTTTGTTCGATGAACATGACCGGGTATACTTCCAATCTGCCTGTAACGGTGCAGAAGGTGAAGGCATCTATCAGTGCGAGATCGATATCGAAACAGGAGAACGTTTAAACGAAAGCCGGTTAATCTGGAAAGGAACAGGAGGAGCCGCGCCTGAGGCACCCCATCTGTACAAAGTAAACGGCATGTATTATCTGATGATTGCTGAAGGTGGCACGGAATATGGTCATATGGTGACCATTGCCCGCAGCAACGATCCCTATGGTCCATATGAAGCATGTCCCTCCAACCCCATCTTGTCCAATCGAAGCATGAAGACCACCATCCATGCTACAGGGCATGCAGACCTTATCCAGATTCAGGATGGAAGCTGGTGGGCGGTCTGCCTCGGCATTCGTCCTGCTTCCTATCCACTGCGCCATCACCTGGGACGCGAAACGTTCCTCGCCCCAGTCACATGGACTGAAGACGGGTGGCCAGTCATCGGTCATAACGGACATATGGAACCTGTCATGAATGGACCACAGCTGCCGGAGACTCCGTGGCCTTCGCCAGCAGTTCGGGATCATTTTGACCTGCCCACGCTGGGACTGGACTGGGTGTTCCTGCGAAATCCTGCTCCCGGCAGCTGGTCACTAACTACGAATCCGGGTCACTTGACCTTATGTGGTAACCCCTTCTCCCTTCATGATCAGGGGAATCCCGCATTTGTTGGGCGGCGCTTAAGTCATTTCCAATGCAGCATCGCTGCCGGGCTGGACTATGAGCCCCTACAGGAAGAAGAAGAAGCCGGATTAACGGTCTTCATGAATGGAAAATATCATTATGATCTGGCGATTAAGCAGATGAATGGACAGAAGAGAGTTATTTTCCGCCGAACCGTAGGTTCATTACAAACCGAACAGGTTCACGAATGTGGAACAGGCCCAGTCAGATTAAAAATTCGGACAGATCGCAATCAATTCACGTTTTTCCTGCAGCAAGGCATGGGGGAGGACCTCCTGATTGGTTCTGGTGAAACCCATCTGCTCTCTACCGAAGTGGCAGGCGGGTTCACCGGAGTCATCATCGCCATGTACGCCCATGCTCCATCCGGAGCAGGTACGCCAGCTCATTTCGATTGGTTCGACTATGAACCGCAAGAGGAAACACAGGACTAATCATTGGTAAATATGTATCCAAACACACCAAAAACCCACCGTCCAATCTGGCCACGGTGGGTTTTAAGTTTAGTACAGCAATGAAGTTATTTCTTACAACATCAAACTTACTAGGTTCATTTCATTCCGAAAATGATTGGTCTTACTTCCCGGAAGGCTGTGCTTCAGCAGTATACCCAGCTGGAATGTCCGTCTCTGCCGTAACTTCCGTGATAACCATCGGATACATCATGTCTGGATCCGGCTGAACGATGGAATACAGCACGATGGCACGTCCATCCTTCTCCAGTTTGACGTCATCAATCTTCAAACCGTAGCCAGGATGAGGCATTTCAGCAGTGAGCTTCACCTTGGTTGTTTTGTCATCAACCTTTGTTGTAGTCACTTCTGGTACGATGGCTTGCTGGCCTTCGCCCGGAGTCTCTGGAGCAGGCTCAGCCGAGCCACCATTGCCGTGCCTATCCACAAATTCAAGTGCATTGAAGATCATGCTTGCAGCCTCCATACGGGTAAGCGACTGATCTGGACGGAAATTACCGTCCTTATCCAGTTCAATGATGTTCATGTTCAACAGGTTCTGGACTGCAGATATGGCGTCCTTACCGATTTTATTTTCGTCCTTAACAAGATTATACTTCATGATGACCGGATAATTCCCGGTTGTGTTAATACCCTCATGAAGCAAAATAATAAACTGCTCGCGTGTCATCTTGCCTTGTGGATTCAATTCTACCGGAATGGACAGACCATTCTGGGTTGCAGCCTGTACAGCATCTGCATACCAGGTATCCGGACTGATTTTATTTTGGGCGGATGCCGCAGCAAATTCATTTTTCAGTCCAAATGCCTTCACGATCAGTTGAACGCCCTGTGGCTCCGACAATGCCTGATCCGGACGGAACAGATCCGCCGTTACCCCGCTGACAACCCCTTTGGACTTCAGGGAATCCACAATCGTTTTTTGTCCTTCATCTGTTACGTCCGAGAAAGCGAAAACAGAAGCACCTCCTGCCGTCAGAGAAACGCAAAGCGCGAGTGTTGCAGCCAATCCTTTTTTATGTTTCATTTCCTGGCACCTCCTAAGTTTAGTAAACCCTATTTTTGGTTTCTTCAATCCTACAGACGGGATACCTTCAGAAAATGTTTCAGAGAATTCGACATTAGGGTAATCTTGTGCAAAAAACTACATATACATGTCTGCATGGCCTGCGAACTTTCACTTTCATGCCCTTCTTCCCGGCTTCGTTGACAATGATTCGAATTAGCGCAAAAATAAGAAAAGAAGAAATCATTCATTGACGGATAAATAGCAAACTGGATCGCATAAAGTAAGAGGGCACGACGCGCTAATTTCAGGTGTCGGCCCTTTTCTTGCCTCCGTACCTTACCTAACTTCCACCTGAACAAAGGAGAACCCGAGATATGTCCAAGACAGGATTGCTTCGAAGCTATGTCGTCACCAACTGGCCCGTGTATCTGACTGCCGTTGTGCTGATCATTGCCTCCAATGTCGGTCAGGCCTCTTTGCCCCGTATTCTGGGCAGTTTCACGGACCAGCTCATGCAGAATACGCTCCAAATGAATACGGTCATCCGTTACAGCCTGTGGCTTCTGGCCATAGCCATCGCCTACAATCTTCTCTTCGGAACAGGACAGTTCATGATTATGCGACTTGGACGTCGCTTCGAATTCATGACGCGCGAACGCATTTTCGGCAAGTTTTCCGAATTAAGCGAGCACTATTTTTCCAAGCAGGGAAACGGGAAACTGCTCAGCTATGTGATGAATGACGTTACCTCCGTACGCGAAGCCATTTCCAACGGGGTGACGATGATGACAAATGCCACATTCCTGCTGATCTCCTGTATCGTCATGATGCTGCTTAGCGGAATTCCAATGAGCCTGATTCTAATCAGTATCGTCCCCCTGCTGGCCATACCCTTTCTGGTTGTGTTTTTTGGCCCACGCATTCGCAAGCGCTCTCGTGATGTACAGGACGCTCTTGCGAGCATGACCGAATCTGCGGAAGAGCAGCTCGGCGGAATTCGCGTGACGAAGACGTTTGCCATTGAAGACGGTGCCCGTGCACGATTCGGCGCAACTGTAGATGCCATTAAGGAAAAGCAATTGCGACTCGTTCGCCTCTCTTCCCTGTTTCAAGCGCTGCTGCCATTGCTTGGAGCCATATCGCTCGTTGTTTCCCTGCTTGTCGGCGGTATTCTGACGATGCAAAATTCAATTACACTCGGAAGCTTTGTCGCGTTGACGCTATATTTGCGAATCATCATGGGACCCCTTCAGCAGATTGGCAATGTCATTAATACCATGCAGCGATCGGGAGCGTCCCTCGAACGGGTTAATGATCTGCTGACAGAAAAACCGGATGTAAGGGAAGTTCCCGGGGCCAAAACACTGAATGCCGTGAATGACATTACCATTGAAGACTTGTCCTTCTCCTACCCCGGGAGCTCAGCTTCTGCACTTAAGCACATCAGTCTGAAGATTGGGGCAGGACAGACCGTCGGCATCGTGGGCAAAACCGGCTCAGGCAAAAGCACCCTGGTCAAACTGCTGCTTCGTACATATGAACCGCCTGAAGGCACGATTCGTATGAATGGCACAGACATTCGGCAGCTGTCGCTGGAAAGTCTTCGTTCCCGCATTGCCTATGTCCCGCAGGATGGTTTCCTGTTCAGCACCACCATTCGTGACAACATCGCATTCAGTGACCGGGAAGTACCGCTGGATACCGTGGAACGCAGTGCAAGGCAGGCGATGATCTACGATAACATTATTCGCTTCCCGGATCAGTTCGACACACTGCTCGGTGAACGTGGACTAACATTGTCCGGCGGTCAGCGTCAGCGAACCAGCCTGGCTCGGGGACTGATCAAAAAGGCTCAGGTCCTCATTCTCGACGACAGTATGAGTGCAGTTGATGCTGTCACGGAAAGCGGCATTCTGCGAAGCCTGAGGGAGATTGGCAAAGGCAAAACTACCCTGATTATCTCCCATCGCATCAGCGCCGTCCGTCACGCGGATGAAATTATTGTGCTGGATGAGGGATATATCGCTGAACAAGGCACGCACTCGCAATTGATGGCCGCAGAGGGCCTGTATGCTGCGACCTACCGTTTGCAGGAGGAGGGATTGCATCATGAAGGATCATAAGACTGGCGCCCATACCGAAGCGAACCCCGTACCTCAGACCTCATCCGGGAACAATACTGGTTCGGGCACAGAGCAAGAACTCAGCAAGCGTTCATCGTTTAAAGCGATGATGAGCTACGCCAAACCTCATCGATTTGCTTTTTTGGGCATCTTTTTATGCTCCTTGCTCGGGATCTCCGCCGACCTGCTCCAGCCGTATCTGGTCAAAATCGCCATTGATGATCATCTGGCGATCGGCCAGACCAGCGTGGGATTTCTTGTAAAGCTGGCTGCCGTTTATCTGGCACTGGCTGTAATCAGCTTTATTTTTACCTATATACAAAACAACTTGCTGCAGCATGTCGGTCAGAACATCGTCTCCCGCATTCGCAAAGATCTCTTCCGGCACATCTCCAAAATGTCCATGTCCTTCTTCGACCGCTTCCATATCGGGAGTCTGGTCACGAATGTGTCCAGCGATACGGAGACGATCAGCAGTTTCTTCACCCAGGTTCTGCTCAGTCTGATTCGGGATGGCATGATGCTGGTGCTCATTATCTTCTTCATGTTCCAGCTTGATCCGGTGCTCGCAGGTTACTCGCTGATTGTACTGCCCGTTATCGCCATTGTGGCGATCCTGTTTCGCAGCAAGCTGCGCCAGGCCTATCAAAATGCACGTACCCGTCTCTCCCGCCTGATTGCCTTTACCGCAGAAAACCTGTCCGGCATGTTTCTGATTCAGGCTTTTCACCAGGAGGAAGAGCAGAAGAAACGCTTTACAGAGCAAAACAAGTTACATTTGAAGGCCAACATTACACAGGCCCGTTCCAATGTCATCTTCAACCGGACGTTTGACATTCTGGGTAACGCCGCCCTGGTGATGATGGTATGGCTTGGCGGACGCGCCGTGCTGGGTGAATCGCTGCAGGTCGGTGTGCTTTATGCGTTTATCAGCTACATCCGCCAGTTCTTCCAGCCGATCAACCAGATTACGATGCAATGGAATACGTTCCAGTCCACTACCGTATCCATGGATCGGATCTGGAACATTCTGAATACCAAACCCGAGGTCGCAGATCCAAAAGCAGAGACCGCCTCTTCACTTAACCCCCGGGACGTGATGGGACAAATTGATTTTAACGATGTGTCATTCGGCTACAGAGCAGACCGTCCACTCATTCAGCATCTGAATCTGCACCTCTATCCAGGGGAAATGGTCGGCATTGTGGGTACAACGGGAGCTGGCAAAAGCACACTGATCTCCCTGCTCAATCGGTTCTACGATGTCAATCAAGGCAGCATTGAAATCGACGGCACGGATATCAGACAGCTGCCTCAGGCCAAGCTGCACCGTATTGTGGGGCTTATTCAGCAGGAACCTTTTCTGTTCTCAGGCTCCATTATTGACAATGTCCGCATGTTTCGGGAGGATATTACGAGAGAACAGGCAATCGAAGCCTGCCGTTTTGTCGGGGCACATGCCATGATCTCACGACTGCCGCAGGGATACGATACCCGCCTCTCGGAACGCGGTAGCGGTCTGTCTGCCGGGGAACGTCAGTTAATCTCTTTTGCCCGCATTGTCGTATCCCAGCCCCGTATACTCATTCTAGATGAGGCAACCGCCAATCTGGATTCCCATACCGAGCAGCTGGTGCAGCAGGCACTGGAAACGGTATCTCAGGGTCGAACCACGATTGTCATTGCACATCGCCTGTCTACCGTCATGCACGCAGACCGGATTCTGGTCATGGAACATGGCGAAATTGTCGAGGAAGGTTCGCATCAGCATCTGATCGAAGCCGAAGGCATCTACGCCGATCTGTACGCCCATGCACGGGAGACCGGTGGGGACACGGCAATTTCGGGGTAATGAATGCCAATATGTGCCGCCTGCGCTGCAGTGCGGCATGATTTGTTTTTGGAGCAGATGATAATAAGGAGGAGTGACATTTGCAACGTGAACCAGCTGAGTTTGGTGATCAGCATTTATGCTATCGCCGGAGCACTGTGCTCTGGAAAAGCGCATTGTGTCTTATATTTCTAATGTTATGTGTAGCTCTACTCTGGATCAATTATGTTGAATACGCAGGGAAATTGCAGACATTGCCCTACACGATTGCTGCCATTATTGGCATGTGGATCGTGGGTCCACTATTTTTCCAGTTTGTATCTGGATTAACCAGACGATCCACCGTGTTATTATCATGGAATGATGAAGCGCTCGTTACACAGGGAAGGACCGTTTCTTGGCATAAAATTCATCATATAGAACTTGCATCATTCGGGGCCAGCAGTTGGATGTTGTCCCCCGGCCCCATGCTCGCCCTGCATCTGAAGGATGGTAAACGGCTTCACATCCGGACCGGCCATTTACTTACCTCCAAAGAATTGCTCCGAGCCGAAATTCTGCTGCAATTGAACCTGCGCGAAAACCAACAACGAGATACTTGAAGCTTACTTCTCTCATTCTGTTCTTCATTATGCGTGTTATTTAACGCAAAAACGGGTTGTATACCATATAGGAGAATATATACCTATCTTGAAGGAGTGCAGATGCAATGAAAATTCAATTGATTCGTCATGCCACCCTGTGGCTTGAATATGCCGATCTGAATATCCTGGTTGATCCAATGTTGATGGATCCTGAAGAGATGCCTGCTTTTCCCAACACACCTAATGATCTACGTAATCCGAGAGTTGCCTTGCCGGAAACAGAGACCGATTACACCAATCCGGATGTGGTGATTGTTACCCATACCCACATCGATCACTGGGATGCAGCCGCAGCGGAACGGCTCCGCAAGGATGTGCCTTTGCTGTGTCAGCCTGGTGATGAGAACGTATTTATAGAAGCCGGTTTTACGAGCGTTCATGCGGTGGATGAGAAATATGAGTTCCATTCCGTGCGTTTTGCACGAACTTCAGGCCAGCATGGCACAGGGGAAATCGTAGAACGGATGGGCAAGGTGTCCGGTTTTGTACTTGAGGCCGATGCTGAACCCGTATCGTATATTGCCGGGGACACGATCTGGTGCGAAGAACCCGCCGAGGCTATAGAGCGATATCAACCGGAAGTGATCGTTGTGAACGCAGGGGGTGCCCGTTTTAATCAGGGGGATCCCATCACCATGAACGGACCGGATGTAGCTGCAGTGAAACGGCATGCACCGGATGCACATGTTATCGCCGTTCATATGGATGCCATTAATCATTGCATGATGTCCCGCACAGATCTGGCCAGTTATCTGGCTTCCGAACATTTGGACTGGCAGGTTCTCATTCCCCGGGATGGCGAAAGTTTCGTATTTGATTCAAAATCGGAGCTGGTGTAACAAGCGTTAATGTGAATAGTAGAAAAAGGATGTTCCCGTCACGTAATGGCGGAAACATCCTTTTCTTCAATTACACTTATTTTTATTGAATTTTCAAACGAATCACGTTCCAGGACGCCTTCGCCAGACTTGCAGTAACCAGCGTGCCCGACACTTCTGCCCCGCCGCGGTTATGTGGAGCCACCCGATTCGGTTGTGCAGCCGTATTTACGGCTTTGAGGTCATCACTTTCCAGTACGATATGCTCCAGCAGGCTGCATTGTCCGAAGCTGCGCAGATCGACTTCAAGCTGGAGAGAATCCTCCAGATGACGGTTCACGGCAAATACAGTTACTTCACCCTGCTCTTCATTATGTACCGCAATCCCTTCCAGGTACGGCACATCCGTAATTTGTTTTGTATCGTATTTCGCTGATTGAATCAATGGCACAAGTGCTGTTCCACGTCCAAAAACGGAAGCGTGCATGAATGGATAGAAAATGGTCTGTCTCCAGGCAGCACCACCTGTGTCCGTCATGATCGGCGCGATAACGTTGACCAATTGTGCGAGGCAGGCCATCTTCACGCGATCCGCATGCTTCAGCATGCTAATCAGCATACAG
Source organism: Paenibacillus sp. ACRRY (assembly GCF_022346995.1). GTDB lineage: Bacteria > Bacillota > Bacilli > Paenibacillales > Paenibacillaceae > Paenibacillus. The sequence goes on along the minus strand of NZ_JAKRNM010000004.1, from coordinate 505,640 downwards.
CCCACAAGCAACGCATCTTCATGATTGTATACATCCTCAAGCTGTGGAGGTGCAATCTGCCACGGGTCCAGCTTTCTATCACTTTCATTGGAATGGTACCATACGTTCCACTCATCGAAGGACAGATACATTGTTTTCTTGCTGCGCTTCTTCGCTTTGATATAATCACAGGTTGCCATGACGGTCTCAATAAACTGATCCATCTCCAGCGAACGCGCCAGGAACGTAGGTGTATCATCATCCGCGTTGCCATAATACTGATGGAGTGACAAGTATTCTACGTGATCATAGGTATGATCCAGCACAGTTGCTTCCCATTCCGGGAACGTTGGCATGCCCAGTGACGAACTTCCGCAGGCAACCAGCTCAATGGTTGGATCAGTCCATTTCATGACTTTCGCTGCTTCCAGGGCAACCCGTCCATACTCTTCTGCCGTTTTGTGACCGATCTGCCATGGGCCGTCCATTTCGTTACCGAGGCACCATGTTTTGACCGCATGCGGCTCCTTGTAACCATGCTTGATCCGCAGATCACTATAATACGAACCTTCCGGATGGTTGCTGTACTCCACGATGTTCCGGGCTGCATCTACGCCCCGTGTCCCCAAATTGACGGCCATCATGACTTCGGAATTGGCAAGTTTGGACCAATCCACGAACTCGTTGAAACCGAATTCATTGGTCTCAATGGTTCTCCAAGCCAGCTCAAGTCTGCGTTTACGTTCTGCCACGGGTCCTACGGAATCTTCCCAATTGTAACCGGATACAAAGTTCCCCCCAGGATAGCGCACAATCGGCACTTGCAGCTCCTTGACCATCTCCAGCACATCCGTACGGAATCCCGCTTCGTTCGCAGAGGAATGCCCCGGCTCATAAATACCACCGTATACGGCGCGTCCCAGATGCTCAATGAATGAACCGTATAAACGTTTATCGACTACACCAATCGTGAAATCCTTGTCTACCGTCATTTTCGCTTTTACCATCGTGAAGTTCAGCTCCTTAAGATTAATATAAAAATTAATTTATAATCTATGGATCAACGTTCATATTTATATTAAAATCGATTATAGCCCTAATTTCAACCTGAATTTTTAAAAATGTTATTCTTTTTGATGGATTTATGTTTAACTTAATTCTATATTCTATAATGGAGGAACCAAAGTGATTAGAGCAAATACGGATACCGAATGGCTACCCTTATATGAAGCACTTGCCAGTGAAGTGCGCTTGCAGATTATACGACTTGTTGCCGAGAACCCGATGAACGTAAAAGATATCGCCGCCTCACTTGGACTAAGCAGTGCCATCGTAACGATGCACGTTCGCAAGCTGCAGGATGTCGGCATCATTCAATCCAAGATGGTCCGTAAGGACGGCGGTACCCACAAAATGAACAGCCTTGCGATTGACTGGATCGGCATCTCCATGCCGCAGGAAACCGGTACGTCGAGCAAGGTGCATGAGGTTGCTGTGCCCGTCGGGCACTATACCCACTTTGACGTCTATCCCACCTGCGGCCTGGCTACAGTCAATCATGTGATCGGGCAATATGATGACCCGCGGTACTTCCTGGATCCTGAGCGGATGCATGCCAATATTCTCTGGTTCGGGCGCGGATTTGTGGAATACAAAATTCCAAATTACCTCTTGTCGGGACAACAGATCAACTCGATTGAATTATCGCTGGAGATCGGTTCAGAGGCGCCTTCGGTCAATCCGAATTGGCCCTCCGATATTACCTTTATGCTCAACGGAATACAGGTCGGTGAATGGACTAGCCCAGGTGATTCGGGGAACGGCCGCGGTGTATTTACGCCAGACTGGTGGAGTGAAAGTGTCAATCAGTACGGCATGCTGAAAGTGCTGCGGATCACACAGGAAGGTACGTTTATTGATGGACAGCGCGTCTCTGAAGTAACACTCGCGGATATTCCGGTCGAGCGCAATCAATGGACATTGCGGTTGTCGGTAGAAGAAGATGCCCAGCATGTAGGAGGTCTTACCTTATACGGTGAGGGATTCGGCAATTATAATCAGGATATACTGTTCCGTCTCTACTACCAGGATTAGAGCTCTTAAAATAAAAAAACCAAAAACCTTCCATCTGCCTATTCGGCGATGATGGAAGGTCTTTTTGTTGTATCCAGGTTTCCCGTCACTCGGTTTATTCGAATTCGAATTGAGCCCAGTAACTATAATGAATAACAAGCTTTACAGTGCACTTCCGCCATACAGGAAGCGATATTCCCAGTGCTTGCCTGAGATGTCACTGGTCGTTACTCCGCCACCAGCATTGGAATAGGTGTGCAATATTTTTCCGTCGCCAAGATAGATTCCGACATGCGTAATTCTTGCCGTAGACTTGTTAACTCCAGCATAAGAGGAAGCTTTCGTACCTTTATACGACATAAAGAACATCAAATCCCCACGCTTGAGTTTTTTCCAATCCGTCTGAACGGTACCTTTGCCTTTTACATAAGTCCCCTGCTGACGTGAATCTGCAGGAAGCTTGATCCCGAGTGCATCGATAAATGACTGGCGGACAAAGCTGGAGCAGTCAAACGTAGCCGTACTGTTTCTGCTCGCTCCGAACTCATAAGGCGTTCCCCAATATTTCATGCCAGCAGCAATAACTTTCTCCACAGCTGCGCTGCCTGTTACAGAAGTGCTGCTGGAACCCGATGTCGTTGTGCTGCCGCTAACGGCTTTTGTGTATTTAGAAGAAGAGGATATGTATCCTGTCCGGTTGCTGGAATCTTTTACTTTATACCATGCTGATCCAGATTTCTGAAGTACGGTAATGGTTTCCCCTTTGCCCACCATACGAACAACACTCGCAGAAGATGATGGTGAAGTACGCATGTTAACTCCCCAGATCACTTTCAGTTTGGCGTTTTCGGCCGTTGCTGCGGATACCGGTGCCGTTAGTGCTCCTGTCGTCAGACTTCCCATCAGCATCGTTGCTGTTAGACTCGCGGTAATGATTTTACTTTTCCAGTTCATGATGTCGTGTTCCCCCTGATGTTACAGAATTTTAACCTGGCTTCGTTCTCTCCGGGCTTGCCCCATTGTAAACGGGCTGTCCATCGTGATCATCAGACCAAAGTCCTGTATTCACCTCAGGCTTATTGAGTACTAAGGATCAGGAGTTAAACCGGCATCAACTTGAAAAACAGCATGAATATTAAGCATGTTCTAAAGGTTAAAATATTGTAACTATTTGATACCACCTCGTTTCCAGCTATTACAGTCCTATAGATTCACCAAATCAGGTAATAGGTCATTAGACCTACAATTAAAATCACATATTCCATAAGTGGTAAACATTACTACCTGTTAAAAAAGCAAGAATCAGCTTCAATTCGCCTATTTTGTACCAAGTGGTTTCAAATGATCGCCCCCTCTGCCTTACTTTTAACAAGGCATGTCCAGCCCAGAGTACAAAAAAAAGACTGTTACTTCTGACGCTGCTCGCGCCTGAAGTAACAGTCTCTCGAATGTTCTATACTTTGAATTTATTGATCTGTTCTTGCAACTCTTCTGCCATTTTGGAGAGAGAACCAGCCGAGGATGCAATCTCTTCCATGGAAGCCAGCTGTTCTTCGGTTGCCGCAGATACATTGTGTACCCCGCCTGATGCTTCTTCCGCAATATTGGAGATTTGATCCACATATCGAACCACTTCATCCGTGCTTGCTGACATTTCTTCCGATCCGGCAGATACTTCCTGAATTTCACCAGCGACCTTGTTCACTGCTTCTGAGATTTGCTCAAAGGCTTGTCCTGCCGCAGTTACCATCTCTATTCCGGCTTCGGTTTCACTGCTGTTCACTTTCACTGCCTGTACCGCATGGTTCGTGTCATTCTGAATGAGCTGCACCAGGTCCGTGATTTTCTGTGCGGATTCCGATGATTCTTCGGCCAATTTACGAACTTCTCCGGCAACAACGGCGAAACCTCGTCCGTGTTCACCTGCACGTGCAGCCTCAATCGCAGCATTCAAAGCGAGAAGGTTGGTTTGACGAGCGATATTGTTAATGACTTCCGTGATGCTGCCAATCTCTGCAGAACGTTCTCCAAGCCCGGTTACGAGCTCCGTAAGTGAAGCAATGGAAGTACGAACCGATCCCATTTGATCCACAGCCTGCTGGATAATCATATTCCCTTCAGCCGATTGATTCGCTGCATCTACAGCAGATACGGATACACTCTGAGCAAGCTCTGCAATCTGTTCTGAACCAATGGCCATTTCGCTCATTGCCTGGGAAGAACGTTTCACGATATTCACCTGGTCAGATGTGCCCACAGCCAGCTGTTCTACGGTTGCGGAGATTTGCTCCGATGCTTGCGTATTTTGCTCGGCACTCGCCAGCAGTTCTTCCGAAGAAGCAGCTACCTGCTCGGAAGTCACAGATACGGACTGAATCATCGCACGCAAGTTGCCCGTCATGGTATTGAAGGAAGCAGCCAGCGTGCCAAGCTCATCCTTGTTTTTCAGCGTGATCATTTCGCCCGTTAGATCACCGTTTGCAATCAACATTGCCGATTCGTTCATCTTCTTAATTGGTCTCGAGATGATGCTTGCAATGAAGAAAGCAATAAAGAGTGCAATCAGGAAGGCAATAATCGTTACCACCAAAATGATAATAAATGCGCTATTTGCTTCTTCCAGCGACTCAGCTGTCGCTTGTCCTGCTAATTCATTACTCATCGTAATCAGCTGCGCAATGGTATCATTGGCTGTATCCCATAATGGAAATGCCTCTGAATGTAGCCTGCTGGCTTCATCAAAGTCGTTAGCCATACCCCGTTCGACAAACTCAGGCATTTTGGCCAAGTATGAATCGTAGTTTGTGCTGAATTTATCATACAGTGCCATCGCTTCGTCACTACCCTTAATAAGCTCTAGCAGTTGTTTTCGCTCATCCTCAATCTTGACCTGAAGCTGCTCTAAAGATTCACTTATCTCTGCGATTGAATTCTCATCCGTCTCAACAATGGCAGCAAGAGCCTGACGCTCCACGTCTGAAACGTCACCATTCATCATCCCGAGAAGGCTAACGCTCGGCATCCACGACTGGTCGATCTCTTCCGAAGTATTGGACATATCATAGATTTGAATCAAGGCGTAACTACTTACAAAGGCAAGCATTGCTACCACAATCATAAACCCCGTCAACAATTTCATGCGAATCGTCAACTTTAATTTCCCCAACGCGTTTCCCCGCGTGCTTTTCATATTCCCCACTCCCAACTTGGCCATTAACCAATACGTATGAATAATATATCGACACCTATCGACACGAATTGTAGATATTCGAAATTTAATTTTCATCAATTTCATGTAACTTCGATATAAAAACAAAAAAAAGCCTCAAGTCTTTGGCACAGCCAAAAACTCAAGACTTTCATGTATATATCGTCTAATCCTCGTCCCCACATCATAAGTGCTATTCTAACGGAAAACTCTCCGATGGATATGGATAAAGAAATCAGGAACTGACTTCGTATAGTTACGCGTTGTGATCAGAATGACACTGACCAGACTGCCCAAAATGAATCCACCAAGAATATCTCCCGGATAATGAACTCCTACATATACACGCGATACCCCAGTCAGCACGGCAAGCAGCAGCATCCACCATCCGAAACGACGTCCGATGAAAAACGAAGCGGCAGCAAGTGCAAAGACAAACGAAGCATGCTTGCTTGGAAAAGATGGATCCGGTACATGCGGCACCAGCTGATGTACGTTCCCATCCACAAATGGTCTTGGATGACCAACGGCTGGAGAAATGCCCCACTTGGCAAGGACAAGAGCCACAATAGATGCTACACATGCATAAAAAACAATACGCTGCTTGGCCGGATTACCCAGGAACCATACAATAACCAGAAGGGCAATCATAATCCACACGGCATATTCTGCTGAAGTGATCATAAACCAGTCCAGAAGCGGAACCCGGTCCGCAAACTGGTTGATCCAGTTAAAAACAGATTGATTCATAATTGCGTTAATACCTCCATGACATAAAACGTGATTCGTTTTTACACTATAATACCCACCAACTATTTGTCAAACAATGCACCGACTGACCGAATATTCGAAATCAAAGGGGACATTCTCCTTACTTTTTGTTAAAATAGTCTGGGTTACATATCAGTTCAACAATAGAAAGGTGAAGATTATGCTTAAAAAATGGTTGTGGGGGACAACCCTGACCCTGGCACTTGCCGTAACAGGCGTCCTCGTATATTACGGATATTCCATTGTACACTTTGCCAATAGCATCTCAACCGCTTCAGGTACCTCCTCATCGTCCACATCCAATTCTCAAGCAGACCTTGGTACGGACACTACAACAACACCAATTCCCAAGTGGGAAGGCAAGGAACGCGTTAACATCCTGCTTCTCGGGGGTGACTCCAGAGGGGATGATGCAGGGCGCTCAGATTCGGTCATGGTGGCTTCCATTGATCCTGTGTCCAAACGGGCGCATTTATTCTCTGTCCTGCGAGATACATATGTGGATATCCCTGGGCATGGCAAAAGCCGGCTTAACGCAGCTTTTTCCTACGGGGGCGCTGAATTGACCAAACAAACGGTAAGCAATCTGCTTGGCATTCCGATTCAGCATTACGTATATACGGACTTCATCGGCTTCATGGCCCTTGTCGATGCTGTAGGCGGCATTGATATTGATGTGGAAAAAGACATGTACTACACCAGCAAAGCTGACAAACATATGTATGACATTGATCTCAAAAAGGGACTTCAGCACATGGACGGCAAAACGGCCCTCCAATATGTTCGTTTCCGGCATGATGCCACATCCGATTTCACACGCACCGAACGGCAGCGTATCTTCATGACCGAGCTTGCCAAGAAGCTGCAAAGCACCACCTCCCTCTTCAAAATTCCGGAGATCCTGGAGGCGGTTGCCCCATATATTGAGACAGACCTCAGCCCTACACAGATGCTGAAGCTGGCCTCGCTCGGGTTTGACATTAATGTCAATGAAGTGGACAAACAGCAGATTCCACCTAATAAATTGTTAACCAACGAGCTTGCAGGTTCTGCTCAGGTTCTGGGCGTGGACAAAAATAAACTCCAGGCATTTATTCAAAATCTTTTCGAGGAAGATGCTCAGGCAGAGCAACAATAAATAGAAAAGCGGCGGCCTTTAGGGCCGCCGTTTTTTTATCCTATTTTCACCATTTAATCTCCTCTTAATGTTGAAATAGTACCCTTTAATGATGTTGTGTATTGGAAGGAGGCGGGCCATCTTGGGAAAACCGCGTATAGAAGAGTGGACGCAGCTGCGTGGGATCGCGTTTCTCGCCATCGTCATGCAGCATAATATTGCGGAATATATCTATCGTTCAGATATCGAACAGCCGGATTCCGTCATGCTGACCATGATCTATCATCTCACCCGGTTCGGAACGCCGACCTTTGTCTTTTTGTCCGGTGTGATGCTTTTTTATCATCATCGTCAGGTGAAGCCGGAATACCGTCCATTCATCCGAAAACGATTTGGTGATATTTATGTGCCCTTTATTCTCTGGACACTGATCTACTGGCTGTCTGTTCGCATTTTCACACCTGCATTTTGGCTCTCGGGCACGCCGGATGTACGCAGCCTGATCCGCGAGCTTTTCATCCCTCAGACAGGATATCATCTCTGGTTTGTCATCATGATTTTTCAGTTTTACGTGTTATTTCCTTTGTTCAGGCTCGGTGTGCAATTCGTGAACAGCCAGCTTACCAAAATCACCAAAATAACACGCATGCAATCCGTTCTATTGCTTGTTCTGCTTGCAGCGGGAATGTATAGCTTGCTGATGAAGTGGTCCTATTACGACATGGCCAGCTGGACAGCGGCACTTGCGAAGCCCTGGTCGACATTGCTGGAGTATCGTTCCTACTCCTGGGTGATGTACTGGTTCTACTTTTTTCTCGGGGCAGTTTGCGCTTGGGCTGTAGACACTTGGAGAAACTGGACCATTCGTGCGCTCCCATGGATGATCAGTCTTTTCATTGGCATGTACTTCTGGCTGGGTTACGATGTGCTTAGAGGGTCTGGGGATGTTGTCAATCTTAATATATCGACATATCTGAAGCCGACAACGTTCATTATTATTATGGCGCAGATGTTCATGTTATATGGATTCCTTGTCCTGTTACGAGGCAAAACAACGAAGTTCCTGGGCGCGCTCACCTGGATCGGCCGCTATTCGTTCGGCGGTTATCTAGTGCATGCTCTGGTTATCTATGCGATCGCCTACTTCACCAGACCACTCCAGCTTGGCGGCTGGCATCTGCCGGTAACCTTGCTGTCATTTCTGGTGACAACTGCCACAGCACTGGCCATTAGCTATGGACTATCCCGATTACCGGGTTCCCGTTATACGGTTGGTTTACAGCGTAAGCGGAGCCGGAACTCGTCTGTTCAAGGTTCGGATACTGTAGAGCCTCGGATTAAAGCCGGACCTGTTACACCGCTGAGTGCAAGTGCAAGCCGTTCTTCCGAAACAAGCTAGAAGGGTTGATCACATAGCATAGACTAGTAAAAGTAAACCTCAGTCAACCTCGTTGTACATCTATGTTTACGAGAAACAGGGCGCCTTTCTTCCAAGGAAGATAAGGCGCCCTGCATATACATAGATTAATCTGACTCAGTTGAGGCCGGGTGCCCTGGTGCATGTTCCCGTGGAATGGAATGTGCCCCTCCCTTATGGTTCACAAGTCGCTGCAGATCACCCGTCAACTCTTCCTTCAGCTTGTCAATGAGTTGTGTTTCACTAATTCCATGTGCTTTGGCAACTTCAGCAAGAGACTTGCCACTTTTCAACTGCTCATGAAGCTGTTCCGGCGTAATGCCGATAAATTGGGCAATCGCCTTGTGGTTCAAGGAAGGATGTTTTCTTCCATGACTTGCAAACTCCCTACGCAGCTCTCTAAGCGGGGTATTGATGACCTTTTTCAACTTTTCATCCATGCCAGCCTTGGCTGCTGAGACCTGCTCCTTGGTTAAGCAGCCTTCTGCAGCAGCTTGATCCAGACGTTTCACAAGGGATGGTTTAAGCTTCTGCAGCAGCTGCTCTTCGCTTAGCCCTTTGCGCTCTTTGGCAATCTGGGTCAATGTCTTGCCTAGCTCCATCTGCTCCTTCAGGTCTCTGAGTCCAATGCCGAGCAGATCGGCAGTTTCACCAATCATAAATAATCCATGGCTTGCCTGCATACAAGGATGTTTGTCACTCTGGGAAGCTGCCGGAGTCGTCATTCCGGCGCCTTCAGGCTCCTCTGCCGCACTGGCTGAGGCAGCATTTCCCGTTGCTGCTAATATGAGCATGGCTGCCAAACTGCTTGCAAGCCATGTTTTCCATTGGTGTTTCATTTCTCTTCCGCCTTTCGTATGTCGAAATACTGTGGTCTACCCCTAGTTTGAGCCTAATCCACCCATTTTTATCCCATAAAAATACAAAAAGTCATCATATATTTCACAATTCATCACAAAAGATCCTATTTTTTTCAATTCATATCCGCTATACTGGGTATAACTCCATGATCTAGTCGAATAGTCCTTAATTATTTTATTGCGGGAAGGGCGTAAGGAAACGATGTGGAGAGAATGGCTTGATCCGTTTAGATCCGATTTGGAGGTGGTGTTCGCTGCTGCCGAGCAGCTGGTTCAGAACTATCCTGAATCCCTGTCAGAACATGCACTGGAACAACTTCACTCTATTAATCCCCTGTTACGCGATTCAGGTCACAGTTATATTGGCTACATTATTCCGCTCTGGATGCAGATTTCAGACGGACTCTCCCCACAGACTGCACACAAGTTAAGCACGGCCTGTCTGATTCATATGTTGTATTTTCTCAATCAGGATGAAGTGATGGATGAACGTCCTGACGACAGCACATTGAAGTTATCCTTGGGTAATTTATACTACATGGATGCTCTGCATATCTACTCGGACTTATTTAGCCCGACTTCCCTGTTTTGGACGTATTTCAGACAATATGTAACGGACTGGGCTGTTAGTGTTAACGGCGAGAAGTCTCTGGATTACTTCAAGGAAAACCCGCTTCTGATCGCCCAAAAGGCAGCCCCCCTTCAACTTGGAGCTGCAGGTGCTCTTCTTTTCCTTGAACAAAAAGACCGAGTTATTGCCGTATGTTCTGCTGTTAACATCGCACTTATGACCCTCCAGATGACAGATGATTTCAATGACATGGATCAAGATGCGGCACAGGGAAATTACAACAGTTTCCTTTCTCATATTTCTTCTGCTCTACAACTAGCTTATCCTTTACAGCCGCTAAGCGAGCGTATCCGGGATAATATGTACAGCACGCCAATCATGAACTCTTATGTAGACATTGCTTACCGATATCAAGACATCCTGGCATCGTCTAACTTAGGAATTCCGCACCTCTTGACCTTTAATACGCACTTATGCCAAACACTTGTACAAGCTGTCGAGGCAATCAAGCAGCACAAAAAAATGCTTCATCAAGGCGGGTTTCATTACTGGATCAGTGAACATGGCTTAAACCCACAGGGGAAGTCATGAAACTGTGACAGTTCATATTCCATATAAGAAGGGATTGTTGAACGATGATGGTATCTGAGAGAACACTGCATGAGGATATTATTGAAAAGGCCTGGACCGATGAACATTTCAGACAGCAGCTGCATTCCAATCCAAAACAGGCACTTCGCGATGCATTCGGTATTGATATTCCGGACAACGTCAAGATCCGTACAGTAGAAGAACAGCAGAATGATTATGTTCTTGTCATTCCGCCCAATCCCTCCAAGGTGAATTATGACGTGAATTGCGGACCTTGGAGAACCTAAACACCCAAATTAGCGGCTCGGGCCGTCATTACAGGTAAAGGGGTAGAGGACAAAAAAGCTGTTGTATCTTCTGCCAGTCCGTCAATCGACGAACTCGGCAAAAGATACAACAGCTTCCGTTCCTACCCCTTTTGTGCTTGTAAATGATATCTCGCCATGCATCGCTTCCACAATTCGGAAGGTTACCATCATGCCAAGTCCTGTTCCCTTGATTTTGTTGGAGAAGTAAGGCTCTCCCAGGCGGACCAAAGCTTCCTCATCCATGCCTTCCCCATTATCCCTAACGTGAACTTTAATGATTCCATCTTGGGCATATGCCCATATATCAATCTGGCCCTGACCTTGCAAAGCTTCAATACTGTTTTTAATAATATTAATAAAGGCCTGTTTGAACTTGGAGGAGTTGCCACGAATCCAGAGATCTGGCGGAATATCCGTTGTTATTTTACCGCCTTCCAGATTGGCCATCGGCACCAGAATCCCTTCAATATGCGTAAACTCTTCAGCAATATTAAGAGAAGCGATATGATCAAACTCCGGTTTGGCAAACGTCAGAAAGTCCGTAATGATCCCTGATGCCCGGTCTAGCTCCTCGAGGGCAATTCGCACATACCCCTTGTTTTTGTTGTCTTCCTGTTCGGTCATCAGCTGTAGGAATCCTCTTGTCACCTGTAGTGGATTTCGAACTTCATGGGCAACCGAAGCGGCCAGCTCACTAATAATCTCCATCTTCTCGGATCGCTGCAATTCATTGTTGAACAGCTCCAGTTCCTTGGAGTATTCAATGACCTGTCTATGCTTTTCCGCAAAACGACTGCCCAGAATGGCAATAAGCGCTATGATAAAAGCAACCATCGACCACTTCCACCATATCAGATGATACGTGCCATTACGCTGATAGTACCACAACAATTCCGCTACGCTGATCAGCGCAAACGTGCTGTATCCTGCAGCCAGCAGTATCGCTTCTTTGTTTCTTCTAAGTGCTTGAGATATGGTGCCTATCATCAATAATGTCAGCAGAATAACCAAAATGACGCCGATTGCCTTTTGAACAAGAAATACATAAAGTACGTCCCATTGACCACTCGAGATGAAATACAGGAGCAGTGCCATGATTGCAATACCGGAATACACGAGCTGGAATTTTCTTAACTTCGTGAAGATTCCATAAGGACCCGCCCCAATAATCTGTTCGAAAAAATAACATAGTGCAGGCATTCCCGCCAGCATCGCCATATCGAACAATATGGAGTATAGATCCCCGTAAATCTGGTAGAACGTATACAGAAATTGTGAATACGTAATGATCATCGTTCCGATGGAACCCATGACAACACATAGCGAGATCCATAATCCCTTATGGAATTTGCCAAAGAAGAATGTGCAGCTTAGCATGGTCATGGCTGTGAACAGAAAGGTTGCCCCTAAGATGACATCCAACAAGCCATTATGAATGTATCTCTCCTGCAGATTAGTATATCTGCCTACCTCAATCGTCCCGAAGATTCCGAGTCGGCCGTTGGTATTTTCAGTCCATATATACAGTTGCTCATCTGAATTTTCAATGGATAGAGGCAATAATACCGCGTTGTTGTCGTAATTATAATGATAGTTCTCATACACCTTGCGATCCTTAAGATAGATCACAATATGTTGACCTTTAATATTTTCAAAACGAATGGCGGAATTATCCTCACTCAGTTGTGGAATGGTCAAGCGAGTCCATAGTGACTCCGTAGAAGGATTAACCGTGGTATAATCCGGCTTCTCCAACCCTTGCCGCTCCCAAACTTCATCGGGTCTTCCCACTTCGCTGATAAACCCCTGATCGTGCGCATTTCCCCATTTTACTTCCCATGTCGTAATGGGGACAGGACTGTTATCTTCCTGTACACTTGCCGCGCCTACTCCCTGCGGCCAATACATGATGAATAACAGGCTGATCCATAGGACAATGATAGCTTTGGGCACATTTTTCATTCACAGCACCTCAAAGTTCATATTTTGAGCATTTAGCAACCCTCGAATGATGCCAAATGCTGAATCTATCCCCTAACTCTATCATTTATGATTCGCCATGATTTAACGTGTCACCTTCTAATGGCAAACGAAAAAAATCACATTTTAGTTCAACTATATATTTATTTCCATTTTATAACGAAGGAATCCAGTTATCACTTGTTTTACTCGCGTAAATCTTCGAACTGGTTCTCTATCATTTCGCGTTCCGTCCGTTCATAGGCATTCCGAAACTTCAGCCACTGCTCCGTTTCCTCATCCTCATAGATCGTCCATATATCCGAAAAAAGAAAATCACGCAGCTGGACAACTTGTCCTGCCCATATGCCACCAACCCAGAACAAACCGTCCGGTCTGCGAATGACTGTACGCGAAAAGCCGGGCGTAGATGCCTTTTGTCCAATTCGGATTCGACTGATCATATTGCCAAGTGTATACCATTCCAACTGGAATCCCTCCCTGTTTCATCATGCTCCATCATAACATAGGCCTTGCTTGAAAGCTGTACCAGCTGCTCTACGATTCAATTCGCTTCTATGGGTGTAATGGTTCCTCAAAGAAACCACTCACCTATTAAGGAGATGATTGAAATGAATGAGCCACACAAAACGGTAGAAGTAGAACGGAAAGATATCCAGCAAAAATCGGATTCCAGCATGGTCGCCTCCACTTTTATTAAATATGCGGCTTATGTAATCATTTTTTTCGGCTTCCTGTACTTTCTCGTCAAATATGTATTCCCTAAATTTTAATCATTCATATTCGGTGCACCCCAGGGAATGCTAAAACGTGCACGATTACAACGATTGCGGTTTGGGTAACTACGGGGTAAGAACCTTTGAAGATATCAACACAAAAATACATGCAGTCAAACACATTTAATTCCTGAAAGGAGCTGCTACTTATGACAGACAGACCGATTAGTAATGACGAAAGCGACCGTTATTATGACCGATATCAGAGATCCCGTGATATTCCGCCCGAAACGGAAGTGCCCGAGGGCGATATGGATACATTTGACGAAGTGTCCGGAAGACGAATTGAAACCGATGAGACGGACCTGCCTCCTGTAGCTGCAACGACAGTAGAGGATGAGGAGCTCGAATCACGGCTGGCAGAACCTGCACTGGAATCTGTACCTGATGCCGATCTCCTGCAGCCAAATAGCCCAGTTGACCCAGCTGCACCTGATCCGGACGCCCTTCATGGTACCGATCTGCTCAATGGTGCAGGAGCCGATGCCAAACCGCAGGATGATATTCTTCCAAGACGTTAAGATTGGCAAACTCCCCTTGCATGAATTAGGAGGTGCAGCATAATGAAGGATGATCACCATAAGCATGTCGAGACGCCGGATAATCTGGTGACCGAACGGGACATCGATCCTGATTTTGGACTATTTACGGAAGATTCATTTCCGGATGCTCTGGAGAAAGAGGATCAACGTGATGCTGTTGAGCATGCTATTCCTAAGGAGAAATCCGACTCTGAAGAATGATACAACTGTGCCATGTAATTCATCAGGCTGAACAATAGGGAAATCTCTCATGAAGAGGTTTCCCTTTTTAATGTATATTACTTGCCCACATATATAGTCACATCAAAAAGATGGCTGCTGTATTGCTACAGCGCCATCTCTCCCCTTAAGATCCATCTATCGATCTGCTGTTACCGCTTTCTCCGATGCTGATTTTCCTGAACCCGGAAGCTTATGCTCCAGACCCGACCATTTGGCTACAATCGCTGTGATTAACAGTGCCAGTCCGTTGATGATAAAAATCCAGCGAATAGGCAGCCATCCACCAAGAATACCACCAATGATGGGTCCTGCCATCGTACCGATCTGGGACGCCGACTGATTCAGGCTAAAGGCCCTGCCTCGGAAACCCGGGTCCGTCGCCTGCACAATCATGGCATTGATGGCCGGGAACACGGCCGCGAAGAACAACCCATATACAAACCGCAAAACACCAAAACCAATATAACCTGTCGTGAAAAATTGCAGCAGATTTCCCACTGCCCCGCCGATGAGTCCAATGATCAATACTTTGCCGTAACCGATGCGCTGACCTATCTTCCCCCATCTCGGTGCCATAATGACGGTAGCTATACCTACCGCTGAGAAAATAATACCTGAGCTGAGTGATGCCCGGTCCGGCTGAATACCCATCTCCATGACATAGACCGTGAGCAGCGGCTCAAGAATCATGACGGAGAAGGTACAGATGCCCATCATGCCAAGCACGGTAATAAACAGACGATTCGCTCTGGCTTCACGAATATCATCCATGACATGGGAACGCGGCTTGTTGCGATTGAAATTCTCCTCTTTTACCCAGAAGGTTGCGATCACCGCAGAGACGAGCACCACAATGGCTGAAAATAAAAAAGCATTCCGGTTGCCATAGTAGTGGCTCACCACACCGCCAATTAGCGGGCCAATGATCCCGCCTGTAGCTCCAGCCGTGGACATGATACCCAGCGCATATCCTGTCTTTGCTTCAGGCGTGTTCGTACCCACAAGGGCAATGGCAGCCGGAACGAAACCAGCCAGCAATCCCTGAAACAGCCGGACTACGATGAGTGAATATGGGTCCTGTACAAAGTAGTTGATCAAATACAAAACCGCAAGGCTGTATCCCGACCGGATCAGCATTGGCTTGCGTCCGTATTTGTCTGCCAGGGAACCCCAGAACGGAGACACCAGTGCACTGGCCAGAAACGTGATGCCAAAGGCCAGCCCAGACCAAAACTCCAGGTGATCACGAACGCCGAGATCGCCACTCAGAAACAAGGGCAAAAACGGGATGGAGATTGAATAAGCGGTGCTGCAAAAAAATACACCAATCCACAAAATCACCAGATTACGCTTCCACGAGAAGTTCATATACCCGCACGTCCTTTCCGTTTACTGACGCCCGGGACTGCCGTGGTTTGGAGCGGACGGAACAGACCCGTACGTCCCTGCTGCGGAAGCATTTTCCTTATTTTACACCTATGCTTCCATGAAGGCCATCCCTGGTACCTGCAAAAGTAAAGCCTGGATTGCCTTCCTGTCCCAAAAAACGGTATGATAGTTGATGGATTATCCCAAAATAATTCCGATGAAACACATTAAGCAGAGATGCAAGGGGGAACATTCTCATGTCTTTACGATGGAAAAAAACAACTGCTGCATCGCTGATCATGGCGCTGCTGCTTATTGTTATTAGCGGCTGCGGACGCCCTTCGAGCGGCGCCACGGAACCCGTTCCGGCTCCGCCTGAAGGTGAAAACCCGGTAGCCACGATTGAAATGCAGGACGGGCAAAAAATCGTGATCGAACTCTATCCGGAAATTGCGCCCAACACGGTTTACAATTTCATCTCACTGGCCAATCAGGGTTTCTATGATGGCCTCATCTTTCACCGCGTCATTCCAGGCTTCATGATTCAAGGTGGAGACCCAGCTGGTGATGGTTCAGGCGGCCCCGGATATGCCATTAAAGGTGAATTCACATCCAACGGGCACAAAAACCATTTGAATCATACTCGCGGGGTTATTTCCATGGCTCGTCAATCTGATAACCTAGACTCGGCCGGTTCCCAGTTTTTCATTATGTTAGCTGATGCGGATTACCTGGATAATGCTTATGCAACCTTTGGCAAAGTCACAGAGGGTATGGACGTAGTCGATGGAATCGCAGCTACGGAAATAGGTGCAGGTGACAAACCGGTCACCGATCAAGTCATGAAAAAAGTGACCGTGGACACGCATGGACTGGAATATCCTGAACCTGTTAAAATGCCAGAGTAATAAAGGCTTCAGGTACATCACAAACAAAAGCTCTGTCTTGCGATAATACGCAAGGCAGAGCTTTATTCAATGATAGCGTTTACATAGGAGGATTAAAAAAAAGCCCTCTACGCACATATATACACAGCAGCTCTGCAACCCGCTGATCTCACAACATCCACCCCAACAAACGGAACCAGCCAATAATCGCAATCCATAGCGGGCAGCTGAAGGCAACCCCCCATGCAAGCCCTTTCAACAAGCTGCGGTCAACTTCCACGAACAACGACTCCTTTCTCCAGGGAATAGTCGCAGTATCGGTAATACTATATGATTTTATACCCGTTTTCATTCGTCACGGAACAGCTGATTTCCTTCTTTTCTTGACTCGTTTCATGGAATGGATTCGGGGAACCTGATATACTATGACTACGGATCGAAACAGGGAACCTGATTTACGTTTGAGAGGAGAATTTTCCATGGCAAAATCCAAAAAACAACCTGCTGCTCCCAAAGCAGCTCAGGATAAACCAACGACGCTGAAGGATCTGCTCAGCAGCGAAGTACTGGAGAAGCTGAAGGCTCAGGCTGATGAAGCCAAGGCTGCCGAAGCCCAGCGCAAGGAAGAGGAACGACAGCAGGCGGAAGAAGCTCGCAAAGCGGAACAGAAGCGTCGGGATAATGACTTCGAGTATTTATTGAATAACAGCTCGCTGGACTGGAAGAAACATAAATAACATTCCTGCATGCGATTCGCATATTGACGTCATTTCATATTCAAACTCAGATTCAGGACCGATTCTCGGTCCTGTTTTTTTGGGTTGGACAAGTATGAAGGAATCTGATTCACCTCCCTTGTGCCGGGTATGTAGAGATAGAGAGTAACACTGAAATCTTATGGACGTGGAGGGATCAGGATGAGTGAACAGCGTTTAAAAGGAAAAGTGGCGATTGTAACCGGCGGTGGTTCCGGTATTGGGCAGGCTACCGCGATTCGTTTTGCAGAGCATGGAGCCAAAGTCTACATGCTGGACCGTACGCCAGAGAAAGCGGAAGAAACGAAGCAGACCATTGAGAAGGCCGGCGGTGAGGCTTATGTAATCGAATGTGATATCTCCAAACCAGACCATGTGCAAAAAGCGATTAATCAGGCTGCGGCTGAAGCCGGCAAACTGGATATTGTATTCGCCAATGCCGGGATCAACGGCACAATGGCTCCGATTGAAACAATGGAACCGGAAGACTGGGATCAAACGATGGAGATTAATATGCGCGGTACGTTTGCAACCGTCAAATACGCCATCCCCCATCTGAAAGACCGCGGAGGCAGCATCATCATCACCAGTTCGATTAACGGTAACCGGGTATTCTCAGGTATCGGGTTCTCTGCATACGCTTCCAGCAAAGCCGGGCAAACCGCTTTTACGAAGATGGCTGCGCTCGAACTGGCGCGTTACAAGATTCGTGTCAACGCCGTCTGTCCTGGTGCCATCGATACCAACATCGATGACAACACTTATCCTTCAGATGATCTGAAGGATGTACAGATTCCCGTGGAATTCCCGGAAGGTCATGAGCATCCGCTCAAGGGTGAACCTGGCACATCAGAACAGGTAGCCAACCTGGTGCTTTTCCTGGCTTCCGACGAATCTTCCCATGTCACAGGTACACGGATCTACGTGGATGGTGCAGAATCCCTCCTTCGAGGATAAGTTATCCGTCCCATCGTAGCGAATTCAATAAACCAAACATCCCGCATGTCTCCTGAGCCTCAGGATACTGCGGGATTTTCATTGTTCTCCTTTTGCCAATCACACCGCAGAACTTCTCTCCTTCTTCACCCGGTTCTTCACTCGCTCCGGAATGGCAAAGAACAGCACGTACATTAGTGAAAACAATACGGATGCCAGTACTTCCTCCCCAAGAATATATAACGGGTAAGGTCCCAGAAGATCCAGTACAGATGCCGTCTCCGGTTTATGACGAAGAAACATATAGTTGGCTTCCAAAAGCACATCCATTCCATATACAATCAGCGCAGCCACATTAACAAAAACCATTGAACCCACAACCGATCTCCAGCTTGGACGAAGCTGTTCTACCCAGGTCATATAGAGCAGCGCAAGTATAATACAGGCATGAGCCGTAAAAAATTGAATAAAACGAAAATGTGGAACGGTATAACCCAGGTTGGGAGTTACGATCGCCATCAGTGCTCCTGCAATCCCTGCAAATAATAACGCCGAATGCAGTAAACGACTGCGTGTTAACAACAGCACGGCTGACAACAAAAGGGACAGACTGCACAGTTCCAGTGGCAATGATGTTCTTACACTCCACACACCGCCGTAGACATACCATAACTGAAGCAGACCTTCACAACCGATCATGAAGATGGCTAAAGCGAATCGCAGCAGCCTCCGTGTGCGTTCCGGCCATGATCTCAAGTGGTTTCTAAACAGATACAGCAAGATAATCACCATTGCCGTGCAGCCCATCGCCCATATATGTGGATTCGAAAACATGATAAAAGGCCGTTCATCATAAGGGTCAAGCCACTGGGGATATCCCATGTTCTTCTCCTTCCCATTACCGACAGTCACATCTTGAAATGTAATATTTTTCATTTTGGCATTAATCGAAGCGAAAGTCTATCCGTTTAATGTTACAGATATGTATTGCTTTATAATTATCTTTATGTTAAGATAAATGCAGAACAAAACAAACAAAAAGTTAGCAACTTAATAAAAGTAAAAATCAATCTCACACATAATTAGAATACCTCAAATCCCAATTACCCAGGAGGAATTAACAATGCAAATCAAAGGACTTCACCACGTATCCGCACTGACCGCACATGCCGCTGAAAACTATCGCTTTTATACCGATGTCATGGGCCTTCGCCTGATCAAAAAAACAGTAAATCAGGATGACGTTTCCGTATACCATCTCTTCTATGGAGATGAAAAAGGTAATCCCGGCACCGAGCTAACCTTCTTCGAAATTCCGATGGCTGGACAGACACGCGAAGGCGTGAACAGCATCTCTGCTACTTCGCTGCGCGTTCCTAGTGATGCTGCCCTCCAGTATTGGATCAAACGTTTTGACGAGTACGAAGTACCTCATGGTGAAATTATGGATCGTGGCGGCCGCGCAACACTCTCATTTACTGATTTTGAGAACCAGCGTCTGATCTTAGTGTCTGATGAAAACAACACAGGTGTACCTGGAGGCAAACCATGGGATCAGAGCCCGGTACCGGCTGAATACGGTATTGTTGGTCTTGGTCCTGTACACCTCACCGTTCAGGATGCATCGTTGACGGCGACAGTTCTCACAGAGCTGCTTGGATTCCGTCAAAATGGAACCTACCCTGCTTTTGTTGCAGGACAACCGGATGTACTTGTATTCGAATCCGGTGAAGGAGGCAGTGGTTCCGAGGTCCACGTGGAGGAGCGTAATGACCTGCCGATCGAAAGACCAGGACGTGGCAGCGTACACCATGTTGCCTTCCGGGTGGATAATGAGGAAGAATTAAAACAATGGGTGGAACGTGTTCGCAACTTCAGCTTCCCTAATTCCGGCTTCGTCGATCGCTTTTACTTCCGGTCCTTGTACTTCCGTGAAGCAAACGGCATCCTGTTTGAACTCGCGACGGATGGTCCTGGTTTTGATACGGACGAAGAACTTGCTCATCTGGGAGAATCGCTCGCTTTGCCTCCATTCCTGGAAGGCCGCCGGGCAGAGATCGAAGCCAATCTCAAACCTCTCGATACCGTAATTCGTTAAGCAGCTCATAACTTTAGATCATTTCTCTCAAACCAAAAACGATTATTGCATGCGCCGGTGGTTCAGGCTGAACCGTCTAACGCAATGACAATAATCGTTTTTTTATAAACAATAAAATATTATTTAGTCAGATACGAAGTAGTCAATGGAACGAACAGAGAAGAGCCGGGTTCTTCGTCAACGATCTCCACAAAAACAAAATCAGCCTCGGAAACATCAACATCTACACTCTGCAATCCACGATCTGCTGCAACAGTGAGTGTTTTCAGCGTTGTATTATTATGATCTATAATTCTGATCTCGTGGGTACCCGCAATGGCTGCCAGTTCCAGATGTAACTTGGAATACTTTTTTTGTGTCATGATCTGGAAGCTTTCGCCTTGTTTTACGGAGTCCGTATGAAGATATACATCTTTGTAGTCTTTCCCTTTATACGATGTGTCGCCCGGATCCTTGGTGTGCCACGCGGATGTTCCAAGCGCAGTTGCTCCAAGTGAACTCAATGTTAACTTATTCTCTTCGGGTGCATTAGATCCGTTGCTATTGCCGATCAGAATCGAAGAGGTTGCACTGTCATAAGTAATTTCCGTACCGAGTAATGTCCCCACTGCTCGCACAGGTAAATACGTTGTTCCATTGTAGGTTATTGGCAGTACCGTCTTGCCATTGGCATCCTTGGCTGTCACTGTTGCTCCATTCATTTTCAGAGAAATCTTGCTGTTCAGATAGGCCTTAATTGGTTCAAGCCCTGTTGCTGCCAGTGCCCCTGTACCAATACCGAGTGTCAGTGTGCCCACCATCAGTCCGATTACGGCTTTTTTCTTCACTGTAAATCCCTCCCATACACAAATTGTTTGTCCTTTATACATTTAAACGACTAAAGTGGTAATGTCAACCACTTTAATTCAATATTATGGAAATATTTCTGTATAAGGACAGCACAAAGCGAGGCTGAGTATCCCCGTTTTTTTTCAGCCCCACCATTCCTGCCCTCGCCTAATAAGGCAGAAGCATAAGTTATTCTTTTATGACAAGCATCGATCCCTTAAATCTTCTACTCCGTGAATTCAATCAAACGATTCATAATACTCGTCTTCATACGCTTCTGTGCTGTATTCAACATTCTCGGCCTTCCATTCGCCATCCTGGTATGCATAGGCAAATGTCAGATCTCCGTCGTACCCAGCCGGTCCATAAGCACCGGATGCCGTGACTTCCAACTTACCGTTCTCCACACTGTAATACACGACATCGCCGAATTGAAGTTCATCATTATAGGCCATGCCATCCGTTTCTTCCTCAATCTGAGAAGGTTCTAACTCCACCCCATCCAACGCTACGTCAATGGTCACTTTCCCAGGCGTTACGTTTATTTTGGACTTCATGTGCTGCTTTACAACCTCATCCAAAGGCTGCATATTCATCTCTTCCAGCGTATCCGGATCTATAATGTGTGCCTGACCCAAATAAATACCCGTCCCGTGTCCGGCGGTGAACAGCACGATAATCTCCTTTTTGCCATCCCCATTCAGATCTATTTCATGTATTTCAGGTTTGTAAGAACCGCCTTCTCCCTGCCAGTTGCTGAATTCACGTGTCTGTCCATTCACTTCAAGAATCATGCCGTTATAAATATAACCCGAACCCTCCACTTGCAACGGGTATAATCTGACCTTTTCATTTTCCGGAGCAACGGAAACGTTCTCTTTTTTTACAGGAGTTTTCTCTATTGAGGTAAAGGATGTTTCATTGGTTTCTATATTGGATGCCACGACCCCATCGGTCTGGCTGGATTGATCATCTATGTTAAGCTGTTTTTGTTCATTGGATGTTCTGGCAGCTGAAGTTGTACTAATCGTAACAACCGCCAAAACGATCATCAGCAGGATACCTGTCCAAGTTTTCAATATACTGGGCTCCTTCTTTTAAAAATGGAATACTACAACTATTATATCGTCATTTATCGCCCAGTCGTTGCGAATTTGTTAATGTTTCATAAAAAAAACTTTACAAACCTCAAATTTTGCGAAAGAATGTTCGGGTTTATCCATATTAAGAAAAAAAGCACTCCGGACACAGCTCAAGGCTGCATCCGAAATGCTTTTGTTTTATCCATCAAACGATCCGTTAATTGTCTCAATTCTTCAGCGGAAGATGAGATTTCCTCCATGATTGCCGTCTCCTCATGAGCGGCATCCATAATCCGTCTGGCCTCGTCCGAGAACGAGCCGGCTTTTCCTTGAATCTGTTTCACGTGACCATGTGTTCGTTCAACCCGAACGGTCTGCTCAGCAATTTTGGAGCCGATCTCATGAGCGCCCTTCATGAACACCTCAACCGTTCCCGTCAGCTCCTGCAGCGTCTGATCGACGTTAATGGTGCGCTGGGACTCATTCACGACAAGCCCGTGCTGCTCATGAATCAGCTGTGCCGTATCGCGAATACGCTGCTGAACACGACTGATCAATTCGTTAATCCGGTGAACCGATTGTGTACTCTCGTCCGACAGCTTGCGAATCTGCTGGGCAACTACAGCAAAACCTGCTCCCTCTTCACCGGCACGCGCTGCCTCAATGGATGCGTTAAGGGCCAGAAGCGCTGTCTCTTCGGCGATGTTTTTGACCGATTGCGTAATGGCTTCAATATCTGAAGCTTCCTTCTCCAGAAGCACCATGATGTCGCGGGAACGATTATGCGATACGGTCAGCTCGTCCATTCCTTTCATCAGATACGAGAATGTCTGCTTCGTATGATCCACCGACCGTTCCATCTGCCCTGACATCTCTGTCATTCCGATCGATTGGGTATGCATGCGCTGAAAATCATTCAACATCTCATCTGCTGTAATCAGAGAATGTTGTGAGGTCTCTTTTTGTTCCTCTACCCCTACGGCAATGTGATCCACCGCTTCTGACATCATTTCGATCTGTTCGGCTGCCTGGGTAATGGCTTCACTCAGCGATTGCGCATTCTGTGAGGTCGTACGTGTACTGTCCGAAATATCGTTTACAATGCTTCTTAGATTAACGACCATCGCACGAAACGCATCATATAAAACAGCAAGCTCGTCCTGCGTACGGCGCTGCGGAATTTCAGCTGTCAAATCTCCTGACGAAACTTGCTGAGCTGCTTTGGATAAGTGAACAATAGGGCGTGTCAGCCAGCGTGAGGCAAACCATCCCAGAATTCCGTTCCAGCACACCCCTAGGATCAATACTAAGGTGATATACAACCAGCTCGGCATGGAGAAAGAGAGCCAGTCCTGGAGGAAAAATATAAAAAAGCCGCTAGTTCCGTATGTAATAATCGAAATTAGTACCAGACCTGCGACTGTCTTTGCGCCTAAAGTCCATTTCATGTTCACACCTCGTAGTCCTTTTTTCCTATTTTACCAATCATCAACCAAATATCATGTGATCTACATCACTGAAAGCGCTAAATCAGGAACCCATCTTGTCCCGCACGAATACCTTTTCATCCTTGTGGTGCATAATTTATAAGATAAGTTTGTGACACTTCGATTCACCCAGTACCAAGCCAGGTTAAAACCCCTAATTTTAATTATTATCGGCAACTTGGGTAAAATCATTTAGCCTGGCATCCATTTTGCTTAAGTGATATACTGAGTGCGCTTCGGCATCGCCGGAGCTGACCTATTTTTGGATGCCACTGGAGGCGAAAGAAATGTCTACAATGTCCACACGGACGGAGAAAGATTTTATTGGTGAAAAAGAAATTCCTGCTTATGCCTATTACGGTATACAGACGGTGCGGGCCGTGGAAAACTTCCCGATTACCGGCGTACCCGTGCATCGGGAGCTGATTACAGCCCTTGCTGCCGTGAAGAAGGCTGCCGCAGTCACGAATATGGAGCTGAAAATGCTGCCGCCGAAAATTGGCGATGTCATCGTGATGGCCGCTGAAGAAATGATGAAAGGTCATCATCTGGATCATTTTATAGTTGACTCCATTCAGGGCGGTGCAGGCACCTCCATGAATATGAATATGAATGAAATTTTGGCCAATCGCGGACTGGAACTGCTGCTGCAAAACAAAGGGGACTACTTCCACTGCAATCCCAACAACCATGTGAATATGTCCCAATCGACCAATGATGTCATTCCAACGGCACTGCGGATTTCTGCGTATCAGTTGTCTGAAACACTGCTTGATACCATGCAGCGTCTGAAAGATGCTTTTCTAAAAAAAGAACTGGAGTTCAATGATGTTGTCAAAGTAGGACGCACCCATCTCCAGGATGCCGTGCCAATCCGTTTGGGACAAGAATTCGGTGCCTATGCTCGGGTACTGGGACGCGATATGGAGCGTCTTGAATTCGCGAATCGCCGCCTGCTGACGATCAACCTCGGAGCTACGGCAGTAGGAACAGGGCTCAATGCCAAACCGGAGTACATCGTTAAGGTCACTGAACATTTGTCCAATGTTACCGGACTGAAGCTGCAAACGGCTGATGATCTCGTGGATGCTACTCAGAATACAGATGCATATATGGAGCTGTCTGCTGCCCTCAAGGTATGCGCAGTCAACCTGTCCAAGATCTGTAATGATATTCGAATGATGGCTTCCGGACCACGGGCAGGATTCAATGAGCTTCGTCTTCCGGCTCGTCAGCCCGGTTCCTCCATCATGCCAGGGAAGGTCAATCCGGTTATGGCCGAGGTGATCAACCAGGTCTCCTTCCAGGTCATGGGGAACGATCATACCATCTGCATGGCGTGTGAAGCCGGGCAATTCGAATTGAATGTCATGGGTCCTGTCATCGCGTTCAACCTGCTGCAATCCCTGAAAATCATGAATAACGGCATTGACGTGTTCACCCGTTATGCGGTGGAGGAAATGGAAGCAAACCGTGAACGCTGTGCACTGATCATGAAGCAAAGCTTCAGCGTCATTACGGCACTCAACCCGCATCTGGGCTATGACGTGGCAGCATCCATTGTGAAGGAAGCTCTGAAAACCGGTGCTTCGCTCCAAGAAATCATTCTGGAACGCGGATTGCTCACCATAGAGGAGCTCGAAGAAATCATGCATCCGGAACAGATGACTACACCAGGCATTGCTGGTGAGCGTTTCCTGCACAATATGTAATGAGGTTTGACTGACTTGAATTCATTATGATTATTGATCAAAACAGAAAGCCCCTGCACACCGTTAATCCGGGTGAGCAGGGGCTTTCTGGTATCATAACGCTACTGCTATAAGAAGGAATGCATTAGGGCATTAAGGTTTGTTTACCTCCAGCGCCTGCGCTCAAATGAAGGCAGAATCTGCAGCTCCTCCCTGTACTTTGCCACCGTTCTGCGGGAGATCCTGATTCCCTCCTCGGCGAGCAGCTCTGTCAATTGGCTGTCCGAATACGGCCGGCTAACCTGCTCCGTACGGATGAGTTCCTTCAATCGAAGTTTAACCACTGATGCAGAAGTGGGATCTCCACATGCTGTCTCAATGCCTGTCGTAAAAAAGGACTTTAATTCAAATATCCCATGAGGGGTCTGAATATATTTCCCGCTAACGGCACGGCTCACCGTGGACTCATGCATGTCAATCCTCTCGGCAACGTTTGCCAGACTGAGCGGTTTCAGACCAGCGGGTCCTTCATGCAAAAAATGTACCTGTTCACTCATCACTGCCGTGAGAACACGCATCAAGGTTCTACGCCTTAGCTGCACACTGCGAACAATGGCTCTCGCCTCCGCTGCGCGCGATGACCAGACTTCATCTGGAGCTCCATGCCTGATCCAATGGGAACATTGTTCATTCATGGATACACGAAGGTTCCCTGCCGAATGGAGTCCCATATAAATCTCGCCATGCCTCAGTTCCACCATGGCATCCGGAATAATGTAATGGGGACGCTCATGGCATCCAATGGAACGACAGGGTTTAGGGTCAAGCCGAGTAATGTAATTATACGCAGCTTGTGCCTCACTTGAGGATATACCGAGCCTAGTTCCCGCTTTCCCCGGATGGAAGGGTACGAGCTCCCCCAGCCCGGCCTGAACCATTCGCTCTGCATGGAGAGCGGCTAACGGATCCCGGCGGATCTGAAGCAGCAAGCACTCATGTAAGCTGCGTGCCCCAACGCCTGCGGGATCCAGCGACTGAAGGATATTCAATCCTGCTTGCAGCCCATCCACAGAGATACCGGATACCGATGACAATTCAACCAATTCTATCGTCAGATAACCGTCACTATTGACACATCCCGCCAAATATTCGGCTGCTGCCTCCAGCACAGGCGGAAGACTCAGCAAGCGAATCTGAGCAGACAGCAGCTGCTCAAGCGTTGGCTCAGCACTTTTCGCCTGCAGCAACGGGTCGTAGGAAGCGAACGTTCTCTGATTTCCTTTCCGCGGGAGGCGGACCAGAGGTACAGCGTGCTCCTCCACTTCAAGTACTGGATTCTCTTCCGCTGCTTCCTGCAGATAACGAATCAAGTCCTGTCCGGACAACGTCAGCAAATGAATGGACTGTTTCATCTCTGGCGTCATGGTCAGCCGAACACGCTGTTCCTGAACCAGCTGCATCTCCAGCATGATTCTCCCTCCTTCTGCGCGGAATGGAATTTGATTTATATTTTCCGGAAAAAGAGTACAAAAGTAAATGCTTGACTACAAGCATCAGCCCCTATTCGCCTCAATACTTTTCGGAGACCAGCTTCGCTTGTGTAAAGAGCAGCAGGTAGTCTCTTCCGCCCGCTTTGGAGTCGGTGCCTGACATGTTGAATCCACCAAACGGATGCGTGCCAACCAACGCACCTGTGCATTTCCGGTTAAAATACAAATTGCCAGCAAAAAACTCCCGTCTTGCCAGTTCCAGATGTGCACGATTCCGTGAAATGACTGCACCTGTCAAGCCATAATCGGTGTTGTTCGCAATATGAAGAGCTTCCTCAAACGTATCTGCCTTGATAAACGCGAGTACAGGTCCGAAAATCTCCTCCTGCGCAATGCGGGCCAGCGGGTCAACATCCGCGATAATTGTCGGTTCAATGAAATAGCCTTCGGCATCTCCTGTACCTCCCCCCAATACAAGTCTTCCTTCGCCCTTGCCCACCTCGATGTATTCATTAATCTTGGCATATGCCTTGTCATCAATTACTGGCCCTACATGACTGCCTACCTCGAGCGGACTGCCCATCGTGAGCTTCTTCGTACGCTCAATGACCTTCTGTAATACCTCATCATATACATCCTTATGAATAATGGCGCGGGAACACGCGGAACATTTCTGTCCGGAGAATCCAAATGCCGAAGCGGTAATGGAGTCCGCAGCCAGTTCCAGATCACTCTCGCTGTCCACAACAATGGAATCTTTACCGCCCATTTCTGCAATCACCCGTTTGATCCACTTTTGCCCTGGAGCTGTGTGAGCTGCCCGTTCATTGATCCGCAGACCCACATCTCTTGAACCGGTGAAGCTGATAAAGCGAGTCAGCGCATGATCCACCAAATAATCACCCACTTCGCTGCCCGGACCTGGCAAATAGTTCACTACGCCATCCGGTACTCCTGCTTCAGCCAGCAGTTCCATGAATTTGGCGGCGATTACCGGTGTCGTGCTGGCCGGCTTCAAGACAACTGTATTACCCGATACAAGCGCGGCAGAAGTCATGCCAGCCATAATGGCCAGTGGGAAGTTCCAAGGTGGAATGACAACCCCCACACCAAGCGGGATATAAGTCAGTTCATTATCCTCGCCTGCAATCCGGGTCAAGGGCTGAGGTTCACTGAGACGCTGCATTTCCCTCGCATAGAATTCCATAAAATCAATAGCTTCCGCTGTATCTGCATCTGCCTCCGGCCATGTTTTGCCTGCTTCATACACCATCCATGCAGAGAATTCATGCTTGCGCAGTCGCATAAGCGCAGCTGCTTTGTACAAATATCGTGCACGTTCGTTCGGATCTGTATGTTTCCAGGTGCGGAATGTTTCTGCCGCTGTCTGAATCGCCTGCTCTGCCAGCTCCTGATCTGCCTGGAAAATGGTACCTATCACCTGTTCCTTAGCCGCCGGGTTAACGGAGGTTGAGGTGCGATTGCTCGTTACTTTCTGCCCGCCAATAATCATGGAATATTCCTGTCCGAGCTCAGATTCCACCTTGCGAAGTGCGCTCTCAAAGGCTTCCTTGTTCGCTGGTACTGCAAAGGGCGTAAATGGTTCGTTAACAAAAGGGATATTCATGAATAATTCCTCCTTCAGGATGTTGGGATCGCTGGCTGCTCGCCTGATTTACCATGCTATTTCACTCTCACCAATATATGTAGCAAGATCCGTGCCAACTCCGATTAAGAATGAATATTTTAATAAAATAAATGATCTGGCACGATTCTTGCTTCATTAAAGGGCTATAAGAAGCATGATCCCTAAGGAGGAAACTGGCGTGAGTATTGGAACGGAAATGTACCGCAAAACACTGCTGACCGTTGCAGGCAATAAAGCTGTGGAGAATCTGTCCATCAAATACGGCAAAAAGCTGGCAGGCAAGTTTATTGCTGGCAGCACACTGGAGGAGGCACTGGAGGAGATTCGGGTCCTTAACAACAAAGGCATTATGGCCACACTGGATCATCTCGGGGAAGGCATCACAAGGTTGAGGGAGGCTGCCCAGTATCGTGATGAATATATAAGACTCGTGGAAGGCATAGCTCGCCAAGGGGCAGACTCTAACGTATCCCTGAAGCCAACCCAGATGGGCCTTGCGCTCGATCCGGAGGAGGGTTACCGGAATATCCGATCCGTGGCAGCGCAGGCGAAGCTGCACGACCTGTTTGTCCGAATTGATATGGAGGACAGCCCGTTCACCCAGGCTACGCTGGATATTGTCCGCCGCCTGCATGCAGAAGGACTTGATAACACGGGAACGGTACTGCAAGCCTATCTTCATCGTACCGAACAGGATACACGGGACATGATTCGTGAAGGCATTCGGCTTCGTCTCGTCAAAGGCGCTTACAAAGAGCCCGCAGCCGTAGCATATCAGAATGCTTCCGAAGTCATTGATCAATTCAAGTCCATGATCCGCCAGCATCTGGATCAGGGTGTATACACAGCGGTAGCTTCGCATGATGACCACATTATCTCGTGGACCAAACAGTATGCCAGAGACCGGGGCATCTCCCCTGATGCGTTTGAATTCCAGATGCTGTACGGACTGCGCATGAGCGAACAGGAACGACTGGCAAGGGAAGGTTATCGCATTCGCTGTTACGTGCCCTATGGAACGATGTGGTACCCGTATTACACTCGCCGCCTTGCCGAGAAGCCGGCCAATCTCTGGATGGTCGTCAAAAACATGTTTAGATAATCCGACTTCCCTATTCATATGGAACCATGTGATCCCTGTTTTCTCAGGTCGCATGGTTTTTTTATCCCCTCTCTCATGCCCCCCCCTTCTACACTGCAATGTCTAAAAAATAAGAAACCCCAAATTGAAATGTCTAATATTTAAGACACTGATGAATGGTCTACAAATAAAAACCACCCATTTTCGTGTTATATAACTTCACCTCTCTATAGCTTTAAGTGCTCAGTCTACTCAGGAACAGCTAACTAGAGAAGCAAAACATTAATATGTAAGCGTATACCAAAATAAAAATTTTAACTATTATTTAATCCCCTCTATAACACCTACACCTCATGTCAAAAAATATATACACAACTTATTTGTGCCGCTATAATAGGTCTAACCATTCTTTCTCGTTAAGATCAATTTATTGATGCGCAACGTTTCGTTTTAAACGTAGTGGCACATTATTGTCGTTCCTGATCATCATGCTCGAACCCGAGGTGAAACGGATGAAACATTTACTTCCAGATGTGATGTCCCTTCTGCGGACAGACCTGAATATTCTTAAAGATAGTGCGCACATGCCTGTTATTTCTTCGACCACTGCACTGCCTGAGGTCATTCCCTATTTTAGCGAAAGCCCTCACCTGTTGATCCAGGATGAAGGCTCCCCTATTGGATACATCGAAGTAACTGATGTTTTGCAATCCATGCTGCAAGCCTACCGTCTCATGGAGGCTTATTTTGAAACTACAATTGAAACGGCAGGTACAGCACTTACCCTGATTAATGAAGAAGCCACGGTGGCTTACTGGACAACGGATGCAGAGCGTGTTTTTTCCATTAACAAAGAAGAGATTATCGGACAGCCGGCAGCAGACTTCTTCCCGCCTGATCGGCTTCAATCGCTCAAGACGTTGTACACGGGCGACACGGTCTACCGCAAACAGCACCAGCCCCGTCCGGATCTGTTCGCTCTCATCAATGCACGTCCAGTCTTACTTGATGGACGTATCGTGGGTGCGGTAGCTGCCGAAGTCGATATAACAACTGAAATCCGCCTGCATCAGGAACTGTTACATATGACATCCAAAGTCCAGCACTTGGAGAAGGCCGTAGCGCGGCTGCGTCCGGATTCCGATCCATTCGCGAGGATCAAAGGCAGTAGTCCGGTCATTAAGCAGTGTCTCGAGACCATACGCAAGATTAGTACTACTTCAGCCACAGTGCTCATACTTGGTGAGAGTGGAACAGGCAAGGAGTTGTTTGCCAAAGCCATTCATGACCTGCGCGAGTCGCCATCCGCGCCTTTTATCGCCATCAACTGCGGTGCCATTCCTGCTTCATTGTTCGAAAGTGAATTGTTTGGTTATGAAAAAGGTGCATTTTCAGGTGCTGATCCCAAAGGAAAAAAGGGGAAAATTGAACTGGCCGAAGGCGGTACGCTCTTCCTGGATGAGATCGGCGAAATGCCTCTCGAATTGCAGGTAAAGCTGCTGCGCGTCCTTCAGGAAAAAAGCTACTTCCCCGTTGGCGGAACACGCATGAAACAGGCAAATTGCCGAATTATCGCGGCAACCAACCAGAATCTGATGGGCATGATTGCCAAGAATCAGTTTCGGGAAGATCTATACTATCGCCTGAATGTCATTAATCTCATCATCCCTCCTTTGCGCATGCGCAAGGAAGATATATATGAATTGACTCAGACGTTCCTTCAGGAGTTCTCCCTGACGTATAACCGTCACATTGAACTTGTTCCTCCCGAGGTATTCAAGCTGCTGTTCAGCTACGGATGGCCAGGCAACGTACGGGAGCTGCGTAATGTCATTGAACGGATTACCATTCTTACAACGGATGGTGAGGTTAAGCCGGAATATCTGCCGGAATCCCTCACCTCATTCATGCAGCCCAACTCCTCCACAGCGGATGAGACTTCCTTACTGCACCCCATGCCGGAACGACTCACGCTCTCTTCAACCCGTGAATCCCTGGACACCATTCCAAAAGGAAATGAGAGTGAGTCCTTCGAAGTCTCCCCTCTGTCTTATCAGGAAAGGCTGGATTCATATGAAGCGAAGCTCCTGCGTCAGTGTCTGATCTCGGCAGGTGGCAATAAACGCACACTCGCCAGGCAGCTAGGCATCTCCAGAGCCACGCTCTATAACCGAATGAAGAGGCTTGGTCTATGACCAGCCTCTTCTGTATTTCATGATCCGTATCCGGTTATAACACTCGCGCCAGCCGAATCAGTGCGGTTCGCAAATGACGGTAAAACGTGGCTCGGCTCATCGAGCAGGCCTGGGCTGCGGCGGTTGGATTACCCGCATGAGTCCAGTAGGCTGCGTAGAGGAGCATCTGATCCTGCTGGGAAATTCCATGAGTGCGGCCCTCCAGAAGATCCAGCACATGCATCTGCAGCTGCATTCCGTCTTTCACACCACTCACCCGCGCAGCATACGTATGTAGTTCACCTGGGGAGTGCAAATGCGCCAGCATTTTTCGCAAATCCGACTCAGACCACGGAATCCGCTCTATCCCTTCACTCGTCGCTTCATACGGCAACCTGCTCCCTTGTTTCTCGGGATTCAGCAACGACATTACCCATTCTCCAAATAAACCATTACGCAAATCCAGGTCCATTACATCAGCCTGATCCTCATATCGGTCACAGATACGTGTATGCGTTCTTCTCATCCGAAACCCGATGCTCTGTAAAAACAGCTTCAGATTCGGATTGGTTGCCACCAGCATGACTCTTGCTCCATCACCCAGAAGGGACAGCCTGTCCAGCGACATGTAGCCCACGAGCTCTTCGCGTCTGTATCCGGGTACGTTATCACGGGCAGCAGCCAGCACGGCAAAATGAGTATCCGTCTGATCTGGATCACACGCCAGTTCCTGTGGGCTAAAGCATTCTTCCATTTCCGCCGGGAAATATTTTAACAGCATTTCACTGCTCTCCCGGTGGACAAGTACGGTAATAAACATGGCAATAGGCTCGCCGTTCTGAGCACGCATCAGCACAATTCCTTCAGGATAACGCTGTGCCAGCTCATCCAAAAATGGGCGATAAGGCTCAGCCTGCCACGGCTCCACGCTGTATTCACACCATTCCTCCAATAAACTGTGCAGCAAGGGCAGGTCTCCTTCCCGCATGACCTCCAGCGGTGAAAAGAGGACCTCGGTGGATACATCCGCATATTTGCGATGCTGAAGCATGGATTCCTGACAGAGCAGGAGCATTCTCCGGGCAATCTGCCGCTGTTCATGCGGTCCGGCCTGTGCATGCAGAGGCACTAACAAGCCCGCGATACGTACCCGCATGGCTTGCAGCCGCTGCGGTTCGCGCTGACGAAAGTCCCGAAGCAGATGCACCCTGGCTAGGTCATGCAGCGCCAGGCCATCCGGAACGGATCGAATGAACGACATCCGCTTCAGCGCCAGGTATTCGCCGAGCGTCACTTCCGTTTGCAGAACCGAGGATAACAATTCCTGATTGGCGGTTTCGAGCAGTGTGAGCACCTCAATCATGGGATGCAGACTTGGAAGCGTCAATTCGAGCAATAAGCGAGCACTGATCATATAGGACAGCTCAGCCCACTCCGCAAGAGGTACGTTTCGCCGATGATCGGCAGCTTCCACCGCGAGGGCAAGTCCAAACGGATGCCCGTCCGTCATGCGTGCAATCGTGCCTGCCATGCTGATATTCACGAGTCCTGCACCAGCAATGTACTCCGATACTTCTTCATTCGTGAAATGCTGAAGCGGCATCTGCACCAGATTCTGCCTCAAGCGGGGATGCGTTCGCCATGCCGTAGCCGGTTCGGATCGTGAGGCCAAGATGATCAACACCCCGCTGGAGGAGAGTTTATTGACGAAAACCTCCATAAACCAACTTTCCAGCAAAGCAAGTTCTTCATAGTTATCCACCGCAATAACCAGTCTCTTGTGAACCGACGTCTCAGTCAGTCGGCTAAGTGGCCGGAGATGCCCCTCACTCCCCATCGTTTCCAGTCCCAATGTCGAGGACAGATACTCCAGAAAGACCGAGGGAGTTGAACCACAGGATCTGCCATCCATCCATATGGACGTAGCCCCCCGATTACGGGATACCGACAACATCTCCGAGAGCAGGGAGGATTTCCCGATCCCTCCCATTCCCGTTACCGAAAAAATGGTCAAAGGCGCTTCCGGATGGTCAAACCAGCGATCCAGAATCATTAATTCCTTGACTCGTCCTACAAAACGTTTGCCACGATCATAGTGTCTATCGCTTTGTACCTCACTACTGTTTCCCATTTGTGCCCTCCGTACTAGATACTGGTACTTTTATTCTAATATAAGCTATTCGCTTACAAATTTGAGACTATATTGAGACGCGCACTAACCTATGAAATGATAAAATCTTGAAGAAAGCCAAATTATGGATAGGTTCCGAACAGTATCATGCAAACGTTTAACACGGGATACATGCACTTCATATTCTATAATCTCTTACCATCACTCAAACATGTTTAACCGTTCCGTCTATCGAGCACACCAATCTAGTCGCATTTGCCTATACCAGATGCTGAAGTACATAAGCACTTACCGATCTCAAACTTCTTGCTTACCTTCCAAAACCATAATGACTCCAGGAAAGGCGGATTTGTGTGAGAAAAGAACTCGATATCTGTAATCTGAGCGGACAACTCGGAATCCAACATGAAAAGCTTGCTGATTGGTTGAAGGAACACGGATTTCTTTCCCATGAGGTTGAGACAGAGGGCCGCACTGATCGAACGTCGTCTCCGTACCGACTGGCTGCCCCCACATCATTATCACTTGCTCCCTCAACGGGTCAACCCAAACTCTTTCGCGGCAGGCGTTCCTTGTCTGGTCGTTCGATACTGCCACAGCTGCGTCCATCCCGCCGTATCGGCAAAAACTACTAAACCACACTCCGATGCTCCCCGTCATCAAGAACGATGAGTCTGTTCATCCTCCATCATCGCGTAAGCAAGCAGCGCCATTTCCAGGCATATTCTTCTCTCCTGGTCCATAAAACCAGGTCCCATCAGCTCTTCCAACTTCTCCAATCTGTTGTACAACGTCTGACGATGTATAAACAATTGGGCAGCAGCTTCACGCTTGCAACCAAAGTTCTTCAAGTAGGCATCAAGCGTCTCCACAAGCTGGAGATGATGTGTACGATCATATTCGATCAGCACACCAAGATGGTCTTCCACGAAGGGCTGAAGGAAAGATTGAGGCAGTGCCTTCAACATTTGATATATACCCATACGTTCATAAAAGTAGATATGTTCCATCCGATTCACTGAACGTGAAACTTCAATAACCTGATACGCCTCTTGAAGACTGTCCGGCATGCTGGTCAAGCGGTTGCGAATTTTGCCAAACCCGGCATGAATCGCAACCTGCTTCAGGTTGCGGCTTGCAAAGCGTTTTACATCTCCAACAATGCTTTCGAGGGACCTAACCAGCTTATCGGAGGTAGATGCAGCACTCTCTTCCTTGGCACAGCACAGGTAGACTTGGTTATTTTTCAGCATGATCAGGCTCGGCAGATTGTTCTTCTTCAGCAAGGATCTTAGCAAAACCAGAATATCCTGATGGTTCGCCTCCATCCGTTCACGTCCGGTCCCCCTCCGCTGATGTTCAATCTCCATCACTCCTCCTGCAAACCAGTACTGTCCCTTCACCAGCAGTCGAAGTCCCATCCGGGTCTGTGCTTGTTCTTCCTGATGGATATGACCATTCATCAAATCCTGAATTAATTCATTCTGATTGCGTACCATTTTCTCTTCAAGAAATTGGGAACGAAGCGTCAGTGCGGCTGCTGCCTTCGCCGTGTAATCAAGCAGCAATTTGAGATATTCCACCGGGGCAGAGGGATGCACCACCATGCCTACAGCGGAGAACACCTGACCAAAGCAGACCACCGGATGACACAGCAGCATATGCTGTTCATCAATGCGAAACCATAGTTCGGTATCCGAATCGTTCAGATCCAAATGCTCTACTTCCTGTTCATACCAGGTATAAATGGCCTGTTCCATCTCCGGGGGAAGACCCGGGACAAAGCTACCTGGCTCCATGGACGAAATATAGACAACCGGTTTGGCCGCATATTCATGAAGCAGATCGAGCACGGCAGACATGTCCGTGCTCTGCAATGTCCGCTGCTGCAGCTGACGGGAGTATGCCTCCAGACTCTTCAGCAGCTGGTGCTGATGATTAATGAGCAGAGCATGAATATCCTGCGTAATCTCAACAAACCTTACTGGCTGTTCGAATACAATGAGTGGAAACTGATGTCGATCTGCCAGTTCAATTAATTGTTCGGGGATGCCATGAATGCTGGTACCAAACTCCACACACAATCCCGCCGCTTCACTATGAATCAGTTGCAGCAGATATTCCTCACGCCCCTCTTCCGATTGAAGCCACAGCCCTGTGGATAAAATAAGATCATGGGGGCTGACAAACGGAGAGACATTGGTAATCTCCAACACATGAACCCATCCGACCTGACGGAATGTTCCCCCACTTCCTGCAACCAGACGCGCTCTGGCAAAGACAGGGCGTGCCAAAAGATCCTTTATCGTAAACACACGATCATTTCTCAATATCGATCCCTCGTAGTGTTATTTTTTCTTACATTATAATTCATGGACAAATGTCCTGAACAGCCCTTTTCGACATTATGTTGATTGAATCTCTTGAAACATAGACATTAAGTAAGGTGCAAAACGGTTGCTCAGGTCATAAACTTGTAGTATAAGTTGACAACCAATAAATGGACGAGGTGCATGGGCATGAGAATCGGTATCCCAAAAGAAATCAAAAACAATGAAAACCGTGTAGCCATAACCCCTGCCGGAACAGCTGATTTTGTCAGAGCGGGGCATCAAGTGATGATTGAGCAGGGCGCAGGATTGGGCAGCGGATTCACAGACAGCGAGTATGAGGCTGCCGGAGCAGTCATTCAGACTCAAGCCCAATCCGTTTGGTCGGAAGCCGACATGATTATCAAGGTCAAAGAACCTCTGGCGAGTGAATATAGCTATTTTCGTCCCGGACTGATTCTCTTCACTTATCTGCACTTGGCTGCAGAACCTGCATTGGCCCAAGCCCTCATTGAAAGCCGGGTGACTGCCATTGCGTATGAGACCCTGGAGGTTAACGGTGCCCTTCCCTTGCTGACGCCAATGAGCGAAGTTGCCGGACGGATGTCGGCTCAGATCGGAGCACAGCTGCTGGAGAAAACGGAAGGTGGCAAAGGCATTCTGTTATCTGGCGTGCCTGGCGTCAGCCGCGGCAAGGTGGCCATTATCGGAGGAGGCACCGTTGGCACCAACGCGGCAAAAATTTCCATTGGTCTCGGAGCGGACGTAACCATCCTCGACCTGAATCTGAATCGTCTGCGCCAGCTGGATAACATATTCGGCAACCAGATCCATACGCTGGTATCCAGCGCATCCAACATTGCAGCTGCGGTCGCTGAAGCGGATCTGCTGATCTGTGCGGTGCTGATTCCCGGCGCCAAGGCGCCCAAACTTGTCAGCGAGCAGATGGTCACGACCATGGCACCCGGCTCGGTCATTGTGGATGTCGCCATTGATCAGGGCGGAATTGTGGAGACCATTGATCATATTACGACCCACGATGAACCGACTTATGTGAAACATGGTGTCGTGCATTACGCGGTAGCGAACATGCCTGGCGCGGTGCCGCGCACATCCACGGTGGCGCTGACCAACGCCACCATGCCTTATGCGCTGCAGCTGGCCAACCATGGTGCAGCCTCCGCGATTCGCGGCAGTGCATCCATTCGCAGCGCGGTCAACGTGCTGAATGGACATATCACGTACGAGGCAGTGGCCCGGGATCTCGGGCATGCCTATGTTCCTGCAGGACAGGCGCTGGAGCATCCCGCCGCTGTCCAGTAATCTGTAGCTGATCGTTCCACCCGGCGCCTTACCTTACCGGCCTGTGGAACGAACAGAAGCGCCAGTCCGGGCATATGCTGTCCGGGCTGGCGCTTCTCGGTTTATTTTTGCATGAAATAAGTTCTACTAGGGTTATAAGTTCTGGCTTCTGGGGTATTCCAGTGGTTCAAACCGCCCGCTCGCTGCACACCTCGCGAAAATTGCAATCCCTGCACGCACGACGTGAAGGCATCGGAGTAAAGTATGACATGTCCTTCGGACGATTATGATACTCATCTGCCACGCAGGAACGCATCTCCTCGATGTATCTTCCCACATTATCTTCCACCTTCTGCAGCTCTTCTTCGGTTGGCGTAAACTCGCGATGCGTCCCGGTCAACAGGTATTCCACTCGCAGCTCAATCTGCTCCAGCGGCACCCGGTAATGGTCCCTGACATACGCGGCGTACAGCATGAGCTGATCCGTGAAATCATCCTCCTTGCCCGTCTTCCAGTCCACAATCACAATGTTGCCGTTGCTGCGACGATACAACAAGTCCATCTTCACGTATACTCGCGTATCATGCAGAATCATGGTGTCCCATTTCTCAATCTCCAAAATATCCGTACTCGCCCTGGACAGATCTTCCCAGGTAAGTGTCTGATACATATGGCTCACACACGCCGAAGCTCGCTCCTTAATCGTTGCAATTCGGTCATTCAGCGTGTCATCTCCGTAGTAGATCTCGGATAGCATCACACGGTTCTTCGGGTCGAGACGCCACTGATCCTGATCCATCGATTCCACATAGGCCTGATTAAGCAGCTTTCGCATCGTTTGTTCCAGAAAAGATTCACGAGGCTTGTCTTTGCCTTCCTCCCTGCTTCGGACTGCTGACTCACACATCCGGTGTGCGAGGTCACCAAAGACAAGATACAGATTGCTGAGCTGTTTCAATCGGTACAGACGGACCTGCATCTCATCAGCCGATTCTGTCTTCCAACCGTTATGAGCTCCGTAATAATGATAATAATATTTGCGCAGGCACTCATCGAACATGCTTGCCCGCGACTGCGAATACGACCACTGCGGGTATTGTGCCATAAGCTGTTCTGCCTTTCTGTATACCGGATCTGTATGAGATCCCTTGATGCTCACAGTATATAGGATGGGGTGAAAATGCTGCAAGCTGTCCTACTATTTTGTACTGAACGCAACCGTTTCCGATTCGAATCGTAACGTTTATATAGTATCATCACCAAAAGATGAAATGGCGAAGCAAAACGCATAATATACTCAATAAAGGACAGGATGTTGCAGTTATATAAGATGTATCTAAAAATTTACACGATTACGAAGAGGGCAGAATAAATCTGGAAAAGCGGAGCGTTCGCATTTATCACCGGATTTCTCCTTTTAAAAGGGATAGAAAAAATCTGGGGATAACAGCGATTGGAAGATTGTTCTGAACGCGGAGTAGACTTGTGTAATCTAATCGATTCATCTTATATGGAAAATCATGTACAGGCATATCCTAAAAGGAGGCACCACCCATGAATCGACCGGATTGGTTCCAGGCGGAAATGGCTTTGCAACAGATCCAGGTCATTGGCAGCGACCGGAATGAGCTGGTGAATATCATCGGCCATGCAGAAGGAATCCATTGCATCGGAACAGGTACGGATGCGGCTGTTTTTACGTATGACGGCTTGCCCCAATATGCCTTCAAAGTGTATTCGGATCACGCCCTGGAGAAACTGGAGAACGAGAAGCGGGTCTATGAACAGCTCCGTGGATTACCCTACTTCCCCACCTATTACGGCTGTGGCCGAAATATTCTGGTCATCAGTTATGAACCGGGAGATACATTGCTGGAGTGTCTGGAAAAAGGAATTCCGGTTCCCGAACAGGTGATGATCGATGTAGACGAAGCGCGGTCAGCTGTACGCAGCCGGGGCCTCAACCCACGGGATATTCACCTCAAAAATGTACTTCTTCAGAACGGACGCGCGAAGGTTCTGGATGTATCGGAGTACATTAAGGAAGGCAATGACAACCGGTGGGAACATCTCGTCTGGGCGTATCACAACATTTATCCACGAATCAAAGGCACGCCTATTTCCCCGCGTATGCTGCAAACGATCAAATGGGGCTACAATCAGCTGGACCAGGCCAACCTCAAGATGGACGACCTATCCAAGAAAGCAAATCGTCTGTTCGCCAGGTTTATGAAATAAAGCAGCAGGGGTTGATTACCTTCCCCGCCTCAGCGTATGAATAATCAAACCCGGATTATTGCCAGAGATGGCAGATGTCCGGGTTTTCTCGTTTCTGCAAGGTAGTTTAGTGGAGGCCAGCACTCTCCTTCTTCAACCGTCCTTCAGAAGGGGTCATTCCTTTATACTGTTTATACAGCTTCGTAAAATAATTGGCATTGTCGCACCCCACCCTGGCGGCAATCTCGGTTATGGTCAGATTGCTGCTTCGCAGCAGATGTTCGGCTTCGGTCATCCGGCATCCGTTCACGTATTCGACGAAGGTGCGGCCTGTCAATTTCTTGAACATTTTGCAAAAGTGATATGTATTCAGCCCCACCTGACTGGCCGCTTCGGTTACGGATATCTTCTCCGCCGCATTGGCTTCAATCTGCTCGATCAGTTGTTTGAACCGCTCGCGGTTCGGGAAATACGAACCTGTTGTTTTTCCCGGCAGCTGCTGGGGCATAAAGGTACGGGCCAGCATGGTAAACAGGGCGTGCAGCTTGGACTTGGCCACGAGCTGGTAGGCAGGTGGCTGCATAACCATCTCCTCAATTGCATCATGGATTAGGGAGTAGTAGTTCAGGCAGATTTTGTCCTGCTCCGCCGGCTTCACCGGAAAGCGAATCCGCCCCTCCAGATAGGGAGCCACGTACTGCAGATGCAGCGGATCATGTGTAAAGTCATGGAATAACGCCGCATTGACGACAACCGAATCATACTCCACATCCCCCTCTTCCAGAGCATAACCCACATGTAGCGTCCCTCCCGGAATAACCAGCACCTCGCCCGGCCCAGCCGTATAAGGCCTGCTGTCGATATGAAATACGGCGTGGCCCTTGCGCATGGCAATTAGCTCAAAGTGTTCATGCCAGTGCAAATACATGATACACTCCTCTGTTCTCATATCTGAGCAACGATTTTGAAACAGTTGAAATGGATGTGATTTATGGTCAATTCGGGTATTTTCGTGAAGCGCTTTCAGATCCAGCACGATCTCTTCCCCCTCCTCACAAAATCGGACTAATATTGCACAAGATTGTATAGAGCCATGCAGCAGATGCGCGGCTATAATGAGTGTGTCACGAAGTACTATAAGCCAATATTGGAGTGAAATACAACCATGAAAAATCAATTACGCATCGGTACCCTCGTGGGTGGAGCGGACGCTGTCCGCGTGATCCCTCAGATCATGAAACACGGTTTCGAGTCGTTCAATCTGACCTTTTGGCAAACCACGGGTGAACTGAATCTCGCCGAAACAGCCAAGCGTGTGCGCGAGCTGGTAGACGAACATGACATTAAAATCTCTGCACTCAGTGTTTTCGGCAACCCACTCACCGGGTCTGGAGACAATGCAGACACACTAGCGAGCTGGGAACGGGTCATTGATCATGCCCAGCTGTTCGGCGCAGACATCGTATCGGGTTTCACGGGACGACTAACGAATCAGCCCATTGACGAGTCCATCCCGCGGTTCAAGGAGGTCTTTGGGGAACTGGCACGCCGGGCGGCGGACCGTGGAGTACGAATTGCTTTTGAAAACTGTGATATGGGTGGAACTTGGCAAACGGGCGACTGGAATATTGCACATAATCCGACGGCTTGGGAAATGATGTTCAATGCTGTTCCGGAAGAAAACATCGGCCTGGAATGGGAGCCTTGCCATCAGATGTCCAGCCTCATCGATCCGATACCTCAGCTTCGCAAATGGGCGCACAAAGTATTCCACGTGCATGGCAAAGACGCAACCATTGCCTGGGATATCGTCAAGGAATATGGGGTTCATGGTCCGCATGAATATGTCTGGCATCGTACGCCCGGCTTCGGAGATACCAATTGGTCCGACATTATCACCATTCTGCGGCAAAACGGCTACCAGGGAACGATTGACATCGAAGGCTGGCATGATCCGGTATACAAAGATGAATTGGAAATGACAGGGCAGGTGCATGCTCTGCGCTATCTGAAACAATGCCGCGGCGGGGATTTTGTGCCCAATCCGGAATAAGGAGATGATCGAGTGAGTCAGCAACATCGAGTGCTTGTCGCCGGCTGCGGTGCCATGGCCAACACCTGGGTCGATTACGCCATGCAAAGAACGGACACGGAGATCGTAGGGCTTGTCGATCTGCAAGAACAAAATGCTATGGCCCTGGCTGCACGCCATGGTCTCTCCTGTCCTACATATACGGATATCGCTGAGGCCATCCAAGCTACAAAAGCCAACATCGTATTCGATGTCACGATACCTGCAAGTCATTATGGCATTGCCATGACAGCCTTGCAGCAAGGCTGCCATGTGTTTGGCGAAAAGCCGCTGGCAGAAACCTTCGCGGAGTGCGGGGATATCGTCCAGACTGCACGCAAAACCGGCCGCATCCAGGCCGTGATGCAGAATCGCCGCTTCGACCCTCGAATCCGCGCCTTTCGGGAGCTCATTGCCGGCGGCACCATTGGTAAGGTGGGTTATGCTGGGGCAGACTTCTTTCTCGGACCCCACTTTGGCGGATTCCGGGATATCATGGACAGTCCACTGCTGCTGGACATGGCGATTCATACATTTGATCAGGCCAGACTTATTCTTGGAGCCAATCCGGTATCCGTCTATTGCCACGAATTCAATCCTCCAGGCTCCTGGTACACAGGCAATGCCATGGCGCTATGTATCTTCGAAATGTCTGACGGCTCCGTATTCAATTACCGCGGGTCCTGGTGCGCAGAAGGTGCCCCAACCTCGTGGGAAGCGTCATGGCGTGTAACCGGGGTAAAAGGCACGGCCATCTGGGATGGACATGATGAGATTTATGCAGATGTCGTTGCTGCAGAGCACCTGGATGCAAGCGGCAAGCCTTCCTTCTTCCAGCCTTCAGAGCGAATCGAAGGACAGCTGCCTGTCATGGAGAAAAGTGGACATCACGGCTGCCTCGAAGACATGTTCGCCGCGCTGGAATCCGGGCGATTGCCCGAAACGGATTGCAGCGACAATCAATTTAGTATGGCGATGGTGCTCGCTTCCCTCGAGAGTGCCCGCACTGGACAGAAAGTGCTCATCGCTGATCTGATGCAAGCATAGCTTCATAAACAAACCAAGCCCAACCCGCATAGATTTGCGGGTTGGGCTTGCTTGGTCCTCTATAAAATTCCTTTTTGCATGGCTTTGTACACGAGCTGCGAGAACAGGCTGTTGGACCAGGCAAACCAAGGTCTTGTAAATGTATCGGGATCATCTGCATGAAAGCCTTCATGCATGAAGCCGGTCCCTGCATCCGTCTTTTCCAAAAGTTCTATCATCTCCAGCATTTCCTCGTCATTATCCGCGGTCAGTCCCTGCATGGACAGTGCCATATGCCAGATGTATCCCGGTGGGGTATGCGGGCTTCCGATCCCTTTGGCTGCTTGGCCCTCATAATAGAACGGATTCTCCTTACTCAAAATAAACCTGCGCGTATTCTGATACACGGTATCCTCGACGGGTGCATATTCCAAATACGGAATGGACATCAGTCCAGGCGTACCCGCATCATCCATCAGGCAATGATTGCCGTATCCGTCTGTTTCGTAGGCATAGATTCGTCCATAGACCGGATGATTGTATATGCCGTAGAGAGAAATTCCATGACGAATCTCCTCTTCAAGCCGTGCCATCTCACTAACCAGTTGTTCGTCCCGGAATACCCATTTGGCGATCTCCCCCATCTGGCGTAGGGTCACCGCAGCGAACATATTCGCGGGGATATTATAGTGGAAATCACAGGCATCGTCACTCGGACGGAAACCGGACCAGATCATTCCGGTATAGTTCACAGGCATTCCCATTCCCGCATTACGCATCGTATCATGGGGTGGACAATTGCGGCGCATAAACCGATATGGCGATTGCTCGGCGTGGTGCTGCTCCGTTTGCCAGAGATGGACTACACTCTCCATCACCCTTTTGAAGCGTTCATCAAAAATATCCGTCAATTCCGTCTCACGCCAGTACGCGTA
This sequence comes from Paenibacillus sp. ACRRY, assembly GCF_022346995.1. Taxonomy (GTDB): domain Bacteria; phylum Bacillota; class Bacilli; order Paenibacillales; family Paenibacillaceae; genus Paenibacillus. The sequence goes on along the minus strand of NZ_JAKRNM010000004.1, from coordinate 461,688 downwards.
GGCCAGCTTCATCGAGAAGCAAAGGGAATCCAGTTCAAATTTACGTTCCCATACCCATGGCGACATCTCTGTCTCATCATTGGCATCCCAGTGCCAGCCATTAGCTGTTTCGTTGAATGCATTGGCATACACATCAATGTCAGCGTAAAACATATGCCGCTTGATCAGTCCGCCGATCATCCGTTGTAATGCTTCATCGTCCTTCGCAAGTGGCACATAATGCATGACTTGCTCCACGGAATCACGCAGCCACATGGCTGGGATATCACCTGTAATGACAAACGTTGTCCCGTCATCAAGCAGTTTGGTCGTCGTCTCCAGCGTACTCGGGAAGCAGTTGCGGAACTGTGCGAGCAATCTCGGTCTGTGCTGCAGCTTCTTGTCCGCCTCCGCCAGAATATCTTGCACTGCCTGCGGCAACTCCAGATGCGGCATGGGAATCTTCGGTAATCTGAACTGTTCCATGGACGTAGTCTCCTTCGACATGAAGTGTGGTTTGATTGTTTGATGTCCTTTTAGGCACTTTTTATTATTGTTATTTTTGTTATCATAATATATAATAACGTTATTAAATGTAGTGTACTGTGACTTGGTAATGTCGTCAATTCGTAATTGCCACGAATTCACTTCAAATTAATATTCGTTTACATATGAAGGAGTCATGAACATGTCCCGCAAAGTATCCATTCAGACGCTGGCTGACCAGCTTGGATTATCGAAATATGCTGTTTCCCGTGCACTCAGTGGCAAGACAGGAGTCAGCGATTCTACCCGCGTCCGTGTGCTTGAACTCGCCAGAGCTCTGGGCTACCGCCAAAATACACCCGGAAGTACCGGTGTCTCCGCTGCTGTAGACCAATCGGAACCGCCATTCGCGCTCATCTGTATGAATCAGTTAAATCGCGGGGAGCCTCACTATTGGCAGCGGGTGTTGTCCGGCATGATCTCAGGCTGTAATGAACGGGGCTGGCATCATGCGATTGTATCTCCTTCGCTTGGTACCGGGGACGAACATACACCACCGGAACGGGCCATTGCTCCCCATCTGGACTGGGAACGATGTGCAGGCGTCATTGTCATGGGGGCCTTTCCTCATGCCGTTCTGCAGCGGTTAGCTCAGACAGGTCGTCCCATCGTGCTGGTGGATCATCAGGAACCGCTCCTGAACTGTGATACGATCAGCCATGATAATCTGGAGGCAGGCATCACCGTCGTGCGGTATCTACTGTCCCTGCAATCCCGCAGAATCGGGTTAATCACAGACGATGGCCGTGCGGCCAGCTTCGCACAGCGCAAGATCGGCATGGAACTGGCACTGAACCATTTTCATACAGACCAGGGTCACGCTGCCACATTCCGGGAATGGAATGTTCCTTATGAGCAAGGGGAATGGGTCGATCAGCTCGCTGCCAAAATCAAAAACATGCCGGAGCATGAGCGACCAGATGCCTGGATTGGCGTGAATGATGATATTGCTCTGCAATGGATGAACAAGCTGCAGGAGATGGGGATTTCCGCACCTCAAGACTGCCGCGTGATCGGCATTGATAATGTCCACTCTGCTGCAACGTCTTCCCCACCTTTGACGACAGTCAACCTGTGCAAGGAAGAGCTAGGACAGCGGGCCATTGAAGCTTTACAGAGACGAATTGAACGTCCGGGGACACCGAAAGAAACCGTCATGCTCGCCACTTCCCTTATTCCGCGGGAATCGGCTTAACTTGATATGCGTCCACCCCTTAACATCAGTACAATTTGTTGGATAGCAAAAAGGCCCCGCATGTTATTATGCGGGGCCTTACAACCTTTCTAATTTTCATGTTTCCTTCTGAGTAATAGTTCATGTTTGTTATTTTTGCCAAGGTAGGCTTGTAAACGATGGCAGATCTACTTTCCAATTCACATCGCGATATTCTCCGTTAACTAGCGCTGTTCTTTTTAAGGTGAATTTCGTTCCGCTTCCTTTGTAATAGCCGCGGACGATCAATTTCAGATTATCCGCAACATATTCTCCGTCAGTATTCGGCTGATCTGGAAAACCAATTACTTCAACGGGATACTCTTTCCCTTCCTGATCGACTGCCACCCAATGATCTCCATTAAAAGCATTTTGGAAAGACCCATACCCCTCCAATACAAGGGAGTATTCTTCCGTATCTCCGTTCGAAGCGTTATGAGAATCCAACAAAGATTTGTAATTGAAATCAGAAAATAAAATCTCATCTCCAAATTGTTCAAATTGTAGTACGTAGGTGTAAAATTCAGCATCCTCACGCATCTTCTCCAGGTCCACTTCCAAGGACTTCTCATCCCTTACCGGCATGGTGTACCCATCCAGGACAAAGCGAATCTTCTTCGCATTCACTGTCACAATAGCAGGGTCCCACGTCTCAGACAATCTCATCTGTCCACCATCCAGGCTTAACTGACTCGTATCTCTTAACCTGAATTTGGCTTGACGGGCATTTGTCCTGTTTCCGTTAAATACACGGTACTCATTAGTTTCAGGTATTTCCAGATGGTACAGCAATTCCATTTGTTTCTCCCAATCCTCTCCGACTTTGGCACGCAATTGATCACTCAGACTCACATTCATGTCAAGCCTGGTTCCGTTTGGAGTTCGCACCAACTGTGTCATATCCAATTTCAAACCTTCCGGCGTCGTATATGTGTTATTCATCGGAGCTTCGACAGCCAGTGATTTGGCTTGGGTCATATCGATATTGAACTGGAAGCTCCAATCCACCGTGACATCTTTGTCTTCGTACGATTGTGTCTCGAAATTAAAATAGCTTCCTATATTCAAATAACCCAGCTCCCCGCGTACAACCACCTCATCGGGGATTTCATCCTGCAGATGGTATACAAATCTCTGATATTTTGAACCATTCTGAATTGGATCCCCAAATGAAGCTAAGGATGCAATCGAGTTTCCTTGCCCATCTGTAATATGAATCCTTCCCATCGCGGGATAAACCGAATATATCGTACTCCCATCAGGTGCATTTTGCTGTACAGTAAGTACAATCTGTGAACGGTCCACAAGTACATCTTCGATCTTAAGCGTGTAACCCTGATCCTCGATATGAATATTTGGATTAACCACAAGACCGAGCGGCTTGAGACGTTTGTAATCATCAGCCAGATAGGAGTACTTCAGCTCCTCTGGTACAGGAATATTGGGAAGCGGAGGATTATTCACCGCGTTGACCGCAGGTTGTTCAGGTCCTACTTTATAATCCCTAGCAAACCAGGCTCCTCCTGCCAGAATTACAACAGCCGCTGCTGTAACCCCCATACGGCGTATCCAATGGGTTTTGGAAGACCTTTTCACGGAAAAATTCAATTCTGCTTCACGTTCCATGGACACACCATCCAGTTTTTTCATCACCTGAAGTGTAAAGTCAGCATCCGGCTCCTCGCGGAATAAATGCTGTTCCAATAACCGGTCCTCATTACTTGGAGTAGGCTTCATATGTGGCTAACCCTCCTTTGCGCTCCATCTGTTTCTTAAGCATCTTTTTCCCGCGGTACATGGCGTTTCGAACCTGCGCTGCACTCATGCCAGTGATATCGGAAATTTCTTCATAGCTCAGCTCATTGGTATATTTCAACAGCAGGACAAGCCGGTATGATTCTGGCAGTTGTTCCATCTGGCGGTATATTTCGCGCTGCATCTCCTTATGCAGCACATGCCTCTCCGGCGTTTCTTCACTGGCTGGCTCCATAACCGATTCATCTGCCGTCATGACCGGTTTCTTTTGCCTTATAAAATCCCGCATTCGATTCACAGCAATGGTATATACCCAGGAAGAGAAACTGCTTCCTTCCCTTCGGGACGGGAGATAGCGGTAGATCCGGATAAACGTGTCCTGTGCAAGATCCTGCGCATCCGGATGACTCGCGCCCATTCCGCGCAAAATGCCGTAGACTTTATTTTTATATCGATCCACGAGCAAGGCGAACAGTTGTTTGTCCCCCGCAATAATACGCTCGATGAGCTCCTCCTCCTGCATATGTTGAGTCATGTAATCCCCCTTCTCTACAGCTCATGCATGGTTCTGTACTATATAGACGGAAATACTTTCCAAAACTTCTCACTTTCTTCAAAAAAAGAATTCGCTCAAGTCCGGTTCAAAGCCGGTTGGGCGAATCCACTATAGTCAGCCTCAACGTTTCTCGGTAATAAAATCGCTAAGCTGTGAGTAAATAGCAACAATCTCATCCATCGACATGCGCACCAGTCCGCTCGAAGAAGGTGCAACGAATTCCTGAATTTCCGGGACAACCGGATCGTCCTGAAATCCCCACTCCACTTTGGCACGCTTGCTGTACTGGGTGTATACCCCTTTCCCGACAAAACAGGCGACGTCCGGTCGGTACTGCTTCAGCTTTTGCCGCAGAATCTGGCTTCCCTCCGCATATTCTTCACGTGTAATATCTTCCACGCCCCTCGTGGGCCGGGCTACAATGTTGGTAAATCCATACCCCAATTTGAGCAGATCCTGATCTTCTTCCGGATGATATAAACGAGGGGTTAAGCCGGAACGCTCGAGAATGCGCCAGAACCGATTGCCTTTATAGGCATAATGATGGCCGGTTTCGCCTGATGTAATGCTGGGATTGAATCCGATAAACAGAATCGATAACCCAACATCCAGATGATCTGGAATCATATTCACATGACCTCCCTAGTGTATAAAATGATATAATGGTTGAAGTATTTACGAAATCGGACTGAAATTTTCATGAAAAAGGAAGCTGAACAGATGATAGCAGACATCATGCTTGAAGTCGTCCTGCCCGTCTTTCTCCTAATCGGAGTTGGGTCCTGGATGCAGAAGGTGTTCAAGCTGGACTTGTACACCCTCGCCAAAATCAATTTCTATTGTATTACCCCCGCAGCCGTCTTTATGAGCATGTATCATTCCGATATGTCGGGTGAACTGCTCGGGACGGTCACTCTCTTCTACGCCATATATGTAGTTATTCTGTATATCGTAGGATCCGTATTCGCACGAACACTTCGATTGAACAAAGGCATGAAGGCCGCCTTTAACAACAGTGTCATGCTGGACAATGCTGGCAACTATGGCCTGCCGATCAATGCGCTTGTGTTTCGCGGAGACCCGCTGGCATCTTCCATCCAGGCTCTCGTGATGTCCCTACAGTCGTTGCTGACCTTCACGTACGGCGTATTATCCATCCAGGGTGCGAAGCTGAAAGGGAACTACCGTGCAGTCATTATTGGATTTCTCAAAATGCCGGTTCCCTATGCTCTCTTACTGGGGATTCTGTTCCATATGTGGAAGGTACCACTGCCAACGTTTCTGTCCATGCCACTGACGTATGCGCAGCAAAGCATGGTTGCTGTGGCACTGTTGACCCTCGGCGCGCAAATTGTCAAATACCCGATCCGGCTGTACCGTCTTGATGTGTATATTAGCACATTTCTGCGTCTCCTGATTGGCCCGGCCATCGGAATCTCCATCGTATTGCTTCTGGGTCTGGAAGGGATCGCCGCACAGGCACTGATCATCGCTTCCGGAATGCCTACCGGGGTGAATGCGTCCATTCTGGCCGAGGAATATGATAACGAACCCGACTTTGCCGCCCAAACGGTACTTATCTCGACACTCTTGAATATTATTACCATTACTGCACTCATTTCTCTTGCCAAAACGTTTTGATGCAACTAAAAAAGTCCATGCGCTCCGCCAGTCGGATGAGCTTGGACTTTTTTTGGTTATGACATATGCGATCTGTGCGAGTAACCCCTACTTGCACAGCCAAAAAGAAAAACTAGGATTCAAACGTCGTCCGTTCCGGAAACTTGCCGCCTTCCCTGAACAAACACCGGACCAGCCGCTGCGCCGCCCGATTGAAGAAAAAGCTGGGGTTGACCCCTTCAACCTGAACAGGTTCCAATTCCTTCACACTTTCCTTGATCTTGTTCATTTCAATCAGTCCCATCTTCCGCTCATTGGGTCCGAATCGATAAATAACCTTTTCATCGTCCTCCGTCTGTTTTACCAGCAGAATCATGGATGCCATGCAGGTTACCTCCTATCGTTACGTTATGAGATTCCAATGACTACTTGCTATATATAACATTATTACCCAGATAACCATGGAAGGATATAGGGCTTTGGTTCGTTTATATTGAAGTTAAGACTCCTGATTCAAATGTTCTTAAATGTAAAGTTTTTACAAATAAAACGAAAAACAGGCTCGGAATCTCATCCGAACCTGCCTTCATCTCAGCTAATGGAAGGTGTTTTTCACTATTTTACGGACCATCACAATCGTGGATCCACCTTCTCAGACTCCAGCGCTAACGTGGCAAGCACACATTCATGAACCCGCTCCACAGGCTCCCTGCGTACAAAACGCTCAACTCCCTCCATACCCAGAGCGCTTTCCATTAGGGCATGGCGTTCCTTCTTGGATGTTTTGCGTTTGGTGAGCCGGGACAAATTCTCGGGTGCCAGGTAATCCATCCCATAGATGATGTGCAAATATGCACGCCCTCGTACTTTAATCGCAGGTTGGATCATTTTGTTCCCATTCCATGTGCGGAAGGTTTCTGGCTTGATAACAATGCCCTCATGTCCTGCTGCCGTCATCTCATCCCACCAACGAATAACTTCTGCTTCATCCGCCTCACTCGTAATCACCCGATATTCCGTCTCCATCACGAAGCTGGACATCCGGGCGAACTCTCGGTTCTGCTCCATATGCCATTCATGTGTCTGATCCCAGAACGTTCCCGTGCTGTGAGCCAGGGTGTGGAACGGCGCTATACGGATATCCCCGAGTTCCTTCACATCCCAGCAGTAGTTCTGAAATACGTCACGGAATGTAGTCGCATTCCCCAGTTTGACTTCGGTCTCCTGCAACCATTCACTCACATCTCGTCCGGCGGCTTCCGCTTCCCGCAGTTTGTCCAGCACCGTTCCGCGATCCATGAGCGAAGCCTCGGCCACATGCGCATATTGCGAAGCAATCAGTTCCCGAGCCTTCAGGTTCCAGGGGACAATCTCCGCATCCAGCAATACAAACTCCGTCTGATGGCGTTCAAAATATCCGTCTGCGGTCAGATCTGCATGCAATCTGGTCAGTACCTTCTGTTCTGTGGTTGGGTCAAAAAAAGATCGCCCTGTCCGGGTCACAATGTTCCCCAGCATCGGTCTACCCACTCGCTGCTTCGCAGCTTCCTGATCGCGGAAGAGGAGCAGAATGGCACGGCTGCCCATATGTTTCTTCTCAGCCACCATGCGCGTAACACCCTGCGACCGGTAATATTGGAATGCATCCCGCGGATGCTCCAGATAGCCTTCCACCGAAGAGGCCACTGGCGGTGGGCTCATGGTAGGCGTGATATAGACCAATTCCTCCAGCGGTACGGTAAAGTGGGAGAACGTATCAATCGCCGTCCGGGCTACCTCACCCTGGATGGATATGTCCAGTCTGGATCCGGTCTGCACCGTAAACCCTTCCTTGAATTTCCGAAGGTTTGGCGGTGCAAACCGGCGCTGTTCCCAGCGCTTGAGCGGGCTATCCGGGTCTCCAGCATAATCCTGCAATGCCGCGACGCTAACGGACTCACGTTCCGGCATGCGCCAGCCCGTCAGCATCCCCCCAAATACAACGCCCTGATCAATATTGACCGTATCATTGACGATCGTAGGATATGGACGGGGATCATGTCCCCAGACGATACATTCGCCTGAAGCGTGATCCACGTACCATTCCTTCCGAACCGGCCGTCCATACTCATCATTTCCATCCACGTCACCATAGCGGCAGTAATCCTGAATGCGTTTGGATTGCTTTCCGATAAAATGATCCCGAATACCCGCGTGTGCCACAACCACCTGGCGTACCCCGTTCCGGGAGAATACCAGATGGGAAGGTGCATTCAGCAGAAACTCTCTTAGATCTGTGCGTATTCGCTGCGCTGGCTCTGTGCCATGTTCTCGTTCCAGGTCGCTCAGCTCCTGCTCAACAAACTCATCTCCATGACTAAGCGTAACGTCCCGACCGTCCAGATAACGGGCAATTTTCCACCCATGGTTGCTATCAACCATGTAGGCTAACCCTGCGGCACAATGCTGCTGCCAGAACATTAAACATGGAAGCGATGCAGGTCCGCGGCTGGATACGTCCCCAACCGAGACCAGCTTTCTTCCCTCAGGGTGACGGTATAACCCGTTTTCTCCCTCTTTTACATATCCCAAACGAATGATTAACTCGATCATTTCATCATAACAGCCGTGAATATCGCCAATGATATCAATCCCTACGCCCATGTCGACCATCAGTGGATTGGCAGTACGGGCAAATTCAAGTTCATCCGGCTGCTTCAGCACGTAATTGGCATCGAAGCCATCTTCACGGATGGTGCGCAGTGTGCGTTTGAACTGCTGCACCTGCTGCTTCACCCGCTGACGGCCACGTGGATAATCACGCTGAGCGTCCCGCTCAAGCAGCTCCTTCTCCGGAACATCGAGTACGATCGCAATGACAGGTACATGGGCTTTTCTCGCGAGATGAATAAGACGCTGACGATCTTCCGTATACAGATGGGTCGCATCGACCCAAGTCAGCTTGTTCAATCTGCAGCGTGTCGCCAGCATGGCTTCCATGGCTTCAAAAGCCTTGGCCGATACCTGCTGATATTCGGCATAGATCACATCCGCTTCGCTTCGCGGACGATTCTTCCAGTCCACATATTCATCATCTCCGACCAGCATGCGGAACTGATCCGAGGAGACGGCTTCCGTACGTTTGATGACTCCTTCCTTCACGAGTCGTTCCAGCAATGTGCTTTTGCCGCTATTGGACGGACCGACAAGCACGACGATGCCTGCATGAGGCAGGTGTATTTTGCGGCGTCTCTTATAATCCCTTCCTGCCATCGGATCATGAGTTGTTCTGCCTGTGTCCATTCCTTCTGCTGCTCCCCGGTTATCCCTCATGTTGATCTCTCCTTTCCTTCCTGAAAATCACCAGCTGGGTTGGCTGACCGAAGCCTTCTGCATGCTCGCCTATCCCGCTGATCTCAAAGCTGTACCCTCCCTGCTTCGTCCACGTCTCGCACTGGGCTTCCAGTTGCGCCCTGGTCCATTCGAAGCGATGGTCGTGATGGCGGAGGCTCTCCTGTTCCATTGCATATACTTCGTTGTATTCCTTGTTCGGGGTGGTCACGAGCAGGACTTCCGGCTGGTATTCGTTCATGATCGTATCCATGATGCCGTCCAGTCGGTAAGCTTCGATGTGCTCGATGACCTCGCACAGGATCATGACGTCCTGATGCTGCATCTGCTCATCAAAATAAAACAGTGAACCAATGACTGGCTCTGGCATAGCCGCGATCCCGCTTCGTCCTTCCAGCTTGGCGAAGCGTTCCATGGCCCGCAGCCGGGACTGTCCCGAAGGCTCCACAGCCAAGATGGACTCCACGCCTGGAATATAAGCTAGGCGGGCGGATAACTTGCCTTCGCCGGCACCCATATCCACAATGCGGCGCTTAAGCGGAAGGCCTGCAACCACATCTGTGATTGCACGATAGCGTAGTTCATTTAACCGAACGGGTGGTTCCTCCTGCTGAGACGGAACGCTAGGCCCATCGCCTTTTTCATAGGCACTCACGTAATCTTCCCCGGCATTCACCGCCTCCACAGGCGCAGATAGAACCCCCTCCTGACGCTCATACTGCCGAATCAATTCGGCGAACCGCAGTGTACGCTTGATGATCATTTCTTTCATCGGATGGCTGTCCAGCCAACCTTCTCCGTAACGCTTGATTTTATCGATTTCATCCTCGCTGATGAAATAATGTTTATAGTTATCAAGCACAGGAATGAGCAAAAATAACTGGCGCAGTGCATTCTGCACAGTGACCTGACCGCGAAGAATGATGCGGCGGACAGTGCTTTTCTTTTTCAGATCAAACGTATAGGTTAGCTCGTCTCTCTCCAAGGTCACAGCGTAGCCAAGTGGCGAGAACAACTCCTCAATGGCTTGATCAGGCAGATCCGATGCCACCGGTCCGAACGAGAGCTCCATGTCGAACGGATGCCCTACATACTGTACATAGGCTTCCTTCGGTTTGCCATTAAGTGCGGTCCCCAGTGCCGAACGTATGTAAGAGCAGAACAAGCTGCTGGTCACAAATTCACGGTCGTTAATATACTGCGTAATATCGTAACCATCCGGTGTGCCTCTAACCAGATCAACGGGATCAGGTTCGGCGTGCATCAACACTTCGGTTTCACGTTCTGTAGCTGTTGTATATACCATTCTTACGCGCACACTCTTGTCCGTTCGGTCATACACATTATTCGGATTCTTCGAGAGTAGATGCGATACAATGTCTGCTCCCTCTCCGCTTGCTTTCAATATCAGATGCATGGATTACTCCTCCTTCTTCCTACTCTTTATCCGCCCATGCTTCATCCAGCGCAGATCGGAAAATTCGATTCAGTTCTTCGTACTCTACAACCTGATCATTCATCATATCCGCAGCTATGTGTCCGAAATGCTCGATGTTCTCTGCCAAATAGGAATGAATGGCTGGCAGCTTCGGCTCCAGATCCAGTTCCTCTCCAGCTCTTTTCCTTCTCAATAGCTCTTGAATCTCGACATATAGGGCCGAACCCGCAGGTATAATCTCCTTGACTAACTCATCAAACTCCATGGGCGGCATGGTTTCATAACGTTCAATCCAACCGCAGGCGAGCAGCGGACGCAGCACATAGAAATACTTTTTGATCTTCACCTGCTCGCCTTGCAGATAATCCCGGAAGTTCCCTTTGGCCATATTCAGATAATGGTACATGCAGGACTTGGGCGAGAACGTAAGCGGAGACCATGCACGAATGTGCTCTGCCACACTGTACCGCTCGTCGTAGCGAATGGGCGATTGCAGCCACTCCAGCAGGGGTGGATTTGATTTTCGAAATAACTTCAGTGCCTTTTGCAGATCCCAGCCGTTGATATCCAGCTGATCACTGATCGGACGTTCAATCACATCCCGTTTATCTTCAATCGACAAGTACCACTCCAGCGGCCTCACGTACAGAAAACGCACATCATAATCACTATCCTGTGAAGGAAATCCCCAAGCCCGACTGCCTGACTCGCACGCATAGATAATGCGAATCTGTTCCTCCTGTTCAATCTGTGCAAGCTGCTGCCGGATGGTTTCTCTCATTTCGTCATGAATGTGGGTCATATCTGCCTACCTCCTTTATCTCTTCTGCTGCTCGCCACCGTATCTCTTCATACCCTCATTATGTCTAACCCATCCACAGAAGAACATGGTGAAAGTATGGCGACCTTTGTAAGTTTAAAATGAAACCCGCCACGCTTCCTGTTACAATGAAGGGATACAAGAAGTGGGGATCTCCACATTGCTTAATCCATATTTGCCTGACTCCAGGCCACCAAGGAGTGATGATTCATGGCCAAAGAAAGCTTTGACAAAGAAATTCAGTTTCTTCGCATGCTGTCTCTGACAAGCGGTGCATACAATCGCAAACAGTATGCCGAACGACTCGGCATCTCCGTACATACTTTTGATAAAACGACGCGCAGGTTAAAAGAAATCATGCAATCCGTGGCGGACCAGCACCACGGTTCAGAGCCGAACAAAGAGATGACGGACCTCATCCGTTTCCAATATGGGGAATCTGCGGAACCCCTGCTTCTGTTCCTTTTTCGGGCCAAATCGATGAAAGAAACAGAGGTTCAGCGGCTTTCTGTCATTTTACATACACTGCAAGGCAGCGCGCTGACCGCGATGGAACTGCTGGATGCCTGCTGCGCCGATCTGCCTGAGGAACTCGCATTACCTGACGAAAAAACGATCCGCACCGATCTGAAGTATTTGGAAGAAGTCGGTGTAATCCGGAAGGAACCGGGTGGCAGGCCTTATCGCTATATGCTGCAGCAGGACGTCCTTACCAAACTAACGGCCCAGGAACAGCTGGAGTTATATGATTTTGTGGACATCATGGCGAATACCCAAGTTCCCTCTGTACAGGGATATCTGCTAAGAGACAGCCTGAAGAAGGCAATTGCCGCAAGCTATCCCGAGCAGGAAGTAACCGAACCTTTTATATACAAGTACCATTATTATTCCCGCATTCTGGATGAGGCCCATCTGTACACCCTGCTTAGTGCCATTCGCCAGTGCAAGCGAGTCCAGTTTGTCTATTTTTCACCCAAAAAGCCATCCAGCTACAGCTCGCAGAATACGAATCCGCGATTCGAACGCGAAGCCGGCGGACATTCCAATCAGATCCTGCCGCTCGAAGTTGTATATGATCACCAGTATGGCCGGTGGTATGTCATTGGATATCAGGGACGCCGGGGGTTCGTGAAGTTTCGAATGGAGGGCATCACCCAGATGGAAGAACTGGATGCGGTAAGCTCAGAGTATATGCACGATCTCAAACAGCAATGGACAGAAGTCAGCCGGTACAGCTGGCTGGTGGATACGGCGAAGACGGTTACGGTTCAAGCCCGGTTTTTCCATCCTGAGAGCGGTCAGCGCAACTTCATTCTGGATCGGGTACGCCTGCAAGGCCAGTGGGGCACGATTACACCCGAAACCGATCATACCTTTCTCTATGAGATCCGGGTTAACGGTACGACGGAGATTAAACCATGGCTTCGGAGTTTTGGCTCCAGCTGCGAGGTCATTGCACCTCACAGGCTTCGTCAGGAGATGATTAAGGAATGGAAGGAGATTGCCCAATATTATGAATCTGTTCGAGAAGATGTTCAACTATCAGATCATGACGAGATTGAATGAAACTGGACTGTTCACCTGGACTTCACAGGAACGGGCCTGGCTCCGGATGATGCTGAATCACACTGCCGCCCAGGAAGCATTAAGTCCTTCCACTTACCATAAACTGCAAGAAATGCTGGATGCGGAGCCGGACATGAACCTGCAGGAGTACTTGACCGAGAAAGCCAAAAGCGAAGAACACAGCGTCTCCCATCCCCTGCTCAATCCACTGCGCAAAATCATAATGAACCATCAAGCTTTTCGACTAACGGGGCATGTTCGCAATGGACGAATCATTCAGGATCAATTCGGATTCCCGTACAAGCTTGAATATTCCATGGTTAAGAAAGAGTGGTATGTGCTCTGGTACGCCCCCCGATTCGGGAAACTGATGTCGACCAAGCTGCACAGCATTATCACTGTAGAGTCCGAGCACCTTGAACCGCAAAACGTCTCACGTTATACGGAGCAAATCCGCTATTTGACTGAGAAACGTAAGACAACCATCACGATTGAAGTACTGCCGGAGTTCAATCAGGAATTGTCACGCATTCTATATGCCTTCTCCTGCTTCGAGAAACAGGTAGAGTATATGGAAGCTCAGCATTCCTACCGGATTGAGCTGACGATCCCCCGAAGCGAAATGGATTATGTGTTGTCCAAAATGCGCTTTCTCGGCAAACGGGTGCGGATTGTAGACAACGTTGTGCTGCGCAATCGCATGTCCGAGACAGCAGCCAAGGTGCTTGCACGTTATGCAGCCCCCGAGGCTCAAGGTGAGCCAGACCTGACTTCTGAGGCCAAGGTGTCCACATAACAATGAACAACCCGAACCATGTGGTTCGGGTTGTTCATGCGCGCTATGTGGCAGCGGAGTTTCGTCTTTTGTTGATGGCATGCACACCCATAACGACAGCAATCAATTCATAGGTATCCAGCTGATCCGATTCGTTACTCAATACAAAAGCTCCTGAACTGAACCAGCCGCTCGTGCGCCTGAAGCTAGCCACAATTCTGCCGCCCATTCCGGTAACATCATATTCCTGGGAAAATGCCGGTGCAGATACTTCATAGATTCCTCGCGGTCCAGCATCGTATTCGTATCGTTTACTAAAAAAGCTCATTCTGGCTCGGAGGACCCCAAGATGTCCTCCATCCGCTGAAGTGACATCCCAGCGATTGCTTAACATCCCAAAACGACCGCTGCAGATCAGTCCCGCTGGACCAAACACATCTAGTGAAGATCCGAATAGACTTTTCAGATCCAGATGTCCGGCCTGCTCCTGATTCCCGTCCATAATTTCGGTGTATCCTGCGTTGAAAAAGTTATCTCTGAAGTAGAGTTCCATAACATCCTCCCCTTTTGCTGAAATTAAACCTGCCCGGTAAAGTCCACACTATATATGTATTTACGTATGTAAATTGGAAATGGCTTCACAACTTGTCGAATTCTTAGTATTCCAGCCATAAAAAAACGGACGATCTTGATCGCCCGTGTGGTTCATATCGCCCCGAAGTATGCTGCTAAACCTCTACTTTTTTATTATTCAGATATACAGCCACTCCAACCATAATTACTGCCACAATAATCTCAAATAGGATACTCCCCAGCCTTCCATCTGACCACAAAACTCCATTCGCTGTAAGTGTGATCCCTGTACTCTCTTGAGTAAACTGGAACAACTCGTTCGGGTTGAAACGACCAGCAAGAATGACATTCTCCAGCCAACTGATCAGATTGGTCAGCACGAAGAATGAGACGATACTAATCCACGGGCCTGCTTTCCACCTGAAGCTGCCTCCAATGGATATGGAGAGAAAAATCATGATGGTCATAAAGATGGCAACCCACCAAATAAACAACAGCAGAGTAAGCCAATCCGAAAGATGAATACCCGAAAGATGGATGTAGCTAAGAAAGTGCATTCTTGCATTCGTGGCAACATAGAGGAAATAATGAATGATGGCAACTGCTGTTAGCCCCAGCCCACACAGTGTACCAAATATTAGCGGAGACAATAGGTGAGACAGTCCTGTTACGGGTACGAGACGACGATTGTACGCACGGATGTTGGACCAGTATGTCTTAATCATTCTCACATAGATGGCTACACCTGCCCCCGCATAAGCAATAATACCAATAATTAGCCCTGCCACCTCGGACATGAACAATGCCAGACCGATCTGAACGATGATCAATACAACCAGCCCTGCCAACAGGATATTCCAATTCCTTCTAAAGTCATATTTCAACAATGTCATCATTCCGCATACACCTCCTTGAACATTTCATCCACACTTTTACCGTATTTCAGACGAAGCGTCTCAACCTCTTCCTGCATCACTTTCTCGCCCTCACGGATGAAAATGACTTCATCAAAAATCCGTTCAATATCGGTCACCAGATGTGTTGAAATCATCAGACTGCTGTCTTCGTCATAGAATTTTACGATGGCATCCAGAATTTTGCCGCGGGCAACGGGGTCAACACCGCCGATCGGTTCATCCAGCAAATACAGGCGAGCCTTGCGGGAAAGAGCCAGTGTTAGTTGAAGTCTTTCATTCATGCCTTTGGATAAGTGTCTTACCTTGTCACCCTCAGCGAGCTTCATAAAATCAAGCATTTCCCTGGCCTTTGCCTCATCAAAATCAGCATAAAAATCCCGGTAGTATGCAATCGCATCACGAACCTTCATCCATTTCTCGGTCAATGGACGATCCGGCATGAAGGAAACGAGCGATTTGGTCTCAAGCCCAACCGGTTTACCCGTGATCTGAATGGTCCCACTTGAAGGATGCAGCAATCCGGCAGCAAGCTTCATCAAGGTACTCTTGCCGCTGCCGTTGCTGCCAAGAAGCCCGACAATCCTGCCTGGCGCAACCGTAAGCGTAACATCGCTTAGTGCCCGCTTGCCGCCGTACATTTTACTGATGTGATTCAATTCAAGGATGTTACTCATGCCCTGCTCCTCCCTTCCCCTGTTCATGACTGTGCTGTGACGACTGACCTCCAGCAATGGCATCCGCAACGATCGTAACAATATCCTGTTCTTCAATCCCGAGCTCCTGCATGCCTGTCAAAAAACGCTCCAGCAGTTCTCCCGCCATTTCTTTTTTGATGGTCATTATTTTCGACTCCTCACTTGTGACATATCTGCCCAGACCCCGTTTCGTTTCGACCACTTCTTCCCGCTCCAATTCCTGAAATGTCCGTTGTACCGTGTTGGGATTAATCTGCAGCTCAGCCGCCAATTCCCGGACCGAAGGAATCTTATCGCCTGCCTTCAGTGTGCCTGTTACAATCTGTTTCTTGATGTACTGCATAATCTGCAGGTATATAGGTAAGTTGTTATCGAATTCCATAGCCACAAAGCACTCGCTCCTCTCTGTACCGGTGTGTTAGTTACATAGTACACTAGTGCTATGTTGTTGTAAAGCCTATTTATTTCTATCCTTATGCTGCAATTCCACATGGATGTCCTATGACTATGGGCCAAAATAAAAAAAGAGCAGATCATATAAGATCTGCTCTATCTTCAACCAAGCTAATTGGTGAACCAGCCTGGTACACCACTACGCCAATTTATACAACATCCAGAGGAACTTTACCTGCTGGTGCCGGGAAGGCTTTATTTAACCGTTCCACTTCTTCACTTGTTAAAACAATATCCATGGCTGCGGCATTCTCTGCCACATGAGACAACTGCACAGCTTTGGGAATCGCAAGCACATCCCCATCCCGGATAACCCACGATAACGCAATCTGTGATGTGCTCACTCCGCGGTCTGCAGCAATGTCGCGTATAACCGGATGCTCCAGCAGCTCGGTACGCAGCCTGCCTCCCTGAGCGAGCGGGCAGTACGCCATGATGGGAACATGCCTTTCCCGGAGCCAGGGCAGCAGGTCCATCTCAATACCGCGCGATGTAGCATGATACAATACCTGATTTACGGCGCAATGCTGGCCAGCCGGAATATTCCATAGCTCCTGCATGTCCTCCGTGTCCAGATTGGACACGCCCCAGCGCAAGATTTTACCCGCTTGCTTCAGCTCTTCCAATGCTTGAACCGTCTCTTGCAGAGGTACGCTTCCCCGCCAATGCAGCAGATATAGATCCAACCGGTCTGTACCCAGACGCCGGAGACTGTTCTCACAGGCTGTCACCATCTGTTTGCGATCTGCATGATGCGGATAGACCTTGGAGACCAGAAAAACATCATCCCGGCAGTCCGCTATCGCTTCTCCGGTGACTTCTTCCGCCCCGCCTTCAGCATACATCTCTGCCGTATCAATCACTGTCATGCCAAGTTCAATCCCGTTACGCAATGCTCTTACCTCTTGTGCACGGGCTGAACGGTCTACTCCCATGTACCATGTGCCTTGTCCTATGGCAGGCAGGGACGTGCCGTCAGGCAGCAGAACTGTACGCATCTTTTCTCCATGTGTTGCCATTTTGCATTCCTCCTATTCTTATGACGTATTTCGAAATCATGGCTTGTCGTGCTGGCCTGGCTTGTATACTTCACTCGCACGCTTCCATCGTCCCACCATCATGATATACAGCTGTTCCAGCGGCAACGACAGACTGCTCTGGGCAATATTCACCGTAGCATCCACCATCTGTGTATTCACAGTCATCAGCTTGCGCTTCACTCCGGTCTGACGATCCAGGAAGGCTTGCTCATCCTTTAGTTTAACTCCGATCATGGTCTGCCCCATCAACTCATACATAAAAATGTTCTCTACATCTTTCCACGGAATGAAGCCTCCCGACGTATACGAGGAGGAGTCCACGAATCCTTGCTCATTGACGACAAAGGAAGGTTCCTTCTTGATGATCTTCACCAAGCTGTATGCAAGACAGAGTCCAAAAAACAGGACGGAAACCAGACCTACAACCGCGGAAATGACAGAATCCCCTGTATCTGAAGAATCGCTGAACATCAAAAAAAATCCGGCCGCCACAAAAAGTGCAGCTCCGGCCGCAAGCCATGCCATTCGTTTACGGCTCGGATATTCCACATGCTGTTGTTCATAGGATGTCGACAATCTCGTGCTCCTCCTTTAATTCGAGTGAAATAGGCAATGATTTATACCTTCTATATAAGAGCAGTAATGTTAACAGACAGAAAACACATAGGTTATTAACCAAAACAAACCCACTTCAAACAGGACAATCCGGCCCCACTTCATCCCGTTCATGACAATTCAACCATTAGGATTCGCCATACGTTCAGTAATTCCTCCTGGGTACGATATCTGCAGAGCAGCAATCTTTATTCGTGAAGAAGCATGTTGTCCTCCCCCCTGCTTTCCTTTAATATAAATGGAAAGGTTAGGAAATTACACTTGTAAAACAAGGTGGGAGGATAATCAATGCACAGTCTGCGTGGCATCACATCGGAAGATCTTTATCAGATTACATGGGTGAATGATCCAACCCCGTCTCCTGGAGGCGAACAGCTGGTATATGTAAGTCGGAAGACGAATGACAACCGGGACGGTTACTCTTCTCACCTGAGACTCCTTCATCTGGAAAGTCAGAAGGACAGGGTATTTACCTCCGGTGACAAGGATCACTCGCCCTCCTGGTCGCCGGACGGGTCACAGCTTGCCTTTTTGCGGGAGCATGAGGGAAAAACACAAGTCTGGATCATTGCCTCAGATGGCGGAGAAGCACGACAAGTCAGCCAGCTGAAACACGGAGCAAGTTCCCTCGTCTGGTCTCCGGATGGCCAGGCGTTACTTGTGAAATCCTCTGTCGATATGCACAGTGAAGCAGAAGACGAATCCAATCCAGACAACAAACTGCCGCAAGAACTTGTTGTTGATCGAATTCGCATGAAATCGGACGGCGGAGGATTATGGAATGGCAGACGCTCTCACCTCTTCCGAATCTCGGTTGACGGCGGTGAAGCCGCTCCAGTTACCTCAGGCCATTTCGACGTCGGTGATTATGCATGGTCACCTGACGGAGCGTCCATTGCCTGGATTGCCCAGCTGCCGGAAGCGGGCGAGGAGCATAACGATTATGCACTGACCAATCATGTGTACCTAGCCAAAACAGACGGATCTGATATACAGCAGCTGACTCCGGAAGGATTCACCTTCAGTCGACTGGCTTATGCACCGGATGGACAATCCCTAGCCCTGCTTGCAAGTGATCGCTCTTACGGAAATGCCACTCTCGTGAAGCTCTACACGCTCCCGATCTCGGGTGGTCAACCGCTGTGCCTGACCCGTGACTGGGACGTACAGATGAATCATAGTATCGTCGGAGATATGCGCGCCCATCTGACGACAACGGGGCCATTATTCACTCGCGATGGCTCTTCCATTCTCTGTTTGGCTACCGTTCATGGCAGCGTCCGAATCGCACGTGTTGCTCTGGATGGCAGTCAAGCGGAGTATGTATTGCCTGCGGAGAAAGAGTTTTATCAGTTTGCGGAACTGGAGAATGGTGAAATGGTTGCCGCCGCTGCCGACACGCAAAGCCCAGGAGATCTCTTTTGGTATCCCAAGCCGGATGATCACGGAGCCGAGTCCATCCAGCTGACTCACAGCAATCCAGAACTGCAAGGAGAGATCCGGCTCAGTGTACCGGAAACGTTCTGGTTTGATACCTCGGATGGCCTGCAGCTGCAGGGGTGGATTATGAAACCAATCGGCATGGTAGATGGCGTCAAAATCCCAACCATTCTTGAGATTCATGGCGGTCCTCACATGATGTATGGCTTTACCTTTATGCATGAATTCCAGATGCTTGCTGCGCAGGGCTACGCCGTCGTCTATACCAACCCACGTGGTGGTTTGGGTTATGGACAACAGTTCGTGAATGCCTGTCGTGGTGACTACGGCGGTGGAGATTACCGTGACCTTATGGAGACCGTTGATTATGCCTTGTCCACCTATGAGTTCATTGATGAAACCCGCTTGGGCGTCACCGGAGGCAGCTATGGGGGCTTCATGACCAACTGGATTGTTGGACATACAGACCGGTTCAAGGCAGCCGTCACGCAGCGGTCCATCTCCAACTGGCTCTCCTTTTACGGTGTCAGCGACATTGGATATTTTTTCACCGAAGATCAGATTGGCGGCAATGCGTGGGAGGATACGGAACTATTATGGAAACACTCTCCTCTGGCTTACGTCGGGAAAATAAATACGCCCCTGCTGATCCTACATGGTGAACAGGACCTTCGTTGTCCGATTGAACAAGCTGAGCAATTGTATATTGCCCTGAAGCGCCGCAGACAAACGACCCGTCTCGTTCGTTTCCCCGGAGCTAATCATGAACTTTCCAGAGGCGGTCACCCTCATCTGAGAGTGAGACGTCTGGAGCACATCGCCAGATGGTTCAACGAGCACTTATAAGTTATTTCATGGGACAAGCCGAGTGAAGATACAACCATCGCAGGAAGGAAGTCATCGGGAAGATGGCGCTGCGGTGGTTTTTTTGTGTGAAATAAACCCTTTAGCCGAATAGCAGCTTCTGTACAGTGGATAGAGTTGAAAGAGAAGAAATGCTACATAGGTCAGTATTGATGTAATGCTCAGGTGAATAAATCCAATGAATTTGGACCATACCGTAGGGAGTTTAGAATCAGGTCAAGAGTTGCGAAAATAACAAATTTATTAGATAATTATCTGTCGATTGTGGTCGAATGAACGGATTAGAAGGGGGAACCTAATAATGAAGAAAAACACATTTGATGAGCCGATTAATCGTCTCTCTACCGGTTCGGAGAAATGGGACGCACTGGAGGAGATCTTTGGCGTGGCCGATGCGCTGCCTATGTGGGTCGCTGATATGGACTTTGCCGCACCACCATCTGTCATTGAGGCATTGCAGACACGGATGGAACATGGCATTTTCGGTTATACCATGCGTACGGATGCATATCACGAAGCGCTAAGAGGATGGATGGAACGCCGCCACAACTGGAAAATCAACGATGATTGGGTTGTGTTTACACCTGGGATTGTTCCAGCCCTAAGCATTGCCGTTCAACGTTTTACGGCACCGGGTGATGCTGTTGTGATTCAAACTCCGGTCTATGCCCCCTTTTACGAAGTGGTACGTGGCCAGGACAGAGAATTGATGACGAATCCCCTCCGTTTCGAAGACGGACGCTATTCCATGGATCTGGAACATCTGGAATCCTGCCTGCAGACAGGCCGAGTGAAGATGCTTATCCTTTGCAGCCCTCATAATCCCGTTGGACGTGTATGGTCTCGCGAGGAGCTTGAAGGCCTTGCTGCGCTGTGCGTGCAATATAATGTACTTGTGGTCTCGGACGAAATCCATGCCGATCTTGTGCACGAACGTGGCACGCATATTCCACTGTCCCAGGTTTCGGAGGCCATTGCCGATCTGAGCATCATCTGTACCGCACCAAGCAAAACATTTAATATTCCCGGTCTGTGTACATCCAACATCATTATTCCAAACGCCAGCTTGCGCGAATCCTTTACCCAGGGCGTTAAAACGATGGGCCTTGCCAGCATCAGCACACTGGGCGCCATTGCAGCCGAGGCTGCCTACAACGGAGCCGAACAATGGCTGGATGACTGCCTCGCCTATATCCGGGGAAATATGGAATACGTTCAGGAGTATGTCGCGAAACACATGCCTGATGTAGGCATTGATTTGCCTGAAGCGACCTATCTGCTCTGGATGGACTTCAACAAGCTTGGTGTTCCCCAGGAAGAACTTGTACGACTGCTCCTGAACGAAGCAGGTCTTGCCTTCAATGACGGCACCGTCTTCGGATCGGAAGGCACGGGATACATGCGCATGAATGTAGCCTGTCCACGGTCCACGGTTGAAGAAGCCATGCGCAGACTTTCCGTGATGGTGAATCAATTGAACAAACAAAACTAATACCTATAAAATAAGCCATCTTCCTTGATCAAGTCGAAGGAAGATGGCTTATTTTACAGCTAGGATACAGGCATGGGAATGATTCGGTCACAAAGTTTATTCAGCAGGTCAAGATCATGACTGATCACAAGCAGCCCCAAATTACGCTCACGAGCCGTATCCATTACAGTATGCCAGATTTGGGCCTGTGTGATGGCATCCAGCATTGTTGTCATCTCATCGGCAATCAGGTAACGCGTTTCCTTGCCCAGTGCGCGGGCCACGCAGAAGCGCTGCAGCTCCCCACCAGACAATTCACCCGGTCTGCGATCTAGCCATTCAGGCTGAATACCCAGAGCATTCAGAATCGGATGCTCCGTCATCTCAGCTTCATGTAATATACGGCGCATTCGCCAGCGTGGGTTGACTGCTTTTTCCGGGTGCTGAAATACAAGTTGAACCGGACAGGCTCCAGCTCGGGGAAGTGGCTTGCCGTCCATCAGCACTTCTCCTGCCATAGGTTCAGCATACCCTGCCAGGATGCGTCCCAGGCTCGTTTTGCCACATCCACTGGGTCCCCACAATCCGACGACTTGTCCCTGCTCCAGCTTCAGGTTCAACTCCCGAAATATCCAATGGTTCTTGTCGTATCCGTAACCGGCATTCCGTGCTTCAAGTGGCATGAACACACCTCACCTCTCCGCCTCGCAGCTTCCTCAATTCAGGATGTTGATCTGTACATGCAGATGTCGCAGCAGTACAGCGGGGTGCAAACGGACAACCGCTTCCCTTCCGCTGATTCGCCAACGGCTGAGAGCCCAGGATGGGCTGGAAACCATTTTGCGGCAAAGCATTCCACAGTGCACGTGTATAAGGATGTCTCAATCCATCTCCTATGCCTGCAAAATCGATGACCTGCGCGATCTCCACACAGGAACCCGCATAGAATACAGCGATTCGATCTGCTGCGGTCAGCGCCGAGGCAATATCATGGGTAATCCACAGTATCCCTGCACCTCGGTCAGCCATTTCCCGAAATTGCTTCATCGTGTCTGCCAGCACTTCCGGATGGATTCCCGGTGTCGGCTCATCGGCAATAATCAGCTTGGGCTCACCGGAAGTCGCCGTTGCCATGAGTACCCGCCGAGCCATGCCTCCGGAGAGTTCATATGGATACTTCTTGCTGGTTCCCTGGGGCAATTGATAACGATCCGTCAGTTCCCTCTCTGCTTTAACCATCTGCAACCTGGATGATACCCGGCGCTCACCGGGCTTCCGGTGAACTGGCTGGATCTGCTTACCTACCTTGAGCAGCGGGTCCAGGTGAGTAACCGATTGGGGAATGTACACCAGTTCATCTCCGCGCAGACGAAGCTGCCGCTCTCTCGTCAGCGGCTCCTCAGCATAACAGATCTGTCCCTCAAGTCTGGCACTGGCAGGAAGGATGCCCATGATCGCTTGTGCCAGCACGCTTTTACCAGATCCACTTGCACCTACGACAGCTACAATCTCGCCTTCGTTCACGGTCAGATCCAGATCCTGAATGACCTCACTCTCCTCATATGCAAACCAGCCACGAGCTCGTCTGAATGAAACGGAGACCCCTTTTACTTCAAGAAGAGCCATGGTTATCCTCCCTCCCTTGAACTACCTGTCCCTGTCAACACTTTCAAACTGTTCCCGAGCACATCAAAGGCACGAACGACCAATAACAGTGCCAGCCCCGGGAAAAAGGCAAGCCACCACATGCCTGCGGACAGATATCTCATCGACTCTGACAAAATAATCCCAATGGCCGGCTGCTGCGGCGACAGCCCGAGCCCCAGAAACGTAATTGCAGCCTCATGCAGAATGGCATGAGGGAAGATCAGCAATGTACCCACGAACAACTGTGGAACCAAGTGAGGAAGCATGTGCTGTGTAGCAATCCGAAACCGGGATTGGCCCAGCCTGCGGGAAATATGAATATAATCTGCCGATTTCAGCTGAATCATCTCCGCACGAACAACCCGGGCCAGATTCGGCCAGTGGGTCAGTGCGATGGCAGCCGCAACACCAGCCAGGCCTCCACCGAAGACAAAGGCCAGCATCACGAGTGATACCAGATGAGGTACACTCAAGAACAGATCGATTAACCATGAAACCACCCTGTCGGCAAGCTTTCCTGAAGCAGCAATCAAACCGAGCATTAGCGCCACGATCCCTCCTCCGCACGCGGCAAGCAAACCAACCTGAATGCTGGTCGTCAATCCCTTCAGCGTACGCATGAACATGTCCCGTCCCAACCAGTCCGTGCCGAAGGGATGTGCCCATAACGGGGCCAAATTCCGGTTTTTCAACGAAGTTAGCGTGGATTCTGCGGGGAGCACGAACCCTGCCAGCCATACGATAACAATCCAGCCGAGTGCCAGACTCCCCCAGATCAGGGCTCGTTTGTGCGGGTTTGCATAGCTCCTCCGCTGCTTCTCAAAACGAGAACCCCCTGGAGACAATCCAGCTTGACGCCTCCACGGTTTACCGTCATTCCGCTTCTCCGCTTCATCAGATCCCCCTGTCCGCAGCCGCGGTACAGCACGAATGGGTCTGGAGGACTGCTTCATTTCCTGCTTCATGTTAACAGTTCCTCCTTCATCCGCGGATCAATGAACCGATAGAGAATGTCTGCCAGCAGATTGCCGGTAAAAACAAAGATCGTGCTGCACAGGACAAGCCCGAGCAGCAGCGGTACATCCCCCCGTAGTCCAGCCTGCACGGTGGCCTGCCCCAACCCCGGATAAGAAAAAACCTGTTCTGCAAGAACAGCTCCTCCAAACAATTCACTGAATGAAGCAAACTGCAGCGTTAACGCGGGCAGCACGACATGTCTGAATCCATGCCTGCGAAACAGCTGCACGCCTCGTTCGCCCCTTGCTCTGGCGAAGAGTATATAGTCCGAGTCCAGCACATCCAGCAGCTTCTGGCGGGTATGCAGGGCAATGGCTGCTACACCAGTCAGACTCAGGGTTAATGCAGGAAGAACCATATGCATGGCTCGATCTGTCCATGTCACCTGATCAGCTGCCATCCCTGCAGGAACACCCAAGCCAACCGGAAGCCAGCCGAGCCATACGCCGAACACCATAAGCAGCAGCAAGGCCATCCAGAATACCGGCGTGGAAGCCAGCGTATAGCAATACCAACAGATCAAGCGATCCAGCACGGATTCCCGTTTCATTGCTGCGACCGCGCCCAGACTGAAGCCAATCACACCGGATAAAATCCATGCCACCGCCATAAGCGCAGCAGAATTCAGGAATCGTTCCTGAATGATATCCGCAACCGGCTGTCTGTAGATCATCGACGTTCCCAGATCACCCTGGAGCAATGCCTGTCCCCAGGTGAATAGACGCTGGGCAGGCGGGTCATTCAATCCCCACCGTTCTTCAATCAGACTTCGCTGCTCGGCACTCACTCTGATCATGTCTCCCCCGATGTAGGCCTCGATCGGGTCCACGGGCGAGAACTGCATCAATATAAAAGCCACCACGCTGACTCCTGCCAGCAGAGATAGGAGTCGCAACAGCTTCACCCCAATAAACCTTCCCCATCCAAGAATGCCTGTCATACCATCTCTCCTCAATGTCGGTCAGAACTGGCACTGCATTGCCTACTTCGAGTTATCATCCCAGGACCATTCCTCCAGATTGGATGTCACCGGCCAGCCATGACCATGCGGGTGAATCTGTTGTTCACCAATGTTCAGTCCATCTTTGACCAAATACAGGTGATCAATATTCACCAGCCATGCCCAAGGGGCGTCGCCCTGATAACTGAATCCTGTCGTCCCGTCCCACTCTGCCTTCTGCCAGAACGGAAGAGCTTCCTCTTCACTCGTAGCTTGGAGAGCTTGCTGCATCCAGCCATCCACCGCCGGATTGGAATACAGCCCCACATTGTAGTATCCCTCCCCCTTGTGCGTGCTGCTGTACAGATTGTAGGTTTCCAGCGGGTCATGACTTCCCCATCCGAATAACACGGCATTGGCGTAAGCCTGCTTTTTCGTCTCTTCTCGGCTCTTGCCTTCCACATTGATTTTGATGCCAGCCTGGGCCGCCATATCCGCTGCAGCAAGGGCAATGGATTGTCTGGTCAGATCTCCTGCAAAATAGAGCAGGTTGAACTCGGCTTCCATACCGTTTTTTTCCACCACCCCATCACCGTCTGTATCTGTCCAGCCGCCAGCCGTCAGTATTCGCTGGGCTTCTTGAACGTCCGCATCTGCGAATACAGCGTCCGGATTCCCCCAAGGCAGATCATCACTGACCGAGTATGCAGGACGACCATGGCCCTCCAGCACGCCTTCAACCAATGCATTGCGGTCAATGGCCACGTTCACCGCTTGGCGAATGGCCAGGTCGGACGTCACATCGTTTCCTGCGGGGAAACCGTCAGCGGAAGTACCGCCCGCAGGTTGCATCGGAAACATGATTCCCCGGTTATCCACGGTTTTCACCGATTCCAGCGTCATGCCGCTTACCTCCTGCTTGCTGAATGCGGCGGGAATGGCTGCAATATCGACTGATCCCGCTTGGGCTGCCGCAAAGGCTGCATCCTCGTCCAGGTAGAGAAATGTCAGTTTGCGGAATGCAGACTTTTGACCGTAGTATTGCTCGTTTGCTTCCACGATGGCCTGTTGTCCCTTATCCCACTGCACTAGCTTGTAAGGACCGGAGCCGACAGGATGCTCAGCATAATCGGATCCATAGGCATGTTCAGGCACAATTCCAAGTGTAGTCAGGATACTGATAAACGTGGACTGAGGCGATTTCAATGTAAAGACGACCGTTGTTGAATCGGGAGCCTGCACTTCGGCCATATTTGTCAAATCGATAACCGATCCGCTGCTGGACGCCGTTTCAAATGTGAACTTAACATCTTCCGCCGTCAGCGGTTCACCATCCGAAAACTTCACGTCATCCCGCAGCGAAACGGTCCATGTGAGGCCGTCTTCACTGACAGAATGGTCTGTTGCCAGGTCATTGACCAGATGCAGCTTGGCATCTCTTTTCAGCAGAGTACTCTGAAAAAGCGGCGAACCGTACTGCCCCCAGCCTGTTGTCGGATCGAACCCGCCTTCCGGCTCTGTCCCTACCGCAAGCACCAGTTCATCCCTCGGGTGAGAAGCTGCAAGTGCCTGGCTCTCTTGAACCGATGAAGCACCTTGCGTACATCCTGCGAGCCCTACTGCACACAACAGTAAAAGACTAAGCCCTGCCTGACTTGAACGTTTTTTCCATGAAATCCCGTGCATGTTTCCCTTTTCCCCCTTTTGAAATGGACCACTTTCTCTCCTCTAAAAATGCAGCAATTCTCCCAACCAGATTCGTTCCAGTTCATATTCGTGTTACTATTTTTAGCAATTGTAGCACAATAACAAAATTACGTGTCAATAAAGTTAACTTCAAAATCCATATATTTTCATTTATAAAGGAATCCAGATAATTTTTTTGGCGTTTTTAAGTTTCTCGAATCAATAAGTGAGAATAGGTGACAACAAAAAAGACTGTTGGTGATGAACCAGCAGTCTACTCTCAAAACGTGGGCTATGGAATTGTGAATAACTACTTTGTTGACTTATCTGCGGATACACTTAATGCACTAATTGAACCAAATACCCAAACAAAAGCTAATAGATAAATCAATTTAACTTGGGTATCTTCGTGAAAAATTAGAATACAACAGAATAGAATAACTCCTGCAATCATTTGAATAGACATCATTGATCTTCTAAAGTAGATTGGAGCGAAAAAACATAGTATACCCGCTAGAAAGATAAACGGTTCTTCAGCCATGTGCCTGCACTCCCTTTTTTGTACAATGGATTCTAGCTATTATTATGATAATATAACAAGGTAACATGTTCCAAATCATGGTATATTTATATTATTAAATCATATAAGGAGAGCGCAGTGAATCATACATAGTTGAGATCACCGATCACAGAAAACGAATCCAGATACTAATTTTAAGGAGTTTACTATGCCTAATCAATTCGTAAAAAGTTTAATCGTAATGTGTTTGATGCTTTTAGTAATACCGACAACAACAATTTTGGCAGCCTCAGTCGTTAAGGATCCCGTTTTGGCACAAGTCATTCGAACAGATTTGAAGCTATCGGGTAAAAAAGAACTGAAAGCAAGCCATTTGAAGAAATTAAAATCCTTATATTCAATGGATGCAAAACGTAAGATTTCAAGTCTGCAAGGACTTGAATATGCAGTTAACATCGTGGAATTAGTCCTACCTGGCCATAAAATCAAAAATATAAAACCACTCTCCAAGCTGACAAAAATAAACCTATTGGCATTAGATGGCAATCAAATTACAGATCTATCTCCTCTTTCAGGATTACGCAATTTGGAAAGTTTATTGATTAGTGATAACCAAATAAGAAGTCTAGAACCTATGAAAAATTTACGCAATCTTACAAGTTTGCTTGCCAGCGGCAACCAGGTATCGGACTTAAGACCACTTCAGAAGACGAATCTTGAATGGATCATTATGGACCATAATCGGATCCAGGATTTGACACCTTTACAGAATCATCCAACTTTACAATATCTTTATCTGCAAGATAACCTCATTCAGGATATTGCTGTGCTTGAAACGATTCCTCATTTAACCGAGGTATATCTGGGTAATAACCCGCTGAATGAGCATGCGGAGCAGGTCGTGAAAAATTTAGAGAAGAACGGAGTAGTTGTAAGTCTGGAGATCGATGAAGTGGATTAGTCAAAATAAACTAAGTCTGAGAAATTTCATTAATGAAAAATTAATAACTCACTCTTCATACAGCACAAATGAGGCCGTTATACATTAACGGCCTTATTTGTGCATGGCAAAAGAACTAACTGTGTGGGTTAAGAATCGCGAGGATCTGATATCCTCCCAGTTTCCATTGATATGAACATTCTGACGAGCAATGCCTTCTTTTTGAAAGCCAACTTTCTCAAGCACTCGAATTGAAGCAATATTATGCGTCATTACTCCTGCTTCAATTCTATGTAATTTCAATGTATTGAAGCCATGGTCAACGACTAACCGAACAGCCTCAGTCGTATAGCCTCTACCATTGTTTTTTTGATCTAAGTCATATCCGATATATGCACTTTGAAGAGGGCCACGCATCACGTGGAAGAGGCTTACCGTCCCCACTAACATATGATCGGTGTTTGTAAAGATTCCAAAATTATATGCCTGGTCATTTTTTCTATCTTCGGCCTGCCTTTGAATACGCTTAACCTGTCCTTCCATCGTATAAAAATCGTCGGTGCGTGTCGGTGCATAGCTTTCAAAAAAATCACGGTTTTCTTGCTGCAACTGGAGTAGTCCGGCAGCATCATCAACGGAAATATCCCTAATATGTATGTTGACGCTTCTCATAGCAAGCCACTCCTTTTATAAATATTTGTGTAGATTATTGAGCGTTAAGCTCCGCTATCAATCGAGCATAAAGGTGATGTAAATGATAGCATATGTACTATTCAAACTCAAAAATGTAACCTCGTCGAATCTAAAATGATCCTGACCTTTACAAATTAAAAAGCCCAACTTCTCTGCAAAACAAAATTGCGAAAGTGAGCTTTTCAGTTACTTTAGTATTTTTTTGAACGAATACAAAACTGCTAAGTTGATTTTTCAGCTCAGCTATTTATTGAATTCATTAACTGGAAGAAGTATTCAGGTTGATGAGTCTTATTCAGGTAATACCATGAATGTAATGTATCTGGTGCAAAAACATCTAATTTTTTCAGTACTTCCATCGCAAATTCTAGAGGAGCTATTCCTGAGGCAGTAACTAAATTCACATCAGATACCGCAGGTCCCACCTCATAGAACCTTTCTCCTTTATAGTTTGGACATACCATTTTAGTGTACTCTAAATTATTACTTGTATGCTTTCTAGTATCTAAGTATCCCCTATTCGCAAGGGCGTCCGTTGCACCACAAATGGCAGCAACAATAGTGCCAAGCTCTAAAGCTTGGCCAATTCTTTCCAAGATAGGTTGATGAATTTCTTCATTCCAAGTAGTCCCTCCTGGCAAAATTAAAAGATCTTCACTCTCAAGTGTACATTCATCAAGGGAAATATCTGGTTTTATGCTCAGTCTTCCCATCGTAGTAATCATTTCTTTATTAGCTCCTACTGTAATTACGTTTATAGGTGCTACATCTTTTTTGAAGTATCTTCCTGAATTCAGTTCAGCAACTAAATATCCATATTCCCAGTCCGACATCGTATTAAATACATATAGAAAAACTTTTTTCGTTTGCATCCATCAACACTCCAATCACAATTGATATAGCCAACTGTAACACTACTTCACTGACAACTAGCGTCAGGGAAGTCATCCATTTT
This sequence comes from Paenibacillus sp. ACRRY, assembly GCF_022346995.1. Lineage (GTDB taxonomy): Bacteria > Bacillota > Bacilli > Paenibacillales > Paenibacillaceae > Paenibacillus. The sequence continues at coordinate 431,624 of NZ_JAKRNM010000004.1, read as the reverse complement.
GATGGAAATTTATTAACTCCGACAAAACCTCAATCATTCTTTTCTTAAGGCTGATTGGCTCAATAATACGAATAGATTTACCGTACGATAATAGGAAATAAGGTACATATGTATGTATCATATCTCTCTCAAAATGAAATACAGCTTGATTTGAAGTCCGCTCTTGCAAATAATGTCCTAAAAACCAATGTTGGCAAATATCAGCTAATACACTTGTATCCCCATGAATAACCAAAGAAATAATCTCTTCCTTATCTTCTATAGTTGGAAGAAAGTTTTTCATAAAAAAGGCACGTGCTGAAAAATGTTCTGGCTGGTCAAACTTATTTTTGGTTAGCATTAGATCTTCAATTCGGTCTACTCTAAAGCTACGGATATCATTCCTAAGATGACAAAATCCAATCACATACCATTTATTATTCCAATAGATAAGTCTGTACGGATCAATCAATCTATCATGTATTTGCTTTCTGCCACTTTTATGGTGGAGGATTTTTACTGAGTACCCGTCTGCTACGGCCTGCTCCAACTCCTTCAAAAAAGGCTGCATCGAGCGTGAACTTAATCGACTTATGACTTCAAGACTAGTTAAATGTTGGTTTATCTTGGTTTCCTGCTCTTGATTTGAGTATTTACTTAGTTTTGAAATGGCCCTATCTAGTGCTTCACCTCCATAATATCCGGCTTCTTCTGCAAAAACTGCAGCATGAAATAGTGAAGTTTGCTCCTCAACATCAAAAAAAAGAGGAGCTTCAATAAAATTGTTCATTAAAGTGTATCCACCGTTATGTCCTGGTTCTGAAATGATAGGTACACCACTTGTTGAAATGGTATCAATATAACGATACACAGTCCTTATATTCATCTCTAACTTTTCCGAGATTTGTTTTGCAGTAATTTTTTCACCTGATCGAAGCATCCATAGAATGGCTAGCATGTTGTCTATTTTAGGCATGTCATTCCACCTCTATATAAATTCTCTTGTTAGTTTAAACCATGTTCTCCAGAGAGCTGTTGAATAAGGATAACGAGTATTCCTTTTGAGAGATCAAATTTTGGGTGATCCGTTGTATAACTTCTTTATCGCGGAGCTCCAGAAAATCTGGGACTAACAAATCCGCAGGTGCTATCCATTTCGAATCAATGATCTCCGCTGTATCTAACTGAAGAGAACCACCGATGATTTCACCAATAAAATGAAATAAAATAACCTGATGATTTGTGCTGCTCATAAAATTGTAAATGCCTGTAGTGGCTGTAAGTTTAACATCATACCCGGTTTCTTCCTTTGCTTCTCGACGTGCCGCCTCTAGAATATCTTCATGATATTCGACTCTCCCTGACGGGAAGTTCCACGTATTCTTAACAGTTGCTTTGTTTTCTTTGATCATAAGCACCTTATCTCCATGTATTATCGAGACACTCACAACCAATACAATCCCGTTTTGAGTCACGCTAAAAAACCTCCATAGTCTGAAAATCAATCTACCTCATCCGAACTTACCTTCCGTTCCCCAATGTTCTCGAAGTAAGAAAAAATATATCAACTGGTCTCTTAATTCTGTTTCTCGTTCAAAATTTAGTTTTCGCAGCAAGTTTATTGATTTTTCATTATCCTGCTCAACCGTAGCTTCTATGAAATCCAAGCTCATCTCTTTGAATCCAAAATCGATAACCGGCTTCAATGCTTCTTGCATGATTCCTCTTCCCCAATATTCCCGGGCTAAATCAAATCCGATTTCAGCTCTAGGTTGTTCGCCTTGAACCCGGCAATGGAAGCCACAAGTTCCAATTAACTCCGCGTTGCTTTTGCTGAAAATCCCCCAGCGGCAACCCGCATCCTCCAGATGAAAACTTATTATGTCTTCAGCTTCAACCTGTCTGTAACGATGTCAGGAAATATCATGGACAATTTTAATGACCTCCGTTAAGTAAATTATTCCAATTTCAGAGTACCACATCACGAAGCTATTCTGCTCAATCGCTTAGGGATGATTGATAATGGATGAACTGACCCGGTGTTTAATCCACACCGCTTGTTTAGTGTCTGAATATTACTGTATTTAGCTTAATGAAAACTACCTCTAGAGTATGAGGTCATAGAAGGTGGGATGGGAAAAATGGCTACTTTATCTACTGGGCCGATAGAAAACAATCCCGTTTCCGGGGTTAGACCGACACAACAGGTTACGATTAGATTGGTCAGTCGTGCTGCGGACTCTCTAACTGTATCTGTCCAGGGGTATGTGCTTAGCACAACAAGAACACTGTATGTGAGCGAAGTAATCAGTATCGCCCCTAACGAAGCAGTGACCCGAAATTATTATGCAGACTTAGATGCTTATGAGTTTGTTTTTGAAACAAGCACGGAAGGTGTGGAAGAGGTAGGTATTTCAGTGTGGGGCAAACAAGCCTCCGGACAATTGGTTGATGCACATCGTGTAGTAGATCACGAAAAAAACAGTTAAGAATATCGAGCAGATAAATCTACTCATAAGAAGGAGATGTAGCGATGAGCTTTTTATCGACAGGGCCGATAGAAAATAACGCTGTGAATGGTGTAAGACCGACTCAGTCGGTTACTGTCAGAATCGATAATCGCAGCGATGTGACAGCTTCCACGGTACAAATACAAGGGTATTACATGAATGGTGGATTGAGGGTTTTGTATGTCAGTGAATCTTTTGACATCGCACCGAATCAAGTAATAACCAACAATTATTTTGCCAACTTTGATGCATTCGAGTTTACTTTTACAACAACGGGGACAGTTAATGATCCAGTTCAAGTATCCGTATGGGGTAAGAGCAGCACAGGCTCTTTGGTAACAGCCCATCGGTTGGTTTCTTCCGAGTTGCTGGGTGAAGTACCAAGCATCACTGGAGTAACGGGTGCGACAGGGTCTCCGGGGGCTACTGGTGTCACGGGTGCGACGGGTTCTCCCGGGGCTACCGGGGTCACGGGTGCAACGGGATCGCCTGGGTTTACCGGAGTAACGGGCGCGACGGGTTCTCCAGGTTCTACAGGAGTAACGGGTGCGACGGGTTCCCCAGGTTCTACCGGAGTAACAGGCGCGACGGGTTCCCCAGGTTCTACCGGAGTAACGGGAGCGACGGGTTCCCCGGGTTCTACCGGAGTAACGGGAGCGACGGGTTCCCCAGGTTCTACCGGAGTAACAGGCGCGACGGGTTCCCCAGGTTCTACCGGAGTAACGGGCGCGACGGGTTCTCCGGGGGCTACCGGTGTCACGGGTGCGACGGGGGCTCCAGGCTCTACCGGAGTAACAGGTGCGACGGGTTCTCCGGGCACAACCGGTGTCACGGGTGCGACGGGTTCCCCAGGTTCTACCGGAGTAACGGGTGCGACTGGCTCTCCAGGCACAACTGGTGTCACGGGTGCGACAGGTGCTCCTGGGTCTACCGGAGTAACAGGTGCGACGGGTTCTCCGGGCACAACCGGTGTCACGGGTGCGACAGGTGCTCCTGGGTCTACCGGGGCTACTGGAACGGCTGGTGCTGGAGCTATCATTCCTTATGCATCCGGACTTCCAGTTGCGCTGACTACCGTATTAGGGGGACTTTTGAATACCTCCAGTTTAGTTGGATTTGGCAACAGTGCTACAGGTGTAAGTGTCAATGGAGGAATCATTGATCTCACAGGCGCTGCAGGCACCCTGCTGAACTTTGCTTTCTCCGCATCGCGTGCAGGAACGATTACTTCACTGGCCGCTTATTTCAGTACAACAGCTGGACTTAGCTTGGTTGGATCTACAGTAACCATAACTGCACAATTATTCAGATCCACTACACCTAATAACTCCTTTACAGCTGTACCGGGTGCACTGGTAACCTTGACGCCTCCATTGACCGGGGTCTTGGCCCTGGGCACAATATCCAGCGGATTGACAACAGGACTGAGCATTCCGGTAGCTGCCGGTGACCGCCTGCTCATGGTGTTCTCCGCATCAGTAACAGCGGGAATTGACGTTGCTACAACGTTGGCTGGATATGCAAGCGGCGGTCTTACCATCACTTAAGGAAATTCAGCCTAATATCAAATCAAGAAACAGAGACCCCTCGCCGATTATGGCGAGAGGTCTCTGTCTGTGTATGAGCATACAAGCTCTATTTTGCCGCTTGTTGAACAAAATCAGCCGATCACATTGGTCAGCTGCTTTCTTATTTTTATTATGCTATCGTTCCCCGCTAGCTTAACGATTTGAAAATTTAACTGATCCTTTTTCGTTAGTTTAATACAAACATATCATAGTACTCTTCTATGCTCCTAAGTAAAAAGGAGGTATACAAAAGGGGGGTTAGGATCATCCTATTACTAATAAATAGTAGTACTAATTATTAGGAGAGGAATGACGCTTATGAAAAAGATATTCAATGCTTCAATTGTTATTTTAATTCTGCTTATTAGTTCGACAGCCAATGCCGCATCCACCGCTACCAAAATACCGAATGCAACTGCAGACTCAGTCCAACTTGTTGAAAAAACAAAAAGTAAGATTCTCGATACTGATAATATTTCTTCCGTTATAGAGACAAGTTGGAGCTCTGTTTATTATGATTTTTATGGGGAGCCGGGACATAATTTTACTGTAACATGGCAAAAACTTGTTAATGGTAAGTATGTAACCCAACAAGTTTGGGAGGATAATTTTGATGAAAAAGGCCAGAGGCCAGGATCTTGGGCACAGGGGGCCAACACATCATGGAAAGTTCTTTTAGAAGATTCTGATAACGAATCTTCTGCAACATACACCTACACTATTGGTAACAGAAGTAAAAAAAGTCCTTAGATTTTATAAGGGCTTTTTTTATTTATTAATTACCCAAAATTAAGTTAACAAAATTTCAACAAATATAATAAGAATGTGTTCAGTAGCTATCTTTATTTCTTTATTTCAACTAACCTGCCTGTTAGTTGAACAAAAGCAGCCGATCACATTGATCAGCTGCATTCTTAATTCTATTGAACTAATGTATTCCGTTATTTTAAAGAAGGATGATTGGAGTTGAATAATAATTGGTTTAATCCTGTAATCACTTGCCAATGATTAAATTAATTAAAAAGTGACCACATAATGGTGACCAAGAACCACGGAGAAACCATCTCTACTTCTTTCTAACCGGAATCCATACCTCACAGATTGAATTTTGATACCTATCATCAACCCAATAATATTTCTCTATACATGGCCCTTCCACTTGTTCAAAATTCGTCGAGGGGAACCACTCGGAATAGATACGTTTCCAAATATTCAAAATACCCAATCCAATTTCCACCTCGTCCGGTATCTCCTCCCTACACTCAAATACCGCATAAGTTTGACTAGGAACATGAAGGATGTTAAATTCATCCGTAACCTGTTGTCCATTCGGTAGTTCTACTCCCATCAAATAACGTTTTGAACCATCCTCATTAAAGTCATAATGATAACCGTTCAGCAGTGATCCCGCTGGTCTCCCTACCAACTCGTTAATCCGATCATGAATACCATTCTTCCAAATGTCCTCCACAAACAGGGGTATCTCCTTGTAGGCATCATTTTGGATAGAAACGTTCTTACCAAATACCGTTGATTCCATTTCCTCCACGATTCGATAATTCATCTCGGTTTCTCCTTTAATTTGAACTTGAAAGGAGATTCGAGGAAATGCTTTAAGTCTCACATTCATTTTCTTAGCCGCACGAGGTGTAACCCCATGCATCCGTTGAAAAGCTTTCGTAAATGCCGCCGGACTGTCGTAACCGTACTTAAGCGCGACATCAATGACTTTACAATCCGTTCCCGCTAACTCATGCGCCGCAAGCGTAAGCCGCCTATTCCTCACGTACTGAGTTATAGTCACACCGGTTACTGCATGAAACATGCGCTGAAAATGATATTTTGAAGTCATTGCTGACCTAGCAACATCCTCAATCTCAATCGGCAAGTGCAGATGTTGTTCCACATAATCAATGGATTGACGAAGCAACTTAAGCATCTCCACGATCTCACGCCTCCTTTCTACTACAGTGTAAAAGAACAGTTGAATATCTTCTTGTTTAGAAGTGCTCCATTTTGTCTAGAAACTTAAGTGGTAAATGAGAGGATTAGTAATTCTTTAGTATGTACCATTCGTAACCGATTACAATCCCCTGATATTTAACTTAATATGAATACATATTAAAAGAGCGCTACCGATACCTTAAGAGAAACAACTGCTGTGGTGTGGCAAACTGTTCTTTGATTTCACCTGCCAGTTAATTAAATTAAAAGCAGCCGAACATTGAAGTCAGCTGCTTTCTTGGTTATATTAAGTTATCGTTTCTACGTTAATTTAATTCAATGGAGAAATCTTTTCACTCTGTGATGTGCTTGGGTACTTTGGGTGGATTACCAGCGACTATAGTAATCATAAATATTAAAGAAAGTAATTTATGTACTTCTGTGTTCTATTTTTTCATAAAGATCTTGCCCGTCATAGCTGCGATCTGTAACTACATCCCTTATGAACCGAACACCATTACTGGAATCTCCTCCAAACGAAGCCCCACTAAGCGCTCCTAACCCCATAATAAATGGATATAATATAACGGTTAATACTCTTTTCATTTCTTCAACCCCTATTCCTTTTATAGGTAATTTTATTATCATATTCCTATTTTTACGAATTTAAAGTTTAGAGGTTTCAGATCTCTCCAAAATAAAATATGTACGAGAAAAGTATGGATAATCAAGAAATTAGCAGAGATTTAATTAAAACAAGAGCGTTTTACTATCAACTATTAACTACTATATGTACTTCTACTGTTGTATCAGTTTCATTAATGTAAACTAACCTGCCCGTTGCTTGAACTAATGTTTCCCGTTAGTCTAATGAACCTCTATTATGCATTTGAATAATTAATCAAGACAACTCCTGACTAACTAAGGAACGAAGGAGTACCCCAAGTATCCGCAGAAGAACTTCGGCTCGTGCTCCTAGTTCGTATCTTCCTATAGTTGAACGGAAAAGAAGTATCTTTATATACTAAAAGTGAGACCTTTAGATCTAAAGTAATCTTCATCTTGTCTAACAAAAAGTTCATAACGTTTCTTTAACCATTTAAAGACCTACTCATGATGGTTGTATTTATACATGTATGAGTGATCCGGTAGGACGTCCAAATTTTTTTAAAAATAATCCCAACCTTTATTTCGCCTGGCACACTATATAAATGTCAGGAATTACAGATGCAACTATGGAGGCAAAAATGGATTCAATTGGTAAAAACGAAAAAGAAGCGGCGGAAGCGATTCGGAGCTATGTCAAACCGATTTTCGGTTTTGCCTTAAACCGGGTCAAGCAACGTGCCGAGGCGGAGGATCTGGCTCAGGAGATTATGCTGCAGTTGTTGAAATCCTTCTCTGGGGTGCGGGACATTAGAAGCCTTGACGCTTACGTCTGGACGGTTGCCCGATACACTTGGGTAAATTGGTTGAATAAGCGTGCGCATGCTCCCCAAGCGATCGAAATCAACGGCATGTCTGAACTGTCTGCCGCCCCTTCCCGGGAACCGCTTGACCGTCTGCTGGCAACCGAAGCTTCACGCGAGCTGCGCCGAGAAGTGGCGTTTCTGTCCGACATCCATCGCCGGATCGTGGTCATGCATTACTACGATGAGCTTAAAATCGGCGATATCGCGATTGCTCTGAACATTCCTGTCGGCACGGTGAAGTGGCATTTGAGCGAGGCTAAAAAGAAGTTACGGAAAGGGATGAAACGTATGCGTACAACAGGAACTTTAAGTGTCAATCCGGTCAGCATGGGGGAAATGGGCCATTCCGGTTCGGCCGGCAGTTTGGGCGAAACCAACGATTTTCTTGGACGCGCCTTGGCGCAAAATATCGTTTACGCGGCTTATCACAAGGCGCGGACCGTACATCAAATCGCGGAGGAACTGGGTATGCCGCCGTCTTTGTTGGAAGACGAAGTCCGACACCTGGCCGATTACAATTTTCTCATCCAAACCTCTCCCGGCAAATATCAAAGCAACACCATCATCTGGGACCTCTTCGAATTGGCCGTAGCCGGTCATCAATTTTGGCAAGATTGCGCCGCCGAAGTGGCTGATGTTCATTTTGACGCGTTAATGGAAGTTCGCCGGCAAGTTGAGGATAGCGGAGTGTACGTTCCGGACGGCGACTATAACTTCCTGCTCTGGACCTTGCTGCCCAAGAACATCGAGGAGCAATCTTGGCGGAGCATGCCAGCAGGCGAAAACTTCGACGCAGTCGCACCAATACGAAAGGATGGAGGTCAATATATTGCCTATGCAGCGTTAAATCGGAGCCACTATACCGATCCAGGTTTTGATATGAGTAGTTACGTCACCTTCGGTCCGTCTCTCCGCTACGTCGAAGACACTCCCTTATACTTGTGGCAATTCAATACGTACTGGAGCGACCGCGAAACGGATTGGCGTTTCCTGGAATACCGGAATGTCGAGATTTGTCATGCGTTCCAACAAGGGGAACTGCCCGACAACGAAGAGAACGCCGAGCAATATTCGTTCCTGCTGGAGAAGGGGTACATCCGCAAGACGGAGGAGGGGTACAAGTTCAATGCGGTTTGGATCGACTCTCCGCAAACGTTGGATCAGTTGAACAAGGCAATGCCGGACTTGTCCGCTCTGTATGCACCTGCTGTCGGCAAGCTCTACGACAAAATGCTCAACCTGTTCCTGCAAAATCAGCCGAAGCATTTGGAGCCGCAGCTTGCTTACATGGTAAGAGGCAACACCGGCGGAGGCCGGCTGGTCGCTTATATTTTGAAGCATTTGATCGATAACGGGAAGTTGAAACCGCCATTGCTGCACCAGCAGAAGACGATTTCAACCTGGATGGGGCCGGTCAAGTAAGTTGGTTTACACAAAACTCTGTCTTTCCACTCTGCCTGTCCAATGATGTGATTAGGACATAGCTATTTCACCACATCCCCCTCCTGAACGTATGAAAATGATTAAAACTACCCGCTTGTTGAACAAAAGCAGCCGATCACATTGGTCAGCTGCTTTCTTTGTTTTAACGCTATCGTTTTAATTTAGTTTAATGAAGGTCTGCATACTTTACTCTTGTTTTGAAGCATGGTCATTGCGTCCTTATATTCAAATATTATCGTAATTCCATTATGCTACTTAATTTTTGAAAATCACGACCATATGCTTGCTTCCCATATATTCAACGGAAGTATTTAACTGCTCCGCCACAAAACGAACAGGAACGAACGCACTGCCGTTCTTCAGAAGTAAAGGAGCATCTTGCATCACCGTTTGCTGGTTTACTTTTACCTGCCTGTTCCCTACAACCCAACGAATCGTTTTACCATCCTTCTGAATCGTTACCTCTTTGGTGCTCTGGTTCCAATTCACGGCTGCCCCAAGCTTCTCGGAGATGAAACGAATCGGCACATAGGTACGTCCTGTCTGAATAAATGGCGCTGCGGTAATACGATAAGCACTGTCTCCTACATAAGCAGTCGTGCTGCCGATCACCAAGCGCTGTGTCTTACGCTGACCGCCAGGCAACTCATTTCCTGCCATTTTCACAAATAGTTTATATGTTTTCGATCCCTTGGTTAAATCTAAATAGTTATTTTGCAGTTCAAGTGGTTCAATGAATGCACCTGTATCATAATACGGTAAAAAACCACGTTGTTGGAGCGGCTCTAAATCCCAGACTCGATTGTTTTTCAAATAGAGGTAAGACAATCTTTGAAGATTTCTCAACGGCTCCAAATCATAGATCAGGTTAGATGATAAATCCAGAGAAAGTAAGTTAGTTAATTTAGATAACGGAGTAAGATCTTTGATGTTATTATTCGCAGCATCGAGTCTCCAAAGATTAGCCAATCCTGCTAGCGGCTTTAGATCTGTGATCTTGTTAGAACTTATGGACAACGTATTTAGATTAACTAGTCCCGCTAGCGCTGAAATATCATTCAACCGGTTCCTTGATAACGATAAATCTGTCAACTTCGTTAACTTCCCAAGGGGCTTAATATCCTCAAATTGATTGTCACTCAAATCCAAAGTCGTCACATTGACTGCATACTCCAAACCCTGCAAACTCTTAATTCCTTTACCCGCTAAAGGAACGTCCGTCAGTGACTCTAAATCCTCTTTTGTTAGGGATTCATCGTCGTTTTTATTCAATAATGACTTAAGTGCTTGCTCTAGATTGGGATCCTCAAAAGCCAAAGGCTGTTGGTTAGACGCCTCCATGTAAGCCTGTCCTGGTAAGCCCAAACATAGGACAAAAATAATTAATAATCCAGCAAGATATTTCTTCATTCTGACCATTCCTCTCAAATCACTGTATAAACTAGCCAATAGTTGTTTAGATTAAGACGCACTTTCCAAAGAAAAGTTGTATTGAAGAGTAAGATAAGTATTCTGCTCGTTAGTTGAACAGCCCATCGAGTTGATCCGTTGCCTTCTTTCTGTTATTGATTCATGACCCGTCTCGTAGTCGATGGCAGCAAACAGTTTGGCTCCTGTATGCTCGCCATGAGTTGTTCTTGCGAGCAGATAAACAAAGTATCTTTAAGGAATCTGAGATAGCAAGAAAATTAGATCAAATCGGACCTAATACGAATCAACTAATTTTTGAAGGCGAGTTTTTTTAAAAGTAGATGAATCAACATTTCTTAAATCGTATCCCAATTCGTTACTCTTAAATGAAACAGATGAAAACCCGACTGATACTGATGTTCCATCAAGTTTACGGTCCGATAGACATCTTGGTGAGTCGCCTGATAGACCAGCTGGAAAGCTGACTCATCACCTAATATTGCTTTTTCAAGCCATTGAATTAACTCTTTATCATTCATGGGGGCCCCTCCTGAACGTGATACAAATCTTAATTCGCTCCCGTGTGGGAAAAGGTTCAGTAGACGAAAAAACTTTTTTAATAGCCTTTAGTATTAGCTTTTCTTAGTCAAAGCTGTTCTCCTGCAAAACCAAGGTGTATATGGAAGCATAGCAAGGCTGTATAAATGGTTTCTCAATAAAAAAAACAGTCGATCCCAATGACCAACTGCCGCTCTGTTTATATTAATCTAAAGTTTCCTGTTAGCAGAATACTTAATTTTTAATCCAATCATTGAAATGATCTGCTACAAATCGAATTTCGCTCTCATAGTGAGCCAAGTGTCCTTCATCCACCATTTTTTGAAAGGCCAAGTTCCCTTCCGCAGCACCATTCCTCAACGTATCACACATCGTTGTCAATCGTTGAATAATCCACTGACACAGTTCATTAAGGATGGGAATTCCATAGGATTCAAAAAACAATTGGATTCGTCGACTTCGCTCTCTAGAGTGTAAATCTGATTGGTATACTACCGTTGCTCCCGAGGAATGGTTAGGCTGAAAGCTGGCAAGCGGAACCGATGTATACAGGGTATACGCGATGTCCCACATGCGGGGACCGGGGCCAGCCATGTCAAAATCGATCAGCGCTACAGGATTCTCATTTTGAAAAACAACGTTATACAACGCAGCGTCATTATGACATATCACTTCGTGCTCACGATCGTCGGCATAACTAAGCTGCCATTCGCCATTTCCCATGAGAGAAGACCCTTCAGTCGCATCATGAAAACGGCGTAAAAGACAAGCTAAACCCACAAGCGTTTCATCTGACCACATATAAGGTTCAAGTTCAGGATACTCGTTTCCCGGGACTTCCCCTGGAATGAATGATAATATTTCACGGTCAGAGTCGTCGATTCCGAGGAATTTTGGTGCCCCCTCAAATCCTTGCTTCTCTAAATGTTCAAGCAGCTCATGAACACTCGGACTCCAATAACCAGTGGGACGGAGAACCATATTCTCCTTTCGTATAATGTGATTCACATTTCCACCCTTCAATACTTCTTCCTGAGTCACTTTGTCTCCCCCTTTTTACACTTAGATAATTGGGTTAGATATCTTTTTATTCTTTAAGGAACAATGACCGACTGCTGCCTTTACTCTTATTGTGCTAACGATTCCCGTTCTGTGAACCAAAAACTGCCCTGGTTGCTTCTATGAAAGATAGCATGATTGGTGAAAGCCACTTGTCTTTATGCCATAACATCTGTGTATATACCTGCAAGTCCGGAATTTGCCATGGAAGGACAACAAGTTCTCCACGTTCAACTTCGGATTCCGCGACGATCTCAGGAAGAAAGGCAATACCGATTCCTGAAATTGCACATTGTTTAATGGCTTCAGCACTTTGAAACTCTAAATATGTAATGCTATCAATGCCCTCTCTCTCAAATGATCGATCAAACATCGTTCGATAAGGACAACCCTTTTCATTCGTCAGAAATACTTCTTCGTGAAAATCTTCGAGCTGAAGCACCGTTCGTTTGGCGAGTGGGTGATCTGGAGCAGCTAACAATCGAAAATGTTCTTCCAGCAAAGGTTCCACGGAAAGTCCAGTCGAACGAATGGGTTCATCCAACATATAAACAATATCTGTGGTCCCCTCAAAGAGCGTTTGTTTGAGCTCTTGGTTCGGAACTGAGCGGAAGATTAGACGAACTCCCGGATGCTGCGAACGAAAACGTTGGAAGACAGGTGGAAGCCGGTAAGAGCAAATGACCTCATTCGCACTTATCGTTAAGGTACCACTTAGTTCTGCATTATCATGGACAGCACTACGGGCTTCGTCCATTTTTTCAAGAATACCTTTGGCGTGTGTTAAAAAGCGTTTACCCGCAGTGGTGAGCGCGAGTTGCTTGCCCAACCGATCAAAGAGGCGAACACCTAGCTCATCTTCCAATGCTTTAATTTGCATCGTGACGTTGGAAGGAACGTAGCTGAGAACTTCAGCTGCCCGTGTGAAATTCAATGTTGCCGCAACCGTACAAAACGTATTCAGTTGACGTAATTCCATCCGATGCTCCCCCTTCATCTTTCAATTTAATTGAATGCTATCTTGAATTCTATTCACTTTTATTGAGAGTAGCACAGCACTATACTGAGCACAAGAGATCACAGTGAACATGTGGTTTTTCATTTTGAAGGGAGCGACTATGCGATGGACTATGAAATTTTTAATTTGGGTGATGTACTTTTACAATCAGGAGTGACGTTACCCAATGCCTTTCTTGCTTATAAAACATACGGAAAATTAAATGAACAGAAAGATAATGTTGTTGTCTATCCCACGGCTTTTGGGGATCAGCATGTTCAGAATGAATGGCTCATTGGCAGCGGAATGGCACTCGATCCAGAGAAATATTTTATTATTGTTCCCAATTTGCTGGGCAATGGGCTATCTTCCTCTCCCAGTAACACGCCTCCTCCGTTTGATCGGGCTAACTTTCCACAGGTAACCATCTATGATAACGTTCGATTCCAGCACCAACTGCTGACCGAAAAATTCGGTATTCAAAAGATTGCTCTCGTCGTCGGGTGGTCGATGGGCGGCATTCAGGCATTTCAATGGGGGGCAAGTTACCCGGAGATGGTCGAACGAATCGCACCTTTTGGAGGTATCGCCAAACCATGGCCTCACACATTTGTGGTCCTGGAAGGCGTGAAAGCTTCGCTGCTATCTGCAGTCGGCTTCGACTCAAGTAAATTAAACCAACTAAGTTCTACAGACATGCGTGCCGTTGGTCGAGTGTATGCCGGATGGGGACTATCACATGCCTTTTATAGAGAAGAGCTTTACCGTGAGATGGGATTTGACACATTGGAGGATTTTGTAGCTGGTGTCTGGGAAGATAGCTTTATGAATATGGATCCTCATAATGTTCTGGCCATGTTATGGACAGGCCAGCATGCAGATATTAGTGCCAACTCTACCTATAACGGAGATTTTGATAAGGCACTTCAGAGTATAAAAGCTCTCGCCTGTATCATGCCGGGAAGCACGGATCTCTTCTGCACAGCGGACGATAATAAATACGAAGCTAAGCGTATACCAAATGCTGTCCTGAAACCAATCCAATCGATCTGGGGCCATTTTGCCGGTCGTGGAATTAACAGTGCCGATAATCTATTTATTGATGACAATCTAAAACACTTGTTGTCACTTAACACGAAAGAATAGAACGTCAATTGTCCTATATTCACAAAACTCTTCTATCCTGCCCGTTAGTAAAACAAAAGCAGCGGATCACTTTGGTCAGCTGCTTTCTTGGTTTTATTGAGCTATCGTTTCCCGTTAGCGGAATACAAAAAACAATTTAAAAGCCCATCAAACTCCCCATTAACCCTGCAAATATTGTCCCGACAATAAAAGCAGCTATATGTATTAATATTCTATATCTTAATTTAGTTGTTGTTAAAGATAAGTATAGTTTCAACATAAAATATAATAAAATGATATTTATTGGCGTCTCAATCAATGCTGAAATAAATCTATTACTAAAAAAGGATGATTCATATAAAAATTCTCTAAACAGAATATCAACAGCAATGCCACAAAATGATACCATGACTTGATAAACAAAAAACTTAAGGTTGTTCATTTAAAGCAAAACTCTCCTTCAAAAGTATAAACTCTTCGTTGAGTAAATCCATTATCTCACCTAATAAATAGCGATATTCATTCAATAAATTAATTGTACTTAAGATAATGCTTTTCGTAACTTGGATAATTTCACCTTCACTAACCTGCCCGTTAGTTGAACAAAAGCAGCTGATCAATACGATCAGCTGCTTTCTTGGTTTTATTGAGCTATCGTTTCCCGTTAGTTCCATGCTCTTATCTATCGAACAAAAAGAAGCAATCCTAAACTACCGCTATGGTACAGGATGAATAATCCTAGACCAATTAAAACAACGGGTACTGCTACGTGTCCATATTCCCCCAAAACCTTTGCTATGACTGGGGCTTTGACAAGTTTGTAACCCAGGAAAATCCATACCGCCAGCATAATGAAGAATACAACTAAAGTTATGATGTTTGCGTTTAGGGACTGCCCAGCAAAAATCGGTATATAAATAGCAATGTTATCTCCGCCATTCGCAATAGTAATTGCAGATACTGCAAATAATGACCCGGCTGTAGAAGTATTTTTATCATCATGATCTGACTCAGTACTTCGAAGATTTAATAACCCCTTAAACCCCAAATAGATTGGAACCAGACCTAATAAGCCAATCCAAGGTACTGGGATTAGAAACGAGCTGAGCGCACCAATGATGCTTAGGGCTATAAGCGAACTAAAGCCAAGATACTGCCCAATTATAATCTGCCGTCTGTTTAGGCTCGCAGAAGAAAGTGCAATGGCTTCTCCTCTTTCTTCAACTTTAGTTGTCCTTAGTTGTGAAAATAATGCCATTAGTACAAAGATATCATCTACGTTTGAAGAGGCAAACGCGACAATGGATGAAATGATGGTTGTAAACATTTTGAATACCTACCTTTCTCATGATTTTGTAATCAACTACTCACATAAATAATCGGGATTACTCCTTTCTCATGATTCTGTATATTTAAATGACAAATAAAAAAGGCCTAATGTATGCAAAAGCATACATAGGCCTAAATCCCAGTTTGAATCAGTGTCAGCACTGATTATCAGTGTCACCACTGATTGACTACGAACACCATAAATGGTGAAAACTGCCCCCGTCCTATGAGGTTAATTATGCGGTTATTAGTTGTATACCATCCATTAAGCATGTCTGTCAATAATTAAACTAACCTACCCGTTAGTTGGACAAATGCAGGCGATCACTTGGTCAGCTGCTTTGTTTGTTGCATGAGCTATAGTTTTTAATAAACAGTATCTTGTTCAATTCCGTTTTATTTCGTACATATCAGCTAACTTCTCATATAGTTTAACTCGCGATCCAAGACCTTCTTGAGAACTCGAGATAATAAGTTCTTCAACTTGTAAATCATCAGCAAGGAAATCTAATTGTTGCTTCAATTCGCTCCATGTACCGATAATTATCGTCGACAAGTAATTGTTGACCATGTATTTTAGTTCATTAGATAATTGGTCAATTTCAAAGTCTTTTACATCAGTCTCAATATTTAAGCCAAGGCCTTTTAAATATCTTAACGCAAGACGACTCTTGAGGTATTGCACCTCTTTGGCTGTTTCAGCACCGATGACAGATATTCCAACAATCGTCCCACTAGCTTCTTTTTTATGCATCTCCCGATACCGTTTGCGGTATTGATTAATGGATTCTTTAGTTCCCGAAGGGTTAAAGTTATAAGCGTACACATAATTCAACTTCTCTTTAGCAGCAAGCTGAGCACTGTATAAACTCGAGCCTAATATCCAGATTGGAGGCAGTTCGACTTCTTCAGGCATAGCTACAACATCTGGGAAGGGATGACTTTCATATTGTGTTGATGTGCTATCGTATCCCATTAGTTCATAGAGTAATTCCTGAAAATTGTCACCTCCATGAGGATTCGGATGAGAACGTCGAATAGCTAATGCAGTCCTCCCGTCCGTGCCGGCTGCACGCCCAATTCCTAAATCAATCCGCTTGGAGTTGAATGTTTCTAATAACTTGAAATTTT
Organism: Paenibacillus sp. ACRRY; assembly: GCF_022346995.1. Classification (GTDB taxonomy): domain Bacteria; phylum Bacillota; class Bacilli; order Paenibacillales; family Paenibacillaceae; genus Paenibacillus. The sequence goes on along the minus strand of NZ_JAKRNM010000004.1, from coordinate 415,099 downwards.
CAGCAACTTTTAGAGGAGAATGGTTGGGAAGCATGATGCCTCCGGAACCGACTCTAATATGTTTTGTATTTGCAGCAATCTGGGCTATTAATATCTCTGGTGAGGCACTAGCCACGGATGGCATGTTGTGATGTTCCGTAACCCAAAATCGAAAATACCCGAATTCTTCAGCCTTTTTGGCCAATTTAATGGTATTCATTAGTGCTTCTTGACCTGAGGAATCTAGATCGACCGGTGCCATATCTAATATCGATAATCGTTTAATCATTTACATCATACCACCTTATTGTGTAGTTTTTCTGCCATATTGATAAGGCACCCCCAAATGTTCTCGTAGCGTCTCTCCTTCATAGTCATCATGAAATAGTTGTCTTTGCTGAAGAATAGGAATGACATTCTCAACAAAAGTAGGTAAACCATCATGGGATCTATCGTTAATAATTACAAAACCATCACAAGCACCAGCTTCAAATAACTCTTGCAGTTGATCTGCAACTTGTTCAGGGGTACCTACTACACTTCGATGAAAGTCTGTAATTCCCCCGGCGATTACCTCAAAAGGTGTTTCTCCTTTAAGGAGTCGTTCAACAGCAGTTTTAGAATGAAGCTGATACGGATGAGGGTACAATTTGGCACGAAGTTCTTCCGACAAAGGAAGCTGTAACTGAGAGTAGGGAATGGAGACACTCACCAAGGTGGAAAGATGATTCAATTTTTCTTCGAGTACATATTCATTGTGTAAATTCAAATTATCCATTTGTCGATCTAATGCCTCTTGGTTTGTTTGTCCAAGCGTAACATTTATGCCCATAAAAATTTTGACTTCATCGGGGTCGCGACCGATTACACTACAAACGTCATTTAAATTTTGACGATGTTCCCGCCCACTCTCCACATCGTCAACAATCGAATATATGCCAGAAGAATAAGAAGCTGCGAGTTCGAGTCCTTCCCTTCCGCCTCCAGCTTGAAAAATAACCGGCTGTCCTTGAGGAGAAGGGGGAATAGGAAGTGGACCCCGGGAAGCAACGTGTTGCCCCTGTAAGTTGATAGGTTGAATCTGTGAAGTGTCCGCAAATATTCCGTTGCTAACATCGAGTTTTAGAGCAGATTCACCCCAGCTCCCCCATAATGCTTGCACGATCTGAATAAATTCATGTGCGCGTTCATATCTGCTCTTTCGATCAGCAACATTAGACCCATAATTAGCTGCGATCATTGGATCGCTCGTTGTGACTGCATTCCATCCAATCCGTCCACCACTTAACACATCTAGTGCTTTAAGTTGTCTGGCAACATTGTAGGGTAAATTAAACGTCGTGGATTGTGTAAGCACAACGCCAATTCGTTTGGTTTCGCGGATAATCTGGCTTGTGACAACAATGGGATCAATTGTCGTTGATGGAACATTTGAAGTGAGATCATCTCGTAATGACGGGTGATCCGCCATGAAAAGAAACTGAAACTTTCCTTTCTCAGCCCATTTGGCTATGTGAATGAAGTGATCTGAATCCATATAGGCAGAAGGGTTTGCACCTTTCATCTTCCAAGCAGTTTTTGAAGAACCATAAGTAACATTCTGTGCGCCCAGAATCATTTTTTTTGTTGACGCCATAGAGCAACCCTCCATCTTTTGTAAAAGTAGTGTCTTGTGATATGATCAGATTACGCCTTGCACTTATTTTTAACAAGTACTATGTTTTGTAATAGGTACTATTAAAAATGATAGTAATGAGTAATTATAGTAATGAGGTGAAGTCATTTGGAATCCAATAAGCGATATGATCCCGGTTGCGCACTGTCAAAAGTTCAACAACTGATCGGTGGGAAATGGAAATTGATGTTGTTGTGGTATATTTCGGAGGAACCTCGAAGATTCGGAGAAATACACAGAACCTTTCCAGACATTACACAAGCGATGTTAACTAAACAGCTCAGGGAACTTGAAAACGACGGGTTAGTACATCGTGAAGTCTACAAAGAGGTTCCGCCTCGGGTTGAATATTCATTAACGGATTTAGGTAAACTCTTTGTGCCGATTTTACGTCATATGTATGACTGGGGCGAAGAGCACCTAAAAGAATAAAATCAACGTATAAAAAGAGCGAAAGAACCTCTATCAGGTCTTTCGCTCTTTTGTATGGTGATTTTTTTCTACATAGTTTTAAGCAAGTATTATGTCTAATCTAGTTTTAGAAACTCACCTTTACTATCATTTTTAATAGTATCTATCAAAAAAATAGGTACTTTTATAAATCACTAAATTGGTTCATGATGTGGTTATTCAATTCAAGGAAGGAGTTTTAAAATGAATGTAGTTATAATCTATGCTCATCCATATGACGGAAGCTTTTGCAAAGGATTGTTAGAGACAATTGTTCCGACGTTAGAAGCTCGAGGAGCTAATATAAAGGTTAAAGATTTGGTGAAAATGAACTTTGACCCGGTCATGAGACCCGAAGATTTGAGAGCAGCCAAGACTAAGGTATACACAGAAGCTGTTAAAGCCGAACAAGATGACATTCTTTGGGCCGATGCGATCATCACGATAGCTCCTGTATGGTTTGGGATGATCCCGGGTTTCCTTAAAGGATATTTTGACAAAGTATTCATTACTGGATTTGCATATGATCAAGGTCTCGGTTTACTTTCTGGAAAAAGAGTGTTCTCACTATTTACATTTGGTGCGAACGATCCTTATATCGAATTAGTGAACCAATATAGAACGCTTGAATACCTTTGGGATAATATCTTTGGTATGGTCGGATTCGATGATATTGCTACAAAATACTTTACTCGCGTGCCGACATCAAGTGATGAACTGAGACAACAGTACTTGGTTGAGGCTTCAGCATTCGTCAATCAAATTTTTGATCGGAAACTTGGGGAAATTGGACAATTGGGACACGCTAGATTACTTACTCATCTCACCGCCAAAGGTCATTTAAATGAAAAATTTAACTAAGTATTTATAAGCAGTCTAGCTAAAGCAAGTTGTCTGTAAGAAGAATTCTATACACAGCATTAAAAATAAATGTTTACATTGTTTCTTCATTATACTAACCTGCCCGTTAGTTGAAGAAAAGCAGCAGATCGAGTTGATCGGCTGCTTTCTTTGAAATATTGAGCTATCGTTTCCCGTTAGCTTAATGAGTCGCTGATCGGAATATGTTTTTGTCCCACGACAGCCTGATCCCCTAATCGGTGCCCTTATCTCAACCCACACATAACTCCACGAAACTTCCGGTATCCAGACAAAAGCGGTGTTGAAAAGATTCAGGTATTATAGGATTTTATGTTATGTCTCAAGTATCGCTAAGTTTATGCTTTTTCCGAAAAGCTGTAGAAGTGTTTCCATATGTCTTTTTAAATACACGGTTAAAATAACTTAAGCTTTCGAATCCAACAGATGCCGATATATCAGTAATTGAATAGTCAGTGCTTTGTAACAGTTTAGAGGCTTTGTCTAAGCGAAACCTAATTAAATAATCTATTGGGGAGTCTGACATCTCCTCCCTGAAGCAGCGTAATGCTTCGTTTTTACTAATGTTTGCTGCCGAGGCAATCTCGGCAAGGCTTAGCTTCCGGGAGTAGTTGTCCCAAATATATTTTAACATTGACCTTAGCCTGACCTGCGTAGAGATGTTTGTAGTTCGGGCCAATTGAATTAAATTACTCCGGTTCACATAAAGAGAACGCCATATTGAGGTTATACTTTGTTGTACATCCAGCTCTCTAGTTTCACTGTCCGATTCCATTAAGTTAAATACGAGTTGAAGCTGACTTAGCATCTTCCTTTGCCATTCTATGTCTTGTGACAAGATCAAATAGGCATTTTTAGAACTAATGATCGGCTCCACAAACTTTTGATATACGATTTGATTCATCCCAGAAACAATTTCAGGAGAAAGAACAATATTTGGGATAATCGCTCTTTCATTGCTCTCAAAGCCATGAATAATTTTTGAATTAATGAAAATACCATTTCCTTGCTCTATTGGGATTAAGTCATTTCCTATTTGAAATGTCGCCTTCCCTTTCTGTACAATGGCAAACTCAACTTCACTATGCCAATGCTGGTTTACTTTATTAATCCCATATGCTTCAGTATCATCCAAATAATACTCTATAGAAAAGTCGTTGGATCCGTGAGACTTCAGTTCGCGAAGTTGATTATCCGTTGCAACTATATTAACCATCTCATCAAGTCCCCAATTCATGTGATATTATGCTACTATTTCTCTCTATATTACAAGGATTTTAAAAGAGGATGTGATATTATGCAATATATTATTGCGCAATAATATACAAGATTCCACTTGGGGGTTATCACAGTTGGCGACGATGCTATTAATCATTGTATTTATTGCATATATTAGTTTGGGTTTACCCGATTCACTTTTTGGATCAGCCTGGCCAGCAATTTATACTGAGTTTGGTTTACAAGTATCTTTAGCAGGTTTTGTCACTTTTGCAATTTCCGTATGTACCATTATTTCGAGTCTATTTGCTGCAAAGGTCATAGAGAAACTAGGAACTAGCAAAGTTACAGCTATCAGCGTAACGATGACTGCAGTAGCGTTATTTGGATTTTCTATTTCTCCCAATTTATTGTGGCTATGTATTTTCGCGATCCCCTTAGGTTTGGGCGCAGGTAGTGTAGATTCAGCTCTTAATAATTATGTTGCCCTTAATTACAAAGCGGTTCATATGAATCTTCTACATTGCTTCTATGGGGTAGGGGTCTCTTTAAGTCCTTATCTAATGTCATTAGCGCTTTCTGGTCATAACAATTGGAGAGAGGGTTACCGGGTAGTATTCTATATCCAGGGTATTATTGCGTTAATCACCATTATTACCTTGCCTGTCTGGAAGAGAGTCAAACATAATCACAATGACGCCAACACAGATAATTTCAAAACGGTGAGTATTGCTAATTTAGCCAAATTACCTGCTGCACGGACTGTTTGGTTGTTTTTTATAAGTTCATGTGCGATTGAATTTACCGTTGGAATATGGGGTAGTACTTTCCTTGTGAAATCTGAAGGGCTAGCAGCACAAGATGCTGCCAAAATCATAACTTTTTACTACATTGGGATGGCTCTTGGAAGATTGATGTCAGGTATCTTAGCTAACAGATTGTCAAGTTGGAAATTAATTCATATCGGTGTAAGTATCGTTTTGGTAGCCTTAGTCTTACTTTTATCTCCCTTCGGTTCTATTGTGTCTGTTATTGCATTGTTCTTAATTGGTTTTGGTAATGGTCCTGTATTTCCAAATCTAATCCATCTAACACCAATAAATTTTGGTAGAGAGCTATCTCACTCCATGATGGGGACACAAATGGCTGCAGCATATATTGGTATAACTTTTGTTCCTCCAATATTCGGAATCTTAGCTCAACATCTAGGCACTTCAACGTTTCCTTTCTTCATTCTCCTTCTATTTTTAATCATGATATTTTCAATGTATCGATTAAAAGGCATACTATGTAGACAAACGGTAAGGGGAACTAAACATGAGTCTCTAAGCTGATTCCGGTACTCTACCGGAGGCAGTTTATTTAACCGATCCAGTTACACTGACGTAAGTCCGATAGGGTATACGTAACAGTAAATTATTTTTTAGGAGGAAGAACAAATGTACAGTACGATTAATGAGTTTATCGAGGATTGGAAAGAAGAGGGTGAATCTACTCAGAAGCTATTTGATGCCTTGACGGACTCATCCCTTGATCAACAAGTTTCACCAAATGACCGTACTTTGGGCAGCATTGCTTGGCATATTGTTACAACTATTCCTGATTCCCTCTTTGGAATAACTGAAATGGCACCAGAACGTGATTCAATTCCTACTGAAGCAAAGGAAATTGCTGAGACCTTTCGTAAAATCCGCACCGCAGTATCGGACACGGTTAGTACGCAATGGACGGATGCTACCTTAAGTGAGCCCCGTGATTATTTCGGGATGGATATCCCACTGCCAGTATCACTTCAAATGATTATCAAGCATCTCATTCATCATCGGGGGCAGATGACTGTCCTTATGCGTCAAGCAGGTTTAAAGGTTTATGGAGTGTATGGTCCTTCTCGCGAAGAGTAGATACTGACATGGAAACTCCCCGAGTGTAATGTTACTAGGCAAAACAAGGTTAGAAAAACGGTCTCGTTGCAACTAGAAAGTGAAAATAATGAAACAGTTATACGGCCTTGTTCCTGAATTTCATTGGACTAAGGCCTTTTAATTTTGCTTGTAATCTTCGTATTTCTAAATTGAATATAGGTTTCGATTTACTTTCTTGAGGTTCTTTGATGTCCCGTAACTTTGCAAATGAAAGATTCCATTGGCCCGCGCTATCCTGCCCGTTAGCTTACGAAAAAAAGCCGACTAATTAGCCGGCTACATACTTGAATTAGTATAAAACGTTTGAATGAGAACTCACCGCAATTGGTATGCTTCCAATTTCGACTCGTAGCAAATTTATGATGTTATTTGCTTTCCAAAATAACAAATAACAATGTACATTAAGCAATTTCCGGGCACACACTGGGAAAAGATTAATCATATCGGCTCATCTTATTCATGATGATGTTTGCCGTGATGGTGATCATGGGTATGGCGGCTTGCGAGTTTGTTCAGCTCATCCACATATGTAACAGAGAGCTCAGCATAGAGCACTCCTTTTTGCACCTGAATCTGTTGATGCAGATGACGCAAGCGTCCGAGGTTTCCCCTTACGGCGATTACCTCCAAGCATTGGTCGTGGTTCAGATGTACGTGCATGTTGGAGATAATGTCATGATGCGCCTGATGCTGCAATTCCATCAAACGGACCGGCAGATCGCTGATATGGTGGTCATAGACCATAACAATCGTTCCTGCCACATCCTGATCGGACTGTAGACGGGAAGGCTCCAGCAATGTTTTGCGAACCAGATCACGAAACGCCTCGGACCGATTTTTGTACCCCCGCTCTTCAATATATTCATCAAACTGTTCAATCAGCGGAGTAGGGAATGCCACGCCGAATCGGGTCAAATCTTCTTTATCAGCCATTCATAGCCTCCTGCACATCGTTTACACCTGAGTGTACCATAGTCCGGCTGCTTCATCGACGATGCTTCTGCAAAAATCGGACAGCCTCCTCCAGCGCCCTTTTCCCGCCATCAGTCTGAAGTTGAAATTGATAGTCATGTCCCAGCTTCTCTGCAGAAGCGGTAAAAAACAGCGTTTCCGTTTCAACATCCAGTCGTTTCAGCATCTGTGCCAGTTCAACCGATTGCCCGGTTAACGGGTCATGATTGCCTGAAGTAATAAATGAAGGCGGATAGTTCGGCGTAACCTGCAGCACGGTCGACATCTCATCCAGACGAGGAAATTCTTCAAAAGCCTTGATTCCTGTATACGACCAGAGGAATGTCCGGATGAGAGGAAACCCGCTTTCGCCAACGGTACTCATATTATATGGTCCACAGTATAGAAGAACACCTCGCAGCTCTTCTGGGTCAATCGAGGGTTGTATATTCATGAGCTGAGCAAGGGCCTGATTCGTAACCACTGCTGCGGTCTGACTGGCAATTTGAGCACCCGCAGAATTGCCTGCGAGAAAAATATTTTTGGGATCTCCCTTAAATTCTGTGGCATGATCCTGAATATAAGTCAGGGCCCGACTGGTTTGAAACACAGGCGCCGGATATGTGGCATCTGGTGCAAGTGCATAGTTCATACTGACGACCACGAACCCCCGCTCAGCCAAATGTACTGCATAGTCGGCTATGTCTTCTTTATCACCCAAGACCCAACCGCCCCCATGCACCCACAAGACAACAGGCAGTAATTCAGTCGCTGCTGACGGATAGTAGATGTCCATCGTACTGTTGCTGCGTCCCCCATCAATATAGGCGACATCCTTCAGATGGCTTACCCCTTCAGCCATAACGATATCTGAGTCAGATGGAGCAAGCTTGATTAGCGTTTTTAAAAAGAAAACAGGAATTTTGGGTGTAATCTGTGCGCCGATATAAAGAGTAAATATAGTTACCATGACGATCACGCCCGGAATCCAATACGGCTTGCGTCTGTACCATGGCCTTGCCGTACCTTTGGTGTCTAACTTTAACTGCAACAGGGTCACCTCTGTTCATTCGTCTGTCTGCATCTAAAGTGGTGTACGCCTGGGGTACTGGCTGGGTTTCCATTTATTGTGTCTTCTTGGCCAGTTCTTTTTTCACTTTCAGGTAGGTATCCGCAACTTTTTGCTCCAATGTATAGATATTTTGTTTGGAGCCAGCCCACTTCTCCGCAGCTGAAGAGAGCTGATTCAATGAACTCAATACACGTGAAGGCTGGCCGTCTTTGATATTCTGTTTGAACAATTTCATTGCGTTCGTATATCGCTCTTTGGACAGGCTTGCCTGTTTTTTGGCGGTTTGGATCTGTTTCTTGAACGGATCAGCAGCCGCAAGCATGGTGCGCAGACGCTTATCTTCTGTACTTTTGCGTTTGCGGGCATCGGCCAGCTGCTGTTTCTTGATGCGAATATCTGCCTTCGCCAGCTGTACAGCAGGTTTCAGCGTGTCTGCCTGAGCACGGAGCGCCGCGGTCCATTCCTTGTTCTTAGCGGCTCTGGCTGCAGCGAGCTGCTTGTTGACCGCCGTGTACAATGTAAACATCGGTTCATATCGGGTTTGGGTACGCTTCAGCGTATCGGCCAGTGCAGCCAGTTTCGCCTCATCCGTTTTTCGTATTTCCTGACGAAGCCTGGCTAACTCAGCCGTATTCGCTGCATGAAGGGTTTTGGTTTTCTGCTCCCAGTTCTGCTCCTGCGCTGTCCATGTGCCCACTTTTTGATACGTTTGCTGAAGAGAAGCTTTCGTCTGGGCGTCTGCCTTCTTAAGCAAGGCATCCCACGACTTCTGGGCGGTTACGCCAAGATCCGGGCCAGCCGCCTCGGCAGCTGACGTAAAAAGATGCATGGAACCCAAGCTGGCTACCAGAACCAGCACGATGCAAAATCGAGCAATAAATCCTCTACCCCTTCTGCCACTTACGCTACCGGAACTCGCAGTACCATCCATCGTGTAGTGATCTTCCACCGTGTTCATTGAACCTTCCTCCTCATTTACTCAAAATGTAGTGTATCTTCTTCGTTCTCCAGTTGATCCAAGGTGAATCGGCCGAAACAAACACCAAAAAAAGCACCCGCAAAATCAGACTATTGCCTGATTCTACGGGTGCTTCCCCTATTAACCGTTCCCTATACGATTCGCGATTATCTTATTCTGGAGCGAATCTCAACCTTTTCAAATATATTCCAATACAATCATTTCGTCAAGCAAGCCTCATAGGCTAAAGATTCCGCAGCGGGAGAACCCTTCCCGCTCACCATTCCATCTACTGTTCGGACAAAATGGCTTTCATCTCTTCGGTCAAATCTTCTTCCTTCAGCATCATATAGATGTTTTCCCCACGTACGGCATTCAGCTTAATCTGATAAACGGTCGCTTTCTCCGTCCGCTCTCCTGATCGCTGACGTTCTAGCAGGTCGCTAATTATTTTTTTGTTTTTAGTTGCGACCTGCTTGCTGCTGCCCAGACTTCCATCAATATATTCCGGCTGAGTATATACCCACTGAGGATTACCCGGACTGTCGATCTCCTGCTTCACAAACTGCGCCGAAGCAATTTCGTCTGCCGTGACAAGCAGTTGATCATATAATTTGTTCTCTTTCAGCCACCCTATAACCCGGTCATAGCTTGGTTTGATTTCGTAACTCCACATATCTCTCGGTTGATACGGATCTTTGGATTGGGATTCCTGATTTATTTCCGCATTTGCAAACGACTGCCAAGGGGAACGCTGTTCCTCATAGGTTTGGTCGAGAATATCCTGCTTCAACAGCTCCTTGAACTCCCGGACCTGGTCAGGACTACCAAGGTATATTTTGCGATACGAACTGATGCTGGAGCGGATACCAATACTGAGAATATCCTCATCCAGTTTGTACGTATCATAGGCCACCTTTTTATAATCCTCCAACTGTTTCAAGGCCATTAGTTCCTGTCGGAATTCAGTTTCAGGAATTTGGTATTTACGCTTCATGACCTTGCCGTTATTGAGCTTATAACTGATATACACATACTCGTCATAATCATCATCCGGATTTACAGGGTCTAGCAACGGCAAGTCAGAATCGATAATTTTCTGATGAAGAGCAAGTACCGCCCCCAGAAATTCAGGATTATTCGAGTAAAATGGCTGATCATCCATCTTCTGATTCACACCGTTAACGTAAGTGTAACGATCTCCTCCAAGCTTAATGCTTTGGACATCATTCACTTCCGGCACTCTGGCAGCGTAACCGTTCCAGTCGGCGACAGGCACGTACAGAATTAACCCGGATAGAAGGCCATATATAACCAGCTTGGGCAATAATCTGACGTTCCAGATCAGCCACGTTTTGCGAATAATCATCTCGGCCACAATGTAACCGACTATGCCGCCGAGAATATATCCGAAGATGGTCCACCCGGTGGATCCTGGCGGTGCAATGATAGTGAAATAGGCTCCGCCAATTAAAACCAGCGTAAACATCAAGCCAAAGCGAAATATTGGTTTTACAAGGGTAAATGTAATCGCCTGAGTAGCGGATTCCACCTTTCGCTTGGCATATAAAACATAAGCCATTGGGATGAACAAGATGGCCAAAGCTGCGTATATTACGAGTTCCACACCGATCACCGGATAATTCCTAATTGAAGCCATCCGAAGGACAAGGGACATTTTCTCTGCGTAGCTGTTCATATCACTATATGGATATCCAAGCAGATAATGCTGCAGGTGCAGAGTAAAGATAAACCAAAACACAACAGGCAGTAACAGGATTGCATATACCGTTAGTCCCTGCAGTACAGATTGGCCAATACACATGCCCACAGCTACAGTCAGCATAAACATAAACAGTGAATAAATGCTCATGCTAAGGCCCCACATCCAGATCTCACTGCCGTCAAAGATGAAGGCCATACGATCCTGCGCTGCCCACACCCAACCTGTAATCGCGGTGGTAAGCCAGATCGGGATCAGGATCATTCCAAAGCCGGAGAGCAGATTGACCGTTAACAGATGTTTGCGCTTCAGTGGCAAACCGTGGAACAAGTCCGACGGCGCTCCGGATTGCATATAACGCAATAGAAAAATGCCCATCGCCACCGGGAACGTGATCGCAAACAAAATATGAGTTTCCCCATTTGCCTGAAACAGGCTGGTAATCTGTTGCGGGATATCCCTATGTGCCGTGGCAATATATAGTGGCAGCGAAAACAGCAGCGTGATCAGGTACAGTATTCCGAGCCAACCGTGCTGCCTGAAATTTTGGAACAGGATGCCCCGGTTACAGAATAATCGGTTGAATATCATACCCTGCATCCTCCATTTCATAAATAAATATTTCTTCCAGCGTCAGCGGCAGCACGTCCAGCAGATAAGGATTCAAGGTCCGGAACCGTTCCGTCACTTCCTCACGACTGCCTTTGACAATGTACAGCGAGACACTTCCCCGCATCTCTTCATGTAAAATATTCAGTTCATCCATCGCCTTGGCATCGTCAGGATGACGGAAAGCCACCTGAATCTTATGAGTATCGGCCTTCAGATCATCGAGATCCTTCTCTACAATAATGCGGCCCTTGTGCATAATGGCGACGTGGTCACACAGATCTTCAATTTCGCGCAAGTTATGGGACGAAATAATAATGGTCACCTGACGCTCAGCGGCTTCCTGAAAAAGCAAATTTTTGATCTGCTGCCGCATCACCGGATCAAGGCCGTCAATCGGCTCATCCATGAGCAGCACTTCCGGCATACAGCTCAGCCCAAGCCATACAGCTGCCTGCCTGCGCATGCCTTTGGACATGCGATGCAGCTTGCGTTTTACATCCAGCTTGAACACCGTGGCCAGTTGTGCGAATCGCTCCTCATTCCAGCGCGGATAGACGGAACGATAGAAGGCAGCCATCTGGGCAATAGAGGACTGCGGGAAAAAGTACGGCGCATCCGCCATGAAAATCGTGCGGCCTTTGAGATCCATATTTTCATAAATCTCAGCCCCGTCAATACGAACGGTCCCACTGTCCTGATGATAAATGCCGGCCATGATTTTGAGCAACGATGTCTTACCTGCCCCGTTGGAGCCGAGCAAACCGTAGATGGATCCTTTATGTATGTGCATCGTAACGCCATCCACCGCTTTTTCATGTTCAAACGCTTTAATCACCTGATTCAGCTCAATCATTCGGCTCCCCCTTTTCGATACGGGCCATCGCTTCCTGGAACAAAAGCGTCATATCCGCCTTCGTTAAGCCGGAATACGTCGCTTCTGCAATCAGCTTCACCAGTGCTGCTCTAATCTCATCTCTCATGGCTGCATTCGGATGTTCCACAGACGATGATACGAAGCTCCCTTTTCCCTGCAAAGAGTAGATATACCCTTCACGTTCAAGCTCCCGATAGGCCTTCTGAATCGTATTCGGATTGACAGTCAGCTGCGCTGACAGTGTGCGAACCGAAGGAAGCTGCTCATCAGGTTGGAGAACACCGTATACGATCATTTCCTTGATTTTGTCCACTAGCTGTTCGTAGATCGCCTTACGGCTGCGTACATCTAATTCGAACATCCCGCACCTCCTCTCCTCGAAAATAATGTAATACCCCATAAGCGAAATCGAATGACTGTATATGAAGTGTATGCTTTCTAGCACTAGGTGTATTAACTGTACTATTATTATTAATACAGTTAAAATGGATTGTCAACGGTAACTTTGACTTCTCGTTTAATCCGCGATACCTTTATATATACGAAGTGACATATACAACATCCAAGGCCCGGTTAACGAGGCAGCGTATGTAATTGGGTCATGTTCAGACAAATACATGGAAAGGTTGTTCCTCTCTTTCGCATTCCGTTATGATGGAGATGACCAAATATAGCGTTGAATCTAACACCTTATAAGGGAGAACTCCGATGAATCAGCAAAATCAGGCTTTAAATCATACAGAGCCAGACGGCTCGGCAACGAACCATGCGGTTCCGCGCGTATTGATCGTGACTGCCGTGGATGCGGAGAAAGATGCCGTACTTCGCGGTCTGGGTGACCAAGCCGCGGAAATGTTTGACGTGATCGCTGGCGGGGTGGGCCCGGCAGCGGTTGCAGCAAGTACGGCAGCCACGTTGGCATTCGCCGCAGCGGCTGGCGGGAAGGCGCTGGCGCAAGGTTCCACCGCGCCAGCCGAATCGGATGCGGCGCAGGCATCTGCCGCATCCCCGGGGCCCCTTGCCGGAGCAGGCCTGACCCCAGCGTACAAGCTGGTGATCAGTGCCGGCATCGGCGGCGGGTTCCCCGGCCGTGCGGACGTCGGCTCACTTGTGGTGGCCGACGCCATGGTGGCTGCCGATCTGGGCTCGCAGACGCCAGACGGCTTCCTGAGCGTGGACGAGCTCGGATTCGGCTCGTCCCGTGTGGCGGCGGACGCAGAGCTTGCCGCTCGCCTGCGCCATGAGCTGCAGCGGGCCGGGCACGCTGTCAGCGGAGGCACAGCGGTCACCGTGTCCACGGCGACCGGAACGGCCGAGACGGCCACGGAGCTGCTGCGCCGCGTGCCGGATGCCACCGCCGAAGGAATGGAAGGCTTCGGCGTGGCAACAGCGGCCAAGCAGTTCGGCGTACCTGCGCTCGAACTACGGGCCATATCCAACGCGGTCGGTCCACGCGACCGCGATGCCTGGCGCATCAAGGATGCCCTGGATGCGCTCCAGGCAGCAAGTTCCATTTTACGGGAGGTACTTACATCATGAAAATTGCATTTTCCCCTTGTCCTAACGATACATTTATCTTTCACGCTTGGGTGCACGGACGAATTCCGGGTGCTCCGGAACTGGATGTCCGCTATGCGGATATCGATATTACGAATGGTCTGGCTGCTAACCCCGGCGGCCCAGATGTCTTGAAAATTTCCTATGCAGCTCTTCCTTACGTGCTTAACGAGTATGCGCTGCTGCCTTCCGGTGGAGCGCTGGGAAGAGGCTGCGGACCACTCATTCTTACAGCTAACGGCACTACCGATCCGGCATATCTGTCCGGACGCCGGGTTGCCGTGCCAAGTGAACGCTCAACCGCTTATCTGCTGTTCCGTCTGTGGGCAGCGCAGAATGTTCCAGGAGGCGTGGGCGAAATTGTTGTGATGCCGTTCGATCAGATCATGCCAGCGGTACGGGATGGCAAAATCGATGCAGGTCTGGTCATCCATGAAGCGCGCTTCACGTACCAAAACTACGATCTGAAGCTGATGACCGACCTCGGCAGCTGGTGGGAAAGCGATACCGGCCTGCCAATTCCGCTCGGAGCAATCATTGCACGCCGCAATCTGGACGCTCATGCACTCGCTGGATGGGCACGTGCATCCGTGGAATACGCCTGGGCACACCCGGATGAATCCAAAGAATACGTCATGGCGCATGCACAGGAAATGGACCCGGATGTTGCAGCACAGCATATCGATCTGTACGTGAACGAGTTCAGTGCCCATCTGGGCGATGACGGCTATGAGGCAATCACAGCCCTGCTTGGACGAGCGATGAAAGAAGGCCTTGTTCCCGAATTCGATCTGAATCTTCTGCGGATCTGAGCCAGCAAGCAGCAAGCTGTTCGTTAGGATGGCAATGGAGTCTGCTTACGTTGGGTTTTAATTATTGTAGTCGCTAACGAACCTGTCGCAACCTATTCGGAGAATTCAGTCGTAATGGACAGGCTGATGAACATTAGACACGTTATTCGGACAGAAATGTAGGAAGACCCAGTGAAACGATGAATTAATCCATCTACGATGCGTTACAACCAAGCGTACCTCTGGTACCTCTTCCAATAAGAGATATTGAGTTCGTTAGCTCTACTCAACAGATCGACTCATCAGCTCTAATCATCTAAGCAGCAACACTGGTTGCCTGTACCGCGCCACTAGTTATCAAACAAAAAGGGGCTGTCCCAAGTCATGAACATGACTTCATGGGACAGCCCCTTCTATCTAAATTTTGTTCCTTAAATCGAACCTAGCACATTACAAGTTAGAACAATACATATTCCAGAAAACGTTTTAGTTACTCCATCCAATCCCTATTGCAACGAAGTTTACTCACTAGGTAAAGTCAAAGTCACCCTTAACTTAGCTACTACCTTACATACAAGAAGACCATGATTTACGCTTCCGCCACCACGGTGCGGATCATGACCCGCAAGGCATCAAGCATTGCAATTATCGGCAAGGACGGCACCGATGGCTGCAGCAATGACATCTCCGTCGAAGCCGGGAAATGGACAAATCCCGCCCGGATCGGGAGCTGCTGCAATCGAATGTAATCCAGCACACGATACATCGTATTGTTGCAAATATACGTTCCAGCGGTATTGGATACCGCTGCCGGAATGCCTGCCGCAGTCATATTGTTCACCATCGCGCGGATGGGCAATGTCGAGAACAGGCCGTCCGGACTGCCTTCGGTTATGGGCTCGTCCACAGGACGCTGTCCCTGGTTATCGGCATAGGAGCCAGGCGGAATGTCTTTTACATTCACAGCGATGCGCTCTGGCGTCACAGCCGTCCGGCCTTTGGCAAGACCGCAGGCAATCACGACATCCGGGCCGTATGCTTCCATCTCGGCAATCAGCAGATCCGCACATTCGTCGAAATGTACCGGCAGCAGCACGGTTTTCAGTTCGGCGCCTTCCACTACTTCCTGTGCGAGAGCTTCCATCAGTTCTCCCGTGGGGTTCACGGCATCCCCGCCAAAAGGCTCAAACCCCGAAATCAGAATTTTCATCCTTGTCCCACTCCCATCCATTCATCTCTTATCTCGTATGATTTCTCTGCACACTTACCTACATAGAACCATCCGGGTATGGTTGTTTACCATTACTCAAATTTATATCGCAAGCCCCACTGTCCACGGATGGTATCCATCAGTTTCATGATCTCAAGGGACTCGTCCAGCGGTATAATGGAGCTTTCCGTTTTGCCTTCCAAGATGCAGCGTCCAGCCTCTTCTGCTTCAAATGCATAGCCGATGCTTGTCCGATCATCCGTAAACTTCTCAGGCTCGTCCTGACCATTCACATGCAGATAAGCTTCTTTCCCGGCAAGGAACAATGGTAAACGGATGTACCCTTCCGTACCATACACGACAGCTTCGTTACTCAGGTTAAGACGGACTGCCCCGTTCAATGATGCCGAGCGTCCTTCCGAATAAGAGAGTAGTACGGAGAACTGTTCATCCACACCGGTCTCTCCGATGTTCGCCGTGCTCCAGACATGCTGCGGCTGCTCGCCAAAGATCATGGACGCGAATGAGACAGGATACACGCCAGCATCCAGCAGAGCGCCCCCGCCCAGATCCGGGTTCAGCAGCCTTCCTTCAGGCTCCCAGCCGATACGGAAACCAAAGTCCGCTTTGACAAGCCGCACTTCACCGATTCGTCCTTCGGCAATCCACTTCCGCGCCTGAACAATTGGAGGCAAGAAACGCGTCCACATGCCTTCCATCAGGAAGAGCTTGCGGCTGCGAGCCGTCTCCACCAGCTGCTCCAGCTGACGTCCGTTCATCGTGAACGGCTTCTCACACAGCACTGCTTTTCCCGCTTCCAGACAAGCCATTACATTCTCTTTATGAAAAGGATGCGGCGTAGCAACATAGATAATGTCCACTTCTGGATCCTGCAGCAGTTCTTCATACGATCCGTATCCGCTTGCAAAACCATATTCAGCTGCAAATTTCTCCGCACTTTCCCGTGTACGCGAACCAACCGCTGCCTTCACGGCATTGCCGGCATGCTCCAGATCTCTGGCAAACTGGGATGCGATCCATCCTGTGCCCATAATGCCCCACTTCACCTTGTCCTGTCGTCCAGTAACTCCTGTCATATGAAAGCCTCCCTTGTATCCTATTGGTAGAACCAATTCTGACTCTCCTCTATATTACCAAAAAGAACCTCTGACGTCAGACGTTGGTTTCACCTCCTTCCTCGCATGCTTGCACAGAACTGCTTTCATTTCAATTCTCGAGCATTTTTGCTAAGATTATCAGCAGATCACGGATGAAAGGAAGATCCTGCTGTGTCTACTCTCGTAACCATTCAACACCTCACCAAGCATATTGGAACGACCGAACAGCGTCTCTTATTCGAGAAAGTGAATACCTCTGTCGATGAAGGAGAGCGAATTGCCGTACTGGGTGCATCCGGCCAGGGCAAAAGCACGTTGCTCCGCATCCTGTCCTTATTGGATGTGCCCGATGGCGGAGATATCCTCTGGAAGGGCACCTCCTACCTCGATTCCGATCCCAGGACCTGGCGCATGCGCATGTCCTATGTTGCACAACAACCCGTTATGCTTGCAGGCAGTGTTGAAGACAATTTGAAGACTGTGCATTACCTCCACCGGACACCCTATGATGCGAATCTGGCTGGACGTCTGCTGGCCGGAGTGGGACTGGAAGGACTCGATATCCATAAGCGGGCCAGTGATCTCTCTGGAGGGGAAAAACAGCGCATAGCGCTGATCCGTTCCATCATGCTTCGCCCCAAGGTGTTGCTGCTGGATGAAGTCACCGCTTCTCTGGACCGGACCAATGCCAAGCTTGTCGAACAGCAATTGACCGAATGGAGCAAGCAAGAGGGTATTTCACTCGTATGGATCACTCATGATCAGGAACAGGCACGCTCGTTCAGCACAACGACATGGTTCATGGGCGAACAGACCCTGCTGGAACGCCAGCCTACCTCCCTTTTCTTTGCCCGTCCGCATTCGGAACTGGCCCGTCAATACATTCTGCGCCCTGCCCCCGAGGCAGATAAGGAGAACACATGTCCATCCTCGCACTGAGTTTTACCATCATATTTATTATGCTGACCATGCTGATTTCGGTTTGGCAGAAGCTTGGTTTGGAGAGAGATATTGCTGTAGGTACCGTTCGTTCGGCAGTTCAGCTGCTGTTGGTCGGATATGTACTTCAATTTATCTTCAACTCGGACCACCCTGCACTCATCATTGCGATTGTAGGTTTTATGATAACCGTGGCATCTTTCAACGCGGGCAAACGAGGCAAGGGATTACGCCGAATCTCCTTATATATTGCAGCAGCCATTACGGTGACCGAATTATTGATGATGGGACTTCTGCTGGGTCTTCACATCGTCGAGCCGACCCCGCAATACATTATTCCACTCAGCGGAATGACGATTGGTAATGCGATGGTTGTCTCAGGGCTGTTCCTGAATCAGATGAAACGTGAGGTTGAAGCTTCCAAAGGGGAGATTGAGACACTGCTCTCTCTTGGGGCTACGCCCAGACGTGCATTTCAGGATGTATTGAAACGCTCTGTAAAATCCAGCATGATTCCGACCATTGACGGGATGAAAACGGTAGGTCTCGTTCAGCTTCCGGGCATGATGACCGGCATGATTATCGCAGGCGCCGATCCCGTCGAAGCTGTCCGCTACCAGATTCTGATTGTGTTTGCCTTCACCAGTTCGGCTGCCATAACCAGCATCATACTGAGTCTGCTGACGTACAGACAATGGTTTACCTCAGATATGCGTTTACGCTCGTTATAGAAAGAATCGATTCATTCATTGAATATATAGAACGAAAGGAGGCCCCTCCATGATAAGCAAATCAAATATGGTTCATCATCCGAACGCCCATCCCTCTGCGTCCAACAACATGAACCGTACCATTACGGCCATGGGCAAGGAAGCTGTATCACCGAGTGATCTGGGGCTGTTCCTGGAAGATACCCTGCTCGAACTTCACCAAACAGACCTGATTAGGTTCACGAGCAAGGAATGGACTTGGATTAAACCCGATATTGACCACCATACCTTCATATACATGCATAAATTTACGGGTAAACTGATCATGAATGGTACCGAACACCTCGTTAGCCGCAAATCAGCCTTCCTCTGCATTCCAGGCAATACCATGGAATTACTCTGTGACGCAGGCCATGAGACCGAGCTGTATATAATCAACTATGATCTGTTCCGGGCAGCGGAGAAAAGCGAAACACGAATTATTTATGAGCGTGAATCAAGCTTCCCGATAACAGGCTGGATTCAGGGCCCTTATTACGGCATACAGCGCATTGCAGCACAGCTGACTGCTGAAGACGGACCAACCTCTCTTAAAAAGAAAATGCTCATGACCGAGTTGCTGCACATGCTCTGGCCTCAGGAAGAGCAGATAAATAACGATAGCGCAGCGGACGACCCGAACCAGTGGCTCCAGGTAACGATGCAATATATGCGCGACAACTATATGCATGAGATAAAACTGGAGAAACTGGCCGAACTGGCTGGCATGCATCCATCGTATTATTCGCAGCTCTTCAAGAGCCGGATGTACAAAAATCCAATTGAATACGTAACCCATCTGCGCATGAACCGTGCCAAGGAACTGCTGATGACCTCAGACATGCGCATTCGCGATGTGGCCCGAAGTGTAGGTTACCGGGACGAATTTTATTTCAGCAGGCGTTTTCGAAACCATGCTGGCTACGCGCCAACGTCCTATGCGAAGCAGGTGCACCGCAATATTGTTTCGCTCTCATACCCCTACACCGACCACCTGATGACCCTCGGCATAACACCTTGTGCGGCTCAGATTCAGGGACATCTACCCCATATTCCGAAATCGCTCAGTCTGCCATTTCATGCCTATGAGCCCTGGGAGCAAGGACGTCAGGCATTTCTGGATGTGAACCCCGACCTGATTCTGGCCAAGGACAATGCAGCCGCAAAAGCTATGGAACATATCGGGGATATCGCTCCGATTATCACCATCCCCTGGAATCAGACCGACATGTTCGGTCATCTTCATACGATTGCTTCCATCGTGGGTCGCACCCAAGCAGCAAGTGACTGGCTGGAACGGCACGAACGCAAGGTTGAGCGTGCACGCAAAAAGATCAGGGATACGCTTGGACAAGCAACTGTTGCAGTGTGCACATTAACTGAGAAGGGGCCACGTATGTACAGCACCCGTAACTTCGGTCATGTATTTTACCGCAGCCTGCAGCTGACTCCACCTGAACGTATTCAATCCGAGCTCGCTGGTAAACCTCCAGGTGTAGGTTTCAACTGGATGTCTATCACTCCAGGAGAATGGGATGGATTGGAGGCCGATATTCTGCTGCTGGCCGTGACCTCGGTGAAAGAACGCGCCTCCCTGCTGCATCATATCAACACTGATCCGCGATGGAATCAGTATCCGGCTGTCCGAAACGGGCATGTTCATGTTATCGATTGGAATTCCTGGGTTGTCTATGCACCCTATTCCATCAACATCCAGCTGGATGAGGCGGTTATGCTGTTGACGAACAAAGGATCCTTTTTGTAATCTAAAAAATGTCCATCACCCGAATCTTAATTTATGCCATGTACGGGCCTGAATTAAGATTTTATAATGGACTCTAATTGATAATGATAATCAATAACAGCAGAAATGATCTTGCTGGCATCAAAAGGAGTGACTCCCATTCAACATCCGGGACTACCACGTCGTCCGTCCAATTCAAGAAAATCCCCGGTGACGATAGGCCTACTGTTTTTGTCAGCCATCGCCATTTTGCTGATTAGCCTGTTTGTCGCCATATCACTTGGTGCCAAATCGTTAACGCTCGAAACGGTATGGGCTGCCATATTTCAGTACAATCCGGCTCTGACACCGCATCAGATTATACATGAGCTTCGTCTCCCCCGCGTAATTGCTGCCGCTGTCGTTGGCGCAGCCTTTGCGGTTGCTGGGGCCCTTATGCAGGGAATTACGCGCAATCCGCTGGCGGATACGGGAGTACTGGGCATCAACGCAGGTGCCACCTTCATGGTAGCGTTGAGCTTTGCCATGTGGCCGGGACTGCCTTATGCCTGGCTCATGGGCCTTTCTTTCATTGGTGCCGTGCTTAGCACGCTATTTATTTTCCTGTTGGGGTCGGCCGCGCCGGGGGGACTGACATCCATGAGGCTGACGGTTGCAGGTGCTGTCGTTGCAGCCATGCTAAGCTCGCTCAGCACGGGTGTCGCGATTTATTTTGACCTGAGCCAGGATCTCGCCTTCTGGTATGCCGGTGGCTTTGGCGGTATTGAGTGGCGGCATCTGAGACTCATTGTTCCTGTGCTTCTGACCACGTTGCTGCTTACCATGCCTCTTGCCCGGAGAGTATCTCTCATGTCGCTCGGAGAGGAAGTTGCGCTGGGCTTGGGGATTAATATTCGCGTGACCCGATTCCTTGCCCTCACGGCTGTGGTCATACTGGCAGGCGTGTCCGTATCCGCCGTTGGCTCAATCGGATTCGTCGGGTTAGTCATTCCGCATATTTCCCGTAAACTCGTCGGTGTCAATTATCGTCTGATCATTCCCATGTCCTCCCTGCTTGGAGCCATCCTTCTGGTATTGGCCGATCTGGGGTCACGCATCGTAAATCCACCGGAGGAACTGGCGGTAGGCATCATGGTTGCTTTTGTCGGTGTACCGTTCTTCCTCTATCTGGCCCGCAAGGAAAGGAGGGCATTGTAACATGAGATCTGCTGTGCCTTCACGGGGAAAACGATCCATCACAGTCAGCGTTACGCTGCTCTGTATTGCATGCGCGGTTATCGTGATTAGCCTGAATACGGGTACGATTCGCCTCTCTCCGCTCGCTGTACTGCAAACCCTGCTTGGCAATGGTAGTCCGGACGATCAGATTGTGTTGTTCGATTACCGTCTGCCTCGCATTCTCATTACCGTCCTGTCTGGAGCAGGACTTGGCATCTCGGGAGCGGCCCTTCAAGGCATCACGCGCAATCCGCTTGCCGATCCCGGCATTCTTGGCCTTCATGCAGGAGCAGCATTAGGGCTGATGGTTTTCGTAAGTCTGTCCTATTCGATGGATGGCTCGATTGCCCTGCTGATCCCCTTGTTTTCTTTTGCAGGCGGTGTCATCTCGGCACTGATCATTATGCTGCTCGCCTATGACCGGCATAACGGGGTATCTCCCATCAAGCTGATCCTTGTCGGTATCGCTGTCGCCGCAGGGTTTCATGCGCTAACGTTATATCTGTCTCTTCGTCTGGATGAAGATACGTATTCCTTCGCCGCCCGCTGGCTCGCCGGTAGTGTGTGGGGACGGGATTGGATTCACGTGCAGGCTCTGCTTCCATGGATTGCAGTCTGTGTTCCCTACATCTGGAGCCGTTCCAAAACGCTGGACGCTTTCGGTCTTGGAGATGCAGCCGCCACGGGCATCGGTACACCCGTTCGATCCCAGCGCATTTGGCTTCTCTTATGTACTGTGGCGCTGTCAGCCATAAGTGTATCCATGGCCGGAGGTATCGGATTCATCGGGCTGGCCGCACCACATCTCGCCCGCAGACTTGTAGGTCCGATGCATCGACATCTGATCCCGGCGGCCGGTCTCATTGGCATGGTCATCCTGGTTACTGCGGATACGATTGGACGAACGATTTTCCAACCGAATGCCATCCCCGCAGGGATTGTGGTGGCTGCCATTGGTGCACCTTACTTTTTATATCTGCTGGTGCGAACCAAATGACAGAAGCCGTTGATCTACTTTATTCAATCTAACTATTAACATCCATGTGATGTCCAAGGAGAATGTGAATATTCATGTTAAAGAAAAACCTATTGCTTGCTCTGAGCATTTGCCTGATATTTGTGCTTGCCGCTTGCGGAACTGCCAGCAATTCTGACTCTTCATCCGCTGCTGGCAGCACTTCCAAGGGTAGTACTTCCGAGCAGCAAGATAACAGTCAGGCTTCTGGAGAACAACGCATCGCGTCGATGTCCATCCACCTGACCAATGACTTGCTGGCGCTTGGCATCACACCCGTGGGTTCCGTTATTGGTGGCGAAGCCAAAGCATTCCTGTCCCATGTTGCGGATCAACTGCAAAACACGACGCCACTTGGTCCGGTGAAAGATCCAGATATGGAAGCCCTGCTTGCCCTGAAGCCGGATGTTATCTATCTGGATGAAGAATATTCCGGTGATGACATTGCCAAGTTTGAGAAAATTGCTCCTGTGCATGTATTCAATCTGGATGATGGCACATGGCGTGATCACCTGAAGGATATTGGCAAGCTGGTTGATCGCGAGAAGGAAGCAGAGCAATATATTCAGGATTATGCGGCAGAGACCGAAGACGTAAAATCATTAATCCACGACGAGATCGGTGAAGGTAGCGTGATGGCTATCCGTGTAACTGCCAAAGAATTGCGTGTATTCAGCACGCGCCGCCCAATGGGGCCAATCTTGTATGATGATCTTGGACTGACCCCGGCCAAAGGCATAACGGATATTGATTCCACCAAGCCTTACCAGGTGATCTCCCGTGAAGTGCTGCCAGATTTCGATGCAGATGCCATCTTCGTGGTGGTTAACTCGGATGAGGAAGCGGAGAACATGTTCAAAGAACTGCAAAATAACCCGATCTGGCAAGGGCTAAACGCCGTTAAAGCCGGTCACGTGTATACCATCGGCGCACAGCCTTGGCTGGACTATTCCGCAATCGGCAACAAAATGGCAATGGATGAGGCCAAAGAGATGTTTACCCAAAAATAAACCAGCACATCACTGGGAAAATCACAAAAAAACCTCGCTTACGAACTGGAGAGGGAACGCAGACTTCTGTCCTGTTCTCCTCCGTCCGAAGCAGAGGTTTTTTCTATATATTAATGAAAGCCTGTCATCCCTCATCCTCATAAGGTACAAACGACAATCTCAACATCCGTGTCAGCAAACGTATCCTGAATAATGCCGCTTACTTTGTCCCATTTCAGCCTGTCGAGCCCGCAACCAATCTGCGGCATGGCCAGCTTACTGATGTCTTGTTCTAGACAGATGTCTCGCATCGATTGCACCGCACGGGTAAACGATGAATAGGTTGGTTTATTCGAGAACTTCGCCTTGGTCACCAGATTCAACGTACGACCTACCGGGTAACACCGTCCAATCTCAAGAGGTTCCTGCTTGGCCTGCTCCTGTAGAACCTGAAGCCCGAATCTTTCCCGAAACTGTACTGCAATTCCCGCCCCCATGCGGGCATCAGCGGAAATACAATGAGCCAGCGTATAGGCATCATCCATAGCAAATAAATCCTGTTGGATCTCATGAAATTGCATCTAGCTCATCCCCTTCTTCACATTTTAAAATGCCTCATTTGCTGTTCAAAGCAATTGTTCTTGAAACGCCTTGAGTATTCTCTGTCCCGTTGATCTGTCCAACACAGCAAATACAATTTGCTCAAAGGACTGCCTGAAATTCTCCTGTACCAGGACATCATGGAAATACCTCGCCACATCCACCGGGTCATTCCGGAACACCCCGCAACCATAAGCCCCCAGAACAAGGGTAGAATGTCCATTCATCGTTGCCACGTCCAAAATATACCGAATTCGTTCTTTCATGACCGATTCGATCTGCTGATCATCTGCCTGCCCTCGTTCCTTCACAACACCAGCATTTACGGCAGGTGCCGTAATAAAAGCCGTCGTGTAATATTGGGCTAGCAGCCGATCCTCGTCATCACGTATGATGGGTACATTTGGTGAATAGATCATGTAGTCTGAATACAGGCAGGTGCGCAGCTTACGATTATGATCATACATTTCATTCATTTGTGAAATACAAGGATATAACCCGGTAGCCCGGGCGAGACTCTCTTCTTGTGCCTGACTTCCACCCAGGAAACCTCCACCCGGATTTTTTGCTGAGGCAAAGTTAAGACAAACGACATCCGTTCTCCCTTCATCTACAACGAGACGCGAAGCTGCTGCAAGCGTCGTCTCACCGGTGACTTCAATCTTGGCGGCTGCAGACTTAGGCGCTGCTTGTAATTGACGCACCTGCTCCCGAAGTTCGGGAAGCTTGTTCGGACGGTATAAAACGGAGCCCTGAATCGCTCGTTTCAGGTCTTCATCAATCGACACCCTGCGGTCAAATCCGTTGATGTACTGCCCCTCTTCCAGGATGGCCAGTGTTTCCTGGGCAATGCGAGCCCGGCCCGAGCGCTGATTCGTGCTTTTTAACTGGTTATTTTTCATATGCTGGTGTGCATTCATTCTAATCACTTCCTATCTCATCTCTTAGCCGGGTCAGAATCTCACCAAGCCAGTTGGTTCCTCTCCAAGTTCTGCGATGGCGGATACGTGGATCTTCCTCTGCCAGTCCAACGCCCCAGATCCGGTCATCCGGGCTTGCTTCCACAAGGGTCGTGCCACGGGTGGCGAGCAATGCGGCGAGCAGGTCTTCATTTTGTGTGAATTTGGCCTGGTTACCTTCATAAACAATGCGTTTGCAGTTCGCTTCCCATATTTTCTGGTCGAACCCTGCTACCTGTCTGCCGAGCTTTTTTTGAACTGAAGCCGAGCTCGCCTTCAAAATCTTGTCCCCCATGGCCTGATCGCCAAACAGCAGTGCTTTTTGATGCATCATGTACTGTTCAGCACTCGTATAACTGATTCCGTTCACCGTAAAATCAGCCGGATGCCACTGGGAAAAGGGGGATGCGGTACGCCAAAAAAAAGTAAACTTCTCCATGATTCCTGATGTCCTCCTTTCAATAAAACAATTATGTTGTCATACGCTCCGGGTTCAGTCTGTATAAGCGGGAAGGACGATGCCCTGCATTGCCCGTAAACTCTTCGGTTTCGATCACCCAATCCGCGATTTTGCGCCGGAAGGCTGCAGCTAGAAGCTTTTTGCCACTAATAATCTCATAGACCTTCTGCAGGGCCGTCAGCGTAAATGTCTCCGGCATCAGATTAAAAGCAATATCCGTATACTCCACTTTGGATCGTAATCGTTCCAGCGCATAAACCATGATCTTGGCATGGTCAAACGCTATGCCCTCCACTTCCAAAATGTTCATGCTGCTGCTTCGCACGCTTCCTTCCACAGCTTCCTTCACCTCAATGACAGCCGATAGCTCCTCTGTTCCATTCGACAACGTCAGCTGCACTCTTCGTTCCGTCGTACGACCTCGTTCATGAATATGACGCTTCTCCTCAAGGAGCCGCTGTTCTACCCTGAACCAGTCCGCATCACTCGCATCATCGCCTGCTTCCAGCTCAAGCTCGCTGCTATCAACGAGCGCCATGTATGAGCAGCTGATTACCCTTGTACGAGGATCGCGTTGCACATCGCCCCACGTGTACAACTGCTCCAGATAGATGTCATCCAGCCCGGTCTCCGTAACCAGCTCGCGGCGTGCTGCATCTTCCAGAGATTCCTGCATGGACACGAATCCACCCGGTAATGCCCACTTGCCCATATAGGGATGACCACCGCGGCGAATCATCAGCAGCTGCAGTGCCGGTTCAGCAAGTTTGCGATAATTGGACTGAGCTTCGCTCCTTATCGTGAAGACAAGCATATCTACCGTCACCGAAGGACGCTCATAATCACCTGCATTATATGTCTCCAGAAACTGCTGCTCGCTTATATTGCCATGATTCAGATGGTCCAATGGTCGGCCCTCCGAATAACCTTCATTTGTCATATTTAAAACTCCATTCTGTTATTAACAAAATGTTATTAACAATTAGATAATAAGAAGTTAACACATCTATTAGCCTTCGTCAATATTTCCCATATTGAAAAAAATAAGTGCAGTACTTGCTGTTTATTTTAACACATGTGTGTTATATTGTTTTTAATTCACTCGTACTATAAAAGGAGGATGATCCGCAGGAATGAAAAGAATCGTATTATTGGATGTTCTTAGAGGATTTGCGATTATAGGTACACTGGGGACGAATATTTGGCTTTTTGCTTACCTGGGCGATCTGAACAAAATGTTTGGAGATCCGCTTCAGCCCTGGTGGTCCTCAGGTGATCGTGTACTGCAAACACTGATGCTTATGCTGGTCAACGGAAAATTTCTCGGACTGCTTACTCTTCTCTTCGGGGCAGGCATGGAATTAAAACGGCAAAAAGCGCTTCGTGAAGGATATGTCTGGCCGGGCGTTTACATATGGACATGTGTGCTGCTGCTCATTGATGGATTGCTGCACTACACGTTAGTCTTGGAATACGATGTGCTGATGAGTTATGCAATCACTGGCATCATCGTGTCCTTCATCATCAACCGTTCCCGCCGCTTTATTTTGATCGTGATGGGGCTCATGGGTGGTATCCATCTCATCGGAGTGGGCGGAATTACCGCACTGTTGGCCTTTACAGAGAGTGGTGCCACCTTCAATAACATGGACGTGATTGCCAAGCTATACGCCACGGGAACATGGTGGGAGCAGGTTCTATTCCGGCTGGACAACTTTGCTTTCTTTCGAACAGAGTCCATCATCATCATGCCGCTGAATATATTTCTGTTCCTGCTGGGTTCCATGCTCATGCGTGCAGGCCTATTCTCAGACGAGGCATCCGGACGTCTTAGACGCCGCAAATGGATGAATTTCGGGCTTGCCGCCGGCATTCCTCTGAACTTGCTCCTGCTGGTGCCGGGAGGTAGCATGGACTTGTTTGTTCGGTACATCAGTGCACCGATCCTTACGTTCGGCTATCTTGGGCTAATCGCTTACATGCTGGAGAAAAATAGGTTCGCCAGTCTGTTCAGGCGGTTCGAAGAGATTGGCAAGATGGCATTGAGCTGTTACATTCTGCAAAACATTCTGGCTTCCGCCATCTTTTACGGATGGGGTCTGGGACTTGGTGGTTATCCCCCTTCGCTTGTGATTGTGTTACTGTG
Organism: Paenibacillus sp. ACRRY; assembly: GCF_022346995.1. Classification (GTDB taxonomy): domain Bacteria; phylum Bacillota; class Bacilli; order Paenibacillales; family Paenibacillaceae; genus Paenibacillus. The sequence goes on along the minus strand of NZ_JAKRNM010000004.1, from coordinate 387,291 downwards.
GGCCGGCATCTGTATCGTATTGATGTTATTCTCACATGTATGGCTGCTCAAATTTAAATGGGGACCGGTCGAATGGTTATGGCGCAAGCTCTCCATCTCTCCTGCCGTCAAATCACAGTCACGGACTGAACAGATGTAATATAAATGGTTCCCTGAATTGAGCAACACAGTATTTCACCCTCTCTAGTTCGAGCTGCGGATCCGTTCCGGAGTTCTTTTTGTTATGTGCAAAACCTGCATCGCTCCGTGCGGGTATACGTCGCATCCACCTTTTAAATTTGACCTTACAAATGCCTTGACGATATGTAAGATCAAACTTATGATTTAGTTAGTCGACTAATTAAAAGGAGGGTAGCTTATGAATTCAGCCCGCAACGAACGGCTGCTCGGACAGTTATCCGAACTTGTGAAGCTGCATCGCTATAAAGTTCATGAGAAGCTGGTGAACCACCCCGAGCTGTACCCCGGACAACCGCCACTGCTGTTCCAGCTTGACCGTCAAGATGGTCAAACCCAGAAAAGTCTGGCCGAGCAGCTTCGCCGTGCTCCTGCAACCGTTACGGTCATGCTGAAACGCATGGAAACATCGGGATATGTAAGGCGTGAAGCCGATCCGAATGACCAACGCAGTCTGCGTGTCTATCTGACCGACCAGGGCCGCAGCGCGCTCAAGGATTTGAGAGAGGTATTTCAGGAACTGGAGCACCAGGCTCAGGAAGGATTTACACCAGAAGAAACGCAACTCATGTCAGCGCTTGCACAGCGCATGATTCACAACCTTCGTGAATCCTGATTTACGCACGCATTTTTAGCAGCATGATTTTTAGACTTCATTGAATGAGGTGATTTTTCTATTGTGGACGTTAAAACGATTTTTGACGCCTTATAAGTCAGCCGCCATACTCGCTCCACTCCTTATGGTGCTGGAGGTAGCCATGGACCTGCTTCAGCCGAAGATGATGTCCAGCATCGTCGATGATGGTGTGCTTGCAGGCGACCTGCCCCATATTGTACGCACAGGGCTGTTCATGCTTTTGTTTGCCCTCATTGGCTGGGTTGGCGGAGCAGGCTGTACGCTCTTTTCCAGTAAAGCGTCTGTTGGATATGGCACCGATCTGCGCCAGGAGCTGTTCGACCATATTCAAACCTTTTCCTTCCGTAATCTGGACACATTCCAGGAAGGCTCGCTCATTACACGTCTAACGAGTGATATCACACAGATGCAGACCTTTGTGCAGATGCTTCTGCGAATGTTCATCAGATCGCCGATGCTGATCATCGGCAGTATTATTATGGCATTTACGATCAGTATCAAGCTGGCGCTGATCCTCATGATGACCGTACCCGTTCTCTTTGTCATTCTGTATATTCTCATATCCGCTTCCTATCCTCTGTTTGCCAGCGTGCAGAACAAGCTGGATCAAGTCAACGCCGTTCTCCAGGAAAATCTCGCTGGGATTCGTGTCGTCAAGGCTTTTGCACGGGCAGGCACGGAGAAAAAGCGTTTCAATCAATCCAATGAGGATTATACGGGAACAGCGGTGAAAGCCTGGCGCATTGTTACGCTGAATGCACCTGTACTCAGCCTGATGCTGAATGCGACGATTGTGGCCGTATTGTGGTTTGGCGGGTTTCAGGTTGTAGGAGGCGATATTGCAGCCGGGGATCTGATTGCTTTTATCAACTATGTAACGGTAGTGCTCTCCTCCCTCACCTCCATCGGTATGATGATGATGAGTTACTCCCGGGCCAAGGTGTCTGCTGCACGGATCAACGAGGTTCTACATACAGAGCCGGACATTCAGTCAGGCCATGAAGCTCATAGAGAGAATACATTGCCGAATCAGGCAATTCAGGTAGGAACCAATCCGGCATCCACGACCACTGGCCAACCAGGTGAGGTGGAATTCCGGGACGTTTCGTTCCGTTATGACGGCGAAGATGCCCTCACGGGAGTTAATCTTACTGCGCGAGCAGGGGAAAAAGTGGCTTTACTCGGTTCCACCGGTTCAGGTAAGACATCACTCGTGCAGCTGATCCCCCGCCTATATGATGCCTCACTCGGTGAAGTACTTGTTGGCGGCGTTAATGTACGGAACTGGGATCTTCAGCTCCTGCGCAGCAGAGTGTCCATCGTATTGCAGGAATCCATTCTGTTCAGCGGCAGCATTCGGGATAATATTGGCTTCGGCAGACCGGATGCCACGGATGCCGAGATTCGTGCGGCGGCGCAGGCAGCGGCAGCGGATGAATTTATCATGAACCTGAAAGATGGATACGACACGGAGCTTGGACAGCGGGGAGTCAATCTCTCCGGCGGGCAGAAACAGCGTATTTCCATTGCGCGTGCCCTGCTCATGCGGCCGGATGTTCTTATTTTGGATGACAGTACGAGTGCAGTCGATTTGCGGACCGAAGCAAGCATCCAGAGAGCACTCCATTCCCTGATGAAAGACAGTACAACCTTTTTAATTGCACAGCGCATATCCTCGGTGAAGGATGCTGACTGTATTTACGTGCTGGATGAGGGGGAAATCGTGGCAAGTGGTACACATGACGAACTCATGGCCAATTCCACACACTATCGATCCATTTATGATTCACAACAACGGAAGGAGGATGTTCAATTTGGCTAAATCTGCATCTTCCTCCACGCAGCCACCTGTCGTTCCTCCCATCGGAATACCTGGACCGGGCCGGGGACCTGTTCCGAAAGTAAGAGCCAAAAATGCCAAACACGCCATCCTGCGAGTCTGGTCTTACATGGGACGCCATCGCAAAGGGGTTATTACGGCTCTGGTCCTTACCGCTCTGGGAACACTACTTAATCTGGCGGGGCCCTACCTTCTCGGCCGTGCCGTCAATGAGCATATCGTGCCGAAAGTGACAGATGGCCTTTTGAAGGACTGCCTCCTGTTACTGACGGTCTATGTCCTGAGTTCGCTAATGATGTGGGGACAGTCTTATGTCATGATCGGCGTATCCCAATTGACGGTGAAGGATCTGCGTCAGGCTTTGTTCTCCAGGCTGCAGCAGCTGCCCATAAGCTTTTTTGACAAAAATCAAAGCGGAGACTTGATGAGCCGGGCTACCAATGATATTGATAACGTGTCCACTACCCTGAATCAGAGCGTGACCCAGCTGATGTCCAGTGCAATCCTTCTTGTCGGTTCGCTGTCGATCATGCTTGCTCTGGATATCCGGTTGACGCTTCTCAGTCTGGTGACCGTGCCGTTAATCACGATTGCCACCAAGCTGATCGCTTCCAGAACACGCAAACATTTTTCTGCCCAGCAGAAGCTGCTCGGTGAGCTGAATGGTTATGCGCAGGAAACGATCGCCGGACAAAAGGTGGTTGCCGCCTATAACCGTCAAGAACAGGCACACCAGCATTTTGAGAACCTGAACGAAAAGCTGCGTACAGCCAGTACACAGGCGCAAACCGTATCCGGGCTGGTTGGACCTACGATGAACGTCATGAACAATATTGGATTTGCCATTCTCGCAGCAGTTGGTGGATGGATGGCCTACCACGATTTAACGTCCATCGGACTGATTGTAAGCTTTCTCGCTTATTCCCGGCAGATTGAGCGGCCTCTTAACGATCTTGCGAACCAGTACAACCTGATTCAGGCAGCCATTGCCGGTGCCGAGCGTGTATTTCAGATTATGGATACGCCAAGTGAATACGATGAGAAACAGGAGAAACAGCTGGATCACATTCAAGGCAAAGTTGTTTTTGATAATGTATCCTTTGGATACAATTCCGACAGAGCGATTTTGAAAAATGTCAGCTTCACCGCGCAGCCTGGCGAGATGATTGCCCTCGTGGGACCAACGGGTGCCGGCAAAACAACCATTATTAACTTGCTCCCCCGCTTCTATGAAATTACAGGCGGAAGCATTACCATTGATGGCACGGACATCTCGGAGCTGGAGAAGGATCACCTCCGGCGCGGACTCGGCATTGTGCTGCAGGATGCCTACCTGTTCTCGGGAACCATTCGTGATAATATTGCCTACGGCAAGCCGGATGCGACCGATGAGCAGATCAGGCAGGCAGCTAAGCTGGCCAATGCCCATTCATTTATTCGCAAGCTGTCCCAAGGTTACGACACCCCCATTATTGCGGGCGGAAGCAATCTGAGCCAAGGACAGCGGCAATTGCTGACGATCGCTCGGGCCATCCTCGCCGATCCGGCCATTCTCATTTTGGATGAGGCAACGAGCAGTATTGATACCCGCACGGAAATGCAGATTCAGGAGGCGATGCGCACGTTGATGAAAGACCGGACCAGCTTCGTCATCGCCCACAGATTGAGCACGATCCGGGAGGCAGATCAGATTCTGGTGATCGATTCAGGACAGATTGCCGAACGAGGTAACCACGAGGATCTCATGCAGCAAAAAGGGTTTTATTATCAGCTCCATCAAGGTCAGCTAAACTGATCCATCAACTAAGCAACAACATCAAAACGCCGCACGAAGGTTCCGTTATTTCGGACCTGTGCGGCGTTTCATTTTATCGCTTCATTCGTACAATTCCTCGTGTAGTTTTATTTAAAAAATTCAATGTGTGTTCCTTAAATTCAGAAGGAGGTAAGTTGTTTATTGCTTCAATCGATTGATCGAGAGTTCGCTTTTGGCGAAATAAAATGGTATTAATCTTTTTTATCGTGCTTATTTCTTCATTTGTAAATCCATTTCTTCTTAGACCAATGATATTAATACCATGTATATACGAACGTGAACCATCTACTAAAGAATATGGAACAATATCTTGTGAAACTTTACTTCCCGCCCCAATCATTGCAAATCTTCCGATGTTACATGATTGATGTACACCAGAACCACAACCAAAAGTAATATAGTCTTCAATATTAACATGTCCGCCAATTTGCACATTATTGACGATAACGTTATGATCTCCCATTAATACATCATGTGCAATATGAGCATAATTCATAATAAAATTGTTATTTCCTACTCTCGTGAAACAATCTCCTTTTGATGTGCCTTTACATATGGTGACATACTCTCTCACGATATTATTTTCTCCAATAATGAGATACGATTCTTCACCTTGGTAACTTTTATCTTGTGGATCTGAACCGATAATGGCACCATGCGAAATATAGTTATTCCCCCCCATTATTGTGTTAGGCCCTATGATAACGTGGCTTCCAATCCTACACCCGCTGCCTATCTTTGAATTTTCTTCAATGATACTGAAAGGTCCGACTTCGACATTGTCCTCAATTACTGCTGTAGGATGAATAATGGCTGATTGATGTATCATTTAGCACCTTCCTTTGTTTTGGAAAGTGCATCAAGTTTTTCATTTAGTTTTTTTATTGTTTTTGGGAGTCTGGAAAGTGCAGCCGATTCTCGTAGTTGTCTCTTATGTGAACGAGCTATATATCCCGACACTATCGAGTTCTCAGGCATGTTTTTAGTAACCATAGTTCTAGCTAAAACAACGCAGTTGTGTCCAATGGTGATATTATTAATAACCGCACTTCCACCAGCCATTATGACGCGATTACCTATTTTCGACGAGCCGCCAATTGCACTTGTGCCTGCGATAATGCAGTGCTCACCAATTTGGACATTATGACCAATTTGAATAAGGTTGTCCATTTTGGTTCCTTTACCAATGGTTGTTGAATCAAGTGTTCCGCGATCAATAGTGGTGTTTGCACCAATTTCAACATCATCAAAAATAATGACATTTCCAATATGGGGGATTTTCACTTGTCTTTGCCCATCCCATTCAAAACCAAACCCGTCAGCGCCAATCACTGCTCCTGAGTGAATGATGACATTATCTCCGATGAAAGTATCATGTAAAACAGTGACATTAGGGTGTATCAAACAATTCGTTCCAATGGTCACATTTTTACCGATAAATGAGTGCGCGGAAATGATTGTATGATCACCAATAGAAACATCTTCTTGGATTACCACCAAATCGTCAACTTGCACATTGTAGCCTAACTTTACCGAAGGATCGATTGTTTTTGATGCTACTACACCACTACTTGTAGTTTCCTGATTAAACATTTTAATTAAGCGAATAAAACCGAGCCTAGGATTTTTCACCTTAATAACAGGTACTTTAAATTCTTTTATTGTTGTTTCTGGCACAATGAAGGCTGAAGCATTACATTGATCTAATTTGTTTAGATTTTTATCTGTAACAAAAGCAATTTCTCCCTCTATAGCAGCATTAATTGAACCTACGCCTGTTATAATGACATTGCCATCACCTATTAAAATTCCATCTAACTGTTCAGAAATTTCATTTAAATTACATGGCACGATATAGTCTCCTTTTTGTATTTAGATTAGATTATTTAATAATTCTCGAGCGAAAACAGTATTCAAATAATGAGAGGTTCCCGATCCTATGATTTTTGCATGAAAAGAGGGATTCAAAGCTAAATCGCCAATAAGATCCAACAACTTGTGACGAGACAATTCATCATGAAAGCGTAAGTTGGGATGAATTTCCTTATTACCAACAACTATTCCATGCTCTAATGAAGCTCCTTGAATCAAACCTTTGCTTCTTAAGTACATTATTTCTTCTTCAAAACAAAATGTCCTAGCTGGCGCAATATCAGTTAAGTAATCGTTTTCTATAAAATTAAAATTGGATATTTGATCCGAGAGGTAGGCAACTTTATGTTCATTTTTAAAACAAACGCAATAGGAAATCATTGAGGAGGGATAAGCTTCAAGAAAAGAATTACCGTGTTCAACTCTAACTTTTTGTTGTAAATGAAGGTACGTTTTTTTGACTTCTTGCTGCAGATGGCCAACTTCTGAAATCTTGGCTGCAATGTGGGTAGAGCTTCCATCAAAAATAGGTAATTCTTCACCATTAACATCAATAATTACGTTATCGATGCCCATCCCGCGTACAGCAGACATTGTATGTTCAACCATAGATACAGTGTATCCATGCTTGTTTTTAAGCTGTGTGCAACGTTCTGTATTGGATACATTACCGATTTTAGCTTCAATAATTTCATATGGATCTACATCCACTCTTCTAAAAACAATACCCGTGTTTGGTTGTGCAGAATGTAAAGTTATCTCTGACAAATTCCCACTATGTATAGCAATGCCGTCTAATGTAAAACCATTACGAATCGTTTTTTGGTACATAGCATCCCCTCCATTTTATTGAACATTAGTCTACTGAAATAATTTCTCGCATGCGGATCCTATTTTACATGTATTATATCGATTATGATTAGCTGATGTTGTCGATATTTGGAGGTTCGTCAAATTCACATTGAAGTAAAAATTCGGTAATTAAACTAAAACAAAATGTTATTATCTTACGAGGTATGACACGTATGAAGATGTTCACAGTGCCGTTCACCGTTATATGTGATACTACAATAACTAACGTTAAACGGAGTATTTCGGCGGTCTGTTTCCGAATGAATGCTCAAGAACAGCAAAACAAGAAAACCTTAGCACTCATTGAGCTAAGGTTTCTAAATAAACTATTTTTTTTGTTTTTTATCTGTCTATTTAACGGTGAGTAGTTCAGCGTTTTTGTTTGCTGGAATTGCCCCCATAGGTAAATGAAGGGTGAATGTAGCGCCAATCCCTATTTCACTATGAACGGTAATTTTGCCATGATGGTCCAAAGCAATTTTCTGACAAAGCGCCAGTCCAAGTCCTGTACCTTCTTCCTTGGTCGTATAAAATGGATCAAAGATCATCGCCAGTGTGTTCTCCGGAATACCGCTGCCAGTATCCGTAATCGAGATAAGTGCTTCTTCTCCATCATGTAACAAACCAATACGCACTTCACCCGGATCTTCCATTGCTTCAAAAGCATTACGAATCAGATTAATCAGAACCTGTACAATCTTGTCCCGATCCATATTGACCACAACTGATTCGCCTGCCATCTCTAATGTAATCCGGTGACCGCGAGATGCTGCATCTGACTCGGTTAATGACAAAACACGCTCAAGGCACTGGTCCAGCTTCTCCGGTTTCATTAGATGAGCCTGCGGCTTGGAAAATTGCAGAAACTCTGCAGTCAGGTCCGTGACCCGGATCACTTCGCCCATAATCACTTCATACCAGGGGGCAATATTGAACGCTTGTCCGCGTGACAGCTGCAGGAATCCACGAATCGCCGTGAGCGGATTACGGATCTCATGCGCCATGCCGGCTGCCAGTTCTCCAACAGCCCGAAGCCTTTCTGAACGGTAGATCTCTTCTTCATTCTTGATCCACTTGCTGCGCTGTGCCTGAAATAACCGTTCCTCTGCAACCGTTATGAACTGCTGGAGGGTCTCTGCTGTCTCCGGATAGATCGAAATGCTATACGTGACCTGTAATCCTTTCAGATCTGTGGTTTGCATCGTACTCATTCGTTCCTCGATACCCGCAACCTCGGGCAAAATGATCGAAAATCGATCTCCGGCATAACGGGATACCCCATATGCATCCGCAAAATGCTTGGAGATGCTCCCCCCTGTCCCCGCTATGATGGTGCTCCAATTGTCTTCCACTTCCTTGTTGAATCCGTTGAAGTTCTGGATGTTCAGAAGAATGAGCAAAAAGGAGCGCTGCTTCTCTGCCGTCTCTTGCAGTGCATTCATATATCCTTCATAGTTGAGCAGCCCTGTAAGCGGGTCGTGCAGGGTGAGGAATTGATTTTTTTCGCGCAATCTGCGCTTTTCAGCTTCGCTGTTAATCAGCGTATGATATAGAAAAATGATAACAATTGCTGTGAGTAGATCGAATAGGGAAACCGACAATGTGTAGGCATCTATCGTTACGTAGGATAGCCGAATCCCTGTATATTGAAGCACGAGCAGGAGAGAAATGGGCAGGGTCTGCTCTACGCGCTGTTTGTCCTGAATCATTGTCATGATGAGCAGGTAATATAACATGTTACACCAGTTCAATTCACTGAAATAATGGAATACGCCAAGGAAAATCCATTGGATTTTTTGTAATACAGGATATCGTCTTTCTCCATAAATGCTAGCAACAAATAAGACACCGGCAAGGATCATCCATGTGAGGCTGGAAGTACGGTCCAAAAAATAAGAGGACAGGATTACAAGCAGGCAACCCAGTGGGAAAATAACCCTTTTCATCGTGTACGTTAGCAAACAGCCTCGCCCCCTTTGACAATCTACTCACATCTAACATTTTAATTACATGTATTATATCGATTATGACTAGCTAATGTTGTCGATTAATGGAAGCTCTCCAAATCGGAATGGATAGGGCTCATGGGTTATATACCATTTATTTAGCGTCTTGAATAGCTGTTCTGCACATAATTCATCCTTTTTCTGGTATGTTATAATACAATAATGGATTTATTTTCAATAAAACTGGAAGTTGAAGGTGATTTTCATGGTGGAACGTAGAAGACCATACGGAATTGGCACATTTTCTCTGCTCATTGTGGCTTTGGGATTTGCATTTAATTATGCATGGGGGCCTGAGGATTTTCGGTTCAGTTATTATTTATTTCATCAGATGAATTGGCCCATCTATAGCAAAGGTGACGAAGGATTTGTCATTCCAACCGTCATCACTGCGATCTTCTGGATCCCTGCCATCATCATTGCCAGAAAACACAATGTACACTATGGTACAAAAACCGCTTCGATCTTGGCCGGAATGATGCTGCTCGTCTGTTTCATTGGCCCTTTGGCTACTGTACTCGAGTGGCTTATCTATTCTTAAACACAAAGCCAGCGCTCTGACATTCCAGAGCGCTGGCTTTGTTCTTTCCTCTCAACATAACTATTTCTTCGCCATATATTTGCGGATATCAAATGCAACGGCCGCGACTATAATTAATCCTTTAATAATCAGCTGCCAATAGGGACTTACACCGATAAAGGTAAGACCGTAGTTGATGACGCCGAAGATGAGCACACCGGCCATAACGCCCGGCACCGTACCGATACCTCCGGCAGTTGAAACACCGCCAACGACACATGCCGCAATGGCATCCAGCTCATACATATTGCCGTAGTTATTCGTCGCTCCACCTGTGCGCGCTGCCTCCAGCACACCACCCAGTCCATACAATGCTCCCGCAATGGCATATAGAGCAATCAAATTACGTGCGACGTGAATTCCCGACACATGTGCGGCCTGGATGTTGCCACCAATGGCGTACATATTTTTGCCGAGACGGGTTTTGTTGAAAACGACCCAACAGATTAATGCTACTGCAATCGCAATCAGTACAATATAAGGGATCGAGTAGCCACCGCCCAGATCAATGTAGCCTGATCCGATCACCGTGAAGTCCGGTCTAAGTCCTCCGATCGGCTGTGACTGGTTGGGCTCTGTATCAAAATAAATTGAGTTCAACCCGTAGACAGCCACCATCGTTCCCAGTGTCGCGATAAATGGAGGCACATGCAGTTTGGCGACAATAATCCCGTTTACCAATCCGACAATCAGACCAGCCACAATCCCGATTATAATGGGGAACCCGACCCATAAATGAGGCAGATCCGGGAAGAAGCGATTGGCATATTCGTCAATTTGCAGCATGGATGCGGATACGACAGCCGTCAGACCTACCACCCGTCCAGCAGAAAGATCGACCCCGCCAGTGACAAGGATGAAGGCCGCCCCAAGTGCGATAATGGCCCGTGTGGAGGATTGCTGTAAAATATCCCGAAGTGTAGAGAAAGCAAGGAAGTTCGGGTCCGCAATGGCAATGCCGATGACAAGCAGAATAAGTACGATAAAGATGGCCCGCTGCGTTACATACTGTTTCACCTGATTGATTACTTGCGTGTTCATCTGTTTCCTCCTGTCTAAGCCATCCGCTGCTGAGCGGCCAGCCTCATAATATCCTGCTCTGTGGCCTCGGCTCCATCTACAATGCCGGTCAGCCTTCCTTCACTCATCACCATGATCCGGTCGGACATCCCAAGCAGTTCGGGCATCTCCGAGCTGATCATGATAATGCTTTTGCCCTGACGAGCCAGTTCCGTAATAATGGTGTATATTTCAAACTTCGCGCCCACATCAATGCCCCGCGTCGGTTCATCAAGCAGCAGAATCTCCGGGCTGGTCAATAGCCAACGTGCCAGAAGCACTTTCTGTTGATTCCCCCCAGACAGGTTTCGAATCAGCGTGTTAACGGAAGGCGTTTTGGTTCTGAACTTCTGGACTTGCTCCCTTGCCTCCTCGCGTCCCTTCTTCTCATCCAGCAGTCCGACCCGGTTTCGGTACCTTTCCAGACTCGCAATGATCGTATTTTCATACACGGACAACACCGGAAATATGCCCGTAACCCTACGTTCCTCGGTCAGCAGCGCCATATGATGACGTTTCGCTGCGGCGGGTGAGTTAATCTTCACCTTGCGTCCATGAATCGAGATTGTACCGGAAGAAAGACCGCGCAGTCCGAACAAGGATTCGATCAGTTCCGTCCGCTGCGCTCCAACGAGTCCGCCAATGCCCAGCACTTCGCCTTTTCGGAGCTCAAACGTAACATCTCTGAACGAGTGGGCCTGACTCGATGTTAACCCTTCCGCCTTCAAGATCACTTCGCCCGGAACGTTGGTCCGTTCCGGAAAGCGTTCGTCCAGATCCCGTCCAACCATGCGGGTAATGATCAGATCGGTAGTCAGATCAGCGGCATCCCAGGTACCGACAACAAACCCGTCACGCATAATGGTGACTTCGTCCGAAATCGTGAGGATTTCCTCCATTTTGTGTGAGATGTATATAATCGACACACCCCGGCTGCGAAGCTCGTTAATGATGGTGAACAGCTGCTCGACTTCTTTGCCTGTCAGAGATGAGGTTGGCTCATCCATAACAATGACTTTCGATTGAAAAGAGACCGCTTTGGCGATTTCCATGGATTGTATTTTGGACACCGATAACGTTCCTGCCTGTGCCTTCGGGTCGATATCCAGATTCAGGTCTTTAAACAAGGCCAAGGTATCAGCGTACATCTTCTTCTCGTTGACCAGTAACCCTCTCATCGGGAAACGTCCCAGCCATATATTCTCCATCACAGGACGATGAGGCACCGGATTCAGCTCCTGGTGGATCATGGATATGCCGTGCTTCAGTGCTGCTTTGGAATTCGGAATATCCACTTCTATTCCATCTATTCGAATCGTTCCTTCATCCGGTCGGTACATGCCAAACAGACATTTCATCAGTGTCGATTTACCCGCTCCATTCTCTCCCATCAGGGCGTGGACCGTTCCGGGCTTAACCCTCAGGGTTACCTGACTGAGTGCCTGCACACCCGGGAAACCCTTCGAAATCCCGTCCATTTCCAGCAGATATGGTGATGCCATGTTGGTTCCTCCCTTCCATATGCCCAGAAAAAAGGACGCCACCTATTAAGACGGACGTCCCTCTCTGCTGCTGTTATTGGGCGTCGGCAATGTTGTCTTTCGTAATTTTCTTGTAGGCGATCCAGACATATTTGCCATCCGTAATGTCATACCCCGTATTTTCCTTCGTCGGCGTCTCACCCTTGGCGAGTGCAGTAGCCAAAGCCACCGTTGCAGCCCCTTGGTTCTTCGCATCATTCAGTACGGTGCCCAGCATCGTGCCGTCCTGAAGCGCCTGAATGGCAGGAGCGGTTGCATCCACACCAACGACAGGCATTGCCTTGCCGTCCTTGAAGTATCCTGCTGCCTTCAGTGCTTCAATGGCACCGAGTGCCATGTCGTCATTGTTGGCAAGTACAGCTTCAATCTTATCGCCGTGGGAAGCGAGGAACGCCTGCATTTTCTCCTGTCCTTTGACCCGATCCCACATCGCCGTGTCTTCCGCCAGTGCCTCTACTTCAATACCGGCATCCTGGATCGCCTGTACGGAGTATTTGGTCCGCAGCTCTGCATCCTGGTGACCCGGCTCGCCTTTCAGCATGACGTATTGCAGCTTGCCGTCCCCGTTTTTGTCCGCCTCGGGATGGGCTTTCCAGTAATCCACAATCAGCTGGCCGGAGATCGTACCCGACTCTTCCGCCTTGGCACCAACGTAGTACACCTTATCCCATTTATTCATGTCTTCGGCAACCGGCTCACGGTTCAGGAACACGACAGGAATGCTTGCCGCCTTGGCCTTGTCAATGATGACGCCTGCCGCAGTCCGGTCAACCGGATTCACAGCCATCGCGCTGTATTTCTTGGATACAAACAGGTCCACCTTCTCATTTTGGGTCGGCTGTGCGTTCTGGCTATCCACGATATCGAGTGTGGCTTTGCCTTCGGCTGCTGCCGTCATCGCATTCCGTACGCCCGTCATGAACGTATCATCGAATTTGTAGATCGCAACGCCAATTTTCGGCGTCTCCGTTCCGCCTGCTGCCTGCTCTTCCGTACCCGTTCCCGTACTTCCACCCGCACTGTCTCCACCGCTGCTGCAGCCCGCGGCCGCAACCATGAATGCAGTAAGCAGCAGTGTCATCCACGTTTTCTTCATATCCTAATGACCTCCCCCAAGTTCATTCGGCTTCACCGATGTCTTTATTATGAAAGGGTTTACACTATTTTCGAATACAATATCTTCATCTGTTTTATCGAAATCTTCCTCTGTTCGGTTCGTGTCTTCTATCCTCATTGAACAAACGGAAACAGCAGCTTCTGGTTATCCATCCAGAACATATTATCCGTACTGACCAGCTTCGTTTCCAGCGTCACTCTGGCTTGCACCTGCTGATTATTCAGTCGTGCCACGGCCTGATTCAAACCAAGGTACCCTGCGCTGAAGCCATTTTGCACAATAAGGTACTGGAATACCCCTTCCTGCAGCTGCTCCAGCTGCTGCTGCTCACTCCCGAAGCCTACAATGTTGACCTGCTGCTCCAACTTGCGGCGATGCAGCTCATCCGCCGCTCCCAGAGACGCGGGCTCCTGCAGGGCGATGAAGCCGTCTACCTGCTGCTCGTCCAGCAGCTGCTTCGCTGCCTGCCAGCAAACATCCCGGGTGCTGCACACGGACTTGGGTTCGACCTGAATACCCGGATACTGTCCGAGCGCTTCCATGACCCCCTCCTCCCGGTGGATTAGCCCTGGATTCACAGGATCGGGCCCCAGCAAGGCTACGCTGCCCCTTCCTCCCAGAAGTTCGGCCATCGCTTCCCCTGCCTGCCGCCCAGCCTCCACATTATCCATCGAAATGACACTCGTAATCCCTTCTACAGGGAACTCATCGTTGAGAACAATCACCGGAACACTCATGCCACTCTTATTCATCGTTTGGGCCTTCTGAATAATGTCGCCAAGCACCTTCTCACTCAGTGGATCAACGAGCAGAGCGGAAGCGCCCTGTTGCAAAGCCTGCGTGACCGCTCGGATCTGAGCCTGTTCGCGCTGACTGTACGCCAAAATGTCCTGCACGGACAACTCCTGTGGCTCTCTGGCTCGGCGAATCGTCGAATCAGGATTGGATGGTGCATACGTTGCTGCTTCGGATGGAAATGCCTCCACCGTCAGCAGTTCAGCTCCATGTTCCTTGGCTGCCGCTTCTGCGCCGAGCCTTATTGCTTCAGCAAGTTCACCTGTCCCAGCAGGAGTGATTAGAGCGACACGAGGTGACGGCAGTACCGAATCGGCATTGGAGATGCCGCATGCTGTACCCAGGAATAAACAGCAGCCCGCCGCAACGATCCCCATACATCTGGGTACACGGAGGATGGACTGACTGAACTTCTTGATGGGATCTGCACGAAAGATCCTGCGGATGATTGCTTTATCTTCATTACCTTTTATCATAAAAATCGCCATCCTCCCGTTCGCATTGAACCGGTATCCGAATCCAGACCGTCGTTCCTTCCTCCAGCTCACTCTCAAATTCAAGACCGTACCCTTCCCCGTAATAGAGCTGAATCCGGTCATGCACATTGCGCACGGCTACCCCTGATCCAGCACCACTCTTCACGATGGGGCTGCCCTGAAGTAGTCCTGCCACCTGCTCCTCCGTCATGCCGACCCCATTATCCGTGATGCGGAATACCAGCTGGTCGCTCTCCCGATAGACACGGATCTCGATGCAGCCTTCATCCGTGTGATACTCAATCCCATGCACGATGGCATTTTCAATTAACGGCTGAAGGACCAGCTTCAGTGTCAGACAGTCCAAGGTATCCTCATTCGCATTCAGGCTAAACCGGAATTTGCGCTTGAACCGCATCTGCTGAATGGTCAGGTAATGATGCGCATGCTCCAGCTCTTCACGGACGGTAATAATGGTTTTTCCTTGGCTGAGACTTATGCGAAATAGGCGTGATAGCGATGTGATCATGGTGATCACCTCTTCATTACGACTCATGCCCACCATCCGCACGACAGAATTCAATGTATTGTAGAGAAAATGAGGATTAATCTGGGCCTGCAATGCTTCCAGTTCTAGACGTCGTTTCTGTTCCTGTTCATGGATGATCTCATTCATCAGGGTACGAATTTTGTACACCATCAGGTTAAACCGACGGGATAGCCGCTCCACTTCAAGTGGTCCCTGAATGGCCAGCTCCACGTTGAAGTCCCCTCTCTCCACGGCTTTCATCTTCCGCTCCATCCGCCGGATTGGACGTGTCAAACTGGAAGAGAGCAGCATGGATACGAGAATGACGAGTATAAGCACAACCAGCAGTACCCGGACGAGATAGCCATTGACCTCCTGCCGGGTTGTCATGATTTCATCCAGGTAGGCCACACCGACAATTTTCCATCCGATATTGGCAACAGACTTTACGGTGTTCAGCCTTTTCTGTCCATCCGCTTCATCTTCATAACTGCCTGTAGCCACCAGGGCCTGTTCGATATTTTCGCTTTTGAGTCCCATGTACATCAGCTGCTGCTGCGGATGATAAACAATGTTGCCTGCACTCTCGTCGATGATGTAGACATATCCCCGCTGCCCCAGACTGACCCGGCGACTCAATTCATCCATCTGTTTGAAATTGATATCCACCAGCAGAATAACCTGTCGATCCTGACCATTTTGCCGTACTGTAATGCCTTTACTCATCGATACGACCCACTTATAGGGGCCTGAGTACATGTTCTGAATATGAGGCAGTGAGAAGCTAAGGTGGTCCGGCACTCTGAGCGCAGATTGAAACCACCCTTGCTGTGTCACATGGGCGCTTGATTTCAGCTCGGCGGAAGGTCTATTCTTGAGCAGTTCGCCCTTGGAGTCGAGCAGTGTAATGGAGATAATGTCCTCCCTGCTGCTGAGCAGGGTATCCAGCTGTTTGTCCACCTGCTCCCCTTCCCAGGTTCCGTCCCGCAGCATATGCTCCTCGATGGCTCGGTAGAGATGCGACATGCTCCGAACATAATCCTCCAGGTTGTAACTGACCTGATCTACAATCTGCCTCGTTGTCAGTTCGGCGCTGCGTTCGGCAGCCTGTGTGAATTTGTCATGCAGAAGCAGGGCCATGATGGTGAGCACAAGTACGATGAAGATGGAAAAGGACCACGTAATAATAGACCGAATACTGCTGACCTTCGAAGATCGAAGACGGAAACGAAGCCGGAGCCATAACTGTCCCATCCATCCGGCTAACGTTCTCATCGTTCTGCACCTTCACGCGTTGTCAGCAAGAACTGTTTGCGATACTCTTTGGGCGAGACGCCGATATGTTTCTTGAAGCAAAAACTGAAATAATTCGGTTCGGAGAAGCCTACCCGTTCTGCAATCTCAAACGACTTCAGCTCCGTGGAGCGAAGCAGTTCCTTGGCCGCCTCCATACGGATCTGCATCAAATATTGCAGGAAGGTAAGCTGCACTTCTTTTTTGAAAATGCTGCAAAAATAACCTGAACTGATATGCAGATATCCGCATACCTTCTGTATGGATAGATCGGTATCCGCGTAATGTTCCTTCGTAAACCGCAGCGCCTGCTCCACAATATCCTTATATACATGCTGGCGCCCGCTGGCAATCCGGTGCTGTACGAGCACGCAGACTTCCCTCACTTTGTCTTGTGCCTCGGACAGTCCCGGCAATCGAAACATATCCGCATACAATTGGAATCCTGTACCAAAGATATCCTCCATGTCCTCCCCTGATGCCTGCGCGGACTTCCATACCGTCGTCAACACTTCAATCAGGTACAGCTGGATGTCCCCTCGACCATGCTCCACCGTAATTTCCCGGAAAATGATATCCAGTGCGTCTTCAAGCTCCGTTCTGGTTCCTGCCTTGAGCGTACGGGTCAGCGCCTGCTGCTTCAGCTCGTCAAAACGCAGCTTGCCTGCAGTCTGCCGCTCCACGTCTGCAATATAGATAAGCGAATCCGTCCCCGGCACCAGTCTGTAGTCGAGCGCCAACAATGCATCCTCATAAGCATGTTTCACATCCGAGAGGGTATCGACCATAGATCCAGAACCCACGGTGGCTGGGATGCGCAAGTAGTGATTAATGCTGCGGATGACATTTTCAAGGGCCTGCTGCTGACGTTTCTCCCCTTCGCCCGAACCCCAGCGATCAATAAAAAGCAGAACAATGGCTTCCTGATGCATAAAAGCATGTCCTGCCCCGTGTTCCTTCCATACCTCTTCGGCAATGTTAAGTGCAGCGAACTGCTTCAGTTCCGCATCCTCGGAGTGACGCAGTGATCCCCCGGAACCGTGGTGATCCTTCTCCTCCGATACGTTGTCTGCCTTGACCAATTTCTGAGTATTCGCTCCCACTTGGTGGCCATTCTTCTTCCCATCGCCCTCCATGTGCAGCGTCAGAACAGATATAGCATACCGCTCACCGTACAGGTCCAGACCGCACTGCTTGGCTTTGCCATGAATGTACGCCGGCGATTTCTGCCGATGCAGCAGCGTAGCCATCAGATCGGCTTGCACCAGCGGCAAGCTTGTATAATAGTGATCCCTCAGCTGCTGGACGTCTTCACGTTCTGCCACTTCGGATGCCATCTGCGCTCGCAGACGTGTAAGCAGTTCGGTCAGATGCCCGGCTGAGAACGGCTTCAGCAAATATTCATCCACACTCAGTGAGACCGCCTGCCTCGCATAATCAAATTCATCATAACCGGTCAAAATGACAACCTTCACGAGCGGATTGCGTTCCCGCAGCCTTCGCGCAAGTTCCAGTCCATCCATAAACGGCATGCTGATGTCGGTTACCACAACATCCGGCTCAACCCTCTCGGCCATCTCCAGCGCTTCACGGCCATTCTCTGCCAAACCGACGATTCGCAGGTCCAGGGCCTCCCAATCCATCTCTATGACTAATCCTTCGCGTACGTCTTCTTCATCATCCACCAGCAATACCCGGTACACGTCCGAATTCCTCCCCCAGCTCATTGGAATAAGGCAAGATGCCTCATGTATATGTCGTTTCAATCCAAGGTTGCCATCATACTATACAATATTATTCCATTTGTGTAACCGCTTACTTTATGGAGGAGAAAGGATTATACTGATATCACATTTCTCTTGAATTCATGGTAAATTATAGTTAAATTATTTCGAAAAATTCGAGAAAGGAACATGTTATCTCAAATGAACAGATTACAAGCTGGATTGATAACCACAGGGATCGGCGCCGTATTGCTTTGTAGCGGAGCCATTACCGAAACCATTCGATCTGATCAACTTCATTCACCTACGGAAACATTGATGTGGGAAAATTATTCTCAGGACCTAAGGAATAAATTAACACGTTCGTGGAGCGAAGGATTAGAGGCCATCCACAAGGTTATGGGTGAAGGCGAGGATGAAGATAAGGAAAACCTAAGCAAGTGGAAACTGTATTATGATTTGGAGCATGCCAAACACCAGATTCCCCGCAAAGAGCACTCCTCTTTCATTCATGTCTATTACGGTGAAGCCCGAAGATCCTTGCTTGAAAATGGTGATGTCATGCCTGCCCTGCTTCTGAACCCAGACCATTCAAAAGCCATTCAGTTCTGGGAGAAGCATGATGGAACGTATGCAATCATAATAATGGAGAAACGATTAGATGAGGATGGATCGCGCAGATGGCTTGAAAGTGGTGCGCAGATCATCAATAAGCCCTGACCCGCTCAACAGCGGATCAGGGCTATCATTCGTATGAAGTCTAGATTAATAATTACGGTTGCAAGACTCCTTTATATCTTTTTATCTAATCCAAATGAAGAGGTTCCTTCTCCTGCTCTACGGGATTGGCATTTAACTCTTTTACATAAATCATTGTTCGATCTGGATTCGTATGTCCCATCATTTCAGCCAGACGATGCAGTGGAACACGCTCAGCCATGGCATAGCCAAACCGATGACGCAGATCATGTGAACTTAGTCCTTCCAATCCGGCTACGGTCATCACTTTTTTAATCAAATGGCGAAGCGCCCTCTCGGTCAAACGATCATTAGTCTTCTCCGAAGGAAACAGGTAAGGGCTACCTGGACTCAGATCTTCCATATACTTTCTCAACATCGTAACACACACGATGTTCAGTGGAATTCTTCGTTGTCCGTTTCGTTTATCGGCCCGCACCGTAAGCTGCCCGCTTCGCTTACCCAGTTCAATATCGACTGGCTCCAGATTGCATACCTCCATCGTCCGCAGCCCCGTATGGAACATTAAGAACAAGATAGTCTGATCACGCAGAGAGTTCCCCTGTCCGATCGCGGAGAGAAAAGCTTCTTCTTCTCTGGGTGTCATTCGGCGAGGACTCACCTTGTCTTCGGGAATGAACTTTAGAGGTTTGGAAGGATCACTGTTAATTTTGGACTCTGCTGCAGCCCATTTGAACAAGCGCTTCAGTGTAATCAGTCTGCGGTTAATCGTAGCTGGCTTCAGCTGTAAAACATTCTGCGAATAATCACGGTAGCTCATTAACGTGGATGTAATTATGTTTTCAATTCTGATATCCTTTTCTCCAAATGCTGTATTTCCTTTGCACCATTCAAGAAAATGCTTCAGATCACTCGCGTATTCCTTTAATGTTTTGGGAGTCAATTTAGCCTGAATTGTAAGCATATGTATGAATTCCTGGACAACCATTTCCCCATGTACCGGCATACCAGATACCTTATCCATTAGAAAAAACCTCCAAATCTTGACTTATATTAGCGGACATGGTATTATTATATTAATCGATACATTAGCGGACATCAAGTCTGTGGTTTAAATGCACCTGATCAGCGTTAATTTTACATTAGCACTTATCAAAATGGTCGCTTAAAAACTTATTTTTTGGAGGAATCACATGCAAACAGGTACAGTGAAATGGTTCAACGCGGACAAAGGGTTCGGTTTTATCGAAATTGAAGAAGGAAATGACGTTTTCGTTCATTTCAGCGCAATCCAAAGTGACGGTTTCAAAACATTGGATGAAGGACAACGCGTTCAATTCGAAGTAACCCAAGGTAACCGTGGACCACAAGCTGAGAACGTTACAGTCATCTAATAATATCCAAGCTGCCTTTACAGGCAGCTTTTTGTTTGCATTCTCTTCCTTCGCTTATTCATTTAAGCAGCATACAACAGTACCGGAAAGAAGGTTTTTATTAAAACGAACAACAATAATTATAATGCAAATGCAACATTTTCTACGGTTGATGATATTCTTAACTATTATTCCGACAAGAAAACAAACCAGGATAACGCAAAGGACCACACCCATTCAACAGCCCCTTCGGCAGAGTCTGAACACACTCCATCATCACCCACTCGCTAACGAACAATCTCAGATTGGACAACAAAAAGCCCTGCTCCGCTTATAAACGGTCCAGGGCTTGATTTATGTTTACTCCAACACCCAGGGAGAGTGTATCTTGGGGACATCATTAATCAACTGCCTTGTATAAGGATGCTCCGCATGATGAATGACTTCTTCTGCTTTTCCTGCCTCCACCATCCGCCCGTGTTCCATAATACAGATCGTGTCGCTCACATAATAAGCGAGACCCACGTCATGGGTAATAAACACAATGGTCATTCGGTTCTCATCACGCAGCTTGAGCAGCATATCGAGAATCGTGGAACGCGAACAGGCATCTACCATGGAGGTAGGCTCATCGGCGATCAGTACTTTCGGGTGCAGCATGAAGATCCTCGCAATCATTAACCGCTGCATCTGTCCACCGGACAGCTCGAACGGATATTTGTTGTACAACTCCTCAAACTTCAGGTTTACGAAGGAACAAGCTTCCTTCATTTTGATGTACGCTTCATCCTGGCTGAGCTTCAAGCCTTGCAATTTAATGCAATCCACGAGCAGCTTCTCTACCCGGTGAAAAACATTGAACGAGGAGAATGGATCCTGAAAAATGGACTGAATATCCTTCCAATAGGCTTTGCGTTCACGGTATCGTCCAAGCTGTCTCGGCTTGCCGTTATATTCGATAGCCCCACTCGTTTCTTTCAGCAGTCCCATAATCATCTTCGCAAGCGTAGTCTTACCACTGCCGCTCTCTCCAACAATCGAAATAATCTCACCTTCGTGAAAATCAAAGCTTACATCGTCTACCGCCGCCTTTTTACGGTTGCCTGTACCGTATACCTTCGTCAGATGACGGCCACTGATCAGCACCTTGCCCATCGCCATGCGGGTTCACTCCTTCCGGGAGTCATGAATCAAGCTGCTCCTCTTTCCTGATCTGCTCCAGGATTTCCGGTGTCAGCAGGCAGCGATAGATTCGTTCTTCGACTTGGATATTCTCAATCTTGCCCTGGCGACATTCGTCCGTAACCAGCGTGCAGCGCTCTGCGAATCGACAGCCTTCAGGCACATGCTTCAGATTCGGCGGAGCGCCAGGTATCGCTGCAAGCTTATGTTCCTTCATCCCCTCTTCCGGCACAATGATGGACCCCATCAGTTTACGAGTATATGGATGCAGTGGATTGAAGATCATCTGATCCGCCGTTCCCCGTTCCACAATTTCACCGGCATACATGACCATAATCTCATCCGTGACATGATACAGAAGCGGCAGCTCATGGGTGATAAACACCAGGGACTTGATCACTTCGCGTTTCAGCAAATCCTTCAGTAGACGGATGACCGCCTTCTGTGAAGTCACATCCAGAGCGGATGTCGGTTCATCCGCAATGAGCACTTTGGGATTCAGAATGGTTGAGATGGCAATGACCGTTCGCTGCTTCATGCCACCGGACAATTCATTCGGATACATATCCAGCACATCCGGGGACAGATTCAGTGATTGGAAACGCTCGGCTGCCATCCTCCGCACTTCCTGACGCTTCATCTCCGGACGATGTTCCTTCATAATATCCTCGATGAACCGGATAATGCGCAGCGTTGGATTGAGTGCATTCATGGCAGCCTGCGGGATATAGGCAATTTCCTTTCCGAGAATGTGGGAGCGCAGCTGCTCCTTATTCAACTGCATAATATCTGTTCCATTGATCCGGATTGAACCACTGCCATAATGCAGGGGCGGGAAATAAAAGCCCATCAGGCTGAGTGCCAGTGTTGACTTGCCGCAGCCGGACTCCCCCGCTATGCCTAGCGTCTGCCCTTCTTTCAGTCCAAACTCCACCCCGTCAACCGCATAAACATTCTCTTTGAGCCGGGTACGATAATAGGTTTTGAGGCCGCTGACCTGAAGTATAGGTTGGTCCATGGTCTTAGCTCCTTATTTTCGGATTAAAGATTTCGTCCATGCCCGTATTCATCAGATAGAGCGAGAACGTAATGACGGCAATGGCCATTGCCGCAGGAATGAATGCCCACCATGCTCCTGCTACCGGAGCTTCAAATACCAGTGCCCAGTTCATCAGAATGCCGAGTGATATTGTGTTATACGGACCGAGCCCCAGCATCGAGATCGAGGCTTCGGACAGAATGCCCGAGGCGGTCTGGAGCACAAAGGCCATGACGACATAAGACGCGATATACGGCAGAATCTCATGAATAATAATACGCGGTGTGCTATGTCCCGAAATTTTCGCGATATGCACATGATCCCGGCTCCGCAGGGATGTTGTCTGTGCACGTACCGCCCTGGCTGTCCAGGGCCAGCTCGTGATGCCAATAATGACGGCCGTTACAAGCGAACTGCGTGAATCGATACTGACCGAGATCAGAATCAAAATGATAAACGAGGGAATCACGATGAAGATATTCGTAACTGCTGTCAGGAAATTGTCCAGCATGCCCCCGATATATCCGGATACCAAGCCCATAATCAGACCAATGACCGTTGCAAACACACCTGCTATCAGCCCCACCCGTACGGATGTCTGGATGCCATACATCAATTCCAGAAAGATATCGCGTCCAAAGTTGTCTGATCCGAGCAGCAATCCATTCCCCGGAGGCTGGAACGCCATCGCAATCATCTCCAGCGGATCACTGCGATTAATAAGCGGGTAGATGGTAACGAGCAGCAGCATGCCTACAAAAGTCACCGCACCGATCATAAACTTGGGCGACTTCAGCAAAATAGAGATCGAATGCTTCATGTCATTGTTCCTCCATTTGAGCAGCCTTAATGCGCGGATCAATAAAGCCATATATTACATCAATCGTGAAATTGGCCAGCAGCACGGCAACGGCAATCAGAAGTGTACATCCTGAAATAAGCGGATAATCGAGCTGACGTATGGCTGTGAACAGCCAGGTACCAATGCCCGGATAACTGAACACAATTTCACAGATCAATGATCCGCCAACCATGGTGCCAATGGAGAGCGCCAGTCCCGTGATCTGCGGCAGCATGGCGTTGCGGAACACATAGCGGGCAATGCGGCCATCCCGGATGCCAAGCAGTTTGCTGTACAGCACATAGTCCGAATTCAGCTCATAGATCGACATCTCCCGCATGCCAATTGCCTGACCGCCAATGGTCACGAGCACAATGGACAGGAACGGCAAGGTATGGTGGCGTATGACCGACATGATAAAGTCAAAGCTCAGCTGAGGCACCATCTGAAAGTCATATCCACCGGACAGCGGAAACCATTTCAGTGTTAAAGCAAAGACATACAGCATAATAATAGCCAGAGTGAAAAAAGGTATGGAATTGATAAACAGCGCTACAGGAAACAGCACTTTATCAAAAACGCCTTTTCGGTACGCCGCGATGGCACCGAGCAAATTGCCGATCAACCAGCCCACCAGGATAGCTGGGAGTTGAAGCCCCACCGTCCAAGGGACGGCGGAGGCCAGAATGTCTGTTACAGGCTTCGGATATAGTCCGAAGGACGTGCCGAGATTGCCTGTAAATAGATTTTTTAGATAAATGCCAAACTGGGTCCACAAGGGCTGATCAATACCAAATTCAACGGTAAATGTCTCATACACCCGCTTGATGGAGTCCGAATCAGTCATGCCTGCGGTCATTTTGGAAGCGATCATGCTCACCGGGTTGCCTTCAATCAATCTTGGCAGAATAAAATTCAATCCGACGGCGATGATCAGGGTCAGGCCATACCAGAACACTTTTTTCGCTACATATCTGGCGTAGGCATTCATTGGATCCAGCACCCCCCGAATTTTACGGATAAGGCCATATCTGTACTAAGGTGAGAAGCTTCTTTCATCACCTAATTATGAATTTGGTAAAGTGCCTTGATGCCTGCGCCATCCATGGAAATCTGCGGTGGAATGTTGGTACCGTCCCCTTCGGACGGGAAGCCTTTCCAGACAGACTCATTCACGGTATCAAACACCCACGGTCTGTACATCAGTGGAATGGACGGGATGTCTTTGAGCCAGATCGTATTCAGTTCGGTGTAAAGGGATTTCAGTTTCGCCTCATCGGATACGGAAGGAATCTCTTCAATGATTGCGTCTGCACGGTCATTCTGGTAACGGCCCCAGTTCCAGAATGCCATCTCGCCGAGTGGGGCAACGCCTTTCGAATACATGATGGTCATGGCACGGTTCCACGGCTGGCTCGGACTCACACCGCCCGCAGGCGTGTTCATGATGATATCGAATTTGCCGGTCTGCAGATCATTGGTCCATACCGGGGATTCCGGGAATTTGGTTCGAATCTCAATACCAATGGCCTTGGCACTCTGTGCGACGATCTCCAGGGCCGCATTCCAGTCAGACCAGCCATATGGACACTCAATCTCAAACGGCCCGAGACGGGTACCATTCAGTACACGAATGCCATCTTTGCCTTTGGTAGCCCCAATCGAATCAAGCAGCGCATTGGCCCCTTCCACATCGGTGGTCCATTGCAGAGACTTGATTGCATTCTGATCCATATATTTGGACTCGGCATCCGAGTTCAAGGTCAGCGAAGGCTGCATCGGTGCAGAATAACCGCTCATCGCCAGTTCAGAGATCTTGTCATAGTTGATGCTCATGGCAATGGCCCGGCGGACATCTGCGTTATCCAGTCCGGCTTTGGAGAGATTGAAGAAGATGCTCGGCATGGAACCCGGGAGATAGTAAGGAGCATCTTTCAGATAGGTTTTGACCGGAGCGCCGCCTTCCCACATTTTCCACACCTGCGGGATAAACTGTTGGGAGACGTCCACTTGACCACTCTTGAACGCCAGATCCCCTGCTGCATTATCCTTGTAGATCACATGGGTGATATACTTCGGTGCTGGCAGCTTGCCGAACAGCTTTTGTCCCCAGTAGTTATCGTCGCGAATAATGGTGATTTTCTGATCATTATAGAAGTGCAGCTTGTAAGCTCCGGTACCGACCGGGTTATCGTTGATTTCTTTGCGGATCGCTGTCAGATCATTATTATTTTTCTTCTCGATCTCTTCCCAGATATGCTTCGGCAGCATAGGGATTAACTCAATGCTATCCAGTACGGTCAGTTTGTTGGGATTATCCGGGTTCAGCTTGATCTCCACGGCCTCTGCTCCATCGGCTTTCACTTCCTGAATGTAGGTCCAGAAACTGCTCCAGTTAATGTCGTATTTCTTGCCCAGTTCATAGGTGTACACTACATCATCTGCGGTAAAAGCCGTTCCGTCACTCCACTTCGCATCTGCGTTCAGCTTAATCCGAAGTGTCGTGTCATCCGTCCATTCGTATGACTTACCCAGCAGCGGCTCAAGCGCTCCATCCAGCTGGTTCACCATAAATAAAGTTTCATACAGGAGTTCCCTGGAGTTTCCGTAATTCACTGGAAAGGCGGGATTACCGCTGAGCAAATTGAAATTGGTGGGAGGTCCCCATTGCAATCCATTGACATACAGCGTCTCGTTGCGCGGAGTCTCCTTATTGGTTTGTGGGGCCGGTTCATTTTGGGTCGTTGCAGCAGGTGGATCTACCGTTCCTTGCGGTTCACTTACCGACGGTGGCTGAACACTTTGGCATCCGGCAATTAAAGCAGCCGACAATAACAGGGCGATGAGCAGTTTTGCAGCACTCTTGACTCGCATCCTGAACCCCTCCGTGAATTCATATTGGTATTTGGAAGCGCTTACTTAACGATATTCTATGAGATATATCACATGAAACATTCCATCCCATTCCTCTATGTCGAGACAATATTTCTTACAGCTAGGCCAAGGGGGTAGGCATATGATGTCCAAATAAAAACAGCCGGCTCCGTCAGGAACCAGCTGTTGCCTCTTTTTTTTGGGAAACCAATTCTACCTGCTATTTAAAAGTTCCTTCAATGTCTGCAGGTCATATGTGGAAACCAATTGTTCCAAGTGGGTATCCAGCCACTCTTCATCCTGATCCCACCATTTCAGTTCCAGCAGCAGCTCAATCGTTTTGTCGTCAAAGCGCTTTTTGATCGGCTTGGCTGGATTGCCACCAACAATGACATAAGGCTCGATGTTCCGTGTTACCGTCGAATTGGACGCAACGATGGCACCGTCTCCGACCGTGATACCAGGCATGATCGTTACATTTTGCCCAAGCCATACGTCGTTACCCAGTACGGTATCGCCCTTAAATGGCAGCTGATCCAGAGTGGGCGTTACTCTCTCCCATTCTCCACCGAAAATATTGAAAGGATAGGTCGTCATGCCTTCCATTCGGTGGTTTGCACCATTCATAATAAAAGTCACACCTTCTGCAATCGCACAAAACTTGCCGATCACCAGGCGATCCCCAAGAAAATCATAATGATGCAAAATCCGGTCATAGAAATGTTCAGGCGGATTACTATTGTCGCTATAGTAAGTATAGTCACCGATGTCCACATTGGGGCGAGGCGGCAAATTTTGAATATAACAAACGGTGCGAATATTCTCGTTGGGGAAAAGTTTTGTTTTATCAGGAGCCATACGTATTCCTCCTTTTTCCACCATTGTAACAGATATTAGATCTTAAACGGGCTGAGCGATGTCTGAAGCTCTGAGGAAACATCGGACAGCACAGCCGCAGAGGCTTTGATCTGTTCCACTGACTTCAACTGTTCATGAACAGATCCGGCAGCCTGCTGCGAATTGGCACTGGCCGTCTGCGCATGGCGTGCAATCTCGTGCACGGAAGCGACGATCTGTTCCACGCCGGCAGACATCTCCTCACTTGTCGCTGCCATGTCCTCAATTTCTGTTGCGATCCTTAAGTTTGTGTCCCGGATCAGGCTGAAGTTTTGTTCCGTTTCACGAGTCAAGCGCAGCCCCTCCTGCACTTCATCCTTCACGCGAGACATGGCTGATAGGGACAGCAGCATGTCCTGCTCCATGGCTTTGACCAGTTCTTCAATGCGGCTAGAAGAGTCTCCGGCCTGTTCAGCCAGTTTGCGAACCTCGGTAGACACCACGGCAAAGCCTCTGCCATGCTCCCCTGCTCTTGCAGCTTCAATGGATGCATTAAGAGCAAGAAGATTGGTTTGATTCGCAATCTCGTGAATGGTGGTAACCATCTGGCTAATCTGCGCAGACTTCACTTCCAGCGTACGAATGACTTCATCCGTTGTTGTAACGGAAGATTCGATCGTCGACATCTGCTGAACCGTCAGCTGCACCGCTTCCCCTCCGGTTTCCGCCTGCCTGCGGGAGTACAGGGCAGATTCCGAGATGCTGGAGGCCTTGTCTGCCATCCGCTGCACTCCAATGGCCACCTCTTCCATGGCCTGCAGGTTCTCTTCGGTACTGATGGTCTGGCTCTCTGCCCCTCTGGCGACCTGTTCCACCGACGAAGCAATCTGTTCCGATTCCCGTGCCGTCCGTTCCGCAATGGTCAAGAGTATGCCGGTCGAATGCTTAGCCTTCTCCCCCGCTTGAAGACCACCCTGAATAATCAGTTGCAAGCTGCTTCTCATCTCGTTATACCCGGCACCCAGCATGCCAATTTCATCTTGGACGTGATCAACAACCGGCTCAGTGAAGTCCCCCGTGCCTGCACGTTTGATCGCCATAGACACCCGTTCGATTCTTAATTTTACTCTGCGAACATACAGAATAATGGCTGTAATTGCTACTCCCATCGCAAGCAGGAATACAATCAGAAAAGTCTTCAGAAATGAAGAGATAATGACATCAATCAGTGATTGAGATGCCCCCACATAGAGAATTCCGATGATTTCCCCGGCTGCATCCTTAATCGGTTGATATGCTGTCTGTACATTCTGTCCAACGACAACGGCTTCACCGTAGAATTTCTCTCCCTGCTGCAAAACAGCCTGAGCTACCTGTTCCGATACTTTCGTCCCGACAGCACGCTCTCCATCCATCATTACATTGGTTGCCACGCGCTCTTCCCCGCGAAAAATGGTGACGGTATCTCCCGATGCCTCACCGATCTCATCCACTAGTTCGAAGTTGCTCTCCATTGCTGTCTCACCTTTGTAAAGCTCGCCATCCTTGATGGCCCAGTCGCCGGGGTGTTTGTATGTAATGATTCGATCCGCCATCTCCAAATCCCGCTTCGCCTTTTCCGTTGCAAATGTCGTAATTCCCTGTCTCATTTCCAGAATTACACTTACCGCTACGGCTGAGGAAAACACGATAAATATGCTGATAACGATCAAACTGATTTTGGTACCGATGCTCATGCTTCGCATGTGTTGAGCCACCCATTTCCCTGTATGATTGAGGTGATACCGAAGCGAATTTCGAATCGATTTCGATTATCACATATAGAGTTATCGGTAGGCACATTCACATTATTTATAAGTTTTCAGTGATATTTATCACAATTTTTCATTGAAAAAACCAAAACATTTCCGTGTTTTCCGTAATCGTGTATGAATGTCCTTCTGTCTGGAAATTTTGATGTCCTGAATAGATCAATCAGATATGTCTGGATTCATATATTCATATTCACTAGAAGAATACAAAGCCGGTTTTGAATAGGGATCACTGAACATAACACATGGAAAAAAGGAACCAAAAAAGAGACCCGATGTGCTTATCGAGTCCCTTTTTCCATTCTAAACTATTTGGATGTAAGACTTACTTGTGCTGCCGCTTGGTCCCAATCGACAGTCAGTCCCAATCCTTCAGAGATGAAGCGTACAGGGACCAGTGTACGGCTGTTTTGGATAATGGCTGGTGCATCGATATCAAGCGTCTCCCCATTAACCGTTGCCGTGCTGCTTCCAATTTGTAGTACGAGTGTCTGGTCGTTCAGAACAGCAGTTACCGTCTTCGCTGTTTTGTCCCAAGTCACCTCTGCACCCAGCGCTTCAAGAATGGCATTGACTGGTACCATCACCCGGCCGCTCTGCTCCAGCGGATCCTGATCCGGGAACGAAATCGTTTGGCCATCCAGGGTAACGGAAATGGTCTTATCTGTTGTTCCCGTTTCAGTAGAAGTTTCTGAGCCAGCATCTTCCGTAGTCTCAGGCAGCGGTGTCACTTCGCGTCCGAGCTGCTCTTGCAAGTTCGCAAGTCGGTTCAGGGCAAATGTCGTCAGCGATCCTGCCGCCATCGAACCCATACCTCCGCCACCGCCAAAGTTACCGCCGGGACGTGTCTGCGTATTTCCTGTGCTCGCGGCTGCATCTGTTGCTTCTGTTCCGCTGGTGCCATCTGGCTGTGAAGGTGGTGTCGTTCCATCTGGAGGCGTCATTCCTTCAAAACCTTCCGGAGGTGTCATTCCCTCCATGCCCTCTGGCGGAGTCATGCCTTCGAACCCTTCTGGTGGCGTTCCACCCATACCGCCTGCTGCATCAGCATTTGCAGAGTAAGCGATGTTGGATTCGAACTGTTCGGTTGTGTAGAATTTGGTTGGATCTGCTTCTACATAAGGACGGATGACATCAGCAAGTTCTGTAATACGGTCTTGGATACCTTCCAGGTAATCCGTCAACTCGTTGACATAGTTCAAGTATTTTTCCTTATACTCCGGCACGGCAAGCAGGTTGTTAATCATTGGTACATTTTCCATGCTTATGCCGAGTACAGGCTCGTCCACGGATACGTTCGTTGCGTTGGTATTGGTCGTAGTTGATCCGGTTGTCGTTGTTCCACGTCCGCCTCCACCCGAATATCCATTGAAGGACATGTTAAAGTCCCAAGGCACAACCGTGAACTTGCCATCGGCATCGCTGTAGAGCATGTAGTTGTGCCCTTTGTCACCGTTATAGCTGTCATAGTTGCCGAAGACCATGTTCCCCGCGATATATTGAAGTGCGGAATCAACGTCGAGCACGCTCTCGATATCACCTTTTTCTCCTTCAGGCATGTCATTCAGCGTTTTGATGAAGCTTTTGAGTTTGGTTTTATTCTCGTCCGTACCCAAATCTTCCGTGAGTGTGCTATAGTCGCTGCCCTCTTCATATTGAAGATAACTTCTCTCGTCAGTATCATAGAGAACACCGTCTTCGTAATCTTCACCGTAGTTGCGCTCCAGGTAGCTATCATCCACCGCTTCAACACCTGTATAGAAACCAACCAATTCGCCGTTAACATACAGGTTGACGTAGTTCGTCATCGGTACATCCATACCAATACTACGCAGCGCTTCATAGTGAAGAACTTCACGCATATACGATGGATCTGCGTAGTTGTTGTTCAATACCATTTTGTCGAGACCCAGCAGGGTTTGCGTTTTGTCGTATTTATCAAACTTCAGTCTGAAGCTGTAACGGTCCGAATCTTCCATGGATGCCACGGACTTCAGTGTCAGATTGCCTTTGGTGGAGAAACCGACATTATCCAGCTTGTTGCCATCCACTTCCACGCTGACCTTCTTATAGTCCTTATCCAGCGGACTTTCAAGCATGCTCTCCCAATCCGCATCATCAATTGTAACGTTGATATCAATGACATTATCCGTCTGGAATAATGATTCGTATGCTTGTGTAACGCCTGTGCTGGTCGTTGCAGCTGTATCCTCTGCGGCATACGCTGCGTTAGGGCTAACGATCAGGCCGAACGACGACGTCACCATCGTCACGGATAGTGCCGTTACGGCAAATTTTTGTAGTAAATTATTCAAATGATAAATCCTCCTTCTTGGTTTCTGTTAAGCACCTGAGGCTTATAGGAACCATCGTAGAGGACAAACCTTTAATGAATCTTAAATGTGTTCGATGTTATATCGTCTAATGGGCGGGTGATCCTATTTGGACCCCCAGATCGATTGATTGTTGGAACCGATTAACGAGAAGGTCATGACTTCATTATGACTGGCCGACTCATTTTTCTGTTTGAAGAATATGCCCTTGTAGGTCGCCCCGTTAATCACCATCGTGCAGTAATACGTACCAGCAGTATTGGACCACGTACCAGTTACTGCACCGGTTATCGTACCATTGGAATTCAGCGTCACGCTTTGGGTAGGCAGCATGCCTACACCGCTGATGGAAGCATCCAGTCCCATGTTGACGAACTGATACGTTCCCGCCATGTCGCTTGAGCTATAACCAGTGGAAGAGATACTGCTTCCCAAAAATTCGTATACGGCCGTCACCGGCCATTTGTCAGCGTTCAGGAATTGCTGATGCGCACGAACCTCATGATACTCCGTTCCATTATTGAACCGGGTGTGATAGATCAAATACCTTGCTCCGTCCGTATCTACAAAAGCGGAGTTATGCCCTCCTGATTTGTAACCGAGCGGTATGCCAGAGAATGCATAATTACCAAACAGCTTGATGCCTCGAGTCGACTGGTCGACTGAAGCGGAGGCATATACGGCCTGATTGCCCGCAGCATCGGTGTAAGTTCCATCAATGGTCGTAGAACGGTATAAGCGCATATGGTAACCACCTTCATTGGCCAACCCGCCGTAAGTTACATACAAGTAGTAATACCCTGCATCCTTATCATAAACGATATAGGGAGCTTCTCCTGTTTTGCCGTAACCTCCGGCAATGCGCTTGCCGAAATAACGATCGGTATTGCCGTTATCCGATCCCGGATAGATGGGCTGTCCGGTGTCCGGATTGATTTGCAGAATATAAATCCCTCCTGACCAGGATCCGTAGCTCATCCACAACTTTCCGGAACTGTCGTAAGTTAAGGTAGGATCGATGGCATTCGGGAACAGGGTATTGTTAAAACCTCCATTGCTCAAGAACCAACCGCTCCGCGTGCCGGACAGACTTCCTTTATCGATCAGCTCAGGAATGTTGGTGTGCTGATACCACGTATTTACGGTTTTGGCTCCAAGTGAGGACGTGGTCGTAATTGGATTGCTTCCACTTGTGAATCCAGAGTAGATGATCGTATCGATGTATTCGTAAGGCCCCTTCACAGATTTGGACACGCCGAATCCGATAGCTGAGCGGATATAGGTGGAAGAAGTGGAGTAATACAGCATATAGGCTCCCTTGGAACCGTCCGCCCATGTGTATGAAGCATTGTAGATCGGCGATGCAGGCGCCCATACCGCATGACCACCAGAACTGTCTTGGTCATTATAGCCAGCCCACGCATAGGAGACAGCCAAGGCGGATGTCAATGCAGCTCCCGAGCTGCGAGATGCATTTCCGGTACCGCCTGCCTTGACCAGCTCCCATTTCTGCATCTCTCCGCCCCAGTAGTTCCACTGCTGTATATTGGCGCCAGCCGTCGTGCTGCCAGCTGCCACATCCAGTGCACTAGTATATCCGGATGCCTTGGTTAAGAAAGCAACGGAACCATCCGCATTTTGCTGGATCCGGAACAACTGCATCGTACCGCCCCAATAGGCCCACTGCTCAATGAGAGCTCCATCGGCAGCCGAGCCGCTATTCACGTCGACAGCACTTTTATAGGCTGAGTTGGCAGTAAGGAGATAGTAGTCCCCGTTGCCGTAATGCATAATTCTGAACTTCTGTGCGTCGGAACCGTTATAGGACCACTGCCGAATACCTGTCCCATCGGCAGATGAGCCATCGGTGACATCCAGGTATAGGTTGCTGTTTTTATTTTTGATGTAATAGTACCCTTCGAAGGTAGAGGGGGCGTACAAGGTACTATTGGCATACCCCTGCGTTCCCTCGTAAGACCAGTTTCGGAGATCCGTGCTGCTGGCCTGAGCCAGATGAGATCCGTAAATGTAGTATTTGTTTGTGGACGAATCATAATAAATGGAAGGGTCATGTACAGACACCCGGGTTGTATTCGAAGTTGTTGATGAACTTGCGGCCCCCAATGCATTTCCACTGCCAACGCTGACAGCCAAAAGTACAAATATGAGCATCATCGTGGTCAGCTTATTCCATAACTTGTATACACGTTGCATGTTTGAATCAATCTCCCTTCATAATAGGTAGCTTATATCGCGAATTAACAATGATGTTTCTCTGTATATCCAATCAGTAAAGCGCTTTCATATTTATGATAAAAAATAAATTCTCTCTCTTTTGCAATCCATCTTTAATGGAACATACTTTTGTTACTTTATGAATGGATATATTAACCTCCTCTCATAATGATAAGCCGTATAGCGATTCTGGATTCGAACACTATACCCCACCTCATAATAAATGCATTTCCTTGTCGAAGTAAGGGGATTACTGTCGTTATGGAAAATAAATATATATATTAATAAATTTGTAATTATGTAATCTTTGATCACACCCTTACAAATGAAAGCTCCACTCTTGAACTGCTCATCCGCACGTTACTCGGCTCAAAATAGATATATCCATTACTGATATCTGGAGTCCATTGAATCATGTATTTACAGAGAATATATGTTACTATTTTCCAGAGTAAGGAGGGTTACCATGTATAAAAGATTCGTTTTACTTGTATCCGCCGCTTTCCTATTAACAAGCTGCAGTGAGCCCGGTGCACCTGCCGAGAACACTCAATTGATCGAGCAGAATGCCGAAATGACCCAAACCATCAAGGAACTCAGAGAAGAGAACACTCGCCTACAGGAAAGCGTAAATGACGAGGAAACCAGGATAAACCTGAGAGAAACCCTGAATATGACGTTTAAACTCATGGCTGCCATGGAATCAGAAGATACCGCATATATCGAGTCCGTATCTTCTCCCAATGTGGAGATTGCCGCTAGCAGAAATGCATTGGTAGTTCAGCATGGAGATTCTTCTTATGAAGCAAATTTCATCAAGAGTATACCTTGGGATGAGTTCGAGTTCAGAGGTTATGATCAAAAGGATTCAGACCACTTCATGCTTTTTATTGCCCGAATTATGACTACAAAAGGTTCGGAGGGAACGATCGAGTACGAGTTTTCCTTCGTGCGTTCACCCGAAGGGGAATGGTTATTTGACGGGTACATCTCTTAAAATGAACTCATAAAAAAAGTGGTGCTCCATGTTTAATGGAGCACCACTTTCATTTCGATTTAAGAATCTACTTCCACCCGCTGAAGAAAGGTTCGGGTGCGATTCAGCTTGGGGTTTCCGAAAATTTGCTCCGGCGGGCCCTCTTCGGCGATTTCACCGTTATCCATGAAGAAAACCCGGTCCGCAACATCACGAGCGAAGCTCATCTCGTGGGTAACGATCATCATCGTCATATTCTCCTGTGCGAGATCCTTGATCACTCGCAGCACTTCTCCAGTCAACTCGGGATCAAGTGCTGAAGTCGGCTCATCAAATAGCAGGATGTCTGGCTGCATCATCAATGCGCGGGCAATCGCCACGCGCTGTTTCTGTCCACCGGACAGATTGGCCGGATAGGCATCCGCCTTGTCGGACAGCCCTACTTTACCGAGCAATTCCAGGCTTCGCTGGCGGATGATTGCCGTGCTTTCTTTTTTCAACGTCTTCGGTGCCAGTTCCAGATTGGCTTGTACAGTCAGATGCGGGAACAGATTAAAGTGCTGAAACACCATCCCCATCCGATCCGTGATTTTGCGGATCTCCGCAGTCCCCGCATAACGGCCATTGCCAACCAGCGTCTGATCTTGAATGCGAATTGTTCCACCCGAGATATCCTCCAGATGAATCAGGCTGCGCAGCATCGTACTCTTGCCCGAGCCCGAAGGGCCAATCACGGCAATGACTTCACCGGGTGTCACATTGAAGGTTACCTGTTTCAGTACATCAAGTGTGCCGAATGATTTTCTTAACTGATTCACTTCTATAATATGTGTCATATGCAGACAGTCCTTTGATTAATCAGATTTAATTTATTCAAATGAAAACCGCTTCTCCAGCGCCTTGAACAGCAGTGTGAGCACCAGTGTCATGAGCAGATACATGATCGCTGCGACAAAAAATGGGATTAGCTGCAAATCCCGGTTGACCGCGGCTTGGGCGTAGTAGAGCAATTCAGGAACCGCGACCGCATAGAGCAGAGCCGTATCCTTAATCAGCGTAATGGACTCATTTGCCGTTGCAGGCAATACGACCCGGATCATCTGTGGAATAATGACTTTGGTCATTGTCTGCCACTTGGTTAAGCCGAGAACCTGTGCAGCTTCATGCTGCCCTTTGTCGATGGAGAGCAAACCGCCTCTGAAGATTTCGGCAAAGTACGCCGCATAGTTCAGAATAAATGCAATCGCCGCTGCAACGAAACGATCGAACACCAGATACTCTCCAATCACAGGAAGCAACGGAAGACCGAAGCAGAAGAATAGTACCTGCAGCAGCAGTGGTGTTCCCCGCATGACATAGACGTACGTATGTGCAATCCATGCCAGTGGTTTAATTTGGCTTCTCATCGCCAGGGTAACCACGAATCCAAGCGGTACGGACAGCACGATGGCGAGCAAGAACATAAAGATGGTTGTCTGCGCTCCCTCAAGCATAGGCTTCAAAATAGTAGATATATAATCCCAACTCATGATTTTTTGTCTCCTCTAATCTGTTAACCCCGCACTCCAATGGAGTCGATGCTCCAAGAGGAATACGGGGTCATATTGTTCTGATCGTATGTCAGGCGCTAACCTGTCTATTTCAACACCTTGTCTTCACCCAACCACTTGGTTGAGATCTCGGCAGCTGTTCCGTCTGCATTCAGTTCATCCAGTGCTTTTTGCAGCTGATCGAGCAATTCCTCGTTGCCTTTTTTGATACCAATACCATATTGCTCCGGTGCAAGGGATTCATCCAGCAATTTGAAAGTTCCCTCTTCCTTCGACATGTAATATCTTGCCACCACTTCATCAATGATAACCGCATCCAGACGTTTCGTCTTCAGATCCGTCAGTGCAAGAACGTTATCCTTGAATTCGGAAGCATTCACTTTATCCTTCAGAGGACTGGCTGCGAGTGCATCGGCCGCTGAGGACAGAGCCTGCAATCCCACATTTTTGCCATCCAGCTCATCCAGCTTCGTAATTGGGGAATCGGCCAGTGTAATCGCAACCTGACTATTTTCCAAATACGGCTTCGTGAACAGCACTTTTTCCTTGCGCTCGTCCGTAATCGTGTACCCGTTCCAGATCATGTCAATCCGGCCGCTGTTCAGCTCTGATTCTTTGGAAGACCAGTCGATCGGCTGAAATGTGACTTCTTTACCCATTTTCTCCGCTGCAGCTCTGGCGTAATCAATATCGAAGCCTACAATTTCATTTTGTTCATCCCGGAACCCCATTGGAGCGAACTTGTCATCAATCCCCACAATAATGGAGTTGTCGTCCTTGCTTCCCGAGCTGGAACAACCTGCTACAACGATCATGCATATGCTGATGAATAATAGTAATATCGCTTTTTTTCTCATCTCTAGAACCCCTCCATGTCTGTAACCAAAACCCAAACGCTTTAGTTCGTTACCACGTTATCAGAGACTTATAATAACATAGCATGGGAGAAGAGTCGAGTGTCTTGCCTATTTCCTAAGTTTTCATGCAGCTCAATTGTCAACAATTTGTGAAAACGCCTCTTGGACTTTTGCTGGTTTCTCCAGCTTCGAACGTACCACGGAATCCCATTGGACAGGGTCCTGAAGTAGTGTCAATTCCGTACCTGCCCATTGCTGCGCTGCTTCACGGCTTAATGCATGGCTGGTATCCTCGAACTGATATACAACCTGCTTGAGATTATCAATCAGCACAAAATTGGCAGTCGCATTATATACGAGTATTTGCTCAAGATCTTCCGCCTCCATCTCACTCGTATCCAGGCTGTAGTTGACTTGAGCCGTGAATGTTTCCGGGTACAGTTGGTACCCGTTCAATTGATCATGTAAAGGCAATGCCTGATTCAAATGACTGAGATTGGAGAAATCCCCCATGTATGGACTTTGATATTTCTGCAATGCGGCAAAGTCATGAGTCATTGGATACTGCTGCTCCGCTTCGTACTCCGCTTGTTCGGCTTTCAATTTCGGATTAACCATACCTTCTACAATAATGAAGCCAATGACGCCAATCGCAACGAGAGCTATAATCCATTTATTCTTTATCGTCATACCACATCACCCACCTCATACTTGCTAACGATCCGATATGCTCTGTGCACGACTAGAGGAATAATAACGCTTAATAAGGGAATGGCAAACGCAATTGCGATTACAGCAAACTGGTACGGTCCTTCTACCTGAATCGGTCTGCTATACCATAGGTTGCTGCCAAAGCGTACTGCAGCCTGTGTTCCCCATAACACCAAGATGAAGCCAGCCCATATCCACCATAATCTTCTCGCCCACTGCATTAAAAGTGGCGTACGAATAACCGTGATGTCCTCCCTGTCCTGATGATTATTTTTGTTCTTCAACATATAAAATACATACGTTCCACCAACAAATAGGCTGACAATCATGAGCAAGTTGTTTAATACATTCCCTTCCACAAGTATCCTCATTGGAATCGTAATAATCCAGGCAATCAAACTGTAGATCAGAGCTGACTGTAAAACAGCCGTCCAATAAGGAACCCGCTGCACCTGGTGGTTACCGGTAAAGATATCATCTAAGCCGGCTACATGCTCAATTGCGTTCTGAAACGCCTGATCCTCATTCATTCCCTGTTCAACATAATCTTCAATTCTAGCCGTAAGGTTGCTCTGAATCTCTTCTTTTAATTCCCGATTGGCCTGGGTGTCCGGTGCCTGTTCAAAAAGACGATTCACATGGCGCGTAATACGAGCTTCCATTGTCATATTCCTTCATCTCCTCCTTGAGCGGAAATAATCATACAGTCGATAAGCGATTTGGCTGCTTGCCAAGCTTGGACCTGCTGCTTATAAATTTCACGTCCATCCAGGGTAATCCGGTAATATTTACGCCGTCCTCCCTGTGTCTCTCCCCCCCAATAGGATTCAACATAACCACCCTTCTCTAGACGTTTCAGACTGGAATACAGCGTAGGTTCCTTGAGTTCAAACCGCTCTCCACTCTTCCGGTAGATCTCCTTGATAATGCTGTATCCATAGTTATCCTCCGGTATAAGTACACTTAGAATAATGGGGTCAATGTTACCCCGAATTAAATCACTGTTAATGGCTTGCTCATCCATCTGCCCCACTCACCGACTTTCTTCTTTCCTGTGTATACTATAAGACATATTACTATGTGTGTAAAGGTAATATGTGTTGTGATGTAAATACTCATTCTTCTGAGCAACATTCCTCCCCTGCTTTTCGTATGGAATATATTGGGGAGGTGTTTGAGATTAACTTCATTAATTCAGCGAGAGTGTGGACTACCTTTATCCTGCTTGGATCTGTGCTCCTATTGTCCGGGTGCAATACTAACCAATACAACATGAAGTTTCCTCAGGGGATACTTCATTTGCTTTTGCCGTTCATCTCGTGGAGAAAAAATAAAAAAACAAGGCCCCTCCAACACATTGGAGTGGGCCTTGTCATGGTTCACATTCGACTTATCTTCTGATCAGATGAATCTTACGATTATTGCTGCACTTTCTCGCGGTCTTTCCCCTTATCGGACTCACCCGCATTTTTGTTCGCTGCATCACGATCCTGCTGCATCTCTTCGATCGTTTTCACCTTGAGACGTGCTGCACCTTCATATTCCTTCGTAGGAATAAGATCACCGGCAGCAAGTCTGGCTTCTGCGGCTGCAATGGCTTCACCATATTGCGGCAGCCACTGCGCCTGAGCAACCAGCATTTCGTCAACCATTTGCCAAATTTCTTTTGGATTACATACGGCACCAACAAGCGGATCCATCATGAATGCTTGACGAAGCAGCTTGTCATCTCCGTGTACAGCCGCTTCAACCGCAAGCCGTTGCACCGAAATACTCACATTACATACCGCAGCTGGACCCAGTGGAAGATCACCGACATGCGGCATCGAGATGCCGTTGCGATCCACATATCCTGGTGCTTCAATAATTGCATCATTCGGGAGGTTGGAGATCACGCCGTTATTAATGGTATTAAAGTGACCGCGATATACACGTCCCGTTTCCAGACTTTCTATAATGTATGAACCATGTTCTCCGCCACGTTTTTCCGGAACAAATTGCATCGGTTCATCCTTCATCCAATTGGGGAAATCCGTCTCGAACCAGTTTCTACCCTCTGTACACACGCGTAAATACCCGCCCGTCTCTCCGTTAATCCAGTTGCCCAGATCAATCCAGTCCTGAATCTCTTCTGGACGTTTGCGGTACCATGGCACATATTCGCTAAGGTGCCCGTTCGATTCCGTGCTGTAGTAACCGAAGCGGCGCAGCATATCGATCCGGACTTTCTCGGTACGACTGTACTCCGGATGTTTTTCAAAAGCTTCAAGCAAATCACCTGTAAGGTCTTTGCCTTCGTGAGATGCCTTGATGTACCAGGTCTGATGGTTGATACCCGCGCACACAATATCCACTTCATTCATCTTCAATCCGAATGCTTCCGCAATTTGGTGATGTCCATGCTGCACACCGTGACACAATCCGATGGTACGTACGCCGCCATATTTATTGCAAGCCCATGTTAGCATGGCCATTGGATTGGAGTAATTCAGGAGCAGCACGTCCGGTGCACCCTGTTCGCGAATATCCTTGCAGATGTCCAGCATTTCGGCAATTCCGCGCTGCCCATACATAATGCCTCCCGCACACAACGTATCGCCGACACATTGATCCACCCCATATTTGAGTGGAATATCCACATCGGTTGCGAATGCCTCCAGCCCTCCAACACGAATTGTACACAGTACATACTTCGCGTCCTTAAGCGCCTCTTTTCGGTCTGTGGTAGGCTGAATCTGAATATTGAGTCCGTTCTCACGAATATCCCGCTGGCATAGCTCTGTCACCATGTCCAGATTCTGCTGATTAATATCGCAGAACGCAATCTCTATGTTGTTAAACTCCGGTACCGTCAACAAATCCCGCAGCAAACCCCTTGTAAAACCGATACTTCCTGCCCCGATAAATGCCACTTTAAACGACATTCGCATGTCCTCCCGTAATCCGAAATGATTCGTTTCGGTTAATGACCTCACTTCATGAGATCATTGTATCAACGGAAAATGAGGAAGCGTTATCAAAATCATGACCTGTTCCAGATCAGGTTGTCAAAAATCCTAACTTCTATTATCAAATGCATACTTCTCCCTTGGCTAAAAATAACACAATCCACTCATTCCTCTGGTGGATACTGGCTGACATGTCTCTCCATCATGGACCGATATTCAACCGGAGTCCAGCTTGTATATTTTTTGAATAACATGTGGAAATACTGACGACTTCCCACGCCCACGTACTCCGAAATTTCCGAGATTGGGATATTGGTCTGCTGCAGGAGCATCTTGGCCTTCTCCATTCGAAGCATCGTAAGATAGTCGGTTGGGGTCCGCTGGGTGTGCTGACGAAAAATGCGATGCAGATAGCCGGGATGCAAATTGACCGCTGCCGCGATATCCTTCATCTGAATGCTGCGATCCATGTTGTGATGCATGAACTCAATGGTTCGTATAACATATAGCTCCGTCTGGTCCGGCGCACTCCGGCTCATCTCCCCACGCAGCCGCGCAACCCGGACCAGCAGCTGGATAAACAGTGTACGCACCAGCGTTCCCTGTTCCGGTGACTTGAGATTCCTGGCTTCGCGATGATGTGACCGTTCATCAGAAGGAATGATTCGCACCTGGATAGCAGACCCGCCGTGATCCATGAGGCCACGTTGATCCAGCTCCAGTACGAGGCTTTTCATAATGTGGTATACCTCTTCCGGGTCAGGCAGTACCATGTAAGGCGAACTCTGCGTTAAAAAGGTCTCGACTTCCTCTTCTTCGTGAGCCAGCTGGCGTATGGAGGGTTGTCCCGGCGCCGAGCCGGCAAATCCAAACTCCACATTTAACATCCGGCAAGGAACACCATCCTCAACCAGCAAACGGTGCGGCACATTGGCATCCAGCAGAATAAACTGTCCCTTTTTCAATACAGCCTGCTCCGAACCCCCATCCGGCTTCTGCACATCCACCCTGCACATCCCCGAAATGATATACATAATCTCAGTCGAATCATGATTGTGGTAGGCCATGCTGTAGTTGTCCCATTGCTTATAATAGTACGCATAGAATCGCGGCCCACAGTCCTCCGTTCGCAGCTCCTCCTGAAACAGGCTTCCCGTAAAGCGTTTCGTGCTCATGTCCATACCTCCATTGATGCAGCGATCCTCACTTTTCCCCATTGTAGCAATTCTGCAAGGTGGTTTTAAACTCCATTACTTCAAATAGATTTGCTTATTGTGATTAGATAATTATATAATTAGCTAACCATCTAATTGATTACACACCTATTTCCCATCATATAAGGAGGTCGAGTATGATGAGTACCATCTTCTATCTCGTGAGACACGGTTTAAAAGAAAGGCGTAGCGGTGATGTCTCCCTTACTCCTGAAGGGATCATACAAGCCGAGTCCACAGCAAGGCATATGGCCCGGGCTGCCTTTCCCATCTCCAAAATCGTTACCAGTCCCCTTCAAAGAGCAAAAGAAACCGCCGAAAGGATTGCCTTGTACACTCGTTGTCCTATAACCGAAGATTCCCGCTTGCGAGAGCGTGCCAATTGGGGCGATTGCCCTGATCAGACCTTTGAAGAATTTATTG
This sequence comes from Paenibacillus sp. ACRRY, assembly GCF_022346995.1. Classification (GTDB taxonomy): domain Bacteria; phylum Bacillota; class Bacilli; order Paenibacillales; family Paenibacillaceae; genus Paenibacillus. The sequence goes on along the minus strand of NZ_JAKRNM010000004.1, from coordinate 345,074 downwards.
CGATGTGGGAGCAATGTACGTCTGATCCGGATTACATCCCGCCTGTGGGTGACTCGGCCAAAAAAGCGGGTCAACGTCTGGCCTCCCTACTGGCCGAATTGCACAATGAAGAGCCGGCAAACCGTAACATCATCGTGGTTACCCATGGCGGACTTATTACTGATTTCCTGGTTCAAACGTTCAATGAGCGGGAGCTTGACGTCTGGCATCCTGATTTTAAATCTGTACAAAACCGTCTTATTCCCGAATGTTCCATAACCAAGCTAATCTTTGATAAAGGAAACTGCAGGATTGAAGCATTCGCGTCCATAGAACATTTGACATGAAGATAATGATATAGCGCTGCTATAGCGCCCCTCGATTGGATGAGTTTTCGATCCAGTTCTCATTCTTACTCTTATTCTTGCGTAAAAAAGCTCTGGAACCCTGCATGTGTTGAAACACATTGGGATATTCCAGAGCTATTTTATAATTAGAAACCTTTTTTCATTATCCTGAGCCTAATCATTTTCCACCCTTACCTGATTGGGGAGTAGAGAACTTGGGCAGCGTTACCTTCGACCAGTCGATATCCGATGCCATGTAGAAGGACGGGTAGGAAGGCTGGTTGTAACCGCTGTTCTGTCCGGCAATACCCAAGCGGTACATGGCGTCATGCATCAGCGTGTACAGCTTCCGGTCTGTCTTCTCCGTACTCAGATAGATGCGGATGGCCGAGCTGTCCTCAGTTCTCACCAACATCTCTTCCCGCCAATCCCCGAAGATATCGGCCACCAGAGAAGGCGTGCCTTTGGTGTAATTGTTGGTTAATGTGCCTGTAGCTGTCAGCAGTGTACCGCGATTCCAATCCTTGATGGTTGGGGTAACATCAATCGCCCCGTCCACGATCTGAGTCGTCATATCTGCTGCCCAGCGAATATTCATATTGGTGCCCGGCGCCTTATCACTTATTTTCTCCCCACTGGCTGTCCACAATCCTACAGCCCATGTCTCCAAGCCTCTACGAGTTGGATCTACATCTCCAACCATCCCGCGTCCGGTATCTTTCCCTGTATAGCCGCCATAGATCACTTCTCCCGTTTTGGCATCCCGCAAGGAATATCCATATGGAGCCCACGGACCGCCTTCATGTACCATGAAGATTTCAAGTCCTGGACGATCCGGATCAATATCTGCCACATGCAGTGCATCCCCATGACCCAGGCGGGCAATCGTTCCCGGTGCGGCACTTTCAGCAGGCATCAGATCCGTTGAGCTGTACAGCACACTGCCGTCATGATCAATCGTAGCTGAACCGTAGATAATCTCCTGCTTACCATCTCCATCAACATCAGCCACACTGAAATAATGAGCACCTTGAGTTGTAATGGAGCCGTACTCCGGATCTGTGCCATCTACACCGTGTGGTCCATCGTTGAACGGATTTTTCATCGGAGTCCAGCCACTGTCCACTTTCCATTCGCGTTTGAGCTTTTTGCCGTCCCAGTTATAAGCAACCATCGTCGAGCGTGTATAGTACCCACGTGCAAAGACAGCAGATGGCTTCTTGCCATCCAGATACGCCACTCCTGCCAGGAAACGATCCACCCGGTTACCCGGCTCGATCCGTGCCATGGCATAATCGCCCCACATCAGACCATCATCATGGCGCTCCGGCTCGTAAGGAATGGTCTCGAGCTCTTTGCCAGATTCTCCTTCAAACACGGTCACATACTCAGGTCCATCTACGATAAAACCTTCGAATTTGCGCAGCTCGTTCTTGTCACTGCGGCTTGGCGCATAGACATCGATGAAGTAATCAGCCAGGCTCTCGGCATCCTGCTGGGACAATGGATAGGCATACTTCTTCTCTATGCCAAAAGCCTCCTCCAGCGTAGCAGGCCAGTTCCCCTTCACAACTTCCTCGTGTTTGTGCCAGTTTTTGAACATGTCGACCACATGATCATAATAACCGTCAGCACTTAAACGATAGTCATCTTCGTTGGAGTACCCTGCTTTGCGGTCTTCTTTCGGCAGAGTGATGTACTTCTCAGACGTCACTTTTCCTTTTTTGTTATATTTGATAATCTTGGTTCCCGGAGCGGTCTTGAACATCAATTCTGCCTTGCCATCTCCATCAAAATCATAAACCAGCATCTGTGTATAGTGAGCACCCGCACGGATGTTGACCCCGAGATCAATCCGGTACAACAACTGGCCGTCCAAGGTGTAGCAATCGACGTACGTTTTACCGGTGTAGCCTTTTTGAGATACATCCTTGGCGTTGGAAGGGTCCCATTTGACGAAAAACTCATATTGGCCGTCTCCGTCCACATCACCTACGCTCATGTCATTCGCGGAGTACGTGTAGGCTTCGCCAGCAGGTGTAACCCCATCAGCGGGTTTTTGCAGTGGAATATCCATATAGCCATTCGCCCACGGCTTAACGGAGCTGCTGCGCTTGCTTTCCTTTCCCTTGCTGTTAACAGCGGCCACTTCATAGCGGGAAGACGATTTTCCTGCGGGATCGATATAGTTCGTACTGTCCGTAACGGTAGCAATCTTCTTGCCGTCGCGGTATACGTTGAAGTTCGTGCCTGTCAGCCCTTTGTCGCTGTACCCCGTTGCCTCATCCCCAAGTAACCTCCAGCTTAGAAAAACACCTTCGGACGTGGATGCTGCCACCAGCCCCCGATCCAAATATTCGAGCTGAATCTCTTTCAATGAACCGCCCCCCTTGTGTGATTGAAGGCTAGCCTCTGCTGCACTGCTGCCATTGGAAGCCGCTGCTCCGCTTGTCCCCGCGGTTCCCGCAATAAGCAAGGCTACGCTGAGTGCCGAGGATAACACCTTGGCCGCAAGCGGCATACGTACCTTCCGGCGATTGGTCTGTACACGTGGAAACTCTTCCTTATGTACCCTTACTGTTGTTTTGGAATTCATCAACCTTCACTCTCCTTGAGACAGAATAGGTGATGCTTATCTTAATTTTGAACAGAACAGGTCGCCACAACATAATGATTGCGCTTACATAAATAAAGTCGAACAACCACTTAATCGACTTCCAGAGCACTGTCCTCCTTCCATTCCTCATTCAATTCAGAGCAAGCATTCCCGCCCAACGGGTACTATTATAGACATCCTTTCCACTATGACATAGGCAAATATCCGTTCAAAACGATCAATATTCAGTGTTTTATTGAGACTCATTTCAAAAAAGTCCAGAATCGACTTCGTCTCCTCCACTACCTTTCACATGTCCATCGAAGTCTCATTTTAAGATTGGTGGTCTCAATCTTGATGCGGGCAGCGTAGGTCGCTAAGCTCCAATTGTTACAAGTTAGATACAAGTTTAGCGCGTTTGGAAACATCCTCTCGCTATACTGACAATCGAATAGCACAAACCGGAACGGATATGCAGACGGTAACCAAAGGAGACCCCCATCACATGAACAGCACAACCATTAACAACGCATATGTTAACTATAAATCGGATATCACTCGGTACTTATCCCATATCGTTAGACAGCCTCAAGATGCGGAAGATCTGACGCAGGAATGTTTCATTCGGCTCATGAACGTTCACGCAGACATCCCTGAAGATCGACTGCTCTACTATCTCAAAAAGATTGCATACAACCTCGCTCTGGACACCTTCCGCAAACGAACGAGAACCATGAAGCGGGATAGCAGGCTTGACGTGCCAACGTACCACTGTGACATATCCGAACTGGAGATCACCGAGAGTGTCAACGATCTCTTCTCTGTCGTCAGTAATCCAGAACATCGCAGAATTCTGGAGCTGCGCGTCGTTCATGGATACAGCATCAAGGAAACCGCTCAGCTCGTCAATCGCAGTGAAGGCATGATCAAATCTTCGGTATTCCATGCCGTGAATCGCATACGTGCCAAAGTCATCTCCTAAGAGATGGCTTTTTTCAGATTATGCAAGAGCAAAAATAAACAGAGGATGTAAGCTTTTATCGTATATTCTCATTTTGACGTATGACTTATGGATCAATTTTACAAAACTCGAGGAATTTTTTACAAATTGTTATGACTATGTGAGATTTTGGTGTGATAGAATATGGACGAACTTATGAATCAACTAATATTTGGGAGGGATTTGGTTGGGTAAATTGACAAGCATGCGTGGAGTATGGTTAAAATCACTCCTTGCATTGTCTATGGCTTTACCGCTTCAGGTCGGATTATGGAATGGGAATGCTGCTGTTCACGCAGAGGGACCAACGGATCCGGCACCGTTCATCCAGGCAAAAGTTGTGAACGAAAATGCCGGCAAAAAGGTATTGTTCGACAACTCGCATGGTCAGACAGCTGGAGCTGCAGACTGGGTTATTGATGGCGGATTCTCGGACTTCGGTAATGCACTCGCAAATGACGGGTACTACGTGAAGGAACTTCGAAAAACAACTCCATTTACCTATGATGATCTCAAGGAGTATAACGTATTTGTTATTGCAGAACCCCAAATTCCTTTCAAAACATCAGAACAAGCTGCGCTGAAGCAGTATGTTGAATCTGGCGGCAGTATCTTCTTCGTCGGAGATCACTATAATGCCGACCGCAACAAAAACCGCTGGGATGGCTCTGAAGTCATTAACGGCTACCGTCGTGGAGCATACGAAGACCCAGCTAAAGGTATGAGCACAGAGGAACGTAACTCTGCAGCCATGCAAAATGTAACCAGTACGGACTGGTTGTCCGATAACTTTGGCGTACGATTCCGCTATAACGCACTTGGCGATATCGATGCCAATATCATTGTACCGGCAGATCAAGCCTTCGGGATCACTGAAGGGGTATCGGCTGTAGCCATGCATGCCGGTTCCACCCTCGCTATTACCGATCCGGAAAAAGCAAAAGGTATCGTCTACCTGCCAAAAACCAATGCAAAATGGAATAATGCAGTCGATCAAGGCGTCTACAACGGCGGCGGAATCGAAGAAGGTCCTTACGTAGCTGTATCCAAGCTGGGTGCGGGTAAAGCAGCCTTCATCGGAGACTCCTCCCCAGTAGAAGATGCGTCACCTAAATATTTGCGTGAAGAGACGGGTGCACGCAAAACAACCTATGATGGTTTCAAAGAAGCCGATGATGCTGCGCTGCTCGTCAACACAGTAAACTGGCTCGCTACGCAAGAAAACTATACCGATTTTACCCAGGTAAACGGTTTGGAACTCGATAATCCAACTGCATTGCTGGCATTCGAAGAACCAGCCGCTTCCACCGAGCCACAGGCTGAACCTTGGGCTGCACCAGCTGCAGGATACAAATGGTATGACAGCTCCACCTTCAAACCAGGTTCTTATGGCGGACCTGCTTCCAGCGCTAATGCTTCCTACAGCTTCGTAAAACAGGATACACTGCCTAACGCAGAGGACTTCCAGGTCCGCGTTGTCGTGGAAAACATGCCTGCCAACACGACTGTATCCGGGTACAGTGCAGGAATTTATCTGACTGGCGGAACTCAAGTAGCGATGATTCAGAATGAGAACGGCACTTGGCCGACTTCCTATGGCTACAGCTCCACGTTCAGCGTAACTTCCGATAGCAAAGGCCGGGCAATCAAGGATCTGAACGTTCGCATCAAGCCAGGAACTTCCGGTGCCGCGAACTTGCGTCTTCGCCTGAACGGCAGCAACCTGATCACGAGTGCTGTCACGATCAGCAATGTTCCAGCCGAGCAGCTTCCGGAGGAAGAAGGACCGATTCCTGCAGCAATCACCATTGCTGAAGCACGTGCCAAAACAGCCGGAACAACGGTAACCGTTGAAGGCGTTGTGACTACAGAGCCAGGCGCATTTGGCGGACAATCCTTCTACTTGCAGGATGAAACAGGCGGACTGTATGTTTTCCAAAGCACAAGCGGTTTCCATGCCGGAGACATGGTTAAGGTTACAGCAGCTACGGCGCTGTATAACTCCGAGTTCGAACTGACTGATATTGTTGCCATCGAGAAAACAGGAACAGCTGATATCCCGGCTCCTGTTGAAGCATCGACAGTAACGGATAACAATCAGGGACAATTGATCCAACTGAAAGACGTAACGGTTGAAAACATTGTCAGCGCAACACCTGTTGGATCGTTTGAATTCGACGCAGTTGCAGCTGACGGGACAAGCACTCATGTACGTGTCGATACACGGACAGGGGTAACTGAATCGAGCTTCCCTTACGCAGCAGGTGACAAGATCAATGTTACCGGTGTGGCTGCCATCTTCAAGGATGTATATCAATTGAAACCAAGAAACCTGAATGATTTTGCTGCTGCCGAGGAAGAAGGCGGCGGTGAAGAGCCTTCGATTCCTTCGGCGGGTGCACCGGGTAAACCCGTGCTTTCCTCCAATAATGGCCATACCAATGGTCTCCTTGAAGGATCCTATACTGTTAGCATGAACCTCTGGTGGGGTGAAAACGCAACAAGCTACAAATTGTACGAAGACGGCGTGTTGATCGATTCGCAAACGCTGACCAGTGCTTCTCCGCAAGCACAATCGGCCAAAACCACGATTACTGGCAAAGCCAACGGTACTTATACGTATGTGGCTGAGTTGACGAACTCCAGCGGTTCCACTCGCAGTGAAGTATTGACGGTTCAAGTTGCCAATGCTGCTCCAGGCAAAGCAGTCCTCTCCCAGGACAACTGGGATGGAGATGGCAACTACAAAGTAACGATGAACCTCTGGTGGGGTACAAATGCAACAGAGTATCGCCTCTATGAAAATGATGTATTGATTGATACTCAAGCCTTGAAAGCTGCAACACCTTCTGCTCAAAGCGCGGCAACAGACCTGTCCGGTCGTGCCAACGGAACATACACGTACCGTGCTGAGCTGGTGAATTCAGCTGGTGTGACAAGCACCGAAACGATTACGGTTCAAGTTACCAAAGCACTGCCTTTGGCTAGCTAAGAGATTACAAAATAAACCGAAACCAACCGCTGCCTCAATGCCGGGCAACATGGTTTCGGTTTTTTATTTTATTTATGCATGTTGTGCTGACTTTTACTGAGCTAATCTGTATTTATCGCTTCATGAATATGAGAATCATACTTCCCCAAATTACCATCCAGTGCATAGTGAATAACGATTACATTATTTTTTTGGTATTTACCGATCTTTGTTAAAGAGGTTATTGTGAAGCTTGCTTGTTCAAGTGCCTGCTTCGTCTGATTGACCGAATTCAAGAAATAAACAAATACAGTATCACGATCCTCTCCGTTCTGAGAAATGCTCATCTGAAATGGAACTTTGCCCTGCATGTCTATACTCGTTGAAGGCTCCATCGGCTCAACTTTTAATCCCTGTTCTTCAAGTGAAGTTATAAAATGTTCCAGAAAATCATCCTCAACAATAAGCCTTTCATGCCCTCTACAGCCTATACATATGGCCAGCAAGACAACAACGCCTACGAAGATGGCCGATCTCATAGTTTCACCACTTTTTAAATATAGAAACGAGAATGAACTCCAAATGTTGCAAACCTAAAGGGATCATTGGAATCAAAGATTTAGTTAAAACAAAAAAAGACTACCCGTGCATTTATATTTCAACACGTGATAGCCTCTTATAGACCAATAAATCAAGAATTCTACGATTAGCTACACCAGCTTCTTCCGGATATACCCCGAGATCAGGTCAATGATTGTGATCATCACGATGATCCCCAGCAGGATAATCCCTACTCGCGGCCAGTTCCGCGTGCCGAGTGCGAAGATCAGCGGTGTACCAATTCCCCCTGCCCCAATGACACCCAGAATGGTCGCAGAACGAACGTTAATCTCGAAGCGATACAACGTATAGTTGAGGAATCCAGGCAATACTTGCGGCAGCACGGCAAACCACAGCTGCTGCATACGAGTTGCTCCCGAAGCGAGCAACGCTTCTGAAGGACCATAATCGATATTTTCCACTTCATCCGCGAACAGTTTACCCAGCATCCCGATGGAATGCAGTCCAAGTGCAAGTACACCCGCGAAGGAACCCGGTCCTACAGCCTTGATAAACAGCAATGCCATAATGATCTCGGGGAAGGTACGGATGAAGCTCAGCACCATTTTCCCTGCACCCGATATGCCGCGGAAGCGGCTCATGTTTCTGGCAGACCAGAAAGCAAACGGAATACACAGTACAGCCGAGATAACGGTTCCCAGGATCGAGATCGCTAGCGTATCCAACAATCCTCGCAGCAAATCTTCACCTTCCGGCAAATAGACAAAGTCCCAGTCAGGTGAGAAAATCCCGGCAATAATCGCCTTCATAATCTGTCCAGCTGTTTCCTTGAGGCCAGTAAACGGTACGCCTGCCAGTGCCCAGGCATACACCAGGATGAGCAGTAACACAATGACCCAGCGAAGCGGGTTCTTCCGAGGTTTGCGCCGGATGACGCTCGTTTCATTTTTCATCATAACAATTTCTCCCGCAGCTTAGTACTTACATAATCAATGATCAGAACAATAACAAGGGTAAAGAGAATGATCACGCTCGTTTTGTCGTACTCCAGGAATCCAAGTGTTGCTTCATAGTACAGACCAATACCGCCTGCACCTACCAATCCAAGGATAGCAGCCGCACGTACATTGATTTCAAAGGCATACAGAACATAGGACGTAAACTGGGCAGCCAGTTGTGGTACCACACCATATACGATCAATTGAATCCGGTTCATGCCAACAGCCGTCATCGCTTCCAGTGGTCCCTGATCAATCGTTTCCAGCGTTTCATAGGTCAGCTTAGCAATCAGTCCAACGGAGAATACGGCAAGTGCCAGAATACCCGGGATCGGGCCGAGACCGAATACAGCAACAAACAGTGCAGCGAGTAGCAGATCAGGCACAGTACGAATCAGATTCAGTACAAACCGGGCTGGATAGTAAATCCAGCGGCTTGGCATCAGGTTGCCTGCACAGATAATCGAAACCGGAATGGCAATAATTGCGCCGATGGTGGTGCCAATCAAAGCCATACGAATGGTCTCCAGCATGCCCTGAACAATGTTGTCAAAGTAAGTCCACCGAGGTGGAAACATTTCCTTTAGCAATTTCCACATTTCGGGGAATCCTCCAAACAGTTCGCCGAAGCTCGCATCGGTCTGTTTGGCACTGGCCCACAACAACAGCAAGATGATAACTAGCGTGAGCAGATGTTTGGTGCGGCCGGGTGGTTTGGGACGATTGACGACCTGTCCAGGTCCGGATCCAGGCTCCTTCCCTGCTCCCGTCAGTGGTGTATGAAGTGAAGCGCCAGACTGCCCCTTCATACCAGTACTTCTCCCTGCTCGGTTACAGCCTGTTTGTCCAACAACTCGTCTGCGAGAATCGGTCTGCCATAGATCTCCGCAAAACGCTCATCTGTCGCCTCTTCCACAGGACCGTCAAACACCACTTCACCTGCACGCAAACCGACAATACGTGTTGCATACTCCCTTGCCAGATCAATAAAGTGAAGGTTAACGATCGTGGTAATGCCAAGATCCTGATTAATGCGTTTCAAGTCATCCATCACTTGCTTGGTTGTAAGTGGATCCAGGGAGGCAACCGGTTCGTCTGCCAGAATGATTTTCGCTTCCTGTGCAAGTACGCGGGCAATGGCCACCCGCTGCTGCTGTCCGCCGGACAGCTGATCTGCACGGGAATAAGCCTTCTCCGCAATGTTCACGCGTTCGAGCGCTTCGAATGCAAGTTCCGTATCTTTTTTGGGAAAACGGCCCAATATGGTACGCATCGTGGAATGATAACCGACGCGGCCCGCCAGAACGTTACGGAGGACACTGGAGCGTTTAACCAGGTTAAAGCTCTGGAAGATCATGCCGATATCCCGGCGAATCATGCGTAATCTCTTGCCCTGTGCCTTCGTGATGGAACTGCCGTTAATCAAAATTTCTCCGTCGCTTATATCATGGAGACGATTAATGGAACGCAGCAGCGTGGATTTACCTGCACCGGACAAACCTACTACAGCAATAAATTCACCTTGTTCAAAGGTAAGGTTAATATTATCCAGGCCTTTGGTGCCGTTGGCGTACGTTTTGGTTACGTTGCGAAGCTCAATCATGACATTAATCCTTCTTTCATTAATAGAGTTCTATTTCGTTGCCTGGCAGTAACGGGACAAGCCAGCGCAGCGTATATCACGCTGAACTGGCCTGTCCGCACTGCGAATACATCTGTAACATCCATTAGAAACGAATGACACCATCTACATATTTCAAATGTCTACTTGTAACAAAGACTACTCGGTTTTTACTTTTTCGCCGTATTGACGAACGATTTCAAACTTGCTGTCATCGGACTCTACATAACCTTCATGCGTATAGATTTCTTTGATGATTTCATGACCTTCCGGATCTGTACCGATGTCGATGAACGCCTGTTTGATTTTGCTTGTCCAGTCAGCATTCATGTCTGTACGTACAGCGATCGTATCGTTAGGAATCGGCTCTGTGAACGCCAGTACACGTGTATCTTCGAATACCGTTGGGTAGTCTTTGGAAACTGTGTTACGTGCATCTTGGAAAATGGCTGCTGCATCAACGTCACCGTTCAGTACAGCAATAACACCTTGGTCATGACCTTTTACCGTTACAGGAGTTACATCTTTCAATGGATCAATGCCTCTATCGAGCAGCAAACCTGCAGGCCATACATAACCTGCGGAAGAAGTTACGTTTTGGTATGCAATCTTTTTGCCTTTCAGTTCTTCAATGGATTGAATCGGCGAATCTTTTTTCACGATAAACATGGATTTATAGGAATCAGCCAGTTCTTCCGTTGGAGCACCTGTCTCATCATTAACGCCAAAACGTTGTGCCTGCAGAATAACTTGTGCTGCACCTTTTTCTTTTGCCAGTACATAAGCCGTTGGTGGCAGGAAGCCCACGTCTACTTTATTGGAAGCCATCGCTTCGATAATTGTGTTGTAGTCAGTGGATACGCTGACTTTTACCGGAATACCCAGTTTGTCGCCCAGCAACTTCTCAAGCGGTTTTGCTTTGGCTTCAAGCGTGTCTGCATTCTGGGATGGAACGAACTGTACAGTCAACTCAGTTGGTACATACCCTTCGGCTTCTTTGTCTGTTTCTGCCGTTTCAGTAGATGCACCGGAAGCATTGGAACTCGAATTCGTCTCGTTAGCCGAACCCGTTGTACTGCTAGACCCACAAGCACTTAGAAACAGAACCAAAATCAACAATGGTAAAAATAAAGCGGACTTCTTCAAGCGAACACCCTCCAAAGAGTTTCTATTTTTCAATACTTGTCTACTATAATTGGCAAATATTTGCGCGATGTGAAACGAAATTTGGAGTTTTGTAAAGTTTCCTGTCAGGCTGTCAGACGAACTTTCATCTGTTAGAATAGGCTCATTATGGTTGAAGATATAGGTACAGAGGCTGATCTTCACTCATTAATCATTGGCAAAACAGCCTGTGATTCCATATATTCATATTTATATATTAGAGGAGATTGTAAAATGACATCCATAACCCGCACGTCTAATTTCGACATCCTGTTTACCAGTGATCTTCACGGGGCCATCCGTCCCATTCATTACAATACCAATGCATTCCGTCCGGCAGGATTAGCTCTGCTCGCTTCGCTGATTCGCAAGGAACGTGAACGGTCACCGGAATTAATGATGGTGGATAACGGAGATTTGCTGCAAGGCTCTCCTTTGGCCTCCTATGCAGCATCCTTGGATGCGGATAGCCATGTTCATCCCTTCATCACTGTTCTGAATGAACTGGGCTATGATGCTGCTGTAATGGGCAATCACGAGTTTAACTATGGTCAGGAATTGCTGCGCGGAGCCGTTGAAGCCTCCACATTCCCATGGTTATCCGCCAATATTGTAAGCAGCGAACAGCCGGATGTACCAGCGTATGGTCCTCCTTACCTCATCAAGACATTAGCTTCTGGTGTTAAAGTTGCCCTGCTTGGTGCAACCACTCACTATATTCCGAACTGGGAGCATCCGAAGAATATCGAAGGTTTACAGTTCCTTGACGCATTGGAGACCATTCGAAAATGGGTTGGTTACATTCGCGAGCACGAGCAACCAGACGTAATGGTGGTCAGTTATCATGGCGGATTCGAGTGTGATCTGGAGAGCGGCGAGCCTGCCGAACGGTTAACCGGAGAAAATCAGGGCTATGCCATCTGCCGTGACATCAAAGGCATTGATGTACTCCTCACGGGGCATCAGCATCGCCAGCTTACCGCCGAAATTCATGGCGTGACTGTTATACAGCCGGGCTTCAGCGGAAATGGTGCAGGACATGTATCCGTTCAGTTAGCACAGCATTCAGACGGAACGTGGAAGATTACAGGAAAAGAAGCACGTTTGCTGCTTCTGGATGAGCACAGCGATGTACAGCCGGATGCTGTTGTCATGGACCTTACGGAAGACCTGGAGGCCGCAGCTCAGGCATGGCTCGATCAGCCAATCGGCGAAGTAGCCGGGGACTTGACGATCCACGATGTTACGGCCCTGCGGCTCTCGGCACATCCCTTTATCGCCTTTGTACATCAGGTACAGATGGAAGCGACCGGAGCTGAGATTTCCAATACGGCACTGCTCAGTGAAGAATCTCGCGGCTTCGGGTCGAAAATTACAGTTCGGGATGTGTTATCCAATTTTATCTACCCCAACACATTGACTGTATTGGAGCTGAGCGGTCAGGACATTCGGGATGCGCTGGAGCAAACGGCACGTTATTTTGAATTGAACGCTTCCGGTGAAGTGGTGGTCAATCCGGTCTACATGACCCCGAAACCGCAGCATTACAACTATGATATGTGGGCAGGCCTCGAATACAAGCTGGATATATCGAAGCCTGTGGGGAGCCGAGTGGTTAGACTGGAACGTGAAGGTAAACCGCTTGAAATGGAGGATAAGTACTCTGTTGTGATGAACAGTTACCGTGCAGCAGGTGGTGGAGATTACGCCATGTATCCCGGCAAAAAGGTGCTGCATGAAGGCGCCACCGATATGGCGGCACTAGTGGAGGATTATATTCGCAGACATCAACCTCTAGAGGTGGAGCAAGCGAATAATTGGAGTGTAATCGGCGGATAGTCTAAAAAGGCAGAACCTTCGCGTATGAAGGTTCTGCCTTTTCTAATTGCTTTTAAACGATCAGGGTGGAAGCAAGCGCAGCAAGCAGCAGGACCGCCACCCAAACCAGTATCAAATTTGCCATCATTAATGCAGCTTTGAACTTATAGTTATTATAGAATGCCCAGCAAGTGAACGATGCAAGGACGGGAACTGGATACGTAGCCAGTACCCCTGCGGCAATGTACTCCAATATATAATCACCTGTATTGCTGCTGGCGAACATATAGAAACTGATGATTAACATATAAGGATAGGCTACCAGTGTAATTAAATTGATCGCATTAATGGATAAAAGCCAGTATGCCACGGTACGATTTTTCACGATTAGGGACCTCCCGGAAACACGATCTCATTCCATCGATTCTACTTTTCCATCTAAAACGAAACAAAACTGGAGGCAATACCGACTAATATGATTGCCGCAACCCAGAACAACAATAAATTACCGATAACCAGGGCCCATTTGAATTTGCGTACATGATAAAAAATCCAGCAGCTGAGTGACAAGAGAACAGCAACCGGATATGAGGCCATAATATAGACCGTTATATAGTTCGATACATAGTCATGTGAAGTCGGCGCATCAAACGTAAACACACAAAGCATCAGCACCACCGGGTATCCAAGCAAAGTGATTAGATAGACCGCATTGAAAAAGAAGAGCGAGTAAGCGACTTTTGCATTTTTCATCCAACAAGAACCTCCTGAAACACATCTCGTTCCAGTATATCCTTAAGATGACATATCGTCACGGTTATATTTTCCAGCAATTTCAATACAATCCTCACTACCAGGGTTCCATTCTCCTCCCTAAACTAGATAAGGACAAAGCACTTTCCACGCCATCATCAAATCGGAAAAGAGCAGGAAATAAAGGGCTTCATGCCCTCATCCCTGCTCTTTTGCTTAACAATAAAATCTAATAACAATGATCCCCTGACTCACAGACTACTATTGCGCTTTCTTGCGCAGCTGGCTGTAATACAGTTCACTGTAAAAGCCGCCCTGCTCCAACAGCACATCATGAGAGCCTTGTTCCAACAGCTGCCCATCCTTCAGCACCAGAATCCGGTCTGCCTGCCGGATGGTGTTCAGCCTGTGGGCAATGACGAAGCTGGTACGCCCCTGCATCAGCCGCTGTAAACCCTCCTGAATTTTGATCTCCGTAACGGTATCAATGCTGCTGGTCGCCTCATCCAATACCAGTATGGACGGATCAGCCAAAATGGCCCGGGCAATGGCAAGCAGCTGCTTCTGCCCCTGACTAATACCGCTTCCGTCAGCCTGCAGCACTTTATCATACCCATCCTTCATGCGCATAATGAATGAGTGAGCATTGGCCAGTCTCGAAGCTTCTTCCACTTCTTCGTCTGTTGCATCCAGACGGCCAAAACGAATATTTTCCCGAATGGTCCCTTGGAACAGAAATGAATCCTGAAGAACAAAAGCCATGTGGGAACGCAAGTTTTCACGCCGAATGGTCGTAATGTCTCGTCCATCCACCGTCAACATTCCTGCTGTCGGATCATAGAAGCGTGACAATAACTGAATCAAGGTTGTTTTCCCTGCCCCCGTGGGCCCTACCAGGGCAATCATCTCACCCGGTTTCGCCTCGAAGCTGATCTCATGCAAAATGTTGCGTCCCTCATCATATCCGAAGGAAACCCGATCAAAGCGCACGGCTCCTTCCACCTTGCTCAGAGAAACCGCAGCTCCTTCATCCTTCGCTTCTTCATCCTCGTCCAACACTTCGAACACCCGCTCCGCCCCTGCAATCGCGGACAATAGCGTATTCCACTGGTTCGCCAGGTCATTCAGCGGACGAGTGAACTGACGAGCGTATTCCACAAAGATGATAATGACCCCAACGGTAACCGTACCCTGGATGGCCAAAATACCTCCGATCCCTGCAACGATAGCAAAGCTCAGGTTGTTCAATCCATTCATCAGTTTGGGGATAAAACCCGAAATGGTCTGCGCCCAAAAACCGGATACCCGGATTCGGGTATTCCGCTCTTCGAATCCGCGAACGACTCGCTCCTCCTGGGAGAAGGCCTTAATGATTCGTTGTCCAGACAAAGTCTCCTCAATATAACCGTTAAGTTCACCCAGATTACGCTGACGTTCTTTGAAAAGCGGTCCGGTTCGGCGTGTAATCCAGCGCATGCCAATCGCCATCAGCGGTACAACGATAAATGTCAGCAAGGTCAGCAATGGACTTAACCAGAGCATCACGCCAAACGTTCCGAGCAGTGTCAACACACTGGAAAAAATCTGAATGGCCGAGCTGTTCAGCGTACCGCTGACATTCTCGATGTCATTGGTGACACGGCTCATAATCTCCCCCTGCTGACGTTTGCCGAAGAATGGAATCGGCAGCTTGTGCAGATGGGAGAACAGATCGTAACGCATCCGGAAAATGGTCTCCTGCGCGATTTCAATCATCCATATATTTTGCAGCCAGGATGTCAGCGAGAACAGCACATATACTGCTGCGAGTCCCAACAAAAACGTCATCCAGCTGGAGCTTGTCGCTTCTCCATCCATATAATTGTCCACAGCCACGCCGACCATGTAAGGACCAAGCAACGCCAGTGCGGAACTGGCAAACACCATTAGCAGTACCAGCGTCAGCTTCACTTTGCGGCGGGCCAGGTAAGTCCAGATCCGGCCCAGTGTACCAGACCAGTTCTTCGCCCGTGCCTTCGGCTTGCGACCTCCACCTGCTTTTAGCGTTTCGGGATCCAGTGGCGGCGGTGGCTGACGGAAAGGTTCAATGAACGCTTTGAACATGCGGCGTACCCTCCCCGTATTGTGATCCGTAGATTCGGCGATACAGCTCGGACGAATCCATCAGGTCTTCATGTTTTCCCTGCCCAATCAGGCGCCCATCGTCCAGCAGCAGAATCAGATCCGCAGAGGTCGTTGAGCTGATCTTCTGTGTAATTATAAAGGTTGTACATGATAGCTCTTCCAGTGCGTCCAGCAGCCTCGCTTCCGTTGCCACATCGAGTGCACTGGTGCTGTCATCCAAAATCAGAATACTCGGGCGTCTGATCAATGCGCGTGCAATGGACAGGCGCTGCTTCTGGCCACCGGACAAGTTAACCCCGCGCTGACCCAGCTGCGTATCATATCCATTCGGAAGCTTCTCAATCGTGTCGTGAATCTGAGCCCGCTTCGCGGCTTCCTTGATCTCTTCCAGCGTCGCGTCCTCCCGTCCCCAGGCTATGTTATCCCGCACAGAACCCGTGAAGAGAACCACTTCCTGCGGCACGTAACCGATTGCACCGCGCAATGTAGGTATTGGCAGTTGGTCTGCATCCCTACCATCAATGAACACTTTGCCCTGATCCTCGGTATACAACCTTGGAATCAGTTGGACGAGTGAGGATTTACCTGATCCTGTCGCACCCATAATGGCGATGCGCTCGCCTCGCTTGGCAGAGAACGTAATATCCTCCAGGACCGTAATATCACTATTCGGATAGCTGAAGCCTACATTTCGGAATTCAACTGCACCTTGAACAGCGTTAGCTCGCTCCTGCTTTCCAGCTGCCTGGTCTTGAACTACAACTGACTTCTGAGCAGCCTCCGATGGATCCTCTGTATCAAAAACTTCGTTGATTCGCTGCGCTGAAGCACTGGCTCTGGAGAAGGTCACCAGAATCCAGGACAAGGCAGACATGGCCCCTATGGTGCGGAGCAGATAATTGATGACCGCGACCACTTCACCGACGCTTGCACTGCCGGTCGAGATGTCACGCCGTCCAAACCAGAGCACGGCGATGATGCAGCCATTCATCATGAGCAGCATGAATGGCATTGTAGTTTCCGTCAGGCGCAGCGCGGAGATCGTACCCTTCATCAGCTTGCCGCTGAATCCGGCAAAGCGCTCGATCTCATGGCCCATCCGGACGAAGACACGGATCAGCCGAATGCCTGTCAGATTTTCCTGGATGACACCGTTGACGGCATCCAGTCTGCGCTGCACATTGCGGAACAGCAGCGCGGCCTTTTTGATCATCCAGATAACAAATACGAGCAGCACAGGCACCATCACCACGAGCAGCAATCCCAGCCTTAGATTCACGACAACGGCCATAATCATGCTTCCGATAACCACTAGTGGCACACGTGTCATGAACCGCAGACTCATGAATACCGTATCCTGTACCTGGGTCACATCCCCGGTTAATCGGGTAATCAGCGAGGACGTGGCAAAGCGGTTAAATACGGCGTAAGAGAACGCTTGCACTTTATCATACAGCTTCTCCCGCAAGTCGTATCCGAACCCCAGGCTCGCATGTGATGCAAAAAACGAACTGGCGATGCCGGCAACAAAGGCCACAATGGCACTGCCTACAAGCACGCCACCCCACAACCAAACCACAGACAGATCTCCTTGCTGTATTCCGTTGTCAATGATTTTGGAGATCAGGTAAGGCTGAGCAAGTTCCACCGCGAGTTCAATCAGCATCATGACCAGTGCAGCGATCGCGGCAACCCGATACTTCTTCAAGTAGTACAACAGCTTGATCATTACCATTCCTCCGGCACCGGAGCGCTAGATTACCGTGACTCATTTTTTTGTGTCTACGCAGCCAGCTCCGTTAGTCTCTTTCGTTAACTCTATGTAAAATTTCACGTACCCAATACGATTATTATATCTCATTTTGCAGGTTGGAATCGTTAATATCTTCTTTCCTTCTCATTATTAACCTGAAATGGACAAGAGGATATCTATCCAGGACAAAAAACCTGGGCAACGGCCCAGGCTTTGGAGTGTGACTAGTATACTTTAGCCACTTTATATTTGGAAGAATCCTTGATCATGGTATATGCCGTTTTGCTTTTATGCCAAGCTGCATCTACGGTAGTATCGATGGTCACCCATTTATGATTGAGATAGACTTCATTCCATGCATGGTAGGTGTTCACATATGCGCTGGTTCCCATATCGAGCTTGGCGGGAATGCCCACACTGCGCACCATCCCGGCAAATAGGGATGAGTAGCCATAACATATGGCTTTTCTTGAAGCGATTGTACCATCCATGTCTGGCAAATACCCGTCCCCAGGAAGGCTGACTGCCAGCTGTTTATCATAGCTCACGGTGCTGATTACATAATTATAGATAGCTTGAACTTTCTCGGTATCCGTTTTTTTGCCTTTGGTCAGCTCCTTGGCTTTGGCAGCTGCCTGTTTGGAGTTTGACCAGTTCACATTTTGAATGGAATTCAGATACACGCGATTGGAATCGGCCATCTGCAGTTTTACTGTTTCCTGCCTAATCACCTGATACTGCTTACCGCTGGTTTGCTCTAGCAAAGTAATGGTGTATGTGCCATCTCCCATCTGCAGCGGGAAACCTTCTCTATTTTGGCCTGAGTTCAGATTGTATGTATAACCATTCTGCCCTCTTTGTACCTGAAGCTTGGTTTTGATCTGCGGCTTCACTTCATAAGTTACATGAACAATTCCTTTATTTACATCCGATATATCCAACCAATTCTCCAGCTCTGCATAAGCACTGCCTGCACTCAAGAGATGTCCGGTGAAAACAACAATAATAATTAGCATCGTCATGAGCTTGCGCATGACTGGTTAACTCCCTTCGGTAGCCAGGCTGCCACGCATGATGCGGAAGGCCCTTTGGCTTTGCGTCGCTGCCTTTCGACAGGTTTGCCTTTATCGGTTGAAGTTCATGTCGGAGCATTCACTTCCTAATTGTATATATCGGATAATTCATTCCGACTGCTTAATAGATTTTTATATTTGAAAATGTATGAGTATCGTTATGCGTCTGCAAACTGCCCATGAGTTGCAAACGATATAAAAAAACAGCTGAACCCTAAGGTTCAGCTGTTGCTATCAAAAATTAATTCATGATTTTGGCCTGCACAATCAGGCGGTGTGTTGGATTGATTAATGGATCACAGGTAATGAGTGTAAGCAAGCAATCATCACCTTCGCCCTGAAGGACAGACAGATCGGTGGGCTCTACCATCTTAATCCGGATAATCTCATATCGGTATTGTTCACCCTGCGTACGAATCAGTACTTCATCGCCAAGCTTCACTTCATCCAGTCGGTTGAACAATCGGCCTTTTGCATGTGCCCTGTGGGCTGCAATGGCTGCATTTCCCGGCTGGCCCAGCGAGGCTGTCTCCGACATGTGTACGGCAGCGTGTTTCATATTCTGCTGGGTTGCCCCCTCAAGAATCGGTAGTTTCACCTCGATATCTTTAATCTCAATGATTCCAATGGCTTCCTCATTGGTGGTGGCAGCTTTTTTCTCAGAAGGATTAAAAACCTTGCGCTGCCGGGACGTTTGTTCACTCTCGGATGTATGTTCAAGCAATTTCGTTAGATTGGCATACTCGTTAGCGATTCCCTGATTCGCCTGACCCGTTGTCTTGGATTGTTCCGTGGTTGTGGTTCCCTTATCGGAAACCTGTTCTTCGGCTTCCATCAACAGCTGACTTGTTTGTCTAACTGCATTCCACTCACTAAGCTGGGGATACAGTATTACAACTACGCCCAACAATATAAGTACATATCCAAGTTTCCGCATTGCCTAGGCCTTTCTTCCGAACAACAAGCTGCTGCCAAGCAGCAATAGAATTGCGCCACCTACGTAAAATGGCAGTTTGCTGTTCTCTCCCGTTTGTGGCAGCATGGCCGGCTGTCCTCCATCGGGTTGATGAGGTTGAATTTCCACAGAAGGATTCCCCTGCGGGATTGGGTCATCCTCAATCACCACTGGTGGTTGCTGCGTAGGAACTTCAGGTGTTTCCGGTATACCCGGTTCTTCAATTCCTGGTGTCCCTTCATCAGATGGCACCGGATCTGGATCTATTCCACCCAGTGGAATCTCTTCATCTTCAATGATCACTGGAATCGGGTTTACAGGAACCGGTATGCCAGGCGTACCAGCCTCTGTTGGAGTCTGAGGAATTGGCTCCACTGGCGTGGCCGGTTCTACTGGTGACTGTGGATCTGGATCCACTGGCGTGCCCGGTTCTACTGGCGGCTGCGGATCTGGTTCCACTGGTGTGCCTGGTTCTACTGGTGGCTCCGGATCTGGATCCACTGGCGTGCCCGGTTCTACTGGCGGCTGCGGATCTGGTTCCACTGGTGTGCCTGGTTCTACTGGCGGCTCCGGATCTGGATCCACTGGCGTACCCGGTTCTACTGGTGGCTCCTCTTTCTTTTTATTGCTCACAATCATTTGCTTCACATGATCGGTTCTTCTAATACTGGAGTCAATCCGGACATCCATCCTGGCCTCGCCGATCTCGTAGCCTTCAGGAGCTGTAAGCTCCTCCAGCACATAATCATCATATAGCAGCTTGCTGAACACGATTTTTCCCTCTGCATCCGTCGTTTCGATCATCGGCGCACGTTTCTCCGCCTTGTCATACAGAGCAAATGTTGCACCTTCCAGCCTCCGTTCAGGGTTATCCTCATCTACCTTGGTTACGACAAGGCTTCCCGTTACCCCGTTCCCTGTACCGCTTCCCGAGGAAGTACGAACGGTGATCGCTTGTTCTGTTTCACGTTTTTCCGTTGTTAGACGTTCTCCATCCATACGTACTTTGTTGCTGACTTTCGACTTGTCTGCAGCAGAGATGAAGGTTTGATATTCCAAGACATATGCAGAAGAAATCCCTGATACAAATGTTAACTCGAAGCTCTGATTCCCCGCTTCGTCCTTATTCAACTTCAACGTATAATCCCGATCCTGGACTAACTCGTTATCTCTGGAAATTCCCCCTCCGGCTGTGACTTTCGTTGAATAGAGATGGAAGGAATCGCTCATCAGGATCTGATTGTTGCTTGGCTCATCGATAATTCGCGCATTGGAAACGGTCGACTGACCCTCGTTAATGTTCAGTTTCCAGTCTATTTTATTGCCATTCTGAGCTCCGCTTTTCGTGACATATACACCACCATGCGGAATAGTCAGGGTAGCAGCCCACTCGGCAACCTTGGTTCCATTACTGAACACGACCGCTTTATTTTTCACTTGCGATGTCAACAGCTGCCCTTCCATCGATGTTCTGAACGTAATCCAGTAAGGGCTGTTGACTGGTTCCGCGAATTGAATCCGCAGCTCATTGCCGTTATCCGCGGATGGGTGGATGATGGTATAACGATCGGCAGATATCTCAGTTCCCTTGCCTGCTCCATTCCAGCTGCCGGATAACGTCATCTCATAAACTTTTACTGATTCCGGAATAAGCGTCTGCCCCTGCTGCAGCACATCACGAACTTCAGCCTGGCTCCATGATTTTTGGTTATAATTCATCAGAATGTCCCAGGTGATCTCTTTCGTGCTGGCATTATACGATCCTCGTTTCGCTCCATTATCCTTGGTCAGATTATCGGGCCAGAATCTGGCGTCAGCCTCGGCGGTACGAGACTCATTATTCTGAATCCAATCCAGGTTGCCCTTGTTCCAGAATTCAGGCTTCGTCTTATTGACCTTCCAATCACTGTTGTACACTGTTTTGTATGTGATGACATACGTAGTGTTCAGCGTCTTGGACGGGTTCATGCGAAGCACAAACCCGCTTCTGTTGCCGTCCGTACCTGCAACTACAGTGAAGTCCTGAGGCGATTGCAGTTTGCTTTTGCCATCCAGACTTACCATCTTCACACTGTCTGGCAGCAATTCTAACCCACCATTCGGAAACGTATCTCGCAGCACGACTTGCTCCATCGGATATTTGTCACTATTTAGGGTCACCTTCCACGTGACCGTTTTATCCCTATAATTGGCTTCAGCCACTTCTTTCTTCATAACACCACTCCGCAGAACCTGCTCTGCTTGGGCAGAACCGCCATCCGTAGTGATTTGATTTATGATCTTTTCATTTTCATATACACGACTGGATGCCTTGGTTTGATATTTGATGGTGTAAGACGAATCCAGATCTGAATTGAACTGAAGATCGAACCCGTTCTTTTGATTTTCATCTTGCACACGCTTCACCGAGTATGCAGTTCCATCTACTGCCTCATTACCTGTTCCTTTGTATACTTTCAACGATTCGGGGATCAGTTCCTGGGATAGGTTGAATCGATCACTTACCTTGGCACTCGCCTGCGGTATATGTAGATTCCCCATATTGTATCCGATTGTCCATGAGATCGTCTGACTGACCGGGTCGTACTTCGCCACGCTTTTGGATAACAACGCTCCTCGTTGTACCTTAACGGTCGCGCTCGCTGATGTCTCTTCCATATCCTCGCCTGTCAGCACAGCCGTATTCGTATACTGCGACGATTGATCGTCTATTTGTGTGGCGTACTCTATTCGGTAGGCACTATTTATATTCACATCATTGAATCGGATCTGAAATCCCTTGTTTTCCTGCATCAATTCCACGGTGTACCGGCTAGGATCTAATAACTCTCCAATCGTTGTAGAACCGTCTCCGTTGACCCGCAGCTGAACTACCTGAATCGATTCATTCTGGAGCTGAAGGCCGGCAGGCATTGGATCTGTAATGACGGCACCGCTGAAAGACTCCAATCCTTTATTCATATCCAGAGTCCAGGTGATACGCTTGGAGTTGGTTGGTTCCACTCGTCCCTGCTTCTCCAGTGCTGGTGCTGCTGGCGGTGCAAGTTGAATGACGACCGTTTGCTCTCCACCTTTAACCGGTGTAACAACTGTAATTTCGGTACTCCCTTTTACAATTTCAGTGCTTAACTCTGTCTGAATCTGCAAGGTACCTGTCACATTCGAATGGTTTTCCACATAATCGTTAAAAGTAAGGACCACGTTTCCCTGTCTATCAACGGTAAAACGCCCCACTTCATCCTCTCCACCGTCCAGTGCCAAGGGCTCATCTATATCCGTATAGATGACAAATTGCTCCGGAAGCTTGAAGGTGAACGTGTCTCCTGCCTGGTACATATTGTTAGGAAGTGCCCATTCATACTTGAGCTGCAGCGCCTCATCTGCCTGTATGCGTTGACTTGGATTCGAAGCACTGTTAATGACTGCTCCAGCTGCATCCAATAGGGACATTTTCGTCAAAATATTGCCTTTGGGAGCAGGCTGCTTCTTCTCTTCATCTGTTATCGTCTCTTCTTCAATTGCAGCTGGAGTGCCTGCCTCAGGTTCAGTCTCAACGGGCTCCACTGGCTCCTCCGCTTGCTCTCCTACCTGCGTTCCCTCTTCTTGCTTCGGATCTGGATGCTGCCCATCTTGCTTTTCCTGATCCGTTATAGGATTCAATGACGGTATACCATCCTCAGTGCCAGCAGCTGCTTCCGATGTTTCCGAGGAAGTTTCATCGGTGTTAACTGCACGTTCTACATCAGGCATTCGTCCTGATTCTACTGAATCCACTGCCGCTTCAACCTGCGGAACAGTTACTCCAAAAAAGGTGTGCATAACGAGCAACAGCGCAATCATGATCATCGTTAATTTTCTTTTCATCGTTCGGCATGTCTCCTAATTATGTATTTTGTAACCAGCTGAAGTTCCAATTCTTTTTCTTAAACGCTTGAATAATTACTAAAACGCTTTTAAGACAAAAAATAGGAAAATTAATACACAAACCGATTTGTTTCCAAACGCAAAAAAGCTCTGATCACAAGACCAGAGCACAGTTTCTGCGAAATGCAATTTATTTTATTGTCCTAACTGCCCATTCACTCCGACTTCTTAAAATCAGCCTGCTGCTGTTCATAGATTTCATAGAAATCGTCCCATACCAGCACATTATCCTTTTCCTTGCTCCACCAGTCTTTGTACCACGTTTCGATCTCTGGCCCTCCACCTTGCTCCCACTTCTGCTGGGCTTCCGCCGCAGCCTGTTCAACCGTATACTTGCTGCCCCCGATGATGGACCGTGTGAAAATATCGTTGATGGCTGTCGTTACATTGGTCAGCTTCACCTGAAGCTCCTTCGGTAGCTGCGGCATATGTTCCGAGTGAGTCACGCCCTCTCCGACCGGAAGATCCGTCATGTATACTTCCCGTGCTTCCTTGAAGAGTCGCAGCCCTTCCTTCTGGGAGGGAATCTCCTCGCTGAACAGCATTTCGGTATACCCGCATTTGCCTTCCTCCAGGCGGCTGTACATCATGGCATAGTCCCCTGCCCAGCTGATCTCCTGCTTATATTTCTCCTGATCGGAGATACGCGGACAACCTTGATCGTTCAGGGTGTAATGCGTGCCCTCAAATCCATTTTTGAAGGTTCGACCGGACTCTGTTTTGGTTAAGAAATCAATATACTGCATGACCGCTTCCGGATTTTTGGCACGTGCATTCACGACCGCCGTCATCTGAACCGGGTTGTTCCATACCATCGTGTACTGTCCGACTGAAGTGGTTGGCAGAGCAATGACCTTTAGTTTAGCTTCCGGAACATTCTGCATCAGCGTATCCAGTTCTTTCGCCGCAAAGCCCGTATAGTCCGAAGTCATGGCAGCATACATGCCGATTTTGCCATTGAGGAAATCCTGCTTCGCCTTGGCACCGTCCTTATCGGTCAGAAAGTCCTTATCCACCACGCCTGCTTCAAACAAGGCACGTTTAAATGCGGTCGCTTCCTTCATGTGATTGGGACCCACAACGATCTCTCCATTGTCTACATTGACCCAGTTAGCGTTGAACATATAGCGGAACAGACCTGCTGTATCCCCAAATTGGAACCCGCCGATGCCATATGTATCATTCGCGCCGTTTCCATCGGGGTCATTTTCCGTGAAGGCTTTGGCGACAGCCAGCATCTCTTCCTCGTTCGTCGGCACCTCCAGATTCAGCTTCTCCAGCCAGTCTTCCCGGATGAAAAAGCTTGTCAGTGGAAATACCTCATTCATGCGTCCGACTTCGTACAACTTGCCATCACTTTTGATGCCGGCCTTCTTCAGCTGAGGATATTTCTCCATGAGTGCTTTATATTCCACGCTGGAGTTCTCAATCAAGTCATCCAGCGGCATAAGCTGTTTCTGATTAAACAGAGTATTTCGGATGGGCGTACCGAATTCAAAAATGACATCCGGCGCACTGCCTGAAGCAAATAATACGTTTAACTTGGACTGGGATTCCCAGCGGGGAACTGCCGTATATTTGACATTTGCCGGACCGTTCTCGTTAATCCACTTGGACCACATATTATCTTCAATCGTGCCCATACCGCTCGGAACCGCACCCCGATCATAGATCGTTGATGTGATATTCCCTCTGCTGCCTTCGCCTTCTGCCTGCTCACTGCCACCTCCCCCTGTGCAGCCAGCCAGTATTCCACCGATCAAGCCCAGAACGAGACCTGACTTCATCCATGCCTTCATCGTTAACGCCATAGATAAGACCCTCTTTCTCTTCTGTAATATGACACCCACACAATATGACCGACATCCCGCTTGCCTGTCTTACCCTTTGATCGAACCAAGCATAACCCCTTTGACAAAGTACTTCTGCAAGAACGGATATACCACCAAAATGGGAATGACCATCACAATAACGGCTGCTGCCCGAATACCTTCCGGCGTCAGATTCGAAATCATCGTTGGATCGGTAAAGTCCTGTACATTCAGATTGGACATAATCATATTCTGGACCAGTACAGTCATGTTGTATTTAGACGTATCGTTGATGTAGATCATCACGCTCATGAATGAATTCCAGTACCCTACACCGTAAAAGAGAGCAATGGTCGCCAGCAAAGGTTTGGATAGCGGAAGCACAATACGAAACAACAGTCCCAGCTCACCACAACCGTCAATGCGGGCAGCCTCATCTACTTCCCCTGGCAGATTTTCAAAATAAGAGCGCATGATCAGCATGTTATACGTGCTCACCAAGCCAGGCAGCCAGAGTGCACCGTAACTGTTCACCAGCCCCAGGTTTTGCACCACCAGGTAAGTCGGAATGAGCCCACCGTTAAAAATCATTGTGAACACCATCGCCATTGTAAAAAATCGCCGATGATAAAAATGCCTCCGTGACAGTGGATATGCCGCCATAATGGTCACGGCCATGCTAAGTCCTGTACCGATTAACGTTATCTCCACACTATTCCAGAACGCATTCAGAATTGGTGTCCCCGTAATCAGGCTGTGATAGGAGAACCAGGTGAAATCGACTGGCCATAACCCCACGTTACCGGACACGACGGCCCTTGCATCACTGAATGACAGTGCAATAATATTCAGAAGGGGCAGGATGCAGCTGATGGCAACCAATGATAACAATACATAATTGATCAGATAAAAGACTTTTTCTCCTCTGGTTTTTCTCATGCTGTTCTCCCTCCCTACCACAAACCTTCGTTGAATCGGCGTGCAATGTAGTTCGCACTAAAGATGAGAATAAAGGCCACCAGGGATTCGAACAATCCCATCGCCGTCGTCAGGCTGAACTGTGCCCCCTGAAGACCCGTGCGATAAATATACGTACTGATGACATCAGCAACCTCGTTGACATTGGAATTTTGGAGCATATAGACCTGGTCGAATCCGACCTCCATCACCCGTCCCATCGACAGAATGAGCAGAAGAATAATCGTCGAACGTATTCCCGGAAGGGTCACATGCCAGATCTGACGCATTTTGCTCGCCCCATCCATCTGTGCAGCCTCGTACTGGCTCGGATCAATGGTCGTTAGTGCCGCCAAAAAAATGATGGCATTGAAGCCCATGTCCTTCCATATCCCTGATCCGACGAACACCGCAATCCAGGAGCCCTTGTTGTACATAAACGGGTAAGGTTCACCTGTCCAAGCTTCCACCCAGCGGTTTACGATCCCGTTCTCCAAAGAGAAAACCGTCATGATCATCATCGCAATAATGACCCAGGAGAAGAAGTGCGGCATGTAGACCACGGTCTGCACCGTCCGCTTGAAGGCCATGTTTCTCACTTCATTCAGCATAATGGCCAGGATAATTGGAATGGGAAATCCTACGATGATGCTTAACAAACTGAGGAACAAGGTGTTCCGGATGATCTCCACCGTACGCGGATCGCTGAACAGCGTCTGGAAATGCTGAAAGCCTACCCACGGACTATGCCAGAGCCCGTCATAGAAGTTATAGTCCTTGAAGGCCATGACCAGTCCACCAATGGGTGCATAACGAAAGGTCAGGTAAAACAGGATCACCGGAATAAACATCAAGATTAACGGAATATTGGTTTTGAACCGTCTCAGCCGCTGCTGCCTGATTCGATGCTTCATTTCATTATCCGGCGGTTGTAATCCGGACGGCGTTCCAGCGGCCAGCTCCCCCTTCATATTCATCACTCCTCTCTGCTACTGATGTGCTATAGCTGTATTTTAGATAAAAATGTAAGCGTAAACATTTGTTATTTAACGATCCTTTTTAAAATTTCTACGCAAAATAACCCCACATGGTGGGGTTGTCCTTGGAAACGAGGCTGTATGCATACAGATTCCTTATGATCTGATCTTGGCTGTAAACACATCAAGAATAGGTGCTACTCGTTGTGATCTCCAGTTCCCTGCTTACGGTATTCGCGAGGAGACAATCCTGTCGCCTGTTTGAATACGGTTGTGAAATAGCTTGAGTTATCGAAGCCTGTCTGTTCTGCTATATCCGCCATGCTCTGCCGGGTGCTGTGCAGCAGCAGCTTCGCCTTCTCGATCCGGCGTTTGCTGACATACTGGCTGAAGCCCTGTCCGGTCTCCTTTTTGAACAAATGGCTCAAGTAGTTTGGCGTCACATGCACATGAACAGCAGCGGCCTGCAGCGTGCAGCTTCCGGCGTAATTCATCTCAATATACCGAATGACACGTGTGATCACATGATCCTGCTGTTCCCGGGTCAGGCGCATTATCATATCCATCCACTCTTCACTCTTCGAGCGTGCCCATGCAATGACTTCGGGCACGGTATGAATCCACAGCAGCGGATCTGAGCCAAATGCGTCCAGCCCCCCAGACTCCTGTGGCTGAAGCTGCTGTGCGAGCATGTCCGTCAAGACTTTCATGAGCAGATTGATCTCGGATTTGCATTGTGGCAGTGGCATCCTGGCGGCTTCTTCCAGTAGATCCTCCACCCAAATGACCATCTTCTCGAATTGCTGGTGGAGCAGCATTGAAGCCAGTTCTTCGCGCCTTCTCTCGGTGCGGTCCCCCTGGATGTATTGTTCCCTGATTCGGATGTCTGACTGTTTCTGGCGATACCTTTCATGTGCCTTGCGCAGCACTTTACATGCTTCATCGAGGGAGAACGGCTTGAGCAAAAATTCAATGGCTCCGTAGCGGATGGCACGCTGTGCATATTCAAATTCACGATACCCTGTCAAAATGATAATCATAATATCCCGCCCGCTGTCATGTATGCGTTCAGCCAAGTCCAGACCATCCATAACAGGCATGTTAATATCCGTAATAATCAGATCAGGCGTACAGCTGTGCACCGCCTGAATCGCTTCTTCTCCATCAGCAGCTTCCCCCACAACTTCCCATCCGAGAGGGTTGTTCCGAACCAGATGAATTAGCCCCTGACG
This sequence comes from Paenibacillus sp. ACRRY, assembly GCF_022346995.1. Taxonomy (GTDB): domain Bacteria; phylum Bacillota; class Bacilli; order Paenibacillales; family Paenibacillaceae; genus Paenibacillus. The sequence continues at coordinate 316,460 of NZ_JAKRNM010000004.1, read as the reverse complement.
GAATAACGCTTCGTCATCGACCACAAGCATACGTCCATTCACAGCACCTGCTCCTCTCTATCATCCGAATTTCCTGGCATGATTCCTACTCCGCTCTGATATGGTAAACGAAGGCGTACAAGCGTCCCTTCTCCCACAACAGACTCGATCTGTACGCCATAAGGCTCCCCGTGAATCAGCTCGATTCTACGGAGTACACTTCGGATGCCGATATGCTGACGTTCCTCCTCCGCATGCGGAACTGGCTTCATCATTCGTTCAATGACCGGTGCATCCATGCCGCAGCCGTTATCTACGATTTCAATAATGAGCATGTCCGTTTCCATCTCCATCTCATGCCCTAGTTGCTGTATACCACGGATCTGCAAACGGCGATTGTCCCTCTTGTCTGAGAAGGCATGTACAAACACATTCTCGACGATAGGCTGGAGCAGCAATCGGATCACCTGACAGCGGAGTAACTCCGCAGGAATAGAAATATCAATGGATAATGCTTCCTGATATCTGGCCTGTTGGATCTGCAGATAATGATCGATTTGCGTCATCTCATCCTGGAGAGTCGTTAATCGCTGCACGGGTTCCAGTGTATATTGCAGCATTTCAGAGAGGGCTGTAACGAGACGAGCGGATTTCTCATCGCCCAACATATAAAACTTCCAGAAAAACATGCTTAGTGTGTTATATAGAAAATGAGGGTTCAACTGCGCCTGAATGGCTTTGAGCTCGGCTTCCTTCTCACTGAGTTCCCGCTCGTACACTTCATGAATGAGCGTATCGATTCGGGAAGCCATCGCATTGAACCGTTCCCCGATGAAGCCCAGCTCATCCCGCGTCTCAATTCGGACCCTTGTATCGAACTGGCCATCGCGCACTCTTTTCATCGCATTGACCAGACTAGCCAGCGGACGCAGCAATCTGCCGCTAATGATAGTGATGATGAACCAGGAGCATAGTACGCTGGCTGCGGCAGAGAACACGGCGACTTGCAGGATGAGCTTCCCCTTGTTCTGAATCTGTGCGAGCGATACCTTGCTCACCAGTGTGAAGCGTGCCTTATCCGAGGTTTGTTTGGTATATAAGTGAGTTGATCCCTGCTCGTCCCTAATCTCGGTGGCCCCCAGGTTTAGCTGTGCAAGCGGCGGCGGGTCTGTATCCTGATTATGAAACGCATATAGCAGCTGCCCTTCCGCATCAAACAGATCAACGGCAACTTCCTCGTTCAATCGCAGGTCCTTGAGATACGACTCAAACAGCGAGGTGTTAAACAGGATCAACATCACTCCGTACGTTTCCAGATCAACCGAGCGCATTAATCGTCCAGCCAAAATCCAATTGGACTGCTCTTCCTGCAGGAAAGCATCCGCACCCAGACGATTCCATACATATTCGCCGCCCGTCCCTTCCAGCTTATGAACCATCTCGGCCAAATAGGAAGGATTCATCTGCTGAAACGAGCCGGCAAAGGCGCCCAGATTAAATATATTTCCCTTCAGATCATAAATGCGAAGTCCCATGATCTCCGGTGCATCCAGCCTTACCTGATACAGCTGGTCATCCAGTTCATCCTCAAGCTTCATCTGATCATAGGAAGAGATGCCTGCAGCTTGTGCCTTAATGGCATTTTTCACGGAAGGATTCAGCGTGATGTAATCTGTGACTTTGTACATGTCGTTGACCCGCGAATCCAGCCGTGCCAGAACCTGTTCTGCTGTAAGACTATACTGACGACTGACTTCTTCGTTAAAAAGGGCAATATGGATGTGATATGTGATCAGCCCTGTAATTCCCGAGATGAATACCGTTGCTGCCGACAAAAACAAGATTAATTTCGTTCTGAATTTAAAGCGTTTACAAAAGTTATCCCACCATATTCTGTACACGCACCTCACCCTTATCCCGTCCCCTTCTTATGCTTAAAAACATATCACACCCCTGTTCAAAAAAACAGAAAAACCCTGACCTGTCTGCAATGGTCAAAGTTTATCAGTTCACCATATATCAGTGCACCTACAATCGGTGTAGCTCCTTCTGCAGATACTCCCGGCGCTCTACCACATAAGTACGAATCTTCTCAGGTTCACCATAAAAAACATTAATAGGCCATTTCATGTAGGGGTCCTGCTCCACAGCTTCACGGATCTGACCATGCAGTCGATATACCACGGGCATAATCCGTTTCTCGGTGAAAACGTTCATCAGATGCTGCTGCATCATTCTCTTGTACTGCTGGCGGAAAAGGCGGAAGGCAAGCAGCCGTCCAGTCAGCTTGTTATATCCCTGAATTCGTACGAGGTTAGGATCTACTCTCGCACCATAGCAGTTTCTTCCCCAAGTCCCCTCATAATCCCAGGGCAGGATACCATACCTCCGAGTCTTGATCTTCTCATACCATGTGTAATTCTGATGGAATCCATCGAAGTTGCCTGTAAGTACAGCTCCACTCAGCCATCGCAAATAGTTATCCGTATCCATTCTCGTCTGCAAAAAGCGAAGCAGATCCAGCTTCGACTTCGTATTCAGCTGCTGGATAAAGATACGGAGCCTCGTGCGGTCCTCGTCCTTGCCGCGAATCAGTGTGTATCCGGATAGTAGATCCGTGTTTGTTTCGGTCGAATCCGAATTTAGTGCAAATCCCGCATGATCGTTCACCGCATAGAAGATGCTTCGAACAGGCATTTTTCGTTGCCGAAAAAAGAACGATTTAACTCCCTCAATACGCAAATAGACACCCTTCAGCTGTCCGTTTAGATACAGTATGCAGTGCTGCGTCGACGGAGCCGGAACACGAAGGGATTCGAAAAAACGGAACGAGAGTGCATTGCGCAGCAGTGAGGGATCATCGTACTCAGCATTGAAATGGAATGTTCTGCTGGACGTTCGAATTTCAAAAGACTTTTTGACATACCCACGTGTGTGCCCTCCCCGGTATCGAATTCGGATGGGAAGCTGTTTGCCGTCCATCTGCATCGTTCCGTTCACAAACGTATCTGACCAGATATTGGATGTTAACTGTTGATACTCGTTATCGGACACCGTGATGTGGTAGACAGGTAGAGCCATTTCCATCCGCCTTTCGAAGACCCCTGAGATTGCCCGTAGGCTGTTACACCATCCTATGCAGGAGCACAGCGAGCCGTAAGGGCAGATACACAGTTCCATTCATAGCACCAACAAGCCAACCTTCCGGGATGCGGAATAATCGTGCCATTAATCTATGATTACCATCATCTTCTCATAGATTATAGCCAAAATAGTATAGAAATGGTTGTCTGGCTAGTCCCTCTCAAAAGCATGTTTCATATGATTAAACTACAGACAGACACGAATGACGAATGCAAGGGATCAACAAAACATCCGCCATTTATGTCCATCTGAACTTATATCACGGAAGGGGCACAACACAATGTCTATGAACGGTCAAGGTATGAGAGGTTTGCTCGGAAGAGAGATCAAGATTAACCGGGGTGGCCCAGATTCCGTAACGGGCACGCTGATGGACGTACGGTGGGACTATATGGCGATGAGCTGCAAGGAAGGCATCGTCTATGTCAATGAGACTCATGTCAAAAGCATAACAGACACAGGCCGTTCCGGCGGTAACAGAACTGCAGCCTTAGGGAACCCAATTCCATCCAATACGTTTCTCGGGGTTATGCAGGCACTCCGCTTCCGGCGTGTTCAGATCAACCGGGGAGGACCTGAAAAAGTCGAAGGTATCCTGGCCGATGCCAATCAGAACCAATTAATTTTGGCTTTGAAAAATCAGGAGATCGTTCGTATTCCCCTGCAGCATGTGAAATCGGTATCCATTGTACGCGGTAGTAACAACAACAACAACAACAATAGCAATAACTCTAACAACAGCAACAATAATGGTAATAACACAAGCCAAGGAAACCAAGCTGCTCAAGGCAATCGTTCTCAAGGGAATCAGGCTGCTCAAGGCAACCAATCCCAGGGTAATCAAGCCGCTCAAGGCAACCAGTCCCGTGGCAATCGCTCCCAAGGCGCGCAACAAGGCGCTCAAGGCAATCAATCACGCGGTAACCGTTCACAAGGAGCTCAAGGTAACCGTTCGCGCGGCAACCAAGGCAACCAATCCAAAGGAAACAAATCTGGCGGGAATAAATCCGGTGGCAACAAGTCCGGCGGTAAAAAGAGATCATAATCGTTATCTGACAGCTTAGGTTATCAACCAGTTTAAAGGGGGGAATAATCATGTTGATATTCGTTGCCGTTGTCTTAATCGGTGTGCCTTTATACTGGGTTGTTGTGCCTGGAAGGCCCGCTCCAACCCACGAACATTCGATTCAATCTCCACCAGGACTTCTCCCCCTGGGAGGTGAATCACAGTAAATGCCTGATTACCAGTTGTGGTTAACCTTCGGGGTGTTTATCATCACTGTCATCTTCCTGATGTGGCGACCTGGCGGATTGAATGAATCCATTCCTACTTCGCTTGGCGCCCTTCTTCTTGTTATAACTGGCGTGAGCAGCTTCGCTCATATCGTTGGCATCTTCGGGATAGTTTCCGGCGCAGCCGTAACCATTCTCTCGACCATTGTCATGTCCATCATTCTCGAGAGCATCGGTTTTTTTCGCTGGATCGCCATCAATATGATTGAAAAGGCACGAGGCTCTGGCTTCCGATTATTCTGGCTGATTCTATTACTCTGTTTTCTCATGACAGTCTTCTTCAACAACGACGGCAGTATACTGATTACAACTCCGATCATTCTCCGGATCTGTTCCATCCTTCGCCTGAAAGTGCATCAGCAATTACCTTACCTGATCTCAGGTGCACTCATCGCTACAGCTTCCAGTGCCCCGATTGGACTTAGTAATCTCGCCAATCTCATCGCCTTGCAAATGGTCGGGTTGAACCTAAACACCTATACCCAGATGATGTTTGTGCCATCGATGCTGGGGATCATGGTGATGACCATACTGCTGTTCTATTATTTTCGCAAAAGTATTCCCAAGGTTATTCATCACTACCCCATGTCCATGCAATCCACATCCGGTTCCGCGTATCATCCGCTGCAAACAGGGGATCAGGAGGCACAACCAAATAATAGCGATAAAAACGTAGACTGGTGGTTGTTCCGTGTCTGTATCGGGATTGTTGTATTCATTCGTGCAGGATACTTTCTCGCTGAGCAGTGGGGCATTCGTATGGAGGTTGTCGCAATCACCGGTGTTGTCCTGATGCTGGCTGTGCGTTGGTATCGCACCCGGACTGGACTTAAGGATGTAGTTACCCAAACGCCTTGGCACATTCTGCTCTTCGCCTTCAGCATTTATATTATCGTGGATAGTCTTCACCGGGCGGGAATGACGGCTGTCATCGTTCAGTGGATGAAGCCCATGGTAGAAGGTGGTGACGCCAGTCTCATTGCCGTATCGGGTCTAATGCTCACTCTATTATCCAATCTGCTCAACAACCTGCCTTCCGTCATGATTGGTACATTCGCAGTAACCGATCTTCAATTAGGTGATACCCAGCTGCATCTGGCTTACCTTGCCAACATTCTGGGAAGTGATATTGGAGCCTTGCTGACACCCATAGGTACGTTAGCAACCTTGATCTGGATGTATATTTTAAAGACCCACCATGTTCGAGTCTCTTGGAAACAGTATATGAAAGTAACCTTCATAGTGATACCAATTAGTCTAATTGTCAGCCTATTATCCCTATATATTTGGACGTCTATTCTATATTGAGAGGAGGTATACTGTGAAATTCCCAACAATGTGGCTTGGAAAATCCATCGAATTGGAACTATCCGGCTGTAAACTTCCTATTCAGGGTGAGATTATTGATATGGGTCAGGACCTGATTGTCGTTTACGGAGATCAACGCTTTACCTATGTACCTCTTCATCACCTTCAATCCATGCACATGACCAAAGGGGGCGATGCCAGTTTCACTTCCAGCGTGCCTGCGCCTGATCCCGAGATGGATCACAACAATATATCGTATCGCAAAATATTAATGAATGCTCGTGGCAGATTCAGTGAAATTTCGATAGGCGGGCGTACGCTGCATGGTTATATTACGAACATTATGAACGATTACTTCATCTTCTTCTCTCCGCTGCATCATTCGGTCTACGTCTCCATCAATCATCTGAAATATATCATTCCTTCTCCAACAAACAGCACGCCCTATTCCCTAAGCCAGCAGCACTTCCCCATTCAGCCTGCGTCCATGCCTCTTTCACGGACAATGGAGCAACAGCTTCAGAAAATGGTTGGTGAACTTGTCATCCTGAATCTTGGTGACAAGCCATATCGGGCTGGATTGCTGAAGGCCGCAGACAATAAGCTGATTGAACTGGTAGAGGCAGAAGGTCAGACCTTAATTATGCATACCGATCATATTCAAACCATTCATCTGCCTTGAATATAGGAAATGACCGAAAAAGGTCCATCCGCTTATCGGATGGACCTTTCATTTATGTTGGCAGGTTATTGGGACCCATCCGTGAATGGACAAGCCATGCTTCTACTTTCCGTATGTCTGCTCCATACGCTCTTCCTCATTCGTAGACAGCAATATGTTAAGCAGCCCCATCGCATTATTGGCATCCGTTCTTGCCTTCTTGTACATCTCGGCAAACGCTGCCTCATCCTGCTCGGGGTCCATTGCTGCCAGCTCCCCCCATGACTTGCGGGCCTTGTCGTAGAGTTCGCTTAACGTAATGTCATATGGATGCTGTGCAACCGGAGCCATGGATTCGAATTTCGCGGTTACTCTGAAGAAATCCATGGAGTCCTGAAACGATTGACTGCTATAATCCTTGTTATTCATCGCATCCTCGGTAATCAGCAGACCTTCACGTGAAATAAACAGCGTCTTGACCATGGCCCGTTCCAGGTTCGTAGCTTCATCCCAAGTGATGTAGGTCACGTCAGGTGCCTGCACAGTTGTAAAGAAAGGAAAGGCGTCATCAATCAAACGCTGTGTATTGGCATGAATCGGAACCTCTGCATTCATATCCACGACAGCATCGCTGTAATTGGCAACGTTAATATTCTTGGAACCTTCCTCACTAACCCGGCGAACCGGATGGTCGTCCAGCGGAATACGGATATAGCCAAGCTTGTCAGCATATTGATCCTGCAGTTCTTTCAAAGTCTCCGTAGCATCTGAGGCTGGTTCAGCTGCGTTACCCTCACTATCCTCTGCCACCGTATCGGCACCTGACTGCTCTGTGCTGCTGCTTGCTGTCGCTTCAACACCTGCCTCCTGGGCAGGTTCTGGGCTGGCGGCTTCCTTGGCTCCGCCGCCGCATGCGGTTAGAACAGCAGCCAAGCTGAAGATCGTGGTAAACATCCGAATCGTTTGAGTCCATCTCATGATATAATCTTCCCCTTATCTTATGTATGCATCTAAACTACATTAACCATAGCATGTAAGATTGAATTCATAATGCCCATATGATCTATCTTCGGATAACATGCCGTATTCACAGGTAAGTATTGGTCTACATTCTAACATAAGTTAAATTCTGGGTGTATACGACGATGTACCTGTCTCCTTGAGCTGTCATGACTGGGTGCCCCCGACAAAAGTACAAAAAAACACTGTCATCCCGAAGGACAACAGTGTCTGCAAGAAACCTATTTATAAGCTATTTAATACCCTTAGCCTTCTCGATATGTTCCGCCCGAGTCTGAGGCTCTGTGCAATTAGCTGACGTCAGCAAGGAATAAATCGCCTGAATATCCTGCTCTTTAAACAACGTTTCAGGCACTTCTGTTTCAAGCCTTTCCGTTTTGCGCAGAATGGTTTCAACCAATTCATGATCATATATCACCAGTTCATCGGAATTCACATACCGCACCGCAGGATCGACACTGATCCGGCAGCGATTGGTGAAGGTCACCATGGAAATCATGCGGATCCGCTTATAATCTCCAAGGTGTGCATGAACCGCCTCAACATGGCCCCGATGCTGCATCAGAGGATTATACATCTTGATCCGACTGGTACTGACTGTCCAGTTGGCTTCTCTGCGACCACCCCGAATTTCGCCTGTTGTCAGGTTACGGGTTTCGATGACGAAGATTCCCCTTGGACCAATAACCACATGATCAATCTGTGAATAGCCTGAACGCGATTTGGGGTTGGCAACGAGCAGGTCATTCAGGACTTTATATTGTCCCGGGAGACTATGCAGCCGTTCTGCTGTGGTCGGTTCTTCCGGCTCGCTGATCCAGGCTGATTCGTGCTTGGATTTTGATTTGGATTTGCGCCTGCTTCGCATCATTCTTGCAGGTGCGGGGCCGGTATCCGGCATCGCCGGAGCCGAAGCCGTAATTGAACTCGCAAGCTCTGGCTGTGTCTTGAACAGAGACAGGATTTTTTTGAACATGGGCAAGCTCCGTTCTAAATATAGTGTGAGTTACAGGTGATCGGTTACGACAATTGAACAACATAACAACATCTTGGGACTTCCATTATGTAAACTTCTATTACTTATGTCGGATGAAGACGGGTAAAAATAAAGGTCATCAGGCCTAATTCCCTTGCACAAATCAAAGTATACGTAAATATTTAACCAATATTGTGACTTTAGACACATGCGATCCATTGGGAATTCTAAAAAAACAGCGTATCCCTTTCCACTTAAGAAAAAGAACACGCTGCCGCTTACCACAAACGCTATTTATGCTTGAAGATAGTACGTATAGAGCACCTGCGTGCCCTTCTCATCCAGACCGTTTCTGGATATTTCCTGGTAGAGGGATTCAGCCAGTGCCAACCCTGGCGTCTGCATGCCCATGGCCTTGGCCGATTCGAGGGCAATTCCCATGTCTTTGATAAAATGCTTCACATAGAATCCAGGCTCGAAATCGCCTGCGATCATGCGCGGACCGAGATTGCTAAGTGACCAGCTTCCGGCTGCTCCGGTAGCAATGCTCTTCAACACGTTCTCCGCGTCAAGCCCTGAACTCTTGGCATAGGCGAGTGCTTCGCATACGCCCATCATGCCGGATGCAATGGCAATCTGGTTGCACATTTTGGTATGCTGACCGGAACCGGCCTTGCCCTGCAATACAATGTTGGTGCCCATACACTCGAACAGCGGCCGTACCGCTTCGAATGCTTCCGAGGTACCACCAACCATGATGGACAACTTGCCATCCCGTGCGCCAATATCTCCACCCGATACGGGTGCATCCAAGGCATGCAGCCCCTTGGCTTCCGCTGCCTCGAAGATGCGAGCAGCCAGCATGGGACTGGATGTTGTCATATCAATCAGGGTTGAACCCGGTTTGGCATTGGCCACAAGACCGTCCTCGCCAAGATAAATCTCCTCTACATCCTTCGGATACCCTACCATCGTGATGATGACATCACACTCAGCCGCAAGTTTGCCTGGTGTATCGTGCCAAACGGCCCCTTCATTCACCAATGCTTCCGCTTTGGCAGCTGTGCGGGTATACACATGCAGCGGGTAGCCCGCTTTCTGGATGTGACCTGCCATGCTTTTCCCCATAACGCCTGTACCGATAAAGCCAACTTTCGTCTCTCCAGGTGCCTTCGTCGTATTTGTCATCGTAGGTTTCCTCCTTGTTTCTCTATCGTTTGGTGAGGTGCTTGTCTTGGATCGCTATATCTGTATGTTATAGCTTTCGCACGCCGCCGTCTATCATTTACATGAAATCTAGCGGACCGATATTCGATATTGATTGGGCGACATCTGAACAAAGCGCTGAAAAGCCCTGTTCAGGTTGCGTTCCGAATATCCCACTTGTTCGGCAATTTCCGTGATGGTGCAATCCGTTTCCTTCAACAATTGCTTCGCTTTTTGCACCTTCAGATTCATCAGGTATTCGATAAAGGACACTCCCATTTCCTTCTTGAAGAGCCTGCTTAGATAGGAAGGACTGACATTCACGAGTTCTGCACAATCCGATAGTGATTGCATTCCTTCGGGATGGCTGCTCAGATGCTCGCAGACCCGCTGAACAATCAGGCGGGATGAATTGGTACGAAGATCCTGGCTGGCCTCAATGCATCGAGGAAACAGCACACCGATAAACCAGTCATGCATCTCCTTCGATGTCTGATTTTCCTGCAGCTGATCGAACAAATTGCTGCCTAGTCGTTCAAGCATGCCGGGACCCTTCGTCTCCATGAATTGAATAATGGCCGACAGCAGCATGTGATACCCCTGAATCATGACCGTATAGGATTCGGATGCACGCACTTTCTTGGAGAACCGATGGAGGGCATCCTCCGCATGCGTAAGCGTTCCGTTCCATAAGGATTCAAGAATCTCCCCTTCCATCTCCCGTGGATACATGAAGACCGGATTACGCTGGGTGGCCAGAATATCTTCATAGAACAGAACATTCTCGGCATCATCAAATAGTCGATACTGCAGGGCGAGCTGCGCTTCCCGAAAGGATTCTGCAATCCCATGAAGTTGACCCGGACGTCCTACGCCCACTGTCGCCGAGAAAGACAGATACTGATCCAGGGCGCGATGAATCTCCTCTGCATAGCTGCATACCCTGTCCCTTGCTTCACAGGGAGAAATCTCCGAATCAAAGTGCAGGATCGCGACAGAATCACTATCATTTTTGTCCACAACATATCCGGTCAGATCGTTTTTTTGGCTGAGCAGTTCATCCATGACATTTCTCAGGGCAAATACAATGACGGGGCCTTCACTGGGTAAAAACCGTTTCTTCTTGACCAGATTTTCCACTTTCACGACCAGCACCAAAAATTGTCCCTCCGTCCGGAACTCATGTCTGGCACATTCTTCTTCCAGTCTGCTGCTGGTCCACAAACCGCTAGATTGCAGTAATTTCTGCAGAAAACGATCGCGGAGATCTGGCTGTATGCCCTCTATATACCGATTCAAGGTTTCGGTCTGTTCATTGAGATAGCTGAGCGAAGACCGAATATATTCGATTTCATTCCCTTGCGGAGCTGTTTCCTGCCCGTTCCTGCGCAAGTGTTCTCCATACCGCAGCAGCTGCTGAATAGGGTTGTAGGCCAGCCGTGAGCTGAACCAGGTGAGCAGCATACCGACCAACACAAAGATGGACACCGAGATCAGGATGAGCACCTTGATCCAATTCAACTGGGCAATCATCTCCTGCTCAGGGAGCTGGGATATATAGGTCCTTCCCATGGATGCCGAGGCATATGCCACAAGTTCATTCCCATCCTCGCTCTTCAGTACCTCATGGCCGGAACGTTCTCTGCCTTCTGCATATGCAATCTGCTGCAGCACATCGTACTCCGATGCCCTTTTGCCTATCTCTCCAGGGCCGTCCGTGTGCAAAATAATACGCTGATCTGCATTAAGAATGGCGAGGGATTGATCTTTCAGACTGACGGAATAGCTGCGCAGCAAACTCCGCAGCTCCTGTTCCTTCACTTGGAGAATGACCACTCCCCGCGGTTCTCCCTGGCCCATGACGGGCACTTGCCTAACATAGGAAATATAACCCGCTTCTCCGGATTGAGGGAGATAACTCCAACCTGCAGCTGCTTGGCCTTCCAGAGCAGTCTCCATATCCTGCTTCTCCTTGTAATCCGCCAGCGGGACCAATCCGTAATAGTGGGACAGAACCATATCTGTTTTGGCATCATAATAAATCATTTCTTCAATTAAGTTATTGGTGTTTTTGTGGAGCTGAAACAGATCGAGCAGATCAAGATGGAGAAAGTAATCGCTCTCATAATGAGCACTGCCTAATGCATTTCGCATCAACGGGCCACTCGCGAGCTGCATGGATTCATGCTCAATATTGGTCAGAATATTCTCCACCCTGTCTTTGAGCAAGTTCAATGAGGCCATATTGTTATCCTGGAATTGTTCAGTCAGTTTGATCATCGAGAAATGATAGTACGCGCTTCCGGCAAGCACCACCGGGATGACCACCGACATGCAGCCCAACCAGATCAGTCTTTTCAGATAACCATTCGTTGCGAACCAGCGGTCAAGCGCTGATTGGATGGTATGCATTGCCCGCCTCATGGAATCACCCCCGTATGCTGCCTTAGCTCGTTTTCGCATGCCTCTGTTCGGGTTCATTATATCAAGAGAGGTACCCGGATACACTCCCAAACGTCCAGCGTAGGAACGCAAATTTTGATTTTATCTCCAAGCCGTTCTGTCTTCAGCTGCGTCCCTGCGATTAACGCTTCAGCTTCTGCAGGAGTATCCTCCCCTGAACGAACTGTGATCTCAATACCATGTATGGGGAGTACAGATGACAGCGGCCTGCGGCCTGCCCCGTTCACTAGATGAATCAACAAGTCGTTATCCTTGCGGAAAACAGTCAGCTGTAAACCTGGCGCTTCCGTGATCGATACCAGAGCTTTATTGTTCAGCTGCAAATGAACGGCATTGGAAAACAACCGGAAATGTTCCTCTAATTTGAATTCCTGTATGAGACCGCTAAGCGAAAACGGGAAATATAAGGTCCGCCCTGTGCCAAAGGTTCGCAACAGCGCCAGCGGAAGATCCGTTTGTTTAACAGCCAGCGAGGCCCGTTCCGGAGGAGCCCCTACACTTTCCAACGGAGAGAACGGAGGGACTAACGTTGCCAATACCTGCACATCCGCATCCTTGGGCTGACAGTACATCACCTTGCCTCGATGCGGTATGAGTTCCGTTTCCTCCAGCTTCCTCTGCAGTGGATTCCCTTCATTGTCTATGCTAGATATCTGTTCAAACCGCAGATAGGATGCAACCAAATACTCGCTCTCCTGCATTTCCCCGGAAATACCAAACAGGTCCAATAGCATCGAATCGGTCTCATTTTCAACGTTCGACAGCACTCCCTCTGCGATAAGGCTGCCTCCCTGACTCACATAATCGCGAAGCAAATCTGTAAAATTGGATGAATGTGCAAATCCTTCAGGCAAAATAACGACCGGATAGTGGTTCAGGTTCACGCTGGCCACCTGTTCAGGCAGAATCACATCGAATGGAATGTGCTTATGGATGAGTGCCTCCGCCAAGCCTTCTGCTGAACGATTGGCACTCCACATGAGCGCTACCTGGTTCACTGGTTGTGCGCCGTCCATATGGGAAGCAATCTTCGCTGTATCCCTGTTGACCTCTGTAACGGTTCGCAAAATTCGCTTATCCATGATCGTATCCGGGATTCCGGTTAATGAATGCCAGAGCTGACCGCCATTGGCCGGGATCTGCGAGAGCCAGAAGCGGTATTCGGCAGGCGGAAGCCCGGTATGTCGCCAGTCCATGCCGGGGCAAGAATGTACGATGCCGAAGGGGTCAGGGCGACCCGGAACGGAACGCCCCACCTTGATACTGAGTGCAGGCTGCCAGAACTCCGGGATACGGGTGTGACCCAGCGACAACACATCCTGCGGTTCAGTACAGAGCATGTCGGTGATGGATACCCGTTTCTCCAGATTATCCCGATGCAGATTGTAGTACAGGATCATCGGCACATCGGACCGAACAGCCTTAATCTCCTGATACATCCGGCCCAGATTATCATCGAAGCAGCGAGCCGCAAAATCAGACGCCATCTCTGCTGAAGTACTCGGCAGCTCTGTTCCATATATCCCCTTGTATTTCTTCTGACAATTGGAGCATTGGCAAAATACATATCCGGGTGCGTTGAAGAAGACACCATCAATCTCATACCGTTCCAGTGCTTCCCGGATTACAGGAACCGCCAGTTCTTCGTTGCGGTAGCCCCCGTTAATGCAGGTCGACATCAACAGAGGCCAGGCCCCCGGCCTAGTGGCACCGATAATATCGGGCTGCCCCCCTTCCTTGCGGACAAACCACTGGGGCTTCTGCAAATAAACGGAGTCCTCTGCCTTGCTGAAATCGAAGCGGGCAATGAAGCGAATCCCCCGCTGATGACAGCTCTGGATCATATCCCGCAGCAGATCACTGCCGCGGGGCAAGTATTCATTTTGAACATGAAATGCGACACTGGAGCGGTACCAGGCATAGATTCCACCCATATTAAACACCATGGCATTGGCACCCATCTCGAGCATTTGGTTCGCAAGCCGTTCGGGATCAATCTTATCGGTATCCTTCACCTGCATGTTAGGTTGAATGATGCGCAGCGGCTGCTGCCACCAGGGATGTTGTTCCTTATCACTCAGTATGGAAGTCTTCATCGCTTCTCCTTTACCTCGTTATTGTTGATTAAATTGCTCATAAGCTTTGGCCATTTCCTGATAAGCCTGCTTAATGTCCGGCTGGCTGTTCAACTTGTCAACATAGGCTCTGAACTCTTCTACACTGATCTGCCCTACAATCGTTCGGGTCATCATAGAACTGTATTCGTCTCCATATTTGGGCCATGTCTCTCTCCAGGCCTCTGAGGTAATCACCCGGTAGAAGTCGATCTTCCCAATTTCGTCGAAATTCTCGACTTCCTTGATTTTGGCGTCATTATAGGCTTTGTCTCCGGAAGCACTAATCACTTTGCCCCACTTGGCATAGGCAAGTACCCCTGCCCCTTTGCTGGTTGTGTTCACTTCCTTAACGCCTTGCTCCGTCAGCACTTTCTGACCATCCTGTTCCGTATAGTGCGTACCCTCGATGCCATAGTAGGCAAAGTCCGTCATCTCCTGGGAAGCGGTCATATCAAAATACTTCAGGAGCTGCTTCACCTTCTCTTCAGGCACCTTCTTGGAAATGTAGAATCCACCCGCGACTCCGGTCTCCAGACCGACCGCTGCATCTCCATGAGGACCTGTCAGAGACAAGTTCAGAATTTTGGCGTCAGGCTGCCCTGATTTTTTCATAGCCTGCTCCCACTCATGATCCCACCAGATTGGACGTCCGTAAGAAGCCGCCCGGTTGGTCTTGAATAGTTCTTCGGCCTGACTCTCCTTCATGACTGCATATTCCTTGGACAACAGCCCATCGGCGTACAATTCCCGGAACCACTCGACCATCTCCACATATTGCGGTGTCAAACCAGGGCTCATTAGCCCGCCATCGTTATCATAGGTTGGGTTATATGCCCCGAATCCGGCTTGGAACATGGCAGGTGGATTGTTGACGAATAACAGGCCGACTGTGTCCTTCTTGCCGTTGCCATCCATATCACTGTCCACGATTTTCTTCAGGGTTTCTCTATATTCTTCGAACGTCTTGGGAATCGGCAGATTCAGCTGTTTCAGCCAATCTTCCCGAATTTTCAGTCCACCATCAACCCGGGAACGGGAGCGTGGTACGGCATAAATGCCTCCATCCACCGACAGGTATTTGAGCGCATCCGGCGCCAGATTCTCCTTCAGGTTCGGATATTCGCTGAGATCTCCTAGGAATGGAGTCAGATCCCAGAACGCACCGTTCTTGATCGCGGTAATCAGCGTGGGGCGAATCTGGTTCTGATAGGCCACTACTTCTGGCAGATCACCGGAAGCGAGCAGCAAATCCAGCTTCGTATCCAGATCGCCTGAAGGCACCCATTCAATATCGAGTTTGGCATTGGTGCGCTTCTCCCATTCGGTCCAGTATTCGTTGTCCATATCGGGAATCTCATTGTACAATCCGGCAAACATCTTGATGTCCAGCGGCTGATCTCCACCTGACTCTCCGCTCTTCGAGCTGCCTGCTGTCTCACCTGAACCACTGTTCCCCGTACACGCCGCCAGCATGGTTACTGCCAGAATCATGCAGAGCCATGTCGTCCATCGTTTATTTCCCTTGTTCATTCGATCCATCTCCCTTATCGCCAGAAATATGGTAAGCGTTTGCATTTATACATAAGGCACGATTCTATCTCAGCAGCGTTCAACCTTTGACGGAGCCAATCATGACACCTTTGGCAAAATGCTTCTGCAAAAATGGATACACGATCAGGATCGGCACCATGGCGAGTACAATCGACGCCATTCGAATCGTCTCCTGCGGCACGACACTTTCATCACTTGCCCCGGCCTGAGCTACGGCGACGGAATTCGAATCGATAACCAGCGTCTTGATGAGCAGCTGCAGCGTCCATTTGCTTGAATCGGATAAATAGATCAATGCATTGAAATATGCATTCCAGTGTCCTACCGCGAAAAATAGTGTAAACGTGGCGATCGCTGGCATGGATAACGGTACTATAATCCGGAAAAATGCCGTGAGATCACTGCATCCATCGATCTGTGCCGCGTCCTCCAGCTCCGAAGGAAGCGATTCCAGAAAGCTTTTGATCACAATCAGGCTCCAGGCATTCGTCAGTCCAGGCAAAATCATGGACCAATAGGAGTTCAGCAGTCCCAGCTCCTTCACGAGCAAGTAATTCGGGATAATTCCGGCACTGAACACCAGTGTGAAAATAACCAATCCCATAATCCACTTATGCCCGGGCAGAGAGCGTTTGGTTAACCCATAAGCCATGGTGAAGGATACAATAATATTCAGTATGGTGCCTACAACCGTAATAAACAACGTGCTTTTAAACGCATTGATAAAACTGTTAGTTGATAAAATATACCGGTAGGATTCCAGCGACCACTTCTCCGGGAACAGATAAAACTTGAGCGGCACATACACCTTCGGATCGGTAAACGAAACGCTGAAGACATATAAGAACGGGAATATACATGCCAGCGAGATCAAAGCAACCAGACTGTAATTGATCCAGTCGAAGAGCGTAAGCCCTTTTTTCCGCACAACAAAGCTCATAACCTATCCTCCTTTCTGACAGACAACCAACACTAGGGAATTAATAGATGCCTTCATGTCCAAGTTTTCTTACAATTTTGTTGGCCGCCACAATCAGGAACAATCCGACCAGTCCCTTGAACAGCCCCACAGTAACCCCAATGCTGATCTTGCCTTGCAATATCCCGTACGTATAGGAATACGTATCAAATACCTCTCCAACCGAACGAACGAGCGGATTCATCATCAGCAAAATTTGTTCGAATCCCGTATCGGCCATGCTGCCGAGGCGCAGGATCAGCAAAATGATAATGGTCGGCCGGATGGCAGGCAGCGTAATATGCCAGATTTGCCGAAACCGTCCGGCTCCGTCGACGACAGCAGCCTCATATCGCTGAGGGTCCACTCCCGCCATGGCCGCGAGGAAAATGATCGTTCCCCAGCCGGCTTCCTTCCACATGCTCTGAGCTGTAAGCAGCCCCCAGAAATAGTTCGGTTCCGATAGAAACGAAATCGTATCTTTGCCGCTCTGTGCAATCAGCTTGTTTACAATGCCGACGTCCGTCGAGAGCAGAAAAAACGTCATACTGGCAACGACGACCCATGAGAGAAAGTGCGGTAAGTACACAATCGACTGGTTGATGCGTTTAAACGTCTCATGCCGAATTTCATTCAACATGAGAGCCAGCAGAATCGGCAGCGGGAAATGGAATACCAGTGCGATCAGATTAATGGCGAGCGTATTTCGCAGCATGATGTAGAAGTTGGAGCTGGCAAACAGCTCATTAAAATGCTTGAATCCCACCCATTCACTTCCCGTAAACCCGAGGAACGGATTGTAATCCTGAAAAGCCAGCAGCAGTCCCCAGAGAGGCACAATCTTGAACAGCAGGAAATACAGCAGCCCCGGCAAAATAAGCAAATAGATCATTCGGTGTTTGTACATGCGAGACAGAAGGCTGCCCGATTGCAGCTTGCCCGCGGCACGGTTCACCGTCGTTATCTGAGGTTTCATTCGGTTAACGACACCTCTTTCTTCGGGACATGTTCCATCTCAAGTACAATGGCTTCATACCGCTTCAGTTCGGTAATGGTTAATCTGACTTTGTTCCCTTCGATATTCATGGGAATGTTATTCGACGAACATAATGAGTACGCTTGAACAGGTACTCCTATATCGCAAAACTCAATCGTGCGGTTATATAGCGGTATCGCTTCCAGATATGTCGTTCCGTTAAAACCGGACAAGTTCAGGAGCTGGAGAAGTACATCTCCTTGTTCCGTCCGATTCAGAAATAGCTCCGTGCTGGCAGGCAGATCATTCTTTAACACGTTCTCCCCGATCAGCCGGGCCAGAATATCCACCACGGCATGCTTGTGATCTTCAAAACCGTGCCTGTAATACAGAACACCCGGATTCCACGTGTAATAGGCTGCTGTACCGCCGGTTGGCGGATTGGAGATTCCCAGCCCGTAACTGTCCCCCACCCGGTGTCCATACGCCCGTTCAGGCGGACCGAATGATGCAGGTTCAATATACGGCATGCAGCATTCGGTATTCGATGGGTCAAATTCTACGTGATCAAAATTACCGCTAACCGTGATCCACTCCCGGGCCTTCAGACTGGGAAAACGCTCTTCATCTCCCACGTGAAGATAGGCAGAGGGAAGCAAGTTGGTATTCCCTGTATGCACGGCTCCGAACCAGTCTGATAATGCTTCTGAATCCTCTCTTAAGGCATTTCCAGTAGCAAGCAGCGCTGCGCCTTGGCTGAGCAATTTGCTCAACGTTTCCTTGGTATCGATGTGAGGCCTTTGCAAACCAGGCAGGATGACTGCTTTCACTGCGGCCAGCTTATGTGCCATGGCGGTAATCTGATCTTCGACGATGACATCGAACAGGACATGGGCTTCTTTTAACATTTTGAACAGACCCAAATATTCAGTCCCTGCCTCTGGTGCCTTTGGTTTAATCAAAATGACTTCAGCCATGGAAGCAAGACCTCCATAGATATGTTCATGCGCTGCATGATACCGAAAAATGTCCCGGGCTGCTTCAAAATTCTTCCGATCCGGATATCCCTCGAACGCTCCTATAATACAGAAATCAAGTCCGGAGCCGCTGGCAATGTTCTGATATAACCTTACTTCCGTCTCATAGGGAGACACTCCCGTGAATCGATAGGTCAAATCTATGGCATTGATACTGCAATTGCTGACCAGTTTATCGTCCCAACTGCTCACTACGGAGGCCACATTCTCTGAGGCGGAATACTGCCATAAAGGCAAGCTTCGGGTTAGCGATGTATTCGATTCCTTGCGAATGATGTCAACCCGGTGCGGGTGGTAGGTGCTTATGGCCACATCCGGCCAACGGGATTTTACCCGGTCTGCAATGTTCTCCAGGATCGCCCTGGATGTAATCTCCTGAAAATGAAGATACGCTCTATGCAGTTCATGCTCCGGCCCCGTGTAGTTCAGCAGTTCAGCCCCGCAGATCTCCTGAAAACGACGCCTGCAGTTGTCGCAATAACAAGGTCCATAATGGTTGCCGCTGTAATCCCAATGCTGGTATCCAAACATATTGAAGAAAATGCCGTCCACCGGATACTTCTCAAGCACCTCCGTAATCGTCTCGATCGACTTTTCCTGCTGATACGCCCCATTCAGACACGTATGCACGATTCCATAATAGTTCACTTCCTGTCCGTTACGGTCACGATAAAACCATTCCGGATGTGCCTCAAAGAGCGATTCATGCGCCTTGCTGAAATCGAAGCGGGCAATAAACTTCATTCCTTGCTCATGGGTCTTCGATACAGCTTCTTGCAGTAAATCGGTATGAAGATAAGGTGTGACATATTGATGCTCCAGTGCAGAAGGGTAAAAGGCGAAGATTCCTCCCGCATTCATCATCAGCACATTAGCTTGGAACTCCTGCAGCTCCTGGATCAGCAGGTCCACATTCATATCCGCATCAATCTCGCGGAGATTATTTTGAATCAGGCGAAGACGGTTTGAAGACCACCATTTCATTCGCATCATCCTCCTCTTGTCTGCGATGTACCTTAACGGTATACCTTGAGTAGCAGGCACAGTAGGGACATATTTTGCAGATAAAGAACATGAAATTTATGTCCGTTCTATTGGGGAAGATGTGCAGTACTATGGCAAATGCTTCGGAAAAGGGGACAAAAATTGTCCGACCGTTATGCAATGGAACGTTTTGCTTCAAAAAGAAGATTAGAGGAATCGAATCACCATATGCTGTACAAGCTAACGGAAACTTCCTCGTACGGAAAGGAGGATTTCCATGAGCCGTGAAAAGGGAGAAATCACGATATGGCTTTCCTTTTCCATCATCTTGCTCAGCGCCGGACTGGTATGCCATGTTCTATCCATTCCGGCCATTCTCGATCAGGCCGGTAGAGACGGCTGGCTATCTGTAGTAGCTGCTGCGCCTTTCTTCATGCTTTTTCTATGTATGATGTTCATTATTATTCGAAGGGTAAGGGGACAGCGTCTAACCGACTGGATTACGCGGGAGTTCGGTGCGGTCTTTTCCTGGATCTTTCGTATTTCGGCCTCTCTTTTACTGCTCGCACTTGGCACACATACCTTATATGAGACAACGAACTGGACGGTATCCACGTATCTGCAATTCACACCGCCATACGTGCTCGCCGGATGCGGAGCGCTGGTTGCTGCCTGGGCGGCTGCCAAAGGGATCCGTTCCATTGCCATGACTTCGAGCATTCTGCTGCCTTTCGTGGTCCTACTCGGCTATTTTGTCATGTCAGCCAACATGAAATACAAGGACTATGGCCAGTTATTCCCGATCATGGAATATGGTGCCGGACCCGTTATGAATGGCATGATCTATTCGCTTGCAGGACTAATGGAGATCTGGATCTTGATGCTGTTTCAGCACGATGTTAAAGGCAAAATTCGTTGGTGGCATGTTCTGCTCCTTGGTCTATTTATGCTTAGTATGGCCATCGGCCCTACCCTGGGAGCCATTGTTGAATTTGGCCCGGAGGAGGCAGCCAAGCAGCGGAGCAGTCCTTATGAGCAATGGAAGCTGGTGAATATCGGGAAGCTGCTCCAGCACGTAGACTTCCTATCCATTTATCAATGGCTGAGCGGTTCTTTTGCCAGAGTAGCGATTTCCATCTACCTCATTGTAGATCTGCTGGATATTCGCAGGCCCAAAAAGCGATACATTGCTGTATTGTCCGTCACATTCATCATGTGCTTGATAGCTGTACATTGGTGGCGGATTGATTATGTTGAATATTATGTGAAACACATTCAATTTCCGGCAATGCTCATCTATGTATCCATTGTTACCGTCCTATTAACGCTGGCCGCGTTCATACACAAAAAAGACAAGGAGGCTCCTACCCATGCCGATCAAAACAACACCCAAGAAGGGCCATCAACCGGCTGAACCTTTTCGAATGAATGAGCATAACCTGACGACATTTTTTGACGGATCTGATGATGTCATCATCAGCAGCCATATGATCGGGGAGTCTCCCGTACAGATCATCCTTGTGTATTGCAGCGGCATGGTCGATAGCAAATCCATATACGATATTATTCTGCCTGAATTGACTCGTGCTTACGAGCGTACTCTCTTTCTGCGTACATCCGATATCGAGAGAGCCATCACCCTGCAGTGGACACGTATGGATTTGCAGGCTGAACTGGGGAAGGAACTGATATCCCTCCGGGTGTTTGAGGGGCATATGCTGGTCTGCATCCCTTCCCTGCAGACCATGTGGAGCATGGATATATCCAATATTCCTACCCGCACACCGGAAGAATCCACAACGGAAGTATCTATCCGCGGTCCAAGGGATGGCTTCATCGAACGAATGTCAGTGAATATCACGTTGATTCGTACACGTCTGCGTACAGCCGAATTAGCCTGCAATATCGAACTAATCGGTTCACGTACGGTGACCAAAGTCGCTCTGATGTACATCAAAGATATTGCCAACCCCGACTTAATTGACGATGTCAAGGATCGGCTGCGCAAGATTGATACGGAACGCATTATGGCAGCCAACGAGCTGGAGGAATTGTTATCGCCATCGAAGCTCACATTGTTTCCGGTAACTCATTACACGGGCAGACCCGATTTTGCAGCAGAGTGCCTGCTCAATGGTCGCTTCATTATTATCGTAGATGGCAATCCCAGTGTTATCATTGGTCCGGTGAATCTGTTTCTGCTTCTCAAATCCCCGGAGGATGCAAACTTCCCTTTCCTCCCGGTAAACATGGGCCGCATGCTCCGCTTTATCGGTCTTTTGGTGACCATATTCCTGCCCGGATTTTATATCGCCCTGACTTCCTTTCATATGGATCAGCTGCCTTTTCCACTCGTAGCCACGATCTCGGTTGGACGGATGGGTCTGCCGATGGAATCGGGTGTGGAGATGTTTCTCATTATGCTTCTGATGGAGTTGTTCCGGGAAGCAGGAGTACGTCTTCCCAGCGCTATTGGTCAAACGCTGACCGTCGTTGGTGGTTTGATTATCGGGGATTCAGCCATTCGTGCAGGCATGGTCTCCCCGCTCATGATTGTCGTCATTGCCGTCACAGTGGTCGCAGGCGCTACAATCGTAAATCAGGTGATGACCAGTTCCGTGCTGATTCTCCGTTTCTTTTGTTTTGTCCTTAGCGCATCCCTGGGTATATACGGCTTCATCCTGTCCATCATCCTGTTCCTGATCTATCTGACCGATCTGAAGTCGTTCGGCATTCCTTACCTGACCCCGCTGACTCCACTTAATTTCAAGCAGGCCATGGCATCCCTGTTCAAGCTGCCGAAGGGATGGATGAAGCGCAGACCGGTCTATCTTGAAACACAAAAGCCACGCAAAGAAGGTAACGATCGATGAAACGGCAGATGCGAAGGTGGTCGCTCGGGCTGCTTAGCCTTGCTCTGTGTCTCGTGACCAGCGGATGCTGGAGTGCCTATGAGATTCAGCAGGTCGATTATGCCAAAGCGATCGGCATTGAATACAAGGACGGTTTGTATCACATGTATGTTCAAACGATGGACTTTGCCAGTGTAGCCAAAAGCGAAAGCTCTGCCAAAACAGCGGATACCCCTCCCGTATGGGTGGGACATGCGGCTGGGAAAACATTGAATCTGGCTGTAAATGAACTGTTCCGGAGCGCTCAGCTTCATATCGCCTGGGGCCATGTGACCGCTATCGTCATGGACGAAAGCGTTCTGACAAGCAATCACATCAAGGATGTGTTCGATATGCTCGGACGCTTTCCGGAATCGCGATATACCACTTGGGTGTATGGTACTCGTGAGCCACTGGAGGATATTCTGAGTGCGACATCCATCTACAATATGTCGCCGCTGGACAGCATTCTTCATAACCCACTCCCCACATTTTTGGAGGAGTCGCTCTTTCCTCCAGTGCTTAGTTTCAAGCTGATTGCCACGCATAACAATACGTCTACGACAACGTACCTGCCAAGTATTGCCCTGAACAAGGAGCATTGGTCTCAAAACAAAAAGAAACACGAACTGTTTGTCATTGAGGGTGCTTTTTTCGAACGAACCGGAGATAATTTCGAATATTTGCCTCGCAGTAAGCTTCCGGGATACCACTGGCTGCTCAAGGATATGCGGCGCGCACCACTGATGATTGAAAATGAGGGAACCATCTATGGGGTCCTCAGTGTGGGTCTGCCCAATCTTAAGATCAAGCCTGTTGTTAAGGGGAATGAGGTTCACTTCAATATCGATGCCAAATACCTAACCGCCTTGTACGAATATCTCACCCCCATTTCCTATGATAAAATGGTCAAATATAGCGAGAAAACGTTACGGGATCAAATCTTGCAAACGTACCGTGAGGGACTGCGGCGCGGAGTCGATGTGTATGGCCTTCAGGAGAAGCTGTACCGCAAAAATCCAGGCCTGTGGCGTAAGCTATCCAATAATGGCTCGAAGATGATTCTGACCGAAGACTCCATTCAGAACCTGAACATCAAGATCACCATTCCCTATACGGGAAAATTCCAGAGGAGAGTATAGCAAAGGTGAAACAGTAAGCCCCCTTGTTTGGTCGAAACCGGACAAGGGGGCTTACTTGGTGTTAGGTTTGGATCGTTTTCAGGTAGGCGAAGGAAGATGAGAAAGAGTTTTATGAACTGCTTTTCCGTATACTCCATTCCATTAGCCACCCAATCAATATAGACAACGATAGCCCAAACAGCAGGATGGGAAAATTGTAATAAAGAGTATTCGTGTATTGGTTCAACCAGCCAAAACGGTACACCGCCGAGCTCGGATCATTCGTGAAACCACCTAGCTGTGTTCTCAGGTTTTCAATCATGTGCAGCTCCAAAAAGACAGACAACACACACAGCAGAACAGCAGCCAGGGGCACTATGACATGCACTTTCTCGTCCCAGCGCTGATGCTGATCATATAGCCACCATTTGGACAGTGACATCGTCCAGATACACAGGATCAGCAATGTCAGAAGGGACGGAAACAGGATGAGTATCCCCGGGTTACCATTGCCGGAGATTCCTCTGCCGGCTTCATGCTGAAATGTTAAGCCATGTACGGCAAAGATCATAAGTATATTCCAGAGCAGAAAGATGAAGTAGGGTTTGTTTATTCTTTTTACATGATTCAAGAACATTCCTCCTAATCTTCGTTCTCCTGCGATGAGTAGATCACTTGGCCTCCATTGTCCAACCCCTGTATCTCGAGCTGTATCCCCGTTGTCGGCTGCTGAATTATGGCGTACCATAACCTCTCTGGCTCTTGCTCAATCAATCCGGATGCTAAGCCATCAGCAGTGGTATTCTGATATAAAACCAGATGAGTTCGTGAATCTATGGGGGTTACAACCATTACCTGGTCTGAATGAATGTCATTCTCGCTTAGCATGGAATCGATGTCCTATGGAGCGCATGAACGGATCAAAAGCAGGAGCCCTGCGAGTACCAAAGCATACAACGCGACATATGCTCCCCGTTTCTTTTTACGTTCCATATGTCCCCCTCCTCCCTTAAGTTGAAACGCGATGTAACTTTCCCATCACTTCTTAATAATAATCCATGATCCGCAGACGAGTGGTAAGGATCAGCGCCTGAGGAATGAGCACGAAAACGATATATATCATGACAATTAACCATAAATGTGCCGCAAAATTCTCCGCACCGAAAGACGGCTTCGGACGCTCAATAAAATACCACCAGCACGGGATTGCCACAAACCAGGTCAGCCCTGTCGAGATGAACATCTCCTCAATCCCGCTCCACAGAAAGCAAAATAAAGCAACAAAGATAATGGGACCCGCCCATGATTCCAATATGGGTCCCCAGCTCTGAAAGATGAAAATAATGGCGGGATACAGCAGCGTAAAGGTCCAGCGCCAAATCGGATTGTTATAGATGTGCATCGCAGTTAAATTTCACCTTCATTCATTATTAGTATTCGGAATATGCAACATTAGGTTAATGTCGTGATCTTCATTAAACACTAATCCGACTTCCTACTTGATTCCATGCATAATTACCAGAAATCGACTCATACTACCAAATGGAAATTTATATAAGGAGTGAAACAATGAATTTAAAGCGTATCCTTGCCTTTGGTACCATTTTTGCTTGCTCTGCCCTCATCTGGGGTTGTGGAAATAACAATACCAATTCTGCTTCTCCACAGCAAAACAACGACGTTCAAACGGAAAGCTGGTCTGATCCGAAGAGACTGGAAGCTTCACATCTGGAAGCATTGGAGCGAATGGAGAAAGATCACATACACCGAATGGTATCGCTAAGCGCAACAACAGATAGCGATAAGGTTATGACAACTCTGGAGCGCTCAAGTCAAAAGCTTGAAGAGATGAGACCTCTCGCGGAAATGCTTCAACACGAAGGCCATCCTGCATTATTACAACGAATCCAGGAAATGTCCGGTGATATTCAAGGTTCCAAAAGCGTGGTGGCACAGATGAAAGACAACCAGGGAAGTGAGAAAATTAAAATCCAGTCTTCCAAAACTGATGCTCTCCAACATATCAGCAGCTTCCGTGATTATCATGATTATGTTCAAAATCAGATCCAAAACATGAACAGGAATACCCCAGACACCATGATTGGGAAGTAAAACAACAATAGTTAGATTCGGAAGAATATGATCTTTCCGACTCTAACTATTCCTTGTGTTACCTTTTGTTTCTCCTTAGTGAGACATTCGCCGTTCTCTTCTTTCTTCCCGATCTGCTTCTTCCATCTTGCGAATATAGCGCTTCAGTTCCTCTTTATGTGCTTCAAGCTCAGACAGTTTTGCAGATGCCCCTTCAACAAAAGACTGCATTTTATAGGTCAACTCCGTTGCGGAGGTCCCTACCCAGTCCTGCTGCAATCGCCCATGAATAGAGCGCATTTTCTGCTCTTGTTGCATGAGCCGCTGTTGTAACTGTTCACATTGCTGAACAGCTCTTCTTAAATCCGACAAGGATACGGATATTCTCCCCATTCCCGTTGCCTCCTGTTATCCCTTATATATTCTGAATTACTGTTGGTCTGCAATTACAAAATCCTCTCTTTTCCGTTCAATATAATCTGCAATTTCACTGATCGATTCCTGATACCATCGATTGATTCGTTGTAGCGTAGCTGTTGCATTATAGGCGATAGGTGTGAAAGATTGGCTTTCGCTCGTTGAAATATGTGTCTGAAACATCTGAATGGAAGCCTGAGCATCATTAGAGAAACCACTTAAACTCAGCCTCATTTCCCGGGCAGATTGCGCTAACTCTTCCGGTGTTAATTGAATCTTGCCGCCGCCTTTTCCACCAACATTTCCGATAGCAGCCGACACAAAAGGTGCCACTACACCAGACATCAAATTGGAGAGTGCAGACAACGCTTCCTGATGAGCAGTCCATCTTGGAGAAATACCGAGCGTCTCTCCTGTACTTCGGTCTATAAGAGGGCCAACAAGGTTTCCGTTCTCATCAAATTCATACTGCTTCATGGAATGGTATCCCTTGCCTTCATCCTTCGAGAACGAATCAATTAGTCTATAGATATTTCCAATCTGTAGCTTGTCTAGATCCACATCTATTCCCACATCATGGACTAACATTGGTGAGCCCGCACCCAGAGGTTGAAAGGGTATCTTTAACTGAAGATGAAACTTCCAGTTCTGATACATCGCATTCGCGGTGTCAAAATCCTGCCCTTTATACACTGTAAGCCCTACATGCCTCTCATATTCACTTATACCTCCTGCCCCCACAGAATCGTTGGGATGGACAACATTAACCATTTTGTTATCGAATTGGCCTTCATTCACCTTAGCCAAACTTACATCATCCAGTAAATTCATTACACTTGGAGCACTATAAGTCATGCCAGAAACATCATGACGAGCAGCCACATACTGAGCTAAACCACCACCCAAGGAATGACCAGTTAATGAAATATCTGAATTAGGATATGCCAACTGTACGGTCTCATACAATTCTTCAGCCTGGTGAAACTGATTATTTTCCCAATCCATGTTATCTTTGATGAGTTTAAAGGGGCTATTTTTAAAGATATTATGGCGCTCCGGATCCGTTATAGCATCTTCGAGTTTCCTAGTTCTACCACCTACAACATCGAAGGCATCTGTCTTCCAATCAGCAAATTTATCCTTAAACTTCCCTTCTGGTTCAGTTCCTCGGTAACCGATAACAATCTGATCAGTTATATCATTTTTTAGAACAACTGCGTCAAATCCAGACCTTCGATGAAGTTTTGCTCCTTCTGGTTCAATCACCTTCCAATTAGCCGAGTCCAGAGTATCCGGATAATCACCTTCTTTTAAATCAAGATAGGCTAATTCAGAAATTTCCTTATAAGTTTTGTCAGTAATATAAGTATCCATAATGCCTCCTCGTATTTACTGATTTTAAAAGTTAAAGTATATTATAATGTGTCAAGTTCACATATATAGGAGGTTGAAGAATATTTTTAAAAAAATTCAATTAATATCTATTAATTTCATATTAATAGCCCTTATATTGGGAGGATGTGGTACTATGCCAAATGAAGACAAAATTATAGAAGAAGCGACTCAAATCGGCCATCAATATTTTATAGATCAATACAATACAGAAGTAGAGTTTACTGACCATAAGTTTATGCCGAAAGATCTTAGCCGCAATGTAAGTTTAAGCGGATACGTAAAAGACAGTAAAGATACCGAAATCACAATCCTAATAGATTATGAAACTTTTGAAGTCCAAACAGCTGTTGTGCCGAAAGAACTACTTGATAAGAAAAATAACTAAAGTATATGTAGATTTTAGACTGTCCCTGAGGGCCTTGTAGAAATACATGGCTCTTTTTTTATGTATTACAGGACCTAATAGATTGACGATCATCCTCTTTTTACCAAAGAAGTAGAATCATTATA
Source organism: Paenibacillus sp. ACRRY (assembly GCF_022346995.1). Taxonomy (GTDB): domain Bacteria; phylum Bacillota; class Bacilli; order Paenibacillales; family Paenibacillaceae; genus Paenibacillus. The sequence goes on along the minus strand of NZ_JAKRNM010000004.1, from coordinate 288,362 downwards.
GTGCATCTTTTGTGTATCGTGTATACGACATGTAATAAATGAGTAAAAAGTCTTTATAAATTTTAGGTATTAAACATGCCATTTTATAAATCATAGGACGTTGTTACCAGAAGAATTTTAGTTTTTTGCATGAATATGTTTAGGCTACTGCGCTAATTTCAAGGATTGTTGCGGCAGTAGCCTACAAGGTAATTAACCTCTATGATTCAATCTCATTCCAACCACAGCGACACCCATATGAACATGCTAAATAACAGTACTGGCGTAAGTGCCCCCGTCGCTAAAACCACCCAAAGTGTTACCGGTTTTACATTTTGGAAGTAGGTATCGAACTTGTGCATTCGTTCTTTTCGCCATTTGGCGAACTTGAGCTGTCTAATCATGCGATTCAGGACTCTTTGCCTCTGCTCGCTGTCCTCTACATCTTCCAGTTCACGCCTCAACTCTTCATATAATTGTTCCTCTTTAGGCTCTATCACTGTGGTTGTAGTCATCCTTCATACCCTCCCCATATCAAAGCATACTGAAATAGCTCGTTGTTACACGTTAAATCTCCTCTCAGTATCGGCCCGTCGTTTCTAACCCTCTATCTAATCAACACGCAAACCACCTTCAATGTTTGGACTTAGTCGAAAATAGAATAACTCAAAAAGCCCGGGTTCGCCCGGACTTGGTTTAACGTACTTATTTATTCTTCTGATTCGATTGCTCACGTTCCACAATCATCTTCGCAATCTCTTGAATCTGAAGTTTCAGCGAGATCGGATCGTTCCCCCAGAACAAGTCCGGATCAAGCTGGAACACCCGATTGTTTTTTACCGCATCCAGCGTCTTCCATACGCCCTCATTACTGCCCCATACTTCCGGAAGCATCTCGCCCTGATCCAGGAAAATGTAATCTCCCGCATACTCGCCAACGACTTCGTATGAAATCTGCCTGTTCGTTTCCTTGCCGATGATCTCGTTGCGCTGCTTCTCCGGTGGATTCAGCTGCAGATGTGTATAGATCGCTTCCCCTCCCCGGTATCCTCCATTGCCGTAAACATAGAAGTTTTTGTCAGCAACGAACACGCCCATCAAGGCAAACGTATCCTCTGGAGTGATATAAGGTTTAATCTGTTCACGTGCATCCGCAGCAACCTGATCCAGATCAGCAAGCCATGCTTCGGCCTCCGCCTCTTTACCAAATACACTTCCGAAATAACGCATGTTCTCATGAATATCCGGGAAATGGTTATACGGAATAACGAGTGTTGGTGCAATTTTCTCATATTGTTCAATAATCTGTGCATCCGCTGCGGGATTAACCCACGTAATAATGAGGTCTGGCTCCAGTGACAAGATGGCCTCAAGGGAACGTTCACCAATGTCAGCAATGCCGTCAATCTGGTCCTGAATGACTTTGTTCTCCAGTTCCCACTTCGTTGCGCCTACCGGCTTTACCCCAAGTGACAACAGATTGGGCAGGTAACCATCCACCACAATACGCTTAGGATTGACGGGGAGCTCCAATTCACCGTTAGGCGTATCAATCACATGAGTTGCAGATTCTGTGTCCTCTGCTTCCACACTTGCTGCTTGTTCTTCATTATTTCCACTGGACACCGTCTCTGTCTCTGTCCCCGTGCCAGTTGTTGCCGTATTGGTTGTACCACAAGCTGCGAGCATCGCAACCAATAAGATGAGGAACAACATTTTTACCATGGATAACCCTTTTCTCTGCATAACACCCTCCGATTAATAATGATTATCATTCGCGATTACAATCATTATTATAGCGATGCCGCAGAATCCATGTCGATGTGTTATGGTTGGGTTTGTCCCATGTATAATGGTTGGCTTGCAGCTTCATTCGTCAGTCGTTCAACCAGAACTTCCAGCTGCTTCTCCAGTGATACTCCCTCATCCATCCAAAATTCATTCAATATCAGCGGATACACCCGGCATCCACGTTCCATGACGAGCTGTCGCCAGACCTGACGAGATAACAGCTTCTCCAGATCATATCCATAATGCAGCTCCGGCAAAATCACAAACATATGGTCCGCAGCATACTCAGGCATGTCCTCTTCCTGAATAAATATCGGCCTGTTCTGGTCCAGCACCTCAGTCTGGATTCGGGCCGGCGGAGTAACTTCCAAGGCACGGTAGAGATTGTACGCAGAGCGAACCTTGTCATGCGGCATTAGCCAGCGCTGATCATAATTCAGTTCATAGATCCCAACCGTCTGTCCAGGCAAAAGGTAGTGCTCGAGCAAGCTGCGGGCTGCACTCACCCTCTCCTTGTAATGGGCGATCCATAACCTGGCTTCCTGTTCTCGGCCGAACAAACTGCCTACCTGCAGCACTTCCTCCAGCTTGTCCATTTTGCCCCATTCCAGCATGATGACGGGAGCAATTTGCTCCAGCTCTCTGATGACATCGGGAAAATGGTAGAAATACGTGGGTGCAAGAATGAGATCCGGCCCCACTTCTCTTAATTGATCCAACATTTCCGGATTGTCCGTGATGACGCTCTCCTGCAGATCTTCTTCGAGCAGCCGTGATGAACCTGCAACCTCCTGTGTGGTGATGACCGGAGTTAATCCAATAGACAGCAAAGCCCCGACAAATTGCAAGGCAGCAATTCGGTTCGTCTCCTTCAGGTTTCGAAACGCCGTCGGCGTAATGTGGACATGCCTTTTGAACGTTTTACTCAGATATGAACTGTCCGAGAAGCCTGCCCTAAAGGCAATATCCTGTAAGGAACCCGTCGTTGTAAGCAGAAGACGCTTGGCTTCGTCAAGACGAAGACGGTTCAGATAATCTCCGAAGCTCCAACCGGTTTCTTTGCGAAACAGTGAAGAAAAATAACTGGGATTGAATCCCGTCATGCGGGCAAGATCAGACCGATTCAGATCCTTATTAAGATGTTGCTGCATATATGTACAGATTTGCTTGATGGTCATGTCCTCGATGTATTGCCCTTCCGCGTCGCTCCAGTGAGCGAAAAGGCCATGGAGCAGCTCATTCAATAACGTGCTTACACGCCAGTGTCGTTCAGGGACAGCGGCATTCATCGCCCGTTCCACTAGCTCCTGCAGCTGCCCAAGCCATTGACGTGAAAATTTAAATATACCCCCTTCTTCCGGCAATTGCTCATTGCTCAGCTCATACCGAATGAAGGTTGCCTTCTGTTCTACAAGCTGATATCTATCGAATGTCACCATATAGATGGTTTTCGCGTCTTCAGGTACGGTTGGTTCAAGACACAGTTCAGCTTGTGTAGGATGTAAAAAGAGGCATTTTCCACTCCCCACATGATACTCACGCTCGTTCAAACGAATTACCGTTTCCGACATCGGGAAGATCAGCGTTGGATGTTCCACGTTCATGCGGACCGGATAGATCGTCCCCGAATCGGCGGCGATGCAGGCATGATGCAATTCGTACATGGTTGGAATCATTACACGTTCCTCCGAGATTTTCATTATACCCGAGCATATCACATGTCCTTTACCCCGGCTATCTCGCCTATTCATGAAAAGCAAAAAAGCGGTCCCTTTACCATGACCAAAAGTCAAGGTTGAGAACCGCTCACTGTAGGAATAGCTGTTATATGTTCGAAGCCTTGCATGCTGCCATAGCTTAAAGCAAGAATGACTTTACACGCCTAGCTGATCAGTTCGTTCAGGCATACTGCACCCTGTGCACGCACGTTAACGACAATAATTGGCGTTTCCAGCATGCCATGCATCCAGGACATGTACTCCTCGACTTTGTCGTTTGGAAGAATCGTCAGGATAACTCCTGCGAATCCACCACCGTGTATACGGCAGGCACCATCGCCCAGGTTTTGCAGATAGTTTTCGGTCAGTGCCAGCGCAATCCCAATCTCCTGCTCCTTCACGGAACCACTCTGATATACATTCTGGAGCCACTTCCAGGACGAGTTTCCTGACGCTGTAATCAAATTCAGGAAGTCTGCAAAGCGTCCATCCCGCAGTGCCTGCACCTGGCCATCTACCCGGTTATTCTCCTCCAGGAAGTGAAGTGCACGCAGCACCGCACGATCTCCCGCAGCTTCACGGACCTGCTTGAGGTTCGCGTAGATGTTCTCGGCTGTAATCTCTCGAACATACTCTTGGCCCAGCGCCTGAGCAACCGCTCTCATCTCATACGGAACAGCAGCGTAATCTTCGGTCAGATCGGCATGGTTTCCGCCTGTATTTACAATCACCAAGGAGTAGCCATTCTGTTGGAAATCCCATTGCACAGGTTCAATGACAGGCTCAGCCGGGTTCGCAAAATCAATCGCGATCAGACCACCATAAGCACAAGCCATCTGATCCAGCAGACCGGACGGTTTATTCCAATATTGGTTTTCCGCATACTGACCAATCTTGGACATCACTACAACATCCAGTGATCCTTCGTTGTAGAAATGATTCAGAATCGTACAGATCAGCATCTCGAATGAAGCCGACGAGCTTAGACCCGATGCCGAGAACACGTTACTGGAGATGTACGCCTGGAAGCCGCCTACCTTGTATCCAAACTCTCCGAATCCTGCAGCCATACCGCGAATCAACGCCGTCGTACCGTCGTCTTCTGCCTTCGGCGTCAGATCTGTGAGATCGATTACATATTTCTTGTCATAACCTTCCGAATAAAAGGTAATCACAGATTCCGTGGTTGGTGCCGCCACTGCAATCGTATCCAGTGTAATGCTGCCTGCCAGTACCTTGCCATGGTTATGGTCTGTATGGTTACCACCAATCTCACTGCGTCCTGCCGCGCTAAACAATTTGCTGCCCTCTTGTACACCAAAGTACTCTTCAAAGGTAGCATTTAGCTTCGTGTAACGTGCAGTCTGTTCCTCGACCTGCTGCTGTCCGTACATTTGAGCAAGCAATGCTTGGCCTTCTGCGGACTGGATCAGTTGTAATGGTTGTGTCGTCATCTCTACTCCTCCTATGGGTATGTAGCGTTTATTTATGCTGTGGGTGAAGACTGTTTTGCCTTTTGTTTCTTTATCTTATTCCTCTCCCATTATCTCAGCTTCGCCCCTGAAAAGGTAGGGTAGAATTGAAAGTTTGTAAACGTTTTATGAAATGTATTGGATGTGTCGTGCAATAGGGTTAACCTTTTCCATTTTCAATAGGTTCAACTTCAATCTGATCAACGATGAACTCCTTCTTGGCCTTGTCATATGCGTAGGTCACATTAAAATCACATACATATGTGGGTGATATGCCGACAGAACCGGAGAGATACAATTGGATTTTCTCATTCTCCAGCCTGTAAATTGTTACACCACCGAATCCAAGCTCATCTTGCTCGTAATCTGGAGCGGGATCAAAGTCATAATTGAAGTTATAGGCTTGTCCTTGTGCTTCTACTGCAATCGCTAACGTGCCATCCCCGTTCTTTGCAACATGCGATTCAATGTAATTCGCTACGATGTCTTCATAACCCTGTACTTTAATTTCGGAGAAATCATCTGCGTTCACGACATGAATATCATAATTATTTAATCCGGTTCCTCGTCCAGTTTGAATAATTACTACAGCTTCTTCCTTACCGTCCCCCGTAAGATCCGTATAATGTACCTGCGGGTCCGTTCCCATATCCCCAAGATAGTACCAATCAAAGTCTTTGGTATTTCCATTTATCTCTAGAGTGAATATATGGTGTGAATTTTCTTTTGCTTCCCGATTATCATAGAGTTTTACTTGTTCACCTTCGGACGATCCGAGCCAATGTAATGTTGGATTCATTTCTTGCTTTGGCTCAATTGTTGCTTGCTTGGTTGTGGACTCAACCTGTTTTTGCGGATTAGATCCTGTAGAGTTTGCGTCACATCCTGCAAGCAAAACTGCACCCAATAGTAACCATACTGCCATTCCCTTTTTCACTGATTAAATCTCCTTTCATCTTTTGACACTGGGTTCAGTACCAAGGCCAAAATTTCTCCTTCATTCTAATCTGTAATTCATGATTGTATCAAAAAGACCCGCCACCTGCACGCAGGCAACGGGTAACTTATTGGATAATCAGTACCCTTGAAAATTCCTTAATATGCATTTCTACCGCTATGTCCTGATGCTGTCGATCTCCTTGACATATCATATGCAGGTTCAATCGGCTTCCAAATCCTAACCAAGGATATCACAAACAGCGGCTCTATCGACCCTAGAATGGTCAAAGAACCGCTGCCTGCATAATTATTGCTGTTTAATCGTTCATTTATACATGATTTGATTCTAATTATAGATTTTGGAGATATACATTGTAGGCTCCTATAATACATAAATCATCCCAACTTCTTCCGTCCCCTTCAGTTCGTAAATACACCCACGAAGATCCACCTGTTCGATAATTATTAACCTTTGCATTAACAATTGTCTGTTTAGATACTAAACCAACTTTACCCTGGGAACGAACCTCAAGGTTATAGTCTTTAAACTGAGCAAACACATCCCCACTAATAAGCGATGTAATAGCATTTGCTACAACTGTAGAGCCGAGTGCCGTTATTATAGCCACAACTAATGCAGTACCGGTTACGATACTAGCCAGTGCTCCGACGATAATAGATATAGAAGTACCCACGCCAAAATTTAACGTATAAGTATCGCCATATCTAGTTGTGAAATCACCATACAAATATCCATACTGCCCTATACCAGAATTATATGCAGATCTTAAGAGATTTTGAGATTGAGCAGACTGAATGGATTGTTCATTTTCATTTATACTATTACTCTCAGTTGATTTAATGGTTACATGATCTTCAATTTTGTACTCCGCTACAACTACTTCATTTTTTAATTGCTTAATCGTTCCAGTTCTTTTATCAGTTATGGCTCTGTCTAGCTCAACTCCATTTTGTGTAGCGATTACAGTTACTGTATCTTTATTATCTGTTACGTCATAAATTACCGGAGACTCTCCGTTTTCTGGATTTAATTGAAATGTACTTACTTCTGATCCGTCACTTAATAAAGTTTGATTTTCTAAAGTGAAATTTTGTACACCATTCACTTCAGTACCAGAATCTTTTGCGCTACTTGTACCGACAAAAATCAAATTAAAAACAAGAACAAGGGGAAGTACTGCTGTAATAAACTTTACTATTCTTTTCATGAGTCCTCCTACTTATAACTAGATAGTTTTGCGTAATTTCAAGTTACAAACCATAGACAAACTAACGGTCCAATTGCTAAACATGCTGTGATAAAACAAATTTGCAGTCCTACGATACGTTCTTCAAGTTTTTGTTTGGAGAAAAACATCCATAAAGAAAGAAAACAAGCTGCTAACGGAAGAGATATAATTCCTGTGAACGTATCTGGTTGAATGATATGATTGATAATGGACTTACCAACAATAATCAATACGATTAATTCAAGAAAGGATAATAGAACAAATATAGTTGCAATTTTTTTTTTCATCATGAGGACCTTCTTTCTAGATGTGATTGCTGACATGAATCTTTTGTAATTACACTCAACTCCTCAATTGGAATTTGTTTACTATTAAAGCCTAACACACAAAATTTAGTATGTTAACATGATATTCAAGATTCATTATAATTAAGCCATATGTCTTAGGTATTATTTCATATTTCGACAAATTACTTACAAATTGGAATTACCGGTTATGTTGTATCACAGTTTACAGTCCACCCATTGGCAATCTTCTTCAGCTTCTACTCCTGCCAGCGAGTTTGCTCCTTGCTTTGTTAAAGATGGGCCCCAACATGAAAAAATGTAGCTCCTGATCATATGGTACTTCATTCTTAAGAAAATCTAAAAATGATGAAAATGTAAAACGTCTGATATTTTTACTCAGGAAACATGATTCTGATATCTCTATGGCGCTCAACGTAATTACAGAAATATTTAAAACATATGACCGGAAATAAAACAGGCAGCTTAAGAAGCTTATATGAGTCTTGAGCTGCTTTTTATAATATTCTTCATCTCTTCATCTCTTCATCAAATATTCACGTGATTACGTAATTTCCCTTTACATTTTCGAGTGATAATCATTGAACATTTGTTCGTCTTACGATAAAATCATATTACATTCTACAATATTACGTACGTAAAACAGGAGGATGTTTATGAACTTTAGTTATAGTTTTCCTGCCATACGTGGATTGCAAGCAGGTAGAGAGTTTTATACTATCATGTGTCCACTGAGGTTAATACCTAAGATTTTCCTTTTTGATGAGGAAGAAATCCCTGCCGAACACCGAGCTCAACGGTTAATGAATAAATCAAGGGTCCCTGATATTACGAATTACATTCTTGAGAATCCTAGAGATTACATATTCTCTTCATTAACTGCATCGGTTGACGGTGAGTTGATTTTTCAGCCCCAATCGAAAGAATTCAAGGACCTAGGCTACTTAAACATTTCTTTGGATTCCAAGTTTCTCATTAATGACGGTCAGCACCGACGTGCAGCGATTGAAGAAGCTCTCAAAATTTCTCCAGAGCTTGGAGATGAAACGATCTCCGTGGTGTTCTTTCATGACCTGGGCTTAGTCCGCTCTCAACAAATGTTTTCAGACCTAAATCGTCACGCTGTTAATACGACATCTTCTATTGGAATTTTGTATGATCACCGTGACCAACTTTCTTTAATTACTAAGAGTTTGATCAACGAAATTCCGCTGTTAGAACGGTACACAGATCGTGAGAAAGTGTCTTTGTCCAAAAATTCGCCTAAATTGTTTGCTTTAAATCACATCTTTAATACAATCTGCAGACTACTAGGCAAACGTAAAGGTGAGCTAATCTCAGAACCCGAGAAAAAATTCGTGTCTGAGTTTTGGGCACTTCTTTGTGTTTCTATCCCTGAGTGGCAGGACGTTTTAGATAAGCAAACCTCTCCAAGAGATCTTCGAGTAGGATCTGTAGTAGCACATGGTGTCTTTCTGGAGGCCATCGGCATAGTAGGTCACTACCTATACCGCTATCATTCAGATGAATGGGAATCATACGTAAAAAAACTATCAAAGCTCGACTGGAGTCGCGATAATAAAGCAGATTGGTTGGGCCGTGCTTATGGACAAACTGGACGGATCAATAAGACCAACGAGACAATTCAATTAACTGCTAACCATATTAAAGTCAAACTCGGACTTCCTCTTACTGAGGCTGAGCAGAAGATTGAAAATAAAATAAAAGAAGGTACACCTATCAATGTTTAATATATTTGAAACTGGAAGCAAATTTGTCGAAGCCAAAGAGCTAGTCAAAGAAGTGTATCAAGCAGATGCACGTCCTTGGGTTGTTGGTTTCAGTGGAGGTAAAGATTCTACTGCTGTTGTACAGCTAGTCTTTCAAGCTTTATCCGAACTGGAACCTTCCGCTCTGAAGAAAAAAGTATACGTTATTTCATCAGATACTCAGGTAGAAACTCCTTTAATCATAGATAAAATAACGCGTACTCTTGGCCGCATACAAGATCAAGCGCTCGCTACAGGGCTACCCATTGAAACTCATAAAGTTCGACCTAAAGTAGAGCAAACATTTTGGGCGTCCATTATTGGTAAAGGGTATCCTACGCCTCGCCAAAAATTTAGATGGTGTACGGATCGCCTTAAAATTGAGCCAGCTAACCGTTTTATCCTTGATAAGGTCGATCAGTTTGGTGAGGTTGTCATGCTATTAGGCGTTCGCGACTCCGAAAGTTCTACAAGAGCAGGAGTAATGCAATCTCATACAATTGAAGGTACAAATTTAATGCGTCACTCTACGCTTCGAAATGCGTTTGTTTTTGCTCCAATTCGCTCATTTAATCTTGATGACGTGTGGGAGTTTTTACTGCAGTATGAGTCGCCATGGGGTGACGATAACAATGAATTACTTCAACTATATCAAGATTCAAGTAGCGAATGTCCGCTCGTAGTAGATAAAGAAGTTAAAGAAAGTGCCGGTTCTTGTGGAAATAGCCGTTTTGGTTGTTGGACATGTACAGTTGTGAATGAAGATAAGGCCTTAAGTGGATTCATTAATAACGGTGTAGACTGGTTGCGCCCATTATATGATTTTAGGAACTTTCTTGTTCAAATTCGAGAAGATCGTACTAAAAGACAAAAACATCGCATGAATGGCGAGGTTTATCTGACAACTAATTTAGGTGGTATTGACCCTAATGATTTGAGTCACCCAAGGATTTATAAATCCGAAATTAAAGATTATATCGAACAAAACAGAATTGACCTTGCTTCTGTTGAAGAATTAGATGTTCTGATTTTTGATGATGAGGATTCTGATGCGGCTCCTAAACGTTTTGGTGTTGGTCCGTTCACAATGAAAGCCCGTGAAGAGATTCTGCGAAAATTGTTACAGACTCAAGAGGAAATTCGTAGAATGCACGATCCTAATGTAGAACTAATTACAGTTGAAGAGCTTAAAGCAATTCGGAAATACTGGCATGATGATCTGCAATGGGAAGATCGACTTCCACTTATTGTAGAAGAAGAAACAGGAATAGTTTATGATTGGCATCAAAATGACCGTCCTGTCTTCAAAGAAGATCAGGTTACAGATTTAGAATCTCTCTGCAAAGAAGAAGGAGTCAACCTGAATCTTCTCAAAGAACTGATATCTGTGGAAAAGGAATACTCCGGAGTTAAAGTAAGAAGAGGACTATTCCAAGCTTTCGATAAAACACTTAGACAAGACTTCTTACATTTATAAAGGTGGATTAATAATCAATGCACATTCAAAAATTGGCTCTCCGTAACATAGGTGCTTATCATGGAGACCTAAATAAATTTGACTTCCGCACCGCAGCCAACCGTAATGTCATATTACTTGGTGGAAAAAATGGTGCTGGTAAAACCACAATATTAGAATCTTTAAGGATCGTTTTATTCGGCTCCATGGCATATGGTTTTGTTACAGAAAACGAACCCTATTTTCGTAAAATCAAAACGCTACTAAATCGCAAAGCGATTAACGAGAATGTAACCGACAATTTTCAAATTACTCTTGATTATAGTTCTACAGAAGATTTTGAATTACACGAATATTCATTAGTGAGAAGTTGGCGTATAAAGGGCGATCGTGTTCGTGAAAGTTTTTCTGTCAAACGAGATAATCACTTCTTATCTGCTCAACAAACTTCAGATTTTCAGAGTCGCTTACGTGAAGAAATGCCTCCCAGACTTTTTGAGCTGTGCCTTTTCGATGGTGAGGATATCTCGCGTATTGTATCTGAAGAAAAAATCCCTGAATATTTAAAAGAATCAGGCAAAATTCTTTTTAACCTTGATCTCTTTGTAAATTTGGAGAAAGATCTGAACACGTATAGAGCACAATATGCTCAGCAAAATGCTAGTGCAGCAGAAGAAGTGGCTCAACATGAAAAACTTCAATTAGAAATTAGTCAACTAAACGCTGATATAAGTGAAAAAGAACAGCTTCTAGAAATGCATGACGAAGAAATGATTCATCTAAATGATTCCATTAAACAAGATAAAAGAGATTTCGAGATCCATGGCGGATTACTTCAAGAAAAACGACAAGAATTAGTTTCAAGAATAAACGTGATCGAGAATAAACGTAAATCCAATTCCGATCAAATACGCCAATTCATTTCATCTCTTCTGCCCTTCTTTATTGCCAGAAAACAACTGGAAGATGTGGCTAATCAGTTGAATGCCGAAAAACAATTTGAGTCTTTCGACTATGTAGCAACATCCCTAGAAAAAGAAACAGTAGGTTTACTTCTAAGTGAAGTACTTGGCTCAAACAAGGAGATTGAGGAAGTCAAAGTAACATCGATCTTTAATGGAATCCTAGATCTAATCAGACCGAACCAAACAAACTTGCTTCATAGAGCTTCATTTGAACAGCGTAGTGAAATTCATAATCTTTACAAGCAAATTCAGGCACTGGATGCTTCGGAATTTATCAGCCGATTTGATGAAAATGCTACGTTACTGAAAGAATCACAGGAATTAAGGTTACAAGTGGAAATAAACGATCAATCTAGCGAGTTCAGAGAACTTTTGGGACACATTGAGGAAAAAACTAAACAAGTTGAACAAAACAAATTGATGATGGAACAACTTGGAATAGAACTTCAGACAATGTCTGAAAGTCTAAACTCCAAAATCCTTTTAAAAGAGAAAGTTGAAGAAAAAATCAGAGATTATCATAAATCGGAAAAATCCTATGCAATGACTGAGAAATTACTTAAGGTCAGCGAACGTTTTAGAGATCGTCAGTGGCGTAAAAAACTTGATGATGTTGCCAATGAAACCGTGCGTATGGTGGATATGCTTTTCCGCAAGAAAGACTTTATTAAACGGATTCATATTGATCACACCACATTTGAATTAAAACTCTATAATCAAACATATCAAGAGATTTCGAAAGAGCGTTTGTCTGCCGGGGAAAAAGAAATGTTGATGCTTACTGTGATTTTGGCCATGTTTAGAGTATCGGGATGGAAATTACCATTTGTATTCGACACTCTTATGGGAAGATTAGATCAAGATCACAAAAAAGCTTTGATGAAGCATTTTATACCACGTTGCGGTGAGCAAGTTCTTATGTTTACAACAGATTCTGAAATAACACCGGAACAGTTCCATTTTATTGAGGAAAACACCGCCCGCTGCTATACATTGGAATACAATGCTACTGACGAGAGTGCAGTGATTGTTAAAGATCACTACTTTGATATCGTTAGAGAGGCGGTACAGTATTCATGAATTTCACATTAAAAACTTCCAAATATGCTAAAGAGATTCTTACACAAATTCATTCATCATCTGGCATTACACCAAATATATTAATTCGATATGCAGTTGCTCTATCATTAAAAAAGAATGACCCTAACAATCCCATTGAACCGATTATGAAGGACTTTCCAGATGGGCTTGTATTGAATCGAAGCACCGTCACAGGTGAATATGACTACGTTTTTCGTGCTATGATTACTCAGGCTGCTGGACAAGAACTGACAGATGAAGAGTACTTTCCCTCTTATTTTAATGCTCACTTGGAGCGGGGAATTCGTGCATTATCTTCAGAGTACAAAGCTGCAGGGAATTACGAGAAATTCATTCGTAATTTGTTAATTTAACGAAAGTAGTGATTCTTATGTTGTATCTAGATAATAGTGCTACTACAAAAATTCACTCAGAAGTTTTGGAAGCAATGCTTCCCTATCTTCAAGAGGAATATGGTAATCCATCAAGCAAGTTCTATTCCCTAGCAGAGAACGCTAAAAAAGCTGTATCTATGGCACGTGAACAAGTGGCTCACCTTTTAGGATGTGATCCGGATGAAGTTGTCTTCACCAGCGGAGCAACTGAGAGCAACAATATGATTATAAAAGGTGTCGCCGATTATTATGGGTACAATGAAGATGCTTCTAAGTATTTGTTAACTTCTGCTGCCGAACACCCGTCAGTTCTCGAAACATTTGAGTTTTTAGGAGAACGTGGATACACTGCGCACTTCCTTGATGTTGATTCTTTTGCAAGAGTAAATGTACAAAACGTCGCAACAGTTGTTAATCAAGAACAACCACTTCTTACCTCCATAATGTGGGGAAACAATGAAGTTGGCTCCTTAAATCCAATTGATGAGCTTTCCAGATTATTCGCGACCAATGGGTTGTTTTTCCACACAGACGCAACACAAGTTATTGGAAAGGTTCCGGTAGATTTGCGTAAACTCAGTGGAATTCGTTTTCTCTCTATGTCAGGACATAAAATTGGCGGCCCCAAGGGAGTCGGAGCCGCCATCATACGTAAACAATCCAAAGAGATATATACTCGTCTTACCCCTCTTCTTCACGGGGGAGGACAAGAAAATAACTACCGTAGCGGAACTTTGGCTGTCCACAACATCGTGGGATTAGGTAAAGCTGCTGAACTAGCGTCGCAGAATTTAGAAAATAACACCCAACGACTAACTCAATTGGAGAATTATCTAATTAATATCCTTAAGACTAATCTTGGAGACAAGATTACCTTTAATAGTGATACACATGATAAAATACCAGGATTAATCAGTCTTCAATTTATCGGTGTAAACAATGAGTTATTACTTAAAAAATTGTCTAGCTTCATCGCATTATCATCTGGATCAGCTTGTAGTTCAAGCAAACCAAGTCATGTGTTGAGTGCTTCCGGTAAATCTCTAGAAGAGGTGCGACAGACTATTAGGATTACATTAAGTGCTGATTTAAATGAAAGAGAGCTGGATTTGTTTAGAGAGATTAAGTAATAAATTAATATGCTCAACAAACTTTACAACCTAACGTGGCTATTATACTATGCTATTCCACGTTAGGTTAAATTTCAGTTTCCGAAAATGAAGGAAACAATTTATAAAGTTTAGAATATTTCTCAACATCTTCTCTTTTTACACCTGGTGCAGCAATCTCTGATAACACTTCATGGGGCAGTTGTGAGTCTAAGTGCCTAACTTCTTTATACGTAAGACTTGGCACATCAATAATATTAATAATGTTGCTTTTATTTATAAATCGAAGATCATTAAAATTGCAGGATTCAAATAAATGCTTTTCACTTTCTTGGAATATAACACCTCCATAAGTAAGCATTTTTGCTCCATCAGCGTAACCTAAATAATATAATTGTTCAAAATTAAACTTGTCAGACTCGGTCTTATTCCTAGACTCAAGTACTTCTTTAATATGGTTATTAATTATGTCTTTAAATACTTCAGCAGATTTCCAAAACTCAAGATCAGAATTAGTCAGCCCTTCAGGAGTTTTATCCTCTAAACATTTTTTTAATAATGAAACCTCTTGCCCTTTTCTTAAATGTACATTAATAGAGATGATAAAAACAGAGCCTGATGGTGTATTAAAAAGAACTGTTTGGATATCTTCAAAAGTATTCTTTGTCATATGTCCATCATAGTCCAACCAAACTATATTCCTGCTCTCATCCCAATTCACCTCAGGTAGTTGCTCATGAGAATCTCCAAACATCATATCAATGCATTTATAAGGCTTATTAAAAGTGAATCTTGGTTCATTTTCAATATCTTTCTCTATACTTATCATTTTATTTATTCCTAACTGCTTATGGAACAGTGTAAAATCTGCAAAAAATGGAGATCCAAATCCAATATATCTATAGTTATAAATAGGAGTAAAAAAAGTTAGCTTATGAAACGACTCACACAACATTTTTCTCTCAATAGATTTTGCCGGTCTTATTTTATAATTTATTTTCTCATAGCTTGATCTTTCTTGCGAAGTTGCCACTATCTACACTCCATTCTATAGAAGTACTCAAAGGTCTTCTCTCCCACTTCTTTTAAAGATGTTACACCTAGAGCTTCTTTAACTTCATCTACTTTAGTAACTGGCATGTTATACTGTATTCGTTGTGTAGAAGGCTTACGAATCAATTTCACTTCAGGAGCTACGAACTTCTTGCTTAACTCAATTTTTTCAATCTTCGATACGTTTGTTAACGAGGCTTCATTTACAAAATCGTATAATCCCATTTCAGCCTCATACTCTTCATTTTCAAATTGCTCATCAGTTCCAAAAGGCTCTGATTTTAATTTTTTCAAGAAGTTAGTAACAGGCTTCATCATATTAATAAGATGGGGCCTTATTGCTTGGTATACATTTGAATCTTGGTCTATTCCATTTTTTGTAGTATTCCACGGTAAATTTTTGGAATCATTTGAATCGAAATAAACATATCCTCTAAACATTGCAAATGTAGGATGAAACATAGGGTGGCCGTCCCCCCAACCAGTTAGTTGCGACCTATCTGCAAATACAATAAGGCGCCCATTACAATAAATGTACCAACCAGCCTCTCGTGGATTTCCGGTTTTTGAAATACCAGCCACTACCTCTACACTTACTCCCTCAACCTCTGTTCTGAAATATGCGGGTTTAATTTTATCAGACACATACAACTGAGATGGTTCATGATTTATTTCTATTTCATTAATAGTAATTTTCAATCCTTTTTCGATAACCTTCTCATGTGATAAACGTATCTCTTTTATTAAGGCATCAGTAAAAGTAGATTTAGAGAGTACGTTCGAGACCTCAGGATATAAACTCCCAACCTTAATTTTAGTACCTAAAGTGCCTTCTTGCTCATTAGAATTCAAATTCCCGAATTCCCAAATCCAGTTTTCGGCGTCCTCTTTCCATTTCTGTACATCAATATCCATATCAAAATAAGTTTCTTTTGTCTTAGAACTGATTTTGATATTATTCCCCATTTTGAACAATGCTCTTTTCATTCCGACTCCGAATCTCCCGATAGATTTCTCAATATTAGGAGCATTTTCAGGCCTTCCGAAACGAAATGCATAATTTTTTGCCGTTTCCGTATCAAAACCACCACAATTATCAATAATTTCAAAATAATTTTCATCAAACTTCAAGTCTACTTGTAGTCCCTCAAAGTTATCCTGATTTCTACGAATATTGATTGCTGCATCTACACTATTATCAACTAAATCGGCTATAGCATCAATTAAAGGTATGTCCTTTATTAACATATCAATAAAGAATGTCTTTGTGGGAGCTGCATTAATTTCATTATTATTCATTTTCAATACCTCCTAGTATAAATAAAATTATTCATGATTTAACCTGTACTAACAGGCTTCATAATTCCCAAAACGCCTTATCCCGCATCCATATTGGCTGCCCTGAACCAGCTTTAACGATACTATAATGCTTCTGCAACGACTTAATGCGGTTCATAATATTATCTTCCTCTAACTTGCTTTGGGTGCCAAATACCATTCGAATCTCCTTGGCGGACATTTCAGACACGTTATGCACAATCCAAGTTAAGATATAGTTAGCATAATCATTATCGGAAGTAGAGAAATGACTTAGGAACTGTGTAGATAGAATCGTTCCTACTCCATACTCCCGTCCCTCTTTCAAAATTTTCTTGATGGAATTGAAATCTTTACTGAGGAAGTTATCTGCCTCATCGACCAAGATCATTCGTGTAATCTCACGATATGGCCCATCAATAGCACTATGTCCAAACATCTGCATTTGACTATAGAAGACGTCGAGCGTGATCGAAACTACCAGGTTCTGAATGCTCTCACTATAACCGGACAAGTTAATAACTGTGATTCCATCAATCATGTCGAACAGTGAGATCGTTTTGGTCGAGTCTGTTTCGAACACTTCCGTTTCATACAACTCCTTGAGGGCCGCGTACAAGGAATCTACCTTTGCATTTTCTCGCCCAGCATACAGTTCATACACATCACTCATCGTAGGAGCAGGCAAGTTCCAAGTTGTGGAATCACCTTTCACAATGCCTTTCTTAGCATAGGCCTCCATCATCAGATCCTTCAGAGTAATTGCTTGAACCTGTCCAAGATTGAAAGATCGAACAATTGTATCTGTTAGAGAGTTACTTGTATGAAGAGGCAACAAAGGTTTAATGGGTTCGGCCATGTACAAAGACAACGGATTAAACGGTAAATGATGCAAATTATATACTTTAGCATTTGTTTTCTCGGTAAAGTCAGCCTTAATATAATCTCCTTTATAATCAAAGATTAATATCCCTATTGGCGTATGGTTGACATTATCATGGCTGTTTCGACTAAGCTGGGTAATGAGGGATTTCGTAAACTGTGTTTTCCCTGTACCCATCGTTCCAATGATTCCGGTATTGGTGTGCATGATTTTATCCGTAGAGGTTGGGAACCATTTTATTTCTTCATCAGACGTTGCTTTGTGTCCAAATAATACTTCTAAAGGTTTACTTTGTTTTTCTTGGACTTCGCTGTAAGTGCCATCAGTCAATTCAACTGATTCTGTAATCTCCTCAACTGGAGTCGTTGCTGCCACTTCACTTTTCCCTGTATCATAGAATTTGCTATCCTCGGCAACTAGCAGACCCTTCTCTCCGGTAGAGGATACGGATTCATAAGCAGTTTTTGAATAGCTGTAGCGATTACTTAACAATTGCTCAGGAGAAAAATCCCCTTGATTGCTCTGAATATGCTCCTTCATCTCTTCAACACTTTTGAGTATAAATTCATATCCGCTCTGTTCAGGAAAATCAAAGATCATCACATCATCGCTGACTTTAACATCGGTAAACACAACATCTTTCTTAAATGAGATCACTGCACCTTGTCCAATATATTGATCCAACGTATTTACAATAGTGTAATTATCACTAAGAAGACGTTCGCGAACATTTGAATCCGTAATCTGATTCCACATCTGTTCTGGCCAGACCGAATAGAGTTTCATTTTTTCTGCACTTGCGATCGCCAGTTGCATAAAGAAATTCCGGTAAAGAACAGCTTGAAAGCTTTCGTCATCGCTTAAGAATTCCACTAATAACCGTTTTGTTTCTTTAACCTGTTCCATTGCCTTATCTTGCACTTTAGCTCCATTATGGCCGATCTTCACTTCAATCGGATAGAAATGGACAAACAGTTCTTCATTTTGTAGCTCGATTCCAATTAATAATAAGTCATCACTGTAGGAACCAAACCTCCCCAGTTTTCTCGCAGAAAATAGTCCTTCAGATTGTCGAAGTCCTGTTCCGCCTGAAATCCTAAGAATTTCTTCCATGGATATTGGAATCCAGATAATTTCTCGATGTGCATAAGCAGCGAGAGCGAGTTTTACCGCAGAAAGAATACTGATCTTTTCTTTTGGGAAATAATTTTTCTGTGCCAACAACCTAAGCAACCAATTACCATTAATGGCGTTGAAGAAATTTATAATCGGAGGCAACATTTGGTCTTCTACGTATATTCTTTGATGACCAAGGAACTCTTTGATCAAACGCTGATATTGTTGAGAACGTCTTGTCACCGTAATCGCGTCAAATCCGCTTGATGACGTATATTGGTCACTATAATGAATAACGAGCAAATCCTTCTGTGTATCACTGTTCTTAAAGAAACTTAAATCTACTTTTGGCTCAATAAATGTAACCCAATGGGCAGAGTCATATACTTGATCGAGTTGTTGTTTATGATTAGCAGATATCGCTGTAACAATATTGATATCTTCCTGGTAATTATCCAGAGTTCTAGCTACTCTCAATAGAGAGTTCAGCTTAGGCACCATCTTTAAAAGCGGTGCTTCTTCTGTAGGATAATATCTAGTTCCAAATCCTGTCTTATAATCCTCGTTAATAAATACAGAAGGAATCCCCGATACAAGACCAAATAACGATACTCCTGTTATGATCTCAGAAGCGTTACTTGTAGCAATTTGCTCAATTTTATTCATTTGATAAAAAGTAATATGGCTGTATTCATAAGTAGACGTATCCGTACTTTTAGAATAGAATCTTACCTTTTCTCGAAAAATATTCAACAATTCTTCAGGATGGTAACCTTCCAATTCTAATTTAAGATTAAAATGCTTAGCTATTTCTTCAGCATCTGAATATTGAGACATCTCTTCAAATACATTGTTAATTCCTTTTTCAGCATAGATGTAGATCTCGATTGGCAATAGATTTGATTTCTCCAGGTTATCTTTCAATTGTTTCTTGTAATATTCAAATAGGCCCTGAAGTATTTCCTGACAATCACCCATATTAATCGTATTAATCTTTAATGGGGCACGACGATCTAATTCAAATAGATATCCAAAATGCCCAGTGAACTCCTCAATTTTCTCCTGTACCAGTTTGTTCACAAAGATTTTAGATGATTCGAACCTAGGTAAACTTTGATCAATATATGAAGCCCACTCATATGAATCCATCATCTCAATCGCCTTATACAGTTTGGAATTAAAATTTACATAAGGCAGTAGGTTCGTTGGTCTCATGGAGTGCAACAATTCTTCATTAATTGGTTCCTCCCCGACCAATTGGTTTAATTGTATTTGGTATGCCAAATTCAGAGGATGCAATGGTGTGAACAACCATTCGGGATTTCCGTGTCCCTTTTGAATTGTTCCAACCAATACAAGATCTCGTTGTGTCTGATTGAGTGAATGTCCATTTTGTAATTGCTCAAGTTCATGCATGTATGCATCAATATAATTTTTGGCTAGTGAGATATAGTCTTCATCGAAATATGCTAAGCTAGGAAGTAAACTATTGGTTCTAAAATATCGGAGAAGATCACAATATGCTTCTTTTAAGGATTCTGAAACCGATATAGACTCCGGTACGATCTCTCCCAAATTATCTTCAGAGAAATATAAATGATTGGTCTCTAGTAATTTCCGTTCTCTTTCTAAATTACGTTTAAACTCTCCCTGAGCAAAGGTTTCTCTTGTTCCTTGAACAATTTTCATTTTTTCATTCTCGATACGGTACGTGAAATGTTCTTGTTTTTCACGTTTCAATTTCCATACACTGAATCCACCAATTGGAACGGGACGTTCAACTTGATCCTGTACGGCAAAAGGTATATTTGTGTGCGGTAATTGAATATTAAAGTAGATAAGTTCTTCGTCACTATTGTTCTCTTCGCTACGAGAAACAACCAGCTCTTGATCTTCAGTAATATCAAACGTACTTTGTGATTCGACAAGATTAACTTTTATGATCTCAGCGGCATCTTTGTTGAAGAACCAATGTTCTTCATCTGAATTAATTAACAGACAAGAACCTTTGGACTTAGATATGTGAATAGCATATGAAGTTTGAATCGTTTGAAGAAGCTTCGCTTGTGTCTCCACAACTGTGATCTTGAACTCATAAGCAGGAGATACCTCCGTTTTGTATTTCAACCCATAAAACGTTGTCTGACCAATTTCATGTTTCAAATGTACACGTATCTTTTTACCTGCTTGTTCGACTTGTATCGGATGTTTGATTTTTGTTTCATTAATGTGTTGGTTTTTAATAAAATCATTAAATGCAAATTCAATGGTAATCTGCTCTTTTTGTTCAGGGTTAAATATGATAATGTTTCTTTTACGTTGTTTGCTTTTTGTCTCTCCATCCGCTCTCTCCCAGTATTCCAACCCTTCAACTGTAAGTTTTTTACTTGTCTCTACGTATTCTAGTCCTTTTCCTTCTAATTTCTTCTGATTGGATCTTCTTACCGATCCGAAATCAACATTGTGCCATGTATCAGGTTCAGATAGTGCTTTGACTCCCTGATCGTCGAAATGGCGCTCTAAACTTGTTTCAACAGATCCATGTTGGTGGGCAAGTTCTACATCACTAAATAAAGAATGGTTTTCCTTCAACCTCTCTTTTATTTCTTTAGGCGTTCTAGGTGTGTTAAACAATTCAGCATCGTAAAACAGGCCAAAATGCTTATATTCTTTTGATTCAAGTTTTTCATTGTTTAAAACAGTAAGTATATTTTCATAATCAAATAAAGTTACCTTCTCATGCAGCCCTTGTTGTGCCTTCATTGACTCTATAGAAAAATTAAGCACCTGTTTCTCTTCCAAAGATAAATTAGATTGCTTCATCATTTTTTGAAGGTCTTTTTCAATCGAATCTATATGGAAAGGCATACCTTCTTTTGAGAATGAAGTCATTCCTTGAACTAAACTATCCAAGTTAGAATTGTGGATCAATAACATTGCCAAATCTTCAAAGGGCTCTTCTCGAATTCCGACTTTATTACGTAATGTCGTCAAAAAGTCAGGAGTGATATCTTCAATATTCGATGCAATTAGTACTTTTGTTTGGGTATAATTTAAAGTTTGAGACTGATAAAATCCATCTTCTGTAGACATCGAAAACGGACTAATACCTTCTACATTCTTAATCTCGTTAACTAGGTCTAAGACTTGTTCATCACGTTCAAATTGTATATGATACTTTTCTCCTGGCTGAATGTTGACTCCTTTCAAAAAACGGTCGATGAGGTGTGTAAGATAACTATAAAAATGCTTTGACATAAATGGCATCCCCACTATCACTTTTTTTCTCTAACAGATTTAACTTTTCAAAGTATTCAATAATGGCCACCTGAGTGTCTCGATCATAAATAATCCCTCTTGTTTCGAATTCTTCAAATAGTTTTTTCAATCTAATTTTAGGCTCGTCCTTAATGATGACTTTGGTAAGGAATAATAAATAGTCCGTATCTAGAATCAACATTTTCCCTGATCTTCCCCTGGACTTAAGAAATGATTTCTGACAAAAATGAATAAACCAAGCTTTATATTCGTTATACGGCTTTGAGCGAAATGAATTAATAAATTGATAATCGATCATCTGGAACAACGAAGATAATTTATTCAGTATGGGTATTTCGTATTGTTCTGAATTTAGATTCAATTCGGACCATTTAACATCGGATAATCCTTCCTGATACTGTTCTATTACATCATCAATTACTTGCTCAATTGCAACGATTTCTTCAGCACTATGGTTACGAATAATTTCTGCAATCTCATGATAGGAATAAACTCTCTCTTCTTCTTCCACAGAAATATTGAGCATTTTGAGAAAATTAACGTGAGAAAACATCCGATTAATAGATCTTTCGATATTCTTCCAACCGTATTCATAACTAACCCGTGTTTTCGACAGCCGCTCTTCTTCTTCGAATGTAAAATAGATCGGTATTATTCCTTTTTCAGATTTGGTGAACAGGGTCTCATTTCTTCTAGACATCTGAGTAATATAGAAAAAGTAATAGTACGACAACAATTTTTCGAATTGTTGTGTAAATAAATCCTGTTTTGTTGTCAGCCATTCAAAATCAGTAGAAAATAAAGCTGATACTTCTGGCAATAATACTGCATATTTTTTAGATTGGCCGTTAGAATCTTGTAGTTCAGGCAATGCACTAAATATCAATGAACTCATCAGATCCTCAATTTGCATTTTCTTATCACTAATATTCCAGCTTTCCTTACCACTCCACAGTACCGCATAAAGAAACTCGGCTAACTTTTTGTTTTCATTTTCAACAGTGTTGATGTAGTAAAGCGTCTGAGGATGGAATAAAAAAAGCTGATTATTCTCGTCAATGAATAACGTCTTGATCATTTGCTTAAATTCATTTTTCTGACTTACATTTTCGAATTCAATCGTACTTAGCACAGCTTCAACTAATTGTTCAGGGTTAGCCTCTGAAGACATTTTCTTTTGTCCCACTAGACGCAAAAATTCACCTATAACTTCTCGGAAATTAAACTGAGTGTCCTTAAACTTCGTATTGTATGGTAAAATTTCAACAGGCAATTTAGGATTATGTCTAATGGACGTTTCAAACTTAAACTTATCTTTGATCTCCTGTAGATCCAACTTATACGCCATATTTTCACATCTCCGTAAATGAATATTGGTTAAACAAATCATCATAGGTCAAACGATAACGTTGCGACTTTCCAAACTTCTTACTCTCAAAAATGAGCTCATTTTTGTCGTTACCTTTACTACTGAGTTGATCAATAAATTCAACAAATTTAATAAATTGAAACTTATCTTTTTTGTTTGGTCGGTAACCATTCTTGATTCGAATCAGCAAAGAATACAATGAAAAGTCAATATCAATTTCAACAGGTTCTCCCCCTTTTGGCCTAAAAGCAATCGTAAGCATAGGAAGGAACTTCATCAATGTCTCTTCTTGACGTGGATCAACACGCTCTAGGGCAGGTTCAATTTCTAACTTTCGTAACGCATAGTAGTGAGTTTGCGGTTGTCCAATTTGTACATATATTAATCCTCCATGACCCTCACCATTCCATTTATATATAGCATCACGAACGTCTTCCCGATAAAGCTTGGATAACTTACTCCATGACTTTCTATTCCAGTGAAATAAATAATTCATATATTGATTGTAAACTTGATCTTCAAATGAATTATGGGGCTCTCTAGGAATTAAGTAGTATAAATAAACAAATAATTTAATCAAATCATTCTTAAAAAGGTTATTTTTTTTGTCCTCACTCTTCCAAGGGGAGTTTGGAACCAGTGACTTCGCAAAATAAGGAGCACGATTAACATCAATGTATTGACTAAATAAATAAGCACCATCTTTTCGAGATTTGAAATCGATCAGGTGTTGGTCAAGCATCTCTGTACGATATTGTGTTGGATTAATATGGTTAATTGCTTGATGAATCGTAGAAGCATCTTCTCGGTCAAATAATTGAAAAGGTAACAAGCACGCTGTGTACGATTGAAAGTCTTGATCCTCAATCAATTCCATTAACTTTTCATGTTCTACATTATCCATGGAGGAAGGAACGAGTATATTGTAAATAAAATCGAGTAAGGCTCTAGTCGAAATGATCAGTTTTTCTTTGACCATGGATTGAATCAATAAATCTATAATTTTTTCTTGAATATCATCATGTTGTAACAACTCATAATTTTGAATAATCGGATTTTTTTGAGTAATCTCAGAATAATCATTCTTTTCTCTAAGATAAGCTTGGTAAAATGGATTATAATCAGACTTTTGAGTAATTTTCTGAAGAATCCCTTTTATGTAACTCGACTTGGGCCCATTTTCCGTCAATTCATACATATGATAATCACTAAAATTAACATATTTAAAAATATGATCATCCACAGATTCCTCTTCGATTAATACGGAATCCATAATTTTCTTTGCATGAACATAGTCTTTCAGTCTTGTGAACTTCTTTCCCTCATCAGCATCTATGAAGTTATTCAATGCACCAAGATTAATGGCTAGAACAATATTCATCTTCTGCTCTTTCCCAATTTCCTCATCAGAAAATGGCTTCAAAACCTCGGCCAAAGTTTCAATCGAAGTTTTCCGCGGGGAAAAACTCTCTGTTGCGTCATTATGTAAATAAAAACGATCAGAATCCGTTAAAAAAGCATACTTATCTTTCAAAAAAGATAGAATATGCGATTTACCATCACCAACGCCACCACACACCAAGATTAATTGAGCTTGATTGGATTGATTAGCATCATTTATATGATGCTCGAGTTCTTTCTCCACTGGTCTCTGTACATGCATGTATTTTTTGAATTCGCTGAAGCCTTCCAGATTTTCAACAGCTTCTTTCGAAGATTGTTTACAGCGTTTTAGAACATCAATGAAATGAATATTGGTAGACATAAAAATCCTCCAAAACACTTATTTTTTAAAACAACAAAAAAAGACACAGCTCTCCCATAGGAACCATGTCTCTCACAATACTTTGTTACACGTGTAATAGACCATGCTTTGGCCCCGCATACATGAAGTTCAGATGATATATCAAAAGAGTTTGCAACTTTGCGAATCATTAACCTACCCTAAATAACATTTATAGGATAAATATACCACACTTATGGTTCTTAAGATACAAAATTAAGATTTATAGGTATTATTTCCACATGTTTTTTCGTTAAATTCAAACTTGAGTAACAAATAATAATGCGTCCTCTTTCCTGTACGCTTCTCAGTCCCAATGTTATACACATCCGTATCTAGTGCGGAAATCTCCTGCCTGGTGATTGTGTTGATAAGCTGTTCATATATGCCTTGTTTCATGGAAATACCTCGTGTGGGTGTAGGATGGTTGTGGATATTCGGTATGTACAGGTTAGAGCTATATAATGTTTCTACTATATTATCGTCCAACATGTGGAAGATTTCATTAGTTGTTTTGAATCCATAGCAAAAAGCACCTCTACTCTTTTTTTTGGTAGAAGTGCTTACTTAATTCACTGAATTTCTGTAGTAAGTAGATAACATATCTCAGACAATCTTTTCACTACACCATCTAGGGTCATAAGGCAATTGGCTTAATTTCAGTATATCGTCAGCATTGTAATACCAATCAGCATCATCGAACCATAGATAATCGTCGACATTAACCTTAAAATATTCGATTACAAATTTATAAATGAATTCGTACTCGTGGTTGATATTTTCAATGTCCATCGCCCAAAAATAGTTTCCATGTTGTGTTAACCACGTAAAACTGTCATATGAGTCTTCTTCAATCTGGCTAACGTTAAACGTAAAGTACTTCAGGTTCTCCTTATCCTCTATACTTTTAAAAGTAGATTCATCCACTTCTGAAAGTGTCCCTTCGGCAGATATAATTCGATCGCTACTATATTTTGTTTTCATTAGAATACAGAACATATCTGCTCTCTGAGCTGCCTGCTTGAATGAATCTATCGCTGATTCAGGGGAATAGTTATCTATATTCTTCAAAAAAATTAAAGAACTCACTCCTTCAGAACCACCCTTACATTTCTTGATAAACCCTATTTTCAATAAATCGTCTATAGACTTCCCGATCCCAGAACCCATCTTCATTGTTTATTTTTAAAGTGCCATTGATATGATACATACATTCATTATCATTTAATAGAAACAAAACGTTACCTCTCGTCGTGTCAATAATTCCGAAGACCAGTCTAAGAATGTTAGTAATTGCATTAACGCTATCCCAATCATTATCTATTCGAAAATTCAAGCTTTGCTTATAGTTAAAATCGTCCATAAGGAACTCGGATTCGTATCCAAATGGACTACTTGACGTATCAATTAAAGATATTGAAAAACCTAGTTTATTTATTGTTTCGTCAATTCGAAATCCTTTTTCTAAATAAGTTACTTCATCACAAGTAATGTCTATGTTTGCTAGTTGCTTGATAACTATTTCTTTTGTCAAAAATACTTCTTCACATTTTAAAGAACAGTCAATCGCCAATATGAGTCCTCCAAAAACAAATTCTTTTATCAGCTTTAGTTTCTCAAATTCGCAAAAATTGTTTAGCGATTACACCAATATTCTCTTTAGTATCACCAAGACCAATAGATTCAGGATTTCTCCTCAGATATCTTCTGTACGTTTTTAAATGATGTATATTCACACTTACTAATAGATCTAATCACTAGTGAACAAAGTAAACAAAAACAGGTCAACTATGGTAATTTCAGACCATAATGTACCTGTTCAAAAATGCCCTTGAACCACAACTCAATTAATTTCATCTTTCCTCAAATTACACGATTTATTCCGTATTAGGAAACTGTCAATTCATCAACAAATCACGTTAGGAAACTTAGAATAATCTTGCGTTGTGGAGCTATACTTTTATTGACTATTATATTACTTAGTTAGTGCTGTTACGTTACAATTAAAGAGATTGTCCTACCGTTGATATGAACTGAGAGGGAATCACTTGTTTTACTAGTTAGAATATGAACGTTTGTGTTTGTCATATCCTTCTCAACTGCAGCAAATGATGCTAAATCAACATAAATACTCATTTTTTTTATAGCTAAACTCTCATCTTCAGTTTCTATCTCGATTTTTTTTATATCTTCATCAGAACGTAAAATTTGACTTACACTATAGACATTTTCTTCTTCTCGAACTTCCTTAACTATTTTCTCACCAAATAAACCTAAGAGAACTTGGTAATTCGGCTCTCCTTCTTTAAATATATTTATCAACTCAATAATTAGGTCATTAAGAGAGCTGCTTCTTACTTTCTCTTCCATTCTCTCTCTTGAATCATCTAGAAACCAAGATTCCAAATCGACTGGAGTATCATCTATTATTCCTGGAACATATGGCTTGGTATAAAGAAAATCTTTATTCATTGTTTAACCTACCTTTTAGGATTTTGTGTATTCCCCACCTATTTTTTTTGATACTCTGTCAAATAGCATATCCCATACCGCATCCTTATTACCATTTTTAAAATATTCTTGTGCTTTGGGATCATTTCTTAACTCTTTTTGAACATTAGCGAATATACTCCCTAGGTCTTCTGCATTTTCTTTCCAACCTTCCGGTCCTCTTTTCATACTCAAGTTAGCTCCGTTTGGTAATACAGCTCTTATCTCCTCCATATTAAAATCCATTGCTGTGGCTATATCCTCAAGACTAAAGGGACCATTGGTTGGATGATTGTGAGTAAACACTGTATCTTTAGCCAATTCTTTATGGTTACTTAAGTTTATAGATTTTTCAGTTCCAACAATTGTTTCACCAATTAAATTACCATTCTGATCAAAAAACTGTCCATGTTCCAAAGGTTCATTTCGAATTTGGTCTTCAAATTTGTTAACAGATACTAAATAATGAGTTTTACTTGTACCCCCATTTTCCTTCCCTGACTCCGGCTTACTTCCACCCGATCCGCCCAGATCGCTATGCTTGTTCTCAACAGCCCGAAACGCTTTGCCAAAGAAAGCATAGGCCAGTACCTGACCCGCCATAGATCCGCTGTAATAACCAAGTCCATCCTGGTCGATCTGTTTTTTCTGATCTTCTACAAATTGCTCCACATCAGATCTTGCTGTTCCATTTCCCCAATATGCATCCCAAGCGAACTTAATGCCTCGCCCTGCATCAACCGCCCTACCCAGAGTGAAGGCATAAGCCAGACTTCCCGCCGTACTTAACGGACTATAGATAAAAGCTTCCAGCGTCTGCCCAAATCCTGTTACCGTTTCTCCAACTGAACCATCCGCAAGCCCCTTAGCAAAAGTTGGTTTAAGCTCTTCAGGAATATAAAGGGCAACCTCACCTGAGCCATCTGTTGTCCTGAAATTTTTGGCTACAAAGGTAAACTCATTCTGGATTTTATCCAAGATTCCCAATGTCGTAGGGAAAACTTCTTTTACTTGCATGAAGTCCCAAAAGAATCGTTCTCCTGTTACACCTGACCAATCAGATTGCAATAGGTAGATCGATTTTTCCAGTTCCCAGACCATCCGCTCCAGTTCCTGTTTCTTTTGCTGGACGAACCTCGCCTTTTCATCTAATACATCAGGGTGAACCTCAATTCGCTGCATTCATCTTCACCGCCAACCTGACCGTAGTATATATACCTAAATTTTAACAAGTCAAAAGGAGGATTGGAATCAAACGAGGGATTCATTTTCTCTAAGGTTATACAGTAGTTGAGCAACATTCTATACAATGTAATTTCGCATTAATGCACACTTACTTCAGTACTGCTATCTAATCTTGTTGCTTGAAGCATCACCACAACAACAATTTCTAAGAATATCTCTTATACATAACAAATCAAATCTTTATATTGAATTCTATCTGTCTTTACGCTGGCGGGTGTAATTCAGACAATCATTTATTAAATCTTAGTGAGATGTTGATTCATGAATTCCTCGAATTGAAATGATCTTAGACGAATCCATTGTGGGAACAAAGACGACAGCCCCATCACAGTCTTCACCTGATATTATCATGCCAATGACCACCATCTCTTGATTTAATATTTTTATCCAAGATAACAACTCCTGTTCTTGTCCCACGTAAATATTCCCTGGTATCCACATTGATGTTGTTATCTCGTCGTACGTTTGGTTCATATCTTCCGTATGTATGACAGAAAAAGAATACTCTCGCACTGCAGGCAACTCCTCCTCCCTCACAAACAACTCGGAGGCATGGCAATGAACTACTTCCTCACTCAATGTAGCAGGGATCAAATTTCCAAGTTTGTACGCATATTTAGCTTCAGGTGCAGCCAGAATCATTCCTCCATAGTTAATCAGTTTAACTTGAAGTCCACTTCTGAAGCCCACATAGTCTCCTAAAATGAGACCATCTTTGTTATGAACCGTTATTGTTGACGGGATCACTCGGTTTCCACGCAATCGAACAGGCTTATCTTCTCTTTCAATTAATATAAATGACATGTTCTTTCTCCATTTCTCTTGTAGATATCTTCTGTTCTGAGCACCACCCTGCAATCGCTCACCGATACTATTTTTCCTTGCTATTTAAACCTAGTCTATCTAGCAGATTTCCACTGGTAATATTTATTTTCAGATGATAGTCACCTTTGGGGCAAATCACTGCCGGAGGTAGTCCCTGCTCTACTGTTTGATAAAATAATATTTCTCCACAAAGAGGACAACGCACTACCTCTCCTTTAATTACTCGATTTAATATCTCTACATCTGTCATCTTACTATCCAAAGTTCTCCCTCCCTTCCTAACGATGCATATCTGGATAGAGTGTTTTTACATCATAAATATTTGCACGTACTTCATATGATTAATCTTATGTCTTTTACATTGGTTAAATATGTTACAGTTCCAAAAAAAATCTAAAACCTTATTTCTAGAAAGGAGCCTGTCCACTTGAACAAAAAAAGTATCATCATAGCAATATTCATCGGCCTTATTATATTCATTCTCCCCATCATACTGTACTTTGCAGTTGAAGTGTCTGACGAATCAGCACCGCTGGAACATAGCACTTACTCTCCATATACACTGGAACTGAAAAAGAGTTAATTCATGATCACCATGAGTTAACTCTTTCTTATTTTCTATTCCAAGGCTTTTTCCCAATCCACAATTTTAATATATCAAGGCATCAACCCGCTAAGATACACTCAGACATCTGCGAATAGATTGAATGTATCCCAGATGGTACCACTCATGATAGAGCGTACGCGGAATCACTTCGCCGATTGTACTCATGCCTAACTCGCTCTCCCGGAGCAGCGGCTCTTCCAGACGACCTGCAAATTTGTTTTTTAATTGATCTGGTTGCGCCCTTAGACGCACCATCAATTCGGTCCAGGATGGGGGTGCGGCATCCCACGTTGCCGGGCTTGTCCCATAACCGAAGAACTTCGCATAGTCCGCGGGAACTTTCGAGTCATCAGCAATAAGATAATGAAACCACATATCCTGGTCCAGAATGATGTGTCCGACATTCCACAGGATGGAGTTATTGAATCCCTTCGGTACATCATGAACCTGTCCTTCATCCACAGAGTCGCACACGTGCAGCGTAAATCCCCTCACATCCTGCAGTTGATTCCATAGTACATCTTCACTAAACTTCATGGTTCATCCTCCTTTTCTCCCTTACCTGAATGGTCCATCGATTCACATAGTTAGATCTAAAACATTTTCAATATATAGGCATTTTATCATTTCTCTGTAACTTCATCACTATTAAGAACGTTTAGAAATATAGAAAAACCGCATTCTCCTAACCCACTCGAAAAAGAGGCGATTCCATGAGTTGGCCGAAGCCATCTGATCATAGAACGAACCCAAACCAAACTTCCTTCATACGACCCGATCCCCCTGTAAAAAGTAAACCTGCGCGTAGTTGGCGCCTGGCGGTCGCTTCTACTTGGTTATCCACAACCCTATTAACGGGGCTGGGCCATGCCCCCATATCATACGCAGCAGCAACTCCGCTGCCACCCAGCGGTACATCTACGGTCCATACCACCGCAGCAATCACTGAAAATAAACTTCACTATACCGCTGTGGAAGCGGCTCATTATTATACGATCGCACTGCGAAGTGACGGTTCCGTCTGGGCTTGGGGTCGCAATATGTTCGGAGAGCTTGGTGTCAGTGAAGACATCCGCTACCGCCATACGTCCAGTCCCATTCGCATTCCAGGAATTTCGAATGTTATAGCTATTTCAGCTGCAGAAAGTGGGATTAACGTAGCCGTTCAGGCAGATGGAACCGTGTGGGAATGGGGCGCTGGTACACTTCCCTACCAAGTCGAAGGCATCTCCTCTGCGAAGGATATAGTGACTGGTTCTTTCAACATCGCTCTTCTCCGGAACGGTACAGTTATGTCATGGCAGCGCCAAGGGACTCAAGGAAACGATTCTGAAGTTCACCGCCCACACGCAATAAGTGGATTGAAGGACATCATTCAGGTAGGATCATCCGGCCAACAAGGATATGCCTTGAAGAAGGATGGCTCTCTGTGGACATGGGATGAACCAAACCAACCAGACAAAACCCCGTCCAAACCAGCCAAGTTAAAGGGCCTGTCCAACATATCATCGATCACAAGCACAGATACGTCCCTGCTTGTACTGGACCAAAACGGGAAAGTGTGGGACCTGGACGAAAAGGGCAAACCAGTTGCTCTGCATCACCACCTCAAGGTGAAGCAGATGGACGGGAATTCGCAATATATTCTACTGTTAACCACTTCGGGTGAGGTGTACAGCTACGGAAGTTCTGTTACAGGAAAAGAAGGCAGAATTAAGCATCTGTCGGGTATTACCGATATTTCGGCAGGGTATCACCACAGTCTTGCCTTATCCTCCGAAGGAACTGTCTGGGGTTGGGGAAGTGACAAGTATCAGGAGGCTGGAGCACCTGCAACATCATCTGGAGGCATGGTTTACCAACCCGTTCAGGCCAAGCTGGGCATTGATGTGTATATCAACGATGATCTGTTTCAGTCCACGTATTCGGCAGTCCAAACCCAACATACCGTTCAACTTCCAGTCCGAGCCGTAGCCGCAGCGATTGGGGCAACATTTGAAATGAACAAGGCAAACGGAATAATCGAAGATTATTCATTGCAATATGAAGATCGTACCGTCACAATCCGTCCCAACGAGACGGAGGCCAAGGTGAATTTCACCTCTACCTCTACAGGTCAATCCATTTCATTACCAGAACCAATAGGTAATTACTCAGGTGCGACCACTGTTCCCTTTGAAGTATTCGAGGCCCTGGGGCTTACTGTGAACTGGGATGAAGAGACAAGCAAGCTAGCTATCCAAAGTGATACGTAGCAACGAGAATATTCATTATGTACAGGAGGATTATTACAATGTGGTTAAAAAAGATCATGGGTGCAGGTATCGTTTGCTCAGTCCTGCTCATGCCCGTTAGTACATTGAATGCGGAAGGGAAATCCCCTACTGAACCGTCATCCAAGGCGGTCAATGCTGCAGAAGATTCAGTAAAGCCCGATCCGAATTCCCTTCTCATCCTTGAGACTCATCATCAAGGCCGTACAGCATACACCGGCAGCTTCACGATGGCTGCTGACAATGGAACACTTGCCGACATCATCATTGAAAATCATAGTAATCATCCCATGTATATGAACCTGTATATCGACGACTACAGTGAACCTATGGAGACCACGATCAGCAAAAACAGTGAAAAGACAGTGAATCTCCTTGCCTTGCAAGATACTAGTGTCAAAGTGTACATCTACAGCAGAATAGGGCATGACATGGACCTTTCTATACGTGCGGAACAATTCCGTTAAACATTCGCACGCGAATAGGTTACATACCAAAATCCCCTTCACGCATGCGGTTTAGGTTCATCTGAACTTAAATCACACAGCTTGAAGGGGATTTAATTTATTTAATTATTTTATTTGAAAAATTTACTCTACTATAAGGCCGTGTTTCTCTTAAAACCACTTACTTCTCAAACCGGAACCATCCGAAGTCAAACTGACTTCCCGGCAGGAAGATAAAAGTCACTTTTTGCACACCTGATACCTGTTCAAGCTCAAATACCCGTTCCTCATACCCTTCCGAGTGCGTAAACTCGACCAGCTGATTGCTCTGTCCATCTTCGCCAGCGAAGCGGATATGGATCGTGTTTTTATCAATCGGCGAACGGCCATAGATGACGAGCTTCGACGTGCCTTCTGCCGTAAAGTCCATATTTTCGAACTCCAGTGATACGTTGTTACCGATCCCCTCTACATACTCATCCTGGATCGAGAACGTATCGCCGTAGAGATGGTCGCATGAAGCGGCTGTATTTTGCTCAAATGCACGACTCTGACGCTCGAACGAGAAGCCCTTGATATGAATCTTCTGCTTCAGTACAAAACAGATCGATGTAATGCCGCTCAGCCGCTTGGACAACTTGTACGTCTCTTCCTGATACACATTCCATCTGGATTCCTTCTGGTAGACCACGTCAGCCAGAAGCGTACTGCCCTCTTCATCCGGCATGCCTTCCCAGATCTGCAGGAAATAATCCTCACTCGACAGTGCAAAGATCGGAATCGTAATGGTATCGGAGCCGTAAGGTCCGAAGTCAATATTGCGGAATCCAACATGCGTCTCCCCATCACGACTTGTCGCTACACCGCGTTCGTTGCCGTTACCGACATCACCTTTGGTGTAATCGTACAATCCACCAGTAATGAAGCTGTACGGATCTTTGTAGGCTGTACCCAGACCCGTTGCTTTGAATTCAAGCTGCGAGATCAGCTTTGTTTTATCCGTACCATTGCTGCTCGTTGCACGAAGGCGGAATTCACCATCGCCCAGCGCTGACACGCGTACTTCCAGACCATTCGCTTCGACCTTCGCAATGTTGGACTCAATACCGGCATCGTTGACAACAGCCCACTCAATGTCACGGTACGACGTGTTCTCAGGATACAGCTTGGCGGTAACCACCATCTCCTGGATCGACGGATCGAAGGCTTGTCCGGCTTCACTGATAATCTCAATTTTACGCAAAGGAATTTCCTGCGCACGTCCGGTGAGGACTGGACGTTCTTCGTTCTCGGTTAACACGGTTTGTCCCTGAGTTGCAACGGATGCGGACGTACTCATGACTTCGCCTTCCACTGCCTTCGATTCGAACTCGGCTGCTGCACCCTGGAGTCCTTCGGAGGTCACTTCGATCCGGATGCTGCCCGGTTCATGTGTTGCCCCGATGATCGCCATCAGCTTGCCGCTGAACAATCTTCTGCTCAGACCTTTGTACGGATCATAGTCCGTACTGTCCCCGTTATCCAGACCAAGCAGTCGTCCTGCACCTGTCACCTTAACTTGTACACGGTTGTTTGCATTTTGCACGGGATTGCCCGCTTCATCTTCCACTTGAATTTCCACGAAAATAAGATCCGTTCCATTCGCTTGCAGCTGCTCTTTATCTGCTTGCAGACGAACCTTTTGTGCGTCCGTATAGGATCGCTGTACATCCGTTGCGATAATCTCCCCGTTCTCGTCATAAGCGATCGCTTTCAGTTCGCCCTCTTCATACGGCACTTTCCACCAGCCAACCAGCTGGGTTCCGTTGGCATGATCAATATCATATGTCCCGATCGTCTTGCCGTTCAGCTGCAATTCGATCTTCGGCGCATTACTGCACACGCGTACATCGATCAGCTGACCAGGGCTGAAATCCCAGTAAGGGAACAGGTGCACCATCGGGCTTTTTTTGTAATCGGTCCAGGCTGCTTGATAGATATAGTAGGAATCTTTCGGGAACGTCGCCGTGTCCAGCTGTCCAAAGTATGAATTCTTCGTATGGTATGGCGTCGGCTCTCCGATATAATCGAACCCGGTCCACAGGAATTGCCCCAGTGAATATGGCCGATCCCGTTCAGCCAGAATGCAGTATTCTGCAGACTTCGCGCCCCAGCTTGTTGTACTGTTGCCCAGTGCGGAACACTGCTCGTCATCATCTGCCAGGATGGATTGCTCGAACGGGAAGTGATAGATCCCGCGGCTCTGCACCACAGATGATGTTTCACTACCGTAGATGATCCAGTCCGGGTGCTCCTCGTGGTGCTTGTCGTAATACTTCTCCGCATAGTTGTAGCCTGCCAGCTTCACGATATCCGCGCATTTTTGCGCATTTTCCCAAGGCATGTAGTTGGAACCGATGGTTATGCCTGCGTTGCCTTTTGGATCGAATTCCAGTACATACTCCATCAGCATTCGCGTTACTTCCTGTCCCCGCTCATCCGCATGGGTATCATAGATTTCATTCCCGATACTCCACATGACCAGACTTGGATGGTTGCGGTCCCTCTTCACCCAGCTCTTCACGTCCGTGTGTGCCCATTCCGGGAAAAATCTCGCGTAGTCATAAGGCGTTTTGGATCTTTCCCACATGTCGAAGGCTTCCGAGACGATCAGCATGCCCATCTCATCTGCGAGCTCCATGAACTCCTTGGCAGGCATATTGTGCGCGGTTCGGATCGCATTGACGCCCATCTCCCGCAGCAGATTGAACCTTCTGCGAAGTGCCGTCAGGTTGAAAGCCGCCCCGAGTGCGCCCAGATCGTGGTGCTCGCACACACCATTCATTTTCATTTTGACCCCATTCAGATGGAAGCCTTCGTTCGGATCCAGCTGGACGTCCCTGAAGCCAATTCGCTGCGATACCGACTCAATTGTCTGTACATGCTGGTCCGCATCCGTCACTTGCAGTTCAGTCACCAGTTCGTACAGATTCGGTTCATCGGTGCTCCACAGTTTCGGGTTCTCCACCACAATCTGCTGACGGTCCGTTACTTCTGTATCTCCACCTGCAGCAGCCGTAACCGCCGCTGTATTAGTCGCAATAACCTGACCCGCATATCGGATCGTATGCACAAGCTGTGCGTTCTGATCGATATTCAGCTCCGTGTCCAGTTCAACCTGCCAGCCCTCTGGCTGCTGCTTAATGGATACGTAGATGCCATCCGTCACGATATGATTGCGATCTCTCGTTTTGAGCCATACATTGCGGTAAATTCCGGCCCCGGAATACCATCTGCTGTTCGGACTCTGATGCACCACTTTGACGATGATTTCATTATCGCCTTCCACCAGCGCATCCGTGATCTCGTGTTCAAACGCGGAATAGCCGTATTTCCATTCCCCAACCAGCTGGCCGTTCACATACACGGAAGAATCCATGTAAACGCCGTCAAAACAAAGCAGAAGTTGATGATCATCCTTCGTGTACGCGAATGTCTTGCGGTACCATCCAATGCTGTCTTCGTACAGGTCGAGCGTATTGTAGATCAGCCAGTCATGGGGAAGCTCTACAGGCTCGAATGCCAGTCCCGCAGGTTCTGTAACATCCAGTTTAGTTTTCGCAAATTGCCATCCATCATTAAAAAGCTTTTTCTGGTTCATCGCTATTCTCACTTTCTGTGTGATTTATGATTGCGGTTACATAAGAATGATGATTTTCGCCGATAACCTTTTCGAAAAACGGTTCGACATGACATGGATACTCCAACCGATTATATCATCTGATGGTTTCGATGTATGTTAATTTCATGCATATTTTGGTGAGATTATATGAACAATCCACATTACAAATTGTATGTTGCCTGTTGACCTCTACTTATGTTCAGCTGAGCGTTCATATTTGAACATATGGATATTCCTTTATACCTATATAAAGTATCAGTCTAACGATTCAAATTTAAGGAAACAACGGAGATCTCCGAATATTTGTAAAACTATTCCTGTAATTTCTTGTAGTCCTATGTTAGATTATCCCTTGGAATAAAATCACATCTATAGATAGGGGACATGTAAGGTGAAGAAGAGGTCTTGGGTATTATCCATTATTATGAGTTTTGTTTTGCTGGGCGGGGTATTCGCTCCTGCTGGCTCCTATGCGGCTGCAGCGGAAGACACCACCACTACATATTCGGAAGATAACTATACGGAAGTGGACACGTCGGAACAAGAGCCGATTCCTAGCGCTGAAGAGGAAGATTTCCTGAACTACCTGGGTGCACTTGATCTGACAACTGTTTATGAAAAGAAAGCCTTGGATTCCATTGGCAGCACATATGTCACATCCGCCAACCGCAAATCCATCTTCCTGAAATTGAACAATACTGCGGTTCCCAATTATACCAAGTATGTGTCCATGCTGAAGCAGATTAAACCGGAGAACGCGGAACTGCAAAAAATCCATAACAAACTGATCAGAGGAAGCTACGCACAGCTTGAAGGTTATCTGCTGTTCAAGAAATCCGTATCCAAAACAAAAGTAAACAGCGCCCTTCTGAAGCAAGGCAATGCCAAAATTGACGCAGGCATCAAAATTTTGGAACAATACAAAAAAGAAATCCAAGCTTACTCCAATAACTTAGGCTACGATTTTTAATAGAATAATCTTCAGACGAACAGCACTAACGGAGGCATGCACATCCATCTGTCTTTCCATTTAAATAAAATGAGATTTCAGGAAAAAAAAGTGTTTTCTTTTGCCGGGATAATTCGTATAATAGCCGTATAATCAAAAGGCTATGCTGCCGAAAGGTACAACCTCGTGAACAATGGAGGTTGTGCCTTTTTTGCGTTTTCATGGCCGAATATCATCTGAATTTCATCGTATAAGGAGTGATTCAACATGATTCTTGAAGCCATTTACCATCGTCCCAAATTAAACTGGTCCTATGCCTACGATCAGTCGACCATGCACCTGCGGCTGCGTTCCAAACGCGGAGATCTGGATGCTGTCATTGCCATTACCGGGGATAAGTACGCCTGGGAGCAGACCATCACCCACACACCCATGCGAATTTTTGCCCGGGATGAGCTGTTCGATTATTGGGAAGTTGAGGCCCAGCCTCCCTACCGAAGATTGCGTTACGGCTTCCAGCTGGTCGAGGGCGAGAAAAACGTCTGGATGACCGAACGTGGATTCGAGGAAGCCCTGCCGGAACATCCGCTGGAATTCTTTGATTTCCCGTTTATGAATCCGGTCGATATTTTTGAGCCGCCTGCCTGGGTTAAGGACGCGGTATTTTATCAGATTTTCCCTGAACGCTATGCGAACGGTGACCCTTCCATTAGTCCGAAGAACGCCGAGCCTTGGGGTGGGGAGCCTACACCGACGAATTTCTTTGGAGGAGATCTGCAGGGTGTGCTTGATCATCTGGATCATCTAAGTCAACTTGGCGTGAATGCGGTCTACTTCTGCCCCCTGTTCGAGGCTACAACCAACCACAAGTACAATACAGCCGACTATATGAAGGTGGATCCTCATTTCGGGACCAATGAACAACTGAAAGAGCTCGTGGATGCCTGTCATCAGCGCGGCATTCGGGTTGTGCTTGATGCGGTCTTCAATCATTCAGGCAGAGAGTTCCCTCCTTTTGCTGACGTATTGGCAAACGGGGCAGCTTCCCCCTATGCGGACTGGTTCTACGTCAGGGATTGGCCACCACGCATTGAAGATGGCATACCGACCTACGATACCTTTGCCTTTGAACCGCTTATGCCAAAGCTGAATACGGAGCATCCCGAGGTCAAGGCCTATCTGCTGGAGGTGGCGCGGTACTGGATTGAGGAAATGGACATTGATGGATGGAGACTGGACGTTGCCAACGAGGTGGATCATCAGTTCTGGCGTGAATTCCGACAAACGGTAAAAGCCATCAAGCCTGACGCTTATTTGCTCGGCGAGATCTGGCATGATTCGCTGATGTGGCTGCAGGGAGATCAGTTCGATGCGGTGATGAACTACCCATTCACCAATTCGGTGCTGGACTATGCAGTTCTCGGCAAGCTCGATGGACTCGGCTTCGCGAATGAGATCGGCAAGCTGCTCGCAGCCTACTCCCAGCCTGTGACCGAAGTTGCCTTCAATCTGCTGGGCAGCCATGATACACCGAGACTGCTCACCCTGTGCGACGGGGATATCCGCAAGATGAAGCTTGCCGTTACAATGCTTCTCACGTACCCAGGGGTACCCTGCATCTATTATGGGGACGAAATTGGCCTGGATGGCGGATATGATCCCGGCTGTCGTAAATGTATGGAGTGGGATGAAACCAAGCAAAATCTTGAGCTTCTCGACTTCTTTAAGCAGACGATTGCCCTGCGCAAAGAGCACCCTGCACTGCGCAGCACCGAGTTAAAGATTCTCCATGCCGCTGCTGACGATCCCGTTATTGCGATGGAACGAGTGGATTCAGCGACGGGCGAACGTTTCCTCATCGTGCTGAACGCTGGTGACGAAGCTTGCAGTGTAGACCTGCCGCTGACGGATCGAAGCGTCTGGCGAGACCTGTTGACGACCACTTCTATAGAAGCGAAACAAAATAAACTGTCTCTGAAACTGGAAGCTTACGGCTTCTCCCTGCTGCAGCTCGAAGTGAAACAACCTGCAGAAGCCTGATCACCTGACCAGCAGTCTAAGACTCAGACATTTTCACCATCCGTGCACCCTATTTTTAGATAACCGAAAGAACGGGACGACATGCCATTATCGCAATATATCAATTCATAAAAAAAATGCATTGAAATTCATTAATCACCTTATACTTTCGGGCATAAAAAGGGCTGAACGTTGAATAACGTCCAGCCCTTTCTCTTACGCGTCACCATTAAGCGTTCCAATAGCCTAATGAATAATTAAACATCAAACATACCTCTTATTATGATATAAGCTTACAACTACTCCAAGTCCAGATCTGATGAAGTCTCTTCCCTCGCTGCCGCAACTTCATCCATGGGCGAACCAGCTGTTGCGGGTTTTCTAACTTTCTTCATTCTCGAGCTCACAAGCCCCTCTTCCGTAATGACAATTTTCTGTGGAATCTTGTACGGAGGTAGCTTGTCCTGGCAGTACGACCAGACCGATCGCCGCAGCTCGGCAAGCGTGCAGTCTGATGCAAGCTTAACGGTGGCCTTCACCTTCTGCCCTGTGATGCTGCTCGGTTCTCCTGTAACCACTGCTGCCTGAACGCAGTCCATCTGCTCCAGGATGCTCTCCACTTCAGCCGGATACACCTTACGCCCGCCTACATTAATAATCTCGGAGCGGCGGCCGAGGATGCGGATGTAACCCTGTTCCAGTACCGCTTCGTCTCCTGTGCGCAGCCATCCGTCGTCCGTAAATGGCGACGGGGCGTTCAGATAACCGATCATGGCTGTTTCTGTCCGGATCTGAAGTTCCCCTTCGACCACCCTGAACTTGACGTGATCATCATGAATGGCAAACAACAGCGAGCCTGGTTCCTTGGAACGTGTCGGCAGGATGCCGAGTTCAGACATACCATAAGCCTGTATTGTTCGTATCCCAGGGAACCGTTGATTCCAGGCTGCCAGCACCGCTTCGGGCATGACCTCTGACCCGTAGGATACCACTTCAAGACTCGATAGATCGTATGCCTCATCATTTCGGCTGAGCAGCAGCAGATTCATGAAAGTTGGGGAAACGGGGAGAGCCTGTACTCGATGCTTCTCAACCGTCCGGCATACTTCCTCGGGTGAACGATCCGCAATCATGCACAGGCAGCCTCCACTGGACAACGATTGCAACATTGTATTTACCCCGCCGATATGGTCAAACATCATAAACGGAATCGTCCGCAATGGCCGTACCTGCCGCCAGAAACGCTGTAACAGCCGATCTGCACGATGAACCGTAGCCTTGCTCACACCTGTCGATCCGGATGAGAAGAGCACGAGTCCCCCCACAGCTTCCTGCTCAAGCGCAGCCAGTATAGCGGGACGTGAACCGGCATTAGACTTATGCCGGATCAATAACCTGTCATTTTCAATGCCAAGACGCCACTTCACCTGTGCCAGCTGAATATATTCCTGCCGCTTGGCTTCAACCAGATGAAGGTCCATGGGCAGCACAATGCATCCCTTTCCAAGAAGCGCAATGAACGCTGCGGCCGCATAGGGAGAGTAATCTTCCTCCAACGTTACGAGCTGTCCACGCAGTCCATCTGCCTCAATCCATTCATCCATCATCACGATCTGATCGAGCAGCCATGCGTAGCTATACTCCCGATCTTCCCAGATGAATGCAGGACGCGCGCCTTGTTCTACGAATCGCTCCAGCAGGAATTGAACGCTCATCCCGCATCCTCCTCCCGTTCAGACAGCCACTGCCGTTCAAGATAGTCCACCAGCGAACCAACCGTTTGATACGGGCTCTCCGGCAATGAGGCTGCGGCCATCTCTGAAAGCGCAACTCCTGCTCCAGTTCCCCATTCGTCTGCAAGCCCCTGTTCGACGACAGCAAGCAAGGACACCAGCTCCAGTGAATCCAGTTGTCCATCCCGGCCATATAGCGGTGCATTCCCACCCTTGTCGAGGGGTATGGTCGTATTATGGTACGCATTCAGTTCCCGGCAGCTATCCAGCACAATGCGGAGCAGAGCATCTCTGTAGCTATTTTCGGTTCGCGGGACCATCTGCCGATTGAAGCACTCCTCCTGCGGCACAGCACTTCGGAGAGCTTCGTACCAGCGCCATT
Source organism: Paenibacillus sp. ACRRY (assembly GCF_022346995.1). Classification (GTDB taxonomy): domain Bacteria; phylum Bacillota; class Bacilli; order Paenibacillales; family Paenibacillaceae; genus Paenibacillus. Next base: position 246,704 of record NZ_JAKRNM010000004.1, on the reverse strand, counting down.
CATCGGTTATCAACTGATGCATTACTCTTGTTAGCTGCACCTTCCAGTCCTCCCGCTGCTTAATCCGACTGACCTGAAACAATTGGTATGCTTTCTCCCAACGTTCAATGATTGCCTCAAACGCTACGGAATGCTGATCCAGCGGAGAACCGAGCCATAAAGCGGCCTCCTGAAGCAGATCTCGGAGAAAATAGCGGCTCCAGCGCATATCAAACAACAGATTCGATACCAGCGTGTCATTGGCTTGCTTTCCTTCGTTCGTCTCCTGCAGTGCCTTCATCAAGTGAAGGGATACGCCCTGTCCAAAATGATATCTGCGCTCCCCTTGGGTAATGGTCCTGCCTGTCATAAATTCGCTGATCTGTGTCGCCAGTGCCTGGATCAACATGTCACGATAACCGGAAGAATCAAGCTTTCCGGTTGCACGGACGTCCATGGTGCCATAGGTTCGCAGCTTCTCCTTACGTTTGGCAGGAGCTAGTTCGGGTATGCTCTGGTTTCCTTTCCAGAATTCATGAAACGCTTCATGTGAAACCTTCCCCATATATTTTGAGGGTACCGGATCATAAACGTGAAAATGCTCATCATCGATGCCATACACTGCAATCCAATGATCAACCAGATGAAGACGAGAGCCTGGTTTGACATGCTTGCGGATGTACTCAGGGTTTTGATAATCTTCGCAATATGGCAGGTGATAACTGGTTCCGGTAGCGATTAAGAGTCCCCCTTCGCTTATATGCTGCTGCATATGCACCTTCCCCTCCTCGAAGCTGCCCAGCTCCCGCTGCCCATACATCTCCCAGATCGGTTCTTCATAGTCCAGCTTGTGAAAATAAGGCTTGACCAACCCGTTATCCGCGCACGAAGGGAGGCAGTACAATCGGCTTGCGGCGAGCAGAGCTAGGCTGCTAATCGACCCTTGCCGCTGAAGCACCTCATGAATCAGTGGAAAGTTGCACGGATAGTAGTAGGGGATGTCCATGACTGGAGCGAACGATTGGATCATCATCATAGGCCTCCTGTTCCCGCTTTGGCAGTCGAACTGCCCCAAGACTGGATGTGGTAATATACTGACATATTATCTGTTGCCCGAATGACCCGATTGGCTATGGGCTTGCCATTCATGTCCGTCTCAAAACGCCGAAAACCACGTGTGAACCGGAAGGAAAAACCGCTGTCGCGCGGAACAAGGTAACACCCTTCATATCGCCCCGCTGCCGTGCGAACCAGCTTCATGCCCATACCTCCATATATGGATTCAGCAGGCTCCTCTTCATGTTCCACTTCGGCACAGACACATACCTCAACGCGAGCAGACAGTTCAGGAACAACCGTATACTGACGAGTCGTTGATAACTCTCCTACGGTCAGGGTGATGAGCGCACTGCCTGGGCCGACAGGCACCAATTCACCATTCGAACGTACCTGAAGCACATCCGGGTGGCTTGACGTATAACTCCCTTCGAGCAGGCTCTGTACCCAGCCGCTATCATAGTGAAGCCGTGTATTAATGCACGTGTTCATTCCACCGGATAAACCGATAACCTCTCTGCCATGCAATTCCAATGCCACAGGCCGGCCTACTTCGCCGAACATGTACAGTAACGGAAGGTAGACGCGTGCGCCCCAATCGGATTCCTGATGACAGGCCTCCGGCTGCTCCAGAAAAGCCATGCTATCCCGGGTTCCGGTCCCTCTCTCAAGTAATTCATGAGCAACCTTTCTTACCTGGGAGGGCAGGAAGAGTCCTTCTGCATCCCCAATGTCCATCCACATCTGCACGTCTGGCACCTCATCCGGCAAGCGATACATGGCTTCTTCCAACAGACCGCTTTCCGACCATTCATCCAGCTGCACATCTACCAAAAACGGCGACATCATGACCAGTTTTCCGAAGATATCCGGATTTCGCATGCCCATATGAAATGTACAGAGTGCCGCCGCTGATGAACCAAGCAGCCCTGTATTGGACTTGTCCGGAAGCGTACGGTATCGATGGTCGATCATGGGCTTCAATTCATGAATGATGAAATGCTCGTATGCGATCCCTGAACAACCCACACTTATCGCTTCCCTCTCGGGTGCAATGAAATGGTAGAACTCGTTGTGCGTAATCGGGCGAACGTGCGCAATGCCAACCATAATCAGTGGCTCGATCCGCCCGGCGGTAATTAGCTCGTCCACCGTTCGATCCATATGCCACGTTTCATTGCCAGGTCCGGATGGACCAAAAGCCCGCTGACCAGCATGAATATACAGAACAGGATAATGGCGATCCGTCTGCTCCTGATAACCTGGCGGGAGGTAAACATAAATATTGCGGACATTGCCCAGCCGTGACGCACGAATACCTTCCAGACATTCAATGACCGAATGCGTGCTCAATGGATCATCAACCGCCTCTCATCTCCGAAATGCTCTGAATCATACATGATTCAGGTTCCCAACGCTCCCCTATTCCATCCCCGCCATGGCTGCATGCACAAACAACCCCGCCTCAGTAGAGACGGGGTTGTTTCAAGACACATCAATGTCCTAAAATACATGGCCCTCATATTGGTGGATCTGCGAATAGTTTAAGTCTCGAATCGTCATTTGTAAATATGAAAATAGAAAAAAAGTTCTCTTGAGAAAGTTATTGACATAACTGTAATTTTTTCTTACGATAACGATGTGATCATAACTCGAGGGCCATGCTTTTAAACCCAAGCGGTTTAGGACAACCCCGGTAACTCCCCAGGAGATACCGGGGTTGTTGGCGTGTCGAAGGAGGGAAGTCTGTAAGCCACTGAATGTCTCCTCGTACATTTGTAAGCGCTATTATTCGAGAGCCAGGTTAGTTGTTTCTGTTGAAAACTACTACATTCATGAAGGGTGGATTACCATGTTTCAAATGGCCAAACGCGTTCTCCTCAGTACCACGCTAACTCTCAGCCTGCTAGCCGGCAGTGCGTTGCCTTTCCTGCCTGCTTCCGCGATTTATGCCGATGCGGATACAGCTGTCACCAACAAGCAGAATTTCAGTACCGATGTCATCTATCAAGTTTTTACGGACCGGTTTCTGGATGGTAACCCGTCCAACAACCCTACCGGGGCTGCCTTTGATGGCACGTGCAGCAACCTGAAGCTGTATTGCGGTGGCGACTGGCAGGGATTGGTCAACAAAATCAATGACAACTATTTCAGTGACTTAGGTGTTACGGCCCTCTGGATCTCTCAGCCTGTCGAAAATATCTTCGCAACCATCAACTACAGTGGTGTAACCAATACAGCCTATCACGGCTATTGGGCAAGAGATTTCAAGAAGACCAATCCGTATTTCGGGACCATGACCGATTTTCAGAATCTGGTAACCACAGCACATGCTAAAGGCATCAAAATCATTATTGATTTTGCACCAAACCATACGTCCCCTGCCATGGAAACCGATACCTCCTTCGCTGAGAATGGCAAACTGTACGATAACGGCAACCTGGTTGGCGGGTACACCAATGATACGAACGGATATTTCCACCACAATGGCGGCTCCGATTTCTCCACTCTTGAGAATGGCATTTACAAAAACCTCTATGATCTGGCCGATCTGAATCACAATAACAGCACGATTGATACATATTTCAAAGACGCCATCAAGCTGTGGCTGGATATGGGCGTAGACGGCATCCGTGTCGATGCGGTGAAGCACATGCCTCAGGGCTGGCAGAAGAACTGGATGTCATCCATCTATGCACACCAACCGGTATTTACCTTCGGTGAATGGTTCCTGGGATCTGCTGCACCTGATGCGGATAACACGGATTTTGCCAATGAATCTGGTATGAGTCTGCTTGATTTCCGTTTCAATTCGGCTGTCCGCAATGTGTTCCGGGATAACACATCCAACATGTACGCGCTGGATTCCATGATTACGGCTACTGCAGCAGATTACAATCAGGTGAGTGACCAAGTCACTTTCATTGACAACCATGATATGGATCGTTTCAAAACGAGTGCGGTGAACAACCGCCGTCTGGAGCAGGCTCTGGCCTTCACACTGACCTCACGCGGCGTACCTGCCATCTACTATGGTACCGAGCAGTATCTGACCGGGAACGGCGACCCGGATAACCGGGGCAAAATGCCTTCCTTCTCCAAATCGACTACAGCGTTCAACGTGATCAGCAAGCTGGCGCCTCTGCGTAAAACGAACCCGGCCATCGCTTACGGTTCCACACAGCAGCGCTGGATCAACAATGATGTATATATCTATGAGCGCAAATTCGGCAATAGCGTAGCCGTCGTTGCCGTTAACCGCAATCTCACGACGCCAACTAATATCACGAACCTGAGTACGTCGCTTCCATCCGGAACATACACCGATGTACTGGCCGGTGTGCTGAACGGAAACAATGTTACTTCCAGCGGAGGCAATATTTCTTCCTTCACGCTCGCAGCAGGAGCTACCGCTGTGTGGCAGTATACGGCAAGTGAAACGACGCCGACCATCGGTCACGTTGGCCCTGTAATGGGCAAACCAGGTAACGTCGTTACCATCGACGGACGCGGGTTCGGTTCTGCCAAAGGTACCGTTTACTTCGGTACAACAGCCGTTACGGGCTCAGCCATCACTTCATGGGAAGATACTCAGATTAAAGTCACTATTCCACCAGTAGCAGGCGGTGACTATGCAGTGAAAGTAGCTGCCAATGGTGTGAACAGCAATGCTTATAACGATTTCACCATCCTTAGCGGCGATCAGGTATCGGTTCGATTCGTCATCAACAATGCCACAACTGCGCTGGGTGAGAATATCTACCTGACAGGCAACGTGTCCGAACTCGGTAACTGGACCACAGGTGCAGCTTCCATTGGACCGGCTTTCAATCAGGTCATTCACGCCTACCCGACTTGGTATTATGACGTAAGTGTTCCAGCCGGGAAACAGCTGGAATTCAAGTTCTTCAAGAAGAATGGCGCTACCATTACGTGGGAAGGTGGATCCAATCACACCTTTACAACACCGACGAGTGGTACAGCCACAGTAACAGTAAACTGGCAATAACTAGCCAGGATCCATTAATGAAGCCCGGAGCAGCGCTTATGCAGCGCACGCTCCGGGTTTTGACGTTTAATCTGTTTCTGGTTTATCGGTAAGTTCGAATGGATTTCAATGTGGTTGCCGCAAGGATTCCGGTTGCGAGCAGCAGCATGCCTAGTCCCTCCAGCACCGCCGCTGCCCCCCACTGATCAGCCATCACCGAGACAACTGTCAATCCCAGGATGGGCGCCGTGCTTGTAATTGTACCAACAACACCGTAGATTCTCCCCTGCAGCTCATCGGGTACCGCTGTTCTTAGCATGATCTGGGTGAGCATCGTACAGCAGGCAAACATCGCTCCCCCTCCCATGATGAGCGGAAGTGCCATCATGGGAGAAGTTACTTGGGACAGGAGAATATAGAGCGGCCCCAATACCAGTAGACCGATGAATACCCATCGTCCTCTTCGCTTCATTCGTTTCCCCGATGCGATCAACACTCCCGATCCAATCATATAACCAAGCGGATTACACGTTTCAATCAGTCCAAACTGCACGGGGTCTGCCTCCCATACCTTGACTGCCATCACCTGAACTAGCATCATGGCCGACATGAAAAACAAAATCAGCAGTGGATTAAGCAATACAATCGACCGAATTAGAGGACTGCGATAGATATAGGAGAATGATCCACGCCATTCCTGAACGAACGTGGTCTGCTTATCGCCCGATCGTCGGACCTCCGGGAAACGGCCGGCCATCAGCACACATACCGCCGACAGAAGAAAGGTAGCTCCTGTAATCAATATGGCGACAAACCCGCCAAAGGCGGCTACGGCGATTCCGGCTGCCGCGAGTCCGCTAATTCGGGCCAGGTTATCCACCAGATGAATGGCCCCCGTAGCTTGCTGAATATGCTCCCTGCCCACCATGCTCGCCACAGACGCGTGGAATGCAGGCGCCTGAAACAGGCTGGAGAACATGGAAAGCGAGAGCATCAGCAGCAGCACAGGAAATGGTACATGCAGCCCAAACAAACTAACCGCGATGAATATGGCCATCACGCCCCGAAATACATCCGAGGTCAGCATCAGCTTCCGGCGATCCAACCGATCAGCAACGGTACCTGCGAATGATCCAAATAAAAAACTGACCGCCATGTTGCAGATCTGTACGGCAGCCATGCTCTTGGCACTTCCAGTTGTCTGGAGCACCCATAGACTGATGGCAATACCGTTAAAGCAGTCTCCGAACACGGAGATGCCGTAACCATATAAAATCCTGCGGAAAGTGACATGCTGCCAGAGCTTTGGCGGAACCTTGTTTTCTTCGCGCAGTACGGCTTGTCCATCTTGATATCCAATCGCCTCGGGCTCAGTGGACGGTATTATTCCCATACTTCCTATCCTCCCCTGATTATGATGGAGCCCTATGCAAAATCAGGCACTCCCGTTGTCATGTCCGTCGAAAAGAGACATGACATGGCGGAAGTGCCTGGATGTGCGGCCGCGTCAAGGCGGCCATCTATGCTGTTAATGGCACGGCATTATCCTTTGGAAGCACCTGTTGTGAGCCCCTGAACCAGGAAGCGCTGCAGAAACACAAACAGCAGCGTAATCGGAATGGCGATCAGCACGGCCCCTGCAGCAAACATGGTGAAGTTGCTGTCCTGGTACCGGTTGACCAGATCCCACATGCCTACCGCAAGTGTCCAGTTTTCCTTCGTCCGAAGAACCAGGCGGGCGAAGATGAAATCCATCCATGCGCCAGTGAAGCTGGTTAATGCCACATAGGTCAGCATCGGTTTGGATAACGGCAGGATGATGCTGGTGAACACCCTCAGATGACTCGCACCATCAATGCGTGCTGCCTCATCCAGACTGCGCGGAATCGTATCGAAGAATCCTTTGACGATAAATCCGCCCAGGACAGCCCCGGAAGAATACACCAGAATTAACGCGGCATGTGTATCGAGCAGTTTGATCTGCAGCAGAATGATATAGATCGCGATCATACTCATAAAGCTCGGGAACATGCCGAGGATCAGCATGGTGGAGAGAATCGTCTGCCGCCCGCGAAACCGGAAACGGGATAGGGCATACATCCCGAGCGTCACCATGAGCGTGGAGAAGATCATGGTGAAAAAGGCAATTTTCAGCGTGTTCAGATACCACCTGCCATACATGAAGGACGGATTGTTGAACAATTCGCCATAGTGGGACAAGGTAAAGGCTTCAGGCCATAAGCGCTCGCTGAACAGTGCCGCACCAGGTCGCAGGGAAGAGAGAAAGATCCACAACACCGGATAGACGGAGACCACGGCAATGATGATCAGCAGCACATAACTAAGCGTTAGCCGCAGCGGATTATTGCGTTTCTTCATTGAATCATGTCCTCCTCCTTAAACGATTTGGAGCGACGGAAATTCCAGATGGAAAACGACGCGATAATAATGAAGATGATGATGCCCACCGCTGAAGCCATGTTGTATTTGTTGTTGTCCAGCGTAAGCTTGTAGAGCCAGGTCACCAGCAGGTCTGTTGCTCCCGCATACTGGTAGTCGCCTCGTAACGGATTACCGTTGGTCAGCAGGAAGATGACATTGAAATTGTTGAAGTTTCCGGCAAATTGCATGATAAGCACCGGAGTTGTTGCAAAAAGGATGAATGGCATGGTGATGATCCGGAATTTCTGGAATGCGGATGCTCCATCCACTTCAGCGGCCTCATACAGATCACGTGGAATCGCCGTCAGAACGCCAAGGATGAGCACCATGCTGACCGGAATACCAATCCACATGTTAACAACAATGACCGTGACCTTGGCCCAGAACGGATCGGTCAGCCAGGGCAGTCCCTCTAGCCCAAAAGCTCTCATATACGTATTGATTGGACCGAATTGGCCATTGAACAGGTTCCGCATGAGCAGCAAGGAAATGATCTGTGGTATGGCATAAGGAAGAATGAAGATCGTCCGCCACAGCTTTTTGAACCGGATGCCACGCTGCTCAATCAGCAGCGCTACAAGTACCCCGCCAAAATAAGTGGTCACGGTTGCGAGTATCGCCCAAATAACCGTCCATGTTAATACGCCATAAAAGGTGTGACTCCATGATTTGAGCTGAATCAGGTCGCTAAATGTCTTGAACCCTACCCAATCCACGAGCTTGGCAGGCGGAATATGATCCGGTGCCGAGTAGTTGGTAAACGCGAGGGTGATCGTAAACAGGATCGGCATGATCGTGAAGAACAGCACCCCCAGAGCCGGAATGGACAAAAACAGATACGGAAAATTTTTGTCCATCATGTTACGGAGTGAAGCTGCCGCTCCCAGTGTTTTCTTTCCTTCCTCCCTCGCAAGTCCCGTAAGGTACGCATCACGGATGTTCAGGATGTAGACAATGATAAACACAAAAAACACGAGCAGCACAATAATTCCCTCTAACAGTAAAAAGATTGAATGGTCGCCCCGCTGAAGCACCGTAGACCCATTCACTTTGACAAAACGCTGCGTATTTTCCCCCAGTGTCCATATTCCCCATACGGCCTGCGACAGGCGGGGAAGCAGGTAAGCAAGACCTGCCCCCTCCAGTAACAGTAGGCAAATTCCCTTGATCCATTGCCGGTTGTACAGCTGTCCTAGACCCTGCAGTATGATGGATAATATGGCCGCTGTCATCCGGTGCTGCTTTTCCCTGCTTGGCGGAGCAGACACCGGGACATGCTGCTGTTTCATTCGCTCTCTCCTCTCCACCTTCTCCTTACCAGGTACTCCGTCCGATTATTGAACCGTTGCAAGACTCTCCTGGATCTGCTTCACGGCGTTATCCAGTGACGCCTTCACATCCTTGCCGCCATCCCAGATATCGGTCATGGCTGAAGTGATCGGGCCCCAGACGCTATCCATAGCGGGAAGCGAAGGCATCGGCGTTGAATTGTTGAACTGCTCAAGGAACGCCTTGTTGATTGGATCCTCCTGTACCTTCGGATCAGCTGCCACGTTGGCGTTGGCAGGAAGCGTGCCGTTCATCTCAAAGTTGGTCATCTGGGCCTCTTCGTTGGAGAGGAAAGCCGCAAAGAGTTTAGCTGCATTCGGATATTGTGTGAATGCATTGACGTAATAGGCTTTTACGCCAGAAAAGGATGTCATTGGTTTGCCATCGATCGCTGGGAGTGGTGCAACACCGAAATCAATACCTGCATTGCGATAATCGGCAATCGTCCAAGGACCGTTAATGTCCATAGCCAGTTTCCCACTGGAGAACAATCCTTTTTTGATATCATAGTTCACGTCACCCATCTTGAGCGGCAGCACTTCCGACTTCAGTGTCTTCAGGAACTCCCCACCCTTCTGGGCTCCTTCATTATTCAGGCCAAGATCTTCGCTGTTCATTCCGTTATCCCCGAAAATATAGCCACCTTGGGAAGCCAGGAACGCATAATTGTAATAAAACTGCTGCAGCTCCCACATGAGGGCATATTGGTTGGATTTCACATCATTAAAGGTTTTGGCGAAGCTGACAATATCCTCAAAATTCTTCGGTGCTTCCGGATACAGTGCCTTGTTATAGAAGAGAGCGTACGTTTCCACGCTGTACGGATATCCGTATAAAATGTCCTTAAACGTTACCGCCTTCAGCGCATTTTCACTGGTGTTCGCTGTTGTCTCCGCCTCAAATATATCGTTTGGCAAAATGAGGCCTGCTTCTGAAGCGCTTCCAATCTTGTCATGCGGGAATACAACAACATCTGCTGCAAGTCCTGCCGGACCGTCCGTTGTCAGTTTGGTTACCTGATCGGTAGGAGGCAGCTCCTCCATCTTCACGGTTACACCATACTTTTCCTCAAACAGCCTGGCTCTCTCTTCCACAAAACTCTGTTGGTTCTTATCTTCCCAAATAACCAGTGTTGCGCCTTCTTCCGGCTGAAGATTTTCGGCTGTCAGCTCGACAACTTCCTCCGTATTCTCAGTCCCCCCCGCTACCGGAGAGGTTGTTCCACCTCCAGCCGAGCATGCGGCGAGTGTAAAGGCCATGATGACGGACAATGTTGCCCCTTGCCATTTTCTCATGTAAATGTCCCCTTCCCTCTGTTTGGTTCAACCAGTCTCGCGCTTTTCACCCTTGATTGGTACGAATGATGCAGGTTTTGCAATCCATGTTCGCTTTTGCACAAACGTTTGCTCAAATGGAAGACAAGGATACTTCTGAGTATGTATTCAGGGAGAAATATTCTAAGATGTAGGCTAAATTCATTTATGTAAGCGCTACAACAACAATAAAATCATACAATACAAGGCTTTCTTTGCACAAACGTTTGCACAAGCTATATTCGTTCAATTTCATCCATTTTTCTTGTTCTAGCGCCAGTAATTTCCTGTTTGCTTGATCTGTCTTATTCTTCCTTATTTTTACTTCTCCTATATCCTCCATGCTGCAGTTTGCAATTGATTTATCGAATCTGTTGCATTACCATAGGAGAATGTTGAAATGATGGATCAGAAGGGATTTTTTACATGATTACGATCAAAGATATTGCCAAAATGGCGGGTGTCTCCCCTTCTACGGTTTCACGGGTGATTTCCAACCATCCCAGAATCAGCACCGAGACGTCTCTCAAAGTGAAGCAAATCATGAAAGAACTGAATTACCATCCCAATATCATGGCCAAGAGCCTTGTATCCAAGACGACCCAAACCCTTGGCATCATGCTTCCGCGTCCTGCAGAAGAGCTGTTTCAGAACTACTTTTTCGGAGAGCTGCTGCGAGGAATTATTACGCATGCCACCCGCATGAATTATGAACTGCTGCTGACCACCGAAACGTCATCAGACAATGAATTGCACGCAATTTCCCGCCTGGTTCATGGGCGAAGAGTGGATGGCATTCTGCTGCTAGGCTCCAAACGGGATGATCCAATCATCTCCTTTTTGGAAGAGGAAAAGTTCCCTTTCGTACTGATCGGACGCAGCGAGGCTCACCCCGACGCGCCCATGGTTGATAACGACAACGTACAGACCGCTTATGATGCGACCCAGCATTTAATTGCTCAAGGGCATACACGGATTGGATTTGTTAGCGGCCCGCCGGACATTACGTTATCGCATGACCGCATGCAAGGATACCAAAAGGCACTTGCCGAAGCGGAACTTCATACCAATAATGACTGGATTGTGGAAGGTGAATTCCTACAAGAGAGTGGATTCCGAGCCATGTCATTGTTTATGGCCCTGCCGGACAGACCTACTGCTATCGTTGTGATTGATGACAATGTTGCTTTTGGCGTACTGAGAGCTCTTGCCGAACTTGGTTACCGTGTACCTGAAGATATCAGTGTGGTCAGCTTTAACAACATCGCCTTATCGGAACTGGCCTCTCCGCCCCTAAGCTCCATCGATATTGGAACCTACCAGCTTGGTTATACTGCCGTTCAAGTGTTGTTGAAAATTCTGAACAGGGAAACGCTTCCTCAGAATCCGGTCATTATTCCGCATCGTTTAATTGTGCGTGAATCTTCTCTCTTTTCGAAGTCTAAACCGGCCTCGATTTAAAAGATTCTTGAGATTCATTCCAGCAATGCAAACGTTTGTCCTATTTCTAGAAATTCCTATCGATTGCAGTGATGGATGGCAGTAAAAAAAGAAGCCGCAGCATGCGGCTTCTCGTTTACATATCATTATTCGATTTATTCTATGGACGGATTAATAGGAATTCCAGCCTGAGTCCGCTTCAATCACGGTTCCGTTCACGAAGCTGGACTCGTCCGAGCCGAGGAACAGGGCTACCTTGGCAATCTCTTCACTTGTTCCTATGCGCGGGTTGATCGCCATGCCCAGTTGTTGTCTCGATGCGCCGAATTGGCTGATTCCTGCCATGGAGGAACCAATATTGGTTGCTACCCCTCCCGGAGCGATGGCGTTGCAGCGAATACCTTGCTCTGCATACATGAACCCTGTATTTTTGGTAAGGCCGACTACAGCATGCTTCGATGCCGTATATGCTGCTCCCGCACGTCCACCGTGCAATCCGCCTGCCGAAGCAACGTTAACGATGACGCCGTTTTGCTTCTCCTGGAAGATCGGCAGCACTTTGCGCGTTGTACGCATGACACTCGTGGTATTCACCGCAAAGAGTCGCTCCCACTTCTCATCCGTTACTTCAGCAGCTGGCTCCATGCCATCCATAATTCCTGCATTGTTCACCAGAATATCTACTGTACCGTACGTGCTAACTGTCGTATCGATCAGGTTTTGCACATCCTCTTCTTTGGCCACATTGGCCAGAATCACGATGGCTTCTCCGCCTTGGGCTTTGATCTCATTTACAACCGCCTGTGCGGCTTCCTCATTGATGTCCGATACAACCACTTTGGCTCCCTCTTGCGCATATAGCGCGGCAATCGCCTTTCCCATACCGGAACCTGCGCCTGTAACAATAGCTACTTTATCTTGAAGTTTCATCTCATGTATCCTCCTTTGTGTATTCGTTTACAATAAGTTAACAAACAAATGTTCATTAACTCTTATCCTTAGTATAATAAGTCATAGCATTCTGATTCAATCAGTAAAAGCTTGCCCTTTTGTACGTTAATGAACACTATAGAGCCTAAATGTACTTTTACTTTAAATAGGCCTTTCTCAGGAGGATTCCACATGTCTGATACTTCCAATTCAATGGATAGAAGAATCAAAAAGTCAAAGGCTGCACTGAAGGATGCACTTATCCATTTAATGCAAAAGCATCCTTTCAAGGAGATATCCATTACGGATATTGTGCAGCGAGCTGATCTCAATCGGGGTACTTTCTACAGACATTATCAGTACAAGGAAGACCTGTTCAACGAAATCATCGATGATGTGATACAGGATCTGGTGACTTCTTTTCGCAAACCCTACCAGGGGATCAAAGAGTTCGAGGTAGGTCTGATGCCCTCTTCGGCAATCACCATATTTGAGCATGTGCACCAGCACGCACAATTCTACACGCTGGTTGTAAAATCAGAGGCTTCTTCCAACTTTCAGCACATGATCTGTGATGTTCTTCGGGATCTCTCCTTAAAAGATCTGAATCAAATCTTCCCGCAGCACATCAACCCTGAACTGCTGGCAAGCTATCAGTCTCATGCGATATTCGGCATGATCTTGGAGTGGATCAGACAGGATTTCAAGCACACCCCCGCCTACATGGCCGAGGAGTTGTTCAAGATCATTCATTACAGGCCTGACAATGTCGTGTTGAAAGACTGAAGATTAATATCGCTATACTTCCCTATAGTATGGGGATCGAGAAGAATTTCGAGGAAGCTTCACAACCAAAATGATGTAAATGCATTCCTGTAATTTCTGGTATTTATATGATAAGTTATCCAATGGAATACAAACAAAAGGAGGATGATATTACATTTGAAGAAGTCGTGGATTATATCATTGATTACCAGTTTTGTTTTGCTTGGCGGAGTGCTTCTCTCTCCAGCCACTTCTGCCAATGCAGCCAAAGAAGCAACATCTACATATTCAGATCAGAGTTATGAAAAATTTAAAGAGTACACTACTCAGTTATTTGCTCTTGAAACTTATGAGGCCAAAGCCTTTACCGCTTTGGAAAGCATCGACACCCAGGTAACTTCAACGAATCGCAAGTCCATGTATCTTAAACTTACAAATACGGTAATCCCCAATTATACAAAATTGGTATCCAAGGCAAAACAAATCAAGCCTACCAACCCACAACTCAAGAAAATCCACGCCACATTTATCAAGGCAAGCTACACTCAGCTTGAAGGGTACCTATTGTACCAAAAGGCAGTATCCAAGAAAAAAGTAAATTACACGTTACTAAAACAGGGTAATGCCAAAATAAACACCGCTGGTGTTCTAATGGAGCAATGCGAAGAACAGTTATACGCTTATGCAAGAAGTTTGGGCTATGGCAGCTAGTACCTATCTTCATAGCAACCCAGAAAAGCGACCACTCCCATGCTTAATGGAGAACGGTCGCCTTTTCTAATTATAAATAAAGATAACAATCTAATACGTTTTTATTTTCTCTCCTTTGATCACAACCCCAGCTTCTGCCCTTTCTCCAAACGCTGGATCTGCTGCTCTCCGGTATCCGCGAGTTCACGGAACTGGTTGATCGTCTCCCGCATGCGCGGTAGTGCCTCCTGCTTATATACACTGATGGAATCCAGTGCGGACAGCACATCCGTGAAGGCCTGCTTCATCGTATCGACGGATATGCTGGCATCATATGCCTGCTTCTGAATGGCGATACCCTGGTCCTTCAGCATTTTGGATGTGCCTGCAATCAGGTCATTGGTCGTCTGATTCAGCAACTCGATCTTCTGCAAAACAATCTTCTGATTGTACAGCGCACTAGCAACGGTAACGGCAATTTTCAATGCCGAGATCGTCACATTCTTGGCCCGGTCGACTCCGCGGATCAATTCCTTGTTGTTGCGGATGACCACCTCAATCGCCATGATGCCCTGTTGGTTCACGACCAACATCTGCTGCAGATCCATGACCCGCTGACGCAGCGGGAATAACACTTCTTCCGTAATAAACCGGACTTTCTCCGGGTCCTCATTCCGAACCTTCGCGGCTTCAATCTGTCCGTCGATCGACTCATCCATAAGCACGCCGAGCTGGATTTCCTTTTGCAATCGTTTGGTCAGTTCCCTAAGTGTATGCTGTTCGATCTCCAGTGTCGTATTATCATTGCGCAACGTTGCCCTGCCTTTGTCCAGCGAGGTCACGATATCGGCGATGACTGCATCGGCCTTCTGGTATTTGAGAAAATAAGCCCGCAGCGGATTGAACAATTTGCCGAGGAATCCGGTTTTGGCGAAATCGACCACGCTGGGGTCGAGATCCTTCAATTGCATGTGCAGCTCGGTCAAGCCTTTGGCGACCTGACCTCCCTCGTCTCCCGTCTTGGACAGATGTCCAACAGAGACTTGAAGCAGCGCGTTTTTCTCCGAAGAGGATCTCATCGTGTTCATGCCAAAGCCTTCAATGGATTGCAAAATTTCCTTCCGCTTATCCAGTGATTCCAGATCCAGTGACATGATCATCTCCACATTGGCGTTTGCCACCTGCTGCAGCTCCGCGACCTCGGCTGGAACGGGCTTCACCTCTTCCTCTATAACCTTCTGAATTTCCTTCTGGCTGGGTATTTCCATCGAAAACGACATCCAAACTCCCCCTTTAAATTAAGAGCTATATAATATAAATAACTTAACTTACACTAGTTCACTTCGAGTGCAGCACCATCTTCCAATCGCTGTTATCCCCGGATTTCTTTATCTTTCTTATGAAGGTATAAATCCAGGGATAAAGGCGAACGCTCCGCTTTTCCAGATTGGTTCTGCTCTCTCCGTTCTCGTGCAAATTTGAAATTCATTTTTAATAGAACTATTTACATCTGGACGTTAAACAGGTTTCCGATCTTGTACACAACATCGTCGGTATCGGCATTGATACTCGCCGCTTCGTTAATACTGGAAATGCTCTCCAAGGCCTTGATGTCGGCGTTGTATCCGATCGTATAGATCGGCACTTGGTACGTCTCTACCAGCTCACGTATATCTTTCAGTGTATGTCCCTCATTGGTCTCTCCATCACTCAGGACGAAAATCAGCGGTTTCACGTTCGGGTCAGCCGCCATATAGTCTTCCAGCATCTTCATGGCTACCACGATCCCATCAAAGGTCGCTGTACCGCCGCCTGCTTGCAAACTATCCACAGACCCGACGAACATGGACTGCTGGTTGGTATCATACTTCGCAATCGGCAGGTTCACGGTTACACTGCTGGAATAGGAAACGAGGCCAATGCTATTGTCGGTACCGAGATATTTCTGACCTTTGCGAAGGGATTCCTTCAACCGATTCAGCGGTTCTCCATCCATGCTTCCGGATACGTCCGTTACGAATACGGCAGCGATCGGTTTACTTCCGTTCTTTTTCTCTTTCCATACTTTTTGCGCGGATAATAAAGTCCCCCCATCAACGGTCGCAAGCTCGGACTTGTAATCCTGTAAACCATTAAATCCGAACTCTTCCGCCGACTTCTGGTACTTTTCCTGAGTGACGAATTCAGCGAACTTCTGGATGATTTCCTGTTTGTTCTGCGGCAGCTGCCCCAGTGCATACAGCGGACTGTCATGCCTTACGCCAAATGGGGTAAAGACATATCCACTCTTCAGGTCTGCGGTGTTGACGTATGTCTGGTACTCAAGCACAAAAGCATCCAATCGGCCTGACTTCGCGGCTTCACGCATCTGAATGGTTGTGGAAGCCGTAAATGGCACATTGGCCTGAAACTTCTCGAAGCCTTCAATCGCTTTCTCCCCCAGCGGATTGGAGCTATCGTACGTGTTCAGCGCCGTCACAAGAAAGTTAAGTCCTGTGGAGCTGGCAAACGGGTCGGTATACCCCATTGCGAGTTCGTTATTGGCAATCGCTTCGGTGACCGTTTTGACGTTGACAGAGCCGTACGTGTCAACGAGCGAATCATATTTGGCTTTGGAGATTACGATTCCGGGGACGTTGCCCACGAGTCTATCGGATACCTTTTCGGTCTTCACACCACTTGCGGCAACCATCTCGCCCCACAGTTCGTTGGAAGGTGTGTAGGCATCAGGCACGTATTTGCCAGACTTGATGTAATCGGCCGCCGTACCGGAAGCAATATTCCGGATTTTTACCGATACCGTTTGACCGCCCACTGTAATGTTAGCCTTGTTGAATTCTTCACTGACCTCAGTCAACCAGCCGTCTGCTCCGGTACCCGATTTTTCAATGGATGAGAAAATTTCGACATACTCATTCGTCGTATTCTCAACGGTAACCGCGAACTTGGAAATGTCCGGCAGGGATTCCGCTACATCAACCGGATCCAGATCGATCTGTCCCTTCACGGGTTCAGCCGTTGCTGGCGCAATGTCCGCATACAACTTGCCTAACTCTTTGCCTGCATTCTCTGTTGTCACCTGTGTACTGGATTTGCCGAAATTCGATGTCAATGTGATTCCGGCATACACCAATCCGAACACGAGCACCAACATCACAATCGATATGAGAAAAAACTTCCCCTTCTTGGCCATAAATGCAACCCCTCACTGTCTGTATAATTTGGTGTGCTTAATTAATTGATCAATGTCCTGCATACAGGGCATCTGTTCAATATCCCCGGCTTCAAAACTGTCCAGGCGTGATATTTCCAGCAGCAGCTGGTCAAGTTTGAGCAAGATTTCTTCATTCGTATGGAGCGAGTCTTTTACATAGGATAGATAGTCGTTATACACTTTGATCTTTTCCTGAACTAATTTGGGTGGAATCTTGGAGGATTTGGATTTCATCAAGGCGGCGTATTCGGCTTCATCGAACACATGGAGTCTGTTCAGCACGCTTCGAATGTTGAGATACAGCAGCTTCTCCACTTCAAGCGTGACGGAGGCAAATTTCTTATAACTCAGCTCCCCCGGATCGAACCGCTGGTTCAGCACGTTCAGGAGCGTCTCTTTCTTTTTCTTCATCCGGCTCAATTGGGACAATCCCAGCGTAATATCTTCCTCCAGCACTTTAATTCGTCTGTAAAAGGATAAAGCTTCTACATAATCTTCATGCGTCTCGATCTGCTTAACCGGCAAGACTACAGGCTGTTTGAACAGCAGGGTGTAACTTCCGTAAAATAGGGCCATCACACTTCCGAACAGCAGGGTGACGGACAGTGCAGTGGAGAAGGCTCCACCACCGAAGCCAAGCCCGATGAAGCCTGGTGAAAATAACAGAATATTGAGGACGACAACACCGAAGATCAGGCCCAGCCATTTTATGTATTTGGTCATCGTAATCCGCTGACCTCCTTTCTCGCTATATGATGGTCCAATTGTCGATATTTCCCACTAGCGTATATCTCTCATTGTACATGATGCGGCCCTGTTTCGGTCGATGAATATGGATATCCTAATATATACGTGGCGCAAGCTCATCCCATTTCATCGATATAGGGACATGAGGACGGATTTTTGACGGTTCACTAGGGAACCGATTTACGATGGAGGAGCAAACGAAAATATCCGTTTTCGGAAAAAGGAAGATTTACAGGTAATACGTGGAATCTGGAGGTTACGTGTCATTTTTTATATAGGACGAGCCGAAGATGGCAAACAAAAATACTCCGGGCACTGGGCACCGGAGTATTTTAAATTTAATTCTATTCCAGCCTGAACAGCTGATGAAAGGGTACGACTTTGTCCTCATTATACCATTGTGTTAGCTGATTTCCATGCTCTGAAGGTTTATGAAATTACAGATTCGGGCTTGCTCCGGGTCGTCCGCACCTCGACAACTTTCCCTGCGCACCCATGATCACCAATAGCCTGGAACGTAACGGTCACACTATCCTTACCGGAGGTAACAGCCTGAGGAATATCATAGGTCGCATAGAAAACCTCACCAATCTTGTTCAGATGGATTCGCTGCTCGCCAACTACAATTCCATCCACCAGTAGGTTGAATGATCTGTCATACCTCATCCCTTCCCGTTCAAATGGTGAATGATCCCCGCCCCAGTAGCCGACGCACAAAACATTGGTACCAGAACCATCCACCGCCAGCCGGTAACTGAAATAGGCCCCGCTGACACCATAGGCTTCGCGCCACATATGCAGCCTGTTACGGCTATCCGTATAGGAACCGTTGTGATGTTCTGCACGGCAATTGCTATCCAGATGATGCCCGATCTCGTCCTGCTGACCGTCTGGCTGCACCCTGTCGATCGTAATTGCATTCAGTTCCTTCTCCAGTGCATCGCCTTCATCGTTGAACGGCCAATAGACCGTATAAAACTCATGATGCACATCGTAGAACGGAATCAGCTTCACGGCTTCACCCGTTGACGTCACGTCCTTGCTAAGCTCAAAGGTTAACGTCCCCTTATCCACCACCTTGATCCATTCCCGGACATCCTCCTGCTCCGTCCAAATCACAGGCACGGGTGCTGTCTTCGGATTTAGCGCGGTCTCATCCACGATGGTATCCTCCGGCAGCCCTTCGCTGCCCAGTGCGCCTGCGAGCACAATGGGTCCATACAGGAAGGCGACTTTGTGGGCATCATCCCTGGACGTGTATCGGCTCAGCGACATTGGCAGGGTGATGGTCACGACATCCCCGGCGGACCATGTGCGCTGGATGGAGAGATAGCCGGCTTCCATCCGTGTATACGGATGGGCCGTATCCCCATTGACGGTTGCCGTCATTGGCTCCTGCAGCCAAGAGGGCACGCGTAGTCTTAGATTGGCCGGGGCATGGCCTCCGGTAATCGTCAGGGTTACCTTTTCCGAATAAGGAAAGTCGGTTTCAAGCTTCAGGGATAGCCCTTGTGACGTCCAGTCCAGTCCGGATGCGATATAGAGGTTCACATACAGATCCTGTTCATCTTCGAAATAGATGGCCTCGGCATATTTGCCGGGATTCTCCATACCTGAGCCTGTGCAGCACCACCATGCGGTATCGTGTGTACCGTAGATTTTGTAATGACCTTGGAGGGTTGAGGCAAAATACGTTTTGTTCCCTGTATCAGGATCCTGTGTGCCCAGGATGTGATTGTAGATAGCGTTCTCATAATAGTCCATGTAGGCACTGTCCGGGTTCCAGGCAAACAGCTGCTTCGTCAGATGCATCATGTTGTGGGTACAGCAGCTCTCCCCGGTTTTGATGCCAAGACTCTCCATACCCTTAGCTTCATAATGTTCCGATATGCTCGTGGCACCAAACACATAGGAGCGGTGATGAATCGTTGTGTCCCAGAAAAACTCCGCCGCCGTCCGGTAGCTCTCATGTGAATGATCCTGATTGTAAATCTCGGCTGCACCGATCACTTTCGGAATCTGGGTATTTGCATGTTTGCCCTGAAGGTCATCGCGCTCTTGCTCCAATGGCTCAAGGATCATGTGGTGGGTGAAGCGGTTGGCCGTATCGAGATACACGCGATTACCCGTAATGCCATACAAATGAGCGAATACCTCGTTCATGCCGCCATGCTCACACTGGAGCATCGTCTGTACCTGTTCCTCTGTCATGGCACTCATGCCTGTCACAGCCCAATCAGCGAACCGGATAACAACATCCAGGGCGAGCTGATTACCTGTGAGCTTGTAAGCATCAAGAAGACCGCGATAAATTTTGTGCACACTGTACCACGGAACCCAGAATCCGTTGATATCAAAACTGCCAATCCGCTCAGCCCGAAATGCCGCGTCGAACGCTTCCTCGGTTAACCCACCGATATATCCGCTGCCTGTTGCCTGCTGAATTCCCGCAAGCTCGGTGACAGCATAATCCAATGTTTGCTTGAGCGTCTCATTACCTGTCGCCTGATAAGTTACAGCCAGAGCAGACAGATAATGACCCAGGGAATGTCCACTGATTGTACGTGCCTCCCAGCCGGCATACCGCTCCTTCTTCGCCGTTAATCCATGTGCCTCGTAACATGGAGCCAGGAACCGATCAATATCCAGCGATAACAGATAGCGTTCCCCAACCTCTTGAGACGTCTGAAAAACCCCGTTTAATAGCTGTACGTGTTCCGGACCCAAAAATCCACTTTTTGTTTCGATCATGACCTATGCTCCTCCTTAATATGTAAAGAATGTTATTGTTCCTGAAATCTTTCCGGCATCATACGAGAGGGTAAAATCCGTTCTATCCACCAGTTGCTTCAAAACTTCTAATTCATAAAAACCCTTGAATATCCACATATTATCAAATAAAATACAACTACATCAGACTCATAATCCAAGAAAAGGTGGATAAATCCGTCTTATGCAGAAGCCACTCGAATTTTATCTGTGCGGCAAGTTCATCACGGAAGGCAATTGGACACATATGAAACGGATCATGCCTGTGCATGAGATCATTTTGATGCTGGAGGGAGAAATGTACATTGCGGAGGAGGAGCGGCATTACGTGGTTCGCGCCAATGATCTGCTGTTTCTGAGAGCCGGTCATACCCATTACGGGTATCAAGTCAGCGATGCTCCTGTCAGCTTTTACTGGGTTCACTATGACACGATGGCTGAAGGGTTCGATCATTATCCCACACATGCGACCATCCCGGTACCCTCCACGGCCAATCAACTGTTCAAGCAGCTGCTGCATGTCTCATCCTTCTCCACCGAAGAGGCCGATGCCGCACTTCTCCTGCTGTTAAAAGAATTGGAACGCAACACGGAGGCTGGTTATCGCCCTCATAACGCGGTTGTTGACCATATCTGCAAGTGGGTTGGTATTCATCTTCATACCGATATCACGGTAGGCAAGATTGCGGAGCATTTTAATTTTAATAAGGACTATATCTCCAAAATGGTGAAACGCGAGAAAGGTATTGGGCTTAAAACCTACATCCTTACCGAGCGGATCAACCGGGCCAAACAGCTACTGCTCAATACCAATGCCAGTGTTAAGGAAATAGCCGGACAATGCGGATTCTCGGATTACAAACTGTTTCTGCGCATGTTCAAGCAATACGAAGGCAGTACGCCAACCGAATATCGCAATAACCTGTATTCCACTCAGCTCAATCGTTTATGATCGATGGATTAGTATGAAATAATAAGATTGTCGCGTAGACTGACTCATAGAAATTCATGCGTATTCAATAGAATATTTTGATTATTCCGATAAATTTAGTTGTGTTAAGATGTGAAATAACTGTATTCATTCCACCCCATTTCAGAAGGAGAAATTGAAATGACGACAACGGCAGTCACGATTCAACCCGCTTCAGAAGCTGATCATAAAGGGATCGTAGATATCCTCATTGCAAGTTATGCGGAGTACAAGGACACCTTTCAGGATCAGGAACGTTGGGAAGCCTATGTGAAAGACATCGAGGAATCACTGGACAATCCCTACCTCACGCAATTGTGGGTCGCCAAAGTGGACGATCAGATTGTGGGGACCGTGCAATTGTTCGAAACGGCACATAATGCCTATCCCAATTTTGAACTCCCCATTGATTATCCGTTTATTCGCCTGCTTGGCGTGGATCCGGCGTGGAGAGGACACGGCATTGCCCGCGAGCTCCTTCGTCGGTGTGTTGCATCCGCCAAGGACATGGGCAAAAACACGGTGTACCTCTTCACGGGTGGGCAGATGACGAATGCCATCCGCTTATATGAACGATTTGGTTTTGTGGAGGATGAAGAGTTCAGTACACGCAGCAGCGGCGGCAATGCCATTTGTTATCGTTACGATGCCTGATTCATGCGGGAACACATAATATTAGGCGCAAGCTATAAACTTCAGTTCATTTGATGTGATAAAGATGACAAAAAGGCCACTCATCCGAGTGGCCTTTACTATGGAAGATCCAGCAGTGTAATACTGGTTATTAACCGCCGATCTCCACCAAAATTTTCGCATGGCTCTTGTCGCTCATCAGCAGTTCCAGTCCTTCTTCCACGATGTTATCCAGTTTGATTTTCTTCGTGATGACCTGTTTCACATCGAGTGCTCCTTCAGCAATGAGGGAGATCACTTCAGGGAAAATGTGACGATATGCCAATGTGGCCGTCAGGTTCGCTTCCTTCACCAGAAGATCGAAGAAGTTCACCTGCAGTGGGTTAGGGATGGCTGCAATAACAACCACTTCTCCGCCTTTTTTGACTACCGCTACAGCACTATCCATCGTAGGTTGTACACCTGCTGCTTCATAGGCGACATCAATTCCGCCAGATTGCTCCAGAATTACTTCCGTTGCATTCGCTTTGGCACTGTTCACTGGAATGGCTCCCAGTTTAGCTGCCAGGTTCAGGCGTTCCTCGAACACGTCAACCGCATAGATCGTGGAAGCTCCTGCCGCTTTTGCAGATAGAATGGTCAGCAATCCAATTGGGCCTGCACCATACACAGCGACCTTCTGTCCCACTTTCAGCTTGCTGTGGCGAACGGCATGGAAAGCTACCGCTGTAGGCTCAACAAGTGCTCCTTCTTCAAAAGAAACATTGTCTGGCAATGGGTGTACCATATAGGCCTCAACAACAACATACTCCGCAAAACCACCATCCCCATTCAAACCTACGAAACCAAATTCGGTACACTGATTATAGCGTCCCTGGATACAGTATTCGCATTTGCCACAATGATACAATGGCTCCACCACAACACGGTCCCCTACGCTGATACCGCTTACATCACTTCCCAATTCACTGACCGTTCCGGCGAACTCATGTCCCAATGTCAATGGTGCCTTCTGACCGGAGAGCGGATGATTTTCACCTTCTTGAATCCCTACACCATGGTGATAAGCATGCAAGTCACTGCCGCAGATCCCCGCATATTCCACTTTAATTTTGACTTGTCCGGATCCAGCGATCGGAACTTCACGTTCTTCCACTCGAACATCTTTATGGCCGTACCATACTGCTGCTTTCATGTAAATCCATCCCCTCTTATTGAGCTTATAAAAAGCTTGTCTATATATTATATCGCCGTTCACTTATTATTCATATTTATAGATACTAATGTTAATATTAGTAGCAGTAATGTTAAAACGGAGATGAGCCCATGAATCTGGAACAGCTTGAATATGTCGTTGAAATTGCCAAAACCCAATCGTTCTCCGCCGCTTCGGAACACCTTCATGTTACCCAATCGGCCATCAGTCAGTCGATCCATCGTCTGGAAAAGGAGCTTGGCCTGATCCTGTTTGAGCGCTCCCGTCAGGGGACCCACCCTACACCGGAAGGCAAACAGTTCATTGCCAAGGCACTGGACATTTTGCAGCGGGTTGATGAATTAAAATCGCTGAATGTGGAAGCGTCCTGCCTGACAGGCGATCTGCATGTAGCGACCTTTCCCAGTGTCATGCACTACCTTGTCCAGACCACTGCCGATATGAAACGGGAGCATCCTCTATTGAACATTTCCATTGAAGAGAAAGGTTCGATGGAAATTATCGAAGATATTCGGAACAACAAGGCACACCTTGGCTTCATTGCCATCTACACGAAACAGCTGCGTGAATTCGATGGACTGCATTTCAGCCCAATGTATTCCGGCAAACTGGTTGTAGGCACCCATCACCAGTCCGATCTGGCCAAGCTGAGCCGGGTGGCGCCGGATCAACTGAAGGAGCATCCCCTCGCGCTGTACCGCGATGGCTTCATAGAAGATTTCATTCAGGATTTTACCTACGATCATGGAGCGCTGTCCATCCTCTTCAAGACCAATAATTCGGAAGCGATCAACACGGTGCTTAAAAACAATATAGCATCCAGCATCGGCCATGACTTCTCTTTCTACCAGAACACATTGTGGAAAGAAGGCCTTGTGAAGATGGTGGAGATCGCCTCCATTGACCAGCCCAAGATGCAAATCGGCTTCGTACAGACCGAGTCCAAGGAGGTTGCCGTAGCCGCCGAACGATTTGCCCAGAAGTTCAGACAGGCGATCGAGCTGGATTATTTCAAGAGTTAAGTCTTTTCAATTTTCTAAGCACAAGCAACATTAATCAGGGACCAAATAAAACAAAAAGGTACACCACACGCTGGGGATGATCTGCTTCCACTCCTCCAGCAGCATGGGTACCTTCTCTTTGTGATGCCTACACTTTTACTTTTCTCACGGCTTCGCTCATCTCATTGGTTTGCTGCTCCAGCAAAACGGATGTCCGGGCCACTTCCTGGAACAGGATCTTCTGCTCCTGCATCAGGCGGTAGATGTCATCGGAATGATCCGAAACTCCGGTTGAAATCTGCGAAATGGTATTCACCGAAGCTGCTGCTTCCTCCGACCCTGCCGAGATCTCCTCTGCCGCTGCAGAGACTTCCTGAATACGGCTGGTCACCAGTTGGAACGCTTCGACCACATGGGAGAAAGCAAGCTCCGCCTCCGCCGTGATCGTAACCCCTTCTCCAATCTCCTTGGAGGTTAGTCCCATCTGTGAGCCGATCTGCTGTGACTCCTGCTGAATGCGAAGCAGCAGATCCGAGATGAGCTGCATGGATGTGCTCGAGGCTTCGGCCAGCTTGCGGACCTCTTCTGCAACCACGGCGAAACCTCTGCCATGTTCCCCTGCATGGGCCGCCTCAATGGAGGCATTCAGCGCAAGAAGCTTCGTCTGGCTTGCAAAGTCGTTCACCGTATGCAGCGCGCCGCCAATCTCCTGGGAGTAATTATTCAGCACATGTACCATCGCTACCACTTCATCCGAAACGGCCGAAATACTCTGCATCTGCTCTTTCATTCGGGACATGCTCAGCTTGCCGGTTTGCGCCGTGTTTAGTGCACTGGTTGCCGCATCGGATACAGCCATGGACGACTCTGATATGTCGGTGATGCCTTTAGCGATCTCCTCCATGGCATGGGCGCTGTCGCTTGCCCCCTGTTTTTGCGTGTGAGCTCCTTGGCGAATTTGTTCAACGGATTGATCAACCGCCTGACTCATCCCCACCATCTCATCGGTGCTTTGGTTAAACTGCTTGGTCGATTGGGCGAGCATATTGGTGGTAGCGGATACACCTGCAACCATATCGCTAACGATTTTATTCAGATGACCCGACATATGAGTCATCGCCTGATATGTCGTGCCAATCTCGTCTTCGCTGCGCGGGCGATATGATGTCAATATGCGGCTTGCTTCTGCAAGCTCCCCCTGTGCCATCTGCTCCACACTTGCCTTCAAAGGCCGCAGCGGACGCAGCCCTCTTACAATGAACCAAAGGACCACACCAATGCCCGCAACCGTAATAAGCAGCAGAAGTCCATAGAACGGAATACTTGACTTCAGGATATCTGCCTCGATGCTGCCAATAACGGATACAGCCGTATCAATTCCGAGCGCACCAATCATGACTCCATTCTGGTCCAATATGGGAGCATAGGATGAGATATATTCGCCGTACTCCTCGTTGTTAATGATCGGTGAGCTAGCCGTATGTCCTTGCAGCAGCCACTGGACAGCATCGCTTGGAATATCGGTGGCTTCATTAATCGGAGAAGCCTTATCGGCATCTTTCATGCCATCCACCATAATAAGCGGCGTGCCTTGATCATCTATTTTGACAAAATACACATACATGGCCCCAATGCTTACACGAAAATCATCCAGTTCATCACGAATCTTCAGGAACATCTCATTTTCCTTGGGATCTTGGGCAAACTCGGCATAGGGTGCAGTATCCATCTGCTGAACATAGCTCTGGGCAATCTGGATATTGTAACTTGAAATGGCCTCCTGCGCGGCTAACTTCATATTGGCCAACTGAAGCAGCATGCTCCCCGTGTAGATCACCAACATGACCAGTGTAACAACTGCAACAATTCGCACAACCAAACGCCTTCTGAAAAACCTGACCATCCGTTCCTCTTCCTCTCCCCTGAAACCCAAGCCTCTATCACCGGTCCTACCCAAAAGTCATAGGCTTGAAGCACTAAGTATGGGAAAATAGTATATGAATATGTCGAATTAAGCAAGAAAATATTGGATGTCTTTAAAACGCTATCATCACTGTGTCAGCTTCGATTGGACGGAACTTCGTCGCTCCTGCTCGAGGTGAAATCGTTACGCTATAATGCAAATAAAAAAACTCCAACGTGTTCGTCAGAGTTTTCGGTATTATTCGTAACTTGATTAGCCCTTACCGCCTTTATTACCGTCTGCTTGTTTCAGTGCAGCCCGGTGCTTTTTCGTTTCCAAATCAGCTTGCCTTACAGGGATGGGTAATCGACTTTCTTTGTTAATTAACACCAGAGTCACTTCGGTAGAGGTATCGATATCGATCCCATTGCCACAGGAGACAAAAATCGGCTTGACCTGAGAATGTGTTCGAAGTGCACGGCCATAGACTTCGCCATTAATCACAATATTCGTGAAAGCACCCGATTCGCTTGCTGGCATCTCATAGTCCGTGTCTTGAATTCGGAGATAGCTCTTGGCGATGCCGATGGTAGGCTTGTTGAGGTAAAACGAAGCATGGGTGGCAATCCCCATATGCCGTGGGTGCAGATAGCCGTTTCCGTCAAACATGACCAGATTCGGATCATTCTCCAGTTGTTTGAATGTATCCAGAATGAGCGGCAGCTCTCGGAAGGACAGATACCCCGCTATATAGGGCACCTTGATCTCATCCTGGAAGGACTTCGTTTCCACAATCTCATGGGTAGTGTAGTCCACTACGCAAATGCAGCACACCGCAAGTGTCCGGTCTCCATCCTCCCAGTACGCCAGATCTACTCCTGCCACCAGATGGACATCCTCCTTGTTGAAGCTGTTCTGCAAGTTTATTCTTTTCACCAGCTCCCGCTGGATCTGATCAAAGGTTTCTTCGTTAAATGATTCAGGGGGTAAAATGTTAAGTTGATTCAATGTCAATGGGCATCTCTCCGCTGGATTTGTTAAGGAAAATCTGTACCTCATTAGGGGAGACAAACTCCCCCTCATTTATTTTACCTCTTCAGTCTTTGTAGCTGCAGTTGGTAACTGGATCATTGGCGTATTGGATCCACTGACGTATGGAAGCACCCCGTCCCACTTCTTAATCGTCTCGTATTGAACCAATTGACTTGTAAGTGATTGTTGAAGCTCTTTATTTGCTTTGGCTTGACCTTCTGCTTCAATCAATAGTTTGTCTGCATTACCTTGTGCTTCCACACGTTTCCGTTCTGCCTCTTTCTTCGCAATTTCAAGCTCAGTCGTTTTACGTTCCAACTCTTGAGATGCCTCAACCCGTTTATCTATGGCTTCTTGGGTTTTTGCATCTGGTTGCGGAACACCAACGGTCACATTGGATACAATGAATCCTAGCTCTTTGACATCGTCTGCGAAACGTTGTTGAACGTCTACGCCAGCCTCAGATGATTTTTCTCCATATACATCGATTACAGTAAATTTAGAAATACCTTTCCGGGCAGCATCGCGAAAACGTGTTTTCAAATATGTATCTTCAATTTCTTGAATGCTAATGGGTCCAAAGGTATTGAAGATCGAAGACACTTGGCTTGGTTCTACTTGATAGTTGTAAGCAAAATCGATTGTGATGTTTTTTCCGTCAGACGTAGCAATCTGAATATCTTTGTATTCAACGGTTTGAATTCTAATTGGATATTTGGTTACCTTATCAAAAGCACCAACCAACTTCCATCCCTGACTCAGCGTATTATCTTTTACGCCCCCATTTGGTGAATAGACAACGCCAACATATCCGTTAGGAATTCGTGTCACAAAAAAGCTTACCAACACTACTCCTATAATAATCACTAATGCTACTGAAATGGCCCCTACCTTAAACGTCTTTAGATTCTTCATTTACATTCTCCTCTTGTTTGAATTTGTTGTATCTTTTCAACACTCTTCTACCTACCATATTGAATAGCGGGAACATTAATGACCATAGAATAAATGCTAAGATAAAGACTAAAATCATTCCTCCAATGAATGGCATACTCGTCCTCCCTCTATGGTTGTATCCAAACACAAACTTCATCATTACGTAGCAACTCACACATTTAGAATTACACTTCTGCTTAAACTCTCCCCCTGCTAATCCTTCGTAACCTAACTTTATTAAAATAATGTTATTACATCCATCTCTCCCTTCTCCCAGTCGTTAACTAAAATATTTAATTCTTCTAATTATATACTTCTATTTTCATATCTGGTTTCAATACTCTCTAAAGACTTCCTGCTGGCCAAGGATCTCTGCCTCACTTTTCAACATAGAAAAGACTCGAAAGAGCAAGACCTCGTTGCCGCCTGATCTCAACTCTCTGATCTCATTCCTTTGCACATAAAAAAAAACATCCCGGCATATATGCCGAGATGTTTGGTCCAGTGCAGCTCGGTGCACCAACTCCCGTTGGATCTGATCAAAAATTACTTCGTTAGATACTTCAGGGGTTAAAATGTTAAGTTGATTCAATCAGGGCACCTCTCAGTTAGATTTGTAAGAAATATCTATGTCTTCCCCAATTTTATCTATAGACTCTTCAATGATTTCCTTAACCTGCTTGTCCAAATCCATATTTAAAGCTAAATTCATCAACTCATAACTTTTTCGCAAATTCAGGTTTATAACCACACAGGCATAATTATCGACCAGTCCGGCAGACGAAACATCCCTTAGTCTGAGAACTATTTGATCGACTCTTGATCTTAAATTAGATTCCAACAATTCGTGGGTATAAACCTTTCTATCAGCTAGTTCTGATAATCTAAAACTTCTATGCAGTCCAAATCATCTGTGTTTTCAATTAAATCCAAGTAAGTATTAAAATACTTATTTAATGTTTCCTTCGACATTACATCAGGTGCTTTTAAAGTCCGAAAGTTTCATGTTTATCCTTACAAGCTATAATTAAAATATCCTCAATCAATCTAGTCACTGAACTAAACCTCCTTTTTATTTATAATTGCTATCTTTTTTTGTGTAAGGCAACCATCATCTAATCATGACATTAAACTCATTAAGACTTTTCTGTATACACTTCTGAGTTGAGGGGAATATCATGTTGGTTGATTGATCTACCAACACATATACCAATGCTTTTCTTATTCATTAATGAATTTGAGATTTGTATTGAAACCACTTCTATTGAAAATTCTTTTTTATCAGGTGTTCTAATAACAATACGATTATCGATGCGATTTTTAATTTGATCATGGCTGAGATCATCAAGTTCAGGATTGATACCCACTAAAATAGTGCCATATTCTAATGATTCAAAAACATCTCCAACATTCATCAATTTATACATATTAATATCCTTTCTATCTATGTTGAATATAAAGTTCATTCTTGACATCTCGTATACGGAGATCTGCATTTTTCAATCTTGTAATTGCATCTCTTAGTAGTGTTATTCTCTCTACAGAATTTAACTCTGGAGCGAATCTCGCTGCTCTTATACTGGCTTGAGCTTCGTCTAAAGCAAAATTCCGTGTATACGTATTATCATCAAGATTATATAGTTCAAAGGCTCTCCCGCTTTTAAACGCCTCATAATGTCCAATAATTTCATGAGCTATAGTAGCTCTACCCGAAACACGTGCATTGGCACTCAATGTGCCAGTTCCATGAGTCTCTGCAGGTAAAACGTCTGTATTGATATACAGTCTGTCGTACATCATTCCGGTATTCCAATGTTCTCGAAACACTATATTCTCTTCTGGGAAACCTAATGTTTTAGAGTAATTAACCAGTTCGGTTTTCTGTGCATCTGTTAGTTCTAGTTCGTTTCTCAAACCGTCTGAAGAAATCTGACGATGATCCCCTTTTCCAATTTCTTTTTCATTTTCCATAAACTTGGAAAACCCAGATGATTCTCTCGCCTTTTTACTCTCGGCAATATTGTCCAATACTCGCATGCGGGGATCCTGAAAGCCATTAAATCCACCCGTCATTTGTCCTGTACCCGATGGACGTGTGAACGAATTTATTTTCACGCCCCCTCCTGAAGATGTCAGTAGATTATGCGGTTTGATCATAGAAGAGGCATATCCGGTACCAACCATCAGCCCTCCCATACCAATCATATTCGCCCAGTGTTCGCTGGACCAGGCATTGGTTGGCATAGTAGCCTCCCTAATCGTGCCGTGAATACCGAATGTAAGCCAGTTTGCTGTATCATTGGGGGAGTTAAATGCTTTATCCGCCCGGTCTACATATCCCTGAACCAGTCCACTCGGGATACCAAACGTCCAGTAATCCAGAAATCCCCCTACACTATCATAACGTTTTTGATATCGATCGTCTGCAGATTGCATAAATGCACGACCCAACTCGGCCAAGCTGTCAGCTGATTTTTGGAATGCATTACGGTTGTCCGTTGCCGGAGCCCTACATTCATCCGGCGGTGGGGGTGCGCACCTCGAATCATAAGATTGCACTGCTTGCTGATCTGCAAGTCTGAATTTTTCTGCATGTCCTTCGAGTTCTTTCGAAATCGACTGAGATAATGAAACAAAGTTATCCATTATCTTTTGGGCAACCACAAAATCAACGTAAAACTTTTCTTTTGTGCTTCCACCCCACTGTCTTTCGATCTCGAATAAATGTTGTTTCAGGATACTATTCATCTGAAAAACCTGGCTCTGTGCGACTGCAAATTGTTTAGAAACAGATGATAATTGTTCAGGTGTTACCTTTATCGTTGTCATATGATACCTCGTTCGAATTATGTATTACGTTGTTATAAGAATACGGCAGGCAGGAAATATTGAATTGATTCAAATATACACACTTGGCCTTCTATTATAAAATGGAACTATATTATTTCGTAGCGACTGCTGGTTTATTTCCATAGTTCGTATTACCCCTAATATCTACCAAATGCAACAGATCATATCTTCCCTTATACTCTGAGATCATTCCTTTGCACATAAAAAAACATCCCGGCATATATGCCGAGATGTTTGGTCCATGTAGAGATCCACACCTCTACTCTTCAATTTCACTTCTGCAAGCCTTAAACTTCCTGTCCATTCGACTTCCTGAACCGGATCAGGGACCAGATAATCAATACGGCAAGGACACCGAGGCAGATACTGATGCTGAATCGATTGCCCTCATCGAATATGAACATCACTGCAATCACGCTAAGGGCCAGTACGACCAGTCCGGTTACGTAAGGGAATCCCCACACTTTGAATGTCGGTGTGATCGGATATCTCTTCCGCAATTTTAACTGGGAAGTGGCGATGCAGATCCATACAAGCATCACGACGAAGCCAGGCACTGCGAGCAATACGCGGAACAATTGATCCTGAGCGAACAGTCCAAGCATGGAGCCTCCGAGCAAAATAACGGAACAGACCAAGAGCGTATTCACCGGACTGCCGCTCCGATTGGTTTTGGACAGTGCTTTTGGAGCCTCACCGCCCACCGCCATGGAATGGAGCATCCGGGATGCACCGTAGATGCCGGAATTTGCAGCCGATAGAACGGCAGTCACCAGAATAAAGTTCATAATATGCGCTGCACCAGGCAGACCTGTGGAAGCCAGTACTTGTACAAACGGGCTGCTCTCCGGCCCGAGCTCATTCCATGGAATCAGACCACAGATGATGAGAATCGGCAGCGTGAAGAACAAAATAATACGGAGCATGAAATTGCCCACAATTTTCGGCATGACCTTGTCCGCATTTTCCGTCTCCGTCAGTGTCAGACCAATGAGTTCCGAACCTCCATACGAGAACATGACCACCAGCAGCGCGGAGAAGATCGATGACCAACCATTCGGGAGGAAACCTCCCGCTTGTGTGTAATTTTGCAAATAAGGTGTGTTGTCACTTGGAATAATACCAAAGATCAATGCGGCACCCAGGATGATAAAAATAATGATCATGGCAATCTTGATGCCTGCCAGCCAAAATTCAAACTCCCCGAACACCCCAACACTCAACAGATTAACGAGTATAATAAATGCCGCGCACGCCAGACTCAGCATCCATAACGGCACTTCCGCGAACCAATATTGCAAGAAGCTTCCCGCAGCGATCACCTCAATGACACACACGGATAACCATAGGAAGCAGTACATCCATCCCATAACGAAGGAAACCCTGCTGCCGAATGCTTCCTGCACGAAGTCTTTCATGTTTTTGTTTTTATAGACGGTAGCCATCTCTGCCATCGCTGCCATTACAACTAGCAGTAACAGTCCGGCAAAAATGTACGTTAGAATAACGCCCGGACCTGCGAGTCCAATCGTTTCGGCACTGCCTTTGAAAATCCCGGTTCCAATGACACCACCCATGGCCATGAAGCTGATGTGTCTTGGTTTAAGCTTTTTCTGTAATGTTCCTTCTGTCTGAGCCAATTCAAGTCCTCCTGATGTCAACAACGTCTGTAATCTTCTCACAAGCTTTTATAACATAATTTCCAGTATACCCTATTGTTCATGCCTCAGCACAGAAGTTCCTTATGGCAAATTCATTCAATTCATACGGCCACGTCAAAAAACCAGAACCCTGCGAAGGCAGAATCCTGGTTGATTACCCTTTTGAAAACGAAATTGAAACAACAAGGAGATTAACCAAGCGGTGATAACTCCTTCGTCATGAATGCACTATTCGGGTCCAATATATAATCTGCAAAAGGCTCGCAGTATTCGAATCCAAAGTCTTCATACATCCGGCGTGCCGGGATAAACGAATCCATCGACCCGGTCTCCAGGCTAATACGTTTGTACCCCCGACTTCTAGCAACCTCAATGATGTGAGTCAAGATTTGTCTCGCTACGCCTTTTCGAAGATGGGCCTTGGCTGTACGCATCGATTTCAGTTCGGCATGCTCGGCGCTCAATTCCTTCATGGCTCCACATCCCAGCAATTCTTCACCTTCCCATGCACACCAGAATGTAATCTCGGGTTTCTTCAACCCATCCAGATCCAATGCATGTATGCTTTCTGGCGGCGAATCTTCGGCCATGCCCAGCAAATGTTCTGCGATCAACCCCTTAACCTGATCCCCACTCAAATCATCCACTCTGATCTCCATAACAACCACTCCTGCCAACAATTTTGGTATATTCCATCGCTGCATTTAAACTTATGATTCCATCTTACTACCGTGGCAGGTTTACTGACAAGAGATTAAGAAAACCCACTGAAATGTATATTGTGATCCCCTGAAATTTCCAGTATGATGGGGCTATCTAATTTTCCAAAGGGGCGAAGATATTGCGCAGCAACCATACAGTTCAATTCCGTTCTGAGGTGAAGCGAGCTAAATTTATCTTCAAAGGAGACCAACATGACACTGACAACGGACAACCTGTTTCATAGCAAACGATTGAAAATGACACCTCCACGTGAGGGAGACGTGCAGACAATGCTGCAATGGAATGAAGATCCCGAGTATCTTCGTAATGTGGATACCGATATTGCCATTCCCTATTCGGAGAAGCAATTGGAGGATGAGGGGGAGACGAAAAACAAAGAAGTGTACTTCAGGCTTCGAAAACATGAGGAAGATACACTAATCGGTTTTGTCGTCATTCACAGCATTGAATGGAACAACCGCTGCGGACAGCTGGCCATTGGCATCGGACTTGCCGAACATCGTAACAAAGGGTATGGAACAGAAGCGTTGAATCTGATTTTGCGATATGCCTTCCATGAAATGAACCTCGATCGTGTGGGGCTGGACGTCATTTCGTATAATGCAAAAGGGATTCGTGCCTATGAGAAGGCCGGTTTTCAGTTGGAAGGGCGAGCGCGTTCCGCGGTATACCGGGATGGACGGCATTATGACCGCCTGATGATGGGCATTCTGAAGCCGGAGTGGGAAGCACTTAATCCAATACAAATGGAGGATGAACAATAATGACCTTGAATACAGATGTCACGGAGTTTATCGAACAGATTTCAACCCCCTGGCAAATCGCCGTAGCAGGACAATTACGACAACTGGTGCATGATTCCATTCCGGACGCGCAGGAGCGCATACAATACAAAAAGCCTCACTTCCTAAAGAACGGCAAATATGCCGCAGTCATCTCCCCTTCCAAGCAGGCGGTGTCCTTCACCATTTTTAATGCGGCCGCTCTTGATCTGCCCGATGGGGTATTTGAAGGACCAGCGGAGCGCAAAACGATCAAAATCAAGGAAAAGGATACGCCGGATTACGAATGGCTCGCTGGTCTGGTGACGCAGGCATCTGCAGAATTGTAGAGAGATGTACAAACTAATCTATTATAAGTGATTTCGTTCGAGTGTAATATGTTAGGCTGGTTCTATTCCAAGATATTACCGTAAGAAAACGAAGATAACATAAACCAGGTCAACCATGGTGGGCCCTAACCCATGCTCGACCTGGTTTATATAACGACGTTCCTCGCATTCATAGACTGTAGAGAGTTTACATAAAACGCTTCACACCTATCGACTCTCTAGTTCATACACCTCATTGCATTTTTTATTTATCCAGTCTACTGCTGATTCTGTTTCTTCTCTTAACATAACGCCTCGTTTGCACTTATACTGATAATTTTCCTTTGCCCATACCAGTATGATCTTTGCATATTCTAAAGTCTCAATTTTACATGTACTGTCCTCTTCACCATCTTCGGCAAATATGTCTTCAATGATTGTAAAACATTCATCTGATTTTATTATGTTTACATTCCCCCCACCTTCGTATAAAGTTACCTTTCCTTCTAATAATTCAAATAATTTTTCGATTTCATCCTTTACAGTAGCAAAATCCCCAAAAATATCTGAACCTAGTGAATTACTAATCAGATAACCATTCTTTAATGATGTATCTATACCGAAATCCAAAATAACCTCATTAAAATCTTCACTGTATTCAGTTGTATACAAATATTTAATCATGTTGTTATCTCCATTCTCCTTAATACAACGGATATGCTGACGTGATTTTTCCACTTTTTACAACAAACTCAATACTCATTCCTGTACTTGCAGTCCCTCTATATCTATTATTCTTGAAAACAACTTTGTTATCGAAAGCTATATTTATCTCGTCAACCACTTGCTGCGATGTCCAATCTTTCGGAAAAAACGTTGTCTTTGCTTTTTTCAGTACTCCATCAACCTCTATATTAGCTCTATATACACCATACTCATTAGGGGGATCAACATTCCCAACAATTTTCCCCTTACTATTTGGCATACCTTCATAATGAAATCCAACTGCTTGTCCTTTTATGAGTTCGCCCTCAAAAATATGATTTAATGCGTTACTCGTTGTTCCTTTTTTGAAAGCTTCTGTATTTTGTAAATCATCGAGATTCCAATTACCTTTAACAGTCTCCTTAACAATCTCCTTTTCCTTCTCCACAAATTCAGAAAATTTTGAGAACTCTCTCGCCTTTTTGCTTTCGGCAATGTTTTCAGTGATTCGCAAGCGTTGATCCTGTAAACCATTAAAGCCACCCGTCATATTTCCTGTCCCTGGACGGGAAAACGAGTTGATCTTCGCTCCCCCACCTGTAGAGGTAAATATTCTGAGTCTTGCTCATCTAAAAATTCAATACTTGTCTTAAATTTATCTTCATACAGGCAGCATTTAATCCAATACAAATGGAGGATGGACAATAATGACCTTGTATACAGAAGTCACGGAGTTTATCGAACAGATCTCAATCCCCTGGCAACTCGCCGTAGCAGGACAATTACGACAACTGGTGCATGATTCCATTCCGGACGCGCAGGAGCGCATACAATACAAAAAGCCTCACTTCCTGAAGAACGGCAAATATACCGCAGTCATCTCCCCTTCCAAACAGGCGGTGCCCTTCACCATTTTTAATGCGGCTGCTCTTGATCTGCCCGATGGAGTATTTGAAGGACCAGCAGAACGCAAAACGATCAAAATCAAGGAAAAGGATACGCCGGATTACGAATGGCTCGCTGGTCTGGTGACACAGGCATCTGCAGAATTGTAGAAGGATTTACATTTGGGGCTGTAATTAATCAGATCTAGTGATTGGGCGAGATCTAATGCGTCAGCTTGATTTTTTCTTAATTTGAAAAAACGTAAGAAAACGAAGATAACAAAAAAAACAGGTCAATCGTGGTGATATCTGACCATAATCGACCTGTTCTATGTAACGGAATAGCATTATTTAGGGTATAAAATTAAAGCCTTTACGTACATACAACCGAAATGACGAAATCTTTATACAAGTAATGCTATGAGTAATATGTTTATTTGTTCAAAAATGGGTTCATCAGGCACTGGGTAGCCCCTCTGTATAAAAGACCCTGAGAGACGAGAATCCAATCAGAGTTCGACTCCTCAGGATTCAAATGTCATTTTTTCAGGAAATACACCGCCCTCCTTAACTAGACATCTGGCCATTCTTTGAGCGGCTCTATCAAAGTAAAATTGATTTGAATGATTGGGGTTGTTAATTGATTCTAATTCGGAAAACATTCTAGTTCCTTTGTTTAATTCAATCTTACCCATTATCTCTTCTTTTGGGCCGAATCGATAAATCACAACTGATTCATCCTCATAGTCTTTCAAGAGTAAAACAAAAGCTCCCATTTAAATCACCTCTAATCTATTTGCAACGGATGACCTGACAGCAGCGTCGTGAGTAGTTTCATAGCTTGTCTTAAATATACCTTCAAACCTAATCGGCTAATTTAGTTAAGATTGCTGATACGTCACCGCAGTCATCTGACACGGCTCACATAGAAACATATAATACATGCCCTCGCCATACTCCTCGATCTGCGCCCAGTCTACCTGCCCAACCGCCTTCATGGTTGTGGAGCAGCAGGGACAGACCGGATACGCTGAATCCTGAACCCATCCGGGATGACCGCCAATCTGGGATAGTGACGGTTCCATGGACCACTCACTGCCATGGAAGGCCTGACGGGGCTCTGTCGAAATGTAGAATGAATCACCAGCATCCGGGGCAGGTTCAAACGAGTTTTCCGGATCAATGTCCTCCTTTCCTACTGGCATGACATTGTGAGAACTCCAGAAGGGCTCTCCTGCTGAGCTTGTCTCCATATAGACCACACCGTAGCAGCTGCAGTTGATGCAAGTTCGAATCTGCAGCTTTTCGGCTTGCCAGGAAACATTCTGCAAGGCCGGATGTCGCACATCCAGAGCAATCAGAGTCGTTAAGGCAGTTCCACACCATGGACAGCTGCTGGCACTTGTTTGAAGCATTTGAATGGGTACGCCGCTTGAAGCCGCAATCGTTCCTTCCTTTGCATCACCTTTATATAATGAATAACTTGGGGTGATGAACAATTCTCTCCGATTCCCGTCCTCGGTGAGTTCCCACCCTGCTTCGAAGGTGTATCGCTCTGGTTCCACGTTTAACTGATCTGCCCAGGCCGGCGGAGACTGCTTCCACTGCCAGAACTGCTCCACGACTACCTCATCGCCGATGTAGGCTAACATAATCAGGATATGGTTACGATTCTCGTCATCGGTGTGCACCTGCTGCAAGAGCTGCTCCCGCACATTCGCTGAAGCACTTTTATATAGGATGGCAGGATAGTAGATCTCCTGCTCCAACAACTCGGGAATCTGTGCAGCGAGCGAGATATCATGGTAACAGACCAGGTACAGGAGAATGTCTTTGCCGTTATCAATATCATCTGTACGAATCAACTCCATCGCATAGTCTCTCATCTCTTCCTGCTGCTCAGCAAACAGTGACAGGTAGACTTGCTCTTGGGAACGTTCATATGGCACATACTGAATTAATGGATCGCGTACATGAGCTGTATGCATGATTTTCAGAATCTCCACCGGATCATGCACTCCCTCATACAAATTCACGTCACGTCGATTCGCTTCAATGTATTTCCGGCGTTCCTCCCGCTCCATCTCCTGCTTGCAGGGCATGCAGTACCCACCTGTCTTGGCCGCGGTTGCCGGTAAAATCGTATTGGTGCATCCTTCACGAATGCATGGAATACGTTCTGTCATTCCTTTGTGCCTCCTCTGCCGTATGATCGATATACCCCCGAGTATATCACAGGAAAATCATGGGATGTATTAGACTCCACTCCTCAGAGCGTCCCCTCATGTGAAAAAACACGCCACATTGTGGCGTGCTGTTCCTTACTGTTATCA
Source organism: Paenibacillus sp. ACRRY (assembly GCF_022346995.1). Lineage (GTDB taxonomy): Bacteria > Bacillota > Bacilli > Paenibacillales > Paenibacillaceae > Paenibacillus. The sequence goes on along the minus strand of NZ_JAKRNM010000004.1, from coordinate 208,105 downwards.
CTCCGTCCCAGAAACAAAACTCATCTTAGTGATGTCCCAGTTGGTCCTTGGTAAATTCATAAAAGGCTAAGGCATCTTCACTGCTGGCAAATCCCGCCTGAGCCATTCTGTCACTGCCCCCACCCTTGCCCTGGTAGGCTCCGAGATTGCCCTTGAAGAATGGACCACAAGACCACTCAGGCGGCTGCCCGTTCTGAGCCAAAACAACCTTAGCCTCCGAGATGCTGGCAAAGAGCACGATGCCCTCATGATCTTCCGTCAGCTTGGTCGCCAGGCTCTGCATGTCCTTGAGGGATTTATCCTCGAATACCTGGGCAATAACCAAACCTTCCCGTGCTGATAGGAGCTCCTGCGCATAATACGTATCATTGGTCGATTTGACTGTACTCAGCTCGGACAGAAGCTGTTTTTGGTCTGTTTCCATTTTATCGATACGGTCAAGCAGTTCTTCCCTGCTGGTTTTTAATTTCACCGAAATTCCGTTTAACACCTGCTGTGCTGCTGTGAATTCGTTTAATGCTCTGAATCCACATTTGAAATAGATACGCGTCCCACCTTTAACCTTCTCCGTTTTCAGCAGCTTAAGGATGCCGATCTCGCCTGTTGCCGCCACATGTGTGCCGCCACAAGCGTTGTATTCCACACCCTCCATCTCGACAATACGAATGTCCTCTGTCACAGAGGGCTGCTTCACGAGCGGCAGACGCACTGCCTCTTCCGCAGTGACCCAGGAGCTGCTAATGCGGGCATTGCGGTAAATCTGGCGGTTCACTTCTTGCTCAATGGCTGTCAATTGATCTGCTCCCAATTCTGCAGCGGCTACATCAATTGTTGCGTATTCGGTCCCCAGATGAAAACTGAGCGTCATCGCATCAGCCAGCTTCAGCGTGATGGCTGACAACAGATGCTGCCCTGTGTGATGCTGCATGTGATCGAATCTGCGCTCCCAGTCAATCTCGCAGTGAACCTCCTTCTGCTCAGGCGCCTGTTCGACCTTATGCCATACCTCGCCATCTTCGATGTTTACATCAAGAACGGCGACACCTCCAATTCGGCCGAGGTCACAGGGTTGTCCACCCCCATGAGGATAAAATGCTGTCTCCGCGAGCGTGATATATGTACCTTCTTCCTTGTCCACTCTGCCGGTAATTTGTGTATGCCAATCCCGCGTGTATGCGGAGTCGTAATATAACTTCTGTGTCATTAACTGATCCTGATCCCTTCTCGTCAATTTAGATGCTGTTCCATGCACATTCCTTACGTATCTGTTCTACAGATTACACTATTTGGGATTAGGACACCAAATTTCTGCTCTGCTGCTATAGCTTCTTAAACCAAAAAGACCACTCTGTAACCAAGCTACAAAGTGGTCTTTATTACTTACATCCATATTGGACGAAACGTTGGTTATGGATATCTATTTCATTGACTCGGACAGCTCTGTGAAAATAACTCCCAGTGCGTATGCACCGGCATCCGGATACCCCAGACTGCGATCTCCGACCGTACCTGCGCGGCCCATGCGTGCCACGATGTCTTCGGTTTTCTTCGCACCCTCGACTGCCGCTTGTGCCCCTTTGGCAAATGCGGTTTTGAAGTCATCACCCGCATTTGCACTTTGTGTCCAGGAATCGGCACAAGGCACGAGTGCATCAATCAGCGTCTTGTCGCCTACGACTGCGCCGCGTCCAAAGGACCGTTCACCCGTGGATTGAATGCCTTGCACGGCTGCTTGCATCATTTCGGCAAACTCAGACACAGTCAGCTGCTGTTTATCTCCTACTGCCTTGCCAGCTGCGCGGAATGCCGAACCCCAGATTGGACCAGATGCCCCGCCGCAATATTCCATAATGACAAGAGAACATGCATCGAGGAACGAACCGATATTCTTCTTCTCTTCGTTGATAATATGATTCCATTCGCGTTTCAGCTGACGGAAGCCCTTCGCCACGCTCATTCCGAAGTCCCCATCTCCCGCATGCGAATCGAGCTCACAGAAAGGTACCTCGTTCTTGATGATGATCTCACCCATCTTATCGATCAGGTACACGATATTGTCCAAGGAGAATTGGTTGTTGTTAATGACTGCAGCCGATGCAGGTGTCTCCACTTCATAGGAAACAGGAGCGTCTTCACTTACAACTGCTTCAAGTGCTTCGGAGTAGGCTGCTTGTGCAGCCGGAGGTCCGGAAACCTTGAATGCAGGTGTGTCGCTTTCCTTGAATAACAACGACTTGAGCTCATCATCCAGCTTCAGGATTGTCAGCGATGCGCCGGCCATATCGATGCTGGTCATGTAATTGCCAACAAAGGTGGTGGCTACATGAAGACCGGAATGTCTTGCCAGCTCGCGCTGAACGGAGTTGTTAAGCAAGTATAGTTCCTGCAGCGGTGTTGCACCAAATCCGTTCACGAGCACGGCAATCTCCGCGGATGTGTCGCCATCCAGCTTCATGTCTGCCAGCAGGGCTTCAACCATCCGGCCCGCCAGCTCATCGGCAGAAACAATTTTCTCACGACGAATTCCCGGTTCACCATGGATTCCTACACCGAACTCCATTTCATCGCCCGCAATTTCGAACGTTGGTGTCCCTTTGGCAGGCACGGTACAGGACGTGAATCCAAAACCAATGCTGCGTACATTCTGGGCTGCCTTCTCGGCAACCGACTTCACTTCTGCCAGACTACGTCCTTCTTCAGCCGCAGCTCCGGCAATTTTATGCACCAGAACCGTTCCGGCTACGCCGCGGCGTCCTACGGTGTAGAGACTATCTTGTACAGCAATGTCATCTTCAACACGCACATACTGTACATCGATACCGTCTTCCTCCGCCAGATGTGCAGCATTCTTGAAATTCATCATGTCACCGCTGTAGTTTTTGATAATCAAGAGTGTACCCTTGCTGCTGGCCGTTGCCTTAATTGCCTGGTACACCTGAATCTGGGAAGGAGATGCGAATACATCTCCACATACCGCAGCATCCAGCATGCCTTTCCCCACATAGCCAGCGTGAGCCGGTTCATGGCCACTGCCGCCGCCGCTGATAAGGCTGACTTTGTCTGCGTTAATCTCTCTGCGTTTGATGACCTTATACTTCTTCAAAAATTCAAGCTCCGGGTGCGCCAGCGCAATCCCGTTGCACATTTCCATCACGACATTTTCAGCCTGATTGATAATTTTCTTCATTACTTTGCCTCCCGGCGAGCTTTGTATTCCCGTCCCATACGGTCAGCCGCTGCAATGGCAGCAGCCACTTCAGGAACAGTGATCGGGAACGGCATAGCGTGAATGGATTCTTCCGGAATACATGCGATCTCTGCCACTTTCAGCAGCTCTTCTTGAGTAATGGTATCTACACCGATATCTGCCAAGCTTACAGGCAGTCCTACCTCGAGGCAAAAGTCCATGACTTCGTGCAGCTCTTCGGTTGGAGCATTTTCAAGGACGAGCTGTGCAATCGTACCGAAGGATACTTTTTCACCATGGAAGAAGTGATGTGTTCCCTCCAGAACCGTCAATCCGTTGTGGATGGCATGTGCTGCGGCGAGACCGCCACTTTCAAATCCAAGACCTGACAACAAAATGTTGGTCTCAACGATATTTTCCAGCGATTGAGTTACAACGTTGCTGTCGCTGGCTACTTTTGCTTTTGCTCCGTCCGTCAGCAGCATTTCATAGCACAATTTTGCCAGCGCCAGTGCTGCATTCGTACCTACAGCAGACGGAGTATATCCTTCGCGGGATCCCATTGGCAGACTTGCGTTTACACGGGAATACGATTTCGCTGTTGCTCTTGCTTCGAAATACGTAGAGAGCGCGTCTCCCATACCGGATACCAGGAAACGTGTTGGTGCGTTAGCGATTACGGTTGTATCCACCAGCACTACGCTTGGACTTTGTTTGAAATATGCATAGTCATCAAAAGAGCCTTCCGGTGTGTACAATACTGCCGAGTGACTTGTTGGTGCATCGGTTGCAGCAATGGTTGGGCAAATAATCAAAGCTTCGCCTTCCGCAACGCATTTGGCTGCATCAATGGCTTTACCGCCCCCCAGACCGATAGTGCAGGTGCATCCTTTTTCCTTCGCAATTTCCTGCAGACGAGACACTTCCTGACGGGAGCACTCCCCTCTAAAACCGCTTTCAACAAAGGTAATATTGAACTTCTCTGCTGTTGCATCAAGCTTCGCCTTTACCCGTTGTACATCATCCGGATGTGCGATCAACAATGCCGAATCTCCAAAGGATTTTACAAAGTAACCAAGGTTCAACAGTTCATCTTCGCCTTGCACATATTTGGTTGGGCTGATAAATGCTTTTCTCATAATGGTATGCCTCCTAAAGATAGTTAATAGGGTGGTCGTGTTAATGCATCAAATTTGAATGGTTTACAATTAACCTAAATATATCTCATGAATGCGAGAGACACATTGGACTTTGATAACAAATTATTATAACTTCCAATCGTAATTTTTTGCTTTTTTCTGAAATCATGGTATGTTATTGTCATTGGATGGTTGAATGTTGACATCATCTTACATTACCCGTTTGCATCCCATTCTAATATGTACAACTTGCTAACTTTTTAGCGCTTAAGAGCTGTTAATTAGGTTAGCTAAGGAGGTTCACACATTGATTAAAGAATACTTGCACATCAATAAAATTCTCGACCTAAATAAATGGAAGCGCCTACAGGATTCACTGGCTAATGTAACCAAACTGGCCATCCTGACCGTCGACTACAAAGGCATTCCGGTGACAAGCCACAGCAGCTGCCAAGCATTCTGCCAAAATGTACGCAAAGATCCCGAACTTCTTCCCTACTGCCAGAAGTGCGATTCGCGCGGCGGGCTGGAAGCGGTTCGAGTGAATGAACCTTATGTATATTTGTGTCATTTCAATATTATTGATATCGCCATTCCCATCACCATTGACGGGAAATACATTGGAGCCGTGATGGCAGGGCAAGTTAAACTTGCAGATCCGGACAAAGGTACCCATCTGGAACAGATCGTCTCTTCCAAAAACGTGCCCATGCATGAAGCCAAGCTGCAGGAACTACAGGACGATTATGATCAGTTGCCTGTCATGACCTATGAAGAGATTGTGAAAATCTCCAACATGCTGTCCCTGCTGTGCAACTATATTGTAGAGGAAGCTCTCAATAAAAATTTGCTGGTGGAGATGTTCGAGAAGGCCTCCGGCTCCCAGGAATCCGTTAATCTGTCCACGATCTTGCCCGGGTACTCCATTCGCAATATTGAATCCATCAAAAAGGAAATGACCAATGCGATTGCGGATGCCTATCTCAAAAACAGTCCAAGTGATAATGCATGTACCAGCCCTGCGTTACAGCCTGCTTTTGAATATATTCACAGTCATAAGAGTGAGCAGGTGACATTGAAACATATGGCAGATCTATGCCACCTTAGTCCAAGCTATTTCAGCAGACTGTTTGCCAAGGAGACCGGGGAGAATTTCACAACCTATCTGGCCAAGCTCAAAATCAAATGGGCCAAGCAATTGCTGGAGGTTACCGACATGCCGATCTCACAGATCAGTGATGAGCTGGGGTTTAACGAATCCGGGTACTTTATTAAAATCTTCAAAAAATTCGAAGAGATTACACCGGCCCTTTATCGCAAATACATTCAAGAGCAATCTGTCACCTAGTTTAACTACTTCATCTGTTCCTGAACCCAGATCGCAGATTCAGCTAGCATCTCCATCAATCCGTTAAAATGAGGCGCCACCTCTTGAAATGGATGGTCCCCTGCATGATCATGGATAAGCATCAGAACTTTACCCGAATTCCGTTCCAGAACAGCGATGCTTCCCTCTCCAAAGCCGCCAATCGGGAACGGATTCAGGTCTTCAGACAGGTCATACTCTCTCTTATATTCTTGGTACGCCTCCACAAAAGCAGGGTATGCCCAGTCCAATTCCTGTACGGAATAGAGCGCAGGATCACCGAAGTGGCAGGCACCATAGTACAGCAAAAGGTCCCGGTATGACTCGGGAAGAGTAACGTTGTGTTTTTTCTCAAAATCAACAATCGCCTCCTCCGATTCCGGTGTACAGCTCCTCCCCATTACCGTCTGATATGCCTGATCCAAAAGAGTTCGAATCGGTTCCAATGCCTTTGATTCCATGAAAACCCTCCTTAATAAGTAAGATAAAGACCTCCAAATGGCCTCAATATGAGCATAGTTACTGACTAGAGGTCCTCAATATAACTGACTTCTGAGGGAAGCAATTCACCATTGTACTCCCTGTATTCAACTTCAATCGTACCTGTATATGTACCCAGAGAAACTTGCACCGGCATTTCGGCAATCAGCTTGTTTTCCTGAACCCTGTACCTGAGAATACGACCAATGGTTGCCTCATCAAACCACATTTCCGCATCTTCAAAAGGATAAGAATAGATATACTCTTTACCTGCAATGTTCACCGTGTATTCAACCGTTGCCTCGTGTTCCTTATACTCCGAAGACAAGACATTTCGAGCTTTTGCTATTGCATCCCCGACAGGTATTTCAGTCCAGTCCTCCTGTAACACATGAATGGCTGAGGCCCGCACCCCAGTACCTTTTCCAGTCGTAAGTATAATGATTACTTCGTCCTGACCTTCGCCATCTATATTGGCGGTAACCACTTCCGGGTAATAAGCTGGTTCGCTGATGTTTTCCCATGGAAATAATTCCGTTTGGTTATTCCACGTGACTGTAATTCCAGAGTACATCCCTTGAACAGATTTGGTTGCCGCGCGTAATGTAATGTCTTGTTGATTTTCTCTGATCTCTGCCAATACAGTTCGTTCTTGATTGGGAACAGGAAGATAACCTGGTAGAGCAATGATTGCTGCACAGATTAGTTTGGGTATGATCAACAAGCTCATCATTGAACCTCACTTTACTATCATAAAAATTTGAGTTTTGTCTCTCACGATTAATAACAGTGCTCAGTGCAATTTAGTTTGCTAAATTAAATCTCATTTTCCTTCTTTGTTTCTGGCCTGGTAGTCATCATCTCCAGCAAGCCACGTAATGCGGCCGATAGATGTTCACTTCGGGCATGTACAAGTCCCACTTCCAACCTGCAGTATGGCTCTGGCAAAGCTATCACTGAAACCTCTCCTCTCAATTCGGCTTGAACAACCGAAGATCGCGGGAGTAAAGATACCCCTATTCCGGCAGATACACCACTTAGGATCGTGTTCAGTGTACCAAATTCCATTACATTGAGCGTATGGACCCCACGACTATGTAGAAAAGCTTCAGCTTGAGTTCTGTGCGTACAGCCGATCTCAAAGAACAACATCGGTTTATCTAATACTTCGGGCATCTGATGCAAGCCGGGTTCCGCAATCAGAACCAGTTCTTCATCAAACACCTTGATATAGTTCAGTTCAGGATGATCGACTGGCCCATAGACTAAGGCGCCTTGCAGATCATGCTGCATGACTCTCTGATTCAGCTCATGGGTCCCTCCTGTGACAAGTGAAGTCTGTACCTCTGGATAACAGGAATGGTATTTAGCTAGGAATGGAGCAAGGAAGCTGGAGGCCGCTGTCTCAATGGAACCTAAACGAAGCTTTCCTGCAGGTTTACTTCCTGTTTGAGTCGACAATTCTGCTTCATGCAGCAAATCCAGTATTTTATCCGCATACTCGAGCAAATGATCTCCAGCAGGCGTAAGTACCATTCCCCGGTTCGTGCGATGAAAAAGGGGAACTTGAAGTTGACTTTCCAGCTGCCTGATCCGCGTTGTAACATTGGACTGCACATAATTCAGTGCCAATGCTGCTTTACTAATACTTCCCTCCCGAGCAACTGTCCGAAATATTTTCAAATCTCCTGCATCCACGATAATCACCTGCTTGCTAGCTATTGTTTTTATTGATACCCACATTCAATTCTGTTCATTTTACGTGAAACCACCCCAACTGTACAATGAGGTTCAATCATGACCTTTAATTACATCCAAGGGAGGAGTAACATTATGAAAGCTATTATACATGCAGGCCGAAGTGGCCTCAGGGGGCTCCAATATACATCATTCACAAGTCGAGCACCAGGGTTCGGCGAAGTCAAAATTCAGTTAAAATCCGCCGGTCTTAACCATCGCGATCTCTTCATCATGGCAGGTCGGACAACCTATAACGCTCCGCTTATTCCAGGCTCCGATGGGGCTGGTATAATAGTAGAAACTGGCGAAGGAGTTGTACACCCTTCTGTAGGTGAAGAAGTCATTATTCATCCAACTCTCGGTTGGAAGTATGCATCAGATGTGCCGATTGTACCTGAGATCATAGGTGGACCAACGGATGGAACACTTGCACAGTATATTACCATCCCTGCCGAAAATGCATTACCGAAACCATCTCATCTAACTTGGGAGGAAGCAGGGGTATTATCCCTATCGGCATTGACGGCCTACCGTGCGTTATTCACCCGTGGTGGTCTTCAGCAGGGAGAACATGTTCTGATTCCCGGCATTGGAGGTGGTGTAGCCACCTATGCTCTTCTCATGGCGGTATCAGCCGGAGCCAAGGTAACCGTAACTTCAAGGAGCGAAATGAAGCGAAAGGAAGCCATTCGATTGGGAGCTTTACAAGCATTTGGCAGTCATGAGGATTGGAGTCAGCATAACGAACTTGACCCTGTGGATCTGATTTTGGATAGCATCGGACAAGCCCTTTTCCCCCAATATTTTGATATTATCCGACCCGGTGGCCGAATCGTAATGTATGGCGCAAGCTCCGGAGATGATCTGAATATTCCGATCCGATCCATCTTCTTCCCTCAAGTTAGCCTGATCGGTACTTCCATGGGAAGCCATGAAGAGTTTGTCCAGATGCTGCAATGGGTGGAACATCATAATATAAATCCTGTAGTCGATAGAGTGTATGCGCTACAGGACACAGCGAAAGCGTTCAAACGGATGGAAAAGGGAGAGCAGTTTGGCAATCTTGTTATACGAATTCCTGACCCAAGATAAAATTCAACTCCGGCATGATCCTTTTCCAGTAGAAATAAATAAGACCTCCATACTCATTTCAAGAGCATGGAGGTCGGCCTACTTTATTACAAGGTTTCATATCAAAAGATGCCTTTAGTTCATTAACCTATGGAGTGTGAAAAGGAACAAATTGAAGGGTTCCTTTCGGAAACTCATTCCATTCCCCTGTCAATGAAAACTGCTGTGAACCCGTGTATATCCCACGTTTGCGGATAAATGTCCCGCCGGCAGGCATGAACTGATCATGAGAAGCTGGATCACCCAATACATCTACAATTCGGCCGTCCTTTTTGAGAACGAGAGCTACTACGTTATATTCATTCGGATTATAGAGAGCTAATTCATCGTTATAGTAAGAAGCATTGGTAATATCAAAGAAGTCATAGAATATAGTATCGATATAGATATAAGGTACGCCTGGAATCACATCCAATACACCGTAAGGCGTCACTTGCATCGTTGATGTTTTTTTCATCCACTTATAAACTTCTACTTGGTATCCAGTTGCTTTATGTGATGGATCTCCATCACCTGTGTAATACAGTTGCACAACACCGCGCCCATCTCCTGCATCAACGTATTGAGAGAAAAATAGCTCTGGCGTTCCTTGAGGCAGCGAATTCACTTGAACTACCACAGCTCTACCATCATTTCCAATAATCCAGTAGTTCAACGGAGATACTGTTATTGGGATTCGATTCGTATTCATGGTATCCGGCCCTGTGAACGTTGAATCTGGCGTACCACTGTAGACTTTGAAACTTGTTTGACCCGGGAACAGACTTGAGGTTGAATAGGTCAAAGCATCCTGAACTCCGGATTTTGTATTAATCTGTATGACCCCACCGTTCACCAGAGAAGCAGTCCGGACATTGAAGGAGTATTCAACCTGCCCACCTTTTCCATCTTTCGCTGTTATGGTTAAAGGAGCTACTGTATTCCCTGTTCCAGGCTTAATTGTTAGTTGATTGCCGTTAATGCTCGCATCCACTGCTTCGGCTGAGCTGCTGCTAATTGTATATTGCAGCACATCTCCATCCGGATCACTGAACAATTGACTCAGGTCATAGGTGCGTGCATTTGTTACATTCGGCGTTAATACTTGTTCGTAAATACTACTTACTACCTCAGGTACAGAGTTATTGACTGACGGCTCGGCTTGTACCGTTACGTTAAAAGAGGTCTGTTCTTTTCGACCTGCAAGATCATATACGGTTAGTGTTACCGTAGCTTGTCCTTCTGCTACTGGATTAACCGAAACCTGTGCTCCATTCGCCGACACTGTCGCAATATTTACGTCTGTAGAAGCAGCATCCACCGTTAAAGTACCGATGTCAAAATTCAGCAAATACGGAGTAAGGTCTATATCCAAAGTAGACCAAGGCCAAGTTATTGTTTGATCAGGGATGGCACCGAAACTTCCGGACTCAATAACCTGAATATCAATAGAGGCTGTCGCCTCTTTTCCATAAACATCTCTTGCTTGGATGGTAGCTTGAAATTTACCAACTTGCTTGGGATGAATGATCAGCTTGTTTTCCTGAATATTCAACTCAGCGATGAGGAAATTATTGAAGTCAAGTGGTGTTTGAAACTCTAACGCATCTCCGTCTGGATCACTAAAATATTGTGAGAGATCAATGACAGTATCCTCCTTACCCAGAAACAACGTTTGAGCAGGTAGATTACTAGTAAGAACTGGAGAAGCATTAGGCTTAGGATTAACTCTTACTTGAAATGCGGTTGAAATGGAACCGCCTTTGCCATCCTCCACCGAAAAATGAATGGTGTATTCTCCAAATTTCAGAGCAGTGAAACGAAGTATCCCTGAATTCTCCTCAACGATCAACCCATCAGGATCAGATGAAATGGCGCTGAATGTAAGTGGGTCACCGTCAGGATCTGTATAATAATCATTTAAATTAACAGTAGGAATAGACTCTGATAGGAAACCTAAGTATGCGGTAACCCAACCAGGTGGCTGTCCTACCGGATTCAAATTCGGGATAGGATCTACATTGATATCAAATGTTCCACTTGTTATTCCGCCTTTACCGTCATTAACGGAATAAGAAATCGTATACGTCCCTAATTGAAGAGCAGTGAACTTCAACTCACCTGCATCTTCCTCCACAGTAACCCCCTCGGAATTGGATGAAGTTGCCGTATACGTCAGAGAGTCACCGTCTGGATCAGTGTATAGTTCATTCAATTTTACTATAGGGATGTTATTGCCCAGGTATACGTCCATATTCGAGGGAGCTTCCCCCACAGGCGCACGGTTAAGCGGTGGGAGAACGACAACCCGCATCTCAACCTCGGTAGCACCCGTACTTCCATCATCAGCAATTTGCCCATCATCGACTCTTATTTTAAGAACGACTTCTCCTGCCTTCTTAGGCGTTAACCTCAGTACGGATTCTGCATAATTGCTTCCGACGATTTCGGAGTCTACGATATCCGAGGCATTATTCGTCACGCTGTAGAGTAGCTCCGATTCATATTTCTCATCATCCATAAAATAAACCATGAGATCCACTTCCTTGGTGCCTGACTCGGCAACAAGCTCCTGATCAGGGATAGGAGATGCAAGAGGAGGTGCATTCACGTTGACCTCGAATGTAGATCTTAACCTTTTGCCTCGCCCATCATTAGAGGATACGGTTATTGTAGCTGTTCCATGTTCTATTGGTGTGATCTCGAGATTGGACCCACTAAGCACTACCTTAGCGACGGAAGACTTGGATGAAGCAACGGTATACGTTAACGGGTCACCATCCGGATCAGTTACATAGCCATTTAGATTTAAAGTGGCACCTTGTCCGTTCGCCGTGAACTTGCGGGTTTCAAATGCTTTCAGCAGTTCAGGTGCACGATTGGCAGCAACAGGAGTCTCACTTCCCCCTGTTCCACCTGATGATGATGGCGATGCAGTGTTGGAAGAAGCCATCCCTGTACCTCCACTAACCGCAGAAGTTGGTACTCCAGCTGCCAAATTGACCTCAGCCACCTTCACATTTCCCGATACATTGATCTGTGCAGCGGGATTATTTACCTGGAGTTGCTGGATGGTGCCTGCAGCATTAATACTGATCGGTCCTGTCCCATCTACCGTGAGCTGCTGCACAGTCACATTTCCGTTAAGCTGCATGGACTTAGACGTATTTAGAGAAACGGTATCAACAGTTCCTTGAAGTTCCACTCTGCTTGCACCTTCAATGATATTCAACAGCGGAAGAGTAGCTGTCTGCTCAATATCAATTCTACTGTCTGACTGGACGCTAATTTCTTGAGCATGGGTACTTCCTGCCAGGGACACATGCACATCACTTTTATCCACATTCACGTTTTCTAGAGCTGAGTCTTCAAATACAACAGTATTACTGTCCCCGCCCTGTACCCAAACAGAATCTTCCACTTTTACATTTTTGGCGTGAAAATCATGCTCCATCTCCGGAGCTATTGTCAGCTTACCTTTAATTGTAATTCCTTGCACCGAGGTGAAGTCTGCTTTAATCGTCAGATTACCATCAAGTGTGGTGTCCCCGCCATTCAATAACAGATTACGGCTGAATTCTGCCTCATCTGTATGTGCAGCTTCTCCGCCTTTTCTAATTTCCAAAGCATTGATTTCGGTAAGATAATGATCTTGGCTCTTGAACTGTATTCCAGCTTGATCCAGTACAGTCCTGTTACGATCATTCAAAAGTCCCGCCACGTTGTCAGAGATATGATACTTTACTCCGTTGATCTGGACCTGATTGCCTTGGAGTTGTTGAATAACAGATAGGCGATTTTCCGGGAACATAGCCGACAGAATCATGCTCACCGCTTCGCCACGAATGAGTCCTTGTTTAACTTTGGTTTCTCCTGGATACTCACTGAACAGATCTGCCTTTACAGCCGTCTGGACGTAAGGTGCAGCCCAAGAACTTGTTCCGTTCCACTCTTGTGGAACAGAGTCTTCCTCCGTTTCCTGTTTGGCAAAGGCTGTGGCTCGCACCAAAACAGCTACTAGTTCTTGCCCGGTGATCTGCGCTTGTGGTCTGAAGTGTCCTGCTGCATCTCCCTGTAGAAGGCCCGCATGCTTCACCGCTTGAATATAAGGAGCTGACCAGCTATCCGATTTCACATCTGCAAAAGGAGAAGAAATGGTCTTACTCGTTGTCAGTCCCAGAGCCTTTGCAAGAACAACCGCCAGTTCCTGACGGGTAATTGGATGGGTTGTCCGAAGGTTTCCATCCGGATCTCCCTTGATGAAGCCCATGGTCACAGCTTTATTCATGGAATCATTTAGTGGGTTAGTAACATTAATATCCGAAGATATATTAGATGAAGGTAGTACCTGCTCTACTGAATTCCGACTCTGTGCAGCAACTGGAAGAGCATTGCTTAGAAGCAATGCAACTATGGCTAATTGCGCTGTCCTTCTCATTTTTCGCATCATGTTTCCCCTTCTGTATCTGTTATAAAACGAATGAAGTTAAGGATTAATTAGAGGATCAAATTTTCCCAAGTTGCCATAATTGTTTTCTCCGAGATTGTTCCATTCAGATGGTTCATAAGAAACCTTGTCACCTTGAATGGTATCCCATTTCCTTGTCAAAGATTGAGCCGGTACAATAACTGCCTTATCCATGACTTCCCCTTTATAATATAGAGTAAGCGTTACTGGTTCTGTATTTTCATCCAAATCTAAAGTCAAGTAATAGTACTCTTCCTCTGTAAAATCACTAAACTCTTCTGCGAGAACTAACGTACCTGTGGAGAGAATAATGGTACCCGAGTCTAGCGTAATCGGGGTATCTGAGTCGCTCCGAACAATCGTAATATCCCCTCCATTAAGTGATTTGGATGTCGGATTGTACAGCTCAATAGCTTGATTAAAATTCTCGCCCCAGACCAACTCGGAAATAAACAGTCCCTTTCCTGCATCAGGATCTTGAACATCTACAGCAAATGTTGTCACCGTCTCCTCACCATCCGGATCAGAAGCCTTGACGGTAATTGTAGCTGAACCTACAGCGTCCTTAAAGGTAAGTGTTAACATGTCTTCCTGCACCATCGCTTCTGCTACATTAGGGTCCGAAGATTCTGCTGTGTACGTCAGAGTGTCTCCATCTGCATCTTCGAATACTCCGGCCAGATTGACTGTATCGCTAACCTTTCCCAGCGTTACATTCATTTTAGTAATCTGTCTTGCTACTGTGGGCTTATGATTAACAGCGTTGGGTGCTTTGACCATGACATTAAACTTGCTCTCCACTTCCCCACCATTACTATCCTTGGCAGTTACCGTAATTTCAGCAATACCAGGAGAGTGGGTGTTCAACGTCAGCATACTGCCTGTAATATCAGCATCCGCAACTTGCTGATTCGAAGAGGTTGCAACGAAGGTCAGTACATCTCCGTCGGGGTCAGAGAAAATGGTCTTCAAGTCTGTTGGACCATTTGCAGCCCCCAATTCAACTTCAACCGCTTGCAATGCTTCAATCACTTCGGGAGCATGGTTTACTGGCGGTTGAGGCAAAATGATTGGCGGGATTACAATCGGTGGTATCGGTGGAATGAAGATAGGTTGGACGACATAGAGAAATGATGTTACCTCACTTCCTCCCTTTCCGTCTTCAGCTTTCACCGTTACCTTTGTATTCCCTATGGAAATGGGCTGTATTTTTAATTTGGAACCCTGAATTTCGCCAGAAGCGATCCTTTGATCCAATTCTGAAATTTCATAACTCAGTTCATCCTCGTCCACATCCGTAAATACAGTGCTCAGATCAATCTCTTGTGCACCTTCTCCCAAAAAAACGGTCTTGTTGGGAATAATCGCTTGAACAATCGGTTGATGATTTACAGGAGACGGTGGCACAACAACTGGCAGTTCTGGCTCTGGTTCTGGTGTTGGTTCTGGTGTTGGTTCTGGCGTTGGTTCTGGCGTTGGTTCTGGCGTCGGGTTCGGTGTTGGTGTTGATGGTCCAGATGAACCTGAGCCCGAACTTGAATTACTTGTTCCCGCAGAAGCAGATGATGTCGTCGTCGAAGGCGTATTGCGAATGATCTGAGATAATGCTCCACCCTCCGCAAGGATCACTTTCTCTGTTTTCACACTGGTAGGCAATTGAATGACGGATTTCGCACTTTTCAGTACAACCTGTCTCCACGTCCCACTTCCCTGAACAATAATTTTATCGGTGGTATCAACCGTCACTTCATCAATATCACTTTCGATAGTTAGTGTACTTGACCCGGATTTCAAAATAACTTTGGATAATGTATCGGCTTTCAAAATGACATGGTCTGCAGAGACTGAAATTGCACCCTGATAGGATGTATCTTTTAGATTCAATGTAATGGGCTTAGCGGCCGTACCCGGCTGTGTAATCTGAATGCCCGACAAGGAGGACAGATTGCGTGTTCTTGCATCATAGGTAATTACGGCATCCTGTAATGCTTTCTTGTTTCCTTCATTCAAAATGCTTTGCAGTTCCTTTCCGATTACAAAAGCACGCCCATCTATATAAGCAATATCTCCGTCCAATTCGGTTAAGGACGCCGTTCGCTCCCCTGTCCGGAACACATCCACCAGAATTGCTGCAATATCTTGACGTTCAACCAAAGCTTTAGATTCAAATTTCCCCTCACTCGATTCCAATAATCCAAGCTTCAGAGCCGTTTGTACCTGTTCTTTGGCCCAACCACTCACCAAGGACTCATCCGAGATCGGTTGTGGCTGACCTCCCTTAACTTCTTGCGTACCCGTAACTCTTACCAATATGGAAGCAAGCTCTTCTCGGCGAATCGGATCATTTGCGTGGAAATTTCCTGAGGCATCCCCGGTCATCCAGCCTGCTTTACGTATAGCCTCTATATAAGGAGATGCCCAGTCCTTGTTTTTAAGGCCAGTAGCCGACTGTTCCTCAAGAGGTAACTTAGACGCTTTGGCCAGCAATACAGCCATTTCTCTCCGGGTTAAATACTGACGTGGATGAAATGATCCATCCGGATAGCCAGAGATTAACCCTTGCTTCACTGCCTCTTGTACGGCTTGCAGGGAAGTTGAACGAATATCAACTTCGTCTATAAAAACCGATGATATCGGGTTAACGCCTCCTGTTTGCTCTTCTGCTGCACTAACGCTTTGATTCCCCCACAGCATGCCAATTACAGTGACAGTAAGCAGCAGCTTTTTCCAGTCCTGATTCATAGTCCGTTCCTCCCAAAAATACTTCGTTTCGGCCCATATTCTAGCAAGGGACTCTGAACCAATTCTGAACAAAATGATTAACATATTATCCATTAAAAAGGAGGCTATTAATGTTTATCTCAGGGACGATTCATATAACATGGATTCAACTCAACACATGCAATATAGCTTGAAATTCGAAATGAAATAAATATAAATATGTAACGAAAAAACACAAAAAAAATATCTATCCATATAATATGTATACATTTGAAAATCACTTTGTGTTCTTTCAGAAAATACCGTATCTCTGTCTTGGAATTCGTTATAATGTAGATAACTATTGGGGAGATTTGTAAGTTAATGCAATGCTCCACTAGGAAGCTGAAGGCGGATTTTGGAAAACGAAGTTGTACGCAGAAATTAATCTGTGTAAATCTAGTTAAGTAACTAATCATATGAATTATTCAGGAGGTTTTGATATGTCTGACCATGCTCAATTGGTAGAACGGGTTCGCAAGCTGATGAATGCCGAAGGAACCGAAGCGGAACTGGATAACATGCTGACTGAGCTGCAGCAGCAGCTGCCTTATGCGGAGATCAGTAATCTGATTTTCTGGGATGATCGGGACCTGACCCCCGAACAGATTGTGGAAGAAGCACTGACTGCTCGACCCATTCAGCTCCCTCCCCAATCCTAGCTTCTCATTCAGGAGGTGAATGATCTACTATGTCTGATCTGAATTACAATAACTTTGAACAGCCAGATTTTGACGCACTCAGTGGAGAAGAAAAGTTACAGGCTCTTCGTAATCTGACCGAGCTAACGGATAACCATCTCACGCAGCGAGTTCTCGCTATCGGCATGAATTCTCAAGAAGAAGATCTGGTGCGCATTGAAGCCTGGCGTGCCCTTGGTTTGGCAGGCTTCTCTGAACTTATAAATGAAGTCCTGCATGCTGCTGCGCAGCTTGTTCGTGATCTGGGCGAAGATGAGGATGTACAAAACTACGCTTTGCAGACTCTGGCCCTATTGCCCATCACCGAAGACGAGATTCAACTGGCTCTTGAGGTTTTGCAGGGGAATGCCTACATCCTGGTCAAGGGAGCTGCCTTTGCTGTTCTTGCTGCACATCAACACGTTTCTGGTGCGAGGTCGGCGCTAGAGTCACTTCAATCTGATCCCGATTTCGGCTCTTCTGCGAAGCGGGTACTACAATCAAACCAAGGAAGTGATAACCCATGAACAAACAAGACCCTTCTTCCCCTGAACATGAAGCTTATGAAAAACCGGATCAGTCCAATGCAGCATCGGGAGAACATGCCGTGAAGCCTGTCTACCTGACCCAGGGTGAGATCAATGCCTTGCAGAAGGCGATCATGTTCCTGAAGTTTGAATGTGAAGAAACCGACTCACTGCTCTACGCAGGCAGTCCTCTGCTGAACAGTGTGCTGGAAAAGGTTCGGGATGCGCATGCCTTTGCAGAGTACACCAAAGACTTTCACTCCCGTCCCAATGAATATGCCGAACGTTTTATGAGAGCCAAACTGGAGCGCTCCTACGCAGAAGAATTGGCCCCGCGTGAACGAACAGAGGAACAACTAGCTGAAATTCTAGGCGCCTGCATGTACCCTTTTCCAGTGAAATAGCATTCATTCTGTCTGGGTATCTGCATGATTGGATATTGAATGTTTAACTGAACTGCTGCTGTGGTAGTTTAAACTCATACCACACTTCTTCCAAATTTTCGTTATAATGTAAGCATTACACCGAGAAACAGGAGGCGAATTATGGAAACCGAAGGTTTACGCAATGTTGAACAGCTAGCCTTGAAGAAGCACAAGATTTACAAACAGAGTTTAATCAGGTACCTCTCACGTTCCATGTTAGCGAGTATGTTTATTGGATTTGGTGTGATCGTGGCATTTAAGACAGGTAACTTCTTTTATATGGAGCAGTCCCCATTTACATACCCCATGGCAGCACTTACGTTTGGAGCGGCTATTATTCTGATTGCGTATGGCGGGGGTGACCTGTTTACCGGAAATACGTTTTATTACACGTACGCTGCACTCAGGAAGAAGCTGCGCTGGCTCGAAGTCGTGAAGTTGTGGATTGCCAGTTACAGCGGGAACCTGATGGGCGCGGCCGTCTTTGCTCTATTAATCTATCTGACGGGATTATTCGATTCATCTCAGGTCAATGGATTTCTGCTAAGTGTGGTAGAGCACAAGATGGAAGCACCGGCGATGCAGCTCTTTTTCCGGGGAATTCTATGTAACTGGCTCGTGTGCCTGGCGTTCTTCGTGCCGATGTTCATGAAAGAGAACGGCGCCAAAATGTTCGCCATGATGCTGTTTGTCTTCTGTTTTTTCATCTCGGGATATGAGCACAGCGTAGCCAATATGTGTACGTTCGCCATTGCGCTGGTGCTGAATCATCCAGGGACGATCTCGTTTGGCGGGGTCATTCATAACCTCGTTCCGGTAACCCTCGGCAATCTGGTGGGGGGCGTACTGCTGATGGGCTTCATGTATTATGCGGTGAACAAACCCTTTCTCGATGATGAGACTCACTAATGTATGAAAAATCCCCCGCGACCATTCATCTCAAGATGTGGTTACGGGGGATTTCTATTTCAATTCCAAATGTGCTTCCCACACTTCCATGCCTGACAGAGCTTCACTCACCACACTTTTATAGAAGACAATATCCTCTTCGGCCAGAAATGTATGCGTAGCCCGTACCTGCTTATTGCTGAAAAAGAACCCAACTCAGCTTTTCGAGGTGTCCTCCGGCTTCCAGCGAAACGTGACAGCGGATTGAGACGGAAGTGTGTATTGAAACGATTCTCCCTCCATGACGACACGGAAAACAACATCTTCGTTACCTGTGTTAGCTGCAACCAGTACCATGGTTCCATCCGGGTTGCGGAAGGCGACATTCTTCAATTCGTCCCGTTCCTCCGTAGATTCCACTCTTACAGCTCCTGCACGAACATAACGACTGAGATGTGCAAGCGCGTAATATTCCACATTGCGTATCACTTCACCCGTTTCCGGATCAATGGTCACTACCCCTCGGCAATTCGTACAGCCTCCATTGGTTGGTCCGCCTTGCGGATCCAGTGCAATATTCCAGAGCAGTACGCTTTGAGCCCAGTTTCGCGGAGCGTCAATCATTAGATTGGACATCTGCCAACCTAAATTTTCACCAAAATCAGGACTCCAATCTCCCCCGCTGCACTCGGTAAAATAGATATGTTTATCCGGGAAGCGATCATGCACTTCCGTCATGGAGGACGGGTCTCCTTTATAACAATGGAATGCAGAACCATCAATATATGATGCAGCCTCCTCATCCCCAAGCACTCTGCCCGTGTATTCCACCGCCTGATCCCAGTTATGGTCATACGTAATGATTCGTGTATCCAGTCCGGCATCCTGCATAGCAGGCCCAAGGTAATCCCGAATAAACATGGCCTGTTCTTCGGCCCCCATACTCATGCTCGGATAATTAGCCGTAGTGAACTCCGGTTCATTTTGCAAGGTCATTCCATAGATCGGTATCCCCTGTGCCTGATAAGCCTGGATGTATTTTACGAAATAACGAGCATATGCTTCATACACTTGAGGATTGTTGTAATCGAGATACCAGCCATTCGTTGTCTTCTCGCCATATTTCATCCAGGCCGGGGCGGTCCAGGGTGTGCCCAACACCTTGATGTCCGGTTTCAGCACAGCGACCTGTCTCAGCATATCTACCACTTCCTGATCTTTGTCGATCGAGAAGTGATCCATATTATAATCCGTGCCGGACTCGATATCATTGTACGTATAACTTGATGGTTCACCCGATGCATCCACCGAGTAATCAGAAGCACCAATCGTGTGACGCACCATATCCAGGTTCAATCCTTCGCTTGTAAACAATTCCTTAAGTAATCGTTCCCGCTGTTCCTGCGGAAGCTGATCGAGTAAATAGGTGGCCGAGCCTGTCATGGCAGCACCAAATCCATCCATCGTTTGATACGTTTGGGATGGATCAATGATGATAGTTTGATCTGTTTCGGAATGGTTCGCTTCCGTTGTCGTTTTTGTCCAGTGAATTGGCTGCTGCGGTTCCAATAGATGCTGCTGATCTCCGGTTGTCAGCCATGCTTCAGCTGGTGCTGGGCTCTTCCCTATAGATGGTGGCGGGATAGCATCTTCTTCACTGCCGTCTACCATCCACCATGCACAGAAACCAGCTACAACACATACCGCGAGCAGCAAGAGCATCCATCTTGTTTTCTTCTCTCTCCACCGTGCGTTCATCTCGTTCACCCCACTCTCCAAGTGTGGAAAGAGCCGCGGCCATTCGGCCACGACTCTTCGCTTCTTCCTTTTATTTACCGGATGGACTTCCGATATTCACGCTGCCTGTCAGACGGATATCATCTGATGCACTGCCGACATAAACAGATACTTTACCCTTAGGCATTACCCACTCATGCGACTTTTCATCCCAATAGGACAGTGCGCTGCGATCCAGTTTGATTTTAACGCGCTGCTGTTTGCCTGCCTTCAGATCAACTTTAGCCCAGCCAGCAAGTTGTTTTTCCGGTGTTTCCACACTCGTTGGCAGATTGCCTACATAGACTTGTACAACTTCTGCACCAGAAACTTTACCGGTGTTCCGTAGGTTCAGGGACACTTCTACGGTAGCATCGTCCCCTTTACCTGTATTTTTTACATGCAGGTTGCGGTAGTCAAAGTCGGTATAAGACAACCCGTGTCCAAATGCGAACGCTGGTGTCATGCCTTCTTTGTCATACCCTTTATAGCCTACAAAGATGCCTTCAGAGTATGTGCCCACGCCATTCACACCCGGGAATTGTTCCGCGGTGGAGATTGGCGTTTGCGAATCGTCCGATGGGAACGTCACTGGCAATTTACCAGAAGGGTTCACATCACCAAACAGAACGCGAGCTACCGCGTTACCTTGTTCCTGACCTGCATACCAGGCTTGAACAATGGATGGAACTTCTTTTTGCCAGGAATCCATTTCCACAGCACGACCGCTCATTTGAACAACAATCGTCTTCGGATTCGCTGCTGCAACCTTACGGATTAATTGCTCCTGGTTGTTCGGCAGTTCCAGATCGGAACGGTCCACATAACCTTCGCTGTCATACGTACGTGTCACGACAACAGCAACATCGGATTTTTTGGCCAGTTCAACTGCTTTTTGCATTTTGGCATCCACGGCATCTTCAGGTGCTTCCCAGCCGAAACGCATTTGGGCACCCATGTCATGGCTCGACTGTACCGGGAAATCGGTACGGTATTCAATCTTAATGTTGTGGGATTCGCCTTCTTTTAACGTAATTGCTTTCTTCGTTGTGCTCAGCGTTTCACCTTGATTTTCTACGAGCAGCTGATCATCCACATACAATTTCGCAGATCCCAGGCTGGTCAGAGACAATTTGTAATCACCCGTTTTGGGTGCTGTAATGGAACCTGTCCAACGCGCGGACATTTTACTGTTGAATTTCGTAGGTGTAACCGGAAGCTTGGATGACTGGGCGTTGAACCCTTCATAGTTATAAAATCCAAGGTTCATGTTGACCTGATTGTCTGTACGAACCAGTGAAGGGTCACCTTCCATGTTCGTGTTGGTCCAGTATTCGGCACGAAGGCCATATTCCGCTTTGTCCGTACCATAATTTTGCTCGCTCTTCTCGGCATCTGCCGGGGACAAGAGGGTGGATGGTACTGCGGAAGGACCGTTAAATGCATCCCCGGCGGAGATAGGGTCCGTTCCGGCTGCATATTTCACTTCCACGCCATTGCCTGCACGGTTACGAATCCCTTCAAGTGGACTTACCGTATATGTCGGGTTAACGAGGCTGCTGCCTCCACCTGCCGCAGAAGCCGTATCTGCATCCGGTCCAATAACTGCAATGGAATTCAGTTCTTTCTTCGAAAGTGGCAACACGTCATTGTTATTTTGCAACAGCACCATGCTCTGCTCAGCAATTTCCCGTGCCTGCTTACCGTCTGCCTTCGCATTAATTTGTGTATTGGTTACAGGGTTGTCGAACAGCCCTTTCTCGAACATTTGGAGCAAAATGCGGCGAACCTTCTCATCAATGGTCTGCTCGCTGACTTCACCTTTTTTCACGGCTTCCAGCAGCTGTGTTCCCCATTTGCCATAAGGCTCCCCTGGTGTCTCCAGATCCAGACCCGCGTTAGCTGATTTGGCTGTACTGAAATTGGCACCGTAGTCACTCATGATGAACCCTTCGAAGCCAAACTGATCCTTGAGCAGATCGGTCAGCATCTCCTTGTTCTCGCAAGCATATGTACCGTTCACCTGGTTAAATGAACACATGGCGGAACCGAGATCCGCTTTTTCAACCATAGCCTGGAATGGACGTGCATAGACTTCCTGGATGGCACGCTCGCTGGCTGTTGCATTCGTTGTGAAACGCTCCGTTTCCTGATTGTTCAGGATGTAGTGCTTCGCCGTTGCAATCACCGGGTTGCTCTGAATTCCGTTGACATACGCTGCACCCATGCCGGAAGCCAGCAACGGATCCTCACCCAGGGATTCGAAGTTGCGTGATCCCCATGGTGTACGTGCAATGTCCAGACCAGGACCAAGAACAACGTTATGTGTTGTATCATGGGCTTCCTGTCCGATCAGATCACCATATTGTTTGGCAAGATCGGTATCCCAGGATGCAGCCAATGCGATCGGCGCAGGCAGTGCCGTGGACTTTTTGTCCTGCACATCCGGATTGGCAACACGTACCCCTGCTGGTCCATCCGCCATCTGTAGTGCCGGAATACCAAGCCGCTCCAATCCATCATTATAGAAACCATAATAGTTATTTACTTTACCGGTAACGAATCCGACTTTCTCCTCCAGCGTCATCGCCTTGAGCAGTAGCTCGGTGCGTTCCTTCGCAGATAAGGATTTGTTCATCCAAGGGCGATCTGCCCCGGAATCCGCCTCTGCGGCAAAGGCGTGTAGCGGCATCGCCGCAAACGCTACGATGATTAACAGCATAAACCATCGTTTGAGGAAAATCAGGTTGAGTCTTCTGTTCATGTTTGTAAGCTCTCCTTCTCTCTTGATCATTTTTCTTGCACACATTGCTTGAATACATGTATACAAGGGAATGCAAACTGGCTTGTCCCAGCCCTTCAAGCATTCAGGCAGCCCTGCACATCGCTACGAAAAGTGCGGCTCGACAAGCGAGCGAGCAATTTCGCTTTCTTACGATAGCCGACCTGCAAACCAATTGCATCCCCTTAAATATGGAAATGGAGCCGAAAGGAGTGAATTAGTTCTTAGGTATGATGTCGATTATAATTCAGATAACATCGTATGAAAACGAGTTAATTACATTTTTGTAACTTAAATCATACAAAAAATTTACTTTTAAAAACAGTCGTTATGTCCCACTTTTGATTTAACAATTAATTCAATTAATTATCAGATTAAGGAATTTCAACTGAACACCTGGGCCCAAAGTCTATTTGAAAACGGATGCAATGAACTCCTTCGTTCCACATGGAAAATAAAAAGCAACCGAAGTCCCTTTTAACAGGTACTCCGGCTGCTATTTCTTCATTACTCACTTCTAATCGTGTCGCATTTCTCCAGTCGAACTCACTTAAATCTTACATGCATTCTTACTAACCGTGTCACCTGTCTTAGCCTAATCTTGCCTGCCATTTCGAGCTATTACTAACTCTTCAGCTGTGCCAGGATTTGTGGATCCTTGATCTTCTTATCTTCTGCAAGTAGCATGATTTTGGAAAGAATCTCAGCTGTTCTTGGATCTTCGTCTAGGAATGGCAGGAAGATTCTCCCCCGATGCTGACTATGCACAGGTACGATATATAGCGCACCCGTTGCCTGTTTAAACACATTGCCACTGCCGAGATGAACGGCATATTCGCCGAGTTCACCTTCGATCCGTGCATAATTGCCATCCAGTCGTACATTGTCTATCTTGAGTAGACGCAGTGATTCATTCACGATAACATGGCGCATTTCAATGGTTGTCAGACTGGCTTCCGGATCTACCCCGCCCACATGTGCAACACTGACCACCAGATCAACATCACGCATGACCTCCGAGAAGAACACCATCGGTACATCTTTCAAAGCTACAGGCTTATACGTTTTGCGGTCATAAAATTGTACTGTCTCCAGCGTAGGTGCTTCCGTATCTGCCGGAGAGAACCAGTCTGCCATGGCATACAGATTGGCAATGAGGTTATGCTCATAGCTGACTTTCTGCAAGCCTTCTTCATAACTGACGGTCCACTGGCGACCCTTGAGCAGGGCGACCGTCTTCTTCGGTTGGATCTGATACCCGGCATACCGGCGGGAGACGGTTCCATTCGCAAGCTCATCCTCATTTGGAAGGTACAGCTCACGGAAGACCTGTTTGAACGGCTGACGTTCCTGACGGGTGAACAGATCCCGCTGGAATTCGCTCCATGTCCCGCTGCGGAACAATTGCAGTGGATGTGCAATCACCAGTGGATCTTGCTCCTGCAATGCATGTGTGGTACCTTGTTCGCCAGGTACAATCAGGCAGGCAGATTCCGCATCGAAATACCCCAAACGGTCACCTGACTGGAACACCAACGTGCGAATCAGTGGACGAATGACCGGATTTTGCATCAAACTGGCCACTTCCTGGACGGTAAAGGCAGTTTCTGCCGTCATGGAACGCTCCAGCTCCTGTTTTGCCCGTCGATACTGCTGGACCAGATCCCCTTTTAATTCCTTCAACTCCGTAATGTATCTGTCTTTCTTGAATCGTGCAGGTACCGATTTTAATGTCTTCCCTTTACTTACAAGAACCAACTCGGACTGACCATCCTCATCAATGACCAATTGTGCTGTCGTTGTCTCATCCAGGGCCTTCGGTTCAAAGTAGGATTTCATCTCATCCAGCTTGCTCGCTTCCATGTTCCAGATCAGCCGGGTGACATCCGTATACCCTGCATTGCGGGCAAGGTTGCCAAGAGCAATCTGCGCAGCGGCACCTTCACTGGCGCGACGCTGGGCTCCGAATTGCTTGCTCTCCAGCAGGAATTTCTGAATGAAATCATAACGTTCTCGCAGATCCTGTTCCTGCTCCGCCTGGAATGGAATTAAACTGTATGTGAGCAGATGGTCTTTATTACGCTTCTCCTGTACAGATTGACGCATGTCTTCCAGACGAAGCTTCCCTAGAGCTGCATCCGCGAACAACTGGGATCTGCGGTGGTTAGCTCCACCGGAAATATATTTGGCACAATCATATAACAGATTGAACCGTTCCTCGCCGACAGCTGCATAAGCCTCTTCGAACCAGGCAATATCAAATGCCCCATCGTTGAACTCCTGCGGCGATATCGGTGAATAGTGAGCGACGATGGTTTCCTTTTCAGCTGTAAAACGTTCGTTAATGTGGGCATGGAAGTACCACGCCGCACTGCGAAGTCCTTCCCATCCCAGATGCTTCGATACAATCTCCATCCACTGCGGTGCGTACATGGCCGCTTCCAACAGCTTTTTCTCTTGGATCGGATACTGCTCAAGCCATTGCCCCAGGAGCTTCTCATTCTCACCCTCACGTGGATGGCAGACTTGAATCAGATAACTGAACGTCTCCTTACGTGTTGTATGTTCTCCGTAGCTGTAAATATAGCCCCGTACAAATGTATCCTTATCCATGGCTGAGACCAGATGCACCCAATGTTCCATGCCTTCAATTCGTTCAAACTTCATGGCCAGTGTGCTAACTTCCGTGGAAAGTTCGCCTCGCGTCAGTTCAATCTCCAGAATTCGTTCAACGACGGTATTCCGCAGCTCTATCAGTTCCGGATCATCCATGATGCCTTCGGTGCGTGTCGATGTCAGCTCACGAATGAATGCAAAACGATCCCCACCTGTCAGCAACTGACGATACATAGTCTGATCATCAATCAAACGCAATTTGAATGCCCGCACGTAATCTTCGAATGATAACAGGGAGAAACGCTGTGTATTTCCCACAAGGTTGATGAACTGATAAGCCGTTTGGAAAAATCTTTGGAAACTGGCATCATCATATATTCGGCTTCTTACCAGGTAGTTCCACCGTTCCGTCAGGATATGAAGCATGCCAGCTTCCTTCTCCAGTTGATCGTCCGGCATACTGGCGATAATGGAGGCCCATGTCTTCTCCGCGATCTCAAATGTATCTGCAGGGTTACTGTCCCTGAACGCTGCTGCTATCAATTCAGCAACCTGATCCTTATAGGTCAGCGAAGCCGCCATCTGTTTCATTTCTTCCATATAGGAAAGAGGATAGGTCTGTTCGGCAAAAGACTTGCGCCAGCCTTCCAATAATGGGATTTTGCTTAATTCGTTATAATCATATTGGTCGTGATAATAGCTGTAATGTTCATTTAAGTTGCCGCTCAATGTGCTGAATTGCAGAATGAAATAAAGCTGCATGAGTTCCTTGCTGTTCAGATCACTGTGTGCAACGTACGCCTCCCAAACGTCGTGGAGAGGGTATTGTTCCATCTGTTTCATGTTATTTCTTTCCGCATAGGAGACCATGGAGCGCAGGCTCGCTCCAATCAAGAGCGTCTCTCGATATCCCGCATAATACTCCACTTCATACTCATGATCCCTGTGTTGTTGAACCAGAGCATCTAATCCTTCCATAAACGGTTTGGCCTTCTCCAGCGAAAGCGTGAAGATCTCCTTGGGATTGAAATCACCAAAATCACGCTTCTCCTGCAGCAATGGGTCCACCCGGGATGGGTCGAACAATCCAAAACCATTCGAAGAGGTATACCGGCTGCCCTCCTCCGTCAACTTATCCAGCAGCTTCTGCTCCTTCGCGGTAGGCTTCTGGATCAATCCGGCTAACGGCTGTAATTGCTCGTGCTGATCAGCACGTTCCGGATCCGCCGAAATTTCGGTCAACAGCTCAAGTGCGCCAAGACGCTGCAATTCATTCTTCGCCTTCAGCAAGCGTTCCAGTGACACAGCTAGTTGATCTACAGGTTGCAGCAAAAGAACCTGAATGACCTTCTGCCGTAGTGAACCGGTCTTAAGTTTGAGCAAGGCCTCCATCTGTTTCATCTCGTCAATAGTCAGCTCAAGCTTCCTTACTTTGATTAGGGCAATCTCCCGGTTACTCATGCTTTTGTCTGACAGGCTCTCAAACATAAACTGTCTTTGCACCTCTTTTTCGGGCTGCCGAACGAACTGGGATAACAGCTCGCCTCGAAGTTCCGGGCTCAGCATGTCCTTGATTGCAATGACTTCTCCGATCCATTCGGGGTCCATATCATACGCAGCCAGATAGAGCATTTTTTTGATCACATCATTCCGTTCAATCCGGTAATGGACATATTCAAGAACGCCAGATGGCCCACCTTCCCCTCCCTGGGGAATTCGTTCGAGTAGCTGCTTCAACTGATCGAAGTCCTGACGCCGGGTTGCCTTGTCTTCAAAGACAGGCAGGGGCGAAATGTGAATGCTGCGCAGATTCTCTCCATTCTCGAAGTGCCAGTTATGCATGTACATGGCATCATAGTTTTGAATAATCCAGTGCATTAGCTCCAGATCCTGTACATCCAAATAGCGACGGGCAATACTTAGCCGCAGATCACGATTCTGACTGTTCGCAAGCACATATTGAGCAACAATCTTCTGATACAGTTGGCCTTGATCCATAATACGGATCAATTTGTCATTAAGATGGTCCTCTTCAATAACAGCCGTCGCCCACAGACTGATAAATATCTTATTGGCATTTGAATCCTGCTCCCACTCTTCACGAACAGCTGCATCGGTCAATGCTTCATAGGCTTGCTCAATCAACTGTGATGTAACGCGCGAATTGGCCGCTTCAATTCCGAGACCTGTCCATACGGCTAACGCTCTAACCACTGAACTGAAACGAATGAGATTGTGATCGATGATTACTTTTAATATGTATATAAATGCTTCAATGGTTCCTTCATCCATCCGTTCGACGATACTTTGGCGCAGCCCTTCCTGCAGCCTTGCTGCCACAAGCAGCTCACCAACCATATGGTACGCCTCTGTCTGGTCACTCATGAATATACCTTTGATCATCTCGCCAGTAAGTAGCGCTGACTGATTGTCTCCATATATGATCTCATGTAATGCCCGCTTCATATCTCCGTTGTCATGGTCCAGTTCATATGCAATGCAATCCGGAAGCACGGATCGAACCTCAAACAAATGATCAAACTTATATTCACGAACCGATACATACTCGTCCAGGGAGAATTGGCGAATCTCCATGCGAAGCAATGCGATGAGTTTGCGAATTACCTGTCCCAAATGGTGCTCAGGATTGGCAGTTCGATAGGGACGGCGTTCGTACATGACACTGTATGGAAAATTAGTGGCGCGGTCAGCAATGTAACGGAATCGTTCCACCACCCATTCATTTGTCAGCTGCTCAAGCACGTTCAGCAGGGGCTCGAATAAGGGCTTTCCCGTTTCAGCAGCCTGCTTTTGAAGAAAATCCTCTGTATTCAGATATACTTCTTCATCTCCGCGCAAATACGTGGAACCAGCCATCTCCACCACATATCCTGCAAGCTCCGGCCAAGTCCCCTTCAATGACTCTGCCTTCTCTTGCAGACCGTTGATATACACCTGTTCATTATCTTTCTGATTCATCCAATCTCCTCCTTATCATTTATTACCACAAGCGGCCGGCAAGCATGGTAAACCGGATAAACACCAATTCGTCATCTTCCTGTAACTCCAGTGGCGCCTCCAGTTCGGACAATTCTTCATCATTGAGGAACACTTTGTATAGTCCATCTTCATAAGCCATCATAGCCGTTTGGACCGCATGCTCCAGGTCTTGAATCTCCTCATTGTACACTTCACCAAAACCGACTTTTCCCGTTGATCCCTTACGTTGAATCTCCTCAGGCATAAGATAGGTGAGTAACGCTGCACTGTTTCTCTTCTCCTGAAGAGCGTTCACCTGCACGTGTACCATATGTTTGATTAGCTCTCTTAACGTTCCGGTTGTTTCCGGAAGTTCTGTAGCTTGCTTGGCAAGTGCAGGCTTGCGTTTGCCCAGGCTTTTGACCGTGACCCATACGTTCACAACGCCCCCTCCCTTCTTCTATATGAACTGACTAATTACGTCTCGCCAGTCTAGTACAAAACTAAAAATACGTACACATGTACCCCTTATTAGCATCATAACCAATATTTCCGCCACAATCATGGGCCAATCCTCACGTTTACCTGAAACCTGCGAACTAGTGCACCCCAACGTACTTACGCAAAAAAAGCCGGGTTGTTCCAATAACCTTGGAACTCCCAGCCACATCAGTATTCAATCAGATCTGATTTGTGTTATGAGAACATCTTGGGATTCATCTGGCCAATCGCATAGGGCGAATCGTTACAGCAGCCGTTTTGAAGCCTGGCATACGGCAATAGGGGTCCAGATCGGGCCTTGTCGCCCGATTGACGTTCTGAATGCCGCCCCAATGCATCGGTACAAACAGCGTGTCTTCGCGAATATGTTCCTTAATACGGGCACGTACCGTGAAGCTCCCATGCACAGATTGAATCTCAACCCACTCTCCATCCATAATTCGATTACGCGCAGCTGTACCCGGATGAAGTTCAACAAAATTCTCCAGTTCACGGGCTTCCAGTGTTGGGCTCCGATGGGTTTGTACGCCCGTCAGATAGTGAGGAAGTACGCGGCCATTAGTCAGAATCAGAGGGAATTCCCGCGAGACATCCTGCCAACCAGCACTTAATTCACTTGTAAATGCAGCCCTGCCGTCCTCATGGGCAAACCGCTCACTGAACAGCAGCCCTTCACCTTCATCCTCCAGAGAAACGCAGGGCCAATAGATGCCTTTCTCCCTCCGCAGACGTTCGTAGGTCATTCCGTAGTAATCTGCAACCCCGCCCCGGCTGGCCAGTCTGAGTTCATTGAAGATATCCTCGGCACATTCATATTGAAAATAAGCAGCTTTGCCGAGTTCGCTGGCAATGGAGCATAGAATATCCCAATCGTGCCGAGTCCCTCCCGGTGCCGGTCTGCCCTGTTCCCTTAACAGCACCCGGCCTTCCAGATTGGTCAACGTACCTTCGTTCTCCAGATAAGTCGTGACCGGAAGCACCACATCAGCCATCTTCGCTGTCTCGGACAGAAACATATCTGCCACGACCAGAAAATCCAGCTTGCGGAGGCCTTCTTCTACCAAACGCACATTGGGATTGGATACAACCGGGTTGGAGCCCATCACAAGCAAGCCACGGATCTCCTGATCGTGCACCCGCTCCATCATTTCGTAGGCAGATACACCTTTTCCCGGCAAGGTTTCAGGCGCAACTCCCCAGACGGATGCTACATGTGCGCGGTCCTGTGCATTTTCTATGGAACGATATCCCGGCAGCTGATCGGCCTTCTGCCCATGCTCTCTTCCGCCCTGTCCGTTTCCCTGTCCAGTGATCGCACCATAACCACAACCTGGTCTGCCGATTTTCCCAGTCGCCAGTACCAAGTTAAGAAAATGACGGACCGCAAGATGTCCATCCGTTTGCTGTTCCACTCCGCGCGCAGTCATGATCATGCCTGTCTCCGCCTGACCATAGACCATTGCGGCCTGTCGAATCAGGTCCAAGTCCACCCCGCATTGTACTGCGGATTCTTCCAGGTCTATCTCGCTCAGTGCATTCTGCAGACTCTCATAACCTTGGGTTCTTGCATCAATAAAATGCTCGTTTACAAGCCCAGCTTCCATAATAATCTTCAGCATGATGTTCGCAAGCAGTGCATCCATACCCGGCTTGATCTGCAAATGAAGGTCGGCAATGGCTGCAGTAGCTGTCCTGCGCGGATCAATAACGATGATATACGCCCCGTTCTCCTTCGCCTGGTTGAAATAAGGCAGCAGGGTGGGCTGGCACTCTGCAACGTTGGTCCCTGCAAGTACAATGCACTCAGCCCGCGGGATGTCAGACAAGCGGAATGTCAGCCCCCGGTCCATGCCAAACACCTTACTTCCTGCAGAGGCAGCGGCAGACATACAGAAGCGTCCGTTATAATCAATATATCGTGTCCCTAAGGCAACCCTTGCGAATTTCCCTAGCAAATAGGCTGTTTCATTGGTGAGGGAACCCCCTCCATATACACCGATTACATCTGCACCGTATTGATTCTGAAGACTGGTAAAACGTCCTGCGATGTATTCAGTGACTTCAGGCCATGAAGAAGGTATTAGCTCACCATCCCGACGGATGAGGGGCTGCAGAAGCCGCTGTCCACTCAGTGCATGCTGATGTGCATTCATGCCTTTGACACACAATCTTCCCTGTGAAGCTTCATTCGGCACTCCTTCAACGGTGTACGTGGCACGGCGCTCACCAGCAATGGGCTCTGCAACTTCCTCGACGGTCATTTTGCACTGTACGCTGCAATACGGGCATTGTGTCTCCCGTACATGCAGTTTTGATAGAGACGAACTGTGTTCAGTTGATATCTTCATTCCCATCTTCACTCCCTTCCCTATCTTTTCGATCAATTAAGCGTCAATTCGCTTACTGTTCTGCCCGCCAGCTCGTTCTGGAATTGTTGATCCAGCAGATTTTCGCGGATCGATATGAACCCCAATCGCTCTACCCATGCCCAGAGGGGTTCATCGTACCAGGCGGTTCGGCGATACCACTCCAGGCATGCCGAGATCAGCCGCACGGCATCTTTTTCCGTCTCGCCAAGTCCGAGAAGTCCCCCTTCTTTTACCGGATGGGCTGCATGACCACCTGCGTAAATTTCCCAACCAGCGGGAGATTCCTGCAAACCAATATCCTGCACGATCGGGCTTACCCATGAGCTTGCTCCACCCGATAGCGCCACCTTCACGGGAGCAGGCATATCTGCATGGACCCACCTGAATTGAAGGTCCTCTGCCATGGCTTCGAACTTTAGATCGCCTGCATGGACCTCGATACCCACAACCGTATTCCGCAGGATATCATTCCGGTTTCCAGCCCAATCAGGCTGCTGCACACTTATCCACTTTCCGGTTATTTTCAAATAGTAACGAAGTGCAGATTGGCAGATATCGCAGCCTTCTTCTATTTTCCAGTCCAGCTGCCGCATGATTCTTCTCATTCCATCTCCCTCTTGAATTCCATCCAGATGGTGATGGTCTGCTGAAGCTGCAAGCTCAGAGGGATAACCATCCCACAACAGATTGAGCGCTTCTTTCAGTGAGGCATGGCCCAGATCCGTACAACTGCAAACGGGCCATTCTGCCGTTTTTGCCGCAGGTGCTGTTTCACTTGCACTACCGCCGTTTTTCTGGAGATACAGGGTGTGCTTCACCAGTGCCGTAACCATTGGACGACATCCGCCGCAGGAACCGGAGGCTCTGGTATGCTCCTTAACCTGTTCAGCAGTCTCCAGCCCCTTATCCTGTATGGCCCTCATGATCATCACCTTGCTCACATTGTTACAGGCGCACACCGTCTCCTGATCAGGCAGTGCTGCTGCCGCCTTCTCGGCTGGATTCGTCCCTTCCTCGCGCGGAGCAAGCTCCTCGATGCCAGCCCCACGCTGAACAAGTCCCAATAGGCTGGCACTCTCCGTCGTATCCCCGAACAGGATCGCTCCACTTACATGCCCTTCCTTCATCAATACTTTCTTATACGTACCACGAATACCATCGAGCATCTGTATAGCCGTCCGCATTTCGTCTCCGCTAATGTTTCCGGCCGAGAACACGTCAACGCCAGAGACCTTCAGTTGGGAATAGGGAATTGAACCCTTATACTCTGTTGTCTCCTGCCCACATAAAAAACGTGCGAGTACCTTACCCTGCTCATATAAGGGGGCTACCAGACCATAACTGATGCCCCGATGTTCGGCACATTCACCGACAGCATACACATCAGGTACGCTGGTACGCATATAATCGTCGACCACAATCGCCCGTTGGGTCTTGATTCCGCTTCGCCTGGCCACTTCAACATTGGGGCGAATGCCCACGGCCACAACGACAACCTGCGCTTCAAGCTTCGTTCCATCTGTAAATTGAAGCCCCTGAGCCTGGGACCGACCCATAATTTTTTGTGTGTTTTTGTTTAATAGAAAAGACATGCCCTGAGCTTCCAGCTCATGCTGAAGCATGGTCGCTGCCTGCAGATCCAACTGCCGATTCATAATATAAGGGGCGTTGTGTACCACAACGGCTTCCATTCCCAAATGCAGCAGTCCGCGGGCGGCTTCAAGCCCAAGCAATCCGCCACCAATAACGGCCGCCTTACGATGTACTTTGGAATACGCGGACATACGTGTGCAGTCATCTATGGTGCGGAAAGACATCACCCTCTCTTTATCCACACCAGGAATGGGCGGAATAAACGGAGCAGACCCTGTCGCAAGGATTAGAATATCGTAGGACTCCCTCATTCCGGATAACGTTTCAATCGTTTTGGACGGAGTATCAATCTTGTGGACTGTCTCTCCCGCACACAGCCGGATGCCATGATCCTCATACCAGCTCCAGTCGTTAATGATAATGTCCTGCAGATCGTGTTCACCCTGCAGCACTTTGGATAACATGATCCGATTATAGTTGGGACGTGGTTCACTTCCGTAGATGACAATCTCATATGTATCCGGAGATATGGCTATAATCTCTTCCACACACCTAACACCTGCCATCCCGTTTCCGACTACGACCAGTCTCTTTTTGCTCATGGGCTGCCCCCTGTCTCTGTTACATGCTGAGTTAGAAATAAACAGAAAAATCCCTTCTCCATGGATCGGAAAAGGGCACCGTTGCCTCCGGAAATCACACGCCATTGTGTGATTTCATATTAGATTCAGATTACGGCAAACCATGTTATATGTCAACAAAATTAACACACAATTCTAGATTAACATTCAAAATGATTTATTTTAAAATTTAATGTTATTTTTATTGACATATATAAATTCTCTTTTTATAATTTGAATCAAAATCACGTGCTGTGATCAAATCAGGTGCAGGAACACAATGACGTGTCCTGCCTGCCGGCAATGAGGCCGCAAATCGTTCATCATCTGGACGAATTGCGGCCTTTTTCTGCCTGAACTGCACAGAGACAGGATATGATTATTCAATTGGATAAGGAGCGATGCTGAATGGTGGAGAGCAAAAGTTTTTGGAAGAGCGGGCATAAGCCCAGCCTTTTCGGGGCATTTCTGTATTTTGATATCAGTTTTATGATTTGGGGCATGCTTGGCCCCCTCGCGGTTGTTATTGCCATGGATTACCCGATGACCCCCCTGGAAAAAGCCAATCTGGTGGCACTGCCCATTCTGGGCGGCTCCATTCTTAGACTTGTCCTAGGCTTTATGTCCGATTATATCGGTCCAAAGCTCACGGCTCAGATCGGCATGGGCGTCACGCTCATCCCTCTATTGCTGGGCTGGCTGTGGGTAGACTCACTAAGCCAGCTGTATGTTGTTGCCCTCCTGCTTGGCGTTGCAGGTGCCTCATTTGCCGCTGCCCTTCCACTCGCAGGACAATGGTATCCCAAGGAGCATCAGGGACTTGCCATGGGGATTGCCGGAGCAGGGAATAGCGGTACTGTACTCGCTACTCTGTTTGCCAACCGACTCGCTACTCATTTTGGCAGCTGGGAAGTCGTTTTCGGACTCGCCATCATTCCAATCGTGGTCGTTTTCATCCTTTTCTCCATCTTCGCCCGTAACAGTCCCAACCGGCCAGCACCGAAAAAGCTGTCTGAGTACGGTACCTTGCTGAAACAAAGGGATGCCTGGGTATTCTGTGCATTTTATTGTGTTACCTTTGGCGGTTTCGTGGGATTGTGTAACTATCTGACCATCTTCTTCAACACCCAATATGGCTTGTCTCCTGTCCGAGCCGCTGATATCACAACCTTTTGCGTTATTGCCGGAAGCTTCTTCCGACCAGTTGGGGGTTACTTGGCAGACAAAATCGGTGGTACGCGGATGCTGACATTTCTATACACAGGCGCCTGTGTCATGCTTGTAGGGGTATCCTTCCTTCCTCCACTTCCTGTTGTCGTCGTCATGTTATTCCTGGGCATGATGTGCCTTGGTGCTGGTAATGGTTCCGTGTTCCAGTTGGTTCCACAACGATTCGGCAATGAAATCGGCCTGATGACAGGCATTGTCGGCGCGGCAGGAGGTTTGGGCGGATATGCACTCCCGCTGATTCTCGGTCAACTGTACAGTTCCTATCAGTCCTATACGCCGGGATTCGTCATCCTTAGTCTGATCGCAGCCGCATCCATGCTGCTCGTACTGGTAATGCAGTCCAAATGGCGCGGCCAATGGCTGAAGAAATCTTTTAGCAGCAAAACGGAATCAACATCCCTCTCTTCATAAAGAATACAGATGACCAGCAGCTTCTGAAAAAGAGAACAGCACAGCCCTTCGGCTGCTGCTGTTCTCTTTTTGTCAGGAGATATATTTGCGAAAAACAACGACGGCATTATGCCCGCCAAAACCAAAAGAATTGGACATTCCGATCTGCATATCTGCCTCTCTAGCTTCATTAGGTACATAATCCAAATCACAGTCCGGGTCCTGCTGCTCCTGGTTAATCGTTGGTGGAATGATGCCATGCTGTAAGGTTTGAATCAGTGAGATAGCTTCCGCTCCACCGGCTGCTCCTAACATATGTCCAGTCATCGATTTATTGGCCGTCACGGGAATATGATAAGCTGCCTCACCGAAGAGCTGTTTAATCGCTCGGGTCTCCGAGAGATCTCCCGCTTCGGTACTGGTTGCGTGGGCGTTAATCACATGCACGTCATCAGGCTGAAGCTTTGCGTCAGCAAGCGCAGCTCTCATGGCCAGGAATGCTCCGCGTCCTTCCGGATGGGTAGCTACCATATGATATGCGTCTGAACTGGCACCATATCCAACAATTTCAGCGAGAATATTTGCGTTTCTAGCCAAGGCATGTGATAGAGATTCTACTACCACAATCCCCGCACCTTCTGCCATCACAAACCCATCTCTTCCAGCGTCAAAAGGGCGACTCGCCGTTTCATAGGCTTCGTTTCTTGTAGATAATGCGGTGGCATTACCGAAGCTGGCCAGCGAAACTTCCGTGATGGCCGCTTCGGTCCCCCCTGCAATAATGACATCTGCGCCTCCGTCACGGATTAGCCGGAAAGCTTCCCCTATGGCTGTATTTCCGATGGAACAGGCAGTCACAGGTGAAAGCGTCGGTCCCCAACATCCGAATTTCATGCTCACCATGGCAGCCGCCATATTGGAAATCATCATAGGCACAAGGGTTGGACTAACCCGGCCGGGGCCTCGTTCTGACAACAGCTTTCCTTGCTCCATCAGTGTTTGAATGCCACCGATGCCTGAACCAATGTATACCCCAACCCGTTCCCTATCCACTTTCTCCATATCCAGTCCCGAATGCACAAGGGCATCGTCAGCTGCTGCTACAGCGAATTGGCAAAATCGATCCATACGACGGGCTTCCTTGCGTCCGAACCGGCCCTCTCCGTCAAAATCTCGGACAACACCGGCCATTTTGGTTTTATATGAAGTGGTATCGAAGTTTTCAATTAATGATATTCCTGACTGCCCTTTCACAAGTCCGTTCCAAAATGTATCAACATCATTGCCCAGCGGCGAGACAATTCCCATGCCGGTAATCACAACACGTTCGCGTTCCATATCTAACTCATCCTCCCTAGCCATTCAGGCTAACCGACTGAACTTCTGCATTTATATTGGCACGTGTAGTATCCTATTACAAGTTGTGAATTATAATAGTATAATGACTACCATGATAAATGAGGTTGGGGTGGAATGAGATGAACCAGGATGTCAGGCTTCAGGCATTATCCGTATTTTTGAAAACTCAACGTGCCAAAATAGCTCCGTCAGCGGTCGGTTTGCCGGAAGGCACCCGGCGCAGAACACCGGGTCTTAGAAGAGAAGAGGTAGCCCAATTGGCGGGCGTAAGCACGACTTGGTATACCTGGCTGGAACAAGGAAGGGATATTCAGGTTTCCCATTCGGTATTGGATAACATAGCTTCCGCACTCAAACTGACCCCGGATGAACGCAAGTACTTGTTCTCCCTTGCCATGGAGCACTACTCCGAACT
This sequence comes from Paenibacillus sp. ACRRY, assembly GCF_022346995.1. Taxonomy (GTDB): domain Bacteria; phylum Bacillota; class Bacilli; order Paenibacillales; family Paenibacillaceae; genus Paenibacillus. The sequence goes on along the minus strand of NZ_JAKRNM010000004.1, from coordinate 170,705 downwards.
GCATATCCGTGAGGAAGAGCCTTACCAGCTCCATCCTTCCCTGCAAAAAATACTGCAGGAGCTCCAGAATTGTCCCACCATTATTTCCGATCGCCGCTGCTACATTGTTGGCTGGAATGAAGCTGCCAGTCATGTCTTCATTGATTTTGAGCAGATTCCTGCCGAACAGCGAAACATGATTAGTCTATTATTTGAGCGCAAGGAATTTCGGAGACTGGCAGTCAACTGGGAGGATTTTGTCCTCGGATACCTTGCGATCTTCCGTGCCTATTACGGCCAATATGTAGATGATGAATGGTACAATCTGTTTCTGAATGAAATGATGGATCGATATCCGGAATTCCAGTCCCTGTGGAAACAAAGCAGCGTGAGCAGTGCACCAGACGTACTGATTGAATTCAGACATTCCAGAGCCGGCAAAATGTTGTTCAATCTGACCTCGTTACAGGTTCAGGGTAATACTGATCTGCGCTGCAGTATATACACTCCTGCACAGGATACGGCCACCGAGCGGAAATTGATGCGCCTTATGGAACGTGAGAAGGAACGACAAGCCAGACCTAACGTATAAACAGCATTCCAATGCAACCAAACGAAAAAAGATCCGAGCGGTTTCCGCTCGGATCTTTTTGATGATCATCCAGCCCTTTGTATCGGATATGGATTAGATCAATCTATGCGTAGCAAATGTTATTCAAACGCCGGAATGGCGATGTCTGCATACTTCTCTTCGAAGAAAGCCTTCACTTCAGGGCCTGCCATGCGTTTGGCCAGCTTCTGAATGGCTTCGGAATCCTTGTTATCCTCACGTGCAACCAAAGTGATGGCAAAATGGGAGTCATCCTTTTCCGTGAACAGTGCATCCTTCTTCGGTGTAAGTCCCAGCGGGCTTGCATACGCCGGTGTCATGGCAACCAGATCTGCATCATCCAGCATGCGGGCCAGCATGAGCAGGTCCACTTCCTGGAACTTGAAGTTCTTCGGATTCTCAATAATATCCGCCTGTGTTGCGTTGAATCCTACGCCTTCTTTCAGCTTGATCAGACCGTTTTGTTCCATCATTACGAGTGAGCGTCCAATGTTGGAAGGGTCATTGGCAATAGCAACCGTTGCTCCTTCAGGCAGTTCTTCAGTGGTTTTGTACTTTTTGGAATACGCACCGTAGATCGCGTTGTAGATCGGCTGTACAGCTACCAGGTTCGCATTATTGGCTTCGTTGAATTGGTTCATGTAAGGCACGTGCTGGAAGAAGTTAGCATCCACTTCCTTGTCTTTCAAAGCCGTATTCGGTTGAACGTTATCAGACAGAACGACAACTTCCAAATTCACGCCATCTTCTTTAAGCAACGGCTTCACAATATCCAGTACATCGGTCATTGGCGGAATCAATGTTGCCACTTTCAACGTCACTTCCTGAGTCGCTTGGCTGCCTTCATTATTACCCTCCGCAGCAGGTGTCTCTTCTTTTTTGCCGCATGCGGATACAACCAGCATCACTGCGAGCAGCATAAGGATCATTTTTGATTTCATTTTCATTCTAGCCCCTTCATCGTGTAGTCTGTAATGTCATCCTAAATTCTTCTCGCCCTTTAACCTTGTTTGCCTCATGATCTGCGATCAAGCCAGCGGGATAATCTGCTTCCGGTAAACTGGATCATCTGCACCAGAATGATCATAATGATGATCGTAAATACCATGATCTCCGTCTCGAACCGCTGATATCCGTAACGAATGGCAAAATCACCAACACCTCCACCGCCGACAATGCCCATCACCGTGGAATAGGAGATAAAACTGATCGTTGCCGTGGTCAGTCCGAGTACGAGACCTGAACGTGCTTCCACATACAAAAATTTCAGCACAAGCTGCATGGTTGATGCACCCATCGACGATGCCGCCTCAACCACACCTTTGGGCACATCGAGCAGTGCCTGTTCAACCAGGCGGGCATAGTAGGCAATCGCAATAACGGAAAGCGGCACCGCCGCTGCCAATGTCCCCATCGCCGTTCCCACAATCATACGCGTGAACGGAATCATGAATACGACCAGCAGCAGAAACGGGAACGAACGAATGATATTGACCAGGCTGCCCAGAATCGTGAACAGCGGCCTGTTCTCATATCGTTGTCCTCTTCGGAACAGATACAGCAGCGTGCCGAGTGGAAGCCCAATCAGGACAGCTGCTCCAATCGAGATGCCAACCATGACAAAGGTCTCTCCGATCGCCTTCCATATCTCATCCTGGTACTTCAATATGGATTCAGGTATCATCGTTCCTCGTCCTCCGTTTCCCATGGCTCCGCCTCTTCACCAGTAAGCAAGGACGTTAGCAAATCCGGCTGTGGTGCGGGAATACTGCGTACTTCCGCTTCCGTTAGCGTTCGGACAATGCGCCCTTCTCTCATCACGGAAATTTGGTGGCAGAGTCTGCGTGCAACCTCCATCTCATGCGTAACCAGCACGATGGTCACACCCAGTGTTTCATTCACATGGCGCAGCACATCCAGAATACCGTTCGTTGTCTGAGGATCAAGCGAAGACGTTGGTTCATCGCAGAGCAATACATCAGGCCGGCTCGCAAGAGCCCTCGCAATAGCCACGCGCTGCTTCTGTCCTCCGCTTAACTGGGCGGGATATTGTTTCGCCTTATCCTCGAGACCCACGAATCTCAACACCTCAAGTCCGCGTTCTTCCCGTTCACTCCGGGAAACACCCGCCAGTTCAAGAGGCATGCAAACATTGCCAATCACCGTCCGGTTGCTCACCAGATTAAAGTGCTGAAAAATCATGCCGATGGAACGACGCGCCTGACGAAGAGCACTTTCGCTCATCCGGGTCAGCTGCTGTCCACCTACAGTTACTTCACCTGAATCCGGCTTTTCAAGCCCATTCAGCATGCGGAGAAGCGTCGATTTGCCCGCACCGCTGGAGCCAATGATCCCGTGGATCTCCCCCTGTCCCACTTCAAGCGAGACAGAGCTTAATGCCTCGAATCCCAGATCAGCCCGGGACCCGCGTTCGTTATAACGCTTGCTTACGCCGTATAATGAAATCATGGAGATTCCTCCTGCGATTAATCGTGCATGGTCCTTCGAGAACACATGAAGAAAGCCCGCACAGCCGATAACCGGAGCGCGAGCAATCCTGTTCATTTATAATAAAGCAACATTCTGTGTGAGACAAGCCTTAACGAGAGATATCTGTTTTTAAATCGTTTACATGATACAAGCTGAATCTTCCGTTCGAAGAACCGATGTAGATTTCATCACCTATCCGATTTATTGTGCCATTTTTGGCATCCCGATCCCGGTGTTCCGGCGATCCCATGACCACGTCATGCACTCGGCCGACCAGTGTACCATCCTCTTTGTTCATGATCAGAAGATCCTCACCCATGGGTAACAGGAGTTGGTCGTCGATAACTAGGTAACTTCCCTGGTTGGTAGGGTATCTCAAGGAAGAGATGGTATATTGTGCGTCCCAGCGTGTTTTTCCCGTTTGATAATCCAGTGCGGCCGGATAGCCGTTCTTGATTACATATAGTTGATCGTCTGCCACAAGCCCTCGCTCAACCTTGTCGTTTAACGTCCATCGTTTTTTATCGTTCTTGGCATCATACAGCGTCGTTGTAAAATCAGAATAATCGCCGTAATACTCACCTTGCTTATTCTCGCGGATCAACAGCATGCCATCATTCAGCACTTCGAAGCGCTGTCCGTTCCGGGCTTGAAAGTGAGCAAGTTTCTTGCCTGAATTCAGATCGACCAACACCCACTGATCCCCAAGCAGCATCCAACGTTCAGGCTTTGCCTCTGCGAATGGATCAAGACGGGTGATTCCGTCGAAGTACGGATCATTCTCGATATGATCCACAGTGGGCTTACCGGTTTTGATACTCCATACCGTACGACCTGATAGCGGGTCAGCTGCAACCAGTTGATTTTTCTCCCAATACATCACATACGGGTCAGCTGCTGTCTGGTTGAACAATTGATATCCGGCACTAAGCTTCTTAGTCCAGAGGGTTTTGCCATTAGAACTGTTCAGCACGGTGATCCGTCCCTGACTGGAGCCTTCCGCAACCGGGCTATCCACCACCACAACATTCTCCGCAGCTGTAATACCACGAAGTGAAAGTTTGGATCCGGTTTTGTACTCCCACTGCACTTTCCCATCCGTTAGTTTGATGTGACGTATGCGATCCTTGTACTCCTTATCTCCCGGAGCATAGGACGTAAAGATCGTTACGCCATCGCGCTTCGCATCCAATTGTGCTTGGAGTGCACCGAAGCCTGCATGAGTCTCCCACACATTTTCCCCGGTATGTCGATCAAGGGCGTACACGGATTTGTCATAATGCATGCCGCTAAATCCACCGTCGTCTCCTTTCATCAGAAGCACATCCGCTGTTGCAGCTTGCAGAAAGGGATAATTCAGCTTGCCCTGATTGGTCCATGTGGATTTCCAAGGTAACGTTGCAGGCAGGGTTTTGCCAAGAATTTGGGTTGTGAACTGATAGTCGTCCGAACGACTGAAATTCCAATCCGAAGGGACCACATTATTACGATCATCCACCGGGATGTTCCAGCGTGTCTGCACCAGCTTTCCTGCCTTGCTAAACGTTACCAGAAACTGTCCGTCTTCCCGCTCATATCGCCAGGTCTGTCCAATGCTCATGGAAACATTGGTTTCATTCAGATTCTGGGAATACTCTTTCCAATCCGGCTCGCCGAGCCACTGAGCAGCTTGTTTTGAGGTCGTGCTTTTATCTAATAAAATATCCGTCAGATGCCGCACATCCGCTATAGACATGGAGGACTGATTCCCGAACCAGCCGTCCGCTACGTTCACGCGCTGTTGCACGTCCTTCGCCCTAACCCAGATTATGGCTGGACGGTATACGTTCGACTCTTTGTTCCAGGTTCGCGGAGGAACGGAGACACCATACCACTCCTTCGTAGATGCAACAATTAGCGCATGATCCGTTAGAGAACTGGCAGAAGGCCAGCTTGTCTGGCTTCCAGGATACAGATACAGTTTACTTCCCGCCCGGAGTGTAAAGTTCTGCGGGGTGGACCTTTTCATCGTCTGGCTTTCCTTGGATGCGTACCATCCCGGCACCCAGAAACTCCCGAACTCGCTATGATTCAGCCTAATCCAATCTCCGCGAACAATCTGTACTTTCAGCTTTTCCCCGCCGGAGGTATATGTAGTTATTCTCATCTGATCAACGGGAACCTTGTGATCCATCGGTTGGGCATACCTAGGCAGGCCTTTTCCCAAAGTGACGGTTTCTCCAGCTTTATAGGTTATGGCTGCCGATAGGGCTTGTGTAACTGATATTGGGGCTTGGCCTTCACGGGCAGCCACATTCAGATCCAGCAGCATGTATCCTGTAACGATCACAGCAGCTGCTCCGGTAATGGTGATCCACCTGTAACCCTTTTTTCGCCAGTTCCCGCCTGTCTTCACGTTGGTTCACTCCATCCATTTGAAGTTATTTCCATTAAAGACGTTTTGAACAAGAAAAAGTTACTGTGCCGCCAAAAAAATGTCCGTCCCTTCTCTTCATCTGACATCCAGCATCGCCGGGTAATAAGGGAATTCCCAGCCTAACATGTAAGCCATAGTAAGGGTTGCTATAAAATAAAACACAAAATACAGATCCGCCCAGGAATACCCGGTCTGGATGTAATACGTCCGGCTCGCGCCGTCTGCGAATCCTTTTGCCTCCATGGCGATGGCCATGCGCTCTGCCCGCCGGATGCTCTGCGCGAGCAGGGGAATCGCATACCGCTTCAAGGTTCCATATACGTTCCAGTATGAAACACGCTGCTGCGTACCGCGGATGCGAATGGCATAACGCAGCGTCTGGAATTCGTCCAGCAGAATGGGAATCATGCGCATGGCGGCCAAAAAGCTATAGGCATACTTGGGTGGCAGACGCCACTCCTGCATCAGCGAGTAGAATAGATGGACCGGACGTGTGGTCAAGCCAAACAACAGTCCCGCAGCCGCCATGCTTAGGGAACGAAACCCCAGGTGCAGCCCGCGATAGAAGCTCTCTTCCGTGATATGTATCAGTCCATATTTATACCACGTCGTCTCGCCTTTACCAAACATCATCATGCCTGTGGAGGTGGAGATAAAGATCAATATAAAAGGCGACGCATAGAGCAGCAGCCGATGCCAAGGATGACCCGTCCAGCATAGTAACAGAAGCATGACAACCGCTACATTGATCATGACGTTCAGATTGTGAATAAGAATAACCAGGATAAACATCAGGGTCAGGAAAATAACTTTAAGGCCCGGATTCACGGCGTGCAGCCAGGTTTCACGATGAGGAAACGACAGCTGCATGCGTAACCCTCCCCTCTTCTACAGTCCACACTTTCGTACAATATCGGTTCACGATCTCCTGATCATGTGTCACCATGACAACAGCAGTCCCCGCGCGACGCAGGCGCTCCAGTTGTCCCAGCATGGCAAACGTATTACGTGCATCCTGTCCGAATGTGGGCTCATCGAGCAGCAATATCCGCTGTCTGCGAACCATAGCAGAAGCTACACTCAGACGGCGTTTCTGTCCCATCGACAATTGATACGGGTGCCTCCCAGACAGCTCCCTGAGTCCAAATTGCTCCAGCATTTCAATGCTTCTGGCCCGTCGCTCTTCCGCAGGAAGTTCTCCCCCGAGTAAGGAAAATTCCACCTCATCCAGAACCGAATTCGTAACGAATTGAAATTCCGGATTCTGAAACACGAATGCAATGCGGTCAGCCAGCTCTCTGGTCCTGCCGGGCCGTTGTCCTTCAACACGATAATGCCCCGTCGTCTTCAGGATATTCATCAGGGAAAGCAATAATGAACTTTTTCCAGCGCCATTAGCTCCAACGATTCCTACCCAATCCCCGTGAAATACGTCAGCGTGATCGATCTGTACAACCGGATTCTTTCCTCGCAGCCCTGTGAATTGGCACAATTCGAGTGCTGGATGGTATACACCTGATTCCCTGGAATCATCTTCTTCGACTTCCGCGCGATTGCCGGATCCGGACGTCATATGCTTAAAGGCTTCTTGAGAATCCTGCGGCTTCGCTTCCAGCTTCCGGGCACCACGTTCCTTCCATACTCCCGGATACCAGATGCCATACTCCTTAAGCATATCCCTCTCGTTCGCAAAGACCTGTTCCGCCTGTCCGTCTGCCACAATCTTCCCTTCGGGAGATAGCACGATGATTCGGTCAACCAAGTCCACAACCTCATTAATTTTGTGTTCCACGATAATGAGCGTCTTATCTTGTGCGACCTGCTTCACCGTATCCCACACCTGCGTGGTTCCCTCATCATCCAGTAGTGCTGTTGGTTCATCCAGAAATAGGACATCCGGCTCCATGGCTAGAATAGAGGCAATCGCAAGGCGCTGCTTCATCCCCTGGGACATCGATTGAATCCATGCACGATTATGTTCAAAAGAAAGGCCAACAAGCTCCATATAATGTTGAATCAGCTCAGGCATCCGGTCCCTTGGGATATTCCGATTTTCAAGCACAAAAGCAATCTCTTCATCCGTATAGGACATGCAAAATTGAGTATCCGGATCCTGGAATACAATGCCTGGCTGAATCGGTACCTGAATCTCGTCACATTTCATCGGAATCTCCACGGACCGTGGAATAAGACCGCTCAATATTTGCAGCAGCGTGGACTTGCCTGAACCACTTGGACCGAGCAGCAGCACTTTTTCCCCTTTACGCACGGAGAGAGACAAGCCCTGGAATACCAGGTCCTGCTCTCCCGGGAACTTGCATCTTAGATTGGTCACGCCTACCGCCTGCGAATTCCCTTCTCCGTTCATCTAGTCCAGTGCCTCATAATCCTGCTTGGATACAGGTCTCAATGACCGGGTCACGCCTGTCAGTTCAAGTGCTTTCGCAAGATAATACGCAAATACACCTGCAATCAGAATGCTTCCAACGAAGCGGAAACCGATAAACAATGTGTAATTCCACGCCGATAACGAGTCAATGTATCCATACTGGTAATCGAGCAAAAGCGAAGCTGCTGCTGCCCCAATGGCTGCGAGACAGGTGACGAACAGATTCGTTTTGCGGTACAGAAAAGCTGCGAAGAAGATCTCTGCGCCCAGCCCCTGTAACAGACCGTATACCAAGGTAGACATCCCCCATTCACTTCCAAGAAAAGCACTTACCGTTGAGGCTGCAACTTCAGCCAGAATGGCCACCCCCGGCTTGCGAATGATGACATAGGCGAACGTGCCCGCCATAAACCACATGCCATAGATCATCTGTTCCGCATGCACGCCGAAAGGCTTCATCAGATCATACGTCGGTCCCCATATCTTGTAGATGACCCCGAATACGACCGCGATCACGATCGTCACCAAAATATCGGTTAACTTCAATTTGTTGCTGCGCACTGTTGTTGACATGTTCTCTACTTCCTTTCTCTGCTCCCCATAAGGTTATGAAATGAAAATAAAAAAAAGCCTCCCCGGTTCCGGGAAAGCCTTGCGCACAGTGTCACAACCCATGATTGAAGTAACTCAGAATAAAATGAAATCCGGGCAACTCACGAGGCAAGCCTGCTTCCGCTCGCATTCCGAGATCAACCGTTCCCATTTTCATTCCCCAAGTTACCTATCATGAATTCATGTTCTCTACGCTGGCATTACCCAGATCAGATATACGGTCAGCGGCATAAGGCCCCAATCTCAGCCCAACTTCATTGAGCTCCCGGTTCACTTTATTTCATTGCTACTAATGTACACCACATGGGTATTTGTGGCAATAACATAAAGTCGGACAAGGTTTCACACTGGAGAATTCCGTGTATAGAAAGGATGCAAATTCCATTAATATGAAACATTTAGGAGATATTAGCCGTCTATATACGGGAAAGGGGATTGATGATATGAATACAACCAACACAACCTGGCAGCAAAAAAAGTGGAAATGGATCCTTGCCGCTTCGATCGTTACCGCAGGAACGGCACCTGCACTAATGTCATCCCATGTAGTGGAAGCGGCAGCGATACACCAGCCTACAGCCTATATTAACAATGTTCCTGCCGAATATGATGTGGTTATTCGTCAGGGAGTTACGTATGTGGCGCTCACTGAACTGAAATTTCTGGGTGACTATACTTTCGGGTACAACAACAAAACAAAACAAATTAGCATTAATACAGGAAGCGACAAGTATGTACTCACCCCTAACAGTAAAACCATCAAGAAAAACGGGCAGGATGCGGCGCTGTCCTCTGCTCCGATTCTGGTAAATGGCAAAGCCATGCTGCCGCTTCGTGCAATCGGTGAAACCTTCGGTGCAGAAGTTCGATGGAATCAGTCTGCCAAGGAAGCTTATATCTATACGCCAGATGCATCGATTATTGAGGAGTACAACAGTTCTGACCTGACGATTGCACGTGAGGCTGCACTCCGTCTTCCACGTTTTTCGGATTTAAAACAGGCACGCCTGGACATTCGTAATCCACTGGGTCCTGTCGACTCATCGATGACTTACATTTTTGAAAAAGGACAGAAGGACCGCTTTTTCGTTAACGAAGATAATGATCTCATCAGTTACTACGAAATCAAAAATGGAACTGCCCTGCTGAAATGGCAGGCCAACGTGAGCAGTGCAGCCGGAACAATCGGAGATCTGTTCTTCATCAAAACCAAAGCTGTAGCAGAAGCAGGGAAACGACCATCGGTAGCAGGCCTAACTCTTGTATCATTTAAATACTCTCAGATGCTGGAGGAGACTTCCTATGAGGTCATGAACAAGTCTGGCTCCATTGATTCGGGTTCCATTGCCCCGCAAAAAGACAAAATCATCGTTGCCGTTCCAGAAGAAAACGAATAACTACTGAGAGATAGCAGAGAATGCAGATTTTCAAAATCTCTTCATCTAGTTTTATGGCAAACGCAAAAAGGCATCCTTGAGGGTGCCTTTTTGCGTTTACTATAAAGAGGAATTCTGAACATGAACCTACTGTATCCTGTTTATCTTCTGGTTGACATACGATCCTCAATATTGCGTATTTCCCGATTGACTTGTTTTACCCGATGCGAATCCCTTGAACAGGGTAGGCACTTTGGAATAACGGGTATTCGTTATTTTGCCGACCGTAGAGCTGCTGTCTGTGCGCAGAATGGAATCCTTCACATTGGAAATGTTGGAGCTGTCCACGTTCATGGTAACTGCGTAAGAGGTTCCACCATTTTGACGTACCAGCTTGCCGATATCATCAGCTCTGAAGTTTTTGATGTTAATTGTCCCCGAAGCGTTCATCTGGAACACCTTATCATATGCCTTGTATGCTGCACCGCCCGTAATATTAACCGTACCCGAGGATTTAAGCGTGAGCGCATCTTCACCGACATCATTCCAGGTCACATTCTGAATATTGCAGTTGCCGTAACAATGGACGCCATCGGCTGCCGGGGCCTCGATCACTACATTTTTCAGTGTAGCTCCTGCCTCAAGACGAAAAATGGGTTTCTGGTTTTCGGCCTGACTGCCATCTCCCAATGTGTTCGGATCTGCGGCAACACTTTTTCCTTTGCCATCATAAGTCTCACCTGCTTTGACAATAATCGTTGTCTTTACAATTTCGGGAGCAGCAGACACGGGTAATGCACCAAATACAGAAGCGACCAGACCTGCGGAGAGCAGCAGTGATAACATTTTTCTCATACGTAAATCCTCCCTTATACGAATATATTGGTGTACAAGCCAGCTTGTCTTCCCGGATCCCTTAAGAGGTGCACCTCTTTCCTGGACCCTACCCTGATCCTACCAAAACAGGAGTGTAATGATAATAATCATTAGATTAGATATCCAATTAACGGTATGATTCCTGCATTCTTCGCATTCTTTGTCGATCCATTCCACAAGGAATGTGCTGATCTTAACTTTCGGTATGCTTCATTTACAGTCTGTAAAAAACCGTAGAATAAAAAAGAAACCCTCCGTCTATGAAAGACAGGGGGTTCTATAGATACTATAGTGTCATGATTTTTGCCAAATGCTTTTTGTATTTACAATTCTTCCTCACTATTTTCAACGGAAGGTTGAAGGGAATAGAAGGGGTTATTATCCGTAAATTCATTCACAGATTCAAATGCTACTGAACCGTTATCCGATACGATCATTTTAAAAACAACCCAGTATCTCTCGTTGCCGCTCCCTTCCTCTACTGTAAACGAGGCACTTGGTGTAGCTACAGCTCCGTGGAACACTTCAATTTTGGCGCCAGAACTCTTGATTGTACTCACTCCTGAAAAATGATGCACATAGAACGTATATGTTCCAGGAAGCAGGTGACGTATTGTAGTCGTCTCAGGTCCATAGGACGTGACATCATCCAAGTCCAGATCTACCATAAGTTCGTCATTATTATAGTATTGCTTATCTGCGAAGAACGTATGGAACACGCTGTTGTCACCTGCAGGACCTACAAGGTGTGAGTCCAAATCGGCTGGGTCTTTCCCCCATGTCAGAACAATACGTGTTTCATCTTGCGTAGGTATTTCAATAGCTGTTTGATTTTCATTTCTATTTTCCACATTTACTGCGGAAACACCAATCAGATACGTTTTAATATATTTCGTATCTCCCCCTCCCAGTTCACCTGTGTAGATGCCTGGTGGAAGATAAATGCGATAGTTACCATAAGTATCCGTTGTTACAGTACCCACAACTTCACCTGTTTTGTTATCCAGACCTTTTCTAAATGCAATTTGCAAATTAGCAACTGCTTCTCCTGCAACATCTTTGATGTGACCGCCGAATCCGGTCAGCTTAATTGCACCACTTTGGCTTCCTGCAAAATGTGTTTTATTCTCATCAGACTCTACAGTGATATACAATGTGGCTCCGTAACGGTCAACAGGTTCAAATGTAAACTCGCCATTATCGTACTGCAAATTATTCAATTGTTGTTCTGTACCATTCAAATAGGCATGAACTACAAAATCATCTGCTGTTAGTTCAGAGATCTCAAATCCTTCAGTAAATACCAATTTGGCACTTCCATTGGTAACTTGAATCCCTGTGAGTGTTGGATAGGCTGCTCCTTCGTTATAAACTGCAACGGTTACTGGAACATGAATCTTGAAATCTCCATATTCAGCTTGTACAACAGTTGTACCGTTAGCTTTGGCCTGAATTTTGCCTGAGTTAACGACGGCGATGGTGCTATCTTCGACTTTCCATGTTGCAAAGGAAGTAATATCTTTGGATGCTGAGCCAGTATTGCCCGTGAGCACGATCTGACGTGTCGAGTCAATTGCTGAAAACTCTGCTGCTTCCGGTGAATAAACGACACTCGTCACCGTTGGATCTGCTTCAATGGTTGGAGGCTGATTCAGTTGACTGAAATCAATGCCTTCTACATTAACCAGAGCGGAACTTAATGCTCCCTCTCCAGAAAATTGTACGATTGCATTTAATATCGCCCGATTCACTACCGCACCATGATTAATTTTAAACACGGTGTTCAAAGCTTGTTCGAATACTTCGAGATTGCCTATGGTAGAGTTATCTCCGAATTCCACTGAAATTTGCTCCGCATGAACCATTACAGAGTCGAAACTTCCGCTCAGAGCTACCAAAGCATTATGCGGAACCGACTCTGCAATATCGATTGGTCCAACCTGACCCGTGGAAACATTCTGTACGATCGCACCAGATCTAATTTCAATCTGCTGAACATCACTTCCACCTTCAAGGACCAGACGGATGCTGCCATCTGCTTTGTCAACGATCACTGTTGCAAGTACGGAGTTCACCGCATGAATACTGTTAGGTCCTCCACCATAAATCTCAGTGGTTCCCGTAACAGTAACATTATCAAGAGTCACATCACCGTTTTCTACGGACTCAAGTATTCTCAGATTACCATTTACTTTGGTGTTTTTTAGAGTGACACCTTGCGAGCTAATAGTTACATTTCCAGTTACATCCCCAAGTGTATATTCACCTGGAGCGGTAAGATTTTTACTAGGAGCTTGTTCCCCGCCTCCATTATTTCCACCATTGTTACTACCGTTCCCTTTATCTCCGGAACTGCTACCACTACTTCCTTTACTACTACCTTCAGAAGGTTTTGTCGTTTCCGGTTTGGCTTCATTAGAATCTTCAGTTTCATCCCCTGTCTTGGCAGGAGTCATGTAACTATCATATGTAGACTTATTCATTACAAACTCATATGCAAGTCTCGCTAATGCTTGGCGATCTGCAATTCCCGAAGGATTAAATTTTACTGTTCCATCTTTTTGAACTAATCCTTTGATGAAACCAGATTGGTAGGCCAGTGACACAGAATCTTTTGCCCAATTCGATACTTGATCCAAATCAAAAAGTTGAGGTTTGGATGACGGGCTCGGTACGTTTTGCTGTGTCCAACCAAAAGCTCTAACGAAAAATACAGCTAATTCTTCTCGTGTTACGTTCTTATTAGGTGAAAAGCTATCTTTCGAAGTACCTTGAGCAATACCAGATTTGACAAGTGCACCTACATACCCGGCATACCACTGATCTTCCTTAACATCCTTGAATTGGCTTGCCTCAGCAGTATCCGGATTTAAACGAAGCGCACCAACCATGATTTTTGCCAGTTGAGCTCTTGTTACGGAATCAGAAGGCTTAAAGGTACCATCAGAAAAACCCGTAAGTATTCCTTGTTCCACCAATTTGGTTATTTCAGTTTTGGCATACGAATTATCAATATCAGTAAAAGAATTTTTAGAAGTAGCTACTTCTGCCGATACAGATAAATTAAGAGATAACATGGAGACAACCAGCGACGTAGAAAGCATTAATGATAGTTTGCGATTAAACTTTTTCCATTTTGAATTCAAAACTAAAACACACTCCTCAGTAGGCTTCTAGTAGGTAAAAAACAATAATATGTGAATCTATGGAACTATATCACCTCCTGATCAATAGGATAATAATACCATGTAAATTCATAAAAACAAGATTATTAAACTATGATTTTACAAAAAAGTTGTAATTCTGAATTGATTTCAATTTTTTATTCTCTAAACAATTCTGCAAAAAAACAGAAAAGCGCACCACCCGAAATAAACATTCGAATGGCACGCTCTAAACACATTTTTATTCGACTAGGCTCCAAACCGCTGACGATATCCGCACTTCCGGCATAGTTCCTCTACAGCTTCCCGCTTGGAAAAACCATACACCAGATTGTTCGCCCGCTCGCCTTCGACAATCTCCGAGAATGACTTCTCATGGACGTTACCGAGATTTATGACACCTTCGCCATCGAGGCAGCACGGAACAACCGTGCCATCCACCAGTACGGCCGCCTGACTGCGCAGCGCATGACAGAAGCCTTTGCCGTCATCCTCTGGTGCATCCAGACTTGGCCACTGGAACTCATGGTCCTGATTGAGATAGACATTCGGCGCAATTTTGACGCCGCTGCCTGGAACCACCTTTTCCTCAATGCGGAAATCCAGGTTGAACTCGCGCTCCAGTACCTCCAGTGTTTCCCGGTTCCGATTCATCTGGGCATTCGTGAAGTTATCCTGCGTCAGATTCCAGAGCCGGAACGAGATGATCACATTATGTTTCACAGCTTCCCGGGCAAAAGATAGAATGTTGCTGAGGTATCCCTCACGGTCCGTCGATCCCTCGTGCCCGTCGAAGCTGTGCAGCGAGAAGTTCATTTGCCGCAACGCCGGTTTGCCAAGCAGTTTATGCTGGGTCTTGGGCAGCAATGTTCCGTTCGTTGTTATGTTTACCTTGAATCCCTTCTCGTGTGCGGAATCCAGTAACACATCAATTTTGGGGTGGAGTAACGGCTCCCCTTTTACATGCAAATAAATGTGTTTGGTATGTGGCTTAATCTGATCCAATATATTGTTGAAGACTTCAGGGTCAATGAATCCTTTTGCACGCTTGGTCTGCGGACAGAAGCTGCATGCCAGGTTACATATGCTTGTAATTTCAATATATACTTTCTTGAACGTTTTCAACTCGGGGTCCCCATTCTGCTTAGGAGGGAGAACAGTCCCACCCTCATTTGTAATCCGGCCCATATGTGCCATCCCCATTATATCGGGTTAGGAAGCCAAGGTAAATCCGCGAATGGTTTTAACGTTTAACTTTTGCCTCTAAGCCCTCTTTACATCTCGCGGGAATGTGATATATGCTGTTTACACAACTGCATATCTTGAACGATTGCACTAGGGGAGCCTTGCGGCTGAGACGAATGAATGTATTCGGACCCTTTGAACCTGATCTGGATCATACCAGCGGAGGGAAGTGGAGCGGACTTTCAGTTAACGGATTTTTTTCATATTCATATGAACATGAATGTCGGTTGAACTTAACAGGCCCACTCATTTCTCCGGAAATGGGCGGGCTTTTTCGCGTTTACTTACAACAGATCGCAAACAACGTGCATTTTCGTTCAGGCAGTTTTTATTCCAAGGGGGCCAAGGAACCAGATGAGCAACGATGTACAGATTGACAACATGACCTTTACTTTTCCGGATCAGAGACATTCCCCCGTGCTCTCCAATGTGTCGATGTGTGTAAAAAAGGGAGAATTCGTCTCGCTGATCGGCTCCAGCGGATCAGGCAAGAGTACACTCTTCAAGCTGCTGGCAGGCTTGCTTGAACCGACAGATGGCACGATCGAAATTGCTGGGGTGCCGCCAGGACAGCGACTCGGGCGGGTTGCCTACATGCCGCAGAAGGATTTGCTGTTATCCTGGCGGACGGTTATGGAGAACTGCCTGCTTCCTTCGGAGCTTGCCCTGAGGAAGCAGGACAAGGTGAAGCTGCGAGCTGACATTATGGCCGGACTCGACAGATTTGGCTTATCCGGCTATGAGCATGCCTACCCGGACGAACTGTCCGGCGGCATGAAGCAGCGGGTCGCCCTGCTGCGCACCTTGCTGACAGGAGGACAGCTCATGCTGCTGGACGAACCCTTTGGCGCGCTTGACGCCATGACCAAGCGGGAGATGCATCGCTGGCTGCTTGAATTGTGGGAAAACCTCGGCCAAACGGTGCTGTTCATCACGCATGATATAGAAGAAGCCCTGTTACTAAGTGACCGGATAGTCCTTCTCACTCCTGGCGGTCGGCAGCTGCTGGACATGAAGGTGCCTCTGCCCCGTCCGAGACATTCGGACATGGTCTACGATCCGGATCTGATACAGATGCGACAACGGTTGGAGGAACAACTACATGCGAAGCTTTAACGTCAGCAGATGGGTTGCCCGCTATGGCCTGTTCGCTGCGCTTCTCCTTTTGATGCTGGCTGGCTGGGAATGCATCGTTCGATTGGGCTGGGTTCCTTCTTTTATTATCCCTGCACCTACATCAATAGTAAGTTCTCTAGTTGAGCATCGGCGTCTGCTCCTCGGAACCCATCTACCTGCCACATTGATGGAGGTAGCAGTTGGCTTCGGCTTGTCCATCGTGGCTGGAGGCGCTCTGGCAGCGGGCATGCACCTCAGCCGTTCGATTGAAAAGGCGCTGTATCCCTTCATCGTAATCAGCCAGACGATTCCACTGATTGCCCTGTCTCCTGTGTTCATTCTGTGGTTTGGCTACACACTCTGGAGTAAAGTTGCTGTGGTGTTTCTGATCGCATTCTTTCCGATTGTGGTCAGCACCTATGATGGTCTCCGTCAAGGCGACCCGGATCAGCGCGAACTACTGATGACAATGGGAGCAAGCAAGTGGGATCTGTTCCGCAAGCTTAAGGTACCTCTTGCACTGCCCTCTTTCTTCTCAGGATTGAAGATGTCGGTGGTGTACTGCGTGGTCGGCGCAACTATTGGCGAATGGCTCGGAGGCAGCAAAGGACTTGGTTATTTCAGCCGCAGAATGTCAAGCAGCATGAATACCGATGCAATGTTTGCCTCCATTCTGCTGTTATCCCTGCTGGGCATCGGTCTGTTCGTGCTTATTGCCTGGCTGGAGCGAGTCCTTGGATTGAAGCGGAATGCAGACCATGCACGCAGAGGAAAGTCGATGAAAAGACAATCGGCAATGAGATAACAATTGCTGCTCGTCCCTGTCGATCTCTTTGAAACATATCAGCGATTGGAACCAAACAAAAATGAACGAAACGAGGCCCATTTATCCATGAGAAAAAAGAAAATCATTCACATCCTGCTTCCTGCCCTCATCTGTTTATTGCTGATCGTCAGCGGTTGTGGCAATACGGGTGCGAACCCATCATCGTCCGATTCCGATCCCCAGGTACAGGGCACAGACTCAACAACAACCGGATCGTCGTCTGGTGACCATGATTCATTGTCCATCATGCTCGACTGGTATCCGAATGCAGTCCATACCTTTATATACGCAGCACAGGAGAATGGATATTTTGCAGAACAAGGTCTCGATGTGGACATTCAGATGCCTGCCGATACAAATGATGCGCTCAAACTTGTAGCCGCTGGCAAAGTGGACCTGGCGCTGAGCTATCAGCCGCAAATTTTGCTAGCCCGTGGAGAAGGCATTCCTGTACGATCCATTGCCGCTGTCGTTCGGCATCCACTCGTTCATCTGCTGACGGAAACGGACGGAAAGGTGAACTCCCCCAAAGATCTTGAAGGACTGACGGTAGGGTATTCCTCCGTTCCCCTATATGAAGCCATGGTGCGTACGATGATGAGTCAGGATGGCGGCGATCCGGACCGCATGAATTTGGTGGATGTCGGATTTGATCTGATCCCTTCGCTGGCCTCCGGTCAGGCCGATGCGATCATGGGTGGTTTTATCAATCATGAACAGTTGATTCTCGAGAAAGAAGGTCATCCAGTCAAGTCCATTAACCCCGTCGATTACGGCGTGCCGGATTATTACGAACTCGTTCTTACAGCAAGCGACGAGGGAATTGAGGCGAAGAAGGATCAGCTCACCCGTTTCGTCAAAGCGATCCAGGAAGGTCAGAACTATGTGACCGAGCATCCCGATGAAGCATTGAACATCCTGCTCGCACACGAAAATGAGACGTCCCCGCTGGATCAGGAAATTGAAACAAAGAGCCTGGACATTCTGCTTCCGCTCATGACTGAAGAAGGTATCCCTTTCGGCTGGCAGGAACCTTCCTCCTGGGATAACGTGCGGAAGTGGCTGGTACAACGTGAATTGATTCCGGATTCGGTACAGGCCGAGGATGCATTTATCAACTTGCAGGAGAAGTAAAAAGTACAGTTGCTACAAAATAATCGCTTATCAGGAGGGAATTTCAAATGTCATATCTGGCACGCGTTCGTACTCAAAATCCACTGGTTCACAATATCACCAACCTCGTGGTTGCTCCGTTTACGGCCAACGGTCTGCTCGCACTGGGCGCCTCTCCCTTCATGGCCTACGCACATGAAGAGGTAGCCGATGTTGCTAAAATAGCCGGAGCGGTCGTGCTCAACATTGGCACACTCGATGACCAGGTTGTCCAGGCCATACGCCTCGCCGGACAATCGGCCAATGCCCATCATGTGCCAGTTGTACTTGACCCGGTGGGAGCTGGCGCTACGGCCTATCGCACGGATACGGTTCAGATGCTCGTGCGCGAGCTTCGACTTACCGTACTGCGCGGTAATGTGGCGGAAGTCGCCAATGTCATAGGCGAGAACTGGAGCATCAAGGGTGTCGATGCAGGCCAAGGCGAAGGTGACCGCACCGGAATCGCCGAGCGGGCAGCACAGAAGCTTGGCTGTGTTGTCGTTATCACTGGTCGCGAGGATGTCATTACGGATGGGCAGACCACGTTCCTGACGCAAAATGGACATACCCTGCTCACCCAGGTCACTGGCGCAGGATGTTTGCTTAGCTCCATCATCGGTGCCTTTGCTGCGATTGCACCGTCAGGAGAAGAATTGCTAAGCAGTGTTGTTGAAGCCCTTGCCTTCTACGGCGTTGCAGCCGAGATCGCAGCAGAGCGCACAGCCAACCTCGGGCCAGGCAGTTTCCAGATCGAGCTGTTAAACCAGCTTGCGCTGGTAACTCCGGACGTGCTTGCTCAGCGGGCTCAGGTGCGACAGCTTGGCGGTGATCCCCAATGAGTATGGCGCAGGCACTCACGATTGCCGGGTCGGATAATGGCGGCGGGGCCGGCATTCAGGCGGATTTGAAAACCTTTCAGGAGCTGGGCGCGTACGGCTTGTCTGTTATTACTGCGGTTACCGCACAGAATACACTAGGCGTTCAGGGAGTCTATCCGGTTCCTTTGGAAGGTATTGCTCAGCAGCTCGATTCCACAGGTGAAGATTTCCAGCCCGGAGCGGTAAAAACAGGCATGCTTTTCAGTGCACAAACCATTCGCTTGGTTTCTGAGAAATGGCGGCAATTCGGCTGGACCAATCTGGTCATTGATCCGGTCATGGTAGCGAAAGGTGGTGCCCCGTTGCTCCAGCAGGAGGCGGTGCACGCCCTGGTCACGGATCTGCTTCCACACGCATTAGTCACAACGCCGAATATTCCGGAAGCCGAACTGATCACCGGAATGACCATCCGCAATCTGGCCGATCGTGAAGAAGCCGCCAGACGAATCGTGCACATGGGCTCTGCGTATGCTCTGGTCAAAGGCGGACATGCTGAAGGTAACGGGATGATTGTTGATGTGCTCTATGACGGCACGTCCTTTCATTATCTGGAGAACGTACGCATTGTGACACGCCACACCCATGGGACCGGCTGTACGTACTCTGCCGCCATCACGGCCGAACTGGCCAAGGGCTCGTCTGTCCTGGCTGCCGTAACAACCGCGCGAGCGTTCATTCAGGCGGCCATTGAGGATGAACTGGGGATTGGGGCCGGACACGGGCCAACGAATCATTTTGCGTATCAGCGCAGACAGCGGGGTGAGCAGTGATGCGCAGATGGGATGCAGAGGCGGTACGCCAGGCCATGCAGGTGTACCTGGTGATGGGCAGCGTGAATACAACGCTGGACCCTGTGGATGTGCTGCGCCAAGCCATCGCCGGCGGCATCACGCTGTTCCAGTTCCGCGAGAAGGGAACTGGCGCCCTTGCTGGCGAAGCCCGCATCACGCTTGCGATGCGGCTTCGCGAGGTGTGCAGCCAGCACGGGATTCCGTTCATCGTGAACGATGATGTGGAGCTGGCTGTGGCAGTGGAGGCCGACGGCATGCATGTCGGCCAGGACGATGCGGACGCGGCGCTGGTACGCGCCCGCATCGGAGCCGGGCGGATGCTTGGCGTATCCGCCCACTCCGTGGCTGAGGCGCGCCGTGCGGTGCAAGCGGGCGCCGACTATCTTGGCGTCGGGCCCATGTACCCGACGCGGTCCAAGGCGGATGCCCACGCTGTGCTGGGCCCCGCCGGGGTGGCCGAACTGCGCGCCGCAGGCATCGCAGTTCCGGTGGTGGGTATCGGCGGCATTACGCCCGATACCACGGCCGCCGTGATGGCGGCAGGAGCCGACGGCGTAGCCGTCATCTCCGCCATCGCGGGCGCGGCCGATGTGCGCGCAGCGGCTGCGCAGTTCGCTGCGGCGGTGCGCGGGATGCAGGCATAGCCATGCCTCCCTGCACCGCCTCCCCTCACGCTGGGGCAGGGTGCTCCTTCCAGCGTGAATGCCTTACCGTTTTCCCAACATCATTGTTCCATGCTCTTCCGGATGCGACCTCCTGGCTCGCATCTTTTTTTACCTGTTGACTCTCACGTTACGTGACGCTATACAATCGGTGGTGTAAGGAGGTGTTGGTCATGGCCATGAAAGTCAAAGAAGTTGCCGAACTTGCCTCGATCAGTGTGCGCACACTGCATCATTATGATGAGATCGGATTACTGACCCCAGACGAGGTCACTTCAGCCGGGTACCGGCTCTACTCGGATGCCAATCTGGAAACGCTGCAGCAGATTTTATTTTTCAGAGAGCTTGATTTCTCCCTGAAAGAGATCAAAAGCATTATCACCAATCCTTCCTTTGACCGGGAAGAAGCACTGCAGATGCACCGCCGTATTTTGCTGGAAAAGCGTCAGCGACTTGATCAAATGATCGCCACCATTGATCGAAGCGTTTTGCATATGAGAGGAGAGATACACATGACAACGAAAGAACAGTTCGAAGGATTCGACTTCAGTAACAATCCGTATGAACAGGAAGCCAGAGAACGTTGGGGAGACGAAGCTGTCGAAAAAGCTAACCAGAAAATTAAGGGCAATTCTGCCCAAGAACAGAAAGCCCTGTCCGATGAAATGAATGAAATTTATAGACGGCTGGCAGCACTTCGTCACACGGACCCTGCCTCGAACGAGGCTCAAGCAGGAATCGCTGAATGGTATGCCTATCTGAACAACATGGGGAACTATTCCCCGGAGGCTTTCAGAGGACTCGGACAGATGTATGTGGATGACGAACGCTTTACTCGTAATATCGATCAATTTGGAGAAGGCTTGGCCATGTTCATGAGGGATGCGATGGCAGTCTTTGCTGATCGTAAGAGCTAATGCTGTATGCTTTTCTCATTAAATCCGATCTACTCCAAGTATAAAAAAGGGACGTAAGCCAGTAGGCGTTACGTCCCTTTCCCTGTATCTCAGCCGCAATGTGATGGACCCCTTCCGGCCCCTCACTCTGAGTACTGTACATGATATATCCAGTGACTACATTGCACCCTTCTGATTACCGAGACAGTGTTCCCCTATTAAGCTCTTGGCGCTTGATCCGATGACGAAGCTGTCGATGCCAGGCTTGTCTTCGCCATGCGTCCCGGAATCTGCCATGCAGATACAATGGCCAGCACGATGAACAACAGATCGATTGGCTCACTGAAGTAATCTGTGATGGTTGCGAAGAACTCGCGGATGATCTCAACATCAAACGCCAGTTCCATCATTCCGATATCCCCGAACAACTGGGATGTAAAATAGATCACGGTAAGATACTTACCCAGCAAAATGCCGAGAAGTGCGAAAATAACCGCAATGATTTTATGTACCGTTGCAATACGTTTGTTGGAGAACAACACAACTGCGTACCCCGTAAGCGCCCCAATCAAGATGGCAATAAGCCCAACCTCATATTCGGTTGATGCTGCAATTGCTGCCCACACGGCTCCCCCTACAATAGCTGCAATTAACCCACCGATGATCGGCAAGCCAATTCGGATTCCCTGTTTCTCTTCCACGTGCTTATCCCTCCTGAGTCATGCTTATGCTTATTTTCCAGAATTCACCTTTCTTATGAAACCACAAAATGTGACTCCTTTCAACAATTTTCTATTTATTTCTGAAAATTAATAGAAAGAAAGCATGACGATTCGCATTATATATTTCAGCAACGCAAAGATCCCTTCCACCAGCCTTAAGCTGAAAAAGGGATCTTTAATTCCGAATCATTTATAGTCTAAAACTCTGCTGACATCTTATAGTTTCGCTTCTTTGGACGGCTGAGTGACTGCTGCAATCTGTGCCAGAATGGCATCTACCGAAGCCGGATCATGCACATCATACTGATCAATGTTCAGTCGGAGTACCGGACAAGCCGTAAACTGATCGATCCATACCGAATAACGCTCATGCATATGTTCCCAATACGAGCGGTCGGTCTGAATTTCCATTTCACGTCCGCGTTCCGTGATCCGGTTCAAGATGGACGGCAGGCTACCTTCCAGATAGATCAACACATCGGGATGAGGGAAATACGGAGTCATCACCATCGCTTCAAACAAGCTGCTGTACGTTTCAAAATCCGTGGCTGACATCGTGCCCTGATCCGCATGCATTTGCGCAAAGATGCCCGTATCTTCATAGATGGAGCGATCCTGTACGAATCCCCCACCAAGCTCAAAAATCTTCTTTTGTTCCTTGAAGCGCTCCGCCAGGAAGTAGATTTGCAAGTGGAAGCTCCAACGCTCAAAATCATGGTAAAACTTCTCCAGGTACGGATTATGATCGACCTGCTCCAGGGATGTTTTGAAATTCAAACGCTGTGCAAGTGCTGCCGTTAACGTGGACTTACCCACGCCAACCGTACCTGCTACCGTAATTAATGCATTCGCCGGAATGCCATAGTTATTCATGTGATATACTCCTTTACCTGGTTAACAATCTGCCTGAAATGTTCAGGATGCTCCACAAAATCCAGCTGCTCCGCATTTACTTTAATAATGGTTGGCGGGTTGGTACTGTCCGCCAGGTAGGCCATGCCTGTTTTGTAATCCGCGATCAATTGTTCCATATATGCCGGGTCCATGTCCTGTTCAAAGGAACGTCCACGTTTATTAATGCGATACATCAATGTGTCCAGCTCGGCTTCAATGTATAACACCAGATTGGGTTTGGGCAGATCGTCGGTTAACAAGTGATAGATTTGACGGTACTTGTCCCGTTTGGTCCCTTTCAAGGTACGTTCGGCAAAGATCATATTTTTGTAGATATGATAATCCGATATGACGGGAGTATTTTGTTCAATGTAGTGCAGACCTGTGTCTTCCAATTGCTTGAACCGATTGCATAGAAAAAACATTTCAAGCTGGAAGCTCCACTCATCAATATTTTGATAGAAGGAAGCCAGAAAGGGATTCTCTTCTACTATTTCCTTCACCAGCGGAAGGTTTAATTCCTTGGAAAGCATCGTTGCCAGCGTGGTTTTCCCCGCTCCAATCGCACCCTCCACCGCAATAAACGGGGCTGAATTCATCGTGTTCCTGCTCCTCCTCGACCTCATGCGTGTTTCCGTTTCTGTACAGACCTCACCTATTGTATCACAGCCCGTAGCGTCGAAGGCCAGTATTTTATGTAAAGTTAGTCTCTATTAAATAGCCTCCCGCGAATGGCCTGATTACACCATACGATGAAGAGGACTACTTGCATAATGAACACTTCTTCTTGCTCCTATCCCTCTCCAACCTTTATGAAAAACGCGAAAAAACGCTGAAAGTTTTAGTGCTAAAGCATCATTTTATTTTCATTACTAACATTCATATGACTTTATTACGATATATTCCATGAATACGATATGTCTGGAGGTCCTAGAAGAGTCTGGAATGATTCACATATACGAATAGATCAAATTAGCCAGAAAAAGGAGAGAAACAAGTTGTTATCTAAGATTCGATGGAGTACCATGCCTTTCTTTGCCAAAAACCTCGTTATATCTTTCGGTAGTATTATGTTGATCGGAATCATCCTGATTACAGCTGGATATCAGCTGCAGAAAAACGTACTCAGCCAGCAGCTCTATGATCAGGCCAAAGTGACCACCCAGAAGTGGTCGGATGATTTGGACACAGCCAAAGTGCTTGAAGCCATTAATGAAAAAAGTTACGACGGCCCGGTGCAACAAGAACTGCGGGACTATCTGGATTCCATCCATGAACTTTATCCCAATATCGCCCAGACCTATATTTTTGGAACCGAACTGGCGGAAGGCAACCAAACGTCCATCATCGCCATTCCGACCAACCTGGTACAGCCTTTTGAAGAATTAAATCTCGCTGCAGGCTCCATGTACCCACTTCCACAAGAAAACGTCGAAGCACTGGAAGGCATGAAGAAGGACGGACAACCTGCACTAAGCAGCTTTTATACAGATGAATACGGTACCTGGACAACCATTATGTATCCCATCAAGAATGCTGCGGGTGAAATGTACGCGGCCATTTACTTCGATGTCGATGCCAACGCAATCCCAAGTGGTCTTCATAAACTTATTACATACAGCAGCATGTTCCTTGTAGGTTTCCTGCTTCTGTTCATGATCCTGCAATATGTCCTGTTGAAGAAAACGTTAACTCCGATCCGTAACCTGATGAAGGGCATCGATGTTGCCAGCTCGGGAAATCTGGATGTATCCATTCAGACAGGACGAGATGATCTGGGGATCATTAATCAGAAATTCAATACGATGATTGAACGCTTCAATGATACGATGTCCAAAGTCCAACTGACTTCACATCACCTGTCCAACTCCTCCAAGAAATTATTGGAGATCTCGGAAAATAACAATGGCAATATTCAAATGATCAGTACGAATATTCGGGATATCTCCCTTGGCCTTCGCTCTCAGGACCAGGCCTCTGTAGAAAATGCACGTGCCATGACGGAAATGTCCACCGTTGTCCAAACCATCGCGAGCAGTTCTTCGGAGGTTGCCGATGAAGCGCAGAGCATGGAACAGCGGTCCCATTCGGGTCATGAGATTATGCAGCAAGTCATTGAGCAGATGGACCTGATCTCGGGAGCCGTAAAACACACATCCGAATCCATCCAGTCTTTGGAAAACCGTTCCAATGAGATTAGCGGCATTGTAAATCTCATCACTGACATTGCAGGACAAACCAATTTGCTCGCCCTGAATGCTTCCATCGAAGCAGCACGCGTGGGTGAAGAAGGAAAAGGATTTGCCGTCGTGGCAGGAGAAGTACGCAAACTGGCAGAACAATCGCAGCAATCAGCTGATCAGATCCGCTCTTTAATCGACGAGATTCAGCGGGACATCGCGCAGTCTGCCGAAGCTATGCAGCTTGGTTCACGTGAGGTGGAGAAAGGTTCTCAGGTCACACGGGAAACAGGTGAATTCTTCGGCGATATCCTGACGGCCACGAACAAAGTCGCGAATCAGATCCAGGATATCTCCAGTTCGACGGAGGAAATCTCCGCCAGTACGCAAGAGATGTCTGCAACAGCTGATGAACTGTCCGCAAGTGTTAGCAAGGCAGCAAACAGCAGCAAGCAGATTGAACAATCGATCGCTGAACAGGAAGCTTCCATGGCTTCCATTGTCAGTGCTTCGGACGAACTCTCTGCTGTATCCAAGCAGCTGCAGGAGCTGATATCATTCTTCAAAGTTAAGCAAATGAATTAACCGATTATACGATGCCGTTCACAAAAAAAGAGATCTTCCCTTTCTCACGGGAGATCTCTTTTTCTATCTTATCTTGTGCCCACTCACTGGGACTTGTCACTTGAAGTTTCGGCATCGTCTTTCTTCTTCGTACCTTTGCTTTTATAAGGCTTTGGGGCACTTTTTGCCCGATTGGCACTGGCTTGCCAGCGATTCCAGCCTTTTTTGCCGGTACCACGGCCCGTGCCGCCTTTCTTTGCTTTGCTCATGTTATCACTCCATTAATCCTGTGTATGCTTAAAAATGACTGTCCTCGGTCCCTTTTATCGTAACCCAGCCCATCGTATTCACTTCCAGCATTTCTTATTATAACAAAAATAGACGTCTTTACGTCCATTTCCAAAAATGATTCTATTGTTATTCTGTTATGAAAGCGGTATAGTGTACATAATTGAAAGAAGAAGCCGCGTCTTCTTCGGGATTGTTACTGGTAAGCAGGCGATACCCAAATAAAGGCTGTATGATAAGCCTTTGTTTGGGTTTTTTGTTATTATAACGGCAATAGAGGTGAACAACGATGATCATTCGACAGATTTTCAACAATAACGTCATCCGGGCAGAGAACCAGGTGGGTCATGAATTTGTTGTCATTGGAAATGGTCTGGGCTTCAAGAAGAAGAATGGGCAGCCTGTTGATGAGGATAAAATCGAGAAAACCTTTGTTCTCAAATCGGATAAGATCCCCCAGAAACTGATCGACCTGATGGGCGAAACTTCCGTGGAGTATCTAACATTAGCCGACAAAATTGTAGGCTATGCCAAACAGGAAATGGGCGAGATTTTTAGTGACAATATCTATATATCTCTCATTGACCATATCCAATTTGCCATCTCACGGTACAGGAAGTCCGTCGGGCTGAAGAACTCGCTGTTATGGCAGATCAAAAAGTTTTATAAAAAGGAATTCATGATCGGCATGAATGCGCTAGAGTTGATCGATTCACAATTCGGCATTCAGATGGACGAACATGAGGCCAGTTTTATCGCCATGCATTTTGTCAACGCCAGACAGGATGGTCAGGGCATGCAGCAAACGGTTGAAATTACCGAAGTGATCGATGACATTTTCAACATCGTGACCAATCAATATGGCATAACCCTGGATGAAAATTCGTTTAATTATTCCAGGTTTATTACCCATTTGCAATATTTCGTCCAGCGCATGGTGAGCAGTGAACAGGAACAGACGGCGTCTGGTGATAACTTTCTGTATGATCAGGTCAAAGACAAATACGGCAAGGCTTTTCAGTGTACCCAATTGATTAACCATTACCTAGAGGACAAGTTCGAAAGTGCGATGTCCATTGATGAAAAGGTGTATTTGACGATCCATATTCACCGTGTTACTTCCCGAAATGAAATGCAGGACACGGAATAAAAAAAGCTTGCAAACGATTTCGCCGTCATTTATAGTAGGTCTCACAACTTAACGACAAGGATTGTTACTGGTCAAGCAGGCGATACCTAAACGATTGGCACCCCATCCATTTTTGGATGGCCACTGCCCTCCGTTTAGGTATTTTTTTGTTTTCTGGGGCAGTTCTACCACAAAGGAGAATGAACATGGATCATAAAAAAATGGGAGATGACATCGTACGCCTCGTCGGCGGTGAAGCTAATATCAACGGACTTGTCCACTGTGCGACCCGGCTGAGGTTTAACCTCAAGGATTCCAAAAAAGCCGAGCGCGAGACGCTTGAAAAACATGATGGTGTGATTACCGTTGTGGAAAGCGGTGGACAATTTCAAGTTGTGATCGGGAGTCATGTTGCTCATGTATATGCAGAGATTATGAAGAATCGGGATTTTGGAGGAGAGTCCTCCTCCACTGCAGAGACAACAGGTGAAAAAACCTCGGTCTTATCCAAAGTTTTTGAAATTATCTCGGGAAGCTTCTCTCCGTTAATTCCGGCCATGGCGGGATCAGGCATGTTGAAAGCCCTTCTGACCGTTCTAACCATGCTTGGCTGGATGTCAGACACCAGTGACACCTATCTTATTTTATCCGCAGCCGGCAATGCCGTATTTTACTTTCTCCCCATCTTCCTCGGCATTACGCTGGGCATGAAGCTGAAAGCCAACCCTTATGTCGCCGGGGTCATCGGTGCTGCCCTGCTGGAACCGAACTTTACCGGATTGATGGACAAGGGTTCTGATGTATCTTTCTTGGGCATACCTGTCGTCATGATGAACTACTCAGCCAGTGTATTTCCGATATTCATCTCCATCAGCATCTATGCCCTTCTTGATAGGCTGCTGAAGAAAATCATTCTGAAGGATTTGCAATTGTTCCTGGTTCCGATGATTGCCCTCATGATTATGGTTCCTCTGTCTGCAATGGCCTTTGGTCCATTTGGCACCAACGTAGGAGACTGGATTTCCTCTGGTGTAACGTGGCTCATTGACGTCAGCGGGATATTATCAGGGATTGTCCTGGGTGGATTCATGACCTTCATGGTCATCTTCGGTCTCCACTGGGGATTCACTCCGATCACGATCCAAAATATCGGGGTTGGCGGAGATCCAATCGAAGCGATGGCTGCTGCAGCCGTATTTGCCCAAATCGGTGTTGCATTCGGTATTTTCCTAAAAGCCAAAAAAGATAAAACACTCCGCACGCTTGCAGGCTCAACAAGTCTTACGGGATTGCTCGCAGGTGTGACGGAGCCTATCGTATACGGGTTGGTCCTGCGTTATAAACGCGTCATCCCAATCGTTGTCATCGCAGGTGCAGTCGGTGGTGCCATTAATGGACATTTTGGCGTTAAAATGACGGCATATGTGTTCCATAATATTTTTGCCATACCGGTGTACACACCAACCGTAGTTTACGTCATTGCAATTGTTTGTTCCTTCGCCATTGCTGCGGTATTGACCGTCATGTTCGGATACGAGAGCAAAACCAAGCCCACGGTAACAGAAGTTAAGGATACGAATGATACGAACACAGGTGCAATGTCCGAAAGTAAAACGAAAGAAGTTCCTGCTGCTCCAGAGGTAAAAACTGCCGAGGTCAAAAAAGAGCAAATTCATAGCCCACTTACAGGCAAAGCTGTTGCTTTGAGTACGATCAACGACCCTGCCTTTTCCTCTGGTGCTATGGGCAAGGGACTAGCCATCGTACCCGAGATTGGCGAAGTTGTTTCTCCCGTGGATGGCGTAGTCACTTCACTCTTCCCAACGGGACATGCCATCGGGTTAACGACCGGCGCCGGCACCGAGATTCTGATTCACATCGGGATTAATACCGTTGCGCTAAAAGGCAAACATTTCACTCCTGTCGTGCAGGAAGGTGACATCGTCAGACAGGGCGATCTGCTCATTCAATTTGACATCGAACAAATCAAGCAAGCCGGGTACGAAACCGTCACGCCAGTCATTGTTACCCTTACACAACACGAGGTGGATGTATTCGAAACACCCCAGGAACACGTACAGAAAAATGATGTCCTGCTCACTCTTGTTGTCTGATCAGCATACTTATTCCAAACTCAACTAGGAGGAACGAACAATGAAGCATACTCAACTCAAACCATTTCCCAAAGACTTCTTCTGGGGAGGTTCAACCTCAGCCTATCAAATCGAAGGCGCCTGGAATGAAGATGGCAAAGGTCCTTCCGTTATAGACATGGGAAACCATGTGGAAGGCGTAACCGACTTCAAGGTGACCAGCAATCACTATCATATGTATAAGGAGGATGTGGCCCTGCTTGCCGAGATGGGTTTCAAAGCCTATCGCTTCTCCATCGCCTGGACGCGGATCTATCCGCAAGGTGCAGGTGAAGTTAATCCCAAAGGACTTGCCTTCTATGACTCATTAATTAATGAACTGATTAAATACGGTATTGAACCAATTGTGACCATGTATCACTTTGATCTACCTTACGCGCTGGAAGAGCAAGGCGGCTGGTCCAATCGGGCAACAATCGATGCCTTTGAGCAATACGCCAGAACCCTGTACGAGAACTACGGGGACCGGGTCAAATATTGGCTGACCATTAATGAACAAAATATGCTCATCCTGCATCCTGGCTCTTTGGGCACACTGGATACCACGATGGTTGATCCGCAAAAAACACTGTACCAGCAAAATCATCACATGCTCGTCGCACAAGCCAAAGCCATGGTCCTATGTCATGAGATGCTTCCAGGTGCCAAGATCGGTCCGGCTCCCAATATTGGCGTGATTTATCCGGCAAGCTCAAGACCGGAAGATACCCTCGCAGCCGATAACTATGCAGCAATCCGCAACTGGCTCTATCTCGATATGGCCGTATACGGTCGCTACAATCACATTGCCTGGAGTTATCTTGAAGAGAAAGGATATACTCCGGTCATTGAGGACGGCGACATGGATATTCTGGCTCAGGGAAACCCTGATTTTATTGCTTTTAATTACTATACTTCGCAGACGGTCGGCGAAAGTCTGAATGATGGGAATGATTTCTCCCACACAGGAGATCAGCACGAAATTGTGGGCGAACCTGGTGCATACCGAGGATCTGTGAATCCAAATCTGCAGAAGACCGAGTTTGGATGGGAGATTGATCCGGTAGGCTTCCGCTCTACTCTTCGCCAGATTTACTCCCGTTATAACCTGCCATTGATCGTTACAGAGAATGGTCTGGGCGCTTTTGACAAGCTGGAAGAAGGTGACGTGGTTAACGACCCTTACCGCATTGAATTTTTCAATAAACACATTGAACAGATTCAACTGGCCATCACGGATGGGGTGGATGTATTTGGTTTCTGTCCTTGGTCTGCGATCGATCTCGTGAGTACACATCAGGGATCCAGCAAACGTTATGGATTTATCTATGTGGACCGCGAGGAATTTGATATTAAGGAGTTAAGACGTATCCGCAAACAGAGCTTCTATTGGTATCAAAAGCTAATTGAGACAAACGGTGAAGTGCGTTAATCATACCAAAAAATAAAACCAGTCGGTTACACAACATAACATGTGTTACCGACTGGTTTTTAGCTTTACATTGTATTGTTATGAATTGCGACTACATTTCCGTCTTCGCTTGCCCTGCGGGTCTAACCCCTCTGAGAACCCGGAGAGATAACAGGAAACAGATTGCCAGAACAGCAGCAGCTGAAACATACGGATAGTTGATATTTACATCGAACAAGGCACCAGCCACAATCGGACCTGCGATATTGCCCAAGCTTGTGTAAGCCGAGTTCAATCCAGCCACGAAACCTTGCTGTTCCTCTGCCAGTTTGGACATCTGCGTGCTGATGGCAGGACGCAAAATATCCATACCCAGGAATACAATAAAGGTGACCACCAGAATGAGCCAGTACGTGTGCACGAACAGGGTTAGCAGTACAAACACCGCCACGAAGAACAAACATACCGAAATCACTTTCTTCTCCCCAAACTTGTTCAGCAGCCACCCAATCAGGGACACCTGCACCACCGCACCCGCGATCGAGCCGAATGTAATGATGAATGCAATATCCTTGGTCGTAAAGCCGAATTTGTGATCCACAAACAGAGAGAATACGGTCTCATAGTTAGCCAGGCCAAATGCCATGACAAATACAATAATTAGACTGAAGAAGTAAGGCTCCCGGTACGAATTCAGCAGCTGGGATACCATTCCCGGTGTTTTTGCTTTTGCCGCACCTGCAGCGGGTTTACTTGCTTCTCCAGTGCTTCTTGTCGATTCCGGCAGGATAATCAGGGTAATAATCGCTGCCAGCAACCCGGCAACCCCTGCCGCATAAAATGGAATCCGAATGCCGAAATCCGCGATATAACCACCGATTCCCGGCCCAATAATGAATCCGGTCGTAATGGCTGCATTAATCAATCCCATCCCCTTGCCGCGCTCTTCTTCCGTTGTAATATCTGCGGTGTAGGCCATAATGGAAGGGAAAATCATCGCTGCACCGACCCCGCCGAGCATCCGGGCTGCGAAGAGCAGCACGGGGGCATTGACCGCACCAAACATGAATTCCGAAACGGCAAAAATCAGCATACCGCCGACAATGATCTTTTTACGGCCAAATGAATCGGACCACCTGCCCGCTACTGGAGAAAATAGAAACTGGGTAAAGGAAAATGCCGCTACCAGCAAACCAACCGTAAATCCAGTGATATGCAGCAGATCCATGTACGCAGGCATGATCGGTACGACCAAACCAATACCTGTAAATACGAGAAAAATATTAAACATCAACAGCAGGAGTGCGCCCCTGTTTCTTGTCAGTAATGCCATGATTGTGTCCTCCGTAAATTGTCAAAATGTTGCTGTTTATTTAGATGAGCAAACGTATTGCTTCATGGGTATCATGGGTGTATTCAATCCATCTTAATCATTGCTTCTGGAGATTCCATGCAAGAATACATTTGCTGCTTGGCGATATAAGGCCACGGCCTCTTCCGACTTCATCCCACGAGACAATTGGCTGAGTCCAATAATGGCACTTTCCAGAATCAGCGCCAGATGATCGACATTGTCTTCCTTGAACTCACCGTTCTCAATGCCCTGCTGAACCAATTGTCTGTTGAACTGGATATGCCGCTCAAACATCAAGGCAATGCGTTCCTCAATATCGTTCTCCTTCTTTTCCCCCGTGAAAAACTCATCGGCTGCCTTCGTCAGCGGGTGGTTCATGTCATCCAGAACAAGCTGCTCCATGAGTCCATGGACCTTCTCCGTGGATGTCTTATAGAGATGTTCCTTGGAAGCCCAGTTCTCTTCCCATTCCCGATCCCATTCATCAATCAGATAGAGAAAGAGGCCTTCTTTGCTCTTAAAATGGTAATAAATATTTCCTTTGCTGCTGCCAGTCGCAGCTACAATATCTTCTATGGACGTCGCTTTATAGCCTTTTTGTACAAAAAGAGCTCTTGAGGCATCCGCAAGTTTCTTCTTGGTCTGCTCGGTTTGAAGTTGTTTTTTGTTCATCCCATCACTCTCTCTCTACATACTGAACATTCGTTCTGTATTTTAGCAGATCACTGGAAATTTAGCAATACAAAAGGAGAATGGCCCGGGTGCCGATTCTCCTTTGTTTAATTATTTAATCTTTTTTCCCTGACCATGCAATATTTTCAACTGACCATTCTCGTAACCGAGCTGATACGTTACCTTATACTTCGTGGTCACATATTCGCCGTCCCTGCGTTCATCCGCCGTAATGATAGCCGTAACTTCCATCTCATCATTCCCATTATCGGAGGAAGAAATTCCGCTAATGGTCACATAGCTTGTATTCAGGTATCCTTCGCGGAACTTGGCATAACTCGTACCGCTCTGCCATTCACTGCCCAGCAGTGCATAAGCGGTAACATAATCACTCTCGTTCAGACTCAGATAGAAATTGGTCACCAATCCCTCTGCTTCAGCAGAGGTTCCGGATGCTGTAGTATTACCTCCACCATTCGTCTGTACCACCGTTGTCGCGTTGGGCTTCTCGGACCAGGCCTGAACCTGCTTCAGTACACTGGTGATCGGAATGCTGAAACCAATGCCGCCCTCCTGCTCCACAACAGCCGAATTAATGCCGAGTACTTCACCTGTCTCTGCGTGGATCAGCGGTCCCCCACTGTTGCCATGGGTAATGGGAGCCGAGATCTGATACAGATTACTGTAAATGTAAGGCGGAATCTCGAAGCTTCGGCCCACACCGCTAATAATACCTGTGGTTACCGTATTTTCGAGCCCTAGCGGACTCCCCAATGCCAATACCTCGTCCCCGGTCTCGGCTTTGGATTTGGCGATGGTTAGCGGCGTAAGCTTTTGTAAACCCGGCACTCGGACGACAGCGACATCCGTCTCTTCCCCGATTCCAATCACCGTTCCTTGATATTCCTCATGGTTAAGTGTGCGGACCGTTACCTCTTTGGAGCCTTCCACCACATGCGCGTTGGTTATCACATCGCCTTTGTCGTTGTAGAGAAAGCCCGAACCCAGCCCGATGCCGCTTTCAATCGTGACTACCTTCTTCTGGCTATCTTCAATGATCTGTTTACGTGTCTTCTTCACATTGGAATCGGAAGCCGTCTTCGCTGTCACCGTTTCCACTTCCTGCGCTGCGACGACAGCCAATCTGGGCCCTCCCTGCAGCTGATTCTCCGAATGCTGATGTATCCAGAACACGCCTCCTGCTCCGGCACCAATAATGATGGCACAGGATATGATCGTACTCCATGTTCGTTCGGCCATTCCAACCTGTCCTCCTATTCCAGATACCACGTTGCATTCACAACAGAGACTTGTGCTTCCTCGTACACACCATAATAGTAGGTTTCGAAGAACCCTTCTTCGCCCACTTCCAGCCAGCTTGGATACACATCGACATAGGTCTGACCCAGATAGGTGCCATCTGTTCCATAAATATCAACCATAATCGTGACGGATGAGATCGGTCTCGTCGCATTGTTCACGATTGAACCGCTGATGTACAGGTCTCCATAGTCATCCAGTGCCGCATCCACGTTTACGACGCTTACAGCAGCCGTACGATTTTTCAAGTCCTCTTCCGCAGCCTGCTGCTCAGCCAACTGAATTCGTTCCGCTTCCGCTTTCTCAAACGCCTTTTTCTCACTCAGCACCCGCTCACGGTACGCCGTAAGTTTGTCGTCCTCCGGTGCATAGGACAGTCCTTGATCTACGGTCTGCAGGGCGGCCGTAAAATCCTTTTTCTTCACTTGCTGTTCAGCCTGCTTATAACTAATCCCTGCCAGCTTGTCGATAATTTGTTTCTGCACAGCCTGGGCTTCATTGCCTTTCAGCTTCGACACCGTATCCAGCTTCTCCGCAAGCGCCTCTACGGTGGTCAAACCATCGATTTCCTTCTTCACCTTCAATACGGAAAGTGTAACCTTTCTGTTGTTCAATGCTGCTCGTACCTTGCCAAAAACGGGTTCCTCCCGCTCTTTCAGTTCTTTGGCTACCTCCTGGATGGTTTTATCCCCTGTGGACAGTTTGCCAGTTTTCAGACTTACCGCTGCTTCATCTAATTGATTTAGCAGATTGGACGCTTTCGCCGTAATCTGGCGATCCTGCATCAGCGCATCGTAGTTCGGGCGTTTGGCGATGGCCGTATCCAGCAGCTGCAGCGCTTCTGCATATTCCCCGTTCAGCGCTGCCTTTTCCGCTTGTTGATGCAGCGATTGTACCTCTGCGTTCACACTGCTCTCCTGATTGTAATAATACGTCAGCAGAGCTCCCATCACCGCTGCCAACAGCAATGGGATAATCCAGCTGAATGCGCGCCCCGGACCTTTATCGTTCTGCTTGGGTGCAGGCTGCTGTTGTCTCGATAACGAATGATCGATGTCTCCCGTTCCGGTCTCCAGACCCACTGCCGTTTCGGCCCAAATCTGTTCCTCTGTAGAGCTTGGATCTAATAATTTCGTTCCACACTTTCTGCACGTGTTATCCCCCGGACTGCTTTTGGTCCCACATACATGACAATACACCTTGATCCCTCCATCAAAAAGAACGTATGTATGTTTGCTGTTTTTACATGAATCGACACTTATCATATAGCAAAAAGGTAAAATACACCATATGTTATTCTGATGTAAATGGTGCCTTGCCATGGACATAAAAAAAGAGATACCGCCTGACGGTATCCCTTTGCAATTCACCCCTGTTGTCCTGCACGTACCCGAATGTTGCCCAGTTCATTCGCATTGATGGCAAATGCATTTCCGCCCTGTCCAACAGAAGCTTTGGCCGACTGACGAGCCTGGAATTTTAAACGGCTTTTGTCCACTTCTACCCGGTTAACCTGTTTCGCATGCTTGTGTCTCTTTCTTGTGCTCATCGTACCATCCCCCTATGATGATATATCCCGTAAAGTTCCGTTGCTCCAGATCTGCTCATCAAAACCCCCGAGCGATCCGTTTATCTTTTGCTCGAAGAACGACGGCCCTTCTGCTTCTTGATCTGTATATTTACGGCGTTACTTGCAAGCACATTGCCTGTCTCGGCATACCCTCTGGCGGTTTGGTGGATCTGTATGACAATATATTGCCTTTTCCCCACACGGTAACGATAACTTTTCACGTTTGAACGAGTCATGGCCATCTCCCTGTCAATCAGTTTTGAAACCTGCGTTATCCTATTCATGTCCATATCGATCTGGATGTGTGAATGTGTAGTTTTATAGAAATAGACAAAAAACCTCCCTACTATATAGTAGGGAGGGTGATCTATCCAAGTATTTTCTACTCTATTCTTGTGTTGGAAATGCGCTGAGGTCCATATAGGTAACTTCCCAGAGGTGATCATCCAGATCTTGAAAGCTCCAACCGTACATGAAGCCATGATCCTGTGGATCATTATACGGCTTGCCGCCAGCATCCAGAGCAGCTTGGACGATGGTATCCACCTCTTCGCGGCTATCTACCGATAAGGCTACAATGACTTCTGCCGTACTCGCCGCATTCGAGATTTCTTTCGAAATAAAGGATTGGAATCTTTCCTCCACCAGCAGCATGGCATAAATATTGTCTCCAATGATCATGCAGGTAGCAGATTCATCTGTAAAATTCGCATCAAACTCAAATCCTACTTTGGTAAAAAACTCAACCGATCTCTTCAAATCCTTGACAGGTAAATTGACAAAAATCTGCTTGGCGCGAACTGCCACCATCGACCACCTCAATCCAATAGAGTAGATTCTACCACAAAATAACATTTCCAATAGTGCCTGTCAACGCCAAGGTTTTACGGGGTCAGTTCCAGCTTTTCCAGGAAAGGCTTGAGCTTATCTACCACATAGTGGCTGCCGCCCCGGCCATTCACGCCTTCAATGACCGCCGAGATCAGGAAGCTGGGGGATTGCGTGTCGAACACGACAACGAATCCATTCTCCAAGCCATTTTCGCCCTTTTTCGCCTTCAGCTCGGCCGTTCCCGTCTTGGCCGCAAGCTCTCCTGAAAGCGAGTTCAGCGCATGAGCCGTTCCTCCCGAACGAGACACCACCTGAACCAAAGCATCCTTGACCGTGTTCGCTGCCTCAGGGGTAATTATCACCTCGGGTTCGGAGGTTTCTTTTCCTTCAATCAGAACAGGCTTCACCATTTTTCCTTCATTAATAAAAGGAGTAAAGGACGACGCCAGATGAATCGGCGACATCAGCATTTCGCCCTGTCCATAGGACGTGTCAGCAAGTAATACTTCGGAAGCCAAATCCAGGTTCGCTTCATTCGCATACTGGCTCGGCTTTAAGTACAACTCATCCAGACCGAAGTTATCTCCAAAACCAAACTTCTGGATTCCTTCAATAAACCGTTCGCTGCCCATCTCCAGCGCCTCTTGGGCAAAGTAAATATTATCCGAATAGACCAGTGCATCAACCATATTTACCGGAGTTAAACTTTTCACCCGCTTGACATAATATCCACCCCAGCTATCATCCTTGCGCCATTGCAGACCTGAGATCTCATGGGTTTTATCCGCCGTTGTGACCTTTTCCATCAATCCCGCTGCTGCCGTAATTGCTTTGAAGGTTGAACCTGGTGCATATCGATTGGTGAATCGATTGATAAAAGGAAGCCGTTCATCTGCTGAATACGCGTCCCACTCTGCCTGAGTGAGTCCTGTGACCA
This sequence comes from Paenibacillus sp. ACRRY, assembly GCF_022346995.1. Taxonomy (GTDB): domain Bacteria; phylum Bacillota; class Bacilli; order Paenibacillales; family Paenibacillaceae; genus Paenibacillus. The sequence continues at coordinate 133,220 of NZ_JAKRNM010000004.1, read as the reverse complement.
TTTTGTTCGGATTGTAGGCGGGTGCACTGGCCAGGGCGAGCAGGTGACCATCGGCCGGATTCATAAGTACGGCCGCTCCGGCATCTCCGTCACTCGATAACGCCTTATACAGTTCCGACTGCGTTTCCGCGCTGATGGTCAACTTCACCTTTTGTCCGTTTACCGCATCCTTGCGAATAAGCTCCGAGAGGACTTTTCCTGCTTCGTCCGTAATTTCGATTATGCCCCCACGTTCGCCGCGGAGCTGCTTCTCCATCGACTGCTCCAGTCCGGCTCTTCCGATCCAATCCTCTGCACGGTAATATCCTTCCGTATCCTTCTCCAGATCTTCCTGAGTCACCTTGCGCACATACCCAATTAGATGCGCAGCCGATGCACCAAGCGGATAATAGCGGATTTCCTTGGACTGTAGCTTCACCCCACTTAATTGTTCAGGGATATTGTAATCCTCAGTTGAACCGATGGGGACAAAATACTCCGGCTTTACCCACTTTTGGGACAGGGCGTTGTTAATCACATCCTCGGACACCTTGTAATGCTTGGCGATCTGGGCAATCATCGCATCCGGGTTATCACCCAGCTTCTCCGGCACGATGCCCCACTCGTTCACCGTTCCCTTGGTAGCCAGAGGTAAACCGTCCCTGTCCACGATATCACCGCGTTCCGGCAAGAGTGTCCTCACTCTGACTTTGCTTCCTTTAATCATGTCGCTCAGGATCATGGAAGGCTGCCAGTTGATCCGCCACACTTTGCTGCCCTCTTCCGTTTCCTGCCGAACAAGCTTGAGCGTCTGTGTCTCGTTCACTTCTCCAAGGAAGGTTGTTAACTGCAAGTTATAATCCACTTCATAGGTATCCGGATTCTGATCCGATTTGCCCGTGTTCTGCTCCCCTTTGTCCTGATTCTCTGATGCACTGCCACTTTCCGCCGTGTTCGTTATCTTAGGCTTCACTTCCGCCTTCACGGCTGAGACCTCCATTCCCGAATAGATGGCGCTGTACTTCTCTACAAACTGTTCCCGGTTCATCCCGGACTCATCCAGCGACGCGGGCGTCATTAATTTATATAGCTGATCAAATTCCTGCTTCTGCAGATGCTGTATGTATTGATCTACGGTTGCCTCTGGTTTCGCTTCCTCTGCCTTGCTGCTTTGCATGTATAAATACGCTCCAATTCCGCCAGCAAACAGAAGGGGGAGCAAGCCATATATGATTTTTCGTTTTGATTTTTTCATAGTCAGATCACCTCTACTATATACTATAGATTTCCAGAGCTCCTGAAACAATGGAACAAATCTGACGAATTTATCATTAAAAATAGCCGAATGCTCACATAATATGTTTAAATAAGGAGAGTGAAACTACAGGCAAAGGAGCCCGATGATGGAAATCAGCTATTTTTTACTCCCCAAAGACGAAGTGGCTTATATCAAGTCCTCCGCTTCCATGAAGGAAGCACTCGAACAGCTGGAAGCACAGCATTATACCGCCATTCCCGTGATTGATCAGGACGGAAAATATGTTGCGACCCTGTCCGAAGGCGATTTGTTATGGAAAATGCGCAGCACCCCCGGACTGACCTTTGATAACATGGATCAGGTCCAGGTGCATGAGATCAGCAACCGGATATATAATGAATGCGTCTTCATCAAGGCAGAAATGGAGGATATGCTGACGCTGGCAGCGGACCAGAATTTCGTGCCTGTCGTGGACGTGGACCGCGTCTTTCTTGGCATTATCCGGCGCAAGGATATTATTGAGTATTACACGCGCAATATTTCTGATTAATGTAATGAATGAATGCCACCTGCAGTTTTCCCTGCAGACAGATGTAAAAAAGGCGAGCGCCTCTGCTCGCTTTTTTTGTTGCCCGAAATCTTCCTATTTCTTCCTCACAATCTCTTCTGTCAACTCGTTCTCAAGCTAATATAGTATCCGAAAACAACAAACATATTGCGCATTATTCGACAAATAACTACAATAATTATCATCATACGACATATTCAAGGGGATAAATCGTGTTTTTTCACCCCTTACGCTGTGAGGGTCCTACTGTTTTTTTCAGAATTTGTTCAGAATGCTTTAGTACAATAAGCACGTCCTTTTCAGTGCAGCTCCATTTCAGAAACATCAGAGAGAGGTATTCCATTGAATTATTTAAGTACACGCAACAAGATTCTGGTCACAGCTACGGTGATCATGTCTTGTATTTACGTCATTTGGCGTACGTTCTTCACCATTCCTTTCGGCCATGGCCCTCTCGCCGTGACCGCTGGTCTTGCCCTCCTTATTGTCGAACTCATCGGCATGTTCGAACTGGCCGTCCACTTTTACAATATGACCCGGCTTGAATACCCTGAGCTTCCCGTAGTAGATGAGGCGTTATATCCGGATGTGGATGTCTTTATTGCGACTTACAATGAACCCACTTCCCTTCTCTTCAAAACGATTAACGGCTGTCTCAATATGGAGTATCCGGACCGTTCCAAAGTACATATCCATCTGTGTGACGATTCCAATCGTCCCGAGATGCGGGAACTTGCCACCCATCTGGGCATCAACTACCTGACCCGGACAGAGCACAAACACGCCAAGGCTGGCAATCTCAACAACGCCATGAAACATACTTCTTCCCCCCTGATCGTCACCTTTGATGCCGACATGATTCCGAAGCATGATTTTCTGACGTCCTGTGTGCCGTATTTTCTGACAGGAGAAAAGATCGGTTTCGTGCAGACACCGCAAAGCTTCTACAATCCCGATCAATTCCAGTACAATCTGTACTCCGAGAACCGGATTCCGAATGAGCAGGATTATTTCTACCGTGACGTGCAGGTTGGACGCAACAAATCCAATTCCGTAATCTACGGCGGAACCAATACGGTGCTCTCCAGACAGGCATTGGAAGATGTAGGCGGCTTCTATACAGGTTCCATTACGGAGGATTTTGCAACAGGCATCGAGATGCAGAGCAAAGGGTATCGCTGTTTTGCTACCAATAAGGTACTGGCATCCGGGCTTGCCCCTGGTGACTTGAAGAGCTTAATCAAGCAGCGTCAGCGCTGGGCACGCGGTTGTATCCAGACAGGCAAGAAGATGAATCTGCTGTTCAAGAGAGGCCTGAGTTTCGCTCAAAAATTAAATTATATCTCTTCCATAACCTACTGGTATTCCGGGCTGAAGAGATTGCTGTATATCATGTCGCCGATTCTGTTTGCCGTCTTCGGCATTCTTGTTGTGAAATGCACAATACTTGAAATTTTGATATTTTGGCTGCCGATGTATCTCCTGACCAATACCTGTCTGCGCATGCTGTCGGGCAATATTCGAACAACCAAATGGACCAATGTTTATGAAACCATATTGTTCCCGTCCCTGCTGCCTGCTGTCATTCTGGAGACGCTTGGCATTACGATGAACAAATTCGTCGTTACCCGCAAGGACGGTGCGCAAAATGATGATCGGAACTATCAGATTAAACAAATGATTCCCCATCTGATTCTGGCTGTACTATCCATCATTGGTATCATCAACTGCATTCACTGGACGTTCAGTCAGGGCACCATTGGTTTCCTGGTCGTGCTGTACTGGCTGCTGATCAACTTTTACAACATCATGATGTCCATCTTCTTCCTGGCCGGACGTAAAGTATTCCGAAACCACGAGCGTTCACTCGCTACCGTGGACTGCACGATTACGACCGAAGGCGAGACGATCTCCTGCTTGACTCATGATCTCTCGGAAGGCGGAATATCCGTGATTCTCGAAACGCCGAAATATATCCCGAGTGATATGGAGGTCGGCATCAAGCTGGTTAACGATCGATATGCAAGTGAATTTACAGGCAAGGTCGCTCACGTTGCATCCATCGGCGATCGCTGGAAATATGCTTTTATCGTCAAGGAAATTACAGAGGAGCAGCAGCGGCAGCTGTTGCACATTATCTATGACCGCGAGCCTACGCTTCCTCAGAAGCTGGACAAGGATATCAGTACGTTCGAGGACATTCGCCTGAACTTTGTGCGCCGGGGGCAGAGTGAGTTTATGTCCAACCGGAAGCTGGCACGTATTGCAGTTAACCGTACAGTGGACACGCCAACGCATGGAGCCGTTACCCTGCTTGATTTCAACTATGAATATGTTCTGCTGGAGACATCACGCCAAGATCTGAGCTATGAGATCCATCTGCCCATTAGCGACGACCTGACTCTGGAGTGTGTATGGGTACAATCCCTACGGAACAAGCGAGGTAACCTGTACCGGGTGACCAACATCCAGGACATCGCCCGTAATCATCAGATGCATAACCTTGAGGCTTTGTTTACGCAGTGGAATAGGGAGCAGCGGCAAACAGGTCGGCCAAATGTCATATCCAAAGACAAAAACGTCTCGAATGATGAACTCAACGAGATGGCTTATTTATAGAGCGGAGGCAAGGTACACATGATCAAGAAGTGGAAACAACTTATACTTGCCGCCAGTCTCGCCGCATTATGGAGCCTGCTTCCAGTCCAGGCTGTTCAAGCAGAACAGCTTAAGCTGATCGGAAGTACGCTCCGCGAATGGAATAACGGGACTCAAGTAGATACCCATATGGATAAGAACGGCAGTATACAGATTCAAACCTCTACCGAGGGACTCAAAAAAGGCTATTATTCCGCTTATGTCTATGAATTGCGGAACAGGGACTGGTCAAGCTACGGTGCATTGACCTTCTCCATCCGTAATGAATCGGAGCAGACATTGCCGTTCAATGTCGTCATCAACCGGGCAGATCAGAGCTCCCTTACCGTAGCGGATAACCGAAATGTCATTGTCGTTCCGAAGGCAACCAAGGAAGCCACATTGGTTCACCCTACCGCAGGTCTGATTGAACTGGAGCCGGGCTTTGTCGGACAGATCCGCATCCCCTTCTCCAGCCTGATGGTTCAGGACAAGGCTAAGACGGCAGGCCAGGTCAAGCTGGGCAAAATCACCGGCTGGGGCATTACGACGACCACCACTGAGAATGCCAAGCTAAACTTACGGGTCGGAAACATCAAGCCACTATCCCGGAAGCAAGCCGCTGCAGAGAATGAGCTAACCACGCTGCAGATCACGGGCCAAGAGCGAATGGTGAAGCCGGAGGCTGGTGAATCGATTGCACAATATGAAGTTCGCTCTTCTTCCAGCAAAGGGATTCCGAATGCATCCTTTCAACTGGACCGTCCTGTGCAGGGGGCATCCATTACACCGGATGGCTTACTTACACTCCAGACTGCCGTTCAACCTGACAGTCTCACCATACGCGCACTCGTGAACGGAAAATGGAACCTGACCTACACCGTTACGATGGACCGTTCTACAGCCATGAATGTACAGGAGAAGGATGGGACGAAGCGTGCCATTCCGTCTCCTGATCAGGTAACCAAGGTGGTAAACCCCACCGATCCGCTGATGAAGCCTTGGATGGAGTGGCTCATCCGCATCATCCTGTCGGCAGCCGGCATTCTCACGCTTGTTGCCTACGGGCTCTGGCGAAAAGGCAGCAACACAGCTCGCGCCCAAAAAAGGCGGTCCCGCCGCGAGCAGCGCCGGGCAAGACGTCCATTCAGCATGTAGCTGAACGAAGGCAGACTATGCCATATCCCTGGATGCGGCATAGTCTGTCTCTACTTTAGCGTGAATACATGCTGTATTCTTATATGATCCTCAAGGAGGAAAGGCAGTGCTCTTTTCCAGTGTAGTCTTTTTATTTTATTTTCTGCCGCTTGTACTGGGGCTCTATTACGTACTGAGATTCTCGGTCACGCTCAAAAATATGCTGCTGCTTGTCGCGAGTTTATTCTTCTATGCTTGGGGTGAACCCTGGTTCGTCCTGATCATGCTGGCCTCCATTTGTTTCAACTATGTCTTCGCTCTGCTCGTGGACAAGTTCAGGGAAAGGCGCAATGCAGCCTATACCATCATTACGATGATGCTGATCGTCAACCTAGGCATGCTGTTTGTGTTCAAATATCTGGCTTTTGCCCTGCGCATTGTGAACGAAAATACGAGCTTCGGACTCAGCATTCCGAACATCGCACTGCCGCTGGGTATCTCATTCTTCACCTTCCACGGCATCTCTTACGTCATTGATGTCTATCGTGGACACGGCGCTGTACAGAAAAATCTCTTTTACGTCGCATTGTACATCTCCTTCTTCCCTCAGCTCGTTGCCGGACCGATTCTGCGGTACAACACGATTGCAGATCAGATGGTGAACCGTAAAGAGAGCTGGGACAAGTTCGCGGTAGGCTGCTGCAGGTTCATTGTGGGCTTGGGCAAAAAGGTGCTGTTATCCAACAGCATGGCTATTGTCGCTGATCATATCTTCAGCATGGGAGGCACATCCGAAGTGTCCTCCAGTTTGGCGTGGCTTGGGGCAATTGCCTATACGCTGCAGATTTATTTCGACTTCTCCGGGTACTCCGACATGGCCATTGGTCTGGCATTGATGTTCGGCTTCAAGTTCGAGGAGAACTTCAGATATCCGTACATCTCCAGATCCATCACCGAATTCTGGCGCCGCTGGCATATCTCACTCGGTACCTGGTTCAAGGAATATGTATACTTCCCGCTGGGGGGTTCACGCGTTACCAATAAAGATAAAATGATTCGCAACCTGCTGATCGTCTGGGGACTTACCGGCGTATGGCATGGTGCGGAGTGGACTTTCGTGGTGTGGGGATTAATTAACTTTGCGTTCATCGCGCTGGAGAAAATCTTCAGCTTTGACAAAGGAACACGCTTCATCCCGCTGCGGCATCTCTACGCCATGTTTATCGTTGTGATTGGCTGGGTCATCTTCCGGTCGCCGGATCTGCTGCAGGCAGGTCACTATCTGGGCAATATGTTTGGACTATACGGCAATGGATTCTGGAGCGATACGACCTGGATGTTCCTCAAGGAATATGCATTCTTCTTCATTCTGGGTATTCTGTTCTGCATGCCGATCGCTACCCGGATGAACAGACTCATGGTCGATGGCGCCCGTTTCCGCAAACCGCTGGAGCTCGTCTATCCGCTGACGATCATTCTATTATTCCTGGTCTGCGTATCGTATCTGGTTAAGGGTACATACAATCCATTTATCTATTTTAATTTCTGAGAGAAGGCACACAAGCATGCATAACTTTCTTGCCAAAAAGAGAATCACCGCTTTCCTCTTCATTCTCGTGCTGGTGACGCTCTCTGTTCTGAATATCATTCAGTCCTTCGGCCCGATCAAGCAGACACTGGCATCCGGAGACTACGATATCTCTGAAACCAAAGGACTGATCCACCAGCTGGACGCGGACATCAATGAACATGTCTTCGAGAAGTTTGGTTTCGTGGAAGCCTACGGATATTTGCAATCCCTCATGTGGAAAAACGAGGAGAACAACTTTGAAGTTGTCAAAGACATGGAGGGTAAGCTGCACTATACCTATTTTGCCACCGGGCCAACGTATACGAAGGATCTGTCGGACCGGGTTGCGGCGCTTGGAGCACATTTGGATCCACAAACGAAGCTGACTTACGTCATGACGCCGGACAAATACGTGCGTGGCTATACCACGTTCCCGGAGGGCATTCCATACAACTATAATAATGAAACTGCTGACGGCTTCCTAGCCAATCTGAAGCAGGATGGCATTGATACCCTTGATCTGCGGGAGGGATTGCTGGAGAGCGGCATTCCGCCGGAGGATCTGTTCTTTACAACCGATCATCACTGGAAAATCAGGACGGCGTTCTGGGCCTTCGGCCAGCTCGTGAATCATATGGACGACATGTGTACGAAGTCGCTGGACCCGAATCATTATTTCACGGATATCCGCAACTACAATGTGATTCCATATGAAGACATCTTTATTGGATCGCAGGGCCGCAAGGCTGGTAAATACTTCGCGGGTGCAGATGACTTCGACCTGATCTATCCGAAGTTCAAAACGAACTATTCCTTCTACTTCAAGACAGGCGAGACCGAAGCTGCACTTAATGGACGCTTCGAGGATGCGCTGCTCACCACGTATCCACTTAATGTGCAGGGAGCCACGTACGATCTGACTGCGGACAAGTATTTCACGTATCTGTACGGCAATCAGGGGATCGTTCATGTGGTGAACAAGGACAACCCGAAAGGGCTAAAAGTCATGTTCATCAAGGACTCCCTCGCCGTGCCGATGATCTCTTTCCTGTCCACGGTCGTGTCCGAAATCTACGTCATCGATCCAAGGTATTACACGGAGGACATTATGGATTTTGCCAGCAAGACGGAGCTGGATCATGTCTTTGTATCCATCTCTCCACAGGATCTGGTGGAAGAATTTTTCCCTTATGGGGCGAACAATTAAGTCAGTGAAGGATCATACGATGCCACTACAGTTGTAGAACAATCTTCCGATCACTGTTATCCCCCGATTCCCTTGAATTTTATTAAAGGAAGAAATCCGGTGATAAAGGTGAGCGCTTCGCTTCTTCAGATTCGTTCTACCCCCTCCGTTCCAGTATGATCTTGAAAAATAAAAGAAGGGTAACCCAAACTTTGGGTTACCCTTTTCTTTTTGTAAAATTTAGAATCCGTTCTATTGGCGGTTAGCACGTTCTTGCTTGTAATACTCTAATACATCGCTTGAGCAGCCTTGAAATGCGCGTTCTTTGCCGTACTCATAGGCTTGATGCAGATAAGAATACGCCTCGTCATGCTGTTCCAGTCTCATGCAGACGGTGCCCAGCTCAATGAGCGGCCCCATATTGATATCCGACCCTCGCGTTTGCAGCGATAATTCCGCCCAGGGCTTCGCCAGCGCATACTGTCCCAAGTCCATATGTGCATTCGCATGACAGGATGCAATCCAGCTTGCTATTTCCCATTCGGTCTTCGGCTCAGGCAGCATTCCCCATGCCTGATCATAATAGATTAGTGCCTGTTCATGCTGCTGCGTTTCGTCCAGCATATTGCCCGCTTCAACGGTTTCAATAATCTGTTTCTCCAGTTCGGGGTGTTCCGAAGTCAATTCCTTCATCGCGCCTTCTCCTCCTCCAGTTCGAAGTACCACTCCAGAAATGTATTAAAATCAGGCCACTCGGGGCGGCTCTCCCCGTTCAAGAAAAGTTCAATCGACTCACCAAGCTCTACCAGCACCACTTCACCGGTTTGCCGATTATAAAAGAATCCTCCCTCCCCTTCAAAGCTATCCAGCGGTATGTAAGCTTCAGGCAATCCGAGGGTGAGCTGGGCCACCGTCATATCTTCCAAATACACGGTATTCTCCATGACCCAGCAGATCTGATAGATCTCCTGATGTCTGCTATAGAAGATCGGGCCATCATCTGCATGCAGATAAAACTGCGCAAAATCAGACTGAAGATCAATATTCAGCTTCTGCAGTGCTTCCTCATACTCCTTCGGTACATCTTCATGCCACCACCCCTTGCCTTGGCAAAACTCAATAACTTTACTAGATAACATATTCATCCTCCTAATCAACTAAAGGGTTTAACAGGTATCCACACCTGGGGTGGTGCACCATGTCCTCCGTATACTTCGAGTTCCGGGATACCCGCATGTTTGTAAGGGGCCTTCCCAATCCACTCGCTCATAATATACTTCCATAATTGCTGTATCGCTTCTGGTACCAGTCCTTCCGCTTCAAATACCACCCAATGCGACGCAGGGATCTCGATTGATGATAAACCTTCCGGTACTTCACCCACATGGGAGGTGGCAATCCAGTACTCCATTTGACCGTTCTGCAGATCCCTCTGATCTACACAAATGCCAACCAATCCCGAAACAGCCCCATTATTTAATGCCATTAAACGCTCTTCAATTCCGTCTGCCAATGCCTTCTGCCACATCTTAGGAATCTCTCTCAAATTCTCTCCATCCACACATGAAAACGTCTTTTTGATCCCGACAAAAGTAAGGTCTTGGTGCAAGATCACATTATCTTTCACATTCATGATATGCTCTCCTCTCGGCCATACAGAACGATAGGGTGCATAAGTACTCATGACCCATTCATGAAATAGTTGGTGAGCGGTGCTGGCATCCGGGGCATGGAAGAGATAGGTTCCCTCGACCTCCCGGCGGCTAAGTTTGGAGTCAACCAGGTCTCTGTCCTCTTCTTCTTTAAGCTCAATTCGGTACGTCCCATCCTCCTCGCGGAAGCCGAGGGCATGCACGTTCGTTTCTTGTTTATAATAGCCCAGCTGCAGTATTGCTGGTTGTTCGTTTGCCACCAAGCCGGCAAAGGCCGGGTTCGGAAACTCCTCATTGAAATGGGATTCATCCAGGACAATTCCCTGATAAAAACCGTTAACTATTTCGCCGAGAAGGCTCACGATGTGATGGGCATAAACGTAAGGAAAATTTTCAATTTCGTAGATATCGGAGTCCGAGTGATGCCACTGTAGGTACTCCATGATCTTGGAATAGGTGAAGCTGACAGCCCCCGCTACTTCCCGATTCAGCGGTTGGTCCGCAGTGAGACGAGTCAGTTCTATTATGCTATTCACATAACTCCAGAATAACGATTGATCAAAATGTGCTTCCTCATGAAGCATGTATAAAAAGGTATTCTCTTCCGCTCGCGCGTTACGCATAAGCTCCTGGAGCGAATGTTCCATATGTTTTATACCTCCGAAACGTATATAAACACTGTATCAAAATTGAAGAACGTTTGGAAATATCACATTCTGTTCCTTCATATAAAAGAAGCCCGCATGTTTGCGGACCCCAATTGAATATTCATCTCCCCTATAAGGCTGCGATCAGGAAAACACCTCGCGGGTACGGAATGTACGATACACCCCAAATACAACGCCAATCGTAACTACAGCCATGATAATCATATACAAATTTAAATAGGACAGCTCCAGTCCAAATACAGAGTAACTAGCCGGTGTTTGAAATAACCTCGTTACCCGCATCATGGTACTGAATGAAAACTCCTCAATCCATTTGGCCCATCCCGGGTTAAAGTTCAGCACATCGAATGCCAGATAAGGCACGCCTACAATCGCAACATTAATGACCATGGCAACAAATGACGTTGAACAAAGCGCCGAGATACATAACACAACACAAGCAAAGACCAGACTTCCTGCCAAGTGAGTGACTAACTGTACTCCGTAATACTGTAGCGCCGATAGGTGATAGGGAGAGAAGTCATAATAAAAGCCCTGAAAATACATGCCAACACTCTGTAGAGGTGTATCTGCACCAGCCAAATTTCCAAACCTTAACCAGTAGATCAACAGATTGATACCCGTAAACAATATGACGCATAGCACGACATAAAGCATGGAAGCCATCAGTTTAGCCGATACAACTTGGCTTCTCCCCCGTCTGCTGCTGCGTAGTAATGCTGCGGTTCCCCGTGCATATTCCTCTGCAAATACAGGCGCCAGTCCGAGCAGAATGATGATCATCATGAAGAGTACACCAAATTGATCAATGTATTCCAGCAGATAACCCCATGGCTTATTGTAGTGAATCTCGGAGACGGTTACGGTTCGTTCCATGGCTTTCCCGCTGTCATCATATCGGGTGTAGTTTTGGGTGGATTCCGGCGAGAACATCGAGATTTCATAAAATACGCCATATCGAGTCTGGTTCTTTTCATCACTGTAACCCTCGATTTGCATCTGATCCCGTGCGGTCTGAACCTTCTCCTCCGTAATCGCTCCTTCATAAGGCTTATAATATGCTGTACCGTTTAACGGTCCGGAATGTCCAAAACAGGTATATAAAACAAGTAGTATCAATAGTCCGATGAGTGCGAGATAAACACTTTTACGTGTAATGATTTTGGCAAATTCATATTGGGTTAAACTAATCACGATGTCGCCTCCTCGTCAAAATAGTGCATATATACGTCTTCGAGACGGGGAGTCTCCGGTACAGCTTGCGGTACGGGCTGCTCTTTGGCCAAGATTCTGGCTACGATGCCATCCGACTGATAGGACAAACCACTTACCTTAAAATGCGAGGTCAGCTCAGCAAGCTGCTGCTGCGTTAACGTTGCCTTCCACACACTGCCCTGCATCCTGTTCATGATCTCCTCAGGTGTGCTCCGAGTAATCAGCTGACCATCATTCATCAGAATCATTTCCTTACACGAGAACTCCAGGTCAGAAATAATATGCGTCGATAACAGAACAATCCGGTCTCTTCCCAGCTCGCCGATAATATTACGGAACCGAATACGCTCCTTGGGATCCAGACCAGCCGTCGGTTCGTCGAGAACCAGAATGTGCGGATCATTCAGCAAGGCTTGAGCAATGCCCAGTCTCTGCCGCATGCCCCCCGAGAACGTGCGGATTTTATGCTGGGCCTGCTGTTCCAGATCCACCATCCGTAATGTCTCCTGCACGCGAACAGCAGCCTGAGGCGCACTCAGCCCTTTGAGCGAACACATGTACATGAGAAATCGATGAGCCGTGAAACGGTTATAAAATCCGAATCGCTGCGGCATATAGCCCAGTAGACTTCGATAACGATCTCCCATCCGCTCAATCGGTTGTCCATCCAGCAAAATCTGGCCGGATGTCGGCTTGGCGATATCGACAAGCATGCGAAGCAGCGTTGTTTTGCCCGCTCCATTCGGTCCGAGCAGACCGTAAACACCACCGCTGGACAGTTCCAGCGAGAATGATTTTACGGCCCACTTGTTCCTGTATTTCTTGGATACGTTATCCATGGTCAATATCAAAGGAATAACCTCTTTCTGTTTGTGATGTATATTTACGCGTCATCTGGTGTATTTGGCTGATCAACAGCAGGATTCCGCATATGGCAAGCACAATAAGCACTGGCGTTTGAATTGACTGCACCAGACGAATGAATCTTGGATTGCTCAATATTAGCCAGATGAGTCCGAACCATCCGACTAAAAAAAGGCTAACGGCTGTACCACCCCGGACACGCATGGCCAGCCACAAACTAGCTCCTGCAGCAACCATCAGTTGGGCGTACCAGAGAGCCATGGCACTCCATGAAATGGAACCACCTGTCCCCCCGGAAATGGCTAGCATAAGCAGCAGCACAAACGCCATATTTGCTGAGAGTACAACGATCAAGCGGGTGAGCATTAGCTGCTGCGATGTTATTTTGCAGGTGAGTTCCATTTCCATCAGTCCCTGATCCCGGCCTTTAAACACTTCGAGCAGCCCCAGAATAAAAGGTACAGGTACCAGAACAATCCCGCTCATATAGGGATCGATCGTGCTGTGCCCCCCTAACCAGAAGCCAATGATCAGGAGCAGCGTACATATTACCCAGTAGGATCTGTGAAAAATCGCGACCTCTCCTCGAACAACCTGGAGCAATTCTGTAAACGACCTCCCAGGTGATGGCTGTAAATGTTCGTTCATTTGGTCCAACTGTTCAGGCATATATGCCTCCAGTGTCCGGATCGTCTGATCAATCTCCATCTCGGAAGGAAATTCAACCGCATATTGATCCAGATAAGGGGCAATCTCGTTGAATTCTTCCATCTCGAATTCGGTGGTGTGCTTCTTTTTATTTTGGTTTTCGGTACGTTTCATCCCGCTCACCTCCCACTATAATCTCCTTTAACTTGGCTATGCCCAAGCGTATGCGTGATTTCACCGTCGATTCGTTGGTTCCCGTCAGCTCGGCGACTTCCCTGATCTTCAGTCCGTTGTAATAATTCAGAATGACCGCGTCCCGCTGCTGCTCAGGCAAACGTAACATTGCCTGTCTGACTTGGTCATTCTGAAGCCGTTTGTAGAAGATGTTCCACACGTTCTGATGCTCACTGGCAGGGAGCGCCTCTTCCGTTAACTCGCTTTCCCTATTTTGCTGTTTGAATTCGCGACCGCGAAAATAATCCATGCAATGATTCACTGCAATTTTCAGCAGCCAGTGACTGAATTTCCCGTTATCACGGTAACTGCCGAGTGACTTCATCATTTTTACGAATACCTCTTGAGTCAGATCATAGGCGGTATGATAGTCTCCCGTTTTACGGTACACATAAGTAAATATCGAATGATAATGCCGCTTCACCAATACTTCCATTGCAGCCCGGCTGCCTTTGCGAATCTCATGAATCAACTCTTCATCATCCAACGCTCCCTCACCCCCTCAATTCAATTAACGATAACCTGACCATAAAAGATCAAAAATGTTTAATTCATTTATTTGGAAATCGATAAGTTGCCTGAACGCAACTAAATGTAGCTCTGCGCAGCTACTGTTTTATCCAATTTGTCCGCAAGTCTATTTCCTTATTCTGGTGAAACTTTCTCTTCTGCCTTTCGTCTAATTACTGAAGAACAACAAAGGAGATGACTATGCGAATAACCTGCAGCCCTGCATATGCTGGAAAAATGATTGGGTCCATTGACCTTCAGCCATCGAAGTTTATGAAAGGAATCTCAAGCAAAAGCCAAATTACCGATCATGTTGATCCTGAACGCATTACAATCCCCTATATAGAAGACCCTGATTTTGGATCGCATCTGGATGCCATGAAGATCATGAAGGGAACCTATAAGGAAGAATTTCACGTAAGCTACGATGTAGAATTCACAATTGATGTTGATAAAAAAGGGTACATCACGCAATTTGAACATACGTTTCCCTTGGAACGCTATATTGATCTTGTCGCAACACAATCCTATAAAGTCATTAAAACCAAATGGCGTGAACGAGATTATCACGTGATGACTTACAGCTACATGGAGGAAGTATGTAACCCGACTAACGTCATTTTCAGATGCAATGCTGCGGAAGACGTATTCGTCGTTGCTGAACTTGCTCCCTACCGTATCGAAGGTGTGGTCGTACAACCCAACAATGTTTATCTTCACCTTCGTGCACTAATTTCAGCCAGAGATGATCTCTATCCGATCGATTACATGTGTGAGCCTGATTTTGATCTGAGTCTGGATTAGATCTGACATACATAAAGAAAAAGAGCACAAGGCTCTCCCTTTTACTTAGGAATAGCCTGTGCTCATTTTAAGTTGGACCAAATTCAAATCTTCTCACCAAATCTCTTCGCCACTGTCTTCATCACTTATTCAGACTGGACAACAGTCATCCGTTCCACTGTCTCCGTATTCTCTTTATACCATGCCATGACGATATCTCCCTCTTTCAGATCAGATACCTGAATTGCCCCGTTGGCGTCTGAACTGGTGTTACCGCGTCCTCCCATCTCCATACCTTCAGTGATGCTAACATCTGCATTCAGCTTTATTTTCATTTCAACGCCAGTTTCGTTCATCCCCCTGCTTCCGCTGCTAGGTGCATCTTCTTGCTGACCCTGAGTATTGGAGTTCTGTGAAGAGAAGCCCTGAAACTCAAGTAATGCTAGAGTAACGGTATCTCCGTCTATGGAGACAATCCTGCCTGTAAGATCGGCATTCATTGCACCACGCATATCATCCGGGCCACCTGTTCGATCATTCATGCCTCCGCCTCTCTGCATTCCTCCGTTCATGCCTGGGCCACCATTCATCATTCCCCCACCATTCATGCCTTGCGCAGTACCGGTATTCGTAATGTTTTGGGCTGTAATGACATTACAGGCAGCAAGCAGAACAGCACAGCCTGCCAGTAGAATCAGAACGGATGTGAAAACCATATTTTTTCGCATAAGATCACCTTTTTCCCAGGGATGTCCGTCCCCAGCCGAGTTTTCTTTGGAACATCAATTCATACGTATCTTTGAATCCCATATAGGACAACACGATAAGCAATGGATATACCGGATAGATATAGCGCGATTTGATCTCCCACAGGATATAGAACCCGATAAATCCGAGAACCACCAGAATCAGGGAGACCTCATCATATCGTTTGAGAAGAATTCCCCGGACCAACCGAACAAAAATAAAACAGTACATCATGAAGTTCATCACATATACGACCCAAAGCACACCCGTTCGATAGACTGAATCCCCCTGGAACAGGTCCGTTACCTCATTGGTGTAACTATAGGAGCCAGCAATTCCGCCTGCTCTTCCTCTTCCCATGCCTGAGGCACTTTCATTGCCGATTCCGTATCGATCCATCTGGTACGTCCCTTCAGTCCAGGTCCATATGATCTTTTTGTAATACATCTGAATCAGTTCACTGGCACTCGCTTCCGACAACTTCGATTCAATCTCCTGCTTAAATAATGTAGTGCTATCAGCCTTATTGTAATTGGCCTGTCTCTGATAGATTTGGTAGCTCTCCATATTGTCCCAGAATCCGAATCGTTCGAGGTTAATCCCCATGTTCAGCCACATATAGACGGGGGCCGAATTCTCGCCGACCGGTTCTTTTACCGTACCTGTGGACTGCAGCACGGCATTCTGGGTCCAACCTGGGACATTAAACAGAATAGCCAGTACGGCGATGGAGCCCAGTACCTTCTTGAACCTGATACTCCGCATGTTCAGCAGGATGTACAAGATAGCGGCAATCAGCACAATCGCGCCGATACTGCGGAAGTAGTTTCCGATGGCGAGAAGAATCGCAGCACAGAGAATAGCCTTCCATGATTTCTCGCGTACAAACCGAAGCAAAAAATATAAACAGGATGTTAGAAATGCCGTCGCTATAACATCGTTATAAATCAGGTTGTTCAAGAATAAGGAAGGCAAGTACGTCGCTGCAAAAATCAAAACGCCGTAATCACGTTCCTTAGATTTGGGATTCAGTTGCTTATAAATAAGATAAATCATGAAGGTGGTTACCGTTGAAAACAGAATATTAAACAGCTTGATCACCAGATAGTTATCCGGGAACAGGTACAGCAGTGTTTTTAAATAGAGCACGATGGAAAAGTTAAACGGGAACATGTGAAGATATCCACCCGTTTCAAACGAGGAATAATCCTGATCGTAGAGCATGCTCATCGCCAGAGAAACGACCGTCTGAGAGTCATCTGTCGGTACTCTTGGAAACACAAAGATAATCGCGATCTGAATCGCCATGGAACATAGCAAAACCACCGGGATGACAACCTTTGGACTGTACTTGTTCAATCTCAGGCAGAGACGGTATAGCCCGATACCCGTTAACAGAAGCAGGACGATGACCGGAAGGAAAATGCTCCATTGCTGGGTTCCCAGGATCGGATTGTCTCCATAAAGGCCATAATTATACTGCGCCCGAACGAATAGAGACGAAACAATAAACAAACCAATAAATAAAATAAGAATGAGATAAAGCGTCTTATGGATCACTTTAGACATGCCAAAACTCCTTTTCGAGTACAGGATTCGAAAACAGTATAATGGCTCTAACTGAAAAATCGCTGAATTCGAACAGTCACCTATCGCTGATCCTACGAACATGATTTTAAACACAAAAAAGACCGCCCTCTTCACCAAAGATAGCGGTCTATCTATTTCTCAAATACAAGCTACTTCTTTCGTTTCTTCTCCGCGGCCTTCTCCACATTTTCCTTCACCCGAAATTCCACAATCCGGCGGATAAGCTCTTCCGGCAAGGGTTGATTCAGGGGAAACTGCACCGAGCCTTTAGCGCCTTTGTAGACGGAGAGTTCATCCCGGAATGCCTCGATTCCGCTGGGTGCAGGATAGAATCCAATATGGTTCTTATATGCGGCAAAATGGACCAGATTCCCATGCAGCGCATACGTTGGCATCTGGTAGCTGATCTTCTCCTCCGCATTCGGAGCCGCTTCGCGAATAATCTGTCTTAATGCCTGCAGTCTAACCTGTACATCCGGGGCGAACCCCGAAATATATTCATCGACCAGTACAGAATAATGGTTACCCTCAGCCATCCCGGACTCCTTCCACCACGATTCTTGGACTCGTGATATGAATTTATTTTTTCACAACGTCATGGCCCGGCCATTGCGCATCAAATAATCTTCCTTCGTCTTGTAGTCCGGCATGATCCTGCCAACGCGGCGCCAGAAGGAGCGATCGTGATTCATATGATGAATATGGCACAGCTCATGGATAATGACATAATCAATGACTTCCGGTGGTGCCATGGCCAGTCGATAGTTAAATGTGAGTTTTTTGTCCCAGCTGCAGCTGCCCCACTTGGTCGGGGATTCCACAATGTCTATGGACTTTGGCTTGACCTTCAGCTGCTGTTGGTATGGACCAATGCGTTCACCAATGATCCTCTTACACTCGGCAAAATAAAACTTCTTCAGATTCGCCCGCAGCTCATCCTCGGACAACCCTTCAACCTTAATTAACTCATGCAGTGCATATTCCTCGCCCAGAAACAAAAACTTCCCGCTGCCTTCTTCCTCGTAGTCTTTGGCCTGCGGTCCTTCCAGGGCGTGCTGCATAAGCGCCGATTTCTTCAATATGCTCTCACCATGCTGCTCTACAAGCTGCTGAATGATCTCATCGCTCGTGCCATTAGGTGCCTTAATCGTTACCATGTAGGGCAGGTCCATCGTGATGGAAACCTTCTTGCCTTTGCCATATACCACATGGCATTGAATGATGTGTTCGTTTAGTTTAATCGTTAGCATACTGTGCTCCGCTTCTTTTTTTAATCCATTCATTACGATTGTATATCATCCTAAGGTAATCTGCACAAACAACACATGCATATTTGTTAAATAAAACTGTATTATTATTCATAATTTTGTATTATTATTTAAAACATACTGAACTCAGTCTCATATAAACGGAGGACACCGCATGAAGCAGATCACTGAGATGGACCACAAAATCATTGAGGAATTATCCCTCAATCACTGGCAGTCCTTGTCTACCTTGTTCTATGATGGATGGATTTTACGTTTTGCCAACGGATACACGAAGCGCGCCAACTCCATACAACCCATCTATGATTCTACCCACGATGTATTTGCCAAGATAGACGAGTGCGAGCGAATCTACACTTCCAACCAGCTGAGTACCATTTTCAAAATCACACCGTTTAGCCAGCCGGATCACTTGGATCAGCTTCTGCAGGACAGAGGGTATTCCCTTGTGGATCACACCAACATGCAGGTGCGCAGTCTGGAAGAGCTGAAGGAACCGGAGTACCCTTTTGTACAAATCGATGAACAGTTGACCCAGGAGTGGCTGGATCACTTTTGCCGATTGAATCAAGTACATGAAGGGAAGCGGGAAACCATGACACAGATGCTGTCCAACATCCGTACAAGCACGGGTTTCATTTCACTCTCGGTTGATGGGCAAGTCGTGGCCTGTGGGCTGGGCGTTGTCGAGCGTGGCTACATTGGCTTGTATGATATCATTACGGATGCCGCATACCGGAATCGCGGGTTCGCTGAACAGATGATATTACATCTCTTGCATTGGGGGAGAAAACAAGGTGCCACATCCAGCTATCTGCAGGTTGTAGCCAGTAACGCTCCCGCTATAAAGCTCTACGCCAAACTGGGCTATTCGAAAATCTACTCGTATTGGTATAGAGTTAAGGCATTCCACGAATCTTGATCCTCAATTCTAATGGTGATTTTTCAGCTAGGACAACCTCCTTGTTGAGTAAGGCGGTTGTCTTGGGAGGCGATACTTTGGCAGTATGGTAATTCTATACAAAGCGCAAAGCTTTCGTATATATAGATGGTGATTTTATACATTTGCCATTCTCGTATATAGCTTTGATTACTGTTATTTCATTAATAGTAGCATGTAGTGTTTCAATTCTTTTGGTGCAGTAAACCATCGCTTCTTTTAAATTCTCATCGTTTAATCTGTTTGCTATTGTACAGTGAGGTATCCAAATATTGGGGAGATATTGAGACTCAGCATTCATTCGGTATTTTTCAAAGAAATGGTGATAATTAGCATGAAACGTTAAAAATTCTTGGGAAGGAACAGGGGCAAGGAATACAATTCCTGAATTCAAAAAAGTCCCTATTGAGTTCAGAGTGATCGAAAGCTGTTTTTTAGATTCATAAAAGCAGTCAAAATCACTTATGAATTTGTCGATATCTACGTCAGAGTCATAACCTGCTATGGTAATATGAGGTCGTCTATCCTGTACTTCTTCTGCATACCTGGAAACTGCATTATCACTTAATTCTTTCCAAACCTGCTTAATATAGAGCTCTGTATCCTGGTCAAAATGAGCAACTACTCCGTACAAGTCCATAACCCCCTCCATAACTATAAACCCTTGCAAAGGAGAGTATTCAACGGCATCATTGAGCAATCCTGCCCGCATATCATCTCCGAATGGAATTACCACCTTCGCTATAGAGCATTGGTTCCCAATAATTGAATGCAAAAATGCCTTTCTTAAATAACAAGAAAGGCATTTCATATTTTCTATCCTTATGATATAGGAAGCTTGACCAGTACCTCGTATGACTTGCCAGCCTGGATATCCTTAATCATGTCTCCTTCGATCAATTGACCGTTAACATACACTTCGGTCTTTCGGACAGCCGCATCCCGTCTCATCTCCACCTGCAGCTCGGCACCACGGAACAACCTGGTCACGGAAGCCTTATCCCATTCCGCAGGTAATTGCGGACGAACGAGCAACCCTTCGGCGTGACCCTGCAATCCGAACAGTCCATCGATCAGGCAGCGATACACCCAAGGTACCGTACCCGTGTTGAACAGGTGGCTGGAGCGCCCGGCTGTACGTGGATATTGTCTGTAGGCCCCGCGATAATAATTGGGGATGAATACAGGTAACTGCCCCCGCTGGAGGATATCTTCGGTATCGGGACCCGGAATCATTTTGCGAAGGAGACGGTAGGCGTTCTCCTTTTCCCCCACCAAATACAGTGCATAGATATAGAACGCAGCCGCATGGTTGTAGACCGCTCCATTCTCGGCGCTGCCCGGATGTTTTTGCGTGACCCGGCCCACATCTTCCCGCATGGCGGTGAAAGACGGTGCCAGTTTCTCCACACCATATGGCGTCTCCAACTGCTCCTCCACTGCCCGGATCAGCTTCTTCCGCTTCTCATCATCGGCCGCGCCGCTCATCAGCGCCCAACCCTGAGGATTAATATAGATGCGTCCTTCCTTATCCTTGCTGATGCCAAAAACGACATTATCATCCGTTATTCCGCGTGCATACCATTCGCCATCCCACAGATACTCGTTCGCTACAGCATTGGTCCGGTCAGCTTCCTCACGGAATTGCTTCGCTGTTTCGGTATGCCCGGCCTGCTCGGAAATATCCGCCCATACTTTGAACGCATACGCCGTTGCAATGGTCAGCCAGCCGGATACCCCTTTGCCCTTATAACCCACCATGTTCATCGGATCACACCAGTCGCCTTGATTAATGAAGTTGAGGCCGCGATGGTCACGATCCTGAATCAGCCAGCGCATGGCCAGATTCATATGCTCCAGCACAGAGGCTTTCTCTTCACTGTCGGCAAATGCAACCTGCTCCTCCAAAATGCTGTAATCATTCGTCTCATCCAGATACGTACGCATACAGACCGGAAGCCAGATACAATGGTCCGTATGAGGAACCTGGTTGATGTATTTGAGCTCAGCATCCGGGTGCAAAATGATTCCATCCGGCATCGCGCCGCTTGCATGCTGCTGAGCCAGGGCTGTCAGGAAGGATTCACGCGCGATCCCCGGCTGAATATAACTCATGCCCATGTTATCCTGCAGATAGTTCCGGGTCTGCGGATCAGTCGTCAAGCGGTTCGTTTTGCCGTGGTAATACATTTGGCGTGGCAGCCAGTGGTTTACAAAATTATTCAATCCGTCATCCGGGGTCTGGATCTGGATATTTCCCTGTCCTTCTGCAACGTAAGCCGCATATTCCTGTTCAGCCAAGGCAAAGCCATCCAATCCTTCATGATCCCGCTTGATAAAATACTGCTGCCGGATGCGTTCGATCTCTGCCTCATCATGAGCCGGGCCAAAGATAAACCGGTATTCCCGCTCAGCCCCAGCTTCGAGCTCCAACCTGTACTGAAGGACAGCGACAGGTGTCTCATACCTTGCATCCCCGCCCTCCAAGGTGTCCAGCTGCAATGCCGATGGAGCATGAAGGCCGCCTTCGCCCTCGAAACGCTCGTGATTCACTTCCCATGAAGCAGGCTTGCGATCCGCAAGCAGGTAGGTCTTGTCGCTGTAATTTTTGACTTTGGCATAGTCCTGATATTTCTGATACGGCGTAATGGACGAGCAGACGATTCCCTGCAACTCATCCACGTATTCACCGGATTGATTCATCCATGACATATAACCAACCGTGAAATACGGATACATGCTTAGCTTGCGTTTATGAGAGGAAAGGTTCTTCACCTTCACTTGCCACAGCTCCATGGCATCCGCTTTGGGCAGACGCAGGCTCATCTCAATAGAAATGTCATCGCTTACAACATTCCAGCGAATATCGTGTTTACCCACGGCGAATGTATAGCTGTCCGCCTGTTTTCGCACCGGCTCATACGGAGCTGAGAAAATATTTCCGCCTACTTCATCTTTGATGTAGACAAATCTCCCCGGATGATGCGCATAATACGGCTGCTCGGGCTGCATAAATGTCTTCGCTTCCAGATTGGGCGCATGCGAGTACTTGGCAGGCTCCGGCTGCATGAATTGGGCCACAGCATATCCGCGGCAATTCATATGGATCATCATCTTTTCGTTCCATAGGAATCCGGAAGCCTTGGGCATACTTGTCGGACTGGTCAGCTCGTAATATTCATTATCGTTCGTTGCTCTGATCATCACTGAACCTCTCTTTCGGGTTATAAAATTGGAATGACAGAAAACGTTTTAGTAACTTGTATACAACTTCATTCATTATAACACGGGAACGCTTACAGTCACGGATAAATGTTTAAAACTTCATGTAAATTAACCTGCTCAACGCATAAACTTCGAAAACATTCTATAAAAAATATAACTTCTGTAAGAAGGATCGAACTAACAAAAAAAGAGCTGATTTCTCAGCTCTTATTGCGCTCCAATTGTTTTTCAATACCCAGCCTGTCAATCTGAATCCAATATTCTGCAATCCGCTCATTTTCGACTCGATATACGGCACTGGCAATTTCAATCACGGGCAGATGGGTTGGTGCATAACCGTCCACTTCCCCAATATGAATACCGGCTTGTCTCCAGCGCACATACACTTTATTGCCCTGTGCGATCAGTTCCTGAATCGCAAGTGAGAATTCACCGTAAGCCTGAATCATCTCTCTTACATGATCCGCATATTCGGAAGGTGTCCTGTTTACAGTCACTTCTTCTTCCGATATTACCTGATGGGCCAGCACCTGTTCTGCCATCAATGTATCTGCATAATCTAGATTGCGACCTGACCGTACCTCCTCGAAAAAGGCTCTGACAATCTGTTCTGGGGTCATTCCATGCACTCCATTCACGTTGGATTCTCTGCCACATCTAAAATGCAGGCTTCTATCTTCCCTTATTCTAACATCCATTCCATGGTCGGAGATCAATCTGTTCTACTGTTCTGCAGGACTATTTTCCCTATTACCACACCTTGACAATGAGACTATATAACCATAAACTAGCAAAAGACTTTAGGTAATTAATAGGAGGTTTTGCTGATAAGAGGATTCAGATTGATTTTTACCATAAATGATAATGTCAGGTGTATGAACAAGAAAAACCAGAGAGCGGTGTATCATGAAACGTCTATTTGTAATGTTGTTTGCCCTCACTCTGCTGCTGGCTGGATGCCAGAGCAATGACAAGGAGAGCAGTCCAAGCGACAATAATCCCACAGAAACTTTAGAAGGCTCTACCATATTAAGTTTGAAGCAAAAATACGGCTCCGAATCAAGCCCATCGATTATGCCCATGTATAACGTAGCTCAAGACGAAGAATTCCAGTTTACATTTAAGGCTGACCTAAAAACCAGTCGTCTACAAGCAAGTGACATGATTAGTGTACATACGGATATTAAAGCCCTGGAAGCAAGTAAAGTCTATGCCATACCGGAAATCAATGATAATAGCATTTCGATCAAACCCCTCGGATGGGGTGTATTAAGCTCAGAGAAGCTGAAAGCACAAGCACAAAATACATGGGGTGGTGCTCCCATCTATTACATTCGTCTGAACTATAATCCAGATGCTGAGAAACTGACACCACTTGATCAACCCATGATTATTCCTTTTACAGTAAAATCCGAGTTGCCTGTTCCGAATCTTAAGTATGAGATCGACAAGGATAAACGGTTTACGCTTACCTGGGACAAGGTAGAGGGCGCAACAGAGTACAAAATCTATAATCGGGCCGATCGAACCGTTATTTTTGAAACAAACAATGTTCCCCTGCAAGGGGCAGAGAAAGCCTACAATGGAAGCAATCCGCTGGTCGTAGCAACGACAACCGAGACATCATTTAATGATTTCAATGAGGATGGCAAAGGCGGCCTTGGTATCATGAATGAACTAACGACATCCTATCAGAACCATGGCATGAAGGGTGAATACTACGTCACCGCTGTCAGTGGGGACAAGGAATCGAATTTCAGTAACGGTGTAGCTACTGCTCCTCTCTCTAACCAGCTACCCATGGCTCTAAAAGAACAGCTCTATATGAAGAAACTGAAGAGCACGAACGAACTGCCTAGAACAACAAGTATTGAGCACATCGACGGTTCCTTCTCCCAAGGAACAATTGTCTATGATACTGCGGATGTAGACATCTCGGAGTTCAATGAGACGAACATTCCTTTTCATATCAAAGGAACCGCTCTTAAGAGCTACGTACGGGTAGAATCTGTAACCCAAGACGACTTGGCCAAACTGGATCAACAAACGGTCGCGGAGTCCAGTAACGGACTGGTTGAGCCAAAAAATGACACACCTTACGTGCCTGCACCTGATGTGCCAACCATCATTAGCAATAATGATGCGCCTGCATCGGAGACTGCAACAGAATCTACGCCTGAAGAGTCTACAACGGCTGCTATTCCAGCACCTGAAGATGAAGTGGACACGATTACTGAAGAAGGTTCTGAACAAGCACCTGCCTCTAACCCTGAAACGAATGAAGCAAACCTGGTGGACGAACAGAAATCGAACACACAGCAGAATGTTGAAGAAGGCAACCAGGAAACCGTTCCTGAACCGGCTGCAGGTGATAAACTCATCAATGCGGATTCTGCACTGGAAGAAGTGCTGGCCAAAAACATGATTGCAGCTGAAGATCAAATCTCATTGAAAGCTTTTCCCGAAGCCCAAAATTTCACGACACTCTCGGATGTTGTCCTGAAAGTAATGTATCAGAATCCATTGATTCTCGGCGTCGAAGGTTTCGAATACAACTATGGTACATTGACACTCTCCATTCATTACAATGAACCTGCAGATGTCATCCAGAAGAAACAAGGCGAGATTATTGCCAAAGCAAACGAAGTTGTTGCTTCCATCATTAAGGATGGCATGAAGGATGATGAGAAACGAAAAGCCATCTACGATTATTTGAACGATAATGCGAAGTATGACGATGCGGCCCTGGAAAGTGCGGAGCAAAATAACTTCAAAAATGTGGAGGCTCAGTTTAACGACTCATTTACCACCTATGGTATCCTGGTCAAAGGGGTTGGTGTTTGCGCCAGCTATGCCTCCGTCTACAAGTTGCTCTCCGATCTGTCCGGATTGGACAGCATTGTCGTAACGGGAGCATCCAGTGGTGTTCCTCATGCGTGGAACAAGGTCAAAATTGGCGATGAATGGTTCCATGTGGATGCCACGAACAACCTGACCAACTCCGGTATTCCCTACTTCCTATACAATGCAAACGATGAGACGGCTGCAAGTCAGGAAACGATAGCGGATAAAGATTACTGGATCGATTCCGAACTCGACCTGTTTCATGGTGAAAGTGATGCGAATGACTATTATGTGCAAAATGAACTCGAAGTCGCTTCGGTCAATGAATATAAAACGAAGACGGAGAGTGAACTGAAAAATGGGGAGAAACGGGTTATTCTGAGATTTGCCTCCCCTATTAACTCTGATGAATTAATGACAGCGGCAGGCGAAGCACTTGCTGCGGTGGATGAAGCCCTGCTGAACACGGCACAACTGGCAACGCTGGGCAGTTACACGATTCTGGAAACCAATCCGGAACCAAAATAAAAACCAAAACACAAAGAACTCCATCCCCCCTATCGGGGATGGAGTTCTTTGCTTAACAAATGCTAATCAATTGGGGGCCCATTTATGGCCTCCTATTATGGACTAACCGTACCACCATTGGCATTCAGTGTCTCACCGCTCACGTAACTGGATTCCTGACTCGCCAGGAATACAAAGGCAGGTGCCATCTCGGCAGGTTGTCCTGCACGACCAAGTGGTGTGTTGGAGCCGAAACTAGCAAGCTTCTCGACGGGTTGTCCGCCAACCACCTGAAGTGGTGTCCATACCGGACCTGGCGCAACAACGTTCACACGAATGCCTTTGCTGCCGACCTGCTGGGCCAGTGCTTTGCTGAACGTGTTGATGGCCGCCTTCGTCGTTGCATAATCCAGCAGGATTGGTGAAGGACTGTACGCCTGAATGGACGACGTATTGATGATGGAGCTGCCTGGTTTCATATGTTTTACAGCTGCTTTGCAGAGCCAGAACATGGAGTACACATTCGTTTTGAATGTCGCATCGAATTGCTCTGTAGTCAGATCTGCAATCTGTTCCACAAACTGCTGTTTACCTGCCACGTTGGCAAGGATATCGATCCCGCCAAGCTCCTTAACGGCAGACTCAATGAGCTGCTCGCAATAGTTCTCATCCTTCAGGTCACCGGGAATCGCAACAGCCTTACGGCCTGCTTCTTCAATCAGCTGTACCACTTCTTTGGCATCCGCTTCTTCTTCAGGAAGATAAGACAGCACAACATCCGCGCCTTCACGGGCAAAAGCAATCGCCGCCGCGCGGCCAATCCCGCTGTCTGCACCGGTCACTACGGCTTTACGTCCAGTCAGACGTCCGCTGCCTTTGTAGCTCTTTTCGCCTGCATCAGGCACAGGTGTCATCTCGCGCTGAAGTCCTGGCTCTTCCTGCTGCTGTTTCCATTCTGATGTTGCCTTCGGATATTGTGTTGTCGGATCTTGTACAGTATGCTGGTCTTGATTAGCCATGTTCAATTCCTCCTCGGGGAAATTTACAAGTGGTCACTACGATCACAGAACAACCTTACGATCGCTGTTATCCCCAGATTTCTTTATCTCCCCTTTATTAAGGGGGAAATCCGGGGATAAAGGCGAACACTCCGTTTCTCCAGGTTATTTCTGCTCTCTTCGTGAACGTGTAAATTTCAATTTATTTATAGTTGGGTTTCATAAAAGTTGCACTCTTTTCTTTGTAACCGAGATGGATGGAATTTAAACTGAGCTTGACCATTTCCTTATGGCAGCTGCTGTACAATTGAATCTCCAGTAACTGGAGGTTATATAATGGATCATGAGGTGATTTTATTGGATTCAAATCACGGTTCTAATCAACATACCTATTCGATCGGCGAAGCCGCCAAAATGATTGGTTCCACCGTTAAAACGATCCGTTATTACGACGAGATCGGACTGGTTCATCCCTCTCTGCACACGGAAGGCGGCCACCGTCTCTACACCCCCCAAGACCTGTGGCGACTGGAGCTAATCACAACGCTTCGCTATCTGAATTTCGGCATACCGGATATTCGCAAGCTCATGTCTGGTGAACTGGGTGTCTCGCAGGCGCTGGACCTGCAGATTGAAGCGCTTGAGACCCAGATCGGCACGCTGAATTCCATGCTCTCCATTTTGCAGCAAGCCAAGCAGCATGAAGCCGAAGCTCCATTGCATGCAGGTCAATCTCTCAGCTATGTATCCAGCCTGGTGGATTCGCTTACGGCCCATGCCAAGAAACGCAAACAGTTCGTGTCTGCCAAAATGGAAGAATCCCATCTCCTGGACGGAATTCCGCAGGAATGGAGAGTTTCATTCTTGCATTTCTTTGATAAATACTTGATGAAAGATACCAAAATGTCTGCCGAGCAAACGATGGCCTGGAACGAAATTCAGGAAATCATTAATGATCCGGATTATTTTGCCGATCTGGCGCGACTCGAACTCCCCTTCTTCACGATGGCGAACCATCCACAGGTTGAGGCGGAAGTCTGGGTGAAGAAAATGGAGGAAATCCGCGTCCGGGCCACCGAGGCATTGTCCAAGCAATGGCCGCCAGACAGTCCTGCGGTTCAGGCGATCGTGCAGGATTTTGTCATGTTGTACGCAAGTAATGAGCATACCGGAGACCCGGAAGCTTTTTTCCGAACTCAGGCTCAGTACATGCTGGACTCTGTTACGGAGCGCATCCTCCGCTTTAACAGGCTGTGTACGGTGGTGAACCCCGAGTGGAGTGAGATCGTCGACGGGATTAACCTGCTTCAGGAAGGCATGCGGCTGCGGTTACAACAAATGGAAGAAGACTGAAGTCCAGTCTCCTTCCATTTAACCGTTTATCCCTTTTTCAACGAATAGGATTCATGTTCTCCCACGTTACTATCCATCCGCAGCGGTTGTCCTTTCAGGTAGTGATTAAAAAAGTCGATGGTTGTATCATTTATCAACTGTTGTGCCTCATGCGCATCTACACCCTGGGACCATTCCAGAATAGGAGATATCAAATAGAGGTCAGAGAAACTCAGATGTTTGGTGTTATTCAGTTCCATCCAGTAGTTCCCTTCTGCCGTTACCGGCTCATAGCGTGCGTATACTTCCTCATAGTATTTCTCGGCTTCCGGACGGGTCGTGCCCATGGCAGCGATCTCTTCGTCACTCATGATGCTTGTTCCTGCAACTGTTGTGTCTGCACTCATCATCAGGAACGGTTTGCCAACTCCTTCAGCAGGAATGCGTTTCTCGCCAAAAAGTACCCCATCCATATTCATGCCTGCCTTGAGGCGCGGATCATCCATCAACATCTGTACCGTCGTTGCCCCGCCAAATGAATGCCCGAACATGCCCATGTTGTCCAGATCCATGTGACCGGTAAAACGTCCGCTCGGATCATTCGCAGCCAATTTCTCCACCTCATCCAGTACAAATTGCGCATCCTTCACCCAGGTCTCATTAAGCTTGTCCATATAACTGAATTGCAGCTGTTCGAAGCCCTTTTTACCCTCCGATTCAAACTGAGCCACCCGTCCATCCGAAAATACGGATACCAAACTGCTGTAGGTGTGATTAATGCCAACGACAATGTAACCCTGACTAACAAGCTGCTCCACCTGGAACGTATTCTGATTTTCGTAGCCATGCAGACCATGAGAGAAAAGGATTACCGGATACTTGGCTTCCGCATCCGATAACGATGCTTCCTGTATTGCATGAGTTTGGACCTGGCCCAAACTTGAGAATAACAGCTTCGGCAGCTGCAGCACTTCATTGAAGGCTGTTGCATAAACCGCTGGATCGTTTACATACGGAGCTGTTTTCCCCTTGGCATCGGGATCTGTTGGATACCAGATCTGTACCATCAGCTCCCTTTGGTCTCCGGCGGTACTCGTCAGCAATTCCTCCCGGCTATTGTCCGTCCAATCATAGGAGACTGTGCCGATACCATAAGGACCTGTTGGTTTTTCAAACGAAAATACCGGAAATAGAAGCGGCAGACCTACCGCAACCGCTGCATACACCAGTACCAGCAACGATGCTGTAATGGCCCTTACACGACCAGACTTTCGCGCTGCAGAAGCAGTTGAACGGGCAGCACGTTTACCTTTTTCCGAGATCACACCTACACGCCGATGCCGTCTTGCTTCTGTGATTACAACAACCGCAGGAACCAGTGTCAGCAGGTATGCCGGGATCATCGGCCAGCGCATTCCCTCGACCAGACCATGGATCACCAGCAGGGCAGCCGATATAACCAGCCCTCCCCATACCCATTTCCGCGGTTTATTCCGTCCCCCGATCAACCACACCAGCATCATTACGTTGAAAATAAGATAAATCCATTCGATTGTCCTCATCTTGCTTATGCCCCCTTGTCTGCCGCAATGGAATTGATATGGATCGCGCAGCAGCTCTTCTAGTTCATATCCTAAAACCTCCAGTAACAGGAGATTCAAGAGGGAAATTTAGAGGACACAAAAAATGCACTCCCTGAATCGCATTGGATTACCCGAAGGTTCTCCGATGTGTTCAAGGAATGCATATACGATACGATGATATTACAATGTTACCATATTCAAATTAATGATCTTCTCTGCCCTCTACACGCTGCTTTTTCCCAATACCGAATATGAAATATCCGATTACCACGATGGCCATAAAGGTCGCACCCACAATTAGGGGCAAGCGTGTATCCGGGTTAAACGCCATCCCGATGATAACCAGGAGCAGATATACAATAATAATGTAGTTGCTGATGGGGAACCATTTGGACTTGAAGTTGTGTTCACCCATCTCATTACCCCAACGCTTTCTGAATCGGAACTGGCTGAAGGCGAGTGCGAACCAAGGCACCATCCCCGGAAGAACACTTGCACTGTAGATATACAGGAACAACTTGGAATCCGGCATCAGGTAGTTCAATATTACACCGATCAACAACAGGGAGATCGTAATGATGATACTGTTGCGAGGAACCCCGCCTTTGGACAGCTTTTTGAAGAAGGCAGGTGCCTGTCCATTCTCAGCAAGCGTATATAACATACGTCCCGCACTGTAAATTCCGCTGTTACACCCCGACATCGCCGCCGTGAGCACCACGAAGTTGATAATGCCCGCAGCAGCCACGATACCGACTTTGGCAAATGTGAGTACAAACGGGCTTCCCGTCTGTCCCACTTCGTTCCAGGGGTACAGTGTCACGATGACAAAGATGGCTCCTACATAAAAGATAAGGATACGCCATACGATATTTTTGATCGCTTTACGCAGCGTATGCTTCGGATTCTCCGCTTCCCCTGCCGTAATGCCGACCATTTCCACGCCCTGATAGGCTGCCGTTACGATACATAGAGCAAAAAGGAATCCTTTTATTCCTCCAGGGAAGAAGCCCCCATGACTCACCAGGTTCGATAATCCGATCGGCTGTCCACCGTTACCCAGACCGAAGAAGATTAAGCCGGTTCCGATCACGATCATGAACACAATGGCTGTTACCTTAATCATGGCGAACCAGAATTCAAACTCCCCGTAATATTTAACCGCAGCCAGATTCGCCGCCGCAATAATAAGCACACCAGCCAGTGCCGGCAGCCATTGTGGAATATCCGGGAACCAGTAGCCGACATAAATACCGATCGCCGTTACTTCCGCCATCCCCACCGTTACCCAGAGGAACCAGTAACTCCAGGCGGTCAGGAACCCGGCAAGCGGACTGATATATTTATGAGCAAATGTGGCAAAGGATCCGGTGACAGGCTCCTGAATCAACATTTCTCCCATAATACGCATGACAAAAAAGATAATGATCCCGGCCAGCAGATAGGCCAGCAGCACCGAAGGACCTGCCCATTTGATCGTACTCGCCGATCCCATGAACAATCCAACGCCGATTGTACCCCCGAGTGCAATCAGCTCAACGTGACGGGGCTTTAGCCCTCTAGATAGTTGCTTCGATTCCAAACGATTCTCCCCTTTTCTTGTGTGCAGCTTCGTGTTGTCAGAATTACATTTTCATGTTCACATTAACGCAATGCAGAATTACTTCACCAAATTGTACGAGATGTGCCGAAGAAATACAACAAGGAATGTAAGGAAGCGTTTGAAATGAGAATGATTATCATTTATAATAATGTACAAAAATAAATTAATGGCTTTCACTATGGATAGGAGGAGTTCATGGATTTTCCCACCTTGATGCAGCAATGGACTCAATCGTCCCTGAATATACTTGATGTTCGCTATACTCTGATCCCAGCGGCCCAATCTCTTCCACCCTATCGTCTTCCTGCGAACGGCTTCTACCTCATCTGCCAGGGGCAGGGAAGTCTTGTCATGAACCATACTTCCTACCTCGTCTCCCATAATCACGTGCTTCATGGAAGCAAAGGTATTCATGTTGAAATCATGACGAAGGAACCGATGGCATTCTATCTGATCTTGTACAAAACGGAACCGATTCAGACCGCAGCGCAGTCCCTTTCGGTGGAGCCTTCCACCCCTCGTTGGGCAGAGCCATTCGGCATGATTTCCAATTATCCGGCCGTTCTGCATCAGCATGCACGCAAGCTGTATGAAGCCTGGATGGATGGCGGAGAGTTGTCACGATTCAAGGCACGTGCCATCTTTCAATTATTTTTGCATGAGATTCTGCATCAACTGGATGATCAGTCTGCAGTGTCCGTCAAGCCGGATATGGTAGACCAGGCCATTCGATATATCGAAGAACATTACACCGAAGCCGTGACACTGGATCATCTCTCGCAAGCATTGAATTATAACGTGCAGTATTTGTCCCGAAGATTCAAAGCCAAGATGGGCCGCAGTCCCATTGATTACCTCATACATTTTCGAATGGAAAAGGCCATCCGGCTGCTCTTGGAAACAGATGCCACCATTCAGGAGATTGCACAGCGTGTTGGATATGCGGACTTGTTTTATTTTATTCGGCGGTTCAAAAAGCACACGGGTGTGGTTCCTGGACAATTCCGCAAGCTCGCTGCCACAGGGCAGTTATCACATGTTACATATAAGAGGTTCAAATCCTCCATATGGAATTCTCCGGCTCTCTCCTATACTGAAGAACGTAGCAACGCAGACGATCATTCAGGCAAGAAGGGAGATTCACTCGTGACCAGAGAATATAAAGCACCGCTAGCCGTAGCATTGCTCATGTGCATGATGATTATGCTCAGCGCTTGCGGGACCAGCATTCAACCATCCCAGGCAAGTCAGCCGTTAGAGTATCAGCATGATATGGGCACGACCAAGATTGAGGGTACACCTACCAAAATTGCTGCAGCCGATTATCGGATCCTGGATACGCTGTATGCCCTGGGCGTAAAACCACACGCGACCACCACATATGGCGGCTCTACGGTTCTGCCCTATATGGACGAAGCCGAGCAGAATGCAGGCATACTGCCCCTCGGAGACCGCATTAACCTTGAAGCAGCCCTAGAGAGCGAACCGGAGCTCATTATCGCCCGTCATATCGAACCCGAAGTTTATGAGCAATTAAGTAAAGTAGCTCCTGTCGTGGTGTTCCGGGGTGATGGTGATTGGCGGGAGGAAATGAAGGAGATTGCTGGCGTTGTCGGTAAACAAGCCGAAGCGGATACCTGGTTGGAGCAATATGATCTGAAGGCCGCACAAGTCAAACAGAACATTGCCAAGCAGGTTGGACCGGATGAGACATTCCTGTTCATGCGTATTCAAAAAGATGTGCAGGTAGCCAGCCCTAATGTTCATCTGGCCGCCACCCTGTCCAAGGATTTGGGACTGAAGTATGTACCTCAGCTGGCAAACATGAAGGATTCATATGAGAATTTGTCTCTTGAATCTCTACCGGAATTGAACCCAGACCATATCTTTATGACCATAGGCAAATCTACCGTGAGCCAGGACGATGAAGCGGAAAAGGTACTCGAAGATATGAAACAATCTGCCGTATGGAGCCATCTGAAAGCAGTACAAGCCGGCAATATCCATATCATGCCTCAATGGGTATTCGGTGATTATCCCAATATCAAGAACGAATCGCTTGAACTGGTAGAAGCTGCTTTGACCAAACAACCATAGGAGTTATACAGAAACAGAACACAATAACCCTCCCGCAATCTGGGAGGTTATTTTTGTGCTTTGGATATAGCCACATCGAAAAGTGACGTAACAGGCAACAGACTGGAACAATCTCGGGGCCCATTCGTATCTTCTATAAACACTTTAGTGGGAGGCTTTACATGCCTGACTTGTTACTGGTCTTGTTTTTGTTCAACCTGTCTCTATTTCTTCTGCACGAAATGGATGCGATCAGGCGGTCCGAGTGGAGATTATTTATCGTGTTGAAAGAGATGGAAGACGAGAAAGCTTATACATATTTCACATGGGTGCACCTGCCCATATACACCGTCATCCTCTCCCTGCTATTCAGTTCGTATCAGACGATTACGTTCTGGGTACTGGACATCTTTTTCATCATACATACGATATTGCATTTCTTATTTGAGAAGCACCCTCGCAATCAATTTAAAAATTCATTCTCAAGGTCATTCATCTACCCCATGGGAATTTTTGCTTTAATCCATTTGATTTTCCTAATAAACTAGGGGTAACAACTACTCATTTCGGGAGGTCTGCATATGGAACAGCAGCACGCAGCACGAGTCGAATTATTCGTTTCCAACGCACAGATCATCAAGAAGTCGTTCAAATGGCAAAATCCGATGATGCATCGCCTGGCGGCACTTCTCTATGCAGGCGAAAATAAAACTGCAGATGGCGAGGCCATTCGCCAAAGTCATGATCTGATGAAGCAAAATACAAACCTCTTTTCCGTATTCAGGGGCAATTCGGCTATCAGTATTGCCGCCATGCTCTCCCTTACCACGGATCAGGAGTCAAAACTGGCGGATACCCTGCATGTCTACGATCTGATGAAGCAGATCAAGTTTCGTCCTTCCGATTTCCTGGCCGTGGCCGCCTATCAGATTGCTGCCCAGGCAGCGCCTGACCAGTTTCAGTACACGGTGGAGCGTGCCAAGAATTTTTATGATCAGATGAAAGCAAAACACCGCTTCCTGACCGGACAGGATGACTACATTTTCGCAGCCATGCTGGCTCTCTCCGATCTGGATGTGGAATCCGGTGTGGCCCGCATGGAGCAGCTCTATCGTGAACTGAAGCCAGAGTTCTCCCCTGGCAACAGCGTGCAGGCATTGACTCAAGTATTGGTTCTTGGAGACAACAATCCTGAATCAAGCGCGCGTGTATTGGCATTACAGGAGGCGTTCCGTAAACGCAGCATACGCTTGGATAAAACGTATACCCTATCCTCCCTCGGAGTGTTCTCTCTGCTGCCTGTCAACCAAGACACACTGGTGGATCAGGTCCAAGAAACGTTTGACTGGCTGCGCGGTCAAAAGGGCTTCGGGGCATGGTCGATCACCAAACAGGAGCTGCTGCTATTCTCATCCGCCTTAGTGGCTGTTCAGCATGTTGAGAATCTGCGAAGCGGTGTGCTGACCACGACTCTCTCAACCAGCATCACCAACATTATCATCGCACAGCAGGCCGCCATGGCCTCCGCTGCCGCGGCATCGGCTGCTGCTGCCGCTTCATCATCTTCAAGCTGAGGTTCGCCAAGGCAGCTTATTATGAAAAGCCCCCTCTGATTGATTCAGAGGGGGCTTAAGATTATTCAAGATCAGTGTTGAACAATTACTCATCTTATGAAACTATATGATTCCCGCTTCTCGAAACTCCTCGATAAAACTATCCAGCCAATCATCACCATAATCCAGTGCACCCATATCATTTTCGATAAAAGCAACATCCAGACCCATGACCCAGAATCTGCGAGCGATAATGAACAGGTCCACCGCCTGCTCGTCCTCTGGAGAGAAGCTTCGTACCGAACGATAACCTGCCATGAGTGCATTCCATAATGCTGCTTTTTGCTCACCGGATTGTCTCTTTCTAGCCTTTACCTGAGCCAGATCGTAGGCACGCCAGCCTTTGGCTGCCCACTCCAGGTCATAATGCGTAAACGAGCCTCCCTGCTGAAAGGCATTATTGTTGCCATGCATATCGCCATGACACAGCCCCCATTCCAGACTATCGGCAGATGCTGTAATACGCTTCTTCAACTCCTGAGTAAACGCAACCAAAAATGGTGCTGCTTCATGCGACTCTCCGATATACGCCAGAATGCGCTCGAGCGGCTGATCAATCAGAAATGTTGTATCCAGCTCATATCTGGGCTGCTCCACTACCACCTGATCCATAGCCTTGTGCAGCTCTGCCGCAGATTGACCAAAAGCATAACAGGACTCCTCATCCTCCAGGTTGTTCTCGGCCCCTTCAATATAGCGGAACATCACGACCACGCGTTTGCCTTCCGGCGCATCCAGAACGGAGTAATCACGATTATCCTCTTTCTTCATGTAATCTCCAACATCTGCATGCACCGAAGAATTCAATATTGCTTTCAATTGAGATAGTACGGACAACTCCGTGATCACTTCTTCCTCCCCGATCTCGGCACGGTATACCCGAAGGATGTACAAGCCAGTGGACGTTTTTACCCGGTATGTATCATTCAATCCTCGCAGCCAAAACAAGCATTCTTCCCATTGACCCATATCATATTGATCTCTTAGAGCAAATTCCAAATATTTCGGGCTTAGAATAGAGCGCAATGCCATTGGTTGGTTAAAATTAAGCATATTGATGCTCCTTTGGTTTAATAATTTCTGTTACTCCTATCATTTAATATATAAGTTTCAGGTAAACATTGGAAGTAAAATGAAGCAGAAGTGTACCTTAGCAAGCTCGTCCATCATTCACCCCGACACGATGCTTACTGACCAAGCCAGTAATCACCGCGGCGATCCAAGATTAGTTCTATAATCGGGCAGCTGCCTGTCCTGCGTTGTACGATTCAGCAGGCTCGCTATACGCTCCAGGTCAAAAGAAGCCAGATATACAGCTAAGACATCATCCTCGTCTTCACCAACAGCCAGTTCGAATAGAAGAATCACATGATCCCTACAAAATATCCGCCAAGCCTGAAGAGATGACGTTTCTGGAATTTCATATGCTCCGTCGCTTAATCCCCAATAGGATCGGTAATCCGATAACCCCCACATGTTCTCATCAAAAATAACCCAATAGGGCAGCCTGTCCTCCACCCCCATTTGAATAAATGCCTTGCTTACCAGAAAATTGGTGAGCGATTCATTCTCCAGCGACCAATCCGGATTGTTCCAGGCACATAGATACACAGGCGGGTCTTCCTTCGTCAGATCACTGAAACGAATGCCGCAATAGATCACCGATTCTTCGCATTGATAAAATATCAAAAACGCCTTGTCCGTTGTAAAGAAATCGGAATCCGGTACAAAAATATCCTCCAGAAGCATCGGCTCATACTGATTATTGCAATGCTGCGTAATATAATGGGACCGCCCAAACCTCTTATAGTATTCACGCAGAGCGGCTGGAAACGTCTTGCCGAGGCGGCGCTCCTGTTCCCGAATGTCTTCTTCTGTGGTGGAACATTCTCCTTCATCATGACCTTGGAGGAACTCGGTTAACACTTTAAAATCTGCAATCAAGTCAATCTCCTCCTCTTACCAGATCGTAACTTTCAAAGAATACACGGGCTTCCGGAAATAACAGTGGAGCGATATGGTCTATGGGGAACCACCGAATATCATCGATCTCATCATCCTGAGGTTTCAGGTCGGTCCCGTCTCCAGCGTATTCCACCAGAAACATCGTCGTTTCCTGCCCCTGAAATCCCAATTTCTCCTGCGTTATGGCATCAAAACGAAAGACAATTCTATCCTTGAATGGTTTGGTAATTGTAAAGTTTGTTGATCCGGTTTCTTCTTCTAATTCCCTGAGCAGTGCTGCCTCTACGCTCTCATCCTGCGGTTCCATCCCGCCTTTCGGGAAATCCCACGTTCCTTTGATTTTCCCCTGTGCTCCCTTTACCTTATGAACTAACAGTACTTCATCATCCTTTTGAATGACCGCACCGACAGCCATACGAATCATTGATTACACCCCACCATCTTAAGTCTGGAACAAGATATCCGGTTTGCTCGCTTGTATGGTTAACATTATAAAATATTCATGAGCAGAATTCCTTTTTAGCCAAAATAGACCGCTCCCTAGTCAGGGAAACGGTCTATGAGACGATATTCTATGAAGAAATTTGATGAAGAAGATATCCTATGACGATACCGAGTTGGTTGCGCCAATCTTGGTGATGACCGTATCATAAGGAGCCAGTTCCAGCGTTTGTTTTCCAAACTCGGTATCAATCGTTGTTGTTTGAACCTGGTCGCTATTGTTGATCACAACCAATATGTTACTTTCCGGATAATACGCACACTCGGTGTACAGGTTATCCGGGATATACTTCGTTTCTTCGTATTCTTGGCCTGCATAGCGAATCAGATTCAGCAGCAATCTGGTATTCTCCCAGTTGAATTCAAATGCAGGGAGATAGATTCCTTTTCCTTTGCCGAATGCATGCGTAGACAACGTAATGTTTCCATCCGTTTCATGCAGCACCTTAGCTGTGCCATCCGTAAGATAGATGCCTTTCTTCGGCGTTATGCTGGCTTCATCCGGTACCAGACTGTACTCATCCCGGGCCTCATACGACCATTTCCCATGAACGACTCTTGCCCCTGTATCTTCATCCACACCAAGAATATGTGCCATTCGGAAAAAACTGTCGTATCCCTCGATCGCCGAAGGCTGATTGATGCCGATAAACGTACCACCTTCATACACCCACTTCGTCAGTAGGTCCACGCACGTATGGTCGTTCCAGTGCTCCCCACCGCTCCATGCGGAACCGGCAGAGCCGGCATTGATCACGACATCGCAATCTTGCAGTACGCCCTGACGGATGTCTTCAAAATCGATGAACTGAACCTCAACCGGTAATCCCGACAACGCTTCATTTACGTGAATGAGATCATGCATGTACGTTTCATGGAAATGCCCGGACAGCGTCCAAGATCTCAGTTTGCCCCAGCTATGCAGCACGGCTACCTTGGTCTTGATCTGATAAGGCATGCCAGCCTGATGCAGCTCCTTCATCTCCCTGAACTCATTGGCAATCTTCTCGATGTATTCCACAAAATCCGGATAAGGCTCCACCAGATGCAGATACCCGCCCAGTCCGATTCGATCGATCGGTTCTCTAAGCAGGGCACGCCGGATATTAATCCAATACTTCTTGGCATCCAGTGTTGGGTCGCCGCCCTCCTTGAAGGTAGGAAGCCCGCCTAAACCAACCGGAAACAGGTAGGGATGCAGCCGGATTTCATGCGTATCCACGTTGATACCCGAACACATTCTTGCCTCATACCCGGAGAAAACACATTTGATCATGCCGTCGAATCCAAATTCTTCGAAGCGGTCATTGTAAGGCTCCATGCCGACCCAGCTATCATCGTAGAAAACATAGGCCAGCTTGCCATGTTTGTGTACAATATCATTCAGCTTTTTGCCGAATTCAATCACAAAATCATTAATGAACGCCATCCAATCCAGCTTGCGCTGATTCGCAGGGATATGACTGACCCGGTATTTACCGCCATTCACAAAATCCTCAGCCGTGAGGGAATAGCCAGCCTTTTTGGCAAACAGATCAAGCGCTCTTGAACTTACTGTAAAATCATACGAACCCCAGTCCGAGAACAGATGGCGATTTCGCTCACTGCTGCCCCAGATCCAGGCGAAATTATAGAACAGGGAAGTAAACCGAACAACGGTCGTTTCCTTATGCTCCTGACACCAATTTTCCATCCAATTCAGCAAGTATGCTTGTGTCTCCGGATAGATGGGATCGATCTGCATCAGATGCTCTTTGTCCCAGTCATTCGTCGTGTGATTGTACATCGAAATCTCTTCCCATATCCGGTAAACCATGAAGCTGACGGTGTATTTATGCCACGGAACAATACCGGTAATGACTACATTCCCGGATTCCCGCTCATAATTCCACTGTTCTCTTGGCACTTCTTCCCCCGTCGTCCGGTCATAGACCTGCCAATACTTGAACGCTTCCCGAGAATCGTTCACCTTGAACTGTTCAGCGAAGAAATCCTCCATCAGATAGATGGACAGGTAATCCTGCACGGCCACCTTGGGGTTGGTTATGAGAAAACATTGCTGCAGCTTATCCGTATTGTGGGATGCCCACTCATTATGATCCCGGATGATACAGATCGTCGAATAAATGCCGTATCCTGCGTTGATAATCTCATCTGACAATTTCGTTCCGTCACTGTCACGAATGACATCGGCACCCCACCGTTCAGCGAGTTCCAGTGTCAGCGCCTCATAACCCGATTCTCCGGGCAGGGTGAAGGCTCCCGTTGTTTTTTTGGACAATTGGATCTCCTCCTATCTCAACATGTCGGACAGAAAAGCGAGTGCCAGGCCTTGACCCCAGCCCTGAATCCAGTCTTTCGGGATCTTGCGGTACCCTTCCCGATCCTTCATGACAGCCGTGCCGCCGGATACGCCCAGTACACGTCCATCTTCGGTGATATTTTGTAGAACACCGTCCAATGCCTTCTGTACATACTTGGTATGCAGCGGATTGCCGTTATTGATCATGGCCGCCGCTATACCGCAAGACGCCGATACTTCTTCATAGGACTCCTCATCGTCCAGCACCGTTCGCCACAAGCCGTTGTCCGTCTGAACCAGCTTCAATGCTGCCAGTTGGTCCCGAAGCGAGCACTCGACGTCCATACACTGCGGATATAAATACCAGTCCTTCAATTGAGGTTTCACCTGCGACATTGTGTAGGCACCCCAGGCATTCGCTCTTCCCCAGTAAAATCCGGACATATGATCCTTATTGACGTTGTTATACCCGTGGTACCAAAAGCCCGTGCTTGGGTCCTGAAGGTATTTGATATGCCAGTAATACTGATTCAGGGCATCCTGAATCATGGCTTCATCCTTCAACTTGCTGCCTACGCGCAGCAGGAAAAATGCAGCCATAAACAAGGTATCTGCCCACGCCTGTTCCGGAAAGTCATTGGCAACGGATACGGTATGCTGCAGCACGTTGTCTCCGAAGCGGAGCGCATGATTTTGGAGATAATCCACTTTGCTCAGCGCGATATTCCAGTACTTCTGGTCTCCTGTTTCTTCATACAACGTAATCAGCATATGACCCATGGCACAGGTGTTCACC
The DNA here is from genome assembly GCF_022346995.1 of Paenibacillus sp. ACRRY. Classification (GTDB taxonomy): domain Bacteria; phylum Bacillota; class Bacilli; order Paenibacillales; family Paenibacillaceae; genus Paenibacillus. The sequence goes on along the minus strand of NZ_JAKRNM010000004.1, from coordinate 92,421 downwards.
GTCCAGCTCGGCAGGCCCAGCTCAATATATTCATCCGCCCACTGAACCAGCCTGTCCAAAATCTCCTTGTTGCCTGTCGTCTGGTAGGCTCTGGTTACACCGTAATACGCTACACCGCAAGGCCAGTCCCATGTCAGGTCCATGGATAGTGTTTTTTGGGTGACATTATCGATGACCTTTAAAATCTCTTCCCTGTCATATTTCACTTGAAGCATCGGTATTCCCCTCTCCTGGACACACGCCCCCAAGTGCGCCCTGAGAGGTGTCCGTTCGTATTGTAAACGCTTTACTTATTCCATTCTACGCAGTAAAATAGTGTCAATCTAAGCATATTCGTAACAAAACTGCGCAATTTCAACCATTTATGAATGGGGGTATCGCATATGGCCAAAACCAGGAAGCCTGTTATTGAATACCGTCATTACAGCCTGCCCATCCATTTTCCCGTCCTGCTATTAAGCGGTGAACGCTGGAAAATATCCGATATCAAGAGCGAGCATCTTCATTTTCATAACCATCTGGAGATTGGCATCTGCTACTCCGATAGCGGCATTATGGAGATCAAGGGAGAATCCGTCCCCTTTCAGGCCGGCGATGTGACCTTCATTCCCCGATATCTTCCTCATACAACGTATAGCACGCCTGGTACGGCCAGTTTGTGGGCTTATATTTTCTTTTCGCCGGAGGACCTGTTTCAGCATTCATTAAAACATACATACAGTGACTTTGAGCCGAATCTGTGGGCAATACAGGGAATGAACTGTGTGCTAAGCAAGGAGCAGCATCCCAAAGTGTACACGCTTGCCACATCGATCGTAGAGGAGTTAAGACAGCAGAATCCCTACTATCAGGAAAGTGCCTACGGCTTGATGCTGTCCCTGTATATCGAGCTCCTACGAATTCATTCCCGGAATCGCCCCCTGTCAGAACAGGGAACAGATCCTGGTTTGAAAGGGGACCTTGTGATCTCTCCCGTACTCGAGCACATTACCAAGAACTACATGACCCCCATAACCATCGACTTTTTGGCCGATCTGTGCCACTTGAGCACAACGCATTTCCGCAGAAAATTTTATGAGATTATGAGAACGACGCCTCTCGAATTCATTAACAGCACACGGATCGAAGAGGCCTGCAAACAACTGAAGAGCACCGACCATTCCATTCTATCGATCTCCGAGCAGGTCGGTTTTCATTCCATTTCCAGCTTCAATCGCTGCTTCTCCAAACTGATGGGACAGTCCCCCAAAGCGTGGCGCAAAGGTGCACAAACCGAAGTACAGTCCGCCAAAGCATCCATATTGGAGTTTACGGGATGGGTCTAAGCCTTGGCTTGAAAGGCAAGAAAATAAGCTTCCTCCTCCCTATGGAGGTCTCTCCGTTAGCACAACAAAAAACGCAACCATGAATGGTTGCGTTATGTTAATGCCTATGCCTTACACAACTTCACCTGTGCTCACACCGGTTAATGCCTTTTCGGGTGTTTGTACGGCAGGTACAGACAGCCCCAGATTCCCTCGAAGGGTACTGCTCTCATATTCGGTACGGAATAATCCCCTCCGCTGCAATTCAGGAACCACCAGTTCGATGATATCGTTGAAGCCCTCCGGGAAATGAGGCGGCATGATATTAAAGCCATCTGCACCATCGTTCAGGAACCACTCTTCCAATTGATCCGCAATTTGTTCCGGAGTCCCGACAATCTCCCGATGACCACGTGCTCCTGCAATTCGTTCATAGATAGCACGGATCGATTGCAGGTTCTCCCGTTTCGCAATCTCGCGAATGATGTTATAACGGATTCGGGGATTGGTCTCATCTTCGATGGAGCTTGCCTCTGGAAGTGGTTCTTCGACATCATACCCGGACAGATCAATATTCGTAAAAGCAGACAGATATGCCAATCCCACTTCAGGCAGGATATAGCTGTTTAACTGCTGCTGCTTCAGCAGGGCTTCTGCCTCTGTTTTGGCCACCGTAATGAACACGCCAGGCATGATCTTCAGATCTTCCGGATTGCGTCCGTATTTAGCCAGTCGGCCTTTGACATCCTGATAAAAAACCTGTGCCTCTTCAAGCGTTTGCCAAGCTGTAAAAATGACCTCAGCCGTCTTCGCTGCCAGCTCTTTGCCAGATTCCGAAGACCCGGCCTGAACAATCACGGGATGCCCTTGTGGTGTTGTTGGGGAATCCAGGGCACCCTGCACCTTAAACCATGCCCCCTCATGGTTAACCGGATGTACCTTCTCTATATCCAGATATCGTCCATTTTCCTTGTCGATGACAAGTGCCTCATCCTCGATGGACAACCATAGCTGCTTGACAACGTCCACGAATTCCTCAGCACGTTCATACCGGAGCGCGTGCTGCAGATGCTTTTCTTTACCGAAGAGAAGGGCTTCTCCTTCGTTGGCGGATGTGACGACATTCCAGGCAGCCCGTCCCTTGGACAGATGATCAATCGCTGCAAATTTACGCGCGACATGGTATGGGTCGTTATAGGTCGTGGTCAGTGTGGCCGTCAGCCCTATATTTTTCGTCACAGCCGCGAGGGCCGAAATGATGATAACCGGGTCCAGCTTCAGTGAGGAGTGTGCATTACCGGAAAGTCGCTGACCCAGGACATCGGCGAAAAAGATCATATCGAACTTACCGCGCTCAGCGGTCTGTGCAATCTCCGTTAAATAATCCAGATCGAATGCACGGCCTGCACCTGAAGAAGGATGGCGCCAGCTTGCTACATGATGTCCCGGCAGATTAATGAAAGCTCCCAGTTTCATTTGTTTTCTAGTCATACGAACCACTCCCTGATCTAATTTTGTTAAAAACTTATTCATATAAACCACACTTATCTATCACACAAGGCCACTGCGAGTGCAGTACCATCTTCCGATCGCTGTTATCCCCAGATTTTTCGATTCCCTTTCTCAAAGGGGAAAATCCGAAGATAACCCTATGCTTCCGATGCAGCTTTCTTTCAGAAAGCTTTCAGCGAACGCTTCGCTTCTTCAGGTTATTTCTGTCCTCTCCTTTCTCGTCTAAATGTTTAGTTCAATTTATATAAAAGGTTATTGGGCAAATGGATTATATTCGTTGGTATATAAGTCCTCCGGTTTCACCTGACCTTCTTTTAACTCACCATTCGCTACAAGCCAGTCGATCCAAGTTCCGTATTCCGATGGAGTAATGACGCCTCCCTTTTCCGAAATGCCCGTACTCTTCCAGTATTTAAGGTTATCCGTCGTTTCCTTGCGTTCCCGCTGATTAACAATGTCCTCGAACCTCGAGATGACTTCCTCCCTAGGTGTGGTCTGAGCCCAGTCAATGGCTTTGGCAACCCCGTCTACAAATTGCTTCACCGTTTTCGGATTCTCCCGGATATAATCTTCACTGAAGAAATAGTCGCCTGCGGTAAATTCCTTGCCAAACACATCGATATCTCTAAAAATTTCGGTAATTCCTCCTGTTGCCAGAGCCCTGTCCCGACCGATTCCGCTTAACATCACCACGTCGATCTGTTGATTCCGCAGTACCTGTTCCGCACTTGAACTTGGGACAGTCACCAACGTGACCTGTTCGATTTCTTTTTCAGTCAGATTACCTTGTCGTAAATAATCTTTGAGGACAAATTCCAGATGGGCCCCGAGAATATTCACGCCTACCTTTTTCCCGATAAAATCCTTGGCCGATTGGATTGGCGTCCCCTCAAGGGTATAAGCGCCGATGTACGTATGCTCATCACTGCCGTATGAACCGACGACCGATTTTATTTTTACGTTTTGAGAGTAGGATTTGATAATGGCTCCGTTAAAAGCTGATCCAAAGTCGATTTGTTTCGTCGCCGTTAATTGAATGCTCTCCGGTCCCCCAACGCTGTCACCTATGGATTCCAGTTTCAAGTCCCCCAAGTAGCCCAAATCTGCAGCCAGCTCCGGATAAGAAACACTTCCAGGTGAAGACTGATATTGCAGAACTTGATCTTCTTCTCCGCTCTTCGCGGAGGTCTTGGGATCTGAGCAACCTGATAGGACACCACTGACCAAACCTGCAAGTACAAGAAAGCCTAACGTTCTTTTCATCTCGCTTCTCCTCCTCCAAACGATATCTTATTTATAACTTATTAATTCAATTGATTTAGTAAGGATTAATGATAAAAAAATAATGAGTGAATATTTGAACAGAACTACTCATTCACTTGCTGTTTCCATTTGGAGAATTTACGTTCAAGCATGCTGAGCCCTTGGTTGATTAACAACCCTAACAAGGCAATGGTTAATATCCCGGCATACATCTGAGGAATCTGGAAGTTATATTGGGAATACGTAATGAGATAACCCAAGCCTTCTTTGGCCCCTACCATTTCAGCCGCTATGAGTACCAGGATAGCCCCTGTCCCTGCCATGCGAATACCCGTGAAAATCGTGGGAACCGATGCCGGCAGAATGACCTTGAGGAACAATTTGAAGGACTTGATATTCATCGATCTTGCTGCCTTAATTAGCAAGGGATCGACGTTGCCGACAGCAGCAATCGTATTCAGAAGAATGGGCCATGTGCAGGCAAAGAGCACGATCGCAATCTTGGAGGTTTCCCCGATTCCCAGCAGCAGCATGAAAACCGGAAGCAGCGCTAATGCGGCAGTATTTCGAAACAATTCCAGCACGGGATTCAACAGCTGTCTGGCTAATGGATACCAGCCAATCAGTAATCCTAACGGGATCGCAATAAGTAAGGCTAAGGCAAATCCACTGAATGAACGAACGATGCTTGCCAGAAAGTGAGTGAAAAGTTCACCTGAGATGATCAGACTCCATAATGCCCGGATGACCTCGGAAAAAGCAGGGAAAAATGCTGCATCTACCAAGCCCGTCCTTGGTGCAATCTCCCATAGTAAGACCAAGGCAATTAACACGATCGACTGTTTGAACAACTTAAGCACACCAGAAAAGGCAGCAGGACTTCGTTTACCAAGCCGTAGGGTTGAATGAGCAGTCTTTACGGATTCGATAGGAATACACTCCTTTAATCAATTAGATATAAGCACCGCGGTACTCAGGTTCATGCAGCAGACTCCATACTACATGGCGAGCTTTCACAAAGTCGGGATGGGAGCGAATATCCGCATCTTCCAATCGCGATTGAAGCGGAATATCCACAATTTGTCTCACCATACCGGGTCCTGGCGTCAATACCACGACTCGTTCTCCTAGATAAACCGCCTCATCGATACCATGTGTAATAAAAATGATGGTCTTCTGGGTCTTCTGCCAAATACGCAAAAGTTCACTCTGTAGGGATTCACGCGTCTGGGCGTCTAATGCGGCAAAGGGCTCATCCATCAATAAGACATCCGGATTAAAGGCAAGGCTTCTGGCAATCGCTATACGCTGCTTCATCCCCCCGGATAGCTCATGCGGATAACGGTCTCCGAAGTGAGTAAGTCCCACCAACGACAGAAAGTGCTCCACCTGCTCCTTACGCTCCTGCTTCGGAATACCCTTGGCTTCCAAACCAAACTCAATATTGCCACGTGCCGTCTTCCACGGAAATAAAGCGTACTGCTGAAAGACTATACCCCGGTCAAGCCCTGGGCCCGTAATCGTTTGGCCATCAATTAAAATGCGTCCCTGTGTCGGTGAGGATAGTCCACTGATCATATCAAGCAAGGTTGATTTTCCGCAGCCACTCGGACCCACGATGGTGATAAACTCGCCTTTCCTTACCGAAAAGTCCAGATCTTTTACAGCTGTAAATGCCTGAGTTGCTTCCTTTTGCTTGGGATCGCGAACAGTAAACGTTTTGGTGACACTCTCAAATCTGATTTTCTCAGCAGCAGCCATTGACTTCACCTCTTTAATTTGATTGGGGTACCTAAGCAAAAAAGGCTCAGCTGACAACGACTAGCGCTGCCCTCTGAGCCTCTGGATAAACCAGTCAGCTTCCATTCAATGGTTAAAATTTGAACATCCACAATTTACATTAATCTGATGTGTTTACTATATTTTAGACCTGTTGGATTGTCAACAACTACTTGAAAATAATGTATATTCACCATGTGAAATCCAGATACAACCATGTGCATTGTCTTCCTTTAACACCTTACATATTTACGTTTGAAACCAATCCGATTTTTATCTACGGCATTTTGAATGGTTTCGGAAGCATTCAGGAACTTGCTCTTGGGTTTGTCCTTTTGAACTTCGACCGGGCCGATTGTCTTCGCCGTTTCAATGGCCTTGTCATGCAGCGGAACGTAAGACACACCCACGGTGTATACGAAACTGTTCATCGAATACTGGGTACGCTCGGGAGAGTGGTGAATCTTCGCTTGCACGTCTTCCAACATCCTGCTCAGCTTATCCTCGGAGAACTGGCTGTCCGGACGATTGCCTAGCAACCAGCAATAACAGCTCCATCCTGCCGACATCTTCAGTTCTTCGCCACTGGCAATCCACCGATCTGCGACTTGCTGTGCAATATCTGTCTCGGATAGTGTAACGGCAACGATGAAGTCGGAGATCATGTAAAAATAGGCGTCCTCGATCCACCGATCAAAATCCGCTTCTGTCATTGCTTTTGGATCAGCAATAACGCCCGCAAAATACATTGCATCGTAATTCCCGGTGGCGTACAGCTGCTCAGCCAATGCCTGATCCTTTTTGATTTTACGGGCGATCGGTTTCATCGCTCCTGTAGCCACACCGAAGAGTGGCTCGTGTGCACCATTCGACATATATATCTTTTTCGTGCGCTCCTTGCCAAGTGCCTCAAGCTCCTGCATCACTTCTTCCAAATTCATGACCGCAACACTCCTTGATTCATAGTGGGAATGGGATATTTCGTCTGGCCAGGTTTCAACTATCTTCCAAAACATCGTTGAAGAGCTGTCCGCCTCCATCAACATCAATGATTTTAAGGCGACTTGTGTTTTTGATAAAAATGGTCTTGTATTTCTCTTCACCGTCTTGTTTCGCGAGTAAAAGAATGCGTTCATTATCATTGTCGGTTACCGTTCGAAACGTATAATCCTGGGAATCAACTTCCCGAACAATCGTGGCATATTCGGGAAGCGAAGACCACTCGCTCTGGCTTGTACTTTCTTCGGTTGGTTCGTTGTTTGGCTGCGCCGTTTCGGTCTGTGCGGATGGTTCGTTGCTGCCCGAGGGGTTCCCGGCATCCGTCTGGTTCGATTGGCAAGCCGTCAACATCGTTGCGGCCGCGATCAGGATCATAAGTAGTCTGTTCATCGTTAGTCATCTCCTGCCTGCGTTAATGCTTTTTTTTATTGAATAAGGGTCTCTGACGCCAGCGTAAAGCCTTCAATCGCAACATCTTCGTCCACTTCAATCATGATGCAGCGTTTCCCTTGGAAATTCACCTGCTTGACGTATCTCAAATCCTGCGGGCTAACCGAAATCGTAGCGACCTTGGTTTCGATCTTAATGGACTTGGAAGTGAACTTCGGCATAACACTGGTTGCTTTCATCTCATAGTTTCTGTTGTCCACGATTGTTTCGAATGCCCGTTCCACCTTCTCGGTGGTCACATCCTCCACGCCGCTCGCGTTCAGTACACGCTCCAGATCTTTGTAATCCAGCTTCGGAGGTTCTTCCTCCTTCGTCTCTTCGTTGATTTCAATCACCCGGTTAATCTCTTCGTACACCTGTGCAATGGTAGCTGAATCGAGCTCTTCGCCGGCCACTTCCTTGACGATATCTTCGAAGATCGCTCGCTCTTCCAGTGCTGTCACGGATCGTTCTCCGTTCAATACCTGTTCAACAAAATGAGGATCCGGGAAGTTTGATTTTCCCGTACAGTACAGAATCCGATTCACATCGGAATAGTTGTCCGTCACGCTTGGGTACAGGAATCCTTGCTCCGGCGTGCTTAATTTGATAATCGGATCGACAATAATATTGTACTTGAACTCCCGCTCCACATAATCGAACAAGAGTGTCTTCCGCTGTTTCTCCGTGGAGTTCACGCTGCATAAGATGAACGGATGGGCAAACACCTCGTTCTTCTCACTCTCTTCCGCATCATCGTTTCTCGCCTTGGTCGGCAAATAATACTGCCCCCGAACAAATGTGACCACCATGTCCCGCTCATACTTGGCATCCGCCAGCATTCGGTCCACGAGCAGCAGCATCATGTCCTGCCATTCTTCCGGATCGCCCGTTACGAGCGCTTGATGAAGCAGTACCTGCGCAGGCTCCTCCGCGGCTTCCTGGAACTTCAGTTCGAACAATTTTTGATCCAGTTCGCCGGTCAGCAGTTTTTTGAAATTTCCCATGTATAACTCCTGCTTCTCCCGGTCCACCAGTTCAAACGGATGACGCTCCCAGTGGTAGACTTCATTCGTTTCCTTCGTAATATAGACATTGAGGATATCGTAAATATTCAGTAGATCGTGATCCATCTTGAATTGCTTGCGGATGTTAGCAACTTCTTTTTTGTTCATAGCGGACTCGGCAGCTCCTTCGATATATTCTGGCTTATTTAGTATAAATTATTGAGCATAAATTTGTTAGCAATTTGCGGCTTGCATTACTATGCCTGCGAGTCCATTCCCCCGGGCACCTGATCCTCTATTGTGGCATATTTAGATACCCGAGTCGAGGGCATTTCCTTGAAATAAACATCTTACTTCATTGTGCTTATTTTCCTTTTCCCGAACTTGCAGCATTACGGTGATATCAAAAAAAGAAGGCTATCCACTTGAGTATGAACATGGCAGTTTCCCTGCATTCTTAATCCTATCTCACCAGAAAAGCCATCACCTCAAATAAAAATGGTGATACGGGATTTGATCCGTACCACCAAGTTCATTTCATATTATTTTGTTCACGCGCCATTCACTGTCGAGCACAGTAAATGGATGCCAGATGTTTATGGCACGCTTCTCATGCAGCAGATCATGCTGTCGAGCATAGAGGGCATATCGTTTATGGTATTACAGCTTACCTGCCGCTTTCACTTTCACGAGCAATGCGTTACCTGGCAAATAGGCAATCGGAATGTCCTCGACGGACACAATCTGAACCGTCTCCGGGTTCGCTCCAGCTGCCGTTGCCTCGTTCACGGCGCTTTCCTTGGCATCCGGCATGACGTCATCATATTTCCAGTCGTCCAGCGAATAGATGCGCTCCGACTCGCCGCTAACCTCTCCCAGCGCTGCGCCGATTGCATTCGCCGCATCATAGTTGTCTGGCCGGATGATTCGGCTCGCCCCAGCGAGCGTCTCCGGTACAAGCAGGCTGCCGCCGCCAACCAGAATGACATCGACCGGATCGGCACTCGTCTTCATCCGGTCAATGGCGTCCTCCAGGCTCTGCTGCATGACTGCATCCACCTTGCGGCATATCGCTTCGTCCACCGCATCCGCGTTGGTGCCCGGCCATACCGCCCGGCCCAGCTTCACCGCCACGTCCGTCGTCGTCAGCGTATCACCACCGAAGATGCGGGCCCGTGTCGTCAGCTCATAGCCAACGCTGTCGGGGCCAACCGTTACGCCGCCAGCGTCATCCAACCGGACAATGGTTCCGCCGCCGAGACCAATGGACAAAATGTCCGGCATCCGGAAATTCGTGCGAATGCCGCCGATATCCACCGCTGCCGACGACTGGCGCGGGAAGCCTTGCACAAGCACGCCGATATCCGTTGTTGTACCGCCAATGTCAACGACCAGCGCATCCGTCAGCCCGGACAGGTGCGCAGCGCCCCGAATGGAATTCGTCGGTCCGCAGGCAATCGTCAGAATCGGGTAACGGAGCGCATATTCGCTCTTCATCAACGTACCGTCATTCTGGCAAATGTACAGCTGCGCATGGATGCCGAAGCCGTTCAGCGCTTCTTCAAAGCCGCGCACAACACCCGCAATGACTTGCAGCAGCGCCGCGTTCAGCACAGATGCATTCTCCCGCTCAAGGAGTCCGATGCTGCCAATCTCACTGGAATAGGTAACCGGCATGTCAGCGCCCAGCACCTCGCGAATGATCTCGCCAACCCGCTTCTCTTGGTCACGGTTCACCGGGGCAAAGACCCCACACACCGCTACTGCGTCAACTTCACCCTTCATCCGGCGAGCCAGTTCGGCGATCTCCGTTTCATCCAGATTGGCGATCTTGCGGCCATCATACTCATAACCGCCAGAGGCGATATAGCTATGCAGTCCAACCGCCGCACGCAGCGATTCGTCCCAGCCAGCAAGCGGCGGAACGGCTGTCGTTGCCGGAGCGCCGATACGAATCAGGCCGACCCGGCCGAGATGTTTGCGTTCCACGATCGCATTCGTGCAGTGCGTGGTGCCAAGCATCGCGTAGCGAATTGCTGCTCCGTTTACGCCGCTCTCCTGCAACAAGCGGCGAACAGCCTCTACAATGCCTTCGTTCACGTCAGCAGTCGTATGGACCTTGACCTTGTGCACGCAGTGCAAGTTGGAGTCCAGCAGGGCGGCGTCCGTATTCGTTCCACCCACATCAATGCCGATCCGGTAAACCTGGTTTGTGTTTGGTTCGATCATCGTACCTTTAGTCATTGCGCCGCACCTCCTTTCAAAACCAGCGTCTCAATCGGCACATAGTCGAAATCATATCCGAAGTATCGCGGTCCAGCCGTCTCGATGCCTTTTGGTGTGCGCCATTTGTCATCACATGGCAAGCCTGCTACCGTCACCCGGGCACCATACTTCAGGTTTTCCGTCGTTACCGGCATACCTGTATCTTGATCCAACAGCGTGATCAGGTCAGGCGTGATGGCGAGTGGTTGCTCATCAACGGTAGCGAGCAGGAACTCATTTTGGAAAAACAGCCGCATCGTCTTTCCCTTGTTCTCCCCGGTTCCTTCAAATACCGCTTCGCCGCGTGTAAAACCGCCATCCATACGGCGGCGGATATCCACGGCCTTGCCATGAAACAGGGCATGTCCATGCAGCTTCGTGAGCAGTTCATGCACAGGATTCAGCTTCTCCTGCTTCGCTTCGAACAACGTCCGCCCGATCTCATAAGCGAGCGTCAACGTACCGCCGATGGCGCTCTGCTTCGCCTGTGCACCAGATACCGGATAATCACAGATGGAAGCAGAACCACCCATCTCTACTGTCAGTGCACGCGCCATGCGCTCTTCCCATACGCCATCAATCGTATGCATCAACGCGCTGTTGCCGCGCTCATCCGCCATCGCCACTGGACTGCACGGAATGCCTTCCAGATGGAACGTGACCATCTGAGATTCGGGAAACGCACGCCCCATTGCATCGGCATCCACAAGCGGAATTCCGCGCTGCGCCGCCGCAATGACCGGAACGAGCGAGTTGCCGCCACCGACCTCGATCGGCATGACGGCATCCACTTTGCGGCCAAGTTCCCTTTCCATCAGATCCAGCGGCTTGGTCAGCTGTTCTGCCGAAGGGATTTTCTCCAGCATCACCGTTGGTGCACCAATCATCGATACCGGTACGACAAGTCCCTCATCATCCAGTTCTTCAAGCTGTACGATTCGGACCGGACCATGCTTGCGAATGGCCTCCATGGCAATCAGTTTACCGACATGAGGGTCCCCCCCACCGCCTGTGCCCAGCACCGCTGCGCCGATTGCAATATATTCAATAGCCTGTTCATCAAGTGTAGTTAATCTTGCTGCCTTGTTCATGCTTTCATCCCTTCTTTGCTACCCATTTGCCTATGATGGCTTGTACGATAAATGCCATCAAGAAGCTGTCCAGCGCCGGAACCTGCGTCACCTGGAACCAACCCAGCCCATCCGGAGCCATCGTTGTCATGAATCCGAAGAATGTGGCAAGGACCCATACCACGATGGAGCGGGGAATCCAGCTCCGGTTGCTGTCCAGCCCTTCAAACGAGAATCTGTTTTTGTTCACCAGCAAATACTCTGCCGTATATATACCGCCCAGCGGTGCAACAAGCATCGTGATATATGTGAGGAACGTCATGAAACGGTCATAAATGCCGAAGCAAGCGAGTGCTGTCGCAATCAAACCTGCAATGATCGTAATGACGGATTTGGGCACTCGTTTGAATACGACGGAGAAACCCAGTCCTGCGGAATACAAATTGTTCGTGTTGGTTGTCCACTGTGCCAGTGTCAGCACGATAATGGCCGGAATACCGAGTCCAAGCGTCAGGAAAATACCCGTCAGATCGTCGGAATCCATCGACCGTGACAAGAAGATGGCAATGATCGTCATGAAGCTGTTGCCGACAAAGAAACCGACAAATGCTGCCGTAATCGCATGCTTGGGTGTCTTGGCCCAGCGGGCAATGTCAGGGGACAGTGCTGTCCCCAGGATAAAGATTCCGATGACCAGCGAGATCGCTGTTCCCATCGGCACTGCCTCACCCTCGAACGGTGACCAGACCGTGCTTCCGCCTTCGCCGTTCAGCGCCAGGACCAGCGCGAAAATAATAAACACGACGAGCAGCGGTACCGACCAAACGCTTAATTTCTCAATGGCCCGATAGCCCCAGATCGCCGTGGACATCATGAGAAGTCCGCCAATCATCGACAGTACCCAGAGCGACCAGTGCCAGCCCCACAGCTCGCTTAACGCCGTCTGGAAGTTGGAAGCGAAGAAGCCGACCTGTACGCCGAACCAGCCAAGCGATGAAATTCCGAGAATGACGGAGACAATGAGTGCTCCTTTGTTCCCGAACAGAAACCGGCTAATCATGGCCGTGGACAAGCCTGTTTTGGCCCCAACATAGGCGCACAATGCCCCGATAATGCCCAAAATGACCGAACCAACGATGACCGCAGTAAGCGAGTCACCGATGCTCATGCCTGCGCCGAGCTGCGCTCCCAGAAACATGGCAGATAGATCAATCCCGATTGCAATCCAGACAAATGCCATCGACAGCCATGATTTCCGTAAATGCTGAGGTACGGGTTCCCGTTCGTAATCTTCTATTTTCGTATCGTTGCTCATGTTCCACCCTCTGCTTTCTGTACAATCTTGTTGATTGCCTAAGCTGCGACGGATCTCCAGAACATCTCAAAGGCATGTTTCAGTTTCCGTTCGAACAGCTCCGGCGATTTATAGTAGTAATACTGCATGCCCAGACCGTCCATTAAGGTGAGGAACGAATCCACCAGCGTCTCCATCGGAACGGCAGCCAAATCGCCGCGATCCAGACCTTCCTGCATGATCTCGCCGATAATGCTGCTCAGCAATGTATCGAAACGCCCGAATGCCTCCTGCATCCGTTCCAATAGGAAATCCGGTGGGAAAATCAAATACCGGAAGGCAAACACGGCAAGCTCTGTTTTGTTTCGGTGATAATCGTATTGGCGAAGCAGCAGCGCATGCAGTTTTTTCTCCGTATTCATTCCTTTGCTGGTTTCCGCCATCGCTTGGATATATTCGTTATAGGCGCTCATCGATTCTTCGAAGACCGTCATGAACAGAGCTTCCTTGCTCTCAAAAAAGGCATAGATTGCCGGTGTTTTGACCCCGACCTCCTTCGCAATTTCTGATAATGCCGTCCCATCGTAGCCCTTCTGCCCAAATAATCTCAGCGCGGCTTCCTTCAGCTTCATTCTGGTGGTCATGGTCATCCCCTTTTCTCCATTCTAATTAACGTTAATTAAGTAGATTATACAATTATCTGCATAAAAATCAATGCAATTAATTGCTATGTCAGCTTTTTATTTCAATGTTATACGGTCAAAATTCAGTTAGGACAATATTCTCGCAGATTTGGAATGGAATGAATTAGTAGATTGCAGAGGAGTGCATAAGAGATCCATATGGCCCTAACCTGATAAAAGGTATAGCAAAAAGAGGTACCCTGACATCAGGATACCTCTTACTAGAATGTTAAAGCCAATTCATTCAAACAGCCGTTGATGCTTATGAAAAAACTCGTAAAAGAATCGTACATTGTCCAGTTCATACCACTCTGCCGTCTGCAGCATGCTGGCATCAAGATTGTAGATCTTCGCATGAAGCGTGCCCAGAACAAAGGGAGAATGCGTTGCAATAATGAATTGACTGTCGAAGTAACGTGCCAGATCATTCATTTGTTCAGCCAGCTTGATTTGATTCACCGGAGACAGCGACGTTTCCGGTTCATCCAATAAATACAGATGCCCGGGAAGCAGATGCTCCTCAAAGAACTGCATCGAGCTTTCCCCGTTCGAATACTTCTCCTGCGAGAAGCGAATGATATCCATCTTTTTCTCAAATGCATACGACTGCTCGAGCTCTTCTACCTCGGCCTTGCTCTTTCCTTGTACGAATTGCTCATGGAGCAGCCCATCGCGAAGCACGCTTTCCTGCTGTATTTTTTTGATTTCATATAGCAGATCCTCTGACTTGATGTACCGGCTCCCCTCAGGCAGCTTATATACGGGACGCTCGTGTTCATCCTGCCCAAGTTGATAGCTGCTCTCCTCAATAAAACGTTGAACATAGATGCTATGTCCATAAGTGGACATTCGCTCAGCGCCCACCATTCCCAATTTGTTCGCGATCAGATTCAGCAAGGTGGATTTGCCGGAGCCATTACTGCCGTAGAGTACCGTGATTCGGTCAAACAGCAGCACCTCTCCTGCCATGTGTCTGAACACATGATCCGGGTAGATATTCGGGTTGCTGGAAATGACAGAAGAGAGTTTGAAGTTACTTATATGCAGCACGTCTCGGCTCCTCTCCCGGGTAAAATAAAATGACCTTCATATAGAAGATTCATAACGAACAATCTATCCATGCAACCATCCGATCCAAACGTCTTTTCTATTCGAGAACCGTCCAAATATCCAATGCCAACATACGAATGGCCTCATGCTCATGATTCCGGTATGCTCGCAAGCGTTCGGTACAAGCCTGATTCCACAGTAGTGCGGTTCCCGCAATCCTCAGCAGAGAAAGCCCAAGATACTGGGCCGCAATTCGCTGCTGACCTCTCAGTTGGTCTACCAGATCCAGAATCGCCTCCGGTTTCCAATACGCCTCACTGGCATTTGCTGCACGATTGATCTGCCTGTACGCCACATCCAATAGATACGAATGCTTGTCCACCATTTGAATCACAGGATCCAATTGCAGGGCGGCCTGATCCACCTCGTTCCATTCCACAAATGCCAAATGTAACTTGATCACAGCAGGCTTCAGGGTTTCTTGAGATTGAAGAGCAGCAATCATGCCTGTATATAATGGAACGAGTCCCCGCTTCGCATGTGGAGGCAATGAGATTAGCTTGTCTATTAATGCGACCAAACGTTGCCGCTCTGGAAGGTCTCTCTCCGAGCTGGCATTCCATTCGGCTCTTGTCTCCGTGCCCGCCAATTGTGTGCAAACGTTAATGACCTGATCATTCACCTTTCCTTCACGACAAGCCGCAATGAGTGTATCCATCGCTGCCTTCCACCTGGAATTGTCCTCCAAATCCAGAATCGTTTTGCTGGCCGAAACTGCTACCTTCGCTTCACTTCCATTCACCCACAGACTCATCGCCCGGAAAGCCTCTCTCGCCACAACCGGATCGGCATGTCCAGCGATCTCGATAATCAAATGCAAATATCTTGGCCGGGCTTCTACAGGAATGCCACCAGAATACTGGTTAAGCAGGCTTCTGGCGATGTCACGCTGCGGGGAAGCAGCCATGGCACTCAGCATGGCCCAGCTGCGTTCATCATCCAGCCATTGTCTGGCGGCATGCCCTAATGCGATCATCACGTCCTTGTGTACATTCGGTTTCTTGTATTCACGGATAAGAAGCGCCATGCTCTCTTCACTTTTATAAGCTCCAAGCAGCCGGATGGCCTCTTTTCTGACCGTGATCTTCAATTTCTCCCGATGGAGCAGTTCGGACAGCATGGACGTCAACATCACCGGACTGACCCTGCGCATGCATCTGGGAATCGAGTACATCGCAACCCGGGCCCGGTCTCCATCCAGGTTATTTAGCAATACAGGCAGTGCCTTCTCGGGCTCTTCCCATAACGAGTACGCATACAGAGCCGCCTCCACAACATGCACTTCCTCATCCTGCAATAGGACTTCCAGTTGATCAGAGCAATAATCAGGCATGCTCGCCAAGCTGCGCATCGCGGATGCTCGTTCATGGAAGCTTCGTTTGGCGTCGAGTGCCACCCGTTCCAGCAGGGAAGCGAATGCCTTTTGCTGACGCGGCAGCCACCGATGAAACCCGTTATGCGCAGGCACAACATAAATGGTTTTTCCCGATAAATGCTTGCCCTTGATGATTGTCCCCGAGATGAACGGGTCCAGCCACTCCTGACGCTTCAGATGAAGATGCATGAATACGTCATGGAATGAGATGAAAGATGGGTCTCTGTCCAGCAATTCTCTAACCCTTGCATCCCGGGTTTTATAGGGTGCCAGCCAGTAATGGACTGCCTGTGGGGACACCGTTTTGGCCTGCAGCAGTTCTTCCAGCAGCAGCTGGAGCTTCGGCAACCGCTCCACGGCTTTCCCGAACAAATCTGCCATGCGCAGAATCACGCTTGTGTTTTCACGCTTGTTCGCTTCTACACCAAAGGCATAGACCTCATCAAATAACGCCTCCAGTGCAGAACTCGGTATGCTATCCCAATCGATCGAGTACAATGCAAACTGTCCATCCCGCATTGTCAATCTTCCGAACGTTCTAAGAGCAAACTTGAACAGGGCGCCCTTCGGCTCCAGTGCATGTTCACGCAGTATGGCAAAAGCCAGTCTCTCCACTGCGGACCTTGTCCCGTATGACGTGTCTCTTGCTTCAATCACGCTATCCACCAGCAACGTCATATCGTCGATATGCTCTTCCTTGAACATGGGAGCAGGACAGTTGGAGAGCTGAGCCATCACCATGAAGCGTACCGGATCCTGATCGTTCTTGATTCGAGTCAGGAAGCGAAGCGTCTCATCCATACCACGCCGGGAAAGTGCTGTGCTTCGAACGAGGTGGGCATAGGCTGCAGCACGCTCGTCACTATTAGACACCTGAACGGCTTGTTCCAGCTTCTCCCGTGCATGATCGATGGCAAGGCGTGCCGTCGTTTCGAGCATGGCGTCCCGATCATCACGAATGTCACGCAGTTCCAGCATGCGGGCAGCTTCCTTGTCACGCAGTTGGTGTGGCAGTACATCCAGCAGCAACGTGGGGAAATTGCGCGTCTTCCGCTCTTCTTCCTGATAAGCCGCATCAAAGATCGCTTCGCGATGTGACGGCGCAAGGGCATCCAGCACCCTGGCCAAGTGTACTGGCTGATCTGCGAGTAATGAACCCAGTGTGGTCCACTGGGCTGTGGTGAACCATTTTCTTTTTTTCAAAACACCTGCCGGTACGCCATGATTCAGAAGATATTCCCTTGTCTCCTCACGTGTCAGCAGTTCGAATACATCCTCTGCGCTGGCCTGAATCAGAATCCCCAGCTGCTGCTTGAGTACAGGATGAATCGTATCCGTCGGCCCAAGCGAAAGCGCACACTCTAGCACGATCGCCGGTCTTGAAGAACTCAATATTTCAATCGCGGAAGAGAGCGTCCACCATACATGGGTCTTTTCCCGATGCGTTGCATGCTGCAAAGCATTCTTGAAGTACGCTGCCACCAGATCGGGGTGGTACTTCGTTAAGAGACGCCAATTCTGTAACGCATATCCCAGCTCTGGCAGCCTGCTGCGTACCGTCTCTTCGCTGCACACAGCCAGTAGCAAGGCCGCTTCTTGTGCTCCCCAGCGGTTAAGCACGATCGGCAGCAGCCGCTCTGCCCAATCCTGACGATGTGTATTCACAATGTTTCGCAGTAATTGGCGGCGGCAGTGGTATGACATCAGCGCAATTTCGGTTTCAATCGAAAAGTCCGGGTTAGTCACCACTTCTGGCAACAGCCTAGCCGCCCGGCCCCTAACTCCTGCCTTGGGATGCTGCAGGGCCAGTGTAACCGCACGGGCATCATTCACTACACCCGCACCCGTCAAGGCCAGATGTGCCTCATAGGCGGTGCCACTTTCGAGCAAGGATACAAGCAGCGCGGAATAATTCGCATCTTCTACATGCTCGCGTCCCAGAAGTGCCATCCGCTTCATTCTGTCCGAATACCCCAGCAAGTCCAGCGCTGTAAGCAATCGTTCTCTATTTATCAGATCATGGTTATCTGTCATCATTTTCTCTCCCCTCATGCTTCTAATAATCTCTAATGAACGCTTATAAGCGATCAAATCATCTCCACAACCATACTTCACAGGGTATTCCTGGAATAATATAACTTCTTGATCAGCATAGGTTTCTCCTGTTTAATCCCACAATTCAGACAAAGTTAGCGCACGAAGTCTATCCTCTTAGGCTAGATTCATATATGAAGGCAGCTGGACAAAAACCACATTCAAATGTACTACGTCGGGGTTTTCTGCGTTTGACCGAGGCAGCAGGATGCACGCAAAAAGGGATGACTCACGAGGTCCGTAAACGGCCCTTGGAGTCATCCCTTTTATCTAAAATAATGCTTGTATTGAATTAGTTATTCCAGTATTGCTTCGCAATGCGTTGACCTTGGTCGATCTTCGCCCATTGCTGAGCTTCGCTTAGCTCGTTACCGCCATCGCAGGAAGCAAAGCCGCATTGATGGGAGAGCAGCAGACGATCCTTATCAATGATTTTGGATGCTTCGTCAAGCAGACGGATAACGCGTGCTTCATCATCCAGTGTACTTGTTTTGGAAGATAGCAGGCCGAGAACAATTTCCGTCTCCGGTCTGTCTTTGAACACTTCCAACGCTTCAATTGAACCTGCACGATCATCATCCCACTCCAGGAAGAAACGGTCATATTTCAACTGTTTCAGGAACAGGTTGGCGATTTTCGCATAAGATCCACCGCCCATGTTGCGGGAATCGTAGTTACCGCGGCAGTTATGTGTCCACATTTTCAAGCCGAGGCTATGACCGAAGTCAATTACGGTGTTGTTAATATCAATAAATTCAGCAGCGAGACCCTTTACTTCCTCTTGATCAATGTGCTCGCCGGTAAATGGAGAGTTCGGATTGTCGTCTGCAAACAGCTCCCAGAGGCAGTCATCGAATTGCAGAATTTTGCCGCCAGCGGCAGCGAATTCCGCTACGAATTCTTTATATGCCTTCTCAAGACCCGCTTTGAGCTCCTGTTTGTTCTGATATACAGCATCCGTGCCGCCGATGTTATCCGACCAGGACAGCTCACCGAAGATATGGGAAGGTGACGGTACGCAAAGTTTTGTTTGCTGATCGCCAGCCGTATCCTGCAGCTGTTTGAACAGTTGAATGAAGTGATGGTTCTTACCGCTCAGTTCACCCGTAATGCGCAATCCGATATCTTTACGAGTTTCATATTTGGATGTTCCGTCCACATCCCGGAAAAAGTAACCGTGGTCCGCAATATAGCGTTCAATTCCGTCAAAGCCCCAGACAAAGTCCAGATGCCACATCGACTTGGAGAACTCGCCGTCTGTAACAACCGACAGGTTATGATCGATTTCCTTTTTCACAACCTCTTTGATTGCCTTGGTCTCGCATTGCTCATATCCTTCAAAATTTTCATAGAATGGATATTGGATATCATCACGATGCTCAATTTGCGTTTTATATGTCAGCAGCTCTTCGGGCCGCAACAAACTTCCTACGATCTGGAACTTATCAGTCATGTAAATAACCCCCTCGTTGTATAGGGCTATCATAGCACGCGGAAAGGAGTTAGAAGAATAACCAAAAGAAGATAACTAGTTATAGCTAAAAGCTATAGCAAAATTTGAAAGACCCATGTGTTGCTGTTCTTCTGAGGGGAACTGCTTATTGCGTCAAAGTCCAATAAACACAAGTAGACCGCCCCCCCGAGCAAAGGTTGCGGTCTACTTGACGTGTATCCTCTTGTTAAGCCCACCGCCCTTAAAAGCGGCTATTGCTCAGAGAGTCGTGTTGACGCACGGCTCTCTTTGCATTATAAGCTGTTCATGCCCTTAGTATAACATGACGAATGAGGAATTCAATTCATGGCTTAGCAGGCGTAGAATAAAAACGCTAAACATCTAACTCCCAACTAATTCACAACGTCCTACGTCGAATTTCATAAAAATACTGCACGGCTGGGTGCTTTAACTTGATCTTCTCGGACATGTTCAAAATCCGCTTTTTGCCAACGCGTCTGTCTACCAAAGCCAGAATGTTAAGCAAAATATCCTGACTCTCCAGACTTTCCTCTATAGGTCTTGATAAAAACGTAGTCGCTGCAGCCGTAAAATTGGATTTGCTTAATGATGACTGAGCTGACAAAAGCTCTTTGGCCAGAACAGAGATTTTTCTGCTTCTTGCAATGACTTGCAGGCGATCCTCCGGAATGGCTCCTTTGCTCTCTTTTCGGATCGCTGCAATCTCTTCGTTATCCACAGGAATTTCAAAATTCGGATCGTTCTTGATCTCCTGTTCCGTCTGATACCAGCGGATTGGAGTTGTTGTGTCACTCATATTGAGTATGTTCTTCTTATCTACGGCAAGGTAACAGTTTCCTGGTCGATCAGATGAATAGCGATAACTAGTTGATCGGTATTCTACTCTTCCTACTAACGCTGGACAGAGGAAACTCTCTAGATTTTGCTTCAATTTACTCCAGGACATTGATTTCTCCCTTGTTCAATATTCTCAACCACCCTTTAGGTGGCTTCTCTACCATCCATCATACAATAACAAGTGCTTAACCTCTATGACGTGGTCTTCAAAAGAAAAAACACAGCCAAGTCGGCCATGTTTTCCCGAGGTTAGTCTGTTGTTACTCCAACCTGTATCTTAATTCTGGTGTTCCTCTACCTCATCATGATTCTTGCTTCCAAACTCATCTAGCAGCGTGCGCACTTCCTTTGTGGATTTAGCGTTCATCAAGCTGTTTCTGAGTTCACTTGCCCCGCGGAATCCACGGACATATATTTTGAAGAAGCGGGCAAGCGGGCTAAACGAACGCGGCTCCTGTGCGGAATATTGATCATAGAGATCCAGATGAAGCCGCAGCAGACCAAGCAATTCTTCGCTGGTATGTTCCTTCGGCTCTTTTTCAAAAGCAAACGGGTTCTGGAAGATACCACGCCCGATCATAATGCCATCCACGCCATATTGCTCAGCGAGCTTCAACCCGGTCTGACGATCAGGAATATCCCCATTAATGGTCAACAGTGTATTAGGTGCTACCTCATCACGAAGTTTTTTAATCTCCGGAATCAGTTCCCAGTGAGCATCTACCTTGCTCATTTCTTCTCTTGTGCGCAGATGAATCGAGAGATTCACGATGTCTTGCTTCAAAATATGGGTCAACCAGTCGCGCCATTCGTCCACTTCAGTGAAACCAAGTCTTGTTTTTACACTTACGGGCAGTCCCCCGGCTTTCGCAGCCTGGATAATTTCCGCAGCCGTTTCGGGACGACAGATCAGCCCGCTGCCCTTCCCGTTCTCCGCCACATTGGCTACAGGACAACCCATGTTGATGTCGATGCCTTTAAAGCCTTCTTTTGCCATACCGATACTCATTTCACGGAAGAATTCCGGCTTATCTCCCCAAATATGAGCTACCATCGGCTGTTCATCCTCTGTAAATGTCAAACGCCCGCGTACACTTTTGTTCCCCTCCGGGTGACAGTAACTCTCCGTATTCGCAAACTCCGTAAAAAACACATCCGGTCTGGCCGCTGCACTCACAACGTGACGAAACACAACATCCGTTACATCTTCCATCGGTGCCAATATAAAAAATGGTCGTGGCAATTCACGCCAAAAATTGTTTGTCATCTCAAAAACCCCTCTATATATACCGGGACCAACATGGCCCCGAGAATGTAAATATCTGATCATTCCCTAGTTCATCCATTTAGTACGAATGTTACTGCTTCTTCTTCAATTACACCATCTTCACTTATACCATGTTACCGCAACGTAGTTCAAACAGTATTATATGTTAATGCCGTGTCCAAACGAAAACATTTTAACCTGAACAGACGCAATGTTTTTCATGGATTCGCATAAAAAAGAGGGGCGATGCCCCTCTTGGCTATTTACCCAATGGAACTTGGATCTGGTTTCCCCTTCTCCACTTGTCCTTTCTCTAATTTTATCACGTCTCAAGCTGATTTTCAGCACGAGTTTATTCGTCATGTCTCAAAGCCTAAATCAACTCCCGCTTTGCCTCCCCCATATATAAATCGAACCGGCTCCTTCGTTCTAATGATTCTCGCTGTCCGCTCTTGCCGAACCGAACGAGCTCCTCTACAATTAAAGCTCGGCAGGCTTTTGTACCTGCAAATCGTGACATGAAGGTGGCCTGAATCAAACATGGAAATTTCATTGGATATGATCAAAGACAAAGTCGAATGCCTGCAGGCTTATGACTTCAAAGAACTGGAGCGTACGATTGAAGACCGAATCGGAATCAACAAAGCGCTGATGCTGCGAGTGAAGCAGGTTCAGCATCAAGTGACGTACCACCCCATTAACAACAAGATGTTATATAGTGCCGTTGTGCATTTTGCCGTTGATTGATGAGTACAGGTAGATAAATGGGAACAGCGAAAACCGGATTGATCTATATTCAATCCGGTTTTTGCTTTGTTTTGTGATCATACTTTTTTTCAAACTTGTGCTTTATATTTTTTCACACCGACTCTTACATAAGAATTCCCAGACTTTTAACTGCTCATTAATCTTAAGCAAACAAGCGGCTGCCTGACCGGCAACCGCTGTATCTGACATGCTTATTAAATGTCGTAGTTATTCGAAGGACTGTGAGCGATAATGGATTGCACGACTCGTTTAACCACGGATTTTGCGGCATCCTGGGTGGAAATTCCGCTAATCTCGTCCTCGTTAACTTCGATAAATCCTTTGCCCCCAATGATCTCACGGGCTGTCTCAAGTTCGCCCGCACTGTTAGAATCATGGGATACCAGTGAGATCAGACCGGCGTCGTTCAACACCTTTGCCATCTCTGCCGTACCGCGGAGCGTTTCTCCACTGACGCTCTCAAGCAGCATCGTATGGTAACCGGATGACATTAGTCGCTTCTCCACTTCCTTGGCGAGAGCTACCGTATCCGAGCCAGCAATCCAGACCGTGAGCGGAGATTGTCCTTTCTGCTGGGCGCGAACCTCTCTCGTGATTCCCGTATCCAGCGTGGCATATCGGCTGTCTCCCTTAAGCGCTTGATCGATGACTCCGCAAGCGGACGTCATGTTGGTGACACGATCAATGAGGATGAACCCTCCGATGCTCTTATTATGTTCAAAGGAATCGAAGACGATCTGATCCGACAGCGTGAATTCACACTTGGCCAATTCGTTCTTAACAATCTGATCCGCCGGAACGGTCTGGCCCGTGTTAATGTCAATTTTATGAGTAATCGCCGTTACAGTGCCTGGAAGAGTCTTCGTTCCGACTTTTACCCAATAATGCTTGCCCGGAGTCAGGACGGAATCGTCCATCCACAAGATCGTAGAAGCGAAGCTGTCAGCTTCTTGCACTTGATTGTCCACCGTGAGCACGCAGCCCCGCGAAACATCAACTTCGCGGTCCAGTTGAATCGTAACCGGTTGGCCAGCATAAGCCGAATCCTGAACTTGGTCCGTCACCAAAATTCGCTTAACCTTTGCTTTCTCCCGACTTGGCAGAGTCATGAGTTCGTCTCCGACCGAAATCTTTCCAGCTTCGATCTGGCCCTGGAACCCACGGAACGTATGGTCCGGTCTGCTTACACGCTGAACCGGCATCATGAAAGGCTTCGTATCATCGGTAGTATGAACATCTATATTTTCCAAATACGGCAATAAAGCTAACCCTTCGTACCAAGGGCTATTTGGCGACTTAGTTGTGATGTTGTCCCCTTCCGTAGCGGATACGGGAATGACCTGAATGCTCTTGATTTGGAATTCGGCCGTCGTTTGGATGAACTCTTCCTTGATCGCCTCGAATGTCCCCTGATCGAAGCCGACCAGATCCATCTTGTTCACAGCCAATACGAGATGCTTAATCCCCATCAGGGCGCAGATCCGGGCATGGCGTTTGGTTTGGGTAATGATGCCTTTGGTTGCGTCCACCAGAATGATGGCTAGATCGGCAAAGGAAGCGCCTACAGCCATGTTGCGCGTATACTCTTCGTGTCCCGGTGTGTCCGCCACGATGAAGGAACGATGAGACGTCGTAAAATAACGATAAGCCACATCGATGGTGATCCCTTGTTCGCGTTCGGCCAGCAAACCATCGAGGAGCAACGAGTAGTCGATCTTGCCGCCTCGGCTTCCCAATCGACTATCGAGCTCAAGAGCTCGTTCTTGATCGGCGAACAGCAGCTTGGCTTCATAGAGCATATGTCCGATCAGCGTGGACTTGCCGTCATCCACACTTCCACAGGTAATGAATTTAAGTAGACTCTTCATGTTAGAAATAGCCCTCCCGTTTGCGTCGTTCCATGCTTCCCGCCGCTTCTTGATCGATAACCCGACTGGTCCGTTCGGAAGATAACGCACCCAATGTCTCCTCAATGATCTCATCCAGCGTAACGGCATCGGACTCGACTCCGCCTGTGAGTGGGTAACAACCCAACGTGCGGAAGCGAATCTTCTTCATCTCTACCTTCTCGCCAGGCTCAAGCTTCATCCGCTCGTCATCCACCATGATGATATGCCCATCACGATTAACGATCGGTCTTACGTCCGCGGAGTAGAGAGGAACGATGTCGATGTTCTCCCGACGAATGTATTGCCAGATATCCTTCTCAGTCCAGTTGGACAGCGGGAAGACTCGAATGCTCTCTCCCTTGTTGATTCGCGTGTTGAACAGCTTCCACATCTCCGGACGTTGGTTCTTCGGGTCCCACGAGTGGTTCTTGTTCCGGAACGAGAAAATTCGCTCCTTCGCACGCGACTTCTCCTCATCACGTCTTCCGCCACCGAACGCAACCGTGAATCCGTATTTATCCAATCCCTGCTTCAGGGCTGTGGTTTTCATAATGTCGGTATATGCGGAACCATGGTCGAAAGGGTTGATTCCTTGTTGAATAGCTTCTTCATTAGAGTGCACGATCATCTCGATACCAAATTCCTTCGCCTTTCGGTCGCGGAACTCAATCATTTCCTTAAATTTCCAAGTCGTATCGATATGCATGAATGGGAACGGCGGCTTCTCGGGGTAAAAAGCCTTTAGGGCCAAGTGCAGCATGACCGAGCTGTCCTTGCCGATAGAATACAACATGACCGGTTTCTCGCACTCCGCTGCTACTTCTCTGATAATGTATATCGCTTCAGCCTCAAGTTGATCCAGATGTGTTAATTCTTGCATGGCAAGGCGGCCTCCTTTTAATCCTCACTAAAACCATCGTATTTATAAACTTATCCTATCAGATTCCATCTTTATTGCAAAGTGGAAAAAAGTAAAATTTATGATGTCTATGTATTGGATCGACAATATTCAGCATTGTGTAGCGGCTTCCTTCTAATTAAAATCGCCTAAATGGACGATTTTTGCTGAGCTGCAAATGGAATCGGTTGGTTAACGATCTATATTACTATCATGATCGAGGGCCATGGAATTTGGAAAAGCTGCCGCCTGTAAAGTACAGACAGCAGCTTCAATGAGTAGTTTTTCAAAATGTCCTATAAAATCAATTACATGTTCCAGATGCGGGACAGAATCACCGCTGCTTCAGCGCGGGTCAATGATTCAGTTGGTGCGATTTTGCCACCTTTTCCGTTGACGATTCCGCTTCCTACGAGGGAAGCTACACTATCCACCGCATAAGTGGAAATACTTGCGGTATCGGAATAAGGAGCCAGATTCCCGCTGCCGGCAGATGGCTTACCTGCTGCTTTCAGGGCTTTCGCTGTAAGAACCATCATGTCTTGGCGGGAAATGCTGCTGCCTGGTTTGAACGTGTTGTCTTCGAATCCAGAGGCGATTCCCAGCTCCTTGGCAATGGCCACAGCCTGTGCATAGTAAGCAGTAGGCTGTACATCGCTGAAGGCTGCCATGTTCGTGTCCTGGCCCTTCAATTCAAGGGCTCTCACCAGCAAAGTGATAAAGTCAGCTCTCGTGATGGAAGCTGCAGGAGCGAAGCTCTCATCCGAAATGCCTTTAATAATATCGCGTGCAGCCATTGCTTCAACGGCTTCTTTTGCCCACAGGACATGCTGTACATCGTCAAAAGACTTGGTTACGAAGGCTACGGCATACGTGCTGAATTGCGTTGTCTTGAACACAACCGATCCGGATTTAGCATCGTATCGTCCGTTCGGTACAACTGTTGCCTTTCCTTGACTATCAATATTCAGGATCACCAGTTGATGTGCATTGGCAAGTTCTTGGCCAGCAGGTGTGTACGGAACAGATACCGTTACAGGCACCGCTGGATTATTCCAAGTCAGCACATGGTCCCCTGCTTTGATGCTAAGGTCGATCGCCGGACGACTGCCCACTTTGGCGCGGACTTCTGCGTTCAAGCGATCTGCCAAGACTTTGCTAATCTGAATAGAGATTTGATCCGCTTGTTCCGTAATATTAGACAGCATGTTGGACGGAATTTGAAGTGCTGCATAGTCTGTCTTAAGTACAAACTCAACATTATTATTGCTCTGCAGATTTGAAGTTGGCAGCTGCACCACATAGGATTGGGCATTCGCCTGCTTCGGCACTTCGATGGTAACCTGCTTCTTGCCATTTGCACCTGGGGAAGCCTGTTCAATCGCTTTATTCAGGCTGTCGCTTGAAATGGTTGCTGTGGCTGTTCCATTTTCGACTTTCACTACTGGCACAATTGCCGAGTCGCTGCCTGGAAGCTGTGGTTGAGGCTGCGGCGTTGTTCCGGAGTTCGATCCACCACTGCTGCCACCATTATTCCCGCCACTGTTGTTGCCTCCACCGTTGTTGCCGCCACCGTCGTTTCCTCCTGGAGAAGGTTTGCCCGTGAGCGTCAACTCACCGAATACAGACGTATCCTGGTAACCTTGACCGGATGCATCATTCCATGCGTTTACGCTGATTCTGTTGCCGTCTTTGGCATCATTAATCTGCGCATCGAAGCCGATCTTGGCATTATTCGCAGGCTTCACCTTTTTGAATGGAATTTTCATCTCGACCGTGTAGTTGGTACCGGAAACAGAGACTTTGGATTCGAAACCTGCTGCGATTTCCGCAGGATTAAAGGTAGCAAGGTTCTCGAAGTTCACTCTGTATTGTCCATCATCATCCTGGAAGCTGGACGTTTTTCCGTTGTTTTCATCGACGAATATCTCGACGGAATCCTGTTCCCATACATTTGGATTGGTCTTGTTCAGTTGATCGTCTTTCACTTGAACGAGCACATAGAGATTGTCATCATCCCACAGTACTCTTGCCGTTCCTGTCGCACCGGACCACGCCATTTGCTTCGTATCCAGTTTCAATTCAGGAGCTTTGCTCCATATGCTGTCTACAGAACCATCAATGGATGGTGTCCCGTAGAGGGCAGTTGATTTCTTGTAATCAAGCTCTTCGGGAGGATGTTCTGCCAGGTACTTCTCCGGATCAACGACCCCGTAGAAGGCCTCTTTGGCTTGGAAATTCTTGTCGAACAAGGTTGGGTTCTGCTCGGCTCTCCAGCTCGTGCTGTCATTCAATCCCCAGAAGGTCACACGCGGAATATGCTCGCTGTTCTCCTTATAGAGATTCATTAATGAGGCATACAGGTAGGCCTGCTGCTTCGCTTCTTTTTCAGTGATTGCAGAGTTGGTGCCTGCCATAATGTCCAATTCGGTGACACTAACTTCTACACCCAAGGAAATGAAACGTTCGAGTGACATCTTCACATTGTCCAATCTTGTGCCCAGATTGTAGTGGGCTTGCATGCCGATGCCATCAATCAGTTTCTCGCCAGGGTGATCTTTCGCGTAATTCTCATTGATCTCTTTCACCATGCTGTAGATCGCTGTAGATTTATTCTGGTTGTCATCGTTGTAGTCATTGTAGTAAAGCTTGATGTCCCATCCATTCTCGTCAATGACTTCTTTGGCTGCAAGGAATGCTTCCTCAAGAAAGTCAGGGCCGATGGCCTGTAACCAGCCGGAGTTACGCAATGCATTTTTCCAGTCTTGCGGATTAGCCGGGTTATCGTTCATGGCTTCGTTGACAACGTCCCAGGAAATGACCTTGTCACCAAAATGTTCAACGACCGTTTTAACATGTGTTCTCAGGTTCGTCAGAGCTTCTTCACGGCTCAAAGGTTCGCCGTTTGCTGCCGTATGCAGCCATGTAGGAGACTGCGCATGCCATACGAGCACGTGACCGTGCAGATCAAGGTCTGCATCCTGTACTCTTTGGACAAGTGCATCTTCTGCAGTGAAATCAAATTGTCTGTCCGTGTTGTATGCATAATCCGGCTTCATATCATTCTCAAACGTGACGACATTGTGATGCTTCGTCAGCAGCTTGAGCCGGGTCTCGTCAAAGGTCGCCGGATTAACAATGTTACCGATCAGGAAATGATCCTTGTAAACCTCCTTCAGATCAGGAAGGTCTTCTTGAATCGGAGGCGCAGCAGTTACAGGACCCACATATTTTAGAGCAAAATCATCCAGGAAGAAGGTACGGTTCCCACCATCGTCATTTGCCGTTTCAATATACGCATTGAGTACGCTTGGAGTCGTCGTGAGTGTATATTTTCCTGTTAGGTGTACCCACTCTTGATCTGTAACGGTTGCATTTTGTGAAACGTTCGCATAGCCACTCTCCACGTATTGAACACTAATACGAAGTGTCGTAGGCGCCTCGTCTGGTGCCATTTTCACCCATGCAGACAGCTCATATTCGTGATTCTTCGCCATTTTGCCTGTAGCATCAACCAAGGCTGCATCATATTGTGCCGTAGTCGTCACAAGCAAGCTTTGCTTGCCGTCAGGGGTATGATTATCAGATTGAGAAAGGTCAACTGTTTCGCGGCCGTTGCGTGCTTTGAATCCATCCAGACCGCTCTCAAAGTCTGCAGTGATTCCTGTTTTATCCACAATCTCTGGTTCGCTTTCACCAGGGGTCACATCGGTGATGATGACTTCATCAATGTAAATATCGGAGGTTAACGTATTGTTTGATGGTTCAACATAGATGATGACCTCATTCGTTTTAGAAGGAACTTCGTAACCTTTGGTTTCAAATAAAGTCCAGTCGGAAGCGGTTACATGTTTATTCCCTATAATCCAAGGATACTTCTGATCATCCGCTAGGATTTCAGAATCGATCTTGGAAGCCAGATGGAACTGGCCTTCACCAGAACCGAGTCTTACCTTGAGGGAGATATCGTACTTACGGTCGGATTTCATCTTGTCTGTAAGTACGAGGGCAGGAACGGCTTGCTCATCGGCCCGATTGAAGAACTTCAGAGACTTCGTACCTTCAGAGGCTACGTCGTCAACGACCGCAGTATCGCCGTTCGATCCCCAACCAAGCTTGCCCCAACCACCGGTACTGCCGTCCTCAAAACTTTGGTTAAGGACTACCGTGGGTTCGACAGGTGCTGCTGCCTGTGTAATTGTGATATCTCCAATATAGAAAGAGACACCCTTACCTGCTTCATCAGACTTGATTCGCAGAGCTGTCTTGTCCACACTGTCAACGGAGAGATCAGCGGTTAGCGTAATGCCTTGGACGGCTACAAAGTCAGTAGAGCTAATTCCAGTGTATGCCTCAGATCCATCAACGCCCTTATTGCTTACAACCTCCAGGACGGCTTTCCCGGCTGCAGGTGGATTAATATCCGTATCGACATAAACGGAAGCGGTTACAGAATACTCTTTGCCATTGGTCAAACCAAGATCGGTGAATGCAATATCCACGCCATCATAGTTTTTGGATCGGTTACTGACTTTTAGCGCTGCTCCATCATCATTGCCCTCAAATGACTTGCCTGTGACAGCTTCCAGCTGGGCACCACCGGATTGAGTTGCTTTGCCCTTACCATTCTGGAATGTTTCCTGATAGACAATCTGTGAATTCGATGCTGCTGGATCTGCTGCACTTACTGCCTGAGCCGTAAAGCCGCCCGGAAGAAGCAGAGCCGCTGCGAGTAACCCGGAAACGACCTGCTTAAATGATTTCCTCATTCGAAGCCTTCCCCCCATACCAAATTTTTTTATAAACCATGTAAAGCGCTTACATAATTTATTGTAACCAGCCTCCTTTCTCACCAGATAATACCACTTCATGGAAGAGAATTCTTACTCCAAATTAAAGGGGAATCCTAGATTATTTCAGGACTATATCAAGTCTGATAAGGGTATGGACATGCTCTTCGTTCCGATGCCACAACCAGCCACACTTTAATAAGATCAAAGAGGAGCAGGGTTTCCCTGCTCCTTCGCTATGCGAAACTTCTTTCTCTCATCAAACGTAAATTCACAAGGTATAATGCAATTAGCTGCCCGTTCAGCATGATCTTATGACCATCATAATGAAGGAGGGGACATTCGTGGCTTTTATCCCGTTAAACTGTCCCAATTGCAACGGACGAATTGAATACAAAGAGGGTGAGATATTAAAGTGTCCCTATTGTGAAACAGAGCTTTTATTGAAACAAAATCCTGTCTATCACGTGGACCAGACCATTAATCACTACCACGGAACGCCCCCAAAAACAGCACCGAAGCTGAACGTCCCTGTTAGGCTGGTGCTGTTATTGATGCTGCTCCTAACCGGGGCCATCGGCACTTATTTTTATTACAGCGTCAGCTCCACTCATCCCCAAGCAGAAGCCAATCTGCCTGTGAGGAAGATGCCTGAAAGCGAGGTTCTGCTCTCCTTTTTGCGGGATATCTTCGATAAAGGGTCTGCCTTGCCAACAGAGGAGGAATTGGCTCGTCTTCGCTATTTAACCGTAGAGCATTCGGAGAATGATCAGTGGAAGTTTACATATAGCCTCTCCGATCCCTTCAGCGATGAACAGGCCGAGAAGATCACCTATGTTACTCAGGACAAGAAACTGAATACTCAGGAGATCGATCAGCGAGATTTTGAAGCCTTTACGGGACTGACGGCATTGGACCTGACGAATACCTATGAAATCTCCCAGTCGAACCAAACCACGTTTGCTCATATGTCCGGATTAAAAAGCTATAGTGGTGCTTTTAACGAATCTTTCAGCACGTTTTCCGGCTACTTTGGCGATAAGTCCAAAGTTACGGAGCTTTCCACTCAGCTTCGCAGCAATCAGGAATTGGCCCTACTGCTGGAATTCCCTAATCTGAACTCGTTATCCATCACCTATGTGGATGAATCGGTAACGGATTTTTCTTTATTGAACAAACTGCCGCTCAAGTCCCTGTCGCTCACCTATATCAATGAACTGGGATGGTTGTCTTCTATGACCGGGCTGACCTCACTGTCCATCAATTACAGTGAAGCCACAGACCTGCAGCCGCTGTACGCCTTAACTCAGCTTCAGGAGCTTCATTTGTCCTTTTTAACGAATGTAAAGTCCATCGACTTTGTGCAAAACATGCCTGCTCTACAAACGCTAGATATTGAAAATGTAAACTTCTCCAGTCTGGAGCGTCTGACCGACAAGACTTCCATCACGAAACTACGCCTGGCTTCTTTAAGCAAGCTCAGCTCGGTCAAACCCATCAACAGCCTCTCCTCGCTGCGAGATTTAGCGCTGTCCGGTTATTACGAGAATGCAGAAGTGCTGACACTGCCTAAAGTAGAGCGAGTGGAAATTCCAAGTTCCTTTCTCCCCGAGCTGAAAGCGCCCTCCGCAACCAGCCTGACGCTCCGAGGCGGAAGTGGAGAATTGAATTTGGCGGCGCTGGGGAAATTTCCGAAACTTAAGCAACTCTCCCTCTCGGAGGTCAGTGAAGTAACCGGCCTTGGCGCCCTGGACGGCTTGTCCAGCCTAGAGGCCCTAAGCATTTACGACTCGTCACTATATAAGGAGAGCGATGCTTTATTTCGTTTGGAGCAGGTCAAATCTCTGATGTGCTCCGAGTGCAGGCTGAACTTTGAACAAACGACCGCCGCGGAGAACAGCGTACTTGAACATTTAACATTAGAGCAGCCGTATTTCAGCATAAACAACACCTCTGTTAATGAAGTTGACCAAATGATGCCTTACTTTTCCAAACTGTCCGCTCTGCGTTCCTTCACCCTGCAAGACAGCAATTTGGCTTCTCTCGAATTTATGAGTAACTGGCAGGCCATAGAGGAGCTTCATCTCGAGAACAATGCCATTTCCAATATCGAGACCCTAAGCCAGCTGCCTAATCTGCAAAAGGTATATCTATCCGGTAATTCCGTACAAAACAAATCCGTGCTTGGTACGGGTGTACACGTATATTAATTACCGCCTCACTCCAGAATTACTTATAAATTCATGGATGGTATTAAAACAAAGACAAGAAGGGGTTCGAGAATCATATATGAATTCTCGAACCCCTTCTATTTATGTTTAGCTTCTAACCAACATCGCCACCGACTCCACATGTACCGTATGCGGGAACATGTCCACTGGCGTTACCTCAACCGTTCGGTAACCGCCATCCTCCAGCACACGTAAATCACGTGCCAAGGTGCTTGGATTACAGCTCACGTATACCACGCGCTCCGGCTTCATCTCCAGGATGGTATCCAGCAAACGTGGATCACAGCCTTTACGCGGCGGATCGACGACGATGACGTCTGCTTCAATACCTTGCTCTTTCCAACGCGGGATGACATCTTCCGATGCCCCGACTTCGAACTTCACATTCTTCATCTCGTTCAGCATCGCATTGCTGCGAGCGTCTTCGATGGCTTCGGGCACGATCTCTACCCCATACACCTGATCCGCATGCTGCGCGAGGAAAAGAGAGATTGTACCGATGCCGCAGTATGCATCAATAACAGTCTCTTTGCCGCTCAGCCCTGCGTACTCTACCGTCTTCCCGTACAGCACTTCCGTCTGTACCGGGTTGACCTGGTAGAACGAACGTGGAGAGATCGCAAACTGCACATCCCCGATATAATCGTAGATCACATCACGGCCCCACAGGACGCGGGTTTCGTCGCCGAAGATGACGTTGGTCTGTTTCTTGTTCACGTTCTGGCAGATGCTCGCCACATGCGGGATCACTTCACGAATACTGCCGATCCATTCATCCTTATGAGGGATATCTCGGCCATTGGTGACCAGAACAAGCATCATCTCACCTGTGCGGAATGCCTTCTTCACGACCACATGACGCAGCAGGCCACGGCCTGTCTCTTCGTTGTATGCACTGATCCCGAGATGGCTACCGATCTCCTTCACCTTCGCTACGACTTCGTCGTTATGCTCATGCTGAATAAGGCAGGTCTCCATATCAATGATCCGATGGCTTCCTTTGGCATAAAATCCACCGACCAAGCCACCTTCGGTCACGCCGATTGGCACCTGTGCCTTATTGCGGTAGCGCCATGGCTCGTCCATGCCCATGGTAGGCAGCACACGAATACCTTGCGCAGCAGCTTCTTCGTTCATGACACCTTCCAGCCGAAGACGAATACGATTGCTGCCGTTCCCTTGTTCTTCGGAAATAGCTAGTTCAGCTGCCTGATCCACATTTTCTTCAGACAGTCTATTGAGGTTCGCTTCTTCATCACCCTGAGCGTCTGCATCCCCCACCATAACGTTCAGCTTCCCGATCCGCTGCAAATTATCCACCACCAGCTGGCGCTTCCACGCTAGCTGTCCGGCGTAGCTCATATGCTGGATCTGACAGCCACCGCACTGATCATAGATCGGACACGGCGCGGATACACGATCCGGGCTCGCCTTCACAATCTCAAGCAGCTTGGCGTAGCCGTACTGCTTCTTGGTCTTCATTACGCGCACACGGACGGTTTCACCAGGGAGCGCACCTTGTACGAAGAGCGTGTATCCATTCGCACGGCCTACACCTTCACCGTCATGGTTCATGCCAATGATGTCAATGACGGTCTCTTCGTTTTTGCTGACCGGAAGTCCTTCGATTGGCGCGGATTCACGTCCACGTCCCTTCGGACGAACGGCAGAAAGAGATGCGCCTTGTGGCCGCACCTCTTTCCCTTGCTGACGTGATGATGGACGAGATGATTTACCTGGCTGACGGGATGCCATCGCATTCCCTTGCCCCTGAGAGGCAGCCGAATTCCGGCGGTTTTTTCCACGACCGCTGCGGTTCGTATTAGACAACGTACATTCACTTCTTTCTTCTTATATATCACCCCACACATGGGGAGTTCATTACATTTCATCTTTTCAATTTCACCCTGAGATTATACGTGATCCCCACGCGGACGGCAACTGGAAAAACACACTGCCACCCCGCACCACCACCTATCCTCTTAACGATAAAGCAGCAGGTGATGCTGGAGGTTCTGGAACGTCGCAGGCAAAGTACCGCCAAGCTCTCCATCCAGGTTCAGCTGTACATATCCCGGCGATGTCACTTCCATATAATCCGTCTGGAAATGAAGCACTTTTTTATCGTTCAGATGTTCCCCTCGCAGCGCGAGTGTAACGAGGCGGATCATGTCGGCCAGATTACATTTGCGTACACCAATCACATCGAACATTCCGTCGTCTATCGTTGCCCCTGGTGCAAGCTTCTCGAAGCCCCCGACGGAATTGGTATTGGCGATCAGGAAGAGCATGAATTCGTCATGAATCTCTTCCTGGCCTGCCGCGCGGATAATCAGCTCCTGCGGAGACAGACTGGCCATTTTCTCGATGCCCTTCATATAATAGGCGAGCTGTCCGATCATCGTTTTCAGACGGCTTGGCACCTCATATGTCAGTTCCGTCAACGAGCCGCCGCCTGCGATATTAATGAAGTATTTATCATTTGCCTTCCCCAGATCGAGCGGACGAGTCTGCTGATTAATGACCAGATCCACATAATCCTCCCACTGTCTCGGGATCCCGAGCGCACGCGCAAAATCATTCGTTGTTCCCAAAGGGAATACACCCAGCGGCGGACGATTCTCCCGCTCGGCCATGCCGTTGATGACTTCGTAAAGCGTACCGTCGCCACCTGCGGCAATAATCATGTCATATCCACGTTCAATCGCCAGCTCCGCTTCACGGGTTGCATCTCCCTCACCCGTTGTTGCGTGTACTGAAGCTTCGATGCCACCTTGATCCAAACGCTGCAGCACATCAGCCAGACGTTTCTTCATTTCTTCCCGGCCTGAGGTCGGATTATATATTAAGCGAGCCTTTTTCATCTCATACGCCACCTATTCCACATTATCCATGAGTCTGAGCGACCTCATTTTCTTTCACTTGCGAGCGTCCACAACCGGAGAACATTTTTACATGATCACCCACGTCCGTTAATCCTGCCCGAATCTTCATCATACCTATATCTATGCATAAGGAATTCCATCTCATTCCAGAGCCTTTATATTCTATCATATCATCAAATGTAAAGATGTCCTAGCCTGTAACGGATTTACGCCATCCGGCAAGCATATACTATGTTATTTTACACAGCCAGCGATTTTCTGTTCAACTGTAATTAACCCATTTCATAGACACCCATTCTGCCCGTCTGACAGGAATTTAACCTTTTTCTCCTTCAAAAAGCACAAAGAAACGGCTCCGAATCACGAAGCCGCATCCACGTTACATTTATATTTCACCTTCATCATCGGTTTAGAAGCCGATTCGTCTGCCTGCGCGAAGCTGTTTGTACCAGAAATAAACGGTGCAGCCCACACAATAACCGAGCAGCGCTGCACTTGCAGCAAGCAGAAGCATTCCCGAGAAGAGATAACCGGCTACCTGCCAGCTCAGGGAGAATGAGATGAGAGCCAGTGACAGGAACACAACCGCCAGAATATTATTGAAGCGCTGCAGCTCTACTGCCTGGGTTTCCGTACCTTTTCCCTTAAGCACGGCTTTCCCGATCTGGACAAATAGATTCAGCTTCCCGCCAGAGACGAGCCCGACCACCTGAATGATCCACAACGCACCCAAGATCAGCAGCTGATTGAACCCAAACGATAGGAGCACAAACAGCACGATCCCGACCTGATTCGCTTTGACATAACGCATAGGCACTTCCCGCATCCTCATATCTCCTTATCCCCATTTTATTAGTTGGTTTTATTGTAATCGGGATCGATGGTTTGAGCAACAGAAAGATAGTTTGAACATGGGCATATCGTATTATAGGATGGTAAAATCCTTTCGGAGTGCATCCCAATGGGGCGTAAGTACATTCGTTACCCTTTTCCACTCCGTAAATGCCTGGTCCATTGCCTCTATTTCGCCAAAAGCACCTGCAACCAGCTTATGCACCGGAAGCATGCTGTAGATCTTCAGCAAAAGATACAGCAGACGCTTATGCTTGCGGATCAGCTTCGCCTGCGCTCGAGGAATCATGGCGATGCCCATCGCCTCCAGTAAGGCTATCCCCTCATCCATGGCGCCAATCATGTGCAGGAGCTGCTCTCGGTTTCCCTCCAGCTTCTTCAACTCTCGATCTTCATTGAAGCTTACCGCATTCAGCACCAGAATTGGGATGAGATGACTCTTCAGCCAAGCGTCGATATCCTCAATCACATCCAGTTTATACTTTGCTTTGGCAAAGGCCTGATCCAGCAGAGGTTGAAAAGGGATCTCACCGTCCAGTGCGCCAATCACCATCAGTCCCTTCCCCCCACCTATGGACATCATCCGATCCTTGTGACGCTTCCCGCCGCTAACGTGAAAACCAAACGCGACTTGTTTATCCACTGGGCTGTTGCCCTCGAGATAGGTCTGCATGCTTCGTGCATCTGCATTGTTGCCTACAATCACGATGTTGGTGCTCCGGTTATTCGCGAGAATGGGTAACACGGATGGAAAATCGTTATATTTCATGACCACGAAAATGAGATCGTAAACATCTTCCGCTCTTAATTCTCTTGTTACCCGAACCGGATCAACCGTCGTTCTAAACTGAAATACATGCCGAATGACTACGCCATCCCTCTCCAATTCCTCAGCTCGTTTCCCTCTCGCCAGAACGGTAACGTCATTACCTCCACGTACCAGAACATGGGCCAGCTGACTGCCTAGCACACCCGCACCATAGACCAATATTTTCATTCGCTTCCCCTCAGTTTCGTTATTTATGAATAATCGTTGCTTTATGAACAGTTGTTGATAAAATTAGAGTATCAAAGCAGCTTTCATGCTTCAATCGCTAAAAAACCCGCTTTCGTTGAATAATCAACGAAATACTCCTTTTTGTTGAAAAGCGTAAGCATTTATAGAGAGATATACAGAAAACGAAGAATCATGTAGAGGAGGCGCCATGGACAGACGTGTGCTTAAAACCAGAAAGGCCATCATGGAGGCTTTTGTAGGATTGCTGGATGAGAAGGATTTCGAGCAAATGACGATCAATGACATCGCAGATCGGGCCAATGTTAACCGGGGAACGATCTATCTGCACTATACAGACAAGTATGATCTGCTGGACCGCTGTATTGAGACGTACCTGCAGCAATTGGTGGACACCTGCATGATCGATCACTATCCAACGCCAATGACGGCAAAAGACGCGCTGCTGCGAACCTTCCGTTATCTCGAGGAACATGCAGCCATCTATACCACCCTCCTCACGAAAAAAGGGATTCCGGCCTTCCGGAGCAAGATCATGACGATTATGATTCAGGGCTTCGAAGAACAGATGGATGCGTGCGGCGTTCGGGAAGGCATGAGCAAGGAGATCACTGTACAGTTTCTGGCTTCTGCTGCCGTAGGTCTGCTGGAATGGTGGATTATGAATGCCATGCCTTATTCTTCAGAGGATATGGTCGATCAGTTAATTGCATTATTGGAGCTTCATCTGAGCCTGCCTGGACTCGTGGTCCAAGGATAAGCTCCTCCTCAAGAAACACCAGCAATAAGAAAACCACGTCCGGCGGACGTGGTTTCATTGTCTATAATTTTAAAGTGCTCGTCCCCTTCTTAAGAAAGGGCCTACCCTCATTACATTTGTCCAGTAAAAGTTGAATTTGACGCTCCAGCCAGTTCCCCAGAAGCGGATGCGGCAGCAGCGTCTCACCGCTGTACGCATAGTCCAGTTCCTTCAGCCTGCCTGGAATGACGTTCATGGTAAAATAACCGGCACTCAAAAACAGCGGCGCCACAATAACGCGGGTTCCCTGCTCCTGGCTCCAGTATTTCGCCTTGTCATATACACTCTCCGGATTGAGGAGTGCATAATCCGTATGGGCAACGCCACTGACATCCTGTACCCGCTGCGCGAGTGAGGAGATGCCTGTCTCCCAACGCTGACGGAATCCATCGTGAATGCTCCCGTGCCCAACCAGTAGAATCGTCTCCTGCTTCGGCTCCCGGGACAGCGATTTCACCTTATCCCACACCATCACGGCAATATCCGGATCGTTATCCACAGGATAACCGAAGTGTACTCTTGCAGTTACCTGAAAGGGTTCCAGATCCGTTTCCCGTTCCGGTGCTTCCTTCGCGCCGATTGCATATTCAATTTCATCCACATGCGTGCTGCCAGACGAAACGAATAGCGGTACGACCAGTATATCCGTTACAGCCTGTGCCTCCAGTCGGTTGATACCGTCCTGGATCAGGCGTCCTTCCACAAGTTCAAGAAATGAAGCTTCAACAGGCAGATCGTCAGGCAGATTAAGCCGGGAGACCGCGTCATCGACGGATTCTACCCAGGTCTTCTCCTGAGAACCGTGACTAATGATCAGTACACCCGGTTTCTTCATCTTAGCGACCCAGACGTTCCAATGTCATTTTGTAACCATCATTGCCATAGTTCAGGCAGCGCTTCACGCGGGAGATGGTAGCTGTACTAGCTCCTGTCTCTGCTTCAATCTGATTATACGTGTTGCCTTTACCAAGCATACGAGCAACTTCCAGCCGCTGGGACATGGATTGAATCTCGTTCACCGTGCAGAGGTCATCAAAAAACACATAGCACTCCTCAATATCTTTCAGAGTGAGAATGGCCTCAAATAGTTGTTCAATACTTTTATCATTTAGCTTTTTCAGCTGCATTTCATCATCATCCCCTAGCGGTTACTGTGTACCTTCATTGTACTCACCCTGAGTTGGTATTTCAAGCGTTAACGATTTCACGCACTACAGAATAAAAATACATGTTACCGCTTCCATTAGGTACTATTGTCCTCCACACGCGGACACTACCCGGTATTCCTGCGATATATTCCATTTTCCACCTGTATATTCCCGATTACTTATGTAGGGATTTAACCCTTCTAATTGTTACAATTTTGTGTACAAGCTTCCCTTTTCCATGATTATGAATCCTTCCTTGTCCCCTGCGCCCAATTCCGCAAATATCCCGTTTTCCGTGACACCCGCCTACGCCGTCTCTCCGCGAATGACATACAGTATAGCAAAAGGGAGTTCCATCACGGTCTGTTTACGCCTATGGACCTGACAGTTGAAGGAACGCATTTCCGAAATCCAATATAGAAGGAACGTGATCGTTTATGCCACAGCATTATTATCATCGCCAGCCCACACCACGGCAGCGTCCGTCTTCCTATTCACACCGACAGGCGCACACTTCTGCCTATGCTCCGCCTGGTGCGGTACAGCGTTCATTGAATGAAACCCAAGTGCAGCCGATGTACCCCGGGGTAGAGCCCTATTATCCGGTCTACGGTGAAGTGGAAGCATCCGCACTTGTACCTTACGGGCAAGGCGCACCTGGCGGAAACTTGTATGGTGGCGGTGTTCCCGTTGCTCCTCCAGTTCCGGTTGAGGCACCTGCCGCTTCAGGAGGTTCCGGGTTCTCGCTGGCCAATCTCGGTGAACTGAAGGGAATGATCGACCGCTTTGGCGGAATCGACGGCATCATGAGTGGAATTGGTAAAATGCAGAAGGTCGTTGGCGGCATTCAACAGATGGCTCCAATGATGAAACTTGTTATGGGCATTCTGCCTTTTGGAAAAGGGAAAGGCAAGAGCAGTCCTGCGGAGACTGATTATGAGGAATATACTCCACCTCGGTCCCGCCCGCGCAAGCGCCGCAAGAAGTCTACTACGACTACTCCACGTCGCCGCAGCAGTAACACGACTCGGCGGAAAACAAGCTCCACCAAGCGCCGTCCCTCAAGCAGCAAACGTTAACCATTCCCTCAGGCACCTCTCCCTTGAATAAGGAAGGTGCCTTCATCTTCTTTACGAGCAGGCCCAGTTATCGCTTTAGCCCTTCCCAACTATCTCATTTAAAGTATCTCAAATAAATTTCCGAGAACCTATGTTCTTATTTCTGTGAATTAAGGTATACTGGGTAGTAGATAAAGGAGGCGGACCATGGAACTGTTTAAGGATAAATATACGCTCGGATTAATTGATCGGACCGGCGAACTGCTGCATCAATATTACCCTGCCCTGGACAAGGCACACTTTCGTAATCTCGTGTTTGCCGAAGGCTGGGAACAGGCAGAATTCAAGGCACGTATTCGCCGTATTACACTGGCGCTGACCGAAGTACTGCCCTCTTCCTATGAGGAGGTGCTGCATGTCCTCGAACAGGCGGCACCGCAGCTGCGAGGGGTCGAGTATTTGTTTGTCCCTGATTTTATCGAGGTGAACGGACTTGCACCTGAACATTATGAATTGTCCATGAAGTACCTGACGGTCTTCACACCTTATTCCAGCTCGGAGTTCGCGGTGCGCCCGTTTATTGAACGGTATCCGATCGAGACGTTGAAACGGATGATG
Organism: Paenibacillus sp. ACRRY; assembly: GCF_022346995.1. Classification (GTDB taxonomy): domain Bacteria; phylum Bacillota; class Bacilli; order Paenibacillales; family Paenibacillaceae; genus Paenibacillus. The sequence continues at coordinate 51,708 of NZ_JAKRNM010000004.1, read as the reverse complement.
GAATGGACAAGCAGTGAGAACGAGCATATTCGCAGGCTTGCCAGCGAAGGCAGTCGCCCTCGTCTGCCATGGGGTTCCAAGCTGCGCAGCTTGATTGCGGATCCAACGCCAGCACTTCCCATTCTCCATGCCTTGAAACAGGACGACTCCCTCTACGTACGAAAAAGTGTAGCGAATCATCTAAACGATATCTCGAAAGACCATCCTGATCTGGTTCTGGATCTCGCCTCCACCTGGTACGGTCAGCATGCACATACCGACTGGATTGTGCGCCACGCAAGCCGCTCGCTGCTCAAAAAGGGGCATCCCAAAGCCCTCGCCCTCTTTGGCTATGTTGAGCAAGATGCGGTGCACGTTGAGCAGCTTCAGCTTGCACGGGATACGATTGCCGTTGGTGAAGAGCTGGAATTTACGTTCGATGTGGTCAATGCGAGTGGGCAGCCTCAAATGCTGCGGATTGAATATGAGATTGGATACATGAAGGCGAGTGGCAAGCAGGCACCCAAACGTTTCAAATGCTCGGATAAAACGTATCCTGTGGGCAGAAGCAAGGTCGCTACGAAGCAATCGTTCAAGGTGATTACCACCAGACGTTACTATGCCGGACTTCATACTTTGACGATTGTGGTCAATGGACAACCTACTGCTTCGGCAACTTTCGTTCTTGAAGAATAACGTCCGGATTGCGTTAATGAGTTATTCACAGCCCATAACCCCGGATAAAAAGATATTCACATGTGGATATCGTTGATATCCCCCTTAACCGAATGCCTGTCTGTCATAGACTCGCTTCGTTTGATGATCATTTTCGGTACACCCAACTATAGAAGATACGCTCTGCAACCACAGTACTTAAAGCTTCAACACTCACTTTCACTTTCTTGAACAGACAACAAGCGATGATCTCTTACGCCCGGCTACAACAAGGCAAAAGAAGATCATCGCTTCGTTACATCCTATTTCGTATCCTCATTACCACTTCTATATAAATCCTTTATTTGAACCATCCGCGCTTCACAAACCATGCCACCATGCACCCACCGAGTACAAACATCAGCAGCAGCACGGCTCCATATCCGAACTTCCACTGAAGCTCCGGCATATAGGCGAAGTTCATGCCATAAATGCCGGCGATCAGCGTCAGCGGCATGAACACCGTTGTAATAACGGTAAGTGTCTTCATGATCTGATTCATCCGGTTGGAGTTCAGGGAAATATAACTGTCCCGCAGGTCCGAGGTCATTTCCCGGTCCGCCTCGATCATGTCCGTCAGCTTCAGCAGATGGTCATAGATATCTGTAAAATACGCCGTATGCTCTCCTGTCCGCTGCACGTGCTGCGAGTTGATTACCCGGTAGAGCAGATCCCGCATGGGTACGACCGTTCGTCTAAGCTTCAGCAGTCGGCTGCGCAGGTCAAATACCTGATTCATCAAGTCTTCTACCGATTCCTGGCCGCCCCGGTTCTCCAGTTCTGCCAGCTCATCCTCAATCGCAAACAGCGACGGAAAGTAATGATCGACAAGCTTGTCCATCACGGTATAGGCAGCGGCTACCGGTCCACGTGCCCAGATGGTGCGTTCGTGTGCATGATGCAGAATGCGCTCCCATGCTTCATCCACTTCTTCCAGTACACCATGATGAAAGGAAACGAGGAAGTTCGATCCCAGAAACAAATCCACTTCTTCCGCTTCCAGTGTAGTTGGATTAAGCGCGTGCAGCACAAGAAACTGTAAATTATCGTAGTAATCCAGCTTCGGGCGCTGCAGCACATGCAGACAATCCTCGATCGCCAAGGGGTGAAAATGAAAATATGTATCCAGCAATCGGCTTTCTTCCTCCGAAGGCTGGTTGAAATCTGCCCAGACCCAGGCATAATCCTGCAGGTCCAGCTGTGTCAGGGGAATATTGATGGAGACCTGATGATCTCGTGTGATGGCGAGTGTACGAATCATAAATTAGACCACGTCCTTGTCCTATATCCTTTACGCTATTGTATAACTTCATGCTCGAACCGTCTCCTGCCACCGCATAACATCCATATTATCCACATAACCTCTCGCTGCAGGGACAACAAAAAAAGCCAACCCTGTTGGCTTCTCTCATTCCCTATCCACAGTTCCCTGTATCCACAGGATAATCTAACGTTTGGTTTATCATTCCACGGATGGCTATCCACATATCCAGCCTGTCCACACGTTCATGCACAGGCTTCTCTATAATATAATTAAAAATTGTCCACATATCCCGATATTCACACAGTTATGAACAGCTGTGCAAGTCGGTCCCGAATGGCTTTTGGATCACTTTCTTAGAAAATAATCCAGTACAGCAAGCCTGACAGTACTGCTGTGATCGGAATGGTAATGAACCACGTAATAATGATACGTCCGGCCAAGCCCCATTTTACAGCAGAGAAACGCTTCGCGGACCCTACACCCAAAATGGCGGATGTAATAGCGTGCGTTGTACTTACTGGAAGATGCAGCAGTGTTGCCGTGAATATAACGGAAGCCGCGGACAAATCGGCAGCAAAACCATTGATCGGTTCAATTTTAAAGATTTTGGTTCCCATCGTTTTGATGATCTTCCAACCACCGATGGAAGTACCCAGTGCCATCGCCGTTGCCGCGGAGATTTTAACCCACAGCGGAACTTCTAGATGATCCTGCACATTTGCTGCTACGAGCGCAAATGTAATAATCCCCATGGCCTTTTGAGCATCATTCGTACCATGTGTGAACGCCTGCAATGCAGCCGTGAAGATCTGTACCGTACGGAAACCTTTGTTCACGGTGTGCGGACTGCGTTTGGCAAAAATATATTTGAGAACGGTCATGACCACATAACCTATGGCAAATGCAATCAGCGGGGATAACAAAAGCCCCTCGACGATCTCGATGAATCCGCCCCATTTTACTTTATCGGAGCCTGCACCAACGAATACTGCGCCGGCAAGTGCCCCGATCAATGCGTGTGAGGAAGAAGAAGGAATCCCAAACCACCAGGTCACGAGGTTCCAGATAATCGCGGCAATCAAGGTGACTATGACGACCTCTATCCCGTTATCCAGCTTCGTGGGATCTGTAACGCTTCCTCCGATCGTCTTCGCTACTCCCGTAAACATCATCGCTCCAACAAAGTTCATAACCGCTGCGAGAATGATCGCCCGGCGCGGGGTCAGTGCCCGAGTGGATACCGAAGTTGCGATGGCATTCGCAGTGTCGTGAAAACCGTTGATGAAGTCAAACGCCAGTGCAAGGAAGACGACTATACCTAATACCCAAATCGTTGTTTCCATTATTCTCTGGCTCCTTAAGAATTACGCATAATGATGGATTCCAGCATGTTGGCTACGTCTTCACAAGCATCCGTAGTTGTCTCAAGACGCTCGTAAATTTCCTTGCGCTTGATCAGTTCAATCGGATCAGACACGGTAGCGAAGAGATGCTTGATGCACATGCGCAATACTTCGTCGCCCTGGTTCTCCAGATCGTTCAGACGAATTGTATATTCGCGGATCGCCAGCAATTTTTTCTGGGACAGCAAATGGATCGCTTTTTGAATTTCGTAAGCCGATTGGCGCAAAATCTCAGCGAACTGCACGATGAATTCATCCGGGTCAGTCAGTTGGTACATATAGAATCGGGAAGCTGTTGCTTCAAGCCCGTCCAATACGTCATCAAGTGTTGTTGTCAATTCCATGATGTCATCACGCTCGATTGGCGTAATAAACGTTTTGTTGAGCTCCATAATGATCGTATGCACATAGTCATCGCACTTGGACTCATATTTTTTCATTTCATTGGTAAACAGAGTTACATCCTGAAGGTTGGAAACATGCTCGGAGAAATAGTCAGCTGCCTGTACGACAGTATCCGCCATATTCTCTAATGTTTCGAAAAATATATCCTTCTTCTTTATCTTCATCGTCCTATCCCCTTTACGAGAAATTGCTGATAACCTTGAAACATGAAATGACAACCTTTGATATCTTATCATATTTGTTTCATGGTTTGTACAAAAGCTGCGATCCTTTTTTATATTCTTATCACATTAATCTGAAATGAATCTTAATTATTTGGAATGGATGGAAAAATGATGCTCAGATTTTACACTGCGTTTACAAAACACGAACCGACAGGATTCGACTTCTGATTTTGGTCAGCATATTAATGAAGCAAGCGAAGGAATTTGGTTTGCATTAAATCTTAATTTTGAACTTGATTTTGGACTTCAATATGACTTGCAAAGTCAGGTTGATTAGGAACGATACTGATAAAGGTCTGGCCTGGAACCAGGGCAGCCTCTGTCCCATTTTGTACAAAACGAATAATATCACCCGATTTCTTCACCCACTGACCACGAACCATCTTGCCTTTTTGAAACAAAATCGCTTCCCCGCCCTGTTCCACATTGACGGACAAACGGCCAACGCTATCGAGCACCTTGTGATCTGCACCGGCTACAATAATATTCGCTGCTCCAATCTGCTCTCCATTATCCTGATCCTGATCGGGCTTCCCATTCACCAGTCTCATATATCGTCCGCTAACTTCATCATAATCATACGTCACCCGGTAACTATCCAATAAATAATGAATATCGAACTCAGCTGCAGATTCTCCTGATGAAGTTGAGCCTTCCTCATTATAGATGTAGACGGGAGATTCGGTATCGTGGCTATACCCCTTAATGTCCGCTCCCTCTCTAAGCTTGTCCGCTGAAGTATACAGATTATGTGGTGCCTTCCGATCCGGGGAACGCCAGAAGTAAGGGCCGCTGTTCGATATTTCATCCATGTGCTGCTTCTGCTGCTTTTGCAAAATGGAATAAGCGTCTGGACTGCCGCCCGCATGTACCAGTACACCATCATAACTCTCACCCAGTTCAATCAGATACGGACGAATGCTTCGTACAGGTCCTACGGTCTCTGCACCGCCCTGACTCTGGAAGATCGCAATGAACCGGGTAATTCCGCCCTCTGCGAGAACCTCAATAATGATATCTGCCGAGCTCAGACCGGACTGGGGCCGGGCTGCAGGTGCATTGTTAATCATAACTGCGAGGGGTCTCTGCGTAACAGCCTCCTCAACCGGCAAGCCGGTCAGCGGTGCGGTGAACTTCGGAGCTGCCGGTTCTTGTGTCTCTTGCTGCTCTTCTACAGGCGCTGGTACCGATTCCGGTTCCGGCGGCTGCGTTGCCTCCTTACTTTGGCAAGCTGCCAGGCTTATGGCGAGAATCAGCAAGGATGCAGCAGAGGCTGCCTTATTCCATTTGAATGACTTCAATCGTTGTACCTCCTGTACAATGGCCTAGGTCTAAGGTGTGGCTATTTCTGGATGCGGATAACCATTTCACGTTTTTCTTTCCATTTAATCACACGTACCACCATTTGTCTTCGATATAAAGGCAATTTCATACCCCCGTAGCAAGTAATTGAAACGATAATTCGGCAATCATTTATGTCTTAAATGTGAACTCATCAAAGCTTACTTAAAATTTGAACTAGATTGTGATTTTTATCACAAACAAAAAGACTTTTGAACTATACAATAAAGACATCAAAGGTGATCACTTAGAAAAACCAAAACAAACAACACACACTAGATTCCATGAAGGAGTGGTTTATATGTTCAGCTTCAACCAATGGCTTAGAGAAAACAAAGTGGCAATGTGGATTTTGACAGTACTTCGGGTGTACATCGGTTATGATTGGATGACTCACGGATGGGGCAAATTGACAGGCGGCTTCCAGGCTGGCGGCTTCCTCGCTGGAGCAGTTGAGAAAGCAACAGGCGAAAGCCCAACCGTTCAGGCTTGGTGGGGAACGTTCCTTGAGAAATTCGCAGTACCAAATGCCGGATTGTTCGACTTCATCATCCCGCTTGGTGAATTCCTTGTAGGTGTCGGTCTCATCCTTGGCTGCTTTACAACACTGGCTGCACTGATGGCTCTCGTGATGAACTTCGCGTTCCTCTTCTCGGGTACAGTGAGCACGAATGCACAACTGGTTCTGATGCAAATCTTCCTCGTCGTTGCTGGTGCCAATGCTGGTAAAATCGGTCTGGATCATTGGGTACTGCCTTACCTTCGCGGATTGTTCAGCCGGAACAAAGGGAATCATCCCAAAGATACACCAACCATAAATACAGCTCAAAAAACAGCGTAACGTTCAGAATACCATATCAGCCCTGCTCCCCATCCCCCGGGGAACGGGGCTTTTTCATGCCTGACTTGCCCCTGCACAGAATGACGTATTATGATGGAACCAGGAATTAAAGTACATGATCAAAAGGAGTACCCCACATGCCGACCAACCGCCGTCTTGAGACCGAGGCCGACTTCCAGGAAGCCATGGAATTGCAGCACAAGATCCGGGTATTTAAAGATAACCATCAGATTGATTCCGGTGGTGTCATTATCCGTTTTGACAGCCAAACGATTGTAGTCCAGTCCAGTGTCAGTGAACTTGCCTATCATTCTCGTGCCGCTTGTGAGTTCTTCGAAATTCGAAAATAAATATAGGCTTACACCAAAAAAGGTTCCTCCGCCCACCAATATTGCTGGGTGAAGGAACCTTTTGCTTTTATTATTCATAAGTGGTTCATGTCTGAATGTCATTGTATAGAGGGCCGTACTGTACAGCTATCCCTCTTGTCTGCTCCAAGTTACACGCCGTCACCGAATTGCCAGCAGTTCAAACTGAGTGTTCCATACGGATAAGACTGGAACAGGCGCTTCGCTTTTCGGGACATGTCTGCTGTGCCCATGGCATAGAACAGGGGAGCCAAATGCTCTGTTCCATAGGAAGGAACCGCAGTTCGGGCATTTGGAGCTTTTTTGTCATATTGAAACAGCTCTCTCGTGTTCCATTTCTCCAGCCGCTCTTCCATCCAATCATCGAACTCCACAGCCCAATCCTCCGGCTCATCTTCGTCACTACCGAGTAGTCGCAGATTATGAACGGTACCGCCACTGCCTATGATCAGTACATCGTCATGACGCAGCTGTTCAAGCATCCGGCCAATATCGTACTGCTCCTGCGGTGAACGCAGCGAATCTACAGACACAACAACGACAGGGATATTCGCCTGTGGATACATATGCAGCAGTGGCACCCAGACTCCATGGTCCAGACCTCTGCCTCGAACAGGCTGATGCGGCAGATTGCTGCGGGTAAAGAGAGCGCAGATCTCATTCGCAAGTTCGGATTGTCCTGGCGCTGGATAATCGATGTTATACATATTAGAGGGGAATCCGTAGAAGTCATGCAAGGTCTGATGTGTATCGTCCATCGTCACGGACGGCTCGGGACAATCCCAATGCGCCGTAAATACAACAATGGCTTTTGGAGCCGGCAGCCTGTTTCCAAGCTGGTTCAGAAATTGAGTGTAGTCATTGCTCTCTACCGCCATAGCGGGAGAACCATGCGCAATGAAAAATGCGGGTAATGTCATTGCTGCCAACCTCCAGACACGGATAGAATGGTCACGCTTCTATACTACTCCTCTATTCTACCGCGTAGAAGGCGCTTTTCCAAGCTGACATCACGAAACTGCCCAATCACGCCATTCTGGTTCTCCACTCCATTATGTGTTCGATAGCTTAAGACGTCCTCCTAGCCATTAGATCATCCAGTGCTGCCAATCCTGTTCGATCTTCTGACGTTCGCCGAGCCATTCCCGGGTACGCGTGATCAGCTGCTCCCGCTCTTTGCCGGAAGAGAAGGTATGATCCCCCTGGAAAATAATCTCCTTGTCGCAGCGTCCTTCCTGACGCATCCAGAATACCTTCTGATATAGGAACGCATAGTCTACAGGAATAATGTCATCTGATGTCCCGTGCACGACCAGAACATCGCCGTTAAACTTAACGGCTTCCTGGAACGGTTGATGCTCAGCCAGAGACTCAAAGAAAGCCGGAGTGAACTTGTAAGCGAGATAATCAGCCGAGCCCTGCTTCACGCCCAGATCGTACACCTCACGTCCCGTAATCTTTACGATGTCATTGAACGGATAGCCCACCGCAGACCACATGACCAGATTCTTGACGCGTTTATCACGGATGGCCGTCAGCAGAGCAACTGCTCCGCCCAGACTATGACCGATCAATGTTACGCGGGTTGGATCCACATCACTGCAGTTCACTGCGTAGTCCAGCACAGAACGAGTCTGGGCGATCATGGAATCCAGTCCTTCAGCTCCATATTCGCCGCTGCTCTCCCCGCAGCCGATGTAGTCGAAGCGCAGCACCAGGTATCCATCCTCAGCCAGTTCACGTGCGGTCTTCACGAACAGGCGATCCACGCCAATCCGGCTGCCGACAAAACCATGGCAAATGACCGCCAAAGGCACACGCTGCTGGTGGTTCCCCTCCTTGATATCCCTAACTACGGGATAATGAATCGTAGCTGTTAATTCTTCCTGTCCATGACGGATACTGATCTGACGCTCCATGCTAATTTCCCCTTTCCATTCTTGCCGTTACTCGTTCATTCATTTTATTGTATATAAATCCGATGAGTTTAATGTGTATTAAGATGTTATTAGTATAATATCATCCTGGGAACCTCAAGTCAACGTGAGGAAACGCCTGTGCAACAGGCAAATTATCATTAATAGATGGAACGTTATAAAATCTTTAGAATTCATGTGTATCTTCAATGTATCGGCGAGATTATGCCTGGAGTGAATGAAAGAATCGAATTCTTCCTTAGCATTCTTGTTTTTACGATCATGGAAATTTTAGGTACAATATATACTCAACTATTCGAAGGAAACGGAGACGGCAGTAAGGAGTAACAGCCTCGAAAAATACTGCCAGGAAATCATCATGAACGAAAACATTCTGATTGTAGATGACGAAAAGGATATTGTGGCTCTGATTCATCAGACACTCACACAGGAAGGATATAACGTGTCCACGGCATCAAGCGGCACCGAGGCATTACAGCTTCTCGGTAATCTGCCGGATCTGATTCTTTTGGACATTATGATGCCCGGCATGAGCGGGTTTGAGCTCTGCCGGCTGATTCGGGATGAGGTGAGCTGCCCCATCCTCTTCCTCAGTGCGAGGCAGGCCGAAATGGACCGGATTCAAGGGTTATCCATCGGCGGCGATGATTATATGACGAAGCCGTTCAGTCTTGGGGAACTGAAAGCAAGAGTGGCTGCCCACTTGCGCCGTTCCCGTCGCGATGGCGTTCAGCCGCTCGTGAATAAGCCTGCGTTTTACAGATACGGATCTTTGCAAATGGACCTGAAGGGGCGCACGGTCATGATCATGCAGCATGCCATTCCGCTCACGCTCAAGGAGTATGATTTGGTGGAACTGCTGGCCACGCATCCAGGGCAGGTTTTCTCCAAGGAACAGCTATACGACCGCATCTGGGGCCTCGAAGCAACGGGGGATACGACTACGATCACGGAACATGTCAAAAAAATAAGGGCCAAGCTGGCAGCAGCTGACCCGGATCATGCGTATATCTCAACAGTATGGGGTGTCGGGTACAAATGGGAGCCCGTACGATGATTAAGGAACGCTGGCCGATCAAAAAACAACTCGTCTGGGCATTTGCACTCGTTATGGGGATTAGCATCGTATTGACACTCCTGACCTGGGCCGCGGGTATATCATTTCTCTTCTCCAACCAGTGGCTGAAGCCTGCCAACTATTATGAATCTCAAATTCCCGATATTCAGCACACTTTACAAGAGCAGGCGAAGCAACAGATCAAGTGGACCGACACCGCCAATCAGGCCAAGCTGGAACAGCTGCTCCCTCCGGAAGGCATCACCTATCAGGTTGTGGATACCCATGGAAACAGAAGATACGGAACAATCCAGGAGCATGTTGTGGAGAATGAAATGGACCTGCTGAGCAGGCTGAATAGCAAAACAATCACAGATAGTACACTTGGGTTAGGCGGACTGGTTACGCTCATCTCGCCTCTAAGCGAAGATCAGGGAATGTATTCAGGTGCTCTTGTACTCCAATACCGATTGGAAACCAGCCCTTCTCCATCCATATCGCGCGTCTGGACGAATACGTTTCTCGGACTGATGCTGGCTTCTCCCTTCGTATATATCGCGGGAGCGACCTGGTTTGTGGCTGGGAGAGTGGGTCGTAATGTGAACCGGCCGATTCAGGACCTCATTCTGGCTTCCAAACGCATTAAGGACCAGGATCTGGACTTCATTTTGGATAACCACGCGCCTAATGAGCTCGGTCTTCTCTCTGCCTCCTTCGAGGATATGCGCAAGGAACTGAAGAGCGCCCTAACCCGGGAATGGAAGCTTCAGCAGGAACGGAGTGAACTGATGGGTGCGATCAGCCATGATTTCCGTACGCCGATGACGGTGATTCAGGGTCATGTGGAACTGCTTAAGGATTCACCCGCACATGTTGTACATACTGCCGAAAGCATGAGCAACCATCTGGATGTCATTGATCATAATGTGAAGCGAATTAATCGGCTCATTCAGGATATGACGGTAGCCGCAGGTACCGATTTTGATTATTTTCCGCTTCGACGTGAAGCGGTTGATCCTTCTTCCTTTTGGGAGATGAAGCAGCGAGAGATTGGTTTCCTGTGTTCCAGTCAACGTGTGCATTTGGAATTCAAACTCGTGGATCGAAGGGCGGACAGTTCTCCGCCCCTCCAGCTGGATGTACAACGGGTCGGTCAGGTGCTGGATAACTTGGTGGCTAACAGCTTACGTTATGTACCCCCACAAGGGGAGATCAGACTACATGTGGATATACAGGATGTACATATCATGCAGGTTACTGTCTGCGATACGGGTCCAGGCTTCACCGAAGCGGATCTGCCGCATTTGTTTGACCAATTCTATCACGGCCACCAAGGGCAGACCGGATTGGGCCTGTTCACCGCCAAACGCATTGTGGAGAAGCACGGTGGGACCATAGGCGCCAGTAACCTGTCTGAAGGTGGTGCCTGTATCTCTTTTACACTCGATACTGAAGGGTGATCATGGAGTCCATGTACTATTCATAGCTCCGGCGAAACATCTCGTGGGTCTCTACTTGACCTTCCCAGCGATGCTCACGGGCAAAATCAGAACTTTCCCAGAAGCTGCCCGTTTTGTCGGGTCCCTCACCAAGCTCAACTGCAAATTCGGTATCCTCTGCTGCTCCCTGTCCCATGGGAACCACTTCATCCTTCACACCACGGGAGTTGCTGTTCAGCAGCAGCTTCCGTGTTAATTCGTTGTTATTATGATTCGCTTGATTCATGTCTGCACACTCCCATTACTGTTTTTTTCGTTTGAAATGCTACTATTGTGTTGGAATCGGCCAGCCTTTATTCATCCTTCACACAATCGTTGGATATGGGCTCAGCCTATGAATATTTCACAGGAAAAATGGGGAAATTAATCGATAATATGTACATGCAAATTGACCTCGGATTCCTTCCGGCGAAAGGGATTGAATTCATGGAACATCTCATCGAATGGATACGTGATCATGGCAAGCTGGTGTTGTTATGCACCTGTGTCATTCTGGCCTGCGTAGGGCTATGGATGAATCACAAGCAGCTTTTTTATAAGGAATGACTTTGCGAAACGAGAGCCCTTCCCGTATACTAAAATACCGTCAGGGTCTTCAGGAAACTGGGGATCTGTAACGTGTTCAGACAGGGGGAGCAATCATTGGGGATTTCCTATAAGAAGCTTAAAGAAATACAAAACCGGCAAATGACCGAAATGAGCCGGATGACGCCCGAAAATGTAAAATTGTTCGACCAGATTAGCGGCATTGCCCGCCGTACCGACGCAGATGAAAGAACTCAGGAAGAATGGATTTTGGCTGAAGGAAAAGCCATTGTACAAGCCCAGCGGGATGGACTATCAGCACGCGAACGATATGGAGCGGACCTGGAACAGGATATCCACGAACGCCTGGATACAGGTGCAGGAGCACCGAGTTCTTCATCTGTATCTGTGGCTAGAGACTCATCCAAAAAATTGAAAGCCGATAAACCAGCTAAGCCAGCTGTAGCATCCAAGGACGATGAAGATGTGAACGGAGAAGCTTCCGGTCCAGTCAAACGTACACCCAAGTGGTATGTGATGATTGCATGGGCAGCCATTTCTTTTGTCATGCTCATTCAGGGCGCAGCCGGGCTATTTATCGGCTGGAGCGGTGGAGATACAGAACCATTCAGCCATATCAGTCTGTTTTCGATTATCATTTCAGCCGTTGGCGGGATTGCCCTGGTTGAGATGCTTCGCCGCCTGGCGGAACGGCCGGATGATCAAGGCAAGGATATGACGTCGAGGCCCCAGGTTAACCTGAAAGGAATTGCGATCTATATCGTCATTGTTGTGCTTGTCCTGTTCGTCGGTTATCCGCTGCGGGACAGTCTTCCGGTATTTTACTTAGCCCCGTGGGTTAGTCTTGTGATTGGTATCGTGGGGCTTGCTCTACTGAGACCGCTCTTCGGGCAGAAAAAGAAATAAACCAAAAAGGGGCCATGATGGCCCCTTTCTTCATTACTCACCTTTTCTTCATACCTATCCTCGAAAGTTACCCTTCAAAGCGTTGGCGTCACATCGGGTTCGCCTTTTTCAGCACTAGACTGGTTCCGCTGTTTGATCCCCTTGCCAGGCGTTTCACCGAATTCGCGTTTGAACATGCGGATAAAATAGTTAACCTCCATGCCAACCATCTCTGCGGCCTCTCTCACACTCGCACGTGGATGCTTGTCCAGCCATTCGGATGCCTTTTGCAGTCTCAAACGCTGCATATATTGATGCCCGGTCACGCCCTGGCGCTGATGAAACAAACGATTGAGATGCTGCACGGAGTATCCCACGGCTTCGGCCACATGCTTTAATAACAGATCATCCTGGTAGTGGGCATGCATCAAGGCAACCGCACGGGTAAATGCCTCACTTCCCGGATCGGACTCACGCTGATCAGACGTCACAGAGATACGACTCAGGTCAGATAAATCTGCTCTCTCCTGTGTCGATACGGACCTGGCGATGTCTAGAATAAACTGGTAGACGATAAGTGAGGTATCCCAGACACCAGACTTCCCATCGTCCAGCCCATGCCAAAGATCCGTCATTCGCGACCAGAACTTCTCAAAATCGGATAGGGCTCTCGGCCCCTCATGCAATAACCCGGCTGATTGGAGCACCGATCCGGCTGAACTGCCGCCAATGCCGATATATCCAAGTTCCCCGTTTGTCCTGGAATGCGGGTAAAATTCGTGGGCTACTCCTGGTTCACCTACCCACAATTGGCCTGCTCCTACGGGCCATGACCCCTTACCCGGAATCTTGAGTTCGCCTGCGGCGCTGCGTGACAGGAAGAGCTGATGCACCGGAAATCCTTCCGGCCTAAGCTGCACTTTCTGCTCGTGTGTTCCAATACAATACAGATACAGAGGCAGCCGAGAATCCGGCAGCCCGGTCAAGCGAAATGCCAGCATCCCATCATTCCCTTCGGATCATGCGCTTCTTTCTTCTATTATCCCCCTACTGGCGCGGCCCAGCAACGGCCTAGAGAACCCTTTTGACGACAAGAATTGAGCTAATAACAAGGAAGCTCCCTTCCAATTAGATTGGTAAGGGAGCTCTCAATACAATGACTCAATTAAAAAACTAAGTTAGTTTGTGGAATTAGTGCTGGTGCCTTGAGCAGAATCAGTCGGACTGGCATTTGGGTCAGTCGTTGGAACTGCCGGATCTGGATTCACTGGGGCTGCCTGAGCTGCATCAAGTTTAGCTATACCTGACGGAGCAGAGAGAACACTTGTGTATAACGACGGATCACTTGTTACCGAAAGGATATACACTTTGTACTCTACTCCTAGTTCAATCGCCTTTCCGCTTGAATCCAGCGTATCTTTAGTTAAGGAAACTTCTCCTGCAGTAACTACTTTAAAATTATTATTTGAATTTGCAGAAGGCAGATCCAGACTATCTTGAGCTTTTACTACAAATAAACGGTATTGGCCAATCCCTTTTTCGTCGGATGCTTTAGTGAAAGTTACCTTCAGGCCTGCATCCGTAGCTGTACTGGCATTCTCAATGTTCGTTATAGTTGCTGACTGAACAGCAACAGGCTCTGCCGGTTTGGCCAGGATGCTGAACTCGTTGGACGCACCGGACAGATTGGAAGCTCGCGTACCGCTATCGGATACGGACAAAACAAATGCTCTGTATTTCTGACCTACGACAAGAGCATTACCATTGATATCAACGTGACCATTATTCAGCTGAACAGGATTGCCAGCATCATTTTTGGAGATTTGGACATATGATCTGATGCCGAGAGCCGAATTCAGGTCAAATCCAGTCACTTGACCAGATGGAACAATTAATACTCTATAATTTGCAATACCACTGTCTGTTGTTGGTTTACTGAAGTTCACAGTCACATCCGACGCATTTCCTGCTTGCCCTTGATTTTTCACTGAAACATTCACGTTACTCACTGCTCCAACAGCCGCATTGGAAGTGAGGGTAATCACGTTTGAGCCTGATGACAATGCATTGGCGAGGGAAGAATTACCGTTCACCGCCATGACATACACGCGATAACCCACACCATTTACAATGGGACTACCATCCACTGTTTTCGAGTTACTTGTGAAGTTCGCAGTTTGATTGCTTCCATTCTTACTTACATACGTATAATTCGCACTACCTACAGCATTTGCAGCCGACAGATTGAAGCTGGTATTCGTGGATTTAACAACAAACACCCGATAGTGATTCACATTGGTCTCATCCGCCGATTTGGTGAACGTTACGCGCAGATCACGTCCGTCCTGATTATCACCGATATCGCTTGCCGCTACGTTACTCGGAGCTGTTATCGCTGCATTTGGAGTCAATGTAATCTGTGACGAGTACGAAGACAACGCGTTCTGACTGGAGTTGCCGCTTGTGCTTACCGACAGGACGAACACCCGATAAGTCACGTTATTGGAAACTCTGTTTCCATTCGTATCCACCATGCTGCTTGGCAGTGTAACCGACAGGTTGCCACCTGTTTTATTCACTTGGTAGTAGTTGTTCGATGCGTTAGCCGCGCTCAGTGTGAAGCTTCCTGCGTTAGCGGAACGAACCACATACACCCGGTAGGCTGAAACTCTAGACTCATCTGATGCTCTGTTGAAAGATACCCGCAGATCCCGTCCGTCACCATAGTCACTCACATCCGAGACTGCCAGGTTATTGACAGCTCCTGCATTTCCGTTCGTCGTCAATCTCAATAACGTGGATGAAGAAGACAAGGCATTGGTGTAGTTGTTTTGCTGATTGCCCACAGCCATGACATAGATCCGGTAATCCTGCAGATTCGTCACGTTATACCCGCTTGTATCTTTCATCGATGAAGGTAACGTTGTGGTGACATTGCTGCCTGTTTTGTTCACGGTATAGTATAGGCTTGAAGACAAATTGCTTGCCGTTGCCAGATTGAAGCTGCTGGCCACGGAGTTGCGTACAACGAAAATACGGTAGCTCGCTACCTTGGATTCGTCGGAAGACCGATTGAAGCTCACCAAAATGTCACGGCCATCTCCATAATCCGAGTTGTCCTTGACTTGCGTAATGACAGGCGCCGTTGCCGTATTCACGCTAAGTGTCAGTGAAGAGGATACGGAAGACAGCTTGTGGTCAGCAGCTGTTGCATTGGAGCTGACCGACATGACGTATACGACATAGGCGGTGCCGCTGCGAATCAATTCCCCCGATGTATCACGCGTGGAAGAGGTAAGCTGACTTTTGACCGCTGTGTTGTTCCCTTTATAGATGATCGTTGAATTCGAGCTGGATACTTTATTCGCCGCAGTCAGATTGAATGATGAAGCATCCTTCGCTTTGACGACAAATGCACGATAATAGGTAATATTCGACGTGCTGCTTGGCTGATTGAAGTTAATCTCCAAGTCACGGCCATCTCCGTAGTCACTGATATCGGCAATACGAAGACTGGTGACAGGCTGAACTGTTGTTTTCACATTGTTTAATTTCAAAGACTGGGCAGACCATGCAAGTACATTTTTGTAACTATTGCTGCTGTTGCCCATGGTCAGGACATACAAACGATAAGTTTCACTTGTATTCAGCAGATCTCCGTTAACGTCACGTGTCTGAGCATTCAGGGTCAACTTCGGGTTGCTTCCATTTGGAGAAACCGAAGTATAATTGCCGGATGGCACAACTGAAGCCGCTGACTCGTTGAAGCTGTTCACATCACGGGTTTTCACCAGCATAATGCGATATTCGGATACTGCCTTTTCGGATGTAGGGCGCGTGAAGCTGACCGTCAGATCCCGACCATCTCCATTACTTCCTGAAACGGATCCATAGATGTTCCATGCCGCAGCTTTCGTGTCATCGACAGGAGGCGTGGACGTTGTTTTGATATCCACCCGCTGATTGCGGGAGTTCCAGAATACCTTCTCTCCAAATGCTTCGCTCACAAAGCGAATAGGGACCATCGTGTTACCCTTGATCGTACTCGCAGGCACGTCCAGCGAGACCGCTTCCCCGTTAATGTAAGCTGTCTTGGAACCCAGTGTCAGTGAGACCTCTTGGTCTCCGCGAGTGGCTGTAATGGTTTTGGTTTTGTTGGTATACCCCACTTTAGCATCCAGCCCTTCAAAAATGGACCGCAGCGGAACCAATACCCGTCCGGCCTTCATGACAGGCGCTTGTGCAGAAGACAGCTCGGCATCATTGATGTAGATACTGATTCTCGCTGCTGCGTCGATTACCGCCCCTGGCAAGGCTGACATCAGCATGGCTGATACGGCCAGTGCAGACATGACCTTTTTGACTTGACGTCCTCCGGCTTTTTTCATATTGAATATCCCCATTCTCTTTTTAGATGAATTGAATTGTATTAGAGCGTATTTCACTTGATTTTATTCCTGTAATTTCCTGTGCACATCTAAGACGTCTGGACCCGATCAAAAGTTTCCAATCGCTCAAAAAATATTTTCGCAGAAAACTTCTTCCACCATCTACCTGCTAAAGGTTAAAAATAACAGAACATTTTGTCATTATTCCGAAACAACATCCGTACAAAATTGGGTTAATGTATAAAGAATCAATCCGTTTGTATTTTCAAAATTCACGGGAGGTTTACAACAATGACATCATTGTATTCATCTGCCAGACGCCAAGGGCTCCGTATGTTCATGACTGTCACAGCCGTTGCTGTCTTGATGCAGACCGGTGCCGCGGGGATCACGGGAATGGCTGCAGCAGCCCCCTCCGATTCCGAAGCGAAAGTAACCACCAGCAGTTCAACCGCCATATATAACACATTTCAATCCACACTCCAAAAAAAGAACGGCTTATCCGCCGCTGACACCTATTTGGAATCCAATATCGATAAAGTAACCACCCACCATGCGACCTTAATGGTGCTGCAGCTGGAGAATGCCCGCATCAAGGGACTCACAGCCATGACGGACCGCATGTTGGTTCCCAATGTTCAGGATAAGATGATCAAAGCATATAAGTGGAACGATAGTTTCACCCAACTGATGGAGCGCACCAAAGACTCGGAACTACGCGCATTGCTGAAGGAAGCAAGGGACAGCGGCTACCGCCTTGTGATGTTGGAAGGCGCCCTCTATCCGATCATGAATTATATGACTTTTCAAAAATATAATTCGCATGTCAAACCAGATACCAAGCAGTACATCAACATCATGGCGGTTGAAACGGGGAATCTAGTTGCGGAGGATGCAGCGCTCAAGATTGGTTACCAGGAGATCTTGAATCGAGCACTCAATCAGGAACGTTTCTTGCAGGATTATCCGAAATCTAATCGGGTCAAGCAGGTACGAAATTTGCTGAACAATTATACGCTGTATACCTTTTATGGCCTGAACAATACACCATTGTTTGATTACGAAACCAACACCATGGTGGCCAATGCCCAGAAAGGGTACAAGGCCGTGCTGCAACGGAATGCATCCGAGGACAGTGACTTACTGGCTAAACTGGGTGCCTTCATGGACGTCGTAACCGAAGCCAAATACCAGAAGACTTCCGCTGTGGAAAAGTGGTTAGATCAAAAAGTTCCAACCGGCAGCTACAACGGCTTTTAAAACTATTCATCCCATTATGGATGCATCCGTTGAAAAAAAAAAAAAAACCGCCACAGGATACGCTCCCATGGCGGTTTTTCAGTACGATCAATCCTGCTGAATCGGCTTGATCATATGGTTATATTCATGTCCTGCAATGACAATGACATCATCCTTCGTATAGCCCTGTCGTTCATACAGCATCAAGGCACGACCATTGTCGCGTTCGACAATAAGAGCCACCCGGTCATGCCCGAGCTCTCTTCCCTGCTGCTCAAAAGCAGCCATGAGAGCCTGGCCGATCCCCTGTCCCTGATAAGATTCGCTTACCGACAGTGTATCCAGATAATATTCGCCGGGACGAGTTTCTTTGATTATTGCATACTTCTCATCCTGACTGCGTCCAGGCCGATCCTGAATCGGTTGGTCCAGACGATCCGCTTCACTACCGTCGTAGGCTACGAGAATACCGGCAATGTCCTGACCATGTTCCATCACTGTTACATGGCGATAGCTGATCCGGTTGTCCTCCTGCATATAAAACTGCTTCAGAATCTGCATCGCCTGCTCGTGATTGGACTCACCTGCCAGCGCGTAAGCAATGTCTCCTATCGCCTGATAGAGCAGCGGAATGACTTGATCTGCGTCCTCCCTGCGAGCTGGCCGCAGCTGGAGATGGGGCTCGTTCCGATCCGGCTGCAACATGGAATCATTCATCAGATTAACATGTTGAAGAGATTCAGATTTTTGTTCAGCTCGGTATAGGCAATGCCTTTGCGATTCATGCGTTCAATCAGAGGCTGATAGTCTTCCTTGTACATGAGCTCAATGCCTACCAAGGCAGGGCCGTTCTCCTTATCATGCTTCTTCGTATATTCAAACCGGGTGATATCGTCATTCGGTCCGAGCACTTCCTCCAGGAATTCACGCAAAGCACCTGCGCGCTGCGGGAAATTCACCATGAAGTAATATTTCAGACCTTCATAGATCAGGGAACGCTCCTTAATCTCCTGCATCCGGTCGATGTCGTTGTTACCGCCGCTAATTACGCAGACTACGGTCTTGCCCACAATTTGCTCACGGTATTGTTCCAGTGCAGCAACAGCCAGTGAACCGGCGGGTTCAACCACAATTGCATTTTCATTGTACAGCTCCAGGATGGTCGTACAAGCCTTGCCCTCTGGCACCTTAACGATGTCATCCAGCGTGCTGCTGCAAATGTTGTAAGTTAGGTCTCCTACCCGCTTCACTGCAGCTCCATCCACGAATTTATCGATATCATCGAGCGTGACAACCTGTTTGCGGAACATGGCCTCACTCATGGAAGCAGCGCCAAGAGGCTCCACACCAATGATGCGCGTTTCCGGGCTGACCGTCTTCATGTAGGTTCCGATCCCAGCAGCGAGTCCACCGCCACCAATGGTAACAAATACATAATCTGCATCCTCATCAAGGCTTTCCATGATCTCCATCGCAACCGTACCATTACCCGCAATAATTTTGGGTTGGTCAAACGGATGAATGAACGTCATCCCCTGTTCATCACATGCACGCATGGCTTCTGCATACGCATCATCATACGTATCCCCGATCAGCACCACTTCTACGTTGCTGCCGCCAAAGCGTCGTACCTGTTTGACCTTTTGATTCGGTGTTGTGCTCGGCATGAAGATTTTGCCGTGTATTCCGAGGGCGTTACAGGAAAAGGCAACACCCTGTGCATGGTTCCCTGCGCTTGCGCAGACAATGCCCTTCTCCAGTTCAGCCGGAGTCAGACTGCGGATCATATTGTAGGCACCCCGAATTTTGAAAGAGCGCACCACTTGCAGATCTTCCCGCTTGAGATACACATTGCAATTATATTTGGTCGACAATACAGCATCCCGCTGCAGAGGCGTTCTTACAATAACTTCACGCAGCACATGATGTGCACGTACGATATCTTCCATGCCAACACCGGCATGGCCAGAATTTTTATTTTCCGTTGATTCTTGTTCCACTGGTTTCATCTCTTCTCCACACTCCGCTTTGTCTTGGTTGGCAATGCAAGCATTGCTTTTTCTGTTATTGTATCACTTTTGACCTAAGCTTGCGCCAAGGCCTCAACGATTTGCCATCCGCAAAATTTCATCAATAATAATCTGCGGGTCGGTAAAAGTAACCATATGGCCCGATTGACCTGCTTCGATCCAATGTCCATTCGCGAGCCCTTGGGCTGTCTTGCGGTGAGCTGACACGATGGCAGGTCTAATTTTTTGCTCTCCCTGTCCTGCTTTTGTGCCAGAAATAATCCGAACTTCCAGATTCCCAAGCTCAGGAGGAGTATCCCGCAATGAGGCCAAATCATCCAGAAACGCCACCGATTCAGCAGCCATCATACGTGCTGCCTGTACAGTGAAGTCTTCCTCTTGGTGATCTCGTGCAACATCGTCCGGTTGAACCTGGCCCGGCTTGCTGCCCATTTTTCGATACAACCCTGTACGTGCCATCCAAGGAAGTAAGAAACGGTTCAAGCCAAAACTGATTCTGGCCATAGAGGAAAAATACAATTCACAGTTCTCGTCTGATGGATCGACCAGTATCAGTCCTCTGATGCGAGACAGATCCGCTGCTGCCGCAGCTCTCACGACTGGCCCTCCCCAGCTGTGCCCCACTAGAATAAAAGGACCTGGTCCAAGTGCAGTCAGCAGATCGCCTAGATCCTCTGTAAGCCTACGTAGAGTCCGCTGCTCCGTGTCGGCCTCACTCCGTCCCAACCCGGAACGATCATAGACCACAGACTGCGTATGTTCAGCCACTTGAGGCACCACGAGTCCCCACGCCGATCTGGAAAAGCCCATGCCTGATTCAAACACAACGATGGGGTGACCGGCTCCCTTCGACATATAATGAAGCTTGCGACCATCTCGTGTGTGGATAAATGCACTTGAACCATACGAATGATTGGAATGAATAGCGTTCATGGTCCCCTCCTGCCCTGTTTACGAACATCGTCATTTCTAGTCCTATCGTTCTAAATGAAAATGATTATCAATTACTTTAGTATAGGATAATTCCTCCTGTAAAAGCAAACCAAAAACCCGATCCATTCAAGGATCGGGTCCATAATATACTGGCCAATAACGATTGAATTCACTACCTATTGCATCTCACTTACTTACAATATCATTCGTGTGCTACGCCCGAATTCCATGATCTTTGCTGTTCAACTGATCGAGCAATTGATTCATGGCTTCTTCGCTCATCGCTCCCCCACTGAAAGCGACCAGGGCACGCAGCGGCATATATTTCATCATGGCAGCCATCATATCCGCATGCTCTCCCGCATCATCGCCACCCATGCCGCTGGCTTCCTGGAATTGCTGCATGGCTTGTTCCAACAGCCTTTTGTTAGCCGGATCGCGCTGAATATCGCCGAGCGTGCTATTCCGTGTGTATGTGGGAATGAACGTAGCCGTGGACTCCACCTTAACACGTTTGATCAGATGAATATCCTTGGAAGAACTGCCCACTTGAATATCGAACTCTCCAGTCTCTACGTGCCAGTCTTTCATATCCACATTGTAATAAGCAAACGACCGTTTGTTTAACGTAAAGCGAACCACCTCGGAAGCCCCCGGCTCCAGCTCCACTTTGACAAATGCCTTCAGTTCCTTCACCGGACGAATCACCGTACTTTCCACATCACTGATGTACAGCTGCACAACTTCTTTGCCCGCTCTGTCTCCGGTATTGGTAACCTTCACGCGCACTTCAACTTCATCCTGGTCTGTCAGTTCATTTCGGTCCGTTACTAGATCGGTATATTCAAATGTCGTATAGCTCAGCCCATAACCAAATGGAAATAACGGCTCGATCTGTTTCTTGTCATAGTACCGGTAACCTACGAAGATACCTTCCTTGTAGTCTACCCGATCTCCTTCACCCGGGAAGTTAAGGAAAGACGGATTATGGCTCAGCTGTGCCGGGAACGTCTCTGCCAGTTTCCCTGAGGGATTCACCTTACCGTACAACAGGTCAGCAATCGCTCCGCCAACAGCCTGCCCACCCAGATAAGCTTCGAGTACAGCCTTCACTTGTGGCAGCCAAGGCATTTCCACGGGTGAACCATTGCTGAGCACAACAACGATACGTGACTGGGCCTTGGCCACCTCTTCAATCAGGCGGATATGGTTATCCGGCAGACGCAGATGGGAGCGGTCATATCCTTCAGACTCATAACGGTCGGGTAAACCGACAAAAACAACCGCTGTATCCGCAGCCTTCGCAGCCTGAACTGCTTCTGCCATAAGCTGATCATCCACATCATCCGCTTCAATGCGGTAACCCGGGGCATAGGAGATCTCTGTCTCCGTTCCGGCAATCCGGGTCATCTCTTCCACAATATCATCGACTTGGGTCGGATTGATGTGGGAGCTTCCTCCACCCTGAAAGCGCGGTTTGCGGGCAAAGGCTCCAATCAGTGCAAGCTTGCCTTCACGTCTCAACGGAAGCAGCTGATCTTCATTTTTCAACAAAACCATACTCTCCGATGCAACTTTGCGGGCAAGCTGATGGTGTTCGTCCTTATTGTAGGTAGCGTCCTTACGCTGCTGATCCGCAGCCTTGAAGATAAGTGTAAGCAGTCGTTCTACCGCCCGGTCCAGCTTCTCCAGAGACAGCTTGCCGCTCGCAACAGCTTGGATTACCTTACGCTCTCCAATCCCACCACTTGCAGGCATTTCAAGCTCCAGTCCTGCGGAAAGTGCATCTGCACGCTCATTCACAGCACCCCAGTCGGACACAACGAGACCCTCATGTCCCCATTCTTCCTTCAGAATATCGGTGAGCAACCACTCATTTTCACCTGCATATGTACCGTTCACCTTGTTGTAGGAGCTCATCACCGTCCAAGGCTGCCCATCCTTCACCGCACTTTCGAAACTGGCAAGGTAAATCTCACGGAGCGTGCGCTCATCTACCACCGCATCAATGGACATACGCCGCTCCTCCTGGTTGTTCACCGCAAAGTGTTTCAGCGATGTGCCCACACCCTGACTCTGTACACCCTGGATATGGCCGGTAGCCATGCGTGTAGACAGAAGCGGATCCTCGGAAAAGTATTCAAAATTCCGTCCGCCCAGTGGCGAACGCTTAATATTAACGCCAGGCCCCAACAATACACCTACTTCTTCGGCCTGACATTCTTCACCCAGTGCCACTCCAACCTGACGTGCCAGGTCGGTATCCCAAGAGCTAGCTAATCCTACTGCGGATGGGAAGCATGTCGCAGGCACACTTGACGTCAAGCCCAGGTGATCCGCGCTTCCATCCTGTTTCCGCAGGCCATGCGGCCCGTCTGTCACCATGATGGATGGTATACCGAGACGTTCCACCCCTTTCAGATGCCAGAAGTCCAGTCCGGAGCACATGCCTGCTTTTTCTTCCAGTGTCATCTGCTGTACCAGTTCCTTGATGTTTCGTTCCATAATAACCCCTCCAGTTCATGATCGTGCTTAAGTGCTATATTAACTAAGCATACAAGCTTATGTAGTACGCATTCAAATGATTACCCGGTTAGTAACGTTTACATAACACCCGTAATTCATTCGGGTGATCAATAAATAGAGACAGCTCGATCCTTTCAGATCAAGCTGTCTCTTGTCTTGCCGATATAGTCTGGCTCCGTACTCATTACCCAGATCCAATAATTAGTTTTATGCCTGGGCTTTAAACCATGCTGCTGCAGCCAATGCCTCGGTACGGGTCAACTGATGTCCCTGACGCTCCCAGTGGGTTTTCACGTCTGCGCCTGCACCGCTAAGAAGTGAAGCCAGCTCTTCCGTTTCCCGTTTCGGGACAATCGGATCGTTCTCTCCTGCACCGATGAAGACAGGCAATCCGTTCAGATTCGGTAGTTCGAGTCCGCGCAGAGGTACCATAGGATGATGCAAAATCGCGCCTTTGAATACATTAGCCTGGTGGAACATCAGACTAGCCGCAATATTGGCACCATTGGAGTAACCAAGTGCGTAAACATTGTTACGATCGAATCCGTACTCCGCAGCCGCTGCATCCACAAACGCACCCAGCTCCGCTGTCCGTGCAATCAGATCCTCTTCGTCAAACACGCCTTCGGCCAAGCGGCGGAAGAAACGGGGCATCCCGTTCTCCGACACGTTGCCGCGTACACCAAGCATACCTGCTCCTGGCGCAATCAATTCGCCAAGACCTACCAGATCATTCTCGGTTCCACCTGTCCCGTGAAGCAGCAGCAGTGTTGGGGAATCCGGCTGTGCACCTGCTTTATAAATATGTTTCATCGTATTGGTTGTGGTCATGATTTGGACTCTCCTTTCCATTCACGTACTTCGATGGGTGGCAGCAATTTTTCAATTTGTTCACGTTGTGGTTCATACCATTCAGGCAGCATCAGTTTCTCGCCCATGCTCTCCTGAGGTTCATCGCGTGCAAATCCCGGAGGATCGGTAGCCAGTTCGAACAATATGCCTCCCGGTTCCCGGAAATACACGGCATTGAAGTACTGACGGTCGATTACAGGGGTTGGATGGTAGCCTGCTTTCTCCAGATCCCGCTGCATTTGCTCATGCTCGGTATAGTCTTTTGCACGCCATGCAATGTGGTGAACCGTACCTGCTCCGCCAATGCCCCGCTGGAATCCGGAAGACTGAACATCGATGATTTGCCCGATGTCACCGGTCGCACGAAGACGAATCAATCCATTTTCTTCCCCTACCTGTTCCAGGCCGAGCATGGATACCAGCACGTCGGTAGTTTTCTCAGGAACTTGGCTGAACAGGACTGCGCCGCCAAAACCTTTGATGGCATGTTCAGGTGTTACCCCGTTGAATGTCCATTTACTTGGCTGGCCTTCTTCGCGTTCCACCAATTCAAGCAGCAGGCCGCCTTTGTCGAAGAAGCGAATATATTGCTCACCGAATCTTGTTTTATTTTCAAACGGAATATCGAAGGAAGCAAGACGTTCTTTCCAGAATGGCAGACTTCCTACCGGAATCGCATATACGGTTACCCCGGTCTGTCCGGAACCAATGACACCTCTCATGGCATTTTGGTGCGGGAAGAAGGTGATGATTGTACCTGGCGCTCCGTCCTCATTTCCGTAATACAGATGGTACACATCCGGTGCATCGAAGTTAATTGTTTTTTTCACCAGTCTCAGGGCCAATACCCCTGCGTAAAAATCTACATTTTTCTGTGCGTCATCTACAAAAGCCGTTACGTGATGGATTCCTGAAGTTTTAAACATAATCTCCACTCCCTTGGTTTTAATTTTATCATGGTTGAATTTAGCGGTTTGTTATTCATTGTTGCTGCTTGTTGTTTGTTTATTTATCTTTAATTTAAGATTCTTTAAATTCATATTAATCCATTGTTGGTCGAATTGCAAGCTTTTTGTTTTAAAATTAAGATTGTTTCCTCGTTGATGTTGTTAACTCCTGATTAGCAGAAAAGAGCAATACAAAAACAGGTCTCCGAATGAATCGGAAACCTGTCTTGATTACGTCTGTTTTAAGTCAATTTCAATCGTTTGGGCGGATTCACCAGATCCTTATGCTCGTATTCGTCCTTGATATCCCCTACGATTTCCTCCAGAATGTCCTCCATCGTAACCAAACCAATGGTAGCACCTTCTTCATTATTTACAATGGCCATATGCACACGACTCTGCTGCATTTGGATCAGAACGTCCTTAATCGGGGACTTCTCCGAGAATCCAGGCATATCATGAATGTAGGCATCCATGCTGAACGATCTTCCTGCAGCCACACTGGTCAACATTTCTTTTGTATTAATGAAGCCGATAAAGCGAGCCGCATCCCCGTTCGCAATGACCGGGTATCTCGTATACTCGTGCCGATTCAGCACTTCAATAACCTGATCCAGTGGCATTTCCTTATTCAGCGTAACGATTTTTTCTTTGCGAATCATAATCTCCTGCAGCAGACGCTCATCAAACGCAAAAATGTTTTTCAGATAGTCCAGCTCGGTCTGATTGATCTCCCCGCTCTCGTAACTCTGGGCTACAATCAGCTTCAGCTCCTCTTCGGAGTGGACGGTATCGTGTCCGGCAGGCTTGACGCCAAAGATCCCGAGCAGCACCCGTGCAGCACCATTAAGCGCATAGATGAACGGATTCATGATCTTACCAAACCAGTACAGCGGTGGTGCAAGTAAAAGCGTCATTCTCTCTGCAAATTGAATCGCCAGCGTTTTGGGTGCAAGCTCACCAATTACTACATGCAGAAACGTAATGATCGCCAAGGCAATCCCGTAGGATAATACCGTCGACACGGCTGCCGGCACTTCAAGTCGCTCGAACAGCGGATGAAGCATTTTTTCAACGGTCGGTTCACCCAAAGCCCCCAAGACGAGAGCCGTAATTGTGATCCCCAGTTGACAAGCCGACAGGTAATAGTCCAGATTGTGTGCGACTTTCTTGGCCATGACCGCTTTTTTGTTGCCTTCCGAGATCAGCTGATCAATTCGTGACATCCGCACTTTCAGAATGGCGAATTCAGCGCCGACGAAGAAGGCAGTGAGCCCTATAAATACGGCTACCAAAAATAAATTCAATGCTATTATTCCGTCCAATGATTTCCCTCGAGTGAGGGATTCACCTCCAAGTTGAACATTTTAATGGTTATAAATTTCTGATGAATCTTACGTTGGTACACTCCGATGCCAGAACAACCTTCCGATCGCTGTTATCCCCAGATTTTTTTAATTCCCTGTTTATAAGGGGAAATCCGGTGATAAAGGCGAACGCTCCGCTTCTCCAGAATCGATTCCGTCCCCTACACTACTATCAACCAAACTATCGAAAATTCAGAAATTCAATTCTAGTTAGGCCATATCGCTTGTGGCTTCCTCCACCGGGGCTGCGTTCACGCGCTCAAGCAGGACCTGCTTGATCTGATAATTTTCGGTATCCACTACGGTCCAGACATAGTCACCGTGGGCAACCGTATCACCATTTTCCACACGCACGCCCTTTTGGAACTGAATCCAGCCGGCGACGGTGTCCATCTCTTCATTCCCTTCGAAAATCAATCCGAACTGCCGCTCCACTTCGTCCAGAAGTACTCGGCCGTTGATCAGATATTGATTCTCCCCGGTCTCCTGAATGTCAGCTACTTCATCGGCATCGAATTCGTCACGGATCTCACCGACAAGCTCCTCCAGAATATCTTCCATCGTAAGAATACCCGAGGTGCCGCCGTATTCATCCACTACCACGGCCATATGCACGCGTTCCTGTTGCATTTTAATCATGGCATCCTGGATTCGTGTAATCTCGGATACAAATGGAATCTCACGGACAAAGTCGGCAAGTTGGTATTGCTTCTGGGCAACCATATCCGGCAGGATCTTTTTGACATTGACCATGCCGACAATGCGGTCCTTATCCCCTTCCTCGATGACGGGATAACGGGAATAGTTATGCTCATCAAGCACAGGGATGATATCGTCGTAAGTCATCTCCTGGTCCAATGTGACAAGTTCCGTCCGCGGAACCATGATATCTTTTGCAACCCGTTCATCAAACACAAACACATTTTCCAAGTAAGACAGCTTGGTTTGATTCGTCTCGTCGCCTTCATAACTCTGGTTCATGATGATTTTGATCTCATCCTCGGAATAGGCCTGATCATGTCCTGCAGGTTTCACACCGAACATCCGCAGAAGGACGCGGGATGCCCCATTGAGCGCCCAGATGAATGGGTACATGATCTTTCCGAACCAGTATAGCGATGGCGAGAGCATCAGCGTCAATTTTTCCGAAAATTGAATCGCCATGGTTTTGGGTGCCATCTCACCGACAACCACGTGAAGGAACGTCACGAGGATAAAGGCAATTGCATAGGAGGCAACCGACGAAATGGCCGGTGAAATACTCAGGTAATCAAATACCGGATATAACAGCCTTTCGACGGTCGGCTTACCTAATGCTCCAAGTCCTAGAGCCGTTACCGTAATACCAAGCTGACAGGCAGATAGATAGTAATCCAGATCGGAAACGACCTTCTTGGCGAGTACAGCCTTTTTGTTACCTTCGGCAACCAGTTGATCCACTCTTGATGTACGAATCTTAACAACCGCAAATTCGGATGCCACAAAAAAAGCGGTCAAAGCAATTAAGAGAACGAGTAATGCTAAATTCAAGATGGTAATTATGTCCAATGATTTCCCCGATTCTCAGGGATTCACCTCCAGAAATAGTTACAGCAGCGCTCGTT
Organism: Paenibacillus sp. ACRRY; assembly: GCF_022346995.1. Lineage (GTDB taxonomy): Bacteria > Bacillota > Bacilli > Paenibacillales > Paenibacillaceae > Paenibacillus. The sequence continues at coordinate 23,359 of NZ_JAKRNM010000004.1, read as the reverse complement.
AACCCCGTTAACGGCTGCACAGCTGATTGTAGTTAAATTGGGCGTATGCATATATAAAATCAAATTCAATAATGACCAGATTGCTATATGCTGCACACAGACCTTGTAAGTTGCAAAACAGGAATTCAGGATGAAGTCAATCACATTAAGAAACCACTTCACTATAAATAGGGCTAACCCTCATGCTGTCAGATTGTTTCTCCGATTTACTCCACCTTAATTCTCCATTTGGACAGTTTACAATATCGCCTTCCCAATAGATATCCACCTCCCCTCTTGTTCATTCCTGTTTCAGAAAAGTATAACATGTTCCGAATCAAACCATCCAGTTGTACGTCATGGTTTGGGTTATCTTGCACGTATATTCATGAATATTTTGTTCACAAATGGCTTAATTCATGTAATAAGTTACTTATATGCCTAACAAAGCTATGTATAGAATAGACCGATTTTATAACACTACTACCCTTGGAGTTATCCAGCTGAAACATATTTCTAATCGAATGGTCCAACGCAAAAAGGCCCGCCCGACGAATGCCATGCTTCTAATCTGAAGGCATTCGTCGGGCGGACCCATATTCCATATTAACTATTTCACTAGAGCTTTGGCAGCAATGTCAGATCGCTGATGCTTGCCTTCGAAGCAGATACGTTCCGCCTCGGCATAAGCCTTGTTTCTAGCTTCGGCAATATCGGCTCCAAGTCCCACAACTCCAAGAATACGTCCACCATTCGTGACCCATTCTCCGGATTCGCTGCGTGTCGTTCCTGCGTGGAAGACGACAGCATCACTGACCTGATCCAGACCTTCGATGACTACGCCTTTTGCATACGGCCCCGGATATCCTCCCGATGCAAGGACCACGCATACAGCAGACTCTTCGCTCCACTCGATCTCCAGGTCTGCCAGTTTGCCATGCACGGTGGCCCAGAAAATATCAAGCAGATCCGTTTTGAGGCGCGGAAGTACAACCTGCGTCTCGGGATCACCAAAACGAGCGTTGAACTCAATCGTTTTGGGTTTGCCGTCCGGTGAGATCATGAGTCCGGCAAAAAGTACGCCGCGGAATGGCCGTCCTTCGGATACCATGGCTTTGGCCGTTGGCTTGATAATCGTTTCAACAGCCTCTTCAATAATTGAATTCGGGATATGTGGCAGCGGTGAGTATGTACCCATACCACCCGTGTTAGGCCCCTTGTCATCGTCGTAGACAGGCTTGTGATCCTGTGCAGCGGCCATCGGACGAACCGTCTCGCCGTCGACAAATGCCAGAATGGACATTTCCTGCCCTGCCAGAAACTCTTCAATAATGACTTTGGCTCCTGCTTCCCCGAATACTTTCTCCACCATAATACTGCGTAGTGCCTGATCCGCTTCTTCGCGGGAATAAGCAACCGTTACGCCTTTACCGGCTGCCAGACCATCAGCCTTAATGACCACAGGAATAGCCTGTGCATTCAGATAAGCCTGAGCCTGCTCGTAATTGTCGAATTTCTCATAGGCTGCCGTTGGGATGTTGTACTTGTGCAGCAGATCCTTCATGAATGTTTTGCTTCCTTCGATCTCTGCTGCATTGCGACGTGGTCCAAAGACCGGAATGCCTGTGGAATCAAATGCATCTACAATCCCGTCTGCCAGCGGATCGTCTGGGCCAATGACCACCAGATCCACTTTCAGTTCCACGGCAAGAGCCTTTAATTTATCGAATTCATTCACTGCCACCGGGTGACATTCGGCAAGCTGTGCAATGCCTGCATTTCCTGGCGCACAGTGAATCTTGCCCGCCTTCGGACTTTTTGCTAGTGCCCAGATAATCGCATGCTCCCGGCCGCCGCCGCCCACTACCAGAATATCCATTCGTTCCGTTCCCCCTCATGAATTCCAGATTTCGCTCATTATTAATTGCTAATGCGCTGAAAATGAGGATGAACAAGCCTATTCGCTTGTTCATCGACGTGTGAAGCTTTGGTTTTGAATCTTAGTGTTTGAAATGACGAACGCCTGTGAAGACCATGGCAATACCATACTCATTCGCTACTTTGATAGACTCTTCATCCTTAATGGAACCGCCTGGTTGGATAACAGCTGTAATTCCTGCCTTAGCTGCCAGCTCCAGCGTATCGCCCATCGGGAAAAATGCATCCGATGCAAGGATAGCACCCTTTGCTTGCTCGCCAGCTTGTTCAATGGCAATTTTGGCTGCACCAACGCGGTTCATTTGTCCAGCGCCCACACCCACGGTCATGTCATTCGCCGCAAGCACGATCGCATTGGATTTCACGTGCTTAACGACTTTCCAGCCAAAGAGGAGCTGTTTCAATTCTTCTTCGGAAGGTGCACGATCTGTAACGACTTTCAGTTCACTCGCTTCAATGGAATGCACATCGCTCTGTTGTACGATCATGCCGCCGTCAATGGAAGTCACCGCGAATTGACTCGCCCGGTCACGAGCTGCGTTCAGCTCACCCGTTTTGAGCAAACGAATGTTTTTCTTCTTGGTCAGGATATCCAGTGCCTCTTGCGTAAAATCAGGAGCCAGCACGATTTCCAGGAAAATCTCACTCAGTTTTCCAGCTGTGTCGCTGTCGATTATGCGGTTAGCTGCCACAATGCCACCGAAGATGGATGTTGGATCCGCAGCATATGCTTTGCTGTAGGCTTCATAGATGCTTTCACCGATGCCCACGCCGCAAGGGTTCATGTGCTTAACCGCCACAACAGCAGGCTCTACAAATTCCTTAACGATCTGCAACGCTGCGTTTGCATCGTTGATGTTATTGTAAGACAGCTCTTTGCCGTGCAGTTGCTCGGCTGTTGTCAACGTATCTTGAGCAGCAAGCGGTTTACGATAGAATGCCGCTTGTTGATGCGGATTTTCGCCGTAGCGCAGATCCTGGATTTTTTCGTAAGTCACCGTCAAACGCTCTGGCAGTGGATCACCATTCAGGTTGGAGAGATAATCAGAGATAACTGCATCGTAAGCCGCCGTATGACGGAAAACTTTTGCCGCAAGCCGTTTGCGTGTTTCCAGCGTGGTATCCCCACTGCTGCGAACTTCCTCCAGCACTTTGCCATAATCTGCCGTGTCGACAACAACACTAACAAACGCATGGTTCTTGGCTGCAGAACGAAGCATGGTAGGACCACCGATATCGATGTTCTCAATCGCATCTTCATAGGTTACATCCGGCTTCGCAATGGTGTCCTGGAATGGGTATAGGTTTACGACTACCAGGTCGATATAATCCAGTCCGTTCTCTTCCATCTGGCGTTTATGATCTTCACTGTCACGTACAGCCAGCAACCCGCCATGAACGGCTGGATGCAGCGTTTTGACACGTCCGTCCATAATTTCCGGAAATCCGGTCACATCCGAGATCCCGATTACAGGTACGCCTTCCTTCGACAACAGGCTGCTTGTACCTCCTGTCGAAATAATCTCCACTCCCATTTGCGACAGCTCGCGGCAAAAGTCCACGATGCCTGTTTTATCCCACACACTGACCAAAGCCCTTTTGATACTCACAATATGCTCCTCCTTTAATGTCCCATGGTCCCGCGTTTCATGACGAAACACTGCCGATTTATTTCCCGAGAAATATCACAAAATGCGTACCAATTTTCGACTCTACCATATAAGTTAAACGAATGATTGTACACTGGACCACTACGAGGTCAGAACAAACTTCCGATCGCTGTTAATGTGTAAACGTAGCCAACTTATATCAATCCGGTTTCAGTACCTTAACCTGTCGGCCTTCCAGCCGAACCAATCCTTGAGCAAACCAGGAAACGACCTCCGGATACAGCTGCTGTTCCGCCGCGTGAATGGAACGGCTGATCGACTCTGCCGTATCCCCAGGCAGAACCGGTACAGGATGCTGGGCAATGATAGGCCCGGTATCCATGCCACCATCCACGAAGTGTACAGTTACCCCGGTAATTTTCACGCCGTACTCCAATGCCTGTCCAATTGCATCCTTACCTGCAAATGCGGGCAGCAAAGACGGATGGATGTTAATCAGCCGTCCTGCATACCGATCCACTACGACTGAGGTCAGCAACCTCATGTATCCGGCAAGAACAATCAAGTCAATGTTTTTGGATTCAAGCACTTCCACGATCTCAGCCTCGTAGGCCTCGCGGGATTCGTAATTTTTCGGAGTGAACAAATGGCAATCGATGTCCGCATCCTTGGCCCGCTGCACAACGCGTGCAGCAGGTCTGTCACACACCAGCAAGTCTACGGACGCATCCAATCCTCCGTTTTTCGCTGCATCCACCAATGCCTGAAAGTTCGACCCTTCACCAGAGGCAAATACGGCAATCCGGTAGTTCGCCATTAAACATCCGCTCCCGTGAAGGTTACTCGCGCATCTCCTTCAGTCACACGTCCAATGATGTACGCTTCTTCACCAGAAGCTTTCAGCTGTTGCAGAGCTTCGTTTGCGTCTGCTTCGTTCACGACAAGCACAAGTCCGATTCCCATATTAAACGTGGTGAACATATCCCGGTTCGCGACCGCCCCTTTTTGCTGCAGCAGGTTGAAGATTGGCAGAATCGGCCATGAACCGTAATCGATATCTACATTGACGCTGCTTGGCAGCATCCGTGGGATATTCTCGATAAAACCGCCACCCGTAATGTGTGCCATACCTTTGACGTTGACCTTTTCCAGGAGGGACAGAAGTGGTTTTACATAGATTTTTGTCGGCTCCAGAAGTGCATCCCCCAGCTTGCCGCCCAGTTCAGATACTTCCTCATGCAGATCCAATCCGGCTTCTTCCAGCAAAAGTCTGCGGACCAGAGAGAATCCATTGCTGTGTACACCACTGGAAGCCAGTCCAATTACCGTGTCACCTGGAGAGATGGTCGTACCGTTGATGATTTTGGCTTTATCCACGATTCCCACGGTAAATCCGGCAATATCGTATTCCCCTTCGCTGTACATGCCCGGCATTTCTGCCGTTTCTCCGCCAATCAGCGCACATCCGGACTGGTGACATCCTTCAGCGATACCAGCAACGATGGCTTCGATCTTCTCAGGAATGACTTTGTCACATGCCAGGTAGTCGAGGAAAAAGAGCGGCTCCGCACCCTGCACCACAATGTCGTTCACACACATGGCCACAGCGTCGATTCCAATGGTATCGTGACGGTCCATGGCAAACGCGATTTTCAGCTTGGTTCCTACACCGTCAGTGCCGGAAACGAGCACCGGCTCATCATATTTGTCTTTGTTCAAACCGAACAGGGCTCCGAATCCGCCCAGATCTGTCATCACTTCCGGACGGAAGGTACGCTTCACGTGTTTTTTCATCCGTTCAACCGCTTCATTACCTGCCGCGATATCGACGCCGGCCTTTTTATATGCTTCTGACACTACCATCGCACCCTTCGTATCTTGTATAAATTGAGCTGGTAATTGACACTCAACACTTCAACCCATTTATGATTGTCCCATCTCTAACAGATAGTTCTGCACCAACTCAAATCCAGCTACACCCATTGTAATGTACTGACTGTACTCTTCTGGTGGAACCATTCGAATGAATTCGTCACCGTTGTATACCCCACCGGCGCACTGGAATACTTGCAGTTCTTTTTTCGCCGGAGTCAGCGGAATGTTACCAACATTGCTCCATGTGCCATCTTTCAGCAGCTTGGGTGACGTGAAGATCACGCTGCTCTTACGTTTACCATAAGAATAGACAAGGAATTCGCCGTCTTCCAAACTTAAGGTTTCGTCACGCTGAATGCTCATCACGCCGAACGAAAACGCCTTTTTGAAGCGGCCTCGCAGCGCACATACAATCTGACACACGGCAAACCGTCCATCATGCATCGGAATCAGAAAAATATCGCCTTCATTATAGCTTTTTCCTCCCATAAGCCTGACTCCTAACAGCTGCAGCCGAATTTCTCTTCGCCGCCGAAGTCAAGGTTGGTTGGATAATCATTATCGAAGCAAGCCAGGCAGAGCCCGCCTTTGTAATCATCCTGATTGTCTCCCTGGATTGATGCAATCAGTCCATCCGGACTGAGGAACGCAAGAGAGTCCGCATTGATCTCACGGCAGATCTCTTCCACTGACAAGGATGAAGCAATAAGTTCACGGCTGTCAGGTGTATCGATTCCATAGAAACACGGGTTTTTGAATGGAGGCGACGTTATGCGTACATGCACCTCGGTTGCTCCGGCATCACGCAGCATGTTCACGATCCGGCGCGAAGTCGTCCCCCGGACGATGGAATCATCAATCATGACAACGCGCTTGCCTTCTACGACGCGGCGCACAGCGCTCAGCTTCATCTTCACGCCTTGTTCACGCAATTCCTGACTGGGCTGGATAAACGTACGTCCGGTGTATTTGTTCTTGATCATGCCCATTTCATACGGAATACCGGTTTGCTCAGCGTATCCAATTGCCGCGGAAATACTGGAGTCCGGTACACCTGTTACGAGATCGGCATCCACAAAAGACTCAATTGCCATACGTCCACCCATCCGCTTCCGGGCAGCATGCTGGTTGGCACCGTTCATGTCACTATCCGGACGGGCAAAATAAATATATTCCATTGCACACAGTGCCTTGCGGTGTTTGTGATGATCGAAGCGATCTTCGTGCAGACCATCTGCATCGAGCACCAGCAGTTCACCAGGTTCAATATCGCGAATCAATTCTGCGCCGATCGTTTCCAGTGCACACGTCTCGGATGCGAAGAGATATGCATCTCCGAGCTTGCCCATCGTCAGCGGACGCAGACCGTGCGGATCAGAAGCCACGAGCAGCTTGTCGTTGGTCATGATCAGAAATGCATAACCACCCACAATCCGCTGGAATGCATCTTTTGCAGCTTCCACCAAACCCTTCGATGAACGTGCAATCAGATGCGCAATAACTTCCGTATCGCTAGTTGTTTGAAAGATCGACCCGCTCTGCTCCAGCTCACGACGAATCGTTGGTGCATTCACGATATTCCCGTTCGTGGCAACGGCCAGATCTCCGTCACGATACTTGAAAACCAGGGGTTGTGCATTGGTCAGTTTACTGTCGCCGCTCGTGGAATATCGAACGTGACCAATGGAAATGTCACCAGACAAGGTCTGCATCAGGTCTTTGGTGAATACTTCCTTCACCAGACCCATACCACGATGGTAGTTAAACTGGGTACCATCACTCACACACATGCCTGCACTTTCTTCGCCCCGATGTTGAAGCGCATGCAGTCCATAATAGGAGAGCGAAGCAGCATCAGGGTGTCTGAACACCCCGAATACGCCACATTCTTCCTTCAATTTATCGAGTCCTTCCTTACCGGACCCTTCGTTATAATAATCGCCTGTCCACCACTGTCCTGTCGTCAGTTCATGAGACATGGAATCGCATCCTCCCAGACCTGAGCCAAACCTCCTACGGGTTCGTTCACGGCTGATGTTCCGTTCAATTCGATCGTCAAGTTGCTTCCTTCCACACGTCCAATAACAGCTACGGGTACACCACGCTCACGTACAAATGCTTCAAGTTTGCCTGCTTGCTCCGGCGAAGCGGACAGCAGAATGCGGGATTGGCTCTCACTGAAGAGTGCATGGTCCGCACGCAGTGCAGTTTCCACATTCACCTGTGCACCCACGTTGCCGCTGATGCAGGACTCAGCCAAAGCTACAGCCAATCCGCCTTCAGACAAGTCATGTGCAGAACGAACAAGTCCGGATTGGATGGCTTCCAGCACAGTGGTGAGCAGCGCCTTCTCCGTGTTCAAATCAAGCTGCGGCGGACGGCCTTCCGTTTTGCCGTGAACTGCATATTGCAGCTCACTGCCGCCCAGCTCCGCTTTGGTCTCGCCGAGGAGAATGATTACATCGCCTTCGGATTTGAATCCCTGTGTCGTGATATGATCCGTATCATGAACGAGACCTACCATACCGACTACTGGCGTTGGATAGATTGAGCCTTTGGCGTTTTCGTTATAAAGACTCACGTTACCACCAATAACCGGTGTATCCAGCACGCGGCAAGCTTCCGCCATACCGTCTACAGCTTTTTCCATCTGCCAGAAAATGTCCGGCTTCTCCGGGTTACCGAAGTTCAGGTTGTCCGTAATCGCCAGTGGCTCCGCACCGGAACATACAATGTTACGAGCAGCTTCACTAACTGCAATGCGGCCACCCACTTCAGGATCCAGATAGACATAGCGTCCGTTACAGTCGGTTGTCATCGCCAGACCTTTGCTTGTTCCGCGAATCGTTACCACGGCAGCATCCGAACCCGGACGAACGGCTGTACTTGTACGAACCATGTAGTCGTATTGATCGTAAACCCACTTCTTGCTTGCTACCGTTGGCGAAGCCAATACCTGTTTCAACGCACCGCCGAGATCCGACACTTCATCGTAACGCAGCGTGTCGATTGAAGCGCTTTGCTCGTAGTAAGCCGGTACAGAAGATGGCTTGTTGTACACCGGGCACTCGTCGACCAATGCCGTCACTGGCATGTCCCCAACCACTTCGCCGTGGTGATACAGTTTTAGACGTCCATCATCGGTAACTTTACCAACTTTGGCACAGATTACGCCCCAACGCTCAAAGATCTCCATAGCTTGGGCTTCATCCTTCGGCTCAACCACGAACAGCATCCGTTCCTGAGACTCGGACAGCATCATCTCATAAGGTGTCATGCCTTCTTCGCGCTGTGGCACCTGATCGAGATACAGTTCCAGACCATTACCGGCTTTACTTGCCATCTCCGCACTCGAGCAAGTCAGGCCAGCCGCACCCATATCCTGAATACCAAGTACGATACCCGTGTCGATCAGTTCAAGGCAGGACTCCATAACGAGTTTTTCCATGAACGGGTCGCCGACTTGAACCGCTGTCTTCTTGGATTCGGATTCCTCTGTCAGCTCCACCGATGCAAACGTTGCCCCGTGAATTCCATCACGGCCCGTTGGAGGACCAACATAGTACACCGGGTTTCCTACGCCTTTGGCTACACCACGCTGAATTTTGTCATGATCAATCAAGCCTACGCACATAGCATTTACGAGTGGATTACCCTCATAACTTTCGTCGAACATCACTTCGCCTGCTACCGTAGGAATTCCGATACAGTTACCATATCCAGCGATACCGGATACGACATGTTCAAACAGGTATTTCACGCGGTCGCTCTCCAGCTTGCCGAAACGAAGCGAGTTCAGCAGGGCTACCGGTCTTGCACCCATGGAGAAAATATCACGGATGATACCGCCCACGCCTGTTGCTGCCCCTTGATAAGGTTCAACAGCGGAAGGGTGGTTATGGCTTTCAATTTTGAAAACAACAGCCTGGTTGTCGCCAATGTCAACGATTCCCGCACCTTCACCTGGTCCCATCAGGACACGCGGTCCACTGGTTGGGAAACGACGCAACAGCGGCTTGGAGTTTTTGTATGCACAGTGTTCGGACCACATAACGCTAAATACACCGATTTCCGTGTAGTTCGGTTTGCGTCCCATGAATTCACAGATCAGCTCATACTCACTGTCCGACACGCCCATTTGTGCGTAAAGTTTATGTTCTGCGACCTGTTCTGCCGTCGGTTCCTTAGCGGATAGCTGCTGCGTCATGTCGATCCCTCCATGCTTTCAAAATAGATGTAAACATACGTTTGCCGTCTTCCGAGCCCAGCAGTGAATCCACCGCGCGCTCCGGATGCGGCATCATGCCGACCACGTTTCCACCCTCATTACAGATTCCTGCGATATCACCCAGGGAACCGTTCGGATTGCTGCCGTACGTAAATACGATCTGGTTGTTCGCCTGCAAACTTGCGAGCGTCTCTTCATCGCAGTAATAGTTGCCTTCACCGTGAGCAATCGGGATGATAATCTCTTCCCCAGGTGCATAGTCACGTGTAAATGGTGTATCTGCATTGGTTACTTTCAGTACCGTATCGTGACAACGGAATTTCAGTGACATATTGCGAATCAACGCGCCCGGAAGCAATCCGGCTTCAGTCAGAATCTGGAATCCGTTGCAGATCCCAAGAATATATTTGCCTTGTTCAGCAGCTTTGGCTACCTCATTCATTACTGGTGCGAAGCGGGAAATCGCCCCACAACGCAAGTAGTCTCCATAGGAGAAACCACCCGGAACCAGGATACAATCATACGCCGAAAGATCCGTTGCCGTGTGCCATACATAATCAACCTCTTGCCCAATGGCATCTTCCACTGCCTTGTAACAGTCAATGTCGCAGTTGGAGCCAGGAAACACAAGAACTGCAAATTTCATGGGATTAACCCTCCAATTCGTAGCGGTAATCTTCAACAACGGTGTTGGCCAGCAGCTTCTCACACATCACAGTCAAACGTTTTTCCGCTTCTGCGCGATCAGTTGTATCCAGGTTCAGTTCCATGACTTTACCGATCCGTACACTTTCCACTTCATTGAATCCCATCGAGTGCAGGGCACCTTGAACGGCTACTCCTTGCGGGTCGAGAACGCTTTGCTTAATAGTGACATAGACGGTTGCTTTGATCATGATCCTATGTTCCTCCTCAGTAATGAACGGGATAAATGCTTTATGCTGTTAAAAAAGTGGTTTGGGAGCTTGCTCCGGGGCGGATTGTTCTTCCGGTCGCTGTTGTCCCCAGGTTTTTCTGATTATTTTGAACCGCTGTGCGGTCAAAACCCGGGGACAAAGGCGAAAGCTATCGCTCCTTTAAGAACAATTCCGCCCCTCCGCTAGTCCATGCGACGTTTTTTTGAAAGGCTTAAATCTTTTACGTTGCACGGTGGGTAATGGTCAAGCCTGACCATTATGTGAGAACAATTAAAATTTATTATTTCGTTAAACGGTTATAGATATCGACGTATCTTGCCGTTGTTGCCTCCACCACCGCTTGTGGTAGCGGGTCAGGCTTACTGTTTTTGTCCCAATCGGTTCCTGCCAGATAGGTGCGCACCGGCTCCTTGTCCATGCTGTCGATCTCGATGTCTAGTGCGTAGTTCTCTTTCGCCCAGAAACGTGATGCATCCGGGGTGAAGATTTCGTCGATCAGGATGACCTTGCCATCTACGATACCGAACTCGAATTTGCAATCTGCAAGAATAATGCCACGCTGATCACAATAATCCCGGGCGAATTCGTACAGACGCAGGCTTTTTTCCTGAAGCTCGCTAGCCATCTCATCACCAACCAGCTCTTTCATGCGATCCATCGGGATGTCTTCATCATGACCTACATCATTTTTGGCTGCCGGGGTGAAAATGGGGCTTTCTAGCTTGGCGTTTTTGCGAAGTCCTTCCGGCAGTTTGATGCCGTTCACCTCTCCGCCATTCTCATATTGTCTCCATCCGCCGCCGGTAATGTATCCGCGTACGACGCACTCGATATCAATGCGTTCGGCTTTGCGTGTCACCATAATGCGATCTTTCAGAAGCTCCGGGTCCACAATCAGATCACCGAGACGGTTTACATCCATATGAACTACGTGGTTGTCCATCATGTTACTCGTCAGTTCAAACCAGAAGCTGCTGAGTTTATTTAGCACATTGCCCTTCTCGGGCACTGCTGGGTCCAAAACGTAGTCAAAAGCTGAAATCCGGTCCGTAACCACAATTAGAAAATGTTCCCCCAGGTCGTACAATTCACGTACTTTTCCTTTATATAACAGAGGTGCTTTAACGAGATCTGCCGCTGTGGACAGTGCCATGGAGGCTCACCTTCTTTCAGGAGATATAAAATATAAGTTCAATTCCCCTAATCACGCTACCCACTCCGAATTCAGAACAACCTTTCGATCGCTGTTATCCCCGGATTATTTTGATTCCACTTTTTCCAAAGTGTAAATCCGGGGATAAAGGCGAGCGCTTTGCTTCTCCAGGTTTGTTCTGCCTTCTCCGTTCCCGCGTGAACACATAACAGACTAATATTTTAGGAGTTAATTAGTTGGTCAAACCAAGCTTCTTGAAGATGGTATCAACATGCTTCAGGTGCCAGGACGGGTTGAATGCATCTTCGATTTCTTCATCGCTCAGCACCTCGGTGATTTCCGGTGTGGCTTTTACGATATCCTTGAACTGGCGCTGTTCTTCCCATGCCTGCATGGCACGTGGTTGAACGGTATCATATGCCTGTTCACGGCTGAAGCCTTTATCGATCAGCTTGGTCAACACACGGCCCGAGAACGGCACTCCATATGTGCGTTCCATGTTGCGTTTCATGTTCTCAGGGAACACCGTCAGGTTTTTCACGATGTTACCGAAACGGTTCAGCATGTAGTTCAGAAGCATCGTTGCATCCGGCAGGATAACACGCTCTACGGAAGAGTGTGAGATATCGCGCTCATGCCATAGTGTTACGTTTTCGTATGCCGACACCATATGTCCGCGGATGACGCGAGACAGACCGGAGATATTTTCGCTACCAATCGGATTACGTTTGTGCGGCATGGCGGAAGATCCTTTTTGACCTTTGGCAAACGCTTCTTCCACTTCACGGAATTCACTCTTTTGCAATGCACGAACTTCTGTAGCGAACTTGTCCAGTGATGTTGCGATCAATGCCAGGGTAGCCATGTATTCAGCATGACGGTCACGCTGCAGGGTTTGTGTCGAAATTGGTGCTGCTTTTGTACCCAACTTCTCGCAGACAAACTCTTCAACGAACGGGTCGATGTTCGCATAAGTTCCTACCGCACCGGAGATTTTACCGTACTGCACGTTGTCTGCCGCATGGCGGAAACGCTCCAGATTCCGTTTCATCTCTTCATGCCACAGGGCCATTTTCAAACCAAAGGTTGTTGGCTCGGCATGTACCCCGTGTGTGCGACCCATCATTGGCGTATGCTGATAAGCGAGGGCCTTCTCACGCAAGATCTCGATAAAATTCACGATATCGCGTTCCAGAATTTCATTGGCCTGGCGCAGTACGTACCCCAGAGCCGTATCCACCACATCCGTGGATGTCAGTCCGTAGTGCACCCATTTGCGTTCTGCACCCAGACTTTCGGATACCGTGCGTGTAAAAGCAATAACGTCGTGGCGCGTTTCCTGTTCGATTTCATAGATGCGATCGATATCAAAAGAAGCGTTTTGACGAAGCAATGCTGCTTCTTCCTTAGGAATAACTCCGAGTTCCGCCCAAGCTTCACATGCACAAATTTCAACTTCCAGCCAGGACTTGAATTTGTTTTCCTCCGTCCAGATGGCTCTCATTTCGGGTCTGCTATAACGTTCGATCATGAATTTGTATTCCTCCAGATATTAGTTTGTTCAATCCATTGCAATCCTTCTTCAACATCCTGACAGAGCAGATTGACATGCCCCATTTTCCGTCCCGTTTTCGCTTCGGTTTTGCCATATATGTGAAGCTTGGGAATAACACCGAGTTCCATTGCTTCTGCGTCAGGTTGACCCGTTCTGGCGATAATTCCTTCCAGATGTTCTCCAAGCACATTGACCATAACGACCGGACTTAACAGTGTAGTGTCTCCTAATGGCAACCCACAGATGGCACGAATGTGCTGCTCGAACTGTGACGTCGCACAGGCTTCCATCGTGTAATGACCGGAATTATGAGGTCTTGGAGCCAGTTCGTTCACATACAATCTTCCGTCAGCCGCCACAAACAGTTCCACCGCCAGCAATCCAACAGCCTGCATGGATTCGGCCACAGCCGCTGCAAGCTTCTGGGCTTCGATCTGTATGTCCGTAGCCACTCTGGCCGGTACGATCGAGACATGCAGAATGTTGTTCACGTGAATGTTCTCCGCTGGCGGGAATGTCTTGATCTCTCCACTCGTGCTTCGGGCAACGACGACAGAGATTTCGCAGTCAAACTTGATGAATTGCTCCAGCACCAGTTCCGCTCCGGTCGCTGCAAGCTCTTCGTAAGCCGGTATAGCCTGGCCCACTTCGCGAATGACTCGCTGCCCTTTACCATCGTATCCTCCGGTTACCGTCTTCAAAACACATGGTACACCAAGCTCGCTTACGGCTGCTTGCATGGTATCCTTACTTGTAATCTCCCGATAAGGCGCTACTCTTACTCCCGCAGCTTCAATCGCTCGTTTCTCACGCAACCGATGCTGGGTTGTATACAATAACGCACTTCCTTGCGGCACATAGGATTCACGTTCCAGCAAGCTCGCAACACCCGCATCTACATTTTCAAACTCATACGTAATCACATCACACTGACGGGCCAGTTCAAGTGCTGCAGCTTCATCGTCATATCCAGCCTCAATCTGGCGGGCAACCTGTCCGCAAGGCGAATCTACCGCCGGATCAAGCGTAACAAAGCGGTATCCCATCGCTGTCCCAGCAAGCGTCAGCATTCGTCCAAGCTGTCCGCCCCCGAGAACTCCAATTGTTGTTTTGCCTGGGAGCAGGACACGTCCAGCCATACCGGAAATATTCAGTTCAGTTTTGCTCATAGCTCATCACTGCTTTCGAGTACTTCACGTTTGATCCGCTCTCTGCGGGCTTCGCAGCGATTACGGACATCCTCATCGAATGCACCAATCATCTGGGCCGCAAGCAGTCCTGCATTGGTAGCACCCGCTTTGCCAATCGCTACCGTTGCGACAGGAATGCCGCCCGGCATCTGGACAATGGATAATAGGGAATCGAGACCATTCAGTGCCTTGGACTGCACAGGTACACCGATTACCGGGAGCATCGTTTTGGAAGCAACCATGCCAGGGAGATGTGCTGCTCCGCCTGCACCTGCAATGATAACCTTGAACCCGCGCTCAGCAGCCTGCTCGGCATATTCAAACATCAGATCCGGTGTGCGATGCGCGGATACAACCTTTTTCTCATACCCGATCTCCAGTTCGTCCAGCACCTCACACGCATGCTTCATCGTTTCCCAATCCGACTTGCTGCCCATAATTACAGCGACCTGCACTGACATGAATACATCCAACTCCCGTCTGAGCTTTTTTTGATAACAACCGCTTTTGCCATACGCGTTCCCTTTTGAAACGAAAAAATCCGCTACCCGCGAAAACATCACATTTTCTCCGGACACCGGACTCCAAGAAATACGTATCCCTCATTTGGGCATGCCAAAAGGGGGCTTGCTGTCCGCATCCATATTCATGCGACTCTCAGCCGTATCTCCTCGTAGTCCGGAAATTTACGGTCTCCGGGTAGAGACTTCCGGGCCTTATCCCCGGCGTTATACGAGCAAATATCTATTCAATCCAAGCGACTCATTTCTGTCCAACCTTGGTACATCTTTCGTTCCTACTCGACCTTATTCTTACCTGATCGACACATCTAACATTCTAACAATCCCCTACAGCTAATGTCAACTTAAAGACGAACATTTAACATATTGACAAATATAATGTTCGTGATTGAGGCGTTTCTTTTGGACTTCATATCCATTTCATCCCATAAAAGAAAGCCGACTTCTCTTCAATGGAATGAAGACAGCCGGCTCACTGCATATTTGTAGCTCACAAATTATTGCATTATTTAACGATCAATACAGGAATTTGAGCATGCTGCACCACATTGTGGCTGACACTGCCCAATACGAATTCACGAATGCCGCCAAGACCACGACTTCCGATGACGATGACATCCGATCCATTTTCCTTCGCGTAATCAAGCAGAACTTCAGCTGCGGCTCCCTGAATCAGGTCTACGTTTGCCGTAACTCCTGCAGCTTTGAGTCGTTCTTTCGCTTCATCCGTTGTCTGCACAGCCAGGTTGTAGTAATCGTTATTCAGAGATGGCGGCAGCGGTGCAAGTCCTTCTCCGATAAATACACGCGGGAAATCAAAGGCATGAATGACATCAATGACTGAATCCGGAGAAACCTTAGCCAGTTCAATGGCACGATCCAGCGCCTTGTTTGAAGCTTTTGATCCATCATAAGCCACTAAAATTTTAGAGAATAACATGTAAATCCCGTCCCTTCCTTATATGTAGAAACTCCGAAGCTGAAGGCTTCGGTCTGACATAAAACTAAATTCAGCACCATGTAACCCTATAAACGTTCTTCATGCGATATGAACCATTTGCCCAATTTTACAGCGGAGCCACCACTAGGTTCTATTTCAGGAAATACCCATAAATTATGGCATTCAGAAAGAGCAAAAGTGGAATCCCGATGGTAAAGCTCGGATGTTTGGTTTTGTGCCTTTTCCGGTACATTGCAATCCAAACTCCAAGTGCCCCTCCGATAAACGCCAGCAGGAATAACGTTCGTTCAGGTGTACGGTCACGGCGTCGCTGAGCCCGCTTTTTGTCATCTGACATCACCAGATAACCTACCACGTTAATAAATAAAAACCACAATATGAGTCCGGTTTGCATATAATTCTAGCGGTCCCCCTATCCCGGGACATCTCCCTGTTCCTCCATTATAGTCCTCTGCAGGGACATGATCAACGCGAGAAGGGAGCCGCATAGTTGTTTTATGGAGTCATCCGTTCCGGGTAGAACCTAAGACTCCTGTTTCGGAATACCGTTTAGACTGGGAACTCTTTTGCCCGCCTTGGCTGGACGTGCTCCGATGCTTTCTTCCCGAATACTGTCCTTATTCTGCTGGTTATGAATTTTCTCTGGTTTGTTGTGTGGCATCTGTGTCACCTCCTTGGCTTACGTTGCCTGAAAAGGAGGGATCTTATACGACACCATGCGAAGCGGTTGCTGAAGCATGACATCGCTAGTAACCATTCAACTTGTACAACACACTTTCTGGAGTACTAGTCCCCTTTTTTCTCCATAGCTGCTTTCAACAAATCTCCGAGATTGGATCCGATGGATTCCTGCTTGGCATACTGTTTGACCAGCTTTTGCTGTTCCCGTTTGTTGACGTGCTGTTTATCTTTATCCAGTGCTTCCGTGATTCCGCAAGGCAGACACTGCACATAGAGGCCAGCTTTGCCTTCTTTCATTTCCATCTTCTTGTGACACTGCGGACAACGCCGGTTGGATAACCGCTTCTCTGCCGAGCGACGATAGCCACAATCCTCCGTGGGACATACGAGAAACTTGCCGCGTTTCCCTTTCTTCTCGAGCAGACGCGCATTGCAATCCGGGCAGTGGCTGCTCGACACGTTATGCGGTTTATACTCTGCCTTGCTTCCTTTTACAGTAGACACCAGTTCTTTAGCCATTGAACGTATGCCTTCCAGGAAAGGACCTGGTTTCCCTTGTCCACGAGCAATCCGTTCCAGTTCAGCCTCCCAACGTGCCGTCAGGTCAGGTGTACGCAGCTGCGGAGCAGCCAGCTCAATCAATTGCTTCCCTTTACCTGTAGGATGCATGCTGTTGCCTTGGCGGTCTATGGTATCGGAGCTGACCAATTTCTCGATAATATCTGCACGCGTAGCCGGAGTACCGAGTCCGTGCTTCTCCATTTGCGCGAGCAATGCAGCCTCCGTGTACCGTTTAGGTGGCATGGTCCTTCCACTTTTAATATGACAACGCTGTACGTTAACCGACTGACCTTGCTGTACGTCTGGCAGAAGAGTGCGGCCATTGTCCGCTTGCTCATCTGTGCGCTCATCATCTTCGTCACTGTAGTCTCCGCCATATACTTCACGCCAGCCACTGTCTTTTACCGTTGTACCTTTAACATGGAATGAATCTTCACCCACTTGCACAGTAATCGCTACCGAATCGTATCTGGCAGCTGGATAGAACAGACTAATAAACCGGCGTACGATCAAATCATACAGTTTGCGTTCCTCCGGATTCAGCTGATTCAGCAGCACGGTCTGTTCTGTTGGGATGATGGCATGGTGATCCGTTACCTTGCTGTCATCCACAATTCGTTTGGTGATATTCAGATTTTTCCGCAGCAAGGGACGCGCTATTGATGCATATGGTCCAACAGCTACACTATCCAGTCTTTCTTTCAGCGTACTTGTCATGTCCGATGTCAGGTAACGGCTATCCGTACGCGGATATGTAACCAGCTTATGCTGCTCATAGAGACGCTGAAGAACGTTGGAAGTCTGTTTGGCTGAAAAGCCATATTTGCGGTTGGCATCACGCTGCAGTTCCGTTAGGTCGTAGGCCAGAGGATGCGGCTCGACTTTTTCGCTCTTTTTGACCTGAGCAATGGTTCCCTTACGTCCATCCACTCGTTTCTTCAATGCCGGGGTATCCTGAGCATCAAACATGCGCGAATCCCCGCCCGAGGCACGCCACACAGCTTGAAACTCTCCAAAATCCGCAGTTAATGTCTCATATTCCTGTGAGCGAAATCCATTGATTTCATTCTCCCTGTCCATAATCATGCCTAGGGTTGGCGTCTGTACCCGTCCTGCAGACAATTGTGCATTAAATCGAACGGTCAGCGCTCGTGTCACATTAAGCCCAATCATCCAGTCTGCTTCCGCACGGCAGCGTGCCGATTCATAGAGACGGTCAAATTGACTCCCTGGCTTCAGCGAAGCAAATCCTTCTTTGATTGCCTTATCCGTCTGAGAAGAAATCCACAGTCGTTTGAAGGGTTTCTTCCACTGCGCCATTTGCATGATCCAACGGGCAAGCAGCTCTCCCTCCCGGGCGGCATCCGTCGCGATGACCAGTTCACCAACATCTTGGCGTTTCATAAGCTGCTGTACGGCTTTATATTGATGATTCGTCTCCCTTAGTACCTTCAGTTTCGCCCGCTCCGGTAGAATCGGCAAATCCTCAAGATTCCAGGTGGCGTACTTCTTGTCGTAATCTTCAGGTTCCGCCAGCCCTACCAGATGCCCAAGTGCCCACGTTACGATATATTTAGGACCTTCCAAATAACTCTTATGTTTATCACGCGCTCCCATAACTCTGGCAATTTCACGTGCCACAGATGGTTTCTCAGCGAGTACCAATGTTTTCACTTCGTATCTCTTCCTTTCTTCATACACCTTGTAACCTACATTCCTATCCTTTCATTATATCATTTCAGACCAATCGTTTCTTGGCATATCCCAGGTGAACGATTAACCTGATAAATTACTGCCCTTGAATAGATGTTAGATAATATAACACAACTGCAAACACTTAAATTTCTTTTTGGAATGAAAATAAGAGCATCTGAAAGAAATAAGCACATTAACACAACTTGTATACGTTTTTTTGAATAAATATGAGTGTTGTAAGAATTCCTGACATGTTATTAAAATGTGACAAAAGCATATGCAGCCGTTTCAACAACACACATCATTGCGACAGAAGGGAGCGTGGATGCATGACTTATCATGGATCTGTATTGAAAAAAAGTGGAGCTCTGTTACTGACAGGAGCAGTAATGGTTACAACTTGGGGAGGAGCTTCCGTACAGCTGGCGTCAGCCGGAGCAGCAACTCCATCAAGCAAAACAACGGTCGCAGTAACAGCTGCCGGGAAAGCACCTGTCACGTCTGCCGCATTTATTGAAGCCATGGAAGAAGCAGCGACACTTGCAGGTGTACCTTTTTCAATGGACGAGCTTTCAGGTAAAACCATTCAGCGTAAGGATGCTGCTCTAGCTCTTCAAACCTGGTTGAAGCTGGAGTCCACCACAGAGCCGTTCAAGGATGTACCGGACCAATCCAGCTTTGCAGGTGCCATTGGTGCCTTGAATACTGCAGGGTTAATGAAAGGATATACCGATTCCCTCTTTCTACCTAATGCTGTCCTGACGGAGAATGACGTCGCCATATTGAAAGACCGCATTTATAACTACATAAAACCATTTGTTCTGGAGGAAGCAACGATTACGGATCTCCAGGCTGCAATGACGCAAGGAAAGCTCACATCCAAAGAATTGGTCCAAATGTATCTGGATCGGATTGAGAAATACGATGATCAGGGAGTTAGCATTAATTCCATACTAACCGTAAACCCGGAAGCACTTGAACTTGCCCAGGCATTGGACGAAGAACGTGCAGCCCAAGGCGCGCGCGGACCGCTGCACGGTATTCCGGTTCTTGTGAAGGACAACTTCGATACGAATGATATGCCTACCACTGCCGGTTGTATCTGTCTGAAGGATTCCGTGCCTGCACAAGACGCTGAGCAAGTGAAAAAGCTCAAAGAAGCAGGTGCCATTATCCTCGGTAAAACAAATCTGCATGAATTTGCATTTGGCATTACTACATCCAGTTCATTGGGTGGACAAACCTTGAACCCTTACGCACTGGATCACTATCCTGGTGGTTCCAGCGGCGGAACAGGGGCAGCGATTGCTTCCAACTTTGCTGCAGCAGGCATGGGTACAGATACTGGTGGATCGATCCGTATTCCATCCAGCTTCAACAGCCTTGTCGGAATTCGTCCAACAATCGGATTATCCAGCCGTGAAGGTATTATCCCGCTTGCTCTTACTCAGGATGTAGGCGGACCTATGGCTCGTACGGTTAGCGACGCTGCGATCATGCTGGATGCTACTGCTGGGTATGACAAAGATGATGTGGCTACAGCTTATGCTGTTGGCAAAATTCCTTCCAGTTACACTGACTTCCTGGACGTGAATGGTCTAAAGGGCGCACGTATTGGTGTAGCTACCGAACTGATCCCAAGCACCAAAGCTGAAGAAAAAGCTGTTGCTGATGTCATCAACAATGCAGTGAAAGAATTGAAGTCTCTTGGTGCAACTGCTGTACCGATCAGTATTCCGAACCTGGACGAAATCAACAAATACCCAAGCTTGAGCGGATATGAATTCAAATTCCAGCTCAACGACTATCTGGAATCACTTGGTGAAGAAGCTCCATACCACAGTCTTTCCGAGATCATCGCTTCAGGAGAATTTGATAAGACACAGGAACAATCCATGAAGACTCGCGATGCACGGGAAACGCTGGAGACAACTGAGTACAAGGACATCGTATTGAAACGTACTCAAATCACGCGTGAAGCTCTTCTAAAGGTTATGGCTGACAATAACCTGGATGCCATCGTTTATCCTACATCCACACAGGCTGCTGCCGTGATTGGCGAAGGTCAAAACTCCGGCGGGAACAACCGACTAAGCCCATTCTCCGGGTTCCCAGCAATCACCGTACCTGCTGGCTTCACTACAGAGGGTCTACCTGTAGGCATTGAATTCCTGGGCCGTGCTTTTGATGAAGGAACGTTGATCAAACTCGCATATAGTTATGAGCAAGGAACCCACCACCGCCAAGCTCCTAAACTTACGCCATAACTCCTTTATGGATTAGAAAATGTTTAATAAACAAAAAAGTACACTCACCTCCACAGCGGAGGAAAGTGTACTTTTTGTTTACTAGCCTGCTAAGGTAAACTGTCTTATCTGCTTAATCTCAACTTTCTACGTTACTTCATTGAATCAGTGTCTGGAACACTCCATTCCAACACAAGGCCTGCATAAGTTAAGCCACCACCGAAACCGAATAAGGCAAGGCGCTGACCCTGCTTCACTTTCCCTTCATCGACAGCCAGCTGAATGGCCAGAGGTATGGATGCAGCCGATGTGTTTCCACGGTACTCCATGCTGGTTAGCGTGCGTTCCAACGGTACAGGACCGCGCTCGCAGACAGCTTCTATCATTCTCATATTGGCGCTGTGTGGTACAAACCAGTCGATCTGCTCCGTCTGCAACCCTGAGTTCGCGATAAGTTTCGGTAATTGCTCCGGTATCAGCCGTACAGCCCATTTGTATACTTCCCTGCCGTTTTGCACAAGACGTCCGTCACCTTGAAGGGGTACCCCGTTCATCTCGGAGGAAAGCCCACTGCTATAAACATGTAAGCCACCATCACCCTGTGTTCCGGAAAGTGCTGCCAGATTACTGCCCTGCCCTTCGGTTCGTTCCATCAAAAACGCTCCAGCTCCATCACCAAACAAAATACAGGTCGTACGATCGGTGTAGTCCGTAATTTTGGATAAGGTCTCTGCCCCGATCACGAGCACTTTGCGATACATGCCACTTGTGATCATGCTATCGGCCAGCTGCAACCCATAGACAAAGCCTGCGCATGCTGCGCTTAAATCCAGCGCTCCCCGTCTGAGCAATGTTCAGACGTGCCTGTACTCTGGAGGCTGTGCTGGGAAATGCATACTCCGGCGTACTTGTTGCTACGAGGATCATATCCACATCATGAACGTCAACTCCGTACCGCTGAATCATGTCTTCCACGGCCTTAACCGCCAGATCAGAAACGTACTGATCCTCTGCTGCAATTCTCCGTTCCCTCATGCCTGTTCGTTGCACGATCCATTCATCGTTCGTCTCGACCAATTTTTCCAAATCTGCGTTATTTAAAATACGCTCCGGCACATAGGTTCCGAATGCAGTAATAGTGGCTTTTGATTGCATCATAGCGTCAGTTCACCTCGTTTTGTTTTTTATTATTATAGCACTAAGTCTTAGTACTTGGTACTAATTTTTGATAAACTTTTATTGTTTTCTCTGTTGATAAAGAAAAACCCACCTTCTGGTCCATTTCCTCACACTTGGTATGTAGATCAAATGAAGAAGAATAATCATATTCGGTTTAGTATGAAGGATGCCTTAATAATCGCCGTTATCTGTAGACTCTTCGTAAGGAAAGATGGAAAATAGACAAATCAATTCATATTACTGATAGACAATTGACAGAGATGGGGGATTAAATAATGGAAAGAGAAATAAACATCCTTGCAATTTCAGGAAGCCTACGGAAACAATCCACAAACACCATGCTAATGCAAGCCATGATGGCACTTGCACCTACTACTTTAAAATTTCAGGTATATGATCGGCTAAATGATCTTCCACACTTCAATCCTGATCTCGATGTAGATGATGGTCCAGTTTCCGTTCAACATTTCAGATCCCTATTAAAGCAAGCAGATGGTGTCCTGATCTGTACACCTGAGTATGGGAACGGTATTCCAGGTGTTTTAAAAAATGCTTTGGACTGGATTGTATCGTCCGGAGAATGGGTGAATAAGCCTACAGTGGTCATAGCAGCTTCCCCCAGCCCGTTAGGCGGTAATCAAGCCCATACATCCATATTGCTGACTTTAAACATGATCAATGCTCGCATCCTGGTTGATGCATCATTTGCAATTCCTTATATTACGATGAAAATGAACAAACAAGGTACGATCATTGATCCTGATACCAAAAAGGCACTACAAGCTTCTCTTTTACGTTTAGCAGAAGCATGCTCCAACTGAATGAACTGGCCAGTTTTATAAAAAACAAAAACAGCCTGATAGTGATCTATCAGACTGTTAATATTATAATCTGTTACATTTATAAACAAATAAAAACCACCACCGAGTATCTTCGGCAGTGGTTCTTTGCTTGGCAGCGTCCTACTCTCCCAGGACCCTTCGGTCCAAGTACCATCGGCGCTAGAGGGCTTAACGGTCGTGTTCGGGATGGGTACGTGTGGAACCCCTCCGCTATCGCCACCAAACGAT
>NZ_JAKRNM010000003.1 GCF_022346995.1 Paenibacillus sp. ACRRY | reverse complement strand
GGCGAAGAAAGCAAGTATTCGGTATTAGCTACCGTTTCCGGTAGTTGTCCCAAGCTTGAGGGCAGGTTGCCTACGTGTTACTCACCCGTCCGCCGCTAACCATCAGAGAAGCAAGCTTCTCATCAAGTCCGCTCGACTTGCATGTATTAGGCATGCCGCCAGCGTTCGTCCTGAGCCAGGATCAAACTCTCCAATAAAGTATTGAAAAGAGCGATTAGCTCATTTTGAATCTGACGATTCATTATAAATCATAAGTTACTATCCATTTGTTCAGTTTTCAAGGAACTTGTTGCCCGTTTTTGTTGATGATTGTCAACCGGACAGGATATTTATCTTATCATGTTAACCAGCTAACTGTCAACACTCTTTTTCGTCATTGTTCAAACTTTTTCGACAATCACTCGTTTGAAGCGACAAGAAATAATATACCATGTCTGAATTTAGATAGCAAGCATTTTTTAATCTTTTTTTTCAAAGAGCATTCAATATATATAAGCAGCCATAAAACCATAAACCTTTCCTCTCATTTATAATAAGATTGACTTTACCTTTATAACGCATACTAATGTAACGGTTTGATGTGAGTGATCCAAAGCTTCTATAATGAGGTATATACAATAAAGAGAAAGCAATGACATAGCATCATTTAATACGTTCTTCATTTTCACCGCTTACTACATATGAAGATTTACTGCTTATAACTTTATTTGAGGTGATCACTCTTGGAACAGTGGCTAAAAAAACTTCGCAAAGGATACGGCAAAAAACTTGTGTCTCTCCACTTCTGGAATGCCTGGATCGTAGTAATTCTCGCCGTAACGGGACTTTTGCTAGTCGGTGGCTTCTGGCGTGAACTACTCGGTATTGGGCGCGTATGGCTAAAATGGCTGCATATTATTGTAGGATTGGCTATGTTAGCCCCTGTTGTATATTACTTGATCCTGGCGAGTAAACACTGGAAACAGCTCCGGAACAAGCCTTGGCAAAAAGTAAATACGATCATCGTGCTTGTTCTGCTGGTTGGCTGGTTAATTTCTGGCATTGTATTGTGGCAATTTAAACTCGCAGGACCTGAGTGGTCCAATGCAGCGTTACTAACTCATGATCTGTTAACTTGTCTGGGTCTGCCCTATATTATCTACCACTCCATTACCCGTACCAAATGGTTGAAAGATTCAACTCGCCGCACGGTAAGTGCTACCACATCGATGAAAGACTTCCGTGGTACTTCCGATTCATTGGGTACATCTGGAGAAAACACAGCTGCTGCTGCAATTTCAACTCCTAGGTCTGATCGTACTGCTGTGACAAAATCACCTGACCAACCCCAGAAACCCCAGCCCGTGTATACACGGCGTGCGTTTATCCGGTCAGCTGTAGGTGTGGGGTTAGCCGTTACCCTGGGCCCTACCTTTGTCTCCTGGGTTGGACGTAATCTCAGTATCGATAATAGCATCGACAGTATGCTGGAGAAGGACCCCAATCGGATGAGTCCATTGCCGCAACCCGCTGCTGCTTCTTCCCCTCCTATTGGAGGAGGAGCTGAAGGTCATTTCAGGGTATACACGGTTACGCCCATCCCTTCCTTTTCGAATGAGAATTGGTCGTTCAGGATCGATGGGCTTGTCGAACGCGCACAAGTCTGGAATTGGGAACAGTTCGTTAAGCTCGCGCGCACTGTACAGGTTAGTGATTTCCATTGTGTAACGGGTTGGTCCGTATACAAAAACACCTGGGAAGGCATTTCTCTTAAACAGCTGCTGACCCAAGCCGGAGTGAAGCCCGGAGCACACAGTGTCAAATTTTACTCTGGAGATGGGGTATACACAGATGCCATTACGATGGATCAAGCACAGATGGATGATATTATGGTCGCAGTCATGCATGACGGTAAACCCATCCCGGCAGATCTCGGGGGTCCGGTACGACTTGTCATCCCCCAGATGTATGCCTATAAATCGGTTAAATGGTTGAATCGCATTGAACTTATCGACAGCGAACATATCGGTTACTGGGAGGAAAGAGGTTATGATAAGGATGCATGGCTCACAGGCGCAGCACAGCGCTTTCCCAATATCAGTTCCTAACGTTTCTCCTCCAACTATGTAGAGTCTATGTATTGGAAAACACCCTACAGTTGCACAGCAAAAACCCCCGATCCACCTAATGTGGCTAATCGGGGGTTTCTTCATTTCCTAGCTTATAGGGTCAGCCCTGCTGATTCAAAAGACGAACGAGTTCATCCTCATCCTCAATGGTTGGGATGCCCAGATCATGCGCTTTGGCCAGCTTGCTGCCTGCCTTCTCTCCGGCAATGACAAGGTCGGTCTTTTTCGAGACACTGCCTGTGACTTTTGCTCCAAGTGCTTCCAGTCTTTGC
The DNA here is from genome assembly GCF_022346995.1 of Paenibacillus sp. ACRRY. Taxonomy (GTDB): domain Bacteria; phylum Bacillota; class Bacilli; order Paenibacillales; family Paenibacillaceae; genus Paenibacillus. The sequence continues at coordinate 595,432 of NZ_JAKRNM010000003.1, read as the reverse complement.
GTAGCCTCGTCACGCGTCAGTTGATGCAATGTTCCGGTCAGCACGACCGTTTTACCACTAAAGAAGGAATCTTCGACTACCACTGCTGGTGCCTCAGGTGCCTGTGCTTTCACGCCCAAGTCCAGCATTTTTTCGATCGCAGCCTGGGTAAACGGATCTGCGAAGAACGTTACAATACTCTCGGCTACAATGCCGCCAACGTCAGGAAGTTCAACAAGTTCCTCCGCCGTTGCATTCATGATAGCGTGCAGATCACGATAATGGTCGGCGAGCATACGTGTCGTTGATTTACCTGTATTCGGAATGCCCAGCGCGTACAGGAACGATGCAAGGTCACGATCCTTACTATGCTCCAGCGCAGCGAGAAGGTTGTTAGCTTTCTTTTCACCAAACCGTTCCAGCTTCACCAGATCATCAAATTGCAATGTATACAGATCAGCAGGCTCACGCACACTGAGCTCATCATACAGCTGTATCGCTGTCTTCTCACTGAACGTCTCAATATCCATGGCATCACGGGAAGCAAAATGGGAGATTCGGGCCACAGTCTGCGGTTTACAAGCCAATTTGTTATTACAGAACAGATGCGCTCCGCGCTGCTCGAGTGGGAATCCGCAAGCCGGACACTGCTCTGGATATATGATCTCCTCGCCATCACTCTCTTCCGTCACTTTACCCAGGATTTCAGGGATAACGTCATTGGAGCGGCGGATAAAGACACGCGTGCCCAAGGCAAACTTCAGATTTTTACGCTCAATATCGCCCACATTGTTCAATGTACAGTTCGAAACCGTTACTCCCGCCAGTTCGACCGGTTCTACACGTGCGAGCGGAGTTACTTTACCGGTACGGCCCACATTCCAATCAACGGATTTGAGTACAGTTGTGGTCTCTTCTGCTTCGAACTTATAGGCTACAGCCCAGCGTGGGAACTTGTCCGTATAACCAAGCACTTCACGTGTGCGCATATCGGTGATTTTGATAACGGCCCCATCAATCAGGTAGTCGAGCTGTCCCCGATTCTCCTGAATGGCGGCAAGCTGTTCCATCACATCATCAAATTCATGGAAGTACGTAATCGACGGGTTCACTTTGAAACGGTTCTCACGCAGAAAATCCATCATCTCTTGGTGATTGGCAAATTCAATGTCATCCGAGTACCCTACATTGTAAAAATAGGCATTAAGCCTGCGCTCTGCCGTCGTCTTCGGATTCAGGTTACGCAGAGCTCCGGCTGCTGCGTTACGGGCGTTTTTGAGCGGCTCTGCTGCTGTCTCATTGTACCGGTTCAGAACGGACAGATTCATGATGCCTTCGCCTTGTACTTCAATCGTACCGTCAGTATACGGAATTCGGAGCGGAACGGATTTGATCGTTCTAACCTGAGCCAAAATCCCTTCGCCAACCGTTCCGTTCCCGCGTGTAGAAGCCTGTACCAATTCGCCATTGGTATATGTCAGGTTTAGGGTGAGCCCATCAAACTTCAACTCAATAACGTAGCCGGGTTCCGGTAGAGGGTTGCCTGGATTTTTGCTGTTGTAGTCATTCACGAGCTTCAGTACACGAGTATTCCAGCTCCGCAGCTGTTCGATGTTTTGGGCTTTGTCCAAGCTCCACAATGGAGACAGATGGCGATGCGGGGTAAACCCCTTCAGCAGTTCGCCACCGACACGCTGGGTTGGAGAATCAGGCAAAACCATCCCGCTCTCCTGTTCCAGGGTAACCAGTTCGTCATACAGGAGATCATATTCCTTATCACTGATCTGCGGCTGATCCATCGTGTAGTACTGATAATTATGCTGGTTCAGCTCGGTAACGAGTTGCTCCATCCGGTGCATCGGGTCCATACAGGGCCATCCCTCCGTTAATTTAATCTATGTAGAACGAACACTTATATTGCACTTGAACTAAGCTGACAGAATAATCCTCCGATCGCTGTTGTCACTGGATTTCTTGTCATATTCATTAAGGTTGAAATCCCGTGACAAAGGCGAACGCGTTGCTTCTACAGATTTTCTGCCCTCTTCATTATTGTGCAATATTAAAGTTTCGTTCTTAATTTATTCTACTTTGGTAATAGGGGCAAAACCGGCGAGCAGGCGTTTCACACCGACCGGAGCCGGGAAGGCAATTTGCAGTTCCGTGTCATTCCCGGTACCTTTTACCGCCACAATGGTACCCGTACCCCATTTGCCATGCTGCACTTTATCTCCTGCTTTGAAGCCTGCTTCACTATTCGAAGCTGCGGGCTTGGAGGCAGATGATGGCGTAGCATATGTTGGACGCGAGGTACTTGTGGTCACACGGGAAGTTGGCGTGGACGAAGTAGCCGAGGAGCCACTTCTGCTCTGCTGTTCAAAGAGCTTGGCCGCACTTCCACCACCAAAGTTACTTCCTCCACTGGAGCCAAGTCCACGTCCGCCATAGGATCCTCCTGCATTGGTACCACGACGGTAACGGTCACGGGCAATGGAAGTATCCTCTTTGAGCTCATCCGGAATTTCATCCAGGAAGCGGGAAGGCGGGTTCGCCGTAGTTCGTCCAAACAAGGTACGCATCTGGGCACAAGACAGGAAGAGCTGTTCTTCTGCACGAGTAATCCCTACATAAGCAAGTCTGCGTTCTTCCTCCAGCTCTTCATTATCCATAAAGGCCCGGCTGTGCGGGAAGACGCCTTCCTCCATACCCACGATAAACACGACAGGGAATTCCAGACCTTTGGCACTGTGCATGGTCATCAGGGTAACAGCGTCGCTCTGATCTTCTTCATCATCGTTCATGCTGTCGATATCTGCAATGAGTGCCAGATCAGTGAGGAACGAGACGAGCGTTTTATCTTCGTTATTTTTCTCAAATTCCATGGTCACGGAAAGGAACTCTTCAATGTTTTCCAGGCGTGCACGGGATTCGAGTGTATTTTCGTTCTGCATCTCAAGTCGATATTGACTCATCTCCAGAATCTTCTCGGTCAGTTCGGTTACAGACAGGTACTCTACCATCTGATGCAGTGCAGCGATCATGTCGTAGAACTCCACCAGCGCGTTCCGTGTGCGGCCCGCAAAGCCGAGATCGTCCACAACCTGAAGCACACGGAATATGGAAATCCCTCGCTCTCCCGCTGCAGCTGCCAGCTTCGCCACCGTTGTATCCCCGATGCTACGTTTAGGCACATTAATGATCCGGGTGAGGCTGATATCGTCGTCAGGGTTAGACAGAAGGCGCAGATACGCCAGAATGTCCTTGATCTCTTTACGATCATAGAACTTGATGCCGCCGACAATCTGATATGGAATATCAGACTTGATCAGAATTTCCTCTATAACCCGGGACTGGGCGTTGGTTCGATACAAAATCGCATGGTTTTGATAGGATTTGCCGTTCTTCACATTTTTACTAATCTCTGAGGTAACAAAATACCCCTCATCATGCTCGGAGTCCGCACGGTATACCTTGATCTTCGAACCGCCTTCCTTGTCTGTCCACAGCTTCTTCGGCTTACGTCCGGAGTTCAGGCCAATAACCTCATTCGCTGCATTCAAGATGGTTGAAGTTGAACGGTAATTCTGCTCCAGCATAATGGTCTGTGCCTCTGGATAGTCTTTCTCAAAGTTCAGGATGTTGCTGATATCCGCACCACGCCAGCGATAGATTGACTGGTCACTATCCCCAACGACGCAGATCCGGTGATGACTGTCAGCCAGCATGCGGCACAGCATATACTGCGCACGGTTCGTATCCTGATACTCATCGACGTGGATGTACTGGAATTTCTTTTGGTAGAAGTCGAGAACTTCCGGCACTTCTTTGAACAATTGAATGGTTGCCATAATGAGATCGTCAAAGTCGAGCGAATTGTTGGCTCTCAGACGTTTCTGGTACATTTTATATACCTTCGCCACAATGCCTTCAAAATAATCGCCAGCCTGCTTCTCATATTGGTCAGGACCGATCAGTTCATTTTTCGCGGTACTCATCATGGCCTGAACGGCTTTTGGTTCGAATTTCTTGGTGTCGATATTCTGGTCTTTCATACAACTGCGGATAACGGATAACTGGTCGGATGAGTCCAAAATACTGAAGTTAGAAGTAAAACCAATGCGTTCAATGTCACGGCGCAGGATGCGCACGCACATGGAGTGGAACGTGGATACCCAAATGTCGCGGCCTTGGGAGCCGCCAACGAGCTGTGATACCCGGTCCTGCATCTCACGAGCAGCTTTGTTCGTAAACGTAATCGCCAAAATGCCCCATGGAGGTGTCTTGCGTGTTGCGATAAGGTAAGCAATCCGGTGTGTCAGCACCCGGGTCTTACCACTGCCCGCTCCGGCCATAATCAGTAACGGTCCATCGGTTGCCTCGACGGCTTGCCGCTGAGGGGTGTTAAGCCGTGCCACGGCGTCATGTATATTTACAGGTTGCATGCATGCATGCTCCTTTCGTTGGTTGATCGATTAAGCAAAATCAGAAGGTTACACTGGTCACTCCGAGGCTAGAATAAGCTTCCGATCGCTGTTATTCCCAGATTTTTTTGAATCACTTTTATAAGGTGAAAATCCGGGAATAAAGGCGAGCGCTCCGCTTCTCCAGCTTACTTCTGTCCTCTACGCTTTTCGTGTAAACGTAATTGAGCTTAATATAAATTTTATATTAGTAGGGCAAAGTTCTATTTTAACAGATCGTAAGGGGAAATTGGGGGAATGGTAAACTAAACCGATTAAACGGTTCCTTTTACAGCTTGTACCGTCTCAAGTGCCTTCTTCAAATCGCTGTACACAATGTTACCCACGACGACGGTGTCTGCAACTTTGGAAGCTTGTGCTGCTTTCTCGGAATTGTCGATTCCCCCGCCATAAATGAGATGTGCGCGATCCAGTTGTCTACGCGTCTCGCCAACCAGCTCCATATCGCCAAACGTTCCGCTGTACTCCATATATATAATCGGAAGATTGAGCAGCCGCTCTGCAGCTTGGGCATACGCCACCGCCGCACCCGTCGTCAGCTCTGTATCTGCTCCGGTCAAATGCGCTACGGTGGAGTCGGCATTAAGTACAATATACCCTTCGGCAATTAGCAGATCCCACGGTATGAGGTAACCAAAACGTTCGATGGCTTGTTGGTGATGCCCAATCATCCATTTGCTATCTGTGGCATTCAGCACCATCGGGATCAGATATCCGTCAAAACCAGGGACAACTGCCTCCAGATCTGATACTTCCAGCACACAGGGCAGCTCGTAGCGACGTACGCGGGACATCAGGTCTACCGTGTTATCATAGGTGATTCCCGAAGACCCCCCAACGATAATAGCATCGGTCCCCGACATACATACCAGATCGAGTGCTTCATCCGTGATTTCCCGGTCCGGGTCGAGCTTAAATACGTGTCTCCACTGCTTAATCATGTCTATCAACGAACATTCCTCCAGAGGTTCTTCTGCATCCTAAAAAGCTTGTAAACTAAGTCTAAGTCAGCAGGCAGTGAGTGTCAATGTTCGCATAAAAAGGGGAACAAAAAATCACAGACTTTTCCCTGTAAAGTGCAGGGATCAGTCTGTAATTTTAAGAGAAATGAAGTTATATCGCTATTAATTAAACAATGCTCGAGTAATAGTGAAGGGCTACTTTTCTAAGGTGGTTGGAATGTTAATTCTCCACTTATAAGCGTTATGGCTTCCAGGCAAAACGAGTATTCATCTGATCCAGCTCTTCTTCCGTCAGCACATCTGAATAGACACCATATACGCCCCACTTTTCATAGTTCGCCACCTGGTCAGTGTCATTGATGGTATGCACGTACGTAACAGCGCCCGCCTTCTTGAGCTTGGCAACGAAATTCTGATTTACTTTATATTCCGGCATGGTTACGGCATCAATGTCATTGTTCTCAACAAAATCTACGACCTGTGCTTCGGTATCCTGCGTTGCATAAAGGGTATAGATAATCGAGGGGAACGCATAGATTTCTTTCACGGTTTCCAGCATGGGCTCATTATAAATCTGCACGACGATGCGATCCAGTACAGATGGATCTTTCTTTTTGGCAGCGATGACGAGAGAAGATAGCACTTGCTGAATATCCTCATCTTTCTGCTCCTTCGTATCCGTTACGATATACATATCGGGATATTGCGACAGCACATTAATGATGCCATCCGCGTCCATGGGTTGGTAGATGCCCAATATTGGGGTGTTCATAAATTCATCGTGCGTAAGTGCCCCAGCCTGTTTGTCTTCAGGAAGCTCCTCTTCCTGTCCCAGTAGTTTGCTCATATTGGCAGTCCATTCATGTCTGGCTACGGCTACGCGATCTGAGGTGAGCATGAAGTCGATCTCAAACACTCTCGTGCCTTTTTCATAATTAGCGATCATCGCTTCATAAGCGTTGGTATAAGGCTGATCACGGATACTGCCCATGGCGTGAGCAATCAGTCGGTAGGCTGTAAATCCATCGCGCTGTTCCTCACTTTGACTCTCATAGGCAAAAAACAGGGTCCCCACGGTAACAATCAGTAGTGTAATGACGGCAGCGATACGTTTCATATGATGTTCACATCCTTTAGGAGTGATATTGGAGGTAGGAGGTAGGAAGTAGATAGCTAATAAGATATGACAGCGTATGTGCGGGATTTCCTTTTTGATAGCTAACTACCCGAATTGATGAGGTGTAAAACAAAAAAGCCGCCCGGAGGCAGCTGTTAAATGGTGGTACGGTTAGTCTGTTGAATCTAATACGCATTCTTGAGACCATTTCGAATGGTTTCCCATATGATTTTGATATCGAATAATAAAGACCAGTTTTCAATATAAAAGATGTCCTGTTCGATCCGATCCTCAATCGAGGTATCTCCTCTTAACCCTTTACTCTGCGCCAATCCCGTAATTCCTGGGCGGACGTGATGTTTAATCATATACTTCGGAATTTCATCCCTGAATTGATTCACGTAGTACGGACGCTCCGGCCTTGGGCCGACTACACTCATATGACCCAGCAGCACGTTGAAGAATTGAGGCAATTCATCCAGGCTGGTGCGTCTAATAAATGTACCGAATGCCGTTCGACGCGGATCATCCTTCGTGGACCAACCGGTGTCGACTACACCTTCAGGAATGACTTTCATCGAGCGGAATTTAAACATCATGAAGTTGCGTCTGTTGAGACCAACACGTTCCTGTTTGAAGATGATCGGTCCAGGCGACGTCAATCGCACACCTAGTGCCACGATGGCCATCACCGGAGAAGTTAGGATAATTGCGACGAGAGAGAACAGAATATCGAAAGCACGCTTCATCAATCGGTTTACGGCCATATCCAGAGGGATATCACGCACGTTAATCATCGGCATACCAGCAAAATTGTCGAAATGAGGACGGGCCGGAAGATAATCAAAGAAATCTGGAATAATCAGTGTCCGTACGCCGGCCTTCTCACATACTTCAATGATATGCGGATACTTATCGTGAGCATCCAAAGGAAGTGCAAGAATCACCTCGTCGATCATACGAGTCGACAGGATTTCTTCCAACTGGTTGATCCGTCCCCTGATCGGCTTGTAGCGCTGCTGCTCATCTTGATCCCAGCGACGATAATCATCGAGAAAACCATATACTTCATATCCCAGTTCCGGATAACTGCGGAGATTATTATAAAAGCGTTGACCTAGAGAGCCTGCTCCAAGGATTAATACGAATTGGCGGTTGAAGCCCTTTTTGCGTAGTCTTCTCAGTTGCAGCTTGACGATGTAACGGTAGATTAGGGTAAAGGCAACGTTGCCAATCATGTACATGGCCAGATAGGCACGAGAAATGTCGACTTCCTTAAAGAAGAACATTAAGCTCATCAGCATAAAGAAGGCGATCCCATGGACCTGAATCAGTTTCATGAATTCATCTACAAAACGTTTTTTCCGTTTAGGTACGTATAAGGAGACCATTAAGCCGATGAGGAGAGCCAACCCTCCATATGCAATACTCCATACAAAGTACTTCTCAATCGGCAACGCACCCTGGTTGATCAGAAGATTGCTCTCAAACTTAATCCACCAAGCCATTAAGAAGGAAAACTGTATCACCATGAAATCTGCCGCAATATACAGTTGGGTCAGAAATTGCTGATTACGCCGAATCATGCTTTCACCTCGGAAGATGTCTCACGAACTTCCGCACCACCGGATGGTAATTCTTTTTGAGGAGCCGGTTTAATCAGTTTATTGCGGATCAGAGACAATGAGAATTTTAATGAGATACCGAACCATACGGCTGTGTTGGTCAAAACACCATAACGCTTGGCATAATGTTTACGGTGGAAAACCCACATCGCTCTATGAAACTCATAAATGATTTTCATAGGTTTACGCCGGGCACTCGCACCTTTGTAATGCACAATATATGTACGTGGGTAATAATAAATGCCCCAGCCCGCTTCTTTGATGCGGTAACACCAGTCGATATCTTCACCGTACATGAAGAAGGTTTCATCCAAGCCACCCACTTGGTCGATGGTTTCACGCCGCACGAGCATGAACGCACCGACAAGACAGTCTACCGGATACTCATCATCCGGGCTGAGATGCCCCAATTGGTACCGGTTAAACTTTGGACGATCCGGGAACATGCGTGAGATACCGAATGCATAATAAAAGGATGCCGATGGCGTTGGAAATCCCCGCTTGCACGCTTTATCCAGGGAGCCATCAGGAAGGATCACTTTACAGCCGGATGCCCCCATCTCGGGATGAATGTCCATGAATCCGATCATGATATCCAAAGTATCCTTCTGTACAACCGTGTCCGAATTGAGCAGTAGAATATACCTTCCTTTGGCAATTTCCATGGCCTGGTTGTTAGCAACGGCGAAGCCCGTATTGTCCCTATTGGCAATCATACGAACCTCTGGATACGCTCCTCCGATCGCTTCCACGGATCCATCGCGCGATGCATTGTCAACAACAATGACTTCATATTGAAAGGAAGTAAGAGATTCATACACCGATGCCAGACAGTCCAGCGTCAGCTGGCGTGTATTGTAGTTAACGATGATGATGCTGACATCAGGACCATAGTTGTTATTATTTTTCGATCTCCCTCGTAAGGGAACATCTGCTGTTTCGACCATTTTGTAAAACTCCTGACTTTGTAAAGCTGTGTTTATCTATTGAAAGTATAGCATATTATGGGCAATCGAGTGGAAAGCGCAGCCAATCTATTAACTTATATCTTCTTCAAGACGTATATGAGCTTAAGAACAAGGTTATCAAGAGACGCTTGACGGTAAAAGGGCATTTTGGAAGCATAACTGATACGTTTAACCCAAGAGCTGTCCAGGTGGTTTAAAAAGCGCTGTATGTCCTTTTGTTGTTGAACAGATAAAAATTCTCTGTAAGTTTCAAGAAATAAAGATGCTTGTTTACTTAGACTAAAACTTCCTTCACTGAAGAAACGCTTCAATCTATTTTTCCATTTCATGAGCCAACCTTCGCTGCCCCCGCCAAGAACGTTCCCTTGGTGTTGTCGGTACAAAATCATTGGCTCTTCATCAAAAATCACTTCTCCAAACGCACTAACATACAGATAAATCCATCGATCATGCATAATAATCGACTTCAAATCGACGGGAATACTTCTCTTAACCCGCTCAAACGTGATTGGATTCAGCACCATAGTACAACCCACACAACAGTTTTCGACCATGGCATTATACATACTTAACGGCTTAGGAGGGAGGGTCGGCCACACATTCAGGTTGTTCAAATCCTGATCTACCATTTGTGTAGAAGAACAATACATAAGTGGTATGTTCGTTTCCCTCAATTGTAGTTTAGCTACTGCCCTTCTAAGTTTGTCCGGCTTCCACACATCATCCTGATCACAAAATGAGTAATAATCATACACAGGCTCAGTTTGGCGCATCAGCTCAAAGAAACTCCCAATCACGCCCAAGTTTCTACCTTTAATAACTCGGATCTTATCCGGGTGAGATTTAGCATATTCGTTTAACTTTTGTACAGTTCCATCAGATGATCCATCATCCCTAATATTAATCTGGACGTCCACCTCATGTTGTGCGAGAAGGCTTTCCATCTGTTCATCAATGTACTTTACTCCGTTATATGTAGAAAGCATAATGCATACTTTAGATTTATTCACGTGCCACCTCAAAATCTGACTTTTCTTTATTATATACGAAAACTCCCGCCCATAAGTAAGAGCGAGAGTTACATCGTGCTACTATGGCCGTTCCTATTTCGACGACAATAAACTAATAAATTCACGCAGACCCTCCCGCCATGGGCGGATATCTGCCAAACCATTCGTTCGAATGGATAGATGGTCCATTACCGAATTACGCGGCCTGGGAGCTGGTCTGGGGAACTGCTCTGTCGTACAAGGCTCCAATTGTGCTTGGATGGTAAACCCTTCAACATTTCGAGCTTCCGCAAAGATCGCTTCCGTGAAATCATACCATGTACAAGTACCACTGTTGGAAGCATGATATACCCCATACATTTCTGTTTGCATAAGCTCTAGGATAAATCCTGCCAAATCAACGGTAAACGTAGGTGACCCCTTTTGGTCATGTACTACCTGTAGCTTTGGTTTTTCCTGACCCAATTTCAGTATCGTTTTGACAAAGTTATTCCCGTATAGGCCGTAAACCCAAGAAGTACGCACAACAAACCATTTGGAGGACAACGACTGTACCAGTAATTCTCCTGCTCGTTTCGACTTGCCATACACACTTTGCGGATTCGTATCATCGTATTCCTGATAGGGAGTTAATGAATTGCCATCAAATACATAGTCCGTACTAATATAAATTAGTTTAGCTCCTGCTCTTTCTGCCGCTACAGCAACATTGCGTGTTCCTACCGCATTCACCTTATATGCTCCATCGATATCTGTTTCCGCTGCATCTACGGCAGTATAAGCTGCACAATGAATGACCACTTCAGGATGATAAGATGAAATGACTTCACTACACTGTGCCTGATTCGTAATATCCATCTGATCCCGATCACAAGCAAGAACAGCATGCCCCTCCTTCTCCAAAAGAAGAACGACATCCCGTCCCAGTTGTCCGTTTGCTCCTGTAACCAAAACCTTCATTACTCCACGTCTCCCAATCGAGATCCATATTGCTTAGCATAGTACTGTTGATAGACTCCAGACTGAATACGGGTCCACCATTCCTTGTTATCCAGATACCAGTGAATAGTCTCCTTGATCCCGGTTTCAAACGTATGCTTTGGCTTCCAGCCTAATTCAGACATCGTTTTGGTCGGATCAATGCCATATCTACGGTCATGCCCAGGCCGGTCCTGCACGTATTTGATTAAGGATTCCGGCTTACAGAGTTGCTCCAAAATGGTTTTCACGATGTGCACGTTAGTTCGTTCATTATTGCCACCTATGTTGTATACTTCACCGTTACGTCCTTGATGGATCACCAAGTCAATGGCGCTACAGTGGTCTTCAACATAGAGCCAATCTCGAATGTTTAATCCATCTCCATACACAGGTAAGGCTTCATCAGCAAGGGCCCGTGAAATCATCAGAGGGATCAGTTTTTCAGGGAACTGGTACGGACCGTAATTGTTGGAACAGCGTGTGATATTTACCGGAAGGCCAAAGGTTTCATGGTATGCGCGCACAAGCAAGTCTCCACCAGCTTTGGATGCCGAATAAGGACTGTTCGGTTGTAATGGAGAATCTTCTGTAAATAGACCTGTAGGGCCCAGAGAACCATATACCTCATCCGTTGACACTTGAACGAATTTAGAGATATTGTGTTTTTTTGCTCCTTCAAGCAGTGCTTGAGTACCGTTCACATTCGTTTGCACAAACACACCAGGTTCCAATATGCTGCGATCCACATGAGATTCGGCGGCAAAATTAACAAGTACGTCTACACCTTGACCGATCAGGCGATCCATCTGGGCAGCATCTGTAATGTCTGCTTTGACAAAGGTATGACGTGCGTTGCCTTCAAGTGATTTTAAGTTTTCCAAGTTACCTGCATACGTCAGCGCATCCACATTGATGATTTCGTAATCAGGATGCTGGTCCAGCATATACATCACAAAATTACTTCCAATAAAACCGGCCCCGCCGGTAACGAGCAGTTTCATAGTGTTGGAACCTCCTAATTACTTCACTTCGAAATTGAAATTGATCTCCGCATCTTGAAGTAAAGGATGTCTTTGGTCCTTATCTGACAAAGTTGGACTAGATGTAGGCCAATCAATTCCAAGAGCCGGGTCACTCCATAATATGCCGCGGTCGTTCTCCGGGGAATAGTATTCGTCCACTTTGTACAAGACTTGGGTGTTTGGTACCAGAGTACAAAAGCCATGAGCAAATCCTTTGGGTACCAGTAACTGACGGTGATTATATTCACTCAAGATGAAACCCTCCCACTGTCCGAAGGTAGGGGATCCTTGACGAATGTCCACGATAACATCGTAAATCACACCCGAAATAACCCGAATTAACTTCGTTTGTGCTTTGGGATTAAGTTGGTAGTGCAATCCGCGCAGCACACCGGGCTGAGCAGACAAGGATTGGTTATCCTGAATAAAGTGGTAATTTATTCCTTGTTGATTCATGAGGTGTTCATTGTAACTTTCCATAAAAAAACCCCGGTGATCCCCGTGAACCACTGGTTCAATCAAACAGGCACCATTCAGCTTGGAAGGAGTGATTTTCAATTACTCCGCCATCCCTTCTCTTCTATAACTTTAACTTCCCGAACTCGTCTCCGAAAACAATATTCCGTGCCAATTCATTGGCCCTTGCCAATGAAGCGTGAGTCCCTGCGTCTGTCCACCAACCCTTAAGTATATCGTAGGTTAGATTTCCTCGTTCAATGTACGCATTGTTTACGTCTGTGATTTCCAATTCACCTCTTGCAGACGGCTTTAATGTCTTGATGATCTTGAAGACTTCACTATCAAACATATATATGCCTGTTACCGCATATTTGCTTTTGGGTTTTTGAGGTTTTTCTTCAATGGATACGATACGATCGCCATGTAACTCAGGCACTCCGAAGCGATGAGGATCGCTGACTTCTTGTATCAATATTTTTGCTCCGGACTTTTGCTCCCGGAAATTAGCCACATACTCTGTAATGTCGTCTTCGAACACGTTATCCCCCAGGATGACCACCATCTGGTCATCACCTGTAAATTGTTCTGCCAGTCCAAGCGCTTGAGCTATTCCTCCTGCTTCATCTTGAACGCGATATGTGAATGAGACACCTATATCGCTTCCGCTGCCGAGGAGATTAACGACGTCTCCCATATGTTCTTTGCCGGTAATCACCATGATGTCGGTAAGGCCAGCTTGTTTCAATTTATATGTCGAATGGAAGATCATTGGATACCTTCCTACAGGAAGCAAGTGCTTATTAGTAACCTTAGTTAAAGGAAAAAGGCGGGAACCAGTCCCGCCTGCAAGAATTACGGCTTTCATTAAGTCACCTCAGAAATTTGCTAGTTAAAGCTGAATATTCAAAGCCCGAAAAATCAGTTCAATGAAAAGCGAATCCTCGTCTGGAGATACAGCATGTAAAATTTCATGATAATGTCAGTGCTCTTAAATATTTTAACATCATTCAAATTTATCAAATGCCCTAAGTCTCAGACTTATCATTTTAATCCAACTAGATCTGAGCCATAGATAAAAATGCACATTATGCATAAAATCAAAATTGTTTTAGTAAGGTTTGCGGTAAGTTGGCACACAGCACTGATTTGTTGCTGAAAGAGCATGAAAAGACGTTCTTTTCTAATTCTGTGTTTACCTGCAGCTGGTAATTCTACTTTGTTTCAGTAACATACGGATATCGAAATTCTTAAATTGTGTACTAGCTAAAGTTCAGTAAAATAATCCCTGAAATATACCAACGTTTCGTTGAGTCCAAGAGGGCTATGACCTTTTTCTTTATCGCAATATAGAACAATATTAATTTTACTAAAGAAATCAGACATAATATGAAGTTCTGATAGAAACGGGGATAGATGATACTTCATGTCATGTTGACTTGCAACATTTTGAAGATATATTATCTCTGGAATGTAACTAATCTCATTATAGAAATAAGAGGCATTTAATCTGGTTTTGTATTTACACATGATATCGTCAATTAAATGACTAGATGGAAGGGTTTCAAACAAAGCATCAACATGACTTTTGTAATAATTAGTTACTACAGTTTGAGGGTTATTAACCATTACTTTTGTCTCCTTTATGAAACCACCTAATAAAAGAGACATAAAACCTCCACCAGAACTACCATGAAACATAACATTATTTCGCAGAATTTTACTATAATCAAATATTTTGACAAGTATATTTGATATAATTTCTAAATAATGTTTATCTTCATCACCAAAGCCCCATCCTATACTCATTTCCCCAAGATATAGTGTTGGATCATTATAAAATATCGATGATTCCTCTATATGATGTATCCATGAGTGTCTTTGGAAAATTGGAGGAGCTATTTTTTCCATTTGATAAGCACCTGAGCCAAACACAATTACTTTTCTTTTTTGACTTTTCATATTTAAAAGAAATTCAAAAGGAACTCCTTCGTACATTACAGTTAATTCGTATGGAAAGTCATAAAGAATATGGGTTCTAGATAAATCACTATAGTTAGTTTTTATTTTTTTTAATAACTCCATATTCCCTCCATATATACATTAGATATCATTTATAAAACCTATACAAAAATAAATACATTTTGTGCCCGAGAATATTTAGACCTAAGCAGAATAATTGTCTCAAAGAAAAAAAACCGTATCTAAAAGACTGAATTAATATTTCCCTCCCATATTTCATCTCTCCAAACAGCGATAGATTATGTCCAAAAGAGAACAAATATCGAGCCACATATTCCGCCCCTGCATCCATTAACATTCTGGAGTGAAGGCTCCATATCAATTCATATCCCTTAATCATTTTACTTCTATCAGAAGAGATACTATTCTCAGTATATTCCACTTTTACTAGAGGCTCATCTATCCAGATAAAGTTACAGTCAGATGATAATCTCAACCATAACTCCCAATCCTGAAATCTTGGCATTTGTTCATTAAAGCCACCGAACTTTTCAAAAAAAACTTTTGGCATAAGCACAGTAGGCGTTGCAATGAAATTCCCTCTAAGTAATTGCTTATTTAGCCTCCCTTCCTTTGGGATAATTATATCTTTCTGATTCTTCGGGATATATTCTTTGGATCCCTTTTTATTACGAACGAAACTAGAAAAGATAATGGAGGGAGAACGATCATCAATTAATTGAACTTGTTTTCTTAACTTACTAGGATCCCAGTAATCATCGCTATCTTGAAATGCTATCCATTGTCCTTTAGCCCGATGAATCCCCACATTTCTCGCAGCTGCTGCCCCTATATTTTTTTTCAACAAAAAATATCTAATTCTATCATCAGAAAAAGAACTAATAATTGAACATGTCTTATCCGTAGAACCATCATCAATTATAATTAACTCGAAATTTGAATAAGTTTGGTTAAGAATACTCTCGATTGCACACGCTATTGACTCTTGTCGATTATATACTGGCATGATAATACTGATTAATATAGAATTTTGAGATATAACTTTCTCCCTCCATTCCGTTAAATAATATAAATTTTCAAGCACTGACAACTTTATCAGTTTCGAATCCCCGGTATACTCCTCTTGTATCAACGATAAGTTGGCTATGTTGAAGAATCATTTCATAATCAAAGTCATCGTGATTGGTACTGATGATGACGCAATCCATTTGCCTCAATAACTCCGGTGTTAATAAAACCGAATTCAATTCAAAATGATACTCTCTCATTTTAGGGAATTGTTTAATATATGGATCACAGTAAGTTACAATTGCTCCCTTCGAACGTAGTAATTCCATTAATTCTACAGAAGGAGACTCCCTAACATCATCAATATTTTTTTTGTATGACAAACCAAGTACAAGTACCTTGGAGTTTTTCACCGATTTCCCCATTTCATTTAATGCATCATTAACTTTATGAATTACCCATGTAGGCATTGACGTGTTAATTTCACCAGAAAGTTCAATAAATTTGGTGTTTAATCCATATTCCTTAGCTTTCCAGGTTAAATAAAAAGGATCTATCGGAATACAATGCCCCCCCAAACCTGGACCAGGATAAAACGGAGTAAAACCGAAAGGCTTAGTAGCAGCCGCATCAATTACTTCCCATATATCTATCTCCATACGATCAGCTATCATCTTCATCTCATTTGCTAGACCAATATTCACTGATCTATATATATTCTCCAATAACTTTGTTAATTCAGCAGCTTTCGTCGAGCTTAAAGGTACTACTTTTTCAATAATACTTTCGTACAGTGCAACGCCAATTTCCAAACAGTCTTTTGTTATTCCTCCTACAACTTTAGGAATTGTAGATGTTGAGAAGTTAGGGTTTCCCGGGTCTTCTCTTTCAGGAGAGTACACAAGAAAGAAATCACTACCAATTTGGAATCCTTTTCTTGAAATTCGAGTAGCCAATTCTTCTTCAGTGGTTCCAGGGTAAGTGGTACTTTCCAAACTAAGAACCTGTCCTTTCCTAAGATAAGGGAGGATGGCCTCTATTGTTTTAACTACATAAGACAAGTCCGGCTCCCTATATTGATTAAGTGGAGTGGGTAAACATAATATAATAACATCAACATTACCAATTTCAGAAAAGTCAGTAGTAGCACTAAATATTTTCGTTTCAGTAACTTTTTTCAATTGTTCTGACGAAATATGTTTAAAGTAGCTGATACCATCATTAATATGCTGAGTTTTAAACTCATCTATATCAAAACCAATTACCTTTATTTCTGAGTTAGCATAAGCTAGAGCCAATGGAACACCTACATACCCCAGACCAATGATCCCAACTACAGCATTATTATTTATTAACTTTTCTAATAATTCTTTTTTCACTTTAATATCCCCTTATTTATCTTCTTCAATAGCCTTATTAATAATCATATTAATATCAGTCCAATCTTTCCCTAACGTAATCATCCTATCACTGTACTTCTTAATCTCCACTCTAATTTTAGGATTTATTGGATGCCAAACTCCTTCTTTACCAAAGTACTTATAAAGGTTTTGGTTACATCTATCTAGATCGACTAATGAATCACATATATCGCTTTCAATCACAACATGAACGTCTTTTGGGGACACATCAGGAATGTACTTTTGTACCTCTTGGAGTATGGGGGTACTTCGTACAATTAAATAGTCACAAGAAATGCTTTCTCCATGTACCAATATCTCAACCACTCCATTGTTGATCAAGTCTCTTATTAATGAATCAAGTAAAGTAGTTGGGTCCGGTTCATAGGAATACATCTGTATTATCCCTATTTTTAATTCCTGTTTCTTTGATTCCATAATGTCGTTTAGTAAACGTAGAACAATCTCCGATTGCCGAAAATCTGAAACAAATACTATATCAAAGACTCTTTTTTTCAAAGGATTAACTTCACGTAACGGCTTCATTGGTTCGACAACGGCAAATGGTCTAGATAATTGCGGAAAGTCATACCGTAAATCTTCCGAAGTATTTTGAAATTCTATATAGCTATCTCTATAAAACCTTCTTGCACCAGTTAAAGGCCCATTTAATCCAAAACTATTGCTTGCCGTTAATGAATTCATAGTTATCCTTGGAAATGATAACGGCCCCGTTTGTAAATCAATCACAGCTTCCTTTCCAAATGTTTTTTGCAATCTATTGATAAATTCACTATCTGCACTAAATCTAACGTTATCCCAGTATCCGATTTTTTCAACCACCTCTTCGCGCCGAAACATTAATGAAGATGTATTAGGGAATATATTTTTACCTATTCTACCCTTTCTATAAAACATAAGATCTTCCGTTGCTCTAGCAGCTTGAGAAGTATTAGCAATACACTCTTTATTTTCTACTAAGTGAAGAGCCTGTACTTCCAATTTCATTGGGTGAGACCAATCATCTGCATCATGACAAGTAACAAACTCTCCCGTTGCACTCTTTAATGCAATATTTCTAGCTGTATAAGTCCCTCTATTAAATTCTGCTCTTATTAATTTCACCCTAAGATCACGAGCGACCAATTGCTCTATTTTTTCAGTAGTTTTATCACTACTACAATCATCAACAATTATTATTTCTAAATTTGTCCAAGTTTGGTTCATAACGGATTTCAGAGAAGTTTCAATAACTCCCCAAGCATTATATACAGGCATTATTACTGAAACCTTTGGTTGATAACCAAAAGAACTTGCAGATGTTATATTATCTACAATTAAACAATCATAGATTGTTTGACCTGAGGTTCTGTCTAACCTTACATTAGGAATGTTATATAATTGCAGGGCTTTATTAACCCACTTAATCCTATCGTCGACAGCCATCTCGAAATTACTTGCAGCGAGACAAAGGTTTGCATCGCTAATTAACTTAAATGCTTGTTCGATTTCAATCTTTGATTTATCTATGTCACCTAATATTTTGTAACATTCTGCTCTAATAATGAACGCATGATAAGTTCGGTTAATATCATTGACTCCATCTAGACTTATATCTAATAATTCAATACATTTATGAGCATCATGCTCATTTAATTTATTTGAATACCACATGGATAATTCCCAGGCTGCAACAGCTCGGACTTTTTTTGTCAAGTAATTGTTCTTAACTATGTCATGCAACTCATTCAATGCTCGCTCTTCGAAGCCTAAAACAAATAATTTTTCTTTCAATTTACGTATTTTCTTCAGTTCTTGTTTACTATCAATTGGATTTTTTGAAGTAGTTTTATACTGACTTTTATACTTCCCTTTTCTTTTAAAGGTTATGTTTTTTATTCCCCTTAGAAATCTTGTGATTTTCCAAGAATGACTATTCTCCATCGCTTTTAATTTTGTAAATGAACGCTCTCTCTCTAGGTCGATGTGATAGGTTTTCTCTTTTATATCCCTTAGAACAAACTGGAGATTTTCAAGTTCGCTAAGTAGATTTTTATTTTTCGTTTTTTCCAAGTCAATTTCTTCAACTAGTTTATCTAGCTTAAGCTTTTTACCTACGAGATATTTGGCCCCATTTAATGAGTTATCATCCTCGTATCGTACTTTGTTCTCCATGAGCACACTACTTTCTTTGTAAGATCAATCTAATATCCCGTAAGGGTTTAGTATACCTCCACGACTTACTGTTAATAATATCCTCATAAACTCGTTCATATTTTTTTTTTTGTAATAATGATAATTTATATTTTTTTTCCGTTTTTTTTATTTCCTTCTTGTAATTGGATATCCGAGAAGATATCCGTTCATTTTCATCCTTTATTCTAGTCAGATTATTTACATTAATGCTTATTGTAGAATCAATGCTAATCAATTTACTCTGTCTTTCTTGCTCCTCCCTAATTCCTATTAAATGCTCATTAATTTCGAGTAAATGCTTATTTATTTGCTCAAAATTGGAATCAACCCTATTCTTATCATTATTTTGAAGATTCCCCATTAATAATCCTTGACGTAACTTATTCATATTAAATTTTTGTCCTTCTGAGTGATAATAACATATCAGTCTTCTATTCTTTGTTGAGTTAAATAAAGGCTCTTCAACTATTATATGATAATCAGGATTCTTCCCAATCCAACTTATTACCTTTCCTAAATCTACTGGGTCATGAATATGTCCCTCCTCCGAGTTTTCCCTCCACATATATGGAACAGAAATGAGTACACGCTTCCCCACCTCAAATAACTTTTTCACAAAGGGAACTGGATCTTGAATATGTTCAAGAACTTGCAAACATGTAACAAAATCGAACCTTTCTGTAGGCTGGAACTCCATAAAATCCATTTGAATACCTTTAACATTTCCAGACTGATACGGTTTATTTATATCGAGAGCATATCTATTAGCTATCCAATTGAAACTTTCAACATATTCGGCATTTGAAGAACCTACATCGAGTAGGCTTTTAGCGTCATCCCCCAATGCTTTAACCATAAATTTTATGTACTGGTAATACATGAATCTTTCCCTTCTTGCCCAGTACGATTCTTCTTCACTGTTCACGTGATGATACTCCATTTTACTCCTCCCCTATTTTCAATCTACTTATGTGACTAGAATAGTCGAAAAAATCCGAGATATAGTTTAAAGCCTTTGCAATTTGTGATGCATATATTTCACTATCACTTATCAATATATTAATTTTAACTTTTACTTCCTCCGGTTCAGCATATACTGCAGCATCCCTAAATAAATCTTTATAGCTAGGCGGCAATATGACCGGCACCCCAACAGCCATTGCTTCAATAATGACACGCCCAAATGCTTCGATACATTCTGGATGAATGTAGTACACAAAAACATCTATTCCAGCCAAAAATCTCATTGGATCCATATCACCAAAATCTATTACTCTCCAATTTTTGGGCAAAAACCCAAGAATACTCTCCGGTATTTTCGCTCCTCCAAGAACATGAATTTCATAAGGTGCAGAATCAGGATATATTTGAAGAAGTTCAGCTGGATTAGATGGCCATTTTACGTATTGGTCTCGAGAATGCCTTCCTATCCTAATTTCAGAGTGTCCAATTGGTAATTTTTTTTTTTGTTTCCATTCATCAGTGTTGATAATATTTACCCAATCTTCCTCGGCTAAATGAATTTCTTTTATCTCTTTAGCGTGCTGTTTTATAAGCGTATTTCTTACGAGAGGCCCTATTGGGTACCAAACACCAGTTTGTGCAAAGTATCTCTCTAGATTTTCTTGACAACGTCCTATATCATATGCAACAGCCCCATCTCCTCCATAATCAACCTTAGGTGTTTGATTGACAATAACGCATATTCTTTTTGCCTTTACCTCAGGTATATATTTCTGTATCTCGTGGAGAACTGGAGGATGTCTTACAATTAATACATCGCATGTTATCTTCTCACCATAAACTAACATTTGTACTTGGGACCCATCAATAATTTCTCTAATTTTATAATTGATTTCTTTGGTCACCTTTGCCTGATAACTAGACATTTGTACAAGACCTGTTCTTAATCCAGCTTGTATTTGTGCCTTTATCTCCTCTAAGTTTGAAGAGGTAGTACCTCCAGATAGTCTGAAGTCTGAAGCAATAATAACATCAAAATGCCTTGGTTTCTCTAATCTATTCATACTCGGTTGCATAGGATTTGGAATAGCAAACGGTCTGTCGATCTGTGGAAATTCATACCGTAAGTTTACTGCTTGTTTATGATAATTATCGAAACTTTCAACATACTCTTTACGAGCACCAAAAAAATAACCATAGTATCCAAAAGGACCATTCTCCGTTAATGAATACTCAGAAACTCTCGTAAAAGATAATGGGCCAGAACATATATTGGCAACAGAGGCTTCACCAAATTCCCTTTTCATACGCCGTACGAACTCACCATCTCCACTAAAACGAACACTGTCCCAATAACCAATTTTCTCCTTCACTTTTTGTCTCCTAAACATCAGGGAAGACATGTTACTAAATACATATAACCTTTGTTGCTTTCGACGGTAAAAGAGCAAATTGTTTGTTAACCGACTTTGATCCGAAACATTTGCCACCAATTTAGGATTGTCTATAAGATGTAAAACTTGCCTTTCTATTTTTTCAGCATGAGACCAGTCATCAGCATCATGGCAAGTGACAAATTCACCCATCGCTACCTTCAATCCCAAATTACGAGATACATACGTACCACTGTTAACTTCAGCCTTAATCAGTTTTATACGAGTATCTAGTTCAATGTACTCATCAATGATTTCTATCGTACGATCTGTGCTACAATCATCAACTATAATTAATTCGATATTTGTCCAAGTTTGTGATAACAAAGAATCCAAAGCGGTTTTAATCACAGTCTCCGAATTATACACCGGCATAATAATTGAAACTAAAGGTTTCTTTTTAGTTACAAATATGTTTTTTTTGTTTTTACTTACAGTTTTTAAACGATCAAATAGGAAATTGCTTTGTCTTCCCTCTTTCTCTAAATCAATTTCTGCCAATCCATGTAATAGCATTAGCCTATTAATCCATTGGAGTTTTGTCGGCAAATCGTTTTTTAAATTGGCATTGGCCAATAATAAATCACCTTGCTTTTGACTCTTATTATTACTATTAATAATTTCTTCAGCTTGTTTTCCTTTACCAAGCATTTGGTACAATTCAGCTTGAAGTAATACACCTTGAAACAGTCTATGACTACCTGTTTCATTGATAAGAGATTTGTTTAAGAAAGAAAGGGCAATCTCTGCACTTTCAAGAGTACGATGATCAGCATACCAAAGAGCTAATTCCCAACAAGCTTCCCTGTGAGCTAACTCATTTGAATCATCTAACGTTAACTTTTTTAAATCTTCAATAGCCTTTTCATGAAAGCCTAAGTTTAATAATTTGTACTTATACTCTTCCACTTGCATACGAACAATATACTTTTGTTCTCCAACAAATCTCTTTATAAACTCTTTTTGCTTTAGTGATAATTTACTTTTCAAGTAGTCCTTCTGATTTTCAGATAATCTTTTCAAAGAAATATTCATTAAATAATCTACTAATTTTCGTGCCCATTTTCCCCGAGCAATACTTTTTAACATTAGCTTTTCACCATTTTGTCCTTATTCTTTTTCAGAAGAACTTGTTCTTTATATTCTTTAATTACATGAGCAGGCTCCCCATCACTGACAATTTCCCCATGATTCAACCATATAGCTCTTGTACATACCTTTTCTACAAATCCCATACTATGAGAAACGATAATAACCGCCTTTGCTAAACTAATCATCTCTTGAATCTTTTTACTTGCTTTTTGATTAAAGTAGAGATCCCCTGCAGAAAGCGCCTCATCGATAATAAAAATATCTGGGTCGAGAACTGCGGCTATGCTGAAACCTAGTCTAGATCTCATACCACTAGAATACTGTTTAATAGAACCATCTATTCTTTTGCCTAATTCAGAAAACTCCACAATCTCATTATAGTTCTCTTTTATCTTCGTTTTGGGAATCCCTAACAACATACCGTTAAGATATATATTATCTCGGCCTGACAACAGACCATTGAAGCCGGTACCATACGATAGAAGTGCAGTTGTTTTCCCTTGTATTGAAACTCTTCCTTCATCAGGGGCTAATATACTAGTTAGGACTTTACATAATGTACTCTTCCCAGCTCCATTATGTCCAATAATACCAACAACTTCACCTTCAAATATTTCCAAATCCACATTTTTCAAGGCCCAATGGACCTTGTGATTTAACCGATATGAGACACCCAGATTTTTTGATTGGATTACGATGTTATCGCTCTTCTTAGTCACAATTTTCGTAATATCCAGACTAGTTTTTTTCTTTGATTGTGAATTTGTCTTCATTTGTACTTGTTCTTCGTATAATTTGATTACTTCTGAAGGGATACCAATCTTTTTAATTCTCCCTTTATCAACCCATATTAATCGATCACAATTTTCCTTAGCATACTTCAAACTATGTGTAACCAGCACGACCATCTTCGCCCTGGTTACTAGTTCTTTCATTTTTTCAGCTGCCTTTCGACTAAACTCCAAATCTCCGGTATTTAGAGCTTCATCTAGTATAAGTATTTCAGGCTCTAAACAAGCCGCTATACTAAATCCGAGTCTTGCTTTCATACCACTTGAATAGTACTTAACTGGCTGATCAAAAAAATCACCTATCCCTGAAAACTCATAAATATCGTTGATAAATTCGTTTATTTTCTTTCGAGTAATTCCTATCATTGTTCCGTTTAAATAAACATTTTCACGACCGGTCATCTCTTTATTGAAACCTAATGCTAAAGAAAACAATGCAGTCACTCTACCATCAACCTGAAGCTTACCTTCATCAGGTTGCAATACCCCTGCTATAAGTTTGCACAATGTAGTTTTACCAGAACCATTTGTACCAATTATCCCTAAAACCTCACCTTTGTATCCTTCTAAGTTGATGTTTCTTATTGGCCATACCTCTTTAGGTTTAACATCTTGTTCTTCTTTCCTGTTAAGAAGCATGTTATAAAGGAGGGATTTGTAGTCTTCACCCTTCACTCCTGTAGAAAACGAAACACCCACATTTTCTAAGGAAATTACCGTTTTATCGTTACGATTAGTCAATTGGATTTCCCTCCCCTTTAGAGCGCCTTGATTATTTTGTGTTCATTTCGACTATAGAAATAAATCAAGCAAGCTACAACTACGACAGAAACTAACCCTATTACCATTAAAATTTCCAAATTAGGAGAAGTTCCACTGATAAAGATATCTCTATAACCTTTTAGAATATAGGACAATGGATTGATTTTTTCTATCCATTCGTACTGATAAGGAAGGCGACTTCCTTCCCATATAACAGGCGAAGCATAGAACCACACCCTCATGAAATGACTGAGTATATTGCTTAAATCTCTAATGAACACTGAAACATACGCGATGATTAAACTAATTGCCATCAAGAACAGAAGTTGAACTAAAATAACTATTGGTAAATATGCTATTTGCCAATGCGGTGGAATATGAAAAAACAGTAAAAAAACAACTACAACAATAAGACCAAACATAAAATTAACTAATTGGGAAGCTACCCTTGTCAAAGGAAAAATAGCTTTAGGGAGATTCACCTGTTGAATTATAGAAGTATATTGAATGATAGATCTTGAAGAGTTATTAATAGAAGTATTAGTCCATCTCCAGACAACTTGTCCAATAACTAAATAAATTCCATAATTCTCCCCTCCTCTTCCCATGACTATCACTACTAAAAAGTAGTAAACCAACGCACCTAGAAGCGGATCCAACAGCCACCAGAAATACCCTAAGTAACTGTTCCTATGCTCTGCCTTAAGTCCAGATTTAACTAAATATAATAGAAGATCTTTCCTTCTGAGTAGTTCTTTTAAATACCTTGTCATATTACCAATGCGCACCTTCCTAATTACAACCCGACGCTTCCGCTATCTAAATAAATGAAGAATAGGTTATATTGTGTTAAAATATTGTCGTATCTATATGCAAAGGAGAATCGAATCTTGTCGAATCCAGTATACGGGAAACAAAAGAAGACGTCGAGCAAGGCCAGTTCCAGTTCGGCATCACCGCTTTTATGGACACTGTCCATAGGACTTATCTTATTTTTACTCTGGTCGTCATTTCAAGTTGCGTTATTTAACGGACAGTTACTTCAATTTGAAGGACCCATTTATTGGGCAGTAGTAGTTACAACCCTCCTCTTGATTGTCTGGACTGTAGTCTATTACAAAAATATCTCACTAGAATCCCAACGAGATTGGCTCACATTATTCGTCATTCTGCTACCACTAACCTACATACTTTCATTCATTAGTGCAGCATCGAATTACTTGGCGACTAACATGATTCTGGTCCAGTGCATCTATGCCATGCTGTTTGTCATGACGATGTATTTGCTCCAGAACAAACAAATTAATCATATCATACAATCTTCCTTAATAGGAATTGCATATGTAATTGTCGGATATGGTCTATTGAATTGGTTTGGTGCATTCAGCTTCGCAGGCAAGCTG
This sequence comes from Paenibacillus sp. ACRRY, assembly GCF_022346995.1. Classification (GTDB taxonomy): domain Bacteria; phylum Bacillota; class Bacilli; order Paenibacillales; family Paenibacillaceae; genus Paenibacillus. The sequence goes on along the minus strand of NZ_JAKRNM010000003.1, from coordinate 569,800 downwards.
GTTGGATGGTTCTCTTCAGGGGTAGTAAATGGAGTTTACAACCAGGCAATCTGGAATGATGCCAACGGTCCGCGGCTTGCTTCCGTATTCCAGTACCCGAATACATACGCAGCGTTCTTGATGGCTTTTCTGTTCATTAGCATCTTTAGCCTGATCCGTACAAAAAAGGTGTACATGCAGTTGGTCCATGGCTTCATGCTTGTTCCCATCTTACTGTCCCTGTTGCTTACACTATCGCGGACAGGACTCGTGATGATGCCAATTGTGTTCGTGATCATCCTGTTATTACTTAAACCAGCAAAACAAATCTTATGGTTCATTTATCTTGCCATTTCGGGAATTGGTACGATTGCCATTCTGAATCCGGTCAATACCGCTGGGCTCGAATTACAACAACAGTTCTCTACTGGACTTGCAACTAAGGGTTGGATCTATCTGATTGCCGCATCCCTCGTTGTGGCATTCATCATCTGGTTGATCCAACATTGGGTCGCTCCCAAGATGGAGATGAAACTACAAAGCTTGGGTAAACGCAAAGGCTCAAGCCTCTGGATCCCGCTTAGCTCAGCACTACTCGCCATTATTGCAGCAGTACTTCTGTTAGGTACCAGCGTTCGTAACATTTTGCCTGACAGCATCAGCACGCGTCTGGAAAATATCAACTTCCAGCAGCACAGTGTACTGGAACGGCTCACCTTCTACAAAGATGCCTCCAAGGTCATTGCAGATTATCCAGTGATTGGTGCAGGTGGCGGAGCTTGGACTGCCCTATATGAGAAGTACCAGAACAACCCTTATGTAAGTGCCCAGGCACATAACTTCTTCATGCAGTATCTGGTAGAAGTCGGAATCATCGGATTTATCATTTTCATGGCATTTATTCTCTACATCTTCTATCAATACGTTCTCAGCTACTTGCGAAGAGATGAAAGCGAAAGAGAGTCTCATTTTGTATTTTTCATTTTGTCCATGACTATTCTGGTCCTGAGCCTTCTCGATTTTAATATGAGTTACGTCTTCATCGGCATGCTGGTGTTTATCGGATTTGGAGGTATGGCAGCCGCGATTGAACCACGGCCTGTTAAACGTTTGAAGATAAGCCCATCTGCTGCACGAGGGATCTATACCGCGATCGCCGGAGTATCAATCATCATACTATTGATTGTATTCGTCCGCTTCTTGCAAGCAAATCAATATGCAAAAGAAGCCAAGGAAGTTGCGCAAACCAGCCAATCCTTTGAAGAAATTAAAGCTGCACTTGATAAGGACTTGGCAATACGTAGTACACACTCTGACTCTCTGTTGACGCTAGCTTCACTATATCAACAAGGTTTCCAACAGACACAAAATGAGCAGTTCTATACGGCAGGCGTAGATCTGCTGCAAAAAGGACTACAAGCAGAGCCGTACAACAAAAGTATGGTTAAACAGCTGATCCAGCTCTATGAGCTTAAAGGTGATAGTGACCAAGCGTATGCTCTCCAAAAAGAATATGCCAACAACTATATCTGGGATATGGATTGGTATGAGACGCTAATTAGCCGTTCGTTCGATCTCGGATATCAGGCACTGGGACAAGGCGATACAGCTAAGAAAGAATCCTACTTCACATCAGGTCTGGATGCTTACCAACATGTTGTTGATGGCGTAGAACATCTCAAAACTCTCCCTGAAGGACAGCTTCAAGGACAGCCATTCGAGCTTACTCCAACAATGATTCTGAATGCAGGAAAAATGAGATACATGTCAAACGATTCTGCCGGAGCTGTAACAATTCTTAAGGGTGGAATTACTGAGGATCTGTCCGATTCGACCAACCGTGAAATTGCTCGTTGGTACCTTGCCGCTCTGGTTAAGGACGGACAACAGGATCAAGCGGTGTATGATAAATTGATCTCTGTTGCACCTAATGAAGCTGACGAGATTAAACAGATTGCTGAACTGAACTTCTAACAAAAAAAGTGTCCTAACGATTCTATTAATAATATTTCACACTAAAAAAGGTTTGCCCTCGATGGGCAAACCTTTTTTCTCTAATCCTTTAGAAGCAAGCTAATTCGATGACACGATCTTCTTCAAGTAATTCAACAAATCGTCACGCAAATCCGGGCGCTGCAGCGCATAATGAATGGTCGTCTCTATAAAGCCTAGCTTCTCCCCAACGTCATGACGCAGGCCATCAAAATGATAGGCAAGGATCTGTCGCTGATCGTTCAAGCGGGATAAGGCATCCGTTAACTGGATCTCTCCTCCGACACCGGCAGACTGCTGACCAAGAATATCGAAAATATCGGGTGTAAGAATATAACGTCCCATGATGGCTAGGTTCGAAGGTGCGTCTTCGGTCTTCGGTTTCTCGATTAAACGACGGGCACGGAATACACGATCATCCGTTGGAGAAACGACCTCTCCGTCCACGATTCCGTAACGGGATACTTCGCTCCAGTCGACAGGTTGTACCCCCACAATTGGGGATTGCAGCTCGTCATAGACTTCCATCATCTGCCCCAAACAAGGTTGCTTGGATTCCACGATGTCATCCCCAAGAAGGACAGCAAACGGTTCGTTCCCAATAAACTTGCGAGCGCACCAGATGGCATGGCCAAGGCCCTTCGGTTCTTTTTGCCGAATATAGTGGATATCCGCCATATCCGAAGGTTTGCGAACTTCGTTCAGCAAGTCCCACTTCTGTTTGCCTGCCAGATTCTGTTCCAGTTCAAATGAATAATCGAAGTGATCCTCGATGGCCCGCTTCCCTTTACCTGTAACGATGATGATATCTTCAATACCTGAAGCTACCGCTTCTTCGATAATGTACTGAATAGTCGGCTTATCAACGATGGGCAGCATTTCCTTCGGCATGGCCTTGGTTGCAGGCAGAAACCGGGTACCCAGCCCGGCAGCCGGAATAATGGCTTTGCGGATTCGCAGCAGAACCCACTCCTTTGCTAGATAGAGTTATATTTTAATATATTTAATGATGGAAAACTCCAATATGATTGGACTTCATTATACCATCAACAGCTCCCGAATATCCTGCTCAGATAAGGTCGTAGATCCGCCATCTCCCGGTTCGATCACTTCCGCAATCAGATCCTTCTTCCGCTGCTGCAGTTCCAGAATCTTCTCTTCGATCGTACCTTCCGTAATCAGACGGATAACCTGAACGACTTGCTTCTGCCCCATCCGATGGGCACGGCCAATGGCCTGTTCTTCTACCGCGGGGTTCCACCACAGATCATACAATATTACGGTATCTGCACCCGTTAAGTTCAGTCCGGTACCGCCAGCTTTCATTGAGATCAGGAACAGCTCGCCTTCCCCCTCGTTGAATCTGCGGCACATGTCGACTCGGCTCTGAGACGGTGTCTGCCCATCCAGATAGAACAGATTCCTTCCCTGCGCGGCCAATGTCTGCCGAATCAGGTTCAGCATGCTTGCAAACTGGGAGAAGATCAGAATTCGTTTGCCTGCAGCGAGACAATCCTGGACTGTTTCAAGCAGCTGCTCCATTTTGCCTGAGTCTCCCTGATAGCCCTCCACAAACAAAGCCGGGTGACAGCACAGCTGGCGTAAACGGGTGATGCCTGCAAGTATTTTGATCCGATTCTTCTGAAAACCGTTCTCTTCCATATCCCTGGATGTCTCATCCTGAAGCTGGGAGAGGTAGGCGGCATACAGTTTCTTCTGCTCCACCGTTAGCTCAGAGCGCTGTACTGTCTCAATACGATCCGGCAATTCCTCCAGCACATCCTTCTTCAGGCGGCGGAGAATGAACGGACGTACCATCCGGGCAATGCGCTCAGGTGGCAGGTCCCGGAACCTGCGATAGCTTGGAAACAGACCGGGGAAAATCGCTTCGAAGATGGACCACAGCTCATCCAGCGAGTTCTCTACAGGCGTTCCTGTGAGCGCAAAGCGCCGCGGGGCCTGAATCTGCTTGACGGCCTGAGCCGTCTGGGAGGAAGAATTTTTAATCGCCTGAGCCTCGTCCAGGATAAGCGTATGGAATGTTCTGCCCAGATACGTGTCAAGATCTCGACGCAGCAATGGATAAGACGTCACTATTACATCCGCCTGGTCCATGTCAGCCAGCATATTGGCTCGTTCTTCTTTTTGCCCTGCAGCGATCAAGACTCGCAAATGCGGGGCAAAACGCGCAAATTCATTCGCCCAGTTGTAGGTCAACGAAGCAGGCGCGACGACAAGCACAGGTGGATGGGTCGCTTGGCTTCTAATGGTTAATCCATCCTGTGATCCCGATGCATGGGAATCACTCCCTAGCCCCGCCAGAGATGCCTCATCCCATGGCAATCCGGTTATAGGATCAATCCCTGTATAGGCGGCCTCTGAGGCACCCTCTCTCAGTATCCCATTTTTCCCGTAACGATCTGGTCCTCCAACATCTCCATCTAAAATCGGGTTCTCACTTAGTTCAGCCGTGATATAGGCGATACTTTGCAACGTTTTGCCAAGTCCCATATCATCTGCCAGTATCCCGCCAAAACGATAAAAGGCAAGTGTGCGCAGCCACTGATATCCACTGGCCTGATAATCCCGCAGCACGGGAGCGAGTCCATTTGGCAATGCAAAATCCATCCGCTCAGGATCACGAAGGTCATCCAGGAAACGCTTCAGGGAACCTCCCCACTTCACATGTCCGGAAACCTCATCCCGGCCCGGAAGCTGTAGCGCTCGAACGGCGGGCAGCTGAATGTGGCTGCCCTTGATATCGCCCGCTCCAAGTCCCAGCGAATCCGCCATGTGGGCGAAGCTGTCTGCTCCTTCATTCTCAAGCGAAAGAAAGACACCGCTGCGCAAGCGGAAATACGGTTTTTTTTCCACAATGCTGCGCATGATTTCCTGAAGTTCCTGCTCGTTCACGCCTTCCATTTCAAACGAAATCTCCAGCCAGTCCAGTCCTTTCCCGAGATCTGCCCGGACTTTGGGAGGGGTCGGATAAGATTGCATCATAGCCTTCACGGCATTCGGGACATAGATGTCCACCTGTTTCTCCAATTCTGGCACCAAATGATACATCACATCATAGATCGCATCTTCACGCTCGCTCGCCCACACACTGCCTTCCCGTTCCAGGAAGGAACGATCAAGTCGCTCGATCAGATTCCGCTCGGCATGACGGTCCCGCACCAGGATAACCTTTTTCTCTTCTTCATCGATCAGATATTCCGCCAGCGGGTTAATCACCATTACACCATAATCAAACTCCAGACGCGCAGTGATCCGTTCCCTGTAAAAATCAATATAGAGCTTAGGCGCAAGCTCCGGCTCTGCAATTCGTTCACGCACCTGGGAGTCAATTGATAGATGTCCAAGCGTACGCAGTTCCGGCACCACATGCTGCACGAACTCATCGACTTGCTGAGATGATATATCGATGCTTTCCTTAATCCCACACGAAGTGAGCGCCCTGCTCAAGTCTTCCAGACTGCGCATCTGCATCGGCTCCAGCATGTGAAGTTGTCCTTCGACCACAGCAGCATCATAAGCCGGAAGCAGAATCAACTCGCGCAAACCCGAGATCTCGAGCTGGTACCCCTCATTGTCCCCCTGGGCAATCCGATAAAACAAAGGCAGTGCCCCTTCACCCAACGTGAGCGGTCCGTTCGCGAGACCCGTACCCTCCATCCGGCTGTCGGCCTGAAGCAGCAATTCCAGCAGTGGTTTCCACACCAGCGGCGCAATCAATATATCCCGGCCATCTGAAGCTCCCAGATAACCGGAGATGGATTCACGATACGCTTCCTCACTTTGCCTCATACGAATCAGCATGGATAGAATCTCCTGATCCTGAGGGCTGAAATAATGCATGGACGGGTCATAGAAAAACAGTTTGGTAAACGACATCGGCTCGCCCTTCTCGACGCAATTCAGGAATTGCTTCACCTTTTGCACTACGTATAGCCGTTTACTTCCGACCTTAAGTTCCAGCGCGAGCTTGGCTCCCCCCTTGTGAACCTGAACAAGCTTGCATATAAACTGAACCTGAAGCTCTTCCCGCAGCGATGAGCGGGTGACAGGTGCCATATATTTACGTTCACCCGCATGTAAGGGAATGCGTTCCTTGGCAAAGATGGACAGAATCTGGTCGGCTGTGCGATACGAAGGCTTGTCTGCTGAACGTCCCCAGCCTGGGGCTGAACTTGGGCGACCTGCCTGGGCAAAATGGGTAACCGGTTGATGATCCGCTTCAGCAGCGGAATTAAGCCCGAAAGCCGAGGATCCATTCTTTTGTGCAAAAGAATGAGATGTTGTACTCGTACTGGACTCCGTATACCGTTTTGAACTTGAACCTTCGTGTCGTTCCGAATTGTCATCCCTAGCCGAGTCTAAGGATGAAGAAGAGTTGGGACGCTCCCACTCCTTCTCTTCCACCAGCGTGCCTACTCTGGAAGCAGGGCCTATACCAGAGCTAGAAGAATTCCCTGAGGAAGGTTTGGATGACTCCTGAGATATGCCGGTAGCGGCAGCTTTAAGCTCCTGCTGCTCACCCCATTCATGAATCGCCAGCAGAACCGCAGCGACATGTTTGCAATAGTCATAATACCGGCCATCGCCTGGACAAGTGCATGTTGCCTCAACTTCCCCTTTTTCGTCCAAATCCACCTTCACCTGATATCGTTCCGTGCCACGCACCATGGCTTCATAATGACGCTGATCGTCACTGACTACCAGATTGCTCACCCTGCCGGACTGGTTATAGGCTTCCCCTCGTTTGAATGCCGTGACCCCGCACAGCAATTTGATATCCATCATGGTGAATGGCGCCACGTATTTCGCCTCCTTATGCGTTCTGGCAGGTATGAATATTCTCTCAATCCACCTGTCCCTTTTACAGAAAAAACCCCAAGAGCTCCGTAAAGCAGAGATTGGGGTTGCTTCATGCTTGTAACCTGTTGCTTGCTACAATACTTATCGTCCTAATAGATGTAACCTACGATCCGTTTATTTCACCAATTGACCACGCGTAACGCCCAGTTGGTTGGTTGCTTTCAATGTTTTCCACACTTGTGTACCGCTGATCTCGCCGCGAAGTGCACGGTTGTACAGATCAATAACCTCCATAACCTGCTCCGGCGTCTCTTCCAGGAACTCGACGCGGTAACGGGATACACCCAGGTCCATGAAGTTGGTCAGGTACTCGGCACCCGACTGTTCCACTGCGTTATAAACGGTATTACGGCAGCCTTCATCCACACGTACCGGGTGGGACATGCCAATCCGGTCTTGCAGGGATGCACGCTGTTCTTCACAAGGACGTCCACAGTTCGTATAATCCGTTCCTTCACTCATAAACGTACAATACACGCAGTGCTCCGTATGGAACATCGGCAGATGCTGATGAATAACCACTTCGGTCTGGCTTGTACGGGAGTTACCCAGCAAATCTACCATTTGTTGAATGTTCAGGTCATATGATGGTGTGATCCAGTCACATCCTGCTTCCAGGAACAGTTCAACAGCCTTATGGTTGGCGATGTTCAATGAGAAGTCACCGATCAGTTCAGGATGATCCGCATCCGGGTTCTCCATCCGGTGGCGCAGGTAGAAGTACAGCGCACCTGTATTTCGTACCAGCACAGCGTCCGGCTTCAGACGCAAGATGTTGTTATGGTATCCGTTCTCGCCAGGCATGTGAATGCGCGGCGTTGCCAAGGCAATCTTGCGGCCAGCAGCATGTACGGCTTCCACGGCTGCCGGGAACTGCTTGATAAACTCGAAGTCGGCGTAGATCATGCCGACACCCGCTTCCAGCGCTGCCTCGACCTGAGGCAGGCTGCGGCAGAGCGCGGTCAGCTCCGCTTGACCGCGAGCCACTGGCGATGCCGGTTTAACCGCATCGCCGTAAACTTCTACCGCCCGTTTCACGTAGACGGGCGGTTTAGGGCGCTCGCCCGCGAGCTGTTCCACCGCCTGACGGCGAATGTTATTCAGCTCGCGCATCGGGATGATGACGTCACCGTGCAGGTTGACGTCCAATTCTTCCAGCTGGAACACGGTGCCGCCCAGACGTCCGAATTGCTCCTCGAGCAATTCATAGGTCATTGGTCGCTTCTGGGCAATGTCCAGTTCCATCTCGGAATCGATTCGGACGGTCGTGCCTTTCTGCACGTCTGTCCACCAAGTGCTGAGCGGCTGCCCAGGGCTGCCGATGACTTTTACTTTTACCGGGAATACTCGGTATGGCTTCTCGGTCTCGAAGCTCTGACGCAGACGTTTGTCCAGCGCAGGGTCATTCGTTTTCCACACTTTGTCGCCAACCTTCACGCGGCGCAGATCCACGTCACTGCGACCTGGCACGATGTCCACGATCCAGCCTCCACCAGCTTCGCCTTCGATTTTCACGCCTTTGCGGCGTACATCGTATACCCGTCCGCCTTCTTCCTTCTGCGTTGGATCACCAGCGTCAAACACAATGCCGTCTCCACGCTTCACAGGTGCGTCCAGCTTCAACACAACACCGTCACGCAGAACTTGATCCACGCGTCCGAGGTAAACACCACGGCTTTTCGGGAACGTGCCGTCAACCAACTGTTTGTTGTTCGTCCCATCCAGGAAACCATGTGTGAAACCGCGGGAGAAGCTTTGCTGCAGCTCACGGATTTCTTCCTTGCTTGGTGGCGTATTGTCACCGTCGAAGTAACGGTCAATTGCTTTGCGGTATTTGCTAACCACGTTCGCCACGTATTCCGGGGTTTTGAGACGACCTTCGATCTTGAAGGAAGTTACGCCTGCTTCGATCAGTTCCGGCATCAGGTCAATGGCAGCCAGGTCCTTCGGAGACAGCAGGTATGCGACATCACCCATCGGCTTATGCTCTCCGTCGATCATCAAGTCATATGGCAAACGGCAAGCCTGTGCACATTCACCGCGGTTCGCAGAACGTCCGCCCCACATCTCGGAAGTCAGACATTGTCCCGAATAAGATACACACAGTGCACCATGCACGAATACTTCCATTGGAAGTTTCGCCTGTTCACCAATCTTCTGAATTTGCTTCAGATTGTTCTCTCGGCCAAGAACGACACGTTCCATATCAAACGGCTTCGTAAACTCAACCGCTTCCGGTGATGTAATCGTCATTTGAGTGGAACCGTGAATCGGGAAATCCGGTGAGATCTCGCGAATCAGTTTCACCAAGCCCAGATCCTGTACGATCACGGCATCTACGCCAGCATCGACGCATGCGTCGATCAGTTCCTTGGCGTCCGTCAATTCATTTTCAAAAATCAATATATTAAAGGTCAAGAACCCTTTTACGCCATAACTGTGCAAAAACGCCATAATCTCCGGCAGTTCTTCCATGCGGAAATTGTTCGCGCGTGCCCGTGCATTAAACTTTTCGACTCCGAAGAAAATCGCATCCGCGCCATTAGCCACTGCCGAACGCATACAATCCCAGTCACCTGCAGGTGCCAGAAGCTCGACGTCTTCTCTTCGTAATGTTGCTGTTTTCATGTAGATCCTCCCCATAACCGGCCTTCGCCGGATTTCATCCCTGTATCCTCATACGTTTAGCCTGTACCTTCATCCCGTCGCCTGCATTGTCACTGTATCGCTATATCTATACATTATGTCTGTATTGCCTGATTCCCAAGCCTACAGTCATTTTAATTTATCAGATCAGCAGTCATAACTCCTGAACTAAGATATTGTACCACTTCTGCACTCACTCTTCTACGCTTTCCTGAAAAAACCGTTTACCATTTTCATTTCCATCTGCTGACTTATAATTTTACACTTTACCACTTCGATTGCAGTACCATCTTCCGATCGCTGTTATCCCCGGATTTTTTTGATTCCCTTTACTAAAGGGGAAAATCCCGTGATAAAGGCGGGGCTTATGCTTCCGATGCAGCTTTCTTTCAGAAAGCTTTCAGCTCCGCTTCTTCAGATTGGTTCTGCACTCTTCGTTCTCGTGTAAATGTTGGAATAATTCTGATCAAAAACAAAAAACCGGAAGGTATCTGACCCTCCGGCATAGACTTCATTATTTTGTAAAAGTAAATGATTTCACGGCTTTTTCCAGTGCTGCGTTCTGCACATCCGTTTTGTTGGCATCATTCAGTCCCGTCGTAATGGTATACGTTATCCCATTCTGTTCAAAGACGATCTGCTGCCCGGTATACGGCACGCCATTGTCCAGTTCATGATACGTGAAGGAGAACGCCGGAACACCAGCAATAGTCGTCTCCCCACTGTTCAGCAGCTTGAAGTTTTTCCGCGTTTTCGCAGCTTCCTCATAAGCTTCTCTCAGCTGGCTTACCGTCATTTCGACAGATTGATCCTCGTTTACGCCAATGGAGAACTGGCCACCTGTGAACGTATAAACAACGGGAGAATACTCGAATCGGTCATTATACGCCGTCCAGTAACGCGGAATGTCGACGCTATAATGGTACCGTTTGGACGTACGTGTTAAAGTCTTCGTTTTATCAGTCAAATACGGATCTTCATCCAGTTGTCCGAAGTTATCGGATACGGTATCAAAATCAATAACAACACTATTCATGATCTGCTCAAACCATTCCCGATCCTGAGTCTGCTCCTCAGGGAATGTGTATTCGGCGTAATAGCGATAGCCATTTTTCTGCAAAAGTACATCGAACTCCGTCTGCCATCCGTCACCGAAGTTATAACGGAACTCATTGACCTCCGCCGTTTCGCCAGAAACGTCTATGGTATACGAACGAATTGGTTCATAACTTTCAGGTGTGAACGTTTCTCGCATCCACTTGTCCAGTTGACCGCTCCAGTCTTTTACGGTTGCCCCAGCTGGCGCTGAGGTCACGCGCATTTGCAGAAACGCACCATCTTTGGATTCATAAGTCATCTGTGTATTATCCATGGACCAGCCTGCCGGGACATTTAGCTCGATTCCGTAATCGTCATTCCAGGCAGAACGCATGCCATTATCGACGGTCGACAGATCCTTAATGGTCCGGTCCGATTGCACGTAGGTAGGCTGGAATGAGTTGAGGAACGCTGCACGTTTATTCAGATCCTTGTAGTTCAGTGCATCGTAATCTGCCAGGTAAACGTCATATTGACGACCATTATTAATGTACTGGCGCATCTCCCATAACATGCCGTCCATATCTTTAACCACGATTCGGGCATAAGGCGTCTTGCCTTTGGCAACGGATTCCCGGTCCAGCACCGTATCCCCCGACTGCTTGGCCTCCTGCACCAGCTGCTGCAGCATGTCATCCGAATCCAGAGCAACATCCTGATCGCTAACATACACCTCAAGGTAGTAGCTGCTGTCCGCCGAGCCAAACGTCATCATCCGCTCCTGCTCACCTGTTTGCAAAACCATCAGATCTGCCGGGTAATTAATGGACCAGCCGTAATAGCTGTTGCCGATTCTTGTTTTGCCTGCGTCGAGATCGATGCCGCCCTCATCTTCATCCACGGAATCATCTGTTTGCAATAATCGAATGACCACTTCCCCGGAACTGCTTGGAGCGAGTGTCGCTCCAATGCCGGCAGCTACCGGACGAAGGGGGACCATAAGCACGCCATTCACCATTTTGGGAGCGGCACCCATTTCCTTTTTGACCCCATCCACCCAGGCAATGGAGCTGCCAATCGTTAAGGTGACCGTATGCGGACCTTCCTTCACTTTGACAACATCATTTTTCTCCAGCCGAATTTCGCTGCCAAACGCCTTCTTGAACACACCGACAGGCACCATCGTCACACCTTTAACCTTATACGGTTTGGCGATCGCTTGCTTGCTGCCGTTGATGTAGGCGCTCGTGCTTCCGGCTTGGATCCGCAGCTCGTTCGTCGTATATTCAGCTGCCCATACAGGCGTTACAGCACCCATGGTCAACATCCCGGTTAACACCCCTGTGCTCAGCACACGTAAAAATGACTTCTTCATTCCGTTCCATCGTCCTCTCTGATCTGGGTCGTTCACCGGGCTTTATTGTTCTTCGTCAGCCGGAAACAGCTCTTCATCCTCATCTTGGATATCCGCACGATCCGCAAGTACCAATGTACGTGTGACAATATCACCATCGGACTGCATCAGCAGTTTCACCTTTTGCCCGGGTACATATTTCTTGAGCAGCTCATTAATATCTACAACGGAAGAGACACGCGTACCTGCTACGCTGTATAACACGTCTCCTTCCTGAATCTTGGCTTTCTTCGCTTCACTGGACAGCACACCCGTGATTGTGAGCGGATCGTCCGTAGGCAGACCTACAATCGCAGACCAGCTCTCTTCGAGCTGCAGGCCAAGGCTTGCCCGTTTGATTTTGCCGTATTCAAAAAACTGATTGATAATATATTGAACGGTATCCACAGGAATCGAAAATCCCATATTCTCGACACCCACCGCTGAAAACTTCATGGAATTAATGCCCACAACCTCCCCCTTGAGGTTAACGAGAGGTCCTCCGCTGTTTCCCGGGTTAATGGCTGTATCCGTCTGAATCAAACGATAGGTTGCCTCCACTCCGCGGTTCAGGCCACTAATGACACCCACGGTTGCCGAATTTCGCAGAGAGAAGGAGATGGGTGTACCAATAGCGACAACCGTCTCGCCGACTGAAGTTTGGGAAGCTTTGGCGAACGTCGCCGGTTTAAGCGATTTGGCATTAATTTTGATGAGTGCCAGATCACTCAGTGGATCGCTGTATGTTTTCGTAATTTTATATGTATTGCCATCGGTCGTCACAACCAAGGCGTTGCTTAATCCGTCCACCACATGTGCGTTGGTCACAATCCAGCCATTGGAGCGTATAATCACGCCAGTCCCATGAGCCAGGTTATATCGGTCTGTTGTAACTCCTTCCTGCCCTGCATCCGCTTTGCCAATGATACCAACAACAGAAGGTGACACCTTCTCAATTACTTTAGGAATGGCTTCATTCCCCTTATACTGATAGGTTCCCGTTTTCGCATCATACTGGCCATTCCCACCGATGGACTTCACCAAATCAGCGGCACTGACATACACTTGTCCGTCGACGACTTTGGCCTTCATGCCAGCTGCCTGCTCTGCTGCCCCAGCCGTAGACGCAACACTCACCCCGAGTACAGCAGCCATACACACCGCCATGCATTTTTTCCCCAACGATCTCATCTTTTCACCTAACCCTCTCCATATATCCTCCGTTATGCGACCATCCTAGCATCCAACTCTATGGATTTCTTCTCTATCATCTGCTATACCGGTATCCTCCAATTTAACATACATATTCTTCCTGTACAAATGTTTTCAGTCCTACTTCCACTCGTTAAAATATTGCTTCTCCGACGTCCAACAACGCAAAAAACACCTTCCGCCATTTCCCTGGAAAGTGTTTTGTCTGTTTCCGTTTGCCATTTTTTCTGAACATCCTAACTAAACCAGTTCTTAATCATTGCATAGTCCGTCATTAGGAAGACAAGCAGACTGACTACTGCAAATCCGATTGCAAACAGATTCTTCTTCGGTGCTCGAACTAGACGAATCACGCCAATAAAAATAATGATTGTAAACAGAATGACAAAAATATCAAATGCATTAAAATTGGATGTACTCGCCGTGGCAGCTTCTGCAAACAGCATGGATAGACAGACCCCCTCACCATAGTTGAACAGCTAACGCATACCCTAATATCTTCCTCTATGTTATCTGTCCCCTGCTAGTAATGCAAGCCCTATCATCCAGAAAAATGAAAAAAATCCAGTTCGAACTCGGGTTGCTGTAATGCCTGCCCTACCTCATATGTAAACACTTTCAATGAAATAACTATTATGCTAACTTCAGTGAAAAAGGAATAACCCCTCTTTTGAATAGAGCAAGGCACTCATCAGAAAATAAATACCTTGCCCTTCATCAAAAGAAGGGTTATTGATTATAGAGATAACCACCCTAGTTAGCTAGTCAACAATTTACGTTCCGGCTCGGCTTGTCGCCAAGACACCGATAAGTAAAGGTACATGAATCAAGTAGGGTGGATGGTCACTAATTTTCATTTCATTTCAATGAACAATATGGTCTTGCCTATTCCGTCAATTGCAGCGTCTTGCTTCGTTCCGTGTCGCGCTCCAATACCGGTTTAAGGTACCTGCCTGTATACGAAGCTTCCACCTTAATAATATCCTCTGGTGTCCCTGTCGCCACGATCGTTCCGCCGCCACTACCCCCTTCAGGACCCAAATCCACGATATAATCAGCGGTTTTGATAACGTCGAGATTATGCTCGATCACGAGTACCGATTCACCGGAATCCACCAGACGGTGGAGTACATTAAGCAGACGATCAATATCATCGACATGCAGACCTGTTGTAGGCTCGTCCAAAATGTAGATTGTTTTACCTGTACTGCGACGATACAGTTCGGAAGCAAGCTTCACACGCTGGGCTTCACCACCAGACAATGTCGTTGCAGGTTGTCCAAGGTTAATATAACCCAGACCTACATCAAGCAATGTCTGCATTTTGCGATGAATCTTCGGAATGTTCTCGAAAAATTGTGTAGCATCTTCAACTGTCATTTCGAGTACATCCGCAATATTTTTGTTTTTATATTTAACTTCTAGGGTTTCCCGGTTGTACCGTTTCCCTTTGCAGACTTCACAAGGGACGTAGACATCGGGCAGGAAGTGCATCTCGATCTTGATAATTCCATCTCCGCGGCAAGCTTCACAGCGTCCGCCCTTGATATTGAAGCTGAACCGGCCCTTTTTGTAACCACGAACTTTGGCTTCATTCGTCTGTGCAAACAGATCCCGAATATCATCAAAGACACCGGTGTACGTAGCTGGGTTGGAACGCGGTGTACGGCCGATTGGCGACTGGTCGATATCGATGACTTTATCAATATGTTCCAGACCCCGGATCTCTTTGTGCTGTCCAGGGCGCACACGTGCACGGTTCAGATCCCGTGCGAGCGTTTTGTACAGAATTTCATTAATCAGTGTCGATTTACCTGATCCGGATACCCCTGTGACTGCAGTAAATACACCCACCGGAATTTTAACATTCAGGTTCTTCAGGTTATTTTCCTTCGCCCCGCGCACTTCCAGCCAGCGATCTCCTACACTGCGGCGTTCCGTCCGTACAGGAATAAACTTGCGTCCGCTCAGATACTGCCCCGTCAGCGAGTTCTCGTCATTCATGATCTCTTCCGGTGTACCCTGTGACATGACGGTACCGCCGTGAATACCTGCGCCTGGGCCGATGTCGATAATGTAGTCGGCAGCCAGCATCGTGTCTTCATCATGCTCCACGACAATTAGCGTGTTACCGATATCCCGCATGTGAGCAAGTGTGGAAATCAGACGATCATTATCCCGTTGATGCAGACCGATACTCGGCTCATCGAGAATGTACAGCACGCCCATCAGACTGGAACCAATCTGGGTAGCGAGACGAATCCGCTGCGCTTCACCACCGGACAATGTTCCGGCAGCACGGCTCAGGGTCAGGTAATCCAGACCGACATTGACCAGGAAGCCAAGACGGCTGTTAATTTCCTTCAGAATCAGTTTGGCAATGGCTTGTTCCTTCTCGCTAAGCTGCAGCGATTCGAAGAAACGTCCTGCTTCCCCGATGGACAGGCCAGTCACATATGCCATGTTGTGGTCGTTGATGGTAACAGCCAAGCTTTCCCGTTTCAATCGGTTTCCTTTGCAGGTACCACAAGGCTTCGCACTCATGTAACCTTCAATAAACTCCCGGATCCCCTCGGATGCCGTCTCACGATAACGACGTTCCAGATTGTTAACGATCCCTTCAAAGGTCACCATAGCTTCCTTGCGCTGGCCAAAATCATTCTCGTAACGGAAACGGACCTTCTCCGAACCTGTACCATTCAACAGCTTGTTCATCTGATCCGCTGGCAGATCCTCTACAGGTACATCCTGTGGAATATTAAAGTGCTCGCACACCGATTTCAGGAACTGCGGATAGTACGTGGATGTACCGCCTGTCCAGGCATCAAACGCACCTTCTTCAATCGTTTTGCTTCGATCCGGAACGAGCAGATCCGGGTCTACGATCATTTTTACGCCAAGTCCATCACAATCAGGGCAAGCTCCGAATGGACTGTTGAAGGAAAACATCCGTGGCGCGAGCTCTTCAATACTGAACCCACACACCGGGCAGGCAAAGTTGGAACTGAAGCGCAGCTCTTCTTCACCCATAATATCTACCAGCAGTTGCCCTCCGGACAGATTAAGTGCCGTTTCAATGGAATCAGCCAGACGTGCTTGCACATCTTCCTTGACTACAATCCGGTCTACGACCACTTCAATGGTATGCTTTTTATTTTTCTCCAACTGAATATCTTCAGACAAGTCACGCAGTTCTCCGTTTACCCGCACACGGACGAAGCCTTGCTTGGATACATCGGCAAAAACACTTTTGTGCTCACCTTTACGACCCGAGATAATCGGTGCCAAGATTTGCAACCGGGTACGTTCCGGGTACTGCATTACGCGGTCTACCATCTGCTCTACAGTCTGGGATGTAATCTCCACACCATGATCCGGACAGTGAGGATGTCCCACACGTGCAAACAACAAACGCAGGTAGTCGTAGATCTCCGTAACCGTTCCTACCGTGGAACGCGGGTTGCGGCTTGTTGTTTTTTGGTCTATGGAAATAGCCGGTGACAGGCCCTCGATAGAGTCAACATCCGGTTTTTCCATCTGTCCGAGAAACTGGCGTGCATAAGCAGATAATGATTCCACATAACGCCGCTGTCCTTCGGCATAAATCGTATCAAAAGCCAGCGAGGACTTGCCTGAGCCACTCAGACCGGTTAATACGACAAAACGGTCACGCGGGATGGTAATATCAATGTTCTTTAGGTTGTGCGCTCGCGCACCTTTAATGACAATGTTCTCGCTCGCCAATGGTTATCCATCCTCTCAATGTTGTGATCTTATCCAACCTTTTTAAGGCTTTCCAAGCGTTTCGATCCCACCCAAACCCTCCCTTCCAAGGGAGGGCCCCATAGGGCGCAGCCCTCTGGACACCCGAAACAGGCTGTGCTTGGTGTGGGGTCGGGTCTTGCTATGTGAAGGTATGTCGTGTGCCCGCAGCTTCCCCCAAGATCCCGGCCTGCTGCCAGTCTCTTGGAAGGCTGCTCTACTACGAGAGGGCGCTCACGGCTCCGCCTCGCTCGCGGTAAGTCGCCATTGCCTTTGGCTCGGCTCCCCTCTACACGACTTCCAAATGCTTTCCTATAAACCTTTTAACCAATTTCAACATTTCTATCAGTATAGACCTGATTCCAGGTTTTCAACATGACTAATTATCGGTCATTCCTTGCGGGTTCTTTACTCAACAAGAGAACGGCCAACTGGCCGTTCTCTTGTTGCATATCTATTTATCAATTTACTCCGCACGCAGTTCCAGCAAGGCATCGCGAAGTTCAGCAGCACGCTCAAACTGCAGGTTCTTGGCGGCGTCTTTCATCTCTGCCTCAAGACGCTGAATAAGCGATTGACGTTCCTTCTTCGACATCTTCTCGGCAGCGCCTGTAAGATACTCGTTCTTGGATTCGGCAACCTTGGTTGCCTCGATCACATCACGCACTTTTTTGCGAATCGTCTGTGGGGTAATTCCGTGCTTCTCATTGTATGCAATTTGAATCTCACGACGGCGTTCCGTTTCCTTCATCGCTTTGTCCATCGAATCGGTCACTTTGTCACCATACAGAATAACTCGGCCATCGCTGTTCCGCGCGGCCCGACCGATCGTTTGGATCAGTGAACGTTCAGAGCGAAGGAACCCTTCCTTGTCGGCATCCAAAATGGCAACAAGTGAAACCTCCGGCAAATCAAGACCTTCTCTTAGCAAGTTGATCCCGATCAGCACATGGAATGTGCCCAACCTTAGATCACGCAGGATCGCCATACGTTCCAATGTCTTGATCTCAGAGTGCAAATAGCGCACCTTGATTCCAATCTCCTTCAGGTAATCCGTCAGGTCCTCGGACATCTTCTTCGTCAGCGTTGTAATAAGCACACGTTCGTCCTTGGCAATCCGGTCGTTAATCTCGCTGATCAAGTCATCGATCTGTCCCTTCGTTGGACGAAGTTCAATGATCGGATCAAGCAGACCGGTTGGACGAATGATCTGCTGCACCATTGTATCTGTATGCTCAATCTCATACGGTCCTGGCGTCGCCGATACATAAATGATCTGGTTCATCTTCTCTTCAAACTCTTCGAATTTCAGCGGACGGTTATCCAGTGCTGACGGCAGACGGAATCCGTGATCCACCAGAACAGTCTTCCGTGCCTGGTCACCATTGTACATTGCTCGGATCTGCGGCAGGGTCACGTGGGACTCATCGACAACGATCAGCATGTCGTCCGGGAAGTAATCCAGCAGCGTGTATGGCGTATCACCACGTTCACGGAATGTCAGCGGTCCTGAATAGTTCTCGATCCCCGAACAGAATCCAACTTCCTTCATCATCTCAATATCATAACGTGTACGCTGTTCCAGTCGCTGCGCCTCCAGCAGTTTGCCTTGTTCGCGCAGCACTTCAAGCCGTTCTTCCAGTTCACGCTCAATGTTGACAAGTGCGACCCGCATCGTTTCTTCCTGGGTTACGAAGTGAGATGCCGGGAAGATCGCAATATGATCGCGCTCGCCGATCAGTTCTCCGGTTAACACATCAATTTCCGTAATTTTCTCAATTTCATCTCCGAAGAGCTCTACCCGTATCGCATGTTCACCCTTGGATGCCGGGAAAATCTCTACGACGTCGCCACGCACACGGAATGTTCCCCGTACGAAGTTGATGTCATTCCGCTGATATTGAATCTCTACCAATCGGGACAAGATCTGATTACGCGGCTTCTCCATGCCTACGCGAAGTGACAGCAGCATGCTGGAGTAGTCATGCGGCGATCCCAAACCGTAGATACAGGACACACTCGCTACAATAATGACATCACGGCGTTCAAACAGCGAACTGGTCGCGGCGTGACGCAGCTTGTCAATTTCCTCGTTGATGCTGGAGTCCTTCTCGATATACGTATCGGAAGACGGAATATATGCTTCTGGCTGATAGTAATCGTAGTAACTGACAAAATACTCAACCATGTTGTTTGGAAAGAATTCTTTGAATTCACTCGCAAGCTGTGCTGCCAGCGTTTTATTGTGGGCAATAATCAGCGTGGGACGTTGCAGCTTGGCAATCGTCTGCGCAATTGTGAAGGTTTTACCCGTTCCCGTTGCACCCAGCAGCGTCTGATATCTTTTCCCTTCCTGAACACCCTGCACCAGTTCTTCAATGGCAGCAGGCTGGTCACCTTGGGGAGAAAACTCGGACTCGATCTCGAACGTTTTGTCGCTCATTATAATATCGCTCATTGCCGTATCTCACCCTATCGTCTAAAATAATAGTCACTATATATTGTCGAAGTTCCCCGAATTTTCATATGGGAAAACTTATAGTAATAGGAATATTTGTTCCCGTATAATTATACCTCGTTCGTACATGTGATGCAAACGTGAAGTAAAGACAGGAGTGGGTTAATTTATGGATATTGCGACACTTATCGGCATTATAGCCGGGATTGCCGCAGTGATCAGCGGTTTTTTGTGGGAAGGCGGCCAATTGTCCGGCCTCGTGCAAAAAACAGCTGCTCTAATTGTATTCGGTGGAACAATTGCTGCAGTGGTTGCCAGCTTCCCGACTCATCGGCTGCGCACCATTCCGGCAGCACTGCGCATGGCCTTTGGACGTAATGACAATGATCCGCGCAAGTGGATGGAAGAATTGGTGGACATGTCCTCGATTGCCCGCCGTTCAGGTGTGCTTGCCCTGGAACGCCAGGTGATGGATCATCCGCATCCATTTCTGAAAGATGGTATCCAGATGGTTGTCGACGGCACCGATCAGGATGTAATCCGTCAGATCATGGAGCTGGAGATTGATTCCGTAGAACAGAAGCATGAGGGCTATGCCAAAATCTTCGAGTCTGCCGGAGGATACGCACCAACCATGGGTATTATCGGTACAGTCATGGGACTGATTCAGGTTCTAGGCAGCCTGACGGATCCTACCGGACTGGGCCCGGCCATTGCGGTAGCCTTTACCGCAACCTTATACGGGGTAGCCAGTGCCAATCTTATCTTTCTGCCCATTGCCTCCAAAATTAAGTCCCGAGGTGCCGAAGATATTCAGATGATGGAGATGCTGCTTGAAGGTGTGCTCGCCATTCAGAATGGGGAGAATCCTCATCTCGTACGGAAACGGCTTGAGTCCTTTACCCTCACGCATCGTCAAATCTCACGTCCCGTAATGAAGGAGGGATTGGATGAGTCGGCGCAGTAGAAGGCGCGGAAAACGTGAACCTGGTGACCATCGGGATCGATGGATGATTACCTATGCCGATCTCATTACGCTTCTGCTGATCTTTTTTGTCATCATGTACGCCATGAGCAATCTGGATTCCGGCAAATACGACGTGGTAACCCAATCACTGCAAAATACATTTAATCAATCCGATTCCATTCTTGACCTTGGCAATGGAGTTGATGAAACCGCAGGTCATACTATCACTGAAGTCCCTCCAACTGAGGTCCAGGGCGAAGATACAACATCTCCCGAAGAAGGTCAGCCACTGACTGAGCGGGAAGAACAGTTTCGATCCCAGGAAGAGGAGCTGCAGAATCTGTTCAATGTGATTACCCAGTATATCGAAGATAATAAACTGGAAAATCAGATTTTTGTAGCAGATAATCCGCAGGGGATCTCCATCACCCTGAGTGACCGCTTTCTCTTCGATCAGGGACAGGCTGCCCTCAAAAGTGACGCTGCACCTACACTCAGCAAACTCGCAAGCCTGTTTCGTGACCTGAGTACTGTCGTCAGCATCGAGGGGCACACCGACAACGTGCCTGTCGGCGCGAATTCCACATACAAAGACAACTGGGAGCTTTCCGGTGAACGTGCACTGTCTGTGCTACGGTTTTTCTTGGACAAAGAAAATCTGGACCCTGACGGATTTCAGTACGCAGGCTATGCAGACACACGTCCCACAGGTGATAATTCCACCGCAGCCGGCAGGCAAAAGAATCGCAGAGTCGAAATCACCGTACTGCGTCAGCTGCAACCCCAAACCTAAGTTCCAATCGGACGAGGCATCCCGTCACTTCACCAAAAAAGCACGTTCCTGCTGAACCGAATTCAGTAGAACGTGCTTTTATGTTTCTATTTTACTATAGGGACAAATTCAAATTCCAGTCCACTTTGTTATAAATGCTGTTCGATTGCACGAACAAATTACGTACATAATTGACCTGACGCTGAACCAGCGGCTCGGCCGTTTGCTCCAACCAGTACAATCTGCCTGCCAGGAAAGCAACCGCGTACTCTTTCCAGGAAGAATAAGCCGATTGCGCTTCAAGGGCCGCCTCCAAAATCAATTGTTCTGCCTCCACTTCAGTGATGAACCCGACATATGCACTCTTGCGGCACAGGTTGGCGTATCTTCCCCAATCCCAGGCGGCGATACCAGCAGGGGGCAATTTGTACATGTACGTTTTGACCACCAGATATTCATGATATCGGCCCGTTTCCGGATTAAGGGAGTGAATGCACTTCCATTGATCGGCTTCCGATAATGCATTCATAAAAGTCCTCATTTGTTCAAACGCAACCCGATGTCCACCTTCCCGGATCCATTCCAAAGCCGCCAGGAGCTCTTCCCTGTTATGAATTCGCCATTCTTCCTCCAGAGAGGCACGGAACCGACCTTTTTCCTCTTCATTCTCATCATGCTCGTAATCGTTGCGTATATCCAGTCCATTCATCTCATCCATGATCGCGCTCATGCCTCGAAACCACAGCTGTTTATCCGTAACACCATGCAGAGCCTGAGTTGCTCCTCTGTCCTGTCCCATGATCCTTGCCCTCCTCCCTATGTAAAATGTAAGTCCATGACTTCATCTGGCTGCAAATGCTGAAGGGGTACAGTCGAAGGCCACAGTTCATACGCCGGCTTGGATTTGCGAAGCTTTTTCAAAAAGGAAAATCCCCGTTCTGCCGCACGAGCAGCAATAGCGTTACGACGCACAACATAATCCGGGTGGTCTGGCTGACTGTGTATAGCTTCTTCGGCATAGGCGAGCGCCTGATCCCAATCATGTTTATCGTAATACACCATGCTCAGAGCACTGCACACATCGCCCCGCAGACCTGCGCCGTAGGCTTTGCCCAGTTCAAGAATGGCTTGGTCCATATCTCCCGCATGATAGGCTGCAATCCCGGAATACAACCAGATATGAGGATCAATATCCTTCGGTTCTTCTCCGTCTATATAAGCTTCCACATATGCTCGGACACTTGCCCAGTCTTGGACCTCTACCAGATATCGTGTAATGAACAGCAATCCCCACGTTTCGACGGTCTCCATGTTGGACATCATGTCTGCAAGTTTGTTCAAATGTGGGTCCTTGTCCTGCATATCAGACTCCATCACGCAAACGACCGCCATTTTAGCAAGCTCATATACGTTCGGATGTTCATTTAACCCGTTGACGTATGTATCGTGTGCCGGCATAAGCTGCCCCTGTAAACGCAGGATATCTCCTTCAATCAGAGGGCCGTCCTGGTCCCCCGGATTCTCGCTCCGGAATTGCCGGATATCGTGCAGCGCCTGTTCCATCTCCCCCAGTTTCGTTCGCGCAATGGCCAGATAATAATAAATAACCGCTTCATGCTCATGGACCAAAGAAGTTTCAAGGGATTGTACGGCCTCGGCATACTGCCCCAGTTTCAAATGTGCGAACCCTTTCCGGTACCAGGCATTTGCAAAATCATGCTCCTTAACCACAACAATCTCATAATCGGCAAGTGCTTCTTCGTAACGTGCCATTCTAAAATAACAAAGCGCCCGCAGCGAATAATATTCATAGGGCTCGGGATTCAGCTCAATCGCCTGACCAGATAGTTCAATGGCAGGCTCAAGCTGATCTTCTCTCTGGTAAGCACTCGCAAGCAAATGCCTGACCTCCGCATGCGACGGATCCATTTCTGCTGCTCTGCCCAGATCCTCTATGGCAGCCGTATTATTGTCCATGCGCAGATGCAGTTGCCCCCGTTCGAGCAATATCGGAAAGCTGCTGATTCCTTCTCTGATAGCAGCAGCTTCAGCATACTGAAGAGCTTCAATCCCTTCCTCGCCTTTACCTATTCGAACAAAGCCCTGGGCCCAGAGCAGATATAATGTCGCATCCAACTCCTCGTTTACATTAATTTCGCCCAGATACTGAACAAGCTGCTCATCGTTCCACAGTTCAGCATACCCCTCGGCAGCTTCACGCTGCAGCGTGCGACGAACGCCCGCATCCGCTTGCTGCTCAGCCGCTCTGATCTTTTGCTCAACCCGTTTCTGTTTCAGCTCCAGCAGTGTAATCTGCATCTCCAGATCGTGAGGATACTGAGTAACGATCTGCTCAACCATGTGGAGTGCTGTCTCCAATTCACCCTGCTCCTGATAGAACAAGGCCAATCCATTCCATGCATCCAGTTGGTGAGGTTCGCGTTCCAGTACCTTGCGGTATAGCTGCTCAGCCTGCTCCTTCTGCCCGGCGGCATGCAGCAGTCTTGCGCTATGCAGCAGCCCGTCCACTGCATCTGGTTCGAGTGCAGCCAGCCTTTCAAACAAGACCAGAGCGGCGTCCTCCTCCTTGTTCCACAGGCGGAATTTGGCGGCCAGCCGGATCAGGTCCGGGTCATCCGGATACAATGCCATACCTGCATCAATGTGTGATGCGGCTTCTGCAAGTTCACCTCGAAGCATTAGTTGGAATGCCGTTTCACGCAGACGAATGAAGGTTTCATAGTCCACGTCTCTTCCCGGATCAAATGTGTCATACCGAAGCTCCCACGGACGCCCCAGTTCCATGCCCGGATACTCAGCGATTTCCTCCGGAAGCACCTCTTTCAGCTCTTCTTGCTGTTCCGTCCAGCCGAAGAAGTCATCCAACCGTCCCCAGACGGCTTTCGGTAAAAAAGGACGTTCATACAGCATCCGCAGCAATTCCGTTCCCGTATAAAATTTCACGTCCAGCTGCCATAGTTCCTCGCTCTGCAGCCAGTCCTCCCATACGGCGGAATCTGCCCGTTTGAATACATCCTCTACAATATACCGTGCTCGTTCAAGCAAGTGGACCGTATCATCCACTGCCGCTGTATCTTGAAGCGAAGTGGCTGCCGTCTCAACAGGAGCATCCCAGTGATCCACAGTAAAGTAGACAGGACCTTCTTCGGATTCGGAAGTCGCTTCTTGCAGAGGGCCTTCCGCCTGAACAGAGGGGAGCTCCCTATCAGACTGATTCTGCGCTTGCGGGCTGGTCTGCGCCGCAGGCTGTTCCTGATCCGGCATCGGTTCTTTCGCAACCTTCAGGGCCTGCTCGTAAGCTGACCGCAATTCCTGGAACCCCTCCGGATCGTCTTCCGGATGCGTACTTCGCAGCTGCTTCGCATACGCACGTCTAATGGCTCCCGTATCCTGCGTAGGCTCAAGCCCCAATCTTGTCCAGATGTCCATTCACATATCACTCCCGCACTCTTTCAATTTGGTCCAGTACTTCCTTCAACTTTTCTGCTTCTTTCCTGATTTCACGGTCGTCCTGGCGTTTGAGTGTCTCTTCGAACTGCAGCATGGCCTCGGCAATAATCGTACGGTACTCGGCCAGTGATTCTTCATACATCCGTTCTCCGCGAGCCAGGAGCAATCGGTTCTCCATCCGATTCCGCGGATGGATCTTGATCGCTTCCAGCGCTTTGAATCGCTCGGCAATTTCCTCTTTGGACAAGTCACTTTCTTTGCCCTGTATGATCGCTACCTTTTTCTCCCCTGTCTCCACCGAAGACACTTCCACTTCCAGGATGCCGTTAATATCGTACGTGAAACGGATATCTACAGCCTGTTGCCCCGCGGGTGCAGGTGGTACCGAGATCGTCAGTTCCCCCAGCTTGACATTGTTCTTCGCCAGCCGGCTCTCTCCCTGATATATATCTGCAGTAATGGATGCCTGATTGTTGTGCATGGTATAGTATCGCTCGACCTTACTAACGGGAATGACTGTATTCCGTTCAATGATCGGCGCAAACATGCCTGATTCGAATCGTCCATTGCCAAGCGACATCGACACAGAGGTTCCCAGCGTATACGGGCATACGTCTGTCAGAATCACTTCCTCCAGATCGGCATGGCGTTCTTTCATTGCGGCCTGGATTCCCACACCGAGGGCTACAGCCTCATCCGGATGCAGATGGTTCGCAGGCAGTCTGCCGAACAATTTACCTGTAAACGAATAAATAAGCGGCATACGCGTAGCCCCGCCTACCAGGATTACGGCATCCAGCTCATTGAGTTTGACTGAAGCATCGCGCAAAGCACGCTCGACCGGTTTTTGCAATCTTGCCAGTAACGGTTTAGCCGCTTGATCAAATTTTGCACGGTCAACATGTAGTTCCTTTACTCCCTCTTCCAGCGTCAAGGACATCGTACCTTCTCGTCCATCAACAAGCGCACGTTTGCAAGATTCGGCCTGCTTCCAAAGGGCGGACTGTGCCTTGCCTGACAACGTATCCTGCTCAATCTGATGCTGCTCGGCAAACATGTCCGCCAGTAGTCTTGTGAAATCCTCGCCCCCCAGGAAGTTATCTCCGGCAACCGACTTCACTTCCATAATCTGATCAAACAGTTCCAGGACGGATACATCAAATGTACCGCCGCCCAGATCGAATACCAGGAATTTCGTCTCTGGCTGCTGCTGATGCAGACCGTACGCTATGGCCGCTGCTGTGGGCTCGCTGAGCAAGCGCTCGACCTTAAGACCGGCCAGTTCTCCTGCCCGCTGTGTGGCCTTGCGCTGGGCATCGTTGAAATACGCGGGCACGCTAATAACCGCTTCAGTCACGGATTCCCCCAGGTAGGCTTCTGCATCCGCCTTCAGCGATTTCAATATAAAAGCCGATAATTCTTCCGGCAAAAAATGATATGTACCCAAATGGAATGTTCGCCCGGTCCCCATATACCTCTTGAAGACAGAAGCTGTCCGCTCGGGATGTGTTATCAGCCGCTCTTTGGCGACTTCACCGACGAGCATCTCCCCGTTGTCGTCGACACTAACGACGGAAGGCGTCAGGCGGTTGCCGAGTGCATTTGGAATAATAACGGGTTCTCCGCCAGCCCAGCAGGATACCAGGCTGTTCGTTGTTCCCAGATCAATACCGATGATTGTCATGGAGTACTTACCCTCTTTCTGTTCAACATCTATAAAATGTACAGGACAATCCCATAGGCCTTGTTATATGCTGGCATATACAAGTTCCGCATACCGGATGGTCTCTGTCTAATTCATTCCTTAACGAACAATTTATCATAGATTAACAACCTGAGGACATAGGTATAACTTCACTGATTTACCCAAAAGCAGGCACCACGAATCAGACCCTTGGCACCTTCCCTACCTGACTACAGCCCAAAAACCGGATACACAAATGTGCACCCGGCCGTTCGAATTTATGGAAGTCTTTCTAGTAATTAATTGAACCAATCCTGAATGGTCGCAGCATGTTTCCATAGGTTATGCGTCTACACCAGGCTGATTAGGACGGAGAATAACCGATCCGACCGTCAGCAATATGGCAGCCATGCCACACAGAATGAGCAGCGGCAGTTTGATGTCGGACAGCGTGCCGCCTGCAGAGATGGTTTCAACAGCTTGGATCGTCCATTTTTGCGGGACAAAGTTGGCCAGCTTTTGCATATAATCCGGCATAATCGACAGCGGCCAGAAGCACCCTCCGATCATGCAGGTTGGTGTGATAATAAGCGAATTCAGTACGTTTGCGTTTTTGGATTCGCGGATCAATCCGGCCACCGTACTCGCAATCCCCATGGATACCAGCATAAATGCAGCCAGGATGAGGAAATGCACACCAAATGGAATACCTGCGTCATAGTGCAGCACCCACCTGCTGATCCCCAGCACCAGCACAATCTGAATCATGCCGATGGCAAAGCTGCCCAGGAAATTGCCGAGAGCAATTTCATATGCACGAACAGGAGCGGTGTACACTCTGGCCATCGTCCGCTGCCTGCGGTCTTCCATAATGACAGCTACTGCGCTGGTCAGCAGCCCCATCATGAACATAATTGTAAATCCGGTCACATTGTTCAGTCCTGGTTTGGGATACATCTGCAGGTCGGTAGCTTCGCCGGAGACCTGATGTTCCGCCGTTTTCTGCAGCAGCTGTGCGAATGGCTCTTGAGTTGCTGCCGATTCTGCAATCTGTTCTTGATTTGATGCTGCACTCGTTGCCGCCATCACAACCTGGGCCGACTGATGAAGTCCCACAGCCATCCCTTCCACTGCAGCCCGCAGTGTGTAAGAGCTCTCACTGACACGCAGTTCAACCAGCTCGATCGATACCTTCTTCCCTTGCAGCAAGTCATCCGTATAATGAGCAGGGATGATGATCCCCGCATTCCCCTTTTGCCGGGTAATCGCTTCTCGCAGTTCTGCCTCCGTGTTCATCGGCTTGAGCAGATATTCTTCCTTGCTCGCAAGTTCATTCACAATCCACGCACCCGCTGCCCCTTGATCCTCGTTTACATATGGAATAACAGCCCGCGTGGCTTGCTCGCTTCCAAATAACGCAACTGCTCCTGTGACAACAAGGCAGGGAAGCAGCAGAAATGCCATAAACCCCCGTTTGCGTCCTATGGTACGTTTGATCATTAACCAGGCAATATTCAGACTATTCATAGCGGTATCCCACCTTCCCGTAGATCACAGCTGCAATGGCAAGTAAGACGGCACTCACCACACCGAGCATAAGAATATTGTGCATAATCTCGCTCATCGATGCGTTCAGCATCATGCGCAGGAAACTTTGCAGAGCCCAGTGATTCACCGTAAATTCACCAATCCGCTGTACAAAATCAATGGCAATCGGGGTGAAGCCGCCGCTAATAAACGTCATGGCAATGATGATGCCCTGCATTAACGCACTTGCAGATGCTGCACTTTTGCTCACGAGTGCCACAATTACACCGATCATCATTGAAGATATGGTGATCAGAACGCAGATCAGAACAATCAGCCAAGGATGTGTCCCCCAATTCACGCCGTATAACCAATAGGTCATCAGAACAATAATCAGCGCTTGCATGAAAGCCAGGAGGCTGTTGCCCGCAATTTTCCCTGCAAAAATGACACCATTACCTACGGGAGCGGCCTGCAGACGGGTTAAGGTTTTCTTGTCCCGCTCACTAAAAAGGCTGCTGCTCGTCGTCATGCCTGCGTATAACATAAACATGGCCAGCATGGATGCAGCATAATATTGAGAGGCACTGTATGAAGTACCTGCCGTCCCAGGATTGCTGACGTTAACATAAGAGAAATTGGCCGAGCCCTCGTCAGTCATGGATGCTACGGCCATGCTTGCTTCCGGTCCCAACACTTCAACTGCTGCCATATGCCTGTTCAGTTCATCCGTGAAGCGGGTAAACAACGTCTCACCTACGATGTTCAGTGTGCCGTCTTTCCCGAGAATCCATTGCAGCTTCACCTCTTCCCCCTTCGCCATCCGTTCCTCCAGATCGGGTGGGATCAAGACTGCAAAATCGAGTTCACCTTGCCGGAGATCACGCTCTGCTTCCTCCTCCGACGTAAAGTGCTGTACTTTCATCATGTCGGCTACAGACGGAGCCGCTACAAATGCATTCAATGCTTCTGTAATTGAACCTGCATTCGAACCAGTCTGAATCACTCCCACGCGTACCTGTCCAGGCACGTTGTCCTTCCCCGTGTCCATCGTACTGGATAACGCAGCTCCCAAAATAAAGATCAGCAGCAGCGGTAGAACAAACAGGTTCAAGAGGACAGATCGGATTCTCAGGATCCGCCTTATTTCAAACATGCAAATATGCCAAATGTTCATCCATGCCACCTCCTAATCCCGCAGCGTTCGCCCGGTCAGATTGAGGAACAATGTCTCCAGATCGGGCTCTTCAACCTGGAGCGACTGAATGGCTATCTCGTGTTTGCTGCAGATGAAAAGGATATCCTGCAGATCCTGCTGAGCCGAAGGCAGCGTAATGGTCAGGGTGTCTCCTGCCACTTCTACTTCACGTACACGCGGATGAAGCCTCAGTTCCTCAACGGCACCGGGGCCAATTCCCGAAGCGCTTAGCACGATTTTCTCCTCGGACGCTACCCGCTCTCTCAATTCCGCTTCGGTGCCACAGGCAATGATGTGCCCCTGATCCATGATCGCCACCCGGTTACTGATTGCCGCGACTTCCTCCATGTAATGGCTTGTATAGATAATGGTTGATCCCATCTTGTTAAGCGTGCGCACAGATTCCAAAATATGATTTCTCGACTGAGGATCGATTCCTACCGTTGGCTCATCCATAATAATCAGATCTGGCCGGTGCATAATGGCACATGCGATGTTCAGCCTGCGTTTCATCCCGCCAGAGAAAGTGGATGGTGCATCCTTCGCTTTATCCTGCAGCCCGACAAATTCGAGCGATTCCTGCACCCTCTCCTTCAACAGTTTCCCGCGCAGTCCGTACAGCCTGGCAAAAAAAGTGACATTCTCCGCAGCGGTCATCGCTTCATACAGCGCCAGATCCTGCGGCACAAGTCCAATCTTGCGTTTGACTTCAAGCGGTCGCTCCTTGACTGAAATGCCATTCAGCCGGATTTCGCCCTGATCCATGCTGAGCAGTCCTGCAATCATACTGATGGTGGTGCTTTTGCCAGCTCCGTTCGGCCCTAAGAGTCCGAATATCTCCCCCCGCTCCACACTCAGGTTCAAGTGATCGACCGAAAGTTTGCTGCCGTACCGTTTTACCACATGTTCCATTTCAAGAATAGCCATCGCTCATACACTCCTCTTCCACTCCAGCATCCCGCCGCCAGATTTCATATTTGTATTGTACCGAATCCCATGGTCCCGCGAAGGTACGAAAGGTCATAAGATGGAGGTGACTTAAGTCATCTCCTTCATATGAAGCATGCTGTGCTATAATCAGGGGTGCATTACCCGTAATTTCCCATTCTATTTTAAAAAGGATGTTTCTTACCTATGCCGATGCGTATACTGCAATACGGTTTAATTCTCGTTCCTGCGGTCCTGTACCTTTTGATGCTGCCTTTGGACCAGGAAGATTTATATACGCTGTATATCATCATTGCCCTGGGACTCGCTGTCTGCAAGGACTTTGCCCGTTCTCGTGCTTGGTATGTGCTGCTCATCCTGGCTGAAATGCTCTGGAGCTGCTGGCTGATTGCTGTATACGGACCCTTCATGTTGTTCTTGTCCTTATCCATACTCTATGTGTATATGTATCGACTTGAAGGGACATCCCGCTGGTTGATGTTGGGGGCACAGCTTGTCGCCACAAATATAGCGTTACACTGGCACTACGCTCCGCCTCAAGAGCTGCTTCCTTGGTTTGCCTCACTTCCTACCGAGCCAAAATTCCCCTTTCTGGAAGAGACAGCAGGAAGAATGGTGGGAAACCTGATCCTTGTTCTTACCGCCGCACTCTCCTGGCAGGGTTCCAGAATGGCCAGCAGTCGCGGACAGCTGGAACAGGTATATGACGAGCTTCGCAGTAAACATTACGAGCTTCAAGACGCTCGAGCACAACTGCTGCTGTTCACGAAGCAGCTTGAGGGAGTGGCTCAGGAGGAAGAACGGACCCGGATTTCTAGGCAGCTTCATGATGATATCGGACACCGCCTCATTCGTACGAAAATGATGTCCGAGGCTGCCCTGTTAACCCTTCCTCTGGATACTGAACAGGGTACGGAAATGGTAAGACAAATACGTGATCAATTGGCAGCAAGCATGGATGACATGCGTGCTACCCTTCACAAACTGCGTTCCAGTTCGTATGTATCCGAAGCCTATGCACTGGATCTTCTTCTGGAAGAGGTAGGCAGGGAGACGGGGGTGAAAACGAGTTATGAAGTCCGCGGCTCATCCCGTGAGCTGTATCCGAGCATGCAGATCGTACTATATAAAAATGCCAAAGAAGCGCTAACCAATGCCCTGAGACATGGCAACGCCAGCACAATTACGGTGGAAGTGGAGTTTGGGGAACGTGAGGTCTGCATGTCCGTCAGCAATGATGGAGTAATCAAAGCGAAGCAGTCTGCGAGAGCCCAGCCTGAGGGAGCACAATTGAAAAGCAGTACACCAGCAGATTCGGGCCCATCGGGAATGGGGCATGAAGGAATGCGACTTCGCACAGAATCCATTGGAGGCCGGCTTGAGATCCGGCAAGCTTACCCTTATACCGTAACTACACGTTTGCCCATGATGAAGAAGGCTGATCTGATCTGAGAAAGGAAGTGACGGTGCCCATGTCTGAACGAATGGAACCAAGTAACCATAAGGAAGCTGAACAAATCCAGCCCATTCGGCTGATTCTCACGGATGATGACTCTTTTATTCGCGAGAGCCTGAAGGTCCTGCTCGGACTTGATCCCGGCATTATCGTCACAGGTACGGCCTCCAATGGACGTGAGGCACTTGAACTGCTGGAGTCAGGAACGGCTGCGGACGTTGTATTGATGGATATCCGCATGCCGGACTGCAATGGCGTGGAGGGCACCCGAATCATCAAGTCCCGTTTTCCTGACATGCGTGTACTGATGCTGACGACATTTGACGACGACGAATACATTATCCAGGCTCTGCAGAACGGTGCTAGCGGTTATTTGCTCAAAAATGTACCTCCCGATCGAATTATTCAAGGCATCAAAACAGTACATAACGGTGATATGCTGATTCACCCCGATATTGCTCGCAAGCTTGCGGGGCTGCTTCGTCCGGCTGCGGCTCCCCAATCACATCCACATCCACCTCTTGATACTTACGGTCTGACACGAATGGAACTGGCCGTTGCAGAAGCGATATCGGAGGGGCTGTCCAACAAGGAAATTGCAGCTAAACTATTCTTGAGTGAAGGTACAGTCAAAAACTATGTCACCGAAATTCTCGGAAAACTAAGCCTGCGTGATCGGACACAGATCGCCATCTTTATGTTGAAAAATTAGATTTAAATAACACAAAGGGTACTCCCTCGCTTTCCATGCGGTGAAGTACCCTTTATTGTTTACATTTCTACTGATCCTTGTTCATTTACGCCCGGAGCCGGCAGAGCCAGCGGAGCAGCATCATTATGATTATTTTTGCGACGGGCAAATAATTTGAGTGTGATGATATGGAACAATGTCAGCGGACGCAGCTGCACTGCCCAAGCTTCATGGTTGTCCGGAGCCATAAGCACACCTAGCTGATGATGTTCACCTTCATAGATGGCCCGCTGCATAAATTTGCTCTCCCCCTGATGGTTACGAACTTCCAGTTTGCAAAAGGCAGGATTCATCCGCAGTGCACGATGCAGTTCTTTCGGTGAATCTACCATCACACCGTTCACCTTATACAGCGTCTCTCCTGCTTCGATGCCCAGCTCTGCAGCAGGGCTATCTGGAATAATGCCAAGCACCTTCAAGCCGTGGACCGGATGAACATACACCGGACTGCGATGCTGTTCCTCGAACCCACTGTACCACACCAGAAATTCATGGCCAATAAATGCTGCCAGAGCAGCAACTACCATAAGTGGGGACCACCATGCCGCCAAAAGGCTGAGCACAAGCAGGCCTGTCCCGTAGAGCAAGAGCCGCTTGGCGGAAATCTGTACTTTCTGCCCTGGAAGCATACTCTGCGTAACTTCGCCGAATCCAAGCAGGATCGGAAGTGCCATCAGCATATAACCGCCTCCTGCATTCAAGAGAGGACTCCAAGCGAGTTCTGCTCCGCCCCCCGTTACGGGTACCATAATCAACATCGGGATCGGCCAGAAATGCTGCAGCTGGTATCCTCCGACCAGCTTGCCGCGCTTACCTTCAAAGAGCAATGGTGAAGCCATGGTTACCCCTTGCAAGCGAATCAGCATTGCTTCACCTAGATGAAGTAAGGCAGCCAGTATCAGTAAAGCAGGCATGTCCAGCGCACGCAATGCCTCCGTGACACTGCCAAGCCACCCCTCCGGCTGCCAGCCAGAGGCCAGGTTCAACCCAAACTGCACTACACCAAGCAGCCCTGCCGCGTAGGCGAAGCACAGATAGCGAATACGGAACAACGCCAGAATTAACGTTGCGGCCCATATGCAAATGACACTGGCAAGTGTAAGGTGCGCCCCTAGGAAGATGGATATCACCGAGACGATGACACCAATGACGATACCTCCGAGTAAGGCACGGATCGTCTGGGTGATGGAGCTTTGCAGACGAACATGAAACAACCTACGTTCCTGTAGTAATTGACGATGATAGATCAGTGCAATCAAAATGACCGCAATATAATAAAACGGCTGAGTAAACAACTGCAGCAATGCTTCCCCTAATGTCGTTAACCACGGCCAAGCCCATTCCATGATGGCCCGTCACCCCTCTCTTTCAGCCGGTTCAGAAAAAAAGAAGGCTGATAATCAGCCTTCTTAATGGCTTCGACACGACGGTCTAAATATCCTTTGAGACATTTTCGATCGCGCGCTTCAGCTGTGCATCATATTGAGGATTGGCAATACGTTCAATCAGAGCCGCTTCCAGTGATTCAGCGGTTTTCTCGTCGATCTCGCCGGTAACCTCAATGCCTTTCTGCTTCTGGAATGCTTTGACCGCTTCTTGCGTCTTCTGGTCATAGTATCCATCTACACGATCCGGCTTGAAGTCGAGCCCTCTCAGCATCGTCTGCGCACTTTTCACATCCGTGCTATTGCTGTCATATTTCAAAGGTAATTTCTCTTTGTTAATCGGTGCCACCGAGAAGTAATCCGGCTGGTTCACCGCTATATCCGGTTTGATGCCTTTTTCATGAATCCAGTCTCCATTCGGAGTCAGCCATTTCGCAATGGTGATTTTCAGCAGGCTGCCATCACCCATTTGCTTGTCATAGCTCGTCTGTACCGTGCCTTTACCAAAGGAGTTTTCGCCAACCAGCGTTGCGCCTGCAGACTGCTGCAATGCACCGGCCAAAATTTCCGACGCACTTGCACTTCCTTTGTTCATCAGTACCGTAATCGGGTACGACTTGCTGGAACCATTCGATTTGCTTTGCTCACGTTTGCCGTTTTTGTCCTCGACCTGCACGATCACTTTGCCTTTTGGAACAAACTGCTCGGCAATGTCGATAACGACTTGCAGTACGCCGCCCGGATCATTACGAACGTCAATGACCAGACCCTTCATGTTCTGTTTCTCCAGATTGGCCAGCTCTTCTTTGAAGCGTTCTCCGGTATTCAGCGAGAATTGGGTGATGGTAATGACACCTACACCGTTATCCTCCATGTGGGCGTACACAGTCTCCAGATCAATATCATCACGCACAATGGTAAATTCAATCAATTCTGTAGAACCGGCGCGCTTCACTTGCACCTTGGCTTCACTGCCCTTTGGACCTCTGATTTTGTTAACAGCCTTGTTTAATTCAAGGCCTTGCAGAGATTCGCCATTCACAGACATGATCATGTCTTTCGCCCGAATACCCGCTTTCTCGGCAGGTGATCCTTTGATCGGGGAAACGACAACGACGTTTCCATCCTGCGAGGATACCTCGGCCCCGATCCCGGTAAAGGATCCTTCAATGGATTCCTCAAACTGGGCAGCCGTTTCCTGTCCCATGTAGTTGGAGTATGGATCGCCAAGGGATTCCATCATGCCGTTGATCGCACCATCGATCAGCTTGGTCTTATCGACATCTTTATAATAGTTGCTTGAGATCAAATCCATTGCGGTTTCAATCTTCTTCAAATCGTTCTTCTGCTGCGTATTGCCGGTTACACTGGCCAGCAGGCCTTCACCCGAAGTGGTCTGATTGGCCACACCGGGATA
This sequence comes from Paenibacillus sp. ACRRY, assembly GCF_022346995.1. Taxonomy (GTDB): domain Bacteria; phylum Bacillota; class Bacilli; order Paenibacillales; family Paenibacillaceae; genus Paenibacillus. Next base: position 534,863 of record NZ_JAKRNM010000003.1, on the reverse strand, counting down.
ACTCATCAGTACCAGCGTAAGCAGGCTCCCTCCAAGGAGGGCCACAATGGCAAGCAGCAGCGCCGATCTTTTCTTCATCATCCGTTTGCTCACCGCCTTTAGTTTTGAAGCGTGTCAGATTCCATATGCCCGAATCTATTCCCTGAACATGCCAGCTTAGTATATGTCTAGCTTGTACGGAATATGTCTTTTCCATTCCTTCACAAGCAATCCATTACAGGTAATTCATTGGATTCACTGGCGTACCATTTTCACGAACTTCGAAGTGCAAGTGAGGTCCGGTTGAATTACCCGTGTTGCCCGACTCGGCAATAAGGTCGCCTTTGCTCACTGTATCTCCCTTGCTTACCTTAAATCCGCCTTCACGCAGGTGACCATACAATGTCCAGAGTCCGCCACCATGGTCTACGATAACGGTATAACCGTAACCACTGTACCACTCTGCCATGATAACGATACCGCCTGATGCCGCGTGAACTGAGGTTCCCACAGGTACAGCAAAATCGGTACCATTGTGCATCTTGCCTACTTCACCCGTAATAGGGTGTGTACGACGACCGAATGGCGAGGAAATGCGTCCGCCGGATACCGGTTTGGAGAAGATACCATTGCCCGCTGTATACACGGGTTCACTGCTGCCTGTGCTGACTTTCGTTGGCGCCTTCGCTGCTGCTGCAGCCCGAGCTGCTGCGGCTGCTTTTGCTTTGGCAGCGGCGGCTGCCTGCTGCTCACGAAGTTTGTTTTTTTCCTGAAGCAATGCTGAACGCTTGCTGGCGATCTGAATCAACACATCTTCCTGCTCCTGCGTCAGCTCTTCCGACTCTTCAATTTTAGCATCATAGGAAGCCAGAAGCACCTGCTTCTCCTGTTCCTTTTCATTTAACTGGGCTTTGCGTTGTTTCTTTTGTGCATATAGGCTTTTGGCTTCCGCATACTGCTTGTCCAGTTCAGCCTTTTTGTCGACAACGAGCTGCTTGTCCTTTTTGTGCTCATCCAACAGATGCTGATCCTGATCCACAATGGTTTTCAGCGAATCTGCACGTGTCAGAAAATCCGAGAAGCTTGTTGAAGACAGCAACACATCCAGATAGGATACGGCTCCATCGGTATACATCAGACGTACACGCGATTCCAGCAGTTTCTCCCTTGCGACAATGCGCTCCTCTGCAGCCTGGAGATCTTTTTTCGTCGTGCGAAGATCTTCTTCCGTGTTCTCAATTTCCAGGGAAACGTTCGCCAGTTCATCACTGACAACATTGATCTGCTCCATGACAACCTTCAGATAGGCGTTGGTTTTGTTCTTGTAATGCTGGGCTTCCTTCTTGTTGGAAGCAGCCTTTTTCTGTTCCTGTTTGGCCGCAGCCGCCTTGCTCTCCAGCTGGCTAATCTGTTGATCGATGTCGCTAATGCTACTCTTGGCATATCCGTCCGAAGGTTGAAGCGTCAATCCGGCCAATAACGTAAAGGCCAGCAGCGAAGCTGTTTTTTTCAAAATGGTGATCCCCCATCCTATGAATTCACAAGAAAGCAACCTACACAGGTGGTGAACATCATGTTCTTATGCTTTCTTCCATCTAATTAAGAGTGCGTCTTCCCTACATATCGTCAAACAGCGTCCAATTGTGAACCTGCTTTGTCATTCTTTTTCGACAATTTCTGCAATTTCAGTAATAAAACATTAAACCTTAAGTGACTTGCGAATGGACAGTGTACTTCCCAAAATACCTACCAGCATACCGAGTCCGATCAAAAGGGTTCCAAACAGCAACCAAATGTCGCTGAGCGGGATCAGGTTAAGCATCTGCATGAATACATCCTGGCCAATGGTAGCCAGCAGACGGCTGTAACCGAAGAACAGTACTGCTACCGTAATCACTGAACCGATAAATCCAATAAGTGCTCCTTCAATAAAGAAAGGCCAGCGAATGAATGTGTTCGTTGCACCGACGAGCTTCATGATGCCGATCTCCCGGCGACGGGCAAGAATCGTTACGCGAATCGTATTCGAGATCAGGAACATGGACATTAGAGCCAGTCCTCCGACAAAAATAAATCCGATATTCCGCACAAGGCGTGTAAATTTGAACAGCACTTCCACCGTTTCCTTGCCGTAGTTCACTTTCATGATCGGCTTCTCCGGGTGCTTTTCGTTCAGGGCTTCAATTTTTTGCGCCACAAAAGTGACGGTTTCCGGTTCAATGACCTCAACTTCAATGGTCTCCGGCAGCGGATTATTATCCACATCGAAACCGTCCAGTACGTTATTCGCACTGTCACCAAGACGTTCACGGAACTCCTTGAGTCCCTCTTCCTTGGAAACAAAGCGAATCTCGCTTACTTCCGGCATTGCACTAATCTCCTGCTCGAGCGTATTGCGCAGGCTCTCATCCACGTTCAGCTCCAGAAACGTACTGATCTCCACCTGGCTGTCCACCTGGTTAGCCATGGAATTCACATTCAGCACGAGCAGCATGAATACCCCCAGAATGAGCAGTGACACGATGATCGACATAATGGATGCCACAGACATCCAGCCGTTGCGGAATACGTTTTTGAATCCCTCCCGCAAATGGCGCAAGAGAGTACTAAAATTCATAACCGTATTCCCCTCTCATCTGATCCCGTACAATCTGGCCGCGCTCAATGGCGATAACCCGTTTACGCATCGTATTTACGATATCCTTGTTATGGGTTGCCATGACAATCGTCGTTCCTCTGAAATTGATCTCGTCCAGCAGCTGCATAATGCCCCATGACGTCTCGGGATCAAGGTTACCCGTAGGCTCGTCCGCGATAATCACTGACGGATTGTTCACAATCGCGCGTGCGATGGCAATACGCTGCTGTTCCCCTCCGGACAATTGCGAAGGTTCACGATTCGCCTTGCTGCGCAGTCCCACCAGATCGAGCACTTCCATGACCCGTTTCTTGATGTGACGCTTCGGCGCCTCAATAACTTCCATGGCAAAAGCCACGTTCTCAAACGCCGTCATCTTGGGCAAGAGACGGAAGTCCTGAAACACTACACCGATGTTGCGGCGTACATAAGGAATCTTGCGTGGTTTCAACTTGCCGATATTAAATCCATTGATGGATATTTGTCCTTTGGTCGGAATTTCTTCTCTGTACATCAGTTTCATAAATGTTGATTTACCTGCGCCGGACGGACCGACGATATACACAAATTCATTGCGGTCGATCTTCACCGACACCCCTTGTAATGCGTGGGTCCCATTGGCGTAGGTCTTCCACACGTCCTGCATTTCTATCACATCATCACTTCCTGCTCACATAGTTAGCCATTATCATTTCGACACAATCCCGGCAATTCCTTTAAAAAGACCTGAAATTCATCAGGAGCAATCCATTTTACCCTTATTTCGATCCTCTGGGATGGAAACATATAAAATATATTGTAACAAATTTGTTACCTATTGAGTACCCGAAAGTTTTCCTGCATTGGATCATATATATAGAAAGTGTTACGAAATGCGGAACATCAGAAGTAAAAAGGAGCGTACGGATATGAAAAAAATACATTTGACCGTCATTGTTGTGTTCTCGATTCTCTTTATCGGCTCCGCTTCCTACGGATTGTTGTATATGTATGTGAATCAACCCGCTTTGCCGGGTAAGGTGCAGGTTGGCGGCTGGCAGGTCGGGGGCGTGAATCGGAGTGAGGCGCTTCTAGGACTGGATGAACGTTTGAAAAAGCTGGGGGACTGGCCTGTTACGCTGGAGGTGGATGAGCCCTCCCTGACGCTGAACATAACTGCTACAGAAGCCGGTGCAAATTACAGTGCGGACGCCTTTCGGGCGGCGGTACAAGAGCTGGAGGAAGGAAATGTGTGGGAACGTGCGTATGCCCGTTATCATTTTGCGGAGGAATGGTCTCTCGAACAACGGTACAATACCCAATCTCTTAGAACACGTTTGAGCCCAGACTGGGAAAAGGAAACCTTCGGCACCCCCGCAGACGCTGTCCGGCGGATTACCGCAAACGACAAGGTCCAGTACATCCCGGAGAAGGGCGTCCGGCGGATCGCCTGGGATGAACTGGAGGCTAGGCTGCTGGCGAAGCTTCCCCACGACTTCACCGTGCTGAACAAGGGGACCACACCTGCCTCACTGTTAATTCAGCTGCCGCTATACACCCAGCAGCCTGAAGTCACGGTGGAGTCTTTACGCAAGGAAGGCATTGAGCGGAAGATCATCCAATTCTCCACAGGGCTTGGCAGCAGCACGGAAGGACGCATACATAATGTCAGTGCAGCGGCACAATCCGTGAACGGCATGATTTTGGAGCCTGGCGGCATGTTCGACTACGAAAAGATCATTCGTCATGCCGAGAAGGAATACGGCTTCCGTGAAGCCCCGGTTATTGTGAGAGGGCGTCTCACCCCAGGTGTTGGCGGAGGCATATGTCAAGTGTCCAGCACCGTATACAATGCAGCCTTGTTAACCGGACTCGATATTGTCGAGCGGCGCAACCATTCGATACCGGTCAAATATTTGCCGAAAGGACTGGACGCCACTTTTGCTTCTGGCGCTATCAATTTCCGTTTCAAGAACAATACAGGCAAATCCCTGCTTATCCATGCTGAAGTGAAGAATCACCAATTAACCGTCAAATTTTTTGGTACTTTTCCCGAGAATGTCAGCTACGCGCTCGAATCCCACACCATCGAAACGCTAAGCGCCCCTGTAAAGTATGTATCCAGCAATGTGCTGCCGGATGGCGCCCAGCAGGTTTTGCAAAACGGACAGCCTGGCTACATTGTGGAAACCGTACGTATCAAGAAGGTGGATGGCAAAGTGGTGGAGTCCAAAACCATTTCGCGAGATACCTACAAAGCTCAGGATCGCCTTATCGCACGTTCTGGTCATAGCAGCCTGCCAGATCCGGAGGAGCCTTCTGTTGTAGAGGACGGCGTGAGTGATACCAAACAGCCATAAGAGTTGGACAAAGCAAAAGACACACCATTCTCTTGCTCCCACTTGGAGACAGAATGGTGTGTCTTTGTTGTTCACTTCATATTAATGCCCTGCTGTGTATTCTCCCTGTTCCTCGCCGATCACCATCTTTTCTTTTCCCATAAAGAAAGCAGCAATCAGAGCCAGTGCCGCCGGAATGGCCGCCCAGGCAAACAACTGCACGATCGAGGAGGATAACGCATGAGTGATAGCCTCCAGCACCTGAGGTGGAATGGCCTGTCTAAGCTCCGGAGAGAGCAAGGCGTGCGGATCGCTCAGATTCAAGCCCTCCGGCATGCCGCCTGCTGGCACTCCAGCTCCTGCGCCGCCTGCCTCTGCAGCTGGACCGGCCAGGGCATCGTTCATTTTGCGCGTAAATACCTGGCTCTGAACAATCCCAAAGATTGTAATCCCCATCGTCATCCCGAGGGACCGCAAAAAGTTAAGCGTAGAACTTGCGGCACCACGTCTCTGTGGTTCGAAGGCATTCATGGCCGCATTGCTAAGCACGGAGAACGAAGCTCCCACACCCAGACCAACGAGCACCATAAATACGCGGATCGTCCATAGGGACGAGCTTTCGTCCAGTGTCGTCAGCAACCCAAGACCAAGAACCAGCAGCGCCAGTGTCGGGATCATAATGTTCCGATATTTGATCTTGGTCATCAGCACCCCGCCCATTGAAGCGGTGACGACTGACCCTAGCATCATGGGCAGCAGCACAAGACCCGAATTGGTCGCTTTGCCCCCGAGCACACCCTGTATGAAGATGGGAATGTACACCGATGCCGTGATAAATGCCGCACCACTAAACATGGCAATGACATTACTGGACCAGTACACGCGGTTGCGGAACATGTTAAAGGATATAATGGGTTCCTTCGCTCTGGATTCGGCAAATACGAACAGCAGCGCCAGCACTGCAAATCCGGCGAACAATCCGAGAATTTGCCACGAGTTCCAGGCATACGTTTTGCCACCCAATTCAAGGCCGAAGATCAAACACACGACAGCACCAATCAGCGTTACTGCACCCAGCCAGTCAATCTGCTGGGATTGATGCTGGTGAGATTCCTTGTAGAAAAAGGCAATAAACACAAACGCAATCAGTCCGAGCGGCAGGTTAATATAAAATACCCATTCCCACGTGGCATACTGTGTGATGTATGCACCCAGCAGCGGTCCGAATACGCTGGATAATCCAAAGACAGCTCCAAACAATCCGCCCAGCTTGCCCCGCGCTTCCGGTGCAACCACGTCAAACATGATGGTAAATGCAATCGGCACCAAGGCACCTGCACCAATCCCCTGAATGGCTCTGTACATGGTCAACTCCACAATGGATGTTGCTGTTCCACATAACGCCGAACCAAGCATAAACACGATAATTCCGAATACAAAAAACTTCTTCCGTCCATACATGTCGGACAATTTACCAAAAATCGGCATGCCTGCCATCTCGGCGACCATGTAAGCTGAAGTAACCCAAACAAATTTGTCGAGGCCACCAAGTTTCCCGACGATATCCCCCATCGCCGTTGCCACGATGGTGTTATCCATCGAAGCCATCAGTATGCTGAGCAGCAGCCCTGCCAGCACCAATCCAATACTGTTTTTTCGTGCAACCATTGTACTCAATCTCTCCATTCACGCTCTATTCATATGACTGAAATAGTATATCCGAAAAGCCGTCCCCAATAATCAGTCCACGGACCGATTGCGCTGAACCAAAACTTCGGATTGTGAATGGATCTGCAGAGAAGAACGGTATTCAACTGTACCAATTCGGCAGCCTGGGCCAATTTTTATTTTATCTCCTCGGACAACTTCGGCTACTGTGTTCTCTAACTCAATGTCATCTCCTTCAATTAGGCTTACCTTGAGGATCGATGGGTTACTTGCATTACTCGCGAACCAACCATCGAGCAGCTTCCCTCGGCCACTCTTCACAGAGATGATTGAACCACCAATTTCCATGGCTTCAGACGGACCCATGATTTTAAGTGTCATTTGTTCAGCAGTAAGCATGCCTCCGACCGTAAAACGACCATTGAGTTTGATATTCTCTGCCTGGCAGTCACCTGGTAGATGAAACTCACCTACCACTTTCATTTTTTCAGCTTTTGCATGTAAGCCGGATACGCCACTCCCACTCTCATCTTCAGGGCCGATAACTCGTTCTGTTAGGGTTAGGGTTCCCGTAATATTAATATCGTTTGATTCAAGAGATCCGTAGATGACCGACGTGCCCGTACATTTGAATTGATCACAATATAAGTCATTGTTGAAGGTGGAATCTCCTACAACCTTGACCTTGGCGTACACACCGCCAGCGGAGCTGCCCTCACCGATAATACTATAGTTACTTTTCTTGTCTGATGGACTAACGATATGGTTATCCAATTGAATCACTTCCCTTTTTTCAAAATCCAACTTAGATGCGCTGGCTGCTGCCCACCCTGGCATCTGGATCAATCTCAAGCTCGCCTGAGTATTCGACAAGCCTGATGCTGCAGCCACGGCCGATAAATACCTTGCTGCCTCGAACAATATCAGCCTCCGTATCTTCCAATACGATCTCATCCCCTTCAATTAAGGATGTTTTAAAGGATGGAGTACCGCCCAGACCGATACTTTTCCAAAAGCCACTTTGCTCCTTTCGACGAATATCAATACGTTCTCCGCCAATCTCTTTGGCTGAAGAAGATGTATGCAGCTTAATCTCAACGGATCCTGCATTCAGGAAGCCACTAATTTTGATATTGCCCTGTACATTCAGGGACTCACATTGTACGTCACCATCAATCGTGATCATGCCACCAATATCGATACGTTCTCCATCCACTCGTCCACGTACGGTACATTTGCCGTTTACTTCAAGCTCAGGACTACTGAGGTTTCCATGAATGGTTGTCATGCCATCCACACGAACACGGGAGCTGTTCAAAGGACCATTCAGCGTGCACATGCCGTTAATGGTTGCACTTTCCGCACTTAAGGCTCCATGCATCTTCAACGTCCCATTCACGTTCAAGGAGGTACAATCCAGATTGCCGTTTACTTTAGCCATGCCATCAATGGAAACCCGGTGAAAAGCTCCACCTGCTGTTTGGCTCAAGCCTGATACATTCAGATCATTTCTCAAATGACGTTCTTCCATGTCCATTCTCCCCTTTATCCCAATTTAAGTTTCAGCTCTTCCATAAACGTGCCCAGCGGAATTCTCAGTACCACTTTGACGCCCTGATCAAAATATAGCTCTGATCCTGAACCAGTAAGCATGAAAGTCGGTACGCCCATCTTACGGATAAGCAGCAGCTCACTTGCTCTGTTTGCAAAACGATAATAATGCTCAGACATGACATCTATCAGCAATGAGCCCTCCTGACGGGTAATATCACCGCTAAGTAACAGCTTTTCAAGGACGTATAGCATCATAATCTGCTCCAGGGCATACATTGGTTGTTCCCGCCCTGCCTCCCTTACCAGTTCAAGCGAAGATAATGAAACAATGTTTCGGTCCATTAATTGCTCCGCAGACATTTCAACCTCACCCAGTGTCGGTGAAAATACATCTGCCAGCTCATCCAGTGATAATCCATCCTTCATATTGAGGATCTTATCGATACGAGTCAGGATCTGCTGCTTAGGAAAAAAGGTTTCTTGCCCCGTGTATGAAGACTTCCGAATAAACCATTCTTCCGGAATAAGATTTTTCCGCTTCCAGCGGTATAACTGACCATAGGAAATCCCCGTGAGGTCCAACAAGTCTTTTTTGGAGATCAATTCATCCGTCATATATGGTCCCCCTTTGTGTTGAAAACAGTGTAACATAACATTGTTACGTTGTGAAGCTTAGAAATCATTTTACTCAGAATTAACTTCAATTAACCATCATCCATTTAACTTTCTTATTGAACAATGTCTGATCTTAGTTAATACATCACTTTCTTTAGCTATGAATGTTGTTGTTGCAATGGAAAGGGTTTGGGTATAACCTGTGTGATAGAAACGAAGGAGCCATTAACTATGACCGCATTCAACTCAGATCGGAACATTCAGTTAATGAATTCATGAAAGGGGTTACTTTGTAGAGATGGCACTCATTAAATGTGATTTTTACTCCGACACGCTAGGACTCAGTACGAGCATGCATGTTATTCTGCCACAGCAGACTCATAATCAGATTGGGATGGAGAACGTTTCAGGCAAAGGACTGCATCCTACGCTGTATTTGCTGCACGGTCTATCCGATGATGATTCCATCTGGCTGCGCCGGACATCCATCGAACGATATGTGGCGAACCTTGGAATTGCCGTTGTCATGCCGCAAGTTCATCGCAGCTTCTATACGGATATGGTCGAAGGCGGACGTTACTGGACATTCATCAGTGAAGAGCTGCCTGCACTGGCACGTTCCTTCTTCCCGCTGTCTTCTAAACGGGAAGACAACTATGTTGCAGGCTTGTCCATGGGTGGTTATGGAGCATTCAAACTGGCCCTGCGCAAACCGGAGCAATATGCCGCAGCAGCAAGCTTATCGGGGGCTCTGGATATGGCTGCACATATGGATAACAAAATTCTCTCTGCACTGCAGCAGACCGAAATGGAGCGCATCTTCGGACCAGAGATCAAGGGCTCGGAGAATGACCTGCTTCATTTGCTAAAAGAAAGTCAGACAAGCCAAGGGCCGCGTCCACTTCTATATCAATGCTGCGGCACGGAAGATTTCCTGTATGAGGAGAACCAATCTTTCCGTGAGGCTTGTGCACAGACCGATTTTCAGTTGACCTATGAAGAAGAACCTGGCGGACATGACTGGGCATACTGGGATGAGAAGATTCAGAATGTGCTGCGATGGCTGCCACTGCCTGAGCGGAACTAAAGGGAAGCGCTTGGAGCAATGAAAGAAAGTTAGAGGATTTTCGGGTTACAGGCACGCACTCTTCTCTTAAATTCTCGCTAAACAAAAACGTTTATTCCAGATTTAATATTCTTGAATCGCTTTACCCGCTTTTCTTACTAAAGGAGCGGGTATTTGTCTTGAGATATATAAGCCACCAGGACTATACCTCACTAACTCATCCTTCTAACGTCTCATATATTTGTTTCAAGTAAGTAATTAGTATCAAGTATTTAGCTGTCTTAAATGTATCTAAAGAACCATAACATAAAAATGTGATTATGACGAAGATATAAGATGAGCCGTCTCAACTAATAGAATCAAACCAAATATAGTTAATACACTCTATTATTAAGTTATTTAACAACTCTTATTTTCTTATATATGAGAGTTACTCATACATATATTACATAAAAATTGGGGGAAGTCTGTATGGAGTTTAAAGATTACGATGACTTGGTAGGGAAACATTTGAAACAGAATATTACGGATGTTAGAGGCGTACTTCTGATAGCCAAAGGCACCTTTCTTCTTCCTGAACATATCGACAAACTAAAAAAATTCAATATTCATATTTTGGATGTAGAGTCAGCATTAGAAGTTAACGAAGAGGATGAGGAGACTGATGATAAGATACACTCTATCGATCAGCCGCGTATACATTTTCCTTCTATCCCAACTAAAAAGCTCATTCAGCAAACGGAGTCCTATCTTAAGGGGATGAAAGACAGCCTCGAACTCACCGGAACAGTGGATATTGAAGAAGTTGAAGATAAATTAACTTCGGTTATCATGGACACATCGAATTCAGCAAGTTTGTTCCGACTTCTTTCAGAGCTAAAGGGAACACGGGATTTTCGCTATACCCACAACATGGGAGTTGCATTCATTGCAACCAAGCTGGGGAAACAACTTCGCTTGGATGAACAGGAATTAAAGACACTGACTACTGCAGCAACTTTATATGATATCGGTTCAACCAAACTTCCTTCGGATTTAGTGAACAAGACGTCCAGATTCAATGCAAATGAGTATGAAATCATGAAACAGCATACGATCTGGGGACATGATATGTTGAAGAACTCCATGGCGAGTCCTCGTGTAGCCTTGGTTGCACTTGAGCATCATGAGAGAGAAGATGGCAGTGGTTATCCGCATCGTTTAAAAGGAGATCAGATCGACCCTCTGAGCAAAATAGTCGCTCTTGCTGATATTTATATGGCCATGATATCCCCTCGTCCATACAGAGAAGCTCACCCCTTCTTCAATGTTGTTAATATGATTCACGAAGAAATTATGGATAATCGTCTGGAATCCCAGATTGGGTTAACCTTTTTGGAATCATTAATGGCATCCCAACTCGGTTGTGAAGTTTTGTTATCCGATGGGAGACAAGGTAAAATCGTTCTCGTCGATAGAAATTACCCTACTCGCCCTTTAATCGCACTAGATAATCAGGATTTCCTTGATCTCACTAAAACAACGGCCATAACGGTAAAGGAAATCATCGGATGATGAAGATTGTGACATTAGGAGATCGGTTATCTTTAGATGACAAAACCCTATCCAGAGATATTACATGTCTATTGGAAGTTGCTGATGCTGAATTATTTCCTGAAAACACAATAAAAAAGTTAATCAACATCCTGCGAAGGAACGGTTACGATTGCATTGAAGATATTGTTAACGCAAGTGAGAAGGAGATACGGCTTCTGAAGTACATTGGACTTCAAACCTTTAACACGCTGAAAACCTTGTTAATGGAGCTATCTGAGTCTGAAAGATCCAAGAATTCGGAAAGGAATATAACACACAGCTCCAAAGTCACTAAAGGACTTAGCACAAATTCTAAATATTCATTATCCTGGAATGACAGGTACTAGTCCACTCTTCCCTTCCTAACCATACATAGATAAATACACCTTTCTGCTGGAACTTCAGTTTAAACACGGGTGTATAATCTCCTGAAAAGAAAAAAAGCCCCTCAGGTCTTGCGGTAAGAGTTCATGTAACAGAATCTCTTACCCACTCCAGACTTGAGGGGTTTTAAGAAGGCGTTCCTTCCTTATAAACAATGCATAGCAGCCGTGGCGTTAGCCGCGGCTTGTGATCCATTGCGCCGTAATTTCCAGCAACTTTTCACTGCGTCCAATGGCTTCAGCCACTTGTCCAGAAGCTGTGCCACCATAGACGTTACGTGCGTTAACCACCGCTTCCGGTTGGAGCACATCGTAGATGCGGTCGTCGAACAATGGGGAGAACTGGCGGAACTCATCAATGCTTAGATCCAGCAAATACTTACCGTTCTGGATGCAATACAGCACCGTTTTACCGATGACTTCATGCGCCTGACGGAATGGCAAGCCTTCGCCCACGAGGAAGTCGGCAATATCCGTAGCGTTGGAGAAGTCCTGATTCACCGCTTGACGCATCCGGTCCTTGTTCACTTTCATTGTCGCAATCATTGGGGCGAACAATTGCAGCGCACCTTCCAGTGTAGCAACCGTATCGAACATGCCTTCCTTGTCTTCCTGCATGTCTTTGTTGTAGGCCAAAGGAAGGGATTTCAAGACGGTCAGCAAACCGATCAGGTTACCGTATACACGTCCTGTTTTACCGCGAACAAGCTCCGGAACGTCCGGATTCTTCTTCTGCGGCATAATGCTGCTGCCTGTGCAGAACGCATCGTCCAGCTCAACAAAACCAAATTCGGTACTGCTCCACAGCACCAGTTCTTCACTCAGACGGGACAGGTGAGTCATGATGAGGGAAGCAGCTGCCAGGAACTCCACGATAAAGTCACGATCACTAACCGCGTCCAGACTGTTCTCGTACACCCCGTCGAAGCCGAGCTGTTCGGCCACGAAGTGGCGGTCAATCGGGAATGTTGTTCCTGCAAGCGCACCTGCACCCAGTGGCAGAACGTTAATCCGTTTGTAGCTGTCCATCAGACGCTCTGCATCCCGTTGGAACATGGAGACATACGCCATCAGGTGATGTGCGAACAGAATCGGTTGTGCACGTTGAAGATGGGTATAGCCCGGTACGATTGTATCCAGGTTGTCCTTGGCCTGTCCGATCAACGCCTCCTGCAGCGCATGCAGCATGCCAACAAAACCAACTACACGCTCACGCAGGTACAAGTGCATGTCTGTTGCGACTTGGTCATTCCGGCTGCGACCTGTGTGCAATTTGCCACCGACAGGACCAATGGTTTCAATCAGGTTCTTCTCAATGTTCATGTGGATGTCTTCATCCGAAACAGAGAATTCCACTTCGCCTGCACGGATTTTGTGCAGTACTGTAATCAAACCTTCCTTAATCGTCTCCACATCTTCCGCAGGCAAAATACCACATTTGCCCAGCATGGTTACATGGGCGAGACTGCCTTGAATATCTTCCTCAGCCAAAGCTTTGTCAAAGTTGATTGATGCCGTGTATTCCTCAACCAGATGATTGGTTTGTTTGGTAAAACGTCCTCCCCACAGCTTGCTCACGGTGAGTTCTCCCCTTTCGTTCATGGACAAAGCCGCCCCTGCCCGATGTGCAAGAACGGCCTGCCCTGTAAAGTTATATTGGTATTGATATGATACTATTTAAAAAACTTATTTTTTGTTTTGTTCCACGCCGGAATTCACTTTCAGACGCAGGGCGTTCAGGCGGATAAAGCCGGTTGCATCGCCTTGATCATATGCTTGCGTTGGATCAGCTTCCATCGTAGCAATGTCCGGGTTGTACAGGCTGACAGGGCTTTTCACGCCTGCGCCAATGATATTGCCTTTGTACAATTTTACACGCACGGTGCCTGTTACGTTTTTCTGGCTTTCGCTTACCAGCGCTTGCAGCGCCAGACGTTCCGGTGCGAACCAGAATCCGTTGTACACGAGTGTGCTGTAACGGGTGATCAGGCTATCACGCAGGTTCATGACTTCACGGTCCATGGTGATAGACTCCATTTTACGATGTGCTGTAAACAGGATCGTTCCACCTGGTGTCTCGTATACCCCGCGGCTCTTCATGCCAACAAAACGGTTCTCAACCATGTCGACACGGCCAATACCGTGTTTGCCACCCAGCTCGTTCAATTGCTCCATCACTTGAAGTGGGCTCAAACGTTCACCGTTCAGGGCTACGCAGTTGCCTTGTTCGAATTCCAGTTCAACGTATTCTGCTTGATCTGGTGCATCTTCCGGAGCGTTGCTGAGCAGGAACATGTCTTTGTTCTCGTCCGTGCTTGGGTCAAACCAAGGATCTTCAAGCACACCGCTCTCATAGCTGATATGCAGCAGGTTACGGTCTGTGGAGTAAGGCTTAGCTGCGGATGCCGTTACCGGAATACCGTGTTTCTCTGCATAAGCAATCATCTCGGCACGTCCCGGGAACTGGTTGCGGAATTCTTCCAAACGCCAAGGTGCAATCACTTGGACGTCTGGTGTCAGCGCAGCTGCGTTCAACTCGAAACGAACTTGGTCATTCCCTTTACCCGTAGCGCCGTGAGCGATAGCAGTAGCACCTTCTGCACGAGCGATGTCGACCATGCGTTTCGCGATCAGCGGACGAGCGATACTTGTGCCGAGCAGGTATTGTCCTTCATACAGAGCACCCGCTTGGAACATCGGGTAGATGAAGTCTTTGGCGAACTCGTCGCGCAGATCGTCGATATATACTTTGGAAGCGCCGGTAGCGAGTGCTTTTTCTTCGAGACCGTCCAGCTCATCCTTTTGTCCGATATCTGCAGTGAATGCGATAATCTCTGCATCATAGGTTTCTTTCAACCATTTCAAAATTACAGATGTGTCCAACCCGCCGGAGTAGGCGAGTACGATTTTTTCCTTAGCCATGTTCGTTGGTCCTCCCCAAATTCAGTTACTATAAACTTTCATCTATCATCGCTAACCCTGCGCCTAAAATCAACCCATTTAGACAAACAGCGGCTATTCGCTCATTAACGCGGCCATCAAGGCCTTTTGTGCATGCAGTCGGTTCTCTGCCTGATCAAAGATCAGGGAGTTCGGTCCATCAATTACACCCGCGCTTACTTCTTCCCCGCGGTGTGCCGGCAGACAATGCAGGAACATATAATCTGGCTTCGCGCCTTTCATCAGTTCCTCATCGACCTGGTACGCAGCAAAGGCCTGCTCACGAACCTTTTGCTCCTCTTCAAAGCCCATGCTTGCCCAGACATCGGTATAAACGACATCCGCATCCTTCACAGCTTCCTGAGCACTGTACGTCACAGTCACTTCAGAACCACTTTCCTTCGCAATGCTGCGCGCCTGCTCTACCACTGCGCTATCCGGCTCATACCCTTTTGGCGTCGCTACAGCAACATGCATTCCCATCTTCGCTGCACCCAGCATGAGAGAGTGAGCCATGTTGTTACCATCACCGACATAAGCCATTTTCAGGCCAGCCAGTTTGCCCTTGTGCTCCAATACCGTTTGGAAGTCCGCCAGTACTTGGCACGGATGAGCGGCATCGCTCAGGCCGTTAATGACCGGGATATCGGCATGCTCCGCCAATTCAGTTACATTATGGTGTCCAAAGGTACGAATCATGATGCCATCCAGGTAGCGGGACAATACTTTAGCTGTATCATGCGTTGTTTCCCCGCGACCAAGCTGGATATCGTTTTTACTCAGGAAGAGTGCGTGTCCACCCAACTGGAACATGCCTACTTCGAAGGATACACGCGTACGTGTGGATGATTTTTCAAAAATAAGTCCGATCGTTTTGCCTTTCAGCGGTTGATAGGCTACGCCGTTTTTTTGCTTGCCTTTGATCTCAATGGCCAAGTCCAGCAAGTAGCGGATCTCTTCGGCTGTGTAATCCGTAAACTCAATAAAGTCACGGCCTCTAAGATCAATCTTCTGGATTTTCTCCGTTTGTTGTGCTGTCATGTGAATGTTGTCCTCCTTATATCCGGTTCCCTGCACCCGCTCGGGCAGAAGAGAGCAGCCGTGGCAGCGCACGCCAGGCAGGCTATGACTTGCTCTCTTCCGCAGGTTCACCGTGCGGCTGCAGGGATTCATCATCTAGTTCTGCGCCGGGGCCATGCGAGGCCCCAGTACAGTATGTTTTTCATTTTGCCAGAATTGATTAAGCCTTCTTCGCTGCTACGTGCTCTTCAATCAACGTTGCCACCAGGGATACCGCTTCATCAATCTCTTCCTTGCTCACATACAGATTCGGAAGCAGTCGAATGACATTCGGCCCTGCGGTCACGAACAAAATGCCACGTTTCTGTCCGGCCAAAACGATATCGCCTACTGGCTCTGCACATTCGATTCCGACCAGAAGCCCCAATCCGCGAACTTCCTTTACAAATGAGTTGTCTGCCAAACGATTCCGCAGGGAGCTCATCAGGTAGTCACCCATCTCAGCAGCGCGTTCAGGCAAGCGATCTTCCAACATCGTTTCAATCGTGGCAATCACCACAGAAGAAGCTAGTGGTGTACCCCCGAATGTCGTTGCATGGCTGCCTGGCGTAAACGCATCCCGCAGGAAACCTTTACCCAGCATCGCGCCTACCGGGAAACCACTGCCGATCCCTTTGGCTACCGTAAACACATCTGGCTCAATGCCATAGTGTTCATGTGCAAACAGCTTGCCTGTACGTCCCATTCCGGTCTGTACTTCGTCTACGATCAACAAGAGACCATGCTCGTCACACAATTTCCGTACATGCTTGACGAATTCCGGTTCAACCGGATATACTCCGCCCTCGGCTTGAACCATTTCCAGCATAATCGCTGCTGTTTTAGGACCAATCGCTGCTTCCAAAGCTGCAATATCATGCAAAGGAACGGTCACGAATCCGGCTGGCAATGGCAGAAATCCTTCTTTCACCTTATCCTGCCCTGTTGCAGTCAGTGTTGCGAGTGTCCGTCCGTGGAAGGACTGGGCAAACGTAATGACTTCATAACGGTCGTTTCCTTTCACCTTCTGGTGATAACGACGTGCGACCTTAATGGCTGCTTCATTGGCTTCAGCGCCACTGTTGCAGAAGAACACCGCATCAGCACAAGTATTGGCCGTTAGTAACGCAGCTGCTTTCTCCTGACCCGGAATCTGGAACAGGTTGGAGACATGCCAGAGCTCATCAATCTGAGCTTTCAGCTTGGCTCCCACTTTCTCCGGTGCATGGCCAAGGCTCGTTACAGCGAGTCCGCACATGAAGTCGAGATAACGGTTGCCCTGATCATCCCATAACCAGCTGCCTTTACCCTTGACCAGACTGATTGGATAACGCGCATACGTTTGGAAAAGAGAGCTTTCCGTCTGTGCCGCTGCACCTGTTGCTGCTGCTCCCGCTACTGCTGTGCCAGAACCTGGCTGTTCATTGCCTTTTGCCATCACCTTTCACACTCCTGTTCCTTTTTGTAAGTATACCGGTACTCCATATAAGACAAACCAACCTACACAGAGCCACTCCGATTGCAGCACCATCTTCGGATCGCTGTTATCCCCGGATTTTTGTGATCAAATTTTTAGAGGTTAACATCCGGGTATAAACGCGAACGCGTTGCTTCTCCAGATTGGTTCTGCACTCTACGTTCTTGTGTAACGTTGTTATTTAACTTATATAGAATCCGTACAGTATATTAATCTATCCGTTTGCTTGAAATTCACCTTATTGCATGCGGATAATTCGGGTTCCGATCGTTTCGCCCTTCAGCACGCGGCTCAAGATCTGTGGTTCGCTTCCATCCACGATAATAACCTCACGCACTTTGCCATGAATGCAAGCAATCGCTGCGCGCACCTTAGGGATCATGCCGCCGTAGATTTCTCCGGTTTGAATCATGTCCTCGATCTCTTGTACGGAGACCGATGGCAGTACTTTTTTCTCCCCGTTAACGGTCTTCATAATTCCAGGTACATCCGTCACAACGATCATCCGGCTTACACCGAGGTGGGAAGCTACCGCACCTGCGGCTGTATCTGCATTGATATTATACCGTTGTCCGGTTGCATCCACGCCTACGGGTGCAATTACAGGCATATATCCCATGTTCACTATGCCCTGAATGATTTCTGCTTGAACGCCTGTTACGTCTCCAACCCAGCCGATCTCTGCATGATTCGTCACAGGTTTGGCTTGGATTAAACCACCGTCTACGCCGGACAAGCCCAGCGCATGTCCTCCGACGCGCTGGATCAGGCGTACGATCTGTTTGTTAATGCTCCCGGCCAGAACCATCTCCACAACATCCAGCACGGGTTCGGTCGTTTTGCGGAGTCCATTCACGAACTCGGTTTCAATGCCTAGCTTCGCCAGATTCTCCGATATTGCCGGACCTCCACCATGCACGATGACGGGCTGAGTTCCCTGGGACTGCAAGTCACGCAAATCCGCAAAAAAGGATTCTGGCAAAGCCGCGATTGTACTGCCTCCACATTTCATGACAAACGTCTGCTTTTCTGCACCTTTTTCCACTCCGGCACTCTCATTTTGCAATGTTGAATTCATGAGGAGCACTCCCTTCGTGTTTTCGTTCTATATAAAACCAAACCTTTTACATATGCCACTCCGATTGCAGCACCATCTTCCGATCGCTGTTATCCCCAGATTTTTTGATTCCTTTTCTAAAGGGTAAAATCCGGGGATAAAGGCGAGCGCTTCGCTTCTTCAGATTGGTCCTGCCCTCTCCGTTACCATGTAAAATTGCACTTGTTAATATTGAATAACACAAGATAGTTAAAAGATCGTTTATTAAGTTCGGTATGCCGCGTTAATTCTTACATAATCGTATGTCAGGTCACAGCCCCATGCTGTAGCGTTTCCTTCGCCGTGGTGCAGATCCACCACAATGCGAACCGTATCAGTTTGCAAGTAGGCCAGCGCCGCTTCTTCGTCAAATACAACTGGGCGGGACTGCTCAAGTACCGAGATATCTCCCAAACGGATATCCACGGTGTCCGGGTTAACCGGCTGTCCTGCACGCCCCACGGCTGCAATAATCCGTCCCCAGTTTGCGTCCGCACCGAACATTGCTGACTTCACCAGGCTTGAGCCGATAACCGTTTTGGCAATCGCCTGTGCCGATTCATCACTCACTCCACCCGTAACCTGCACCTCGACCAGCTTGGTTGCCCCTTCACCATCACGTGCAATGGCTTTGGCCAGCACTTCACACACATAAGTGAAGCCTGCAGCAAAAGCGTCCCAGTCCGGATGTTCCGTGGTTAATTCTTCGTTCCCCGCCATCCCACTGGACATTGCAACGAGCATGTCGTTCGTGCTCGTATCTCCATCTACGGTGATCATATTAAAGGTATGGTTGGTTGCCTGACGCAGCAAACTTTGCAGTGCTTCTGCGCCAATAACCGCATCACTCGTCATAAATGCGAGCATCGTCGCCATATTGGGATGAATCATGCCTGATCCCTTAGCTGCACCAGCAATTGTAACGTTCTTGCCGTTTACAACGACAGATACGCAGGCTTCCTTTTTTACCAAATCAGTCGTCAGGATCGCTTGAGAGAATTGCTCCGCTTCATTGGCATCCTGCCCTAAACTTGCCGGCAGTGCACTGATGCCGGAGTGTACTGCGTCCATCTTCAACAACTCACCGATTACACCAGTCGATGCCACTGCAACATCCTCTTCAGCTACACCAAGTTCACGTGCGGCTGCCGAACGCATCGCATACGCATCCTTTTCGCCCTGTTGTCCGGTACAAGCATTGGCATTACCACTGTTAACAACAACAGCCTGAAGGCGTCCATTGCTCAAGCTCTCGCGAGTTACCTTCAGCGGCGCAGCCTGGAATACGTTCGTCGTATACACGGCCGCTGCCGTGGCTGGCACTTCACAACGGATCGCTCCGATATCGTTGCGTGATGTTTTTTTCAATCCGCAATGAAGTCCGCCAGCAGCGAACCCGCGCGGGGTTACAATCGTTCCGTTTTCCACTACGGTGTAAGCCTGTTGCTTCACATTTGTTCCCATATGTTATCCCCCGTGTGCGTTCGGCTGCATGCCGATTAACCGCTTGCTAATCCCGATTCCGATGGTCTCCTGAACGGTTCCGGAAGTGCATTTCCCTGCTCTCCCGTTCCCCTTCCTTACGGATATACCGGCGTCATGTTCAGCCCGAGGTTTTCCTCCCATCCCATCATCAGGTTCATATTTTGAATCGCTTGCCCGGAAGCACCCTTAACCAGGTTGTCAATGACCGATATGATTGTTAAGCGTCCGGTTCTTGGATCAACTGCAAATCCGATATCACAGTAGTTGGAGCCTTGCACTTCTTTGGTCGAAGGCCAGATTCCTGGTTCACGTACCCTCACAAAAGGCCGATTCTCATAATACTTACGGTACAGATCTACGAGGTCCCGATCACTGTGTTCTCCCACCAGGCTTGCGTACATCGTACTCATGATCCCACGTGTCATTGGAACCAGGTGCGTTGTAAACGTCACCGTAACCGGACTTCCCGTAATACTGCCGAGCACTTGCTCAATCTCAGGTATATGTTGGTGTTTGTTGAGTTTGTAGGCTTTGAAGTTTTCGTTCATCTCTGCATAATGGTTCGTCAGACTCGTTCCCCGTCCAGCACCGGATACACCGGATTTGGCATCGATAATAATCGTGGATGGATCGATCCATCCTGCTTCCACTGCAGGAATAAGTCCAAGAAGGGTAGCTGTAGGATAACAGCCCGGGTTGGAAATAAAGTTTTTGCCTTTTACTTCATCCCCGTACACTTCGGCCATCCCGTATACAGCCTGTTCCAGCAGATCACTCGGCGGAGCCGGGTGTTTATACCACTGTTCATACACGGCTCCATCCTTCAATCTGAAGTCACCAGACAGATCGATCACCTTCAACCCCGCTTCAAGCAGGCTTGGAACGAGCTTTGCGCTTACTCCGGATGGGGTAGCTGTGAATACCAGATCTGCACGTTCTGCAATCTCAGCTGGAACTACGCCATCCAGTGGCCTGCGAATCACATCCGTCAAATGCGGAAATCCGTCTGCAATAGACTCGCCGCTGCTGGATGAAGAGATCACCGAAGTGATTTCAACCTGTGGATGGTTCTGAAAAAAACGAATCAGCTCCACCCCGCCGTAGCCGGTGGAACCGACAATTGCCACTCTCAATTTGTTACTCACTCTCGCTCCCCCAATCCTGTTGTATGCGATACTTATACGATGCTCATGCCCTCAAACGGCCCTCACACTGTAATTCCGTCGCTTCTATGCATATTTGTGTATTATTATACGACTCTAGTTATATAAATACAACACTCTACCATCAATTTCACATGGATTCTTATCAAATCCGAACATATCTTTCCAATATCTGCGGACGAACCCGAATACTTCTGCTAAAATACGTTTTATAGGAAACATTACATACCAAGGTCTTATTCATAACAAATTCTACACGAGGAAGGGTTTATGAATGGATTCACGTTGGTCATTACGAGACATGGGGGACTACAGTGCATATCGAATCCATTTTACTTATGGTACTCCTGGGCCTGAATATTATCTTCGCTGCGGCAGTCGTGTTCTTCGAACGCAAGGATGCCAGTGCATCCTGGGCTTGGCTGCTTGTATTGAACTTTATTCCTGTGCTTGGGTTCGTACTTTATCTACTAACAGGTCAGAATCTGACCCGCTACCGGCTGTTCCAATGGAAAGAGAGAAAGAAGCTAGGTCTGGAGGAACGCATTGCCGCACAGCTCGAACAGCTGCATGATAATCGGACGCCATTTAACAACAGAGCCACCGAAAGCAGCCAGGACATGATCTACATGAATTTGAAACAGAACGGTGCTCTCCTTACGGAAGACAATGCTGTAGAGATCATCACGGATGGAACGGACAAATTCCAACGGTTACTCGATGATATCGAAGCCGCGCAGGATCATGTGCACGTACAATATTACATTTACCGGGGCGACCGGTTGGGTAAACGCATTCGGGATGCCCTGATCCGCAAAGCGCGGGAAGGCATCAAGGTTCGTCTGCTGTACGACGCGCTTGGGTCGCGGCGGGTATCAAACCGCTTTTTCAAAGAATTGCGCGAAGCAGGCGGTTTGGTGGAAGTCTTTTTCCCATCAAAATTCAGTCTGATCAACCTGCGTATGAACTACCGCAACCACCGTAAAATCGTCATCATTGACGGTAACCTCGGTTATACCGGCGGATTTAACGTGGGTGATGAGTACCTCGGGTTGAATTCCAAATTCGGTTATTGGCGCGATACCCATCTGCGGATTCAGGGAAATGCCGTTCATGCGCTTCAGACGCGCTTCCTTCTGGATTGGAATGAAGCATCCAAGCAGCATGATACCCCATATGTTCCTGAACATTTCCCACATATTGAGGGTACAGGAACGACGGCGATGCAGATTGTCTCCAGCGGACCAGATGCAGAGACGGAGCACATCAAGAACAGTTATCTGAAGATGATTAATGGGGCCAAACATTCCATTCTGATTCAGACGCCTTACTTTATCCCGGATGCCAGTGTATTCGAAGCCATACGTCTCGCGTGCCTGTCAGGTATCGATGTGCGCATCATGATTCCCAATAAACCGGATCATGCCTTCGTATACTGGGCTACACTGTCTTACATTGGTGAGCTGTTGAAAGTTGGAGCAAAAGTATTTATATACGATAACGGCTTTATCCATGCCAAAACGCTTATTATCGACAGTATGGTCGCATCGGTGGGTACGGCCAATATTGATTACCGCAGTTTCCGGTTGAACTTTGAGGTGAATGCCTTTATGTATGATGAGGTCATCGCCACAGCATTGGTTGATACCTTCGAGCATGACCTTAAGGTGTCCCGTGAGATGACGCAGGAGGAGTACAACAAGCGCAGCCTGAAGATTCGTTTCAAAGAAGCGATCTCCCGCTTACTTTCTCCAATTTTGTAACAGGGTAATTCAAAACGTAAAAAGCAGGGACATCCTCCGCCATGTTTGGCTGGAATGGACATCCCTGCTTTTTATTTTATAGCGAAACTTTAATGGGCACTAACTGAAATTATGCCTCGTCTCGCTTGAAGCCTTCGCCGAGCACTTCGTGCGCATTACTGATAATAACAAAAGCACCCGGGTCCACGGACCGGATCAGTGCCTTCAGTCTCGGCACCTCATTTTGCCCAACCACGACCATCAATACAGTACGCTGGTCGTCCGTGTAACCACCCTTTGCCTCCAGCTTCGTTAGTCCACGATCCAGATCGGCAAGAATGACTTTGGTGATTGGCTCCGTCTTGTTGGAGATAATGTATGCAACCTTCGAGTAACCAAGTCCCATCTCCACGGCATCAATGACTTTTCCGGTAACGTATAGCCCAATCAGTGCATAAAGTGACTGCTCCAACGACAATACAAATGCAGCCATAATAATAACGGTAGCATCCATGATCACCACGCAAAGAGAGTAACTAAGCCCGCTGTACTTCTGTACGATTCTGGCAAGGATACTCATCCCACCTGTTGAACCTCTTCCCCGGTATACAATGCCGATGCCGAGACCCACACCGATACCTCCATACAGAGATCCGAGCAACGGATTCATCGTGGGAATGGCCCAGTCTTTTGTCAGATAAACAAATAGGGGCAGCACAATACTGCCGAGTACCGAACGGATCCCGTATTGCTTACCAATAAGTAGAAAGCCTGCGATGAGTAGTGGAATGTTAATGGCCCACTGCGTGTATGCGGGTTCGAGCCCCAGCCATTCCTTTCCGAGAATAGACAGCCCGGATACTCCACCTGAAGCGATCTGATTAGGTAATAAAAATAAGTTAAAGGCTACCGCAATGAGAAACGAACCAAAAATAATGGATGCCGTATCCACTACGTTTCTCCAGGGTCCGTTCAGAGGGATAAGGGTGGTTAACCTCTTTTTGCGATTTGGAACGAAATGCTGATGCTCTTGCATGGTTGTCGTGTTCTCCTTTTATATGACTGATAAGTTGCTGATTTTTCTTCCCTATTTGGGCTCAAAAAAAAGTCCCTGTATACACCAGCATACGCCTACACGTATCCGGTCCATACAGGAACTTTGATTACTCGGTTTCTACTTTAATCTGGCTGCGCAAATAACCATCGATGAATGCATCGAGGTCGCCGTCCATGACTGCACCTGTATTTCCTGTCTCTACGCTCGTACGGTGATCCTTTACCATACTATAGGGATGGAATACATAGGAGCGAATCTGGCTTCCCCATGAAATATCCGACTGATCGCCTCGGATTTCATCCAGCTGTTGTTTTTGTTCTTCAATTTTACGCTCATACAATTTGGAACGAAGCATCGTCATCGCACGCTCACGGTTCTTGATCTGTGAACGTTCGTTCTGACACGTTACCACGACTCCGGTAGGAATGTGTGTGATCCGCACGGCAGAGTCGGTGGTATTGATGTGCTGTCCACCCGCACCACTCGCACGATACGTATCGATCTTCAAATCCTCTGTCCGGATGTCCACTTCCACCGTATCGTCGATCTCTGGAACAACGTCACAGGATACGAAGGATGTATGTCTGCGGCCCGAAGAGTCAAAAGGAGAGATCCGCACCAACCGATGGACACCCTTCTCTGCTTTCAGATAACCATAAGCATTATGTCCCTTGATGGACAACGTAACACTTTTAATCCCTGCCTCATCACCTGGCAGATAATCCAGCACCTCTACCTTGAAGCCGCGTTTCTCAGCCCAGCGAGTGTACATCCGGAGCAGCATTTGTCCCCAGTCCTGTGACTCGGTACCGCCCGCACCCGGGTGAAGCTCAAGAATTGCGTTCATTTTATCATACGGTTGATTCAGCAGAAGCTGAAGTTCAAACTCTTCCAACTTGCTCACGATTGCCGTAACACTGCTGGCAACCTCGGCAGCCAGATCTTCGTCGCCTTCTTCATCAGCCAGTTCAACCATCATTAGGGCATCATCATAGTCCTGCTGGAGTTTGGCGTATTGATCAACCGATCCCTTCACCGCATTCATCTCGGCGATAACCGATTGCGCCTTTTCATTATCGTCCCAGAAGTCGGGAGCAGACATCTTCTCTTCAAAGTTCTCAATCATTTCCTGTTTGAGATCTAAGTCAAAGAGACCCCCTAAGGTTTGTTAGTTTCTTGCCTATTTCACGCAGGTCCTGCTTCACGCTTGGATCAATCATGTGCAATTCCTCTTTTCATTAAGATAAGCTCCCCGCAAACCGGGCACTTCTCCAGATCTGGTGTCAGATGCTTCACCTCGGTGTCCAGATTACCATTATAGCGGCAATTCTCTTCACCTGGATCATGGCTGCATAGTTATAACTATGCACCAATCACCGGTTCTGCATCCTTCATTTGATCATTTGAAATGCCCGGCTGCAAGGAGCCGTTCATGTATTCTATATAAGTTAACCTAGCTGCTATTACACCATAACACTCCGATTGCAGTAGCATCTTCCGATCGCTGTTATCCCCAGATTTTTTTTGATTCCCTTTTATAAAAGGAACAAATCTGGTGATAGCGTATGCTTCCGATGCAGCTTTCTTTCAGAAAGCTTTTAGGCGAACGCTTCGCTTCTCCAGATTGCTTCTGCAATCTCCGTTATGGTGTAAGAGAATATCGCTTAACTATTCTTGGCCGTGGCAGTGTTTATACTTTTTGCCGCTGCCGCATGGACAAGGATCGTTGCGGCCGATCTGGTCGGAGACTTTTACCGGACGCTTCTCAGCAGGTTCTCCGCTAGTCGAGATCTGGCTCTCTTCCACTACCGCTTGACGCTCCTGATTGCTCTCGATTTGGGCTCTCATCACATAAGTTGCCACTTCTTCCTGGATCGAAGCGATCATCTGATGGAACATTTCAAAACCTTCAAATTGGTACTCACGCAGTGGATCTGTACCGCCGTATGCACGAAGGTGGATACCTTGACGCAGTTGATCCATCGCATCGATGTGGTCCATCCATTTGCTGTCGACTGCACGAAGCACAACGACTTTTTCAAACTCACGAACCATTTCTTCACCGATACGCTCTTCGCGTGCATTGTACTTCTTCTGCACTTTATCAAACAGGTACTCGATGATTTCTTCAGCTTCCTTACCCCACAGCTCGTCTTTGGTGATCGCACCATCATCCAGCAATTTGCTGTTCATGTAGTCCGCCACTTCCTGCAGCTCCCAGTTCTCTGGAATATCGTCACTGCAGTGTGCTTCAACAATACGTTCAATGGAAGGCTTGATCATATCCATAACGATCTGTTTGATATTTTCGGATTCAAGCACCTCGCGGCGCTGTTTATAAATAATCTCACGTTGTTGGTTCATGACATCATCATATTGAAGAACGACTTTACGTACGTCAAAGTTGTTTCCTTCAACACGCTTCTGTGCGGACTCAACTGCACGAGTAATCATGCGGCTCTCAATCGGTTGGTCCTCTTCAAAGCCAAGACGCTCCATCATGTTCAGTACGTTGTCTGCACCGAAACGTCTCATCAGCTCATCACCAAGTGACAGATAGAACTGTGTAGAACCCGGGTCACCCTGACGTCCTGCACGTCCGCGCAGCTGGTTATCGATCCGGCGTGATTCGTGACGCTCTGTACCGATGATATGAAGACCGCCCACTTCGGCTACGCCTTCACCCAAGATAATATCCGTACCCCGTCCAGCCATGTTGGTTGCGATCGTAACCGCACCTGCTTGACCAGCTCCAGAGATAATTTCTGCTTCTTCCGCATGGTATTTGGCATTCAGTACCTGGTGTTTGACACCACGGCGTTTCAGCATGTCGGAGAGACGCTCGGAGTTCTCGATCGATACTGTACCGACCAGAACCGGCTGGTTTTTGCTATGACGTTCCACGATCTCTTCAACTACAGCTTTAAACTTGCCGTCGATGCTCTTGTAAACGACATCTGCCATGTCATTCCGTTTGTTCGGACGGTTGGTCGGAATCTGCAATACTTCGAGACCGTAGATTTTCTTAAACTCTTCTTCCTCGGTTTTCGCTGTACCCGTCATCCCCGCAAGCTTGCGGTACATCCGGAAGTAGTTCTGGAATGTGATTGTAGCGAGCGTCATGCTCTCGTTCTGTACCTCGATGCCTTCTTTTGCTTCAATCGCCTGGTGCAACCCGTCACTATAGCGACGACCAGCCATCAGACGGCCTGTGAACTCATCGACGATCATGACTTCTTCATCGCTGACTACGTAGTCGACGTCACGACGCATGATTACGTTCGCTTTCAGCGCTTGTACGATGTGATGGTTAAGCGTAACATTGGCGTGATCATACAAGTTCTCAATGCCGAATGCTTTCTCCGCTTTAGCTACCCCACCTTCAGTCAAGGCAACGGATTTCACTTTAATATCCACTGTAAAGTCTTCTTCCGGCGTCAGACGTTTCACGAAACGGTCTGCTGCATAGTACAGGTCCGTAGACTTCTGAGCTTGTCCGGAAATGATCAGAGGCGTACGCGCCTCATCGACCAGGATGGAATCCACTTCGTCAATGATACAGAAGAACAGCGGACGTTGTACCATTTGCTCTTTGTATAGCACCATGTTGTCACGCAGATAGTCGAATCCGAATTCATTGTTCGTTCCGTACGTAATATCACAAGCATATGCATGCTGTTTCAGCGCATGGTCCATGCCGCTCAGGTTAACCCCTACCGTCATGCCCAGGAATTCGTAGATCTGTCCCATTTCCTGGCTGTCACGCTGTGCCAAATAGTCATTGACGGTAACGACGTGTACCCCTTTGGACATCAATGCATTCAGGTAAACCGGGAGAGTTCCCACGAGGGTTTTACCTTCACCCGTTTTCATCTCGGAGATGCGGCCCTCATGCAGAGCGATACCACCCAGCATCTGTACGTCATAGTGACGTTTGCCCAGAACCCGGCGGGATGCTTCACGTACCGTTGCGAATGCTTCCGGCAGAAGCTCGTCCGTTGTTTCCCCTTTTTCGATACGGGCACGGAATTCCTCGGTTTTGGATTTCAGTTGCTCATCAGACAATGCCTGAAATTGTGGTTCCAGTTTATTGATCACATCGACCGTCTTCATCAGACGTTTAACATCACGTTCGTTCATGTCGCCGAAGATCTTTTTGACAAGTCCTAGCATGGTATACCCCTTTCGTGCAAAACAGAATAGACCCCCTGCTGCCGCCATGCGACACCATCGGATGGATATGTGCATCCACTTGCCCGGGGGTGACAAACGATATAAAACATTAATATGGATGAATCAACTCCAGGCTTGGCCAGGATTACTCATGAAGCTGATTCGATATTCACGGACTCGCTCCTTGCATAATAAGGGCAATTCCAAACCTTACGAATCATGTTCATGGTGCTGTGCCTGTCATTGATTATGATTAGCGATCATTCGTTGACAATTCCTCATCAGGACAATGATTCTCTTGCATAAATTGTAACAGTTTGTAAGGGTCGCCGCAACACGCCGAGGCATACTTCTTGGAACTTCTGGAGCCTCTTCGTACACGTTTAGGTGCAAAAAATCATAGCCGTTAGCGGAAGCCTTTCTTTTCGCTGTCATATTTTCAGATCATATGGTTAGTTCAAGAAAATGTTCATGGTAAAAATGGAACCTTCTCTCAGTTTACTGAGTCTATCATAAAACTCCATTATTAACACATTAAGAGTGTAAAAGTTCAATTTTTTAGTGGGCAGTACTCCTGCTTCCTACTCTCTATTAGACGCAGCTGCATGGGAAATAGTTTCATAAACTTACTTGCACAAATTTTCCCGGCTGCGTCCATGCAGAAAAGAGCCCCATCCCGTATGGGACAGAGGCTCTTGTTAGTTTGTTCATTTAATCATACAGGATACGAAGATGTCCTCCTGTAGTCCAATTTTTCGTAAGTATTCATTTTACCATTAATGGGTCATTCAGAGTCATCGTACAAGGATGATTAACCTTGCTCGATTAAACCATATTTCCCATCGTTCCGTTTGTACACGACGCTGACTTCTTCATTCTCAATGTTGGAGAATACGAAGAAATTGTGGCCGACCATGTTCATTTGGAGGATTGCCTCTTCCACGTCCATCGGTTTCAACATAAAGCGTTTCGTCCGTACCACTTCAAAATCATCGTCCTCTGTATCCACATCCAGTTCAGCAGTAGCTACTGTACCTGTCGGATCTTCAACGAAGAGTGTTTTCAAGCTGCCTTCCTGGCGGAACTTCCGGTTAACTTTCGTTTTGTGTTTACGGATCTGACGTTCCAACTTGTCCACCACGGCGTCAATGGAAGCGTACATATCGTCACTCTCATCTTCAGCACGGAGCACAATGCCTTTCAAAGGAATCGTCACCTCAACCGTATGCAAGCCTCTCGTCGTGCTCAATGTTACAGCACCGTCAGAGTTAAGGGGTGCATCGAAATACTTCTCGAGTCTACTCAACTTTTTGTCGACATAATCTTTCAAAGCATCGGTAACCTCGATTTGTTGACCTCGAATACTTAAATTCATAGGGCACTCCTCCTTTTCCTTTGCCACTTCATTATAACACGAATGTAAGCGCCATGTAAAAACTCCCGGTGACCGAATCATGACATCTGTTCAAGCCACATCTGCCCACCTGCGCGTAACGCCATATTTCGCGGTATTTCATCATATTTAGGCGAAATCCTGTATTTACATGATGTTGATATAGGGCGCTTGAAGAAGTAATTAACCGTTTTCCTCTTTTCTCAATCTATTATGTAATATCTTAAAAAGAATCTATTAGAAAAACAAAAAAAGACCCCGGAAAACCGGAGTCTATTGCTAGCGATAATTCAATTGGTAACCATCTAACCATATATGTAGGTCGGATTGTCCGGATGATTATAATTTGATTACGTTAGCGGCTTGAGGTCCACGTGCGCCTTCGACGATGTCGAATTCTACGGATTGACCTTCTTCCAAAGTTTTGAAGCCTTCGGATTGAATTGCGGAGAAGTGTACGAATACGTCGCCGCCATCTTCAGTCTCGATGAAACCGTAACCTTTTTCTGCGTTGAACCATTTTACTTTACCTTGCATGCACTAACATTCCCTTCGTCATCAAATGAAGTGAAGCTCTGGCCAAGACCTTAGCCCACAATTCAGACTATACCATCCAGACTTATCCATTGTCAATTGGTAAAGAAAATGTTTTATTGGTATTTTATGTTTAAATCTTTCTTTTCATATTTACTAATCTATCTCTCAGACAGGTGCAGCCCAGAATTTTCTACTTATCGTCGGATTCACTCTTTGTACCTGATCTAACCATAGGTAGCAATGATATAAATCTAGCAAATGTTAACATCGTCATAATCAAACCTATAAAGGATTGTACAGATATAATTCCTAATCCCCATGAACTCTTAATAACAAAGTTAGGAAGTCCAAAGGATGTCATAGTTACAAAACTGATATAAAAGGCCTGTACAATATTATTAGCAACGTCATCTTCAACACCGAAATACTGTAAAAAATACATATATATAGAGGAAAACCAAAAAACGATCTCAAATGCATTATGTATCAACAGTATAATCATTCTTAAATAACCTTTAACTTGGTATGGCCGGTTACTTTGAGTAGCTCTATAGGGATCAAACAGCAATACGTTTATTTGGTAAATGATAATTTCAACTACTCGCATCCACCCATATACTATAATAGGGTATATTATCCACTTATACTCACCAAAATAATATACAGCAAATATAGTCATACTAGATAAAACACAGTGAAAAAAAACCCACAGTTCAACAAACTTAGATGAAATTCCCCCATTTTTCTTCTCAACGAAATAAACTATTAATCTAAAAAAAGAGACCCACTTCAACATTTCAAATAATCTGGCATAATAATAGACTATATCCTTGACTTTTTCTTCATTCATGCCTTCAAACTTCCTCCTAATTCTGTAAACATTATACGAAAAAAGGTTCCTCCGTAGAGGAACCCTTTCGAGTATTCGTCTAACTTATCCCAGCAATTTCAGAACTGCTTGCGGAGCAGAGTTAGCTTGTGCCAGCATAGAAGTACCTGCTTGTACAAGGATTTGGTTTTTCGTGAATGCTGTCATCTCTGTAGCCATGTCAGCATCTTTGATACGGGAGTTCGCTGCGGACAAGTTCTCCGAAGTTACACCCAAGCTGTTGATAGTATGCTCCAAACGGTTTTGGTATGCACCCAGAGATGCACGGTTTGTCGAAACTGTTTCAATTGCAGTTTTGATAGTATCAAGAGCTGCTGTTGCATCGGCTGCAGTATCTAATTTCAGACCATCTACTCCTAATGTAGTTGCTGTATTGTTGCTCAATGCTGCTGTCAGTTGTTCAGTACCGGACACTCCAATTTGGAACGTCACATCTGTATTGGTTCCATCAAGTAGGCTTACACCATTGAATTTGGAGTTTGTTGTGATTCTGTCGATCTCTTTTACCAACTCATCAACTTCTGCTTGAATGTTAGCGCGGTCTGTATCATCATACGTACCGTTCGCAGATTGGTTAGCCAGTGTATTCATACGTTGCAGCATGGAGTGAACTTCAGTCAGGTCTCCCTCCGCTGTTTGCAACAAGGAAATGCCGTCTTGAGCATTACGTTGTGCTTGGTTCAAACCATTGATTTGGTAAGTCATTTTTTCGGAGATTGCAAGACCCGCTGCATCGTCAGCCGCACGGTTGATACGGTAACCGGAAGACAGTTTCTCCATCGTTTTGCTCATGTTGCTGTTGTTGAAGTTCAAGTTACGGTTAGCGTTAATTGCGCCAACGTTAGTGTTAATAAACATACCCATTTTAAATCATCCTCCATGATAGTGTTTTTTTAGCCACGTCCTTGTGGCCTAATATATATATCGGCTGTTCCAATGAAATGTTTAGCTTTTGAAGGAACTTTTTTTATTTTTTTTCGTCGAAATACAATGAGATTTGATCCTGTTGCTTAAGGTTGTAATAAGCGTTCATGACTTTTCGCTGTTGCTTCACGCTCTGCAAGTTCTCACTTGTATCCTGGGTTGTTTGATCAATTCCATTCTGGATATAATGAATATTTTCCAACGTTCGCTTCATGATTTGTATTACATCATCAGAACGTTGCGTTTCAGCATCGCCCAGTGCTTGTAATTGTTGCTGAACATCATCTAATTCCCGCCTTATACTATCCCAACGATACGAAATGGGCAAAAAGGAAGAGAGCATCTCTTCCTGCTCTCCATTCAAATAGATGTTCTTTTGCAGTTCGGTACATTCCAGTAATTGAGTATACAGGTCCATTCGTTGTTGTAACAACGCATTCATTATAGCCATTCGATTAACCAAGGGTACCACCCTTTCCAATGCTCTCCCAAGCCGATTTCAATTCACTTAGAATGTGAACGACTTCATCAATGAGTTCGGGCTGTTTTTTAATATTGGCTTGTATCAACTGATCCACAACATACGAATACAAATTTTTAAGGTTTTTTGCAATTTCTCCGCCTTCTTTAAGGTTTAACGAAGACATAAGTTCATACACGATATCTTGAGTTTTCTGAACCCAGGTATTCGTCTGCTGAATATCCTGTTGGAGGATGGCTTCCTTCGCTTTACCCGCAAACTGAATTGCACCATTATAGAGCATCAACGTCAGCTTATGAGGTGAAGCGGTCTGGTATTTATTTTTTTGGTAAGCCTGATAGCCCCCAAAATTAGTCGCCATTATTTTCAACTCCTATAATTCAATTTCCTTAGCTACTACTTGAACTGTTAGTTAGAGACGACAACTGACTTGTAAGATAATCTTTTTGACTATTCATTTGGGATATAACAACTTCCAGTCGCGCGTATTGTTTTTTAAGTGACTGTTCTTTTAGATCCAGACGACTGCTCATGCTCTCCATCTGCTCTGTAATAAAGCCGATTTCAGAATCATACCCTTTGACCTTACTTGTAATTAAACCATCAACACTGTTATTCCAAACTTTCATTCTATTCTCAAAAATGATTCCTAGTCCATCATAAGCATCACCTGATGCCGTTGAGCTAGCAAACATTTTTTGGATTCCAGCAGGATTCTCTGTAATTTTTTCTGCAAACTTTTCTTTGTCAAAAGTAATGGTTCCTGTCATTAGAGAAGCTGAAGTAATGCCTTTATCAATTTCAAGTCCAATCTCGGAAAGCATTCTAAAACCGCTCGTATCACTGACAAGCGTATTCAACATCTGATTCATTTGACTTTTCAGATCCCGAAGCAACGGATCACTCTGTAATGTAAGAGAAAGGGTACCATCGCTATTCTCAGTCGATTTTTGAGTATTATTTGTTATAGTTGTAATAATGTCATTGTATGCCTTGACAAAAGCTTCAACTTTAGCTGTAATGGCGCTCGTATCCGAGCTAACCTTTACAGTAGAATTACCCGTGTCCGTCAATTCCAGTACGACTCCAGGGATGGCATCCTTGACTGCATTGGTTGTACTGGTTACTTCAATTCCATTAACCGTCAATTTAGCATCTGACGCCTTCTGCTTCTCTGTGAATCCAAAAAAACCAGCATCATCAACAAAGGAAATTTCATTGGCTTCCCCGGCTTCTGTTGCTGTTAATGTCAATGTTTTCTCACCTGCAGCCGTTTGAACTATCGACGCTGAAACCTTCTCGCCAAGTGCATTAATTCTGCTACTCACTGCACTGAGTACCTCATCCATGGTTTTACCTTGCAAATCAGAGAGATCAATTGATTTTTCATTTATCGTAATAGAATCAGGGAGAGAGGCATCTGTTACTGTAGCACTCGTAAATGCCTTAGTTGCAACTACCTGCTGTTGGGCGAGGCTCTCTACCTTTACAGAATAACTGCCGGTTATAGCGTTATCTCCACTTGTAGCGGTTAATTTAGTAGTGTCTGAAGGAGTTGCCGTTGTAGTCTTAAATGTACTTGCATCTTTTAGTGCTGTAGATGCCTCTTTTAAAGTTGCCAATTTTGTATTAATATTTTTAAATACATTTTGGTAAGCTGTTATTGTACTTTTTTTGGTGTTGAGTTTATTATAAGGAACTTTGGCTTGGGCCATAATGGCTTCAATATACTCATCAGACTTAAAACCTGAAGCCAAACCAGAAAAACTAATCGTCATTTTCAATCAATCCTTTCTTGTTTATACTTTTTCATCAAAAAACATGCCAATGATCTCTTTTAATTGCAACGAAAGTTCTATTAAAAATTCGGGAGGCAAGCTTGCAATAACTTCTTTAGTAGACGTGTCTATTACTTCCACATTCAATTCTTCCGTCTCATCGTTGTATTTGAACTGAATCTGTTTATTTACATCAATTAAGGATTTATTCAACTTGGCGAGATGCTCTTCCATTTTTGTCTTTTCTTCATCTGTCAGAGCCGTATAATTAACCTTCTGCTGGATAAACTCACTACTATTCACTTCTGATGTCTTTAGAACATTTGAGTTTGAGTTAGAGTCACGCAATGCATGAATTTCTCGGCTCAACGCGTTGTTTTGATGAATTTTCATTAATTCCCCACCTAAATATTAAAATGATCACATTTTAAATTGTTTAAGCAGATTAAGAACTTGCTCCTGTTGTAAATGATTATTCTGGTCCTTGGCTGCTTGATTCTCTGCGACAACTTCTTCATATAACTCTTTTCTGAGAATCTGAATGTCTTTGGGAGCATTGAATCCAATTTTCACCTGGTCCCCATCAACCCCCAGAATCTGAATCTCAATATCATTTCCAATGAGAATGGACTCTCCTATACGGCGTTTGAGCACAAGCATTCTACTTGTCCTCCTTTGGATGCAAGCGGTATCGGATCGGTAACTGCTGATCTTTAATAATATACTGACAGCCCTTTAATGCATCCGGAGATAACAGGATAGGAGCAGCCA
The DNA here is from genome assembly GCF_022346995.1 of Paenibacillus sp. ACRRY. GTDB lineage: Bacteria > Bacillota > Bacilli > Paenibacillales > Paenibacillaceae > Paenibacillus. The sequence goes on along the minus strand of NZ_JAKRNM010000003.1, from coordinate 500,102 downwards.
TATTAACAAAGAGTTCGTCATTCACAATGTTAACAACAAGCATGATACCCAAGTCGCCAGGTTCCGTGATTTCAAGCAGATAGGTTACTTCATCAGGAAGTTCAAAACTGTAATCTGGCATGGTGGGCTGTGCTGGCAACAAGACAAAGCTGACTTCTTCTTCAAGTCCATGTAAAATGTAAAACGGGGTGTCTTCCAAAGGGAACAGTCCATAACGTTTCACATCAGGGATACCAGGGATCTCCTGATCAAACTGATAAATTTGATTTTCATCACATTCCAACACACCATAAGCAGCTGATTTTATTTGTATCACCTCGGAAGAACACCTCGAGCTTCAATATGAATTTCTGGAGGAAAAATTCGAAAATCAATGTGCACTCCTTGTTTAGGAACTAATTCAACATTAATCTCCTTCTGACCATTCCGCATATAGCGAGCATGTGCAATATTGCCAAAAACGTTCTTCTCTCCTGATGCAATATTGGCGATCCTGTCGCCTTCTTGACTTTTTGTCGCTAGATTTTGAATAAATTGGATCTCAGTCCTTTGCTTTAAATCTTTCATTAAAGCACCAGGTCTCTTCAGATCCATATCATTAAAAACCTCTGTCCAGTCAACGCTCATCTCCGCATCACGCCTGCTGATTGTTATTTCGGCTGGTATATACGCTCCCCATGAGCTCGACTGAGTGTCGATATTCATTCTCTTCACTCTCCTCTCAAAAAACATCAGGAATGCAGTCCAACGTTATCTTAAGAAATCAAGCAAGGAGGTTTGCATAATTCTTGCGCCTGTAGATAAGGCCGCTTGCAAAACGGTTTCTTTACTTTTCAAGTCGGTAATTGCAGAAGGCATGTCCACGTCGGCAACTTCCGAACGTTGCTCTGTAATGTTAACCTGTTCATCTTCAATACGACTTACCATTAAGTCAAAGCGATTCATACGTGCACCAATTTCAGCCCAGCTTAACATCATTTTGTCTGCTACCGTATCAATTTTATCCAAACTAGCAGTTATACCATCCTTATTATTTGTTTCCAGTGCTGCGGCCAAATCGTCCAACACTTTGAATACGTTATCCGTTCCTGCCTCACCAAAAACAATCTCCCCTGTGATGCTTACCGGAACCTTGACTGCTGGGCTTACGTTTAGGTAAAACAGACCTTGATCCGTATTCTCAGTTGCTGCTCCATCCGAAGTATAAGGAGGTTGATCTGTCTTTTGCCCATTAAACAAATACTTTCCATTGTACGTACTGTTCCCTATGGTAACCATTTGTTCTTTCAATTGCTTAATTTCAGAGGATATCACCTCACGCTGCTTGTTGTCGTACGTATCATTCGATGCTTGCAGGGCCAGTGTTCTCGCTCTCTGCATGACACTACTAGCTTGAGAAAGCAATGAATCCATAGTCTTCAAAATATCGCTACCTGTCTTCGCATTCTCCAGAAACTCGTCGCTACGGGCCAGATCCGTATCATATCGCATCTGATAACCTACACCAATCGGATCATCACTTGGGCGATTTATTTTTTGTCCACTCGCCAATTGATTCTGTCCCTTGACCATAGAAGAGTTTATATTGCGAAGATTATACAACAATTGCATATTTTGCATTGTTCCAGTAACTCGCATTTAACACAGACCTCCTTTAATTTATATTAACGTCCTACTATACCCATCTGGTTAATGATACGATCAAGCATTTCATCTACAGTAGTCATTGCCCTAGCTGCAGCATTATAAGCTTGCTGAAAGCGAATCATGTCAGCCAACTCTTCGTCCATTGATACCCCGCTTACGGATTGTCTGGACATTTCAAGAGAGTCTGTAATATCATTCTGATTATTCAGATTCCGTTCAACGTTGCTTGCCCGAATCCCCAAATCACTAGTCAAAGCCCTAAAATAATCGTCTGTTGTGCCCTGTGACAGGGAGGTCATGCTATCGGGAAAAGTAAACGTTGCGTCCCGCAGACTCGCAAGCGCATTTGCGATATCACTGTTCCCACGGATTGTTTTGTCCACACCGTTAACAGTTTCGTACTTGGAAGATGCCGCGATCATGTTTGTATCCTTGGTAATGGCAGGATTCACTCCAATATTCTCTATTGTTAGTGTTCCACCGGTCGACTGAACAAAGAAGGGAATGCCAGCCTGGGCCGGATCAGACAAGCTGTACCCCAGCTCATGAAGTCCATTAAAACCATTCACTTGCACTTGCATGGAAGAAGTAATTTCGGAACCTTTTGGAATGAGGGTGCCTGCGTTGATGGTGCTTCCGTCTTTCAAAGTTACATTATTGAGAGCTGTCATTGCTTGAGGAGTGATATACCCATTGCTCAACGTCACGTTGATCTTCCCATGCACCAATGTATTGACCATGGCATCCAGCTGACTGCGGACCGTATCCACTTCCTGCAATGACTTGGCGTACCCGTTTAGTTCTCCTCCAGTTGCCATATCAGCATCAACTACCGTAAGAGCAGTAACAGCGGTCCCAGCGACAAGAGCCGTTCCACCAGCTGCATTAATGTTTACCATCCCATTCGCTTCTTCAGTGACCGTAATATTGACAATTCTGGACAACTGGTCAATTAACAAATCACGTTGGTCCCTAAAATCGTTTGCATGATCTCCTTGTGATTCATTGTCTCGTATTAGCACATTGAGTTGTGCTATATTATTCGCAATGTTGTTGGCCTGTTGCAATTTCTTGTCAATGTTCGACTCGGTGTCAGTTGTCAAGTTAGTGAGGGACTCGCTAATATGCTTAAGTGTATCCGTCATATTTTGAGCTGCACCAGCAACTGCCACGCGGGCACTCAGCAGTGAAGGATCTCTGTTTAGCGTTTCCCATGAGTTCCAAAAATCATCCATAACAGCACTTAGTCCGTTACCCGAAGGTTCATTAATAATATCCTGAATCGCAGTCATGGTTGTATTCTGTACTTCCCATGCACCAAGTGATGTATTTTCCCTCCTGAATTGTGTATCCAGGTAACTGTCACGTAAACGGGTAATGCTGTCTACCTGAACGCCTGTCCCCAATTGTCCTGGCATCGCGCTCTTCGTCATACCAATCTGCCAGATCGGCGTAGTAGCTGATGAATTAACTCGCTGACGTGTATATCCCTCGGTGTTAGCGTTAGCTATATTATGACCTAGTGTTTGCATGCTGGTTGTATTTACAAACAGCGCTCTCTTACTTGTCTCCAAACCATGAAATGTAGAAGTCATTTGTTCGCTCCTCCCTTACTTGTGTCGGCTATGCTCTTGTGTCAAACATGTTTCTTTGCTGTGTCCTTTTCTCACGATCAGGCGAGGACGAATACGTTGAAACATCATCCATATCATTGGTTACAAGATTAAGTGAAAAATCAATGAATGTAAGCGACTGTTGAATAAGTTCTTGATTCAATGCATTGACCCGCCCCAACTCATGGATCTTATGTTCGAGCTGGCTTCGTTTTTCATCCAATATAGCCTTGATTGAAGGATCAAAAACGAGTCTCATGGTCTCTGTAACCGTTAATTTCAATTTGGATTGTATCCCTTTTTCACGAAGGAAATACTGAATGGATTCCGATAGTGCCTGCTCTTGTTTTTCAGCCTTCTTTACCAGTCTGGATTCCAAGTTCATCGCTGTTATGAGTTCACCATATTCTTTGCTGATAATACATTGCTTCTTACTTAAAGAATTCTCCAGCAGGTCAGCATATGTTGACTTCAGTTCATCTAATGTAGAAATAATCTGATTTTCAGACATCACTTACCTCTATTCTTTCGTGTATGTCTTAAAATAAGGAACTAGCTTTTCAGCTAACTTACCGACATCCACATTATATGTTCCTGATTCGACTTGACTTTTCAGTTCGGCAATTCGCTCAATTCTTGCAGAATCCGTGTTAGACTCATTTGTCTTCAACAGTTCCATCGCCTCCGGGGAAATAGTCACCTCATCCTTGCGTCGGGTTTTCTTACTCTCCCCTTGCAGTGCATTTTCAATATTACGCTGATAAGAGTTAATGGCTCCAATTCGGTTCGGTTCATTGATTTTCATACGAAGTGCACTTCCTTTGCCTTAGGATTTTTACATTATCTTTATGTTAACGAACAATTAGGATAATAAAAAAACCGATAATCTTTAATAAGTTTATCGGTACGTTCTAAAACATTTGTTATAGCAGGAACTGCATTTAAGCCCTCATTCCTATGAATCGCGTAGTTTGTCGACAGCAGTGTAGGTTCGCCCACCTATATTGGCATTATCCTTCTGACCTACCTCACGTGCTGCTCCAGCCAGGTCTTTCGTTAAGCGATTACGGCACGAGTCACACATATGCCCTTCACGGATTAGCGTTCCGCATACCTCACAAGGATACATCATATTCGGGGCGTTTTCGATGGAAATCCGTCCCTCCCGGATGAACTTGGTGATCTGCTTAATGGAAATCTCCGTTGCATCAGATAGTTCCTGTATATTAGTGCCTTTATTCTCCCGTAAATAATCTACGCAAGTCTGATATTCCTGTTCTATTTCCTTAATGCAATTCGAGCATACATCCCGAAAGTTCAATGCATATAACCTGCCACAGCGAGGACAATTACCCAGATTCATCGCTTAAACGCCCCTCTCAAACTTCCTCATTCCGATGGATAATACCTATACATTACCTTATTTTCTCACATCTAGTCCATAGTCTATTTGCGCACCAAGAGGACCAAGAATGCGTACATACGCAAATTTTCAGAAGATATTTTATGGCTATAATTGAATAATTCCTATACTCTCCTCATTGTGAAAAAGATTTTTTTCTTTTATTTCATGATAATCTATTACATCTCTAAAATTCAAACACTCCTGTAATCTTAAATATTACTATGATCGCGCCAATGATAAGGTATATATCTCTACTGGAATATCACTTGAGACAGCCGCATTTAAAATAACCATACTACAAGCATCCAAGGTACTGCCCGTTGTGTATATATCATCAATTAATAGCAATTGAAGTGGACAAGAGTGCTCTCTAGCAGAATTAGATCCTGCTTTGCCAATGTAAAGGCCCCTTAAAGTATCCATTACGCCGGGGCTTATTGAAAAAGCTTCCTTCATCGTCTCAATCCGTTCGCCACGTGTCTTGGAACTCTGCTTGGTGGTGTTGATCCGGCGCTGCAGCAGATCAACTACGGGTAGACGGCAGGCTGCGGCGAGTCCGGTAGCGAGCCGCTCTGCCTGGTTGAAGCCACGCTCGGCAAGGCGCTCGTTGCTGACGGGGACGTAAGTCACCGCGTCAGGCCGCCATCGCGGCTTGGGGCTTGGGAGCAGCGACTTCGGTTGGCGTGTCGCTGCTTGAGGGTTGGCGCGGACGGCTGTTGATGCGTGTGCGCCAGGCGATTGAACGCCCGCGTAAGTTGACGCGCGCGGATTCGGTGGATGCAAGCTGGCATCCACCGGAGGTAGAGTAGAGGTGGCGGAATGAGCCACAGAAGCCTGGGTTTCTTTTGCCGCAACCAGACTCAGTTCTTCACTCATGGCTTGAAAGGCTTGAATGAGTAGTGTCGTTAACAGCGGTGCGTAGCGCACGTGGCCCCTGAATTTGTACATGCCGATCCATTCTTTCATAAGAGCATTGTATTGGACGGCACTGCGATTGCAGATAAACGAACGATTGTTCATATGTGGGCGGATGCAGTCCGGACAACCGATGGCCCGGCCACAACGCAAACAGCGGATGGAGCGAATCCATGGAATCTGCTGAGCGCATCGTGCACAAATCCCCGGGTAGGTTGGAGATAGTACGGCACGAGTGCCACAGGTCAGGCAGGTTGCCCCAGGCGGGGCAAGCAGGTTATGTATGCGATGGGTGAGTTGGTGAACAAAATCGATTATATTAAGCCGATTCAACATGATGCCAGTACCTCCCTAATTGGAACGGATTTATCGTTGGTTCTGCTGATGCAGATAACCCTTGCGGTGTGCAATGGTGTTCATTTTGCGGATCTGTGCCACCGCCTTCACCTGAGAACGTGTGCGCCTAGAGGATGCAAAGACGACTCTGCCTGCCGGATCATCCATGGAACGCCCTGCTCTGCCTGCCATCTGTACCAGTGAAGCTTCATCGAAAAGCCCATTATCTGCATCCAAAATAAAGACATCGCTGCGCGGAATGGTCACTCCCCGCTCCAGAATGGTGGTCGTCACCAACAGACGGATGTCTCGTTCGCGGAATGCCATGACTTTACTTGCCCGGTCCGTATCTTGGGATGATGTCCCTTGGATATGGATTTGGGGAAATATGCGCCGCATCAGGTTAACAAAGGCCTCGATCTGGGCAATGCGCGTTACGAATACAAACACCTGGGCATCACGCTGCAAGGAGGTTTGGATACTATTCTTCAGGGCAGCGGGAAGACTCCTTTTTTTGATACATTCAGCAACAGTGGGTATCTTGATCAAATGCGGCACAGGTAAGGGATAGCGGTGAAAGCGTACCGGCACCCTCGCATGAGCAAGTTTCCGCTGTGATACTTCTTTTTGTAAACGTGCTGGCGGGGTAGCAGACAGATATATGAAATTCCCATCCCTTTTGCAGGAAGCTGCCGCGGCATGAGCGAGCATGGGATCATTGTGATAGGGAAAGGCGTCAAGCTCATCAATAATGCCCAGGTCGAATCCTTGATAAAAGCGCATCAGCTGATGCGTGGTCGCGAGGGTGAGCTGTGCATCTTTCCACCGTTCGGTACTACCTCCGTACAGGGTGGCCAGCGCAACGTCAGGAAAGGCTTTGGCCAGACGTGGCGCCAGCTCCAACACCACGTCTCTGCGCGGCGTTGCTACAAGCGCTCGCCCTCCGCGGTCCAGCGTATGCTGGAGCAGCGGGAAGATCATCTCGGTCTTGCCGGCCCCGGTCACGGCCCACAGCAAGAACCGCCCCGGCCCATCCTCAGCAGAGGTAGGCCGGGCCAAATACGCCAGCGCAGCAGAAGCTGCCGCGCTCTGCGCTGCGCTAAGCCCCCACCGGGCGAGCCCGCCGCCGGTGGCAAGAGCGGCCGTGCCCCGCACGGCCGCAGGCGCTGTGCTGCGCAGCAGCAGCGCACAGGCACGGCTGCGCCCCAATGCGAGGCATGCCTCGCAGTAGGCGCACGCCGCCAGGCCGCAGGCAGCGCAGGGCACGCGCTGCCTGGCATCGCTGCCGCACCGGCGGCAGCGGGGCGCGCCTTGCGCGCTGAACCACGCGGGCCGGCGGCGCGTGGGCAGTTCCAGGGCGGCTGTGATACTCAGCCGCCCATGCAAGCGCGCGAGCTGCGCAGCCGCGCGCCAGGAGGCCAGCTGCGGGACGGTGTCCACCAGCAGCGCCTCTGCCTCGGCCGCCAGCAGTTGGCGGCCGCGAAGCCGCTCAGCCAGCAGAGCCGCGCCCTGCTCCAGCTGAGCCCACCCTTGGGCGGGATAAGCAGCTGGCATCCCGCCCACCCCAGCTCCACCTGGAGCAGCAGCCATCCCACTTGTCCCAGCCCTAAGTTCAGCGATAGTCATCCCCGCTTTTCCCGCCAAGCCTGCTCCTTCTTTTCTGGCTGCCTGTTCCCCAGACAGCTTGTCATACTCATCCACTTTACGGCGCATATATGCCAACCAATGCATTTCACTCCACTGATCCATTCCGCGCTCCAGCTCAAAATGTTCAACCAGCCATGACGCCTGACTTAGCGGCAACGCTTCATCCAACAACAACCAGCTCAGCACCTGCTGACCACTCGCTCCCTCCAACCACCAAGTGAAATCCACCCGCAGATCCAAGGACAGTAGCATGTTCCACCTATCCCTGCCTCGGCACACATAGAGCGCAACTCTCATCCAATCCCCTCCCCCAAACTTAATAATTTCTAGAAACGCAAAAAAAGCACACGCTTACCCGGCTATCTGCCGGAGCATGTGCTTCATGTCCTGATTTCACAATGTCTTATCTTATTGTCTTTTTACTATATCAATTGCTCCCGTGCAGGACAAGCTTTAGGAATTTAAAATTCATGTTTTAGGCCCATTTTACCAATTTAACGAATACCCCGAATCAATCTCATAAAATGCGAAACTTTTTCCAATCGGCACCGTCTATACTTTTAAGTTAAGATGTACGGATTCGAATCGCTTCTTACTTCAATCTCAGGAGCTCCACATCCAAACAATAACCATAGATTGCATAAAAACCCATTTTTAATTTAACAGCAGACTTGGCTACAATGAACAAAAAAGATTACAGCTATGCTGTAATCTTCATGTGGATCTATGGAAACAAATTCGATTAGGCGTTAAATAAAATTAATGCTCAGGCTCACGCAGATCAATAAGTCGAAACGCACGATCTCCATTTGGTTCCGGACGTTCCATATCGGGTGGTACAACTGCCAGGTATGAAGTCTCCAACCCCTGCTTGCGCATCAGCTTTTCAATAATCCGAACCGTTTCCGATTCCATACGATCAGCAACAACTGTCAATGTGAAGCTCTTTCCACGGTAAAACAGCTCCCGGCAAAGTGCTCTTACAACGCCTTCGATCCGCTGCTCCTGATTGGAAGGAATGAGCAGAATCTGCTCGTAACCCTCGGGTTCCGGACGAGAAAGATGACGCTGGTGCATGGCATGAACGGCCACTGCCGCCAGGAAGTATATGAGCAGAATCATAGTCAAATGAGCAACCATGGCAACTGCACCTCCTCGGAAGGTCATGCTCACCCATGGCGAACATCCCTGTATACGACAGTATATGCCGTACTCCCGAAAGGGTTACACCTGTACATTGCAGGCGCCATATTTCTTTTGGATGACATCCGCGAAGGAAACGACAGTCCAGGTCATTCATCCACTCATTCATACCAAGCTTGAACATTTGTTCCGCACGATTTCACACTCTGTTCCTATGCAGTGATAAAGTCCATTAACCCGCAGACCAATCCGGGCAATCTGGAAGGGTGCGAGTGAACAGATAACTATGATACCATTCTTATTTTATTATCAGGACATCTTATACTTGTATTAGAGCGTAACCCAGCCATACTTGATGGAGTTGATAACGGCTTGTGTACGGTCATCTACTTCCATCTTCTGCAGAATGCTGCTGACATGGTTTTTCACCGTTTTTTCACTGATGAATAGGAATTCACCAATCATTTTGTTACTCTTACCTTCAGCCATCAGACGAAGCACTTCTGCTTCACGACGAGTGAGCGGATTGTTATCGCCAGCGACAAACTTAACCCCAGCTTCTTTTGAAGCCCCTTCGCTCATCGCACCTGTTTCATTAAGATACGTCATACGACGCAGCTGCATGATCAGTTTGCCTGTTACTTTAGGGTGAATGAACGCATGCCCCTCATGTACGGAACGAATCGCATTGATTAGGGATTCAGCTTCCATATCCTTCAGCAAGTATCCGTTGGCACCTTTACGCAAAGTCTCAAATACATAACTTTCATCATCATGAATGGATAGAATAATGACTTTAACGTCCGGGAACAGCTCACGCAGTTTCTCCGTCGCTTCAACCCCGTTCTCCACAGGCATGTTGATATCCATCAGAACGATATCCGGCTTCTCCTGGTTGCAGAATTCAAGCACCTGAATCCCATCGCCACATTCGCCGATGACCTCAATATCGTCCTCCATGTTCAAAATGCGTTTTAGCCCTTCACGGAACAGCTGATGATCGTCAGCCAAAAGAACTTTAATTGATGTATTACCAGTATCACGGTTTTCCATCCTGCTACTCCTTTCCCTTATCCACGTTTGTCGGGATATGAATCACGATTTTGGTTCCTTGATTTTCTGCGGATTCAATTTCTATTCTGCCTTCCAGCAGTTCAACCCGTTCTCTCATCCCAATCAGACCGAAATGGTTGTGATCCTTGCTTTTCTTCGCAAGAAGCTCCGGTTTGAAGCCAAGCCCATTGTCCTGAACGACAATTTTGACGAGCTGAGCCTGGTATGTAATTTCCACTACAACATGAGTGGGATAAGCATGCTTTGCAGCATTGGACAGACCCTCCTGCACGAGACGGTAGATTGCAGCCTCCATTGCAGAAGACAAGCGGTGTTCCTTGCCTCTTGTTTCAAAAATCGAGCGGATTTTTGTTTTCACTTCAAAATCCTGCACGTATTTCCGAAGCGTTGGAATCAATCCCAAGTCATCCAGTGCCATAGGACGCAAATTGAATATTACTTTTCTCATTTCTTCAAGACTGGAACGAACCTGGCCTTTCAAATCTATTATTTCGGCCTGGACCATCTTAAAATCCTGCTTAATGAGCATTCTTTCTACAATTTCCGTCCTAAGTACTAGATTGGCGAGCATCTGCGCAGGCCCGTCATGAATCTCACGTGCAATGCGCTTCCGCTCTTCTTCCTGGGCCAAAATTATTTTCAAACCAATCATTTGTCGATTCTTGGCAGATTCGATAATCCGGGTCACTTGACCCAGCTCACCCGACAAGTACTCCAGTACGACCCCCATCTGCGAACCAATCGTTTCGGCACGCTCCACAGAAGCCTCCACATTTTTGGCACGCTTCTGCAGATCATCCCGACGGGCCTTCAGATACATTTCCTTCTCACGATAAATCATCAGGTCCAGCTGCAACTGCGTCGCTTTCTCATACGCCTGCTTGATATCATGCTCGGAATAACGGACGAAGTCACGGCTAACCTCAGTCAGACGGATCCGGGAGCGGCGGTAGTTGAGCTCCAATTGATCTACTTTCTCGATCGTTTCCGCCGTCTCTTTCAGAACCGACTTCAACTCCTCGTTCAGAGTTTTCAGCTCATCACGGGTTGAGTCCATGATTTCGAACATTTGATATTTGCTGTTTTCCATGACTTGTATGGCGTTTTTAATGACGCGGTCTATGGCATCGGCTTGTAAATCCACGTTAGTTCGACTCCATTTCTATCGTTTCCGGTATATATCATACCATATCACGATGAGATGGTAACGGTCTTCGTTTTCTGTTCCCATTTTACAGTCAATCCAAGCTGCTCGGAAACGAGTCGAAGAGGGACTAAAGTCCTACCTCCGGATACATATGGGGCTACTGTTGCGCTTTGTCTTTTTCCATTTAAAATGAATTCTTTCTGTCCCACGACCAGATCAATCAGTTTCCCGCCGCGAATAACGGTGATCCGCTGATTTTTGCTATCCCAGCTTGCTTGGCCGCCAAAAGCATCCAGTACATGTTTGATTGGGACATATGTTGTACCATTTTTAAGCACCGGTGCTGCATCAATTGCCTTTTTCGTTCCGTTCACGGTCATCGACTTCTGTCCAAGTACCAGGGAAGCTGTTCCTGTAGGCAGTCCCACTTCACTGGATTTCGATGGCATGGTGAAGGCGATGTTATCAAATGCAACGGTACCTGTCATAGCGCGCTCATCCTGGCCCTCTTCTACATTGACTACATAGACACGTTTCAGCTTGGCTGGATATGCAATGTTCAGACCACTCAGGTCCACGTTCACTTTTTTCCACCCGCTCCAGTCAATGGCCTTCGCGAGATCGGCATACACGGTTTTGCCATTGGCATCCGTAAACTCTGCACGGAGCCAGTTCAGGCTCTTGTCACCCATTACATCCATCGACATGGACGTTGCGGCTGAAGATACTTCTCTACCTGTTGTCCCGTTCAATTGGGCATAAGCATACATTTTCCCTGTACCTGCAGTCATGTCGTAGCTCAGCTGCAGCACTTTGGAGCCAGCCTTTTCACCTGTACCCGCTGTTACGGCTGCTGAACCCGTTACGCCAGTCGCGTTCGTTGTGAAGTTGATTGGATAACTTACATTCTCGAAGTTCTCCCAGGTGGTTTCGCTGTCAGCAGCCGTAAGAACAACGACCGTACTGTAGCCGTCATAACGACCGATGGCATATCCAACCTGTGCTCCTGAATTTACAGAAGATACCGTTAATTGATCGCCAGCCACTTTACCTTTGAATCCGATAAATTCCCATGTCAGCGAATCAGCCGGGACCGTTACACTTTGCCCGTCTTTCGTCTTCGCAGTCACAGGGATGGATATGGTCGTTCCCGCTTTCAGCGAGCCAAGACCGGAACCTGCAGTCAGAGAGGATAGCTCACTTCCGCCCAGTACTGTTACTTTAATGGTAGAAGATGCACCGCTGCTTGTTGCTGTCAGCGTAGCCGTTCCTGGTTTAACACCCTTGATTACGCCATTACTCACGCTGACGATACCGTTGTTGCTTGATTTCCAGGTCAGCTTGATATCGCCTGTTGCAATCGGATTGTAATACGTGTCATAGCCTTTGGCTGAATACTTGCCTTCTTGTCCTACTAACAGCGTTTGGCTGCCACTTACAGCAAAGCCTTTCAGCTTGCCTTCCGGAGCCGTAGAGAATACGCCGAGCGTGTTTACGACCTGACGCTGCTCTGTACCATATTCCGTATTGAACGTCAGACTTGCATTTTCTTCCCCAAGCGGACGTGTCACCATGGTGGTAGAGCCGCCGCCGTCCAGGTTCATGCCTTTCCATACGCCGATACTGGTCATGAAGGATTGCAATTCAGTCAGCGACATGCCGCTGCTGTTACTGTTTTTCTCAGCCGCAATAATATAGACATATCGACCATCCTGAGAATAGCCTACCGCTGTTCTCGCACGAATACCACCAATACCGGAAGAGGCGATATCACGGGAGAACGTAGCTGCTTTGCCTCCATTGACAAGGATGGTATGACCACCAATCATCATCTCGAGATTACTCGGATCAACCGATTGTCCCGTTGTTTTGGCTACAAGCTTGTAGTCCGCATTAAGCGTCTGTCCTACGGAGAGATGGGTCATAATCCAGGTAGCTGCTGTTCCGTGGGCACGCAAAATGTACCCGTCTTCCGGCACCGTCATGTCTAATGCTTTTTTATCGGAAATTTGCGTAATGACGCCGTTCTGTACCAGTACTTCTGTTGGTGTGGTAGAAGGATCATTTGGACGTTTGGTTGATGTCCAGGCTGGTGTATAAATATACATCGAGTTGGCGTGACTGTATTTGACCGAGCCTGATTCTACCGTGTAATCCTCCTTGTTAATTCCGCGCAGAGCAAACGTTGAACCGTCATCGGCCTTCACCGTACCGTCGAAAGAGTATTCGTCGATCATCGGTTTGCCATCCTTGGTCACGGTGAGGGCATACATGCCTGTCAGTTCCGAAGGTGTGGAGATCAGAACCCCATCAGAGACCTGTCCACCAATTGGAGCAAGCTCCCCGGAAACGTTAAAATAATCACCGTTCACAGCAGCAACCGCATCATTTTCCTTGGCCATACCGCCTGTGCTTTGTTTACTGTTCAAGTTGCCGCCCTTACCTGTCATCACATCGAGTTTCACATAAGGGTTTTGCAGATCTACCTGAATTACGTCTGCCAGCACATTCACTTTCGAGCCGGATCTTGTGGTTGTATATTTGTATTTCATGAGCTTCGCACCGGAAGTCAGAATTTCCTCACTTAACTTGCTTGTACTTGTAGATGCCGCAGCAGCTACCGACTGCCACGTCGTTCCCGACCATACCTGCTGCCCTGCTCCCAAGACCGGTGCAATCCAGATCACACCTGCCAGTGTCACAATTGCCCATTTCTTCGCCTTGCTGCCCTTCACGTCTTCCAGCGGTTTCCCGTGTTTCCCCAGCATGTTTGAAACGACTCTCCCATCTTGTATATCAATCTTAGACATCATGTGTCCTGCCAGATGGCAGAGAACAGCCAGATCCCTAGTATACTCTACTATTAATAGACTGCTTTTCGTGGAAAAAGTTACGCCCGCAGCCAACTTTGAGGGTATTCCGCACAAAAAAAGACCCCAAGTATGGCATGGAATTGCCACACTTGAAGTCGCATGTTAAATCATAGATTATTGTTTACACTGCTACTAACTTGCCAAAAAAGAGAAACTCAATCCGATAAACTCTCACTCTCTGCTTTGAACTAGATAGTAAAGTTTAACTCCACTCGGATTACAGATAACCCAATTTGTTCAGTACACGTTTCAACATTACTGCTGCTTGTGCACGAGTTGCATTACCTTGTGGTACAAACGTCTTCGATGTCATTCCCTGAATAATGCCTTCCTGTACTGCCTTAGCAACAGAATCCTTAGATTGAATTTTGTTACTATCCTTAAACTTGGACAGTGTTGAAGCTGCCGAAGTATTCAGAACGGTTGGCTGACCTGCATAATCCAAAGCCCGAACCATCATGATGGCCATCTGCTCACGAGTCACGAGGCTATCCGGTTTAAAAGTACCATCCGTATTACCCGTGACGATACCCGCTTTAGCCGCTGCACCAATATATGCACCTGATATATCTCCATAACGAACATCTTTGAATTGTTGAGCACTAGCATAGTCACCTGGTAATCCCAACCCTTTTGCCACTAAAGTAGCAAATTCTGCTCGTGATATTTGCTGATCAGGAACATACAAGGTTCCATTTTGTCCATTAATAATCCATTTTGCAGACAACTCACCAATGACGTCCTTAGCCCAGTGTGAAGCAGTATCCCGATATGAAACGGGATGGGATGCAGCCACAATAGCCTGATTGCCTTTCAGCTGTCCTGTTATAATAACCGCTCCAGTTGCATTGGAGAAATGATGAGGAATATTAGCCAGAGCTGAAGTACCTTGATCAATGTAGACCAGACCCGTAGCTGGTCCTGTTGTCGTGGAAGGCAATCTGAGTGCAATTGAACTCTTCACCAGTTGTTCTGCACGCTGCCCACTATAGCCATTATATGCTGATAGATAAACATCCGTAATGTCAGATACTCTTTGTGCTCCGGCGGATGCAAGCATACCGTCCATTGTACCGGAGACCGTTACAGGAACCGATTCGAGTTGAACATAAAAGTATGAAGAGCCCGAAGCTGCATTCACGCTTTGCGCAATACTGGAAGGATTCAAATCTGACAAAGGCACTGACCACAGACGATCTCCGTATTTCACCCCAATAAATGAAAAACGTTCACGGGAAGCGATTTCTGTTAGCGTGTCTATTGGGAATCCTACATAAGCTGATGCTTCTGTTGCAGGAACTTCAAATACGACCATTCGACTTGAATTGTTGCTTAGGCTTGCATATTGAAAAGCCTGATTTAACTTGCTAGCATCCACATTAAATTGACGGGTAGAGCGACTATTGCGCGACTGGGCGGAAGTTATTGTCGCTGCATCCGTGCTCATGACATACATGGACTGGTTAAAAGCCGATGTGTCCGATATGGTTAGCCATGATGGCAGGTTGCCACTTAAACTTCCAGTATTAGTAGTTGAACCCGTGCTTTGAGTCTGGCTAATCGATAAAGGTCCGAATGCTTCAACAATAACGTTATCAAGCGTGCGCAGCGGAATTATCCCCGGTGCATAACTTACAGTTCCTGTCTGTCCGTTGGTGCCCGAACTGGATAACTTCAGAGTTAGTGTTGTACCACTTGATGCTGCAGAAACCACAGTTACCTGTGAGCCTCCCAACTGTACACCAAATTGAGATGGGGTAAGCAGAGTCTGTGACTGTAGAGATTCTCTAAAAGTAACAGTCACGGTATCTCCTTGCAATATAGCTGATTTCACCATACCATTACCCGATGTGTAGCTTACAGGTGTTAAGTTGATGTAACCAGCAGGATTACCGTTTAGGTCCGTCAAACGCAATGCACCCGGTACATAAGAAAGTGTTACATTCTGGTTCGTGCCTACAGCTGAGGCCAAAGTTAACGTGACTGTTTCATCTTCAATATCCGTGTCGTTTACAAATAATGGTTTACCGTCTACAAGAACAGAATACTGACTTTTTAACGGTTTGTTGGTTGTTCTAAGTGGTTCATTATAACGAATCCATAGCTTAGAGCCACTTATTTCGGCACTTTGAAATTCAGGCGCCTTGGTGTCGATGCTATTACGGACATAGAACCCGGTAAATCCGGCAAGGGCTTGTCCTCGACTATCTTTCACAGGAGATGAGCCTGGTGCATACGAGACACGCACCACTTCCCCATCCGTGATGGGACGACTCAGATTTAATGTAACCATCGAGCTATTTGTTAAGGATATACTGTTGATTCCTACTGAAGACTGGTCTGCAGTCACACTGAATTGTGACACCGCATCACTGGAGTTGATATATACTGTCTCCGGGTAGTATAGGTTAATTGTACTGTAATATACAGTGCCTTCCCGTGGTTTGGACATGACCGAGTCCAGTGTATTTTCCACATCTCGTGCTGCAAACGAAGCAGCCGGGTTCAGCGAATTATCCTGTATTGGACGCAATCCAGGGGTATACCCGATCCGGACAACCTGCCCTACAGCTACACCTGTATCGAGTACGACATATACGCTATCTCCTGATACATATGCAGTGCTGACATTACGCGCTTCCCCATTTACTGTTACTGTGAAGCTGCTGTAAGCTGGATTCGCACTGAACAAACTTTCATCGTAAGTAAGTCGAATCGTATTGTTACTATACATCTTAACTGTTTTGAGAACCGGAGCTGTAGTATCTCTGCTAAGCGTCTTAAAGCCCCATGAACTGGTACCTGTCAAACCTGTAAAGAGGTTACCGGCCTTGTCCCTAAACACATTTGCAGGAATATCCACATAATAATTCGTATTGCTTTCCAGTGTACTCTGCGGAACAATTCGCAGCTGTCTATTGTTTGAAGTGCTAATGGTTGTTGTTACGGCTACGGTTCCACCATTGGCCTTTCTCAACGTCGCATTGCCTGGATAATTGGTATCAAGCTCTTTATTAAATGTAACCGTTAGTTCTCCCGTCAAAGGTGCATTCGTCGTACCGTTCGTTGGAGAAACAGATGATACGGTGAGAGCAGTAGGATCCGAAATCACGCCAAAACCCCACTCGGTTCCGATAATTCCGCTGGTGTCGTTCCCCAGTTCATCCCTTAAAAGACCTTCTGGCATAACAACATAATATGTGCTGCTGCTATTCCAGTTTTTCTCTGGATCAATCACAATGGAATTCGTCCCCAGACCATTAACACGTGGAGAACCTGCATTCACAGGTATTTCCTCATATAATGTAGTCCCTTGAAAAATCTGCAGTTTCCCAGCACCTGCATAAACCTTTTTACTAAATGTCATTGTTATGTTAGATGAAGGTGATACCTGCATCGCTGCATTCGCGGGAACCTTCTCTACCAAGGATGCTGTGCCTACACCTTGTGTATGGAACGTCCATTCTTTGCTCAGTCCATCGAAAGCAGTATTATTCTCATCCGCGTAAACAAATGAATTTTTGTCGATTTGAACATAATATGTTCCTCCTGGCAGAGGTGCATGATTAATGGTCACTTTTCTCCCTACATCCGGAACACTGGCGTCATCTGGTGTAATGCTAATATTACTTGCTTCCGTAGGGTCCACTAAGATAGGTGGAATAACCTCAGAATTATCTGACACACGTTTTATTGATATGTATCCACTGGTAGTCCCCGCTGCTTTTCGAACAGGTTGGCCAAATTCGATCTCCAATGGGGCTGCTCCATTTACGTTCTTCTCTCCTGTTACAGGTAACGTTGCCGTGACCCCTAACGTAGTCAAGTCATCTGCTGCATAAGCAGTGTTTTCCACTCCAAGCAGACCTGTTAGCCAACCTTGGGCAGTTAATAGTACGATTAAAAGCCCGATTGTACTCTTCATGGTCATTCGTTTCAAACGCACCGATTCGTCCCCCTCATCTTATATTTCTTCTCCTGTCTCTAATGAACAGACCTCATTATGTATGTCGGTTAGAACAGACATTTTATTTAGCCAAAAGGGAATAAAAGGAATCCTATTTCGTTTTATAAACCCCCTACCTAGCTAACCACTTATGTACGCAAAAAAGCCTCTGATTCCTGATCGGAACCAAAGGCTTTGATCTATCGCAATGAAACTTACAGACCCGCTTGAGCTTTCAAAGCATCTGCTTTGTCCACTTGCTCCCAAGGTACATCCAAGTCTGTACGGCCGAAGTGACCGTAAGCAGCCGTTTGTTTGTAAATTGGGCGACGCAGATCCAGCATACGGATGATGCCAGCCGGACGCAGATCGAAGTTGTTACGTACCAACTCAACCAGCTTCTCTTCGCTGACTTTGCCAGTTCCGTATGTATCCACGTTGATCGATACCGGGTTGGCTACACCAATCGCATAAGCGAGCTGGATTTCCACTTTGTCAGCAAGACCTGCAGCAACGAGGTTTTTCGCTACGTAGCGAGCCGCATAAGCAGCGGAGCGGTCTACTTTTGTCGGATCTTTACCGGAGAACGCGCCACCGCCGTGACGTGCATAACCGCCGTAAGTATCTACGATGATTTTACGTCCAGTCAGGCCTGCATCTCCTTGAGGTCCGCCAATAACGAAACGTCCTGTTGGGTTGATGAAATATTTAGTCTGCTCATCCAGCAATTCAGCCGGAACAACAGGCAGGATAACTTGTTCTTTGATGTCTTTTTGGATTTGCTCAAGGGTAGTCTCTTCAGCGTGCTGAGTGGATACTACAATGGTATCGACACGAACGACTTTGTCACCGTCGTATTCAATGGTTACTTGAGTTTTACCGTCCGGACGGAGGTAATCCAGTGTACCGTTTTTACGTACCTCAGCAAGACGGCGTGCAATACGGTGGGACAATGCGATTGGCAATGGCATGAGTTCTGGTGTTTCGTTCGTTGCAAACCCGAACATCAGACCTTGGTCACCCGCACCGATGTTTTCTGTTTCGCGAGCGACTTGAGCCGGATCACGGTTCTCCAGTGCTGCGTTAACTCCTTGTGCGATATCCGCAGACTGTTCATTCAGAGATGTCAGAACGGCACAAGTGTTGTAGTCAAAACCATATTTGGCACGTGTGTACCCGATTTCCTTAACCGTATTACGTACAATGGCCGGAATGTCTACGTATTCAGAAGCTGAACTGATTTCACCGATGACAAGCACAAGGCCTGTAGCCACGGAAACTTCGCACGCTACGCGAGCGTTTGGATCATTCGCCAGAAACGCGTCCAATACGGCGTCCGAGATCTGGTCGCAAATCTTATCCGGATGTCCTTCGGTTACAGACTCCGATGTGAATAGATGTCGGCCTTTAACAGACATGAAGTTTCAACCTCCCATAACTAGTAGTATGGCGATTGCCCGAACAAAACATTTACGGTGATTCGTTCACTGTACCCTCGAAAGCTTTCCGGGCGGAATAAGGACGCAGGGTCCGCAGTTACGAAGATAAGGATTTTTCAGGTAATTGCCCTAACAAAAAATCAACCTTTTCCTCCTGGAAAAGGTTGCATACCTCAAATGCCATCTTATCGCATTTGTCAAGCCGTGTCAAACCATGTGGGATAAGGAAAAACCTTATAATAACTGCTTTTCTGCCTGACGAATCAGCCTTTTTGTTATCTCGCCACCAACCGATCCGTTCTCACGGGAAGTCAGATGACCCCAGCCTTTGTATTGACCGTAGGAATGATCACTCACAGCTCCCAGCTCAGAACCAAACTCGGTATCTGCACCAGCAAGGGCACTTTGACCATACCCTACATTCAGACCAAACTCGGCAGCAATCTCATACTTCATCTGATTCAGCATCTGACGACTTTCCGGCACCACTTTGCGGTTACTTCTAGCCATGATTCCTGCACCTCCGTTAATTGGTTTTGTACAATTATAGAGTGAGCAGGAACCCTCATGCCTAGCCGTATAAATGTTTGTTAGAACTGGTTAATCTACACATATGAAATGTATAAAAATGCGAATAAATGCTTAACCTACTTCAAAGAATATCCGCCGCGAACCATAACTGTCAGACTGTACTTGTTTCCATCCAATACCGTTATACCCCGTCCATCCCTTGGAAAAGAGAGCAGGTGATTGGTCGGCGCTGCCTGTCCATTCGTCAGGTCAACTCCGTCCGTCAGATCAGCTACACCGTTCGTACCTTCACTGACGATCACAGCCTTGCCGCTGCGTACGATGAACTCCGCACCAGAAGCACCGATCAGCTGTTGACCCGGCTTCACGGTAACGATCTCTACCGCATCAGATGCACCGGATACCAACGGAGGAAGCGTGGTGTCACCACCTGTGCTGCCTGTCCCGGTAGATACGCTATTACTGCCTGCGGAGCTTCCCGATCCGGCATTAGTACCTCCGTTTAAAGCCTTTTGAATCTGTTGATCTACATAGCTCTTTGTCACAACTGGATCATCCGCTGTGCCTGGTTGACTTGTTCCTGCACCGATAGCTGTGTTGCTGTATACAGACCCAACCCACACGCCAACACCGATAGCCAGTGCAGCCAGGGATACTTTCATATAAGGTTTCATTAATGATTGTACCTTCCCTTCTATTAAAACAATCTACATATATTTGTCGTCATTTTCTATCATATCTTTAATAGAAAGATTTAACAACGATGCTTACGCTATCAATTATTCAACACCTGGTAGATTGCCGACAGCTGGAACAAAGCCCATCGCCTGTGTTGCAAGCTTAATCCGTTGACCTTGGAACTCATCATATATGGCAACGGTATAAGCTCCACTGCGTCGATCTTCAAAAACAACATCCTGAATGGTCCAATTCAAAAATTGATTGTTACCTTCCTTCATGTCTTTATCAAGCACAATCTCTTTGTCGAATACTTTTCCAGTAGGTTCAATCAGCTGCACAATAAGTTTGTGTTCACTTTCTGGCAAGTTCAATTCATTATTCCGTACAGCATCATAATTCCATGAAAGGTTTACGGTAGACCCACCACTAAGAGAAGCTTTAAAATCTCTCGTTTGAAGACTGTATGGGTAAATCTCAAGATTCTTAATTGTATTTAATGTGGACTCCTGATCCGGTTTTAGTTCAAACGAAGCCGCATCAACATATCTAGCGCCTGTAGTGGAACCTTCCTTCCCCGTATCCCCACTTACTGTCTCTCCGATCAACAGCCTCATATCAGACACTACCGTTTTCCTTGGGATTTTTGACCACATGGTTACTAATGCAGAATCACCTGGTCCTGCTGGATAATCAATCTGCTTAACCGTTGTTTTATAATACTCACCATTTTTAGATTCGTAATATCCCGTTAATTTGGCCAGGTCGATCTGCCGATCCTCAATGTTTTTCACCTGGAGCTCGGTATATACGATATCAGAAGATGTTCCTGGATAGATCAGTGTTCTCTTTACTTGGAGTTCGGATTTCTTCCCAGGCGTATTCAACGCATAGTTGGTCCCCAACTCTACTTGCGGTACCTGCGGAAGCTGACCAATGTGAGTCAGTCTGATCAATTCAGATGAATTCTCGCCCACAACTTCAGACAAGGCGACTTGTAATTGAGCTACATCCAAATTGGTAGGTAACGATGTTAATAGATGTACATCAAGCGACATGCCTGGCCCAAGCAAAGCGGAGTTCTGACTAATTAACAATTGAGTATCTGCTATATCTGCTGAATCTATGGATAGCATACCCTTTAACTGTGGGAGTTTAAGAGTATTGGTTGAAACATTGCGTAAAGTAACTCTCGCAGACAGAACATCCGCGTTTTCCCAAGGAAGACGTTGAACAGAATTCCATGTGACACCCAATGTTCCATTTTCAATCTGAAGGGTGCTCTCTGTACCAATAGATTGCTGCATGGAAGTGGCTTTGGGAAGGATGTACGTTCCCGCAGGATACGAAAATTTAATTTCTTTGTTTTCTGTACCCTCGGTGCCTTCAGCTTTTGGTGTATTCATAACCAATTTCAGTGTTCCTTCAGCTTCATCGTAAGGCAAACTAAATGTCAGACGAACTAAGCGTTCTTCATCTGGTTTCAATTTCAAATTATCCAGTGCCTTGGTAGACAACGGATAATCATTTCCCTTTTTGTTTTGAACCGAGAAATCATATTTGGGTACGGAAACTTCCCTTGATCCCGTGTTTTTAAATTTGAAGTTGACCGTATAGTAGTTATTGCCATGAGTCTGACTGACACTGACATCTCCCACACTCGTAGCCATTTTGCCTTTGTTATCTTCGAGCGTTATGGTATGGACCTTTCCAACCTTAATTTCTGTATTCTGCAATGAAGTTGATTTCGGCATTTGCATGGTCGCGAGAGGAATAACCGATTTCTCAGCTTCGTTCTCTTGTACCATAATAAGCTCAGCCCCATCCAGCTTCACCTTCTTGGGGACAGTTGTTATATAGTTGATGCTCTTGGACTCTTGAGGCTGTACGCTGTACGTTGTATCGTTCGAATTTAGATTAAGCGGGTAGCTGCTGCCACCTTTTGTTCTCAGAACCCACTTCACGTTAGGATTTTCCAACCCCTTATAACCAACGTTATGCAGATTAATTTTTACACTTGCATAGTTGGATGTGTCCGAGGCAGAGAATGTCTGTAGGCCCTGGACTTTAATTTTTACCGGAATATCATTGATCCGTACCTTTTTGACTGTATTCACTGGGGTAGCCACTGTGTACGAGGCAGGAATATTGATTTTCCCCAGATTGCTTTCATAATTTGGCTTGCTGAAGTCCCATTTAACAATTTCAAAATTCAGATTGCTGAGCTGCATGTTTTTTCCAACAGTTGTCATATATGTAACGGATAAGGTAGAGCCAGCAGCAACACTCTTTTTCTCTGCATCTTGCGTCAGCAATGTGGAAGTATAACTTGTTCCACCCTTGCTTCGAACCTTTGTCCAGTAATCAACCAGTTGTAAGCTTTTTTTCTCATTGTTGGTATATGTGAGGGTATACGTAATCAACTTGCCTTCGTCTTGAGTCAGAACATTGACATCTGTAAGTCTAACACTGCTTTTGGATGATAGCTTGACAGCCGGGACATTAGATAATGTTTTGACAGCTTTTTGAGCTTGAGCTGTATTGCTAGAAGAAGTTGCAGCTTCTGCAATTTGAAAATTGTTCATCCAAGCGGCCTGAGTCAACCCCAGCACGGTAGTTGCGACAATGACTTTCTTCAATTTATTATTCACTTGAAACCTCCATACATAGATTTCCATAATACATATATTATAGACGAACAATATATACAGGAAGTTTCAAAGAGGTAACTTTTAGTACAGCAATCTTGTTTAGATTTATTAAAATAAAACAAAAAACAGCCTTGCATTTATTAAGATGCAAGGCTGTTTCAGAAAAAATAATATTAGTTATTTGTAGTAGGCAGTTGCTTACCGAAAGTGAACTCACCAAGTGCGTTACCGCGTCCATCAGTGATAGCTTCTGCTGCTTTGTTTTTAGCACCATCAAATTTAACATTTACAACTTTACCAGCTACATTCGTATCTGCAGTTGCTGTGATAGTGATGATAGAATCAGTTCCAACAGTTTCAACAATAGCTTGAACATTGGTAATTTTCACACCAGTACCTGCATCAACAGTGAAGAGTCCGTTGATGTAATCTTGCTTGTAGTTATCCAGATCTGCTTTAAGACTTTCAGATCCTTTAACAGTAATAGTAATTGCTTTACCAGTAGCAGCATCAGCAACGATATTCGTCAAAGAAACTGTTGGTGCAATTCCATCGAGAACTGGGATTGCTGTTTCAATTTCTTCAATTTTGTTACCGAAAGCGTCTTGAGTGAGAGTGGAAACAGTTTCCAAAGTCACACCAACTGCATTTACTGGTACTGCATTGTCAGCAAATTTCAACAACAGTGTTTTGTTGTTATCAGCCAAAGTGTAAGAAGTTGGTTGGGATTTAACACCGTTCACTACGAAATCTCCCAAGTTAACACTTGACAATGCTGCATCAAATTTAACTTTGATTTCATTGTGACTAGTAGCATAAACATCGCCAGTAACACCAACTCTTGAATCACTTACTTTATCTCCAACATTGTAAGATCCGTTATTGAAGTAATTACCTTCAGAATCTTTGATGTAGCTTGCAGTTACAACTGCTTTATCCCAATTGAAACCAGTAGGAATATTGCTTCCAGTAGCCGCAATACGAACAGTGTTTGTAGAGATCAAGTTAATGTCATTGTTCTCTTTAGCAATTTGATAAGATCCAGTAGCATTTCCACTAGCATCTACAGAAGATACAGTGTATTTAGCTGCTTCAAGAGCATTACCTTCGCCAGTAGTAGCTAAAGTTTTGTTGAATTGAACATAAACGTAACGAGTGCCTTCGCTAACAGAAGACCAAACACGAGTTACTTTACCATTTTGAGCAGTGTTAGCGTTCAGTGTAGCAGTGTATGGCAACAATACATTTCCGATGTAAGCAGTGTCAGCGACACCAGATACAGTCAACGTGTAAGTTGCATCTTCTTTCAAGCTGCTACCCAGGTTAACTCTAACCTTTTTGTCAGCAGGGTAGTAAGTTGGTGCAATTACAGGGTTACCTTTAGAAGTCAAACCTGTAACAGTCACAACTTTACCGTCAGCATCTTTCAGAACATAATTTTCTGGGTTTGAAGCTCTGTCAGATCTGCTTGGATCATTTTGCAACGATTTGCTGAATGTGATTTCAGCGAAGTAGTTACCATTTTCCACTTTGAACTCAGTAGCTACAACTGTAGGACGAACAGTATCCAGTGTTGGAGTTACTTTTGCATCAACGGAAGCAGAGTTGTTGCTGTAGTCGGAAACTGCAGTCAGGTAGACTGTGTTCTCGGATACGTTCAACGGGTTGTTGAATGTCAGCGTAACTTTGTTATCGTTGATTTCAATGGATTGAGCGTTGTTGCCTGTAGTGTTAGCATAAGCACTTGCTACACTTTTCACAGTTTCATCAAACTCAACAGTTACTTCCTTCAAGTCGTTAGATTTTACACTTACAACTTTAGGAGCCGCTGTGTCTACAGCTGCAGTGAATTTGCTTTCCACTGGAACGATAGTCAGACCAGAGTAGTCTTGTACGCCACTCACACGCAATGTGTGCTCACCAGCAGACAAGTCTGTAGTTACGATTGCTGTGTTAGGGTAAACATACTTAACAGAAGCAGCAATTACATTGTTATCTACACGGAAAGATGAAGAGATAACACTTTCAGGTTTAACAGGCTCGCTGAATACTACTTTGAATGCTTTAGTTCCCAGAGCTTGAACTTCTTTCACTTCTGGAACTGCAACATCAAGTGGAGTAAACTCAACTTTTTGTGTAATAGTTTTAGTTGCATCAGCGTTTTTAACGTTGTTGATTTGCAGGCTAGTTGCTCTTTGGTTTGTCAGAGCAGAAGAATTCTGTTCCACCAACAATGTTACAGTTGTTTTGTCATCAGACAATGTAGCGCTTTTGAAAGTCACGCCACTCACAACATAGTTGTTTTTGCTTTCAGCAGAAATTTGATCTACAGTACCATCAAATTTAACTGTGATTTCTTTCAGGTTTGTAGCAGATACAGAAGATACTGCTTGAGCTACTGTAGTTACATAAGTAACTTTCTCAGTGAACTCTTTATCTTTGTAAGTAAATTTCACTTCAGTTTCTTTGTTAGCTTCGAGAGCTTTATCCAAAGTTACTTTAACGGATTCACCGTCGCTCATTTTGAAAGTAACAACTTTACCAGCTTCAGTTACATCGTAAGAAGCAACTTTCAGGCTTTGCTCTTGATCAACTGCATAAGCAGCGCCAACGAGCAATTCGCGGGAAGCGTTGGATTGGAAGTTCAGGCTGGAATCAAGCAATCCTGCATTGATTGCCGCTTGAACATAACCTTTAGCCCATGCGGATGCTGTGTTGTTAGTTTCAGTTGGAACTTCGAGGTCAAGTGCACGAGTCAAGATGGTAGCCATCTCTTCGATTGTTACTTTACCGTTGAAATCGAAGATTTTTTTCTCAGTGTTTTTACCTTCCATGATGCCTGCAGCTGTTACTGCTTCGATGTAAGGAGCAGCCCAGTTTTTAGCATTGTAGTTTTTGTCAGTGTAAGAATATACACCAGTGATTTCTTTCAGGCCAAGCAATTTAGTGATAACTTTAGCGAACTCAGCGCGAGTCATCTCTTTGTCCAGACCAGCTGTGCCATCTGGATAACCATTGAAGATACCTTTTGCTTTCAATGCATCAAACTGTTGTTGTGGTGTAGTAGCTGTATCACCAAATGCTACAGATGCAAACATCGAGAATGCCATTGCTGTAGACAAAGCGACGGATAAAATTTTCTTCATAACCTTTTTTTCTCCTCCTTGGGTGTTCATAACATGGGAATTTTCTTTAATAGTTTCGCTCGTGTTCCTCATATATTGTTGCACCCCCTTTCCAGAGTCCTGAGCAAGTTAATATAAATGATGTCTGTGAGCTTATCACAGAAACTTGTAAACTAGCTTAACCTTAGAATCATACGAAAATAGAGTAGTTTCCTAATCCTACCTAACGTATTATACAATGGGTTCCTCTCGCCGTAAAGCAATTTTTTCTAATAAATAGACAAGATTCTTCACGAGGTCATTCTTGGTAAGAGGCCCAATGTTTTTGACTCTACATCTTAAACGCAGTAGATTTCAAAAAGTTGCGGGTTCTTCAAAAAAAGTTTTGAACTTATTTATGTATTGATGCAGTGCGGGTAATTTACTGGGTCCAAAACTTTAAAATCAGTACTATTGTGGTAGCCATAACGGGTCTCTACCGCGTCTGAATTGGTCTGAACGTTTATTTATACCCGCTCAGCCTATACATGAAGCGACAAATTGCCTCATAAGAAAAATAAAAGGCATTCCTTAAGGAATGCCTTCTTACCCAGTTATTTCTATATAACAATTAGCGAATTTTCATTGCAAGATCGATAATTTGAGCACGCATCTTAGGATCACTGTTCAATCTGAGATACATATCATCAATCGGTTGTCTGTTCTCCCGGTACGTCTTTTCATGCTTCATGGTGGTGTGAGACCATTCAATCAATTCATTCTCAGCCAGAGTCAAATTATTATACGCATCATGGAAGCCAGTCGCTTGTACAAGCCCTTCCATTACCTCCTGGGAAATTTCCTGCGTTTTACGTGTATCTTCTATTTTCTTCTCCAGAATGACTGCCTGCTTCTCGAACTGTGTCTTTGCTTTCATGTAGCCCAGCTGGGCCTTCGAATAAATCGGTTTCATTAGCTAACTTCACCCTCTAGATCATTGTGTATTTACCGTTATTGTATCTTAAACTCTAGCAAATTACAAAAATAGTTATTGGTAAAAAACAGTTTTCTACTATTATAAAAGTGTTCTTTTCCAATTCCTTAACAGTCAAAAGGACCCGCCCCTTTAGCACAAGGGACAGGTCCTTCCAATAATGCATAAATGAACTTGGATGAATTAACTCAAGTTTTTAGGGAATACTTTGGTGCTTTTCTTGAGAAGTTCAACAGCAATTTTACCCGCTTCTGCACGAGTCAAATTACCTTTTGGATTAAAATTGTACTGTGGCTTCTTCTGGCCCGGAACCGTTACAGCGGCTCCTTCCATGATTTTAGCTTTCGAAACTGCCATGATGGATGGACCTGCATATTTCTCAATGCTGCCTGAATCCAAAAATGCCTTAGCAAGTGAAGCATCCAGTTTACTATCATTCGTTGCCAATTTCAGCTTCAGAGCACGAGCAATCATGACTGCTGCTTGTTCACGTGTCAACGGTTGATCCGGTCCAAACACACCGTCCGTCAGACCCGTTACAATCCCTGCTCTTGCCGCTGTCTCAATACGGTCATAATCCCATGTTGCAGATCTTGCACCTGGTACGAGATCCACGAACGTACGATTATTGTCCGAGTTAATTGGCAAGTTAAGACCTTTAACCAGCAATGTCGCGAACTCGCCACGTGTTGTCTGATCATCTGTACCGAATTGCTCAAAACGCAAGTTGTTCATAAATCCTTTGGAATAGAGACCATTCAAAATATTACGAGCCCAGTTATGATTCGTTATGTCATTATAGCTGCGACTCAACTTCATTACTTTATAGTAGCCGAATTCATCAAATGGCACAGTGACCGTATGTGCTTTGGTATCAACTTCACCACCAATATTTTCCCACTGACGAGTTGCTGTATACCGATATACAGTAATTGTAGAACCAGCTTCGTCTACCACGTTAGGATTAAAGGCCAACGTAAGAGTTCCCCGCTGTGATGGTGTTATTTTGCGCTCTGTAGGTGTCTGAGGATTTCCAAACAACCCTTCTACGGAGTAAGGCGTCAATCCATTCGTTGGAGCTGCATACGTAGCTGAGCCCAGATCTCCTGACTCACCCAAGCCACCATTAATCCAGTAGATTTCAGAGATTGCCCCAAAGTTACTTGATGCACTTGTTGATCCAAAGTTAAGCAAGTACTCATCCGGAATACTCCAAGCCGGAGCACCACTATTTTCACCCGTTCCAGGGAAGCCAATAATGTTACCATAGTCATTGCGACGTTCTACAATCCCCGTAGTAGGGTCTGCAATACCGAATAGAAGCTTCGTATCCGGATAGTACTTCGTAATACCTCTTGTGCTTGTGCTTTGCATTACAGTACCTTTTGGGAAACTGAGTTGAAGTCCCTTGTTGAATACGGTATATTTTGTTGCCACTTTCGGTGCCATGTACTGAGCATCTACACCCACAGTACCTGTGTAGAACACTTCAATGGTATCCGTGTTACTTGTACCAGCGCGTGTGATTGTGATTTTGATTTTATTTTCTTTATCTTGTTTCAATCCTACATAGTCATATACAAAACGGTTTTCTCCCAAATCTGTACGTTTCACAGCAGGATCTTTACCGATAAGAACTTCGGTTGCACCCTCCGCTTCAATGTCAAAGTGAACAAAGTTTTTGTTTACCACAATTTGATTACCAACGGTCGGTTGTGGAGACAGAATGCGATAGGCACTCACTTCTCTGACAATCTCCAGTCTTTGCGAAGTTTTAGCCCCGGTCTCATTGATTAGTT
Organism: Paenibacillus sp. ACRRY; assembly: GCF_022346995.1. Lineage (GTDB taxonomy): Bacteria > Bacillota > Bacilli > Paenibacillales > Paenibacillaceae > Paenibacillus. The sequence goes on along the minus strand of NZ_JAKRNM010000003.1, from coordinate 471,160 downwards.
CCAAGGTGTACACATACGTTCCCGGTGCATCTGCAACCAAATCCTGAACGCGCATAATAAAGTCTTTTTGATTACCTGCGAAATCATAAGTATAGCGTTCACCGGCAAAAGTGACCACGGCATTATCTACTGAGTTAACCGGCAAGTCCACTGACAGAATATTTTTGGTTCCCATATTTAAATTCATTTTGACTGCACCGCTACCACGCAGAACCAAATCGTAGTTCTTTAAACTAGTCGTGTACTTACTATCATTGTAAATAAACTCAGGCGTCAGATTGAAAATCTGTGCAAGCTGCGGGTTGTCCGCGCTGAATTCTTTCGGTGGAAAACTAGGACGATCTTTTCCCACAGCAGGCTGGAAGTTAGTAATCGTAGATACATTATTATCTACAACATATATCCGTAGCTCTTTGCGGATCTCACGAGCTTGGCCTTTATCATCCTTACCTGTACCTGTCAAAATAATTCTGTTTTCCCCAAAGACCAAAGGTCCATTCTCTAAAGAAATATTTAGTGTGAAATTGAAGGCGCCAGTAGTTTTATTTAACCAGGTAGGGTCAAGAGTCTCTGAAGTATTGGTTGATTTAACTTTCTCACCGTTAGCAAACACTTCTGCAACGAAATAATTACTATTGATCGTGTCTTCAAAGTCAATGTATTGTCCTTTGACAGCAAGTGTTTTTCCGGCTCCAGAATCCACATTATACGTTTGACCATCGGTCAGATTTTCAACGTAAATATAATTTTTGGATGCATAAGAAATTGTAACGTCTTTATAGGCTGTAGAACTATCGTAGTTAAAACGAACGGTTTGGTTACCGTTCTTTAATCCAACCACTTTGAAGATATAACTGGTATCTGACACTGTAGCCACATGGTTCACCGTGATTCCGCTTGTCCCGAGTGGAAGGTAATTGGCTTTCAATCCTGTCAACGGATCAGCTGGTTTGCCGTTCGTGTTGACCATAATGTAGAAGTCACCTGAGTCCACTTTAGCACCGTTCAAGGGCTCACCAGTCGGAAGATTAGTGGTCCCACTTCCGCTATATCCCTTGAGATACTTCAGATCAGTAATGACGGTCTGACCTTTCATGTACTGAAAATCCATATTTTTGCTTATAGTCTTTGTTCCGTAAGTTACGGACAATGTATGATTTTGGTCTTGCAAAACCACGCCAGCTGTATCCTTGTTAAAGTTCACAGCATTGATATCAAAAGCAACTAACCAATACGAAGGTGTGTTATCTTTCAGACTTGGAATGAAAACTTCCTCGGTAAAAGTAGGTGTCTCTTTTGTCGTATTGTTGTCAACATAAATTTCAGCGCCTTCACTGAACTTGTTTTTATTTACTTCATCATAAGGTATTAACATTTGCACATGAACTTTAGCCTGGTCCGTATCTTCAGTAAATACGGGTTCAACACCAAGCAAACTTTGTGCATTTCTACTGGAATCCAACAGATCCAACTTCACGATTGGATTCTTCTCATCATAATATAATAGTGAATAGTTGAACGTTAGTGTGTCAGAACCATTTTGTACTACCAGCTTCAGATCATTCACGCCGGGATTCAGCTTAAGCTGCGGAGAGAAGAATGAATAATTTTGTAAAAGCTGTGTAGCCAAAGCTTGGCCATTGTTTACAGACACCGTCACTTTCGTAGCGTTCACAGCTGTACCTTGAAGTGTAATCTCGTCCTTGTTTACTACAATTTGAGTCCCTTCATTAAGGTCCAAGTTATCGGACCCACCGAGTACTTGCAGCTTTTCTACGTATGGTACTTGGTCAAATAAGATGTAAAACGTTTCGGAACGTTCATTCTGTCCTTGTGCACCCGTAAATGTGATGCGGTTCATCCCCGGATAAAGAGTGAGATTTGCCTTGAAACGATTATCAGGTCTATCTGTATCTAACGTGACTACTGCTGGAGCAACACGTGCAGGATCTTCTACCCAGCGATTTGTGCTTTGGTCCCAGTTCAACAATTGAATGTTTGCACCCAGTGTTGAACCCGTTACTTTGGTATACGTACCCGTAATCGCTTGTTGAGCATCTGTTACTTTATATACTTTATCTCGTGTTATCTGATTTGCCCCTGCTGTCAATGTCAGATCAACCGTATTTCTGAATTCAGAAATATCGGGAGTAAAATAACTCGTCTGTTTGTCTGCCGCCGATGCGACTGGTGCAAATCCTGCCGGTATCAACGATACAACCAGTGCCACCATCATAAGCCAAATCATCGGCTTCTTCGTACGCTGCATGCAATCATCTCTCCTCTTTTTAAGTCAGTTACCTCTTATATCGGCGATCAGGTTCCAATTATTTAGTAAAAACAGCAAATTAAACAAAAAAACCTTATCCATAACGGATAAGGTTTGGGGCTTGGATAATATTCAAGAATTGCAGTAAACAACCATTTATATCTAGGATTTCGAGCGAGTTTCCGGATTCATCTTGACGCGCATGCGCATCAGGAAATTAATAACTGGCCTTCTGGTTTTGCTTACAAGTCCAATCACTTCTGCACCAACCTGGAGGAAGAACATCATGATACAGATCACGACAAACGTTACCCAGTTGGCTTCGAACATGGCTGCCGACGATTGAATGATCGCCAGTACACCGAAGAATGCGGCAATACCGTAGATGATCAGCACCGTCTGACGGTGGCTGAATCCAAGTTCACGCAAGCAGTGATGCAAGTGACCTTTGTCCGGTGAGAAAATCGGTTTCCGTTGTACCGCACGACGGATGATCGCGAAGAAGGTATCCGAGAGTGGTACACCGATAATGATCAGCGGCGTGATGAAGGACACGACTGCAATTTGTTTAAACCCAAGCATGGATAGCATCGCCAGAGAGAAACCAAGGAATAGTGATCCCGTATCTCCCATGAAGATCTTGGCTGGGTGGAAGTTGAAGAACAGGAACCCGATAATGCTGCCCAGCAGCACAAGGCACATCAAGGCAATCATCATATTGCCCATCAGGAAGGACATCACGGCAATGGTACCAATCGCAATACCGGATACACCGGCTGCAAGACCATCGAGACCGTCAATCAAGTTAATCGCATTCGTTACACCAACAATCCACAGAATCGTCAGCGGAATGGATACCCATGCTTCAAGTGAAGAGTACGCATCCTGAAAAGGAATGTTCACAAAATCCACTCGGATGTTAAATCCGAATACTACGACTGCTGCAGCAATGAGCTGCCCGAGCAGTTTTACTTTGGCTGACAGTTCGAAACGGTCATCCAGCGCTCCGATCAGAACGATAATGGATCCACCGATCAGAAAGGCACTGACAAAACTCATATCTCTCGTCGTAAACCATGCAGATACAAATGGAAGAAGTGCAGCTACTGTAATTATAAAAGCAAGAAAGATTCCCAATCCACCGAGACGTGGCATGATCCGAGTGTGCACTTTACGCGCATTCGGTGTGTCCATTGCACCTATTCTAACCGCAAACTTTTTGACAAGCGGTGTCAGGGCAAGAGCCAGTCCCATCGACACGATAAATCCAATGATAAAGATCGCTACCATTTGAACATTCGACCCCCAATTATAATACCCATACGAAATTATAAATCCCCTGATCTCTTTTTTATATATAAAGAAATATTGTTAGCCATATTTAATGAATACACTTGCACTACAACGGAGAAGTCAGAAATAACCTGTAGAAGCGCAGCGTTCGCCTTTATTACCGGATTTTATCCATTAAAATGGATATCAGAAAAATCTGGGGATAAGAGCGATCGAAAGGTTGTTCTGACGTCGGAGTGACACGGTGCAAATAAAAGTTTGATTCATTCTTTGGTACACATGTAATCCGGAATGAATTATACGCTGATCACACGCGAAACGCCAACCTCAATTTTTAGCAAAAACGTGCATTTTTCTCGTAATAGCCTGTATTTAACGGGCTTTAGTCACGTTTTCTTTGTCCTGGATTACTTTAATCGCGAATTTTGGAAGCGCAAGCATGCGGCCTGCACGACTCGGTTCGCGAAGCAGTCGGTAGAACCACTCCAGTCTTAGCTTCTGGAACAGTTTTGGGGCACGTTTACTTTTGCCGGAAATGACATCAAAACTGCCGCCAACGCCCATGGTTACAGGAACCTGAAGCGCCTCCTTATACTTGTGAATCCAGGGCTCCTGCGTATCTGCGCCGCGTGCCACAAACAGCAGATCAGGAGCAGCTTCCCGAATGGAAGCAACCACTTCTTCGTCCTCAGCCGGACCAAAATAACCGTCGCGATAACCCACAATACGGATCGCCGGATATTGCTGTTGTAACCGAACTGCCGTTTCTTGAATCACCTCAGGGGTGGAACCGAGCAAATACACACCCCAGCGATAGTTTTCTCCAACCCGCAGCAATTCATGTAAAAGCTCAAATCCGGGTACTCGCTCAGCTACAGGATCCCCACAATAATTGGCAGCCCACACGACACCTGTACCATCCGGTACAATCAATTCGGCAGACTGCATCACTTGCATCATGGACGGATTCTCCAGTGCTGCCATCACCATGATCGGGTTCGCTGTAATGACCTGATGAGGCTTCTTCGACAACACGGCTTCCCTGAGAGTCTCCACCGTTTCTTTCATCGTCAGTTTTGAAAAAGGAATGCCATAGATCGAAACGGTAGGTATTGGTCCGGTCTGATTCATCTTTATCTCACCCTTTGCGGCCTAAATAGTTAATAATTTGCTGTGCAGGGACTCTGGCCTCCTGCTTCAGTTCGGTAATGCGATCTTCGTTTTCCTTCAACCACTGTGAACGTTGATCGAGAAGAGAGGCTACGCTCTTCGCGAGTTTGTCCCCATCGAGTGCAGTCGTGTTCCCTACAGGCTTACTATCCAGACGGAGCATGAACTGATCGATTTTGGGATCGTATGAGATGGCCACAGGTGGCACATACTGCGATGCGGCGTAGATCAAACTGTGCAGACGCATGCCAATGACAATATCACACTTGCTGACTTCCTCCAGCATAAGCTGCGGATCGGTCAGATTCGGAGTGATACTGACCTCGCTGCCTTTACTAGTAACGTCTCCGAGCATCTCCATAAGAAAACGGGAGGCCTGTTCGTCTTTTGGCAAATGAAATGGCATAAAACGCAGATGCACTGCTTTTTTGGCACATAGCTTCTTCAGTCCTGAGGCAATCGCCGTCAGTTCCTTCCGATCGGACTCCCAGAAACGCACGGATATACCGATGACCGGAAGTTTAGTTTGTCCCACAGACGAACCATCGCTCGCTTGATCCGGCACAGTTCCCGTCGTAACATCATTTTTTCTGCTAGCCTCAGGCAAAGGCAGTCCCATAACCGGGTCTGGCACCACATGAATCTGATTCCACTGCAGTCCAAGTCCGCGCAGGTAATCTGCGGATTGTTCATCCCTCACCGATATATACTTACAACCCTTGAATACAGATCGGATCATCGGATTAAAGAATTTACGGTTAACGGGCCCGATTCCCTGAGCATAAATAAACGTAGGTTTTTTCAGCCACTGGGCCAGCTTGATTACACCCAAATAGTAGGGAATGGATTTCAGTCCGGTTGCATCCTGCAGCAAACTTCCGCCGCCGCTGATCAATCCGTCACTTTCCTTGATTGCTTCGCGAACTTCCTTCAATTTCATACGGTGAACGGAACGTACCCCATACATGGAGGTCGTTGACTCCGGATCGATGGAGAGCACGATCGGCTCAATGTTGACGCCGGATCTGTGACTCTCCTCTTCCAGTGCAGTCAGAATCGACTTAAGTACCGCTTCGTCTCCGCTATTGCGGAATCCGTAATATCCTGAGATGACTAACTTTTGAGAAGTGGTGACCATTTTTTCCAACATCCTTCCGCTACTTGCCACACACCCACAGCAATGATACCGAAGATTAAGCCGATTCCCAGTCCCATCACTCCGCGAATGAGAGATAATACAGCCGGTGTATGGATATGCGCGAACGTATCCACCATGGACAACTGTCCAATCGCTGCAATAATGAGTACAAAGATGACTTGACGATATTTTAAAGCGGCGAACACGCCAACGATAAACAGCGGGTGTCCCAGCACAAATTCTTTGAACCTTGGTCGTACGCCAAATGTATCCTCCAGCGTTGTACGCAGGAACATCTCAAATGGGGTTACTGAACCCGAGTTCCCTGTACGTGTCAAATAATAATATCCAGCTGCGGCTGCAACAACCGCCAGAACAACCATCAGTACATTAACCGGTGTACGCAGAATTCCTTTGAGCTGCTTAATGGAAATCGTACCCGATCCACGGTAAAACAAGATATAAATAGCTACCAGTCCCATCGGAGCAAAGTGCAGCAGGCTCACGCCCCTGAACTGGTTAATGACAAGACTGTACGTAATGCTGTTGAGCAATGCGATCATAAACGGCACAGCAAGGAACGACAGAATGGACGTTCTTACATATAAGATCAACGTTTGTGCCAATCGACGACCTGCAGATGCATTGGGTTGACGCTGCTGCTGATAATTCACGGTTCTCACCGCAAGCACCATGGCAATGGTTGGTGCAGAGATCGCAACAAGCAAGGCAATCCCCTGCTCAAGCAAGGTCGGTTTCAGAAGGAACAAGCCCGCACTTCCAACCAAACCTAACACAAACACAAGCAAGGTCAACAGTGGTACGAAGTATGACACCATCAAGGTAATCATGGCAATTGCACCAACTAGTGCAACCAGCTTGGCATAACGCTGAATCGAAGATTCTTTTACTGTAAAAGCCTCAGCCTGTCCAAGCTCGAATCCGCGCTTCTCCATGCGTTCAATAGCATGCCCTGGCTCACCCAGACTGTTAATCAGGTTCTCAATCGGATCCGTAATCATGGCTTTGGCCGTGTTCCGGCTAGGCCCTGCATTCAAATAGAGCATGCGGATGTTACGGTCTTTGGTAGCGAGCACAAAACGGTCCGCAATCACGTCTACATCCAGGTTGGCATCTCCCTCACTTAACGAATACAAACGAGCAACGTTGTAGTCCGTTTTGTAGGCAAGAGTTTCAAATCCGGATTGAGGTTTCTTCAAGTTTTCAATGGCTGCAAGTCCAATGTCATGTTTGTTCAACAATTGTGCAAACTGATCGAGACTCTTCATCTCCGCATTATCATTGTACCCTTTCACTGCATCGCCATCAAACAGGATGCGTTTCACGCCATTCTCTTCGAAGAAGGTCAGCAGGCGCTCCATGGATTCTTGGCTGTATGGCACGCTATCCGCGATCCTTGGCAAAATGTAAAACCCTTTATCACGCAGCATTTGGATGGCAACCGGATCCGGCTGCATCGGCTGCATGTTGGCATTCTCCGGAGGAGTCTGCAAAATCAAGCCGCTACGACCTTCAAATTCCCATGGTACCACCGGAATCTGACGATCCGCGAACGTTTGTTCAATAATGGGTGTATACGTTTGAGCATTTTCTTCGGATGTGAACAATACATACGTGAAGTTCTCGTTAGGAGAAACCACGTTCTGAGTCAGGTTAGCAACATCCTGCCCGTTATATACGGTCAGTTTCCGTGACTTTCTAAGCTCATCCAGCGTACTTTCGAATACGGCCATCGTTGTGACTCCGGCATCTTTCAGACGAGTCAATTGCTCATTCATAAAATCCTGGGGATGGGCTTGATAAGCCGATATATCCAACAGACCTCTGTAATTGAATACAAGCTCCACCTTTTTGGCGGACGACTCCGTCTGTACCCGATCACTAATAACAGGGATGGAAGCGATCATTCCTATAATGACAACAAGCCACAGCCACTTCCGGGAAGCGGTATTCCAATAAAGCCATTTTTGACGCACAACATGTACCTCCTCAAGTGTTGGAACCAAATCCACGTTCAGCTCAAGTAATTCATTCAAATAATTAACGGGTATATACACAGCTTGTGTCAACAAGCCTCCGAATATCCGATCAATCTGTTTCAACTTCTGCAAAAATCACACCTAAAAGAAAAGCCCCTCCGCCAACCAACCTTACGGTGCGGAGAGGCTTTTAACCATTCGTGCTTTGTACAACAATCGTACTTATTGTGCGTCTACTCGCGACATTACCGTGGAAGCCAAACGTTCAATGCGGCCTTCCGCATCTTCCAAGCTCTCACCACGTACTGCGAAGTACACTTTGATCTTCGGCTCTGTACCGGAAGGACGCAGGCAGAACCATGATCCATCTGCCAAAATGAACTTCAGGACGTTTTCTTTTGGCAAGCCATCCAGACCAAGAGAGTAATCGAGCACATCTTGTACCGCGATACCCGCTACTTCTTGTGGCGGATTGGAACGCCAATCCGTCATTTTCGCCTGGATTTGCGCTACGCCGTCCTTGCCTTTCAGCGTACGGGACTCCAGCTTCTCCAGGAAATACCCGAACTGGCTATAGAGCTCCTGCAGGACATCGTACAGTGTTTTACCTTGGTTTTTGTAATATGCAGCAGCTTCTGCAATGAGCATCGAAGCCAGGATGGCATCTTTGTCACGAGCATAGCTACCTGCCAGGTAGCCATAACTCTCTTCATATCCGAACAAGAAGGTATGGCTGCCAGTTGCTTCGAACTGGTTCATTTTTTCACCGATATATTTGAAGCCTGTCAGGGTGTTCATCACTTCTGCACCGTAGTGCTCTGCAATGACCGCGCCCATCTCGCTCGTTACAATCGTTTTGACTACTGCGCTGTTGCTTGGCAGCTTGCCTGTCTCTTGCAGACGGCTCAGCACGTAGTGCACCATGATCGCACCGGATTGGTTACCAGACAGAACAAAGTACTTGCCATCATTGTCTTTCACAACTGCACCCATGCGGTCTGCGTCCGGATCCGTACCAATCAGAATGTCAGCACCTACGGATTCACCCAGTTTCATGGCAAGCGTGAATGCTTCGCGTTCTTCCGGGTTAGGGGACTTCACTGTGGAGAATTCAGCATCCGGCTGTTCCTGTTCTGCCACAATATGTACCTGCTCAAAACCGATCTGCTCCAATACACGACGTACTGGAATGTTTCCTGTGCCGTGCAGTGGCGTGAAGACGATTTTGAAGTCACGGCCTATGCCTGATTGAATCAGGTCACGACTCAGACTCACGCTGGCAACTGTATCGACAAATGCCTGATCTTCCTCTTCACCCAGCCATACCAGCAAGCCTTGTGCTTCGGCTTCTTCTTGGGTCAGCTTTTTCACATCGGCAAGGGAAGGAACTTCCTGAATGTATTGGATAACTTTCTCAGCTTCATGCGGTACCAGTTGGCCACCTTCGTGGTTGTACACTTTGTATCCGTTATATTCCGGTGGGTTATGACTTGCCGTTACCACAATGCCGCCGGTCGCTTGCAAGTGACGCACACTGAAGGACAGCTGCGGTGTAGGGCGCAAGGATTTGAACAGCTTGGCAACAATGCCGTTTCCGGCAAGAACCAAGGCAGCATCCAGCGTGAATTCAGGCGAGTAGTGACGGGAGTCATGGGCGATGACCACAGAAGGTCTCCCTTCTTTGTCCCCATGCTGTTCGAGCAGATAACGTGCAAAACCTTGAGTCGCCCGGCCAACGGTGTACTTGTTCATCCGGTTGCTTCCGGCGCCAATGACCCCGCGCAATCCACCTGTACCAAACTCCAGATTTCGATAGAAACGATCTTCCAGCTCTTTCGGCTGATCCTGCAAATCACGAAGCTCCTGTTTCGTCGCTTCATCAATCGAAGCATCCTCCAACCACTGTTGTAACGTCCGTGCTGCTGTTCCGCTTAACTGTTCCATTCCTATAAACCCCTTCCGTCTATATAAATTCAATGGTTTGCTGAGCTACTTCAGCATCCTGCATCAATCCGTTATGTACACCCAGACTGATGCAAATGCTCATGGTTGTAATCAGCTTGGGTCAGACAGTGCAAACATGATTTCGCCTTCAGCAACGACTTTATCTTCCACGCGGGCTGTCGCTTTGCCTTTACCGATCGAACCCTTCAGACGTGTAATTTCCACTTCCAGCATCAACGTATCTCCGGGCACAACTTGTCCACGGAATCGGAAATTATCCAGTCCCGCCAAAAAGCCAATTTTGCCTTTATTGCTCTCCACGTTAAGAATAGCTGCTGCTCCTACTTGAGCCAGCGCTTCGGTGATCAACACACCTGGCATTACCGGGTATGCCGGGAAATGACCGAGGAAGAACGGTTCGTTGATTGTTACATTTTTCAGACCAACGGCGCGTTTGCCATCCTCCATTTCTACAATCTTGTCCACCAGCAGAAACGGGGGACGGTGCGGGATAATGGCTTGAATCTGTTTGCTATCGAGCACAGTGTAATCTCCTTTCAGTGTCATTTACATGTGAATCATACCAACATAATTGCTTGTGTGCGCGGTGGCCGTTACGGTTACGGATCGTTCTTCCGATCGCTGTTGTCTCCAAATTTTCTCGATTCATTTTTTGAAGGTAAAAATTTGGAGACAAAGGCGAACGCTTTGCTTCTTCAGAATCGATTCCGTCCCCTCCACTACGTCGCTAAAACAAAACCATTATGCTAATGAATTACATATAAATGTGGTTATTTTATTTGGTATGAAAAACGCATTTTCAGTTAACACTACTAATATCCTTCATGACTGCAGTAGTGAAGGTTGAGATAAGGGGTCTCTCTTCGCGATGACAATCGTCTTTCGCAGGGGAGGCCTCTTTTGACGTCAAACGTCATCCATCATTATACTGTTTTCAACGCGAAAAAGAAAACTCCTGCCTGCGCAGGAGTTTTCGCTATTTCACGATCATGAAGCGAACACCAGATCATATACATGTTTCCAGGTACTCCACTCGAATACGGAGCCAATATCCTGTTTGCCCAGTACCACATAACCAGCGACCATGCCGCCAGCGAGGGCAAGAACAAGCAAGACTGGGATCAGGAACCATCTGGCGACGCGCCACCCACTCTTTTTCTTCTTCTTGACTTCCTTCTTCTCCGGCTTGCTGTTCTGCTTCTGTGTATCTGTCATCGCATTCACCTTTATGCTCTTATAGTGTTGGCAAGACCTGCCATCGAATCACTTGATGTCAGTGCACGTGCTGCCAGCTGATAGGTCCGCTGTCCTTGCATCAATAGTGCCATCTCCTGTGTCAGATCCACATTGGATTGCTCCAGATAGCCTGCACGAATCGTAGCTACTGCATCACGTGTAGCCGCATTAGCGCCAAACACATCATCCTCAGTCAAGCCGGCATCCAGACCAAACAGATTATCTGCGTATTGCACAAGTCCTTCCGGACGTTCGATGTCTACAAGCTGCAGCTGGGCTCCAATCGTTGCATTGGCTTCATTGCCGCGACGGATCAATAGATTGCCCTTCTCATCGAAGGCTACTTTACTATTGTTCGGAGCAGTGATCCGGTTACCTTGACGATCCAGCGCGAAGTAGCCTTCTCCATTAACCAGTACCATCATCTGAGGTGCATTGGGATCCGGGTTAGGTGTTGGATCAGGGACAAAATGGAATGCTCCCTGACGTGTCCACATTTTTTGGCCATTCGCTTCAACGGCAAACATAGCGTTGCCTTCGATCGCCAAATCCGTTGGACTGCCTGTCTCATTCAGTGTCCCCTGAGACATATCCTTCGTCACACTCGTCAAACGGGCACCAAATCCCAGATTATATCCCATTGGGGTGGAGCGTCCATCGAGCTTATACTTGTCCGGCTGCTGCTGCACCCGGGTCAGTACATCTTCGAACGCTGCCTGCTTGCTTTTATAGCCTGCCGTATTCACGTTGGCAATATTATCGGAAATGACATCCAGACGTTGCTGTATCGCGGTCATGGAGACCTTCGCACTAATCATGGAATTATTCATTTAGTAATTCATCCTCTCTATTGCCGCGCGTTATACACGACCTACATCATTGACAGCTTTGTCCAAACTTCGATCATAGAACTGCACGACCTTCTGATTCGCTTCGTACGCACGATAAGCGGCATTCATATCCACGGTAGCTTGAGAAGCATCCACATTCGATCCTTCCAGGTAGCCCTGACGGATCTGCACATTATCTCCCACAGCCATCATTCGTGCTGTAGCACCTTCCTGGTCATACAGACTAAAATTACCGTCACCCTCACGAACCAGTTGGTTAGGCTGATCAATGACACTGATTCCAAGCGTAACCCCCATCGGTGCACCCGTGACTGCATCCACAAGACGGCCTTGCTCATCCACTTTAAATTGGTCCACTGAGCCTGTCAACACAACGGGCTGTCCATTATTATCCAGAACCTGCGCTCCCGTTGAGCTTAATAGTTCTCCCGTTCCGGTAACCTGGAAGTGACCATCACGTGTATATCTTGTATTACCTTCCGCATCCCGCACCGTAAAATACGCTTGAGGCTGGTAGATCACTGTGCCATCAGCTCGTACAAATTTGCCTGAACCGTCAAAAGCGACAGGTTGTCCCGTCTGCGGATCATTAACGGACAGATTGGACGAGATGGCAAAGTCACTCTTTTGACCACTCTCCATAATTGCCCCCTGCAAATTCATGGACAAACTCTCTTCTGCGAACACCCCTGTGTTCAGCCTGCCCAGCCGCTTCGTCGGAACATTGGCATCTCCACCGACCAACGTAATGAGCATTTCCGGGAATGAGCGGCTTACGCTGTTCACCTGTTTATATCCCGTCGTGTTCGCATTAACAATATTTTGAGTCGCTGTGTCATGGCGGCGTTGCTGCGTAATCATTCCCGCGGTAGCGGTGTACAAACCTCTTAGCATGAATAAACCCCTCTCCTCAAGCGCTTGTCCTGCACTGCAGGATCAATGCTTGTCCGTTCTAATGCCGAGCATAGGCGAACCTTTGATACTTATATCGGCAGATCAGAACTTTTTCTTAACCACTTGATCCAAATTATTGAGCATAATGCCTGTCCCTTTTACGACACAGTGCATCGGATCCTCTGCAACCCATACCGGTACATGCAGTTCATTGGACAAAAGCTCGTCCAGACCATTAAGCAAAGCGCCTCCGCCTGTCAGCACGACACCCCGGTCAATAATATCCGCCGACAGCTCTGGTGGCGTCCGCTCCAATACCGATTTTGCTGCAACGATAATGGATTGCACGGAATCCCATAGCGCTTCCTGTACTTCACTTCCCGACACGGTTACCGTAACAGGCAATCCGGATACCATATCCCGTCCGCGAATGTCCATCTCGGTTTGACGTCCAGCCGGGTTTACGGAACCAATCGCAATCTTCAGATCCTCGGCAGTCCGTTCACCGATCATGAGTTTGTACTTGGCTTTGATAAACTTGATAATTGCTTCGTCGAACTTGTCCCCTGCGACTTTAATAGAAGAGGCGGTGACTACGTCGCCCATAGACAGGACTGCAACGTCAGTCGTTCCGCCGCCGATATCCACGACCATATTGCCGCTCGGCTGAAAAATATCCATTCCTGCACCAATGGCTGCCGCTTTTGGCTCTTCTTCTAGAAATACTTCTTTGGCACCGCTGCGCTCCGCAGCCTCACGGATCGCCTTCTGCTCCACGGAAGTAATGTTTGTCGGTGCACAGATCAGAATACGCGGGTGGCTGTACCAGCTTCTCGCCCCCACACGATTAATGAAATGTCTGAGCATCGCTTCCGTAATTTCGAAGTCCGCAATAACGCCGTCACGCAGCGGTCTGATGGCAACAATGTTACCCGGAGTACGCCCCACCATACGACGCGCTTCTTCCCCAACAGCAAGGACCCGCTTCGTATCGCTTTCAATGGTCACGACGGAAGGTTCATCGAGGACAACCCCACTTCCTTTCACGTGAATAAGCACGTTCGCCGTGCCAAGATCAATACCGATATCCTTGCTTAACATAAAAGAGCCCCCAAAGTGATATTATTTGGTCAGCGTATCCTGTGAAAAAGAGTCCCTTATCACGTCACCGCTCGTTCGACAAAGTGCAACATATATATGTAAAAATCGGGCTGATAAGATGTCATAATTCGATCCTGTACCAGCTTTTAACATATCATACTTCAGGGGAGGGATTCAATCCATGTGTGAGCTTTTTGGCCTACGTCTTTTCGCGATGGTTACGATTTAGCGGAAGCCAGTACTTCACGCTTTTTGCCGCTTGTTTTTTTGTATTTGATTTTGGTCGCTTCGCCGCCCCGCAAGTGGCGGATGGACTTGTGGTACTCCAGGATATGTTTCACCTGGTCAGCAAGATCAGGGTTGATTTCCGGCAGACGCTCCGTCAGGTCCTTATGCACCGTACTCTTTGACACGCCGAACTCTTTGGCAATGGTACGGACCGTATTCCTCGTCTCGACAATGCAGCGACCTATTTTTATGGTCCGTTCCTTGATGTAATCGTGCACGCTCCCGCCTCCCTACTGTGTGGATAGTTTGGTACATTATATGAGGAGCATGCCTATATATTCGCGGTTTAGAGGTGTGACAAGCTTCGAAGGTCCCAATAATTTCAGAAAAGCACAAAAAAGAGCAGAGGGGATTTCCCTCTGCCCTTTTCATTCTGCGTTAAAAATCATTTATTTTTCCGGAAGATATCCTTGTGGGTTAACCGGTTGACCGTCTTCGTATACTTCGAAGTGCAGGTGGTTGCCGAGCGTTTTTTCCAGTTCATTTACGCCAGCGGATGCAATTGCATCTCCCTGTTTCACTTCATCGTCCTGTTTCACTTTGACGTCAGACAGGCTTTGGTATACGGTTTTGAGGTTATCACTGTGTGTGATTTCCACAACTTGACCCGTCAGCGGATTTTGCTCCACCCGTGTCACTTTACCTCCGAGTGCTGCTTTTACTTCAAATGATTTGTTATCCCCACGCGCCAGGTCTACGCCTGTGTTCGGAATAAACGTATCGTTGTACTGCACCATTGCGGCTTCATGTTCTTCGGTAGTGCCTTCGTTCTCATAGAACGGTTTAACCACAGAAATTTCCGACGGACTTGCTACTGGCCATGCAAAACTTTCCGACTGGGCGACAACTTCCACACTTTCTTCTCCACCAACTGCTGTTTCTTCTGTACCCGATGCTCCTGTTTCTACTACTCCACTAGCAGGATCGGAGTTCAGCGTTTTCTCGCCTGTACCCTGATAGACCCACACTAATGTTAGTATAATGCCTGCTGCTGCGATGTAGGCTGCCGGGAAGACCCAACGTTTGGACATTGCTCTTTTCCATGAAGAGGGCTGGCTGGCCGGTACTCCTTGAGTTGTTTTAGGAGTTTCTTCTTGGACTGTTTTTTTGTTTTGTTCATTCATCTTGATCACCTCAGTAACAAGTGTTACCGGGTGCAACTCTTTTATACACGTGCGACTCTAATTTTTTTCACGGAGGTTTCAGAGACTGCTATATAAGGCCGATTGGAGTTGCACTGAGCCACTCCGCGCGCAGAACAACCTTTCGACCACTGTTACTCCCAGATTTCTTCTATCACCTTTTTAAAAGGTGAAATCCGGGAGTAAAGGCGGACGCTTCGCTTCTAAAGGTTTTTTCTGCGCTCTCCGTTCCGGTGTAACTATGGTTCAGACTGATATAGCCAAATCTCAAAAGCTCCGGAATGGGTGTTTGGTTGGTAGAGAAGCAGGATTGACTGTAATGTCAACCAATCCTTCTATGTGAATTGTGCTTATCGGCTGAAAGCGACACGACATGATATATGATGTGATTGGATTTATTGCGCCTTAGGCTCGCTAAAGTGAGATGAGAGAACGGTGAGGTCCCGGCACTAATGACTGTTCCATCTAACCTCGAGATTAGATTAATGGAATACTTCTAACGAACCTGAGTGGCCTGATTAGAGAGAAATTCACAGTTTGGGGATTCTAACGAATCTTTGACACTCTAATTTATCCTTTTGGGCGAAGTATCGGTGTAATTGCATATATATATTGATATAACGTGCCTGGGATTCGTCAAAATTTCCAATCGAGTGATATGGCTCAATCAAGTTATCTCAGATTCGTTAAAGTCAATGGTGTACAAAAGGTACAACCTAACCTGTTCATCTGCGTACATTCGTATTCATACGAATAAACTCGCATTTATTCGGATATATCCGGATTAATTCAGATTAATCCGCATTAATCCTTACGTCTTGATGTCTCTTATTTCGAGGCCAGCATCTTCGATGCCTGTCCAAAGGATATACCTGTATAGTAGTGTTTCAGGATCTGTGTCGCGGTGTGTCCCTCCTGCGCCATACCATTCGCTCCCCACTGGCTCATTCCCACGCCATGTCCGTATCCGTAGGTCGTAATCTGCACCTCATCGCCCTCAGCCTTCCAGCTGAATTGACTGGATCTTAATCCAAGCAGTTTGCGCACCTCTGGTCCACTGAACGTTGAACCTGCGATCTGCATCTCTTTAATCCGGTGACCTTCTGTTGTAGACAGCACTTCCATCCATGAGCCGTTCTCCTGGGCAGTAACCGGGATGGCGCTGCCGCTCAGATTCAGCTTCTGTAAAATTTCGCTGCGCTTCATTGTGACGGTCTCCTTGAATCCCGGGGCTAACTTCTGATCCCATGGACTTGATACACTTTTCAAATAGGGTACGACATTTCCCCATACATCCTCAGCATTCTCCGTATAACCGTTACTTGTTGAAAAAAAGGATGCGGTAATGGCCTTACCCTGATATGTCATCACGGCGTCCCGGCTTTCGCGGATGGCCTGCTGTAACTTTTCCCATTCCTCCGCTTTCCCCAACCGTGTCCATTCCTTCTCCACCTGATCCGGCGGAAGAAACACCTGGTGACTGACCGTATCCGTTACATCTGCATCACCTGAAGGTACACCGCTGGTATCATGTGCTGCCAGCCTTCTGACGATAAAGGTACGTGCGGCAATGGCCTGTGCCTTCAGTGCCTCAAGCCTGAACTCTGCAGGCATCTCTGCTGCAACGACACCCGTCACATACTCCTCAAGCGGAAGATTCATTGTTGTTCCCGTTGCAGATAGATACACTCTTACATTCGGTTCTGGGTATGTCACTGGCACAGCTGGGACAGGGAGGGTGTTCGTTACGCTGCCTGTTGATGGTGCAACAGGGACCGGCTTCACCGGATCACTTGTCCGAGGCCACACTAATATAGCAGGGATCAGGAGTGCCAGCGCCAAGAGTCCTGATACAGCAGCAGCCGGTTGCCAGCGCCTGGATCCGCTTGACCACCTGCGTCCTCTTCCGAATGTCCTCATCCTGCGTCTCTTTACTCGGCGGAACTGATCGAGTTCGATGACCGGTACGCGGATTCCTCTTGGCTCACGCTCAGACTGGTCTGATGCTCCTGGGTTTGAATTGATTGTTCTTTTGGCCTCTGCAGCTGAATTTTGGGTATTCATCGCTGCGAGCTTGTCTTTCTCCATTCCGGCATCCGAAGTCTGCTTGGACTCCTCCATCATTGGACGGGGGACAAGGGGCACCTTAACCTGTATACGAGCTTCTTTCATTTCGACATACCCTCCGTTGTACATAGGCCGTCATAGACCGGTCCTTTTGTTCAAATCCATAGTTTAGGGTATGAGCTGTTTCGATTTGATAGAACTTGATTTGAGAGAAAGAAAGAGCATCCGGTTCTTTTTAATGTTAGATTAACATTGCTCTGCTATAGTGGATAAACCGCCGCTATACAGCCATTTTTGATATGCTTAACCATGCACCGTAATTCTCTATTGATGTCCTTTTATTCGGTTGTGTATATTCAAAAATTGAACCCACAGTTCTTCCATTAAGACCAGCTATTAATAGAATCAGGTACTGAATTGTAGGCCATACTTTAACAGTGTGTTGTCTAAAAAAGGCATAAAAAAAAGCCAAGCCAGATGGCTTAGCTTTTTACTAATCACATGATTTAAGCCCAAGTCGGTTGTACCTTGAACATCGGCACTTCTTCCTCAGCTTTTTCGATTGCAGGCTTAGCTGCGTCCAGTTTCGGTTCTTCAACCGATATACGGTAAATGTCGGCTCCCAGTCCATTCAGCTTTTCAGCCAGGTGAACGTAGCCACGGTCGATGTGATGAACACCGCCGACTTCAGTTGTACCTTCAGCAACCAGACCCGCAATAATGAGTGCAGCACCCGCACGCAAATCGGTAGCTGTAACTTTGGCACCCTTCAGTTTGGCATTACCTGTAATGATGGACGAACGGCCTTCCACTTTGATCTCCGCATTCATCAACTGGAATTCATCCACATGCATGAAGCGATTCTCAAACACCGTCTCCGTTACGACACTTGTTCCTTCAGATGCCAGCAAGAGCGCCATCATCTGGGACTGCATGTCAGTAGGGAATCCAGGGTATGGTAATGTTTTCACATCTACTGCCTTGAGCGGACGGTCAGCAATAACACGTACCCCATTCTCATCTGGCAGGATGGTCACTCCCATCTCTTCCATCTTCGCAATAACCGAACCCAAATGATCGGAGATTGCACCTTCGATGTACACATCGCCACCAGAAATTGCAGCAGCAGCCATGTAAGTACCCGCTTCTACCCGGTCAGGAATAACCGTGTGCTTCACTCCAGTGAGTTTCTCCACACCTTCGATGCGAATAACTCCTGTACCCGCTCCACGTACTTTGGCACCCATTCCGTTAAGGAAGTTGGCCAGATCCACAATCTCAGGTTCTTTAGCTGCATTTTCCAGCACGGTTACACCGTCAGCCAGCGTTGCAGCCATCATAATATTTTGAGTAGCTCCTACGGAGGCTACATCCAGATAAATTTTTGCACCGCGCAACCGTCCTTGGCTGCGAGCTTCGATATAGCCCTGGCCCAAGCTGATCTCGGCACCCATGGCTTCAAAACCTTTCAAATGCTGATCAATCGGCCGTGTTCCGATGGCACATCCACCAGGAAGCGAAATTCTTGTATGACCCATACGCGTCAATAAAGGCCCCATGACCAGAAAAGACGCCCGCATTTTACTTACCCATTCATACGGGGCTTCGCAGGAAGTAAGTTTTTCCGCATTCACGGTAATCACTTCGTCCCGGTATGTAACACCCGCTCCCAGCGATTCCAACACTTTGTTAATCGTCATCACATCGTCTAGAGGAGGCGCGTCAATAATAACGCTTTGTCCTTCTTCCCCTAGTAGAGAGGCAGCGATGATCGGAAGAACAGAATTTTTAGCGCCGCTAACTTTGACACTTCCGGTCAACCTTTTGCCACCGCGGACGATAAATTTGCTCATCATGGTTCCCTCCGCGCTTTTATTCCCTTTTCTTCATTCCGGAATACGTAAGCCCTCTGTGTTAGAAAGGACTGTTGCTGTGTGTGGAATTTCGACATTGCCCGGCAAAAAACGCCTGATGTCTGTTCAGAAAAGAATTGGTTTATAATCCAAAATTGATGATAACACTTGCCGTGCTGATTGCCTGCAAACTTGTAATTAAGGCTTACAGGTCAGCAAAACATCAGGACAGACGGATTGGGATAATTATTAGCCGGTAAACTACCGGGGATCCCGTTTATAACCTCAGGTTAAAGTGAACAATTGTTAATTCCCTAACTTCCATCATAACATTTTTGAATTGTACGATACAAGCATTTTTACATAAAACATCTCAATTCAACCAATTACACGTCACACATTTTTCTTAATTGTTAACAGGTTGATCATACTCTAATTGTTGACACAATCAATCGATGTTATTCGACAATCAGCCTGCATGAAGAACCTAACAGATGATTAACCAACCATCTCAACATTAAAACAAATGACGCAACATTTGGGTCCATGATAAATAATCAATAACGAACCCGGATACAGCATGACCCAGAATAATGGCAAGCAGCAAATGCAGCAATCTTCCTTGAGCACCCTTCGGCTGTCTGATAATCAGATCAAGCTTCAGGTTCTGCAGCGCCCACCAAGCGAGTGCTATGCACAATAGCGAGACGACAATCGAAACTAACCCATTTGTGCTTAATGACTGGTTCAACTGATTCGTCAGATCAATATCCATATATTCATTACCTCCACATTTGTTGCAGCAACCAGCGTAATTTTGCTTGTCATCCTAATTAAAAGTCATAAGAATGGTTTGTTCCAGCACAACACAACTGATTCACCGCTGAAGTACCCCATATGGAGATCCTTCGTGTTGCCCTTTCATCGAGCAGCACAATCTGGCTGTGAATGATCATGGAATTCATCTTCGCAGCTACAATCTCTGCTGACTCTATGGAATATAGGCTCTTTCATCATACATTGTCAATTACATTGATTTCCACTTTGAAAATATTTTAATTTTAAATCATCGGGATTTTGTGACTAAAACGACATAAAAGAGCGCTATTTCGATATCGATCTTGTCATTTCCTCGGAAATAATTTGGATTGAACTGGCCAAAAATGGGTCTATTAGTGGTAACTATCACCACTACTATAGTCCTATACTATATTCAATATCACACGAACGGTGATCATTGTTTACAAAAATTAACGGAGAATCTACATAAAATCATCCAGAAAAATAAGATTACTTCATAAGAATATGGAAGTCATTTCATCGAAACAAAGCAAAAAAGCCCGGCAGACCAAGCCGCCGGGCTTCCTTTAATCGTTTATTTGCCGTATACGTTGATCCGGTTAACCGCTTTTTGCAGAGCAATCTCTGCACGGCGGTGATCAAAGTGGTCCTGGTTGCTTTGGCTGCTGAGACGGCGTTCTGCCCGCTCCTTCGCTGCACGTGCACGATCCACATCAATATTTTCCGGGAATTCGGCACTTTCTGCGAGAACAACAACCTTATCTTTGCGGATTTCGATAAAGCCGCCGCCAATAGCGACCTGCTTGTTCTCTTTTCCGTTTTTGATAATGATCGGTGCAATCTGCAATGGAGTAACCATAGGGATATGGCCTGGCAAGATCCCTAGTTCCCCTTCAATACCACGAGCGATGATGCTATCTGCTTGCTCTGAATAGACCAAACGCTCAGGCGTTACGATTTCCAACAAAAAGGTGCTCAATTCCATCCCTCCTGAAACTATCCGAAGGATAGCTCGCTTCATAAGGACAATCCTGGATTCAGATTATACCAGTGTTTTAGCTTTCTCCACTGCCTCTTCAATTGTACCCACGAAGAGGAATGCTGCTTCCGGCAGATCGTCATGCTTGCCTTCGAGAATTTCTTTAAAGCTGCGCACTGTTTCTTTAACCGGAACGTATTTACCCGGAATACCGTTAAATGCTTCAGCAACGTGGAAAGGCTGGGACAAGAAACGTTGAATTTTACGAGCACGGTAAACGAGCGCTCTGTCTTCTTCACTCAGCTCGTCCATACCCAGGATCGCGATGATATCCTGCAGCTCATTATAACGTGCCAAGATACGTTTAACGCCTTGTGCTACGCTATAGTGTTCTTCACCTACAACTTCTGGTGCCAAGATCCGGGAGCTGGATGCGAGTGGATCTACCGCAGGGTAGATACCCATCTCGGAAATTTTACGCTCCAGGTTCGTTGTTGCATCCAAGTGAGCAAACGTTGTTGCAGGAGCTGGATCCGTATAGTCATCCGCAGGTACGTAGATCGCCTGAATGGATGTAACCGATCCTTTTTTCGTGGAAGTGATACGCTCTTGCAATTGACCCATTTCTGTTGCCAGCGTAGGCTGGTAACCTACCGCGGATGGCATACGACCGAGCAAGGCAGATACTTCTGAACCCGCTTGGGTGAAACGGAAGATGTTATCGATAAAGAGCAACACGTCACGGCCTTCTTCATCACGGAAATATTCCGCCATCGTCAGACCTGTGAGGGCTACACGAAGACGTGCGCCTGGAGGCTCGTTCATTTGTCCGAAGACCATTGCTGTTTTGTTGATAACGCCGGAATCACTCATCTCGTGATACAAGTCGTTACCTTCACGTGTACGCTCACCAACACCCGCGAATACGGAGATACCACCGTGCTCTTGCGCAATGTTGTTGATCAATTCTTGGATTGTAACGGTTTTACCTACACCGGCACCACCGAACAAACCGATTTTACCACCTTTGGCGTAAGGAGCCAGCAAGTCGATAACTTTGATACCTGTCTCCAGCATTTCAGCTTGAGTCGTCAGTTCATCGAATGCAGGAGCAGAGCGGTGAATCGGGTTTTTATGTTCAGCAGCTACAGTACCGCCAGTATCAATTGCTTCGCCGAGTACGTTAAATACACGACCCAGTGTCGCTTCCCCAACAGGTACAGAGATTGGAGCTCCTGTATCTACTGCTTCCATACCACGTACGAGACCGTCCGTGGAGGACATCGCGATACAACGTACCCGGTTGTCACCCAGATGTTTCGAAGCTTCGAGTGTAAGACTTACACTTACGCCGCTCTCGGTTACTGTAGTGATCGTAATGGCATTGAGGATTTCCGGCAGACCGCCGCGATCAAACTCGACGTCAACAACCGGACCCATGATGCTCACAACGCGTCCTTTGTTCATCTTAACGTTCCCCTCCTACAAGCCTGCTACTTTGACAAAAATAAAGTTCCGTTCGTTTATCTTTGCAGTGCAAGCCTTCATTAAATAAAAAACGGTTAGCCTTGTGCTGCGTTGGCACCTGCCACAATTTCCGTAATCTCCTGCGTGATCGCCGCTTGACGGGCACGGTTGTATGTCAATGACAAATCGTTAATGAGTTTGGATGCATTTTTCGTTGCATTACCCATTGCCGTCATTTTCGCACCCAGCTCACTCGCCTTACCGTTCAAAAGCGCACCGTAGATTAGCGTTTCCGCATAACGCGGTAGCAAAACTTCCAGTACAGCTTCAGCTGAAGGCTCGTATTCGTAGCTCGCCGTCGGTCCTTCTGCAGCAGTTACCTCAGGTGTTTCCATTGGAAGAAGTTTTTCTACCGTAGGAATCTGGGTCAACGCATTCACAAAGCGGTTATAACAAATGTACAATTCATCAAATTTAGCCAACTCAAATCCTTGAACAGCCTCGTGTGCAATAGATTTGATGTCTGCAAATGCTGGTGAATCGGATAGATCCGTTGTAACGGATGCCATCGCAATTTCGCGCCGTCTGAAGTAATCGCGTCCTTTACGCCCAATAACGAACAACTCGTAGTCATCTTGGGAGTTATGGCGCTCTTTCAGCGTCAGATTGACCTGACGCAAAACGTTCGCATTGTATCCACCCGCAAGACCGCGGTCCGATGTAATGATCAGGTAAGCTGTCTTTTTGACTGGACGGCTCTCGAGCATCGGATGCTGGATCCCTTGCGTGCTTGACGCAATACTAGCCACAACCTCTTTCAGTTTCTCCGAATACGGACGGGCTGCCTCAGCTTTTTCCTGCGCTTTACGCAGTTTTGCAGCTGCAACCATCTCCATTGCTTTGGTGATTTGCTTGGTGCTTTGTACGCTTTTAATTTGCCGCTTAATTTCGCGCATGCCTTTTGCCATGATTTCACCACCTCAAAACTTTGGCGGAGCCAAAGTTACTTCGTAAGCATAATCTTACTTTGACGGGGTCAAAGTTTTACATGCAGACATGCGGAATCGGTTAAACAACTCCGCAGCTGCAATCATCTATTTAGACAGAGACAGCGAAGCTCTTTCTGAACTTCTCGATTGCACCTTTCAGTGCATTTTCATTGTCTGCAGTCAATTCTTTTGTATCACGGATAGATCCGAGAATTTCCGGATGGTTGCTCTCCATGAACGCGAGGAATTCGTGTTCAAAACGAGTCACATCACCTGTAGGGATTTCATCCAGGAAGCCTTTAACTGCTGTGTACAAGCTTACAACCTGTTGTTCAACAGGCAGAGGCTGGTTTACACCCTGCTTCAGGATTTCCATCATACGAGCACCACGATTCAGGCGGGCCTGAGTGGCTTTATCCAGATCGGAACCGAACTGGGAGAACGCTTGAAGCTCACGATATTGAGCGAGGTCGAGACGCAGGGAACCTGCAACCTTTTTCATCGCTTTGATCTGAGCAGAACCACCGACACGGGATACGGAGATACCTACGTTGATCGCCGGGCGTTGTCCAGCATTGAACAAGTCGGCTTCCAGGAAGATTTGTCCGTCCGTGATGGAGATTACGTTCGTCGGGATGTAAGCAGATACGTCGGAAGCTTGTGTTTCAATAAACGGAAGTGCGGTTAAAGAACCACCACCAAGTTCATCATTCAGCTTCGCAGCACGCTCCAGCAAACGGGAGTGCAAGTAGAAGACGTCACCCGGATAAGCCTCACGGCCTGGAGGACGACGAAGCAGCAAGGAAAGTTCACGGTAAGCAGAAGCTTGTTTAGTCAAGTCATCATAGATAACCAGAACGTGCTCGCCTTTGTACATGAAGTACTCACCCATCGAACAACCGGAATACGGTGCGATGTACAAGAGTGGTGATGGATCGGAAGCAGCTGCAGTTACAACGATCGTGTACTCCATTGCGCCTTTACGACGAAGAGTTTCCACAACTTGTGCAACTGTAGATTGTTTCTGCCCGATAGCCACATAGATACACTTCATGCCGCTGCCTTTTTGGTTCAGGATGGCATCGATTGCGATCGATGTTTTACCTGTTTGACGGTCACCGATGATCAACTCACGTTGTCCGCGACCGATTGGTACCATGGCATCAATGGCTTTGATACCTGTTTGCATCGGCTCATGAACGGATTTACGATCCATTACGCCTGGTGCCTTACCTTCAACCGGACGGAATTCCGTTGTCGCGATTGGCCCTTTGCCATCGACAGGAATACCGAGCGGGTTCACAACACGTCCAATCAATGCTTCGCCTACAGGCACTTGCATGATTTGGCCAGTACGCTTCACTTGGTCGCCTTCACGAATATCATAGTAAGGTCCAAGGATAACGACACCGACATTGCTTTCTTCCACGTTCATGGCGAGTCCCATTACACCGCTTGGGAATTCAACCAACTCGTTGGACATGACGTTCTCAAGTCCGTATACACGAGCAATACCATCACCAACCTCGATAACCGTCCCGACTTCGACTACATCGATATCGGTCTTGTATTGTTCGATTTGGCTCTTAATTAATGTACTGATTTCTTCTGGTTTGATACTCAAGTGTCCTCACCCCAATCTACTGTACTCGTCTGTTAAAAGACTGCTCAAGACGTTCGAGCTTGCCAGCCAAGCTGCCGTCATAGATCGTATCGCCAATGGCGACTTTCAATCCGCCCAGCAGAGTCGAATCGACAATGTTCTCGATACGAATCTTTTTATTCACACGGCCTCCGAATTCACGGGCTACCGCTTCTTTTTCTTCATCATTCAATGCATAAGTCGAGTAAACGCGTGCATCGGCAATGCCGAGCGAGTCACCCTCGATCTTCAGATAATCACTCAAAAGAGCTTCCAGCAGGTCAACGCGACCACGCTCAATCAGGAGCAGAACCGTGCGCAGGACAGGTTCGGACACTTTGCCTTCAAGGCTCGCATGAAGCACGTTCCGCTTAGCTTCATCAGAGATGTTCGGAGATACGATGAACTTGATGATCTCGGCATCCCCAGTCAATCCGCTGACAACCGCACGCAGTTCCTGTTCAACTTCAAGCACCTGCTGCTGCTGGAGAGCGACTTCGAATAATGCTTTCGCATAACGCTTGGCAACAATCGTATCGCGGCTCATTGTCGGCCCCCTACCTCATTGAGGTAT
This sequence comes from Paenibacillus sp. ACRRY, assembly GCF_022346995.1. Classification (GTDB taxonomy): domain Bacteria; phylum Bacillota; class Bacilli; order Paenibacillales; family Paenibacillaceae; genus Paenibacillus. The sequence continues at coordinate 445,441 of NZ_JAKRNM010000003.1, read as the reverse complement.
TGGTTCACAAGCTCTTCTTGTGCTGGACCGTTCTCAACTTCTTTTTTGATCAATTTGGAAGCAATCTGAACGGAAGCTGTACCCAGTTCGCTGCGAAGCGCTGCAACCGCTTTGTTCTTCTCGCTTTCAATTTCACGTACCGCATCGTCTTTCAGACGATTAGCTTCAGCTTTTGCGTCAGCCAGAATTGACTCAGCCTGTTTGCCGCCCGTTTGTTTGGACTGTTCAATGATGTCGTGAGCTTCCTTGCGCGCTTGCTCCAGGGCTTGTTTTTGTTCCTCCACATAGGCAATGGCCTGTTCCCGAGTCTGAGCAGCCTCATTCATCTGCGTCAGCACGAGTTCGCGACGTTTTTCCATGATGGAGAACAAAGGACCGAAAGCATAACGGCTAAGCAGCCAATATAAAATTGCAAATGCGATAATCGCAAGAAGCGTATTTTCCCATACGAAACTCAATCTGTTCACTCCTTCCTGGAGGTATCCTTGAAACGTTCATCCGCATGAACGGACATTACCTAAAAAGAAGGCGCGGATGGCTATGGCCTTCCCCGCCAAACCTTATCAATTTAATTAAGCCATACCGTAGAACATGAACGCGAGTACCACACCGATGATCGGCAATACCTCGATCAGACCTACCCCGATAAACATTGTTGTTTGAAGAGTGGATTTTGCTTCTGGTTGACGCGCGATTCCTTCTACTGTCTTGCTGATTACCATACCGTTACCGATACCTGCGCCAAACGCGCCCAGTCCTGCAACAATTGCTGCTGCGATTAATGCCATTGCTCCCATTTGTATATCCTCCTTAAAATTATAAATCGAATTTTTTTATTGTTCAGCCTGGTGAAGAAATCTTCGTCGGGCTTGGAACTTAATGTTCGTCGTGCGTCTCGATGCTCTGTGAAATGTACACCATCATCAAGATTACAAAAACAAATGCCTGGATCGCGCCGATAAAGATACTAAAGCCTTGCCACACCATAAGCAACGGAATGGCAGCAATTGCGCCAAACACTTTGAATGTCGTCAGCTTCAGGATCGTTGTGATCAGTACCTCACCCGCGAAGATATTCGCGAATAGACGCATACCGTGTGTCAACAGCTTGGATGCCGTCTCAATCAAGTTGATGGGCAAGAACAAGGCGAATGGCTGAAGGTAGTGCTTGAGATAACCTCTCGTGTTGCGGAACAATCCGAGTCCATGAGATACCATGAACGCAACAAGCGCCAGTCCCATGGTTACCGATAAATCAGCTGTAGGTGATTTCCACCATGCCAATTCAACGTGTGGGTGTGCTTCAGGGTCTTTGGCATGCGCTTCTTCAAACGCATCGACCGCTGTAACGATCGGCTGACCAAACACCTGCGCATGCTCTGCGCTGTCCACTGCGGTTACTGCCTGGAACGGAAGACCCAGCATGTTACCGACAAAGATGAACATGATCATGGAAAGAGCGAGAGAGATAAAGTGCTTCCCTTTCTTCATATCCATCGTACTGGAAATCAGATTGCGGACGAATTCTACTGCCCACTCCATAAAATTTTGCAGCTTGCCGGGGTTTTCAACGGACAACCTCCGTGTAGCCAGTACAGCAAAGATAAAAACGAGGGCACCTGTAACAACCAGCATCAACACAACCGATAGATCCAATCGAAATCCGCCAAGCATAATAATTGGAGCTTCATGCATATTTTTCTCACCCCTTTCTCGACTTGAAAGCTGCAGCACCTAACATCATTCTGCTCTGCGGGAATAGACGATCCCTATAATCAGTAAGGAAAATTGCGCAATGACCAGACCGCCTGCAACCGCGTATGTATTGAAGTACTGCGGAAAGCGCATCGATATGAATATACCGAGCACAGCGAGTGCCGCTCTTGTCAAAAATCCCAGGTTCACACGCTTCAAGTTACCTTCTGCCGCATCATCAGACATTTTCCTTACTTTGTAGCCCAGGTAAAATGCATTGATCCAGCTAATTCCTGTACCCAGGGCCAGTCCCAAAGCAATTGTCTCCACACGTGGCATAAAGGCCGCTGCGAGAAAACAAATCATAAGAAAGTACATGATGAAAACAGTCATCCATCTGCGGTATCTGGTTAGTTCACTCATCACTTTCCCCCATGAATTTTTTCGCGATAAAGTAGATGCTCACGCCGCCTGCGGCCAGGAAAAAGAGAACGCTTACGGCGATCCATATTCCGTTACCTCCAATGGTCTTGTCCAACCAGGAGCCAGCGTAATATCCGGCAACAGCGAGAATGGCAATCTCGATCCCAAAAGCTGTCACGAGTCCCATCGCTTTCCATACGTTATCGTCATGGTTACGGGATGAATTTGGTTTGTTCGAATCGGCCATTTTCCACGCCACCCTTGCAATCCCAGTTAATTTTACTGAATGATGAGAGCCTTTGTCAATTGAATGATTTTAGCGTTTTAAAGGGTAAAACGACGGGTTTACAGGCCCCCGGGAGCCCATAAACCCGCGTAAACCGTACAGTTTAACTGTATGCTGTACCCTTTATGATTCAGTCAGAAAAAACGAATTATTTTTTGAATTTTCTGTGAAATGATTCCGGACGCTCACTATTTACGCCAAAATGGTGCAAAATCGCATTGACAATTCTTTCCGATGCATGTCCATCACCGTATGGATTGGCAGCTTGACTCATGCTTGCATACAGCGTTTCATCCGTAAGCAGAGCTTTGGTCCGTTCATAAACACGTTCCTCATCCGTACCCACCAGTTCCAACGTTCCGGCCTCGATGCCTTCCGGGCGCTCCGTTGTATCCCGCAGAACCAGCACAGGCACACCAAACGAAGGCGCTTCTTCCTGCAAACCGCCTGAATCGGTCAAAATCAAGTGAGTATGCGGATAAAAGTTATGCAAATCCACCACGTCTAGTGGATCAATTAATTGAATACGGGGATGATTCCCCAAAATCGCGTGAGCCGGCTCCTTCACAGCAGGACTTGGATGCACCGGGTACACGATGGCAATATCTTCGAACTCGTCGGCAATCCGTTTGACGGCCTGGAAAATGTTGCGGTGAGGCTCGCCTTGGGATTCACGGCGGTGAGCTGTCATCAGCACAAGGCGTTTGCCTTTTGCCCATTCAAGTACCGGATGTGTGTAATCCTGCCGTACTGTATATTGAAACACATCTGTTACCGTGTTGCCTGTGACATAGGTACTAGACTCCGGTTTATTTTCTTTGGCAAGGTTGGAGAAAGACCAATCTGTCGGTGCAAAATGCATATCTGCAAGCACGCCGGTTAACTGACGGTTCATTTCCTCCGGATACGGGGACAGCTTATTCCACGTACGAAGGCCCGCTTCCACATGGCCCACCTGAATCTGCTGCAGAAACGCTGCATAGCTGGCTACAAACGTAGTCAGCGTATCCCCGTGAACAAGCACGATATCGGGTTTTGCTTCGCGCAGTACAGGCTCCAGGCCACCAAGCACACGAATTGTGATTTCATTCAGCGTTTGGCGATCTTTCATCACGTCCAGATCATAGTCCGGCTGAATGTTAAACACTTCAAGAACCTGATCCAGCATTTGACGATGTTGTGCGGTCACACAGACGATGGATTCGATAGATTCGGGATGTTTCTGAAGTTCCAAAATAAGCGGAGCCATCTTGATGGCTTCCGGACGAACTCCGAATATCGTCATGACTTTAATTTTCTTGGACATTCAAACAAAGCCCCTTTTCTATTCAGCATGCAGCATGCTTATTTAGTGCCGTACAGACGGTCTCCTGCATCTCCCAATCCGGGAACGATATAACCGTGATCGTCCAGACGATCGTCCAGAGCAGCCACGTAGATGTCCACATCCGGATGCGCGTCCTGAACTGCTTTTACACCTTCAGGTGCTGCAACAAGGTTCATCATTTTGATTTGGGTACAGCCGCGTTTTTTGAGCACGTCAATCGCAGCAATGGCAGATCCGCCAGTTGCCAGCATTGGGTCGATAACAATCAATTGACGCTCTGTAACGTCTGTAGGCAGTTTGGTGTAGTATTCTACCGGTTGCAATGTTTCCGGATCACGGAAAAGACCAACATGTCCAACTTTTGCAGCTGGCAACAATTTCACAACGCCATCGAGCATTCCGAGTCCTGCACGCAGAATTGGCACCAGTCCGAGCATACGTCCGGAAATAACTTTGCCTTGTGTTTCAGCTACAGGAGTTTGTACATCAATAGTCTCCAGTTCAACATCTCTTGTAATCTCGTAAGCCATCAGCGTAGCCACTTCATCCACCAATTCGCGGAAATCTTTCGTATTCGTACGCATGTCGCGTATAAACGTCAGTTTGTGTTGAATCAAGGGGTGATCACATATTACTAATTTTCCCATCTAATTTGTCCCTCCGGTAAGTTCTTCATGTTCAGCATTTCCAATAATGCCTAATCATCATTCATAGGCCCGATAAATCCTGTATATTATATCATCACCTACACCGAATTACACCATCAAAGGACATGTAATCATTACAGAAAACCGAATACTATAAAAATAGGACCGGAAACTTGGCATGTTCCGGTCCTTTTTGCTCTAGTTGTACAATAATTCCATTCGTAGATGGACTAGTATTTCAGATCTGTGTACAGCGGGAATTGGTCTGTCAGAGCCGTTACTTCCGCACGGGCCTCATCCAGTTTCGCTGTATCTTTAGGATTTTTCAATGTTTTGGCAATAATTTTACCAATAGCAACCATGGCTTCTTCGTTCATGCCACGGGAAGTAGCTGCCGGAGTACCAATACGAATGCCGCTCGTTACAAACGGGCTTGTCGGATCAAATGGAATTGCATTTTTGTTCACGGTAATACCGATGGAATCGAGGACATGCTCAGCTTCCTTACCTGTGATGTTCACGCTGCGAGTGTCAATCAGCATCAAGTGGTTGTCTGTACCGCCGGATACAATGTTCAGTCCTTCGGCAATCAGTGTTTCAGCCAAAACCTGAGCGTTCTTCACTACGTTTTGTGCATAAGTTTTGAACGAAGGCTGCAGGGCCTCACCCAATGCCACCGCTTTGGAAGCAATAACGTGCATCAAAGGTCCACCTTGGGAACCTGGGAATACCGCTTTATCAATCGCAGCTGCCCAAGATTTGCGGCACAGGATCATACCGCCACGAGGTCCGCGCAGCGTTTTGTGTGTTGTCGTTGTTACGAAATGGGCATGTGGAACCGGGCTCGGATGCAATCCAGCAGCAACCAGTCCTGCAATATGGGCCATGTCTACCATGAACAATGCGCCTACATCATTGGCGATAGAAGCCATTTTTTCGAAATCAATGGTACGCGGGTATGCACTTGCGCCTGCTACAATCAGACGAGGACGGTGCTTGAACGCTGCTTTGCGCACTTCATCATAATCGATCAGGAATGTATCTTCCTGTACGCCATATGCCACGAAGTTGTAGAGCAAACCAGATGCATTCACCGGGCTACCGTGAGTCAAGTGTCCACCATGGGCAAGATTCATACCGAGTACCGTGTCACCAGGTTTCAATGCGGCAAGGTAAACTGCCATATTTGCTTGTGCTCCGGAGTGAGGCTGTACGTTTACGTGCTCAGCTCCAAACAGTTCCTTCGCACGGTCACGTGCGATATCCTCCACGACATCCACGTGCTCGCAACCACCATAATAACGTTTGCCTGGGTATCCTTCAGCGTACTTGTTCGTAAGTACAGATCCAAGTGCCTCAATTACCGCTTCACTTACGATGTTCTCGGATGCAATCAGCTCAATGTTGTTCTGTTGGCGTTTCAACTCCAAATTCATCGCTTCAAGTACTGCAGGGTCATTCTTACGCAATTGTTCCATGTTTAAATTCCTCCCAGTATATTAGTGAAGTTATAAAGCGAAACTGAAAGGTTACACTCCTTACTCCGATTGCAGAACCATCTTCCGATCGCTGTTATCCCCGGATTTTTTCGAATGCACTTTAAAGGGGGAAATCCGGTGATAAATGCGACCACTGCGTTTCTCCAGATTGGTTCTGCACTCTCCGTTTTCGTGTAAACATCATTTTCACTTCATAGTAGGTTGAAGATTTAGTCGCAAAATGTCGAATCTGGTTGCTCTTCCATCTGATACACCGCTCGTTCGCCGCCAATCAGCTTCGGACGGGTCAAGGCTGTCGTCACACGGGCTTCCCCGATGTAGCGAAGCGATGTACGGAAGGGGACTGCCACATGCCGCAAGTGCATGCCAATCATTGTTTCCCCGATATCCACTCCTGCATGAGCCTGCACATATTCAGCCAGACAAGGATCACTCAGCGAACGATATGCTGCGGATGCCATGGAACCGCCTGCCTTGGGAACGGGTACGGCACCCACTTCAGTCAAACCCAGACGTGTGAGTAGTGAACGCTCCATCACCAGGGCGCGGTTCAAGTGTTCACAGCACTGAAACACAGGCTCGAAGCCGAATTCCTGCTGCACCTCGCGAATTCCTGCAAGAAGCTGCTGTGCTACGTCAATGGCACCACTCGTACCAATCTTTTGGCCTGCAACCTCGCTTGTGCTTGTACCGATCACAACGATCTGTCCAGGTCCAAGCTTTCCGGCAAGTGCCAGTTCACGCAGAATGGATACGGTCTGTTCCTGCAATCCGGGTTGATCCGAATCTAACTCAATAGTCATCCTATCGCCTCCCGATAAAATCATGCCTGACTTCCTCACGGCTGCCCGCTCTTGTATTCATGCAAGGCATTTCAGGTACTATTATAGCGAATAATCAGATGAAAGACGAAAAAAAGAGCAGTCTGCGGGTATCGCAGAATTGCTCTTTTGCCCAGGCGACCGGCCGTTTGTTCCGGTGCTCCATTGTGGTTGTGCCCACTTCGTCGCCAGTTACACCGGATCCCTGTTTTCCCCTTCATCATAAAACAACCCACGCTTAAAATCAACGGGTAATTTACACCACGTGTTCGTTTTTGCATAACAAATTCATTTGAAAATTCAATCTTCACTGCCCAATTACTATGACCTGCCCAATCCCGGTTTATCCCAACTTGTCCAGAAGGCGATCCAGCGCCGTTCTGATCTCTGCAGCGGCGATATTGTAATCATCTCGACTGCCGCCAAACGGGTCAGATATATCAAAGCTTGGAATACGCTGCCGGATCTCGATCACGCGCTCACGCTCTGATGCCAGAATCTCCTGACCCAGTGCACGTTTCAATTCCAGTGTGGCGAACAGGCTGTCCAGTTCCTGAAGGTCATTCAGAACCTGGTCATCATTCTCCACATACTCTTTCAGCGTGTACGTCTTGTGTACCGAATCCGGGAAAACCTGCATGACATGCTGTTTATGGCTTCGCGTCAACGTAAGGACCAGATCCGCCCAGCCAATCAGGCTCGCGCTAAGCTGCGTGGAATGCCCAGGCCCTTCCGCCTGATGATCTCTTAATACAGCTTCGGCATGACGAGAAATCGGCATACCCGATGCTGCCGCCACCCCTGCGGAACGGACCTCTACCTGAATGCCGCGTTCCGATGCCAGTTTGCGCAAAAGCCCCTCCGCCATGGGGCTGCGGCACGTATTCCCTGTACATACAAACAAAATATGTTTCATTGTGATGGCCTCCCCATTTCGCAAATGTTGTCGAATGATGCAATATTTTAATTTAAAATGATGAAAATTTAAAGAGTTTCACGTTATGACTGCACACGGGCTGCAACTGTTCCGCTCTATGACTATTAAAAAATAAACAACAGTCCAAACGCAAGCAGGATGGCTCCGCCAATCGCTTCACCATAATCACCAAGGTTCTGGCTCACTCGTCTTCCCAGCAGCAGACCCATGACCGACATTATTCCACCGCATGCGCCAAAGGCAAGTACCGTCAGTACCAGATCACTGCTAAACATGCCGAGGGACACCCCAACGGAAAACGAATCCACACTCACACTGAGTGAAAATAAAATCACACCGAGCATGGAGCGATGATCCACCAGCTTGGTATCACCTTCACGAAATGCATTCAAAATCATGTGGCCCCCAAGCAGAACGAGCAGTCCACCTGCGGCATACGTCGTAATATCTCCAAGGAGAGAGCTGACGTATTTCCCTGTGTACATGCCAATCAGCGGCATGATGACATGAAATAAGGCCGTGACAAAACTGATTCGCAGCACATCACGTAAACGAATGCCTTTCATGCCAATCCCAATCCCCAGCGAGAAGGCATCCAGCCCGAGGGCGACGGCCATAATCAAAATGGTTACCAACTGCCCCAAATGGGCAGATACATCCCACATTCCCATACCCCCAAGTCACGTAAAGGTTCTTGTACACGATATGCGGACAAGGACACAAACATGACGGGTGATAGCGAATGAATAGTCGGCGGTGACGCAGGCAGGCGTGTCAAAAGTGGATTGGTCTAATCGGCAGGCCGTGGTGTGGTGATGCTTGCTGCCACGGCCTGCCGATTAGATGGACCGGAGAGACATCGTCAGCTCCGGTCATGGTGTTACTGGTCTCCAACCTGTATAAGTTGGTGACCAGCAGCTTTGAGCAGTCGGTTCATGACGGCTGCTCCCAGCCCTTCGCGTGAGCAGGCTTCAGCGACAATGTATGTGGCGCCCTGCTCATCGCAGCTGCGCAGCGCGGCATACAGCCGGCGCGCTGCTTCTTCAAGCTCGCTGGCATCGCCCAGCGAGAATACGGCATCGGCGCGGTACTGCTCCGCGTGCTCGGCGAATGCCAGCACCGCGGTGCGCTCTCCGCGCTGCGCCGCCTCCGCGAGGGCGGCGCTGATCCAGGCCGCCACGGCTGGCGGCGGCCCCTCTACCACGCACAGCGCCCCTGTGGGCGCATAGTGCGTGTACTTCATGCCCGGCGAGCGCGGCGCCGGGCTGTCATCGCCAGCGGACCCCTCAGCGAGAATCGCTGGGTCCGTGGCGACACGAGCGGCAACGGCGGACAACTGTTCCGCCGTAATGCCGCCAGGGCGCAGGATGGTGACGGTACCGTCGTCACCGACCTGCACTACCGTGGACTCGACGCCCACACCCGTGGGGCCGCCGTCCACGATGCCGCCGATGCGGCCAGCCAGATCCTCGCTCACATGTGAAGCGAGCGTCGGGCTTGGCCGCCCGGAGCGGTTAGCGCTCGGCGCAGCCACCGGGCACGCCGCCGCTGCGAGCAGCTGCAGAGCAACCGGGTGATCCGGCATGCGGACACCCACCGTATCCAAGCCAGCTGTAACCCGCGGGGATACGGCGCCTGGCTTAACAGGCAGCACAATCGTGAGCGGACCTGGCCAAAAGGCTTCGATCAACGCTTCTGCCGCCTCATTCACTTCCGTAACCAGTGAATCGAGCTGATCGCGATGTGCAATATGCACAATGAGCGGATTGTCTGACGGACGGCCTTTGGCTTCAAATATAGCCTCTACCGCAGCTGTACTGCGCGCATCCGCGCCCAAACCGTATACCGTCTCTGTCGGAAACGCAACGGTCTCTCCTTGACGAATGCAGGCTGCGGCAGCCTGCAAGTCAGCGAGCGCCTGTTGATAGGCGCTCGCTTTTTTCTCATCAGATCCCTGTTCCTCAGGCTCACTCATAACCAAATTAACCACAACAAGTGGCTGTTTCTCACTCATCAGCGCTCTGACATCCCACACCGAGGTAAGCAATCCTTCTTGGTTGTCCAAATCTGTATTTCCTGTGTATTGGTCTTGTTCTCTACTCATATATCCATCATCCCTAAACTTCAATAGGTTATTAACCGCGAGGCCCCAGCCTTGGCGGTAGCTGTCTTGCTTTCATTTCGAATACCTATAATTATAGCATATCTATTCAACCTAAAAAGGGGCACACTATCTCTCTTACAAACCCCATCGCTTAAGCATAAAAGCAATTCATTGAAAACGGGTCAAAAGGGCAGCTTCCTGTGTCGAAGTCGCCCTTCACTATATATTCCGATGGTATTATGCAAACAACCCAGCTACCCAATCCCATATTTTAACCGCCAGATCTACCAGGAAGAAACGTGCTTCCGGTGCAGTTCCCTGGATGGATGCTTCAGGATCTCCAGGCTCAGCAGCAGCCGCTGCAGATACCGTAGACGGATTCGCCAGCGCATCCCCTGTGCTTGCATCAATGAAGCAGAGTGGCGGAAACAGCACACACCACCAATTCTGACCCTTTCCTTCTCCCAGTGTTATACGCACTGCTTCATAATCACCTGCCGGATATACCGTGCCTCCATATAGTTTGGTAGGGAACGGAACCACACCAAGCTCTACTTGGTATGGATAGTCCAGTCCACGGCTGGCCAGCTCTTCTCCCACCCGATCTTTGATTTCAGACAAATGCTCCCGAATGACATGACGTGCTTCATCCAGACTTTGCGGATTATCCAGCTCTGTAACCCACTCACTCATCTGGGCAACCACAGCATCCCGAATCTCGCGTTTCACCAGTTGATCCCCTGGCGCATCCGAATTCGCTAGAATTCGCAATCGGATGGATTGCTCCGGAATCGCTGTAGCGGCTACAGCTGCATCCGTCTTCTGACCTTCCCACATCATAATAATCATCATAAGACAAACGATAATAAGTCCAATTTGTTTCACTGTTCTTCTGCTCATCCCGTTCTCCCCCTCGGCTCCCGTGATCATGTTCCCTGCAACTCTCTCATGTCTATCAGTATGCCCGGAAGAGACAGAAGTAAACCTAGCAAAATCATAAATCTAGCAAATTTATTCTCTCATTTAAACGTGTTGAGCGGGATTAAGAAAAGGCCGACCACACCTGTTACAGGTGTGCATCAGCCATGTTTAAGAAACCAATCGAACCTTACTGTTAATGCATGTACCTATTTATTGATTACACCGCGCTCTTTTCCTTTCTCAGCAAATGCAATAACCGTTCCGGCAATCCAGCCTTATGTTCTCCAAGTAGCAGGTCGTCTTCCTCTTCATCTCCATATAATTTAATACTCATGACCAGTCCGATACAAGCCATATTAATGAGCAATGAGGTCCCGCCATAACTGATGAACGGAAGGGTAATCCCCGTTAGTGGCATTAGTCCAAGGAACGCACCTATGTTTTCAAACACTTGATATAACAGCATTCCAATAATACCTACAATAATGACCGGTCCCGCCCGTTCCTTGCACTCCATACCGATCAGGACCATTCGGTGAATAAGAATGAAATACAACAATAACAGCACAGACGCCCCCACAAAACCAAACTCCTCAGCGATAACGACAAAGATGGAATCGGAATAGGTATACGGCACGCGTCCACTTTGGACGGAAGTTCCCTGCAAATACCCTTTACCGATAATGCCTCCGGAGCCTATAGCCAAGCCGGCATTTTTGGTGTGCCATGTCGCCTTGGATGTGGCCTTCTCCGGTACGAGCCAGGGATCTATCCGTTCTGCCCAGTGTTCACGGCCTACCTTTTCGAGAAAGGTAAAAATTTCATCATGATACGTCGTGTAGGCTTTGACGAAGCCAAAGAAAGTTACAGCTACAATAACAAGGCCAATGATTGCATGTTTTAGCTTAATGTTACCGATCCACAATACCGCGGCCAAGATGACGACGTAACCCAGTGCGTTGCCCAAATCATTCTGAATAATGACGAGCGCAAACGGAACGAACGCCCAACATCCGATGGGAATGATATCTCTCCAGAACCCGAGCGTGTTTCTCTGGCGCTTCACAAGCAAATGTGCGAGAAATAGAATCAGGATCATCTTGAACAACTCCGCAGGTTGAAACGAAAGATTCTCCCCAAGCTTGATCCAGCCATTGGCATTATTAATAGGTCCGCCTACAAAGTTGACGAGAACAAGCAAAACGATTCCTAAGGCATACAGATAAAAAGCATATTTCACATACAGTTTGTAATTTACTAATCCGATGCCCACTACTGCGACAAATCCTAAGATATAAAACAACAAGGTTTTGATATGATGCTTGGCCAAAGTGGCATCCGTCTGCGTACCACTATAGATGGCAAACACACTTGCGATCATCAGCAAAAACAATACAAAAAGAATTACACCGTCCATCTTTTTCAGCATTCTCAACATAACTGCAATCGTCCTCTCAGATACCTATACGCATTTTCCAAATTGACTTATTATTTCCATTGTATAAAATAGAGAGATAAATTGGAAATTTTAATCACTTTGTGGAGGACGGATTTCAACTTACATAATCATTAGAGAAAATCTAGTATAAGAAAAACCCTGGAAGCACCAGATCCAAATGGCTTGGATTGATCTTCCAGGGTTATATAACTGACTTGTTTTTGTTTCCTGTACCTGATAAGAGGAATTACTGTTCCTGCTGAGTCGGTTTCCTTCTGAACAACTTGAGGACGATATCCGTAATCCCCGGTTGTTCTGCAGAGCCCAGAATATCCTCGTTCTCTTCCGTATGGACCTTGATACTCATCACGATCCCCATACTGATCATGTTAATCATGATTGAGGTACCACCCGAACTGATAAACGGCAGCGTTATCCCTGTGAGCGGCATTAGACCAATAAACGGACCAATGTTGACAAAAATCTGGTAAAGCAGCATCGCTATAATGCCGACAATGAGGTAAGGCCCTGCGCGATCTTTACATTCGAGCGCAATAAGTACCAGCCTGTGGATGAGAATAAAGTACAGCAGCAGCAGCACTGAAGCACCTACAAAGCCAAACTCCTCCCCAATCTGTACAAAGATGGAGTCGGCATAAGCCAGCGGTACCCGATTTGACTGAATCGTTGTGCCTTCCAAGTATCCTTTACCACTAATGCCCCCAGAACCAATTGCCAGCTTCGCGTTATAGGTCTGCCAGAGCACGTCTCTGGAAGTCTGATCTGGTACGAGCCATGGGTCGAAACGGTCTGCCCAGTGTGAACGCCCAACGTCCTTCAGAAATTTAACAATCTCATCATGATAATGAATATAAGCCTGTATACCGCCGACAAAAGCAGCTACTGCAATAACAAAACCAATAAGAGCATGAGTGAATTTGATATTACCAATCCATAACAGGCCCACGAGAATGATTACATAACTTAAAGCATTCCCCAAGTCATTTTGAAGAAGGACGAGTAGTAATGGTGGCAAAACACATAGTGAGACCGGAATGACATCACGTCCAAAATAAAGCGGACGGTTCTTCTTTCGGGCCAATAAGGCGGATAAGAACACAATCAGGCACAGCTTGAACAATTCAGCAGGCTGCAAACTCACACCGAATATGGATAACCAGCCCTTCGCCCCATAATACTCTTTACCAAAGAACATAACAAAAATAAGCAAGAGCATACCTACGCCATAGATATACAGATAGTTTTTGATAATGAATTTGTAATTAATCATCGACATTCCAAAAAAGACTACGAAGCCCAAAATATAATACATAATGGAACTTTGCGTGAGTCCCTCCAGCTTTGGCCTGCCAAAGGTCGTACTATAAATCGACAAAATACTGATAACCATCAATATAACCAATATAAAAACAATCGAGTAGTCTATCTTTTTGAATTTATGCAGCATGTAGTTATGTTCCCCCAAGCATTCAGCAATCTTCGGTATATCCCATTGTAGAGGATTTCACGGCAAAAAGAAAACCCGCAGAACCTTACATTTTCGTCACCTGTTCCGAAGTACGAACACCCAGGACATGCCGTTCAATCCCGGCAAGGTCCGGGACAATGATAATTTCCGGCCAGTGTCCGGCTGATTCAAGCAATGCGGCGATGTCGCGAGCCTGTCCCTGACCGAGTTCAAAACCAATGACCTGCGGCGGTGCAGGCAGCAGCGCCAGCTGCTCCAGCATAACCCGGTACGGTGCTAGTCCGTCCGGACCGCCGTCCAGTGCCGTGCGCGGCTCATGATCGCGCACCTCGGGCTGCAACCCGGCGATATCAGCCGCCGGGATATATGGTGGGTTGGACACCAGAATGTCCACCCGAACCCCTGCGAACGGGGCCAGCAGATCGCCTTCACGGAAGTCGATCTGTACCCCGTTCGCGGCCGCGTTCCGTGCGGCCACTTGCAGCGCCGCCGCCGAGATATCTCCGGCGCCGACCTGCCAGCGCGGGCGCTGCGAGGCGATCGTCACCGCGATCGCACCGCTGCCCGTGCCAATATCGACGGCAAGCGGAGCGCCGCCGGGAAACACACGGTCGGCTTCGCGCAGCACAGCCTCGACCAGCAGCTCGGTCTCCGGCCGCGGTATCAGCACGGCCGGCGTGACCTCGAACGGCAGCCCATAGAACTCCTGGCTGCCGATGATATACTGCGCCGGCTCACCCGCAGCCTTGCGCGTGACGGCGTCCTCCCAGCGGCTGCGCAGCTCGCTGGGGAAGGGTTCCGGCTGCATCATGTAATACGCGGCGCCATAGACGCCAAGTACATGCTCCAGCAGCAGCCGGGCATTATTCTGCGGCTCGTACACGCCGCTCTTTTCCAAAAAAGAGGAAGCCTCCACGAAGGCTTCCCGACAGCTCTGTTCCGGCGTCATTACAAACTGCGCGCGGGTCACAGCATTATTCTCCTCTATCCATCATCTCGGTCTGCTCCGCAATCGTCAGTGCAGACAGGATATCTTCAATCTCTCCGTTCATGACCTGATCCAATTTGTGCATGGTCAGACCAATGCGGTGATCCGTAACACGGCTTTGCGGGAAGTTGTAAGTACGAATCCGCTCACTGCGGTCACCTGTACCTACTTTGCTCTTCCGCTCCCCTGCAATTTTCGCTTCTTCTTCCTGGCGCATCATATCGAAGATCCGGGTACGCAATACTTGCAGTGCTTTTTCCTTGTTCGAGTTCTGCGATTTACCATCCTGACACGTTGCTACGATTCCGGTTGGAACGTGCGTTACCCGTACAGCGGATTTCGTTGTATTAACCGACTGTCCACCGGCACCACTGGAACAGAACGTATCCACGCGAATGTCTTTATCATGAATTTCGATATCGAAATCTTCAGCTTCAGGCATAACGGCTACCGTTGAAGTGGAAGTATGAATCCGTCCACCTGATTCGGTTGTCGGGATACGTTGTACACGGTGTGCACCACTTTCGTACTTCATTTTGCTGTATGCACCGCGACCGTTGATAAGGAAGATAACCTCCTTGAATCCGCCGACATCATTCGTATTGGCATCCATCAGTTCCACGCGCCAGCCTTGATTATCGGCATAACGTGTGTACATGCGATATAGATCCGCTGCAAACAACGCCGCTTCATCTCCGCCAGCCGCTCCGCGAATTTCCACGATGACGTTTTTGTCGTCATTCGGATCTTTCGGCAGCATGAGAACACGAATCAGTTCGTCCAGTTCTTTCTGGCGAGCGCTCAGTTCATCAATTTCCATTTTGACCATTTCACGCATCTCGTCATCCAGCTTCTCGCCTTGCATTTCTTTGGCTGCTTCGAGATCCTGACTTACCTGTTTGTACTCATTGTATGCTTCATACGTCGGCTGCAGATCGGATTGCTCTTTGGAATACTCACGAAGCTTTTTGTTATCGCTTGCCACATCCGGGTCACAGAGCAGCTCGCTAAGCTTGTCATAACGGTCGGCCAATGCCTGTAATTTATCCAACATATATAGTCACCTCACGATTTATTTTCGGTTATACGCTGCACGTCTCCGAGCAGGCGTTCCATGTTTATTTATCTATATCATCTATTTTCATAACGCATAGGTTCTCAGTCCAACCGAACCCTGACCGTAACATTCATTAATGACCGACGCAACATCGCTACAACGTCATCAAATCCTTTACTTTTTAGTTATATAAAAGAGCTCATGTACATTACGAGAAGCCCCGCTTAAGTCTGACAAAAAGCGAGCTGAGTCAACCTAGGTACACGACTCTTAATTATAGCATATTCTTCTCATCCTGAACAGATGCTTTTCCATCTGCCTACAGGCTTGCTTTAGATTATGGCACAACTGACAATGGCATTATTACATTACTCTTCAATGGATATCAGCTACAACAAGCCATCTTCAAGCTGTTCAAGAACCAGGCTCCACCAAGCTTTTTCATTCGATAAACTACCCGGATCCTGTTCGGCAAAGAAAGACCGGAGTTCGCTTATGGCCTCTTTTCGGCCAGATACATGAACCTTTTTCTTTCCTGGTGTAAGCTCTCCCCTTTGAAAAGCTGCCAGTTTGGCTTGGGCTTCTTCCAGTGTCATAACACTGGGCTCATGCAATTCCGAAAAGTTCTCAATGAATTGAGCATAACGCTCGAGAAATTCAAGAAACCGAACCAGACTGGTGTTAATCAATCCGTGTTCCCCTGACGATGCGTCTACCGAGTAAACTGCGCCCGTCCCTGTCTCCACACCGAGCAAGGCGGATGTTTCCTCCCACTCATATCCGATCGGCAGAAGCATTATGAAGCCGTCATCATGTTGTACCTGAACCAAGCCTCGTTCCGGCATGGACCGAAAATGGACACCCAGCAGATCGTTGCCCTTATAACCAAACTGGGGTATTCCCTCAATAAGAAGCAAATCGGTAATCTCTCTCGGTAAATGCATCGCTTTCACATATGCTTCATCATATTGAATACGAGTTACTGCATCCTCCATTGTCCGTCCTCCCCCATGCCCTTTTCCTCTATTATATCCACACTGCGCAAACAATCCAGTATAAGCAAAACAAGCGGATTGCCCTCACGGATCATTCCCTCCTATGTACCCTACTCCCTCTAATCTGCCGTTCCACCCTTCATCCCAATTAAAAACCCTGCCATCTTCATAGAAGACAGCAGGGCTGTTAATGTCTATCATGTACTGCTTGGATTGGTTATAACGATTATACGTTGAAACGGAAGTGCATAACATCTCCGTCATTGACAACATATTCTTTACCTTCGAGACGAAGCTGTCCGCGCTCTTTGGCACCGTTCATGGAACCAGCTGCAACCAGGTCTTCGTAGGAAACCACTTCAGCACGAATGAATCCGCGCTCGAAGTCCGTATGAATGACACCCGCTGCGCCCGGTGCTTTCGTACCTTTGCGGATCGTCCACGCACGAACTTCCTGTACACCTGCTGTGAAGTATGTGTACAGACCCAGCAGTTTGTAAGCAGCTTTGATCAACAGGTTCAGGCCGGAATCCTCGATACCGAGCTCTTCCAGGAACATTTGTTTATCTTCGCCTTCCAGCTCGGAGATTTCTTCTTCGACTTTTGCACTGATCGGCACCACTTCTGCATTTTCAGCAGCCGCAAATTCTCTTACTTTTTGCACATAGGCATTGTTCGCCACATCACCGATCTCATCCTCGGCTACGTTTGCTGCGTACAAAACCGGCTTCAGGGTAAGCAGGTGCAGATCGCGTACGATCAGACGCTCTTCGTCTGTCAATTCCATGCTGCGTGCTGGCTTATCTTCGTACAGAACAGCCTTCACTTTCTCCAGTACTTCCACTTCTTGAGCAGCCTGCTTGTTGCCGCCCTTCATGTTTTTCTTGGAGCGATCGATTTTTTTCTCAACACTCTCGATATCAGCCAGGATCAGCTCCAGATTAATCGTCTGGATGTCGCTTACCGGATCAATTTTGCCATCTACGTGTGTGATATTCTCATCAACAAAGCAGCGTACCACATGAACAATCGCATCGACTTCACGAATGTGGGCAAGAAACTTGTTACCCAAACCTTCGCCTTTACTTGCGCCGCGCACAAGACCTGCGATATCTACGAATTCAAACGCTGTTGGCACCGTCTTCTTCGGTACAACGAGTTCTGTCAATTTGTCCAAACGCTCGTCCGGTACTTCAACGATCCCCACGTTCGGGTCAATCGTACAGAACGGATAGTTTGCCGACTCGGCACCTGCTTGTGTAATTGCGTTAAACAGAGTGGATTTACCAACGTTAGGCAGGCCCACGATTCCAGCTTTCAAAGCCATGTATATGACAACTCCTCATTCATTACTTGTTCGGTATGGATAATCCTATACATTATATATGACAAACCCGGAGGCATCAAGGAACTTCGGGTTTCGTTTCTGCCTGACTACCGTTTAAGTTCCTTGTACATCGTCAGATCAGTGATCTCGTACCCCATCTTGCGATATAAGCTGCTCGCCCGCACATTATGTCCAAACACATGCAAACCAATTCGATCCACATGAAGACGGCGTGCCGCTTGTTCAAGTGCTTCCATCGTTTCGGTACCATACCCCTTGCCCCGATATGCTTCTTCGACAACAATATCGAGCAAGAAGGCTTCCTTACCCCGGCGATTGTCCGTAATGTTAAACCAGATGTACCCCACATTACCGTCTACCGGATGCACCAGGTTATAGATGTAGGCCCCAGGTGTATTCAGTCCTTCAGGCAAATAGCGCTCATAGGATGCCTCAGCGAGCTCCTGCGCTTCTTCCTCCGCCCATGCCCCTGCTTCTACTTTCTCAACTGCAAAATCCGTAATTGAACGCTTTCGGAAATTCGCAAACTCCTGATCATTCATGGATACAAGCTCCAAAGTATTCCCTCCCGGGTTCCAATTCCGTTTTCAATCTTCTAACGGTTTATCTTATTGAAACGTTTTATTGTTCATCATACATGAAGTAAAAAAAAATCTGCATAACTTTTATCAGACTTCCATTGTTTATTAACCATAACGAGAGGAGCACATATAAGATGAACAGACGTCGCAAACGACCTTCAAGGAAAATCATCTTTCTCTTGGCGGGTGTAGTTATTTTTATTGGAATCATCATCGGTATGGCTTACCCAACCATAGACCAATTCAGATCGCTCAGGATCACCATTCACAATCAATCTGACTTCGATCTCACAAATGTTAAAGCAAGCCTGGTTCAAGGTGAAGGCTCGGTTAACAGCGAAAGAGATGGCTCCGTGTACAAACTGAAGAAGGATATCGTAAGTGGTAAAAAAGTGAAGTTCGCTCCTAGGCTTAGCCCTTCCGGGGAATCATCCGTTAACCTGCAATTTACAGATAGCCGAGGGGAAATTCATACCAAAATCGTCTGTGGTTATACGGAGTATCTATCCGGCAATTCCTACGTCACCGTAACCAATGACAATATCACGGTTAAACAAGAGTGTTTGTAATCCTTCTGTCTTTTCAACATCAAAAAAGGGGCTTCCCGATGTCATCAGCATGAACATGACGGGATGCCCCTCTTCCGTATTAACGCCGCTCGACCAATCGCTCTGTCTGCTGCAAATCTTCGATTCGCCCGGCTCCGATACCGAACATGACCGTACGAAGTTCGAACTCCACCTGCTCCAGCCGCCCATCCAACGCTTCATCCGAAGCCACTGCGGATTCGAGCAGGGAGCGGCCGAACCCTGCCAGGTCTGCACCCAGCGCGAGTGCCTTGGCTGCATCCACCCCATGATGAAGTCCTCCGCTGCCAATCACAACCCCTTCGGGATTCAATGCTCTGACTTCCCGGATACACTCGGCAGTCGGAATGCCCCAATCAGCAAAGGCCTCGGCCGCAGCCCGGCGAACCGGATTGTTGTTCCGGTATTTCTCCACCTGCACCCAGCTGGTGCCTCCCGCTCCGGCCACGTCGATAAATGCCGCACCTGCTTCATACAATCGCTGTGCCGTTATTCCATCAATGCCCCAGCCTACTTCCTTCACTCCAACGGGTACATCCAGCGTACGGCACAGATCTTCAATCCGGTTCAACAACCCGCTGAAGTCCGTATTGCCCTCCGGCTGGAAGATCTCCTGCAAACCATTCAGGTGCAGTACCAGCACATCCGCACCAGCGATCTCAACGGCACGTTGAAAGTCAGCCGTGTTGAAGCCGTAATTCAACTGTACTGCACCCAGGTTGGCAATCACCGGGATGTCAGGGGCCCAGCGCCGTACATCGAAGGTCGGCGCCAGTTCAGGTTGTTCCACTGCTGCCCGTATGGAACCCACGCCCAGCGCCCAGCCTCTGGCATTGGCCACACGGGCAAGCCGCTCGTTAATGGCACCTGTCGTTTGGCTTCCACCCGTCATCGAGCTGATGAGCAGCGGTGTACGAACCTTTTTTCCCAAAAACATCGTGTTCAGACTGACCTCATCAAAATTCAGTTCAGGCAGGGGATTATGACGAAATACGTACCGCTCCATTCCGCTCGTGATCCCTTCTCCTGCCACATTCTCTTCCAGACAGAGGCGCACATGCTCCAGCTTCCGTTCCCCCGTAGCCACCTCGGGAAGCAGCCGCTTGCCGGCTCGCTCTTGTTCATTCATGATGAGACCTCCTTATGTGAGAAATTGTGCGGATGGACAGGGCCCCCCTGCCGGTTCCGTTCAATTGAAACACTCCATTTTTTTCTTATTTTTCGCTTATATGTAACGGACAATGCTGCATGTATAAAATTGCTATAGAGTCGTCGGTGATATCCTCCACCGTCAACTCTACCCAGTATACCGTTCCGGACATGCTAATGAAAGGGCGCACCCGTTCATCTCTGATGAATCATAAGAGCACGGATGCCAGCTGCTCGCCCACCAGCTGCCCGGATAGCGTTACAATCGGCGTTCCTCCTCCCGGGTGCGTCGTTCCACCCACGTACCATAACCCCTGTACATCCCTGCTTTTGTTCCCGGGGCGAGAGAAGGTCTGCCTCACTGAATTGGAGGAAATCCCGTAAATTGACCCTTGATGCGCCAATGTATCGTGTTCAATATCCTGTGGTGTATATCGGATTAACACATCTGATTGACTTAATCCTGTAATTCCCCGCTGTTCAAGCTTATCCAGTACCAACTCGCCGTAGCGTTCCGTTTGCTCTTCCCAATTCCATGCATCCGACAGATACGGGGCGTTTACCAAGATAAACAGATTACTCGCTCCTGCCGGAGCCATACCTGCCTCCGAATAACCGGAATAACAGATGTAGATGGTCGGATCCAAAGGCATCCTGCGTTCACGGAAAATATGTTCGAACTCCGGTTCATACCTTTCCGGGAAAAAGACAGTATGGTGCAGCAGGGAGTCATACTGCTTCCGCACACCTGCCAGAGTCACATAGCCGGAAATGGACGGCTCATATTTGCGAATCCTGCCATCACTCATCTGCTTTCGATGTTCCGGTGCAATCAGGAGACGGTTTACACTGAGCACATCACCGTTGGCCACCACCTGATCGGCCTCATGGAAGCCTCGATCCGTATCCACACCGATGACTTTCCCATGCCGAACGATAATCTGACGGACCTCGGTGCCAGTCATGATCCGTACTCCTTTTTCCTCAGCAAGCTTCGCCATGGCTTTGATCAGCTCATAGGTTCCGCCTTTTACACCGTATACCCCTTCATCTGCCTCTACATGGCCCATCATCGCGAAGATGGATGGAGCCTGATAAGGCGATGATCCGACGTAGGTCGCGTAACGACCGAACAGCGCCAAGGTGTTGGGATGACTGAAATAGGATCGCAGCAGCTGATTAAGCTTCACAGCCGGGCGCACGCGCAGCAAGCTGCGAAGCATCTGGAGATTGTACTTGTCTTTTGTGGTCAGCAGCAGTTTGCCAAGAAAACGACGATCGGCTTCCGCATAAAGCGCCGCAGATTCATCCATAAATGCATCATAACGCAGTGCGTCTTCCGGACTGTACGCTGCAATCTGTTCCTCCATCCATTCACGCTTGCCGGACAGATCCACCACGGTACCGTCTGCAAACACATTGCGTGTTCGGGGCTCCAGCTCATACAGCTGGACGTAATCCTCCATTTTGGTACCGGCATGCTCAAAGACAGAGCGGAAGGTGGAAGGCATCGTAATCGTACTTGGACCGCGGTCAAAATGATATCCGTTCCGTTCCACTTGCTGCAGCTTGCCACCCACATGTGTCTGACGCTCCAGCATGGTTACCTGTATGCCTTGTGATGCAAGTCGAATGGCACAGGACAAGCCACCGAAGCCCGCGCCAATAATGACCACTTTTCTGCTCAACTATACCGCCTGCCTTTCCAAACGTATCCTTTCCCTGAGCGACCAGCCCGCCAGGATGCCATTCCAATACCAATCACGCAGGCCATGCTGACAGATTGCAGACATGCAAGCCACCAGGGTTGCCCTCCCGTCTGATCTGCCACCCTTTTTACCCCCATACCCAGCAGAGTGCCAATGAGTCCATACATGATGGCTGCAGAGCTTCCTGACAGTAATCCAAACAGCAATCCAAGGGGAGGGACAAGGTACATTAATGTATACATGACTAGGGTACCCAGCAGGAGTACATCCCTGCGTCCCGTTCCTTCGTACATGTTTTTCTTATACCCGTTCCATACTTCGATACCGTTCTGATACATCCGCGTGCTGACCAATTCATGCACATCAGCCAGCATAACCGGATGACCTGCACGCTTGACCGCCTTCGCCAGACTCATGTCGTCCACCAGGTCTCCCTGGATGGCTGCATGGCCACCGGAAGCTTCGTAACTCGAACGATGAATCAGCAGGAAGGCTCCGGTTGCTGCTACAAATAGCGGACTTGATGATCTGCGTATCATGAAGATGGGAAGATGGCTGATGATCGTGAATACCATCATCGGTACAACCAGCTTCTCCATCCAGGTCTTGGCCACCTGATAGGGAAACCCGGTCACAAGACCTCTCCCCAACTCACAGCCGGCAGCTACGGTTTGCCGAATAGCCTCTGGCTCAAGCCTTACATCAGCGTCAACGAACATAAACCACTCGCCTTTAGCCTCCTGAACCAGTTGGTGGCACGCATATGACTTGCCCATCCAGCCAGCCGGCGGCTCCACCCCATCAAGCAGTCGTACGCGCGTATCCCGATTCGCAATCTCCTGAACCAAGGCCGCCGTTTCATCCTCGGAACGATCATTCAGTACCAGCACTTCCATCCGGTAGCCGGTTGTGTCGCTTGCGAGCACACTCTCCAGACATCCTTCAATATGTAGTCTTTCATTCCGAGCCGGAATCAGGACAGATACGAGCTTATCCTGGTGCAGCAGCCGGTCTGCAGAGAACGAACGAATTCTGGGAAGACAGGTCGCATTCCAGAGAGCAAAAATCAACTGCACACCGAGAGCAGTTGTCAGTATAATCCATAATATTTCGGATGCACTCATGTTAACGGACCCCCCGCTTTCGTGCTGCATCGTATTTTTCACTTGTGGATCTTCCGTTACGGATCAGGGAAACGGCCCCCGGCAGAATCCCTTGTCCGATGCGGACCAGCTGAGACTTATGCTCGTCTAACTGCTGTTCCAGCACCCGGCCAAGTCTGGCTGCAATCTCCTCGCTCTTCCATACATGCCAGTCTTCCATTAAAGGCGCACCCGCGAGCATCGAAACCTCCGGCATATCATGCTGAACCATACCATGACACAGGGTCACAGGAACGGCGAGCGTCTCCGGAGAACGGCGAAGCAGTAACCCGATGCCTGGACGAAACCGAATGGGTCTTGCATCCTGATGCAGAATTTCACCCTGAGGAAAGATCCACACCCTTTTACCCGATTGAAGCAGCCCTGTTGTGTACTGCATGGTCTTTCGGATCGCCGAAGCACTCTCCTTGTTGATGGAGTATGCGCCGAGCTTGCGAAAGAAGGCATATTGCTGCAGCTGCCTCTCTTCCATCATGACGTAATGGTCCCCCGTTGAAGTACGGCGGGATGCATGATAGAGCAGCAGTCCGTCCCACCAGGAGCTATGATTCATGAAATAGAGAACAGGCCGGTTCGGGTCAATGGGAGAGCCTGACACGCTGTCAAACTGTGGATCCAGTGTCCCCGATAACGTGAACGAACGAAAGCGACGACGCAGCAAATAATACTGATTGTATAAATAAAACATTCGGTTAAACGATCTTGATTTTGCGGCGGGAATCATAGAACCAGCTCCCTTCTGCTAGCAGCATGCCCACAAGCGCAATGATGAAACTGCCTGTGATGCCTTCTTTCCATGCGAGCAGACCGAATAGCAGGATGAACAGCTGATACAACCACTTGGCCCGCAGCAACGAACTGCGGTCAGCAGGCATGGCTGGAAGAAAGAGCGACAGGAACGCACCCATAATGAACCAACTGATGTAATTGGTCCAAGGGACGCCATAGAAGCCACCCGGGGCTTCCCAATGCCAGAAACCTCTGGCGTGCGCAACCGGATCCAGTACCAGATCCAGCAAAATGGCCCAGAAACCAGTCTTGATTGCCCGAATCAATTTCCCCTTCCAGGTCGAACCCCCACCGCTTAACAGTGCAGAATTCCCGACGACGGCAATCCAGGCAAATCCCAGGGTAACCGGCACACTGAACAAGTGAACACCGAAGAAGTCTGAATAGCCATATTCACCAAAGGGCCAATTCGTATGGACACCAATCCACTCTATCCCCATGCCACCCAGCCACAGAATGGCAGAAGATACCCACAGTCCTGGCTTCTTCCATATGACTGACTGGTCGGACATTCCGTTTCTTCTTCGTCCCTGATAGATCAGTTCCACGACATAAAGGGCATAGAACACAAGAAACAATCCGTTGGAAAACGATAATAGGTCAGGTACTCCGATGGTTAGCATCAGGATGGCTCCGATGATGTACCATGCCCAATACAGCCCCTGAATCATCAGGAGACCGCCGTACGGGAAGCCTGATAGGCGAGTACCGGATAACGTTTCACAATGGCTCCTAGCATCTCCAGTTTGAGCTCATCGGTCACAAATGCCCGCTTGTTATATACGTCATAGTCGTTACGTTCTACCGCATGTAATATGGTGGAGTAGAAGGCTGCCGCCAGTTCAATGGCAAATGCACTTTCCGTAGGGTAAGTCTCGAGCCGATCCATGCCAAGACGGAACCATTCGAGGGCTGATGCTTTCAATTCCTGAATGATGGCTACAAACCGTTCGTCCACAATACCATCTGCCCAATCCTGTTCGGAGTACCCATGCTTATCCATGATTTCGAGTGGAACATAACGGCGTGCTCTTGCCCGATCTTCCCCCACGTCACGAATAATGTTGACGATCTGCATGCCCTTGCCAAGCGCAATGCCGTTGACGGCCACTTCAGCACCATTGTCATCACGCAGCACAGGAAGCAGCATCTCCCCAACAGTTCCTGCTACAAGATAGCAGTAATGTTCAAGATCCTTCATCGTTGCATAGTGAGTTACCTCAAGATCGGTCATCTGTCCATCCATCTGCCGAAAGAAAGGTCCTTTGTCCAGGTGGGGAAAGTTCGAGAATAACCATCTCAATGCAGGCCAGATAAAGTGGCCCTCTGCCTCTTCCAGGTATTCAAAATGATCCCGAATCTCATGTATGGTATACATGGAATTCTCCGGTTCATCCACACTGTCATCAATGATGCGGCAGAACGCATAGATCACATACACCGCTTCACGGCGCGGACTGGGCAAACCTCTGAAAGCCTGATAAAAAGAAGAAGATCCCTTCTGCATCAACTCTTCGCACCTGTTCAAAATCATTTCATTCATGTTCCCATCTCCTTCATGAGTAGATTGACGGCCATACGCGCACTTTGCATTACGATCGGAACGCCACCGCCTGGATGTACCGATGCTCCTGCTGCGTACAATCCGCGTATCGCCGGAAACGGCTTCGGCTGTGGCCGGTACACGCCCGATTGAAACAGGATCGGCGCAATACCGAAGCTTCCACCGCCGTAGAGTCCATCCCGCTCGGCATCTGCTGGCGTGCGTACCTTCTTCCACCTGATCGCTGCACGAAGTCCAGGAAAACCACGTTGTTCCGCTTCCTCCAGTACTCTTTCCACCAGAGCCCCACTTTCCCTGGACCAGTCCACACCTTCCGCGTCTGGCACCGGAATAAGAAAATACAATACACTTTGACCGGCTGGCGCAGCGGAATCATCAACAGCTACCGGGTTAAATACATAAAATGATGACTGTTCCGGAATACGGCGCTGATTGAATACTTCCCGCAAGCTTCCATCAAGACTGGGTGGCAGGAAAAATTGATGCGTCGTTGCATCTTTCCAAGTTTTGTCGACCCCAATATATATCAATACACAACCGGATGAGGGACGATACGGTTTCTTTTTGCGTGGTGCTTCCGGTATGGCTCCCAGTAAACCTGTCAGATGGGGGAAATCGCCATTATAGAGGACTGCGTCCACCTCTTCCGAACCTGCAGCCGTTTCTACACCTCGGCAAACGCCATTTTCAATACGCAGACCCGTTACTTCCGTATTCAGCACAACACGCCCGCCACGCGCGATCAGTTCTGATTCCAGAATACCCGGTAGTGCAGCATATCCGCCCTTCACCATCCAGATTCCATATTCATGCTCTGCATAAGGAAGAAGGGAATAGATTCCCGGAGTCCCGAACGGCGAACCGCCAATATACAGACTCTGAAGGGAATAGGCATCAACCAGTTCCTCATGATGAAAATAATCTCCTACGGCTTTACGTACGCTTTTGTGTGCTCGGAGCCTGCCCATCAGGGACATGAGAGATGGTGTGAAGAAATCCCTTTTCCGCGGGAAGGCTCTTTCCAGGAAAGCAGACCGTCCTGCCGGGAACAGGGTATCCATGTCCTTCATGAATCTTGTGAATCCTCCGCTCTCACCCGGAAATAACCGCTCGATCTCTTCGGCCTGCTGACCGCGGTCTGTCATCTTGGTCATGACGCGTCCGCTGCTGTAATGAACCCTGTATAACGGATCACAGCGGAGCAGCTCCACTTTGGAGCGATCCACGCCAGCCTCCTCCAAAATGCCATGCAGCATGTCGGGCAGAAGTACGATGGTTGGCCCCTGATCAATGCGGTATTCCCCGTTCTGCTCATAGCCGATGCGTCCGCCAACTCGGGAACCCCGTTCGTAAACGGTGACGTCCCAGCCCTGCCGATTCAGCAGCAGTGCCGAGGTCAGCCCACCGATTCCTGCTCCTACAATGGCTGCCCGCTTCATGAATGACCTCCGGCTTCAGCCGTCTTCACATAAGGCGACCGGTTCGAGCGGGTTTTGGCATCCTCTTCCTGGATCAACCTGACACTGATTCGAGCAGATTCGAATATGGTAGGCAGTCCGCTGCCCGGGTGGGTTCCGCCGCCGACCAGCCATACCCCCTTCAGCTCTTCGAACTGGTTATGCGGACGCAGATACATCATCTGACCCAGATTGTGGGCCATGTTAAATGTCGCACCGCGGTACACATCCAGTTCATTTTCCCAGTCAAGTGGGGTAAACATCATGGATTCTTCAATGCGGCTCCGAATGTCTGCGAGCTCCGGGATCGCCTCAAGCCGCTGCATCATCGCCTCGCGTACATTCTCCCGTTCCACATCCCAATCAATGTCCCCTGTAAGGTTCGGAGACGGCATGAGCACATATAATGCAGATTTTCCTGCAGGTGCGAGTGTCGAATCGAGCTTGGAAGGGTTATGAATATATAGAGACGGGTCAGCGGACAACACTTTATGCTTCGTGATCTCATCCACGTTCAATCGGTAATCTTCGGGAAAATAAATCGAGTGATGCGGCAGATCAATCTCGCCGTCCACTCCCAGATAGAGCATTGCAGTAGAACAGGAATACTTCTTGCGTTTCATTTTCTCCGGCGTATATTTCTTAAGCACACCTGGTTCGAACAGATGGTTCACCGCATGGGCAAAGTCTGCATTAACAACCACGTGATCCGCTTCAATACGTTCACCGTTCTCAAGCAGCAGACCTTCCGCTCGGCCGTTGCGCACGATGACCTGCTTCACTGGACAGGATGTATGTATACGTCCACCATATTCATTTACAATGTCAGCCATGCCCTGGAATACGCGATTCACACCGCCAATTGGATGAAACAGCCCATAATGATGCTCGATGAATGACAGAATCGTGAATGTACCCGGACAATCCCAGGCAGACATGCCCAAATATTTGGATTGAAACGTAAAGGCCCAGCGCAAACGCTCATCCGTAAAATAACGGGACAGGATGCCATAGACTGTATTGTTCACGTCCAGCTTCGGAAGAGCCGTTACCGCATCCTTGCACAGATAGTCTGTCAGCTTGCCGAAAGGCCGGCGCAGCAAAGGCATAACTTTACCAAACTTGACTTCCTCATCCTGCATGAACCTAAGGTAATTGTCTTCATTACCAGGGAACAGTTCCTTGATCTGAGCAGCAGTATCTTCACGATTACGAGACGGCGTGAACACCTTATCGCCGAAGTTCAGGGCATACAAGGGTGTCAGTTCCTTCAGATCCACGTAATCGGATAGTTTGCGTCCTACCAACTCGAACATCTCTTCAAGCAGCCCGGGCATCATCAAGAACGTCGCGCCCCGGTCGAATCGGTACTCACCGAGCTCCAGCCTGGCAGAGCGTCCACCAATCACCGGTTGTTTCTCATAAACGTCCACTTCGTATCCCTGACCGGACAATAACATGGCCGCTGCAAGCCCGCCTGGACCAGCACCAATAACAGCCGCACGTTTACGTTGCTGATTAGATATCATGCCACTCACCTTTCTTATGGTCGAAAACGCACTTCTACCATTCTTAATCTATTATTAAACCATTGAAGAATCATCGAAGCGGATCATACCCGAAACGTTATACAAATATAATACAAATATTATACGAGCTTGTAAACATAAATATGACTCACGGGTCAAATAACTGTGAAATTATCGTTAATATCAAAAAAAAGACACCCCCTAACGCACTTGCGTCAAAGGATGTCTTATCATGAATAGCCCCTACGTTATCACGGAAGAACATTCGCTCGTTCAGCTCTTCGGTCACACTTGTCGGCCAATAAACGTCGGCTTAGCCCTGTGTTCGGGTTGAATTATCCGTCAGATACTCGCGCTCAAGCCATGCCTGCCAGTCTGATGAATCCTCCGGCATGATCCACTCCGGGTAAGCTGCCTTCTCATTGCGCTCATAACCCTTGCCTCCAAGGATAAAGCGCATATGCGGAAACTCGGTCATAATGCGATCGACAAGCCGGTCACTCTGCTCGCTTAAGGCTGGATTCGTAATGGAGAGACAGACCAGCTTGATCTTTTGCTCCCGGATAATGGGAAATACCCCTTCCTCAGGAGTATTGGCACCGAGATATAATACTTCGGCTCCATTTTTCCGCATGAACAATGAGAACAACAGCAATCCCACCTGATGATGCTCCCCCTCCGGACAGAGTGCCAGAACTTTAGGCAGATGCGGATAGATCGGGAACAGATGGAAAAACTGATAGAACCGCTGTGAGATCAACTGGGTCATAAAGTGCTCCTGTGCAACTGATGCTCTACCCTGCTCCCATGCATCCCCCACGCGAACGAGAATGGGTACAAGCACATGGTAAAACATTGAATCATATCCATACATGGTGAAACCAAAATCAATTAACCCGTTGGCACGTTCACCTTGGAAATGGTAGAGCGAGTCGTATATCTGATCAGCCATGCGTAAGTAGGCCTCTTCCATTGTAGGAACAGGCGCGGTGAGCGGAGCCGGAATGGCCGCTTCTGGCGTTTTTGCCTTGTTTTCTTTTAACATGCGTACGGCTTCTGATATGTTGGTCTGATGCTGTTCAACCTGCTCCTTCAGCCAACGCAAATCTTCAACATTTTCATCCGTGTACAACCGATAACCCGAATCCGTCCGTTCAGGGGTTACCGCACTGTACCGATTCTCCCAAGCCCGGAGCGTAACCGTTGGAATGTCCAGCATGGCAGCGACTTGTTTGATGGAATACACTTGATTACCTACTCTCTTTTCTGAAATATCCCGACCGTCAATAGGTTAACGAATACTTCCTCCGCCCTTGTCAGGTATATGGAAATCCCAACATTCTACAAAAATAATACACTCATTATACACAACGGCCACACACCTGTCGATTGCATTCAGGCAAATCATATATGCATAAATTACATTTCTCTCTGTCCCCTACGCATCCTGCGTCAATGCTCATGACAGAGTGGTAATAGTAGTCAGCACGTTTACAGAAAGGGGATATGCCGTTGTTTAATACAAGGCGCTCATCATCAGAACACCAAACATCCAGACGTCGTTTTCCATACATACGAACAGCTCTTGGACTACTTATTCTATGGCTTGTGGCCGTCATGTTATATCAAACCTATAAATCACTGCCCGCAGGCATCTCCTATGAAAGCCCGGAATATCGCGTAGACGAGGTCGCATTCCTTCATGATCTCACGTATCCGTCCGCAGACGGGCAGATGGAACACGAGCAGCAGATTTTTCAGCGCATGCTTCAGATTGTGGAAGAGGCGGAGCAATTTGTTGTGGTGGATATGTTCCTGTTCAACAACTATCAGCATAAAGGTCAGCACTTTCCACCGGTTAGCGTTGAATTCACAGATGCTCTGGTCGCCAAAAAAAAGCAGCATCCCGACATGCAGATTCTGTTCATTACGGATGAAGTGAACACCAATTATAATTCTGCACCCAATGAACTTCTGGAGCGAATGAAGCAGGCTGGCATTGAAGTTGTGATTACCAATGTGGATCCACTCCGGGATTCGACGCCTGTATACTCGGCAGTCTGGCGTACATTCTTCCAATGGTTTGGCCAGTCGGGTGATGGCTGGATTCCGAACCTGATGGCAAGCGATGGCCCGGACGTTACCATGCGCTCTTACCTTAAGCTGCTTAATGTAAAGGCCAATCACCGCAAGGTCGTAGCCAGTGAGAAAAAAGCAATTGTCTCCTCCGGCAATATCCATGATGCTAGTGCCTACCACTCCAATGTGGCGTTTGAGGTTACGGGACCGGTCATTGGAGATATACTTCATTCAGAACAAGCCGTACTGGACATATCAGGGGGAGGTCAAGTCCCTTCCTACATAGCTCCTTCCACGGATCCAAACCAAGGCGATCTGCGGATTCGCTATCTGACCGAAGGAAAAGTGAATGATGCCGTATTGCATGAGATCAATCTGACGGAAAAAGGGGATACCTTGTGGATGGGCATGTTCTACATCGCTTCTCCTAAAGTACTGGACGCATTGCTTGATGCTTCCAAACGAGAAGTAGATATCCGGCTTGTGCTCGATCCAAACGAGAATGCATTTGGCCAGGAGAAAATCGGTATTCCGAATCGGCCTGTAGCCGCCGAGCTGCATGATAAATCGGATGGCAAAATCCAAATCCGCTGGTACAACACAACCAAGGAGCAGTATCACACCAAAATGTTGTATATTGCCAAGGCCACCGGGGATCATATTGTGCTTGGCGGATCAACCAACCTTACGCCCCGAAACATGAATGACTATAATCTTGAAAATGAACTATGGGTAGCTGCGCCTGCAGATAATGAGTTCAGCCGCAGTGTGGCCGATTATTTTGAACGCGTGTGGAATAATGAGGATGCCGAGTTCACTCTGGATCTGGACGAATTCCAGGAGAAAACCACGTTCCTGAAGGGCATTCTCTATAAATTGCAGCTCATACTGGGGTTTACCACGTTCTAATCTACCCTTAGCTGTGTATTGGTCGCCTGTGAGATTATTGCAGGCGGCTTTTTTTGAATAGACTTGACATCTAATGTGAAATATGAAAATATGGTCTCCTAACGACCGTTAGGAAGGTGAACAAAATGACAGCACAATCCATACGAAACGCGGCCTTGTTTCACTTTGCCAGAGATGGATACGAAGGGGCATCCCTTCGGGCTATCGCTGACGATGTAGGAATTAAGAAACCGTCCATATATGCCCATTTCAGCGGCAAGGAAGACTTGTTCCTCCAGGCACTGGCTCATGCTTTTCAAGAAGTAAAACGCCATACATTGGAATATTTCCGCGATCATGCCGAACTTCCCCTGGAAGACAGACTCAAGGGTGTGTTTCCCTGGTTCGAACAGGAATATAACGCTAGCGCTTCTACCCGCTTGATGCTGCGCATGTCCTACTTCCCCCCTCCCGGGCTGTACAACGAAGTCATGGACATCGTGCATCCATTTCTTGATGGCATGGAGAGATCACTGAACCGGCTCCTGCAGCGAGCGGTACGTCATGGAGAATTACCTTCGATTCCAACGGAACAAGCTGCCATTGCCTTTATGACTTCTCTCGATGGGATTACCGTGGAGATTATCTATGGAAGCTCGCGTCGTTATAAGAGACGCCTTGAAGCGGCATGGCCTGTCTTTTGGCATGGCATTCATCATTTGAACGAAGAGGCACAGAAGATCGTGCCGAAAGGAGAAACATCATCATGAACCGCAATTGGTTATACGTATTTATCGGAGGCATCATCGAAATTGTCTGGGTAAGCGGACTGAAGCATGCCTCCAATCTATGGGAATGGGCGCTAACCGCTGCAGCTATCATCATCAGCTTCGCCCTGATCATCGCAGCTTCCAAGAGATTGCCGGTGGGCACGGTCTATGCCGTATTTACCGGAATCGGCACCGCAGGCACCGTACTTGCGGAAATGCTGCTGTTCGGAGAGCCATTCCGTCTGGCCAAAATCCTGCTGATCGGACTGCTGCTCTGTGGTGTAATCGGACTGAAACTGGTGACGGATCAACAACAAGAAGAAGCGAAAGAAGGTGTGGCATAATGGCATGGTTAGCAATCGTAGGCGCAGGTATCTGTGAGATTTTTGGCGTAATCGGAATCAACGGAGCTTCGACCAAAAAGGGCTGGCCTTATATCGTGCTTATGCTCATTTCCTTTGTATTCAGCTTCTCACTGCTGTCCTATGCCATGACCTCCATTCCGATGGGCACCGCCTACGCTGTCTGGACAGGCATTGGTACCGTTGGCAGCACATTAACGGGTATGTTCCTGTTCGGCGAGCGCAAGGAGGCCAAAAGGCTGCTGTTCATTGCCATGATTCTGGTGGCTGCAGTCGGTCTGAAACTGATTACGTAAAAATAGTATTCATTCTGTATAAACTAGGGCGACTTCCATCTGGAAGTCGTCTTTTTGGTATATCATGTAAATAGGCATATGTACTCTGTGAATGCGGAAAGGATGACTTGTATGAAAAAATGGTTGGTACGTCTCAGCTCGCTTGCAGGCTATTCATTCCTTACTCTCCTGGCTGCTTTTTATCTGGTTGCACTGACAGCCATCATTATTTTGGCCATACATGCCTTCGGGAATGGAGCATAGCTCTTTAAGCGTTCTTAGGTTTATTCATGCCAATGCCCATTTCCACCTCTCTCTCCTTCTTGAAAACTGAACTGCTCTGTTTCTTCGAATTTCCAATTCCCTCCCATTTGAATTCGCCCTTCCACTTCGTTTATACTTGTTCTGACCCTAAAGTCAATTCAAGAACTCATAAGTTCCGCAGATGAGGTGAAGGTATCGTTAATGAACCCAATTCATGAAATGAATGAGAAGAAAAAACTCATTATAACGACAGCTCTCAAGCTGTTTTCTGCCAAAGGCAGTGCTGCAACGTCCATGCAGGAAATTGCAGAGCTATGCGGCATGTCCAAGGGAAGCCTCTATCTGATTTTCAAATCCAAAGAGGAATTGGAAGCCAGTACGATGGAGTACTGCATCTATACCCTGCTGGATGAGATGTCACAGATTGAACATGAGGCTGGCCTCACATCACGAGAACGTCTGCACAAGCAGATTGAGACGCTGCTACTCCATGTATCCGAACTAAAAGAATTCCTTCGGGTGCAGCTGCGCAGCATGATGATGGATGATGAGCAGCAACATCCCAGCAGGAAATGTGACCCGCATCACAGGGATATGGAGATCAAAACCCTGCACTGGTTCAAGGATAAGCTGGAGGATCTGTACGGTCCCGAGATTGAGCCATATACTGTGGATCTTATTTTGCTGACACACGGCCTTTTCCTGTCCTACGTCAAAATCTGGTTTACGGAGATGCCTTCCCTTACCGTATCCAAAATGGCTGCGAATCTGCTGCAAACGATGGATTATGCAGCGTACGGTTTGCTGGAGCAGCGACCTGAGCCTTTGATTAGCTTGGAAAACTGGCCGGCATGGACCAGCGAATCCAAAACGGATTCCACCATGATGCGTCATCCCATTCATATCATCAAACAGATGCAGGATATCGTGACTACCGATCTGTCCGCAGGACAATCCCGAAACGATGCGTTAGAAACCATCGCCATTCTCAAGCAGGAAATGATGGAATTCACGCCGCGCCGGGCTATTATCCTGGGCATGATGCGCAACCTGGAGAACATTCCAGCCATTGAATCGTTGCACTCCGAGCTTCAGCATATTCTGGATGCCATGTATAGCCGGTTCATCCAGGCTGACTCGTCAAACAAATAGAAACAGGGAGAACAGAGAGGAGAAGAGACCATCGTATGAAAGGAATCATTAATTTTTCACTGAACAACAAGTTTGCGATCTGGATTCTGACCATTATCGTTTCCTTCGCTGGTTTGTACAGCGGACTGACGATGAAACAGGAAACCATTCCAAACATCAATGTGCCATTTCTAAGTGTTACGGCGATTGATCCCGGAGCGGCTCCGGAAGGTATCGTAGAAGATGTGACCAAGCCGCTGGAACAGACTCTGCGCAATGTGGAGGGAATCAAGACACTCACTTCCACATCCATGGAGAATGCTGCTTCCATCACACTGGAATTTGATTATGGAACAGATCTGAACAACGCTACTGCAGCTGTTCGTGAGGCGCTGAATGAAGTGCAGCTTCCGGACGGTGTACAGAAACCGACCATTTCCAAATTCAGCATCAATTCATTCCCGGTTGTCTCACTGAGCTTGTCCGATAAGGACGGCGGAGATCTGGAGCAGTTGACCAGACTCGTTGAATCCGATATTCAGCCTGCACTCGAAGATATCGACGGTGTAGCACAAGTACAGGTTTCCGGACAGTATGTCAAGGAAGTCCAACTGAAGTTCGACCAGGACAAAATGAATGAACTCGGCCTGACGGAAGATACCGTTAACGGCATCGTTCAAGGTTCCTCTGTCCGCGTTCCACTCGGATTGTTCGAACTGGATGAAGCACAGAAAGCTGTTGTGGTTGATGGTAACATCATTGATCTCGATGACCTGAAGAACCTTGCCATTCCTGTGGTACCTAGTGGTGCAGGTGCAGCAGCAGATCCATCTGCTCAAGCAGGCGGCGCTGCCGGCCAAGCAACAGCTCCGGATGCCGCACAGGGATCGACCCCATCTGCCGCACCATCCGCGGGTGGAAATGCGAGTGCAGGCAG
Source organism: Paenibacillus sp. ACRRY (assembly GCF_022346995.1). Taxonomy (GTDB): domain Bacteria; phylum Bacillota; class Bacilli; order Paenibacillales; family Paenibacillaceae; genus Paenibacillus. Next base: position 410,232 of record NZ_JAKRNM010000003.1, on the reverse strand, counting down.
TGCTTCCGGTGCTGCCAATGCAGCAGGAATTCCTACAGTAAAATTAAGCGAGATCGCGAACATTGAGGTTATCGGTCAGGCTGAATCCATTTCACGTACAGATGGCATGGAGTCCATTGGTATCTCCATCGTGAAATCCAATGACGCCAATACCGTGGATGTCGTGAATGCCGTTAAAGACAAAGCGGAAGAATTGCAGTCTCAATTCAAAAACGCCCAACTGACGGTATTGCTTGACCAAGGTAAGCCAATTGAGGATTCCGTCAATACGATGCTTGGCAAAGCAGTCTTCGGTGCCCTGTTTGCCATCCTGATTATCCTATTGTTCCTGCGCAATATTCGTTCAACCATTATCTCGATTATCTCGATTCCGCTTTCCTTGCTTATGGCATTGACTGCGCTCCTGCTCATGGACATCACACTGAACATGATGACACTGGGCGCCATGACCGTTGCCATCGGACGGGTCGTGGATGACTCCATCGTCGTTATCGAGAACATCTATCGCAGATTGACCCTTAAGGGAGAGAAACTGAAAGGCCGTGAACTGATCCGGGAAGCAACTCGTGAAATGTTCATTCCGATCCTCTCTTCCACGATTGTAACCATCGCCGTGTTCCTGCCACTGGCACTCGTTAGCGGCATGGTAGGCGAGCTCTTCATGCCATTTGCATTAACTATGGTATTTGCGCTGCTGGCATCATTGCTCGTGGCTATCACCATCGTTCCGATGCTGGCTCATACCCTGTTCCGCAAAGGCCTGAAGAACAAACAAAATCATGAGGAAAAACCAGGGAAGATGGCTGAGGGCTACAAACGCCTGCTGAACTGGACACTTTCGCACAAAATTATTACCGTCGGCATCGCCGTGGTCTTGCTCGTCGGCAGTTTGTTCCTGTATCCGTTCATCGGTGCAAGCTTCTTGCCAGAACAGCAGGACAAATATGTGACGATCACATACAGCCCGGAAACCGGCTCCCTGCGTGAAGACGTTGAAAAAGAAGCACTTGCTGCTGAAAAATATTTGCTGAAGCAGCCTGGCCTGGAGAAAATGCAGTATTCCATCGGCGGCGGAAATCCACTGAGCAGCATGGGTGGAGGAAGCTCGAACTCGGCACTCTTCTATATTGAATACAATGAAGATACCAAGGATTTCACACAAGTGAAGGAACAGCTTGTAGAAGGTTTGCGGAAAGAAGTTCCCGTTGGTACCTGGAGTGAGCTGGATATGTCCGGCGGTCTGGGAGGCAGTAGCCTGAGCATCTCCATTTACGGCGACAACGTGGAACAGCTCAAGCCTGTCACGGATGAAGTGTTCAAGCTGGTTGAAGCAGATACCGAAAACTTTGAAAAAGCAGACACCACGCTCTCTGACACATATGGTCAATATACTCTCGTTGCGGATCAGGAAAAGCTGAGCTCGCTCGGTCTGACTGCAGGCCAATTGGCTATGGCACTGAGCCCTGTACAGGAACGTCCGGTACTGACGGAAGTGGATATTGATAACAAAACCTATAAAGTGTATGTCGAGACAGATCAGAAAACTTTCGACAGCATCACTGACATCGAAAATGAGACAGTGACTTCTCCGCTCGGCATCCAAGTACCGATCAAGGATGTTGCAAACGTTGAAGAAGGTACTTCTCCGAACTCGATTATGCGCATTGACGGCAAGGTCGTTGCCCAAGTTTCGGCGACCATCCTGGCTTCCGATGTACAAAAGGCTTCACAAACCCTGCAGGATAACATCGACAAGCTGGACCTTCCAGATGGCGTTGAGGTGAAATTTGGCGGTACAACCGAACAGATCAATGACACCTTTACCCAACTGGGTCTTGCCATGCTGGCAGCCATCGCCATTGTATACTTTGTACTTGTCGTTACATTTGGCGGCGGACTCGCACCATTCGCCATCCTGTTCTCCCTGCCGTTTACCGTTATTGGTATCATGGTAGGCCTGTTCCTGGCTGGCGGCACCATTGACGTCTCTGCCATGATGGGTGGATTGATGCTGATCGGGATCGTAGTCACCAATGCGATCGTCCTGATCGACCGTGTCATTCACATGGAGAAAGACGGCATGTCTACGCGTGAAGCCTTGCTTGAAGCAGGTGCAACACGTCTGCGTCCAATCCTAATGACCGCACTTGCAACGATTGGCGCCTTGCTGCCACTCGTCACTGGACTGGAAGCAAGTGCGGGAATCATCTCGAAAGGCCTCGGTATTACCGTTATCGGCGGTCTGATCAGCTCTACGCTGCTCACCCTGGTTATTGTGCCGATCGTGTATGAATTCCTGATGAAATTCAAGAAGAAAAGAATCGAAGATTAAACTGCTCGTTTGAGATTTCGATTCATTAAGAGCAATACGGAATTATAATAAACCTCCTAGTTCTCCATTGGAATGACTGTCCATTTCAATGAGATCAGGAGGTTTTTTGTTGACCATTAACGGGCTTCCTTCCTAAATGTCAGGTAAAACGACACCAATTCGAACCCGGATTATACCAGATTACAAAAAAAGGAGCCTGTTTTGTTAAGTCAAACAAATCAGCGTTAGATTTCAGTCTATCATCAGTAAATACACTTATAATATAGCTTAATTATGTAAGTTAACGGGATTCTAGACAGGTCATCCAGCTCGTACATCCCAACATAACAGACGCTCTTCAGAAACCTGCATCATGAGGCGGGATTGCAATCGGCATGCAATTGGGGAAGGATGGTGGTTGTATGGGGGAAGCGACGCTCCAGCTTCAGATGAGAGACATGTTGAAACGGCCTGTATTTCGCAAGGCAGAGGTACTGGCCAGTGAACGGGCACTGGAGAGATATGTCCGCTGGGTCCATATTATGGAGGTACCGGATGTGGGCGATCTGTTAAACGGAGGAGAACTGGTACTGACTACCGGCATCGGCTGGCAGGCTGATGAGCAGCAAGGTTTGTCTTTCCTGCGGCAGTTAATTGCCCGAGGCGCGGCTGGTCTCTGTATCGAACTGGGGACTCACACCAAGTCACAACTTGGAGCGATGAAGGAAATCGCAGCAGCGGATGATTTTCCACTGATCTGGTTCCATGAACAAGTCCGCTATATTGATATTACACAAGACCTGCACTTCGCCCTGATTCGCAGTCATCAGCGGATGCTTGCCGAACTCGACAATCTGACCACCTCGTTCAACCAGCTCCTGTTAAACGGAGACGGTGTGCAGCCGCTGCTTCGCTTGTTATCACGTACAACCGGCTACCCGGTTGCGTTATATCCTCTTGAGGGAGAAGCCAGTGCTGTCCCTTATTGCCCGCCAGAGCAATTGGAGAACCGTAGAATGGCTTGGTTAACCCAGCGCAACCATTCACCTGAATCAGGACAATCAAGCCATTCCCATCATCTGGAGCAACCCATGGATGCCTATACCCTGCCTGTTCAGGCCCTCGATTACACCTTCGCGGACCTGGTACTTTTTCTGGAGAAACTTCCCGAACACGAGTCTGATTCACTGCGTCACAAGCCTACTGGTGAATTTGTCATTCAGGCGTTGGAGCGCTGCGCGGCTGCTATTGCACAGGACTGGATGCGAACCAAATACATGGAGGAAAAGCGCCGTTACAAGGAAGACATGTGGGTCATCGACTGGCTGAACGGACATCACACGGCCAAGGAAATTCAAGAGTACCTGTCCGCAAATCCCCTGCTTGCTGCCAGTAAAGGCACCGTCGTTTTGTTTGACAGTAATCCGAGTTATACCGACAGCCTCAAGCTGCAGAAGCTGCTCATACAGCGCAATATCGTCGCCCGCTCTGTATTCTCCAGGGAAGGGTTCTCCCTGTTCAGCACGGTATTGAATCATCAGATTATTCTGATCATCCTCGATCCTCAGCCAGGCCCTCAGCGCAAAAGCCATCTCTGGCGCTGCATAGAGCAGCTCCAGCATCACGAAACGGACCAGACCCACCGTCTGTTCTCCGGTCTGCTGGGCATTGGTCACAGCTGTGCCGATTTGTCACGACTCAAGGACAGCCTGGATACGGCCAAGGAAACACTGCGCATTCAAAAGGATACCGGACCCATGCAGCAGCCGTTTTACAGTAATCTCCACGGTTACCGCATCATCGCCGGGATGAAGCAGAGCGGTAATCTGGACGATTTTATTGAGGAATACCTCGGCCCCGTCATCCGGCATGATGCAGAGAAAGGCGGGCAGCTGCTGCGCACACTCAAGCAATATTTTGTGCTGTGCTGCTCCAAACAGGAAACCGCTACTGCCCTATTCATTGTCAGACAGACTCTCTATCATCGGCTCGACAAAATCGAAGCTTTGCTCGGAGAAGACTATATCCTCCCCGAGAAACGCGTCGCTATCGAACTCGCCATCTACGCTTATGAATACGTCCATGGTCCAATTGCATAAATGGCAAGAGGACTATGCCCCCCGCTGTTCCTGAAGCTGCCGGATCAGAAAGTGGACGAACCACTTTCGTCCGGACGCTGTACCCACATGCTGCTCTTTCTTTTCGCCCGGATGATCCGGATGTTCCCACACGACACTGGCACCCTCCAAATGTTCCTGTACCGAATAGATCCGATATCCCAGCGCAACCATTCGTTCTATCTCCACTTTCTCCGCTTCAAATGCTTCATTCTCCATCATCCGCCTTAACCTCCTGTCACTGTTGTAACCGTCTGCCGCCCAGGCATAGGGGCACCTGCATCGTATTTGGCACGCTTCACATACTTGCCTGATCCTGCCGCACCTGCAAACTGACGATCCTTAATGACATACTCCCCCCGGCACAATACGGTGATGGGACATCCCTGTACCTGCATGCCTTCGAAGGCACTATAATCCACATTCATATGATGTGTACTGGCCGATATCTCCCGGGAAAGGGAAGGATCGAAAATAACGATATCCGCATCGGTACCGACTGCAAGCGTCCCTTTCTGCGGAAACATCCCAAACAGCTTGCTCGCTCGTGTAGAACACAGATCTACCCATTGATTCAATGAAATGCGTCCCTTCGCAACTCCCTCCGAGTATAAAATGCTAAGACGGTCCTCAATGACAGGCCCACCATTCGGAATTTTGCTAAAGTCATTCTTCCCTAGATCTTTCTGTCCCTTGAAATTAAATGAGCAGTGATCGGACCCAATGGTCTGCAACTGGCCGCTCTTCAGTGCGTTCCACAACACATCCTGATGGGAGGCTTCCCGGAGAGGCGGGGACCAGACATACTTCGCCCCTTCGAAATCAGGCTGATCCATGATGGACTGATCCAGCGTCAAATACTGCGGACACGTCTCCCCCCAGATCCGGTAGCCCATGTCACGCATGCGAGCAATCTGCTCTACCGCTTCGGCGCACGTCACATGCACGACATACAGCTGTGAATCCGCAAGGGCAGCCAGACGTGCAGCGCGTCCTGTCGCCTCTCCTTCCAGGATGGAAGGACGGGTACGTGCGTGATGGATCGGCTCATTCCGCCCTTCGGCGAGCGCCTGTCGTACAAGCAGATCGATGACATCCCCGTTCTCGGCATGCACCATCACCAGTGCACCGTATTCCTTGGCCTTTTGCAGCGTCTGATAGAGGATGCCATCATCTGCCTGGAACTGGTTTTTATAGGCCATGAACACTTTGAAGGAAGACACCCCTTCTTCCTCAATGACCTGCGGCAGTTCCTCCAATACCTGGTCATTCATCTCTCCGATCATCAGATGAAATCCATAGTCGATGGCAGCCTTACCCTTGGCCTTCGCATGCCATTCCTTCAGGGATTCGGTGAGCGGTTTGCCTTTCTGGGTCAGACAGAAATCAAGGATCGTCGTTGTTCCGCCAAACGCTGCAGCTGCGGTTCCCGTTGCAAAATCATCCGCGGTCACTGTCCCGCCAAAAGGCATATCCAGATGTGTATGCGGATCAATACCGCCGGGAATGACATAACAGCCGGAAGCATCCACGATCTCCGTTCGGTCATCCGCCACCATGCCCATGCCAATCTGCATGATTTTCCCGTTCTCGATAAGTATATCCGCTTCAAATGTGTCCGCTGCCGTGACCAACACGCCATTCTGAATCAGTTTGCGCCCACTCATGATATCGCCTCCTTGGTTGATTGATCTCTAATCGATTGCAGCACAGCAATCGCAGATTGACGTTCATTCCAGGTTAATGGGGTCTGTTCAGGTGCTACCTCGACCATCTCAATAGCTCCGTCCACCGGACATACAATCGAGCATAGGTTACATCCCACACAATCTTCCTCGACCACTTCCAGATAGGCGCCGGAAGGATCGGTCAGCATATCGATACACTGGTGCGATGTGTCCTCACAAGCGATATGGCACTTGTTGCAGTTAATGCAGACATCACGGTTGATGCGGGCGACCACTTTGTAATTGAGATCCAGATTACCCCAGTCCGAATATCGGGGTACCGTCTGGCCCACAAGTTCTGCCACACTGCTCAGGCCCTTCTCATCCAAATAATCATTCAGCCCATCGATCATATCCTCCACGATGCGAAAACCATGATGCATCGCTGCGGTGCACACTTGCACGCCTGTCGCTCCCATGAGCAAAAATTCAGCCGTATCCCGCCAATCAGATATGCCACCAATACCCGAGATGGGTACCCCCACTTCCGGATGGCGGGCACATTCGGCCACCATGTTCAGGGCAATCGGCTTCACAGCTGGTCCGCAATAGCCGCCATGGGCCCCTTTGCCGCCTACATGGGGCACGGTATTCCACGAATCCAGATCCACGCCCGCCAGAGAGTTAATGGTGTTGATGAGCGAGATTGCATCCGCACCGCCTCGCACTGCTGCCCGGGCCGTTGCCGTAATATCCGTAATATTCGGTGTCAGTTTCACGATCACGGGTGTCGTCGCGACTTCCTTCACCCACATCGTCTGCAGCTCAACCAGATCCGGCTGCTGACCAGAAGCTGCCCCCATGCCGCGTTCGGCCATGCCATGAGGGCAGCCGAAGTTTAGCTCCAGTCCGTCTACCCCGATCGCCTCCACCTTTTTGACAATCTCATGCCACTTCTCGCGCTGCGGCTCCACCATCAGTGATGCAATGACCGCGCGATCCGGGAAACGTTTCTTGGTTTCAGCAATCTCCCGCAGATTGACCTCCAGTGGACGATCGGAGATCAGCTCAATATTGTTGAAGCCCGCTACCCGCTGTCCGCCGAAATGTACAGCGGCAAAACGGGATGACGTGTTAATGATCGGTTCACCCAGCGTCTTCCACACCGCACCTCCCCAGCCTGCCTCGAAGGCGCGCTGCACCTGATATCCTGTATTGGTCGGTGGCGCGGATGCCAGCCAAAATGGATTGGGTGATCGAATACCTGCCAGATTTATCGATAAGTCAGCCATAACGATCCCTCCTTGGTGTTGTTTGCATATATGGTCTTGCTCAGCACTCGGTGGCTTCGTAGTCTGAACAGCATACGAAGCACAAGCTCACCTCAAGCTGTCTCCTCCACCTGTCCAGGCAGTGCCTTCATCAGTGCTGCTGCGGCCAGCTTGCCCTGCTGTGCTGCTGAGACAACCATGGCTTCGCCTTGCCCCTGGCCGAAAACCACATCCCCTGCCGCATAGATCTGCGGATGAGAAGTTCGGTAGGTCTGCTGCTCCACCTCGACAACGCCCCAGTGATGACGCAGACCGAAAGCTTCAATGAGAGGCAGCAGCCGGTTCTGTCCGATCGCCCGAACGACGGTGTCACATTCAATCATGAACTCCGTTCCTTCTTGGGGTACGGGTAATGCACGCCCGCCTCCTGGCGGCGTGACCAGCTCCATTTTGACACACTCCACAGCCTGGACTCGCCCATTCTCATCGCCAATAATGCGCTGCGGCATCGTAAACCAGCGGAACTCTACACCTTCCTGTTTTGCAAATGCATATTCAAACGCATAGGCTGTCATCTGACTCTCTCCGCGACGATAGAGCATCTGTACACGTTCTGCTCCCAGACGTACCGAGCAGGTGGCTGCATCCACTGCCGTGTTGCCCGCACCTATGACGGCTACTCTTAGACCATTCAGCGCAGGCGGTACGCCCTGTTTCGTAGATTCCACCAGTTCAATGGCATCGTACACCCCTTCCAAGTTCTCTCCTTCGATCCCAAGCATCGGAACGGAACCCATCCCACAAGCCAGAATGACAGCTTCATGCTGTTCCAGCAGTTGTGCAGGAGACAGATCCACGCCTATGCGTACACCATACCGGATGTGTACTCCCAGCGCTTCAACCTGCTCCACTTCCCACAGGGACACGTCCTGCGGTAAACGAAAGGAGACGATCCCGTACGTATTTAATCCACCACCCTTTGGCTTCGCTTCATAGATCGTCACCTCATACCCTGCACGGCCAAGCTCTCTGGCTGCGGACAAGCCGGCAGGCCCGGCGCCAACAACAGCAATGGAACAACCATTGGAGGGGGCTGCCTGAAACAAAGGTTCATTAGACACCCGTGCCCAGTCCGTGGCATATCGCTGCAGATCACCGATGCGAATGGGCTTGGACGATTCGTTCAGTACACAGGCGCCTTCGCACAATTCCTCGGTTGGACAGACCCTTGCACAGCTGGCTCCTACCGGATTGGCATCCATAATGGTTCGGGCCGAGCCTTTCAGATGACCTGTCGAGATTTTCCGAATAAACGAAGGAATGTTGATATCCGTTGGGCACGCCTTGATGCAAGGTGCATCGTAACAGTACAGACAGCGGTTGGATTCCTCCATCGCTTCCTTGCCTGTCATGGCGGGTTTCATCTCGGCAAAACGGCTCTCCCATCCATAATCGGATAACGCTGTTCCCGGGTTGTTTATCATGACCATGCACCTCCTAGGGATTGAATTAGGGTCCGGTTCCTTTTTTGAATACAACCTTTCAAATGCCTGTTACAGATTAACCAGATGCTCATACGTCTCAGGGCGCCGATCCCGGTAGAATTGCCACACATTGCGCACTTCACGGATGATTTCGATATCCATCTCGCCGATGACAATCTCATCCTGATCCCTGCTGCCCATGGCAACCATTCGTCCGCGCGGGTCCACCAGATACGACTGACCATAGAACTCGCCCATATTCCAAGGTGCCTCCACGCCTACCCGGTTAATGGCAGCCACGTAATAGCCGTTGGCCACAGCGTGGGCAGGCTGTTCCAATTTCCACAGATATTCCGATGTACCCGCCACCGTGGCTGACGGATTGAACACAATCTCCGCTCCGGCGAGTCCGAGCAGACGGGCTCCTTCCGGAAAGTGCCGATCATAGCAGATGTACACGCCCACTCTGGCGTAAGCTGTATCAAATACCGGGTATCCGAGATTCCCAGGCCTGAAATAGTACTTTTCCCAGAAACCGTTCGTGCCCTCACCTGCTTCCACATGCGGGATATGATGCTTGCGGTATTTGCCCAGATAGGAGCCATCGGCATCAATCACGGCAGCCGTATTGTAATACGATGCAATGCCTTCTACCTCGTACACGGGCAAAATGATCACCACGCCAAGTTCCTTCGCAAGTGCCTGAAAACGCCTGGTTGTCGGCCCCTCCGGCACCGGTTCGGCAGATGCATACCATTTGGGATTTTGTTCGGTGCAAAAGTAGGGGCCATAGAAAACCTCCTGCAGTCCGATAATCTGTGCTCCTCGCGCTGCAGCCTCACGGACCAGGGTGATATGCTTCTGGATGGCAGCCTCCTTGTGCTCTTCAACCAGTGCCGATCCTTCCACTTCATGCGAAGCCTGAATCAGGCCTATATTGATTTTTCCCATACGCCTGTAGCGCCTCCTTCTACCCTGATTAAGATGTATTAGAGAAAATCCGATCGTTTATCGTGTTCATTTTCTATCATAAAAGGTGAATCAGCCCTCCGATTCATCGTCAGCAGGCAGCTGCCTGCATATCTGCCGAATCGTGCGGTATAATACCTCCGTTCCCAGCGCAATGTCCTCCGGGGAGGAATACTCACTCGGATGATGGCTGATCCCATCCTTGCTGCGGACAAAAATCATGCCATAGTCGCAGACATAGGATAGCGCCAGTGCATCATGGAACGGACCACTCATGAGCTCCGGCAAGGACAAGTCCATCTCCTCTGCAGACGAGCGAATGGCTGCCTTGATTCGTTCCGCACAGTAGCTCGGTTCACTATTGGTATCTTCAGCCACGGAATAGGCAAGCCCATGCTGACTGCATACTTCAGCGAGCACATTCATCAGCCGGGCTTCAAGCTGGTTACGGCGTTCCATCTCCATATCGCGCAAGTCCAAGGTGAAGCTGACTTCTTCAGGGATGATGTTGCGCGAGTCGGGGAACACCCTCAGACTGCCCACAGTACCAACCGTGGGGGCAGCCGGATCTGCCCTAACCATGTCGTCAAACGCTGCAATGACTCTGGCACTGCCAACGAGCGCATCATTACGCATGGCCATCGGTACCGAACCGGCATGCCCTGCCATGCCCTTGATCGTAATCGTTAGCCATAAAGGACCGGAGATGCCCGTGACCAGTCCCACCGGAGCATCCAGCGATTCCAGCACAGGGCCCTGTTCGATATGCAGCTCCAGATAGCTGCCGATGGAATCAGGTGCATACACTCCTTCAGCGAATTTCTCTACCGAGTATCCGAAGGATTCCAGCGCCTCCCGGCGAGTCACCCCGTTCCTGTCCTGCCGCTCCAGTTCTCCCATTTCCAACTGCCCGGTCATTCCCCGGGAGCCAAACAAGCCTTTGTTAAATCGGGAACCCTCTTCATCGCAAAAAGCTACGACCTCAATTGGCATCGGAGGCTGAAGGCCACTCTCCATCAGGCACTGCACAGCTTCCAGGGCCCCCAGGACACCAATCGCACCATCATATCGACCACCATAAGGCTGTGAATCAATATGTGAACCGACCATGAGGATGGGCTGCGCAGGATCCACACCTTCAAGGCGGCCAATCAGATTCCCAAATGGATCAAGACGAGTCACCAATCCGGCTTCTTCCATCCAGAGACGCACCTGGATAATGCCGTCCATATCTTCAGGGGTGAGGGCAAGCCGACAAACGCCCGTCTCTCCGATTTGTCCAATGCGGGACAATTGTTCAATTCGTTCATTCAACCGAAGATGGTTAATGCCTAATCCGGTTGTGGTCTGCATCTTCCCTCGCCTCCATGTGTTCTATTTTCAAACGAGTGCATTTCTGTGATTAGCTATCCATCCACTATCCTGCCTCCACACTGCTCAGTGCCTTAAGCAAACTTGCCGCAATCAGCTCCAGCTCATCCTCCGTGGTGACAAAAGGTGGGGATATCGTCAAAATGTTGGCGAACCCGGGTACCGTGTCCCCGTTCTTACCGATGAGAATGCCGTCCTTCTTACAACTGGCCAGCACGTGTGCGACCTTCCCTGCATCTGCCGGGGAGCCGTCCGCTTCAATAAGCTCAATGCCGCAGGCGAATCCAAACATTCGAACATCTCCGACCACGGGCAGCTCCAGCAGCGGCTCCAGCTTCTCACGAAGGATTCGCCCCAGTTCATCCGCACGCTGCACCAGATTTTCACGCTCCAGGATGTCGAGATTGGCCAGTGCTACCCGGCAGGATACCGGATTGCCGCCGAAGGTGTTCACATGACGAAAGTGAGCATCCGGTCCGGGTTCCCGGAACGTATCATACAGATCCGCTCGCACGGCTGTAGCCGATAACGGAGAGTACGCACTGGTCATCCCCTTGGCCATGGTGACTATATCCGGCTGCACCCCATAATTCTGGTGTCCGAACTTCTGTCCCGAACGACCGAACCCGCAGATCACTTCATCCACGATCAGCAGTACACCATAACGCTCACAGATTTCCTTCACTGTACGCATGTAGTCCGGAGGCGGGACAATCATGCCGCCCCCCGTAATCACCGGTTCCATGATCACCGCAGCCACTGTCTCGGGGCCTTCCCAGCGGATGACCTCCTCATAGATGGTTGCACATTCGAGTCCGCAGCCCTCTTTGTTCCGTCCAAACGGACAGCGATAGCAGTACGGGGGTGGAACATGGGAGAAGCCCACGCCCAGCGGCTCGTACTTGATCTTGCGGGCAGCTTGCCCGGTGGCACCGAGTGCGCCCATGGAGTTGCCATGATAAGCCCGGTGACGGGAGATGAACTTGTGTCTGGTTGGCTCACCATTTTGGTGATGAAACTGACGGGCTATTTTGAACGCCACCTCATTGGCATCCGATCCGGAATTGGAGAAAAAGATTCGATAGTCTCCCTCCAGCCACTCGTTCAGCTTCTCTGCCAGCAAAATCGCCGGTTCGTGGCTCTGGGTCATCGGCACATAAGCGAGTGTTTTCATCTGCTCATATGCGCTCTTCGCAATCTCCTCCCGTCCATGCCCCACATTCACGCACCATAACCCGGACATGGCATCCAGGTACCGCGTTCCATCCTGATCCGTGATCCAGCTGCCTTCTCCGCTGACCGCAATCATCGGATGATCGTTATGAGGCGAGATGTGATGCCACACATATCTGCGGTCTTTCTCCAGCCATTCTTCCTTGGTACCGCCAAGCGGCTGAGGTTGCTGATCCACGGAGTTCATTCGTCATCCTCCTTCGACTGCCTTATTTCACCGCTTCTTCGTAAATGCTCTTCTCCAGCGCTTCATCCAGGTTGGCTGCCTTCTTGATCAATCCATAATTCAGTGCAATATCTGCTGTACGGGCAAACGATTCATCCACAAAACTGCCCACCTGCTGCTCCGTAAATCCTTCCGGACGAATCAGCTTCGCAATCTCTTCCAGCATCGTCACCTGATGTTCACGGGTCGTACTGCCATCGGTCACGTTGCTCATGACGATATCCACCGTTTCCTCCTGGTTGTCGATGGCATAGTTCCAGCCTTTCAGAATGGCACGGGTGACTTTAACAGCAAGATCGCGGTTGCCATCGACCCAGTCCTTCTTCGCGATCAATGTATCTTCCAGCATGCCTACGCCGGCATCCTCAATGTTGAACACATCCAGATCGGACTCTTGTACGCCACTCTCCAGCACGACGTGATATTCGTTATATATGGTTGCTGTGGCGACATCCACCTGGTCATTGAAAAACTGATCCATCGTAAACCCCTGCTTCACCAGCTCAATATCCTTCTTCGGATCAAGTCCGTTCTTCTCCATAAAAGCGAGGACCTGGAACTGCTGGCTGCCGAACCATGTGCTTACCTTTTTGCCTTTCATTTGGGCCGGATCCGTAATTCCTGCCGACTTCTTGGCGATCAGGCGATAGCTGCTCTTCTGTGAGATCTGGGCAAGGGAGACCAGCGGCAGACCGTTGTCACGGCTCACCAGCAGACTGTCTACCCCCGTGATGCCGACATCGGCTGCACCGTTCACCACCTGCTGTTCAATAACGATATCCGGGCCACCCGGAATAATCTCTGCATCAATACCTTCATCTTCAAAAAAACCTTGTTCCTTCGCGGCATAAATTCCGGCGAACTGGGCCTGCGGAACCCATTTAAGCTGAATTTTCACTTTGGTTAAAGACTGCTCTGCATCTCCTCCTGAACTTGCAGCAGCAGGTTCGGCAGACGGTTCCGTCTTGGCAGAACATGCTGCCAGCAAGGCAACCGTGAGCATCAGCACAACGACCATCAAACCCGATTTCAACGTTTTGTACATATACAAACAACCCCCTGTTTATATAAGAATTCAATCAGGTACTGCAGCGGATCTGTGGTATTCCCGCACGCTAGTGAGGGTTATGCGTTAGTGCGCACACGGTTCCATGGAATGAGCCGCTTCTCCGCCAGTACAACCGCTTCATAGAGCACGATGCCGAGAGCGGCAGCAATGACGATACAAGACCATGCTAGCGGCATATTGGCAAGCCGGATCTGATCCGACAGCAGGTATCCAAGTCCTTGGGAAGCGATAAAAAACTCGCCCACAATGGCACCGATAATACTGGTGGACATGTTGATCTTCAGTCCGGCAAAGAGGGACGGCATGGCATGTGGCAAGCGCAACTTCAGGAACACCTGCATACGGCTTGCAGCGAGTCCGTCCAGCAGCTCACCGTACTGCGGCTGTATGGAAGTGAGCCCTTTGAACAGACTGACTGCCATGGCTGCCATCGTAATGACGGCCACTACGGCAATCCGTGACCAGATGCCGTCCCCAAACCAGTTGTTCATGATGGGTGCCAGTGCAACAATCGGGACTGCGTTAAGAGCCGACATCACCGCGATCCCTGCCTTGCCGCTGATGGGGAAGAACGAGGCGCCTGCGGCTGCGACCGCCCCCAGAAGGGAACCCAGCAGGAAGCCGCCCAGCATTTCCGTCCCACTATATAGGGCATATCGAAAGAGCATTTCTGCATTATCCCGGATGGAAGCTGCAATGGCTGAAGGTACAGGAAGCTGATAACTTTCCAGAGAAAATAATTGATGAAACAACCGGAACTGCCACAAGGCGAGAAAACATAGGCCGGCCAGCCAGGGGAGCAAATGCAACATGGTCCATTTTTTCCGCGCAGTACCGACAGGCCGTTCCTGTTCTGCTTGTCCCTGCTGCCCCTGAATCTCCGAGCTGGTGACAGAAGCAGCCATAGCTGAACCGGACAAAGCTGCAGAACCGGAAACCGCAGCTGTTCCGTTCTCATCCCTGTTGCGGTTCACCATTACGCCTTCACTCATACCGTGTTTCCTCCCTTGGCTCTGAATTCGGGCTGCCAAGGCGTTAACCAGCGCTCGGCCAGGCTGATGACCAGATACGAGATTAGACCAATGCCGATACTAAGCATGATCGTAGCCCAGAACATGCCAGCTTGAGCACTGCCATAATACAAGGAACTGACCATCAGGACACCGAGTCCATCCGGTGCACCCATCAGTTCGACAACGATGGAAGAAGTGACGGCTAGCGGAGCAGCGATTTTCATGCCCGAGAATAGTCCCGGTAGGGCAGAAGGCAGCAGGCATTTGATATATCTGGCCGGAAGCGAGGCTCCGCAGGAACGCATCAACTCCAGATGCTCCGGCGCAGCGCTCTTTAATCCTTTTAACGTGTGAATGACAATGGGAAAAAATGTAACATAAGCCGCCATGACGATCCTGGCCCACTCGGCGTGATGAATAATGCCGTACACGATCGGTGCGAGACCGATAATTGGGATCATCTGTGACGAGATAACATAGGGAGATAATGTACGTTCCAGCCAGACGGCCGCACTCATAAGAAGTGCCAGCATTAGACCCAGCATTGCTCCTCCTGCGAATCCAATCGCTGCATTGCCGAACGTCACTGCCCCCTGCTCAGCGAGAGTGCCCGAGTAGCGAACCAGTGCGGCAAGAACGTCATGAAGGTAAGGCAGACGGGATGCAGCCTGCTGCGGTGACATCCACATGTGGAGAATCCAAGCTATACCCTCCCACAGCAGCAATAGGGATAGAATCCAGATCACGATCCAGGATCGGTAATCCAGTTTAAATGAGCGCAGGGACATGGCCCGGATCACGCTCCTCATGAAAACAATTGCGAATGGTGGTCAGCATGTGGTAGAAATCTTCAGTCTCTCTCAGTTCATTGGTTCGATCCGAAGGCAGCGCGACAGAGTGAATGGAATGTACTTGCCCGGGATGTGCCGAGAGGACGATAATGCGATCGGACAGGAATACGGCTTCGGGGATACTGTGTGTGACAAAGAGGAAGGTTTTGCCCGTGGACCGCTTGATCTCAAGCAGTTCCAGTTGAAGCTTCTCTTTCGTGAATTCATCCAGGGCGGAGAACGGCTCATCCATCAGCAGCAGCGGCGGGTCCAGCGAGAGTGCACGCGCAATCGATACCCGCTGCTGCATGCCTCCACTGAGCTGCCAAGGATAGTGGTCAGCAAATCGGGTAAGCCCGACCATCTCAAGCAGCTCACTACTGATGCGGCGGCACTCTCTTTTGCTTGTGCCCATGATCTCCAGCGGCAGCTCGACATTGTGACGTACCGTGCGCCAATCAAACAGGGCCGGTGTCTGGAATACGATACCGAATTGTCGCTGCAAGCGCGCCTTCTCAGGTTCTGAGCCTGCAATCCGGACGCTGCCTGAAGTCGGCTGCAGCAGATCGGCTATGAGCCTGAGCAATGTCGACTTGCCACAGCCTGAGGGACCAAGCAGCGAGACGAATTCATTGGACTGGATATGGAACGTTACATCAGACAGCGCGGTGACCTGCTTCGTTCCAGTGCCAAAAACGACAGATACATGATCAATTTCAATGTGGCGAGCTTCGGGGACGTTCATGGATGACATAGGCATACTCCTTTTCGCGGGGAAGTTAGGTTTCATTTCACACCAAGGCCGAATGGAAGGTTTGCGTTCACGAACGTAACAGGTTTTTCTGGTTAGGTAATACTATATATCATTGAGCAAAGATTACATTATACAGACTGTTTTGAGTATGGGCCTGTTCATGTTACACAGTGTAAAATGAGACGAATTCTCATTCGGGACGATGTCAGCCCATGGATGGTTTATCTGACATCACTTTATTCGATATGCCTATATAGCGCTGCATTTCAACATCCTTTCTTTATGGCTTGTTTATTCGTGCAAATATATAGAACTGGGTACGTATTCCAGTACAATAAGACCTACAATATAGGTCATTCACATGCCTATCCTCCTCAAAAAGCGCATGTTTCTTTGTATTTATTGAATAAATATTCGGAAAATATGACATATACCCTCGTATTCTTGTCGTTTTTCTTGTATAACGTTTTATATGGAAAAGATAGGAATACCCCTTCTTTTAGAAATGACAGAATCCATATCGTTTTATCAGGAAAGGGCTGTGCAATTAAGCTTTCAACTTCAAAGATCGGGGTGGTCTGTATGTTTGATTGGCTTGGCTGGAGAAAAGGGTGGCCGTTATGGCGGTCGTATCGGTTGAACGCACATATCAAAAATGATGTGGAGCAGATTTTTGAGGGAATTGCCGAAACCAGACATCAGCTTCTACTGGATTGGGCAGATGAACAGTGGCGTCATATGGATCAATTCGTGAACCAGATCAAGTCAGCAGGGCTTCTGGACACAGCACAAATCGTACAAAATAGCAGCAAATGGGATGCATGCTTCAAAGCAGCGTACATCCGGGCAGCAGATAGCACGGAGATTTTTATGTTGGACGAACAGAATCAGGTTGTATTTTCTACATATAAGAAACATATTGGACAGATCTATGAAGATAACGATGTTTCCATTGGACCAGGCTTGAAGTATGCAAGAGCAGATGCGACCGGGAAAAGATGTCTCTATGGACCCTATTCCGATCCAGTGACCATGGAGATCGGGCCCCGCTCCTCCTCTTTTCACGATGATGTCACCCTCATGTTTATTGAACCTATGGTGCAGGAAGGACGCTACATCGGCTCACTGTGCTGTCGAATCCCCAATGATGTACTCGGGGACTTGATCCAACGGGAGTCCGGACATGTCTATCCCGATTCGGGAGATAATTATCTCTTCATGGCCGAGTCGAAACTGCGCCCGCATCTGCAGCCAGGAACGGCCTTGTCCCGAAGCCGATTTGAGGATCGTACATTTACACATGGCGAAAATCTCAAGGATGGTGTCACAACCGATTGGGGGAGTGTATCCGTCAAGGAGCATACCGAACTGGAGTTGATGTTTACCGACCCATCCACTGGAGAGCTGCATCCTGGCGTTGCAAATACCATTCGTAACGGGTCGAATCTGTTTGCGGCCTATCCAGGTTATTCCGATTACCGTCATATTTCTGTTATCGGCAAAGGCATCACCTTCCAGCTTCCCCACTGCCCCGATCGATGGGGCATGATGTGCGAAGGTGACTTGGAGGAAGTATACCGGGTACGCAGTATCGGCTGGCGTCAGTTCAAGCTGCACAGCCTGTTTATCGGTTTATCAGGCATTGGGGGAGCTGCCCTCGTCTATGCCTTATCAGGAAGTGCATGGAGTGCAGCAGCTCTGGCGGCATTTAATATCATTCTGGGTTTGATCACAGCAGATCAACTGCAGCGGAGACATCATCAACGTGTACACGAGGACTTGCGGCGTATCAGCCGGTTTATTCGGATCAACGCAGAGGGTCAGGGCGATCTGACCCAGCGGCTCGATACATCCGCTTTTGCACAGGATGAATCAGGTGAACTCGCAAAATGGATTAATAACATGATTGATTCGCTCGAAGGCATCATGCTCAAGGTACAGATTGCCACCGTGGATGTGATGAACAACCAGTATCAGATGCGTACTTCCACCGAAACGACCCAAGTTACTACTGAACGTGTAAACCATAAGCTCGGGTCCATGATCCACGGCATACGTGAACAACTGGAAGATCTCGATCAGGCCAAGCTGGCTGCCGACCATATGCGTCTTACATTGCAGCAGCTGGAAGCCTCGGCCACAGAGCAGATTGTTGTTGCACGTCAGGAAGTGGAACGCATTGGCGGCAAAATGACTCAGATCTCCGGGACCGTCAAGGATACGAACCGTACGATTCTTTCCTTTATGGAGACCATGCAGGACATTTACCGAGCACTGGCGGCCATTGATGAAATATCCGCTCAAACGAATCTGCTGGCGCTGAATGCATCCATTGAAGCAGCACGTGTCGGGGAGCATGGCCGAGGTTTCGCTGTCGTTGCCGGGGAGATTCGCAAGCTGGCCGAGCTGTCCCGTTCCTCTACCGAAGACATCCATCAGATTCTGAATAATATCACTACTGCAGCCGATACCGCTGCCCGCTCTATTCATGAGGGAGATCAGGTACTTGCTGAAGGCAGCACACTGGTCCAAGCAGCTGCACAACTGCTGCAAAGTGCGTCAGCAGAAGACTCGCAGAGGACACAGGTCGTGGATCAAGTTGTCAGACTTATGGAAAATATCGCTGCCATCAGTCAACAAAACCGCTCCACGTCCGCAGAGGTGGAGACCGAGATGATGGCATTGCTGAGTGACATGATGCATGTTCAACAGTCTTCGCATAACGTGGAAGCCATCACCGTATTTTTGCAGCAGATTGTGGGTCAATTCCAGCTGACTCATTCCGAAAAAATTGCTGCCACCTGACGTTATCGTTGACGCGGATTGGAGAAATAGCTAAAATTTGATGCAACTGTTCTTTTGAATTTCGACGTTGTCGTATCGTTCATTTTATAGAAGCTTTCCAATCTGAATCAATGAAAGGGTGGTCAGCATGGAAATGCTCCAGGATTCGTTTGGTAGGATCCATGACTACATCCGTATTTCCGTTACGGACCGCTGTAATTTGCGTTGTGTGTACTGCATGCCGGCCGAAGGCATGGAGTTCGCCCCGCATGATGAAATTATGAGTTACGAGGAAATCACCCAGGTGCTCAAGGTACTCGCCCCGATGGGCATGCGCAAGGTGCGGCTGACTGGCGGTGAACCTCTGGTACGCAAGGATCTGCATAAGCTTGTTGGCATGATCTCGGCTATCGACGGGATTGAGGATATTGCGCTGACGACCAATGCGCTCCTGCTGGATAAACAGGCCCAGGCACTGAAAGACGCTGGACTAAACCGGATTAACATCAGTCTCGATTCCCTTCATGCGGACCGTTTCTCCATGATTACCCGCGGAGGAGACGTCAATAAGGTGCTCAAGGGGATTGAAACTGCAACGGCTGTTGGACTTGCGCCAATCAAGCTGAACGTGGTCCTGATGAAGGGCATCAATGATGATGAAATCAAGGATTTCATTGCGATGACGATCGATCAACCGCTGCATGTGCGTTTTATCGAATACATGCCCATCGGACATGCTTCGGATTCATGGCGTAAATCGTACCTCCCGCTGGAAACCGTCACTGATGTGTGCGCGGAAGCCGGCTGGACCGTAGAGAGCACATCGGGACCAGCAGGAAATGGTCCTTCCCGCAACATGAAGATTGTTGGTTCACAGGGAACTTTCGGTCTGATCCATCCGGTTAGCGATCACTTCTGTGATAATTGCAACCGGCTGCGCCTGACGGCAGACGGACATATCAAGGCCTGCCTGTACTGGTCGGATGAGTACAATGTTCGCCGCTACGTCGATGATCCGGATGCGATGGCTGCCCTCTTCCTCAAGGCACTCGGCACGAAGCCGAAGAACCATGAGATGGCGCTGGCGCTGGAGCAAAAAATGCAAAGCCATACCCCAACCGTACGGCGCATGTCCCAGATCGGCGGTTAAGCCTTCTTTTCAACCTTATAACGGTTACGAACGAATTAAAGAACTATGGATGCTAAGTAAGCTCAACAAACGTTGTGCAAACGATAATAGCTTGTTATGAAGCCGCAAAGGAGATATCCTTTGCGGCTTTTTTCATAAAGTCCTAAGAGGGTCACTAAAAAATAGGACTTCCTTTTCCTTTCTGCTACTAAAATTGTTACAATAAAAGATGATTATATATTGCCCTCTGGGTCTCTATAATTTCCGTGATACGGACGATGTATAATCAATGAAAACCAAACAAATATACCGCACATAGGAGCTGACTGGATGAACATTGTTGAAGCAATCGTCGCAGCAAGTCCATATTTTAAAATCATGCTTAAGGAACATAATCTGATGATTGCTGTAACCGACACCGAAAAATTCTGGTATTACGTGCCCAGCGAAGATCTTGACCTCGGTATCAAGGCAGGAGACCCTGTTTCACTAGAGGATCCTACACTGCGCCGTGCCCTGATCAACGGCGAGACTTCTGCCAATCGCATTGAAGCACATCATTACGGAACAGCCCTTAATTCTACAGCTACACCTCTGCGCGATGAAGCGGGGAATATTGTTGGTGCGCTTGCCATTGGTTTCTCTCTCAAAAACGAAGAGCAGCTTGGACATTTCACCGAATTGATCAGCGGCATCAGTGGCAGGCTGACCGACATGGTCCAAACTGTAGCAGCTCAATCCGAAGAGCTGACTGCCTCCTCTTCACAAATTCTGGACAACACCAAGGTTGCCGTTCAAAATGCAGCGGAAGTCAATAAAGTGGCCTCGTTTATCCGGGAAGTCTCCGAACAAACCAATTTACTCGGCCTCAACGCGGCTATTGAAGCAGCACGAGCGGGTGAAGCAGGCGCCGGATTCGGTGTAGTGGCCTCCGAAGTACGCAAGCTGTCCACCGGGACGAAGGAAGCTACCGTGAATATCGAACGTTCCCTCCAGGACGTACAGCATTCCATCCGTCAGATGGAGCAGGAGATTACATCCATCTCCCAGTCCAGTACGCAGCAGGCTGAACTTGTCACGGAATTTAGCGAAGTTATTGACCAGTTGAACAATGTGAGTGAGGAACTGAAGTCCTTTATTCAATCCATGATTCTGAAAGCGGAATAACGATAAACAGCATGATCAGATGTTACAACCGGCTGCAACTCAGCCTGTAACACAATGAACCCCGCACGCTATCGTGCGGGGTTTTTCTCAGCAAAAATTCCCGTGTGAGACGCTACATATGAATCAGCTTCCATATCATCATGGCCGCCATCACAATCATTACCACTGCCGATAACCGATTGAAGACCAGACTGATCCGTCCAGTAGTATCCGTTCTTCCAATCCACCTTCCAGCACTTGCGAGTCCAAGGAACCATATCCAAGAAACCGCCGCTGCGGTGATGGCAAAAGTAATCCGGTCCACCCCTTCATACTGAAGTGAGCTGGTGCCAATGACAGCTACTGTATCCAGCAGTGCATGCGGGTTAAGCAGGGATACGGAAGCAGCGAAAGCAATCTGGCGCCCTGCGGTCAACACGGATGCTGAGCCACTCACGGTTCCGGATGACTTCCATATGCTCCATGCCATATACAGCAGAAATGCACTGCCCCCTGCATACAACACACCGGCGAGTAGCGGCCACTGCAGCAAAATGAGAGACACCCCTCCGACCGCAGCACCAATTAATAATGTATCGCTAATACCAGCTGTCACTACCGCCGGAAGTGCACGCAATAAACTTCGCTGGCTCATCCCCTGGTTAAAAATAAACACGTTCTGCACGCCAAGTGGCAGGATCAGGCCAAACGCCAGTACCACGGCATGTATAATTACACTCATTGTTCATCCCCCTTGTATATGTCTCTATATTAGAGGGGATGACTTTCCGTGTGACCAACCAATTGGATGGCATGGAGACCAACCAAAATGATATAGTTGTCGATATACAATTTTGGTACACAAATTCGGTATACAAAAAAAAGCCTGAATCATCTTATCCCACTGGAGGCAAGCTCAGCATGAAGCATTCTGATCCAAGACAGGGCATTGACTGGAAACCTGATCCTGCAATCCCCCTGGCTCTGTTCCGTCAGATTGAAATATATATCCGTGAAAAAATAACGACCGGAGAATGGACTGCGGGCTACCGCCTGCCTTCCCAGCGAGTGCTGGCTAAGTCCATGGGCGTTAACCGCAGTACACTGGTCGCTGCGCTGGACAACTTGATCGCTGCCGGCATGATTGAAGGCAGACGCGGCGGCGGAACCTACGTCTCCGGTTCCGGCTGGTATGCACTTGCCAATGGGGCGCCACCCAACTGGAATGAAGCGATTGAGGAGGGCTGGTATTACCCCAACCTCCCTGAAGTACAGCTCATTAATCGTGCCGAATTCCAGCCTGGTATCATCCGGCTCGGGACCGGAGAGCTTGCACCTGAACTAATGCCGGAAGACGCCTTCAATGACATCCTGCGTTCTCTCTCTGAACGGTCCCGTACGTTAAATTACCTTCAGCCTCAAGGCAGTCCGGAGCTCCGTGAGGCCTTGTCTGACTATTTGCTGACTTGCGGCATTCAGGCGTCTCCCAGTGCAATTCTAATTGTCTCGGGCTCGCTGCAGGCGCTGCATTTGATATCCGTCGGCCTGCTTCCCCGCGGGTCGGCTGTCCTGCTGGAGAAACCCTCCTACCTCTATTCCATACATGCCTTCCAATCCGCGGGATTAAAAATGAATGGCATTCCCATGGATGCAGGTGGATTACAAATACAGCTACTGGTAGATATGATCGAAGGAGGCACTCATCAGGGCCATCCTTCGCCGCTGCTCTACACCATACCGAGTTTTCACAATCCGACGGGTTCCGTCATGAGTGACGCTCGCCGAAACGAGTTGATGTCTGCGGCCCGTGCCGGAGGCATATCCATTCTGGAGGATGCCGCCTACACGGACCTGTGGCTGGACATGCCCCCGCCTTTATCGTTAAAAGCGAGGGACACGGATGGCCGCGTGCTTCATATGGGCACGCTGTCCAAGGCTGTCAGCCCTGGTCTGCGTCTGGGCTGGCTGGTGGGACCTGAACCAGTTATTCGCCGCCTGGCAGACATCAAGATGCAAACGGACTATGGCACCAGTTCACTCGCGCAGGAAGCTGCCGCACTCTGGTTTGCGGAAGGATACCACACACGGCACATGGAGCGTCTGCGGCCAGAGCTTCGCCGCCGCCGAGATTTTATGCTAGATCTGCTGGAACGTTATTTCAAGGACATAGCCCAGTGGAACAAACCAGCCGGAGGCTTCTACATCTGGCTCAAGTTCACTGCCACCACTCTTTCGATGCGCCAGCTGTTCCATGCCTGTCTCCAGGATGGTGTGCTCATTCACCCTGGTTTTCTGTATGACCGCTTGGATGCGGACCACCTCAGACTGTCCTATGCGTATGCTTCGCAGGACGAGATGGAGCGCGGGATGCAGCGGTTAGCCAAAGCAGCCAGAAACCTGTCGGTTCATAACAAATAACCACACAGGACCATGAGGATCTCTCATCAGGTAATGTGTGGTCAAAGGTAGGCTTACGTTCTTCACGTGATTGCATACGCCTCACATGCTCGGCGGACGCTTGTCCACCAGATCCTGATACTCCTGCATGGTGTTCATATTGCTTAACTGTGCCGCTGCATCCAGGACCCCTGCTCTCTCCAGATCCTCTGCTTCCACATACCGACACCCAACCTCCTCCAGCCAACGAGTGACTCGCAAGCGGTCTTCAATCAGACACTGTTCGAGGCTGGGAAGTACATCAATATGATATATGCCTACCAGTGGATGAACACGTCCATCCAGACGCGGCACCATCGCCGGATGTGTCTTGTCCGATTCAACAAGCCGTTGCATTGCGGTGAATAAGGAGGGCTGGACCAAAGGCATATCGCAGGCGCAGACCAGATTCCACTCGGTCTCGGATGCTTCAAATGCGGCATGCAGCCCGGCCAGCGGCCCCTTTCCAGGGTAGCTATCCTGAACACACGTATAACCGAAAGCTTGATAAGCATCCGCATTCGGTCCGGCAGCAACGATGACACGGGATACTGCAGGAGCTATAGCCGAAGCCACATGCTCCAGCACAATGGAGCCATCCAGAGGCAGCAGCGCCTTATTGGAGCCCATCCGGCTGGATAAGCCCCCTGCCAGTATAATGCCAGTCCATTCCTTCATGTTCACGGTTATCATCCCTTCCGGTTCTCATATAATAAACTTATTCTATACATTGAATCCCCTTTCAACAAATGATACATTGAAGAATATTGATTCTGAAAGGAATGGCTCTATTTGGACAGATATGCACCCGGAAGAGGCAATCCCTCTTTGGTTTCGCTGAAGCTATATAACTTTTTCATATACGGAGCCATCTCCATCTTCGCCGGTTTCCTCCAATTGTATCTGCAGGAGATCGGCATGACCAAGCTGGAAATCGGAAGTCTGATGGCGATCGGCCCCTTTGTATCTTTATTTGCCAATCCGTTCTGGGGCTACTGGAGTGACAAGTCCCGCAATATCCGCATTGTCCTGATGATGATGATGGGGGGCACCTTCGTGCTGGCACAAGCGGTGTTTCATGCACCGACCTATGCCTGGATCTATGGAGCCATGATATTCTTTTATTTCTTCCAAAGTCCGCTGTTTGCCCAAACCAACAGCCTTATTCTCGGGTATATCGATGGGACCACGCAGAAATTCGGTACTTTCCGGCTGTGGGGCTCCCTCGGCTGGGCTCTGACTGCGGCAGCTGCAGGACCGCTTATTGACCGATTGGGTGTCGGCAGTGTTTCGATTGTCTTCGCCTGCTTAATTATCATTGCATTTGCTTTTGCCATGTTTCTGCCAAGGCAGCCGATCGCTTCGGACACTCCTGTAGTGACCTTCCGCCGTTTCGGCAGGGTGATGTTCAATCCGTATTTCATGGCGTTTATCGGACTGGGTGTGCTGGTGTCGGTTCCCAATGCGATGAACAGTACATTTATGTCCCTCTATATTACAGAGATGGGCGGCAACAAACAGATGGTCGGATGGGCCATCTTTACCTCATCTATTCTTGAAGTAGGTGTCTTCCTGCTGCTGGATCGCTTCTTGAAACGAAAAATGAGCATGCTGCTTGCAAGTCTCGTGCTCGTTAGCCTGTTATTCGCCGTTCGTTGGCAGCTGATGGCTGAGGCCGTTAATCCCCTGGAGATTGTATTTATCCAGCTAATGCATTCCATTACGTTTGGCGGATACTTCTATGTCGGAACCCAGCTGACCATGCTGTTTATTCCGAGACCTTATCGCTCTTCTGGCCAAGCTGTGTATACAATGGCCTGGGGCGGTATATCCGGTGTCATTGCTGGTTTGTTCGGTGGCTGGTTATTCCAGAGCTTCGGTGCCGAGGTCATGTATAACATTGGCGTCTTTTTCTCTCTCATTGGCGCAGCAGGTTTTGGTGTCATGTGGTTGATCAATCGCAAGAATGGCTACCAACCTGTTGTGCTGACTGAAATGGGAAGCATGGATGAGGATGGATAATGAAAAAAGGGAAGTAAGAAAAAGGGTGTCTCCACGCAGCTATTGCGTGGGGACACCCTTTTATTTATTTCATGTATCTTATGCCTTCGGCAGTTGGAACGAGCTTTTCAGCGATACTACCCGGTTGAATACAGGGCGTCCTGGCTCCGAATGCTTCGGATCCACACTGAAATATCCATGGCGGAAGAACTGGAATTTATCCTGTGCTTTCGCCTCCTGCATCTCTTGCTCCACATACCCGTGAACGATCTCAAGGGAATTCGGATTTAATTGATCCAGGAATGTTTTTTCCGGTTGCTCTTCCACGACCTCAGCTCCGGCTACTTCTGCTTCTACATCAGCATCCGGTGCTTCTGCCAAGATCAATGGCTCGTACAGACGGAATTCAGCCGGTACAGCCTGGCTTGCTTCCACCCAGTGGATGGTTCCTTTGACTTTACGGCCTGTGAATCCACTGCCGCTCTTCGTTTCCACATCATAGGTACAATGAATCTCGGTCACATTTCCTTCAGCATCCTTGATCACATCGTTACATTTAATGAAGTACGCATGTTTCAGTCGAACCTCATTACCAGGGAACAAACGGAAGTATTTGTTCGGCGGATTCTCCATGAAGTCGTCTTGCTCAATGTAGATCTCGCGGGAGAACGGAATTTTACGATTACCCATCTCCGGATTCTCCACATTGTTCTCAGCTTCCAGCCACTCCACTTCCCCTTCAGGGTAGTTGGTGATGACCACTTTCAGTGGGTGCAGAACCGCCATGGTGCGCGGAGCTTTCAGCTTCAGATCCTCACGGACAAAGTGTTCCAGCGTTTGCAGGTCAATTACGCCCTGACTTTTCGAAATACCTGTCTCGAATACAAAATCACGAATCGCTTCCGGTGTGTAACCCCGGCGACGGAGACCTGAAATCGTTGGCATGCGCGGATCGTCCCATCCATCCACATGTCCTTCGTCCACAAGCAATTTCAGTTTCCGCTTGCTCGTTACCATCTGGGACAGGTTCAAGCGACCAAATTCATATTGATGCGGCTGACTCTCCATCTCACATTCAGCGATAACCCAGTCATAGAATGGTCGTTGATCCTCAAATTCCAGGGAACAGAGGGAATGTGTCACACCTTCAATGGCATCTTCCAGCGGATGAGCGAAGGCATACATCGGATAGATACACCATTTGTCACCGGTGTTGTGATGGTGTGCATGAGAAATCCGGTAGATGACCGGATCACGCAGGTTAATATTAGGTGAGGACATATCAATCTTCGCACGCAGCACTTTCTCTCCATTTTGGAATTCACCTGCGCGCATCCGTGTGAACAGATCCAGGTTCTCTTCTACAGTACGATCACGATATGGGCTGTTCTTGCCCGGTTCGGTCAGCGTGCCGCGCATTTCCCGAATTTCGTCGGCGCTTTGGTCGTCGACGTACGCCTTTCCTTTTTGGATCAGCAGGACAGCGCGTTTGTACATCTCGTCAAAATAGTCGGAGGCAAAACGTTTCTCGTTCCACTCAAAGCCGAGCCATTTAACATCCTCCTGGATGGATTGTACGTATTCCACATCTTCCTTCACCGGATTCGTGTCGTCAAAACGCAGGTTCGTCTTGCCGCCGAATTCAGCGCCCAGCGTGAAGTTGATCCAGATGGCCTTGGCATGACCAATATGCAGATAACCGTTCGGTTCCGGAGGAAAACGGGTAATGACTTCCTGGACTTTTCCTGACCGGAGATCTTCGGTAATAATATTTTTGATAAAGTTAGGAGGGGTTGTACGATTGTCCACAGGTATCAAACCTTTCATGAATTGATTGGAGCTTTCAGAAATTACAAAGTGTTTCATCTAAATATACCTTTAACGAGGGACGAGTTCAATAAAGAACGGCACCAAAGTCCGGATTGCCTGTATGCAAGATAGGCCAAAAACCATTTTGACGGGTTCGCACGAATCATGTAGCATGATAGTAAAAACAAAATATAGGGAGGGATTCCCATTGAACGCGCTGAAACTGACCAAAGAACAACAGGATGAAGCCATTCGCACGATTCAGTCGTATTTCCAAGAGGAACGCGATGAAGAACTTGGCGACCTGGCCGCTTGGGGGGTGCTCGATCTGTTTATGACGAAGCTCGCTCCCTACATATATAATCAGGCTCTCAGTGATGCTCGCACCACCGTGAATCAACGCATGGCCTCCATGGAAGAAGATCTGTTTGCTTTGGAGCGCAAACTGCCCTCTGCTTCCCGCTAAACCACTACTTATAAAGAAAGAAGGTTGCACTCATGTTTACCTATTCATTGGATGAATATACTGAGCTCCGTCCACTCTCTATAGAGCACACTAAGCCGCTGTTTGAACTTACGGATCGTTCCCGCGATCAATTGAGACACTGGCTGCCATGGGTGGACCATGTCACCGAAATTGAACATACCTCAAATTTCATTAACAATGCGCTGAAGCAAGGTGCCGAGAACGGAGGCTTCACCGCAGGTGTA
Organism: Paenibacillus sp. ACRRY; assembly: GCF_022346995.1. GTDB lineage: Bacteria > Bacillota > Bacilli > Paenibacillales > Paenibacillaceae > Paenibacillus. The sequence continues at coordinate 381,901 of NZ_JAKRNM010000003.1, read as the reverse complement.
TGGCTGAAGGGCGAACTCGCTGGCATTATCGGATTCCACGAGATTAACTGGACCAATCGTTCGGTAAGCATTGGATACTGGCTCGGCAAGGGTTTTGAAGGTCAGGGACTCATGACCAGCGCTTGTCGTGTTTTGGTCGATTATGCTCTGGTCACCCTGGACCTCAATCGGGTAGAGATTCGTTCAGCTACAAACAACAAGCGCAGCCGCGCCATCCCTGAGCGTCTTGGATTTGTCCTGGAAGGCGTTATTCGTCAGGCTGAGAAATTACCTAAGGGATACGTCAACCATGCCGTATACGGCATGCTGCAGCATGAATGGGAGCTTTTGCGCTAACCCGCATACATATCGATACAACATGGAATGTCCGTATCTGCACGAAGCCACCTTCGTGCAGATACGGACATTTTGGATTGGGCCGACAAAATTGAACTTTTACTGCGTCTTAAGGTCTTTTTCAGCCTCTCCTCATCCTGGACGTCTAAGATAACGTTGTGGGTCCATGGCCCATACCATACACAACCATACTGAGAAAGAGGGTGATCGCTGATGAAGAGAAGCAGAACATCAAGAACCATGATGATTACCAGCACGATGGCTTTGACGATCGCACTTGGCGGAGGATTGTTTGTAAACAGCATGGCGAGTGCCGATCCAGCTGCAGGCACTTCCACTCAGAAGAAAAATGCCAGCTCCGCAACGAATTCACATACATCGAAATCATCAAAATCCATAAATGATAACAAGGGAGCCGGGCATGGCCGATATACCGATGAGCTGGTCTCCGCCCTCGGCGTAACAGTAGACGAGCTGAAAGAAGCCCGCAAGGCGGGCAGCACTATTGCCGAGATGGCCGCGAGCAACCATGTGGACGTGCAGACTGTCATTGACAAGCTTGTCGCCGCCGGGAAGAGCGAGCTGCAGCAGCAGCTGTCTGACGGAAATATTACACAAACCCAGTATGACACACGGATAGCCGGTCTGAATGAACGAGTGACGGACTTGGTGAACGGCGTACTGCCGGAAGGACGACAAAGTTCCAGGGGCAAGCGTGACGAGGCTTCAGGAACTGAACCCGATTCAGGCAGCCCAGACGAATCCACCAGCACGAACAGCACTGATCCGGCCTGAGGGATCATGCCAGCTCGTTTGTATGTTTCTACATGTTTTCGATCAAAAACCCTCTGTCTTCACCCATGGTGTGACAGAGGGTTTTACATGATTCCTATATCTAACCGGACTCATTCCGATAAATTACCTTTCCATCTTTAGAGAGCACGTACCATACCACCATCCACCACTAGCGAAGTACCGGTAATGTAGGTATTGGCCCCGGATAAAAGAAATACCACGGCTTTGGCGAATTCCTCGGGCTGACCGTATCGTCCCAGAGGGATTTCCTTGCGGAACTGTTCGGCTACCTCTTCTTCACGGATTCCATTCTGCTCTGCCCGGGCTGTGTCGAGTTCACGTATCCGGTCTGTTCCGATTCGTCCAGGTGCCACCGTATTGATCAGAATGCCATAAGGAGCAAGCTCCTGTGACAACGTCTTCGCCAGACCAAAGACACCCGTGCGGAACGTGTTGGACAGAATCAGCCCCGGAATGGGCTGTTTCACTGAAGTTGAAGCAATATTCACAATATGTCCGCCATTGGCCTTCATATAAGGGAGGGCCCCACGAATCATACGTACATAGCTCATAACATTCAACTCAAATGCACGTACCCAATCCTCATCTGTTAATGATTCAAATGTTCCCGAGGGAGGACCGCCAGAGTTGTTCACCAGGATATCAATCTGTCCGAACAGTTCCCCTGTCTTATGGATCAGTGCGTTAATGTCTTCCTTCCGTGTAACATCCGTTACGCAGTATTCAACGCGTCCTCCGCCGTCCAGTTCCAGCAGCTCTTGCTTGACGGCTGAGAGCTTCTCCTCGTTCCTGCTCGCAAGCATCACGTCTGCGCCTTCTGCGGCCAGCTGTGCTGCCACCGCCTTGCCCAGTCCCTGACTGGACGCAAGCACCAGCGCTTTTTTACCCCGAAGTCCCATATCCATTATATTGTTCCTCCTTCGCCATCGAACTACCGTTCAGTCCGGATAAAATAACTCATGAGAATATCGTCCACGTACTTCCCGGCGATATAAAATTCCGACACCAGTCGGCCCTCCGTCTCAAATCCACATTGGGTGTAAAAAGCGATCGCTCCCGGATTGCTCGACAGCACGCGAAGACGCAGCTTATGTATCCCCTGTTCACGAGCATATTCTTTCATGGCATGCATCAGGGACGTGGCCACGCCACTACGCCGGTCATTGGGATGAACAGCAATATTAATCTCGTAGACATGACGATTGACAGGCATTCCCGTAGCCGGATAAAAGCCCACATAGCCACAGACCCGGTCTCCCTGAACGGCAACCAGCTGGCTGCCGGGCGGACAATGCTGCAGAAATTGCTGTCTGGACTTCCAATGGAACGGCGCTGGAGAGGTATGTATATCCCACACGAGAGCATCCATCTCCATCAGTTGGGGTGCATCCTTCATCTCGGATGGCCGAATTTTATACGTTTGACGGGTAAGCATCGCATTTCAACCTTTCATACAGGTAATTACATTATTCCAGCGCGCTGTATGGCCCTTGGATTATAGCTGATAGATACCACTAGCGCATTTTTTTCATCTGATTATATTGTAGCACAGCCCTCAGCCTGAACTAAAATTGGGTGTCCCCCTTAACCTTTACGTTACGTCATCGTTTATACTGATTGTCATGAAGGAGGTGCGTCCCTTGAATATTAAAGAGGCGGCAGGCAGGCTTGGCATATCCCCCAGAGCGATCCGTTTTTACGAGGAAAAAGGATTAGTTCTCCCCGCCAAGCAGGCCAGCAATGGATACCGGAGCTACACGGAAAATGACATCTGGCGGCTTCAGACGATTGCCGCACTGCGGGAGATTGGCATGTCACTTCAGGATATTACTCACGCACTCAGTGAGATTGATCAAGGCAACCAACAGCGGCTGGAAGAGTATCTCGAGCTGCAGCAGGCCGTCATGTATGCCCAGTGGATTGAACTGAAACGCATGCTGGATACAACCCAGCGCATGATTGATCTCAATCGTCAAGACGGGCCACTGGATGTTAGCCATCTCCATGAACTTGCAGACAGTTCCCGCCGCCTGCGGGAAGCACGCCAGAACTGGCATGATCGTTGGAACTATGATACCCAGGCTGCTATCCATGATGAGCGTGTTCATGCCAAAAGCGGCTGCATCCCTGCATCTGCCCCATCTTTACCGGAGGAAGCCGATAACATGCCTTATAACGAATCCAGGTACACCGTAGAACACCCGGATATCAAGAAGGCCCCACCGTCTTCCTTTTACCTGTATCACAACTATGACGAGGCGCTTGAACAGACTGCGAATTGGATCTCCCCTGTTCCCGGTGAACACGGACTTGATATCGGAACAGGCACCGGTAATCTGGCAGGCAAGTTATTGGAACGCCATGCCATCATGACGGGGATTGACCAGTCCAGAGAAATGCTGCGCACATGCCGTACCAAGTACCCCGGGATGCATGTGAAGCTGGGGAATTTCCTGGCTCTGCCTTTTGCCGACCAGACCTTTGATTTCCTTGTATCCAGCTTCGCCTTCCATCATCTGAGTCCGGATCAGCAGCAGCTGGCGCTGCAGGAGATGCAGCGGGTATTAACCATGCGGGGACGGATCTGTCTAACCGATCTCATGTTTGCGGACGCACTTCACCGCGAAGCTTATATAAGACAAGCTGAGTCAGATGGAAACGGTGAGCAATTGCTTGCCGTAAGAGAACGCCATTTCCCCCTATTGGATGAATTGACCGGGTGGCTTGAGGCGCATGGCTACGTTACAAAATACGTTCGTCACAATGAGCTGCTGCATACGATGCTGGCGGTTCCGCTGCGTTGATAAAGGTGATACGCGTGCTCCCCTTATGGCACAAGACTTGGGCCACTGTCTCTCACGTTCATGAAAAAAAGGCCATCCTGCCTATTAAGGAGGATGGCCTTTCATTACACTCAAGCATCAAGCTCATAAGAAGTGAGTTACATATAAATATCAACGAGGGTACGGTCCGAAGTACGCAGCTGTCTGAACTCATCCAGTGAGATGCAGACCCCGCCCTGACGGTAACGATTCGCCGTAACTTCTGTGCGGATATCTTTGCCGTTTACGGTTACACGGTTAACCGATCCTTCGTTGAGGTGATAGATAAACGTTACCGGTTCACCTGCATATTCAAATTCGAATTGCATGCCGTCCAGCTCAGCTGGCAGGACAGGGTCAATGACCAGATCTCCACCTTCCTGACGGATACCAAGTGCATTCGAGATCAGCTGGTTCATGTAGATCCCCGGGCCGCTGGAGTAGATTCTCCATCCACCCTTCACCTGTACGGTACCTTTGCGCAATTGATCAAAGTGCTCCTGTGCCTCATAACGTGTGTTGAATTTGCCGTCGGAACTGCTGAAGTACGCATTGGCTTGACGAATCTCTGCATTAGGTACAACCTCACCGATGCCAACCGGGTTGATCATCGCGAGTCCATTCCATACCTGATCTGTCTTACCGAGCTTGGCCATTGCTTCCACATAACGAATGTGAGCGTGTACGTACTGCAACCCGATTTCGCGTCCGAAGTTGGATGCCTGTTCTGCCCGCTTGAAGTGGCTGCTTACACCGCCGGCATACTGAGCCGGACGATTCATCAAGCGCACTCCATCCGGGCACAGGAAATGCTCGCGAATCAGTGCATAATGCGATTCAGCTTGTTCTGTCGTTAGCAATTCACCGATCATGCTGCGTGTCATAGGCAGCAGACGATACTGAATGCCTGTCTCGGTATCGGTCGGATGCAGCATCAGCTTCGCCTGATCCGCGTCCTCCATGTACACAAAGCCCGGAATAACATCGGTTCCCAGCATGTAACGGTTGAAGTCTTCATGGATACCCTGAGCCAGAGCTCCAAGCTCCTCTGCGAAGGAAGCATCCTTGTATTTCAAAGCCTGTGAGAGCACGTTGACGGATTGATACGTTAGAGCTACTGTCCAGCTGCTCACCATAAACTGCTTGAGCTGTGCGTTGGCAGGTTGCAGGGTATCGTCCCAGTCCCCATCACCATAGGAAGACAGGAACGTATCGTGCAGGAAGTGCGAACGAATGTATTCGATCTCTTTCTTCGCATGATCCAGTACCGTTGCTGTTTCTTCCGTGAATCCAAAGCTGTGTTTGACGGTGTAAGGCACTTTTTCATCCAGAATCGCATAGTCGCGCGTCGCCGTCAGATAGTCTGCCAGCACTTTCAGCGGCCAGACGATGATATCGCCGTGACTCTCTTCCTGCTGGATGGCAAAGTATTTGTCAAACATGAACCATTGCGGCCAGTTGCCGTCATCCTCGTATTGGTGCGTGTAGACCATTTTGATGATGTCGCGTACCTGCTCGTATTTTTGAGTAGCCATGAAGTATTCAACCGGACCCTGACATACGTCCCGTGTACCCCATGCTGCGCCGCCGTATTGCTCCAGACCGTGAGGCACGGAATAGTGAACAAGCATGTTGTGTGTATACCACCAGGCCAAGGCATTCACTTTGAACAGATCCTCAGCGCGCTGACCTTCCCCGCGGGACAAACGGAAGCCATTCATTACACCCTCGAAGAATTCGCGATAAGCCTGTACTTCCTCTTCAAATGTAAGAGTTGATCCAGCTTCGTCAGCTTGGCCTTCCAGTACACCCTGCACTTTAAGCGTCCACTCTGCACTCTCTTCCAGGCTAAGCGTAACGAGCGAAGCAGATCCACTGCGGATACCGCTTGCCAGCAGCGTCTCGTCGCCTGCGTTCATTGAGGCACCCTCTACAGACATGCGATATTGCAAGTCAGGATATGTGCCGGCACTGATTGCTTTTGGGTCTGCTTTGAAGACCAACGTATTGCCCTCCTGCGTCATATGCAGTGGATACTCGTATTCGTTCACATTCATTGTGATCTGGTTGGTTACCAGATAGCGATAGGCTTTACCGCTTGTGGAACGCACGTTCATGCTCACTTCCGTTGTATGCGCCCCAGTATAGTTCGTCACGATGAGTGTATCGGATTCGGTTTTGTACATCCAGCGCACATAGTTGAAGCCAATTTCGAACAATGACGGCATTGTGAGCAGACGATATTGGCCATCCATCTCTACGTAAATGCGTTGTCCGGCAGTCTTGGGCACGTTCAGTGCATTGCGGGCGTTACTGATCATTTTGTTAAAATTAGTGTTGCCGATAACCAGCTGTGAGTTGAAGATACCGTACATATAAGACGTTGTTGTAATGACCTGTGCTCCAAGCTTCACGTTGCCACCGCTCATCAGGATATGACCGTGAGGACGCTCCACCAGCAGTTCCTTGGCTTTCAGCACGATATGTTCGTAACTGCCTGTGAAGAAGGACAGGAGTGAATCCTCATTACGCTCTTCCTGGTGACGATCAGGGAACAGTTCCTTGATTTCCTCTTCTGTCATGTCCAGTGCCACAAGCGGCTCGCCCAGGCTGGAAGACAGCTTCACTTGTTCGAGCGTTTCACCGTACTGAACTTCGAGTTTCTGTACAGCGTCCCATGCCGTAGACACTTCATCTGCATACTCCAGTGCGGAAATGCCTTCTGAATGATTGGACTTCGCCAGTCCATAGAAGACAACCTCAGCTTCCCCGTTCAGGTTCAACAGCTCGGATTGCAGCGCCGTATAGGCGAACTCATATTGATAAGTCTCATTAGCCAGAGTTTTACGGCTGAGACCCTCCGGTTCGTTGGTTTCCTTGTAGGATAAGCCGAAGAATTGGAATCCATCTGTAGAGTAGCCGACTGCTCTAGTTAAAGAGCCTTGCTGCATATAAGGGAATACGCCGCCTTGAGGCTGGTTTTGACGGGAACAAACGACATACCCTTTCGCTTCGTCTTCAAAGACAGTATGGTCAATATACTGTGACAGATAGGCCTCGTTGCTGCGTACCGCACCTGGATCAGCCAGTCCAACATCCTGTCCGTAGACGATATCTACTCCGTTATGCTGCCCTTTCAGTTTCACATCCCAGAACCATACGCCTTGCGATGCTGCAGTGAACACGACCTGATAACTAATGCCTTGTTCCTTGCCTTCCAATGGGATGCTGCCTTCCCAGATTAGTTGATTGCCTGGCTGAGCCTTGCTTGTAATCACCTTACTGTTCGAACGTGCACCCAGCAGCGGGAAAGAGCTAATGTTCTCGCCCTCGTGTACTCGCAGGTACAGATTGTTCAGAGATCCATCGATCTGATTGCTTAGCAGCTGGTTCAGCATGGTTGTACCGGATGTGGCCTGGTACAGGTCCCCACTGTTCAAAAAGGTAAACGTCAATTCCCCGGCAGTCAGCCGGATCGGTTCATTAATCATCGTTGTCATGTCATTCACTCCTTCATTTAGTAAAAATCGAAACGTTTCGAATCAACTGAAAAAGAATAGGGTTCCTCTGCAAACCAACCTGTTAAAGGCCAATCTGGTTACGAACCCCTGGTTTTATTTTCACGCTGGCTATACCTGAACAGGCAACCATTCCAGAACACGCTTGATCTTCATATCCCAATAACTCCACTCATGGCCACCTGGCTCTTCCTCATACGTCACCTGTACATCCAGTTCCTTCATCGTATGCCGAAATGTCTGGTTGGCTTCGTACAGAAAATCTTCTGTTCCACAGCATTGATACAATTGCGGGAACGTCGTCCCTGACGCAGCCAGTCTGCGGCTAACAGCCAGCAGATCGTCATCACTGCCTTCAATTCGCTCCGGACTCCCGAAGATGCTCTGCATTTCTGCAGGGGTGAAGTTCCCTTCGCCACGCACCCTGCTTGCCAGATCAAGCCCGCCCGAGAGGCTGGCTGCCGCAGCATATCGTTCCGGAAAACGCAGACCCAGCTTGAATGCACCATACCCGCCCATGGAAACGCCAGTTACAAATGTATCTTCACGGCGGTCCGAGATGGGAAAGAGTGACTTTACGAATGCAGGCAGTTCCTCACTTATATATGTAAAATAAGACCCGCCCTGCTGCATATCCATATAATAGCTTCGCCCTGCCGATGGCATCACAACCGCAATCCCCCTGGCCTCAGCCAAACGTTCGATGGATGAATGCCTTGTCCATTCGGAGTGGTCTGCACCGCGTCCATGCAGCAGATACAGGACAGGCAGTTTGCCATCCCGGCTTGCACGAAGCGGTGAACGCTCAGGCAGTATAAGTGTAATGTCTGTAGACACGCTAAGACTTTCGGCGAACAACTGGCATTGGATCAAAGCCATTGCTTCATCTCCTGTTCAACGAGATTTACGTGATGATCATGGATGCAATTATTTGAGAAATGGTCCCTTATGCCTCGATATAAAAGGACCTTACTCATCCAAACGCTGCTTCTTACGCGGGCTGGGTACCCGACTCTGCCTGCACAGAACGTACAGACTCGCGTTCCACCATTTCTATCGTCAACGTATAAGATGGATTCACGGCTTCACCATTTAGCATCTGAAACAGAAGATGTCCTGCAAGTGAGCCGGCCTCGTGCTTCGGCTGCCGTACCGTGGTGAGCGGAGGACGAACGAATTCCGACAATTGAATATCATCAAACCCGATAACCGAAATATCATTTGGCACGGATATGCCGCTCTCTTCCAGCGCCTTCAAACCACCTATAGCCATCTCGTCATTCCCGTAAAATACAGCGGTTGGAAGCTCGCCCTGCATAATCATCATTTTGGTTGCGCTATGCCCGCCCTCACGTACGAAATTGCCGCTTAGACGCCATTTGGATTTCTCTTCAAGCCCTGCTTCCTTCATGGCTCTCAGATATCCCTGGTAGCGCAGGGCATTATCATACGAGTTGGATGGACCGCTAATGTAGGCAATCTTCCGGTGCCCCTCATTAATCAGGTGACGCGTAGCCAGGTATCCACCTTGTTCACCGTCAACCAGCACATTGACCAGATGGTCACCTGACAGATGACGATCCATTACAATAATAGGAAAACGCTGCCCTGCTGATTCGACCAAAATATCATCCTGAATGTTGTGCGCGAGTACAATCGCACCATCCACTCTCTTTTCCCTCAAAAACCGGACTGCCGTTGAATCACGACCGCCCATTGAACTGCACGCAATCAGATCATATCCATTCGCAAGCGCCACATCCTGAACGCTGCGGATTAACTCCGAGTAATACGGGCCCGAAAGATCAGTCAGAATTAACGCAATCGTATTCGTCCGGCTCCGTTTCAGGTCCATGGCAAAGCCGTTTTTGCGATAATTCAGTTCCCGGGCTGCCTCAAGCACTTTTGCCTTGGTCTTGGCGCTAACCTTGCTATCCCCGTTTAATGCATAGGAAGCGGTCGAGAGCGCCACACCTGCCAGCTTTGCCACATCCTTAATCGTTGCCATTCCACGCTCGCCCCTTCTAACTTGACCAATTTCATAAGTTACCTACATTTTATACTGTAAATGGTTGTGACAACCACCAAATTCTATACTTTATCATTGAATATTAGCCGGTTTTACTTAATCGAAACGTTTCGAAGTGATATCAAAAAAAAATCTTCCATTCTGCTTCTTGCCCAACGGCTTATTCGTACCAGCTTTAACTGGGGATCCATTCGCATCGAGACAAGCCTTTCAATGTAAAACTCAACAGGCAATTCCTTACAAAGATCGTATGGACATGCTTCTTGGCAAGACATTGAAACGTTTCGACATTTTTATTATAGTCGGTGTTGATAGCGATTTCAACCTCTTTATTCATTTTCACTGAAATAAATGGACTTCCTGATCCAAGCAACCACACTCAGCAATAATGGTATATACTGCATATTAATTCAAACCAAGTAAGGAGACATCTGTGTTATGAGCTTTATGGAGCAAAACGAATACCAACATCCTCTACCCAAAACCAGTCCTATGCACGAGATTCGGTCCCTTTCACCAGTGATGTACAAGCTGCGCTATCTGGTTCATTTTCATGATCAAGAGGCCTTCTCTCGCACAGATGAAGACTGGAACAGACTGCATGTGATTTATGTCGTTACATCGGGTCAGGCAAGGCTGATCAGCATGGATCGGAATTTGACAGTGAATACCGGGTCTGTAGTGGTTCGACAGGCCGGAGCCCTGATTCAGCATGAACAGACACGCGGCTCATTATCGCCGGTACAAGGGATTGCTATAGCTTTTGAAGGAACCGACATTGAATCGTCGTTCTGGCCGTTTGGAACACCTGCGTCCATTGCGAACCGCGCGATTGCCGAGATTGCATTCGAGCTGGTGCTTGCCTGTTCCAAAAGCGAGGCGTCCGGTCTGTTCAAACCGCACATGCTATTCTATCAGCTGCTTGATGTGTTATACGATCATTTTGTCCGTTCAAGCCGTAATGAGCATTCATGGCTAGATCTTGTCATCAGACACATTCATGACAGAATTGACCATCCACTGACACGAGATCAATTGGCGAGAGATGCCAATGTGAGCCCAGAACATTTTTCACGGGAATTCAAGAAGCATACCGGTCTTACCTTTGTGGAATATGTCACCCGGCTTAGAATTCGGTTAGCACAGGAGCATCTGCTATTCTCCAATCCCACACTGCAGGAGCTCGCACAGCTGACAGGCTACCGGGATATTTTCTATTTAAGCCGTAAATTCAAGCAAATGGTCGGAACCGCGCCAACCCTTTACCGAAAGACGCCCAAGAAGATTGTAACCCTTACTTATAACTATACCGCTTCTCTGCTGGCACTGGGTTATACCCCCTACATGGGAGCTGTGGCCTCCTGGATGGAAAATAAACTTGCTCAAAATGGACAGCAATCCTTCATACAGCACTCCGAATATGAACTGTTTACCCGGCTTGATCTGATTGCAGACTCCGATGCAGATGTCATCATCGGTTACGCGCCGCACTCCAGTACGGATGAATTACGACAGATCGCACCGACCATTCTGATGCCATTTGAGGAAATGGACTGGCAGGAGCAATTCCTTCAACTGGGCCGGGTTACAGGCCTGGAGAACAATGCCAAGGCATTGCTAAGTCATTATGATCAGCTTCAGACGGACGCCAATCATAGGCTGGACTCATCAATCGGCACGAGAGGATCAGCCATATGCATCTTTTGGACTGGCGAAAGTGGAGCTTATGTATATGGCCAAGGCTGGGGCAGGGCCTCGTATATCCTGTATCAGTCATTGGGCTTCACTCCACCCGCACGTATGGAAAAAGACGGCCAATTACTCACAGGTTATGTACATGTGCCCACTTCGGACATTCACCTGTATGATGCTGATCATATATTTATGGCTTATCCAACAGATCCAGAGGAGCGACAAGCTCTGGAATTACTCCTTAGTCAGGGGCACTGGAGCAGCCTTGGCGCTGTTCGCAATGGACAAGTCTACGAGATTGAAGCAGACATGTTTTACGGATTTGATCCACTATCAGTTATTGAACAGCTGCAAACTATCATGCATAAACTCACATCACAATTGTCCATGGAACACTGATCATAGTTGTCCATTTACAAATGTCAAATCTTCCTCTATGTTATTAATGAGAATAATAATCATTATTGATTATCACAGGGGGAACTTACCGATGTTTGCCGTCAATAAACGCTTTTCCGGCTTGCTGCTTATGCTAGCCATCATTATGATCCTGTCTGCCTGCAGCAGTAGGGCAGGTTCCAGCTCTGCAGAACAGACTGGTGCAGGTACGGAAACTACCAACGGGTCGACCGAAACCACTGCAGCAGCATCGAACGACTCAGGCACTTCCGGCAATGCAACAAGGATCTATAAATCCCTAAGCGGAGATGTTGAAATCCCTGCTGAACCCAAGCGTATTGTTACGGATATGTACGTAAGTGATCTGCTTGCTCTCGGTTTGAAACCTGTCGGTGCAGTCAAATACTATCTCGATAATCCGTTCTATGCGGATCAGGTCGCTGACGTCGAAAATATCGGTGACCGTGGTGCTGTCTCTCTGGAGAGAATTATCGCATTAAACCCGGATCTAATCATCACCCCTTCGACAGATGCTGAAGAAATTGAGAAATATAAAAAAATAGCACCTACAGTCGTTATTCCCTACGGCACATTCACCAATGTGCATGACGAGATTCGGGGATTCGGAGAACTGCTGAACAAATCCGAAGAAGCCGAAGCGTGGCTAAAATCATATGACGAGAGTATTGAAGCCTCCCGCGCTAAGGTAAAGGCAGTGATTAAGCCTGAGGAAACATTCTCGATTCTTGAAGTATCCGACAAGAGCTACTATGGTTACGGGGATAATTTTGGCCGTGGTGGACAGGCCGTCTATCGTGCCTTGGAACTTGCACCGCTCGAGATTACCAAGAAAGAACTCATGGGTGATACGCAGTGGAAGGAAATTTCGCGTGAGATCATCGGTGATTATGCAGGAGATCATATTTTTCTGACCGTAAGTGAGGGTAATGCCAATTATCAAGGTGATTCCATCTGGCAGAACCTGCCGGCTGTGAAGAACAACCAGGTGTACGAACTACAAGAGGATCGCTACTGGTATTTCGATCCGATCGCAATCCAAGGTCAGGCAGCGGAATTCGCTGATATGATCGTGGAGCGTGCGCAGCAGAACCGCAAGTAAATAGCAGTTATAACATACATCCAACACGACTGAACGCTGTGTCCGGACAGGCCCTGAAGCCTGCCTGGGCTTTTGCGTTATAGAAGGGAGAAATACATATGCTTCGCCGTTTCATGGCATATTACCGTCCCTATAGGGGACTTTTCATTCTGGATTTTTCTTGCGCAATCGCCGCTGCCCTGCTGGAACTCGTGTTTCCACTGGCAGTAAACCAGGTGGTGGATAAACTACTTCCTGAGGGCAACTGGTCCATGATTCTAACCGCATGTGCCGCATTGCTCGGCATCTATCTGCTCAGTTCCTTTTTCCATTTTGCAGTCACCTATTGGGGACATAAGCTGGGGATTAACATTGAATCTGATATGCGGAGAGAACTGTTCACACGTGTACAGAAGCAGTCCTTCCGCTTCTTCGACAATAACAAAACAGGCCACCTTGTCTCACGTATGACCAATGATCTGATGGATATCGGAGAGATCGCGCACCATGGACCGGAGGATCTATTCATTGCCCTGATGACTCTTGCAGGTGCCTTCGGTATCATGCTCAGCATCAATTGGCAGCTCGCCGTACTGACCTTTATCATCGTGCCGCTGATGATCTACCTGTCCTTGTATTTCAGCCGCAAGATGTCCAAAGCCTTCAAACGCATGTTTGCCGATATTGCAGACTATAATGCACGAGTAGAGAACAACGTTAGTGGAATCCGTGTAGTACAGGCTTTTGCCAATGAAAATCATGAAATCGGACGTTTTACTGAAAACAATGAACGTTTCCGCCTCACCAAACTGATCACCTACCGCATTATGGCGTGGAACTCCTCGCTTAGCTTTATTTTGATGAAGTTCGTCTCGCTGTTTGTGCTGGTATGTGGAACATGGTTTGTTATTCAAGGTAGTATGACCTACGGGGAATTTATCGCCTTCGTGATGCTGTCGAATATTTTCCTGGGTCCGATCAAACAGATTAACTCTGTCATCGAAACCTATCCGAAAGGCATTGCTGGTTTCAAGCGGTACCTGGAACTGCTCGAAGCTGTACCAGATGTAGAAGATACACCGCAAGCCAAACCGATCACAAGCGTAAGCGGAGATATCGCTTTCCATAATGTTAGTTTCTCCTATGGTGAACATAAACCTACATTGGACAAGGTCAACCTGGAGATTCAAGCCGGACAGACCGTTGCTCTGGTCGGGCCCTCCGGAGCAGGCAAATCGACGCTGTGCAGCCTGATCCCGCGCTTCTACGATGTGGATGCAGGGCATATCACCATTGACGGCATCCCGGTCAAGGATATGACGCTGGAGTCGCTGCGCTCCAATATCGGCATTGTACAGCAGGACATATTCCTGTTTGACGGCACCATTCGTGAAAACATTGCCTACGGTAAGTTGAATGCATCGGATGAAGATATCTGGGAAGCCATCCGCCGGGCACAATTGGAAGAGCTCGTACGTTCACAGCCCGAAGGACTCGACACCATGATTGGTGAACGTGGCGTGAAATTGTCCGGAGGACAGAAACAGCGCCTGTCTATTGCGCGCATGATTCTGAAAAATCCGCCAATCCTCATCCTGGACGAGGCAACTTCGGCTCTGGATACCGAAACAGAAGCCGCCATTCAGCTCGCACTGTCTGAGCTTGCTCAGGGGCGTACAACACTTGTTATTGCGCACCGACTGGCAACCATCCGGCATGCGGACCGCATTATTGTCGTGGAGAACGGTGGCGTAGCTGAACAAGGCAGCCATGATGAACTTCTCAAACGAGAAGGCTCCTATAGCCGACTGCATCAGGCGCAATTTGGATAAAGTGCTTCATTTACATTGTTTAATACAAAAACCCTTCTCCTGTTGTTACAGGGAAAGGGTCTTTTCTTAATTTTAGAGCGTTACTTTGTTTTTAAACCGGCCAGATCTTGGATCTGGCTCGAAGACTCTAGGTATCCAACCCATACTCCTTCACCTCACGGTGACGATTCAGGAAGGCATGAAGTGCAAAACCGAGCAGTGCCACCCCTGCCATCGCCGTTGCCAGCCAGGCTACGGAGATCAGGCCTTGTTTATCGTACATCACACCCATCACATAAGGGCCGATGACACGACCAATCGATCCGATACCGCCGGAGACTCCAATGTAAAATGGTGCAGCTCTGCCCGCATGATCAGAAATAAAGGCAGGGGTTGCAGGTGAGATCAGCATTTCTCCAAAGGTCGCCAGCACCATCGCAAACACCATGCCCGGATAGCTGTACATCGTGATCATGACGATATAAGCCAATCCATAGAAAATCGCACTTGCTGCCATCTGCGCAGTGGAAGTACGGGCCATGGTGCGTTTAACCCAGCTCGTAAACGGTTGGCCCACGAAGATCAGAACCCCGTTCAGTGTCCAGAGCAGTCCGTACATTCGTTTCTCCATCCCTTCGGAGATAATGTACGGCGATACGCCTGTGTTCCAGATGGAGTTGCCAAATAGGATGAACAATACCCCAAGGCTCATAAACAGGTATAACCTGGTGTTGCCGAGCAGCGCCCAGATCCCAGGACCATTCTGGACCGTTTTCCGTTTTGTCAGATGCACTTCTCCCTGATCAGTATCCACCCGAGACAGATAGTACCAGAAGAAGACTGCAAACCCGGCAGAGGTCACGCCATTCAGTACAAAGCTGAGGTGATAGGAAAAGTCGGCCAAGAAACCGCTAAGTGCTGTCCCAATCGCTACACCAATGTTGTTCGCCACATAAATAATATTGAACAGCTCTCCCCGCCGCTCCGCAAACCGAAAGCCAATAAAGGCCTGGATCGCAGGCAGTGACAAGGAACTGAACAAGCCGATCCAGCCCATGGCACATATAAATACAACCCAGTACGCACTAATCCAGGGCAAGGCAAACAGGCCAAGTGCATTAAGGGCAAGCGATCCAATGATCAGCTTCTTCACCCCGACTCTGTGATATAATGCACCGCCGAGCAGCTGGCCGAAGATGCCGCCGAGCGACTGGATCAGAATGACGAATCCTGCATTAGCCATCGTCCGGCCAAGTTCATCAAATACATACATCGTGGTTAGCGGCCACATCAGGGCACTGCCTGTCGCGTTAACCAGACTTGCCAGCAAAAATACTTTGACTTCTTTTGGATATGTATCCAACCATCTCATCATCTTCATTCATTCTCCTTACTACCATAAACGAACAAAACAAACCTCCACTCACGGCGGCTTAAACTACCTGAGCGGAGGCCATTTGTATATTAAACATTGCCTTTTATTCTTGCTTCAAGGTTTACCCCTTGTTCATCTTACCTGAAAAGTCTCAATCTGCAAGTGCACTCATTGACGCTTCACTTCGACAGTGGCCGAGAAGAACGTTGCCCCGTTGCCCATGTCCGACAGCCGACCCGATGTCAGTGAATTCACCCGCTGTTTCCGTCCGCTTCCATCCCACCATAGACCTTGGCTGATCACCGTACCCGGCAGCATGGATTCGCTCACCTTGGCAGTCAGTTCGATCCGTCCCCGGTCATTCCACACGACCACCGCATCGCCATCCTCAATGTTTCTATGAGCTGCATCCTCTGGATGAATTTGCAGCGTGGGCATTTTCTCCATACGTTGATGCTTCTCCGTATTTGCAAAGGTTGAATTCAGGAAATTGTGATTCGGTGGCGACAGGAACATAAGCGGATGCACATCATCAGGTCCGGCCGGATGTTCCCCGTCATACCCTTCAACTAGAGCACGATATGTAGGCAGCGGCGGAAGGCCTCTCTCTGCCATCGTTTCGGAATACAGCTCAATCTTCCCGGATGGTGTTGGCAGCTGTTCCAGGAAAGAATCATGTGACGACATATCCAGTTTCACAAAACGATGCTCCTGAAGGGCCTCCAGCGTCACTCCGTTCATATAAGGATTATCTGTATCCGCCAAAGCGTCCGCAATCATCTGTTCCGGCGTCTCACCGAAGATTTCAGGGTCATATCCCATCGCCTGTCCCAGCAGCGAAAACAGTTCCACATTGCTCTTGCTCTCGCCGATTGGCGCAATGACCGGTTCCTGCAGATGAACATACTGATGCCAGTAGGACGTATACAGATCGGTCGCTTCAAACGAAGACTTGGCCGGCAGCACAATGTCTGCATACTTAGCCGTGTCCGTCATGAACAGATCATGCACAACAGTAAACAGATCTTCCCGTGCAAAACCTCGCTCCACCCGCTCGGTATCCGGTGCCACCACCAGAGGATTGCTGCAGTAGACCATTAATGCCCGGATGGGCTGCTGCGCTTCCAGCAATGCTTCGCCAATCCGGTTCATGTTCACGACCCGCGCCTCCGGATTGCTCCGAAGCTCTGGACGCTCCAGCGCGTCGCTATTGGTGCTCGCATAGCTGTTGGTGCGTACGGCTCCGCCGCCTCGGTTCAGCCATTGTCCCGTGATGGCAGGCAGACAGGCAATGCTTCGCACATTCATGCCTCCATTGTCATGGTGCTGAAGACCGTTGCCGATGTGAATATGTGCCGCCTGTGCATTTCCGTACAGTTCAGCCAGCTTCACGATATCTTCTTCCGGTACACCCGTAATGCGAGCGACCCGTTCAGGGGTGTAGTCGCGGACATGATCACGCAGTGCCTCATGGCCCACAGTATACTTTTGCATAAAGGCTTCGTCCGTCAGGCCCCGATCAAACAGTACATTCATCAATCCCAGTGCGAGTGCGCTGTCTGTGCCAGGGTAGAGCGGAATAAACCAATCTCCCCATTGAGCTGTGCGATTCCGGTGAACATCGATGACCACGATTTGGGCACCTTTTTTGCGAGCTTTCTCAGCCAGGACAACCTGGTGCATGTTTGTACTGACAATGTTGCCTCCCCAGACCAGAATAAGGTCCGAATGCTCTGTATCTTCGGGCAATGTCCCCCGATTGGCGCCCATCGTATATTTCCATCCGGTATTCCCGGCCGCATTGCAGATCGTTTGCTCCAGCATACTTGCACCTAGCGCATTGAAGAAACGACGATCCATACCATCTACCCCAAGGATCCCCATGTTGCCGTAGAAACTGTATGGCAGGATACTCTCCGAGCCGTACTTCTCGGATATCGATTTGAATTTCCCCGTAATCTCATGGATCGCTTCATCCCAGCTTATACGTTCGAACTTGCCTTCACCTTTCGCGCCGACACGTCTCATCGGATATTGCAGCCGCTCGGGGTGATATACCCGCTCTGCCATGTTTCTGACTTTATTGCAGATGGCGCCTTTCGTAATCGGATGGTCAGGGTTGCCCGCCACCTTCACGATTTTTCCGTTCTCCTTATGAAGCAGCAGGCCGCAAGTATCCGGGCAGTCAAGCGGGCATACCGCCGGAAACACGCCATTCTCCTGATCGATCATATGTACAAGTCCTCCCCATTTAAAACTATCCTTACATCATATAATTTTGGAGGTTATGACGTAAAGAGAACAGTCATGTTTTGTGCGCTCAGGCTTGATGCCTTTCATCTAAAAAAAAAATTTTGGCCCCATGATTCATCCTCGAAATTCAGGGGTAAATTAAAAACAAGGCATTAGGTTAGTGTTTCCCCACTTCCTCCTCATGCCATATCATGGACCACTCCCGAAATTCGCCATGAACAGGTTTCGTTCCCCCGAACCTTGTCATGGCGAATTTATTTTGTCTGCAAAAAAAGCGATCCCATCTTCGCCGGCTTACGGTATAACATACACCGTGACCTCATGGCAGTAAGGGATCGCTTTAATATATTCAGTTTTAATTGTGCATAGGATTATGCCTGTTTGCTCCACACCGTTCTGGCTTCCGGCTCTACTGGCTGAACAACCGCTTTGACCTCGGGTTCCGTCTTCCGCAGGTACACCATCCAGTAGGCAGCAGCAACGAACAATGCGCCTCCCGTCAGATTACCGAGCCATACCGGGATAAAGTTCATGATGTACTGCCCCCATGAGTAGTGCCCTTCGAAGATGGCAGCCGGAATAAGAAACATATTGGCAACCACGTGCTGGAAGCCAATAGCGACAAAGGCCATCGTCGGAAACCAGATGCCGAGCACCTTGCCACTCATCGTATCCGAAGCGTAAGACAGCCACACCGCCAGGGCTACCAGCCAGTTGCACCCGATTCCAGATATAAACGCTTGTAGAAAGCCGTCATGCAGCTTGTGTCCCGCCATATCCACAACCTTGGTCAGATACACTCCTTCTCCCGTGAGACCAAGCACATGCCCGAACGCATATGCCACGAACAGTGCACCCAAAAAGTTCCCAATCGTGACCAAAGTAAGATTCTTCAGCATGCTGCCTACGGACAGTTTACGGGCTAGCGTGGCGAGCGGTACTGCCATCATATTGCCTGTCAGTAGTTCTCCCCCGCCAATCAATACCATGATTAAGCCTACGGGGAATACCGCTGCCCCGATCAGGTTAACCAAGCTGCCCCATTCCGCCGGGGCGGAGGCAATTACGCGAATATCCAGCAGGAACCCAAGCGCAATAAATGCCCCTGCCAGGAAACTGAGAACGAGCACAGAGGACACCTGATTCTGTCCTTTCTTCATCCCTGTGCTCACCGTATATTGTGCAACCTCAAGAGGTGTTTTTGCCGCCATGCCATCCTCTCCTTCACTATTCATGAACAAAATCAGCTTACATCGTTGATATGTTCATTGTATCGCGAAGGGTTCGGCAAGTTTGTTACTTTTATCACAAAGTCCTAAAAGTCCCTTGTTCCAGCTTCCGTGCTCTCTTGCTTGAGTGCAGCTGGTTGGTTACTTATTCTGTTCCCAGGTTATGATGTTCACCAAAAATCTGCTGCAGATGATGCTTCAGATGCTGGACGTAATCTTGTGCCAGCCACTCCATCGTAACCACACTTCCATCAGGTAAGACACACGTTGCTGATTCCCCTGTTTCCGGCATGCTGGATAGAACACGAATGACGGACTGATTCAGACTGATCCAGAGATTTAACACCTCTTCAATCGGTGCACTGACATATTGTTGGCTCTCTACCCATTGGTCTTGATGATAAGGCGTTATAGACAATGGTTCGGTCTGATGCTGCATTTGGACAAACCTGCTTACGTTATGAAGAGCCGAATCACATAAATGACCAAGAATCTGAAGACGGGACCATTTCCCTTCCATGCGTGGCTGTACAAGTTCATCTGGATTCAGCGCAAGAAACGAGCGAGGTACGGATTGTAGCAGAACTTTGAGCTCGGACACTGTAGTTGTAAGCATGTTGTGAACCACTCCTTTATGTTCATATCTATTGCGGTATGACCTCTAAACTGTTGTTAATATATCACCAATTTCTAGAACCAACTACATCAAGTTATATAAAAAAACTGCCGCATTTCTGCGGCAGTTCTCGAATTCATTAGTTACACCATCGCTGGTGCTTTTACTTCCACTGGAGGCAGAGCCTGAAGACCAGCCGAGTTCAGGAAGTTCCATGGTTTGTTGTAATGCGGTTGGAAGAAGAAGTCGATGAAGGCCAGCTCATCTACGGTCATGTTGTTCTGAATGCAAACCGAGATTGTATTGATCGACTGTGTCAGATCCGCCTTGGACATCACTTGTGCTCCAACGATTCGGCGTGTAGCCTGTTCGTAAATGACTTTGAGCAGCAGTTTCTCAGCCGTTGGCATGAACTCTGGACGATAAGCATCTTCAAGCGTTACAGCTTCCACCACCAGCCCGTCATCTGTAGCAGATGTTTCGGTCAGCCCTGTACCTGCAATATTCTGGTCGTAAATTTTAATTCCTGATGTCCCTTGTGTACCCATGTACGGCGTTGTTGGACGAACCAGGTTACGAGCTACCAGTGTACCCATTCTTACAGCATTGGTCGCGAGTGGAATGTAAGAAGCCTTGCCTGTTGGATTATAGTGAATGGCACAGCTATCACCTGCAGCGAACACGTCTTTTTGGCTTGTTTGCATATACTTATCCACGATAATCGCGCCGTTCGGCAGCATATCCACCTGGCCTTTGAGCAATTCGGTATTCGGACGGAAACCGATGCACAAGATTACGAGGTCGGTTTCGAATTCACCTTTCGATGTGATCACCTTCGTTACCTTGCCATTCTCTCCGGTGAATTTCTGCACAGTCTGACCCAGTGCAAGCTTGATCCCGCGTCCAGTCAGTGTGTCTTCAATGGCATCTGTAAACTCGGGGTCCAGATATTTATTGAGAATCCGGTCCACACTATCGATCAGGGTGACTTCCTTACCGTTCATTTGGAATGCTTCAACCAGTTCAATACCGATGTACCCTGCACCAACAACAGTAACGCGTTTAGCTTCTTTGGCTTTTTCGATGATCGTATTGGAATGATTGTAGTTTTTGCAGAGCAAGATGTTCTCCATCTCGATCCCCTCAAGTTTTGGAACGACCGGCCATGAACCTGTTGTCACGATGAGCTTGTCGAACGTATCTTCAAATTCTTCCCCTGTTTTCAGGTTTTTAGCCTGAAGTTTATGATTCGCGGCATCCACTGCTGTAACCTCATGCAGCATCTTGGTGACTACACCCAGCTCAGCCAGCTGGTTTGGCGAAGAGTAGAACAGTCCATCCGGATCCTTAACTACCCCGCCGACATAAAGGGCGATACCGCAAGATAGGAAGGAAATGTTGTCATTGCGCTCATACACCGTGATGGTAGCATCCGGGTACAATTTGGCGGTATTTACGATGGCTGCGGTTCCTGCATGTGTACATCCGATAACTGCGATTTTCATAATAAAGGTCCCCCTTGGAGTTATAAAATATAAACCGTGCTTCATTTATCAGTTTGCTGCGCTTGATTCCTGGGATTTAAAAACGACAATGGTTTCACTCTCTTGTGAATACATTCACTAATGAAACTAAACGATTATGTGAAAATATTCACCACTAACTCGATGGCTTTGTGATTTATTTCACTTCATGCACTTATTATAATGTGATCTTTTTCACATTACAAGTGTTTTCTTAAAAATATTTAAAAAATAGGATATATCCCTTGCGGACGACCCGTTGCCTCAACCTCTAAGACTTATTGTCCCCTGACCAATAACGGTTTATGCTATTGAACCTTTTGGAGAAAAAAGGCCTTCGTCCTCACCGTATGGTAAGGCTGGCGGCTGATTGCTGAACGATAACAAATATAAATTTTCAGCTTACAGTTGATTTTTGTATTAGAAAGCGCTTACAATAATATTGACCCTTTATTTGGATTTTATATGAATAGAATACCAATTACGTTGGGAGGCATTCATTTGAAGAAACGTTCCATCTCTGTTTCATTAACGCTTGTTCCTGTCACTGCAATTATCGCCATGTTGACCGCAGATATGACCAAGCCCGTAGTTGCTTTTGCTGATTCCCCGCCTGTCACTATTAAAACCGAGGTGTTATCCTCCAAAACTTCTGCAGGGGTTGATGTATCTTCACTGCTGAATAAGTTCAGGGATTACAGCACGTTCTCTACCGGGGACTTGGCCAAGGACACCGCATATGCGCTAAACATTGTATCCTGGCAGCTGCCGCATGGTGGATTCTTCAAAGCAATGGAGGAGAAGTACAACTCTTCATGGGACGGGGTGACGCCGCGTTCGGATTGGAAGGATCCCAAAGGCATAGAGCTCGGAACGTTTGATAATGATGCAACCACAACAGAGATCCGCTTCCTGGCTGATATGTATGAAAAGACGGGCAACCCCCTCTTCCGGGACAGTGTCCGCAAAGCGGTGGATTTTATCCTCGTTTCCCAATATCCTTCAGGCGGATGGCCTCAGGTTTATCCACAGCGAAGCAATTACTCCGACAGCGTTACATATAACGACAATGCCATGGTGCGAACCATGGTGCTCATCGACGATATCATTGAGAAGCGTGAAGGCTTCAACAACGATATTCTGAGTGAGGATACACGGTCGAAACTGGTTGCAGCCTTGGATCAAGGAATCGCATATACATTAAAAGCTCAAATTAAAAACGGCGGTGTGCCTACAGTTTGGGGTGCCCAGCATGACCCTGTAACCTATGCACCTGTATCCGGCAGAGCCTATGAGCTGCCATCCAAATCCGGATCCGAATCTGTAGCCATCACGGCTTTCCTCATGTCCAGGCCTCAGACGACCGAGATTGAACGTGCAGCCAAAAGCGCCCTCCGCTGGTTTGATCAGGTCCGAGAAGATGGAACCAAATATAATCGTCAAGGACCGGTGTATTTTGAACCTGACCCGTCCAGCGTGATCTGGTATCGTTTCTACAATGTAGATGAAGATGTGCCCTTCTACGCGGACCGTGACGGCAAGAAGTACATGGATATTATGGACATCAGCGAGGAGCGGCGGCACGGCTATTCCTGGGCAGGAAACTATGCCCGTAATCTCCTGCAGCTTGCCTCGGATCAGGGATATTACAATTTAAGCAAACCGCTGCCATAAATCCTCCCAGTCCCAGTATAAAATAGCATCAAAAAAGCCTGTCCTCCAACAACGAGGGCAGGCTTGATCTGTTCTATTTGGTTATCCCAGCAGTTTCTCAATCTCTGCAGTCATCGCTTCAGGAGACTCTTTGGGTTCAAAGCGTCCCACCACTTCCCCTTCACGATTGACCAGGAATTTGGTGAAATTCCATTGAATCGTGTCGTCTTCAGCTGCCCCTGGTTGCTGCTCGCGAAGATACTGGAACAAAGGATGCGCATCCTCACCGTTCACGTCCACTTTAGCGAATACAGGGAAGTTCACACCATAGTTTACTTGGCAGAAGGATTCGGCTTCCTCGCTTGTACCCGGCTCCTGTCCTCCGAACTGATTACAAGGGAAACCCAGTACAACCAGACCCTGATCGCGGTAACGATCATACAGCTTCTGCAGCTCTCCATATTGCGGAGTCAATCCACATTTGCTGGCCGTATTGGCGATGACAAGAACTTTACCTTGGTACAGATCCAGTGATACTTCCTGATTGGCTGTCGTTACGGCCTGATATGAATATACGGACATGACTGATTCCTCCCATGATCGATGTTGGTTTTGAGCAGCTGTCGTTACCTTATATATCTACAACGTAATACAGCGCCTATCTCCATATTATAGACCCGGTGCTAACCAATTACCAAATTCAGCCTTGAGTCCTTCCTGCTTGTTATCCGGACTTGGCTGCCAGGATGTCATCATAACGCTTCTGCCGCTCGGCCTTACTAAGTTTGGGACAGCTATAACAGTAATTTTGTCCTCCATACACCTGGTGATGCAGGCAGCACACCGGCTTCATCAGCATGGTCTCTCCCGGTTGATGTGGATTATCGATCTCTACCGGCTTGAAAGATAACAGATTTTTCTTCAATCCGAGCAGACTGGCAGGTAGAGCGATTACATGTTCATACCCTTCCATCACCGCTTCTCGCTCAGCTTCTTCAATGTTCATTTGTAACGCTGTGGTCTTGTACCATCGGAGCATGGAGGCAAGCTGTGACCACATCTGACCAAGGTTCGCTTCTCCGGCAGAGGCAACCCCTTCGATCAAGGGACGAAGCTGCTCCGTGTAGTAAGTGGTTAGGATGTCCTTGCGCCATGAGGATTGGGCTGCATCTATGAGAACTGGTGCAGGGTGAGGATGTTCTGTTCCATCCAGCAGTTGAAAACGAAAGGCTGTACGGCCATCCTGAACTTCGAGCTGCAGCTTCATGTTCTCCAGTGATAGATCAAGCCATGTATCACACAGTGCCGTCATATAATGAATCCCCAGCATCAGCCCACGCACCGAATGCATGAAGTATACCGCCGCGGATCGGATTGAATCTGCCTGAAGATGTTTATTATATACATCCAGCAGCTCTCTCGCCTTCTCCGGTTGTCTAAGCTCAGTCATGTGAATCTCCCAAACTGGTTCATCTCCAGGTTCGGTTGTGATTCTTCCATATTGCTGTAACCAGGTATAGTTGATTGCTCCCATTTTCAGCATGCCTCCCATGAATGCGAATGAGCCGCCTGCATAAATGCAAAGCGGCTTATTCTATATTTCAAGACCACCAATGGTCCACTGTATTAACTTCCTGTTGCGGTACGAACACGTTGTTCGGAGCGTCCAGCGGCATTCATCATGGCGCCATTCATCACCATTTGCTCTGGCGCTGCCGTTTGCTGGCGTTCGCCGGCAAGAGCATATGGCAGGCAAAGTGGCACACCGGAACGTGGATCAATCACGATATCAGCCTCAATGTTGAAGACTTCACGGAGCACATCACAGTTCATGACTTCTACAGGGGAGCCTGTAGCGATTGCTTTACCTTTTTTAATGCCGATCATGTGATGGGCATAGCGGGAAGCATGATTCAGGTCATGCACAACCATAACGATGGTGCGGTTTGCTGTTGCGTTCAGCATCTCCAGCAATTGCAGAACTTCAAGCTGGTGAGCCATGTCGAGGAACGTTGTCGGCTCGTCCAGGAACAAAATATCCGTTTCTTGTGCAAGAGCCATGGCAATCCAGGCACGTTGACGCTGTCCGCCTGACAATTGATCAATGGGGCGATCGTGGAACTCCGTCATACCGGTTACTTTGATAGCCCACTCAATCATGCGTTTGTCTTCCGCACGCATGGAACCGAAGCCTTTTTGATAAGGAAATCTTCCGTAGGATACCAGTTCCGTTACGGTGAGTCCCTCTGGTGCTGTAGGATTCTGCGGCAAAATCGCAAGCTGCTTGGCTACTTCACGGGTGGATTGCTTATGAATGGACTTCCCGTCGAGCAAAACACTACCTGCTTTTGGATTCATGATGCGTGCCATCGTCTTCAGGATCGTCGATTTACCTGAACCATTGGCTCCAACAAGCGCTGTAATTTTTCCTTGGGGTATTTGAATATTCAGATCTTCAACAATCAGTCTTTCCTCATAAGCGATATCCAGCTTGGACGTCTCCAGACGAAACATGCGATCATCCCTCTCTCATTTATCCCGGTTATGTATTCCGGCTATCGATAACGAAAACGAATTTATATGTTCAGCGTATTTCCGGCGCAACAAATCTTCTATACTAAAGATACTGATAATCATTATCATTTGTCAATAAGAAATACCAAACTTCTTGCTTGTTTGGAGCTATTTTATAGCAGTTCAGAGGACTTTCAGATCGGAATTTGCCTCATTTATGTGAGAGCTTTTCTCAACGTATACGTGCAGTTGATCCCTATTGGGGATTATCCAAAAAGAATGAATCCAGAGCTTGTGTCTGATTTGTGAACAAAAAAAAGAATCTACTCTTCATTTTGCAGCAGAACTTGGGAAGCACTTAGAATCATCTTTTTTTCGTCCCCATAACCTGACTGTTCGGCTTGAAAATAGGCTTGCAGCACAATGTTGGCTTCTGATCCACCCATCTTATCGAGCTGTGCTTGAGTCAGTGTTATTTCATACGGTTCCGTGTACCAATCCTCATTCGTCAATTCCGTTATGAGGCCTTTATTAGTTGTTGATCTCGGAGGAAAAATCGTTTCCCCGTTCACCTGTATATCCACCATAAACACTTGTTTGGAGTGAACAAATAAGATCGTCCTTAAAGGAAGGATTGGTAGCAGGAAAAATAAAAAGAAGATGACCCCGATTTACATCCGAAGGTCATCATGTAATGATTTCATTTTGGTTACGAACAGATTATAACGATCCTATAACTTAGGCTCTGGCATCAGTTGGATAACCATTGTACCGCTCTGGACACTTACGATATCTTCTGGATTAACCTCATCAGGCAGCGGCACTTGCTGACCATAAGGATACAGACGGTCCGCCTCAGCAGGCGTCAATTCTGTTGAAGAGGACGCTCCTGATTCGCCTGCTGTGCCCGAAGAACCGGATGATGTAATATCTGTTCCCTGCTCAGTATTCCCATCCGCGGCAGCAGAGCCAGACTCATCCCCGGTCGCTCCACTCGTCTCTGCACCTGCCGCTTCATCTGCAGAAGAGTCATCTGACGTAGTGGAATCTGTCCCTTGAACAGGCTCCTCACCCTGCTGAACTTCGTTTGTAGATCCTGTAGGCGTATCCCCGGACGTTCCCTCAGGCGAAGTCCCATCTTCTGCTGGTCCTTCCGTATCGACATCCTCATTCCGGTTAAAACTCTCCCAGTCCGACGCGGCATCCATCTCCAGCGTTGTGCCATCCTGCAAGGTTAATTGGACCGGACCAGACAATAACGCATTGCTGTCCGCTTCATTCATGAAACGGATAACCAATTGTGCTTCAGTCGTTGTGCCATCCACCTCGGCTGCCGGAATGACATAAGCGATCTGCTCAGCTAACTGTACCTCAGGCTCTACCGGAACCACGGGTTCCTGTGTCGATGGCGCTGCCTCTTCTGGCGCTTCCGTCTTATTCGTCAGGGCATACGTAACTCCAGCGATACCCAGGATCAGGATAACAATAACCGACCCTAGAAAAAGATTTTTTCTTTTGCCTGTCAGCATGCGCACAAGCGGTGATGAAAGTTCGTTCTTGGCCCGATCATAGACCGGCTTCATTGTTTTACTCGCTCTCGTGTAATACGGCTTGAATGCCGACTTGGACTTGAAGGCTTCACGGTCATGATCTTTGAAATAGGCTACTATGGCATCTGAATATGCTTTGCTCGCCTGGGAATTCCGTATGAACAACCGTTGGCTTCCCGACCATTCAATAAATGAATACAATACTTCCTTACTGCCAGCACTGCTGCGGACAAACTCAATCAGCCCTGCATAGTCCAGTTTGCTGCCGCTTCCTCCCCGGTAGAAAGCCAGCGGAAGCGCCTCATATGCAGGTGTTCCCGGTTGATCCCGCAGTTCCCCTGCGAGCCATCTGCGTACCCAACGCTGAAGTTCATTCCGCTCCGCAAGGCTAAGGGATTCAAGCACCTCTTCTTCACGGTCTTCGCCGCTCAGCCATGCTCTGGCTGCCAGCATCATGTTTGTACGAGCCGTTACATCCTGTCCCTGACGCGCCGCCCAATCACGTACCTCGCTGTCATGCAGCAAAATATCAATGCTCAGCAACTGCTCACGGTTCACCCGTTCCAGATCAAGATCCTGAATCAAAAACAGGTTAATGACATAGGCCAGCTTGTCAGCAAGGCGTGTCAGTTCTTCCTGATATGCGGATAATCCCGCTGACTCGGCTCCACTTGAACGGGCGGATCGGGTGACGGTTTGAGACTGCCCAATTCGGGCCTTAATTCCATCACCCACGAGCATGTCAGAAGATAGCTGGTCCAGCACGCTCACACGCTTAAGTGCCTCACTCGCAGCATGTACCGGATTCGGGGCAGAACATAATCGTTCACCCAGCTCTGTCGCTGTCCGGTCCAGCAGGAAGCTGTTGTAAACCGCAGATGTATGCGTGGTTACCCAGCGTTCGATCACGCCAATCACATCCGAAGCGGTCTCGGTACGTTTCAGCTGATTGTCCAGATAAGGCTCAAACAGCAGTTTTGTCAGTGATTCATTGGCCAGTACCTTATCGAAGAATGCACGACTCAGCCCGGAATCGCGGTCGAGCATATCATACAATTCCTGTACGGCTCTCATCCGCTTCTGAGACCTGGCATTGTTCACCGCATAGATGAAATAATCCACGATGCGGGATTGAACGACAGGCGCAGCGACGCGGAAATATTCCGCAATACGTGAGGCGACCGTCTCTTCAGGTACGTTCTCTCTTTTGACGCTGTCCAATTCCCGGCTGAGCAGAGTGAGGAACAGCTCGTTCAAACGTGAACGTCGTTGTACGCTACCTTCGGGTTTCAGATAGGTGAGCAGCCCGCTCAGAACCCCGCCTTTATCATTCAGGTAGAGATCTTCCATCCCTTGCTCGAGACGATAAAACATGGACAATTCCCCATAGGCCTGGATAGAAAGCTCACGCCCCGGTTCGGTGCCGGATAACATCTCGTCTGCAAAAGCATAAAACGCATCCGCCATAGCTGGTTCCTGCAGAAGTGACCAGGCAAACTCCGCATAGGGCAGCTGGGCAACCGACACTTCCGCATGGGTTACTCTGCCCGTAGCCAAGTCGAAGGTAAAGTCCTTCTCCGTATTTCGGTCTTTTGGACGAAGCGTGCCCCGCTCTACAAACTGAAGATGAATTCCCTTCTTGGCCTGAGGCTCTTTGGCAAATGTCATGAAGCCGAGCTGCCGCCTAAACGCATAGGGCAGTGCTGCATAGAGCAGGCGAAGCAGTTCCTTGGCTCCAGCTGTGATCTCCTCAGCAGGAAGATCGAGTGCAATGTATACCTTCCGCCGGGTTGCTACTGCCTGCATGACGGCATAGAGCAGGCGCTTGAAGAGAGTTTCGTTCATCTTCAGTGCGGCCAGCAGATCAGCTGGCGCTACGGAACGGGCACTTTGGCCTGCTCCGGTGGCGGCATCTCGGCCATTCAGTGGTGCACCCGGCAATTCCGTCAGGGCAGGCAATACCGTGCCTTGTTCGATGTCATATGACGTGGCGAATACGGCATCCAGCCAATTCCCCTGCTTCATCTGTTCCTCGGAACGTTCCGGAGACAGGACATAGTTGTGTGCAAAAAAGGCGCTGCGCAGCCCGGTAAAATCAGCAGACTGGTACACATTTTGACCAAGGATCGTCTCTCCGCTCTCCAGATGAATCAGATGTATGGATGGCGGAAATTTAGCCGGATCCTTCTCGCTTCGGCCCGTTAATTCCGCTGGAGCATCATAGACGCAATAAGGATGAAGTACTTTCTTGATAAAGGAAGGGTCCATTCCCGGCGATGCCGCAACCGTATCGAACCCCTCCGTTGTGCGAAACACCCCGCGCCGCTCTCTTGTGTACATCTGCTGTTCAATAGGCGGGGTCATGGAAGAACGCATTATTCCACTCTCCCCTCAATGTACTTCAGCTTGTACAGC
Source organism: Paenibacillus sp. ACRRY (assembly GCF_022346995.1). Classification (GTDB taxonomy): domain Bacteria; phylum Bacillota; class Bacilli; order Paenibacillales; family Paenibacillaceae; genus Paenibacillus. The sequence goes on along the minus strand of NZ_JAKRNM010000003.1, from coordinate 352,251 downwards.
AGCCATAGGAAGGGCTCGTCCACACGGATGGGGCTTACGACGCCCTGCAGCTTCATATCCACCGGATTACTGCCCAGCGCTGATACCGCGAAATAGGCTGTATCCTTGAAGTACACATCCATCGTGCCTTTGAACGGACGGTCCACCTTCTCGATAAAGCGACGAATCTCCCCGTCAATATTCTCGAATTCGGTCAGATCGAACCAATCGCGGTGTACCATATTGCGGAATACATTGCTGTTGGATTTGATATAATCCCCCTCTTCATCCTTAAGGGAATGCAGCATGTCGCTCTTGGTCAGCACAACGGCTGTAGGAATATTCGTTTTGGCTTTATCCTGATAAGCGATAAAATCACCGAACAGGGTCAGCACAACATCACGTGGTTCATCATATCGTGGCGTCCACTCGCCTGGCTCGTTGCCAAGGTTAATACGGATCTTGTCCCGAATGGAACGAATCTGGAGCGGATCGACCATAAACAGAATACCCGCTGAGTTCTTGATATGCTGACCATGCAGACCCAGATAATCCTGCTCGACCATACCTTCACCCGCCACATCAAAAAAGACCAGTGTCAGCGGTGCTTTATCTTCATCCTTAAATACAAATTGAAAAATAAACGGCTCCTGCAGCTTCTCCTTCTGCGTGGAATCCAGCAGGTCTCCCCGCTCGAACAGCGGTTCTTCGTAATCTGCGCGGAATCTGCGGCTAATTTCGGCATTCAGCGGCATGCAGGCCGCATCAAAGTGGTCAGCCGTATAATGCTGAAGCGTATGAATCAACGATGTCATATACACCGATTTCCCCACCTGGGATGCCCCAATAATGGAAATGATATTGCTCGGTGCCTTGCCTGCCGTCACCGGCAGCTCATTATGACAATGCGGGCACAGCCGGCGCCGTGTAACCACACCATACCGATCGTTCAGTCCCATCACAATGTTATCCGAATAAATGCGATGTTCCTCAGGCACATCATGCGGAGCCAGAACAGCTTCCATATCGAATACCGTGTCCAGCCCAAAACGCTCACGATACCGATTAAGCTTCGCATCTTCCCCCAGTGCATAATCCTCATCGTCATCCCGGTGATGCGCAGCCCGGAACACCACTTCTTCCGGCGAAAACTTGCTGAAGCAATACGGACAGACAATATCGTAAAACAGCGGCCGTTCTACGGGCTGCTGTTTCTTCAAAAACCGACTAAAAAAGCTCATAGCCACTCCCCTCCCTGTTCAGGCAGACTGAACTGCCTCACATTTATCTAGTCTGATATTAGGCGGTAAACGGCTCCGTATTTCGGTCCGTCCGTGAAAAACAGCCTCACATGGTCATCCTTGGCCACTTCCACGGGCGGCATCTCATTTCTCCCTGGAGCAAAATCACTGACAAAAGGATATACCGTGCCATCTTCCTTATTGAGAGGAACTCCGCCCTGCTTGCGTACATAACAGAGGGCTTCCTTCGGCACGGGTACTTCAGCCGTCACCGTCATGAGAACCGTCTTCCTTTTTTGAAAAAAACCACTTTTGTAGCGAATGGAGAAACGAATATCCGCCTTGCCTGCACTGGCGATGACTGTATTCTCGTCATTTTGCTGACGCAGCAGCACAGGACCGTCTTCGTCCATTCGGCAAACATGTATCGTGTACCGGATGGCACCAAATCCTGTCATCCGGTCCGTATATCCGTTACTCGCCTTGTATTCTTCTCTCGTATACAGTTTCAGCTTGCCATTCACAGTCTGATTCTTGCTCTGTCCACCTTCGATCATTTCCAGCTCCAACCGCTCCACGTAAACGGCTTCTACACCTTCGGGCCAGAGCCAGCGCAGGGTACAGTTACCATCATCCACCGCAAGTGTAAGTCTGCGAATCAGAGGTACCGAAGGGTCCGCATCTGCATATCGCATGTGTCGCCAACCTCCTGATGTTTAAAATCCTTTGCTGCGTGTGTCTCTCCCCCGCTGACCAAATCCGTCTGCGTTCGGAGTTCCCCTGCCTGCCTCACGGCGGCCCTTGCTCTTCCGCGGCGTATTCTCCTTGACCGGAATAATCCAGGTGAACAGGGTGAGTACCCCAGATAATATGAACATCGCACCCAGTCTAACCAATGCATCCCCTACTGAAGAACCGTCCAGTCCCCACTCCAGCAAAAGGCCTGCTAGCAGGCCTGACACCGCTCCACCAATGCCGAAGCTGACTGCCAGATGGCGGTTATCAAACACCAGACCAAGCGATACGCCCAGTGCTACACCAATCAACAGTATTGCAGCAACGCGGAAAATGGCCAGATAGGTACTGTGTTCCATCATGCCTGTACGTTCCGTCACCAGCGTCCGTTCATCAATCGTATCGTAAATTTGCTGAAATGCCATGCTGAGACCACCGGAATCCGGCACGTCATAGTACAAGCCACCTGTCTGCTGAGCGATACTGCGCAGCAAGTCGGTACCCGATGGATCAACCAGACTCAGACCTACCGTATTCACGGCAATCTGTTCATTCGCATACTGGGATAAGATATCCGAAGTATCTGCTTCACTGAATCCATCCGACAGCAAAATAGCAACCGTGCCGCGTTTTGGATCCTGCTTGTTTTGGATCTGCTCCATGGCTTCCCGGAGCACGGCATCGAAGTTTGTACCGCCCGATGTTGTGACAATGCCGTCGATCTTACCGTTGACCTCTGCCTTTGCCGCTTCACTATCTAATGCGGTAAACGGCTGCAATAACTGCGGCTGATCATCAAATGTAATAACAGCGACCTGCTTGTCACTTTCCATCTGACTGATTAACGTCTTGGCCGCCTCGAAACGTCCATTATCCGGGTCCGTTTCCGACATGCTGCCCGAGTTGTCGATCATCAGCACAATGTCCTTTACCTGCTTCACGCCGCCTGGATTGATCTGATACAACAATTGAAAGACCAATCCAACAACAAACAGGAACACCAGTGTTGCCGGAACGAGCAGCTTCCACGACAAGCCAAGATATCTCAGCTTCCAGGAAGACCCGTTCAGCTTGGGCGAGATCATCTCGGCGAGCAGACAGAACAGACCTACGCTCAGCGCCAGCACGCCGAAGTATAATCCCATCAGCAGCAGGCGAGGCATCTCCCCAAGCCACTGATGCAGCATGATTTCTCCTGCCGCAAATCCCACGGCTCCGCCAATCAGGCTGAACAGGACCAGGAGAAGATTGATTTTTCGCTGCATGTTCGCATGCATCCTTTCCAAACCAGCCCATCATAGGCTGAATTAATACTGGAGTCGATCATGACATGTCGTTCTATCGCATAGGTGACAGCTTATCAGCCAGGCCTGCTGGATGAAGCTCATAACCGTTCTCCGTATACGAGTCGTAATACACCTTGCCGTTGCGATAGACCATCAGATCCTCCAGATGGAACCCTCCCATCAGGTTCAACTTTTCCACACCACTACTGCGTTCTTCGTACACAACTCCCAGCTTATAGATGCGGGACGTTTCCTCGGCGTGCGCCGCATAATCCATGAAAGCACTGTGATGATCACCAAAGAAATACTTTTCTTCATACCGATGTTCCTGGGTATAATCGAATACCCGTATTCTCACAACCGCTTGATCTTCCAGCGTACGATACAGCCTGCGGAACAGATCATCGCGGGTCAATACGTTTTTGTCCCCATAGGTAATCGTTACATTCGCTCGCTGCAGCAGTTCTTCCTCAAAAGGTAACCTCAGTGGTTCTGCTGTGAGCAGCAGCGTATGGCATACCTCCATCAGACGTCGCAGCAGACGCTCGTTGCCTTCGGCAGCAAGCCGGTTGATGTCCCCCATATAACGCTCTTCAAACCAAACATCCCGGCCCCGCTTGGCCTCCAAATCGGCAATCAATGCTTCCGTTACCTTACCGTAGTACTCCATCACATTCTGTCCGATATATTCATCCGCGGCCGCGATACGTTCTTCTGCCGCGTCACGCAGCGTACGTTCCAGCGCTTCAAGTGCTGTCGTTATGCTACGGCTGAAGCTATGAAGCTGTTCCATCTCCGAATCGTAGATGCGAAGCAATTGCAGTTCATTTTCCAGTCGTAACAACTCTGTCTTGGGCACATACACACGTTCCAACAAACAATCGATCAGATTCCGTACATTCTGCTTGTCCCGGAACAATGCCCGCTTGATCGGCTGATCCTCCACTTGCTCCTGCTGACGCTGCTCCAGCAGGGCACGTGCTGAATCAAGCTGAACCGATTTGTCGCGAATGAGTCCCAGCAAGGCCTCACGCACGCTCCCAGGGCTGCCGTCACTCCATGAGGCCCATTGGAAATAGCCAATCTCCGGGTACTCTGTCCGTGACTGCTCTGCCCGGCGGAGTAGGGAACTCTGGCTGCTGCGCTGACGCAGACGTTCTTCCGCCGGACGTACCATGTTATCACGGAAGTACGCCTCTGCACCCTGACCGAATAGCGCCCGCTCCGCTTCACGCAGTGATAACGGCTTGAGATCGGAGAAGCTGACGTTATGCGTCATAATGCCGCTCATGCCACCCACCAGATCCTGCTCGTGCAGCAGTCCTTCAACCTTGTGCTCAACGGATGAAGCGTCCAGGCCGAAGAAAGCAAGCTTGTCTTTCATGCTCCATTCCGGCTCCTGTCGCATAAGGTCCAACAGATAGCGGTATAGATGATACAATACCGCGAGCGCAATCGGTTGGTTGGGCCGTCTGATCTCGGCAAAACCTGCACTCGCATAGCCGTGCTGATCCGAGGTCGTACGAATGTTGTTTTTGAACGACGTATTATTGTAGGTATTGGCCCCTGTGCTTGCAACCGCACCAAGCGCATCCGGATCCTGTTTCCGGTTCTTCAGCAGGCAGATTCGGCAGATAATCTGGGCATTCTCTATCCATCCCCCGATCACGCCGGTTCCTCGCTCATTTTTGTCAGACAGGATATAGACGAGATCAAACAAAGGCGAAGAAGGGTGCACGACGGGGATGGAAATCCCATCTTCCGTTACGAGCAGATTACCGCTGAACGTATAGTCCAGTGCCTGCATATAATCCAGTTCCCGCAAAAAGGCAAGTCCGGCTGCACTAGCATATCCGAAGGAATCCACCTGCTCCATCTCGCTGACCAGTACATGCAGATCGGTCTGGACCGACTTGAAGGATTGGGCCAGAATAGTCTCGGTCAGCTTGGTCAGTTCAGGCAGAAGCACGTTCAGTGGATCATCCGCCCTTGTCACAACGGTTACGTAAATCCGGTCAAACGATGAATACAGTCGCCCATATTCAGCGATCCGATTGCTCACCCGTCGTAACGTGCGATTCAGCCCGAAGAGCGCCTGCTCCGAATCGTGAAAACTGCGGTGTACATCCTTGCGCATGGTCTTTGAAGGACGTCCAGCCTGTGCAGTAGATAGAGGCAGGATATGACGGGTCACCTGACCGTCTTCCAATGAATCACGATGCTCCCGTCCTCCTTGTTCCTCCCGGCCCTCCGTTCCTATCTGGAGATACACCACACCTTCTCCGTTATCCCACTTCAACTGATTGATCTCGCGCACCGCAGCCATGGCCGGTTCGACCAGGTCACCAACAAAAAGAAACAGGGCCGGGTAATGGATGCTGCTTCGTCCATCACCCAGGCTGCCTTGCCGCTCCTGCTCTGCCGCATACTGTGCTGCGTACTTCTCCAGATCCCGCTTCAGGGTATTGTTCATCTTGAACTCCATCCCGGCTGCCATGTTACTTCAGCCTTCTGCGGATGTCATTCAGCTTCGACGACATCGTTCTGTAGAACTGATAGATGTCTTCACCGTTTGCCAGCTCTACACGTTCATATTCCAGTCGATCGCGCGATTCCATGAACAGGGCAGCCAGATCATCCAGTTTGGCCAGCAGCGGAGCAATGTCCTCAGAAGCCGTTAGTTCGTTATCCCGACGGGAAGCTTTGCGCAGTAGTGTACTGCGATCTTTTTCAGACAGACCGCGGAAATTGCCAAACACTTCATACTCGGCAAAGTTGCGGCTCTTCATCAGGTTCGCGAACGGTTCCCAGGCATCTTCTTCCGGATCGCGGTCATAGACGTAGAGTGCGCCCTTCTTGACGATCGTGTCCGTATACAGAGCTTCGATGAAGCGATCATACCATTGTTCCTCATCCTGATGCTGTGCCAGGATGCCTTCCAGTTCAGCCACTTTGGCCGAGATGGCATTCATCTTCGCCAGTTCTTCACGTACCCGTGCGATAAGCTGCGGGGAACGTACCAGGTTTTCTTTGGCCATATCTTCATTAATACTGCCGAAAATATCCTTGATCCCTACACGCGGCAGCCCTTCGGATTGCAGACGTTTCAGTTCGGTAACTGCCCGTTTTACCTCACCCAGATTCGGGGTCGTCGACGTCAGACGCATGTCGTAAGCATTCAGCTTCGCGGTCAGGTCAAACGGTTCCGTTGTAACAACGGCATAACGATTGCTCGTATTTTCATCAATTGTTTTGGCCGTAATGATGTTGTATCCAATCGCTTGCTCGAATTCGGTACGTACCCGCGCGTTATACTGCTTCACCCGGGCATTCTCGTAGACATCGCCCCAGGACTTTTCGGGAATCGGAGATGGCAGGTAGGTCCAGTTGTTTTTCTCCGTCTGCACCAGATGGCGACCGATGCCTTCCTTGTCCAAAATGGTGCGTTCATAGCTTTCTTCATATACTTTGAGCGGCGTATACACAAACAGTGGTACCCCGTTGCGCGTATTCAGCCAGAAAATCCGGTTGCGGACTTCACTTTCCTTGACGGTAAAGTGGGATTTGCCCACCGCATTGTTCTGATAATTGCGAATCCCTTTGAGAATGCCTGGCGCCTGTGTCGGCACAGAGACGAATCCCCATGACGGGAAATGCAGACTGCCTGTGCTGTTGCTCAGGTTGAACACCGGAACGGCCTCATCATCCAGCTTGCCAGCGATGTGACGCTCCACGAATTTCTCAACAGACTCATCCTGCCCGTATTTGATCACCAGGAAATCTTCCATGGAACGGGTAATGAGGTCCCCGAATTTCTCCGTCAGGAAGTCCGAAATGGAGCTGACCACGTCGATCTCGTTTTCCTTCACCCACTGGTTGGAGTTCTCCAGGAGCTCACGGGAGAAGTCGCGGATCAGGTCATCCGTGTCGCGCTTGTCCAGCAGCCCATCCACCACATTGACGATATCCGGTACACTAACAACGTTCCAGTAGTAGGTTTTGTTGCCTTTGTGATCGGACTGTTCTTCGCCGCGCGTCAGAATATCTCCGTTTTTGGAGAAGATCGAGCTGAGCGCATTCAGCGTCTCGGTAAACACATTGTAGATGCGGCTGTTCTCCTGATTCAGCAGTTCATACAGATCCTCATAGAACTCGATCATCTGATCGTTGCGTTCCACGTCGGCGTGCAGCCAGTACTCATGAATTTTAGCTTCAATATAAGCATTCTTTTTCTTCTCTTTGGAGACGAAGGCACTCTTCGCGTCACCCAGTTTCTCCTCCGATTGCTCCTGCGCAGCTTCAATATCACGCGGAATGCGGAATGCATTCTCCCGCAGCGTTTCGATATACGACTGGATCATCTTCAGTACACAGAAGCCTTTTTCGGTGTAGATCAGACGGGAAACGTAGAACGGACCCTGTTCGGGATGCAAAAACATGCGCCGGATCTGTTCGGTAAACTGACCGGCAATCTCGCCCGGCAGTTGTTTCTTCGCCTTGATATATTCTTCGCGGGCACGGGCCAGGAAGTTCTGCTCCAGCTCGGTGTCCATGTTCACTACCTGTGATTTCACAACATTGCCGTACGACAGACGCTCACTGTTCTGATAACCCGGCAGCGGCTCTGGCACGCGGGACTCGAAGGACTTCACAACACTTTCGAGATCGATGCCCAGCTTGCGGGCAAACTTCTCCGTATCCTCCTGGTTCGGAGCTTTGGAGAACATGGTGCTCATTTTGTCGAACATCCGGTAAGCCAGATACGTCGTCATCTCTTCAATCGGCAGTACCGCTGAGGAAGCACCGATAATGTTGTAATCATAGTTGGCCGGATATGCCTTGTTCATCTGTGCAATGTTGGTACGGATGTTACTGATATAATCGTGAATTGCGAATTCTTCGCCCGACTGTTTCTCCTCGCTGGCCATGAAGTTGGTGATATTCTCGGCCGTCACGTTCATGCAGTAGTCATAGGCATTCTCCAGCAGCTTACCTTCCGTATTCGTTGCCGAAATTAGGTGACACAGGTTAAACGGCGGCAGCGGTGAATTAACATTCAGGATATTGCCGTATTTCTGCGTGAAACGCTCGCCGCGGCTGTCGACATTCATCCAGTAATCCAGCTCTTTGAGCGCAGCATAGCCGTTTTTGCGAATATATTCGCGTGTGTGCTCGCTCAAGCTTTTGTTCGATAGATTCACGTCTGGCGTAAACAGGTAACCCAGCGTATTGACGCGGTCGATCCCGGCAGAACCGTGATCCCGTTCAATGATACCGCGCACGATATAGGAGATATCGAGGAAGCAGCCACTACCCGTACCCCCGGACAAACCGGTAAGCAGGAATACCATCAGCTTTTTGTTGGTGCCTACGGATAATGTTTTGATCTTTTTGTCGATTGCCTGCACGACCTGATTGATCTTGGTGAACAGCAGCAACCGTCCAGCCTGACGTACCCCTGCTGCTCCATTCATGCCGTCCGTAATGCTCAGTTCCGGAGACAGCCAGTCCGTAATATACGGCTCCAGTACGCTGCGATTCTGCAGCAGTCCGCCGATCTCGGCATTGGACAGCAGGACGAATTCGTTAATCGGGTCCAGTCCGATGCCTTTGTACTTCTTCGCACGGTCCTGCTCGTTGGTTTCAAACGCGAGAAATTCCACGTTGTCCGGCTTGTCCATTTTTTTCTTGGATACCGGATCCTGAGGCAGCTTGAAGCGACGGTTAATCTGATATTTAAGGCGCAGCAGCGCATCAATTCCCGTTCCTCCAAGACCGATAATCAGGATCGGATTGTCAATCGAATCGACCCTGATCTTCTCGCTGACAATCCCTCCGCCTAGCGATACATCCAGCTGCTGAATATGTTCTCTGACAATTGGTTTCATTCCATGTCCTCCCTTTTGTTCAACGCACATGCCTTGCTTAGGCATTCAAACTTCTTATACCAGATACTCAATCAAAATCGTCTTATCCGCCTGTTGCAGCGGGATGCTCAGCCGGTCACCGTTCTTCAGTTCAACGCCTGAGCTTGCATCAACGGCACGTCCGGATTTCTCCAATGTCCCGCCCGCGGTATTGCGAATAATAATTCGGTCTCCATTGCTTGGCGTAAATATATACTTCTCGGTTTCCTTCAATTCCGGATCCAGCTGTAAGAGCTGGTGCAGATGGAATCTGCCCCGGAAGGATGCCAGTTTTTTGTATTGTGGATAGGACTTGTCTCCGGTGTTCTCATCCCGAATCTCGACAATGATCTGGCCGACAAAGCCGCGATTTTTGCGTTTCAGCCAGCCCATCAGGAACCAGGCACCAACTCCAATCACCAGCAAGGCTACGACTCCCAAAATCACAGGCAACCATGGAAACGGCTTGTCCTGCTCACCACCTGAGGTGGTTGGCTGTGTGCCCGCACCTGCCGTACCGCCTGCATTGATGGCGATGGGTGCACTTTCGCGGTAGAAGCTGTCCTCTTCCGCACGAATCACCAGTTCATAGTTATGATTGTCCGGCACTTCAAAGGTACCTGCAAAGCCGCTGCCCGTATTCTCCAGCGGATGCTCCTCACTCTTGTTCGTATCCAGATCGTTCACGACCAAGGTCGCCTTCATATCTGCATACAGATCGTTATCCTGGAGCGGCTGGCCTCCATTTTCCAACTTGGCCGTCAGGTCCACCTTGTCGCCCTTTGTATAGGACTTGGTCTTAATTGGGTCCACGACGAGCTGCAGATCATAGTTGAACAGCAGGTTGATATCAATGCTGTCTTTCGGAGCCCCTTTTACCCGAAGTTTCCAGTCGCCTTCCTGAGGCTTAAGCAGCTTGACCAGTGAATAACTTTTGGAAGTCGAGAGCTTGGCTGCATCCGAGTTCAGATCCACCGCTTTGCCCGAAGGATCAGTCAATTCAATCTCCACCTGCTTGGAAGACATAATGGAAATGTTGGCTTCAAGCACGCTGTCATTTGGCACGTTGACGGTAACTTCCTGAAAATTGCCGTTGCCTGTGATGGAAGGCAATTTCACGACATTCAGCTTGGCATGATCTGCAAATATCTCACTCAGAATCTGCGGCAGATCATCCGGCGTATCCGTGATGAATGACTTGCCTCCTGTCTGACTGGCCAGATCAGCTAGCGCATCCTTGTTCAGTTTGCCATCTGCGTTCAGTCCGATCGTATAGACCGGAATGCCCTGATCCTGTGCTTCTTGAACGGCCTTCGCCAGATCTGCATCAGACTGTGCCTGGGTGCGACCTTTGGTTTTGTTAAAATCATTGTTGCCGTCTGCAAGCAGTACGATCATGGGTGAGTGCGATGCATCTGCACCATGATTCAGCACATTCACCGCTTCAGCCACCCCGACGGAAATATCAGTGTATGGCCCGCGGCCGAGCTGATCAATAAAGTTCTTCAGGCTGCTCTTGTCCGCATCGGACTGAATCTCCAGCAGCGCTTTTTCTCGCTCTACCTGATCGGTATAAGCAACAATCCCTACCTTGTCCCCCTGGACCGGCAGCATATCGATAAACATTTTCATGGCTTCATTACTGATCTTGTCACGGTCACTTGTATTCATCGAGTTACTTACATCGGCTACAAGTACGGCGTCGATCCCGCTCGTCTGTGCCTGAGCAGCTGCAGCTTGGGGCAGCAACGCCTTAGGCAGCAGCAGCGTTAGAAATGTCAGCAGAACCAGGGTTCCGCTAAGCCAGCGTATTTTGCGTGTCCGCAGCATTGGGTGTACTCCTTCACGTTTGAGATTAAAATGGGAATAGTTTATTATAGGCGTCAAGCCTTAAGGAAATCTTAACAGTCTACTAATATATTCTGAAAAGCACCCCTATCTTGAGTTACAGTTTTGTAATGACTGACAAAAATCGACCTATTCGGCGCTCTTGCTGGCATTTTAATTCCAACTATGGAAATATGATATAGTTATTGCCAGTAAACTGCAATATAACGAAACCGTGTTTCAGATTTACACTATTCTGCATAACAACTATGCCTAGAAAGGAATCGATTATGGTTACATACGGATGCCTCGCCATATTGTTTCTTTTTGTCCTTATAAAAGGAATCTCGCTCTTTTTCCAGGGTCGCAAACCCGTAACATCAGAGGATTCGGACCGTACCCTATACACTATACTGAATGGTGAGCGTGATTAAGCATGAGTACCAAACAAGTGGTATCCATCAGACCTTTTAACCGAACGACCTATGCCTTTGAGAAGCTGCACGTCTGCAAGCGTTGTGGACAATATACCTGCTTGTGGGAGGATGACTGTACCTCCTGTGGTCGCAGCGCCCTCGTTTCTGTCCAGGAGCGTGCCGGCTCACGAGTGAAGCGCCGGATCGCGCGCGATCTGTTCCTTGCCGTTATACTCGGAGCTGCCGCCACCTACTTCGGTGAAACAACGGATCAGACCATGATGGCAGCCACCGTGACCCTGCTGCTGATTGGATGGCTCATCTTCATGCATCACCGTACCTTCCCTGCCCAGCAGAACCGGCAGATGAAGCGCATGTTAAACGAAGACCGGGAGGACATCCGTCAGGGGATCAACCGAAACTGGGCGCTCGTTGCCGAAGCCCGCAAAGAAGACGAGGCCCTCGCTTATGAGATGCTGCGCGAGATTGGATCACTCGTCTACAATGATCGGATACGTCTGCAGCAGGTTGCCCTGCTGCAATCCTTCGTGCTGCGAAGTGATATGGATCTGCAGCTCCAGCCCCTGCTGCTGCGCAGCTTCGAGCGGCTGCTCGCCGAATATATAGGTGAAATCGCCCGGCTTAAGCCGGAGTTGATTCGTGAAGATGCGATCCGGTATATCGCCACATACGAAGTTAACATTTTGCAGCTGCACAACGGAATTCAGATTCTGACTGCTGTAGCTGCCGCGGCTGTGCGTAAAAGCAAATATATCGAGTTATTCCCAAGTCTTATTACCCGCTACGCACGCTTTATGCCCAAAGACCGGTTCATGCGTCTCTATCGTACGCTTGAGCTGTATCCTGGCAAGGCACGTGGCGGTTTGGCCGAATCCGTTGGGAGAGTATATAACGAGAAATATCGGGACAACGTTACCGAGATTCATTCCTAAAGAGCATTTTCGTGCACAATGATTCCCTAATATATAGACGACGTAATTCCCAAGAACCCCTGCATCGATTTTGGGGACAAGAATATGCAAGAGCAATCCTATACAATATCCACCTGTCCACAACCCAAAGAGCACCTTATTCTCACATGAGAATAGGGTGCTTTTTTCAAACAACTGCATAACGGCTCATGTCGAATCCGTCTGCCATGTTAATCCCTTTTTCTTGCCTTCAAGGGGTAGATTAGGACGTATGGAATCCAGAGCAGTACGGAGCACAACAACACGCTGCCATATAAGGAAACGTACATTTGCGCTGTGGGCTCGCTATGATCCAGAAGCTCCAGGACCATACTTGCTACCATCAGGTTGATAAAGGAACCTATCGCGTATATGAGAATCTGCTTCCAGCGAAGTCTTTTGACCAATATAAAAAACAGCAAACTTAATCCCATGATATATATACTCGGTGTTAACCAGTGCTCCGCTTCGATCTTGCCCTGCGCTGCCTCCAGACCCAGGTAGTAGGCCACACCCCACTGAAGCAGAAAAACAAACCAGCCCGGCCCAACACTCATCCATGCTGAGGCATTACGTTCCTTTTCCTGATATGCACGTACTCTCTGAAGGAATTCTTCTTCCTCCTCTTTCGACAGACTGCCTTCCTCATATGCCCGATGAAACTCTTCGTCTACCCTATCCAAGTAATTGTAAAATTGCCGATCCACATTCCGCTTGTAAAGAAACGGCTTCTGATCCCTGTCGTTCAGGAGCTTATCCAGCAGCTCTACTTCCGTCATCTGGTCCGAGGTGGGCTCGGCTGTAAACTTCAATGGAACCTGCAGTGAAGAGAGAGATTGCAGCCATTTCTCTGCATCCCTTTCGTCCAGAAAGATAACGCTGTGGACTCTCCGCTTCAAGTTTTGATCATAAATGAAATGAATGACGGGCGGCATGATCGCTGTCTCCGGGGTTTTCTCCAGATAATAGTGCAGATGCTCTACGGTATGCCTGCCATAATATGCATGCTCGATACAGGAAACGTCAAATCGATTTTCTTCAGATATGTCGGAACGTGGATTCCAACTGGCGTAACTTACTTCCTTGGTATCAAGCTTCGTATAGGACGGGTGAGATTCACGCCTCGCTTCCATACGCAAAGATGTCATTGAACGATAAAATAACACCGCACCAAAAGGGACAAGCCCCAGCAGAAACCACGTTTCCGCGGAGAAATGCAGGACTATCAGCACCAGCGGCAAGACGACCATCGCGCTCCCCACGATCCGATTTGTGGTTAGCTTCGACTTCACAGTCGGCCTCATTGGTCTTTGTTTCTCAATCAGCTCCTGGAAGCTGTTCAGGGAGTTATCATCCGTACCCATGCCCGCCTCCTTCGTTATCCTTCTATTCACACCCTATCTGTGTGTTGATTTGTCATTGTACTTTTTGTTCGAAGCTTCACGTGCAGCCACCTTGAATTGATAGACCAGGAGCGGCACACAGATAAAGAGAATACCCAGCAGGCCGATCCACATCATCAATCGTGTAAACAGCCAGTAAAATGGCAGGATCTTGCGCTGCTCCTGTATTAGAGGATATGTATTCATGAAAACCTCCGGTCTGCCTGCTTCATCATGACCCATATGCCAGCTGGCGAGATTTTCCCACTTCTTGTATACCCGCATTATCCACATATGCACCATGGAATCCGAGCGATGGCTCTTTCACATATTTCAACATATCTATCCAATACGTTCCAGAAGGCAGAGCGTTGCGTGCAATACCGCATATGTAAAAAGGGCCGCGACGGAATTCGTCGCGACCCTCTCATCAAGCACTCTGTACATTGGTACGCGAGTGCTCTCATATTCTCGCCATGCCGTTATCCTAGGCATGGCTTCAAACTGATCGTCCAGTGCGGCTGCACTGCCGCGGACGACAAGGTTTTACCGTCCGCGACGAGAATCGCGGCGGTCACTTTTGGCTGGCCCGCGTCCACCTGAATTACGCTTGTCCGCACTGCGGCCAGCCCAGCCGCTGCTACGCTCATCACCGCTGCGACCTGCACCGCGCCCGCCACGGCCACCTTGGCCTGCTGCACCGCGACTGCTGTCGCTGCTGCGCGCCGATCCGCGTCCTGCGCTGCGCTCATCGCCACTGCGGCCGCCGCTACGGCCACCGCTGCGTCCACCTTCACTGCCGCGGGAACCACGGCCTCCGCGGCCGCCTTCATTACGTCCGCTGCGGCCTGCGCCGCGACGGGCACTGCCTGTTCCCGCAGAGCGCCCACCTGAACGTTCATCATTATCCTGACTGTTAATGGAACGTCTGGCTGCTCCGGTGGAGGCCACTGGACCTTCGCTTGTCCACTGGATGCGGGTCAGCTTCTGATTGGTGCCTTCCTCAATACGTGCAAGCTCCGGTCTGTCATGCTGCGTTGCAAACGTCACGGCAAGACCCGTTCCGCCGGCACGACCCGTACGGCCGATTCGGTGGATATAGCTCTCTGCATCATGTGGAATGTCATAGTTGAATACATGCGTTACGCCTTCCACATCCAGTCCGCGTGCCGCCACATCGGTAGCCACGAGGATTTGCAGTTTTGCGTCGCGGAATGCCTTCATGACATTTTCGCGCTTGGATTGGGACAGATCCCCATGAAGCTCGTCGCTCTCGTATCCTGCTTCGCGCAGATCCTCATTCAGCTTGGATGCACGGCGCTTGGTCCGGCAGAAAATAATCGCCAGGTACGGGCGATATGTATCAATCATGCCGCGAAGCGCATCGAACTTGCCACGATCCGTACATTCCAGCACCTGCTGACGAATCTGATTGATCGGGATAACCGATTTCGAAGATACTTTTACATCCTCGGGATCTTTCATGTAGTTTTTCGCCAGGTTGCGAATGCCCTTCGGCATCGTTGCCGAGAAGAGCATCGTCTGACGTTTATGTGGCAGTTCACGTAGAATGGTTTCTACATCATCCAGGAAGCCCATGTGCAGCATTTGGTCCGCTTCATCCAGCACCAGTTTCTTCACGTTATCGAGCTTCAGCGTGCCACGGCGCAGGTGATCCAGAAGACGCCCCGGTGTACCGATGACGATCTGAGTCCCATTTTGCAGCTTGCGCAGCTGTTTCTCCACGTCCTGTCCGCCATACACAGCAAGCACATGAAGCTTATCGTCATTTGCCGTCAGCTTCTTCGCTTCCTCTGTAATTTGCAAGGCCAGCTCACGCGTAGGGGCAATAATCAATGCCTGTGGCGAGCGGTCCGATACGTTGATTTTTTGAATAATCGGCAGCAAAAAAGCCAGCGTTTTTCCTGTACCTGTCTGTGCCTCAGCAATAATGTCACGTCCGCCTAACAGTACGGGAATCGAGCGCTCCTGTACCGGTGTCGGCACGGCGATCCCCTGATGTTTCAGGATTTCGCACCATTCCGGGCGAATGCCCAGTTGTTCAAAGTTTGCCAATCGTTACACCTCTGTATGTTCATTTAGATAAGCCCATTTCCATGTATTCTTCCCACGGAAATGGATTTTCAAAAAGCAATCAGTCCGTCTGCTCTTTTTCTCCATACCGTGTAGTTTACACGTTTGTCCAGCAAAACAAAAGGGTACCGGACATGTTCCGGCACCCTTTTATTGTATTTCATGTTCCAGAGGTCATGGATCTCCTTTAACCATGGCTCTGTGAGACCGCAAACCCGCTTCTCTCCAGCAAACGCGAGCTTTCCTCGTTCAAGCCTCGGAGATGAACCGTTTTGCCCAGTTTCGCATATTTGAACTTCACCTTGCCGATGGCAACAACGGCCGTGTTATCCCAGATATGTGATCCGCCAAAATCAATCGTGATCTCCTCCGGATCCGTCTCGGCATGAAACTCATCCACGAAGCGGGATGAAGAACCGAAGAAGAACGGACCGTGAACACGGTATACCTTTTGACCCTGTTCATCGATGGCATGAACACGAATCTTGGCCTGTTTCCACCCAAAATGCAGGGCGCTAAGCACAACGCCGACCAATACACCGATGGATAGATCGTTGGTGATGACGACGATCACAACCGTGACCACCATGACGAAGGCCTCTGCGCGGGGAACACGTGCAATATTTTTGACGGAACTCCAGTCAAACGTACCGATACACACCATAAACATGACACCTACCAGCGCACCCATCGGTACCTGTTTCACCACTCCGCTGAGCAGCAGCAGCAGGATGGCCAGAAAGGCGCCTGCCGTAAAGGTGGACAACCGTCCCCGGCCGCCGGACTTCACATTAATGACGGATTGTCCGATCATCGCACAGCCACCCATGCCGCCGAATAATCCGTTAACGAAGTTGGCAATCCCCTGACCGCGCACCTCACGGTTTTTGCTGCTCTTGGTCTCCGTCATCTCATCCACGATGGTAGCGGTCAGCAGGGATTCCAGCAAACCTACCAGCGCCATCGTGAATGAATAGGGCAGCAAAATCATCAGCGTGTTGAAGGACCACTCAATATTGGGCACATGGAACATTGGGAGGGTACTCGTCAAATTCCCCATATCGCCAACCTGCTTCACATCCAGATGGAACACCACTGTAATAATCGTCATAACGATAATCGCAATGAGAGGGGCCGGAACGCCTTTGAAAAACCGTGGCAAAATATAAATGATGGCCAGTGTGCCTGCAACCATCGCGTACATGATCCAGTTCGCGCCAGTAAAATGCGTCAGCTGCGCCATGAAGATCAAAATCGCCAGGGCATTTACAAATCCGGTAAGTACCGAGTGCGGCACAAACGTAATGAACTTCCCAACTTTAAAAATCCCCAAAATAAACTGAATAATTCCTGTCAATATCGTGGCCGCGAATAGGTATTCCACGCCGTAATCCTTGACGAGACCAACCATCAGCACCGCCATGGCGCCCGTAGCAGCCGAGATCATTCCCGGTCTTCCGCCTGCAATCGAGATCACGATCGCAATCGTAATCGATGCGTACAATCCGACCATCGGATCGACACCTGCAATGATGGAGAAGGCAATAGCTTCCGGAATCAGCGCCAGCGCTACCGTAATACCTGCCAGCACGTCTCCGCGAATGTTGCCGAACCATTGTTGTTTTAACGTATTCATATATTCTTGCCGTTCCTCCTACACCTATAACCCCTTGGGTTGATTGCCTGAAATGCAGCAGCTAGGCACGTCACTGACCAACCACGACAGGGCAGCACAAAAGAGCGGAACACTATCTCCGCATCATGGCCTGTACGTGTTGATATAAGATGCTCTTCATCCGGAGCATGTTGTCCGAGTCCGCAGCATCCTGCTAGATCCGTTCCAGTGCGTTCCACATGATTCTGTTACATCATTCAGGTTCGAGCTTGGGAGACGTCAGAAGCTGACTCATGATGTCTCTGGTCTTCCCCTCTCAGAAAGACCGGGTCCGTTATGTACTGACCTATTATTATAGACAGGACAATCCTTTTATACGAACAGGCTATATCTTCGCAAACGTTAGATTATCCCTGGATTTCTTTTATTTTTATAATATATCTCGATTATGCTCTGTTTATCTGTTTTATAGATATTGCATTATTTCCCAGACCAAAAAAGCCGTTAACGCTCCTTCACCAAGAAGCAGCATTAACAGCTCTCTCTCCTACCTTAATGTAACTAGAATCTTCCCGATTTGAAAATGGAATAGAGCAGGAAGGCCACCATCAGAATCGCAACCAGAAAACCGATCTCAATGACCGGAATATCCCACAGCATCGTTGACTGATGACTGATTGAGGAACCAATAATGAGTCCGACCATAATGATACAAAAAGCGAGCAGCACAATACTGAAGGATAGACGATTACTGATCTGATCCAGCCTGC
This sequence comes from Paenibacillus sp. ACRRY, assembly GCF_022346995.1. Classification (GTDB taxonomy): domain Bacteria; phylum Bacillota; class Bacilli; order Paenibacillales; family Paenibacillaceae; genus Paenibacillus. The sequence goes on along the minus strand of NZ_JAKRNM010000003.1, from coordinate 334,029 downwards.
GCATCAGTGTCTCCAATTCAGGTACGCTGACCTCAAGCCGCAGCTTGCCCTTACTGATAATGGAGGATAGCTGCCGGAGCTGCCCCGGCAATCCGATCACACTCTCAGCCATGTCTGCCGCACTGCGGAACAGCCTATTCTTGATTCGGCCCGGACTGAACCGGTCCTTGATCAGCTTCCGGCCGAAGGGTTCCGCCATATCCACAATGCTGAGCGATGGATCCAGATGTTCGATCACGCCTTCCATCGTGAGCAGTGATTTTCCCAACAGCACAATGTCAGCTGGCATGACGACCCGGTGTCTCTGCGCGACACCAAACAGATCATTAAGTGCCTGACCCACGCTGATTTTGGAAAAGGGAATATCATAGTATTTGCTGCGCAGCTTGTCCAGGTCATTATGGAGGCCGCGGAGATCCATGTCATCAGGCATCATGCCCAGTTTCTCAATCGCCCGAATCATGCTGTCTGTATCCTTGCGCATCAACCCGATGATGAGCGAAGCCAGATGCTGCTTCATCTCATCGCTCAGAGTGCCAACCATGCCGAAATCGATAAACGCCAGTCGCCCGTCTTTTAACACCATCAGGTTGCCAGGATGCGGATCCGCATGGAAGAAACCATGAATAAAGATCTGATTCAACAAGGAATCCACCAATCGTTGGGCAATGTCATTGAGGTCATGTCCACGTCTGACCAGTTCGTCACGGTCATTCAGCTTGATACCTTCAACGTATTCCATGGTTAACACACGAGAGGAGGTCTGATCCCAGTAGATTAAAGGGATTTTGACTTTGTTATCCTGCTGGTACTGCTGGGCAATCTTCTCGGTATTCCGCCCTTCGACGGTATAATCCAGTTCAGCCATCAGCGCCTGGGCATACTCCTCTACCATCTGCGGAATCTGGTACTGCTTCACCCAGTCCCATCGCTTCTCCGCCATCGCTGTCAGCTCACGCAAAATGTCCAAATCTCGCTGTACAATCCGCGAGATGCCGGGACGCTGGATCTTGATGGCGACCGCCTCACCGCTTCGTAGCTTGCCCAGGTGCACCTGCCCGATGCTGGCTGCAGCCACAGGGGTATCCTCGAACCGGGAAAAGATCTCCTCCAGTGGTGTATCTAATTCCTGTTCCAAAATCCCCCGTGCCGTTTCCGAAGAGAAAGGGGGCACCTGATCCTGCAGCTTCACCAGTTCACGAATGACCGGCTCAGGCAGCAGATCCGCCCTTGTGCTTGCCAGTTGCCCCAGCTTCACGAAAGCCGGCCCCAGCTCCTGCAGCACCAGCCTGATCCGTTCACTCAGCGTTTTGGTCGTGTGTGCTTCACGTGACATCCACCGCCGGGGTATGGCCAGCAGCTGGAACAGCCCCAGTTCCTCGACCATATAACCGAAGCCATGACGCACCAGCGCCATGGCAATTTCCCGGTATCTGCCGACATGTTTAATTCGCACAGCCATCTACTCGATCTCGTTTCCTTTGTGCGGAGGAGGAACTTCAAGTGGAGCTGGGGATACATCTGGTTGAAGCTGTGGTGTTTGGCCCAGTTCGGCGAGCTTTTTCTCCAGTACCGCAACGCGCTGTTCCAGACTGGTCACATCACTCTCCGAAGGTACGCCTACTTCCTGAAGCACCCGCTTGACCTGCTCATGAATCACTCGCTTGAGCTGGCCCTGTTCTTCGTCGCCACGTTCCATCAGACGCTCTACCAAGGCTTTGGATTCACCGGGCGCAAGTTCCCCGCGCTTGACCAGATCATCTACGGTTTTTTCGATTTTTTCCTTACTTACGACAGTAAGACCTAACCCCAATGAGATCGCCTTTTTGAACAAATCGCTCATTCTTGTCATCCTCCTCTTCGTTGATCTCTATATTATACCCTTTATACCCAGCACAACAAAGAAGCGGTCAGGTTACACGTAGCGCGCTGCCCATTTGCCTGCCTGCAGAATCAGCTGGCGATAGGATTCGTGTGCAAAAGAAGGCACATGATGCCCTGGCATGAGGTACACGATCCGGCCTAATCCATAGGTATGTGCCCAAGCCGCAGGTTTAGGTCCCTCTTCAGTCTGGTACTCAAGCAGAATCGTAGTCTCGGCGAATGATCCGAACTCGAACAGGTAAGGCTCTTCTTCCATGGTGAATCCGGTAATCCCCTCGGTCACAGGGTGTTTATGTTCCGTTACGGTAAACTCCAGCGGTGCATACGGTGGATGATGCAGGAATTTCGCACCGATCATCTGCTTGAGTTCATAACGATTTTGAAGCGAAATCCCGTTATGTAGAATGACCAGTCCGCCTCCATTGCTCACATAGGACAGCAATCCAGCTGTCTGCTGAGGGGAGACTTTCCCCTTCCAATCGTCCATGTATGAAATACATACATCAAATCCCGATATATTTTCCTGCAGCAGCATATTGCGATTCTCACTGCACTGCACGGTCATGCTATCATGAAAAATACGGCTGATCTCTGCGTCAACATCCTGCAGCGGATGCCAGTCCGGATGTGTATAATCGCCGAGCAACAACGCCTTTTTACGATGGTCCATTAATAAAACTCCTTTCATGTTAAACCTATATAAAATGAGAAAAGTTTCTACACCGTTTCACTCCGATTGCAGAACCATCTTACGATCGCTGTTATCCCTAGATTTTTTTGTATTCTTTTATTAATGAGAAAATCTAGGGATAAGCGTATGCTTCCGATGTAGCTTTCTTATAGAAAGCTTTCAGCGAGCACTTCGTTTCTCCAGATTGGTTCTGCTCTCTCCGTTATAGTGTAGAAGTAGACTCACTTTATAAACAAGATTACCAGGGAAGATCGTCCCCCTTATAGTCTACATAGGCAGGCTGATCTCCCATAAAATCCTTGTGGCGGTCAATAAGTGCTGCGATATGCTGTGCCGATTGTTCTGGCGTAAGGTCTGCGGCTGTGTTCAATTCACCGCTCATATAGCTCTGCACCCAACCGGGATGAATCAGCATGACCTGTCCACCTTCATCCTTGATCCCATTATGCACAAGCCGGGCCTGCATGTTTAGTGCAGATTTGGACATGCAGTAAGCGAACCAGCCATGTCGGTCGCACTGCTCAATACTGCCCGCCTCCGATGAGATGTCCACAATCAGCTTGCCCGCGCCCGCAAGAAGGAGGGGCAGCAATGCGTGAGTTACGCGCAGTGAACCCAGCGTATTCACGTTGAATACCTCTGCCATTTCGGCAAAGTTTAACGGCCCGCGGACATGATCCGTAATATCCCCTAGTATAGCCGCATTATTGATCAGCATATCCAGACGATCTGTATCCAGTTTGATGGTTTCGGTAAACAGTGCAACGGACAGATCATCGGCAATATCCAGGTCGATGACCCGAAGATGCTTCGGATAAGCTTGCATTAACAGACGAATCCCCTCAGAATCCTCCATGTCCAAGCCCGCAGCATACACCGTATATCCTCTCTTCAGCATTTGTGCCGTCAGAGCCAATCCAAGTCCCCGGGCTGCCCCGGTCACACATACGGTTCTCACCATGCTTCCCCTCCTTATCCAGGCTACTCTGTCTTTTAATTCATTCCACATGGTCAGGCAAAAACCTCTAAATGTAAACAGGAAAGCCCAACTTCACGACCAAAGTCTCATGATGCGACACTTGCAGGATTATCTTCTCTTTTGTCACCTCATCTAAAAATCGTTCTTTATATATGCTGACCACTTCTTCTCAGCCCGAATGACAGACAATGCTGCACCCATCTCACTGCCGCACCCGGATGAGAACCAAGATGAACATGGGTATACCCGGCTACAACGTTACCTCTGGCATATCCCTCCTGCTTCATGCCCCGTAATCCCTTAGTCTCATAAGCATAGGGAACGTCGCCTTCCTCTTGGTAGGTCATGGTAGAGTAATGAAATTCATGGCCCCGGATCACTTCTCCTTTTTTCAGCAAAAAGGAATCCTCTACAGCTCTAGCCTCACGATAACCGAGTGCTGCACGCTTCGCTTGCATCTGTACCCCAGCAGGTATAATCCCTGCCATGTTATAAGTTAGCCCTTCTCGATTAGTTAATGTCTCCGCGAGCACCATATAACCCCCGCATTCCGCAAACAAAGGCATCTCACTGCGAACGGCCTCACGCAGTCCCTCCAGAAACGAGATGTTATCTGCGATCAAAGCAGCAAACTCCTCCGGGAAGCCGCCGCCAAGATAAATGCCATCCGCTTCTGGCGGTACGCCTTCTCCTGCAAGAGGACTGAAATACTTCAATCGGGCTCCGGCTGCTTCGAGCAGCTCCAGATTGTCCGGGTAATAGAAATTAAAAGCGGCATCCCGGGCAACGGCTATTACGGGACGTGACGAAGCCTCTTGTTCATCGGGCTGGCCTACCGTGCTGTCTTCGCTATTCTTTAAGTTAACATCGGTCCACATAGGATCTGTTTTTTGCGGTGAGACATCCTCACGGTTAATGGTTAACTCTTCTATGGCAGGTGCAGCCTTCGCTATGGCAACAATCGCATCCAGATCGGTGCCTTCCAGCAGCGCGTCCGCAGCTCGCTCGAATAGAGGTTCCAATTCTCCACGTTCTATGGCAGGGACCAGCCCCAGGTGACGCTCGGGAATCGACATGTCTTCCTCCCGTTTCAGCCAGCCGACCACAGGAATGCCGCACATCTGCTCAATGGCCTTCTTCACAATACTGTAGTGGCCCGCACTTCCGCAGCGATTGACGATGACACCAGCGATGTTAAGCTCAGGATCCAGCTGCTGAAAACCAAGCACGATCGCGGCTGCACTGCGAGCCATGCTGCGGACATCCACGACCAGAATGACCGGAGTCTGTGTTACGAGAGCAATCTCCGCAGTAGACCCCGTATTACTTAAGGGATCTTTGCCGTCATACAGACCCATGACACCTTCAATAATGGAAATATCATGTCCCGCTGACGCTTTGGCAAATGCTTCTCTTACATATTCCGGAGAGGTCATCCATGCATCCAGATTTCGCGATGCTCTGCCCGTTACAGCCGTATGATAGGTTGGATCAATATAATCCGGTCCGCATTTGAAGCCCTGTACGCTCATTCCGCTCCGGGCCAGTGCTTTCATCAGGCCCAGGGTCACCGTTGTTTTTCCTGCACCACTTCCCGTTCCGGCTATGATCAGCCTTGGTCTGGCATGTTGATTTGAAATGGTCATGATCCATTCCCACCTTTCTTCGATATAACAAAACCGCACCAATAAACGATGCGGCTTAAATCAACCATAATGGCTTCATCTCGTGAAGCACATGATTCTAAATTATAGTTTAGTCAAAAGGGATTCGCGTTACGGAAATCGTCAGGTTTCCGCTCTTTTTCTTCTCCAACAGCCAGTTGTCTGCTCCGGAAGACAATAATGCCGCAGGCTCGCTCACACCGTAAGCTCCGGTATATTTAAAAACTGTCTCCGATGGATTGGGAAGCTTGACAGTATTCAGCTCGGCTGGCGTATACGTCACAAGTTCCCAGTCATATTTGGCGCATAGAGCCAGCAGGCCTTCTTCATCCTTTTTCAGATCAATGGTAGCTACGTTTCGCACGCTTTTCACCGAAAGAGACAACTCTTCCAATGTGGTGAGCATCTCCCGCTCCAGTTCTTCAGCAGATGTGCCGCGGTTGCAGCCCATGCCCAGTACAAGGCTCTTCGGTCGATACAGCACACCATTCGTTAGAAAACGTGTCTGTTCATCTTCCGTGAGCAGGCGGTCGCTGACCACAAGTGCCGCATTGAACGGAAATGACTCGGCTTCCTCCAGACTGCTGAAGACACGAATATGATCCGGTACAGGCTTGTTATATCGCCACCAGTTCCGCTCTCCTGTCTCCTGAATCAGCGCAACCGGCTCCTCGTTAACAACTGCTGCACTGACTGGCGTAGCCTTGTCGAAGCTGTCCACGATCCAGCCCAGCTCCCGTCCGAACATGTCTACCGGAATCGTTCCTTGCACATCCGAAGCGGTTGTAATTACCGCACGTGCACCGAGTACTTCTGCAACCTGACGAGTCAGTTCATTCGCCCCGCCGAGATGGCCGGACAGGACACTGATAACATTCTCTCCGCGGTCATCAATGACCAGCACCGCAGGATCCACCTTTTTGTCCACCAGAATTGGGGCAATCATGCGGACCACCGCTCCCAGAGAAATAAATAGAATGATGCCATTGTATCGCTTGAACAGATCCGGCAGAATCAGCTTCACCGAGCCTTCAAACAGCTGATAACCCAGCTCTTCTTCATCCCCGCGGGCGAACTTGCTCATGTAATACACATCCGTACCCTGGAATTGTCCAGCCAGATTGCGTACCATCTCCACGCCATGCTTCGTAATAGCAACGGCTGCAAACGGATTACTCACCGGACTTCACTCCCTTGCGATAACCATGGGTGAAGGACTTGTCATACAGCTTGGAACGGTGGGCATCCCGGTTCACAAGATCGGGATCAAGTGCCCAGCCTGCCAGAATCATCGCATGCATCGTAATACCAGCGGCACGCAGATCGGCAGCCAGATTGGCGAGCGTGGTCCGTACAATTTTCTGATCCGGCCAAGTCGCCCGCTGCACAACTGCCACCGGTGTATCTTCGCTCCACCCTGCGGCGAGGAATTCAACCACGACTTTTTTCGCCAGTGTAGCACTCAGGAAGAGGGCCACTGTACAGTGATGCGACGCCAGATCACGCAGCTTCTCGCGCTCAGGCACTGGTGTACGTCCTTCTGCGCGGGTCAGAATAACCGTCTGCGTTAGTTCCGGCACAGTTAGTTCCGCTCCGAGGGCTGCCGCCGAAGCAAAGACCGAGCTAACTCCCGGGATAATCTCATACTCCACACCCTGCTGTTTCAGCAGTACCATCTGCTCCAGAATTGCGCCGTACATCGCCGGATCACCGGTATGCACGCGAGCTACGCTGCGGCCTGCACGAGTAGCTTCGCACATGAGTTCAACCTGCTGCTCCAGATCCATACCGGAGCTTTGCAGCACTTCTGCTTCAGGCTTTGCTGTCGCAATCAGTTCATCGTTCACGAGGGAGTCGGTGTACAGGACCAGATCTGCATTTTTCAAAATGTTCGAGCCCTTCACCGTAATCAGTTCGGGGTCACCCGGGCCTGCACCTACGATATAAACTTTCGGTTCCAGTGTTTTCATTTGCTCACCACCATCAGGCTCAGATATTCCAGCTCCTGCCCTTTCAGTTCACGGGCATCGCGCCAGACCAGTTCATATGGAGAAGTGACTTTGGTGACAACCGAGGCTTTGCCGCCGAGACCCATCTCGTCCAGCAGTTCAAGCATCGGGTCAAGCACCTTCGCCACTTTGATAAACACAATCGTATCGTGATTCTCAATTGCTTGACGCATCGCTTCCTTATCGGCGGTTGCGGGGATAATGCCCACCTGCTCATCACCGTCTGCCAGATGGATATCCAGTGCAGCTGCGGCGCCCAGTACAGATGAAATTCCCGGAATCGAAGCAATCGGCACCTCGGGATGCAGTTCACGCATCAGCCTTGCCAGATGAATGAAGGTGCTGTACAGATTCGGATCGCCTTCGGTTACAAAGGCCACATCCTTACCCTCCTTCAGCGCACCCCAACAGGCCTCGACGGTTTTGCCCCACTCCCGTTCAAGGACAACCGGGTCCTTGGTCATCGGAAAGATCAGGCCGAGCATCTCCTTCTCTTCCGGGTTGACGTACAGTTCCACGATCTCGTGGGCATACGATTTGCCGCCTTTACGCTTCTTCGGATACGCAACCACCGGACACTCCCGGATCATTCGGTATGCCTTCACCGTAATCAGTTCCGGGTCTCCCGGCCCGACACCCACGCCATACAGCGTACCTACTGCTGCCGTACTCATGTTGTTTTCCCCCTTGTCCTGTCCTTGAAAAGTCATTCTTCCGCTCCGGCTACCGCTTCCTCTGCCGCTGCATGCTGGCCTGTGATCACGTAGATTGGATTCAATCCGTCAAAACGGGTCATGTTCAGAATCGGCTTGCTGCGCGCCGTCTGAAGCAGCGTCACCGATGCATCCATGCCCGCTTCGCGCATGGCCTTCATGCTGTCATGCAGCGTCTCGATCGTCGCTGCATTCACGACGATGCGTCCCTCCGGGCGCAGCCGGGACGCGCATAGGGCGATCAGCTGCGCGAGCTCGCCGCCGCTGCCACCAATGAACACCGCATCCGGATTCGGTAGTTCGTCCAGCCCTGCTGGTGCTTTGGCATGAAGGACGGTAAAGTCCGTCCGGAATTTGATCCGGTTGGCCTCGATGTTCACGAGGTCCCCTTCGTTCTTTTCGATGGCGAAGACCTGGCCCCGCGGCGCCAGCCGCGTGCACTCGACGGCCACCGAGCCGGAACCTGCGCCGATATCCCACACGATGCTGTCCTCGCCAAGTCGCAGCTCCGACAAGCTGAAGGCGCGGACCTCGCGCTTGGTAATCAGGCCTTTCTCCGGTTTGCGCTGATGGAATTCCTCATCTGCAAACCCAAAGCCTTTGCGCGGTGGCGGTGCATCCTTGCGGCGCAGCAAAATAACGACGTTCAGCGGGCTGCATTCAGCTGCCGCCAGTTCGTCCAGGGTGTAATGGCGGGCACGCTCGTCTGGCCCGCCGAGGTTCTCGGCAACGTAGGCATCATACTCGGTCATGCCGAACTGTTGCAGATAAGCCCCAACCGCAGCGGGGCTGTTATGCTCGTCCGTGAGCAGTGCAATTTTGGCTTGCCCATCAATGCGCTGTGCGAGGCCCTTGAGCGGACGTCCGTGCACGCTTTCGAGCACGGCGTCGTGCCAGCTCTCGCCAAGCTTGGCGAATGCCAGCTGCAGCGAACTGAGATTAGGCCGGATCTCCAGTTGATCCGGGCCCAGCTTGCGCGCCAAGTACCCGGCGATGCCGTAGAACAGCGGGTCTCCCGAGGCAAGCACAACGATGTTGTGCGTGTCCTGCAGCGCTTTTATTTTCACAACCAAGTCGCTTAATCCGCTCTTAATCGTGAGCTTCTCTCCCGCAAATGCTGGGAAGTACTGCAGCTGACGTTCGCCGCCCACAAGTACATCCGCTTCCTGAATCAGATTCTGACTATCCGCCGTCAATCCTGCCGCACCTTCTTCACCTACGCCGATGATACGGATTCTATGATTCCTTGCTCCAGTTGCTGTCGTCCAGTTCACTGATTTCCGCCCTCCCCAGTTCCATTCCTTTCATCGTTACCAATACCACTTCGACCGTTACGCCGCCTCCGGCATGCTCCAGACAGTGCCTACAGGCATAGGTACATAGCTTTTCAAAATAGGGCAAATACCCCGCCTCAGTCATCATGTCGGCCACTTGAGTCGCCGTGTTGGCTTCCTCGATCGCTTGCGCCAGTTCATCTCCAGCCCCGGTCTCGCGGGCCACGGACGCAAGAAATCCAAAATCCACCGGCGCACTCTTGGAGTGCACCATCATGACCCCTTGGGCCACTTTGGCAAATTTGCCCGGCATCCCCACCAGGCTGATGCGTTTCATGCCCAGTCGTTTCCCGTGTTTGATAGCAAAACCAACAAAGTCACCCATCTGAATGAAGGCTTCTTCGGGCAGTTCTGGCATCATTTTCATCGCATATTTCTCACTACTGCCGCCTGTCGTCAGCACGATGTGATCACAACCGGACGCCTGCGCAACTGAGATGGCTTGTACCACACTGGCTTTGTACGCAGAGGTGGAGAACGGAACGACCACGCCACGTGTACCCAAAATGGAGATGCCGCCCAGAATGCCGAGACGCGAATTCAACGTCTTCTTGGCAATCTCTTCGCCGTCCGGCACGCTTATGACGACCCTCACACCCCTGGCTGTCCCATGTTCGGCAAGTACCTGGGTCACAGCCTCGGTAATCATACGACGCGGAACGGGATTAATCGCCGCTTCGCCCACAGGAACAGGCAAGCCGGGTTTAGTAACACGTCCTACCCCGATGCCGCCATCCAGCTCCACACCAGGCTCCTCCCGCCAGGAGACGTGTGCGATGATCTTCGCCAGATGCGTAGCATCCGGGTCATCCCCGGCATCCTTGATGGTCGCACAGGTGGCCGTGCCGTCCGTCATCAGTTCCTGCTCGATCAGTTCGAACGAGTGGTCAAAGCCCGCGGGCAATGAAACCACAGCCTGTGCAGGAGTAACTCCGGTTAACAGGAGCTGTGTGGCTCCCTTGGCAACGGCCGTAGCGCAGGCACCTGTGGTGAAGCCGGAACGCATCGGTTTGTCCGGATCGGGTGCTTCCCCGCTTTTCATGCGTTTCTTTTCCATGGCTTTGAACCTCCCGTCCTTTCTTATCACATTACATAGTAGATGACACTTGGCTGCGAAGACTACGGGGTGACCGCTACGGGTACGGATCGTTCTTCCGATCGCTGTTGTCTCCAGATTTATTTTGATTCCCTTATGTATAGGGAGAATTCCGGAGACAAAGGCGAACGCTGTCGCTTCTACAGAATCGATTCCGTCCCCTTCGCTACTCCCTGCGTCTTTGCATACCTAACCTAAAAAAGTTCGTGATCAAACCTCATGAGCTAAACAATGTCATGATGTTTATTATGGGTAACTGGACATTCCATGCTACTAGCAGATAGCTTGGAATGTAGTTATCAAGTTTACGGTTCAGGCCTTTACAATTTAGCAATTGAGCAATGCTTAAGGATTGAACTACCCATGCACTTTGCACCATGCATGCTCAAACATTCGCTCTGTTTCAGTTGATTCTGGCTGACTCTAACGAATTCAGGAAGTGCTATTCGAGCCGATTTCCACACACTGAAAATCTAACGAATCGTAGCGATGCTATTTCACCAGGAACCCGACGTCCCCACCGTTTTTGGCATCTTTGAGCAGAATAGCCTCACTCAGGTTCGTTAGAGTTTAAAACTCATGATTATCTGCGAAATAAGGCTCTTAATGTTCGTTAGCACTGCCCTTGTACTCTCTGCTAGGTACGCTCTAGCTACGCTCAGTGTAGGCTGAAACAGCGACTAAGCCTTCACTGCCATCAGTGAGATGGCGTTCAAGGCAGCTACCACGATGGTGCTGCCGCCTTTACGGCCGATGTTCGTGATAAACGGGATGTCCAGCTTGCGTAGCTCATCCTTGGATTCGGCTGCGGACACGAATCCGACAGGCATACCGATGATCAAGCCTGGCTTGGCTTCACCTTCCTTTACCAAACGGATCAGCTCCAGCAATGCTGTCGGTGCGTTACCGATAGCATAGATTCCGCCCTCGTAGGCCTTGGTTGCTTTACGCGTCGAGATGATGGCCCGCGTTGTATTCAATCGCTTCGCTTCCTCCATCACATCCGGGTCGGAAATATGCACGTGCACATCTCCACCGAACCCACGAATACGATCCTTGCTTACTCCAGCCTGGATCATCTGTACGTCGGCAATGACGGATTGTCCCGCACGAAGGGCTGCAATTCCTGCCTGAATGGCATCCGGATGAAACACCATGCTGCGGCCAAGTTCAAAGTCAGCTGATGCATGAATGACACGCTGTACAACGGGATATTGTTCATCCGTGAATGGGTGCTCACCCAGCTCCTCGGTAATCATCTCGAAGCTTTTTCCCTCAATCTCCTGAGGCTGTACAGTTAATGGTTTAAATTCCGTTTTGAAATCCATATGCACTCACTCCTTCAATCGTAAAATGATTCAAAATGGGTCTATCCCAATTTGATCTATTCGGGTGTCCTACTGCTTCAATACGCGCTTTAACTCGGAGAGTACGCCTTCAAATTCATCAAACACCGTTCCGAATTCGGCTTCTGGGCGGGATATCAATACAACCTGAATGCCTAGCTCCAGTGCAGATTGAATCTTCTCATCTACAGCCCCGGTCTTGCCGCTTTCCTTGGTCACCATCACGGTGGTGGCATAATGCTTGTACAATGCTTCGTTCATTTCACGGGAAAAGGGTCCCTGCATGGCAATAATATTGCGCTGTTCCACACCCAGTTCACTGCATTTCTCCATATTGTCGAGACGCGGAAGCATACGGGCAACGAGACGTATGTCAGGATCACCGAGCAGATGCTTGGTAAAAATCTGCAGCGTTTTGCTTCCTGTTGTTAGCATGACAGAACCTTTGAGTTCTTTCGCCTTAAGAGCGGCCTCATCATAGGAAGGCACGACATGGAGCAACGGATGGTCATCGTAGGCAAGTCCCGTCCGCTCGTAACGGATATAAGGAATTCCTGCCTGTCTGGCTGCTTCCATGGCATTGGCATGGGCCTCCTCCGCAAAGGGATGACTTGCATCCACTATGGCATGGCTTCCTTTTTCACGGACAAGCTGAGTCATTGCCTCTACCGTCAGCCTGCCTGATCGAACCGGCAACCCGGCTTCGGACAAACTGTGTGCCGCACTCTCGGTTACAACCGATGTGAGTACGTCCACACCCTGCTGCTTAATCTGCACAGCCAATTCTCGCGCATCACTTGTGCCACATAACATCAAGATCATGGGCGGTTCACCCGTTCCGAGGCAGCTGCGATCTCTGCATGCCCAGCATCCTCTGGTGAGATGTACTTTCCTTCATGTCCCTCTTCATCTTGACTGTTCAACGCACCTTCTTGTTCATGATGCGAATGGTGCAGTTCACCGTCGTGATCATGATGGAAATCCGGCGATGCTTCACGGCTGCTCATGGCATGGTCGTGATCATGGTGCTCCTCATCGTGGTGGTGATCATGTGCATGATTATGATGGTGGTCATGGTCATGATCGTGATGATGATCGTGGTCATGATCGTGCCCGTGATCGTGATCATGGTGATGGTGGTGATGTTTGGCAGCCTCAAGTCTAAATTGGCAGTTGTCGCAGTTGGCCGCTACCCGTCCATTCAACCCTTCGTTCGCACGTTCCAATACCAGTTCCACCAATTTCGGATGGAATCCAAAATAACCACCAATTTCCACCTGAACGTCCGGATGTGCCGCAGCAAATTCTGCGGTCATCTCATCAATGCGTTTGATCAGCACCCCTGTGAACAGGAAATAAGGCATGATGACGATTTTCTTCGCCCCGAGCAGGAGACAACGCTGCAGTCCATCCGGGAATGAAGGCTGCGTCACGCCGATAAAGCTGCTTTCGGCCCATTTGTACGGTAGCTTCTCCCATAACATCCGGGTCATTTTGAAAAAGTCGCTATTGGCATCTGGGTCACTGCTTCCCCGTCCAAGGACAAGCACGGCTGTCTCCTCATCCGTGACAGTAGCAGGCGGAGCTGCCACTGCTGCGCCGCCTTGATTGGCGGTAACAAGGACAGGCTGTGCTTCCTGCAGACGGGTTTGCATAATTTGAACGACTTTCTCATGTACGCCAATCGGGCGCCCATATACAAATTCCACTTGCGGATAACGAATCTTGGCCCGGTCGATGGCATTCGGAATATCAATTTTGGCGTGGCCCGCAGCAAACAAAATAATCGGTACCAATACGACGCGTGTTGCGCCTTTATCTACACAAGCCGTAACTCCTTCGGCAATACTCGGTCTTGTTAATTCCAAAAAACAGGTCTCTACCACGGTGTTCTCCGGCGCTTTCTCCGCTACCGCACGTGCAAACTCCATTAACTCCCGGTTCCCCTCTGGATCACGGCTGCCGTGTCCCACCAGCAAAATGGCATTCATCTCTGGCTTCTTCCTCCCCCGCCTGATCCATAGATCAGACATCTCAATTTTTTATTGTGCTTTACTCGGTAAACGAGCCTTTCACGGAGGGTAACCTGGTTACCCCATCATTTCGATCTATATAAAAGTGCAATGAACTTTTCCGCTATAACTACAAACATTGGATAAAAAATATTAAGACGATAACAAAACTGGCGCGAATCCTAGTCGCCGCATACCGGATTCACTTCCACGGTGACAGGCGCATCTACGTGACGGAAGCCCTGGATTACTCCGACACGTTTAAAAAATTTATGGAATCGCTCATTCGGGTGACCCTTTTCCTTGTACTCCGCTACGATCCGCTCCACAATCCCGCCAATCTGATCACCTGGTATCCCCTCGGCTACTGGCTGGGCAGGGTGAGCATTACGTCCGAACTTCTTGCCGCCAAGGAACAGGTCGTACCCGCCTTTGCGGTAGACGATTCCGATGTCCTCGAGTACGGCACCATAACATGCCATACCGCAGCCATTCAGAGCCACACTGGTCTCTTTCGGCGCACTAAGTCCGCCTATAACAGCCTGCAAATGATTAGCCATCGGAACAGCATCATCCTTCTCCATATTGCAGAAGTCACAGGCCTTCATCTTGATGACGTCACCGATCGGCACCACGATGAAATTCGCTGCACGCAGTTCCTCTACCAACTGATCCGGTTCAAAGGTCGGTACCCGCAAAATAATCTGATGCTCCGGCGTGTATTCCAGCTCGCCTTCTTCACTCGCGCATTGCGCCAGCAGCGCCATCTGGGCTGCTGTAAACTTCTTGTTGCCGACGCCAGGCGACACGCCAATCTCGAACAGCGGTGCCTTACGTCCCGGCTCGGCTGCTGTCCGTACAGCAGCCGCTGCTGCAGTCTGCGGCGCTGCGGCTGGCACGCCTGGTCCAGCTGCATCCAGCCAGCGGCTGGCCGCTTCGCCGGCGAGCTTGCCGCCTGCCGCAAGCCGCGTCAGCGCCTCGGCAGCCAGTTCGGCCGCACCAGCCTGCGGCACCGCCAGGGCAGCACGAGGTGCGCCTTCCACCGCTGCAGGCCGCTCGGCTGCAAGCACTGCGGTGCTGCCGCCCGCTGGCTGAGCAGCAGGCAAGCCAGCACCCTGCTGCCCTTGCGGTCCCATGCCCATACTGGCGCTGGCGCCGCGCAGGGCTGGTTCCGCAGTCGGCTGCGCGGTCTGCGTATCGCGGACTGTGCCTGCTGCATCGGCGGAAGCGGCAGAACGGGCCTCCATCGCGCCGAGCGACCAAGGCTCAGCTTCCGTGCGGAGCCGCTCATGCGGTCTGAGCGGCTGTTCCGCGGTATTCAGCGTGTATTTCCGTTGATATCCGCGCGGTGTGACCATGAGTCCTTCGTACATCATGGTCGAGGAGTTACCAATGATCACAGTCGTAAGCATGCCAATATCATGATTCAACATGTCTTCCAGCGTGGTCATCACGACATCCTGACGTTCACGGTAGGCACTTTTTACAAGCCCCACCGGTGTCTGGGGACTACGGTATCGCAGCAGCATCTCCTGCGTTTCCACGATCTGGCGTGTCCGGCGTCCACTGCGAGGGTTGTACAGAGCAATAACAAAATCAGCTGATGCTGCTGCTTCAACTCGGCGAATAATCGTCTCCCATGGCGTAAGGTGGTCACTCAGACTGATCGTACATGCATCATGCATTACGGGTGCACCCAGCAAGGAAGCACAGGATTGAATGGCAGACACACCCGGAATAACTTCAACGCCAACGCCAGTTTCCGGCCTCCAGCCTTGTTCCATCAGCACCTCATACACCAGTCCAGCCATGCCATATACACCTGCATCCCCACTGGAGATTACTGCAACGATTTTGCCCATCTCGGCCTGTCTGACCGCTTCCTGTGCCCGGCTTACTTCTTCGGTCATGCCTGTCCGTACAATCTCTTGTCCGTCCAGGAGTGGACGAATCAGATCAACGTAAGTGTTATAACCAATGATGACCTCACTCTCCCGAAGTGCCTCCAATGCCCGTGTGGTGATATGCTCCATCGCTCCCGGGCCAAATCCGATAATCAGCAGCTTTCCTTGACTCTGCATTGCTTCTCCTCCTCCATCTCCCTGTTCACCTTTAGCACGTCAATCACATCTATATCATCGCTTCTTCAGCCGTGGTTTGTAGCGAGCTCTTGCTTAATGCGTTGCTCCTTGCAGCTCAACCTTCTTATCCCGGCTATTCCAAAACAGTGAAAAAGGACGGCTTGACCGACCTTCTTCTTCGCGGCATGTTCAATTAAGTCCGGTTCTGGATCAACTGTAAAAAACAAAAAAATCCCATCCTTATAACGGATGGGATACGCATGTACGTACACTCAAGAAGACAGTCCACGGCCCTATAGAGGATAGACCTGTGGCTGCATGGCCGCAAAGGGCCTGCCAGGCGAACCGATTGTTCGCCCGTTTCCTGATTCTTCGTACACCACTCCTTTCCGCGAAGGGTTCGGTGACACATGCAAGGTAGGTCTCCTGGCTCTGGATCATCAGCTTCCTTTTCTGTCTTCCCCGGGTAAACGAGTGACTTGGATGAAAAGGGCTTCCCCATTACAGTGGCGGGACCGCTCGGGATTTGCACCCGATTCCCTGTTACCTCTTGCTCAACGCAAGAGCACCTTGCTTGTTTTCATAAATGATATTGGTTTCATCATAACACCGCTCAGGAAAAAATGTCCATGCTTATGATGTTTGTCCATAATCCTATTTTCAGACAAAACAGAAAAAAGTTCTGATCCAGAACAGATCAGAACTTGAAATACGATATCCATATACAAAACCCTCAATAACGATCTTACCGAATCCCTTACAGACCTGCGTCCTGATCTACTTGTCAGGATTGATCTGCGTGTGCTGCAGCAATATATCGTCCCAGTTCAACGATGAGCGCTCCCATCTTTTCTTCCTCCGGAACAACTAGTGCTTCAATCCCTTCTTCACGCATGGCGTTCGCAGTCACTTTGCCTACAGATGCGGGAATGACACCGTCCCGGAAGGCCTGCTGCATCTGTTCCAGCTTGCCTTGGGAAGCCGCATACGCTGCCAAAAACCGTACTTGGGGACCGCTCGTGAATGCTACGGCATCAACCTCACGCTGCACGATCTCATTCAAAAGCAGTTCCAGTTCGGCCTCTTCCGGTGGTACATGGCGATAAGGCAGAACCTGTCTTACCTCGGCACCCTGTTCTTCCAGCCAGTTGACCAGCTTCGGCGCAGTCTCCCCATGAAGTTGGAGCATGACTTTCTTGCCGGCAAGATCATGTGGTGCGAATTCACGGATCAGCCCGTCCGTACTGCCGTCATCATCCCGGACCAGCGGTGCAAGCTTGCGCTTGCGAAGTGAGTTCACCGTTTTGTATCCTCTTGCCGCAATCGAAGCTTCCGACAGAACATCCAGCAGTTGACCAGCTATGTCCATATCCTCTGCCATTTCAAATATGGCATCGAGTCCCATGCCTGTAGTTAATACTGCCCAATCGGGCGGATCAGAGATTAAGGAGACGAGCCCATTGCGTATGTTCCGATCATCCAGGAATACCGTTCCCTGTGCTGGCCGCACGAGTGGAATACCACCCATTTTCTCAACTAACAACGCCATTTCCTTGGATTTACGCGGTCCCGTCAGTGCTACACGTATACCTGCCAAATGTTGAGCCATTCATGTTTCCCCCCAGTTCGTTCGAACGTCATTCGTTTGACTACAGTATACAGGGTAGTTTCATGGAGGGAAACCTCGTTTCACGTCATTTGGCCTGATCTTCTATAACGATTTTTTATGATTGGCATCAGGAAGGCTGAAGCTCGCCCCCCTGCATTTCATCCTGTCCAGTTTCGTCTTCCTGGTCCGAACCACGTCTTTTCTCCTGTTCATGCTGCTTTTTGGATGGTTCACGATGCTTCTCTATTTGACGTGAAGAGTCCCCTTCCTTTTTACGTGGTCGAAGAAACACGAAAAAAATGATGGGAAAAAGCACTTCAAACAGAATGGCAATCCATGTCCATTCCCGTGTGAAGCGGAACAGCTGAATCGCATTTTTAAAAAACCAAAATGCACATACGAATCCTAACAGGGCAATTGGACCCGTCATCAGCTTACCAGATAACTTGGGAATCATTCGCTTCAATCCCCAGCAGATAAAATACAGATCAAATGCGATCTTGGTAATCATGGTAGGCAGGGTAGCCGCAGCCAAAGCCAGGTCAAACCGGTCTAGAAAGTCACTTACCTGCAGCTGTCTGGCAAGCTCATACGACGGGTATACCAACCGGGATGCAATCGGCACACCGATTGCTGTAATGGTTTCAACCATAATCAGCATCATTAGCAAAGCAGCAATCGTTATCCCCCATGTCATGGATTTAAAACGAAAGTCGCTTCCCTTGACAACAAAAGGCAATGCAATCATTTCTCCAAAGAAGGAGAAAATGTACCAGCTTCCTTTGCCCACGCCCGCTGCATCGATATCGAAGTACGGCATCAGATTATCCAGGTTAATTTGTTGAATCAACATGAATGGGACAATGACCGAGTTGAGCAGAAATAAGGTAATGTACAGCTCGGACATCCCAATCAAGGAACCCAGTCCTCCTCTGACAATAAATACAGCCATGACCAAGAGAGACAACACGATAATGGATATGGGCGTTGTCTCAAGCAAAGTTATACTTACGTAGTCACCGATCAGCCGGATGTCACGGGCAAATATCAAAAGAAAAAACATGATATACATTAAGCTCGCCATCCGTCCCAAGAAGGGAAATCTTTCGACCAAAGACTCAAACAGGTCCTGGTCGGGAAACCGGCTCTGGACACGATTTAGCATCCACATGGATGCAAATATAACTAGAAACACAGGTATATAGGATAGATAGGCATGCTGTTCGGCATAGAAAATGGCCTGTGCATGGGGTTGAATCAGCGTACCTGTTACACTCAGCAGCAAGATCAGCAGCGTAAGCTGCCGGCTAGTCACTCCCTGATTCATCAAATACCTCCTTTCTGCCTGCTCAACCGAAATGACGATAAGCCACAAACAAACATCTATGGCAGTGGCAAATTCCGCTGAATCCAATGGGTAAGCCAAACCGTAATAAAGAACGTTTTGCTCAAATGGGTAACATAGAACCAAATTCCGGTGCTGCCTGCTATCACCACATACGATAACCAACGGTTAATCGCCGCTGCCTGCCTCAGGTGCTTAAAGTCCATGATAATAACAACGATGACCATGGCCAGGTAAGTAAACATGAGTGGCTTAATCATGGACGATCTCCTCCTCGGTCAATCCAATCGGTTTATTGGTGATCCCTACATTCTCTATGATGATATGGGGCTCTACCACAACCTCCATATTCGGATATATGTCATACCAGCGATCCTTGATCTTGTCCCACTCTTTCGGCATCTGCTGATGGATGGAACGACCAAGCCCCAGAATATCGGCATTGTACTTTCGCTGGATCAGCCTTACGCCCTCCTCGATATCTTCTTTCACTTTTTTGTGAATAGCTTCGTTAAGCGTCAAAATCTCACGTTCCCGCAGGTCGCCGTAATTCGATTCGTTATCCACCAAAACTCCCTTGGCGTATAGTTGAATCGTGACACTCACTTTGTCATTACGAATATGCGGCTGGAACGAAGAATTGTTTTCGTTCAGCTTCAGGAACAACGTCCCCTCTCCCTCTGGAGCTTTAACCATTACCTCTGGAGTATTGGCTTCACCCATGGCCAAAATTAGTGCATCCGCAGGAGCCTTTTCGATCATTCCCACCAGTTTGTCCTTTTTGAAGATCGCCAGCCCATCCAGCTTGATATTGGTTTTGACATCCTTCCAATCCTTCGGTACATTTTCCGCAACGGAAGCAATCGGGAGAAAGGGATCGATTCCGTCCGCGAGGATGGAGTCGATAAACACTTTCAGGGAACGCGGATGCCGCATATTCAGGAAGCATAGCTCCCGTACCATCTCCGAAGGGAATTTTTCAATCGGTGCATCTGTATCAAGCACCTTAAATGCCTCCCCCTTGGTCACGACTGGCATGGCTGACAGGCGGTTTAGCGGATATCTGGTTAATAGGTCCAGCATCGGAGCAATGCCTTCCCTGGCCAGATCCTCTCCGATCAGCAGCGTACGACGATGAGCATAATAGAGACGCCGCGATAGGGCCTTTTGCCCTTCAAGCGAAGTGCCGCGAAAGGTTTTGGCTGTCGTGGACAGCATAAACCAGGATTTGTCCCCGCTTGTTCCTCCCCCGCCTCCTTCACTTCCCGAAGCACCGGATTGACCCGGAAGCGCAATCTGCAGACTTGTCCTGTAATCCTGCTTCTCCTTGTCGACGGCGATGCCAATCACAAATGCAATATCATTAATCTCTTCGCGATCCCAACAGCCCGATAACAAGAGGGTGCACAGGAACAGCAGCACCACGGTGCGATACTTATGCATAAAATGCATGAGCTTACCACCCCTCCTCAGCTTCTGGCGAACCATTGATCTTGGCATTCATACGTTTCTGATCCCGATGGACCGTCGATGGGCGATTGATCATCCTCCACCATGGTGTACGAATCACTATATCCTTGGTATCTGTCCTGCTGTAAGGACTTAGCCCTGACAGATACGGCACGCCGAAAGATGTCATCTGCGTCAGATGGACCGAGATCAATACCAGTCCGATGACGATGCCGTACAGTCCGAGTGCTCCGGCGAGGAGCATGATCGGAAACCGCAGCAAACGAACCGTAATGGCAAAGTTGAAACGCGGGATGGTAAACGATGCAATTCCTGTCATGGATACGATGATAACCATTGGTGCCGATACAATCCCGGCCTGAACCGCTGCCTGCCCGATCACGAGTGCACCCAGAATGCTGACTGCCTGGCCCACCGTCTTCGGTAACCTGACCCCGGCTTCACGCAAGGCTTCAAATGATAATTCCATAATAAGAGCTTCCACCAGAGCCGGGAACGGAATGGCTTCCCTGGCTCCGGCAATACTCAGGATCAATGTAGTCGGAAGCATATCCTGATGGAAGGTTGTAATGGCGATATAGAGTGCTGGCAAAAACAATGCAATGGCTACGAACAGAAACCGGATCCACCGCACCAGATTACTGATAAAGAACCGTTCATAATAGTCCTCACTGGCCTGCAGCATCTGCCACATGGTCACCGGACCAATCAGGGCAAACGGGCTGCCGTCCACCAGAATGGCAAAACGGCCCTCCAGCAGGTTGCCTACTACGGTATCGGGACGTTCCGTATAATGCATCTGCGGAAACGGGGAATACGGGTGATCTTCGATTAATTCCTCGATATACCCCGTTTCGAGAACGCCATCAATCTTGATCTTATTCAGGCGTTTTTTGACATCCTTAATCAGTTTGGGATCCACAATATCATCCAGATAGGTCAGGACCACATTCGTCTTGGTCTCTGTCCCGATGGTCATGCTCAACATTTTGAGCGACGAATTTTTCAACTTGAATCGGATGAGAGCTGTATTTACACGAAGTGTCTCCGTAAATCCTTCACGAGGCCCCCGAATAACCGATTCGGTTTGGGGTTCCTCTACTCCCCGGCGGACGCCGCCTTTGACATTAAAGAGCCAGGCTTCCCGGCTTCCATTAATCAGCAATAGTGCCGACGCTTCCAGCACACCATCAGCTGCTTCAGCCCAGGAGTCCACCTTTTTCACCTGAGTTAGCGCAATCCGGGTATCATCGATCGGAACATCGGGTTCATCTGTACGCTGCTCGATCAGCCCCCGAATGAGTGGACGGAGCATATGGTCCTGAATATCAGCCGAATTCACGATCCCTTCGATATACACCAGAAGCCCCTGAACTTCAGGTGATATCATGACGTTCCGGAATACCACGTCCGAACTGTCCGAGAAAATGTCTTCAAGGGCGAGCATATGACTCTCATGAGTCAATCCGATGGGCTGCTTCAATATCGGCGGAGACGGCAGCCCCAAGGGGATATGTTTTTTTTCGGCTGCGTTTGAGGCAGCTTCTTTTCCTGTTGTCCTGTCGGCCATGTCCGTCCCTCCGCTCTTTTTTTATACAAGGTAGCTTGTGCCAAATGAACGGGAATTATGTGGGCAATTTACAAAAATCCATGTATCCTTCCGGCTTCAGGAAAACAAAAAAAGATCCCCGCGTTCGCAGAGATCTTTCTTCCCAATTCCAATATAATGCTGTTATATACTTCAGTTATTCCACGCTTGCGTCGACTTCCTTGATCATTTCCTGAATGGATTCCAGACCGCCACCGGACAAGTACCAGTAGTTCGGGTCAAGGTACACAATGTGTCCTTCTTTGTACGCTGTTGTATTCTTAACCAGATCATTCTCGATGACCTGTTTAGCCGGAGCTGCTTCCCCACTGCCTGCAACCACTGCACTGCGGTCAACCACAAACAGGTAATCCGGATCGGTCTCCATGACATATTCGAAGGAAACGCTCTGTCCATGCGTAGATACTTCGATATTGGCATCTGCTGGTTTAAAACCAAATACATCATGAATGACACCAAATCGAGAGCCTGCACCATATGCGCTCAGTTTGCCTTCATTTGTCAGCACGATCAGTGCGTTTTTGCCTGCAGCCGTCACCTTGTCTTTCAATGTTTGGGCAGAGGCTTCAATGGAAGCCAACGCTTGCTCGGCTTCAGTTTCCTTGCCGAAAATCTCACCAAGTGTCTTCACGTTTTCTGTCAGTGAATTCATGTAATCTTCAGTGTCCACCGCCATATAGATGGTCGGTGCAATCTTGCTCAGTTCTTCATAGGAATCCGACAGACGTCCCGAGATGATAATCAGATCAGGACTCATGGCATTTACCTTTTCAAAGTCGGCTTCTTTCAAGCCACCAACGTTGGTGTACTTGGCGTCATTATACTTTTCCAGATATGGAGGAACGCCTTCTTGAGGAACACCGGCAACTTCTACGCCCAACTGATCCAGGGTATCCAGCACGCCATAGTCAAACACAACCACGTTTTGCGGATTCTTCTTCACTTTGGTCTCGCCAAGTTTATGCTTAATAACAATCTCCTCATTGGACTGTTCTGCCCCCGCATTGGCCTCTGAACCTGTTCCTGTGCTTGCACCCGTATTCTCCGCTGCTTTATTTCCCCCGCATGCTGCCAGCACTACAGACAATACAACGAGCAACGTAAACAACCAACCCTTTTTCATAAATAGACACCTCTCACTCTCTATATTGGTTTAATTTTCTTACGAAAAGTACACACAAATCTTGCGTCCATCGATCACCTGCACTGGTATATGCATGTCATATACCTGCTGTAATACTTCCGTATCAATGATGTCCTCCGTTTTACCTTCCTGAACGACCCGGCCTTCCTTGAGCGCTACAATATAATCGGAGTAGCATGATGCAAAATTGATATCATGAATGACAATGACAATCGTCTTGCCAAGCTCGTCCACCATTTTGCGCAGCACTTTCATAATCTGCACGGAATGTTTCATGTCCAGATTGTTCAGCGGTTCATCCAGCAGGATATATTCGGTGTTCTGCGCAATAACCATGGCGATGTACGCCCGCTGCCGCTGTCCACCGCTGAGCTCGTCCAAATACCTTTTGCGGTACGGACCAAGATCCATATAATCAATGGCTTCCTGTATCCACTGGCGGTCTTCCGGTGTAAGCCGTCCTTGTGAGTAAGGGAAGCGCCCGAACGCCACCAGATCCTCCACCGTCAACCTGATATTGATGTGGTTGGATTGTTTGAGCACGGATATTTTTTTGGACAGCTCCTTGCTCTTCCAGCCTTCAATTTCCTTGCCTTCAATCAGGACCTGACCGGTGTCTTTGCCGATGAGTCTGGTGATCATGGATAACAGTGTACTTTTGCCGGCACCGTTCGGTCCGATAAAGGAAGTAATTTTCCCTTTGGCAATATTCAGTGATACGTCATCCACTACCCGGACGCCGCCGTATTGTTTTGAGACATTTCTGACTTCTACCACGACTTACTCTCCTTTAGCAGCAAATAGATGAAATACACACCGCCTACAAAGTTGATAATGACACTTACGGTTGTGGAGAAGGTGAATACCCGTTCCACGATCAGCTGTCCGCCTACCAAGGCAACGACGGCGATGATGACCGAGCCCCAGATCAGTACGGTATGCCGGTGTGTCCGGAACACCTGATGAGCCAGATTCACCACCAGCAATCCCAGGAACATGATTGGACCGACAAGTGCAGTAGAGATGGATACCAGCACCATGACAACCAGCAGCAGCCGTTTCACGATATAGTGGTAATCCACACCGAGGTTCACCGCATGATCCTTCCCAAGTGCCAGAACATCAAGATACTTGGTGAATTTCCGCGCATACAGCAGGATCAGGAGGATGGAAGCCATCGAAATGATCAACAGATCCGTATTCACATTGTTAAAACTGGCAAACATCTTGCCTTGTAGGATGAGAAATTCATTGGGATCAATCAGGACCTCCATGAAGGAGGACAGGCTCTGAAAGAGCGTTCCCAGAATCAGGCCCACAAGCAGCAGCAGATAGATATTGCGCCCTCGTTCCCGTCTGAACATGAATTGATGCAGCAGCAGGGCAAAGAGGGTCATTAGCAGGACAGACACTGCAAAATTAAGATTTTTATTTACAAAGCTGATATGACTGCTTCCAAACACAAACACCGCAAACGTCTGAAACAACATATACAGGGAGTCGAGTCCCATGATGCCAGGTGTTAGGATACGATTGTTGGTTATCGTTTGGAAGATAGCCGTTGAGTATGCAATACATGCTCCAGTGAGCACGATGGCCAGAATCTTCTTTCCCCGGCGCGGCAGGATATAATCCCAGTTGCCCCCGGACTGAATAACCAGAAACACACCAATCAGTATGAGCGCCGCTGCGATCAAGATACCAAACTTTAGAGTATTCGCTGAATATTTCATTCTCATGACCCATTTGCCTTTCTTCGAAGCAGTAAATACAGAAACAGCACACTGCCTACGACTCCCACTGTCAAACTGATGGACAGCTGATACGGATAAATAATCAATTGACCCAGAATGTCACAGACCAGAACGAATATCGCTCCCAGCACCGCCGTATGGGGCAGTGTGTCACGCAAGTTATCTCCCTTATAGAGCGTAACAATGTTGGGCACGACCAGACCCAGAAACGGAATGGTTCCTACGGTGATAATGACAACGGCCGAGACCATAGCTACCAGAATCAATCCGAGGTTGACCACTCTCCGATACGCGAGGCCCAGGTTGGTTGCGAAGTCTTCTCCCATCCCCGCCAGTGTGAAACGGTTGGCGAAGAGATAGACGATAATCAGCAGCGGAATACTGATATAGATCAATTCATATCGGCCCTTCATGATGGTGGAGAAGTCACCCTGCAGCCAAGAGGAGATGTTTTGGATCAGATCGTTTTTGTAGGCAAAAAAGGTTGTTACCGAACTAACGATGTTCCCAAACATCAGGCCCAGAAGGGCGATGTATATCGTGTCCTTGAATTTGACCTTCTCGAGGATTCGCATAAAGATCAGTGTACCTGCCAGAGCAAAGGCGAAGGCAACCAGCATTTTTTGCAGAGGGGACGCTCCGGGGAACCACATCAGGGTCACCAGAATTCCAAGCCTTGCTGAATCCATGGTACCTGCCGTTGTAGGCGAAACAAACCGGTTGCGTGTCAGCTGCTGCATGATCAGACCAATTACGCTCATACTGATGCCCGCGACCAGAATGCTGATCAGGCGGGGAAACCGACTGACTTGCAGTACCTGCAGCTGCACTGGGGTTAAGTGGAATATATCCAAGGGTGAAATGTCCGAATTGCCGATAAATATGTAAACGATAGACAGAACAGCCAGTGCGATCAACATATAACCTAACTTCATCTCTTTACTAAACCCCTCATCGATAGCCTTAAGCCAGCGTAATGACTCTATTCTTCAGCTTATGATATTGATATTCATTATCAATTGAATTGATATGAATTATATCTATATTAATTTCCAGATGTCAACCTTGTATGACTTCGCAATTTTTGGGATTTCGTAAAACAACCTGATAGATATCACATGCATTATGAAAATAGATAAAAAGAAATAGGCCTTCCGGTATGGAAGGCCCATCTGTCTATTTTCATTAATCGGCGAAGTAATCTTCAGGCACATATCGAATCTCTGAATTCGCAAAAATCGT
Source organism: Paenibacillus sp. ACRRY (assembly GCF_022346995.1). Classification (GTDB taxonomy): domain Bacteria; phylum Bacillota; class Bacilli; order Paenibacillales; family Paenibacillaceae; genus Paenibacillus. The sequence continues at coordinate 308,047 of NZ_JAKRNM010000003.1, read as the reverse complement.
AAGGGTACAACGATCCTTATCGTATGCAACCCGGTCTCCTTGAACATAGTACCAGTGCTTCACAAGGGGCTGATCCTTGCGCTGTACGAAACGAAAGACGTTCAGCTCCTGCCTGAGATCAATGATCTGTTCCACAGTTGGTTCATCCAAACCTGTAACGGTGAATACGAAGCCTTCGCCCTCTTTTTGGAACCGATAGGACAGGGAATCTGTTTTGCTATTCGCCAGACCTCGCCCGGTTACCCCATGTTTAACCATAAACCATTCCTGCTGTGCCATAGACGTATATCCTCCCTTATTGCGCGTATCTATTAATTCTGCGTTCCGCTCAAGCTAAGGCAAATCAATCAGCATGAAGAACGCATCCTCACTTGCCTGCAATTCCATGATTTGAGTCTGTTCAACCCTCGCTGTATCGCCTGCCGTCAAATCGTGCTCACCATTCAGTCCAAGCTTACCCTCAATCACAAAAATATACTGGCGGCGTCCCTCATCCTGCTTATATGTCAGTGCCTCATCTTTAGTCAAACGGCTTAGATATATGGTCATATCCTGATGAATGGATGCAACTCGCGGTCCGCCTTCAGGAGATACTACAGGCAGGAGCGCTCCCGTTAGTGCAGCAGGATCGAATGATGTCGTCTCATATGAAGGCTGCAGCCCCTTCGTAGTAGGCATAAACCACAGCTGGAGCAAACGTACTTCTTCCGTATCGGACGCATTGTGCTCGGTGTGAATCATGCCGCTGCCCGCAGACATTCGCTGAATCCCCCCAAACGAGGTTATAGCTACATTTCCAAGATTGTCCTCATGGCGAAGCTTGCCATTTAGCACGATGGATACGATCTCCATGTCACTATGCGGATGTGCACCAAAACCACGACCAGGTGCTATCACATCATCATTTGCTACTCTCATCGGTCCAAAAGCTGTGTTCTCCGGGTCCTGATATCCTCCAAAGGAAAAGCTGTGACTTCCGCGCAGCCAGCCCCTGTCGAAGCTGGCGCGGGCATCGGATGAAATGACGTTAATCATAAAGAGCATCCTCCTCAATCTTCTTATTTTTTCTTAGTAGCATACTTATTCTCATTGTACCAAAAGTTTAGGCTTGGCGTCCAAAACAAAAAAACCTTTCCCGGCTGAACGATTCGCAAGGTAATTACCCGCAAACCAATCCAGCAGGAAAAGGCTTCGATGCAGGCCTAGCCTGCTTTTAATGAAATACATGCTTACAAACGGTGAGTCTTATGAACTTGCATTCCGAACCTTACCTTGTCTGGCTATATACTGATCCACCGCCAGGAAGCGGCTGCCTGTGAATAGCAAGGTCAGGGAACCTGCCAGCGTCAGGTAATCAAATTCAGTACCACCAACAAATGGCTGACCTACTTTGGCCGTAAACAGAACCCCTGCCATCAAGACAATAAACAAAGCAGCAAACACACGTGTTCCCAGCCCCAGAATCATTGCTGCCCCACCAGCCAGCTCAATAATGGCTACCACTGATGCAAGGAAGCCGGGAATGCCCATACTTTCAAAGAATCCCACCGCACCACTGATTCCACCTTCAAACTTGCTCCACCCATGCAATACAAAGATGAGACCAATCATGATTCTTAAGAAGAACAAGCCAATCTCTACACTCCTACTATTCACGTTTCTCTTCCTCCTTGGTATTTAAGTGTGACACATCCAAATTATCCGATCGACCAAACAAACAAAACAGACATCAACAGAAACACTGTCGCCGACATTAATATTGCAAACCACGGTAGAGCCAGCTCAACATCTTGTTCCGGATCGAGTAGACGGGAGATGCGCACATTAACCGACGTATCGGCAAACGAGGATTGCACAGCCATTTCCCGTACCCGCCATGGTTCAGGACAAGCGCGGATCAGTTTGAGCAAGGCACTCCCAATTCCGGCTGCATTTCCGGTACGTTCAATCGCTTCATTATCGGCCAAAATTTCCCGGACAATATGGTATTGTTTCGAAGTATGCTTCAAAACAGGAATATACGGCATCATCATGGCAAACACCGACAAAAGCGTCGTCTTCAGCGGATCACGGTGCCACAGATGATGGACTTCATGATAGACAACAGCCTCTTCTTCTTCAGGATCGAGCATATCCAGCAATCCCGTCGAGAGAACAATATATGGTCTCCATAAACCAATCGTAAAAGCAATCGGTGACTGCTTGTCCACGACGATGAATCCCGGTTGTTTGAGATGACGATACTTGACCTCAAGGGCTCTCGACATCGCTTGGTCCTCAATCGCATGGAGCTTGTGTACGGCTGCTCGCGTCTTCATCATTCGATGCATGAACAGCCAGCCTGTTCCTCCAAAAGTTAGCACGACAAGCAGCATCAAAAAGTGGCCAACCGATAACCAGCCCATACGGCTCATCCAATGATTGCACAGCCAGAGCAAGTTAAAGGGAATATCCCAGCCAAACAGTTTGTACATGGCGTACATGAACATCTGGATGAACACAAGTAGCGGAATGCCAAACCCGACAGTAAACAACAGCTTCGAGCGGGCCTTCCACATATCAGTCGCTATCCTTTTTCCATTGTTTGATCTTCTGCTCCAGACGTTCAATCAATCCTGCGTCGGCTTCATCCAGCGCATCCAGCATATGGCTCACTGCAAGTGCACCGAACTCGTCTACCAGTTCATGCGACAGCTCCTTCGATTGGTCGTTCATAAACTCCTCCTTGCTCTGAACCGGGTGATACAATGACGTCCGGCCCTTCTGTGTCTTGCGAAGCAGCCCCTTGTCCACGAGCCGGTTCATGACCGTCATAACAGTATTGAAATTAACATCTCTATCTTGTTCAAGTGCTGTTTGCACCTCACGGATGCTGCTGCCTGGACGCGCCCATAAGATATCCATAATCTTCGCTTCCAGCGGGCCAAAAAAGCGGTTCAGCCCACGCTCACCCACTTTAAAATTGTGTATTTTCATATTCAGACACCCCTCACACTACCCATTGTAGTGACAACAAACGAGAAGTCAACCTCTATGTCAGGTATTTATTGTAAATGATTTGTAAATTTGTTTTCCATTTCAGAATATCACTGGGAGAGTATATAAGGAGCCAGCTCGGCTGCAAAGACAGCAAAAAGACTGGACATTCCTGCATTTCCTGCAGTCATGCCCAGTCTCATCAATATTAATTATTTCCTGCACGCTATGAAAATATATTAATAAAGTCTCTTATTTGCGGTCTGCTGATGGCATGTAGGCCGAGATATCTACACCAAGTCCACGAGCCAGACGTCCACCAAACTGTCCATCAGCCTGGAAGAAGTGACATAATGCACGCATCTGCGTCTGTGCCGGAACACCTTTCAGGTCATTAATCAGATTATCAAGCAGATTCTTCTGTTCTTCGGCCGTAAAGGAACGGAACAATTCGCCTGCCTGCGTGTAATCATCCGTTTTCTCAATTTTCTCCCGTGTAACATGACCGTGCAGCGGAATCTGACTGTCCCGGTATGCCGGATCTTCCTGTGGACTGCTGGAGGAGCTGTTCGGCTCATAGTTCACAGGGGAAGGATCCTGATTCACATTCATGAGTCCATCGCGCTGATGGTTGCGAACTGGTGCATACGGGCAGTTCACCGGAATCTGCAGATAGTTTGGTCCAAGCCGGTGACGCTGGGTATCCGGATAGGAGAATAGGCGTCCTTGCAGCAGTTTATCCTCGGATGGCTCAATCCCAGGCACCAATGCACTTGGCGAAAAAGCAGCCTGTTCTACTTCGGCGAAGAAGTTCTGCGGATTGCGATTCAGGGTCATGGTTCCTACCGTTTGAAACGGAATGATATCTTCCGGCCAGGTTTTGGTCGGATCTAGCGGGTCAAATGAGAAATCATCCATCTGCTCCGGCTTCAGGAGCTGTACCTGCAGCTTCCACTGCGGATACTGGCCGTTTTTAATATGGTCATACAGATCCCGGGTAGCGTGGTTGAAGTCCTGCCCTTGCACTTCAGACGCTTCCTGACGAGAGAAACCGCGCACACCTTGCGCAGACTCCCACTTATACTTCACGTAGTGGATCTCGCCTTGAGCATTAATCCATTTGAACGCGTGCACGCCGAATCCATCCATCTCACGGTAACTCGCTGGCGTACCCAGATCAGAGAATAACCAAGTCATCATATGTGTGGACTCAGGTGAGAGGGTCATGAAATCCCAGTACCGTGCAGGGTCTTGAATATTCGTATCTGGCGCAGGCTTCAGGGAATGCACCATATCCGGGAATTTCATCGCGTCACGGATGAAGAATACAGGCAGGTGGTTACCGACAATATCATAGTTGCCTTCCCGCGTGTATAACTTGACTGCAAACCCGCGTGGATCACGCGCAGTCTCCGGTGAACCCGTTCCATGAATTACCGTGGAGAAACGGACCAGTACAGGCGTTTCCGTCCCAGGTTCCTGCAGGAAATCTGCTTTGGTAAACTCTTTCATGCTGTTCTCCAGGGTAAACACCCCATGAGCACCTGCACCTCTGGCATGTACTACCCGCTCCGGAATTCGTTCACGGTCAAAATGGGCAATCTTCTCAATCAAATGATAATCTTCAAGTAGAGTAGGTCCTCGTCTGCCTGCTGTGCGGGAATTCTGGTTATCACCAACGGGTGCTCCCTGGTTAGTTGTCATACGTTCTGTCATTTCTGCATCCTCCTCATGATGGCCTCATGCCTGTTGTATCTATTATTTAAATCATATTCGTCATTACTTTAAATATACATTTAGACTTGATCTAACTGTTAAATTGATTCTAACATGTCCCATAAAGAGTCTGCATGAGCTTCGCATGAGGTTATCATGAGTATCCTGAGCGTTTCATGAATGAAGGATGAATATCTGCTTAGGTCATTAATAACTGGAAATAAAAAAAGCGGACTAATCCGCCAGGCGGTAGCCCACTCCTCTTACTGTAACAATATATTGCGGGGAAGCTGCGTTATCTCCAAGCTTTTTGCGCAAGCTTTTGATATGAACATCGACTACATTGCTTCCACCCGTAAAATCAGTCTCCCAAATATCGCTCAGCATCTCCTCCCGGGAAATGACAGCTCCTTTGGCATCAATCAGCTTCAGCAGCAGATCGTATTCGGTCTTCGTCAAGTGAATCCGTTCGTTGTCCCGCTGAACACTCATCCGCTCACGGTCCAGCCACAAGTCTTTGAAGCTGATCCGTTGTCCTTCCTCAGGCAAGAAGCCGCGCTTCGGTGTAACCGGACTATTGCCAATCATGCGCTGCACCCGGTACAGTGCTTCCTGCGGGCGTGCCGGCCATACCAGCAGCTCTTCCTGAAGCATGGGTCCGCTAGCGCTGCCTATCATATTCTCGCCCACCAGATACAGGCAAGGCGCCATATGTTCTGCCTCCCGGTTTAAACGGCTGCTGATACCGGCGAACGCATCAATCGTTCCAGCTACAGACAGATCATAGATCAACAGATCAAATACCAGCCGTTCATGAAGATCCGGTTCCCAGCGATGAAACACCAATACATCGAAGCAGCTGTCGGTTAGTGCTTTGACCAGTTCATGAACCTGACCTGGCATCGGACTAATCAGAATGACACGCCGCGTAACAGGACAAGCTTCCACAAAGGGAGCCGGATCAGCAAGCGCTGGCTTGACCCGCAGCGGCAAACGGCGATCAGACATCCTGATTTTTACTTGATCCGTTTGTTTTTGCATTCCCCGCAGACACCTCCAAAGACCACATGAGCATGATCAATTGCATATCCGGTTTCCTCGGCCACCTGCTGCATCCACGCTGAAGGAACCTCTGTCATAACCTCATCCACTTTGCCACAGACTTCACACATAATATGCTGGTGGTCATCCATGCGGGCATCATACCGGCTGGCGGTCTCACCCAGCTTAAGCTCCCGAATCAATTCCTTGTCCGTTAAATAACGAAGCGAATTATATACGGTGCCATAGGCCAGATTATAGCCTTGTTCAACCAGACGGTTCATCACGTCTGCGGCAGTTGGATGGTCTTCCGAGTGGCGTACTACATCATATACGGCCTGTCTTTGTATCGTCAGATTTAGAGTTCTCACGGCAATTCTCCTTTATTAATCCATTCCAAAATATATACAATGACACAGCAATCCACCGATTACTATGATTCCCAGAAACGTTGAAACAAATTTTGATTTAGATTAAGTATAAATCTTAATGTATAATGAAGTCAATACGAGTTCATTACCAGAAAACTTATATTAATAATAAACCATTTCCAGCAATCCAATTACACATTTGCTATAATATGGTTCGCTACTGTGTCCTTTTTCAGATAAAATATAGTAATGTGCGTTAAAGGAGGGCTGTTCATTGTTAAGCACGTTCTTTATTAATATCTGTGTCATGATCACATTCATGTACATATCCGGAATTATTGCCAAATACTATAACATTCGTGTCCCGTTTCCCTCATTGCGTGTGCAGATGATCGGCGGCCTCCTGTTTGGTATCTATGGCACTGTGCTGATGAACTATTCCTTCCCTCTCAATGAAGACACCATTGTGGATCTGCGCCATCTGGCAATCGTTACCTCTGCAGTCTATTTAGGAGGTATGGCATCAGTCATCTCCGGACTGGTCATCTCCATCCTGCGCATTGCCATGTTTGGTCTGTCGTCCGCAGCGATTGATGCCGGCTTCGTTATGACCCTCATCGGTTTGTCCGGTGTATATTTTGCATACGCTTCCTGGTCGAGATTAACCAAAATCATAACGATGAACCTGCTGGGCATTACACTGATCTTTGTGATTCTGATGTTGAATTCCAGCAGCATGAATTCATTAATGAAAGTATATCCGTTACAAATGACGATTTCCTTTGTCGGCGGGATCTTTATTTATTTCATCGCCGAATTTATTAATAAGTCGAATGAGATGTTATTCCTGCTGGAACGCAGAGCATCCACAGACCATCTCACCAATCTCAGCAATCGCCGTCAGTTTGAGAAATCCCTGCAACTGCAGCTGGAGCTTGCCCGGGAAAACAAACAGAAGCTTTCCCTGCTCGTCATCGACATCGACCGCTTCAAAAAAGTGAATGATACGTACGGTCACAGTGCTGGAGATGCTGTTCTGAAACAGCTGGGGCAACTACTCATCGAACATTCACGATCAGCTGACATGGTCTCACGTAACGGAGGGGAGGAGTTTGCGATCCTGCTGCGCGACTGCGGCAATCATCAAGCCCTGGCCATTGCAGAATCCATCCGCCAGTCTGTTGAAAAGTATCTCTTCGCTCTGCCGGACGGCACAACCATTCGCCTGACCATTTCGATCGGGGTAGCCGTCTTTCCGGATCATTGCGATGAGCAGGATGACGCTGACTTCTTCGAGCAGGCAGATCGTGCACTATATGAAGCCAAAAATACCGGGAGAAATCGGGTCTGTGCCATTCCGAAGCGATCCAAGGTACTTATCGGCAATCGTTTACTCTAGCTTAAAACCCAAAAAGGATGTCCCACAGTTTAGCCTAATGATGGCTGCGGGGCATCCTTTTTTACGATTTAGTTTGCTTGATTAAGCCTTGGAAGATTGCTAACCCCTAAGACAGGATCTGCTCGATCTCTTCAATAATGGCTGAGTCCAGTTTCACACCTGAAGCAGCAGCATTCTCCTTTACCTGCTCCGGACGGCTTGCCCCTACAAGTGCACTCGACACATTGTTTTGACGCAAAATCCAAGCAAGTGCCAGCTGGCCTACCTTGAGGTCCAGCTTGTCCGCTACTTCAATCAGCTGACGCACTTTTCCGATTTTGTCTGCATTGATCTTGCCTTCATCCCAGCCGAGCTTCGCTGCACGGGAGTTCTCCGGAAGGTCTGAAACAGAGGCATACTTGCCGGTTAACAACCCTTGTGCAAGTGGAGAATAGACCACTTGTCCTATTCCCTTGCGCTCACCAAGTGGAATAATCTCCTTCTCAATGTAGCGGTCAAACATATTATAGACCGGCTGATTGACCACGATATGATCGAGCAGAAGACGATCAGCGGTACCCAACGCAGCCTCCATCTGAGCAGCTGTCCATTGGCTTACGCCTACGTACAGCACTTTCCCTTGACGAACGAGGTCATCCAGTGCCCGCAGCGTTTCTTCGATCGGTGTTTCCGTATGATAACGATGGCAATAGTAGATGTCCACATATTCCACGCCTAAGCGTTTCAAACTGGCATCACATTGCTCCTTAATATGTTTGCGGGATAAGCCCTGGTCATTCGGACCATCGCCCATTTTGCCGAACACTTTGGTTGCAAGAACATAGGAATCACGGGAATATGCTTTCAGAGTCTGCCCAAGCAGCTCTTCCGCAGCACCGCGCTCGTATACGTTCGCTGTATCAAAAAAGTTGATGCCTTCATCGAATGCGGTTTCAATCGACTTCACCGCATTTTCACGCTCCACATATCCTCCGTACGTCAGCCAGCTGCCCAAGCTGATCTCGCTTACTTTCAGTCCGCTTCCACCCAATCTGCGGTATTCCATTGAATGCACATCCTCCTCTAGATTAATTAGTATGGTTCTTACTTTTCTATTGTAACGTAACCAGCGTGGATGAAAAGGGATTTAACAAAAGAAAACGGATAAATAAACAAATCGAAGTTGAGTCGCAACCTTTCCTTATACAATAAAATAGCGTACCTGATTAGGTACGCTGCTTATATTTGATTATGCCCGGTGCAATGTCGCGCTCAGTGCGTTCAGCAAGTCCAACTGTCTAACCGGCTTGGTCAAGACAGCATTAACGTTCCCCGCCTCCTGAGGATCCATATGCATCCCGTAGGGGACCAGCATGATGATGGGGAGTTGTTCGGCCATTCCCTTCAATTCTTGAATAAACTCCATGGCCTTGTCTGGATGTAACCCCATATCAATAACCGCAATTTCAGGCTCAAGTCCATTTTTCATCCAGTCTTTTGCCTGGCTCGTGTCTGATGTCATGTTCACATCCATCTGCCACCTGCGCATGAGGGAAGATACCCCCTGCAGAATATCAGGAGCTTTGACCAGCAGTACCGTTTTACCTTTCAATCGCTCTTGAATGCCTGTAAGCTGCGGAAGTTCCCAGTGCCTCATCAGGGGCAGTCTGATCTGAAATTCCGTCTCCTCTTCACCCAGGCTGCTCACCTCAATACGCCCATGCATGAGAATGGCGAGATTTTGGCTGACAGCCAAACTGAGGTTGGTGCCCACAAGCTTTTGAATGCTGACATTTCCGTCCAATGTATTAAATGCCTGCAGTTTTTTGTCTGATGTCAGCATCCGACCCGTATATTTGATATGAAGCAGCAACGTACCCGCCTCATCCACATTCTGACCATCTACGATTGCCGTAACAAGCACGGAGCCTGCACGTGTTGAATCAATGGCATATTTCAGCACATTTGCGAGCAGCTGACCGATCTTGACCTCATCTCCCACGAACACCTGAGAGATGTTCATTTCAAGGTTCAAACCCAGCTCGATTCCTTTCTCCATCGCCAGCCCGGCATGCAGGTACACCGTACTCTCAATCGTGGAAACCAGATCAAAGGGATCGTCATGAACTACCGTTTTGCCTGTTTCATTAATATTAAAGTTCATTATATTATTCAGCAGAGACAGGAGGATGTTGCCACTGGTCTCGATCATGTCCACATATTCCACATGCTCTTCGGGCATATTCGGTGTACGCATCAGATCGGTTAAACCAAGAATGCCATTGAGCGGGTTGCGAATCTCATGACTCATCAGCGCGATCATCTGCGCTTTCGTCATCGCTTCCGATTCTGCACGTTCCTTCTCCAACTGCAGCTGTTGCTTCAGCTGCTCCGTATCGTTCAGCTTCTGTTTCTGTATAAGCAAATTACTCTCCAAGTCAACGACATATCCAAGAAATACAGCCATGGCGTTCAACGTCTTCATATCTGTCTCACTGATGACATAGTCCGGCTTGTCCATTAAACAAATGGTCCCAAAAGCTTCGCCCGAACGCCGCATAATGGGTATGCCCACAAAAAAACGGTTACCGAGCGCCTTCGTTACATCCATTGAGCAAGTCAGCGGATGTGCTGCAGTATCCGTTATGGTCAGGTTTTCTTTTGTATTTCGCAGTACCAGACTGCAGTAGGAAGAATCAAATGGAAGTTCACTGCCACTAAAAACCAGTTCCTCGTTTCGGTTAAAAGCTTCCAAAATGACATTGGTCATCCCATCATTGGTAGCGACGAAGATCGTATTGACCTTCAATACGCCGCTTAACACGTCCACGATGTGGGACGCTGCTTCCTGTACATTTTCATAAAAGCCTCTCGTTATCCCTGCCGTTCCCATGATCCACCCCTCAAATCTTAGCTGTATTTCTACATCTCTATCTCAAAATGAATCTGTCCTGTATATGAGGGTCAAATTTCTTAAGTTAACTGTCACAACATGTACATATATGTTTACCACCATAGAAGCCCAAGAGAACCATAGTGTATGAAAACCATGCTTATCCCTAGTACAGCGTAAATAGGAATTATACTCTTACCCGTTCACTTTGAAAACCTTTATCCATTCCCCCCGCTTCAACTCGTGCCGATAGAAGGTCACTGTGTGAGAATGATCACACCCAAAAATCCACATATAGTTTATAAATGGATAATGCAAGTCTACATATAGTATTTAGTTGAAATAACCGATAATAAAAATCAATATTTGGGAGGAATCTCACATGAACCTGCTTGAGTATGCCACACCACCGGCATCCGATCTATTATCCGACCTGGGAAGACGAATTATTGGCGCAGAAGACGCGGACACATTGAGGGAGAACGCTAACCTCAACGGCGATTCGTTCAGCGGCAAAATGAGCAGGCTCGGCTCGGAGACGGCCAAGTGGCATGCTCTTCGTCATGTGCTGCCGGGAGAGCTTGCTGCATCTGTGGAGAATGGAGATCTCTACGTTCATGATCTCGATCAGTATGCCCTTGGAACAACCAATTGCATCTTTATTCCGTTTGATCGACTGCTGGCCTCTGGCTTCAATACAGGTAACGGCTCCGTGCGTACGCCGCAGACCATCATGTCTGCAATGGCGCTTGTTGCCATCATATTTCAATCACAGCAAAACAGTCAGTACGGCGGGGTATCCGCCAACAAAATCGACTGGGATCTGGCTCCTTATGTACAACGCTCCTTCCGCAAACATTATCGCAAAGGACAGCGTTTGCTTGGAGAGCACACACAGATTGACGACGAGCAGCTGCACCTGGACAGTCCACTGGCACGGGAAGCATGCCCGCGCGCTTTCGCTTTTGCCTGTGAGGAAACAGAACTGGAGACTGGACAGGCTGCCGAATCCTTGATTCACAATTTGAATACCATGAGCAGCCGGGCAGGTGGACAGATTCCTTTTACCTCACTGAACTATGGACTATGCACCTCAGCCGAAGGCAGGCTTGTATCCCGTTCTCTGCTGGAAGCAACCATCCGCGGCCTTGGCGGCGGGGAGACCCCAGTGTTTCCACAGCATATCTTCCAGTGCAAGCAGGGAATTAACCAGGCACAAGGGGAACCCAACTACGACTTGTTCCGTCTAGCCGTGACCTGCTCTTCCCGGCGCATGTATCCGAACTTTGTGAACGTGGATGCATCATTCAACCTGCCATATTATCGTCCTGAAGATCCGGATACCATCATCGCCACTATGGGATGCCGTACACGTACGCTGGCAGACCGCTTCGGACGCAATCGGCAGAGCGGTAAAGGCAACCTGTCGTTCAACACCATCAATCTGGTCAAACTCGGCATTCGCTATGGCATCTGTCAGGGTGCACGGGCCGTCGCCGACCGTACAGGATTCTATGCAGCACTGGAAAAGGTCATGGATCGTGCGGCCTCCGGACTGCTGCACCGCTATCGTATTCAAACAGCACAACCTGCCAAGGCATCTGATTTCATGATGCGGGAAGGTGTGTGGGAAGGCGGTGAGCAGCTCGCACCAGATGAACCGGTAGCCGAACTGTTGAAGCATGGCACCTTGTCCATTGGTTTCATTGGGCTTGCCGAATGCATGACCGCGCTGTATGGCCGGCACCACGGACAGGACCCCCATATCCACCGTGAAGCGTTGAACGTTATCCGCGCCATGCGTGAATTCTGTGATCGAATGAGTGAACTGCATAACCTGAATGTTACGCTGTTTGCCACGCCCGCCGAAGGGCTGTCCGGCAAGTTCACCAAGATTGATCGCGAGCGGTATGGCCTCATTGCTGGGGTCAATGACCGGGAATACTATACCAATTCATTTCACATTCCGGTCTATTACACCCTGCCGGCCTACCGCAAAATTGAATTGGAGGCTCCCTTCCATACGCTATGTAATGCCGGAGCCATATCCTATGTTGAACTGGATGGGAATGTACGGGCCAATACCAGCGCCTTCCAGCGTATTGTTCAATATGCACTCGCACAGGATATCGGATATTTCTCCATTAATCACCCGATTGACCGCTGTCCAGCATGCGGATATGAAGGTGTCATCGGTGATGTATGTCCTGGGTGTGAGGTACATGAGGACCACGTGCACTTTCAGCGATTGCGCCGGGTCACCGGTTATCTTACCGGCGACTACAAGGTGCGCTTCAATTCCGCGAAACAGGCAGAAGTGCGGGACCGGGTGAAACACAAGTGAATCTGTATGGATATATTCCCGAGTCCGTAAATGAAGGGCCTGGTCTGCGCGCCGTCATCTTCATCAGCGGGTGCCGCCATGCCTGCCCGGGATGCTTCAGCCCGGATTCATGGAGCTTCCGGGCAGGGGAACCGTTCACCGCGGAGCGGCAGCAGCAGATTTTGCATGAGGTAACTGCCCATCCCCTGCTGGATGGGATTACATTATGCGGAGGTGATCCCTTTTTCTCAGCAGAGGCATGCCTCCCGTGGGTTCGCCGTTTCCGCGAAGCATGCCCTGACCGGACGGTGTGGGCCTATACCGGATTTACCTATGAAGAGCTTGTCGCTGATCCCATTCGGGCAGAACTGGCCTGGCTGTGTGATGTCATTGTAGATGGCCCCTACGTGGCTGCTGAGCGGGATGTGTCCTTACCCTTTCGGGGCAGCCGCAATCAGCGCTTGGTGGATGTGCAGGCGACATTAAGAGAACAAAAAATTGTTACAGTGAGCCTTGAGTCGTTGTAGCATGATCCCATTCGATATTCTCATTGGAAATACGCAGAGGATGAATTGCGTTTATTTTCGATGAGATTTTTTTTTTGGTTTTCACTACTCACTTCTTTATTGCATGTCGATATAATATATAGATGGTTACTAAAATAAACTTTGGCACTTTTCTATATTAAACATTTTAGGAGGAAGTTACCCAATTATGGATATTATTCAAGCACTCATTACATGCATGCCGTTTTTCCGTGATACCATACGCCAGGATGTAACCCTTTCCATTATTGATCGGGAGAAGTTCCTGTACTTTTCTGCAGGAGAGTCCTTAAAACAATTGGAATTCAAAGCGGGAGACCCTTTGCTTGAACCCAATCGTAATTTTGCCGATCTGAAAGGAACTACGGAGAAACAATTCGATCATTACCCCAAAGAATTATTTGGTGTTCCCTTTGATGTATCGTACTTGCCGATCAAAAACGAACAGGGTGAGGTCATTGCCATATTCAATCTGCTCTACAGCATGGACGACCAGGCTCAGTTACAACAACTCATGGAAGCAACGGAGCATCTGACCAATCAGCTTATCGATAGCGTCCAGCATGTGGCTGCACATTCCGAGGAGCTCAGTGCCACTACAGAAGAGATTCGAAACAACTCCAAACAAGCTGTACAGAAATCAGGAAACGTGACTCAGGTTGCGAGCTTCATTCGGGAGATTTCGGAACAAACCAATCTGCTTGGGTTGAACGCAGCCATTGAGGCTGCCCGTGTAGGTGATGCAGGAGCAGGATTCGGCGTCGTTGCGAAGGAAATACGCAAACTATCGGTAGATACCAAGCAAGCCACTACCCAAATTGAGGAATCCCTCCTCGCTGTCCGGCAATCCATTCATATGATGGAAAATGAGCTTGGAGAGATCACCGCCAGCTCGCAGGAACAGGCGGAACTCGTTAACAATTTTATGAGTACCATTGAACAGCTGAATGAAACCAGCCAGCAACTGAAACAATTCGTGAACAAACTGATTACGTTTGACGGCAGGTAAATTACATATCGATGCTCAAGTCGAAAAGCCCCCGAATCTGATTCGGAGGCTTTCTTCTATTGAATATAATTTAGGCTCATTCTATTTGTTTTTAGCGAATCTCAAAATGGCTTATGCGTACACCCGCAGACAATACAAGATAGATGTCTCGTTGACCTGCTGCACCTTGAAGATCGGCTTTTACCGTAGACCATTGCTGTGCACCACTTTGTGCGATGTCGACACGTCCTGCCAGCGTACCATCCGCTGCATCCAGACGAATTTCCAGCGCCGCACCTGACTGTTCTGACGAAACACGTGCTTCAATGACTGCTGTATAATCACCCAGATCGGCGTCTTTGAAGGCAATCCATCCTTGCTCACCAGTCACACGGACAGAAGTTCCACCTTCTTTGCTCTCATCCAGATCGACACCAAAGTAGGCATCATAATTCTCAGCACGTGTCACCACGCTCAGATTACGGGCAGGAATTGTTTCGCCATCTACCGTCAGATCAGCAACAAGCTGAATATCGGATGACGATTTACCGACCATGATGGAATACGTTCCTGCTTCCACCACATAACGATCACGGGTTACATCCCAGATAGCCAGTTCCTGTACTGGCAAGTTGAAACTCACTTTTACGGTTGCACCAGCTTCAACATGGAGACGACGGAATCCTTTTAACGTTTTGAGTGGACGTTTCACCCGGGATTTGCCAGCACGTACATACAACTGCACTACTTCATCACTGGCAATGGTTCCGGTGTTGGTTACGTCGACGGTTACTTGAACCGTTTCTTCTGTTCCCGCTTGGTCAGGATTCAACTCCAGGTTGCTGTATTTGAACGCAGCATACGTTAATCCATGTCCGAATGGATACAGTACATTACCTTCAAAATACTGATACGTACGTCCGGATTGGATGATGTCATAGTCCTTGATATCCGTTAACTGATCTGCCGATTGCACCCACGTCATATTCAGACGGCCTGCAGGCGCGTAATCTCCGTAGAGTACGTCAGCGACAGCCGTACCCAGTTCCTGTCCTGCATGGGAAGTGTACAATACAGCCGGGATGTTCTCTTGAACCCAATTGGATGTGAACGGGTAACTGCCCACAATAACCACAATGGTATTCGGATTGGCAGCATATACAGCCTCAACCAGACGCTGCTGGGATTCAGCCAGATCCAGACTTGGACGGTCGATCTCTTCCTTCCCGTTCACAAGTGGATTGTTACCGACAAATACAATAGCCGTTTCCGCTTCCTTCGCTGCTGCTACGGCTTCATCCAGCCCGTTCACAACGATGTCC
This sequence comes from Paenibacillus sp. ACRRY, assembly GCF_022346995.1. Classification (GTDB taxonomy): domain Bacteria; phylum Bacillota; class Bacilli; order Paenibacillales; family Paenibacillaceae; genus Paenibacillus. The sequence goes on along the minus strand of NZ_JAKRNM010000003.1, from coordinate 292,494 downwards.
TTCTTAAACGTCTCGGTCGCACCAAAAGACTTCAGCTCTTCTGACACGGCAAATGTGTCATTTCCACCATTTGGTGCGGTAACCGTTTTGCCATTCCATGTTGTCAGGCCCACACTACCATCTTCCTGCGGAAGCAAGTGGAATACTTCCTTCACGAACCAGCCGTACACTTCATCTGCTGAAGCCGTTACCGTTTCTTCGTCTGTGGTCAGATATTTGCCATTGCTTTCTGCCTGCAAAGTAAGACTGCCGAAGCCCCAATCCGTTAGCGTGAACGTCTCAGCTTCTCCCGATGCAACGAGAGGTGATTTCTCGCCTTCAGCCAGTCCGATTGCTTTTCCATTCGCCACTGAAGTCAATGTAATCCGGTCATTTCCATCCTTGAACGCAACCTTATCACTGCCTACCTTGCTGCTAATCGCTTCAAGCGGAGATACGCTGTAAGGCATAGTGCCAGCATACCAGTCACGGTAAACGGTGCCGCCCAGCTGACCAATGACAGCCACTTTGCCTGATTTTGTTTTATCCAGCGGCAGAGTGCCTTTATCGTTTTTGAGCAATACGACCTGTTCTCTTGCCGCTCTTAGCGATAGGGCCTTCGCCTTCTCTGTCATCATCGCTTCTTCGCCAATGGACGCATACGGGTTGCCTTCAGCCGGATCGAACTCACCCAGGCGGAAACGTACACGGAATGTATTGAACAATGCCAGATCGATATCTTCCATTGTAAGTGTTCCTTGTTCAAGGCCTTCACGCAGTGCTTGCTTGGACAGATCCGCATCATCGGTAATGCTGTCGATTCCCGCTTTTACAGATTCCACCGTGCCTGGTGTATGGGAATCATAGTACTTATGATCGTTCTTGATCCCCATCACATCACCTGCATCGCTGACGATAAAACCATCCATGCCCCACTCGCCTTTGACAATTTCGTTCACAAAGGGATGAAGCAGCGCCGGCGTACCGTTAATGGAGTTATACGCGGTCATCATCGACTGCGCTCCACCTTCCTTGAACGGCTTCTCGAATGCTTTCAGATAATATTCACGCATATTGCGCGGATCAATGCTGGATGACCCGCTTCCGCGATCCACTTCATTATTGTTGGCAAGGAAGTGCTTGAGCGTTGCAACAGCCTTGTAATATTTCGGATGATCTCCCTGAATTCCCTTAACCAGTGCTGTGGTAAGTTCGGCAGTCAGTTCCGGATCTTCGCCATAAGCCTCTTCATTGCGGCCCCAACGCGGGTCACGTTCCATATCTACTGTAGGTGCCCACAAGGTGAGACCGTTCACAGCCGGATTGCGTTTGTAGAACACGCGCGCCTCGTCCCCAATGACAGAACCGATTTCTTTCATAAGTTCCGCATCCCATGTGCAAGCCAGTCCAACAGGCTGCGGGAAGGATGTAGCTTCGCCAAGCCATGCCAGGCCATGAGCGGCTTCTGTTCCGTGTTTATAAGCAGCAATACCCAGGCGTTCTACCGCTGGCTGGTATTGCAGCATGGATTCGATTTTTTCATCTTCTGTCAGACGGGATACCAGGTCTTTAACCCTTGCGTCCAGTTCGAGCGATGTATCCTGAAATGGATATTTGGTTTGATTAGTCATGGGTTGGAATCTCCTTTGCACTTCAGATCGTTATTGGGTAATGATAGCGAATACATTAAATGTAATGAACATTGTGCACTTCAATAAATATTTGACTCGTTTTATATAGTTGGAAACACTGTTAAATCAGCATTTTCACATCTGTACACGTTATCTTATTACATTTACTAAAACGGTTTCGATAAATCTATCATAATGCATGTCTGGCAAAAAAAACAGGGGTCCTCCCCAGGAAAATGTGAACAATGATTTGTAAAGTCTCTGCCACCTCGTTTTATTCGTACATAGTGTGGCAATCATGGATAGGAGTACATCCCCTTCGCGCTTGCCTGGGATACGAACCATTTAATTATGACCTGAAGAAAGATCAAGGAGGACAACCGAATGAGCAACAATCAACAGCCCCCGGCGGGCCTACCCCCCATACCGGAATCGATCTGGAGGGCTACTCACGAATTTGATGCCTATCCGAAGCTTACTGAAGATATCACTGCAGATGTAGCCATTATTGGTGCAGGGATTGCAGGAATCACAACAGCCTATTTGCTTGCCCAAACTGGGATGCGTGTTGTGGTGCTTGAAGCCGGGAAAGTACTGGATGGTACAACTGGACATACAACAGCCAAGGTTTCTGCTCAGCATGGGGTAATTTTCGATGAACTGCTTCACCATTTCGGACAAGAACAGGCACGCATGTATTATGAAGGCAATGCTGAGGCTGCCAACTGGATGCGCAATCTCGTGAAAGAGAAACAGATCGATTGCCAGTGGGCGGAGGAAGATGCCTATGTGTATATTCAATCCGAAGATAATCTGAAAAAGCTGGAGATTGAGCTCACCGCTTACGGCAAATTGAACATACCAGGTCAGTGGGTCGATCCGCTCCCTATCCATGTTCCGTCTAGAGCAGGCATTAAGATGCCAGGTCAAGCACGCTTTGATCCGCTCGCTTATTTACACCACTTGCTTGACTCTGCCGTTAAGCAGGGAGTGCAAATCTATGAGCATACGACAGTCACCGACGTGGAAGAAGATGCTTCACTTCATGTACGGACTTATGGTAATGGTCCATCCGTGACAGCAGAACATGTTGTTGTAGCCTCCCACTTTCCTGTGTATGACCCAGGCTTTTATTTCACAAGGCTGCACGCCGAGCGTTCTTATGCGGTTGCAGTAGAACCTCAAAAGCCTTATGCTGGCGGCATGTATATCTCGGATGATGAGCCATCCCGTTCCCTTCGCAAGGTGCTCCACGAAGGAAAGGAACTCATCCTCTTCGGCGGGGAAAACCATAAAACCGGACAAGGAATCTGCACTTATGGTCACTATGAACGCCTCGAACGCTTCGCAGAAGAAACGTACGGCATCCGCAGCATTCCGTTCCGCTGGTCCGCCCAGGATCTGATATCCATTGATAAGGTGCCTTATATTGGACCGATTACCGGGAGACATGAACGAGTTTATGTCGCTACCGGGTTCGCCAAATGGGGCATGACCACTGGAACGATGGCCGGACACATCCTGGCAGATCGTATCACCGGTCGTGACAATCCCCATGCCGCTGTCTTCGATCCAGCCAGATTCAAGACAGATCCAGGTGTAAAAAACTTTATTATCGAAAACGCGAATGTAGCGAAAGAGTTGATCTCTGGAAAAGTAGGCATCGTTCACAAGGACGTCAGCGAGATCGGCAATGACGAAGGTTCCGTTGTCCGACATAACGGTAAACGCGCTGGTGCCTATAAGGATACCAGTGGCAAACTGTTTTTGGTCGATACAACCTGTACGCATCTGGGTTGCGAAGTCGAATGGAATGAAGGCGAACGCTCGTGGGATTGCCCTTGCCACGGTTCCCGCTTCGACTTTGCCGGCAAAGTCATTGAAGGACCGGCTGTCAAAGATCTCAAAGTGCTTGAAGCTACAGAATAAACAAGGTAGATTCGGTTTACAGACCCGGGTAGGATTCCGTCTTCGGACGGAGGCATCCTACCCGGGTTTTGCGTATGCTGTTCTTATGGGAAGTCAATCGAGGTTTACACCAACATCGGGTGTCTTTTCTTGAGTACACCCATGATACGGAACTATTTTTAAATCACTACCTTGCAATATACAGTACTGAATGCTATTATGATTTCACAACTACTGATCAATACACACTAGTGATTGAAGAAGGATTAAGGAGGAACCTGTGTGAACGTGAATATCCAGTTCAAAAAGGGAGTGCTGGAGCTATGCGTCCTGGTGCTGATTAACCGCCAGGATCGGTATGGCTACGAACTGGCTCAGGCGGTTTCCAAACATATTGAAGTTGCCGAGGGTGCACTGTACCCATTACTCCGCAGACTTGTTCAAGACGGGTACTGCACCACCTATTTACAGGAATCAAGCGAGGGACCGCCCCGTAAATATTACAAGCTGTCGGATACAGGTCGTGACTACATGCAGGCACTAACTACGGAATGGAATGAATTTGTGCGCAATGTCGCAAATCTGATTGAGGAAGGAACCCATAATGAATAGACAACAATTTATGCAGGCCATGGAAATTCATCTGCGGCCGATGGAGCCACAGGAACGGGCGGAGCTGCTCGCAGACTATGATCAGCACTTCGAGCTCGGGCTCCAGGAAGGAAGAACTGAAGAGGAGATTGCCCGCGAATTGGGCCGTCCGGAAGAGATTGCACGGGAAGCACTCGGTGACCGCTATGACGTGAACACGCCGGGTTCCGATCCCTTCTACGCTCCGACTTATGGTGAAATGCGGTCGCCGAAGAACAGCAACCGGGCAGCTCGCAACTTTTTTACAGGTATTGGCCTGATCTTTCTGAACCTCATCCTTGGGATCCCTCTTGGGTTAACCCTCTGGTCGCTATGGCTCGCCATTGCCAGTATGTCCTTGCTGGTATTGGCCCCGGTCGCAGCTGCGGTGGACTTCCTGTTCCTCAGTCAATTTGATAAGGCAGAGCTGTTCGTGGCTATCGGGGCATTTGGTGTTGGAATTCTGTTCTTCATGGCCGCGAAGTGGGTATTCAAGGGCTTCAAGGCCGTCACGCTACAATACATTAGATGGAACAGTAAGACGATGAAAGGAGACGTTTCCGCATGAGTACAAAAAAGTGGTTGGCTTTGGCAGTCATATGTATAGGGATAGGTTTGCTCGGAACGTCCATATATGGGATCCAGTTCGGAGATGATCGGGAAGCTTACTCCAAGCGGTGGGATTTCAAGAACGATGAGTTGCAAAACGTAATTATGGATGCCAATTTTAGCGCAGATATCGAATTCGTGGTCAGCCCGGATTCCAATGGTTATATTGAGGTAGACGGTAAGTGGGACCCGGTTGTCATCCAAAGTTTCGAACAGGCCACGTTATCTGGCGGCACGTTCAAGCTGGCTCAGACACAACGTGAGCGAATACAGTTTTTCACCCTGTATTGGAGTGATCGGGATTCCAAAATCACCGTAGCCCTGCCTGAAGGTCACCAATTAGATGAAGTTAAACTCGATTCATCCTCAAGCGACTGGAAGTTGGCCGGCTTACATGCCAATCTGCTTGAGCTCAACAATACCTCGGGATCCATTCGTCTGGAAGACATATCGGCCACGCGTATTGATCTGGATCTCACTTCAGGGGACATTAAGGCTTCAGCTGTCGAAGGCGATATGACTATCAATCAAACCTCCGGAAGTTTCACTGCAGATCAGGTAGCAGGTAATGTGAACAGCGAAATAACATCAGGAGATGTAGAAATCACACAGCTAAACGGATCTGCCAATATCCGCTTCACTTCTGGCAGTGTTCATATCGAACAGACCCATTCTGCACCTGTGGATGTATCGGGACAATCAGGTGACGTCTTTATTCAAGCTGCACCCGATTTTGAAGGAGTCTACGACGCTCGTGCCACTTCTGGAGATGTAAATGTACCGGAATCTCCAATGACTAGCAAGGAAATCATCAAGGCCCGTACCACCTCTGGCAGCATCCGTATCATCAAGTAGTGATGAAGCAAATATCAGAACTGTGGGTAATATAGTATAATCAACTGCCATTCCAACTTATAAGGAGGAATTACCCACATGGAACTTAAAAATAAAACGGCTGTCATTACAGGAGCCGGTAAAGGTATCGGCCGCGCCATTGCCGAAGCACTCGCCAAGGAAGGTGTACATCTCGGTTTGATCGCACGTACTGCTTCCGATCTGGAGGCTCTGCAGCTAACGTTAAGCGAGGCATATGGCATTAAAGTCACAAGTGCTGTAGCTGACATTTCCGATCGTACACAGGCTGAAGCAGCAGTAGCAGCAATAGAAATGGAGCTTGGTGCGGTTGACATCCTCATCAATAATGCAGGTATTGCCAGCTTCGGCACCTTGCTCGACATGGAGCCTGAAGAATGGGAGCGTATCCTGCATGTTAACGTTATGGGTACATACTATGTGACTCGTGCCGTCCTGCCGAGCATGATTAAGGAAAGCAGTGGCAGTATTATCAACATTGCTTCTACAGCAGGTGAACGTGGATTTGCTTCAGGTTCAGCATACTGTGCATCCAAGTTCGCACTGCTTGGCATGACCGAATCCCTGATGCAGGAAGTACGTAAATCCAACATTCGTGTAACGGCACTGACACCAAGCACAGTCAATACAGAGCTTGCTACCAATGCCGGATTAAAAATCGGAGACGAGGATCGCATGATGCAAGCGGAAGATGTAGCTGAGCTTGCCCTGGCAACACTTAAGCTCTCCGATCGTGTATTTGTCAAAGCTGCTGGAATCTGGACAACCAATCCGCAGTAACAGCAGAAATGAATCTGGCCGCCCGGAAACCTCCTGGCGGTGTTTTTTTCATTTGCCAAAGTGGTGCTGCACGGCTTTACTTATCCCACAAACGGTCCAGATCCAGCTCTTTGGACACCGCGATTAACACGACTGCTGTCTCATCTCCAATATTCGTTACCTCATGAGGAACGATGGCATTCCAGCTAAACGAATCCCCAACTTCCAATATCTCAACGTCCTCACACTGTGCTGCACGAATCCTGCCCTGGAGGACAAGGTGACTCTCTTCACCGGCATGCTTGTTAACCCCTGTGGAAGCACCAGGCGGCAGTTCTACAATCGACATGCGCATGGCCCCTTTTGCCGTCAGATGCTGTACCTTGATCGACCCGCTCCCCGCAGTCGTTTCCTCCCGCTCATCCTTGCGTACTACATTCATCCGCTGCTCTGGCGTAAGCAGCAGGTATGGCAGGGGAACCTCCAGATAATCCGCGATACTTTCAAGTGTAGCAATGGAAGGGGATGTTTTGTTATTTTCGACGTTGCTTATGAACCCTTTTGACAACCCCGTCCCCTCGCACATTTGCATGATTGTAATCTGTTTCTGCTTCCGAATCGTGCGAATGGCCAAACCGATATCCATAATGCTTTCCTACCTTTCTCTTGCTAAAACCTCAATCTGTCGCACGGGGAGACTCATAATAAATGATCCGGTTGCCAAACGGATCTGTCACAGTCATTTCCCTTAATCCCCAAGGCGTATCCGTAATTCCCGGCCTGGACTGTTTATATTTTTTCTGATTAAGCCTGCCACAGAGTGCACCCAGATCCTCCGTCTCTATTCGCAGCGCGGCTCCCGGCGTACAATCGCCGTGATGCTCGGACAGATGAAGAACAATGGAATCGAGCGATATCTGCATATATAAGGGCATCCCCTCTTCAAATCGATGCTCCCAATCCACGCCAAATCCCAGATAGTCAACATAGAATTCCTTAGCCTTATCCTCATCAAATATTCTCAAAATAGGCACGATCCCTTGCAGCATCCTGATCACATCCTCGGGGTTAATATGAACATCACAATCAGCAACGTTATTTTGGTATTTAATTAGAGATTTCTAATACGTAACATATTTTCATAATACAAAAAAAATATTGACCCTACAATGGATCCATGATAAATTTTGTTCATTAATAAGAATATTTATTTCATATTAGTGAACTATTATGCGATTAACTTATTTCAGGCGGTGATTCCAATGAATACATCATTTACTTATGAAGTTCGATTGCCTTCGGACTACAATACAGATCAGCAATATCCCGTTATTTTTGCCCTACATGGCATGGGTTCGGATGAGCAGGACATGCTTCGTCTAATGGAACCGATGGAATCCGATTTTATTATTGTAGCTGTTCGGGGACCTCTTGTTCAGGGCAGCGGTTATGCCTATTTTCAAATTAAAAGCATTGGTAATCCTGTTCGTGAGCTGTTTGATACCTCGGTTCAGGGCTTGCAGCAGCTGATCGGAGATTTGTCCTCTGAATATGCCATTGACCCGACTCGACGTTATATTGCGGGATTCAGTCAGGGTGCCATTATGGCAATGACGCTCTCCTTGATCATGGGCGATGCTATTAAAGGAATCGTAGCCATGAGCGGATACATTCCGCAATTCGTAAAAGACGAATATCCAATAGAGCCTGGAACATCGTTATCCGTATTTATCTCCCATGGAGATCAGGATCACATGTTCCCCCTGCAACTGGGTGAAGACAATACCGCTTATTTCCGTAGACACCTCAGCAATGTAACTTACGTTCCTTATTCTGGTGGACATCACGTCACTGCAGAGCTTCATGATCAATTCCAACTATGGCTTCGCAGCGATGCTGAACTGGCTGCCGACCATACGAAAGGACTGAATGCATAATGATGCCATCCTTCTTTATCGCACATGGTGCGCCTTCACTTGCACTGGAGGAAAATGTATATACCGAATTCCTGCAAAAACTCGGACAGGATCTGCCCAAACCGCGAGCCATCGTCTTATTCTCCGCACATTGGGAGTCCGCAACTCAACTTGTATCCTCTACGGCTCAATATGAGACGATCTATGACTTTGGCGGTTTCCAGCCGGAGCTGTATCAGATCAAATATCCGGCTCAAGGGCACGCAGAGACAACGGCAGATGTTCTTCGTCTGCTTGAGGAAGCCGGCATTCCCGCTGAGGCTGATTCCGTGCGCGGGCTGGATCACGGTGCCTGGGTTGTTCTTCGCTTGCTCTACCCGAATGCAGATATCCCGGTCATTGCACTTTCCGTGAATCGCTACTTGACGAATGAGCAGCAATATCAGATCGGTCAAGCACTTGCTGCACTTCGCGAACAGGATATCCTTGTGATTGGCAGCGGCGGCACAGTCCACAATTTGCGCCAGCTAAACTGGGAAAGTAACGGTGTGGACTCCTGGGCCATGGAATTCGACCAATGGCTGGAGGACAAGCTTGTCCAGTGGGATACGGAAGCCCTCTTCGCTTATGACAAGGTGGCACCATCCGCTCGTGCAGCAGTCCCTACACCAGAGCATTTTGTTCCCCTGCTGCTGGCCATGGGAGCTGGTGATCAGACCAAGAGGGCATCTCTGTTATTCAAAGCATATCAATACGGCAATCTAAGCTTGTCCTGTTGGAAGTTTGAATAAGAACGTTTAAGCAGCAATATTCATCGCTGAACGTATAGAATTCAACAAACGGCACTCCCTAGGAGTGCTTTTTTTCATGCCTTTTATATGAATTGAATATCTATAATTCTCCCTTATTCAAGACCCTATAATTTGTCCATATTATAATATGACCTTTTTTGCATAATGCTGGGATATGTAAAGCGGGTTATAATAACATTTAGTGGTAATGCACAAGATGTAACTAAGAATCTTAAATTTTACACCTATCAAATCTTCTGGGAGGAACAATCAACGTGGCTGATCAAGCAAAGTCAGAGAGCTTTATGTCTCTCGTCAAAAAGGGGAACACGTCCTCGGCTGTAGCTATGGCAGGTAATGCCGTACTTGCATTGTGCAAAGGAGGAGCCTTTCTATTTAGTGGCAGTGGGGCCATGTTTGCCTCAGCCATGCACTCGCTCGCCGATGCCATCAATCAGGGGTTCGTCTTTGTCGGAAGTGTGTTATCCGAGAAAAAACCGACACGCCGCTTCCCGACAGGTTTTGGACGGGTCATCAACATCTTCTGTATGATTGCCGTTATCGTGGTTACGATTATGGCCTACGAAACCATTCATGAGGGGATTCACCTCCTGCAGCACCCTGCGGGTCATTCAGGCGGGCTCTGGATCAACATTGGCGTGCTCATCTTGAACATTGTGATTGACGGTGCCATTCTGATTAAAGCCATGAAGGAAATTCTCGTGGAAGCACGTGCGCCCAAGGCGTCCGGTTTCTCCCTTGTTCCTGCAGCGATCAAAAACGTGGGTCGCGCTGCACCGCCGACACGGCTCGTGTTCTACGAAGATGTGGTGGCTGTACTCGGAGCTACGCTCGCTCTGGTCTCTGTCGTTGTTATTGCATTGACCAATTTCGCATTGCTTGATGGCATTGTGACTACCCTGATCGGCTGTCTGATGATTGCCGTAGCCTTCCGCGTCGGATATGACAATATGATTGGACTTATTGGTGTAGCTGCACCACAGGATATCGAGGACAAAGTGTCCCAGACGATCCTGGCAGACTCCCACGTGGCCGATATCCAGATGATGCGTATTATCCAGGAAGGCCGTTATTATCATGTTGAAGGCCTGATTGAGCTGACCAAAGGCCTGTCCCTGGCCGATGCCGATGATATCAAGTTCCGTATTCAGGAGAAATTGATGACGAATCCGGATATTGCCGATGCAGCCATTTCCATTATCGAAGATGATGGGGTAAACAGCTGGGGCAAAAAACATTCGGATGTCGTAAAATAACGTATTGTTATTGAATATCAAAACCGAGCAAGCCCACTCTTCGGAGTGGGCTTGCTGCATGTTCAACGAACAATCTTCCACCATTGCCATTGGATTCAGGACTTCAATTGGAATATTAGAATTAGTGCCTATCACCGGGTAGGTACCCGATCATCTCTTTCCCTGTTTGGCCCCCATTTCCTCGATTTTCCCCAGCCATTTCAGCCGGAATGCTTCGGAAGATCCCTTGACCGGGCTAATCTCCGTAACGCGTACCGGAGATACACCGGAGAATTTCAATATATTTGAAATCATGACCCGGTGCCCGGCTTGCCTGTAGATCAAACGGTAATACCAGCGTGGTGTATCCATTGTCACGATGAGCTGTGCGGACTTTCCCTTTAATAATTTGTCCCACAGGGGTGATCCTTCCCGATATCTCATGGCAAACCCCGGCAGGAATACCCGGTCGAAAAACCCTTTCAGAACAGCCGGCATCGCCCCCCACCACAACGGATACACAAACACCAAATGATCTGCTTTGCGTATCCATTTCTGGGCTTTTACCAGATCCTCCTCAAGTTCCGTCCGCTTACGATAACCGTATTTAAGGTTAGGATTAAACTCCATTTGACTCAAATCAAGCAAATTCACGTCACTGCCGGATTTCCGGGCTCCTTGGATATAAGCATCCGATAATGCCCTACAATAGCTCTCCGGATCAGGATGACCGTTAATCACCAGAATATTCGATTTCATACTTGGGTTCCTCCTGTATAATAAATGAAAGCCGAAGAAGCAGGCGTATCCCTAGCATAAGGTGACTTTATATCTAAACAAATGATCGAGGGCGCCGAAAATGTTGCTAATTCGCGCAAATGGAGGTACATGAACAACCACAATATCGGAGTATCCATTTCCTTGCTGTATCCAATCATGAAAACTCTTGTTCACAAAGGGTTTGAACCCGAAGCATTTTTCAAATATGCCGATTTCGATTCGGCCATCCTGGAACAAGCCGAAGCCCGAATTCCGGTCGAAGAACTGGAACGAATACTGCAGCAAGCTTCTGCATATTCAAACGATTTGTATTTTGGCCTCAATCAGGGTCAGCTGCTCGACTTCGCAGATCTGGGCCTTCCCGGTTACGTGATGATGCATTCCCGGACCATAGGTGATGCCCTCGCCGCATATCAGCGGTATAACATTATTCTCTACAGCGGATTCAATCTGGATTGGGAGATTCAGGGGCAGGATGTGGTCCTTCGTCTGTTTTTGCAATCGCCGCAGCAGATGTCCCGCCATTGCGTGGAAGATATGGCCGTATCCGTTCTGTATCTAATCCGCAAACTAGCGAATCGTCCGGTTGGGGTAAAAGAAGTTCGTTTTAGCCATGAGGCTCCAGATCATACGGGCCACCTTCGCCCATACATTGACATGTTCGGCGTAGCTCCCCAATTCGGTGATCCCCATAACCTGCTGCGTCTGCACAAAGACATTCTCCGTCAGCCTGTGCTCTATTCGGATGCCAAAATGCTGCAGGTGTTTGAAACGATGGCCGAGAAAAGCAAGGATCTGCTGCAGCCTTCTCATACGTTCTCCGGCAAAGTCAGCCGCTGGCTGATCGACAGCCTTCCTGCCTCCTTTCCCACATTACAACACACCGCAGAACATCTCGGCGTGAGCATTCGCACACTCCAAAGCAGGTTGCGTGAAGAAGGTACGACGTACCATGAAATCTCCGTTCAGGTACGGAAGGAGCTTGCCCTGAATTATTTGCGGGAAGGACAGTATTCTGTCGGTGAAATTGCCTATGCCCTTCATTTTTCCGAGCAAAGTGCGTTTCAGAATGCTTTCAAAAAGTGGACTGGACAGACGCCGGGACAATACCGGGCGGGTCTGACCTGAATCTCCACTAGGCTGTCTGTTCAGGAAGTACACAGGTTAAGGCCTGATGATGAAAGTCACCATGTGGTCCTTACCTAGACTTAAGTCTAGGTTCTTTTTAACGCCAAAGACCGAGGATGGATAATTCCAGTTCATGGTATGCTGTGTGTAACGAGAAAAAAGACTTCATGTCTGTTCGGAATGACTCTAATGAAACGATGAAAAGGAGAGATATCATGGCTAAACGTACGATCCTGGCGCCTGTGCTCATTTTGCTGGGCGTCTACCTGATTCTGAACCAGGGAGGTTCGCTCGGTCCGGGTACGATCTTCGCCAACTTCTGGCCTACACTGTTCGTCATTCCGCTCGGCCTGTTCTTCCACTGGCTGTACTTCTCCATGATTGGCAGAGGGGTTGGCTTGCTTGTACCGGGTGGTATTTTGCTGACTGCGGGCGTAGTTAGCCAGATCGCCATGCTCTTCGGCAACTGGAGCACGATGTGGCCTGGCTTTATCCTCGCGGTTGCTGTAGGTTTGTTTGAATTGTACTGGTTTGGCGGACGAAACAAGTGGCTGCTCATCCCCATCAACATCCTGACGGTGATCTCGCTGCTCTTCTTCACGGTGATGTCCATCGGTTCGATGCTGAGCAGCATGTCCTTCATTCAGCCATTCGTGGCGATTGTGCTGATTATGGGCGGGGCTTGGTTAATCGTGGGCCGCAAAAGAAACATGTAGGGATATAATTTGATTACACTAGGCCACTCCGATGACAGAACAACTTCCGATCGCTGTTATTCCCGGATTTCCTTGATTCCCCCTTCGACAGGGAGAAATCCGGGAATAAAGGCGAGCGCTTCGCTTCTACAGTTTGTTCTGTCCTCTCCGTTCCGTGTAATCCGAAAGTTCATCTTATATACCAATAGCAAGTACATTTTGCTCTAAAGGTAAGGGTAAGAGAAAACCCCGATCATCCTGGAATGGATGATCGGGGTTTTGACTTTATAAAGCACATTCAAGTATGCAGCTCCTGCTGCATCTGTTATGCCGATCAGTGTTATTTGCTGTGCATTTTAAACTCAAGGAACAGGTCGTTATAATGCGAAAGCATCTTTTTACCCAAATTATCGTACACTTCCAGCTTGCTCGTCAGTGAATCATCCGGATAGAAACGCTCATCACTGGAGATATCCTCTGGCAGCAGCTTGAGTGCCTCGGCGTTTGGTGTGGAATATCCAACATATTCGGCATTACGTGCAGCATGATCAGGGTCCAGCATAAAGTTGATAAACTGGTGTGCTCCTTCAATGTTGCTTGCTGTCTTCGGAATGACCATATTATCGAACCAGAGGTTCGATCCTTCCTCAGGCACCACATAATCGAGCTTGTCGTTCTCATCCATAATCTCCGAAGCGTCTCCGGACCAGACGAGTCCCACCGCCGCTTCCTCGTTGGCCAGCAGCATTTTGATCTCGTCACCGACGATGGCTCTGACGTTAGGCGTCAGGGTAGACAGTTTCGCCAAAGCTTCCTGCAGATGGTCTTCATTGGTGTCATTCAGGGAATAGTGCAGGCTGTTCAGCCCCATCCCCATGACTTCTCGGGCACCATCCAGCAGCAGGATCTGATTTTTCAGACGCGGGTCCCACAGGTCATCCCAGCTCTCGAACGTCAATCCGTCCACCAGCTCAGGATTGTAGACAATCCCCACCGTTCCCCAGAAGTACGGAATGGAGTACTGGTTGCCTTCGTCAAAGGACAAGTTCAGAAAATCAGGATCAATATTGTGCAAATTAGTTAATTTGCTGTGATCGAGTGGAACGAGCAGGTTCTCTTCTTTCATTTTGCTAATCGCATATTCGGAAGGAATCGCTACGTCAAAGGTCGTTCCTCCCTGCTCAATCTTGGTGAGCATCGCTTCATTGGAGTCAAACGTCTGGTAGATGACCTTGATGCCTGTCTCCTCTTCAAACTCCGCCAGCAGATCCGGGTCGATATAATCGCCCCAGTTGTAGATGGTCAGCGTATTACCGCCCGAGTATCCCTGACTCTTGTTGAGATAGGAGGCCAGGATCATCAGGGCAAAGGCTGCCACAAATACAATCGCAAATGTCCGTACCAGTTGCTTCATGGACGCAGCCCCCTTCCGGCAGGTGTCCGAGCAGCGCGGCGGTTAATGAAGTAGTAGCCAATAACCAGCAGTACCGTTAGCAGGAAGAGCAGTGTCGACAGTGCGTTTATGGACAATGACACACCCTGTCTCGCCCGGGAATAGATCTCTACGGATAGCGTCGAGTACCCGTTCCCCGTTACAAAGAATGTTACCGCGAAGTCATCCAGGGAGTACGTCAGTGCCATGAAGAATCCGGCAAAAATACCTGGTTTAACGTATGGCAGCACCACACGTGTAAGGATCTGCCATGAGCCTGCTCCCAGATCGCGTGCCGCATCCATCAGCGTTGGGCTCATCTCCTGCAATTTTGGCAGTACCATGATGACGACAATCGGCACGCTGAACGCGATATGGGACAGCAGGACCGATGTGAAACCCAGCTTGATCCCGATCATGGTGAACAAAATCAGGAAGGATGCACCGATGATGACATCCGGGCTTACGATCAGGACGTTATTGAGAGATAGCAGCGTATTCTTGGTCCGTTTACGCCGCACATGATAGATCGCCAGAGCTCCTGCCACGCCAAGGATTGTCGAGATGGCCGATGACAGCAGCGCGATAATAAATGTATTCAGTACAATGATCAGCAGCCGGGTATCGGCAAATACTTCCCTGTACCATTCCAGTGTGAATCCTTCAAAATTACGCATGTGACCGCCGCTGTTGAAGGAATAGAAGATCAGGTACGCAATTGGTGCGTACAGGATTGCAAACACGACAGCCAGATAGACGTTAGACAGCTTTCCGTTTCTTCCCATTACGCACCTCCTTCTTCCCTGATCCGGTCAGAAACATAATGATCGCCATCGCAATAATCAAAAAGACGGCAATCGTCGACCCCATTCCCCAGTCCTGGGTGACGAGGAAATGCTGTTCAATGGCTGTTCCCAGCGTAATAACCCGGTTACCCGCAATAAGGCGGGTGATCATGAACAGGGACAACGCAGGGATAAATACAGCCTGACATCCCGATTTGACTCCAGTGAGCGTCAGCGGGAAGATGACCCGGCGAAACGTCAGCCAGGATGAAGCCCCTAGATCCCGTGCCGCATAGATCAGCGAAGGATTCATCTCTTCCAGCGCGTTGAAGATCGGCAAAATCATAAACGGAATGAAGATGTACACCGATACGAAGATAAAGCTGAAGTCGGTGAACAAGATCTGCTGTGAACCAATACCGATTACTTCAAGCAAGGAATTGGTCAGGCCATATGTCCCGAACAGGCCGATGAAGGCATACGCTTTTAACAACAGATTGATCCAGCTTGGCAAAATAATAAGCAGCAGCCACAGCTGCTTGTGCTTCGTCCGGGTCAGCAGATATGCCGTCGGATACGAAACTAACAGGGCAAACACTGTAATCAGCAGCGCATACCAGAATGAACTCAGTGTCATCTGCATATATACGGGCGTGAAGAAGCGGGCATAGTTGCCAAATGTGAAATTGCCCTCTACATCAAAGAACGAATAATAGACAACCAGCAGTACCGGAGCGACAACGAACAGCACCATCCATAATACATATGGAATCAGATACGCATTGCGTGTACTCGCCTTACTCTGCATGGACGGCCTCTTGATAGGCTTCAAGTCGTTTGTCGAATTCTTCTTCGGTCTCATTGAAGCGCATGACGTGAATGGCTTCCGGATCAAAATACAGCCCGATACGTTCGCCCACGACGGCTTTCTTCGTGGAATGTACCAACCATTCATTGCCTGCATCGTCATAACTGGAGATCTCATAATGCACCCCGCGGAACAGCTGGGAGTCGACATTGACCTTCAGCTTGCCCTGATCCTCGGTCGTAATCTCCAGATCTTCCGGACGGATCACGATCTCAACTGGCTCGTTCGGCTGCAATCCCTGGTCGACACATTCATACTGTGCCCCAGCGAATTCTACCACGAAGTCCTGTTTCATCTTCCCGGATACGATGTTCGATTCACCGATAAAGTCGGCCACAAAACGGTTAATCGGTTCATCATAGATGTCATTCGGCGTACCACTCTGCTGAATTACGCCGCCGTTCAGAACGAAAATCTCATCTGACATGGCCAGCGCTTCCTCCTGATCATGCGTAACGAAAATAAACGTAATGCCCAGACGCTGCTGCAGCTCACGCAGCTCGTACTGCATTTCAGTCCGGAGCTTCAGATCGAGTGCAGACAATGGTTCGTCCAGCAGCAGGATCTCCGGTTCATTGACAATCGCACGTGCAATAGCGACCCGCTGACGTTGTCCACCGGACATCTCGCCAATCTCGCGATTTTCATACCCGGACAGGTTGACGAATTTGAGGGCTTCCAACACTTTGCTGCGTATTTCAGCCGTTTTCATCTTTTTGATCCGCAAACCGAACGCCACGTTCTCAAATACATTCAAATGCGGAAATAACGCATAATCCTGAAATACGGTATTCACCTGGCGCTGATGGGCAGGTACACGGTTGATCAATGCTCCGTTAAAATAAATACTGCCCTGTGTCGGCTCCGCAAAGCCGGCGATCAGCCGCAATATCGTTGTTTTGCCGCAGCCCGAAGGGCCAAGCAGCGTATAAAATTTACCCCGCTCAATCTCGAAGCTGACTTCCTTCAATACGGCTTCATCCTGATCGTATTGCTGGGTCACCCGGTCGAACCGGATAATTGGTTGTTGATCTGACATGTTTCATCTCGCCCCCTTAAACTTGAGGTACAACTTACCCTGTACACTTTCTATAAACACAACGTTATTACAAATCCCATCTATTATATATGATTCAGCTATATCCGCAATGGTTTTGATGTAAACGCAGTATGTCTTTTCTTCTTATTTTCACAAATCCTGCATACATTACGTTTATATGTCGATATCTACGCATCCTAAGGCGATTGGAGGGTTCTTGAGCTTACCTGAGTCCGTAGGAAAGGAGTCTTCGAACGTGGACATTCGCCGCAACCTGCCTTTGCTGATGATCATTTGTTTTCTTAGTCAGATGGGCGGTTTCATGATTCTCCCCCTGTTTCCTTTGTTTATTGAGGAATTCGGCCTGTCCGGCTGGATGATGGGGGTTATTTTTGCACTCTTTTATGTTGGAAAAGTCATTGGAGGGGTTCCTGCTGCGGCACTCTACCGCAAACTTGGAGGTCAACGGGCGCTGATCGTCATGCTGTTCATTCTCGCGGTCTGTATGGGCGGCTTCGCTATCTCTTCTGCTGCGCTTCTGTTTGGTCTGCTGCGGCTGCTGCAGGGACTCGCTTCCACCGGACTTACAGTCATTGTGCGATCCATCATCGGGGATGGGGGCAATGCTGACAACCGTGGTCTATACAATGGATATATCAGCAGCAGTGAAGGCGGAGGCATGGTACTTGGACCGGTGATTAGCGGCTGGCTTGCCCTGCACTGGCCGCTATCGGTTCCATTTCTGCTCGTTACGCTATGCTGCCTGATCGCCATGGGAACTGCTATGGGGATGAAGACCAGGCCAAAATCTGAACAGATGATTAAACAGGATGAGCCAGAGCAGATGCCAGGTCTGGACTCAGGGGCAGACTCAGTCATCCCATTAAATAATGCCCATGAGAATAAACTCCTTCCTTCAGCTGCTAAGGATACCGCCATATACGATATTGCTGTGGACGATATGGTTACTGCTTCTCCAACATCCAGCACTCCCGACCCTGCCCATGCAGACTCTCGGACAGGGTTAATCCAGCGGCAGCAGTTGATTGGTTACGGTACGGTTCACTTTCTTGAGATGAGTGCCTATGCGGTATTTCTGACATACTTCGCCCTCTATGCGGCCCATATCATGCACTGGGACCCGTTTGCAACCAGTTTGGCTTTTACCGTGGCTGGAATATCCACGCTGGCTGCTGCACCCGTAGCCGGTTATCTATCCGACCGCATGGGTGATCGACTGCTGCTTTGTATGCTCGGCATGTTGATGATCGGCATTGAAGTGGTTGTTTTTCTAAGCACCTCTTCTTATGCGTGGGTTTATGTTGGCATGCTGATTGGTGGGGTTGGCGGTGCCTGTTACATGGATTCCTTTTTCGCCCATATCGGCGACCACATCCCAGATGCAGGTAGAAGTGCGGTCATTGGCAAAATTGTCTCTGCAGCTGAGATCGGCTCCATCATTTCTCCTCTGATTGCTGCGCTGCTTGTAGAGTACGTTTCGCTATACGCCGTGTTTGTCTTCAATCTGGTGCTGATCGCTGCTGCCATTACCGTTCAGGCGGTGATGCGGAGCAGGTACAGAGCGAAACAAGGGTAACGTACAAAACCGCTCACATGAGTGGGCGGTCTTATCCTTTTATTTTCTTCCTATTAAAGAGGCGATATGTTGTGCATTTTCTTGAATTTTTCTTTTTAAGTATGGGTCTGTCTTGTCGGGTAATTCTGTCGGGTTGCAAAACTTCGCTTCCAGAACTTCTACGCCATCTGGCTTAGGCTCACCTTCAAATTCCATACAAACGTATCCAATGACCACATTATGATATTCATGCCCGTTTCTTAACTTCGTATATAATTCTTTACCGGAAAAGACGCCGAACAGCTCCAGATTCTTTATTTTTATCCCAATCTCTTCTTGAACCTCTCTCATCGCTGCCTCTTCCACCGACTCTCCCAACTCCATGAATCCACCAGGCACTCCCCAGCTATCATCATTATGCCGAACGAATAGAATCTCACCAGCCTTATTCAAGATAAGAATACTCGGTCTCACCAAAATTACAGGAGCATTGCCAACCAAGCCCCTCAATGTCTCAATGTAACCCATGGATTATCCCCTCCTATGCGGATTCATGACTCATTATAGAAGAGTTTTATCTATCCATATAGAGAAAGATTCCCCTTAACCTTTTCCTATTTTGCAGACCTTAAGCTGATGGAAAAAGAAAAAAACCGCTCGCACATCTAGTGTGCAAACGGGCATCTCATGGATGAATCTCCAGCCTGTGGCCGATGGTGATTGACATCTGTATTCTGTTGTTCCACATTCTCTGGTCCAGCACCAGATGATTCTCCATCTAATGTATACGCTGATTCCTGACAGAAAAAGTTCGGCTTCACGATTTCATTGCGATAGGAGCTGTGGAAAATGTGGGTCGTTGCCGGTGAAACGGGTGGGATCAGCCAGACCCAATCTCCAGTCAGCTCACGTCCCGCTACTTCCTCCCTTTGCTCAAACAAAGCAAATTGCGATGCCGCCGTATGGTGGTCTACTATGCTGACCCCTGCCTTCTTGAAGGAATGCAGTACGGCTACATTCAACTCAACGAGTGCACGGTCCTTCCATAGTGTCGTTTCGGTGGATGTGTTCAGTCCGAGTGCTGCCGCCACTGCAGGCAATTTATTGTAGCGGAATGTGTCCGCCAGATTACGTGCACCGATTTCCGTCTCCATATACCAGCCGTTAAACGGCGCAGCCGGGTAAGAGATGCCTCCGATCTCAAGCCGCATGTCCGCAATCATCGGTACACCGTACCAACGCATGCCGAGTTCGGCAATTTCAGATCGCTCGGGATGTTCAATGTCCACTTCTACAATTTCCTCATGGGGTACAACATACCACTCGGGAGCCTGCCCTTGCGCCTGAATAATGAGCGGTAATACATCGTAATCTCCCCCTGCCCCTTGCCAGCCAAGTGACATCGCAGCCTTGGTCAGTTCCACGGATGCAGGGTCCCCAATGATACCTTGTTCCGTCTCGTATCCGGCATAACGGATGAGCTGGTGGTTCCAGATCCGTACAGGGGCTCCACTTGGCCCATTCGGCGGAAGAATCGTAATCATCGGGATAACTTTACCGCCATTGGATGCCACGCGAATATGATTCATCACGGCCTCCGCAGCAGTTCCGACTGTGTCTGCATGACGCGCATCCACGATCCGCAGCTTGTCCCAGAACAATCGTCCGATACAGCGGTTGCTGTTCCGCCACGCCATTTTGCAGCCATGCTCCAACTCTTCGGTCGTATGCACATAAGTGCCCGTATCTACAATCTCCTGATGAACAGCAATAAGCCGGGCCTCCGCATCTTCTCGCGAATGGCCCAGCTCTTCATAACATGTATATATAAACCGTTCAGCTTCTCCCTGCAATTGATCCAGGTCTGTCCGCATCATTCATTCCACCAATCTGTGTCTCTCGAATGCCATTATTATACGGCAAGCACACCGGATTTGTAAGCGAACGGGGACTTTGTTCACGGACTCTACATATCGTTTGTCAGGATGCGGGATATCTTAGCTTATTTGCCCAAAAATGCGTTTAACATCCAGATTTCTTTATCTAATGCCGCTGTGAATCCAATCAGCATATCTTCCGTTGCGTTATCCTCTGCTTCTCCTGCTGCATGGATGCCTTGCCCAATCACTTTTACCATGGTGCGCAGATCGGCAACCACAGACTCTACCATACGCTCAGCAGACAACTGTCCCTGTGCCTCATCAACTGGAGACAAACGAAGCTGTTCGGACATCGTAGCTACCGGACGTCCACCAATAGCAAGCAAGCGTTCTGCGACTTCATCCATGTTCGCAGTAGCCAGGTTATACAGTTCTTCGAATTTGGCATGCAGTGTGAAGAAATGTGGACCTTGAACATACCAGTGGAAATGGTGCAATTTCGTATACAATACAGACCAGCCTGCAATCTGGCGGTTCAGGACGTCTTGCAATGCTGCGTTGTGGTTTGTAAAAGTGTTAGTTGTTTGAATTGTGCTCATGGATAGGTTCCCCTCTCATATACAATATAGTTTGATTTTAAATTAGGAATTCTGATTATTGTGCTATATTTAATTTAGACTTAATCTAAATCTTGTTTTAATTATAACACCACCCTTCTGCTTTGTGAAGGCCTCAGCCTACTCCACTAAATGAAGATTCCATGAAGTTCCACTTCATCTTCCAATAGATACGGGATCATGCCGCTTGTCAGAATACAGACAGCATTTATACCTCAAATTCACTCGATGTGCAGCGATCATCCTCACATTTTCCACACCCCAAAAAGCCCTATTACCTACCTAAGTTAGGTAACAGGGCTGCATGAACACATATATCACTCTTTATTGTAGAACAAACTCGGATGTAAGAATGCGAGTTATTTCATTATAATCACGCGCCACATGATGGGGCTGATGGTTCGATTCCGGCAGAGCATCCCGGTGGTTAAACCAGATGACATTCCATCCGGCATTTACCGCACCCACTACATCATTACGCCATGAGTCCCCGATATAGTAACTGGAGCGAGCATCCGTGCCTGTCTGTTTGCTCACATGTTCGAACAATTGCCGATCCGGCTTGGCATACCCAATGGTTCCTGAGATGAAGATTCTCTCCTCGGGAACCAGGTCAAACACATTCAGTGCTTCAAGCTTGCGTCTCTGATGTCTCCCCTCACCATTCGTGATGAGTCCTACAAAGTGTCCGTCTGCCATAAGACTCCTGATCAGATCATAAGCACCTTCAAATGGCTGAATCTGAAACTGTCTGCTCAGATACTGCGCTTGCAGTGCCTCACCCTGTCCCTCGGTTAAAGCTACGCCGAACTCCTTCATCGTCAGTTCAAATCTGCGTCTGCGCATCCGTTCCACGGCCTCTGCTTCCGGAACTGCAGAGAGGCCCTCCTGATCGGACAACCAGTCGCTGTAGTAGCGGAATTGGTGATAAATCTCGGCATATGGAACCTCATCGGCTAGACCAAGAACCTCTTGCAGTGCTCCTCTAAGCGGCTGCAAGTGGTCATACAGTGTATCATCTACATCGAAAAATATGGCTTTTTGGGCTTGGTTCTTGGGTAACATAATTGCCCCCTTTCTCTATCTTCAATGAAGTAAGTTATATTCCACTCATAAAATTAATAAGATATTAGAATATTATGGAAACAAAATTTAATAAATGATACAATAACTTTTTAACAAATCTGCAAGGAGGCAGCAAAACTGCATGACATTCTCCACATACCCGAAAGAAAAGAAACAACATAATATTTATAGCTTAGTCCTAAATCTCATTTTTTTCGTGGTAGCTGCATTGATACTAGTCTACGCCTATTATACTTACGATGCCAAACCCTCTTCTAGCTATCTGTTAGTCTTAATCCCGATGACGGGGTGTGCAATAAGGTCAGTGTACCACGCAGTAATGCTCATAAAAATGAAGAAGCATAAAAATGAACATTGAAGGCGGAAAAGAAAGATCAATGTTATTCCGCCTTAACCCAACTGCAAAAAAGGTAGCTATACTGCACTCTTTCCTACAGTATACCTACCTATTTATGTTCTTCAATTGAATGAACTATCCATTTATTCTACAACCAACGGTACAACCTTGCCTGCATTCACATCAATCAAACCGTGATCTGTAATTTTCAGCGCAGGGCTCACAGCAAGTGAATGGGTGCTGATCGACATGATCGGGTTATAGTGCACATAGCCCAAAGAAAGCATGGCTGCCCGCAATTCCTTCACTTGATGAGACACAACTGCGAGCGGTTCTTCTGTCAAAATGCCTCCTACAGGCAGTTCCAGATGAGACAGCACTTTGCCATCCTCTACCACACAGAAGCCACCCTGGCTCGAAATAACCGTGTTAGCCGCCAGCATCATATCTTCACGGTTGCGACCAACAACCAGAAGGTTGTGGTTATCATGTGAATATGTCGTCGCGATGGCTCCCCGTTTAATCGTATCTCCACCGATCAAACCATGTGCCCGATTGCCGTTCACACCATAACGTTCGAAGGTAGCAATCTGTCCGTACCCACTATCTTCCCACTGAAGTTCACCATTCACTGCCTGAACCTCTGCGATATGTTCTTCCACAAAGGTCGAGCCATCCTTCACCATCATCACGCGGCAGTTGAATGAAGCTTTATTTGCATCATCAGCAGTACCTATTACTTTGGGATCGCTCAATGAAATCGTGAAGTCCTCTGCTGTCAGCTTGTCCAATTGTACACTGTTATAGAAATGGGGCGGGAACTGTCCCGTCATCCGTTCCTGCTTATACGGTTCGTAGTCGTCATAAGCTTTCCGGCCATTTTTGTACACTTGATCAATTGCCAATGTCTCCAGATTCGATACGAGAACGTAATCCGCCACCTTGCCTGGGGCGATGCTGCCCCGATCCGTCATTTTCATTCGGGATGCCGGTGTAGACGTTGCTGCGTAAATGGCATCTTCCGGACGCATACCCATGTGAATGGCCTTACGCACAATATGATCCAGATGACCTCGTTCCACGAGAGAGTCCGGCATAACGTCATCCGTCACGAAGCAGAAATGCTGAGCCACATCATGCTGGATCAGATATTCCATAACCTCAGGGGTCATCGATTTCTCCTGAATCTCAATGAACATGCCTGCTGAAATCCGCGCCTGCAGTCCTTCAATGCTCTGATGGGTATGATCCGAGTCCACACCTGCATAGATCAGTCGGTGCAGATCCAGCCCTAGCAACTTCGGTGTATGACCTTCGATCACGAGATCCGGGTAATTTTTGCGAATATGCTGAAGAATCTGATTGGTCTTGCATTCCGGATCACGAATGACATCCACGTAGTTCATGATTTCACCCAGACAGATGATCTCTCCGGTTGCGAGAAGCACATCCATATCTTCGATCTCAATAGAACCGCCCGTTGTTTCCATCGGCGTTGCCGGAACGGAGCTCGGGATGGCATAGAACATGTTGACCATCGTCTCACGACTCGCAGCCATCATCTCCTGCACACCTTCCAGTCCGAACACATTGGCCATCTCATGCGGTTCCGCTACAATGGACGTTACTCCGCAGCGAATCAGGCCATGGGAAAAGGTAGCCGGTGTCACCATGGTACTCTCAATGTGCAGGTGAATATCGATCAGGCCAGGAATCATGTATCTTCCCCGCGCATCGATCACTTCGTCTGCCTGAATCAGCTCAGGGCCGCCGGGTCCGACATACATGAATCTGCCGTCAAGTACAGCGACGTTGTTCAATTCAAACCGTTTATAATAACTGTTATACACATTTACATTCACAATCAGTTGATCTGCACGCATGGGGCATAATCTCCTTCTTTTGAGCATGCTGCATAGTCAATCATGCAGCATGCTGCCTTTGCTGCTTCTTAATGCTATTCACGAATATTGCTTCTATTCAACGAGGACAAGCTTGTCCTGTGGGAAAATCAGGCTGACACGCTGCCCGCTAAGGTATGGTGTCTCCATCTCCTGGTTCGCCGTAAAATCACCGAGTTCGGTCTCAATGACATATTGATAGCTGCGTCCAAGATACGTACTCACCTTCACGATACCTGGCAAAGCATTGGCCAAATCCGCTGACGTATCTCCACTGACGATCAGATCGTCCGGGCGAATTGCACCTTTACGAGCGCCGGGACGTGCCGTTCCGGGATGAGCTGTTGCTGTAAACAAACGACCTCCCGCTTTTAGCGAGATCTGATCTCCTGCATCATTGCGTTCAGCAAACTCAATAAAGTTATGGAATCCAATAAATTGGGCTACAAATTCCGTTGCCGGATATTTGAAAATGGTCTCCGGGCGATCGAGCTGCTCGACAACGCCCTTGTTCATGATGGCTACCTGATCCGAGATCGAGAAACATTCTTCCTGGTCATGGGAGACATACAGCGTTGTAATTCCAAGCTCCTGTTGAATCCGGCGAATCTCCACCCGCATGTTCAGTCGCAGGTTGGCATCCAGGTTACTGAGCGGTTCGTCAAACAGCAGCAGATCCGGTTCAATCACGAGTGCACGGGCAATCGCCACCCGCTGCCGCTGTCCACCGGACAGTTCCTGTGGAAAACGCTTCTCGAAGCCGTTCAGGTTCACCACTTCCAGAATACGCATAACACGTGCTGAGATATCCTTGTCTTTTACCTTGCGCATCCGCAGGCCGAAGGCCACGTTGTCATAGACAGACAGATGCGGGAATAGCGCATAACTCTGAAATACAAATCCGAAATTCCGCTTGTTCACCGGAACCTTCGTATAGTCCTTGCCGCCGAACATAAACTTGCCCTGTGTTGCTTCCAGGAATCCGGCGATGAGGCGCAGCGTAGTTGTTTTGCCGCAACCGCTCGGTCCGAGCAGGGAGAGCAGCTTACCTTTTTCCAGCTCCAATTGAAAATCCTTCAGGATCGTCTGGTTATCGTAAGCCACCGATACGCGATCCAATGTCAGCAATGCCATAGCGTTCTGCGCCTCCAATTAACGTTTAGTAAAGTATGAAAATCCGCCCATGATCCGTTCGATCACGAACATTAAAAGTCCGGTCAGTACCATCAGCAGCACGGAAATGGCTGCAATTGTTGGGTCAAAATAGTTCTCCACATACGTCAGCATCTGAATCGGCAGTGTACTTACCCCCGGCCCCGTCATGAACACGGAGATATCCACGTTGTTGAACGACTCCAGGAAGGCAATCAGCACGGCCGCCAGAATCCCCGAACGAATGTTGGGCAGCACGATCTGGAAGAACGTTCTTATCCGCCCTGCGCCAAGACTCAGTGCAGCTTCTTCCACGGCAAAGTCAAAGCTCGAAAGACTGGAAGCAATGACACGAATGATAAAGGGAAGCATGATAATCGTATGACCGATCAGCAGGCCCAGATACATCGGCAGATGATAGATCACGATCAGATATTTCATCAATGTAAAACCAAGCACGATTCCCGGAATGAGTACCGGGGACAGGAACAGTGCGTTCAGCACAGACTTGCCTTTGAAATCGTAACGACTGAGTGCATAGGCAGCTGGTACTCCGAGCAGCAGCGCCAGCAGATTTCCCAGCAGGGAAATGATGATGGACGTCTGGAACGTGCGGAGAAACCCGCCTGTGTTAAAAATATTTTCGTACCAGCGGAAGGAGAAGCCTTCCGGCGGAAATTTGAGTACCGTTCCCGGTTCAAACGAAGTGACCGATATGATCAGAAGCGGGCCCAGCAGAAAGATAAAGACCAGCAGACTGAACAGGCCCAGCCCGATATGTTTCTCCCGCATATGTGTCTACCCCTTCGGATTTAAAGTTTTGGCCATTTTGTTCATGACACCGACCACGACAAACGTGATGACAATCATAATTGCAGCAACGACCGAGGCCAGATACCAGTCGTTAAGGGTCATGGCGTTTTGATACAGGAACGTGGCGATCACACGCTGCTTGCCTCCAAGAAGCGCCGGTGTCGTATACGCCGTGAGGCTTCCGACAAATACAAGCACGGCTCCGATGACAAGCCCTGGCACAGCCAGCGGGAATACAACTCGGCGGAATGCCGTGATACGTGAAGCTCCCAGACTTTGTGCTGCTTTGAGCAGGTCATTGTCGATGTTCTCAAGCACACCGACCAGAGAGATAATCATGAGCGGCAGGAACAGGTGAGTCAGACCAATCATCATGGCTGCCGGCGTGTAGAGGATATCCAGCGGTTTATCCACGATGCCCAGGCCAACCAGTGCATTGTTGATCAGACCTTTGCGTCCAAGAATGATCATCCAGCTGAACGAGCGTACCACCGGGCTTGTCAGCAATGGGAAAATGGCCAGTGCCAGCAGGATACCTTTGCGGCGCGGCGCTTTTTGCGAAATATAATAAGCTGTCGGGAATCCGAGCACCACACAGACAAGGGTGGTGACCACGCTGACCTGCAGCGTCGTAAGCAATATTTTCAAAAAGTAAGGGTCTCTGAAAAAGTGCATGTATCCTTCAAATGTGAAGGAGTTTTCCTGGAAAAACGTTGATCCGATCGTCAGGACAATCGGAATGATCATAAATGCCGCCAAAAACACGAACCCCGGCAGCAGTAGCCAGTAGATTACTGATTTCTTCATCGCGGTACTCCTGACTTATAAAATGGTTTGTTTCGAAAGTTTAGATCATTTCAAAAACAAGTACTTACTATCTCTGCTTGGCAACCGTTCCGGTCCGAATCGTTCTTCCGATCGCTGTTATCCCCAGATTTCTCTGATCCTTTATTAAAGGTTGAAATCCGGGGATAAAGGTGAACACTGCGTTTCTTCAGAATCGATTTCGTCCCTCCACTACAAGCGAATCATATTAAGAACTAATTTTAAGACTGAGCCTAACTTTACTCACTGAATGGAGTAGAACTACGCATTTAATGCGTTAATAAAAAGTTCAAGGAACGCTTCCGCGTCCACCGTTTCGCAGACAAGCGTGTTAGGCTGCTGGCCCAAACGGTTTTGAAAGTCACATACCATCTGGCCATCGCACAGGCGGCTGGCCGTTTCGACATCCACGTAGTACGATTTGCGTCCTACCAGTTCGGGTGCAAGGGCAACGCCCACTGCCAGCGGATCATGCAGAGCGCAAGCCCGAATACCGTTCATTTGTTCGTAACGGTTGATGTAGATCTCTGTGCTCTGAGCCACGTACGCGCGCAGCGCAGGATCTGTGAGACGCTCAATTGTAGCTTCATTCAGCAGCGTTTGACGCGTGACATCCAGGCCAACCTGCGTAAGCTTCTCAATGCCTGCATGCAGAACAATGCGTGCAGCTTCCGGATCAGCGTACGTATTGTACTCTGCCGTCGGTGTAATATTGCCATGTCCGCGAACAACGCCACCCATGAAGATCACTTCCTTCAATAAAGAAGGCAGTTCTGGACACTTCAGCAAGGCAAGTGCCAGGTTGGTTAGTGGCGCAGTCATAATCAGCGTAAGTTCACCCGGATACCGCTTGGCTTGCTCAATAATATAGTCCGGTGCAAAACCCTCTTCCGCTTGCTTGGACACGGCCGGATCAGGCAGTGCTCCGCCTAATCCATCCTGTCCATGTACCCGATGTTCATAATGTGATTGGCGGGTAAGCGGACTGGCCGCTCCAGCCATCACAGGAATATCAGTCGCATCCGCCAGTTCAAGAATCTTGCATGTATTATCCGTTGCCTGCTGGAGCGATACGTTCCCGCAAACTGTGGTAATGCCGAGAATGTCCAGCTTCCGGCTCTTGACGGCCAGCAAAATGGCCAGCGCATCATCAATACCCGTATCTACATCCAGGATGATACGTTGTAACGCCTCACTCATACGTTCTCCACTCCTTACCATTGATCGTGCTTGCTGCAAAGGTTATTCATTTCGATAAGTCGCTATCTGTCGTTCTTATCTAGCTCTATCCCATGTTTCTTATTGTGCAATTTCACGGTTCCAACGATCCGTCCAAGCTTTCGCTTGTTGGTTCACGAATTCCATATCCAGCTTGTTCAGCTTCTCAACCACGTCAGCGCCATATGTCACGCCTTCTGCTTCTTCTGCAGTCAATTCAACTTTGGTGTTTACCGGTGAATCCACTTTGGCTTTGGCAGACTTCGCTTGTACATCCTGGCTCAGCTGCCAGTTAATGAACTCTTCAGCGAGCTCTTTGTTTTTGCTGCCTTTCACCACGTTGATTGTATTCATAACTGCATATGCGCCTTCGCTAGGTGCAACAAACTTCGCATTAGGCACAGCTGCTTTCAGATCCTTGAAATACATTTCCATGATCGGTCCGCCTGCAATCTCTTCTTGCGAGAACATGTTCACGAACTCGGACGTTTGGCTGTAGAATTTAACCACATTGCCGCTCAATTCTTTCAGTTTCGTAAATGCCGCATCTTCATTAAATGTATCGTTTCCGGCTACGCGAGAAGCTGCATCCACGACCATTGGGCCTGCTGTTGCCGTAATATTCGGGATCGTCAGGTTATTCTCAAATGCCGGATCCCACAGATCGCTCCATGAAGTCACTTCTTTGGAGACGAGGTCAGGATTGTAGGCAATCCCGAGCTGTCCAACGGTGTATGCCGGGCCATAATCTTCGCCAAGTGGTGCTTTGGCAATATCGTAAATATCATTAACATTCGGAATTTTGGAACGATCGATTTTCTCAAACAGACCTTCATCGATACCTTGTTGTGCATAGTAGTCGGAGAGGTAGATGACATCCACATTCGATGTACCTTGACGGATTTTGTTCAGACGCTCAGCGTTGTTACCGACTTCAAGCACGATGTCCACATTATGTTCTTTTTCGAATGGACCAAATACTTCTTCATTGAAGAAATCTTCGGAGAAGCCCCAAGTGGAGATCACCAGTTTGTTCGGTGCTGTTCCCTCGCTGCCAGATCCACCTGTCGCATCATCCGTGCTGCTGCCGCAACCTGCAAGTAATACCGATGTCATTGCCACTGCTGCCAAACCGCTAACCCACTTTTTCATCATGATCTTGAATTCCTCCTGAAATGTGTGATGTGTTATAAAAAAACAAAAAGAAAAGCATTCTTGTAAGAACAAGAACACTTTTCTTCGTAAACAAAGGAAAGCGACACCCGCTGCCGGTACAACATTGGTTTCTGCTTCAGAATCAATCCGAAGACTAGACGCCATCATATGAAATTGTTGGGACGATATAATCGAAACGCGCGCATGACCTGAATCGAACCAGTCGATCCACACTATGCCTGTTCCAGAATGATATTCGTAATGGCCCACTGTGTGGACGCATCGTAATCCCTTAGTACAGCTTCAATTGGCAAACCCATGTGCTGCTCGAGCTTCTCCCGGAATTTCTTCTTATATAAGACAGACATGCGGAAGTCCACTTCCAGCTTCAAGCCGGGGGCCTCCCCTTCCAGGGCGTCAGAGCGTGGCGAACGTCGGTGCTTGGCAAAGAAGGTCACAATATTCTGATCCACGGTCACTCTCAGGAGAGTGGTTCCGAAGCCGAATAGTTCCTTCGAAATTTCGTTGTAATACTGGCACATCTTTTTCTTACTTTCATTACTGTCCAGCAGTTCCATGAATTCACCTTCATCATTTACTACCGTACATTCGACGTGTTAACACGTTTGATTATACATAAATATGAGGTAGGAGGCAACCCAAAAGATATACTTAACATGCAAATAACACATAAAAGCGAACGATGACCAAAAAAACACCAAAATTCATATGCCAATTCCACTGTAAACGAAAACTCTCTACCTGATCACTTCCTATAATATTGTTGCTTGGAAAATCATTTTTGATACACCGTTCGTTTCATTTGGGAAATTACGGTTATTAATTACGCTGTAAACATAGACAAACTTCGGCACCAAACGTTAAAATGAGACAAAATGTATATACTACTTAATATATGAAATTGGAGGCCCCTGTTATGAAATGCCCGGTATGTAATCATGAAAATGGAAATGCACATTACTGCGAGAGGTGTGGTACAGATCTGACTCAGTCCCCATCTTCTTCTACCACTCCCCGTGACCATGAATCAGCTGCTGCTGTCGAATCGGAATATACACGTTGGTCCAGTACGCAAGCAGCACCTTCTCAATCCGTTCCATCCCGTACACCTTCTGCTCCAACACCTCATGACCAGACGTATGACAATTCCGGCCCGAATAACCAGTCGTCTGCAGGAGACAGCAATCAGTGGAACAATGTCATGCAAAATGAGAAGGTGCAGCAAGCCAAAGAAGTCAGCAAACAGTACATATCCTATTTTGTTAGCGTCCTAGCCCGTCCTTACCAAACGATGAAAACCGTCGGTGATCAACATGCGCTAAACGGATTAATTACGATGGCTCTCATTGCAATCCTGTCCTCTACATACTTTTTACTTACCTTCAGCCGGTTAGATAAGGGTGGTTTATTCGTAGCTGGATTCATCCGCCCGCTGCTGTTTACCGCGATCATCCTGCTTGTGGCTGTAGTACTGATCTACGCTGTATTGAAAATCGAGAAAATCACGTTTCGTCCGAAAACGCTGGTAGCACAGTATGGTACCTTACTTGTTCCGTCTGTTGCAGCACTTGTGCTGGCGAACTTGTTTATCTTTATTTCATACCCGATCGCGATCTTCCTGCTGGTTGTTTCGTATGTCATTGTTTTTGCAGGCATGAATGCGGTGCTGTTCCAACATCCGCTCAATCGTACGAAGTCAGCCATCGACAGCATGTATACTGTCCTTATTGCCAACGTTGTTTTGCTCTACATTTTGTACCGTTTGCTTGCAGGCTCCATTCTTGGAATTCTGGGCATGATGCTATCGCCATTCGGTCGTCTGTAGTCCGATTTTCATTTCAAAATTACATCTACGAAGAGACTCCTCTGGTTCAAATCAGAAGAGTCTTTTTTCGTTTCCCGATCCAGGATTGCACTGGCTTCTTCGATACACTATAATGTGTAGTGCAAACCTTATGTTTGAATTTACGTACCGGGAGCTTCACGGTTTCCTTGAAGAAGAGTTCTCGGCGCAGCTAAACACTACATGGCGTAGTGATATTAAAGGCTATTTCCATTTTAGAAAAGAAAGAAGAGGATCAATCGATGAATCACGATATGAATCAGATGCAAATGAACCACGAGGCAGGAACATCCTATCTGTGGCTCATTGTAGGGGCAGTCCTGCTGCTGCTCTCCATCGCAGCTTATATTTTAGCTTCGCGTACACAGGGCAAAGTACTAAGTCACATGAAAAAGGATGAACGAGCCACCATCAAAAAGAAAAGTCGGTCCATCCGGCTGGCTGCACACGCATTGCTCGGCGTCTCCGTCATCATCCTGATTCTGTTCTTCACGCAAGATGCATTCGACAAATATGACGTGGCTGATCTTAACGCTAATGCCAACATTGAAGTAACAGATGATCCTTACTATGGTGCAGAACATACGGAAGACCCTATTGATTACGACATGACCATTCCCACTTCAGGGCCTCACAACCCACATGACATCAAGTTTGGCTTTTACACCGATTTCCCGGGATATCCTTATCTTGTTCATAACCTGGAGCATGGCGATATCATCATCTATTATCGTGAGAACGCCAGCGAAGACCTGAAGGAGCACCTGAAATATCTGACCAAGTTCCGTGAGGCGGGGGCCGGCATACTGGCTGTACCAAACAAGGATATTCCAGAAGGCAGTGAAGTCGTCGTGACGGCCTGGACCAAAACGATGAAGCTGGACATCTTCGACGATGCCAAAGTCGGTACATTTATTAACCGGTACATTAACCAGGGACCAGAGAAAATTCCTCCTTCCGTTCGCCAAGGTGGCGGAACGATGTAATTAGCGAAAATACCATAAGAACAGCTTTAGCTCCCGGATGAACATCATTCGGGAGCTAATTCTTTATAGGCTATATGCCGATACTCGAAATAGAAATCAATCCAGTACATTCAAACAAAGTACATAATGAATGAAATGAAGAAGCAACATGAGCTTTCTTATGCAGGCTTATTTAACGAATGATTGTTTTACTGAAAAAGGAGGAACGTTTCTACTAATGAACAGCTTGTTTATGCGTATCTTTTTATTTTTTTCCTGCCTCATGCTGGCAGCCGGCGCCATCCTTGGCATAACGATGTACCGGTCTTCTGCCCAGCTTGTGGAACAATCCATGGGGATGCAGGCACAGGCTGTTGCCGAACGGGCGGTTGAGTTAATCGATATCCCTCAATATGCAGCGCTGAGCACAGGACAGAATCAGACGGAATACTATGCAGCGCTCCGTGCACAACTTAGCCAGCTTAGGGAAGCCAATGGTTTGAAATATCTGTACACGCTTGGCAAACGCGAAGAAAATGGCACTACCACTTATTTTTATGTGGTCGATGGTGCAGCCGCAGATGTGGCAGAAGATGACTTCTCTCCCTACGGAGCTGCTGAAGAAACCCATTATCAGGGGATGCTCGACGCATTTGATACACAGACTTCCATACGGGGTGACCTAACGCAGGATGAATACGGAGCAACCATCACAGCCTATGTACCTATTCAAGGATCAAACGGAGAAATGCTGGGCTTGGTAGGTGCGGATTTGGATTCCACTGCCGTCTATGAACTCATGACAAGAAACCGGATGACCATGATCTGGACAGCACTCGCCATTGTGCTTCTTAGTGTACTGCTGGTATATGGATTCGCACATTATTTGACTCGTCCTTTGGTCAAACTGAAGAGAATGATTGCACAAGTCAGGCAAGGTGATCTTACCGTTCATGTTGAACTCGAACGAAAAGATGAGATTGGGCAGCTGGCCAATGAGTTCAGACATCTGGTTACCGGCACCCGGGATGTCATGACCGGCATTCGGCGAAGCTCGGAATCCCTGTTACAAGCTGCAGAAGGCGTATCCCAACATTCACAGGCGACAGCAGAAGCCAGTTTGCGAATTGCCAATCATTCCAACCAGACGGCAAAGGGTGCTGCCGAACAGGTTGCTCGCGCAGGGGAAGTTACCCTCGCGATGGAGGAGATCACGCGCAGCATGCAGCATATCGCGCATTCTTCCTCCATGGTTGCGGAAGTATCCCAAGAAACTACCAGCAATGCAATACAGGGGCAGGCCAAACTGGACAACGCAATGGCCAGCATGGATAAAATCCACCGATCCAATGCTCAGATGGCAGCTTCGGCTTCCCAGCTTGAGCAGTACTCCAATAAAATTGAATCTGTTGCACAGCTAATGAAAGGTATTGCTTCCCAAACCAACCTGCTTGCCTTGAATGCAAGCATTGAAGCAGCCCGTGCAGGACAGCATGGCAGTGGATTTGCAGTGGTGGCCTCCGAAGTTCGCAAGCTGGCTGGGGAATCAGAGCAGTCATCCCAGCACGTGGCCGAGTTAGTTGCAGAGATCACTCGGCAAACTTCTGTGTTATCCGCTCATATGTCTGCCAGCACTGCTGAAGTCGAGTCCGGTCTGGACGTTGTACAGGAAGCAGGCCGCTCGTTCACGTCCATCCATAACGGAATTGAGACGATAAACGAACGACTGCATGAAGTATCTGCAGCTTCCGAGCAGCTGTCAGCAAGTTCCGAGGAAGTTTCGGCTTCAGTGGAGGACATGGAGCAAATTTCACGGCAATCCTCCTCCAGCATTCAGGAGGTATCAACGGCCACGGACGGCCAACTGCAATCGATGAGTGAGATCAGCACGTCAGCCGAGTCACTTCGTGTATTATCCAGTGAACTAAATACATTGATCAGTCGATTCAAAATATAGAGCAAATGAAATGAACGAAGTGGCTAAGGCAAGCCATTCTTCGCTTCTTCAGAGGATGAACGTTGATCAACAAAAAGCCGCATGGCAGAAACCGGGGAGATCCCGGTTGCTCTGCCTGCGGCTATTTGTGATCTTACGAATATAAGACAATGCTATGGTTATCTGGATTAGTAGCGCTGCGGAGCAGCCTTTTTACCCAGATCGGTCATATAAGTAAAGAATGCATCCGGATCCGTATCGTACACCAGCTGCACAGGACGTCCGTCCGCTTGCTCTACCGTACGGCCCTGGCTAGGACCATCTGGAATTACGATGCAGTTCACGGTTTTCTTTTTCACGATATCTTCGCGACCCACGGAAGCTGTTGTCAGCACGTCCCACAGATAATATGTGGAGTTTGTTTCACTGTACACCAGTGGCGGGCATCCTGCGTAACAGTTTCCAAGGAAGTCCACGCCTTCGTAGCGGCGCTCTGCTGCCCAGCGATTACGCACAGCAGGTGTAAGAGGTACTTTGTTTGTGCTCTCCAGTGCGACCAGGTCGATCTGGATGCCGCTTTCCCATACACGATAAGCCGCTTCCGGATCCCAGAATACGTTCCATTCGGCTGTGCCGTCATGCTCAGGCTCTTCCACGTTTCCTTTTTCAAACGTACCGCCCATCCAGACCAGCTTGTCGATTTTCTCTTCAATGTCTGGTGCTTCGTCAAGTGCACGTGCGAGGTCCGTCAGTGGGCCCGTGAACAAAAGAAGTGTTTTGCCTTCTGTGTTACGAACCTTCTCAATCAGGTGCTGGTGAGCCGGAACAGCTGACAAAGGCGCTTCCATTTTGCCAGATTCGTTCAGTATAGGCAGTGCATCTACATAGAAGGAGTGCAATCTCCACGCTGCAGGAAACGGATTTTTACCTCTGGAGTTGGATTTCGATACTTCGACGGAATACGTACCGAAGCGATCAATAATTTTACGGCTGGCATCCGTCGCTGGCTCCAAATATCCGTCTGCCGGAATAACCGATACACCTGTAACTTTTACATTATCCATCTGCAGAAGCATGAACAGCGATACGAGGTCATCCACGCCGCCGTCATGGTTAAAATACACATTAAGTTGGTTCGTCATTACTTACTTTCATCCTTCCCCTGGTTGTCCCATTGATGTACTTTCATCCGTCAGCCCCTGGACCAACGTTCCTTCTATTATGTCCCAAAACCCTGTTATACGTAAACCATCGCCTCAGAGTTGCCATAAAAATGCGGGCAGTGCTGTTGTTCACACTGCCCGCATCTTCTAGATCCATGCACTGCTCATCAAGCAGTAACATGAACCGAGCAACCTGAATTCGACTTCAAATTACATGGAGGTCGTTTGCTTCTCTCTTGCTTCTTCGGCGACAGGCTTGTATTTGCCTGGCCAGAATGCCCATTTGCCCAACAAGGTTGTAATGGCAGGTACCATGAATGGACGAACAAGGAATGTATCGAGCAAAACACCCGCTGCCGTAATAATTCCGAACTGCACCAGTACCTGAATAGGCAGTGTTGCCAGTACAGCAAACGTACCTGCAAGAATCAGACCTGCCGAAGTAATAACAGAACCTGTCTCGCCTACACCTTCCTTGATCGCTTGGCGTAAAGGCATCGTTTTGCGTTTCTGCCAGATACTTGAGATCATGAAGATGTTATAGTCCTCACCGAGTGCTACCAGGAATACGAATGAATACAGCGGAATTGCACCCTGAATTGCATCTGCACCCATACCATAATGGATGATAAGCCACCCGAGTCCAAGAGCCGAGAAATAGGAGAGCACCACTGTGGCGATCAGGTACGCCGTAGCTACCACAGAGCGCAGGTATAACAAGAGCAGCAATGTAATCATGCCGATGACAACAGGGATAATGATGCTCGCATCCCGCTCGCCGGCCACTTCGATGTCGTACTGCTCTGCAGTTTGGCCATCAATCCAGACGTGACTGTCCACACCTGTAATTCCTGCAT
This sequence comes from Paenibacillus sp. ACRRY, assembly GCF_022346995.1. Lineage (GTDB taxonomy): Bacteria > Bacillota > Bacilli > Paenibacillales > Paenibacillaceae > Paenibacillus. The sequence continues at coordinate 256,070 of NZ_JAKRNM010000003.1, read as the reverse complement.
CAGTTAATGCCTGCTCAGCCGTCGCCCGCAAATCCGGAATATGCTGCATAGCCTCCATGGAGTATGGATTTAAGTTAAACTCGACATCATAGGCGGTGATGTTGGCATTCTCAGCACCCTGCTGAGCTTCACCCACCTTGCTTACATAATCCAATGCTTCGAGACGCTGCTTCAGATCGGTTTCCTTGCCCTCTGCATCTATAATGACCTTGGCTGGGGCCAATTCGCCTTCGGAAAACTGTTCCCCAATGACCGTAAATCCTTCACGTGAAGGTACATCTTCCGGGAAGGAAGACAGCAGGTCATACGTGAATTTGATCTGGCTGGAGAAGGCAGCTAGTCCACCGAGAAGTACCAGCGTAATGACCAGTACAGTCCATGGCTTGGTGATGACTGTGCGACCAATCCAGCTTTCCTTGATTTTGCGCGGAGCCGGAGCCGGTTTGCCTTTTTTCTTGGCACGCTCCACTTCCATATCGTGCGTACGCGGTACGAACGGGTAGAATGATCCCCGCCCGAAGATGGCAAGCAGTGCCGGAACCAGCGTCAAGCTGGCAATAAACATGATGAAAATGGACAAACTGAATGGAACAGCAAAACGGTGATATGCACCGTACTCAGCCAGCAGAAGCACCAGCAAGGCTGCAACGACTGTGAATCCACTCATGGCGATCGCACCAGATGATCCGGTGATGGCCTGGAACAACGCCTTCTTTTTGTCCGGCTCATGATAGAGAATCTGGCGGAATCTGGAGATCATGAACAGGCAGTAGTCCGTACCTGCACCGAACAATAATACGGTCATGATGGAGATGGACTGTGCATCAACCGTAATCCAGCCCTGATCCGCCATGAATCCGAGTATCGGACTCGTGACCATGTAGGCGAAACCAACCGCAATAATGGGGATGATCGCCAGTACCGGAGAACGGTAGATTAGCAGCAGGAGTACCAGAACCAGTACCACCGTTGCGATCAACAGGGACACGTCGGCCGATGCGAATAGTCCGCTCGCATCAATGGATATACCTACAGGTCCGGTGACCCGTGCAGTTAATGCATTGGCATCATCTATAGCGACATCAAACGGATTGGAGCCAAAGATGTCCTCCGTTTTCTGCTCGACCGCTTCAATGCCTTCCTTCAATTGTTCAGAGTCTGCTCCTTCATTGAAGAAAAGCGGCATAACCAGCGTACTTCCGTCTTCCGACAGCTGGCCTTGAATCGCCTGTGGCGGCAATTGATACAATGGCACAACTGCTTGCTGCTGCTCTACCGGATCCTGATCCAGCCGCTCGGTCAGCCCCTGAATCTGTTCGATCTGCTGGTCCGTCAGCCCGCCAGCTTGATGCCACACAATTAATGCAGGGAGACCTTCCCCACCTGGAAACTCCCTTTGAGCAATCGCAGCTGCCTGTACTGACGGCTTGGAATCACTGAGGTCTTGTGCGTTATTCGTCTCGCGCTCGCCTACGGCTGGCCATACCACGCCGAGTACAACCGCAATAATAATCCATACTAACAGTGTAATCCATTTGGTTCGTTTGCCCGCAACCCAGCGGCCGTAGCCCGATCTTTCTTGCATCGTTTCTTCATCTCCTGTTCTGTTTCTATGAAACCGTATTGTATATGAATTGTAGAAATGAACCACGGGTCATAGTATAATCGAGTTAATTATATATACCGTAAGGTTAATTTTGCAATACTAATTTTTTGAACACTTTATGCCAAGATAATTTTTATGTAAAGAGGTATGCCGCATGACTAAAAAAACTTCGCCTTCCCGGTCACCAGGAAGACCAAAAGCAGGTACCGATCAGACATCAGTCCAGTCCAAGATACTAATGACTGCTTCGCAGTTATTTATGGAATATGGTTATGAACCCGTCTCTCTTCAACAGATTGCCTCACTGTGCCATGTGACCAAGGCGTCTATTTATTATCACTTTTCCAGCAAACCGGAGCTCTTCACTGTCGCCATAACGCGTATGATGGCCATGGGCCAGCAGCAGACGGCTCTTCGTTTGGAAGAGCCCGGATCCTTGCAGCAGCGACTGGAGAATGTTGCTGCAGCCAAAATGCAGCAGTCCCATGTGGACACGGAAACCATGATGCGTGAAGCCGAATCGTATCTCAATGCCGACCAGCTTGCGCAGATCCGTGAAGCCGAGACCCAGATCTTCGATGTTCTCGCCACACACTTCAAGCGGGAGATGGACAGCGGTTATTTGCGCCCTGCGAGCCCTATGCTGCTCGCCCAAGCATTCACGTCCCTGCTCATGCTCGCGAACCGGGAGGATGTGCGCAGCATGAACGGAAGCATTGAAGACTTGGCTCATGAGCTGGTTTCCTTATTTCTGGACGGAGCGGTTCAGCGAAAGTGAAGTAGACTTTATTTGAGATATACTCATGTCAGGATTCAATGATCAAACCAATTACATGTGTACAGGCAAGACCTCAGGTCATCCTGAAGTGCTTGAATTTTAGGAGGTATCACGAATGTCCCAATCAACACCATCCCCACGTGTCCCCCGTCTGTTGGAGACAGAACGCATCTATCTTCGTCCGTTCGAGACGACGGATGTCGATGACTACTTTCCGGGTCTGTTTGACCCTGAGATGCGAAGACTTACAGGAACACAGAACAGCTTCACCCGCACGCAAGTGGAACGCTTTGTTGAAAACGCAGGTCAGGACGACTCCCGGCTTATGCTGCTCATCTCCTTACAGGAAAATGATCAGCTCATCGGCGAGGTTGTTCTCATGGATATGCATGCCAAGAACCGCAGCGCACACCTGCGAATAGGGATCGATCATGCGGAGCACCAAGGCAAGGGCTATGGTAGCGAAGCGTTGCTGTTGATGCTTGATTACGGCTTCGGTATTTGTAACCTGCATCGAATCGAACTTGAGGTGTATGCCTTCAATGAGAGAGCCATTCGTACCTATGAGAGGCTGGGCTTCCAGCGCGAAGGTACGCGAAGAGATGCACTGTACTACAACCATCAATATCATGATGCCATTCTCATGAGTATGTTGGAGCATGAATTCCGTGAGCGGCATGCCGCAGGTCAGATGGTAGGCCCTGCAGGGCAAGGGTAATTTATATAAAAAGAAACCGGAGAAGTGCTTAGTACACATCCCCGGTCAAAAAAGTCAGATGACCCGCCAGCACCGACAGCTCGGCGGGTGTCTTCATGTACAATTCACCATCCGTATCAGCGGGCATGGGAGCATCCGTTTCCAGCAGCAGGGTCGACGCCTTGAAGTAACTGATGCTTTCATTCTGAGGCTGCCACTCTCCCTCTGGTTTGTGCGCCAGGATCTCTCGCAGTAGCGGAATGCCCGTCTCATGAATAATGAGGATATCCAGTTCACCGTCTTGCAGCGCATCTGGGGCAAATGGAAGTGAATTCGTTCCAAGAAACCGTCCGTTCGCCGCGTAGATCATGACGGCCTCACCTTCCATCGTTTTGCCATCAGCCTCCATCCGGTAATGAAAAGGCTCGGTATTACTAATGGTCTGCAATGTGCTGATGAAATAGCTCAGCTTACCCAGTGTACCCTTCAGGTTGGAGTTAACATTCTGCGATGTATCACTGATTAATCCAATGCCAAAAAAGTTCGTGAATACCCGATCATTGGCCCGTCCAATGTCGATCGAAACAGCATGACCCTCAAGCAGCTGACGTGCCGCAGCCTCCACATCTGGTGACAATCCGAGAGAACGTGCAAAATCATTACAGGTCCCCCCAGGCAAAATCCCGATAAGCGGCGGGTTCTGCAGACTCGCCAGTCCATTCACGCATTCATGCACCGTACCGTCTCCGCCCAAAATAAAAACGACATCGAACTGTTCCCCGCGATCCCGGCACAAGGCTTCTCCCTCTCCAGGTTCCTCGGTGCGTACAATAACAAGCTCACGAACAGCAGGCGCTAGCACCCCGGTTGCAGTACCTACAGCATCTGCACGATTCGCTTTTCCGGCATGATTGTGATGAATTAACAACGCTTTGTTAAATGTCATCGCTCTCTTCCTCCATTCTAATGCTTGTTTACCCTTTAGCCTTCAAGGTTGAAGCAGGTCAATGGGAAGCGACCTGTTCAGGTTGCTGAATGACTCCAGCGAAAACCCATGCTCCAGTTGAATCATCCACCACAGCAACCATGAATGGACGATTAACCTCCATCTTGACACGATCCGTAGGTGGAGCACTCCCTGCTCTCATATCCAAGAGTGTAGAAGCAGCCGCTACGGTTCCTTGCTCCCTCACTTCCATCACAGCTCGGTGGATGATTTGGCCAATATAGGCTTGCCAGTCCGGTCCACGCGGGATCATTTTTGTAAAATCAGCAGTATACGGATCAAAGGCCTTCTCCATACCAAGCTGCTGCATGGCTTCTTTTAAATGAATTCCATACTCGGCTCGAAAACGGGGCAAAGACAAATCTACCAACCTGAAGTCAGATGTTTCATTCAGCTTCTGGGGATGATCCTCCAGCTGCTGCTGGATTTCTTCTAGCGTTTGACCTTCCCGGGGCAATACAACCAGCATATACATTTGTCCATCCCCATAGGGAAGACGAATGGCCTGCCAATCCTCATTTTCCGTGTAATGGAATTGCTTCGACTGATGCATCATCGGCACAGACATCGTGCTTCCATTTGCAAGCCGGAAATCGCCATCTCTTGTATACTCAGGTTGAAATTCGTTCGTCCAGTTGCCGTCAAAGGCTATGGCATTCACCAAAATCATGAGCGTTTCCACTGCAGGTGATTCCTGCATCAATTGAGGGATCCTGCCACGAGTATGCTCTTCCACCCAACGATTAATTTCATCTTTGGCGTGTTCGGGTTGTACATGCAATGGCCCGATTTCGGCTTCAAATGCTTGCTGTAAGTTAGCCTGATACTCATCTTCTACCGTGACCCCGTTCTTAATCCACACAGCATTGGCAATTTCGATCTCTATTTCAGAGCCAGGATGCGTCAATAATTGATACAGTGCTGCTTCCGTAGTGTTTAATTGCCCATCATCCCGTCCTGACCAACCCATCGCTTCTGCCATTTCCCGCCTTGTTTCTCCCTCACTGCCGAGGTATGCCATGCCCATCCCCACTGAAATACTATAAGGAGAGATTAACAGATTCTTACCACTCGATGCCTCCTGCGCTCCAAGCTCTCTGATCAGCTGCATCCCCAATCTGTTCATCGCCTCTATCTGTTTCGGCTCGATCTTCTTCAGAAGTGCGTTCCGTTTATCAGCAGATAATTCCTGATTCGAACTGGATTCCATCTTGTTCTTCCCCTCCTGTTCTGAACAGCTTGTAATGAACAGCCAACACACACAACATAATAACAGGTGTAAATAAAACCGTGCATGCATCAAAATCCCCTCACATCCGTAATAAATAGAAATCGTCCATGGCAATTGAGTTTTTTCCTTTTTTTACTAAACGCATGATAGAGAGAAAAGGTTACTTCACACTCAATATTCAGCCCCGCGGGGGCAACGCCATTCAAAAGGAGCTAAATCGGTTATATCTATACCATATACGAATGGAGGGATTCCCTATGATTCCGGCAACGTTGGAACAATTGGAGCAAGTCCGCAAGCAATGCCGTACGATGGTCCGCAAGAGAGCAACCGCCTCTGCTGGTACTACACTTGTCCCTTTACCTGGTACAGACGTACTGGCTGATGTGGGGATGCTTATGCAGCTATTGCCTGCCATTAACAATAAATTCGGATTGTCGCAAAAACAGCTCGACGGCATGGACCCCGAGACCAAATCCATGATTTACGGATTCGTCATGTCCATCGGAAGCAAAGTTATCGGCCGCATGGTAACGAAGGAACTTGTCGTTCAGGTATTGAAACGGGTCGGAGTACGCGTAGCCACCAAATCCGTTGCCAAGTTCGTTCCACTTGCAGGCCAAGGTCTAGCCGCCGCTCTCAGCTTCACAGCCATGCGTTATGTGGGTAACAAACATGTCGATGACTGTTATGAGGTCGTGAAACGCATGCTCGAACAGCGTGAGCAAATTCCGGGCGAACCCGCCCCGTCAGCTCTTCAAGAAGCGAACACGGATGCAGAGCCCGAAGAGAAGGTCGATTTCCGTGATGAAGCAGATCGTACAGCTGTGGTGGAATCCAAAGACAAGTAATTCATTTCAACTTTGCGGCAAAAAGGATACCACACAACAAATAAGCCAGGCTCCCAACAGGGGAGTCTGGCTTATTTTTATCATTCTACGCATCGGTTCAGTTAGATCGCCTGAGGCTGCTGCTCTGCAAACTGGCTGTTGTACAGATCGGCATAGAATCCTTGCTGGGCCATCAATTCCTCATGATTACCCTGTTCGATCACATTACCGTGATCCATGACAAGGATGAGATCCGCCCCGCGAATGGTAGACAAGCGGTGAGCAATGACGAAGCTGGTGCGATCCTTCATCAGATCATTCATTGCTTTCTGAATAAATACTTCGGTACGGGTATCCACGCTGCTCGTTGCTTCATCCAGAATAAGAATGGAAGGGTTCGCCAAGATGGCTCTTGCAATCGTGAGCAGCTGTTTCTGTCCCTGAGAGATATTCGATGCTTCTTCGTTCAGCACGGTATCATAGCCATCCGGCAACGTACGGATAAAGTGATCGGCATGGGCTGCATCTGCTGCCTTAACCACTTCTGCTTCGGTTGCACCCTCACGTCCATACGCGATGTTGTCCCGAATGCTTCCGTTAAACAGCCATGTATCCTGAAGCACCATCCCGAACAGACTGCGCAGCTTGCCGCGCTCCATGTCCCGGATATCGATACCATCAATCGTGATTTTTCCATCCTGAATTTCGTAGAAACGCATCAACAGGTTGATCAGTGTCGTCTTACCTGCGCCGGTTGGTCCTACGATGGCTACGGTTTGACCCGGCTTAACATCGATGTTCATATTTTTGATAAGCAGTTCATCCGGTTTATATCCAAAATTAACGCCTTGGAACGCAACCGCTCCTACGGGCTGCTGTAATTGCAGAGGCTGGTTTGACTCAGGAACTTCTTCCTCTTCATCCAGCAGTTCGAACACCCGCTCCGCCGAAGCGATAGTGGACTGAATAATATTGGAGATATTTGCAATCTGATTAATCGGCTGTGTAAATTGACGAGAGTACTGCGTGAACGCCAGAATATCCCCGATTGAGATAGCGCCGCGTGTAACAAAGATCCCGCCAACCACACAGATCAGAACATAACCCAGGTTACCCACAAAACTCATAAGCGGCATGATGATCCCTGAGATAAATTGGGCTTTCCAGCCCGATTCATACAGCTCTTCATTGACTTTCTCAAATTGCTGTACCGATTGTTCTTCGCGTCCAAATGCTTTTACGACCTTGTGTCCGGTGTACATCTCCTCGACATGTCCGTTCAGCTCACCCAGTGATTTCTGCTGACCGGCAAAATGTTTTTGCGAACGGGATGCTACCAACATTACAACAATTACACTTAGTGGAAGCGTCAAAATGGTGATCAGCGTCATCCATGGACTAATCGTCAGCATCATGATTATTACGCCGACAATAGTTACGACAGAAGTAATAAACTGTGCCAAACTCTGCTGAAGCGTATTACTGATGTTGTCCACATCATTGGTCGCCCGGCTAAGTGTCTCCCCGTGGGTGCGGGAGTCAAAATATTTCAGTGGCAGCCGCCCCACTTTGGCGCTGATCTGCTCACGCATGTCATAAACCACTCGCTGAGCAACGCCAGCCATTAAATATTGCTGAATATACATAAATGCTGCACTGAACAGGTACAATCCCAAGAGCAGATACAACACTTTCATTAATGCGGGAAAATCAATACCCGCGCCCTGTATGCCCTGCAGAATGGCAATGGCGCCTTGGCTCAGTATATCGGTTCCTTCAGCCATAACTTTCGGGCTGATAATGCTGAACACGGTACTGAGAATCGCTGCGACAAGTACACCAAGCAGACGATATCGGTGTGGCTGGAGATACTGGATCAGCCGCCGCAGCGTACCTTTGAAGTCCTTCGGCTTCTCGCCCGGAGGACGCATGCCCATACCGCCACCAGGATGACCTGGTCCGCCGGAACGTGGTGCTTTGCTTTTATGTTCGGCACGTTCACTCATGCGATCTCCTCCTCTGTCAGCTGGGATGATACAATCTCGCGGTACACTTCATTGTTCGCGAGCAGTTCCTTATGGGTACCGGAACCAACAATGCGTCCTTCATCCATAACCAGAATGCGATCTGCATCCATAACTGTACTTACTCGCTGTGCAACAATCAGCACCGCCGCTTCGGTCGTTTCAGATTTCAGCGCAGCACGAAGTTTGGCATCTGTTTTGAAATCCAAAGCGGAGAAGCTGTCGTCAAAAATATACACTTCCGGGCGACGAACAAGTGCGCGTGCAATGGACAAACGCTGTTTCTGTCCACCAGAAACGTTATTACCACCTTGAGCAATTAGGCTGTCATACCCGTCTTTCATCTCGGAAATGAAGTTCTCAGCCTGCGCAGTCCGGGCTGCATGAACGATTTCCTCCATTGTGGCATCTTCTTTCCCGTGTCGGATATTCTCCGCAATCGTTCCCGTGAAGAGGACTGCCTTTTGTGGCACAAAGCCAATTTTCGCACGTAAATCTTCCTGACTAATCTCTCGTACATCCGTACCGTTAACCCGCACGCTGCCTTCCGTGACATCATAGAAACGGGGAATAAGGCTGAGCAGCGTGGATTTCCCTGATCCCGTACCACCAATAATGGCTGTAGTTTCCCCGGGACGGGCTGTAAACGAAATACCCGACAGTGCCGCATTCTCTGCTCCCGGATAACGGAAGGTCACATTGTCGAATTCAATGGTGCCCTGTAGGGATTTCATGCCACGAGGCTGCTCTGGATCACTAAGGTCAGGCTGCATATCCAATACTTCGTTGATCCGTTCTGCGGATGCAGAAGCTCTTGGAATCATGACAAAAATAATGGAAACCATAATCAGGGAGAACATAATCTGCATCGCGTACTGGATAAACGCAATCAGGGAACCAATATCCATGTTTCCACTGTCGATGCGCTGTCCTCCGAAGTAAAGAATGGCGATCATGGAGAAGTTCATGACAAGCATCATAACAGGCATTAATGTCGCCATAAGGACGTTAACTTTAATGGAAGCATCTCTCAGATCGGTATTCGCTCCGTTAAAACGAACGCGTTCATGTTCTCCGCGGTTGAAGGAACGAACGACACGAATACCTGTCAGTTGTTCACGCAGAACCAAATTCAGCCGGTCCAGCTTTTTTTGGATTTGTTTAAATAGCGGAAGACCCTTGGCCCCAATCAGTGCAATGGCACCGGCCAATACGGGCAGCACAACCAGGAAAATGGTGGACAACTTGGCGTCCTGGGATACCGCCATGAAGATACCACCAATACACATCATCGGAGCCATGATCATCATGCGCAGCATCATCGTTAATACGTTCTGAACCTGCGTAATGTCATTCGTCGTACGGGTGATCAGTGATGCGGTGCCTAGCTTATCAAACTCCTGCAGTGAGAAATTCTCCACATGGCGGAAAACCCGGCTGCGCAGCTGCTTGGCGAATCCGCCTGCTGTACGGGAAGACAGGTAACTGGCCAATACGGAACACGCCGTACCCCCAATGGCAATGACCAGCATCCAGCCGCCAATTTGCCAGATGTATGGAACATCACCTTTGACGATACCATCATTAACGATATCGGCCATCAAGGTTGGCAGGTACAGCTCGGCGAGCGATTGCAGCAATACCAGACCCAAAATGAAGATAATGGGGACTTGATAAGGCTTGAGCATGCGAAACAATTTCATCATGGCGTATCATCTCCTTCTGTTGAATGCTCCTTTTGCAGGGAAGCGAGTGAGTCAAAAAAGCTATATACTTTCGTCAGCAGCTCAGCTAACTGGGTACTGTCTTCCTCTCCCAGATGCTCAACCAATCTGTTGAATATCTGCATGCGCTCTTCATGAGCAGCCCGAATAATATCACGGCCTGCTTCCGTAATCGTAATGCGCACGGCACGGCGATCATCGGGGTCCATGGTTCGCTTGACGAGTCCCTCGTCCTCAAGACCACGAATGACTGGGGTAATCGTTGGCGATTTTACTCGCAGCAGCGCACTGATCTCCGATACTTTCAGTCCTGGATGATCTTCATTCAATTCGCTGTTAAAATCGGGAGGATTATCTCGCCAATCCAGACGCTCTCCTGGATGTGAGCCGTGGAGCAAACAGGCCAATACCATAATTTCATTATGGTTGCGACCGTGGGGCTTATGCTGTCTCCATTTGCCTTTATTAAACTGCATGATGGAATACAGCAGCTTCTGGGCCACTGGATCCAGACCTGTCATATAGGGTTCCTCCTTTACATTCTCAATGAATTCTCAATTAACATAGGATCACTATTAAATAGTATATCAATTAATTAGGTATCCTAATTATATTTTCACCAAGGGTGGAAGTCAAACAGGTAAATGACACCACAAAAAAACCGTGGCAGATTGCCACGGTTTCGGAAAGTTCTATGTTAATTAGGACTGCGAAGCAGATACTTTTTTGAGTGAAGCCGAGAAGGGGAAATACTCCTTGGCATTGTTGTAGGCAATGCCTTGAACCATCTGTCCGAGCAATTCCATATCATGCGGTGCCTCTCCCTGTTCCACCCATTCCCCGATCAGGTTGCAGACCAGACGGCGGAAATATTCGTGTCTTGTATAGGAGAGGAAACTGCGAGAGTCCGTCAGCATCCCCACAAAACGGCTCAGCAAACCGACGTTGGCCAGTGCTCTCATCTGAGCGAGCATGCCGTCCTTGGTATCGTTGAACCACCATGCTGCGCCAAGCTGAATTTTGCCCGGGATACCGCCGCCCTGGAAGCTGCCGACAATGGCAGCCAGCACTTCATTATCCCGTGGATTCAAGGAATATAGAATGGTTTTGGGTAGTGCTTTCTCCTGCTCCAGTGCATCCAGCAGACCAATCATCGCAGAAGATAGCGGCGTATCATTCACGGCATCATATCCGGTATCCGGTCCAAGCTGAGCGAACATCCGGCTGTTATTGTTACGGGCAGCATTCATATGGAACTGCATCACCCAGCCCCGCTCCGCATAAAGCTTGCCCAAGAAAGTCAGCGTAACGGTCTTGTATTTATTCTCTTCCTCACGGCTCACTTGATGACCTGCGAGCGCTTTGGCAAAAATGGCTGCCGCTTCTTCCCGTGTAGCCTTGCCATATGGCACGTAATCCAGTGCATGGTCGGAAACTCTGCCACCTACGGAATGGAAGAACTCCACCCGGGATTCCAGCGCAGAGAGGAATGAGTCATAATCAGAGATTGCTGTACCCGAAGCCTGAGATAGCTTGCCCACCCATTCTGTGAAGGTATCCCGGTTCAGTTCAAGCCCTTTATCCGGACGGAAAGAAGGCAGCACAGCTGTATCAAAGCCTTCGATCTCCTGAATCTTCAGATGGTATTCCAGAGAATCACAAGGATCATCGGTCGTGCACACCACAGTGACGTTAGATTTCGTAATCAGGTCACGTGCGCCAAACCCTTCACTGTTCAGCTTGGCATTTACTTTTCCCCAGATTCCTGGAGCACTGCTCTCATTCAACACTTCATATACCCCGAAGTACCGCTGTAGCTCCAGGTGGGACCAGGCATACAACGGGTTGCCGATCATCATAGGTACCGTTTTGGCATAAGCCAGGAAACGATCGTAATCGGTCACGCCCTCACCGCCAGTGATATATTGCTCTTCGATACCGTTTGCCCGCATTAGCCGCCATTTGTAGTGATCCCCGTACAACCAGGCTTCCGTAATATTGCCAAACGTCTTGTTCTCATAGATCTCCTGTGGACTGAGATGGCAGTGATAGTCAATAATCGGCATGTCCTTGGCATAATCCTCATATAACTTGACGGCTGTCTCATTGTGCAGCAAAAATTGTTCATCCAAAAAAGACTTCATTCGCTTCGCACGCTCCCTTTGGGTGAGTTTACGTTCATATGGGTACACTTCCCATCTTTACGCTACACTGTTTCCTCCCAAAGTTCAATAAAAAATGATAGCGTATTCAAAAAAGGTTGGTTTAGGCATATGCCCCCGAACAAGATATACTGGTTTTAATGAACGATATGCTGATCTGAAGATCATACAAGGAGATGAAATCGTTGAAAATTACATTTCTGGGCACAGGGGACATGTTCAGCGTAGAGCAGCATCACAACAGCATGCTCACCGAATTTGGAGGCACGCATCTGGTCATTGATTTTCCGGAATCGAATGCAAAAGCGCTCAAAGAGGTTGGGTTCCCCATGACTGATATCCATAATGTATTTATCACACATTTGCATGAAGACCACATCAACGGTGTGCAGATGCTTGGATACTATTCGCAAATTGTGGGTGACCGCAAACCACGCCTGTTTATCCACGAACAACTGGTCGAGCCGCTATGGAGCATCTTATCTCCAGGCATGCGCTACACCACCGATGGCGAGCGCACAATGAGCGATTATTATGATATCGTTCCACTGTCGGATGGAGGCACATTCGAGCTGGGCGGCGTAACGTTTGAGACATTCCGCACACAGCACGTTCCGGGCATGGTCAGCAATGGTATTCTTGCGAAGCCCTACTTCTACTACAGTGCGGATAGCACGCTGGATCAGGAACGGGTAGAACAGGCTGCCGCAGATGTGCAGCTGATCTTCCATGAATGCCATATGCATGATTTGGTGATCAAATCTCATACCTCGCTGAAGGACCTGGAACAGCTGCCAGCGGAAGTAAGGCAAAAGACCGTCTTAATGCATTATCATGACGAATATGCAGATGCGAGTAACCGGGAACGGTTCAACCGCGAGCATGACCTGCGTATGGCTGGCACACTGGAATCGTTTGAGCTGAATGAGAAATAAGGTAAGTATAGGATGCTCCGAGTAGCTTCAGAAAGCTGAAGCATCGTTTTACTAGAAGATGAGGTGGCCTTCGCTCACGCTCCCAAAAAGAGCTGAATGGAGGCTACCTTCCTAGTTTATTCATCCTCACTCCACACTTTCATATATTCCAGAGCCTCGGAAGAAGGTTCGGCTTTCAAATGGAAGTAATCTTCTGTTCGATCCTCTTTCGGTCCATAGGAGATTTTAATGTACATGTCCTCGTAGGCATGAATGATATTGCTGTCTATCTCCGTTTCTGGCTTCAACGTATATCCCCTGCTCAAGCTTAATCCCAAAGGTTCATTGTCCGGATCGAGGCTCGTTTCGTGTGTATTGTGCACGTTAGAGATAAGAAGCTCCGAGGCATTGATATTATTTATCATGGATGAATTTAGTGTAAAAGACTGAATTACATTATCCATTGGCACCTGAACCTCATTGATCAAGATTTCATATGTAATTAAGTCAGTCCCGTTTTCATGACTTACGTTCACAGTTGCGGTTAATGTATATTCATTGGGGGAATTAACCCTGAAGGAGGCTGGATTCTTCAAAATTCGTTGATAAAGATCTCGTCTCTCGGAATTAAGCGTGTATTCATCTGTTCGTCTCGGTTCACCGTTCGGCCCCTTGTTTGGGAATACGCTGCAGGCCACCAAACACACCATTAAAAGTAAGCATGCCCCTGTATGTATAATTCTCCTCAACCCATCTTCCCCCTTGTATCTACATAAAAATAGCACTTCTAACTAATTAACGTCTATTCACATGAATTGGTTTATTATCCCATATTAAGATAACACAATAAAAATAGCTGGACCCAGCACAAAAACCACCTGCAGGCATGCCATCGCCATTTCAGGTGGTTTAGTTGTCTATATTTATATCCCGATCTTACGCACTCGCACTCTCGTCATCAGGCAAAGCCCATACGGATAAACCTCCGCCACACACATGGAACGTAGCCCAGCCGTCCTTCTCAATGGTGATGCTATCCTCGCAGCTGTGCGTCAGATCCGTCCATACTTCACCGGCACGATGTTCGCCGACAAACATTCGTTTCTCGCCATCATCCCCGTTGGAGACCACCACCGCACAACCGGATCGCTCGAATTCTTCCACACCACGGCGTACCCATCCAATCGTATTCGGATGATCGAAATAATCTTCCTGCTCTCCGTAAGCTTTGTTATAACGGGCAGATAGCAGAATATCTAGGATATCCTTTTTGCCCTCCACAGGCTCAGGACCGCCAATACCGTAATAATCCCCGTAAAAGACAACCGGATACCCATCACGGCGCAGCAGGGTCAATGCATACGCGCTGGGTTTAAACCAGTCGCCAATCCATGATTCCAATGCTTCATGCGGCTGGGAATCATGATTATCGACAAACGTTACGGCATGCGTTGGGTGTGTCTGAACGAGCGTGTCATCAAAAATTTTGGATAGGTCGAAATCTCTGCCTGCCAGGGATGCCTCATGCAGCTTGTAGTGAAGGGACACATCGAACAGGTCGATCTGATAATCCACCGTATCCAGGAATTGACGGCAGGCATCAAGATTGGAATTCCAGAACTCCCCTACAATGTAGAAGTCCTGCCCACGCTTGCGAATCATCTCTGCTGCAAATTCCTTGATGAATTCATGGTTAATATGCTTGATCGCATCCAGGCGGAAACCACTGCATTGCAGCGTGTCGATCAGCCATTTTCCCCATTGGAGCATCTCCTTGCGGACCTCCGGGTGGTTGTAGTCGATGTTGGCGAACATCAGATAATCATAGTTGCCGAACTCGTCATCGACATTCTGATTCCATTTCTTGTTCTCTCCTGCGATGCGGAATATGCCGGTGCGTTCTGTCTTGGCATCAAAGTCCGTACCATTAAAGTGTTCAGATGTCCACTTGAAGGAGGAGTATTGGTCGTCACGACCCGGAAACGTAAATTTGGTCCAGCCTTCGATCTCGAACGGTTTGGATATTTCCTTCGTCCGGTCGTTCGGATCAACTTCAATGACTTTGAACACTTCCTTCTCGTCAGCACCTGCCTTGTGGTTCATGACCAGGTCAACATAGACGGCAACACCGTTTTTCTGACATTCGGCAATGGCATCCACCAATTCCTGTTTGGTACCATACTTCGTCCGCACACTGCCTTTCTGGTCGAACTCCCCGAGATCGTACAGATCATAGACGCCATATCCGGTATCCTCCGGGGTAATGGCTTTGGTCACAGGGGGCACCCATACCGAATCAATGCCTTTGGCTTTCAGCTCCGGAGCCATTTGGGCCAGTCGTTTCCAATGCTTACCGTCTGCAGCCAAATGCCATTCAAAAAACTGCATCATCGTATGATTTCTTTTCATCAAAAACCGACCTCCTTGATTGCTTTCGAAGCGGACGTTGGAACGGATATGTATTCGCCCTTGTTCGTTCGTTTGCTATCCAAGTAATACCCTTTTTGGCCTATGCTTCAATCACCCGCAGAGAAGTTTCCGGTTGAAGGGGAGATGCGCTTATAATCCAGCCACTCCTCGGGCAGAAGGGAACGATACGGCTCCTGGGTGAAGCGATCATCCACCAATACGAGTACGCCCGTATCCTCTTCCGTCCGAATCAGCCTGCCGCCTGCCTGCAGCACCTTGTTCATCCCCGGAAATACATAAGCATAATTGAAGCCGTTGCGTCCTGAGCGGTCAAAATAGTCACGAAGCACGTTGTTTTCCAGTCCAATCTGGGGAAGCCCTGCACCCACCACGACGACCCCATTGAGACGATCTCCCGGCAGATCTACTCCTTCTGAAAATACACCACCCATCACGGCGAATACGAGCCTCGTTCGTTCCGGATGCGGCTGGAATGCATTCAGAAATGCCTCTCTTTCCAGCTCATTCATGCCCTGTTCCTGCATGACCGTATCGGCCTCACCAGGAAGCTGCGTATAGGTCTCGTAGACTTCACGCATATATGGATACGAAGGGAAAAAGACAAGCAGATTGCTCCGCGGCCACTCGGATACGAGCTGATGCAGCATGCTCGCAATCGGCTGCCTGGAACGCTGCCGGTCCTTGTAGCGAATGGACAAGGGAAGCAGCCTTACATCCAATTGTTCCCGCTGAAAGGGTGAAGCGATACGCAAGGTGTAGTCCTCTTCCTCCGCACCAAGCATGTCACGGTAATAACCCAGTGGTGACAAGGTTGCCGAGAAATGAATGATGGAACGGAAACCCTTCGCTGTCTGGCGAAGCAGCACAGATGGATCGAGACAGAACAGCTTCACTCTCACTTCGCTTCGCACACATTCAGCATACGTAACGAATCGTTCATCATACAGCTTGGCGATACGCAGGAAGTTCTGAGCTGTAAAGTAGGCATCCAGCAGCAGTTGATCCGTCTCGGCATTTCCCGAACCGCCTTCCACAAGATTCTGCTCCGCAACCATGACAAAGGGCTCCAGCAATTCAATCAGTTCCTCCGGCGCCTCCTGCTGCAGCAGCTTGCCCTCTTCTCCTCCGTTTTTGCGCAGGGTGATCAGGTACTTATCAATGGCTCCCGCATGGTCGGTAATGGCCTTCGCGGCAGCGACACTGCTGCCCAGCGTCTTAAACTCCCTTTTGACATCCAGAAAAACAGCCTTCTCCAGCTCAGCGGAGAACATCATGCGGCCGCGATCGACCAGATTATGTGCCTCATCGACCAGCAGCACCGTTTTGCGTTTCTGCTCCTCCAGCATGCGTTTGAGGGAAATACGCGGGTCAAAAATATAGTTATAGTCACAGATGACTGCATCGGCCGCATATGCCGCATCCAGTGAAAATTCGAATGGACACACCCGGTGCTTGCGCGCGTACTGTTCAATGACCGGGCGTGTCATCAATGTTTCATGCTCCAGCATATCCAGCACTGCCCCATTAATGCGATCATAATACCCTTCACACATGCCGCACTGACCGGTATCACAAGCTTCTTCTTCCTTGAAACAGATCTTGTCCTTGGCAGTCAGGCTGATCACATGCATGTTCAGCCCTTCCGCCTGCATTCTGGCAAAAGCCTCTTCTGCCGCAACACGAGTCGTCGTCCTTGCCGTAAGATAGAACAATCGACTGGCTTCGCCTTCACCAATTGCCTTCACTGCGGGAAATAAGACGGACATTGTTTTCCCGATTCCCGTTGGAGCCTTGGCCATCAGTCCCTTACCCTCACGGATGGTCTGATATACTGCCCCTGCCAGCTTGCGCTGCCCTTCCCGATACTTGCGGAATGGAAACGGCAGTTCTTTAACAGTGACGTCCCGCTTCTCTTCATATGCAGCAATCATCTCGGCATAAGGAGCATATCCGGCGATGACCTCAGCGGCAAATTGCTCAAGCTCCTCACGTTCGAGCATGCGCCGATATCTTCTCTCCTGGCTATTCACGGTCTGCACATAGGTAAGCTGTACTTGCATTCTTGGCTCATCATGCTGTACGGCATACATATATGCATACATGATGGCCTGCGCCCAGTGGACCGGAAGTCCATCGCCCAGATCGTCCAGGTTGCCGGCTGTTGATTTGATCTCATCCACAGTCAGCTGGCCCTCCAGACGAATCAGACCGTCACATCGCCCTTCTACCACATAGGTTAGGTCTCCATGCTGGATTTCAGCTTCAAGCACAACTTCTTTCAGGTCTTCTTCCGTATAATCCTTCTGCACCCGCTGATGAATTCGGGTTCCTTCCTGCATGGATGCATTGGAGCGGAATCCGGGACGAATACTGCCGCTGCGATATACATATTCAACCAAAGGCCTGACTGATATTCGAATGGTATTTGTCATACGATCACCCGTTCTGTTTTAGTCTTTCTACTTTATCATGAAAAGACCTGGCCAAACCAGCCATTCCGCAGATTGGACTCGTCCCTCCCCGTATGCTATGTTGAAGGGGAACGTACATTTAAGGAGGCAGATTCCATGTATATTTATTTGGTTCCTTCCCCGATTCCGGACGTGCTCGCTGCATATCCGCATCTGACCTTGCGGAGCGAGGAGCAGGTTCGTCTTGCCATCGAAACGTCTGAACGTCTGCTTCATATTGAGTCGGATGATAGCATAGCCGCATATGAGGCATTTGATGCCGCAGGCTCCTGGACAGGCGGCAGCTTTGCGGTTTTGAATAATATCCCGGTGACGGAAGACGGCCGTAGTGACTTCGAGGAACGGTTCAAAAACCGTGCACGCAAAGTGGAGGACGAGCCAGGTTTTGTCGGTATCCGTGTGCTCCGTCCTCTGAAAGATGATACGTATGTTGTACTTACGCTGTGGGAGTCAGAGGATCACTTCAAAAGCTGGCAGCAGTCTCAGGCCTATAATCATGCCCACCGCAATCGCAGTACAAGTGAAGGGCTGACCGCACAGAAGCCAGCCATGTTTCCAAGAGCCTCTTATGTCACGACATATACGATAGAATAGTGGGTAGCCTGATAGACTCAAGCGCCCAACGAGTTTTACTTATGTAGCAGATCACATGGCCTCTCCCTGAATGGGAGGGGCTTTTTCTATTTCTTATTTTTGACACAGCATACCATGAGGTAGCATAATACTTGTTAAATGAAACTTCGGAAGGGAAGGCGGTTATGTTGTCACGCAGTTCACTCACCCGGTTTCTAAGCGGACCGTTTATATTGTTTACCGTGATCATGATTATCAAAAGCTCCCTGGCCTGGATCGTCATTTTCGATGATATCCCGGTCTGGAAACCTTTGCTCACTGAGCTGCCGCTGATCTGGATCTGCTTCTGTCTGATTGAGTGGTTTGCAGCCAAAAGACGGATGTGGGCCTATCTTGCACTGAACCTGGTGCTGTCAGGCATTTTTTTCGCTGCCATTATGTATTACAAATATTACGGGGTCATCGTCAATTATCATGCGCTCGCGCAGGTGAATCAGGTGACGTCGGTAAAGAGCAGCATGTTCTCCCTGCTGGACCCGTATTACTTGTTTATTTTTGCGGATATTCTGATTATTGGCGGCATCTTGATCCGGCGCCGGATCAAGCTCGGCGTTACCGAGCGTCCCGGAAAGATACCTCTGGACCGCAGAAGCAGACGCAGAGTTGCCTCCGTTATTCTGATGATTTCCCTGGTAATCTGCATGCTGAACATATACCCGAACCGGGCAAGCATGAGCGAAATCACGCAAGCGGAACAAATGGGAATCCTCGGTTACGAGGCTTATACCATTCTGGCGGATCGGCCTGACAAGCCTGTTCCCCTTGATGAGATTGATCAGGATCGAATCGATCAGATCAAACAAACGACAGCGCTGGATTCTATCGTGGATTCGGGGGCAGCTAAAGGCCGAAATGTGATTGTCCTCCAGCTTGAATCATTTCAGAATTTCCTGATTGGTCTGAAGGTGGATGGCCAGGAAGTCACGCCACATCTCAACCAGCTTGCACAGGAAAGCCTGTATTTCCCGAACTTCTATCAGCAGGTAGGCCAGGGGAATACATCGGATGCCGAGTTTGTTGTCAATACATCATTCTATACGCCGCCAAACGGAGCTGCATCTACCGTCTATGCCGATAAAGCCTTGCCAAGTCTCCCGAAGCTGTTGTCCGCAAACGGGTATCAGACCGCTACCTTCCATTCAAACGATGTTCGTTTCTGGAATCGGGATCAGCTCTACCAGGCGCTTGGTTTTGACCAATATTATGATATCGATTATTTTGGCACAGAGGATTCCATTGCCTTCTCGGCATCGGATGAGGTGCTGTACTCCAAGACGCTCGATAAATTGGAAGAGATGCAGGCAGAAGGCTCGCCCTTCTATGCACAGATTATCTCCATGTCAGCACATCACCCGTACCATTTGCCTGAGAGCAAGATTAGTCTGACGCTGCCGGAGCGGTACTCGGACACCCTGCCAGGTGATTATCTGGTATCCCAGCATTATGCCGATCAGGCAGTGGGACAATTCATCGATGGTTTGAAGCAACGCGGACTATGGGACAACAGCCTGCTGGTGGTATACGGAGACCACCTTGGCCTGCCCATCTATTCGCTGGACCGGGACGATAAAGAGTTAATGAAGGAAATCTACGGCCGGGAGTATACATCCGCGGACATGATTAACATTCCGCTCATCATGACGGCTCCCGGTGTTACGCCTGCAGAGCAGCTGGATCAGATCGGTGGACAGGTGGACATTCTGCCAACGATAGCCGGACTCACAGGAGCATCTCTCCAGGATCAACTGTACTTCGGTCAGGATCTGCTGAGGGAGTCAGGCAATCTGCTGCCGGAACGCTATTATCTGCCTACCGGTTCCGTGCTTAATGATGCCTCATTATTTATTCCGGAAACCGGTTATGGTGACGGAACCCATTACTCGCTTGCCGATGCCGGAAGGCAGGACATCAGGCAGGTGGAAAACCCTTCGGAACCGAAACCTGAGTCATTGGAAGGGAATGCTGTTCCGGCAACTGCCACAACGGATGACGACACAGTGTCCTCCTCAGGTTACATTACCAAGGACGAGTACGAGCGCGCTTTGGATCTTATGCATTTGTCCAACAGTTATTTGACTCAATTGCCTGACCGAAATACAGAAAAGTAGCTGAAAGCAATCATTCAATCTATTAAAAGAGCCCCTGAAACAGGAATGGAATCCTGTTTCAGGGGCTTTATTCATTTCCAGCCGTTCGCAGGCTGTGTCATGCTGTATATTCATATTCAAATTCGTAATTACAAAGGCAGCAGCGGCACCGAAGTGCGAGCTTTCAGCTGATCTACCATGGCAAGCCATTCCTGCGGTTTATTCGTCAGCACAGCATAATAACGATTCAGGAAATCCGCCACCAGGCTGGCTGGCAGTTCCGCCTGCTCCTCATTGCCTGGCATGAAGCAAAGATCAAGTCCACCTACCGCTTCTCCATCCCCTTGCCAGGAAGGATGAACATATGGGAAATCCAGTCGTTGATATCCGAGATGGGACAGCACTTCGCGCCGCACATACGGATCCATGGGCTTGATGCCGCCAAATTCATGATCCTGGCTAAGATACGGGTTATAGATCTCGGCGAACATGCCGAATAGTTCCTTGCCGTTTGCCGCGGCAAGCTGCTGCAGGTCACGTTTCCGATGGTTGGCAAGGAAACTGCCAATGCCCAAACCTTCGCGGCCAATGATCGTAAAATCTGTCATGGCCACATTCCAGTCTTCGTAATAGCGGTATTCAGTCGCTCCCACAACGTTCCCTTCATGCACAGCCACAAATACGCGAATGCCGGGGTCTTCCAGCGGTTCCTGCCACAGCGGAAAGTCCAGCACTTCCTCAGGCGGGAAAATCTCCTGCATCAGCTTGTGCATTTGGGCAAACAAAGGATCATTAATTGAAGTGATTCGTGTAAATTCCATGGATTCATCTACCTCCTATGATAAATGTGCATTATGTCTTGAACGGATTGCGCCATTCCATAAGGGCTGCATAGTTGCAGGACTCCTCATCATCCAGATAATCCGTCGCCACGCCCACTGGCATACGCCCGCAGCGCAGCAGGAATGAGATTACCGGATCGTGTTTCTCACCGGATACTACCTGCTCCAGGTACGATTCAGCCGTCATTTCATCTGCCACCAGATGGTACCCAGGCATTCTTCCGGCACCGAGCAGCCGGTCGAGCCCCTGTGCAATGACTAGGTGATACATGGCCTGCATCATGAGCTGTGCCAGTCCCCACTTGCGAAATTTCGGACGCACGCAGAGATCAACAATGTAGAGCGTGTTGCCATCCGGCTGATGATTGCGAATATACCCGTCATCGGTCACTTCAACCCACGTGTGGCTTGCCGGATGTGAAGGATCCCATTGCATGCGCAGCGAGGTCATCGATCCCGCCAGCTCACCATCTACCTCAATGCAGATGGCCCCATCCGGGTAATTGGCTACATGACTGGCAAGCTGCTCATGGTTCCAGAGCAGCTCTTCCGGATAAGGCGGAGGAAAGCTCTCGGCCTGGATGCGAATCAGTTCATCGAAGTCAGCCTCCTGATACGTACGGACGATAGCTTTTACGGGTTTACCGTGCTTATCCGGACCGGTAATCAACATCTCTTTTTGATACATGCTGATAATCTCCTCCTCCCAACAGGCAATAAGGGTAGTTAAGCCTCAGACTACTCCCAGTCTGTGTATAGATCGGTGCGGCGGTCGCGCCAGGTCGTTACAGATCCGCGCTCACGTACTTCGTAGAGCAAATCCAGATCCAGATCAGCCGTTACGATCATATCATCGTTAATCTCACCTTCGGCCAGAATGCCGCGCGGCGGGAATGGGACATCATTCGGCGTAATGATGGCAGCCTGTCCGTAGTTGGCACGCATGAAGTCCACTGTCGGCAGATTGCCCACCGTTCCGGTCAGTACAACATAAACCTGATTCTCTACCGCGCGGGCATGACTTGTATAGCGCACCCGGTAGAATCCGTGCCGGTCATCCGTGCAGGAAGGACAGAAGATGACGTCAGCTCCTTTGGCTTTTGCCATACGCACAATTTCCGGGAACTCAATATCGTAACAGGTCAGCATCGCAATTCTGCCTTTATCCGTGTCGAATACTTCAAGGCCATCGCCCGGTGCCATGTTCCATTCCTGTACTTCGGTCGGTGTAATATGGATTTTGGCCTGGCGTGCAATACGGCCATCCGGATAGAACATGTGGGCGGTATTATACAATTTCCCTTCACGCCGGATGACATGAGTTCCCCCGATCAGGTGCATGTTGTACTTCGAAGCCAGGGATGTAAACAGCTGTTCATACTGCTCCGTAAAATCTGGCAAGTCCTCAATGGTCAGCGCGTTGCCCTTATCGTCTCCAATGGACATGAGCTGAGTTGTAAAAAATTCAGGGAACAGCACAAATTCAGTTCCGAATTCGTCGGCTGTCCGTATGTAATGCTCGGCTTGAGCAGCGAACTGCTCAAAGGAGCTGATGGTTTGCAATTGGTACTGTACAGCGGATACCCGCAATTTCATGTTTCTCCACCTCCATCATTATTCTGCTCTCATTGTATCAACGAAATGAAGTAATTTCTATTTCCTTTCTTCGCTCAACATCGCCTTGGTGAAACCGATCCATTCCCGTGTGGCAAAAGAAAGATATCGGTCCTTGCGCCAGATCATGCCGAGCTGCCAAGGAATCACGGGTTCCACAACCGGCATAATGCGTACACGCATATGATCCACTTCACGGCAGATGGTCTCGGGGAGTAATGCCACACCCAGATTGGCTGCGACCATTGCACTGAGCAAATCCCACTGGGAACTCTCATAGACAACCCTCGGCTGGAATCCTACATGCTGACAGGCAGCAATGATCCGATCATGCAGGGCAAAATCCTCCCTGAACAGCACAAAGGCATCATGCTCCAGCTCACTCAGGGCAACCGATTCTTTGTCCGCTAGCGGATGCGATGGATGAACGAGCAGATTCAGCTTTTCTTTCACGAACACAAAATGATCCACCAGCTCATCCACCGTCGGCAGAACAGCCACGCCAATATCCAGTGCACCACTGATGACATCGGCTTCTACTTTTTTCGCACCATCCTCAAACAGTTGAATGCTCACTTGCGGGTAGGCCTTATGAAATTCACCGATGATCATGGGAAAAAAGCTCGAGCCCACCATGGGCGGCAGTCCGATGCGCAGATGTCCCTTCTTCAGGTTCATCAGATCGTCGAGTTCGGACGACAAGCTGCGAAACGATTTTTCAATTTCCAGTGCCTGCCTAAAGAAAACATGCCCTGCATCGGTCAATTCGACTTTCTTGCCGTACCGATCCAGCAGCGTCACCCCCAGCTCATCTTCAAGGCTTTTAACAGTTTTGCTGATGGTTGGCTGCGTGATAAACAGCACCTCGGCTGCCTTGGTAAAACTCTGCTGACGGGCGACTTCCAGAAAATATTGCAAATGGCGGATATCCATCGTCTGATTCCTAGCCTCTCATAGATAAATGGAATAGAAAACATTCTTAATATGCATTTTACTCATGAAAGAATGCGATGTAAAATTTGTAACAAGAAAGTATGTTTCCATTCATTTTCATAAACGAAAATCAATCACGTTGATTATATAAGGAGGGATTGAAGTGAAAAAATGGGGACTTGGTGTACTGCAGGTTGCTCTCCTCATGGTCTTTTCACTGCTCATGGACCAGTTGGCCCGTGCTCTCCATTTGCCTGTGCCGGGTTCGATACTTGGTATGGTTGTGCTGTTTATTTTGCTTCAGACGCGGGTTGTGAAGCTGCGCTGGATAGAAGTCGGTGCTGCATGGCTGCTTGGAGAACTGCTGCTTTTCTTCATCCCCTCAGCCGTTGGCATCATGAACTACATGCCCATGCTTGAACATGATGGACTGCAGATTCTGTTCATCGTCCTGCTGAGTACATTTCTGGTTATGGCCTGCACCGGCCTGGTTGCTACACGAATCGCCAAACGAAAGGAGCGTCACACCGGATGATTGGATTTCTCTGCTTGTTGTTAACTGTCGGTATTTACTTGATTGCCAAACGCATGTATCGCCAATTGCCCAAGGTGTATCTGTCTCCACTGCTGATCACGCCCTTGCTTGTCGTTGGCGTGCTGCTTGCGACCGGAACGGATTATGCAGCTTACAGCAGCGGCGGCAAATGGCTGAGCCTTCTGCTTCAACCGGCTACGGTAGCTTTTGCTGTACCGCTGTATACCTTTTTCCATGTGCTCAAAAAGCATATATCCGAGATTGTCTTCAGTGTCATGACCGGATCGGTGGTTGCCGTACTCTCGTCAGCCCTGCTCGCCAAATGGCTCCAGCTGGACTCCGGGCTGATTCACAGCCTGATTCCGCGCTCCATTACGACTCCGATTGCCATGAATGTCTCGGCTACCATTGGGGGTATCCCGGCAGTTACGGCAGTATTTGTCATCATGACCGGTTTGCTTGGTGCGATCATGGGTCCTTCTATCGTTAAAATGCTCCGCATTGATGGAGAAATTGCCCGCGGAACCCTGCTCGGAACGGGTGCCCACGGCACAGGGACCTCCAAAGCTTTTGAGCTCAGTTCCCTGACAGGAACCATCTCCAGTATCTCCATGGTACTCGCTGCATTGTTCACTCTGGCGGTGGCACCCATTCTTTCTAAACTTATTTTCCCATAATAGATAGAATTGTCCCTATTATTTGAAATATTATTGTTGTATTAAAGCCCTTTCTTCCTTACAATAAGGACATGTTTTATAAGCGAATATTGCGGGGGAGATGCGATGAAAAGAACCGGAATGAAGAGATCTCTGGACCGCCTTGGACGAATTGTCCTTCCCAAAGAAATGCGGGATACGATGGAAATCCATATCGGCGATCCGCTTGAGTTTTTCATTGAAGGGAAAGAGTTGATTTTGAGAAAGTACAAATCAACATTGTGTGTGTTTTGCGGTGATATGGATACGGATATGTATTTCAAAGAGCAATTCATCTGCCGGACGTGTGCTGTTCAATTAAAACACCCGGATGACACTCCCGAATGGTTCGTTCCTCAGAACAAACAGGCTCCTGCAGCCGTGGAGCGTCCTGCTTCCGATTCCGCCAAAGTCTCGTCTCCCACATGGGATGAGGGAACTGTACCTGCCAGCACTGAGTATCCTGACCTGCGGCCCAAGACGGCTCGCATGCTGCAACAGATGAAAGAAATTGTTGAACAGAATCCTGGTTTGGCTCAGCAGCAGATTGCGGAAAAGCTTGGTATTAGCCAAGGACGCGTCTCCCAATTAAAGAAATTGCTATAATACGATTTCATTTTATTATTTATAATCAGGAGATCTTCCCGATGAGGAAGTCCTACTGCAAGAGAACCCTGTGAATGTATGGGTTCTTCTTTTTTTATCCGTTTATCGATATGGAGGAGAGTCGCATGAACAACATGCTGTATTTATCCCAGTTTAATCTGATGTCCAGTCTGTCCGAAGCGGATCTTGCAGAAATGGACAGCATGACATCCATCACCACCCTGTCCAAAAATACATTGATCCAGACCCCTGATACATTTGGCGAAGGCTTTTATTTTGTGAAAAGGGGTGCCATCCGTCTCTATACGCTAAATTCAGAAGGAAAGCAGTTCACACTCGATATTCTGAAAGAAGGCAACGTGTTTGGAGAAATGGACGGTATCTCGCTTGGTACACGTGCGATGTATATCGAAACGATGGAGGAATCCGACATTTGCCTGATGAACCGCCAGCGTTTTGACCAGTTCCTGCTTGAACATCCCGCATTCATGATGAACATGATGAAGGTGCTGAGCGAGCGGATTAGAAGCATGAGTGAGCTAACGCAGAAGCTGGCACTCGGTAATCTCCATGACAAAATTATGCACACTCTCTTACGACTAGCCACCCAGATGGGATCGACTGAAGAAGAGAATTACTTCCGAATCCATCTGGCACTGACCCATCAGGAAATTGCCTGGATGGTAGGGGCAAGCCGGGAATCGGTTACTGTTGCACTGCAGGAGCTCTCAAGAGCAGGGAGGATCCGTACTGGCTTCAAGTCTGTATCCCTGCATCGGGATGAAATGACCACCATGCCCGACCCGTCTGTCCACATGTAAGATGCATTACATCTCCAGCCCGCTGCTTTCTGTATCGTGTACGTATAGGACACGTATACAAGGAGGAGCTTAGTCATGCAAGCAAAGGCACACGCAACGATCCCCGAAGATATTCTTCTACGTAAAGGTGCTCGCAAATCGGCGGATATTCCAGAGCATGTTCGCAACCTTCTCCAATCTGGACAGATCGAATCCGTCAACCTCACGGAATGGCTCGCAGTCAATCACATCCTTCTATTCCAGCAAGTCATCCATGATTGGGAAATGATTGAGGATACCCGTGAAACCATTCAACAGTTACAGAAGTTGAATGAGCATCGAATTATGAAGATCATTCCGGTTATAGCTCTTGCTTGGCTTGCCCTCATGGAGCACAAGGATACTGAATATCGGACCCAACTTTTCTATTCCATTGCCCAGCATCGTTCAGACAGCGTTCGCTGCTGGGCAGCTTACATGATTGGTCTGGATTCTCGATTGTCTTTAATTGAAAGGCTGGCGCAGATCCGTCCCTTTGCCGCAGATCCCCACTTCGGTGTGCGCGAAATCGCCTGGATGGCTGTACGTGAGCCGATCATAAACGAGTTACCCCGTGCCCTGGAGCACCTTCTACCCTGGACAGCTGATCCTGATCCGCGAATCAGACGCTTCGCCATTGAATCTATTAGACCCCGCGGCGTATGGGCCAAGCATATTCAGATGCTTAAAGATAACCCGGCCTTAGCTCTTCCCCTGCTGGAACTGGTGAAATCCGATCCGGACAAATATGTACAGGATTCGGTTAGCAACTGGTTGAATGATGCCAGCAAATCGAATCCGGATTGGGTTCGCCAGGTCTGTAACACCTGGCTGCAGATGTCCGATACGAAGGCCACAAGGCGGATTACCACCCGAGCGCAGAGAAGCCTGTGATCCCTTTTTACAATGTAAAGAAATATGAATTAAATGAAGGCATAGCAAAAGAGGGCAACTGTTTTCGCAGCCGCCCTTTTGGTTATTCAATCTATACGTTGGTCTAATAAGTTACGCCTGAATGACTTCCAGGACCTCTTCTTCCTCCAGCTTGCGCATACCGATCACCAGAACGACAATATTGGCAACGAGCAGAACTGCCGGAAGTGCAACTGCCCCGTATTGTCCGTAGATCAGATGACTTCCGAGTGCACCAATCAGAATAAATGTCAGCACACCTGCTGCTACCATGCGGGTACGCGGGATCAATAAGCCTACTGCACTAAGCAGTTCTACTGCGCCGAGCAGATACATCGTCCACTTGGGATACGAGAAGCTCTCGAACGTCTGCACCATCATCTCAGCACCCATCACCTTGTTAAGCCCTGTCATCACAAATACACCTGCAAGCACAACCAGAAAAATATATCCAATAACTTTCATTATGTATGTTCCTCCTGTAACTGATCTAAAGGTTAGATGAAAAGAAAAGCTGGAGCATCTTGCCTGCTGTACGTTGCGAATTCAATTCAAATCTGCAAGATGCTAAATCTATGTCAAAGCCGTCTTGCGACGACTCGGTTTTCAAGCCAACATGCGAACGAATAATGTAGTCCATATCTATCTATTAGGTATTATTGGATACTGACTTACTTTTATGAAGTGAGTATATAATAATAAGATTATTTATTCAAGTAATTTTTTGATAAATGGTGTATAATACATACAAAAGGGTTGTTGCACGGATTCTTGTCGTAACCCTTATGAATGAATGTTTCTTATTTTTCGTCAGAGTGGCGGTAAGCCAGGCACTTTTTTTATATACAATACAGTTAAACCATTCCAACATTGTTATGCGAATTGAGGTGAACACGTTGAAGCTGAGAAAAGCAAAATCACCAAGTCCCTGTTTGATCACACAAGCCATGGACATTATTGGTAAGAAGTGGGTTCTGCTGATCATGTATCAGCTGCTCTCCGGACCCAAGCGTTTCACGGAGCTGGAAGCGGAAATGGCCATTAGCGGCCGTCTGTTATCCGAACGGTTGAAGGAAATGGAGATGGAAGGCATCGTAACCCGTCATATGTATCCTGAAATTCCGCCACGGGTTGAATACGAGCTGACTCCCAAAGGCAAGGCTATTGAGCCGGTGATCAACCAAATTTATGGCTGGTCCTCCGATTGGCTGAAACGATAGCATGGCCGATCGCTACTAATCTAAAACACCAAAAGCCTGAATAGGTGCTGATCTTCTCAGATCAGCTTCCCATTCAGGCTTTTTTCTTAAATCGCAATGGATCATTCAATGAATTAATGCGAGAGATTCTTGATAGGCTTCAGCTGCACCGGCAGACCGGAATCGGCAGATGCCAGCGCCGCTGTTGTAATCTCCTGAGTACGGCAGGCATCCGCGTAATCAGACAGGATCCGCGTACGATCGCCCGTCCGAAGAGCATGAATGAATGCCTCGTTCTCCCGTTCATACGGGTTGTGTCCCGCCGGAATCTCCTGACCTGCCATTGCGTGGGCAGCAGCACTTGGCAGCAGCAGACGGTCCGGTGTCCAATCCCATACTCCCGCTTCCGTGTAGAACTGAAGTCCGGCACCGCCTTCTCCATCGGGCAGCAGGCATGTATTGGCAATGCTCGCAATGGCACCGCTCTCCAGCTTAAGCGTAACATTCGCCACATCTGCCACGGTAACATGATCGTGCTTCTCATGCATCACACGCTGGGCTGCTGCAGCATACACCTCAGTAACTTCTCCTGCACAATATCGGAGCAGATCCACAATATGTGTTGTCTGCTCGACAAACTGCCCTCCGGATCCATCCTGACGGCGCCACCAGGCAACGCCTGGCATCCCACCCATCCATCGTCCAAGTGCCATGCCGATCGTCTGATCCTTCATTGCTCCCCGAAGCACCTGGGCAGCTTCCTGATAGCGGAAGTGATAACCTACCGAAGTAAGCAAATCTGTATTCTTCACCTGATCTAAAATGTTGCGCGGAATATCCATTCCTGTGCTTAGTGGCTTCTCCACAAGGAAAGGAATGCCGCGACGAATCAGTTCCGATTCAATCGAACCATGTGACATTGGCGGAACGCAGATGTAAACTGCATCCAGCTTCTCCCCATCCAGCATATGTTCAAGCTCGCTGTAGCCAGCTGCATCGTACACGGAAGCCATGGCCTCAGCTTTCTCCAAGGTGGTCCCGAGCACACTTGCCACACGGACACCTTCCATTCGTGCCAAAATATCTGCATGTACTTTGCTGAACCAGCCTGTTCCAATGATGCCGATCTGTAACGTCATGGATGTAATCCCCTCTCTTTGTTACGCGCTTACATGTTCCATTCGACCCCCGAATACGAAATCCTGCATTATATTTTGCCAGATGCCCCCAATATCAGCCGGTCCAGCTCTTGTTCATACCCTGTTCTCTGCTCATCCGTCCAGCATAGCCGATCATTCATGTATTGGATAACTGCCGACTTATACTGACGCACCTCGTCAATTCGGAAAAATAAATCACCTGTTCGTCGCACAAGGAAGTCTGCTGGGGTTACGGCCATTTCTTCCTCAATTGCATAATTCAGCATAAGCAGCAGTTCCTGAGGCATGCCATGCAGCTCGGCCTTGGCCCGTGGATCAGGCATCCGATCATAAAGGGCATCCACATTGGATCCATAGGTACGAGCCAGCCGCTCTGCAGCTTGCCGATTAAGTCCGAGTGCCACCCCATCCTTAATCTTGCGCTCTATATAAACAGAGTACCCTGCTGAGCCACCCACGTCCCCACCGGAAATCGGCATCTTCTTCGTTATGCATGGCCCGATCAATTTCCCTGTTTCCTGCTTCAGCTCCCTGGCTGCCAGATCAACGACCATTTCAGCCATTTTGCGATACCCGGTCAGTTTGCCCCCCGCAATGGTGATCAGTCCGGAGGGAGAGACCCACACTTCATCCTTGCGTGAGATTTCAGAGGGACTCTTGCCTTCCTCATGAATTAATGGACGTATGCCAGCCCAGCCCGATTCCACATCTTCGGCACGAATCTGGATATCTGGAAACATGCCATTTACCGCATCGATCACATAATCCCGATCTGCTTCAGAGATCAGAGGATACGCCGGGTCATCTTGGAAAACAGTATCGGTGGTACCCACGTATGTTTTGCCATCACGCGGAACCGCGAAAACCATTCGCCCATCAGGCGTATCAAAATATACAGCTTGCCGAAGAGGAAACCTTGATCCGTTGAACACCAAATGAATGCCTTTGGTCATTTGCAGCGTCTTGCCCTGCCTTGAACCGTCTACCTTGCGGAGCTCATCCACCCATGGACCCGAAGCATTGATTACCTTGCTTGCCCTTAATTGAACACTTTGGCCTGTGATCTGGTCTGTGGCCTGAATGCCAATGATCTTTCCGTTTTCCTTCACAAACCCGTCTGCTTTTACATAATTCACAGCTTGGGCTCCACGCTTCACCGCTTCTTTCATTACTTCGATGGTAAGCCGTGCATCATCCGTACGGTATTCCACATATAACCCGCCACCCAGCAGTCCCTCTCTGCGCAGCAAAGGTTCGCTGTCCGAGACAGCTCCAGCGTTCAGCATCGTACGGCGTTCGCTGCGCTTCACACCCGCGAGCCGGTCATACACCATCAAACCAATGGATGTGCTGAAGCGCCCAAATGTACCTCCCGTATAGATGGGCAGGAGCATCGGTTCCGGTGTCGTCACATGAGGTCCATTTTCATAAACAATTGCCCGTTCGCGTCCTACCTCAGCCACCATTTTCACTTCAAACTGCTTCAGATATCGTAGACCTCCGTGGACCAGTTTGGTTGAACGGCTGGACGTACCCGCTGCAAAATCCTGCATTTCAACCAGCGCGGTCTTCAGTCCGCGGGACGCTGCATCAAGGGCAATGCCTGCTCCAGTGATCCCTCCGCCTATAATCAATATGTCAAAATGTGCATTCGCCATGGATTGGAGATATTCCCCGCGTAGCGCTGCCGAGAAAGGTGAAGTCATCGGTATGCCTCCCATTCATTGCCTTTATTTTTGCTAATCCATCTTCAAAAAAGAACAAAAAAAGACCACGTCATTCGCTGCAGCAATTGCTGAGCGGTACGTGGTCTCTCCCGATCTCCAGACATCATTTTTTAACTTGTGCCTTAATCCTATCACACATTTTGAGCGGCGTGAAGGCCTGAAATGACACATTATTCAAAAAAATTTCAAAAAATTGTTCTGCCCAAGGGCGTAATTTCAAACTGATCCACTAACCTCTTTATTTTCCTAATAGTGGATATCTGTATTTCGTCCCCCAGGAAAATATCCCCTGTAAGTTATGCATCATTTTCCACCAGGAATTATCATCTATTGCATTTATTTAACGAAAAAGTACAAATGTCTATATCTTCATAATCCTACTTATTTAAAGGCCATCGCAGCCTTCACTGCTCGCTGCCAACCCGCGTACAGATCATTTCTGGTATCCTCATCCATCAGCGGATTGAATACGCGCTCCGTGTTCTCATGATCCTTCAGTTCATCGGCACTTTCCCAGTATCCGACAGCAAGACCTGCCAAATAAGCCGCCCCCAGAGCCGTTGTCTCGTTCACCGTTGGGCGCTCAACCGGAATGCCCAGAATGTCGCTCTGGAATTGCATCAGAAAGTCATTGGCCGCTGCGCCTCCATCGACCCGTAAAGAATGAACGTCAATGCCCGAGTCGGATTCCATAGCTGCCAGGACATCCTTGGTTTGATACGCCAGCGCTTCAAGCGTCGCACGAATAAAATGTTCCTTCGTGGTGCCGCGTGTCAGGCCGAATACGGCACCCTTCACCTCGCTGTCCCAGTACGGACTACCTAGCCCCACGAAGGCCGGTACCATATACACACCATCTGTGGAGGGTACCCGTGCAGCATAATCCTCACTATCCTTGGAGGAACGAAGCATCCTTAATCCGTCACGAAGCCACTGAATGGCAGAGCCTGCCACAAAAATGCTGCCTTCAAGTGCATACTCCACCTTGCCGTTAACACCCCAAGCAATCGTTGTGATCAGTCCATGGTCCGACTTTACCGGATCTTTCCCGGTATTCATGAGCATGAAGCATCCGGTACCATAGGTGTTTTTCATACTACCCTTGTGATAACATCCCTGACCGAACAGGGCTGCCTGCTGATCGCCTGCTGCGCCAGCAATGGGAACCCGGTGGCCGAAGAAATGATAATCCATCGTGTGCGCATACACTTCAGAGGAGCCCCGCACTTCCGGCAGCATCGCTT
The DNA here is from genome assembly GCF_022346995.1 of Paenibacillus sp. ACRRY. GTDB lineage: Bacteria > Bacillota > Bacilli > Paenibacillales > Paenibacillaceae > Paenibacillus. Next base: position 223,171 of record NZ_JAKRNM010000003.1, on the reverse strand, counting down.
TTGGAATATCGAGAATATCCAGAAGTTCGTCATCCCATTGCAGATCATAGATGTTGTACATCAATGTACGGGAGGCATTGGATACGTCCGTTACATGTGTACCTCCACTGAGCTTCCAGATCAGCCAGCTGTCGATCGTGCCAAATAGTAATTCTCCCTGCTCCGCCCGTTCACGTGCTCCTGGCACATGGTCCAGAATCCACTTGACTTTCGTACCGGAAAAATAGGGATCAATCAGCAGTCCTGTTTTTTCCCGAAAAAGGTCTGCCAGTCCCTTCGTCTTCAGCTCATCACAGATATCAGCAGTTTGTCTCGACTGCCAGACTACAGCATTATAGATGGGGCGGCCCGTTTCCTTGTCCCATACCACAACCGTCTCGCGCTGGTTCGTAATCCCGATGCCGGCAATCTGGGCAGGCTTAACCCCGCTCTCTGCCAAGCATGAAGCCATAACCGCTAGAATGGAGCTCCAGATTTCATTTGCATTCTGCTCGACCCAGCCCGGCTTGGGGAAATACTGGGGAAACTCCTGCTGGGCAATATGTACAATCTCCCCATTGTGGTTAAACAGAATGGCCCGTGAACTCGTGGTCCCCTGATCAAGAGCCATAATATACTTTTCCATATCGCAACCTCCTGTAAACATAGTGCATCATTCGATATCTCAGGTGCCTGATTGACAGATGCAATGATTGTTAGTTAATGCTCTTGTTTCGGCTCTGTAAGCGATTCCCCAAAATGTCGGATCAGGTCAAAATTGGACGTGGTCACCGCTGTTGCACCGGCCTGCAGTGCCAGCTCAACCTCTTTGGCAGACCTGATCAGTCCTCCGGCAATAATGGGAATCCCCGTCCGTTCCGCTACCTCGGTAATAATATGCGGAATAACGCCAGGAAGCACTTCAATATAATCCGGCTGTGTCTTCGCCAGCAGTTGATAACTTTTCTCCAACGCATTCGTATCCAGTAGAAACACCCGCTGAATTGCGGTGATCCCCTTTTGTTTCGCCTTTTGAATCACTGTCGCCCGTGTAGAGATCAATCCCGCCGGACGAATATGCTGACACAAATATTCTGCCGCGTACTCATCGTTCTTCAGTCCTTGAACCAGATCGGCATGCAGCAGGATTTTCTTGCTTCGCCGCCTTGCCTCATCCAGCAAGCTCTCCAGCTGGGCAATGTGGGTATCCAGCAAAACCCCATAGGTGTAAGGGCCATCAATAATCGCTTCGAACTGCTTCATGCTCTTGGCAGCGGGTAACATGCTCTGTCCCTCAAATGGCACCATCGTTCCTCCTGCATCATTCAGATTGCCTATATTGTATAATCCGCATGGTAGATCGGCAAGCAGGGCCAGGTACCGGAAGGAAAGCTCGATAGAGTCCAATGCTCTGTATTAAACACAAAAAAGCCGTTGTCGTACACTCCCGAAGAAGTGGACAACAACAGCCAACCTTTGTCAATTGTACTACAAGGCACTTTCACCGAAATCGATGCTGCTTAACACACAAGGGTACAACCCTTAAGCCTGCGCATGGGGAAGCAGTACATCTGCCTCGGCCCAGCCATCGTTCTCAGCCAAGTGACCCGAACGACTTACCTTCGTCTGCAGGTATTTCTCATTGAACGCCGAGCGATCGCCCCACAGCGGAACACGTCCGCCCACATTCAGTCCCGCTTCCTGCAGTGCAGCCAGCTTCCGTGGATTATTGGTGATCAACGTAACAGGTGCAGAACGCAGTGTACGCAATACAGAAATAGCATCATCATAGTTACGAGCATCATCCGTAAAACCAAGCTGAAGGTTGGCATCTACGGTATCCAGACCTTCCTCTTGCAGAATGTACGCCATCGCTTTGCTGAACAGACCAATCCCGCGACCTTCATGGTTCGCCAGATAGAACAAGGCTCCCGCTCCATGGGCTGCAATCATTTTCATGGATTGCTCCAGCTGGAAGCCGCAATCACAGCGTTTGCTGCCAAAAATATCGCCTGTATGACAGATGCTGTGCATCCGGATCAGCGCTTCCTGTGCTTCGGCAAAATCGCCGTATACGAGCACACTTGATTGCTGACGTTCTGCAAGTTCAGCAGTAGCCAGGGATTCAATCAGCTCACCGCTCTCCATGACCTTATCCGATTTCAGCCAGCTGTACCACTGAAATGTACGCGTCTCTCCATCCAGATTGACTGGGAGCTTAATCGGTCCAACCAGGTATATGAACTCTTTTCCACTCGGAAAAGTCTGGATTTTGGGGGCAAGCAGTTGAATAATATGTGAATTAATCATAATGTTTCGTTCCTCCTGTTAAGCCATTTGATATACTGATTCGTTCGTATCCAGACTGAAAAAAGATCACTGGACGGTTATAGTACGTATCTATATTATTGTCATCGTCATTAGTTACTTTATGTAAGCAAGTTTAAAATAAAAATTTTATTGTGTCAAGTAAGTTTTGTTTCTAAAGTAACTAATAAATTAGGATACGAAACCGACACAAATTTGTGTTTCATTTTCGGAATATTGGGTATGAGTTTATAAACTGCTCATAGAATGATGTTGTAGTCCAAAGTACTTCATGCCTCAAACTTAACGATGAGGGGGTTGTGCACATGATCCGCCGGAAAAGAACCTGCTGGACAGCCATCATGATGATCTGCGTCCTGCTTATAAGCGGATGCTCCATCTGGCCGGGACAAGACGATTCTGCGAACAACAAAAAGGTAGCGCTTACACTATGGTACTGGAACCGTTCCATTGATGATAAGCTGATTGCCAAGGCCAGGGAACAGTTCCCCAATATCGAACTGACTGCCCAGAAGATCGGCGGTGACTTCAAAGCGAAGCTCAAGACAACGCTGGCTGCCAAATCAGGCGAGCCCGATATTGTTGCCCTAAACGACTGGATCATGGAACTCTTCCCCAGTGAAGACCGTTTTTATAATCTGTATGATCTTGGCGCAGGGGACGTCGAAGACCAGTACCTGGAATGGAAATGGAAGCAGGGTGTAACACCAAGCGGACAGATGATTGGATTCCCAATGGATACGGGGCCGACAGCTCTCTTTTATAGGGCTGACCTCTTCAAGGAGGCCGGACTTCCATCTGAGCCGGAAGATGTGACCCGTCAGCTGAACAGCTGGGAGGCATACGCCGCAGCAGGCGAACAGATCAAGGAGAAACTTGGGGGCAAGGTATTTCTGACCGATAACATTGGAAGCGTTTACAATCAAGTGTTGTCCCAAGGAGCTGAGCGCTACTTCCGCCCGAATGGTTCTTTTATCGGCATGGATTCTCCTCTGGTACGAACAAGCTGGGATACCGCCATTGATTTCAAGCAAAAGGGATTGCTGGCGAATGCCGATGGTTGGACTCCTGGCTGGAATGCAGCGATGAACAATGGGGAAATTGCATCCTTCGTGGGTGCCGTCTGGATGAAGCAGGTGCTGCAGGAAGCTGCGCCAGATACATCGGGTAAATGGCGAGTAGCCCGTGCTCCAGGAGGAGACGGCAATAATGGCGGTTCGTTCCTGTCCATTCTGAAGTCCAGCGAGCATCCTCAGGAAGCCTTCGAGCTGGTGCGCTGGCTGCAGAGTCCGGAAAATCAGCTGGAGCAGTATCAGACGTTGAACCTCTTCCCTTCCGCACCGGGTGTGTTCGACTCACCGGCAATGAAAGAAGAGGAACCCTTCTTCGGCGGACAGGCGACAGGGCCTGTATTTGCCGAATCGGCACAGCATGTTCCAGATGCCTTTTTTGGTGAACGTTACCCATCGGTACACAACATTATTACCCGGCGCCTGAATGATGTCGCGAAGCAAAATGCCGATCCCGAGCAGGTCTGGACCGATACCGTACACCGCGTTGAGCGGGAACTCCAGCGTTGACCTGAAGAACGTGTGTGTTCGATATCCGCATAAGGAGGAATTCATATGGCTGTAACCGAACCCCATCTCACTCCCGAACCCGGAGCTGTGCGTCCGGACCTGGATCGGAAGAAATCTCTCCTGTCCCAAATTTGGGAACATCGTGCCCTATATGCTGCGATCTCGCCTTTTTATATTCTCTTTGCCGTGTTTGGCCTGTTCCCCATTGGCTTCTCATTGTACCTGGCCTTCCATAAGTGGGACGGTATTGGCGTAATGACCTACAATGGGCTGAACAATTTTAAATACATGCTGACAGATGCCGAGTTCTGGCAGGCTGTGGGCAATACATTCATGATCTGGATATACTCGACCATTCCCATGCTGTTCTTTGCTCTTATTGTCGCCTTTTTGCTGCATGCGCCGTTCGTGAAGTTCCGTACACTGTTTCGGGTCGGTTACTTCCTGCCAAACGTTACATCCATCGTAGCCGTGGCGATCATCTTTGGTGCACTGTTTGCTAACAACTATGGCTTTCTCAACTATATCCTGCAGTCGGTCGGGCTTCCGGTCGTGGAATGGCTTAATGCACCTTGGGGTATTAAAGTGGCGATCTCCTCCATGGTCGTCTGGCGCTGGACCGGGTACAACGCAGTCATTTATCTGGCCGGACTTCAGAGTATACCGCAGACCTTGTATGAGGCAGCCAAAATTGACGGCGCATCCGGTATACAGTCCTTTTTCCGGATTACAATTCCAATGCTGCGCCCTGTAATTCTGTTCACGGTGATTACATCAACGATTGGCGGCATGCAGCTGTTCACCGAACCTCAGATCCTCGTAGGCAACGACGGCGGTGCAGGCGCAGCCGGGATGACCATTGTTCTGTACCTTTACCGTGAATCGTTTATCAACAATTACTTCGGATATGGTGCAGCGGTGGGGTGGGGCATGTTCCTCATTATCGCCCTGTTCTCCATCGTGAACTGGAAGCTTGTTCAAGGCAAGTCATCCTGATGTGACAAGGGGGGAGCGCTCATGACGTCCAAATACCTCAAATCGCTGGTATTGTATACCGGTCTTATCGGGGGCATGCTCATTTCCATGTTCCCGTTCTATTGGCTGATTGTAATGTCCACCCGGACAACGTCCGACATCTATGCATTTCCGCCCCAGCTCTGGTTCGGCGGCGAACTGTGGAATAATATCAGCCGGGTGCTGCAGCAGATCGACTTCTGGGGTGCATTTGTCAATACACTGTTTGTATCCGGCATGGTGACCGTGCTCGTGCTGTTCTTCGATTCATTAGCAGGTTTTGCGTTCGCGAAGTTTGAATTTCCGGGCAAAAAGTGGCTCTTCGTCCTGCTGCTCGCCACCATGATGGTGCCTTCCCAGCTGTCGCTCGTGCCTTCCTTCGTGCTCATGGCGACGTTCGGTTGGGTCGGTTCCTTCAAGGCCCTGATTATTCCGGGCATGGTGAATGCCTTCGGCATTTTCTGGATTCGCCAGTATGCCACGGAGTCCATCCCGAATGACCTGCTCGATGCAGGCCGGATCGACGGCTGTAATTTCTTCCGTCTCTATTGGAATGTGGCGTTGCCGATCCTGCGACCTGCGTTTGCGTTTCTCGGTGCATTTACCTTTATCGGAGTGTGGAACGACTATCTGTGGCCGCTCATTGTCCTGACAGATGAACGGAAATACACATTGCAGATTGCCCTCTCACAGTTAAACGGACTGTACAATACGGATTACGCGATGGTTATCGCTGGTACACTGCTGGCTGTTATTCCGCTCATTATTATGTTCCTGTTCATCAGCCGCCAGTTCATTTCGGACATTGCCGCAGGAGCGGTGAAAGATTAAGACTCGGCATTTTGATCCATCCCTCAAGTCTGATATTCTTATCTAAAGATAAATACCAGATGCTCCAGAGAAAGGGATGACAAAATGGCTTCTTCACCCTATATGATTGGCGTAGATATCGGCACCACATCCACCAAGGCCGTATTGTTCGAACAAAACGGTTCCATTGTGGCTCAGGGTGGTGCCGATTATCCGCTGTATACCCCAACTCCTGCGATTGCTGAGCAGGATGCGGACGATATTTTCCAAGCCGTTGTAGAATCCGTTAAGCAGGCGACCTCCAAGGCAGGTGTCAAACCGGATGAGATCCTGTTTGTATCGTTCAGCTCGGCAATGCACAGCATCCTGCCTGTTGACGGGCAAGGCAAACCGCTCATGCGTGCCATGACGTGGGCAGACAATCGCAGCGCGGAATGGACCGAAGCTCTCAAAACTGAAATGAACGGTCATGAAATCTATCTGAGAACAGGAACGCCCATTCATCCGATGTCACCGCTGACCAAAATCATGTGGCTGACCCGGGAACAGCCGGAGCTGTTCAAGCAAACTCATAAATTTATCTCCATGAAAGAATACGTGTTCCTCAAGCTGTTCAATGAATACGTGATTGATCACTCCATGGCGTCTGCCACCGGAATGATGAATCTGGAGAAGCTGGACTGGGATGAGGAAGCCCTGCATGTGGCAGGAATTAAACCAGGCCATTTATCCCGGCTTGTGCCGACCACTCATGTGCTCAAGCAAGGTCTGAACCCGGAGTATGCCAAGGAAATGGGCATTGCAGACACGACGCCATTTGTCATCGGGGCAAGTGACGGTGTGCTCTCCAATCTTGGCGTAAACGCAATTGATCCTGGTGTGGTGGCAGTGACCATCGGCACCAGCGGAGCCATTCGTACGGTCGTGGACAAACCGGTTACCGATCCGAAAGGACGCTTCTTCTGTTATGCGCTCACTGAGGATGCGTGGGTGATTGGCGGGCCCGTTAATAATGGCGGAGTCATTTTCCGCTGGATTCGGGACGAGTTTGCAGCTTCTGAGGTAGAGACAGCGAAGCGGCTGGGCATTGACCCTTATGAAGTGCTCACACGTGTTGCTGAAAATGTACCGCCAGGATCGGAGGGTCTGCTCTTCCATCCGTATATGACAGGTGAGCGGGCTCCGCTCTGGAATCCGAATGCCCGCGGCTCGTTCTTCGGTCTGACGCTTCATCATAAGAAGGAGCACATGATCCGCGCAGCTTTGGAAGGTGTACTGTTCAATCTGTATACGGTCATGCTGGCTATTGAGGAGAAGATCGGCCGTCCTACCAAGATTCAGGCAACGGGCGGCTTCGCCCGCTCCGAATTATGGCGGCAGATGATGGCTGATATTTTCGACCAGGATGTGATTATTCCCGAAAGTATTGAGAGCTCCTGCCTTGGCGCAGCCGTGCTTGGCTTGTACGCACTAGGTCGTATTGATTCCCTGAGTGCGGTATCCGGCATGATCGGATCCACACATCGCCATCAGCCTGACCCGGATCATGTCCGCATCTACCGGGAATTGCTGCCGATCTTCATCCGGATCTCCCGCAAATTTGAAGAAGAGTATGCGGATATCGCTGCTTTTCAAAATAAAACAATGCATCAGAAATAAATTGCAGAAAAACAGGCGCCCTTTCATGGGCACCTGTTTTTTTACTACTTATAAAAGCATTACTGATTATATTTACTGAATGCATCCTTGTCGTCCTGCACATTTTCCAGATACATAATCTGTCCCTCATCATTCAGGCGAGCGATATCAATCCCTGTCTTGGCATATACCTTGCCATCAGCAGCTTGTCCACACACGGCCCAGTTCGTCTGATAGCTGCCGTCCGGCTGCAGCACCCACCCGTCCCACATATGTTTGACGTCCATGTTGTACTCGTAGAATGCTTTCATAAAACCTTCAAATCCTCTTCTGCTGGTTCCGTTTAACACAATCTCAGCATCCGGTGTAAACAGGGACAGCAAATCCTCCATCGCACGTGCATCCGTACGGGAAGCGTCAAATAAACGAAAATAGTTGTTTAATAAGGTAGTCATGATGTTCCTCCTGATGGTCATAAACCGTTTTGAATTACAGTTCGAATAATTTCGAACTATTGAATAGAAATGTATCACACGACCAGTCTCCTTACAACCCTCAGTTCGAAAAAAATCAAACATTGAAAGAGACGTTTTAATATGCTACCGTCATAGATATGAAAACACCTACGATTCCCATGACTTCGAAAATGGAGTTTACCACGGTCTGCAATGCACTCGGTGATCCGGTGCGCATGAAGATTGCACACTGCCTGGCCAGCTCCGGCGAGAAAAACTGTTCCGCCTTCGAAGTAGACCATATTTCCAAATCAACGTTGTCCCACCACATCAAAATTTTGCGTGAAGCGGGCCTGATCCAGCCACGTATTGAAGGCAAACAGCATTTTTACTCTTTGCGAAAGGATGATCTAAACAGCCGTTTTCCCGGTCTTGTAGAATTAATATTGAATACGACAGGAGGTTAATTGCATTGTTGGATAAAAAAGCGGCAAAAATACTGCTGAGCACATTCTGGGGAGGTGGCGGCTGGAAGACAGAACGTGCACCGTTCTCCGGGGATGATTTTGAATATGCTAAGAGCAAGCATGTGATGTTCGATCCGCAGACCACCACCCACGACGAGATTGTCCGGCGTCTGCATGAAATGCATCAAGACATCACCTTGAAGGACAGGGTCGTATCGGCTTTTCTGCATAGCCTGTCTACCAAAAAAGTTTATTTGCGCAGTGCGCTCTCCAGTTGGGCACTCACCTCACGTTTACCTCTGCACACCTATGCGGAACGGCCTGCGCTTCATGCCAACACTAGTGCATGCGGGGATTGCAATTACCTGCGGTTACAGTCGGACAAGCAGTATGTGAACATGGATCTAAACGTCCTGAATTTTGAGCGGATCAAATGGGGCGGGGTCCGTCATGGATGGCTGCTCTACTGTCTGATGGATCTGGAGCTGCTGCTTCTTGATAACGATTCAAGCTACGAGGTAACCTTGGAAGACAAGGCCATCCTTGAACAGCTTCTCGCAGCCAGCCAGACTGGTGATCCCAAGGATAGTGCCCGCCCGCTTGAAAAGCTATGGAAAGGTCTGCTCCCTTCGAGTAAACAGGAACGAGATGCCTTGCTTGAAATCTGGGCTGCTGCTGGACTGCTGGTTCCTGGCGATACGCCGAGAAAAGGCAAGGGTGGCTCCGGCGACTTTGTCTTTGCCGCTACCTGGCAAGGTGATGACGGCTATAATGCGGAAACAGCAAACCATCTTTTTGGTTCTTATTTGCAATAAATGTTCTGAACTTTGGCTTTCTGCCAACATGTGTGAACATGCAGGTTACAATAATGACATCGACAGATTTCCGCTCTAGCTCGTATAATAGGGGAAAAATGGTAGATGGGAGTGAATCAAGCAATTTTATGGTATACATAATGGCCTTTTTGCTGTCTTTTGTTGTCGTGCTTCTGCTCATTCCTCCGCTTAGCCGACTGGCCCACCGCCTTGATTTTGTGGACAAGCCACGGGAGGACGTAGAGCGTAAGCTGCACAGGCAGCCCATTCCGCTGACGGCGAGTTACGCGATATTTACTGGATTCTTCCTGACATACATTGCTTTTACGAAGCAGTTGTCCATGGAGACGGCCGCACTGGTTGCAGGCGGCATGCTTCTGTTAACGATTGGTACCATTGACGACTGGTACAAAACGAAGGGCAAAGACTTTCCCGCCCTGCCCAAAATGATCATTCAGATTTCTGCGGCCGTGCTTGTATTTGCTTCCGGCATTGCATTCACCGGGTTTGTTAACCCGCTGACTTCGGAATACGTCATGCTTCCGTTCTGGCTGCAGTTCATTCTGACGATCCTGTGGATCTTCGGCGTAACCACCGTCATTAACTTCTCGGATGGCATGGACGGGCTTGCTGGTGGATTGTCAGCGATCTCGGCAGTCACGCTGTTTGTCGTTGCCCTGGCCAAAGGTCAAAGCGATTCGGCACTCATGTCCATCGTGCTTGTCGGTGTAACGCTTGGGTACCTGAAATACAACAAACCTCCAGCCAAGGTATTTATGGGCGATGCCGGAGCGACATTTCTCGGTTTCATTCTGGCTGTCATTGCCCTTGACGGGGCATTCAAGCAAGCGACCATGCTGTCGCTATTCATCCCGATTCTGGCCCTTGGTGTACCGATCTTCGACAATATCTTTGTCGTTATCAAACGTTTCATTCAAGGCAAAGCCATCTATCAGGCCGATGCAAGCCAGGCCCATTACCGCCTCCTGCGTGCAGGGCTGAACCATAAGCAGGTGGTTGGTGTCTTGTATCTCATCAGTACCTGCCTCTGTCTCTCCTCCATCATTCTCATGTTGGTGGAAATGTAGGGACAGGCGACATTGCTCCATACAGGTAAAAAAAGACGGGTCCGTGAATCCACGGGCTCGTCTTTTTGCTGATATGACCCTTCCATCAGCTTTATAACTTGGAGTAAGTCTTCTCTTTTCTTCCGATCAGTGTTATTCAGACCCCAACCTTCCAAGCCCACAACACTTACCTGGAAGCTGCCGGCGGCAAGGGGAGCCCCGGATTCTGCCAATCTGTCCATCCTGGCCGGTCAAGTTCGACGAGGCGACGATAGCGCTCTTCCCGAGCCAGCAGTTGTTCATGAGAACCCTGCATGGCAATCTGTCCATTTTCCATAAAAATGACCTCGTCCATCTGTTCAGCACCAATGAGATGATGGGTAACCCAGATCATCGTTTTGCCCTGCATGCTGTCCAGAATGGTGCGCATCAGTGCGCGTTCCGTCACAGGATCAAGTCCCACTGTAGGTTCATCGAAGATGACGACAGGTGTCTCCCGCAGCAGTACCCTGGCCAGGGCGATCCGCTGTCGTTCGCCACCCGAAAAACGCATGCCCGTCTCCAGCATCGGGGTATTGTACCCCTGCGGCAGAGATTCGATAAGGCCGGACAAACCGACTTGTTCGGCCACACGTCTGATCTCCTCATCCGTTGCGCGTGGACGGCCAATCCTCAGATTGTTCGCGACCGTCGTATCGAAAAGATGCGGATGCTGATTTAACACCGCAATCACATCAGGTACATCCTCCCCCAGCATCTGCACAGGCTGATCATTGATCAGAACTTCCCCGGCTGAAGGGAGCAGAGCACCCTGAATCAGTTTGAGCAGTGTGGATTTGCCTCCACCACTGCGCCCGAGAATCGCTAACCGTTTGCCCTGGGGCAGATGGAGAGATACACCCTGCACCGCATAGGAATCTTCCGAAGCATAGCGGTAACTTACATGATCCATTCGAATATCCGCTCTCAGATTCGGAGGAATACGCAGACGAATGCGTTGATCCCGTGAATGATTCGTCATCTCCGCTGACACAGAAGGCGCTTCAGCCGCCTGCACCGTTCCATCACTGCCTGACGTGGCACCTGAAGTATGTCCCTTACCCTCCAGATGCTGCAATCGATCCAGTGATTCACGGTACTGGGGGATACGCTCCACCGCATCGGATACTGGCAGTAAAGCTTCCGTGAGTGGGAACAGAACCAATACAAATGCCGCGATCATAACGGCGGGCAGCTGTCCTGCGGCAACCTCGCTTCCTGCCCACAATGTCACGGACACCACCATCAGTCCAATGACACATTGTGCAATCAGATCACGCCAGCGCGTCCATCTTCGCAGGCTGCGCCGAACGGAATCTGCCCGTTCCTCCCCCTCCTCCTGATAACGAACGAACTCCGCCGCCCGGCCACTTGCCAGCCAGTCTCCAAGGCCAAGTACACCGTCGGTAAGACGCGTATATAGGTGGCTGTTCTCCTTTTTCAACCGCACTTGTTGTTTCCATGTAATCTTTAACGTAATGGCTGGCAGCAACCCAATAAGGAATAACAGGTACAGCCCCATCCCCAATGCAAAACCCAAATCCACGGTACCAAAAGAAATAACTGCTGCACCGTACAGAATCAGTGCCGTGCTGGCTGGAAAGACCGTACGCAGATAAATATCCTGCAGCCGCTCGACATCCTCTGCAAGTGCACCGAGCACATCCCCCGTTTGCATCCGTGAGCGTAGAAACAGGGCTTGGGGCTCTAAGATCCGATACAGCTTCACCCGTTGATCTGCAAGTACACGCAGTACAGCATCATGACCAGCCAGACGCTCGACATACCGAAACACCGCGCGGAAAATTCCGAACGCACGAACACCCACAATCGGTACATATACCATCAGAATGTTTTCAGGACGGAGCGCAGACTTGGAGATCAGGAACCCTGAAGTAAAGAGCAGCAGCACGGCACAGCATGCAGCACATGTTCCCAGTGCAATAACTCCGGCAAATCTCCAGCGGTACTGTACCACGTAAGGAGAAATCCAGCTGCTCTTCACACGCCCGTTACGGGCCGTTTCTATCTGCTCATGTTCAGCTTCCATGTTATACCGCCTCCATCTGGGCCCGAATCATCTGGTAATATACGCCCTGTCTTGCAAGTAACTCTTCATGTGTTCCCGTCTCGGCAACCGTCCCGCCGTCCATCACGATGATGCGATCCATATGCGTCATCCAGTGCAGGCGATGCGTAGCCAAAAATACCAGTTTGTCTTCAAAACACGGCAGCATCGTCTGTTTCAGCTCATACTCGGTCTCTACATCCAGATGTGCGGTTGGCTCGTCCAGTAGCAGTACCGGCCGTGCACTGAGCAAGGCCCTGGCCAAGGCTACCCGTTGCTCCTGCCCACCGCTGAGCTGTCTACCACCGGCTCCAATTCGCTCATACAGTCCATTGGGCAAGGAAGAGACCAGCTGGTTCAAGCCTGCTGCGTTAACTGCCTCTGCGACCTCCGCATCCAATGCTTCCGGCATATAAAAGCGGACGTTATCAGCAAGGGTCCCACTGAATATATACGGATGCTGCGGGATGGCAGCCGTTTGTGTTCTCCAGGATTCCATCATCTCCGGGGACACGGGCTGACCGTTCACCAACACTCGTCCTGAAGTGGGCAGTTGAAAACCAGCCAGTACGTCGATCAACGTTGACTTCCCTGCACCGCTTGCACCGATGATACCAACCTTGATCATACCGGAAATCTGAAAGGTGACATCCTCCAGCGAGTTGGCCCCGTCCTCTTCATGACGCACTTGGATATCGGTAAGCGCCAGCCGGCTGCCCTTGTTCCAGAGCAGCTTCGATGAATCTGAAGACACTTGTCCGGTAGTGCCATCATCACGCAATACAACACGTATGGTCGAGGGATGTTTACGGTCGGAAGAAGACTGCTCTACAGGACTCTTTCCGTCCGTCCCTGCCTGCGTCTGAAGAACAGTAGTGGTATATGCCTCCCACTGTCTCTGTTCAGCTGCCTTCCCCCGCTCAATCATCTGAACAATTGCTTCTCCGGCTTCCTTGCCATCCAATGTGGCGTGATAATCTGCACCCACCATACGTACAGGCAGGAAATACTCCGGTGCCAGAATAAGTACCGTCAGCGCCGGACCGAGCAGCATCTGCCCCTCCGTTAACCGCAAGCCGAGACCAACTGCGACTGAGGCAACCGAGAGCATGGTGAAGAAGTCCAGCGCGAAGGAAGACAAAAAGGCCATGCGCAGCGTAGACATCGTTGCTTTTCGGTAGCGCTGGCTGACTCGAATAATCGTATCCGTATGCTTGCCGCTCTGGCCCAGCGTTTTTAGCGTTTCGAGTCCGCGAAGCGTATCTACAAAGTGATTGGCCAGTGCCTTGTATGACTTGAATTGTCCATCAATCTTGCGCTGTGCGGCAAGACCGACCAGAATCATGAACACAATCAATATGGGAAGGGTCACCGTCAAAATAACACCGGACATGATATCCAGCTTGAACACATACAAGAGAATAACGATGGGAGTAAACCCCATGCCCAACATGCGGGGGATAAAAAGCTCCAGATACGTCTTATACTGGGCTGTTCCTTCGCGTGCCAACGTGACCAGATGCCCTGTTCCTTCCGTTTTGGCAAAACGCGGGCCAAGCCTGAACCACTGCTCTATCATTTGCCTGCGCAGGTCTGTTCCCGTTTTCTCTGCATATCGTAAGGCCACCAGCTGCAACCAGAAGGCAATCGCATACCGGGCAGCAAAGGCAGCCAGGAACAGCAGCAGTACAGGGTACTGCTCTGCGATGGATGACCCTTCGAACAACGCCGTTATCGCCTCGGCAAGCCATTTGGCCTGCATAATGATCGTCATCGCCTGCAGCAGCACCAGCGCTGAAGCCAGCGCCAGTACAGGCCGGATCCCCGGCAGCTTCAGCAATCCCCGTCCCATGTCAGTACTCCAGATGATGCTGCTCGTTCAGACGTTTGCGGAAAATGTAATAACTCCAGATCTGATATCCGAGGACAAAAGGAAGCAGCGTGCAGGCTACAATCGTCATCACTTTCAGTGAATATGCACCGGAAGCCGCATTATAGACGGTCAGGTCGAACGCTGAGCCGAAGGAACTGACCATAACTCTTGGAAACAGGCCAATGAATACAGAGGCAAACGCGATGGCAATAACAGCTCCGGTCATGCCAAAAGCCCAGCCCTCACGCTTATGCCGCACGAAGTAAGCAGCAAGCCCCAATGAGACAGCGCCAAGGACCACCATGATCCAGAGCGCCCAGCCGCGAACGGCGAACACATCTGTCATGAAATAGGTCATCACCGCATACACCGCAAGAATGGCGGCCAGCGGCAGCATTAGTTGATTTGCCATATTCAACGCCCGTTCCCTGAGATCACCAACGGTCCGCAACGAAGCGAACAGTAACCCATGAACGAGACACAGCAAGGTTACACTCAGACCGCCAACGACGGTATATGGATTGACGATATCCAGGAATCCCGCACGCATCTGCATCTCCCCATCAATGGGCAGACCCTTCATCAGCGTGGCAAAGACGACTCCGAACAGAAATGGCAGGAGGCTGCTTGATACCACGATGATGATATCCCATGTTTTGCGCCAGCGCTGCTGCTTCATCTTGCTCCGGAATTCAAAAGCGACTCCACGGCCGATCAATGCTAGTAATACAACCACAAGCGGCAGGTAAAAACCACTGAACAAGGTGGCATACCAATGCGGAAAAGCAGCGAACATTGCGCCGCCTGCCGTAATCAGCCAAACCTCGTTTCCATCCCAGAACGGACCGATGGAGTTGATCAAGGTACGACGTTCACGATCCGATTTGGCAATCAGGCCTGTGGACATTCCCACACCAAAATCAAAGCCTTCCAAAAAGAAAAAACCGACAAACAATACAGCGATCAGCAGAAACCAAAGCTCACTTAGTGACAACGGAATACCCCCCATCCATGCCGAACGGATCGGCCGATTCATCATGTTCCTCCGGCTTTTCTACTGCGTGTGGACCTGCCTTGATCTCCCGAACGAACAGGTAGACCATGACAATGCCCAGAACCGTATAAGCCGCCGTAAAAGCAATGGTAGAGAACAGAATCTGGCCTGCGCTTACATTAGGCGATACACTCGCTTCGGTCGTCATATATCCGAATACCGTCCAAGGCTGCCGCCCCACCTCCGTCATAATCCAGCCCGACGTATTGGCGATAAACGGTAGAGAAATGGCAAAAACCATCAGGCGCATAAACCACGTTCCAGCTACCTCCAGCTTTTTGCGCAGCGCCAGAAATGTACCATACAGGGCGAGTACAATCATTAAACCACCTGCAGCAATCATGATGCGGAAGCTCCAGAACGTCGTCCGTACTGGCGGAATGTAGTCCCCTGGCCCATAAGTCTGCTGATACTCGGCATTTAGTTCCTTCATGCCTTGGACACTGCCGGAAAATTTACTGTAGGACAAATAACTGAGCAATCCGGGAATCTTGATCTCACCGGAGTTCTCCTGTTTGTCCGGATCGATAAATGCGACGACTGTCCATGGCGCAGGATCTTCCGTTGTTGTCCATGTCCCTTCGCTGGCTGCCATCTTCATCGGCTGCGTTTCCACCAGATATTGCGCCTGGAAGTGCCCGGAGAACGCTACACCGAATGAGGAAACAAGACCAATAATGATGGCAATGTTAAACGATTTGCGGAAAATCTCCACATCCTGCTTTTTCATCAATTTGTACGCACTGATGCCCGTTACCACGAAGGCACCCGTCATCAATGCGCCAAAGATCGTATGCGGAAACTCGACGAGCAGCTGACCATTGGTAAGCAGAGCCAGGAAATCATTCATCTCGGCACGGCCGTTGTTAATCTCGAAACCAACCGGATGCTGCATGAATGAATTGGCTGCCAGTATCCACAGTGCGGACAGGAATGTTCCGACAAATACGAGCCAGATACAGGCCAGATGCACTTTTTTGGATAACCGGTCCCATCCGAAAATCCAGAGCCCGATAAATGTAGACTCCATAAAAAACGCCAGTAAGGCTTCAACCGCCAGTGGCGCCCCGAACACATCCCCGACAAAGCGTGAATACTCGGACCAGTTCATGCCGAACTGAAACTCCTGCAGAATACCTGTTACGACCCCGACGGCAAAGTTAATCAGGAACAGCTTGCCCCAGAACTTGGCCATCGTTTTGTAAATCTCCTTGCCCTTGACTACGTACAACGTCTCCATAATGGCTACCAGCAGTACAAGACCGATGGACAGCGGTACAAAAAAGAAATGGAAGATTGTTGTAAGTGCATATTGGATACGCGATAACATAATCGGATCCATACCGTTACCCCTTCTTTCTGTTTACATCGCAGTGATTTGCATTTGGCATGGAAGCTGCACCTTCGCTGTCTGTCCGCCAAATACGTGATGAACGTATTGTGCCAGATTGCCTATTTTGTACATGTGACAATTATCACAATCTACGTCGGAATTGCGAAAAAAATGTGACGATGGTCACACATTAGATAAAATTCAGCCTAATCTGCTGGCTAATATGCTTCGTCTATTCAGGGAAGTTGCTCATGTTTGGCACATAATGCCCATATGCTAGTGTCAGACATATCATGCGAAATGCCTTAAGGGCTGTACATATGATGTGGAGCGATGGAACACCTCCGGAAGCGGGGGCGAATTGTTTGAATGCAGTCAAAGTGAGGTGATGACCTATGGATAAGCCCGAATCGATACCGGAGATAGGCGGGGAAAGAGCGTCAAATGAGGATAGCAGGGAACTCCCTCCCACTCGGTACATTCTTTTTCCCCGCAAAGGGGGATGGTCCTCTTTTCCTTATCCGGACATTGCAGCTCTGCTCGCGGCAGAGGGAGAGGTCTTATATGTAAGCAGCCAGGAACGTTCTGAAGAGATGCCCTCGGCCATCTCAGTAGTCACCCTGCCGGAAGCAGAGCTTCTGCTGCAGCAGAAGCGCACCGCTGCTGTTATCGCACACCCCTACTGGCTTACAGCAGTTCAATCGCTCCATCCGAAGATCAGCATTGTGCTGCTTCCCGAACCGGCAGGCGATGAGGCAGACTCTCCGCTGTGGGAAGGTTGTATATCCAGACTGGTCGGTGCTGCCGATCTGATCGGCACGTCTTCGGAAACGCGGTACATGAAGCTGGTCTTTCAGGGCGTCCGCGCGGTCTGGCTGGGGGGTGAAGACAAGGCTCCGGCTGGCTCCATACACAAGGATGATCTCGAAATTCCACTAAGAGATTATGAATTATTGTTTCTTCATGCCCTTAGGCAAACCGTTGCAGAAGCACCGGACACCATTACTCCACTTCAATGCAGCATGCGTGCAGACTATTACCGCCAGCTCCGTTCCAAAACGGGGCCGCATGAGACCATCTCCTTTTTGCTGGCAGCCTATGAATATTTGCTGGATGACTCCCGTGCGGCAGCATCCCTCAAGGAAGCCTTTACACACGCGATCATGAACGGACGAAGTGATTGTGTGCAATCACACTATCGGTTTCTATCGGCCATTCATGCCAAAGCAGGAGAAGTCGAATCTGCGATTCAAGTCTACGGAATCAGTGCAGGCAGCGAACAGGAACGGCATCACTATGAACAGCTGTGCCGCTGGCTGGAGGCAGGAGAGAACCTGCTTGTGCAGGCAGAGCTGCTGCGGTTAAACGATGACTACGGAGCTGCGCTGGGCATATTGGACGCGCTTGGAGGAGAAACCGCCCGGCATTGGAAGTTCCGGATTTATCAGGAGACCGGATGTGTGGAGGATGCTCTGGCTCTGGTCCATGCGGCAGATATTCAGGATTATTCCAGCCGCAGGGATTATCAGGAGTTATCGGGCACCGCAATGGCCCTGCGGGGAGATCGTCACGGGGCAGTAAGGCAATTTCTTCAAGCCGCGATGGAGAATGAGGAAGCCCTTGCCCGGATTGTGGAGATGGAATTGCTGGATAACGCTGTACAGCAACTGCTTGGGGAGGTGCCGTGATGCTGGACCCGAAGAAGCGTACGCAGCATAATCGGGGGCTGGGCATGCAGCCAGACAATCGGACTGAAGTTCCCCCCTCCTCGTCCGAAACATTGGCGGGCCATCAGATGGACTTGAAGAGCAATGATGTGGACAGTGAGCGTTCACTCCCCGCATCTTCTTCCATCCGCCGGGTCCGCAAAAGTCAGGGAAATAAACTGACCGCCATGCTGCAGGTCCGTAACGAACGCGGACGATATCTTGATGAAGTCCTCCGTGATCTGAGTGAATTCGTGGATGAGATCGTTATCGTGGATGATGCGAGTACCGATGGAACACCAGACATATGCAGGTCCTATCCAAAAGTGGTTCGGCTCGAGATCCTGGAGAAGCCTCTATTTGCAGAGGAATGGCGGCTCCGCAATGCGTTATGGCAAGCGGCTGTAAGTACTTCACCGGACTGGCTGCTTTCCGTCGATGCGGATGAACTGTACAGCACGGAGGCCAAGGAAGCGATACGCAATCTGATCAACCAGGACCATGCGGACTGGGTTGCATTCCGATTCTACGATATGTGGGGTGGACGGACCCACTACCGGGACGACGAACTTTGGGGCTTGCACAGACGGCATACGGCATCACTTGTCCGATATATGCCGGAATATCCCTACTTTTACCCACAGCAGAACCATCATATTCCCCGTCTCCCCTTGTCCTGTTCGGTATTGCCTGGCATTCGCACGGAATTAAAAGTACAGCATCTAGGGTGGGCGGGCAGCCTCGAAGACCGCGTTCGCAAGTATCTGCGTTACAAACGCATTGATCCCAGCGGCGAGTGGGGCAGTCTGGAACATTACGAATCCATCCTCGACCCGGAACCTCGGCTTGTTCCCTGGAAGGAGGAGCATTGAGATGGGTGTGGTCAGCATTTTGACACACAGCTTCACAGATGGATACAACCGGGAGTTCGGACGGGTATTCGGAGGGGGGATTGAACGTTATATTCTGGATCTGTGCAGTGTGATCCGCGAACTGGGGCATAATCCTGAAGTGCATCAGTTGTCTTATTATGAAGCATTTCAGACACGTACGGAGCAGATTGATGTATTCGGATACGCCTACGATATGGATGATGTGCCTGAAGCCTTTGCCCGGATGGCAGCGGCAGCTCGCGGCCCTGTCATCTATGCCAGTTGTCTTTGGCAGCCCATCAGCTACAAACCCGGCAGTCTGGGCATCTGCCACGGCATTAACTGGGATCGCCCCGGATTGCCGCTGGAGACCAAGCAGCAGGTGGCTGAGCACATCCAAATGGCGCTGGATGGACTGGTGCGCATCGTATCGGTGGACTCCCATTTTCAGACCTTTTGCCGGGCGGCATGCACGTTCGATGATCCCCAGCAGGTTGTCCTTATTCCCAATGCTGTGGATACCTCCTATTTCACTCCTGCTCCCCCCAGACCGAGGTTCGGAAAGGAACAGGAAGCGGAATGGCTGTCTGCATGGAAGGAAGACCTCGCCAGCCAGGAGGAAGAAGCCGGGGTCGTCATCTCGGGGTTGAATGCAAAAGAAGCTATTCTGCTTGATAACGCTGACAATTCCGATCAGGCAAACAAGATCGCTGATTCTGCTGTCAGCATCGACAGTACTGCTCTGTCATCACAGGTCGCGCGTCCTCTGAGAATTCTGTATCCGCGCCGGATCAGTATGGAACGAGGCATTATACCCATGATGCTTGCGGCAGATCGGCTGCTGGGTGCCTATCCGGATCTGGAGATTGAATTTGCCGGAGAACTGGTTGAAGGCAGCACGGTGGGCAGGGTATTTCGGTATTGGCACCGCACTCATCCGCACCAGGATCGCATTTTGCAGCGTACGTACGACTTCAGGGATATCCGAGAGGCCTACCATCAGGCCGATATAGCCGTGATTCCCACAGTTTTCTCGGAGGGAACCTCCTACGCCTGCCTGGAAGCAATGAGCTGTGGCATTCCGGTCGTTGCCTCTAACGTGGGTGGGTTAAACGATCTCATACAGGATGGTTTCAACGGGCTGCTTGTGCCCCCGGGCGATGAAGCACTTACTGCTGCTCTGGTACGCCTGCTGGAGGACCGAGCGGAACGGGAGCGCCTCGGCATATATGCCAGGGAAACAGCCGTGGCCTACGATCTGTCAGGATGGCGCCGCAAGTGGAGTTCGGTATTGGAGACGTTCTTGGCTGATGCAGGATTGAGAGAGGGGATTCGGGGATGATGGACACACCTAATCAGAATGAGACATTTGTATCCAGATATGTTCGGCAAAGCGATCCCAAAACAGATACGCTGGTATTTCCACTGCATCCGGCATGGTGGAGCAGACCTTACGAATATGAATGGGCCCGCCAGTTCGCTCAACAAGACGACGTGGTACTGGATGCGGCCTGCGGCATTTCCCATCCGTTCAAGTTTTGGCTGGCCGAACACTGCCGGGAAGCTTATGCCTGTGATTGGGATGAACGCATCTTGTCGGAGGAAGCGATCCGGCAGGATATAGCCTCCGACTTCGGCGAAGAAGCTGCACATCATTTACCAGAACACTACTTGACCAGGCTGCATCGCGCTCGGGCGAACCTGGCGCAGCTACCTTATGCCTCCGGCATGTTTGACCGCATATTCTGCATTTCGGTTCTGGAGCATCTGGATACTGGCACGATGCTGCGTGCCTTTCGCGAATTCGCCAGAGTCATGAAGCCGGATGGACAATTAATCGCGACCTTTGATGTGCCGGAGATGCGGCCCGATCTACTCGAAACCATCATGGCCGTAACCGGTCTTACGATTGACGGGAAGCTTGTGGTGGAAGAGCCCGATGATGCCATCTGGTCTGACATGTATGGAACGCCAATTCGCTGCTTCCGGGCGATCATTCGGAAAGGATAGTCGATCTCCGTTTAGCAAGGATGAAACTGAGAAACACCAGTCGTAAGGTTAGCGGTTATGTGAGTGAAAGCCAACTACGTCAGAGATGGACAAAAAGCATCTTGCATCGGGATGCAAAACCTTCGGTTGCCGCTGCGCCGGGAGCTGTCAGGCGCAGCAGCATGTGCAGCCCCGGCGAACATACAGTCGCCGGGCGGCCAGACGCGGCAGGCTGTAGCGCGATATGCCGGGCCCTCATGGCCCATTCCTGCGCTGTGGTCTGCCGCCCCGCGAGCAGCACGAGCGTGCCTGCCAGCAGTGCCTCTGTGGCACGAGCCGTGGCGGGCATTTCGTCTGTGAAGGGCTGCTGCATGGCCGGCGGCAAGCCGAATAGCTCCAGCAGCCCTTCACGGACGCTTGCGGGCGCGCGCAGCAGCCCGCAGCGTGCCGCAGGCGGAAGCGCCGCGAGCAGCGCCGGCGTAGCCCCGGGCGGCAGGGCCTGCAGCAGGCGCAGCCATGCAGCCCATGCGCCCACGCGTGCGAGCGCCTGCGCAGCGGCGTGCACGGCCTGCGGCGGCGCAGCTGCTGTGCCGCGAGGCACCGACGCTGCGCTGTGCGGGGCTGTGCCTGCGGCTGCATGGCCCGGCGCGGCTCCGCGCAGCAGCGCATCGGCGGCATGTGCGGCTGCAGGGAGCGCGCATGCTGTGCGGCTGCGCAGCTGCTGGTGGTCGCCTGCGCGTGCAAGTTCGCGCCCAGCGCTGCGCTTGCAGCCGAGCGCCCACAGCGCCAGCGACGCCTCGGGCCCGAGCTGCGCATGCGCTGCCCAAGGCTGCAGCGATGCCCGCGCTGCAGCATCTTCCCCCAGCTGGGCCAGCGCCAGTCCGGTGGCAAGCGGCTGCTGTCGCAGCGCAGCCCCCAGCCGCGCCGCATGGCGCAGCAGCCACTCCGGCCGGTGCGCTTCCAGCGCGGCCGGAACAAGCGCCTGCCATGCAGCAGGCGGCGGCAGTGCACGTACTGCCGCATCCGCAATGGCGTTTGGCCGCCCCGTGGCTGCGGCCAACAGCAGCAGGCGCTGCCACGCAGCCATGTTTCCGGGCTGTGACGTCAGTGCAGCAATGTAGGCTGTCTCAGCCTCTTCCCAGCGGCCCAGACGTTCAAGCGCGATGCCTTCCAGTGTTAGACTTCGATACGTTCCGGCACCTGAAACGGAAGTGTACTGCCCCGATGTTTTTGCTGCGGATCGAGCCTTCTTCAACCAATCCAGCGCTACTTCTTCTCTACCGAGATCCAGCTCCAGCACCGCGCCAAGCTCCAGCACATCAGCAAAGTCAGCATAGGCTGGTGTCCACGCCTGTACCACAGCCAGCGCCCGTTCCGGGCGCCCACTTTCCCTTAAGGCGTATGCTGTTTTGAGTACCAGATCCGAATGATAACCGCAGGATGGCCCAAGCCGGGCAAGCAGCGGTTCCAGCAGCCGCAACGCTTCATTGTACTCCCCTTGCTGAAACCACTCTGCCGCCAGCGCATACAGCAGCTCCGGCGGGTTATCTGACCCATTCAAAGCGGAGCGAATCAACTGCATATTCCGCTCTGTTTTATTTTTGCGTACAATCGTTTCTTCCAAATAGCCATAATGCAGGACTTCCAGCTCCGAATGCCTCACGCCTTCGGGAGCAAAAGCCAGAATGGATGAAGCGATTTCTTCATGAATCCTGCCCTTGAATGCAATCCGGGGATCGTTCCGAAATAAGCGGCACACCGAATCGGTCACCCGTTCTTCACCAGACCGTCCCAAGAGACTCGTCACCTTGACCCAGTATCCCCAGACATGATCAGGGCTCCCGGATAATAACCGGGTAAGCTCTGTCTTCGATTGCTCCGTCTTCACCCATACTTCATCTGCATCCAATACCAGAATCCAGGGTTTGGTTGCAGCGGTAAGAGACTGATTGCGAGCGGCAGCAAAATCCCCGTTCCATTCTGCACGAATGATCTTGGCACCATAGAGAGAGGCAATCCGAACCGTATCATCTGTTGATCCAGTATCGAGAATGATCATCTCATCCACGACTCCACTTATAGCCTCCAGGCAGTGTCTAAGGTAATCCTCCTCATCCTTCACGATCATGCAAAGGCTGATTTCAGGCCGCATGTGCTGCATCCTCAACCCTCCTTTCTGGTGACGATTCACATCTCAAAACCATCCGGTCCCGGCAATTCCAGCCGAAGTTGTTGAATCACTGGCCAGTAGCGATTACGTTCCCCAGCAGGTTCTCCGGCCAACTCCTGTAAATGATGATCTGCAGCACCTATAAGACTCTTTATCAGCCAACCCGCTCCTGCAGCTGTATCGAAAGCTCCGGCAAAAGGTTCCTGCGCATATTTCCGATTCCGGTTCAGAGCTTGCTCTTGCTGGATCTCTTCCGACGAGCGGGCCTCCGCAGACAAAAGCTGCTGGCAGATCTGAATGAGCCCAAGCAGCTCGGCCCATTTACCTGAGTGTATGCATCCCTCCATGAGCAAACCCAAGGCATGCCATCCCTCGTAAGCTGCTGCCCCAGTTGTCGCTTCAGTATCACCAGGTCTTCCATTGGCATTGGTGCCGGCGTTCGTATGCAAAACGGCCTTCTCTTGTCCTGCGGACCAGGCTGTCCCCGATTGCACACAGTGATTCAGCCACATCGTTAGCGGATCTGACTCTGCTGTCTCCCGCCCTTCCAGCCAATTCACACGCACCAGCCAACTAGCTGATAGGAGTGCATAATCACCTTTTTTACGCCGAACGGTATCCAGCTTGAGCCTCGCCTTGTTCCATCTCCCCTGCCCGATATGAAGCAGGGCCTCAGCAAACGACAGCCGTTCTCTCATCTCCTTCGAAGGTTTCGAAGCTGCGCTTGGCAGCATCTCCAGAGCTGCATCATAACAACGACTCTGCTCCAGAATGCCAATGATCTTGTGAGTGGCCTCTTCGGAAGACAGGGCGAAACGATTGGTAATCAGTGCGGGGATAACCGCTTGCTGCCCCGAAACCCGCATAATACGGAATATTCGGTAGAGCGGTGGCAGCAAGCTGGATTTGGCACGCACGGCTTCCACGTATGCATTGACTGCACCCTCAAGGTCTGCCCTCCCTTCCAGCAGCCGCCCGAGGGCGTACCAGGTTTGATAGGTGCCCATTCCTTCTTCCGTGTGGTACACAGGAGGTGGCGGTCCCAACTGAATGGCTTCGCGCAAAGAATGCTCCGCCTGATCGGTGTGACCCAATGCTTCTTGACATACTCCGCGGTTATGCAGCAGATCCGTATAATCCGGGAATAACACCAGTGCTTCCTCAATGTGGTCCAATGCTTCCTGCCAGCGATTCAAGTGTTGAAGGCATCGCACCTCATACTTGAATAACAAGTGAGCATAACTGGTCACAAGAGGATCGATGCCTGCCTTGGCCACACGAAAGGTCTGAAGTGCCCGTTCTGCTTCCCCCACGCGCAAGTACTCGACGCCCAGATTATAATGATGGAACGATTGCTCCGGCTCTTCCTCCACAGCCTGTTCCAGTAATTTCAAATTTCGATTCACCTTGTCCTTGCGCTCGACAACCGCAGTCTGATAACCAAAATGATGGATCATCATGTCTGTCACATGAAAAGCAGCATCGGGATTCTTTCGGCAAATAGCCCCTGCAATCTGTTCATGAATCCGACCTTCAAACCGATGCTCTGGTGCATTACGGAACAACCGCAATACGGGATTAACTGTAGCTCCCTGCTGACCCGTACCTGTATAGTTATGAATGTTCAAAAACAATCCGTCGCATGTGCTGGCCGCCGTCCAGCTCCGAAGCTGCTCCCGCGCTGCTGAATCCAGCGCCTCGTCCGCATCCAGGAACAGAATCCACTCCCCTGTCGCCTGCTCCAGACCTGCATTACGTGCAGCAGCAAAATCATCACGCCACACATAGGGCACGATTCTAGCCCCGTATTGCCGTGCTATATCGTCACTCCGGTCCGAAGAACCAGTGTCCACGACGATTATTTCATCTACAGCTCCCTGGACACTCTCCAGACATTGTGTCAGCCACTCCTCTTCATCCTTAACGATCATGCATAGCGAAATGCGGTTGCTCGGCAAGCTGGTTCCTCCTCTCTCTGGCATGCCAATCTGTACGCCAAGGGATACCTTCGGCCGTCCTTAACCTTTGAAGGAGAGCAGCCTGATCCGCTATAAGGCCTGGGTTAGAGGGAGAACGACTCAGCTCCTTTTGAATAACACCAAGAGCCAAATACAAATAACTTATGGCAGATCCAGCTCTCGCCCGATGCGATCCTGCATCTCGTTCCAGCGCCTGCTGAAATAGAGACACAGCCTGATCGTAATGCCCCTTGGCAAACAACGCTTCCCCGAGATAAAAGTAACCCTCCTCGTCCAGATTCCCTTCCGTCATGCAGCCAATAAGGAGATCAGCGGCCGCCCGGGTATAACCTTGGCGATAAAGAATGCCTGCAAGCCACCTGCTAAACTCCATGCGTTGGTCCTTCTCCGTGCAACCATCCACCCACTTCTCAAACCACTGCCAGGCTAGTGTCAATTGACCTGTTTGTACAGAGCGCTGCACAATGTCCCGGATCAAGTTAGGAGCAGACGCTTGGAGTGCTTCAGGCAACCTTACCTCACTCTGTCTCACTGGGCTCCACGCCTGCTCCTGTTGTCCTCTGAACCACGTGTCCATCGTCCCCCATACTTCCCGATCTTCCTGCTCAGATGATTCCAGAAAAGCAGGGGAAAGACCCGATCCGCTGGCCCAACAAGCAATTGCCCAATCCAGTCGCTGCTCGGGCAGGACTGGTTCGACAATCCCCTCACGCTCACCCCACAGTTGTTCTGCAAGTTGTACGGCTTCCGGGCATCGGCTCGCACATAACATCCAGTGCAGCTGAACTGCAGGGTCAATCTGAACGTTCTGATCCAGATCCTGGAGCAGTACCAATGCCTGCCCGTACGCTCCGCAGGATGCAAGCGTATGAGCCATATTCCTGATCTCATCTGTACCTTCTCCTGCATAGTCCTGCTCCCGTAAATTCAATCGTTTCTTCCAGCGAAGCAGTAGTGCCTCTGCAATGACCTCATCCGATTCTCCAGATTGCTGCAGTACATCTGCGAGCCCCTGCAGCGCAGGAGTATATACAGACATGTGATCCAGGGCCAGACCGTACAGA
Source organism: Paenibacillus sp. ACRRY (assembly GCF_022346995.1). Taxonomy (GTDB): domain Bacteria; phylum Bacillota; class Bacilli; order Paenibacillales; family Paenibacillaceae; genus Paenibacillus. Next base: position 196,871 of record NZ_JAKRNM010000003.1, on the reverse strand, counting down.
TGTGCCGACTCCTGCAGGAAGCCCCTCTTCTGTGCCAGACGCGCCATGGCGGTATAGGGTCTGTAGGTGTCCGTGCCTTGCTCATTTACATAATCGGACTCCCTGTGGACTCCTCCGGATTTATCCACTGCTTTTGCATAGAATTGATAAGCTCGTTCCTCGAGACCTTGTTGTTCAAGAAAGTCACCGTATAGAAAGTGAAGGTCAGCGTAGTCCGGGTAATGCTGCGTTTCCACTGCCAGAAGCGCACGGCCTTCATCATAACGATCCAGGGCTCCAAGAACTTTCGCATAATCGCGCACAAGTGTAGGCCGATATGGCGCGCGGAACTCCGTCAGGTGCAGTGAACTGGCAAACGTATCCGCGGCCTTCTCTATCTGCCCCAACTGGCAGTACGTCACTCCTAGATTGTAGAGATGAAAAGGCTGATCCGGATGCTCATTTAATTCCTGTTGCAAAAGCTTAAAATTCCGCGAAGGTTTATGCCCATGAGCGATTTGGGAAGCAAGGTATCCATCATGAACGAGCCGCAGCGGAGCCAAGGGATCGGACTCCTGCCGGACTTTCTCCGTATCATCACACACCAGCTGCTCATGAATACGACCCTCATAGCGGTATCCGTAACCCGATCGAAACAGGCGTACCGGCTGAAAGACAACTTGACTTTCCGTTTTTTCATCGATCCGATTCTCTATTGTCACTTTTAACTTTGATACGCTCTTATGGACTGTGGGCAGATAATCCATTAACTCTTCCAGACCATCTATGGCACATTCATCCGCGTCTACACACAGAATCCACTCGGTACCTGCCAGCGGCAGACTAATATTGCGTGCACGTGCAAAATGATTATCCCACTGGGCATGAAGTACGGTTGCCCCGAATTGTCTCGCAATCTCTGGCGTGCGGTCTCCCGAGCCTGTATCTGTAATGAACCACTGAATGCCGGGCAAGTTCAAACTGTTCAGACAGCGGGGCAATTGTTGTTCCTCATTTTGAACAATCATGTGAATTCCGAGCAGCCTGTTCTGCATATGCTGTCACCTCCAACGCAAAAAAAGTACATGAAGTCCATCAAATGGGACTCCATGTACCTATATGATTGAGGATCTGGTTATGTGCCTTGTCCATTGAAGAATACATCGATTGTACTTGGTGCACCGATGAGGCTGGAGCGATAGGAAAGGCGTGTATATTTGAGGAAACGCTGGGGAACCAGTACATCCACGGAGCCTGCCAGAATTCCCGTTACTGTTGTCACATCCGTGTACCAGTTCGATCCATTGGCGCTGATTTCCACCTGTGCATCCACACGATTGACCCCTGGGCCCCTGTTATATACAAAGAAGGAATATGTGCCAAATACGCTGGTTGTCACCGCTGGTAGAGGTGTAAACGTATTGGCAGTGGGAGTATTGATGAGTTGTGATTCCTGGAAGCTCTTCTGGGAAATCGACGTTACACTGCTAAGTGTTCCAGCTGTGATGGTGGCTCCTAGTACACTGGTAATCGTTCCGTTTAGCAAATTCGTCAACGTTCCTGCCGTAATCGTGGCTCCCAGCACGCTGGTGATGGTACCATTAAGAAGGTTTGTTAATGTGCCTGCGGTTACGGTTGCACCGAGTACACTGGTGATCGTTCCGTTCAGCAGGTTGGTCAGCGTCCCGGCCGTTATAGTCGCACCGAGCACACTCGTGATTGTACCATTGAGCAGATTCGTCAGTGTACCTGCTGTAAGCGTCGCTCCCAAAATGCCGGTGATTGTACCTGCTGTAATCGTTGTACCAAGCACACTGGTGATGGTCCCGGCGGTGATTGTAGCGCCTAGCACACTTGTAATGGTACCGTTTAACAGGTTAGTCAGCGTCCCGGCCGTCACCGTTGCGCCGAGTACACTTGTGATCGTTCCGGCTGTAATTGTGGCACCCAGTACGCTGGTAAGTGTACCATTCAGCAAGTTTGTCAACGTCCCTGCTGTGACCGTTGCCCCAAGCACGCTGGTAATGGTTCCAGCTGTTATCGTTGCACCCAGGACGTTCGTGATTGTACCATTCAACAGGTTCGTTAGGGTTCCGGCCGTTATGGTGGCCCCAAGTACGCTGGTGAGCGTACCATTGAGCAGGTTCGTTAGCGTCCCCGCTGTCACGGTGGCTCCAAGCACACTCGTCAGGGTTCCGGCTGTTATGGTCGCACCAAGCACGCTCGTGATTGTACCATTAAGCAGGTTCGTCAGCGTTCCCGCTGTCACGGTGGCTCCAAGCACACTTGTTATCGTACCGGCTGTTATGGTTGCTCCCAGGACGCTCGTGATCGTACCATTCAGCAAGTTCGTCAAGGTCCCCGCCGTCACCGTAGCTCCAAGCACACTGGTAATCGTACCTGCTGTAATGGTGGCCCCCAGTACACTCGTAAGGGTACCATTCAGAAGGTTGGTGATGGTACCTGAATTAATGGTGACCGTTGTCAAACCCGAGATGTTACTGATCGTTCCGTCCAGAATAATTCCGACAACATTACCACTTGTATCTGTTCTGACGGGCTGGGCCGTACCGGTAGCATCCTGACCAAAGATCAGGGTCCGCAGATTGTCCGGATTCGTGTTAAACGTCGTGAAGTTAGGCATGAGCCCCGTCCTCCTCCCTGGAAATCTGTCATATTATTTCACCTTAGGGCATGCGCTGTGCCTGAAAGTAAACATCCAGCCTGGTTGGTTGATCCGGTTCCACCGATTGAATCGCAAGCCGGGTGTATCGAAGGAACCGTTGCGGAACCAAGGCCTTGGTTTGGCCCCCCGCAATCACCTCCTGGCTGTCCACCGCATAATCCACTGCATTGGGACTAATCTGGATCTGTACAAGAGCCGGATTCTTGCCCCGGTTCACAATGCCATATGTGCACATGCTGAGCGATGATGTATCCTGAGCAGGAAGAGCACTGGTGGAACTGCTGGTTTCGGCCCCGACATACGTATGCTCTGTAAAACAGTGAGTAGCACCAGGGAGTATCGTGCGTGAGGGGCGACCCTGCTTGACCCGGGGACGAGTAATCCGGGAACAAGGAGGTTTCAGCAGTTTAGCGCGGCAGGATCGGCGGGGTCGGCGGCGGCTCACATATTTAGTTGGTCTCAATCTCTTCTTGCTTCGCTTCGCTGTTCGACTCATCTCGATTCCCCTTAAAAAATGTGCTTCCGCATCGTATGCCCGGACTTAAAATACGGGCACGGCATCTGCCGCTATTTTCGATTTTGCCGTTCTTGCCCCAAACGCTTCATCCGTAATGTACATACAATGCAAGTACAAGGATATGGCGCTGCCATGCGTGTCAAAAATATTAGTTCATTGATATCGGAGGTGGGTAAGATAACGAACTACAACGTGTTCAACCAATCCAATGGTCCCCTGTTTACCCGACTTACCAATACATTTTCCGCTCCCGGAATTGAGGCCTCGGCAGAGAGTGGTGCTGCTGCTGCGGGCAGTTTCTTCGCATTGACCACGAACAACACCCTGCTTCCTAACAACCAGAATCTTCTCCTGCAGATCATTAATGCTGTTGGCAGCGGCAGGACGCTTCGGATCTCCAGCATTTCGGGAGGCACCACTGCAGCTGCTACTCTTGTTGTATATTCCGGGGGGACCATTACGGCCTCGAGCACGCCCGTCCCGGTTAATACATTGCTTGGCAGTACAAATACCAGTGTGGTCACCACCAGGCAAAATACAGGAACGCTAGGCGGTGCGTTTACAAGTCTGCTAAGTCTCCCGCTGACCGCCGGTATGTTCCGGATGGACTTCGAGGGTTCCATTGTTGTGCCGCCAGGACAGACGTTATCCGTTAGCGTGGGTGTTGGAAATCAGACGGCAGCCATTAACTTATTTTGGTGGGAATTCTGATAGATAACCATGACGGAAAGGGTGGTGAACACCGTGCCCAACCATAATGTATTCAACCCGTTAACTCAGCCCGTGTATACTTCCAATACCAACACGTATACAGCTCCCGGTATCATTGCACCACCGGAGAATGATGCCGGAAACTCAGGAAGCCTGTTCAATTCGGGGACAACCAACTCCACCACCCTTGGATTATTGGGCGGGAGCGTAATCGCGACAGTTCAATTAAGCAACCCGTTGGGAAGCGGGAGAACACTGTACGTGTCGCGGCTCTCCGGTGGAATTACGGTTGCACTTAATCTCCTGTCTTCCTTCAGCGGTTCCATGGTCCTGAGTGCCAATGGAACGCTGGCTTCGCCAAGTACGCTGCCATCCGTGAACAGCAATCTGTCCAGTACCAACACCAGTGTTGCAATTGTGCGATTTTCCACCGCTGCGCCTACCGGAGCAACGACTCTAATGACGATGCCTTTGCAAGCGGGGCCCTTCTCGTCCAGCGTTTTTGGCAGTTATGTCATCCCGCCAGGTCAGGCCATTAATCTGACCGTCAGCGGTTCCCTATCCGTTGGAGGCTTGCTGGCGTCCACGGCCTACTTCACCTGGTGGGAGATCTAATGGCTACCTATCATCCCATCCCAGAGAGAAAAGCCGCCTCCGGCAAACTGGAAGCGGCTTTTACGTGTGTCTTTTTGCCAATGAATTATAGTTCCTGCCCAACAACAACGCATGGTCTCTGGGCTCCCCACAACTTGCGCTGCATCAAGATACCTGTAAGTCCAATAGCGAGCGTAGCAATGCCGATGAACTGAAAGGTAAGGCCGGGTCCCATAATATGAATCAGCGCACCACCTGCCAGCGGAGCAACGACAAGCACAACACTAGACATCGAATTTTGGATGCCGAAGACACGCCCTACATAAGCAGGAGGGGTTTCCTTTTGCAGCAAATAATTCAGCGTGACCATAGAGAGGCCGTTTCCGAGGCCAATGCACAGCCCCCAGACGATTATCCATACATCCGGGGTAAAGGGAGCTACCATGCCTAAGGCAGCAATACCTACTCCAATAAGGAGGAACCCTCCACCCAACCCCCAGCCATAACTGACTCGCGGCAGCCGGTTCAGCAGCAGAATCATAATAACAGCACCCGCTCCTGCAGATGAGCCCAGCCATCCAATCAAGGCTTCATTCCCCGGCTTGATGCTTCGGAAAAGCGTTACGAACTGATAATCAATCATCAGAATGGCCATTAAGCCCAAACAGCCAAACAACAGCGTGCATAAGATGGCCCGGCTGTTTCGTATAAAGCTCCACCCTTTGGTCCATTGCGTCAGCACCGATTCACTTTCTATTTGGTCATGCTGATCTTGCGTCTCATTCACTATAGAATGTTCCGGTTGCTCCGTTAACCGTCGCAATGGCCATAATACCAAGCCGGATATTAGACGGGTGCAGGCATTGATCACAATACAAATTTGGGGTGAGAATATCGCCAGGATGACGGCACCCAGAAGCGGTCCGGCCACCTTGGAGCACTGTCCGACAAATCCGTTCAGAGACGATGCCTGAAACAGATGCTCCTCGGCCACCACTTGACGCGTCAGCGCCTGTTGGGCCGGAATGTGGAATACGCCCATCATGGCTCGCAAGGCCAGAAGCGGAAGCAGCCATGCCGCGCTCGGGGCGAACAAAATGGCAAACGTAAGCACAACGGTGATTACATCACAAAGTAACATGATCTTTACTTTGTGCAGACGATCTGCAAGTGTACCCGCGACCGAGCCCAGCAGGATGCCCGGGACAGCCATACAGACGGGAATCAGTGCGATGATCAGTGGATCGACCCCCCATCGATAGGCCACCAATACTTGAATGGCAAGGGCATCGAACCAATCCCCGAAGGTAGCGAGTGCATACGCGATGAACATGCGCATGAAGCGGAAGTTGGTCCACAAACTTCCGGGTGGCATTTGGGACGAAGGTGATGAGCGATGAGATTCATTGGAAACAGTATTCATGGTGGGTGGTTCCTCCTACTCCTCTGATTACAGCCTAGTTGCCAGGCTTGCATGTTCCTTGGCTGTAATCATACGAGAGTTATATCAGAGGAAGATCAGAGGCTGGAGGAAATGGGGATAAATACGCGCGGACTTCATCCGTAATACGCTGTCCATACATAGGAACACCGTATGCTTTGGCAATTTCAGCATAGACTTGACGATATTTGTGAACCAGACGTCCCTCGATTCGGTGATGGGCCATAAATAACAAGATCTGATTCGCCGAATTGATGTATAGTGGTGCGTTCAATGTCATTTTGAGAACATCCAGCCCGTCATCAATCCTCGGTTCTGCTTCACGAGCCCTCCCCTGCCTCAGCAGCCACAGCCCCTCCATGACCTGGAACCGTCCAATCTCACGCAAATATGGCGCATCCTTCAAACTTGATCGTAACATGCACATCTGTTCTTCTACTCTTTCACCACTGCCGCCCCACAACTCTACGTACAACTCCGATAGGGATACGGGAAGCTTGAAGTTGACCAGATGGTCTGTCTCAATGACGCGATATGTCTCTGCTAATTGTGCTTTGGCCCGCCGATATTGACCAACCTCTGCATAGACCTCAACAATATTCAAAATACGGAGCTCCCGAAGCTGATCCTCAGACAGTGCAGGTGAATTTAATGCCTGCTCATACAGATGCAAACTCTCCGCTGGTTCGATTAGCGCGTGTACAAAAATCAGCAGCCAGTATAAACGCTCCTCGAAAGGGACTTCCTCTGTGGTAATGAGCCATTCCAGATCCCCCTGGATAAAATGAATATATAGTTGATAGAACGAATCAATCTGGATACCCAGAGCATCCTGCTGATCGAACAAGGTTAGCATCGATTTTCCCTGCCCAAACAAATGATATTTGCGGAACAATCCATGGATCACTTCCCGCATCTCCAGATCGTGAGCGGAAGGGTTGGCGGGCAGCGCTGCCATATTCGTCCGTATAGTTAGTCTGTAACCGTAGCCCCGCACCGTATCCAGCGAAACCTCTTCCCAACGCTTCAATTTCTTACGCAGACGGTACACATGGTCATCCACGGTGCGTTCAACCGGATACTCCAGCGGCCATACGCTGTCCAGCAGCTGGCTGCGAGTAAATGCCTTTTCCTTGTTTTCATATAGAAAATGAAATAGCGCGAATTCCTTCGCGAGCAGTTGGATGGAATCCGTGCGCCGGGTTACGGTATATGTACCTTCATCAAATTGCAATGACATGCCTGGTCCCCCTGTATATGCTTGCTTATCCCTTGGTTGGGTTCATACATAATTCGATTACGCTAAACCTGGTATTCGTTCATGTAGAAAACAACATACCACAAAAAACCTTTTGCGGGCACGCAAAAGGTTTTTTGTATAATACGCCCAGCACATGATCTGGCCTTAGCCAAGTACCACACGGTCGTCTGCCATCTTCTTGCCACTGATGCGCTCGAATTCACCCAGCAGCTCAGGTACGGTCAATGTGCGCTTGCGCTCTTCACTGACGTCCAGAATGATTCTGCCCTTATCCATCATGATCAGACGGTTACCGAGACGAATCGCTTGCTCCATATTGTGAGTTACCATCAGGGTCGTCAGTTTCATCTCACGGACCAGCGTTTCGGTCAGCTCCGTAATCAATTCGGCACGTGAAGGGTCAAGTGCCGCCGTATGCTCATCAAGCAGCAGAATCTGCGGCTGGGTAAAGGTTGCCATCAGAAGGCTGAGTGCCTGGCGCTCCCCGCCAGAGAGAAGACCCACTTTGGCATTGGGACGTTTATCGAGTCCGATCCCCAGCTTCTGCAGCTGGGCGTTGAAGATCTCCCGTCTCGTCCGGGTAACCCCGAAGCCAAGTCCGCGTCCTTTACCGCGTTTGTACGCCATCGCCATGTTTTCTTCAATGGACATATGCGGAGCCGTTCCTGCCATCGGATCCTGGAACACCCGGCCGATCCAGCTGCTGCGCTTATGCTCAGGCAGGTTTTTGATGGACCGGTCATTGATCAGCACATCGCCCATATCCGGCTTCATTACACCAGATATGATATTCATCAATGTAGACTTTCCCGCGCCATTACTGCCGATGACCGTTACAAAATCCCCCGGATTCATCGTCAGATTCACGCCAACCAGTGCTGTCTTCTCGTCTGTCGTTCCCGGATTAAACAGCTTCGTCACATGTGAAATCTCCAGCATGATCACATGCCTCCCTTCGCTTGTTGACCCGTGGATCGCATAAGCTCTTCCGTTCGTTTGCGAGCAAGGCTCTTCTGCTTCATGGAGCGCTGCATGGTTGGGAAAACAAGAGCAATAATGACGATTACCGCGGTAATCAGCTTCAGATCAGAGGTATCGAACCATTCGACCTGAAGAGCAAGCGCAACGACAATCCGGTAAATAATCGAACCGACCACAGCTGCGAGCGTTGCCCAGAATACCGTTCTTGCACCCAGAATGGCTTCCCCGATAATAACAGAGGCCAATCCGATCACGATCATACCAATCCCCATCGTAATGTCTGCGAAGCCTGATTGCTGGGCAATAAATGCCCCGGACAAGGCAACCAGTCCGTTGGACAAACTGACGCCGACGATAGTCGTTACATCGGTATTTGCACCGAAGCTGCGGATCATGCGTTTATTGTCGCCTGTGGCGCGCAATGCCAGTCCAATATCGGTTTTCATAAACAGGTCCAGCATGATTTTAAACACCAGCACAACAATAATGATTAGCACCATGACATGCTCGCCCGAGAATGGGTTATCCATCCCCATAATGGATTTGTTCGGCGCACCGAGGATACGCATATTAATGGAATAGAGGGCAATCATCATCAGAATTCCGGATAACAACCCATTGATTTTGCCTTTGGTATGCAGCAGACCGGTACAGGCTCCAGCTATCATTCCTCCAGCCATTGCCGCCAAACAGGCGAGCCAAGGAGAAAAGTCATTGGAGATCATAACCGCCGCGATTGCGCCTCCTGTTGTAAAACTTCCGTCTACGGTAAGATCGGGAAAATCGAGAATCCGGAACGTAATATATACACCAAGGGCCATGAGGGCATATAACAGACCGAGCTCGATTGCCCCTTCGATTGAATTCCAACTTATACTCACGCTACTTCCTCCCTGTCTATCGAAAAGAATGAGGCGAACCCACTGCACGTCCGCCTCGCATCCGTACTGCCGGTTTGTTGTCCGGTCAGATTACTGAATAATGTTGTTATCCTTGTCTTGCACTTCCGCCTTCATCTCGTCGGTAACCGTGATGCCTTGAGCTTCAGCTGCTTTAAGATTCAGGATCAGATCGAGCTTGTCCGGAACCGTTACTTTCATCTCGCCAGGCTTCGTACCATTCTTCAGAATATCTGCAGCCATTTCGCCTACTTGATATCCATGGTCGTAGTATTTGAAACCAACGGTAGCAAAAGCACCCTTTTCAACTGTATCCCGGTCACTGGAGAAGAACGGAATCTTGTTGCTGTTTGCTGTCTGGATGATCGTATCCACTGCACTGACAACCGAGTTGTCGAGTGTGATATAGAAGGCATCCACTTTGCCGACCAGAGAGTCTGTTGCCTGTTTAACTTCAGATGTATTCGTAACTGGGGCTTTAACCAGCTTGATTCCGTGTGTCGCCAGCGCTTTTTCCGCATTGTCTGCCATGACAACAGCATTCGGCTCACCTTCATTAATGACCAAACCTACTGTTTTTACGTCCGTCAGATATTTCGCGATAAAAGCAGCCAACTGCACAATTGCCTCCGGATTTGTATCCGATGCACCAGTGACATTGCCGCCTGGCTTGTCCATATCAGTCACCAGCTTGGCACCAAGCGGGTCCGTAACCGCTGCGAAGAGCAATGGCTTTTCTTTGACCTGCTGAGCCAGTGCCAGTGCAGATGGAGTAGCAATCCCGAGCACCAGATCATTCTTCGAATCCCCTGCGATTTTTTGGGCAATGGACAGGTTGTTTGTTGAATCACCTTGTGCATTGTTGTAGTCAATCGTTAGGTTTTTGTTTTCTTCGATTCCCGCTTCCTTCAGTGCCGCAATGAATCCTTCACGTGTCGCATCCAGGGATGGATGTTCCACAATTTGCGAGATGGCAATGCGGTAGGATTTCTCTGCAGTACCTTCGCTTGCTGTCGTACCGGATCCTTCGGATTCCGTACCCGTACCCGTGCTGCTGTTATTTCCGCAACCTGCAGCTACAATCATTGAAGCAACCATCATCAGTGACATCCAGAATTTCTTTTTCATGTGAGAACCCCTCTCCATCTTCTAAATGTGTTGTCCATCTCCTCATCCAAGTGACACGATAGGGCGGGACAAAGCGAACGCTTCAACGCATTGTTGCTTTTATCGACAAAAGCAGACAAACGTAGACATTCCTCATGCGACTGAAGTCCATGACTCGTGTTGGTCATTTTGTGTTTCTCTAATATTAAGGTGCGACTTCTTTCCCGTCAATGGTTGAACCGCTTCCAATTTAGTTTGATTCGTTAGCCGTGATAGATAACATTACACAAAACAAAAAAAGCCATCCACAATAATCTGCTGATGGCGCCTTTATCATTTTATTATATATTCAATCTGGCTAACGAATATGGAGCCTTCTTCTAATCTCGTTGATAAGCAGATGTTTTTCTTCTTCGGAGATCCCATCCGCAACCAGTTTGCGTGCTGCCACAGGGCCGATCCAGGGTTCAACATCTCTATAACTGATGCCAGACAATTTTTCGTACTCCTCCATAAACAAGCGAATACTGATCTCCCTCGTAGCATCAAGGGCAACACTAGCCTCACTCGGCAGATGCGGCGGCAAGATTGCATATCGAATCATAATGACATATTCAGCTAAATCAGCTTCTGGATTTCCTGTAGAAGCATTGTTCCAGTCGATAATGACTGCGTCGTCATCTCTGAGCAAAATATTACCTGGGTTTGGATCGCCATGACAAAGTCTCTGCTTAATTGGTAAGCGATCCAACTCGGCAATTACGGCCTTCTTCTCCGCTTGTGTCAAATATTGCGCTCTATCAATATCGTTCCTAATATTCTCCCTCTGACACGGCATATCGGCCACCGAATGGGAATGAATCTGATGAAAAAGTTGTGCCGTGATCTTGGCATGAACGTAATCATGCATGATATCGATGGGTTGTTGCATTCTGGATTGCTCTACTGCTTTTTCCACGAATCGCTTCAAAATGGGATCGCCGTAAATCCGTTCAAATATAATACCTGGTCGGTCTCTAACCTTAACCAAATCATAGGGTCGTGGAACAGGCAGCCCGCATGCCCAAGCAATTCGAGAATGATGCAGTTCAGCCTGTAAGGCAGCCTGGATGGTGTTAGGCTTAGCTAACTTGATGATTTTACTCCCATCCTCCCATTCATATACTTCCGCACATCCACCTTCTCCAATTTTGTTACCAAGCCGATAAACCATTATTGCTCACTCCTTATTCGAATTAATAAGTGAGACCTTCTTTATGCAGTAACATTTCATACATTTCCCGGATCATCTCGATCGCTTCGTTCATGTCCAGCTCTAAGGTGTGAGAGTTCAGTAACGTTCCAATGCCGATTAAATAGATTGTTAGTTTTAAGAAAATACGCTTAATCTGCTCATAGGAAACGTCTTGCAATCGCTTGCTGTATCGCATATAAAACGTAGTTAGTTCCTCACCCAAAAACTGATCAGTATGCGGGTTGTATTGCCGATAACCTGATAGATACAAGGCCCTAAATAGTTGTTTCTCGTTTTGCGCAAAATATAGAAAGCCGATGGTCAGGTTCAGCGCAGGAGAATTAACACTATCCTTATATTCCATCATGCTATCGCGGGCAAATTCGGCCGCTTTGTCATACACACTTGCTTTTAGCTCTTCGATGTTGTTATAGAGGCTATAAATCGGTTGGGTGGAGCAATGAAGTCTCTGAGCGACGTTTCGCGCAGTGATCGCCTCCAATCCTTGCTCCCGCACAAGCTCAAATGCGGCAGATAACACTTTTTCTTGTGTGATCTCGGATCTTGGTGGCATTATTTTCTCCCTCCATCATAATAACACTTGTTATATAACGAATGTTATTATGATGAGATTCATGTGTCAAGTGTACATGTACGATAATATTTCCTCTCAAATAACTCTAGTGATGAAATCTTTACAGGATGTTAAGTGAATCATAAGTGTATTCAACCGTAATAGTAGCGTTTTTGCGTCATTATATAACAAAAAAAGAGACTGTTTCGAATGATCGAGACAATCTCCATACGTTTATTAATTTCCCGCGGCTTCGCGAATCTGGTATGTGCATTTCTTGCCGCCTTCAGCGTAACATTCGGTGCGCTCGACATCTGCCTGCAGCAAGGAACGGAACAAATCCAGTTCGCAGCGGCAAGCCTGACGATATACGCTCGCCACCTGTACAATCGGACAGTTCAGCTCAGTCAGCACATAAGAACCGTCTTCTTCTCGCGACGCATCAGCCATGTAGCCATTAGCATTCTGTATCCGTGCCAATTCCTCGACGCGCCCGGCCAAATCCTGGCCCTCCATCTGTGGCAATTTGCTCCGCAGCAGCTTGTCACGCCGACTCTCGAACAGCGTGTCTACAATGCCTTCACCCGCAGACTCCGTCAGTTCTTCCAGCAATTCAAGCGTAAGCGATGGGTAGGATTTTGGAAAAAAACCATCTCCGCGTGCGGTCAAATGGTACACCGAAGATGGACGTCCAGCTGTGGCCCTAGCCTCCCGGACTTCAATAAGTCCATCCTGCTCCAGTGCCGTCAGGTGACGACGAATCGCCATGCCGGTCAGTCCAAGTTCGGCCGTCATTTCTCTTGCGGTCATCGTGCCCTGCCGCTTCAGCATGAACAAAATCCGTTCACGCGTCGTCATTTCGTCTTCACGCTTCACGTGCAGCACCTGCTCTCCTGCTTATGCGTGTACCGGTGCTGCCTCCCGGCAGGCATCCGAGCAAAAGCGGTTATGCGTCTCTTCGCAATCCTCACAGCACACGTGCTGCAGGTTGCAGGTTGGACAATTAATATATCGGTCATGTGTCGTTCCACAGTGATAACAGCTGGCAATGACAATATCTTCGTCTGTCCGGTTAATTGGCACAGAGATGCGTTCGTCAAACACGTAGCACTTACCATCGAACAGACGGCCTTGTACCTCAGGGTCCTTACCGTAGGTTACGATGCCGCCTTCCAACTGCGCCACGTCCTGGAATCCCTCATTGATCATGAAGCCAGTCAGCTTCTCGCAGCGAATGCCACCAGTACAGTAGGTAATGATCTTTTTGTCCTTCATGTCGCCCAAGTTCTCCCGGATCCACTCCGGAAACTCGCGGAACGACTCAACGTCCGGACGAATGGCTCCGCGGAAATGACCAATTTCGTATTCATAGTCATTGCGGCCATCGATGACGATGACGTCATCACGTTGCAAATGCTCGTGGAACTCTTTTGGCGAGAGGCGTTTGCCGCTAGTCACGTTCGGGTCCAGATCATCGTCCACGCGGAAGGTTACGAGCTCCGCTTTGTGACGAACGAATATTTTTTTGAACGCATGCTCTTCCACGTCATCAATCTTGAACACCATATCGCTGAACAGCGGATTGGCATGCATGTCCTTCATGTATTGCTCCGTCTGCTCGGGCGTGCCGGATACCGTACCGTTAATACCTTCCGATGCAATCAGAATACGGCCTTTTACACCCAGGTCCTTGCAGTATTGCAGATGTTCTTGAGTAAATGTCTCGGGGTCTTCAATCTTCACGAACTTATAATATAAAAGCACGCGGTACGCGCTGTTACACATGTGTATCACCTGTTCCTATTCCATGTTGATATTGGCCGGATCATCCGACAAGCCTACAACGTTGCAACCTTGCTCATTAAAAAAAGAAAATAAACAGCCGCCCGAAACATCGTCTCGAACTGCTGCCCAACATACGACTTTTATTCCTGCACTCTAGTTTATCGGAATCGGAAGGGCTTAGTCAATATAAATGTATAGAAAGGGATGAAAGTTATGGAACATTTCAACCATAATTGAGGTGTCTCTGGAAGATATCAAAATTTATTTTAAATTTGAATTAAAATCATATTCATTTTTGCCTTCGTATCCAGTACACTATGCTCATCATTATATGGCTTACCACTGTAAATCACAAAAGTGCAGTGGATGGGGATAAGCATAACGTGAGCATATTTATGAGGAAAATGGGGATGAAATTGTGAGTTTAACTTTATTGAAGAAAGTAAGTATCATCTGGTTGGTATTCCTGATTGGACTGAGTGGTCTGTGGAATAACTCCAGTATCTTCGAACGGGCACAGGCAGCGGGAGCAGAGCCTTACCTTGGGGAGATCAGATTATTTCCCTACAATGCAATACCTAAGGGCTGGATGCCAGCTAGAGGGCAAAGCATGTCAGTCACTCAAAATACCGCTCTTTACTCTCTCCTCGGGCTTAATTTTGGCGGAGATGGAAGAACAACCTTTTCTTTACCCAATCTATCAGGCTCTGCACCTGACGGCATGGGCTATTACATAGCCATAAACGGGATATATCCTTCTCGTGAAGAGAGCTTGTACAGTGGTGCTGAATCGGTTCTTGGAGAGGTCCGTTTGTTTCCATACCAATTCACCCCTCCGGGTTGGTTAGCATTGAATGGTCAGGAGGTCTCCACATCTACTTACAGTGACTTATTTCAGATGATCGGCACGACCTATGGTGGAGATGGGAATACCACATTTAAACTTCCTACCATGCCCAAAATGAACGATATCATTTTCTATGCCATTTCTACTGATCCCACGCTAAAGGCCGAGAATGGTACAGGTTACGAGTATATAGGCGAGATCATTCCCATGCTGGTTAGCCTCCCGACAAACCGCTGGATACCGGCAAACGGATTAACACTGCCCATCAACCAAAACCAGCCCTTATTCAGCCTGTTTGGCACCAAGTTTGGAGGTGATGGTCGGGTGAATTTTAATGTACCTAATCTCAACAGCAGCCAGTCTGCTTTGGTTTATTATGTTGCTAACACAGGCGTTTTCCCGAGTTTAGACGGTGGGGAGCTCCCGGAGGCCATTGAAGATAACTATATTATTAACCAAAACACCACTTTGGTTGTTTCTGCCCCAGGCGTACTTTCCAATGATAGGGCAGCTTCTGCCGCTATGTTGAGAAGTGGGCCGATGAACGGAACAGTCGTCATGAATTCCAACGGCTCGTTCGCGTATACTCCGGTGACTGATTATGTAGGAACTGACAGCTTCACTTATAGTGCTAACAATCAATGGGGTACAAGTATTCCAGTGGCGGTCACTATAACGATTGAGCAAACTACAGCTCCAATCGTTAGCGGCGTAACTGAGGGCGGAACGTATAACCAAGCGGTCACACCTAGATTTAACAGTGGAACCGCGATTTTAAATGGTTCTGCATTCACAAGTGGCACTACAGTCACAGCAGATGGTGATTATACCCTGGCAGTCACCAATAGCATTGGCACAACAACGATTCATTTTACAGTGGATACTCATCCTCCTATTGTTACAGGCGTCACTCAAGACGGAGTCTATAACGTTAGTCCATTCATCACTTTTAATGAAGGGACAGCGACGTTGAATGGTTTCCCATTTAACACTGGAGATACCGTTCAGGCTGAAGGAGAACATGTACTGATTGTCACGGATCGTGCAGGCAACACAACAACCGTTCAATTTAGCTTTCATGTGCCGCGGACCATTCATTTTGACAGTAATGGCGGTTCCGAGGTCCCCGAACAAAACGTGAATTACGGAGACAAAACTAACGAACCTGATGATCCAACCAAAGCGGGACACACTTTTGCTGGATGGTTCACGGATTCAGGTTTCAGTCAGGCTTTTGATTTTGACAATACAACTGTAACCAGCAATCTTACCCTTTATGCAAAATGGTCGATTAACTCCTACACTGTTAACTTCAACTCTAGCGGCGGTACGGCCGTCGATGACCAGTCCGTTCCATATAGTGAGTTGGCAGCGGCTCCTGATGACCCCACCAAAGATGGGCACACTTTTGCTGGATGGTTCACCGATTCAGGCTTGAGTCAGGCTTTTGACTTTGACAACACACCTGTAACTGGCGATATCACCCTGTATGCGAAATGGACGATCAACTCCTACACCGTCAACTTCGACTCTAACGGCGGTACGGCGGTCGATGATCAATCGATTCAATACGGTGAGTTGGCGACCACTCCTGATGCACCGGCCAAAGCTGGACACACTTTCTTGGGATGGTTCACCGATTCAAGTTTGAGTCAGGCTTTTGATTTCGACAACACAACTGTAAACGGCGATATGACCCTTTATGCAAAATGGTCGATTAACTCCTACACTGTTAACTTCGACTCTAACGGCGGTACGGCAGTCGATGACCAGTCCGTTCCATATAATGAATTGGCAATGGCTCCTGCTGATCCAACCAATGTGGGGCACACTTTTGCTGGATGGTTCACCGATTCAGGCTTGAGTCTGGCTTTTGACTTTGACAACACACCTGTAACCGGCGATCTTACCCTGTATGCGAAATGGTTGATTAACTCCTACACCGTCAACTTCAACTCTAACGGTGGTACGGCGGTTGATGATCAATCGATTCAATATAATGAATTAGCGGTAGCCCCGGTTGATCCAACCAAAGTGGGACACACTTTCGCCGGATGGTTCACCGATTCAAGTTTGAGTCAGGCTTTTAATTTTGACAATACACCTGTAACCACCGACCTCACCCTGTATGCAAAATGGTCGATTAACTCCTATACCGTTAGCTTCAACTCTAACGGGGGTACGGCGATCGATGAGCAATCGATTCAATACGGTGGGTTGGCAGTGGCTCCTGCTGATCCAACCAATGTGGGACACACTTTCGCCGGATGGTTCACTGATTCGGCCTTGAGTCAGGCTTTTGATTTTGATAACACAACTGTAACTAGCGATCTTACCCTGTACGCGAAATGGACTGCTGACAAGTACACCATCTCTTTCGATACTCTTGGTGGATCTACCGTAGATGATATATCGATTGAGCACGGGAGTAAGCTTACAACTCCGGCTTCCCCAAGCCGTTCAGGCTATACGTTTGCCGGATGGTATCGTGATCCTGAGTTGAAGACGCCGTTCGACTTTGATCAAACGGAGATTATCGCCGATCTTACCTTATATGCGAAATGGAACGTGATTCCTTCTCCACCATCAGGCGGCAATGGCAGTAACAGTGGTGGCTCCGGCAGCCAGAATAATAC
The DNA here is from genome assembly GCF_022346995.1 of Paenibacillus sp. ACRRY. Classification (GTDB taxonomy): domain Bacteria; phylum Bacillota; class Bacilli; order Paenibacillales; family Paenibacillaceae; genus Paenibacillus. The sequence continues at coordinate 179,619 of NZ_JAKRNM010000003.1, read as the reverse complement.
CGGATCAAGCAGTAGTTCTAATTCATCCAGCTCGACAAACTCAACTAATGGTCGTTTAACGCTGGCAGCGGGGCAGGCAGGGCAAGTAAGTTTGGGCGATGGCATCACATTAACTATTCCTGCCGGGGCGATGAATCAGGAGCTGAAGATCACCATCGATCAGGTTAAAGATTCATCCGATCTGCTGACCAATCAAGCCCAGCTGCTCAGCCCGGTATATGAAATACTCAAAAATGTCTCACAGAATTTCATTAAACCTGTCACATTGAAGATGGCCTTTGATGGATCAAGCTTGCGAAGCAATCAGCGGCCTGAACTATTCTATTTTGATGAACAAGATAAAACGTGGCATCCAGCTGGAGAATCCTCTATAGTTGGCAACCAGATCCAAGTGGACATAGATCATTTCACCAAATTTGCTGTATTCGCGGTTGATCAGCCTAACGCCCCTGTAGAAGCTGCATTACAGGATATACAAGGTCACTGGGCAGAAAAGCTCATTCAGCAGGCTGCCCGTGATGGTATCGTGAAGGGATATGTGGATGGATCGTTTAAACCAAATGCATCTGTTACCCGTGCCGAGTTCACAGTGATGCTGATGAATGCACTGCAAACCAGTTACACTGAAGCACCTTTATCATTTACCGACCGCTCAAACATAGGCGCCTGGGCACAGTCTGCTGTAGCCCGTGCCGTACAAGCCGGATTCATTCAAGGGGGCTCGGATGGTACCTTCCGTCCCAATGATGCCGTAACCCGTGCAGAAATGGCCGTCATGGTTGCGAATGCCCTGCAATTGAAGGCAGCATCCGGCACCAGCTCAACCTTTGCAGACGACGGACAGATTCCTGTGTGGGCGAGAGCAGCGGTTGCTGGAATGCAAAAATCCGGATTGTTGAACGGTAAAGGATTGAATACCTTTGCTCCAAGAGACAACACGACGCGTGCCGAATCAGTGAAGCTGCTGCTGAGTATGCAAAATTAAGTTCCGATAAATAAAGCCTGTGTCCTGGCGGCACCCTCTGAACGTTTATAACCGTTCAAGAGGAGCCGCATCAGAACACAGGCTCTTTACTTTACTATGAATACTGAATCGTACTCGCGATCAGCATGAAGATGATTCCCAATGCAATCCACATCACCATCAGAGGCCAGAAAAACTTAACCCATTTCTGATACGGAATACCGGATACGGCGAGACTGCCCATTAATGCAGAAGATGTCGGCAGAATCATGTTGGTGAAACCATCACCGAACTGGAATGCCAACACGGCAGTCTGACGGGTAATGCCGAGCAGATCGGATAGTGGAACCATGATCGGCATCGTTGTTACCGCCATGCCTGTACCCGATGTAATGAAGACATTCATTATATTTTGGAAAAAGTACATGCCCAATACTTGAACAGAGGACGGAAGTTCACTCACTGCAGTAGACATTCCGTACACAACTGAATCAATAACATTCCCCTGATCCAGAACGACCATAATCCCTCTGGCCAGACCAATGATAAAGGCTCCGTACGCAATACCACTTGCCCCTTTAACAAATTCACTCGCAATTCGGCTCGGTCCGAATCCGGATACCAGACCGGAAATGACGCCCATGCTCAGGAAAAGGGCCGCAAGCTCCTCCATCCACCAGCCTTCTTTCGATACGCCCCAGATCAACAGGGCAAATCCGGCAACAATCGTAATGATTGTAAGGATATGTGTGATGCGAATGGTGGGCAGCTTGCTCAGATCCACGGCAGGTGTATCAGCAGCCTGCTCCTGCTCGAGTTCATGAACCAACCCGCGAGTCGGGTCTGATTTCACCCGCGAAGCATAGCGCATGATATAGATACTTGTAATGGCAATCAAGCATACCAGGATGATCGCACGGAGCCACATACCGGAAAAAATCGGAACTTCGGCAATGGCCTGAGCCAGACCTACATTGAATGGATTCAGCAGTCCAGCGGTGAAACCACAGGAGGCACCCAGCGAGATCATTGCTGTACCGGTCAGAGCGTCATACCCCAGTGCCCGGGCAATAGCGATACCTATGGGTACGAAAACCATGACCTCTGTGGACATCCCCATCGTAAACCCGCCGACAGAGAATAGGGTGATAAACACAGGAATGACCCACAATCCCTTATTGGCGAACGAACGCGCTACCCTGCCCGTCAGTGCCTCAATCGTACCCGTGCTTGTAATGATCTGAAAGGCCCCGCCAATGATGAAAATAAAAAATACAACATCGGCAGAATCAACCAGCCCGCGGACAATCGATTTGGGAATATCCCACAGGCTCGTCGGATTGGCCTCTACATGATGATATGAACCCGGGACGAGCAGAGATTTGCCTGTGGCCTCATCCTTCACCCGGTCGAATTCCCCTGCAGGAATAATGTAGGTCAGTACGGTAGCGACCAATACGAGAATGAACAAGATGACGAAGGTATGCGGCATCTTGAACCATTTGCGTGGTTGTTGTGGTGGTTTTGTTATGTTTTCCAATTGATCATCCCTCGTCCTTCTGTTGTTTCCATTCTTCAAATTCATTCCGCACTTGCTGCAAAGCAGCTCTGTCCGCATACAGATCGTACGCTGTCAGTGCAAGCGCCTTGGCTGCAAGATTCAGCTCAATCATGCCCTCTTCCGCGCCGGCGAGCCGGGCAAACTCAGGGGTATGGGTCGTTGCATCTCCCAACCGGATGTATGGATGGATCGCTGCGGTTATCTGGCTCACATTGCCAATATCTGATGAACCCACTCCACCTGTCTGCGGCGGATCATGCACCTCAATGCCCATGTCCTCCAGATTCTGTTGAAACAGGCTCGCCAGCGCCTTGTTGTTATTGCGCTCGGCATAGATCAGTCCTTCCGAAATATCCACCGTAGCACCAACTCCCTCGGCAGCATGATGCACGACGCGGTACACTTTGTCCATAACCGTCTTCAATTCCTCGACTGTTTTTGCCCGGATGATATAGACTGCCTCCGCTAGCTCAGGCACAACGTTCGGTGCATCTCCACCCTTGGTGATAATCCCGTTTACCCGAACGTCATCCTTCAAATAGGGGCGAAGCGAGTTAATGCCCGCATACGCATTTACCAATGCATCCAGCGCACTGATTCCCTTTTCGGGAGAAGAGGCTGCATGCGCCTGTTTGCCATGGAATGTAAAGGTTGCGTCCACACAAGCCAGCGCTCCCCGGAGTACCATCGTTTTTTGCTGCGGATGGCACATCATGACAGCATCGATCCCGTCAAATACACCATCATTCGCCATGATAATCTTGCCGCCGCCCTCTTCCTCAGCCGGAGTACCAAGAACAATGATTCGCCCAGGCAGCTCAGGGAAAGCCTTCTTAAGAGCCATGGCGGCACCTACTGCCGAAGTGCCAATCAGATTATGTCCGCAGGCATGTCCAATACGAGGCAAAGCATCATATTCGGCCAGCAGAGCGATGGTAGGCCCAGCTGCATGGCCTTCCCATACAGCTCGAAACGAGGTTGGGAGACCGGAAATCCCTTTTTCCACCTGAAATCCGGCTGCTTCAAGAGGTTCCGTCAACCACTGCTGTGCTTGGACTTCCTCAAAACTAAGCTCAGGATTGGCATGAATGCGAAGGGACAACTCCCGCAATTCGGGGTCCAGTCGATCCACAGCTTCCTTAATTTTTTGTTTCATAAGAACATGGTCATGATTCATGAATAATTGCCGCCTTTCTCCGAACCAACATCATTCTATATTCAATTCAACCGAATAAATATACAATGCGAATTTCATATATTGTATGTGTGACCATGCTATAAGTAAATTCAAAAAAATTAAGGAAAAACCCATAAAAAATTTTATGGGCCTGGATCATTCACATATGAATATCATGATATGTAAGCATAAAGAGTACTATTTTAAATTTAAATATCGATTTACCCTGCAAAGCAACAAAGTCATACCTGCATCTCTTGAGAATAATGAATCACCTAACAATCCTACCATTCCACCCTGTAAGGGTTGCCGTAAGATTCAAAAACAATCGAATAATTATGCAGAATTCTTTTTGCATATATCGAGTGAAGGCTAAATTAAACTTACACCTGTACCAGCCTAAGTCCCTTCCGTTCTCATCAAATCAATGAATCGATGCGCCGTAGCTTGCTGCAGCACACTTTTCTTATAAATCAGCCATGTATTCCGTCTCACGCCCTGACCGTCCAGACGAATGAGCTCCTGCTGATGGAGCCCGTCCGCATCCGTGACGAAGATTCCAGGGATAATGGCGTAGCCAAGGCCATAGCGCACCATTTCTTTGCACGTTTCATAGCTGTCCACACGCATTGCCACCGTAGGTGAGCGATCATATCGTTCATACCACCATGCAGCTACCGCCTCACGAAACGGAGTTTTAGCCGTGAATCCGGCTTTGGTTACAGGCTCCTGAAAAGCGATCTGCGGAAGCCCGGGGAGCTCATCAAGATGAATGGGCTCCCGCGATACGATACAGACCGCTTCATCGTGCAGCAGATGTTTACAATCAAACCAAGGATGATCTCCACGGATCACACCCACTTGAATTTCATCCCGTGCCAGCAATTCAATCACCTCCACACTTAGTGCGCAGGTGACGGCAAACTTCACTTCAGGATACTGCTCCTGAAATTGTTTTAACAAAGGCGGGAGCTTATACAATGAGTAATGATTGGCGATCCCCAGGCGCAGCGTTCCCTTGACTTCATTGCGAATATTCGAGAGCTGCTCTTTCACCTGATGGAGGTCACGCAGCATTTTCCGGGCATAGATCGCTAGATGTTCACCTTCCGGTGTAAATTTGGCCCCTTTCAACGTTTTGTCGATGAGCGGTACGCCAAATTCCTTCTCCAGCTGCTGCAATCGGTAAGTCAATGCCGGCTGAGTCATAAACATGCGTTCCGCAGCACGGGTCAGACTGCTCTCTTCAGATACGCTTAGCAGTAAACGGCAGTCCTTTTCATCCATGACACACTTCCCCCTTCACTTCTCGTCTCTCCAGTATAACCTACTGCCCTTCTAACAACGTGCCTCTCTGTATACTTATTAAGCGGCATAACAAAAAAAGCCTGGTTCCTCCTGGGAACAGGCTCATTCTTGTATTAGTCACTAGTTACTCCGAGATTGTAATAACAGAAGTGACAAAGTGATACGATTCATTCTGCAGCACCGCTTGGGACAGCAGAATCTTGTTGCCTTCCGGGCTCCAGGCGAGTGGATCGGAGATATCGTCCATATCAGCCGAGATCTGGAATTGCTCTGCTGATTCCGTATTGGAGACGAATAATCCCTTCTCATCGTCGCTCTCCGAGTTAATCGTGTACGCGATCTTGGAATCATCCCCGGACCAACTGGTCCCGAAGATCTGTGTGCCTCTGGCGAGCGTCGCTTTCTCGTTGCCTTCCAGATCGGTAAGCACCAGCGCCCGTTTCGTATCCGCTGTTTTTTTCACAATGGCCAGCCTGGTTCCGTCATTGGACGGAATAACCCACTCCACGCTCTTCAGGACCTGCTTCACGTCACCTGTGGTTGTATCATAAGCATTCAATTGTCCGTCTTCACCGGTAATATAGTAGATCATACTGCCTGAGACCCTGACGCTGCGCACGTTGAAATTGCCCGTCTCGACCAACACCTTGGTTGTACCATCAATACTGGCTGAGACGAGGTCTCCCTTCATATTCGGAAAGACAACATGCTCATTATCCAGCCAAGCGCCTTCCTGAACGAATCCATCTTCCTCGCCCGCATTCACCGTCTCCCCGTTGTGCAAATTCAGAAAGAAACCTTTGCCTGTCGATTCCTCCGGCTCCCGGTAGAACAAGTACTGACCATCCGGAGAGACAATCGGCGAGCTCAGACTAACTTCGCTCTCCTTGAGCGGTGTATCGGTTCCTTTAGACAGATCGTACATATATAAGTTATGCGGGTATCTTTCCTGGCCTTCAACCGTGACGGGTTTCATCGACGTGTTCTCTTTGTCCGATACGATCCAGTCATCACTAAGCCAGGCCACGCCGCGCATATTGGGCAATTTATCAATTTTCTCGAGTTTGAAGCTCTGGTACACTGACGTATTGGTATTGTCTTTTACCGTGATATCCGTGCCCGTTTTCCCACTTTGTGTGTTGCCTCCCGGCTCCGTAGTCCCCCCGCAAGCTGCTGCGGACAACAGAGCTAACGCTCCCAATGTACTGAGTGCCGCCTGTTTCCAATTCATCATGGTCCCCCCCTGCTTTCTCTGCTATAGACCAAGCATACACATGCCATACTTCCAAAGTTATTCAGACTTGTTTCCAACTTGTAAACTTGAATCGGCGAGCGGGAGAACAAGCTGGAACGTTGTTCCTTCCTCATTCTTCATGTCACCTGGCAGCAGGGTGATCTTCCCGCCCTGTTTCTCTACAAATTGCTTCACGAGTGACAGACCGAGCCCGGTTCCGCCTGTTTTTCTGGCCCTGTCTTTGTTGACCGTGTAAAAAGGTTCAAATATCTTCTCTCTTGCCTCTTCCGGAATCGGCATACCCGAGTTGAAGATGCGAATCACCGCTTCGCGTGTCTGTGGCTGCTGCTCGCTCTGTACCCGAATGACACCGCCAGACACGTTATACTTGATCGCATTATCGAGCAGATTGATGAAGATATGCATAAGACTCTCCCGATCACTGCGGATAACGGCAGGCTGAATGTCCAGCTCCATGCGAAGTGCAAACTTCTCGGCTTTGCCTCGCATGCGTCCGCAGGTATCCTCCAGCAGCGCACCAACCTCTACATCCTCCGCCTGGTTCTCAAAATCATATTTCTCCAATGCCGATAAATGCAGCACCTTCTCGACCATCTCGTATAACCGTTCCGTTTCCTTGCCGATGTTGCTCGATGCATCCTCCAGCAGCTGAGGATCATCCCGGTACATATCGAGCAGTTCTACATATGCCTTGATCGAGGTGAGCGGTGTTTTGAATTCATGGCTGATGTTGCCGATGTATTGTTTCTGCTGCTGCTCCAGTGCCTGCAGCTTCTCAATGGCCAGCTGGAGCTTCTGCTGCTCTGCATGCATGTCTGTAATGTTTTGCTGAATGGACGTACTCATGTAATAAATACCTTGTCCGAGTTCACCCAATTCATCTTTGCGTTTAACAGGAGATTCTGTAATATACTCGCCTTCCCGAATGGAATCCGCTGATCTCTTCAGTTTGGTTATCGCAACTGCAAACCGATTATAGAACAGGTAGCCGAGAATAAAGCTCAATACCACGACGGCAATTCCCGCCCATAGGAACAACTGTAAAATGCGTGCATAGAATTCATGATAGCTCTGGACCGGATACTGCATCCATATCGCACCCATCTGGCCATCCGGACCATCCAGCGGTGCTGCATAGAGCAGCGTGTCACCCTGTTCACGGTAGGCGATTTTATTTTGCAGAGCATAGTTCAGCGTCTCCCGGATATCCAGGCTCTCTCCCGGTGTAATGGACGAGCCTACCTGTGTCCCATTCATGTCATAGAGAGCAATCGGCAGCCCCGTGGAGTTCGCCAGCTCCTGTGCAAGCCTGCGGCCATTTTGCTTCAGAAAGGCATCCGTCTCCAGGCGAATGGCTTCGGTGTAGTAGGACTGACGCACATTGAGATTGACCAGACGCGTCTGCTGCGACAGAATGCCCTCGATCTGTGACTGCTGGTTGCGTTCAATCCCTCGCAGTACAAGGGAACTGAGCACCACAACGGTCAAAATGAGCAATGCCGCCAGAAACACGCTGAACTTCAGCTTGATGCTGACCCTCATGCCGAACCGCCCGGCTCAGGGGCTGACCCCTTGTATCCAATGCCGTACACCGTCTGCAGCTTTTGCTGATCCGTATCCCCTATTTTTTTGCGCAAACGCTGAATATGAATATCCACTGTGCGTGTGCCTCCTGCATATTCCATGCCCCACACCCGATCCAGCAGATCATCACGGGTGTATACCCGCTCCGGATTGGACATCAGGATGGTTAGCAAGTCGAACTCCTTGGGCGTAAGATCCAGCTTTTCTTCCTTCACCGTTACCGTCCGGTGAGCCACATGAATGCGCAAGTCCCCATTAACGATAGCCTGATTCTTCTGCTCATCTGGTGGCGGGCTGCTCTTCTCCACCCGGCGCATGAGTGCCTTCACCCGGGCGAGCAGCTCACGGATTTCGAACGGCTTGGTCATGTAATCATCGGCGCCCATTTCCAATCCGACGATTTTGTCCACGATGTCATTTTTCACAGTCAGCAAAATAATGCCGATATCCTCGCGGTCCTCCAGTCTGCGGCATACGCCGTATCCATCGAGCCTTGGCATCATGACATCCAGAATCATGACCTGCGGATGGAATGACGCTACCTTGACCAGTGCCTCCTCGCCATCATTTGCTGTTTCCACTTCATATCCTTCGCGCCGGAGCGCATAAGCAATGGCACTGACGATGCTTGATTCGTCATCTACCACAAGCACTTTTTTAGTCATCGGATTCATCCTCTTTATTGGTGTCATAAGTTCATTATTCCTGGATCTATGTTAACAAGGTCTGGCCGGATAATCCATGGAGGACTATATGATCTATACGATAAGCCGTATTCTCTAAGCTTGGACTTCGCTTCACTTTTTTTATACCCATACACGACAAAAAGACCTCACCTGGAATGGATCGGCCTTCGTCTTTTACCATTTTGAGCTTACCAGCATGCGAACGATCAAGCTATTCTTCAAACGACAAATTCATCGGTTCGTCCGACATCTCATATTCCGTCTCCATATGGGTCAAGGGCGTATTCAGGTCTACTTCCTCGAAGCGGAAACTGTCCACCCAGACCTTGCCTTTACCGTTCAGGATCACTCCAAACGAGATTACTGCGCTCTCTGCGGGAACATCCAGCACAATGCTGTATTGATTCCAGGGCTGTGTCCCCGTGATCGGCCTGTCATGCATATTATCAAATTGCAGCACATCCTGGACATGATTATCCACACGCATCCATAGTCCGCAAAATGCATCCACACGATCGGTTTTGACAAAGCCGGACAGCTTCATCCGTTTCCCCACATACTTGTCTGCACGGAATTGCTGCATCATCGTGGCAAACTCGTTCGGCTCCATTGGTGTAACGGCCTTCAAATACCCCGATGCCTTCCCTTGATGTACTTCGGCAGGATCAATGCCCATCTCATAATTTTGCGGGTGGCTTCCGGTTAACATCCAGCCTTTGATTGCAGTTGCAGAATTCATCTGTAATTCTCCTCCTCTGGTTTTTTGATCAAATATTCTCAGATCGAACAATTTGCGAAAACGACCAGGCGGCATGCCATACATTTTGCGAAAAGCCCGGGTGAATGCTTCCTGACTTTCAAATCCGCAGGCGAGAGAAATATCCAAAATGCCTGCATCCGTGGAGCGCAGTGCGGTAGAGGCCAAACTCATCCGGCGATGACGAATGTAATCGATTACGGTCATGCCCACCTCATCCCGGAATACCCGGTGATAGTGATATGGCGATAACAAAGCCTCCGACGCCACTTCTTCCAGTCCTATCTCCTCATGCAGATGTGTCTCAATATAGAACAAGCTGTCCTGAATCATCTCCTGATAACGGCTCAAATGGAGTTTAACCCCCTTCCATATCCTTACTATACGTGTTCGCCAAGCAGCCGTTTTGATCATTTTTGCGGAAAATATAAAAAAGAAGAGCCGGATCAGGGACAACCATGTCCTTGACCGACTCTTTCTTGAAAGCTGTATATCCAATAGTGGCAAACGAATCAGACTGCCGGGACTGGCTCTGCACCAACCTCGTCCTCATCATGCTCCACCAGTTCGTGTTTCTCCCACGCCCGGCTCTTCCAGCGGAAGTACATAATGACCGCACGTGTCCATTCGTCTGTTGCAATGGCAAGCCATACACCTGCCAGCCCCAGATCAAGCTGGAACACCAGCAGATATCCGAGAGGCAGACTCATGCATACCATCGAGATCAACCCCATATATACCGGGAACTTCGCATCCCCTGCCGCGCGCAGGGAACCGATAATGACAATGTTGCAGGTACGTCCGGTTTCAAGCAGGAGACTGAGCAGGAGTACCTGAGCGCCCAGCTTGATAATTTCCGGGTTTTCCGTAAAGATGCTCATTAATGGCACGCGGAAAATAATAATGATCACGTCAATAATAACGGTGGCCAGAAGGGCCCATTTTACACTGTCGAATACCCGTTTGTATGCCTCATCTTTGCGGCGTGCTCCCACAAGACGACCGACAATGATGGACGTTCCCATGCCAATCGCCATACTGAACAGATATATATAGCTGGAAATATTGCCGGCATATTGCTTGGTTGCCATGGCTTCTGCACCAAGATAGGTCACGTACAATGTAAATATGAGTTGGCAGGAATGATACACCATGGATTCCATCGCAGACGGAATGCCAATTCGCAGAATTTTGCCGATAAAATTTTTGGACAATTTAATGTAATAACCGAACTCTACCCGAACCTCACTCACACGGTACAAAAGCCAGAAGAAGATCAGCAGGCAGATGAAACGGCTTCCCACCGTAGAGATCGCTGCCCCTTCTACGCCAAGCTTGGGCAGGCCGAAATGTCCAAAGATCAGGGCATAGTTACCAATAACGTGGATGACGTTCATAAACACCGATACGTACATCGTTTCCTTGGTATACCCGTGTGTACGAATGGTTGCAGCCAGCGCATTGATGAGAGCCTGTAGGAAAATCCCGCCTCCGACAATGCTTATATACGAACGGGCGTAATCATAGATTTCGCCTTGAATATTCAGAAGTGTCAGTAAATGTCCACCAAACACCAGAAAAATCACACTCAGGATCAGCCCAACCATAAGGTTCAGCGTAATCGCATTCCCTGTAACCTGTGCTGCTTCACTCAGTTTTTTGGAACCTATATATTGGGCTACGACAATCGCAGCACCATGTCCGATGACTTCGAGTACAAGAATGGCAATCGAGATAATCTGATTGGCTGCGCCCACCCCGGACACTGCATTATCCGATACCGAACTAAGCATGAGCGTATCTACGCTCCCCATCAACATAAACAAGAAGAGTTCCAGGAAAATAGGCCAGGTCAGCCGAATCAGCTTCAGATCCTTGGCATCTGAACGGAGGGACTCTTTGGTCGAGGATATTGCTGTCATTTTCTCACCTTTCCAACGTGGGCTTGATTTCATAGGGTATGTTAGCACAGGTGATTTGAAAATGCAGTAGTTTTGCGAAAATAATTGAAAGATTTTTGAAATACCAGAAAAAGGGATTTATTTGTTTCATAAACCTGGTCTTTCAGTCACCGCCACATTGCTCTGTAGACATCGCCGAGGCATAGCAAAACCCTTCCCTATGGACTGATTTAATTAAAGTGATTTCAAAAAGACAACATTAGGATTGCTTGCTTGGAATCAAAAAAGAGAGGCGGACTCTTAGGTCCGCCCCTCTTTATTTACATCCCTTTATTTCACAGAACCTTGGGTTACCCCGTTAATGATCCACTTCTGTGCAAACAGATAGATGATAATCATCGGCAGCAAGGCCAGCAGGTAGGATGCAAACGCCAGGTTGAAGTCGGTATTGAACTGACCCTGGAACACGTATTGCACCAGCGGCAGTGTGTACTGTGCCGGATCACTGATAATGATGAGCGGCAGCAGAAAGTCATTGTAGGTGGACAGACATGTCAGAATACCAACCGTAGCACTGATTGGTGCCATGAGCGGGAAAATGATTTTCCAGAATGTGCCCCAGGTTGTTGCTCCATCCACAAAAGCTGCCTCCTCCAGTGCCACCGGAATGGACCGGATATATCCGACATACACGAAGACGTTAAAGGCGAGTCCATACACCGTATGTAATAAGGTCAAGCCAAGCAGGTTCGTCATCTCCAGTGAAGATGTCAGTTTGACAATCGGCAGCATGATGATCGGAAACGGAATGAACATCGCACTGACGAAGTAATAGTACAGCCCTTTGAAAAACTTGCGTTTCTCCATATTGCGCGCGATAGCGTAAGCCACCATGGAGTTACTAAGGAGCGTCAGAATGACGGTAGATGCAGTAACGATGGCACTGTTACGGAACGATTGGAAGAAGTTCGTCATGTCGATGGCGCTTGCGAAGTTCTCCCAGTGCAATTGGGTCGGGAAGGCAAATACCGACTGAGCCATTTGCTCGGGATTTTTCAACGCAATCGTAACCGTCATATAGAGCGGAAACAGTATGAATAATGTGCCCAGAATAACGAGCAGCATAACCAGCCAGTTGGTACGTGTACGGCTTCTCATTACAGATCCATCTCCCTTCTTTGCAGGAACCGGATTTGCAGAATCGAAATCACCGCAATAACGATGAAGTAAATAACCGAGTTCGCAGATTGATATGCATATTCGCCGCCTTCAAATCCACCCGTATAGATCAGGTGAGATATGGATTGTGTTGCTCGGCCAGGTCCACCGTTGGTCAAGGCAACGATCTGATCGAAGACCATCAGGGAGTTTTTCATGGCCAGTACCATATTGATGGTGAAGAATGGTGCAATGAGCGGGAAGGTAATGCTCCAGAATTCACGCCATTTACCTGCACCGTCGAGGTTGGATGCCTCGTACAGCGTTGTTGGTATCGTTTGCAGTCCTGCCAAATACAGAATCGTATTAAGTGCTACGGATTGCCATACGGCCACGATAACGATCCCGATCCATGCCAGGCTTTCGCTACCAAGAATGTTGGTCGAAAGGGCATTAATCCCCAGATTTTGTCCCCAGATTGGAAAAACGTTGGAGAACAGGTAGTTAAATATGTAACCTACGATCAATACACTCAGGATGTTCGGAAGGAAGTAAATGCCGCGGAAAAAGTTGCGGAACTTGATCTTGGCATTCAGCCCGAGTGCGATGAGCAGGCTCAGAATATTGGTCAGAATAGTTACCACGATGGCAAACTTGAATGTAAACCAGTAGGCATTGCCTACATTGTCATCCTGAAACAGGTTGAAATAGTTTTTGAAACCAACGAAATCATAGCTTTTCCCAAACCCGTTATAGTTCGTAAAGGAATAATAAATCCCCTGGAGAGCCGGCAGCGTCATAAACACGAAGAACAATACCACCGCCGGAACCGTCATCCAGTAATAGGGTGCGATACGTTTGTTCATACTCCATCCTCCTTCGGACAAGGCTTAACGCCGATTCGCAACCTTGTCCCATTCTTTGTCGAGTGTGTCCAGATAGTTGTCGATGTCTTTGTTCTGCAAAAAGGACTGTACGATGGAATTCAGCTGCACCGCAGCCGGAATGTAGTGATCGGCAAAATCAATAACTTTGCCCTGCTCGATATAAGGCGTCAGCTCCTGCACGGCAGGGTCGTCCTGCTCCACACCTTCGACTGCTGCAAATAACGTTTGCTCTTCAATGTATTTCCCGATGTTTTCGGGTTCCAGCAGGAATGCGATAAACGTCTCAGCCTGTTCCCGGTTTGGCGTATCCGCCGAAATCGTAAACAGGGAGTCGATGCCGTTCACCAGCTTGATCTCACTTGGATCATTTCCGGTTGGGAACGGGAAGAAACCGATATCCACATTCGGATTGGCTTTGCGAATTTCGGAGATTGCCCAGGTTCCCTGGATATACATGAACGCTTCACCGTTGGCAAAAGCCCGGTTACCGTCGGAATAGGCTTTACCGAAGTTGTCGCCATGACCGTAATTCATCAGTTCAAGCTGCTTTTCCGCCACCTCGCGGTATTTCTCCTTGAAGGTCACCTTGTTCTCGCGACGATCCAGATAGAAATCAATACCGACCAGGTTAGGTCCAAGTGCATTGAACGGGAGATTGGTCTGCCAGTCATCCTTATAGGTGAAGTAGAACGGAATCTTGCCCGCGTCCTTGATCTTTTGGGCGGTAGCAATCAGCTCATCCCATGTCTTGGGAACATCCAGTCCCATTTCCTTAAACAGCGTTTTGTTGTACATGATGCCGTTTGCATTAGTTGCGTAAGGAATACCGGTCACTTCCTCCATACCCGTGACATCCTTCAGCATTTGTATGTAATTCGGATCAATTGTCTTGGTCAGCGAACTGTCTGTCAGATCGGCGAAAATTTCACTCTGGGCCAAAATCGAATATGTATCGGTTGCACCCATGGCCATAATGTCCGGCACATCGTTCTTCACGACGCGGGTTTTCAACACGGTCTCCGCATCTGGCGGATTCACCTGAGTGACCTGTATATCGGAATGCTCCGCATTGAAAGTTTTGATCAGTTCATCAAAAGTTGCTTTGGCTTCGGGTTTGTTCTGGAAAAATTCCACTTGCACTTTGCCGTTTGCGCTCTCCCCACTTGTGCAAGAGGATAGGAGCACAGCCATTATTCCACACAGCAACATTGTCCCGAGTGCCTTGGTAAGCGATGTTCTCATGTTGTACCTCCCTCAGCGTTATATACGTAAAGCTTTACCCATTAAATTGGTGAAATAACCATTTGGTTAATCCTTACATCTTATCCACCATACAGAAAGGGGTTATTCAACCCTTTTCTATTTCTAAAACGGTTTCGGTTAAAATGAATCATGGATATGGTTTCCAACTCTGTTTGGATGTATAACAAAAAGAAGGACATTGGAAACTATCCAATGTCCTTCTTTCTTCCATTTTGCGTGATTGCAATACTTGATTAATATGGTATTACCAACGTTCGATTTTGGGCAAGGCATTGCGCGATCGCTTGGCCCGGTAGCTCTTCAATGCACGGATTAACATTCCGATCACCAAGAGTATCACCCCAATGTTAATCGCTACATCAGCCAGGTTGAGAATGCCCCGGCCAGATGGAAACACTAGAAAATCCGTTACTTTTGCAAATACAAAACGGTCGATCGCATTTCCCAAGGCTCCACCGACCATGAAGCCTGCTCCTGCCTGCATCCAGAAACCGCGAATCTCACCTTTTCTCCGATAATATAGAATGCCAGCAATGAACAGAATGGCGACAACGCCGAACAGACGCGCATTTCCCTGGAACATACTTCCCGCCATCCCGCTATTCTCATAATGATGCAGCTGCATGCCCGAGTCACCGAGTCTCATCATATCGCCGACTTCCATATACATTCTCACGGCCATCTTGGTGCCCTGATCCACCAGCGTAACCAGCAGTGCTATAAAATAAAATAGCATGTTGTCTCTCCTCCTGCCCAACTCGTTTTGCCCTACTTATGTAAACCTGTGAAATATGCAAAATTACGTTCCCTTCACTTTACCACAGCCCAAGTCATGTCTCCAAATGGGCTCCTTTGAACTGCAGATGGAGAGCCAAAAGATAACCCAGCCTGCATCCGGAAGGGACCACCCTACCCTGCGTCGAATGTAGACATAAACTACACATGTAAAGGGGCTGCCTGTAAATTGAACCTAACGATGACAGAGAGACTAAAGGAAATGCAGCAGGAAGAAAAGGACTTGGTATTTCGTATATTTGACTCTGAACTGGCCCTAAAGCTCGGACTCCATCTGATCGAAGAGGCAACAAGCCGTTCACAGTCCGTAACCATCGACATTACCCTCCGTGGACACCGCCTCTTCCTGCATGCCATGGAAGGCACTCATCCGGACAATGAAGATTGGATCCGGCGCAAAAACAACGTGGTAAACCACTTCTCCTCCAGTTCATGGCATACCGCTCTGCGTCTGCGCAGTGAGAATAAAACGCTCGAGCAGGATTTCAGCCTGCCTTCCTCTGACTTCGTACTGGCTGGTGGTGCCTTTCCATTGATTGTGGAGGGTCAGGGACAGGTTGGCACAATTACGGTATCGGGTCTGCCCGATGAGGAAGACCACGACCTGGTCACCACCGGAATCCGTTCATTTTTGCTGCAGCAAGGCTAACGAAATTTTAACAAGAAAAGCCCACCTGGTCCTTGCGGACCCAGGTGGGCTTGCTGCGTTTAGATCATTCTTTGGTTCATTGAATAGCTGACAAAACATCCAGCAGCATGGATTTAAACTTCGGACGATCAATGGCTTCACATACGCGTACGTTGGGTTCTTTGCCGAAACGTCCATTAATATCCACCACGCTGTATCCACGCGTCAGTTCTCCTGCGGCTTCCACATCCACGTAATATTGACCAGACTTCGTCATCAGCGATTCATCTGCTGCTACCGCCATCAGGAGTGTATCCGGGTGTGTGGTTCCATTCAGCTTATGTACTGACTTGTTGAACTGCATGACCACTTTGTTGATCGCTGTGAAGAAATCGGCGCCGGATGTTCCGAGCGCTGCAATTTCTGCATGGTCGTCATCATCCATAACGGAATATTGGGTACACATCTCCCAGCCAACCATTGTTGTTGGAATGCCGGCATGCAGTACAATTTTGGCTGCTTCAGGATCAACGTAGAAGTTGTACTCCGCTGCTGGCGTAATGTTGCCCAGTGCATTATTCGTGCCGCCCATGATGTAGAGATGAGCAATCTCTGGAATGATCGTCGGGTCCTTTTGAATCGCCATCGCAATGTTGGTCAGGGGTGCAATCGCCAGAAGAGAGATCTCTCCGGGATTGGCATGCACTTTCTCAATGATAAAATCGACCGCGTGGCCGCTTTCGGGACGCTGATCTGCCTTGGGGAAATGCGCTCCGCCCATGCCATCGTCACCATGCACATCTTCCACTGTGCGGTGCTGCGCCTGCCCGTAGGCCATCAGCGGACGTTCGCAGCCTTTGTACACAGGCACCTTGCCGCCATGTCCAGCAACCTGTACGGTGTACAGGGCATTTTCAACCTCTTGGTCAAACTGGACGTTACCACCTGTAATCGTGATTCCTTCCACTTGGAAGTGATGTAGTGCTGTCAGGATCGCAATCGTATCGTCTCCTGCTGTATCTGTATCAATGATGACTTTTCTCATGATGCCGCGCTCCTTCTTCCGTTTAATATTCATTTAGAACGAACATATAAGAAATACACACTTGCACTCCAAGTACAGAACAATCTTACGATCGCTGTTATCCTCAGATTTTTTTATACCTTCTGAAAAGGTGGAAATCCGATGATAAAGGCGAACGCTTCTTCGCTTCTCCAGATTCTTTCTGTCCTCTTCGTACATGTGTAATTATTATATTCCCTCTAAATTATCATGTATCGCTAGGGTACATTTTACATCAAAAACGTACCGATGACGATGGAAACGCCGATGATAATGGAACGCAGCAGCTGTGCAACCGCCAGATTACCTCTTGCGATCTCATCGCATACACGCATTTTCGGCGTCAGGAAATCAAATATAATATAGACCAGACACAAAATTATGATTCCTAGTGCAGACCAGAGCAGCATATCCAGCCATGAATGCGTGGAGAAGGACACCATACCGACAATGATGCACAGTCCCAGCAGCTTGCTGCCCATATACATGCCCGCCGCTTCGTTGCCTTTGACAATTTCCTCACTATCGTTATACCGGGTCAGTTTGCTAAAAGCAAAATACCCACATACCAATACCACCAGCAAAATGCCGATACCCACCACCACATTCAGCAGGTTTAATCCCAAGTTATCCATTCCTACTCCTCCTCATCATCCCGTACGTTCATTGACCGCAGCCGCACAATAATAGGCCATATCTCCGGTTACTCTCTCCCCGATCCGGGGCAGTACACCGGCGAAACGCCCACCAATGACAAACACGCCTGTCAGCAGATAGCCGCTATATTCCCCGTCCTCTGTCAGGATGCTTGCCTGTTCCATTGGAACCAGCTGCTGATAAATCTTCGGTTGGTTGTTATAATAAGCAGCGATTTCTTCATCTTCGTCCTGTCCTGCCGGATTACGCTCCGTTCCCTCACCCAGCAGCAGTGTGCCTCGGCCCTCACGGCCCCAATAGCTTTTCTCGACATAAGGAGTGGACTCCAGTTCAAAGGGCCCTGCTTCGAAATAAGTGGGCAACAAATACCGCGAAATGGACTCAAGCTCCGCATCCGTAAACAACCGAAAACCGCAGTACTCCGGTGTCTGTTCATTGCGCTCATAGAGTGACCAGATTGCAGCCATGAAGCCTTTGCTCTGCATCAGGACATGCTGTACGGGGTTCATCAGTCCAAGCCGACCGTCCTGTACCAGTCCAAGCAGTGCTGCACCGATGTCCACACCTGTTGTCTCATCCCGATCATCAACGAGATACTCCAGCGGATAGAGACGGTACAGCAGCTGAATCTCGTGTCCATCATGATATAGTGCCTCTCCGGGAACAATCTCAAGCTCCTCCAGAGGAGCATAACGTACCTCGTATCCGGCCTCCTGGCAGCGTCTCATCAGATACTCCGTATTGGTCCGATCCTCCACATGCTCACCAAATGAAGTAAAAGTCACGGGCCCTCGCAGACCTTGCTCTGCATAAGACTCCAGCCAACCGCGGAAGCATTCCCGGATACAGGCATCCATGTCTGCTGATGGCGCCTTGAAGTCATCACCTTCGGCCATACCTACCAAAATGCGCTCCAGCACCGCTGCCTCAGGTATGCCCGTAGGCGTGTCAGTATTATTTTCGATACACTTGAAGCCCGCCTCGCCGATGATCCAGTCCTGACGCGTGATGCCACCTGTCACCGTCTCCATCCTTGCTGTCGGAACGAGCCCTGGATGAATACCCAACTGCTGCTCCAGAAAGCTATCCGGCATGTACTGCTGGATAAACCGCATGACTTTGCAGTATATGCCGTCGATCTGTACAACTGCACGCTGCAACTCCTGCATTTCTTCAAGGGTATACAAGGTTAATGAGGGTACGCAATATTGCTTGCCATACATCCGGTGATACGGGATATGCTGCCCGGCTTCGCCCGCAAACACCTCTTCGTGACGATATGGCAATGAGTGAATATGCCTCATATCCTTTATCCTCCCGAACTGCGGAAGAAGCTGCCAAATCCGCTCGATTTGGACTTCGAGCTACTATAGGAGCTGTTCTTACTACTACTGCTACTGCTGCTGCTGCTGCCACCGTATGAACCGCCATAATAATAATGCCCACTGCTGGAATCATACTCACATCCGGTGTCATAATCCGGGTCACACTCGTCATTGCTGCCGCAGCCCGACAATACCGCAGGTACAGCCAGCATCAGGGAAAAAGCAACCAGCTTTGCCTTTGACCCCGGTTTCGATGAATGATGCCGCTCTTCTTCTGTCATTACAGGTCTACCTCCTTCATAAAAAACAACACTTTCCGGCGATCCGCATCCAGCACCGAATACACGAATTCATACGTCGTTCCGTTACGGACCATATAATGGTCCAGCAGACGCTCGGCGAGTTCCATCGTATACGAGGAGTTGTCTGCCAGTTCCAGCTCCTGAAACGTCTTTCCATTCCACACCATGTACTCTGCGCTGTACATAGAGGAGACTTTGCACATGGCCAGTGCAGCGTCCGCAATCGCTATACCGTAATCTGCAGGCATCTGGGTGTCGTACGCAGTCACATAGATGGCATGATCCCGCAGATCCTCGCACTCATTGGACAGGTGGGCCCACAGTTTGTTTTTCATCAGGGTTGCATCCACCAGTTTGCGCATAAACAGTTCATCCCGGGTAACAGATACGTGCTCCAGCTGCCCGGTCTCAGCCTGCCGATCGTCCGACCAGCTTCGATAAGTCAATGCGTAATAGATAACGATAACCTCCCTTTTGTGTAGCTCTAAGGTGAGCCGCTTCAAATCATACAAACGTATTTAACGCATGAGAAGGGAAAAAGTTACACTATTCCCTATGACATGTAAATAAGAACATTCGCTATGCACCTTACAAAGCTTATTTCAGCGTAGTATGACTGCATTCACCATCCGGAAAACAAAAAGGCCGGAGATCATTCTCCGACCTTTCATGTTATTCCGTTCCTTGATGAACGATTACAATTCAGCCCATTGGGCCAATAACTCGTTGTATTCACCCGACAGCTGCTCACGCTCGTTCCACAGCTGTTCCAGCTCAGCAGAGCTTGCCTGCAATTCAAGCTGTTGGTCGAGCTCCTGAATCTGTGCCTCCAGACGAGCCAGCTTCTGTTCGAGCTGCTCGGTCGACTGTCGTTTCCCCACTCCGTGCTCCCCTTGGCGAGAACCACGCTGGTCCTTAGATCCGGCACGCTCACGAGGAAGAGCCGGAATCGGAACGGCATGCTGGACCGCTTCACCTGCTCGCATTTGAAGTTCAAGCTTTTTCTCCCGGTAGGCTTCATAATCCCCGAGATAGGTGGTCATCTCACCATTCTCCAGCTCCCAGACACGTGAAGCCATACGATTCACGAAGTAGCGATCGTGAGAGATGGCAAGCACCGTGCCTTCAAAGTCAACCAAGGACTCTTCCAGTGCTTCTCTGGAAGAAATATCCA
This sequence comes from Paenibacillus sp. ACRRY, assembly GCF_022346995.1. GTDB lineage: Bacteria > Bacillota > Bacilli > Paenibacillales > Paenibacillaceae > Paenibacillus. Next base: position 159,174 of record NZ_JAKRNM010000003.1, on the reverse strand, counting down.
GGTGGTTGGTCGGTTCATCCAGCAGTAGTACGTTCGGCTTGCGATGCACCAGCAGGGATAACCGTAGACGGGTCCATTCCCCGCCAGATAACTGCCCAACCGAGCGGAATACATCTGCCCCATAGAACAGATACCTTGCCAGAATGCCACGTGCTTCGCCTTCTTCCACGCCCGCCTCCAGGCGGAAATGTTCAAGCACGCTAAGCTTCGGATTGGAAGGCTCATCCTGCTGTGCCAGATAGCCAATATCCACCCTTGCTCCCCATGCAAGCTGACCGGAAGTCGGCTGCTCTTCTCCCAGCAGCAGCTTGAACAATGTGGTCTTGCCTGAGCCATTACGGCCAATCAGGGCAACCTTGTCTCCGAATTCCAGCAGCGCTGAAACGCCGCGCAGGATCGGACGTTCTCCGTAAGCCTTCTCCACCTGTTCAATCACCGCCACGCGGCGGCCCGTGCGGTCTGTGGGACGCACATCAAAATCTGCATTACGCCGCTCCAGCACAGGCCGCTTCACCTGCTCCATCCGCTCCAGTGCCTTCCGCATCGAAGCGGCCCGCCGGAAGAACTTCTCGTTCCCGCCGATTCGTCCCCATTCCTCCAACTGACGGATTGTTTCCTTCATTTTCCTCATGACCTTCTGCTGTTCCTTGAACTCCTCAAATTGCTGCAGCAGCCGTTGTTCCTTCACCTTCATGTATTCCGTATAACCGCCTGCTGACGTTTGCGCCTCGCCATCTTCCAGCTCCAGTGTTCGGGTCACCACCCGGTCCAAAAAATAACGGTCATGGGAGATCAGCACGATCGTGCCCGTGTACTCCCGAAGATAGCCTTCCAGCCATTCCACCCGCTCCAGATCAAGGTGATTGGTCGGCTCATCCAGCAGCAGCAGATCGGGACGGACGATCAGCTGTGAAGCAAGTACGACGCGGGTCTGCTCTCCTCCGGAGAGGGAACCAAACCTCCAGCCATAGTGTGCTTTGGCAATATCCAGTCCGTCCGCCACCTGAGCAATCCGTGCGTCCATCTCATATCCGCCCTCACGTTCAAACTGTTCCTGCAGTGCGGCATATCGTTTCAACAAGCGTTCCAATTGGTCTGGGTCTGCTGCATAGTCCGGGTCAGACATTTGCTGCTCCATTTCCTTCATTCGGCTTCGGCACTCCATAAGCGCTTTGAATCCCAAAGCCAGCACATCCAGTACCGTATAATCATCCAGTCCTTCCGGTATCTGGGCTACATAGCCGATCCGTGTATCCTTCTTGATCATCAATTGCCCCTCGTCCGGTTGATTCAGCCGGGCCATCAGGCGCATCAGTGTCGTTTTGCCGCTTCCGTTGCGGCCGATAAGGGCGACTTTGTCCCCCTCCATAATTTCAAAGGTAATCCCGTCCAGCACCAGATGTGCTCCGTGGTATTGAGTCAGTTGTTGCGCGCTAATGATCATCATAATAAGGTTCCTCCTATGGTATGGAAGATCCTGACCGCAACACAAAAAGAGCCGCAGAGGTTAGCTCCGCGGCCCTTCAGAATTCAAGCTTAATCGCTTATCGTCCGAATGAGGTCAAGGCAGGCATCTTCTCGCAATGGTTAACTTCCGTATATTCAAAATTGGACAGACTTCTCCCGTTGTCGCGAAAAGTGTGAACAATGCCAGCCATAGCAATCGGCAGCTGGCTAATACGGTTGTTAAGCATCTCGTGATTCACCTGTCTTCACCTCCCTTGTCATAATTAATGCCAATATATCACAGACGATTGCATCTCTGCAACCATGTCATGCGCCTAGCATCCTCGTCCTTTTTGCAGACGTCACCTCAAATGGCTGCAGTTATCACCCAAGATATGTCATCTTAATTTCTACCAGGGTATCCAAATTTATTTCAATACGCATGTCTTCATGTTCATTAATGGCAATCAGCGTTTGACCTCTAACACTTAATTTTTTTATGGGATTGGTCTCATCCAAAAAAATACCCCAGACCAAACTGTCGTTTGCGTCTGTGCAGGCAATGAAGCCTTCATTCCCCATCTGGCCATCCCCGCCATAGATTTTCCCACCCTGATAGTCCATACTTGTCCAAGCATCAACCTCAGTCCAATAATCATCGTTATATTTATCAACGCTCTCGATCGTTGTATCACACAGGGGAGTACAGGAGATTGTGCGTTCATTGTTGTTAGGGTTGTAATATTTGCTGATATTTAAGATGATGATGTCTCCATTTGCAAAAGCAACGCAATTCATTCCGGGCAGCTCACGTTGTTCAGCGGACCAGTGTTTCATGATTAAGCTGTTCATCACATTATCCTTTCAGTTTTTGCATCAAGTCCGCGGCTCCTCTCCCCGAGCCCCGATCATTTCCTTCTCCGACGCTGCAGCACCAAAGCCGTAATGGTGACCGTAATCAACGTCAATAAGCCCGATGAACCTAGAGCTGCACCAAGTAGTGCATACCCAATACCGTTCCATCCACCAATATCGATGCTGATCATAATTACAATGGACCCTCCGAGCAAAGTCACACAAGGCAGGATCGACTGAACCCATGTCATTCGGCGGCCCTGGATTCGGTACACAAGCCATTCCATTAACAGCTGCACAGCCCACATGCCAAGCGTCCACAGAATAACGATATCCACAAAATCCTCTCCTCACAGGTGGAGTTTACTACTCATCAGCTTATTTCAACCAATCTGCAAAAAACGTCCGGTACCCTTCCTTCATAATCGTGCGCGAAAAGGCTCCAAACGCATACTCACGGTTATCCTCCGATACATTGCGCTGTGCAGCAGCTGCCATGTTCACCAGCTCAAACCAGTTATCCTCATTGCCTGCAAAGGCATGTGTAGAACGAATATGGCCGTAGCACGCATGCTCCGGCTTCACAACCATTTTGCCCATAGCCATCGCTTCCGTCAGGGGCATTGCAAACGTATCAAACGCAGAGCAGCTCCAATATACCTTGGCTGAGTTCATCAGGGTAAATACCTCATCCTGGGTCAATGCAAACTGGAGTTTCACATTGTCCGGTATGTCATACTTCTTCATGCTCTCCTCATAACGTCGTCCGCCAAATACCATGTACACTTCCTTGTCCGGGTTCTGCCGGGCGTATTCCAGCACCAGATCCGGGCGACGATTTTCTTCATCCCGGCCGATCCACAGCACGCGGTTGTGCACGACCTGGCTCGGGTCATAATGGCGGTGAGCCAGCTCCTCATTGAAGCCGATCGGAATCACGCTCACGTCATGTACGCCGAAGTTGCGTCCGAGTTCTGTTTTCAAAAACGCCGTCTGCACAATGGCTTTATCCACCATGCTATAGAATGGCTTCATCATCTCATACCCCGTCAGTGCCGGGTCAGGGAAGCTGTGCGGAAACAGTACACTTTTGGGTAAAAACATCTTCAAAAATGTAAACCCGGATACCGTGTAGATGACATGCTCTATATTTTGGCTATAAACCTGGTCCAGCACGATATCGTAGTTTACCAGATCTCCCTTCTCGTGTTCATAACCGGGCAGCCAGTCATACCCGCTCACATGGCGCTCCGGCGATATAAACACAATATCTACCCCAAGCTCCAGACCGATCTGCTTCAGCCGATCAGCGAATACGCGTGGTCCCTGCGCCTCGGTGAATTGAATTTTACGCATAACGAGTCCTACTTTACGCATGTTCTGCCCCCTCATGTCTATTCAATAAAAAGCTGGTTCATGCACTGTTCCAGCGTGGTTGCCGTCTCATTCCATTGATTGCGCAGCTGCTCCTCCGGCCATACGCAGTCTGCCTTCTGCAGATCCGAATCGATCAAGCGCAGCATCCAGAGCGAGAATACAACGGCATAAGCGGCATACCATCTTCGAAAAGAAATTCTCTCGGTCCGCTGTCCGCGCTGCTCCAGCTCGTTCAGATACGTCTGAATGATCCGCTCCCGAAGCTGTGGTGTAACATGTCTCGGAAACAGCGGATGAGATAGATCCACCAGATGATATACATCCCAGAGGGGCGTATTCAGATGGGCATGTTCCCAATCGATAATGACAAGTCTGCCATTCACATCGGCCATATTGCCGGGATGCAGATCCCCATGACACAGGACAAGCGGAAGTTCTTTGCCAGCTGTTTGAATAAGTGCTCTGATCTCGTCCCAATCAGAATCAGAGAGCGTCATCCCCAGCTTGGACAGCAATTCATCCGTTGATTCCTGGGCATCCCGGAGTTCTTGCAGCATGTTCCCAATGGACGGCTTCTGACCCACACGCGGCAGCTCGTCCCAATGGGGTGCCCAGAGCGTGTGCCATTCCGCCATATGTACAGCTGCAGACAGCATCGTATCTTCCTGCAAATCATGTACAAGCGGCCCTAGGTCCTCGTAAATCAGCCAGCTCTGTTCCGGAGCGACGGCTTCGTCAGAGGAAGCTATTAGCCTCGGATAAATGGAAGGCAGTATCGACAGTACATGCATGGATACCCACCGTTCACGCCCATGCTGTCCCAGATTCGTGAGTGGTTTGAAAATGTAACTCTCTCCGCTGTGGACCGTAAATCGCTCCACATACTTGGCGTTCATCCCCTTATAGAGCCGTTCCCGGCTGGTTACAGCCTGTTCATTCAGGGTCCCTTCAGCCGTGACCCAGCCATGTGCATGTTTGTTCATGATCAACACCATCCATTCGTCTTTCCGTACCTGATCTTAGATATGTTCTATCCATCATACGTTGCTGTGCACATGCCCGCAAGCGTGAAACACCGCGCCTGATACCTGATCGATGTGATAGCTAGAAGTAAGAAACGTTGGACACTAACCCGTCTAGGTATTCAAACGAAAAAAAGATACTGCGTGCATGGCACGGCAGCATCTTTCGTGATTGACTTCGGACTGCTTTCCCTGTATTCCTTTAACTGTTTCAAAGGCATATTGCCTATTAGACTCGCTCCTGAGCGCATGAACTGGCGGCACCCTCATAGAAATGACGAATCACTTTTTCTGCAGGCTTACCGTACACCCCGTAACCATCATCGGTCAGGGCATTCTTTTCCTGATACAGGTTCGCACTCCAGTCCCATAGACCGAATCCTTGCACCCATTCCCGCTGGCTGGCATGCCTAAACATCACCTCGTAGAAACGCTCCTGTTCCTCCGCACTGACCGCACCTTCCAGGCCCCAGTCATTCGGTACCTGGGCTGATCCACTGCGGCTGGGACAGCCTGCTTCGGCGAAGAAAAAGGGTTTCTTGTAAGGCGCAATCTCCTGTTCAATACGGTCCAGCTGCGCTTCCCAGTCTCCGATGGGATAATATCCGCTCGATGAGATCACATCCACCGCATCCCACCATGTGACATGACCTTCCTGATACTTGTCCGTATTGTACGACACAAGTCCGGAGTACACCTCACGGACAGCCGCAATCACCTCGCGCCATTCCGCACTTCGACGCTCGGACTGTACCATCTCGCAGCCAACGATAAACATCTCGCATTTCTCCTGCTCCGCAATGGCTGCATAGTGCTTCTGATAAGCGGTATAACTGCGGAACCAGTCCTTCCACTTCGGCTCACACAGCACATCAATATCAAAAAAGTTAATGTGTGCACGCCACGTGCCATCGGTGCAATTAACGGTTGGTTTCAAAATCACGCGCAGCCCAAGGGTGCGGGCGTAACGAATCATGTCCAGCAATTCGTCATCCTCCACCATATGCTCTCCCCGATACTTCACTTCTACCGCCTGCGGGTGATCCTGGAGTGCCGCCAGCGCAAAAATGACATGTGAACTGCCCGTTCGTTCAGCCATCAGGCGCAGGGACTCTCTGGCTTCCGGTTTACGGAATTCCCCTCTGCCGCTCATCCAGCCAAATGTAAACCCCTTAATGTACTCCATATGCATTGCCTTGTAGAACCCCTTTCAAACTATAGAAATGTTCAATTTACAGCTTGCCTTTCTCACGGTCTCCGGCGATGACTTCGTCCGTCTCGATGACGTAATGTACGATCTCTTCCACGGTGGTATACGCCACGCCAACATACGTATCCGCAGCTCCATAATAGATGGCGATTCGTCCTGTCTCCGCATCATGCAGTGTGGCGCATGGGAAGATGACATTGTCCACAAAGCCTTGCTCCTCGTACCATTTTTCCGGTGTCAGCACGAAGTTCGAGGAACGATATTTTACTTTTGATGGCTCATCCATATCCAGAATGACTGCACCCATGCTGTATACAAAACCGTTGCACGTTCCGGTGACGCCGTGGTAGAACATCAACCAGCCCTCAGATGTTTCAATCGGAGCAGGTCCACCGCCAATCTTGACCGATTGCCACCAGCCCTGGCCGCCTTTGCTCATAACATGACGATGCTTGCCCCAGTATACAAGATCCGGACTTTCACTCAGAAAAATGTCGCCGAACGGCGTGTGGCCGCTGTCACTCGGTCTGGACAACATGACATAGTTATCATTGATTTTGCGTGGAAACAACACGCCATTGCGGTTGACCGGCAGCATCGGATTTTCGAGGCGTACAAACGTTTTGAAATCATCCGTTTTGGCCAAGCCTAGCGCTGCACCATAGAAATCAGTACACCAGATGATATAATACGTGTCTTCCACCTTAACCAGACGCGGATCGTACGCATAGTTTGGCATAAAGGGATCACCATTCTCATCCACAAAAGGAATGCGCTCCTCTTCAATAGTCCATGTAAGACCATCTTCACTCGAACCCATATGCAGGTGCGGACGGCCATTAATCGTTTCAGCGCGGAATACACCAATGAACTTTCCTTCATAAGGAACAACGGCACTGTTGAAAATGCGGGCAACTCCTTTGACCGGATTACGCGGCACGACCGGATTGGCTGAATGTCTCCAGACCGGCCCTTCTGTTTCCTCCGGTTTATCCTCCCAAGGCATATTGGGCAAGGCGTCTCCAACAATGTGTACATTTTTCGGTTCAACAACTGTCATCGTTTCATTTCTCCCTTCGGTGATAAAGGCGAACACTACGTTTTTTATTTCACAGAGCCTTGGGCGAAGCCGTTGTAGATGTACTTCTGTAACAGCAGGAAGATGATCATCGTTGGAATAATGGCAATCATGATGCCTGCGCTGATGACCTCCCACTGGGAACCGAATGGCCCCTTGAATTTGAACAAGGCGGTGGATATGACCTGCAAATCGGTCTTTGGCATGTACAGGAACGGTGTGTAGAAATCGTTGTAGATGTTGACCCCTTTTACGATGATGACCGTAACAATCGCCGGTTTCAGCAAGGGCAATATGATTTTCCAGTAGATCGTGAAGTAGGAGGCCCCGTCCAGCATGGCGGATTCATCCAGTGCATTGGAGATGGAACCCAGGAACTGGAGGAAAATATACACGGCAATGATATCTGTCCCCAGGTACATCACAATGGCTGCCCAGCGGGTGTTGAACAGATCCAGGGCGTTAATAATCTGGAATGTGGCGACCTGAGTCGTGACACTCGGAATCAAGGTAGCGAGCAGGAACGCGGCAACCATGATTTTTTTACCTTTAAACTTGAAACGATCCAGCACGTACGCGATCATGGAGCCCGTTAAAGTCGCCCCCACGATGGATATGATCAGGATAATAATCGTATTTTTGAAACCAATCAGCATGTTGCCGTCCACAAAAGCCTTGGTATAGTTCGCAAAGTTCAGCCAGTTAGCTGGCGGGGCAAGCGGACTGCTCGTTGCATATTCGGCGTTGGTCTTGAGCGATGCAAACAACACCACAACGATGGGTACAAGCGCAATGAACGCGGCAAGAATAAGTGAGGCATATTTGAATAGGCTCGCAAGGGTATATTTGAGTTGATGCACGTTCATTCCTCCCCTTTCATGGTGACACGCTGAACGAGCGTAACGAGAATGACGATGAATAGCAGCACAACGGCCATTGCCGATGCCAAGCCCAGTTTGCCGTACTTAAATGCCAAGTGGACAGTCTGGATGACAAAGGTCTCACTTCCGTTGGAGCCGTCGGTCATAATGTATGGAATATCGAACGCACTGATTGCGCCGCTAATCGCCAAGATCAGGTTGAGCTGCAGGATACGCGTAATACTCGGCAGGATGATATGGCGGAACTGCTGCCAGCGATTGGCCCCGTCAATGTCCGAAGCTTCATAGACATCCTTTTGAATGGAAGAGATCGCACCGAGGAAGATGATGAAGTTGAAGCCCATATATCTCCATACAGATGCACCTGCGAGCGACACGTTAATAATGTTCGGATTCCCTAGCCAGAGCTGGGTATACTGCCCAAGTCCAACAGCCTGCATGAGAGTATCGAGGGTACCATCCGGTTTGAAGAAAAAGAGGAAGATAAATCCGATCGCTACGCCATTCAGCAGATAGGGAAAGAACAATATCCCTTTGAAAAAGTTTTTGCCTCGAATTTTGAAACTCAGGATTGTTGCAAAGTAAAGGGCCAGGCCCATTTGTATGAACGTGGCAGTAAAATAGTAGAGACTGACAATAAACACTTTGAAATATTCAGGGTCACTGAATATCCGCGTGTAGTTCTCAAACCCAACATAGTCGAATCTTTTGCTGTATCCGTTCCAATCGGTAAAGCTGTATTTGAACATGTTAATGACAGGTAAATAAGCAAACGTGAACAGCAGTGCCAACGGAATAATCGAGAAGGCACAGATGATAAATATGCGCTGCGCTGAATAACCCCAATTCGAAATCTTCAAGTATTTCATGCTCTCCACACCTCCAAGCGGTTCTGCCGCTTTTATATCGAAAGACTCCCGCCCAATTACGCTGATAAAACCACTACTGAAGATGGCATTTCACATCCGTTATTCAGATGCAAAATGCCTTGATGAAAAAGGGAATCCCTTCTTCCTTCAGTCCGTGTGCGATGCCTCGCTGTATGTCAACGGTGGTCAGACGTACGTACTACAGTGACAACGATGCATCTGCTGTAAACTGCTTACTTCGTAAGTTCTGCCCGCGCTTTCACCCATTTGTCATTCAGATCCTTCATGATGTCGTCATACGATTCGCTGCGGTTACCGATGGCTGCTTCGATAATGCGTTTTTTGAAGTCCGGCTGCCAGAGGCCGATCTCGCCTTCATTGTCGATTTTATCAACCAAGCCTTCCTGTCCTTCTTTGGCAGGGGTTAATGTAGAGAATGTAACGTCCTTGTATTGATCCAAAATGGGTGGCAGCTCCGCATTTTTGTCTGCGCTCATGCCTCCGCCTTGCTCAACTGCATAGTTGGATTTCGCGAGGAACCAGTCAATCCATGCTTTCGCAGCAGGCTTGTTCTCGCTATTCACGTTCATGCCGATGTTATAGTCTGCAGCGAGCGGAACGACTACTTCACTTGCATTTGTAGGGAATGGCAAGAATCCAATATTATCCGGTGTATCCGTCAAGCCCTGGATTTGCGTAATCGCCCATGATCCCAGCGCCATCGTTGCAATTTTGCCATTTGCAAGGTCAGCCTTGGAGCTTTCCCAATCGGTTGTGGTTGGATCCTTCTCGATCAGGCCATTCTTAGCTGCATCATAGAGCACTTTGTACAATTCATAATGCGGCTTGCCAGCCACAAAGTTCTCATCCGTGTTCGACTGTTCAATGTTAACGTAGTCCACACTGCCTGCAACCGTCGCCAGATCGGATTCCCACTGCGTCAAAGCCCAGCCGGACGCATAGTTGGTGTACAGAGGAATTGCATCCGTGTTGTCTTTCACAAGTTGGAGAGCTGCCTGGAACTGCTCAGGCGTCTTGGGTACTTCCGTAATGCCGGCATCCTTGAATACCTGCTTGTTATAGATAATTCCAGAGAACGTGATGACGGTAGGGATACCATATACCTGGCCATCGACCATACGTTCTTCAATCCCTGTGTACTTGTCTTTCAACTCGTCATACGTGCCCAGCGGTTCAAAAAAGTCAGGGATATCGGCGATAGGTACGCTGGTCGGGATCATCAGCACGTCACCATAGTCTTTGGTACTCATCCGGATCTTCACTTGGCCCTCGTAATCGGCCAGTGACTGGAAGTTAACTTTGACATCCGGATACTCCTTGTTAAATGCTGCTGCGTAATCCTTGAACACGGTATCAACAATATCCGTACGCTGCGTCAAAACGGTAATTTCACCTTTGATATCCGCAGGATCTGTGCTGATTTCCTCCCCTGCCCGTGAAGATTCGCCTCCGGAAGAACAAGCTGCGAGTAGTGAACTAATGAGCAGCATGGTAAGCAGAAGCATCCAGCCTTTGTTTTTCTTCAATCGATTCGACCCCTTTGCTAAGTTAATTTAAGTTATCGTTAAGGTTACAAAATGGATTTTATTATGGTAACGCTTACCTGTCAATTAAATTATTTATTACTTAACAAAAGTTTTTCTCAGAGGACTCGTTGACAATGTCTATATCCGAATCTAATATTGTTAAATAAAGTTACCGATAACTTAATCAAATTTGATCCTGTATTTCGAAGGGGCGTTTACTTATGACGAACAGCAATGACATCCGGACTGAAATAAAAGAACACTGGGAAGGACATATTTTGCCATTCTGGTCTGCCCTCAAGGACCATACCCACGGCGGATTCTACGGTTGGGTCGCCAATGATCTTCAGGTCGACCCTCTCGCTCCCAAAGGCGGAATCGCCACGGCACGACAACTATGGTCTTTTGCAGCAGCTTACCGAGTGACTGGAAATGAAATCTGGCGCGATCACGCAGAACACGCCTACCGTTTTCTTGCGGACCATGTCCTTGATACGGAATATGGCGGTATGTATTGGATGGTGGATGCCAAAGGAGCACCACTCGATACAAGTAAACATGTGTATACGCAATCCTTCGGGGTGTATTCACTGAGCGAGTACTACCGTGCTACCGGGGACACATCTGCTTTGGAACTTGCGAAAACGCTTTTTGCTCTGATTGAGGATCAGGGCCTGAATGCAGAGTTACCTGCGTATAAGGAACAATTCGATCGCTTCTGGAATGAACAGCCGAATGAAATGCTGAGCGAGAACGGCGTGATTGCGGATTACACGATGAATACGCATATCCATGTGCTGGAGGCCTACACCACCCTCTACCGAGTATGGCCGGATCAGCAGGTGAGAGCGGCGCTAGAACGCCTGCTCGGCATCTTATATGAACGGGTGTATGACAAGGACACGAAGTTTCTCGGGGTATTTTTCAACAAGGCGTGGGAATCCATTATCGATCTGCAATCCTTCGGACATGACATTGAAGCCAGCTGGCTAATTGACGACACGTTGAGAGTGCTGGGTCTGGATCAACATCCGGAGTATTCCGCGATGGTGACGGATATTGCCTATAACATCTCCAATGTGGCCGTCCAGGCCGACGGCTCTCTTATGAACGAACAAGAGGGAACTCATGTGGATGAGAAACGGATATGGTGGGTGCAGGCTGAGGCGATGGTCGGCTTCTATAACGCCTATCAGCGTACAGGCGACCCTATGTTTCTGGAGAGAGTGAACCGCTTGTGGACATATACGAAGGAACATATTATCGATCAACGTGCTGGCGGGGAATGGTACTGGTCAGTAGACGGAGACGGAGTTCCGGATCAGAGTGAAATTGCCGGACCGTGGAAATGCCCGTATCACAATAGCAGGTTTTGTATTGAACTAATTGAGAGGATGGGATAACGATGATTCACCCAAAGTACAAGGAGTTATTGGAGCAACAGGAGCAGCTGCTTACGCGCCAAAATGAGATGGATCCTACATTCTACAACGGTGTATATGATCGGTATCGTTATCCGGTGATTACTCGCCATCATGTGCCGCTCCACTGGAGATTCGATCTGGACGAAACGACGAACCCCCATTTCATGGAACGCCTGGGCATTAACGCTACGCTTAATCCGGGGGCCATCTACTTCAATGGCAAATACGTGATGGTCATCCGAACCGAGGGATTGGACCGCAAATCGATCTTTGCCTTGGCTGAGAGTGACAACGGCATCGACGGATTCCGCTTCACGGGCAAGCCATTAGTGTGGGAAGACATCGATGCAGAAGAGACCAACCAATATGATATGCGATTGGTGCAGCATGAAGATGGCTGGATTTACGGCATCTACTGCTCTGAGCGCAAAGACCCGGATGCTCCGGCATTTGATACGTCCAGCGCCGTGGCGCAGGCAGGTCTTGTGCGTACACGCGATCTGGTAAGCTGGGAGCGTCTGCCCAACATTACGACAAGCTCACCACAACAGCGGAATGTCGTATTACACCCGGAATTTGTGGATGGCCAGTATGCATTCTACACACGTCCGCAGGACGGATTCATCTCCACCGGCAGCGGCGGCGGGATCGCCTTCGGTCTGTGCGATGATATTCTGAATCCGGTCATTGCCAAAGAAACCATTATCGATGAACGCAAATATCATACGGTATATGAAGTGAAAAACGGGCAGGGACCTGCCCCGCTCAAGACCGAACGCGGCTGGATTCACATTGCGCACGGGGTACGCAACACTGCGGCGGGTCTGCGTTATGTACTGTACACATTCGCCACGGATCTGAATGACCCGGCACGAATCATCGCCAAGCCCGGCGGACATTTCATTGCCCCTTATGACGACGAGCGGGTAGGCGATGTATCCAATGTTATTTTTTGCAACGGTGCGGTGGTCAATGAACAGGGTAAGGTCTTTATCTATTACGCATCCAGCGATACCCGCTGTCATGTCGCCACAACGACGCTAGATAAACTGGTGGATTACACCTTTAATACCCCGGCCGATCCGTATCGTTCCCTGGATTGTGCCAGCCAGCGTGGTGACTTGATCGAACGAAATTTGGAACTTTTGCAAAAACAATCGTTTTAATATGAAGACCAACCTTCAACCATAAAACGCAAGATGCTGAAAAATTAGCGCAGATCCTGCCAGAATTTCTTTATTCCATGTGGGTAACGATGTATACTAATATGGATGGTTATTATGTTTAAGTAAGCGCTAATCATAATGACAGCACATTGTATATAAACCGGCTTGAAGGAGGCGACCAAAGCTGAAGAACAATATCACCATGCGGGATATCGCCGATAAGCTCGGAGTTAGCAGTGTGACGGTCTCGAAGGCATTAAATGATAAAGATGGCGTCAGTGGCGAATTGAAGGAAAAAATTAAAGTGCTTGCCGTTCAGATGGGCTATCGGTATAATGCCGCAGCCCGCTCGATGAAGGAAGGCTTAACTCATAATATAGGCGTTATTATCCCGGAGCGTTTTACCGGACCTACACAATCGTTCTACGTACGTGTATTCCAGCGCATCACCAAACATTTGGAGGACCAAGGATACTATGGTATTCTGCACATTCTGAATGGTCAGGACGAAGAGGATTTAACACTGCCCAAACTATACAGCGACAGCAAAGTGGATGGTTTCATTGTGCTTGGGCAGATCAGCAAAGAGTATATCGAACTGGTGCAATCGATGGACGTCCCCAAAATGTTTCTTGATTTCTACGACGAGCATGCGGATATCGATTCTGTCGTTACCGATAACTTTTACGCTGCTTACGAGCTGACAAACGTTCTGGTCCAGCAGGGACACCGACGTATTGCTTATGTCGGGAATTTATACTCTACAAGCAGTATCCAGGATCGATTCCTTGGATATTACAAATCATTGCTGGAGCATCGGTTGCCGATGAATCAGGAGCTTGTGCTTAACGACAGGGATGAGCGGGGTACGTTCATTGAGATCGATCTGCCGGAGCAGCTGCCGACGGCTTTTGTATGCAACTGTGATCAGGTCGCTCATTTAGTCGTTCAGAAACTGGCCTCCTTGGGGATAGAGGTGCCCGCACAATGCTCTGTGGTTGGTTTCGATAACGATATCTATGCCACTCTCTCTGAACCGAAGCTAACTACGGTTGAGGTGGATGTGGAACAGATGGCGCGTACGGCGGTCCAATCCATGCTCAAAAAGATTGATAACCCAAGCCGCAGCTTTGGACGCGTACACGTGAAGGGTAACATCATCTACCGTGATTCGGTGAGTGCTGCACCTGCCTCCCAGGATGATGGATTGGTTTAACCAAGGACTTCTGTTACTTAAAAAGAGTGCTCCCGGCCATGGTGGCTGCAGGAGCACTCTTTGTTTATGAAAAAAAACGGTGGAGTGGGTTGAAATTGCCCACCGCTCAGTTACTCATCTCATTACCTATTCCATTGGGTTATCTAGTAGCTCGTCTTCAGCCAGTTGTCTTTGGACCAGGTTAATTTGCCTGCACCCGCTCCACTTGATCCCGTCAGTCGGGTATTCAGTGTCGCTGGATCATCCATATTGTAGCTGTAAGGAAGGGACGAGAATCCGTTCCAGGAGAAGCCCTTCACTGCAGCCGGTACCGGGCTGAGCGGACTGCCAGAAGTATCACTGCTACCGCGGAATGAGCTTCCATCCAGCGAATACATCGTATCCGTCACCCGAATCTTGCCTGTATACGTGGCATCGGTCGGATCCGTCTGGTTATTGCGGACCGGGAACTGTACGTCCTGGATCACCGATTTCTCCACCAGTACAGCCCCACTTTCTGTAGAGATCGCTCCATTGCTGATGATATCAAAATGATAGCTTTTGGACGAGATCGCAGCGGCCATCGCCGACGTGATTCTGGATTTGGCCGCACGCGCTCCTGACGCATCCATCACGATATTGTAGGCATGAGCGTTCCCTCCACGTAGGCGTGGCATGCGATCCTGAATGTCCTTGTACAGATTATGGTGCAGAGTCATGGACAGATTGGCGTTGGCTGATTCTAAGCTCGTTGAGCCAACCAAATGTCCTTTTTTCTGAGGGGACGAAATGGCAATGATATCGGCTTTGCTGAGTCCAACCGCACTGCTGCGCAGGTAGTTGTACATCGGATAGGAGGACATGTTCGCCTCCAGCTCATTGATCTGCTGGGTAACCCAGCTGTTCGCGCTGCCGTCATCCCCTTTGAAGAGAGACCAGGAAATGGTTACACCGCTGGTTCCCTTTTTGGAATCGACAAGCCCGTCGTAGGCTTTATTGAATGTGCAATGGTCAATCCACACGTTACTGTTCTCCTCAAGGGTGATATAATCCCAGTCGTTTTTGTCATAATCACCCTTGGTTGCTTCATCCCATTCCCATAACTCGTCAAATTCAAGGTTACGAATGATAACATTGGAACTGCGTTTGACGCTGATGGCTGCATGTTTGATTTTAGCCCCGTTCGCGGAGAAAATGGTCAGGCCATTGAAGCTGTCGATCGTCAGCTTGCTTACACCCGTCTGCTTCAGTACGGGGTGAGTCAGTGCATCATTATGCTTCGCAAAAGGGGATGTCTGGGTGGCGCTCGGAATTTCGTTCCACCCCAGATTCAGGTCGTTCATAATCTCGACGACTTTGACACCAGAGTTCTTTTTCAGTGCTGCAGCCAGATCCGCTGCATTATAGACCTTTTTATACTTGGACGTATCCGATTCGCTAATGGAACCCCCGCCCGTGTTCCCTTGGGAGAAACCTGTAAGATTGTAATCTGCGTTACCTGCTGCCTGTACACTTGTTGGGCCAGTCAGTAGGGTCAGCCCCAATGTAAGAGCCAGTGCGGCACTGCACCATGTTCGAATCCTGCTTTTCATCAAACCATTCCTCCCTGAATTATAATGAGCATGTCCGTCCATCCCTGCCAGTGCATGTTATGAAGGACATGCCCACAATGTACATCCTGGAAGTGATTACAACAATAATCCCTATTTTAGGTTCTCGTTAATCGTTGTCGGAGCTGCATGGATGCTGCACGGAGTGTACTCTAGGCAACCACCAATCGTACGCAATTAACTTCTAAAGAATATTTTTCAGGGGTAAGGAAAAAGCAAAGAAACCAAAACTGCTCACAAAAAAACAGGCCTGCAAAACGGCCTGCCTGTCTAATCCTATTTTTTGATGGAGCGTGTCCAAAATCCGCCATGGAACTGCTTCGGTTCAACAGTAATCACGAATGCCTTCGGGTCGAGTTCCAGAATGGTCTGGTAGAGCAATTTCTGATTTTTCCGTTTCGCCAGAATCTCCATGACCAAACGATCTCCGTCACGTCCACTACCTACCCAGGCCGTAACCCCATAACCTCTATCTCGCAGCGCATTGGCTACATTTCCGCCCATCTGATTACAGATCACTTTAACTGTAACGTAACCGAGCGCAATTTTCTCTTCGATCCAGGCACCCAGCAATACACCCAAGCCATACCCCACGGCATAAACGATCAATGCAGACGGTTGAGTCAGATACTTCAAGACCAAATTCAACCCAAGCACATAAATGACGATTTCACCCATGCTGATGAGGGCAGCGATATATTTCTGTCCTTTGAGTGTTAGAATCATCCGAAGTGTATACGCCGACACATACACGATTTGGATTAAAAAGATAAACAACAATATTTTAAGCAACGGCAATCCCTCTTTCCTGGCATGCACAACGGTTGAGCCCACGATCCGGGCTTCGGTCCGTATCCTGTACGTTTTTCCATATCTCCATCATTGGACGTTATGCGAGCTTTTTAAACGGTTGAAAGCAAATCTCCGGAAAATTGTTACTGAATGTTACACCGGAACGGCCTTTACAAAACTGTAGGTATCACTCGTTAACCTGGCAGAAAACCCAGAGGCGAAACCAGGTTTTCGTGAATATGCTGAAGGATCAGCATAACGGAGAGCATACGTTAAGCAGGGTACACGGAGACAAAAGGGGGAAGGGCCATGCTGTTATGGCAGGAGATGGAGCGTGAAGGCCTCGAAGAACTCGTATTTTGTCATGATCCGCACAGTGGATTGCGGGCTGTCATTGCCATCCACAGCACCGTCCTTGGGCCAGCGCTGGGAGGCTGCCGCTACTGGTCGTATGCTTCGGAGAAAGAAGCTGTTCGCGATGCGATCAAACTGGCCAAAGGCATGACTTACAAAAATGCCGTATCCAACCTGCCGTATGGAGGCGGAAAAGCCGTGGTCTGGGAGCTGCCGGCGGCAGAACAAGTATCCGGAGTGGAGCCGTCCGGCAATAACAGCTTGAACCTGAGTGTCTCTCAACGTGCACATATCTTCCGCTCGCTGGGACGCTTCCTGGAACGACTGAATGGACGCTATGTTACAGGCCTTGATCTGGGGACTACGGCAGCGGACATGGACCAGATCCGATTGGAGACCACCTATGTGACGGATACGACCGGTTCACTGGGGGCACAAAATGACTTCACCGCCGAGATGACTGCCTACGGGGTGTATACAGGCATTGTGACCTCGCTGCAGCATCAGGAGGTCACTTCTCTTCAGGGCATTCCCGTTGCCGTCCAGGGACTGGGCAAGGTTGGGTATGCCCTGTGCCGCCACCTGCATGCAGCCGGGGCACGGCTCATTGTGGCAGACGTTGTACCGGAACGTGTACAACGTGCCCTTGTGCAGTTCAGCGGCGCTGCCCCGGCCGATCCGGCCTATATTCACGCCGCTGACTGCAAGGTGTTCGCCCCCTGTGCACTAGGGGGCGTGTTGACCCCGGCAACGGTGGAGGAGCTGCGCTGCTCCATCGTTGCCGGGGCGGCGAACAACCAGCTCAGCGAGCGAGAGCCGGTTGTTCGCCGCATGCAGGCGCGGGGCATTCTGTACGCGCCTGACTATGTGCTTAATGCAGGCGGCATCATCAGCACCGCCTACGAACTGGAGGGTGAAGGACCGGACCAGATCCGCCAGCGGGTGGCGGAAATCGCGGATACACTCACCCAGGTCTACCAACTAGCTGCGGCATCAAGCATCTCCACTGCCGATGCCGCAGACCGGATGGCTGAGGCCCGACTTGCTCAGCCATGAATTGCCCTTCCTCTTTCTATACCGAATGATCTTCAAAGGCAAAAGGCCAACCTGGTTCAGATGAACGGGTTGGCCTTCGTTCTTATGGTGTACTTTCGCGCATTGTTCCGTTCCTTGTCTGCTCCCCACTCCCTTCAAGCCTGAGCATGCACCCGCTTGACGCGGTATAACATGGTCCAGAGCAGGACATTAGCCACAATCAGAAGTCCCCCGAAGATCCAGATGCCTCCTGGCAACGTACGAAAGAAAACATGAATCCCCCATAGCAAGGCAATCACCGGAAATGCCGCGAATACGAACCAGCCATCACTTTGCTGGGCAATACTAAAGGACAGGGAGAACGGCGGCTTGCGCAATAACAATTTGCCTGTTAACGGAATCAGGGCCGTAGCCACCAGCAGGATCACAGCCAGATCAGGCAGAATGCGCAGCCCGAATGTCCAGACAAACACAATGGCATTCAGCAGAAATACAGGCAAGAACATATTGCTCATAAATGCCTTCAGTGCACCCTTATAGAGCACATTCTCACTCGCAATCGGCGCAGCCCGGAAAGTCCAGAATGCCTTGTATTGCCCTGAATACTTCAGCATGATAATCACCGAAACGATAAGAATCAGCATGATGTACAGTGTATAAAAGAACGAACTCTCTCTAAGTTCCGCCCACGTGGATGACTGCAGCTGGGTGAACCAGAAGACATAAGGCAGAACAAAGGATAATCCAATGGATGGGTATACCTTCAGCTTGAATTCCCGTTCATTCCGCATCATGCTCGCTGACAGCCGGAAGCAGGCCTGCTCTTCCCCGGAACGGCAGAACACTCTGGCAAGTGTGCGATCCCAAAACCCTTTTCTTCGTCCTGAAGTGGATCCTGAATGGGCCATTTTCTCCAAGTATAGTTCAAAGGAAGGCATCAGCTTCACATAAATAACCAAACTGATCAATGGAACAACAACAGCCAGGGCGCTGAAGGTATACAGCCATACATCCCCGCCACCACCGAACAGCCATTCATATACAGCTGCATACCACACGGGAGGAAGTAAGAGCTGCCACCAGGCTGGCGTGAAGACCATGTCAAAATCAATGATACTGAACGACCGTGCAACCAGCTGATATCCAACAGCGATTCCAACAGATAACAAAATCTGTACCATGTTGATCATGTCTTTCAGCTTCTCTCCATCCAGAAACTTCATCATGAACAGGTAAATTAGAGATGTAGTGACCAGAATGAACATATTGATCAGAATGAGTTCCGCGATGAATAACAAGAAGAACCCGATGCCATGTGTGATTAAGCCCGCAACCATTGGTGCGGCTGTCAGGGAACCTGTTAGCAGCAGCAAATAGACTCCGGCATGAATGGCCCGGGCCATTCCAACGGTACGGCCGTTCACCGGCTTGGTCATAATGATATTCCGATCCCGGATATCCAGCAGCACAGATGAAAAGTCCGAGATCATGGACGTCATGATGATAAACATCAGCACCGCGTTGACCAGACCCATCTGGAGCATATAATGACCCGTATCCCAGACGACAAATGGCACCAGAAGCAAACCCATCAATCCGTACAACCAGAGGGACCGAAGGTACAGGTTCCCTTCCTTCTGCTCCTTATTACTGCTGCGTCCTGACAATACAGTCGGTACCCTGCGCTGGTCCATTTGAAATTTCACTCTCAATATAAGCCGCAGTACATCATAATCCGCACCCGTCTTGGTAATGATATGGCGAAAATGATCCAGGATCTTCAGCGTACGGAATTCGGAGGGTTCCTCCATATCAATACACCTCCTGCACGATCGATACAAAGCGTTCGGCAATCGCCTTATGCTCATTAAAGCCCGTCAATTGGTTAAACACCTCTTCAAGCGTGCCTTCCATGGACTGCTGCTGCAGCTGCCTGAATGTCCCGTCTGCCATCACTCTTCCTTCCGCAATCAGGATGATCCGGCTGCTGATCTTCTCGACCACGTCCATGATGTGTGAGGAATAGAAGATGGTTGTACCTTTGGCCGACAGCTGTGACAAAATCTCCTTGACCACCATCACGCTGTTGGCGTCGAGTCCACTGAGCGGTTCATCCAAAAACAGCAGATCCGGATCATGCAGCAATGCTGAGATGAGCAGCACTTTCTGGCGCATCCCCTTGGAGAACGAGGCAATGCGGGAATGATAGGATTTCTCGAGTCCAAAGCAATCCATCAGCTGCTTCGCCTTGTAATCAGCATCTGCATAAGACAAGCCATACAGTTCCCCAATGAATGTCAGGTATTCTGCTGGCGTCAGTTGTTCATACAGCTCTGCAACTTCAGGTACATAACCGATTCTGCGTTTATATTCCGTATCACCATCCGCGATATCCCTGCCAAAGATGCGAACCTTGCCCACATATCCTTCAACCAGTCCCAGCAGGATTTTGACCGTGGTACTTTTGCCGGCTCCATTCGGACCGATGTACCCGATCATCTCTCCCCGCTTCACCTCAAGGTCAATTCCGTTCAGGACATAACGTCCGTTATAACGCATCCGCAAGCCTTCAATGGAAAGTATTTGTTCTTCGTTCACTTCGTTATCCAGCTCCTGTCTCTATCTTTTTCTATAATTCTACTAGTTTACCACAGTTTAGGATGCTGTGATCCAGAATGAACATCACAACTCACAACAGACCTCTAAGATAACAATGAAAGGACAGCAAAAAGGACGCTTCATATGAAGCGTCCTTTACCACGAGCATGCAGCTTTCAAGAGGTATTCTCTCAAGATGTAAGAGCATGCTATCTTGTATTTATTTTAATGGGTCTCTTAACGTTCTTTCATTAATCCTCGTCGTCAAAATCCTGGTCAAAGGACAGCACTTTACCTGTATTGGCATCCACATCAACATCCGCTTCGCCATCCGCGGTTCTGATCTCGATCTCATAGACATAACGTCCGTCATCATGGTCGAGCTCAATTTCGGTTACTTTTCCACCTGTCACCTGTTTCAGGGCAATCGCAGAGGCTTGTGCTTCGGTCAATTTAACCTGTTTTGCAGCAGACTGGTTGGAAGAAGTACTTGCGGAAGAGCCATTGTAATTATAATCATCATCGTCGTCATAGTCTTCATCATCCACAACCGCCAGGATCTTGCCTGTGTAGGCATCCAGACGCACCACAACGTCATTGCTTCCTTTGCGGTCGATTTCAACTTCGTAGAACGTTTGGCCGTTTCTGCGCTCCAGATCAATGTCGTCCACTTTACCCTCAGCCGCTTTTAATGCCGCTGCTTTGGCTTGCGCTCCGGTCAGCAATTTGCCAGTACTGCTCTGATCCTGTGTGACCGACTGCGAAGTCGATGATGGTGTGGTTTGTACCGACTGTCCGTTTACGCTGCTGCTCGCTGCTACCGCCGATCCTCCAAGAAGTACCGCTGCCGAAATGCTGCCAATCCATAGTTTGTGTTTGTTCATCATCATGTTTCATCTCCTCGTTGTTGTTCTCGTTCTCGTCTACAGTTATAGAATAACCTGTGCGTATGAGAGATCAGCGAGAGTCAGATTAGAATTTGATGAGAAAATGAGACAAACATTCACAGCATCATTTCATTTCTATTGCTGAGGTTTTACTTAATCTTCTTCGTCTTCATCCCAGGTCACGGATCGGATCGCTCCGGATATCGCATTCACCTGCACGATAGCTTCCCTGCCATCCTCCAGATCAATCTCGACCAGGTAATAGGGATTCCCACTATTCGTTCCACGGAGCTCCGTGTCATCCACTTCCCCGGGAACTCTGGCAAGTGCCTTTTGCTCAGCTTCCTTCTCACTAAGAAACTGCGGAGTATCATTCTCTTTTCCCGGTTCCAATGCTGGAACATCCAGCGTCTGGGAAGATTGCTTCTCCCCGTTATATGGATCAACCACCCACTGCTCTCGGCGATGATCCTTCATTTTCAATACGGCCAGATACACCGGACTTCCCTGCTGTTCCACCAGTTCCAGTGATACCAGCTGCTCATCCGTTTGCTTCCGCAACTCCGTCTTGATCTGCTCCCGGCTAAGCAGTGTTTTTTCTTCGGCCTGAGGATTGGATTCCAGCCGCTTAATGGCATTGACTGTAGCGGTTACCGCATCCAGCTGTACATCATATAGCCCTGTTTCGGATCGAAGCTGCATGATATACGTACCGTCCTTCAACGTGGAATTCACAATTTCTCCAGGGTATTGTTCCAATACCGCCTGCGCTGCTGCATCCGCACTCAGCATCACACGGCTCGATTGCCATGGCTGCCACCAGCCTACGATTGCGACAAGCAGCACAGCCACAATACCCGCTCCCCACCATATCGGTCGCTTTGACCTTCCGCTCGGCTGCTGCTGTTCCCGTTTCATTTCCGGTGGTATCTGTGACTTTTCCAATCTGCCTCCCCCTTTCACACGTGCATCTGCTCCCGTGACACTCTTGGCATCAGTATACAAGAGAAGAATGAGAATTTCATGAGAACAGGGTTGTCTGAACGGATACTGGCAAAATAATTGAAGCTTCGGTGCCTACGCCTTCTGCACTCTTCAGTTCAACACGTGCCCCTATAGCCCCTGCGATGTCTTTCGCGAGAGATAATCCCAAGCCGGATCCACTTGCTCCGCCGCTGCGGGTCCTTGCCGGATCCACACGGTAAAAACGGTCAAATACTTTGGTTAGCTCTTCCTCCCGCATTCCAATCCCCGTATCAACGATGCATATCCGGCATTCCTGTCCTTTGGATTCCAGTCTGACTTCAATGGCATCCTCGCTATACTTGCGGGCATTGTCCAGCAGAATAAACAACATTTGCTTCAGCTTACTTTCATCACTGATCACCCAGATACTGCCCGGATCATCACAATAAACTTCCCGGTGATAGGCTTCCCGGAAGGCTCGAGTGGAATCCTGAGCCAGACGTGTGATATCGAGCCTCTGCAGCTGTACGTTCCATTGCTCTGGCTGCTTGGCCAGCAAGAGCAGCTGTTCGGTCATCTCCCGCATGCGAACAGATTCGGATAGTATGGCTTCAACAGCCTCATCGAACACCTCAGGTCGCTCCTTGCCCCGTCGCTGCAGCAGACTGGCATAACTCTCAATAATCGTCAGCGGCGTTTTAAGTTCATGCGAGGCATCCGATACGAAACGCTCCTGCCGCTCGAAGTTGGATTCCAGCAAATCCATCATGCGGTTGAACGTCTGCCCCATGGTACTCAGTTCATCCTTCGATTGGGCAGCCAGCGGAAGCCGCTTAAACTGGCCGCTTGACTGGATATCACTCATGGTACGTGTCATCTGCTGAATCGGCCTTGTCATCCGGTTCGCCAGAATTCGGCTGGAGATAATCGCAGGGATCAATGCGATAATCGTTACAGCGACCAGAACCGTACGCAGCACAGACAGGCCATTCTCGGTATCTGCGACACTTTCGGTGACTTGTACATTCACCACTTCACCATCAGGCCAGATTACCGGCACAGACACCCAGACATACTCCAGCTGTCCAACCCGGGTATACTCCGATTTCTTTTGGCTCTCGTACTTATAGGGCAATTTGCTTAGCATCTCGTTCAATTGAGGCTCTGTCGCTGTTGTTACCGGATCGGAACTGGTACCATCCTCATTGACAATGCGGAGCATTCCTTCCACTGGCGCATAGGCACGCAGCAGATCGTCCGGTGGAATGGATTCGGCAGAATCACGTACTCCCGTTACGATCGAGCCAGCCTCAGCTTCGACACGCTTGATCTCATTGGACATTGAAATTCGTTCAAATACGATATACACGGACAGGTTTACAGCGATGAGCAGTACTGCAAACAATACCGAGGAGTATCCATAAATTTTGCTCCGCAGACTCATGATTGCTCCTTCATAACGTATCCAACACCACGAACCGTATGTATTAAGGGTGGAGTGAACCCGTTATCCACCTTTTTGCGCACATAACGGATATACACATCCACCACATTGGTATCTCCATAATAATCGTAACCCCAAACGGCCTGTACAATCTGGTCACGACTCAATACCTGACGCTGATTCTGCAGCAGATACACGAGAAGATCGAACTCACGTGGAGTAAGCTCGATAGGTATTCCATCCCGGGATACCTCCCTTGTACCTTCATTCAACCTCAATCCTGCGGCAGTAAGCCAGCCTGTTTCTTCTTCAGTCATTTGGCTTGCTGAGTCTTGATTGGCAGGTCGTATTACCCCGGATGAAGAAGCGGCTGCGGCACTCAGCCGGAGCGCTGCCCGTACTCTGGCAAGCAGTTCTTCGATTCGAAAAGGTTTAGTAATGTAATCATTGGCACCGAGATCAAGCCCAGACACCTTGTCCTCGACTGAATCCTTCGCTGTCAGCATCAGGATGGGCACCATGGCATCTTTGGCACGAATTCGCCGCAACACCTCAATCCCGCTCAGACCTGGCAGCATGATATCCAACAGAATCAGATCCCACTGGCCGCCATGATACATTTCCAATCCTTCCGTACCGCTCCCTGCCTTCCCCACCTGATATCCCTCATACTGTAATTCAAGTTCAAGCAGGCGTGCGATTTTGGGTTCATCTTCAATCACCAGCACGGCTTCATTCATACAGAGTTCCCCCTCGTTCCATTCTCCCGATATCTTACAATAGAACTCTACAGTTTGCCCAATGCATCCTCTACAAGGTCGTCCCCGGCAATCAGGTCAAATGCCATTCGATATGTCTTCTCCTCTTGCAGAGATGCTGCGATAACTCGGGCCACATCCTCACGAGATATGCTTCCTGGTTTCAAGTCTGTCCCTACGGCGATTTTGCCTGTTCCTGGTTCGTTTTTCAAGCCACCAGGACGAATAATCGTATAATTCAGCTCGCTTGCAAACAGCGCACGATCGGCATAATGCTTCGCCACATAGTATGGTTTTATGGCATCCGACCATTTCTCCCGCTGATCTGCACCAAAAGCACTGACCAGAACATATCTGGAAACGCCCTGCTGCAGTGCGGCCTCCATTGTTTTTACTGCCCCGTCGAGATCAATAAGAAGTGTCTTGTCTGCACCTGTAGAACCACCGGACCCTGCCGTGAATACAACGGCATCATGATCCTTCATCGCTTCAGCCAAATCATTTACGCTACCCTCCAGATCACCCATGACTACATTTGCACCCAGCTGTTTCAGTGCATCTGCCTGTTCCGGTTTGCGAATCATCGCCGTCACCTGATGCTTGCCTTCCTGGGCCAGCTGTTCCACAAGCACCTTGCCGATTTGTCCGTTTGCTCCAATAACCAATACATTCATATGTCATGCTCCTCTCGGTTAAACGGGTAACCCCGTGTCGTTTTATCCTTCTCTGGACTTGTCTTTAATTTAAACGAAAGCCGGCGCTTCTAAGCGCCGGCTTGCTGTGATCCAATCCGTTTAGCGCATTGTCAGCGCATGAATACAGTTTCCATATACATCTTAATATACCATACACCCCACACTATCTATACCTAACTAAACGCATCCATTCCTACGGCCTCATTTAGCTTCTCTTGCTCCCAAGCTCACATCCATGATGAAAGTAACGCAAAAAGGATGCCCCAAGGGGCACCCTTATATGGATGGCTACTAAATTAGTAAGCCAGTGCAAACAATCCGTGGATGTGAGACAGGTAACGGATGTTACTTGCTTCTTTCATCATGGTTGCTGGCAGACCTTTCAGACGAGTCTGGTTGCCACCGATCATGCCGACAGCATCCTTACGACCCAGACTTCCCAGTGTACCGGAGAATACTGGTGTGAAGGATTCCATTGCGCCACCTTTGAACATTACGCCCAGGTTGTGACCAATAGTTTCACCCATTTGCCAAGCCAGTTGTGCAGTTGGAGGATATGGACGAGCGCCTTCGCTAGGGAAGACCACTGCGCTGTCACCAGCAACAAACACATCTTTGTGGGATGTGGATTGCAGAACTTCCGTAACTTTAGCACGGCCGCGATCCACTTCAATTCCACTGTTAGCAACAACCGCATTACCTTGTACGCCACCTGTCCATACGAGTGTGTTCGTAGGGATGGAGCTGCCGTCTTTCAGCAATACTTCGTTTTCTTTCATCTCTGTGATCGCTACGCCAACGATGAAGTTAACGCCACGTTTCTCGAGACTCGATTTTGCACGGTCAACCAATTCTGGCGGGAATCCTGCAAGAATGGATGGACCTGCTTCAACGGTATACAGGGAGATATCGTTGAAATCGATACCTTTTTCTTGGCATACAGCTGGCAACAGGTCAGCGAATTCGCCGACAAGCTCAATACCAGTCAAACCGCCGCCACCAATAACAAACGTTGCGTCTGCTTTGTTGCCGGATTGTTTGTAAGCATCAAGACGTGCTTCAACGTGTGCACGAATGCGGTTAGCATCACTAACAGATTTCAGCGTGAAGCTGTACTCCTGCAATCCCGGAATTCCGAAGAATGCCGTTTCGCTACCCAGGGCAACGACGAGTGCATCATAAGAGTAAGTAGAGCCGCTAGTCATCAGAACTTTTTTCTCGTCCGGCTTGATTGTATCCACCGTATCGATTTTCAAGTTCACGTTTTTACCACGCAGCAATTTTTCAAGCGGAAGAGCAACTGCCTTTTCAGCAATGCTTCCTGCTGCAAGACGGTGCAGTTCCGTAATAATTTGGTGCGTAGGGTAACGGTTCACGACTGTAATTGTCGCTTCTTCCGGTGTCAGGTATTGACGCGCAGTCAGCGCAGTCAAAAGACCACCGTAACCTCCGCCCAAGATCAAAATTTGCTTCGACATATCCATCCTCCGTTCTTCTAATCTTAACGTTGCTGTTGCCCACGCTCGTTCAGGATGCTCAGGAATGATTGAGCAAAACGCAGCGTTTGTTGTACGTTTGGATCTTTAAGCATTTTGAGCATAGCGAACAGACCAACCGAAGTTTGTTCTGCTTGCGCACGATCATTAGCTTCGATTGCAGCAGAAGCTACACCTTTGGCTTTGTCTACAACTGGTTTAGCGAATTCACCCATTGCGCTCATTGTGTCGCTGATCAGAACTTTGTCTGTAGCTACGCTTTGTGCGAAGTCATAAGCTTTGGTCATGGCAGTAACCATTTCAGCCAGTTTAGGCAGGTTTTCCACCAGAACGGTCAGAGACTCCTGTACCTCAGGCTTCATCAGTTGATCGAGCACGTCCAAGGACTGGCGCTCGGAAACGTTGGCACCTTCTGTAACTGGCACCTCTTGTTGAGTAGGCGATTGTGACATAAGAGAAAGTCCTCCTTTACTTTGGGATAGAAGTCCGCGACTTTCATGATGCCTGTCAAGCAGAGCCGAACCACGAATACAAGTGATACATTGAAATGTACCAAATTTCACACAATAGAAAGAGCGAAGCCCAAGGGCCGCTCTCGGATCATGTATTGTATTGGGTCTATTGCGGACAACATGTGTTGACGCAAAACGACAAGCAGGCCGAAACCGAACTCTATACCCTTATATTACACCTCTTACACATGAACATGAAAAAGAAATTTTTTACACTTGTGAAGATATTGTGAACATTGTAACAAATCCGATTTTTTTGTCAAGCTTCGCGGTCGGAATGTAACCGCTTATCCTTCTGCTCCAGATCTGTATTCCTACCACATGTGGTATTAAGACAAGATCACATACGTCCATATGTGCGAAAAAGTACATATGAAGGAATTTTTCAGTCTTATTTTTAGGAAGTGTTTTCCAAAATCATGAATTCCATGCAACGAATTTGGTCACTATCGTTATTATGCAGCTTGTCATGCTGGCTTATTCCCTATTCGCTCAATTCTTCCCGATGAGAATCTTCACCTTATTTCAGGCGCTTACGACGGCTTCTTATGATGAACGAAGTTTAAAATTACAGAAACCCGGTTAATAAGGACTACACCAGAAATGAAGGAGATGTTCGATATGAGTAATTCAACTAGCGATAAAATCAAAGCAGGCGTGAATAAAGCCAAAGGCGAAGTGAAGGATCAGATCGGTAACGCGACAAACAACAGATCCCTTCAGGCTGAGGGTAAAAAGGACAAGGCGAAAGGCGCGGTTCAAGATAAAATTGCCGATGTAAAAGATCGCCACTAGTATCCGGTCTCATATGCTTCGCACGTTCAAATCGTGCACTATATACGTGATGATGTCGGCCCGTAGATATGAGCATGCGCTTGTCTTTACCTACGGGGCACAAAAAAGCCAAGGAAGGTGTTATTCCAATCACCCTTCCCTGGCTTTTTTTGGTTGTTTTCAATTGTATCAAATCGCTGGAGCCACATATCTAGCCATATCCACGATAAACTCCTGACTTCCTCTCGATGTTTGATAATGTCTGCTGAATTGCCGCACCCAATCCGGATGCTCCTGATACCAACGGTATTTCTTCTCCAGCCCCTGCTCCAATGTAATCTGCGGTTTCCATCCCAGTTCTTCTCTTAATTTGCCCGAATAAACGACTAAACTGGACCCTCTGGACTGAGTCGGTTCCTGATCCCGAATCTCCACATCTCCTGTGGAGCGCTGCAGTGATTGCAGCAGCTCGCCAATCTCCTGCATCGTTGTGCCTTGTCCTGTTGAGATGTTATACGTATGCCGATCTTGTCCATGCAGCATGATCTGTTCAATGGCTTTTAGTGCATCATCGATATACAGAAAATCACGTACAGCAGATCCTTGAATATCCAGCCGTAAGCCATCCAGCATCCGGCCAAAATTGCGGGGAATGATTCGGTCAGGCAGCTGCCATGGACCATAGAGGTTGGTTAGGCGAAAGATTTTTACAGGGAGGTTGTAACATTGGGCATAGGAATGAGCCAGCGTCTCACATGCAACTTTGGATGCCGAATAGGGGGATACTGGAGCATATACGTCTGATTCGGAGTACACTCTGCCAAACTCGCCTCCATACACCTCTACCGAGGAGGCCAGTACAACCGGAATACGATGATTGGCTGCATATTGCAAAATGGCCTGCGTGCTTAGTGTGTTGTTACGAAATACTTCTCCTGGATGATGGTAGGAATAATCCACATGCGGCATGGCTGCCAAGTGGATGATATGATCGGTTCCCTGGGGCAAGCTGAAGCGGTCTGAAGCGAGGTCACAACAAGTGAAAGTCATTTCATGCAGCGGGGAGCTGTGAACAAGTCTCTGACAATAGTCATCCCGGTCGATCAGGGTAATACGATGGCCTTTTTGCGCCAAATAATGAGAAAGATTGAATCCCACAAATCCGGAAGCCCCTGTAATGACAATGTTCACCAAACCATTCCTCCTTGGATTTTACTCAGGCAGGCTCTTGAGGCGAGCGTATGTATTGAGTATAACCTTAAATTGATACGTTTTGTATCATTTTCCATTCATTTTTTATTTTTCTTTCTGTAGAGCAGATAGCTAATGAGGGTAATAAACAGTGAGGTGATGATAATGAATGAATCCAGAGATAATATAGAGACCTTTTACTTCAAAGACGATGGCGTGATTCCCAACAATCCAAACTTGCCAGTACTGTTGTATAAAGGTATATGGGCAAAAGACCCGTCCCGAGCAGAGTCGCTGCTCAACAGCAATCATTGGGGTAACAGCTGGATTAATGGTGTATTCGACTATCATCATTTTCATAGCAATGCCCATGAAGCACTAGCAGTGGTAAGCGGTTTCGTTCAACTGATTCTGGGCGGGGAAAAGGGACAGCGAGTTTATCTGCAAACGGGAGATATTGTCGTGCTTCCTGCAGGAACAGGACATAAGCGTCTGGAAGCCAGCCCTGATTTTCGCATAGCAGGTGCTTACCCTGGCGGCTCAAGCTACAATACCCGTACAGGTAATCCGACAGAACGTCCTGAAGTGCTTCGGGAGATTCAGGATGTGCCGATCCCTGATACCGATCCGGTCTATGGAAACGAGGGACCTTTATTGGACATATGGAACAAAAGCAAATAAGAGGTAACTGCATATGAGTGAACAAGAAAAGAAAAACAGACTGTTAACGAGAAATATCCATGTCCTCGATAACAGTCTGTTTAGATTATACGCGTAACCGGGTACCGTAGAACCGTATTGCATGCTGCATATCAGGAAGAAATGGTGTTTCCCGAAGAAGAATTGGATTCGTTCAGATTCTCCTGGGACAATGAACGGGTGAAGTGTCTCTCCAGCTTCCGACTTGCCCACAACGATACAGCGATAAACAGCAATACACCAATCCACCTTACAGGGTGCTCCAGGAATTGGGCCACATTCGAGCCAATGTAGGTCACGCAGAAAATCATGATGCCCTTACCAAACCCTACGGCGAGCAGGAAAGACATAAGTCTCATTCGGGCAATACCTGCCGCCACGTTAATGATGACAAACGGACCGACCGGAAAGATACTCAGCAAAAATACATAACTGAAGGCATTCCGCCGAATCCATACCATGCTCCGCTGAACACGCGGTTTGCTGGACCATCGTTCCACGAAGGCAGATTTCCCAATCTCCCGGACCAGCAAGAAGGTCAGGGTACAACCGAGCACCATCCCAATCCACGAGTACAAAAATCCCGCCCATAGTCCATACACCGCACCATTAACACCCACGATCAGCAGGGTCGGCAGCGGAGGCACAAAGGACTTCATAAAAGTAAGCAGTATACCCGGAAGCGGCCCCAGGGAACGAAACTGCTCAAGCCAATAACGAATATTTTCTTCCGTAATATAGGACATGATGTCCAGAGGTACCGGGGTCATGTGCATCCTTCCAATCTATTCAGTCTCCATCCGTTTACAATGGCAATTACTGTCCTCGAATGATCTGGGTCAGTTCATCTTCTTCTCACAGTATAACGTACGAATTCACTTCAAACCGTTGTTAATTTGAAGAAATATTCACAGATGAGACCAACATAGCAAAAAGCACACCCTGACCTGTACAACAAGTCTTGGTGTGCTTTATCTGTATTGGTATCTCTCCAGGAGGAGAGGAAATAAACATATTCTATTCCAGCTGCGCCTCCTGCATCTGCAGTTCGTTCAGTTCCTCCTGATGAGCGGCATTCCATTCAGGTATGCCGGATCGCATGAACTCATCTGCATCCATTGCAGCTTTGGACTGATTGCAGAGATTGCAGGCACATACACAGTTTAGCGGAGTCGTATGACCACCTTTGGCTCGAGGCAGAAGGTGATCGATCGTATCACCATACGATCCACAGAAGTAACAGGTATACTGATCCCGGTTCATGATGTACCGTTTGAAATCCTTGTTGCTGAATAATCGGCGAATGGTGTACCGATTGACAACAACTGCAGCTTTTTCCTTGACCAGCGTGACCGCAAGCTCCATATCAATCTCCTGATGCCAGCGGCGGCCTTTATCCGTCTTGCCACGCATGCGGACCATACCCTGCCTGTTCGTACGGAGCGATGACGGATCTTCCGGATCAATCACTACCGGGACCGCCGGAGTCTGGCGGCGTGGCCGGCCATCTGCCCCAGCGCTTCGGCTGCGGGCATGATGGGAATGGGGACGGTGTCCGGAAGTCGTTGCCCGGGCACCGTCTTCATCGGCGGCCTTATGCGCACGTTCTTTGCGCATTGGCCGCGCCCTGCTTCCTTGCGGACCCTGTGGCCGCAAGGGAGCAGACTCGGCTGTCCCGGCCGCAGCAGGAGCTGCCTGGCCCGGGTCCAGCCCTGGAGCGGCAGGCTGTGCACCTGCCGCCAAAAGCCCGTCGGCCGTGGCTGCAGCGCCACGGTCGCTCGCTGGCACCTCGGACTTGACCGCAATGCGGTCGGGTCCAGTGCCAGCGCCAGGCGGCGCCGAGCGTTTGCGGCGCCGCTTGCGCTTGCGCCCCGCTGCGGTCTGCTGACCCGCAGCTGCTGTTCCCGCTGCCGGATCCTGCGGATCTTCCGGCAGCGAAGCCTCGCTTGCCGCCACAGAAGCCTGCGCGGCGGCCTGTTCAGCACGCACATTGGATACGGTGCGTCCACCATCCTTCGGATCACGTTCTGCTTGCCCTGAGGCGCTTGATTCCGTGATCCGTTCAGACTGCTCAAGGCCTGGCTGCGCCTGCTGCCGTTTGGACTTTCGTCTCCTTCTTCTCTTCTTTCGCTCACCTGACGATTCCGAGGAGGCTGAAGATAGAGATTCAGCTTTGCTGTGCTGTTCCTCAGAACCTTCACCCGCTGCCTCCTGGATCACCCGTTCATTGGCTGCAGCACTTGATTCATTTGTAATCTTCTCCGGTCTTTGCATCCGCATGTGCAAACTCTGAGCCTGCTGCACAGGGATGTCGCTACCGACAGCCTGTCCGCTGCGCTGACGACAAGGACGACAGGCTCCCCGTCTGGCACCGGGCCCCGCCCTCTTTCCGGTTCTGCGCCGAAATTCAGACAACGGACGCTGTTGCCCGCAATACATGCATACCTTGGTCTGTTGCGCTTCATGTTCCGTCATGTTCTGCCGGAAAGGGGCTGAGCCCGTCTCCATGTTGTCACCTCGGTTCCGTATGAATCCGGTTTCTTTCTATTGTATCACATCTGCTCGCGGACGCACTCATACCCCTGTGTCTGTGCCTGATAGCCATCTGTGTTGTACTCTGTTGTCTGTCCACTGCATTCATGAAGAATGTGTTCTACATATTCCAATATATCTTGCATCGGTTTCCCGCATTGTTCACATGTTGTCATTCATCTCACCTTGATCCTGTTCTGTAAGTCTCTGCATTTTTGATTTGTGTTCCGCCTTCTCATTACCCCTGGCTGATCCAAAAGAAACATTCGTTCCCACATGATGCTCATTGATCGCATGAAAAAAACCGTTCCCCGCTCAACCCTAAGGTCGACCAAGAAACGGCTTATTATTCCTATAATGGCAATTAAATATTAACGAACATCGAGCTGTCCCGAATTGGGTTGCGGGATGACCCGTGGTTTTGGTTTCGGCAGATTGCCGAAGATGACCCAGGCAAACGGAACGAACCTTGCCGTCAGCCCCACTACAATCCATGAAGCGAACAACGCTACGGCGAAGCCTCCGGCATACCATAGGTGAACCAGCCAGGACACCCCGGTTTGCGGCGGGAATTCCCGATACAACAGCAGGAAAAATGGGTGAATCAGATAAATTCCGAAGGACAGTGCACCAAGTCGATTGAGCGGCTTGGCAATCAATGCAGGCCCCTTGCGATACAACAGGTATGCAATCTGAATCAGTACGAGCGCACAAGCAAAGGTATGCAAATTCCAGAAAAATTCATACCACAGTGTATTATACGTGGCAATCTTCATACGAAGCAGGTAATAAATATATACATGTCCGAGTCCGGCCGCAATCCAGACGGCCCACAGCAGAATCCAGGATGCTACGCGGCCTTTGGTCGCATTTTCTCGGCTGATGACAAACCATTGCTTGATTTTTGGAAAATAGACCCCAATGAACGCGCCCAGCATGAAATAGGAGAAGTACGAGAAGGCCCAGCTTCCTTTGTTCGGCACCTGGAACCCGTATTTGTTACTTACGATAAATGCCCACTGGATCAGCAGGCCAATGGGTACAGACCACTTAACCACCGCAGGATACTTCTTCAGCAGCCACAGAACGAGCGGGAATAACAGATAGAATTGCATGTTGATGAATACAAAGTACAGATGCGTATACGCCTTACCCGTGAAAAGTTTGGTAATGAAGCTGATGGCAGATTCACCAAACGGACGGCCTTGATAATGGGTGAAATGCAGAATAACAAAATAAAACAGGGAAAACAGGAAATACGGCAGCAAAATGTAAACGAATCTCTTTTTATAAAAATTGCTGACCAGTTTCTTGTCCAAGGGACGGGAGTAATAGTTATAGAACAACACGAAGCTGCTCATGAAAATAAAAGTTGGCGTACCATATTTCATGAAGATATTAATAAAGTTGTACAGCCAGTAGTAGCCCGAACCCGTCATGTCCACCGTCGCATAGGACGTGGAATGCACACACAGCACGCCGATAATCGCCATGGCACGTACCAGGTTCAACTCCGGTATTCGCTCTCTTTTTAATGTCTCACTCATGTTTAGCGTTTCTCCTTAATGTGTTCGTCAATATGTCAGATATGACTTAGTACGATAAGCTCTCTATCTATTAAAAGGCATAATGCTTAAGATGTGTAGTCCATTTTCTTAACAATTCCTAAATTTTCAGTGGATTTCACACACTTTTCATGTCTATAAATGTAAAAAAAGACCGCTATAATGCGGTCTTCGAGCGATGCTGCCTCAGCAGGATTTATTTCTGGTTCACTGGGATGAAAATGGTAAACTCGGGCTCCGGATCATATGGATCCTGATCCATCGGATATACTTCATAGTGTGTAAGCGGACCTTGCGACACCGCATGACCCTGTTCTTCAATCCAGGCATAGATTCGATTGTATGATGCTTCCACACTCTGTCCTTTGACATGGCTGCACTTGGCGTAGTCATGTGCCGGGACATCAACCTTCACCATTCCAGATGGAATGGTTGATGCTCCATCTTTGCCAACCTCGACTGCGACATAATGAACAAATCCTGTATCTGTCGTATGATAGGACAATCCCAGAAGCTCCTGCGGGTGAAGCACATCACTGATCTCCTGCAGACGACGCTTGAACTCCGTTTGCACTTCACGAATGCCCCCTGCCCCTGCTTCAGCGAAGGTTCCCTCCCATTTCAGTCCGATAATGGTCGCCGCCTCCATACGTACCAACATTGAAGAATTGACTTGTTCCATACCCTCTCACCCTTTCATTTATGCTCTCCATAAGTTGATCCTGTTGCCGTAAGTCCTGACTCTATTTTATACTAATATAGTGACAAAATCTGTCAGTATATCTATATTTCTATCAGGAGCAGATGGAACATGACCAAAACGCAGCGTTTGATTGAACTTATGATGCGAGTGTATGACAAACCTACGTTTACCGCTGAAGAAATGGCTGCTGAATTCGGGGTTTCTTACCGTACCATGCTTCGGTATTTACATGAGCTTAGTGGAATGGGTGTGCCTCTATATGCAGAACCTGGACGCCAGGGAGGATATACCTTGCTGAAATCAGCCGGTCGAGTAGCGGATATAGCAGGTCAACGAATTGCCAAGGCTCATTCATTTGAGCGGATGGTACGGCCGCAGACATATGTGATCGGCCTTGAATTCCAGGCTCCTTTTACAGCTGTATATATGTCACAAGTGGTGATTCCTAAGCTGTGGATTGAATTAGAACGCAGACAACATGAAATCCCCCGCCAAACCCGGACGGGGGTGAAGACGGGCGTATCCCTGAGCCGTACACGCCTCTATCACTATATTGCCGGAGTAGAGGTATCCCACTTCCATGAAGTGCCGGAAGGCATGGTTGGTATAATTCTTCCGGCCCGTGAATACGCCGTATATACCCATTTCGGTGCTCCGGATCGGGCAGAGATTGATCAGACATTTCTCCTGCTCATGGACAAGCTGAGACATCGGGGCCTTGAGCCTGACGTTTCAGGCTATGCCTTGGAGATCCGGCCATCCGATACTCCCTCCAGCATCACTGTACACATTCCGCTGCACGGTACTAGCCCTTCTGACGACTCGCCAGAATTTGTTTATAGACCTCAATAGCTGCCTGTCTGGATGCCTTTAGATCCACAATCGCACCCTCACGTGGTTGATGGATATCCTTGCTGTGCAGATCCTTCAGATCAGGCAGCCATTTCCGGATATAATCTCCCTGGGGATCATACTTCTCCGATTGTGTCACCGGATTGTTCACCCGGAAATACGGAGCGGCATTCTCACCAAGTGATGCACACCATAACCAGTTCCCCCGATTCTGAATGTTGTCATAATCCAGCAGCTTGCGTCTGAAGTAAGCCTCACCCAGGGGAAACGGGCACTGCAGGTTTTTGGTCAGGAACATGGCCGTCAGAATACGCAATCGATTGGGCATTCGCCCCGTCTCATTCAGCTCGGTCATCGCAGCATCAATAATTGGTATTCCCGTCTCTCCCTTACACCAGCGTTCGAAGTGATATTCACTTAGCGGTGACAGATCGTATACCTTTTCGTACGTAAAATAGTGACTCTCGTATACTGCACGATACAGATAGAAGTCACGGAAGCACAGCTGTCTAATCCATTCATCCGGCTGTTCTGCCCGGTAAGCTGCATCGTACATCCTGCGGATCGAGATGGCTCCTACCGCCACATAGGAACTAAGATGGCTTGGTTCGTATGCTTCATACTCATCCCGATGCTCCCCGTATTCCGCGATACGCTCCTTCAGGAATGCATCAAGCAGCCCATAAGGTTCTTCAGCCGGCTCGATATCCGTAAGCGCTGCGGGTACCCTGAACGAATCAGGAAACTCGATGAACAGCTTACTGATCTTAAGATCAGCTACCGTTAGTACCGAAGGAGGATTAGGGAATTCATTCATAAACTCCATCCAGCGCCGGTGAAAGGCGGCAAATACTTTATAGGGCTCCGATTTGCCTGTAAAATCAGCGAACCGAGGAAGATCGATCAGCAGATGATCCGTCAGTTGCGTGAACTTGGCCTGGTATTTGTCCACAATCTTGCGTATGCTGCGGTCCCTCTCAATTGCATAAGGCGTCATATCCCGGTGAACCACGACTTCATCAATCATTCCTTCCGTGTGGTCCAATATGTAATCCACAACTTCTGCTGGCTTGCCATGTGCCACATGCAGCAGCTTGCCTGCCTTCCCGTACTGTCTGGCAAGCCCGGCCGCATGCCTCAGAAAGTTAATGCCGCTGTGTTCCTTATCACGCCCCTGACGAAGCAAAAAGGGATCGTAGATAAAAAGGTGCAGGCTTTCATCTTCCTGATTCTGCAAGTAATCAAATGCGTGCAGGTCCTCCGTACGCAAATCCTTGCGATGTATAAATAATTTCACTACAATCCTCCCGCCCGGCCTGTGCCTACTTCACCGTTAGTTCTTGAAAGAGGCGGCTCGTTTCCGGTTCCGGCTGATGCCCCAAATCCTCCAAGAGGGTCCTTGCAAATGATGAATATAATTGGAGTATGGCTTGTCCGTCACCCATGGATGCATACACCCTCATCATCAATCGGCAAATTTCTTCAGCATAAGGCTCTTTTTCCTGTAGATCGAGTAACTGCTCGGTAGCATCCTTGCCACGTCCATGGTTCATATTCCATTCGGCCAGATCCATGACCAACCGTATATATTTGCGCCTTAGCTCACGGGCCTTCGATTGTGCCCAAGGGTAGTCATGCTCTTCGAGATAATCTCCGCGATATAACAACATGATCTCCCGCAGCTCTTCCACATTGGTCGAAGTGACTTCTGCGTATCCCACTCCCAATTCAAACTGCTCCACGTCACTTACCAGATTGCCCGGCAGCAAACGGTAACGATTCATGTTGTATTCCAATTTGCCTGTCATACTCCATTCCTTGAGCAGTTTTCGGATCTGATATACCGATGTATGCAGATGGGTTAGCCCTTTTTCCAAGGTGACATCGGCCCACAATTTATCAAGCAGAATCTCTTTGCTTACCCATTCTCCCCGATGGTGAAACAGAAAGGCGAATAACTCCTGAGATTTGGTCGTCCTCCATTTATGCTTGGTTGCCTCCGGTTCAAGACTTCTGTAGATATCCAAATGTTTGAAGGTGAGCAATCCCGGTAACTGGATGTCATCTTCGGCAGCATTGGAACCTGGTTCCTTAACTTCAGCAGCCGCTGCCATTTCGGGCATAGCAGACTTCCAAGCAGCGATCCGGTCAATCGTTTTGCCCAATCTTGCCGAGCTTACCGGCTTCAGAACATAATCGAGTGCATGCAGTTCAAATGCTTCGACCGCATGATCCGCGTACGCTGTTACAAATATAATTCGAATTGTGCTATCCAGCTGCTGTACATACTCAGCCGCTTCCAGTCCGTTCATTTCCGGCATGCCAATATCCAGAAACACCAC
Organism: Paenibacillus sp. ACRRY; assembly: GCF_022346995.1. Taxonomy (GTDB): domain Bacteria; phylum Bacillota; class Bacilli; order Paenibacillales; family Paenibacillaceae; genus Paenibacillus. The sequence goes on along the minus strand of NZ_JAKRNM010000003.1, from coordinate 121,299 downwards.
ATCGACACGCTCTTTCGCCAGAAATTCCAGTCCATCACGGGCTGTTGAAAAACATTGCACGGGTGTAATCCGTCCGTCCGACAGTAACAGGCGCTCCAGATGAAGCTGCGCCGGCTTCTCGTCATCGATTACAATGGCTCTCACTGTTCTTCCAGCCTCCTGCCCTAACTTATTTCTTCTTCGTTCTATATCAATGAAATTCCAGATTGACTTTATCAACTTATTAGTCTGTTAACCATTATGCTCTGTCTCGGCACAACTTTCGCTATAAATTACCTTTGGGCAGAGGAATACGGAAGCGGATTTGGGTTCCTTTGCCCGCATGGCTTTGAATATTCAACCCCTCGCCATACAGGGACACCAAACGTCGGTTGATATTTTGCAGGCCCACCCCACCCGGTCCTTCCGTCCTCCCCGAATGAACTTGGGCCAAACGCTCCGGAGGAATGCCTACCCCGTTATCTTCAACCTGGACGATGATATGATTGCTCTCTCTGGCAATTTTCAGAGTCACTGTTCCACCTGCGGCCCGCTCCATCACACCATGACGAATGGCATTTTCAACGAGTGGCTGAATACTGAGAGGCGGTACATAGATCCGAACGTCAGGGTCTACATCGTAGTTGACCACCAGTCGTTCTTCAAATCGCGCCTGTTCCAGATGTACATAGGACTCCACCAGCTCAAGTTCCTTGGTCAGCGGCACCAGCTGATCCCGGTTCTGAAAGTCGAAGCTCCCACGCAGATAGTGACTGAGCTCAATCAATAGATCTGTAGCTTTGTCCGGGTTAACGGCACAAGTAGCGATAATGACATTAAGTGCGTTATATAAAAAGTGTGGTTTGATCTGCGCCTGCAAAAAAGCCATCTCTGTGCGAATGGCACCTTGAACGGAGGCCCGCATTTCAATCAGGGTCCGCACCCTCGCACGCAGCTCACCAGCATCCACCGGCTTGCTTAGGAAATCATTGGCCCCGGCCTGGAAACCCAGCCTGATATCCTCAGGCAATCCACGCGCCGTCAGCATCAAGATGGGCAGTTCGGACAGGGAATTACGCTCACGCAGTTTGCGGCATAACTCAATTCCGGACATCTGCGGCATCATCCAGTCGGTAATCACCAAGTCGATTCCCGGGTATTGTTCTCGCATTTTCAAGGCTGCAGCACCGCTATCGGCAGAGATGACCCGGTATCGCTCTGTTGACAACAGATTGTACAATACCTGAAGATTTACCGGATCGTCATCCACAATCAGAATGGTATGCTCTGCTGCAGGGCCCTCTTCTGTCTCATCGAGTTCTGTAGAAAGCCTTCCAGATGCATTAGCATGCTCGGCAGCCACATAGCTGGCTGCAGCCGGTCTGGACACGGTATGAAGCAGAGGTGTCTTGGCAACTGGCAAGGTGAAGTGAAAAACCGATCCCTGGCCTGGTACCGACTCAGCCCAGATCATGCCTCCACCCAGCTCTACAAGTTTACGCGTAATACTGAGACCCAGGCCTGTTCCTCCGCTGATTCTTTCACTGGTCCCATTCTGCTGTTCATAGGATCGGAAGATATCCTCCAGCTTCTCCGGAGCAATGCCAACCCCGGTATCCGCCACTGACATTCGGACTTGATCCCCCTGCACAGTTGCATATAACCGTATCTCGCCTTGCAGTGTGTACTTGTATGCATTGCCAATCAGGTTATAGAGAATCTGCCGTAATCGATCCTCATCTGCTTCGACCAGTGGCAGGGATGGAGGCCAGTCCTGCATTAACACAATAGGCTTATCCCCGAAGGTAAATCCCGAAACTTCAACCACTGTGCGTGCAACGGACTCCAGATCCACCGGGTCCCGCTTCAGCTCGATCTCACTATTCTTGAGCTTCGAGAAATCCAGAATGTCATTGACGAGTAATGCAAGCCTTTTACCAGTCGATGTGATCATGGACAGGTTTCTGGCCTGCTTCGGCGTCACAGCCCCTGCAGCCCCTTCCAGCAAGGACTGGGCGATATTGATGATGCCATGCAGTGGTGTCCTCAGCTCATGCGACGTATTGGCCATGAATTCATCCTTCAGGTTATCGATCACGAGCAAGCGCTCGGATAACGCCTCAACTTCACGAAAGGACTGCGCGAACCGGATCGCCGTAAGAATCATCTGAGCAAAAACAAATAACAATAGCTCATATAGGGCGAGAAAAGCAGTATCCTGCGTCGTGAATGCACCGATGGTATACAGAATAACGACCATGAGAATGCTCATCATACTGATCAGCACGTAATGACTGTCGTTCGGCCTCTTTTTCAACCAATAAAACATCGCTCGAAGAGTGTATACCATGACGCTAAGCGACACCATCAGCATTAGAGGCTCCAGTTGCGAGAATAGTACTGGAGACAAGGTAAGGCCTATAGCGCATTGCAGAATCACCAGCGTAATTCCCAAGCGTACGTACCATTTGTGAATTGCACCCGGAACAAGCGCATCCATGTAGCGAAGCAAATAGTAATAGGCCAGTGCTGAACTTATTAATTGAAGCCTTAGAATTTCAGTATTCGGTAGAAACGGTACAAAGGTGCCCAGCAGTTTCTCCCCATGCGTCAGTGCATACATGGCTCCAGAGAGACTGAATAAGCCCAGGTAACGAAGTTCCTTCTCACTCCGGCGCAGCCTGAACAGCAGCAGGAAAAACGCCGCCGGAAGGATAAAGCCGAAAAGGGTCATCAGATCCTTGAGCCAGTCCCACTGCTGGCTGTACAGAATGCTATGTTCATCTCCAAATAACAGTGAAGCTACGATTCCTCCGGAAGAGTATGTATAGTTGGAAACTTGAATGATGATATCTGCACGGTCTCCCTCAATCGAGGTAAACCCGGTGAACGGCAAGTTGTACTGGATGTCCGTTTCCCTTGTTTCACCAGGCAGTCCCTTGCCTCCGATCTCTTTGCCATCTATAAAAATACGGTGTGCCATACGAATGTTCTGTGTACGAATGCCATAGTCATTCTTCTCGGTGCTAGGCCTGAGTTTGACACGAAGGTGGTATGTTCCGTATCCATGGGCTGCACCCATCGTCTTATTCCACCTGGCCGGGACTTGAATAGCTGCAGATGGACCAAGTGGCTTGCTTCCGGACACATCCGCTTCAAAATCAACCGGGGTCAACAATTGGTTCGGATAGAAGTCCCAGATTCCGTCCAATGTGGCTGCACCCTTTTTGGTAAAATCCCAGGTGGTCAAATCGATTACGCCTTGTTTAACGACCGGATTCCCGCGCTCAGATAAAATACTCTGCACAATCCACCCTACGGGAAAGACAACAATACAAATGAAACTAATCGTCAGCATAATCCAGTGTTTTTTCATCTATGAAATCCTTCCGACTTGTGACGGTAGACGTCAGTTTTTGTCGTTTAATCTTCATAATCCATGTTACACGTTTCTGCTGCCCACGGAAATAGAAGGAAACTAAAAAGAACCACATTTTTTAAAGCGGTTCACGATCTTGTGTGAACTCTCCATTAAAAGCTTACACAATAAAAAAAGACTGCCAGCTGTTCAACCAGGAAATGATCCTGGTTGCAACTAACAGTCCACTGTTATTGGCTTACAATCTGTGCCAGTTTCTGTACGATGCCTGACCAGCCCTGCTCCATTCGCTCGCGCACGATGGCATGCGCCTGTCCGAATTCAGTCAGTTTATCGGCATCCCAGCCGCTGTGAATCAATGTAAATGCGGTGCCTTCCGGCTGTTCTTGAAGTTCGAAGGTAAGTGCCCAATCCTTGCCCCATTGAAAGGATAGCTTATGAAGCGGCTGAACTTCCGTAACCCGGCATGGTGATTTGCCAAAAGGCCCGGCCTCCAGCACGAATTCATGTCCTTCCACCGGCTCCAGATTACTTGGCATAAACCAGGTTTGCATGCCTTCTGCCGTTGAGACGGTCTCCCATACCTTTTCCAGCGGTGCATGAAGTACCAATTGCTGCCGAATATCCGGCAGTGCGCTCGATGATGATGTCATAACCATCGCCTCCTTAAATAGATATTACTCATTGTTTGGGATAAGAAGATAAGTGTCAAATGAGTTCATTTAACAACTGAATCTAGCATTGGATCTCCTCTTAAACGAACCTCATCTTGGAACGCTAAATAAAAGATGTGTAACCCCCGTCTTAGTCTGCTCTGAACGGTGGAATCCCAAACAACCGCCACTGCTTGGCTATCGAAATGCAAAATCAGGCCGCAGCATAAGGCTACCCTTTGCCACGACCTGTCTTATGAATTTCTATATGTTTTAGATAAAATTAATACCCACGGGAATATTGCTCCGCAATCGCTGCCTTATCCTTGCTGACACCGAGCGCCAGTGCCGCATGGTTAGCCCAGTACGGATCGCGCAGCATACCTCTGCCCACTGCAACAAGATCAGCATCGCCGTTGCCAATAACAGCTTGAGCAAGAGCTGAATCATCCAGCAACCCTACAGCAATCACTGGAACGTTCAGTTCTTCGCGGAAACGACGGGCAAATGGAACTTGATAACCTGGGTAGTTGCCCGGTTTCCGTTGTCCGGCAGGTCCTTCTCCACCAGAGCTGATGTGGAATATGTCTACACCTGCTGCCTGATAAGCACGAGCCACATCCAGGGTGTGTTCAATATCGTAACCGCCATCAGCGTATTCAACTGCAGATATGCGCATGATGAGCGGCATGTCTTCCGGCATTTCCTTTTTCACTGCACGAATAATCTCAACGCCGAATCGAGCCAGATCCTGTCCGTATACATCTTCACGATGATTCATCAGCTTGGAATGGAACTGGTGAATGAGATATCCATGTGCTCCGTGCAGCTCAATGGCATCCACTCCAGCCTGCACTGCGCGGCGAACACCGTCGGCAAATTTCTGGACCATAGCTTCTACTTCTTCGGTAGTTAATGCACGAGGCTCCCTATAGTCTTCACCTGGGAAAGTGACCACGGATGGAGCTACCGGCTGCTTCGCGTCCTCAGCTTTTCGTCCCGCATGTGCAATTTGAATCGCAACTTTCGAGCCATGAGCATGCATGCCATCCACCAGTTTGGCAAAGGCCGGGATATGCTCGTCCGACCAGATGCCCAGGTCGTTATCGGTAATACGGCCATCTGGTTCAACATCTGTCATTTCAATGACAATCAGACCTGTACCTCCAACCGCACGACTTACATAGTGAACCTGATGCCAATCATTCGGGATGCCATCCTTGGCCGTTACGGAGTACTGGCACATTGGCGCCATAACTACACGGTTATTCAGTTGAAGCCCCTTGAACTGATAGGGGGAAAATAATTTCTCTGACATATGGATACATCTCCTATTCAATATATTGATATATGTTGAGGCAATCGCTTGTTTTCCAGCATGAAAAACAGTTGCCCAATCTTGTGGCAGTCTCTCTCGCCAATCCTTCGACCATTCTTTATTATGAAGGAGCCTCCCCTGAATGCAAGTACGTACATTTTTGTGCCATAGTACCTTTTTTTATACCTAAAACTACCCCGCGGGTACTTGCACCCCTACACGAAGTTGGTCCAAAACATGATATGATACTTTCATACACAGGAGATAATATACCCAACCTATAATATAAGTTGTATCTAACCCTTAGACGAAAACGGAGAGGGCAGAAACAACCTGTAGAAGCGAAGCTAAAAGCTTTCTGAAAGAAAGCTGCGTCGGAAGCATACACTTCGCCTTTATAACCGGATTTTCACCTTTATATGTAATCAAAAAATCTGGGGATAACAGCGATCAGAGGGTTGTTCTGACCTCGTAGTGATTCGTTCCAAGAATAGTGATAACTTATATATCAACCCAAACTGAAGGAGCGATTATGGTGAAAGATATTTTAATCGAGCGACTGACAACTTATGCTCAAATGGATACACAATCTGATGAAAACAGTGAAACCTGCCCCTCCACACCGGGCCAACTCGCCTTGGGCGAATACCTTGTAGGCGAATGCAAAGCTATTGGTTTACAGGATGTAACGATGGATGAGAACGGCTATGTCATGGCTACCCTGCCATCCAACACGGATAAGGATGTTCCCGTAATCGGCTTCCTGGCTCACTTGGATACAGCGACAGACTTCACTGGCAAAAATGTAAAGCCACAGGTCATCGACCAATATGATGGTCAGGATATCGTGTTGAACCAGGAGCTGGATGTGGTGCTGTCTACCACTGACTTCCCGGAACTGCGTGAATATAAGGGCCACACCCTCATGACAACAGATGGCACAACCTTGCTGGGTGCGGACAACAAGGCAGGTATTGCCGAGATCATGACAGCGATGGCCTATCTGATCGATCACCCGGAGATCAAACACGGAAAGATCAGGGTTGCCTTCACTCCCGACGAAGAGATTGGACGCGGGCCGCACAAGTTTGACGTGCCTGCTTTTGGAGCCAAGTATGCCTACACGGTAGATGGCGGCCCACTGGGAGAGCTTGAATATGAGAGCTTCAATGCGGCTGCAGCCAAAATCACAGTCAAAGGTACAAATGTTCACCCCGGAACCGCGAAAAACAAAATGGTCAATTCAGCCAAAATCGCTATGGAGTTCAACCGCCGCCTACCTGCCGAAGAAGCTCCTGAATTCACGGAGGGGTACGAAGGATTCTACCATCTTATATCCATTGAAGGCGACGTAGAGCAAACGCAGCTCAGCTATATCATTCGTGATTTTGACCGGGCGAAGTTTGAAGAGCGCAAAGCCTATGTATTGAAGGTTGCGGAAGAACTTCAAGGCAAGTACGGAGAGAAGAGCATCACTGTTCAGCTGAATGATCAATACTACAATATGCGTGAGAAGATCGAACCTGTTCGCCAGATTGTTGATATTGCGCATGAAGCCATGACTCGTCTGGACATTGAGCCCATTATTCGCCCCATCCGCGGAGGAACTGACGGTTCCCAGCTCTCGTACATGGGCATGCCTACACCAAACATCTTCACAGGCGGCGAAAACTACCACGGCAAATTCGAATATGTTTCGGTTGATAACATGGTGAAAGCCACTCAAGTGATCGTGGGGATCGCTCAATTATTTGAAGAGCGCGGCGATATTTAATCATAGCCACCATACATCGATTACACTATTTAGATAGCAAAGAGCACCCATTTCTTGAGGCATAGGGTGCTCTTTGCATTACATTGGAAACATTCACGTCCATGGGACCGAATCTCATTCATACATATTGCCTCCGGCGATCTCCCGCAATTGTTCCAGATGGCAGATGACAATCTTGCGCTGTTCCTTGCGGATAATCTGCCGATCACAGAGATCATGGATTACCCGGTTCAGATGTCGGTAGCTCGTCCCCAGCATATCTGCCAGCTCGGTCAGCTTGGACGTTTGGATCTCTTCCGTCACTTGCTCGCCCTGTTCCATCGTTGACAACAGATAACTGGCAAACCTGCTTTCCACCGGGTACAGCAGATTCAGGCTTGATAGATTAGAGAAAGTATACAGTTTATGGGTCACATGACTAAGCATGAAATGGAGAAATTTCGGATTATCCGCATACGTGTTTTGAAGATAACGATAGCTAACGCCCAGCAGCAGACTTTTGTTGACGGATTCGACCGTATTTTTGGCTTCCTTTCCATTCACCAATTCCAGATCCCCTACAAGCGCTGGCGGCGTGCTAAAACGGAGCAGCAGTGACTTGCCGTTTGGCAGTGTCGTATAAATCTTCAGTTTGCCTTCAACAAGAAAATAAAACCGTTCCGGCCGTTCCCCCTTTGCACATATAATCTCACCCTTGGAAGCTTCCAGCAGTCTTAATTCCGCAAGTGCAGGCTCATCCAGCACCTGATCCAGGCCATGTTCCCGTGCCAGCTGACGCATTCGACCAAAATCCATGATTTCTCTCATTCCCGGTAACCCCCACCCAAGTATTTAACGTATACAAATGGACATATGTCCCAATTTCAGTCATCAGACATCTCCATTATCCTGATATAAAAATAGTTACAACTAACACTTATATCCAATAAATCATTTTACATGGAAAAATCCTCAGATTTCGTCCGTAATTCGTCATCATTTTATTTAAAAATGGAGTTAATGATAGCGCACTCTTATCCGATGATAATTAAAGCATTATGTACGTTTTTTTGAATTCAATCGCAAAATAGGAATAATGAAAGGATGGTTCGACCCATGAATGTTGTAGATGCACTTCTGAAAGTTATGCCTTATATTAGCCTGATTCTTAGAGAACCAGCCGGATTGACTGTGTATGATCATGAGAAAGTATTGTACGCTGTCCCCACCGAGAGATTCAATCTCGGGTTCAAAGAAGGAGAACCACTTCTGGATGATTATAAAAACTTCACGGCTCTAACCAATGGACGTGAAGCTTCACTCACCCACCTGCCTGCGGAAGTATACGGGATTGAACTAGATATTCTGAATATCCCCATCTTTGATGACAATAACGAGGTCGCAGCCATTTTCTGTGTATCCTACGATCAATCCAACCAGAATCAGCTAGAAGCCATTATACAAGAAAATCAAACCATTAATGGCAACCTGGTGGAGATGGTTCAGCACGTGGCTGCTCATGCCGAGGAATTGCAGGCTACCAGTGAACAAATTCTGGAGAATACACGCCTTGCAGTGCAAAACTCCTCTCAGATCAACAAGGTTGCCGGATTCATCCGGGAGGTTTCGGAACAAACCAACCTGCTTGGTCTGAATGCCGCTATTGAAGCAGCACGTGTAGGTGAGGCCGGTGCAGGATTTGGCGTTGTTGCTTCCGAAGTACGCAAGCTCTCCGTGGATGCCAAACAGGCCACGACTGATATTGATGCAAGTCTGAAAGACGTTCAACAGGTCATTAAACAGATGGAAGTGGAAGTTTCGCAGATTGCTGCCTCTTCACAGGAACAAGCTACCCTTGTATCCTCCTTCACCGATGTCATCGAGAAACTGAACGAAACGGGCGACCGAATGAAAATGCTGGCAGATCAACTGATCAGTTACTCTGTTCATACCAAGTAAAGTTGTATTCTAAATGCTCGTTATGTATCTGGACATATACGAAATGAAACAGGACCCCGTTCGCCCTATGTGGGCATCGTCGGTGTCCTGTTTTTTTATATTTCTTTATACTCCCCGGCTCTTATAGTCGAGCTCGGTTCATCCTATTTCGCAATCTTCATCTCTTTGGTTCCCGTTACGTCAGCTTCAGACTCCCAGCACTCCACCTCACCCGGAATACGGATAAGATCACGGGTAAAGACAGGGTCACGCCCCTCAGCATTCTGTCTTTTGTAATCCTTCAGCGCCTCAAACGTTACTTTGGACAACATGAGGATCGCAATCAGATTGACGACGACCATCAGCCCCATAAAGAGATCCGCCAGATCCCAGACCAGCTGCACTTTTGCTATTGCACCAAACAACACCATGGCGATGACGCCAATCCGGTACACCCAAAGCCACATTTTATTGGACTTGATAAACTCAATATTGGTCTCCCCATAATAATAATTCCCGATGAGTGTACTGAAGGCAAACAGGAATACCATAACAGCCAAAAAGCCTGATGCCCATGATCCGATATGCACACTTAATGCCGCCTGGGTCAATTCGATGCCCCCCAGATTGGAGCCTTGATAGACGCCGGACAGCAATATAATCATGGCCGTACTTGTACAAATGACAAGTGTATCGGTCAGGACGCCAAAAGCCTGAATAAGTCCCTGCTTGACCGGATGTGTCGTATCCGCCGTAGCTGCGGCATTAGGCGCACTACCCATTCCCGCCTCGTTGGAGAACAATCCACGCTTGACGCCGTTCATCAGCGCAGCACCCAATGTACCGCCGGCGACCTGTTCAATGCCGAAGGCATTTTTTACAATCAACGCAATCATGGCTGGAAGCTGGGTGATATTCGCAAGCACAACAAATGCAGCAACTCCGATATACAGCACAGCAAGGACAACCACAATGTATTCGGAAGCCTTGGCAATCCGCTTGACACCGCCCATAATGATTCCGGCAAAGATCACCGCCATTACAATACCTACTGTCAACCGATCAAGTCCAAACGAGTTCTGGAATGCTACAGTGATTGTGTTGGACTGCACAGCGTTAAAGACAAGACCGAACGATAGCGTGATGAGAATGGCAAACAATACCCCCATCCACCGTTTGCCTAGCCCACGTTCCATATAATAAGCCGGTCCTCCGCGGAAGCCCCCATTATCCTTCACTTTATAGATCTGTGCGAGTGTACTCTCTACGAAACTGGAGGCTGATCCGATAATTGCAATGATCCACATCCAGAACACAGCACCCGGTCCCCCAAGGGCAATAGCCAGTGCAATTCCCGTAATATTACCGGTACCTACTCGGGCAGCCATGCTAATACAGAACGCCTGAAAAGGCGAGATTTTATCCGCTTCCTTACTCTTGGGTTCGGCCAGCACCTTGACCATATCCCCGATCATGCGGAACTGCATGAAACGGGTCTTGGTCGTGAAGTAAACTCCACATACTACCAGCAATAGGATCAACAGCTTGGACCATAAAAAATCGTTGAAAACAACGACAATATCTTGTATTGTTTGCTCCATTAGCAATACTCCTTTTATTCGTATATTGATAAACAGCATTCCGTTTGCATGTCTGAGCGTAAAATTCCCATACTATTGCATATAGAATCCCAGGGCATAACTCTGAATGATGATATTTCGTTCCGATTGGCATTTGTACCATTCCACACAATTCATAGCCAGCTCATTCAGATGTTACTTATACTACAGTCCTATCTACGAAAAACGACACTTTCCTACAACAAACATTGGATTTTTTTTATAAAAAAGCGGATTTCGGCGAAACTCTGTTACGTTATCTGACATATTGGCTTATTGCTGCTCGGCTGGTTCTATGCAGAAAGGAAACTACGAAGTAAGATAGGAATTAAAATGAACCCAACTCAGGGCAGTTCATCTGTCTGCAGCATACATTGGCCCAATTACATCCGCCAAAGAGAAAGGAGGATACCGAAAACATGCGTTATTTTATCGTGGATGATGATCCTGGCGTTCGTTCCATGCTGATGGATATTATTGAAGATGAGGGATTAGGTGAGATTGCCGGAGAGGCAGAGGACGGGGCTCACATTCATGCCGAGCTGCTGGAGTTACAGAAGGTGGACGTGCTCCTGATTGATCTGCTCATGCCCCATCGGGATGGAATTCAGACCGTACGCGCACTGGAAGGAAGATTCGAGGGCAAGATCGTGATGATCTCCCAAATTGAATCGAAAAACATGATTGGTGAAGCCTATTCACTAGGCATTGAATACTACATTACGAAGCCGATTAATCGTCTAGAGATTCTATCCGTTCTCCGTCTGGTCGAAGAACGTCTGCGGATGCAGCAGTCCATTCAAGATATTCAGCGGACATTGCAAGGATTGACCGGCATTCAGTCTGCCGGCCGCCATACCGCACCTGTCCCTAACAAAACGATTGCCACCGCTGGACATTTCCTTCTGTCGGAGATGGGCATGATCGGTGAGACAGGCAGCAAGGATCTGCTGGATATGCTGGAATATCTGGAACAGATTGAAGCTGAAGATCACACCATCTCACCTTATACGTTCCCGTCGCTCAAGGATATTTTTCAGAATATTGCGATACGCAAACTGGGAACGGATGCCTCCGCCACCGAGATAACCAAAGAGGTCAAGGCATCAGAACAACGTGTTCGCCGGGCGATATTTCAGACGTTAAGTCATGTGGTATCCCTGGGATTAACGGATTATACTCATCCCAAATTCGAGAACTATGCGTCAAAATTCTTCGATTTCACAGAAATTCGCAAGAAAATGCTGGAGCTGCAGAACAATGTGGAGCCATCGTTGTCCCAGACGCGAATTAACACCAAAAAATTCGTTCAGGTACTGTACATGGAGGCCAAACGGCTTTTACATTGAAAAGCTCCCAATAAAACATGCGGGCATGAATTAACAGGAATCAGGCAGCTTCGTAATTAATGCTGTCCTTCCGGTTATGTTCATGCCCGCATCGTCGTATGTACTCATCTATGGTTGTCCTATTATATGAATCGCTCAAGTCCTTTTTTGACTTCGATTCATTCGATTATATTCATTAATCAATTCATCCAATGCCATGGACTGCCTGATGACATCCGGATGCCCAAGTCCACCTTCGTTAAGCTCTACCAACATATGAAGGTTATGTCTGGCTTTTTCGATTTGATTTTTTAAATCCAAACTCATGACCATGCCTTTGACCTCCTTATTTCTGTGTTATATTTTAGTTTTTACTGTCAATCTATAGTTGGATTAACATATGGCATAGTCGGCATGGATGTTTTGTATCCTTCCCCAGATTTTGAAAGTTATGAATCACCATATTTGCTCGGAAGCTGCAAAAATGGCGCTACCAGGCCATTTCTGTGGTTATACGAATGTTTTGCATCCATATTTTCTTCCCCTATCCTACTTCTTGTATGAATGTGTCTTTATTGTGTATTTTGGAAAATGGACGACAAAAACACCCCTTCAGCAGGCAAACTGATCAAAAAAAATCAACTCGCATGCTATAGAGAGGTGTGTAATCGTTCAGGTTATCGGATTCATATGGTGAACAAATTCCTTTCCATAACCGAACCATTCAGGTACAATAGGGCGATGTGTGTGTCCGGACCCGGCGGATACGAAAGTTAATAGAGGATCGTATTCTTGTATACCATCCTGATTTGATATCATTGGAGGCTCATCAACACCATGCAAACCGATTCACGGACTCAAGTTAAAATCATAAACGCCGATCCCAGCGCAATGGGATTATTTGGGCTGGCTATTGTGACCCTGGTCGCTTCCTCCCAGAAACTCGGCATTACGGACGGACTCAGCTATGCTATTCCATGGGCGATCTTCCTGGGTGCATTTGCACAGTTGTTCGCCTGTATCCAAGATTCCAAACGCAATAATACATTTGGCACGACTGCTTTTGGCGCATACGCATTCTTCTGGTTTGCGATGGGTGCCAACTGGCTAATCAAAATGGGCGTGTTTGGCTCCACCCTGGCAGAACAGGCTGACGGTAAGCAGCTCGGATTTGCTTTTGCCGGATACCTCGTATTCACCCTGTTCATGACGCTGGGTGCTGTCGAAGCCAATAAAGTATTGCTCATCATTTTCATTCTGATTGACTTCCTGTTCCTTGGCCTGACGTTTGATGCTTTCGGCGTAGCTCCTCACGTCTTCCATACCATCGCAGCATATGCTGAAATGGGTATTGGTATCGTGTCGCTCTACGGCACAGGAGCTTCTGTACTGAATGCTCATTTCGGATATACTTTCCTGCCAGTAGGCAAACCGTCCGGCATTTTCAAAGCCAAGGCTTAATATACAGCAGCACCAAACCGCCCGCGCGCCGGTCCGCGCCTGGCGGTTTTTTTGGCAATCATGAATTCATTTGAATATGAGTTTGGCGGGCACCTATACTAGGGATAACATAATAGACGATAGACCTGGCACATGCTGCGGAGACGCAGCAGCCAGAGGGTCAGGAGGAAGAAACATGAGAGAGATACCTAAAGCTACAGAGTCTGAACAAGCGGAGAAAAAATATGTGCGTGAGACGCGCTGTTTCAAGACCGCACGAGTATTCCCGACCGATGTGAACAACCATAACACTTTATTCGGCGGCAAGTTGATGTCCTACATTGATGATATAGCATCCATTGCCGCCTCCAAACTATGCCGGGTCAATACAGTAACAGCTTCGACGGATTCTGTCGACTTTCTGTATCCCATTAACCCAACCGATTCTGTTACACTGGAATCCTTTGCAACCTGGACAGGACGCAGCTCCATGGAGATCTTTGTGAAGGTCATTCGTGAGGATTTGAAGACAGGGGAGAAAAAGATAGCGGCAACAGCATTTCTGACCTTTGTGGCCTTGGATGAAAATAATCGAAAACTCATCGTTCCCCGAATCATTCCGGAAACGGAAGAAGAGAAGAAACTATATGAGACCGCTCCGAGTCGGGCGGCCATGCGGAAGCAGCGGCGGGAAGAGAGCAAGAAATTTGCTGACTTCCTTACCGTCACCTATCCTTGGGAGTAGTTTACAACATCATCTGGAGGTAGCCGGATACGTGGACACTGTTCTGCTATCCGGTAGTTCCCCACCCATGGAGACGGTCCATTGTTGATACTTCCGATACGCTGCACCGCTATCCAGTAAACCTTGGCAGGTATAGATGCCCTCTTCAATCGAATTGACGCGGCCTGTTACATACAGACGGAAGCCACCATTCAACAACACCTGATTCACAAAAGCGATATGCCCTTCTCCGCTCAGCACCGATTGTGCCACTTCAAGCTGTTTCGCAGCTGTCCATGCCATCTCGGGCACAGGAATATCCAGCTCATAAGCTGCTGGGTCCACCAGCTCCAGTCTTGTATCTCCGTTTTCCACAGCATAAACACGTGTAGGCCGATCAATATACAGGTCTTCCGAGCCTTCCATTCCCTGCACCACATAAGCACGGCGGTATCCAAAGCGGGTAAGCAGCTTCGCGATCCGATCCAGAAATGTATTATGAAATACGCCAAAAACAAGATAGGGCGAATGGTTGTAATCAATCAGCTTCTCCGCTGTATTAAACACGGTACGAAAGCCCAGTTCTTCACGAAGCGGTCTTAGCTGCCGAAGTGGACCGCACCAGTCTTCGGAGGATACGTACATGACATCCGTTCTCTGCGCCGCCACCCTGGCTTCTTCCCGATCCATTTTCCTTGTATCAATACCCGCTTCCCTGAGCACCGTGGACAGGGTTACCCCCCACTTGGGCGGCAGAGGCTCGCTTCCGTGCAATGTCACCGGAAGCCCAGCTGCTGCCAGTACAAAGGCAACCGGAAAGGTAGCCATGAATGATTTGGTACGTCCATCATAAGGACCTGCGCAGTCAAGTCCATCCTGAAATACGGACAGGCGGTCTGCGCTGTTCCGGCATGCATGAACAAAGGCCTCCAGCTCCTCGACATTCTCCATCTTCATCCGCTCCGCCATTAGAAAAGCGGCTGTCTGAGCAGGCGACACCTCCTGTCTCAGAATGTGCTCAGCTACAGCCAGCGCCTCGGCATAATTCAGATCACGCGAACCGCGCTTTCCACGTCCAACCTCCCTGAGAATCTCAGACATATCCATGATGCGTCCTCCTTTCAATTACGACTGGAGCAGTTGATGCGCCTTCACGATTGCCGTGGCGACATCCACCATCCGTTTACGTTCATCCATGGCTCTCTTACGTAACAGGTCATAGGCTTCCGACTCGGAGATCTGCTTCAGATCACATAAAATGGCCTTCGCCATATCAATCCACTTTCGATCCTCCAGCCTGGACTGCAGCTGCTTCCGTTCCTGCTCCCACTGCTGGCGCTCCATATAACGCTTGGCTGCAAAGTGCAGCGTCCAGTGAATTTCAGGCCCAATCATGGATGGGGTCAGTATTCCATCCAACGAGGCCTCTACCTCGCAGGATTCTACCGAGGAAGAGGCTGTATCCGGTGCGCACCACCATATCAATGGGGTGTTCACCTTCCCCTTTCCCAGGCATCGTACCCAATATTCCACATCCGCCAGCGACAGATGCAGGATGGATGCCTCTGCTTCAGCTGCCAGCTTCAGAGCTTCCTTCTCACTGTCAGTCACCTGCACATGGTACCCGTTTGCCCCCAGCAATCTCTCAGGAGTTAGAGGGATTGCATCGGATGAGGCAGCAATTGTTGGTTCTACACGGATGACCAATAAAGATCGCATGATGGATCAATCCCTCCCTAATGCATAGGCAGAATGGTTAGAGCTTAAGCACCTAAAATAGTTCATCAAGTTAAGATGTTATATAACCTGACAATATCTTAAGTTGAAAATATACATGTTTGAAACCAATGATGCATGTCGGTAACCTATTGGGCTAATTACCATAATCATAAATAAGGTTCTTTTCTAACTCCGTCTCTTGTTATTGCCTAGGGTTGTATGCTTCTTCTTCCCTGTAACCGCCACGGCTGTTAGCTTGCACGTTGCAATACAGGCTGTTCGTTCATCGTTCAGTTCTTGTTTCCATTACACACATGTAAACATAATTAACTTCAAATTTCAAATACTTTTTTGTGTCAACTATATTGACATGAAAGGAAGGATCTTTTATAGTTAGGCCATAACAACTCCATATTTGAACGATCACAGTTACAACGGCGTAGCTGGTTGAAACGGCAATGAAGCCTGTTTTGCAATCTCGGATCCATGGCATGCGTATGCATATGCGCAGTCCCCCGAGGCATGACAGGCTTTTTCTATTTTTCCGGAACGAAAAGCGAGGCAGTTCGCAGAATGGATCCAAGGGGGCTAATCACAATGAGTACAACGAAAAAACTGGTGCTGGTCGGCAATGGTATGGCAGGTATTCGTACAATTGAACATATTCTTAAACTCGCTCCGCATGCTTATGAAATTACGGTTTTTGGTGCTGAACCGCACCCCAACTACAATCGCATCATGCTCTCCTCTGTACTTGCAGGCGGCACGAGCATTGAAGATATCGTAATCAACGAATGGAGCTGGTACGAGGATAACGGCATTCGGGTGTACCCAGGTGATCCCGTGATTCGAATCGATGCCGAGCGCAAGGAAGTGGTGTCCCAGGCTGGTGTCCGCGCTTCATATGACGAGCTGATTCTGGCAACAGGATCACAGGCGTTCATTCTGCCTTTACCCGGAGCAGACAAGGAAGGTGTCATCGGTTTCCGTGATATCAAGGACTGTGAGACGATGATGGCAGCCTCGCAAAAGTATCGCAAAGCGGCCGTAATCGGTGGTGGACTGCTTGGTCTGGAAGCCGCACGCGGACTGCTCAATCTGGGAATGGATGTCACCGTTATTCATATTAACGGACATCTGATGGACCGAAATCTGGACCTGCCTGCAGGCTTGATGCTTCAACGGGAGCTTGAGGAGCAGGGCATGAAGTTTCTTTTGAAAAAACATACAGAAGAAATTACGGGCAAACATCGCGTGAAATCACTGCGCTTCACAGATCAGACGGTGCTCGAGACTGATCTGGTTGTCATGGCTGTCGGCATTCGCCCTCAGGTTGAACTGGCCCGTCAGGCAGGCCTGAATGTGAACCGCGGTGTCATCGTAGATGATTACATGAACACCAGTATTCCTGGCATTTCGGCAGTCGGTGAATGTGCAGAGCACCGCGGCATCGCATATGGATTGGTAGCTCCGCTGTATGAACAGGGCATGGTTCTGGCCAAACGCCTGGCCGGTGCAGCAACCGAAGGGTATGAAGGGTCTGTGACGTCTACCAAGCTGAAGGTATCCGGCGTGGATGTATTCTCTGCAGGCCAATTCAAGGATGCGGCAGATACGCGCAGCATTCGTATCCAGGACGACGTAGACGGGGTCTACAAAAAGATGGTCTTGAAGGACGGACAGCTTATCGGAGCTGTACTGTTCGGAGATACCACAGATGGCGCTTCCCTCTTCTCCCTCATTAAAAGCGGAGAGAATATCGGTGGACGTGAAAAGGAAATCTTGCTCGGGGTATCCGCCGGTGGTTCAGGGTCCGGCCCATCTGTTGCTGAGCGGATGGCTGCTATGCCAGACGATGAAATTGTCTGTGGCTGTAACGGTGTTACCAAAGCTGCCATTGGAGACGCAGTGCTGAACAAAGGATGCAACACACTTGGTGCCATCAAGTCTTGTACCAAAGCTTCCGCCTCCTGTGGAGGATGTAAACCCATTGTTGAATCGCTGCTCGTCCATTATGCAGGGGATGCTGCCTTGGAACAGGTGAAGGAGGGCATCTGCGGTTGTACCTCCTACGACCGTGACGAGATCGTTGCCCAGATCAAAGAGATGGGGCTGAAAACCGTCAAGGAAGTCATGAATGTGCTTGGCTGGAATGAACCGGAAGGCTGCTCCAAGTGTCGTCCGTCCCTTAACTATTACCTTGGCATGATCTGGCCAGCTGAGTACGAAGATGAGCGGGTATCCAAGTTCACGAACGAACGATATCACGCCAATATTCAAAAAGACGGAACCTATTCCGTTATTCCTCGAATTTACGGTGGTGTCACTTCCCCGGCAGAACTGATCAAGATCGCGACCGTTGCCGAGAAATATGATGTGCCGATGGTGAAATTCACAGGTGGACAGCGCCTTGACCTGCTCGGTGTACAAAAGGAAAATTTGCCGAAGATCTGGGAAGAGCTCGATATGCCTTCCGGATTCGGTTATGGCAAGGCACTGCGTACGGTAAAAACATGCGTCGGCAACACCTTCTGCCGCTTCGGAACTCAGGATTCCATTGAGATGGGCATTCGTCTGGAGAAGAAACTCGATAAAATGGTTGCTCCAGCCAAAGTGAAACTTGCGGTCTCCGGATGCCCACGGAACTGCGCGGAAGCCACCATTAAGGATCTGGGTGTTGTCGCGATTGACGGTGCATGGGAACTGCACGTTGGCGGCAACGGCGGGGTCAAGGTCCGCGCAGCAGAATTACTGTGCACCGTGAAAACCGATGCCGAAGTTGAAGAGTGGACTTATGCTTACCTTCAATATTATAGAGAGAACGCACGCTGGAATGAGAGAACGGCAGCCTGGATTGAACGTGTCGGTCTGGACCATGTGAAGAAGGCACTCGAAGACCGCGAAGAGCGCCTGGCTCTGGTCGAACGGCTTGAACTGACACTCGGCCGTACCGTTGATCCATGGAAGGAAATTATTGAAGACGAAAAGCTGCGTAAAAACTTCACACCACTCGCTGGCACCCAGCCGGCAGCCCACTAGAAGAGGAGGATCAGCGATGAATCGATTGCGAATTGGACATCTTGCGGATATTGATGAAAAGGGAGCACGGACGTTTACGGTCTTGGACACCGAGATTGCCGTCTTCAAATTGAGTGATGGAACGCTGCACGCCGTTGAGAATCGCTGCCCTCATAAGGGCGGCAGGCTGTCAGAAGGCATGGTATGCGGAACGGCTGTCCATTGCCCGCTGCATGACTGGAAAATTGACCTCCGCAGCGGCAAGGTACACGAGCCGGACGATGGATGTCTGAACACATATAAAACCGAGGTCGATGATCATAGCGGCGAGATCTACATTACCATTGCAGGTTAGTCTTTAACCAGAAGATATGCCTGACATCATGAATCAGGGAGGCGTGCACTATGGATTTTGTTAAACCGGCAGAAGTACTGCAATCGATGGTGGACGCAGGTGAGAATAAAGCCAGAATGAACCGGGTGCAGATGTTAATCCGTGGTTTTCTGGCCGGCGCGATTCTCGCTTTTGCAACAACGCTGGCATATACCGCTGTATCTCAAACTTCCGTTGGTTTGGCAGGTGCACTGATATTCCCTGCAGGGTTCGTGATCATTATTCTGCTCGGACTTGAGCTGGTGACAGGCAGCTTCGCCATGATTCCACTTGCGGTTATGAAGCGCAGAGTCACACTGATGGATATGCTCCGTAATTACTTCTGGGTAATTGCAGGCCATATACTTGGATGTCTGTTCTACGCTCTGTTATATGAACTCACGCTGACGAAGATGGGAACTGATATGAGCAGTCCCCTCGTTCAAACGCTGATTCAGACCAGCGAAGCCAAGACGCTCGGATATCAACATCTGGGCGGCGCAGGTATTGTTTTGGTGATCATTAAGGCTATTTTATGTAACTGGATGGTGACACTGGGTGCAGTCATGGCGATGACGTCCACCTCTACACTCGGTAAAATTGTGGCCATGTGGCTGCCGATTACGATATTTTTTGCTCAAGGATTCGAACATGCTGTTGTAAATATGTTTGTCATCCCGGCGGGCATGATGCTGGGTGCTGATGTCAGTATTGCCGACTGGTGGCTGTGGAATCAGATTCCGGTACTGCTTGGTAATTTCATTGGTGGTGCCCTATTTACCGGGTTAGGGCTGTACGCTGCACATCGCTGGGGAAGCCCCATCCCGATGCCATCCAAACTCGCAACCATCCATGGCGGTCGTTCAGGATTGGCAAATGCAGAGTCTGCGTCCAAACTGGGGACACGATCATGAGCCGGGGCCTGGTAAGTATCGTAGGCGCTGGACCTGGAGATCCGGAACTCATTACGGTGAAAGCTCTGAGACGCATTCAAACGGCAGATGTACTGCTGTATGACCGACTGGTAAATGATGACTTGCTTGCCGAAGCTCCTGAATCAGCACTCCGAATCTATTGTGGAAAGGCCCCTGGGCTGCATTCCATGAGTCAGGAGATGATTGGTCGGTTGCTGGTTGCTCACGCAGCGGAAGGTAAACAGGTGGTTCGGCTCAAAGGCGGTGACCCATTCATCTTTGGTCGTGGCGGTGAAGAAGCACTTGTGCTAGCTGAAGCCGGAATTCCTTTTGAGGTCATTCCTGGCATCACTTCCGCTGTGGGCACATCCGCTTCATCCCTGATTCCGCTAACCCATCGGGGAGTGGCTTCGACCTTCGCATGTGTCACAGGTACAGGGAGTGATGGCCGTGTATCTTCCGTGCGCTGGGATCTGCTCGCCCATAGTGTGGACACTCTGGTCATCTATATGGGCATTAGCCAATTACCCCACATTCAACGTGAACTGCTACAATCCGACAAAAGCAGCAGTACACCCGCAGCCTTAATTGAACGCGGAACCACCGCCAAGGAACGAATCATTACTGGTACACTGGGCCAGCTTCATGCTCTTTCCCTTTCGGAAAAGGTGACCAATCCCGCGCTAATCATTGTTGGCGAGGCCGTTCTCGTACGCGAACAATTGATTCAGCTCCAGCAAGCAGCAGACACCTCTATGACGGGATAGCTGCCCCTTCCATTTTCTTAATCCAACAGCATACGTTCGTGAATGGTCCGACCCTTCTGTCCTGGTTCTATCAGCAGACGGGTCGGTTTGATGTTTATTAATGCCGTCAACTGCTCCCCCATATAATGCGCAGAATATTTGAATCCAATCTCTGCCCAGTGCATAATGACACCTACCGTCGCAGATATCAGGTAGCTCAGCATAATATCATAATTAATCGTGTACTCGCTATCTTCAGTTACCAGCACGAAATCCTCGGTTAAATAAGTCCGGAACATATTGCACAGTCTTAAGGCCATATCGCCATGCATTGTAATCAAGGCACGGAAGATATCCTGATGAGCTTCGATATATTCAAATACAGGCATAGTAGAGGGAAGTAATCCGGTCATATCCACTTCCTTTAATTCAGCATACGGTTTGGCATAGGCTTGGCCCACTCCCTGCATGAAATCCTCCAAAATGAATTCAAGCAGTTCCGGCTTGCCAGGAAAATGCAAATAAAAAGTGCCCCGATTGTAATCTGCACGCTCTGTAATGTCACGGATGGTGACGGCGTCGGCTCCCTTTTCCAATATTAATGAAACCGTCGCAGCGATGATTGCATCCTGCGTTCTTCGTGCTCTCCGGTCCTGGGGGTGTTCGATAATCAACATTTTCGCCTCCTTTGTCCATTATTGTAACCTAAATGAACACCGCTTACATCTGTGTCCGATACCAGACATATACGCTGTCAATGATTATTGTCACACCGTTATGTATATCTTAACATTGAGACAGGAAAGATAGACGACAGGTTGAAACTTTTTTTAGAGAAAAACCTGCCAATAATTAATAAGGAGCGAATATATCATGAGTACTTATACACATACAGCAGTAATTACAGGAGCTGCCGGAGGCATTGGTAAAGAATTGGCACGCAGACTGGCTGAACGCAAAATTAATCTGGTTCTGGTAGACCTGAACGAAGAGGCTATTCAACAAACCATCACCGATCTGAATCTCGACAAAGAGCACGTGATTGCAGTTAAAGCAAACGTATCCCAAGAAGCAGACGTGAAAAACTATGTTCAAAAAGCACTTGATGCTTTTGGCAGAATCGACTACTTTGCCAATAACGCAGGTATCGAAGGTCCAACCGGTCTGATCGAAGACCTCAGCGTTGAAGCACTGGATACGGTATATAACGTTAACGTTCGTGGCGTATTCCTTGGTCTGCAAAATGTCATTCCAGTAATGAAAAAACAAAAATCAGGTGCGATCCTGAATACATCTTCCCTTGCAGGTCTGATGGGTGCTCCAGCCGTATCTCCATATATTATGTCCAAACATGCCGTAGTTGGTCTCACTCGTACCGCTGCAAATGAACTTGCTCCATTTAATATCCGAGTAAACGCGGTATTGCCAGGAACGATTAACACTCGCATGATGCGTCAAATCGAAGCAAACTCCGGTGACGTGGAAAACTATCAAGATGCTACCGTAGCCAGCATTCCATTGGGACGTTATGGCGAACCAGAAGAAGTGGCAGCAGTGATGAACTTCCTCTTGTCCGAAGAAGCTTCCTATGTAACAGCATCCCTCTACACTGTAGATGGCGGCATGATGGGTCAATAAGAAGCTGTACGAATCTTTTATCCAAACTTCGGGTAATCCATTAAGACCCTTCACAGGAATATAAAAGAAGACCTCAACACCCACATTTACGTGGAGGTTGGGGTCTTTTTTTCCAGTACATTGATTACTACGTGCAAAATGATCTTAATCTACGTATCCAGCGTGGCCCTTCTCCATGAGATAGTCCATTTCGGCATCCAGAATGCCTTCTACCGTCAATTCATCCAGCTTCACATCTTTGCGGCTCAGGATGTAGTCAGCCAGATCATCGCCATCAATGTCTACTTCGCCCTTGGCATTTTCATGCGCTTTGTTGATGTAGGCTTGCTCATGCTTCAGGACAAGCGAAATATTCGCCTGGCTCGCTTTGGTTTTGTCCGCGATATATTGCATCATTTCCTGCTCATTAATCGAATTCGCTTCCGTCACGTTCAGTTCAGCTCCTTGGTTCATACATACTGTTGCCATTGTAGCATAGGTTAACCCATAACAGACATGCCTTATTCAGATCTAAGTTAGACGAACATAAAACGTCGCTCCCTCTCCTACTACACTACGAGCATAGATCTGACCTTTGTGCTGGTCCACGATGGATTTGGCAATCGCCAGACCGAGTCCATGTCCACCATGCTTGCGTGCTCTGGATGCATCCGTACGATAGAACCGATCGAAGATACGATCCAAATGCTCTGGTGCAATACCTTCCCCTGTATTGGAGACGGCTAGTACCACCTCATGATTATGCTTCTTCAGAGAAACATTGACCGCGCCTTTCGCTTTGGAATATTTCACGGCGTTATCCAGCAGAATCAGAATGACCTGTTTGATCTGTTCACTATTGCCATGGACCATGAGCTCCGGCTCAATGCTGTAGTCGAGAGATATATTTTTCTCAAAGATAACAGCTTCCATCGTCAAAATAATGGTCTCTACCGCATCGCTCATATCAAACTTGGAGTGGATCATCGTGGAACGTGAATCATCGATCTCGGTCAGATATAACAGATCACTCGTTAACCGGGACATGCGCTCTGTCTCTGACTTGATATAATGCAGCCATTTGGACTGATTATCAATGGTATCCTCCCGGTTGGCAAGCAGCACGTCGGTGTTGGTATTAATGATGGCCAGAGGTGTCTTCAGCTCATGGGAGGCATCCGCGATGAACTGTTTCTGTTTATCGAACGCTTCCTTGACCGGAGCAATGGAACGATTGGCAAAGTAACGGCTCAGGAAGTAAATGACGATCAACATGAACAGGCCTACGATGGTGAAGGTATAGATCAGATTCGTAAGAATGCCCTGCTGGGCAGTTACATCAATGAATACAACCATATGCCCATCGCTGCTCGGATCAATGACGTACGCCCAGTTCGTTCCATTTAGCGCAAATTGTCCGGTCTTACGCTCTGCATAATCAGCCTTGTCCACCTTCTCCAGTGCCTCTGCATAAAATGGTTCCTCCATGCTGAATCTGGATTGCGAATCCGTAATGTTCCATTCATTATCCGTCTTCACCATGAACGAGACGGAACGCCCTGGTGGAGAATTGGGATCTCCGCCGGGGCCGTTCTGCTGCACGTCCGTTGGCAGATTACCTGTGATAGCATCGTCCCCACGCGGCATCTTGGACGAATTATATGGGCTGTGATAGAAATCCGATACCTTGAATAACTCCATATTGGTTTCCCGCTGCACATTCTGGTACGTAATGATATAGATCGTCGCAAAAGCAACCAGCATCATGATGGAGATCGATACCAGATTGACGACCAAAAACCGGTTGCGAAGTCTTTTAAACACAGGACGTCACCTCAAGTACATAACCCACACCCCGAATGGTATTAATGCGGACCTTGGAGTTTAGGAAGGTCAACTTCTTGCGTAAAAACGAGATGTATACCTCCACATTGTTATATTCCACTTCAGAATCGAAGCCCCACAGCTTCTCGATAATCTGCTCCTTGGATGTGATGGCCTGTTTGCGTGTGATCAGCAGCTCCAGCAGCTCGTTCTCTTTCAGATTAAGCTTAATCTCCTTGCCCTGCACAGCCAGCTTCAACTGCGTTGTATTCAATTCAATATCGCCAAACTTCAACCCATCCTCGGGTACAACTTCGCCCTTCCTTCTAAGGGCTGCCCGAATCCGGGCCAGCAGTTCTTCTGTCGCAAACGGCTTCGCAATATAGTCGTCCGCCCCATAATCGAGTCCGGTTACTTTGTCCGATAGCTCACCCTTGGCAGTCAGCAGGATGACAGGCGTGTGATTTCCCTCACTGCGCAGCTTCCTCAGCACGCTGATTCCATCCATCTCCGGCATCATGATGTCGAGCAGCAGCAGATCGTATATACCGCTTAACGCATAATCGAGTCCTGATCTGCCGTCGTGGACCATGTCCACCGAGTAATTGTTTTTCTTCAATATCTGGGATACGGCCTCTGCCAAATGAACCTCATCTTCCGCAATTAAAATTCTCATGATCTATTCATTCCTCTGCCTTGAATTGTTCGTCGCCACTTTCTTTTATTATATCAATCATTCTACCTGCGGAACCTTGAATCAATCTTAATTCATTTATTTTACGAGAACTATTATAGGAAGGTAAAAAAAGATCAACGGAATGTAAAATCATTTAAGATTCATTCAAGGTTGGCGCTCTAAGATACAGACATGGAAGTGATACACGATGAAACAAAACATACAACCCATGGATGAAAGGAATGAATCTTAAATGGCGATTGAAGTATTCAACCGATATGAGAGCAAGTATCTTCTGACCGATGAGCAATATGAACGTTTCTACCGTGATCTGCTGAAGTACATGGAGCTGGACGCATACAACAAGAAACACGAGTTCTACTCCATCAGCAACCTGTACTTCGATACTCCGCAGGATTCCCTGATCCGCGCAAGCCTCTCCAAGCCCAAATACAAAGAGAAGCTGAGATTGCGGGCTTACGGGGTACCTGAAGAAAATGCCAAGGTGTATCTGGAGATCAAAAAGAAAGTGTTTGGCCTGGTGAACAAAAGAAGAACGGCCTTGATGCTGGATGAGGCTTACGAATTCGTTCGTACGGGACAGGCGCCTGAGCTGGCAGACTACATGAACAAGCAGGTTGTTGATGAGATCGAATACTTCCTTCGCTTATACAACCTGGAACCGAAAGTGTATCTGGCCTATGAACGCAAAGCATTGTTCGATAAGAACAGCCGCGATCTCCGCATCACCTTTGACACCAATATCCGCAGCCGCAGATACGATCTGAAGCTGGAACAGGGTGACTACGGCGAACCACTGGTGGAGGACGGTCGCTGGCTGATGGAGGTCAAGGCGGAAAAAACCGTTCCGTTCTGGCTATCCCAGCTATTGTCTGAACACGGCTTGTACCGTGTAGGCTTCTCCAAATACGGCAACGAATTCAAACGCCTCGTCAGAACGACGAACCTGAACTACCAGGGCGAACGAATCCTCGTTCCGGGTACCGACTTCGATCCTGCCATGAAACCAAATCAAACGATCATAGAAAGAGAGAGTGTAGTATATGCTTGATTCCATTTTCAGTTCTGCTCTAACCGACACTACGCTGACATTCAGCAGCGCCGTGATCACAATTGGCCTAGCCATCCTTATGGGTGCAATTATCAGTCTCACCTACATGAAAACCAATGCAAACACATACTCACAGAGTTTCACATTAACCATGGTTGTCCTGCCTGTTATCGTTGCGATCATTATCCTGCTGATCGGCAGCAACGTAGCCCGCGCCTTCAGCTTAGCCGGTGCCTTCTCAATCATCCGTTTCCGAAGCGCGCCTGGTGATCCAAAAGATATCTCCTACGTCTTGTTCACCATGGCTTCCGGTCTTGCCTGCGGCGTCGGCGCATTTGGATACGCGGTAATGTTTACCATCATCTTGTGCGTACTGATGTTTGTTCTGAGCCATTTCAAATTCGGAGCCAAAAAGAGCCAACAAAAATTGCTCAAAGTCACCATTCCTGAAAACCTGAGCTATGAAGAAGCCTTTGATGAAGTATTCAAAAAATTCAATGTTGATTATCAGTTGAACAAAGTGAGAACAACCGAACTTGGCAGCTTGTATGAACTGGTCTATCTGGTTCACCTTGGCCAACACGTCAATCAGAAGGAATTCCTTGATGCCGTCCGTACTCGCAACGGAAATCTGGATATCTCCCTCAACATGGCACCAACGCCGGAATATTAATTCGAGACATTTTATAAATTGAGAGGAACGATACATGATGAATAAAAAATGGATTACAGGCAGCAAGTTATGGTCCGTAGCGATGATTACCGCAATGCTTGCAGCATGCAGTGCTCCAGCAGCAACCAACTCAACCGCCAACGCCGCAACGTCAACAACAGGTACAACCAAAACCGTTTCTGTTAGTGAGCAGACCTCCGTCAAATATGCGGATCTGGTCTCCCTGGATGCAGACGATACCAATGTAAGCTGGAGTGAAACCGACTCTACAACCATTAAACTGAGCGGCAAGACAGCAACCGTTACCGGCTCCGGAGCCAAAGCGGCGAACGGATCGGTAACCATCTCCGAGGCAGGTACGTATGTGCTTAGCGGGGAACTGACAGACGGGCAGATTGTAGTGAATGTAACCGATAAAGGAACCGTTCACCTCGTGCTGAATGGGGCAACCATTCACGATAACGACAGTGCGGCCATCTACATTAAGGAAGCTGGCAAAGCTGTGATTACCCTGCAAGAAGGAACGGAAAATGCCGTTTCGGATGGTACAACCTATGTATACGCTGATGATGCAACGGATGAGCCCGATGCAGCCATCTTCAGTAAAGCAGATCTGACGTTTAACGGCACAGGTAAACTCAACGTAACAGGTAACTACAATGAAGGGATCACAAGTAAAGATGATCTCATCATTGTAAGTGGCACCATTAACGTCAAGGCAGCAGACGACGGCATCAAAGGCAAAGATATGCTTGCAGTCCAAGATGGTACCATTACGGTTGACGCTGAAGGCGACGGTATGAAATCGACCAACGATACTGATGCCGAAAAAGGATTCGTAGCCATCGCTGGTGGTACATTCGATATCCAAAGTGGTAACGATGGTATTCAGGCTGAGACTGCGCTCGTTACGGATGGCGGAACCTTTAACATCGTAACTGGCGGCGGTAGTGCCAATGCACCAGCCAAAGTAGAAGAGGGACCATTCGGCGGCGGTGGCGGCGGCTGGGGTGGTGGAACACCTCCAACAGACATGGGTACTCCGCCAGATGGTGAACCGCCTGCTGATATGCCGGCAGCGGATGGAACGAATGCAGCAGGTACAGCACCGGCAAGTTCCGCTGATAAGACATCGACTACTGCTTCGGATGCAGATGCTGCGGCAACAACTTCCACAGAAACAGAATCGACAAGTGCCAAAGCACTTAAAGCGGGGGCAGATCTTACCGTTAATGGCGGTACGTACACCATTGATTCCATGGATGATTCCCTGCACAGCAACAGCAATGTAACGATCAACGATGGCGAGATCTCCCTGGAATCCGGCGATGACGGTATTCACGCTGATCTGGCACTCACCATTAACGGTGGAACGATCGTCATTGCGAAGAGCTATGAAGGACTTGAAGGAGCAACAATAACACTGAATGATGGTGATGTAGACGTAACTTCTTCAGATGATGGCGTCAATGCTTCGGGTGACATCACTGCGACAACTGCGGATACTGCGGCTACCACAGAAGAAGACAGCACTCAAGCAGCAGAAACAACTGACGCTTCCAACATCTCTGTAACAGAGACGACTGGAACAACTTCAACAACTACAGATACGGATCAAGCAGATCAAAGCACAGCTAGTGGCAATACTCGTCCACAAGGTGGTGCTCCAGGTGGTATGCCGGGTGAATCTGCTGGAAACAGTGAGCTTCACATTAACGGTGGATCCCTTACTGTCAATGCAGGTGGCGATGGACTTGATTCCAATGGCTCTATCTACATGACCGGCGGAACCGTGATTGTGAACGGACCAACCGATAATGGCAACGGACCACTGGATTATGACGGTACATTCGAGATGAGCGGTGGCTATCTGGTCGCAGCTGGAAGCTCCGGTATGGCTCAAGGTACATCTGAGAGTTCAACTCAAAACACAATCGTAATAACATTCCCTGAAACGCAAAAAGCAGGAACGCTGGTTCACATACAAGATAGCGATGGCAACAACATCCTGACCTTTGCTCCGGCAAAAGATTATCAATCCGTTGTCATCAGCTCTCCAGACCTGAAAGAAGACGGCTCTTATGAGATCTACTCTGGCGGAACATCGACTGGTACAGCTACGGATGGCCTGTACACAGACGGTACGTACAGTGGCGGCACTAAAGTGGTTGCCTTCCAATCCACTAGCAACGTTACCTGGGTGAATGAATCGGGTGTAACCACTGCCAATACCGGCATGGGTGGTCCTGGTGGAGGCCGCGGCCAAGGTGGATTCGGCGGCGGACGAAACAGAACGGAATCCGGAACAACGACAGACAGCACAAGTACGAGTACAAGCGCGACAGGCTCCGAAAACTCTGCAAAATAAGTAATGACGCACTGAGCGGAGCGGTATAAAATAAATCGCCTGTCCAGGATAACAATAGAAGGCGCAGAATCCACTGTAGAAGTGAGTTCGGCGCCTTCTTTCGTCATCTTTTGGTGACAGGATCACACTGCTTTCCGTTGGGGAAAGGTAAAACCATCGTTCTCTTCAAAATGTGTATACATAAACCTTCGTACGCAAAGCATCCTTGCACGTAATCGTTCGGAGAGGAACTTTGCCTGGAAGTGCGAAACATACACTGATAACCCGTGCCCCCGGTGGAAGCTCCCGGCTAAACTTGTCCACGAGCCGGGTCATGGCACCCGGAAATAGGTAACAGACCACACCATCTGCATGTTCATAGGAGCTCTTGTAGATATCACCGCGTATGAACCGCAGCCGCCCCTTCAGTGAATTCCGCTCGCCCTTGGCTTTCCTGAATCCAATCATCATGCTGGACATGACTTGAGAGAACCAGAAGGGAATGACGGAATTCTCAATGCCCGTAATACGCTTGCCCGGACAATGACGGACGATGTCCACGCCCAGCGTCCCCCAGCCGGAACCTGCTTCAATGATATCCCCATAACCCGGAATGCGATTAACCTCCTGAATGACCACCTGCCGGACCATTCTCGATGTGGGCATGGGCGAGATTCCATTTTTCCAGCTGACCAGCACAATAGATATTACAGCGATTAGCGTCACCACGGCAATCAGCCATGGAATGAATTGAATGATCAACATGGCCTCATCCCTTTGTTCATACAGACTGGTTACATCATGCCGCCCATCACACCAGGCACATGTGACTTCATGTATACACCCTTTTTATAGACGGATTTGATCGTAAAGTGGACACCCAACTTGCGGTTAGTCCGATAGATCAGCGAGTTGATCTCATCGATCCCTACCGAATCGCTCTCCAGCATGCTTCGTTCAGGCCATACCTGGCCAACGATCTGCTCTCTCGTCACAAAATGATCCAACTGACTGTACAGCAGCTTGAACAGCTGGAACTCCTTTTTCGAGAGCGGAATTTCCACCTCGCCAATCTGTACAGTCTGCAGGTGGTCATGCACCCGGATTCCTTCACCCAGCAGATCGGATATACGGTATTCGCGTGTTTCTTCGAGATCACCCTCCGTCCGAAGCTGGATCAAGCCATTGACCATGGTCAGAATGTCTCCTTCGGCAAATGGGTATTTCTCATAGGGAACGAGCCGCTGCCCGTTCAATTCGGTACCATTTTTGCTATCCAGATCCTCAACCCACAGCTGACGCTGTGCATCATAATGAATGCGGCAGTGCCGCTTCGAAATCAACTGATTATACACGGACAAGTCCGATTCACCGCCGCCCGTATAACGTCCCACCGTAATGGAGCGTCCCTGGCTTACGTAAGCAAATGAACCGTCGCTCTCCTGCCCAGGTGTACGAATGACGATTTTTGCCGTCTCCCGCATGTTCATCTCCCACCTTCGATTTTCACTCTAGCTCTATACGTTTCAAGAATAATGATAACTTCATCAGATTTGTTCCATTGTTTGCATTGCTGGCTATTTATATAGTGTATACAGGCAATGATGTATTCGTTTCTCTACTATACCAGACGTTGTGCTTTTTTTCTCATAACGATCTTTCATCCAGCCTAATCAACAAGAGAGGGTTATCATCATGAACAAAAAGAAGATTTTCATATACGTACTGCTCGCTTTCACCCTGTCCATTACACTAACTGTCCTGTCACGCATGACAGACGAAAGCAGCGAATTATTGAACGGCACGCCAGCCTCTGAAACATCATGGCTGCAACTGAACACACAGCCGTGAGCTTACTCTATTATAACGCGATCCATGTAATAAACGTTTCACCAATGTCATAATCGCATAAGTCCACATGAAGAAGCCCCTTACACGCTGACATCACAGCGGGAAGAGGCCTGTTTGCTTTGCTTAGAAATTTGCAATTGAAATTGCGATCTGACGATTGTTCATATTTAAAAAGCACTTACTCAGACCGATCCGATTCTTCAATCGGCGGGGTCTCCTTCGCCTGAGCTTCCTCCATCCGACTGGATACCTTCTGATACAGATACGAAATGCCCAGCAATAACACACCGAAGCTAAAATAGGCGATAATTTTACTGCCCGTTGTCAGCAAACTGACATCGTAGAACACCATTTTCCCCGTGGAGAACAAGGTCAGACCGAGTCCGAGACGACGAATCATGACGTATCTCCTACGGAATCCGTACGCAATATAGAGAATCGCCAGCAGCAGATACATCAAGCTGAACATCAGACCGATGTCTCCCCATTGAAACTGCACCGTCAGGAAGACCGTGATGACACCCAGCAGGTAGATTCCCGCCATGACCGGGTACCACTCCACGCTCTTGAACTGTCCGCGTATGCCCGCAATCAACAAGTCTCTTCCAGCGAAAAACACGCCAATATTAAAAATAATCAGAACCAGCAATCCCACAATCTCTGCAGCCGTATGCTGCTGTGCTCCAGGATCGAGTGCCGGCATGGACAACGTTACTGCAAGTGCAATACAGCAGCCTGCTGCATGCAGAAAGGTTGTGTAGTACTTCACCATCTGGTCATGGAATAACTTAGCTCGGCTTAAGGCATACGCCAGCGCGATGGTTAATGCAGCAAACATCAACCATTTGTAGAACATGTAGAGCAGGAATGTCTCATTAACTGCTCGGGTATAGAGTTCATTAGACTCGTACAGAACATATATCCATAGGTTTCCGAGGGTGACATACTTGAATATATTCAGCATGCCAAGCTCCAGCTCACTATAATGAATTTTGGTTTTGGACAATAGCCCTTTCCCGCTGCCGACCATGGCATAATACGATGTAATCAAAAGGGCACCCAGCGTAATACAGGAGTATTTCAGCATAAAATAGGATTGCTCTCCCACCATGTATAGCACCAGCACATCATAATATACGAAGGTGAACACACACAGGATTACAACGCCCCACCCCGCACGTTCTACTGACCTGAACTGTTTCAGATGACCTAGGATAACAAGCAAAATCCCCTCGATTAACCATCCCATGGACAGCCACTTCGCCCCAAACTGGAACGGAATCATCAGAATGGCAAAGGTCAAGGATGTGATATAGAACAATAGTATGGTTTGTTTCTCCTGAACCATATTGCGCTGTACCCACCCGGCGAGTCCAACATACACCAGGGAGAATACAAGCGCCAGCAATCCCTGCGCATCCTCCCAGCCTTCTGCGTCAAATAGTACATACAGCATCAGACAGCTGATGCTCGTATTCATAGCCAGCAGGGCGAAGTCCCACCAGGTCAGTTTGACCCGATGTTTGAATGGATACGCGAGTGTAATTCCCAGATATAATGCAAACGTAGCAACAGAGTACACCATACCCACAACGTTGTTCGGCGATAGCCACAGGAGGATCAACATGGACGGTGTATTAAACAGAAAACTGATATAATGCACGATCGGCCAACGTTTGCCGAAGGAAATGAGTACAATTATGCCGTTAAGAAGCAGCAAATAGACCATGGCAACATACACGGAGTTCCCGCTGAGACCGAAATAGGCCATATACGAGAACAGGGGCAGATAACCGCCCACCAGACCAAGCGAGCAGATCGTCCTCGACTGATATCTTAGCGATAGCAGGACGGACACCGCCGATACAAGGACAGAAAGGCCAAGACCCGTATATAGACCGATAATATGGAGCAGAAAATAACTGTAGAAAATAGAGCCGAACAGTACCGAGATTCCGCCTCCGAGTAATCCCATCGCAAACGTCTGACGTTTCCGCCGAAACAGCCACTCCCCTCCGGCAAGCATCAGCACGCCGAGCAGGAAGAACGCACCGCCCTTCATCTCATCATTGAACCACGTGGAGTACGAATACTGGAACGCTGCACCAACGCCAAGAATAATAAGCAGGATGGCAACCTTGTTGATCCAGCTTAGCCCAATCTTCATCTCCATCCGGTTCTGACGAATTCGGCGCTGAATGGTTTCTTCACTCAAACCTTCCTCTGCCATATGCTCATAGCCAAGCTGCATCTGCCTACGAACCGCTTCTTCCCGCTCTTGTAGCGTTTGTCTACGCCGTTCGATGCTTTCCTTCACCTCTGCAGCAAGATAAGCAATCCTCTCCTTGAACTCCATCGCATCTTCCTGAAGCTCCTCCGAAGCCTTATTGAATAGAGCGTTCATGTTTATTTTGGTACGATGTTCGTGAGCTTCTAACCGGTCATTATGTACAGCTGTTTTCCCGCGGAAGTATGTCTCCATTTTCTCTTGGGATACGCGAATGAGATTCAGTTTCTCATCCAGCATCTGTTCAGACAACGCCATCCGAAGACGGGCATTCTCCTCCTCCATCTTGCGTGCACGTGCCTCGATCTGACGCAGCTTCAGCTCATGTGCATTCACCTGCTCACGAAGCTGTTCATTCTGCACAATCAGGTCATCGGACTGATAGTCCTGAAGCAGCGTGTTGTATTCTTTCACCAGCTGCCTCTGCTGTTCCTGAACCTGGCGAAGTCGGTCCTTGAAGTCCTTCATAAGGTTCCTCCATTGGTTGATGTTGATGTGTTTCCCTATATTTTACTATACATATGCCATGAAATGATCCTCTAGATTGAGATAGGTTGCATCTTCTCATCCAAGAGCACCCTAACCCGCGATAAATGCACAGCAAAAACCCCGGGAAGCAAGCTCGCTCCTCGGGGTTACACAACTTAAGATAATTCTACATGATAAAGGCTTTATGCGGCATCTTTCTCTTCCCCATCTGCGGATTCAGGTTCCATAATTTCGGTGGCATCCGGGTCCAGCCAATTGCTGAGCATGGTCCGCACATGCTGCAGATCATCCTCCGATAGATCATAATACCAAGTTCCACTGCGGGTTGCGCCGTCACCTTTCAGCATATAGTTGCTGATTGTTGGCGCACTGTCTTTCATATATAAGGACTCGGCAAAATTCACGATGAAATCCGAGCTCATATTCGTTGTAAAATTCGATCCGGCAATCTTGATGACGTCCGGGATCTTGGTCAGATTTTTGACCTCCAACGCCCGATTCATGAACGCGCTCAGGAAAATTCGGTGGCGCATCGTCCGGTTAAAATCGGAGTCCTCCCGGTATCTGACATAGCCAAGAGCTTCTTCGCCGCTATAGATGGGTTTATTGGCCTCCACGAATAGCTTCTCATGACTCTTGAGCTTGTTCTCGATATTTTTCTTAATCGGCAGCTCCACGCCGCCAACCGCATCGACAATATCCTTAAGTCCGTTAAAATTAATTGCGGCATAGAAGTCCACCTTGTTCTCCAGCAGATTCTCTACCGTATCCATAGCCATCTTGGCTTCGCCATGGGCATAGGCTGAATTAATCTTTGATTTTACATCCCGCCCGACAATCTCGGTATAGGAGTCTCGCGGAATGGACAGCAGCAGCACTTTATTGTCTTCCGGACGCACAACGGAATAGATGATCGTATCCGAACGGCTTGGTTCGTTATCCCGTTGATCAATCCCCAGCAGCAGTAGCGAGAATGGGTCGGTGTGTTGTACCACAGGAACTTCTGCATTCTGATCTCCAACCGGTTTGTAGGAATCATCAAGGGCTTCCTTCACTGTACCTGAGGCAAATAGGTCAAATGCCAGCAGCACAAGTTGTTTTTGGTAGACATATCCAAGTCCTCCCAGCACGATCAGCACACTTAGGGTAATGATTAGTGGTTTCTTCCATCTCTTCTTCGGTTTCTTCGGCTTCCGGCGGGTTAAATGTGCAGCACTGTTCTCCATCATATCTCCTTTAATAACGGGTTCTTAGAATCATTTAACTATATTAATAACACGTTTTCAATAGATTACGTTATAATCTGCTATACAAGAACTGACACAGAAGGAGCGATGAGGAATGGAATATCGACGTTTAGGCAACAGCGGCTTGCGTGTATCTGCACTTGGGCTCGGCACGAATGCTTTTGGTAAACGTGCAGATGACGCGGCTTCAACCCGCATTATTCATGCAGCACTGGATCAGGG
The DNA here is from genome assembly GCF_022346995.1 of Paenibacillus sp. ACRRY. GTDB lineage: Bacteria > Bacillota > Bacilli > Paenibacillales > Paenibacillaceae > Paenibacillus. The sequence goes on along the minus strand of NZ_JAKRNM010000003.1, from coordinate 86,093 downwards.
AATCAACTTTATCGATACCGCCAACATCTACGCTGGAACCGAATCGGAACGAATTATTGGACAGGCCCTACAGGGGCGGCGGGAAAACGCTGTGCTCGCAACCAAAGCCGGACTTCCCCGGCATGATGGTCCTCATGGGCGGGGTTCCTCCCGCTATCATCTGCAGCAAGAACTGGAACAGAGCCTCCGGCGTCTGCAGACGGACTACGTGGATCTCTACCAGATCCACACATTTGATCCGCACACTCCTCTGGAGGAAACCTTGCGAACACTGGATGACATGGTCTCCTCCGGTAAAGTCCGCTATATCGGGGCCTCCAACTATGCAGCCTGGGAACTCATGAAAGCTCTCGGCATCAGCGAACTAAAAGGTCATGTGCGCTATATTTCCACTCAAACTAGCTATTCCTTGGCAGACCGCACCCCAGAGCTGGAACTGGTACCAATGTGTCTTGATCAAGGCGTCGGAATTATCCCCTATTTCCCACTTGCTGGCGGTATTCTGACTGGCAAATATAATGGACAAGCTGGTATTCCTTCGGGCTCCCGGGCCGATACGGATCCATCCTTCAACCGGTTCCTGCTCGAGCACAATGTCAGATTAGGAGAGCAGGTAAGCGAGAAAGCAGCAGAATACGGCTGCTCTCCAAGTGTTCTGTCGCTCGCCTGGTTGCTGGCTCGTCCAGCCGTTTCGACGGTAATCGTTGGTGCCACGCGTACCGAACAGCTGGAGCATAACCTGGCTAGTTTAAGCCTGGAGCTTACGCCGGACATGATTACGGAGCTGGATCAACTTAGTGACTCGTTTCGTCATGGCGAGCCGTTCGCCTCATATCGACTGAATTAGAAGAAGTTTATAAAAAAACCTCCCCGGCTCATGGTCGGGGAGGTTTTCAATGTCTGTATGTAGAAGGCCAGGTGCCAACTCATCTTACCTTGCTTCGATGGGTATATCATATATGAGTTCAATAAATTGTAGGATGCCATACAACGACTATTCCGATTTATTTTTGATAAGTTCCCGCATAATATCCATGTACTCTTCCTTATGATCGCTTACCAGGTCAAAAAACTGTCTGTCAGCCTCTTCAACAAGCTGAATTCCCCGGTTGGCCAGCTCCGTGCCTTCTGGCGTTGTAGTAATGATGTTCGCACGGGTATCGGTCTGATGGCGACTGCGATGGATCAATCCGCGCTTTTCAAGCGCTCGAAGAACCTGAGAAGTGACATTCACATCCACGTTGGCGAAATGCGCAAGCTGAACCTGCGTTACGCCTTTTCCTTCTGTATCTCTCTCATTCAGCCATAAGCAGCCATGCAGAAGTACAAATTGCGGCGGGGTTAATCCCAATGGATCAAGCACCCTGCGGACTTCCTTCTGCCACATCGTTGTAACCTGCCACAGCAGATGTCCTGGACTTTCATGTGCGTTTTTATACTGTGAACTCATCTCATTATTCCTCCATCACTGATGCCTTGGGACTTGTTGTATGCGGTGCATTGTAGAGTTAATCGGGTTGCTGACTAATTGTCAGCGGGAAGGGATGAACTGCTTCACCCATTGTCCGAATCCCTGCGGATTACGGCTCTGGATCAGGACTGTACCCTCACCTCTGAATCGGCATACCAGTCCTTCACCACTGGTCACACTGGATAACCAGCCCTGCGACGCTTTTTCGATATGATACTCCATATATTGAGGCCAGGCAACCAGGTGCGCATTATCCACAATGACTTCTTCTCCAGCTGCCAGATGAATGGCGTGAATTGCACCATAAGAAGACAGAAATACCGTGCCTCTCCCGCTGATCTCAACAATGAAGAAACCCTCTCCCGAGAAGAGACCCTTCTTCAGGTTTTGCATTTTACTATTTACCTGAATGCCTTCTGTCCCGGCCAAAAATCCATCCTTCTGCACATACAAAGAATAGGAGCCATCCAGCTCAACGGCCTCCACACCGCCCATGGTGGAAGGTGACAGCAAAATCTCTGCAGGCCCTCCTACAGCGGTTAACTCTTGAAAAAAGAACTTCTCCCCGCTGATCATTCTGCCGAATCCAGCAAACATGCCGCCCTCCGCAGATCCTTTCAGCTGAACCGTCGGTGTCATGGATACCATGGCGCCGCTCTCTGCCTTGAATCGCTCTCCGCGCTGCAAACGAACCTTGAGCATGGCAAAAGCACCTTCATGCAAAATCTCATAATTCATTGCTTGATCAGCTCCTTATTTTCATCCGAATCAAAATGGTTCAATCCATTGTCCTCGAGCATTGCTGATTTGTCCCCGTACTCCTTCACGATATGCTGCTCTCCCCAATTGCATAGTGCATTCAGAATCGGCTCCAGACTCCAGCCATATTCACTGAGCTCATACTCTACCTTGGGCGGGACCTGATTATAGACGATCCGCTTCACGATTCCGTCATCCTCCAGCTCCCGAAGCTGCTGAGTTAACATCTTTTGGGTAATGGCGGGCATAATACGCTTAAGATCACTGGTGCGTTTTTTGCCATGCGTAAGATGACAGAGAATGACACACTTCCACTTGCCGCCGATCACCTCAAGTGTAGCCTCGACCGAGATATTGTATTTTTTTCTGTTCATTATATGCTTCCTCCCCTAATCATCTGATGAACTCGCCAAGCTTATCTATATAGGCACCAAAAAGTACGTATGGTACTAAAAAGTACGTACTATTCATTTTATACCGAATAATTCATAATAGCATTTGCCGGTACGTAAATCTACATTCGGGGAGTTGAACAAGAAACATGGTACAAGATTCAAAACGCAGCACCTGGGCCCTACTTGCTCTGGCAATTAGTGCATTTGCCATCGGCACCACTGAGTTTATCAGTGTTGGACTGCTGCCACTCATTGCGGGTGACCTGGGCATTTCCGTAACTACAGCGGGACTGACCGTTACTTTATATGCGCTCGGTGTAACCTTCGGGGCGCCCATCCTGACCTCATTAACTTCAACTGTGTCACGCAAGACACTGTTGATGGCCATCATGGTTGTTTTCATTGCAGGCAATACGATGGCCGCGCTATCAAGCGGCATTACAATGCTGCTTATAGCCCGGATTGTTTCAGCCCTGTCACATGGGGTGTTTATGTCCATCGGTTCCACCATAGCGGCTGACCTTGTGCCAGCAAACCGGCGGGCCAGTGCCATTGCCATTATGTTCTCGGGCCTGACCATTGCTACCGTGACCGGAGTACCTCTGGGTACACTGATCGGTCAACACTTAGGCTGGCGTGCTGCATTTATTCTCATTGTTATTGTCGGCATCATTGCCCTTATTGGTAATATGGTACTTGTTCCTTCCACGCTGCAGCGCGGAACACGCACAGCATTCCGTGACCAATTGAAGCTTGTAACGGGAGGAAGACTGCTGCTGGCATTTGCAATCACAGCGGTTGGGTACGGAGGTACATTCGTCGTTTTCACGTACCTGTCCCCGCTTCTGCATGATATTAGTGGATATTCCGAGCAAACCGTGGCAGCCATTCTGTTGTTATACGGAATCGCCATCGCGATCGGCAATATCATTGGGGGCAAAGCGGCCAACCGTAATCCGCTGAAGGCATTATTTTATATGTTTATCGTTCAGACGATCATTCTGGGCATACTGTACTTTACCGTACCGTTCAAGCTGGCAGCACTGCTCACCATTCTCGGCATGGGTCTGCTTGCCTTCATGAATGTACCCGGACTTCAGATGTATGTCGTAACGCTTGCAGAACGCTATGCGCCACAGGCTAAGGATGTAGCTTCCGCCTTCAACATCGCTGCCTTTAATGCGGGTATCGCCATAGGCGCATATCTGGGCGGAGTCATTACCGACTCCATTGGGCTCGTGCATACGACTTGGGTCGGTGCAATTATGGTTCTTGCCGCCGTTCTTCTGACAGGATGGGCTAGAGTCCTTGAACGCAGATCATCAGTTGCATAAGCATTCTATATTAGGAAAAGATACACCGAAAATTGAATTCTCGGTCTGATCACGTTGGCGACTCATGAGCCCTCGTTTAAAGGAACCGGTTTCGTATGGTATAGTATTATAGTACGTTGGACCCTATTTAATCTACCCTCATTTAATTTTGCGGGATCAGATTGAACGATCTGAGAATTACTTTTTTTGAATTACGAACACACTTAGGAGGACATCACATGACAGCACAACACTTACAATCTACAGTAGCTTTGCATAACGGCGTTCAAATGCCTTGGTTTGGACTAGGAGTATTTAAAGTAGAAGAAGGCGCGGAATTGATTGAAGCGGTCAAAAAAGCAATCCAGCATGGCTACCGCAGCATCGACACTGCCGCAATATACGGTAACGAATCCGGTGTCGGACAAGCGATTGCCGAAGCGTTGAAAGAAAATAACCTGAAGCGCGAAGAACTGTTTGTCACATCCAAAGCCTGGACTGCAGACCTTGGATATGAAGAGACTCTTGCAGCCTTCGATACAACTTTGAACAAGCTGGGTCTGGAATATCTGGATCTGTACCTGATTCACTGGCCAAAAGCAGGCAAATACAAAGGTGCTTGGAAAGCCATGGAAGAGCTCTATGCTGCAGGCCGGATCAAAGCGATTGGCGTAAGTAACTTCCAGATCCATCACCTTGAAGACCTGATGCAGGATGCCCAAGTGAAACCAATGGTTAACCAAGTCGAGTATCATCCTCGCCTTACTCAGGCCGAACTCAAAGCCTTCTGTGAGAAACATGGTATTCAGCTTGAAGCCTGGTCACCGCTGATGCAGGGTCAACTGCTGGACAACCCTGTGCTTACTGAGATTGCTTCAGCCAAAGGCAAATCCGTGGCACAAGTTATCCTGCGCTGGGATCTTCAGAACGGTGTCATTACCATTCCGAAGTCCACTAAGGAAAATCGGATCATTGAGAACTCTTCCATCTTCGACTTTGAATTGTCCAACGATGAGATGGATCGGATCAGCGCCCTCAACGAAGATGTTCGTGTTGGACCAGACCCGGACAACTTTGATTTCTAAGTTGAATGAAGCAAAAAGCCTCCATTCCCTCGCCATATGCGGGGGATGGGGGCTTTTTCAGATATTAGACTGAAAAGTCAGAGCCAAGTACTTCAAACTCTACACCTGGTTCCGATACTCCATCGGTGTTACACCCTTTATTCGCTGAAACACTCTATAGAACTGACTGACATTGGAGAATCCCAGCCAAAAGCTAATTGTGGTCACTGAATCTGTCGTAAGACGCAGTCGTCTGGTGGCTTCCTCCACACGCAAATGCAGCACATACTGATACGGTGTTGAACCTGTCAATGCTTTGAAGGAGCGCATAAAGTGATATCTGCTCTGGTGCGCTATTGCCGCCATAGAATCAATGTCCATCGAACTTGTATAGTCACTGTGTATATACTCCAGCACGCGCCGGAGATGGGGATCAATGAACGCGCCTCCGTTGCTGGTTGTTCGCTCAAACAAATTCTGAAGTTGCTCACAAACCAGATTCGACCCGGCACCCCCAGTGGCTTCAGTTCCTGCGGTTGCCATCGTCAGACTACCTCTATTCTGTTGTGCACCAGACAGCACTTGTGAAAGATATGTCTCTACGGCTAATTCGATTTCCTGTATTTGCAACGATTCAGGCGCGTCGTCCAGCAAAAGGGCACTCCAACCTCGGAACAGTCTGCTGATTTCAGCTGGGTCGAAGATTTGTGTGGGCCGAAATTCGGTCTGCGCCCTTCTTCGATCTAATTCCCCTAAGCCACCTCCTGGCGGATTGCGGAACTTGATAACGATAACTGCCGAATCTGAACCAATCTCGAAAAAGTGCTCCGTCTGGGGATGGGCAATTATGCCCTGTCCTGCTTGCAGAGGATAAGCCTGCTGCTCCTGCACCAGATGACACTCGCCTCTTACTGGCAATGTAACCTGATACCAGTCATCATGCACATGGGGTTCATTGGAGAAACCACCTGAAGCCTTCCACAATTCCAATCCATTCAACATCATGTTTAATTCCATCGTTTCCTCACCTGCAGACATTATAGCAAATCGTGCTCACTTTCCAAGCACTTTTCGCAAAGACAATGGCTGTCTGAATCTTTTATCATGATAAAAAATAATTCGAGGTGATCTCCCGTGGCTCAAGCCGCTGTAAGCAAAATGCAAATCAACCACTCCGCCAACTGGGCGCTTGCCGGAGTCAGCTTCGCCCATCTGCTGAATGATGCGATGCAGACCGTTGTCCCGTCTGCCTTCCCGCTGTTCCAGCAAACCATGCAGCTCAGTTTCGCTCAAATGGGCTGGATTGCCTTCACATTGAATATTACCGCATCCGTTCTACAACCGCTGATCGGTTATATGTCTGATCGCAAGCCGATGCCGATCCTGCTTCCCGGAGGCATGTTATTCTCCCTGATTGGTGTTCTCGGCTTCGCCTTGTCTTCCGAGTTATGGATGCTGCTTGTTTCCGCAGCATTGATTGGCATAGGCTCATCCATTCTCCATCCCGAGTCCTCACGTGTCGCCCATCTGGCAGCTGGCCGCGGACGCGGATTGGCACAGTCCATCTTCCAGGTCGGTGGCAACACGGGTCAAGCCCTCGCGCCATTGCTCGTTGCCTTTATTCTTCTGCCACACGGGCAGCTTAGTTTCTTATGGTTGATGGGTTTTGCCCTGATCGGGATTATAATCCAGTCTTCCGTCAGCCGTTGGTACCGACACAAGCTGGCAGAAAACCACACCCGTCAGCAACAGCCTGTACAGTCAAATGGCATCGGGCAGCCTACTGCCCAGCCTGCAAGTCGGGGATTCATCGCTTTTACAATGGGAATCCTCATCCTGCTGCTGTTTTCCAAATTCGTATATATTGCCGGCATGACCGGGTACTATGCCTTTTATTACGCTGATGCGTACAACCTGCCTCTTTCGCAGGCACAGATCTGCCTGTTCATTCTACAATTTGCGGGGATGATCGGAACCTTGCTCGGCGGCCCGCTGGCTGATCGTTACGGACGTAAACCGATGATCTGGTTCTCCATCGCGGGTACCGCACCATTTTCATTACTGCTGCCATATGCCGGACCTGCTCTATCCATGGTATTATGCGGCATCATCGGACTAATTCTCATGTCAGGCTTCAGCGTCATTATTGTGTATGCGCAGGAACTACTGCCACGTCATATCGGAACGGTGTCCGGATTGTTCTTCGGCTTGTCGTTCGGCATGGCGGGACTTGGTTCTGTTGTGCTCGGTTCGCTGATTGATGTGACCAGCATTTCATTCGTCATCAAGCTATGTTCCTTCTTGCCCCTACTCGGGGTGTGTGCTGTATTCCTGCGCCGAGATCGGCCAAGAACGGCCTAATCCATTGAAACGTCAGTGATTTTGTGACTACAATAAGGTCAGGATTATCGAGACAGAGGTTAAACAGAAGGAAGGAATACGCCATGATTATTGATGTACAACATGTGACTTGGAAAAGGGGACCGATCACCCTGCTGAACGATGTCAGCTGGCGGGTTAAGGACGGCGAACACTGGGCATTGCTCGGCCTCAATGGCTCTGGCAAAACCACGCTGCTTAACATGATCACCGGTTATCTCTGGCCTACCGAAGGCACGATTTCGGTACTTGGACATCCGTATGGTGAGGTCGACCTGCGTGAATTGCGTAAAACCATCGGCTGGGTTAGCTCCTCGCTACAGGAAAAATTACATGGCACGGACCGAACCCAGTATGTCGTCATTAGCGGAAAGCATGCCACGATTGGTCTCTATGACAAGCTCTCCGATGAGGATTTGGACCAGGCCCGGGAGCTGATGACTACTCTTGGCTGTGAGCACTTGTGGGATCGCGAATACCGTACCTGTTCACAGGGCGAGAAGCAGAAGCTTCTTATTGCAAGAGCCCTGATGGCGAATCCGCGAATTCTTATTTTGGATGAGCCCTGCAATGGGCTTGATCTGTTCTCCCGTGAGCGGTTGCTGGAGAGTATCAGTGAACTATCGCAGAGAAAGAACTCTCCTTCCCTGATCTATGTGACCCACCATACCGAAGAGATTCTGCCCATGTTCAGTCACAGTCTCCTGCTTCGGCGAGGTGAGGTTGTGAGCAGTGGGTTAACCTCTGAGGTGATGAACACCGAAGTGTTGAGTGACTTTTTTGAAGCGCCTGTAGATGTGGACCGACATGGAGATCGGGTCTATGTGAGAGCTGCCGATAAATAAAATGGCTCATCTGTACACAGCCTGAGTACAAAAGCAGCCAAGAAACTTATCCACATGTGGACAGGTTTCTTGGCTGCTTTAAGTTATTCCATCTATCCACAGTACCCTGTGTGTTATTTGCTCGCAGAGAGGAATAGAAAGATTGTACCTACTGTGCATGTGTTTTTCCATAACAAAAAAAGACTGCCTCTGAACAGGTCAGAAACAGCCTTTGTTTTAACATGAATGCACTCAGCCGAATCGCTGCGTTTTATACCATTTGGTTTCTCTGCGGAACAGTTTGTCCCCAATGAGAGAGATAAACGCCTTAACGGAGATAACCAGAAACAACTGGGCATATGTGAAGTAGGAAAGGCAGGCCACAATGAAGTTTTGTGTATTGCTCTGTCCAATATCCGCAGAGAGCGCCAAATTAATTTGCAGTACATAAATGTAATACATAAGTGCCCAAGCAACCACAAGATACACGTATACGTCTCCGGAGAACTGGAATGGAGAGATAACGTTGGGATTAAACAATGCGATAACTTGGTATACAAGGTTAGAAACAAAGATAATATCCGAAACAATAATGGCGATCATAAACCAGAAATAACTCGCAGCATAGTACAGGACATGGAGTTTAATTCTCCAGCTTGTACGGTCGAACAGATGCTTAACATTATCAATAACGACCTGATAATTCCCCTTGGACCAGCGCTGGCGCTGTTTCATGTAAACCTTCAACTGCTCCGGTTCCTGTTGATAGGCTTCCGCTTGCGGCGCTAATGCAATCAGCTGACCACGGGTAAGAATATCAAACGACACAGCCGTATCTTCTGTAATGGCATCGGGATCCCATCCGCCAATTTCGCGAATCAGATTTGCCTTAATGATATAGTTGGTGCCTGGAATCGTCCCGAGTTTGAATAACTCCCATAGCCCGGTGTGGTGAACACGCTGAACGGTTACAAGCTCCAGATTAATGCAGCGGGAGAGAAAATTCTGTCCCCGGTTACGAGCCTTATTACGTCCAAATACAGCACCATGCTTCTCTGGGTTCTCCAGCGCTTTCTGTGTCAGAAACATTAATGCATTTCGTTCAGGTGCCGCATCTGCATCATAAATGCAAATCCATTCGCCCCAGGCAAGTTCGAGGCCATCATTCAGTGCCCCGGATTTCCCTCCTGTGCCTTTCCGCTCCAGAATCGTGAAATCGCGGTCAGCATAGCTGCTCTTTGCCTTGAGCGCCTTAAGCCGTTCAGCTGTATCATCCGTGCAATTATCAGCAATGACAATGACCTGAACTTTATGTTCGGGATAATTTAGACGCAGAATATGCTCAACCGTAGAAACGATAACTACGCCTTCATTATGTGCAGGCACCATGACCGTTACCGTTGGATAGTCATCCATGTTCTCCGGGATTTGAATTCCCTTTTTCTCTTGTTTATTGATGAATCGAATAGCCCCGGCCATAATGACAATAGATTCAGTGACTGATATCCAGATACTAAGAATGGACATCAGCAGCAGGAAATCAGCCATTCAACTTCCTCCGATCATATTTCCTGTTGATTTTCCCTCGAAAACGCAGCGTCGCAACGGTTAAGATAAGTATGGTGATCGTGAAGAAACTACTGACGATAATGCAGAGCGGAACAAACCATGTTAAATAATTCACCGGACTATGCCTCCTCCTGCATCTAGATGTACTCTCCAATGAGATCTGTCTCTGTATTCCGTTCTAGCGCAGCAATTACAGCATCGATATCCTCGTACTTACTGAACTGTTCCTTCTGAAAAACAAGGGCACCGGAGCGAATAACCGTCTGCAGCTCGTTTCCCTTTTTATCGATAAATTGCAGATCCATCATGGCCTTTTTGATCCGTTCTGTAAGCACAGGCAAATATTCCACATTGGTCATCGGACAGATAATGACGAACCGTCCCCGGTCTACAAAAAATTTATAATCTTCGAACCGAATTTGCTTCTGAATGGTGTTCGACAGTTCAAGCAGAAACTGTGCATACCGGACAGATCCGAGTGATTCAAGGACCAGCGGCAAAAATTCAATCTTGAACATGGCCATGCTGAATCCATACTGCTCCGAGTATCTTCTTGCCAGGTTACTTTGCTTGATAACCGTATCTGCAAGGGCCTCCTTGTTGCCGAGAGTGGTATCCAGATCCAGCTCCGGATTGCGGTCCTGCAGTTCCTGCAGCCGCTCCATCACTCGTGCGCTTCGAACCAGACTTGCTTTAATGAAAGCAGCCACCGCCACATTGGCCGGAATCAGCAGCCACCATGAGAACGTCAGTACATCCACGTTCGCGTAGGTCACAAGCCATACAAAATAAGAAACCAGGTATACGAACCCGGCGACAACAGACACTCCGACAGGTATCACAAAACCAAGGACCAGCGCGCCAAGCGACACAATGCTGAATACGACATCAAGTGTGGTAAAGCTCTGATTCATGTAAATTTTGAGATAAATGACGAGTTGCTGAATAACAGCTAATCCAATCAGACTGGCATATCCCCATGCGATACGTTGGATAGGTGCTTTGTTTCTCATAGTTTCCTTCTCTCCGATGGTTTAAGTTATGTCTTCTAGTAATCCGCCAAATTATGACATGATTAGACATTTATATCCTATCATATTTATACCCCAAATAAGATTACAAATCTATTACTTTTTAAGGAACTTCTGTAATTCTGTCTCTCCAAGCAAAGGGAACAGATTATCAAACATATGGGTGTTCCCATCAAACACATATCCTCCCGGATAAGCCACATCCTGACCACGCATCGTGATCATATGGTTATACAGCTGTTTGGCCCATTTTGGATCACCCGAGCGCACGGCAAGCAATATGGCGAGTCCATATACGGAAGGCGATTCATAGCTTACCGCAGGTACACGATTATGACGAACATACTGTCCAGGCAGCTGATGACGGGTTTCAAACTCCTTTTTCAAAAAAGAAATCAGCTCGTCCGAATTCCGACTGGTGTTGACTAGGTGGTTCGCTATGATGAGCTGATCAATCAGGTTTACTTTGTCATCATATGTATACTCCTGGGTTACAACGTTGAATGTTTTGGGATAGAACACTCCGTCACCCGGCATGTTTTGAAGCAAATTCTCATATTTGGTGTATGTCCCAGGATGCAGCATCTCGTGTTTTTCCATCTGCTCGAGGGCCGGCAAGTCCACATATACCAAGCTCAACGTATCCGGGGAATATCCTCCTGCAAAGTCATGAAAATCAACAAAGTACCCTTCATTCTGTACGGATTGGCTCAAGGTACGGGAGATCTCGGCAGCCGTGGTCAACTTCACATCTCTGCCCTGTTCCCATTGATCCGCAGCCTTCAATAAAGCGTCTATAATTCGAAAATCATCACCAAGTGCATTGGTTGTTACGTGTGACTTGCCTTCCTTGTCCAGTTTCCAGGCAATATACTTCTGAGGCATCAGAAAATAAGTCGTCAGCAGTTCATAGCTCTGTTCAAACAATGCCTGATCGTTCTTGGCAACCGCATATTGCATCCACAAACCGAGTGATTCCGACAACGCCTCCCTGCCGGCAACAATGTCTGCCTGCTCTGAAGCAGCATCCTGCAAATAGGAAGCGAGCGTGCCATTCGGATTGGTCATATGTTTCTGGACAAATGCTACCGTCGGAGACACCTCGTTCATCACAAACCTCTCCTTCATGTACAGAAACGACAAGGCCACAATACTGACTGCAATAACGGATAGTGTCACCAGCCATGTCAGTCTTCTACGCTTGATGCTCTTCATGATTTCCTCCTGTGCTATTAATCCTGTGGAATAACGATTCTGCTCCTTGAAATTGGCTCGGCTAAGGTCTGGGATGTAAGGATCAAGGATAGAGGCTCTGCTCATTCGGTCGCATTCATATAAGCCCGACGGCCGCCTTTTTTGACAAACTTCCAATCCACTTCGATATTATGGCGCATCCGCCGCAGAAGGTTGACGGCGAGCTCTATCTCTTCCTCTGTCAGTCCCTCCAGGGTTACCTGGTCAGAATGCACTCCCTCTTTTTGAATAAAAGCCCAGGCATCCAGTCCGGCTTCCGTTGGATATAATTGCTTGTTCTTTTTATTACCCAATGCCGACTTTTTGACGATAAACCCGTCCGCCTCCAACTTGCTGATCGCTCTGGCTGCGGTGGTGCGGTCCACTTTGATCATCTCAGCCAGCTGGTTAGGAATGATGCCAGGGTTCTCGCATATGCGGTACAGATACAGATACTGTCCACGAGAGAGATTCAAATGTTGAAATTCAACATTGCTGATGGAATCCAAACAACGTGCGATCATGCCAATCTCGCGCAGCACTTCTTTTTTCTCAGTCATTGTACGCACACCCTCTTATCATTTTGTTGCATTCGCAACATAATTAGTGATATAACTAAAATTAACTCATCTTAAAAATGAACGATGAAATTTTGCTTCTTTTTAGGATCCGATTTTGCTTTTGTATCAGTTTACCATGCCAGAATGACATTACTATCGGCCAAAGGAGAAACATTCATGAATACCACTATTGTAGAAGTTGATAATCAGGAACTGCTCGATGCCTGCTTCGCCATTCGTACCGCTATCTTCGTAGAAGAGCAGGGGGTCTCCGCAGAAGAGGAATTCGACGCCTATGATGCGCTCGGTACCGAAGCCCGTCATATTCTCCTCTATGTGGACGGCGTACCCGCCGCTTCCTCCAGATTGCGCGTTGTGGAGAATGTCGCCAAGCTGGAACGGATCTGTGTGATGATGGATTACCGCAAACATGGCCTCGGCCGGGTATTGATCGACAAACTGGAACAAATGGCTCTGGATCAAGGGCTGGAGAAGGCTAAACTGCATGCGCAGGTTCAAGCTTCCGGGTTCTACGAACGTCTTGGATATGCCGCTGCCTCCGATGTGTTTATGGAAGATGGCATCCCCCATCTATTAATGATCAAACAGCTCAAATAGATATTAAAAAACGCCTCTGTACTCACTTTTCCAGTGAGATACGGAGGCGTTTTGCCTACGTGCACTATAACGATGCTTCACCCTTCATCTCAGGGGACGGTTACCCCATAGCCAGACGGTCTGGCTGTGATTCGGCAGCATTATTTTTCATCTGTTTACTGCGCAGTTGACCGCAGGCAGCATCGATGTCAGTACCGTGTTCCATACGTACCGTGGAGTTGATGTTATTTTTCTTAAGTGTATCATAGAAGCCCAGAATCGATTCTTCCGTACTCCGCTGATATTGACTATGCTCATCAACCGGATTGTATGGGATCAAATTGACACTGACCATGCTCTTACGGCTGGACAACAGTTCAGCAAGCTCGGCAGCATGCTCCCGTTGATCGTTAACATCCCGAAGCAAAATATATTCAAACATGATGCGTTTGTTCGTAGTCGCCAAATAATAATCTACTGCATCCATCAGCTGTTCAATCGGGAAGGCCCGGTTGATCTTCATGATGTGTGTACGCAGTTCGTTATTCGGTGCGTGCAAGGAGATTGCCAGATTAACTTGCAAACTGCTGTCTGCAAATTCTCTGATCTTGTCAGGCAGACCACTTGTGGATACAGTGATACGCTTGGCAGCAAGGGCCAGTCCCTTACGATCCTTGATCACTTCGATGAAATTACTCATGTTCTCGAAATTATCAAACGGTTCACCAATGCCCATCACGACAACGTTGGTTACCCGCTCGCCTTGCCCCGCTGCATCCAGGTGCCGCTGTACATGCATGATCTGTTCCACAATTTCTCCTGCGGACAGGTCACGACTTTTCTTAATCAATCCGCTCGCGCAGAAGCTGCAGCCAATATTACAGCCCACTTGGGTCGTTACGCAGACGGTAAGACCGTATTTTTGGCGCATCAATACCGTCTCAATCAGGTTGCCGTCCTGCATCCGCAGCAGAAATTTCACTGTACCGTCTGCCGACTCCTGCTTCACGTGTTCACTCATCGAGTTCATCGTGAAGTGTTCGGAGAGAACATCCAGACATTCCTGGCGCACATCGTTCATCTCAGGAAAATCATGTACGCGCTCTTGATATAACCATTCCCAGATCCGGGAAGCACGGGACTTCTTCTGCCCATGCTCCGGCAGCCAGGAACGAAGTTGCTCTAATGTTAATCCATAAATGGATGATTTGTTCATTGTATAGTCCTCTTTTCGCAAAAAGCATATGGCTTATCGGTCCTACCAAAAAACCTCTACTCTGTATTGTCCCAAAATTATCGAGGGAACACAAGGGCTTTTGCATTTCTTCCAAGAGGTTTTAGCTATGGCAAATCTGCACAATGCACATCGTTTCCTCTTACCCGGTCTTCACGGTTAGAAGTGAATGATTCCGGATGTGTGCAGCAGCACGAGAATGACGAGAATGGGTGCCACATAACGCAGCATGAACAACCAAATCCGGAACCAGCCTGCATTCAGGCCTGAAGCCTCTGCAGCCTTTTTCCAGAAGTAACCCGCAAAGATCGTTACAAGCAATCCGCCGATTGGCAGCAGAATGTTGGACGCTACAAAGTCCATCCAGTCGAACACGCTCTTCGAACCAATGGTCCATTCAGGCAGCAAGCCCAGCGACAGTACGGAAGGCAAGCCAACGATGAAAACAGCCAGCGAGATTACCCATACGGCATGGTTTCTGCTCCAGGACAAACGTTCCATGAAGTATTTCACCGGAACTTCAAGCAAGGATACAGCCGACGTGAGTGCTGCAATTGCCAGCAGGACGAAGAATAGTCCACCAAACAGGAATCCGAGTGGCATGGCCGAGAACGCAGCTGGAAGAGCTACGAAAATGAGCGAAGGCCCCTGGTCTGGTGCAATTCCAAACGAAAATGTCGTTGGAAAGATGATCAGACCGGCAATAAATGCATAGAGCAGGTCACCCGCACCGACAGCGATGGTGGCTCCACCCAGCGATTGATTTTTATCTACATAGGAACCATAAGTCACCAGGATACCCATCCCGAGTGACAGGGAGAAAAAGGCATGTCCAAGCGCAACCAGCGCTGATTCAGTCGTCAGCTGCGAGAAATCGGGATTCAGGAAGAAGGAAACTCCCGCACCCGCTCCAGGCAGAGTCACTGCCCGAATCATCAAGATAATCAGCAAAACCAACATTGCCGGAATCAGGACCTTGTTGAATTTCTCAATCCCGTTGGAAACCCCTTTGGCTACAATCCAGCCTGTAATCAGCACTGAAATCAGCTGCCACATGATCGGCAAATATCCGCCTACAAAGGAACCAAACTGCCCGGCATAATCCGGATTATCAAACAATGTACCGCTAAAAGAGGTCACAGCATAGTGCAGCGTCCAACCTGCAATAATAACGTAGAAGGAAAGGATGATAAACGGTGTCAGTACTTGCAGTAAACCTGCCGCAAGCCAGCCCTTATGTCCACCAGCCTTGATAAATGCCGTAGCGGCGCTGCCTCTGCCACTGCGTCCGATAGCAAGCTCTGCAAGCAGAACAGGCAGACCAATAAGCAATAGACAGACGATGAAGAGCAGGAAAAACGCAGCTCCCCCATTTTCCCCCGTAATATAAGGGAATTTCCACATGTTCCCTAGACCAACCGAACTACCGATGGCGGCTAGGATAAACCCGGCGCGTGAGAAGCGCTCACCTTTGCCAGTATTGTCTTGCTCCAGGTTTGACTTACTTTGATTCATCGTATCTACTCCATCACTTTAAAGTTTTCCCGTAATTATATAACAGACCTCGTGTCAGGTCATTCGAAAATCGAAATTAATCGAAATGTTATTTATTTACATTCGAGAAAGAGGTTATTTTTATTAATCATTCCGTCTACATTCCAGTATGGGACAAAAATGCACACTCCAACCCCTTGCACTATATTACACAACATGAATACTTCCGATAACCTTCTAAATGACTGTTTTTGGGTACAAAAAAAGGATTACGCTCGCTACCCCCATGGCAGCAACGTAACCCTTATTTGATCTGTAGTTAGTTCGATCTGATCTCAAGCAACTCATATTTGATGACACCCATCGGTGCATTGACATGAATGACGCTGCCTACTTCTTTGCCCATAATCTCCTTGCCGAGTGGGCTTTCGTAGGAAATTTTGTTATTCGCTACATCGGCTTCGGCTGGACCAACCAGTTGATATTCAATCTTCTCTGCAAATTCAATATCATTCAGCATCACGATTGAGCCAATGCTCACCTTGTTGGAGTCGATATTGTCCGAACTAATCACTCTTGCCTTGGTCAGCATCTTCTCCAGAATCAAAATGCGGGTTTCCATAAATGCCTGATCATCTTTGGCTGAATGATACTCACTATTTTCCTTCAGGTCACCGTAACTGATTGCAAGCTTCAGACGCTCAGCCAACTCTTTACGCTTCACCGTCTTCAATTCCCTCAGTTCGTCCTCCAGCTTTTCCAAGCCTTCCTGTGTCAAAATTACTTCATCATTAGCCATTTTTCCATCTCCTAATCCTGCTTTCTATCTATATTCTAACCTATATCCACTCTAAACGGTTAACATACCCCCGAAAAAAGAATTTCATCCTCGACCATACAGATATGCTATCTCAATTGTACCGGTACAATCCGATTAAACGTGAGTATCCATTTTAACTGTTCACTCCTACAATAAAATCATGGCCTTTTGCTTCCTTTAAGAAGTGCCGACTAACCGATTTGAGGTGATTCCGCTTGAACACATTGACAGATTCAGAACTGAAGTCTTATCTGAAACGAATCCACATTGATGATATTAAACCACCAACATTGGAATTTTTGTCAGAACTTCATCGTAAACGCGTACAGTACCTTTCATGGCAAACAATAGATATCTTTACAGGACGCCCGGAAGCAATCGATCTTGCTCATTCAGTCCGTCTTGTTTTGCAAGGACGCAGCGGGTACTGCTTCCATCTCAATGGTGCATTCAGCATCCTGCTTCATTCTCTCGGCTATAAAGTACAGTGGCATCGTGCCGGTGTCCAGCCCCATGGCGAGCAGCCGCGCGTAAACTCATTCCATCTTGGGCTGTCAGTTCTCCTACCTGAAGCTGGATCTGGGACCGAACGCTGGATCGTCGATGTTGGCCTGGGTGGCATGCCCTTCGAGCCTCTGCCACTTCGTTATGAGGTTTATGGAGAAGCTCCATTCACCTACAACTTAACGTCATCCAGTGTTGCTTCTGGGGGATGGCGGCTTGAATATGAACCTCATGGACCCAGTGAAGGCGTAGACTATGCTCCGGAGGTGCTTCTTACCCTGGATGAATTTATCCCCAAACATCATTTCTACAGTCAATCGGCTGAATCACCATGGCATAATGTTTTCCTACTTCGCCAAAGGGATGCTGTGGCCAGCAACGAGCTGCGTGGATGCATGCTGCGAACGCATACCGCAGAAGGCATTCATAAAACCGAAATACAGAGCTACACCGATTGGAGAGAGTTGTTGGACGGAGTCTTTCATGAACCGTTGGTACGCTACAGTGAACTGGAGCGCGTGGAGATGTGGGAACGCATTCGGGTTGCACACGAGGAGTGGAAGAGAACGCAACAGGTGTAAAATAGGGAGCAAAAAACCAACGGAAGGACTAAGGAATGTAAAGGGGATTCTACTGAACATGCCGAATATCTCGTCAGGTGATAAATCATGATAAACATTCAACTTCTGCGCATTCCAGCAGAAATTCCCAATGAAGTTTGGCATTCGCTCCTCTCGCTCGTCTCGGCTGAGCGGCGGCAGCAAGCAGCACGATTTGTTCATCAGGCCGATGCCTATCGCTCAGTGCTTGGGGAAGCACTGGCTCGTATGACATTAGGCAAGTGGACTGGTTCGAGACCGGGCGATCTTGTCTTTATCCGCAATACATACGGTAAGCCTTCACTTACCAGCCACCCTGACCTGCCCTTCAATGTATCCCATTCCGGTGATTGGGTTGCAGTTATTTCGGGAGGCCACGCTCCACTCGGCGTGGATGTAGAGAAAATATCCCCCATCGACATGACAATTGCCGAGCGTTTCTTCTCTCCGTTGGAGAGCCGAAATCTGTTAGCAGAGCCCGCAGACCAGCAGCTGGAAACCTTCTATCGGCTGTGGACGCTGAAAGAAAGTTATATCAAGGCCATCGGTATGGGGTTATCCATGCCGCTTGACTCCTTCTCCATGCTGCGTGGCATGGACGGACTCTGGTATTGTCCCGAAGCACCGACCTATCGTTTTCTCAGCCAGCGTCTGGATGAAGGTCATATGCTGGCAACCACAAGTTCCATAGAAATAGAACCGCCCTCCAAACCTAATGTGATTACCATTGAGGATTTATACCATGTTTTGAACTAGGAACAGAAATCGTTTAAGACTAAACACCATCCATGCTAATAAGCCCCTGACCATTTTCCGTCAGGGGCTTTGCATATTACATAAACCGAACGCTTCATTTCATTTAGCTGACTACACTCTTATAACAGAGTAATCAGCCTTTCGTTTGCACAGTCGATTCTGTCGATATCGGTGGAGATGATTTCGGCCTCTGCCTCCGGAAAAGTCCACCTCCACTCGATTTGCGAATGGTTGCAGCTGCATCCGTGTCCTTGATTTTCAGAGCAAATACAAGCCCGATTAGCAAAAATACAGCAGCGCCCAATAAGGCCAGCCGGTAAGCCAGCACATTGGGTTCCATGGTGCCTGCCGCATTTGCAGTGGTTGTACCCACGCCAGCCAATATGGCTGACAGTACCGCGAGTCCAATCGCGGACCCTAAGCGGTTCTGCACCGTGAACCAGGTGGAGGCCCGCCCCATGGATGGAGGCGGAATCTGGGCAAACGAGGCAATCTGTACCGCACCCACCGTCTGTCCAAGGAAAATGCCCACACCAAATAATAATGAACGAATGAACCACGGGTTCGTATCCGCTGTGATCTGACTAAGGGTAACAAAGATAAGTGCCGTACAGATCAGGCCCATAGCTATTAATTTACGCGGCCCGAGCCGCGGATAGGTCCAAGGCACAAGCTGCGATGCAATCATAAGCCCCAGCGCCTCGGGAAATGTCGTTAGCCCTGTCTCCAAGGCAGAAGCATTCAGTACATGCTGATACATTAGAGGAAATACGTATAACATTCCCAGCAGACCACCAGCCCCACAAACGGAGACGAGCCCCGTGTAACGAAACAGGCGATTCTTCAGCAGCCGCAAATCCAACAAAGGTTTGGGTGCCCGAAGCTGGGCTTGAACAAGTAACACCAGTAATAGAATTCCCGTAAGGCCTGTCCCGAGGGTGAGCGGTGATGTCCATCCACGCAGCGGCCCTTGGCTGAGGGCATACATGGTTAGAGCAAGCCCTGGCGCTGATAACAACCACCCGGGAACATCTAGCTTGCCTGCATCCGGCTCTTGATGTTCCTTGAGGTACAGCATTCCAAATAGTACAGCAGGAATACCCACAGGCAGATTCACATAGAAAATCCAGCGCCACGATAATTGGTCCACAATCAGCCCACTCACAATCGGACCGAGAGCCGGAGCCAGAGCAATAGGCAGTACAAGCATGCGGGATACCTTGGCTCGCTCCTGCGGAGGAAATGTTCGAAACAGCATGGCCATGCCCACGGGTGTGAGAAGGCCACCCCCCGCTCCCTGCAAAATCCGAAAGAACGTTAACGTACCCAGATTATCAGCCGTAGCACAGAGTGCTGATGAAATCGTAAACAGGGTGAGCGCCGACAGGAAGACTTTCTTACTCCCCCACCTGTCACCAAGCCATCCGGCTATAGGCAAGAAAACAGCCAGGCTGACCAGATATCCCACGTTCAACGTTCCAGATGCTGCAGGTGGAACGTTCAGATCTTCGCTTATGGTACGAAGGGCGACGTTCAGCACCGTCCCATCCATGGCGACCATAAACATCGCCAGGACGTAGACAATACTGACAATGGCCTTGGGGTGCAGCCGGAGTCTCATCCGCCAGCCTCTTGAACCACCCCGGGCATCCCCGTTTCATCACAGAGGCTTAGCGGCTTCAGGTCCGTCCACTGCTCCGCGATGTAATCAAGACACACCCGGCGTTTCGCCTTGCCCAGCATCTGGGTCCAGCCTGCAGGAACTGGAATGGATGCAGGCCAGAGCGAATACTGCCCTTCCTCATTGATTAATACCACATAATTGCTGTCTTCCTGTTCAAAAGGGTTGCTCATCGGCTTATCCTCCTATTTAAGATGAACTTGGCGCTGATTCAGCATCTCTAGCTTGGTCGTCAGCGTCTGGCATATTTCAGCCAGCGGTCCAGGCTGGCAGAGATCCTTGTGGCGGCAGGCAATATCATGCCTTTCCATTCGGCCCCCAATATAGGCATTCCACATCTCTGGTTCAATGGGGTCAAACCAATCCGGAATCACGGTAGAACGGAAGAAGATCAGATCCCCTTCGAATCGGGAAGGCGTGTAAGCCCCCAGAATCCGCACGGAATTTTCATACGTTTTCCGCAGTTTCATGATCGTCTCCTCATCCAGACTGGCCAGCGCACTTCCTTCACTGCTCAGAATACGCATGGCCGCTGCCATATCCAGCGGACCTTCCCCGATACTGTCCGGATCATACCCACCAAGGGCAAGCAAGGCGGTCAGTGCCTCTTCCTCATCCGGTTCCCCGCGAATCGGAAGATAGTGACTCGGATAAGCGTCCAGCATGGCGAGAAACTCCACCTCTTCCCCTTCCGACTGAAGCTGTACAGCCATGGCCTGAGCAACATTGCCTCCAAGGGACCAGCCCAGCAATCGGTAAGGTCCCTTAGGCTGTACGGAGCGAATATGACGGATATAATCTGCCGTCATCTCCTCCAGCGTAGCCGGAAGATCCTCGTACTGGGCAATGCCGCGGGCCTGTAAACCGTAAATGGGGTATTCCATACCCAGATGTTTCATCAACCCGGCATAACACCAGCTTAATCCTCCGGCAGGATGGACACAGAACAGCGGGAGGTGAGCTCCGTGAGTCCGGAGAGGCAGCAGCACTTGCAGAGAACCTGTTCCCGTATCCGAATCCATTTCAAGCCGTTCAGCCAGTCCGGCAACTGTTGCCGTTTCAAACAAAATGCCAATCCCCGGTTCTTTGCCCATGGCCTCCCGGATTCGGCTCATCAAACGAACAGCGAGCAGGGAATGTCCACCAAGGTCAAAGAACCCATCATCGATACTGACACTTCGCAATCCCAGCACTTCGGCAAACAGATCACACAAAATCTGCTCTTGCGGATTACGTGGTGCCCGGCCACCGGAAGTCAGCTGCATTTCCGGTACAGGCAAAGCTTTGCGGTCCAGCTTGCCGTTGGCAGTGAGCGGTATAGCCTCCATGGTGACCACCGCTGATGGCACCATGTAATCAGGCAGACTCGCTGATGCATGACGACGAAGCATAGCCGATTCTGGTTCGGGCCCCATCTTCGAGTTTGGCACGATATACGCCACGAGGCGTTTATCTCCCGGCTGGTCTTCGCGGACGATGACCGCAGCTTGTGCAACCTCGGGATGTCTGGCCAGCACCGCTTCGATCTCGCCAAGCTCGATGCGGAAACCACGTATTTTCACCTGCTGATCCGCTCGGCCCAAGTAATCAAGTGATCCATCATGAAGTCTTTTGGCCAAATCTCCCGTCCGGTACATGCGTGTTCCTGCAGGACCGTATGGATCTGCGACGAAACGCTCTGCCGTAAGATCCGGTCTGCCCCAATACCCGCGGGCAAGGCCTGCCCCGGCCACATACATCTCACCTGTCACACCTGCAGGCACAGGCTGGAGATGATCATCCAGCACGTATACACGCAGATCCGGAATGGCGCAGCCGATCCAGCTGCTGGCTCCTTCTGCGGCACTGCTCGCATGCAGTTCCTGATAGCTGACATGGACGGTGGTCTCTGTAATGCCATACATATTAATCAGTTTTGGTGCATTATCTGGATGGCGACCATACCAATCCTCCAACCGACCGAGCTCCAGTGCCTCGCCTCCAAAGATCACGTAGCGGAGCCCAAGCTTCTGCCCCCACTCCGGATGCTCCCGATCTGCCTGCATCAGCTGGTAGAATGCTGACGGCGTCTGATTCAACACCGTTACCTCTTGCTGGGCAAGCAGCTGCAGGAATGCACCTGGAGAGCGACTAATCTCATGCGGCACAATGACCAGCCTGCCCCCGTGCAGCAGTGGTCCCCAGATCTCCCAGACTGAGAAGTCAAATGCATAAGAATGGAATAACGTCCATACATCACTCGCATCAAATTGGAACCAGTGCTGTGTGGCCTCAAATAACCGGATCACATTCGCATGGGGAATAACCACTCCCTTTGGTTTGCCTGTGGAACCCGAGGTATAGATCATGTAAGCCGGACTGAGGGGAGACACGCGTCCATTGCGCTCACCATCTGCGGGATTTCGTTCATCCTGAGCAGACAGCCGTTGAATGGTTTGAGCGTCGTCCAGATTCAACCATTGTACGGATTCCATCTGAGGCAGCAGGGACGATACTTCCTCGTTGGTAATCATTACGCCCGGAGCTGCGTCTGTCAGCATATGCGTCAATCGGTCTGATGGATAATTCGGATCAAGCGGAAGATAGGCCGCCCCTGCTTTTAACACAGCCAGAATACAGACCACCATCTCTGTGGAACGTGGCAGTGCAAGTGCAACCATCTGCTCTGGGCCCACACCTTCAGCAATCAACAATCTTGCCAGCCTGTTGGCTCTTTCATTGAGCTCTTGATAGTTAATGACCGTGTCTCCCAAGCTCACAGCCGGTGCATCGGGGGTAGCCGCTGCCTGAACTTCAAAGCGCTCAGCAATGGTCATTCCAGGTAAAGAAGCATCATCCGCTACGGCAAAGCACTGCTGCTCCAAGAGCGAACGTTCCTTGGGAGTTACCACGTTAAAGCAGCTAATGGGTTCATCCGTTTGCTGGACGGCATCCTCCAGCACCTGGATCAATCGGACCACAAGTTCTGCTGCCGTGGATTCCCGGAAAAGATCCGTACTGTACTCCAGCACGCCTTCGACTCCCGCTGGTGAACCATTGTGTTCACGCTGTTCCGTGAGCTCCACAGTCAGGTCGAATTTGGATGAACCCACGCCCTGCATATTCGTTTGGGATACCACACTTGGCAGATCCAGCTGAACGTCTGGCGTATTCTGCAGGACCAGCATCACCTGAAAGAGTGGATGCTTGGAGCGGGATCTGGACGGATTCAGCACTTCAACCAAACGCTCAAAAGGCAGATCCTGATGTTCGTAAGCAGCCAGGTCCACTTCCCGCACACGTGCCAGCAGTTCACGGAACGTTGGATCCCCGGAAGTGTCTGTACGCAGCACAAGGGTATTGATGAACATGCCCACCACTTCGTCCAGTGCATCGTCGATCCTGCCGGCAATTGGGGTACCAATCGCAATATCCGTACCCGCTCCCATGCGTGTAAGCAGTACCGACAATACGGCATGCAAAACCATGAAGAGACTGACCTTGTTCTCCCGCGCCACAGCCAAGAGCTGTTCATGCAGTTTCTGACTAATGGTAAACGGGATCGTTCCCCCCCGGTAGCTGGAGACCACCGGACGCGGATAATCGGCTGGAAACGTCACTTGTTCCGGCAAGCCTTCCAGTTGACGGCTCCAGAACTCAAGCTGCCTTGCAATCAGGCTGTCCGGCTGCCCTTCATCTCCAAGCAGTCGATCCTGCCACACCGCGTAATCTGCATATTGAACGCGCAGAGGTTCCCAGGATGGCGCCGCCCCCTGAACACGTGCCCTGTATGCTTGGGACAAGTCCCGCATCAAAGGCGACAGGGACCAACCATCTCCAGCTATATGATGAAGCAGTAACAACAGAACATGCTCGTCTGGACCGGATGTAAACAGCTCCGTACGGATACCCGGTTCGCTTGAGAGCTCGAAGCTGTACCGGGAAGCTTCGGTCAGAAGTTCCGCCAAATTATTTTCAGCAATGGCACTTACTCGAAGGTTTACGCGAACATCAGCTGCATCCAGAATGGTCTGGCTTGCAGAGCCAAGCTCTGGCGGATATAACGTTCTCAACGTCTCATGGCGATCAACAATGTCCTGAACGGCAGCTTGAAGTGCAGGTATATCAAGTTTGCCGGATAACCGCACCACAAGCGGAATATTGTACGTGGGGCTCGGTCCTTCCAGACAATACAGGAACCAGAGCCGCCGCTGAGCAAAGGAGAGAGGAATCTCGACTTGACGGGGAACAGGTTGTATCCCTGGTCGGACTGAACCCACCTGATCCAATCTCTTGGCGAGGCCTGCTGCCGTTGGTGACTCGAATACACTGCCAATGTTCAGTTCTGCTCCAAACACATCCCGAATCCGGGCTGTTATACGGCCTGCAAGGAGGGAATGACCACCAAGTTCGAAGAAGTCATCGTCGATCCCTACACGAGCAACACCCAGAATTTCAGCGAACAAACTGCACAGCATCTCCTCTTGAGGTGTTCTTGCCTCACGTCCACTGGCATGGGACAGCACGGAAGGAACAGGCAGCTGCTTGCGGTCGATCTTTTTATTGGGGGTCAGCGGCATCTCGGCAAGGTTCATGAAGGCAGCTGGCACCATGTAATCCGGCAGTACATCCGCCACATGTGCCCGAAGCAACGACAGATCCATGCCTGACGTGTACTCGGAAGTTGCAACGACATAAGCGGCCAAGCGTGGATTCCCTGGTTGGTCTTCGCGTGCCATAACCGTAACCTGGGCTACGCCCGGATATCTGGAAATGACGGATTCAATCTCACCCAATTCGATGCGGAAGCCTCTGATTTTGATCTGGTGATCTGCCCTGCCCAAATAGTCAATTGATCCATCAGACAGCCACTTCGCCAAATCTCCTGTACGATACATGCGGCTGCCTGCTTGTCCGAAAGGACTCGCAACAAAACGCTCGGCAGTCAGATCCGGTCTTCCCAGATAACCTCGTGCCAGCCCATCTCCCGCGATGTATAACTCTCCGACAACACCCGGAGGAACTGGATTCAGACTCCCATCCAGCACGTATAGCTGCGTATTTCGAACCGGTCCGCCAATCGAGGGCTTACCCGTTGAGTCAGCCGTCATGGCAGCAGCCGTTGAATAAATCGTGGTCTCCGTCGGTCCATACTGGTTATGAACGTGACATCCCATCTCCTGCAAGGAAAGCTTCAGTTCCTCAGAGAGGGCCTCACCGCCGGTAATGACTGTCAAACCGTCAAATGTCCCAGGCTTGCTGGTCACCAGAGACTGCCACAACGTTGGCGTGGCTTGCATAATCGTTGTCCCCCGCCGTCTCATCTGTGCAGCCAGAGCCACCGGATCAAGAATGGTTTCTTTGCGGGCTATATCCAGCCTTGCTCCGGTCGTAAGAGGCAGGAATACCTCAAGAACAGAAATGTCAAAAGCTATTGTCGTGACCGATAACCAGCGATCCTGCGGACCGACCTTCAGTCTCAGCTTCATATCTTCAAGCAGATTGGACAATCCCAGATGCGTAACGGCAACCCCCTTCGGTTTACCTGTTGATCCGGAGGTATAGATGATATAAGAGGGATTCAGCAACGAGGCATCAGTTGTGAGATCCTCTGGTTCGGGATTGCTCCCGGACTGACGGTCTATTCTCGCTGCTACCTTCGGTTCATCCAAGGCCAACATAGGGACATTGGACATGTGCTGCAAATGGGACAGATTGTGCTTCATCGTAATCAGACATGCCGGTCTGGCATCTTCAAGCATGTAGATTATTCTCTCTTCAGGGTAATCCGGGTCCAGCGGAAGATAAGCTGCTCCCGTCTTATGAACAGCCAGAATGGCAACCACGACCTCCAGAGACCGCGGCATAGCAATAGCTACAATCTGCTCTGGTCCCACCTTGTAGTGCTGAATCAGCTCGTGGGCAAGACGGTTTGAACGCTCGTTAAGCTCGGCATATGTCACAGATTCGGCTTCAAATGTTGCCGCCATGGCAGACGGGGTGCGTCGAACCTGCTGTTCGAACATAGCCGCCGAGTTCCGCTCAGGAGCCTCGTGCTGTGTCTGATTCCACCCGTTCAGGACCCAGTCACGTTCTTCTGGTCTCAGGACTTCCATTTGACCTACATACTGCTCTTCAGTTCCCTCCTGCATCATTGAATTCAGCAGCTGCATATAACGGAGCTGATGACTCAGCAAATCCGATTCGCTGTAGACGGAAGGATTGGCATCAAAATCAATCCGAAGTCCATGACCGTGCCCTTGGTCCACGACATGAATGGACAGGTCATCGACCGGACCCGTAGACAAGTTATGGATCACTCCTCGCTGACCTGCGAAATTCAGCTCATGATGGAATGGCATGACATTGATCATCGGCCCGAATAATCGGCGATTTTCCCCCAACAGCTTCAGATCACGCCGCAGATCCTGGTGTCGGTAACGTTGATGCTTGCGAATAGCCCGGATCTCCCGCACAATCTGTTCGGCCAGGACAGATATACGCATATCAGACTCAACATTCAAGCGCAGCGGAAGCACGTTCATAACCATGCCTGGCACACGCAAGGCTGCCGAACCCAGCCTGCACATGACAGGCAAAGCCAGTATTACATCTCGCGCGCCGGTGATCCGATGCACATAAATGGCTGCTGCTGCAATAAACAGATCAGGCCAGGTCACCCCGTACCGGGCCGCAGCATCCTGAAGGCGATCCCGATCGGACTGTGCAAGTTCAATAGTCTGCCGCAGAAAATGGTCCGCTGTGCGTGAAGCCTTTTCACCCAAACTTACGACGTCCGGTTCATCCGCATAACGCTCCAGCCAAAATGTGCGATCCTGCTCCCTTGCAGCAGACTCATGATAAACTTCATCCTCCTGAATGACAGAGGACAGCGGGCCAAATGCTCGTGTTTCCGTGACACTCTCACCTGACCCACCCTTAACCCTGGCAGTATACAGACTTGCTACTCTACGGGTAATTAGCGATACGCCGTATCCGTCAATCGCAATATGATGCACTCGCTGGTACCAGTAGTAGCAACCTTCACTCACTTGAAATAGGGCTTCTGTAAATACCGGTCCAGTTGCAAGATTGACGGGGCTTGCAAGATCCTGGTGCATCCAGGCTATAGCCGCCGCATGGGGATCCTGCTCACTGCGAACATCCAGTACATGAAACGGCCAATGGTCACCCTTCTGGTTAAGGGTCTGGTAGGGGCCGTGTTCATTTTCACCATAAACCATGTTTAAGGTTTCGGCCTCCGCGACGGTTTGACGAACACTCTGTTCAAACTGTTGTACATCAACACTCCCGTGAATAACCACGTATTCACCTGTATTGTACATGGGGTTTTCCGGATTCAATTGATGAGCAAACCAGATCCCGGACTGCGCAGCCGACATGGGCCACGTTCCATTCCGACGCTGAGACAAATTCACCGCCCCGTTCAAAAGTAATCTCCGTTCGGCATGACCCTAGGAGGCTGTGCACTCAACAGCACCGCCCACGAGGCGAGCGTTGGCTGCTCGGCCAGATCGACAAAGGTTACCTCTGTTCCTTCCACCCGAAAACGCTCCGCCAAGCTCATAATGCGTATGGAATCGAGCCCCCAGATCTCAATGAGATCATCATGCTCCCCGATCAGAGATGGTTGCTCCTGCAGCAGTTCGGCGACCTGTACTCGCAACGTGTCAAGTCTCGCCTGGGCGCCGCTGCCTGTACTTGTCTCAGCAGACTCCACCGAAGCTGCAGTATGCGATCTCGCCTCCGAGAAGTTAGCCCCGATCGAATCGCTTCCTTTAACGGAGGCATCGAGCGATTCAAGCAATCGCCCGGTGGTTAGCGTTACTGCGCAGCGCTCGGATGCATAAGTTAATGCCATACGGTGCTTTTCGGCTGAAAAATCGGCTACCGCATCGGCAACCAGGAACGCCTGAATGTCGTTCATAAACGCTTCACAGGAGGTCATCAGACAACCAATATGAGCATAGATGCCGCATACGATCAGCTGATCCCGTCCCTGCTCCTGCATCAATTCAAGCAGTTCGGTCTTCTGGAACGCACTGTACCGCCATTTGGTCATAAACGTATCCTGAGGAGCAGGTGTCAGTGGTTCAATGATTTGCTTTTGCGTAGGTCCCCCATCAATGCCCGCTCCCCAGAAGTCCAGCTGTAGCCCGCGCTGCTCCGGTGTCTGTCCACCCGGCTGGGCAGAATACACCACAGGTATGCCCAGTTCATGACACTTTGCACGAAGTTGCCCAATATGATCGATCAGCTCTACTACAGGCGATTCCCCAGCCGTAAAAGCATTCATGAAATATTGCTGCATATCGTGAATGAGTAGTACTGCACGCTTCGCATCCGGTGTCCACGCTACCTTATTGACCGGAAGCTCCGACTCTGCAGGCATTGCATATGATTTAATCACTGGAAGTGCCATCCATATCCCTCTTTTCAGCGTTATTTATTACAAACCGTTTCAACGTAGCCGTGCATCATGATCGTTATATGGGCTGCTTCATCGTCAGCATCTCGCGCAGTGCCTTCTTGCTAACCTTGCCGACACCCGTCTTGGGAAAAGATTGGACAAATTCAACTCGATCCGGGAGTTTATAGCTCGCCAGACCGCGATTGCGCAGATAGGATTTGATTTCGGCAGCAGCCGGAGCCTCGCCGCTGGGTACGATAAACGCACAGGAGCGCTCGCCTAAATATTCATCCGGCATGGACACCAGTGCTGCATCATGAACACCCGGATGAGCCAGCAGATGGTTCTCCACTTCCTCGGCAGCTACCTTGTCGCCGCCACGGTTGATCTGATCCTTCGCCCGGCCCTCCACAATGAGGTAACCCTCGGGTGTAAAGCTCGCAATATCGCCAGTACGATAAAACCCGTCTGTGGTGAAGGATTTCAAGTTATGTTCTTCGGCCTTGTAATATCCGCGAATGGTATAGGGGCCTCGGGTCAGCAGATGCCCGGATTGCCCCAGTTCCACTGCAATGTCCTCGTCATCCACAATCCTTACCTCGTCATACGGGGACATCGGTTTGCCCTGTGTGTTAATAATGATGTGCTCCGGATCATCCAAACGGGTGTAGTTCACCAGCCCCTCGGCCATGCCAAAGACTTGCTGTAGTATGCAGCCCAGGACAGGTCTAACGCGTCCAGCTACCTCCGCACTCAACTTGGCCCCACCAACCTGGAGAACCTTCAGGGATGTTAGCTTGGTTCCTCTCGCAGCGGCCGCATTCAGCCAGATAAGGGCGAGCGGCGGTACCAGCGCTGTGGTGGTCACCTGATGCTCCTTAATGAGCGGGAAAGCTTCATCCGGGCTCGACCCCCGTGACAGCACAACCGTACCTCCTGCATAGAGCGTGCCTAGTATTCCTGGTGAACTTAGAGGGTAATTATGTGCTACAGGCAGAACAGCAAGATACACACTCTCGGAGCTCAATCCGCAGACCTCGACGCTTCTCCGCAGACTGTAGATATAGTCATCATGGGTGCGTGGAATCATCTTGGACAGTCCGGTGCTTCCACCAGATAACTGAAGAAAGGCTACATCCGAAGAGACAGGTTGATCATCCTGCAGCTGAATGGGATCCATGTACAAGTCCTCTAGCGATGTAAATGGACCGGCTTCTCCTGCCACGATGATATGTCTAAGGCTCGGCACCTCAGCCTGTACTTCTGCCGCAAGTTTGCGATAATTGAATCCTCCATCCTGATCCGGGATCAGATAAGCAACAGCCTCAGAGAATCGGGCGAAGTACTCGATTTCACTTTTCCGATGCAAAGGCAGTGCAAACACCGGCAGTGCTCCCAGACGGAACAGTGCAAAGACAGCTTCAATAAAAGCCGGTATGTTCGGCAGCTGCACAATAACGCGGTCATATTGCCGTATTCCCTTGGCATACAACCCTGCTGCCAACCGGTCGACTCGTGTATCCAACTCTGCATAGGTGAATTGCTCTTCACCGCTAATAATGGCAGTACGATTGCCATATACATCCGCACGTTGCCGGAGCAATTCTCCAAATGTAATGCCCTCCCAGCAACCTTCCTGACGATAAAGCTCTGCAAACTCTTCAGGCCAAGCCTGATATCCTGGCAGCATCTCTTTTATTCCTCCTTCAAACGGGATACGGTTGAGTCCAGACCCATGGCAAGCAGCATCGTCCTGAATTTGGCGGAGGTCTCTGCCAGTTCCGCTTCCGGTGTGGAGCCCGCTACGATGCCTGCCCCAGCGAATAATCGAAGTTCATTGCCCTCCACTTCCGCGCATCGGATGGTTACAGCCCATTCCCCATCGCCCTCGCTGTCGCACCAGCCAACCATGCCGGTAAACAGTCCGCGATCAAACGGTTCCTGTGATCCAATGGCCCCTCTGGCCGTTAATACAGGCGTTCCGCAGATAGCCGGGGTCGGATGGAGAGCAAATGCCACCTCTAGTGACGAAATATCTCTATCCAGCAATTCTCCATGAATCTCGGTAGACAAATGCCACATCGTGCTTGTCTGGATCAAGGAGGGCTCTGCCGGAACGATCAGTTCTTTGCAAAGAGGTCGGAGTGCAGCGGCAACGGCATCAATGACGACAGCATGCTCATGCCGATCTTTGGCTGAAGCCAGCAGCGCCTCTGCACGGTGGCGATCCTCAGCAGGGTCATCACTTCGGGCAGCGGAGCCAGCCAGCGGATTCGCCCGTATAATGGTACCTTTTCGAGTAACCAACAGCTCCGGGCTTGCGCCAATGAACGTACGTGCGCCATGGTGATCCACTTCATAATCATTGCGATTTATCGTTGTTATAGTACTTTCCGTTTCAGGGACTTTCCTCATGGGAACCGCAAACGTATACCCGTGTGCATTATCCCTGAACAAATTACGCAGAAGTTGATGTGTGTCCACGAGATCTTCTGAGACCACACGCAGTGTGCGGGATAACACAACTTTGTCGAGTTCTCCCTGCTCCATCTGCCTCAGCACATGATTGACACTTCGTTGATACGTCTCGGCCCCAGGCACTTCCTCAATCTCACAGCCAGTAGCCGCTGGGCGCCTCTCATATGATCCGTTCAGAGCATGGCTTGGAGGTTCTGCCCATTGTACCGTTTCCGGGATCAACAGCTCGGCAGAGGACTGATTCGGATCAAAAGGTATCGCTCCCACCACAATCGGTTTCCGAAGGCCCGTTTGCTGCGCTTCCTGAATCATTTTGCGAACCTGTTCGATAACAAAATGTACCCCCTCTTCGTGTTTACCATGGGCATAATTCATGTTTCCTGAGGAATCATATTCCACCTGCTGCTGAACAGCGGAGACAGGAAACCTCATTCGTTCGCCCTGAGCGAGCAAGGTATGCTGCGGTGAAGACCAGAAAAAGGACGTCCCCTCTCGATATTGTTCCAGAAGGTGTAAGGCGGAGGTTGCTGTGATTGCACCCGCTTTTGACATATTCATCATCTCCTTATCTTGATTCAGACGCCGAGTGTGGCGCCTCCATCCACACACAAATCATGCATGGTAATATGTCTCGCCTGGTCTGATGCCAAAAAGAGTACGGCGTCCGCGATATCCGAAGGCAATGCAAGCCTGTTCAGAGGAATGCCGAGACGGTACGCCTGCTGTGATCCTGTAATGACGGCCTGCGCGCCCTGTTCATCCTGCCACAACGCGCGCTGCATGGGAGTGTCCGTCGACCCTGGAGATACAATATTGCAACGGATATGCTGCTCCGCATATTCAAGCGCAAGACATTTGGTAAACATGGTGGACGCCGCCTTAGAGGCTGCATAAGCCGACATGTGCATCCGGGGTACGCCCGAGGCGTTCGAGCCGACAGTAATCACCGTTCCCGATTGTCGCTTCGCCATAGTTCGTACAACCGCACGTGACATATAAAATACACCGTGGGTATTCACATCGAATGTTCTTGTCCATTCTTCGTCACTCAGGGATGCCACTGTACCTGTATGCAGCACACCAGCCGCATTGATCAAAATGCCAATCGGTCCAAGTGTCGCCTCAATTCGCTGTACAGTATCGTCTACCGATTGGCGATTCGCAATATCAGCAGGATAAGCAGCAGCCTGATGGCCTTGATTATTTAGATCCACAGCCAGCTGATCAAGCTGCTCTTCCCGAATATCTACTGCTGCTACAATTGCACCCTGTTCAGCCAGCGCTCTGGCAACCGCTTCGCCGATTCCCTGTGCTGCACCCGTAACCAGAGCCACTTTTCCATGAATTCCTGTATAACTCAAGCTGTATACCTCCCCTGACTGATGCCCTGTTGAACGCTGATTAATTGTTGAAATCGATTGGATCATCCATGCCCATCTCAGTCAATCCAAAAGCGGCCAATCCCGTCCTGACTCAAGCAAACATCTTATACTTCCGCTCCTACGCTTCCGGACTGCATGCCAAACGTATTGTACGACTGATCAGAAACGGCAGCACCGAGACATGATTCTCTTCTTCAAACTCGGTATATTGAATATCGAGCCCCGGCTGTTTCAGTGCAGATAGACGTTCCGTTAAACCCGATGCCTTGTCATTGTTGCGGGCAGGATGGTTCTTCTCCTGTTCGCCCATGCCAATCCAGACCTTGGCGTTGACCGAATGCTGTGCCAGACCTGCGATGAACGCCTGTTCCTCGGCCAGCATCACCTTCTGGTTCCAATGAAGCGAAGGACTTCCAGCAATGTAGTAACGGAAAGCGTCCGGCTTCGTGAAAAGGGTGTGTAGAACAAACAACCCGCCAAGCGAATGGCCAAAAATGGCCTGCCTGTTCCGATCTATGTTGTACTGCTGCTCCATGTCCGGCTTCAGTTCTTCTTCAATAAATTGCAGAAATGCATCTGCTCCCCCCTGCTCAGGCAAAAGGGTTCCATCCGACTTGTGGGTATATTCCGTCGTGGCCTGCGGAGTAAAATCGTAATATCGATGAGGCGAGAACGGGCCTGCAGTCGGGTACCCAATTCCAATGATGATGGCCGGGAGTGCTCCCGTCTTCTCCGGTCTGCGTCCCTGTATGCGAGCCGCTTCTACCATCGTGCCAAAAACAGAGTTAGCGTCAAGCAGGTAGATCACAGGGTATCCAGACGGCGGGGCGGCCTCTGTGGGTTGATATACCATGATCTGATAGGCGTGATTCCCCGCTCGTGATTTCATGGTCCATTGTTCCGAACGTGGAATGGGAACAGTACTTCGTGCCATCTGCTCAAGGGTACCTGAGGCTGATTGATTGGGCTGAAACGTCATTACGGATGGATCCTCCTCGTTGTTCAACTTACATTGCTATGTGTATATAGATCGTATCGATTTATATGAGATTGATTCTCATTACCAATTATAAAAGAGTGATTTCAGCTGTCCCATGGACGATATCCAGAATTCATTTTGATTATCTCCATATTTCCATATTTTCCTTAATCCATTTATGTCTTGGCAAAAAAACAACAGCTCCTTCCCGTGACACCTCGAACACAGGAATAATATCCGGTTCCAGGCACTCCGAGAAGGAGCTGTTTCATCGCTGATTATTGCGTCAATGCCTTCAAAGTATCGTCAATGACATGACCATAGGCAATCAATCCACCACCCAGCCATGGTGCTGGCTCAACAGCATATACATTTCCCGCCTTAACGGCAGGCATACTCTGCCACACTTTGGTATCCGTCATCTCTTTCATACTTCCTGGTCCTTGTTCCACGGTAAAAATATAATCTGCGTCAATTTCAGGCAGCACTTCGGTGGAGACCATGGCACTGTTCTCCGTCTCAACGAGTGCAGGCTTGCCGAGTCCCAGCTGTTCGTATACAACATAGCCGCTGAAGTAGTTTCCGCCCATCATGCTGATTCCGCGGGGAGCGAAGCGGATAATGGCCGCTTTCTTACCGTCCGCTACCTTGGCAATCTCCGCTTTCGCCGCGTCTACCTTGGCGTGATATGTCTCGATTGCCTGTTCAGCCTCAGCCGTTTTGCCAAGCAGATCGGCAATGGTCTCCAGTGACTTCTCTACATCCCCGGACGCATTGTTAAACACATAGGTTGGTGCAATCTTCGAGTAACTCTCATAGACACCATTCTCGGCATAATTCGCCGTGTGCAGGATAATAAAATCAGGGTTGTAAGCCATCAACGCTTCAGGCGAAGGCAGGCCACTCGAGAAATCGAGTGTAGGTACGCCACTTAGCTGATCCTGTAAATACACATGCCCTTGGGTGCCGCTGGCCCATTGAGCAACGGGCTTGACGCCGAGTGTAAGCAGGGAATCCTCCAGATAAGGTGCAAATACACGCTCCACTTTGGCAGGAACGACCACATCATGTCCCATTTCGTCTTTTACAGTTCGTTCGCCAGCCGCAGTTTCTGCTGCCTCTTCTTCTTGTACGGCCGTTTCTGATGAGGCTGTTGTGGAGGCTTCGGCTGTCTTCTGCTCCTGCTGCGCTGCTCCTTCATTTTCTGATGTGGAGCCACAAGCCGCCAGTAATCCCACCATTAATACCAGCGCAATCAAGGCTGACAGCCGATTATTGATCCACCTACTTGGAGTGAAGCGTTGCCCGTTCTCTTTTTCCTGCTGATGCATGATAGTTCCCCCTTGATAAACATTCTCATTTAGATAGAAGGATTATATGTCATGTCGCTCTTGAATCACCATGGACGTTATCCAGATATACATTTGGACAATATCCCGTGAAAATGAGCAATGCCTCATCCAGCATGCGCATAACCCCTACTGCGGAGTAATCGAACCAGGGATCGCCGGTGATCAGGTGTGTCTGATACTGACGAACAGCGTTCAGCTGTCTCCATACTGGCGAGTGCTGCAGACTGAGCCAGTATGCCCGCGATACGGCCTCGGGACATACCATGATCAGGATCCGGTCCGGATTCATTACATTTAATTGTTCCAGCGTCAGCGGTGTATTGGTGCTGGCATCGGAAAATGTCTCCAGCTGCAAGGCACCATAGAGCACCTCCTCGATCCCCGGATTACTATAGAGATAGAGGCGCTGACCATATACCCGGATCACGGCGATCTTCTCGCGTCCCACTTCCTTCTGCACGGATTCCCGCGCTTTTTCTACCCGCTTGTTATATAGTCCAATCCACTGTTCTGCCTGTTCCTCCCGTTCCAGGAACGATGCAATCATGCGCAGCTGTGCACGCCAATCGGTCTGATGCTTGGGGACAAAACAACAAGGCGCAATATCGGCAAGTCCTGCTTGATCCTCTTCACTGAGTTGATCGGTACCAATGATGGCGTCCGGCCGTATATGTACAAGCCGCTCCACATTCGCTTCGAACCTCCAGCTGGTATAAGGATCTGTTAGTTTAAGATGTGACTGAATTTCCGTGCGATGTGCGTTATAATAGTACGCTGTCCATTTCGGATCGATGGGCGCAGCAACGGGCATGACATTGAGGGCTAGCAGCTGTCCGATGACGCTGGAGGAGCAGGTGGCAATGCGTTTTCTGGCGTTCTTGGCATAATCGGAAGGAGAAACGCCGACTTCCTTTTTGAATTTGCGGCTGAAATAATATTCATCGCTGTATCCGACTCTCAGCGCAATATCACGCAGTTTATATCCGGATTCTTTCAGATAACGCTTGGCACGGTTAATGCGGAGATCTGTCAGATACTCCATCGCGCTGAGACCGTAGGTTTTTTTGAATAGATCGACAAAATACTTCGGACTGATATTTGCTCTCTGAGCAAGATCGGCAATAGACAATGCTTCATCGTAATGCTCGTCCATATAGGTTTTTACTTCAGCAAGGTCCGTCTTGGGGCTGCGACTCATAACGGGGGCTCGCACAGCACGGTGCAATTCATTCTCCAGTAACATGAGGCCACTCCTCTCGATCTGTTTGATCATTTTAATATGAAGCGTACAGCGTACGTTGAGGTCAGTATGACTGATTCATCATTTATCGACAATGATAATCATTATCAATTAAAGTATCATATTCTTTTCCTCTCAGTCAATCCATATATGGAAATATGTGCACCCGTTTCAGTTCAATGCATCACCTTCCATCTGCATAAAAAAAGCCAACGACGTGACGATGCACGCGTTAGCTCTTGGATTTAATCCGTTATCTCAAATGTATTTATTGGTCCTAGTCCCGGCTCCGCAGCTTGCTGAGCAGACGTAAAATCTCGATATACAGCCATACCAGGGTAACCATAAGCCCGAATGCGCCGTACCACTCCATATATTTTGGAGCACCTTGTTCAGCACCACTCTCAATAAAGTCAAAATCAAGCACCAGATTCAGTGCCGCCACAATAACGATCACGACGGAAATCCCAATGCCAATCAGACTGTTGTCATGCAGATAAGGAACGGTAATACCGAACAATCCCAGCACAAAACTGAGCAGATACATGATCATAATGCCGCCAGTTGCCGCTACCACTCCCAGCTTGAAGTTCTCCGTCGCTTTGATCAGTCTCGACTTGTAAGCGACCAGCAGAGCAATGAACACGGCCATGGTCAGCAGAGCAGCCTGCAAGGTGATTCCATTGTACAATGACTCGTAGGTTGCGGAAAGTGCGCCGAGGAACATGCCTTCCGCGATGGCATAGATGGGAACCAGATATGGTGCTGCCACAGGTTTGAACGAGATAATCAATGCCAGAATAAATCCGACGATTGCACCTCCGATGGCCAGAGGAAGAACTTCCTGACCGTTGAAAAACATCATCCATGTCGCAAATGCACTGCCGAGCAGGATCACCAGCGTAATGAACGACTTGTTCACTGTGCCGTTAATCGTCATATAACGCTGGTACCGGTCATCTCCATATCCACCGGCATTTTCAAATGTACTGTCCTTGAGTGTGGGGTTACCACTGCGTCCGATCAAAACAATCACCTCTTCTATGTATTGGGTCAATCTTTGAAACCAATCTTTAGGTTCTTCATGTTCTACTACATTTCCAGTGATCTGCTATTCATATCTTTCTATGTTCAAATACAGACTTGGATGCAATCGGTCGATCACATCCTTATCCATCGTCACAACCCTGTAGGACATATGTCCCAGGGTGTAAAACCTTTTTTTAGCTTGATACAGACTTTTAAATGCTAGTTATTGCTGTAGGTACTAGGCAGAAAACTTAGTTATAGAACACTTTGTCTACATTGTATTTCGCACGCATCGTATTAATGATATAGGTCTCATAAATTTCACGGTCAACGGCATCTTCCACCAGACAAACTTCAATGGTCGCCACTTCTTCCCGGTGGTTCTTCATTGGAGAAACGGTATCCTCAAAATGTTTCTTGATCCGCGGTCTCAATTTTCTTGCTTTCCCGACAAATAACAGCTCTCCATCGGCATTGTAAAACATGAAGATTCCACCCTTTTCACGCGTGATCAGGTGAAAATCGGTGAAACCATAAATGTGGCTAAGCTGCGGGTTAGCCTGTTTGGTGATGGTTACATCCGGTGTTGGTACGGTAATCTGAATCATTGGGCTCACTTCCTCATTATCTATAGGCTTACATCCTATCATACATTATTACAGGAAACCATTTCATCCTATAAGATGCACAATTCACGCTATTTTCAACTATTACGACAATAATTTCAAAAAAAAGGTTAACTTCCCTGATTCAAAGTGGTACTATAGGGGTATGAGGAAGAAATTGGGCACTAAGACATACGTCTTTATATCTACTTCCGTCTATTGTACCCTATGAATCATGATCTTTTTCATACTGAATTCTGTAATGTGCGCACCACAACAAGAGGACAGTTAGCAAGTACGCAAGTTTATAGCTTTTAGGACTCATCATCAATACGACCCTTGCAGCAAGCAAATGTAGAAAGACTTATTTGTAGATTTTAACGTAGAAAAGAAGTAGATCTAGAAGTGGATTTGAATTAGAAAGCTTGCAATTCCAGTCAGTAAGGAACAATTAGATACACGTAGAAGAACCGGTAGCTATCGATCCTAGAAAGAGAAGAATGGTCATGCCATGCAATCTTAGTAAGTCATAACTTCATAACAGCAGATCTATATAGAATTGGATCAAGCTACACCCCCAGCCCGGCACGAAGCCAGGGCTTTTTTACGTTGTGCTCCCGCTTCCAACCACCGCCATAATCAACTGATTATCGTAAGCCACATCTCCTCAGTGCCTTAAACCATTTATAACAATCCCCGTATACTCATATCTAACTTCATTGAAATTGAGTTCGAAGTATATTTAAAAGAAAAAGAGATGCCGCCCAAGCGGCACCTCTTAAATTACTCAGAAAGATTCATTTATTCGAGGGGATAGCGAAGGGAACCCCAACCTCCCTACAAATATGCCTTTCCTCTACCCCGATTCAAATAAATCATCAAAAACACAAAAGCGGCTGCAAAAGAAGCCGTAATGATCCAGATCGGAATCCGCGGATCGAGTGCGTACGCCCAGCCTCCGACGATGCCGGCCGGAGAAGTAAGCAGCAGGATCACGACGGAAAGCATCGAGAACACCTTCGCTCTTTTTTCATCGTCGATCGCGTTCTGGACAGCCGCTTCGAGGTACGGCGAGCTGATCATCAGTCCGACGGCGGCAAGCACAGTGCTCAGACCGATCCAGGCCAGATTGGACGTCGGCCACAGCACCAGCATTACGTTCGAAAGCATCGACAGCGCAAAGCCCGCCATCATCGAGCGCGTTTCGCCTTCGGCCGGAATCTTTGGCATGATGAACCACAGTGCAAGCAGCATAATAATAGAAGAAACGGCAGGAACGAGCGAGATCAGTCCGCTGTCCACTTTCAGATAGTCGGCCAGATACAGTGAAAGATAGGTCGTTTTAAGCGTCATTTGGAAGTTGAACAAGATATAAACAACGAAGATCAGCATCAGGCTGCGGCTAGCAAACAGGTCTCGTATCGCGCCGCTGTAGTCGATCAGACTCTTTTTGAGCCCGAGTTCCTTCGTCTCTTTCATTTTTCGATAGCCCATTTCCGTTTCCTTCGTGGTCAGATGCCGCCCGATGAACTGGAAGGTCATCAGTATCGAACACAGCACATACATGATTCGCGTGCCGTCCACCAATCCGTAATAATCGACCAGCAGACCGCCGAGCGGAGCGAACAAACCGCCGACTACGCCGATGATCTGAAGCAGCGTGAAAACGTAAGTCCGATCCTTTTTCGGTGTATCCTCGACGATCAGGCAATAAAAGGCGACATGCGGAACCCGCTGAAGCCCGTTGATGAATGTCGCAATGACGAAGAACCAGACGTTTTGCGAAAAGGCAAAGATCAGCATTGCCACGCTCCAACTGAGCACATCGAAGATAAGGATGGCGCGCTTGCGTCCCATTCGGTCGGTCAAATACCCGCTCATGAATGATGACAGCACCTGCACGATCAGCCCGAGTGTGGTAATCCAGCCAATATTGGTCTCGGTAACGCCCAGCTCATACATGTACAGCGTAGCGTAAGTCGCCATCATGCTGTACGGAATCAGGAAAAACGGTTCGAAAGCGAGGCAGCCTCGGCTATTGCCGCGAAGTCTCGGGAAAAGCGTTCTTGCCATGCGGGATTTCCTCCGGTGTCGTCATAGTAAATTTAAAGCGTTTTCGGTCATGCTAAAGTATAGGTTACTATAGAAAAAGCAAGAAAAATAGAGGCAACGAAAAAGAAATTAGCACGATTAAACAGAGGCCGGACGGGCTCTTCCTCTGAATCCTTGCCTTTCCTGTGCAAAGCTTTTTACGTTGTCCACGGATATCCAACCACCTTGTGAGGGAAACAGAGGTATCGTGGTTCTTTCTGTGGGGTTTATAATATGGCAAGATAGCAAACAGAGGGAGTGATGGGATGTATTCCGATCTGCAACTGACGGAGGACCGCCCTGTATATATACAAGTCAAAGATTATATGAAGCGATTGATGCTCAAAGGCGGACTGCAAGCGAAGCAAAAGCTTCCTTCCACCCGTGAACTCAGTACATTGATGAAGGTTAGCCGCAGCACCGTCCTTCTCGCTTATGCCGAACTTGAGGAGGAGGGTCTGATCTATGCCGTCAAAGGCAAAGGCAACTACGTCAGCTCCATGATTGAAACGCCTGAGCCGACCACCTGCTGGCAGCTGGATTGGAAGAGCAGGGTAAGCGACTATGCAATCCAGGCAGAACAATACGACCTGATGAAACATGGTTCCGGTGCGGAACGTGGCGAGATCTCGTTTACCAGTATTGCACCGGACGAAAAGCTGTTCGATCTTCACAACGTAAAGCGTGCCTTTCTTGATCGCATGTCTCTTGAAGGTGAAGTGCTGTTAAACTACGGATATGCGCAAGGCTATCGCCCCTTGATGAACTACCTGCTCCGGTATATGGAGAACAAGGGTGTCGATCTGAGCGGCAAGGATATTCTGATTACCAACGGATTCACGGAAGGCTTCGATCTGGTGCTAGGTGCATTGCTCAGACAGAGCGGCAGGGCTCTATGTGAGAATCCTACCCATCATACGGCCATCAAAAATCTGAAGCTTCATGAATTCAACCTTACAGGCGTGGACATGGAACCGGATGGGCTCAATTTGCAGCAGTTGGAACGTGAGCTTGCTGCGAGTTCGTACGATCTGGCTTACTTGGTACCTTCTTATCACAATCCAACCGGAACCGTGACTTCCCCAGCCAAACGGGCAGAGATTATCCGGTTAATGAATCAATACGAAGTGCCCATTATTGAGGACGGGTTCAACGAGGAACTGCGTTATTCGGGTTCCCACGTTTCACCTCTCATTGCTAGTGCAGGCAAGGGCAATGGACTGGTCTATCTGGGCAGCTTCTCCAAGGTACTCTTTCCTGGGCTGCGGGTAGGCTGGGTCATAGCGGACGCAGCACTGATTGATTATTTGGAAAGCATGAAACGGGCTCGCAGCATTCACACCTCAACACTGGACCAATCCCTGCTCTATCAATACTTGAGCAACGGCAATTTTGAGAAGTATCTGAAGCGGGCCCGTACGGAATATAAGCGAAAATACGAACTGGTCGTGCGCTGCTTGCGGAAGCATCTGCCCATGTGCCAGATCTCCGGCGAAGGTGGTTTGCATTTATTTGTTCAATTTCCTCAGGGATACCGGACGCGGGAATTGCTTGCTGCCTGCAAGGTGAAGGGTGTAACCTTCACGCCCGGAGATACTTTTTATCTGGAACCAGGTCAGGGATTAAACACGATGCGCCTGGGCTTCTCCAGGGTCAGTGATGAGAATATTCGTAAAGGTATCCGTATCATTGGTGAGACCGCGGCTCAGATGAGCTGAAACGGCTGAATAACAACATGGGAGGATTACACATGAAGGTTGGCGTGATTATGGGTGGTACATCTTCCGAGCGGGATATTTCCCTGCTCACCGGACAGGAGATGATTGCCCATCTGGACAGGAATAAATATGAGGTCGTTCCCATTGAGCTAAGCAGCAAACGGGATCTGATCGACAAGTCGGCAGGTATTGAAGTAGCCTTACTCGCACTTCATGGCAAATACGGCGAAGACGGTACAGTTCAAGGTACCCTGGAGTCGCTTGGCATCCCATACACCGGTTGCGGCGTCTTGTCCAGCAGCGTATGTATGGATAAGGACATGTCCAAACAGCTCATGCACCACGCGGGCATACCTACTGGAGAGTGGGTGCAGGTGAATCATCTGGAAGAACTGTCATCTACAGCGGTGAAGCAATTAACGTATCCGGTCGTTGTGAAGCCCAACTCAGGCGGTTCCAGCATCGGCACCCAGGTTGTTCAAGAGCCTTCATCTCTTCAAGCTGCGGTTGAAGCTGCACTGGGGTGGGATGACACGGTCATGATAGAACAATATATTGCAGGAGAGGAAATTACCTGTGCCATTGTAGATGGCAAGATGCTCCCGATCATCTCCATTCGTTCAAGCGCCGAGTTCTTCGACTATAGTTCCAAATATAATGATGGCGGTGCCGAAGAACAGGTGGTTCAGCTTCCTGCCGACATTCATCAGCGCGTGGAAAATGCAGCACTGGCCTGTTACCGGGTGCTGAAATGCAGCGTCTATGCCCGCGTGGATATGATCATTCGGGATGGCATGCCGTATGTGCTTGAAGTCAACACGCTTCCAGGTCTTACCCGTAACAGTCTGCTGCCCAAAAGTGCAGCCGCTGCGGGCATTTCCTTTACGGAGCTGCTCGATACCATCATTGAACTCTCACTGAAGGAACGAAATAAGGAGGCAAAGCTATCATGAGCCAGGATGTCACAATACGCAGCAGTTCAACGGAAGATCTGCAGGATATGGTCATTCTCATGGACCAACTCGGCTATCCCACGACGTATGCCGAAATGCAGGAGCGTTATGCCCACATTGCAGCTGATGCAAATTTTAATACGCTCGTCGCCGAGGTCCGTGGACGTGTGGTCGGACTGATTGGCATGCAGACATCTTACCTGTATGAGAAAAACGGACGGCACTGCCGCATCATGGCACTCATTGTGCATGATCAGTTCCGCGGCACGGGCATAGGCCGTCAGCTAATTCTGGCAGCAGAGCAATGGGCCGCGGCCCAAGGTGTAGATTCGCTTTCTCTGAACAGCGGTAACCGCCCTGATCGTGAAGCGGCACATGAGTTTTATCGCCAGATGGGCTTTACCGCCGGGAGTACTGGATTCAGCAAAAAGCCGCAGGCTCTTCAACATGCCTAAAGCTCGATAATAAGGATAATAAAACGCCTGTCCCCCAACAATTTTTGCTGGGTGCAGGCGTTTTTTCGTGATGAAGATAACACTTAATATTTGGCTGACTGCGCACCATCGATCGGGATAATGGCACCATTGATAAAGGGCGCTTCACCCGACAGCAGAAAGGCTACGAGGCGTCCCACCTCTTTGGGGTCACCCAGGCGTTTCGCCGGATTATCCTTCACGAATTCCTTGGATGCAGACTCCCAGTCATTCGGGTTGATTTGTTTAAATGAACCAATAACCATGTCTGTCAGAATGGCTCCTGGAGCAATTGCATTGATGCTGATGCCATGCTCGGCATACTCTATGGCAGCATCCTTGGTCATGCCTGCTACGGCATGTTTACTCGCGCCATAAGCGATCTGGTTTGGCACGGCACGGATGCCGCCTACAGAGGAAGTATTAACAATGTAGCCTTCTCCCTGTTTTTTCATCACAGGCAAAACATGCTTCAATCCGTAAAATACACCCTTCAGGTTGATATCAATGACCTTGTTGAACATGTCCGTCTCGTAGTTCTCAATGAGATTCTGTTTGCCTTCAATTCCAGCGTTATTGAAAAACGCATCAATGCGTCCAAAACCGCTCACGGTATCGCTGACATACTTCTTCACGGCGTCTTCAACTGCTACGTCGCCCTCAATCAACAGAAACTCGGCATTCTGTACCTCATCAGAGATGATACGTTTCGTCTCCTCCAAAGCCTTCATGTTTACATCGACGAGCGCAAGTTTTGCTCCTTCTCGTGCTACTTCAACAGCCGCAGCCCGGCCTAACCCCGAACCCCCACCTGTAATCAGGACCACTTTACCTGCAAATCGTTCAGTCATAACGTTGACCTCCTT
The DNA here is from genome assembly GCF_022346995.1 of Paenibacillus sp. ACRRY. Lineage (GTDB taxonomy): Bacteria > Bacillota > Bacilli > Paenibacillales > Paenibacillaceae > Paenibacillus. The sequence continues at coordinate 42,234 of NZ_JAKRNM010000003.1, read as the reverse complement.
TTGATAATTTCTTACCCAACATGTTTAGTACCCGTTTGGTTGTTTACTCCAATCAAGTCCGAGGTCTATGCAGACAACCCGATTAACCAGATTAGTATGCTTCCATAATTAGCCGAATTATTCACCTTTCTGCACTGTGAACCGTTCAAAATAATCATAGTCTGCTCCGTCGGTAAGCCTCCTGCGGGAAACATAACGAAATCCTGTGCGCTCAAGCACCTTGCGGGATGGTACATTGAACGGCTTCACAATGCCAACAATCCGATTCAGCTGGGTTTGCTCGAACAAATACGTCGTCAGGGCGTGCACAGCTTCCGTAATGTACCCCCTATTCCGGTAATCCTTGGAGAGGGCGTAGGCTACTTCACGATCACTGCTGTCCAGCATGTCATTCGGAAAAACGCCACACCAGCCGATAATCCGCTGATCCTCGTTGTGTTCGACGGCCAACATAATACGTACATCAGCCGGGTTAAACTGGTCATAGCTGCCCACGACAAACTGCAGGAAATCATGCAGTTGTTCCTCGTTCATCTTCCAATCGGGAAGGATGTCTGTAATCTCAGGCTGCTGGGTAAACATCCGCAATATGGCCTTGTCGCCCAACGAGAATGGACGCAGGGTAATGTTCTGGCAATGGATAATAAGTTGACTTTTCATATATAACACCTCTGGGGATTTTTTTGGGATGACACGACAAAAAGGAGCACCTCCAATAGAGGCACTCCCCGATTCGTTTCATCATTTCAGAAACGCCGAAGCTCCTCGTAATGAGTAAAAAAGGACACACGTATCCCGTTAATGTTCTAACAGAATTTTACGCGCTGTACTCTTCTCAACCATTACAAGGAATCTGGCATACTCTGAAATCCCCTCTCTCACATACAGATATCGTACAGATGTTATAGCTTAAGGCCGATCGATAAAAATCCAACCCGTTTCTTTTTCCTTATCCACGGTTGCTCCGAGAGACTCTGCCATGAAGCGCAGTGGAACATAAGTCTTCCCGTTTTTGCCCACATAGGCGGATTCAACCATGGTTACTTCCTTGCCTGCAACCGTTGCGTTCTTGGAACCCACAGTCAGGACAATTTCATTGCCTGTAATGTCGTCAATAACAACGATGGTATCTGATCCCTTGGTCCATTTCACCTCAGCATCCAATTCCTCGGACAGGTAACGCAGAGGAACGAATGTTGTATTTTTCACTGTAATGGCGCCATAGATCTCATCTTCCGGATACAGCATAATGCTCTTCCGAGTGATACCGGCTTCGTCTTTCAGCAGCTGATACACGACGGAATTGGAATCAAAGTTGCGCAGCATCTGTCCAGGAGTAATGTCTTCCTTCATCAGATCGATAACGCCACCTGTTGTATCAACCGCATCCACGGTTACCGCTCCACCGATATTCCACTGCTCGCTGTCTGCGTATAGAGTCACGGATTGCAAAGGCAGATCCTCGGAGGCTGGCAGTGCCACTTTCAACTCGGCATTTTGCTTGCGGATATTCAGATTACCATCGAGATAGAAATCGAGCTTAAATGTTGTATCTGTGCCAAATACTGTCTTCAGTTCCGGCACTTCATTCAACAATTCGTTCAACCCTTGATCATAGTTAACCAGAAGCTCGTCGAGCCCCGCCTTAAGCATAGGGTACATGGCTGCAACAGCTGCCTCTTTGGATTCTGGCATTAAGGAGGTCATAGCTCCTGTGTCCACTTCTTCCACCTGGTTGATTGCTGTCAGCAGTGGATAGAACACCTCATACAGATCTCCAATCAGATCCTTGAGTCCTTGCTCATCCTGGGCAACACTTGTCAGGAATGGCTTAACCATGGCAAGAATCTCTTCCCCCGTAATCTCCATATGAAGCTTGGAGAGGCTGAGGGACTCACCGTTAACCGATTCCTGTACAGGCGTAACGGAGATATTTTTCGGATTGGACAGATGCTTCAGGACAAAAGAAAGCAATTTGGGAGAGAGCTCCTCGATCTGCTTTTCCAGAGCCTTGGTATCCATCATCGGAAGTGTTTGCGTGCCTTCCAGAGCCTCGAGTGATATGTACAGCGGCTTCTGCGCACCGTCCAGGTCAATCACCATTTGGGTTTCGTCCATGGAAAGATGGAAAGGCAGTTTAGTACCTTGGAAACTTACCGAGCCTTGGATCGATGCCGTTTGGGCATCCTTCACTTTGGCATTTTCAATGTCCAGGGATACGGAATTTATAAGATCAATCATTTCGTTGTCTTTCTCGGTAGCAAATTCTTTAGCCGGCTCTATGTTAATGTGCATGGACTGTTTAGATTCACCGGATTTTACGTTTGTACTGTTGGCCATGGCTTTACCAATATCCACCCCACCAACAGCTTGACATCCCGTAAGCGCCACCATCATCAAAACGAGTGGTACGGCGATCCACTTGGCTAACCTTCGATTTTTGATACGATCTCCTCCTTAGGAAAAATGTGGTTCATTCCTATTATGAGGCCATCAGGTAAATGTTGTAAACCAGTGGATCGTAAAAACGCCAAAAAAGGCCGGAAATGTGTCCGACCTTTGGATAGAAATTTATTTTAGACGACCTCGTATATTACTCTTTGGTTTCCTCGGCAACCTCTTCAGTCGGTTCATTGTCCTCTGTTGTTACAGGGGTTTCAAATTGATCCGGCTCGTCGTCTTGAATGGCTTTGTTCTCTTCATTCTGGTCCTGTGTCATATCGCAATCCCTCTCTTCTACCGGATTTTCGTGATGATCATCAAGGCATTAGCCTTGTTTCTATCAATAACCCGAATCGGAGCAGGTCAAACATCATCAAGAGTCAATCTAGACTGATTTCAGAAAATATAAAAGACGATTCCATTCCCGGCGGCTGCAGCTGCCTGATATAGAGCCTGAACGTCATTCATTGCTTGAACGATCTCTGTGAATGTCTCATCTGCATCCCAGCCTTCCATGACCGGATAGACGCCCTCCGTAACCATTTGGTCCAGGTCAAAACGTGCCTTTCGTTCATCAGGGTCTAGCTGCTCCAGAGCCATATAGGCTTCCAGCACCTGTTCGTTCGAGAGCAGAAACAGATCCATGTCCGAATAATTCCCCAAATATTGTTCCCCTGACATCGGCACCACATATCCAAGAGGCGGCTCTCCGTCCACCAGGTTACCGGTTAAGGTGAACTGAAGCATCTGCCAGGTTTTATCAATATCCAGATCAACGGAACAGTCATGCACACTGATCTCGCCTGACTTGATCGATTCAATCAACTCGTCGGTCACCACAAGATATCTACCGGACATTCCCATATCATGATCCCTCCTTGGGTTTACTCCTCTTGTCCCCCATTAACCATGCATGTTCCAAAAGAATCGGGGTAAAAAGAGGTAGAAGATATATTACTATTACAAAATCCCATGTTCAATCGTCGCAATACGCATACATCATTATCTCAAGGAGGGACCACACCGATGAAAAAATTCGATTACAGCCTGAATTACGAAGAGCTCGATCTGCGCAAACACCCCGAACTATATACCGTCGGGCGGGGAGAGCAGGGCGTACTGATGGTCGAACCCTACAAGAGTGAGATTCTGCCCTATTGGCGTTTTAAGACACCCGAGATCGCGACCGAATCATCGGAGAAGATCTACGAGCTGTTTTTGGAATATAAGAAAAAGGATGATTTCGTTGGCATGGATATGGCGCGCAAGTTCCTGCAAATGGGGTACACGCGAGCCAGACGATATACAAACCATAAAGGTGGACGCAAATATTCGAAAGAGGACGGTTCAATCCTTCCCTATCAGAATGATAAGGTGAAAGCGGAAGCCGCAGCCATATTCAAGGCGCAGTGGGAGATTGCCAAGACTGACCCGGATTATATTGAAATGAAGAAGCAGCACCGGGAAAAGTACGAATCCGAGAACGAATAGGCAGTTGGGTAAAAAATACATGGCTCATCCTAATACTCCTTTTGATATAATGCATTACGTCGATCTACAGGGCGAAAACATAATAAGAATACCCAAGCTAAAGGAGCCTTCATGAAATTACCTAGTCGCCCTATCTCCATTTCACTGATATGCATCGCCATTTGTCTTTTCATCCTGCTGCCATTACCTGCGTCTGCAGCTCAATCTGAGCTTGCCCGGCAGCATGAAACGACCGCTTTTGGCCCACTGCAAACGGTTGTGGATCAGATGCAGCCCGGATGGAACCTGGGCAATTCACTCGATACGGTAGGTCCGGATGAAACCTACTGGGGCAATCCGCGCGTTACTCCGGAATTATTCGGGAACATTGCAGCACAGGGATTCAAAAGCATCCGAATTCCTGTAACTTGGGACCAGCATATTGGTGCCGCCCCGGATTACCAGATAGATCCTTCTTACATGGCACGGGTTCAGGAAGTGATCGGATGGGCATTTGATGCCAATCTGTACGTCGTGCTTGATCTCCATCATGATTCTTATCTCTGGATCAGCCAGCTGGAGACTGATCATGATCAGGTACTTGCTCGTTACACTGCGGTGTGGACCCAAATTGCGAATCAATTCAAGGATGCTCCACTGAGGCTGATGTTCGAAAGTGTGAATGAACCACGCTTCAATCGAGGAATCACTCAGGCGGATGACATGGGAGCTGGCAGCAACATTGATGAGCCACGGCAGCTTGCCCTTTTGCATGAATTGAACACGACGTTTGTGAAGCTAATTCGCAGCACTGGTGGCAATAACGAAGAGCGCCCACTTCTGCTGCCTACACTTGAGGGTTCACCGACACAGGCTAGGCTGGACAGTCTGAGGCGTAGCATCACTGTACTGAAAGACAAGAACCTGATTGCCACCGTGCATTACTATGGTTACTGGCCATTTAGCGTCAATATTGCAGGGCATACCACGTTTGATACCGATACCAAAAATGATGCTGCCAACACGTTTAACAATATATACAGGACACTCGTCACGCAGGGAATTCCGGTCATTCTCGGTGAATATGGACTTCTGGGATTCGATAAACATACGGATGTTATTGAACAGGGCGAGAAGCTAAAATATTTCGAATTTATCGGCCATGAGCTGAAGGACAAAAAGATCACGTCCATATTGTGGGACAATGGCCAGCATCTAAACCGGGAAACGTATGTGTGGTCCGATCCGGCTCTGTTCCAGATGATTCAGGCAGGCTGGACAGGTCGTTCTGCTGTTGGCGATCGGGATCTGCAGTATCTGAGACAAGGTGAGCCTATTCAGGATACGAAGCTGACAATCAAGTTAAACGGAAACAAACTGGTATCGCTCTATGCGGGTGAACAGCCATTGAAACCTAACGCAGACTATTCATTCAGCGGAAGCACTTTGGTTATCCAAGCAGATGCATTATCCCGTATGGTTAGCAAGGGCGACCAGCTCGGCAAACAGGCCATCATCACGGCGAAGTTCAATCAAGGCGCAGACTGGACATGGAAGTTTGTCGTATCGGCCAAGCCCGAGCTGGAGAATGCATTCGGTACTACAGAGGCTTTCTCCATACCAACGCTCTTTCATGGTGATCAGCTCGCCACCATGGAAGCCGTCTATTCCTCTGGAGAGTTTACTGCTCCGCAGAACTGGACTCCTTACAAAGAATTCCTGACTACATTTGCACCTTCTTATGAAACAAATCAACTGATTCTGCAGCCGGAATGGCTGAGTGAACTGCATAATGGGCAGATTGATCTGGCCTTTCATTTCTGGAGCGGTGAGGTCATTCACTATACGGTGGTCAAAAGCGGGAATCTGATAACAGGGAAGACCCTTCATTGATGAGCCATACATTCAGGCGTAGAATGGACAGCATGGTATATTCTGCGGGTGGAAATTCGTAAGGCTGTTGAAGAAGGTGATGACATGTTATGGGCAATGGGCATCCTCGGTATCATTCTGCATACACTGTGCACGGCAGGTGCCGGTGTAGGACTGGTGGTAGGATTCATTTTTTTCCTGGTCGGTTTCGGAGAAATGAAGAACAGGTCCCGGACTCTTGGCAGTTTACTGCTGAGCAAGGATACGCTAATGATCGTGGGAACGATGGGTGTTGTGCTTGTTTATTTTCTTCTCTCCTACTGGAATCTGAAAATGATTGGTAATGCAACCTTTCCTGGCATGCTGGGTTCCGCGATCAGGGAAATCTCCGGGAGACAGCTGCTAACTGCAGCAGTCTTGTACGCGTTCTGGACAATGATCAGCTTATACTGGCTGCTTCCGAAAGTATTCAGCTTTGATGGATTAGGCCTGAAAATACAGCTGATTGCCCTTGGTGCAGCAGGAGCCAGCATTTTATATGGCATAATAAAAATGGTTATGACATAAACGCTGACAGCAAGGATATATGCTGCCAGCGTTTTTTCTATGTTTCAGGCCCGTGCCCTCTGTGATTTGCCATTCTGAGGACGCGGAGTCAACATCCCTCCAACCACGCGCAGGATCTGTCTGCGTGGTAAAACACGGGCCAGTTGAGCAGTCCAGTAATTCGATGCACCCGGCACAGCATAGGGCTTACCCGATTCCAATGCCTTCATCGCCACTTCTACCACATGCTCAGGTGTATCCCGTTTTCCAACAGAGGCTTCTTCGGCGTTTACAACATCAAAGAAAGACGTCTCTGTCGCACCGGGACATATGGCCAAAAAGCGAACTCCACGCTGTCTATTCTCTTCGTATAATGCCTCTGTGAAAGAAAGAACGAATGATTTGGTTGCGCCGTATACAGCCATAAACGGATCAGGCTGGAAGGCTGCCGTGGAAGAGACATTAATCACCGTTCCATTGCGCGTTTGCAGCATCGCCGGCAGGAATAGATGGGTCATGTTAGTTACAGCCAGTACATTAAGCATGATCTCTTCCTGCTGACGTAAGCCGTTCACCTGTTCGAACCAACCATGTGTTGCAAAGCCTGCATTATTGATTAAGGTATCCACCCGTATGCCCCGATTTTTACATTCATCATAGATCTGCTGTGGTGCATTTACTTCAGAGAGATCCGCTACGATGACCTCTGCTCTCACTTTATATGTTCGTTCTATGCGTTCTGCCAGTTGCTTCAGTTTTGCTTCTGATCTGGCCACAAGCACAACATGACTTCCCTTTGATGCCATTTCCAATGCAAAAGCCTGTCCGATACCCGAGGAAGCTCCAGTGATTAGTGCCCATTGATTTTGAGTCTTTTTCATTTTTCATCCACCTTTTTATACAATCGTTTTTTATTGGAAACACTGTTTCCTAATAAAAACATAGTATCTCCATTTTTTAATCCTGTCAATTCACATTCGGAAAATTGACGATATCAGACACAAAACAGTAGAATACTCATAAGAAACGCAGTTTCCATTAGAAAACAAATATAACGCTACGAGGATGAACATAAATGAAAGATCACCCATCAAATTCTAAGGAATCCATTCATACAGTAACGACTTTTCAGGAAGCAAGACTCCAGCATTCCGAAAATCTACGACAAAATATTGTGCATGCTGCTGCTGCACTATTACAGGAACACGGGCCTGAAGCGGTCACGGTACGACGAGTGGCAGAACGGATGGAGTGCTCCACCAAGATCATCTATAATCTCTTTGGCAAGAAAGAGGGGCTAGCCAAATATCTCTATTTGGAGGGGTGCATACTCCTGTCTAAGTCTTTTGAGGTAGTGCCGCAGCAAACTTCATACCAACAGCATTTTCGTGCACTCGCCTATGCCTACTGGGATTTCGGCATGACGCAATCCAGCTTCTATCAGCTGATGTTTGGCGGATCGTTTGCCGAGTTCAAACCGGATGCAGAGAGTCTGGAAGGAACCGCAACTGCGATGAAGCAACTCATTAATTTGGTGGAATCTGCAAATAAGCAGGAGATGCTTCAGGAGAAAGATTCCCTGCTTGCCGTTCAAATGATCTGGGCCCCCCTGCACGGTGTCATTCATTTGTACCTTGGAGGCCACTTGGAGAGTGAGGCCGCTGCCAAAAAGCTCTATGATCATACGCTATCTATGATTGTTCAATCTCTCTTTGGAACAGACACCAATAAATAATGATCGTCCGAAACACAAAAAAAGGAGTGGAGACCCAGCTTGGTATGCTGTGCCTCTACTCCTTTTGTTACGTTAATACAACTGATATTCTAATTTCTCTACTCAATGGGCGAGCAGAATTAACGCGCTTCACCATTCTCCGCTTCCCAACGTGCAATTTCATTACGAACGATTGGAGCGACCTCTTTACCAAGCAATTCAATGGCTCTCATCACCTCATTGTGCGGCATCGTACCGAGAGGGGTGTGCAGCATGAAGCGTGTGATGCCAACTTCCTTGCGCAGGTAAATAATCTTTTGAGCCACCGTCTCTACGTCACCAACGTACAATGCACCTTCAAGGCTGCGTGCCGCATCAAATGTTGCACGGCTGTAGTGTCCCCAGCCGCGTTCACGGCCCAGTATGTTCATGACAGCCTGTGCTGGTGGGAAGAACTTCTCAACAGCCTCATCCATCGTATCCGCGATGAAACCGTGAGAGTGTGATGCCACTGTCAGTTTGGAAGCATCATGCCCTGCATGAGCTGCAGCTTTTTTGTACAACTCAACCAGTGGAGCAAATTGAACCGGACGACCACCGATAATCGCGAGTACCAGCGGCAGACCGAGCAGACCTGCGCGGACAACCGATTCCTGATTACCACCACTTCCGATCCATACCGGCAGCTTCTCCTGTACCGGGCGCGGGTAGATGCCCAGATTATTGAAGGAAGGACGATGCTTGCCCTCCCAGGTTACTTTTTCCGAATCACGAAGCTTTAACAGCAGATCGAGTTTCTCATCGAATAACTCGTCGTAGTCATTCAGATCATAGCCGAATAGAGGGAAGGATTCGATAAACGAACCCCGGCCCGCCATAATCTCTGCACGTCCATTCGAGATGCCGTCCAGCGTTGCAAAATCCTGAAATACCCGTACCGGATCATCCGAAGACAGTACAGTTACGGCACTGGTCAGCCGGATGCGCTTGGTCTGTGAAGCTGCTGCTGCCAAAATCACCGCCGGGGATGAAGCCGCATAGTCGGCACGATGATGCTCCCCTACGCCGTATACATCCAGACCGACCTCGTCAGCCAGGACAATCTCCTCTACAACATCACGAATACGCTGTGCGTGACTTATGAGTTCTCCGGTTTTCACATCCGGATTTGTCTCTACAAAGGTACTAATTCCGATTTCCATGTTCTGTTCCTCCCTGTTTATGAAGCGATCCGTCGTTCATCTAACCTATTGTAAGTAGATCACCTTTTGTTATGTATCTTAATATTGAACTATTTTGAAGAAAAACACAAGAGCCCTCTTACTCCAGAGGGCATGATTTTGAAATATTATTCTCTATTTCTGTGACATCCATGATTATTTCTTGGTCCCGATGTACAGCAGGTGAGAGGAAATCCCCAGAATGGTAGGATCTTCGGCCTTCTCAATCATGAATTGGATCAGCTCCTCATACTCCCCGTGCTCTTTCCAATACTGCTGCTGTTCTGCTGTGAGCATGGCTCCGAGACTGGATGATCCAATCAGATTCACCGTTTTGAATCCGTGCTGCTCCATGAATGGTTGAATATCCTGAATGTTAAAATAATAAGCCCCTGTGAATCGTCCCTGATCCTGATGGTCGAATGTCCCCTTTTCCACAAAAGCACGAATGGCACCCATATGATCATTTGGTCTCCATTGCTGGGGAGACTGGAGAGAAGTAATGCCCATTCTCATTCGGCTTTGCATCGCTATATACACCATTCCATTCGGCTTCGTTACCCGGTGCAGTTCCTTCACAGCCGCTACCCGCTCCTGTTCAGACTGGAGATGATACATCGGGCCCAGCATCAGCGATGCATCGTATGTATTGTCAGTCATCCCCTCCAGACGGGTTGCATCCAGTACGTGGAATCCCTCGAACTGCTTCGTCAGCCCATATTCCTCAGCTTTCTGCCTTGCGATATCCACGGAAGCAGGTGTCAAGTCTGACAGGGTTACTCGGTATCCATCCCTCGCAAGCTCCATCGCGTATTTCCCTGGCCCTGCGCCATTATCCAGAACAAGTCCCACTGCAGGGAGATGGGCCCTGATGTAATGCATGTTAATGATGAACTCCAGCGGCTCCCGCTCCAGTCTTCCCCACTCGTCAAACCCAGAGTAATAGTCAATGACGCGGTCTCTTGTCATTCCTCCGACACCTTCCTTTTTTTCATATTGAGGTCAAAAAATGCAAAAAACCTGCCACCTCAACTAAGAGGCGACAGGTATGACCTTCGCGGTACCACTCTTCTTCATCCATGAACCATGCCAATGACAGATCTCTCTGTCTCTACCGGGCCACAGAAACTCAGGAGCCTGATGACGGGGGTTAGCCGTCAGGATCTAATCTCAGTCCGTCTGACTGCTGCTCAATCCTGCCGCTCACAGGCGAGTTGGGGATAGGTTGGACTGCCTTGCACCATACGGCAGTTCTCTGAGCCAGCCTTCGTCCTTAGTACTCCTGATCATTGCGTTTGCCTGTTAAATTTTAGACAGTATATATCATCCATATATTTCCTGTCAATTCATCCCGAATGATTCGTTCATGGAAATACACTATGTAACCTTCTAGATCTTTTTCACAAATTCAGACTTCAGCTTCATCGCACCCAAACTATCGATTTTGCAGTCGATATCATGGTCACCGTCGATTAAACGGATATTTTTGACTTTGGTTCCTTGTTTGACAACCAGCGAGCTACCTTTCACCTTCAGATCTTTAATGACTGTCACGGTGTCTCCATCATTCAGAACATTGCCGTTCGAGTCACGTACTACTTTGGTTTCTTCTGCACTCTCAGTTTCGGATTCCAACGTCCACTCATATGCGCATTCCGGGCATACCAGCAGATTACCGTCCTCGTATGTGTATTCGGAATTGCATTTGGGGCAGTTAGGTAAATTGGACATATCGTTTAAACTCTCCATTCCTTTTTTGGGCTTCTCACAAGTATACGGGATTCCTCATGTTCCCTCCAGCGAATTGATCACGTTAAATCCATGTTAGCCCCATTCTGCGTTCGGTTAATGGAATTTAAACAAAATTTAAGGTTCACCTCTCCTTACTTTAAAACGGATCCTATACGATATATCTATCCGGGAGAGATTTCCATGACATATCAAATTCAGATTCAGATTCATATATATTTTTCAAAAGGAGTTTCTTGTCATGCCTATGTCCATGTCTTCTTATGTTTTCCCTGTACAAACAGCTTTCTTTATATTCGTGATCATTGCCATGTTTTTACTTGTTCCGTGGCTGCTTTATGGCTATCGCAAAGACGGCTTCTTCAGCTGGTCACGCTTTGCCGTCAGTTTTTCGTTCATCTTTTATATTCTCGCTGCGTATTGTCTCGTCATCCTGCCCTTTCCGACGACCCGCAATACCTGTGCCCAGCAGGCAGCTGATACGGTATATTACAATCTCGTTCCCTTTGCTTTTGTCAAAGATATTATGAAAGAAACACCGATTGTCTGGTCCCAGCCGTCCACCTACATGGGGATGATCCAAGGCAGGGCCTTTCTGCAAATTCTGTTTAACGTGCTGCTGCTTATGCCTCTGGGCGTCTATATCCGGTATTTTTTTCAAAAGAGATCGTACTGGAAATATGCCCTGCTTGGCGGATTTGGTCTTTCCCTGTTTTTTGAGATTACACAAATCACCGGATTCTACGGCTATTACGACTGCCCTTATCGACTGTTTGATGTCGATGACCTGCTGTCGAATACGTCAGGAGCGGTACTTGGATTCTTCGCAGCTCCGATCCTGCTTGCCCTATTCCCGTCACGTGCCAGCATTCAGGCAAAAAGTGAGCAAATTGTGGAGCAAAACCAGGTGTTCCCCATCCCTCAGCTGCTCGCACTCATCATCGACGGTGTTGTGGTGGTATTTCTATCGAATCTGCTCTCGATCTTCAGTCTATCCAGTGCCCATGTCATTAACAGTGCAGCGAACACAACCATCGCGATGCTCATCGTATTGTTCTTTATTCCGAGTGTCCGGGATGGCAACACGCCAGGCTCCGCACTTATGCGCTTCCGGTATGTTCGCAGGCAGACAGGGAAACCTTCCATGCCATCGCTGTTTAAACGCTGGCTCGCGCTTTATGTGCCATGGCTCATTTTTACCATGATTCGGCTTATCAACGATTTTGCCTTTGTCAATAATGACTCGGGCCTTGAGCCGTATAAAGTATGGATCTCGATTGGAATGATCGGTCTCTATATGCTCATGTTCGGAGCACTCTTCATTCACGTCATATGGGTACTGTTCTCTAGAGGCAGCCGATCATTCTATTGTGATCATGTATCCAATATCAGAGCTTCCCGTAAGTGAATTGAGCAGTAGATTTGGCACTTCGGTCAGCAGCAGTGTAATGAATGGGCGCAAAAAAAGGCGTCTTCCATCAAGCATGATGGAAGACGCCTTTGATCTGTGTACCATGACGCTATAATTGGCTCGTTTACACGCCAAGCAGTTCCCGTTTGGATGACTCTGGGTCATGCGCAATTTCAATTTCATGATTAAAGATCAACGTCGCGCGATTCTCCTCATAAGGAGGCCAGTTTACACCAGCCGTTTCGGGACGGCCATTCTTGGCAAAGGAGATCCAGGCATCCTGCACCTTGCCCGCCAGTTCTGCAGCTGCTGCATCCGGTTCGGCGTTCATGGATTTCAGCGCATGCAGTGTGTTAAATGCAAAGAAGATATCAATGCTGTGGATCGACTTTCTCAGCAATGGATGCTCCGGCATAACCCAATCGAAGCGGTACATCCACACGGGGGCATATTTCTGTTGAGCAGTTGCGTATTGAAGCGCCGAGCGCCAGAAGAACAGATCGGTCATGACCTGAGCCTGTCCATCTGCCGTTTTGGGATAGCTGTCCGCAATCGCTGCACGATTCTCCAGATCCGGCGTCATGAAGTCGACGGCCTGCACCATATCAATCTCTTCCGAATAAGGGACATGCGGCTGAATGAACAGTGCACCTTCATGCAGGGTAGTTCCAATCAATACAGGGATGCCTTGGGCGGCTCCCGCACGTATAGCCTCAAGTGGAGACTGCGGGAGCGTTACTCCATCCAATACGGGCTGGAACAACAAAGCCATGGCAGCACCACTGTGTTTTTTGACCGTTTCGCCAGCAGCAAGAATCTGCTCCGCCGGGATATCTTTCAACTTATGCAGATCATCCTGGGTTACGCCCAGAACCTTCAATACACCGCTTCGGATCTCAGCAGCCTGCTCTGCAGGCATGAACTGCGATGCTCCACTTTGCATAATGGCACGGTGGAACAATCCCTTGGCCGCCGGCATGGCCATCAGTGCAGCAATGCTCATACTGCCGGCAGATTCACCAAATACAGTAACATTGCCCGCATCACCGCCAAAGGCTGCGATGTTATCCTGCACCCACTGCAGGGCAGCAATCTGATCCAGCAGGCCCACGTTGGTTGCAAATCCTTCCCCAAGCGGGGCCATATGCATGAATCCAAGAGGACCGAGACGATAGTTAATGGTTACAACGATGACATCGCCACGCAATACCAGATGGGTTCCATCATACAAGGGCTGGCTTCCCGCACCCGAAGTGAATGAACCCCCATGAATCCATACCATAACGGGGAGAGGATGATGGCTTTCCTTTTCCGGTGCCCAGATGTTCAGATAGAGACTGTCCTCCGACTCGGCAGGAGGCTCTCCGAATATCCCTTCTGCTTGATGATGTCTTGGCTGTATATTTTCAGGTCCGAACTGCTTCGCTTCCCTGATTCCATCCCAGGATTCAGGCGGAATCGGAGCTTGAAAGCGCAATTCGCCCACTGGCGGTTTGGCATAAGGGATGCCTTTCCATACACTCGTTCCATGCAGATGTTCTCCCTCAACCGTACCGTACCCTGTGTTAACTTGAAGTTCTCTCATGTGGCGTATACATCCTCTCTGCTATCAAATGTTCTACATACTATTGAGTATAGAGCCCCGCAAGACCAATTTACAAGTTTACCCAAAAGGACCCGTTTACATACGTTTCACGTGGAACTTTTATGCACACAACGAAGACTCCGCCAAGGGATCGGGCGAAGCCTCCTATGCTCTATTAAACTACATGTCGACCTGTACTTTCACCGGATATGGGATCGTATACTCTGCACCCTCAATCCAAGTTCCCGTCACATAGTCACGTCCTCTGACGACGACCTGATCGGTATACACATCCACCTGTAAACCCTGGCTGCCCTCGAGATGCTCATCCTCATCCGTCCATAAGTACGCTACAGATGCGGCATTAAACATCGCTGGCAAATGACCACCACCTTCGTACATGGTGCGCGGTGCCTCCAGCTGCCAATGGGTATGCCCCGAGAACAAAATTGCCTGAGGATGGCGACTTAAAATGGCCTTAACCTCAGCATCCTGGTTTACACCAAACCACCCCTGATCTTTCATCGAACCCGCTACGGTATCCATTAGCGGCTGGTGCAAAAAGACAAAGATCGGCCGGTCAGGAGATGCCTGTTCCAATAATGCTGACTCGAGCCAATTCAGCTGCTCTACAGACATATCACAGTCCTTCGGATGGGGCTGCTCCGAACCCAAAAAGATATAATGATAACCTTCAATCCAGTGGTCGTGATATGAACCTTTCATGCCTGTAATGGCGGTGAAATCATTCAATCGTTTCTCCCAGATGCCTTCCGTTGTCATAAGGGCATCTGTAATTTCGCTTTCCTTTTCCCACACCCGATCTACATGGCCCAACACTTCACTGACCTCATGAGATGTCATTGTGGTTAGATTAATCGGGGGATCCTGCCTGAGGATGGCTCCTATATCATGATTGCCTACGGTATAACGTATTTCCGGTAGTACATTCCGGTACATATCCAGAATACGCTCCAGTTCCTTGTATTCTTCCGGCAGACCGCGATCCGTTACATCGCCCACATGCATGATTCCGCTGCTGCCCTTGGCATACGATGTAATGTCGGCTAGTGCCTGTTCCAGATGACGGTTGTAAATGTGATCAGCTTGATCTCTCACATGAGTGTCCGTGATGACCTGGAAGCTGACTAGCGGTTGCTCACGTTGTTGTTCATTTTCCATCAGGAATCACTCCATTTCAGTCCAATAATGCCAATCAGGATAAAGCCCATCCAGACGACGGACATCGTCTTCAGGCGTTCTCCCAGAAAGTAGTGTCCTACAATTCCAATCAGCGTAATGCCTACCCCCGACCAGATTGCATAGGCAACCCCAAGAGGCATATACTTCACTGCAAAATTCAACAAGGTAAAGCTTGCCCCATAACAGACAAACATCAGAATAGAAGGCCACAGGCGGGTAAATCCATCGGAAACTCGCATTAGAATCGTACCGCTCAATTCCAGTCCGATGGCCAGCGCGAGCAATACCCATCCTGTATAGGCATGGCTCGTCATCCAGTCACCCCAACTTCGAGCAGTTCATGAAATGACCGTACCGTCAGGTCGGAGAGTCGGATCTGTTCAGGATCACCTACGGCAATCTTCCATGCTGCCCTTGCAGAGCGGGCCATTTCCATATCCCCGTCCGTATCCCCAATCACAACAGATTCGCTAACCGAGACACCCATGCGCTCACAGGCCAGCAATAACATGTCAGGAAACGGTTTGCCCCGTACAACCTGATCGGTTCCCACCACTACGGAGAAAAAGGATTCGATACCCATCCATTGCAGATGACGGAGAGCACTCTCCGTCTCATCTGCAGTAACTACCCCCATCTTCAAACCCTTGTCTCGGCATTGCTCCAGAAATGCACGCACACCCGGAAGGGGCTGGACGGGACGTGCCTTGTTCATGGCATATTCCGCCTGCAACAGACACTCCCTCACAATGATTTTGGCTTCTGCCCAGCTCAGCCCTGCACGGTACCCATGCCACGTCAGCACGGCATAGACTTCCTCCATGGTGCCCATGGCGAGGGGTCCCCGCACATCATATCCATTCATCCGGCCCTTCTCGTCGTGGCGTGTCCCCCAAATATGGGGGATTTCGTCCTTGTCGAACGGAAGACCACGTGCGGTGAGCTCTTCCCTGAAGTTCTCCATGACACAATCCGTCCAGAACCCCCACATCACCGTGAAATCCAGCAGGGTTCCATCCTTGTCAAACAGAATGGCCTCAATCGGGGTAGACAGGTTTCCCAAATTTAATTCAGACATCTTGTTTAAGCTCCTTATTTCACTCGATCCAGTTCCTTCTGAGCCTTTTCCTTGGCTTCCTTAAGGGCCTGTTCAGCAGGCATATTGTTAATCTGCACCTGGTCTGCCGCATCCTTCAATGCTTCGTTGATCTTGCCACCAGTTGGATCCTGGAATGGAGCGGAAGCATGCGCTGCTTGCTGCAGAGGAACCTTGATCTGTGGATTCTCTTCACTGAATGCTTTGAAATCCGGATCTTCCTGCGCAGACTGGCGAACGGCGATGTACCCTGTGTTCATGGACCAAGCCGCTGTATTGGCCGTCTCCGAGAAATACGTCAGCCATTGGTATGCCGCTTGCTGCTGTTCAGGACTTGCTGCAGCCGGGATTCCGGCCATGATTGCACTTGCTACCGGTTTGCCTTGTCCTACACCTTCCCAGCCCGGTTGTTCCATGGCTGCCACGATACTGAAGTCCAGGTCGCCCTGATCACCGCTGGAGCCGGTGTAGCCTGCTGCTTTATTTTTCATGACATCATCAATCGTTTTGTACCAGTACTCCCAGCCTTGTCCGCCAAAGTGAATGCCCATGATCTTGTCATCGTGAATCCATTTGCGGAACAGTTCCCATGTCTCTACCCATTCCGGTGAATCGATCATCACGGTCTTGCCGTCATCACTCAGAATTTGCCCGCCTTTGCCCAGTACGGCATCAACCATGTTTTCGTTGCCCCACATCGGTTCCCAGCCGTAGAAGGTCGTTTTGCCGCTCTCCTGCTTGGTCATCTTCGCGGCAGCTTCCGCCAGCGCTTCCCATGTTGTCAGACTTGCAGGGTCGATCCCATTCTCCTTCAGGGTATCCATCCGGTAATACATGACTTGAGTGGTTCCGTACATCGGTAAAAAGTACTGCTTGCCGTCCACTTTGCCTTGATCCAGGAAGGTTTGGACGTAGTCCTCTTTATTGAAGTCCTGATCGGCAGCAATCATCTCGTCCATGGATGCGTAATATCCTTTGCGAGCCCAGTCCATATTGGCACTGAGTACAGCTGCGGGTACCTTTTTGGAAGCAATCGCTGCCTGCAGCTTTTGTTCCGTCTCCGTATAGTCCGCTTGTACAATACCTTTCACGACAACCTCGTTCTGCGAGGCATTGAAGGCATCAATCGTTTTTTTCATGTTATCTCCCAGGTTACCTCCCAGGCCGTACCAAAACTCAATCTCCACCGGACCGCTGGACGCCGAATCTGCCCCGCTTGCTGCTGCATCTGATCCTGTACCTGAACCACTGTCCGCTGTGGAACCACAAGCCGTAATGAGGGCAAAACTCGCCGCCAGTACCAGTGACATGCCGCCTTTCCACCTGAGTTTCAATTTTTTCCTCCACGCTGTACTCGCCAGACTCCAATTCATTGTGATTCCTCCTATATAAATATGTTGTAAAAATCAGTTTTTGTTTACGCCAGCCGTCATGTTTACACTTTGCATGATCGTTTTCTGAGTAAACAGGAAGAGAATGAGCAGTGGTGCAATAGTGAACGCACTAGCCGCCATTATTTGCGGCCACGCGAGTCCATAGGCTCCGCCTTCTACAAAGAAACTGCGCAGACCTGCGGATACCAGCTGCAGATTCGGGTCTTTCGTTATCAGCATTGGCCAGAAGTAGTTGTTGTACTGGTCGATGAACGTAATCAATACCATTACGGCAAATGTCGAGCGAACCAGTGGAGCTATAATGGTCCACAAAATGCGGAAGTGCGATGCACCGTCGAGCTGTCCAGCTTCCACAAGCTCATGAGACACCTGCATGAATGCCTGACGAATCAGGAAAATGGAAAACACGCTGACACAGTTGGATACGATCAGGCCTGTATAGGAATCCAGCAGTCTGAGTTCGCTGAGAACCAGATAACTGGGCAGATAAACTGCTGTGCTCGGGATCATATACCCGACGAGAATAAGTCCGGTGAGTATGCCCTTCATTCGAAAACGCATGTGAGTCAAGGCGTAAGCCATCATACTGGAGTTGATGATCTGGAATAAACAGATCGCAGCCGCCACACCTGTACTGTTTAGCATGTAACGGGCAAATGGGGCCGACTGCCATGCATCCACATAATTGTTCCAGCGGAACGTCTCGGGCCAGAAGGTCGGCGGGAATTGCCAGATCTCATCATTGGTCTTGAAGCCGCTGATCACCATCCAGTAAAAAGGGAAGGCCATCGCCAGGCTGATAAACGCCAGCAGCAGATATCGGATGGCGGTACCTAGTACTTTTCCCACACGGGGAGCCTTTTCTTTTTGCGTATTTTCACGACTCGAACCTTTACTTGTTTGTTTACTTATCGCGGTCATGTCCATTAGTAGTGCACCAGGCGTCTGCTGAGCAGGAACGATACACCCGACAGCAGTACGCAGATCAGAATAATGACAACAGCAATGGCCGATGCCTCGCCTACATTGAAAGATTCAAACGCAGACTGATAATACATATAGAGCAGTGTTCTTGTTGATCCGGCAGGTCCCCCCTGCGTCATTACATTGATCTGATCATAGGCCTGTAAGGACTGGATCGTCAGAATGATCGACAGGAAGAACGTGGTTGGCGAGATCAATGGCAATGTAATGCTTCGAAACTTGTCCCAGCTTCCTGCACCATCAATGGATGCGGCCTCCAGCAGATCGGATGGCAGGTTACGCAGTGCAACCAGGTAGAATACCATGGACCAGCCAATGGATTTCCACAGCGTTACAATAAGCACTGCCACTAGTGCCCAGTCCGCATCCCTAAGCCAGCCGATGGGAGATACGCCGACCCAGCCCAGCATCAAGTTGGCAAGTCCAACCTCGGGTTCAAATATCCATGACCATGCAATGGATACGGCTACCGTCGGTGTAACCCAAGGGGAAAACAGCAGCGTTCGGAACAGACCGGATGATTTGATTCGACTGTTCATGAGCATGGCCAGTGCCAATCCGCCAACGATAGTAGGAATTACACTCCCTAATCCGAACAGCAGGGTCACCTTGAGCGACTTGTAAAACTCGGAGTTGGTCAGCAGATAACTGTAGTTCTCCAAACCAACGAACAGCTTGTCCGGACTCATAAAATCCCAATCCGTAAAACTTAGGTAAACGATGTATCCCAGTGGCCCCATCCAGAAAACAAGCAGCGGGACCAGAGCGGGAAGGGTGAACAGAATTGCCTCTGTTTCCCTCCATAATTTCACACGCAATTCACACACTCCTCGTCGTTCAATTTTTATTTAACATTAGGGATAAATTCGGTTAAAAACGCTCTCTATTCTCTTCTGTACAAAAATGATTGTATAATACATTTGAAAAATCAATTTCCGGGTTATGTTAAAATCACAGGAAGTCATGTAAAATATGAAGACGTAAAAGGAAATCCCATCCATATATCAGAGGTGAGATTGTGGGAAAAGAATTGGCCGGGGAACAGGAGCCTACGGTGGTGTCCTATCGGCAGGAACTCAGGGAGAAAGTCATAGACGCCATTGCCCATACCATGGATTTATACGGAGTTAATCATTCCTTTGGCCAGCTGTATGGCATTATGTATTTCGAGGATCGGCCCATGACATTGGAAGAAATGAAGACGTCGATGAACATGAGCAAAAGCAATATGAGCTATGCGGTCCGTTCTCTTACGGAGTCACAGATGGTTTACAAACTGGAGGAAAAGCGCGAGCGGCAGGATCTTTATTTGGCGGAAACAGACTTTTTCCGTACATTTCAAAACTTCTTTGGCGCCAAACTCCAACGGGAAATTGACGTTATGCAGGAGAGTCTTCAGGAAGTCATCCCGGAGTTATCCGAGATTATCCTCGCCAGAACAACCAAGCCAGAGGAACGGGAGGAAGCTTTGCGGGACTTGCATAAACTTCAGCATGCGGAGCAGTATTATCAGTGGCTGCAGGAATTTGTGAACCAGCTGCGGGATGGTGGTTTTTATGGCAAAGCTCCTGTTGAACATGATTAAAGCAGTAAATATGTAGAATTTGCATCTAACTAATAAGATACATTCCGTTCTTTAAATATAAATAAGGCCACCCTTTCGGGTGGCCTTATTTATTTTCAATTGTACAGCTAATTATTGCTGTGCTGCAGCTTCGATATCTGCGTATGCCCAGTGAGACGCGGGTACGTCAGAGAACGATTGTGAACCTGTACTCGCTGCTGGTGTACGCTTGAACAATACATTTAATACTTTTACTGCCTCAGCCCGGGTTAATTGGTTATCCGGTTTGAACGTACCATCTGTGTATCCAGTCATCAGGCCAGAAGATTGTACATACGCGATTGCTTCAGCAGCCCAGGAGTCTGTGGACACATCCGTAAAGGATGCGCTGGCTTCCGCTGCTGCGGATGCACTGCCCGATTGCTGCTGCATCCAGCGGTATGCAATCGTCGCCATCTGCGCACGTGTGATCGAACCTTCTGGTACAAATTGAGTTGCGCTCATGCCATTCATGATGCCTGCGGATTGAGCTTGTGCAATTTCGCTGTTTGCCCAGTGAGTTGATGCTACGTCGGCAAATTTACCGGAAATCATAGATTTAGATTGATCTGTCAGGTTACGCGCCAGCATGGCTGCCATTTGTGCACGAGTCACGAATGCATCTGGACGGAACTCGTCACCAAAACCTTTGATATACGGTTTGTTCGTCGTTTCTGCCGCTTTCAGTCCATCGACCACAACCAGCGTGAACGTGCTGAATTTGCTTACTGTAAATTCGATGCCTTCACTGCCATCGTTCAGCTGAACCAGCTTGCCCTGAAGTAACTCTCTGGTACCGTCACTGTGTTCAATGTAGATGGCCAGGTTGTCCAAGGCCTTCTGACGTGCTGCTGCATCTGTCGGCAGACTATCACGCAGTGGCAATGTCAGGGTTACTTCACGGCTCTGCATATTCGTTTCGATTTCGACTGGACGAGCCAGTACGGTTACATTTGCATCAGGCGTAATTTGCTGAATCAATTGCTCTTGCTTCGCGCGTTCTTCCACTTGCTTGCGCTCGGATTCCTGCTTCATTGGCACGATACGGAAGTACAAGTCTTGGTCGAAACCAGCGGTCGAAGCTGTAGGAATCGAAATGATTGCACTCTCTGTCGAGATCTCCAGCTTAAGTCCGCCGTCATTCAGCTGTTTTACCGCTGCTTTTGGCAGTTCAACGCGAGTCTCGGATACGGAATCTTTGGCATCCGGAATCACGATGCGCGCTGTATCCATACCAAGCTGTTTCGCTTTTTCTACGGATTCCTTGGCAGTCGCTTCAGACATCGTTACAAGGTCCTTCACTTTACCATTTGGTTCTGTTGTGCGTGTAATTGTTGTTTTCACCAAATTGGTTCCGTTGGCACCATTCACATCTACTGTAAGTGTTTCTTGGTTTGTTGCAGGCGTTGATGTTACCTGTGTGGATGAAGAACCACCGCCGCTTCCCCCACTGCTTGGCGGAGTGACCACCGGGGTCTTAGGTTCAAAAAACTCGTCAAATGCGGATTGAACCTCGGCATAGCTTCCATAACCGTTAGCCGGTTTTTTGTCCAGCATCCATTGTGCGAGTTTTTCGATCTTAGACTCATCAATCGATGCATCTGCTAATTTCGAGAAATTCAATGGGAAGTCATCCAGTTTTTCATGATCTGATTGTTTGTTGTACTCTTCCACCTCTTGTTGAATCATCAGAAGTGTAAACAAGGTCTGGCTCATCTCGTCTGTTGTGTTTACATTAAGGGACGGAGAAATGGTCAAGATCATAACCATGCCGAGCACAGCCTTATCCACTGACAGACCCTCTTCTTTGAAGATGAGGCGAGCCATATAAGCGATCAATTTCTGATCTACAACAGATCCATCTACATACTTTTTGCTAAGCACTCTGAATTCTTCATAATCTTCGAAATCTTCTATTGAGATATATTCATTGACTTGAGAAAGCTTCAAATAGAAAAGATCCAAATGATTTTGCATCTCGGCCTGAGTGGTTGCCTTATAGGCAAGCACAGCTTCATATGCCAGCTCAACGGTATATCTTACTTGTCCTTCATTTTCATAATCATACTTATCAGGAAGCAAATCGATCACAGCTTGAGCTACAGCTAACTGCTCTTCAAGCGTAAGATCATTGAAACCTGCAGGAAGTGTTACAAGCTCAGGGCTGTTGCGGATAATAGATAGAACCTCATCTACATTTTCTGCATCCACTGCCTCGTTCAATTGTTCCAATGGTGATAATGGGCCAAAGAAAGCATTGAAAGTTTGTTGAATTGCCTGGTAGTCTGCGTAACCTTCCACTGGACGTTTATCAATCATCCACTGGGCGAGTTCTTGATATTTTTCATTGGTAATGTCATCAATCTTACTAAGGTTAAGCGGGAAGTCATCCATATATTCTGTTGTAGACAAATCACGGTTATACTGTGTTGATTCCTTCTGTAATAAACGAAGACGTACCAGTGCACTATACATTTGAGGTTTACTAGTCAGACTGTTAATTGGTCCATACGTTGAAAGATTAGCAGATAACTGCTCACTATACTTAAATACTGATAATGAACTGCGTATAATATCGAATTTAATATTGTACGCCAAAATCTGCTTATCTACTGCCGACAGCTTATTATACTTTTTCCCGATGCTATAGTACTCCGGAATGCTGGAATCCATATTTCCACTGAATACGTCAGGCAGACCTCTCAGCTTGTCAAAATACGTTGTAATCCTCTGCTCCACGCTCAGCAAATCACGCGTTTCAAGGAGGTTCCGAGGGTAAACAACCAGGTCAATCACATATTGCACTTGATCTTTACTTACATAACCTTTGCTGCCGTTCATAAGCGTTAGAAACTCAGCCATGGATTCTTTCTCATCCTTGGTCCAGTTGCCAAAATCCTGAGGGAGAATTACTCCGACTTGTGGGTCTTGAACTGCTGCGAGCACGCCGGCTACATCTTCATTACTTTTTGCCAAGTTTAGTGCCTCAAGTGGATCTGCTCCTCTATTCTCGGTGAAGGTCAATGTCACGTAAGGACCTACTGGAGTACTTTCAGTTGCTTTCACACGTACCCATACCGTTTGGGCACCATCAAATTGAGGAGGATTAGTAGAACTGTAAACAAACCAAACTAAGCCTGCATTCGTGCTGTATTCCATTGTATCGTCCGCACCTACAATTGCATTGGCTTCATCATCCGCTGTCACTGTTGGTGCAGCCACTGCGAAGAATGCGTCGAAGGCGGCTTGTACTTCTGCTGCGGTATTGTATCCTTCAACGCCGGGTCTCTTATAAATCATCCATTCTGCCAGTTCCGCCCGTCTCTGCTCATTACTCTGGATGGTAGACATCTCCTCCATGTTGATTGGAAAAGGCTGAACTGTAGCATTGGGACTCATGCCGAACATTGTAGTCATTTGATAGTGTGCATAGAGACTATTCAGTGCAGCATCCATGTCTGATCCAGTGATGGGTCTGTTAATTGGAAGATAATCAGACATTAGCTCCTTCAGTAATTCAATCTGACCCTTATAATCAATGGGTGTTTGGTATTGACCTAAAGCAGGTCCAAACATCACAATATTTGTGAATATTTCCTTATCAGCACCTCTTAGCATGCTGTAGGCAGCACTCGCCTCAACCATTGGTTGTGCTTGTTCAGAAGGTAGGAAATCTCTGGCCCGACTAAAATAAAAATTATATATATTATCCAAAAAAAACTGTGCTTCACTTGAATTCATCGTTTTAGGCAATTCTACTAGAAAGCATAAGAAGAAGAAAATGTCGTTAGCTTGATTTTGATTCACATAATCTGTCCCAATTGGCAGCAATAGAGTCATTCCTCGTGCCAGTTCCCTCTTTTGTTCTTCATCCAGCCCATCATAGAGCATTGTTTTATCATCGATTAGACTGCTGTTCTCTATGAGACTTTGAACTTGTGGAATAGCCTGTTCAATATCCTGAACTGAATTTCTGATTGCATTTAATTGTTCCAATGGAGTTGGACCAAGATCCGCGCTTGCCCCTCCTACACCAACAACCTGCAAAAACAGAACTGCAACTAATAAACAGCTTACTAGCTTTCTGTAAAACATAAACCTGTATCCTCCCCTTCTCTATTCCATTTAATTCAAATGGCCCGCAATTTAGGTCTATTGTAGTACACAACTCTGAACGGATTCTGAACAATCGATCTAAAAAATGGAAAAAGATCCTTCCTGAAGGTAAAAATCAGGTCGGATCTCTATATTTTTCGTCATTTTTCATCATATTTTTATCAATATATAATCTTGAAGGCCTACTTCTCTCTTTGTCGAGCCATCAAATTAACGTGTAGCCACCATCCACAAATAACGTGCTGCCTGTCGTAAATGTATTGGTCATCAGATACGTGACCGTGTGTGCAATCTCCTCGTTATATCCAACACGTTTTAAGAGGGAGAGCTGCTTATAATCTTCGAAATGTTCGCCCCTCGGCGTTCCTTCTTGTCCTTCCCGCCATATGGTTCCGGGAGATACCACGTTCACGCGGACAGGTGCCAATTCTACCGCAAGTGCTTTGCCCAGACTTTCAATTGCTCCGTTACATGCTGCATAGGAGGCCCCTCCATCCAACGGGCGTTGACTAAATCCTCCAGACATCAGCGTAATCGAACCCGTGGCCGAGATATATGGAGCTGCATATTTGGCTGCATAATATTGAGGCCAGAACTTTCCGATGAAGGAGCTTTCAGCCGTTTCTCTGTCTGAAGTCAGTGGTCCGCGAGTATAAGCAGCCCCTGGCGTAAACAGATGGTCGAAAGCTCCAATATGATCAAAGAATGTCTCTAATTGCTGTTCATCTTGATTATCCAATACGTAGCTTTCTATGGTCACCTCTCCAACTCTCTCTACAACGCGTTTAATTTTGCTCTTCCGCTTCCTCCAGTCTGGCAGCGGATCTCCCGGCTATGATGACATGAGCTCCAGACTCAGCCGCACGAATCGCCGTAGCCAGTCCAATGCCTGAACTTCCCCCGATAATTACGACACGCTTGTTCTTCAATGTGAATGAATCCATTCTTCATCTTCCCCTTCTCTTCGTCGGAATGTCTTGTCTGCTCGACGTTTTTGTCCATTATTGAGGAAATGCACGCGGCTGAATAGTACGCAATTCAATCGTACCTAGTACGAATATTCGTACTATTGAGGCGTTCCAATGGATACATCACTTCATTAATTTGTACGTGGAGACAAGTCATGAACAAAAAATTCAGGTATGATGGAGTTATACATTGGTCTATATTTCGAGGTGAATACTATGAATTTACAGGAACCAAGATTACAAGGTGTGTTGACTACCCTGGAGACGATCAACGGGAAATGGAAACCGCTAATTTTATTTATATTATTGAAAGAAGGAACGAAGCGATTCGGGGAGTTAAGACGCCTGATTCCCGATGTAGCTCAAGGAACCTTAACGAAACAGCTGCGAGAGCTGGAACAGGATCACATCATCGTTCGCACACTTTATGGGGATGTGCCACCAAAAGTTGAATACAGCTTATCTGAACACGGACAGACGATCGGATCACTTTTGGATGGCATGTGCGGCTGGGGGAAGGCACATATGGACTATTTAAACGGAACTATAGGTTCGGCCAGTGAAGAATTACATGTGCAACCATCTCCTCAAAATGACGACTGAGCATACGTATAGTAACTCGAAGCATTTGTGTAAGCCTTATCAATCATTTATAATTTCGTTCATATGCACAATGTGGATGATATGAATGAATGGGAAGGAGGGATAGCGTTGCTGCAGCTTACCGAGAAACAGGCACAGGAAATCGTCGATAAAATGATGCAGGACATTCCGTATAACATCAATATCATGAATGAACAGGGCATTATTATTGGAAGCGGCCAGAAAGAGCGGGTCGGAACTGTTCATCAGGGCGCTGTTCGGGCACTGACAACAGGAAGCCGAATTGAGGTCTGGAAGGACGGGAAATTAGAGAAAATGGGCACTAATGAACCGATTACGATCAACAACCAGCATGTGGGTGTCATCGGAATCTCTGGCCATCCGGACGAGGTCCGTCCGTTCTGTAATATTGTACGGACAACAGTTGCACTCCTTATTGAACAACGCAACCAACTGGAAAGCCTGGCTCATGAAACATCGCGCAAGAAGGCCTTTCTGGAACGCCTGCTGAATCATTACGGCTCCTATTCCCTGAAGTTTAGGAAGGAAGCCTTGCAGTACAACCTCGATCTGCAGCTTCCAACTGTCCTCCTCCACATCAAGGCTACTGGAAATGCTCCTGAATTCAATGAAAGTATAGGCAAAATATTGCTGCAGTTTCCCTCTTTCTCCGTAGAGGACGAAGGTGATGCACAGATTATCATGATTCAAAGTGAAACAGATCTTGATTCACTCCTTGTGCGAATACGTCAAGAACAGCCTCACTGCTATATTTCGGTCAGCCGAAAAGAACCCAACGTCGCCGTTTGTTATGAGCAGGCAAGATCCGTCATGAATATTTTGATGGCACTTCAGCCAGCTACTCCTCTCCTCTATTATGATGATGTGCACTTTCTGGTAAGTTTCAGCAAAGCTCGCCTGACGTCTCAAGCCAATATCATTAGTAGGCTGGAGGATTACGCAGATCTGCTGGAAACCTTGCGCAGCTTCATCCACCATAGCGGCAGCATGACCACAACCGCTGCTGATCTCAACATTCATCGCAATACGCTGCAGTATCGCCTCAAACGCATAGAGAGCATTACGGGCAGAGACCCTCACAACTGGCTGGAACTGATCGAGCTTACACATGGCCTGCTCTCACTTCATCAGTGACACCAGCCATCATAACAAAGAGAGACGGGCATGCAGCATCTGCACTCTGGCAGATCCGCAACCCGTCTCCGTTATATTCTCGTTTATCATTTCATCCCTACAGATCATCTAAATCACAAACCCAACCTCAGCACTCTCGCAATATTCTCCATGGTCCGCTCCACATTCTCCGGCCCTTCGCGAAGCAGCTTACCCAGATCTGCTGCGCCCGGTACAATACCGAATACGGCATCAATACCTTCCGTGTACAGCGTATCGATGCCTTCACCAACGTACCCTGCGATGGCGATGACCGGTTTGCCCGCTTTCTTGGCAGCCTGTGCAACGCCATACGGAGTCTTGCCGAATTTCGTTTGAAAATCGATACCGCCCTCACCTGTAAACACCACATCTGCATGATCCAGCTTGCCCTGCAAACCTGTGTACTCGATGACAATCTCGATGCCTTTACGCAGAATAGCCTGGGTAAAAATCAGCAATCCTGCACCGAGTCCACCCGCTGCCCCTGCACCCGGAACATCCCGAATATCCTTGCCCAGCTGCTGTTTCACCACTTCGGCATAATGAGCAAGATTGGCATCCAGCAGCTGTACCATTTCCGGTGTAGCCCCCTTCTGCGGCCCAAATACCCTTGAAGCACCATGCTCTCCGCATAACGGATTGGTCACATCACAGGCTACAATAAGCTCCACTTCCTGCAAACGCGGGTCCAGCCCCGACACATCGATATGGGTTAACTCGTTCAGAGCCCCACCGCCACGGGTAAGTGGCTGCCCTTGGGCATCCAAAAACCTCGCCCCGAGCGCCTCAGCCATGCCAGTGCCGCCATCGTTGGTGGCACTGCCACCAATTCCGATAATGATTTTGCGGATGCCAAGATCCAGGCATGCCCGAATCAGTTCTCCTGTTCCGTAAGTGGTCGTGCGGAGCGGGTCCCTGCTGTCCGGGCTTACCAGATGAATGCCGCTTGCTGATGCCATCTCAATGGCTGCCGTTGTGCCGTCGCCCAGAATGCCATACTGCGCCATGACCGGTTGACCAAGCGGCCCACTTACCTCTTTCTGGTGAATGGCACCATTCGAAGCATCCACCAATGATTGCACGGTCCCCTCTCCGCCGTCTGCCATGGGCACATGGATGTAACTGGCGGTTGGGTAGATTTTACGCAATCCTTTTTCCATCGCAATACAGACTTCCTTCGCCGTCATGCTCTCCTTGAATGAATCCGGTGCCAGTACAAATGTCTTCTCTCCCATTCTTCTCACCCCATCCTTGTTATTAGAGGATAAATCCGTATAGTAATGTGGCTACAATCGCCATCGTCCCACCTACAATTGCTTCATAAGGAATAACGCCCATCCGCTGCCGGATCGTCATCTTCATGCTGTCTGCCGAAACATGGAAGTAATTACCCTGAGGCAAAGAATCAATGACGGTTGCCCCGGTGTGCACCATAACCGCTGCTGCAAGCGGAGCCGTTCCCATGTTCAGAATCGCGTCGCCGAACGAGCCCGTTGCCAGAATGACACCGGTTGATGTAGAGGCAGTAGCTGCTGCCATCAGAATACCCGCAATCGGTGCCAGGAAGGTGCCTGATATGCCGGATGCTTCAATTAAACTAACCACCTGACCTGATAGGTCGGATGCAGAGATCAGACCTGCGATTCCACCTGCGCCGATCAGAATAAGCACGGTCGCTGTCATTTTATTTAATCCGGAAGTTGTGTACTTCACGATGTTTCTACCTTGTCCCATTGCCAGCATGCCGATGATGCCGGCAAGCGGCAGAATATACATTGCATCCACTTTGAACGTGGATAGTACCTCTACCCCGGTTATTGAACCAATCGGGTTAATCATTAACAAAATGATGGCTACCAGAGGTGCAACAATTGCTTTTTTCAGCGGCGGGTACTGTGAGGTATCCACTTCACCCTGTTCCGCTTCCTGATCAGTAACCATTACGCCTTTATTTTTGAGCATTGAAGCGACAATAACGGTTACAATTAAACCGCAGATGGCTGGAATCACACCTGCCAGCATGACATTGCTGAGATCCAGATCGAACCCACGTGCCGCTGCAATCGTATTGGGATTCGGGGATATAATGTTCCCTGCCTTACCACCGCCAGATAGAGCAAGAATCAGGGCCAGCTTAGAGATGCCCATTTTGTTACCCACAGACAGTGCGATTGGTGCCACAATAAGTACGGCAACCGGGATGAATACGCCAACGGCTGTAATAATCATCGTGGCCAGTGCCAACGCCAAAATCGCTTTGCTTCCGCCAAATTTTCGCACAATAGCCTGAGCTATGGTCTCCGCTGCTCCAGACTCCATCATGACACCTGCCAGAACCCCTGCCGCAAGAACGCGGAGCACGGTGCCCATGACGCTTTGCGTGCCATTCACCAATATATTTACGGTCTCTTCCAGGTTTGCTCCACCAATTAAAGCGCCTACAATTGCTCCCAGAAATAAAGAGTAGACCGGGTTCAGTTTCCTTAAGATCAATATGATGGCAATAGCAAGTCCTGCCAGTGCGCCAATCCAACTAATAGTTAAAGCTTCCATTGTGATTGCCCCCTTGCTCTTGTTGAACACGCTTTCATTATAGAGGCTAGCGCATCAAATAAATATTGATGAAAGGACGAAATTCATTGTGCATATGCACAATGAATAAGCAGGACAGACATGTTGCCCTGCTATGTTCAACGATTACACCATCTGCATTTAGAGGAGTACACGATTCTCCATGATGGTCTTCATACTGATATGGGATTTGGATGTGCCCAGCTTCACAAGTTCATCCTGGAACGAGGCGAGCTCTTCGATGGATGCGGTTCTTACTTTGATTAAATAGTTATACTCACCGCTAATGCGGTGCAGATCCGTAACCTCTGGGGCCTGTTCACAGAAACGGACCAGCTCTTCGCAGCGTTCGGTTTTGAACAGGACAAAGGTAGTCGTTCCCCGATTTAACGTAGCCAAATCATAGATGGTCGAATATCCCGTTATGACGCCTTTTTCCTCCAACTTGAGGATCCTCTCCTTGACGGAGGGTTGGGACATGTTAATCTCCTTACCAATCTGTGCTATGGGCATACGTGCATGATGCTGAAGCAGATGCATGATCTGTTGATCAATCTCATCTGGGATATAATTCATAAGCCAGACCTCCGATATAGGCTTGTTTATTAAGTTTTTTTCTACAAAATAACTTATAATCTCTAACTCATTCTTCATTATATCCTTCGATATGGCATGTATCCACTTCGGCAATATCCTTATACTTTAAGAAACAACAGATAAAAGGAGTCATGCAGAATGAGTGTAAAAGGTATTGCCCATGTTGCCATTCAAGCACGTAATTATGAAGAAACCCTTTCGTTCTATACCCAGGTACTCGGTTTCAAGGTTGGTCACTCCTGGAGCTTGCCATCGTTCTCTATTACTGAGGCGAGCATGCTGATCTCTCCGGATCAGCGAACCTGTATCGAACTGTTTGATCCCGGTGCCGTCATCCCCGCTGAAGGGGAGCCAGCAGCCTCCCCCGAGGAAGTCAGACATGGAGCACTGCTGCATTTGGCCTTTTATGTAGAAAATGTTGATGCCATATACCAGCTTGCGCTTAATCATGGTGCCAAGGCTTATGTTGAACCAGATTGGATCTCTCTTGGCGAGCCCCCGCTGGAGGTCCGAAATGCTCTGGTTCATACTCCTAACGGCGAAGTCATTGAGTTTATTGAAGAAGTGGACTTTGATCAGTCAGTGAGATCTTCCCTGTAATATACAAGAACAGCCTGCTGCTCAATGATCCGAGGCAGCAGGCTGTTCTGCGTTTAAGTGACTGGCTCATAGTCGCTTAACTTTCCTTCGTACACCAGCTTCAGACGATCACTTTGACGAAAATCATCCGGGGTCACCAGTGCAGGCAGCTTATTCCACAGCTTAATTCCCGAACGCTGGAGAATTTCAGCCACGAACTGGGAGCAAAAGTAGGAGTTGCTGAATTCCACTGGCTCCTTCAGGGTAATGCCGATGACTCCCAGCAGATTGTACATGTACTTTTGACGGCTGCGGATGAAGATCTGCAGCACGCGTTTCATTTTTTCCACCTCGCGGTCCGTAACCTGAAGCTCATAAATGACACATGTTGTATTTGGATATTTGCTATATGTACCCGTCTGAATATCCTCCTTCACAAAACCGCCATTCAGCGGATTGTTCGGGTGCTTGCGGCCGAAGCTGTACAGCTCGGATAATTCCCGGTTGAAAGAGATCGAGGCATGATTATAGGGTGCTCTGGTGTAACTCTGAATAACCTTGGTAAACAGTGTCCCTGTATTCGTAAGCAGGATGTAGATTGAACGGTCGGCTGTCATAACGAAATTTCCCCTTATCAAGTTGGCACTATTCCTTCATAATAACATAGGTACCCAATTATGGGATCTTACTTCTGGAATAAGCAGGTGATTGGTTCGTGAGCAGCTCGCTCTTCACATTAACGCTCATTTTTGCAGCATTACTCGTCATACATATCGTGTATAAAATCATTGCCAAGCTTCAGCCGGATAAGGATTATTCGGGCATCGGCAACAAAATCAAGACCTGGTGGGGCATGCTCGTCATTTTCTGTCTCGCTACGCTCTTCAATCCGATTGTTTCCCTCATCTCGCTCATGGTACTCGCGTTCTTCGCGCTCAAGGAGTATTTCTCCATGATTCGCAGCACCCGAAAGGCTGACCGCAGGCTTTTCCTGTGGGCTTATCTCGCTATACCGGTGCAGTTTTATTGGATCTATATTGGATGGTATGGGATGTTTATCGTCTTTATTCCGCTGTATGTCTTCCTCGTGCTGCCGCTTCCTCGCTTGATTAATAAGGGAACGGTCGGCTTCCTGCGAAGTGTAAGTTCCACGCAATGGGGGTTGATGCTGATGGTATTCGGGCTCAGCCATCTAGCCTACTTTCCGTTTGCAACACCGGAGTATGGGTCGAAGCTGGTCCTGTTCCTGGTGGTGTTGACACAGCTTAACGATGTGGTCCACTATCTGGTCTCCCTCTATCTGGGGAAACGTAAAGTGGTGCCCACAGCCAATCCATTTTTGACATGGGAAGGATTCGCCTGTGCATTCGTAATAACAACGGCAGCCTCCTATTTCATCCACCCTTATCTGACTCCGTTCGATTGGCAATTCGGAATCTTTATCGGTGTATTGATCGGCCTTGCCGGTTTCTTCGGAAGTCTGACAGTGTCTGTACTCAAGCGGGACTTGTTAATCGGGGACGACAATAAATTCGATGCACTCAAAAAAAGCTATCTGAGCCGGGTCGACAGCCTGACCTATACGTCACCGGTCATGTTTCATGTCGTTCGTTATTTCTTCGACTTTATGTAGATGGATAGTGTGTTCAACACCCTCTCTAAGCAAACCAAAAAGCAGCCGTTTCCGACTGCTTTTTCTTTATTTTTTCAACTTAACTTCCTGCTCTGCCAGGATCTCTTTGCCTGCTTCATTCTTGTAGACAAGTGTGACTTTGCCCCGTTCACCCTTCATCTCATCCGAGTACATAAAGCCGGAGAACTGTCCGTTCCCGCTAATATAGAAGCCTTCTTTACCGTCACCACCATGCTGAATAGCCTCTGCAGGCGAGTTAATAATGGTAATCTGGTTGGATGTCCAACGCAATTCAGAGAGGGTGTAGCCCTCTGGCACCTGACTGACGGAGAAGTCAAAGCTGTTGTTATTCTCTGTCGGCTTGTCCGACTGATCAATTTGAATGGTGATCTGTTCCTTTTCATCCGAGGATGAATTCGATTGAGCCGACAGTTTTCCTTCATCGCCATCCGCTGTATTCGCCGGGTCCTCATTGCCCTGCTTGGCATCCGAGTTGGGAATCGAACTGTTTCCCGCTTCTTCAATAGGCTGCTTGGATTGCGGATAAGCATGCTCCTGAACCGATTCATTGTTATTTTTTGCGCCACAGGCGCTGATCAGCAGCAGAACGCAAAGCACGGATGCCCAAAGAGCAAATGTATTAGTGTTCTTCTTCATCATTGGAGCTCCTTCCATCTTGGTCTAATCCATCAAAACGAC
This sequence comes from Paenibacillus sp. ACRRY, assembly GCF_022346995.1. Classification (GTDB taxonomy): domain Bacteria; phylum Bacillota; class Bacilli; order Paenibacillales; family Paenibacillaceae; genus Paenibacillus. The sequence goes on along the minus strand of NZ_JAKRNM010000003.1, from coordinate 9,003 downwards.
ATATGCCTTATTAATCACTACACCATATCGTCCCTCATGAAGCTCCATAATATGTAAACCCTCCAAAAATGATCGTTACAGTCACACTTCGTTGAGTTCTGAAATGTACTATTGGCAGATTATTTATATTCCTGGGAATCTTTTTGTTAAACTGGACTGGAGGAAAGAAACACATTGCACCAAAATAAAAATATTCATGCCTGATTTTCGGCGATGCCCTGCGCATCGTTTTTTTATAATAACAAGGAAAGATGTGACTTCAGAAAGAACTTCATCTTGCTGGCTGGAACAAAAATCGTAAGGACGTGCGTTTAATGATCTCTGCTGAACTGAAAGAACAATATTATCAGGCGCTGGTTGCCAAAGATTCGGAATACGAAGGTTTATTCTATGTCGGTGTCAAAACGACAGGTGTATTCTGCCGTCCTACCTGCCCTGCACGGAAGCCCAAATTTGAAAACTGTGAATTTTACGAGACTGCACAGCAGGCACTGCTCGCTTCATTTCGTCCCTGCCAGCGCTGCCGTCCATTATCCCACCCTAACCAGGTTTCGGATGTAGTCCGAATTCTGGTCGAGGCCGTGGAGAACAATCCTGAAAAGCGCTGGAAAGGTCAGGATTTCAAGGATTTGTCCATCGATGAGTCTACGGCACGGCGCCAGTTCAAAAAACGGTTCGGCATGACCTTCGTGGAGTACGCCCGTGCACGCCGCATGGGACTGGCCTTGAAGAACATCCGCTCAGGACGCACCATTATCGATGCCCAGTTGTCGACCGGTTATGAGTCCAGCAGCGGTTTCAGGGATGCCTTCTCCCGAATTATGGGCGCCGCTCCTACTCAAGTGCATGACGGACAAGTATTAAAGGCTTCCTGGCTTGATACACGTCTTGGACCCATAATGGCTGTGGCAGATGATACAGCTCTATATTTGCTTGAATTTGTGGATCGCAGAGGTCTGGAGCGGGAAGTGGAGCGCCTTCGGAAACGAACCAAGTCCGCCATCGTACCTGGAGTAACTGAACCCATTCGCTCCATAGAAAGGGAACTGGCAGCGTATTTTGACGGGACTTTAACGACATTTCGCACCCCGTTGTTCTATTTAGGAACACCATTTCAAAAGAGCGTCTGGGAACAGCTTATGGCGATTCCGCTAGGCGAAACAAGGTCATATCAAGATATCGCTGTCGCGCTGGGTAAACCATCCGCATGCCGTGCAGTCGCAAAGGCCAATGGAGCGAATCAACTGGCCATTGTGATCCCGTGTCACAGGGTCATTAATGCAAGTGGTGATCTTGGTGGGTACGGCGGTGGCCTGACTCGCAAGAACTGGCTGTTAACCCATGAGAAGAATACTTATGAACAAAATCATTGAGATATGGTCAGTTCACTTAATCCATTTATAACGTTATAACGGAGGAGAATCATCCTATGCAAAATCTGAAAGAACAAGCAGAGCTATTTCACCAGCTACACACCAAAGGTAATCCACTCGTGCTAATCAATGTGTGGGATGCTGGAAGCACGCAAGTCATTGAATCGATTGGAGCCGCAGCCATAGCCACCGGTAGCTGGTCTGTTGCTGCGGCTCATGGTGAGCAGGATGGAGAGAACATGCCGTTTGAATGGGTACTTTCCAATCTGGCTCGAATCACATCCAGCACTAAACTGCCTGTTACCATCGATATTGAGGGAGGGCATGGCAGGTATGCGTCAGAAGTGAAGGAAAATGTCCTCCGGGTAATTGAGCATGGTGCTATCGGCATTAACATTGAAGATCAACTTCCCGATGAAACAGGCCTCTATGCCATTGAGGAATTCGTTCTGCGCTTGAGAGCCGCTCGGGAAGCCGCTGAACTGATGGACATTCCCCTATTCATTAATGCTCGCACGGATATATTTCTGCAAACGGCCCCAGCGCAGCATACCTCATTCCATCTGGAAGAAGCCCTATTACGGTCCCACGCTTATGCAGAGGCAGGAGCCAGCGGGCTATTCGTTCCAGGTCTGCTGGACTCACAACTCATTCAGGAATTATGTGAACGTTCTCCGCTTCCAGTAAACGTAATGGTGACATCTAATGAGCCAACACCAGCACAGCTCGCGAGATTCGGGGTAGCCCGGGTAAGCTATGGACCTTATCCTTATCAGAGTGCCATGGAACACTTGAAGGAACTCGGACGAAGCATTTTACTTGAAACACGCTAAGAAGATTACAGTTGCAGGCGTAGTTATATACACAGAAAAACACGAGGCAGGAATGCACTCGTGTTTGTTCAAGTTTGATTCCATAGATCCACATAGCCTTCTAACGTATACGGGTAACTCTGCTACTCTTTTCTGCCCTTCATCGTAAGCGGTGCATTCTTCATCATGGGATAGGTGCATAGAATCAATCCCCAGCTCACAGCCCCCAAGACCGTGGCAAACAACAGGATGTTTATACTCGTAAACCATTTTACGAGAACACTCAGGTCAGACAAAACGAAAGCCAGCGTAAGAATCAGACCCAAGCCGAAGAACAGGATCAGGAAATTTCGCATCCCAAGCCGTATCCAGCAAACCGTCAAAAAGATGGATAACCCGAGGACCAAAAATCCAATCATCAAGTCAATCCAGAGATAGGACAGGAATTGATAATCACTTGAATGCAGCCTACCCAGCTGATAAAAGGTTACTCCAAGCCATCCAGCTTCATGAAGCAGATGCATGATGAGATAGATCACATTCAGAATGGTAATGGTACCAACCACCATCCATGCAGAGATGAGGTAGAAGGATTTCAGAAACTGAATTCGGGTGCTCCCAAGTCCAATTGCAACGGGATACAGCGTAATGAGGCCTGCCACGGCAAATGCACAGATCCCTCCGTACATGGGCCCGAACAGCTGAGTGGTAAACGCAACATCAAATATGAAACCCACTGCCAGATATACTGCCGTAAGCATAAGTGTAATGAGTGAGAAGAGCATGAGATACCAGCGCATGTCATCCAAAATCAATCGATTTGTACCTTTGACTGCATTCATCCCTTAAGCACCTCCTGTTTCCGCGTCAGGTTGACCAAGTAGTCCTGCAGTGTGGCTTTTTCGATGGAAAGACCATGCGCCTGCGCAATATCTCTCCATTCCTTGGAGTAAGAGGCGTCAATCATCACCTTTTTCGTTGACCCGAGCTGTGCAGACTCAATGATTTTTTCACCTTGGGTAACCTGATCAACATCACGAATTAACCCTGTTAGAAGAATTCCCTTTTCACGTATCTCTTCCATCTGCTCATGACACAGTACGCCGCCTTGATGGAGCACGATGAGTGACTCACATAACGGCTGAATCTCTTCAATATGATGGGTAGAAACCAAAATCAAACGGGGATGCTCTTCATAACTTTCAAGTAAGGCATTATAGAAAAATTTGCGTTTCTCTGCATCCAGTCCGTTGGTCGGCTCATCCAGAATGGTAACACTCGCATAGCTCGCGAGGCCAAGAACCATCTGGGCTGCTGTCTTCATCCCTTTGGAGAATTTGACGATCTTCCTTTTGGATGGCAGTTCAAACAGGTCAATTAACCGCTCTGCAAATTCTTGATTCCACTCCGGATGGAAATACTGACCGAATCGTACCAGGTCACTTATCGTCCAATTCCTGCCCAGCGGATGATTCTCCTGAACATAACAGAGATGCTTCTGGGCAGCCAGATTATTGTAGGGGTCCTCCCCCATAACCTGAATGCTGCCTTGATCAGGACGATTATGCCCTGCAAGCAAACTCATAAGTGTTGTTTTTCCGGCGCCATTCCTCCCCCAGATCGCACTAATGACCGGCTCACTTTCATGCAATGTGACATGGTCCAAAACAGGTGTCTGATGATAACCATAACTTACCTGATCTATACGAATCATGACTCACTCTCCTTGTCTCTCTTGCCTTTAATCAGATCAATAATCATGTCTTCATTCATATGAATCCGTCTGGCTTCCTCGAGCAGTGGCATAATGTATTCTTCGTAAAAATGCTGTTTTCGCTCGACCAACAGTGCATCTCTTGCTCCTTTGGCAACAAACATCCCAACACCTCGCTGTTTATAAATGATTCCTCTGTCCACAAGCTCCTGCAGCCCTTTGCGCGCTGTTGCCGGATTGATATTGTAGAACCGCGAGAGCTCATTGGTCGATGGAACCTGCTCTTCCGCTTGTAATCTGCCTTCCACAATATCATCCATAATCATCATGGCAATCTGATGAAATATGGGCTGTGATTCATCCAAAGTCGATTTCATGCCAATCCAACTTTCGTTATTTAGGTTAATTGGTTAATTGGTTAGTTACTCATGCAACTAACTATAGTACACAGATATCCAAAAGTAAATAGCCGAATATCCCGCATCTTGATTTTTTTGAATCTGCAGGTTCGGTTAGTTCATGACAAACACAAACAAAAAAACGCCTCTGAATGAATATTCAGAAGCATTCCAATTTTCTAATGGGGTTAAGTGCCAAATCCATGATCAGCGGTTCTCATAATTGCAGGGTTCGGAGCATCCGTACTTAAGTCAGGCTCACTTGCAGGAGTTAGTATGCTTACCACAATGCTACATGTAGCTATCAGCAAAGCCAACTTTCTCTTCATTGAGTTTCTGCACCTCACTAATGATCATTTTGTACTGCTGCTTGGCTGTATCGGTCGCATAATCCCTATACTGTTCAAACAGTCCGATACCTCTTAGCATACCCCTGCCGCTGCTAATTTCAATAGAAAATCTCAAACTATCAAGCACATATCCCAAGCCTTTAAAATACTCATCTTTCTTTAGATAATACGCTCCAAGATCAGCTAAAAGACGTAAATAACGATCATCTGTAACCTGCTTGCTAACCTTCCCGATTCGATTACTCTGTTCCTGATACGTAAAATAGGACTGATACTGTTCAAGAACATAATCAATATCTTCACCATAACGATTAGCAGCGGTGACTATATCGCAAAGCGCAGGGAAAATTTCGTTTTCCTTGGTAGATATATATTTTAAATAGGAGGACAGTACCTCGAACTGCCCAGCCATTAATTGATAGATATAACGATTTGCTTCAGCCCATTCTTGGAACTGATTAATAACCAAAATCTCATCCTGGTCGGGATCTTTAACCCAGCTGTTATCTGCATATAACGAAACAAATTTTAAAGCATTATCGTAATCCTTGAGATGATAGCATGCACTTCCAGCAGCCAAATCGGAATAAAGGATGTAGAACACAATAGGCCTTTTTGTTTCTTCCTGTTTTCTTCTGCCATTCAATTCATAATGGATGGTTGCCTTCACCTTCAGCTTCTCGGACAGCTCCTGCACTTTGCTCCATCGGTGTAATGCTCCAAAAGCATTGATCAGTTCATTAAGAGCGTCCAACTGATATCGTTCATCCAGGCGATCGACATAATACTCGAATTTGGCTGCGATGATCAGGTTTCTCTGCTGGTCATTGGTCAGACCCAGCTTGAACAGCCGATACTGACATAGAGCGAGACGCTCCGAATGCTGCATTTTCTCACTCTCGGCGATCGTTTCATATAAGAGAATGGCTGGTTTAAATTTACCTTCGTGGTAGAACTCCTCGGCCAGATCAAATAAAAGGGGAATATACGATAGATTATCCATCATTAATTGGATAACCTCTTCAATACAATTTAGCTTGTCTAACTCCGCACAACGGTGAAGGAAGGGGCCCAGTCTTCGCCAGTCGGGGGTGGCATGAACGAAACACTCATCTATATACAATTCATAGAAATGGCCTTCTTCAAGCTTCATGGCTGAAGTGATTCGGTCCAACTGCTGCATCGCAATCGGGCGGTTTTTGTTCAAAATATTGCTCAGCGTACCCGAATTAATACCTGACGTTTCCGAAAAAAAACTGATGGACATCTGCTCGCGCTTCAAGTAATTCTCTAAATGATCGCGAATCGTGGTTGTCGGCTCCAAACGAACACCACCCTCCCAAATAAAAGCCATATACAGGATTAACGGTATGCAAAAGTAATTATATGTAATCCAAAAGAAAGGGTCAACATAATAAATTCAACTAATTTGTATTACTTACAATTTAATCCTTTTGATAAAATAAACCCCGTTTCTCTATTTTATACCGGGAATTAACTCGCATCAAATCAGGAAAAAACAAAAAAACACGAGCAGAATAAACGCTCGTGTTTTCGTAGAAGAGAGTAGACTCTACGACTCTGTTTGTGAACTAGATTTAAGGCAGGATGTTGCCAGCAGCACGATAGATTTCGTACCACTCCTGACGTGTAAGATGAACATCTCCGGCTTTGACACAGTCCTTCAGGCGCTCAATATTCGTTGTGCCAGTTACAGGCTGCATCTGAGCCGGGTGACGCAGCAACCAGGCAATCGCGATGGTGGTGTTGCTCACATCATACTTGGCTGCAATCTCATCAATCTTGGCATTCAGTTCCGGGAACTTGTCGCTGCCCAGGAATACACCTTCGAAGAAACCATACTGGAACGGAGACCATGGCTGAATCGTGATATCATGCAAACGGCAATAATCCAGAATACTGCCATCACGGTTCACGGCTGCATCGTTCTCCATGTTCACGTTGATCCCGCTGGAGATCATTGTTGTGTTGGTAATACTCAGCTGCAGCTGGTTGGCTACCAGCGGCTGCTTCACGTATTTTTTCAACAGTTCGATCTGGTTCGGGTTCTGGTTGGATACACCGAAATGGCGCACTTTGCCTTCGCGTTCGAGCAGATCAAACGCCTCTGCCACTTCTTCCGGCTCCACGAGAGTATCTGGACGGTGCAACAGTAGAACATCAAGATACTCGGTTTTCAGACGCTGCAGAATGCCATCTACTGAATTCAGGATGTGCTCTTTGGAGAAATCAAACATACCCTTGCGGATACCGCATTTGGATTGCAAAATCATATTTTCACGAACCTGGGGATTCATCTGTACCGCCTCTGCAAAAATCTCTTCACATGCCCCATTTCCATAAATATCAGCATGGTCGAAGAAGTTCGCACCGACTTCCATGGCGGAATGAACAAATTGTTCTGCCTCTTTGTTGCCGAGTGAGTTGATTCGCATGCAGCCTACGGCCACAACTGGTACTTCAAGTGAGCTGCTGCCAAGTTTTATTGTTCTCAAGGTGATTTCCCTCCATATTCGGATAGATTGTATATACTTGTCTTCCAGCTTTGATTGTGACACAGATCTGCAATCGGTTTCAATGGATTTTTAGACATCTTATATGGAAAAATGGTCGTTTTTTCTCAATTTCCCGACAGGCTTACGTTTCTTGAGGAACAATCACTTCAATATGTTGAGGCAGAACGCTGATCTGGATTGGCAATGCGGGCCCTTCCTCCCCGTCCACATTGGTGCGAACCGATTCAGTGCAGCTTACCCGAACCTCTTTTGCCGTAAAATAATCCACATCCTTATGGTCCTTCAGATGCCCAAACAACAAGGAGGTTCCCAGTGTCAGGCTGTTGAACACACTGATATTGCGGATCACAAAACAATGAATCAGTCCATCGTCCACCGCTGCGTCTGGAGACAGCTTCTCAAATCCCCCAACAGAATTGGTCAGCGCAGCAAGAAACAATGGAGATTCACCCTCCCACGTCAGCCCGTCGTATTCAATCTTCAAAGGATAGACGGGTGAGGACACGAGGTCCTTCAATCCTTCCTTCAAATAAGCCAGGGAGCCCAGCTTCGACTTGTCTTCCGATGAGACGGAAGATAATGCTTCAGCCAAAGAACCGGCTGCCACCACGTTGGCGAAGAGACGATCATTAATTCTACCCAGATCCACCTTGCGAATCTGATTGGAACCAAGCTGCTTAATGGCTTCTTCAGGATCGAGAGACAGCTGGAGCGCACGGGCAAAATCATTCACTGTACCCAGTGGTACAATACCCAGTCGGGGACGATGATTTTGGTCCATCATGCCATTAATGGTTTCATGCAGCGTGCCATCTCCCCCAATCGATATGACCAGATCACAGCCGCCCTGGCAGGCGTCCAGACAGTAACTGGTTGCATCACCCTCCCCAGCTGTCTCATTAATCTTCACTTGATATTGCTGTGATTCCAGAATCGCCTGAACTTCAGACACGTACTGCTGAGCCTCTTCTTTTCCCGATGACGGATTGCTAATGATCATGGCTTGACGCATAACCGCCTCTCCCCTCCACCTGCATATTTACTTCTTCTATACCCTTTCTCGGGGTAGGATGAATAAGGCTCGCAGGCCAAAAGATTTTTTTGGTAAAGTTCACCTGAAGGAGTACAGATCAAGGCTTGTTTCATATAGAATAGAAGTAGCGTTATTACCTGTCCCCTGAAATTGATGTTCCTTTTCTCGGCTGATGGGTTAATAACTAGAGAAATGTTGAGGATTCATTCCTGTTGTTCTGACTTTAACTTTGGATATGGACTACATAAAAGCAAGGAGAATTTTAAAAGTATCGGAGGGAATGCATGCAATGAGAAGAATGGCATTATTGTTTCTAGTATTCATTCTAAGTATCGGCGCGTCTGGGCAAGCCATGGCCTACGCAACGATGGACTCAGGCAAAGGCATCATAGAAGATCCTGCACTGGAAAACGGACTTAAACTGATCCTGAACAAACCGGTAGATTCACCCTTAACTACGTCCGACCTGGAACAGCTCACCGTTGTTGATCTGAGTAATGCAGGTATACAGAGCCTGTCGGGACTGGAGTATGCGACTAACCTGACTCACCTTCGCCTATACGGCAATGAGATAGAGGATCTGACCCCGCTGAAGCATCTGGGACAACTCCGGGAAATCGATGTCCGCAACAATTATATTACATCCATTGATGCACTCGCTGACCTGAAGGAACTGGGCCGGCTGTACATCAGCAACAACTCCATCTCTTCCATAGAAGTGGTTCGTGGCTTCACCCGATTACATACGTTATACGCCAGTGGCAATCAGATCTACAGCCTATACGC
>NZ_JAKRNM010000033.1 GCF_022346995.1 Paenibacillus sp. ACRRY | reverse complement strand
TAGTACGTGGACGTAGACCCGAAACCGGGTGATCTACCCCTGTCCAGGGTGAAGGTGCGGTAACACGCACTGGAGGCCCGAACCCACGCACGTTGAAAAGTGCGGGGATGAGGTGGGGGTAGCGGAGAAATTCCAATCGAACTCGGAGATAGCTGGTTCTCCCCGAAATAGCTTTAGGGCTAGCCTCGGAAAACAGAGTCGTGGAGGTAGAGCACTGATTGGGTGCGGGGCCCGCAAGGGTTACCAAGCTCAGTCAAACTCCGAATGCCATAGACTTACTTCCGGGAGTCAGACAGTGAGTGCTAAGATCCATTGTCAAAAGGGAAACAGCCCAGACCATCAGCTAAGGTCCCCAAGTGTGTGTTAAGTGGGAAAGGATGTGGAGTTGCACAGACAACCAGGATGTTGGCTTAGAAGCAGCCACCATTGAAAGAGTGCGTAATAGCTCACTGGTCGAGTGACTCTGCGCCGAAAATGTAACGGGGCTAAACACACCACCGAAGCTATGGCTTG
>NZ_JAKRNM010000032.1 GCF_022346995.1 Paenibacillus sp. ACRRY | reverse complement strand
GAGAAGCTTGCTTCTCTGATGGTTAGCGGCGGACGGGTGAGTAACACGTAGGCAACCTGCCCTCAAGCTTGGGACAACTACCGGAAACGGTAGCTAATACCGAATACTTGCTTTCTTCGCCTGAAGGGAGCTGGAAAGACGGAGCAATCTGTCACTTGAGGATGGGCCTGCGGCGCATTAGCTAGTTGGTGAGGTAACGGCTCACCAAGGCGACGATGCGTAGCCGACCTGAGAGGGTGATCGGCCACACTGGGACTGAGACACGGCCCAGACTCCTACGGGAGGCAGCAGTAGGGAATCTTCCGCAATGGGCGAAAGCCTGACGGAGCAATGCCGCGTGAGTGATGAAGGTTTTCGGATCGTAAAGCTCTGTTGCCAGGGAAGAACGTCCTTGAGAGTAACTGCTCAAGGAGTGACGGTACCTGAGAAGAAAGCCCCGGCTAACTACGTGCCAGCAGCCGCGGTAATACGTAGGGGGCAAGCGTTGTCCGGAATTATTGGGCGTAAAGCGCGCGCAGGCGGTCATTTAAGTCTGGTGTTTAATCCCGGGGCTCAACCCCGGATCGCACTGGAAACTGG
>NZ_JAKRNM010000031.1 GCF_022346995.1 Paenibacillus sp. ACRRY | reverse complement strand
ATTCGGACATCCCCGGATCAAAGCTTGCTTACAGCTCCCCGAGGCAGTATCGTTGTTCGCCACGTCCTTCATCGGCTCCTAGCGCCTAGGCATCCTCCGTGTGCTCTTAGTAGCTTAACCAGATGCTCCGGTTTCGACTGCTCACTTCCCTTGGTTTGCTTGCGCAAATCCAAAAGTCGTTCCCATTCGATACCATCGCAAAGCAGTTTTCGCTAATATTGAAACTTGTTTGACACAAGTTCAGCTAGGATGATTGTTGATCGGTCACTTGAACCGAACAAGCATTCATCCCTAAAAGGAATGTTCTAATTCGCAATTTTCGTTTCGATATCTAGTTTTCAAAGAACAAGCTAAATAGACGAAATTCTTTGGTGGAGCCAAGCGGGATCGAACCGCTGACCTCCTGCTTGCAAGGCAGGCGCTCTCCCAGCTGAGCTATGGCCCCTCAAATTCCATCAAAACTGAACAAATGGATAAGTAACGATGTTGCTGTTGCAGGTTCAGTGAACCCGCTTATTTGAATGTTTCCGCTACGGGAAACGATTCTCCATAGAAAGGAGGTGATCCAGCCGCACCTTCCGATACGGCTACCTTGTTACGACTTCACCCCAATCATCTATCCCACCTTCGGCGGCT
>NZ_JAKRNM010000002.1 GCF_022346995.1 Paenibacillus sp. ACRRY | reverse complement strand
ACACCAGTAACGCCGGTCGCTCCTGTTACACCAGTTATACCGGTCTCTCCTGTTACACCAGTTGTTCCTGTCGCTCCAGTACTTCCTGTTACACCTACACCAGTCGATCCTGTTATACCGGTACTTCCCGTTATGCCTACTCCAGTAGCTCCTGTTATACCGGTCTCTCCTGTTACACCAGTTGTTCCTGTCGCTCCAGTACTTCCTGTTACACCTACACCAGTCGATCCTGTTATACCGGTACTTCCCGTTATGCCTACTCCAGTAGCTCCTGTTATACCGGTCTCTCCTGTTATACCAGTTGTTCCTGTTGTTCCTGTTGTTCCTGTTGTTCCTGTCGCTCCAGTACCTCCTGTTACACCTACACCAGTAGCTCCTGTTACCCCGGTGCTTCCTGTTATGCCAGTTACTCCAGTGAATCCAGTAACACCTGTTGCCCCTGCGCCTGCCAGTAATGTGTAATCCGGAGAGGTTCCTGGTGTTCCGGTTGGTGATGCAACATTCGCTATATACGTGCTACCGTTGAACGTAACCACTTGACCCGCTGGGTATGTTGGTGCTACAGCTGGATCAAATGGTACCACTCCGCTTAAGCCAATTCCTGTCGCACCCGTGATTCCTGTAATTCCTGTTGCCCCAGTCTCACCTGTAAAACCTGTGACGCCGGTAATACCGGTGAACCCTGTAACTCCAGTCGCTCCAGTTATCCCCGTGATCCCTGTGGCTCCTGTTACTCCCGTTTCTCCTGTGCCACCGGTTACGCCGGTTACTCCAGTGAGTCCAGTAACACCTGTTGCCCCTGCGCCCGCCAATAATGTGTAATCCGGGGAGGTGCCTGGTGTCCCGGTCGGTGACGCAACATTCGTAATATACGTACTGCCGTTGAACGTAACCACTTGACCTGCTGGATACGTTGGAGCTACTGCCGGATCAAATGGTACCACTCCGCTCAAACCGATACCCGTCGCACCCGTGATCCCTGTAATTCCTGTTGCCCCAGTTCCACCTGTAAAACCTGTGACGCCTGTAATACCGGTGAACCCTGTAACTCCGGTCGTTCCAGTTATCCCCGTGATCCCTGTGGCTCCTGTTACTCCCGTTTCTCCTGTGCCACCGGTTACGCCGGTTACTCCAGTGAGTCCAGTAACACCTGTTGCCCCTGCGCCCGCCAATAATGTGTAATCCGGGGAGGTGCCTGGTGTCCCGGTCGGTGACGCAACATTCGTAATATACGTACTGCCGTTGAACGTAACCACTTGACCTGCTGGATACGTTGGAGCTACTGCCGGATCAAATGGTACCACTCCGCTCAAACCGATACCTGTCGCACCCGTGATCCCTGTAATTCCTGTTGCCCCAGTTCCACCTGTAAAACCTGTGACGCCTGTAATACCGGTGAACCCTGTGGCTCCTGTTACTCCTGTTACCCCCGTTTCTCCTGTGCCACCGGTTACGCCAGTTACTCCAGTGAATCCGGTAACGCCCGTTGCCCCTGCGCCCGCCAGTAATGTGAAATCCGGGGAGGTTCCTGGTGTCCCGGTCGGTGCGGCAACATTCGCTATATACGTGCTACCGTTGAACGTAACCACTTGACCCGCTGGGTATGTTGGTGCTACAGCTGGATCAAATGGTACCACTCCGCTCAAGCCGATACCCGTCGCACCCGTGATCCCTGTAATTCCTGTTGCCCCAGTTTCACCTGTAACACCCGCTATACCTGTGACGCCTGTCGCCCCTGCACCCGCCAGTAATGTGTAATCCGGAGAGGTGCCTGGTGTCCCGGTCGGTGACGCAACATTCGTAATATACGTACTTCCGTTGAACGTGACCACTTGACCTGCTGGATATGTTGGTGCCACAGCTGGATCAAATGGTACCACTCCACTCAAACCAATACCTGTCGCACCCGTGATCCCTGTAATTCCTGTTGCCCCAGTTTCACCTGTAACACCCGCTATACCTGTGACGCCTGTCGCACCTGCACCCGCCAGTAATGTGTAATCCGGAGAGGTGCCTGGTGTCCCGGTCGGTGACGCAACATTCGTAATATACGTACTGCCGTTGAAAGTAACCACTTGACCTGCTGGATACGTTGGAGCTACTGCCGGATCAAATGGTACCACTCCGCCCAAACCGATACCCGTCGCACCCGTGATCCCTGTAATTCCTGTTGCCCCAGTTTCACCTGTACCGCCCGTAACACCAGTCGCTCCAGTTATTCCAGTAACCCCGGTAGCTCCTGCAGACGCCAACAACGTGTAGTCCGGGGAGGTGCCTGGTGTCCCTGTTGGTGCAGCGACGTTTGCAATATATGTTCCACCATTAAACGTAACTACCTGACCCGCTGGGTACGTAGGAGCAACGGCTGGATCAAATGGTACCACTCCGCCCAAACCAACACCTGTCGCACCCGTGATACCTGTAATTCCTGTTGCCCCGGTTTCTCCGGTTCCACCTGTGATGCCTGTAAGACCAGTGACCCCTGTTACTCCGGTCGGTCCAGTTACTCCAGTTCCCCCTGTGTCACCGGTTACGCCAGTTACTCCAGTAAATCCGGTAACACCCGTTGCCCCTGCGCCCGCCAACAACGTGAAATCTGGAGACGTCCCCGGTATTCCCGTTGGTGCAGCGACATTCGCAATATACGTACCACCGTTAAACGTAACTACCTGACCCGCTGGGTATGTGGGGGCTACTGCCGGATCAAAAGGTACCACTCCACTCAAACCAATTCCCGTCGCACCCGTTATACCCGTAATCCCTGTTGCCCCAGTTTCACCTGTGACACCTGCTATACCTGTTACCCCAGTCACTCCAGTAACTCCGGTTGCTCCTGCACCCGCCAACAACGTGAAATCTGGAGACGTCCCCGGTGTTCCCGTTGGTGCAGCGACATTCGCAATATACGTACCGCCGTTAAATGTAACTACTTGACCCGCTGGATATGTCGGAGCCACAGCCGGATCAAATGGTACCACTCCAGCCAAACCTAATCCTGTAGCTCCAGTTATACCCGTTGCCCCAGTACTGCCTGTTATACTCACGCCTGTTGCTCCAGTTACTCCTGTCGCCCCTGCTCCCGCCAACAACGTGTAGTCCGGAGACGTTCCGGGTGTTCCCGTTGGCGATGCAACAGTGGCGATATACGTGCTGCCGTTGAACGTGACCACCTGACCTGCTGGGTACGTAGGCGCAACGGCTGGGTCAAACGGTAAAATCCCGCTTAATCCTACTCCAGTCGATCCTGTTGGTCCTGTAGCTCCCGGACTTCCTGTACTGCCTGTTATACTCACGCCTGTTGTACCAGTTACTCCTGTTGCCCCTGCTCCTGCCAATAACGTGTAGTCCGGAGACGTTCCAGGTGTTCCCGTTGGCGATGCAACAGTAGCGATATACGTGCTGCCGTTGAACGTGACCACCTGACCTGCTGGATATGTTGGCGCCACGGCTGGGTCAAATGGCAAAATCCCGCTTAATCCTACTCCAGTCGATCCTGTTGGTCCTGTAGCTCCCGGACTTCCTGTACTGCCCGTGATACTCACGCCCGTTGCCCCGGTCACTCCTTGTGTCCCTACCCTTGCCAATAACGTGTAGTCTGGAGAAGTTCCCGGTGTCCCGGTTGGGGACACAACATTGGCGATATACGTACTGCCGTTGAACGTGACCACCTGACCAGCTGGATATGTTGGCGCCACGGCTGGATCAAATGGCAAAATCCCAGTTAGACCTATTCCTGTCGCTCCTGTTGGACCCGACGAACCAGTAGGTCCGGCACCCGCAAGCAATGTATAATCCGGAGAAGTATTTGGCGTTCCTGTCGGAGATGCCACATTTGTAATAAAAGTACTGCCGTTGAACGTAACCACCTGACCAGCCGGATATGTCGGAGCCGAAGCAGGATCAAATGGCACCGATCCTTCCAAGCCTAAACCTGTCGCTCCAGTCGATCCGGTTACTCCTGCACTCGCAAGTAATGTATAATCCGCTGAAGTTCCTGGTGTCCCCGTTGGAGATGCCACATTCGTAATATATGTTCCACCCGCAAAGGTAACAATTTGCCCGGAAGCATATGATGGAGCAAGCGCAGGATCAAAAGGAACAATGCCTGTAAATCCTGCGCCTGTTGCTCCTGTAGCACCAGTTATTCCACCCGATAACAGCAATGTAAAATCTGGCGAACTTCCCGGGATACCTGTTGGGCTATTCACATTAGCAACATATAAATTCCCATTATAACTGACTACTTGGCCTTGGGAATAACTTGGACCTTGTGCTGGATCATATGGCGTTACATTATTTAACCCTACGCCAGTTGCTCCAGCTGGCCCCTGAGCACCTTGTGGTCCAGCTGGACCAATCGGACCAACTGGGCCCACTGAACCTGCTGGACCTGCTGGGCCAGCTATGCCTGCCTCTCCTTGAGGCCCTGCCGGCCCCTGTACTCCAGGCACTCCGGGTACCCCTGGTACCCCGGGAACCCCCGGTGGACCAGCAGGTCCGGTTATCCCGGACGAACCAATCCCTATTGTTGCACGGCTAAGTGCTATGGACGTATTCCGAATCAATCCTACAAGCTTATCTTTCTCTGGCGGAGGCACCTCAAGCAACAAAGTCACACTCAATAGATCATCAAGCAGATTCTGCAAGTTGCCAGACAAGTTGACTAACGCAACAGGTACTACCTCCGAAGCTGCAATGGTTAATTCCAATACGGCCTGAAGCTCGGCTTTTACGCCAGCACGAAAACCTGACTCGTTAACAAAAGTAAGTACATTCCGTAATCCCGACTGCAATGCAAGTATGTTAGCAGCTGTAGGCTGACTAATTGCAGCGGGGATGGTGATTGCCAAAGATTGCAGTAATGTTTCAAACTGCTCCTGCTCACCTGTTGTTATGGGAATGAAGGGTGATCCCGCCCTGAACGATCTACCTTCCAGAAATGCTTTAATATTTACCCGTTTACGCCTATCGGACATGCGTTATCCAATCCTCCTTTGACTACCTTGTTTTCAAGCTTATGTCATGTTGGAGGGAAAATTATCTTGGACAATATAATTGTTTTGTAAATTTAACTTATTTTATATGTTCCACGATGAACAAGATTAAACGGTACACTTCAACAAAAAAACACCCTCCTCAGGAGGGTGTTTCCGCAATTTTCGTATGAAATCCGGCTATTTCGGGGAATTCACCGGAAATTGTAATATAAACTCTGTACCTTCGCCAAGCGTACTGTTCACATGAATGATACCATGATGTGCATCAACGATATTTTTAACGATCGCCAGACCCAGTCCAGTACCTACACTTTCTCCACGAACCCGCGCCTTATCCGCTTTGTAGAATCTTTCAAAGATAAATGGCAGATCGGAAGTAGGAATACCCGCACCCTCATCCTTAATCGACACTTTAGCTATGGACGTTCGATGATCTCCAGCCAACGTGGCTCCAATAATGACATTTTTGTCGGGAGGTGTATGACGAAATGCATTATCAAGCAGATTGGTAAATACCTGTTCAAGACGATCTTCATCAGCCTGCTGAAGCACAATAGTAGACTGACTAGATTCAAAATGAAGCCGGATATCCTGTTCTTTGGAGCGTACGGAAAACTTCCGATACACCCGTTCCAGAAGTTCCACCAAATCGACTTCCTTCATCGCCATATCCGTATGCCCTGCTTCCATCCGGGCCAGATCCAGCAGATCCTTGACCAGTCTGCCCATACGCAGTGACTCATCATGAATGACCTGAATCAATTCTTCACTTTCCTCGGGAGAAGCTGCCATGCCATCCAGAAGAGCTTCACTGTAACCTTGCATCATGGATAACGGCGTTCGTATTTCATGAGATACATTAGCCACAAAATCACGACGCATCTTCTCCAATCGAACCTCTTCAGTCACATCACGCAGAACGGCAACCGCACCTCGAACAACACTATCCGCATATAGAGGCGTCATCTGTACAGACCATACTCCCTGCTGAACATGCACATTCGAGCTCTGATCACCGCCATGCTCCATAACCAGTTTGAACAAAGGAATTAGAGGTTCAGGAACATCCCGGGAAGATACATCCCCCTTATTTACTTCCTGCCCCTCTTCGTCCTGTGCCCAATCCAGGTCACACCAAGCCTGCATGATCTTCTCCCCTGGAGGATTCGTCAGAATGACCTTACCTTCACCATCAAAGGTAACCACGGCATCTGTCATGCTACGAAGCACACTGGCCAAGTGTTCCTTCTCATGGTTCAGGTTCCGAATGTTGTCCTCCAGTTGAGCCGCCATGTGATTGAATGTGTTAGCCAGTTCACCAATCTCGTCGCTAGTCACTAGGGAGAGCCTTGTCCCATAATTTCCTTTGCGAATGGCATTAGCTGCCTGAATCAGCTGCTGCATTGGTTGAGTGATCTTCGTGAACAGGAAGAGAGCGAAGAATGTCGTCAAACTGAAACCGATGATACAGACATATGTGAACAGACGCTTGATGTCTCTGGATTCCGACTCCGCGAAGTTCGTATCAATATACGGTAGCAGAAAAAGACCCAGCGCAATGAGCACACAGCCCACAAGACATATAATCGTTATCCATAACTTCCCGACCAGTGATCTCCAGAAATTGAAACTATTTCGGTACTTCCAGTTTATAACCCACACCCCAAACTGTCGTAATCATAGCCGCCGATTCAGGCGACACCTTGTTCAACTTTTCACGAAGACGCTTGACGTGCGTATCTACGGTGCGGAGATCACCGAAAAACTCGTAGTTCCACACATCCTTGAGCAATTCCTCTCTGGAGAACACTTTGTCTGGAGAGGTCGCCAGGTAATGTAACAACTCGTATTCTTTAGGTGTAAGACTTATCTCTTCCCCGCCCGCAGTTACCCGATGAGCGTCATGCTCAATAACCAGATGAGGGAATACGATATTGTTGCTTGAATTGCTTTCTTTGGACAGATATGCAGTTGCAGAAGAACGACGCAGGATTGCCTTCACCCGATAAATCACTTCACGTGGGCTGAATGGTTTCACCACATAGTCATCTGCTCCTACTTCAAACCCCTGAACACGGTTAATTTCTTCCCCTTTTGCAGTAAGCATCAATACCGGAGTTGATTTCACCTGACGAAGACGAGTGCACACTTCTACACCGTCCATCCCAGGCAGCATAACATCGAGCAAAATCAGGCCATAGTCTCCAGCGGTTGCTTTTCGCAATGCCGTTTCGCCGTCTTCCGCTTCATCAATTTCATATCCTTCTTTTTCAAGATACATTTTCAAAAGTCTACGGATTCGTTCCTCATCATCCACGACCAGTATTCGGTTCTCATGTTCTGCCATTCCACTCCAGCCCCTTTGCAATAACTCCAATCACTTCTATTATGTTCGATCTGGCGAACAATATTTGAATGCCCACTTTTAACGCAGGGGCAACGCATGGTTTCATGGATTCTCTCCAAAACTTCGGCGAATCTGCCTATCCTAGTCTGCTCCTGCATAAGAATGCAGTCCGGCAATGATCAAGTTCACACCTACAAGCGTAAACATAACAACCAGAAATCCGAGCACAGCAAGCCAGGCAGATTTTCGACCCTGCCAACCTCTGGATAAACGCAAATGCAGGTACACACTATAATAAAGCCATGTAATCAGTGCCCACACTTCTTTGGGATCCCAGCCCCAGAAACGGCTCCAGGCAATCTGAGCCCAAATCATGGCAAAAATTAATGCCCCTAATGTAAATATCGGAAAACCGATGGCGATCGCACGATAACTGATTTCATCCAAATCATCAGCATCAATGCCGTCCAGCATAGGTTGCAGAGCTTGTCCGAGCGGTCTTCTTACGATTAATCGTATAATTCCGTAGAGAATCAAACCTACAATCAATGACCAGACTACCGTATTTAATTTGCGTCCGGCGTTAACTCCGTTCATCCAGGATGGCGTCTCAAGTAGAGGTTCCTTCATCCCAAGAAACGGTGTCATGCTCTCCACTTCACTCTGATAAGGTGCAAAAATTGGAGGCATGCGATAAATCACTTTCTCTATTGTACTATCTTCCTGTACCTCTGTGTCAATGCTGGCCGTTTTCTGGACGAAAACCGTCTCGTACCCCGTGGCACGAAAAGCAAATACGGTTCCAATAAACCCGATTACAACGACAATCGTAATGAGTGTGAACTCCACCCAGCCGCGCTCACGTCTGGACGATTTATCTTTCCCACTGAAATCGACGGTACGGAGCAAATACATGAAGCCTGCTGCAAAGCCAACCGCAAAGAATGCTTCTCCAAGGGCAGCAAGGGTTACATGGATTTTAAGCCAAATCGACTGCAATGCAGGGATTAAAGGCTGTACTTCCTGTGGGAATACGGCGGCATATGCCATAATAATAATGGTAAGCGGTAATGCAAACAGTCCAAGCAATGATTTTCGATAGATGGCATATACCACAATAAATGCGACCATGATCATCATGGATAAAAAAGTCATGAATTCATACATGTTACTGACCGGGATGTGACCTGCTCCAGCCCAGCGTGTAAAAAAGAACACTAAATGTGCGGCGAGTGCAACGATCGAAGCGATAAATGCTCTTTTCCCCCATCTGTCTACATGAGCCTGAGGATCCCGATTACTCCACTTCTTGCCCATAACAGCAACAGCGTATAACAAAAATGCAGCACAATAGAGAAAAAAAGATACAATAAATGCGTCGCTGCTGAAATCCAATAAACTCATCCTTGGTTCCCCCCGTTATCCAACGACTTCTCATCCACTTCCAGATTCATCTGTTTTAACACCGCTGATACTTCACGCCTGAAGCCAAACCAGTTTTTGTTAGTATGTCCTCCCAACGTGAGCTGACCATCATCGATTCGGATCCAGATACGACGGTGATGCCAGTAAAAGCCCATAACTAACCCCAGCATAACAATTCCAGCTCCAATCCAGACAAAAGGCATTGCCTTATCTACACGTATATTCAGATAACTTACGGATTGGATGATATCAACTTTATCCATACTGTCGACTTCAAGCTGCAGAGGAATATCTCCTCCTACCAGCTGCTGGTTAATTGAATCCTGTCTAAAACGCTCTTTATCCACCTGCTTTGCAAAATAAAGATATTGAATTCCTTCTTCAGGCAACTCCGGTCCTTTGATGACGAATAAAAAGGCTGGTGCATTAGGTGAAGGCGACAAGGATTTAGGCTGACCGTTTTCATCAAGTCCGAAATCCATAAACTTGTCTTTTACAGTAAGCGAATATGGACCTGCCTCGAAGGAGCGCTCTGTATCGACCATGTCAATCTGAATTGAACCGTACTTCTCACCCGTTCTGGCATCAACCAAATCAGGAGTTACAGAGCGAATGGTAGGTGTAAGGTCGTAATCAAACTGATACGCTTTCAACCCATGATAGTTCAATGGATGATTCACCCTTACATCATGCCGGGCAACCTCATTTAATTGAGGTTTCTTCGACAGATCCGAGCAATCGGCGGTGCATTCATACAACACGACTTTGGTTTCGAACAGTTTTGGAACAATTTTGTTCAAATTTCGAAACTGTTCGGGTACTTCCTCTTCACTATAAAATTCAACATTAAACTGTTCGTTTTTCAAATACATAGAGGTATTTGGGATCTTCTTAATCTCACCTTCCGGAAAGGCAACATGTTCGTCCAGATTCAGTCCGGGAAGGCCACGGGCCAACACAGCCAGAAGAAAGATAATTAAACCAATGTGGATAACATAGGGTCCCCACCGGGCGAATCGTTGCTTCTCGGCCAGCAGCGCATCTCCCTCTGTATGCACTCGATATCCTTTCTTCTTAAGCGGCGTAACCGCTTTCGTAATCCAGTCTTTTGTCCCCTCTTCAATGGGACCTTGGTATACCAGACGCTGCCTCGTTAGAAACTGCATATGTTTACGGATTTTCTGCTTGTTGAGTGCCTTGTAGAGCGGAAGCACCCTGTCTAAACTGCATATGACGAGTGAAGCCCCGATCATGACGAGCAATAGGATGAACCACCAGGATTCGTATGTATGGGACAGACCCAACAGGTAATAGATATGGCCCAACTGTCCATAGGTTTCTTTGTAATACACAGATGGATCAATGTTGAGAAACGTACTCTCTTGAGGATAAATGGTTCCCAACATGGACCCTACAAGGGTAAATACAATCAGATAGACCGCAATCTTCACGGATGAAAAAAAGTTCCACACACGATCAATGATATTCGGGTTGCTGCGCTGCGAGCGACGGGCCCTGCCATCATAGCGCATTTCCAAAACTTCTTCGGATTTAGCCTCAGCTTCCAACAGCGGCTTACCGCATGCTTCACAGAGTACGGTACCGACCGGGTTCTGATGTCCACATTCACATTTGGTATTCTGGAACACGACTAGACCTCCTGTCAGGGCTGCTTCGCCAGTTGTGAAATTTGAGCGTCAAGCGTATCCAAATCAAGTTGGCCGATATGAATAGTAGAGATTTTGCCCGTATTCGATACGAAGAATGTGGTAGGCATCGGAGAGATTCCGAAATCCCGAATCGAAGTTTTGTCCCGGTCGAGCATAATCGGAAAATTAACTCCCACCGAACGAACAAAATTATCCACGGTCATTTGATCTTCTCCAGCATTAATGCCGATAAATTGAACACCCTGATCTTTCCACTTGTCTGCTTGAGCTTGAAGCGCTGGCATCTCTTTTACACAGGGCTCACACCATGTGCCCCAAAAATTGATCACCATGGCCTTACCTTCGTATTCTTCAGACGTATGCACTTGACCATCCAGGCCCAGCAATTCAAAAGAAGGAGCCTTGTCCCCTTCTTTCGGCTTGCCGTTCGAGCCGGATACCGATGTGGTGATCGCATATCCGCCCAACACCAGGATCAATAACAAAATGACGATTTGCACCGTTCTTCTTGATTTCCCCATGTGCTGCTCCCCTTTGCAGTGACTGACTCTTAATTGTTCATGGTCTCTCCCAACTGTGAACATCCTATGAACAATTATAGCGAATTTCGTCACAAAACTGCGGCGGTTTTATGAAAATTATGTGTCCTCAGATTACCTTTTTTTCATTTTTTTGGCGGGTTCCGATTTGGCGAGTGTAATCAGGTTGTTGACTTCCTCTTTGGTCAGATTACGAGTCAGTCCCCGTTTCAGGTTTTGCAGCAAAATGCCGCCAAACGAAATCCGTTTCAAGCGCGTTACCGGATGGTTAATCGCTTCAAACATACGTCTTACCTGGCGGTTACGACCTTCGTAAATGGTAATGGAAATGACAGCTTCATTGTTAGCTGTGTCCACATCCTTGTACTCCACCTCTGCCGGAGCTGTCATCCCGTCATCCAGCATAATGCCTGTCTTTAATTTCTCCAGAGCAGTACCATGCGGAACGCCCTTGACCGTTGCCAAGTACGTTTTGGGTACATGGTGTTTCGGGTGCGTCAGCAAGTGAGCGAACTCACCATCATTGGTCAAAATGAGCAGCCCCTCCGTGTCATAGTCCAGTCGTCCCACCGGATATACACGTTCTTTGACACCTTTAAGATAGTCGGATACAATTTTCCGTCCTTCCGGGTCAGATGCACTCGTGATAACACCTTTGGGCTTGTTCAACATCAAATACACTTTCTTTTCACTGCGAATCGGTTTTCCATTAACCGTAATCATATCCTCTTCGGGGTTCGCTTTTGTACCCAGTTCGGTTACGACCTCCCCGTTAACTTCCACTTTGCCGGACAGGATCAGTTCCTCGCTCTTACGGCGAGATGCAATACCTGCCTGTGCGATAATTTTTTGTAATCTTTCCATGTTTGTCATGTCACCTCACACTAATGATACCCATCAAGGCGGGAAATCACAAGGATAATCCAAGGAAAATGTAAACAGGGAGCGATAATACCCTTTTTCAGCCGCTATCTCGTGCATTTTCAAGTAAAAAAAGCCCATCTTCCCATTTCCTGCACCGTGACAGGAACTACGAAGATGAGCATGTTTAGTTTTGTGAATATGTATATTCACTTGACGATAACGACACGGATTAACTGGTTACCTTGCCTGCGACAGCGACCTGTTCCTTGGCAGGTGATGAGGTGTCTTTGATAAAAGACTGCAATGTTTTCGACGTAATATAATAGGTTTTCCCACCATATACAAACGTCATCATACCAATAACCCGATTATTCTGATCGAGAACAGGACCCCCGGAGTTGCCTTGTGCCATGGCTTTCACAATACTCCCAATACCCTTTTTACCTGGCACATCCGAAGCTTGATTGCTGTATACCCGGCTTTTGGCAATCGTATTATAGGTTGAAGGAAACTCTTCATCCAGCAGCACTAAATCACCAGCAGGATTTTTCGGAAATCCAATCGTATATACAATCTGGTTATCCCTCGCGCTTGCAAACGTAACCGGCTCTGCATCCAATTCTTTGTCCAGCTTCAGCAAAGCCATATCTGTTACGGGATCTGTCTTGATGATCTTTGCTTTAATAGGACGTTCCAAGTGACCTGGACTCGCTACGGTTAACGTACCTTCATCGCCATCCTTCAGTTCAGCAAACTCCTGAACGACATGGTAGTTGGTAAGGACCTCATCCTTGGAGATCAGTATGGACGTTCCCACGTCATAGTACACCATATCCGGCTCATCCTGCTTGACCAGACGGACGTTCACCACAGGAAATGAATCCGCAGTAACCGCCATTTGTGCACGAAGTTGTTTGTCAAAGTAACCTGTAAAATGAATCGTATTGACCGACTGAGCAGCCGCCATGCCAGTCTGTCCAGCAAGCAAAGAAACGGCAATGATGCTTGACATACCTAAGCGGAGCAATTGTTTTATCCTTTTATGCATGTGTCACTCTCCTCCTCCGCTACCATTCTAGCATATCTAGTATATCGGAAGGAGAGTCGTTATATTTTAACCAAAAACAATCAAACAAATAGCCAGAGCAGCGATAAAGCCGACCAGGTCAGAAAACAATCCAACTTTGAGTGCATATCGGCCATTTCGTATGCCAACGGCTCCAAAATATACGGTCAGTACATATAATGTTGTATCTGTGCTCCCTTGAATCGTGGAAGCCATACGTCCGATCATGGAATCCGGCCCATACGTTTTGATCAGATCGGTTGTAAAAGCAAGAGAGCCTGTCCCGGTTAACGGACGTAATATGCCGAGTGGCAGCACTTCTCCGGGAACGCCCATCCAGGATACAAGCGGAGCGAACAGACTGATTACATAATCCAGTGCGCCCGAAGCCCGGAAAACACTGATTGCTACCATCATTCCCACCAAATGCGGAATAATGCTGATTGCCGTGGAAAATCCATCTTTTGCTCCATCAACAAAGGATTCATATACCGGAACCTTTTTAGTAAACGCATATAATGGAACGAACGCGATAATAACCGGAATGGCCCAGACGGAAATCCAGTTGATGAAGGTTAACATGATGGACTCATCCTTTCATGCTGGAATTGCCGCTCTTTACTACACGTGGCGGTCTGTTTAAGGTCCTGTTCCTATACCAGCGATCTGCCATAATGGCGGCGAGTGTGGCGATGATTGTAGCCATCAGCGTGGTGCCAACAATCTCTGTAGCATTGGCTGAATGGTAGTTCAAACGAATGGCGATGAGGGTTGTCGGGATAATGGTTATACTTGCCGTATTTAGTGCGAGCAATGTACACATCGCAGGGGAAGCCGTTTGTTTATCAGGGTTAAGCTCCTGCAGCTGCTGCATGGCCTTGATTCCCATTGGAGTTGCTGCATTGCCGAGACCAAGTAGATTAGCGCTCATGTTGGACAGAATATATCCCATAGCCGGATGATTTCGGGGCACATCAGGAAACAAAAAGGCAACGACTGGACCCAGCAGTTTGGCTATTTTGCCAAGCAATCCAGCATCTTCTGCCATTTTCATCATCCCCATCCAGAACACAAGCACACTTATTAATCCAAAACACACGGTTACACCCGTTGCGGCCCCATCAAAAGCAGCCTGGGTAACGACTTCAATATTTCCTTTCGCGGCTGCAAAACCAAACCCGACAACAATCATCATAAGCCAGATTACGTTAATCAAGACGTTAAAACCTCCTCTGGAAGCACAGTACATCATGTTGTACCACCTGAATGACGTATTATGCTTCCTAATGATTATGGAGATAACAAATGACTTAGCACCGCCCGCCATGCTGTTGCCCATGTTGAAACTTCACCGATGCCACCAAAAGCTGCGTCCTCTGTCTTCGGCTCAGGAGGAATGTAACTTCCTTTGCGATACACTGGGATTGATCCAATGAATTCTCCTTTAAGCTCCAGATCAATGCGCCCAGCGAGGCCGAAGGACGGATCCATTTGCTCATTTTTTTCAATTCTGGTTTCTGTTTGATTATTCACTAACACCAGCTTTTTGCTTACGGCAGACTTCTCACCCTCCGCAAGTGGATAAGCAAATCCACGCCCCGTGATAACATCCGTGTTAACCACTGGCTGCTCTTTCTTGGCAATCTCCACCAAAGGGAAATGATCAAAACCAAAATCAAGCATGCGCGCATGATCATTCCAATCATTTCCATCATTTAACGTGACTGCAGCCAGCTGCTGACCATTCCGGGTTGCGGAGCTAACCAGGCACCTAAACGCCTTTTTGGTGTATCCGGTTTTCACCCCATCAGCACCCTCATACAATCGTAGCATTTTATTTTTGTTGTGCCAGGAGTACTCCCAACTTTCATTCGGATTAGGGGCAGACTTGTCCTCGGTAGCAACAATTCTTTTAAAAACAGGATTGTGCAGTGCATAAGCCGTTAAACGGGCCAAGTCATTGGCTGTGGAATAGTGTCCTTCTGCATCAAGACCGTGTGGATTCATAAAATGCGAATGCTTTAGTCCGATTTCCTCTGCCTTTTTATTCATTAACAGGACAAAGCCTTCTTCTGAACCTCCAACATGCTCTGCGATAGCAGAAGCCGCGTCATTGCCTGACCTCAGCATTAAACCGTATAACATGTTTTCCAATGTCATTTCTTCTCCCAATTTGAGATAAAGGGATGACCCTTCCTTGGCAAAAGCGGTTGAGGATACTTTCACCTTGTCATCAAGTTTCCCTTGCTCAATGGCGACAATGGCTGTCATGATTTTGGTCAAACTGGCTATGCGCAGTTCCTTATCCCCGTCCTTGCTGTATAGGATTCTTCCGGAAGTCACATCAATGAGCGCTGCACTCTGCGCATGGGTTGATGGACCAGGGATCGTTCCTTCTGCTTCCGCAACCTGTATGATAGGCAGAAGCAGCAACGGTACAAGCAAACCAATCATTACTTTCTTAAATATTCGCATCAATTCATTCCTCCGGGTCACTGGAATCTTGTACTAACTTATGTTCGGACAACCTAAAGTATGTCCCATCTTTCAAAACAGCAAAAATCCCTCTCACAAAAATCTGTGATAGGGATCCAGATAAAATTGCTTAGCTGTAAGTGGTATGATCCGGTGTATGCGGAACTTCATTCGCATTCTGTTGCGATGTATTACGCTGGAACATCCCCTGTATTCTGTCCAAAACATACGGTGTGGAATCAATGAGTTTCTCAAACAAATGCGTAGAATTATCCAGTGGCACAATGTGCACGCCTTGTTTTCCAACAACAAGGAAGGCAATCGGACGGATCGATACACCACCACCACTACCTCCACCGAATGGTGAAGCAACGTTAGCCGAATGAGCACTTTCAGTCTTTGCACCAGGTACAGAGCTGCCTTCTTTGCTCTTTCCATCATTTACATGAAAATCACTGCCTCCAGCGGCGAATCCAAAACCGACTTTACTGATCGGCAGAATAACCGTGCCATCTGGTGTTTCTACCGCATCGCCAACAATGGTATTAACATCCACCATGGCCTTGATATTCTCCATTGCGGTTTCCATTAAGCCTTGAATTGGATGATCTGACATTTGAATTCCCTCCAGTTTCATTTTGAACTAGGTTTGATCTAACCATATCATCCCCAAACCTGAACAGACTATGTAAGTCTCCGTGCAGAACAACCAAGAAAACAGCACCCAACATTCTTGGAGGACACCTCCGATTTCAGAGCCAGTGCAACCGAAATACGTAACGAATTGTAATTTTACCAATTAGCCTTGTTGTTCCTTCAATTTTTGCTTATGTCTGCGCCGTTGTTCCCGTAATATTTTCAGCCACATCCGCCATCCACCATCCACTTTTAGAACCCGGGTCATTAGCCTTACTCCTGCGAGCATAACCGCCGTAATACGAATTTTCATTTTGCATTCCAACTCCGTTTGGAACTCCATCTCATCTTCCCAAACAGGAACCACTTCAAGCATGGGCGTACGTTTAAATCGGATCTGATACGACAAAAAACCGATGATAATCGACTTGATGCTCCATACCCAGCCGGTAAGAATAGCCGTGTGTGCTGCATCTCCAATACCTATTCGGGTGGACCAGGACAGCTCGGTCATATGTACACGGCTCAGCGTTTGCCTAGCCCAGATTTTGAGTGCATCCGTAGCCCTCATCATGACCTTAACGTCTTTTGCCCACTTTTTGACTTTACGTTTGTTGACACGCTCGTGCCCCTCTGCTTCTCCATGCGTATGATTGACATTCTGTTCGGTTTTCACCAGGAAACCTTCTTTCATGTTACGAAAGACGATACTTGGTATTTCATAGTTAATTCGTACAATTCCGTAGAAAAGGCGGACGTTGATCCGCGCGAAATCATCGCTTTTATGTTTACGGAACGTAAAATGCACATGAACATTCGAGATGAGAACAGCGGCAAGCAGCAGTGCGGCAAACAAGCCGATTCCTCCAAGCCAAATCCACACAGGCCTTACCTCCAAGCCCTCAATTCTTTACACGTCTAGTATGACACTCTATATAGGAAAAAATTCACGGCTGACCTGAAAATTCCATTCAAGAATTCGAATTCCCCACGTTTGCTGAAGGTTCATGGCATGCAAAAAAACCGCCACCTTATCAGGTACCGGTTTATCACTGTTTCATATGAACGATTCAACCTTACGAGTCCAGATCCTCGTCATGAACGGCATGATTGTTATCCGTATTTTCGTTATCAAAATCATTCTGGTCCGTGCTTCCCAAGTCCACCTGTTGTCCATCCAGCTTGTTGAACAGCATCTGTGTCTCTTCTTCCAGATTCTCAGAATCTTCAAACAAGCCCGGTTCAGGAAGATCTTTGAGAGAAGCCAGGCCAAAATAATCGAGAAACGACTTGGTTGTTCCATACAGTATAGGTCGTCCAATTGCCTCGGCTCGTCCTACTTCTTCAATCAAATCCTTGTTAACCAACGTATGGATGGCCCGCTCCGATTTCACACCGCGAATCTCTTCGATCTCCACCCGTGTAATGGGCTGACGATAAGCCACAATGGCGAGTGTTTCAAGTGCAGCCTGAGATAACGAGGTCCGTGCAGGAGAGTAAGCCAGCTTTTCAAAGTAGGCAGCATGCTCCGGCAACGTCCCCAACTGGACCACTCCTGCAATTTTGAGGATTTGAACGCCTCGCCCCTGGTTCATGAAGTCAGCGATCATCTCCTCTACTGCATCTGACACCACTTCTATCCGCTGATCCACGATCTCGGCAATTTGTTTGATGCTTAGACCTTCCTCTCCGGACAAAAAGAGCAGCCCCTCAATAATCGACTTCAATTTCGGAAAATCCATGATTCCTTGCTTCCCCTCTCCACTCCATAACGATATCCTCAAACATCCGTTCCTGATAACAGACAATCTGTTTCATTTTCATCAGTTCCAGTACGGCCAAAAATGTGACTACAATTTCATGCCGGTAAATCTGATCATCCAGCAGTTTGGAAAATAACAACCTTCCTCCCGGCCCCATACTTTCCAGAGCTCCAACTACATCGCGTATACGATCTTTCACCGAGATCTCATCGCGCTGTATTCGTGTAACCGTTGTACGCTTCTCTGCCTTGCGCAGTGCCTTCTGAAAAGCGGCAATCAGATCCGAAGTATGCAAACCCTCTACCGGGTTCGATTGGGTCTCTACAGGCATATACGGCCTCAGGTCCTCTGGCTCTTTGGAGAAAATAAGGCTGCGTTCCCATTCCCGCTCATGCAGATGACGGGCTATTCCTTTGTATTTGCGATATTCTATCAGACGTGCAATCAACTCCGCACGTGGATCATAATCTTCTTCTTCCATATAATCATAATCCTCAAAGTCCTCAATCACCGGTGGTTTGGGCAGTAAAAGTTTGCTCTTGATGGACAGAAGCGTTGCTGCCATTACCAAAAACTCACTCGTAATATCCAGCTCCAATTCCTGCATCGAATGCAGATACGCCATATATTGATCGGTAATATCGCTGATGGGAATATCCTGGATATGAATTTCTGCCTTATCGATCAGATGAAGCAGCAGATCCAAAGGCCCTTCAAAAGTTTCCAGTTTATATGTAACTACCGTCACTAGACGAATCCTCCCGCCAGAAAAATACAAAACCCCGCTAAGCCGCCGAATCCGGTCTCCCGAATTCGTCTGCGCAGAGCAGGGCACTACATTAAATAAGCACTATTTTAGCTGTTTCGTCAAGTTTGCCATTTCAATTGCAGCCGTGGCAGCATCCCAACCTTTGTTACCAGCCTTCGTACCAGCACGTTCAATCGCCTGTTCAATATTCTCTGTTGTAACCAGACCAAAGATCGTAGGCACGCCCGTTTTGAGGTTAATGGCCGCCACGCCTTTGGCCATTTCATTGCACACATAATCATAATGAGTCGTTGAGCCACGAATAACGGTTCCCAGTGTAATGACAGCGTCATATTTGCCGCTCTCCGCCATTTTCTGCGCAATCAGTGGGATTTCGAACGCTCCTGGTACCCAGGCTACATCCACTTCACTGTCCTGCACCCCGTGACGTTTGAACGCATCGAGTGCTCCGCTGAGCAATTTGCTTGTGATAAATTCATTAAAACGTCCTACAACCACTCCATATTTTAAACCTTCCGAAACCAAATGTCCTTCAAAAAAGTTCGGCATTTAAGTCATCTCCTCGAATGTATAATGTAATGTAAATTAACTAATTTGCGAGCATTTATTTTCCATAAATTACATGAGCAAAAAGATTAGTTTTTCTCTTCGTTCTGTTCGATATCATCGAACTTCAACATATGCCCAAGCTTCGCCTGCTTGGTATGCAGATAAAGCGTATTATCCTCGTTCTCTTCCATCTGGATTGGAACACGCTCCACCACTTCAAGACCGTAACCTTCAAGGCCTTTGATTTTGCGGGGATTATTCGTTAATAGACGAATTTGGCGAACGCCAAGATCCTTCAGAATCTGTGCACCAATACCATAATCACGCAGATCAGCGGCAAACCCCAGTTTCAGGTTGGCATCCACGGTGTCCAGACCTTCTTCCTGCAGCTTATAGGCTTTGAGTTTGTTAATCAGTCCAATGCCTCGGCCTTCCTGTCTCATATAGAGCAGAACGCCATTGCCTTCTTCATGAATCTGTTTGAGTGCTGCATCGAATTGCGGTCCACAGTCACAGCGATGGGAGTGGAATACGTCGCCTGTAAGACATTCGGAGTGAACACGAACCAACACAGGCTTGGAAGAGTCGATTTCTCCTTTGACCAATGCCACATGTTCTTTGTTGTCTACCGCATTCGTATATGCCACTGCTTGAAACTCGCCAAAATCCGTTGGCATGCGGACAGCCACTTCACGTTGAACCAGCTGTTCCTTCTCATTACGGTAACGAATCATGTCCTGAATGCTAATCAGTTTCAGATCATGCTTGCGGGCAATTTCCTGCAGATCGGGCAGTCTCGCCATTGTGCCATCTTCCTTGATGACCTCACAGATCACACCAGCCGGATAGGAACCGCACATGATCGCCAGATCAACAGCAGCTTCCGTGTGTCCGGCGCGGCGGAGCACTCCACCGTCTTTGGCAATTAGCGGGAACATATGACCCGGCTTGCGGAAATCACTGCTTTTGGCTTCCGGATTAATTAGACCCTTCACTGTAATGGATCGTTCATGTGCAGATATGCCTGTAGTTGTATCTTTGTGATCCACGGAAACTGTAAATGCCGTTCCATGGAAGTCCGTATTTTGCTGAACCATCGGTTTCAGATTGAGTTCATCCGCACGCTGCTGCGTAATAGGAACACAGACCAGGCCTCTGCCCTCGGTAATCATGAAGTTGATCACTTCAGGTGTAGCCTTCTCTGCCAGCGCGATAAAGTCCCCTTCATTCTCCCGATCCTCATCATCCACAACAATGACGGGTTTGCCGCGCATCAAATCGTAAATCGCTTCCTCTATGGGATCTAGTATGGATTGATCTGACATAAGTTTCCCTCCAGTCTCTCTATTTAATGGTTACGTTCCTTATGCAAAGCCATGGTTGGCCAAAAACTCCTCACTGATGCTTTTCGGTTTGCCGGCACTTGTTTCGGGATGCCCTTTGCCGTACTGGAGCAGATGGTCCACATATTTCCCCAAAATATCACATTCAATGTTAATGGTATCTCCCGGCTTTTTCACTTGAAGCACCGTTTCCCCAATGGTATGAGGAATAATCGATACGGTAAACGAGGCTTGTGTCGTCTTCACCACGGTCAGACTAATGCCATCGAGGGTTACCGATCCTTTTGGAATCAAATATTTGAACAGTTCGTGGTCGTCTGGTTTGATCTCAAAAACAACCGCATTCTGATCACGTGTGATACCGCCAATGACTCCCGTACCATCCACGTGTCCTTGTACGATGTGTCCACCAAATCGCCCACCAGACTGCATTGCGCGTTCCAGGTTCACCTTGCTGCCTGATTGCAGCTGACTCAGATTGGTATGACGATAGGTTTCAGGCATGACATCTGCGGTAAATCCTCCGCTTTCCAGCGTCGTTGCCGTGAGACATACTCCGTTTACAGATACGCTATCACCAATCTTCAGATCGTCCATGATGGCGGAAGCTCCGATGTTCAGGACCAATGCTTCGCCTTTTCGACCGATACGCCGAATCTGACCGACCTCTTCCACCAAACCGGTAAACATGCTGCCGCCTCCTTATGCTTATATCTTGCCTTACACATTCGCTCCGTTATTCAGGCCAGACGGGGATTCCGCCAATACTAATATTATCTCCAACTTGCTCAATTTCCAGCTGATTCAATTGAATGGCCTGACTCATACGCTCTACACCTTCAAATCGGAAGCTTCCCGGTGTATCGTATCCGCCCACTATCTTAGGAGCGATAAACATCAACAGCCGATCGACCAATTTGGCTTCCAGCATGGCTCCATTCAACGTTCCTCCGCCTTCAAGCAGGATGGAGCCTATTTCCCGTTCTCCCAACTTGCTAAGCCCATTCAGCAAATCCACACGAGGTCCAGGACCACAGCGGATAATCTCTACACCATAGGCCTCCAGGCGCTCGGCGGCCTCAGGGCTCGCCTCATCCGTCGTAAGTACCCATGTCGGTGCTAGTCCATCCTTGACCATCTTGGCTCCAACAGGGAGACGAAGCTTCGAATCGACAACAATTCGTACAGGACTGATTCCTTCCACTTGAAGACGGGTGGTCAACTCTGGATTGTCTGCGATAACTGTATCCACACCAACCATGATGCCCTGATGACGATGGCGGAGTGCATGCACGATTTCGCGCGCGGGTTCGTTGGAGATCCATTTGCTGTCTCCGCTGCGGGTCGCAATTTTGCCATCCAGCGTGGATGCCGTTTTTAAGGTGACAAACGGCAAACCGGTGGTAATGTACTTAATGAATTTTTCATTCAGACGTCTTCCCCGATCGCGCAAAATGCCAACCTCAACCTCAATACCTTGTTGACGCAGCATGCTGATTCCTCTGCCGGATACCTGCGGATTCGGATCCTCACAACACACAACAACACGCTTCACTTTCTCGTGAATCAAACGCTCACTGCATGGCGGCGTTTTGCCATAGTGGCTGCAAGGCTCGAGCGTAACATACACTGTACTGCCTTCAGCATCACTGCCTGCCATATTCAAGGCGTGTACCTCCGCATGGCCCGTACCTCGCTTGAGGTGACTTCCCAGACCTACGACGCGGCCTTCTTTTACAACTACACAACCGACGACAGGGTTAATCCCTGTTTGCCCCTGTGCACGTTCTGCCATATCCAACGCAAGCCCCATATAAAATTCATCATTGATCATTTCCAAGTCCGGTCACCCCACGGTTAGAATCTTAAATTATAGGCCTCCCTTCGAGCAGAGAGGCGGTTATACCATATCCAAATTAAAAATCCCCACTCGAACAATCGTTCGGGTAGGGATGATGAGAGACATGTGTCACCAGCAGGATGTCGTTGATACGATTGCCAAAAGCACTCCGCCATAATTCCATTTCAGGCAAGTGAAAGCAAACACATACCTAATGAACATAATTACAGGTAAAGAGCTTCTATGGTGTGGCATATGTATGGAAACTGCCGGATAACCGACTTTCCCTGCACAGAAATAAACTTCGACCATTGCTGTGCAGCAACGCTTCTGCGGAGTGCAGTCCAATTAGGCTGCACCCTCTCCTTCTCCCATCCAGACTATACTGTCGGTTCTGGAATTGCACCAGATCAGCCATCTGCCACAGGCAGACAGGTCACGGACTTTGCAAAAGTGCTGGATAGATATCCTCACACACTGCATCACCGCCGGTAGGGAATTGCACCCTGCCCTGAAGGATCGCTTTCGTTATTAATTGGATGTTAGCACTTTAACGTCAAAAAATCAATTGTTTTTTGTTCCTTTTTGTCACATACTAACTTTTAATAAGCAAAAGCATATAAAAAAACCGCTTCGTTTTATAAACGAAACGGCCTTTTTTATTAATTAGGATAACGATTAAACTTCTACTACTTCAACAGTTTCCATTTTGTCGCGACCTTCGAAAGCATCTACGAACTCCATACCTTTGGTTACTTTACCGAATACGGTATGTTGTCCATCCAAATGTGGCTGTGGTTGGTAGCAGATGTAGAACTGGCTTCCACCTGTGTTACGGCCTGCGTGTGCCATTGCAAGAGTTCCGCGCTCATGTTTGTTCGGGTTGATCTCACAGTTGATTGTGTATCCTGGGCCACCTGCACCAGATCCGTTAGGGCATCCGCCTTGTGCTACGAAGCCTGGAATTACGCGGTGGAATACGAGACCGTTGTAGAAGCCGGAGTTAGCCAGTTTCTCAAAGTTTGCCACTGTATTTGGAGCTTCTTGATCGAACAGGTCGATAAGAACTTCTCCGCCGTTTGCCATTTTGATTTTCGCTTGTTTCGCCATATGTAAATGACTCCTTTCGTATTGACCATCGTTAGTGGTGCCATCCTGCATGACCCTGGGCCAAGCTCTATAGCACTTTTCTTAGTGTACACCGAAATGAGTCCAACCGCAAAATAAACAGCAAGTTTTTTCGAAAATGTTGGTCTTAGGAGCAAAAAAAGACAAAAAGGAGTCTTCCTTTTTGTCTTTTTTACTATTTGGTACTTTTTAATATTAACGGGTTACAGGCTGTTTAGCGATACGCTCAGGCACGAGGTCATTCTGAATGATGTCCTGATACGTTTCACGACGTACAACCACATCACCTTGGCCGTCTTTGACAAACACGACAGCCGGACGGCGAATCCGGTTATAGTTGCTTGCCATGGAGTAGTTGTACGCACCTGTGCAGGCAACGGCAAGCAGATCACCGCTCTGAACTTTAGGCAGGTCCAGATCCCAGATCAACATGTCGCCGCTCTCGCAGCATTTGCCGGCAACCGAAACGGTCTCCTGAGCAGACTCATTTGCACGGTTGGCGAGTACAGCTTCATATTTGGATTCATACAATGCTGGACGCGGGTTGTCCGTCATGCCGCCATCCACTGCGACATATTTGCGCACACCAGGGATATCTTTGCTCGTACCAACGGTGTACAGTGTTGTACCTGCTTCACCAACGATACTGCGGCCTGGTTCAACCCAGATTTCCGGAACGTCGTATCCGATTTGGGCAAAATGGTTTTTGACTGCATCCGTGATGGCTTTCACGTATTGTGCTACTTCAAGCGGTGTATCCCCTTCTGTATAGCGGATACCGAATCCGCCGCCCAAGTTAACCACTTTGAATGCTACATTAATACGCTCATATACGCTTGCAGCAAATTCAGCTACACGCTGAATCGCCATTTGGAAACCTTCGACCTCAAAGATTTGAGATCCGATGTGGGAGTGTACACCCAGCAATACGAGGTTGGACTGTTTGGAAGCCAGCTCAATCGCTTCAAACGCTGTTCCGTTACCGATATCGAATCCGAATTTCGAATCTGTTTGACCAGTGGAGATATATTCATGCGTATGCGCTTCAACACCAGGCGTCACACGAAGCAGGATGTTCACTTGACGGTTTTTCTCTGCGGCTACAGCCTGCAGCAAGTGCAATTCATTGAAGTTATCCACAACGAAGCAGCCGATCTCGGCATCAAGTGCCATTTCGATCTCTTCCAACGTTTTGTTGTTACCGTGGAAATGAATGCGTTCAGCCGGGAATCCTGCTTGCAGTGCTGTAAACAATTCGCCATCCGAAACCACGTCCAATGAAAGCCCCTCTTCCGCAGCAAGAGCACACATCGCCATAACGCAAAACGCTTTGCTTGCATATGCAACTTGGAAACCCAGCCCAGAAGCACGGAATGCATCCATGTATTCTCTGCAGCGATCGCGAACCAATTGCTCGTCCACAACATAGAGTGGTGTTCCAAATTGTTCTTTCAAGTCCGTTGTATCTACTCCGCCAATTTCGAGATGGCCTTGAGCATTTATTTTACTTGTACCATGTAAATACATAATCAGCATTCCTCACTTTTTTATATACTGGAATAGTTTCTTCTATTCCAATGATTTTACACCAGTATATCAAATTCGTCAGCGAGAAGAATGGATTTTTAGGCAGATCATTTGTGTTTTTTACTTTTTCGCTTTTCACCGTCCGGATCATCGGACATTTTTGTGTTGTCTCTTGTTTTATTGAATGATGGACGTTTTTTACTTTCAAGCAGAGGCATACGGAACAGGAAGTTCCCCAGAGCCTTTGCATTAAACGGTATAAACGGCCATAAGTAAGAGGAATTATAGGATCGGTGTATGGTCAGCGCGATAACAAGCAGTGTTGTACCTACCACAAACCCCGGCACCTTGAAAATGGCAACAGCGATCAGCAGGAACAGCCTCACCAGCCGATTCGCAAGCCCAAGCTCATAGCTTGGTGTGGCAAACATCCCGATGGCAGCAATAGCCATGTACAGAACGACCTCATTGACAAAATATCCTGTTTTCACAGCAATATCCCCGACCAATATTGCTGCAATCAACCCCATCGCCGATGCAAGAGGTGTAGGGGTATGAACTGCCGCCATTCGTAACAAATCGACACCAAGTTCAATCAGTAGGAACTGCAAAATAATCGGGAGCTTAACATTCTCTTGAGGACCTATAAACTCGAGCCCCATCGGTTTGAGCGCAGGATCAATCACCATCAGCATCCATAGCGGCAGCAAAAACAACGAGATTAAAATGCCGGCAAAGCGGACCCAACGCAAGTAAGTCCCCATAAACGCAGTCTGCCTATTTTCTTCTGCATGCTCACACAGATCGAAAAAGGTTGTAGGCAAAATCATCACACTTGGCGAGGTATCAACAAATATGACAACCCTGCCTTCAAGCAGGTGAGATGCCGTAACATCGGGCCGTTCCGAGTAGCGAACCAGAGGGAAAGGATTCCATCCCTTATTGATAATTGCTTCCTCCAGCTGTTTATCTGCTGCAGGTATGCCATCGATATCTACCCGTTTGATTTTTTCGCGGACCGAATCCACCTGCACTTTATCGACGATATCATCGATGTACACCACGCAAACATCGGTTTGAGTTCTCCGCCCCACCTGCATGATCTCGAACTTCAATCCAGGGTCGCGAATCCTGCGTCTCACCAAGGTCACATTGGTCAGAAGTGTTTCTGTAAATCCATCCCTTGACCCCCGAACAACTCGTTCAAGAGAAGGTTCTTCGGGTGAGCGCACCGGATAACTTCGTGTATCCATCACTAATACAGAGCGGTCTCCTTCAACAAACAATGCACTCATACCCGTAAGAACCTTGTTGATGACCGCGCTCATTTTATCTACTTTCTCTACCTGGATATGTGGAATGTAGCAATCAAAATAGGCCTTAAGCGCATGACCCGAAATTTGATCAGGGGTAAGGTAGGTCAGCCTTTTCAACACTTCCAGCAAGATTTCGTCTTTTGCAAATCCTGTCAGCATCAGCAATCCAACCTTTTTGCCTCCCAGGATCATCTCCCTCATATTGACATCAAAGGACTCCCCGAGGCCCAAAACCTGCTTCAATGTATATTTGTTGTCACTCATGCGAGCGGAAATATCATCACTGTCCTGCCAGTACTGCACGGATTCTTCAACACTGTCGGACATTTCATCCTGCTTCTTTTTTTCGTACGCTCTGCGCTCCTCTTCCTTTTGAATTTCATAAGGCGTTTTGTGCAGCAGCTCTTCGGGTACTCCCTCACCTGAACCATGCCCAGCATTGTCAGATCTCACATCCATTTTCCTTCCTCCTTCGATTCCTTGACCTAACGTTGGTATACAAAAAAGTCAAATAAGGAACCTGTCATTTTGCCCAAAATCATGGCCAGCAGCAGTCCAAACAAATACGATTTCATGCCCAGACGTTTAGCAAGTACAGGCAGTACATTCAGTACCTCGGTCAGTGCCGCGGCAAGCAGGCCAATAAACACACCGCAAAAACACCCAATAATCGGACTCAGGATCAGTATTCCATGTACCTTCCAATGCCAGAAATCAGCGACGGTTCCGACGAGCGACCCTCCGATCAATGCCCCTTCATACCAATGCGTCTTGTCATAAGAACGAGTCAGCTGTGCCAATCTGGGGATCATGTCCAGCACGAGAATGAGGGCAATTACGCCACTTCCTACGGCAACTCCTCCCGCAATCCCAAGTACAATACTGATTACTCCATTAAGAACGCTCATCGGCATTCATCTCCCCGCGTTCCTGCTCATGCATTCGTTCGGTTTCTTCAATGACGACAAACTTGTCTACATTTTGCTGATATAAAAACATTTCCACTTCAAGAGGAGTAGGTTCTTCATTCCACTTTTTCTTGAATAAATGATTAAAGAATACAGCCATACCCAACCCGATTCCGATGGAGTACGCCACCTGAAACAAATAAGGATGTTCGTCCCGGCGACCCGTAATCATCTCCACGATCCGAATCTGAACTTCCTGCATGTTTACATCTGCATGAAAATTCATGATGGTCAGTGCCGATCCAAAGAACAACAGCAGCCAGACCAGGATGAACAGGGATTTGGAAGGTTTGCCAGTTCCCGCAACGACCTCAACCAGCGTGTGCCCCGAACCAATGAGTTCGACGGTGACTTCCGGCAGCATACGCCGTATCTGAGGAATGATCTGCAAGATGTCAATCAGGATCAGATTGCCGTCCTCCGGTCCCGGGCGCAGCAGTTCAAGCTCAAGCAGCCTTCTTTCCCCATCTTCCGGAGAGGTTAACACGTGAGCGATATCACCAAGCTTGACTCCTCTGCCCCTCTGGATGCGGATACGGCTGCGCAGACGAATGTAGACCGTTGGAGTGGGTGTCAGAGACATCCGAAACACTCCTTTACTGCGTAATTTAGGTTAGTATTTGAAGAATGTGCAAATTTATTACATTCGGGTTGGAAAAGGTTTTGGGGACCGGCAGATGCTCCGAGATGGATCGGTCACTGGCCGCTGTTCTTCGAATGTTAAAGCATAGAACTTACACCCGGGCACTTGGCGGCAGGCCAACCTTCCGATCGCTGTTGTCTCCAAATTCCCCCAATTCAATCTTCTGTTGTAAAAATTCGGAGTCAAAGACGAACGCTACGCTTCTTCAGGTTTATTCTGCCGCCTGCGTTGCTAGTGTAAGCAGGAAGCTAACTTCCTGCGCTTCGCTCCCTTGACCGATTCCATCCCTCTGCTGCACATGTCCCCGCTTTCCAAAAGACTGAAAAAATATGCTGGAGGGTGGGTAGTCGAGAGGAAAACTGTTTTACATTGATCAACACTTATAAGCTAGCCTATTCCACAACAAAAAAAGCCGCCATGTGGCGACTTGACTTGATAACCTGACAGAAAGATGGTTAATCGTTTCGTTCCTCTTGTTTCTTCTCGGCGATCTCTCTCCTGAATCGTAAAGGCGTCTTTTTCATGCTTTTCCGAAACTGGTGAATGTAGTAACTCGTGCTGTTAAAACCGACCTCATACGCGATTTCGGTGATGCTGCGGTCGGAGAGCCGCAGTAGTTCAATGCTTTTCCGGATGCGGTAATCCATAACATATTGCATGGGTGTAGTTCGCAGGATTTGTTTAAAATAGCGACATGTCTCCGATCGGCTTAACTGTCCCGTTCTTGCAATATCCTCCAACCTGACTGGATCGGCATAGTTCAGATGAATCCACTGCAGCATATCCTTTATTCTTCTGCTCCTGGTCATCTCGGATGCATCATGCTCCAACGCATATCCGTTCTTAATGAGAAGTGTCCACATATCCAGCAGCGCTGAAGCAACTTTCAATTCGTAATAGGGCGCTTGACTCACAAGCTCCGTTCTGATTAGCCTGATGGCCTCCAAAATCTGCGCTCCCCAGGTTATACCCCCATCTATATAGAGAAAAGGTAAATTGGTAGCCGTTATATAAGGGTGCACATACTTTACGTACAGATCTGAAGGCGCTGCAAGTTGGGGTGTCAAATTTATACATAGATAGATACAGTTGTTGTCGCCTCCATTATCTTCGGCCATATGCATGGCTCCACTGTTAATAAAAATGCCATCACCTTTGGAGACACTAATTTTCTGATCATTGATATGGAACAACGCTGTACCCTGGAGTACCGCAACAAACTGCAATTCATCATGCCAGTGCAGCGGGATGTGTCCATGTACATTATGCACAATGGTTGTTTCATAACAGGCAACAGATAACGTATCGGTCCGGTGCTCCGTCATTTCCTTCAGATTTTGATCAATGATAAATCCAGTCTTTTTCATAAGCCTCATCTCAATATATTTATATTTTCACGCGCAATACTGATATTAATATATCGCATTTCTCCTTAATATAGCACTATTCTTATATTTAAGGTGAGGCGATCAAGAGTGACAACATCTGCAAGTACCAAGCTATCAGGTATCCTGCTTGTTCTAACAGGAGCCATCTGCTGGGGGATCGGAGGAACCGTATCCCAAAAACTGTTTCAACTGGATGGTATTGAAGTCAATTGGTATGTAACCGTTCGATTGCTGAGCGCGGGTATTCTGCTTCTGGTGATTCAATCCTGTACACACGGTAGATCTCAAATTATCGATGTATGGAGACATAAAAAGACAGCTATACAACTGATCATATTTGGATTAGCAGGTATGCTCGCCGTACAGTATACGTACATGGCTTCCATTAAACATGGCAACTCCGCCGTTGCCACTCTGCTTCAGTACCTTTCCCCAATCATGATTATGATTTACCTCGCGCTGCGGAAGCAGTCTGTACTCACGCACAGGGACCTTGCATGTGGCATCCTCGCTCTCGTGGGCTGTTTTCTACTGCTGACGAATGGCTCGGTTACACAGTTATCTGTCTCCTGGCTTGCGGTGATATGGGGGTTATTATCCGGGGTAGCTGCTGCATTTTATACACTTTATGCCGTACAGCTGGTTAAGAAATTCGATTCACTTGTTATCGTTGGCTGGGCCATGATCATCGGTGGTCTGGGACTAAGTTTAATCCACCCGCCATGGAAAGCGGACTTTGCCAGCATCTCGACTGAAACGTACGGGTACTTGATATTTACAATTATCTTTGGGACGATGATTGCTTTTTGGTTCTACATTGCGAGTTTAAAAAGTCTTACACCGAAGGAGACCAGCCTGCTTGGAAGTGCTGAACCTCTGGCTGCCGTTGGTACAACCGTCGTTTGGCTCCATGAACCTTTTGGTTTCTATCAATGGATGGGCACGGCCTGTATTATCGGGTTGATTCTGATCATGCAATTCAATCGCTCAGGATCATCTAAACGGTTGAACGACAAACAACCTCACTCGCGTTAATCGCGCGATGAAAGGTTGTTAGTTGTCGTATATTGGCGATTCAACACCCATGTTGGAGACTGAACTCCATAATCTACTGCGCGATCTGATCGCGAATTGATTGAAGTATTTTTTTCTCCAGCCGGGAAACCTGAACCTGGGAAATCCCCAGCCTTGTAGCAACCTCCGACTGTGTCTGATCCCGGTAATACCGTAGATAAACGATCAGCCGTTCCCGCTCACTAAGGCCGCCGATCGCTTCATTGAGCGCCAGCTTGTCAAACCAGCGTTCCTGGGATTCGTCGGCAATCTGATCCATTAATGTAATCGGATCCCCGTCGTTCTCAAACACAGTCTCATGAATAGACGTCGGCGGTTTGTTTGCTTCCTGGGCGAAGACAACCTCCTCTGGGGTAACCCCCAGCTGTTCAGCCACTTCCTTGATCGTTGGCAGACGATCAAGGTGTTTGGACAGCTCGTCCCTCTTTTTGCGGACCTTATTCGCCATTTCCTTCAGGGAACGACTAACCTTAAGGGTTCCGTCATCCCGCAGGAAACGTTGAATCTCTCCGATAATCATCGGTACCGCATAGGTAGAGAACTTCACATCATAACTAAGGTCGAATTTGTCCACCGATTTGAGCAGGCCGATACAACCAATCTGGAACAGATCCTCCGGTTCATATCCCCTGTTCATAAAGCGCTGAACGACAGACCAGACAAGCCTGATGTTGCAGTTCACCAGCGTATCCCGCGCGACATGGTCACCCGACTGACTGAGCGCAATCAGCCGTTTGACCTCGGCATCATCCAAATAGGTCTGTGAAGACTGTTTCACTTCAGCATCCATTAGACCAACCCCTAATTATACATTGCTTTCTTGGATTCAATCCTCTTCTTCATCTTGATGGAGGTGCCTCTGCCGGGCTCGCTGCTGACTTCGAATTCATCCATGAAGTTTTCCATAATGGTGAAGCCCATGCCCGACCGCTCAAGTTCGGGTTTGGACGTATATAGCGGTTGTTTGGCCAGTTCCAAATCTTCAATTCCTTCTCCGCGATCTTCCACAATAATCGTAATCATGTCTTCGCGAATTTGCGCCTGAATGGACACGACACCTTCGGGATTGTTGTTATACCCGTGGATGATACTATTCGTCACCGCTTCTGAGACAACCGTCTTCAGATCGCTGAGCTCGTCCATTGTGGGATCAAGCTGGGAGATAAACGCCGCGACAGTCACCCTTGCGAACGATTCGTTCTCCGACTTGGCCGCAAATTGCAGATTCATGAAATTTGTTCCCGTACCTTCACTCATGAGACGACCTCCAGACCCGAGAGAGCTGTTCCCTCATTTTCGTAAATCGGCATGATCTTGAACAAACCCGACATTTCCAGCAAACGATAGACCGGCGGATTAACATCACATACAACCATCTTGCCGCCTTTATTTTTAATGAGTTTGTATCTGCCCAAAATGACACCAAGACCCGAACTATCCATGAATTGAAGATCTTTCAGGCTAAGCACCAGATGTTCACACTGTCTGCGCTGGATGGCCTCATCCATTTGCATTCGAACCATATCGGCTGTATGGTGATCCAGCTCCCCGGATAATCGCACAATCAGAATCCCACGGTGATGTTCCATTTCCACATGCAAGTTCACGTTTGCTCACTCTCCTCCCAGTCTTGAACAAGGATTTCTACGTTTCGGAAGGCTTTTCCTGCCCCCCGACAAAACTAGAAGAAAACCCCTATTTAACTACAAAATACGTTCAAGGAATGTATGCAGAACGCGCAAAATCGGCGTTTAATCAAATAGGTTCGATGTTGTCCGTTTAAACAGTTTCCACCAACCAGCCTTATTTACATCCTGAGGCGCCTGGATATCGAATTCCTTGATAACCTCGTTTCCTTGATATACGACAAGCTTACCTACGCTCTGACCAGCCTTGACGGGTGCTTTCACTTCTTTTGCCATTAACAGCTCATGGCGGAACTCATCGGATTTGGCGCCTTTGCGCATCAGCACACTATAATTTTGCGTAGCCGTCAGCGGCAGCTCAGCGACTTCCCCTTTTTCAATTTTCAAACTGCCGAGCTGATCCCCTGCCTTATACAAAGGTTTCATTGTGTATTGCCCGAATGCATAGTCAAACATCGAAGACACTTCAGCATTCCGTGTTTTCGTGTTCGGTTCACCCAGCACTACAGCAACCGTACGCAGTCCATCCTTCATAGCGGTAGCCGACAAGCAGAATTTGGCTTCTGATGTATAACCCGTTTTCAGACCGTCTGCACCTGAGTAGAAACGGACCAGTTTATTCGTGTTCACCAGCCAGAAGGGTTTTTCCGTATCTTTACGAAGGTAGTCCTGGTATGCTCCCGTGTATTTTGTAATGCCTGAATGTTTCAGCAGTTCACGACTCATTAGCGCGATGTCATGTGCGGAGGAATAGTGATTCTCCACAGGTAGTCCGTTACAATTCGCAAAGTGAGTATCTTTCATGCCAAGCTCTTTGGCCCGTTCATTCATCAGCTGTACAAAAGCTTCTTCCGATCCGGCAATTTTCTCTGCCATCGCAACAGATGCATCATTACCGGAAGCCATGGCGATTCCTTTCAACATGTCATCGACAGTCATCTCTTCACCAGGTTCGAGGAAAATCTGTGAACCGCCCATAGATGCAGCATATTCA
The DNA here is from genome assembly GCF_022346995.1 of Paenibacillus sp. ACRRY. Taxonomy (GTDB): domain Bacteria; phylum Bacillota; class Bacilli; order Paenibacillales; family Paenibacillaceae; genus Paenibacillus. The sequence continues at coordinate 896,456 of NZ_JAKRNM010000002.1, read as the reverse complement.
CTCGTTCTCACCTTATCCGTCAGCTTCAGCTTGCCGGAATCAATGGCTTCAATCGTTAGCAGCATGGTCATAATCTTTGTAATACTCGCCGGAGGCAGCTGGTCATGACTGTTTTTCTCAAAAATAACCGTTCCCGTATCTGCATCCATCAATATGGCAGAACGAGCTGACGGGGCAAGATCTGTCCCCCCTGTCGCTTTGGGTGCTTCTTCAGCCAGCGCTGTTGATGCCATAAGGGGTAGCAAAATACATAGGGTCATGAACGATGCCATTATTCGTTTCTTCACTAGGGTTAACCTCCTCAAATGACTTGCTTACTGCATGCTCCATGCATGTACTGCTAATCATTGTCGGCGCGTTTACAGTAAATTATTCCATCCCATGAATGATTTCCCGAACTTTTTCTATTCTCCAACAAATGCACAAAAAACGTGCCCCCCTAATGAAGGGAAAACACGTCCGTTACCCGCTATAATGAAAAGAGGGGAGTCATCCCCCTAAATCCCATGAATAGATATTCCAGAAGATAAGAAATGAAGTTAATACGACAGATATACGAATGTTCCACTTAGTCGGAGAGGTATAGGTTTGATACACCATGATCAAAACGATAATGATACTGGCAGCCAAAAACGCGATATTTGTTTTAACAAAGAAAAGCAGCAACAGCACTCCAATATGTATGACTCCTATGACACGGTCAATATTCATATCAAACCTCCGAACATGACATGTAGATCCTTATAGATACACTAAATAATTTTCTTTAAGCAGAACATTTCCATGTTATCCTTTCTTTATTTTCTGAATTTCACTTTTTTGTAATATAAATAAAAAAAGACAACCTTTGAATGATCCCAAGGATCACCATAGGTTGTCTTACTAAAGTTACGATTTACATTTGCGGAATAACGGCCAGAACAAGCTCAAGGAACGACTCACGAACACGCTCGGTCGTTTCCATTACCTCATCATGGGATAACGGCTGATCCAGGATTCCAGCTGCCATATTACTGATACAGGAAATACCGAGCACTTCCAGACCAGCATGACGTGCCACGATAACCTCGGATACAGTAGACATACCAACTGCGTCTGCACCCAATGTACGCAGCATCACGATCTCAGCAGGTGTCTCATAGTTAGGACCCAGCAAGCCTGCGTATACGCCTTCACGCACGTTAAAACCTTGTGAAGCCGCTGTATCCTTCGCTAGCGCGCGCAGACGGCGGCTGTAGGCTTCAGACAAGTCAGGGAAGCGCACGCCCATAGCCGGGTCATTAGGCCCGATCAACGGATTTTTGCCCGTCATATTCAAGTGATCCGAGATCAGCATCAGATCGCCTGGCTTGTACGAAGTGTTCACACCGCCAGCTGCGTTGGTTACGAGCAGTGAAGATACCCCCAGTTCTTTCATGACACGTACAGGGAACGCTGTAAGCTCAGGGCCATATCCTTCGTACATGTGGAAACGGCCTTTCATCATAACAACTGGACGTCCTTTAATGGTGCCGACCAGCAATTCTCCTTCATGCCCTTCTACAGTGGAGACCGGGAAGTGAGGGATATCCTGATAGGCAATGCTTACTCCATCTTCAATAAGGTCGGCCAGAATACCAAGACCAGAACCCAAAATCAAACCGACTTCCGGCTTGATGGAGCTTTTGCTTTGAATGTAAGCTGCAGCTTCCTGAATCATCTGTTGATTTAATGCTGTCATTTCAAATGTTCCCCCTTGAGTTGAAACTTCCGTCTATGTCAGCTAGATGCATCGATCAGTAAATTCATCCCGACTGATGCACTCGCTTATGTATAACGGCGTTTAAATGTGTACAGTTTATTTTATCCTAAATCAGCTATATGTTCCGCATCTATTATTGAATTTTTAGCGTTATATCCAACTATTTTGCTCGCGGATGATGAGTTTCATAGATTTCCTTCATCGTTTTGCGGCCGTGATGCCCATATTGTTGTCCTGCCTGCTCCACATGGCCCAGCATGTCCTGCACTGCACGAGTGTCTGCCCCGCTTGCAATCAGGTGGGCCGCAAAGGAATGGCGCAGCGTATGCGGCGTGATCTCTTCCGAAATCCCTGCATCCATCGCCGCTTTTTTGAGCAGCTTCCAGAAGCCCTGGCGGGTTAAACGTCTTCCGGACACATTGACGAACAGTGCCTGCTCGTCCGAGTCTGTTTTGAGCAGCTGATTACGAAAATCGTTAACATACACACTTGCCCAATGTGCTGCTGGTGCGCCAATCGGCAGAATCCGTTCTTTGCCGGCACCTCCGCAGCGAATAAACCGCATGCCAGGTTGGACATCCCGTATATCCAGTGCAATCAATTCCGAGACCCGAATACCGGTAGCATACAAAAGCTCAAGCATCGCACGATCACGCACTCCTTGGGCAGAGTGAGTATCGGGCGAGGCCAGAAGAAGTTCAATCTCATCCACGGTTAATACCTGTGGCGGCGTCTTGTCAGCTTTTGGAGCCTCGACATCAAACGTTGGGTCCTGCAGAATCTCGCCACGGCGCATCAAAAAATGAAAATAGGAACGCAAGGATACCACACTGCGAGCAATGGTCGCATTGGCACGCCCGGCCTGCTTCTGTTTGCCTATAAACAAGATAACATGAGTACGACGCACCTGCTCTGCCTCACGAATACCGTATTCCTTATCTGCAAATTCGATGAACTTGTCCACGTCCCGAAGATACGACTCCAGCGTACTGCTTGACATCCCTTTATCTTCTTCCAAGTATAAGGCATAGGCGTGTATCGTCTGTCTCATGCACAACGCTCCTCATCTGACAGAATTGCCCAACTGGCAACCTGCTTCCGTATTTGCATCCCTGGCTGTCCGGGCTACTCCCCATACCAATAAAACAAACGGAGTCTCTCCGCCAGCGTAAGACGTGCTTCTCCATTGCCTGGCCAATCCGTCTCCTGAAATACTTTAACTGCATTTCCTGTTGGCATCTGATACTGATCCACAGGTGAGATCCAGCCGTTGAACAGATCGAGAACATGATAAAACAGATAAACCAATCCTGCAAAAACTATAATAAATCGTATAAAACGAAGCCCTCGGCGCAGTGAGATAATCATGGGTTGTCCCCCTCCTGGTCTGAATCCAATTCATCTAGAATCAGGATATGACGACAAACGCAGGAATATGACATCTTAGATGACATCAGAGATAACCTCACATCATGTACTGGACCAAAAAAGCTCTCCCGTCAAAACCGCCGGTGAGAGCTTGAAGATATGCTATGTTATTCTTCATCTTTGGGCTTCTGGTCATTTTTAGCTTTGCAACGATAACAAATCCCATGAAAATCCAGCCGGTGATCTACTACCGAAAAGTTAAATTCCCGCTCCAGACGCTCTTCAAGCGGTCCAAGCCAGTCTTCACGTATTTCATCCATACTTCCGCATTGAACGCAAATTAAGTGATGATGGTGATGCTTGGATGTATCTCCGCGCAGATCATAACGCGCTACACCGTCGCCGAAGTTGATTTTCTCTACAACATGCAGCTCACTCAGCAGTTCGAGGGTACGGTACACGGTTGCCAGACCGATTTCGGGAGCTTTTTCTTTAACGAGCATGAATACGTCTTCCGCGCTCAGATGATCTTCTTCATTCTCAAGAAGTACTCTTACGGTGGCTTCCCGCTGGGGCGTTAATTTATAACCTTGGGACTGTAGTTGCTGCTTAATTTTATCGATCCGTGCTTCCATTTTCTCCCTCCCCCTAGGAAATCACTGCACACTGCAACTTAACCCACTTCTTTCATTATAGGGGGAGTGCGTAATTAAAGTCAACATTTTACACTATCAGATGCAGCGCTACGCCGGGAGCAGCATTGGCGTGACCCAGCGCATCATCGCAGGTGTTACCCAAGTTTCAAATGACGCGACGCCTAACAGCAGTCCAGCCATAACCAATGTCAGCAGCACATAAGAAGCAAATGGCCTTTGTCCACCTGGCGCCCGCTGCATGAGAACGCGATTCCGAATGATATATAAGGAAAAGGTCATGGCCGACACACTGCAGATCAGCAATACCGGAATGACGAACAAATTATGCGGCGCGACGGATACCAGGGCAAACAGCAGCCCTTTCCAGGAATATTGTCCGACCAGATATCCAACGGTAAATCCGATCAGCACTCCTTTTAGAAAATCCAGTACCAATATACCCGGCAATCCGATGACGGATAGGCCCAGAATCCAGATAAGGCCAACCCATTTCAAATGTAGTATCGCTATATCCCAGTAAGTTCCGGATTCGACGATCTGCCCACTGTGCTGGACCGTCATGAAAAAATTGCCCAAATACCCCTCCAGGTCCTGACGTTGTTCAAGAGACAGGGCATTAACCATCAAGGCTCCAAAAATGACACCGACCAGAAACAAGACAGCTACAAATACATATAACGAGGTTTGACCTTTGAACGTGAAGTAGGAAGAACGCATACAGGTACGGGTCCCCTTTCCGGTTATCATGCTGCAGGATCTCTAAGAAATCCACACAGTCATTCTATGAACCGAAGTACGTGGGTATGACTCCTTGTCCAGATACGCGTCCTTTACTTCCTTGCCGTTTGTCTAGTCCGTTTCTTTACCGGAGACCTTGCCATAGGTTCCCCCGCCTCCGGATGACAGCTCCAGTCGACCATTTCGAGCAGCAACGATAAGACTGGCCAGAACCGGTCCCACAACACTCGCAAGCTCTTCTTCACTTGTCCGATGAAGCACATTCATCTCCGTGCCGAAGTGTTCCAACAGCTGTCGCAGCTTGGCTTTGCCCAGTCCCGGGATAAACTCAAGCGGTACCTGATAGTGGTACGGTGGTCTGAATTCAGGAACGTGGGGGCTCTCCCGATCTGCTATGGCCAGTATTCGATCCAGAACGCCCTGCACCAGCTTCGTACTGCCGCAATAGGGGCAGCGTTCCGCTGACATCGCCTGTTCATCCATGATACTGCCACAGGCTGCGCAATACGTGCGGTGATATTTGCCAAGCCTCGGGTTCAAGCCGTAATTGGCTTTGATATTTCTTCCTGCCTCACCCTTCAGTGCCATGCTGAATTCGTCAAAAGAAGGATGAGCAATCTGCAGCTCATTATACTCGCGTCCGATTTTGCCAAGAGAGTGTGCATCCGAATTGGTCAGAAAGGGGAGCTGGTCGAGCTCCTGAATGTAGCTGGCCATCGATGAATCTGAGCTTAATCCCAGCTCCACGGCATCAATCAGGCTTGTATCCAGCACATCCGCCATACGCGGAGCCGTGCTGCCATAGATGCCTTTGTGAGGTGTAAAGGCATGTGCGGGCACGATGAGTCCGCCACGGGCTTTTATCTCCGCCTGCATTTCTAGGGAGGAGACATATACCCGTTGTGAACTGAGATTCACATTTTTCATATAACGCTCCATCCACTCCGTGAATGATTTCATCGTTTTCAAATCACGGAAGTAGGCAAGCATGTGATATTCCCGCATCTCCGGTTCTCGCAGCTCGATTTCGGTGCCGAGCAGAATCGTGGTGTCCTGGTAAGCAATACCTCCATCCTCCAGTTCGGACATCGTGCCATTCTCGAGCAACTGCTCAATATCCATCTGTACCACAGGTGAATGGCAATCGATGACGCCGAGCAGCTGGATTCCCTTCCGCTCTGAAGCTTCACGAGCAATATTTTCGAAGGTCAGATCCCGGCTACCACTGATTTTAACGGCTTCACCACGGGACGTACGCCCAATGTGGATATGCAGGTCTGCGTAACAGGAATCCCACGTGTTAGACGTTGTCTGCTGATCTGCCATCGTTAAAACCGTCCTGTCGTTCTGTACAGATCCCATGCATACACAGCCATCATCGTTTTGGCATCACTGATCCGGTTCTGATCCATGAGCTGATACGCTTCCTCAAGCGTGATTTCAGATACTTCGAGAAATTCATCTTCATCCGGCGCCATCTCTCCGGCTTCCAGCTCCTCGGCAATGTACAAGTGAATGATCTCGTCTGCGAAGCCAGGTGACGTGTAGAACGAACGCAGATGACGCAGCGACTTGGCTGCATAGCCGGTTTCTTCCCGTAATTCACGAGCGGCCGCAACCTCAGGCTCTTCTCCTGGATCGAGTTTGCCTGCAGGTATCTCCACTTCAGTACGCCCCATCGCCTGACGATACTGATCAACCACCAGCATGCGATCCCCATTCAATGCAAGTACAGCAACGGCTCCTGGGTGACGGATAATCTCACGTGAAGCTGTCTGTCCATTAGGCAGCTTTACGGTATCGACCTGAAGAGAAATGACTTTTCCTTCGAAGATTGGCTGCGTAGAGACCGTTACTTCATCCAACTTGGGATTAGATGGGTGGTTAGAGCCCGTTTGGTTGGTAGGATTCATATATGATCAACTCCACTTTTTTTAAGATTTTATATTCACAATACGTATAATCCCCAGTTTTTTGGCATATCGTGAGCCTATAACCTATTCGAGAAATATAAAACAAAATCAGGGGGATATCCAATGAACAGTTATGTGACACCTCAATCGGTACATGTGGTCGGACAAGCAAGGCAAGTCCAGCTCATACTCAAACAATGGCTGCGTGAATGGGGTCCTGATGCCAAAATAAGTGAACTGATTGCGGGACGAAAGTAATCCATATTTACTTTCATTTCTCCCATGAAATATAACATGAATTCGCAAAAAGTCCGAATCCGCTGCAAACCGGTTTCGGACTTTTACGTAGAGAGATGCTTATTTCCAAGTACTCTATATATTTTTACTTGCTGGCAGAAGCCGTTTCCTGAATGATGGCTACGACAACCTGGGACAGCTTAACGATATCTTCCGCACGAATGCGCTCTTTCGTCGTATGAATGTCTTCATAGCCTACCGCCAGATTAACGGTCGGAATGTTGAAGCCATTAAAGATGTTGGCATCACTGCCTCCACCCGAAGCAAAAGTACTTGTTTCCAGACCCAGACCGCGAATAGCACGCTGCGCAAGCTGTACAACCTCATGCTCATCATGGAACCCGAAGGCAGGATACAAAATCTCGCTGCGGAATTCAGCTGTGGCTCCGTATTTGCGGCAGGTTGTTTCGAGCGCTTCACGCATCTGAGCAATTTGTTTTTCCACTTTTTCCTGCACGATACTCCGTGCTTCCGCTTCGATCTGTACAAAATCACAAACAACGTTCAGTGCAGATCCGCCTTGAAACTTGCCAATATTGGCCGTAGTCTCATCATCGATCCGTCCCAGTGTCATTGCTGCAATGGCCTTCGCTGCCACTTGGATGGCACTGATGCCGTCCTCGGGGTTAACGCCCGCATGTGCAGATTTCCCATAAATGTTCATCTGAATCTCGGCTCTCGCCGGGGCAGCAACGCAAATCGTTCCCACTGCTCCATTGGAATCGAGTGCATAACCGAATTCAGCCTCAATATCTTTTGGATCCATCGCACGGGCACCGACCAGACCGGATTCTTCGCCAACGGTAATGACGAACTGAATTTTCCCGTGTGGAACCTTGTTCTCCTGGATAGCCCGAATCGCTTCAAGCAGTGCAGCAATGCCTGCTTTGTCATCTGCTCCGAGGATCGTTGTGCCATCACTGCGAATCCAACCATCTTCTCCAAGCTCGGGTTTGATTCCCTGTCCAGGAGTTACGGTATCCATGTGGCAGGTAAAAAAGATCGGTGCTGCCTCCGGAGCACCATCCGCTTCCCAGGTAACAATCAGGTTACCTGCGCCATGCCCGGTTTTCTCCATGGTGTCGTCCTCATATATGCTGAGACCCAGCTGGGTAAACTGTTCCTTCAATACGTTGGAGATGTTATGTTCATTCTTCGTTTCACTGTCGATCTGCACCAGTTCCATAAACTGATGTATGACACGTTCCTGTTTAATCATAGGACTTTCCTCCCTCTCGTGGATACGGTACAATACAATTAATATGCTTGTTTATTTCTCATTTGTTGAAAGGAGTTCTCTCTTCATGCAAAAAAAGAAATGGTTCAAAATCGTGATCTATCTCATGCTGATTGCCATGATCGGGTCTACCCTTTTCATCGCTCTTGAACCTCTACTATTTGGATAGAATCTGAAGCCCTTGACTGTCTGAACTAGAGACGGACAACGGCTTCTTTTTCGGTTCGCCAAGTCATCTCATATGGAAAAATGCGTCCGAAATAGGGGACAATCTGCTGGGCAACTTGCTCCACGGTGTAGGTTCTGCCGGTGATGTCCTCCAGAGAGGTAACGCCGAACTGCTCTATGCCACAAGGGATTATCCCCTGGAATCCTTCATGCTGAATACCTGAAGTAATGTTAAAAGCAAAACCATGACTCGTCACGAATCCTCGCCGATGTTTACAACGGTTGAACTTTACCCCAATGGCAGCGATCTTCATATCTCCGATCCATACTCCGGTGTATGCCTCTTTCCGACCTGCCTCAATTCCCTCATCTGCCAGGTAATCAATGATGACCTGCTCCAGATTGCGCAAATATCCATGTAAATCGAGAGCTTCATCACGGCCAAGAACGAGCAGCGGATAACCAACAAGCTGGCCTGGACCATGATATGTAATATCACCGCCACGATCAATTTGAAACAAGGTAATCCCCTTTGCCTCAAGCTCCTCCTTGCTGAGAAGCAGATGCTCCGGATGATTCTGAGATCCGATGGTATACGTGGGAGGATGCTGCAGCAGAATCATCTGCTCGATTCCCTCACCTTCGTCCAGCTGCTGTACAATTGCTTTTTGGCGGTTCCAAGCCTGTTCATAATCAAGCATCGGTATGTACGTAACATCCAGCGGCTTGTTCATGATTTCCCCACACCCTTCTGCTTCATTGTCCATACCATTTCTGAGCGTTTAACCGCAGACAGCGGGAAAAGTGCACGGCCTGCGGCACATACACTTTCCCTTGAGAACCCTATTTCATTAATACACCTTTGTTTCCATATTATAACCTTCAAGGTTTTCTTTGACCCGCTGCAAGAACCGGCCGCAGATGACACCATCCAGAATACGATGATCGAGAGACAGACACAAGTTGGCCATTGAACGAACGGCAATCATGTCATTAATGACCACAGGCTTCTTCACGATAGACTCAAACGTGAGAATCGCCGCTTGTGGATAATTAATAATCGGTTGCGAAAGAATTGAACCAAACGAACCGGTGTTATTGACCGTAAACGTACCACCTTGCATATGATCCAGTTTCAGGGTACCTTCACGGGTTTTGCGTGCCAAATCATCGATTTCCCGGGCCAGACCTGCAATATTACGCTGATCCGCATGCTTGATCACAGGTGTCAGTACAGAGTCTTCTGTACCTACCGCCATAGACAGGTTAATATCCCGTTTAACGATAATTTTGTCGACAGCCCAAACCGAGTTCATGATCGGGTAATCCTTAATCGCATTTACAACACCCTTCATCATGAAGGAGAGGTACGTCAGATTAATGCCTTCCTTACGCTTGAACTCATCCTTGAGCTTATTGCGCAGCATGACCAGGTTGGTAACATCCACTTCAATCATAGTCCATGCATGAGGAATTTCCGATACGCTTTGACGCATATTCCGGGCAATTGCATTACGCACTGGAGTAACATCGATAAAATATTCCGATCTTCCCTGGCCGCCACCTTCTACTTCAATCTGCGGGATTTTCGGAGATTCCGTCAAATGAATCCCTGAATGTCTCACTGGAACGCCTGCATCTGCCGCAGAAACCGCTTCTCTTGCGGAGATTCCCGTTTCTGCACCGCTTTTGTTCAAACCGCTAAACGGTGAAGCAGATTGTGCTGATGGTGTAGCTGTTTGGCCACCTTGAGCGATAACAGCGAGCACGTCCTTGCGTGTGATGCGTCCGCCTGCTCCTGAGCCTTGAATGGCCTGCAAGTTGAGACCATGCTCTGCTGCAAGTGACTGTACCGCAGGAGAGTAGCGATTACGCATAGGCTGATTGGGATCATGACCTGCTGGAGTCACTGATCCTTGCTGTGCATTATTCTGCTGGGATACTTGTGTCACTTGCTCTGGCACTTGCTCATCATCCGCAGCTGCTACCTGCATACGGCAGATGGCTTCGCCAACAGCAATCGTCGTACCTTCTTCCACCAAAAGGTCGCCCATAATTCCATCAACGGTCGATGGAATCTCTGCATTGACCTTATCGGTGATTACTTCACAGATTGGCTCGTATTGTTCAACCCGGTCGCCCGGTTTTTTTAACCATTTTCCAATGGTAGCCGAGACCAGCGATTCTGCCAGCTGCGGCATAATGACCTCGATCCATTTCATACGTTCAGCCATTTGTTATATCACTCCAAACTTTGCTTTTACCTTTTTTTCAAATAGGTTGTCGAATCTTATGATCAACCGAATTAATACTCCGCAAGTGTGCGCATGGCTTCCTTCGCTTTGTCCTTGCTAAGCATGTAGAATTTCTCCAGTGTTGGGCTGATTGGCATTGCTGGTACGTCCGGTCCGCAAAGACGCTGAATGGGTGCATCCAGATCGAACAGGCACTCTTCGCTGATAATAGCCGCAACTTCGGCACCAACACCACCTGTTTTGTTGTCCTCGTGAACAATAAGCACCTTGCCTGTCTGACGAGCGGAAGCAATGATCGCTTCACGATCAAGCGGCTGCAGTGTACGCAGATCCAGAACGTGGGAAGTAATGCCTTCTTCACGCTCCAGTTCTTCCGCAGCCTGCATGACAAAATGCAACGGCTGGCTATATCCGATAACCGTGATATCCGCACCTTCGCGAAGCAGATTTGCTTTGCCGATCGGAACGATGTAATCATCTTCTGGTACGTCTTCCTTAATCAGCTTGTAACACTTCTTATTTTCGAAGAACAGTACCGGATCCGGGTCACGGACGGCAGCTTTGAGCAAACCTTTGGCGTCATATGCCGAGTAAGGAGCGATGATTTTCAAACCAGGTGTACCAAAGAAAATAGATTCCGGACATTGTGAATGATACAATCCTCCGAAGATCCCTCCGCCAATCGGTGCACGGATAACAATTGGACAGCTCCAGTCATTATTGGAACGATAGCGGATTTTGGCCGCTTCACTAATGATCTGATTGGTTGCCGGCAGCATAAAGTCTGAATATTGCATCTCCGCAATTGGCTTCATGCCATACATAGCCGCCCCAATGGCTACCCCTGCAATGGCTGATTCGGACAAAGGTGTATCCATCACACGCATCTCCCCGAATTGCTCTTGCAAACCTTTGGTTGTGGTAAACACGCCGCCTTTGACACCGACGTCTTCACCCAGTACAAAGACATTCTCGTCTCGCTCCATCTCTTCTTTCATCGCAAGACGGATCGCATCAATATATTCCATAACCGCCATGATTACCGTCCCCCTTCTTCGCTGTCCGCGTAAACGTGCGTCAGAGTGTCCTCAGGTTTCGGATATGGCGCGTTGTCTGCATATTCAGTCGCTTCTTTCATTTCCAGCGCAAGCTGGGAAGCCAGATCCGCATCCCGGGCTTCGTCCCAGATGCCGCAATCAATCAAATAATTTTTCATCCGAAGAACGCCGTCCTTCTTCCAGTTCTCGTCAACCTCTTCCTTGGTCCGGTATGCCAGATCATTGTCGGAAGTGGAGTGAGGGGATAAACGGTACATCATGGCTTCAATCAGGGTAGGGCCTTCACCGGCAACCGCACGGAGGCGCGCTTCTTTGACAGCAGCATATACTTCAAGCGCATCATTGCCATCAACCCGTAGTCCAGGGAAGCCGTACCCCAGTGCACGATCCGATATCTTGCCGCTAAGCTGCTTATGGACCGGAACCGAGATGGCGTACTGGTTATTCTCACACATAATAATGACAGGCAGCTTATGAACTCCAGCGAAGTTAGCTCCTTCGTGGAAGTCTCCCTGGTTGCTTGAGCCTTCACCAAACGTAACAAAAGAAACAAATTCTTTTTTCTGCATTTTTGCTGCCAGTGCAAAACCTACGGCATGCGGTACTTGAGTAGTTACCGGGCTTGAACCCGTAACAATTCTCAGCTTTTTATGACCAAAATGCCCCGGCATCTGACGGCCGCCGCTATTCGGATCTTCTGCCTTGGCAAATGCAGAGAGCATCAGCTCACGAGGCGTCATGCCTACGGCCATGACGAAGCCGTAATCGCGGTAATAAGGTAAGTAATAATCGTGATCCCGGTCAAGCCCAAAAGCAGCACCCACTTGCGCAGCTTCCTGCCCTACACCGGATACGTGAAAGTTAATTTTGCCGGCCCGCTGCAAGAGCAAGCAACGTTCATCGAACTTGCGTGCAAGCAGCATGTATTTGTACATGTCCAATACTTCTCCATCGCTAAGTCCCAGCTGTTCATGCCGGTGGACCGCATCTGCAGTACCTTGTGAACTCATATGAGGTACCTCCTTTTAATCAGAGCCTGTGCCCGTCTTACAACCCGATCTTATAACCTGGTACTAAGACTTGGCTTAACCTTATTATAATCCCTTTTGCCCAAAAAAGGAAAGGACCTTTCTCATAAGTCTGTCCAGACTTACATTCCAATGGCCTTTCCGTCTACGGCCAGCATGGCTTCACCCATAATTTCGGACAATGAAGGATGCGGATGAATCGTCTGCCCTACTTCCCATGGCGTCGCATCCAGCATTTGTGCCAGCGAAGCCTCAGCAATCAGTTCCGTTACGTGGGTACCGATCATATGTACACCCAATATATCATTCGTCTTGGCATCGGCGATTACCTTCACAAAACCGTCCCGGTTTCCATGAACGAGCGATTTGCCAATCGCCTGAAACGGAAACTTGCTGGTTTTGACATCGAAGCCGCGCTCTTTCGCTTCACGCTCCGTGAAACCAATACTTGCTGCTTCAGGACGAGTGTACACACACCGCGGAATGCGGTGGGATTCGACGGCATGGACCGTTTCGCCTGCCAAGTGATTCACAGCCAGAATACCTTCATGACTCGCAGCATGTGCAAGCTGTAATCCACCAATACAATCCCCAATTGCATAGATATGTCCTTCACCAGTCTGTAAATATTTGTTTACCGCGATGAACCCACGGTCCAGTTTGATATCGGTGTTTTCGAGACCAATATTTTCGACATTAGCCTGCCGTCCGACTGATATCAGCATTTTGTCCGCGCTCAGCGTCTCCTGCTCATCGTCACTGATCTGAACATTGATTCGAACGCCTTCTTTACCAGCTTCATATGTTTCTGGCATGATTTTAGCCTTTGTCAGGAAGCGTACTCCGCGTTTGCCAAGCAGCCGCTGCATCTCCCTTGCCACGTCTTCGTCTTCTGCAGGTAATACATGATCGGCAGCCTCGACAACCGTAATGTCCACCCCGAAGTCATTCAGCATGGATGCCCATTCCAGCCCAATCACACCACCACCCACGATGATGAGTGATGCGGGCAATTCATCCATCCGCAGAGCTTCGTCACTGCTCATGATATACCGGCCATCCGGCTCCAGGCCTGGAAGTACGCGCGGACGTGACCCGGTAGCAATGATGAGATTGGTTGGCACAACCGTATCCATCTCCCCATCTTCAAACTCCACAGCTACCGCTCCGCTCTGAGGTGAGAATATGGATGGTCCGATTACACGGCCTTTGGCGTATACAACCTGGATCTTATTTTTTTTCATCAAATATTGAACACCTTGATGCAGCTGCTCCACAATGGCATCCTTGCGGGCCTGTACCTTGGGAAATACCAGCGTTGTTCCAGCTGTTTCGATTCCGTACGATTCGCTCTCTTGAATCTCAGCATACACTTCGGCACTTCTCAATAGCGACTTGCTAGGAATGCACCCGCGATGCAAGCAGGTACCCCCAAGCTTGTCCTTCTCAATAATGACGACCTGTTTGCCCAACTGGGCAGCACGAATTGCGGCAACGTAACCTCCGGTCCCTCCTCCGAGAATGGCAACATCACATGTAATTGGCATCTTTTATGTTCTCCTCTATCAATATGATTAGTTATGAATGGAACGATGTTGATGATGATGAAAAGCCTTTTGCAGAACTTTACTATATTCCATTGTACTCCCCTTGGGCAGTCAACTCAAAGTTTGTCCTAACACATGGACAGCGTGCACAAACCAAGCTATGATGGAATCAGGCATGACCTGTAAGCGCAACCTTTATTTTACGTCGACATTTGGCAGAAGGGGTTAAATGGTGATGAATACTAGACTGGTCTTTGCACGGTTTTTGGCGATTTTGGTCTTGGTTATTCCTGGACTAATGGCCATGAAAGGTTTTTTGATGATGAAAGACGCCCTTTTCCTATATTATGCTGAGCACGGGAATGATCAGATCTCACCAGGATTCCAGTGGCTTTCCTTTGGAGGCGGGCTTCTCCTGTTTGCTGCAGGCATGAGTTTCTTGGGGGGCTGGATTTTGTTCCGTGACCGTAAACGCAATTATGTGGGTCCCCGTTTCCGTTCCAAAAACACAACCGAACAGGCAGAGACACCCGGCAAGCTTTCATAAGTCCGGGCTTTTTGCTGTTCTCCCTAGCTTTATCATTCAATCAGGATCAGGTATAATGCTTATTTATTCACATGTATATCTCTGCATCATCCCGCACGTGACTAAAAGAAAATGATACGAATGATCGACTTCAAAAAAGACAGGATGGTTTAACATGATATCGTTTCTCATGACGCTGAAAAGATTGCTCAAGGGCATTTTCCACGCGTTAAAGGACCCCAAGTTTCTCGCACTCTTTATCTTGACTGCAGCAACACTGCTGTCAGGAACGTTATTCTATACCCGTGTGGAAGGGCTGCACTGGATCGATGCGCTTTATTTCTGCGCCGTGACTCTGACAACTGTGGGGCATCCTGAATTTGTGCCTACCACCGGATTCAGCAAAGCATTTACCGTGATCTACATGTATGCCGGCATTGGCCTTACCTTTGCCATGATTTCCAGAATTACAGCAGGTATTCTATTTCCTCGCAAATTGCAGACAGAAGAGAACCCGGAGTAATCTCCGGGTTATTCGTATAATGCATCCCTCAGCTTCGTTGACATGCGGGATTCTTTGGAAGAAGACTTCAGAATGGTTCTACGCAGGGTTAAATTGCTGGCCTGCAGCCGCTCTATTTCTGCAAACAGATCGGCAATCAGCGCCTCTGCGCCTTCATGAAGGACAGCTTGTCCCTTTAATTCCTCATACCGCTGCTGCATTTCATTTATCGCTTCATTCACTTGTAAAACACCTCTTTTCCAATACTACAGCTTCACATCTGCCGTTACCAACAGTGTAATAATCCATATAGTAACACAAAGCAGCTTGGATTAGTTCTAGCTCTGAACGGAGATTTTGTGGTACTCTGTAATGGTCGCTTTTTTTGTTGAATCCGTATGTGAGAGGAGTAGCAGCACCGTGCAAACAGGACGCATTACCGTAATTACTGGACCGATGTTCAGTGAAAAATCCGGTGAACTCATTCGCCGTTGTCAGAAATTAATTCAATTTGGCCGTAAAAAGGTCGTTGCTTACAAACCAGCCGAAGATGATCGGTTTGCTCAGGACGAGATTGTCAGCCGAATCGGATATCGTCTTCCTGCCCATTCCATCCCCCGGCAATTAACTCCGGAATCCGTGGAGATGATTCTTGCTCAGACCAAAGATGCTGATGTGGTTGCTTTTGATGAAGTGCAATTTTTCAGCAGTGCCATAATGGACCTGGTCTCCGAGCTTGCCTATTGCGGCAAACACGTGATTGTAGATGGTCTTAATATGGATTATCGAGGCAAGGAATTCGGATATATTGGGGGTCTGCTCGCCATGGCAGATGACATTGAGAAACTCTCCGCATTCTGTGCGGTTTGCGGAAGCCCTGACGCTGCCTTCACTCAACGTATTGTGAACGGAGAGCCAGTCACTCTTGGTCCGGTTGTCATGATTGGCGATTCGGAAGCCTACGAACCACGCTGCCGCTGCTGTTTCATTCCTCCTCACAAAGTAGAATGCTAGTTTAGCTTTTATTATATATTCGGCAAGTTCTCTGAAGCAGAATTCTGAGTCAGACCTGCCTGTTCTCAAAAAGCCCTTGAAGGGCTTTTTTTGCTTAACCAAGGCATTCGCTCTACCCGGTTCAACATTCATTACAAAAAAGCACCGCTTCAAAGCGATGCTCTAATTCGTAGTCTCCCACTAGTCGCGGGAAACAAAATATTTGTTGGTCATGTAGTATGCGTCACCGCGGGACGTTTCTACCATTCCTTTTTTGGCGTCCAGAAATACGATCTCTTTACACTTCGTACAATACCATTTGGTTCGCTTATATGGAGATTCCGTTACATATGCCGTACCGCACTTGCAATCAATTTTCATCAATAGCTCGGTTGATTTATATGCACTGGATAAGCGTTCCAGACTATCCTGCTGCTGTGTGGGCATGATGGTCTGTTGATAATCGGATAAATGATTTTGAACTTTGAAGTCGGCCACGAGGCCTGCATTCAATCCAAAGAACTCTTTCCCAATCTCGGTCACGAAGCGTTTCTCATTTCTGTAGCAATCCAGCCACTCAACAATCTGCTTATTAGACAGTGGAACCGTACCCTTGATACCGCTGTTTAAGGTGTAGGTCATGATGTATAAAGTATCGTCTTGTCTACCTGAGTACATTAGAATCCTCCTTCGAATACATTTGCTAATGTACTACAAAAATGCTCATAAATCAAAGCAATGTTATTTCCTGAGCATGATTCTTCCTATTAAATGGGGTACATTCCACGTTCATCCGCCAATAGCTTACAGGAACTGCATACACCTGCAACATTTCCCTGAGGCGCTGCGTAATGAACGACCGATTCAACTTTTTTCTTGCAAATGGAGCAGTAGTGCCTCCTTTCTTTTTTGGGGGTGTAGTCCGATAGCTTCACTACGTTTTGTTTGCGTCTGAATCCGCGTAAGAAGCCCAGCCATTTCATCTCACTCTCACTCTTTCTCTAGACTAGATTGCAGCCATTTTCGTAGTTCTCCGGTCAAATTGAACTTGCCGGTATTATGTATACTCTTCCCAGTTGTGCACGTCTATCTCATAATCTATTCGACGTTTTAGAGCCTTTTCCTGTCTTTAATCGGTACACATATCAAAAAAAACCGACAAAAGCTATCCTCCCTAAGAAGGCCAAGGACAGCCGTGTCAGTGTTGATTCTTTATTTATAAAAGGTACCCAGCACTTCCAGCGCCGGTGAACGCTCAATTCGGAACGGGTAGATGTACCCTTGATTGAACCGGGTAAACCTTCTGCTCCACAGATCCAGCCCCGAGGTAAATTGATAGGCCTGATATACAAATTTGGAGCAATAATTTCGCTCAATGCTTCGCAAATTGGTCTGCAATCGATAAAACTTAACCTGTTTATAGTGTTCCTGCACCCACTCGGCCGCACGCTGCCCAGCCTGGTTTAAACGTGAACGAAATACAATGAAACGATCTCCTTCATAGAACCTTGTAAGATACCACTCCAGGGAATCGGCGAACACGGGTCCATAAGGATGAACATGATACACTTTGCCGTCCAGCCCAATAATCCCCATATGTCCTGCATAATAGGTCGATTCCGAACTTGGCGTATAAACGATATCTCCCGGTTTTAGCTTCATTTGACCAAGTTCTGCGACAGGAAGATCCTGCTGCAGCCGTTTGGCTGCGGATCGCTCACGCCTACTCTCAACCAGTAATCGATGTAAAGCACCGGCAACAGCAAGATAAATGGCTGCGTATTTGATTCGTTTCTTTCCTTTGGTAACCCTGAGGACAGAGGAAATGAAACTCCGAAACATTTTAGACATACCCCACCCCGTATTCTCCACTCTGTCAGATTTATTCGTCTATTTACATATTATAATTTTCACTTTGGAACTGATCAAACTGCCATACAATTTTAGCTACTGCATGTTTCAGTGTCCCTTAACAGAATAACCCAAAATTCCGATATTATAATAAGTATGATAAAAAAATCATGCGACTATCACACCAGGGAGGAATCTCTTATGTTATCCGTTTCATCAACGAACAAAAGCACCGGAACAAACCAGAGTAGCAGTAATACAACTTCCAAAACGGACAAGATTATTCAGGACCTAATGAAACAAAAGGCAAGACTAAGCGAAGAAATGCAAACAGTGAGATCCAATGAAAAACTGGACACAAAAACGAAAATGCAGCGCATTCAAACCTTGACATCCAGTATCCAGGAAATTGACGCTCAAATTGCTCAAATTAAAGCAGAAGAGATTCAGGAAAAGACCCGTCAAAAAGAGACTGAAAAGCCCAAAAGTTCTGAATCTCAATCAGAAGATACGGTCTCACTTGGTTCTGTAATCAAGAATAGCAATACATACGATCAATTGGGAAAGCTGGTTGGATCCCGCGAGAAAATGCAAGGTTCAATCAACACGCTTGAAGGCGGTGTTCGATTTGATCGCACCTTATTAGACAGTAATCCTCATGCAGATAACGGAAAATCGGTAATGCTTGAAAATGCAGAGCATACCGTTTTTCAAATGAAGCGAGAAATGGTTCAGGAAATTAAATCCCACATTAGAAGTACGGATAAGAAAATAGGAGAATTACTCAAAGATATAAACGATACAACTCCACGCAATGAACAGACTATTGAGAAACCTTCTACAGAAGAGGTAAAAGCGGAAAAGGACAATAAAGACGATATACTTTCAGATAACAACGAGGTTATGGACAACAACAAACAATCGAATTCTTCGACATTGATACATCTAAATACATCGATTGACATTTTAGTTTAATAATTTTAGAAACACTCAAAATAAAACCACAACCCTAATACCTCGTATTCAGTCAAGGTAATTAAGGTTATGGTTTTTTTTATTTGCTATCTTACTCTTCTACAACACCTAGAGCTTTGTTTTTCTCTTTGAATCGGCTGTTATGAGAGGATACGTAGGCAACTTTTGCCGCCTCAGGATCCATGTATAGTTTGGCGCTGTTGACAGCTAGGGCAGCATCCGTAAATGTTCCTGCAATGAGATATAGCTTGCTGCCATAATCCACAAAGTCGCCTGCTGCGAATACACCAGGAATATTGGTTTGCAGCTTCTCTGTTGTGGTTACATGCCACTCTCCAAGATCTAATCCCCAGTCCCGAATTGGGCCAAAGTCACTCTTCATGCCGTGATTAACGATAATTGCATCGACTTCCAGCAGTTCACTTTCACCTGTTTCCACGTGGGATATCGTCACTTGTTCAATCACTTCGCCACTAACACTGTGCAGTGTATTCACTGCATAAGGTGTACGAACATCCACCGAGGATTCTCTCATACGAATTACATTTCGCTCCAGCCCGCCGAAGTGATCGCGTCGATGTACAACCGTAACTTGTTCTGCCAGAGCTTCAAGCTCGTTGGCCCAATCGACTGCAGAATCGCCTCCCCCAGAGATAAGCACACGTTTGCCCCGGAAAGGTTCCAATTCCTGCACCGTGTAGTGCAGATTCGTTACCTCGTAACGGTCAGCTCCTTCAAGTTCCAGCTTCGCCATTTTGTATATTCCGTAACCGATTGCCATAATGACGGTCCGAGTCCAGTGTTTCTCACCAGTAGCAGCAGTCAGAATAATGGTACCGTCCGGCTGACGTTCAAAACCTTCAATTTGCTGTTCAAAGACAATGGTAGGGTCAAACGTTCTCGCCTGTTCTTCCAGCTGCTTAATCAAATTCTCGCATAAAATCGGTGTTACACCACCCACGTCCCAGATCATCTTCTCCGGATAAAAGAGCATGCGTCCGCCGAGTCTGTCCCGCGCTTCAATCAATTTCGTTTTCATATCCCGCATACCGCTATAAAAGGCAGAGTACATCCCGGCAGGACCTCCGCCGATAATGGTTACATCATATAGTTCCAACTGCTGATCCATATTAAAGTTACCTCCGTTAATTCGATCCATAACATCGAGTATTTGATATCGATTCTCATTATCACTTAATCCTTAGTTTAATGGGAATCTTATCAAAATACAATGGATAAAAATAAAACAATTTTTATAGATATCTTTTACATTTCCAAAGGTTTATTCGGCTTTGACCGAACTTAATAAATGTTCGACCACAAAATCAAGCTGCTTGTCCAATGAGTACACGTCGGAATAATAGAAGAAATTAAAATCAATCTCGATTAGACGACCTTCTTTCACCGCTGGAATGCTGTTCCATACCGGATTATCCATCAGGTTGTCTGCACCGTCATATACGGAACGAAATATGTAGTCACCCACGTATTCGGGGAGAACTTCCATAGATACCGTAGATCCAGATGCTTCGGTAGACACATCAATCTTCTGTTGAACAACGTCAGGTGCTTTCATACCCAAGTACTCGTATATAATCTGAGAGCCACGGCCAAATTGCTTGCTTTCCACAACTGCCATACCTTTGAGTCCGCCTTCAATGATGGAAACCGTTTTATCCAGAATGCCTGCATCCGCTAATTTCTTCTTGCTCTCATCTACCTTACTATTCAGATTATTAAGTAAAGTCTCAGCTTCTTTCTCTTTTCCAAATATACCTGCGATATATTGCAGTCTTTCCTCCGTTGACATTTTTTCATATGGAACATACACGGTAGGAGCAACATCTTTTAACAAGGTATAAGTATCTTCAGAAGGGACGATGATCAGATCCGGATTCAAATCAATCACTGCCTCAGGGTTCGGTTCAAACCAGGTGCCGAGTGAATTTACCCCTTCAAGTTCACTTTTGTATGCGGCTCCATCGAACACTTCCGAGGTACCCACTGGTTTCACACCAAGTGCAACCACATCTCCCTGGAGGTAAAGCACAACAACCCGTTTGGGATTGGCGGGTACTACGACATCGCCTTTAACCGTTGAAATTGTACGTGTTTCGTTACCATTATTCGTCAATGCACCAGCATCTGTTGAGGTGGAGACGGTAGTCCTATTCGAACTGTTACTCGTTCCATCGCTGGCTGCCGGCGTTGGTGTTGATCCGGCACCACATGCAGATAACAACATGGTCAAACTTAATATGGCAATAAATAACATGCTGGAGCTAGCTTTTCTTTTTTTCATTGGTGTAGACCCTCCGTCAATATATTGATAATGATTATCATAATCAATATATCTTTGCTTCCGTCTATTGCCAATGGATAATTCAGAGACATGTAATGGACGATCCTCTATTACTCCATGTTCCCTTACTTTTTGCTGATAACGAATCGGCGGCATTCCTACATGTTTTTTGAATAGACGACTAAAATAATATACATCGGAGTATCCGACCTCAGCCGCAATTTCCCTCAACGTGATGTTCGAATACCGCAGTAATTTTTGAGCTTCATTCAGGCGGATCTGGATTAAATAGTCGATTGGGCTATAGCTTGTCTTTCGTTTAAACTGCATGGACAGATGACGAGAGCTGTAATTGAATTGTTCTGCCAGCGAATCAAGGGTCATGTGTTCCCTATACTGGGTGTGTATGTATCGGAGCACCTGTTTCACGGGATCTGGACGAGTTGTATGTATTTCCTGCTCTGCCAGTTGAAACATAAGTTCGTGCACAAATTGATAAAACAGGCTTTTCACCTGAAGATGATCCAGATGATTTGCTTGTATCCAGGCCTTCTCCATATCATTTAAATAACGCAGCAATACAAGAGGACTGTCCGGCATAAATGCATACTGAAGCGAGAATGGTGTAACTGAATCCTGTTCCAAACGCCATGCGTACCTTGGTTTTGGGAAGGCTTGAAATGCCCTGTAAAACAGCATTACATACTCGAATTCATCCCTAGCTTCGATATCAAGTCTCGACCCTTTACTACCATGCAGCAATTTAAATGGCTTCGTCTCATGCTGTTGTCCATCCATTTCAACGAAAGCTTTTCCCCTCAAAGCGTACATAAAACTGTTCGCCGGGAGGTAATAAGCTTGAATTCGCTCTCCTGCTTCCAGAACAACCCGGCGAACATCCAGAATCTTGACAGCCGCCTGATTCCATAGTTGTGTCTGTTCATTTGATTGCATGCTTCTCTCCCCAATCTTATCTTCCAACTAAAACTTCTATCTAATTTCTCTATTATAAAAGATAATAATTTTCATTATCAACAATAACATGGATTTAAAAGGCATACTTTCTATTCAGAGAGCGTCCTCATTCCCGCATATAACGCTGCCTGCGATGGATTTGCACACTTTCTTAATTCGGGTGGCTTCTTTAACAATCTGATCGATTCCTTCATACTCCTGACTGGCATTAGTAACTACGGCTATGGAGACCGAGACCAGTGGAATTGGTCGATGAATTCCTGAACGACCTTCTCCCAAAACAAATTGGTTATCCAAATCTTCCTGATTGTAAAACGTTCTCTTAATTTTCTCGAATCCAGCGATGACCTCTTCACTTACCTGCCTGAAGTCATGATGGTTTAGTATTGCAATAAAATCATCACCACCAATATGTCCAAGAAAGGATTCAGGAAAAACAAAATACTGACGCAAAAGATTTGCCGTTGCCTGAATAAGCTGATCTCCCATTTTGAACCCATAGCTATCGTTATAGGATTTAAAATAATCCAAATCGATATATAGGACACTGAACTGTCCCAATTGAAGAGTTTGATAAAGCCGATCATCAATGATTCGGTTGCCTGGAAGCCCTGTTAACGGGTTCATAAAAATGGCCATTTCGGCCCGAACGTCTGCTACCGCAAGAAGTAAACGTCGAATGCTTACAGCTCCAACCAAACGGTTTTCTGAAGTAATCAGCACAAGGTCATATAATTCTTCTTCTGCACGATTCATCGCTTGAACACTTACATCGGTAATCAATTCCGAATAGTCAACAACCAGTGCACGAACATTGACCACGAGTTCAACCGGCCGACCCATATACAAATTATAGCCGTATTGCGTACCAATTTGCTGAAAGAAACGCGCTCGCATCATTAGTGACACCGTGTCTTCCCCAACAACAGCCAAACCTTCCAGATTGGGATTTGATTTAAAAATATGATAGACGATATCGCACTTTGTCCCAGCTGTCACGACAGGAATGGTCTCTGCTATTTCACCTATTTGCGTAAATATATCATTCTCCCCCTATGTTCATGGTCAACCTATGGTAAGCAATTTCTCTCCGTTACTAAACGATCTTAGAAGTAGCTAGTAGAGGACATTTTAGTTCAACATCAGGTCTTCCAATGGCATATCCCTGCCCATACTCGATACTTGCACTTCGAAGAAAATGGATTTCTTCTTCACGCTCGATTCCTTCAGCTATGATGTGTGTATCGGACTCCGCCGCATACTGTTTCAGAATGCGTACAATGTTCTGCTGATCCGACCGTGTATCCACATGATTAATTAGTGCCCTGTCCAGTTTAATAAAATCAGGTTTTAAACTGACAATGGCCTTAAGACTGCTGTATCCAGAGCCCGCATCATCAATGGCAATTCTAAAACCTTGTGATCGGTAGTTGGAAAGTATTCGTTCAAACTCCACATAATCCTGAACAGCCTGCTTTTCAGTTAACTCAAAAACAACTTGTTCAGGTGATAAACCGTAGCTATTCAGAAGCGTAATCGTTTCGCCGTTACGGTAGGTGGAGTCAGCTAAAACTTGAGGATGGATATTTAGAAAGATCACGGTATTGTTGGGATACTGTTCTTTTATCAGTGATGACTTGAATCGTTCAATTGAAATCTCACGGCAAAACCGTTCAAAGGCAAAAACTTGGTCCGTGTCACCGATAAACTCATAAAAAGATTCCGTATTGGGGAAAAGTGGGGATGCTGGCGGACGGTTGAGGATTTCGTAACCTAAACAATTTCCGTCCTGTAAATTTATAATCGGTTGAAAATACGTAGTAAGCATTTTATGACGGATGATTTGCTGTAATCCAGAGAACTGCTTGTAATGCAGAAGTGATTTTCGAAAGGATTTATGAAAATACCTGATAAGATAATACAAATCATGTTTGTATGTATTGGGTGAATCTGTGCTTTTCATTATAAATTCCATCCTTTATACCTATGATTGAGCTTGTCAGTGGTCACATCGTACCATTTTCCAACTCAAAAAGCGTAAACTGTAGGTAAAATGTGAATAATCTAGTCGGTTCAAAGAATGAATACACATCGTATTTTTGTTACATATAATTCCAATCTTTAAAAAAACAAAAAAATAATGCCACAATCTACAGGGCGCTAATCGACCCGTAAATCGCGGCATTTAGTATGCTGTTGCTTTCATAATTACCTAACTACTCCCGGTCCTTTCAAGACACCTTATGCTCAATTCTCAGCTTGTCGGCAACCATCGCGATAAACTCGGAGTTCGTCGGTTTCGACTTGCTGATGTTGATCGTGTAACCAAACAGGTGGCTGATGCTGTCGATGTTTCCACGTGTCCATGCCACTTCAATCGCATGCCGGATGGCACGTTCAACGCGGGACGGCGTCGTTTTGAATTTTTCGGCAATGGCAGGGTACAGCGTTTTGGTAATTGCACCCAAAATTTCGATATTGTTATATACCATAGTGATGGCTTCACGCAAATACTGATATCCTTTAATATGCGCAGGAACGCCGATTTCATGTATGATGGACGTGATGCTGGCATCCAAATTTTTGTGTTTGCCCATTGGCACCACATTGGATTTATTAGTCATAAACATGGATGAACCGCTGTTCGTGCTTGAAGAGACCGTTGTCTGGGATCCTACAAGCTGGCGAACCCGGTTAGCCAGTACTTCCATGTCAAAAGGTTTGAGGATGTAATAAGAAGCACCGAGCTGCACGGCACGCTGTGTGATGTTCTCTTGACCGAATGCCGTAAGCATGATCACTTTCGGTTGTGGATTCAGGTTCAGGTTGCGCAGACGCTCCAATACACCCAGCCCATCCAGATGAGGCATAATAATATCCAGAATCAATACATCCGGCACATCACGGCTTTGCTCCAACAACTGCAGTACTTCTTCCCCGTTGTAGGCAATCCCGGTAACTTCCATATCTTCCTGTTCGGATATATATTCGGCAAGCAAATTCGTAAATTCACGATTATCATCAGCCAGCAATACCTCAATTTTTTGCAAAACGGTATCCTCCTTTGGTTTAACCACTGTTTCGTACATTTCCTTACAGGTTAAATTTTCGACACAGGCGAGGAAATTCCTTCTGTCGAAAATTATTTTTCTTTATTTTTTTTTCGCATTACTATATAATAAATAATTTATTTCATTATGTGATAATTATCTTTTCCATTCGACAAAAAAATCTTAAGGCGGTTTACCCAGCCTTAAGATTTTTTGCTTTTTCCTTTTTGATCATAACGCCGGCATCCTGTAACATCCACTCGATGAAACACCCGTAACCTGATTTAGGGTCATTTACAAACACATGTGTAACAGCTCCAATAAGCTTGCCATTCTGAACGATTGGGCTGCCGCTCATTCCCTGAACGATCCCGCCTGTTTTATCAAGCAGCTTAGGATCTGTAATGCGAAGCACAAGACCTTTGGTTGCAGGCTCCGATTGATCGGCCACATGTACGATATCGATGGCGAAACGTTCAACCTGTTGACCATCGACAACAGTCAGGATTTCTGCCGGTCCTTCCTTCACTTCATGTGAGAAAGCGACAGGAATTCCTTTGGTGTATAAACTGTGATCGGGATTGTCGGACATCTTACCGAATATGCCAAAAGCCGTATTACGCTCAATATTGCCTAATATTTTGCTTTCTTTAAGAAAATGTGCACGTTTTTCACCCGGATCCCCGGATTCACTTTTGGATATAGACGTTACGTTTGACTGGACAATCTGTCCACTACCTACGACAATGGATGTTTGAGTATTCATATCCGTGATCACATGCCCCAAAGCTCCATACACGCCTTGGTCTGGTGCATAGAACGTTAGCGTGCCTACACCAGCTGCAGAATCACGAATGTACAACCCAAGCCTCCAGGCTTGATCTTCGGCATCATATGCTGGTGTGAGTCGTGTTTTAACCGTTTCCTTCCCACGTTGCAGCACGACATCGATCCCTTTTTTGCTTTTCCCCGCTTGCTCTACAGCTTCAGCAACGCCTGCAACGCCATCCAGACGTTTGCCATTCATATGGGTTATCAGATCCCCAAGTTTAATGCCTGCTGTTTCTCCTGGAGAGACTCTTTGGTCTCCTTCAGCACGGACCAAGTGATGACCTACAACCAAAATTCCAGCCGACTTTACTTTTACGCCAATGGTTTGACCCCCGGGTACAACTCGCAAATCCGGAATAACGTTCACATTAACCGTTTTGACCGGGATTTTGCCCCACAGCTTCAAGGTTAATTTCGCTTGCCCTGTCTGCTGAGGATGAAGATGCAATGGTTGCTGCTTCGTGACATGCACTGCTTGCTCCTGTCCATCCAAACCAACAATATCCGGTCGGTCTACAACGGCGCTGGAAGCAGCCGGTACAGCGAGTCGTACATCTGCTTGCCTGCCTGCAAATACCTGTAATTCGTCAGGTAAAGAGGCATAACTCTGCACAGGCTGAATGGCCTGGCTGATCACACATAGAAAGAAGGCAAATAAAAGACCTAGCAATTTCTTCCTGAGGGGGGAATTCAATGGCTGTCACACTCCCTTTGCTTCTTTCGCTTGACGAAAGGTGGTCGCCAATTGCGTACCTATAAGATAACCTTGCCCCCAGGCTTTTATTACTGTCAATCATTACGCCGGCCGCTCGTTTCCTCCTTTTTTGGCTTCCGCCAAATTCAGCATTTCCTGTGCATGATGCAGCGTTTTTTCTGTAATTTCAACACCGCCAAGCATACGTGCCAATTCCTTCACTCTGCCTTCGTTTGACAGCGATTCCACCTGCGTCATCGTACGCCCGTCCACGACATGTTTTTCGATAAGGTACTGGTGATCTGCCATACAGGCGACTTGTGGCAAGTGTGTAATCGAAAATACTTGGCAGGTAGAGGATAAACGGAACAGTTTCTCTGCAATGGATTGAGCCGCGCGTCCGCTTACCCCCGTGTCAACCTCGTCAAATATGAGGACGGGAATTCGGTCGTGACGTGCGAAAATGCTCTTCATGGCGAGCATCATTCTTGATAACTCACCACCTGATGCAATTTTACCTAATGGACGCAGCGGTTCGCCCGGATTCGGCGAGATGAGAAATTCCGCATTGTCCGCTCCCTGACGGCTCAGGCGAAGCCTGCGCCCGTTCCATTCAATCCCCTTCGGATCTTCTGATGGCGATATTTGCACACGCAGCGTTGTACGCTCCATTTGAAGATCCTTCAGTTCACTCTCCACCTGAGCAGCGAGTTCATCAGCACACTGCTTACGTACACGGCTCAGGTCCTCTGCAGAATCCATCACCAGAACCAGGAGCTTATCACGCTCTGCACGCAGTTTCTCCAGGCGCTCGTCCTTGTTTTCCAGCTGGTCTGTTTCATGGCTAATCTGTTCATAATAATTCAAAATAAGTTCAACACTGTCTCCGTACTTGCGTCTTAGACCAGAAATCAAGTTTAAGCGCTGCTCAACCTCCTCCAGTCGCCCAGGGTTGAACTCTATTTTTTCACGGTAATCCCTTAATTGAAATGTAGCATCCTCCAATTGATAAAAGGCCGACTGGAGCTGTTCCACGATAGGCTGTAGTCCTTTGCTATCGTAACCAGAGATATCTTCTATCCGAGAGAGGGCAATGCTTACTGCCTCGAGTCCACGCTGACCACTAAGCAGATCATATGCACCGACAACGCTGTCCATCATTTTCTCACTATGGGATAGTTTGACCCTTTCTTCACCGAGCAATTCATCTTCCCCACTTGTTAACCCGGCAGCAGCGATCTCCTCCAGTTGAAAACGATACATGTCCAGCAGCTGATAGGCACGCTGGCTCGACTCCTGAAGGGCACGCAGTTCTTTTTCAGCAGTAATGAACCGGCTGTATCTTTCCTGATATTCCGATTTTACTGGTCCAATGACAGCTGCTCCGTAGGTATCCAGTAACCCCAAATGGCTTTCTGCACGCAGCAAACTTTGATGCTCATGCTGACCATGAATATTAATCAGTTTTTCTCCCACTTCGCGCAGCATCGTCAGATTGACCAACTGACCATTGATGCGGGATGTGCTCTTACCCTGAGTATTGAGCTCCCGTCTAATAACGAGGTGTTCTTCAGGTTCACAATGAATCCCGAGCTTCTCCAGTGTTTCCCACACGGGATGACCCTGTTCCATCTCAAAAAGAGCTTCCATCTCCGCCTTCTCACAACCGTAACGGATCAGATCAGCCGAACTCCGACCACCTGCGATCAGACCAAGCGCATCAATAATGATTGATTTACCTGCACCTGTTTCCCCTGATAACACATGAAATCCCGCGTGAAATACTACATCCACTTCTTCTACAACAGCCAGATTACGAATCGATAATGTAACTAGCATCGGCCAAAGCACCTCCGGATGACAAACTCAGCAATTATGTTTAGATTCGGATATTAAGAAATGTAACCCATAATTCGATCGATAACCGTCACGCTATTATCTTCTGTACGGCAGATGATGAGAATCGTATCATCACCACAGATCGTACCCATAACTTCAGTCCATTCAATATTATCCAGCAAGGCCGCAATGGAGTTTGCCGTTCCTGGAAGACATTTCATTACTACCAAATTGTTGGTATGGTCAATATGAAGAAAGTTATCCACTAATGCCCGTTTCAACTTCTGGATTGGATTATAACGTTGGTCTGTTGGCAGTGAGTACTTATAACGCCCATCATCCATCGGAATTTTGATCAACAGCAGTTCCTTAATATCACGGGATACCGTGGCCTGTGTCACTTGGAAACCGGCTTGACGCAGCGCTTCAACCAGATCATCCTGGGTTTCTATTTCATTTTGACTAATAATTTCACGTATCTTAATGTGTCGTTGTCCTTTCATACATGCCTCCAGTTTAAATAGTTACCATTAATCTTCTAGCTCAGATCATCCCCATCATATACATCTTCCTCATAATCCATCAACCGGATGATCTTAATGCTTGATTCTTCCGTATCCACGTACAATATACCTTCACAACCTGGATACAACAATAAATAGTACAAAAAGCGATCACGTATGGCCGGACCTGTGAATTCCACTGGCTGTCTACGCCTTGACGTCTTGACCAAATATCTGATCTCATCACGCTCAGCAACATAATCAACGAACAAGCGACTATAAAAAACGGACTCGTTAACCTCAAAGGCGAGCGGTATCTTCATTTTGCCTCCGATAACTTCATACCCCTCTGCTTCAAGCAGATCAACAACTGGGGAATGTGGTATGTCGGAATTCAGCTGCATGCCTGACAAACTTACTGGTACCGGTCGATTCAGCCAATTTCGCAAACCGTAAAAGAGCCATATGATTAAAATGACAGCAAGCACACCAATAACGATTGTGTCGGATTGCCCATTCATCATTGTTCACCTCGAAGACTTATTCGAGGTCCGGCAGTCGATCTCCTGTTATTAGGATCACCTTTCCAGCGAAAAGAAACTCATCCTATGATGAGTTTCCCGTAAAAGTATGAGCGGCTTCCATAGCAACTTGATGGGCAAGTGCATTGAGTGAAGCCAGATCCTTCTCTTGTTGTGAGGCACCCGGTTCTTCCAGACGCCAATGAGCGAGAAATTCGATATTGCCTTCCCCACCCGTAATAGGCGAGAATGTTAAGCCCTGCAAATTTAGACCCAGTTCATTCGCAAAGTGAAGCATGGTTTCCAGTACTTCCTTGTGCACTTTTGGATCCCGAACAACACCAGACTTACCTACCTTCTCACGTCCTGCCTCAAATTGAGGCTTGATCAATGCTACAATATCTGCCGGCTGCTTCAGGAGAGCAAGCAAGGGAGGCAGAATAATGCGCAGCGATATGAAGGATACATCGATACTGGCAAAGTTCGGCTCAGGTCCGATTAAATCCTCAGGTGTCACATAACGAAAATTGGTTCTTTCCATCACGGTAACCCGGTCATCATTACGTAATGACCAGTCCAGCTGGTTGTATCCTACATCAATGGCATATACATGCGATGCACCGTGTTGTAATGCACAATCCGTAAATCCACCCGTTGACGAACCAATATCAAGCATGACCAGACCATTCATGTCAAGACCGAAGTGTTTAATCGCTTTTTCAAGCTTCAATCCACCCCGGCCCACATAAGGATGCACCGAGCCTTTAACCTTTAGTTCAGCTTCCCGTGGTATTTTCATGCCTGCCTTTTCAATTCGTTCATTGTTGGCATACACCAGTCCAGCCATGATCGCCGCTTTTGCCTTCTCACGACTTTCATAATAACCCTGCTCGACCAGCAGAACATCAATTCGTTCTTTCGGGAGTGACATGTCTTTCTCCTATCATATAGTTAATTCATTTATTTAGATGAAGCTTTTCTTTTATCTTTTATCAAGAAGGAAAGCGGGTTCTGGACATGCCGTAAGATGTTTGAGCTGCCAAACTGCGCAGGTGCACACATACGTTTTCCACCGTAAGCCCAACTTCAGCCCGTTGTTCATTAATGCTACCATGTTCAATGAAGCGATCCGGAATCCCCATAAGATCAACATGTACATCATGCAGACCCTGTTCGGCATAAAATTCAAGCACAGCGCTACCCATACTGCCTGCTTGAGAAGCTTCTTCAAGCACAATCAGTTTAGTACCACGAATCGCGAGATCACGGAGCATTTGTTCATCCAGCGGCTTGAGGAAACGTGCATTGATCACTCCAGCTGTAATGCCTTCTTTTTTCACGGTTTCAGCTGCTTCTTCAGCCACTTGAACCATGGAACCCGAAGCGATGATGGCATAGCCTTCAGATGGTCGCAGCTGTTCCCAAGTACCGATTGGAATCGGTACGAGCTGTTCATCCATTGAAACGCCTACCACATTGTTTCGAGGGTACCGGTAAGCAATAGGTCCTTCATTATAATCAAGTGCCGTTTTCATCATGTGACGCAGCTCATTCTCATCCTTCGGCATCATAAGTACGATGTTAGGGATATGTCTCATAAACGCCACATCATACACACCTTGATGTGTCTCACCATCAGGTCCAACAAATCCGGCACGGTCGATGGCAAAAATCACATTGGCATTATGACGGCAGATATCATGCACGATCTGATCATAGGCACGCTGCATAAACGTCGAATATACGGCAAAGACAGGCTTCAGGCCTTCCATGGCCAGTGCCGCACACATGGTTGCCGCATGCTGCTCAGCAATCCCTACATCAATCATACGGTTCGGGAATTCCTTGCTAAATGGAATAAGCCCCGATCCTGTCGGCATAGCAGGCGTTACGGCAACAATACGCTGATCTTCCTTCGCGAGTTCAACCAGTGTCTGCCCAAATATTTCGGTATACATTGGTTTACCTACTGCCTTGAGCACCTGACCAGATTCTATTTTGTACGGGGAGATACCATGCCATTTGTGTGAGTCCGCCTCAGCTGGCTGGTATCCTTTGCCCTTGGTTGTGAGCACATGAACGAGAACTGGTCCTTCCACGTTATCCGCTTGTTTGAACGTTTCAATTAATTTGGGAATATCATGTCCGTCGATGGGACCCAAATAAGTGAAGCCGAGTTCTTCAAACAAGACGCCCGGAACCATCATATATTTGACGCTATCCTTAATCCAGCTCGCCGATTTGGCCAAACGGTCTCCAATGGCAGGAATCTTTTTGAGCATTCCTTCCACATCATCCTTGGCTTTTAGATAATGGCGATCGGAACGGATTTTGCTTAGATATTTATGCATCGCCCCAACATTGGGTGCAATGGACATTTCATTATCATTGAGAATGACCATCAGTTTTTTCTGCTCATGACCAATGTGATTGAGTGCCTCGAAGGCCATACCACCTGTAAGGGCCCCATCACCAATCATGGCGATAACCTGATTATCTTCACCCTTCAGATCACGTGCAAGTGCCATACCCATGGCAGCAGATAAGGATGTACTGCTGTGTCCAGCCTCCCATACATCATGCTCGCTCTCATTACGCTTGACGAAACCGCACAATCCATTGTGCTGACGCAACGTATCAAAACGGTCCATGCGTCCAGTAAGAATTTTATGCACATACGCTTGATGCCCTACATCGTAAATCATTTTGTCTACCGGACTGTTATAACAGTAGTGCAGGGCTACCGTGAGCTCAACCACGCCTAAATTCGGTGCCAGATGCCCCCCCGTTACGGACAATTTCTCAATCAGAAATTGCCGAATCTCTGCGGATAATAGAACAAGATCATCCGGAGACATCGATTTTAGATCACTGGGTTGTTTAATTTGTGGAAGCAGCACGAGAATCTCCCCGCTTTCCTAGATTGTTTGATTAATTGGATAACGCTTTTTAAACTAAATCTTATTAAATATCATTAAATCATTATAACATAAAAGAACAGGAATCATAATTTACGGCTTCATACTCCAGATTGCGAGCTTTTTCGCCAGCAAGATAAATGGATTGGCCCATCATTATGTATCCGTTATGTCACACGCAATCATCGTGCAAAAAGCACATTAACATTATTACACCGATCTGAATCTTACGAAACAGCCCCATAAGAGTTTCATTTACATTTTACACTAATGATCTCTGCCCATTAAATAATCAGCAATCTCCATCAACCGCGATGAATCTGACAACTCAGCTCTCCCAAGGGCCTCTTTTGCTGATTGAGTCAAGGACTTCACCTGTTCCTGAGACGCTTCCATACCTATGAAAAATGGATAAGTCACCTTTTGCTGATTTACATCACTTTGGGTTTTTTTGCCCATTCTCTGCTCATCCCCAGTCAGGTCAAGGATATCGTCCTGAATCTGAAAAGCAAGACCAAGATCACGTCCGAATACACGCAGTGCGTCAAGCTGTCCTTCTGTTGCACCACCAATGCGGGCACCAGCCAGCAATGAGAACACGATCAAGTCACCGGTTTTGTGCAAATGAATATATTGCAGTTGTTCCAGATCCGTCATCCCCTGCTCACCTTCCATATCGGCCACCTGCCCACCAACCATGCCACGGGCACCAGCCAGTTCGGAAAGGTCCTCCACAATAGAAATCAAAGCTTCGGCAGGCACACCGTTTTTGCGACCTGCTTGCACCACACTGTAGAAAGCATGAGTCAACAAAGCATCCCCTGCAAGAATAGCTGTCGCTTCACCATAAACCTTGTGATTCGTTAATTTTCCCCGACGATAGTCATCGTTATCCATTGCAGGCAGGTCATCGTGGATAAGAGAATAGGTGTGTACCATTTCCACGGCGCAGGCTACCGGAAGCGCAGCTGCACGCTGTGCTCCGAGGGCTTCCGCCGCAGCGACGACCAGAAGAGGACGGAGGCGCTTGCCTCCAGCCATAAGTGAATACTGCATCGCATCACGCAGGGACTGAGGCACATCCCAGTGAACTGGGAGAATCTCTTTTAATGCTTCCGTAACCTGATCTGTTGTCTGTTGGAGATATTGTTCAAAGGAAAGACGACTACTCATTGCCTTCACCGCTCTCAACTTCCGAAGCTCCGAACGGCTTCTTCCGAAGTTCCCCATCTTCTTCTACGATCATTTCAATCTTGCGTTCCACTTGTTCCAGCTTGATTCCGCATAACTGTGAGAGTTTCATTCCTCGCTGAAACAGATCAATGGCCTGTTCTAATGGAACATCCCCATGTTCCAGCTGAGCTACGATATCTTCAAGTGCCGCCATTGCTTCTTCAAAATTCAGTTCCGGTTCATTCGCCATGGATGTTGTCATCCTCCTTCATTCCCCAAACCTGACAGTCCAGCTGTCCGTCTGTTAATTTAATCTTAATTGAATCTCCAGGCTGCACTTCCTTCAACGACTTGATCAGTCTTTGCTCCTGCTCGTCATACACCAGACTATATCCGCGAGACATGACTTTTAGCGGGCTTAGAGCATCGAGATGGCGCACGGAAGATTTCCATTGCTGCTGCTTCGATCTGACGATAGACCTCATCGCAAGTTCAAGCTGACGCCTCGCTGCAGCATTTTCTCGTTGAGCCGTATTCACCTGTTCGCGTGGATTAAACCGCTGCAGAGCAGCGCGAAGACGCTCCTGTTTCTCCGCGGTCCATTTCATTCTTGTGTCCACAGTCCTCAAAAGCCGCTGATGCAGCATGTCCAAACGCTCTGCGTGCTGCATTAATGTCCGTCTTGGGTGAACGAGCACCGGCGAACGCTGTAACCTTGCAAGTCGTTCACGGTTATGTACAGCCCGTTGACGTAGACTATGTTGGAGCTGACGCTGTCTTAGCGCAATCTGGTCAAGCAGCTCTGCACGATTTGGCACAGCCAGTTCAGCAGCTGCTGTTGGCGTTGCAGCCCGCAGGTCTGCAGCAAAGTCTGCGATGGTAAAATCGGTTTCGTGTCCGACCGCAGAGATCACAGGGATGTCTGAATCAACAATGGCTCTTGCGACCATCTCTTCATTAAATGCCCACAGTTCCTCCAGTGATCCCCCGCCTCGGCCTACAATCAGGACGTCCGCTTCACCAAGAAGATTCAGGTTGCGTATGGCTTTTACGATTGAAGGTGCAGCGCCTTTCCCCTGAACCAAAACAGGGTACAGAAGCACTTTCGCAGTAGGGTATCTACGCTGCAATGTAATCATGATATCCCGTACCGCAGCTCCCGTAGGAGACGTAACAACACCTATCGTTTTAGGATACCGCGGAATAGCACGTTTCCTGGACGAAGAGAAGAGCCCCTCATCCTCCAGCTTCTTTTTCAATTGCTCATAGGCCAAATAGAGGCTTCCAATACCGTCAGGCTGCATCTGGGTAGCGTAGAATTGGTATTGACCGTCCCGCTCATAAACCGATACATTACCACGAGCAATAACCCTTGCACCCTCCTTTGGCACAAAAGGCAATCGCTGATTATGGGACGCAAACATAATAGCCTTGATCCGGCTGTCCTTATCCTTCAATGTAAAATACATATGGCCGCTGGAGTGATGTGTAAAGTTGGAAATCTCCCCACGCAGCCAGACGTCCGACAGGACCTGATCGGATTCCAATTTCATCCGGATATACCGATTCAGGTCTTTGATGGAGTAGATCTGCCGCTCTGCCACAGTTGTACCTAAGCCAATCCGTGAGCGCGTTTAGCAGCGATCAGTGTATTTTGCATCAGCATGGTGATTGTCATTGGTCCAACGCCACCCGGAACTGGGGTAATAGGACCGGAAACTTCCTTCACACTTTCAAAATCCACGTCACCAGCCAATTTACCATTGTCCAAACGGTTCATGCCCACATCGATGACTACAGCACCCGGTTTCACATAATCGGCATCCACGAAGTTTGCACGACCAATTGCTACAACCAATATGTCTGCTTGACGTGTAATTTCTTTCATGTTTGCCGTACGTGAATGACACATTGTTACGGTTGCATTCTCACGTTGAAGCAGCAAGGATACCGGTTTGCCCACAATATTGCTGCGTCCGATAACAACAGCATGCTTACCCGACATTTCCAAGCCCGTCCGCTTGATCAGTTCAATCACTCCAGCAGGTGTACATGGCAGCAAACTGCCATCGCCGATCACCAGGTTACCCACATTGACCGGATGGAAACCATCCACATCTTTCTCGACCGCTATTGCATCAATAACAGCCTTCTCCTCAATATGCTTCGGTAATGGGAGCTGAACGAGAATTCCGTTGATCGAGCTCTGATTGTTCAGCTTGTCCACCAGAGCCAGCAAGTCCTCTTGGGACGTACCTGCATCCAGACGATGTACTTCGGAATAAAAACCGAGGTCGTGACAAGCTTTTTCCTTATTTCGCACATATACTTGGGATGCCGGATCTTCCCCGACGAGCACAACAGCCAGACCAGGCACAACCCCCTGTTCGCTAAGCTGCTTTACTTCTTCAGTTATGCCTGCGCGGATCTCCTGGGACACTTCTTTACCGTTAATAATAGATGCTGTCATTGTACTCTCTCCCTTATGTGAACATTTAATAAGTAACCGCTATTTAGGACATTTTCGCTTTGATCGTGTCAACTTCCTGGATCATGCGTCCAAGTACACCGTTAACGAACTTCCCGGATTCTTCTGTGCCAAAATGCTTGGACAGTTCAATCGCTTCGTTGACCGATACTTTGGCTGGAACATCATCCCGAAATACCATTTCATAAGCAGCCAGCCGCAAGATCTGACGGTCTACCCGAGACAGACGGCTAATTTGCCAGCCCTTGAGATAATCCACCAGCAGTCCATCGATGGCTTCCTTGTGATTCCATGCTCCTTGAACAATCTCAGTTACATAACTGCGCATTACATCTGCATCATGAATAACGACTTCTGTTTCATTTTCCTCTGCAGCTTCGTTAATCAACATATTTACAGCTTCAGCTGCGCCCACTTCATTCATTTCCATCTGATACAGACTTTGTACTGCAATTTCCCTTGCCAAACGTCTTTTCATGTCCTGCCTCCTGCAGCGCTCATCAGAGCGTCATCATGCTTATTTTAAAATAAAAGAACCATCCACACATCATGTTTGTGATGCGAGTTGAAGTGGCCTTTACGATATGGTTATTGTTATCCCTTTTCACAAAAAAACCTGCAGTACGTTTCCTCCAAAAAACGGGCATATTAAACTAAGCTCTTTTCGGAAGAAACATATTGCAGGGTTCAGGTGGCTCACTTAAACGGACGCCAACGCTCTCCAAGCCATTGTCCCCATTCCCTCCAAGGAATGAACAAGCCCAGCTTAGAATCGCTTCGTCTGCCTAATGTATAACCGATGAACACCAAAAGTGCAAAGAACAACATATCCCAAAACCCGGTAAACAAATAAAGAAATCCAAAAAAGATGCCGCCCACAATTCCGGTTATCCGGCCTCTGTGACTATCCCAAATCTCTCTCCACAGCATCAGTGAAACTCACCTCATTCCACTCGACTCTTGTAGTTAGGCGACTGGGTAACATTGGCAACATACACGGTAACATTCGAAACAGGGATACCCGTAATCTCGTGTACATGATCATGTATGGCCTTTTGCAAATCCGAAGTCAGCGTTGGAATTGGCGTTTCGCCATCTACCACTGCACGGATCATGATCTCCAATCCCGACTCAACCACACGAATACGTGCCTTGACATCGCGTACACCCCGGAAGCGGGAAGTCGCTTTCAGGCAGAGATTTTCAATGGTCTCCATTGAGATCTGCACATCACCGTATTCCGTACGCTGATCTACAGATGGCAACGAAGCCCGCCCACGCCGTACCGAGATGTAAAAAAAGCGCAAACTCAGGATAAACAAGATCGCAGCTGCAACAACGGCTGCAACAATGACGTTCTGTTCCTGCTGGTAATTCAATTCGTATGGCAGTACTCCACTAATCAGTAGAATGACAACTGCCGATATTGCTCCAACGCTTATGCTGTATATAAACAACAGAAGCCGATCCAGTATTTTCGCCACGAACTGCACAGCCTCCCTTGCTCACTAACGTTGCTGTAACCTGTACATATGCATAATAAGGTCAACACTTTCATCCATATGTCCCAATGAAAGATGAAGACATGTCCAAGACGGGATAACCCCCGGCAGTCATGCCGGGGGAATCTGTCTTCTTTTATTTTACACGCTGACTGTTCAGGTCAATCTCTTCAACCTTTTCAGTGCTTTTGAACTGAACGTCATGAATATGCACATTCACTTCGTTCACATTCAATCCAGTCATATTCTCAATGGAGCGTTTAACATTTTGTTGAATTTCAGTAGCTACTTGGGGAAGACGATAACCATACTCGATGATAACCGATACATCCACTGCAGCCTCGCGTTGGCCCACTTCCACTTTAACGCCTTTGGAGAGGTTTTTGCGACCAAGCAATTCAGCAAATCCACCAGCGAAACCGCCGCTCATGCCAGCTACTCCTTTAACTTCTACCGTAGCAAGCCCAGCGATCACTTCAATAACTTCAGGTGCGATCTGGATTTCACCGATATCCGTTCGTTCAAATTCTGTCGGCAGTGTACTCATAACTGTTCAACACACCTTTCGCGTAATAAGTTTGCGGCCATCCGTCAGGGCGCTGTCCTACAGGCTTGATGGCTTTGGACACCCTGCCGGTCCGGGCTATTCCGGAACTCCTGCAAACAAACTTCACCACAAACACTGTGGGCTTATCCCTTGCAGGAGACATGCGCTCTTATTATTACATACTATATCATTTGGGCTAGATTATGACAAACAAGCCCAATATGCCTGTTAAATCTCGTTTTCCTCGAGGAATTTAATATCAAAATCGCCCCGGATAAACGTTGGATGTTCCAGCAATTTCTGATGGAAAGGAATCGTCGTTGAAATACCCTCAATGGCAAACTCAGCGAGCGCACGCTTCATCTTGGCAATCGCCTCTTCCCTGTTCGCACCCCATACAATCAATTTAGCGATCATGGAGTCGTAAAACGGAGAGATCGTGTAGCCTGGATAAGCTGCGCTATCAACGCGGACACCTGGACCACCTGGTGCAAGATAAAAACCAATTTTACCTGGTGAAGGCATAAAATTGCGATCCGGATCTTCAGCATTGATACGGCATTCGATTGACCATCCGTTGATAACAACGTCTTCCTGACGGAATGACAGCGGGTTGCCCTCAGCAACCGAAATCATTTCACGAATCAGATCCACGCCAGTCACCATTTCGGTAACAGGATGTTCCACTTGAATACGCGTATTCATTTCCATGAAATAGAATTCACCGTTAGGGCTGAGCAAAAACTCAAGTGTCCCTGCTCCGGAGTAATTCACAGCCAGTGCTGCACGGACTGCAGCATCGCCCATCAGCGTACGGACTTCCTCATTCAGTACTGGGCAAGGTGCTTCTTCCACCAGTTTCTGACGACGGCGTTGAACAGAACAATCACGTTCACCAAGGTGTACTGCATTCCCATGCTTGTCGGCAATGATCTGAATCTCGACGTGTTTCATGCCTG
Organism: Paenibacillus sp. ACRRY; assembly: GCF_022346995.1. GTDB lineage: Bacteria > Bacillota > Bacilli > Paenibacillales > Paenibacillaceae > Paenibacillus. The sequence continues at coordinate 857,301 of NZ_JAKRNM010000002.1, read as the reverse complement.
TCAGGAATTTCTCCAGATAGACCCCGCCGTTGCCAAAAGCTTTTTGCGCTTCCTGCTGAGCAGCCGTAATCTGTTTGATAAGGGCTTCTTCATCTTCGGCGATACGAATACCCTTACCTCCGCCACCTGCAGTAGCTTTGATAATGACAGGGTAGCCGATATCCCGGCCAAGCATAATCGCTTCTTCCATGCTCTCGACGAGACCATCGGATCCCGGAATAACAGGAACGCCCGCGTCTTTCATCGTTTGCTTGGCGACAGCTTTGTCCCCCATCTTGGTTATCGCTTCAGGGGAAGGACCGATAAAGGTGATGTTGCAGGAATCACAAATTTCCGCAAAATCGGCATTCTCCGCAAGGAATCCATAACCAGGGTGTATTGCGTCACATTCCGTCAATGTCGCCACACTCATCAGGTTGGTGAAATTCAGATAGCTGTCTTTGGACAACGTAGGTCCAATACAATAGGCTTCGTCTGCAAGACGTACATGCAGCGAGTCCTTGTCCGCTTCCGAATAAACCGCCACTGTCGAAATACCGAGCTCACGACAGGCACGAATAATGCGTACCGCGATCTCGCCACGGTTTGCAATCAGTATTTTTTGAAATTTCATTTCGTTATTGTCCTCCTTCGAAGCTCATGCGGTTGCCGCTCTCCGGCGATTTACCGTTATTCCGGTTTAACCAGGAACAGGGGCTGTCCATACTCGACCAGCTGTCCGTTCTCAACCAGCACTTCAACGATTTCTCCCTTGATGTCGGCATCAAGCTCGTTCATCAGCTTCATCGCTTCAATGATACATACCGTTGTTTTATCAACAACCTTATCACCAACGCTTACAAAAGGACCCGCTTCCGGTGAGGAAGCTCTGTAAAAAGTACCCACCATCGGAGATACAATTTTATGTAAATGGCTTGTAGTATCCACTTGCGGAGCAGCTTCTGTTACGACTGCAGCAGGTTGTTGTACCTGCGGAGCAGCAATGACTTGCGGTTGAACCGCAGCTGCCTGAACGATTTCGGTTTTACCTGGTTTGCGGATCGACAGACGTGATCCTTCATTTTCAATTTCCAACTCCTGAACGGAACTTTCATCCACCAGTTTGATCAGTTCTTTGATCTCACTCAATTTAAACATTTCCATTATTCACTCCTTCGGCATCATGCCAGTCTCACTAGGACGGTCATATGGCTTTATGTATTATATCATAATCGTTAAAAATGGAAAGAGCCCGAGACTTTAACAAGCTCCCGGGGCACTTCTCCATGGATCAGATTACTGTTCTGTCACGTATTGCACGCTAATTCTGTTTTGCGTAACGGCGAGCTCTTTCATCACCAAGTCCACGATAGAAACAGCCTGCTTAACATCCAGTTTATCACTAAGCACCACTACTTTATACTTGTCAGCATCTTCTTGTACGATCGCATTGGCGAACTGTTGGGACAGCGTTTCTTCAATGCCGTTAATTTTGGCTTCTTTTTCCTCCAGTGTACGGAGCTCTTCAGTCGCTTTAGCATTTTCCTCTGGCGTTTTACTGAGATCGCCGGCAATGGTCATCAGTTCCTCATACTTGCGATTGTTGCTCTCTTCGCGCTGCCATTGATAATTTTGGAACTGGCTGCTTGCGGATGCTGCCGTATTTTGTTCCTCCATCTCCTTCAGTACTTCCTCATCCGTTTTGGTTGCATCTCCCTCTGTTTGACTACTGGCATCAGGTGTTGTGGCCGTTCCTTTATCTGTTTCTTCATTCGTTGCATCCTTGTTCTCACCTGGCTCTGTTGCTGGAGCTTGTTCCGTTTCAGCAGCCTGCTGTCCTTCAGCCGCCGCAGGATTTTCCGTTCCCTCGGAAGCGGGCTGACCTGCAGGATCAGAACCTGTTACTTCGCCTTCGTTCACAACTTCGTTGATAACCAAACCTTCTGTAGGATCAAGGATACCGGCTGTCTCTTTGACTTCCCCCTGATTGATACCATCCACTTGCTGGCTCTCCGCCACTGGGGCATTAACTGGACCAGAATCTTCTGTGAACAGATAATAGGCGGACAAAATGACCATCAGACTCAGCATAGAAACGAGCCATACCGTTTGGCGTTTGTTATTCATTAGAACTTCCTCCTCAAATTAGCTTGATTCGCATAATAACTGGGGCATTCAATTGAATTACACTTGACTAGTCCTGCTTACGGGGCACGACCGATATACGGTACGCAGCGACATTCAGTCCTTTTTCCACGGCATCGGTTATCAAATCCTTCACAACCTTGTTCTCGGCACCTTTGGCAACGACGAGCACCCCCCTGATCTGTGGTTTGAGCTTTTTCGTAACAATCGGTGTCTGATCCCCTGAAATTTCATAAGTAATGATCTCGCCATCGCGGGTATATTGGGTCATGTGTCTCTTGCCTCCGTTTGCATCCGTCTCCTCGGTTAGCTGCTGCGAATCTTTTACGTTGCGTTGTACGACCAATTCCTCGGTTGAGTCGACCGTGACCATGACATCCACAGTTCCTACACCAACGATGTTTTCAAGTACACCCTTGATCTTGTCTTCAAATGCGAATTCTATGGCCTGAAACGGATTTTGATCTGCCGAATCAGTTGGTAAAGAAGCCATCGATGCTACCGGATCCGGGGGTTCTCTTCCGATGTTTTCGGAATCAATCTTTTTCACATTGACGAAGGAGTTAAACAGCATAATTCCTACTCCGATCAGGCCCAGAATGATCAGCCAGCGGAACGTCTGGCTTCGTCTTGCTCCGCCTTCCCCTCCACCCAGCAGGCCTTCAATCTTTTTAAGCCATTGCTTCATCGGATACCCTCCTTTTTCTACAACGCCTGAGCGCTTTTCTGTTCCTTCACCTGTACGTTGGTGGCATCAATATCCCACTTTTCGGTGAGCAGTGTAATAATTTGAACAGCTCGCTCGGAGCGGGACATCCCTTGCTCTTCTTGATCACTGCCTCCAGAAGCTCCGTTCACAGGTTCGGATTCGGTCCCATTCGCTTCATCTTGACCCGGAGAACCTTCGTTGGCTGTACGTTGATTAACATGATCTTTTCCCACCTCAATCTGTACTTCAGGCACCTGCACCTGGCCAATCTCGATTGGCTTCGGAGACGGAGCAGCTTCAGAAGAATCCCTAGCTTGTTCAGATCCAAATACCGGGCTGGAGTTTACCGCTCCACCTTGCTGTTCAGCATCATTTCGCTTCCCGCTACCAGAAGGTGACATTTGCACCACCACATTTTCAATCACGGGCAGATCCCCCGCGGAAGAAGCATTTGTGCCAGGTTGAAGATTGGACATGATCAACTGGACTTCAACGGATTGAACCCGCTCTCCCGTCGCTTCCTCGATCTGCCCTTTCATCACATTCGCAAGTTCCCGTGCCGTCCACTGCAAGGATTGTTCCTGCTCATTCGATTGCAGCTGTCTGCCTTGAGCCAGGATCTGTTCCAATGTGACATTCCCATCCGATGGCGATTCCATGGCTGTCATGGCCCGCTTCAATTCACCAACCGGATCACTCCGCAGCAGCTTGGTTATGGGTGACAGGAGCGTAAGAAGGATAAGGAGGCTCAGCACAAGCTTGACGTAACGCTCCATCGAGCGGTTGGGTAACAGCATATCCACGAATGTTGCCAGCAGTACGATCATGATCAATTCCCGGAGCCAAGTGCTCAGCCACCCCATCCTTCCAGCTCCTTTCCCGAGATCACCTGCTCATCTCATCATGATTGTCAGGTTGCCCGCAGTAAGCAGAATCGTAATCGCCAGAAAAAACATCAGTCCCACGGCCGCCAGAGCTGCGAATACATAAATCATCGATTTCCCTATAGCTTGCAAGCAACCAACGATCGGCGTATCTCCTAGCGGCTGCATGATAGCTCCCGTTATGTTGTAGATAAGGGCAAGTGTCAATATCTTCAGCGCAGGGAACGCGCATAAAAACAGGATGATGATAACACCCGTTAGGCCAATGGCATTTTTGACCAACATGGAAGCCGTGATAACCGTATCTGTTGCATCTGCAAATGTTCTTCCCACAATCGGGACAAAATTGCCTGCGATATACTTGGCTGCTTTGAGACTTACGCCATCTGCAACGGAGCTTGAAGCCCCCTGTACTGAGATAACCCCGAGAAACATCGTCAGCAGTATGCCGAGTAATGCGATGCTTATGTTGCGCAGCAGATCTGCCAGTTGAGTCAGCTTATACTTATCTGATATCGAACTGACAAGGTGCAGTACAGCCGAGAAAAATAATAGCGGAAATACCACGATGTGAATCAGAGTACTGACCAGATGTATCATAAAAATGATCAGCGGATGCGTAACAGAAACGGTAATGATGTTTCCCATGGAAGCCAGGAGCGTGAACAGCAAGGGCACCATCGCCATCATAAAGTTGACCATGCCTTCAATGGCTTCCTTGGCATACCCAATGGCTACGCTGAAGCTATTAATCGCAATCACGATGATGACCATGTAACAGATGGAGTAGGCGATTTTACTAATGTTGTTTTTTTCAAATGCGGTCTGCAGTGTTTCTAAAATCATGCTCAGCACACTCAGCATCACGATGGTGACGAGCAGTTTGCCGTTATATAAAATCTCATGCAGCATGAAGCTGCCAATGGCCACAAACACTGATTTCAGGCTGAACCCCTCATTGCCCGGGACAAGCATATCCATAAAAGAAGGGGTCTTCCCATCCGGAAAAAAGCCTCCATATTGCTGCATGAGCTGATCCCAATATTTCTCCACCTGATCCTTGGGAAGCTGGTCTGCCTGCTGCTGCAGCCAGTCATCCGAAGGTGAGCCTGTGCCTGCTGCAACCTGTCCCATTATGGCAAACAGAAAACACAGCACCAGCACGATCGTTAGGCGCCATCGCTGCTTGTCTTGCATCATGTTCATTTGCTGTATGCACGCCTCCTTCTAGACCGGCATCAGCTTCATGACGGTTTCAATAATAATGCTGATGATCGGAATAGCGAGTACGAGGATCAATACCTTACCAGCAAGTTCAATTTTGGAAGCGATGCTCTCCTGCCCGGCATCTCTTACAATCTGAGCACCGAATTCGGCAATGTATGCTATACCAATAATTTTCAACACCGTTTTCAGATAGATGTTTTCCATGCCTGAATTTTCGGCCAGCCGCTTCAGCACCTCAATCACTGCACCAATCTTGCCAATGAGCAGCATGAAAATCACAATGCCCGTCGCAGCTGCAATCAGAAAGGCAAACATCGGCTTCTGTTCCTTAACGATGAGAATAAGAACTGTTGCAATCAGGGCTAGACCCACGACTTGGATAATTTCCACAGGTCACCACCATCCCGGCTTCATGACCGTTTTCATTGAAAGAGAAAGATCGATTTGATCTCTTGCAGCAGGCTGTCCAGCATGCGAACAACCATGAACAATACAACGACAAATCCGATCACGGTCACCCAGTGCGCCATATCTTCCTTTCCCATTTGTTTCAGCACCGTATGAATCATCGCAATGATGATTCCGATGCCCGCAATTTGGAAAATTGCGTTCACTTCTAAATTCATGACCTTGGCACCTCACTATCGCGGCAATTTCAAAAGATCAGAATGACGATTAACGCTCCGACAAGCATCCCCAGACTGCGGCTCATCCGTTCGTATTTCATTTGATCGGCCTGAGCCCGGGATTCCTCATGCATAAGTTGTTGAATGGCTAGCGAAATGTGTTTGGTCTGATCCTGACGGTCGCTGGTGCCAAGGCTGTAGCTTAATTGCAGCATGACTTCCCTCTCATCTGCTTTCATCGCTGATTTTCCCCATGCTTGTTCGATTCCGGACTGTAGACTCTCTCGTGCTGTGTGACCCAGAGGAGGCTCCATTTGCTTAGCTGCATGAAGAAACAGGGTTTTGACAGGCTCTCTGGTCTGAACTCCCATTTTCCCCATCGCATCGGGAAGCGGGGTCAGTCCGTAGTTGATCTCCGTCATCAATCGCTGCAGGGCAGCAATCAATTCTCGCAGCTGTCTAGGCCTGAGTGCATACTGTTTGGCACGGTAGAAACCTGCGAGTGTACTGGCCAGCAGAATAATCACGGCACCCAGCATGTTAACCAAAGGCTTCACCCCCTGCCTCGGCCTGCTGAAGACCTCGCATTTTGCCATCAGCCACCTTGAAGCTCATGCCTCGGCTCGTCCGCTGCAACTGAACATAACGTTGAAACATCTGTGCTGCGATTAAGGTACGCAATGCAGGTCTGGAAGACAGCTCAGACAGATCCCGACCGTGGGCAGTTGCAATAACCGAAACACCGGAATGCAGTGCCTCCATCACAGCTTCTGCATCTTCCGGACGGCCGATCTCGTCCACAATAAGCACGTCTGGCGACATGGAGCGAAGCATCATCATCATGCCTTCCGCCTTGGGACAACCGTCCATGACATCTGTTCGGGGTCCTATGTCAAACCCGGGTACACCTTTATAACTTCCGGCGATCTCGGATCGCTCATCCACAATGCCAACCTTAAGACGTGGCCTTAACCCCTGAATCAGCTCACTGACACCGGTTAGCTTGGTTCCACTACTGATTTGCCTGGCCAAATCTCTCAGCAACGTCGTTTTCCCTTGCTGAGGTGGTGAAAGTATCAAGGTGTGGAATACCTGTCCGCTCTTCAGATCCAACAGGTGAGGCAGGATTCGATCAGCTACCCCATGTACTTCCCGGGCTACCCTGACGTTGAAACCATTAATATCACGCAAGTATTCCACTCGGCCGCCGCTTAGCACCGTTCTGCCTGCCAATCCAATACGATGGCCTCCCGGAATGGTAATGAACCCTTTGCGCAGCTCCTCTTCCAGCGTATAGAGTGAATGATTGCTAATCAGATCCAGAAGCCTGTGTGTTACCTCTTTTAGAGGAATATAAGCTTCTTCAGGCTTCGCTGTCGGGCTGCCTTGTGCGGTAAGGAAGTGATAGGAGTTCCCTGCATTAATCTCGAGCGGCCTTCCTTCGCGGATTCGTACTTCCTCCACTTGCTCCAATATAGCGGGCGGCATCCTTCCCAGAATGGTTCGAATCGGTTCCGGAAAGAGATCCTTCCAGTTCACCTTCATGAATAGGCCCCTCCAACCCTCAAATCGTATTTACCGCGTATCTGGTGCTTGTTCCTATCTCAAGTCTATGCCTGTACATTCAATTTATGACGCTGAAATCTAGCATTTCTTTCAGAACAGGCCTGAGAGTTAAATATCATAGATCCATTCCTCTTCTAGGCACCCGTCTATATCATCATGCATATAGTGCTTGCAGACAGGTGAAATCCATTCCGGAGGGAAGACAGTACCATCTATCCCCAAATGAAGAGAGGAGTTGTGGGGAGTGCAAGTCGACGTGGTAGGCAATGTGAATGAAGTTCGAAGAATTGATATCGCAGGGCGGAGTGCCGTTGTGATCGACGTGCTGCGTACTACAAGTACTATCGTTACAGCCTTGGCATATGATGCTGCGGGTGTCATCGCGGTGGAGACCGTTCCTCAAGCCAAACAAATGACCGTTATGAATTCGATTCGCGGAGGGGAGCGTTTTAACAAAAAAATTGCTGGATTCGAGGTGGGCAATTCCCCCTATGAATATATGACGCAGGAGATCGCGGGCAAAACCGTAATCCTGACCACTACCGACGGGACACGTGCGCTGATTAAAGCTTCCGGGGCACGACATGTGCTCGCGGGTTCATTTCTGAACGTGCAGGCTGTCGCAGCTGCTCTCTGTCTGCTCCGAAGAGATGTTCTTTTGTTATGCGCAGGAGATCAGGATGAATTCGCACTGGAGGATGGATTGTGTGCAGGATGCATTATTGAGGAGCTATACCGACAGTCCCATTACCCTATCAGGCTGAACGATCTTGGCAGGGTACTGCATCAGGCTGTTACCCAGTGCGAGGACACATTACCGGACCTGGTCCGTGTATCTACCGGTGCGAGGCGGCTTGACAAACTGGGCAGAATGCATGATGTCACCTACTGTTCCCAATTAAATTTGTTGGACTGTGTACCAGAGATGAAGGAAGATCACCGAATGGAATTGTTTCGGGGCTTGGAGGGAGAAAGGATATCCAAATTGCTGTAAAGCATAGAAAAAAGGTGTTCTGTCGCCTGGATGGCGATACAGAACACCTTTTGTTCATTTATATATAGACATCGAATTATCTGCGAACTTGTGGACCGCCAATGACAGCCTGCTCTGCCGTGTCGAGATCATACGCTGTATGCAATGCTTTGATAACATCATGAAGTTTGTCACCATCGATGACGCAAGATACCTTAATTTCGGACGTGCTGACCATTTTGATGCTCACGCCTTGAGAAGAGATCACTTGGAACATTTTGGCTGCAACTCCTGGATGGCTGACCATGCCAGCACCCACGATTGATACTTTAACCAGATTATCTTCCGATGTGACTTCACGATACGGCAAACGGCTGTGAAGGCCCTCTAGAACACGCAGTGCGTTCTCGCGATCAGACAATGCCACCGAGAATGAAAAGTCTGCTTTACCGTCCATAACACCACTTTGTACGATAATATCGACATCAATCTGTTCTGATGCAAGTGCACCAAACACCTCGGCTAGAACTCCCGGTACGTCCGGAACTCCCAAAATACTGATACGAGCCACATTTTTGTCATAGGCAATTCCGCTAACCACGACGCCTTGTTCCATTGCTGCTTCCTCCTTCACAACCGTTCCTTCATTATGGTTAAAGCTGGATCTTACAATCAAAGGTACACCGGAATGCTTCGCGTATTCAACCGCACGCGGGTGCAGTACTGCGGCCCCCAGATTTGCAAGTTCCAACATTTCGTCATACGAAATTTCTTTCAGCTTGCGTGCAACTTTGACAATCCGGGGATCTGTCGAATAGATTCCGTCCACATCCGTATAGATCTCACACGCGTCCGCCTTGATGGCTGCTGCCAGCGCTACTGCCGTTGTATCCGATCCACCGCGACCAAGTGTTGTAATTTCTCCATCTTCGGTCATGCCCTGGAATCCTGCAACGATTACAATATTGCCGCCCGCAAGCGCTTCATTCACACGTTCCGGATGGATATCATTAATTCTTGCTTTTCCATGTACCGGTTCAGTGCGGAAGCCCGCTTGCCATCCGGTAAATGAAATTGCCTTACGTCCAAGTGCCTGAATAGCCATGGATAATAGCGAAATTGAGATCTGCTCTCCTGTGGTCAACAGCATATCCATTTCCCGTGCAGGCAGTTCACTATTCAGCATCTTCGCCTGATCAATCAAATCATCTGTCGTGTCTCCCATAGCCGAAACCACAACTACACACTGATGTCCTTCATCAGCTTTCTCTACAACACGTCCGGCTACACGCTTCATGCGTTCCGTATCTCCGACCGAGCTGCCCCCAAACTTCATGACGTACAATGACAACGCAAATCCACTCCCTACCTTGTGCAGTATGCATAATTATGTCCATCGCCATTATTCTCTCCGAAAAATGACTTTAACCCAGTATATTACGAAAGTGTCTGATAGGCTAATCTTTTTTCGAAAAAACCCTCTGCCAAATCATTGGCAAAGGGTTGAAATCATTGTGTATTTTACTTACACCCCGTGAAAGTTACGCGCGGGAAGAGTATTTACCTTCACGTGTATCGATCAACAGCACATCGCCTTCGTTAATGAACAATGGCACTTGTACGTTCAGACCAGTTTCCACTTTAGCGTTTTTGGTAGCACCTTGAGCAGTATTACCTTTTACGCTTGGCTCAGTCTCGATAACTTTCAACTCTACGCTTGTAGGCAGGTCAATACCGAGAATTTCACCTTGGTAGCTAACGATTTTTACGTTCATGTTTTCTTTCAGGAAGTTCAATTCCCATTCCAGTTGGTCACTTGTCAGTGTGAACTGGTCATATGTTTCGTTATCCATGAACGTGTGCTCTGTACCACTTGCATACAGGTAAGATACACCGCGGTTTTCGATGATCGCACGGCCAATCGTTTCACCCGCACGGAATGTTTTTTCAACTGTGTTACCGTTACGCAGGTTTTTCAATTTGGAACGTACGAAGGCAGCACCTTTACCTGGTTTTACGTGTTGAAAATCCAACACTGTGTAGATGTCATTGTCTACTTGTACCGTCAAACCTGTTTTAAAATCGTTTACTGAAATCACGAAAAATCCCTCCTGATATGGTTGAAAAGTAGGCGATATAAGGCGATGGTTAATTTATAGGTGGGTTCATTGCTGAATTGCTAACCATGTGCTACGTGGCCGTTACGGGTTCGGATCGTTCCTCTGATCGCTGTTGTCTCCTCATTTTCTTATTTAGACTTTACTAAGGTTGAAAATGAGGAGACAAACGCGAACGCTTCGCTTCTTCAGAATCGATTCCGCCCCTTCACTACTTTTGCAATGATCCAGAACAATTAGCAATAATCTGTACCTACAAAATAAAAATCGGCTTATATCGCTAGTGGCTAGAATGTTAGCCGATAACGGTAAACTTCTTGTCCGACTTCGTTAAGATATGAATGCCTGTTTCCGTGATAACCACGTCATCCTCGATACGTACGCCGCCAAGTCCGTCAATGTAGATTCCCGGTTCAACGGTTACAACCATGCCCGGTTTCAACACATCATCACTTAGTTTGGACAGGCGCGGAGCTTCGTGGACTTCCATACCCAGGCCGTGGCCTGTGCTGTGCCCGAATTGATCTCCATACCCGTATCCTGCAATGATGTCACGTGCCAGCGCATCTGCTTCCCGTCCGGTCATGCCCGGTTTCAGGTTTTCAAGCGTATGTAACTGGGCTTCCAGTACAATATCATAAATTTTACGCAGCTCTGGTACAGGTGTACCCGTTGCAATCGTGCGTGTCAGATCTGAACAGTATCCGTCAAGCAATGCACCGAAGTCAAATGTAATTAGTTCATTTTGTCCGATCACCTTGCTGCTCGCTACGCCATGCGGCATTGCGGAACGTTCACCTGAAGCTACGATGGTGTCGAAGGAAGAGGATGTCGCTCCATGCTTGCGCATGAAAAACTCCATTTCCAAATCCACTTCACGCTCAGTCATGCCCGGTTTGGCAAACTGCAAAACGTGGCTAAACGTAGCATCCGCCAGATCAGCAGCTTTTTGCATTACAGCGATTTCATCCTCATCCTTGAAGATACGAAGTTGTTCCACGATTCCGGATACAGCTTTCAGTTCAATGGATTGAAGTGCTTCAGCATAAGCGGAGTGCGTGCCAAATGTGACCGTATCCTGCTCGAAGCCAACTTCCTTGATGTTTGCTGATGCAAGCAGTTCCCGCACCGATTCCATCGGTTTTGGTCCATGCTCCACAACGGTAAATCCTTTTGCTTGCTGCGGTGCCTGTGTCATATAACGGAAATCAGTCAGCAGATAGGCTTCCTGCTCCGTAATCAGCACATATCCCGCTGACCCTGTAAAGCCCGTCATATAACGACGGTTGATCGGGTTCGTAATCAGCATTGCTGTGAGTTCGCGCTCACGCATGGCCTCACGCAACTTATTTACTCGTTTGTTTTCCATCGGTAACCCTTCTTTCTCTCACATTCCCGGGTCCCCGGCTCAGGTTTGTTTGTCCAGATGACGCACGAGAGCCAGCAGCCCCAGTTCATAGCTTACTTCGCCAAATCCGGCAATCTGCCCGATTGTTTCTGCAGCAATCACTGAATGATGTCTGAAAGCTTCACGTGCATGAATGTTGGATAGATGTACTTCCACGGTAGGCACTTTTACTGCATTAATCGCATCACGTACTGCATAGCTGTAATGGGTTAGCGCGCCGGCATTCAGCATAATTCCGTCCGCATCGCTCATCGCTGCATGAATACGATCAATGATGTCTCCTTCGTGGTTGGATTGATAAAAAGCGATGGAGACGCCAAGCTCCTCAGCCTGTCTGCGAATCTTGTCTTCAATATCCTTCAGACTAAGCGTTCCATAGATGCCTGGTTCACGTATACCGAGCATGTTCAGGTTCGGGCCATTGATCACAACAATCCGTTTCATAGCTGCTCCATCCTTTCTGCAAATAACCATCTGCTATTTTAACACAGCCATTGCCGGATTGAGAAGCTTTTTTGCGGCTATGCTCCCGCTTTCTCGGGCTCGCGTTTCCGTTCGTCCGTGTACTCCATGGCTACGGTATAGCCGATGAACAGCCCCCACAGCAAAAAGAAGCATAATTCCGTGATTATTGAATCCCAAGTCAGACGGTTTATCGGTTTCACCATGTCCAGTTTGGGGCCAACCAGTACAAAGATGATAAGCCACCAAACGATCCCGTATCCAATACCGGGCAAGGGGCCTTTCCATTTTCTCAGTGTATACGTGTAGATTAGTGCAGCCAGAATGGAGAACACAATGAAAAACAGCCAGCCTGTCAGATGCCCTGCAGCCGTATAGATATACTCATGTTTAAAAAAAGGCTCTGCCAAAAAGCCTAACGGGACAATGCTGAAGTGAAGCAGATAGTTTAGCCAATGTATGCCTCCCCATATAAAACCTGCAAAGAAACCAAGCTCCACAGCAAAGGGGAATGGCTTGGTATAGTAATGATTTTGACCTTGTCGCTGTTTTGAGCTCCTGCCCTGATTCCTGTGATCATCCACATCTCCATGACTCGTATTCAGATGTGATGCATGTTTGTCTGTATATTCTGCCATTCGTATTCTCCTTTGCTCTCATTCTACTCGGCCGCTACAATACCGCTTATCTTTCATTCCTTACCGGGTAGTATGTTCAGAAGAGGGCAAACTTAACAACAACATCTCCAGGTTTGTCCCTGAAACTAGAAATCGGTCTCAAAATTCGATACAATAGGGATATCAAACTACCTTTGAACCAAAGGGTATAGAATAGAATAGGAAGGTGAATAATTTGCCTCAACAATCCAAGCCTGTCAGCTACGGGGGGCAAGCTGTCATTGAAGGCGTAATGTTTGGCGGTAAACATGTCAACGTTACGGCTGTTCGAAGAAAAGACGGCGAAATTACGTATCTGGAAGTTCCCAAGCAAGACAAGACCTGGGTCATGAAATTGCGGCGGATTCCGTTACTGCGCGGGATTGTCAGCATTATAGATTCAAGTGTCAAAGGAAGCAAACATCTTAATTATTCTGCTGACGCTTATGCTGATGATGAACTCGAACCTGAAGAGAAGGCGAAACAAAAAGAAAAAGAAGGTTCCGGCTGGAGCCTTAGCATGATTATTGGCGTTACCGCGGTAGCCATTCTTTCATTCCTTTTTGGTAAAATTGTGCTCACGCTGCTTCCTGTCGTCATTGAGAATTTTTTGTTTAAAAATGCATTCGACAATCAGTTTTTGCATAATTTACTGGAAGGCGGCATTAAGCTGATTCTGCTTCTTGCCTACCTGTGGCTGATCTCACAGACGCCAATGATTAAACGACTATTTCAATATCACGGAGCAGAGCATAAGGTAATTAGTGCTCATGAAGCCGGTGAGGAACTTACACCTGAGAATGTTCAGAAATACAGTCGACTGCACTACCGCTGTGGAAGCAGCTTTATCATGCTGACGGTGATTATCGGTGTATTCCTGTACTCGCTTTTCACCTATGACAACCTCTGGGAACGGATGGGACAGCGCTTGCTGTTACTGCCTGTTGTCCTCGGGATTTCATTCGAACTATTGAAGCTCACCAACTCGGTGCGTGACATTCCCGTACTGCGTTATCTCGGATATCCTGGACTTTGGCTGCAATTGCTCACTACCAAAGAGCCAACCAATGAACAGGTGGAAGTGTCCATCGCTTCATTTAACCGGATGCGTGAACTGGATGCCAAGCTTGCCAATGTATCAGCTACGTCGGAAGTACCTGTTGCAACACTCGATCCTGTGAAAGGGTGATTGATATGAACAAGCAGGCAGTCATGACTATCGTTTTTTGGGCAGCCATTGCTCTTGCTGCATTTGGAATAATAAGCACACTGGGGGACAAAGGCATATACGGATTGATTATTCCTGTTGTCGTTCTTGGGGCCATATTCCTGCTGTATAAGTTCCCACCGGGGCGTTGGGCACGTAAAGCCAAGCCCAAGATCAAACCTTCGGCACGCACCATGGCTAAAATGAAGGCTCAATCCGGGTCCGGAGCAAGAAAAAGCAGCGGTTCCTCCAAAAAACGTAAAGATTATCCCTTTCATGTCATTCAAGGAAATAAGGGAAAAAGCGATGATGATATTCCCAAGTTTCACTAGTTCTCATATGCTAAGTAAAAAGCACTGCTTCGTAACATGAAGCAGTGCTTTTATTTTGATTATACAGGCGTTAAAGGCGGTGTTTGAGACATCTTTTTCCGCTCTTCTCTTTTTTGTTTATCCAACTGCTCATCATAGAACTTTGTATTCCATCGACTGAAGAATTCCGTACCTGCTGCAACACCCGATAAGTACAATGCAGTACTGTCCTGCACGGACAGATTGAACTGTGTCGGCTTAATGCCCAAGGTTGGTATTTTAATCGTACGGAAACGGTTGATCTGCTCAATATATCGCTCATCATGTGCTGTAAGCATCGTCTCAACCAATGCCTGAAGCATACTTAGAGGACCTTTGATCCTGCTTGGTTCCCCTTCCGTTTTCCCCACCATCTTGAACCCGACCACAGGTATGATCTCTCCACTGCGCGCCGTACGTTCACCATCAAACAGCCATAAGGGAAAATTACTAAGTAATCCTCCATCGACTACATACACAAACTGATCGGGAAAACGCATGCCTTTGGACATCACAGGCGATCTGCGTATAGCCACAGGATCAAAAAAATATGGAATGCTGCAGCTCATTCGCACGGCCTTGGCCACTTCGAACTTATTAGGATCAATACCGAACCGCCGTATATCATCTGGAAGTACCAGAATTGTCCCATTGGAGATATCCGATGCGGTAATCAGAAGCTTACCTGGTGGCAGGTCTGCGAATGTTCGGATTCCTTTTTGTTTGAGCATATTGCCAATCCATGATTCCAGTGCTTCACCCGAATATAATCCCTTTTTCAAAAACAGCCTTGCCGCTGGTCCAATCCAGCGGATATCAAATATAGGTGAACGCCGCAGCAATGAGGCAAATGGCGTATTTTCAATGATGGATTTCATCTCTTCCGCCCGATATCCTGCGGCAATCAATGAAGCTACAATCGATCCGGAGGACGTCCCTGCAACACGATTGAACTGGACACCATAGTCCTGTGCACTCTGCACGGCACCTGCAAGCGAAATCCCCTTTACGCCCCCGCCTTCAAACACCCCATTGATTAACATATAAAAACCCCCGTTCTCCAGGCAGTCCATTCCTACTGCCACTCTATGAGAACGAGGGTTGGTCATATTACGCTAAAATAATCTAAAGTCCATAATATGCTTTTAATCTCGCGATCAAGCCCAGAGGATTCTTCGTCAAATATTGCGAACTAAAGTAAATATCGCCTTTGATTGTATCGTATTTCTCATTGTACACGAGCTGATCAATAATCTCTTGGGAAGTCTGCCAGCCTACTTCAGGCGTACCCAGCTTATAAGGGGAGTGCCCAATATACAATTTAACGTCCGTATTAGCGACTTCATTTGCCCACCAGTCCACCACTTTGTCATAGCGTGCTGCACTTAACGTCATGCTCCAGTATACTTGCGGTGCAACATAGTCAATCCACTCCTGTTTGATCCATGTACGCACGTCCGCATTCATGCTGTCATAGGCAGTGACTCCCGCTTTGGTATCGGAACCTGTGATATCGACAGCTTTATTGCGCCATACACCAAAAGGACTGATTCCATACTCTACGCCCGCTTTTACTTGGTGGATGCTCTCACCCAGCTGTTTAACAAACTGATTGATATTATCCCGTCTCCACTCGGCACGGTCTTTGGTATTCAATGTGTTATAAGCCTTGAAGGCAGCGTCATCGTTGAACGTTACGTTAGAAGGATAAAAGTAATCGTCCAGGTGAACACCATCAATATCATATTGATTGACCACTTCCATGATGGTGTCGATAATATGCTGTCTGGCTTCCGGAATTCCTGGATTAATGTACTGTTTGCCAGATGCATTTACAATCCAGTCCGGATGCAGTTTGGACACATGATTGGCTGCAAGTCCGGTTGTACTCGCCGAGTTGGTTGCACGGAACGGGTTAAACCAGGCATGGAACTCCAGACCTCTTTTGTGAGCTTCCTCAATCATGAAGGCAAGCGGATCATATCCTGGATCCTTGCCCTGGGTCCCTGTCAGCACACTATTCCATGGTACAAGACCGGAAGGATAGATGGCGTCTGCATTGGCCCGAACCTGAACAAATACGGCATTGATTCCCATGCCTTTGAGTGTATCGAGCTGTTGAGTGTACTCCAGCTTCTGCTTCTCCACATTTCCTTTGGCACTGGAGGAAGGCCAATCACCGTTCACTGTTGAGATCCATGCACCACGCATGTCATCCGTGCTTGGCGTACTGCCTGTTCCTCCTGGATTTGCCGGGGTAGCCGGGTCAGGTATAGGAGCATCTCCTGTCGTTAAACGAATCGTCTGTTCTGACTGATTCCAATTCACTGTAATTCCAAGGTTTTCACTCACGAATCGAATCGGAACCATAACACGGCCCTTCTTCAGTTCAACCGATGCATCCAAATCGACTGCGATACCATCCACCGTCGCTTGCTGGCGTCCACTGGTCATGGTGATCACCGATTCGGATTTCTTGATCGTTACGGTTCTCGAAGCTTGTGTCCAAAGGACGGATGCCCCCAATCCTTCACTAATTACCCGTAGCGGAACCATCGTCACATTCACTTTGGGCAGAATGTAGGGTGATACATCGGATTCCAGTCGTTGACCATCCAGATAAATATCAATCTCTTTTTGTGAAGCAGCCTGCGCACTCAACCCAGCTGTTTGTAAACCCAGCACGAAAATGAGCAGCAGGATCAAACCATTACGAAACTTCATCAGTGCAATCCTCCATCATCATTAAAATTCTCGGCAAATTCTGCTAGTTTAATAGACGCTTCAAAGGATTGGTTAGTTGCGATAATTCGCCAAATTATGGACAACAAAAAACAAAGGGTGTCTCTCTGCCATTTACAACGACAAAGATACACCCTCTGTTTTTTGAAAGTTTAAGCTGTTAAGGACCTCTGTGAATGGTCCTATGCTGCCTCAGGATTCGGTATTGCTCATGAGTTCCTGAATATTTTGCAAATCACGCAATCGGCTTTCGTCCTGACGGAAATATTCTACCAGAGACTCGATGCAGGTAATGGAGTCCCAGCTCAGATGATGCTCGATTCCTTCCACATCCTTGTAGATATTCTCTTCCTGAACACCGATCGTCGTTAAAAATTGTTCAAGCAGATGATGGCGTTCCATTAAACGTTTTCCCATCTTTTTCCCTTTTGGAGTAAGTACCAACCCACGGTACTTTTCGTAAATCAGGTACTCGTCTTTGTCCAGCTTTTGGATCATCTTGGTCACCGATGAAGGATGCACTTCCAATCCTTCAGCTATATCTGACACACGAGCATAGCCCTTTTCATCAATCAATTTGTATATACGCTCCAAATAATCTTCCATACTGGGCGTTGGCATCTGCTTCCCTCTCTTCTCTCTGACCGGCAATATTCTTGCCTGATCCCTATCTTATAATGATACATGTTATCAATACGCATTGGCAAGTCTTGTACGAATCAATCGCTATGTCGTTTATAACACATGGGCGCTTCTGATCCCGTACGCAAGTTTTGGCAAGGGTGACTTGTGCAGATGTGAGGCAAACTAAGCAAGGTCGTATTGAAAGGAGTGATTCCGTGAGTACAAGTGTTGCGCAGCCCCCGGTTCGCAAAGCAAAAGGTACTAAACCCTTTATTCCCGATTTGGTCTATTTTGAACCCGGTGCGCTGGAATATGAGAAGGGCAAACGAATTATGGAATGGGTCACTTCCAAAGAAATTCCATATCAGATGACTACTTCCCATAACCGGATCACCAATCTGCCTGGTGAAACAGAACAGGAAAAATACCGGATGGCGAAGCGAACCCTGGTCGTGGGTGTACGCAAAACACTCAAATTTGATCAGTCCAAACCTTCAGCTGAATATGCAATACCCATCTCAACAGGGTGCATGGGCCACTGTCATTATTGTTATCTTCAAACCACACTTGGAGCTAAGCCTTACGTAAGGGTGTATGTGAACACCGAAGAGATCATTCAGGCGGCCAAAGGCTATATCGATGAACGAGCACCTGAAATCACCCGGTTTGAAGCAGCGTGTACTTCCGATCCGGTAGGACTCGAGCATATTACCGAAAATTTGGGTGATCTGATCCGTTTTATGGCAGACGAGGAATACGGACGTTTGCGGTTTGTGACGAAATATCATCACGTGGATCCATTATTAAATATCAAACATAACGGTCATACCCGCATCCGGTTCAGTGTCAATTCGGACTATGTCATCAAGAACTTTGAACCTGCTACCTCAAGGTTTGAAGAACGAATTGAAGCCGCAGGCAAAATAGCCCATGCGGGGTACCCGTTAGGTTTTATCATCGCCCCCATCATGTGGTATGACGGATGGCAGGAAGGATACGCGGAGCTTTTACAGAAGCTTGCCGACACGCTCCCGGAAGATGCCACGAAGGATCTTACGTTTGAAATGATTCAGCATCGATTTACCAAAACGGCAAAAGCTACCATTGAGAAACGCTACCCCAAAACCAAACTCGAAATGGACATCGAGAAAAGAAAGATGAAATGGGGACGATGGGGACAATATAAATATGTGTACAAGGATGACCAGCAGGATGCACTGCGTGAATTCATCACGGAGCAAATTTTTGAACACTTCCCGTTAGCGAACATTGATTACTTCACCTAAGTACTGACGTCATATCCACGATGGTGGCGATCAAAAAAGCAGGTTACATGGGTCAGAATGTGCTCTGGCCTTCATGTAGCCTGCTTTATTTATTTACTTTAAATTAATAAGTAGCCTTAACTAATACTTGGCTCAAATAATCATCCAATCGGGTGTAATCTGCTGCAACCAAATAGTAATTTTCGTCATTTGATCCGTGAATAGCAGTACACCCAAAAACAGCATCAGCGCTCCCCCGACTTTCATCATCACATTGGAATATCGTAAGATCCAACGTGTTGAACCGATGAAAAAAGCAAGGATGAAGAAAGGTAATGCGAATCCAGCCGTATAGCCGGTGATTAAGGCCAGCCAGGTTGTCGGTTCACTCGCAGCCATCGCGATGATTGCTGTCAGGATGGGACCGATACACGGCGACCAGCCTGCGGAGAAACCAATTCCGAAAATAAAAGAGCCCAGGTAACCTGCTGGCTTCCACTTCAGGTCCATCTTGCGTTCTTTCATCAGAAACTGCGGTTTAAATACACCTAGCAGGAATAAACCCATGAGCATAATTAAAATGGCAGATAACTGACGGATCAAATCACGATTATCATTGAAAAATTGCCCAAACAATCCAGCTCCAAGTCCAAGCGAGTAAAAAACTGCCGAGAATCCCAAAATAAACGCCAGCGTGTGTGTTAATGTTTTAAACCGAACTTCACGCTGATTGCGATCGTCTTTCAACCTTTGCACTGTCATTCCTGTAATGTAGGATAAATACGAAGGGTACAGTGGAAGACAACACGGTGATATAAATGAAGCCAATCCTGCGACAAAAGCCAGCCACACATTAACATCAGGCATGAAGCGGTGGTCTCCCTTCCCTGGGGCTCACTTGCACGCTTATTTCTTCAGGCTCGGAACCCTTTTTTTCCAATCATCGTAAGAATCAGCATCATGATAAGCAATAATACAATCGTTGCTCCTGGAGCCAAATTCCAAATTCCCGCTACCACCAGACCAATGACTACTGCAATTTCCCCGATAACAACCGAGAGAATAATGGCCGACTTGAAACTGCGAGCCATAAGCAAACTTACGGCTACAGGTATAGTCAATAGTGCTGACACCAGCAGTGCCCCCACGATCTTAATCGCAGTACTAATTACCAGAGCCGTCATCACCGTAATCAGCATGTTAAGCACTCTAACAGGCAGTCCTGTAACTGCCGCAGCGTCTTCTTCAAAACTGAGCAGGAAAAACTCCTTATGTAGCAGCGCAACAACGATGACTACAATCAGCGTTACCACTCCAACCAACTTCAAGTCGGTAGAGTCCAGGGTATAAATACTTCCGAACAAGTAACTCATTACATCCGTATTGTACCCTTTGCCCAGTGTGAAGAACAACGAAGCAAGCGCAACTCCACCTGACATAATTATTGCAATGGATAACTCCGCATAAGTCTTATATGCCTTGCGCAGCTTCTCTATAGCAAAGGATGCGAGCACAGCAAAGACAAGCCCTACTGCAATCGGATAAACCTCAATCAAAAAACCGAGGGCAACCCCGGCAATCGTTACGTGAGATAGGGTGTCTCCGATCATGGACAAACGCCGCAGCACCAAAAACAGTCCAATCAGTGGAGCTGTAATGCCGATCAGCAATCCTCCTGCCAGTGCCCGCTGAAAAAAATCACTCATTAAAATCTCCAAAACACACGACTCCTTCAGCCTTGTCTAATCTAGTTGTACAATATCATTATCGTACCAGGGCAGTAGTATGCTGCAAATTGGTCTCGGCACAATCCTCCACCTCATGAGAATGACGCACATGAAAGTTGATTTTTCCGTTGGTTGCAGCCGCTTCTGAACCAAGATAATTCTCCATCCGGTCCATATCATGTGAAACCATCAGGAATGTCATTCGGTGGTGTTCATGCATGTGGGTAATGAGCTCAAAGAAACTTGCTTGAGACTCGGCATCAATCCCCACTGTAGGCTCATCCAAAATTAACAAATCCGGGTGATTGATGAGCGCACGTGCCAAAAACACACGCTGCTGCTGTCCTCCGGACAATTGTCCAATCCGTTTGTTCGCCAGATCCTCGATACGCATAACCTCAAGTGCATCGGTGCATTGCTGCTGCGATTTGCGCGTCATCCGGCGGAACATATTCTTATTGTTGTACAAGCCAGACATGACCACTTCCCGCACAGTTGCAGGGAACAATGGGTTAAATGCATTTTTTTGCGGAACATAGCCGATCCGTTCCCAATCCTTAAATCTGCGGATCGACTGTCCGAACAATTTGATATCCCCCTGCGCTGGAGGCAGAAGTCCCACCAACATGCGCAGCAGTGTCGTTTTTCCCGCTCCGTTCGAACCGATAATACCGACAAAATCCCGTTCCTTGACCATAAAATCAAGATTTTCGATCACCCGCTGGTCACCGTAAGAGAAAGATAACTTCTCAATCTCTATGATTGGATCATGACATAGTGGCATGATTTGCTGCATGGCAAAGCCGCCCTTCATTATATATAAGGATTGCAAAACGAATCCTTCAGTCTATCTTATTTTAATGCGATCAGCAGATTTTGCAAATTTTTCTCCATCAGGGTGAAATAATCATCCCCATTCGCTGCCTGTTCCTTGGTAAGCCCTTCAACCGGATTCAGCACCATCGTTTCTACACCTGCTTCGCCAGCGAGTGTTTTGGCCAATTTGTCAGAGACCAGCTCTTCGAAGAAAATGTACTTGATGCCCTCTTCCTTCACAAGCTTGGACAAATTCACAATGTCCTGACCTGTTGGTTCAGCATCCGGGGACAGTCCCATGATGGCATGCTGGGTCAAACCATAATCACGTGCAAGATATCCAAATGCTTGATGGGACACAACAATCTCCTTATTGGAGACTTTGGATAGTTCGTCTGTAAAGCGCTGATCGAGCGCCTCGAGTTTGGTACGAAGTTCCTCGTAGCGCTGTTCGTAACCATCCTGATGATCAGGATCTACTTCGACCAGACTGTTTTTAATATTTTCTGCCATCACCATAGCCGACTTGGGACTTACCCATGTGTGAGGGTCAACGTGATGGTCTGCAACGTCCTCTGTGCCTGCTTCTTCTTCCGCGTGTTCGTCTTCATGCTCTTCCCCATGGTTGTGTCCATCATCACCTTCAGCAGTCAGCAGGCTCACTCCATCACTTACAGCCACAGACTTCACTTGAGTATCGCTGTTAAGGGACTTGAGAAAGTTAGGTACCCATCCTTCAAGGCCTGCACCGTTGTATAGGAACAATTGTGCTTTGGAGGTGTTTACAATATCCTGGCTCTTTGGCGTCCAGTCATGGGGTTCAACGCCGGTTGGCAGCAAATTAATAACATTTGCATCTTCACCGCCGATGGCCGTTGTAAATGCATATACCGGATAAAAACTCGTAATAACATTCACTTTGCCTTCCTCGATCTTTGCACTTTCCGAATTACCTTGTCCGCACGCCGACAACATGAGCAAACCGAGAATAAGCAAGCTGCTCCATAACCATTTGGTGCTGATTTTGCCACTTTTGCTTGTATGCTGTATCCGGGTACCCCTGGTTTGAGTTGTTTCATTATACCATTTCACTATTGCTTCACTCCGCATCTCTTAATCGTAAATATTACTGAAAGAATTATAGGTAACCTGGACGTGGTTGTCAAGCTTTCGGGTCCTATTTATTCTCCCCCGGAGCGCAGAGTTCATAACATTATATGCTTGTTTTCCCCTGTTATTAGCAGGGCAATTAAGAGGAAAACTAAAAAGCGACCCGATTGAATCAGGTCGCCTTCATTTTTTATTCTATCCTGCATCAGACAAAATGCTTTGCTGACTTATTTTACTTGTGCACCATTAGGCATATTGTCCGGTACCGTAGCCAGTGTTAATTGATCTCCATGAGATGCCGCCAAAATCATACCTTGGGACAGCTCGCCGCGCAATTTCACCGGTTTGAGATTCGTTACACAAATGACTTTGCGTCCAACCATCTCTTCCGGGGAGTAGAACTTCGCGATCCCTGATACGACCTGACGCTGCTCATAACCGAGATCCAGCTGCAATTTCAGCAGCTTATCAGCTTTTTTGACTGGTTCACAGGCGATAACCTGTGCTACACGCAGTTCCACTTTGGCAAAATCGTCGATGCCGATTTCTTCCTTGCCCTCAGGTGCAGTCACGGGTTCGGAAGCTTGCGCAGAATCTCCAGCATTAACTTGTGTACCATCCGCTTGCGGTTTTTTACCTCCGGTCATGGCTTCAGCAATATACGCAACCTCCTGCTCCGAGTCGAGACGAGGGAAGATTGGATCACCCTTTTGCAGAGCATTACCCGCTGGAATTACACCCCACTGCTTAGACGTATCCCAAGCTGTAAGTTCCCCTTCCTGAATACCGAGCTGTTCCCAGATTTTATGCGGAGCACGAGTCAGGAACGGTTGCAGCAAGATAGAAGCAATACGCAGACTTTCGATCAGGTGAGACATAACGGATGCGAGTTCATCCCGTTTAGCTTCATCGCGTGCCAGAGCCCAAGGCTGTGTCTCATCAATATATTTGTTACTCCGGCTAACAAATTGGCTGATTGCAGTCAGCGCAACGGAAAATTGCAGATTTTCCATCGCCTGTTCCACTTTGTCCACCGCTGCAAGTCCAGCTTCTTCCAGTGAAGCATCGAATTCCGTTACACCCGAAGTAAATGCAGGTGCCTTGCCTTCAAAATACTTATCCACCATTGCAACGGTACGGTTAAGCAAGTTCCCCAGATCATTGGCCAGATCCGAGTTCACGCGCTCTACAAAGCTCTCTGGAGTGAATGTACCATCCGAACCGAATGGAACTTCACGCAGCAGATAATAACGCAGTGCATCCAGACCGTAACGGTCAATCAGGGTCACTGGATCAACGACATTGCCCTTCGATTTGGACATTTTGCCGTCTTTCATCAATAACCAGCCATGTGCAAATACTTTTTTCGGCAAAGGCAGGTCAAGCGCCATCAGCATGATTGGCCAGTAGATGGTATGGAAACGAACGATTTCCTTACCTACCAGATGAACATCTGCAGGCCAGAACTGGTCATACAGTGATGAATCGGATGATCCGTAGCCGAGAGCCGTAATATAGTTGGACAATGCATCAATCCAGACATATACGACGTGTTTTGGATCGCCTTTGACTTTAACGCCCCATTCAAACGTTGTACGGGAAACAGCCAAATCTTCCAGACCGGGCTTGATAAAGTTGTTGATCATCTCGTTCTTGCGGGATTCCGGCTGAATAAAACCAGGATTCTCTTCATAATATTTCAGCAAACGATCTGCATATTTGCTCATGCGGAAGAAATAGGATTCTTCTTTGACAAGCTCTACCGGGTGTCCGCTATCCGGACTCTTGGCAGCGACGATTTCACCCTTCTCGTTCTTCTCCACATCAACCAATTGGGTTTCCGTGTAGTAGGTCTCATCTGGAATACTGTACCAGCCCTCGTACTCACCTTTATAGATATCTCCCTGTTTAAGCAACCGATCGAAAATATCCTGTACAACCGTTTTGTGGCGTTCTTCCGTTGTACGAATGAAGTCGTCATTGGAGATATCCAGCTTGTTCCACAGCTCCTTGATACCTACAACGATATCGTCTACAAATGCTTGTGGTGTCTGACCCTTCTCCTGAGCCTTGCGTTCAATTTTCTGTCCGTGCTCATCGGTTCCTGTCAGGTAACGCACTGCATAACCGCGCAGACGTTTGTAACGAGCCATTGCATCTCCAGCTACTGTTGTGTACGCATGCCCAATATGCAATTTGTCACTTGGATAATAAATCGGCGTCGTCAGATAAAATGTTTTTTGATCAGTCATGAAAGACTTCTCCTCCTTCATATGTCATGCAACCTTGCGTGTTCTTTGACTAAAAAAGAACACAAAAAACTCCCGCCCCTATGGGACGAGAGTAGATCTCACGTGTTACCACCCAAATTCCCCGTGCTTTTTGCAAAACACAGGCTCTGCCGGTCCTTCGACCGCCCATTAACGCTGGATCACGCCCCAGCCTTACGACAGCGTCTACATACACGTCTGCACGCTCGGAAGAGGTTCCTCCGGGACCATATTCCATCCTCCTCCCAGACCGGTTCTCAGCTCATCCGGCTCTCTGCACTGGGGGTGTGTCTGTACTTATCCCTTCACTGGAAATCATTATACGAAAAATATACTGAAATGCTGCCCTCTTTGTCAAGTCGGCAGCTGCACAGTTGCTACCTTTTCAGTCCACCGAGACGTTAAATGGCTCTAACTTCATCCCTCATCAGGTACCATGACCGTTTTTTCTTCCTTTGGCGGAACCAGATCAACGCCTCCGGGATGAAACGGATGGCATTTTGCAATACGCTTGGCAGCCAGCAATGAACCTTTGAATGCACCATGGACCTCAATTGCTTCCATCGCGTAAGCCGAACAAGTCGGATAGAAGCGACATGTAGGTGGTTTCAAGGGAGAAATATAATTCCGGTATACCCGAATGGGTGCCTGTGCCACTCTGCGGGATAACTTCATGGTTAGTGTTTCCCGTGAGCGTGTGAATGACCAGTGGACACTTTCGCCGGAGCATGTTCCGCACAATCCTTGCAGTATCCGAACACTTCAAACTTATGGTCCACAACCTGAAACTGTTCTGGAGCGTCTGCCAGCTGCATCGGACAAAAAACGATCGGATAGGTCTTCTGACATTTCAGACAGATCATATGATGGTGATGGTGATCTTCGCTGCAATGCGCTCTGAATTTTACACCGTCTTCAAAAATGACCTGCTCCAGCACACCCAAATCCTGCATTACACGCAAGTTCCGGTATACCGTGTCAAAACTCAGTCCGCTGTAAGTCTTACCCATATATTCATAGACGTCCTTGGGTGTAAGATACCCAGGAGATTCGGCAAATAACCGGGCCAGTGTCTTCCGCTGATCCGTGATGCGAAGTCCCTGTGAGGACATGGTATTAATAATCTGTTCTGTCGACAGCATGACTTAAAGCACCTCCTGTCATACAAGCATTATGCATACATCCTAAGAGCAAATCCAAATCAGCAAAAGCTCGATTGCAATGGTTTTATTCGTCCAGATGCTACCCATTGGAATGAATGGGAATTACAATTATGCAACGCTGATACCATGCTTGTTATTATAATTCTAATAATGCCTCAAATTTGGATTAGAGTCAACGAACCGGCTAGCGCACTGTTCATTGTCAGTTTTATTAAGAGTTTCATTAAAAAGGACCCCATTCACATGGAGTCCTTCTCTGACGGTTCAGAAGATTATTTCTTCGGGCGACTTTTGGGGTGATCGGGTATATAAGATATAAGCTTTCACTCCAAACCGTCCGTTCCTCGTTGCCTGGTCAAGATTACTTCTCAGCTGGAAGCGGCGTGAACAACAGATTGACAGGAAGATTGCTTCCTGGGGCCGCTGAGAACAGAATGGTAACACTCTCACCATAAGAGCCTGTACGGTAGAGTACACTTTGCTCGTTAGGAGCACTCAAGGATTTACCCTCGGATATTTGCACAACCTGGCCATTAACAAGTGCCACACCGGAATATTTACCACCACGAGGGTTGAACGAGATCAGCGTACGCGGTGCTACGTTATTCAATGTAATTTTGTATAGCACACCAAAGTTACCGGCGTTGGAAGCATCTGTGTAGGCCATTGGGTCTGTTCCAACCAGGTTTGGATCACTTGCATTATCACCAAGTGGGAGACGAGAAGGCGTCGCGCCTACTTCTTGATCATACGTGATGACACGTGTTGCGTTCGGGTATGTTCCCCGGTTGTGAACACCGTCACGATCCAGTACAGGCAGCGTAGACCATACTTCCATCGGATCTTTATTTTCTTCAATCATAATAATGTTGTAATCCAGTCTGTAATCGCTGAATACATCGGAGTACAGGGAGATCACTTGGCCCTTCTTCATCGGCAGAGCACTGAGTTCCGTAAGGACCAGTTTGCTCTCTCCTGGCTGCAGGACAACGTCCAATTTGCCAGTGCCTTCCTGCATGGATTTGAACCAACGGTCAATCGACAGTTTCCCAGCAACGGTAGCAAACGGAGACGGACCCGCGAAGCCCATGTTTTGCTGCTCCAATGTTGCTGGATACATATTGTTGTTGGTAGCCACAACGTACATTTTTACGTTTTTGCCTGTGTTATTCACGTGGTGAATCATAAAACGTGTTTGTCCAATCGAAGATTCCTTGTAGACAATCCCTTCGCTGTTCACAGTTTCCGGACTGTTACTGCGAATCAAAATGCTCTGCTCATCATAGTAAGTGTATGGAACTTTCTCCATGGCAGGAACTTCTCCACCATTGAAGGTAAACTTCCCACCAACCGGTGTGAACAATTGATTGAAATCGGAAAGAGTGTACAACGTTTCGCCCGTGATATTAATGATTTTGGAATAGCTGTCACTCAGACCGTGTTTGTCTGTAACAGTAATCGTAATGGTCTTCGGTCCTGGGACAAAGAATGCCAGTGCGTTGTTATCCCACTCCGTTGTCTCAATGGCATTTTCGTCGTCTGTGCTTTGATCAATGTAGGTAATCTTTTCACCCATTTTGTACTCTTCCTTGTCTGTAGTGAACATCGCTACCGGAGGAAGATTCGGTTTTTGAACCTGGATTGTTAGAGAGTACGGATCACTCCATTGACCACTTGAATCCTGGACAGCATACGTTACCGTATATGTACCT
Source organism: Paenibacillus sp. ACRRY (assembly GCF_022346995.1). GTDB lineage: Bacteria > Bacillota > Bacilli > Paenibacillales > Paenibacillaceae > Paenibacillus. The sequence goes on along the minus strand of NZ_JAKRNM010000002.1, from coordinate 829,563 downwards.
GGTTGGTCGAACGAATCCTGACGGCCAGTCCAGCGCTCATCCACAATGTCCAGTCCTTTGGGAGAACTGTATTTCGTTGTGTATGTTACGTTGTCACCGGCAAAAACTTCTTTGGGTACCGTGAAACTGGCTACCGGTTTGGTGCTCAGCTTCAATACCACCGTTTTGGCGGATTGGTTCACTGTATAAGTAATGTTGAGTGCCTGCGTAATCGAAGTCAGCGGCACCATAAACGTATTCTTTTGTTGATAAGCAGCGCCCTTCATCGTTCTTGCTTCACCATTAACGGTATAGATTTTGCTGTTGGTCTTGAAACGCAGCTCATCTTCCCCGCTAATAATGATCGTTTCCTTGGTCGTGTTGTCGTACTTCACATCATAGCCAACTCGGTCAACCAGCGCGCGGATCGCTACATAGGATACACCATTTTTGACAGCCATCGGCTGTCCGGCAAGATATGACTTGCCATCTTGCACCATTTTATTGCTGTTCATGTACAGCGTCAGGTCTCCACCGACAGTTCCGGACTGACCACTAGTGGAAGGCTGCTCAACCTCTACAGGTGTAGGTGCTGGAACATCTTCCTCTGTACCTTCTGCATCTTCAGATTCAGTAGGAGCTGCAGGGTCAACCGGCGCAACATCCGTACCAGATGAATCTGTAGATTCAGGATTCGTCTCCTCAGTTGTATCATTATCGGATGTCTGTGTACCTGATTGATCTTTCACTTCGGATTCCGCTATGGTTTGTTCTTTCTTAACAACCTCAACGGATTTAACTTTGGCTGTATTCACTGGTGTCGAATCGCTCTGGTCAGCTGCCTGTGCATTCGCAGGAATGACTGCAAACGCTTGAAAAACAGCTAAAGCGGTAAGTATAGACAATTTCTTCTTCAAATTCATTCTTTTTCTTTGGCTCCTTCTGCTCCCATTTTATTAATATCCCCCTCAAAAAGTCATACTATTAGACGCTTGTCACCGGGAAAAGTTGCTAAAAATAATAGATTAGAAATGTAAAGTTTTAATAGAGAGAAAACACTATGAAAATAGTTAGTTATCATTTCATCAACATTCAAAGATTCAATTGGTGTATTCACCAAAAAACCTTACCATTATATGGATGAAGATCACCACATAATAGTAAGGCAGTCTTTATCAATTTAAAGTTAACTTAATCGGACGGGCAAGCTTCCTCTCGGATTCAATTTACCCGTAATCATCAAGGAGAGTGCACGTACCACGGCAGGTGTATTTTCGTATGTACATACGTAAGCTCCCGGTCTGGGAATTTCCAGCAGATCATAGGGATTACGTAAAGCTACGACAATTAATGAATGGTTTTCACTCAGTCGTTCAATCAAGTAACGCTGACCTTTGGGAATAACCCCGGCTGAGGTGTACGTGCATACAATGACTTGTTCTCCCTCCTTCACACTTTTCGTAATTCGTTCTGCCTCTTCATATGACGGCTGTGTTGTTATTTTATGCTCACGAACATGCTTTTTGTATTGCCCGAGCACCATCCCGAGTGAATCCGAATGGGACCAAGGTTCATCCACCTCTGTTCGCTGTACAACCTCAGGCCATATAACAAACACGTTTTGTTCGGGCTTTAATGGCAGCAACCCGTCATTATGCACTACGGTAATGCTCTTGCATGCAATTTCATCTAACAGTACATTCTCCGGAACGGATGAAAACGAACATGGCATACTTAAATGTTCACTTGATTGTTCACTTGATTGTTCACTCGATTGATCACTTGATTGATTACCGCAGCGTCTTTGCTTCCAATCCACGACACGCCCCAGCGCCAGGTCAATGATCTGCTCGTCAATGTCTCCATGGCGGACCGCTTCTACCACGGCATCTATAGCTGCAATCTGCTCCTCAAGGGTATGACTGACCAGAATCAAATCTGCTCCTGCCTTAACTGCACGAACAGCCGCATTCGCAACCCCATATGGTTTGGAGATTGCGTGCATCTCCAGGCAATCTGTAATGATAATTCCTTTGAACTCCATTTGTTCGCGCAGCAATCCATGTAATACATGACGGGATAATGTTGCGGGAATAGGCTCAGGTTCAATTGCCGGGAAAATCACATGTGCGGTCATGATGGCATCCACACCTGCCTCAATGGCCCGGCGAAAAGGCCGCAGTTCCACCTGCTCCAGCCTTTCCCATTCATGCGGAACCGTTACCATGCCAAGATGTGAATCTACGGCGGTATCTCCATGCCCCGGAAAATGCTTCGCAGTTGCAGCTATGCCACTGGACTGATATCCTGCAACGGCTGCCGCACCATGGGCGGCAACGGTCTCCGCATTTTCCCCATAGGATCGCACGCCTATCACTGGATTAAGAACGTTATTGTTCACGTCAACAACTGGCGCAAGGTTCATATCAATCCCAATCCCCTTCAGCTCAGCCCCAAGAATCCGTGCACATTGATACGTGTAGTCCGGATTACCCGTTGCGCCAAGAGCCATGCTTCCCGGTACTCTGGTGACCCCGTCTTTATCAATTCTCGCAACCATACCGCCTTCCTGATCTACCGAGATCATAAGCGGCAGCTCACTGTTTTTTGCGGCCAAACTCTGCAGCTCGGCAGACAAACGGGTCAATTGTTCCACACTTTTCACGTTTCGCCTGAAGTAAATAACACCCCCAACATGGTAGTCCTGTATTAACCGGGTGATCTGTTCATCCACTTGCTGTCCATGAAAACCGCACATAAACAACTGACCCACCTTTTGCTCCAGTGTGAAATGTCCCCATGAGTTCATGTCTGCATTTCCTCCTCCAATGAAGTGGCTATTCTATGGCTTTGCCTGTATTCCGACGGCTTCATCTGAAAATGTTTATGAAATACTTTGGAGAAATAACGCCGCTCTTTATAACCCGTGGCTTCCCCAATCGACGTAATGCTCCATTCCGTTGTACTCAATAATAGTGCTGCAGTTTCCATCCGTTTATGAGTCATATATTCAACAAACGTAACCCCGACATGGCTTTTGAACAGCTGACAAAAATAACTTGAACTGATTCCCAGCCAATCCGCTACCTCATCTATGCCAAGATCATGATCCAGATGTGTATCCATATACTCACATGCAGACTTGATCCATTCAGAAACCGAAGGACGCGACGCGCTTTGTTTCTGACAGTGTCGGTATCGCTCAGTGATCTGGTGGTCCAAACATACGGGCGTATCATCCAGAATAATCTTCACCTTCATTGCTGAGTCTGCAGCAAAGATGGCATTAAGCCTCTTTTGGATACACTGAGCTAATTGATCTGCTGTGGTCTCCCATCCATGTGAAGCCTTGAGCAGGATCCCCCATTCCCCCTTGCGGACGTTAGTTATCATGCTTCCTTCTATTACTTCTGTTAGACCTTTAAGAATGGTATGAATTTCATCATGCCACTGCTGATGCTGGTCAGCTGTCCAGCCCATGGAATGGCGGAAATAACCTTCTGCATCCACAAGAATCAGGACATAGCGATCAGCAGAGGGCAACGTTTCCGAAGATTGTACCGGGCATGCCAGATTTTCCTTTTCACCCCGCAGCAATTCGGTCACATGTTTATGTCTGATCCAGTTTTCCATCTCTATACTGCGATGACGTTCAGACTCACTTGTTAATCGCTTCTGAATAATTTGTTCAGTTAACTCACGTAATTTGTTCTCCAGATCCGAGTAATCAATAGGTTTGCATATGTATTCATGTACATTGTAACGGATGGCTGTTCGGGCATATTCGAACTGCTGATATCCGGTCAGTAAAATAATTTCACATGACTCACCCCGCTCACGCAGGATTCGAATAAGTTCCAAACCATCCATGGTAGGCATGCGAATATCGCACAGCATAATGTCGGGATGGCAATCAGCCACCTTATCCAGCGCTTCTATTCCACTTCTCGCCGTGCCCGTAATTTCAATCCCCATGTCCTCCCAAGGCAGGATCAGTCTCAAATTTTCCAAAATCGGCAGTTCATCATCAACAATCATTGCCGTCAGATTCATCTAGGCATCCCCCTGCTCATATCGTGGAATTATGCATTGAATCACTGTCCCATGGCCTGGAGCAGAACATATGAATATGCCATATCCCGCCCCATATCGAATTCGTATCCGATCTGCCACACTTCGTAAGCCAAGTCCCCGGCGTTCAGCCATCGAAGATAGGGACTGCTCCCCTTCTTTTGCATGCGAATGTTCCGGAGGATCCTCTGCCATGTACTCGAATCTACTCATTATTTCCTGGGGAATGCCAAGCCCGTTATCCTCTACTTGCAGTATCAGATTATGGTGCAGCTCAAATGCACTGATTCGAAGTACTCCCTTGTACTCAATACCCTCGAAGCCATGCTGGATGCTATTTTCTACTAACGGCTGCAAGGTCAGTTTAAGTACGGAGGATGCATATAAATGAGTAGGGATATCCACTTCGTACGTAAATAATTCACTGAATCTGTATTGCTGAATTTCAAGATAACTCTGGAGATGCCTTACTTCCTCGCCCAGTGGTATTTCCTCCTGATCCTGAATACTGATCCGAAGAATATTGCCAAGACGGTTTACCATTTCGCTGACTTTCCGTCCCTCTCCTCGCATGGCCAGCCCGTTGATGGATTCCAATGTATTGAACAAGAAGTGTGGTTTGATCTGAGCCTGCAGCACACGAAGTTCAGCCTTGGCCTTTTGCTGCTGCTCTGCCCGCACACGGCGAAACAGGCTACCAATCCTGTCCAGCAGTTCATTGAACCCATGGGCAAGAAGCTGCATCTCATCGAATCCTTTTCCCTCTACCCGCGCGTTGAAGTCCCCATCCTCGACTCGCCGCATGAAGCGGACCAGCACCGCAATATTGCCGGTAATACGATTCATGAAAAACAGGTTGAAGACCATCGCAGCAAGAAGACACACCAGAATAATAATCACGGACCAGCCTGCAAACACATTCGTTTCAGCAGACAACGCTTCCCACGATGTTACACTGATTAAACTCCAACCGTAGTTTTTCAGATGATACTGGGACAGGATACTCTCCGTGCCGTCGAATACCGTTCGGATGCTGCTGAAGCCAGGTCCATAACTGGCGGCATTGACACCGAGGTTATCCATCTTCTCCCCGCTGTACTGCCCGGATGGGTCATAGACTACCAAACCTTCTTCATTAATTAATAAAAAGGACGTGTTTTGTGCAGAATCGCTGATCTGCAAATGTCGGAAGATGCGGTCGATCTCCCCCTTTTTGATTTGTACCACCAGAATCCCGATATTTTGAAAATAACTGAGTTCCTTGACCAGCCTGATCTGCGTAAAGACAGGATCGTTGCCGGTAAGTTCGGGATACTCAAGCGGGGCAAGCCATTTGGGCACACCATTAAGCTGATGGATTTCCTGAAATAAAGGATGTACCTTGAATTCCTGAAAAGGAAGCGCTTCAAAATTTTCTTTCGTGAATATGGAGACGATCTGATTGTTCTCGGACGAACGCAGATCATATAAGAATGCATAGCTAATGAACGGATAGTTATATAGAAGAGATCGGAAATTGCGCTGGCTGGCATTGAGCGATAATTGATTACCGGTCCCGAGATCCTGCTTGGTCGGGTCTTTGGCGTTGAGGGCCATTTGAAATACCGACGTGGCGATCCCGTTATCCGTGACATTGTTTATCTGCTGAAAAACATTCTCGATATTGTAACTAATGGCCTGGAGGGCATATTCGGCCTGTTGGTTGTATTTCTTCTCAATCGTATGTGAGGTAACCAGAAACATCCCGATACCCAGTGCACACATCGGTACAATGATTAACAGCAGAAATGCCAAGGCCAGCTTCATGCGCAAGTTCATATCCGTTCTCCCCAATAACCGCGTAGACCATCAACCCTTGACACCGCCTGCGGTCACACCTTCAATAATTTTCTCCTGCAGTATGGCGTAAATAACAATGACAGGTACAACACTATATACAATTCCTGCGGACATCTGGGCATAGTTCATCTGGTACTGATCACGAAACTGGACCATGCCTACAGGCAGGGTACGCAGCTTATCTGTAGATAGGAAATAATTGGCGAGCAAAAATTCGTTCCAGTTGCCGAGGAAATTCACGATAAATACCGTAACGATGGCTGGAACCGTAAGAGGTATCACTATTTTAGCAAAGATCCCTGGGGCCCTCAAGCCATCCATTACCGCTGCTTCCTCTATCTCTCCGGGGAGTGATCTCATAAAAGCAGCCAGTATGATAATCGTAAAAGGAATCGCATTCGCTACATAGGGAACAATCAGAGCCAGATGGGTATCCAATATGCCCAGCTTGCGGACGAGCAAATAAATGGGCAGCATCAGTGCGTTATTCGGAATGAGCATGCCAGCCAGAATGAGACTGTAGAGAAACAGGCTCCACTTGCGGTGTCTCATCCGGGTTACAGCAAAAGCAAACATGGCGCCCAGTATAATGGTACCTGCCGAAGAGAGCACCGAAATGTACATGCTGTTCCAGAAATACGTACCGATCTTGGCGTTGACCCAGGCTTCCACGTAATTGCTGAACACCCAGTTCGTTGGCAAACCAAACGGATGAAGAGCAATCTCATTGTTATCCTGTTTGAATGAAGAGAAGATAACGAATAAAAAGGGAAATAAAATAGCGATCAAATATAACATCAACAACACATGAGGAATACTGGCTCGTATATTCTTTGCCATCAATACTCCACCCTTTCGTTGTGCCTTGCCACGAGCAGTTGGTACACAGCCGTCAGCACAAGTGTCAGAGCAAAGATCAGAACCGCTACCGTATTGCCGTACCCATATTTAAAATTGGTAATCGCATATTTGATCATATACGTAGCAAGTACCTCGGTGGAGCCGGCCGGTCCGCCTTTGGTCATTACAAGCACGATATCTGCTGCCTTCATCGCTCCGGCAATGGACAGCATGATGACAACCGAAATAATGGGCCTAATGAGAGGCAGCGTGATTCGGGTGGCCCGCTGCACTGCCGTCGCACCATCGATGGCTGCTGCTTCCTCCAGGTCACGGGGAATGGCGAGAATAGCCGCCAGCACCATGACAATATAAAATCCGGTCCACTGCCAGGCATTGGTCACAAGAATGGACAGCATCGCAAAACGATTGTCTGACAGCCAATATACTGGTGGAATGCCGAATGTATTCAGCAGCTGATTCAGCAGTCCGATATTGGGCTCATAGATAAATCCCCACAAAATACCGATGACCGCCGTCGACATAATGGAAGGTAAAAAAACAGCCGTTTTGTATACTCCCTTTAATCGTTTGACATTGGCAATCAGCAATGAGAATAATACAATCAGCGGAACCTGAATTAATACGGAAAATCCGATAAAAAAGCCATTATTCCGTGTGGATATCCAAAATCGTTCATCGGTTAAAGCCTTGGCGTAGTTCGACAAACCCACAAATCGTGGGTCTGTCGAAACGCCATTCCAGCTGGTCAAGCTATAATACAGCGAGCTGCCAATCGGATACAGGAAAAACATGACAAACAAAATCAAAGCCGGTAATACAAACAGCGTGTAAATGAGTGGGCTGCGGAGTGAAGTATTCATATTCAGCCTCCTTCAGTAACTTCAGTTGCAGCTTTGGTAGAGTTGATTCATTATTCCACAGAAGCGTTGGCTTCCTCCTGAACTTGCTGCAGCTCCTCCGCCATCTTCTCTGGTGTGGTCTGTCCGCCAATTAGTTTTTGAATCTGCAGATTGCTGATCTCGGTGGTTACATCCGCCTGTACCAGCGCATCAAAGGCTGGGAATGACGTCTGGGATGCATTCAGGACAGCAACGATTTCCTTCATCAGCTCGTCGGTAATGCTGTCCGTTAATACCTTCTCATCCAGCTTCATGGCAGGAAGGACTCCATCTTCCACAAGCCCACGCACCTGCATATCTTCATTGTAGAAGTTTTTGATGAATGCTTTTACTGCCTCCAGCTTCTGAGGATCTTCCGCTACAGATGCCGAGAAGCCATATCCATTATTGACGTCACGCATGAGGGAAGTCTGATCTCCCACGCCATTCTCTACCGGCGGCATATTGAAGAATCCAACTTTGCCGATCAGCGATTCCCCGCTCTGACCTTCCTTGAACACAGATGATTTCCATGTTCCGTCATACATTAATACCGCTTCACCACTCGTAAATTGAGTCGTATACTCTGCGTATTCGAAGCCGAGCTCGCCTTTTTTGAAATACCCCTTATCGACCCATTCCTTATGTTTCGCAAAACCTTGAATCACACCCGGATCGGTCCACTTGGCTTCACCTGTTGCAAACTTCGCAGTAATCTCAGGCCCGGCATAACGGGACCACAGATGGTTCGTTAACATCAGCGGGACCCAGCCCGCCTTGGAAGCAGAGGCGAGAGGCACTTTCCCATCCGCTTTGATCTCGGCCAGCATGTTATCAAGTTCAGCCATGGTCTTTGGTGCTTTCCAGCCCTTTTGTGCAAAATATTCTTTGTTGTAGAAAAAACCTTCGCCTGAACCACCTATCGGCAGTCCATATACTTTGCCTTCATACGTGAACGGTTCAAGAGATGTAAACTGATCCTGGATGCCCAGCTCTTGCAAAATCGGTGTGAGATCCAGCAGCATGCCTTCCTTGGCATACACTTTGGAATCCGGACTGCCGAACAGTTCGAAAATATCCGGTGGATTGCCGGCCGCCATCTCTCCGCGAAGCTTTTCCTTCCGGTTCACATCCGATTCAACTCCGTCCAGCGTAAAGGTCAGATTAGGCACCTCACTTTCCACTTTGTCGACGACGTCCTGCAGAATGGCCAGACGTTTTTGTTTATCCGCCCCTACTTGGGTATGACGAAGGAGCATTTCCACCGGTTCCTTGCTCGTCTCCGGTTCGGAGCCTGTGGCTCCCTGCGGATTTTCGTTCCCTGAGCCCGAACATGCAGCCAGCGTCCAGGACGTTACAAGCAGCAGTGAGAGCAGCATTATCATTCTTTTTTTCATCGTCGTTGACCCTCCTCGGCATATTGCGCATTTGGTTTTACACTCTGATTATAAAAAGCCGGAGCTACCATCGTAAGGATGACAATTCATCAATAAGGGGATAAAATCCTTCACTGAACAAGCCTTTTCGTAATCCTCATGTAAAATGCAACAAAAAACAGCCCTTGCGACGTCTGTCGCAAAGACTGTTTAAAGAGTGGGTCCATTTTTAAGGAATGTTCATTTTCTATCGGACCCATGGATATGGATCATTTTGCCCGAGAAAGTGTGTCTGTCGTTTCTTTCCGCCCCTGTTCAATCAAACGATAAGCCCGTTCCACTTCCTCTTCGGTAGGAGACGGAACGCCGTCCAGCGGATATACTTTTCCGAGTGCTTGCCATTTATATATGCCCATCTGGTGATAGGGTAAAATCTCAAACTTCTCCACACCATTCAATGTTCCTATATAACGCCCCAGGTTAAGCAGATCTTGTTCATCGTCATGAATGCCTGGCACGTATACGTGCCGGATCCACATTTTCCGGCCATGATCCGATAACCAGCGGGCCATCCGAAGTGTTCTCTCATTGGATTTCCCCGTAAGCTTGATATGCTTTTCATCATCGATGTGTTTCAGATCCAGCATAACCAGATCCGTATGATCCAATAAGTCAAGAATACGATCAGGTTCATTATAGCCGTTGCTGTCCAGGGTGGTGTGCAGTCCCCAGCGCCGCTTTACTTCTTTGAAAACCTGGCCTACGAAATGAGCCTGCAGCGTCGGTTCGCCTCCCGATACCGTAAGTCCGCCACCCGAACTGCGATAATAGGTCAAGTATGGCTCAATCTCTGCGAGAACTTCCTCCACGCTCATATCCCGGCCTCCATCAAGTGCCCATGTATCCGGGTTATGGCAATATTGGCATTTCAGGTGACATCCCTGCATAAAAAGCACGAAGCGGATGCCTGGGCCGTCAACCGTCCCGAAAGTTTCGAGTGAATGAATATGTCCGTTAACCATGCTGCCTCTTCCTTTCTGTATCCGCATCCGCTGTGCGTTTATGATGGTGATCTACTCCTGCTTGCCCTGTTTTTACATCGAACCGTGGAAGGTCCGGTTAATGACATCCAGCTGCTGCTCACGCGTCAATTTGATGAAGTTTACGGCATAACCGGATACCCGTACGGTCAATTGTGGATAGTTTTCCGGATGCTCCATGGCGTCAATCAACTGCTGACGATCGAACACGTTCACGTTCAGATGGTGAGCACCTTGACCGAAATAACCGTCCATCATGGCAACCAGATTAGATTTGCGGGTATCGGACTCTTTACCAAGCGCTTTAGGCACAATCGAGAATGTGTTGGAGATACCGTCCAGGCTGTGTTCGTAAGGCAATTTAGCTACAGAACCCAGAGATGCCAGTGCGCCTTTTTTGTCACGTCCATGCATCGGGTTGGCACCTGGAGCAAACGGTTCACCTGCTTTACGTCCATCCGGCGTTGTGCCGGTTTTTTTGCCGTACACCACATTGGATGTGATAGTCAATACAGACTGGGTTGGAACGGCATTGCGGTACGCTTTATGTTTGCGGATCATGCCCATGAAGCTCTCCACGAGTTCAACCGCGATGCTGTCGACGCTGTCTTCATTGTTACCGTAACAAGGGAAGTCTCCTTCAATTTCAAAATCAACGGCGATTCCTTGCTCGTTACGAATCGGTTTAACTTTTGCATATTTAATGGCACTCAAGGAGTCGGCTGCAACGGACAGACCGGCAATACCACAGGCCATGGTACGTACGATATCGCGGTCATGCAGAGCCATCTCGATCCGTTCATAACTGTATTTGTCATGCATGTAGTGGATTACGTTAAGAGTGTTCATGTACAGTTTAGCCAGCCATTCCATCATCGGTTTGAACCGTTTCATAACCTCATTGTAGTCCAGCACTTCACCTGTGATTGCGGGATACTCCGGTCCGACCTGTGCTCCGGATTTCTCATCACGTCCCCCATTGATCGCATACAGCAGAGCTTTCGCCAGATTGGCACGAGCGCCGAAGAACTGCATTTGTTTACCAATCTTCATGGCAGATACACAGCAGGCAATACCGTAATCGTCTCCGTAGATTGGACGCATCAGATCATCATTCTCATATTGGATGGAGCTGGTTTCTATGGACACTTTGCTGCAATACTCTTTGAATGCCTCCGGAAGTTTGGTAGACCAGAGAACGGTCAGGTTTGGTTCCGGTGCAGGTCCCAGATTGTGCAGCGTGTGCAGGAAACGGAAGCTGTTTTTCGTTACGCGTGTTTCCCCGTTCACGGACATCCCGCCGATGGACTCGGTTACCCACGTCGGGTCACCGCTGAAGAGCTCGTTATAGTCCGGTGTACGCAGGAATTTGACGATCCGCAGTTTCATGACGAAATGGTCAACCAGTTCCTGAGCCTGTTCTTCATTCAGGATGCCTTCCTGCAGATCACGTTCAATGTAGATATCCAGGAATGAAGATACACGTCCAAGGGACATCGCAGCACCGTTTTGCTCTTTGATGGCAGCAAGGTAGCCGAAGTACAGCCACTGGAACGCTTCTTTCGCTGTTGTAGCCGGCAGGGAAATATCGAAGCCGTGCATTTCGCCCAATTGCTTCAATTCCTGCAGAGCCCGGATCTGTTCGGATAATTCTTCACGCAGACGGATGACATCTTCATCAATGACATCCACTTCAAGTGCGTTCAATTCTCCTTTTTTGGCGCGGATCAGGAAGTCCACCCCGTACAGAGCAACCCGGCGGTAATCGCCGATGATCCGGCCGCGACCATAAGCATCAGGCAGACCCGTAATGATACCTGCTTTACGTGCTGCACGCATCTCGGATGTATACGCATCGAATACACCCTGATTATGTGTTTTGCGAATATTAGTAAATATATCAATGACTTCTTGAGGCATTTCGAAGCCGTAAGCTTGACATGCATCAATCATCATGCGAATTCCGCCAGTTGGCTGAATGGAACGTTTGAATGGAGCATCGGTTTGCACACCGACGATCTGTTCTTTGGATTGATCCAGATATCCTGGTTGGTGAGACACGATCGTTCCCGGAGTGTTTACGTCCACATCCAGTACGCCGCCGTTATCCCGTTCTTTTTTGGTCAGATCAGATACGATGTCCCACAGGTCTTTGGTGTTCTGTGTTGCCCCTGCGAGAAATGCTTCATCTCCGTAATATGGAGACAGGTTGTGTGCCAGAAAATCATTCACATCCACGGATTTGGTCCATGTGCCTTTCGTAAAGTTTCTCCAGCCTGTTTGTTGTTTTACGTCTTTTTCGATCACCGACATAGTAATCCCTCCACAAATTTGGATTTCCGGACACATGACAGGGTGCAAGCAAAATCGTCTCATCTGTGCCCAGAGCCGCGATTAATGTGAACTTTTTCACATATCAGCCGGAACACGTTCTCTCTACATGGGAACCGGAACCGCGGGATGGATGTTTTTCTTACATTTTCAGTATACGTCTTGCGAGTTTCTTCATCTGTGATTTTTATCACAAAGTCAGTGAACTTCCTCACTCCACCATTGCTGGATCATGGTGAAGGTAAAAGTTTACACCGGATCACTGCGTGGCAGAACAACCTTCCAATCGCTGTTATCCCCATATTTTTTCGTTCCCTTTTCAAAGGGAAAAATCCGGAGATAAACGCGAACGCTTCGCTTTTACAGGTTATTTCTTCCCCTCCGTTGTTGTGTAAAATGTTAACTTCAACGGATCCCCAAAGGATTCCGTCATCGACAAAAAGACGGCAATCGGGGCTCCCCTCCCGGGGAACCCTGAACCTATTGCCTAAAGTCTGCTGTTGCTATAATTATTTATTCAAACCGACCGTAGAAAGCATTGCGGTAGACTTCTGCCAGTTCAGTCACCAGCGGCAGTTTCGGATTGGCGGTTGTACATTGATCTTCGAAAGCACGATCGGCCAGATAATCCACGTGAGCTTCAAAGTCCTTGGCATCGAATCCGATTTCCTGGAACGATTCCTCAATACCGAGTGTTTTGTTCAGTTTGCGAATTGCATTGATGAGGCTGTTCACCCCTTCTTCTGTAGTACGTGCAGGCAATCCCAGAATCCGGGCAATTTCCGCGTACCGCTCATCTGCTACGAAGTGCGAATATTTCGGGAACGATGCAAATTTGGTTGGTTTTTTCGCGTTATAACGAATGACGTGCGGCATCAGGATTGCGTTGGTACGTCCATGTGCGGTGTGATACTGTCCGCCCCATTTGTGCGCCAAGCTGTGGTTAATCCCCAGGAACGCGTTAGCAAAAGCCATACCGGCAATCGTCGAAGCATTATGCATTTTTTCACGTGCCAGTTTGTCACCTTGCAGCGCCGATTGCTCCAGGTATTGGAATACCAGCTGGATGGCTTTGATCGCCAGACCATCGGTGTAATCATTTGCCATTACCGACACATACGCTTCGATGGCATGAGTCAGTACGTCCATACCTGTATCTGCAACGGCTGTTTTCGGCAGTGAATAGACGAATTCAGGGTCTACGATGGCTACATCCGGTGTAAGCTCGTAGTCAGCCAGTGGATATTTGGTGTTACCCAGATTTTTATCAGTGATTACGGCAAACGATGTTACTTCCGATCCTGTACCCGACGTTGTCGGAATCGCTACGAATTTTGCTTTTGATCCAAGACGTGGATACTTGTAGATCCGTTTACGGATATCCATGAATTTTTGCTTCAGATCGTTGAAGTCCGTGTCCGGATATTCGTAGAACAACCACATGGCTTTGGCAGCGTCCATTGGTGAACCACCACCAAGAGCGATAATGCAGTCAGGCTGGAAGCGGCGCATCATTTCCGTACCACGGTCTACCGTTGTTGTTGATGGATCGGGCTCCACATCCGAGAATACTTCGATCGCTACCGGCATTTGGCGTTGTCGCAGATAATGCTCCACTTTTTCCACATAGCCCAGTTTGACCATCATGGCATCCGTAACAATCGCTACGCGAGTAATATCAGGCATTTTGGCCAGATACTGTGTTGCTCCTTTTTCGAAGTACACTTTGTTCGGCACTTTGAACCATTGCATATTCACGGTACGGCGAGCCACCCTTTTCACATTGATTAAGTTGACGGCAGTGACATTCGATGAGGTTGAGTTACGGCCATATGAACCGCATCCCAGAGTCAATGACGGCATGTTGGTGTTGTAGATGTCCCCAATGGCGCCATGTGTGGATGGCGAATTCACGATAATCCGTCCTGTCTGCAGGCGATCCGCGAATTTGCTTATGACTTCTTCGTTATTCGAATGAATAACGGAGGAGTGACCCATGCCGCCAAAGGCAACCACTTCCGCAGCACGCTCAATCCCTTCTGCTGCTGTTTTTACTTTGTAACAAGCGAGTACCGGACTTAATTTCTCTGCAGACAGTGGGAACTTGGTGCCAACACCTTCAATCTCTGCTACGAGAATTTTGGTACCAGCCGGAACCTCGATACCACACATTTGCGCAATGTTTACTGCCGATTGACCGACAATCGCCGGGTTAACCGCACATTTCTCCGCATTGATGGCACCCGCGGTCAATTTCGCAGCTTCATCCTTATTGACGAAATAACAACCGTTTGCAATCATTTTCTTTTTCACCTGATCGAAAATCGGTTCTTCGATAATGACCGCTTGCTCGGAAGCGCAGATCATACCGTTGTCGAATGACTTGGACAAGATCAGATCCGTTACCGCTTGATTAACATCTGCTGTTTTCTCGATAAAGCAAGGTACGTTACCTGGTCCTACGCCGAGTGCCGGTTTACCACAGCTGTACGCTGCGCGTACCATCGCTGATCCACCTGTCGCCAGAATGAGCGCCACATCGTTATGATTCATCAGGGCATTCGTTCGGTCCATGGAAGGATCGTCAATCCACTGGATACAGTCGGCCGGAGCACCATGTTTCACGGCGGCCTCGAGCAGAATTTTAGCGGCTTCGCGGCTGCAGTTCTGAGCTGACGGGTGGAAACCAAAGATGATCGGGTTACGCGTTTTGATGGAGATCAACGCCTTGAACATCGTCGTGGATGTCGGATTGGTCACCGGGGTAATCCCCATGATAATGCCGACTGGCTCCGCTATTTTCTGGAAGCTCTCATACTCGTTATCTTCAATCACACCTACGGTTTTGTCATATTTGATGCTGTGGTATACATATTCTGTTGCAAATATATTTTTGGTGATTTTATCTTCATACACTCCGCGGCCGGTTTCTTCCACCGCCATTTTGGCAAGCATCATGTGTTTGTCCAGACCTGCCAGCGCCATGGCTTGCACGATGCGGTCAATTTGTTTTTGATCCATGGACATGAATGCTGCATGTGCTTTATTCGCTTTGTCAATTAACGTTTGAATATACTGACCTGCTGTCGGTTCTTTTGCTGGGGCGACTTCGTTCTTTACAGCCATCTCCCTCATCCTCCTAAAGGTTCGTATTGGTTTTGGTTTGTCTCTCTTCTTTACGTACACATCGTAACATGTCGAAAAGGTTAATTATGTGATTATTTTCACAAAGTATAACAAATTTAATTTAAGTTTTTTTGAGTTCCTTCCACAGGTCATTTTCACTTCTTATTTAAAATATATAGCTGTCAAATGTATCCTTCCCTCCCCAAAGTGAATTTAATCACAATGTTTGGAATTTCGCCATTTTTGCCCCCTTTCCATGCCCCTCAAACGGTAAGATTAGGTATATACTGAACTTAAAAATTGAACCACCGCAATTTGTACCGTCCTTCCCGGCGGGAGATGACTCTAATCAGGACGGCAACGGTTGCGGCGAACCACGGAGTGGGAACTGCATGACTGTAATCCCCTCCAGTGGATACAAAGGGGAGATAGACTTATGAGAGAACAACTGAGTGTAATGGAAAAACGCGGCAATACCAACTGTTTCTCGGAAGTGAATTTCAATCATCTGCTCGTAACCATGAAAGACCGTACCTTTCCTGAAGGGACCCACCTGTATTGGGAAGGTGATGTGTCCGACAAACTTTATTATATGAAAAGGGGTCGTGCCCAGATCACCAAATCCACGGATGAAGGCAAAGAGCTTATCATGTACATGTATCAGTCCGGTGATATGATTGGTCAGGCAGATCCGTTCTTTGGTTCCAAGCATACGTTTTCGGCTGAAGTGCTGGAAGACAGTGAAATCGGTGTACTGGAGCACAAAGACCTGGAGATGCTGATCTGTCAGCACTGTGACTTCGCCATTGACTTTATGAAGTGGATGGGTATTCACCACCGCTTAACCCAGACCAAATTCCGTGACCTAATGTTATACGGCAAACCTGGTGCTCTCTGTTCCACCTTGATTCGATTGTCCAATTCTTATGGCGAGCCCCACGGAGATCACGTGATTATTCATAAAAAAATTACCCACACGGATCTGTCCAACATGATTGGAGCTACCCGTGAAAGTGTGAACCGCATGCTTAGCGATCTGCGCAAAAAAGATGCTATTGAATATGATAACGGCATGATTGTTATCAAGGACCTTAAGATGCTCCAAGGCATCTGCCATTGTGAATTATGTCCCAATGAAATCTGCCGCATCTAAGCCTTAAGCGCTTGAAGCATAACCTTCCGCTACGGAGCTTCCTCTATAAGTGACATGAAAAAAGCCCGTCCTCTAATCAAGAGGCCCGGGCTTTATAATTATGTTTAAGATGCCGTTAACTGTAATTTAACCGCATCACGTGGATTCAACTTCATATCCAAACCATTCTCCATCAGTTCCTTATCGTTCACCATGATCACCCAACGCTGATTCATGCGTGGAACAACATTTTCAACCGAAACGACGTATTTGTTATTTTCCGACATTCTGACGATGCCGCTGGACTTAAGTACATCACGAACCGTGCACTCCTGGATATAGACACCCGCATATTGACGATTAAGGTCTGGCATAATATTGCCGCCGCTGATCTTGAGCAGGGTTGTCTGATATGCAACACCTTCTCCTGTACTGTCGGCGGCTTTTACGTAAATGATCACTTCATCCTTGGCATGAAGCTCCATGCCCCAATTTTCCGGATCAATATCCTTGCCGTTTAACTTAACAGCCCAGCTTAGCGAGGAATCAAGTGAAACTTCCCCTACGGATTGAATCCGTTTGCCGTCAGCCGTAAAATCAACCAGACCGCTGTTCAATAGCGCCTTCTTAAGCGTGAGTCCTTCACTAAAATCCCTCTTGATAGACTTCGTTGCATCAGGCAAAAAAGTGCTTCCATCAACAGCAACGGTAATGGTATTGGAAGTATCGGTCTCCTTCACCACCGGCTGTTCAGAAGGCTGTGTCTCTGTACATCCGGCTAGAATTGCCATGATAAGCAAACATAAACCGATGTAACCGGGGAACTTCTTCTTCATGTCGGTAACACCACCCTGCGTAAAATCTTCACCCTGTTGTCCATAACCTCTATTATGGCACATAAATCATGCAAAAAAAGTGTCAATGCCGTTACTTTTCTTCCATATTCCTTCCTGCAGCACAAAGAGCCCGCATGCGGGCTCCTTCGTTTGGGATCGTCCAACCCTTATATTTAGTTACCCTCTACTGGACACAAGCCTGCATATAAGTCCGGCCCCCATCCCCATTCTTCAGGTACGGATTGAGCCCATGAAACTGTTCCTCCGACACATATACCCCTGTCAAAAGCCGCCCTTCGAGCAGCTCTCCATCCATCTGTACACAGAATGTAGGAGCTGTTACGTATTCCTGATACAGCGGGATCTGACTGTACGGATGGTGAATCTTGAAGAGTTTGCCCTGTTCATGCAGGGGACGTTCTGAGAAGTATGTCGGTACAATGTACCGGGCGATGACATCCAGCTCTTGTGTAGTATAAAAAGCTTCATCACCAAGCCATGGAGCCAGCAGCCTGATTTTTTCATACTGGGACCATACAATGGCTTGAATTAGCATTTCGGGTTTTACATATCTTCGTTTCCCTGCAGCTCCAATAACCTGACCAGGTGAAAAATCATCATCCAGCTTATCCTGCACAGATCCCGGGTATCTTAACTCACAACCAATGCATTTCCAGCCTGACGAAGTCTGTATCCACTTTTGCAGGACGACCGGAGCCAGTTCTTGACCAGTACTGTTTCCGAGTGGAGTTGCTTCACCTGGATCCTGGTTACCCACGCGGGAATTAACATAATATTTAAACAGTTCCGCAGCTTTTTTGTAAATCAGGTGAACCTGAATGGATGCGTTCTCAAGTTCCGCAATATCTTGTTTGCCGTAGCGTACTTCACGGGATAAGCTTTCTTCTCTCATGACAAGTGGCCTCCTCGCTCCGGCCGCCTGCGGCCATTTTTCTTAAATTATACTACAACTCCTGTCAATATGTGCAAGACCTGCAGGAAAAAGGTGGCTTCATACGTTCGTGGATACTGGACTAACTAAGCATTTATGGCTGCTTGAGCGTATAAGACAAAAAACTCCTGATTTCAGCGAAATCAAGAGCTCTCTGTTGTCAGGTCACATCATTGAGCCTGAACATACGTATCGTTTAATCTACCCACTGCTCTGCCCAGTCCTGAATTTGGTTCATGACAGGCTGCAAAGCTTTCCCTTTTTCTGTTAGCTCGTATTCAATACGAACCGGCGTCTCGGGATAAACATGACGAATCAGAATACCTTCACTCTCCAGATCCTTCATCCGTTCAGATAACATCTTGTCACTCATTGACGGAATCAGGTTGGAAATATCCTTGAAACGCTTAGACCCACTCATCAACGTTTGAATAATCAGACCGTTCCAGCGTTTGCCCAAAAACGAGAATGCCGTCTCAAAACGCGGACACATCCGTAAATCTTGGCCTTCCACATTAATCACCTCTTTAGAGATCACTGAACTTACATTTAGTTAGTATATTTCATAATAACACATTTACGTCACAAAGAAAACGTCTGGCGTAAAAAAGTTAAAATTTAATAGGCATTATTCCACTTCGACTATACAACACAGTATACCTCAGGACGACTCGATCAACCATGGCAAATATCGTATAACGCCCATGTACCTATCTTACCCAAAAAGAACCCAACTGCCACAGTCATACTTGACTCGGAGAAGGGTTCTTAGGTATACCGTTTCATTTGTCCATCAGATAATACCTTTGCGGCCTAGACCAGCACGCCACCAAATGGTCTTACAGGTTCGCTCTTGCCAAATTGAGGCTTGAAGCTGCGGGCAGGATATGCCCATTTTACTGCATTGCTGATCACTCTAAGAATTTCCGGCTTGTAATACGTCGGATAGGTTTCATGGCCTGGACGGAAGTAAAAGATTTTGCCTTCACCCCGGCGGAACGTACAGCCGCTTCGGAATACTTCCCCACCCTGAAAGTTGCTTACGAACACGAGCTCATCGGGTACCGGAATATCGAAGAATTCACCGTACATTTCTTCTTTTTCAAGTACAATCTTGCCTTCAATGCCATCCGCAATGGGATGAGAAGGATTGACACACCATACGATCTCCTGCTCGTCAGCTACACGCCATTTCAGATCACAACTGGTGCCCATCAAGGCCTTGAACGGTTTGGAGAAATGCCCGGAATGCAGGACGATCAGTCCCATGCCATTCAATACTCGCTGTGCAACCTTTTGTGAGACCTCGTCGCTTACACGGTCATGTGCCATATGTCCCCACCATATCAGCACATCTGTCGAATTCAGCACCTCATCACTTAAGCCGTGTTCAGGCTGATCCAGTGTAGCTGTCCGAATTGCAAATCCTTCGCCGCCAAGTCCGTCTGCCAGCGCCCGGTGTAATCCGTCCGGATAGACTTCTCTGACTTCATCGTGAATTTTCTCATGGACAAATTCATTCCAAATGGTGACGTTAATCATATTCAATTTCCCCCTAGTGTAGCTCTAAACCCACCACATGTCGCCCAGCGGTTCCTCAATCAATACTTGCTGGAGATTTTGTACGGCTTTAGAGAATCCTTCTTCAACCGACATCAAACCGTCTTCGTGTTCAATACTTACAACATAATCGTAGCCTACGAGACGCAAGGCACTGATGATATCAGCCCAAGTCTTGTTATCATGACCGTAACCAACCGAGCGGAACTGCCAAGCGCGGTCAAGCATGTTTGTGTAATCCTGCATATCTGTCAAACCATGTTTGTTTACGTTTACCGGATCGATCGTTGTATCTTTTGCATGGAAGTGATGGATTGCGCCTTCACGTCCGAGAATGTGGATCGCTTGTACCGGATCAATTCCTTGCCACCACATGTGACTTGGATCCAGGTTCGCACCAATGACTTCCCCTGCAGCTTCACGCAGTCTCAACAAAGTAGCTGGAGTATGCACTGAGAACCCACCGTGCAATTCCAATCCTACTTTCACATTGTGATCTGCTGCATACTTGCCCCACTCTGTCCAGTACGGGATCACCTTGTTTTCCCACTGCCATTTCAACACTTCTTGGAAATCATTCGGCCAAGGTGCAACAGGCCAGTTCGGATATTTCGCATCTTCATGGTCTCCCGGACAACCGGAGAATGTGTTCACTACAGGAACTTCCAGCTTTTGTGCCAATTGAACTGTTTTCACGAAATCATCGTGGAAACCTTTGGCGATATCTTTTTGCGGATGAAGCGGATTACCGTGACAGCTCAAAGCGCTGATAGTCAGACCGCGTGATTCCACTGCATTTTTAAAGTTTTTCAGTGCTGCTTCATTGTTCAGAAGTTCCTCGGGATTGCAATGTGTATTGCCTGGATGGCCTCCAGTGCCGATCTCTACTGCTTTCAAACCCTTGGATGCTACGTAATCAAGTGCATCCTCCAATTTACGTCCTCCGAATAATACCAAAAATACGCCGAGTTTCAAGTGCGATTCCTCCCTGGATTAAATATCGTATAATTGCTGATTAAATGAACCAAGAACTGCATAAATGTACCGTTCAGATCACAAGTATGTCTTAATAGTGTGGAAAATCTAGAGCGTTTCTATCCTGAAATTAAACGTAACAATACTGGTTATTCCAGGTGGAAAAACCATCCTTGCAATGTTGCCCATACCTCAATTTAAATCAATGGAATAGCCTTAATTCGATTGTACGATTTCTGTCTGATCCTCATTTTCTTTGGTCGCTGCATTAGGATCGTAAGTACTCTCAAGCATAACGTGCTTGCCCTCCAAAGAAGAGCGCTGGAATGCATGCATCGCTTCAAGCACGTGATACGCGAGCTTGCCGCTGGCCTTGTGTTCCCGTCCGGCACGAATGGATTCGACCATCTCGGTAACACCAATTCCGCGTTCATTCTGACTGCTCTCGAAGACAGGAGTTACCATCTCCCACGTATCCTGTCCGAATCTGCGCAGCTTCACTTCCCCATTGAAATAGTTAGGATCCGGTACACTCAGCGTGCCTTCGGTTCCGTAAATCTCAATCCGCGGCAAGTCCGAAGCTCCACGAATATCGAAGCTGGTAATCATCGTTGCAATGGCTCCGTCGGTAAAATCGATGGTACCTGCCAGATGCGTCGGAGTTTGCACACGAAGAGGTGTTCCTTCCTTGGGTCCCGATCCTATAACACGATCGGTGATCTGAATACCGGCAGAAGAGCTGATTCTCCGAATGGGTCCAAGCAAAGTAACCAGCGCTGTCAGATAGTAAGGTCCCATGTCAAACATAGGCCCTCCTCCCGCAATGTAAAAGAACTCGGGATCGGGATGCCATGCTTCAGGTCCGCCACCCATGAAGAAGGAAGTCGCCGCAATCGGTTTCCCGATCAGACCGTCTACGATAGCCTGACGTGCAGTCTGAATGCCTGACCCAAGGAAGGTATCCGGTGCAGAACCGACATACAATCCCTTCTCTTCAGCAAGTTCAATGACCTTGCGGCCGTCTTCAAGCGAAATGGCGAGTGGCTTCTCGGCATAGACGTGCTTGCCTGACTCGAGCACAGCCAAATCGGTCATGGCATGACTGCCAGGCACCGTCAGGTTCAGCACAAGCTCGATTTCCTTATTTTGCAGCAACTCATCTACATTGTAAACGTTTGCGATATTAAATTCATCTGCCCGTTCCTGAGCACGTTCACGGATCAAGTCCGCTACGGCTATGATTTCAATGTGCGGGCTATTTTTCAGATTCTCCAGATAGATGGCGCTGATGTTACCGCACCCGATGATGCCTGCTTTTATTTTCTCCAATGTGACGTTCATCTCCTTACGCATGGTGAGAAGCAGTGATGAATGTGGTGCCTTGAATTTAATACTATGGTATTCCGTTTTGGGTTCAATTAAAATGAATAATATGATCGAAACATGAACTATCTGGTCATAATTTTCAAATTGCAAGGAGTATGCCAATGCCGACCGATTATTCCTGCCAGGTTCTTACAGCAGGCTTCTCATTTCATCGCAAACCCTATGCTGGTATTCATCCCGATGGGGTTAAGAACTACCTCCTGAGGCTGCAGACCGATGGTCGCTGCCGGGCACGAATAGACGGCGAGATGTCACTCGTGGATGCGGGCGATCTGCTTCTTTTCAGTCCGGACGAGCCTTATGAACTCAAAATAGACAATGAGCTTAATCCGATGGGAGAACGACTCGTAGAGAGCGGTGACTACCATATCTTTTTTAATGGTTCCTGGGTGGATGAATGGTGGGAACGCCACAAAAGGCCGAACCGGATTAAGGTCGAATTGACCGAAAGCCTGCTGACCCTGTTCCGTCAACTTGTGCTGGAGCAGCGCCGAATCTCCAATCCATATCCCGAGATCTCCAGTTACTACATGCGTATCTTGTGTCTGGAAGTGGATCGTCTTCTCTCCGAACATCCGACGATAACCAACACCAACTACGTGGCGTATGAAATAAAAAATTATATCGAGGAGAATGCTTCCTCCCTGTTCAAACTTGAAGATGTGGCAACCCATGTTGGTATTAGCGTGTCTCGAGGGGTTCATCTTTTCAAGGAGGCGTTTGGCAAAAGTATTATGCAGTATACCCTGGACGTACGGTTGAACATGGCCAGAGAACGGATCATCTTCAGTCCGATGACGCTGGAGCATGTCGCCGAATCGTCCGGGTTTAACAATTACACGTATTTCCACCGCGTATTCCGCTCCCGGTTCGGCATGTCACCTAAGGAATTCCGGCTCATACACCGAGAACAGATGTAAGGTATTATACGTACATTCTGCTTATTTGCGCGCGGCGATCGCCTCGGATACCACCATGGCCAAGTCTTCGTTGCCAAACATGGACAACACACCCAGCATCGTATCATCCGGAATCTCTCCGGCTTCCTCCTTCGGCACAACCAGCTGCAGCACTTGCTGCAGCCGTTCATTGCTCTGCTGATCCGGGTAAGCTTGCCGGTACATTTCTTCTGGGTCAAGTCCATGATTGGCACACCACTGGGCGAATACCAGAATCATCATTTCTTCTTCCTGTTTATAGGTCTCTACGACCGCTTCCTCGATCTGTTTTCTGCGTTCCTTTTCATATTCGTCCATTGTGTCATTCCTCCATATGAGTTATCTTCTTTATCCTGTTTACACAAAAAATCACTTGCGAATCAGCAGCTCTGCCAGCTCATGGCTGTCCATTACGTGGCTGGCGCTAATGATGCAATCGTCCGGTGTGTCGAGGTTAGCCAAGAAATGATCTACGGCTCCGCTAAATCCTCTGCGCGTTAATATGGAGTCCCAGCTGCCGAAGGCTTCCTTGTGTTCAAGCTCTCCGCGTTCGGTATATCTGGCCTCTTCCATATTCACAACTTCTACCGATCTGCCTCCGCCGTAGAGTTCGATCTTCTCCAGGTCAGCCCCCGCCTCGCGTACCATATCAAATCGGCCGATGGCCTTTCTTCCAAGCTTAGCTGATCCGGCAGCATGAAGAAGCTGGTCCATTTCATTCTTGCGGATCCATTGATGAACCAGCTCCACATTGTGATCCGAATACCATAACATCAGATCCAGCATATGAATCAGATCATCATAGATCGTTTTTGCTGCAGGAAGATTCTGAATATCTGTCCGATGTTTCGTTAACATCAAGGATTCAAATCCCTGCCCGCCTTGCATCCACGCTTTCGCTTTCTGGTACATGGGTGCAAATCTTCGGTTAAAGCCTACAGCAAGGAGCAATCCTTGTGCCTCGGCAAAAGCAGTCATTTCTTCGGATTCCCGCAAGGTGTAGGACAGCGGTTTGTCCACATATACAGCCAGTCCCCGTTCCAAACATTGCATGACAATGTCAAAATGTGCTTCCGTCGCTGTATGTACAAAAACGGCATCCAGATCCCAAGACAAGAGTTCTTTCAGATCCGTCGTTCCGTTATCTAATCTATAAGCATGCTGAGCAGCCGCTACCGGCTCTGGAGAGCGGTTCATAATACCGGCAATTTCCACTTCGGGATGCGCGGTTAACAGGGGCAAGTATACTTTGCGTGCAATCCCCCCAAGTCCGATGATCGCAGCTCGGGTTCGCTTCGTTGTTTCCATGATAAGCATTCCACCTTCAGATGAGTTCTAAGTTCCACGACCTATAGTGTAACCCTTCAGCCAGCAACATGCCAGTTGATCAGCACCGGAAAGGAGTGAATTATCCGGTTCCCGGTCGAACGTGGTACACTTGGATAGAAAGGCATGTAGGATCAGGGGTTTGGAGTATTGTCCTGACCTGAAAGGAGCGTTTGGGGATTTGCGGAAATGGTTATGGCTCCTCTTGTATGTTTTGCTCGCCGGAGTCACGTTTATTTACAGATATGAACTGCTGGCATGGACCGATCAGAATCAGTCCATTCCCCTTCTTATCATCATAGCAATGCTTTTTGCACTCGTACCTGTGATTCCCTACAAGTTTGTAATCGCAGCTTTGGGGTACAGTTATGGCACCACAACAGCAGCATGGGTATGCTGGGTGGGGACCACCCTCGCAGCGCTGCTCGTTTATGCGGGAGCCCGATATGCTTTTCGTAATCAGGCCAGAGCTTACCTGGATCGCATCCGTGGATTGAGTCGTTTTACCACCTGGATGGAGGCGCATCCCTTTATGGGTATTATGACGCTTCGCCTGCTTCCCGTTGTGCCTCAAACTGCGGTCAACATCTATGCCGGCATTACCTACACACCGTTTTGGGTGTTCATGGTCGCTACGGCCATCGGCAAAATGCCTGCCATTTTAATTTTTGCCTATGCGGGCGCGCAAGCGGAAACTTCCATCTGGACGAGTCTGCTCATTTTGGTGGGGTACTTTGCGATTATGGGTCTTGTCTTGCTGCTGTTTCGTGTTCGCTCGCGAAAAAAGACCTGATTATTATTCATCAACATGACTCATGAGCTTCATCGTTCCTGTCCGGCTTGGTTGGCTTGCCAATTCAGGATATAATAGAAGTGTAAGCCAAATTCATTGATCTTCATCAGAAATGGAGTGACTATAGCATGGAACAACATACAAGCGAAAAAGCAACATTTGCAGGCGGATGCTTCTGGTGTATGGTATCCCCCTTTGAGGAACTGCCCGGAATCCATAAGATCGTATCGGGTTATACAGGAGGACATACCGAGAATCCCACATATGAGGAAGTCTGTTCCGAAACGACCGGACATGTAGAGGCCGTTCAAATTACGTTCGACCCTGCCATCTTCCCTTATGAGAAGCTCGTCGAATTATTCTGGCAGCAGATCGATCCGACGGATACGGGTGGACAATTTCATGACCGCGGATCTTCTTACCAGACGGCTATCTTCTACCACAGCGAAGAACAACGTCAGATTGCAGAAGCTTCCAAGGCAGCTCTGGAGCAGAGCGGACGGTTTGACAAGCCAATCTTCACACCCATTTTGCCTGCCAAACCATTCTATGAGGCCGAAGAACATCATCAGGACTACCACCACAAAAATCCGGCCCACTATAAACGGTATCGTAAAGGTTCCGGGCGCGAAGATTTTATCGAGCGCAACTGGTCCGGCAATGTGGATAAAAGCAATCTGAAAGAGCGCCTGACTCCACTGCAATTCGAAGTGACCCAGAATAACGCAACGGAACCTGCGTTCCACAACGAGTTCTGGGATCATCACGGAGACGGAATCTATGTGGATATCGTCTCTGGCGAGCCTCTCTTCAGTTCAACGGACAAGTACGACTCCGGTTGCGGTTGGCCTAGCTTCACGCGTCCACTCCGTGATTACAACGTGAAGGAAAAAACGGATCTCAGCCATTTCATGATTCGTACCGAAGTCAGAAGCCGTGAAGGGGATTCCCATCTGGGTCACCTGTTTAACGACGGTCCTGTCGAAGCGGGTGGAATGCGTTACTGCATTAACTCCGCCGCTCTTCGCTTCGTACCGAAGGAAGACTTGCAAAAAGAGGGATACGGCGAGTATGCTGTCCTCTTCCAATAAATTGAATACGACTGCCTGATCACGGAACCAAAACACAATCAAAAAAAGCAGGAGCAGCGGGTTATCACCGTTGCTCCTGCTTTTTTCATGTTCCTATTCGAATCAGATACGACCTGTAAAGAGTTCTTGACACCTACACTTTTTTCCATTTACAATACAGCTGTAAAGAGTTCTTTACAACCTAAGGGCACGAAAAGAGGTTGATTCATGCAAAACCGCATTAAGCTGCTGCGTGAAGAGCTGGGCATATCCCAGGGCAAACTCGCCGAGTTGTGCGACGTCAGCAGACAAACCATTAACGCCATAGAGAATGACAAATACGACCCCAGCCTCCCGCTCGCCTTTGCCATTTCCGAGGCGCTTAAGGTCACAATCGAGCAGTTATTTCAGTACGAAAGGAAGATCTCAGAATGAAAATCAAGCATTGGAAAATGACCCTTACAGGTGCTGCAGCATTCATTGTGCTTGCTACCGTTATTTATCGTACTGCAACAGGAAAGGACATTGGATTGAATGATATTGCTTCACTTGGTGCGGTTACGATCCTTTTCCTGTCGGCCCTGACTTGGGGCACCAAAGAAGATCAGGATGGGGTGCGCGAGGACGAAGAGCTGGGCAGACGCATTACGGAGCAGAGCTCGAAGGTAGGATATTTTGTACTGACCCTGTTTATCCTGGTGGCAGTTGGCATAGATCAATGGGTCCATCAAGAGCCAAGCCTCCTGCTATTATCGTTGCTTGGACTTTCCATGATTACGCTGCCTTTTATCGAATGGGTTCACATGCGCAAATACAGGACAACAGAGGATTAACGTGTTCTGCGCAATGTTTCTCCCTGATGTCCTGTTTCATTTACTTCTTCACATCCAGCTGACGACCCAGCCGATCCAGTATGCAAATGGAATGAGCAGCAGCTGGGCCACAAGCGTGCCGAATAAACGGGATACCAGCATGCAGCCATAAATCTGATTCATTCGGTCCAAACGGATTTCGCCTCGCAGGGATTTGTCACTGAGCAGGGATATTCGCGGATCGATCAGGATTGTCAGCAAAATGGTCGCAATTCCGTTAATTAGCCCTGTCGATTGAGAGGCAGCAACTGCCTGCCCTGGATACAGGTACGCTGCGTACAAACTGGATAATACGCCAGTTGTATAAATGGCTGTCACCGCTACATTTAGCGTCATCAAACGTCTTGGCATTCCATGCTGCACTAATCGCTTAGCCATCTTCCAAGAAGGTGGCGTAATATAATAGGTTGCATTTCTGATTTTATTGCCGTTCAGCATCCCGCGTACCATCGCCGGAATGGACCCCGCTGCTTCAAAATGCACAACCATTCTCGACGCAAGCTTCACCATCGTTGGAAAACACAATATGGCGATTGCGGTTCCTGCTGTCGCTGCCCCCATTAGCCAGTGCAGCTGCACGGCAAAATGTGAGTTCCCTCCACTTGTTGCGGTATCCACGAGATTCCCTACCATCGGTCCTTGGGCCATGTTGGATGTACGCGATACCAGCAGCAGAATCCCCGACAAGGAAAGGGCCAGCGCAATTCTGCGGGTTCTTAGCCCGCCAAGACGAAGCGCATAAGACAGGCTGTCTGCAGCATGAATAAGCATGGTAAACAGCATCGGAATAGCCAGACTCAGACTGAACATTATGATTGTACTCCTTTATCTTCCTGTTATTGGACTTTTTTGTACATGTGACAGCATTATACCCCTCCAGCTTGCAAAAGTATAGGAAAGCCATCCCTATATAACAGATCATTCCCCCTTCACAGCCTGTCCATTTTGTCGTTTATCCCTTCTTCCACAGGGTAATATACAACTAACCATTATTACTAAACAGGAGGGATTCAGGCATGCCTTGGAATAAAAATGATTATCCGGTATCCATGAAAAATCTGGAGCCCCGTATCCGACATAAAGCGATTGAAATCGCTAATGCCCTGCTGGATGACGGGTATGAGGAAGGACGCGCAATAGCTATAGCCACTGCCAAAGCCGAAGAATGGGATGAGAATCACCCTGCAACGGGTCCAACGGATTCGGGCCAATCATCTGGTAATAGCGGCTCTACTTCTAAACGTCGCCATTCGGAACCCGTCTCTTCTTCCAAAAGCCATGACAATATTCACGTCGTACCCACGGATTCCGGCTGGGCCATTAAGGAAGAAGGCGAATCCCAATATGTATCCACGTTTGATACCAAATCTGAAGCGGTGGATGCCGCCAAGGAAATCAGCGACGAGCAGAATATTCGAGCCATAATTCATAACCAGGATGGACAGATCGCTTCTTCCATCAAACCCTGACAGATTTATGAATTGCTCTGATCTCGTATTGAAGAATAACTTTCCAACGTAGAAAAGCATCAAAAAAAGTCCTTTTCACCGCCGCTCAGGCAGTCAAAAGGACTTTTTGGTACATTTCATTTAATGTGTTACTCCTCTCGCCACCGAAGTCCGTGGTGCAGGGGTAGTCACCGCCTTGGCTGCCGAAGGCATGGATACCTTCACAGCTGAGGTCGTAACGGTCCGGCGTACCGGAACACTGACCACGTACGTAATGACTTTGCTGGCAATCCACACGGCCAGAATGGTATATAAAGTTTCTTTTACCGGAAGAAAGAAAAGGGATAAGCCCAGTACAAACGCATCGCTAACAAAGAAAACTGTTCCCAGTTTCCATCCCTTCCAGCGGCTAACGAGCACGGCGAGAATATCATCTCCGCCTGTCGCTCCGCCGAATCGGAGCACGATCCCAGCCCCGACACCCGTCAATACGCCGGATAGGACTGCCGGAATCCACAGGTTTCCGTTGAATGACATCTGCAATGTGGAGTATCGCTCAAAGCCGTCATAGAACAGGGAGAATGCGCCCACGCCAATCAGCGCCTGAATCATGAACTTCCAGCCCTTGATGAACCAAGCCAGGATCATGACCGGGATGTCGAGTAACAGCATGCCGATGGCAGGCGATAATCCCGTCGCGTATTTTCCCAGCAGGGCCAGACCGACAAATCCGCCCTCCGATAAATGATTCTGAAAATTAATGTGATAGTAGGCAAATGCCAAAATAAAAGTACCGAGCAGCATGATGGCGAGTTTTCCCGCCTCAGCCTTAATGTGTTGTTTCGTTAACGATGTTCTCTTCATTCAGGTTCCCTCGCAGTTTGTAGGTTGGTTTTTAGACCGACCGTACCCTGCAAAAGGCAAGCCTGGAAGAAATCATCGTATTTGTCCTTCGAATATTCATTCCAATCCCCTCTTTCGCAGAGTCAGCCGTTTTTTTGAATACGGTTGGTTTACTCTACAAGGGGCGCTAAGTGTATGAGAGATCGTAACGTTTCCAGATCGTCCTTGGGGAGATTGTCCTTCGGGAACTCATGGTATCCTGATCCTTTCTGTCTGTTTGTGGTTAGCTATTTCAATTAAACTGGTGAACATCACACGTTTGACTCATGAAATTTACACTTAAGCACTACGATTGCAGTACCCTCTTCCGATCGCTATTATTCCTGGATTTTTTGATTCCCTTCCAAAGGGAAAATCCAGTAATAAACGCGAGCGCTTCGCTTCTCCAGATGGGTTCTGCACTCTTCGTTCCGTGTAAATGACCGTCTGATAAAACCATGTAAATTCTTTTATCCAGTCTAAACTCCTATAGCTAACTTGCTTGTTCTTCTATTATATAACACCGACGTGGACGGGTCTAAACAGCAGACCCTTCAAAAATGCGCATAAAGCATGCTCTGGGCGGCTCCAGCAGTCAAACAGCCACACCAGGACAATCAATGCTTACTAATGGTGCAACCTGCTCCTTCATTCTATGACCGATGACTGCGAATATAACTGTCCAGTCACCCAACTGTGACAATTTGGGGCCATTTTTTATTTTTGTGCGAATTTTGAAGGAATCATCGGGAGCTTTCACATACACTATAGCAAACGAAAATCGGCTTATTCTTCACCGGCGTGTACGTTTTCCAGACTTACTCTGCTGTTTATGGTATAATATAACAATTGATTCCCACTACCGTTTAAGCGAGGCGGATTGATGAAAACGTTGAAGCCAAGAGTCTTTATTGGCTGCTCGCTGGAAGCGAAGCCGATTGCAGCCGCAGTACACGAAAATTTGCGTTTCTCAGCCGAAGTTACTCCTTGGTACTCCGGTGTTTTCAATCCAAGCAGCTATACGATGGACGATCTGGAAACAGAGGTGCGCACGACGGACTTTGCCATTTTTATTTTTCATCCAGATGATATATCCAAAATTCGCGGGAAGTACTATGCATCTGTCCGGGATAATACAATGCTGGAAATGGGTTTGTTTATGGGCCGTCTGGGACGAAAGCGTATTTTTTTCATTCTTCCGGAGGATATTACGGACATCAAGGATGCTGCAAAAATCGAGGGATTGCGTATGCCTACCGATCTGCTTGGTTTGAACCCACTGGTCTATGAGATTCGTTCTGATGGCAAGTGGGCGCCAGCTGTCTCGGTTGCATGTTCCAAAATCGCTGACAGTATAGAAGAACAAGGACGATGGGTAGATCCTGAATTGGAGAAAATCATCAATCAGCATAAAGTGACTGAAGGAGAGGCACGGTTGCAACTGCTCAAGCTTCTGAGGTTCTTCAGAGAGTTGCTTCGGGTTCGCAAAGCCGATGCCCTCATGCTCGACCGAATGAGTGATGCCCTCCGTACGGCATTTGTGTCCCATCCTCCATTCGCAGTACGTGGAACAGCCATATACCGTACAGATGACAGTGGTTATATCGAGCAATTATGTGGTAATGTAGGGGAACCGGGGAGAAAATATGAGTTGTCTGCCAATGACGACAAAGAGCCGGATGACCCAAAGCGCATCCTGGTCATTGATTCTTACCGTGAAAATAAAATCAAGATTAACCTGTATGACGATTACCTTGAGAAAGAATATCTGCTATGCTATCCTGTAGCCAAGAGGTATGTGATTACGGTTCATATTATTGGACATATAGAAGCGGATGAGGCGGTATTTCAACAGATTGACCTACAGAATCGTCAACTGTTTAACGCCATCAACGATTTGTTAGGAGGCGAACCGGAATGAAACCGGAAATGAAAAAAATAAGCAAGCGCTGGGGCAGCGAAAAAAAGGTACGCCTCAGTTCTGCGCCTGAATCATCACGACCGGTTCCGGAACCTAAGGAAGAAGATCGTTTCCACAAACCGGCCGTCCCGCTAATTACGATCGGCCCCTCGCTTAAGGGAAAGGAACGACCTTATAAGGTCATCCTGGAAAAAGAAGCTTTGTACGAGAAACCTCAATATTTAGCTTAACTTTCTATGCAATGTTCTCGATCTGCCGCTGAACCGGCAGTACTTCACAGGCCCCGCCGCCCAAGGCAGGGGCTTTTTTGTTGACCATACTCCCGCAAGAAAACCAATCGACTTCCCTCTCCCCACTAACCTCGGAAAGCTTAAGAATCCAGTCCTGCAATTGCATTAGGCCATTTCTTACGCTCTTAGGTTTCCTGCAAAACCCAGAAATTATACCAAAAATTTGGAATATGCTTGTCCTGATCATCTATCCCTTAATTGATGTACATGGTCCTGCTGAATAGCCCAATCCCAATTTTTTCTTGTTGTATTCCGTATCATCATTGCATATATTGATTATAATATAGGAACACTTGTTCTGTAAATATATATGTTCGAATTCAAGGTTAAGGAAGTGAATGTATGCCATCCTCCTCTTCCGCCCCATCCCCTACGGATGAAGACCACCGATTGGTTAAAAGCCTTGTTGTACGTACCCTGCTGCTGGATGTGCTTGAACGGGATATTCACACCCTGGATACACTTCTGCTGAAAATGCCTGAGGTATACGTCCTGTCCCTGACCCGCATTCAAAATGAGATACTTCAAGAAATGCTGGCAGTTCGGCAGCAGATGCGAAAACGTGGTGTCAAAATTCTTGAGGAGAAACGTGAACAGGAAGGCATCGAAACGCTCTACCTGTGCAGGGGGTATTGGCAGCGGTTCTACATGCTCTGGACGTTCGCACGTAATGAAGTCAAGCAAGAACTCAGTCGACATCTGCATATTGATCTGACGCAGCGCTTGTAGCTTGAACTGGAATACAGGTTGACCCTGAGTAGCCGGGTTCATTAAGATGGAATGGAACGTTAACGTTATCAACGATGAACTTATATTAGACGTGAAATGAATTTCCCCTAAAACAAAAAAGCCTGCCGTCTATATAAGGCGAACAGACTCTATGATTAGAAATTCCCTCAGACGTCTCATTACTCAAGGAGTTGTACTTCATGAATTCAAATTCGGGTAACCAACCATCCACCAGATATACAGGCATTGCCGCAGATGTCACCGAGTTGATCGGACAGACGCCGGCTGTAAGGCTCAACAGGCTTACAGGCAGCGACTCTGCTGACGTATATGTCAAACTGGAGTATTTCAATCCAAGCGGCAGTGTCAAGGACCGTGCTGCTTACAATCTGATCGTGCAGGCTGAACGAGCTGGGCTGCTGCTTCCCGGAGCAACCATCATTGAGCCGACCAGCGGCAATACCGGCATCGGTCTGGCCATGAATGCAGCCGCCAAAGGATATAAGGCCATTCTCGTCATGCCGGACAATATGTCCAAGGAGCGCATCAACATTCTGAAAGCCTATGGCGCAGACGTCGTGCTCACTCCTGCGGCTGAACGGATGCCCGGGGCCATCCGCAAAGCGAAAGAGCTTCATGCTGACATTCCGGGAAGCTTCATTCCTCAGCAATTCGAAAATCAGGCCAATCCGGACATTCACCGGGTTACCACTGCTCCCGAGATTATGCAGCAGATGGAGGGCAAGCTGGATGCCTTCATTGCAACCGCGGGCACAGGCGGCACCATTACCGGTACGGGGGAAGAGCTGCGCAAGCATCTGCCGGATATCCGGATCTATGCGGTGGAGCCCAAAGGTTCACCCGTGCTATCCGGCGGCGAGCCCGGTCCCCACAAGCTCGTCGGTACAAGTCCGGGGTTCATACCGGACATTCTGAATACCGACGTGTGGGATTCCATTATCCAGGTGTCCGATGAGGATGCACTGGATACCATGCGGCAGCTTGCTGCCCGGGAAGGGCTGCTGCTCGGCCCTTCATCTGGTGCTTCGGCCTGGGCCGCACTGCGCATTGCGCGGGAATTGGGACCGGGCCACCGAGTGCTCTGTATTGCGCCGGATACCGGGGAACGGTATTTGAGCATGGGTATTTTTTAACACTTCTAGAACTGTACTCCCAAAAAAGGCTGCCCCTTAAGTCATCATGTTGACCGAGGGCAGCCTACTCGCGTTCACTTGCTCCACGAACCTTGATACACGCTTAGCTAGGAGTAAGGGAAACTCCACTTCAGGCACCCTCAATATCATATCAAAAACAAAATAAGCTCTTGCTCACCTACAGATAATTCATCCGCAGAAAACAAGAACTTAATTCGTTAAGAAACTATTCTAAAACATCTAACGTAAACCAATCAGTGTGTCAACGTGGTCCATTCCACACCTTTGGGAAGCAGAGCCGCAATGCGGTCTTTGGCTTCCTTTTTGGTATACAGCGATTCATCGAGAATGACTGCAGAACCCGAGTCACTGCTTGTGCGAATCAAACGCCCCAGGCCTTGCTTCACGCGCAGCAGCATGTATGGAAGATCAATCTCTTCGTATGGTGCTGCCGATGCACTGCGTTTAGCATTAAATACAGGATCCTGCGGAGGATACGGAAGCGACCAGATCATGACATTGGATAATGAAGGGCCCGGAACGTCCAGTCCCTCCCACAGATTGACGGAGCACAGCACACTCTCCTCATCCTGCTGGAACGCAGCAATCAGATCACTGATCTCCCGGTCACCTTCGTACATGAATCGCAGTCCCTGCGCTTCCGGAACATGAATGATGTCCTGTTTAAACGTTCGCAGCTCTTCCATGGTACGGAACAGAATAAGTGCACGGCCGCCACTTTCCTGAAGCATCGACACAGCATCTCGCATCCGATTTTCGTTCTCCGGGTGACCTGGTACAGCTTGATCTGTAATCTTCATCTGCATTTTATCCGCATAGTCATATGGAGAAGCAACCGAGAATGATACAAAATCATCAATCCCCAGACTGTCTGCCACATAACGGAAGGAATTGTCCACAGACAAGGTTGCAGACGAAAATACAATTGGAATCCCGGTATTGAATACGCGCTCGTTCAGGATTTCTTTTACCGTGCGAGGCATGATGGACAGCGTCGTCTCGTCCTCATTCTCTTCCGCCCAGCAGATGTAGCCATCTTCCTTGCGGAACAGAGACAATGCCGTCTGGATCATATCCAGATGTTCTTCCACTACCCGCATCTGATACCCATCCAGCGAGAACAATCCGCTCTCGAATACCAGCTCTTCCCCAATTGCATCCAGCACACTGGTCAGACGTTCAATTTCACGCAGCAGCGGCGCTTCAACCCGAACTTCCTTCCGTTCTGAGCCTGGAATCGCCACCGTATACGTATCCAGCAGTCTAAACAGTCGCTCACTGCTCTCAATGGCTTCGTCCACACGTTCTGCAAGGGTTTCGCGAATCTCCCCTTCCAAAAGCCGGGTTACAAGTTCCTCGAAGATGCGGTGTTTCAGTTTGTAGCTGAGTGCGTTCAGCGCGGCCTCTTCCAGCAAATGCCCTTCATCAAAGACAACCGAGCTGTGATCAGGCAGCAGCGGCAGCTGTCCCTCGCGTTTGCGGGCCTCATAGGTCCACACATGCTCCATGTAGTAGTCATGGGAACAGATGATGATATCCTTGGAGCGGCGATAGTGATCACGCGATAGCGTCAGGCCGCAGCGCTGTCTTTTTGGACAAACAAAGCAGTCCTGGAATGGGTCCCAGTTGATTTTGTTCCACTGGCGATCGTTCAAATGCGGATACTGTTTGCGGTCACCATAGGGATGGAAAGCCTGAAGCGTTCCGGGTGTATTCACGAAATCGGGCAGGCTCTCATGCACTTCTTCAATGACAGGTGCATCCTCATCCGCGAATCGCACCGCACTTAATTTGTTCAAACAAATGTATTGATCTGGTGATTTACCAAGGCGAGCGTCCACCTGAAGATCCAGATGTTCAGCCAGCTTCGCAATATCTCCGCCCGGCTTCACCAATTGTTCAATCAATGACTCATCGGCGCAGGCAATCACTGCCGGTTTGCCCGTATAACGTGCATAACAGACCGCATAGAGCAGGTAGACTAACGTCTTGCCTGTCCCCACACCGGCCTCAGCCATAATGGTCTTTTTATCTCCATAGGCCCGTTCGAGCTGGTACGCCATAAAAATCTGTTCATCCCGTACCTCGAAGCCGGACTCAGGCAAAATATCGTAAAAAACATCGGCCACCCATTCCCCCAAACGGGATACAAAGGGTTCTGCCGGGTCATATGCAAAAGGATAACGTTGTGTAGACAATCCTTGGTCAGCCTCCATTCTTATACAAGCGGTCCTTAACATTTTCCGTTCAAAAAAGGCCGCTGGGCAAAAGTTAATTATCTCACGCCATGAGGTAAGTGACAAGCTTTTTTTACCACAAGGAATGTATAGAACAAGGATCCAGGGAAAATATATATTCGAATCCATCAAAAGGAAAGGCGGTGCTCCATGAATCATCATTCTTCACACTCAGAGCATTCCCCAGACACGTCTCCAGAGACTTTAACGGATCGTCAGGGCCATCCCATCACGGACAATCAGAATGTCCGAACCGTCGGCAGCCGGGGACCGACTACGCTGGAGAATTATCATTTTCTCGAAAAGATTACGCATTTTGACCGCGAACGTATTCCTGAGCGGGTTGTGCATGCACGCGGTGCTGGTGCTCATGGCATATTCGAAGCATACGGAACAGCCGGTGATGAGCCTGTATCCAAATATACACGTGCTCGTCTGTTTCAGGAGAAAGGCAAAGAAACCCCTGTGTTCGTCCGTTTCTCCACGGTAATCCATGGTGGGCATTCACCAGAGACCCTCCGTGACCCGCGCGGCTTCGCTGTAAAATTTTATACCGAAGACGGCAACTGGGATCTCGTTGGCAACAACCTGAAAATCTTTTTTATTCGTGACCCGCTGAAATTCCCGGATATGGTACATGCCTTCAAACCGGATCCGTTGACCAACGCACAGGACATGGAGCGGTTTTTCGACTTCGTTTCGCTTAGTCCTGAAGCTACCCATATGATTACGTTCCTCTTCTCTCCATGGGGAATACCGGCCAATTATCGTCAAATGCAGGGATCGGGCGTCAATACATACAAATGGGTAAACCAAGAAGGCACGGGCGTGCTCATTAAATATCACTGGGAACCCCTGAAGCAAGGCATACGGAACCTGCTGCAAAAAGACGCGAGCGAGATTCAGGGACAGGAATTCAACCATGCCACCCTGGATCTGTATCATGCGATTGAACAAGGCGATTACCCGGAATGGGAACTGTGTGTTCAGATCATGGAAGACGGCGAACATCCAGAGCTGGACTTCGATCCACTCGATCCGACCAAGCTGTGGCCGCCAGAGCAATTTCCGTTTTTGCCTGTTGGAAAAATGACCTTGAACCGCAATCCTGAGGATTACTTTAACGAAGTGGAACAAGCTGCTTTTGGCACAGGGGTTCTCGTGGATGGGCTCGATTTCTCGGATGACAAATTGCTGCAAGGGCGTACCTTCTCCTACTCGGATACCCAACGTCACCGGGTTGGAGCGAACTATCTGCAGCTGCCTGTGAATGCTCCCAAAAATCGCGTAGCTACCAACCAAAGCGGTGGTCAGATGCAGTACAAGGTTGATCGTGCGCCAGGACAGAACCCGCATGTGAACTACGAGCCTTCTTCTCTGGGTGGTCTGTCCGAAGCGGCTCCACGCGGCAAGGAGCATGAACCTCTTATTGAAGGTCGTCTGGTTCGGGAGAAAATTCCTCGTCCTAACGACTTCGGTCAAGCCGGTGATACATACCGGGCGTTTGAAGATTGGGAGCGAGAGGAACTGGTCAGCAACCTGGTTGGTGCACTCTCCAAATGTAAACCGGACATTCGTGAACGCATGATCTCACACTTCACTCAGGCCGATGCCGACTACGGTCGTCGTGTAGCTGAAGGACTGGCGTCTGTGCCGACGGATGACAGTGCCACGGTTCAGCCGAAACATGAACCAAGCGCGGAAGAAGCATCCCGTCGCAGTCATGAAGCTGATCCCTACTAAAAGTCGAAACAAGGACAGCTGGTAAAAGAAGAGATTAACACGTAGTACCGTATCGAGTTTTAACTTCGATCTTGACGCGATATAGCCAGTGCCCCAATAGTCCATCTGCCTAAAGCAGCTGCTATCGGGGCTTTTTGAGTTATACCCATGGACAAATATTTTTCCAATCATGTCTCACCTTTCCAAGTTTAATGTAGTCGAGGTTCATTGCGGTGGATCAACCTTGTTTTCATGCCATTTTGTCATCCTGTTGACCCCTCCCCCGCGTTCATTTCAGACGATTGCTCGTTAAATGAAGGCGATCAGCCAATGTAAGGATTATGCATCACTTTTTAAATAGCAGCACTTGTGACCTCGACATCTGACATACCGGCTTGTACAGGTGACCCAATGAAATGATTATTGTTGATAACGCTTACACGTTTTACGATGAACCTGTGCCTTACCGAAATGACAATCCCATTAACCAAGGAGGTTTCACAATGAAATGGTTCCCTTCTGTTTCTACTTATCCATCTGTACGCTCTGAACGTTCATGGAAATCGAAAATGGCTTATCTGTGTTTGAGTACCGCTTTTCCTCTAATGCTATTAGGTGGTGGATTAGCAGGTGCGGTGGAACTTACGGAGAGCAGTGTGCAAAATTCGTCTGAACAGTCAGCCGCAACAACTCCTGCTGCACTCGCTGCTGGTGATTTATATGTCGCTCCTAACGGATCAGCAAACAATCCAGGAACGCTGGCAAGTCCAACTACACTTACGAATGCACTAACCCAAATCGCTCCGGGAAAAACCATTTTTCTGCGCGGCGGAACCTATAATTTCTCCGAAACCGTTACGATTGAGCGAGGCAACAGCGGCACATCTGGACAGCGCAAAAATCTGGTCGCTTACGGAACGGAAAAGCCTGTCTTCGATTTCTCCGCCCAAGCTTTCTCATCCACCAATCGGGGTTTGCAGATGTTCGGGGATTATTGGTTGGTTAAAGGGCTTGAAGTGAAAGGCGCAGGCGATAACGGAATATTTATCGGTGGTAGCTACAATCGCCTGGAACAGATTGAAGCTCATCATAATCGCGATACCGGCATTCAGCTGGGTCGTTATGCCTCCACTGCTGCCAAGAGTGAATGGCCAGCCTACAATGAAATCATTCGCTCCTATTCCCATAACAACTATGATCCGGACGATGGCGAGGATGCAGACGGCTTTGCTGCTAAATTAACGGTGGGCCCCGGCAACCTGTTCGACGCATGTATCGCTGCCTATAATGTGGACGATGGCTGGGATCTCTACAGCAAAACGGATACGGGGGCTATTGGCGCCGTAACGATCCGTAACAGCATAGCTTATGCCAACGGCGCAACATCAGATGGTACCTCCACCTCCAACAGTGATGGCAACGGCTTCAAGCTGGGCGGCGAGAAAATTGCCGTGAATCATATTGTGGAAAACAGCATTGCCTTTAATAATAAAAAACATGGCTTCACGTACAACAGTAATCCCGGTTCCATTCAGATGAAAAACAACACGTCCTGGAACAACGGCCAAAGCAATTTTGCCTTCGATGTAGGCACCCATCTTTTCACCAACAACCTGTCCTTCCAAGGCGGGGCAAGTGACAAAACAAGCGGAACGGACGTCAGCAGCACCAACGTCTGGTGGAAAAACAAAAAGAGCGTAAATGACAAAGGCCTGTTCGCGAGTGCAGACGACTTTGTCTCCCTTGTACCATCTGTAACTCGCAGCAGCGATGGGACGCCAGTACTGGGTAATTTCCTGAAACTTGCTGCAGGCAGTGATCTGATTGGCTCAGGTACCCCATCAGGTACAAATATTGGCGCGAGATAGGTGGTAACGTAGTTTTAAGTTAGAGTACAACATGTGTGTGAAGTGCCCATTCAAGTAAAATGTAACGGTTTAAAGACGAACCCCTTCACTATGCCAGCCGAATTGCTGGTGTTGGTGAAGGGGATTTTTGAGTTACTGTGCACACTATGCCACAGCTGTGATTCTGAAATCAATATCAAAACAAAACCAGCCCATAAGAAGAGCTGGCTTGCTAACTAGCACTTATTTTAATAATAAGTTTGAATTCCCCTATTTCCCTTGTGGATATATAAATACATAATTACTCTCATCCGACTTCTCTTTGGAGAAAACAAAATCTAACCGATCAAAGTTTCTAATCTCCTGCACATCTGTAATCTTACGCTCTGCCATATATCGCACCATCTCACCTCTAGCCATTTTCGCCCGGGTTGCCTTCTCAACCATCTTCCCATTGACCATTTGTCCAAATACACAATTGATAAATCGGGTTTCCTCGTTAAGAAAAGGAGTGATGTTTTTGCTGTACTCTTTGGAAGCCAAATTTAGAATACAATTGCTCTCTGATTGAAGCTGATCTGCGAGCTTGCTGCCCCAGAATTGATAGAGCGAGCTGTAACCCGGACCTTGCAGCTTGCCTTGCATCTCCAACCGATAAGGTGTAACCCCATCTAAAGGCCGCAACATGCCATAAAAACCGGATAGTATACGCAAATGCTGCTCCAGATACGCCAGTTCTTCCTCCTGAAAAACACCCGCTGCCATATACTGATACTGTATGCCCTCATAGGCATAGATGGCTGGCGTAAGATTGGCTTTTACATTCATTTTACGGATCCGTTCCATGTTCTGTTCGGCGATTGCATCGTTACACTTCCATAACGCTTTGAGCTCCTCATAGGATAACTTTTGAAGTACACTCAACAGCTGTTCTGATTCGTTTATAAAACGCGGCAACTGCGCGCTGGTCATCAGATCGGTATCGACCTTCATCTTTTTGGCTGGTGATATGATAATTCTCATCGTGCTGACCCATCCTTAATGTACCGTTGTTTTTATCGTTATTCATTGTACAGGATTGGACAGGTGAATCCAATGGTGAAGCATATTTTCCTCTCTTACCTTTGAAAAACTTGGAATAAACAGACTGTTGTCTAGGATACATTTCGAAATGAACAATCGATCGAACCCGCTTTGTCTGGCATAGGCCCCTGCTACTAGACCAAAGAAAGGACTTATCAATATACTATTAGCTGAAGTTGGGCCCATATTCTCATGGTCACCATGAGCTGTTTTGTTATGATTATATACGATATATTTGAATTGCTATTTTCCTAAGAGAAAGGGTGCCGCTTTTTATGTTTGTATTTCATTTACTGCTCGCTCTCGCACTTTTGGGCGGTTCAGGCAGCTCCAATGATGCCACATCTACACAACTGGAAATCGAAATCCCCCCTTTACAGCCAAAGACTTCTTCCACTGAACTCGTCCTAAAATCCGGTGTAAAGCCTTTCCGCGCTGAAGAAACATACAAAGGACTTAAGCCAGATTATAATCAATTCGAACAAGCTGCCAGCGATCTTCAGGACAAGCTTTTTGAAAGTGTACCATCTCCGCTTCTGTCCGAACCCGGAGATACAGGCACATTTGATTACGGCGGACAACTCCAATTGTTAAAAGCTGTGCCTCTGAAACAAAGTATTGAATTCGGGCCATTAACGATTCATATGATGGATGTTCAACTATTAGAGGCTCGTGAGATTCCCGAGGATTCCCGAGAAAACATTTCTATTCTGAATCAAGAAGATATCGGTCCTGATATGACTTATATCAAAATCATCTACAGTGTAGAAAATACAACGGATCAAAATATCGGATTTTACGGTTTGAATTCCATTCATCCCAATACAGGTAAACCCATCTCAGCAGATCGTAATTTCATGAGGAAACCTTATGTTTATCATCAATATGACGGCGTAGTCATGGATAATATGGGCTATGGTTTCGTATACACAGATGACCCTGACAAGCTGGAATCCATTGAATTGGTTTTCAACAGAATCTATGACTATGACACCGGAGAGACCATTGTAGAGCCTACTTCGTTGAGTATTCCTTTCACGGTCCAACCATAAAAACAAACTCATATTTACTTCAATGCCAAGATATCATTTGTCCGCGATAACATCATTGTTAAACCCCAGCCACGTACCTGCAGAAGAGCAGAATACACAGCTGGGGTTCCTTGTTTTTATTAAGAAAATGTATTTGCTCTAGCTACTGCCTCAAGCTGTCTCATCTCGTAAAATCATGCTGCCCAATCGTCAAAAGAGTCGGCCTGCTTTTGCTCCACAGCGAAGTAGCGATCTTCGGA
The DNA here is from genome assembly GCF_022346995.1 of Paenibacillus sp. ACRRY. Classification (GTDB taxonomy): domain Bacteria; phylum Bacillota; class Bacilli; order Paenibacillales; family Paenibacillaceae; genus Paenibacillus. Next base: position 787,594 of record NZ_JAKRNM010000002.1, on the reverse strand, counting down.
TTGTAATAATAGAGCGCACCGTTCGTCGGATCAGCACCATTCAAAGCTTTACGTGCTGCCTTATAAGAGGTAGCTGTCGGCTTTGTATTGAACTGACCATCATCGATCGCAGTGAACTGCCCCTTCTGGAAAATCACCTTCGGGATGGATGACGGGAAGGCGTTTGAATGCACCCGATTCAAGACGACCGCCCCTACAGCAACCTGTCCTTCAAAGGATTCCCCGCGCGCTTCCCCGTGAATTAGTTTCGCCAACTGACGCAGCGTCTCACCTTCAGCTTTGGCTTTTTTGTTCAGCCTGTTCAATGTTACCGGACCTGCAATCCCATCCGCACTCAGCCCCTGAGCCTGCTGAAATTTGCGTACAGAGCTTTTCGTAATGGAACCGTAATATCCAGTTAATCCGGCTTTGAAGTATCCCAGATCGCGTAATTGTTCCTGCAATTGCAGCACATGCTCACTTTGAACGCCCTGCTCCAGCTTCTGTGCCCCCGCAGATGGAGCTGCCATCGTGAGACCAAGAGCAATCGCAAAGGCACTGAGTAGTAAACTGACTCGTCCTGCTCTTTTGCCAGCCTTTTTCCCCCTCCGATGAGTTACTGCCCGACTCACCGTGATCGGTTCCATGTTGCCGGCAATTTTGCTTAATTCTAACCTATAGGCCCTGATCAGTTCATTGGCACTTTTCGTTCCACTCACCTTATTCTTTTCAGACATTTTATTCGTTTGATCCATTTTAATATTATTTTTCATGATTCAATTAACCTCCATTATTCTGAGTCCAGACCCCACTTCTTCCCCTGAACCCTCCCTTATGGACATCCCGAGTGTCATTATAGGATATCGCCAAAGTGCCGTCTATCGGACCGATGGAGCATGAAAAACAGGGCCTTGAATATAGCAAAAAGAGGCATGAGCCCATGGTCATATCAGGGCTATGCCTCTTCTTGTATCAACCTTATGCCGCTTGTCCAGCCTCCATTTCCGTAGGCAGGCAGACCCGCACAAAAGTTGCGCTTGAATTTATTTACATCTACTCTGCCAGTTCCTGACCCTTCGTTTCCCGGCCGAGGAACAGTACAGCCGCTGCTCCAATCAGGATCGTCACGAAGAAAATCGTGAAAATCAGGCTGATGGCCACCTCACGCTGAACCAGCATACCGACCATCAATGGAGCAAGGACGCCCCCGATGCGGCCTACCGATGTAGCAAGACCCACACCTGTCGAACGAACCGAATCTGGATACAATTCCGGACTATACGCGTACAGACCGCCCCATGCCCCCAGATTGAAGAAAGAAAGACAGATGCCTGCGGTGAGAATCGCCGCTTCGGTTGTTGCCAAACCAAAAGCAATCGCACTCACTGCCGTCAGTGTAAGATAAACAACGAGGACGAATTTGCGTCCGTACCGCTCGATAAAATAAGCCGCTGTAAAGTAACCTGGCAGCTGTGCCAAGGTCATAATCAGCACGTACTGAAAGCTTTTGACCAGGGTGAAGCCTTTGGCCATCACGACGGAAGGCAGCCACAGGAACATGCCATAGTAGGAGAAAATCACCGTAAACCACAAGATCCAGAGCATGATGGTTGTCCGGCGATGCGGAGCAGACCAGACAGCAGCCACTTTCTCCCGGAACGTCGTCTTCCGGATGCTTTTGTTTTGTTTGTAACGCGGCGGGTCCTGAATGACACGTCGCAGATACAGCGCGTAGAATGCCGGAACGGCACCAATGGCAAATGCAATTCTCCAGCCGTATTCCGGGATGACAAAGTTGGCAATGAGTGCCGATACAATCCAGCCTCCAGCCCAGAAACTCTCCAGCAGCACGACGGCACGGCCGCGTTCTGCCGTCGGCATGGACTCTGATACCAGTGTGGAGGCTACAGGCAGCTCTCCACCAAGTCCAATTCCAGCAACCAGGCGCAGTACGCACAGTACGGCAAAGCCGGTCGCCAGTGCAGACAAACCGCTCGCAATCGTGAAGATTAACAGGGTCCACATCAAAATGGCCTTACGGCCAAAACGGTCAGCGAGTGCACCCGCAAGTAATGCACCCAGCGCCATACCGATGGAGTTGATACTGGTCAGCACACCGACTTGTCCGGGACTGAGGCTCCATTCCTTGGCAAGAGCTGCCACGATGAAGGAAATCATGCCGACTTCCATTGCATCAAACAGCCAGCTCATCCCGGCACTGAACAGCAGCTTGCGCTGCTTGGGATTCCGCAACACTTCCAGTTTAGTCATAACGATAGCTCCTTGATCTCTATGTAGTCATTCTGACACTAAACCATTATTATGCAGAATGATCCAGAAATCAATGAAAAATACGCTCTTCTTCACGTCACCTTCCAATAGCTCACCCCTTGAGTGAACCCGCTGTCAGACCTGCAACAAAATAACGCTGGAGCAAAATGAACAGCACAATCATCGGAATGGCTGTCACCAGTACTCCTGTCAGCATCATCGGATAGTTCGTCACATACTCCCCGCGGAACTGCATAAGTGCCAGCGGTAACGTCAGTTTGGACTTGCTGCTGAGCATGAGCATCGGAATGAGCAGATCATTCCAAACCATGACAAGCAGGAACGTAGCTGTAGCTGCAAGTGAAGGCGCAGCCAGCGGAAGCGCAATCCGTGTGTAGAGCCGCCACTCGCTTGCCCCATCCATGCTTCCCGCCTCCAGAATCTCGGCATTCAGCATGCGCATGAAACCCGTCAGCATGAATACGGAGACAGGCATCAGCATGGCGGCCGATACAACGATCAGTCCCGTCAGACTGTCCGACCATCCCAACGTACGTGTAAGGGAGTAGATCGGCAGCATGCTGACCTGGGAAGGAACAATAAGCCCAGCCACAAACAGCCCAAACACAATCTTACCCACACTTCCGCCCCAGCGAACAATGGCGTAGGCAATCATGCTGCTCAGCAGCAGCTCAATCACCACCGTACCTAGTGTTACGACAAGACTGTTGCCGAAATATTGCCACATCGGCTGATTGCGAAACATGCCCGTAACGTTATCCCAGGTAAACGGATCAGGCCAGCTGAATGGACTGGTGAAGAAATTGCTGCTTGTTTTGAATGAGGATACAAATACGAAGTACAGCGGCACGATAATCAGCAGCGCGTACACCAACAATATCAGGCGATTGAACCATTTTAGAAACATGTGAACTCCCTTCTGCCTCTTGTGCGAGCACGTTCCGGCATCAATAGCTTACCCGATCAGCACGCAGTGCCTTGAACTGCACAAACGTCAGCAAAGCCAGCAGAACCAGGAAGATCATTGAACCCGCAGAAGCGAGGCCAAATGAATAGCTGCCAAAGGCGGTATGATAAATATACGTCGTCAAAATTTCAGTCGCGTAGTTCGGACCTCCGTCCGTCATGGTGAAAATAAGATCAAAAGCTTTAAACGATTGGATCGTTGTATAGGCAACGACAATCGTAGCCGAAGGGGCAAGCAGCGGCCAGGTCACCGTACGGAATACCTGCCATTTGCTGCCGCCGTCCATTCGAGCGGCCTCATAGAGTTCAGCCGGAATGCCTTGCAAGCCTGCGATAAACACAATCATCATTTGTCCGGCGTGAGCCCAGACCTGTACGGCTGCAATGGAGTAGATTGCAATTTTGGGATCACCGATCCAGTTGCGTGCAAGACTCTCCATCCCTGCCCCGTTCAATCCATAGTTAATCAATCCAATGGATGGGTCATACATGAAAGCCCAGATCAGTCCAACCGATACAGAGGACAAAATGGCCGGGAGAAAATACAGGGCGCGAAGCACGATCCGCGTTTTGGTGTTTCGGACGAGCAGTAAGGCCAAAACAAGTGAAATAAAGGTTTGGGCAATAACCACCGTGAGCATGAATTCAACGTTATTGCCAAAAGCCTTGCGAAAGACGATGCTGCTGAGACTGTCTTTATAATTATCCAGCCCTACAAACGCATACGACGGGGATACCCCGTCCCAATCCGTAAAGGAGTAGAACAGCCCCGTCAATGTAGGAAATACGAACAGTCCCACGTACAGCAGCAACCCGGGTAACAGAAACAGGGATAGCTGAATACGATTCTTCATGACTTATTTCCCGATATGCTGATCAATGATCGCTTGTGCCTGCTGCGCGGCTTCTTCAGGGGAAGTCCCGCTAAGCACGGCCTGAATGGAGTTGGTGATAGCCTTCTGATTATCTCCATTCAGAATGGTGAACCGCGGCTGGAACACGGTCTTTTTGTTTGCCCACTCCCCTGCAACCTGAAGTTCGGCAGAATCATACTTCACGTCATTTACAGTTACGTTCTGACCCGTCTGGTTGGCATACTCCCCAGCCACTTCGGGTTTGCTCAGAAACTCGATAAACTTCTTGGCTTCTTCCGGATGTTTGGACTTGCTGTTTACCGCAAGCATAAACGTCGTGGTATGAACCCCTTCATACTTTGCCTGATCTGCACTTACTGTGATGGGTGCAAGCAGCTTTTGCTCCAAATTCGGATTTTGCAGCTTGTTCTGAGCCAGCTGATAGGAACCACTTGCAAGCATGGCTGCCTTCTCCTGAATGAACAGCGCTCCCGCCGCCGGGTCCTTGGTACCCAGTGCATCCTGCTGGAAGTAGCCTTTATCGTTCAGTTCCTTCATTTGCGTGAGTGTTTTTACCCAGAACTCATCTGTGAGTTTCGCCTCTCCTGCTTCCACTTTGGTAAAAATGTCGTCACTTGGTGCATTATTCATCACCATGGTGTTCATGAACTGCCCTGGACCAATGTCCGCTCCGGCAAATGCGATCGGGATAATTCCGTTGTCTTTCAGTGTCTGGCAGAGCGCCAGAAAACTGTCCCAGTCCTTCGGCGGTGTCAGACCGTATTTTTCAAACAGCTTCACATTATAAATTGGATCGTTGTATACGAGCTGATACGGAATGGCATATTGCTTGCCATCCAGCTGGCCTGCCTCGATCAGCTTGGAGTTATAGGCAGAGAGAAAAGATGATCCTGTCAGGTCCGTGAACAATCCGGCTTTGGTAAAAGCATCGAATTGTGCACCCGGGAAGGAAGCAAATACATCCCCTACCGAACCATCACTGATCTTGGATTGAACTGTGGATTGATACTGGTCAGAAGGAAGCGTCTGCATCTCCACATGAATGTTCGGGTTTTCCTTTTCAAATGCATCAATGGTCTTGTTCAGTGCTTCAGCATCTTCACCGCGCCAGTGCATGAAGCTGATGGTGACTTTGCCTGAACCGGAGGCACCGTTATCGCCTGCTGCAGAGTTACCCCCGCCCCCACAAGCGGACAGCAGCAATGACAAGACCAGCATACTGACCAGGGGAAGGATGAATTTTTTATTTTTTCTCATGAAAGACGACCTCCTAAGAGTAATGATGAATTAGATGATAATTTGAATTAAGTGTTGCTTAGCTGATGCTTCACATTTCTCGTACTCCACTTGCTGCGAATGATTGGCATCACTTTATCGCCAAATATTTCGGCTTCTTCCAGATGCGGATACCCCGACAATATGAATGTGGTTACGCCGAGATCCGCGTATTCCATCAGACGCTCTGCAACTTGTTCTGCCGTACCGACGATGAGGATTGCCCCGCCTGAACGAACAACGGATAAACCTGTCCACAAGTTGGGCCCTACAACGAATTGCTGTTTCTCGGACAATTCACGGAGTTCATTCTGTCTGCGCTGGTTGGTAGCGTCAGTCTCAGCGAAAGCCACTTTTGCTTTTTCGATGGCTTCAGGTGGAACTTTGCTAATAATCTCCCACGCTGCTGCCCAAGCTTCTTCCTCGGTATCCCGAATGAGCACCTGTGCCCGCATCCCATAACGCAGCTGGCGATCCTGTCCTGTTTCCTGTTTCACCTGTTCGCGGATCATTTCAATTTCCTCAATCTGTTCCTGGATCCAGTCGTGCGGTTCACCCCACATAAGGAACGTGTCGGCATGCTCTACAGCCACTCTTTTGGCAATAGGTGAACTTCCGCCCAGATAAAATGGCGGGTAAGGCTTCTGTACCGTTTCCGGCATGCCTACAGGGCCTTTGAAGTTGTAATATTGTCCATTAAACTCCAGATTCTCATTACTGGATGCTTCCGCATTCGATTTGGAACTACTGCCAGCAAACTCGGTCAGATTGAGTCCAGTCGACTGTGTCCACGAACGCTTCATCACTTCCATATACTCGCTCGCCCGTACATAACGTTCGTCATGGGCATGCGCCAGCGGATCTCCCAGTTCCTCCAAATCTCGGACCGAGCTGCCTGTCACGACATTAATCATGGCACGTCCGCCAGAGAGCTGATCCAGTGCAGCACCCATCCGTGCGGCGAGCACCGGTGTAACCAGGCCTGGTCGAATGGCCACCAGAGGACGAAGTGTTTGAGTATGACTCATCACTGCCGAACCGACGACCCAAGCATCCAGACATGCCCCACCGGTCGGGATCAATACAAATTCAAATCCTGCCGTTTCGGCCGATTGTGCTACCTGTATCAAATAATCCAGGCTCGGCTCCCGTTCAGGGGCGACCCCAACATATTTTCCGTCTCCAGCCGTTGGCAAAAACCATCCGAATTTCAGTTCTTCGTGTTCACTCATATAAGTTCATTCCTCTCTGTTGATAAATTGGACTACTGAATTGTTACTCTCCCACTACGGTTACAGAAAACCTTTCGCTCCCTCTTATCCCCAGATTTCTTTGGAATTCCCTTTCCAAGGGAAAATCCAGTGATAAAGACGTAGGCTTCGCTTCTCCAGGTCTTGTCTGTCCCCTTCGTTATCGTTTCATTCTTACATTTATAAAACACAAAACCGATTAATTAACTTGGTTTAATAGGTATGGACATCATATCAATTGATTTGTCTGTGATCAATGTCATTTTACGACAACTTATTTTTGTCATTTTGTGGTCATCTTACAGGAATAAGTCATACTCTTCTTGAATATGCACAAAACCCACCTGTATAATAGGTTATAATAATAACAACTAGCAAACATTAGAAATCAAACTTATTTTAAAGAGGTGTTCCTGATGACGGACAGCATGAAGGAGGACCACCACGAGTTTTTGGATATTATTTTTTTTACTCCTTCCGAATTCGAGAAAGCTGGTGGAGCCTGGCCTATACGAATTGGACGTAATATCGCCAAGAACAATTATCATATCGGCCCTCGTACAACGCCCTATCATTACCTGCTGTTTGTCCTCGAGGGAGAAGGGACATTTATACAGAACGGAAAACAGTATCCTCTCAGGGCACGGGATGCTTTCTGTCTGTTTCCACATGTCACCCATGAGTATTGGACTGAACCCAAGGAGCCGCTGCAGAAGATTTTTATCGCCTTTGACGGTAGGCATGCAACCGAACTTCTCTCGCGAGTTGGTCTTACGCCAGATGCTCCTCACCGTCCAGGTATACTGACCCCAGAGACGGCAAGTGGAATGCGTGCTTTTATGGAGGAAGTTCGCAGACCTCAGGGGGGAGCAAGTGACCTGGGACGCCTCACCCGGTTTCTCGGTCTATTCGATCGAGTTTCCCGTACCTCTGCCGCCAAGGGGCTGCAGCCGGATGCGGCTATCCCCTGGCTGCAAAAAGGCAAGGAATACATGGACATTCATTTTGCCGGAGGGATCACGGTAGAAGGCGTGTCTGCTCACGCGGGGGTGGACCGAACTCATTTTGCCAAACAATTTCGCAAAGCGTACGGGTTATCTCCGGTGCAATACATCCAGCAGCTCAAAATGGACCAGGCCAAACGCCTGCTCGTCCAAACCCCTTTAACCTTGACGGAGGTAGCTCATTCGGTAGGTTATCCGGATTTATTTTCCTTCTCCAAAGCGTTCAAAAAGCAGGTAGGTCTGCCACCCAATCGGTACCGGACAAGTGAAAACGGTAAAAGTTGATTATCGTGTCAGACGCGTCAAAAAGCGAATAGCAAAAGAAAAAGGCAAGTTTCCTTTAACCGGAAACTTGCCTTTTTGGTGTCTGCTTTTCCATGCTACCCGCTACTTCTCCTCATCACTTTTGCGAGCCAGGGGAAGACCGTTTTCCTTCGCATACCACGCTTCATAATGATGCACAGCGACTCCGGCAAAGGAGGAATGAGATGCGGCCAGGTCAAACACCTTGGCGATCTCTTCATCCATATTGCTTATGGATTTCCGGAAAAAGGTCAGATGCTCGCCCTCATGCGTATCGGCCAGCTCCGCTCCGATCCATACGTCCTTGTCCAATTCATCCGCTTCATCCAGCTCTTCCTTCGACAGGTCATACATCTGCTGACCACTATCCCGATAGGCCATGATCGCAACGGCATCAAACTGGTCAATGACCCACCTGCTGAACGTTCCTCCGCCTTCGGATGCCCGACGGGCATCCAGCCAGAACGGTATGGCTGCGCTCATATAGAGTCCCGCATCCTTACCCGCTTTTGTCCAGGCCTTCATATTCTCACTCCACTCTGCAATGACGCTGTCCTGCTCATTCTCCCAGCGCTGCAGTTGGTAGGGCTCCACATCCAGCTGAATGCCTTCGAAACGCTCGTTTTTGGCCGAAGCGGCATTATACGCACGGATGCGCTCAATGAAAGCGAGTCCCTCTTCCTGTTTGTCCTTGTAGGCCCAGTCCGCATGACCATTCAGGGCATGTACCTGGATCTCTGCCTGCCGGGCAGACGCAATGAATTTGCGATACGTATCATCAGATACTTCATCCTGCATCTGCAGGAAAATGACATCTACACCCTGCTCCTTGGAGAAGGAGATAATATCCGGGGTCTGTTCTGCGATGATGGAAGCATCCCACAGCCAGGTCGCTTTTTTCTCCTCTGCCGAAAACCATTTGAACAGCCAGGGCAGCAGCAGCAAACAAAAGGTCAGAGCGAGCAAAGCCCATTTTGTCCTCGCCGACATCCTGCCCCAGCGAATCATGTTGTTTCTCAGACGAGCAACGCTTCACTTGGTTCCAGCACAGGATGCTGAACCGAGTGTCCAATTTTGTAAATGTGCGGCTGTGTGTATGTCCGGAACGCATTGCGTGTATCCAGAATCGGCACACCCAAATCGGCAATATCGCTGTATGGCAGATCTCTATGGTTGGTAATCAGCACGATGCAGTCATATTTCTTGAATTGCTCCAGGTTGAATGCTTCGCTGTACACCGTATCGTCATGCTTGTCACGGAAGGAATCAGCATACGGATCGTAGTAGCTGACATTCGCTCCGCTTTCCTTGAACAGTTCATATACTTCAAGTCCTGGTGACTCACGCAGGTCTGCAATATTCGGCTTGTACGACATGCCGAGCAGCAGGATGTTGGAGTTCCGAACAGATTTCGCGTATTCGTTCAAAATCGTTGATGTTTTGTTCAGAACATAGTATGGCATGTTGTCATTGGTCGATTGTGCCAGCTCGATAAATTTGCTGTAGAAGCGGAACCCTTTCGCTTTCCAAGACAGATACATTGGATCAAGCGGAATGCAGTGACCGCCGATGCCTGGGCCTGGGTAGAATGGCATGAATCCGAAAGGCTTCGTCGCCGCTGCATCAATGACTTCCCAGATGTCGATACCCATGCGGTCACACATCATTGCCATTTCATTCACGAACGCAATGTTTACACTGCGGAACGTATTTTCCAACAGTTTGGACATCTCCGCCACTTTTGGTGAAGATACCGGTACAACCGTTTGTACATACTTGCTATACAGCGCCGTTCCGAGTTTCAGGCAGGCTTCCGTTGTCCCGCCGATCACTTTCGGCGTATTATACGTGGTGAAACGTCCGTTGGACGGGTCCACCCGTTCAGGCGAGAAGCAGAGGAAATAGTCCTTGCCGGCTTCATGTCCGATTTTGTCCAGCTTTTGCTGAATCAGCTCTTCCGTTGTACCCGGGTAGGTTGTGCTCTCCAGGGTAATCAGCATGCCCGGTTTCATGTGCAGTTTGATCTGATCCACCACTGTCTCGATGTAGGATGTATCCGGATCCTGATTCTCACTGAGCGGAGTTGGCACGCAAATGCTCAATGCATCAATGACACGCAGCATGCTGTAATCCGTTGTAGGCTGAAAACGGCCTGTTTGCATCACTTTTTTCAATTCCTCGGACGAGATATCGTGAATATAGGAATCCCCATTATAGATACTGTCGACCTTGGACGCGTCCAGGTCAATACCGATTACCGTAAAGCCTTGATTCACCATTTCCACGGCAAGTGGAAGTCCTACGTACCCGAGCCCGACCACGCCGAGCACCGCTTCTTTGTTTTCAATGGCATTCAGTAATGTATGGAATTGTTGATTCTCCATGATATTCCCTCCAGGTTAATGTATTTGTAGTGTTCCGTAAATCCGTTCGGTTGAACATCTTATTAGTGCAAGCAGCGACGAATACGCGCATCCAGCTCCACAGGGGAGAAGGGTTTGGTCATATAATCGTCCACACCGCTGCGGAAGCATTGGCTGATTGTCTGTTCAACACGCTGCTCGGTCAGCACAACGATTTTCGGCGGCTGCTCGACCTCCAGGTTCTGTATATGGTGAATGAACGGCAGGCCGTCAATCCCATACAGATTCAATTCGGTCAGCACCAGGTCAGGTGACACCTTCTCAATCAATTCAAGTGCAGCCAGGCCATCTACAGCTTCATACGTCTCATAGCCTTGCATTTTCAGGCGCAGCTGCAGAAACTCACGAACCGTCGGATCGTTATCCACGATCAAAATTCTGCCCGGCTCGTCCGCCGTCTTGTCCAGCGTATAGATATGAATCTCCGACGGGTCAACCAGCTTCGCAGATTCAGCCATATGTTGAATCGTCGCCTGAGAAGGACGCTCACTATCCTTGAAGCTCGCAAGTGTAATCTGTGGCTCGGCTCCAGGAACCGTCTCCTGCAGCTCATGCTTGATGCGAAGCCCTTCATAGTGAACTTCGTTCAGCGTCAAACCAGGCAGCAGGACCGCAAGCGTCTGAGTTGCCCCATCCTTCCACAGCTGGAAGGCAAACTCGCTCGTTTGCTCCAGATAATTCCTGACCTGCTGCTCCGGCTGGGCCTGTACGCCTCCGCAATGGATGAACATTAAGCCGCATGTTCCGGCACCCGTATCCTTCAATCCCTGTTCCACACTTCGGTACACATTAACGGCAGCTTCACGCTGCAATGTTGCCGTATTAGGCATGTTCTTTTCCACCCTTCTCCCTTGGTTATCTATTCTGTTACTGCTGTATTGCCATTAGTACCAATTCGATGTTGCCCAATGTCCTGCACCTCTCGATGCAGGCTGCGAATCAGGCAGCTTCGCTTCCCTTTTGTTCCTCGGACCAACTCTGACGTGTCATGGTTCCCCATGAATTGTTGTTTTGCATGAACTGAATGTGTCCCTGCAATCTCCACAGAACGCCAAGCTGGTGATAGCCCACAAATTTCAGAGCCGAGTAAACCAGCATTTTGACCAGATCAGACAACTTGTTATATCTCCGGAACGCAATTTCTTCCAGAATCAATGCCCCTACACTCAGCAGATAACCGCTCACGAAGTTCAGCAATCCGAACAGAACAAGAATCGGCCACTGCGTCATATCGAGCAGCACATAACCAGCAAGAGCGATAAGACCAGTAATTCGGAAATAAGGGTTGAGCGCTTCAAAAATGACGTTGTATGGCATGGTCAGCATGCCCATCACCTTGTATTTCGGGTTGAACAGCATGCCGCGGTTCTCAAGCATGTTCTTCAGGTTACCGCGTCCCCAGCGCTTGCGCTGACTGGACAAGATGCGGTAGGAATCCGGTGCCTGTGTCCAGCAAACGGCTTCAGGACAGAAGGCAACGCGGTATTTCAATTTGTTTTCCAGCATATAGCGATGAAGCTTGATGATAATGTTCATGTCTTCCCCCGGATAACCATCCCGGTACCCGCCAACGGCTATAACAGCATCCTTGCGGAACATGCCGAAGGCACCCGACACGATGATCAGTCCATTCATATGGCTCCAGCCAATCCGTCCGCCCAGAAAGGCTTTGAGATACTCAATGGATTGGAACATCGGCCACATTTTGCGCGGCAGGGAGACATCCTGTACAGCTCCGTTTTCGATTTTGCACCCATTCGCTATGCGAACATCTCCGCCAATCGCCACAGTCTCTTCGGGATTCTCCATGTACATGCGTGCCATGCGGATCAAGGCATCCTTTTCCAGCAAAGAGTCTGCATCAATGGAGGAAATCAGCGGATAGTGGGACAGATTAATCCCCGCATTAAGCGAGTCTGCCTTTCCGCCATTTTCCTTGTCGATTACGTACAGATCCGGAAACTCCGGATTGTGGTATATCCCTCGAATGGTTTGACAAGGAATTTTGCCACGGATCTTTGTATCCGTTACAGGTTTCAGACGGTATTCCTTCAGCAGCACCTTCAAGGTACTGTCACTAGAACCGTCATTCACCACGATGACTTCGTACGTTGGGTAATTCAGGGTCATCAGACAGTTCACATTTTCAATAATCGTCAATTCTTCATTGTAAGCGGGCACCAGCAGGGATACTGAAGGCACCAGCTCCGATCCTGACAATGTGTTGTATTTGGAATAATGGGACCGTCTGAAAATGGTCCAGATGTTACGGAATGAAAGCGCCAGAATGGAAAAATACAGCGCATTTACAGCAACGACATAGTAGATGGCTACCATGCCATAAATCAATAACAGATCCCTAAGCAGTGTAATCCCCTCCTACCGCAGCCACACCGGTGCGTCTCTTCGTTGTTCGGTTACCCGGTACAGGGGCAAAATATTGATCATAGAGCAGTCTTCTCTTGTTGTGCACAATCATCTGGTCTACCGCTTTGTGATCGGCTCCGGATTGCTTCATCGTGCTCTCAATTTGCTGCATGGCAATCTCACGCTCAACACCGGTACCTTGTACCGCTGCCTGACACAAAGCTTCGAAACCGGGTTCACCCAGCTTGCTCAAGCTCTCAGCACTGTTATAGCGCACTCGCCAGTCTTCATCACGAAGCGCTTTGCGCAGCAGTGGAATGCTGCCTGCCGCATGCTTCGAACCGAGCGCCTGAACGACCTCTGCCCGCACTTCCGGGTCAGCATCCTTCATCAGCTTCAGAATCGTCTCATCCTGAAGTGCCGGACTTGCGCTCAGATACAGCTTCACCGCCTCTGCCCGTACATCCTGATGCTCTGCACCGACCAAGCGGTCAAGTGCCGGCATGACCTCCGGTACGGCTTGCCCCCACATGGCGACAAGTCCAACCTTTACAAAATCAGGATTGCGATCTTCCAGCAGCTCAATCAGAAGTCTGCTCGTATCCAGACTGGTCTCAAGCAAAATATCTGCAGCCAGATGATGAATCGACTTCCCTTTGGTCATTAACACTTCAAGCATGTCCTTCAATTCGCCCTGACGAGTCGTGCTTCTCGCAATGGAACGTCCAATCACGAATGCCATAGGTCCAGGCTTCTCATCCTTGAGCAATTCCATTAAGCCAGGAACGGCTTCGGGACAGCGCATGCCGCCCAATCGAAAAGCTGCATCGATCTGTCGGCCATAACGCAGCCGGCCAAGTTCTTTCAGATCATGCTCTATGAATCCTGCCTCGCGGCAGAGTGCTATCAATTTGTCCCGGTACTCTCCTTTGAATTGATCAATCCACTCAATAAGTTTGCTCTGGATCACTTGGCGTTCAACCGGAGCCAGCTTGCCGGGAGGCAATCTCAGCGGACGACCTTCAGTCAGTGCCGTTTGCAGATATGTGAAGTAATCCCGCTGCTTTTGTTTGTAAAAATCAATCTTGCGTCGTTTGCCGTTATGGGACACTTTCATGGCAAACAGCAGGATCACACCCAGAGCGACAAGCGCTATACAGATGTATAGGAATATATAGGCCAAAACCAAACTCGAAAACATGTGAAAAGGTCCTCCTTTATACTCATTTAATTCATCTGAGAACTTGGAATTTGTTCAAAGACTTTCTTCATTTCTTCGTAACTCAGCTTCATTCGTTCACTGTATTTCACCTGTTCCCACGGCTGCCAGCTATACACAGGCAAGGTTTTCAAATCGAGAATGTTCTGATCGCCTGCAGGCCAGGCTACACTGCCCGTCGATCGGTCTATTAACCATGGAACCAGCGTTATGCCTTCAGTCGTTACCGTTTTAAACTCCCGTCCCTCCTGCAGTGGTCCATAATCGATCACTTGCAGTGAACTTGGGTCACCAAACCCAAGCAGCATCCAGGGAATCCGCATCTCCACCTGATTACCGTCATACTGCCAGGTGGTCAATGAATCCGTATCGGACTGTCCGGGGGCGGTTGTTCCCCTCTTCAGGATACCCACCTTTTCATTCATAAACGGATGAGCGGACCGGGTATCCGGAGGCGTCATCCTCAAGCTGACTGCCAAATTCCACGGATGGAAGGGATCAGCAGCATCAGCTTGCTTGTCCGGCAGCATATCGTATCCTTCCTTACCGTACAGACGCTGGTTAAAATCATAATCCTTGGCGATTTCTACCTGGGATTCATCATCCTGCCCCAGCGTGATGACCGTTTCGAGACCGTCACTTAGCGTTCTTTCCGGAAGGCGCTCGCCAGGTTGATTGCCACCTGCCAGTGTATCCGTCCCTATGTGAAGTATCGTTTTATCTGGATCAAACGGCTGATCCAGCGTCATCCCAATATACAGATAGGCCTCGTCGTGGGTCAGCTTCATTTCCTGAATGCCGTTCACTTTTCCCTGCCACACTGTAACCTCTTCTTCGTCCAGCGCAGCCCAGTCATCCAGTTTCCCGTCGATGGTCAGCTGTTCCTGTTTGCCAGGATCCATGGCGAGCAGACCGAACATTTTCTCGTTGGTCAGCACGTTTAGCCAGTAGGCCCGCCGATCAGCAGGAATTTCGAAAGGCATCGTGTTCCAGGTTTTCTTGAACCATTCATCCTGCCACATGAACAAAATTGCTCCCGCATACCCTTCATCATAGATATCCTGAGTCAATGAAGCGTCAATGGCTCCTTGTTCAGCCTCGTTATGTCCACCCTGATCCCTTCCTCCCATGCCTAGATGAGAGATCCCCAGGGAAGAAGGTACACCATACTCTGTAACCATTACAGGCATATCGGAATACTCGGCTTTAAGCTTGCGTAAATAGCTTTTGTACGTGTTGTACTCGCCGTTTGCATCCTTGATTGTTTGAAGCGTCTGGTCCGTATGGAATAAGTCCGGATAGTAGGGATACACATGATATGCTGCGAAGTATCCTCCCTGCCATTCCTCCGGCTGAATATGACGGGCGTCCACACTGACGAGGTCCTCCTCATACAATGGTTCGCCTGGATGTTCCAGCACATCGGTTGTCACCCAATTGGTGAACGTCATCGGATGTTCCCAACCATACTTTTTCTCCAGAACGGCTGTGTAGTCCAGCAGCTCGGCTAACCAGTTCTCGAAAGGAGAAGCATCTGCTGTCCCGGAAAAATGAACGCCCTTGTATTGCGGAACATCGGGATGTTTTTCATTCGTGTTGTCTACCATCGTGGGATCCCACTCGGTGCCAACATGCCAGGCCATCAGATATTTACCGGCATTCTTCTTGTACTTGCCGCTGGAGGCTCCGGCCTTCTCGGGAATATCCGCATCCCCGTATACCGCGGTTACCGCTTTTTCAATCTCCTGCTTGAACGTCTGTTCAATGTGATCAGCAAAAGCGTCCTGCTTCTCAATCAACTCTTCTTCCGGCGACCATATACCCTGTATAAAATATAACGGTTGCTCCCGGCCACGGTTATAATCGACCAATGCAGAGTAAAAAATCGGTTCGTGGACCGTATAGACCCGTATGACATTGGCCCCCATTTCCTGAATCTGCTGGAACCACCTTAGGTAATCCTCTTCGGTCAGGGGAAATTCTCCTGGATAATATCCCGGTGAAGTTGCACCCAGGTTGACGCCCTTAACGAACATCTCCCTCCATGTTCCATCCGGCCCATATTCCATGAACCGGTCTCCCTCGGTCTTGAATTTCATCTCCGTGCCATTCTCTGCTGTGTAAGTTACGAGCTGGGGCTGCATGTAGTGCCAGCCGGCCAATATTCCACCGGTCAGTACAACCGCTCCCGTCAGCATCGTCAACATCCAGCGCTTTCGTCTTCGTCTGCTCATGGCTCCTGATTGCTCACCTCTCTATTATGCATCCTGCCTGTTTTCTTCTGAATCTGAATAAAGCTAACAGGCATGCAGCCATTCATACTGCTTGGATGTCCGCTCCGGGTAGAGATGCCAGCGGTGTGTTCTCACTATAGCGCCAAGTCTCCGCATTTGTAACTAGGCTGATGGAAGCAAACGTGAAATGCAACATTCTGCCCATAATCCGTAAAAACGGCCATCAACTTGCATTAAAAGTCTGTCTGACTTCTCAACTTCATGAATACCATTTGTGATGGTTAAAACCTAATTGTAAACGCCTTGACCTGTTGCAGTTCTCTACCCGTTAAAGTTATATGCAACGCGGTATGCAGCAGCTGTTTCTGCTTGAACACTTACCCCTTTAAACGCAAGTCATATGTTAAAGTTGCGGACGTTTTTACAGTATTAACCATAAAGATTACAAAATTGATACTATAGTCCGATAACGCATCAGTGAAAACCCGCGGCCTGTCAAGGTTTTCTGAAAAGTGCAGAAAAGCAAAAAAGGACATCAGTCCCCCCTTATAGGACTGTGCCCATTTATATTACTTTTACAAAAAACGAAATGAACACCGGGTCATCACCCTGAAGTCACGAATCTCTTACATCAAATGTAAAAAAGCACATCTTATTTCCTAAATTCTGACTCTATTATTCGTATTCCATAATTGTGTCCAATTTGCAAAAAAATTCCGGTTGCCGCTTTTGATCATTCGGGATATGCTTATAAAACAGGAACACTTGTTCCAATATGTAAATAAAATGTAAAAAACACGGCTGAATAGCTCGGTCTGTTCGTGAACAGCCGAATCATGGAACAAAGGAGAGACCCGTTATGTCCCGCAAAGATGGACGCGTCATTATGCTCGCAGACTGCCAGTCATTCTATGCCAGTGTGGAGAAATCGGCACATCCCGAATACAAAGACCGTCCCCTTGTCGTAGCGGGAGATCCGGCACGCCGTTCGGGTATCATCCTTGCGGCCTGCCCTCTCGCCAAATCTTATGGAATTACTACGGCTGAGCGACTGGGTGATGCCCTCGCCAAATGTCCGGACGTTGTCGTTGTTCGCCCCCGGATGGCGGAATACATTCGCGTATCGCTTCACATCACCCGGATTCTTCAGTCCTTCACTGACCTTGTTGAGCCATACAGTATTGATGAGCAGTTTCTCGATGTCACCGGAAGCCTGGATCTGTTCGGCAGCCCGGAGACGATTGCCCGCAGCATTCAATCCAGGGTCATGGAGGAGACCGGGGTATATATTCGGATCGGTATCAGTGATACCAAAGTGGTGAGCAAAATGGCCTGTGACTTATATGCCAAAAAAATCCCCGGAGGCATCTGTGTACTGAATCGTAAGGACATGGAGAAAACAATCTGGACCAAACCTGTCCGGGAGATGTTCATGGTCGGTTCACGGATGGGGAGACATCTCTATAACATGGGAATTCACACCATTGGTGATCTGGCACAGACGCCTCTGTCCAGACTGAGGGAACGCTGGGGAGTTAATGGTGAAGTAATATGGCGCATTGCCCGCGGCATGGATGAATCACCCGTGAAACCCGGGACATACACGCATCAGCAGCAGGGCATCGGACATCAGATGACGCTTCCCAGAGATTATGAGTCCTGGGAAGAGATCAAGGTTGTCCTGCTTGAGCTGGCAGAGCTCGTCTGTCGACGTTCACGGGACAAATCACTGATGGGCAACGTTGTCTCCGTGGGATGCCGTGGGCAGGACTACGACCGCCCAACTGGCTTCTCGCGCCAGATGAAGGTAAACGAGCCAACCAACATTACAGATGAAGTCTACGATGCGGCCGCGGCGCTCTTCCTTCGTCATTGGGACGGATTACCCATCCGCCGCATCAGCATTTCCTTGACCGGGCTGGTGCCTGATTCCGAAGTGCAGCTGTCCTGGTTCGATGATCGTGAACGCAAAAGAGAACTGGAACGTGCGACAGATGACATCAAGCGCAAGTTCGGAGACACCGCCATCATGCGGGCTTCCTCGCTCTGCTCGTCTGCACAGGCACAAGACCGTTCCCATAAAATCGGAGGTCATTACAAATGAGTAAAAAACTACAGCAAAACGGACTCTTTGAGTCTTCACGCATGATGCTTCCCGAGCACCGGGAAGCTTACATTCTCCATCAGGAAAAGCTTGCTCCCCGTACCCGTCCATCACTGGATGCTCAGGCAGCGGAAGAAATGTCTCGTTTGCTCAGTAATTCAATGATGCTTGGAGATGCCGTGAGCATAACACTGTACCATGAACATGACGATATCCGGTTTACAGGACAAGTACTGAAGCTGGACCCTTCTGTCCGTACTCTCAGACTGCTAACACAAAGTGGGACCCGGGACATCCAGATGAATCTGATTACCAATGTGATACTGGCGAACGAATAACGTGGAAGGAAAAAATCCAACAGTCTGATCCTGCATCGTCAATATGAACTATGCACTTTACCAACTCTCATTAGCGAATATTCCGCGATAGATGCAGCCGAATTTATGCAAGCAGGACCGTTTTCCTACACTTTCAATAACGCTCTCTCAGGCATCCAAACACCCATTTTCGCCGGAGCTGACTTCGGCCCAAAGAAGCAAAATGACCGATATGTGATTCATCGGCCATTTTGGTGGGTATATGGGGAAATCTTCAGAAAAGACTCCAGTCAAACTCTTTGGAGAGACGCTCCAGCAAATGCACACCCGCAATGCTGTTCCCTTTACGATTCAGAGCTGGTCCTACAAGACCAATACCAAATTGGCCAGGAACAAGGGTGATAATTCCGCCGGATACACCACTTTTGGCAGGCAGTCCGACTTCAATGGCAAATTCGCCCGATGCATTATACATACCGCAGGTCGTCATGAAGGTTTTGGCAATCTGTACATAGCGACGGGGAATGAGCTCATTTCCGGTGATCGGATCTGTTCCGTCATGGGCAAGCACTAGAGCCATACGGGCCAGATCCGCACAAGTCACCTCGATCGAGCAGTGACGGAAATAGACACAGAGCACATCTTCCACATCTTCCTTGATTACACCATTATGCTTCAAAAAATAAGCCAGCGAACGATTCAAGTGACCTGTCTCCGATTCGGACCGGAAGACCTCTTCGTTATAATCCAGCCGATCATTATTCGCGAGCTTGCGGAAAAACTCCAGAATTCGCCGTGACTTCTCTTCCTTGCAGTCTCCCGCGACCAGGGAGGAGACCGTTATGGCTCCCGCGTTAATCAGCGGATTAAACGGGATACCCGGTTCAACCAGTTCAAGCTTGATCATCGAATTGTAATCATCACCCGTAGGTTCTTTTCCTACATTAAAGAAAACCGCTTCTTCCCCATGATCCATCAGGGCCAGAATAAGCGTGAACACTTTGGAGATGCTCTGCATCGTAAAGGGGACACCGCAATCTCCGGCAGACACATGATTGCCTTCGGCGTCCATAATATGTATGCCCAGCTCATCCTGTGAAGCCTTGACCAGTTCCGGGATATACGAAGCAACCTTTCCCTGCCCTGTATGCAGACGACTGGTCTCCAGCCATTCAGGCAGCAATTCGTTCAGACGCTCCATTACCGTATTGCTCATCTCCATCTCCTCCATATCTCTGTGCAGCATCCTGCATCATGCCCGGCCGGGTATGAGCTCCCATGCCAGGTATAAGCAGAATGTGTATATATCATTACCCTCCTGGCGTGATCGGTTACCGACGCACTTGAAGGTTTAATTCCAGAATTTCGCCGGGGAGTCCTTCCATATCGCCTGTCCATGTGGATACGAAGTTCTGTCTGATCAATATTCGACGGGATGCCAGGTTGGATGGGTCAATGATCGCGTAAAGCACACCAATACCCGCCGCCTGTGCCTTTAAAATGAGACGTGCCATGACCTTGGCCCCAGTACTCAGGCAAAACCATGTAGCCCATCTCCGCTCGGGATGAATCGGATTCATCCGGAATGAGTTTGGCGTATGCCAACCCAGCTCCATCTGCACCTGATACCCGGTAATATCCGCAGCTGGATTCCAGATTATAATCAAGCATGGATCGGAATTGTGTCTTCGCCTCATCCTCCGGGAGAGTACGTTCCGTAATTTGTTTCATCACTTCCATATTGGAAACCAGAGCATAATAGTCTGCAAAATCAGGTTCAGCATATTTAACGAAGTTCATTGAAATCCTCCTCCAGATCCGAACAGATGTTGTGGTCATTCAATTCACCTAGAGTATAGCAGAAGCACAGGATACAATGCACGTTGCCCCCGAGCCGTCCAGTACGAGCCAGCAGTTTTTGCCTATCCCTATTGGAAAAAGCGGCCTCCGCAGAGACCGCCATTCATTTATTTAATATAGAACATTACATTATAACGATATTCAAAATTCGGATTCACTCAGCTTGCCCGGGATGAAGGTTTGAGACTCATTTGACCTTCATGCTGACGTGTACGACGATTTTGACCCGGAGGTGTAATCATCAAGGCAAGCAGCAGGGAAACAGCACAGAGTATGGCAATAACGATAAACGTCAGATGGAATCCGCCCAGCAGGGCACTGATAAAGGAACCAGCCAGGGCTCCAATTCCAAATCCCTGATAGATGACGCCATAGTTTTTGCTCTGATTTTTCAGTCCGAAGTAATCCGCGACAATCGCCGGAAATACGGTAATGTTACCACCGAAACAGAACGCAACTGCAGCCACGCAGGCGAAGAACACGCCATAGGTCAGCGGAACGAGGCTTAGTGTCATGACAGCAGCTGCCGTAACCAGCAGTGCACCGGCAATCACTTTCATTCGGCCTACTTTGTCCGACAAGGCTCCCAAGATGATTCGCCCTGCCGTATTGAAGATCGCAACCATCGCTACGGCATTCGCAGCGGTAGCCACGTCAAGACCTGCCAGCTGCACGCCAATGTCTTTGACGATACCGATCAGATACAATCCACTCATACAAGCCGTGAAGAAAATAACGAACAGCATATACGCTTCTTTGGTTCGAAGCATTTCTTTTACCGTGTACTGATGACGAGTAACTTCCTGCTTCGCCCCTTCGGCCTTGCTAACGGGAGCCTGCTCACGAACAACGGCTTCACGAATCAGGAAAGATCCGGCCACAATCAGGACCAGGACAATGATGCCCCAATACATAAATGCCTGAGCAGGTCCTACAGCGCCAATCAATGCCGAGTTGACATATTTAAACAACAGACTGCCTGTACCAAAAGCACCAACGGAAATACCCGAGATGAGACCTTTGCGTTCCGGGAACCATTTGATCAAGTTGGATAACGACGTAATATAAGCGGTCCCGTCTGCGAATCCAACCACGAATCCTGCCAAAATGTAGAGCAGTGTGAGTGAAGTAACTTGAGAACTGAGCACCAGTCCCAGACCAAGAACAACCCCCGCAACACGGATCAGGCGCTGAAGTCCCCAACGTTCCTGCAGCCGGCCTGCAAACAGCGTAGCAAATGCGAGTGCAAAACTCGTGATGGAAAAAGTTATCGCGACCGAGCTGACGTCCCATCCGAAACGATCAGACAGCGGTTGATTAAATAAACTCCAGGTGTAGATGGTTCCAAGGCCCATTTGTACAATGATCGTTCCCAGTACAATAAGCCAACGATTCATTTTTATGGATGTCGTTGCTGAATTAGGTGCTGATGAAATAGCTGCTTTCATCGTGATCTCCCCTTTGCCGATGTCATGTCTGAGCACACTGTCCATCATTGGATGAATGACAATGCTGCTTTGAATGCGTTCACAAGCTAATCATACATGAAAGGGGATTCATAACACCGATTTAAGCATGAGTTGCATCAGATACGGAATGAAATGCCTCTATATGCGCATGAGCTGCCTGAATTCCTTGACCTTGCCCCGGCTTACTGGCACTTCCGCTTCCAGATCGCGCAGACGAAGCAGATAGGTATTGTTAAACCAGGGTACAATTTCACGAATTTGAGACAGATTGACCAGGTAAGAACGATGGCAGCGGAAGAAGGACTCCTGGGGCAGTCGGGAATGAAAATCCGTAATACTCACTGGCATCGTAAACTCACCATTTTTGGTATACACCTTCGTTACTTTCTCTTGTGCTTCCGCATAATAAATGTCGGCTGTATCCGTTACGATAATGTTATCGTTTCGCAGCAGATTAATTCGTATTCCACTTCCGGCAACAGATGCTTTGGGCGGTGATCCTTGCACAGAAATCTCATCCATCACTTGGGCCTGCCCGTGTTCACCCATTCCTTCTCCCGCATGATCGCGTTTGAAGGTATTCTCCAGTTTAAGCAGCATGGCTGCAATCCGTTTCTCATCGTAAGGCTTCAGAATGTAGTCAAAGGCTTCCAGCTCGAATGCTTCAGCCGCATGCTCCTTATAAGCTGTCGTAAAGACGATATAAGGCTTACTGGCGAACTTCCCAATATGATGGGCCAGCATCATGCCGTCCAGGGATGGAATGTTAATATCGAGAAAAATAACGTCGACTTCCTGCTCCTGCAGAAACTTCAGCACATCCAGTCCATCTTCCAGGCAGGCAACCACTTCAATCTGACTATGTTCCTGGATCAAATAATTCAATTCTTCACTTGCTGGAATTTCATCTTCCACGATAAGGGCTCTCATAGACCAATCACCTTGTTACGACATCTCCTTTGGGTACATCAAAAATAATATCGGTTCCTTGCTCCAGCCGCGTAATGGTTACACCTTGCCCATAAATGAGCTTCACTCGCCGATGAACATTATATAAACCAATCTGATTCCCCGGCATCCGGTCATGATAGACCTTATCAATGATATCGGGGTTAATACCAGCACCGGTATCACTGACTCCTATTCGTACAAAATCAGGGTAATCCTGTACCCGAATCCGCACCGTTCCAGGACCTTTGACCTTGAGGACACCATGAATAATAGCATTCTCAACCAGCGGCTGAATAACCAGACTTGGAATATGCACCGCCACTTCATCAATCTCATAGATCACGTTAAGCCTGCTGCCATAACGAGCCTTCTCAATCTCTACATAATTGCGGACCTGCTCCAACTCCTTATGGATATCGATCAGCTCATCCGACAGCTCCAGATTGTAGCGCATATATCCAGACAAATTCACGATTAGCTCCCGCGCCCGGTCAGGCTTCGTTCGAATCGAAGAAGCAATCGCGTTCAGCGCATTGAAGAGAAAATGAGGATGAATGGTTGTCTGCAACGCCCGCAGTTCCGCTTTGTTGGCGGTTGCCTTAATCTCTTCGACCCGGGATACTTCCATCTGAGTGGAAATAATCTGGGATAGTCCCACAGCCATCGTTTGCAGCGGATAAGTAATTTTATAGGCTTTACGGTAATAAATCTTCAAGGCTCCTGTGACCTCGCTCCGTTCCTTGAGCGGAATAATCAGCAGGGAATGAATATCCGGTGTTTTCTCATCGGTCACATCGTTACTGATCGTAATCTCTCCGCTGGAGATCGTCTGCTTCGTCATCTCGCTAATGATCTCATTGCCAATATGATATCGTTCTTCTCCAAACCCAACATAGGCCAGTACATTCCGTGTATTCGTAATGGCAACAGCGTCAGCCTGGATATCCTCTTGAATAATGCGACAGATGGTTCGCAGGGAATCCTCATCAATAGAGCGGAAGTAGGGCAGGGTTTTGTTCGCAATTTCCAAGGCCAGCTTGGCCTGGCGTGCTGCGATCATTTCCTTTTCCCCTTCCACACTCTGAACCAGCAGCACGATCAGTCCAATATTGACCTCACCTAAAATCATGGGCAATGCAATCTTGGATACAATGTCAGCACCGAGCGGGTCTGGATAGGAATATAGCAGGATCAGCAGCATCGTAAGTGCTTCACAGATCATCCCGGCCGCAATACCAATCATCCATCGCTTCGACTTGGGCGTATATTTATGAATGTAACCCGACACCAGACCGGCAATGATACTCGTAATGAGACACGGAATGGCTGTAACCCCATCCATATCAATTAAATAACGGTGCACTCCCGATACAATCCCCGTAATAATCCCTACAGGTGCTCCAAACAAAATTCCACCAGACAAAATGGCGATAATCCGTACATTCACCAGTGAACCTTCCACATTGATCCCGGTATAGGTGCCAAAGATCGCAAAAGCACAGAACAACAGCGTCACCGCCACATATTCCTGTGGCCTTAGTTTCCCCTTCTGCAAAATCTGTCTAAAACGAGGTACCCTTGATAAAAAGAATAAAAAGATAATTAGCAGCGCCGCCCGCTCAAACAAACCCAGCAGCATCGTAAACATTTCCATGAAGCCCGCTTCCTCCAAATTCATCAAAATCCAGCGTTATGCGTTATGCCTTACACCTTAATATTGCGTCTCCGGTTTTCGTTCCATTTTACTTGATCCTATGAATGCTCATTTTGCGTTCATCCCTTTTGCTCGTATGCACCAGTTTACCGCTCTGCCAAGGAGAAAGCAAAGTCATCAGGTGGAAATGAGAAGTAAAAGGATGCAGTGGAGAGTCGATTGCTCCATTCAGACCAGACTTTAAGGAATCCGTTACACCTTATTACGAGAATTCGTGTGGAATGAAAAATCTAACGAACCTGAGCCACGCTATTTCAGTAAAAAACTGCAACACCCTCTCGAAATGACGAAATAATAGCTCTACGATTCGTTACGACACCGAACCTGAAGAAATTACCCGGATAGCGTGCGCTCAGTTCGTTACAACTATTTTCACTTTTCTTGAAACACGTCCTTATCATGCATCACTCACGCTTTGCCTAATGTCTAACATCAAAAAGGCAGTCCATAAGTCATTTTCATGACTTATGGACTGCCCCACTTTTTAACCAACCTACACCCTCGATGTATGTTGAGTTTTATAAAATAAACAGATCATTCACACAAAACGAAGAGGACAGAATAAACCTGAAGAAGCGAAGCGCTCGCCTTTATCCCCGGATTTTCCCCTTTGAGAAAGGGACTCCAAAAAAATCCGGGGATAACAGCGATCGGAAGGTTGTTCTGGCATCGTAGTGCTCCATGTGAATGTGCAGTTCATTTTATTACCCTCAACCTACATCCAAACTCACCGAAACATCCCCCATAGCTTAATCAAATGAAACGTATTGTTGGGATCAATCTTCTGGGCGATGACGAAGGCAACGAACTGCTCCTCCTGAGCTGAAGAGAAGTTTTCATTCAAGATGACAGCAGATGACTTGACCAATCTTCTAACCTTGGTCCGGTCCTGAAGATCGGACTTGGTAATTCCATCAATCAGTTTTTTGATGCGATCTTTGACAGCAGGATTTTTCATCTTTAATTTGATCCGCTCCACCAGCTGCGGACTAATTCCATATTGTTGATAACCCAAAACGTACAGCACCTCCCAAAAATGAACTCACTTTCTATTCATATGATGGAAGGGCTTGTTCACTTGACTTTTTTCGCACGAATTGCAGGAAAGCCATGCATCCAGGCGAAAATCAATCGATCAGATCACCCTGGAATACCTGCTGCTGCTGTAGATACTCTCGCAAAGCCGTATAGTCCACAGACGTCCAGAAGGTCGCATCGGCGATTAGACCAGTCACATCATCCCTTGCTTGCTCCAATACGGCAAAGTCTGCAACCATATCCGCCAGGCGGAATTCCGGCAACCCGCTCTGTTTGGTACCGAAGAAGTCACCCGGGCCTCGCAAATCGAGATCACGGCGGGAAACTTCAAACCCATCCTCCGTTTCAGTCATGACCTTCATGCGCTCCTGCCCAACCTCTGTCTTGGGATCGGCGATAAGCACACAATAGGACGCATGGGCTCCCCGGCCCACACGGCCGCGAAGCTGATGCAGCTGAGACAGGCCGAAACGGTCGGCATCCATAATAACCATTAATGTAGCGTTCGGTACATCGACGCCCACTTCTACCACCGTGGTGGAGACGAGAAGCTGAATATCATTGCTGTAGAACGCACGCATCATCTCCTCTTTCTCCCCAGCGGTCATCCGTCCATGCAGCAGGCCCACACGATAATTCGGAAAATTCTGCTGCATCTGTACGTGCAGATCAATCGCATTCTGGACATCCAGCTTCTCGGATTCCTCAATTAGGGGGCATATGAGATAAGCCTGACGGCCCTGATCCACTTCGCGGGAGATGAATCCGAGCACACGCTCCATCATGTCATGTTTAACCCAATAGGTGGAGATTGGAATTCGTCCCTTCGGCCGTTCCGAGATCGTCGATACTTCAATATCCCCAAATGCCGTAATGGCCAGCGTCCGCGGAATCGGGGTCGCCGTCATGGTTAACACATCGGGATTATATCCTTTTCGCCGCAAAATGCTGCGCTGGTTCACACCGAAGCGATGCTGCTCGTCCGTCACGACGAGACCAAGATCACGGAAGAATACATCTTCCTGAATCAACGCATGGGTACCCACCACGATATCAATCATCCCCATTTGCAGCGAAGCGATCAGATCTTTGCGTTTCCGTCCATTCACGCTGCCGGTTAGAAGGCCTACCGTTACGCCAAAAGGTTCAAACAGCTTTTGCAATGATCGCATATGCTGCTCGGCCAGAATCTCGGTTGGAACCATTAGAGCACCCTGGAAACCGGAACGAACCGAGGTGTACAGTGCTATTGCTGCAATCACCGTTTTACCCGAACCCACATCGCCTTGGAGCAAGCGATTCATGGAATAAGGTGAACGCATATCATGAAGGATCTCCAGCTCCACCTTCTTCTGTGCATCTGTCAGTTCAAATGGCAGACTGCGCACAAACTCGCGAATGGTGGCATTATCCGTTGTATGCACAACCCCATCCATCCGGTTTCGGTTCAATGCACGGTAGGCCTGCATCTTAAGCTGGAACAAAAACAATTCTTCATAGACCATGCGCTGTCTGGCCTGCTGGCCTTCCCGATTATCCTGTGGACGGTGAATCCCCGCGATCGCCTGTTTACGAGGCATCAATCCATATTTCTTCATAAGAGATGGAGGTAAAATCTCGGGAATCATGTCTCCAAATTGAATTAACCCCTGATTAATCGTCTTGCGCATCCAGGATTGCGTCAGCTTGCCCGTTACCGAATAGACCGGCTGCAGCGTACCTGAACGGCCATCTCCCTTATCCGGAAACTCCGAATCCGAGACGGTCATCTGCATACGCTTTTGTTCCCACTTCCCGGTAAGCACAATTTCGCGGTTCGGCGTAAGCTGGTCTTTTAGAAAATGACGATTAAACCAGGTTGCCGTAATCATCCACTCTTCTGTCATCACCTTGCAGGTGAGACGGGACTTTTTACCATAGCGCTGCAACACCGGAATACCCATGATCTTACCCTGGACCGTAATCTTGTCCCCGTCTTTCACTTCACTAAGAGAGCGCAGACGATAATCCTCATAACGGAACGGATAGTACTCAAGCAGGTCTTTAACACTAGAGATGCCAAAGGCGTGAAGCTCTCCCTCTTTGAGAGCACTCACGCCGTTAATTTGCTTAACCGATATTTCTTCCAATTTCATGTCTAATCCCTCATTCCGGAACAGGCCACATAAAGATGGCAATAACGCCAGGCCCAACATGGCTGCCAATAACAGCTCCAATATTGGTGTACACCACTTCATTCAGTGTAAAATGCCCACGCAACTGCTCTGCACAAGCAATCGCTGATCCCGGATCTGCGGTATGGCCTACGGCCACGTTCACACGCTTACCCGCAAGGTCCTGCTGAAACAGCTCAATGATGCGTGCCATTGCTTTTTTGTGTCCTCTGACTTTTTCAACAGCGTATATGACACCTTCCTCATCAATGGACAAGATGGGCTTAATATTCAGTAAGGTGCCCAGGATAGCCGCTGCCTTCCCGATCCGCCCACCTTTTTGCAGGTACTCCAGTGTATCCACAAGGAAAAACAGCTTGCGGCTCTTCTGCATGGCTTCCACAGCTGCCGCAATCTCGGCTGCCGACTTGCCTTGACTCGCAAGTTCAGCTGCCTGAACGACCATCAACCCATATCCATAAGATGCCGACTTGGAGTCCAGCACCGTAATGTCACCCTCGCGCTCCAGCAGGGATTTGCCCAGTAGTGCCGATTGATAGGTTCCACTCATGCCTGATGACAGGTGAATCGAGACAATCGGACGTTCCGGGTCTTCATCCAGCAGAGTCTGGTAGATGTTCATGAATTCGGTTGGAGAAGGCTGTGACGTTGTAGGTAACGCCGAAGCCTTCTCCAATTTGGCATAAAACTGTTCCGAAGTCAGATCAACGCCGTCTGCATAACTTTCTTCACCAAACAGAACGCGCAGTGGAACCACATGAATTCCGTATTTACGGACAAGCTCTTCCGGTATATCTGCGGTACTGTCTGTTACAATTGCAATCTTATGGCTCAAGCGAGATTCCTCCTTGCGTGAGTGTACTATCAGGACTCCACAGAGAACAAATAATAATAAACTGGCTGTCCTCCGGAATGTACCTCCACCTCAGCATCAGGATATTGCGACTCCAGCCATGCCGCAAGCGCAGCAGTAACCTCAGAGTCAGCTTCTTCCCCTTCGAGGATGGTAACCACTTCATCTCCACTCTCCATCATCTGCTGCAGCAACCCTTCACACGCCCGCAGCATGCTTTCATCTGTCGCAACGATTTTGGAATTATGGATACCAATGTAATGGCCTGCCTTGATATCCAGCTCATCGTACTGAGTGTCTCTTACGGCATGAGTAACCTGACCCGACTGCACTCGGCCAATGGCTTCCAGCATCTGATCACGGTTGGTTTCAGCAGATTCATCCTCCTGAAAAGCAAACGCAGCTGCCATTCCTTGTGGAATGGTTTTGCTCGGGATCACCGTGATCCGGCGTTCGTCTTCAAGCAGTTCGCGTGCCTGTTCCGCAGCAAGAACAATATTTGAATTGTTCGGCAAAATAAATACCTGTTCCGCAGCGATCGAGCGAACTGCATTCACAAAGTCCTCGGTACTCGGATTCATCGTCTGTCCGCCGGACAGAACGACGTCCACTCCGAGACTTTGGAAGATTTCCGCAATACCCTCGCCTGAAGATACAGCGATAAAACCATACGGAGCCATCTCATCTGCCGGAGGCACTGCTTCTTCATGACTGCGTGTCGTTTCAGGCGGAATCTCTGCAAACAATTCAGGAGAAGGCGCAATGTCCATACCCGCCGTCAGCAGATCCCGGTGCTGTTCACGCATATTCAAAATGTGAATCTGAGTAATTTCGCCGTAACGGAGTGCCAGATTCAGTACATCTCCAGGTGTCTTGGAGTGCACATGCACCTTGATCACTTCGTCGTCAGCAATAATGATGATGGAATCACCATTAACTGACAACGCTTTCCGGAATGCCTCGTCATCGAATGCCACTCCTGCATTATCTCCCAGCTGGCGGTTAATGAAGAATTCCATATCATACAGGAATTCGATATCTTCCGTTTCCAGTCTAGCCTGTGCAGATAATGGCATCTCTGGAGCAATAACCTGCTGCGCAGGCTTGGCAGGCACCTCTTCTACCGGTACAGCCGGTTTCAATGCGGACGATGCCACAGATGGTTGTACTTCTTTTTGCAGGGATGCACGGCTAACACCGTCGGTCTGCAGCAGAACTTCCATAAAACCTTCGTAAATATATACAAGCCCCTGTCCACCCGAATCCACGACGCCGACCTGTTTTAATACAGGCAGCAATTCCGGAGTCGTTGCCAGTGCCTCTTTTGCTTTTAACAATACTTCATTCATTAATTCGGTAATATCATTCGTCCGTCTTGCATAGTAGCTGGCATGTTTCGCAGCTTCCTTAGCCACGGTAAGAATGGTTCCTTCAACAGGCTTCACGACAGCTTTGTACGCTGCGTCCACGCCGTTTTGGAGGGCCGCTGCAAATTGGATTGTATTCAGTTCCTCATAAGGGGCAGCTGAACGACTAAACCCACGGAACAACTGCGATAAAATAACGCCTGAGTTCCCCCGTGCGCCCATGAGCAGGCCTTTGGATAAAATACCGGCAGCTTCTCCGATGGAGGCAGAACTCTTGCGTTTAATCTCTGCAACTCCCGCACTCATTGTCAAATTCATGTTCGTTCCCGTGTCGCCATCCGGCACAGGGAAAACATTCAGGGAATTGACGTGCTCTGCATGCTGTCCAAGTTGTTCCGCGCCGGCAAGTACCATTGCGGTGAAATCTGTTCCATTTAAAGAACGTATACTCAAGTGAGAATTCCCCTTCCTAGCTTGATACACGAACATCTTGCACCAAGATGTTATCTGGTCTGTTCATGCGTTGACGCTTACTGCGTCATTCTTCGTCCACACCTTGTCCGGCAAAGGCATACAAATCAACATGTCATCCGGATCTACGGTCTGGGCGGCCGGGCCACCGATATCTTGCAACCGCTGAAGCCCGAGTTCGGGGCATACGGATATGCACCGGTATCGAGAGCCGGCATGAATGCCGCATGGAGACTGGTGCCAGTGATGGAAATGTCACAGCGCACAGCGTTGCCAAATTGCAGACCACCGCCCCCTAGGGACGGTCAAATCTCCAGCTTTCTCGCGGCAACAGCCTGTTCACCGCTGTATTATGGACTATTCAACATTGTACTATATTAGGCAGGAGAAATAAATAAAGTTTTTGGATCAGTTGACGAAGCTTTTTTGGGTATGATATTATATTCAAGTATTGTTTTATGCAGGTTAAGTAATGGAAATGATCCGGCCATGCCGGCTTGAACAACGCCATTAGCTACTGGAGCCTGACCATTATGGTCAGGAAGAACAATTTAGCCTTTAAGGAATGACTTTCGTCTCTCCGAAGGCAACTGGTTATTTTAGGATAGGAGGTGTAATCTATGTCTCGCAAATGTTATGTGACAGGTAAGAAACCGGGCACCGGTAACCACGTATCCCACGCTAACAACCGTAACCGTCGTTCTTGGGGCGTAAACGTTCAGAAGGTCCGCATTCTCGTGAACGGTAAACCAAAACGTGTATACGTAAGCACCCGTGCACTGAAAGCCGGTAAAGTGACTCGCGTATAATCACGCAAAGCTACTATAAATCGGATAAGCAAAAAGCACCTTGTTCCTTGCAGGTGCTTTTTTGGTATTCAAAAAAGTACATAAACACCTGCGCAAGCATGTGAATACCCGCCGCATGGCGCTTCTCAGGTCGGATTCCCCAATCGTCCTGAAGCCATAGCGGCGGTATTCGCCTTTTGAGCCTGCTCTCGATCTTATCAGTTCTTTTGAAACGTATTAAGGATCGCCTTTACAAACCCTCCCAAAAACTTCGGCAGTTTGAATGTGTAAAATTTCATACTTCACCCTCCCCATCATGCTCATGCATCCGCCGTATCCTATGCTTCAGGGCCTTCTTCACCTTAAACACGACAAAAAAGGCTACATGAGAAACCTGCTCATGTAACCATATTTATGCGGAACCACCTGTCCCTATTCCAACATGACGAGCCCGAAGAACAGCTCATTTACGTTTGGGCAGGAACGTATTGATAAACAGCGATCATGAATACGCTCAGCAAGTAATACAGTATGCTGAATACAACGAACGTAACACGCGATCGTGTACGATCAAACTTTCGAAAATACATAATGACAACGCCCACGCCAATTAGTGAGGTAAGCGCATTGTATGGGGATTGAATGACTGCAAATAACGCAAGCACCAGTCCCGTTACAAGGCTCGCAGCCATTGTCCACAGCGTCTCCTTAAGGCCCATAGATCAGCCTCCGTAGCTGCTACGAATTTCGGCAATAGCGGCTGCACGGTCCTCACGTCCGAATACTGCACTACCTGCAACGAGAACATCCGCGCCAGCTTCTACAACGAGTGGTGCAGTATCGGCTGCAATTCCCCCGTCCACTTCGATGTGCACGTCATGACGTCCTTTTTCATTCAGCCAGCTGCGAATTTGTCTGATTTTGTTCATGGTTCCCGAGATGAACGCTTGTCCGCCAAAACCAGGGTTCACGGTCATGACCAGAACCATGTCCACGTCATCAAGCACTTCCTGAATGGCACTGGCCGGCGTCCCTGGATTCAGAGCAACTCCCGCCTTGACTCCCTGTTCCTTAATCAGGTGGATCACACGGTGCAAATGCACACAGGCCTCGGCGTGAACAGTAATAACAGCCGCTCCCGCTTTGGCAAATTCCTCAACATACCGTTCCGGATTTTCAATCATCAGATGTACATCCAGTGGCAGGTTGGTATGTGGTGCAATAGCTTTCACAATGGCAGGACCCAGCGTAATATTCGGAACGAAATGGCCGTCCATGACATCAACATGAATCCAGTCACCGCCAGCAGCTTGCGCTTCAGCTACTTCAGCACCAAGACGTGCAAAATCTGCAGATAAGATGGATGGAGCAATTTTAATCATAATTAGTACCTCCGCTTCTTGTCTTTCATTTCTGTAAGGAACTGCTCATAATGCTTGTAACGGCTGTCGGAGATTAGACCTTCCTCCTTGGCTGCAAGTACTCGGCATTGAGGCTCATGTGTATGGGTACAGCCTCGGAACTTGCACTGATCCGCATACTGGGCAAATTCACGGAAACAGGTGGATAGTTCCTCCACACCAATCTCCAGAAAGTCCAGCTGGCTGAATCCGGGTGTATCTGCTACAAATCCGCCATTATCCAGCGGGATTAGTTCAACGTGTCTGGTCGTATGTCTGCCGCGGCCAAGACGCATACTGATTTCACTCGTTTCGAGTGTCAGCCCCGGCATGAGGGCATTAAGCATGGAAGACTTACCTACACCGGACTGACCCGAGAACACACTAATCTTGCCCGCGAGGCGTTCTTTGAGCAGTTCATTGCCCTCTCCGGTTCGCGAGCTGGTCGAGATGACTTCATATCCAATCTGTTCATAGAGAGCCTTAACCTCGGCCACAGTGTCCCTAGTATCCTTCTCTGGATCTACGAGGTCCTGCTTCGTTAATACAATTAGAGCATCCAGTCCTGCCTGCTCAATATGTACGAGAAATTTGTCCAGCAGATTGAGGTTCATGTCCGGTTCTTTAACGGAGAACAGAAGAACAGCCAGACTGACATTCGCCACAGGAGGACGGATTAATTCCGTCTCCCGTTCCCGAATCTCATCTACTGTTCCTTCGCCATTCTCTGTCAGCATATAGCTAACGCGGTCACCGACAAGCGGAGAAACACCTCTCTTTTTGAATATGCCTCTCGCTCGGCATTGAACGGCGGAGCCTTCAACCGAAGGCACCCCGTTTTCTAACAATGGCATGACATAATAGTAACCGCTTAGCGCTTTTACGATGATCCCTTCCGGCATAGCTCCGTCGCCCTCCTTTGATTTGCGGTGCATTCAACCCAACGTCAGCAATAAGCCGTCCTCACGGACGGCTTGATGCGTTTACGACTTCACTCTTCTTATCTTTTCCATGACCTTTATCCTTACCATTATTCATGGCAGACGTATCTTCACTTTCATTGTCTTCTTCTCCGTCGGCAGGTGTCGATTCAGGTTCACCTTCCTGGTTGCCGTCCACGCTGCCCTCGTCACCACCGCCGCCTTCTTCAGGCTCATTCGCTGGTGGTGCTGGCTGATTACTAATCTCAGGCTCAATGGTTGGCACGATTACGGTACCATTCTTCGCCTCAGCGTAGGTAACCACGTACGTGTCCAGGAATTGACCATCACGATATACGGATACAGCACCATTCTCATTCGGAGCCAGAACAAGCGGAATGGTCAGGGCCTGATTGGACTGTTTAATGGTCCGGGTTCCCCATTCCTGATTCTTGCCGCGGGCATCTTCGAATGTAATTCGAATCTTGCTGTTTTTGCCTTCTTCTTTTGGTGAAACATTGATATTGAAGGAGTACTCCAATGCCTCAGGAGGATAACCCGTGCTGACGAAAATGGTGATTTTGTCACCAGGTTTCACATCGGCTCCAGCTTCCACAGGCCATTGCTGGGTCACTTTCCCCTTCTCCATCGTATAGCTTGACTCTTCCTGAACCTGAGCCAAAACCAGGCCGGCGGACTTGATCAACTGCTCAGCTTCGTTGCGGGTACGATTTTTCAGCTCAGGCATCTTCACCGTCTCCGCACCTTTGCTAACCGTTAAGACAATTTCGGTTTGTTCCGGATCAAATTCTTGATCGGCCCCAGGTGTCTGGGAAATAACCATGCCTGAAGCAACGTCATTAGAATAGTCATCTTTGCGCTTAATCCGATCCTCACTGATTCCCAGATTCGTCAGATCCTTGACTGCATCCTCATAGGAATCACCTTCAACGCTGATCATTTTGGTCAGCTCCTTTTCAGCTCCAACACTAAGTTGAATTTCCGAACCTTCCTTGACCACATCACCTTCGTTTCGGCTTTGTTCGAATACGATACCGGGATCGACACCTTCCTTATACTGCCGGATGACATCATCGCTCACAACCAAACCTTCATCCTGAAGCATCTGGCGCGCCTTCTCTTCAGTCTGATTAACGACATTAGGCACTTTCACTTCAGGCACAACAAGCATGCCTTTGACGTACCACACAACACCCACCATGGCGATTAGAATTAGGACAGTCAATGAGATCAAAAGTGTGGGTTTTTTCCAGTTCTTTGTCTTGGGCTTGCCTTTATGGTTCTCCTCGTCCGCTTCCATAACCGGAGCCGCGCCCGTAGAAGTAATCCCACGTGGTTCCGGTTTGATGGCAGGCATGACACGAGTCTGATCCACATCATCCTCATCCGGGAAGTCGATCTTGTTTTCATTACGCCGTTCCGGCATCAAACAGGTTTCCAGATCGTTCTGCATTTCCTTAGCCGACTGATAGCGCTCCTGCGGATTTTTTCGCATGGATTTCAAAATCACATTTTCCACACTTTGCGGAATCAGCGGGTTGAATTTGCGAGGTTCATCAAATTCTTCCTGCAGATGCTTCAAGGCAACACTGATCGGACTCTCGCCGAGGAACGGAAGCTGCCCAGTCAGCATTTGATAGAGTACGATACCGAGAGAATATAAATCTGACTTCTCGCCAGTAACAATACCTTTGGCATGCTCTGGTGAGAAATAATGCACCGAACCGACTACGGAACCCGTCTGTGTAATCGTTGTGGAGGTAACCGCTCGGGCAATCCCGAAATCGGTAACCTTCACACGTCCATTCCGGCCAATCAATATATTATGCGGTTTGATATCCCGATGAATAATCTGATTATGATGTGCATGATCCAAGGCGTCTGCAATTTGAGAAGCAATTCGAACAGCTTCATCCACCTGCAGCGGGGCCCGCTCTTTAATAATCTCATTCAGGTTTTTGCCTTCTACATATTCCATGACAATATAATGAACGTCATCTTCCTGGCCTACATCATAGATGCTGACGACATTGGGGTGAGACAAGGATGCAGCAGACTGCGCTTCTCGACGGAAACGTCGGATGAATTCCTCATCATGTACAAATTGCTGTCTTAGCACCTTGATCGCCACATTCCGGTTCAGAAGCAGATCCTGTGCCTTGTACACAAGTGCCATGCCGCCACCGCCAACACGCTCAATGACTTCATAGCGTCCACCTAGCTGGTGCCCTATCATGATTCACACCCCGTTTCCGTCACCACGGAACCTTCCTGCTGCGCTTCAAACAGCGCAACCGTGATATTATCATCTCCACCAGCCAGCAGAGCCAGCTGAAGCAGTCGATCCGCACGCTCTTCCAGCGGTAGATCCTGATTCCCTGCCACTTGAACGAGCTGTTCATTGCTGACCAGATTGCTAAGTCCGTCACTGCACAACAGCAGGACTTCACCTGTTTCCAGCTTGATGGGATCCAGATCCACTTTTACTTCTGCATCTGTTCCAAGAGCACGAGTCAGCACGTTGCGACGCGGATGATGTGATACGTCTTCCTTGCTGATCTGACCATTTTTAAACAATTCATTCACCAGGGTATGGTCTTCCGTTAACTGGATCACTTGTTTGTTTGCAATTTTGTAAGCACGGCTGTCCCCGATATGACCGATAACACCTTCTGCATCATTCAACAGGGCAGCAACCACGGTCGTACCCATGTTGTGGTATTTGTCATCTCCGGATGCAGTCCGATATATCACTTCATTGGCATGCAAAATAGCATCGCTGAGGGCAGCAGACAAGGATGCGTGTGACAGCCCCGGTTCCAATGTCCCCAGGTCATGCACCAATGTCTCAACTGCCAAACGGCTGGCGGTATCTCCAGCGAGATGCCCGCCCATGCCATCGGCGACAATACCCAGTATATACCCTGTCTCCAGATTGCGGATCCAGGCTGAATCTTCATTAACCGAACGCACGCGTCCGATATGGCTCACATGAACTGTTTTGATCAAAACGTTCTCACCTCAACTCCATATGCTTTGCACGAAGCTGACCGCAAGCGGCAGCAATATCATGTCCCTGTTCACGACGAATGGTTACATTAACACCCTGCTCCGAAAGAATCTTCTGAAAATTGAAAATGTCGCTTCTCGATGTTCTTACATACTTGCGTTCAGGTACGTGATTGACCGGGATCAGGTTCACGTGGCAGAGCATGTTCTTGAGCACACTCGCGAGTTCCGCTGCATGTTCCGGCTGATCGTTCACGCCACCGATAAGTGCATATTCAAATGTGATTCTCCGGCCCGTTTTGGCCAGGTAATACCGAAGGGATTCCATCACATCGTCAAAAGGAAAACGACGGTTTACCGGCATCAATTTGGAACGCAGCGCATCATTCGGTGCATGGATGGAAATGGCCAGGTTAATCTGCGTATCTTCATCCGCAAACTTGTAGATGTTTGGCACAATTCCGCTTGTGGACACCGTGATGTGGCGCTGACCGATATTCAGGCCCTTTTCGTGAATCATGATGCGCAGGAAAGTCATTGTTGCTTCGTAGTTTTCAAACGGTTCGCCCGAACCCATGATAACGATACTGCTAACACGTTCGCCGCGCTCATCCAGAATCTTCTGAGCCTGTACGACCTGAGCAACAATCTCGCCTGCTGTCAGGTTACGCTTCAGCCCGCCCAGTGTAGACGCGCAGAATGTACAACCGATCCGGCAGCCCACCTGTGTCGTTACACAGATGCTGTTACCATAGTTGTGTTTCATGATAACTGTTTCGATTGCATGATCATCATGAAGGCCGAACAGGAACTTCACTGTTCCATCCTTGGATTCAAACTTTGTAATTTCGGTAAGGGTTACAAATTCAAATTGCTCTGTCAGCTTCTCGCGCAATGCCTTGGACAGATTCGTCATCTCACTGAAATCATTTACTCGTTTCACATAAATCCAGTCGAAAATCTGACCACCGCGAAAAGCGGGTTCCCCATTCTCAACAGCCCATTGCTGCAGCTCTTCGAGGGAAAAATCATATATAAAAGGTTTCATTTTGTTGTCAACACCTATTCCTTCTTTTCTTTTCATTCTTCCTATTCTATCACAAAGACCACTTTACATCCATGTATGCCCTAGAGTCTTGCACTTCATGCATTATAACACCTCGGCCCACAAGCCGCACCCCATTACAAAAGAAATCCGCCGAAGTTCCCCCCGGCGGCCTTCCTTGCGTGCTATGGATTTATTCATCGGCTGCACGTGTCAGCCTCGCAATAAAGAAGCCGTCACTGTGTGCATACTGGGGCAGAATCTGCACTCCCCCGTTCACCCGATTCCACTTTTCCAACTCGGTTCCGGTCCAGGCAGAATCCACGGCCTGGTACTCAGAATGGCGCTTCAGGAAGTCAGCGACCATAAGTTCGTTCTCTGCGGGCTCAATCGTACATGTGCTGTACACCAGAACGCCGCCCGGCTTCAACAGCGGTGCAACCCGGTCCAGCAGTTCTCGCTGCAGTCCCGAGATATCTTCGATATCTTCAGGTGATTTGGTCCATTTGACATCCGGCTTCCGGCGAATGACACCGAGACCTGAGCAAGGTGCATCCAGAAGGATGCGGTCGAACGAAGCATGAGGATAACGCTCATCCAGATCCAGTGCATCTCCGGTTACTGCATCGATACAGCTCAGACCCAACCGGTCTGCCTGATCCATGATAAGCTGACGCTTATGTGCATGCACGTCATTGGCAATAATCCGTCCACGGTCCTGCATTTTCTCGGCCATATGAGCTGTCTTACCGCCAGGAGCTGCACAGCAGTCCAGCACGGTTTGGCCTTCTTCAGGTGCGACCGCTTCTGCCACAAGCATGGAACTTTCGTCCTGCACCGAGAACAGACCATCCCGGTACCATGACGTTAGTGCCATATTCCCGCCGCTGCGTACAAGAATGCCGTCAGGACTTAACCGTGAAGGTTCCACCACTGCACCCGTGCTCTCCATCTCTTGCATAAGTTTCTCACGTGAGGTCATGGTCGTATTTACCCGGACACTCACTGCTGGCGGTTCATTATTGGCTTTGCAGATCGCTTCTGCTGTCTCTTCACCGTATCGGCCCATCCAGCGTTTAACCATCCACAGCGGATGAGAGTGCTCCAGTGCAATGCGTTCAGCAGCTGGCAGATCATTCGGAATCCGCAATTCATCCCGGTTACGGATCATGTTGCGCAGAACGCCATTGACCATGCCCGAAATTCCTTGGTGACCCAGTTTCTTCGCCAGATTGACGGCTTCACTGACAACAGCATGTTCCGGAATCCGATCCAGATACAGCATCTGGTAGACGCTGATCCGAAGGAGACTTCGTACCCATGGCTGGAGCTTGGCCATTCCTTTGGCCACAAAACGTTCCAAGAAATAATCAAGTGTGTTTAGTCTTGCGATGGTACCGTATACCAGCTCAGTTGCCAGCCCTGCATCTGCCGGACTAAGATCAGCCTCTTTCAGACGACGATTGAGCTCCAGGTTACTGTAGGCTCCATCCTGCTCCACAGCACTTAACACCTTCACTGCAAGGGCGCGAGGAGAAGTTTTGGGTCGTTGGGAACGCGAAGCTTCTCCCGAGGTTCGGGAGCCCACAGTGTTACTGGAACCACCCGGTTTCCCTGGATTCGGGCGACGGTTCTGCTTACCTTTACCTCTGCTCGAACTGTCTACGGATCTGCCGGATCTATTCTCACTCATCGTAACACCGTGCCCGGTTTCAGCGTACCGCCGCGGCCAAAGTCAGCCGCCTTCATCGCTTTCTTGCCGGCCGGCTGTACTTCTGTCAGCCAGAGTGAACCGTCGCCCGTCTGCACCTCGATACCGGATGCATTTAACTGCAGCACCGTACCAGGCTCAGCTTGTCCTTTGGCTCCAGTCTCTGAAGTTCCCATTGGATTGGGATTCGCAGCAGCCCATACCTTAAACACCTGCTCGTCCCACATCGTAAATGCACCAGAGAACGGAACAAGACCACGGATCTGGTTATAGAGTTCACGGGATGTTCGATTCCAGTCTATTTTCTCGTCTTCCCTAGTCAAGTTGCGGGCATACGAAGCTTCGGCTTCATCCTGAGGGACAGCCGTGGTTTCCCCTGCAATAAGACGGGGCATTTCTGCCTGCAGCAGCTTGGAGCCTGCATCACTGAGCTTCACAAACATGCTGCCAGAGGTATCCTCATCCGTAATTGGCACTTCCACACGAGAGATCATATCCCCTGTATCCAAACCTTCTGCCATAAACATCAGGGTAACTCCCGTTACAGACTCTCCATTAATAATGGAGCGCTGAATTGGAGCACCACCACGATATTTAGGCAAAAGAGAACCGTGCACATTTACACAGCCCCGTACAGGCATATCCAATACCGCCTTCGGTAAAATCTGCCCAAATGCTGCAGTGACAATCAGATCAGGCTTCCATTCAGCCAATCTGGCTACTGATTCAGGATCACGCAGCTTTACCGGTTGAAATACAGGCAGGCCGTGGCGCTCAGCCGCAGCCTTAACAGGCGTTGGCGTGAGCACTTTTTTGCGACCTTGCGGTTTATCGGGCTGGGTTACTACACCCACCACGTTATAACCCTCAGCGATGAGCATATCCAGAGAAGGAACAGCAAATTCCGGGGTTCCCATAAAAACAATATTCAAATCCATCACTCCTTAATTACGTCGCGGTCCAGTCTGATCGGCTGCAATTTCGTACACCTTCTCGGCGATATCCGTGAAGAGCACACCATCCAGATGATCAATCTCGTGCTGGAATGCTCGGGACAATAGACCACTGCCCGTAATAATCAGTTCATTGCCTTCGCGGTCCAAGCCTTTAACAGTAACTGTCTCAAAACGGCGAACGTCGCCATTAATCCCAGGAATACTCAGACAGCCTTCCGGTCCAAATTGTTCGCCTTCACTTGCGATGATTTCAGGATTGATCATTTTGATGAGACCCTGTTCATCCCCGGCATCGATGACAATCAAGCGTTTCAAAATGCCTACTTGAGGAGCTGCAAGGCCTACACCTTCAGCGTCATACATTGTATCTGCCATATCATCCAGCAGTTTTTGTACATTAGGTGTTACTTTTGTAACTTCCTTGGCTCTTTTGTGAAGCACCTCATCTGGTTCTTTAACAATAATACGAATCGACATGTTGTAAGCACCTTCCTAACCCAAAACTCATGTTGGGTATCATTCTTTTGATTATCGTTTGCTTTGTTTTTAATCTATGTTTATACCGCTTGTTTACATCCACATTTTGCTCTAATCATTTTCCCAACTTTATCACACGAAGTGTCCCTGGAAAACGATGCATCATGCTTACATTAACATTTGCGGGTCTACATCCAAACTTATGAGCAGTTTTTGCGCCTGAACATCATCGTCCATGCGCCGGGCCGTCTCCAGAGCGATTCCGATGGCGTCTACATCCCCCCGCCATTTTATCATACATTGGAATCGGTATCTATTCTTGATCCGGGGAATGGGCGAGGCTACAGGCCCAAGCACGTCGAAGGCATCGTTACTGAAACGGTCGAGGCTTCCCAGCCAGCCCGCTGCATTGGCACGTTCTTTCAACAGACGTGTGTAATTTTCAGCCAGCCGGATCAGTACAGGCAATTGCTCATGCGAAAAGGTCACCAGAATCAGGCGGCAATACGGCGGGTATTGCAGATTGCGGCGATGAAGCAGTTCCTCACGCACAAATGAAACATAATCATGCTGGCTTGCATGTCCAATGGAATAGTGCTCCGGCGTATAGGACTGCACAAATACCTCACCAGGCAATTGATGGCGCCCCGCGCGGCCTGCCACCTGGGTCAACAGCTGAAAGGTTTTCTCGGCAGCCCGGAAATCGGGCAGGTTCAGTGCCGAGTCTGCCGTTATGACACCAACAAGGGTGACATCCGGAAAATCCAACCCTTTCGCAACCATCTGGGTACCGAGCAGCACGTCGGCTTTTTTCTCCCGGAACTGCTTCAGAAGTTTCTCATGTGACCCCTTCTCCGTCGTTGTGTCCACATCCATGCGGATAACGCGGATTCCCGGGAACAACTTGGCCAGTTCTTCCTCCACTCGCTGCGTACCTGTACCAAAGTAACGGATATGTTCACTGCCACATTCCGGGCATACCTCGGGAGCAGCTTCCGCATACCCGCAATAGTGACACCGAAGATTGTTTGAACGCTGGTGA
Source organism: Paenibacillus sp. ACRRY (assembly GCF_022346995.1). Lineage (GTDB taxonomy): Bacteria > Bacillota > Bacilli > Paenibacillales > Paenibacillaceae > Paenibacillus. The sequence continues at coordinate 745,720 of NZ_JAKRNM010000002.1, read as the reverse complement.
TAGGTCAGTGAAATATCACACTCGGGACAACCAGCCACATAGCCGCAGCTGCGGCACATGACAAACGTGGAATAGCCTCGGCGGTTCAACAGTAAAACCGTCTGCTCCCCACGCTCCAATCGTTCCTCCAGTCCCTTGTGCAGAGCCCGGCTGAACATCGAGCGGTTGCCATCCTTCAACTCTTCGCGCATATCAATGATCCGCACATCCGGCAGATTGTTGCCGAGTGCCCGAGTAGGCATCTCCAGCAGCAGCGGAGCAAAATCATCATTGCTCTGCGAACGTGCGGCATAATAACTTTCCAGTGAAGGCGTCGCGGAGCCCAAAACCACGACAGCCTGATGCTGCTGTGCTCTTTTTACAGCTACATCACGGGCATGGTATTTCGGCGTTTCTTCCTGTTTGTAAGAGGTCTCATGCTCCTCATCCATAATGATCAGACCTAATCGGTCAAATGGAGCAAAGACAGCGGAACGTGCGCCAATGGCAACCTTTACTTGGCCTTCCCGAATTTTGCGCCATTCATCATAACGCTCTCCACCCGAAAGACGGCTGTGCATGACGGCAACCTGGTCTCCAAATCGTCCTTTAAACCGCTCAACCATTTGTGGTGTGAGTGCAATCTCTGGAACAAGAACAATCGCCTGCCGATCCTGTTCAATACATTGCTGGATCGTCTGCAGATATACTTCGGTCTTACCGCTGCCTGTTACACCATGTAACAAAAAGACGCCATGGCGCCTTTCCTGTAATCGGCCATTAATTTTATCGTACACGTTCTGCTGCTCTGCAGTGAGAGAAAGCGGTTCAGTGGCGCGAAACTTCCTGCCCTGGTAAGGGTCACGAAAGACTTCCACGTCTTCGGTTACAAGAAGTCCTTTCTCCTCAAGCCCTTTGACGGTAGCCGCAGACACTTGAAGCGTAGCCAGCAATTCTTTCATCGGCATCGGCAGCAACTCTTTCATTTCCAGCAGAAAGGCGAGAACCTCCTTCTGCCGCTGTGCCTTCGCCGGGAAAGACGCAAGTGCCTCCTGCGCAGCAGAAGCATCTACCGCCAAATCCACAGCCTTCATTGTTTTTTTGTTCAGCTTGTCCTTGATTGCCTGGCTCTCCAGCAACACACCACTAAGCAGAAGCTTTTTGATCAACGCGGCATGATTGGGGTATTTCCGGCTCAATTGCTGCAGAGGCACCTGCCCCCGACTTTGAACAAAACGTATAATGTCCTGCTGCACCTTTTCGGATGTGGACTCCTCTCCCCACACGAAGAGAACATCTTCATCCGACTGCGTTCCTGCCTGCTGTCCATCCAGTGCATCCCCAATGGAAATATATCGTTCCGCTTTACCTTTCAGTGCAGTCGGCACCATGACCTGCAACGACAAAATGCGGTTGCTGGCATATCGCTCACTCATCCACTCCGCGAGCTGCACCAGATCTTCTGACAAGGGCGGAACGATGTCCAACAATTCCTGAATGGGCTTCAGCTTGAAGGATTCTGTTCCGGTACGAGGTACAAGATTAACCACAAATCCCTGCACGGTTCGATGTCCGAATGGTACGCCTACCCGACTGCCAATCTCAATCCAATCACGCATCGATTCCGGCACCAGATAATCAAAGGGCCGATCGGTCTGTTTCACCGGAACATCGACAATAACCTTGGCGATCTCCATATTTAATTCCTCCCGGCAATGCGCTCCGCCGCAATCGCAAGCAATCGGTGAGCTATGTCCTCCTTAGACATCACCTGAAGCTCTTCCACCAACCCTTCACGGTCATATATATGAACCGCATTGGTATCTGCTCCAAATCCGATACCCGGACGGGCAACGTCATTGGCTACGATCAGATCACAGTTTTTCCGTTCCAGCTTCTCCCTTGCGTACATCTCTACAGAATGGGTCTCTGCGGCAAAACCAATTAGAAATTGATGACTCTTTTGCTTCCCTAGTGTTTCAAGAATATCTATATTTTTAACAAGCTCCAGCGATAACGTATCGCCTTTCTTTTTAATTTTCTCCTCATGTACTTCCTTGGGACGGTAATCGGCAACCGCCGCAGCTTTAACGACGATATCAGCATGATCCCAGTGACTCGAAACGGCTGCGTACATATCCTGGGCGGACTGCACCCGAATCACTTCCACATTCGTTGGCGGCTGAACTTGTGTACTGCCCATAACGAGCGTAACCTCTGCCCCCAAATCACGTGCTGCAGCAGCAATGGCAAATCCCATTTTACCGGAAGAGTCATTGGTAATATATCTGACAGGATCAATACGCTCTATCGTACCTCCGGCCGTCACAACCACTTTTTTGCCTTTTAACAATGCGGCCTGTTGTTTCAAGCCCGGTTTGGCTGACTCCTGATCTTCAAAAAAACGTTCAACAACCTCGACAATCGTCTCCGGTTCTTCCAGTCGCCCTTTACCCACGTATCCACATGCGAGCTGTCCTTCACTTGGTTCAATCATCAGTGTTCCTCGCTCGGAAAGCAGACGCATATTGTGCTGTACAGCAGGGTGGTCATACATATGAACATTCATGGCAGGTGCGATCATCACCGGAGCGGTCGTTGCCAGCAGTGTTGTGGAGAGCATGTCATCGGCCATGCCATGCGCCATTTTGGCAATAACGTTAGCTGTTGCCGGGGCAACCAGAACCAGATCCGCCATATCGGCCAAATGAATATGTGATACAACCGATGGCTCACGCTCATCAAATGTATCACTGTAGACTACATTTCGGGTCAACGTTTGCAGCGTTAATTCGGTAATAAACTGTTTGGCAGAGTCCGTCATAATGACGTGTACATCCGCCCCTTTTTGCACCAGTCTACTGCATAATGTAGCCGCCTTGTATGCGGCTATGCCGCCAGTCACGCCAAGTACGATTTTTTTACCGTTCAACATGGTTATTTCCCCCGATATATACGACGTTTAAACGATGAATAGAGAAAAAAATAACAACCTCGCGGTTGTCAAATAAGTCCGGCTTGCGCCGTATGCAGTTGAAGAGCAGCCGCAGGCGGCTTACTCTTCTTCCTCTTCGTCCTGTCCTTTGATGACAACGAGATGATCACCATAAATTTCTTCGAGTGCAACGCCAACCTGTTTATGGGATCTCGCATTTCTCAGATCCGTTTTCTCGCCTTCACGAAGCTGTCTGGCCCGGCGGGAAGCAGCAACAACAAGAGAATACTTGCTGTCGACTTTGTTCATCATTTCATCAATAGAAGGATACAGCATGTTTACAAAACACCTCTTTGCATTAGTATAATTCCTTTGACCCGCCTAACAGGATGCAACCATTCAGTCCGTTCACATGAACCGAACTTCGTGGACCATCTATAGATATATGTCAGCAGTTCTCTGAATTATTGCATCCTGCGGCAGCCAAAAAGAATTATTTATTGATCTTACAATGTTCGGCGATAATAATGCTTTCTATTCGTTTGCACGCCAAATCAATCTCGTCATTAACGACAGCGTAATCGTACTGCTCCAGCAGACTAATCTCATCCACGGCTACGGACATCCGGTGATCAATTGTCGCCTGACTCTCCGTACCACGTCCCTGGATGCGATCTTTAAGCTCGTCCAATGAAGGAGGCAGCAGAAATACAAAGATCCCTTCCGGGAACTTCTCTTTCACTTTTAACGCGCCTTGAACTTCAATCTCAAGAATGATGTCGCGGCCTTCGTTAATGGTTTTCTCCACAAAATCACGTGGTGTTCCGTAATAGTTACCTACATATTCTGCATGCTCCAACAGCTGGTCTTCAGCAATCATGTTCAGGAATTCTTCATGACTTCTGAAGAAGTAGTTCACACCATGCTCTTCACCCAGACGAGGCTGGCGAGTCGTTGCAGACACAGAATAGATCAACTCCGGCACACGCTTGCGCAAAGCGCTGCATACTGTACCCTTCCCGACCCCAGATGGGCCGGACAACACTATCAGTAATCCCTTAGACATATTACACTCCATTTTATTCGTCGTTGTCATCATCTTTCGAAGAAAGACGATGGGCGACCGTCTCAGGCTGAACCGCCGACAGAATGACATGATCGCTATCCGTAATAATCACGGCACGAGTACGTCTTCCGTACGTTGCGTCTATCAGCATATGACGATCTCTTGCCTCTTGTATAATTCTCTTGATCGGCGCCGATTCCGGACTTACGATGGATATAATCCGGTTCGCCGATACGATGTTACCGAATCCAATGTTAATGAGTTTGATTGCCATAATCAGGTTCTTCCCCCTATACATGCGACTCTCTTGCCGAAATATAGCCGTTCATTCGATATTCGCCGCCTGCTCGCGAATTTTCTCCAGTTCCGCCTTCATCTCGACAACACGGTTCACCAGAGCCAAATGGTTGGCTTTTGATCCAATCGTATTGACTTCCCGATTCATCTCTTGAATAAGAAAGTCCAACTTGCGGCCTACCGGCTCTTCACTCTTCAGCAGTTCCCTGCTCTGTCCGAAGTGGCTGAGTAGACGCGTAAGTTCCTCCTCTATGTTAGAACGATCGGCAAACACAGCAATTTCCATACCCAATTTATGCTCGTCAAAAGGGAAAGAGCCTTCCTCCTGCATTTCCGTAAGCCTTTGTCTTAACTTGTTGCGGTAATCTGTTACCACAGTAGGTGCAAGAGCAAGCATCTCGGTATGCAACGACTCCAGACGACTAATCCGTCGTTCCAGATCACTGGCCAGATGAAGACCCTCACGCGCGCGCATTTGCTCCAGACTGGACAAGGCCTCTTCCAAGCTTTGCTGCAGCACACGCTCCCATTCGTTCTTCTCTTCCTCGGGGATTGAACTCATTCCATCGGAATGAACCATGACATCTGGCAACGCAAGCATGTCCATAATGCTCGGTTTGCCCTGCATCCCAAAGCGGGATTCCAGCTGTTCTGCCGCCTGCAGATAGGCCCTGACTGCCTGCTCATTAAGCACGGCAGGAAGAGCCTGGTCTTCATCTTTTTCTTTCATTACATAAACATCAATCCGCCCGCGCTTCAGCCGGCTCTGTACTCTTTTCCTCAATCCGTCTTCATAACATGTCCACTCTTTGGGCATGCGCATCATCACTTCACAGTAACGATGATTGACGGATTTGATCTCCAATTGTACCTTGTAGCCTCCAAAATGAAAGGCGGATTGACCGTATCCGGTCATACTGAATGACATCGGCATCACATCCGTTACACTATTGTAATTGATTATTAGGGTTGAAACAAGTAGGACATTGGTGCTCGGACTTCTCCCATACATATTGGGTCAGTTCGGCAGTCATCCCGTAGAACATAAACGGAGTCATTAGGTAGATCCCCTTGAAATGGGCTGTTGCCACATCCAATAGCTCTTTGGCAATTTTTACTCCCATGGCCCGACCTTCTTCTCCTTCGAGACCAGCCATGCGAGAACGAACTTCATCCGACAGCTGAATTCCTGGAACTTCGTTGTGCAGATATTCTGCATTTCGTCCACTTGCCAGCGGCATTACACCGACGAAAATAGGCACTTCCAAATGTTTGGTCGCTTCATGCATGGCTACAATCAGTTGAGGGTCATAGACAGGCTGCGTCATAATATAATCGGCACCGGAGGCAATCTTTTTCTCCAGTCTCTGAACCGCCTTATCCAGATGTTTCACATTCGGGTTAAACGCTGCTCCGATGACAAAACCAGCCTTCTGCTTGAGCGGTTTTCCGGAGAAAGCTACACCGTCGTTTAATTGCTTGATCATACGTATAATTTCAAATGAAGTCAGATCATATACAGAACTGGATCCGGGAAGATCACCGAAACGCGCTGGATCACCTGTAACGGCAAGCACGTGGTTGATACCGAGAGCGTCAAAACCCATCATGTGTGACTGGGTCCCAATCAGATTTCGGTCACGGCAAGCAATATGCACAAGCGGTCGTAAGCCAGTACGATCCTGAACGAGATGTCCCAGTGCCATATTACTCATGCGGGTAACCGCCAAAGAGTTGTCAGCCAGTGTCAGCGCATCCGCACCAGCCGCTTTGAGCGTTTCGGCGCCTTTCATGAATTTGGCAATATCCAGGTCACGAGGCGGGTCGAGTTCAACGATAACCGTGTGGCGCTGCTTGACCAGATCCACTATGGTCGGCTGTCCACCACGACCGGAACGTTCATCCACATTTTCATGCAGTACAATACGTGGTTTTGCTTCTGTCGGGTCAGGCAGGACAATTGGTGCTGCAGTATATTCGGAAAGAGCCTGTGCGATTGCTGCTATATGATCCGGTGTCGTGCCGCAGCATCCACCGATAATACGAGCGCCCAGATCGGCGAATTGCACCGCGGTCTGACCGAAATATTCCGGTGTGGCCCCATAACGGAACTGGCCATCGACATAGTCTGCCGCTCCCGCGTTAGGGTACACAGACATCGGAACTCCGATTCGCCCGGATACGGTTTCCATGGCACGCATAATTCCATTTGGACCGGAGCGGCAGTTAAATCCAATCACGTCCGCACCCTGCTCACGCATGATCCGGAACGCTTCCGGCATCGTGTATCCATCCAGGGTATGTCCTACATCCTCAACGGCAAACTGCCCAATCACCGGCAGATCACTCAGCTTACGAGCCTGCAGCAGGGCGATATCCATCTCTTCGATATCATAGAAGGTTTCGAGCAGAATTCCGTCAACCCCTTCTTCAAGCAAGGCAAAAATCTGTTGCTCGTAGAAACGTTTCAGTTCGCTTGTTGATACGTTGGTCCGCTTGCCTCCACGAATGGAGCCCACAGCCCCTAAAACGTATCCGTTTGAACCGGCGACATCCTTGGCAATGCGCACACCTGCACGATTGACTTCAGCCACCTTTGATTCCAGTCCGAACTTGGACAATTTGTCAAAGTTTGCAGAGTACGTATTGGTCTCAAATATTTCAGTACCCGCTTCCAAATAACGACGATGTACATCTGCTACCACTTCAGGTGAAACCAAATTTAACTCTTCGTATGAAATTCCAACCGGGAAACCCATTTGGTACAGATATGTTCCCATCGCCCCATCTCCAATGAGAACTCGTTCCTGCAAGACACTCCGCAAATCCGCCTTCATCCCTTTTCCCCCCGCCTAGCTGATCATTTCATACTAATGTAACACAAAAGCCGATCAATAACGTAGAAAAACACAGGTTTCCCGTGAAATTCAGTCAAAAAAAGAGGCCCAAAGGCCTCTTGGCTTAAACTGTCATCTTTATGAGGTGACTCCCTTGAAAACAACCTCTGCCGGTCCAGTCATATACACATGATTGTCAGCTTCGTTCCACTCAATATGCAGGTCTCCGCCTTTGAGGCTAATGACTGCTGTACGATCGGTGTGTCCGTTCAATACTGAGGAGACAAGCGTTGCACAAGCTCCGGTCCCACAAGCCAGTGTTGGACCCGCACCGCGTTCCCATACACGCATATCGACGAATCCACGATCACGTACAGTGGCAAACTCAACGTTGATCTTCTTCGGGAACATCGGATGTACTTCCAGCACTGGCCCCCAAGTCGAGAGATCAAAGTTCACTGCATCATCTACATAAATGACAGCGTGGGGATTCCCCATCGAAACTGCCGTGAATTTGAACTCCTGTCCGTTCGCTTCAATTGTATGATCAACCACAGGGTTGGCATCCACCGTTGTCGGAACCTGAAGCCCGTCCAAAATAGGCTCGCCCATATCCACACGAACGGTTGCCACCTTGCCGTCAAGTACATTAAGGGTTACCGGTTGAACACCGGCGCCGATGGTTTCAATTGTAATGTGCTCCGATGTCACATGGCCATGGTCATAAACATACTTCGCTACACAGCGAATCGCGTTCCCGCATTGTTCCGCTTCCGAACCATCAGAGTTCATAATGCGCATCTGAAAATCCGCCTTCTCCGAAGGCAGTATATAAACGAGTCCATCCGCACCGATGCCGAAGAAACGGTTGCACCATTTCACAGCAAGCTCTGCTGCATCAGCCGGAAGTTGTTTTTCTCCAAATACAACGATAAAATCGTTGCCAAGTCCGTGCATTTTCGTAAATTCCATATCCTTGCCCACTCCTTTTGGCAGTCTGCTGCCAAAGCGTTATTCTTGCCTGTTTACACAAAAAAGCTATCCTTCAAAATGTCGAAGGCTTTCGCCCCGAATCATTTTGAGGATAGCATAACGAAAACGATAAGGAAAAGCTATTGATTTTATGCCGAAAACTTTGTACTTTTCGGTACGAAGCTTCCAGGCCCCATCCGGCGACGATTACGACGGCCACCCCAGACACTGCCTGCTCCCATCAGGAACGTTGGGATACCTGCGGCAACAATGGAAATGGCCCATTCACGCATGCCCAGTGGTACAGTTTTGAAGATCGGCTGCAGCGGTTCCACGTACATCACAACCAGCATCAGCACTACGGACGAGACAACCGCAAGAACCAGATATTTGTTCTGGAGCGGATTCCGGTGGAAGATGGAGCGCGAACTACGGCAGTCAAATACATGAATAAGCTGAGCCAAAACAAGTGTCGCAAAAGCTACGGACTGCGCTTTGATAAGCTGACCCGGTTGATCCGGAGCTGCTTGAAGGGTAAGCCAGAACGCACCTAATGTACACAATCCAATCAATACACCGCGGCTGATGATTTTCCAGCCCAGTCTCCGGGCAAAAATGTTTTCTTTCGCGCCACGTGGCTTGTGCTCCATCAGGTCTTTCTCCGGCTGATCGACACCCAGTGCCATGGCCGGCAGGCCATCTGTCACAAGGTTCACCCATAGGATCTGGATAGGCACGAGCGGCAGCGGCAATCCCATCATCATCGCGAAGAACATCGTCAGGATCTCGCCTACGTTTGAAGCAAGCAAATACCGAATAAACTTCCGAATATTCTCATAAATATTACGCCCTTCTTCAATCGCCGCTACAATAGTAGAGAAATTATCATCACTGAGAATTAAAGCCGACGCCTCTTTCGTCACATCCGTACCTGTAATGCCCATCGCAATACCGATGTCCGCCGCTTTGATCGCTGGTGCATCGTTGACACCGTCCCCTGTCATCGCTACGACATGGCCTTTGCGCTGCAGTGATTTTACAATCCGGAGCTTGTGCTCGGGTGACACCCGGGAGAAGACATAGATGCCTTCCACCTGTTTGTCCAGCTCATCGTCCGTCAATCCTGCCAGCTGCTGCCCGCTTAACGAACCTCCGCCCCGCGGAAGAATGCCCAGCTGCTGGGCTATCGCCTCTGCAGTAGTTCCGTGATCACCTGTAATCATGACCGTCCGGATACCGGCTCTGCGGCAAGTTGCAATCGCATCTCTGACTTCTCTCCGAGGTGGGTCGATCATGCCTGCAAGCCCAACGAACACAAGCTGATTTTCGGCAGCATGTTCGTCATCCACTTTTTCCTCAGGGCGTACTTCACGATAAGCCATTCCCAAGACACGCAGGGCTGCTCCGGCCATCTTCTCGTTTGCAGCCATCACTTTCTGTCTCAACGTTCCGGTGAAGGGTACAACTTTGCCTTCCCATAAAATATAGCTGCATTGTCCGATCAACACATCAGGGGCACCCTTGGTGTAGACCATGCGGCCTCCCTGATGCTGGATGAGGACAGACATCCGTTTGCGGTCCGAATCGAACGGGAACTCCTGTTGACGTGCATATAACTCTTTGAGGCCGGCAGGAGTAAGGCCCATTTTGGAAGCCAGGGTGACGAGCGCTCCTTCGGTTGGATCGCCTTTCAGCTCCCATATGCCCCCCTCTTCCTTGATTGCCTCTTTCTTGCCATCCTTACCCTTTTTCTTATTACGGTCCTCCGAGAAACTTTCCACAATACTCGCATTATTACATAACGCACTGATCTGAAGCAGTCTTCGCAGCGTCTGGTCACTCTTCAGCTCTACCGCACGGCCGTCCTCCAGCATCTGTCCTTCCGGTGCATACCCATCCCCGGTGACTTTGATACTGCGTCCTTCCAGCCACACATCGGTCACTGTCATCTTGTTCTGGGTTAATGTCCCCGTCTTGTCCGAACAGATCACGGATGCACAACCAAGGGTCTCGACAGAAGGCAATTTTCGTACAATGGCTTTGCGCTTAATCATTCGCTGTACACCCAGCGCAAGTGCAATCGTGACGATCGCCGGCAAACCTTCAGGTATGGCAGCTACCGCCAGACTGACGCCAGCAAGGAACATCCCAACGGCCGGTTGTCCATGCAAAATACCAGCCACAACAACCATCACGGTAAGCCCCAGCGCGACAAAAATGAGTATTTTGCCCAGTTGCTCCAAACGATGCTGAAGCGGCGTCTCCTGTTCCTCGGTATTTTGGATGAGATCAGCAATTTTGCCCATCTCGGTATCCATGCCTGTCCGAATGACAACGCCTCTGGCCGTCCCGCGGGTAACCATGGTACCCATAAATCCAATGTTTTTCTGATCACCGAGCGGTACAGCATCGTCTGCAATGGGGTTGCAATGCTTGCTTACCGGAACCGATTCTCCGGTGAGTGCCGATTCCTCCACATCCAGACTGTTCGTCTCCAGCCACCGTACATCCGCCGGGATGCGATCCCCACTCTCAACAAGGATGATATCCCCAGGCACCAGCTGTTTGGCAGCAAGCTGCACTTCCTGACCGGCGCGAAGGACTTTGGCTAGAGGCGCGGACAGCTGCTTCAATGCGCGGAGGGAACGCTCAGCCCGGAATTCCTGTACGAAGCCCAGAATGGCATTTAACACAATAATTGCCACAATCGTAACGGCATCCAAATATTCTCCGAGCAATCCGGACACCAATGTCGCCCCCATCAAGACGAGCACCATAAAGTCCTTAAATTGGTTAAGCAGCAAGGTAATTGGCGATATTCGTTTTCCTTCACTCAGCTCATTTGAACCGGTGACCTTCCTCTTCTGCGCAACAGCTTCATCCGTCAACCCTTCCTCCAGACTGACGTCTAGCGTGCTGCGAAGCTCTTCTACGCTTAGTTGATGCCACTTGGTCTGTTCCATGCTTCAAGGTTCCCCTCCCAGTCTATATTTCCTGTAAAAGACGTTCATACAGCGACCCGTGATCGCTAACGAGCAGCTGTATGTTACGCCGGACAAACTACCTGCTCTATATGTATTCGGACAGGACCCCAATTAGCACCCGGATGGTGAATCCTTTCCCTGATGGACAGAATAGGCTAAAATAAAAGTCTGCGATCATAACGCAGTGGAAGCCGAGTTATCTTATGCATTAAAGCAAGTGACAAACGAACTGCAACCGGTTCTAATTTCTACATATCCCAGTTGTGTGTTTCAGTTATAGATAGAGAGGAAGTTGAAAAATATGGCATTGGACGGCATTGTTACACGAGCCATCGTACACGAACTCCAGGGCTGCAAAGGCGGCCGCATTAGCAAAATCCATCAGCCTAACGGCCATGATGTCGTACTGACCCTTCGTGCACAACGCGGGAACAGCAAATTGCTGATATCGGCCAGTCCGACGTATCCCCGTGTGCATTTTACGGAGAAGACATTCTTGAACCCTACAGAAGCACCAATGTTCTGCATGCTTCTGCGCAAGCACTGCGAGGGAGCCATTATAGAGGAGATTCGTCAGATCGGCATGGAGCGTATCATCCACATCGACGTTCGTCAGCGCGACGAACTCGGCGACGTATCCGTAAAACGAATCATCATTGAGCTCATGGGGCGTCACAGCAATATCGTATTGCTCGACCCGGTCACGGGAACGATTCTGGACGGTATACATCACGTTACCCCTTCCATCAGCAGCTATCGGGTCATCATGCCTGGCTTTTCGTATACAGCACCGCCAGAGCAGCACAAAGTCAATCCACTGGAAGTGAACAGCGCTGAATTCCTCAAGGCTTACTCTGAAACGGAAGAAGAGGCTGCCCGCTGGCTTGTGAATTCATTCAGTGGCCTGAGTCCGCTGATCGCAGGAGAGATTGCTGCTCGTGCATCCGATACAGACAATGGAGAGGCATCAGCGGAGGCGAACGCCCTCTGGAATGCCTTTGATTCTGTGATGGGACCTGTGAGAGACAACAACTACACCCCTATCACAGGACTGAATGCCAAAGGGAAGATGATCTTCTCTGCTGTCCGCCTTCAGAGTATTCAGGATGCAGAGAAGACCTACGACACGATGAGCAAATGCATGGAGGATTATTACGGGGATAAAGCCGAACGGGATACGGTAAAGCAAAAGGTAAGTGATCTGCTGCGTTTTCTGCAAAATGAACGAAGCAAAAACGTCAAAAAACTCGACAATCTGAACAAGGATCTGCTTGAAGCCGATGACGCGGAAAAATACAGATTATGGGGCGAATTGTTATTTGCTTCTCTTCACCAGATTAGCAAGGGAGACAAAAGCGTGGAGCTTGTAAACTTCTATGATGAAGATCAGGCAACCATTACCATCGGACTCGATCCCCTGCTTACACCATCGGACAATGCACAGCGTTACTTCAAGCGGTACAACAAATATAAGAACAGTCTGGCTGTCATTCATGAACAGCTCGGCAAAACCAACGACGAGATCGTCTACCTGGACAACCTGCTGCAGCAGCTGTCCATCGCCTCCATGAACGATATTGAGGAGATCCGTGAAGAACTGGTTCAGCAGGGATATCTTCGCGACCGCAACAAAAAAGGCAAGAAGAAAAAGAAAAACGATCGTCCAACCGTACATCAATTTACCTCGACAGAGGGGATTGATATTCTGGTGGGCAAAAACAACTTGCAAAATGAATATGTTACTAACCGCCTGGCTTCGGCCAATGATACGTGGCTGCACACCAAAGACATCCCAGGCTCACACGTTGTCATTCGCAGCACGGACTTCGGGGAAGCTACGCTGGAGGAAGCAGCACAGCTCGCAGCTTATTTCAGTCAGGCCAAGGAATCAAGCAGTGTTCCTGTGGACTATACCTTTATTCGTCACGTACGGAAACCAAGCGGTGCCAAGCCCGGTTTCGTCATCTACGATCATCAAAAAACACTGTTTGTAACGCCGAATGAAGAGTTGGTCAAAAGCTTGCCATCCACCATCAAAAACGGATAGGCGGCAGGTGTCTTCACAAACAAAATGACAAACAAAAAGCCCCAGAACAGAGAATATCGTGTTCTGGGGCTTTTCAATTTATGTTAAATTTTGCGGTTTGCCGCTGCCCGCAGTTGTTCAAGCACATCCAATGCTACCGTCTTGCTCCCCAGATCCCCGTGAAAAACAACCCCCTGTCTCACACCATGGTAATCTGAGCCACCTGTCACAATTAAATCAAATTCACGTGCCAATTCGGCATACCTGTGTTCCTCTTCAGGCCCATGGTCGGAATGAAATACTTCAATTCCGTCCGGACGGGACTGCTCAATGATCCGGCGAACCAGTTCATCATCTCCATAGAGACCCGGATGTGCAATAACTGCGGCTCCCCCTGCCTCTCTAATCCACTGACAGGCATCTTCAGGAGCGACACGCGGAACCGACACGAAGCCTGGCTTACCTTCAGCCAGATAACGATCAAAGGCATCCCGCATATCGACAGCATAGCCTTTGCTGACCAGGACATCGGCCATATGCGGTCTGCCAATGCTTTCATCCGGCTCCAGAGGACGTCCCAGCCCCTCAATGACTTCCTCCCAGCTGATATCAAGGCCAAGTTCCTGCAGTTTGGCAATAATGCGATGATTTCGTTCCTCACGCGCATCACGGAGTCCATGCAGCCGCTCCAGAAAGAGTTCATCCTTTGTATTCACATAATAACCCAGCACATGGATGTCTTTGCCTCCTGCGCGGGTACTGATCTCAACGCCGGCCACAACATCGATACCACATTCCAGTCCTGTCTGCTGTGCCTCTGCCACACCTGCTACCGTATCATGATCCGTAATTGCAACGGCTGACAGTCCCTTTTGTTTGGCCAGCCTTACATTTTCGGCAGGTGACTGCATACCGTCGGAAGCCTGGCTATGCGTATGAAGATCACAGCGTCCGTTAGGTTGATCCATTAACAACATCTCCTTGCTACATGGTTGTGTTCACGATTACTTACTTCCTTTTTCCATGATTTCTTCCGCTCCTGTGTGCTCCTGCTGTCTCAAGTAGTTCAAGAAAGCTACTGCAGATAGTGGGAGCAGGGAAGATTTCAGATGAATGGCATAGAATTGTCGTTTGAATGCAAGTCCACGGATATCAACAATATGCACAAGACCAAGTGCTAATTCATGCTGAACGGATGAAGGAGACAGCATGGTTATCCCTACACCAGCTTCAACCGCCGATTTCACTGCACCCGTACTTCCAAGCTCCATCACGACATTCATGTCCTGCGGATCAATGTTTTTCTTTTGCAGTTGGTCTTCCATGACCTGTCTTGTACCGGAGCCCTTCTCTCGCAGTACAAACGGATAAGCCATAACCTCCTCCAGTTCCACTTCCCCGCGATCGGCGAGCGGGTGACCAGCCGGAACAACCAGCTTCAATTCGTCCTGCATTACCGGTTCCACAATCATGTCGGGATGATGGATCGGGGCTTCGATCAGGCCAAAGTTCAACTGGTGTTTCAAAATATCGTCCATAATTTGCGTTGTATTCATCACTTTCATTACGATCGAGATATCAGGATATTGACGTGCAAAGGGACCCAGCATTCTCGGTAAAACATATTCGCCAATGGTCAAACTGGCACCAAGCTGTAACCTTCCCTGTAGCATCTGGGTGAAGGCCGACATGGCTTCATCGGTCTGTCTGACCAGTTCCACGCTCCGCTTGGCATGCGGCAGCAGGGTTCGCCCAGCTTCGGATAATTCTATCTTCTTGGTTGAACGATGCAGGAGTTTGGTGCCAAAGTAGTCTTCCAGTGATTGAATCTGCATCGTCACCGCAGGTTGGGTCATATGTAAGGCTTGCGCAGCTGCTGAAAAACTCCCCTTTTCTGCCACGGTGTAAAAAATATGCAACTGATGAAAATTCATATCTTCGCCCCTCTTCTGTACGCTTACCTCATTGTAGCCGATTTCTTGAATTCCAACAAAAAAAGCATGCAGCTTGTCTGCATGCGATGTAGCTTGAATATATCATTGCAAAAATCTTGACTGTTTCCTGTGAATTACCTGTGCTTCCGACTGTTCTTCACCAGAGTCATTCGTCTGGAATGCCTCAACCAGGAGTAATATGATTTCAGGTCACGAAGCTCAATGGTCTCTGACATTCGCCCCAAAAAGGTAACTACAATCATCTTGTGAAGAGGATTGCCGGCGATATCATATTCACCCTCAAGCTCGGAAAATTCCGCAACCACTACCACATCTTCGTCGATGAGGTAAACGTCCTGCTCATTACGGTAGTATGGCGTAATACGGTCCTGCTTCAGACACTCCCATAACCAAGCCGCAATATGGTCATCATCATTACGTGTGGGCTCAATACGGTCTGCATACCGCATTTTGGCATGATGGGTAATGACGATGTCGGCCACTTTTTTGTCTCCAAGAGCTACGAAAAACGGCTCGTAGGTGCTCCAACGTTGCATCACCTTATCACGCATGGGAATCACTCTCCACCAGATAGGACTTTCTATCTATTTATTACCAAATATATTACAACATAAGTCCCGCAAGCTCAAGGCGTAAGTTCAGATTTTTTCACAAAATCCGTTTTGTGCCTAATTCTTTAAAAGGTGAGCGAAAACCTATGATAACCAATGACCTTCTCTCTATTTTAATCTCTTTTTAAAAGAAAAGGAACCCGCGATATGCCGGATTCCACTGAAGGTATTCTGTTTTCTCACACCTACAATGCATGTCGTCCTGCGCCGAGCTCGTCATCCATCGTTTTCAGCAGCTCATGTGACGCATCGCATTTGTATTCCCAGAACATTACGCCCGCAAGATTTTGCTCCATGATATACTGGCATTTTGCTCTGATCGATTCCGGATCGTCGTAAGAGATGAGCGTGTGACCATTAAACAAATAAGGTGCCTTCGCTTCATCATCCCAATAGCGGATATATCCGTTAAGGTCAATATACTTCTCGCTTAACTCCGTATACTCCGGACCGTAGCCTCCAGTCGTCTCAGCCATCTGATGCAATCCGTTGTTACGGCCGGGCACACCCTTCCACATGCGGGAGTAAAACGCCGCACCAATGACGATTTTATTTCGGGGTACACCTGCCTTTAGAAACATGCGTACGGACGCATCCGTGCTAATCCGGAATAAATCACCTGTCGCAGTATAGAGGTTGGTATGGTGTCCAGTCAGCACCTGAAAACCTCCACGCATGTCATATGTCATCAGCTGCACATAATCAAGATACTGCTGTATCTGATCCATTTCCGTGCCATCAATGTAGTACTGGTCAGCACCAGCTGCAATGGTTAGCATGTAATACCTGTCATCTTGCTCACCTTGCTTCGTCAGAGCCGCCCTCATCGTTTTTAACAGAAGTGTAAAGTTAACTCTATCATCGGCAGAGGCAGCAATTCCCGCCTCCCCATAGCACGGGTATTCCCAATCCAGATCAATTCCGTCCAGTCCGTAGGTATTCACTGCCAGAACAGCTGATTCTGCCAGCTTCTGCCTTCCTTGCTCGGTCGCAGCTGCCTCCGAGAATCCGCCTGCACTCCAGCCTCCCACAGACAAAAGCATTTTCAAATCTGGGAAAGCTTTCTTGATCATCGGAACCCGATCCATATGCTGCAGATGGCTGGTCTGAATGATGCCTTCCTGAATATGAGCAAATGCGATATTGATATGTGTCATCCGGCTCAGGTCTACCTCCAGCACATTATTCAAATCACGATGACCGACATATCCAACAATCCAATTTGAGTTCATATCCCGCCTCCATCATGTTCGGTTGTATCACTGTGCTCTCCGGTGAGCTGCGAACTTACCTGAATGGCTTCCTTCACGGCACCAATCCGATATCCCGATGAGACATACCGAATCTGATAAGCCTCATCCAGGACAACCAAATGGGGGTATCCTGACTCTGTCGCTCCAGAGCTACGGAACACCTCAGGCAATGAGGCAGCTGATGCCTCGCCTAACCGGACTTGTGATGGCAGCATCTCGAGCTGCTCCGTCTTCAAGGATTTTCCTGTAGCCGCAGAGTCAGTAATGAGAACAACCGATATATTCCGTTCCACCAGTTCTCGCCTCAAGTCAGCAAGTTCCTTCAGCAAATGCATGGTCGGTTCTCGGTCCGGTTCAATCCAGGAAAGAAGTATGCCTACGGCCGTTCCACTTACGCTATGCTCGAGTGTAGTTACGTTCTCGTCCTGCCATCGCAGTTCCACGTGCTTATCCACCGTTCCAAGGACAGGAATTTCTTCATCGGCGCTGCGGAAGGTTACGGCAACACCAGACTCTTCCCCTTCGTTCAAATCAAAATAAGTGAATCGAGCTCTCACCGTGCCGTTTTTCAAACGTATACCTGTCGTCATACGATAGGCCCCCTCCTCTGCTGACAGCGGCTCGGCAAACAGCTTCGTCTCTTTATAAGGAAAATGCAGAGTCACGTATTTCCCCTGAACAAGCCTGGCAATGGAGATATTCTCATAGTAGGAAGCCTCCGGCACGTTTCCTCCTGACCCGTTTTGCACCAGACGAATGGTTCCCATTCGCTGCTTCCCCTTTTCTTTATTGCCAAGATCCGCGAAGATCCAGGATCCTTTCAGCCAATATTGCGGCTTGCGTTCACTTGGATGCAAACGGGATGGGATACCAAGGCTGCGACAGATGGAAACAAACAAGATAGCCAGCGATTCCTCATCACCGGCCATGATCCGAAAGGTTCCTGCCGCTGTACCCTTTCCTTTCAGATTAGGCATATCCTCCAAGTGAATAAACTTTTCCTTGAGTGCTTCAGCAAGAAGTGAAGGCTCCCTCACCATTGCGTCCCTCTCATCTGATGCAAACGCTGATTGGAATTGTTTCCTGTACGACCCAAGCATTTCAAAGGCAACGCGCGGACATAACAAATAGGGAATAAACAAGGTATCCGGGAGCATACCTCGCAGCGGAAGCGAATAAGCCAAATGCTCATGCAGTACCGGACGGAATGTATCAATCAAATCTTTACTATTCAGCGACTCCAGTAGCAATAACGGCCATTCCCCGTGCTCCGGAGAGCTTTCCCTGAGAAACGCGGCAATTTCATGGCCATTCCCGCGCGCCTTCTGCAAGACGTCCCATACCCTCGCCTCGGGAAGGCTTAGCTCTCGAGATAGATCGATGCTCTCCTTATGGGTGATAAACGTTGCTTCAAACGCAGTGCGGATGTCCGTCCCTTCCGACAAACGCCGCTGATGGAGCGACTCCGCTTCCTCTGTCAATGCCGGGAGTTCCTCGCCCTCCGTCTCACGCGGAGGAACCATATCGAAATCAATTACTCCGCTCTCCTGCTCAGGTTGATTTTGCAGATCCAGCACGAGTTCCAATCGGTCTATTTGGTCAACCGTGACCTTATGCTCCTGCCACCGTCCATGATATACGGCTCGTATGAGCAGATCACCATATCCCGTCTTGAAGACCACTTCCCCTGCTTCATTCGTTAGTAACTCTGCAATCGGATAGAATTCGGCCATGTTATACAGCTCAAATCTCACGGAAGCACCCTTCACTGCAACTCCGGCCAGATCCTTGACCGATACGGTCAGTTCCTTCGTTGGAGCGTAGTTCTCCAAAAGATTTAGCTCCGTGTACCAATCGGTTGCCAGAGTCACATCCTCCGGACCACGATAGCCGCCAAGTACTCTCGTATTCATCAGCATCGACCGACGGGCAGGAGGTGTAAACCATCCCTGGTTCAGTCTGGCCTCCGGTTCACAGGCGCCGATATAATGCCAGGTTCCGTCAGCCCACGCTTCCACCCAGGCATGATTGTCGTCACAATGCGCCCAGCGAGGAGTGTATACCTGACGAGCAGGGATCCCGATACTTCGCAGTGCGGTCACTGCCAGCGTTGATTCTTCCCCGCAGCGTCCCCTTGCACTCCGAATCATGGTGAGCGGCGAAACCGTCCTAAGGTCGCTGCCGGTATAGACGGCCTTTTCATGGCACCAGTAGTTGGTTTCCAGAATCGCTTCTGACATCGTGAGCGACATGACGCGATCAGCCAGTTCAGCATAGAAGATTGCTCGGCAATCCTCAATATTCTCCGTATTCACCCTGCATGGAAGTACAAAGTGAAGGAACAAATCATCCGGAACCCGTTGCCCCCACGGAATCTCCCGCCGCATTCGCAGAGTTGATCTTACGTGGCTTAGAAACAGTGCGCCCGGAATATCTGCCAGATCCTGAAGAGGACTGTATGCATACACAAACTTGAGCGCCCACTCTTCTTCTACGGATAGCGGTTCCCTAAATACCGAAAAGATCTCGTCAGTCTGTGACTGTACAAGCTCCTTTTTGATACGCAGTTTATCTTCAATCGATTTCATCTCTTCTGGGGTAAGCGAAAACGCCGACGTTTGCACACTCATTTCGTATCCCTCTCTTCCCACAGGTTCCCGTCTTCGCGAATGATCCATCTTCCGGTCCCATCCGCAGTCGCAGCTGAAATCTGAAATAGGTTTGGAGCAGCGTAGACCTCGGGATAAACACCCACATCAGAAGTCCAGCCAAGCAATGACAGATCTTCCGTAAACGTCCCCTTCATTTCTCTGTAATTACGCTGCAGATAATATAGCTTTCTTAGTTCCCATTTGATCCGTTCATCCTGTGGAAGCACAAAATCGTGTTGAGCATGCTCACCCGCAAACACAACATAACCCCACAGTTCGGGATAATGCATATTCACTAGTCCCATCGGCGACCAGACCCAGTTGTCCTCAGGATATGGCTTACCGGTTCCCGGATCCATTACTTTGCGGTAATTTCCATCTACCACTTCAGTCTGCCACTCCACCCGTGAGAAATTGACTCTCCAAAATTCACCCGGCAGGGGTGCCCGCTTTTCCTTGGCGCATTCTTTCAGACTGGTCCACGGGATCGCAACCTCAACAGTCCATTTCCGGTTAACCCCTTCGGGACGATTCAGCTCGCCGTCAATATGCACGGCTGTCTTCAACCCTTTCATATCCCAGCTGTCCAGCGGTGGCCCTCCGTCCCGGTATGGCTTGATCAGGAGCAGGTCCCATACCGTATTTAGCGCATTGATCTCGAATTCGTAATATCCGTGGCTGTCCCCATCAGGATCAATAAAAATTTCAAAATCATTATCATAAAAAATGACGGAATCCCGCTCAGTCAGCGTTGCCCAGATCTGATCTTCCCAAAGCTCGGCACCGAAATAAAAATATTCATCATCCCATAGCATTTTCACCCTTGTTTCCTTCGCCGGAGCAGGACGAAGATCCCCTTCAATATCCACGAACTTGTCCGTCCATTCCGCTTGATCCCAGAAAGACTTATCCAGCCTTCCGTCAAGCTCCAAATCACCTACTGCACGGTGGCAAATATAGTGTTTCGGTTGATAAATATCGATGTTTGGTATAGGCACGCCACTTAGCATCATGTTGATCCCTCCATTCAGTTATGAGTAACGACTGCCCCGGAGCCGCCATACATGTCAATCTTCTCATCGAACTCCAGCTTCACTACAGTTGTCAGTTCATGGGTGTCTTCACCGGTCATGTGAATCCAGGTTGTACCCGGAATTTGGAACCACGGAACCCCGCCGTGAATGTCATACGTCAGTTCTTTGCCTGAGTGCAGCACGGATACCTTCTTGATCTCATTGCACAGTCCCTTCACACAAATACTTTCCTTGGGATCGCCATGTACAAAGAGATAGAGTGTTTTTTCATCTGCCGAGAGAGTGCTTCCATCTCCATAATATCGACTCATAATCCCATCTCTTGTCCCGTATACAGCTTCTTCATGTGCTCTAATCCAATCACCCAGTCCAAGCAGGATGGCTTCCTGCCTCTCATCGATTGTTCCGTCTTCTCTTGGGCCAATATCGAGCAGCATGTTGCCACCCATGGAGATGCAGTCGCAGAACATACGAACAATCTGCGACAGTGATTTGTAATGCTGATCCGTAGGAACGTACCCCCAAGAGGAATTGATCGTTGTACAAAACTCCCACGGTCCGTCTGGTCTCGTAATTGGCAGCCCTTGTTCGGGCGTTTTGTAATCCCCATGTCCTTGCAGACGTGAATTGATCATGAGATCAGGCTGCATTGATTTCAAATACCGCTTGAATTCAGGCAGGTTCCACTGCTTCTCGCTTCGTTCCCAGTCCCCGTCAAACCACAGCAGATCAACTTTACCAAACCCGGTAAGCAATTCTTTCAGTTGATGGTTGTTAAACTCCAAAAACTTCTGCCATTTGGTTTCGTCCTGAATCCCATCCAAGGGATTGGAGAACGGATTGGAGGAACCAGGGTCATCCGGCACCTTGCCACCTTCATATACACTTGGGTAATCCGGGTGGGACCAGTCGATCAACGAGTAGTAGAGTCCGAGCCGAAGTCCCTTCGCCGTGATCGCATCTGCATATTCTTTGACAATGTCCCGTGCAGCCTGAGTTTTCTTTACCGTGTTCAAGTCACTGTACTGTGTATCCCACAGCGCGACTCCGTCATGATGCTTGGTTGTCAGCACAGCATACTTGGCACCCGATCTCTCAATCAGATCCGCCCATGCCGCGGCATCGAATCTGGAGGCCGTGAATCCCTCCATTTGCTTCATGTAGTCGTCATAAGTCATACGTCCATTGTAAAAAGACCACGACTCCGCAACACCGTCCACTGCATATATTCCATAGTGAATAAAAATCCCCAGCTTCGCATCCTCAAACCATTTCTGCATGATCATCTACACCTTTTTCTCTGCAATATTTGGAAACCGTGTACACACGTGCGAAAAAGCTATGTCCAAACCGTTTTTTTATTGATATCATCTATAAGAAAAGAAATGGCACTTCTCCATATGGAAAGGAGGCAGCATTTCACTTGCGAATGGACTACTTCAAATCCAAACTGTTCCTGAAATACATTTGGTCCTACCTGTTCATTCTGCTAATTCCTCTCGTGTTCATGACCGTATTTCTCTATGAAAATGCAGTAACAACCCTCCGTACTGAGATTGAAAGCTCGCGTCTGGCCCAGTTATCACAAACCAACGTAACCATTGACAGCCGTATGAAAGAGCTCAGCGAGATTGCATCCCGGATTTCTTACGATAATCGGCTCTCTTCCTATCGGGTCACCAATACGCAGACCAGCCCGGAAGCCATTCGAGCCTTGGATCAGTACAAAGCCACCAGTTCCATGATTGATGAAATCTATCTTTATTTCCACGATGACAAACGTATTTATTCCAGCAAAGGTCTGACCGATTTTGAGGTGTTTGCCGACAATCTCAGCTTCGAGAGATGGGACAAACAATCCCTGTATAACGATCTCAATGAAACCAAACATCCTACCGTAAGACCTGCCGATGTGGTAACCAAAACTGGTGGAGTACAGGACCGCAAGCTTGCTTACCTTATTCCTATTACTCCAAACAGTCTGAACCCCCATGCCACGGTCATGGTTTTTATCAAAGAGTCGCAGATTACCGATCTGATTGATTCCATACTCGGAAACTATCAAGGCCTGACCTACGTCCTCGATGCAGAAGGACAGGTGCTGACGGCCAACCATCAGGGAGATACCCTAAGCACTGATGCATCCGCTACCTTGTTTAATACCATTACTCCAGGAATCCAGGAGCGAACGCTGGACGGCAAAGATCATTCCATCGTATCTGTGCAATCGGAAACCAACGGCTGGACCTACATGACTGTCATGCCAAGCTCCCAGTTCTTCAGCAGTGTACTGGATGTCCGCAGTTTCATGATAATGATCATAGGTATCGTGCTGCTGGTCGGAGTCGCAATTGCTCTCGTTCTTGCCAAAATGCAGTATCAGCCCATCTCAACCCTGGTCGAATTTGCCGCTTCCCGCTTTCCGGAAAAGAAACATGAAGGAGAGCCTCGAAATGAAAATGCCAATGAACTGGAACGGATTCGTTCTGCCTTGCAGAATTACAGCTCCCGTTTTGATTTACAGGAACCGTATGCCCGGAACCAGTACTTGTCGACCTTAATTAAGTCTGGAGATCCAGATCCATTGTCTTCTGAACTGGTGCAGTTGTTCGACCTGAAACTGAACAAGGATTATTTGTTTGTCATGGTTATTGGCTGGAATGATTCCAAGCATGCCGATATGGAACTCCGCCGCCGTATTGCAAGCAGTCTTGCACAAATTGAATTGCTCGATCTGCAGGCAACTGGTTATGGCGTTGAGCTGCCCCAGCTGGACCGATTTGGTTTAATCATGAGTTTTGATTCCGCTGAAGGGATCGATCAGATATCCCGTATAAAACAAATTATGGAGCAGATCAGAGAGTTACTTCTGGACACATTGTCCATAACTCCGTTGATTGGTGCCGGAAGTGCTTATTCACAGCTTCATGAGCTGACCCAATCTTACGTTGAAGCCTGTTCTGCTTTTGATTTGCTCGTACCAGGTGAGTATGGGTCATCGGCTTTATTTGAAGAAATGTCCAAGACACCAAGCCATTCCTACTGGATTCCAAACCATATGCAGCTGAAGCTGGTTCAGAGTCTGAAACAGGGAAATACTGATATCGCTTCCCAGATGATTCGCTCATCCGTGACCAGTTTGCAGTCTTCCATGCTGCCTGCACTGCTTGTGCGCTGCATCAGCTTCGATCTGCTTAACACGATCCTTAAGACAGCTTCAGAACTTGGAGAACATCAAATGCTGCAGCAGATTGCTCCAAACATGGTGTTTAGCAGCTCACTGGAAGAGCTTGAATCTGTTCTGCTCTCGCTTGCCTCCCAGTTATGCAACGAGGTAAAAAAAGATACGCAGCAGGAAGAGCAGACGTTAATAGACCGCATTATTGAATATATCGATGCCCATTTTACAGATCACAATCTTAGCCTGGATACGCTTGCGTTTGAATTCGAAGTTTCACCTTCCCATGTGAGCCGTTCTTTCAAGGAGAAGACCGGAATCAACTTCCTTCAGTACATTTGGCAAAAACGACTCGACAGGGTCTTTCATCAGCTGAAAACAACGGATACCCCTCTGAAAGACCTCATTCAGGAAGTCGGATATCTGGATACACCGAATTTTATCCGTAAATTCAAGAAGGAGACCGGGCTTACACCAGGACAATATCGCAAGCTTCATCGCACAACGACTAGTGATGCAGGGACTGAATCAGCCAGCTAATAACAGGAAAGCCAACAGACGAACAATCAGGATTGCCGTCGATGTTGGCTTTTTTCTGTTATTTCAGAATGCAGCAAACGGGAATTCACATCCGATTACTTGCCTGCGGAATTCCACGTATCATACACTTCCTGATAGATTTCCTGAATCCGGTCTCCACCCATTTTCTTCATCTGTTCAACATAGCCGTCCCAGTTGGACAATGGCTCTTCCCCGGTTACAAACTTCGCTTCCATCTGCTTCACGTACGTATTAAGATCAGATAACAATGCGGAGGCTTCATCCTGCTGTTCGTTGGTCAGATACGCATTCGGAAACGGCGCTTTACCGATCGGTATCAGCTTCTCTTCGTTCTCTTTCGCAATCCACTCGTCAAAATCGGTCGTCAGACCATTTGTGAGCTCCGGTGAGTTATGCCCCGGAGTCAGCATGCCGAAGTTAGGCGTAATGGTGCCTCTGTACTCTTCACGATCACCGCCTCCCGGAACAGGCAGCCATTCTTTTTCATACGTATCTTTGTTGGTATACTGCCACAGTGTGCCTTCAGGACCTTGATTGAAGAGCGTTTGTCCCTCGATGGAATACAAGTAATCGATCCAGCGCATGGTTGCTTCAGGATGCTCATTCACACTTGTGATGGCAAATGTTCCGTTCGCAGAGAGTCCTGGATGCATACCGTAAACAGGAGTTCCTGCAATATCGCTCGCCACGGGTGTCATAAGCGGATTTTTCATTGCCGCATCCGGATCGCCACCCAGCGTAAAGTAGGAGAAGTAGTCATTAAAGAGGGCGATCTGATTGTTTTCCCCTTTGGCTTTTTTCTGCTCAGGGGTTTGCGAGAAGGTTTCGTGATCCAGCAGATCTTCCTTCCACAAACGATTCATAAATTCCAAATATCCCTTGTATCCTTCCTGCATCGGGCTGTAAAACACTTTATCTTGCTTATCCACGTAAA
The DNA here is from genome assembly GCF_022346995.1 of Paenibacillus sp. ACRRY. Lineage (GTDB taxonomy): Bacteria > Bacillota > Bacilli > Paenibacillales > Paenibacillaceae > Paenibacillus. The sequence goes on along the minus strand of NZ_JAKRNM010000002.1, from coordinate 720,447 downwards.
CGACAGGGTCATATATGCCCCAGAAACCCAGAAAATACATGCGCAGGTCGTCCAGCTTGACGGAAGTCAGCGGTATTTCATCGGCCTTGCCGTTGCCATTTGGATCTTCTGTCTTCACTCGCTTCAGTAACGCGTACAACTCCTCTGTTGTCTTCGGCAGTTCCTTCACACCAAGTGCTTCCAGCATACTGCCGTTATACCACATAGGGCTGCGATACCAGACTGCGGCACTGTCGATGAATGGCAGGGCGTAAATATGTCCTTCGGGCGTTGTAAACGATTTGCGAATATCCGGATTCTCATCGAACAGTTTTTTAATGTTCGGAGCATATCCTCCATCAATGTAAGATTCAAGCGGGGTAAGTGAGCCTTGGGTGCCATAGGTCACCTGCTCTGCTGGCGTAAGATCGGCCCCGTACAGTACATCAGGCAAATCTCCACTAGCAAAGACAAGGTTCTTCTTGGTTGCAAAGCTGTCAATCGGAGTGAGCTGAAATTCAAACTTGATGTTGGTAAGCTTCTCTGCTTCCTGAATAACCGGCATGGTATTCCAATCTGCCACGCCTACATCCTGGGACATCATAGTCAATGTGATCGGTTCCTCCACAATAGGAAAGCCCTCTTGCTTCACCCCTGTCTCTTCCGGTGTACCCGGTTCAGCGGTTGAACCGCCATCAGGAGATGCTCCGCATGCCGCAAGCATGCTTGCAGCAAGGATCAAACTTAACAGAACCGTTGATTTCTTGTGAGCTCTCTTCATGACAACAACTCCCTTTTTGATGATTTATTGGTATAGATCAGCCCTTGACGGAACCGATCATGACACCCTGAACGAAGTACCGCTGCAAAAACGGATAGATAATAATGACCGGAAGTGTTGATACAATAATGACTGCATAACGGACGAGTGCCGCCACTTCGGCTTTGTTATTTAGCGCCGAGGCTGATGAACCATCCATCATACCGGAGCCTTGAGCTGACATTTCCTGCAGGACAAGAATCTGTCTTAACACGAGCTGAAGTGGATATTTGGCCGAATCATTCAAATAAATCATTGCTGAGAAATAACTGTTCCAGTGACCTACACCGTAGAAGAGCGCCATAACGGCTATGATCGGCATGGACAGTGGCAGTACGATTTTGAAAAACAGCTTGAAATTAGAACAACCGTCGATCTGTGCAGCTTCCTGAAGCTCGCTCGGGATCGTTCCCTGGAAGAAGGTGCGAGAGACGATGATATTCCATACCGATGCTGCGGAAGGTAAAATCAGTGCCCACATGCTGTTAATCATGCCGAGCTCCTTAATCAGCAGATAACTCGGTACCAGCCCACCACCGAAGAACATCGTGAACATAAAGATGCCCATAAAGAACCCCCTGCCGACCAGGTCTCTTCTGCTCAGAGCATAGGCCGCAGGAATCGTGACCGCCAGGTTCACGGCAGTACCGACAACCGTATACAGAATAGTGTTCGCGTAGCCTGACCAGATCCGTTGATCCTGAAGCACGCGCTCATAGCCTTCAAACGTGATATCTTTCGGAAATAGCCACATTGCACCTGAAGCCACTTCCTTCGGATTGCTGATGGAGGCGCTAATCATATATACCAGCGGGTACGCCACAAGAAGGAAAGCAATCGTAACGTAGATATAATTCAAGGTTAGAAAAATTTTGTCTTGTCTCGTTTCCCGAATACCAGTTAACATTCAGCCTCCTCCTTTACCACAGACTGTTCTCACTCGTCTTGCGTACAATTTGGTTGACGGTAACGAGCAAAAACGCATTAATTACTGAGTTAAACAAGCCGACAGCAGTAGAGAAGCTGTACTGGGCATTTTCAAGACCTGAACGGTACACGAAAGTAGATATGACATCGGAAGATTCCATGTTCAGCGGATTCTGCATCAGGAGGATCTTCTCAAAGCCGACCCCCAGCAGACTCCCCATATTCAGAATGAGCAGGATGGTCATGGTTGGCACCAGCACGGGAATGTTAATGTGCCGAATACGCTGCAGCCTGTTTGCCCCGTCTATAATTGCTGCTTCATGCAAGCCAGGATCCACTCCAGACAACGCAGCAAGGTAAATGATCGTTCCCCAGCCCGCACTTTGCCATACCCCAGAGAGTACGTATACCGTCTTAAACCATGCAGGGCTTGTCAGAAAGGAGGGTGCATCTATTCCCATCCATTCGACGAAACGGATCAGGATTCCGGTTGATGGAGACAGGAAAGCAATCACCATACCAACCATAACGACAACCGAGATGAAATGAGGCGCATACGTGACGGTCTGGACCAGCTTTTTGAAACGTTTATGCTTCAGTTCATTAAACGCCAGAGCCAGAATAATCGGAATCGGAAACCCAACAGCCAGCTCATACAAACTGATCGCCAGTGTGTTCCACATCAAATCCCAGAAATAATAGGATTCAAAGAACCTTACAAAATGATCAAAACCTACCCAAGGACTCCCAAATACTCCGCGTACCGGATTGTAATTTTTGAACGCAATCTGGATACCGTACATGGGTCCGTAGTGAAAGATGAGAAAATACAGAAATGCGGGTGCGATAAACAAATACAGTTGCCAGTTTCTCCAGACCTTTTGCCATCGCTTTCTACTGATGTTCGGCTTGTATAATGTCTGCTGCCGATTGGCCGTTTTTACTTCCTGCACACAGGATCGCCTCCTTCTGTCGCTTCTCATGTTTGGGTCATACGCCGCAGGAAAACGTTGGAGCATTCATGTTGCATGTTAGTTTTGTTGGCGCAGCTGTAGTTTAACAATAGGGTATCACGCATTTTTTCGTAAATATGTCATTTTGTCAGGCTCCATAAATGTTGATACAACAAGGTTTTTTAACATTTCCCCTCCGTTTTAACAAATCAAAAATATGTTGTTTCCACCCAAAAGAAAGCGATTACAATTGAAAAAGTGGAAAATTACCAATTGAAAGTTTCGTGTGTACACGATTTTTTTTACAACGCGTTTACTTTTTTTAAGTGAATTCAACCCTTTAATGTCACTTTAATTGACACTTTAATAACAAAAACTTGCCTTCAACTCGTGTTTCCATCATTTTTTCATGGTCGGTATTTACCTACTGTTCATATGTATCACTGTCCTCAGGCTGGATCGAAACATGATCCCCAAAAGAAAAAGTCGCCATGAAGGCGACCTTTGATCAAATATGTTTTTATTATTCCACGCTTATGTCCAGTTCCACCAAATCACTAACGTTAAAGAGTGTATATTTTAAATTCCGTAAAAACTTGTTTTGTCCAACGTTTTGCTGGCATACTCTGTCTTGATTTCGTTGCGATAAGATCTTTCAATCTTGCGCACATAGGACAGCCGCTTCACATTTTTCATCGTATCTTCAGCCCGCTCTGCATTAACGTACATGACGACATAATGCATACGGCGGGAAATGTAATGTACGGTACCATACTTTTCGAGATTGCGGGCAGCTTTTAGATCACTAACCCAAATAATAAATCCTGTCCTTTCCGCAAACATCATTCTCCCCGCCCTTCTTATAATGGAGACCGGACGCTTCGAAGAGAAGGCCCGGTCTATATGGATTTTAATTCATTCGAAATTCAGTTAACCGCAGCTGCACTTGCCGCCACTTCCACAACCGCCACCTTTGGGGTTCGGGTCATTGCTCGGAACCTTGATTGTGGTAGAGACTGCATAAGCAATGGTCTCGGACATCTGGTGCAACATTTCATCGAGCGCTCTCTCCGCCTGCTTAAAGCGGACTACCGCTTCAATTTGTTCCAGTTCCTGTTCCAGAGCCTTTACCTGGTCTTTTGCAGCATGATAATCCGGGTGGAAGTGTCCAAAACGCTGTGTTTCTTCAAACAGTTCCTTTTTGGCATCCAGCTTGCGTATTCCCGCTTGAACCTCCGGATTGCTCTCAACTTGCTGCTTCCAATATAAATAATCCGATACTTCGGCAGATTGGTTAATCATGTCGCCCAGTTCATATGCGCCCGTCAACACTTGGGCCATATCGACCGTGTTCAATTCCGCTACGCTCATGAAATTCATCCTATCTATATATAAAGTTCTACGTAAGGTAGACTACTTTATCATAGCATATCCCCCGGTAGTTAAGAAGAGTTTTTCCTGCAAATAGAAAATAGGGGAACATAAGCTCTTCCTTCTTCAGATCTGCTCTGGAACGAGTAATCTGATCTGGTCCCAATCCATGGGAGAAATGGTGCACCGCTCTATTGTCCTCTCATCTAGCCCAGGTACAATCCAGCCTGTCAGTGTCCAATCGTCCTGGCCCTGAATTTGATCCGGAATAATGGTTACCTCGGACTGCTCGTTCCTCAGTCCCAGCTTGGTCTGCCATTCTATCGCTTTTGCTGTAATCTGACGTGTCGTGGACATGTGATATCGCCGCCAATCGTTATACCACATGTCGGGAATGGTGCCGAATGCGGGTAAACCATCCAACTGCTCCGCTATTGGCTGTCCGTGTTTATACGAAGATGCCCTATCCGGTTCATTTTGAATCAAGCCCTCCCGGCCATGCACATAAAAGCTTTCTCGCAGACCGCGAAGCCCAACTCTTGGCTCATGCTTGTGAATCACAGTACTTTTATCCTCCCATGACCCCTCGCGGCGTATATCGCTCAGCTGTATACTTTGTATCTCCTCTGCATTTCCCCCACTCTGTGCCTTCAATCGCTCCCATTCTTTTCCCCACTGTTGAATTGCGAGGTACACATGCTCCGGGACTCCCGCAGCAGCATGGCGGCGCAGAAATTCCACCACCTTGTCAGACGTAAACCCGTGATGTGATGCATTTACAATTTGTTCTTTGGTCACCCGGTAGATGCTCATGCGATCACAGATCAGCAGTTCGGCGCAGTTCTCTATTTTCCAGCGTACCTGAGGGACTACCTCTGCCGGGACCATAATTTCGAAGTCAGGCTGCACAAAGAAAACATTCTTATCGCTTTCCAGTTCCTGCTGTACTTTCAAGGCTAACAGTTCATGAGGCTCAACCAACCAGCGAAAAAACAAATCACCCGAAGCATTTTCACCACTCTCTCCGTACCCCCACCCAGCCAGTGCGTTTAGCCAGCTCTGAATATATCCAGGCAGGCCGCCCGGCATTGCTGTCACTGTCCTTGAAATGTGGAATCAGTTCTGAAATATTCAACCAGGTCTCCTTTCCTTTACCAAGCAAGACCAGGCGATAGCGAAAATGTTGTTCTGCAGGATTGGTTACACCATATCGTTCCATGCATACCTTGAATATTTCACGATGCATGCACGACCACGACTGCTCTAACCAGTGACCCAGAGTTTCATCATGTATGCTTATTTTCTCTTGATTCTTATGGAGAAGCCCCAAAGCAAGCAGCATGTCCAGCACAATGGCAACATGAACAGGGTAGATATCCGGATGTTCGTAGTCTAGATTCAATGCGGCAAAATCATCAGGACATAAATGAGTCAAAGCGGTCAATCGCTGCAGCATTCTCTTGTGAATTGTACCTTTATTTGTCAGTGTGAGCCCTTCTCTTGCGATCCAGGCCAATATATGAATGATTTCAGTAGCGATATCAGGCCTGGCTTCACGAATAACGTGAATCTGATCACTACTGACCATCTGGGTACCAGATTCCTTCTGATCCTCTTTCTGTCTTACCAATGGAAGTTTCCCAACTCTATGAGCGTAGGCTACGGTTAATGCAGGAATATAACGCAGCGGAATGTAGTACAGGTTCTCTCCCCAAGTTTTACGAACCGCCTCGATCCACCCTTTTTGTCTCAGATGTATAAAACCTAATCTGGCTTCTGCCCCACTCAATCCTTCTTCCGCAGACTCAGTGGTGGTCATCATCACGGAAAAGGGTTGACACGCATGTTTGTGAAAAAGAGCACCAAGTACTGAAAGTTCTGTGGCTGACAGTTCCATTATTTCATCGATATCCACTGCTTCATGTCCAAGCACTACTTTGCTCCCACCTTTCCTTCTCCCACGCTAACACTTAATGGTGACTTAAGTATGTTCATGTATTATGGAGTATTCATATCCCTGCTCGACCAAAAACATCTGACGGCGCAATGCAAACTCCTGTTCCTTGCTATCCTCTGATACCAGCGCATAGAAATATGCTCTATTGTCACCAGGCTTAGGTCTCAATATCCTGCCCAGTCGCTGAGCCTCTTCCTGCCTGGAACCATAACTTCCCGATATCTCAAGCGCAACAGCAGCGTCAGGAAGATCGACAGCAAAATTCGCCACCTTGGAAACTACAATCGTTTTAATTTCGCCCCGCCGAAAGGATTCGAACCACTTGACTCTTTCGTGTTGTGACATCGTACCCGAGATCAGCGGAGCGTCAATTTCCCGGGCAATGGTTTCGAGCTGGTCCAGATACTGACCGATCACAAGTGCAGGCAAACCATCATGTTGATGTAGTAATCGTCTGATCACTTGTAACTTTGCCGGATTTTCCGCTGCAAGACGAAACTGATGTTTTCCTTCTGCCTCCAGATAGGTCGTTCTCAGATCTGTTGAAAAAGGAACTCGTATCTCCTGACACTGCACATTAGCAATCCATCCCTGCCGCTCGAGGTCTTTCCATGGCATATCGTACAGTTTAGGACCAATGAGCGAGAATACATCCTGTTCACATCCATCTTCCCTCACCAACGTTGCAGTCAATCCCAGTCTTCGCGTAGCTTGAATATCCGCAGTTGCCCGAAAGACAGGAGCAGGTAACAAATGCACCTCATCATAAATGATAAGCCCCCATTCCCGCTCACTCAGCAATTTAATGTGAGTAAAATCGGAATCTTTGGATTTTCGGTGTGTAAGAATCTGATACGTAGCCACCGTGACAGGCCGAACCTGTTTTTTCTGACCGGAGTACTCCCCGATTTGATCCGAAGTAAGGGTAGTTTTGTCCTGTAATTCCTGAATCCACTGCCTCACAGAGGTCGTATTGGAAGTCAGGATGAGGCATTCACATTGAAGACGTTCAAGCACAGCCATGCCAATCACTGTTTTTCCAGCTCCACAAGGCAGCACGAGCAGCCCGCTCCCTCCCATGCCCTCACTTCCCTCAAATGCGTCTACAGCTTCCTTCTGATAAGAACGCAGTTCAAAGGCTTTCTGTTCCACATCGGTTTCATGATGTGTATTCTTTTCATTTTTCCAACCAAACGACAGACGTGTTCCGGGGCGATAGCCTGCATAATCAAGCACAGGGTAGCCCAGACGCGTCAATTCTTGCTTGAGCAACCCCCGCTGTTCTCCGCGAACGACAAGCTCATCCCAGGCAACACGCTCCATCCGAAAGGCCGCAATGGTTTTGAGCCCGCTTAATTCATCTAACAGTTGTTCACTATCTCCAACCAGGCGCAGGTGCTGGCGATCCTGCTCCCAATGAAGCTTCAATTTTCCGTATTGTTCTACGATTCTCCGAATATCCTGCACAAGTGCCGCGGGTACATTCCAGCGAGAAACGGACTCGAGATTGCTAACGACTTGTTCCGCACTCCATCCCAGTGCTGCAGCATTCCACAGGGATAATGATGTCATCCGATAGGTATGGAATCCCTCCGGCGTCTTTACAAGTTCGGCGAATACGGTTAGTCGTGCCCGTGCCTGCTCAAATCGCGGATGACCCACTTCCAGCAAAATCGTAAAATCCCGTTGAACAATACAGGCATCCGTCTTCTCCATGTCTGCTCCTCCGATCCGCTACCGATTACGTTGTGCTTCAAGATAGATTCTCATGACAAAAAGTTCAGTTCCGGCACACCCAGAAATGAACCTTTACAGCCGACACCTACCCAGTAAATTTGTAAAAAAAGAGCACCCTACTTCTAAGAGTAGGATGCCCAACTATACCCAAATCATTCTATTTACCACCCATATAATCGGTAGCCATGGCAATAAAGAGCTTAACCGCATGCTGCATGGCATCTTCATCAAAATCAAACTTTGGATGATGATGCGGATAGATGGCGTCTTTGTCCGGATTCCCTGCCCCGACAAACATGAAGCAGCCTGGAACCTGCTGCAAATAATAAGCGAAATCTTCTGCTGGCATCAGCATCGGAGACGTGTGCACTTGTTCATCTCCGAACACCTGAACAGCATTGCGGAAGAAGCGGTCCGTTTCTTGCTTATCATTGACAACAGGCGGATAACCCATGATGTAGTTCACTTCCGTCTGTGCCCCGTATGCACCGCCTGTCTGGGAAACGATGCGATGTACACGTTCCTTCATTTCGGCTCTCGTTTCTTCATCAAACGTCCGGACTGTTCCGCTCATTTTACAGGACTCGGCAATGACATTCTGGGCAGAACCTGCCTGCATTGTACCAATCGTCAGCACCGCTGGTCGCAGCGGATCCACGGAACGGCTGACCACCGTCTGCAGCTGCATGACCAGTGCAGAGCCTGCAACCAGACTATCCACGGTCGACTGCGGCATACCGCCATGGCCACCCTTTCCTTTGATCTCGATATAAAAGTCGTCAGCAGCCGCCATCAACGGTCCTTCCTTGCTGGCTGCCACTCCGACCGGAAGAGGTGTCCACAGATGGATGCCATAGATCACATCCACGCCTTCAAGTGCACCATCCGCAATGACTTTCACAGCCCCGCCAGGAAGCAGTTCTTCCGCAGGCTGAAACAAAAAGCGAATCTCGCCTTGGATACCAGCCTTGTGCTTGCTGAAATACAATGCCGTTCCAAGTAAAATGGAAACATGACCGTCATGACCGCAAGCATGCATTGCTCCTGCCTTCTGTGAAGCATACTCTACGTCCTTCTCATCCTGGATTGGCAGTGCATCCATATCAGCCCGAAGCATGACGACAGGACCAGGCTTGTCTCCTCTAATCGTACCGATTACACCATGACCACCTACATGACGTTTCACTTCAACTCCAAAGCTCTCCAGCATATCCGCTACAAAAGAAGATGTCTTTTCCTCATGAAAGGAAACCTCGGGATTGCGATGAAGATGACGCCGCCATTCCACCATATGGATTTGCAGATCGTCCCACCATATATTATTTGTCATTTTCTCCCCATCCTTTCGATCTTGAACGGAACTTTCATCAAGTCCGAACCATCCTCTTCAAACCTATTGCTGTATATTGTAGCAGAATTGGAAGAAAACCGATACGAAACGCCTTGGGAAAGCTTGCACGGGAAGGGGAAACATACTATCATGAACTAGAGAAATGCACGAGAATTATACTCGGAAGCTATGAGGAGGATCAGACGCTTATGATTTTTGAGAATACAGGCTTGGATGGCTTGAAAAGCGACTTGGCATACCTGGATGAGAGCGCCGAGAAAGTCGGATTTGTCCGGTGGCAATGGGAGTATTACCGTGCTACATATGACTACAAAATTGAAGATGACAACACCAACTCAGAATACTTTGTACGTATTAATACCCGTGTAGTAGATGGCAAACTTGAAAAACCAGATACCGTGCTCTCTGTCGAGGCTGTTTACCTTGGCAAAGCAACCTTTCCGCACGGTCTCGATTATGACTCTACCGTTCCGCAGCCAGTCGTGAAGCTGGCAGCCCAAAAATTGCAGCAGCTCAAAGAACTGCTGGAAGCATAGGCTGGGCCAAACCATGAAACAACAATCGGCCCAAACGAAAACGAAGAGAGGCACGCCGGATTTCCAACTGCTAATCCTCACTTTATTGTTAGTGGGCTTTGGACTGCTGATGGTATTCAGCTCCAGTTCCAGCATTGCAATTGCAAACAGTAGCTTTAACAATGATCCCCTATACTTCACGAAAAAACAACTCATGTGGGCGGTTATCGGTTTAGTTGGTATGTTCTTTGCCATGAACATTCGTTTTAATAAATACAAGAAGCTTTATGCACCTTTTTTCCTGTTTACCACGGTATTGCTAGTGCTTGTACTTGTTACAGGCGCAATGTTGAACGGTGCACGAAGCTGGATCCGCATCTTTGGCTTTAGTCTTCAGCCTGCGGAGTTCGCCAAAATTGCCATAATACTATACCTTTCTGCACTGATCACCAAAAAAGGAGAGCGCTTCAGGGACCTCAAGACAGGTTATATCCCGGTTCTTGTTATTGTTGGATTCATTGCAGGATTGATCATGCTGCAGCCGGACTTCGGTACCTGCTTCATTCTGGTTTCCACCTGTGGTCTCGTCATCTATGCAGGCGGAGCAAGCATGAAGCATATTATGGGTTCGATCCTGCTAGTTGTTCTGGGAGGGGCACTTGCACTCGGCGCGAATGCCCTCTTCTCCTCCATGTCTCCTTCAGACGCTGTTGACAGTACTACTGCAGCCTCTGCCGAGCAGAATTACAAGATCGGGCGTATTCAGGCATTCCTTGATCCGTTATCGGACACTAGTGGTGGAAGTCTCAACCTTTTCCGCTCCCTTGTGGCTATCGGCGATGGCGGAATGACCGGTTCGGGTATTGGACAAGGTACGATGAAGCTTCACTATCTGCCGAATGCGTATAATGACTTCATTTTCTCTGTAATCGGTGAAGAGCTTGGTTTCCTGGGGAGTACACTATTCCTTTTGGTTTATCTGTACTTTATCTGGCGAGGCATTATTGTTTCTCTGCGCTGTCCCGATCCGTTCGGAACGCTGGTGGGTATCGGAATCATGGGATTGATCGCCATTCAGGCGTTCATTAACATTGGAGGTGTGACCCAGACCATACCTGTGACGGGGGTTACCCTTCCGTTTATCAGTTATGGAGGTACATCACTCTTTGTGATGATGGTGGCCATGGGTATTCTGCTCAGTATCTCGCGCACCAATAACCAGGACGTCATTAAAGAAGAGCGAACCAAGTCCGTAACGGTACAAACACAAACACGTACTTCTCCGGCTCTTCGTTCACGGGATTCCAAATCCATTCGGCGCATTCGTTAACAGGTGTACCGGAATAAAAAAAGACTTCGCATCCTAGGGATGTGAAGTCTTTTTTGGGTTAACTGGAGCTCAAAGAACACCAACGATCATCTGCTCTCCAGTTAAATTGGAGGTTAATACCTTACAGGTCGTCGCCTTTGAAGGATACGCCTTCTACCTTCACGTTCACTTCGACAACGCGCAATCCGGTCATGGTCTCTACCGCTTCTCTCACATTCTGTTGAAGCATACGGGATACTTCATGAATCGGTGTCTCGTACAGGACGATGATGCGCAGATCAATGGCTGCTTCCAGTTGGCCGACCTCAACGCCTACGCCTTTCTGTACGTTTTTACCGCTGAGACGTTTGGCCCAGCCCTCTGACAATCCTCCAGACATTGCGGCAATCCCGGGTGTCTCCATCGCAGCCATTCCGGCAATTTTCGCCACCACGTCATCGGCAATCCGGATGTTACCGCCTTCTAGTTGAAGTTGTTCTGCCATGCCACATCCTCCTTCACTTCGTTACTCGTATTTTAAATCCTTTCCACCCCAAAAAGCAAATTAAACTCGAAAACATGCGTTTACAACCTACCACCATTTGGTTATATTGAAATATGAAAATAATCTCATAAGGCTTTCATTGTCATTTAAAACAAAATAATTTTAACCGAGGTGTTTGTTGTGAGAAACCGGATTTCATCCATTTTGCTGATTGTCACCTTTGCCCTCAGCGCCATTGCCCACTATCTGCATTGGAATCCGATCCTGCAGTTTGTGATTTCAGCCATTTCGGTTATTTTTGTGGCCGGTTTTTTAGGGAAAGCCACCGAAAATGTTGCGCATTATGCCGGACAGCGGCTTGGCGGATTCTTGAATGCAACGTTCGGCAACGCTGCCGAATTGATCATTGCCATTTTCCTGGTCAAAGAAGGATTATTCGACATGGTCAAAGCCAGCCTGACCGGTTCCATTATCGGAAACCTGCTGCTGGTGCTCGGGCTAAGCATCTTTGCCGGAGGACTCAAGTTTAAAATTCAAAATTACAACGTCTCCCTTGCGGGACTAAACGGCTCTCTGATGATCGTGGCGATTATTGCCCTCTTCATTCCGGCTGTTTTTCTCAATACCCACTCCATTACTCAAAAGGACACAGATACGCTCAGCCTGATTGTCGCAGGGCTGTTGATTATTGCCTATATCGCTTGGCTCTTATTCTCGATGGTAACACACAAGAATTATCTTGCAGATGTCACTGTCGATGAAGACGAAGAATTGCCGCATGAACATGCGCCGGCATGGTCCAAGAAAAAATCAATCCTTTACCTGGTTATCGCCACGGTTATGGTAGCTTTTGTCAGTGAATGGCTCGTAGGTACTCTCGAGGTATTTACCGAAGAATTTGGTCTGAGCGAATTGTTCGTTGGTGCATTTTTGGTTGCGATTATCGGTAATGCGGCCGAACACAGTGCAGCCATTATGCTTGCCATGAAAAACAAGATCGGTGCCGCTGTAGAGATTGCAGTCGGCAGCAGCTTGCAAATCGCACTTTTTGTTGCACCTGTGCTGATTTTTGTGAGTTACTTCATGGGCAGAACCATGGATATCGTCTTCACAACGATTGAGCTCGTTGCCATTGGAGTATCCGTTTTTATCGCCAAGTCGATTACCCAGGATGGTTCAACGAACTGGTATGAGGGACTGCTCCTGCTGGTTGTGTACATTATTCTGGGGGTATCCTTCTTCCTGGTATAACCTTAAAAGCAATATAAATTCAGACATAATAGCGAATATCAAAAGCAGCCCGGAGACTCGTTTCCGGACTGCTTTTTTGATGCTCGGCTTATAGAGCCCTTCTATCATTGTCACACGTTAAAACACACAAAAAAAGCATGCAAAACTCCTGCATGCCTTCTATTCTGACCCGCACGATAGCAGGCTATTGCTCATTCTTTTTGTTCAAAGCTTCATATAGAATTGCCAGATTCCGCTCAAGCGCGCTTACCAGCTGCTTACCAGCACCTTCCGGAAGAAGCCCTGCACGAACAGCAAAATCGACTTCCTTGGAGAACCCATACATCTGTGTATCCAATACTTCCTCATAGAGAGGGCAGTAGCGGGTAGCCAGATTCTCCATCTGTACTTCAATAAGCTTCTGTATTTTATCTGCATCTTCTTGAAGAAGACTGATCGCTTTCATGTTCAGCTGGTCCTGCAGATCAGATGAAGTCATGCATTTTTCCCCCCTATGTCCCAAAAATCGCGTAAAGACGTTCTACCTCTAATATTAGACGAAATCAGGAGCTAATACAAGAACCTGACCAAAATAACCACTTAAAACGAAGGGTTGGACAGCACGTATTTTAACTCCTTGGCAACGGACTCACAGAACCTGTACATTTGTGTACACGAAAAAGCACCCCCGCCAATACAGGCGGAGATGCTTCCTGGAATGATTACTCGGATGCGATGCTTACATTCAGGCCATGTTTGGCAAATACTTCTGACATGGCTGCTTTGGCTTCGTCTGCATCTGGTCCATGAACGTGAAGTTCATAGCTGTGTGTGCTGATCAGCGTGGTAAACAAACCGAGAATACTTTTCACATCAATATACTTGTTCTCCGAATGAAGCACGATTGAAGAAGTAAACTTGCCTGCTGTTTGAGCAATTTCCACTACAGCCGCGTTATTACTCGACATAGGAATCCCTCCGTCTTTTCACATTTGGTATCATCTATTAATTACCACTACATGATACCGTGAATCCGCTTTCCTAGCAACAGCAAAATCCCGCTGTTACTTCAATTGGTCCGGATTCAGGCATTCCAGCTCTGGAATCACGAAGATGCCGTCTTTGCGAATCAGCACATCGTCGAAGTAAATTTCCCCACCGCCGTAGTCTGGGCGCTGAATCAACACAAGATCCCAGTGAATGGAGGAACGGTTTCCATTGTCCGTTTCTTCGTATGCCTGCCCAGGAGTAAAGTGCAGACTGCCTGCAATTTTCTCATCAAACAGAATATCCTTCATTGGATGCAGAATATGCGGATTGAAGCCAATTGCGAATTCACCAATATGACGTGCACCTTCATCAGAATTCAGAATCTCATTCAGGCGTTCTGTATCGTTGCTTGTCGCTTCAACAATCTTGCCATCCTTGAAAGTGAACTTGATGTTTTCAAATGTTACGCCGTTATACAGGGTTGCTGCATTATAGCTGATTGTTCCGTTTACAGAATCACGCACAGGCGCACTGTAAACTTCGCCATCAGGAATATTTTTTTGACCGGAGCATTTCACTGCACCGATATCTTTAATGGAGAAGCTCAGATCCGTTCCTGGTCCTGTAATACGAACTTTGTCCGTACGGTTCATCAGGTTAGCCAGGGAATCCTGTGCTTTGTCCATTTTGGCATAATCCAGGTTGCACACATCGAAATAGAAATCTTCGAAAGCTTCCGTGCTGGTATTCGCAAGCTGCGCCATGCTGGCATTCGGGTAACGAAGCACAACCCATTTCGTATGTTTAACCCGCTGCTCGCTATGTACCGGATGGGAATACAGGGAGTTATACATTTTCATTTTTTCTTCCGGCACGTCGGACAGGTCGTTCACATTTTCGCCTGCACGGATACCAATATAACAATCCATTTGTTTCATGCGGTTCAGGTCAATCTCTGCCCAGGTTTTCATCATCTCTTCTGTAGCATTTTTCAACATGGCACGTTGTACTGTCTTGTCGGTCAGCTGTACAAAAACATTGCCGCCTTTTTTGCCTACTTCTTCAATAATAGCGTTGATCAGATCACGTTCCGATCCAATCATCTCAACCAGCACGTTCTCGCCAGGCTGTACATCTACAGAGTAGCCAACCAGGTTAGCTGCAAGTTTCTGAATTCGTGGGTCCTTCATCTCGTAAATCCTCCTGTCATCTGCCATTCAAAAATTGAACAACGGTAAATTACGATACTATTGTAGCACGCTACAGCAATCCCGTCAGCAGGCAGACCCCACCGTCTAATCATATGTTTTAAAATTAACATCCATCACCAGAGCTTCTTTATTGCTTTTGTTGCTTGCATCTTGGTACGTCACCTGGCTTTCCGAAGAGAGGCGCAATGGCAAACTGGTCTTGCGATCCACGGTAAGATGATATACCGTTTGCACTTTGGCCTGTTTCATCATCTGCTCCATACTGGCTTCACCCTGCTGCCAAACCCGGCTCAATTCCTTCTCAAGCTTCGCCTTGCTTGTCCCTTTGAAATTACTCGCCCTATGCATATATTCTGCCCTAATCGCGTTCATCTCGTCATTCAACTGGGTCGTGGCCCAGACCTTGGCATCTTCAGGTGCCAGTTCAATCCGCAGGATCCGTGTTCTTCGACCAGAACCGTATTCGGATTTTATCGTTTTGTTCATCCGGTCAATATTCTCCAATTGGGCAATGGGGTTGTAACGGGACAGCGAGCCACGGAGTGGTTCTTGCTCTGAAGTCAACGCCTCCCATTGTCCCTTTTTTCGCTGAAAAGAAGCGCTGAAGCCGCTTGGTTGGGCAGCCCGATTAGTGGAAGCGGTACTCATGCCGTCTGGCTTACCTGATCCTGCTGCAGTGACGGCTCCTGGAAGTCGTGTCTGCAACGTTAACTGATCATGGTTCTCCAGCTTCCCTTCGAATTTGAATTGATTTTCAAAAAGTCCGCTGCTCTCTCGTCTCAACCCTGCTTCCCCTACAAAATCCAGCTTCTCCTTACCTGCAATTCCGGATAAGGCCATGGAGAAAACTTCTTCCGGAGTGCGTTCACGTTGTATCAGCGTGCAGCCTGGTGCAGAAATGATAACAATACTCAAAAGCAGCATTAATGTACGCATACGCTGTCTTGTAATCATGTACAATCCATCCTTCCGTCCAAGGTTCTCCATAGCCTGCCCCTCCTGTATACCCTTATACTTCACAGCAACGCAAACTTTGCTGCAAAAGAAAAAGAGAGAACGACTCCAATCCATGGAATTGTTCTCTCTTAGCGTGTAACTTCCTGGTCTTCCAGCACAATCCGGTTGCGTCCGTTATGTTTGGCCTCGTACAGCGCCATATCCGCCCGGTAAAATAATGATTCCACACTGACCTTGTCATCCATCCAGTTCCACTCGGCTATACCACTGGATACGGTTACGGGTGGCCTGGTTTCCTCCGCTACTCGACTGCGTATGACCTCTGCAAACTCCAGTGCTTGGCGGATCCCCAGCTGCGGCACATAAATGGCCAGCTCTTCGCCACCCCACCGGGCACAGATATCATCGGAACGAACGGCGGATTTAACAATATCACTAACCTGTTTCAACACCTGGTCCCCGGTTTGATGGCCAAATGTGTCGTTCACCTGTTTAAACTGATCGATATCAACCACAATTAATGAACCACAGAATTCATGGGCCTGCTTTTCGTGAATGACACTATCTAGATAATGTCTGACGTACAATCCAGTCAACATATCAAGGTTAGCCAAACGGCGAACCTCCGCATGCAGCGTTGCATTCGATAGAGCCAGTCCTACGTGAATGGACAGCATCTGCAGCAGACGATAATTATCGTATGAGAAATATTGCTGTTTGGGATGGCCCAGCAAAATGGTTCCCTTCACTTGACCATTCACTCGAATCGGTGAAGCCATAAGTGACATGGAGCTGGTAATCTCCATAAATACGGAAGACACTTTGGTATACTGTGCATAATTGGACAGAATGAGCGGTTCTTCGGTCTGATACAGCAGACCCGCGATACCGTAATCCAGCGAAAAGGATTTATGACGCAGTTCTCCAATGCTGGATGACATCACCTCGAAACGATTCGTGGTGTCATTCAATTGAAGAATACAACAGGATTCAGCTTGAAAAATGTCCTTTAATTCCAACTCGGCAATTTGATAGATCTCTTTTAGCTGCAGACTTTTATTTAGACGTTGTGTCAAATCATTGATTAGACGAAGTTCCTGAATCAGCATGTTCGATTGCTCATGCAATTTGGCATTCTCAAAAGCGGTTCCTGCCATATCCGCCATCATGGTGATGAGTTGCAAGTCGGGCTCTTCCATGAGCTCGTCATTCATCTCGATGTGAAATACACCATAGATGCCCTGCTTCCCCTTGAGCGGAAGTCCAACCTCCACAATACGATTCTCCCCCTGATCGGACCGGATTACTATCGTTTGTCCATCTTTAAATGAACGGAGACAGATATCTTCCCCATGTTCATGGACAAGCAAGGGTCTGATTCTCGGATTGGAACTGTTGCGATCTTGGGACATGTACAGATTCATGTGTGTGGTCGGATACAAATAATCGATACTGTCAAATACCTCGTCCAATATGGCATCCACGTCCATTTTGTCATGCATCCGCTGGACAATCTGAAAAAGAATGGACCTCCGATGCTCTTCACGCGCCGTTTGCTCATGAGCTTTTAGCAGATCCGCCATAAATATGTATTCAAATCTTCGGTAAAAGCAAGTACGATAATGCGCTGCCTCAGATCGAACAATCTCTTCAGACGTTTCATATCGATTAGGCTCGTAAAAAAAGGCAGTAAACACGGCGAACATATCCTTGTTGAGTCTGGAAAACAAAGGCTCGGCAATGTATAGGAAATCCCCGTATTCATCTGAACCCCGCAATGATTGCGCCTTTCCAGTTTCAAGACACTTCATTACCGTCTGACCTGATACAGGCCTGTCCATAGACTCATCGGCGGTCGTCGCTACACAATTACCTTCTGTATTCCACACGCTGTAGATCGCAGATGATCCGTTCCAGTTTGAATCATGCTGAGTCAGCCAATCCGTATAGGCTTGCTGCAGCAAGTTTTTCAAATATGAAAAATCAAAAGGTGTGATATCCATTTGCTGCATCCAGAACGCATGCTCATTACGCTGAGCTGCAGAAGATGCGGAATCGCCCGAACTTGGCGAATGCATGCTGGCCGGTAAACTTCCTAGATGTTCTAACATGTCAGGCGCTCCTTTGCACCGTTTTTGCACCCTTTAAAGGGATGCATTAATCTGCAGACTTTATCGCAAACCTGCAAAAACCTTATGATAACCTTAATGTACATGATCATTTAAAGTTAAGATACATTCTATTTTACTCTCTTTAAATCTTTTTTGCATCCATATTTCAGAAAATCGTCCCATTTTTTTGGGCCTAATGACCTATCGACAAATTTAGACTTTTTTTTGCCTTTCTCCTACTCTTGACTTTGTCTCATTTAAACTGTAATATAAATTGTTGATGAAGACTACTAATGGGTCTTTAAATTTGGGCATTACCGGTTGTGTCACCCTCATTCTTTTTGTTGCTTTCAGGACAGCGGCTGAACTTTCCTGATTGACGTATGTGTGGCCTTGCCCGCATCAACAAATTGGAGCGCAAACAGAGCCCTATATGAACTTTAACTAAAAAGGAGCTACTATAAACATGGCACGTTACACTGGTCCTAAATTTAAATTGAGCCGTCGCCTCGGCATTTCCCTGAGCGGAACAGGCAAAGAATTGAAACGTCCTTTCCCTCCAGGTCAGCACGGAGCTAACCAACGCAGAAAAATGAGCAACTACGGTATGCAGTTGCAAGAAAAACAAAAACTTCGCCACATGTACGGTTTGGGCGAAAAACAATTCCGCACTCTGTTTGCTAGAGCGCAAAAAATGCAAGGTATCGCGGGTGAAAACTTCATGTTCTTGCTTGAGTGCCGCCTTGACAACCTCGTATACCGTCTTGGATTTGCTAACTCCCGTGCAGGAGCACGTCAGTTGGTATCCCACGGTCACGTAACAGTAAACGGTAAAAAAGTCGATATCGCTTCTTACCAAGTAAGCACTGGCGATGTAATCGGCTTGCGCGAAAGAAGCCGCGGTCTTTCTTCCATTAAGGAAGCTTTGGAAAACCGTTCGCATCTTCCAGCATACCTTGAATTCAATGACACTGCTGTAGAAGGTAAATACATCCGTCTGCCTGAGCGTTCGGAGTTGTCCCAAGATATCGACGAAAAACAAATCGTCGAGTTCTACAACCGTTAATCGTTGGATTGACATTAAAGCTTCAGATCAAACAGCTGTCGAGATTTTCTCGGCAGCTGTTTTTTTTAATGTTTTAGTCAGAAAAACATAACAGATATGTGATGATCTTAATACTTTAGGAACTTATAGACAAAGTACGTCAGAGATGAAAAAATACCACTCATCATGATAATGATTGCTGATTCAAACACCTCTATTCTGATTCCGAACTGATATATTACCAGAATTGTGATTATCACTAATATCATGACTATAAATCCGAGTGAAAATGAAGATTTACAATGTGAAATTACTCTTTCGTCACTTTCGGAGTGCCTAGCCTGACCAGTCCCTTTTTTGTCCGTTGTCAAAATGATAAAGTTTAGAATGGAACACCCCAGTAAACCAAATCCCAACGGCATGGCGAACGACAAATCAGGATTATTCAACGCAAACTTCTGATAAAGAGCAATCGAAAAAACAAGCAAGCCGATGATACACATAGCAATAGAAACTAGAGTCCATTTCCTCACTGTCCATTCCCCTCTTCCTCAAAAATAAAAACTTGTTCAATATTTTTTTGAAATACCCGGGCAATATGATGAGCCAGCAAGATCGACGGATTATATCGCCCTTTCTCCAGCGAAATAATGGTCTGACGTGATACTTTAACTTTCTCTGCCAAATCCTGTTGCGTCATGTTAAGCTCACGACGGTAGATCTCAATTTTATTCTTCACCAGTATCATTACCTCACTCTAATTTGTAAAGCTTGCTTTACACAAAGCATACATTCTATTTCCAAAAATGTAAAGCAAACTTTACACTTGGATCAATATAATAAATCAGACTGCCGGAAAGCACCTCCACTTTATACCGAACATCTTCTTGTATCCTCATGATATGGTACTCAACCAGGCATAATAAATAACATAAACCAAAATAATGGCAATTTTCGACCATTGCTTGTATTTCTCAGGCATGCAAACCCGCCTTTTTATGCTATAATAAGTGCTGTTAAAAGGAGGAAGACACTGAATGGTTGATGTTAATAAGAAAAAGCCCGATGAACAGCCTGCCCGCAAGCGCAGCTTCGCCCGCAGACTGGGCAGTGTCGTCAAATGGATGGTTGTCCTGGGATTCATGGGGGCGCTATTTGTAGGCGGTGCTCTGATGGGATACGTCAGTTCCATTGTAAAAGACGAGCCCGTCCGCTCCAGGGCCCTGATTGAGCAAAAAGTCAGCGAAAACTCCATCACAGGCTTTGCTTACTTTGCCGACGGTAGCCCGATCGGTCAATTACGTACGGAAGAAGACAGGCGTCCGGTCACCTTCGACCAGATACCACAGAAAGTTATTGATGCTGTCATATCGATTGAAGACAATCATTTTTACGAACATAAAGGTGTAGATATGAGCGGTACGCTCCGAGCCGTGAAACAGAAGGTGCTGAAAGAGTCTGTGCAAACAGGCGGAAGTACGCTGACTCAGCAATTGGCACGGCGTGTGTTCTTGAATCTGGATCGTACCGAAGACCGCAAAGTGAAAGAGATCTTGCTCTCCTTGCGACTTGAACGATTCCTGACCAAAAACGAGATCATGACCGCGTATCTGAATAAAGTTCCTTTTGGTAATGGCTCCAGTGGATACAATGTGTATGGGATTAAGGCAGCTGCCAAAGGATTGTTCAACATTAATGATCTGGAGAAAATAAATACGGCTCAGGCTGCCTATCTTGCCGGTTTGCCTCAGCTCCCCTCCTCTTACTCTGCCTTTAACGGAAAAGGCGACTTTGTGGAGGATAATTTTGAGCGTGCAATCAACCGCCAGCATCTGGTTTTACGCCGTATGCTTGAACTTGGCAAAATCAATCAAACTGAGTATGACGAAGCTCTTGCTTTTGATATTAAGAGTTCACTGGCACCGAAGACCGTCAAGGCTTACAACACTTATCCATATCTTATGATGGAAACCGAACGCCAGGCTGCACAAATTTTGATGAAACAAATGAATACAGACACAGCCGCTGAAGGAACTTCCGAGGGTTCAGATTCTACCGAGGATGGGACTCAAAAGGAAAGCAGTGCGCTGCTCGAAGAAGCTCAGCAGCAATTGCGTACAGGTGGATATCGCATATACACAACGATTAACAAAAGTGTGTACAAAACCATGCGTACCATTGCCGAGAATGACAGCAATTTTGCTGCGGATGATCCCAAAAAAGGAAAAGAACAGACTGCAGCCATCATGATTGATCACAAAACCGGAGCTATTCTGGGCATGATTGAAGGCCGGAGCTTCCAGGATGAACAGATGAACTACGCAACCCAGATGGTTCGTCAGCCAGGTTCAACGATGAAGCCTATTGCCGCCTATCTGCCTGCTCTGGAAGAAGGATTGGTTCAACCAGCGTCCATCATTGATGATTCACCGATCATCCTTAAGGATGGAGGCTCTAACGGGTTCCATATTCCGAAGAATGCGAACAATCGTTATCAGGGACTTGTAACCGCTCGTAGAGCACTGAACTATTCCCTGAACGTTCCTGCGCTAAAACTCTTTAATGAAGACGTCGGGATCGAAAAAGCCTGGGCATTTTCCAAGAAGCTTGGCATAACGACCATTCAGCAGCAAGACTATCAGGCTCAGACTGGTGTTCTGGGGGGACTCCAGTACGGTGTAACCGTGGAAGAACTTACGAATGCTTACGGAGCTATTGCGAACAATGGGGTATATAACGACTCATACATGATTAGCAAAATTGTGGACTCCAAAGGAAATATCGTTTATAAGCATGAATCCGAGCCTGTCCAGGCATTCTCCGAACAGACGGCGTACCTCATGACAGATATGTTAAGAACCGTAATTACCGAAGGTACTGCGGATAAGGTACGCGAAACGTATAAGTATACGAAAAGTGCACCTGTCGTAGGAAAAACCGGTTCAACGCAAAACTATGCGGATGTCTGGTTTGAAGGCTATACACCTGATGTTACGCTTGGTGTATGGGTTGGATACAAACAGCCTGTTAACACCCTTGAAACCAAATCTCAGCGTAAACGTGCCCAGCAGCTCTGGTCTCAGATTATGAATGAAGTCGTTGCAACCGACAAGGAACTGTTCGTGACAGACTCATTCAAGAAACCATCAGGCATTGAAACACGCACGGTATCTGCTTATAGCGGCAAATTGCCAACATCACTGACTGATAAATTTGTAACCGATATTTTCAACAGCAAATTTATTCCCAAAGATAGTGATGATGGTGTCGCCAAAGCGAAATACATTACCTACAATGGTGTAAACTACATCCCGCGTGATGAAACACCTAGCGATATGCTGAAGGAGAAGACGGTTATTAAACGGAAGAAACCGATCTCCGATCTGATCAAGGAATTGCAAAACGCTTTCTCACGGATGAGCCGCCACGAATCTCTTGCCTATTACTTGCCAGAAGATGCGGATGAAGATATGCCAACACAAGTCGATCCGAGATCAGACAATGGCAAGGCACCAGATGCACCAGGGAATGTGAGGATCTCCGTTGCCAATGGCAAAGCTGTAATTACATTTAACGCAACACCTGAAAATGACGTTGTCGGATATCGCTTGTATCGCTCCGTAAATGGTGCCGGCTTCCAGAACCAGGGCCAGGTTGTCCTGACAGGTGAGTCCAGATCATTTACAGCATACGCACAAGGCGGGAACTTCTCCTTCTATGTCACTGCTGTCGATGTAGCCGGCAAAGAGTCCTCTCCTAGTGCTACGGTTAGCAGTGCAGGAATGGCAGATCCACTCCCGGATGAAGAAGTAAAAGAACCGATCAACGTTCCCGGAACCATCGTTGAGCCGGAAGAGAATGAGAACGATAACGCCGCGACCACTGTTCCAGGTACCCCTGGACAGGTTAGCGTAGCAGCTCTCTCCCAGGGATTGCGCATTCAATGGGCATCCAATCCGGAGAGCGATGGTGTACAGAGCTATGCCGTGTATTACAGTGAAACAGGCTCTGCCCCTTATACCAAGATCGGAACAACATCAGGTACCTCGATGGATTACGGCGTACCTGCCTCTACAAGCGGATGGTTCAAAGTATCCGCCAGCAACAGTGTAGGAGAATCCGAACCTTCCGTTGCCGTTCCTTATCAACCGTAAGGATTGCCGTAACGCTCGTTTTTCAAGCCCCCACCCTCATCATTAGAGGATGGGGGCTTTTCTTCATATTATAAAAAGCCTGATCTGCATCTTACGCAAATCAGGCTTGGTCTTAAAATACAGGTGCCGCGTGTTCGGTTATTAATCTTCAATGGTGGACAGATCACCTGTCGGCAAATCGAGCTCCCAAGCCTTCAGCACACGTCGCATGATTTTACCGGAGCGAGTCTTGGGCAATTTCTCCTTAAACTCGATCTCTCGCGGAGCTGCATGAGCAGACAAGCCCTCTTTTACAAATCGATAGATCTCTTCCTTCAACTCAGGAGTCGCTTCATAACCCTCACGCAGCGCTACAAACGCCTTAATAATCTCACCGCGCGTTACATCCGGCTTACCGATGACTCCGGCCTCTGCAACGGCAGGATGTTCTACGAGCTTGCTCTCCACCTCAAACGGACCAATACGTTCCCCGGAAGAATTGATTACATCATCAATCCGGCCCTGGAACCAGAAATACCCTTCTTCGTCCATATACGCCGAATCCCCGGATACATACCAGCCAGACAGCCTGAAATATTCATCGTATTTGGCCGGGTTGTTCCAAATCTTCGCCATCATGGATGGCCAAGGCGTACGTATGGCGAGGTTTCCCATGCTATATGGAGGGAGCTCCTGTCCCCGATCATCAATAATGGCTGCTTCAATTCCGGGCAGCGGCCGCCCCATGGAGCCAGGCTTAATCGGCATCTCAGGATAGTTACAAATCAGCTGGGCTCCGGTCTCTGTCATCCACCAGGTATCATGAATTCGCTGACCATAGGCTTTCCATCCCCAACGTACCACTTCCGGATTGAGCGGTTCTCCAACCGACATTACATGCCGCAAGCTGCTGAGATCATGTTGTGCGATAGTCTCGTCCCCTGCACCCATCAGCATGCGGAACGCGGTCGGGGCACTGTACCAGACGCTGACTTTATTTTTCTCAATGGTGCTGTACCAATCTTGCGGGCTGAACCGGCCCCCACGAATAACATTGGTCACTCCATTCAGCCACGGAGCAAAAATTCCGTAAGAGGTACCTGTTACCCATCCGGGGTCAGCCGTACACCAGTACACGTCATTTTCCCGTAAATCAAGAACGACCTTGCCTGTATAATAATGCTGAATCATGGCATTTTGGACGTGATAGACACCCTTAGGCTTGCCCGTAGAGCCCGATGTATAGTGAATAAGCAAACCATCCTCACGATTCAGCCATTCCACTTCCATTTCGTCCGAGGCTGCAGACATCTCTGCGTCAAAGTCGATTAAACCCTCCTCGGTCTGGGTACCTCCACCGACAACAAAGATATGCTTCAGTTCCGGCAGTTCCGCACGTTTAATGCGTCCTAGCAGTTCTGGAGTTGTGACGAGGGCTACGGCCCCGCTATCTTCCAACCGATCCTTGACTGCCGTCTCCATAAAAGCCTCAAAAAGAGGTCCAGCTATGGCTCCTGCTTTTAACACACCGAGCAGGCTGAAATATAACTCAGGACTTCTCGGCATGAAAATAAATACCCGGTCTCCCCGGACAATGCCATATTTGCGCAGGACATTCCCAAAACGATTCGATTGCTCGCTCAAATCAGCAAAAGTATACGCTTCTTCACGCGAGGCATCACTGTATAACAGTGCCGTTCTCCCGCCTCTTCCTTCCAGTACATGACGATCGATCGCTTCATGCGCCATGTTGACTTTTCCGCTGGCGTGCCACGTAAAGTGCCTCTCCACCGATTCCCAATCAAACCGGCTTCGGGCCTCTGTGTAATCGCCCAGGTTAGATTCAGACACAACCGTTTGCAGCATCTCACCATGTGCTTGACTCATGCTTGCCAGCCTCCTTCAACTCGACATTTCGATTTCCCGTAATGGGTTACTTCTCATTGCCTTTGTGTTGACTGAACTTCCAGTTAGCGCTTACATTAATAGAGAGAAATTCTCATCATGTACCTGTCTGGCCAAACCAATGAACTCAAATCTGCTTGAATTGTGAACGTTTTTTGTCTACGCAATTATAGCAAATCTACACAATCATCGTCTATGGGTTTTCAATTTTTTGATTTTTTGCTATAAGTAGGGGGAGAGAGGAGCATGAACCATGGAGCATATCAAGGAGTATCATATGCGTTCCATCTTCAAGTCCAGCCACCGAGTCACGGTAGAAGGCCCTGTGCCTCCCGAGGCAATCACCAAGCTTGCGTTCCATCCTGATCTGGATGCCTTTCGTCGTCCTTCTGAACAGCAGGAAGCACTTGCAGAAATTGCGGCACTGCCTGAAGGAAGAATTATCATCGCACGTGAAAATGAGACGATTATCGGATATGTTACATTCCACTATGCGGATGATTGTGAGCGCTGGTCCGAAGGTAACATGATGGATCTCATTGAGCTCGGAGCTATTGAAGTAGCCGACGAATACCGTTCACTGGGAGTAGGACGCGAGATGCTGCTCACCGCATTTGAAAATGGACAGATGGAAAGATATATTGTTTTCACAACGGAATATTACTGGCATTGGGATCTGAAGGGCAGCGGCCTCTCCGTCTGGGATTATCGCAAAATGATGGAGCGACTGATGCAGACTGTGGACATGACCTGGTACGCCACGGATGATCCCGAGATTTGCTCTCATCCGGCGAACTGTCTCATGGTGCGCATCGGCAGTGAAGTACCCATGTCTTCCGAGGAACAATTCGACCGTGTACGGTTTCGTCATCGTTTCATGTACTAATACATTTATTGAAATATATGTACCAAAAAACCGCCTCTCTAGGCAGCTCCAGATGACAAAATGGAACTACCCACGAAAGGCGGTTTTAGTTTGTAAACTCATGCTTTTATTGCAGCTTCTGAACGAGACTCCAATTACATATTTTCAAGCATATGCTCGACAATCCGATGGGAACGCTGAGAAGATTGCACGGTAAATTCAGCAAAGTTCACATGAGCCGACCCGTCCGCTTTATCAGACATGCCACGCAGCACAACAAAAGGAACACGATTCATGAAACTAACCTGAGCGACGGCAGCGCCCTCCATCTCCGCACATGCTCCATCCATTTCGGTATACAGCATGTTCACGGTCTCCTTGCTCGCAATAAACTGATCTCCGGACAATACTTTACCAATCTGATATTTAGCCCCCTGCGCCTTACAGGCTTCCTCTGCTAACGCAATCAGAGCAGGTTCCGCCGGGAATGCAGACGTTTCCTGATACGGGATCACTCCTCGTTCAAAGCCGAGAGGAGTCACATCCATGTCATGCTGAACGCACACGGAGGAGATTACGATATCTCCAATGTTCAGTTCAGGGTTCACTGCGCCCGCAACACCCGTAAATATAATCCGGTCCACTTGGAAACGATCGATCAGAATTTGCGTGGTCACCGCCGCGTTCACTTTGCCGACACCCGATTTGCACACCACGATCTGTTTGCCCAGCCATTCACCCGCCACATACGTAATACCGGTTTGCTTCACCGTCTCCAGCTGCTTCATGCCAGCCAGCAGAAGTTCCACTTCTTCATCCATAGCTCCAATGATCCCAATCGTTTCCTTCATCCTCGCTACCTCCTATTCACTTCCGGACCTATCCGGTTCGCCTGATTCATCCTCATGAAGCACAAAAGCTCCGTCTCCGGAGCTTCCGTATATCCATTATGTAGAGAGAATTCCTTCTCCCTTTTCTAATTGCTTTTGCTTAGCCAGCATGACTTACTGACAGACGAAGAATTGTTTCATGCGGCAAAATAACCCGTGGGTTCTCCACATTTTCCTTCTTCATCAACTTGGTGAGCAAACGCATAGCTACTGCGCCAAGGTCATACATCGGCTGTGCCACAGTTGTCAATTGAGGACGAACCATGGAAGCCATGCGAATGTTATCCACACTAATGATGGAGAAGTCGTCAGGTACCTTCAAGCCTTCATCCTGAATGGAGTGAATGGCACCAATGGCCATTTCGTCTGTTGCAGCGAAGATAGCGGATGGTCTCTTCTTCAGTCCGAGGAAATATTTCATTGCTTCCACACCGGACTCGTAACGATAGTTACCGATCCGTACCAGATCCTCCTGATATTCCATTCCCGCCGCTTCAAGTGCCTTTTTGTAGCCTTGGAAACGAGCATAACCGTTCGCAGGATCTTGCAGTGTACCACTGATCATCGCAATTTCCTTATGTCCATGACGAATCAATGTGTTCACCGCATCAAAAGCTGCAGCTTCGTGGTCGATATCCACGGAAGGATATGTTCCCTTCTCGTCACTCGTTGCACAGAGCACGATTGGCACAGCCGCAGACTGAAACGCCTGAATATGTTCATCCGTTACCGTTCCACCCATGAAGAGTAGGCCATCTACCTGTTTCTCCAGCAGCGTGTTGATGACACGGATTTCTTTTTCCTTCTTCTTGTCCGCATTACACAAAATAATGTTGTAGTGATACATATTCGCAATATCCTCGATCCCGCGGGCAATCTCTGCGAAAGTCGAGTTTGAAATATCCGGAATAACGACCCCGACCGTGGTTGTCTTCTTGCTCGCCAAACCTCTGGCTACCGCATTCGGACGATATCCCAACCGCTCGATGGCTTCATATACTTTTTTGCGCGTTTGTGGCTTAACATTCGGGTTGTTATTTACCACCCGCGATACCGTTGCCATGGACACACCAGCTTCACGTGCCACATCATAAATGGTTACCGTCACAGTACTTCTCTCCATTACCAGTAAATTTTCATACCATTTTCATTAAGATTTATATTACGACAAATTTTTGCATTAATCAATTAAAATAGGCTTTAGGACTCACTTAGAGCATTCGTGAGTGTGGACGAAGTAATATCCGAATGGGAAGTATGCCATACAGGAATTCCTTTTTTGACCAGAATCGCCTGCGGAGATTCGTGCTTAACTCCCAGCTTGTCGGCTGCTTCATTAGACACAGGTCGATCTTCCACTACGTAAATGATGCCATAGTTTACATTTTCATTAGGATTATTTTGCAAATAATTGTTCATCTCCTGATAAGCATTCGCGCTGATCGGGCAGCGTGTGCTGTGCTTAAACAGAAGCAAGGGTTGGTCTTCAGTAGCCTCCACTGCGGAGTTTAGCTGTTCAATACTTGTCATTTTAGTCATGTCAGCCATTTGATATACATCCCCCTTTTTCAGGAATACCGCTATGTTGAGCGTTTTCACTCTAGGATATCTTAACAAAAAGCGCATGAAAAAGCCAATTTTCATGAAAACAAGCATTTTACACGTCAAAATTAGACAGCATTCGAGAAATGTGCCTGCCACACAAAACCGGACAACTGGCTTAACCTGCGCTCTGTGGTTTCCATCCATTCTTCGTCGCCCGACTTCTGAGCATATCCCATAATATCAAGCAGCAGGTTAATGCGTTCGTTCACAGCTTGCTGCATGTGATGTTCCATCTCGCGATCAGTGGCATCTGGCCTGGCCAGCAGTTGTTCATGAAAGAGATCTGCAAGTTCATTTTGCTTGCCAAAGGATAGATCCTGTTTCACGGGTTGTTCACCTAACTTGCTGATACATTCTTTCAAATCCGGCTTAACCGGCTGTAATACTTCGTAGGAAACACAATCCGTGCATGCGAAAACAGGCACATTCCGAATCTCCACTTTCTTCGCATAAACTACGGTTCTCAATTCCAATTCCATTATATGTCCGCATTTGCACGTTTTGCGCACATTCATCACCTCATTCGTTCTGTACTCGTATACGTTACCATTCGACCTTTTTCCGCTTAAATCCTGCCGCAAACCATAGGTTGTACAAATTACCACTCCCCCCAAATGCAGGTTGTCGAAAATAAGCTTTCATATATGTGTAACCGTTATCTAAAGACGGAAAATGCACAATCATGAAGTGTCGTACAGAATCTGTTACAATATAAGTTGCAGCATCCTAACCACGGCAAAAGGAGAGATGGTTGTGAGATTAACAGGAAAAAAAGTCATCGCACTGGTCGATGAAGAATTTGAAGATCTGGAGTTGTGGTACCCGGTACATCGTGTTCGTGAAGAAGGTGCCGAGGTACATCTGGCCGGAGAGAAAAAAGGTAAAGTCTACATCGGAAAATACGGTGTTCCCGCAGAAGCGGAATACAGCTTCGATGAACTGGACAGTTCACAATATGATGGCATTCTCGTGCCAGGCGGCTGGGCACCTGACAAGCTCCGCCGTTATCCGAAAGTCCTTGAACTGGTGAAGGAAATGCATGCCGATCGCAAGCCGATTGGGCAGATCTGTCACGCTGGCTGGGTGCTGATCTCAGCCAAAATTTTGGATGGGGTTACCGTAACTTCCACACCAGGTATCCGAGACGACATGGAAAATGCCGGAGCAATCTGGAAAGATGAAGCTGTTGTTGTCGATGGACATATCATTTCGGCTCGTCGTCCGCCTGATCTTCCTCCCTATGGCAAAGCATTCTGTGATGCACTTGCTGAAATGTAATCAAGCACACAAAAAAAGCCCTTCGCTCATGGCGAGGGCTTTTTTTGTATCATATTAACTGAAATAGAATAAAAGTGAATATATTAATTTAAAGGTATTTCCTATACATCAATATACATCAATGGATTCAAGAAGCATTGGATCCACTTTGTTCATCAGGATTTCCTGTTGAATCATTATAGATTTGTAAACGCTGCTCAATGTCTGCACTGGTTCTCAGGGCAAAACAATCACGCGCTGCTTCTTTCGCGTCCACCGCTGTTGTGTTCAGTACCCTGTGCTTCACCCGCAGCAGAGATTGAGGTGACATGCTGAGATTACGAATACCCAGCTCCAGCCAAAGTGGAACGGAACGTTCATCTCCTGCCATCTCCCCACACACACTAACCTCAATTCCAGCAGTGCGAGCAGCATCGACCGTTGCACGCAGCATTCTCAGGACTGCCGGATGATATGGATGATACATGTGAGCAATCTGTTCATTCATACGGTCTACAGCCAGTACGTACTGCACCAGATCATTTGTCCCGATGCTGAAGAAATCCGCTTCCTCGGCCAGCAGGTCGGCAATCATGACTGCTGCAGGCACTTCAATCATGATTCCTACTTTAATATGAGGATCATAAGCAATTTGACGCTCATCCAGATCCGCCATCGCTTCACGCAGAACCTCATTAGCCTGTCTGAGTTCTTCCACAGAGGAGATCATCGGATACATAATCTTGACGTTCCCTGCCGCACTGGCCCGTAGAATTGCTGTGAGCTGTGTCTTAAACAGATCCTTGCGGTCCAGGCTGATCCGGATGGCCCGATAACCCAAAAATGGATTATCCTCTTCAGGCAGTTCGAAATAATCGAGCTGTTTGTCACCACCGATATCCAGTGTGCGAATGACCACGGATTGACCTGCCGTCTTCTCCGCTACCAAACGATACACCTCATACTGTTCCTGCTCACCTGGGAAGGTAGCACGGTCCATGTACAAAAATTCCGTGCGGAACAGACCTACACCTTTTGCCCCGTGTTTGAGAGCCAGATCCAGCTCCTTCACGGAGCTGATGTTCGATGCCAGATGCAGCACTGCACCGTCCTTCGTGATCGCATCCACTGTAGCGAGTACCTGGAGCTGTTCCTTTTTCTTCAGCTGTTTGCTGCGAATCATGGTGTAGCGTTCAATTGTTTTGCGATCCGGTTCCGTAAATACCAACCCGTTATCACCATCCACCACTAACATATCCCCAGTGTCCACTGGCATGCCAACACTCGCTTCCAAGCCGGAAACGAGGGGGATGCCAAGCGCACGGGCCATAATTGCCGAATGCGATGTCTTGCCACCGATCAGGGTCACAATGCCCAGTACGTGACTGGGATTCAGATGTGCCAGCTGCGATGGAGACAGTTCCTTGGCTACAAGTATATAAGGTTGAGTATCCGAAGGGAGCGTAATCTCCGGGGCCCCCAACAGATGCTTCAACAATCGGTTACCGACATCCTTGATGTCGATCGCCCGTTCCTTCATATATTCATCATCCAGCAAATCAAACATGGTGACAAAGTGGTCAATGGCTTCTTTTACCGCCACTTCTGCCGCTTTGTACTGTCGTTCAATAATGCCGCGAATCTCGTTCATGAATACCGGATCTTCCAGGATAGCCAGATGTGCATCAAAGATGCTGGACTCTTCCGGACCTACGACTTCCTTGAACTCATTCTTGATAAATTCGATCTCATCCTTCGATGTCCGTATTCCCTCGTACAGCCGTTCGAATTCCTGGGCGAGATCCACCGAATCCATCTTCTGGTCCGGCAGATCCCATTCCCAACTGGGCAGGACAAATGCTTTGCCGATGGCTACGCCTGCAGCTCCGTTGATGCCTTGTATCTTCATTCTACCCCTCCAACGTTCCTGTCATAGAGCACCACGGACATGACGGATGCCTGACCTTTCTTAACTTGCTTAAATGGAGCAAAACTCCATGATTTGACACGATCCGGATTCGTGATCACCATCGGTGTAGTCAGCGATGCTGCCTCTGCCCGCAATACAGCCAGATCAAACTTGATCAACAACTGCCCAGGCTCGACGGTGTCTCCTTCCTGAACGAAAGCTTCAAAATGCCCCTTCAGCTGCGAGGTATCGATACCGATATGAAGCAGGACCTCAAGTCCTTCCCGAGTTGATATACCCAAAGCGTGCATGGTAGGATACAGGTGCATAATCGTTCCGTAGACTGGTGAGACCAGCTCTCCCTTTTCCGGAACAAAAGCCACCCCATCCCCAACCAGCTTTGCAGCAAAAATCTGGTCAGGCACTTCTTCAATTGGCAGCATTTTGCCTTGAACCGGTGCACAGAACAGGACTTGCGGCAAATCCCGCTCAAGCAGTTTGGCGATCTCTTCGCGAATCAATTCCGAATACGTGCCAAATACGACCTGGACGTTACCTCCACCGAGCTTGATCAGCCCCGCAGACCCCATACTCTTCATAGCTCCAGTGTCGATGAGACGGTCGTTGTGCACCGTCAGACGAAGCCGTGTAATACATGCCTCTACTTGAACGATGTTTTCCTTACCGCCTAATGCTTCCAGGATCAATGGTGCCTGGTAAGGAATATTCCCCACCCAATCCTCCAGCATGGAGCCTTCTTCCCGTCCTGGCGTTGGAATCTTGAACGTACGAATGGCCCAGCGGAACAGGAAGTAATAAACCAGCCCATATAGTATGCCAATCGGTATGAGCTTCCAAGCATTTTCTGATAGATGGAAGTTGAGTATGTAATCAATAATGCCAGCGGAATAAGAGAAGCCGTGCCTGATATCAAGCCAATAACCAATCCACATCGCAAGTCCCGACATGACGGCATGTACGATAAACAGATACGGTGCTGCAAACAAAAAGGCAAATTCAATCTGCTCGGATACACCTGTCAGAAAGCAAACCAGCGCAGAAGTGAGAAATGTCTTTTTGATCTTCGGTTTCAGATCTTCCCTTGCCTCCTGAATAATCGCAAAGGCAATGGCAGGTATGGCAAACATCATGATGGGAAACAAGCCTGCCATAAAGTAACCTGCGGTTGGATCGCCTGCAAAAAAGCGTGGCAGATCCCCCTGAACAATGTTACCGTCTGGCGTTTCATACGTCCCCAGCTGAAACCAGAACACATTGTTAAGCAAGTGGTGCAGTCCAAAAGCCACCAATACTCTGTATAGGACTCCGTAAATGAACAAACCAAAACCGCCGAGACTGTATTCCCAAGCGGCGATCGCATTCAGTCCATGCTGTAATATGGGGGCGAGCCACAGCATGAAACAGGAGAACAGCACCGAGCACAGCCCAACGATCAGTAATACAAACCTGGAGCCGCCAAAAAATTGCAATATCTCAGGCAGCTTGATGCTTTTGAACCGATTATGTGTCACCCCGGCCAGAGCGCCGAGAATAATTCCAATTAAAGAAGCTGGCTGTATGGTGCCATCCCCGAAATGGCGAGTCACCTGATCATATATAACGATACCAGCTAAAGCGGCAAGTCCCGCCTGTCCGGCCTGGTTGGAGAGTCCCAATGCTACACCGACAGCAAACATATACGGCAAAAAATAAAAAATACCGTGTCCGGCCACGGTAGACACTTCACCAACAACTTTCAATCCCCAAGCGTCCCAGGGCAAACTGCCAACACTCAGCAAGATTGCGGCTGCGGGCAGGACCATTGTAGGCAGCATTACCGCTCGTCCGAGCTGCTGCAAGGATCCGAGCCAATTCATGGCGACCTCTCCTTTCTATCCTAGATGGTAAGCTTTACGAAACGTTTTGTCAAAGCAAAACGGTAAGCTGCTGGAAATTTGCCGTAATCTCTTTAGATTTGTGACCAAACGGCCACCACAGATACGATCTGAAGGCAAGAAATCAGTTCAAACTGAAGGAGCGCCCGCAGCTCTAAACACAGAAAAATCCCGTTAACTTCAAGTTAACGGGATCCAGATCTATTCCATATTCGCTTAACCGCGTCCGGCACCGCGCAGAACGATGGAGTCCTCTACCTTAATGCAGCGATTCGTTACGGCCGTCATTCCGTTTTCAGCCGCAATCTGTACCGCCTCATCATTGTGAATGCCAAGCTGGAGCCACAATACGTTTGCTTTGATGGCTGCGGCTTCACGAGCTACTTCCGGTGTATATTCGCTGCGACGGAACACATTCACAATATCCACGGGCTCGGGAATATCTGCAAGGGTTGCATATACTTTCTCACCAAGGATCTCTCCCTGTGCTTGTGGATTAACCGGAATGATCCGATATCCTCTGCTCTGCATGGCTTCTGCAACCATGTAGGATGTCCGATCCGATTTGTCCGATAAGCCGACGACTGCGATGTTGCCTGCCTTGCGTAAAAGTTGCCCAATTTCTTCGCGAGTTGGGTTGTTAAATTCCATGTTCAAGCACCATCCTTTTCTGCTTAAAATGCGTGTCCAAAAAGACCAGTTTTCAGTACCGAGAAGATGGGATGAAGCTAGAAATGGAGTAGCGGAGCGTAGGGAAAACTACGTGAGCAACGGACATTTCGGCTGAATTCCATATTCGATGCTGATGATACCGCTAGGCATCCTTCGTAATCAAAAGCGGACTTTTTGAACAACCTCTTAAACGTGTTATTTTACTCTTTTACCCATTGAACCGAGGCGCCAAGCGCCTGCAAATGATCGAAATATTGTGGATACGACTTGGCTACGTGGTGTGCATCCCGAATACGAAGCGGCTCCTTGGAACGAAGGCCAACCACGGTCAATGCCATGATAACGCGATGATCGAAGTGAGCATTAATCTCTACGCCGCCTTCAACGCCTTCCGGACGTCCGTGAACGATAATCTCGGCCTGACGCTCTTCCACGTTAGCCCCTGCCTTGCGCAGCTCGTTCAGGTAATCCGTAATTCGGTCACATTCCTTGTAGCGCAGGTTCTCTACATTATAAAACCGTGAGGTACCTTCCGCAAATACAGCCGCGGCTACCATCGCCAAAACAGCGTCCGTCGCTGCATCTCCGTCAAATTCTACGGCTTTCAATTTTCCGTTACCTTGTACATGTACCACATCATTCTCATGCGTCAGCGGCACTTCCATCATGCGCAGAACGTCAACAATTGCACGCTCTCCCTGTTTGC
This sequence comes from Paenibacillus sp. ACRRY, assembly GCF_022346995.1. Lineage (GTDB taxonomy): Bacteria > Bacillota > Bacilli > Paenibacillales > Paenibacillaceae > Paenibacillus. The sequence goes on along the minus strand of NZ_JAKRNM010000002.1, from coordinate 685,642 downwards.
TCTGTTCCATCAGGCGCAGAATCTTCACATCCGATTGAGTAACCGCCGCTGCAGCCAGAACTGCAGCCGAACCAGGGTAGTCTCCTTGAACGGTATATGTTTGCGGTTGATAAGCCTGACCACCAGGTACGCTGAAAGACATGTAATCATCGCTTGCATGAATAATGATTCCTGCCTGTTCAAGTACTTCGAGTGTTTGACCGATGACCACTTTGGACTTGAGGTCATTCAACACTTCAATGGTGCTGTCTTCTGCAAGAAGCGGAGTAACAAAAAGCAATGCGCTCAAATATTGGGAACTGACTGATCCGGACACACGGATATGTCCGCCTTTGGCATTACCGCCTTTGATCGTGATTGGCAGTCGTCCTTGTTCATGCTGCACTTCAACACCGAGCTGGCCAAGAGCATCAATCAGGTCATCATGCGGACGTTTACCGAGTGAATCTGGATAGGTATTCACAAAGGTAACTTCAGGGCAGAGCGCAGTTACGCCCATTAGGAAGCGAAGCACTGCACCTGCGTTGCCTACATTTAACTCGCGCACATCACGAGGATGGCTGCCGAAGCCTTGAATGACGATCTTGCTGTCATCTTCTTCTAGTACGGCTCCAAGATCACGGATACATCTGCGCATCGCATCACTATCTTCGCTGTGAGCCGGATAATGAATTGTGCTTGTACCTTCTGCCAGAGCTGCTGCGAGCAGGTAGCGGGTAGTGTAGTTTTTGGAGGAAAGGGCTCCAATTTCCCCATTCAGGGTAGGGGTAGGTTTAACGATTACGTCCATGGATGAAATTCTCCTTCATTGATCAGATTAAGCTGCTTAATATATCTGTTACATATAACACGTAGTCCATTCGCCAAATTGACATCCCCCACAAAGCTTGGGTATCATTATAGGCGTTAAGTCCATACAGAAAAGAGGACCTGAATCATGACTCAAATAGCTGAAATAGAAACATCCGAGCTGCGTCGCCGCCTGCAGGCGGGAGAGAAGCTTCAGTTGATAGACGTTCGTGAGGACGAGGAAGTCGCGCAAGGCATGATTGAAGGAGCCAAGCACATCCCGCTTGGACAAATTCCGGACAGATTGTCCGAAATTGAAAAATCCGGCGAGATCATTCTGATCTGCCGCAGCGGTTACCGCAGCGAGCGTGCCGCCGAGTATTTGCAACAGCTTGGTTATGCAGGCTGCACCAACATGGTTGGCGGCATGCTGCAATGGCTGCAGGAAGACTAAGTGATCTGGAGCAGGAATCCAACAAAGAGCTATCAGGAATCGCAACAGGCAATTCACCCTATAGCTTTTGGATTTCGCTCCGCTACAGTCAGTTTTAAACGGGCCAGATGGCCCGTTTTGTTATATTCCCACCAAACCATTGCCCCTTACCCTCTGCATCACAACTGTAACTGCCCCAATATTTGAGGTCATGCTAGACATCGAAATGCAGCGAACACAAGCTTAGACGCGGTAATGCGCTAAAATAAGACGGGACACTTCAGCTGCGGATAACTCAGTTGTATCCACTGTGTAATGGGCAAATTTATATGCGTCCTTCCGTTCCTCCAAAATGCTATGGATGCGCTCCTCCGCATTGCCAGCCAGAAGAGGACGTTTTTCATCCCCGCTCACGCGCTGTACAATGACTGCCGGATCAGCAGTCAGCGCAACAATCCAACCGTTCTTCGACATTACATCACAATTGTCAGAACGCAGTACCACACCGCCTCCGGTTGCGATCACCTGCGACTTCTTTTCCAGGACCGAACATAGCATGCGGCTCTCGGCATCACGGAAATACGACTCACCTTTGTCTGTGAACAATTCCGGAATCGTACAGCCTTCCTCTTTCTCCACCGCGGCGTCCACATCGATCAGCTTGTAACCCAGCTCACGGGCGAGCAGGTCAGCTACCGTTGATTTGCCGGTTCCCATCATGCCTATGAGAATAATATTGTTAGACTTGCTCAAGGGTGTACACTCCTTTATCTCAAGCATTTCATGAGCACTTTTGTCCTATCATAACACAGCCCTGCTAAGGGGGGAAGGCCACACATTGGGTCTGTTGGAAAACAGACTTATAATAAAAAATGACCCGGAAGCATCCGGCACACCGGAACTCCAGGCCATTCTTCAAGAAAGGGTGTCCCAAACTAGCATGGAAAGCACCCAACCTCATATTAAAGCTGTAGAAGCTTCGAATGAACAAATATATATTATTCCATCCAGTTGTGGTGGAAGCTTCCCTCTTTATCCACACGTTTGAAGGTATGAGCACCGAAGTAGTCACGCTGCGCTTGCAGCAGGTTTGCAGGCAAACGCTCTGTACGGTAGCTATCGTAGTAGGACAGTGCGCTGGAGAAGCCAGGTACCGGAATACCTTGTTGTACAGCAGCCGCTACAACTTCACGCCATGCATCCTGGTAGGATTCAACGATGTTTTGGAAATATGGATCCAGAAGCAGGTTTTTGAGTTCTGCATCTTTGTCATATGCTTCTTTGATGTTTTGCAGGAACTGCGAACGGATAATGCAGCCGCCGCGGAAGATCATGGCGATGTTACCGTATTTCAGATCCCAACCATACTCGTCGGAAGCCGCACGCATTTGGGCAAAGCCTTGTGCATAAGATACGATTTTACTTGCGAACAATGCTTTGCGTACACTCTCGATGAACGCTTTTTTATCGCCGGAGAATGCTTCAGCCTTCGGTCCGTTCAGGATTTTGCTCGCAGCTACACGCTCGTCCTTCATCGCGGACAGGAAACGGGAGAATACGGATTCTGTAATCATGGACAATGGTACGCCGAGATCCAGCGCGCTTTGGCTTGTCCATTTACCTGTTCCTTTTTGTCCTGCAGCATCCAGAATAACGTCAACCATTGGTTTGCCGGTTTCAGGATCGTATTTGGAGAAGATATCCGCCGTAATCTCGATCAGATAGCTGTCCAGTTCGCCTTGATTCCACTCTGTGAAGATTTCGTGCAACTCCTCAACGGAAACATTAAGGACGGATTTGAGGAGGTGATATGCTTCACCAATCAACTGCATATCTCCGTATTCAATACCGTTGTGCACCATTTTGACGTAATGTCCGGCTCCATCCGGTCCGATATATGTACAACAAGGATCATCGCCCACTTTGGCGGAGATGGCTGTCAGAATCGGTTCAACCAGCTTGTACGCACTTTCCTGTCCGCCCGGCATAATGGAAGGACCTTTCAACGCGCCTTCTTCACCACCGGATACACCGGTACCGATGAAGCGAATGCCTTTTTCCTCCAGCTCTTTGCTGCGACGTTGGGTATCAGGGAAGTAGGCGTTACCTCCGTCAATAATGATGTCGCCCTCATCCAGGTGAGGCAGTAATTGTTCAATGGTCGCATCAGTCGCTTTACCTGCTTGTACCATGATCAAAATTTTGCGCGGGGATTCCAGGGATGCCACGAACTCTTCAATGGAGAACGTGCCTGTGAGGTTTTTGCCTTCAGCTTCTTTCAGAAGATCATTGGTTTTCTCCGGGGAACGGTTAAATACCGAAACCGTGAAGCCTCTGCTTTCAATGTTAAGGGCCAAATTTTTGCCCATTACTGCAAGTCCAATGACACCGATCTGTTGTTTTGCCATCTGGGTCCTCCATCCTTTGCTCCAATTAATTTTATTGAAATTGACTCTCAACAATACCCCCATTTTAACGGTTTTACGCATGGAAGTGAACCCCGTACCCCTGCTGCGCAACGAGAAAACACCCCAAATGTCTGAGGTGTTCATCGTATTTTCATAAATACGGTCTTCGTGCTCAGCCTTCGAGCATCAGCATGTGCCCGGATAGACGTTTTAACGTCTCTCGGCAGTTGTCTGCTTTCTCTGTATTATCCATCTGAATGGCAGCGTACAGACGCTCCAGTTCATCATCAATTTCCATCCGCAGGAGCATGAGTCGCTCCTCCCCTTCTCGCGATAGAAACATCTCTTCCATCTCCTCCGCCGTCGGCGCGGGTTCCTTTTGAAAAATGACACGCTGTTTGAATCCGGAAACTTCCACGAGACGTATTACCTCTCCAAACAAAATGTTCTCCACCGTCATCTGCTGATCCTTGAAACGTTTAACGACAGCATGCCCGCGTGTATCCCCAATCAGCTTCTCGAGCCATTCCGCCAGCTTGGCGTCCTTAATGATGTAGTCACCTGTCATCTTGTAATTCCCGCTGCGTGTCTGTTGAAAACGGAGCTTTACCAGTTTGCGCCCGGTGCGGACAGACAGGATAAAAAAGGATTCATCCTCGCTCCAATATAGTGAATACCCTTCACGAATAAGGTCTTTGATCAAATTTTGGATATGCCGACGGTTGAACCGCAGCTCCAGATTGCAATATTCAACTTCATAACTCTTATTCACGGCACTCCCCTCCATTTGTACCGGATGTGTTCCGGTCCTCTTCTTCCTGTGCTTCTTTCTTCTTCCGTATCGGCTTACCCTATTTTATACTTCATTTTATGTAAGGGTACTTGGTTATTTGACTATTTTTCATCGAATACTGCAGGGGAATCGATGTTTCCGCGGATGCACAGGGGCAAGCCCCCGAATTTCATGATATAATGGATGCGAAATGGAGGAATACAGAAGAATTTCTCGGGTTTTAACAGCCACGATTTTGATGTATTTCAAATTCCCGGGTTAGAACCGCATATGGAATTGCTGATTGAATCCACCCAAAGATACGTGGGTAGCCTGGGCATCTTCCAATCCATAACATTTATAAACAGTTACCATGTTCTGAATGTGGTGGCTTGCATAAAGCAAAAGGAGTTCCAACACCGGATTCAACCCGGTATAGGAACTCCTTTTTATGTTCATTTGGCAGGGACTGTGCGATACGGTCTTCGCGATAATACGAAATGCACAACCGCGAGCCCCGCCATAACAACAGCACTTCCGATAAATGGAGCCGGGTGACTGATGTGATCCCATAACAACCCCGAAACGATGGGACCCACAACCATGCCGGACCCCTGAAGGGTGAGGAAAAATCCCCAGATGGCTCCTCGCTCCCCCTTCGGTATGAGCGTAGCCACGAATGTATTCCAGGCAGGTAAAATCATTGCATAACTAACCCCTACCATCATAACGATGCCAAACACAACTGGAATGGATGTAATTGACGCAAATGCAAACAGACTTGCAGAGGCGAGTAGGAAGCCCATATGCAGAAATATCGATGTCCCGAATCGATCCACCATCTTACCCACTGGGAGCAGAGCAATCACCGTTATTCCGCCGCCTGCGATTAACAGCAGACTATACAGGTTTGGCGAAATATGAAGGTCTGTTCGGGTATACAACGTAATAACCGGACTGAGGAGGCCTATAACAAAGGACTGCATAAACAGGGCAGGATATACCAGCGGATTGACATTAAGTGTGCTGCGCACCCGCTGCAGGGTCCCCTGTACACTGTTTTTGAGCCTGATTAACGGTGTAAGCAGATGGGGCTTCGGTGGGTATTTAACCGCTTTTCCGGTCGTTTCCGCTGCTGTATGCTGTTGTTCTTCCAACATCACCCGGCCCGGTAGAATCATGGCGACCAAAATAACGAGGACAGCACAGCCAAGAAGGACAAGAAATACGGTGCGATAATCGTGATCGGTACGCTCAAGCAACCAGTTCATGCCTATCGGTCCAAGTCCTGTTCCACCCAGAGCGGCCATTTCCAGCGCCCCCATCGCTGTTCCGTTTTTGTTTTGAGGTCCTGACAAGGCAGTCACCCCCGTCATGGCACAGGGCCAGAGCGGTGATGTTCCCACACCAAGAATCAGACAGGCCAGAGCCAGTCCAAATGCACTTTTGAAAAAAATAATCATGATTACCGCAATCAATGTACAGATCAGAGCCGTCACCATCGTTGCACGAAAACCGATGCGTTCTGCAGCCCAGCCCGATGGTGCCCTGAACAGATTGTCACCCAGGTATTGAAGAGCAAAGGCTACACCAATCACCCCTGCAGACAAGCCTAAAATATTATCCATATACACTGGCAGGACGGCCACCAGCAGTGCTCCTTTAATCACTTCAACCAAAAAAAGCGTTAGCCACATCGCAATAAAAAATGGTGATCGCAAAATTTTGGCTGGTTTGATGTCTGTCTGCATTTCTTATTCCCCTTTCGGTGTTCACCGGCCCATCTCCTATCCATACTGTAACCGTCAGGGATACGCCCAAATCTTAGCAATTTGAAAATTTGTCAAGCCTACCGCTTGCATTCGGTTCCTAATTTGCTATACTCATCTTTGTTTGACATTTTATCAGGAAAGGTTGTGACAGCACTGATGGATCACCGCCGTACGCCGCTGTTTACCGCTTTAAAAAACCACGCGGCACTCAATCCGGTGCAATTTCATATCCCGGGACATAAAAAAGGATTGGGAACGGATACCGAATTTCGTGAATTTATCGGCGATAACGCCCTCTCCATAGATTTGATCAACATCGCTCCGCTGGATGACCTTCATCAGCCAACCGGTGTCATTGAGGAAGCGCAGATTCTGGCAGCCGATGCATTCGGAGCCGATCATACCTATTTTAGTGTGCAAGGCACGAGTAGTGCAATCATGACCATGATTCTGTCGGTATGCGAACCGGGTGACAAAATTATTGTGCCCCGCAACGTGCATAAATCGGTCATGTCTGCCATTATTTTCTCAGGAGCGAAGCCTGTATTCGTATCTCCCGCACAGGATGCCAACCTCGGTATCGATCACGGCGTGACTACAGGTGCTGTACGACGTGCGCTTGAGCGTCATCCTGACGCCAAGGCATTGCTGGTTATTAATCCAACGTACTTCGGAGTATGTACAGACCTAAAAGAGATTGTTGAACTCGCACATAGCTACCAGGTGCCTGTACTTGTGGATGAAGCACATGGCGTACTCATTCATTTCCACGAGGAACTGCCGTTGTCTGCAATGGCTGCCGGAGCAGATATGGCTGCAACAAGTGTGCATAAACTCGGCGGTTCCATGACACAGAGTTCCGTGCTGAATCTGAATACCAAAAACGGATTCGTGAATCCGCAGCGTGTACAGACCATTCTCAGTATGCTGACTTCAACGTCCACTTCGTATATCTTGCTTGCTTCACTGGATACGTCAAGACGTAATCTGGCGCTGCACGGTCACGAAATGGCGCAAAAGGCCATTGATCTGGCCCAGTTCGCGAGACGTACCATTAATGACATCGACGGTTTGTATTGCTTCGGCAAAGAGCTGCTCGGTACGGAAGCAACCTTTAACTATGACCCAACCAAAGTAACCATTCATGTTCGTCATCTCGGCATCACAGGCTATGAGACCGAGAACTGGCTGCGTGAACACTACAATATTGAGGTCGAGCTCAGTGATATGTATAATATTCTGTGCCTGATCACTCCTGGCGATACGGATGAATCGGTGGACATTTTGCTGAACGCACTGCAGGATCTGTCCCGTACGTATTATCAGGTTAACCCTGCACATGAACTTGTGGTTAAGGTTCCGGATGTTCCACAATTGATGCTCACGCCGCGTGATGCATTCTACGGGGATACGGAGGTCATTCCTTTCAAGGAATCTGCAGGACGTATTATCTCTGAATTTATCTACGTATACCCGCCTGGAATTCCGATTCTTCTGCCGGGTGAGGTTATTACGCAAGAAAATATTGATTACATTATCGACCATGTAGAGGTCGGATTGCCTGTAAAAGGCCCTGAAGACCGCAGTGTCACCAATGTCAAAGTCATTGTAGAAGCAGATGCGATTTTCTAAGGAATTACTCTAACGATCTACCCTACCCCATGGGTAATGATATTGAAGGACCAAGCTCCGGCTTGGTCCTTTTTGTTGTTTCATTAGAGCGTGAAAACAAACAAAAGACCCCTTGAGATCAAGGAGCCCCGTTGTTCTAATGCATAAGAAAAATTACTCTTGTCCTGCAACGAGCTCGTTGTATGCCGCTTCAACGCGGTTCCACTCGGCTTCGTCTTCAATATTGTAGAGCACCATTTCCTCGTCTTCTTCTTCCATACGCAGAATGATGCCGTCAGCTTCAGGATTGTTACGTTCCAGCAGGAGCGCATAAACATGGTTTTCCACGTCAAACGTCTCCACCAAAACCATCTCCACGTCATTTCCGTTCTCGTCTGTCAGAGTCAGAAGAACTTCTTCATGCTCGTGGTCGTGGTCATGGTCGTGACCGCAGCCGCAGGCATCGCCGTGTTCATGTGTGTGATCGCTCATTGATATACCTCGCTTTGTAAATAGAAATTGTGTAACCTTGCATATCGTAACATGTTCGCAAGGCTAGGTCAATTTACTCAGCAACGTTATTTTTCGCTTCATTCGTTTAGTGCGGTAATGATTTTCTCTGCCACCAGAACGTAGTTACTGTTTGCATTTTCTTTAATATGAAAGCCCACCTGGTATTTGCCAGCACGACTGAAATCATACGTAAAATCGTAAGTCCGGAACCAGAAATTATCTTTCTGGGTTTTGAGCTCCTGGGACTGGATATCCTTCACCTGGCCACTCGGATTGGTAATTGTCACCTTCACTGCAGCCACATCCGTTGTTAAGCTGTCCACTTGAGAAAACACATTGAATTTCAATTTGCCAACGTTCACGTTGCCAAATACGGTGTCTCCCTTAAACAGAAAAATATGTACATTCGGCTTAATCACCGTTACTCGCTTGTTGCTGTTATCCCATTTGGCGATCCCCCCTGCTTCTCTCACAGGTACATAGGTCGTTCCATCGATCAGGTAACCTCCGTCAGCTGCTTCCTTGCCGTTAATGAGAACCCGAATCTTTTCGTTTACGGAATCCGCAAATAATAAAGACCCGCCGAGCAAGGAGAATACCGTGACACACAGCAATATTCTCTTCCATTTCATTCCGTCAATATTCCCTCCCCTGCTGCAAGCTGTTGTACATTTATACTGCAGGTTCAACTACAAAGTTGCGCTGTTTTTCATCATTTTTCATTTTTTATCCAGAAAATTTTCCACCCCTTGGAACGATCAAAAAGAGGCCCCTCTCCTTCGAGAACGCCTCTGTAGTATGGTTATTGTGAATGCGAGCTTATACGAATTATTTCTCGGAAACTTCAGCCTGGAAGGATACTAGGAAGACGTGTGCCGAGTCAGGATGCAAGGAACGCCTTTACCTACTGCTCCTGCCGTCCGCATGCGTGCAGCGTATTCCATGCCTCGTGTACAGGGTGTCTTGCACCGCTCGCACACATCTGAAGTGACCAATTTCATGGACACACGGAGTTTGTCACTCTTCAACGCTGATGCTTTTTTACCTTTTGCCTTTGCCATCCCGGATTCCCCATTTCCGCAAGTGCTTACTGATGTAGTGCATCATATGGGGATTCGCCCGGTTTGGTGTCAAAGCCGAACAACTATTCATAAGTAATGGTTAAATAAAACCACCGTTTACACGCAATGTCTGTCCGGTGACCCACTGCGATTCAGGGCTGACAAGAAAAGAGATGACACTTGCAATGTCCTCCGTTTCGCCCAAGCGACCAAATGCATTCATTTTACGCAGCCCTTCCAGCTGCTGTTCTGTCTTGCCAGCGGCAAACAGTTCCGTATTCACCGGACCAGGTGCCACTGCATTAATTGTAATCTGTTTGGGGCCAAATTCCTTCGCGAGCTGACGGGTAATTTGCTCCACTGCACCCTTGGTTCCGGCATATACACTGTATCCCGGAAACATCTGACCATTCACGGAGGTGGAGAAATTCACGATTCGCCCTTCGTTCTCCATCGTTTTTAGTGCTTGCTGACAGGCAAAGAACGTACCCTTTACATTAATGGCAAATTGCTGGTCAAACTCTTCTTCAGTAACGTCCGCCAAAGGTGTCGTTTTCATCACTCCAGCATTGTTGATCAGAATATCCACTTTGCCCAGCTGCTTCACCGTTTCGGCGAATAAGTGCTCCACGTGATTCTTTTGTGCCAGATCTGCGTGGATCGCGATCGCACGGACACCCTTTTGCCGAACTCGTTCTGCCACTTCTTCAGCCTTGTCTGGACTGCTCGCATAGTTGATGACGATGTCTGCGCCAAGCTCGGCGAGCTGCAGCGCTATGGTCCGTCCAATTCCACGCGATGAACCTGTGACGATGGCGACTTTACCTGATAACTTTGTCATGAGATTACTTCCTCCCTGTATTCAGATGAAATACACCTTGCTCAATCAGCAACCATACCTGCTCGAATTCCTCATGGATGGTCTCACTACGCCATTCATACGCATGTGCCGGATGATGAAAGCGAGCCGTTGCGTGTAAAATTCCTGCAGCGACCTTGTCCGGTTTCGGAAAACGCAGCTGCTGATCCTGCTGTATAATTTCGGTGAGATGTTGTGTTAACAGCTCCACATGTCTGTAAATGAGTTCTGCCGATTCCTGTGTAACCTTGGCATACATATCAAATAACTCTGTGTCTGATTCTGCATAGTGCCGTTTAAGTTGAATTAATGTTTCGATATATTTTTTGAGATGTTGTATTCCTTCACCAGTATCGGTCTGCACGCTTACGACCTTCGCAAGTGGAGCGATAATCTCATCTTCCAACCACTGTGCCGTTACCCCTTCGAGCAATTCCTTTTTGCTGGCATAATGCCTGTAGATGGTTCCATGGCTGACCCCAAGCAATTTGGCTACATCTGTAACAGAGGTTTTGGCAGCACCAAACCGCCTGATGGTTTCCTGCGTGGCTGTAATGATCTGCTCTTTGGTTAGAAATTCAGAAGACTTGTCTTTGGTCATATCCTTAAGATGGTTAGAACTAACCACCCACTAGTCACCTCCGTCGTATAGATAGATTATCACAGTTTATAACAAATGACAAATATTGATTTTTGTCATTTGTTATTTGTAATTTTAATGGTAAGCTTTTTCACACAGCAAAAAAGAGCCCCAGCACTGGACTCTTCATCGAATCGCTTATTTATTCAGAAAACATACTTGAACAGCAGGAATAGGACAACCAGAATTCCTCCAAGAATCAGCCAGTTACTGATTTCCCACCAAATACCTTTACCTCCACCAGATATAAGCTGTTGTTCACGCTCTTGGTGACGCTGACTGTGTGTTTCTGTCTCTGAGGCATGCGGTGGTTTGCTAAAATCCATCATATACATTCCCCTTTCCAGCAGCTATTTTCCGCCTTCAAGTTCCAGTATAACCCAGAATTGAGTTGAAGAATTAATGAATCTCCCATCGTGGATACGGTCATCTATTCAGCGGATAACTCATCCTCTGTAACCCACTTGTGATTTTTCACTGGATCTCCTCCAGTTGTCGGCGTGTAATCCACCATATACACTGTCGTCTGTGCAGCGGAATCAATGGTGGCTGTTGCCCCTTTCATACCAGTCATATGGTCGGCGTCCAATACAACCTCTACACCAACTTTATAGGGCTCGTCGCTGTGCTCCTTCACTTCCTCGTGGATTACCCACTTGTGATTCTTCACCAGTTCTCCCCCCGTTGTCGGTGTATACGTAACAGCATAAACGGTCGTTTCATATGCTCCAACAATTGTGGCTGTTGCCCCTTTCATACCGGTCATATGGTCGGCATTCATGATAACCTGGCTGCCAACCGGATACGTAGGATCCACCTTTTTCATAAGTCCTTGCGGCAGCTCGCCTGAATCCGAATGGTGCATTTCTCCTGTAGTGGCTGTATGACTGCTATTGTTCCCTCCGCTGCCATTGCTGTTATTCTGTTCCGCATTTTTACCGCAACCACTTACCATCAGACTTCCGGTGATCAGTAGAGATACTATCATCATTACGTACTTTTTCATGTCAGCACTCCTTTAAAATACGAATCTGGATATCTTATAATATACCCCATGTGGGTATATTTCAACCTTCGGACTCCAAGGTTACCCTTAGATCCCTATAATGAAAAACACCTTCAACTCTGTCCTATCCCTTTTTTTTTGCAATAGCAATGGGACAGACATTTGAAGGTGTTTATCATAAATCCAAATTCGTATTTATTATTACGCCATTTCCAGAGTTACATTTACATTGCCTCTGATTCCTTTGGAGTACGGGCAATAATCATGAGCAAGTTTGACAAATTTCTGTGCGGTCTCTTCATCCAAACCCTCAATTTTCACTTCCAGCTCAACTTCCAACTTCACTCCGTTGTCCGAAGGATCTGTCACAAGCATAACCGTTGCAGATACGGTGCTTCTCTCAATTTCCACGTTGTGTTTCTTCAATTGAAACTCCAAAGCAGAGTTAAAGCACGCACTGTATCCTGCTGCAAACAGCTGTTCCGGATTTGTAGCAGTAGTCACTTTACCACCGAGCTCCGGTGGTGCAGCTACATCCAACATAAAGACGTTATCTGGTGATTGCACAATCCCTTGGCGTCCACCTGTATTAATTACTGTTGTTTCATATAATGTTTTCATTTGTAATTTCTCCTCTTCATCATTAAATTTTATTTGATAAAACTGATCTTGTTTACTGGTTGTTTACAATTTGATTGTACACAATTTAATTGTGTTTGTAAACAATTATTTTGTTATAAAAAAAGAAGCCACCATTTTGGCGACTTCAACACTTTGTTTTCTTATTTTATTGCCTCTGAGCCTGATAAAAGTTTTATGCGAATCTTAAAAAACAAGAAAAAAGCCCTTGCTACGCAAGGACTTTTCGTTATGATCTGTAGTGGGCTCGAACCACTGACCCCTACCCTGTCAAGATAGTGCTCTCCCAGCTGAGCTAACAGATCATGATAACCTATTCTGTTCGAATGAAGTAACAGTATCATACCAAGTAAACGCGTACAATGTCAATGGTTTATTGGTTATATTTTGTTGAGATTGGAGCACACTAAGGAATGATTACCATTTCATTAAAGAGGTGACTTCCATGCCACACGCAAACTCCCATAAAACCCAGACCCATAGCAAAACATTGGGCTTCATTCTTCCCCTCACCATACTTATTCTGATCTCCGGCTGCAGCCTGGAACGGGACGAACATACCGTTCAATTTCAACAACTACAGCAACCGAATGTAACGGATGACCTGCCTGTTTGGCTCGATGTCTACTCGAAATCTGTTCATGAAGAGGTCTATTCACCTCAGGGAAACAGTGAACTTTTGCCCTGACACTATTGCCTTTTATCACTCATCCTCGTCCCACTTTCTGGAGTAGGCTTTTTTGGTTACGTAATATAACAAAGCAATCATTCCGGCAGACATCAAGAGTGTAATGGTCATAATTCCTGCCACGCCCATTCTCTTCGCCCCTCTTCCAATATGTTCCAGACTCAACTATACAGGAAAAGCAATTTTTTGTATAATGCAGTCTGATATGTCGCTCAAGAGCAGAAAGAAGGAATGGAATTGGCAGCCGAAATTAGTTATGTAACGACAGATGAACAACTCCAGCAAGCATTGGGCATCCGCCATGAGGTTTTTGTCATCGAGCAGCAGGTGCCTGCCGAGATTGAAATCGATCAATATGATGTCATCAGCCCTGATGTACATCATGTTTTATTAAATACCGACGGACAGGCTGTAGCTACAGGACGACTTATCTATTACAGCAAGGATACAGCCAAAATGCAGCGAATCGCTGTGCTTCAATCCCACCGTTCATTCGGTTATGGACGTGTACTCCTGCTAGCCATGGAAGAGCGAGCACGGGAGCTTGGCTTGACTTACTCTGTACTGGATGCGCAATGTCAGGCCCAGAAATTCTATGAGAAGCTCGGATATGAAGTGATTTCGGAGGAACCTTTTTATGATGCAGACATTCTGCATGTACGCATGAGAAAGAGCCTGTAAACCTCACCTTCGGTGAATCTACGTATTTACAAGTGTTCTACAATGTCATGCATACTTATCTTCAATTCGGACAGGCTAAAGGGGAACTCAAATTCTCATTTCCTCAGATAAGGAGAGTGTGACATTATGAATCAGACGACACGTGAGAGCTTCACAGCAGTACAAAAAAATGGTGACGGTGATCTGACTGGCTTTCAAACCTCATCTGGACGCATACTGGATTATCAGCAAGCGCTGGCAGAAGTACAGGCAGGAGCCATAGCGGGTGTGAATGTGTTTAAAGGCAAGGACGGGGAAATGTACATTCGTGGCGATGCGGACGGTGATCCGACCAACAATCTTGATCAACTCCCCACTTTCTGATATATGAACGCTGTGCAATAACGAAGCAAGCGCCAATCCGGCATCCGGGTTGGCGTTTTTATTTCGCAATTTTGTTTAGCTAGTATTCCAAAAAATATTTAACGGCATCTCCGGCAGGCTGATTCTTGCGAATCGGCTGCGGATCCTGTTCCCATGCCTGCAAGATTTGGATTCCTTCCAGGGTGGACTTATTCGTCCAGTTAATATGCTGCCTGCGCTCCAGTTCAAGCAAGGATTCGTGAATGAGAGCCCGGCTTCGCCCCGTCTTGTTCTCCAGCTCATCCATTCGAGGCATACGTCGTCGCTGCCCCGTATAATTAACGATAATTCGTAAAATCTTCCGTTCAAAATCGTTTAACATATGCCCGCCTCCCCGTCCTTATGTAGGATAGGACGCCATGCCAGAATACCTTGCTCCAGAAATGTCCGGGGTGATCCATCTGCTCCTGCGGACGCTCTGATTCTACCACCTCGCACACTGTTAATACGAATTTGACGCTGCGTAATATGTCCTGCACGATCCATGTACACGAGTTCCACCATCTGGCCAATATATTTTCCCAGCATAACCATCCCTCCAATAAGAACGTTTGTTTGTATTACCTATTATATGCGAACATAAGTTCTTTATTCAATAACTAAAAAAAGGATTTTATACAGCAAAAAACCAGGCTTGTCCCCGCTATCAGAGATGCCTGGCTTTTTTTATTTTTTAGTGTCGATCCGATTCACTGAACTGCACCTTTTTTAACTGCTGCGTAGACGGATTAAAATCTACATTGACATACACCGCAAACTCTTTGCCATCTTTGCCCCTCACCCATAACTTAAACTGCTCGCGGGATTGATTGGCTGTCAGCGATGTACGTCCAATATGCTTGTAATCCAGAATGTCCACATTATATTTGGTCTGCGTTTCTTTTACTGCGATGATTCCCCACTTCGCATAATCTGGAACGGGAGCCGCTGAACTCGTGGCTAGTCCCGACAAACTCAGCATAATCGTCATCAGTGTAACGATAAGTAATCTCATATTAATCACTCCTTGGGGCTTGTTTCCGTTAGCCTGCCCATGGGAGGTATATTTTACACCATCAGTTGAATGATTAACCTTATAGGTTGTTGCACCCAACGAATAATCTGAAGTATTGTTTGATGCCGATCCAAGGGAGGATTGAAGCTTATTCCCCAGTCACCTGACAATAAATGATTCGTAGGGTCCGGATTGGACGGTGTATTCAACCCATACTTCTTCTCTAAAGCTTCCCTCGTTTCTTGATCGACTTCGACTTGATGATGAACATAAGCAGAGACCTGCTCCACATGAAGAAGTAAAAGTATACCTATAGTAAAAACAGCAATAAGCCAACGTTTAAGCAAAAACTTGTCCTCCTTTTTCATTACCTTAGCGAAAATCCCCAGTTACACTGATTGTAACCCTAATACATCCCCGTTGGAAACTAGATCCTGAATAGGATATATACGTCTTTAGCCCCAAATATGCTGTCTGCGGTTTGATTCTCCCATTCTATGTGTAATAGCCCTTGATAGACTGAATTATGATCTGAACACCCATTTCGAGGAGGTTATATGTGAATGTTCAAACGAATGGATGAAATCTTGATTGAAATCCCCAATGTCGAGAAGCCCGATCCCAATGCAGCCGCATCCATACAGGAACTGCTGGGCGGCAAATTCGGAGAAATGTCAACGTTGAACAATTACCTCTACCAGTCGTTTAATTTTCGCTCCAAGGAAAAATTGAAGCCCTTCTACGACCTCGTCATGAGTATTACAGCCGAAGAATTGGGTCACGTGGAGCTGGTATCTCACGGGATAAACCAATGCCTCAGAGGTTCGACCGCTTACAAGGAACCCGATGATACACCACTTGGTTCCGTGAAGGATGCACGTCTATCCTATCATTACCTGGCGGGGGCCCAAGGCGCCATGCCTTTTGATTCTATGGGCAACCCGTGGACCGGTGCAAATGTGTTCAACAGTGGTAATCTGGTCGAGGATCTGCTGCATAACTTTTTCCTCGAATGCGGCGCACGTACACATAAAATGAAAGTATACGAAATGACAGACCACCCTGCTGCCCGGGAAGTGGTTGGGTTCCTGCTAGTACGCGGCGGCGTACACGTCGTTGCCTACGCCAAAGCGTTGGAAATTGCAACAGGCGTGAATGTGACCAAGCTGGTTCCTATTCCTTCATTGGACAACAAGGCTTTTACCGAGACCCGAAAATATGAAGAAAAAGGCGTACACACCAAGCTGTACACGTATAGCGATAAAGACTTTAACGCCATCGGCCAAATCTGGAAAGGAACACACCCTGAAGATGGACAACCACTTGAAGTCATTCAAGGTGTTCCGGAAGGCTTTCCGATTCCCGAAGCCCCTGCGGTGGAAGAAGAATTCGCCCCAGGCATTTCACATGAGGACTTCGCGGAAATTGCACGTCGTCTGAAAATGGCGGGGAATATTGCGGATTGATACAGCATGACCATGTCATAATATATAAAGCCCTCATTTGCTAGATAAGCAGATCTGAGGGCTTTTGTTTGTTTTATGTGCTTCATTCACTTTGTTGTTCTTGCACTGATTCCACTGGCTCCACATCCCGAACTTGGAGATCAATCTGCGCCTGATTATCATCCACTGACATGGCATCCCGCATGCGAACCGTCCAGATTCCTTTATCGGCATGAAACTCAACGTCTTCAATGACCGGCAAACTTATCTCTTTACCAACGGCTAAATAAATTCCGCCGCGAATGGCATCCGCTTCACTGATTTTCGCGCCGTCGGGTGTTGCCGCAGCATACTCTGCAATGGACTCTGCTCTTGCACGACCTGGATAAGGCTCATTTTCAGGACCTCCATCCGTCCACACCTCAACATAAGTACCAATCTGAGAATCAGGCACATTGGAGAACCATTTTGCCGGATAAAACTTGCTGGTTTCTCCATTCGTTCCAATTTCCTCATATTCAGGATTTACAACAAGGATGGAATCTTCTTTGCGATCCACCACATAGCCGGTAAACCCTTTCTCTCTCGGAGCATCCGTTTGCGGCTGTTGCCCTTCCTTCTGAGCCTGTACCGAACAACCTGTAAGAATTAAAATGATGAGCATCATAAGAACGATATTACGACTGGACACTTCCATTCCCCCTCTATAGGCAACATGTAGTGCAATCTATTTCTCTTATAGACGGCTTCCCACTACCCGATGTTGCAAAAGAAGAGCATGATTATCGATCAATTTCTTTGGGATCTTTTGTACGCATACCTTCCCCAAATGATCAAACCTGCGCAACACAGCAGAACACAGTATCCCCATGCAAAAAGCATGGCGATTCCCAGACCGATATTGGCATCCAGACGTTCATCGGTTAACTCGGTATAAAAAGCAAAGCCCAAGGGCACCGCCCCCACGATAAATAATACGGCCATCAAACCGCCCCAGCGTCTGAACACCGGCTTTTGATGTGATTGCGACAGTTTTTTAATGCCCCGATACAGGATGAACAGAAGCAAAATGAATATCAGCCACGTGCCAAGAATTTGTGCCATCTTGTCCGCCTCCTTCGAATATAATCCCAACTAACCATTGTAGAAGAATCATTTCCTGCTTATCCATTATATTTCGCCCTTCTCCGGTACATTAATCACATCCATATCCATTCAAACAAAAATGCCTTCGTCCGGCTCTATTCGAGCCAGATGAAGGCGTTTTGTTACCATGTGAAGAATTGCTCTATCTGGTTCTGCTCAAGAGATAGAGGAAGTATGGCGCACCGAGGATCGCAACCAGAATTCCCGCTGGAATCTCGGAAGGCTGCAGAATGACACGGCCCAGCGTATCCGCAATGAGAACAAGAAGAGAACCGACCAAAGCGGATGCAGGCAAAAGAAACTGATGTTTTGGACCCACAAGGCGTCTCGCCAGATGCGGTCCGATCAAACCTACAAAACCAATCCCACCACTGACTGATACACAAGACCCGGCAAGACCTACGGCAGCAGCCAGCAGGATGAGTCTTTCACGATTAACCGATGCACCTAGTCCACTGGCGGTCTGATCCCCAAGGTTCAGGACATTCAGCACACGAGCCTTATAGAGAACGACCGGAATAAGAATAATCAAAAATGGAAGCAATGCCGTTACGAACTTCCAGTTTGATCCCCAGATGCTGCCTGCCATCCATGTCGCCACAAACTGATACTTCTCCGGACTGAGACGAAGTGTAAGTACAATCATAGCAGAGCTGATCCCAGCAGCTACCCCAATTCCTGTCAGAAGCATACGGGTAGGCATGATGCCCTCTCCCTTTTTATACGAAAGGACATAGATGAGAAATGCAGCAAAACTGGATCCAATCAAGGCTAGAATCGGCAGCAAAAATACAGGGGCAGCCGTTGTTGTAGGGAAAAAGGATACAAATAACATAACGACGAGCCCGGCACCCGCATTAATCCCGAGTATCCCCGGGTCAGCCAGTGCGTTACGGGACACGCCCTGCAAAATACATCCGGACAAGGCAAGCCCGGCACCAACCATGATTGAAATTACGATCCGGGGCAAACGGAACTCAAACAGGATTAGCTCCTGCTTCGGTGTTCCCCCACCGAATAACGTACGCAGCACCTCAAAAGGGCTCAGCTTCGTGAACCCCGTATTCATGCTGATTATAAATGCGGCAATAATCAATGCACCAAGTACAATCATGACAATGGTGCTTTTCGTTCTCTTTTTACGCTCAGCACCAGTGAGAGTTGAGGATCCCATAATTACAGAGACCTCCTTTCTTTACGGGCCAGATAGAGGAAGAACGGTACCCCGATCAAGGCAACCAGAGCACCGATTGGCGTCTCGTATGGCGGATTGATCATCCGTGCAGCCAGATCGGCGAACACTAGCAGCAAGCTGCCCATGACAGCTGAACATGGAATGATCCAGCGATAATCAACCCCGACGATTTTACGTGTAAGGTGGGGGATGATAAGTCCAACGAAACCTACTGCACCAACCACGGATACGGCCGTACCCGCAAGAATAAGCACAACGATAAGACCAATCAGCTTAATCAGGCCAGTACGCTGTCCCAGTCCGACGGCAATCTCTTCGCCGAGACTAAGAAGCGTTATGGAGCGAGAAATAATCAAGCCTACAATGAGTGCAGCCAGGACCCAGGGGAACATGACCTCAAGTTGAGACCATTTTGTCCCCGCAACACCGCCTGCTGTCCAGAAGGCCAGATCCTGTCCAATTTTGAAATACAATGCAATCCCTTCACTCAGTGCTGACAACATGGCAGATACCGCTGCTCCCGCCAACACAAGTCTAAGAGGCGTAAGGCCCGATCTGGACGCTGCTCCGAATCCGTATACAAGGAGTACGCCAAGCCCTGCCCCGATAAAGGAATACATAATGATATACATGTACGGCATGCCAGGGAAAAAAGCGAAACACACAGCAAGGGCAAATCCCGCACCGGAATTCAGCCCAAGTAAGCCCGAATCCGCAAGTGGATTGCGGGTCATCCCCTGCATGATTGCACCCGCTACAGCGAAGCAGGCACCAACCATCGCTCCGCCAAGAATACGCGGCAATCGAATCTCCCAGATGATCTGATGAGGAGTAAGATCCGGGTTGAAGTTAAAGATAGCTTGCCAGACTACGCCGAGTTTAATATCTGCGGCACCAAAAGAAATGGACAAAGCCATACCCAGGGCGAGCAGCACGAGACCGCCAGTCAGGATCAAGGTAGCAGCCCAGGGACGAGTATGTATTTTGGCTGTCGGAGATTCCGTATTATGACTTGCCGATGAAGCCTTCGAACTCATATGCGCCCACCTTCGTTATGAGTGGAGTAGACAGATCCTATGTACATAACAATCACCTCTCTATTATTGCCGTTCTTGTAATGATATTGATTCTCATTCCCATACATCATTGTATGTCAACAATCTCTCGCTGGCAATGGACAAATGGGACAAGTTTATTGCATTAAACATTTTTTAGATCCAAAAAAAGCCACACCGAGCATAAGAGCTCAAGTGCAGCTTGTTTTTTTGATGTTAACGGCTATGTACTCCAGTCAATGCGGCCAGTACATCGGGAACATCCGTAATGATCGCTTCTACCCCCATCTGGATCAAAGCCTGCATCTCTGCAGGATCGTTTACGGTAAAAGGATGTGTCGAAATTCCATGAGCCTGCGCAGCAGCTACTTCCTCCTGTGTTACAGCCAGCTTATATGGATGCAGTGCTGATGCCTCCAGTTTGGCTGCATAGTCGTAAGGACGATAGAGTTTTTCCATGTACAGAAGTGCTGTCCGAATCTCGGGAGCAATCCGTTTACATTTCACCAAGGAAGCATGATTGAAACTGGAAAGGATCACTTGCTGTTCCAAATCCCAATTTCGAATGGCTTGCACAATCTTTTCCTCCATGCCCTTGTAACCGACAATTCCATTTTTCAGTTCCAGATTAAGCAGAATCCTTTTTCCCTGCACGAGATCAAACAACTCTTCCAGTGAAGGGATGCGCTCTTGGGCGAAATCGGAATGGAACCAGCTACCTGCGTCAAGTGTGCGCAATTGCTCGTATGTTGTGTCCTTAACCCAGCCGGAGGCACCTGCAGTCCGGTTCAATGTCTCATCATGAATCAGTACCAATCTGCCATCACTGGACATCTGAACATCCGTCTCAATACCCGTGGCTCCGAGCTGCAGACAACGGTTAAACGCAGCCATCGTATTCTCGGGGCAGACGGCGGAAGCTCCCCTATGTGCAATAATTTCAATCGCCATTACTCAGCACCTCCTGTATTCGAACATCGACTCTAGCATTTCCACTATACGACCAGTTTGTCAGCACCGTATTAACAGAACGTTTAATGCGTGTTCGATTCCATATTGGACGAAGATGGTTTGGGGAAGATGTCCATTCAGACTGGGGATTCACTCATTTTTGCGAACTCAATCTGCAAATCAACATAACATAGTATGAGCGATAGAAGTTCCGTACCCCGCCATAAGGAGGTTGACTATTGAAGCCCTTAAGGAACAAGCCCCTTGCCCCGCGCTCTCACATCTCCCAGTCACAGTCGGCTTCCAGGCATTCCAGTCCCTCTGTGCACATCAAAAACCAGTCTAGCAAAAAAACAGCGTCGAATCAGCGGAACACGAATTACATCTCTTCCAGAACCTTGGATCAGCTGGCTGTTGTCGCTGCCATTCTCTCCTTAATCGCAGCTGCCATAGGGCTATATATCGCCTGGAAATCACTGAGTATACCAGACGAGACCGCTGTTGTGGTATAGACCAGTGCAACTTGTAAAACAGCTCTGCATGCCAGACGGTTGACCCTGCTCCTAATTGTCATGCGGGAGCAGGGGTTGTTTATTTTACGTTCTAACCATTTCTTCGCAGGAAAATCAAAAAAACCGTTCCCCTGAAACGCCGACAGCTGCCGGCGTTTCTTTGGAAAGGCTGATTCCTCATCCGGTGCGCTTCAGAAGAAGCCGTCCCATCCGGGAATGGCTGACCGAATTACAGAATGAAGGTGCGGGAGATAATAACCAGCAGAATGAACAATACCAGAATTGCTCCTGTAGATGTCCATGCTCCGCCGCCGAAGCCTCCGCATCCATACCCGTAACCTGTGCCTTTGATTTCGCTCATGAGTGACACTCCCCTCTTAAGAAAGTACACTATAGACTATGTCTCAGGCCGCAACTTGCTTGGGCAGAACGGAATTTTTTCCGCGGATGCCGGTGGTTAATTCAACTCTAATCTCTTGGATTACTTTTGTTCATTAAGCTGAGTCCATTTCTGAGTTAACTGTGCAGGAACGTAAGCCGACATCTTCGCAAGCAGTTCGGCCGGTTCGGATTCAAGACTCCACAGGCTGAGATGAGAAGTATTCGAAAATCCTTCATGGACACTATGCTCCACCAGTTTCATCAAAGGTTCGTAATAACCATTTACGTTTAATAAACCAACCGGTTTGCGGTGAATACCGATTTGGGCCCAGCACAGCACTTCGAACAATTCCTCAAAGGTACCCATGCCACCAGGAAGTGCGATAAATCCATCAGACAGTTCCGCCATCGTTGCCTTCCGCTCATGCATCGTCCCTACTTCAATCAGCTGTGTAAGGCCCCCATGCACAATTTCTCCACGAAACAATCCGGTTGGCATAACACCAATGACTTCTCCGCCATTCTCCAGAGCTGCATCGGCCACCGCACCCATTAATCCCATGCATGACCCGCCATATACAAGGGAGAATCCGTTATCTGCAATCTGCTTGCCCAAGTTGATTGCCTGCTGTGTATAGTCCGGATGATTCCCAGGGTTGGAACCTGCAAAAACACATATACGTTTCAAAGGGCTTCACTCCTTCTTGTTGTCTATCTCATTAGTATATAACAAGAATGTCATTGCTATGTTACCCCCTCGTATTGCCTGGTGACAAAAAAAACCCGACCGTTTGCAGCCGGCCAGGTTCCCATGTTATTACACATCATTTAGAAGGGGTTGTTACATTTAATATAACGGCCGAAGATTAAATCTATATGATCTTTACATGAAATGAATATTAAATATAAAAGTCATATTAGCGTATGCCCCGCCTGGAACGCACCACAAACATATGCTTGTCCTTGCGAAGCAACCGGCCATCTGCAAGCTCGACCTGATCTTCATCATGACGAAGAATCGTGGTGGACAGCGCTACAATTTTGGCCCGCCGCCATATCATGACCTGTGATTTGAAATAGATCGCATTGTCAAACTGAATGGCCTTTTTCATCACATATCCGACCTTATGCACCTCAGAACGTGCTTTCTTCAAGGGAAGGCTCTCTTCGGGCAGAGGTCTGATCATTGCGATATTGTCGAACGACACCTTGATCCGCTTCGGTCCGATTCGTACACAATCCGATTCTTCATCCCACTCTACCAAAGTCCCCTTCAGTGGCTCTCGTATCCCCGTCGCCCGATATACTGCTACTTTTCGTCCAACCCAATGTCGCAATGTCCTCACCTCCGCTTATCTAGTTTTCCGGTATAGTCCAATCAATCGGTTGAATACCTTTGGAGGTCAGGAAATCGTTGGCTTTGGAGAATGGCCGACTGCCCAGAAAACCACGATGGGCTGCAAGTGGACTGGGGTGTGTTGATTCCAGCACCAGATGTTTGTCCCGGTTAATAAAGGCGCCCTTTTTCTGCGCATGACTGCCCCACAGCATGAACACCATCGGTTCCGAGCGTTCATTCAACGCACGAATCACCGCATCGGTGAACTTTTGCCAGCCCAGTCCCTGATGAGAATTCGGCTGGCCCTCGCGTACCGTAAGTACATTGTTAAGCAGCAGTACGCCTTGTTCTGCCCAGTGTACCAAGTACCCCTGTTTGGGGATTGGCAAGCCCAGATCTGCATGAAGTTCCTTATATATATTTAGTAGTGAAGGCGGAATGCGCACACCTGGCATGACCGAAAAGCTTAGTCCGTGTGCCTGTCCAGCTCCGTGATAAGGATCCTGACCCAGAATGACTGCTTTGACCTGATGATAAGGCGTCAGTTTGAGCGCCGAGAACAGATTCTCTTTGGACGGATATACCGTTTGCGTTTTGTACTCTTCTGCTAATGCATAACGTATATCGTTAAAATACTCCGATTCAATCTCTTCTCTAAGAACTGTGTCCCAATCGTTTTCAAACATATGTATGGGCTCCTTTCCCTGATGAAAACATACCCGTGCTGCCAAAACCTCTGGCTGCCCTTGTGTTGAGCCTGATTCAAGGCTCATAGACTATCCATCATTTTAACATACCTCCGGGCGGCAGGCCAGAAATGTGCTATAGCGGCATATCTGTTCAGGCTCTGACTGATATACTCTGAATATTCTTAAGCCATTTTCACGAGTTATAAACCAAAAAAACGAGCCCCCAGATGGCTAAACCAACCGGGGACCCGTTTTTTTTGTTCATGCATCCACTTTGCGAAAACCATGCACTACTTCTGCATTTAGTACTTGATTAAATCCAGCGTTTCGTCGAACAGGAAGCCTTGCTCTTCGATCTTGCTTTCATTGCCGACAACACAGCGATTTCCTTGTTCCAGGATTGCAGAAACGAGGGCAGCCGAATCGATGATATGGGCTTCCGTTGTGCCCAGCACTTCATCTCGTTCCTGTTGAAGATCTGCTTCGGTAACGTTCGACAAGTAGCATTCCAGTGAAAAGTTCCCTTCCGAATACGGTGTTCTAGGTGTATCCAGATCCTGAATGGCACCGATAATATATCTCGTCATTTCACGATCATCCGCTTTGAATTTTTGCAAATACTGCGGAATGTCTTCATAAACTTTATAGGTTTTCTCAAGATTAGGGTCCCTGTATGAGGCTAAATAGCTGTCTCCATTCCGTCTGAAACCGCTCATGCAGCCGTAGGCACCACCCTTGGCCCGAATATTGGTCCACAGATAGTCAAGTGACAAGATCCCCTGAAGAACCCGCAGCGAGCCTGTATACTGGAATCCCTTGGTAAGGAAGTTGCCTGTCTGAACAACATATTGCACTTCCGAAGGTGACTTGAAGCCCTCATTGTGATGAACCTCTTGGAATCCAGCGTGCTCCTTCGCCACATCATGTGTATACAGCTTGGATTTCAGGTCAGACACCTGCTGCTCCAACCCTTCATATCCTTTCTCATCTGCGGTATAGCTAACAAGCAGCAGCTCAGGTCTGAAAATCATGCCTGTCAATTCTTTAAGACGAGTGGCAAGCTCTTCTTTTCTCTCATCATAGTTCGCCTGAAGCTCTTCGAGCCATTGATAAAAAGCAATCCCGCTAACAGCTTCCCGGAAGGCAGCCACCGCTGAATGTTTGGCAGAGGATCTGCCCATGGCCGCAGAATGTCCACTGTTGATCAAGCTGCGCTGCAATTGTCCCTTCAGTTGGGAAATGATCTCATACAAGCGCTTCGAGTCGTCGAACCGGGAAGTCAGAATGATCTCTTTGATCATGTCAAACGCAAATCCCAGCTTGCTGTACAGAACCTTCGCCCCGAATTCGAAGTGAGCCCGGTACGCGTTGTACTGTTTCGCATCAGCGCTCGCCCCTACACTTGCACTGATTCCGCCTGAGTGGATATGGATTTCATTGGATAACTCGTTGAACGAGAAATTCTTCGTATCCACATAACCGAGCACACTTTTTAGCAGACCGGCATAAGGCAGCAGATGCTGCGGAATCTCTTTGACATCAAATAAAAGCTTCAGATAACCAATCCCGTTGGTGTATAGATTGTGATGCAGGATCGTTGTGCCCTCTACCGTGTTTAGGGTTTGGTACAGGGTGGATGCTTTGGGTTCGATATCTTCAATCGACAAGGTTGGAATAACCTGCTGTTGTTCTTTGGTCGAAGGCTCATTTTGATAATCCGCGAGCTCTTTCGTTTTTTGCACCAACTCTGCGATTTCGGTCTCATTCAGACTGGCCTGATAGGATTTCAGCCGGGTACGCAGCGCCTCTTCCTTCCGCTGATTCAACCCTTTGTCCGGAGTCACCGCAACAAATGAGGTATGTGTATTTTGCAGCAAATACTGCTCAATCAACTGCTCGAAGTATCCTTGATTCATTTTGGTTCGCAGCGTTGCAAATACGTCATTGGCCTCCAGGTGAGCGAATGGCGCCTGATCATCATAGAGCCAGCTCTGAAGTGTATAGAAGCCATAGATGAGTCCTTTCGGCATTCTTCCAAAATCGGCTTCACGATGGTTGAATTCATAAGAGTTAATCCCCGCAAGCAGAGCCTTGGGATCAATTCCTTCCTTAACTACACGCTGAAGCACTTCATTCACTGTATCCAAAAACACCTGTTTGCTCTCCAGGTTACTCTTCTTCAAACCAATGGTCAGTACAGGCTGATACAAGCTGTCGTCATACGAGCCATAGACTTCTTTGGCAATCCCCTTATCCAGCAGTGCCTGCTTCAGAACAGCTCCCGGCGCACTCAGGAGTGCATACTGCAAAATTTGAAAGGCAATATTCAGTTCCTGATCAAGAGTAGTCCCAATCACGGCATTATACGTCAAAAAGCTGTTATCCACTTCCGACTCGGTACTTCCCGCGGAATACGTTTTGACCACATCAACCCGCTCGCTGAAGGCTTCCTGTACCCCAATCTCCGAGTCAGTCTCAATACGATCGTACTGGTTCAGATAGGTTTCATCCAGCCATTTCAGCTTCTCTTCCATATCCATATCACCGTACAGGTATATGTAGCTGTTCGAAGGATGGTAGTATTTCGTATGGAAATCGAGCAAACCCTGGTAGGTCAAATCTGTGATCTCATCCGGAATGCCTCCAGACTCGCAGGAATAGGTTGTATCCGGGAAAAGTGAATTCAGGACGGCTCTGCGTACAACACGCTCCGGAGAGGAGAATGCCCCCTTCATCTCGTTGTACACCACACCGTTATATGTCAATTCATCCTCAGGCGAGGCCAGATTGTAGTTCCAGCCCTCTTGCAGGAATATTTTCTCGTTCTCATAAATGTTGGTATTCAGTACCGCATCCAGATAAATATCCATCAAGTTATGGAAGTCATGATCATTGCGGCTGGCGATCGGGTAGATCGTTTTGTCCGGGTACGTCATTGCATTCAGGAAGGTATTCAGTGAACCTTTCAACAGCTCCACAAAGGAATCCTTTGCAGGAAACTTCTTGGACCCACACAGCACGGAATGCTCCAAAATATGAGGTACACCCGTATTGTCACTCGGAGGTGTTTTAAACCCGATACTGAACACTTTATTGTCATCCTCATTGGATAAAACGACAATTCTGGCACCTGACTTTTTGTGTTCAAGCAGGTAACCATCTGATTTCAGTTCCTCCATCCTGCGTTCCTGTAAAACCTGGTAAGGCTGAAGTTGTTTCAACATATGCTGATCCTCCATCAAAAGAAATTTATTTTGCTTCCTTGAGTTCCGCAAGATAAAGGTAATTTATGCCTATGGATAGTATACACCATCGTTTCATGTCTTCCTAACTTACAGCCTGAGGCAACTAGACATCTCCTGATATGTATTATGTACAATTTCAGTTTATGAACCCGAAAGGTAGGATTTTCTATTCAATATACTCAAAAAGGGTATAAAAAAAATCGCATCGACAGCTTGTTCAACAAGCGTCATGCGATCTTCTTCATAAGGATGCCGAGGACCGGGATCGAACCGGTACGGTAGTCACCTACCGCAGGATTTTAAGTCGCAACGCTATGTTTACGCCTCTAAACCCGCATTCCTACGCTACTCTATCGTTAAATTGGCGTCCAAACACACGAGGACCCACCGTTCATTTATACGTTGTGATATCGTTTTACCCTTCCGCTACTGTGCGTTTGGGTCTCGTTTATTATACGAAATACTAAACGTAATAGCAAACGGGGATGCTACGTTGTGTTTACGTCATTACCGCGCTATACTAAGAACAAACGTTCTGCATGCGCAGACTAAAACGCCTTACAACGGAGGCCTGCCGCCCATGATCGATATCACTCTCGCTGACCACGCGCTAATCAAATCGCATATCATCCTCCCACGCGTCCTCACCGCATTCGAACGGGATATCGCGCTCATTAACGCTACGCTCAAGACGCCGGGCCCTTATGTCGACGCAATTGCGGAAGCTCAGCGCAAACTCACCGCAGACATCTACGAGGTGCGCAAGGGCTTCCGGACGCGCGGTATCAAAGTCTACGAAGAGGTATCGGACAGCGACGGCGTAGTGGCGCGCTATAAATGTCGCAGATATCAGGCGGAGATGCGGATACGGTGGTCGATGATGACGGCGGAGGCAGGCGTGTTGATGCGAAAGTATCTCGGATTGAATACGGATCAATACGTGGACCCGACGGTGCCTGAGCGGCTGCGCGGTCTATAACGCAGAAAAAGCGCCCACCTCCGAAGAGATGAGCGCTAAGTCTTGCGTTATGAAGTTACTAAATCGCCGTCAGCTGTTCGTGTGACGCGCGTTTTACATTTCGGGCACTTATAGCTTCCGTTCATAAGTCGGTACACCTTACCGCAATGCGGACAGCTTATCTTTTCTGCGCGAAAATATTGAATGTTCGTCCATACTGTTGCTATTGGGAGTACGATGAAAATCAGTATCAAAAATATAATTAGAAGCAACTGAATCCCTCCGTAGGTATGTATACGCGGCGTCCCGCGCTCTTATACGGTATTATACGTCATCGAGCGAAGAAACGCCGCAACTATTTTCCGTTAATTTCCCGATTTCTTAATTGCTTTAGCTCCGATATCATACAACTTACACGCGGCCAAACCCGTCATTACGCCCGTCATGATACCCTCAACTACGGTTTCAACCGGAATGTAAAAGAGACCCGCCACTAGGCCGAGTCCCATCGATAACATCGGAATGAACTTCACCGGTACATATAACTTCGCGAACTCTCCGATCGCAATAATCACCGCTACCACTACGCCAATTTCGTACATATTATGCGCCCTCCTTCGTAATCGTCACCGTTTTAGTCTTCGAATCCCACGTTACCTTCGCGCCCAATGCTTCGGCTACTGCACGCGCAGGTGTATACGTTGTGCCTGCGTCAAGCACGCCGTCCGTCACCTTTTTACCGTTCACAACTACGCTCACGATTACGTCTTTCTTCACGTCAGCATCCGCCACCTTTTCGTTTAATTTCGCTTGCACCGCCGCCTTAAACAAACCCCAACCGGTCCATGCGCCGCCATCGTACATTAAGCGCGGACAGATTTTGCGGGACCAGTCGTAGTGTCGACGCAATCTATCTACGCCCCACCCGCGCTCTTTCAGCATCGACGCAACGAGAGTCGCCGCGTTATCTAGCGTCTTTGCGTAGTTGCCGGACTCGCAGATCTCGATACCGATTGACGTACGGTTGCCGGAGCTCGCACCGCTACCGTCTCCGGAATGCCACGCGTTCTCATTAAGCGGAATACATTCGATAGCCTCGCGCTCATCAACTACGATGTGAAACGAAGCCTGACGCGCGTTGGTCGGATTTGTAAGCCATCCGCGCTCATTCGCCGCAGTAGAGTTCGCGTTGCCCGTATTGTGAATCGTAATAGTTGTTGCATTCATAACGTAGCCGGGCCGCCGGTTATACGCGGTCCCTTTCGGAATATAATCTTTGCGGTAATTCACGTTATCGCTCCCCTTTCATTACGGACTTGATCTCCGTTACATCAATCGCCAGAGTTTCGTATTGTGACGCCAATGTTTCGAAGCGCCCCGTCAGATCCTCGGCCAATCGCATTAGGCGCTCTTCCCTACGTAACGCGTCCGAATACATCTGATCCTCGCGTTCTTTGGCGGCGACTAGCATGCGTTCTTCCCGCGCCTTCCCATCGTCTTGTATGCGCGCCATCTGACGCCAAAGTAAGAAGCCAACAACGACGAATAGGACTGCGAACAGCCCCTCCTTTAACGCACTATTAAATATCGCTTGCTCCATCGTCGGCCCCCTTATCTAGCGCAGCCAATGCCATACCGATTTCGTGATCAAGTGCGCGGAGTATTTCCGCCTGGCCGTCCGGATAATGTGCGAGTATTTCTGAGATGACTGCGGTAATTTCCGGAACTGGTTGCGCCAGGTCGATCGTACATTCGAGTAATACACGTGACTTCATGCGCTGTTCCTCCGTTTCTGTGAACGCAAAAAAGGCCACGCCTGACGGCGAGACCTCTGCGTAATGTATTCGTTTATTTAAGCGCGGCGAGTGCGGCTTCGGCTTGCGCGATGTCTGCGTTAGCTTGCGCTATTCTCTCGTCGTACCCTGCGAGCTGCGATTCGCGTTCAGCAATTACCGCCTCATCCGCTTTTACTGACTTCAAACGGTCCACATCCGCTGCTACTTCCGCGCGTTCTTTGAGGTTTGGCGCGAGTATACGATCTTTTAAAATAGACAGTGTCTCTTGTAAGCTTTCCGCAGAACGCCCGGAGTACTTGTTTTCGGCAGTCGCTTCCGGTGATGCCGTTTGTTGTACATCCGTCGTAGTTACTGTAATTGTTTTTCCGCTCACTTTGATATCCGCTCCTAACGCCTCAGATATTCCGCGAACAGGTACGTTAGCCTTCCCGTCAATAATTGCGCCTTTATCCGCGAGCTTTTGGCCGTCAACAATAACGGTATACTCTCCGGAGACTTTCTTACCTACGAGTGACTTTACGCTATCCGCAAATGCGCCGGCAGATGTCGAAAGAACAAATCCGATCAAGATACCGCCGGCAATGTATGCTACTTTTTTCATGATTAATCCTCCGCGAATTGGTATATGGTTCTTATTTCCTATAATACCATTACGCGGCGGAAGTTGTGAAGGTACCGCCTCCAGATGTAGCATTCTGTGGGTTCCCGTGGTTGTGGTCAGGTACTGATACTGTATGCCTGTGGCTGAGAGATGCTTTCCCACTTAACGAGTTCCATATTGAATCTAACTCTGCCCTCAGACCTGAAATGTTTCCGATCCCGAGGTTAAGTCCGGTCACCGTACTCCTAAATTCCGCAGGTCCCGCGATAATTGGCGCGCCTTGTAACCGTATAGGGTTACCGGTGTTGTTCGATCCGATAAACACGTCGTTACTGAATACGGTAAGCTGCCCGTTATTCTGGTACGCGTTAATCTCACCGGCCACCGCGCCACCTGACCCGTAAAAGGATATCGCAGCGATTCCGCTATCAGATCCGGTATTAATTCTGATACGATTTGTACCGGCCGCGTCATAACTTCGGAGTCCTTGCGCGTCTAGCTCGATTCGACGGCCGCTTATTGCTGTGCGGATCAACGCGCCCGTTAGAATACCACCCGTGATTTGACCCTGCGCAGTGATGTCTCCGCTAAATACACCATCTTTCCAATTGGACGCATTAAGGTTAGATTCGAAAATGTTTGCGCTGTTCGCGGTCAAGCGGTTCATGGTAACATTACCTTGGAAATCCAAACGGAAAGGCGCGGAGCTAAAGACTGCGTGGCCGGCCGACATTCCCGCTGTTTGATTCAACAAGATTATGTTATTGCCACTACCAACGCTAAGAGACGAGAAGTTACCGATCTGCCCAATTATCCTCTCACCGTGAACACCGTCCGCGGTTATTGCGGCTCTTAGCGTATTCCATCCGTCAGTCGAGACGCCGACTCCAGCGGAAGTTAAGCGCACCTGACGGAGTGGATTCGTCTTGTCTTGCGCAAGAATACCGCCTTCGGGCGGATACACAAGCTCCGTCTTCGAGTTATCAATATCCGCAATCGCCTGTTTCGCGAACGACTCGAATACCTCCGTCCGGATTGTTCCCGCGCTCATAATATCGTTGACGATCCGTTTGGCTCGGTCGAGATCCGCAATGATGTCGCTGAAATCCCGCGTCATTACGTTAGCAACCGTAGCCTGCGTATGCTTATCGCGATCGAACGGATACTCGGTAAGCTCCGTTACGCGTGAGGTAATGTTCGCGAGGCCCATTTCCGGATCATAACAGTAGACGACGTCACCAAGCGAAACGGTCGATTCTGACGCGTCGATCTTGTGAATGTCCGCTGCACTTACGGAAAGCTCAAGCGCGGGCACCTCGTTATCCGCGAGAGCCTTACGCGTCTTCCGTACGAGTTCCGCGACATCTGTAATATTTTGCTCGATAATCTCTCCGTCATAGAACGCGATATCTGACGTAGCCCAGGCGCCGGCATATTGCGATACAAGGTAATTCGACTGCAGCACGCCGTTAACGATAGCGCCCGGAACTGACGCCAACCTTGCGCGCTCATCTGCTGTAAGAATGGTCGCAGGCTGTCCGATCCATGTGCGTCCGTCTTTCATCTGCGCGTACATACGTGTGACTAACGCACTTCCGTCGTCGCCGTACGAAGAGGATACGATGTTTTTATTAATCCGATACTGATGCCCGAAGTCGCCGCCGATCTTCTTACGCAAGTGAATGACGAAGTTATCCGGATCGACTTCCGCAACGTACATTGAGATTACCGCGTTCAACGCTTCGAGCGCGTTGGTACGGCCCCAATCCTTCACGTCGTATAAATCGAATGTATCGTCGATTGAGAACGTAAAGCGTCCGTTAGTGGCCGCGCTGATCGAATCGGTAAGCCGCGAAATATGAACGCCGTACGCCTCCGAAATATACGAAGAGTACGGCATCTTATAGTCAGCGAGTTTAAACATGACGTGAGAACACGATACTTGCGCAGTTAGCGTTTTACCTTCGCGATTACGTCTGCGTGAGTTGATGACGTAAAGTTGGCCGCGCTCGTCTTGAACGTGGCCTTTTAGCGCTATGAGCTCGCGGTATTCATCGGACGACATCGGTACATTAAACGTCAGTGTATAATCCGAGTTAATGCGGCGCTGGCGCTGGACATCGTACGCGGACGGTAAGACTCCGATGGGGTTGCGCGATTTATCGTATATGCGTAAGATTGCGACTCACCTCCTTTACTTGAACTGCAGCCGTTTCAGCTCTCTACGCATTAGGGCCATCTCCAAAAATTGACACTCATCAAATCTTATTCCCCACCTACTGCCTGCCCGTATTGCGGGGGAGACTATATTACCGGCTTCATCCACGATTTCTTCACTATCTCCCCACTCATCGAAGCAGAGAAGTCCGTAATGGGTAGCATCCAGCCCCTTAGCTTCAAAGACGTCTTTTATGTCTTGTGCTATGAGTCCTACATGCCACCGCGCCCCGTCTCCTTTACTCTGTACCGCATCGTTGAACTTAAATCTAGAGTATTGAACGTTAGACCAGGCATCCAGCACTTCGTCAGGAATATCTCCGATCTGCTGTTTCTCGTCTCTGTCAGAGGTGCTTATCGTTCCCGTAGCCGCGTAAACCTGCGTCCATCTGTTTGAGGTACCTCCGAGAGATACTAGATTGTCGCTATATGGACGCAGGGATGCTGAGGTAACTTCTGCAATGTTAGTCCCACCAACCCTCATTGACATAGATGCCCTAGAAGGTACCCACAAAACCTCTACTGCGCTCGTATTTCCGGCAGACCCTAGTGCTAAACTTGGCGAGGACGTACCGTCAGAAACTACGTGAATTTTCGAGGCTCCATCTCTATGGAACATGGCAACTGACGACGACTCTGCTGTGGCGGTAGAATTTACGACACCTCGTTTAAAATACTCAGTCATGCCGCTCACCTGACGCTCTTGCCTAAACTCTAATACGTTATTCGAACCTAAATCATTGACGGAAAAAGTGCCGTCTGAGTATAGGGCTTCTATTTTATTAAACGCACAGTTTGCATCCAGAGCGATGTCGCCGTTGGTCCAGTTACCTTCCGTACGGACGCCCGTAATAAGCCAACTATCCACCCGCTTTAGATTCATTGCACTCATTGCGGTTGTGGAATCACTAGAGCTCTCCATAGATACTCCGTACCACTGCCAATGATTAATTGCTGCGGAGCCTACAGTTCTCTCGGCATATATATGGTAATCCACCGTCCGCGTGGAAACCATCTGCATACGCCCTCCGATTACCGTATTTTCTGCTGCGTATCCCGTGCCGTTAACATATATGTGCCAACTTCGATTGCAACGATGCACATAGGGGTGGATGAAAGTGCAGTAAGCTACTCGACACGCTTCTCCAGGCGCCATATATATGCCCTTGTCGTGATGCGATGATTTTAATTCTACGAATACAGCGTTAGAGGCATTCACAAAACTGTATCCTACGCTATTAGCAGGTACTGCAGTGGTATTCTCTCTTGTTACGCTGAGGCCGTAGATGCTTTTTTGGAAGGCATTTGATGGTGTCCCAATCGCCACACCGATTTGCGCGGAGCTCCATAAAACAGCGCCAGTCCCTTGGACGTTGCAATTTTCAAAAACAACGGTTTGCGACGAATAGAATGTTGCCGCAGGAAAAAAAAGAACTCCGTTGTTAGCAGTACAATAGTCAGATGCGGCCTGTATTGCTTCGAAATCGTCGGTGACACCGTCCCCTACTGCCCCGTATGCAATGACATTTACCGCGTGCATCGTTTGGCCCGACAATTCATCCACCTTCGCTTGAGCTCCTGCAGGAGTCTCCGCGCCAATGTCCGTAGGCGTCAACGCGTTAAACTCGTCTCTCAACGCAACCAAGTCCGGAATCGGATCGGCACCATCGCTATTATGCGAAGATCCATGCGCGCCCGGCGTCGCCTCTCCTGTAGCCGTGACCGTCAGCGTCTTCGTTGTGGGATTCGTGGACACTGTAATTCCCGTTCCGCCGGCAATCGTCAATGTATCGGACTCCGCGCCAGCTATAACGTTATTCACTTGCGCGAATGCGTTCTGATTCGCTTCGGCTCCGGCTTCCAAGCCGTCCAATTTCTCGCGATCCGACGTGGATAGATGCGCGACGGTATCCGCTTCATGCTCGTCAAGGTTCGTTTGTACTGCGTCAACTTCCTCTTTACGTGCGATATCGTCCGGTGCACTTGGTGCAGATACTTTCGCCCGTCCCGCGCTGTCTCGTTGCATGATCTTTCCTGCGGTTGCGGCCGATGTTGATCCGTGCGCAGTCTGTGCTGCTACGTGCGTATCGTGTGCATCGAGCTCCGTTTTAATGGCGGAGTAATTTGCGTTATGCTTCGCGAGATTCGCCATATCGAGCTCTTTATTAATCGTTTGCGGATTAAATGCCATTGTCCGCGCTCCCTTCGTTAGTAGAGGTATTTGTAACGGAAGACGAACGCAAGTGATACCGCAAGTCCTGCGCCTCCGACCGTAATCGTCGTTGTTCCTGGATTCAACGCAAAAAAGACGCCATTACTCGATCCGTAGGCGTTGACTCCGTTTTTCTTAACCGTATATTTTTCGCAATTGATTTCCCACGTATCGGACGCGGTACTTGTTGCGTTGATTACTATCGTTTGGCTTCCGTCAGACAACGTAAGATTCGTAAACGCGCCGCTAACTTTAATCACGGGCGACTGCGGTAATGTTCCTTCGTTACGTACGGGCATCGTTCCTGCCCCGCTAAAGAACTGCGCGTAATCCGAATATACGTAGCCCTGCCCGTATGAGAGCCCCTGCCCGTATTCGTTTACCGCGGTATCCCGCAAAGACTGCGGCCACGGGTCGTTCATCTTGAGCGGAAGGCTAATCGTCCGACTTCCGGTTGCCTGCACGGAAAGAGTCCCGCTATAAACTACCGGATATCTCTTCGCGGGCAAATCGTGAAACTCGACGTATATCTGCGGACCGTGAACGCTCATCATTGCCGCCAGTTGCGCAAGTGCCGCGTGATAATCCTGCGCGAAGCAATAAAGCGTTACGTTTATTACGCGAGGACCGAACGTTGATCCGAAGTCAATTACGCCGTCTGATCCCGCGAGCTTAACCGTATTGTCCTCCGTTTCAGGAAGAACGGGCAGGCTCCGCTCGGTTAAAGCGAAGCCGATCGTTTCGAGGTCGATCTCGTTTATCTTAATGCCCCATTCCGTCATTAGCGCGTCTTCACCCCCTGCGTCTGTAATCGTTGAACAGCGCGTGCTCTCTCGTCATACATCATTTCGGTATCCGCGCGATCCGTAAGTGTAACGCCATTAACGGACATGTCGATTTGATTCACGACTTGCGTAGGTGCTGCGGTAGTATCCGAAGGGCCAGCCGCGATCATTCGGAAGACATTTCCGATCTGCTCCGGGTTAAGAACTATTTCGCCAGCATGCGCAATCACCGGAACAGCCGACCCTGCCGCGCCTTGGACAACGCCACCTTTAGCGAATTGCTGTAGCTTACCGGTATCCTTTCCGATGCCGTAAAGCTTACGGAGCTCCTCGTTACGTGCCGTCAGACGCGCCATCTCAGCCGTATCGCCCTTCGCCTTAGCCGCGTCCCATGCGTCCTTATTCGCGTTATATTCCGCAAGGTCAGACGATGAGCCTGCGCCAGCTACTCCGGTATTCAACGTAGCCATCTTCGCGTTATACTCGGTGACGAACGAATCCAGTGACGCGAGGATTGTTGCGTTGGCTTCCGCGTTAGCATTCGTACGGAACTCCGCAATGGCCGCCTCGATAAACTTAACGTCATCCGCGTGATTCTCGAACGCATCGTTAAGCGCGTCGTACTGGCGTTGTGTGGCGGATTTCTCTTCGTCAAAAGCCGTATTACGCGTATCCTTTTCGTCCTGAAGTGCGGCCTTCTGCGATTCGAGATCCCGTTTACGAAGTTCGCGGTCGTGTTCGAGTTCCATGCGCGCAAGCTCTTTAATCAAGTCTTCGCGTTCCTGGATACCTTCCGGACCGACTGCGGAGCCTAGTTCGTCGATACGCGCCAGTTTTTCGGAACGTTGCGTCTCATAGTCCGCGTCAGAGTTGTACTCCGCTTCCTTCGCGATCAATGCGTCAATAGCCGCGATCTTCTCGTCGACTTCCGCAACGTACGTCTTCTTACGCTCCTCAATCGCAGCGAGATCGGCCTTCAACGCGGCATCAATATTCGTCTTCTCCGTTTTCAGGAGTTGATCCGCAAGCTTCTCCGTTTCCGTGACGAGCTTCTTACGCAGATTGTATAGTTGGTCCTCCGCCTTCTCGTAATACTCCGAATCCTTCGCGTGACGATCGCGTACTCTCGTCCAGGCTGCGATCTTCATCTGCGTGATTTCGAGCTCGGATTTGCCGGCGGATTCCATTCGGCGTTCTTCCTTGCCGATCCACTTTTCGGACGCGCCATACGCATCTGCTACCGCTTGCTCATTCGCCTTAACGAGTTCCTTGCGCGCTTTGTACAGCTTCTCGTCCGCGTCCTTATATTCGTCAGAATCCTTCTTATAACGGTCACGAACGCGAGTAAGTGCGGCGATTTTCATTTCAGCGATGGCGACTTCGGACTTACCGGAATCCTCCATGCGGCGCTCCTCTTTATCGATCCATGTCATCGAGAAGTCATAGCGCGATTTAACGCTGTCCTCTTCCAGGCGCTTGAGCTGCAGATTAAGTGTGCGCGCGTCCTCGACCGTTTCCTTAAGATGCTGAGCGTGAGCTTTCTTAAGCTTCTCGTACGCCTTAATCTGCTGATCCGCTGACCAATCGTACATTTCCGCTTGGTAACGGATAGTTGCAAGATCGGCATTGTACGCGTCATCCCGTAGATCCTTTGCGACCTCTGCGGCGGACTTTCCGGTTTTGGCTTTCGAGGACTTCGCTTTCTTACCGGCGGCTTTCTTGGATTTGTCTTCTTTGAGACTAATTCCGGAGCTACCTTTAGCGGGAGCGTACGCTTCCCCGGAAGAAAGAGATTCTTTAGCACGCGAGATATCGAGTAGCGCCTGCTGCGCTTTTACCTGTTTGTCATAAAGCCCGTCGAGGATTTCGCTATCTCCGTTTACCATCCTCTCAAACGTTGGGTTAACGCTTATGCCGCCGATACCCGTAACGGTCTTCTTAGCGGGACCAGACTGAATACCTCCGACCGCGTTCATCGCACGTGCTAGGCTTTCGTAGTTACTGATCTGTGCTTTAACCGACGCCAAGTTTGCCCGAGCCATTGCCTCCATGTTACTGACGTACGCGTTCACAGCTTCCGCAGATTGATCAATGAATGACCTCTCTGCTGCAATATGCTCATCGATAATTCCGATATTCTGAATCCTTACTTGACCTGATTCATCCATAACGCGGTTCAGATCTGGATACTTTTTACGTAATTGATCGACCGTGCTGGCTAATTCCTGTTTTTGCGCGTCATCAAGTTGTTGTGCGGAGGATAGTTCATTGTAACGTGCGAGAAGTGCCTCGGACGCTTCTACTTGTCTGTACTTTGCAGTTACATCCGCTATCTCCGCCTCTTTCATCTTCAACAACGCCGGAGTCGATTCTTCAATAGTACGATTCAAAATATCAAGTTTGCTTGTCGCATCTTCCACGCCGTCATAGCCGAGTCCGCGCAGTTTGTCGTCCATATCCGCAAGCTGCTCGTTAATATCGATCATTTCGTCGAGAAGCGCAGGCGTTCCGAGTCCTTGTTCCTGCAGCGATTCGATTTCGTTCAGACGCGATTGTAACTGTGCGCGCTCCTCAAGAACCGTATTCAATTCCGCGGTCTGCTCCTGTAACGCCTGTACTTCGGAAACAGTACGGTCGAGCGGCGATTGAGACAACGTATTATTGAGTGCGCGTTGCGCTTCGTCATGTTGACGTACAGCATCCGCCGCCTCGCTATTACTCGAAATCAGCGCCGTCACTCCCGCGGCCACAAGTCCGAGCGTTACGGAAATTGCGAGCAGTATCGGGTTGCTAATCGTTAAAGCTTTTAACGCGATCGATAGAACGCCGATTGCTGTCGCAAGTGCGAGCGCTCCTGTTGACGCCGTAGCAAACGCGATGATAGCGTTCTGCAGTACCGGGTCCATATCGTTGAATCCGAGCAATAATGCGGAGATACCCTCGGCTGCTTTACGTACAACTGGCGCAAAGTTATCGCCGACCGTAATACCGACCGCTTCGAGCGCAGATTGCATCTCTTGGATTGCGCCGTTTAGCGTATCCATTTGCGTCTCTGCGATCTGTGCCGCCGTACCGCCCGCGTTATTAAGCGATTCGGTAAACGCGTTAAGATCGCCTTCGCCCGCCTTAATCAGCGTTAGGAATCCGGATGCTGCCTCCTGTCCCGCGACGATACTTGCGGCTTGAGCCCGCTGAGCTTCCGTTAAGTTAACGAAGCCCTTTTCGAACTGTCCGATAATATTCGCGAAGGGTAAGAAGTTACCGGCCGCATCCGTTACGGTTACGCCCAACTGCTTCATAACGTACGCGACATCATCCGTTGGACTTGCGAGCCTAAGCATGATTGCGCGGAGCTGCGTACCGGCCATCTCGCCTTGAATACCGGCGTCAGACAATTTCGCAACTGCTGCGGAAGCTTCTTCGATGGAAACTCCGAGGTTAGCTGCGATTGGTGCGACGTATTTCATCGCGTAACCAAGCTGCTCGATATTCGTATTCGAGTTCGTCATCGTCTTCGCCATTACGTCAACAACGCTACTGGTTTCGTCCGCTTCGAGCTGGAATCCCGTCAGGATATTCGAAGCGATATCCGCAGTACGGGCGAGTTCCATCTGTCCGGCCGCCGCGAGGTTAAGTACGCCAGGCATTGCTGCCATGATCTCGTTTGTCTTAAATCCCAATCGTTACATCGAGGCTCTTTATCCTCGACTCTCCGCGTTTCCCCGGAGTATCGGACTATATCTTCACCGTTGCCTCTACGCATTACGGTGCCTGGCGCTCGTGGGCGTTTCCTCATGTCCAAAGAGTTAGAGTACTCCGCCTAGTCTCTACACGTTCCTGTGATTTCTCAACAGGCTTCGCTCGGTATTAGCATCCCATCCAACGCAAATAAGGCAGAATCAACTCTGCCCTTTAATTTGAAATACTCTATTAATTGCGTTAGGTCGTTTTGTGTGTAGCCAAAGGAATCGTGAAACTCCTTATGACACTCGTCACACACCGTAACTCCGTTATACATTTCCGTTCTTAGGTCCGTGTGCTCGGCGAAATTATAAATGTGATGCGCAATTAGGTTACCTCCCTTACTGTCACCACAGCAGCGACAAGTAAAAGAGTCTCGCAAAAACACATTAGCTCGCCATGCAAAATATTCAGGGTACTTGCGCGCGTTGATACGATCCTCATCAGTTAACTCAGGGTTCCAGTTAGGGTGATTTTCTCCGGAATGAATTACCGAATTGTGACTATTCTTGCATCCAACGGAGCAGTACTTCCACTTTTTATCCTTAACTTGAGAAGGATACCTTTTGAAAGTTCCGCCACAGTAGTCACAAGAATAATCTCGCTTACCCTTTGGCTCTGTTTTGGGTCTTACCCAATTCCCGTAGCACTCATTGTTACAGAAAGTGTGCTTTCCTATTTGGGAAGGTTTTCTGAGAAACGTTTTACCGCACGACTCGCAGGTACATTCCAGACTGTTGAAGTTTGGATTTAATTCACCTGCAAAGTACTTTCCGATATTTGCTTTATAGCACTCGTTTGAACAAAAAATATACTTTTGAGTTTTTACTTTATATGGGCTCGCGCTTATCTCTTTAGAGCAACCGTCGCAGTTTCTATTCAAACTACCACCTTCGATCTATTAGAATAAGCGTTGGATGGATTAGCTTTCACCGAATTCACCAAGTGTTTTTAGAACGGCATTTCTGCCGAACTGACCCGAATTTAAGCCATTGCTAAAAAGGACTGCGCGTCAGCCGCCTGGCTTGACGTAAATACCGTAGTCGCACCGAGATCGATCGATTGCTGACGCAGCTTTTCGAACTCTTCGCCTGTTGCACCCGAAATCGCTTTAACCTTCGCCATTGACTGTTCGAAAGTAGCTGCGGTCTGTATCGCTTTTGTAATGACAACAGCCATCGCAGCAGACAACGCGGCATACGCAAGTCCGAGCTGCTTAACTTCCGCACTCGCACCGTTCGCTGACTTCGCGTTCTTTTCGAGTTCGTTAGTAATCTTCGTAATCTCCGCGCTACTTGCGCCTAACCGCTTCATCTCCGCGGTTACGGCTTCGATCTGCTTACGTAAGAGTTCCGGATTGGCCTTCCGTAAGCTTGCGTTGATCTTCTCGATCTGAGCTGCGGAAGCTCCCACTTCGGACAGCCGCGTATTCAGCGCAGAGAAAGAAGAGGACGCAGCTTTGCCGGCATCCCCGAGTTCCTTCGCTTTCGTTTTTGCGCGGTCGATCGCTTGGTTATAACCGCTGACATCTGCCGTAATCGTTGCGCGTATTCCTCCGACATCTACCGTACTAATCGCTATCACCTCTCCTTATCGTCCGTGCCGTAGCTGCCTCCGCATGGCTTCGAATCCTGATTCGTCAAACTCCGCTTTAGTTGCCGCGTTCATGCCGGCACGTTCCCGCAGGCTGCCTATGAGCTTCTTCATGTCGTCGCCGGTCGAATGTTGAACGGACAATGATGTCAGCCAATCCTCCGCATCGACTTTCCGCTTGGCTTCAAGCGCGGTAAAAACGTCCATGACGAAATAGCCCGTTTCAAACTCGACTTGCGTCTTGCCGAGACGGACTGCGCACTCTATGAAAAACTCGTCAATCGTTACTCTGCGTTCGGCGCGTCCGGAGTCTGACCCGCTGCCAGTCCCGCCAGGTTCAGGACGCCCCGCCCGTTTTTTAACAGTTCACCGAAATTGTTCGCCTTCGCTACCGCACCGTAGAACGCCACCAACTCGTCAATGGACGCGTTCTTTTCGATATACTCCTCGTCAATGCCCGTCAGGACGGCCGTCACGCGCACGATGTCGTCAAAGGACTCGCGGATCGCTGCAACGAAATAAGCCGCCTTGTCTCCGGGAGCAGCGGTCATTACACTCACGATGAGCTGCGGTACTGCGTGGATTGAATCGAACAGATCGCGCCATTGTGCAATCGTAATCTTACGTGGCGTTACCGTCCTGCCGCCGATCTTGTATTTGTTCGCGCCGATTAATCGCAATATTATCGCCTCCGTTAAAGTAAAAGCGGCCCCGAAGGACCGCGCGTTATTTATGGCGTTGCCGTGATGGTGCTGTCGCCCAGGATCGCTACCACGCCGTCTTCGTCCGGAGTCGACCGCAGTGTTACGTTGGTGATCCGTTCGTTTTCGTTGTCGTACGCGTAGCTCAGATCCGTTTCGGAGTACGCTTTAGGCAGCGTTACCCAATAGTTCGGATCGTTCAGTTTCGCGA
Source organism: Paenibacillus sp. ACRRY (assembly GCF_022346995.1). GTDB lineage: Bacteria > Bacillota > Bacilli > Paenibacillales > Paenibacillaceae > Paenibacillus. The sequence continues at coordinate 643,601 of NZ_JAKRNM010000002.1, read as the reverse complement.
GCGGTTTGATAACGGCTTGCTTCGCGGAATCAATCAGGTTGAGTCCTACGCCCGTTTTCAGTTCGATTTTCGAGTCGGTGCCGTCCGTTACGACGCTTGCACCTGTCATGATTTTCGGAATTACGGACAATTCGTACTCTGCGAACGGAATAGTTACGCTGCAGTTACGGCCGGTGATCCGTTTGCCGACGATTGTCTCGCCCGTTTGGTCCGTAAGCTGATCGCGGTAAGTTGTTTCGGTTGCGAACGTTACGCCGCCGATGGTTGTTTCGAACTTGACCATGTCCGCGCCTGTACCGTACTCAACGATAGCTGGACCGAGTTCGATCTTGGAAAAGTCTTGTGCCATTTATAGGTTCCTCCTCGAATTTGGACATACAAAAAGACGGCCCCGTATGGGAACCGCCTAGATTGTTGTCAGTGTGAAATTAAGGGAAAACATCGTTCGATCATTCGCATCTTTGCCGAGGTAAATCGGAGACGATTGGTTAGCGCGAGATTTAACCACGCGGGTACTTCCGAAGTAAAACTCGTTTTTACTCGCCAAGTCCTCAAATATTGCGCCAGCTATTTGCGTTGCCGTTGCCGGAGACTTAGCGCGTACTAAAACTTGAAACGCTGGCCTCCGCTTACTCGTCCATTCGCTTGGCTCATATCCGCCGCTCATACGCACATAGGCGCAATCATCCGGATTGCCTGACGCGAACTCGTTAGCAACGTAGGTAAACGGGACAGCCACGCGCAGGTAAGCCGTAATATCCGGCACTCCCAGAATCGCCATTACTCCGCCAGCCCCTTTCGGATCGCGTCCGCAATCATGCGTTGATACTTCGACGCGTTCTGCGTGAGCGGATCTTCGAGATACTTCGGCTTCGTTCCGGGCGTGGTCGGATTCTTAAACGTATCCATTTCGTGGACAATCAGCGCGTAGTTAACGCGGTCGCCACTACTGCCGCGCTCATTAACGGAATAGTACACTTCGCCAGTTACTCCGGTAGGACTTACGGTGACTCGTTTACCTGACGTCTCACGGAGCGTACCTTTATCGAGCGGAGCTTCTTCGCGCGAAATGCGCAACAGGTCGTCAATCGCGTCGTCCATTCCGATCTTGGCGGCCGCTTGAACGTTCTCTTTCGAAAAGTCCAGCCCCTTGAAGAACGCACCCATATCGAACTCAATCGACATTACACGTTCACCTCCGTTAAAAGCGGCTTACCGTTGAGCGCCCTCTTTACGCTGATTGCGATTGGCGTATACGTTGTCGTCCGCATATTCTCGTCTGTGTACGTGAGTCGGTCCGAAATATTTAACGAAGGCAACCGGTCGAAGAAGAACGCGCCAACACTGGCGACTTCCTCTCCGCGCTGATTGCGTACTAACTTGACCTCTTCGGAAAAGCGGCATTTCAACGTGTAATCATCGCCGTAGGACGGTTCGTTATAATCTGGATCATAGCTGAGGAATGGCGAGACGATGACGGTCTGACGCAAAGGAATAATCGCCATTACAACGTCACCCACTTCGTCGTCTTGCGCCCTATCTTAACGCCATTCTCCGCGCCAATAATATCGAGCGCAGAATCCGGTATCCACGCTTCCTCACCGTTCTTTGACCAGTCCTTGAACGTAAAGTTCGCGACGCCGGTCACGCCGAATGACGCGACTCCTTGTTGCTGCAACCGGTTCGTATCGTTAAATGCCGTTGCCAGTGCGTTAGCAAATTCGTATACCGCCGCGTCAGGTATCGTATACTTCGGATACTTGTTCGTAAGCACGAAGGAAGCGCGCGTAACAATTCGTTGTTTTTTCGCGTCTTCTGCTTCCGTCCAGTCCTCAATATCGATACAATTCGCGTTGATATAGTCGTTTGCATCCGTTACTGATATTGCCATCCGCCACACCTCCGTTTATTTTGCGGAGGACGTAGCGCTCGCTTTGCGCTTGGTGGTCGCCGGAGCTTTCGCGGGTTTATCTTCCGCGGGCTCTTCGTCCACTTGCGCAGGTTCCTCCGGTTTCTTTCCGTCGTCTACTCGCGTAATCCATAGCGGAGCCAACGAGTCAAGTAGCGCGATTTGTTTCGCGTCCTCCGTTTCGTACGTTCCAAATACCGTAAATTCAATGCCGCCGGAAATTACGTAATGCGGCGCGGCTTTATACTTCGCCACTTTGCGATCACCTCCGATTGTTTAAAGGGCGACCGAAGCCGCCCGCGTTCAATTTCGATTAGGATACGGTTGTGCTGATGTTTTCGAGGATCGCGATTTTCTCGCCGGCATTCTTAACGGTAACGCCGTATTCACCGCGGATTTGACGAGCCACGAAGTCAGCGCCTGGTACGGACGCGTCCATATCGTGTACAGCACGGCCATTCAACGGATCGATGGACAGGATGCTGCGGTCGAACATCGCGATTTTGTTTTTCGGGAAGTTCGGATCGACGATGACAGTCGCAACAGAACCGCCTACGATATCGGACACAAACGTTTGGATCTTGTGGCCGGTAGTTGTGTCAGTACGCTCAGTGCGGATAGTGTCGCTCGCGAATTTCGAGATTTGACGTGCACCAGCGGTATTCGTCAGGATCGTGTTTACGGAGCCTCCGCGTTGGTACACTTTCTCCGCCAAGTTGTTCAGCAACGTAGGTGTGATCTCTCCGCCGGCTGCATTCTCTTTAGCCGCGCCTTTCTTATCAGCGAAGTACAACAGACCGCCTGTCATACGCGGAGTTCCCGGAGCACCGTCGATACGGCGACCGTAGATCAACCAATCGTTAAGCTCGCGTTGCAACTCTTTCAGACGCAATTGAACTTGGTAGTTCAGTTCGTCGTCAACGTTGTAGGTGCGGACAGCTTGTTGCGTTTTGGATACGGCTGCGTAACGCTCGATGATTTGCGTAACGTTGTAATCCACGTAACGATCGTGACCTTCGTCAACGCCAGGCATTGCGCCTTCCAGTTGCGGACGCGCTACGATACGGATTTCGTCACCTGCGGCAATGTCTGCGGCAGTAGTTCCGTCGAATCCACGAACAACCGTGATAACGTCGCCAGCAACAGCGGTAACTTTAAAATACTCTTCGCCGACTACAGCTACGGCATTGACGCGGAATTTCAGACCGTCACCAGACGCGACAGTGATCGAAGTTGCAGATGCTACTGCAGCAGAAGCCGCAACCGCGCGGTTAGAGTTCAGAGAATCCGACATCCATTCGAACTTCGTTTGGTAAATCGGCTTAGTACCGAGACCAATCAAACCAAGCAACGTAGGTTCGTCATCGATAATTAGGGAGATACCTGCTTCGAGCTGGCGTACTTGGTCCTGGAAAGAGTAAGTTTTCAACATATGTTTGTTTCCTCCTTAAATTTGGGCATAGAAAAAGGACCTTGGAATTTTTCCAAAGCCCTGAATTACTTGCTTAATTTGTTTGACAATTCGATTACCTTCGCGAAATCCTTCGACTTCCTTGCATCGCTCAATTGTTGTTCGAGCGTCCTGCGTTCGTCATCTCCCGGATTAGGCTTCGTATCACCGATCGGCTGCGGTTTCTTCGGCGCATCCACGAGATACGGTTTATTCGTTAACAGCGCCTTAACTGCGTCCTCTACGCCGACTGGGTTCCCGTTTTCATCTACGCTAACTGACGTCTTGTCAGCGAGTAAGAGAACGTCATCGAGCGCGTCAGCACGCACGTTCAATTCGCGAGCTACCGCTTTGAACTCCGCTTTAATAAGGCGTTGGTTAGCGGCTGATAATGCGGCCTCTTTCGCCTGCTCCGCTTGTTGTGCGCGTTCCAGAGCTTCGGCCTTTTCGGCTTCGAGGCGTTCAGTTACGGACAACTCCGCTCTTTTGCGCTCCTCTTCAGCCTTTTCGTTTTCGGTAACCTTCCGTTTCAACTCTTCGTAATCCGCGTACTTACTTCGTTCTCTTTTCAGACGGTCCGCGATCATACGATCAACCTCGTCCTGATTAAACGCCTTTGGCTGCGGATCAGCCTGCAGGTCTTGCGGATCGGATTGCGGATCAGGGTCGCCCTCTGCGAACAGTTGCAAGTTTAGCGGGTACTTACGTTGAATATCGGTCATAATCGTATCCTCCCGGTTAGAGCCCGTCGGCTATAGCTTCCGTCAGTTTAACGACGTATCGTAGGTCGTGCGTGGATCAGTAGTTAACCAGCGCGTTAAAAATTGCACTCGCTAGGTCTTGGTGACCGTAGTCGTTCATGTGGATATCGTCACTTGCGATGAATTGAAGCGTATTTTTGGCGAAATTAAAGTCTGCATGCCAGCGTCCAAACGTATCCAAGAAGGCGATGTCGTTCTCTTCAGCGAGCTCTTTATACACGCCGACATACGCTTCCAACGGGATAGTCTGAGATATACCTCGAAGGCCAGCCGGCATGAGTACAACGTCTCCGAATTGCTTTGCCCGAGTGATCAGCGTTTGAGTCTGTTCTTTGAATGTCGCAAGTGGCGTCTGCGAGTTAAAATCGTTAGATGAGTAGCAAATAAGCGTTAACGCCGGAGCCCATGCGTCGATTTCCGCGTACAAAAAGTTCTCGCCTAGTGCTGCGGAAGTTTTTGATCCGGTTACCCCAATCGCGTTTACCCTAACGCCTGCGGTTGCTGCCTTACCCTCGTACGCGCCGATTATCGTTAGCCCGTGAGATGCGGAAGTAACTGCCGTAACAGTGATTACCGCTGTATGCGCGCCGTCCGCCAATCCTGACGCAACGGCAAATGCTTTAGCTGCCGAAGCTGTCCCCACCGTGGTAAACGTCTGCGCGGTGCCTCCGTCGATTGCCACCGAGAAGCTTGCGCCAAAAGTTCCAGTTACGAGCATAAGTGTTAAAGACGTTCCACTGAATGACAGAGTCGCGGTGCTACCTACCGTTGACGATTTTTTCGCTTGAGCTCCAATAATTCCGTAGTTAGCTAGGGCGGCCCATGTACCTGCGAAGGTCCAAAACTTGTCGTAGTGTTGCGGAATGAATCCGCGGCCTACATCCCCGTATTTACTTGCGAGCTGACTGCGTAGGCGTCCGCTAAAACTTTTTACTAGCGAGTTCTGAGTAATCGCCAGATTCCCCGCAACGCCTCCGCCTCCGGAACCGACTCCAACTACGGAGCTACTTCCGATTACGTTGAGATTAGCGATGATATCGCCGTTTGCTACTTTGGCTAGTGCTGAACGCCATCGTGACAAACCTGTTTCTCCGTTGTACAGAAAGCCCTGCTTCTTTCCTGCATCGCCACCACTCTCTTGAAAATCCTGAATAATGTCCCCAAGCTTAACGTCATTAGCTGCGGGGCTGATCAGATTCAATCGTTCTTTGTCGCGATCTGATATTGCCATCTAAATACCTCCCCTAATATTTTCCGGACTACGGACCGGAGATAGTACGTGACGGCAACGAGGGTGAAATATTTCGCGACGAGGTAGATCGCCTACATACGGATAATCTCCGGGAGCATCCGGTACTAACTTGACGATGCGGCCTTCCCAGTTACGACACGCATCTCGTGCGCCATGACTTGATATCTGCGCGTAATATGTTTCGCGTCCGATCGCCTCGTTTATCGTTGCGTCTCGGTGCGCGGAATTAAGTTTCGTACGTGTTACTGTATCAACGTAGACTTCCGGCTTCCAACGCCGTCCTGCCGCGTCAATAATGCCGGTGTCTGTCGCCTGGCCGAGTGTCTTACGGATGCCGGCGAGCGTGTCAGCGTTGATCGTACGGCGACCGTTAATGCCTGACGCCATGTTAGCGCGAAAGGATTCCGCAGTTGCTTGGCGAACGGCCTGGCGGACTCGGCGGTCGATGTTCTGCGTAACAGCCAATAAATCCGCCTGAGTATCCGCAATAGCCGACGCAACCATTTCGCGGTTGATCCGGTTAAACTTAACGATCTTCTCCGCTTCGGCTAACGTATTGGCGACGCCGAGTCCGACGATTGCCCGCGCCACTCCGTCCGTTGCAGCTTTCGGAACATACTCCGCAACCCAGGCGGCCGACTCTGCGTTTATGTCACGCAAAATAGCCGCAATCTCAGCGAGAGCGGCCTTTGCATGTGCGCGTGATATATCGGAAACGTCCAAGCGTGATAATTCCGTTGCGATTGCGAGGATTCCACGTTTGTAGGCGTCGACGAGACGGTTGATATCGCGGTCATAGTTCGGATCAGGAATCCGCGCCATTATACGACTACCTCTTCGTTAAATATCGTGCTGTCGACGGTGCCGTTAACGCGTTTCTCGTCTTCGTCAATCCTGCGCAACATTTCCTCCGCGAGCTTATCATCAACTCCGTCGAGGTACTTAACTGCGTCGCTAACGGACATGGTCGGTTTGGCTCCGGTCCGGATGCTCGCAACCTCTGCGGCTTCTTTCTCGTCACGCGGCAGGCCATCGCGCCAATTAATGCGCGGATAAACAGGTTCGTACGGTTCGAAATCCTGCACGCCGTCATTCGCGAAGTTTTCGAGCTGCATTGCGGTCCAGATTGCGTCGCGAAGCGCTTTATCAACATGCGCGCGTATCCGGTTGACTTTCGCCAGGATCGGCATGAACCGCGCTTTGATTGCGCCGGAGTCCGTGTGCGACGTACCGGTGCCTCCTTTATCCGCGGCTAACGTTGTACCGAACAACCATTGCGGCGTTTCGCTCATTTGATAAACGAGACCGAGCAGAATATCGAGCTCTTTAAACGCGCCGTCAAGCTGCGAGTTCCACGTCATGTATCCGGGCACTACGTCATCTTTACTAACCTCGATATATTTTCCGCCCATACGTACGGTGTTTTCGTCGTTCTCGTCGACTTCCGGTCCGTACGCTGTCGGGTCGCTATGTTTCCAAAGGATATAATCGATCTGTACGAGACGGTCATTAATCGCGGCCAGCACGCTCTCGAGCTTTTCGATTCCGCTGATACCTTCCCAACGGTCGTCGACGCTCTTATACGGAATGTGATGTACGAGTAGCCGGTCAGTTCCCGTCGGGACAACGTCAACCTCTCGTCCGGTATCGACTTTATCTCCGATCGTAAACGTCGCAATCGGCGCTCCCCATTCGGTATTAACGGACTTATCTTCGAGTTTATATCGTTCATAAATGATGTAGCCGGGAACATGCCGCTCAACTTCGAGGTACGGCGTATAGCTTCGGTCGATTCCGGATATAAACCGCACTACGCGACCATTCGTTTCCTCAACCCAATCGATCCACGCGATATTGAACGCTTTGAACTTCTTGCGCGAACCTTTCGATATCTCCGGAAAGACGATATTCGCCGGCACCGCTTCGATAATCGGTTCGAGCGTAGTGTCTGGCGCTGGTAAACCGAGCTCTTCCGTCTCACTGACGTCTGCACGCGTTCCGAAGTACGTTTTGAGGTACGAGTCGCCGCGGTAGCCTCCGCCGATGACGAGTTCGTGCGTGGCTTGAACTAAATCGTTCTCTTCAACGATGGAATCAAGCCGTTCCTGCTCGCGGCTTCCTGCGCCTGTTCCACTTTCGAATGTCGGAGGCTCGCCCGTAAGCAAATCCGCAGGCTTCGTAAGCAAAATGTCCATCAAGTTAACCGCGATGAACAACGTCTGAAGTTGCGGCGCGTGTGGCGTATCCTGCAGAAGTGACGATGCGCGATCGTAAATCTCCGGATGACGTCCGTCAAAGATGATTCGTCCGCGTTTATATCGAGCCAGACGTGGGATGTCGCATTCTGGCGGGTATTGCTCTCCTGTTGTAAATAACTTCGTCAATTCGCGTCCTCCTTCCGTTACATCCATTTTGGCTTATTCTTAACTCTCTTTTTGCCTGATTTCGCAATACTAATAGCTTGCTCAAGGGCATCCGGCAAGTCGTCGTGGCTTCCGGTGCCGTAATATTCGAACTGCTCGAGCAACAACGTATGTTTTCGTGAAAACTGAATAGCGTTGCTCTCGATATCCGGGATCAGCGCTTCAATTCGGAGTTCTTTACGGCTCCTCTGATGTATCTCCTTAACGCGAGTGCCCGCCGGATATCCCGCAGCTCTCAGCGCTTCTTTTAGCTTTTGTACGAAGAACTCTTGCGCCGCCTGCGCCTCTGCCGCGATCGCATTCGGTTGATACCGCAGTACCTTTTCGACAATGACGCGGATAAACTCGTCAGGCTTGACGCGCTCCCCATACGCATCGATTACGTACTTCGTTCCGTTCTTCTTATGTCGCGCGATCGTAACAATTGCGGAATAGTCGCCGCGTTGTTTCCCCATCGCAAAGTCAACGCCCATGTAAACGTCAAATACGTTAGCAGGCGGAGGATACTGCGTCAAAAGCTCGCGTACATCCTCGTTGTCCCAATACGTAAACGACTCCGGATTGAATATCATCGATTCCTCATCGACGGGATTATTCATATACTCCGTGTTGAACGCCTTCGCTCCGTTATCCCACTTCCACGTCATCAACTTCCATATCGGCTGTGCTTCCGGCCACAGCACGACAGCTCCGCGGTCCATCTCTTCGCGGTTTGCTTCGTAAAGGGCTCGTGCATCTTTAGCGCGCTCATCTTTCGGACGGTCCGGATCTTTATAGACGAGGTGGCACGCTTCCCACAAGTCCATCCTCGCCGGCCATTCGATGATTGCACGATAGACGCGCGATTTGAAGTCCGAACGGTTGTATAAAACGTCAACAAGGAGCGCTTCGTGATGGACCGTTGTTCCCATATAGATAAACGCAGTCTTTTTGCCGCGCGGATCTCCGAGAGGTACGACAGTCTGCGCGAACCAGTCCTTTAGCTTCTTCCGCAGTTCCGGAGTCGCCGCGTTAGACTTGATGTCCTCCAAGTCGTCACATACGATCAAGTCCGGCCGCACGCCGTTCCAGTTACGTCCACGGAGCGCCTGGCCCGTTGATGCCGCCTCTACCTTCGTAAGTAGCCGTTTAGTGCCGTCTTCGCGCGGCTCCCATGCGATAAACTCCGAGCTGTTGTCCTTCGGATTCTCTTGTTGCTTCGGACTTAGCAAAGGACCGAAATCCGCACGTAACTTCGCGTTACTCTTAAGCTGCATCGCAATCCAATCGAGGTTCGCGGACGATACCGCAGGCGTCTCCGAGATGATGATCTCGTATTTACGCTTCCTGTACGTAATCTCCCGTATCGGCATCGCTTTTGATAAATACGTGGATTTCGCGTGAGAACGGGGCGCCGCCTCCGCTACCTTATCGTTTGTATGAACGTTGCTTACATCGTCCATTAGCGCGCAAATCTCACGGTGAAATGCAGGCGCTTCGTCGTACTCCGTAATATCGAAGCCGTCCCAATTTCCGTCGTTGCCTGGATTCCGCGCTTCTGAGAAGTACTCAAGCGCAAATTCGATCAGATTCGTTTCACAGCGGTGAATCCGTTCCAGCCGTTCATATTCCGCAAGCTGTGCGTCAATATCCGCCGCGTCTTCCGCTGAAAGGTCAGCGATATCTACGCCTTCGAGCACGTCAAGTAACGCGGTCAGCTCGTTAAGTTTCGCTGCGCGTTCGTCCCGTCCGATCCATTTTCCGTTAGTCCATGCGATAGATATCGCCTCCTTTCGTAGTTACGTGGAATTTACGTGGATTTAGAGTGTTTAAGCGTTGGCCCTGACGGATACACTCGGAATAGGTGAAACGCGCTATTAGCACGGTGATTTTACGGTAAAATCCATACGGCATCATGCGCCATTGTCGGACGGAGCACCTGACGGAACCATTCGTCGTCATCGCGCAGTTTAGTTAGCGAGATAACTGCGCTTGGTCTGCGTCCGTTATGGTTGAGTCCGCAGAAGAGATGTCCGCGTTGATACGCTTGGATTTTAGTTGCGCGGGTAGCTTGCGGTAATGCCTCGTTCAATGCGTCAGCCTCTTCGCGAGTTTCCGTAATGATCAACGTGTACATTCGCACCCTCCTCCGTAAAGTCCAAACGTTATTTTTGATACGCGGATTGTAAATGTGCCTGATGAGGCGGTCGGCGAAGGGGGCCTTGGGGGTCGCGCCCCTCACCCAGATACCTTCCGTTATTCATCTGCGTTGCATAATCGCAAGCCTTCCGTTTATTCATCGTTATGCGCAGACATGTGCACAAAATCCATATACGGTGCAACAGTACGATCCGCAAACCCGCGCCCCGCCTACGTTCACGAGCGTTGCATAATCACGCGTTATACATCGCATATACATTTCCAGTTATTAACGCGTACAACCCGCAGTACTATGCGGATTATGCCCGTTAGTAGCTGGAAGAGTATACGGTCATTTCCCGTACCCTTCCGCGCACTATATACGGCCGTTATACAGCGGTAAATTAGCGTCATGCATAAAACTTCGTACGCTAACGTAGTGAAGACGAAAAGATTCGGAGAGGCTGCGCGTCAGGAGCGCGTTGTAGGTAAAACGCAGTCCCAGTCGGAACCCGTCGCCTACCCTCGCGCATTTCCCTACATATAATGGCGCACTATTCCGCCTCATCCGACTTTACCCGTTTGATCGTACTAATCCGCTGCATCAACGCATCCAGATCGGTAGCTCCGTTGTCCTTCGTTTCCACTTCGACCTTATCCGTAAGCAATCCGTTAATCTGTAGCGCAAGCTTCGCCATTGCTGCGTTACCATCCCGTATAGCAATCGTAGATAACGACTCGATTAGATCCGGTAGCTTATCCTGGCTATTGCGGACCATCTGACGTTTTAACTCCGCTTCGAATACGGGGTTCTTCTTCCACTCGAATAACGTAGATCGGTGTACTCCGATTATCTCCGCAAGCTCATCGTATGTCTTACCACCGCGCTTAGGTTGTGCCATCCAAGCGATAGCATCGTACTGTTCCTGCGTTAATTGCTTCGCCAATATTACGTCCTCCTTCCGTGTAATTAACGTTAATAACGCGCCTTCCTACGCTCAGGCAAGGCGTAAGATAGACGCGCTAATACTACGGTGATTCTAAGTGTTTCCTGCGTTCTCTTCCGCCTTCATCCGCGCTAGATAATCCGCTTTGTTAGCGTCTATATAAGCGATCGTGTCCGCTAAAGTATGCGTATCGTCTTCCTCGAAGTTTAACGTGTGTTCTACGTAACCACACGGAATTAGCGTTACTGTTACGTCCATATTAACGTTCTACCTCCGCTCACTTAGCGTTCGCTTAACGTAATTGAATCCGCGTTATTTTGTACTACATGAGATACTTCGAAGAGTATGCTTCATGTTTCTTACAAGCAAAGGTTTGAGCTCTAAACATTGACTTCGGCCGGCGGCCTTGCCACCTTCGCCTATTCGGCTCAGGGAAATGTAATTGATGACGCGCTATTCCTTTACCTTAATGATCCCGCGAGGTTTAGTTTGCGAAGCAAAATCAACCGAAGCGGTAGTAAGTTACGATCTCGATTGGTATCGATTTGGTCACATAGCTTCGTAAATAACCCCTTTAGTAACTGCGCGGACACTACAAGACTAAGATATAATTTAACCCCTAAAACGCCGGAAAGCCGCGCCACTCTAAGGTGGAACGGCATTTTCCGATGTACGAATAAGGTTACCTTTTTCGCTAAAATGTACGAATAAGGCTACCTTTTTACGCAGCCTCACCGTTAAACATGGCGATGAGCAACGCGCTTGGCTCCTTCGTACTACGGTAGAATACGAACGGATTGAACACGAACTTGCCCGCCTCGCCCTGCACTTTTACGCGCGCAACGATCGGAACACCACCCACGTTGATAGCCGGTAGCCGTTTCGATAGCGTCTTTTCGTGAACTCCGATAGCCTCCGCCAGTTGTTTAACGTTAAACCACCGTATACACCGCGCGTCTCTTTCGAAAGGATTTGCGCACAGCGCATTACTCTCGAAGTGGACAAACTGTAACATGCGATATATTAAGCCGAGGTCAGCCGCCTTGTTCTCGCGATATGACCGTTTTATCATCGTTGAATACGTTCGGACAACGCTGCGATTATTAGTTGCTCCGCGGAAGTGATAGCGCGGATTAACGTAGTAAACTCCGTCATCGTCACGTGTAATTATCGAGTTTTCTTCGCATTTGCCCATGAAATCGTAGAATGTCTGACGTTTACGCTTAAGGCGTAGAACTTCGAGTATTTCCGCGGTTTTCATGGCGTCACCTTTTGCGTTAACGAGCTTACCGTTATCAAAGTCAACGTAGCACTGAAGTAGGAGTAGATATCCGCATTGTGCCGTAGTAAGAACGTCGATGATCTCGTGTAGCTCATGCATATCAGCGAAAGTAAACTCCGCTTGGCGACCGATGAAGTCTTGCCGTTTGCTATGCGAATCGTATTGCGCAATACTTACGACTTTGTGCGTATCAGCTCGCCCATATACGAGTGCCTCGCCCGTTTCCGGATCGTAAGCGGAGCCTGTTCCGGTAAACGCAATGTGCTCAGCGGTACTCATCGTTCAGCCACCGCCTTTTGCGCCTGTTCAAGCTCACGCAATGCCTGCGTAGCCTTCTTAGCCTCGCGTTGAATCGCTTTGAGACCGGTTAATGCCTCCGATACGTCTACGTTGATGCGCGCGCTGATTTCGTTAATAGCCGCCATAATCACGTCACTCCTTCGAGTAAAATATTCGGAGAAAAGTACCTTAAACCTCCGGTTGTAACGTATAGCCGTAAAACAGACCAAAAAACAACCTTCCCGGAAGGATTTTACGCTAATTTGCCGAGTTATTTTCGTGCCCAAAGCGGAGACACGAAAAAGACCGGATTAGCTCCGGCCCCTCTTAAATATTATCCGCAATATCTCGCGCCACCTACGCCTAATTCCTGTCTGCCTAACGATCTTCCGAACATCAACGCGCTTTTTCATCCGTCACCGCCGCTTTTACCTCGACCCACTCACCGCCTGCCGCCCGTACATAACTCCGCCCACCCATCCGTTTTCCTACCGCAAGCATCCTCTTATTCATCCGCAAGTACCTCCTTACGCGCGTCATTGAGATTACGTATCTTCGTTATTTTCTGCGTGGCTGTGTAATCTGCGTCATTTACGATCGATTCAACCATGCCGACGAATGTTGCGTGGATCAGCGCCCGGCGTCGGTCAGGCGCGTCATCCTCCGTGTAACTGTTGCGTAATATTGACGCGTATGTCGCTTTGCTCATCTGCGCGGCACCTCCCGGAAATATTCGTTAACCTGGCGCTCAAGTAACGTATGGCCGCGGATAATCCAGCGAGTTTCGTCCGTGTAAGCAGACGGCGTTGTCATGCGCGCGATTCCGTAACTACCTCGGCGGAAGTTAAACTTTGCGAAAGGCTTAACGCATTGTACGCGCTTGGTCGGTGTGTTAGCGTTGCCCGTGCCGGCACATCCGAAACAAGTGTACGTGGAGTTATATCGGCCGGTTCCGTCGCAGCGTTCGCACGTCTTCGTATCAGTCAAGTGGCAACCCTCCTTAGACTCGTTTAGCGTGTCTTTTGTTGAACTAAAGATACCACAGACTCGTTTAGAGTGTCAACAACAATTTGACACGTTTTTCGAGTCGCGATAAAATCGCATTATAAACGGAGGTGTAACGATGCAAATACGCTCAAATCTGCGCCAAATTATCGATCAGCGCGACATTAAAATAAAAGAGCTCGCGCGAGCAATTGACTACCGCTTCGAATCGGTACGGATGATGTACCACGACGAAATGGAGCGCTATCCGCGCGAGCTATTAACGAAGATATGCGTTTACCTAAACGTTAATATTGACGAACTCCTTACGCTGCGAGAGGCGGAGTAATTTCCGTCTCCCTTGCGTAATATTCCGCTACAATTCGATCCTGCCACGTAAAGTCAAACGAAGACTCTCCGTTAATCTCACCGCCGCGTCCTAGCGTAAGCACGTTCCAATACGCCATGTTTCCTACCTTTTCGTTCCATTTCTCATGCTCCGGAATCTTTACGTTAAACGCGTGGAATAAATCCGCGGACTTCTCAATACCGTCAAACGGTCCGACGGGATCGGTATTCTCGCGCATTAACGTATTCTCGAACGCTTCAATTAACTCGTCGAGCTGCGTTTGACCGTCGCCCCATTTATCAGTAGAATTGCCGTCCTTGTCGTATCCAATATCATTAATCTGCGCTTGGAGTACCGGCATTTGTCCTTCGAACCAGAACGTATCAGACACGCCCTCCTCCGCTTGTTTAACGATGTCTAACGGGCACCTAGAACTGCCTATCTGCGAATACTTTACGTATACTTTACGCGTGTTAGGTGTAGTCTTGCGTAAGATGTGTATATCCGTCGGAATTGATGTACCGGTTAACGCGAACGTCGTGCCCGGAAGTTCTATGCTAGCGATGTGCCAACATGTTTCACGCATTAGTTCGCGTATTTTAACCATCAGAGAAGTTTGCCCGATCCCTTTTGGAAGCACGAACGCAATGTACCCGCCTGGCTTAGCGGCTTTAATCGCCAGCTCGATAAACGCGGATTCCGACTTCCCTTTCGCGCGTCCTTTCGTAATCCTCAACGTCTCGTATTCATCCGGAAGATCCTCTGCCGCGATATCAATCGACACGCCATACGGAGGATTACCGATCACGTAATCGTAATAGTCTCGTAGGACATGACGGAAAGCGTCGCCCTGTATAACATTAGCGTGCGGATAGATTAGCGACGTAACCTTTGCGCTAGTCTCATCGAGTTCTAGCGCGGTTATCTCGGCGTCTTGCGGCATATGCTCGATAAAGACTCCGGAGCCGGCCGAAGGTTCGAGAAAGCGCGAGCCTGGCGCAAATTCTCCGCCAGAAAGCCCGCGTAAAGCATCGATAACAAACCGCGCAACGTGAGTCGGAGTATAAAACGCGCCGCCCGCGTATGCATTCGGGAGAAGTCCGCCTGTTGATGTGTAGTTTTCGCGTAGAAATGCGACGTCCTCTTCCGTAATTTCATCGCGCGGTTTCGCTACAATCGCCATCGATTTAACGTTGCCGTCCCACCGCTTACGATCCGCTTTTCCCATTAAGCCGCCTCCTGTACGTAAATTTCGGTTTCCTCGCGTACAATCTCCGTTTCATTCATCGCACCCATCTCGTTAGCCCAACGCTTGCCAATTCCGACGCAATTAACGAAGGGCTCCGTAAGCTCGCCGCCATTTTCGTAAAGGTTATACGTAACGACTGCGCCGGGAGATGTATCACGTTTGTATTGCGCCTTACGTGCTGCATTTTTTGTACGAATACCACGGTCCATATATGCGTTTTCCCATTTACTACGCATACGCTTTTTCCGCGGCTTATGATCAATTCCGTCTGCGCCCATGTTCTCTGCTACCCATAATGAAACTTCTTTGTCGTGCCGTCGCTCAAACTGGCGATCACTCAGAAAAGGGTACTCGTTGTGCTGAATCTTGTGTGCGTCCATGTCTGACAGTTCCTCTTTTAGGATCAGGTTAGTCAGGCGCTCAAGTGCGTCAATATCCGGACGCTCTCCGTTAGCTTCTATATACGAATCGGTTAGCGCTTCAACCGCGGCCATTCGCTCACCGCGATCCTCGATATTTGCTTCCGACAACTCTGTAATAACTTCGTGAAATGCCCATTTATAGTTCTCCATTAGGCCGCAACCCCTTCCGATTCGTGTTCACTATCTTCCGTATATTCAACGCTAACCTCACCGTACTCCCACCGCTTATAAACCTCCGCCATCTTCTCCGCCGCATCATTGATCAACTTCGCGACGCCCTGCTGCGTGATCCCCATCTGACGCGCCGCCTCCGCCTGTGTAACGTCAATTCCGTATACGAACGCAATGGCCTCCGTCTGCCTATCCGTTAAGCTTGCGCTGTTAATTGCGCTGTGTAAATCGACGAGGATGTCACAGGCGGCATAATCTCCGCGAAAGCGCGCGGAACTAATCCGGTGGCGATCGCGTAAAAGCGCCTTAACTCCGACCGCGTCGTTTAGCGAGTATTTAACGTTGTAGCTGTGTGAACCCTTTTCGATATCAATTTTGACCGAACCCATACGCAAATCCGCTCCCTTTTTACGATGAGAAGGCGCAGGCCATACGGATAATCTCGCGTTCACAAGACACCGTCGAAGCCTGCCGCAACTCTATCGTGAATTATTTGAATACTTACGTTTTCATACAATTAAGCGGACTTTTTCTGACGCTGCTTAACTACGCCTACTCCGTCAAATACGCACGGCTTCCATTCGATGACGTCTTCTAGGCGGTCAAGCACGGCCTCTTCGGTCTTTTCCGTAATAATTCCAAATCCGTTTAGCTCATCGAGCAATTCACGCCGCTGATCCTCGGGCATCTCTGCGATAAGAACGCGTGCGAATCCGAGCTGGAACAGCATCGAGCGGTATACTTTCGGAAACGTTGTCCGCAAGTACCGGAGATATCCGCGCTTAATCGGAATTGGACACGCCATACATCCAGTACGCGGCATGAATACGTTGTAACCTTTCGCGACCAGGTACTCCGCAGTCACACGGTCAACAACAACGTCCTTACCCGTGTAAGAATCGTCGATCACCGCGTTCATATCGTAAATCTCGTTGTACGGCATATCGTGCTTGCGAACGTAATTCCAAACGTCCTCTTGGCGGTTGTTTCCGTAGTTGAACGAGTCTGATAGCGCGGTCCACCACAGTATCGGGCGGCAGACCCACGTTTTCCACGTATGAGACGAGTAAAAGAGATCACCGTCGCGGCGTGCGCTCATCCAACGTTGGCGAGATTCACCGGCGCGAACTCCGTTAAACATAATGTGCCATCCGTTTTCCTTAATCGCCTTCTTCATCGGCTTGTGTTTGAGCGCGCCGCAACACTTCTCTACGACCGGTTCCTTCTCACCTTTGCCGCCGCTGCGGTCACCTTTACGTTTGAATAGCGAGTCGACTCCGTTTTCTTCGTAAATCTTGCGTAGAGTCGTCGTCGGGCGCGCCTCAATTAAGTTAAGCGCCCACTCTTCCGTCATGCGCTTTGCGTACGCGCGGGTTTGCGGATATTCGTTGAGCGTGTTATTCCAAACGACGTCGAACGAGATGCCCAGCTCTTGGGAGACACGTCGAACGAGATGGAGCGTTAACATCGAGTCAATTCCAAACGAGCACGATACGACTACTTTTAACTCGGCCCCATATCGTTCGCGCCCAGCGAGCAGTGCCTCTCTTATTAGGTTGAGTGCGCGCTGTTCTTTCCAATCTAAGCTCGCTGTTTTGTGCCACTCCTCCGCCTCAACGATTCTCTCTTTAGGAATTCGCGTGTTAGATGTCGTTAGATCACCGTAATATGTCTGCATTAAACCGCTCCTCTCGTTATCCCCAACTCGTTCTCTACGTACTGAACCTCGCAAAATCCGTCATGTGTCTGCGCACCGCTTGCGTAAGATGTAACGGAATGGCAGCGCTCAATCGGCTCGCCGCAGTAGG
Source organism: Paenibacillus sp. ACRRY (assembly GCF_022346995.1). GTDB lineage: Bacteria > Bacillota > Bacilli > Paenibacillales > Paenibacillaceae > Paenibacillus. Next base: position 626,197 of record NZ_JAKRNM010000002.1, on the reverse strand, counting down.
CGCAATAACCGACGATCTCCACACGCTCATCTGGCGGCTGGAACCGGTCATAGTTCGTGCTCATCATCAGCCGCCACCTCCTCTTTCCGCTTCTGCAGCGGAGTCCGATCGTCATATTCACGTCCTTCTAACGCGTCGATCCGTCCGTTTACGTAGCCGGCCTCGTACCCTTTACGCCACTCTTCCGCGATGTTAAGCGTCGTTTCGGTACTCATTCCGGCCAGTCACCGCCCAGGAACGCGCTCTTATCCGGCGAGCGCAGTGAGTCGATGATATCGTCAATCTGCGCATAAAGCTCCGACAGCCCTGCGTCATTCGTAACGGTAAAGTCTGCCGCGTAATCATCAAGCGCCGTTTCCGTGCCGTGCGCGAGGTCACGCAGGTTAAAGCGGTCGCCGGACGAGACGGCGCGCTGGATACGGAGGGCTTCCGGTGCTTCTACGCGGATGAGGACGTAATTACTACGTTTGAGTGCGCCATATTCGTTGGGCTGGCGAACGTCCGTGATTGCGTAGCCTGCCGGACTCTTGTACTGTGCGAGTACGTTTCCGTCTTTGTCGTGAAACGCCCAACTGTTAAGCGCGTGTATCTTCGCTGTTTTCGCGATCCTATCGAGGCACTTCCGTACCCATACGTCAGGATCACGCTCCCGAATCGCCTGGCCGAACCATTGGTAGCCTTCGCGTGGCTTTGCGTCAGTCTCGCCGAACAATTCGTGATAATAACGTTTTAGTTCGTCACCGAATGCGAAGCGCGAGTATCCGTACTTTGATGCGAGATAATCGGCCGCTGTGTCCTTTCCGCTACGAAGACGTCCAATTAAACCGATGTTAGGTAGCGTAGTCATTCCGCAATCACCTCGTTTTCAGGATGCAGATCAAACGCATCAAGAACGGAGCTCATATTCGTTTGAGAACGTTGCGCTACCGTACCTTGCGTAAGATTCTCCGCGCTGTACCACGACGCATATACGCCGCCTCCTGACGCGCCTGCCATCGCCTTCATTACGGTGCTGAACCGGACTCGATCGCCAATGAGCCAATCTGCGAATGTTTCTGCGCGTGTCTTACGTTTGATTCCGGTGATTACATAAACTTCGCTATGCAATCGGATCATATTACGCCACCTCCTTCCGCGGCTCTGCGCTGTCTGATTCGCGCGAGTCGTCTAGAACAGTTAACGTACATTTGTCGTCGAAATATCCGTCGGACAGCCAGCATTGGTCGCCTTCGATCTTTGTTAACGTTAATACTTCCGTATGATCGTCTCTGTATGCGTTCGTCCACCTAACGACATCCCCAACGCGAACCTCAGTCGGATTTGGCGCTTCGAAATACTCCGGAGGAATTGGTTGATTGAGCGCTTTTCTTAGCGAAATTGCGCGTCCGAGGTGTACGTTAAACACGTCATCCGGACTGCAGACCGCCCGACCAACCGCGTACACTTTCCGAGAGTTTACACCGCGTAGAATAGCTGTAACTTTGCGCTTATCTCGAGTAACAACGAACTCTACATCACAGATACGACCGAGACGTGTGCGCGGCTCTCTAAAGATGTAATTTCCGTATCCGTTCGATAGTTCGTTTAGGTCCTGCTTCGCACGCTTAACGATGTCATCGCGTCTTCTCTGGCGCGCTTCCTTCGCACGTTGCGCAAGGTCCGCGGTAACTTCCGCAACTGTTACGGACGTCCGTTCATTTATACTCTGCGCAGCCTTAGCGAACGCGTCCGCAGCTTCCTGCGCTCTAACTCCTACGCCAGAGAACCGCGGAGCAATAGGCGGAGTCTCCAACGCTGCCACGCGTTTCTCAAGCGAAGCCACTCGCGTCGTCAACTTCGCGATAAGTTCGGCCGCTTGGTCCGGCGCGGTCTTATCGGAGAGGAGCGGCGCAGGTTCGGCGGAAGTCACCGGTTCGAGTACGCGAAACTTAGCGCCTACGGTTCCGTACTCTCCGTCTAAATAGTTGATCACGAGGTCCGACGCATATTCTGCGCGTTTATGAAACGGGATCACCGAGCCTTTTTCGTAGAATTCGCTACCTTCCGTAATAAGTACGGAGTCGCCCACCGCAGCTCTCCGATCGACCATGCGGAACCTTTCGCCGTTGATGCGGATGATGTCGGTCTGTTCGAGCGTTACGTACTCATGCTGCTCAACGTACATCTCGCTATCTTCCGTTCCATCTGGACGGATGTTAATTTCATGCATGCCGTCCGAGGAAATAACCGTATGGATTTCGCCATTATCGTAGCCCCACGTGCCACCATTAATGTCGTACTCTGCGGCTACGATCTTAATCCGCTCACCAGCACGGGCCTTCCGCTTAACCTCGCGATACTCACGTTCGATCCCGCCGAGGCTTTCGTCTTTCAGTACGGTAATGTTACCCAAGCTTCGCAACCCCTCTTCGATAATAAGATAACGTTCATTGTGCGCGGTCTCAACGACCCAGATCGGTTCAGGATATATGCCGTTCTCGTGGTGTCCAGTAGCTAGAAGTTTTACAATATCGCCGTTAACAAGTCTTCTACGCGTATCTTCGTCATCGTACTTCACAGCCGCGTCCGGATATCCGAGCTTGTGCGCCAGCCCTACGTATGACGAGAACGCTTTTCCTTTATGGGTAACTACCGCTTGGCTTCCGATCACAAAATTCGTCATATACAAATCCGCTCCCTTACCGTTTAGTTTTCGATTTTAACGCGTACTTTCTGGCGGCCGAACTGGCGCGCTTCCTTTTCCGTCGCGACTAATACGTCAAGCTTGCGGCCTTTAATCAAACCTCCGGTGTCCTCCGCGATTGCCGCGATCTCCGTTCCGTCTGCCAAACGGATTGTGAGCGGTGTATGCAGCGGAATCACGCGAGGATCTACGGCTACGACGCGGCGCCCTTCGTATGTGATCGTGTTGCGTACGTCTAGTTCCGTAAAAGTAAAGCCGGTGCAACCTTCGGAACACAGTGCGATATAAGCGGTCGCTTCGAACGTTGTCCATGCGTTCGACTCCGTCTCACTTATCGCTTTACTCTCCGCCTGTTCCTTCGCAGATTTGCCTGTTACCTGCGAAGTTTTGGCGGGTGGTTGCGGCGATTCGTTCGGTGGGATTCCGTTAATAGCGCTGATTCCAATTGACATTGCGATGATGATTTGCGCGATAGTATTTAGCGAGATTACTCCGCCTCCTGTCTGCCGAAATGTGCGTCAATCTTAGCGATGAGTAAAGCGCGGGCTTCGGTTGGCGTGATTTTGGTTAGCGATGCAACCGCGAACCATTCGCCTTTGTCGCCTAAAACGCTGTCTCCACAGAGAGGGTAGTTCGTATCGTTCTTGATCCGCATTATTTTAACGATGTCACCTTCGTCGAAATCATCGACTGACGTAATATCTGTAACCCGCGCATAATCTCCGACTGTCAACCGCGATTCCTCGGCGAGCTGCGCTTCGAGTTGCGCGATTTCGGACGTGAGAGTTGCGAGTTGGGTGCGTTTGGCTGCGAGGGTGTCTGACGATGCTACAACCTTACGAAATAGTACGTTCTCGTCGGAGTCGTAATCGTGGTAGTCTCCGTCTTCGTCGCAAAGTCTTCCGCTTCCGTTAAGCACGTAGTAAGCACCTTCGGGAAGAAACGTGTAATTCTCGACATTCCTTACGATATCTCCTTCTTTAGGCTGCGGATAAAAATCGGTTTCCTTCTCATAACGCGCCCCACCGTACTCGATAACGTCCTCCGATACCGTCAAAACACCGTTCAATTTAGCCATTTAATCCGCTCCTTTATCGTTAATTCACGATGTTAAATGTCGTAATCATAAAAGCCAACCTCGCGCATCTCTTCGATCAATAGCGTCCGTTCCCGCGTGTTTAAGTTCATGTACTCCGCCATGATCTCGCCGGTAATTACGTTATCCTTCGTCTTAGCTGCGATAATGACGCCGGTAACTTCGCCAGCTCGCGCCAGTTCCGCGTAACGTTCCAGGAGCGTAATGACGGCGGCCTGCGCCTCTTGTTCCGGAGTTGGACGCGGTACGAACGGGAGGACATCGGCGAGCTTGCGTTGGTCATCCGTTTTGACTTCGCTCATCTGCGATCACCTCCGCCGTAATTTGTTTCGCGAGAATCCATCCGAGAGTATACGCGATAAATCCTTCCGCCGGCGTTGCGTCAAACATGTGTAGCGCTAGCTGTTGCGCAATTAGTCCGCCGATCAACTCTCCTATAAGTCTCATTCTGCGTCCTCCTCTACAAACTCTCCGGTTAGGATACGGACCGGCTTGAGTATCTTTCCGGGGAAATTGCGCTTGACAGCGTTGATTCCATTACGGCATTCTGCGAGGCTCATGTAGACGCGGTAAGTCATCGGCCTGCCGGACATTACGTAGTTGTCTATCGTTCCGTCTTCGTCTGTAATCGCGAGCATATACAAGTCGATCGAGACGTCCTCCGTTACGTAAGGAGACAACGTTACTATCCGCCACTTTTTACCTTGCATGCGCATCTATGCGTCCTCCTTTTTCGTAAGTAATTCGCCAATCGATACGGGGAATCGCGCTTCAATCAGCGTGAGAACCGTTTTGGCGTACGCTTGAATTTCGGCCTGAGCATCATGTTCGAGACGTTGCGCCAGGAAGTGCGCGATACTCTGTAGGCTCGCGGTCCAATACCAGCGGACGTACATTCCGTAGGCCGGCAGGAATAGGCGCGCTTGTTCTGCGCAGACTCCGTTCTCTATCGCGTAAGTGTAGGCGGCCAATCCCTCTTTTACGTGTAACTCAAGTGCTTCGGTAGCTCTCCGTCCAAAATGCGTGTCGATCGGCTCGCCGCTACCTTGCTTCGAGTTCTCCGGAGCACTACGCCATTCTCCCGCGGCCGGCACGTAGAATACCGGTTCCTCCGTAATATAGCGGCGGCTACTTTCGTTCCATGCGTCAAGACTATCACCAGTACCTTCTTGATGCGCGGACCCTACGATGTACTTCCACCATTGACGCGCAACCATTAATGGCGCATAGATTTCGAATTGAGCGATCGCATGGCGGAATGGACTCGTATGTCCTTCGCGCGCCAGGAACTTAATGAGGCGTACGTCGCGTTCCGTGAGTTCCTGCGATTCCTTTGCGTAAGAGACGCGGGCGGCATTAACCGGAGTCAGGTCCGTTCCCATTACGTCGACCAGGCGAACATATCCGTTGTCGAGTACGTTGATTTTATCGTTCAATTAGCGTCATCTCCCTTACGTGTAATTTTCGCTTTAATTCCGCCGAACAGAACGAGCGGCAACCATAGTAGCGCGACTATCAACAAGAACATCCGTTGCAATTGCGGAGACCTTTCGAGTTCCCGCGCACCTTCCTGATCCGGGTCAATTACGCCGAACCGGGCGAAGGCAATCGCGATAATCATTCCTATCGCTAGATAAACGCTGATTACGATCATGTGCGACCTCCTATCGTATAATCGTCCGGATCGCGACTCCGACCCAAAACGTCGTACAGTATGCGGTGATGATTGCGTAGGTAATACGTTTGATCAAATTACGTTCACTCCTTATTGCGCGATACCAATTCGTTGTATTCTGCGATCCATTCGAGCGGAATCGGATGATCCGCGCAGATGAATCGGTTGATTGCCTTGTGAATTTCGTCAATACGGTGACATTCGTGGATGTAGCGCGGCTGTATACCGAGCGGTGGTTTAGGCGCTGGTTTCATTGCGCATTCACCTCGCTCATCTGACGGTCAATCTCCGCCTGCAGTAACGGTTCCGGCCGGATAAATGTTGGCGGCTTAACGACTTTATTCGTAATGGGATCGTAATGGACCGTACCGTCCGGCCACACCTTCGACATGTTCGCGTCATGTACGATATCGAATAGCGCGGTAGGTTTGACGCCGATTTCTACGAGAGTGCCGAGCGCCAGGTATATAAGATCGATCATCGCGTCCGCCTGGTCGACGACCGTTTCCGCTTCGTCAAATTCGTTCAACTCTTCGGACATATACAGATATCGTTCCGTGCGGCGTTGTGCCGACATAACTACGGGCTTATCCGCATGTGGTACGCCGAACTTATCGTGAAACTCGCGCACCTTTTCGTGTTGTACGTTCACTTAACCGCCTCCAATATCGTTTTAATCGCGTAGTATTCCGGATTGAATATCGACATGATTGCGTCAGGAGTCGTTACTGCACACGCGATGAATATCCCTCCGCAGACTACTCCGCCTAATATCCATATAAGGACTGCGTAAAACTCATTGTCATCCGAATACCAATCGTCCCATCGATCTCGTGAGTAGCGCCAACCTTTTCGGAATGCTACGTAAATCGCGATCATAATAAGAACCTGCACCACCGTGTTAACAATTCCGCTAATCACCGTTTGTCTTATTACGACTTCGTATACGTGAGACGCGGCGACTCCGAGCTTTGCGGCCATCTGGTCGATATACTTCGTTAACTCTTCGTTCAAATACGATCACTCCTTCGTTTAAATTAGCGTCCACACTACGATTAATCCCGCAACCACTATCGCCATTGCCGCCCAATCACGCGCAGCCTGTTCGCGTTCGATACGTTCGGCTGGCGCTGTCTTAACGGAATAGCCAGTCGGCGTGCGTTCTAGTTTATACGCCATCGGTTGCGCCTCCTTTACCACGTCAACTTATCCGCATGTGTTGCGATCTGGCCGCGGAAATTAACGGTTAATTCGCAAACATTTACGTACGGCTCCGTCCGGAAGTGTTCGATGTACGGGACGAATCCGGATTTCTTCGGATCGGGCAGATCGCATTGGCCGGCGTGGCCCTCGACGATAACGGTGCAGTCGTCGTGCAAACGCGTAAGAACCTTTTTGAGCTCGCCGCGTGTAAAGTTTTGCGCCTCCGAAATGATTACCGTTTTCCCTTTAACGTTAGAGCCGCGGATATATACGTGAGATTTCGGATAGACCCATACGTCGCCGCGCTTCTGAGCTTCGATGTTCTCTTCGTTGAATATCGCTTTGCGCGGGTCTTCGCCGATCTCATATAGCGCGTCTTCCAACGGAGTGAAGTAAACGGACTCTTTCGCTTTGACTCCGCCGGGTAGATAGCCCATGCGCTTCTCTTCGACCGGACTTATAACGTAGACGAGCGGCTTGTTGAGAAGCTTTGCAACTGCGACGGCCATCGTAGTCTTACCGGTTCCTGCCGCGGCGTTAACGAACGTGATGCGGTTATCGAAAATGCTATCGACATATATGCGTTGCTCAGGCGTTAACTTTTCGCGGAATCCGAAGAACATCGTATCTTTGGGTAGCGGCATGGCTTGCGGCCTCCTTAGCGTTATTTGTCTTCCGTTTGTTCGCGTTCCTCAATTACGTAGATTGCGCCGCGCTGATCGATAACTTCGTACTTAACCGCGTCAATAACGTGGCCTGGGCGAAGAGTAACTTCGTGGCGGATCGGAGCTTTCTGGTTCACCATTACAAGACCAAGTACGATGCTGATTACTGCGCATACCCAAAACACGATTCCGAAGAAGTAGAATCCGTCATTTATCGCGTCGAAGGCGCTGTATATCACGTAGGCCGCGAGTCCGAAAAGCATTATCCCGAGCACAACTACGGCCCACTCGGTACCGCCGCCGTACGTATTCAACACGTCCATTTACGCGCCCACCTCCTCGATTATGATCTGACCTGCGCCAACCTCGCGAAGTTGAATATCCGTTGTTAAACGCTGTCCTTGCGGCCGCCATACGAGTATTTGCGCATCACCGGGCATTTCTGAACGTTGGAGCAGCGTTATGAGATCCGCTTTATTCACGCGGCCTCACCGGCTTCCTGCGCATAGTCTGCGTCTGTGTCGTCGATTACTGTTCCGCGAATGCCTGTGTACGATAAGATAGTCGCGGTGTTATCGTCAATTACGAGTTCGTCTCTAGTAACGAGTTTATACGGATGTCCGGAACGGTTAACGATCATTCCCGCAACTTTTTCCGTAGGCTTTGGCGCATTCACGAACGCATCCGTCAGCGTCAGGCCGAGGGCACGTTCAGCCGCGATTGCCTTGCCGATGTCTGCGTTAAACACGTCGTCCGGCGCGCACTTTGCGATGCCTACTGCGTCGGGCTTGCGGTGTTTGCGAGCGTATGAGAAGCCGTTGAGTTCGTACACTAGCGCGGTGACTGCGCGTTTATCTCGGTTAACTACGAAGTCAATCTCGTACCAAGACCCGCGGAATTTAGCGCTGCCTTCTAATCTCTCGTCATCATCACGCCCGATCCGCTCCAACTCCGCCACCCTTTCGCGAGCCATTTCGATAACCTTGGCGCGTGTTAACGGGGCTGGCTGCGTGGATTCTACGACTGCCTCCGCGCTCTCAACCGGATCAATTTCCGCCAGGTAACTGCGCACGGCCGGCGCATTGTCACGGATGAATTGCGCGAAGAGGTCCGGGAGATTAGCGGTTGTTGGCGTGGGAGCTGCGGTAGGTTCGAGGACTACGTATTCATCAAGTCCCGCGAACATGATACCGTCCGGATTATCAGTCCGTTTCTCTACCGGGAAGTACGCGTCACCATTCGAATCAGTACGGGTTACTTGCAGTACGTCACCATTGCGGTAGTGACCGAAAGTGCAGCGCTCCTTAACGATCTTAATGCGCTCACCTGCGTTGGCTTTACGTTTGACTTCGCGGTACGATTGAGTTGCGTTGGACATCGTATCATCTCCGTTTCGTTTAGTGTGTTGCGACCTTACACTATATATAGGGACACAAAAACGCGAAGTTGGGACATCGTTACGAAAAAAAATTTTAAAAAAAAAAATAACGGAGCAGCCCGAAGGCCCTCCGTCAGTGTCCGTTTTATACCGCGAAATCCGCGTCAGTAAGGGGTACGATATTGACCGCCTTCTGATATCCGTTACCTTTCTTCGAAAAGAAATCGTGTATCTTCGTTTGCGTATTGATCCCGTTAAGTACGATCGGATTGATATCCTCGTCGGGAAAATGCGTGGGCCGTCCGAGGTTCATTAACGCACGGTTAAAGTTATAACGTAGGAACCGCAGCACGTCCTCCTCAAGTCCGATTGGCGCGTATAAATCAACGGTGTAGCCCGCCTCGTTATCGTAGAGTCTCCGCAACAATGTCGCTACCTCACGATCAAGCTCCGCCTGCGTCTCCGTTGGCAGCTCCGCATATACTTCGCGCGCCAACGTTCCGATATACTGACCATGTACCGCCTCGTCACGCATGATCAAATCGATAATCTCGCCACTGGCTGTCATCTTTCCGCGTCCTGCGAGTAATAGCGGATAGTAGAATCCGGAATAGAACAGCGCGGATTCCAAGAACACCGACGCAACCATCGCCATGTATAAGCGTTCGGGCGACGTGATGGAACGGTAGTATCCGCTGATGATTTCGCCCTTGCGCCGCAGGAACGGATTGGCTACGGTCCATTCGAATACGCGGTCGGATTCCTCCGTTGATGTTAGCGTTGCGAAGATCGCGCTATATGACTTCGCGTGGATGTGCTCCATCATGCCCATGAACGACAACACCGCCTTCTTCTGCGCAGATTCTACGTGCTGCATGATTAGCGGCATCCCTTCGGAACCTTGCTCCGTATCCAGGAACGTCAGGCCGCCGAGCACCTTCTTGTATATGTCGCGTTCCGTATCACTCAGCGCCATCCACGCCATCTTATCGTCATCGAGCGGGATTTCATGTTCGCGCCAAATCTGCATAAAGTTCTGATCGAGGAAATCCTCGGAGTAGTCATCGTCAGGTCGGTTCCAGTTAACAGCGCGGATAATGTTCGTCATATATTCGTCTCCCTTCGATTAGACAGCGCAAGATGTGCATTCAGCTACGGACAGCAATTTGTTACGCGTATAGTACAGCGACTTAAGCCCGAGTTTGTGCGCGGTCAGGTAATAACGGACGAGCTCGTTAGTCGGCGTTTTGGAGTCTACGTAAAGGATCGTCGATATACCTTGGTCAACGTGGCGCTGAATTGTCGCAACCATTTCGAGTATCTTACGCTGATCCATATTGAACGCGCTGGTATACGAAATCATGTTATCGCGCGCCAGAAATGGAGCCGGATAATATGTCGTTGAGTTTCCGTATGTCCGCGTCTCCATTACGTCTGAAATCGGCAATACGGAGCTCGTTGCGTTTTGCACGTACGAGATGCTTTGCGTTGGTGCGATCGCAAGTCTATACGCGTGCCACAATCCGTATTGTTCAACGTCAGCCGCCAAACGTTCCCACAAGTCCGGCCCCGGCAATTCGATGCCTGCAGCCGCGAATAAATCCGCTACCTTTTCGAACTTCGGACGGAAGTCACTTTCGATATACTGCGTAAAGTACTCGCCACTCGCGTAATCAGAACGGTCGAATCCGTAGAACGTACCGCCGCGCTCCTTAGCGATCTGCATCGACCGTTCAATCGAATAGTAGTTAATCGCGGCAAAGAATGCATCGGCAAAGTCGCGTCCGATTTCGGATTGATACGAGATACGGTTCTTCATCAAATATCCGTGAAGGTTCATTGCGCCGAGCCCTACGCTATGCATCAAATCGTTAGCCTTACGGACGCCAGGCGCATTCTCAATAGCGGTCATATCGGATACGGCGGTCAACGAATCCATTGCGGAATGAACTGCGCGGCGGAGGTCTCCGGATGCCATTGCGGTAACGATATTTAATGACGCGAGATTACATGAGATGTCGAGGCCGATTTCGTCCGGTTGTCCGTAGTCGTTGATAACGCTGGTTTCTTGTAATTGGAATATTTCGGTCTTTACCTTCGCGTGGATTCGCTAGGTCCACACCGCCTTTCGGCTGCTGCATATCGCTATGCAGAAGAGACTATATCTTCGACCACGAGGGCCGCCCACCGTTTCGAGCGCCAATCGCTTGCGCCCTACTCTACTCCCTTCCGCGCTAGGCGTGGTTTCGATAGTCGTTCGGCATTTCTTCGTCAACGTAGATCCACGTTTTGTACTTATCTGACTCAGCCTTAAGTCGGTAACTCACCGTTGAAATTTTGACCCCAAGTGCGGCAGAGGCTTCCGTTAAGCTTCCGTAAATAATTCCGTTGATGGAAACTTTCTTGGAGTTAGCTTCCTTGACACTCGCGATCATGCGCTCCGACTTTTCTTTTCCGAACATGGGATTTCCTTCACCGCTGAATATCCTGCTTTTGAGTTCTCGTATCTCCTCTCGCCGAGGGTTGTGCGTAAATGTGTCTCCTCCCAATGTTGAATTAGCGATGTTATACGATACTCCTCGGGTGTAGTCTATGAGTTTCTGCTCTTTTTCTAAAGATTCTTGATAGTCTGAGCAGAGTTCGATAACCTCAAAAACAAAGGCGTCCTCCCCGAACAGGTTCCAGTCGAGTTGCAGCTCGGAGTTACTGTGGCTATTTTTGCGCAGCATATTACGATGAGAACGCCAACGCTTAACTACCTCTTGGCTTCTTCCGTAATACGTACGGTCATTTGACTTGCACGTGATCTTGTAAATTGTGTACATTTAGCATCGCCTCCGCATTTAGATTCGGGGCTACGCTGACGAAGTTTTAGCACGGGATTGTCTCCGAAGAGGGTTTCCCCGTTTAGGTGGGTTTGCGCTCCTGGATCGCTCCAAGAGGGTGCTATATCAACACAGGTTAGACATTTTTACTTGGCCGACGCCTTTCAGCGCATGGCCGTCATTCGCGTTATCTTTGAACATGAGATACGGATATCCCGATTCGAGTTGCGTCGTCGCAATTTTCGTTAACATCTCGCGCGCATTTAGCTCACGCTTCTTAACGGATGGATTCGCAACCAACTCGTCATACATCGCGCTAATATCCATATCGTCCAGGTGCGTTCCGTACGCTTTGTACACGGTATACGGAGCGAATACGTAGTACGGCTCGTTAGTCTCCGCAAGCTCGATAAACTTGGACGGAACGATCAGTCCAATGGACAACGTTTTAAGACGCGACCGTTCATCCGCGTTAATCTTCTTCGCGTCAAGCAGCTCCATTACGTCCCATCCGAAGATGTTGTAATAGACCGCGCCGCTACCTTTCCGCTGTCCCATTTGATCCGCGTAAGAGAACGCCATTTCGAGTTGTTTGGCGACCGGTAGAATACCTTTCGCTACTCCTTCCTCTTCTTTAATCGCCTCGCCACGTCCGCGCAGTTTCGATAAGTTAAGCGCAACGCCGCCGCCAATCTTCGAAAGCTGCATTGCAGTAGTATGCGCGTGTCCGATCGCGTTAAGACTGTCGTCTACTTCCGTAAGGAAACACGATACCATTTCGCCTCGTCTCGCTTTCCCTGCGTTAAGGAACGTAGGCGTGGCCGGCTGAACTCCGTTAAGGTAACCCCATAGTAGCTCGCGCGCCATATCGTAGTTACCTTGCGCCAGATAAAGCGCAGTGATTGCGTAACGTTCTTCCGGCGACTCCAAGTACGTTTTCTTGTCGCGTGTCTTAAGCGCGTAGTCCGTATAATACTTGAACGCGGCCATATACGATGCAAATCGCAGGTTAGCGTCGTCGGCCATTCGGTGAATCTCCGCAATCTGTTCCGGAGTATACTGCGTCAGTACTTCCGGATAGTAGTATCCGTTGTCAACCATGTATTGAACGCGATCCATTGCGGAGTCGAATCGCATCTTGTTGTCGCGGATGAAACGCATGAACTCCTCGACTGCCTCCGTATCCTTTTCGAGCTGATAAAATCCGTCCTTCATTACGGTAACTTCGTTATTGAGTTCGATATATTTATACGTTTGTGACAAGCGCGCTCACTCCTTCGGTGAATTTTTGTATGTCGGTAGGCGTGCCCGCCAGTTCGAACTTGCAAACGATCGGCACTCCGTATTGCTTCGCTATTTGATCCGCGGCGAGTGCGTAAGCCGGTCCGAAATTACGGTTGCCGGACGCAGCCACGCCGCGTAAGTATTCGTTGTTATACGTGAGGAAAGCGCGCGTCTTGGACGGAACCTCACCGATCTTATCCGTATATGTTACGAGGATAAACGGTTCGGCTACGCGCAGGTCTGCTGTAAGCTTAAGCGTAGGATACGGGAGTCGCCGCGCGAATAGGCCGACGTTTCCTGTACGTGATGCATAAACGACTAACATTCGCGCTCGCTCCTTTCGTATAGTGCGCGTGCTTCGGTAAGTCGGCGTTCATACTTATCCGCGAGCCCTCGGTAGATCATGACGGACCGTTCGAGAGCTGCGATTTCCTGGCGTTGGTGGGCGACGAGGCGTGCGGCTAATTCGCTCATGCGGCGGCCACTTCCGTATCAATTAAGTTCTCGCGTATCAAGTACGCCAGAATGACAGCTAACGCATCGCTGTCATCGTAACCGGCCGCGAACTTATAATCCGGTCCGAGACGCAATATCCTCCGCACGGCCTCCGCAACTACGTCCTTTTCCGCGCGTCCATTTCCGGTGACCAGCTTCTTCACGTTTGGCGGTGTTAGGTTGTCGGCTACCTCGTAGCCTAAGCGCGAGAGTGCGCGGTCGACCGCCGACCATGCTCCGTGAACCTTATCGTTCTGATCGTAGTTTCGCGCCGGCGGCCATACCTCGCGGATGATTTCGGAATCTGGCTTATGTTCGCGGAAGAATAACAGCGCGTGAGCTTCGATAACTTCGTAACGTAAGGGGCGCGCCTCTCCTGCGTCAGTCTTAACGATGGATGTCGCGACTAGCGTAGGGACGCGATTCTTTACGTCCACTACTGCGAAGCCTGGACTAGTCAAACTAAGATCCAACCCTGCGTACCTCTTCGGCTTTGCGCGTTTCCTTTCCACGACACCACTCCTCAAATTGTTCTCTAGTGTTTCCTCCGTATCCGTACGTGAGGTGAAAATCTTTATGGCAATCTGTACAAAGCGTCACGCCATTTTCCGGGTCTAGTCTACGTTCAATGCACCAATCGTAGCCATCAAGGTGGTGTGAAACAAGGTTTCCGCCGCGTCGATCCCCACACATGACGCATGTAAATTTGTCCTTAAATTTGACTGAGATGGACCAGTCCTTATTCTCTTGTGTGTCTCTTCGCAATACTCGTGTTTCATTTGTGAGTTTGGGATTCCAATTATAGTGATTAGGTCCGGCGTAGCGGCGTGTTCCACAATACCGGCACCGCTGACCGAGTCTGAATCTGTGAAAAGTAATTTTACTACTAAGCCCACATGAGCAGATATAGTCTAAATGTGTTCTTGAGTCTTTGTACGTTGTGCTTGTTAGAACACATCCGTTGCTTAAAAAGTAGTCTCTAACGTAGTTGAAATCGAATGTTCTCTCCTTGCGGAAATTATAACCGCATCGCTTACATCTTTGTCCTTTCAACACTCGTTTAACTGTGATTAACCCTAGAGAACCGCAAGAGCAAACGTAATTTAGTGGTTGGGTGTTATTCAGATACTCGGTTGAGAGTAAGGCCATTCCTCTCGATTCAAATATCTCCCTCACTTCCTCCAACGTGTATCTCGTGTTACGTTTCACTTACGCAGCCTCCTTCGTTTGGCTCTCCGCTCTAATCCGTTCAATATCCGCTAACGCCTCCGCAGGTCCGCGCTTCTTCCAGTCCGGCAAACTCGATCGCATCAATGCGCTGACCTTACGTTGTAGCAATTCGAGCTCGCCTTCCGTCAGAGATAGCGCGATTGTCCGTTTGAAGTCGTTGAATGTCCACTTATCGAGATCCGGAAGAGGCGCGTTCCCTTCCGCTGCATTTTCGATAATCTCCGCGAAGTCATCCAGGATCTCACCGCGCATTGCCTCCGTAATGTGCAGGCCGAACGCCGCAATGTCCGGATACTTTTCGATATCCGCGTCAGGCATACCCCACGCCTTCTTACTCGCATTAACGTAGAGAATTACGTAATAGTCGACGTCATACATGATCGAATAGCACACGCACTGTTTAACGTGATCCTCCTTCGCACCGTTCCTCATGGAATAGCCGGATGTCGCGGAGTACGTTCCTTGCTTCGATTTAATTTCGAGTCCGACGCGTACGGTACGTCCGAGCTCCGGTACATATACGTTCATGATTCCATCGCAGGTACCGTATAACGCGAATGTCTGACCGTTGTGATTAACGATATGGCCGCGTTTAGCGAAGTCTTCGAATACCGGCTCGCCGCGTTCATTACGATCGAATGAGAAGCTCGGATTCTCTCCGTAATAACGTGCGTAATGTTTCTCCGCGAACAGAATATCGCGCTGAATCACGTCGCCAATTGCGGTACCTATCCGTACCCAGCGTCCTTGGTGCGCAGGCCGATCGGATGACTCACGCTTGGCGCCGCGCATCTTTTCGTAAAGGCCGCGTGCGTCGGAGTTGGCGGAGCTTGGCGAGAAGTACGGAATGCCTCGCGGCGGCCACACTTTGCGTGATTTGTCCGTAAGTACGTTTTGATACCAGCCGTGAATCTGCGCATCCAGAGCGTCGTCGTACACTTCTGGCGCGGAATGCCATGCGTTGAGTTCTTCCGTAAATTGCTCCGCGATTCTATTTGCGATTAATTGGTTAGTATCCGTAATTTAAACCGCCTCCTTAGTTTTTGCTGCCTTGATAACGCGTGCTCCTATTGGGATGAAAGTTAGCGGACGTTCTTCGCTATCGACAACCACGCAGCTATAATCAAACTCTGTTGCCTCAGCTCGGTCTCGTAGGATAGCATATAACTTAAGCGTCGCTTCAACGTCATTCATCGCGCGGTGATGCCCATTGAGTGGGGTGCCATATCGTAAACAGGTTGACGCTAAGCTTGCGGACTCTTTCGGATCAAGAACACGCGTCATAGCCCGCGTACATGCAAACGATCTAGGAACAAACCCTTCCCGTGTACAACTTGCTAAGAAAGAGAAATCAAACGGAGCATTATGCGCAACTACTCGTGACCCGCGGATAAAATTACATAGCGCAAGATAAGCATTGTGGATCGCAGCCCCACCGTACAAATCGTCGTCCTTAATTCCGGTCAACTTCGTAATCTCTTCCGGAATACTCTTTCTATATGGAAGGGCAACGTACGTCTGGAATCGTCCAATCTCGCGAATGTAACCACCAGGTCCAACTTCCGCACGGATGGCGGCGATTTCCGTAATGTGATCGTTTTGCGGGTCTAGTCCGGTCGTTTCGATGTCAATTACCGTTACGATTTCGTTCATTTACGCAGCCTCCTTTTGTTTGAACCAGTCCTCCGGCGTCATGCCTTTGCCCCAACGTTTCATGATCGCGATATCCGTTCCGTTGGCAACCGTTCCCCATGCGTAAGATTGCGTCATAATACGCTCGATGACCGCGATATCCTCCTGCGTAAAGTCTTCCGGAATCTCGAATACGAGCTCGTCATGGATCGTTCCCCACAGCGCCCACCCTTCACGCTGTTTACACTCTTCATGAGCGCGGATCATCGTTACCTTCGTCTGGATCGCGGAGCTTCCTTGGACGCGTGCATTCGTTCCCTGACGCATCGCGCGGTTAATCTTACCGTTATGCTTGCGGTGCTCTTCATAGCGCGGATCCTTCCACTTGCCGAACGGAATTTCCTTGCGCCTAAGCTTACCGTCAGGTAGGCGCCGTTTACGTTGTTGTTTATCCGCCCACACAAATCCGTACTTGGCAACGTGCTCCTCGTTCTCTTTGAGCCACGCGCTAAGCTTCGGCATTCCGGCGAACAACTCTTCTTTAAACGCGGTCGCTTCCGGTTTCTTCAATCCGAGCATATCCGCAAGGGAGAAATCGCTCATACCGTACAATGTCGCGAGCCATACGACTTTCATCGCCTTACGTTCAGGCGTATCCTCTCCGTTGGGCAACTTATTGACTTCGTGGTACGGGCGCTTGTAATACATGCTCGCCATGTTTGCATACGGATCGATTCCCTTTTCGAACGCTTCGATCAGTACGGGCTCTCCGGATAAATACGCGGTACACCGTATCTCTTGCGCTTTAAAGTCCGCCGATACGAGTACCTTTCCCGGAGGAGCAACGAACATTTTACGCGCATCCTCCGGCTGGTTTTGAACATTGAATTGATTGGAATCCGCAGCCTCTTCGTCCTTACCGGAACTGAAACGCCCCGTAACGGTTCCGATCGGATTGAAGCGTGAGTGCCAGCGTTTAGTCGTCGGATTCTGTTTCGTTGGAAGCGCGTCGATATACGTTCCGCTGAGTTTGGTAATCTTCCGGTATTCCAGGAGATCCGAGATAACTTCGAAATCCCGCGCCATTGGCTTAAGCGTCTTCTTAGCGTCCATGTTTGGGAGCTCTTTTCCGATCTCTTTGGAAAGCGCTGCCTTCATTTGTGGACCGGAGTTGAGGTTAAGTTCCGCGTCTCCTACGTGATGTTTCGATAGGACTCCGATGAGCTTGGCGTGAAGCTCTTTTGCACGCGCCGCTAATTGCTCTCCGTATTCTTTTGCGAAGTCCAGATCGAGGATGTATCCGTTAGCCTCCATCTCAACGATTACGTACAGCAGCGGAACTTCGACCGTCTGGAAGTATTCAAGCACCGTCGGCATCTGCGCAAAGTGCTCGTACTGGAACTGATATAACTGCCACGTTAAATCGGTATCCTTGCCCGCGTAAGCCAGCGCAATATCTAGCTTGATCTCATTAAACGGTGTCTTACCGAATAACTCCGCGAATGTGTCGGACTCAACTCCGAGATATTTAGGCGCGAGGTCTTTCAAGCGGAACGACGGTTCATTCTCGTTTAGCAAGTGCATCGCGACCATCGTATCCCAAGTAACTCCGCGCAGATCGTAGCCGTGGCGTCTGAACATCGCTATATCGAATATTGCGTTATGGAGGACCTTGCCGATGCCTTCGTCGTATAGGAATCCGCGCAATTCGGACAATACGTAATCACGCGAAAGTTGCTCGCCCTCATCGTGCTGCACCGGAATATATACGTGCATTCCTTTTTCGGCTAGTGGCGGAATACTTACGGACGGCAACGTTAGCGATATGCCGACGATCACATCCGTATAAACATCTACGCCTGTTGTCTCCGTATCGACCGCTACTTCTGTCTGCTCACATAACCTTTCGATTAGCCGCGCCAACAGCTTCTCGTTAGTGATGAGGAAATAATTGCGCGGAGTCTTCTCGACCATTTCGCGTAACGTCTTCTCCCGTAGCATTACGCGCAGATCGTTGTAGATGCGGAGAGCTTCCGCTTTGCTGAACCGCTTGCCGACGCCGGACGGATGTCTGCCTGTTACACCCGTCTCCATGGCGTCCTTAACCGCAAGCAACTTTTCGGTATCCGAATCGCTATTCTTCATCGCAAGTATGCGTACCCACGCGTCCTCTACCGTTTCCTGCGCCGCCTTCTTCCGTTTAGTCGCGTCGGCCACCCGTTCGGCGGCTCCGTCATCCGCAGGCGGACGTAAGTTAAGCGTTAATTTTGGCGCGATAATACGTCACTCCTTCCCTCGCGTATTACTCGTGTATTTGCGCTGGATTGCGTGAAGCTAGCGCTTATGCGGCGTCCACCTCCTTCGTATCGAAGCGTTGTTCTACCGGTACGATTAATTTAACGAAATGGTAAAACGTCATCTTTCCGTCTACTTTAACTTCGATGGACGAAGCATCTCCGCTACGAGACGCGATTCCTACGGTTCCGACCGGATGTCCACACTCCTCCTTGTACGTTTGAACAACGTCACCCGCTTTAATCTCGTTAACCTTACGTCCGATCGCCGCCCATTTCGCCTCTTCCGCTTGCTTACGTTCGATTTCCGCGACTTCCTCTGCGGTGAGTTTCGTAAGTTCCGTTGGGTCCGCCATCCATGCGTCATGTGTCGGGAAGTCTACGATGATTTTATCCCCGCTAGTACGCGTGACTTTACCGATATCTCCGTTACTTACACTGGCGTAGCCAAAGCGCGGACGTTTACCGTCTTCTACCGTCAATTTAACGCTATCGCCTACGCTGAATTGCGCGATGAGAGCTGCGCGTTTAGCGGCCGCCACCTCTTGTTCTGTTGCGTGGACTAATTTAACCGCTTGCGTCCACGCCTCCGCCCCATCAGCCAGACGCTTAGTTCGATAGGGAACGTCGCTCGAGTCAACCACAAGAATTTCTACGATATCTCCGGTCCGCATTACGGTGGCTCCGTCTCTTACAAACCGCGCATAATCTCCGACGGCCAGGCGTTCCGCTTTCTTCGTAGGCTCCGCGTTTACCGGTTCAAGTACGACGTATTCGCGGTGGAATAATCCTGCGCCGACTTCCTTAACGGATACTCCCGTCCCATCACCCCAACGATCCGCATTGATGACGGTGAGCTGTGTACCGATATGGTAGTCTCCGTGCTGCTCCTCTACCGTCTTAATCCGCTCGCCTACGTTAGCTTTCCGCTTAACCTCACGATATTGAGGCGTAGAAACCGCAACCTTTTCGTAGACTTCGTAATCATCACTACCTGCGTCGTAATCGTCACCATCATCGTCCGATACTTCCGGATCTCCGAGACTGTCTACGTAATTTACAACGTACAGCTCCGATTCTGTCACGTAGCTAGAACGGTCCTCATCCGTAAACTTAATCGCATCTCCTTCACGGACATCGCGATCGACTTTGCGCCATTTTGCGCCCTGAAACGTGATAGTTTCCGGTGTTGATTCGTTGACTGGCGCGTAGACATCGAAGTCTTCTCCGGCGGTATCGTAATCGTCGTCGCCGTAATCGTCAGTAATCCGCGCGTCACCGAAACTGTCAATTCTATTAACCGCGTAAAATCCTCCGCTTGTGATTTCCTCTACATCAGTTTCGCTATCGAACCGGATAATATCGCCCGCTTGAGCCTTACGTTCAACCTTACGATAAGTCACGTCGCCCACCGTTACTTCTACTGCCGGAATTACCACGTTAAGTTTCGCCATCTTTTACGTTCTCCTTCGCTTGGGCTGCCGTTTGGCCTCCGCCCGGTCTTGCGTTAATATATGGTCGATTCCGCTTAAGCCGCCGCAATAACTTCGCGATCCAGCGTAAGAGATAGCTCGACCCAACGTTCGGTCGCGCTTGCCTCTTTGCACCAGTACTCGCCGATCATGCGGTTCTCGAACATGAATACACGCGGTCCGGCTTCCGTAACCCAAACGCCTACTATGAAGTCTGCCTCGGATAAATCATACGTTGTGCCGTTACCTTTCTTCGCGTAGACTACGAGGTCGCCGCCGCGGTCTATGCGCTGTCTTACCGTCTTCACCTGAATCTTCGCGTAATCACCCGTTAGAGGATCGCGCGCCAGGATATCGTAGGCTTCGTCCGTTTCCGCTTGATGCACGGTCCATCCGTTAGCTAACAGCGCAAGACGCGCCGCCAGCTCCGAATACTTGCCCGTTATTTCTGATTGGTGTGCGATATCAATCACTCTCCCTTTCCGGTGTAAATACGATTTCAAATTCGCTTTCTTCCGGCGGCATCTCCGCAGCGCCGAACGCCGTATATTGCGTAGGCTCCACGCTGAGCGCAACCTCTACGGTAAACAATCCGTGATCCTTCGTGAGCGCCGTAAGAAACTTCGCGAGATCGCCACCGACCTGCGGAAGCCTCTTCGCGTCTGGTACGTTGATTAAGACGGTTACCTTGCGTGTTTCCGGTCCGGCTACGTTCATGTTACCGCCTCCTTAACGTTTAATTAGAACGGTAAGTCCTCTTCCGTGATATCGAGTGGCGCGTCATTATCGGATGGAGTTTGCGCGTTACTTGCGCTGGCACCGATCGAGAGACCGAGACGTCCGATATCGAATCCGGCGATTACGAGATTCTTCGTTTGCTCCTCTTCGTCAGCTACATACAAGCACGTTTCGAATGCCGCGAAGTCAAATTCTGCATCCGCCAGCTTAGCGAAGTTCTTACGCTCCTCTTCCGTCAGGTCTTCGTCCATATCGATGATAGGAGATAGCGCGACGACTGCGTTGGTGCCTGCGCCGGTCTTCGTAAGTTCGAACGCGATAGTGCCGAGTTTCTTCGCGTACTTCTCGATGACCGCTTTAAGCGTCTTCTCTTGTTTCGGCGACAAGTCGACTACTATGTCCTTTCCGGTAGTCAAATCGAAGAATGCGCGGAGGAAACGTTGCTTACCGCGATACAGATACGCCTCGTCCGTAATCTTCTTGACCGCATCTTCGGTAGCGCCGGCTTTTTTCGCTTTGTCAGCATCCGCGTAAAGTAACGATGCAGCTTCGTCCCATACCGTAGGGTTTGCGTCGATGTAGCCGCGGGCATTACGTGTTGGCGGATTCTTCGGTACGAACGTGTTCACTTTTTTGTAGATGCTGTAACCGTAGTACTCCGCGACGTTGAATACGGATTTGACACCGACTTTGAACGTACTTCCGGATTTGAACGATACGATCGGACTTTCCTGCGCGCCTCCGTCGTTATTAGTTGCTGCCGCTGCTGCTTCGCCGACTTTAGTGAAAATGCTCATTCAATCACGTTCCTTTACGGTTTATTTGTTCGAACGGGGATTGCGCTACTGGATACGTGTGCACTCCGTATCGTTCGCGGCTTACTCTTCGCTTGTGCTAAGCGGATCATTGTCCGCTCCTGTTCCACAAGTCCCACGCCCGCTGCACGGCACTAACCGGAAGTTTCCGCAGCTAATACCGCGCAGCCGACGCAGGGCCGACTTGTTACGCCATTTAAATAGGAAATGATACGGTTCAAATTACCGCGGCATAACTCTCGGCCGCCTTCAAAACGTCACGTCTCACACGGTTTATATCGCGTTCCACCTCTGTTATACGCATAGTCAAAGCGTTAACTCTCGCATGGTATGCGTTTCGCTTCGCTTCGGATCTCGCACCTAAAGCCGCCGTCCGTAATTCGCATACCTCCGTTTCCATCCGCGTACGCATATCGAGCAGCTTGCGTTCTTCCTGCAGAGCCCGCCGCTTATGCTTGCGCAACTCCTTATCCGCCAGCTTTTCGATAACGCCGCGCCATTCACGTTGTACGCTCGCCTCACGAACGGTGATTACAGCGTTATCCGCAATGGCGACGAAGATAACGACCTTGCCGGAAGTGTATGCGCGGCGCATCTTGCCGGAGTCATCCGGAATACATCCGATAAACGACGCGGTATCAAGTTTCTGCGCAATCCATTCGTTGATTTGCGTATCGCTTCCGCGGACATTGAACCGTTCACGGACGCGTTTAATTGCGTGAGAAGTTGCGGACCATCTTAGCGGAGTTTTCACGCGATCACCCGGCCTTTCATAACTGCGCGGACATCGACGTAATCGGCTGCGTCTTCGTATTCGCGCACGCCTCCACGGTACTCTACGTCAGGGTAACGGCGAGTCGGCGGGTAAATTTCGTTAAAAAAGCGTGAAACTTCGTTGTTAGACGAACGTATATTTTTAGTAAGAGCGCGTTTCATACGGCGCACCTCCGGGTATAATATAGTTAGATAGCGTTGACAAGCGTTATCAACCATGGTAATATGCTAATTGTGAGTTGGACATGTTACCAAAGATTTACAACATACATATTGTCAATTTGTTAAGAAAGTATGATATACTCTTTTTGAGAAAAGGTCGGGCTTCGTGCCTGAAACTCCGACCGAACTCAAAGTGAGAACTACAATTATTAAGTCAGATTGCGTGTGCTAACACTTTCTGGCAGTCTTTTCTTAATCTTTGGATAAACTTGCGGTGTGTGTCTACATTCTTACCGTCCTGCTGCGCCAACAGCCGTGCGGTACTAGACTCACTGTAACCGGGGTCAATCATAAAGGTTAAGACTCTCATTTTTCTTTGGTCACCGGCCGCCAAGCTGGTGATCTTTTCTTTAGTTAGGAAGTTATCGTCTACGATCGCCAAATCGTCTACGAACTCCATTTCAACAAAACCATCTTCTGACTCTCTGCAAGGTAGCGACACCGTCTCTATCCCTTTACATTTAACAGAGTGCCTTTTTTTCGTTCTCCCGAGCCTTCGCTTTATGTTGTGCACAACAAGTTGGGAGAAGTCTCCGAGAGTGCCATCGAAATCCATTATCGTTTCATCAATTAAGTCGAAGCATTGTTCTTCGAAATGCTCTTGCTTGACTCTATTCCTGTTCGCTTCCGAGAGACTATGTATCATCTTTTGAAAGTGTGCTTTCACTTCCCAAAGTGCTGCGTCATCTCCATTGCGAGCTGCGATAGCCATTGTATTCAATTGTTGCTTATTCACCATTTACCATCTCCTTATTGTTGTCTACACTATATATAGGGACAAAAAAATCAAAAGTTGGGACATCATTTCAAAATCTTTTTTTATTCTTGTTGTTGGAGGGTTTTATGTATGAAGTCGGTAAGTGCCGACTTCGGGAGATACTTAAGTCCAAAAGGATGACGCAAGTTAAGTTGGCTGAACTTACTGGTATAAGTAAGCAGCAGATCAACAACTATATTAATCGTCAGCATATTGTCGGTGTAATGGGCTTAGGCACCCTACGCACCATAGCGGAAGCACTTAACCTTGATTCCCCTTATGAGCTGTACGAAATGAAGAGAGTTGCGCGTTCTCCCGAAGAGGCTGCAAGCGATTAGTTCGCTTGTACCGACGAATAGTACACAGGTTTGTGTACTGCCTAATATTACATTATTTGACGATACGTGTCGATACTATGTTGCGCTCTCTTGAAAATATTTCTTCTAACAGCGCAAGCAACCGTATTCCTCACCGTTTCTTCATCGCCAACCTCATTCGCATCCTTCGCGCCATCCGGCCACCTTACGTCGTACAACTCGCAATATCCGCGCATCTTAGCCGCAGCTTCCTCACGCAGCTTCTCGCCCGCCGCATCGTTATCCGTACCGATCACAAGCGCAGTTACCGGAGACATCCGCAGCATTTCCGCCTGGGCATCTGTAAACGTAGAACCGCCGACTGCCACCGCAGGTATACCGCAGCTCCATAGATACATCGCGTCTGTTTCGGATTCGACGATAACAATCCGGTTTATCCTCCGCGCGTAAACGAGGTGGATACCGTATAACATGTTACGGACAGGCGCGCCGCCCTTAGCATACCAAAACGCCTTAGACCAAGTCGCACGCCACTTCACGTTTATTACAGTACCGTCCGGCGCATGCCACGGCATTACAACCGCGTTCTTCTCGCCGTCGTACCCGCAATCGAATGCGCGTTGTACTTCCGGATCGACTCCGCGGCCTGTTAGATACGGAACGACTACGGTCTGATATGCGCTAACATCGATCGGCTGCGGTTTAGGCGGGGGTCCTGGCGGAACAAGTTTGATGCGTAGTTTAGGCGGACCATCTTCCGCTACGTCTCCGGTCAGTAGTTCCTCGCGCGCCTCTTCGTACGTGATATTTCGAAGGAACGCGTAGAGCTTAACGGGTCCACCGCGCGCCCATTCCGGATCGTTTGCGCCTGAGTCACGCCAGCAACCGAAGTCCGGCGAGTCGGGGTCAGTAATTACGCTAAAGGACGGCGTCTTATCTACGCGATTACCAAACGGGGATGAGGCGTTGAGGCGGCCGCGAGTATTCGGTTGAATATTACGCCAGTCATGCGCTTCGATTGCGGCTAAGAACGTGTCAACGTTTATGACATTGCGGATAGAGTTGTCCTCCTTTCCTATTGAACACTTCTCCAAAACGTGCTATAGTGGATAAAAATACCGATTCACGTTTTGTGTATCCCCATCCTAATACACGATTCGTGAATAGTCAAGGAGAAATTTGCATGAGTTATGAAGAGATTGTTGCCCGAAATATCCGACTTCTTATCGAACAAAACAACGTAGAGCAAAAGGAGCTTTCCGCCGCACTCGGTATCACACCGCAGAGCCTTAGCAACTACCTCTCAGGAACTCGTAAGTTTCCAATCGGACTTATTCCAGTGGTCGCTGATTACTTTGGCGTTACTATCGATCACTTGTACGGACGGAGCGACGAGCGGTAATTAAAAACCGCTCACGTCCGCAAACTGTGCCGCCTGCCCTTGCGCATCCAACTCGCGTACCACGCCGTAATTCGGCAGATATACGATTTCAACACGCGTGTCCTCGCCGCCATTACGGCCCTTACCCAATTCGATAACTCCGCGTCCTTCCTGCGCAAGTGTATCGATTCCGAATACGTTAGCCGCGTCCTCAAGTATCGCCTTCGACTTCTTAATACCGGCTCTCGGCGGAGGGCTAAGTTCTCGCGTTCCGTCTTCGTTCTTCTCTTTCGCGTCTTCTTCCGCTTGCGTCACGACATGTATTACGGTTTTCGTTTGGCCGGCTAACCGCTTGAGCTTGACGCTAGTCGCCGCGACATCTCCGCCCGCCACATGCGACGTATTCTTCTCGTAGTCCATCAGATAAATCGGATCGATTATGACGACATCCGCATCGATCTCGTTAATGTCCGCTTCAAGCTGCGAGATCGAACGTTGCGAAAACCCTTCGCTATCTGCCGCACGCAATACGATACGTCCCGGTATAATCTCGCTGAGCATTTCGATAAACGCTACAAGTCCGCGTTCATACGCTTCGTCCAGCTTACCCATGAGCATCGCGCGGTTATCGAAGCCAACCGTATAGTCCACGCCTTCAATTCGCTTAACCGTTTCGCTGATCCTGGCGCTGATCGACGAGTATGCGCGCGCCATCCATTCGTACTCCGACATTTCGAGCGCCCATACGAGGACTACAGCACCCTGGAACGCCGATTCAATACCGTCTTCCATGACCATTACGGATTTACCGCGGCCAGATCGCGCATACCAGGCGTATGTGTTTCCTGAAAAATAGCCGCCGATCTGTGTGTTAATTGTACCGAATTTGCTGCGCCATATTTTAAAAGAAGTGCCTGCTTTTCGTGCGCGGAACTCTTCTAAAAATCGCTCACCCGATGTGGAAATATCAGTCATCTTCGGAACACTCGTTCGTGTTTTAATCTTAATCTCATTTGCTCGCGTGGTCAAGCTATTAATGAAGGATTCTGTCGACATTTGGCCGAAGTCCCGCTCTAGGTCCGGACTATTCAGCAACGCCGCCAATTCCCGCTTACCTGTCGCATCTTTTAGCTGCCCCGCAAGGTACTCGAACGAATCCGTAACCTCCGGAATGTACGTCACGTTTCGTACATTTGCGACAAAGGTTGCGAGTGAAGGCGTAGCACCTCCGTTCTCCTTCGCGTAGCTTTCAATAAAGTCGTATGCGCTCTGCTCAGGTAGCGTAGGAAAGTCCGATCGCTTAACGTTATACTTCGTGAGTGCCTGCGTAGAGCCTGCGTCAATCAACTTAGATAGCAATTGCTGACCTGTAACTGCCATTGTACTATACACCTCCTGTTTTACACTGCATGTTATATTACGTCAACTCGCGTTTAGGTCAAAATTCCCATGTGCGCCATTCGACACCAGTTCCAGTAAACGTAAATTTTTGGACACATTTAGGTAAATAATCCGCAAAAATGTGAGCTATATCACTGCGGTCAAGTCGCAATTTGTCGAAGATGAACCACTTTATTTATCCCCATCTCCCGAATACTCCCGAATGCTCACTTTTTCGTTTTTACGCTCGTTTTAATCCGCGATGACTTATTCCGACAAACTCGCGCTCGATACAGAGATCCCGCATCCGGTCGACGAGTCGCGGCTTCATTTCGCGAAACACCGTATTTAAGTCACGCAGCGGAATATTACTCGTATACACCGTGACCATTCCGTTAGTCACGCGGTGATTAATAATCGTGTGCAAATCTCCGCGGAAACCTTCCGTCACGTCACGTACTCCGATATCGTCAAGGACCGCAAAGGGTGCCACCTCTGCTGCCGTCATCCATGCGTAATATTGGCGTGATGCTGGCTCCGCAACGTCGGCGGGTACCGTTGGTCGATTGAACTTGTTATATAGCGTCTGCCACGCGTTCACATCGAGGAAATACGCCGGTCGATCAAGCGCTTGCCTGTTGCGCAGGATTGATCCGATATAATGCCGCGTAATGTATTCCGTAAGGACTGCGCTTGCCGTCGTTGTCTTACCGGTGCCTGGCGAGTCGCTATAAAAGTACAGCGATTTGATCGGCTTTTCCGGATGCTCCTCGAATTGGCGCGCAAACGTCGGTACGTAGCCTTCTAGAACGCGGTATATGGACGCCTGTTCTTCGCGTGCTGGCGAGTTGGCAAGCGTTACTCCGCGGTATTCTAACGGTAGGTTTGCCGCGCCTACCCGTCCGCCTGCGCCATTCAGTCCGTGGTTTGCGATATAGCTCGGACATAGCTTCGTACATTGCGCGCCACCTGCCAGCGAACAGTGCTGCGCGAGTATGCAGTTTTTAGCGTTCGACAATTGCGTTCCTCCTTACTGTATCGCGTTTATAATTATCATGCGGATGATTTACGGCTGTTTTTCGGATGATTTTCGTCTGATGTTTTCGGGCTCTAATTTACACCCTCATGGTCATCCTATCTGTTTGCGCAAAACTTATGACGCGTTAGAATAAATCGATAATCTCATCGTCAGTCAGCGCGTTGTTATCCGAATTATCACCGCAATACTCCGCCTGTTTCGATGCCCGCGCCTGTTCCGCCAGCACTTGCGGCATGATCCTCGGCAATAGATACGCGATCAAAAATCCGGCCGTCAATTGCGGATACTGTGGCGTCACCCGGTGCTCCCGAAATGCTCGCGTAATTGTCTCGCGTAAGGCTTCCGCTCCGTATTGCGTAAGTGCGCGTTTGATGACGCCTTGCTCGAACGCCCAGCCACGCAGAGGAATGTACGTCTCGACTCCGTATTGCTCGCGGTTGAGATCGGAAATCATGGCGTGTACGGTCGGCGTCTTCCATTCGGTGAGCGGAATGTTGCGCCAGTCCTTACGTTGGTCTGCGGTGATTTTCGGTTTAGGCGGTTTCTTAGCGCGAGGCATCGGCGGACACCTCCGTTAGTACTAATAGCGCCTCTCTGACGCGTTCCTCTCGTAAATAATAGATCGCTTGATGTACGGCGGACGAGTAGGAATCCCGCGCTTTGTTCACTTCTAACGCCCGCGAGAACATCGATTGATACCTCGCGTCTAAACGTTCGACCTCCGCCTCAGCCGCAATCGCCCTGCACAAAGCTTCCGGCCACCCTTCTCGTGATTCTGCGATGAACTCTTCGTCTTCACACGCAATACTTACGTAAGCTAGCTCGCTTCCACGCGCGGTTACTACCGACTCCCGCTCAGCGACTATCGGACGCTCATCCTCTCCCGATGCGAACCAAGGTCCCGCTGTTGCAGCCTCACATAGCGCAAGATCCGCCTGCAGATCCCGCTTCGTCTCCGTTGTCATATCGTTGACACCTCCGTAGTATAAGTGGACTAGCGTATTTTGGTAAAACGCCATATTCGGCGATTACGTGGTTGAATGTCGATTTACAAATATTGTTTAAAAGCAGGTTAATGTGTGCATCAAGTTAGTTTTTGTCGACATTGTGCTGATTTTCGTCAACATTAAGCCCAATTAATTCAACATTAACCGATTTTCCAAATAAAACGTTATCTACGATTATCTCCATAATTCTCCCGTTTCCTTACAAATTCATTCCCGGAATTGTTCCGTTGACAAACGCGTAAAACCATAGTGCTACGAGAAGCGGCCAGATGATAACGATTACCCAAAACGCATCATCCGGGAACGAAAACCACACGCATAGTACCGTTGCGAACACTAGCCCGACTAATGCATGCTGGACGTATAAGTTCCGTACTAAACGATGGACGAGCTCCTTTATCACGCGTTCACTCCTTCGATTTTGATGCTTAGCGTATCAAGTGCGTAGCGCATTCCGTTCGCAAAGCTGATCTCTTCACTACTCCCGTCAAACAGGCAAACCTGATACTCATCGCGTATGTTTCGATATGCCTTCGCTAAACGCTCCTCCCCCGTCAACTCACGCTCATACCCGTTAACCAACGCGGCCAGCAACGTGTCGAACGGGATTAAACGTAACGCTTCCGCTGCTCTTACACGGCACTCCGCCTTTCCGCCGGTAGCACGCAGCAGCAAGATATTCTCGTTACTATGTGGGACCTCGTCTTCGCGTAGTATCTCGATCGCGTCCGCAACCTCTACGGGAATAACCGGTTTGTTTACGTTACTCATTCGCGTCAATCCTCCCGTCCCAGCGCTCGAACTCCGCGTAAGATTGTTCGCGTTCGATACCGCTCATCGTCTCCTCCTCAACACGCCTTACAAGAGCTATTGCACGCTCGACCACGTTGGTAACTTGATGCTCCCAGTAGTTATCCGATTGCATCAGAGTTCGCCGTTGCTTAATTCTTCCGAACAAACTCACGTACGACTCGCGCTTATATATCCGGAAACGCAAACCCATATTGCCTAATCCCGCGTATCTGCGTACTACTTCGACCTCATACTCACGCCCACTACCCGCGGTTACCGGAAATTTACGTAGCCTCATTCGCGTCATCTCCTTCGTTTTGTTTGCGATACCATTCGATGATATCGTCAGGTGTTTCGAATGTTACGTCGTTCATGTGTAATCCTCCGTTTAATATCGTTCCTTACGTCATCCACCGTAATAATGCCGCTCCTAAGTAACTCGATCCGGCTCGAATACGATTGGAATCCGCATAGGTGCTGCGTTTCTTCCGATTCGATTGCGCGGATAATTTCGATGTCAGTATCGTTGAAGCCGAAGCTGCGGAGATACTCGTTGTCCTTCCGCTCAACTTTCGCGAGGTACTCTTCTGCGCGTTGAATCTCTTCCGGCGTTGGTGCGAATGCTCTGCGGAAATCTGCGAACATGGCGCTCAGTCCTCCCGAGCTAATTTCGCTACGATAGCCGCAAGTCCAATTGCTTCTGGCGCTGTATCCGCGTTTATATTCTGAGCCACAATCGGATCGTTTTCGTGGTCCAGGTCAACGAACCATCCGTATGGAGTCGCATCCGATAGATACAGGAAATGATCTTTTCGAAGTTCCTCGACGACGAGCCATGCCGCAGATATATCGGTAGTATATTTCGGGACTAATACGCGCACATCGTTAACTAACCGGAACTCGTCGTATGTAGCTCCTCCAAACACTGCCTCTTCTACCCACGCGTCTCTTTCTCGCGCAGACATCGCATGCCACTTTATGATGACTTCTGAGAGTTTCATACCGCGCCTCCTTCATAAGACATTACGTAATCAACTACGCTAGTTGCGATATCCTCCGGATCAACAATGGAACATCTACGCGCGTCAATCTCAAACGTAGGCTCCGAGCATCGGTCGCAGTCCAAATGCTCAAGCTCTTTCGGCAGCCGTAAATATAGTTTCCGCGTATAAAATTCCTGGCCGATGCAGGCAAACATCTTGCGTCCGTCCACCTTTACGATCTTGCCGCGGTAATCATCCATACGTATCCCTCCCGTAATTTAACCGTGATATAAGCGCCTTTCATCCGTACCCTACCGAATACCCTCCGCTCGCCCTTACGCGCCTATATTGACGCTAAATCCAGGCGCTAAGCCCGCGTTAACAGCCGCAATAATCTCCGCCGTCGTCTCACGTATAGCCTGCGCCAGGTCCGCGATGCTTGCGTACTCCGAATCGGTTGCCTCGCGCAATCTGACGTTATCGATTAGCGCGGCTAGGTTGGCGCTCGTTAGCGGGTAATATGCGATTTCGTCCCACCGTTCTTTTAACGCGGGAAGTTCGGCGCCTTCAACCGGTTTATATCCGGGCGCCTTCGTAGGGTCAACGAGTTTGCGTTGCAGGACGATGAAGTTGTGCGCGTCCGTTTTGATTGCGTAATTTTGCGTGAGTTTCACGTGGTTTTTCACTTCGGAAACACCTCCGGTATATTTGTGACTAGCGCGCTGTAATCGGCGGAAATACACGCAATTATTACGGCAGCAGCAAGGAGATAAACGGTAATGACAGCGTAATACATGCGCCCTTTGCATCTCATAGGCGGCCGTCCCACGCTTGGAATGCGTCGATGGCGGCGGACTTGCGTTGTATCCGCGGTAGAATGTCGTCCGTGAAATCTCCGCACACTTTCCGCGCAATTGAGATGTAGTCCGGATAGTCAGCTTTGTACACTCCGTATCCGTCGTAAAACTTACCGTGAGCTACACCAGCAAATCCGAAAATCTTGCGCCGCACGAACAGTCTTACGAAAACGTACTTACCGTCAACGTCCTCTCCGCGCTTTATCGTAACGCGGTACTGCGTGCCGTCTGCGGCAATGACGGGAAATTTCGTGAGCTTGCGGTTAGACATAACGTGATTCCTCCGTTTCTTTTATAAGTGCGTATATGCTCGCGATTCGCTACGCTCATACTCGCCGTCGCCTTTGGCTCCGTATAACTTTCTGCGCGCAATCAATTAGGTTAGTAATTAATCGTCCCGCGAAGTTTAGTTTGCGAAGCAAAATCAACTGAGCGGTAATGTTTAATCTAGTTATAAAGATGGTTCTAGTTATTACTGGTTCTTCTTAGTGTGATGCCGAGCCTTGTAAGCTCCAAGCTATGTGGCGTTAACGTCACCTGGCTCACTTATCGAATATCCGCAAGCCGCTGACCGGCAGGATTTTGTACACGGTGTTCTCCCACTTCTTACTATCCGGATGGCGCGTCCGCTCCCGTAACATTAGCGGTTGTCCTTTCCACCGGTAGTCTGCGAGTGCCTTAACGCGCCTGGCCGCCGTCTCCCGCGCCACTCCGAGACTGTTAGCGATCTGCCATTGCGTAGGGTAACACGTTCCATCCGCGCCCATATACGAGGCGAGGACGATAAGCGTCTGCAGACGCTCCGGTCCGAGATCCGCAATCATCCCGGAGCGTACAGCCTCAACGTAGAATTTAACGAAGATGCGCGTTTCGGTTGCGCCGGACGTAACGGAGTATTCCGTTTGGGATTCGACGGAGACTAAGCGTTGAGTATCCGACATTATGCAGCGTCCTCCTTTCGCGAAATTTCGTTGTTAAGTGTCGTATTGCCAAAGTCTATTGCGAATGGAAACGGTAACCCCGTCTGTTCGCGCCATATTTCAAGCGATGACTTTTTGTAACCGTAGCGTGCGTTATCGGCCGCAATCTGTTCGACGGTGCGTGGGTTATCGAAGCACCAATACGTAAATTTGCGAAACTCTTCCGGAGTCAATCCGTTCTGTGCCGCCAGTTTGCTGACTAGCGCATCGAAACGGACTTGATCGAGTTCAAAGCGTTGCCTGTTCGCTTCGAACCATTCGAAAGGGTTTGCGGCGCTCTTATTAGCGTTCAGCCACGAAGCTAACGGGCGCATGTTGCCGAGATATGTTCCGCAATGTCCGGTCGCTATCGGAATGAAGTGGTCGTCGTCACATTCGGTTTCATCCGTAAGATCGCACGTACCACCTCCGTCGAGTCGCATTGCTAGTCGGTGAGTGCGTTCCCAATTCGTAGGGAGACTTAGCAATAGCGTTCGCCTACGATTTGCTGCGGCTCTTACTACGTCATCGTTACGCTGATCTGACGTGCACTCCCTGCAACGCGAACTTACTCCGAGCAGACAGTGACTCTTTTGTGTAAATTGTGTAAGCGATAGGAACTGCCCACAACCTGTGCATACCTTTAAAAATTGGGCTCGAAGACGGGTTATACCTCTCTTCCGTATCCATCCGACTACTCCGTCATAATTCTCTCCAAGATACTGATACAACTTCGTAGTTACCGTGCTGTTTCGATTTGGAGGTGGGACATATACCTCCTCACCGTTGAAGGCGGTTCTCCACCAGTCGTCCAATAGATCCTCTATATCCCAATCCGTCAATTTCGGGATATCCATTTCGACGTCTTCATCGTAAGCAACGTACAACTCTACGTGTCCGCGGTGAATCTCTCTACGGATAACTTGGTGATGGACGTTAAATGCACGAGCTACAACCGCTATTGAAGCTCCGCTATCTAACGCGTCTTGTAAAAGCTCGACGTTCAGTTTAGGACTACGCGTCATTAATCATTCTCCTTTCCGTTTTGCTTCTCGTATTATATAGGGACACAAAATTGCGGAATTGGGACATCGTAAATAAAAAAAAAATAACGCACATCCCCGAAGAGACATGCGTCAGTGTTTTCGTTATAATTTCGTATTCCGTTTCGCTTTAGGCTTCGAGAGTAACCGGTCGATCGGACTGGCCTTCGCATGTTCCGCTTTTAAGTCGTTGTTAACTAGCGATACATATCTGCGCGTCATTTCCATTGTAGAGTGTCCCAACGATTTCTGGACCGCAAATGAGTTCGCGCCATTACGCAGGAACTCCAACGCGAATACATGCCGCAAATCATACGGGCGGATATGTACGCCGATCTTCTTGCAATATATCTCCATGCGGTCGCCCCACGTATGCCGATTGAGTGGACGCCCTTCATACGAACAAAATATCGGAGTATCCGGACCCCACTCGTCATCTCGAACGGAAATTAGCTTGCGTAATGATTTCGTAGTCATATCCGACAGCGGCAATGTCCGCGCACTACGATTCTTTGCGACCTGCGCCGGTATATGAATCTCCTTCAACGATAGCTTAAAATCCTGCGGTATTAA
This sequence comes from Paenibacillus sp. ACRRY, assembly GCF_022346995.1. Classification (GTDB taxonomy): domain Bacteria; phylum Bacillota; class Bacilli; order Paenibacillales; family Paenibacillaceae; genus Paenibacillus. The sequence continues at coordinate 592,628 of NZ_JAKRNM010000002.1, read as the reverse complement.
CTTCATCGCCTCGGACGGACGGATGCCAGTATCGAGCGTCAATACGATTAACGTGTAATCGCGTAGGCCGACAAATGTACGCTGATCCGGCGCCGCTAGTAACGCCTGAAGCACTTCGGTCTCAACAGCTACTGCGCGGTTGCCTGTCCTCCGTTTCTTCGTATGCTCAAGCGGATTGACTGTTATATAACCTTCGCCGACGCAGTATTTAAAGAATGCGCGGAGATAGACCAGACGGTTATTGAACGTAGACGGCGACATCTCACCGGACATATGCGCTAGGCACCCGTCCTTTAACGCAGCCTCCGTATCCCACGCGTCCGGATACCGCTTAAACAGCAGCTCTACGGCGCGCGTATAGTCCGTTAATGTTTGCTCCCCTATTCCGTCATCAAGCCGCTTATGCGCCAGAAAATCCGCCATTATCTCGCTCCAACCTGGACGCGCATTTCCGTAACTCTTTTTAATTTCGCGTAATCGCGCCAATGCAAAAAGCACCCCTTCCGTTAGGTGAACGGTGGGATGCTCCGATGTGTTTGCGCGGCTCCTGTGTACCTGCGGATTACTCCGAGACAAGTACGCAGGACCCATCGCATTTTGACGCTCATTTAACGCTGTGTTTGCGGGTAAAACCGCTAGGATGCCGAGGACCGGGATCGAACCGGTACGGTAGTCACCTACCGCAGGATTTTAAGTCCTGTGCGTCTGCCAATTCCGCCACCCCGGCATATGTATGTATTACTTTATCACTTGAGGCGACAAGAAATATCTTATCATAGGATTGAACATTATGCAACATATAATTTAATTTTTTAATACGACTACTATAAAAATGTGAAAAGGCACTACCAGCGTCAGCTGGCAGTGCCTAGAAAGTCCGAGTTGCGGTCCCGGACTTTCTATAAACCATCTATATTAAGGGAGGTGTGAGATCATAATACCGCCCCAACATTAAAGAAACCTAAAATCAGGCTTAAATTAAACTAAAAAGTTGCAAGAATCCTGTTCTATGCATCTTTCTCCTTCACAATGGGTGCAATGCGGGCAGCATCTTCCTCACTACATTCCACCACGATAAGGAAGTGATCCTGAAGAAGCCACTGCTCATAGTACTGGGCATCTTCTTCGGCAATGCCGGCTTCTGCCAGAGTAAGGACGAGATCATCCGTTTCTCCTCCAATTTCATTACCAGCCAATCGGCGAACCGCTTTGCCCGCAGAGATCGTCTGGTCCATGCGTTTTCCCAATGCTGCGAGCACACCCTTAAAGACACCAAGTGCACCATCTGATCCCGCACCCTTCAACGGTTTGTCCAAGCCAGCTTTTTCGCTGATCAAATCGAGATCCAAATGCTCCTTCGCCACAACCCCCATCGCATCCGTTTCCACCCCTGCTTCCTTGAGCTTGTTAAGCATGATAATCGCCTCGTTCTCTGTTTGAACCAGTCCAACCAGTAATTGTGTCATTCCGTTCCCTCCCTAATAGCACATGTTATAACCCAAAATGTTTAATACCTATTGGATCAAGACTAAAAAAAAAAAAAAAATCTATTCCATAAGTCAATTCACCTAAACCTGAAGGATTTAATTCTTTCTGGAAATCCATACCTAGTTCTGATAGACTAGATAAAGAAGCCAAATTAACCATTGAAATTATTGACATATTAAGCAACCATCTCATAACCAGGAGCAATGTCTTATGAAAAAAGAGGTAGAAATTGCCATTCGTCGTAATCAACAAATTGTAGTTCGCAATACCAGTGGTCAAACGGTGACCGGATTTCCCGAGCGTTCTGCTGACTCATCCATTCTTACCCTGCGTACGGTCCAGGGAAACCTTTGGATTCCTTTTGATGAGGTTGAGCAGGTTACTCGCATACTGAGTATCCGTTCTCATCATATGAAGGGCCTGCAGTTGAGTATTGCAGATCTGTAGCTCCATCGCTGACCAAACCAAAAACCAGACCCTCACAGGTCTGGTTTTTGGTTTGGTCTATGGTCTGAATGTTCAAGCTACTTCACAACAAACTTCACCCGTGTTCCATCCGGATATGTACTCAGCTGATTACCAACCCATGAACCCGCTCCACGGTTGTCCTTGGGCGTAATGTACTCGATATCTGCATTTGACCCGCCTTCAGCACACATGGCCATTGGCCACTCATCCCGATCCTTCCCTTTCTTCACGGGTACACCCTTGAGTGACAGATCGCGATTGGCGTCTGCGCCTTCACGATCAATCGTGCATACATCCGAGTGCCCTGCCTTGATGGCGTCCTTGATATGCTTCGCCGTCTCCGGATACCGAGCAGAGGGAAAGGTGATAGTATGATCCACGCCCTGACTGCTCCCATTAAACGGCGATGGCAGATCGAGCGGCAATTCTCCCTCGAACCAGGCAAAGACAGCCAGAACCATCAGCGTTACCAGCGTAATAAACGATTTCTTAAGATTGCTCCAACCTTTGTTTTTCTTCTTCCTTGTGCGCTTTCTCTTCATGCTGTCTCCCCCGTTCCCTCTTGCATTATACCAGAACGTTCGTTCGTGAAACAATACCAAAAAGACAGTCCGCATCACCCCGAACTGTCTTCTTTCCGTTTATTCTTATTAACCGCTTGTTATCCCACATTTGGGATAACCTGCTGCCTTAAAAGCGGTAGTGTCACATGGAAGTGCGTTCCCTCCCCTGGTACACTCTCTACAGCAATATCCCCCTGCATCAATTCAAGCAGTTCCTTACAGATGGTCAATCCCAGTCCACTACCACCAAATCTGCGGGCATGAGAGACATCTGTCTGGGTAAAAGCCTCAAATAACTGATGTAACTTCTCTTCGGGAATACCGATTCCCGTATCACTTACGGAGAACAACAAGGTAACGGTGTCCCCGTGTTGTTCCTTCACATCAAGCTGCAATAACACTTCACCTTGCTCCGTGAACTTAATTGCATTGCTTAACAAGTTATCCAGTACCTGACGCAAACGTAACGGATCTCCGACCAAAACGTCCGGTACCTGCATGTCAGCCTGACAGCGCAGTTGAACCTTTTTCTGTTCAGCCGCAGGCTCGTGTGTTCTAACGATCTGTTGAATGAGCTTAAGGGGCTGGAATTCGACCTGCTCAACTTGCATCTTGCCGCGGCCCAGCTTCGCCATGTCAAGGCTGTTATTCACAATATTCAGCAAGGCTTCACCGGACTGACGGGCAAGGTCCAAATATTCTTTTTGCTCCTCACTGATCTCACCCATGCTCGTTAACTCGATCATGCCCATTATTCCATTCAGCGGTGTGCGCAGTTCATGATTTAATTTCCCGATAAACTCCAGATGTCCCCTGCTGTTCATCTCCGCCATCCTGGCCGCCCTGCGAAGCTGCTCTTCGGCATATTTCCGTTCAGAAATGTCATATTGGATGCCAACAAAGAAGAGACACTGTCCTTCATCATCAAATATGGGATCAATGTTCAATTCGTTCCAGAATTGTTGACCACTTTTGGTATAGTTTAAAATATCGATTTTAATGGACTCCTGCCGATTAAGAGCCTTACGGATTTTGCTTACAGTCTCGGAATTCGTATCCCTGCCCTGAAGGAATCGGCAGTTCTGTCCAACCACTTCTTCGGAGGTATATCCTGTCAGAGCAGTGAACTGTTCATTGACATAGATCAATGGTTGCTCTGGTGAAGTTGCATCGACCACAGTTACGGAAGATTTAAGCTTGGATATTAAAAACTCCCACTGAATGGGTATGGAGTGCTTATTTTGGATGCTCATGCTTCCCCTCCTGTTTCTTATGGTCCGTATCGTCAAATGCATATAAAATTAAAATGATAACAATTGGGTATTGGATCAACCGAAATCAATATATTTAATTGTAACACAGTTATTCAAATGATGTGGTTTGTGGGTAAAATACGCTTAACTCACACTAATCCGTCAGGAGGAAAACATCATGAAATTTCTGTTGATTGTTATTATTGTTATTCTGGTATTGTATTTCTTCACTAGACGCAGACGTCGTTAATTTCGATTCGGGTCATGCAAACAAGGAAGGAAGATTGGGCATGAGAACCCTCTTTTTTATTTTCATGACACTTTGCATTATCAATCTCTGCTTTCCCAAGTTCGGATGGTATCTCCGTTATGGATGGATTTCCAGGGGAGAGTCCGAACCCAGTAAGCCTTATATGACATTCACCCGAATGACCAGTTTGGTTATGCTGTTTATTGCTTTTGCACTCGCATCAGCTTGAAGAGCATATACTTATGAAGCAGTTGTCTATCCGGATAACTGCTTTTTGAGCTATCAATGAACAGAAAATGATAATTTTATTTGTGGTGCATTGCCCTCCATCCCTTTACTATTAGTATTGTTATTCAGCAAGTACTGAATATATATGAACCTAGAAAGGGCATCTATGCATGAACATCATTTTCTATCCATACTGGGCTGCGAAGACACTCCTATCCTTTATTCATGTATTATATATCATGGTTATCACTTTACTGGTCTATGGACAGACCGGATCGGTACTCTATGCCGCACTATTTCCGTTCATTCAGATGACGACACGAATTGTGGCAGCATTAACCTCTCCCTGGCTTGTGAGACGTTTCGCTGTGGCCAAACTGCTTATCGGCATTCCAGTAGCTAAGACGCTTATGTTCACCGGAATTGCCATAACGCTTACTTACCTGACTTTACATATCCAGGTCTTACTGGCCGTTATCACCGTTCTTTCCTTACTGGAGGGCTGGGAATCGCTGGTGCTTGACACAATCACCCCCCGCCTTGTACAACACGAAGAGCTCGCAAAAACGAAACGCCTGTTATCCTTCTCCAGCCAGACCGCAACCATAGTTGGTTATGCGATAGCCGGTTTCGTTGTCAGTCACTGGGGAGCTTCACAGATATTCTGGGCGGCTGCAGCCATGTCATGGGCTAGCTTGACGCTTATGTTCGCCATCACTTTACTTTTGGACGACACTACTGAAAAGAAGGACCCTAGATATCCTAAACGCCCTAAACGAAATATCCTTCGGGAGGGCTTGCTAATGACTGCAGCCTTCAGCGTGTCTGCGATCTTGTTTGGGTGGGTTGCAGATGAGTCGGGGATCTGGCTGGTCTATCTCATCGGAGGAGCCATGGTCATTCTTTCATCCATGTTCTCATCCGGACTGATTCAAGCACGCCAGCAGCGCCGTTCTATCCGAGCATAGGCATTTTTAACTATAAAAAAACGAGCAGATCTCTGCTCGTTCCAGGCTGTTCCGAACATTGGCGGAACAGCCCTATTTTTGTAAACCATATGCACAGTCGTATCGTTACTTAATCTAACGGGTAATCGGTTAGCGGCTTGCCTTGCTTGTAATATAAAGTCGGTGACAGGATGTTGAAGAAAATATGAGCATCAGAAAGACCTTCGTCTGCCAGAATACCATGAATGGAAGATGCGATGCGGTTATGAATCTCCTGATCACGCTGGAACATCAAGATCTCAACCGAGGCGGGAGATGGAGTAAGGGCTTGTACATCATAACGCTCTGCCTTCAATCTTTCTCGTGGAATATTACATATGAGAGCCATCTGCTCAGTAATCCGGGGGACAGTTTCCTCCAATTGGTGACCTGTGAATCCTCTAAAGCGAATAAACGGCATTACGATCCCTTCAATCTCTAATTTAGTGTCTTATGTGATTTTAAGCACATTGTTTTCGCTTGTCAAATGTAAGGCTCGCTGCTGCTTACTTCTCTAATCCATAGGAAAGGCCCTGCCGAGTTCTCAGCAGAGCCTTGAATGATTCTTCCGTTTCATTACCAGATACGAATTAACACCAGAACGATTTTGTGATGATAACGAGCAGAATGAAGAGTACCAGAATTGCCGCAGTAGAAGTACACATACCGTATCCTACTCCACCAACATTGTTACAACCGTATCCGACTTGACTCATTTGATTGGCCTCCTTTGAATTTCAAGATATGCCATAACATATGCCAAATCAGTACAAATGACCGGGCATATCCCCAATCTGCTACGCCCAAAACAAATTAACTATTCCAGGCAAAATACACTGATATTCAAGTCAGCCGCCTTCCAGTCCTGCCCTTTCCCCACTGACTTCAGCTCAATAACGCGTGAGCGAGTATCATTTCTCGATTCGATCAGAATATCGCCATTCGGAGCAACGCAGTAGGCTATTGGAATACTGATGTCCGAGTCCCGATAAGCTCCGTCAGCATGGCTTGTCCCCATGATCACACACTGCTCCGCAATCGCAATCTGCCGCGCCTCTTCCAGCCATTCCGTATATTGCTCCTCACTGAACATCCCAACACCAATGGAATGCATGATCAGATGCACCTGCCCATCAAATTCCTTACGAAAACCTTGCCGCACCAATTCGTCACACAACAAAGTACTGATTAACCAGCCAGCCTCCTCAACCGTAGTGGCAGGTGTGTATTTAGCCTTTTCAAGCACGATGTCTCCAGCCTTATTCATAATAATCGCTCGATCCTTGGGTCTCTCATCCAATCTGCGGTGTCCGGATACAATTATCGTTTCATACTTCGCGGCCAACCTGCGTGCCTCTTCCACATTCTGATTCAGATAACCCTCTGGGTACAGCACAATATCTACTTCAGGATTGAAACTAAGCTCTCTTTCCAATTGGTCAAGGGCTTGCTCCAGTTTCGGTTGTCCAATCAGGATTTTCATCTCATGTGGTCCCCCGTTCATGAATAAAAGAATAACGATCAGCTTTCCAAACTTTGAAGCAACGAACGCGCTTCTTCATGATCAGGCTCCATCACAAGTACTTCTCGGGTGTAATTCAAGGCTTCGTTTTCAAGCTCCAGTTCATAACAGCATACGGCCAAATCATACAATACTGCCGTGCTGCGCTTCACTTCATCTGCGTCCAGAGCGAGTTCAAGAAAATGTTTCGCGTCCTCATACATTTCCATTTCATTCAACAATTGCCCTGCTACAAATGCAATATCCCCCATCTGTTCCATGGTGTAATAGGAGGACCACATGATCTGAATTCCATGCTGGATATCCAACATCTCTTCATCACTTGCCTCAGGAAGGAGATCAGATATTCTCTGGGCACTATGTATCAAAAATTCGGCATCATACCCGCCCAAACGCCAAAAGGGCAAGAGCTGCTTAAGTTCCATTCTGCTTAGCTGATGGTCGAACCATTCTTTTATACTGAAGAAGTCATCTGGTCCAAAACGCTCAATCTCTCGCAGGTATGCCAGTCTTATATTTACGTAGGTCATTGGCTCTTCTACCATCAACATACATCCGATATTCAGATCTTTGTAATGATGTGATGTAAAACGAACATGAGCTCCTCGCTGCTCATAAACATGTTGAATGGCATGATAGTTCGCCGTTAATGAGAAGCTGCCATGAAGAACAAATTCAGGTGGCTCTGCAAACTTCCAATTATCCAGTCGATGATCCCCTTTATCAGCTGTGATTAGCACAAACCCGGATTGGGATAATGTCTCCAGTCGTTCCAGGCAAGCAAGTCCCGCGACCGGAAACAAAATATGAGAGTCTTCCAGTTCTTCCTGGTATATTGAGATAACATCTCGATACGGAAAGTCCGGTTTACTGTACTCCGGTGCAGGACGATACACATAACTCAGCTCCATGTTTTTCAACATTTCATTAGGTTGAAGGTTCGTGGAGATATCGGCGTTCGAGATCATAACATCACATTCAAAGATCTGTCCTTCACCGACATATATTAATTCTTGAGGAATGCTGTCAAAGAAGTAGTTGGCAATAATCAGTATTGGCTGACTCAGCTCACCCGGGCGAATAACCGTATCAGCTACCGTCAAATTTAATTCCGTGTCCTGCATGGCATCAAATTGCGCAAAATCAAGCAATCCTTGCTGAATCAACGGCTGCATGGACGGATGATTCCTCCACCCCGTAACATTGTCAGCGGCAAGATCCGTCATTACATAACGGAAGGATGGCAGCGTTGTTGCAGCATAGTCCCTGAGCTCGCATAGTTTGGTCAGAATTTGAAAAGCCAAGCGTCCTACGCCAGCACCTAACTCTAGTATGGTTACCGTCTCTGATATCTGTCCCTTGGCAGCCAAGTCTTGAAGAAAGCCAAAGATCATTTCCGCGTATGCAGTCGCAATCATGGGATTGCTTGTAATATATTGTGGAACCTGATTATCCGTCCAAGCCTGCAACCCCTGTTGTTCGTAATACGCTCGCTGCCATTCCCATACGGGAGCCTCACTGAAGCGGAAGCGCTGTCCATCGTTTTCAATCATGTCATCTAAAACCCGCTTTCTATCCATGAATTCATTGGTTTTCATTATATCATAAGCGTGCCACAACCCAAGAAACTCAGTCCTCCCCCAACTATAAAAAAGCCTGCCTTATCAGGCAGGCAGTGATAACCCCAAACTACTTCGATCTCGGTCATCATTTTGATAGCTCTTTTGAACCTCAGCAAGCAGGTACGCGATTAGTCGGAGTACAATGCTCCATCAAAGTTCTCAGGGCCTACACGAACCGTACCCAGCAAGTTCGAGCTGATAAAAGCAGTGTACGTCAGTTGCGGAAGAACCGGTGGGTTGTAGTCATCCGCGGAGAACGTAATAACCTGAGGTGCCAGAACGCTCAAGCTGAATGTAGACGTTGCGGAGTATACAATCGGATCCGTTGGAGCGGTACCACGCACTACCGTAATCGTGATTCCAACGAGTGCCAATGGAAGTTGCACGGATACCGTACCTTTCATCTGCACACGCGGATTCGCTCCCATGCCAGCCGTCGTTACCAAGCCAATCTGTCCAAACAATTGCGGCGTATTTGCTACAAGAATAGGAACAGCAATGGAGTTAGCCAAACTGGCATTCTGCGAGGTTCTCGCATCAATAAATTGACTCATGAAATCTACCTCCTATAGTTGGAATAGGATAGTATATGCGAGATACTAGAGATGGCATGGACAGACAAGGATATCCGAAAAAAAAGGGCACCTCATCATCTGCTGCTTCCATTTTGATTAGACCCGCTCTGAAACTGTGCAGGAGGATCTGCCTTCATCGTTCTGAGCGAGGATCAGACAACCGTCCGGCTCATCTAATTTTTACCGTGTTTAATCCCTCAATAGTATGATTAAATATGGTAATGACCGTTTAGGAGGTGATTCGTATGTGTGGCAGATTTACTATAACTGACCCTCTAGAGGAATTAATGGACAGGTACATGGCTTCCATAAGTGATGACTACGAGTACCAACCCAATTATAATGCTGCACCCATGCAGCATATCCCAGCCATCATTGGAAGCTCCCAAGGAAACCGTCTGGGTTCCCTTCGCTGGGGCCTCGTCCCTACGTGGGCCAAAGACGACAAGATCGGAAATAAGATGATCAACGCACGTGCAGAGACATTAGACACGAAACCTTCGTTCAAACGCCTCATCAGCTCCAGACGCTGCATCATTCCCACGAATGGCTTCTATGAGTGGAAGAAGGAAGGGACGCATAATCAGCCTCTCCGTATTCTGCTGAAGGACGAACGAATCTTCTCCCTCGCTGGATTATACGACATTTGGGCAGACTCGGAAGGCAACAAATTGAGTACATGCACCATTATCACTACTGAACCTAACGAATTGATGACAGACATACACAATCGGATGCCGGTTATTCTACACCCACAGGATGAAGAAGAATGGCTGGATCGAAATCATAACGATGTTCCTTCCCTGCTCGCGCTTCTGAAGCCGTATAAAGCTTCTGAAATGAGGGCCTATAAGGTCTCCAGGGATGTGGGGAATGTCAGAAACAATTCGGAAGAACTGTTGAAGGAAGTGGATTAGCAATAGCGACCATTATTCCATAAGTTAAACGCCATATATAAAAAAGGACAGAAAAAAACCCTTGCTGCGCAAGGGTTTTAAGAGAATGGGCCCTGAGGGACTCGAACCCCCGACCAATCGGTTATGAGCCGACCGCTCTAACCAACTGAGCTAAGGGCCCTAGACATAATGTATAACGTGCAGATGATGGCTGTGAATCATCCAAGTGAAACTAAATTGCGGGGGCAGGATTTGAACCTGCGGCCTTCGGGTTATGAGCCCGACGAGCTACCGGGCTGCTCCACCCCGCGTCAGTAAAAAATATTAAAACAGCGACTTAATTAATATACACCATGCTACCCTAATAAGTCAAGGGGTAATGTCAGGGAATAAAACGAACGCCATATCTTCCTCTTTTTGAACGATATACTTCTACTTCTGCTGGTTCATTATGACCGTAAATCCACCCATCCTGCTCCATACGTTTGGCAAGACATCCTGCCTGAAATTTAGTTGCATATAGCTTGCTGAAATATACCCAGCGCATCCTTCTCTTCCTTTCCGGAGTTATAATTCATCTCTGCTTGTTGTAGAATACCCCATTTCCCAAAAAAATAGCCGCCAGAGGTTGAAAACTCCAGCGACTATTTTGTGCTATGCCAATATCGAACCTGTCTATTTCCTTGTTAAAGCTTAAAACGTGGCCTTTGGATCTTTCTTCAACTTCTCTAACATTTCATTACCTTTGGCTGCCCACTCACCAAGCGCTTCTTTTGGCGTCTTCTTGTTCTCAAGCACCTGAGTGAAGTATTCCATGCCTTTCTCGCTCACTTGCCAGAGGCTCGGCATTTTTTGGTACAGTTTATCCAGGTTAGTATTGGTAGGAGGCACAGGCTTCAACGTATAGAACGCCTGGATATTGTAATCCAAACCGTCCTTCGGTTTAATGAAGCTCTTGCGGGATACCATCTCGTAGCTGCTGCGTGCCTTAATCTTAGCCCAATCTTCGCTGTTCATATATTTGATCAATTCCCAGGCATCATCCGGATTTTGAGCGGAACTATTGATCGCCATTAGGCTGCTGAGATAGATATTGCCACCAATTTCAGGCGCTTCCGGATGTACCGGTGGTGTTACCACGTCCCAGTCCACCTTGGTGAAGCCTTCCATTTTATCTGCATTTTTGTTTGCGTCAATTAATTGGTTGATGTAGCTGTAATCCCCAATAACCATAGCTGCCTTGCTGCTGAGGAACAGATCGCCTTGAAGCGGGTTATAACGTCCGTTCGGATCCTGATCCTGTGGTTCGTCTCCTTTAGGGATGACTTTATCGATAGCAAGTTTGCTGATGGTACTCCATACTTTCTCCCATTGCGGCGAATCTACGGTCATTTTCTCTGCTTTGTCATCGAAGATCTTCAATTGCAGAGCACTGTAATATTGCTGCATGGTGTAGTAAGGCGAACCACCCTGGTACGTAGAGAATGAGAATCCGAACTCGTGATCTTTTCCTTCACCTTTGGTCAGACGTGTTGCCAGGTTGAAAATATCATCCCACGTCATGTTATCTGTAGGTGGCTCTACGCCTGCTTTTTGGAACATCGCTTTGTTATAGAACAGCGCAGACGAGGAGAAGGTCGGTGTCAGTGCATAGATGCTCTGATCTCCCAGATCCTTGATTCCTTCGATAACACTTGGCACAATATCACTGGTATCGAATTTATCCTCCTGCATCAGTGGGTCCAGCTGTTTCACCATATTCTCCTGGATGAGCGATTTGATTGTAGCCGTGTCAGCCACAACGACATCCACAGGATTATCGCCAGTCATGATTTTCTTCAGGTTTTCCAGGCTATCCGGCATTTCCTGCTGTTCTTCCTGATTGCCATAGCCATACATGCTGCCCTGATCTACTGCAGCCACCACTTCAATCGTTACATTTGGGTGTGTCAATTCAAATGCATCCGTAAACTGCTGACGGAAATAGCTGTCATCCTGGCTTCCCCACAATGTAGCCACACGCAATACACGCTGCTCTGTGTCCTTCGCCTCACTTGCTGTACAACCCGCAATCAGAGGCAATGCCAGACTGGCTGTAGCCAGCACAGCAAGCACACGTTTTCCCCAAAACCTGTTCTTCATCTCCCAATTCCCCCTCAAATTTATCTTGGCGGTGTAATCACAATACGCTCACCGTCAAATTCCAATGTTGCCCTGTTGTCAATGGCCAAGGCCTCCAAATACTCTTTGGGTACCTGAAGGCGTCCCGCCCGGTCAATAATGACAAAGGCTTCATGAATATCCGGTGCTCCCGCTTCAGATAATCCATGTTCATCATCCAGGTTCGGATTCCGTTTTACAAACTCGGTACTGGTCAAGCCATCACGTATCGCTACAATACGATCCACCTTGCCTGCAAGCGTTAGATCATGGGTAACAATAACGATCGTTACGCCCAGTTCCTTGTTCATTTTGCGAAAAATGTTCATGATCGTATCACAAGTCTCGGAATCGACCGAGCCTGTTGGTTCATCTGCAAGCAGAATCTTGGGACGATTGGAAAGCGAGATGGCGATAGCCACCCGCTGCTGCTCCCCTCCGGATAATTGATGCAGCTTGTTGTGCATCCGATCCTTCAGTCCAACCCATTCCAGCAGCTGCATCGCGTATGCGCGATCCCGCTTGCCCCCAAGAATCATGGGTGTTTCCACATTCTCCAGTGCCGTTAGATACGGCAGCAGGTTACGTCCGTTATTTTGCCAGATAAAGCCTACGGTATGACGTTTGTACTCTACTAGCTGGGCATCTGTCATTTTCAACAAATCCCAGTCTCCAACAACCGCAGTACCGGCCGTTGGACGGTCCAGTCCCCCCAGAATGTTGAGTAATGTGGATTTACCGCTGCCGCTATTGCCGATGATCGCCATCATTTCACCTTGATTAACAGTCAGGTTGAGACCTTGAAGGGCAACGACTTCCACATCACTGGATTTAAAAATTTTCACAAGTCCTTCGCATTGGATCACGTTTACCTCTCCTCTCCCATTTTGACCGCTTGGTGAACCCGCAATCTGCGAATCTGCCACAGCAGCATCGTTGCTCCAACAATCAGCATGACCACGGTTACGCCGTACAGCTGCAGCATGTCTTGTTGTTCAAATACAATCCGGAACGGAGGTACCTGTGCAGATACATTATCTGTCGTTTGCAGGAATGGCAGGAACAGACGACTGGATACCTGACCGATCCCGATACCGAGCAGAATGGAAAGACCTGCTGTGAACACTTGCTCCAGGAGCAGCATTCCGCTCAGCTGTGCACGTGATAATCCCATGGCTCTTAATACACCGAACTGTACAACACGTCCTGACAGGTTAAAGAACCAATACAGGATGTACCCAATCAGGGATATGATGACCGAGACCAGGAAGCCCAGACTCAGGATCCCGAACACACCGCCACGAGACGGATGTTTGCCCTGGGATACCAATTCTGTACGTACATCGCGTACGGAGGATAACTCAATGCCCTCTGCTGCCAGCTTCTCCATTAATGGAGCCACCTTGGCATCAGGTTCCATTTTCAGCCAGACCTCATATGGAATCAGCGGCACCTGATCATAGATATAGTCCAGATTGGCCACGAAGAATGGCGTCTGATCCGGATACTGTGCAGGCCAGTATGGGATAATGCCGAAAACCACGAATTCTATGGCCTGACCCTGAACGCCAATAGAGAGCAGATCTCCAGTTTTGAGTTTGAACTTATCTGCAAATTTGGATGAGATCAGCACTGCCCCTTCATACTTGCCTAACAAGTCAAGATACTTATATGGATGTGCCGGGAACAGGTCGTTACGGAACCACGCCACCTTAGCAAAATCCACATTATCAATCCCGACCAGCATACCCTGGCCGCCGGATTTGCCGGATACAATGATATTCCCTTTCGTCTGCAGCACTCTCGCTGCATGTTCCACACCGTCCAGTCTGCGGAATACTTCAAATGGAGGTTCGGAGTAAATGACTTTGGAGGGTTGTGAATTCCCACCGCCCCCACCTGGAGCACCTCCACCGCCATTGCCGCCTCCGGCAGCACCACCGCCACCAGAACCTCCGCCACCGTTTCCACCGCCTTGCTGACCTCCGCCTGAACCACCGTTCTGACCGGAACCGCCGGGCTTAACTTCAGGTGTTCCTTCCCATACCGTCTGCATAATGACATCGGAACCGTACCGGTACAGCGTACGCTCAGTGGAGTTCAGATCAATTGTCCGAGCTGCAGCCGAGTTGTACACGCCAAGCCCCAGTGTCAAAACAAGCAAGATCATCAACGGGTAGTAAGATGATGATGACCGCGACAACTGTGTCAGGGTCAAGTAGAGTGGAACCGGCAGGAATTTGCGCCCTATCCACTGAATGACCTTCAGAATCCACGGGAACAACCGCAGGAAGAACAAACCCAAGGCAAAGATCGCAAGCGCAGGTACAAAGAATAGAAACGGCTGCACCTGCAGCTGATCTGTCGTCATGCCCGTCTGGAACGTCAGCATCTGACGTTCATAGAACAGGTAGTATCCATATCCTGCAAGACCCAGCAGCAGGATATCCAGGAACCAACGCTGCCATACGGGAGCACGATCCGTACGTGCCTGGCGGCGCTTGGCCGAAACAATTGTCGCTCGTGCATAGGTTATTGCCGGAATAAGTGAAGCAATAATGGCTACAAGTACGGCGACAAGACCCAGCAGGATGGCTTCTTTGGACACACCGATCGGAATCGACTTGCGATCCACGAAGGACAGGAACCCACTGGCTGATCCGATGCTTTTGGCCATAAACCAGCCAAGCAATGGACCAATCACGAGCGCAATTGCCCCCAGAAAGATACCCTCCAGCAGATATAGGGAGAAAATTTGCCGTGCTGAAGCTCCGCGACTTCGCAATACCGCAATGTCACTTTCCTGCTTCTGCAGGGACTGCCTTGCATTCATCGCGATAAAATAAAAAACCATCGCAATCATCGGTGCTGCCAGTGTAAACAGCATCGTCTGCAGCTGCAGACTCTGACTGCGGAATTGCTTCAACAGATCACCAAAGGTGATATCTACCTTCGTATCCTTGAGCCGCTGGTACAGATCAATATCCAAACGTTCCAGCATGGAAGTCAGACCCGGCAGCTGACTGGTTTGGATTTCCTTCAGATCATACGCATAATACCAGCGCGAATTCTGAAGCGGGATTCCTTTTTCCTTCAGCAACACATCATTGAACACGGACTCATCCACATACAGTCCATTCATCATGCCGTCGAATCCCTGAACCCAATACAGACTGTTCAGATCATCTGCCTTGAAGGAACCGGTAATTTTGACACGCAGTGTTATATCAAGCCCGCTGTACACGGGGTATTCCAGAATATCACCGACATGCAGATCGTTCCGGTACATACCTTCTTCCAGCATAACCGCTTCAATAATGTCATCCTTCACTTGATTGCCTGGCTTCACGCCGGCAGTATAATTCACCTGTGCATCCAGCCCGCTCATCGTTCCGAGCGTCATGCTCCGAACCCGGCTGGCATCCACCTTGGTGGGATCCTCCGGATTCACCTCGGTGCTCCGAATGGATCTGGAATTCACATACGTATGAAATGGAAAACCGATATCGCGAGGCACATCCTCCCGAATATAGCGATCCACCTCATCTAGTCCACGCGTGTCGGTCTTAACCCCGCCCGGAGCTTGATAACTCATAAGTAACGAACCTGCAGGCAGCCCCTCACTGTTATCCTGCAGGGTCTGTGCCACCACCCGTTTCAGTGCACCGTCGGCATACATTGGAATACTGACGGTGAATGCTACCGCCACAATCAGTCCGATCAGTGTACTGAATGTCATCCAACGGGTGTTCCACATTTTCCGGAACAACAGTCTGAGCAATGGCAGCCCCATTAGCGGCCCACCACTTTCTGTCCAACGGTCAGACCCTTCAGAATCTCAACATCCGTAGACGTCTGCTGCCCCACTTCAACGTCCACTTCGCGCTTGCTGCCATCACTTTCAACGACCTGCACGTATGTTCGTGAACCGATGGAGCGCAGCGCCGATACAGGAATGACAACGGCATCCTCCGTACGCTGGGTTACAATCGACACTGACAGAGGGGTCCCGCGTTCCACACCCTTGGGCATTTTCGTCAGGGAGACGATAACATACTGGTCGAGGGTTTCTTTGACTGGCGGGGTGCCACCTTCACCTGAACCTCCACCGTTTCCACTTCCACTTCCAGCAGCCTCAGCAACAGGCATCACTTTAACTCTGCCGGATACCTTCCCCGCTCCATTGATGTCCACATCTGCCTTCATGCCAGCCGAGAATTTCTCCAGATCTTCCTTGGCAAATGTCGCTGCAACAACCAGATTTGACGTATCCGCGATCGTTGCAATCGGATCATAGGCTTTGACTGCTGCACCTTTCTCCACCTGAACCGCAATAATCGTACCTCCGAATGGAGCGGTCAGCGTCGCTTTACCTAACTGTTCCTCCAGATCAGCCAGTTCCTGGCGCAGTTCTTCAAATGCAATGGTGGCCTCTTCGAACTCCACCGGATCCATCTCATCTCGTTTACGAAGCGTTTCTTTCATTTGTACTTCAGATTTGCGAATCTGCAGCTTTTTGGCTCGAATTTCTTTTTCTACACTCTCCACGTCGAGCTCGGCTAGGAGCTGGCCTTTCTTCACTTTATCCCCCGGTTTCACGTTCAGTTCCTTGATGTGCATGCCGTCCAGCGTGAAATACACCTTCTCTTCCCGCTGACTCATCATTTTACCGCTGCCGCTAACCTTTTTTTCCAGCGTTTCTGTCCGGACTTCATATTCCGGCTTTTTGGAAATCGTAGGCGGCGTAATCGGCGGAAGTACTTCTTCCTCTGTTTCTGCCGGCAGCAAAGAGCAGCCTGACATCGTTGCAGCCATAATTGCACCAATCACAATAAGCGCTGCACGTTTCCCCCTTTTCGGAGCGGCCTCTTTACTTGATAAATCTGCCGTCCGCCATTTCATAAACATGGTCCGCAACCTCCAAAATCGTAGGATCGTGTGTTGTCATACATATCGTTACTTGTTCTACTTCAATAATATTGCGAAATACGGACATAACCTGTGCTCCCATCTTGGAGTCCAGCTCAGCTGTTGGCTCATCCGCAAGCAGCAGTCTGGGTCTATGCGCAATGGCCTTGGCGATCGCGACCCGTTGCTGCTCCCCCCCGGACATCTCAAACGGCCTGTGCTTCACCCGTTTGGTCAATCCGACCAGATCCAGGCAATGACCTACCCGGTCCTTCCATTCCGAGCGGGGCACATCTGCCATCCGCAATGACAGCTCCACATTTTCCCAAGCCGACAGCAAGGGCATCAGTGCATAAGCCTGAAAAATAAACCCGATTTCCTTACGCCGCAGAGCGGTCCGCTTCCGGTCACCCCAATCCTGCAAAGGCTGTCCGGAGAACAATATGTCCCCACTGGATGGTTGATCCAGCCCTCCAAGCATATTGAGAAGTGTCGTTTTGCCCGAGCCTGATCGCCCTTTCAGCATTACCAGCTGCTGCGGGTTGACTTCCATGTCGATGCCCTTGAGTACATGGATAATTCGGCTGCCCGTCTGAAAGCTCCGATGTACATTACGAACTTCCAACACAGGTCCATCGTATGGAGGCAGCAAGCTGGTTTTTGCCTTGGGCTGGGACTTCACTTCGGGTTCGGCAGCGGCAACGGCCACCTCATCCTGGTTTATTCCCTCACTTATGGATTGCGAGTCGATGGAAGGACGATCGGGCTCACTTATGTATGCCGAGGCTTCCTGCCCGGCTGTGTTCTGCTGTTCCGTGTGCCCTTTTGCATGCTTCCCTCCTGACTGGCTTTTGGCAGATTTCATACTGGAAAATAATTTCTTCATGCCAGCAATCACGCTCATCCTTTCTTAACATCCCAATCATTTCTTTAAGGGTACTAAAAATAGAAATCTATTCCATACTACACTGCATTATAAACGACCGATCCCAACTAAAAGTTACAAGCTTTTTACAACGTAGCCGGGAAAAAGTTAATATTTTGATGAACAAACGAAAAAAGCACCCCAACGTGCGGGATGCTTCTTGCCAATTCTATGAATTTGCCTCTGTAGCGCGAATCATTACAATTTTGATACTGTTCACAAGTCGAACAGCAGAAGATACGTAGATGATATTATTTACCAAATGAAGAAGGATCTTCACGCCAGGATTTGAGCAGCTCGAAATCACTCTCCTGGATGGTTCCCTGGGCCAAAGCCACATCCATTAGGGCCGTATAGTTGGATAGGGTTTGCAGCTCAATGCCAGCTTCTTCAAATGCTTTTACCCCTTTATCCAGCTGATAGCTGAAAATCGCCAGCACGGCTAGAGGCGTCGCCCCTGCTGCACGTACCGCTTCTGCGGCTTTGATTGAACTGCCTCCCGTAGAGATCAAGTCCTCAATAACAACCACGTTTTGACCTTCGGTAATGATGCCTTCAATCAGGTTCTCCTTACCGTGCCCTTTCGCTTTGTCGCGAATGTAAGCCATTGGCAGATTCAGCTTTTGTGCCACCCAGGCTGCATGCGGAATACCCGCTGTCGCTGTACCTGCAATAACTTCTGCATTCGGGTACTGTTCACGAATAATGGCAGCGAAGGCTTCGGCAATATCGTTACGAATCTCCGGATAGGACATCGTCAGGCGGTTATCACAGTAGATTGGAGACTTAATACCGGATGTCCAGGTAAATGGCTGCTGCGGGCGCAGTGCCACAGCGTTAATTTTCAACAGTTGGGAAGCAATATGGTTAGGAATTTCATTCAGTGCGATCATGCGTTCAACATCTCCTTCAAAATGGTTTCTGCTGCTTCACGTGGATTGGGTGCGCCTGTAATCGGTCTGCCTACAACAATGTAATGGCTGCCTCTGGCAATGGCTTCACCCGGCGTCAGGACACGTGTCTGATCACCAAGACCGCTGCCTGCCGGCCGGATTCCCGGAGTAACGGTGTGGAAATCACTACCGCAGGCTGCCCGGATTGCCGGCACCTCGAGTGGAGAAGCCACAACGCCATCCAGACCCGCTTCATGAGCCAGTCCAGCATAACGAACCACTGCTGCTTCCACACTTCCCTCGATGCCAATCTCGTTGTTCATCGTTTCCTGGCTTGTACTGGTAAGCTGGGTAACAGCGATAATCTCTGGTCTGCTTAGAGAAGGATCAGCAGCCAGTGCCGCTTCCGCCCCTTCACGTGCAGCACGCATCATGCTCGTACCTCCTGCAGCGTGTACATTGAACATGTCTACGCCGAGGCGGGTTATACTTTCGGCACCACCGCGAACGGTATTGGGGATATCATGCATCTTCACATCGAGGAACACCGAGTACCCTTTCGCTTTCAGCTCCCGGATAAAGTCCGGACCCGCTGCATAGAACAGCTGCATCCCCACTTTCAGATAACAGGGAATGCCCTCAAGTGCCTGTACCAGATTCTGTGCCTGCTCTGCATCAGGATAATCGAGTGCGACCATCAAACGTCCAGCCATTTCATTGAAATTAGAGTGATTCATCCAGTCCGCTCCTTCCACATGCTTGTTTTTTCCGTTTTTGCCCGATATAAAGGACATCCCGCCAACCCTCAGGCTGACTGATGTCCTTCATCAGTAACTATTTATTTTACAAAGGCAGGCATTGCCTCCGAAGAGAAGTTGATCGTTTGCAGCATGATCAGCAGCGCACGAATCGTATCCAGTGAAGTCATACATACAATGCCGTTCTCTACCGCTTCACGACGAATTCGGAATCCGTCACGCTGCGGTGTTTTGCCTTTGGTGAGTGTGTTGAAGACAAAGTTCGCTTCGCCGCTGCGAATCATATCAAGAATGTTCGGCGAACCTTCACTTAATTTGTTCACAGTCGTTACCGGAATGTTCGCTGCTTCAAGCGCAGCTGCTGTTCCGCCGGTAGCCATGATTTTGTAACCCAGTCTGTAGAAACCTTCGAGCAAAGGAACTGCTTCGTCCTTGTCTTTGTCTGCTACAGTCACTACAATCGCTCCAGTTGCGGGAATTTTCATTCCTGCACCGATGAGACCTTTGAACAACGCTTTAGCGTAATTCGGGTCACGACCCATAACCTCACCTGTGGATTTCATCTCTGGTCCCAGGGTTGGTTCAACACGACGCAGCTTCGCGAAGGAGAAGACCGGAACTTTGACAGATACATGATCCGACTCAGGCCACAGCCCGTCGACATAACCAAGATCTTTCAGTTTCACACCCAGAATGGCTTGTGTTGCCAGGTTCGCCATCGGAATGTTGGTTACTTTGCTCAGGAATGGTACGGTACGGGATGAACGCGGGTTCACCTCGATCACATACACTTGGCCATCATGGATGACGAACTGGATGTTGACGAGACCAATCGTTTTGAGTTCTTTTGCAATTTTGATTGTGATCTCAATGATTTTTTCTTTCAAATCCTGGGACAGGTGTTGTGGCGGATATACCGCGATGGAGTCACCGGAGTGCACCCCTGCGCGTTCGATATGTTCCATGATTCCTGGAACCAGTACCGTTTCACCATCACAGATGGCGTCTACCTCAACTTCTTTACCCAGCATGTAACGGTCAATCAGTACCGGATGTTCCGGATTGATTTTAACCGCCTGTTCCATATATGTCAGCAATTCGGCATCGGAGTATACGATCTCCATGGCGCGACCGCCAAGTACATAGGAAGGACGAACCAGCACAGGGTAACCCAAACTTTGTGCCGTCTCTACTGCATCATCTACGGATGTTACTGTTTTGCCTTTCGGCTGTGCAATTTCCAAACGGGACAGAAGGCGTTCGAATTTCTTGCGATCTTCTGCCTCATCGATGCTCTCCAGATCCGTTCCGAGTATCGTTACACCTGCATTACGCAGTGGTGCTGCCAAGTTGATCGCCGTTTGACCACCGAACTGAACGATAACCCCTACCGGCTGCTCCTGCTCAATCACGTTCATGACATCTTCGAAGAACAGAGGCTCGAAGTACAGACGATCGGATGTATTGAAGTCCGTGGATACCGTTTCAGGGTTATTGTTAATAATAACCGCTTCGTAGCCTGCCTTTTGCAAGGCCCATACTGCGTGTACTGTTGAGTAGTCGAACTCGATCCCTTGACCGATCCGGATTGGTCCCGAACCCAGCACTACGACTTTTTTCTTATCCGAAGGGATAACTTCATTCTCCGTTTCGTACGTCGAGTAGTAGTATGGCGTTGTTGCTTCGAACTCCGCTGCACATGTATCAACCATTTTGTATACCGGACGAAGGTTTTCCTGCTCACGACGCGCTCTAACCTCTGCTTCTGTTGTCAGCGTGCTTCCAGGTTGGCCTTGTGCACGCAGTTCAGCAATCGCACGGTCCGTGAATCCAAGACGCTTCGCTTGATACAGCGTTTCGGATGACAGCTCGGATTCCTCGCGGATACGATCTTCGAAGCCGACTAAACCTTCGATTTTGTCCAGGAACCACCAGTCAATCTTCGTCAGATCCTGCAGTTGTTGTAATGTATAGCCTCTGCGGAATGCTTCGGCTACTAGGAACATGCGCTCATCATCCGCTTTGACCAGACGTTCGTTCAGCGTAGCTTCATCCAACGCTTCTGCCTCTTTCAAGTACAGACGGTGCACACCGATCTCCAACGAGCGGACTGCTTTGTGAATCGACTCTTCGAAGGTACGGCCGATGGCCATAACCTCGCCTGTTGCTTTCATCTGTGTACCCAGCTTCCGGTTCGCGGAAGTGAACTTGTCGAACGGCCAGCGAGGGATTTTGCTCACGATATAATCCAGTGTTGGCTCAAAGCAAGCATAAGTTTGGCCTGTTACCGGGTTGACAATCTCATCAAGCGTGTAACCCATGGCGATTTTGGCAGCCATTTTCGCAATCGGATAACCGGTCGCTTTGGAAGCCAGTGCCGAGGAGCGGCTTACCCGTGGATTCACTTCGATAACATAGTACTGGAAGCTGTGCGGATCCAGGGCGAACTGTACGTTACATCCACCTTCAATGTTAAGGGCACGAATGATTTTCAGGGATGCTGAACGCAGCATTTGGTATTCACGGTCAGACAGCGTCTGGCTTGGTGCCACCACGATACTATCACCTGTGTGAACGCCTACCGGATCAAAGTTTTCCATGTTGCAGACTACGATACAGTTATCGTTTTTGTCTCGCATGACTTCATACTCGACTTCTTTCATGCCTGCAATACTCTTCTCGACCAGACATTGCCCAATCGGGCTGTAACGAAGTCCTGCTGCGACGGTCTCGCGCAGCTCTTCTTCATTCGCACAGATCCCGCCGCCTGTTCCGCCAAGTGTGTAGGCTGGGCGCACGATGATGGGATAACCAATTTCTCCTGCAAACTCAAGGGATTCCTCAAGTGTTGTTACGATAACACTCTCAGGCACAGGCTGTTCCAATTCACGCATCAGGTCACGGAACAGGTCACGATCTTCCGCTTTCTCAATGGATGTCAGCTGTGTTCCGAGCAATTTCACGTTTTCACGTTCCAGGACACCGGCACGAGCCAGCTCCACGGCCATGTTCAAACCAGTTTGACCGCCAAGCGTAGGCAGCAATCCGTCTGGGCGTTCCTGACGAATGATCTGAGTGACGAAATCGAGTGTAATCGGCTCGATGTACACTTTGTCAGCCATGTTGGTATCAGTCATGATGGTTGCCGGGTTGCTGTTAATGAGTACAACTTCCACGCCTTCTTCTTTCAGTGCCTGGCAAGCCTGTGTGCCGGCATAATCGAACTCGGCCGCTTGACCGATGACGATTGGACCGGAACCAATCACCAGGATTTTTTTGAGATCTTTGTTAATCGGCATGTTATTGCGCTCCTTTCACTGCGGCTGCCAATACGGCTTGACGCGGCTTTTGCGGGTTAGTGATTTTGTGCTCACGAATCATTTCAATAAAACGGTCGAACAGATAGCTGTTATCATAAGGACCTGGCGCTGCTTCCGGGTGATATTGTACCGAAAACGCAGGGAATGTTTTATGTTTCAGACCTTCAATGGTCTTGTCATTGTTATTGATGTGTGTAACTTCCAACCCAGTGTTCTTCACTGACTCTTCGTTAACCGTGTAACCGTGATTCTGGGATGTGATGAAGCAGCGTCCGCTCTCCAGTTCTTTCACCGGATGATTACCACCGCGGTGTCCGAACTTAAGTTTCTCCGTATCCGCACCTGCTGCCAGGGCAAAGAGTTGATGACCGAGGCAGATACCAAAGATCGGATACTCGCCAAGCAGTTCACTGATCATTTTCACGGCATGTGGCACATCTTTCGGATCTCCAGGGCCGTTAGACAGCTGAATGCCATCCGGATTCAAACGACGAATCTCGTCTGCTGTAACATCATGAGGCACAACAACAACGTCACAGTTGCGTTTGCTCAGTTCACGCAGAATTCCTGTTTTCGCACCATAGTCCACCAGAACGATACGTTCTGCCGTTCCCGGGCTGTTGTACACATGCTGTGTAGACGTCAGAGGAACCTGGTTGCGCAGCTCGGCGATGCTTGTGTCTCCCATCATCTCCAGCAGCTCTTCCACAGGCTTCGATCCTGTTGTGAGAATACCCTTCATTGTGCCGTGATGACGAATCCGGCGAGTCAACATGCGTGTATCAATTTCGCTGATGCCTACAATGCCGTACTCTTTGAGCAGATCGTCCACGCTGTATTCTGCGCGCCAGTTGCTCGGTACCGGTTCATGACGACGAACCACGAAGCCGTGCACGAATGGACGGATGGATTCGAAGTCGTCACGCGAAATCCCGTAGTTACCGATCAGCGGATACGTCATGGTTACGATTTGACCGCAATAAGAAGGATCCGAAAGCACCTCTTGGTAGCCTGTAATTCCCGTATTAAAAACGACCTCACCTGTAGTTTCACCTTCAGCACCGAACGCTTTTCCGGTGAACAGTGTGCCGTCTTCCAACAATAATCTTGCCTGTGCCTGCATCCCATTTCACTCCTCTGTGTTTATCAACGTTGAATGCATTTTGAGTTGAACATGGAGTTACGTTCGTGCGGCTCCGCGGACAGAAAACCTTT
This sequence comes from Paenibacillus sp. ACRRY, assembly GCF_022346995.1. Taxonomy (GTDB): domain Bacteria; phylum Bacillota; class Bacilli; order Paenibacillales; family Paenibacillaceae; genus Paenibacillus. The sequence continues at coordinate 568,598 of NZ_JAKRNM010000002.1, read as the reverse complement.
CGATCGCTGTTACCCCCGGATTACTTTTTGATCCATTTTCAAATGGGGTAATCCGAGGATAAAGGCGAACACTTCGTTTCTTCAGGTCTTTTCGGTCCACTCCGCAGTTACGCTAGTCTCCAAATTCAAAAGCATGACATCAACTTTGCTTGTTTCGTATGTTTACACTCTCGACATGATCGGCCTCGAGTTCGTTGTAAGATTTATTGAATTAAAGAGTTAATGATTCATTTATATACCGATTTACTGTTGTACCGTGTTATTCCATACGCTTTTGCCATCCACCCAAGTCTGTACCGGCCAGCCTTTCAGCTTCCAGCCCGTAAATGGTGTGTTTCTTCCTTTGGTAGCAAACGCTGCAGGGTCAACTGCCTGTTCCTGATTCAAATCAATCATGGTCAGATCCGCAGGGGCTCCCTCTTCCATCTTGCCTGTATCCAGTCGGAATACCCGTGCCGGATCGGCTGTCATGCGTTGAACCAGGAAGTCCAGACTCCAAAGTCCTGTTTCCACAAACTTGGTGTACAGCAGCGGGAAGGCGGTTTCGAATCCAACGATTCCGAATGGTGCCAGTTCCATGCCTTTGGCTTTCTCCTCTTCACTATGCGGCGCATGATCCGTTACGATCATGTCCAACGTTCCGTCCAGCAAGCCTTCAATGCAAGCCTGCACATCACGCGGTGAGCGAAGTGGCGGGTTCATTTTCCAGTTGGCATCCATGCCCGGTATGTCCTCATCGGACAGAACCAGATGATGCGGACATACCTCAGCCGTCACCTTAATGCCGATCGATTTTGCCAGACGAATCAGGCGAACCGATTGCTCCGTACTTACGTGGCAGACATGGTAGTGAACACCCGTTGCTTCAGCAAGCAGAATATCACGGCCAACGTGAATCGCTTCGGATTCATTCGGAATGCCTTTGATACCATGGCGCTTGGAGAATTCTCCTTCAGTCACGTATCCACCTACAACCAGAGAGTCGTCTTCACAGTGAGCGATGACTGGCATATCCATGCTTGCCGCGAGGCTCATCGCGTCTTTCATCATTTGCGCGTTCTGCACGCCAACGCCGTCATCCGTGAATCCGATGGCGCCTGCTTCCTTCAAAGCGGCAAAATCCGTAAGCTCTCGACCAAGCTCGTTTTTGGTAATGGCTGCATACGGCAGAACTTTTACCAAATCAGCTTCCTTGGCTTTATTCAGAACCAACTTTACTACATCCGGACTATCTGTTACGGGTCTTGTGTTTGGCATGCAGGCGATTGTTGTAAAACCACCTTGTGCCGCTGATCTGGCACCTGTCTCGATGGTCTCTTTGTGTTCGAAACCAGGTTCACGCAGATGTACGTGCATGTCGATCAAGCCTGGAATCACCAATTTGCCTGAAGCATCCGTAATGCTGTGCGCAGACTGCTCTGCTTTTAGGACGGCTTCGTCTTCCACACTGACGATCTTTTGAATCTTGCCTTCATTTATAATGATCGTTTTCCGTTCGAGTTCCCCTTGAGCATTCAAAACATTCGCATTTTTAATAATCTGTAGCATAATTGCCCTCCGCTTCGGTTCTAACCCGGATTCCCAGAGAATCCGAATGATCTGGATTTATCGTATACTTTACCGTCCTAAAGAAGATCCGCCCTGTCAGCCTATGACCCATAGCCAGACCCTGTTACAGCTTTAACGCGCGTTCCATGACCGCCATGCGAATCGGAACACCGTTCGCCATCTGCGGGAAAATCCGCGATGCTGTACTCTCTACAACCGCGTCGTCAATTTCAACGTTCCGGTTAACAGGAGCAGGATGCATGATAATGGTGTTTGGATTCAGGCGTGCCGCCCGTTCTTCCGTCAATCCGTAGTGTTCGCGATAATCCTCAGCCGAGGTAATAAGACCATGTTTATGGCGTTCCAGCTGAACCCGCAGCATCATGACTACATCTGCATTCAATGCTTCTTCCAGACCTACATAAGGAGCGTGCTCTGCCAATTCCGGTGCTTGCATCGTTTGCGGAGCACAGAATCGTACATCTGCTCCGAACTTTTGCAGCGCCCACAAGTTCGAGCGCGCAACCCGGCTATGCATGATGTCTCCAATAATTGATACACGCAAACCTTTCAGTTCACCGAATGCTTTTCGCATGGTGTACAGATCCAGCAATGCCTGGGTTGGATGTTCGTTATTTCCGTCTCCCGCATTTACCAGTGGAACATTCACCTTCTGAGCCAGCTGCTGCAGAACACCTGCTGGCTTCAGCCGAATCACTCCCGCATCAATTCCCATGGATTCAAGTGTTCGTACGGTATCATAGATGGATTCGCCCTTCTCTACACTGGAAGCAGCTGCCGTGAAGTTCAGTACTTGTGCACCCAGTCGTTTCTCAGCCATTTCGAATGAGAAGCGAGTACGCGTACTGTTCTCGAAGAACATATTGGCAACAAAGCGTGATTCAAGTACAGGTACCAATTTATCCTTCTGAGCCTCCCAGTGGGCTGCTCTGTTAAGAATCGCTTCAATCTCACTGCGACTAAGTTCTTTCAGTCCGAGCAAGCTCCGGTCTTTCAATGCTGTCTGTGTAATCATCATGCTTGCTCCCCCCGGTTCTGAATGATTTTGACTTCGTCCTGTCCGTCCGTTTCCATCAGCGCTACTTCAATCTCCTCTGATTTGGAAGTCGGCACGTTTTTGCCGATAAAATCAGGTCGAATCGGAAGTTCCCGGTGTCCGCGATCCGCGAGTACTGCAAGCTGAATGTTCTGCGGTCTTCCACAGTCCATCAGGGCATCCATCGCTGCACGAATGGTACGTCCGGTATAGAGCACATCATCGAACAAAATCACTTTTTTGTCATGAATCGAAAGTGATTCAGGTGTCATTATCAACAGTTCCTTGCGATTCGCTTTGTTCTCGTCCAAGCGGTCATCGCGGTAAGGAGTTACATCCAGTTCTCCCCAGGGGACTTTGGCGCCTTCGATTTCTTCAATCTTCGCAGCGATCCGTTCTGCGAGATAAACGCCCCGCGTACGGATACCGACCAGCACACAACCGTCAATCCCTTTGTTTTTTTCCAAAATCTCATGGGCAATCCGTGTTAATGCGCGGCGGATCGCCGTTTCATCCATAATGACATGTGTTTCTGTGCTCATGCGTTCAGCCTCCTCAGGATTTCCCTCCAGATCATGGCCCCGTGACAGGAGAACAAAAAAGACTCCTTGCCGTATTTATTGGCAAGGAGTCTCCGAACTTCAGACCGCTCTGAAGAAAGTTTACTCTCGGGATGCACCGTCATATTGCCGCAGCAAAAAACGATGTATCATTCACGTTACCTTGCCAGTCTCACGGGACTGATTTAAAGGTGCTATTCATGTCGAACATACTGAAGTGCCTCACAGGGCGCTATGATCAATATGTCCTTTTATCTTCATGAATTATGACAGAAAGACAACCCCCTGTCAACACCTCACCTTAGCAGGCGAACTCCCCCTGCTGTATTCCCCTTAGAATCAACAGGTTGGCTGAAAAACATCCATGCACATCACATTTCATTCATTACTCATAATTATACAATAATTCTGTATATTTATCCATAGGTATTTGCAAACGCGAATCGATCCAATATAATCCTTCTATTTATAGCAGCTTTAATTACAGGAATGTTCGATTATTCATCCAAGAACGGGGTAAAACAACTTTAAACCGAGCCCGTTCACATTCCCATACATAGGAACCGATATACATATAGATTTGTATCTTCCTGAGATGGGAATGATATTAAACCTGTAATTTGTATTTGAATTAGGAGGACATCATGCGTAACATATGGCAGATTTACAAAACAGACTGGCTTCACATTTTAAAAGTACCAACCGGCATATTCTTAATTGCAGCCATTATTTTGCTCCCCGGGGTATATGATTGGGTCAACGTCAAATCAGTTTGGGACCCATACAGCAACACTCAAGGAATTAAAATCGCGGTAACAACGGAAGATCAGGGAGCAACCGTCGCCGGAACAACGGTTAATATAGGAGACGAATTAGTGTCCAGCCTGAAGCAAAATAATAAGCTGGGTTGGACATTTGTGGATCAGGCGGAGGCCAGCCGTGGTGTGCAGACTGGTGATTATTATGCAAGTCTGCTTATCCCAGGTGACTTTTCATCCAAAATCACTGGTATTGTTGATGGAAAACTGGAACGTCCCGAAGTCGTCTATACCGTGAATGAGAAAGTCAATGCCATTGCTCCCAAAATCACGGGATCAGGTATCTCTTCTATTACAACGCAAATTAACGAAAGTTTTACCGAAGCGGTCAGCGAGGCAGTATTAACCAAATTAAAAGAAGCTGGTGTGGAGATCGATGCTCAGCTGCCTACCCTGCGCAAAATGGAAAATGGAATCTTTACACTGGAAAAGAACCTTCCTGCCATCCAGTCTGCGGGACAAAAAGTGTTGGAAGTCGAAAAAGCGATGCCGGAAATCGTAAAAGAAGCCCAAAAAATTGTAGAAATCGAGAAACGATTGCCGGAGATTAATGAAGCGGCACAGTATATACTTAAGGTTCAACAATACTGGCCACAGATCATGAATGCCTCTGCCGAGGTACTAGCCATACAGGAGCGAGTTCCGGATATTCGAAAAGCAGTCGAACGTATTCAAGAAGTGGATGAACATTTCGGTGAAGTATCCGGTGTCATTGATACGGCTTTAACCAAAACGGACAAGGCTCTAACTATCGTCACCGCTGCTCAAGATGAACTTGTCACTGTTGCAGACATTACAGAAAACGGAGTAGAACTCGCTGAAGGCATGAATCGTTTTGTGGATGCCAGTGAAGAAGCATTTCAGACGATCGGACCGGTTATCCGGCAAAATCTATTGCTGGTGCAGCAGATCGCGAATGCTGGCGGAGATCTGTTTGAACGACTTCAGAATACGGACCTTAGCGCACTCCCAACAGCGGACGAACTGGACAGCATAGCCGCTCGGCTTGCAGTTGCCGTAAAATTAGTTGACAGTATGGCCGATCTATTGGGCAAGATGGACAATCTTCTTCCAAACCATCCGTTAGCCGATAAAATCGCCAGATTGAATACCATATCGGACAAGCTACAGCTGCAAATGAAGCTTGCCGGTATCATCAGCGATGCATTACGTCGCAATACCACTCCACCAGCTGATATCATTGCTCAGCTGAGCACGTTATCAGAGGAAATCAACAGCGGTTTGAACCGAATCGTAGGAGCGTACAATGCTGAAATTGCGCCTGCTCTTACTACCGGAGCAGATAAACTAAGATCTATTCTCTCGGCATCAGCAGATACTTTACAAGGTGCACGAGACCGAATACCGGATGTTGCGGACATCCTGTCAGCTACCAAGGAAGGTATTTCTTTTGGACAGACGGAATTAAGAAAAATCCAAAGCGACCTGCCCCAAATACAGAATAAGATTCATGAAATCTCACGGACACTCCAGAACAAAAGTGAAGCTTTTATTCAGGCACTGAACACAGTAGCACCTTTAATTAAGAATGACCTGTCTAAAGTCGGGGCCAAGCTGAACGAAGCAGCCGATTTTGTTCGAAACGATCTGCCTCAGGCGGAGAAGCAGATTGGCAAAGCCTCTGACTTTGTACAACATCAGTTACCAGAGGTTGAAAAAGGTGTGCACCGCGTTGCCACACTTGTGCGAGAGGACCTGCCGGCCCTGGAAAGTGCAATTAGCAAGGCGGCGGATAAACTCAGAGAGGTGGAAGGCAATAATCAATTTGCCGAACTTGCCAAACTGCTGCGCGGGGATATTGAGGAAGAGAGTGCCTTTCTTGCGAGTCCCGTTCAAATTAAGGAAAATCAATTGTATCCGATTCCCAATTACGGATCGGCCATGTCGCCATTTTACGGCGTACTGTCCCTGTGGGTCGGCTCCACGCTCCTGATTTCCCTGCTTCGGGCTGAGGCAGAAAATCCGGACGGTAAGTTCCGAGGGTACCAATTGTACCTTGGACGCTTGGGTACGTTCCTGACCATAGGGTTGCTTCAGGCTGTGTGCGTAACGGTGGGAGATATGCTGTTCCTCGGAACATATGTTGCAGATAAAATATGGTTTGTCCTGTTTGCCATGTTGGTCAGCGCCGTGTTCGTCACGATCACATACACCCTATTGTCCGTATTTGGAAATATCGGAAAAGGAATTGCGATAATATTCATGGTGTTTCAGTTCTCAAGCTCGGGAGGAACATTCCCAATCAGCATGACTTCTCCCTTCTTCCAGGCATTGAACCCGTTTATGCCCTTCACGTACGCGATCAGCCTACTTCGTGAATCAGTGGGTGGCATTTTGTGGCAGGCTGCTCTCAAGGATATTCTATGGCTATGTATATTTATAGCTCTTAGTCTTATCCTTGCACTTGTGCTGAAACGTCCGCTTAGCAGTCTCACCAAGCGTTCAGCCGAGAATGCAAAGAAGACCAAAATCATAGCCTGAACCAATGAAACAACCCTCTGCACGATGCTGCAGAGGGTTGTTACTTAGGAGCCACACATTGAATTACAGATTAAATTCAAAGAAAGAGAGACAAGCCGAGTGGATATCATATCCATATGACTTGTCTCTCTTTTACTATTTACATCAATTCGCAGTCTGAGCCTGCTGCAATTGTTCGTATGACTGTTTGATCGTGGTCAGTGTTTCTACATGACGGTAGATATTATTTGCTGCCATCACCAGTACACTAATGAAGAGTAAACCGAGCATTATTTTTTTGCCGATCCCTGGACGAAGACCAACTACCCACCTTCCACCCAGCAGGAAAAAGGCAAACAGATAGTGACCAGCATACAGGTACATATCGTATTGGAACACAGCCAGTCCGAAACCAACTACGATATGCAGCAGAAATGCAAACAAAATATAAGGTGCAAGAGTCCACACTTCCCGTTCACGGATCCCCTTGATGAACCCGATCAGCGCCAGCAGCAATATCAAGATGCCGACAAGCTGAACATGAATCGGATTGGAGCGTGACAGATCCGTTACAAAAGCGACCAGCCCCGGATCCAGCAAATGAACTTTGGGAGAGAGCATTGGATTAATCGTCAGCAGAATCAGTGCCTTCCAATGAGCCGCAAACTGGAAAGGTGTAGCATAGCTCGTCCCTCCGTTCTGAATTCCGAGCAACCAATTGCTAACCCAACTTCTCCCCCCGAAAGCGACATACTGAATGCCTGTTAATACAATTATGAAAGCAACTGCCAGTGCCATGATTCCAATGTACTTTTTCCATGTGGAAGCCTTGCGCCAGGTACGCCAATTGAAAAACATAGCAGCAGCCAATGGAACAATGTTCGTTGAGGTCAGTCCAAAATTGATCGTAGCAACTAGGGCATTTGGCACATAGCGCACGTCATCCCGTTCACGTGAATATTTCATATAAAGAACGGACCATAGGATAAAGAACTGCACATACGGATAGGAATCCGGAATCAAAGCCGTGAACATCAGGTATGAACTCAATCCAAATACCACCGCGAAGAGCAGTGGTGTTGCGATTTGTCTATCTTTTTGACTAAGAAAAATAAAAACCAGCACTACGGATCCGGCGTTGATCAGGGATTGCAGAATGAGGAAGAACCAGTTCCCTCCCAGCAATTGCGATACTGCACCAAGCGTGACGACAAGAAATGATATTAACGGATGAATAACCGAAGAACTGTTCGCCCCATAGTACATGGACGGATCAAAATTAAATATATTCAGTGGAAATTGTTGCGTGTTAAATGGTGTATGCGCTCCAAGAACATGCGACTGATCCGCAATGTAGAGAACATAAGGTGCGTTCATTAGAGCATAAAAAAGGGTGAATCCCGCGAACAGGCATAGTGCCGTCCAATTTGTTTTACGATCATACCATATGTAGTCCAGAAATTTCATGCATTCACATCCAATATGTCATTTTTCAAAATTCTCTGTGCACTTCTCCATTTTACCAAACCAAGAAACACAAACCACCCATAATACAAACCACACCCAGCCAGCGAAGCGGTCCCACCTTCTCCTTGAATGCAAACTTGGCAATAAAAAGTGTCCAGACATACGTCAGCGCATTGGCAGGCAAGACCACCGTTAAGGGAAGGAACTTCAGCAGCACAATGTTCAGAAGTGCACCCATACCATAAAAACCGAGGCCCATGAGGAAATGCAGCTTTTTGCGACTTGTCGCATAGGCTTTCAAACCAGCACCACCCATAGCACCGCACAATGTCATTACAATCAGCACAACCACCATCCAGCTATCGGTCAACACTGGTTAATGTCACCCCGATTCCGAGCAGCACAACGGCTGCAAGCTTTTGTATCGTGAGATCTTCTCCCAGCAGAAAGTGACCGTAAATGAGCGCAAAAACATAGCTTGCACACATCAACGGATAAGCCACAGACAGCTTTTCAAGAGCAAAGGCCTTAATCATCAAGATGGCTCCCAGTCCATAACACACAAATCCAATGCCCAAATAGATCCACTCGGTCAGCCCCCATTTCCAGAACAACTGTCCAGTGGCCGTGAGAAAAGCGGAAACAAGCATTAACCCCTTGCCCGTATGACGTCCCTTCATTTCCCCCACGATAATGCCTCCATATCCGGAACCCTTCTGTTAATAAAATAGCGCTGTGCCACAAGCTGCATCACCGGCAGATCGGACAGAGAATCAGAGTATGAGCAGGACTGTTCGTAATCAATAACCATGTTTTTCTCACGCAGGTAAGCTTGTATCCGACGTACCTTCTCTTCTCCTTTGCAATTGACGCCCTCGATCGTACAGGTATACCCATTCTGATGTCGCACGAGTTCAGTTCCAATGACATGATCTACCCAAGGGAAGTTATTAAAATATTTCATATAAGCATGCGGAGACGCAGTCACCAGCAACACATGATAACCAGCTTCCTTGCGATGCTGCATTTCCACACTGGCCTCTGCAAAAACGGCGGTACGCAATCGGGTATCAAAAAAATGCTCCAGATCCTGTTCGGTCATGCGCTCAATACTCTTAAAGTACGAACGCTTGACTTGTTCCACACTCATTAGGCCCGCCTTGAACATCGCGGTATGAAAGGCAATAAGCGGAAGCCTCCATACCTGCCCAGGGTAACGGCGAACGCCGTAATGGACAAACTGAAACATCGAATCCCGGCGTATAATCGTTTTATCAATATCAAAAATGGCAATTTTACTGCTTCTCACCCTGATCCCCCTCAAACTTTTTAATCCATATATTCTTCATTCAAAAATCGCAAAGATGGCAACAACACTAACCACGTACAGAATTACGGTAACCAAAATGGGCTTGTCCTCAAACAAAACACGATCCGGTGACCCTCCCTGGTTCTTCATATGAATAAGATACAGATATCGGAACATGCCGTAGATCACCAGCGGAATAGTCCACATCAGGTGAACTGTACGGTCAGAGGTGAAGGTGAACAACGAATAGCTAATAATTGTTGCTGTCGTCACGATGGTATTAAACTGATCCAGCAATGTGACGGAGTAGTTATCCAGAACCTTACGATGTGAACCGGTATTTCCCTCAAGCAGAGTAAGCTCATTTCTCCGTTTGCCAATCGCCAGAAATAAGGATAGCAGCATAGTGCAGATCAGGAACCAGGGTGTAAAAGGTACATGAATCAATACACCGCCCGCTATGGCACGAAGAACGAATCCTGCTGCGATGGTCATCATGTCCACAATAACGAGATGTTTAAGCACAAAAGAGTAAGATACGTTCAACAGGAAATAAACAATGCATAGTCCACCAAAAAGTGGGTTCATCACAAAAGCAATTCCTACAGAAAGAATCAACAGGAAAATGCCAAACAGCAGGGCATGGCCAGGCTGAACCTGTCCAGAGGCAATCGGCCGGAACTGCTTCACCGGATGCTGTCGATCCCTCTCCCGATCCACGTAATCATTTAAAATATAAACACAGCCTGCAACAAGGCTAAACAAAATAAAACCAAGCAATGTTGATAAAATGGTTTCCGTGCGTATTTCCTCAAAGGAAAACAATAGCGCAGCAAATAACAGCAAATTTTTGGTCCACTGCTTCGGTCTCAGCAGCTTGAACAACCCTGAAAGGGTATTGCCCGTTCCTACTGTATGTGAGGACACCGTATTCGTTCTTGAAGACAACAATTTCCATAACTCCCTTCCAAACCTACTTCTGTCTATAAAAATAACGTAAAGACCTAATCATAAGTTGGTTGGTTAATTTTGTAAAGGGATAAAACGGAATTCATTATAAAAATACGGACATAAAAAAAGAGACCGTCTCCGGTCTCTCGATTTATTTCATTCACCTGTATTGGTGAATTCCATTAGAATTCGAATTGCACGTCACTCAGACGACGTTTGATTTCAGCGATAACGCGTTTCTCTTCCTCTTCCCCTTTGGCTTCAAAGGTAACTGAGAAACGAACAAAGTTACCGGCATCATCCCAAGGTACAGAGGAAATCAATTTTTCACGAATCAGGAATTGGGAGAAGTCTTCCCCGGACTCGAAACGACGTCCACCTACTACACCTTTTGGAGCTTCAACATACAGGAAGAAGGAACCTTTCGGTTTCTCAGCCTGGAAGCCCAGTTCATTCAGCGCAGCAACCAGCAGGTCATGACGACGGGAATATTTCTCTGCGATTTTCTCCGTAATTTCCGGATGGTTCAGACCATAGGCAGCAGCCTTCTGAATTGCGATGAATTGACCCGAATCGTTGTTGTCCTTCACATCACTGAAAGCTTTAACCACGAGCGGATTCCCTGCAACAAAGCCAATTCTCCATCCTGTCATGTTGTAAGACTTGGACAAGGAGTGCAGCTCAACGCCTACATCCTTCGCTCCAGGTACGGACAGGAAGCTGAATGGTTTATTACCGTCATAAGTCAGTGCAGCATATGGAGCATCATGTACAACAACAACGCTGTACTTTTTCGCCCATTCAATCACTTTCGTGAAGAATTCAACCGTAGCGCCAGCACCTGTCGGGTTGTTTGGATAGTTCAAATACAGCAATTTTGCACGTTTTGCAATATCCTCAGGGATGGTTGTCAAATCAGGCAGGAAGTTGTTTTCCTTCGTCAGCTGAATGTTGTAGACTTCTCCGCCCAGATATTTGGTGTGAGTACCCATAACCGGATAACCAGGAACCGTCATGATCGTTACATCACCTGGATTAATGAAGCAGGAAGGCATCATTGCCAGAGCTGGCTTGGACCCAATGGAGTGCACAATTTCTGTTGCCGGATCAATGCCTTCAACATTGAATACATTTTTCAGGTAAGCGGCTGCTGCTTCCTTGAATTCAGGGATCCCGTTATCAGCATAACCACGGTTCTCCGGTTTGGAAGCTTCTTGCGCGAGTGCAGCTACGATGCCTGCATCGGCCATCTCATCCGGTTCACCTACGCCAAGGTCGATCAGTTCAACATTGGGGAAATCTTTCTTTGCCGAAGCTTTGGCACGTTTGATTTTCTCGAATTTATAGATGTTGGTGTCTTTACCATAGTTGGAGCCGCCAATACGGTCGGCAAAATTGGTTTGAATGTATGTTTCTTGGTATTTATCGATACTCATACTCATGTTCATCTCCTCATTTGACGCAAATTTCTACAATCTAATATGAAGCATTTGCCCATGTTTAGCCATGGACAAAGTATCCGAACATTTGTACTTTCCCGAGTGGTCAGCGGCTGCGCAGTGAAGCTAGGACATCTTCCATGTCTTGTGGAAGCGGAGCTGAGAATTCCATGTACTCGCCTGTTGCCGGATGAACAAAACCAAGAACAGCGGCATGCAATGCCTGTCCGTTCATTTTAATCCCCTTGTTACGTCCATAGATTGGATCTCCCACAAGCGGGTGACCAATAAACTTCATATGCACACGTATCTGATGCGTTCGACCTGTCTCCAGTTTCAGTTCAAGCAGTGTATAATCGTTAATTCTCTCCGTAACATTGAAATGTGTTACAGCATGTTTGCTGTTACGTTCAGTCACGGTGTACATTTTACGATCATTCGTATCGCGCCCAATAGGCGCATCGATCGTTCCCTGATCATGACTCAAATGACCATGAACAAGTGCGATATACCGGCGGTTTACACTGTGATCCTTCAACTGAGCAGCCAGTGAGGCGTGAGCACGGTCGTTTTTGGCAGCCATCAGCAAGCCTGAAGTATCCTTGTCGATCCGGTGCACGATTCCAGGACGCAGTTCTCCATTAATGCCCGAAAGATCTTTACAGTGATACATGAGTGCATTAACAAGTGTACCTGATGTATGTCCCGGTGCCGGATGCACTACAAGACCACGTGGTTTGTTAATGACGATGACATCGCTGTCCTCATATACCACTTCAAGCGGAATATCTTCGGCAATGATCTCTACAGCCGTCGGTTCAGGAATCTGAAGTTCAATCAGATCACCCTCAGCCAATTTGGCATTAGCCTTTACACCAGCTCCGTTTACGGTAACCAGACCGTCTCCGATCCATAGCTGGACCTGAGAGCGGGAGACATCATCCATTGCTTCAGTAATATATTTGTCAACGCGTTCCTTCTTATGTTCAGCAGAAACAGTCCATTCCAATCGTTCATTGGTCATCAGGTCATCGTCTTGTACAGACGTATCCCCAGTAGTTTGTTCTTCATTGTGCATTTTACTCATGATGTTCATTCCCTTCAATCTTCGCGGCTGCCTTCTCGCGCCGCCCCTCAAGAAACGTCTCCACAATAATCAGTGCAACCCCGATACAGATAGCTGAATCGGCGATATTGAAAATCGGAAACGTGTAACTGCCAAAATTAAGCTGGACAAAATCCACGACTTCACCCGTCAAAGCGCGATCCAGGAAATTCCCGATGGCCCCACCAAGCACCAGACTAAGTGCTACTGGCAGCAATTTATGCGGGGAGTTTTTCACTTTTTGCAAGTACCAAATCAAAGCAATTACCACGATCACCGTAACGACGATAAAGAACCAGCGTTGGTCCTGCAAAATACCGAAAGCTGCGCCCGAGTTACGATGTGAAGTGATAACAAAGAAATTGCCTATAACCGGAATTTCTTCCCGAAGCTCCATTTGGGTCGCAATTAAATACTTTGTTCCCTGATCCACCAAAAATACGATAAAAGCGAGGATATAATACACCACGTTTGTTCGTCACTCCGTTCTTGTCTTTTCCAAACCATACCAGGCTATACGCCAGACTTGTTCATTGTAGCACAGCTGTTTGGAAGTCGTCCACGACAGGCATTTTCCCTTTCTTAATGGCAAATTCGATAACATTTCCCTTCTGTAATCAAGGGCTGATTGGCACATCCTAGACCAGAGACCAAATTCGGATTCCAGACGGACAGAAAGGGGAAAACGATGTCACAACTTACTTCAGAACAAATCCAATCCTTGCGTTCCCAATTGCTGGCTGAAAAAAGTGGTATTGAACATCGGCTTGAGCAAAATGACCATTACGGCCTCAGTGGGTCCATGAGATTTCAAACGGGTGAATTATCTCCTATCGATAACCATCCCGGTGATGTGGCTACCGAAATGTATGACCGGGAGAAAGATATTTCCCTTTTGGAGCATGATGAATTCCAATTGGAGCGTATCGACTCTGCCCTACATTCCATCGAAGAAGGCCATTACGGAACTTGTGCAGTTTGTCAGCAGCCCATTCCTTATGAGCGTATGCAAGCCGTTCCTTACACCAAGTATTGCAAAAAACATCAGCCTGAAACCGTTGTATCTGATAACCGTCCAGTTGAAGAAGAGTTTCTCGCTCCGGCCTTTGGACGCACGAGCCTCGATGAGCGCGATGATCAGAACGGCTTCGATGGTGAAGATGCGTGGCAGATCGTTGAAAGTTGGGGCACGTCGAACACACCAGCCATGGCTGAAGGCCGCGATATTGACAGTTACGATGTGATGGCCATTGAAGCTACAGATGAGGTTGAAGGCTGCGTCGAAGCCTACGAGAGCTTCGTAGCAACCGATATTTACGGTCATGATGTATCCATCGTTCGCAACAGACAGTACCGGCAGTATTTGGAGAATCGTGAAGGTGAAGGCTTGCTCGAAATTGACAACGATTCGGATCCATATGACATGTACTAAACATGCTGCGCCTCTAATATGTGTTCAATTCAAGCTGACGCTGTACGATACGGACGATATCTGCGATATAATCTCCTACGATCGGCAGATTGAGGGCTCCCAGCACCTGCAACACATAAATGATGGTTGCCGCAAAAAATGTAAAACCGATGGCAATTCCCACTCCTCGCGCTGCGCCTGATAACAGGTTCAGCCCGATCAATTTCCACGGGCGATTCAGCAATTCCGTATACTGTGCGATACGTGAACGTTCAAGCTCGTTAGCGAGCCGATTAGTCAGAGTATGGAGTTCCTCAATTTTGTCATTATCGCTACGTTGGGGGTTAGATTGTGAAGCGGACGATGGCTGCTTGTCTTCATTCATGAATTCGCTCAGTTCCTTTGGTTTCCATAGAGTAACTGCACAATAGAAATCATTGCCCATTTGCATAAAAACCAAACGAGCCAAGATGCAGGGATTATTCCCTGAGTCTAAGGCTCGTTTGTCTATACTCTATATCCTTTCCTAAATGGAATAGAGATACTCTACTTCATTTAGGATCCATTTGTAACTTGAGTTCAATCAATTCATCTGTATCGAAAAGGAATGGGTTACACCTCGATATAAACGCCCATTGCTTTACCGCTAGCTTCAATGCGTTCCATAGCTTCATGGGTACCAAATGTGACTTCAGTAACGAGTACATTCTCACGCAGAACTTCATCAAATGCCTCAATTGCAGCCTGGAGCTCAGGATCAACATCCAGTGTCAGGCGTACTCTCTTCTCAATCGGCAGGTCCAATTTCTTACGTGTGTCTTGTACGGAACGTACAACTTCTCGTACCCAACCTTCCTGTTCCAAAGCTGTTGTGATTTCGGTGTTGAGCGCTACTGTCAGACCGTAACCTGATGCCGAAGCAAAACCGGATTTGGCTTGTTTCTCCACCAGCAGCTCTTCACTTGTCACTTGCAGTTCTTCTCCTTCCGGAGAAACCACATTCAGCATACCTTCCGTCACCACTTTGCGTGTCTCATCTGCTGACATGCCCTTGAAGAAGTTCTGCAGGAAACCTACGTTCTTGCCGTATTTTTTCCCCGCTACTTTCAGATTCAGTTTCAATGTGAAATCAACGAATTCGGCATCGTTATGCTCGGTACGGATACCTTTGACATTGATCTCATCCTTGATGATCTCTTCATAGCTCGCCAGATCAAATCCTTTATCGAGCGATACAATTAACTCGGACAACGGCTGACGATTCTTGATACCTGTTTCGTTACGCACGTTACGAGCGAGTTCGACCACTCGGCGAGCTGTCTCCATATCTTGTTCCAGATCCAGATCGATCAACGCTTCATTTGCTACCGGGTAATCTTCCATATGAACACTTTCACCTGTAGTCAAGTTCAGATAGATATCCTCCGCAAGCATCGGTGTAAATGGCGCAACCAGCTTGGCTGTGGTCACAAGCACCTCTGTAAGGGTGCGATATGCATCCAGTTTATCCTCGGTCAATCCACTGCCCCAGAAACGGTCACGGGAACGACGGATGTACCAGTTGCTCAGCTCATCAACAAAGGCTTCAATCGCTTTGGATGAATTCAGATAATCATTGACGGACAGCGCCTTTTCCACAACGATGATCAGACTGTTCAGTCTTGACAGGATCCAGCGATCCAGCTTATGCGCTGAAGGCTTAAACGGATGTTCCTGTGGATCAAAACCATCAATGGTCGCATACAACGTCAGGAATGCATGCGTGTTAACCAATGTATCCACCATTTTGGATTTAGCTTCGCCCACAATGCCTTTGGAGAACCGTTTGCTGTTCCACGGTGCACTGTCAGACAACAGGGCCCAACGGAACGCATCTGTACCATATTCTTCAATGACTTCCCATGGATCAATAACATTGCCTTTGGATTTGGACATCTTCTGTCCGTTCTCATCCAATACGTGGCCTGTTGCCATAACCGCTTTGTAAGGTGCTTTGCCTGTCAAAAGAGTAGATACAGCCAGCAAGCTGTAGAACCAGCCACGTGTTTGGTCAATCCCTTCGCAGATCATATCCGCAGGGTATTGCTGTTCAAACGTTTCTTTGTTTTCAAACGGATAGTGCTGCTGGGCAAATGGCATGGAACCACTGTCAAACCAGACATCAATCACTTCCGGAGTACGTTTCATTTCATATTTACCACAGGAGCTGAGTACTTTGACTTCGTCTACATATGGTTTGTGCAGTTCCAGGTTCTCTGGTACATCTCCAACGGCACGTGCACGTAGTTCAGCGATGCTGTGCGGGGCGAACTGTTCGCCAGTCTCCTCACATACCCAGATGTTCAGCGGTGTTCCCCAGTAGCGATCACGGCTGATATTCCAATCCACCAGATCCTCCAGAAATTTTCCGAAACGTCCTTCACGAACGTGGCCTGGGTACCATTCCACTTCACTGTTGTTTGCAATCAGTTGATCCTTGATCGCTGTGGTTTGGATAAACCAACTGTCCATTGCATAGTAGAGAAGCGGTGTATCACAACGCCAGCAGAATGGGTAGCTGTGCTCATATTTCTCTTTGCTGAACAGGCGGCCTTTCTCGGACAGACTTCTCACGATATCAATATCGCAATCCTTAACGAAACGTCCCGCGAAATCCGTAACCTCTGCCACAAATTTACCTTCAAGGTCTACCATGTTGACAAAACTGATGCCATTCTCGCGACATACGCGGTAATCGTCCTCACCATGTGCCGGTGCCATGTGTACAATCCCTGTACCACTTGCATCCGTTACGAAGCTCGCACCAAGAATGACGTTTGTTTTTTCAGCCTGCACGTAGTTGAATGGAGGATCATACGTTTTACCAACTAAATCAGAGCCTTTCAGTGAACCGATGACTTCATACTCGCCTTTCGAGTCCTTCATGACTTTTTCCACGAGATTGGTTGCCATGATGTACACTTCTTCACCTTGACGTACACGGGAATAATCCATGTCTGGATTAACTGCGAGTGCAACGTGTGAAGGCAGTGTCCAAGGCGTAGTCGTCCAGGCAAGCACAAATTCACCGCTGTCATCCAGCTTAAATTTGGCTGTGGCACTAAGGTCTTTGACATCCTTGTACCCTTGGGCAACTTCATGGGAACTCAGGGTAGTCTGACAAGATGGACAGTACGGACTCACACGATGTCCGCGGTAGAGAAGTCCTTTTTCATGAATTGTAGCAAGGATATTCCATACACTCTCAATGTAGTTATTGTCCAACGTGATGTACGGGTTATCCATATCCGTCCAGTAAGCAATACCTTCTGTCAGATCACGCCATTGCTGCTCATATTCAAATACGCTTGCTTTACATTCGTTGATGAATTTTTCCACGCCATAATCTTCGATCTCCCACTTATGGGAAATGCCGAGTTTCTTCTGTACTCCAAGCTCAACAGGCAATCCATGTGTATCCCAGCCAGCTTTACGAACCACACGGTAACCTTTCATCGTATTGTAACGTCCTACAAAGTCCTTAATAACGCGACCCAGCACGTGACCGATATGCGGCTTGCCGTTTGCAGTCGGCGGTCCTTCGTAAAACACGAAATTCGGTTTACCTTCACGGTTCTCGATTGATTTCTTAAATGTATTTTCCGTTTTCCACTTGTTTAGCATGCGTAGTTCTCTAGCGCGTGCTTTCTCTTTGACATCCACTCTTTGCATCATGATCTTCCTTTCAATAATTGGATTGTGGACCGTCCACAATCCACATTTTTGGACACAAAAAAACCCCATCCCTGGAAAGGGACGAGGTTGTGCTCGCGTTACCACCCTAATTCTGTTCATCACAAACCATATCCAATCACATGGGTATGCTTTGTCATTAACAGCACTTGTGCCCCGCTTCACTACAGCAGGGTGCCGATATAACGTTCGGCTTACGGTTTCGCTTACGCACGGCCATTCATTGCCGCTTCAGCGTCACTTCTCCGGGGAGATATTCGGCTATAACTCATCCATTGGCTTGCACCAAACGCCAACTCTCTGAGGGATGAGATCATAACGTACTTGAACCCGTCATGGAATCATTATTCATTATGAATATAGTTATAGCCTCTTTGGAGCCAAAAGTCAACCGGGCAGGCAGACTAATAAATTTCCTTCATTTCCCGTTCACGGTCACGCACTTCCTGTTCGCGACTCTCCAGTGCTTCCCATCCATCCTGAGACAACAGTTCGAGCTGAGCTTCAACAAGCGTACGGAAACGGGCTCGGTAGATCGAAGCCTGCTTTTTCAGTTCTTCCACTTCCAAAGCAATCTTGCGGGATTTCGCCAAAGACTCGTTCACGATCCGGTCAGCATTTTTCTCTGCTTCCTTCACAATGAGCTGTGCTTCCTTCTTCGCATTGTTCTTCACATCGTCGGCTGCTTCCTGCGCTATGATAATCGTTTTGCTGAGCGTCTCTTCA
This sequence comes from Paenibacillus sp. ACRRY, assembly GCF_022346995.1. Classification (GTDB taxonomy): domain Bacteria; phylum Bacillota; class Bacilli; order Paenibacillales; family Paenibacillaceae; genus Paenibacillus. The sequence goes on along the minus strand of NZ_JAKRNM010000002.1, from coordinate 549,994 downwards.
ATTGTGGCAAAATGATCCAGTTTCTCCTGAACGGACAGCAACTGATTGCTCAGCTCTTTGTTCTCGCGAATGACGCCTTCGTAATCTTTGATGACTTGATCCAGGAATTCATTGACTTCATCCTCGTCATACCCGCGCAAGCGTCGGGAGAATTCCTTGTTATGTATGTCCAGCGGCGTTAATGGCATGCTGTCCACCTCCTGTTAAAGTTCCTTCCCGTCCCGAGAAGGTTTGCAGCACATGGGTATCACCCAAAGGGTCGTATGCAAGATGTCATATAGCAACTTGAACGACTTGCACTTGCAGAATCGACGTTCTGATTCCAATACGGTTATATCGACTATGCACTTCAATGTATATCGGAAACAGCGAATGTTTTTTACACCTTTATCTTAAACATTTCGACAAGAAAACGGGTTTTCCTGCAATGCCGCTAAGCAAATTTGCCGATTTTTACACGACAACGTCCCTTTTTGGTCATCCCATCCTGTTCCAGTACCTTGAAACGGCCAAAACCTTGAATGGAAACCACGTCCCCGGCTTTCAGAGCTTTGGACGGATCTTCCTCGACTTTCCAATTTACCCGGCATCGACCCGCTTTGATGGGAACTAGAACTTTACTGCGACTCAGTCGGTACACATCCGCACAAATTCCGTCCAGACGCAGGGATGCAACAGTGATATCCATCGTCTCCAGTTTGCTCTCTGACCACTTCATCTGATGCAGAGGAAGCAGCTCTGTAAACACATGAACCCGATGAACCTGGTTCAATTGAAGCGATAAAAAAGCGCCGGTCTCCGCTGCCACCACGGTGTGGCATCCGTCATCCAGCACTTGGATATCTCCGATCTTGCCGCGTTTCAGTCCAAGCCCGAGCAAGGCTCCCATGTAGTCCCCATGCTCCAGCTCTGTAATTTTCTGATCATCTGACGTGATGCTAAGCACCTGCATACCTATATCCTCATCATCGAGATACCGATAATCTGGTGCAATCAGCGCACGTTTGCGTTCAGCTGCCTCGTAGCCTCCGTCCAGACGAATCTGGACGTCATTGCGACGATTGACAAGCGTTTGCAATATAAAAGCCTGTCTTGGGTCAAGAAAGTCCGTTAGCTTCATATCATGGAGCTTGCCTGCACGTTCCACCCAATCCGAGGCTTTATCCACGAAGTCACGCTCATCATGGCTAAAATGTTCGTAAATTTCACCACTCATCTATGTTCACCCTACCCTATCAGAAGTAGCTGATGATCGAGAGCAAACCTGATCTCGCCAGTTGAAGAGTAATTAACGCAACAATTGGTGAGATGTCCAGCATGCCGAACAAAGGCGGAATGAAACGTCTGAAAGGACTCAGATAGGGTTCTACCAATTTGGCAAGCCACTCACCAATGACGCTCTCCCGCGCGTTCGGAAGCCACGACATCAATACATATCCAATAATCATGTAGAAATAAATCTCAAACAGGTAAAACACTACGACTTGAAGTTGATACAAAAGCGGCTCACCTCATTCTGTTGTAATCTTGCTCGCTGTCAGCCAGTATTTCCGTAATTGCTCCTTGAATTTCAACGGTATCCGGCGTACAGAGAAAAATGTTGCCGCCAATTTTAGAAATTCCCCCGCCCAGTGCGTAGACTGTACCACTCAAAAAATCAATGACGCGCAGTGCCTGATCTTGGCGCACCCGCTGCAGGTTCACAACAACTGTACGATGTGAACGAAGGTGGTCGGCAATTTCTTGAGCTTCGTCATAGGAACGCGGTTCATAAAGGACAACTTTAACATTTTTCTGGGAATGAATGCTCACAACATTATTCCCCCTTTGGTTTCTACGTTTATCTAGACTGGAGGTTTCAGCTTCCTGTTGTTCAGTTTCGGCCTCCTCTTGTGCTGCCAAACGTTCGCGTTCCACAATTTCTTCCTCTTCTTGAAGACCAAGGAAATTCATGAACTTATTCATTACGCCCATCGTGAACCCTCCTCTTTTCCTACGAGAATTGATCCCAGCCGTACCCATGTTGCCCCTTCTTCAATCGCCACTTCAAAATCATTGGACATTCCCATCGATAGCTGAGTCAATGGTTCCGATGTCAGAGCTTGTCCATTCAAATGGTCTCTCAGCTCACGCAGTCCACGAAATACGGGACGCGTAAGCTCCGGATCCTCCTCATGGGGAGCCATGGTCATCAGACCGACGACCTTCAGGTTGCTGAAGCTGCTGATCTCACGCAAAAATGAACTCGCCTGTTCGGGCTGCAATCCATATTTGCTCTCTTCACCTGAAATATTCACCTGCAAAAATGTTTCCACTTGTGTCCCCAGAGCAGCTGCCTTTTTGTCCAGCTCCTTGGCCAGAGACAAACGATCCAGTGAATGTATGTAGCGGAATTTGCCAATGACGTCTTTCACTTTGTTGGTCTGCAAGTGACCGATAAAATGCCATGTTCCTTGCTGACCAAATGCTTCCCACTTGGCTTGTGCATCCTGCCAGCGGTTTTCTCCAATATGCTCAAGGCCACTTTCCAGCACAGCGCCTGTCGTTTCAAGGGAGACGTACTTCGTGACCGCAATCACATTTACGTCTTCACGCCGACGGCCACTGCGCTGGCATGCAGCTTCGATCTTCTGATTTACCTGTTGAATTCGCTCCTCCAATGACACAGAGGGTCACCTCTCTTCCAGCCCAATCCAGCTCGCCATTCTTCCGGTCGTTCCATTTTCCTTGCGATACGAGAAAAACAGTTCCGGGTGGCAGCTTGTACACCACGTTGTACATTCGATATGATCCGGCAATATTCCTGCTTTCATCATAATGTGTCGATTACATTCTTTCAAGTTTAACATCGTCTTTCCGTTTCCAGACGAATGATACGCTCGGCCCTGCACAGAGTTGTTGTATTCATCATTACCCGGCGTAGATTCAAACCAAACCCGCACATGCTGCATAACTGCCTCATCCACTTCATAACAGCAATCCCCGATGGAAGGGCCTATTGCTGTCCGGATATCCTGCCGCCGGCTTCCATATTCCCGTTCCATTGTTTCAACCATCGACTGGGCAATGCCGGCAACGGTTCCTTTCCACCCCGCATGAGCAAGCCCCACAGCTTGTTGCACCGGGTCGTAGAAATATAGTGGAACACAATCCGCATAAAAGGAAGCAAGCAGCACACCAGGTACATTGGTGACCAAGCCATCCGTGTCCTGCAGCGCTGACTGCCGATCCATCAGACCTCTGCCTCGATCCTCAGCTTGTATAACAGCTACATGTTTGCCATGGACCTGTTCACCACACGTCCAGGCTCCCACGGAGAAGCCAAGCTTTTCGGCCACAAGACGACGATTTGCCAAAACGTCTGCAGGATCATCGCCAACATGATAAGCGCAGTTTAGGGTGGCATACGGTTTACTGCCCACCCCGCCCTGCCTTGTCGTAAATCCTGCCGTCATTCGGCTGAACTGTTCTCTCCACGGCTCCACATATAATAACAACGGATCTGGGCTTCCATTCACCACTTGATCTTCAGTCCGTTCAAAAAGTTGTTTATTCAGAACAAAGGGTTCCATCTTATCACCTCACAGCTTCCAGTGTACCAAATGAGCCACGTTCTGTCTTGATTATATCGTTCGACGCTGGCTTCGGTCCAATCGTTCAAGGCGTTCAACCCGCTCCACACGGCTGCTTTGCTGTTCATCGTACATTTTTGCTTCGCGATCTCGCTCATCATAGCTCGTTTCCCTGACTTCATCCAGTTTAACCAAAATAACGTCGGAACCGATCTTAACAATGTTCCTCCAGGGAATAACCAGATCCGTTCCGCCCCCGAACAACCCCATGAACCGGCTGTATCCGGGTACCACGATGGCTTCGATTCGTCCCTGCTTTAGATCCAGTTCCAGATCACTAATCTGCCCCAAACGTTTACCATCCGTAATGTTAATGACATCCTTTGTCTGAAAATCCGAGATCTTCATCCCTCTTTGTGCCGACTCACTTGCGCTTACTTTCATCTGTCGCTCGCCCCCCGCCTAGTCCGCTTATACCGTTCAACGCTTCTATACAATATATGTTTTATAGGCGAAAAATGTCCTGTTTTTCGGGGTATCCCTGAAATTAGTACAGCTTAATTCGAAACTGGGCGTTCTCGTTAAAAGCTGCTCATTCGATCGCAGTTCTCTCCAGACCTAATCGTATGTCTTAAAAATAGAAAAAGACGACCAACGGATTCAACCGTTAGATCGTCCTTGTGAATGAAGTGATGTTACGTCTTCACATGTTTCTGCATCTGCTGTATAGCCGATTTTTCCAGACGGGATACCTGAGCTTGGGAAATTCCAATTTCGTCGGCAACTTCCATCTGTGTTTTGCCTTCAAAAAATCGCATGGACAGAATCATTTTCTCACGCTGTCCGAGACGATGCATAGCCTCGCGCAGTGCAATTTCCTCAATCCACGACACATCCTTGTTTTTGTCATCACTGATCTGATCCATCACATAGATTGGATCTCCACCGTCATGATAGATGGGTTCAAAAAGTGATACCGGATCTTGAATGGCATCCAGTGCAAAAACAACATCTTCCTTGGGCACGTTCAATGCTTCGGAAATTTCGAATATGGTCGGTTCACGAGAATTTTTGTTGGTCAGGCTGTCACGAACCTGAAGCGCCTTATATGCGATGTCCCGTAATGATCGGGATACCCGGATCGGGTTATTGTCACGCAGATAACGACGGATCTCACCGATAATCATCGGTACTGCGTACGTTGAAAATTTGACATTCTGGGATAAATCAAAATTATCAATGGCTTTCATCAGGCCGATACAACCAACCTGGAACAGATCATCGACAAACTCCCCCCGATTGTTAAAGCGCTGAATGACACTGAGTACAAGCCGCAGGTTGCCATTCACTAATTTCTCTCTTGCTGAGCGATCATGGTGCTGCTGTAGGGAATGAAACAATTCCCGCATTTCTGTGTTGGTGAGGACAGGCAATTTTGCGGTGTCCACGCCACAAATCTCGACTTTGTTTCGGGTCATCGTGATTTACCTCCCAAGGAGAAACATTAATGTACATTATCTCCGGGGCAGGCTTTTTTATTCGTCCCTGGCATCCTTGCCATTAATACCCATTATATAAAAAGCACGCGATCAGACCATTTTATTAAACTCCTTGCGGAGTCTTTTAATGATTCTTTTTTCCAGACGAGAGATGTAGGATTGGGAGATTCCAAGCAAATCTGCCACATCTTTTTGTGTCTTTTCCTCCCCGTCCGTCAGGCCAAAGCGAAGCTCCATAATCATCCGCTCACGTTCGGTCAATTTTTCCAAGGCCTTGTGCAGAAGCTTCCGATCTACCTGTTCTTCAATATTCCGATAGATTGTATCGTTCTCGGTACCCAGAACATCCGATAATAATAGCTCATTTCCATCCCAATCAATGTTGAGTGGTTCATCAAAAGAAACTTCTGTCCGAATTTTGCTATTACGCCGCAAGTACATCAATATTTCATTTTCAATGCATCGCGAGGCATATGTTGCCAGCTTGATTTTCTTTTCCGGGTCAAACGTATTGACAGCTTTGATGAGCCCGATGGCTCCAATGGAAACCAGATCCTCAATGTTAATGCCTGTGTTTTCGAATTTGCGAGCGATGTATACTACCAGGCGAAGGTTTCGTTCAATCAGCATGGCGCGAATCGCAGCATCCCCTGAAGAGAGCTTTTGCAGCAAAAATTCCTCTTCTTCCCGCGTAAGTGGAGGCGGCAGGGCTTCACTGCCTCCAATATAATAGATCTCCTCACTCTTCAAACCAAGCAGAAATAACAGACGGTAATACTGCAGCTGCGCCACCAGTTTCCATTTCACAAGCATGTACGTTCCTCCTATACCACATTCAGCGGCTTTTCTGTTGCTCCCGCAGAGAGAGCCGTAGACTGCGCAGAGGCAGCGTCTTGCACAAGCTCAGGGTGAATGACCGCGCGGTACTTTCCTTCTGACGACAACACTCCGCCATCCAGCCCGATTAGTACTTTGGTTGTCTCGTAACTCATTTGATCCAATGTCACTCTCACCAGATCAGGCTTGATTGCCAGCATAAATGCCGTCCCCTTATTGATACCACGATAGGGTACCAGTCTTAGTCGACCCTGCCAGCGAAAATCCTCTTGGTCCAGCTCCATAATGAGGTTGTCCGGTGCTTCTTCCTTCAACCGGCCTTTCCAGGAAGCTGGCAGCATGTCTTGCCACAGTGAAACCTCCATCACCATAACTGGCAGACGGGAAAGAGGGTCCGTAAGTTGATTACCGGTATCGACAAGGCCTGTACAAGAAATATTTACATCATCGATATAAACCTGCACTTGTCCCAGATAGGTTGTCATACGGTCTGATTTTCGCTTGGAACTTTGCACAGCTTTGAATAAAAACAGCACTGCAAAGAATACGATAAAAGTAAACCAGAAGGCGATCTTCAGATCAAAAGACATTCCGCCCGAGGCCGTATACCAAATTCCGTTAAACAGCTCGCCCGAACTCTGAAGCATGTAGTGTATACCTAAAATGCCTCCGGCAGCGACGAAGTTAATGACGTAGAAGGTACCCAAATTCCTCATGAACACCTGGAGGCCCTTAAAACCAAATGCGATAAACAGCATCACGAGTGACAAACCAAACTTGATCAAAAAGGTAAACATGAAATCAAACTCCGGCACAAACATCATGACGACATAGAGGGCGCCCACAATGGAAGACAGCAACCATCTCCACCAGACCAGCTTCGTTTTACGCATCCAGGCTGTGAGTCCGATGAGTGCACCGTCAATACACAGGTTTGTCAAAAAAATAAGATCAACATAAACGACCAACTCTTCACCTGCCTCGTACCAAATATCGGTATAGCGTTGTTCCGATATTCTATGAGCATACACACAAGTATAAGGAGCTTCCTGTTCAAAGTCTGTCTAATCATGGGGGTGTCATCTCAACTTTTTTTGTCGTAATTCCTCGTGCCCTTTGTTCAGAATTTGTTCATTTCTGTTTGATATGCTGTAGATAAAAAAACAGAAAAACCCGGTTTCTCCATAAGGAGAACCGGGTTTGAAATTAAATATGAGTGCTGCTTAGTCGTTGTTGTTATTACGCGAGCGATTGCGCAAAAATGTCGGAATATCCAGCTGATCACTGCTCGGCTGGTTCCCGAACGGGCGAAGATTAGGCGAGCGATTCTCAGCAGGCTCACTCGTTGGTTGCGGTTTGCGTCCTGGTGGTGGTGAGACAGGCTTGTCTTCAAAACCAGTAGCAATAACCGTAACCTTGATCTCTTCTTTCAGATTTTCATCAATGATGGCACCGAAGATCATGTTCACTTCGGGATCGGATGCCGATGTAACGATCTCGGCTGCTTCATTCACTTCATAAAGTGACAGGTTGATGCCACCTGTGATGTTCATGATTACCCCGCGCGCACCTTCAATGGACGTTTCCAGCAATGGGCTCATAATCGCTTTGCGAGCTGCCTCAGCCGCACGATTTTCGCCTGTTGCTTCTCCGATTCCCATCAAAGCGGATCCGCGTTCAGTCATAATGGTTTTTACGTCTGCAAAGTCAAGGTTGATCAGACCCGGTACAGCAATCAGGTCGGAGATGCCTTGTACCGCTTGACGCAATACGTTATCTGCTTGACGGAATGCTTCAAGCATCGGTGTCTTTTTATCTACGATTTCAAGCAAGCGGTCATTTGGAATGACAATCAGCGTATCCACTTTTTCCTTGAGAGCTTCAATCCCTTGCTCTGCATGGCTGGAACGTTTGCGTCCTTCGAAAGTGAATGGACGTGTAACCACACCTACGGTAAGAGCTCCGCACTCTTTGGCAATCTCAGCAATGACTGGAGCTGCACCAGTACCTGTACCACCGCCCATACCGGCTGTGACAAATACCATGTCCGCACCTTTCAATGTGTTCATGATCAAATCGCGGGATTCTTCCGCAGCTTTCTTACCTACATCCGGGTTGGCACCTGCGCCAAGACCACGGGTCAGTTTATCACCGATTTGCAATTTATGTTCGGATTTCGCCAGATGCAATGCTTGAGCATCCGTGTTCACCGTTATAAATTCTACACCTTGTACACCATTTTCGATCATACGGTTGACTGCATTGCTTCCGCCGCCGCCTACACCGATGACTTTTATTTGAGCCAAGCTCTCCATCTCGAAATCAAATTCCAACATATTATTCCATCTCCCCCTCAATGTGCATGGATGGCCCGTCCAATTTTTGATTGAACCGAATCAATTTCATATATCGACGATCGAAAGCGTATATATTAATACCAGCGCATTCAGACGGCTTCTAGAAGTATGAAATAGATTCAACCTGTTATATAAATTCGCTGAACATATTTTTCAGCCGTTCGAACAAACCCGGTTTTTGCTCCGATTCCGGAGACGCACTCGGCTTAACACGGTTGGTCGGTTTCTTGTTGTTGTTATTATTATTGTTGCCACCGCCGCTGCTGACCGATGGACGAATGCGCAAACTACGAATTACGCTGTGTAAAATGCCGACCCCGCTTGTGTAGCCCGGGTCGCGAACACCGATGTAATCCGGAACTGCAATTCGTACCGATGCAGCAAGCTCATGCTGAGCTACTTGCAGAACACCTGGCATCGAGACAGTCCCTCCCGTTAGTATATAACCTCCGGGAAGCTCCGTGTAACCGAGGCGCTTCACTTCTTGGGAAATCATCTGGAATATTTCCTGAACACGCGGCTCGATAATAGCAGCAAGATCCTCCTGCGAGAATTCCTTGTCCACATTGCTGCCGATTCGCGTGACTTTGAACATGACGTCAGCCGCAGCATCATCAAGCCATGCGCAGCCATATTTCAGCTTCACCTTTTCGGCTTGATCTGTTAAGGTACGCAATCCATACGCAATATCGTTGGTAACAAATTCTCCACCGATCGGCAGGGTTGACGTTGCAACGAGACTGTCTTCTTCAAAGACAGCGATGGTTGTTGCACCTGCTCCAATATCAACAAGAACAGATCCCATCGTTTTTTCGTCTTTAGATAAAGCAAGCTGACCTGCTCCAAGTGACATGAGCACCAGATCGCTTACCTTCAGACCCGCTTTTTCCACGCAGCGCAAAAGATTATGTATCGCGGTTTTTGCACCCGTTATGATTGTTGCCTCAACTTCCAGTCGAACTCCAATCATACCACGGGGATCCTGTATGCCCTCCAAGCCGTCTACAACGTACTGCTTGGCGACAACATCAATAATTTCCCGTTCCGGCGGAACCGCAATCACCTCGGCTGCTTTCAACACCCGTTCCATGTCTTCTTCTCCGATTTCACGATCCTCGTTAGACACTGCCACGACGCCGTGACTGCTCATCAGTCCGATATGATTTCCTGAGATTCCAACATATACTTCGGATATTTGAATACCTACCATACGTTCTGCATGATCCACTGCATTGCGGATCGACTGCACCGTCTGATCGATATCTACGATTACACCTTTGCGAATTCCCTCCGAGTCGGCAGATCCAACTCCAATAATATTAAAGGTTCCATTATTAATTTCCCCAATAATAGCGCGAATTTTGGATGTACCGATGTCCAAACTAACAATGATGTCATTGTTGCTCAAGTCTGTGGCACCTCCTGACTCCAATAGTAAAATACGTTCGGGTTTAAACACTCTTAAAACATATTCAACACACGTTAGGCTTTCCCTCTTTTTTCTACAATTTTTTTGGGTGCCAAGATCTGGTTGCGAGACATAAAACCTTGAAGAAAAAAGAAGGAGACAACTTATGTGCCATAAGTTCAAGTGTATCATTTTTTCTCCGTCTCAGAAAGAACAACTTTCACGGATGAAACAGGGCCAAACCCCGACCCTGCTTGGACTTTTCATTAACTGTCATACGTGATTAGCAAGAGGATCAGGGCGTTGCACCTGGCTCTTCACCATCTTCAGGGTCATCTGCAATAAAAGGCACGTACGTGTCTGCCTCAAGCATCGTGATTTTCCCTGGCCGCTCCGTCTCAATAACCTGATTCAAGTACTCCACCTTATCCGGGAGCTTGGAGATCGTGGTAATCACTTCAAACTGTGATTTGGTATACAACCGGATCTGATCCGGGAACGAAGGCGTAGGGTTAGGAATAATCTCCGATATATCCGTTGTCAATTCGTTTGGAATCGTGGCAAGCGTCTCACTCAATTGTTCTTTGAGCGGATCGTCTGCTTTCCACTGTGTCAGAATAGGCTTCTCCACAGCAACTCCGATATTGGCCGGAACATTCAAGCTTGTCCCACTCGCCAGGATAGCCTGGAGTGTACCATCCGCACCAAGTTCGTAAGCTACGGTCGGATACTCCTGAACCTTAATATGAATGATGCCTGGAAACTGTTTATCCACTGTCACGTTCGCTACCGCTTTGAACGTCTTCAAACGCTCAATAACCTCAGCGGAGCTTGTCCCAAAAAACTGATCGCCTTCCTTCAGACCACTTTTCTCCAGCAGTTCGGAAGTTGTCGTGTATACATTACCCGTAATCTCAATGCTCGAAATCCGGCTCATGGAAGAGCGGAAGAACAGTACGGCAAGCAATACAATAAAAAGAAGTAACAGAATAAGAACAATTTTACGGCTTGTGTTTCCTTTAGGCCGATTCTTCTTCAGAACCGGAATTTGACTTTTAGGCATAGGTCGCGCTCCACAAAGCCTTCGGTCCCCTCCCACATCAATTACCGAAGAAGGGGACTCAAAGGACGTTAATTGGCAAAATCCAGCTGCTTCGAAACGGGGGACTGTCGCTCAACCGAAGCTCCAAGGCTCTGGAACAACTTTTCGATGCGGTCGTACCCTCTGTCAATATGATGCACTTGCTCAACAACCGTTTTACCCTGGGCAGCAAGGCCAGCAATAACCAGAGCTGCACCTGCACGCAGGTCGGTTGCTTCAACTGTAGCTCCGTACAAACGCGGGACTCCTCGGATAAAGGCTGCATTCAGATCAACCGAAATATCTGCGCCCATGACGTTAAGTTCATCCACGTGCTTGAAGCGTCCCTCAAATACCGTCTCCTTCATTACACTGAACCCATCAGCCAAACTGAGCAAGACCATGATTTGCGACTGCAGGTCAGTTGGAAACGAAGGGTAAGGTGACGTTACAATGCGATCCACGGATTTGGGACGGCTCATACAGCTCACCGTCATTATATCATTGCAGACCGTGATTTGAACACCAGTGCGCTTCAACACATGTATAAGGGAAGTAAGATGTGCCGGGTTGCAGTGTGTCAGGGTAACATTACCTCTTGTCGCTGCTGCTGCAATCATGACGGTGCCGGCCACGATCCGATCAGGTATGATCTCGTAGGAACAAGGCTTCAGTTTCTCTACACCGTTAATCGTAATTGTATCGGTGCCGGCTCCAATTATACTTGCACCCATCGCGTTGAGAAAATGCTGCAAGTCCTGAATCTCGGGTTCTCTGGCTGCATTGAATATCGTCGTTGTGCCCTCAGCCATAACCGCTGCCATCATGATATTTTCCGTGGCACCCACACTTGGAAAATCCAGATGAATTTCCGTACCCACCAGCTTACGGCCCCGGCAGATAATCTGTTGATCAAGCTCTTCAATTGATGCTCCGAGCGCTTCCAGGCCCCGGAGGTGAAGATCAATCTTGCGTTCTCCGATGGCACAACCACCTGGCTGGAATACGGATACTTGCCCAAACTTAGCCAGCAATGGCCCCATCAAGAAAATGGAAGAGCGCATCTGTTTCATCAGATCCTCAGGCACATCATATGACCGGATAGACGATGTATCAATCGTCACTGTTCCCTGTTCATGCCGACACGTGCATCCAAGCCGTTCCAGGATATACAGCATTACTTCAATGTCCAGCAAGTGTGGAACGTTGTGCAGCGTGACTTCTCCATCTGCCAACAAACTTGCAGCCATGATTGGTAAAGCGGCATTTTTTGCTCCATGGATGCGTATGGATCCTGAGAGGGGTTTCCCGCCTTCAATCACCAATTTGTCCAATGTATCACCTCCGGGGTTTACCGCTCACCCACTGGAAAGACTTCCGGTACCAGGTTATACCGTTTTGAGATGATATAGTTGCTCTGAATTTGCTGCATAAGGGTGATAACGTCCTCTGCTGTAGCTTGACTGGACTGACAATTAAATCGGCATGCAAGATGGATACCTGTAGGCCTCCCGTGTTTACCCTTTGGCTCTGCTGTTTGAAACAGCCGGGCCGCTCGGTCACTGGGCGGATTTCGGAATACGTTGCCTGCGTACGCATCTGCAGTGGCAAAACGTCTGTGATTTTTGGCAAGCCCCATCACTTCCGAAACGACTTTGCGCTCGTTATGCCTAACTGAATATATACAGCTTCTGGCACAATGCCTCTCCGTTAATGCAGCACAGAGTGGCCATACGCAAATTCCATGTCCTCCTTGCTGTAACGTACCCATTCACCTGTCTCCAGCACAATCTCAGCGGATTGAAATATACGTGACACATCCGATCCATAAGCACCAGCGTTAAATGTACACAACTTCTGCCCGCAGGGCCCACTTCTTTTGGTACTAACCACAATCACCTTTGATAGCATGTAATGCTCCTGCCGTTACGCATGAATCATGCTGCTCAAGCATCCATAGGAGTCATCCCCTGCTAAACGACAAAAACCGTGATGCGGCGCCATGGAACGATTGTCACAATTTATACGGTATCTTATGTCAGTCCTGCCTTGTTTGTGACAATCGCCCAGAACACACTTTACTTGCGTACAGCAAGCCTTTGAATCTCCTTCACCAGCACCTCGGCTGCATCCGGCTTGCCAAGTTCCCGGGAAGCTGCGGCCATACGTTTGCGGGCCGCCTCATCATTCATGATACGGGCAATAGCCTCATATAGCGCTTTTCCCGACAGATCCTTCTCCAGCATGGTGACAGAAGCTCCGCCACCTTCCAGTGTACGTGCATTCGCTTCCTGATGATTGTTCGTCACGTTAGGTGATGGTATCAAAATGGACGGAATGCCGAGCGATGTAATTTCGGCGAGGAATGACGCGCCTGCACGATTCACAATCAATGAAGTACAAGCCAGAACTTCCGGCATATTATGCACATAAGGAAGCACATGCAGATGGTTTGGCATCGTTCCAAGTGAACTGCGTATCGCTTCCCGTGTTTCGTCAAAATAGGATTCACCGGTAACATAAACCACGTGTACATCGTCGAGCTTCTCCAGCATGGGAGCCATGTCCACCATCGCTTTATTGATGGCCTTAGCCCCGCGGCTGCCACCAACAACCAGCACTACCCGGCTGTCCATTGGCACGCCCAGTGTGGCAAAGCCTCGATCACGGCTGGCCTTGGCAACCGTGGTTGCCCTCGGATTACCCGTGTACACCACTCTTTTGGCTCCCGAGAAAGCCTTCTCGGAACCTTCAAAGCTAACTGCAACGGTATCCACATAACGAGTAAGGAACTTGTTAGTTAAACCAGGGATCGCATTTTGTTCATGAATGACACTTGGAATCCCCAGTTTGGCAGCTGCATAAACCACGGGTCCACATACATAGCCGCCTGTTCCGATGACCACATCAGGTTTGAATTCCTTCAACATTTTCTTCGATTTCCGGACGCCTTGAATAAATCGCATAACCGTCTTCAGATTGTCCACGGACAACTTCCGCCGAAATCCTGTAATATCAATGGATTGAAAAGGAATGTTCTCCTGTGGCACTAACTTGCTCTCCAGGCCACGGGTTCCTCCAATATATAAAAATGTCGAGTCGGGATTCTCCGCCTCACATTGCCTTGCTATAGCAACGGCCGGATAAATATGTCCACCGGTACCGCCGCCGCTTAGTACGACTCGCATCGCATAGTCACCTCGCATAACGTGATAAGTTTAACAATATCCCTAGTGCTGTCAGCATCAAGGTCAGAGATGATCCGCCATAACTGATGAGCGGAAGGGTTATTCCGGTAACGGGCATGAGCCCAATGACTACGCCAATATTGATAATGACTTGAACAGCCACCATACCGATAATGCCTACACCGAGCAAACTGCCAAAAGCATCTGGCACTGTCATCGCTACCCGCATACCTCTCCAGACCAGCACTAGGAACAATAGAAGTACTATTAGTCCTCCAATAAACCCGAGCTCTTCAGCCAATATGGAAAAAATGAAATCCGTTTGTGGTTCGGGCACATAGCTGTATTTTTGCCGGCTCATCCCAAGGCCCAGACCTGCCAGTCCACCCGGTCCGATTGCGTATAACGATTGTATGATTTGATAACCGGCACCAAGCGGATCGGACCAAGGGTCTAGAAAAGCCGTTATTCGCTTCAGTCGGTAGGGAGCAGCTGCAATCAACGCGGCAAATCCCACAGCTCCGCCGAGAGCAAGCAGCAGCAAATGTTTCATTCTCGCGCCTGCCGTAAAAATAATCAGCATGGATGCGCCCATCATGACGGTGCCTGTCCCCAAATCGGGCTGCAGCATAATAATGCCGAAGGCGAGACCTATTAATCCAAGCGGGGGCAACAATCCGGTTGTGAATGTTTTAATTTTCCCAGGTTCCCTGCTTAGCCAGTGTGCCAAAAACAAAATCATGCCCAGCTTCATGAATTCAGAGGGCTGAATGCCAAACGATCCAATGCCGAGCCAGCTTCGTGCTCCGCCGCGGACCACACCGATCCCGGGAATTAACACCGCGATCAGCATAATAAAACAGGCGATCAATATCGGTTTCGCATATTTCCGCCAAACCCGGTAATCCACATTGGCCGTGACAAACATGGCAGCCAGTCCGAGTCCTGCGAATAACAACTGTCTTTTGACAAAATAAAATGAATCGCCATAGTCATGAAAAGCAAGCACCGAGCCCGCACTATAGACCATAATAATGCCGATGGCAAGCAATGCCACAATACAAATCAGGAGCCAGATATCCGGCGCCGGTCGCGTCTGTTTCATCAGGAGGCCACCCCTTGCATGGAAGTAGGGGCTTTTCCACCCCCCTACTTACAAGTTATGCGCCGCCTCTTTAAAAATGCGTCCCCGCTCCTCATAAGAAGCAAACATGTCCCAACTTGCACACGCCGGTGAGAGCAAGACTACATCACCAGGCGCTGCAAGCCGCGACGCTTCCTGCACTGCAGCGGTTAACGTCTGGGCAGCATCATCCTCATTATCGACGACCTTAATTTGCTTTAATCCCGCCAGTTCCGCGACCTTGGCGATTTTCTCCCGTGTTTCTCCGAGAGCAACAACCGCTTTTACCCGTTCCTGGAACAAGGGGAGCAGCTCCATCATGTCTGAACCCCGATCCAGTCCTCCGGCGATCAGTACGACCGGATCCTTGAAGGAGTTCAATGCCATCACGGTTGCCTTCGAATTGGTAGCCTTGGAATTGTTGTAGTACTTGGCGCCATTGTGCTCCAGCACATACTCCAAACGGTGCTCTACCGCTTTGAATTCGGACAGGGGTACATCAAGCACTGCTGGATCGGCACCTGCCGCTACTGCAATGGCTACCGCAGCCAGGGCATTCCCAACATTAAATTGTCCTGGGATTCCAATGTTTTCAACGTCTATAACGATGTGATGGTTTCCTTGACCGTCGGCATATACCACCTGGCGTTTCACATCGTCCTCTTCTCCATCCACGTAAGGAGGATCGGCGTATACACCCACTTCCAGCTTCTCTGTCATGGAGAACGGAAGCAGCCTGCTTTTAATATAAGGAACCAACTCCCGGCATACGGGATCATCCCAGTTCAGTACAGCTACATCATCCGGAAGCTGATTGGCAAAGATTTTAGCTTTGGAAGCAACATAGTCATCCATATCTCCGTGATAATCCAGATGCGTTTCTGTAACGTTAAGCAGACTTGCAATCCGGGGACGGAAATGAACCGTTCCCTTCAGCTGGAAACTACTTAGTTCAACGACCATCCAGTTATCGGCCGTAGCTTGTTCTGCTGCCTCGCTGAGTGGCGTACCAATATTGCCGGCAACAATCGGCTTCAAGCCTGCATGCTCCAGCATTTTGCCAACCCATGTCGTTGTCGTTGTTTTCCCGTTGGAACCCGTAATCCCGATCATCGGTGCCGCGCAGAGGTGGTAAGCCACTTCCACTTCCGTTACAACCTCGATTCCGAGTGAAAGGGCCTGCTGTACTGGAGGCGCCTGATAAGGAATGCCCGGGTTTTTGACCACAAGCTTCACGCCCTCATGAATCAGATCATCGGGATGGCCCCCGCATACAACAGAAATTCCCAAAGCCTCCAATTCGGATGCTTCGGGACACTGTTCCCTCTCTTTTTTATCATTCACTGTGACTTTCGCTCCCGCACGATCCAGCACCTTGGCAACTTGCACGCCACTTTTTGCCAGTCCGAGCACAACAACCTGTTGACCGCGATATGATTCAGGATGGTTCATGATTTACAACCCCTTGTTGAGATAAAGTCCAAGCGCAGCCAAAATAGCACCAACTGCCCAAAAAGTAATAACAACCCGCCATTCCGACCATCCGCTTAATTCGAAGTGGTGGTGAATAGGACTCATTTTGAATACACGCTTGCCCCGGGTCTTGAACGATACCACTTGAATAATAACGGATAAAATCTCGATGACGAACACACCACCAATGATTACAAAAAGAAGCTCCGTCTTCGTAACAATGGCAACGGCACCGATGGCTCCACCAATACCTAGCGAGCCTGTGTCTCCCATAAACACTTTGGCCGGGTGCGCATTGTATACAAGAAAACCAAGCACAGCCCCAATCATGGCTGCTGCACATACCGCTGCCGGCATTGACGTTGCCTGCATCGCTACGATGGCAAACGCCCCAAACGCAATAGCGCTGATTCCGGACAGCAAACCATCCAGTCCATCCGTAAAGTTAACGGCATTGGTGATCGCGAGCATCATGAACACGACAAACGGATAATAGAACCACCCCGTCCAGTCGAAGGAGACGGATGTTCCTGGGATGGAGATGGCTGTGCTGTGCCCATTCTGAATGAGCAAGAAACACATTACGGCACTGAAAAACAGCTGCCCCAGCATTTTTTGTCTGGCGGTCAGTCCCAAAGATCGTTTGAATACAATCTTGATATAGTCATCCAAGAAGCCGATCAGTCCAAAACCGAGCGTAGCTACGAGCAGGACATAGAAATCCGTATTCTTGACTGCTGAAAACTTCAAAAAGGCTAATGTAAATGCAAGCAGGATCACAACCCCGCCCATCGTTGGAGTCCCGCTCTTTTTCAGATGGCTCTGCGGCCCGTCTTCCCGAACTTGCTGTCCGAATTTCATTCGGCGAAGTAATGGAATCAGAAGCGGTGCGGCAATCACCGCCAAAATAAATGAAACGCCGATTGTTAACAGTAATACCTGAAAATCCATGGGTCCACCCCTCTAGTCTACTCAATTCTGTAATGATGCTATTTTTAGTGATTCGACCACGTCCTCCAGCTTCATGCCCCGGGAGGCCTTGAACAAAACAACGTCTCTGGGATGCAATTTTTCCAGCAGGTAACGGGTCATCTCTTCCTTGTTTTCAAATGCATGTACGGCTTCTGCCGGCATGTGCAGTTTTGCACCCTCAGCTATGTTCGCCGATAACGGTCCATAGGTTAGCACCGTATCCATTTTCCCTGGTGTAATATACTCTCCAATGCCACGGTGAAGCTCCTCTTCCTGAGGTCCAAGTTCCAACATGTCTCCAAGTACGGCTACTCGAGAACGATATCCCTTGAGTCCTTCCAGCACATCAATAGCTGCTTTCATCGAAGTTGGACTTGCATTGTAGGCATCATTAAGCATCGTTAGTCCGCTGACTCCTTGAATAACCTCAATACGCATGCCAGTCAGTTTCAATCGCGATAACCCAGAAGCAATCTGTTCGGCTTTCACACCAAAGTGACGTGCAACTGCAAGGGCAGCCAGACAGTTGACTACATTGTGTGTACCAAGCAGAGGAAGCGTAAGTGCTTGCTCCCCCAACTGTTTGGTCGTGAAAACAACGCCGTTCTGCGCATTCATGAGTCCTGTTGGGTAATCATCATTGTCTGTCTGAAGGCCAAACGTAAATCGGTTCAGTCCCTCGGGCTGCTTCGTTTCCGCTTCAGCCAGAACCCGCTTGATCAACGGCTCGTCTCCGTTATAAATCAACAGGCCACCTGGTTTCATGCCTGCAGCAATTTCGGCTTTTGCTCTGGCAATCTCCAGCCTGGAGCCAAGCTGCAGCAGATGGGATTCACCAATATTCGTAATGATGGCGATATCCGGCTGGGCAATCAAAGACAATGCCTCGATTTCTCTGCGGCCGCTCATGCCCATTTCCAGAATCACAATCTCGGTATCTTGTTCCATGCTTAACACTGTAAGCGGAAGTCCGATATGATTGTTGAAGTTGCCCTGAGTCTTATGCACCTTGAAGGTGGTAGACAATATGGCATCCACAATGTCCTTGGTAGTTGTTTTGCCATTGCTTCCGGTAATGCCCACCACGGAAGTTTGGCTCTCAGCCAGATAAGCAGATGCAAGCCCCTGCAGGGCTGCCAGTGTATCTTCAACGACGATGACCGCTCCGCCCTGCGGGGGAACACCATGGTCATTCTGCCATAACGCCCCTGCGGCTCGCTTTTCTAAACAGGCTTGCACAAATTCGTGTCCGTCAAACCTCTCGCCGACAAGCGGGATGAACAAGCTGCCTTCTACTGGCTTGCGTGAATCCGTAAATACACCTTCAACGTGGATTTCTCCGTAAGCAGTGGAATCGTTTAGTGTTCCTCCGCACATTTCGGCCAATTGCCCTAATGTTCTTTTTATCAATTGGATTTGCCCCTTATCGCCTCTTTGGCTATGATCCGATCATCGAAATCCGTTTTGGTTGTTCCGATAATTTGATAGGTCTCATGACCCTTGCCCGCAATCAATACTACATCGGCTGGGCTTGCCATTTCAATAGCTTCATGTATTGCCTGACGACGATCGACGACCATGAGATACCGATCAGATGATACGCCTTCTTCCACCAGACCTGCTTCAATATCTTTGAGAATCAGATCCGGATCCTCCGTGCGTGGATTGTCGGAAGTTACAAAAACAATGTCACTATACTTCGCTGCAATTTTCCCCATTAATGGACGTTTGGTCCGATCCCGGTCTCCCCCACATCCGAACACACAGATAACGCGTCCTTCAGCAAACTCTTTTACCGTCCGCAATACGTTTTCCAAGCCGTCCGGTGTATGTGCATAGTCCACAATAACTGCAAATGACTGACCTTCGTCTACTGCTTCAACACGTCCATCTACACCAGGAACCGTCTCAAGACTGCGTTTAATTTCTTCCAAAGGTACTCCTTCAACAAGTGCAGCAGAGATAGCTGCCATGGCGTTGTATACGTTGAATTTCCCAACCATGCGCAAATTAATGTCTGTACTGCCTGCGAATGTATCCACATGGAAAGACGTGCCCTGCGATGTAATCGAGATTTTGGATGCCCGTACATCAGCGTTATCTTCCATGCCATATGTAATGACTTCAGCTGCAGTCACTGATTTGAAATAATCAGCCGATGGATCATCAGCGTTAATGATTGCAAATTTGCGACGGGACGCATCCTCTGTATACTCGTTGCCAAGTCTTGCAAAGAACAGGCCTTTCGCTGCACGGTACTCTTCCATGGAATTATGATAGTCCAAATGATCTTGGGTCAAGTTGGTGAATACAGCAGTACGGAAATCGGTTCCTTTTACACGTCCCTGTTCCAGAGCATGTGATGAAACCTCCATTACGCAGCAATCCGTGCCCGCTTGAACCATATCATACAGACTGCGCTGCAAATCGAGTGCTTCTGGTGTAGTTCCCGACATTGGATAGGTCCGGCCGTCGTAACGCATTTGAATGGTACCAATCAAACCTGTCTTCTGTCCATGATCACTCATGATCTTTTCAATCAGATAGGTGGTGGTTGTCTTGCCGTTTGTTCCCGTTACACCAATCATATTCATCTTATGGCTTGGTGAGTCAAAGAAAGAGTCTGAAAGGACCGCCATTGCAAAACGACTGTCTTTTACTAGCAACTGCGGTACAGGTAGTTCCAGTTGTCGTTCCACGACCAGTGCTACCGCTCCGGCATTCACAGCTTTTTCCGCATAATCATGTCCATCTACCGTATGTCCCGGAAGACAGATAAACAGATCTCCCGGTTGAACCTGGCGGGAATCTGTCTGTAAGTTTTGGCATTCTGTATTAGGCTCGCCAATCAGGCGGGCAGTTGTCAGCTTCGATGCAAGTTGTTTTAAAAGCACATGAATAACCTCACTTCTCCAAGTTTACTTCTGCACAAGGCATTTCTTTTTATTAATATCGTCCATATAGCCATTTAATGAAACGCAACTTTTTGAATTTTGTTGCGCTAGGACTCGGAGCCGGTTAAGGCTCCTGTCCTGCTTCCCCTGTATGATCGTGTGCTTCATTCAGCACATCGCTCATATAGATTCGTATGGTAGAGCCCTGTTCCACCCTTGCTCCGGGCTTTGGAGCCTGGTTAATGACGTACTTTCCGCTGCCGGACTTAGCCAGCATAAAGTTCATGTTGAGATCTTCATACAGATCTTCTACCGTTGCACCTGTGAGATCGGGAACCGTAACAATTTTGGTCTCTCCATACTTGTATTCTTTCGCAACCTGGTCCTTGCGCACAGGAACATTCATATAATGCAGCGAGTCTTCAAGAATATTCTGTACAATTGGAGCAGCAACGACGCCCCCGAACTGAATTCCTTTTGGATTATCGACAGCCGTGTATACTACGATCTGTGGATCATCTGCCGGAGCAAAGCCAATAAAGGATACAATATGCTCGGTAGAGGAATAACGTCCGTTAATAACCTTCTGGGCTGTACCTGTTTTGCCGCCTACCCGGTATCCGTCGATGAAGGCCGGTCTTCCTGTGCCTTTTGCAACAACACTTTCCAGAGCCTCACGAACCTGCTTGGATGTGTCTTCGGAAATGACCTGCCGCACAAGTTCCGGCTTGACTTCTTCCATCACTTCACCCGTTTCAGGATGAACCCACGCTTTGGTTACATAAGGTTTGTAGAGCTTGCCTCCATTGATGGCAGCCGATACGGCCGCCACTTGCTGAATGGGTGTAACGGAAACCCCTTGCCCAAAGGCTGTTGTCGCAAGTTCCACAGGCCCCACTCGGGACAGCTTGAACAAAATACCACTTGCCTCCCCGCTAAGATCAATACCTGTTTTGGTTCCGAATCCAAAGTCTTTGATGTAAGAAAACAAGGACTCTTTACCCAGCTTTTGACCTAGCGCCACGAACCCGGGATTACAGGAATTTTCCACGACTTGCAGGAAGGTTTGACTCCCATGGCCGCCTTTTTTCCAGCAGCGCAGCCGGGCACCTCCAACTTCAACATATCCTGGGTCAAAGAACTGATCCTGCTGCAGATTCACCTTTTTCTCTTCCAATGCTGCCGCCAAAGTAATGATTTTAAAAGTTGAACCCGGTTCGTATGTCATCCAAATCGGTAAATTCCGGTTATAGATTTCAGACGGATACTGCTGGTAATCCGCTGGTTCATACCCTGGTCTGCTGGCCATGCCGAGGATTTCACCCGTCTTCGGGTTCATGGCGATTGCCAGAGCGGAGTTCGCCTGGAATTTGACCATGGCCTGATCCAGTTCCCTTTCCATAATGGATTGAATCGATTTGTCGATCGTCAGCTCCAGGTTAAGACCATCTCTTGGTTCCACATACTTCTCAGATGAGCCCGGCATAAGCCTTCCGGCCGCATCGGACAAGTAGGACACACTGCCATTTAAACCGGTCAACTTCTCATCATATCTTTTTTCGACCCCGGTCAATCCCTGGTTATCAATACCCGTAAAACCGAGAATGTGAGCGGCCAAATCATCATAAGGATAGAATCGCTTATTATCCTCTGCAACGACGATACCCGGAAGCTTCAAATCACGAATGCGCTGAGCTTTCTCCATCGTAATTTTGCGGCCGCCGGGTTGTAGTCTTACAATCAGTTCTCTTTTCTTGATGGTTGCCAGCACTTTCTCTTCAGTCATTCCAAGTAAAGGGGCTAATGCCTTCGCTGTAGTCTCCGCTTCCTTCACTTGAGCCGGTATCGCCATAATCGTTGGTGTAGTTACATTATAGGCAAGAGAGGTACCATTGCGATCCAGAATCTCTCCCCGTTTGGCTGAATACGGAATGTTCCGCCGCCAGGACTCCTCCGCTTTCGCAGACAATTCCGGGCCTTTCCCGAGTTGTACATAAGCAAGCCTGATCACCAGGGCCGAAAATAACAATACCAAAATGAGCAAACTCCATAACAGCCTGCGCCGTAGATTTACGCTTGAACCCTTCACGAAAAGATCCCCCCACTCGTCCCAAAATCATGATCTCGTTCATTCATGAATATTCGGGACAACCGGGGGTTAGAACAAGCTATAATTCGATTACTATGGGAGAACCGGATCAATCGCGTCATCTGAAGACGATTCCGTCTCATTGGTTGAAGCCTCGGTCCCATCAGAGTTCCCAGTTTCTTCTGTCTTGCTGGAATCTTCTGCTGTCCCCTCTTCCTCCAATGCAGCATCAGAAGACTCAGGATCTTCATCCGCTATCCCGGTTACTGCCGCCTTGGCAGTCTGCAATATGAGCTGTATGGTCCGCTGTTCCCCAGAGACCTGCTCCTTTTGACTCACGACATAACCTTCACCCTTGACAATCACTCCCACTTTCATCAGCGAGAGAACTTCCATGGCATCCCGAAGTGATTCGCCAGTTAGATCAGGCACTTTCATCTTGCTGCTGTCTTCGGTAAGCAGATAGATTCGCTGACCCGGATTCATAACCTCTCCTGCAGCAGGATACTGGCGAATTACACTCTCGCCCTGTCCAAGAGTCTCATAGGCAATGCCTGCGTTCAGCAGCTGGCTTCTGGCCTGTTTCGCCGTTTTCCCAGCGAGGTCCGGAGCCTTCGTCTGAACGACAGCAGCTGCCTTTTTGTCCGTGGTCTTTGTTGTATCTTTTGGAACACCCATGTATTGCAGAGTCTGGCTTGCAATTTTTTTGAATACAGGAGCTGCTGCTGCACCACCACCAATATTGGTTCCACTCGGTTGGTCAATGACGACCAGCATCGCAATTTTGGGATTGTTTACAGGAGCAAATCCAATAAACGAAACGACGTCTTTGGTTTTACTATATTCCCCGTTCACCCATTTTCTTGCTGTTCCCGTTTTACCTGCAACGCGGTATCCTTCTATATAGGCATTGCGCCCGGTACCGATCTGCTGGTCTGCTACAACCTGTTCCAGATAGCCACTGACCAGTTTTGCAGATTCCTTGGAGATGACCTGACGAACCTCTTTTGGCTTGATCACTTCAGTTGTTCCGTCATTTGGATTGATGATTTCCTTCACCAGATGTGGAACCATCAATTTTCCGCCGTTAGCAATGGCCGAGATTGCTGCCACCTGCTGAATCGGGGTAACTTGAACCAAACCGTGACCATAGGCTGCCGTTGCAATTTCCGACTTATAAACCAATGGTTTGATCGGTGAAGCCGACTCGCTCGGCAGATCAATTCCCGTTTTTTGGCCGAATCCGAATTCGTCTATGTAATGACGCAGACGTTCGCCGCCAAGCATGTTGTAACCGAGATTAACAAAAGCAACGTTACTTGAACGTTTGACGCCTTCGAGATAGGAAATCGTACCATAAGCGTGGCCATTATCACTAATCGAAAATCCCCCAATGTTGATCCGTTTGGACTCAAACGTCGCGTTTGGATCAAACAGCTTCTCTTCTACAGCCCCAGCCAATGTAACAATCTTAAATGTCGAGCCTGGTTCGTAGATGGACTGCGTGGCATGGTTGATGAAATCTTTTTGATCCGGGGTTTCCCAGTAAGTATTCGGATTAAAATTCGGCCAGTTCGCCATGCCTAAGATCTCCATTGTGTTCGGATCTGCTGCAATGACGGTCATACTGAGCGGATTATACTGAGCAACTGCTTCTTTAATAGCATCTTCAATGTAAAATTGAATGGTATCATCAATCGTCAGCTTCAGATTGTTCCCGTTTTGAGGTGGAAGGTAGTTATCCTGGGAATCAGGAAGCTTGATGCCTTTGGCATCCTTTTGATAGTTCAGGTAGCCATCGGTGCCCGTCAGTTCCTCATCGTACGAAACTTCAAGCCCGTTTACAGCTTTGCCGTCACGACTCATGTAACCCAGAAGGTGTGAAGCAAGTGTCTCTTCCGGATAGAACCGCTTCGATTCCTGTGCCATTACGATGGCGTTCTGAGCCTTGTAATCTTCCTTCAGTTCTTCCCTCAGTGCGGTTACTTTAGCTGCCAGTTCCGGGCTGATTTTGTAACCCTCACTTCGCACCTCGCGTTGCTTGTAAAATTTCCCATTTTTATCTTTGGCAGTCACCAAAGCACGCATTTCACTTTCATTCTTGCCAAGTATTGCTGCGAGCTTAGTCGTAACGACATCTTCAATCCCAAGTTCATGGATCATCTCGGGATTGACCGATACCGTATACGCCGGTGCATCCGTTGCCAAGATGTTGCCGTTCCGATCCGTAATAGACCCCCGGCTTGCTTTAATCGTCTGCTCACGTTCCACCAGCTCGGATGCATATCCTTGCCAGGTACTGCTGTTTACAACTTGAATAAAAAAAATTCGGGTTATCAGTACAAGAAAAAAGAGGGTAATACATCCCCCTATAAGCAGCGTGCGCATCTTTATTCTTTTTACCATCGGTACACCTCTTTACTTACTTGCTGTATCCGAAGACGACTCTGTATCCTGTGAGCTCGTTGCACTTGTTGTACGAGGCACATAGATTACATCCTTGCCGGAGGCCTCCACATAGCCAAGTTTGCGGGCATTTTCAATAACCAGATTGTTCAGCTTTTCTTTTTCAACTTGCAGGTCTGCTATGGTTTTCTCAGCTTCTCTCGTCTCGGACAACGTTGATTGAGCCTGCTTGTTCAGATCGTAGATATGAGCATAACGCCACATCAATGCACCACCGATAACGATACAGACAATCAATGTCATCAGATACAAAAACTTCTCTCGTGCAGGAAGACCCGTACGACGAGTCACCACTTTGGTGGTTTCCTTGTACCGCTGCTGCGTCACACGTTCTTGGGTCGCTTTTTCTTTCACTGCAAGGTTACCACGTGTATATGCCATACAAAGACTCTCTCCTTCGCTCTTGGTTTACAGTTTCTCGGCTACGCGCAGTTTAGCTGAACGTGCACGGGAGTTCTCGGCCAGTTCCGTTTCCGTCGGAATCAGCGGTTTTCTGTTGACTAAACGCAGTACACCTTTACCGCCGCACACGCATAACGGAAAATCAGGCGGGCACGTACACTTCTCCAGATAACTGCTGAATATTTGCTTGCAAATCCGATCCTCAAGCGAGTGAAAGGTAATAACAGATACACGTCCACCTGGTGCAAGGCACCGAACCGCCTGATGCAATGCTTCCTCAAACGCGCCCAGCTCATCATTCACTGCAATCCGCAAAGCCTGGAAACTGCGTTTCGCAGGATGTCCACCTGTACGGCGAGCAGCAGCCGGGATGCCTTCCTTAATCAATTCCACCAACTCACCTGTGGTCTCGATAACAGCCTGGCTTCGTTTTTCCACAATGACGCGGGCAATTCTTCTTGAAAACTTTTCTTCACCGTAACGATATAAAATTCGGGCAATCTCCTCTTCAGGCCATTCGTTGACAATCTCTTTGGCTGTCAGAAATGCATCCTGATCCATTCTCATGTCCAGCGGAGCATCGTGATTGTAACTAAATCCACGTTCTCCTTCATCGAATTGAGGTGATGACACACCCAAATCGTACAAAATTCCATCCACTTGCGGCACGCCATCCTTCATTGGGACATCCAGTTCCTTCAGAACCTGTTCCAGATCACGGAAATTCGTTTTCACAAGCGTGATGCGATCTCCATACGAAGCAAGCTTCTCGCGTGCATTATCCAAAGCCCAATCATCCTGATCCAGTGCGATTAGCCTTCCCCCTGGACCGAGCTTGGAAGCAATGACGGAACTATGTCCTCCTCCACCTAAAGTGCAGTCCACGTATATACCGTCCTGCTTGATGTTTAATCCCTCTGTTGCCTCTTCTTTGAGTACGGTTATGTGGTGAAACAACCTGCACCCCTCCTGACTTTATAGATCAAAATTAAAATCGACTAGCTTTTCGGCAATGTCGTTGAATGCTTCCTCGGATTGATTGAAATAACTCTCCCATATGCCTTTGCTCCAGATCTCCACCCGGTTCGACACGCCAAGAACAACACAATCCTTGTCCAATTTGGCATACTCCCGTAAATTGCCCGGTAAATTTACCCTGCCCTGTTTGTCCAATTCACATTCGGTAGCACCCGAGAAAAAAAAGCGGGTAAACGCACGTGCATCCGACTTCATCAAAGGCAGTGCTTTGAGCTTCTGTTCCATGACCCCCCACTCCTCCATAGGGTACACGAAAAGACACTGGTCCAAACCCCGTGTGACAACGAAAGACGGCCCCAGAGATTCGCGGAATTTGGCCGGAATAATAACCCGACCCTTGTCATCAATGCTATGTTGGAACTCCCCCATAAACATTGGCCCACTCACTCCTCACCCGTTTCTCCCACTTTGCCCCACTTTCCACCACCTAAGCATAATAGATTCGCACTAAAAAATCAAAACCCTTCTTGCTTGCCTGATTTTTTTCAATTTGCTTCATAAGAAAAACGCCCTTGATCCTCTTGCTCAGGATCAAAGGCGTTTCCCCGGTACCGGTTATTCTACTTACAACCGCTAATGAGCCATATCATCAATACACTATTTTAAACCCTTTGAATCAGTTCATCAGCTTGTAATTAATGGGTTACCTTAAAACTTCCAGCTATCCAAATATTTTTCCTGTTCAGCTGACAATGAATCAATTGAGATATTCAGGCTTTCCAGCTTGTAGCTGGCAACTTGCTGGTCAATTTCATAAGGTACATTAACAACGGTTTTACCCAATGCAGCGTAATTCTCGCTAACATAACGCAATCCCAAAGCCTGCAATGCAAACGTCGTGTCCATAATCTCAGCAGGGTGGCCATCAGCTGCACCCAGATTTACGAGCCGTCCTTCTGCAAGAAGGTACATTTTACGTCCATCTTTGAAACGATACTCTTCAATATTGCGACGCACAGTGCGGATGGACTCAGAACGTTTGGCGAGCTCAGGTTTGTTCACTTCCACATCGAAATGACCTGCATTGCTCAAAATTGCTCCGTCTTTCATCACGTCAAAGTGTTCACCCGTGATCACGTCTTTGTTGCCGGTAACAGCAATGAAGAAATCGCCCAACTTGGCTGCTTCTACCATCGTCATGACACGGAAACCGTCCATATGCGCTTCAACCGCTTTGATTGGATCAATTTCAGTTACGATAACATTGGCGCCAAGACCTTTGGCACGCATCGCCACACCTTTACCACACCAGCCGTATCCTGCTACAACAACATTTTTACCAGCTACCACCAGGTTGGTTGTACGGATAATGCCATCAAAAGCGGATTGGCCTGTGCCATAACGGTTGTCGAACAGGTATTTGCAATAAGCGTCATTAACCGCAACCATCGGGAACTGCAGTTGTCCTTCTTTCGCCAAAGCTTTCAGACGGATAATACCTGTTGTCGTTTCCTCTGCGCCTCCACGAATCGTAGCCGCAAGGTCAGGACGTTCGGAAGCGATAATGGTTGCAAAGTCGCCGCCGTCATCAATAATCAGGTCAGGTTTAACTTCCAGTGCACGAAGCTGGAGCTCCTTGAACTCTTCTGGCCCCGGATTGTATTTGGCATACACTGTAACACCATCTTCTACAAGAGCCGCACATACATCATCCTGAGTTGACAGCGGGTTACTGTGTGTAATGGTCACTTCTGCGCCGCCAGCCTGAATGACTTTTGCCAGGTAAGCTGTTTTAGCTTCAAGGTGAAGGCAAATGGCAACCTTTAATCCTTTGAAAGGCAGATCCTGCTCAAATTGGCGACGAATGCGGTTCAATACAGGCATATGTGCTTCAACCCAGTCGATTTTCAAGTGTCCTTCTGAAGCGAGTCCCATATCCTTAACAATACTGTTTTGCAATGCAGGTGTAGTCATGCCCCGTCCTCCTCGTTTATCTGTTTCTTCTATTATAAAGGTCTGCTGCGAACCACACAGTTACAATTCAATTACTTGATGTTGACCCCGGAATTCACGTCCGTTCTCAATGAGCTCCTGAATCCACTTGGTTCCGTAACGGTTCAAGTAGAAAAGTGCATTGTGCACTCGTTCCTGTGGTTTGTTCATAGGAAAGAGGGAGTTCTGTATGCCGTTCCAATGTCTGAGTCCAACCTCATGTTTATCTGCGATCGCCTTCTGTGTTTGCTTTTGCAGATATTGAATCTGTTCGTTGATCTTCCTCAGATTCGTATCTCCGATCCGATCCAGTCCAGCGTGAATTTGCGCAAGCTGATCAAGCAATGGACGATAAAGCTCAGCAAAGGATTGCTGGACTTGCTCAAATTGCTCCTCGACTTGGAACGTTTCCTGTCCTGCAAGCCACTTCTCTCTTTTTTCTTCCATATGATATTGCACATCTTGGAAGGAAAGCTGATATTGATTCATGTGCTTGTGATGGACATCCTCCAAAATGGTGAAGGACAACCTCGGCAGCAAGATAGGCATTTGCAGACCAAACTGGCGGAATGCGGTTCTGGTTAATCCCCAGTAAGCAATCTCACCTTGTCCTAATATCACCGCAGCTACAGGCAGCACGGAATCCTGCATTAACGGCCGAGTGAGCACGTTATTACTGAATCTCTCGGGATGTTCCCTCAGCTCCTGAAGCAATCGTTCTTCCGTAAAAGACACTAGCCCTTTTCGATCCGTATACAAACCATCCTTCAGGAACAGGAGCAACCGGGTTTTATCATGGATATAAAACAAATTTGCTCCGTCTTCAGCGACTTCTGCCGGCATTGGATAGCCCGCTTCCTGAACCACGGAAGCACCTTGCAAATAAGCTTCACGCAATGAGCCATTCTCGCGAATCAATCGCTCAAATACGGGTTGTTCCAGTTCTCTTAATCCGGAATCCGCGGCATCCATAAGGACAAGTCCAGTACTGCCAAACAATGCTGACACCATTCTCGCAAAAGCATCACTAAGATTCGAGCTGGACTGATGGATCGAGATGAGCATCTCCATTAATCCTGGTTTATGTACAGTATCCGGCAGAAGATGCTCTACCTGCTCGATTACGTTCATCCATTGTTCCGTTTCAACCGTAACTCCACTCACCGAATTTCGGCCTTCGAACCGTCCATGCAGTTTGACCTTGGTCATTTCACCGTTGTGACCGGGCAGATATGTGTGATTCACTTCATCCCAGTCATGGTCTTCACCAGCGATCCAAAATACGGGAACCACTGGGCGCTGGAGCTTGGCTTCAGCTTCACGGGCAGCTGCAACGACACTCGCAGCTTTGTAGATGACAAATAACGGCCCTGTCAACAAGCCGCTCTGCTGCCCACCAGTAACTACAAACGTACCTTTCTCGGCCAAACGTGCGATAGAATGATGTACGGCTTCGTGATCATTCAAACGTTTGTTATATATACGTAAATACTCTACCAGGTTCTCGCGATCCACACGTGTGTTCTCCGATTGATCCAGCCACTCGGCACGCGCATGAAGTCCGGACTCCCAGTGAATGTCATACTCGTAAAGGCCCCGCGCAGCATCACGTGAGCAGATATAATCTTCTGCAAGTTGTGTTCCGCTGCGGAGTGCCTCGGTAATACCTTTCATGAGGTCTGCCTCCTATTCTGCTTCAAAGAGCCTTTCTTGATTGTACCGAACTACAGGCCACTTCGTCAAAAGAAAGTCACCTAAAAAATTAAAAAACCGCCGAACAAGCCGGCGGTTTAATAACATCAATAAGTCCAAACGGAATATAATTCCTTAAACGTATGGTTCGGAAACCCAGTGACCTTTGGAAATCTCGATCAATTGAGCATTCTCCAGGTTATACGGATCGTTTACAGGACCAGTTGCTCCATTTTGGATTGGTCCAGACTGTTCGTCCGGCAGCAAAATGCGGCGTTTGTTTGCTTCCACTTCCGGATCGGGTACAGGAATAGCAGATAGCAATGTTTTGGTGTAAGGGTGAACCGGGTTAGAGTAAAGTTCTTCACTCTCTGCCAGCTCAACTACTTTACCCATGTACATAACAGCAACGCGGTCACTGATATGTTTAACCATGGACAAGTCATGCGCAATGAAGAGGTAAGTCAAACCAAGGCGCTGTTGAAGCTCCTCGAGCAACTTAACCACTTGAGCTTGGATGGATACATCAAGTGCAGACAAAGGCTCGTCACAGATGATGAATTTAGGATCCACAGCAAGCGCACGGGCAATACCAATCCGTTGTCTTTGACCACCGGAGAATTCATGCGGATAACGAAGCGCGTGGCTTGGATTCAAGCCTACGAGATCCAGCAACTCCTCTACACGTTTCTTCCGCTCTTTACCGCTGGAAGCCAGTCCATGGATATCAAGTGATTCGCCGATAATATCCATAACGTTG
Organism: Paenibacillus sp. ACRRY; assembly: GCF_022346995.1. Classification (GTDB taxonomy): domain Bacteria; phylum Bacillota; class Bacilli; order Paenibacillales; family Paenibacillaceae; genus Paenibacillus. The sequence continues at coordinate 519,211 of NZ_JAKRNM010000002.1, read as the reverse complement.
AAACGTGGATTCAGTGATGCATATGGATCTTGGAAGATCATCTGCATGTCTTTACGCATTTCTTTCATTTTGCGTGGAGACAGCTTATAGATATCCGTTCCGTTAAAGTTTACATTTCCGCCCGTTGGCTCATAAAGGCGAAGAATCGTGCGTCCTGTTGTGGATTTACCACATCCGGATTCACCTACAACCCCGAGGGTTTCGCCTTCAAAAATATCAAAGCTGACATCATTAACCGCTTTGAGAATGTTTCCTTTACCCAAATTGAAGTATTGTTTCAGGTTCTTCACTTCAACTAGCGGCTTGTTGGCACCTTTGATAATACCAACCGGAGTCGGTTTTTCTTTCTTAGGCTCGTCCAAACGAGGCAAGGCGTTCAACAATTTGATCGTATATGGATGCTTAGGATTGCTGAAAATTTCAGCTGTCGTTCCCGTCTCCACAACTTCGCCTTCCTTCATAACGACAACCCGATCACACATACCGGCTACTACACCAAGGTCATGGGTAATGAGCATGATGGAAGTTCCAAGCTTTTGCTGCATATCTTTCATAACGTCCAGAATTTGTGCCTGAATCGTTACGTCGAGTGCCGTTGTCGGCTCATCCGCAATCAGAAGGGATGGACGACATGCCAGGGCAATAGCGATCATTGCACGTTGACGCATACCACCGGAAAATTGGTGTGGGTAGTGATTCATGCGGATTGCTGCATTTTTGATACCCACGAGCTCCAACATTTCCAGAGCGCGTTTTTCCGCTTCTTTTTTGGACATGTTTTGGTGTTTGCGAAGCACTTCGGTAATTTGTTTACCGACTTTGATTGTAGGATTCAATGAAGTCATTGGATCCTGGAAGATCATCCCGATATCTTTACCGCGGATCGCTTCCATTTGTTTATCTGTTTTTCCAAGCAGGCTCTGCCCGTGAAAAGTAATCTCTCCACTTTTGACCTTCGAAGGCGGGGAGGGAATCAACTTCATGATGGTTTGGGCGGTAACACTCTTACCACTACCGGACTCACCAACAATCCCCAGCGTCTCTCCTTTGCCAAGTTCAAAACTAACATTTTTAACGGCATCAAATTCACCAGAACGTGTTGTAAATGACACGCTTAGGTCTTTGACTGTTAAGATTGGCTCCATAATCCCACCTCCTATTTCTATTTACGCAATTTCGGATCGAGTGCGTCACGCAGACCGTCTCCGAGCAAGTTAAATGCAAGCATTGTAAGTACCATCAGACCTGCAGGGAACCACATCCGCCAAGGATACAGCGTCCAGCCTGTCAATGCGTCATTGATCATCGAACCCAGGGAAGATTTCGGTGCAGATACACCCAATCCGAGGAAGCTCAAGAATGCTTCAGCAAAGATGGCATTTGGAATAGATAGAGTCAGCGTTACGAGAATTGGTCCTACTGCATTTGGCAGCAAGTGGCGGAACAATTGACGTCCTGTGCTTGCGCCCATGGACCGCGCTGCAAGAATAAAGTCTCTGTTTTTCAATTGCATAATCTCACCACGTACAATCCAGGACATGCTGATCCAGCCTGTGATCGTAAGGGCAATGATGATCGTCGTAAGACTTGGTTCCAAAACAACGAGCAACAAGATTACAACGAGCATGTATGGCAAGGAATAGAGAATCTCGGAGAACTTGTTCATGATACCATCAACACGTCCACCGTAGAAGCCCATAATCGCTCCGTAGATTACCCCGATGACAAGGTCAATCAAGGCAGCAGCCAAACCTACAGTGAGGGATACACGTGCACCTACCCACGTTCTTACCCATACGTCACGACCGAGCTCGTCTGTTCCGAACCAGTGCTCCGCACTTGGCGCTGCATTGGCATTAAGCAAATCATTAGAATAATAATTATAACTTGTGAATAACGAAGTTGGACCAATCAAAGAGAAGATGACAACAAGAACCAGAATGCCCAAACTGATCATCGCGGCCTTGTTGGTTGCAAGTCTGTACATGGCGTCTTTCCATAACGATACACTTTCTTGCGATTTCACCGCTGCCTGACTATCCAGGGCAGTGTTCGCCGTTTCTTTATTGTTATTGTTCGTGCCAGACAACGTTATGCCCCCTTCCGGCTTTCCAGCTTAATTCTAGGATCAATCAGCACATATGCGATATCTGTAAGGAAACGTGCCAACATCAGGAGGATACCATAGAAAATCGTAATCCCCATGATCATTGTATAATCCCGGTTCGTGATACTTTCTACGAATACTTTACCAATTCCCCCGATGTTAAAGATTTGCTCAATAACTACGGAACCCGTGATGATGTTAGCTGTCATCGGACCCACATAAGTTACAACGGGAAGAATACCGTTACGAATAACGTGTTTAAACATGATTGCAGGCCATTTCAGACCTTTGGCTTTCGCTGTCTTGATGTAATCCGCGTGCAGTACTTCGAGCATGCTGGAACGCGTCAAACGTGCGATAAAGGCAATCGGGGATGCAGACAATGCCGCAACCGGAAGTACATAGTCAAGCGGTCCGTCGAATCCCATAACGTTAAACCAGCCCAGTTTGAAGGCGAAAACGTATTGAAGCAGAGATGCGAGCAAGAAGCTCGGTACCGCGATACCAATAACCGCCAGGATCATCGTGACATCATCTATCAGCTTACGATGGTAAACTGCAGCGATAAGTCCTAGCAAAACCCCAACGACGACAGAGATCACGATTGCAAAGATCCCCAGTTTCAGAGATGCTGTAAACGTTTGAGTGATCATGTCGGTTACTTCTTGATTCAGATATTTCATCGAAACACCAAAATCACCTTTGAGAATTCCACCCATATACTTCAGGTATTGTTCATACATCGGTTTGTCCAGCCCATACTTCTCTTCCAGTAGTGCCCGAATCTCAGGCGATACTTTTTTCTCGGATGTAAAAGGGTCACCCGGAATGGCCTTCATCAGGAAGAAGGTTGCTGATGCGAGTATGAAAAGCGATAGCAGCATAAATAGCAATTTTTTCAGCACGTACTTAACCAACCCTTGCACACCTCCAAAAACAATATTTTGTATACAAATCGATTGTAGAATTAGACATGAATAAAGTCCAATCCATTTATCGGAAATTTCAAGAATTATAAGGAAAATCGGTGCACATACAAAAAAATCGGGATATATATGGAATTCCACATATATATCCCGAAGTAATCATATAGACTTCAGAACAACTTATTTCTCTTCCAGATATGCGCGAGTGAAGTCAATTGCTCCACTGAAATCAAGTTGTACGCCTTTCAGGTAAGGCTTAGTCAAAGATACGTTAGTGTAGTAATAGATTGGCATTACAGCCATTTCGTCTTGAATCAGGACTTTCTCAGCATCAGCAAATGCAGCCATACGAGCAGCTGGATCAGCAGATTTCACAGTCTCTTTAACATCTTTGTCATACTGTTCGTTGCTGAACTTGGAATCATTATTTGTGTTACCAGTAGTCCACATTTCCAAGAAGTTGTACGGATCGTTGTAGTCTGCAGACCAGCCTGCACGAGCTACTTGGAAGTTTTGGTTTTGACGGTTCTCAAGGAATACGCCCCACTCTTGGTTTTCAGTTTTCACGTCAACACCAAGGTTTTTCTTCCACATATCAGCAATAGCAAGCGCGATTTTCGCGTGAGCATCACTAGTGTTGTAGATCAATGTAACAGCTGGCAAAGTTGTGTATCCTTCTTCTTTCATACCTTCAGCAAGCAATGCTTTTGCTTCTTCAACATTTTCAGTGAAGTAGTCATCTTTGTGCTCATCACGGAATTCGCCGTTTTCACCGCGGATACCTGGAGGTACAAATCCAAATGCAGGAACTTGTCCACCTTGTGTAACTTTGTCAACGATCAATTGACGCTCGATTGACATTGCGAAAGCTTTACGGATTTTAGCATTGTTGAATGGAGCTTCATTAACGTTGAACTGGTAGTAGTAAGTACTTGCAATACCAGTTGCTTTGAACTCATCCGGCAATTCCGCTTTTACAGAAGGAATTTGGTCAGTTGGAATTTCACCGTTAGGTGCACCAGTGTAATCCAGTTGTCCAGACTTGTAAGCTTGCAGTTCGGAAGCACTGCTGCTTGTCAGGGACATGTTGATTTCAGACAATTTGATGTCGGAAGCTGCGTGGTAGCCTTCGTTTTTCTTAACTACGATTTTTTGACCTTTAGCGTATTGATCCATTACAAATGGTCCGTTAACGATCATGTTTTTGTAGTCTGTGAAGAATTTATCGTTTGTGTCAGCAGATTGATGTACTGGGTAGTACGTGTAGAATGCTGTCAGACCCAAGAAGTAAGGTGTTGGGTTTTCCAACGTTACTTCCAGTGTGTGCTCATCAGTAGCTTTTACACCCACTTGGGAGAAATCTGTGATTTTAGTACCTTTGTATGTTTCGTCTTTGCTGAGGTTGTAACCTTCAGCACCTTTGATGTAGTACAGTTGGTAAGCGTACGGGGAAGCCGTTTCCGGTTTCAATGCACGTTCCCAAGAGCGAACGAAGTCTTCAGCAGTGATTGCATCACCGTTGCTCCATTTAGCATCCGGGTTCAGGTTGAACACATATTTCAAACCATCTTCGGAAATTGTCCAGTCATTCGCAACGCCTGGTGCTTCTTTACCATTCTCATCGATGCGAACAAGACCTTCATACAAGAATTTCAGAACAGTGTTGGTTTGGCTGTCTTTTGCCTGAGCCGGGTCCAACGTAGGAGGTTCAGCTGTCAGGTTGATTTTCAGCACTTGATCTTTTGCGAGACCGCTTTCCTCGCCTGCAGAGCCAGTTCCCGTGTTACTTGTTGTGCCTTCATTTTTCGATCCGCACGCTGCAAGTACGGTACCGAACGCCAGAATCAGCGTCAAAAGGACTAATAGACTTTTCCTTTTCATCTAACACTTTCCCCCTAAATTGATGTGGTTTATGTTTATAGATTATACAACCACCGGTCAAAAAAATCTACATTACTTTTTCAGAAAGTAATGTTTTTTTCAGTTTTCGACAAAATCGACACATTTTTTAGCCGTTTTGCGTTATGTAACCTTACATCTGTTTCATTAAGTATCTAAATAAGCCAAATATAGTAAATGAGACATACCCAAAACTCATCATAACAAAGGCCATGCGCCAAACGGCCCGGAACATTCGACCCCCATCGACCTTTCCTTTCAACCTATTTTGAGCCCCTCCAATCAATCCAAGTGCAATTAGTATGAGTATCATTGTTAAATAAAATCCAAAATTCGAATCAAATGTTAAGTTGAATAACGCCGAAACAGAGAAAATCAGAAAAACCGTAGTTACATCCATCGCGGTGCGAAGTGAAGCTCGTTTATCCTTTTTCCACCCATACATGGCCCAGTACACAATAAGAAACGGAAAAAACGGTAGTATGCTCAGCACGATAAAAAAACCCATTAACTCACTCCTTCCGGCCTAATTCCTTCGATCAGATGAAGCATTAATTCATGTTGCGGAGCAGTCAACCCACACCGATGCGCCAGTTGTACCATTTGCCCACTGATTGATTCCACTTCGGTACGCCGTCCTTGCATTACATCTGCGAGCATTGAGGATGTGTTCGAAGCCGTCGATCGACAAACGGATAGAATTTCCTCCCACATGTCGATACCCACAATAATATCGCTTGCCTTGTAAATGGCTGAAGCTTCATCATATAAATGGCGCATAACCTTTAAGCGATAATCATTCTGAAGCAATTCTCCATTGGGTATTCTCCATATCGCGGTAAGTGGATTAATGACAGCATTGATCAGAAGCTTCCTGTATATCAGCTTATCGATTTGATTCGACGCTGTACAGTTAAATCCTGCCTGCTGCAATAGTGCTTCCAACCGAACTTCTTCCAGATTCCCTGAGGTGTCTTTTTCTATTTCTTTCGTATGTACATCTCTACCAAACCAGGTTTCCCCCTCACCAGCCCGAATAACCCCGTACTCCACTCTCTTGGCACCTTCAGTAGTTACCGCCCGGTATATACTGGACAACGGCAAGGCAGCTTGTATTTTCTCTATATGGCCCATTCCGTTCTGGAAGCAGACAATATTAAGGGTATAATCTCTCATTGTCTCCATGATATGAATAACATCATCTATACTTGTCTGCTTAACCATGAGGAGAAGCCAGTCACCAGGCTGATCATGCCAGTGAGCAGATAATTCGGTTATCGGATAAGGCTGAATATGCTGAGGAAGCAACTTCGTCTTCTTACCTTGCTCTGTAATCGTTAGTCCGTGCACACGCAGTTCTTCCGCTTGTTCAGGCGTCCTTGTCCAAAAACGCACTGCATGACCTGCAGCCCGAAGCTTCCCTCCATATAAAAGACCAAGTGAGCCTGCTCCTACAACGTCGATTACCATGAACATCCCTCTTCCACTCTCAATAATTACTTCTATATATAATAGAACAAATACTTCAAACAAAAAACCCGTCTTACCTGCCGTTTGTAACGGAGATGTGACGGGTCTGATCAAATATCGTCATTCTTACAACTTGATCCGTTATTCAATTCGTTCCAGATTGCCGTTGGCATCCATTTTGAAACGAGTTTTTAGCTCCTCTTCTTCTTCAGCCAGAAAAGCAAGCCTGCGTGCACGATCCATGATCTGAATCAATGCTTTGTAATCATCGTTTACTACACGGTAATCGGTTTGCACTTCATTCACTTCTTTGGATAAACGATCATTCTCACAGCGAAGCTCATGGAGTTCATCTTCTTTTTCACGAAGTTCCTTTTCGAGCATTTTGAGTTGACGTCCATTTTCTTGAACTGTCCCTTTCCACTGGCGCAAAAAGCGAATTACTGCATCAATGGATAGAGAGTCTTCTGAAACTCCATCTGCCTTGTACAGGTTTTCTTCCGTATCAAGTGTAGCTAGAGCTGCGACCTGTGGTCCAAGCAAAGCTGGCTGTTTTCGGAGATAACTTCTCTTTTGACGCTGTGCCTTCGCATTGCTGATCGCAGACTCATACTTTTTACGCACACAGCTGTTCCAGCGAAAACCGCAAGCGGCAGAGGTTCTGCCTATTTTTTCGCCTACTTCCTCGAAGGCCGCGAGTTGTGTGCTGCCTTCCCGAATATGCCGCAAAGTCACCTCAGCCAAGATCAAATCGTCCTCTGTACTCCAAGCATCCTGTCTCACTGCAGTCATGCTATAATACCCTCCTAACAACATCCTAAAATAACCGTCCTCATTACCGGTTTCCCGGTTTGTGAATTAGGTATAAAAGCTGCTTCATTCATTCTTATGCCTCTCATAGAGTTCATAGAATTGATTTCATACTAAAATGTATATCCATATTTGCGAGCACTCATACCTTACATATGGAAAAGATGACCTATTTGCTCACTGTTTCGATAAAAAAGAATTCGCTTTCATATCCAATTCTGTTTACACCTTTTTCCTTTCCCGGTATAATGTTGTGTAGACAATCTATGATCGTACATAGAGAGGAGGACTAACCGTGGCACGCATGTTTCGGGTACTCGGGTTCTTCACGCTAACGATTGGCCTGATGGCTTTTGCGGGAGATTTGGTCGAGATGGCTTTGCTTTTTTTCCTGCAGACTGCGTTTTTCGTCATTTTGGGGTATTTAAAATTTACCGAAAGAACGTACATATTGCTCTTCTGGGGTTATATGATCGTTACCTTCACAGGGTTCAGCTACTGGACTGTGTTCCAAATGGGGTTGCCGCTTTAATCCGCCAACAGCATCAAAGCGATTCGGGCATTTGCCGTTTCGCTTTTTTGTTTTTCCTTTATGGCTGTCTGATTAATGGGTTGTTTTCAGTGTTATGTATCCACTAAGGATATTTCAAGATTTCATTTCATATATTGTCTGGAAGACAGAAGCCTGTACAATGAATATTGTACTTAGAGGAAAGGAGAATGATACGGTGAACCGTCGATATAGCATTTGTGCTCTAATCATATGCATGTTACTATTTGGCCAACTTACATCGACATATGCCTATGGAGAACCTTCACCTGAGGAAACACGTGAAATTTTGCAGAAGAGTCTGTCCATCGTGGAGATTGATCATGAAATTGAACGTATTGCCATAAGGCAGAAGGAACTCAATCAACAGCAGGAAGAATTGAATGTTCAGCTTCAGGAACAGGAAGATCAAATACATATCCAGCAAGATCGGGCAGGAGCTGTGGTTAGGTCGTATTACACTGGAGAACGAGATAGCCTTCTCATGACGGTTCTCGGGGCCAGATCGTTCAAAGACTTGTTTATCCTATTTGACTACTACCAAATTATTATTGGCAGAGATCAGGCAGTGCTAAGCAAATATCAGGATCGTTATCGCAGCATGCAGGAAACTTCAACGAAAATAAGTCAGACTTCGGCTGAGCTGGACGAATTAAAGACCAATTTGGAAAGTCAGCGAGAGCGTGTGGTTGCATTGCAGAAGGAAGTTGATGGACAGGTATCGGCAAGCGGGAACCCGGCAGCCATTCAAAAGTTAATGGAGGAATTGACCATTTATTGGGAGAATGTTGGTATATATGAGGTCAAACGTTATTTCAGAGTACTAGCAACGGCCATGCAAAATCTCCCTGAGTTTATACAAGAACAGAATGGCGGAATTTCCACAACTGGAACAGCTTATACCATTCGCATTGGACAAGAAGATCTGAATCAATTCCTGCGTGAACAGAACCCGATCTTCGAAGATTTTGCCTTTCAGTTTGACGAGGACCGAATTACCGCCTCCGGACAACGTGATCAGTTACAGCTCAGTATTGAAGGTCATTATACGGTAGAAAATGAACCTCAAAATTCGATTCGTTTTCATGTAGATAAACTTGTTTTCAACCAGTTGGAACTACCTGATACGACAAGACGTATGCTTGAAAAGGAATTCGATCTAGGATTCTACCCACAGAAGATTCTGTCCTTCGTGAAAGCTACAGATGTATCGACAAGCAAAGGGGTTCTTGAAGTTAAACTCGCCATATCATTTTGACGATTGCTGTATATTTAAAATGTCATTCGCATACTGATTCGCTGAAATCTTTCCATGAAGAAACTGTTGAACTTTCTCATTGAATTGCAATACTTGCTCCGGGTTCTCCATCACAGCGGTTTCAGATGTTTTGGACATAAACCATTCCTGACCATTACTACTCATCATTTTTTCTTCGACTGAGAGCTTTCGGGACTCTGTGTTCAATTGCTGCTGTTGACCAGGCAAATGATGAGCCTGCTGGTACCAGTCTGATTGCACGGAAGCAGATGTCATGCCTTCAATCCATCGACTGGCCTGCTCTGCTTCATGTGAACCCGACGTAATCACGAAACTCCTGGATGGTACAGGTGCAAGGGGTTTAAACATGATCCGATTCGTTAGACGATCTTCAGTTAATACCAGATCATCCTTCACCAGTTGAGAAAACGGTGTCACAATCATTAATGCTTCTTCCTGCATGTCTTTATCAGCAAAACTCAGATTGGTATTTTGGACCTGGATATAAGGCTGAACTCGGTTCAGCACCTGCAGCGCTTGTTCATATTCCCCGACTGTATGCGACTCCGTTGCCGTTCTTAACGTACTCGGAGCGACTCCAGACCCAAACTCATTTAACCAAGCATCTGCAGCGTAAGCATCATTGATGTTGATCGCAAGTAACTTCCGGCTCTTATTCTCCATTTGATTAATAACCCTAGTCCACTCATCCAGGTTTTGCGGTAACCGTTCCAAACTAGCATCAGCAAGCGATTGGGACCGTGATGCAAGGACGTAAGGGTCAAAATCAAATGGCATTCCCCATTGATAACCATTCCACTCTGTCTTATCCCGTAATTGAGATACCGAGTCACCTAGCGCCTTCGACAACGTTGTTGCATTTAAAGGGTACAGATGCCCTCTTTTGGCGTAACCCTGAATTTCCGCACTATCAAGCAGGATAATATCCCCGCTGTCCCCTACAGCCAACTCGTCATCCAACACCTTCTGATATGTATCCGATTCCAGATTCCGTAGATTGATTTTCACCATCCGCGCAGCAGCTACTTGTTTTGCGATTGTCGAGAACACCTGAAACTCACTTTCAGACATCGAAACGACAATCTCAACCGGCGCCTGTTGATTCTCACTACGCGATATAGCATTGGGAAATGCATCATTCTCCTGATCTTGATCTTGGCTCTGTGGTACTCCTCTAAAATCAAAGCTTGGAGATAGGATCGTCAATGAAAGCAGCAGCACTGCAAATAAAACAACCTGATGTCTACGCTTCATTAACTCTCCTCCTCGCTCCCTATATTTTTCCTGTAAAGTTTATTGTAACAAAAAAGTAGTACTCCTGTCCTATCCTGCCAAAAAACATATTTTTGAGATTTTGCATACTAAGAGAATATATAGTTCTGTGCAATAACTCTTATTAAATATTTCAGCAAAAAAAAGACCGGCTCCAGTGAGCCGATCTTTTTTTATATTTTCCCGGGAAATATATCCGCTTAAACTTATAACAAATCTGCTGCCAATTGAGCCAGTTTCGACCGTTCCCCTTTTTCAAGCATGATATGTCCACTAATGCCCTCTTGTTTGAATCGTTCCACAACATAAGTCAGACCATTGCTCGCAGAATCCAGATATGGATGATCGATTTGCTCAGGGTCACCCATCAGAATTATTTTACTGCCTTCACCTACACGCGATACGATGGTTTTTACTTCATGACGCGATAGGTTCTGGGCTTCATCCACAATAATAAATTGACCAGGTATGGAACGTCCGCGAATATACGTTAATGCTTCCACCTGTATACTGCCCAGCCCCATCAAAATTTTATCGATGTCTCCTGCCTTTTTTGTATCAAACAAAAACTCCAGATTATCGTATATAGGCTGCATCCAAGGTCGAAGCTTCTCTTCCTTTTCCCCTGGCAGATAACCGATATCCTTACCCATGGGAACCACTGGCCTCGCAATCAATAACTTTTTATATTTATGGTCATCCTCCACCTTAAGAAGACCTGCAGCGAGGGCCAGTAACGTTTTTCCTGTCCCGGCTTTTCCCGTAATGGTCACTAGTGGTATATCATCATTCAGAAGTAATTCCAGAGCCATACGCTGTTGAGCGTTTCGAGCGCTAATCCCCCACACGTTATCATTGCTTAGGAACAGCGGCTCAAGTTTGGTTCCCTCCGTGTTCACCTTCAGCAGCGCTGATTTGTTGGTGCCCATTTCATCCTTAAGAATCACAAATTCATTGGGATACAGCTTATAGGACAACTGCAATGGTTTAATTGGCAGAAAACGATATGTGTAAAACTCATCGATTACCGACGGGTGAACTTTCAAGGCCGTATAGCCTGGATATAGTTCACTAAGCCCTGCTGTCCGATCGGACAAGTAATCCTGAGTGAACAGACCGAGTACATCTGCTTTGATCCGCACGAGTACATCTTTGCTAACCAACACAACCTGCCGTTCCACAACCTCTTTCTCATTTTCTTCAATTTGATAATTCAGGGCAACCGCCAGGATTCGGTTATCATTGGTGATTTCACCGAACATTTCTTGTACCCTTACAAAGCTGCGATGATTCAGTTCGACCTTCAGGTTACCTCCATTGGCGAGAGGAACACCACTGTGCAGGTGACCCAGCTCACGCAGACCATCAAGCAATCTCGATACATTTCGGGCATTGCGACCAATCTCATCAGCATTTCTTTTTTTGGAGTCGATTTCCTCCAGTACAACCGCGGGAATGATTACCTCATGTTCCTCGAAGGCAAAAATGGCATTGGGGTCATGCAGAAGCACGTTGGTATCCAATACAAAAATCTTTTTCATTCAATCCCCTCCAAAGCGGCGTCGTTAAAGGCATGGTTTGGAACGTGAACTCAGGAATGCCGGATTAGATCATAGGTTTTCCATGCACAAGCAGTCCTTTTTTTTTCATTCCCAAGTTCATCTGTGATCGTGTGATCTTTCAGCAGCGGCATGGACAATCATGCTCCCATACATAAATGTATTCGTCTCGGACAAAATAATTGCAACCATTCTGAAAAACTCCAAGAAAGGATGAACATTTATGAAATATTGGGTTAGCACACTGCTTCTGATCTTTATACTTACAGGCTGCAACAACACTACACGCAACGCCTCTCAAGAGCAGCAAGGGGCTCATGCGAGGGGTTACGGAGGGAATGTTACAACACGGCAAGATCAACAAAACGGATCCCACATGCTCTATACAGAGGATGATCGAATGAATCCTTCACGCCTTGATCGTTTCAATGAGAATACGGGTGAAGTTCATGAACTGAACGTTGCCGATGATAACCAGACAGGCCGCATGACCAATGAAAATCGAATCACCCATCTCAAGACACTTGCCAAGCAAGTGGAAGGTGTGAAAGACGCCAATTGCGTTATTCTCGGAAATACAGCGGTCGTTGGCATTGATGTAGATGGTGAACTGGAACGTGCCCGTGTAGGAACAATTAAATATTCCGTTGCAGAAGCTTTGCGCAAAGATCCAGAAGGTGTTGATTCTATTGTTACCGCTGATGCGGATGTTACCGAACGAATCAGGGAGATCGGAGAGCATATCCGCCAAGGACATCCCATATCCGGTTTTGCTTCTGAACTAGCTGATATGGTGGGAAGAATTATTCCACAGCTCCCGAAAGACGTCAAGGTCCGTCAAAACCCAGATGATCAGGCTCCTGAAGAGCAGCAAATGCAGCAGCATACCACCGACAAAAAGCAACAAAAAGCCCAGTGATTTCTCACTAGGCTTTTTTCATGGCAGCAAAAACCTGCTCATCTAATTTCTCAGCAGCACGCTGATCGTATATTTTGACATATTGAGGCATAGAAGATAGCTGGGCTCCATAAAACAGGGCATTTCTGACCGCTTCAATGGAGATGTCGAAACAGCACATATTAAAGGGTACATCTGGCAATGGATCCTGTCGAACGGAAGCACGTCCATTGATCGCATAGACCGTTTCTTCTCCAAATACCGTAACCGTAATCAACGGATTTTGTTTCATATTGTTCACAAGACGTGAACGATGATCCAAAGCGACCCGAAGTGTGGACGCATTCTCCGCATAGATCCAGGAAATTGCAGTGGATGTCGGGCCTCCAGATTCAATGTCTATCGTATTCAGGAGTACGAACGTTTCGTTCTTGAATTGCTGCAAAAGAGATTCAGTCAATTGTGTGACGGCTTCGGACATTAAACCAGCCCTCCCTAACCTTCTTTATGCAATTCTTGATACTATGAATGATGTTATTATAACATACCCGGAAACTTGCTTCCAATCCCCCAGCTACTCCGCCGCCGGAGTAGCTGTTACTTTGCCTGAGAGCGTATCCTGTAAGGCTTGCTTCGCATTGGCCAACTCTGTCTCATTCACATAAACATAAGGACTTCTCCAGTCCCCGGTCACAGGCGTATAGTGCACATCAGATTTAGAAATGTTCCAGTACGTCGAAATAAAGTTTTTCATCTGTTCGGATTCCACGTCGGTTGTCATGTTGTCATCAACCGCACCAATTACTTTGCTGATCTTCGTCACACCACCAAGCGACTTCATCTGATCCAGCATGGAGTTCAGTACCTGGTTTTGACGCTTGTTACGGTCAAAGTCATTGGATTCAGCCGTTTTGGGATCACAGTTGGATTTGCGGTAACGCACAAAGTCGAGCGCTTGTTTGCCGTCCATATGCTGGTCACCTGCAACCAGGTTAATATCTGTATTGTCGGCCGTATCCCGGTAACACATATTTTTGTCGACCGTCACATCCACACCACCCACGGCATCAACAGCATCGCGGAATGCCTGGAAGTTAAGCACCGTTGTGTAATTGATATCGACATCAAAATATTTGCCCATCATTTCTTTCATCTGATCCTCGGCATTCTTACCTGAGGTCTTCTCCTGGGCTTTAAACTTAGGATAGTATGAATTCAGTTTGTTTGCCTTATATCCTTCAAGTTCAATCCGCGTATCACGCGGCAAGGAAACAATCGTGGCCGTTTTGGTATCCGGGTTCAGAGCTGCTACCATGACAACATCGGACAGGTACGTTCCTGTTTCAGGGCGGTTATCTGTACCCAACAGCAGCATGGTAATGGGCTTGGTCTTGGCCGACATCCCTGGAGGCACTGGTTTATCAATGCCGGTGTCCGCCACCTGATTATATACCCAGTAGAGATATCCCCCACCTACAATGATGGCAATCACCAAAAGGCTCAAAACGAATTTAGCAAATGTGCGCATTCGCTTTTTCTTTTTGGGTGGCTTACCTTTACTGTTGTTAGACCCTGAAGCTCCGGAATTGGCTGGTACCTGTCTACGCGGAGGCAGTCCGTTCGAATTCGAGTTCATATCTTCAACACCTTTATCACATCTGTTTTTGTCCAAATAAAAGACAACCGCTTTCCCGAAGGAAAACGGATGGTCTATACAGAGACAGATTTTATGAATTTCTGGCGGCAGCTTCCGCCTTTTTCTTTTGACGACCTTCGATGAAATAGCGCACTCGCACTAACAGCATCAAACCAACGGCTACCAGCAAACATTGAATAATCGGGAGCTTATCGATCTGAAAAATAAGAAGCATGAATGTGCCCATCGCCATCAGTAGATAAAGAAAGATTTCCTTAACGAGCGGCAATTTCTGACGTACCCGAAACACCTTATTATATACGTAAGTAATCAGCACAAAGATGACGATGTAGGCTACGATCGGGTGTGATGCGAACCATGCTTGCATGCACAGTCAGCTCCTTTCGTTGTTCATGCTTGTATAAGTAAACCGGTTGATGGTAGTACCCTAGCAGCTTAGAGAGCCAGTACGTGCTATTGTGACCGTTTCGGTTTCAGATCGTTCTTCCAATCGCTGTTATCCCCAGATTTTTTAATCCATTTACACAATGGTAAAATCCGGGGATAAACGCGAACGCTTCGCTTCTTCAGAATCGATTCTGATCCCTACACTACTTTAGCTCCACAAGCTTTCATTACTTACCGGGCCCATCAAACGTTAACTTATACTACTATTTTTTGTTAGTTAAAATTAAGCGTTATTTTGAGCCATTTTGCGTTGTTTTTCTGCACGCTCACGCTCGGATTTGTTCAAGATCTTTTTACGAAGACGAATAGATTTCGGTGTAATCTCACAATATTCATCTTCATTCAGATATTCAAGCGCCTGTTCCAACGAGAAGATAATCGGAGTTTTAATTTTAACCGTATCATCTTTACCGGAAGAACGAACGTTAGTCAGTTGTTTTTCTTTACAGATGTTGACAACGATATCATTGTCTCGTGTATGCTCACCAACGATCATACCTTCGTAAATTTCTGTTCCTGGCTCAAGGAAGAGCGTACCACGATCCTCAACACCCATCATTCCATAGAACGTAGATGTACCCGTTTCAGTTGAGATCAGTACACCTTGGTGACGTCCACCCACTTGACCAGACACTACTGGAGCGTAGCTGTCAAATGCATGGTTCATAACGCCATAACCACGAGTCAATGTCAGGAAGTTGGTGCTGTATCCAATCAGACCACGTGCGGGAATCAGGAACTCCAGACGTACTTGACCGCTACCCGTGTTGACCATGTTAACCATCTCTGCTTTACGTGCGCCCAGGCTCTCCATGACGGAACCCATGCTTTCTTCAGGGATATCAATCAACAAACGCTCAAGAGGTTCCATTTTCTTACCGTCAATTTCTTTGACGATAACTTCTGGTTTGGATACTTGAAGCTCATATCCTTCACGACGCATATTTTCAATCAGGATACCGAGGTGAAGCTCACCACGTCCGGATACGATAAATGCATCTGGGCTCTCTGTTTCTTCAACACGAAGGGATACGTCCGTTTCCAATTCCTTCAACAAACGCTCACGCAGTTTACGGGAAGTTACCCATTTACCTTCACGGCCTGCGAATGGACTGTTGTTTACGAGGAATGTCATTTGCAGTGTTGGCTCGTCAATTTTCAGAACCGGCAAAGCTTCAGGGTTGTTCGGGTCAGCAATCGTTTCACCGATGTTGATATCCTTAATACCCGCGATCGCAACGATGTCACCTGCGCCAGCTTCCTCTGTCTCAACACGTTTCAGACCTTGGAAACCAAACAGTTTCTCGATACGAGCTGTTTTGCTTTTGCCATCACGCATAATAACAGTAACGGATTGGCCTTGACGAATCACACCGCGGTTTACACGACCGATAGCGATACGTCCGAGGTATTCATTATAGTCCATCAGTGTAACGAGGAATTGCAGTGGCTCTTCAACGTTCTCTGTTGGATGAGGGATATGACTTACGATGGTATCGTAGATCGCCATCATGTTGTCATCTTGTTTGGCAGGATCGTCTTCCATGCTGGATGTTCCGTTCAATGCGGAAGCATATACGACAGGGAATTCAAGTTGTTCATCGCTGGCACCCAGTTCGATAAACAGGTCCAGTACTTCATCAATAACCTCAGCCGGACGAGCCGCTGGACGGTCAATTTTGTTTACAATAACGATTGGAGTCAGGTTGTGCTCCAGTGCTTTACGAAGTACGAACTTCGTTTGTGGCATACAGCCCTCATAAGCATCAACAACGAGCAACACGCCGTCAACCATTTTCATGATACGTTCTACTTCACCACCGAAGTCGGCGTGTCCTGGTGTATCTACAATGTTGATCAGGAAATCTTTATAAGTTATAGCCGTGTTTTTGGCCAAAATCGTAATACCGCGTTCACGCTCCAAATCGTTGGAGTCCATTGCGCGCTCCTGTACTGTTTCGTGATCACGGAAAGTACCGGATTGCTGGAGCAACTTGTCGACTAGCGTTGTTTTCCCGTGGTCGACGTGGGCAATAATCGCAATATTGCGAATGTGTTCTCTTGAATGCATGGTTTGTATCCATATCCTTTCCAATTTCAATTCTTATCTACTAAACTTCCCGCATTTCTGCAGGTTACTCACCCAAAATAAGCGTCGGTGATATCCCGACGCATGTCTTTATCCCTTATATTATAGTTGATCATAGCTAAAAATCAAGATATTTCGCTTGGAACAAGGTCGGGCAATGTTACCAACCCTTCCTCCCACGCCCTCGTCCAAGCAGCAACCAGACCCCACCCAAAATCAAAAGGATCGCCAGTACATAAATAATTCCGGTTTGAAGCAGGGTGAATCCGAATAAGACAATGGACAAAGCACCAATGCCCCATGCTGCAGGCAGCACAAACTCAGGTTTATAGCGTTCAACAAGTCCGTACTCGAGTAAGCCAACGGCAATTCCCAGCAATAATGCCGGCCAGAGACTGCTCATCAGCCCTCCGCCCCATGTATTCGTAATTCCGAACAAAATACCATACACCGTCAATATCCCTGCTGGAACAAGGGACCAAGTAGGAGTAACTCTTGCATAATACAGGGCATGGAGAGCAATTCCCGGCAGCAATAGAAGCAAAGGCCAGAAATGGCGTCCAATAAAGCCAAATACCCCAAGTTTACCAAGCAAAATAATGATACCTGCTGCAACAATAAATATGCCGATCGCTTTTTCATTTCTCATTTTCATCTGCAATCACCTCTTATATCAATTAGGCTATGTAGGTTGTAAGCTTCAACGAACCGTTTCATGATGACCAGCTTTTGTAGACCTGCCTCTAGTGTAGCCCATGTTTTTGCAAAAAACTATACTCGATGTCGCATTTCGTCGCCACTCTATTGTGTATTACCCGTTAAGCATTGACCCGTCCCTTATTCCTCAATGTTCACAACATGATAAGATTCAATTCAACAAAAAAACCGTCCTCGGCAGACGGTTGTCTTCCACTCTATTTTTCTGCTGCATACCCAGGACGGAATTACACATTCCGTCTGACAAACTTATGTGCTCCCCCCACTGCTATGACTAGACCAGCCATCGCCACGGGTAGCAGCGTGTGTGCTTCCGCTGTCAAGCTGCCAAGCCACTGACCCAGCTTCGGGTCACTCATGACCATTTCACCTGCCGTGAATGCCAGGATTCCTGAGCCCGCGAATACCAGAATCGGAAATCGTTTCAACAAACCGACAATTAGGCCGCTCCCCCACACCACAATGGGGATGCTGATTGCTATTCCGATGACGATAAGTGCCAGGTCTCCATCTGCTAATGCCGCTATGGCAAGCACATTGTCCAGACTCATTACAAAATCGGCAATCAAAATGGTCTGAACCGCTTTCCAGGTCGTAGAAGCTTCCCGAATATGTACTTCGTCTTCGTTTTGAAGCAGGAGCTTCACGGCGATCCAAAACAATAAAATCCCGCCCGCTGCCTGTATAAAAGGAATTCCGAGCATTAACACCGCTGCAAAAGTTAGCACACACCTTAGGACAACTGCACCAAAAGCCCCCCACCATACCGCCTGCTTACGTTGCTTCTCCGGCAGATCCTTACTCGCGAGAGCGATGACTACAGCATTATCTCCACTCAAAACCAGATTGATCATTAGAATTTCAGTCAACAGCCACAATGTATCCATGTTTCTCCTCCCCCCACTCTTACTTGTATGTCAAAGTTGTCCATGCTATTCTTAACGATTGAACAAGCTTTTCTAGGTTCGGACATATAGAAGGAGTGACAGCATATGGAGCTTTTTAGCGCTGTTTTTTGGCTTGCTTTGGTGAAAATTGTATTTATTGATCTCATGCTGGCTGGCGATAATGCAATCGTTATCGGTCTTGCTGCACGTAATTTGCACCCTTCAGTGCAGAAAAAGGCGATTCTCTACGGGACAGCGGGTGCCCTAGTGATTCGGATTGTTGCCACAGTGGTTGTACTCTGGCTGCTTAAGGTGCCTTGGCTGCTGCTTGTAGGTGGCGTTTTGCTGATCTGGATCGCTTATAAACTATTGGCTGACCAAGGTGAAGAACATAATGATATTAAGGCAGGCAGCTCCCTATGGGTTGCAGTTCGCACCATTGTCATTGCAGATGCCGCCATGGGACTGGATAATGTCATTGCAGTGGCTGGCGCGGCTGAACAGCATCTGGTACTTGTTATCATCGGACTGTTGATCAGTGTGCCGATCATTGTATGGGGAAGCACGCTGTTCATCAAGTTAATCAACCACTTCCCATGGATTATATATCTGGGGGCCATTGTACTTGGCTATACCGCATCCCACATGATTACAGAGGAACACCGGCTTGTGCCGTTTTTCACCGAGCATCCTGCCCTTCGCATTCTGTTTATCGTTCTGGTCGTTGCAGGTGTGGTATTCGCAGGATACCGCAAACGCGCCAGCAGTAGACAAGGTGGAGAGCACCAGCGATCCTATTCGTAAAATAAAGATACACACAAAAAAGGACCAGCCGATTTTCATCGGCCGGTCCTTTTTTTTCTATTACAGGTAACATAGCCCTTATTATGTCATTCTACCAATACAAGGAAAAATAATCAGAACCAGTCTTCCTTAATTTCGTTCTCCGTGTTTTCACTGGTTGCAGGAGTTGCTTCGCCTGCATGCAGAACAATGGTTTCTGTCTGAGCTACAGCTTCATCTACCCATTCAGGCAAATGGCTCATCGTTGCTTCAATTTTGTCCACAATGCGAAGATTCGGATTCGTTGTTGGTGATTTGGGCACGAACAGGGTGCAGCAATCCTCGTAAGGCAGTATCGATATATCATATGTTCCAATCTGTTTGGATAACGTAATAATTTCCTGCTTGTCCATCATGACGAGGGGCCGCAAAAGCGGAAGCTCCGTTGCACGTCCGATGACATTCATACTCGGCAGCGTCTGGCTTGCAACTTGACCAAGACTATCTCCGGTAATTAATGCAAGTGCCCGCTCGCGTTCAGCGAGCTTCGTCGCAATTCGCAGCATGGAGCGGCGCATCAGGGTGATGATGAGATTATCCTGGCCCAGCTGGGTGAATGCCGTTTGGATCTCCGTAAAAGGAACCAGGTGCAATTTGATGGTACCGGCATGATCAGCCAAGGCACGAGCCAGATCGATAACCTTTTCCTTGGCACGCTGGCTGGTGAACGGATAACTGTAAAAGTGTACACATTCCACTTCCAGTCCGCGCCGCATGGAAGACCAAGCCGCTACAGGACTGTCAATTCCACCCGACAGCAGCACCATCGCTTTGCCGTTGGTACCGAGAGGGAACCCGCCGACAGCTGGAATCACTTCATTGAAGATATAGGTTCCCTGATCTCGAATCTCCACGCGCAGTTCAATGTCCGGATGACGTACATCCACACGAAGCTGTTGGAACTTTCTTAATATCGGGGAACCCACCATGTGGTTCATTTCGTGTGAAGAATGAGGAAACTCTTTCCACACCCGGCGAGTATTCACTTTGAACGTCGTACCTTCCTTGAACTCGTTTTCTCTCTCATCCATGAAAGCTACAGCTGTTTCCACGATATCCTCAAGCACAGAAGGAGTTACTTTAACCGGACTGATGGACATTACCCCAAAAACCCGTTTCAGCACTGCGATCAGCTCTGTATGGGAATGACCACCGAGATCTACATATAGCCGTCCAAATTCCTTGCGTAAGCTTGCACCTGGATATGGCTTGAGCAGGGCCCGCACCTGAGTAATAATTGTTTTTTCGAATCGTGCACGATTTTTGCCTTTTAACATAAACTCTCCAAAACGGAGAAGCAGCATATCATATTTCATTTGACTTTACATCCGCCTTTCCAACGGGCGCAGCTGCGCCACCATCTGATGCAGCGCTTGTTCCAGCAAGGCCACATCCTCTTCTGTATGTTCGTTACCTAGACTAATCCGCAATCCTCCTGAAGCGCTCGCCGCATCTCTTCCCATGGCAAGAAGGACTCTGCTGGGCTCCGCAGATCGGGAGGAGCAGGCTGATTGGGTAGATACCGTTATTCCAAGCTGCTCCAGTGTATGAAGCGCCACTTCAGCCTTCATCCCCGGATAGGAAAAGTGAATAATGTGAGGAGCCCCATCCTTCCGGCTGTTCAGTCTAAGTCCGGGAATGGTTTCAATGGTTTCCATAATCCGATCTCTCAGCGCTGTGGCACGTTCAGCAAACGCGAGCTGCCGTTCTGCCGCAAGACGCATCGCTTTCGCCATACCTACAAGCAAGGGAACATTCTCTGTTCCTGCTCTCATGCCATGCTCCTGCGAACCACCAGACAGAAGGGGGGTAAGTTCCACCCCATTTCGTACGTATAGGAGACCCGCTCCTTTCGGACCACGGATTTTGTGGGCAGATAAACTGTACAGATCAGCTCCCCACGAGGCGGGATTTGCTTCGAGTTTGCCAAACCCCTGCACCCCATCCACGTGAAAAAGCACACGCGGTGCGGCACTTTTCAAACGGTTGCCTATCTCTGCAACAGGATGGATGATCCCTGTTTCATTGTTTACATGCATCAAGCTGACAAGAACCGTGTCGGGTCTTAATGCATCCAACACCTGCTGAGTGCTTACACGGCCATCCGAATCCACGGGCAGCCAGGTTACTTCCCAACCCCACTGCTGCAGCTGCAAAAAACTCTCATACACTGAAGCATGTTCGGTAGCCGTCGTAATGAGATGTTTTCCTCGGGTCTGATACTTAAGTGCTGCTCCTTTTATGGCCAGGTTGTTGCTCTCCGTTGCCCCGGAAGTAAACACGATCTCTTCAGGTTTAACACCAAGGGCTGCAGCACAGCCGGATCGTGCACGCCTCAGTAATTGATCCGCTCGTTCTCCGTACCCATGAATGGATGACGGATTGCCATAATGCGCCTCCATAATTTCAGCCATCGTTCGGACCACGTCTGAATCAGGAGGAGTCGTTGCTGCATAATCAAAATATTTCAAATGAGGTCAGACCTCCTTCAGATGTTCTCATAAACCTACAGTGAGCATTGTAACACGATCCCGCCCCAACACAAAAAGACCAATCAGGAACAGGCTGGCTTCCCAAGCATGCTCCTGAATTGATCTCCTCCTGAACTCGCTGTAAAATAATATTCTTTGATTCTAGACCGTATATTTCGACTGTGCTTTTTCCACTTTGGAAATATACGCCTGTGTCTCATCAGGCAAAAGGTTAAGTACGCTCATCAGTTCACTGTCATTAGACACACCCAAACGGGAAACGCGCCCTGGTCCAGCATTATAAGCGGCGAGCGCCATCTTCACTTCGCCACCAAAACGCTGAAGCTGAAGGGAGAGATATTTGGTTCCGGCATCAATACTCTGAGCTGGATCAAAGGCATTCGTAACACCGAGTCCAGCTGCAGTCCCATCCATTAATTGCATCAAGCCTTTGGCACCGGCAGAAGATACCACGTTGGGATTGAATCCGGATTCCGTGTCAATGACAGCCTTGATCAGAGATTCAGGTACATTGTACTTGGCACTTGCCGTTGCGATCAGAGATTCAAAATCGGTTGGCACAGACCCTTTGGCATCAGCACTTACCGTGCTGGTATGTGTCGACAAAGCCACATTCTCACTGCTGCTGGAAGAAGTCACACTTGAATCCGTATTATACAAACTGCCCAGTTGTAACCACAACAAGCCGTCACTAGATCTTTTGGAGATGCCAATTGACGTTGAAGAAGATGAATCGCTGCTGTTCGAAGCGTTAGTACTCGCACTCAACAGCCCGTCCATCATATCGGCGAAGTCTGACGATGAACCTGCAGTTTCACCTGACACATTCGTTTGGTTGGCAACATTGGACAATTGAAGTTCCAGTAACTGCCGTGACCCATTTGGATCAATCTGCATCTGTTTTCCCACTCCCGTATAAATAAACGTATATTATGCCTATATTCTACATCGTTTTACAAAAATCTGCCATGGTTTTCAGAAAAATAAACCCATTTAATCGTTTGTTTGCGCAAATATGAAAAACCTTCACCCATATCCCGTTTTTACGGGAAGGGAGAAGGTAAAGATTTGCCATATTCAGATAAAAGTTATTGCTCTACCACGTATTCGTCAACAAGAATTTAACGGGCAAATGGAATCATGAAGAAATAACTGATCGTAGCGAGTGCTCCCAGTCCAATGGACCAAGCCCCGGCTGTTTTACGCCCATTTACATAAGCGTAATAACCAAGCACAGCTGCAGCCGGACCAAGTACAATAGACCACATAAATAAGGACGCAATCCCGCAAGCTAACCCAATATAACCAGAGACTTTACCGGTTGACTCCATAACGCGATCTGCTTCATGCTTTTCCGGAGCTGCTGCGGCCGGTTCAGCACGTTCTGTACGTACTACAGAAGCTGGGGGGGCTACCTCCGCACCATATTCCTCACGATGTTCACGTCGCGGATAATCCACTCGTTCACGTTTTTTCACATTGGCAGGGGTGGCCGTTTTGGAACGATGAAATGGATAATCCTCTTTATGGTCATTCTTCACTTCAAAGCACCTCCATTATAAATAGGGATGACTGCTCATTTGGGTTTGAATGTGTGACAGCATGTTGCGGAGGAAGTACGTGCATGATCCTGATGATCCGAATCAAACGTTTCTCCCGCAAATTCTTCATGCAAGCGGCGGGTAGCATGTTGGTCAATGTCAATCATGATGGCATCGGCATGGCAGAAGTTGTTTTCTCCCCAGAAATGACAGTTGGACACACTGCATTTGACAACGGGCTTGTCTTGGCTCATATATTTATCACCTCGAGATCTATTGTCTCCCCAGTGTAAATCGGCTATTCTCTGGCGAGATGTCAGATGATGACATGAATTCGGGCTCTCTTTTCTTGTCTGAAAACGCCAAAAAACCGCCATTACTGGCGGTTTCATCCATTTTATATTAGAACACTGAACTATGCGTGATTGCGTTGATTCTGCATCCGGCGCTGGGTCAGATAGTCACTTTCATAAAAGGCCAGATCATCGCGCAATTCTTCATACGTTTTGGAAACTTCAAGAATAACATCGCGCACTGCACGAACCGGCTTGTCACGGAAGCGAATCGCATCCTGACCTGTGTACGCATATCTTCCATCTTCGGAATAACATTCATTTTTGGGATAGAAAAAGCTGTTTACGCATTGATGATACGTATTATAGAGAGCCTTTTCGGCAAAATCGACATCAAAATTGGCACGACGCAGCACAACGCCAAGTTTTTCGTAAGAAACTTCAGAAAAAACAAGCAAATGACGGAGATCCGAAAGAAATCCTTTGTAGAAGGTTGTCGATTCCTCAGTCTGGTTCTGATCCAGTTCAGGCAAGGCATTTTCATTCAAAAATTGTTCGATCCGATCGATAGCAGGTTTTAACTTTTCCCTAGTTGACTCACAAGTTTTCTGTACATTGGCTGCTGACATAAAGGTAGCTCCCCCTTAAATAAGTCCTTACATATAGGTCGGCCACGGTGGTTGTCCCCTGACCTTGGATTCTCAGCTACTATCCTACCATAAAAAGATGACGAGCGGTATCCCTTAATCATCCTTTACATAACCGCCACGATCCGTACCCATTAAGCGAAGTCTGCTCCGTTTTCACCTGCATAAAAATAACCGCTTTTCCTAACGATAGAACTATGCCAAGGACAACGATAATACAGGAAACTCATGACTGCTGTCCAAAATACAAGAGGAGGTTATATCCCCCATGTCCAGACCTAAATGGATAAACTGGGCCATTGCCGCTGGTGCAGGAGCGCTTGCGCTGACCTTGCTGCTTCCGACATCCAACCGTCCTGCACCCGAGCCGAGTGCCATGCCCGATGCTCCTCATGAGGAACATGCGAACAAACAGCGTTTAAAAGTACAGGATGTGAAAGCGACAGATTTGTTGACTCGTATGGATGCCAAGCAGCATCTCAGCCTGATGCTCGAGAAGAGCGCCACAATGAATGAAGCCGAGTTTGGTCGTTACGTTCAGGATTTACAGCGTACACACGATCATATCCGTTCCATTGATGTGCTGGATAGCAAAGGCACAACCCGTAAACATTTCGCTAAAGAATCTGATAAAGGAAGCAAAATAGAGCAGCAAAAACTCGAGCACTCCTTTAACCTTGCGAAAAAAGCGGTTATGAAACGCCAAAGCTTCGAATCTTCCTCATTTCCTTTAGGCAAAGAAAAATATTTCGTAATGGGACTGTCCTCCAAGGATGGGAACAAAGCGGTTATTGCACTCTTTAGCCAAAGTGTCTTAAATGCTGTGGAACAACATCAGCGCAAAAATCTGCGCATGATTCCTTACCCGCGTGAGGGCAAATTTAAAATCGAATCCGTACACCCCGATACCCTCAACGAAGTCACGGTGAAAACAGGTCATGATAATGCCAATGCCAGCCATTTTTACGAAAATGAAATCGTTATTCGTTTCCGACAGGATCCGGGTGAACGGGATATGCGGATCATCAAATCCGATTTGCGTACCCAATCTGCGCGTAAGCTGGGATACACTTATGTTTTTCGTTCAGAACACATGAACTACGAGCAGCTGCATTCCTATTTTGAACGCAAATGGAATCCGCTGTATATGGAACCCCACTACATGTATTTAACCAATGAAGCCGCACCTGAACAAACCGATACGGATGTAACGATTCCCAACGATATTTTGTTCACTGATTATCAATGGAATCTGCCCGCCATTGAAACCAATCGGGGCTGGAATATAACAAAAGGGAAAGAAGACGTTATTGTGGCAGTGGTCGATACCGGAGTGGACTTGAATCATCCGGACCTGAAGGGCAAGTTGCTGGAGGGATATAATGTCGTTGATCCGAAGAGCAAGCCGCTTGACGATGTGGGCCATGGTACACATGTAGCCGGAATCATCGGTGCTATTGTCAATAACAGCGAAGGCGTGGCCGGAATGAGTTGGTATAACAAGGTTCTTCCCGTGAAGGTACTAGACAATTCGGGTTCAGGCACCACGTATGCAGTGGCTGAAGGCATCATTTGGGCTGCGGACCACGGTGCCAAGGTTATCAACATGAGTCTGGGCAATTATGCAGATGCCCAATTCCTCCATGATGCCATCAAGTATGCCTTCGATCGCGATATTGTCCTGATTGCTGCAACCGGGAATGATAACACTGAACGGCCTGGATATCCTGCCGCTTATCCCGAGGTATTCGCAGTTTCGGCGACCGATCCGGATATGAATAAGGCTTCGTACTCCAACTACGGGGATTATGTGGATGTAATGGCGCCTGGCACCAGCATCGCAAGCACCTATCCCAACAATCAATATGCCGCCTTATCCGGTACGTCAATGGCCAGCCCCCATGTCGCTGCACTTGCTGGGTTAATTCGTTCGTTGAATCCGGATCTAACCAATACGGAAGTCATGGACCTGATGCGGCAGAGCGTTATCGACCTCGGTGACCCTGGTCACGACAAGTATTATGGTTATGGTCAGGTCGATGTCTACAAGGCCCTTCAGTCTGCTTCAAGCAACAGTGCACCCTTACAGTTCTGGCCTCAACATGTAAGGCAGCAGATGGATAACACGATGAAAAAATATAACAAGTAGCCATTCGTGGAATGTTTCTCCGATTTTGCTTCGTGTAAAAAAACAAAAGCAGCTGCGCCCCGGGGCGTATGCTGCTTTTTGAGCTGTTCTCTATTTCCCCGGGGCACCCGCTGCGACTAGCGTTTGCGGGACGTTGTGCGGGCTTTGCTTGATTTTTTTACGGATTTTTTCTTGCTGTTATGGCTGGATACATAGCAAGGATCTTCTTCTTTGACAACTACAGGATACAGGTGGTGATGAACCGGCACGCAGTGCGTTTTTTTGATGACTTCAATCGGGTGAATGACAGGTACGATTTGCGGAACGTAGTAATCCTCAACAACCTGGATCGGGTCACATACAATCGGGCAAAGCGGTGGACAGTAATGGTTCATTTCAAAACCAACTCCCTTTCAAGTGATACTATAACGTATTGCATCAGGACGAAAGTGGATTGGATGTATGTCCTTGTTCCGCAAAATTAAATGAGCGGGAGCCTGTCCGCTGTTGTTCCCCCCTGCCTAGGCATGACCTTCTGCATAACTCCGCACAACACACGAAGCCCTTCACACAACCCCTTCAGATTCGTTACCGTAAAGCAGATTCGCAGGCTTGCCGTATCCGTCTCACCTACATAACAAGCAGATCCCGGCAGAAAAGAAACCCCCGCAGCCAGAGACTGACGGTGCAGCTCCCGCATATCCAGACCATCTGGCAGCTGGAGCCACAGGTTTAACCCACCTTCAGGCAAGACCCAGTACATGCCAGGTACACGGCATTCCTCCAGAACATCTGATGCTGCCTGAAGTCTGGCGTACAGCTCTTCGCGTAATCGAACGATATAGGAGCTATACTGGTGCTGAATGAAGGATTGAAGTGCCTTTTGTGTAAGTAAAGGGCTACCCAGATCTGCTGTGGATTTGGCTGCGACCAAACGGGTCAGCACACTCCCTTCAGCGATTGCACAGGCTACGCGGCAGCCTGGAGACAGGACCTTGCTAAAGCTTTTAATATAAACGACATGGCCCGTAGCATCCATCGATTTAATCGACGCAGGAGGAGAATCGCGGAAATACAGATCGGCGAATGGATCATCCTCCAAAATGAGACAGTGATAACTCTGAGCCAGATTCAACAATTGTGCCCGTCTTCTGGCACTCATCGTTACACCTGTCGGATTGTGATATGTAGGGATGGTATAAATTAACTTCGGCGGGTACGTGTCGCAGAGGCGTGTCAACAGATCAATACGCATGCCTTCACCGTCCATTGGCACGGTAATGATTTTGGCTCCCCTGCTCGTAAATACATCAATTGCACCTGTGTATGTAGGAGCCTCCATATAGACCACATCTCCAGGCCCAACGAAGGTGCGAGCAACTAAGTCGATTCCCTGCTGTGTACCACTTGTAATTAGCATCCGCTCTGGGACGACTTGCAGACCCCTTTCGGCAAAATGTCCTGCAAAGGTCTGGCGAAGCTCCCGGTCCCCCTGAAAAGAGCCATACGCTGCCATGCGTTCAGGGTGATCGGAGGATAGCCTGTACGCACTATTAATAATTTCAGTCGTTGGCAGCAGCTCCGGCTGGATGGCTGACATGTGCAGTTCATACTGAACCTGAGGAGAAGCATCAAAATGCCGCCAAAGCTGCGCACGCGGTAAATAATCCACAAGTGCCATCTGCCAGTTCCACGGGGTGTTGTTATCGTGATTTCGCTCGGCTTGCTGATTTTTATCCATACCCTCCGTTTGCTCCATCTCCTGGGCCCCGCGTACATAGCATCCTTTTCCCTGTGAACAGGTTATCAGTTGAATGGCCTCCAGCTCGGCATACGCCTTAGACACGGTAACGAGACTTACGCCCAGATCCGCGGTCATTTTACGTACAGACGGCAGACGTGTTCCAGGCTCAATCAAACCGGAACGGATCCGGTCTGCGAGTGTAAGCGCGATCTGAATATACAACTTGGTACTGCTTCCCCGTTTTAATTCAATGTGCATCTGCCCGCTCCCCCAACTGTTATCATCCACATTTTACTGTTATATCGCATTCAGGCTATTATAGTTTATAATATCAGTATAACAGTGAATAACAGGAGATGAGAACACTATGAGTATCCCTTGGTCCAAAATGGCTTTAAACACCCCGTCCTCTGTCGTTCGCGACATGCTTCAGGCTGCACAGGCGCCTGGAATGATATCCCTTGCCGGAGGTTTGCCAGCACAGTCATCATTCCCGGTGGAAGCTATCCGTGACGCATATCAACAGGTGTTTATGAGCGGCGCCGCTGCCCTTCAATATGCAGAAACGGAAGGCTACAGACCGCTTCGCGCCAAAATTGCCGAGCGTCTGGAATCCAAGGGCATTCCCGCTTCCCCCGATCATATGCTCCTGACTACAGGATCACAGCAATCCATAGATCTGGTCTGCCGAATTCTGCTTGATCCAGGTGACAGCGTACTGGTTGAATCACCAACCTACCTGGCTGCTCTTCAAGTTATCCATTCCTATCAGGCCGAATCTCATGGTGTAGCCTGTGATGAAGAAGGTATGCTTCCTGAATCCCTTGAAGAACAGTTAAAACGGCATCAACCGAAACTGGTATACATTAATCCAACGTTCTCCAACCCATCAGGCAAAGTATGGAGTCGCACCAGAAGACAGCAGGCTGTTGACCTATGTCGCCAATACGGAGTACTCATTCTGGAGGACGATCCTTATGGCGAAATCCGTTTTAATCCGGAACAATTGGATGCACCTTCGCTCGTCGAACTGGATGCAGCGTCCTACGATGGACCATCCAACGTCATCTACACGAGCACATTCTCCAAAACAGTAGCCCCAGGTCTTCGTACGGGTTGGATTCTTGCTTCTGCAGATATTGTTAAGATCGCTGCACGAGCGAAACAGGGAGCCGATCTGCATTCCAGCAGCATCGACCAGAGAGCTCTTCATGCCTTGCTCGAAACGTTTGACCTTGATGGGCATATTCGCAGCATTTCCAAGGACTATGCCAAACGGATGCATACCATGACTTCACTTATGACAGAGAAGGCTTGGGAAGGAATCACTTGGAATTCTCCGCAAGGCGGCATGTTCCTGTGGCTCGAACTGCCTGAAGCGATGGCAGCCAGCAATTTGTTTACTTACGGTATTCAGGAAAAAGTGTGTATTGTACCTGGTGATTCCTTCTATGCCGGAACTCCTGAACTGAACCGCATGCGTATCAACTTCACACATACAGATCCTGAGCTGCTTCCTGAAGCCGTTGAACGTATGGACCGAGCTATTCAGCGCTGGCATGCTTCTGTACAATCCGATACGGCGGTTACACTGTAATAAACTGTCATTAACTGTATTATGACTAGTGTCCATCCACAACTTTAACGAGTAAAAAAATAAGGCGGCAGATCCGAGAATATCGGGTTCTGTCGCCTTATTGATGTTTTAAATTTTTAGGAAGTACAATTGCATGTTCATGTTCAGTAAATAGTCCAGTATATGTTGTTGCAGTTTGGAAAGCTTACCGTAAGCCGGGTTCTGTGCTCTTCGTGGTTCAAACGGGAACTACCCTCCCACCACAAGCGACAATCATCTATCTAGGCCATACATTGCTGCACAGCTCAAGCGACCAACCTAGACACACCTCGGGCTAAGGCTGCCTCCTCCGAAGAGTCGGCTGTGTCCCATTAGGTCTTGCTCCAGATGGGGTTTACCAGGAACGAAGTCACCAGCGTTCCTCGGGGTCTCTTACACCTCGGTTCCATCCTTGCCTGTGCCGGAAAATCCGGCCATCGGCGGTCCATTTCTGTGGCACTATCCTTCAACTCGCGCTGACTGGACGTTATCCAGCATCCTGCCCTGTGGAGCCCGGACTTTCCTCTCGTGGCAACAAGGCCACCAGCGATTGTCTGTCAAGCTTTCCGAACAACATTACATAGTATACAGGGATTTGAGTTTACAAACAAGCTTAATATTACTGGAAACGGGTTATCCCGATAGTACTACATAAACTGGAATACTTCCGTATTGACTTCCGAAGCCGTCACTTGGGTCTCATAACGCTTTTCCGCCAATCGTGTACGCAGCCAGTCTGCTGTTTTGGGCTTCATGATCTTCTCGGCATTATGACCAGCATCTATGATGCACATGCCAGCCATCAGCGCATCATGAGCGGTGTGGTAATCAATATCTCCCGTTACAATGACATCGGCGCCCTTGAAACGAGCAGTCAGGGTATAACGGCTTCCTGAACCGCCAAGGACTGCCGCTTTTTTGATCGGCCGGTTCAAATCTCCTACTACACGAACGTATGGCACGTTTAATTGGGCCTTCACGACCTCTACCAGCTCACCCAGTGTCTTAGGTTGCTTAAGAGGTCCCAGACGTCCCAGGCCGAGTGTACGGCCTTTTAAATCCATCGCATACAGGTCATAGGCCACTTCTTCATAAGGATGAGCCTTCAGCATGGCCTGTACAACCTTGCTTCGTAGGCTCTGCGGTACGATGGTCTCAATACGCATCTCTTCCACACGTTCCAGCTGCCCCTGTTCACCGATGAAAGGCTGTGTTCCCTCTCCTGGTACAAAGGTTCCTGTTCCTTCCGTATTGAAGCTGCATTTGCTGTATTGGCCAATGCTTCCGGCTCCAGCTTCCAGAATGGCCTGAAGCACCTGTTCGTGATGCGTGCGCGGAACAAATACAGCCAGCTTGTACAGATGGTCTGTATGTACATCTTCCAGTGACTCTTTACTCTCAATGCCAATCGCTTCAGCCATCCAATCATTCATGCCACCTTCAGCCACATCCAGATTTGTGTGACTGATATATACGGCAATATCATGCTTGATCAGCTTCTCATACAATTTCCCCATCGGTGTATCTGTATTGAACGATTTTACCGGCCGGAAAATAATAGCATGATGTGCAATAATGAGATTGGCACCGATTCGAATAGCTTCTTCAACAACTTCATCAGTCACATCGAGAGCAATAAGAACATGATTTATCTCTTTTTGCAGACTGCCCAGCTGCAGTCCGATCCGGTCATCGGGTACAGCCAGGTGTTTGGGAGCCAGCTGCTCCATCAATTGAATTACGGTTTGACCTTTGGCAAACATTCGAGTACCTCCTTCAGGTTTGCAATCAGACGTTCCACCTCGGCAGCCTTTTCACGGGAAGAGTCCTGGTCCGATTTTGAGATGGATTGCACAACACCCTTCAGCTTAACGATCTCACTTTCCCATTTTGCAAAGAATACATCTGTTGGTCTGTCCACCAGATATGGACCCATACGCAGCAATAGATCTTGTGTCAGAACGACTCCACCTTCAAGCGGACGGGCGAGATACACTTCCTCATTCGCAATTGGACTGGATGCCTGCGGCATGGCTGTAATAATTTCATAGATCTTGCCATCTTCCTCAAGCAATCGTTCCGCCACAACCACCCATTGATGATCCAGCAGCCAGCGTCTGAGAATATCCTCACCCACATTAGGTTGAAGGATAAGCATCTTCACTTCTTCCAGTTTGGAAAGGCCTCGGTCCAGTATGGAAGCAATTAATGCTCCACCCATTCCCGCAATCGTAATGACGTCTACCTCGCCTGCAGAAACCACTTCAAGCCCGTCTCCACGACGAACGGTAATTTGCTCCTGCAGCCCTGCATCACTCACCTGTTTGCGCGCGGCCTCGTAGGGCCCCGGGTTAACTTCTCCGGCCACAGCACTTGCAGCCTTCCCACTGCGAACAGCAGCTACCGGTAGCAAAGCATGATCTGAGCCTATATCGGCTATACGGCTGCCTTCGGGAATTTGGTCATGTATTTGTTGTAATCGATTCGAAAGTTTCATGAAGCACCTGCACATTCATTTAATTTATTGATTTGCATTGGACAACGAAAAGCGATAAAATGAAATCCAATCAAACATTTCAAGGATTAATTACCAAAACCAAGCAATTAAGACATTCCATTTAAAAATAAAGGAGACCTCGCCGCCGCCTGAGCGGCCTGCGAAAAGTCTCCCGTAGTTCTGTTATTCGAGGAAATCCTTAAGCCGTTTGCTGCGGCTTGGGTGGCGCAATTTACGAAGAGCCTTAGCTTCGATCTGACGAATACGCTCACGCGTAACTCCAAAGACCTTGCCCACTTCTTCCAGCGTTCTCGTCCGTCCGTCGTCCAGACCAAAACGAAGGCGAAGTACATTCTCTTCACGCTCTGTCAACGTATCCAGTACGTCTTCAAGCTGTTCTTTCAGCAATTCATAAGCAGCAGCATCCGCTGGAGCCAAAGCTTCCTGATCCTCGATAAAATCGCCCAGATGGGAATCATCCTCTTCACCAATCGGTGTTTCAAGGGAAACCGGTTCCTGTGCAATCTTCGTGATCTCACGCACTTTCTCCACACTCAGATCCATTTCAGCTGCAATTTCTTCTGGCGTTGGTTCGCGTCCAAGTTCTTGCAACAACTGACGGGATACCCGGATCAGTTTATTAATCGTTTCGACCATATGCACCGGAATACGAATGGTACGCGCCTGATCGGCAATAGCACGTGTGATCGCTTGACGGATCCACCATGTTGCATACGTACTAAACTTATAGCCTTTTTTGTGGTCAAACTTCTCAACTGCCTTGATCAGACCCATGTTTCCTTCCTGAATCAGGTCAAGGAACAGCATACCGCGTCCCACATATCGCTTGGCGATACTGACAACGAGTCTGAGGTTGGCTTCAGCCAGTCGGCGCTTCGCTTCTTCATCCCCGTTTTCAATCCGTTTGGCGAGCTCCACTTCATCGTCTGCAGACAACAAAGGTACGCGACCAATTTCCTTCAGATACATCCGGACTGGGTCATTGATTTTGATACCTGGAGGCAAGCTCAGATCATCATCAAAGTGGAATTCATCGTCTCCCTCTCTGCTGTTGTTTTCTGAGTCATCATTAGGGCGAAGCGTAACCTCTTCATCATTTTCGTTTACCACGTCGATACCCAGGTCACTTAATTGTTCGTAAAACTCATCCATTTGCTCCGCATCCTGCTCAAACGGGGAGAGTTTCTCAATAATTTCCTTGTAGTTCAATGAAGCTCTTTTTTTGCCTGATTCAATCAGTTGATCCTTAACCTGATCCAGCGTCAATTCTGTTTCTAGTTCAGTATGCTGATCATTCGCCATAACTCGACTCCCTCCTCCCTAGAAACATCCAACACACGGACATTTACTGTCTCTCTAGGGCAATCATTTCAATTGCGATTTGTGCTGCGCGTACAAAATCACCTGCACGCTCTGCAGCAATCATTTCTTCTTTTTTTAGATCGTACTCTTTTTTGCGCGGATATTTCAGCACTTCCCTGATACAATCATCGAGTATCTGAACGTTCCATTCACCCGGGCCATCCATCATTGAGATTGAGCTGACGGTTTTCTCCAATCGGTCATCATGCAATGAGGACATAAAACGGCTTGTATCCGGCGATTTGCCTTGCGCATAATAGGCATATAGATAAGCAGCAATAGCTGCATGATCATCCAAGTTAAAAGCTTCACCAAGATGCTCATTCACATACTGTGCAGCCTCGTCATCCTGAAGCATCCAGGCAAGCAATTTGCGCTCAGCAGCATGGTAAGCCGGCAATAGATTGGGTGTAGGCACCTGCCTATTTTGTTGCCTACCATTATTCCACCTTTTCGGGTTATTATCCCCATACTGCTCGTTATTTTTCATGGACTGGCGCTCTTCATTACACTCCTGCTTCAGTGTCTCAAATGACACATCCACTTCGGCTGCCAGTTCACGCAAATACACTTCGCGTTCTGTAGGGGAAGATAATGGCGCGATGAGCTTCACCGCTTCCTTGGAATAGGCGATCAGACCGCCGCCTTCTAGCAGTATATGGTTTTTTTTAAGGTTTATAAGCTTAAATTTTGTTGTGGTCACAGCACCGTCTACAATCTGGTTGCGAAACCGTTCACCACCGTACTTGCGAATAAAATCATCCGGATCAAGTCCTTCGGGTATAAGAGCAACCTTAACCTGCAGCCCAGCCTCTTCCAGAATGGGAAAGTTCTTAAGTGCAGCGGCCTGCCCCGCTCGGTCTCCGTCATAACAGATAATAACTTCGTCGCACATGCCCTTGAGCATAAGTGCCTGATTCTCGGTCAATGCTGTGCCCATGGCCGCTACTCCGTTCTGGATCTCTTGATCCCAGGCGGAGATCACGTCGCCGTAACCTTCGAACAAAATAGCTTGTCTTTGTTTGCGAATCGCATTTTTGGCCTGATGCAGATTGTAGAGAACTCGGCTTTTATTGAATAACCGGGTTTCCGGTGAATTTAGGTACTTCGGCTGCCCGTCTCCCAAAATGCGACCTGCAAATGCAATCGGTTTGCCGCTTCTGCCATTAATCGGGAACATGACCCTGTCTCGGAAGCGGTCCACATAGCCCTGACCTTCATTCCGCTGCGACAGAAGACCGCCCTTTTCCATCTCTTCAAGTGGAAAGTTGCGTTTCTCCAGAAATTGCACCAACGTGTCCCATCGATTCGGCGCATAGCCAATCTGGAACTGGTCAATCAGCTTGTCGCTAAAGCCCCGCGAGCGTAAATACTCCATGGCTGCTTTTCCATGCTCTGTATTTTTCAATAAGAAATGATACAGTTTTGCAGTTAGCTCATACGCTTCCAGCAGACGTTCGGTCTCTGGATTTACATGAGCGGATTCACGCCCTTGCCAGTCCCCCATGGAGATGTGACTTTCTTCCGCCATCGTCTTGACAGCCTCGGGAAAGGATAACCCTTCGATTTCCATCCTGAATTTGATGGCATTTCCACCCGTGCCGCAACCGTAGCAGTAGAAAATTTGTTTCTCTGGTGTAACTGTAAACGAAGGCGTCTTCTCGGAATGAAAAGGGCAGAGGCCTTTCATGTATTTCCCCTGCTTGGTCAGATGCACAAATCGGCTCACCGTATCGACAATATCATGCTGCTGTAACACCGATTCAATAATGCTTTCGGGTATACCGCCTTGTCCGGTACTCATCTCTGGCCACCTTCATCTCTTTCAGCACGTAAATATAATTCGCTAAACTTACACATTCTCCTGCAAATCTTTTAAAAGTTTTGTCAGTTTATGTTGAAAAATTTCCCGATCCTGCTCTGTGAAAGGCTTTGGACCCTTCCCGTAATGCCCTCTTTTCCGTGCTTTGGCAGCAGTATGGCGGGAATCGAGCATAAAATCAATATCACGATCATTAAATTCGCGACCACGAAATGATAAAACATAACAACGTTTGCCAAGCGCGAGTGCAGCCAGTCCATAATCCTGTGTAATGACTACATCACAGGGCTTGATATGATTGGCGATGTACAGATCCGCGCTCTGATCACTGCGGTCCACCTGCACGGTACGCACCCCTTCTCCTCCCTGAAGCAAATGATCAAAGGAAGATACCAGCAATACGGGGATATCAAAACGGCGGGCCGTTTCTGCAATCTCGGCTTTCACCGGACAAGCATCTCCGTCCACAACAATCTGGCGTACATTCAATTCACTCAACCTCAGGATCACCCGGCTTCATAAAATAGCTGCATATTGTTATATACGACTTCCGCCAGCGAAATTCCTTCTGACCAGTCAAGGTAAATCAAAGGCTAAAATACGGAACGGCTGTTAAAAATAAAATTTCACAACCCGTTCCGTATATTTATACCCTCATATATCCTTCTTTAATACTGAATTTAATGCGTATCCTCTAACCCGTTTGGGCGGGATATTATACTAACACCAATTTGGAGAAATCGGCAAATCCTTTCAAGTCACGATCGATAGCTGCAAGCAGAGCCAAGCGGTTAGCACGGACTGCTTCATCTTCAGCCATAACCATTACGGAATCGAAGAATGCTGTTATGGCTTCCTTCCAAGCGGATGCAATCGCGAGTGCTTCCGCAGCAGCATGCCGCGACAAGGCTTTGCGATATTCCTCATTGGTTCTGTTCCATGCTTCATGCAGCTGCTTCTCTCCCTCTTCGGTAAACAGTTCAGGATGAACAGAAGCATTGGATGCTTTGGCAGCTAGGTTACCCACCCGGTTGAACGATTCCACTGTCGTTTTGAACGCATCACCGGTTTGCACAGCGGCCATCAAAGCCTCACCTTTTGGAACAATGGCACTAATATCATCGAATCCAGCAGAGATCACGGCATCAACTACATCATAACGAACAGTCTCGGACAACAGTTTTTTCACACGAAGACCGAAGAAGTCCTGCAAATCTTTACGAACCTCTTCATCCGCACGTTTCAAAAGGTTCATCTGAGCATGCACCTGAAGCGCGACCCCGAACACATCGGAGAGGGTCAGTGGAAGTTGGTGATCCAGCAAGATCTGTACAATACCTGCTGCCTGACGGCGAAGTGCATACGGATCCTGGGATCCTGTAGGGATGATATTGATGGAGAAGCAGCCCACAATGGTATCCATCTTATCTGCAGCACTTACGATTGCACCTACGAGCGAAGCAGGAGATTGGTCTCCGGCAAAGCGCGGCTGATAGTGTTCAAATACTGCTTTGGCCACTTCTTCCTTCTCGCCTGCCTTGCGAGCGTAATCCTCACCCATGACACCTTGCAATTCAGGAAACTCGCCAACCATCAGCGTAACCAGGTCAAACTTGCAGATATCAGCAGAGCGGCTCACCGACTCGGCAACGTCAGCAGAAACCTGCAGCTTGGATGCCAGACCATCCGCAATTTTGCGAATGCGACGCACCTTGTCACCAACGGTACCCAGTTCCTCTTGAAAGACAATGCTCTCCAGTTTGGACAATGCATCCTTGATCTCGAGCTTCTGATCTTCTTCGTAGAAGAACTTGGCGTCGGACAGACGGGCACGCAGTACTTTTTCGTTACCTTTGGCGATAACATCAAGTGAATCACTGCCTCCGTTACGAACCGTTACGAAGTAAGGAAGCAATTGTCCTGCACTATCCAGGACAGGAAAGTAACGCTGATGCTCACGCATCGAAGTAATCAATACTTCCTGAGGGATATTAAGGAATGAAGGATCGAACGTTCCGAACAATACGGTTGGCGTTTCCACCAAAAACAGAACTTCCTCCAGCAAATCTTCCTTGATAGCGATATCCCAGTTCTTCTCGGCTGCCAGTGCCTGAATCTGGGAAACGATCATTTGCTCCCGTTCCTTGATATCTGCAATAACATGTTCGGAACGCAGCAATTCCACGTATGAAGCAGGGTTAGTAATCACGGTTTCCTTACCAAGGAAACGATGTCCCCGAGTTACATTCCCGGATTTCACTCCTGCAACTTCAATATCAATGATCTCACTGCCGAGCAGAGCAACAATCCAGCGAATCGGGCGGACAAATTTGAAATCATATGAAGCCCAGCGCATGAATTTAGGGAATGTCATGGCGTGCAGAATCGACAGCAATCCTTCACCAATTACGGATGAAGTCTCTACACCTTTGCTGCTCTTGGTTGCATAGATATACTCGACTCCGCTGAGTTCCTTAAATGTAAACTGATCCGGATCAACACCTTGACTGCGCGCAAATCCGAGTGCTGCTTTGCTCCAGTTGCCGCTCTCGTCAAGTGCAATTTTACGGGAAGGACCTTTTACTTCTTCTTCCACGTCCTCTTGCTTCTCGGCAACATCCTGAATCATGACAGCCAAACGACGTGGTGTAGCATAAGCGTTTACCTTACCATGTGTTATGCGGGATGCATCCAGCCATTTCACGATACGATCCTGCAGCTGTTCAATCGCCGCGCGCATAAAGCGTGCAGGTACTTCCTCCAGACCAATTTCAAACAACAGATCCTTAGACATGCTCCGCTCCCCCTTTCTTGATCAGCGGGAAGCCAAGCTTCTCGCGCTCTTCCACATATGTTGCAGCCACTTGACGTGCCAGATTGCGGACACGTGTAATGTAACCGGTACGTTCCGTAACACTGATTGCTCCACGAGCATCCAGCAGGTTAAACGTATGGGAACATTTCAGCACATAGTCATATGCCGGAAATACCAGATGCTGTGCCATAGCCTTATTGGCTTCTTCTTCATGCATATTGAAGAGGGTGAATAGCATCTTCACATCAGATACTTCAAACGTATATTTGGAGTGTTCAAACTCAGGCTGCAGGAATACATCACCATAGGTGATTCCCTCTACCCATTCCAGATCAAACACATTTTCTTTTTCCTGAATGTAAGAAGCAAGGCGCTCCATACCATACGTAATTTCGACAGCCACCGGGTTCGTCTCAATTCCACCGACTTGTTGGAAGTATGTAAACTGTGTAATTTCCATACCATCGAGCCATACTTCCCATCCCAGGCCTGCGCAACCCAGAGAAGGATTTTCCCAGTTGTCTTCAACAAAACGAATATCATGTTTATGCGGGTCAATCCCCAAACGTTTAAGACTTTCCAGGTAAATTTCCTGAATGTTGTCTGGTGAAGGCTTAATAATGACTTGGAATTGATGGTGCTGATACAGACGGTTCGGGTTTTCTCCATAACGTCCATCGGAAGGACGACGGGAAGGCTCTACATAAGCTACTTTCCAAGGTTCCGGTCCAAGCGAACGCAAAAAGGTCATCGGGTTCATCGTACCTGCCCCTTTTTCCGTATCATATGGCTGGACAATAATACAGTTGTGCTCGGCCCAGAATTGCTGCAGCGTGAGAATCATCTGCTGAAAATTCATAATCATGCTCCTTTTCAATGGGTTTATTGGCAAGCTTACAATACTTCCGATCGCACAAGCGTCAATCGAAGCCCGGCTTAGAACGGACATACCGCGTTTTGCGAGAGATTTCCGGAATTTATCGACCAGCATTTCTGGAAAATAATTCCACAATCAAAAAAAGCCCTCGCCCTACGCCTGTTGTCCAGACGTAGGGACGAGAGCTATTCCCGCGGTTCCACCCTACTTGGCTTGTGTTCAAAACAGGATAACCTGTTCACGCAAGCCCACTTTTCCGTGTCCATTCATGCTCCCGAGTGCCATTTCACAGACTGATTCATCCCGGCTTACACCATCCCAGGCTCGCTCAATTATCGTAGTCAAGACCGTATGGCCTATTTTACGAGAATAATAAATCAGGTCTCCTACTCTCTCGTTCAATGCATGTCTCCAAAAAGAGAAATTATAGTCCATAATAAATAAAAAAGAGTGCAAAGTCAAGTAACTCTTGTCATCCTCAAAAACACACATTAAATCCCGTATTTCTCCATCTGATCGAGAAAAGAACGGGATTTCAAGTTTAGACCCAGCTGGTGATCCATGAAGGCTCTCATAATCTTCTTCATTTCATCTCTAGTGGCCTCACTTACAGATATATTGCCCAGTCGCTGCAGATCCAGCTGAGCAAATAACCGCAGTAACCTTAGAGCTTTGGGACTTACGGATAACGCAGGTGGATCAAAGTGCTTACAGGCTCTGCACAGAACACCACCGAGCCTTGGACTTACAAACAACTGTTCATCCGGCCGTTCCTGGCCACATGAAATGCATTCATCAAGCGACGGGCCGTAGCCCGCCGATTGTAATATTTTCATCTCATATAGACTCGTAATGACGCTAGGGTCCTTCTCTTCCTTTAACGCCTGAAGACAAGCCTTAAGTTGCTTGAACCAAAAAGCACCTGTCTCCTCATCCTGCAGAACCCTATCCAACAGTTCACATGCATAGGATGCATACGCTGCTTTAACCAAATCTTCCCGCAGCTCATGATATGACTCGATAATTTCGCCCGCATTCAGTGTTCCCAGGCCCGTGTTACGGAAATATACGTATTGACCGTACGTAAACGGCTGCACCAGCGCAGCATGTCGGCTTTTGGGCTTTTTGGCACCACGGACGAGTACGCCTACTTTTCCACCACTTTCGGTGCAAAGCGTAATAATTTTGTTTCCCTCGCCGTAGTCCATGCTGCGGATGACAATCCCTTCCACCCTGTATAGCATGCCTCGTCACCTAACCATTCCCGAATCAGCCAATTAACCTTCGGCTTCTTCATCTTCTATCACTTCCCCTGCAGTATCAGACTCCTGTCCTGTTGAGGCACAAGCCTCGGTATACAACAAATAGGACTCCACATCCCCCGTCATTGCAAAAACCTTCCACGAAAAATCTCGCATCAGAATTTCATCCTCTCTTCGGAAATGACGTCTGCATCTACCAGTTAGGATGGAGTCTTGCAAGGTAAACTATGTGTTGCAATTAATGGATACCTGTTGGATTAAACGTCACGGTGGAAGCCGAGATCACGCAGAACGCGATCCTGATTTCTCCAATCCTTTTTCACCTTAACCCACAGATCCATAAAGATTTTTGAACCCAAAAGGTTCTGAATATCCGTACGCGCACGTTTGCCCACTTCTTTTAACAAGGCCCCCTGTTTACCGATAATGATCCCTTTTTGAGAGTCACGCTCTACAAAAATAACGGCCGAAATGTACACTACCCCGTTGTCCTGAACCTTCATATCCTCGATGGTTACAGCAATGGAATGAGGAACCTCTTCCCGGGTCATTTGCAGAATTTTCTCCCGGATCAGCTCCGCACAAACGAACTGTTCCGGGTGGTCCGTAACCTGATCTTCCGGGTAATATTGCGGTCCTTCCGGCAAATACTTGCCGATCTGTTCGAGCAGTGTATTTACATTGCTGCCAAGCTTGGCAGAGACCGGTACGATTTCTGCAAAATCAAGCAGCTTGCGATATTCCTCAATAAGCGGAAGCAGCGCTTCCGGTTCGATTTTATCAATTTTGTTCATCACCAAAATGACAGGAGTTCGTACATTTTTCAGTTGTTCTGCGATGTAACGGTCACCACCGCCCATTCCTTCGGAAGCGTCAATCAGGAACAAGGCTGCTTCAACTTCCCCAAGCGTATTCAAGGCAGTCTGGTTCATATAGTCACCCAGTTTGGATTGCCGTTTGTGAATACCTGGTGTGTCCAAAAAGACAACTTGCTTGTCTTCGGATGTGTAAACACCATGTATTTTATTACGAGTGGTTTGTGGCTTGTCCGACATAATGGCAATTTTCTGTCCAATAACCTGGTTCATCAAAGTCGATTTACCAACGTTAGGACGCCCAACAATAGCTACAAAACCCGATTTAAATGCTTTTTTCTTCATATGTTCCTCCTCAGGCGCCTAGGCCTGGAATAGTTTATTTTTTGGCAAAATCCAAATCCGACGGACCAAAAGCCCAAGGCAGCAGCTCGGCAACCGTCGTTTCCTGCAGGTCACCCTTCAAGTTGCCCATAATGACTTTCATGTCCGGCTCACACAGCTCAACCATAACCTGGCGGCACACGCCACATGGTGCGATTGGACCTTCCGTATCACCTACAACAGCAATGGCCTTGAAACTACGCGGCTTCTCTCCCCCTGCAATCGCACTGAAAAGTGCTGTTCGCTCCGCGCAGTTGCTTGGTGTATAGGCAGCATTCTCAATATTGCATCCGTGATGCACATTGCCTTCACTATCCAGCAGAGCTGCTCCTACGCCAAAATGGGAATAAGGTGTGTATGCTTTTGCACGTGCCTTAATGGCTTCTTGCATGAGCTGTTGATTATCCATAATCCAAATCTCTCCCTCAGGTTATGACTAAAATAAATTTCTTTTTATAGCAGGCTTATCAATAACCAAGCCAATGTATAACAGGTTTAAAGAACACCATACATCCGATGACTACGGCGAACACCGCAGCCAGCAAAACTGCGCCAGCCGCGGTGTCTTTCGCCGCTTTTGCAAGCGGATGAATATGCGGATGTGCCAGATCTACCGCTGCCTCTACAGCCGTGTTCATTAATTCGGTCACCAGAACCAGAAAGATGGCAGTCAGCACAAACATCCAGTCTGTCCTCGAAATCCCGAAGATAAATCCAGCCGAACACATGATGACGGCTACTCCCGAATGAACCCTTACATTTCGCTGTGTCCGAAAACCGTATACGATTCCTTCTGCCGCATTGCGGAACACCAGACTCCAGGAGCGCCTTTTCATTATCGTGTCAACCCGGCCTGGGCGAGTACAGCTTCCTGTTTACCCATCATCTCGGCTTCGCTTGCTTCGTCCTGATGATCATATCCGAGCAGGTGCAGGAAACCGTGCACAAACAGGAAACCAAGCTCACGTTCAAATGAATGCCCGTATTCTTCACTTTGCAGGATCGTACGAGGGACGGAGATAATGATGTCACCGAGAACATCTGGCATTTCCTCCATCTCTTCATCCTCATCCAGTTCGTAGATGATGTCCAGTTCCTCGTCCATGGTTTCATTCATGGCAAATGACAGCACATCTGTCGGACGATCAATTCCGCGGTAATCGCGGTTCAACTCATGAATCTGAGCATCATCCACAAATGTGAGAGCAACTTCTCCATCTGCCACGCCTTCTGCTTCTCCTGCAAGGTTCAGCAATTGCTCCAGCATTGCAATCATCTGTTCTGTAATTTCTTTATCCTGTTGATCATTATTCCATGCCAGGTTAAGACTCATTCTTTCATAACTCCTGTCTGCTCATATTAGTAAGTCAACCTGCTTCAGGTGAGGTCGGCTTCGGTTTTTTGATCTCTTCCGGGTATTCAATCCGAGAGTGGAAAATTCCCATTACCGTCTCTTTCAAGGTCTTCGCTACGATGTCCAATTCACGCATGGTGAGATCACAATCGTTAAACTGATGATCATCGAGACGCCCCTTGATAATCTTCTCAATCATGGATTCCACTTGTTCCACGGTCGGTTTGCGCAAGGACCGAACTGCTGCTTCAACGCTGTCGGCTATTCCAACAATAGCCGATTCCTTGGATTGGGCTTTTGGACCCGGATAACGGAAATC
Source organism: Paenibacillus sp. ACRRY (assembly GCF_022346995.1). GTDB lineage: Bacteria > Bacillota > Bacilli > Paenibacillales > Paenibacillaceae > Paenibacillus. Next base: position 475,813 of record NZ_JAKRNM010000002.1, on the reverse strand, counting down.
TTCTTCTGTAAAGTCAGGCTCCACTCCCGCTTCCTCGGCTTGGCGCAGCGCTTTGTGATAGAAGTAATGGAGGAAGGTTGTACCATGATGCTGCTCCGCGATATCCCGGATTGGTTTCGGGAGCTTGTAATCCTTCTGCATTTCCACGCCATCCCGTGCGTGTGCAACGATAATTGATTTACTCAATTTGGGATCGATGGAATCATGCGGGTTCTCCATATTGTTCTGATTTTCAATGAAATATATTGGTCTCTTGGTCTTGCCAATATCATGGTAATACGAACCTACTCGGCAGAGAAGACCATTCGCTCCTATAGCCTCGGCCGCGGCCTCGGACAGGTTTCCTACCATCACACTGTGATGATACGTGCCCGGTGTTTCCGTCAGCAGTTTGCGCAATAACGGGTGGTTCGGGTTAGACAGCTCCACCAGCTTCAGTGCTGATAGTATACCAAACGATGTTTCAAAAAATGGCATAAGGCCAATAACGAGAATCGCCGTTAATACACCACCTGCAAACGCAAATCCAACGCCATACAGTGTTGTTGTACGGTTCCAATCCCCTGTATCAATCAACGATAGTGTAAAGACAGCAATCGAACCAAACAGGCAGACCATGATGGCCCCCTTTAAAATGGTGGATCGCTGGCTTGCCCGGTATGTGGCAAAGATGGCGACAAATGACACCAGCACCGCAAAAAAGCCGAGCTCAAAATCAAAAATCTGACCTTGATGCGTATTCAAGATGATACTTGACAACATGCCAATGATGATCGAGCAAACAAATGCAAGCGATGTATCCAGCAATAAGGCAATCAACATCGCCCCCACTGCAACTGGTGCAAGGAAGCCGACATATGACCTGTCTGCTGTCTGGATGAATGCCGTCACATGCATAAGCACAATCGTAATAATGAAAATGAGTACAAGCATCAACAACTGTGCATTATTATATTTGAAATGCGTTCCGCTGAATTGCTGAATATACATCAGAATTGCTGCTGACAGCAGACAAGAAAGCATGAGAAGACCCAGCTGCGGCCAGTAGTTCACTTCGTTTTTCAACAAATCGTTCTCATCAAGAAGCGCGTACATCTCGGGAGTTATCATCTCGCCCTTCGCAACTAGTGTATCACCTTGCTTGATAAAGACCGTCTGTGTATTTTCACGGGCCTGCACCTTGGCTTCTTTTGTCCCCTCTTCATCATAGAAGCGGTTGGACGTTACTACAAGGCGGGCAAGCTCCTGAACAACCTCACGCTGAGTACGCTTGCTAAGGGAACTTACACTGACCATTTCGGCTACTTTAGCACGTGCTGTCGTAGCATCACTGATCTGATCCGTCATCAATCTGGACACGATATCCCGTCCAACGGACTTCATCTCCTGGATATCATCCGAGGTCAAGCGAGATATCTTGATATAGGTTTCTTCCGGAATTCGGTAGCTTTGCTCCTGCACCACGTTTCTGATCTCTTCCAAAAGAGTTTCGGAATATGTACCCGCTTTCCGATTGTTATTGATAAAGTTGGACACAAAATCCTTCTGCCGCTGCGGAATCTCATCACGATAGATATCAATCTTGTCCTGACTGGAAATCTGGTCATCCTGATTCAGACGATCAATACGGTCCAGCAGGGTGGTCATCAGATTTTCGTTTCGCAGCTGCACAATCTGATAGATCGGCTGTACACGCTCAGCAGCTTCTTCCTGTGCTTTCAGCGTAGCCTTTGTGTTCGGAATCTGCATGGGCGCAGCAATATCTACTTCGCTTCGTGTGCCTTCCTGTATATCATACCGCTCGGGAAGCAGCTTGGAAGCCAGACTGAAGTAGAAGAGAATCACCAGAAACAAAAACAGAAGATAGCGTGCCCACACGCTATACTTCCATCCTGTGGTTCTATTCTGAAAAGATTTGCCTTTTGACAGTTCCTTCGAGGTCACTTTAGACAATCCCTTCTATTCTTGATTTTCTGCGGCGTGGTTGTATGCAACGATAATTTTTTGGACGAGGGAATGCCGTACAACATCTTGCTCGGCAAAATAGACAAATCCAATTTCTTCGACTTCACTGAGTATCGTTTTTGCTTCCACAAGTCCAGACTTTTTGCCGCGAGGTAAATCAATTTGCGTCACGTCTCCGGTAATGACCATTTTGGAGCCAAAACCAAGACGGGTCAAAAACATTTTCATTTGTTCAGGCGTCGTATTCTGAGCTTCGTCCAAAATGATGAACGAGTCATCGAGTGTACGCCCCCTCATATATGCCAGTGGCGCAATTTCGATCAAACCGCGCTCCAGTGCCTTGGCCGTTTGCTCTTGTCCCATTACGTCATACAAGGCGTCATACAAAGGCCGTAGATAAGGGTCAACCTTTTCCTGCAGGTCACCAGGCAAGAAGCCCAGGCTCTCTCCGGCTTCGACAGCAGGCCGTGTAAGCACGATGCGCTTGACGCTGCCTTCCTTGAGAGCAGCAACCGCCAGTACAACGGCCAGATAGGTTTTACCCGTACCGGCTGGACCGATACCGAATACAACATCACGTTTCTTAATTGTCGTTACATAGTGTTTCTGTCCAATGGTTTTAACACGAATCGGTTTGCCCCGGTAGGTGGTCGTAATCTCACCCTTGAACAGATCAAGCAGCTGGTCTGCACGCAGATCCTTGGCCAGTTCAATGGCATAGCTGACGTCTCGTTCGGTTAGCACATACCCGTTACGCACCAATTGCAGTAACACATCGAATAATTGTTCAAGCGATTCCACATTCTTTGTATTGCCATGAATGACAATCTCTGCTTCGCGAGAAGCGATCTGGGCGGGAATCTCGGATTCAATCAGTTTCAGAAATATATCTTGGGGTCCAAAAAGAGATTGACCCTCTCCCGCACTCTGGAGGGAGATTCGTATGCTGCGTGTTTGTTCTGACAAATAGCCTCATTCTCCTTGACTATGGACTAACGGAAGTTCTTCCGCAATGCTTTCTTCCACTTCAAATAATACTTTCATATAAACTTTACCATTCTCTTTCTTCTCATGCAAAATTTTTTCACTTAAAATTTTTGTTCCTTTGCCGTTTTTGGCGATAATATCGTTTCTGGCCCCCTCCAGTCCTTTCGTTCTGGCCCACTCAACCGTCTTTTGTTCCTCTTGCTGCGTGGTCTCCATATCGGTCTCCGTCAACCATCCCATCGGAAGCGTGAAGGATCGCCACGTCAGTGGCTTATGGTCACTGGCCGTATTGAAGGAACTGAAAGGTGTCTTCCCATATCCCCAGAGCTGAACAGCCCAATCCCCAAGCACAACATAAAAACGTTCCTTACTCTCTCCTGTCATGGTGTTATGCTTCTGCACGAGAGGCACTTCCACCTGATATTCACGCCATACGAGTCCACGAACCTCGCCTTTGGCTACAACATTCTCAGTATTCTCTTCATCACCCAAAATACCCGATATTAATACCTGACCTTTCTTAACACGCATATCCTTCTGCACGACGGGACGCCCCTGTTCCGCGTATATCTGAGTAACGACTGCATCCGATTTGCTCACCAAGTGCCTTGGATTCAGCAGCGGTTCACGCTGAGGCTGTGCAGACTCTACAACCTGAATGGTAATGGTTGTCCCCTCTTTGCTCACACCGATCCAGGTTACGTCGGGAAGTGCCAAAGCCATCTGTCTGGAAAGCTTGTCCTGGCTCTGGAGCCTGAACACCCACTGGAAAGGATATATCCCTTCTTTTTTTGCTGCAGCAAGCACCACATCGGTGGGGATTTTCACATTCCCCTTCACCTCAACATTCCACACCATTGATGATAATGCAAACATGGCTATCACAAAGAGCACCATGCCCCCAATGAAGAACTTTCTTTTCAATAATCTGGCCATAAAAAAAGGAATCCCGCTGCGGTGTGTCACCTTCACCCTGCAGCCTGTCCGCTTCAACAAAGGACGCAGCCTAAAAAAATGCGGCAGCAGAATATTCATCTCTGCCTTGCGTCCATCATGGGCACGCAGGTTCCACACTTCCAGTCCCTGCTCTGCCACCATGTTGATCAGCGCTTCGATGTCTCCCCCAGTGACCGTTATTCGGACTGCACCTCGCAGTTTGTACAGACTGGGCTGTTTCATCCGTTTCCCTCCGCTCCATTCATATGTATATCCAGAATTGTTCCTTCCACCGCCACTTCATCTGGCAAAATATTGCGAATCATCAGATCAACACCTTTAATCTCGAGCTGACCCTGGGTCAAAGCCAGAACAATGCGATTCGGCGTAAAATGGATCACACCGCGATGATTTTCGATATACAATTGCTTGCTGCCGATCAGGGTTAACCGTGGCATATCATAAAGCACGTCCTGCGGCAAATCCAGCACCTCACTGGTCCATCTGCGCAGCTTGCGGCTGATCCGGGTCATACGAAGGTCTTCCCCCTTCCTCTACAGTTCAACTTATGCGGAGAAACATGATTTTATGAAAACTACAGCTTCTGTTAGATCATTAATTCTTCAAAAAGACGCACAACACAAAAAAGCCGTCTCCGGCATATTGCTCACCAGAGACGGCTCTTTGCTGTTTATGATAGGAATCGCATCCTACAACTTACCTCTTGTTCCAAAAGGCTGTTTGGAACGCGGAGCCCCCAGAACTTCGGCCCACAAAACACCAGTACGGATATCCTCCGGACGAAGTCGAGACGTTCCAGTTTCACCCGATGCGCTCTCATCCCAACTCGTGTTAGATACAATCGGCGTGTCCGCAGAAGAGATCCGATTCAACCTCTCCTGAATCAGGCGCTGCTGCTGCTCCATTTCTTTCATTTGCTGTTCCAGGGAATTTTCCATTCCCATTGAGCTGCGACTTCCAAAATCGTCCTCTCGACGAGACGATGCCGCAGGCTCCGAATACGGCTGATCATATTGATCATCATATGAATCGTCCTCATACCGATCATCGTCATAAGACTCATCGTAACGGGTATCACCCGCAGATTGCTGGGTAGTTGTTTGCGACGGGGATCGCTCACTACGATCCCGCTCTCCGCTTCCTCCGAACGTAGGCATCCCGTTTCCTGGACGCTTCTTGTTTGGATCGACTGATTTGGCAGCTTTTCCAAGGAAGGAGAAGAGTGCGAAACCAATAACCGCAACAATGTACAGATTATCAAATATCCATTCAAATAGGCCCATATGCACTCACCGCCTATCTTCCGTTTTTGGAGTCACCCTGATCGTTGTTCGAATTGTCACCAGGTTTTCCCAATGTGTTACGCATTTGAGTGTCAGCCTCAATATTTTTCAGGTTCATGTAGTCCATAACCCCGATTTTACCGCTACGAAGCGCTTCGGACATTGCCAAAGGTACTTGAGATTCGGATTCAACCACACGCGCTCTCATTTCGACTACGCGCGCTTTCATCTCTTGCTCTTGGGCTACGGCCATTGCACGACGTTCTTCCGCTTTTGCCTGAGCGATTCGTTTGTCAGCTTCTGCCTGTTCGGTTTGCAAGAAGGCACCAATGTTTTTACCTACATCCACATCCGCGATATCAATGGACAGGATTTCAAAAGCTGTACCTGCATCAAGACCCTTGGACAATACAGTACGAGAGATCAAATCTGGATTTTCCAGGACGTCTTTGTGAGAATTGGAGGAACCATTCGTACTTACGATACCTTCACCGACACGGGCGATGATTGTTTCTTCACCGGCACCACCGACGAGGCGATCAATGTTGGCACGAACCGTTACCCGCGCTCTAACTTTAACTTCAATACCATCTTTGGCTACCGCAGATACAATTGGCGTTTCAATAACACGTGGGTTAACACTCATCTGTACGGCTTGCAATACATCACGACCAGCAAGGTCGATTGCTGCAGCACGTTCGAATTCGAGTGGAATGTTGGCACGCTGTGCAGCGATCAAAGCGTTGACTACACGGTCTACATTACCGCCGGCAAGGAAGTGACTCTCCAACTGGTTAATGGTTAACCCAAGACCTGCCTTGGTTGCTTTGATCAAAGGATTTACGATACGACTTGGCGTTACGCGTCTCAGTCTCATGGCTACCAGGGTAATAATTCCCACGCGTACACCGGATGCAATGGCCGAAATCCAGAGCATTACCGGGAAGAAGCTGAAGAATACGCTCAATACGATAATGGCAACTACCGCAACGAGCAAAACCGTAATCAAGGTTGGTTCCATAGTGAAATTTCCTCCATTTACGCTATAATTTTGTAAAAATACATTTTAACAGACCTTGAAACATTACGCTGCTATTTTGAATCAGACCACTCGGCAGGCAGCACAGCCATAATGGTTATGTACTTTGCCGAAGCTCGAAGAAGCTCCGGCAATACAAGCGGCTTACACCGGCAAGGCTTGTTGAACTACAATCCGGGTACCTTCCGCTTTAACCACAATAATCGGTGTATCAATGGGAATAAAATCTCCGTCAGTCACAACGTCAACACGCTCGCCATCAAACATCGCAGTTCCCGATGGACGAAGAGGCGTCAAGCTAATCCCTTGTAACCCAATGAGTTCCTTACGCTCCGTTGCCGAAGAATATCCTCGGTCAGAAGACAAACTGTCGTTCAAAATGAATCGATTCCATATGCCTCTGTCCTTAAACAGAATTACCACGATGGCAATGACCACGAGCGCAGCCCCAAAAGCAATACCCAATGATACAAAAGCATCACTTGTGTCATATGCAGCACGCACGACACCGGCAACAAGTGCAATGGACCCCAGGATGCCCAGGATTCCAAAGCTTGGAATGAACATCTCCAGAATCATCATGATGAGTCCTACCGTGAACAACACCCAAGTTTCTGCTCCTGCAAATCCAGCAATGTAGTTCCCTGAGAAATACAGGATAAAACAGACGATCCCCACAATACCAGGTACTCCGAATCCAGGTACAATCAGTTCAATGATTACGCCCGCAATTCCTAGGAACAAAAGTATAGTCATCACCACAGGATTCGTCAGAAAAGAAGATATATTCTCTGCTGCGGTTCTCTCAACAGTAAATACATCGTCCTGACCATAACCAAGCCACGCTGCTGCCTCTTCCGGAGTTGAGCTGATGTGGTCCGCATATCCCACTTTCAGCGCTTCCTCGGCTGATAAGGCAATAATTTCACCCTTTTGCTTCGTCTTGTTGATCTCTGGCATCTCCACAACCATGTTGACATCTGTCATTCCGGCAGCAATACTGCCATCTCGGCCGCCTTGTTCTGCCGCTCCCTGCATTTTGCTCTTCCAGAATGCAACCAGCTTCGGATCATCGACATGATTACCTGTGCTGTCTACCATCGCTGCCGCACCAATCATGCTTCCTGGCGACATTACGATCTTATCTGCATTCAAGGCCAGAAAACTTCCAGCCGAAGCAGCATCTCCGCGGACAAAAGCAACGGTTTGAACAGGACTTTCCTTAATCAGGGTACCCAGTTCTTCTGCCGTATCGACCCGTCCTCCCGGTGTATTGATATCGAGAACTATCAGGCCAGCATTCATTGATTCAGCTTCCTTGAAGCCACGCTCCATAAACTTGCCTAACCCCTGCTCGATTGGTTTATCAACCGGAATAATATATACGGCGCCGCTCTTTTCAGCTGCATGTGCAGACGGCGATCCAACCCAGAGAGGAAGCAGCAACGTCAGCAGCATCATGAGCAACAATGGCCCCGCAAGCCTCTTCCGGCGCTTTCCCTTCACAATAATCCCCCCTTTTCCATTATTGTTATACTGTCCAGCTTATGGTATTTATTACGTACAATGCAACATTTCGTTTCAAAATCTTAAAATTATATTTGAAAGCCCAAGCAATTGCAAGATTTTAAATCTAATTTTATGAATAATAACCATTTTAAAGTAAAATTCTTGTCTGTTTTGAAAATTGTACTGTCTTACCAACCTTTACATCGAGTTCTTCCATGCTAGATCTAATGAAGACTGAAGTGTTGATTCGGTAACATGCAAACAGGAAAAAACACCCCCTGACAAGTCAGGAGGTGTTCATTGATTGCTTTATTGCAGAAATTGTTGAACTGCTTGATTAACCAGTTTGCCGTCCGCTTTGCCTTTAACTTTCGGCATAAGGGCCGCCATGACTTTCCCCATCTCGGCTTTCGAAGAAGCACCGGTTTCCTGGATGGTCTGCTGTACAATAACTTTAATTTCTTCTTCGGTAAGCTGTGCGGGAAGGTACTGACCAATTATATCAATTTCCGCTTTTGCATTTGCCGCGAGTTCTTCACGGCCCGCTTTGTCAAATTCTTGGAGGGCATCTTTGCGCTGTTTGATTTCACGACTCAGGATATCAAGCACTTCGTTGTCATCCAAAGTTCTTTTCAAATCTATTTCAAGATTCTTGATCGTCGAACGAATCAACCGAATGGTGGAGAGCTTGAACTTGTCCTTGCTCTTCATCGCTTGCTTCATATCTTCGTTCAATCGTTCGCTAAGATTCATGTTGTTCAAATCCTCCTAAAACTTTCTCTTACGAGCAGCCTCGGACTTTTTCTTGCGCTTTACGCTTGGCTTCTCATAATGCTTACGTTTCTTCACCTCAGCCAAGACGCCATCTTTAGCGATGGAACGTTTAAAGCGACGAAGTGCAGCATCAATAGTCTCGTTTTTGCGAACTTTAGTTTCAGACACCAGTTTTCCCTCCCTCCGACCAGACCGTCCAAGAGCAATAACACGGTTCATCACCTTTCATTATAGGCGAAAGGTAATAAAGGTGTCAACCTTAACGTAATGATCACTTTATTTATGCGAATCACAGTGCTTCTTTTTCTCCATTGAATAGGAAATGAATAGCACAGGATCCATTATGATTTGTGTGAATCCGATAGGCTTGTAAGCGCACCGAGTCTGGTACCTCCAAGCAGATGGTAGTGCAGGTGATGGACGGTTTGTTCTCCATCTTTGCCGCAGTTATTAATCAAACGATAACCGGACTCATCGACCCCAAGGCGTTTCGCTGCTTCCTGTGCTGCCAGATGAACCTCACCAATCAGCGCTATATCATCTGCCGTCACATCATTCATGGAAGCAATATGTTTCTTCGGAATAACGAGGACATGTGTCGGTGCAGCGGGCTGGATGTCGTGAAAGACAACCACATGGTCATTCTCCAGAACTTTATTGGAGGGAATGCTGCCCTCTACAATTTTGCAAAACAAGCAATCCATTGTTCATACCCTCCTTTGGTTTGCAAGATTTATGTATGCCTCTCTATCATACCGGAAGTGAAAAGTGACGTCCAATCTCACATGAAAAATAGTTTTACTCAATAAGCTAGCCCTATGCTAGCATGCCAATAATTACTCCGTACGATCCTCATTATCTGTTCGTTGATGAATATCATAAAAAAAGACCTTTCTACATCCAGATAGGCAGCAGTCTGCTATCAGGATGAGAATGGTCCGTAAGATTGTTTTGAATCCTAATCCGCCATGCATTCACTTCATCAATAGTATGGCAGCAATGTTAATGCAGTCAGCCCAATCAAGGGAAGCACCAGTCTGTTAAAACGTCTGCGACCGTAACCATAGTATGGATAGGGATATGGATACGGGTAACCGTATCCCGGATAAAATCCACGAGCATGAGACACGGGATAGCCTGCTCCCGGCATCGCGTTTGGTCCCCAATTTGCATGATGCGGTGCTTCAGGACCGACAGGCACTGCCAAATAAATCATGTCATCATCCACATTTTCTATAATACCGTCATAATGGCTTCCATCCTTCATCTGTACACATACATATCGATGAATGTGTTCCTTACAGATCTTCTTCGCTTCCACCTTCTCCACTTCAGTACGCCTCCCTTATCGTGCTTCATCACCCTTTCATGGTATTCAGATCTGGGCGAATTGACACTAAGGAACAGGGCAAAAAAAAGAAGCACCCCATGAGCGGATTCCGAATGAAATCAGCTGCCGCGGACGTCTGACCGGGAAACTTCCTGATCAAACGTCCGCCGGGGTACTTAACATAAGGTATGTCGGCTTGACTGTAGTATAACAGCTGGTTGAACCTGTATCTGTGAGGTAACTCACTCCAATTTAAAATCCCTCTTGTTTTACACTGGAATCAAGTCAATATCGATTCTCCTGCTGGCAAAGTCAGATATCTATATATCTCTTTCGGAGCAGCCAAATAAAAACCGTATATTAGAGACTCTCCAATACTACCCGGGAACCGCCTCCTGCTTCGCTCGCAGGAATAACAACCAGCTTGCGCGGCAGACGAGCCCGCAGTTCCGGTACGTGGCTGATGACCCCGACAGCCAAACGGTCATCATGCAATTTCTCCAATGATGTAATGACAGTGTCCAGCAGATCCGGGTCCAATGTTCCAAACCCTTCATCCAGGAAAAAGAATTGAAGTGGGTACTGGCCGCGCAGCTGAATCTGTGCGGACAAGGCGAGTGCCAGAGACAACGAGGTCAAGAAGGTCTCTCCACCGGATAAAGTGGATACCGGACGTTTAACTCCGCCGTTGGCATCATCGCAGATGACAAATCCACCACCCGAATCTACCTCGAGTGAATAGCGCTGCTTCGTAAGAAAACGCAAACGCTGTGAGGCAGCTTGGCTAACCTGCATGAGCTGCTCTTCTGCAATATACTCTACAAATGCATTACCTCTGAAGGCAGCCTGCAGTTTGCTGAGCTGCTCCCCGTGATGACTAACTTCTACCCGTTTGTTCTCCAATTCGGTCCAGCGAACGTGACGCTGCTGAACATCTTCCAGATCACGTTCTGCACGAGCCTTCGCACTTAGCGCAGCTTCATCCTCAGCCCGTCTTAACTTCAGACGTTCTGTGCAGGCTAACCACTGCTCCTCGGACACTTCTGCTCCATCCAGCTTTTGCTCCAGTTCCCGCAGCTGGGATACCAGCTCACGTTCCCTTTCACGATGATGCTGAATCTCTACTGCCAGTCGCTCAGCCTCGTCTGCAGGAATCGCCGCTTCCAGAACGGCTTGTTCAGAGTCAAATGGAGATTGATCAAGCAATTGATGCCAACGTGCCTGCGCCTGCTCCAAATGTTCCGATACTGAAGTCAGGGCTTGTCTGGCCATAACGTCTTGCTTGGCAGACTCCTGTTTCAGGTTGTCCGCTTCCTTGAAGCGCCGGGCCGAGTCAGCTGCTGCTTTTCGCAGCCCATCCAGCTGTGATTGCGCGACAGCGATGAGCTCCTCTACACGTTGTTCGCCCACCCACTGGCGTAGCCGTTCTTCCTTCTCAGCCAGCTGTTTACGGTTTCCCTGCCACTCGGTCTGCCACTGGATCAGCTGTTTGTCCAGTTCAACCAGCTTTTGTTGGAGAGACTGCACGGACTGTTCCTTTTCTTCCAAAAACGTGACACTCTTGTTCAGCCGTTCCTTGATGTCTTCGGCACGTGCATCACGTTCCTGCATCGCCTGATGAAGAGCGACAGCCTCCTCCGGGGCGATGCCGGGCAGTTCTGCGGCCCAGCGGCCTTGCAATGCAGCCGCTGCTGCCTCGCTTTCGGCCAGCTTGCGCTCCGCCTGGACGAGACCGGCACGGCCGGCTTCCTGCGCGGCTGCCGCCTCCATGCGGCGCTGCTGCGCACCCACAGCCGCCTGCTGCAATGCGGCGGCTTCCGCTTGCACTTGCGTCGCGGCGTCAGCCAGCGAACGCGCGGTCTCGCGCAGCGCAGCGGCACGCGCCGCCCAGTCCGCCGGTGAGTGCCCGTGTGCGGGCGAACCGGCGGGCTCTTGCTCCGCTGCCGCAGGCGCGGCCTCGGCTGCGGCCGGTGCTTCGCCGGCCGCGGCGCCAAGCTGCGTCAGCAGGCTGCGACGTTCGTGCAGCTGCTGGCGAAGCCCGAAGCGCAGCTCCTGCAGCTCTGCCTGCAGGCTGCGCAGCAGTTCCAGGTCCGCATCGCCTGCGTGCGGACCTTCTCCCGGCGGCGCAGCTGGGAGCGGGTGGTGTGCGGAGCCGCACACCGGGCATGGCTCGCCGTCACGCAGCTCGGCGCGCAAGGCGGAGGAGAGCCGGTGCAGCTCCTGCTCGCGCATCGAGCCGCGCAGCTGCTCCTCCTCCCCGGCCAGCAGGCTTTGTTCACGGCCGATGTCCTGCTCACAGGCAAGCATGGCCTCCAGACCCGCCGACGCCTGTTCAATCAACAGCTTCCGCTGTTCGTTCAGGCGTTCCTCTTCGACTGCCGCCGCCTGAAGTTTGCTTTCTGCCAGATTCGCAGACTGTTTGTACGTTTCCATCTCGGTCTGATTCTGACGCAGCTGCTCTGCTGCAGTATCCAACCGATGCCGAAGCTCCAGCGCAGCTTGCAGTTGTCTTCGCTCCTCTGACTTGACTTCATTTGGCTTCAGACTTTCCTGCAATTCTTCCCGCCGTTTACGTCCACGCTGCTGTAGTTCTTTTTCCTTTTCCAGCTGCTGGCCATGAACCTCCTGCTCAGCCTGCCCTTTCTCCAAAAGCAGCTTCAAACGTGCGCTGTCCTCCTGAAGACTGTCTCGTTCCCGCTGCAGCTCTTTGGCCTGTTCCAACTGTTCCAGCCGAAGCAGCAGCTTGGGTTCACCCTCAGCCAGCTGTACACGTGCCGTTTCAGCCTTTTCTGCTTCAAGCACAGATAATCGTTCGTGTTCCAAGGCTTGTTCATGTGCAGCAGAGGATGCAGTTTGTCGCAGCTTCTGCTGGGTAACTGCATCCCGCATCGTCTGAAGCGCGGGCAATATGGCATCTGCTGAGCCCGCCTGTTTCAAGCGCTGCTCCCCTGTTTCGATCTGCGGTTCGAGAGCTTTGAGCTTATGCTGTTCATCCAGACGCTTCTGGCGTTCATGACTTAATTCACGTATTTTACCCAGCTGTTCTGCTTCCTTCGCAGCTTCATCCAGTGTCTGACGGGAGAGCTCCGCATGCTTCACCGCCTCTTGCACAAGGCGTTTGGTTTCTTCCAGTGTCTCTTGGCTTGCATTGCCAAGACCCTGCTGCTCTGCCAAGAGCGCTTGATGAACCATATCGTTGTCCTTCACACGCCGGCTGAGCTTGATGGCAAGCTGATCCCCGTACTTTTCCAAATGAAATAACCGCTGCAGCATCTGGCGTCGTTCGCTGCCTTTCAGCGATAGAAACTCAGCGAATTTCCCTTGAGGAAGCACTACGGCTCGCGTAAAATCATCCATTTTGAGGCCGATCACTTCTTCCACACAGCGGTTCACATCGGCTAGCTTGTCAGCGAGCACCTGTTCCTCTCCGTTTACGGTCTCAATAAATTTGCTGATCGTATTGCTTACTGATATTTCGTTATTACGCTTAAAACGCCGTTCCACCCGAAATCTTCGCGTTCCTTCAGCTGACGACAGTTCGAAGGTAAAAGCGACTGCCAGGGCATCCTCAGCATGATTCATAATCCCCTGAGTTCCGTTAACCGCCCGCTCCACTTTTCCGTACATGGCAAGAGTAATGGCATCCAGCAGGGAAGACTTTCCGCTACCCGTTGGGCCGAAAATTCCGAATAATCCGGTTTCGGTCAGTACCGTAAAATCAATCTCCTGAGCCTCACGATAACTTTGCAATCCGGCCACTTTTAATAAAATCGGCTTCATCTACCTTCAACCTCCTCACGCACGCCTGGCTCGTCTTCGTCCACCAGTTCAAGGAACAACTGTACCAGACTGTCTTCCGGCTGAGCCCCACCCGTCTGACGCTGGTAGAACTTACGGAACAATTCATGCACAGGCAGCTCGGAACGCTGCTCCAGCAATCCGGCAGCGGCCATCTCCGGATACACCGGACGGATATGAATAATGCCATCATGTGACTTGCGCAGCTGCTGGATCTCTTTGAGTGACATGGCATCGTCCAGCCACACTTCCATGTCAATGAATGCTTGGGCGTCTCTTCCCTCTTCCAACCAGCGATACACTTCAGCCAGACCTCCGCGTGCCTTCCAACGCACAAGGGGGCGTCCACAGGATAATAGCACTTCTTCTACATTCGGAGTTCCGCCTGGTGCCAAATCCACCATCGTTACAGATTTGCTTTGTCCTGCTTCGGAGAAACTGTAGGCCAGCGGGGATCCACTATACCGAATCACGCCGTCCCCCTTCACAGCCTGAGCGCGATGAAGGTGTCCGAGTGCCGTATATTGGGCACCGATCGATAGTGAAGATGGATCTACGGTGTAAGCTCCCCCCACTTGAATTGGGCGCTCCGAATCGCTCTCAACCCCGCCCAGCACATAAATGTGACTCATCGCCAAATTCACCGTATCCGGACCAAATGAGTCAGCCAGACGCTGCATGAGCATGCCAACCCGGCGGCTATAAGCTTGACGAAGCACGTTTTCATCACCATCCGTGGTGAGGACTTCATTAAGTCTCGCCTCTGAAGGATAAGGCAAAGCAGCAATTTTGGCAGTCTCGCCTGTTCTAGGCGCATGAATGGTCACCGCTTCCGCCGTCGGCATACCCACAAGTGTAATCCCCTGTCTGTTTACAAGTGGTGTCACTGAGGCTACCCGTTCTGGCTGATCGTGGTTACCTGCAATGACCACCAGTGGTCTTCCTCGCTCGGTAAGCCTGGCTGCCGCCTCGTAAAACAGCTGCTCTGCCGATGCAGGCGGATTGACCGAGTCATACACGTCACCAGCCATCAACACTGCATCAGCCTGCTGCTCATCTGCCAGTTTAACGAGTTCATCGACGAAATCCTCCTGCTCACGCAGCCTGCTTCTTCCTTCCAATGTTTTTCCCAAATGCCAGTCCCCGGTGTGCAAAATACGCATATTCCGTTCATCCCCTCTCCCTACAAAAACTTAATCATAAGAGTGCCCTGTCCCCAATCTTGGCAGCTCATATCCTAATGGCACTAGCCAATGCGGAAACAAAGGGGACACCATCGTTTCTAAGAACCGATTCGTCCCCTTCATGACTTTCGTTGCAAACACATATAGCGAATATATCTTCGGTTTCAACCGTTCATTTAAAGCTCTACAGCATGTCCACCATCAAAGAAGTACAGCCACTTCCGATCTACCTTGCGCCCCAAAATATCTTCAATCGCCCGGCCATACAGCTCCAGCTGAAAACGATAGTTTCTGGTCAGTTCATTTACTCCTCCGCGATGTTCCAGCACCCGATCCGTTTTGTAATCCAGCAGCGTAAGCTCTCCGTCCACCTCGTAGAGACAATCAATGATCCCCTGCACAAGTACAGTTTCATTATCCAAAGAAGCCTGTAGTCCGCTGTCTTCATCCAGGGATTGCATTCCTGCATTCGATGACAGCTGCTGCAGCCATTCGGCGGGAGATTGCTCTGCTGGAAGTCCATAGATAAAAGGGATCTCCCGTTTTACCCAATCAGCACGGAGTAGCTCAGTACCTGGTCCCGTATGAAAGAATTTAGCCAAATGTTCAGGTTCAATTACTTCTGCCTGATGAGGCAACAAAATCTGAAGTTTGGTCAGTCTTGCAAGCGTCTGTTCAACAATTGAGGCATCGACATTCGCTCCATCCAGTGGTAAATGCTGCATCAGCGTGTGATACACGGTCCCGCGCTCAGCTCCCGTCAATTGTTTCTCTTCCATAAACTTCGGGCGGCGCAAATGCAATTTGAAGGAGTGTTCGTTCGTGACATCCGTCCGATCATGACGTGTTTCACTGATTTGATCTTCTGACTGCGGGTTTTCGAGAACCTCCGCATCATCCATTTGTCTTTCCAACTCTTCCATTACATGGAGAGGCTGATGGTCCTGAATCGCAAGCATTGTCTTTAATTCTGAGACGGATGTGCTCGCTGCTATCCGGGTTGCCGCTTCATATGGGTATGTCCATGATAGGCGACGCTCTACGTTTTGCATCCATTCGGTTTCCGTTACGACCCGATCAACCTTCACGTCTTCTCGTGAAGGTTCATCTTGCGAATCTCTATCCATCTCGCCAGTGATTGTGGAGGGGTGTAAAATTACCGGTTTCACAGCTTGCAGCGCGTTCATTCGCTCTTGGCGAGCTTCTGCCAATTCGTCTTCCTCATCATGTTTCGAATCCACAAAGGTCTCCCTGGATACCCAATCGGCAGACATGATGGAAATGCTCCAGCATGATTCATCATCCATCAGACAAGCAGCATAGGAGTCTTGTACACCAGCCAGTTCGCGTAATGATGCTGCCGACGGATGGCGAATTAGAGACGGTCCGATCCAATCGAGATAACTTCGTCCTGCCGCGAGCAGATAATCCGGCAGAATCAGTTCCGAACTGTCTTTGATCTGTGACCAGGCGGCTGCTTTTTTGGCAGCATCCTTAACCGTCCCAACCAGAATCATTTTCTCCTTGGGCCGAGTCAGTGCGACATATAGCACCCGCATCTCCTCAGCCAGCAGCTCAAACTGGGCTCTGCGTCGAATCGCTAGATTAGCCAATGTGGGATAAGCCACCCTATTTTCCCGATCCACAAATCTTGGACCGAACCCAAGCTCCTTGTGCATCAAGAACGGTGCATTCAAATCCTGCTGGTTGAACATTTTGGAGATGCCAGCCACAAATACAACCGGAAACTCCAACCCTTTACTCCGGTGAATGGTCATAATTCGGACAGCATTATCCTGTTCGCCTGATCCGGCCACTGTTCCCAGATCCCCACCATTCTCACGAAGTCTGGAGACATAGGTCAAAAAGCGGAACAACCCCCGATTCGACGTCGCTTCTTCATATTGACGTGCACGGTCATACAGGGCTTTCAGGTTACTTTGACGCTGTATACCTCCCGGAAGACCACCTACCCAGTCTAAATAGCCGGTCTCCCTGTATATACGCCAAATGAGCTCACTTAGGCTGCCTTGACGTGCCTCAAGCCTCCATTGCTCCAGCTGGCTCATAAAACGAATTAGTTTCTGCTGCAATTCCGATCCTGCACTGGCTGAGTGCTCTTCTGGATCATGATTACCTTCACTTTCTTCATCCTCATTCAGAAATTGCTGTTCAAGCACCTCGGACTCTGCTGTAACAGCCGCTTCCCGCTCTGCCTGTTGAATTTCTGACCACACTTCCGGCCATTGCATCTGTACCGCTGACGAATCATCATTGGGCACTTGTCCGATCTGGACAGCAGATACCACTGCGTCATAGAAAGACTGCCTTTTATCCCCCAGACGGATTTGTGCCAAATCCTCTTCATTTAAGCCCAAAATCGGTGAACGAAGGACTGAAGCGAGCGGAATATCCTGTCTTGGGTTGTCCACGATCTGAAGCAGGGATAACATGATCTCCACTTCCGTTGCCTGAAAATACCCCTTGCTCTGCTCCCCACCGGCCGGAATTCCCTGTTGCCTGAATTCTTCGATCATTAACGGAGCCCACATTAAAGCAGAACGCAGCAGGATCACAATGTCGCCGTAACGGACAGGACGCATTGTTTTCAACGCCTTATCGTACACATTCAGAGCTGGCTGATCGGTATCGCCAACCATCTCCCGAATGCGCCGAGCCATAGCCCGTGCTTCCAGTTGAGCCGTTTCCAGTTCGACACTTTCGAGTTCAGCCGACGCCAGCTGATCTCCATTTTCATCTACACTCTCGCCCAGATCCGGTCCCCCGCCTTGCCGGTCAATCAGCAGCAGCTCCGGTGTATAGGCCTCATCTCCCTCGGTTTCCGGTGGAAACGAAGCTCCGTAGGCAAGCTGGGCCCGTTCGTCATAAGCGATCTCAGCTACGCCCTCATTCATGAGCTGCCGGAACAGCATATTTACCGAATGAACCACCTCAGCACGACTGCGGAAGTTACGTGCCAGGTCAATGCGTCTGCCTGCACGCCGCTTGCTTCCTTCTCCTTCATCGCTTTGGGTGCCAGAGTTGTATTGACGGTATTTATTCAGAAATAGTCCCGGCTCAGCCAAGCGGAAACGGTAAATACTCTGTTTCACATCCCCTACCATAAAGCGATTGCCCGGATTCTCCCTGGAAATTAGCTTTACGATATCTTCCTGAACGGTATTGGTATCCTGATATTCATCCAGCAGCACTTCATCGAAACGCGCTCTATATTCCATTGCAGCATTTGAAGGCATGGAGAGCTCTGGCGTGGAATCCTCATGACGCAAAATGTGAAGACAATAATGTTCCAGATCGCTAAAATCAACCTGCCCACGTTCTTGTTTGGCCAGCTTGTAACGTTCGCCGAACTCACTTACAAGTTTGGACAGTTCCTGCATGAGTGGAGCAGCCTGCTCCAGCTCCTGCCAGAAGGAAAATGCACTCCGGCCAAAGAGCGAGCCTTTCAGATCGGTGATTGCCTTTTTTGCTGCCTCCCGCAGTTCCTTCACTTGTTCCTGCAGCGCCGGATCGGTTTGATCCTTTTTGCAGGGTTTCAGCTTGCCAAAAGCTGCGGGCTGAAAAACTTCAGGCAGTCTCTCCCATGGCATAACCTCCACTGCAGACAGAAGCTCCTCCACCATGGCCAGATCTTCCTTAAGTGTATCCGCGTAAGGTTTAGGCCCTTCCGGCTGCATCGCAATGCCGATACCTTGACGCAAGAGCCCCGCTGCACCACTCAGGGTAAGTGCGGCATCACGTAAAATGCTCTGTACCCATGGTGAATGACCAAGGGCCTCTACGCTTTCAACTTGAAATGCAGACGCCATTTCCGATAACCAGTGATCCGGCCAGGAGTGACTGCGCGAGAAATCATACAGGCGCTGTACAAGCCGGTGCATGGCATCATCGTTCCTTTCACCACTGAACCAGTCCACAAGCTCACGAAATGTGCTGCCTTCGCCTTCTTCTCCGTATTTATCTTCAAAAAGTTCTTCCAGGAGCTCCTGACGCAGCATTTCGGCTTCATTCTCGTTCAATATCCGGAAAGCCGGGTTAAGCGGAATTTGCTGATAGTAACGGCGGATGACTTCCATACAAAATGAATGCAGCGTTGTAATTGAAGCTCGTCCAAGCAGCGATAACTGTTTGCGCAAATGCTCTTCCTCAGGCTCTTCCTCGAGTGCACGTTCAAGTGCTTCCCGAATACGCTGCTTCATCTCAGCAGCCGCTGCCTTCGTAAAGGTAGCCACCAACAATCGATCCACGCTGAAGCCACGAGAAGGATCGGCTATTTTACGAATAATCCGTTCGACCAACACAGCTGTTTTACCCGACCCCGCTGCTGCAGCAACGAGAATGTCTTCACCGCTCTGGGAAATTGCACTCCACTGGTCATCGCTCCAGAAACTGCCTTCCGGTTTTGGCATATTCGTCATGACGTCTCCCCTCCCTTGTTGTGTGACAGCATGTCCCAGATTTGCTGTTTGCCCGGTTTGGACAACAGATTATATTCATTGCCTTCAATATTCTCATCAAATTGACAGACAGGTTTAAACGGACAGAATGTGCATGCAACCTCCTGCTGAATACGGTAAGGCTCTATGGCCACATCCCCATCCGTTATTCGGGTCCCGATCTCACGGATATTGCCTCGAACCGATGCGAGCAGCGTGTCCCACTGGTCTGGCGTAGCTACGGCTGCGCTGCTGTAGAAACTGCCGTCCGCCTTGAGTGCAACAGGAATGATGGCCGAGTAGCCTTTATCCAGTGTGTTATCCATCTGTGCGATGGCATCACGATCTGCCAAAAGCAATCCCTTCATTTTGAAGCGTTTCAGCAGTTCCTGTCCCGCCTGTTCTGAGGTCATGCCGTTCGCAGATTGCAGCAATGGGTTATGCACATGAAAATACAGTGTTCCTCCAGGCATTGCCGATTCTCCCAGCCACTCTTCGGCAGCACTAAGCAGCACTTCCAGATACGTAAGCATCTGCAGGGACAGTCCGTAGTACACTTCATGCAATTTGAGATCCGTCTGGCTTGATTTATAGTCAATAACCCGAAGCAAGAGTCCATTTTCGCCCTCTGCCACATCAACTCGGTCAATCCGGCCCACAATCTCCATCACACACCCGTTCTCCAGTTCGAAGCGAAGAGGCGGCAAAGGTTTGCCTGGCCCAAAGTCCAACTCAAGACCAATAGGTTCAAAACTCCCCCGTCTGGATTGCTCACCCAAAATGACCGAAGCCCGGCTTACAATGTCCTTCAGTTTGCGGAAAATGTAGCCGTAACGCTTTGTGCTCAGCAAAATTTCGCCCTGAAGCTGCGGTGCAATCTGATCCACCGTTTGCTCCGCTTCCTTGCGGCATTGTTCTGGAGAGAGGCTTCCCCAGCTGCGGTTCTCTTCACGCAATCGTATAGCCAGCTGACTCAGCGCAGCATGGAACAATTGACCGATGTCCGGAGCCTGAAGACGATATAATTGACGCTCCTTCAATCGCAACCCGTGTGAGGCAAAATGGGAGAATGGACATGCCACGAATCGTTCCATTCGCGAAACACTTGTCCGCACCTCCGTGCCATATAATCGGCGACTTGTTGAAGTACGCAGTGGTAATGCCCGATTGCGATAGAAAATGGAGCCCAGCAATCGCTCCAGCTGAGGTCTGAGGCTCTCATTGGAGCAGTGCCAGTTGTAGACCGACCACCAGAGTTCAGGAATCTCTTCACCCCTGCGCCATCTGCGGAGCTGCCCAATCAGAACCGACAGACTCTGCTCTGGATGAATAACGTAAGACCAGTGAGCTTCTTCCAAACCCGTTACTGGCGGCTGCGCAAGAAGTGGCACTTCATTCAATCCGAACATCTTTCGTACATGTCTCACAATTTCCGAAGCCAAAAGCATTTTGCCCTCATCATCAGCCACAGGGTAACTTAACCACAACTGCTTACTTGCAGCAGTCAGCGCGGTATAGATCAGAAAACGCTCGTCCAGCATCCGTCTTGTTGTTCCAGGTCCAAGACCGAGGCCTCTTTCGGTCAACAGTTCCCGCTCCTGCTCCGTTAACACGCCATCTTCCTGGGGCACAGCCGGCAGTTCACCGTCAACGGCTCCCAGGATGAATACATATTGGATATCCTGCAGCCGCGTCCGGTCCATGGAACCGACCAGCACCTGATCCAGCGCCGGCGGGACAAGTCCTAGCTTCAGCTCGGTCAAACCCGTCTCCATCAGGCCCGCGAACAAATCGATGTCCAGTCGTTCGGCTCCCATCATGTCCACCATCTGGTCCAGCAGATCCAGAACAGCTCCCCACATCTGACGATGTTCCCGCGAACGCTCCGGGTCGCCCTGAGCTGTTGCCTCAGCAGACATCATTTCCAGCTTCCAGGGAATTTCTGCGTCTTCGAGTAGTCCATATAATGCAGCACACTGTTCTCTTGCCGTCTTGGCTTTGATCATGCGTTTCTCAAACACAGCCATCGGATCCGTAATGACCGTTCGGCATTTTTCCATGAGCGACAGCATTTGTTCCCGCCCGCGGCTTCGGCCGTCCTGTCCATTGTCTTCCAGAGACAGACTCGGGACGTATTTCCAAGGCTTACCGTCGGTCCAACGGTATCCGTGGATTCCACAGGCGAGTATATAGTTTTCGAGCTGGTCCATATCTTCACGAGTGATAGAACCATCACGAGGAAGCAGCAGATCTGTTTTGACACAGCGAAAGACATCTTCGTAACGCCAGCGGCGACGAACGACATCAATTGCAGAACGAATAAATTCGGAGAGCGGATGATGAAGCTCACTTCTTCTGCGATCTAGGAAAACGGGCACATCATAGTCCCTGAATAGCGGCTCGGCAATATCGGCATAGGCATCCAGCTGACGAACGAGTACGGCCATGTCCCGGTAACGCACGCCTTCCTCCTGAGCCAATCTACGCATTTCACGCAGTGCACCTTCCATCTCAGCCCTGCGATTTTCGGCTGCGAATAACTTCACGCCCGCATCGCGGCCATCACTTTTCCAACGAATCCGTCGGTCGAACCCAGACTCCAGATGGGCCAAACCAGGGCTGTGCTCATATCTTGGCAAAACATCCGGCTGCAGCACTGTTGTTTCGCTCAAGACTCCCAGATCATCAGCCATACCTTTGAGCCTCGCATATGCGCTCGCTGTTGGATGGAACAGATCCAATTCGCTGGGCAGTGCCCCGTGATCATATGGCCGATCCAAGGTCAACGTAATGGTCACTGAAGAGGACTGAAGCATCAGTCTTCCAATCACGCTCATTTCCTGCGGTGTAAAGCCCTGAAAGCCATCAATCCAGATTTGTGCATCCTGAAGAAGCTCACTTTCTGCTAAACGGTCGTTCAGTTCTGTCAGTGTGTCTTCATCATCGATGTAGAGTTCCGTTAGTTCCTGTTCATAATCTCGATATATAAGAAGCAAATCATGTAATTTATCACCCAGGATCGGTGCCGAAGAAGACGTATTCCAATTAGAGAGGCCTTCTTCCAACAAGCCGGGATCTAGTTCATAACGCTTAAACTCACTGTATAAATCATTTAAGTGCCCTATAAAACCCAATTGATTGCCCGAAGCACCAAAAAGCTTCAACTCTTCCTTGCGCCGCTGAAGTACTTTATAAAGCAGCATCTTTTTCCCCTCGGCTCCGATTGGAATTCGAGCAGAACCACCCGCTTCCTGCATGATACGATAGGCTAATCGGCGAAAACCCAATACTTCTGCACGCATGGTGCCTTTGATCGCGCCAGAAGAAACCAGAGCCTGCTCGGTGCGAAACGAGCTTTGTTCCGGAACCAACCATATGAGTGGTTTGCCTTGAGGCTCCTGTTGAAGCAAAGACGTAATTTCCCGGGTAATCAGCGTCGTCTTGCCGCTGCCTGCCCGGCCAATAATAAAGCGTACAGACATGTCTAATCCTCCAAACCATCACGAACAAGATTTTAATTCCCAGTATAACATAACTGACCTGGTTCGGAACATACGTTTGCCACAATCCGGTAAAGACAGAATGATTTCCTGTAACACGAAACAAGCCCACAGCTTTTACACTGTGGACTAGTTTCTTAACGTCATTTTTTAACAATGGCAGATCAGTTTGTTTTGCTGCGCACTTCAAAAATTGCAAATTTTAAGTAATGCCCTTCATCCACACCCAAAATTTGCAGGTGATCCTTGCCGGCAGCTTTCCATTCAATCAGTCGCAGTACCTTACCCGCATCTTCAGCTGCATCCGCAATCGTTTCCAGGAAGAGATCAGGACGCATATGATACGAACAGCTCGCCGTTACCAAATACCCACCTTCATTAACAAGCTTCATGCCATGCAGGTTAATATCCTTGTATCCACGGCAGGCGCCTTTGACTGCTGATTTGGTTTTGGCAAAGGCAGGTGGGTCAAGAATGACCACATCAAATGTTTTCCCGCCGCCAGCTGCAAGCGCTTTGGAGGTATCCACTTTCTGTTCGGCTGCCCGTGCACGTACGGAACGCTCTTCTACTCCCTTGACCTGCTCACGCAAATACTGGAAAGCATCAGCGACAACAAATTCTACCCGATCCGTAAAACCATTCAATTCTACATTGGTGCGGGCACTTTCAATAGCATGCTCTGAAATATCTAGGCATGTGACTTTTTTGGCTCCATATTTGCAGGCGTTCAACGTGAAGCTGCCGGTGTGCGAGAAGCATTCCAGAACAGTAGCCCCATCCCAATAGGGGAAAGTCACCACTTTACCGCTTTTATTTACAGGCAGCAGCTGAAGGCTTCCCTCTTGTTCCACTTCCTGCAAAGCAATCCCGCTTTTATAGCCCCAGCCCTTCATAAGCGGTTCAATCGCCGCCCGATTCTCACGCTGGTCGAAGAAATAGCCTGTTTTCTGGCCTTCCACGATATCCACTTTAATAAGCAATCCATTCTCGGTAACTGTAACATGACGTGGGCACTCCCCGTACAGCGGTCCTTTGGTCTGCTCCAGTCCTTCCAGCTCCCGAATCGGCACATCACTGCGCTCATAGATTCCCTCTGGCTGCATCAATTCGATCAGAGCCTGTACGATGGCTTCACGGCAGCGATCCATTCCCAAGGTAAGCAACTGTACAACAAGAATACTGCCAAA
The DNA here is from genome assembly GCF_022346995.1 of Paenibacillus sp. ACRRY. Lineage (GTDB taxonomy): Bacteria > Bacillota > Bacilli > Paenibacillales > Paenibacillaceae > Paenibacillus. The sequence continues at coordinate 451,840 of NZ_JAKRNM010000002.1, read as the reverse complement.
ACGATCCACGATCAGACCCGGCAGAAAATCAGCTTCTCCATAAACCAAACGGTAGGCCTCTCCATCCTGGATAAAACGCTCCCGGTGACGCAGACAGTCGCTGAAGCGAGCGGCAAAAAAGGCAGTGTCCATCTGCTCAAACTCCAGCGGTTGATATGAAACGACTCTCACTGTAATCTGTGAAGCCGGGTTATAGTATCCTGTCGCCAGATAACGACCTTGATGATTCAATACGTTGACCAGATCTCCCGGTTCAGGGTTACCGTCAACCGAGGCAATTTCGTTGTTATATATCCATGGATGTGCATGTTCAAGCCGCTTTTTGCGACTGCGTTCCAGTGTAACCGATGGCAAGGTAAATCCACTTCCTTTGTAGTTAGTTAGTTTGATTGAAAAGATAGGTTTAGTGCAGAGGGAGACCGCTACGTGGACGGATTGGTCTTCCGATCGCTGTTATCCCTGGATTTTTTTGATTCCCTTCCTACAAAGGGAAAATCCAGGGATAAACGCGAACGCTTCGCTTCTTCTGATCCAATTCCGTCCCCTCCGCTCCGTTTGCACGAATCACCGTATCTTTTGAATTATGAGGTGAGTAGGTTAAGAACAACCCTAAATTACAGAAATTGTGAAGAACAAGAACATATTGATGAATCAGTCTTCTGATCCAATTCAGTTCGCATCAATTATCTCCGGCTGTCATGGTTGTCCTCTCTTATTCATAAGATGAGATAACGACTAGGCACGGAAGGAATGATGGAACGAGATGTTCAGAGACATTGTGCTGCCACTTATATATGGGCTGATTATCTTTTTTGGTGGAATGAAACTGATGGAAACTGCTCTGCAGCGAATGGCTGGGCCGATGCTGGCCGGATGGCTTAACCGAGCTACCTCGGCTCCATGGAAAGGCATGGCTTTCAGTGCAGGAGCCACGGCAATACTACAGAGCAGTACCGCCGTTACGGTGCTCACCATTGGTCTCGCGAATGCAAGATTGATTACCTATGGTCGCACACTTGGCATTATTCTGGGCACGAACATCGGTACATGCCTGACAACCGAGTTGATTGGGTTACAGATTGGACGTGCTGCCCTGCCCCTGCTAGTCATTTCCCTTATAGGTTGGGCTGTCTTTGTTGTTCTTAGTGAACGCAATCATGCAGCCCCCGAACACACCCGAAGATTCCTAATTAACTCACAGTACAGCTTTCTTGCAGCTGCGGGTTTTGCTCTGGTGATGACCGGTATTCAAGTCATGCAATCCATCGCCGTCCCCCTGCGCAGCATGGGTGTATTTCAGTGGTTTTTGGATCGCTCGGCTGACAGCTTGTGGTGGGGATTTTTGGCAGGTGCCTGCCTTACAGCCCTCATTCATAGCAGTGCAGCTGTCATCAGCATGGCGATTACGCTGGCGGCTACAGGAGTGCTGCCTGTTGAGATCGGTATTGCCATCGTGATCGGGTCCAATGTCGGGACCTGTATCACGGCTGTCATTGCAGCCGCAGGCGGAGCGTCCGCAGGCAAATTCGTTGCAGCCTCCCATGTCGTATTGAACATTGCGGGAGCCTTGCTTTTTATGCCGCTGATCGGTCAGCTGCATGCAGCTTCAGCATGGCTGTCAGCGGACTACGGGGCACAGATTGCGCATGCCCAGACCCTTTTTAACATCATTAGCTCACTGCTTGCATTACCCCTATGCTATCTGCCCATCTGGCACAAAAAACCACCGGCACACGCCCCATCAGCGAAGTCGCCCGCGGCTTGATGCTTGGCTCCTCTTCTTGATAAGAACCAAGCATCACTGTGTTCGGCAAGTATTATACGTTAATGCCCAGCTTGTTCAGTGCCACACGCAAAATGTTATCGTTGTTGTCGTAACCGTTCTGCTGCTGTCTTGACCAGGCTTCTTCTGGTGCGTACCAATCGACACCCTTGATCTCTTCGATCTGCGGCTGCAGGTCTCCGCTCTCTGCTTCAACCAGATAATAGTGAACTTCCTTGTCTACTGGACCAAACTCAACGTGCTGATATGTGTAGGCAATGATATCGACAGGCTCCACAATTCGACCGACCATGCCTGTTTCTTCCAAAATCTCGCGCAAGGCGGTTTCCTCTACCGTTTCTCCTGCTTCCATCTTGCCTTTAGCAAGTGTTGTTTTGCCATAACGATCCACAATGAGCTGAATCTGAAGACTGCCGTCTTCCCCTTTACGATAGACTACACCACCTGCGGATATTTCCTTTTTGTTCATTCTGATTTCCCCCGTTCACAGATATGTCTTGCCTTTAGTTGAAAAACAAGGACCTCATCTCCCCGGGTACGCTCCCCAAGGAAATGAAATCCTTGTTTTTGACGCCACGATTACATCGCTGCGGACTTCAGATTGTCTTCCAACACTCGAACCAGTGTAGCCTGGCTTTCGTTCACACCAGCTTCGGTCACTTTAACGCGGCACACTTTGCCGATCATGTCCGTAGAGCCATCAAATACGAGCTGGATATAGTTATCGCTATAACCATGCAATTTTCCGCTGCCTTCACGGCCTTTTGCTTCACCTTCCGGAATGACATCCAGAACCTGGCCTACAAACTTCTGCGCATAAGCCAGCTGCATTTGTTCAGACAGGTCGATCAGTTCATGCACACGGGCATTCTTGACTTCTTCATCCACCTGGTCTTCCATCCGGGCTGCCGGTGTTCCTGTACGTTTGGAGTACGGGAATACGTGCATCTCCGAGAAACCGATTTTTTTCATCAATTCATAGCCATTACGGAACATTTCGTCTGTCTCACCCGGGAAACCAACGATAACGTCCGTTGTAATAGCCACATCCGGCATTGCTTCGCGAATGCGAAGCATTTTGTTATAAAACTCCTCGGTTGTGTACTTGCGGCGCATGCGTTTCAATACCGTGTCATCGCCTGCCTGCAGCGGAATATGGAAGTGGCGTACAAGCTTGTCCGAACGTTTGATAACGTCGAGCATCCGATCATCGATCTGGCTGGCTTCAATGGAACTGATACGGATCCGTTCCAGCCCTTCCACTTTATCCAGATCCCACAGCAGGTCGGTCAGATCGTAGTTCTCCATATCGTCACCATATCCACCTGTGTGAATGCCTGTCAGGACAATTTCCTTGTAACCGGCATGTACAAGCTGATGGGCTTGCTGAACAATGCTGTTTGCTTCCCGGCTGCGGGAGAGCCCGCGTGACCATGGAATGATGCAGAACGTGCAGAAGTTGTTGCAACCGTCCTGAATTTTCAGGAATGCACGCGTACGATCCGCGAAGTCCGGCACGTCCATTTCCTCAAATACACGAGTTTTCATAATGTTCCGTACGGCATTGACTGGCTGGCGGGACTCCTGAATTTCGCGAACGTAAGGTAAAATTTTGTCCCGGTCCTGTGTTCCGATGACGAGATCCACTCCAGGAATGTCGAGAATCTCTGCTGGCGAAGTTTGGGCGTAACAGCCCGTAACCGCTACAATCGCATCCGGGTTGCGACGAATGGCACGACGGATGATTTGACGGCTCTTTTTGTCCCCGGTATTCGTTACCGTACATGTATTAATCAGATATACATCTGCTGTCTGTTCATCGAAGTCTACTTGATCATATCCTTCATTTTTGAACAATTGCCAGATCGCCTCTGTATCATAAAAGTTAACTTTGCAGCCCAAGGTGTAAAACGCCACGGATGGCATAATTACATTCCCCCCATTTCTCCGGATTCATATAAAACACAAGTCAGCGCTGCCATCCCTGCGGTCTCGGCACGCAAAATTCGCTTGCCCAGCCCTACGGATACCGCGCCTGCCTGATCGGCTTCCAGCGTTTCTCTCTCGGAGAACCCGCCTTCAGGTCCAACCACAATCAACACGTCTGCAGCCGCATCAGATGCGAGCTGTTCAATAAACGGCTTCAGCGCATCGCGCAGCTGCATACCGTTCTCCTTTTCATAACAATAACATACTAAACTGTAGCCCTCAAAAGAAGACAGCAGCCCTTTCCAGGAAAGTGGCTGCTCGACGGATGGAATGCGATTCCGATGACTTTGTTCAGCGGCTTCCTTGGCAATTTTGCGCCACCGCTCCAACCGTTTGCCTTCTTTCTTGGCGTCATATTGAACAATCGTCCGTTCCGAGAGGAAAGGTACAAAGGCTACCGCTCCGATTTCGGTACATCTCTGAATAACCGTCTCCATCTTGTCGCCCTTCGGCAAGCTCTGGGCCACCGTTACGCGAATACGGGCTTCATGGTCCATTTTCAGAGATTCCACGATATTTGCCGTTACCTGGCCAGCTTCGATACTTTCAATCTCCACCAAAGCCTCACGACTCTGTCCATCACTGACAATCAGTTTATCTCCAGGCTTGCCACGCATCACTTTACCGATATGGCGCGCATCATCTCCCAGAATGACAACAGAATGCTCTGTAAGCTGTTCTGCAGATACAAAATAACGCTGCATGGGTTTATCCACCTATTCTTTCCTGTTATGACTGGCATTCACCCTGCCTTGCGGCAGGCATGAATCCAATCGCCACAGATGATCATACAACTTTTATGTCCTTCTGACTAGCATTTCAGTCCAAAAAGACGAGCGATATTATCGATATAATCCAATGATTCCTTTTGCCAAATTAACATACATATTCTGCGCTAATTCATATAATGGCTGAATTGTAGCGTTCTGCAGCGGAGGAATAATCAGAATTAAGAGAAAAATAAAAATGGACCATTGTTCAACGCCTTGCAGTTTGCGGCTAACCGAAGGTGGCAATACATCTTCAAGAATCCGGTAACCATCCAGTGGCGGCAATGGGATCAGGTTAAAGAGGAACAGGAAAAAGTTTGTCAGATTGAAAATGGAGAAGAACATGGAGATCGCCGTGAATAACCGTTCATTCTCAATTCCACCTAAAACTCCCGAACCTACAAGAGAAGCATAGATAATGGTCCCCACAATAGCCAAAAGCAAATTGCTAAGCGGTCCAGCAAACGATACAATAACTCCCATTAATCTGGGCTTATCAAAATTCGCACGATTGACCGGAACAGGGCGCGCCCAACCGAACCCGGCAATCACAAGCAGCAGCACGCCAAACAAATCAAAGTGAACTGCCGGATTAAGGGTGACCCGACCCAGCAGCTTGGCGGTCGGATCCCCGAATTTATTGGCAAAGTACGCATGTGCAAACTCATGTACAGTGAAAGCAATCAGAATCGTCAGCAGGAAAAACGGGAGCTGATCAATGGGATAACGAAAGAACGAATTCAGAAAGTCCATCCGTTACCTCTTTCTGGCAACGTAAGCCAGCCAGTCCTCATCACGGTGGACCGCACTAATTTCAAAGCCGGAAGCAACGAGTGCATCATGCACAACCTGCTCTTTGTTTTTCCAGATACCTGAAGCAATATAGACACCGCCTGGTTCCAGTGCATTGTATACATCATCAATAAATAGCATAATAATCTCGGCCAAAATATTGGCTACGATTACTTTCACAGGCAACTGAACACCCAGTGCAGGATCCTGGCTTCCAAGAACAGATAGGAGATCACTCTCTTTAACCGTAACTTGCTGCTCCAAGCCGTTCAGATGCACGTTCTCCTTCGCACTCGAAACGGCGACCGGATCAAGATCCAGTGCCAGAACATGCTTTGCACCCAGCTGAATGGCACCAATCGCCAATATACCCGAGCCTGTACCCACATCGATGACTTCCTCACCACCCTGGATTACCGTTTCCAGTGTCCGCAAGCAAAGGGAGGTTGTCGGATGTGTACCGGTACCAAAAGCCATACCTGGATCCAGTTCGATGATCTTCTCTTCCGGACTTTCGGGTGTGTAGTCTTCCCATGTCGGTTTGATCGTCAAACGATCAGATACGCGGACGGGCTTGAAATACTGTTTCCAGGCATTAGCCCAGTCATCTTCATCCACCGTACGAACCTCATACCGGATCTCACCTGCATCAATATCAAATTCGGAGAGCTGCTCAATTCTAGGGTTAACCTCGGCTTTAAGGGATTCCATGTCCGTACCTTCCGAGAAATACCCTTTAATAACAGCCAGACCTTCCGGAATATCATTCAAAGGCAGCTCATACCACTGGCCATAAGACGTATCACGCTCTTTATTTAATGTGCCAGATTCTTCGATCGAGACCCCTCCAGCACCTGCTTCATGCAAAAAATTCGAGATCATTTCCACAGCTTCTTCTGTGGTATGTATTGTTAGTTCATGCCATAACATACTTGATTTTTCCTCCTCATTTTTCAAACATCCCAATCATTGTACTACACAAGGGAGCAGGAGCACAAAACCGTTCCTGAGATTTAAATCAAAAAAACAGGACATCCGCAGCTAACTGCTCGGATATCCTGTTTCGATTGTGCCAAGAAAAGGGAGAGCTCTCAGCAGAAACGTCCACCGTTCTGGGTAATCATCTCAGCCGCTTGAGGGAGATAGTCACTAGGTACAGAAACGGTCAACAGTATTTCTTGCTTCGAGGGAACAGATGCACGCTGTTCTGTATTATCCATGACCTCGCCATTGGACAAGATCTCTGTCTCGTCACTGATGAGTGCAAGTACATTCAGCTCCCCACTGAATCCCCCAGTCAAGGCAGTAGGTGCTTCATCCATACGCTCGTGCGGTTCTGCGCTTCTGGAAAAGGATTCGCTCGTAAGACTCTCGATGCTCAACTGATTCGGATGCAGCAATGCCAGAGCTCTTCGTGCAGATTCTGCTTCAGTCCAGCTGGTGAAGACCGCCTCGATGGTTACAGCCGAGCGTTCTTCATTCATGAAGCTCCCGTCCCTGACGACGATCAGCCGCTTCACTGCGCCGCAATGCCTCTACGTCATCATGGTCCGCAATCTCGGCGCTGAATTCAACATCTTCGTTTTTAGCGGATTGCATCCGTTTCATCTTTTCCGTTTTTGTCAAAATCTTGCCTGGGCGTTCGTGCTCAGCCATCGTTATAATCCTCCTTCAAAATAGGTTAGTCCACTTCCCTAGATCATTCCACCAGCTTGTTCAATAATGGATAACGCCCGGTGATGTACAGCTTCGTCAACCACAACCGTTAACAATACATCTCTACCGGTAGGACCTTCTTGTCCACCATCACTCATACCACTCGCAGAGGGATCTGCTGCGGCCATGATTCCCGCTGTTGCATTCGTACCAAGCGCACCAGGTACCCATGATGAGAAGCTGCCAGAAACCCCTGGCGTATAGGAAGCGCCACTGGGTCCAATCCCTGCATAACGGCTGAAACGATTAATGGACAGGCCTTCCACACGCAAGGCTTCCAACTTTTTGGCTGCCCCCTCGGCCTGCTCCGGACTATGAAAATAGGCCAAAATGTTTTTTTCGGTCATTCGGTTCACCTACTTCCCAATATTGCGCATACAGTTATGCATGATCATTCTCGCCTTGCTATCTTTCCGCAGTATTGCTCATATTATGCAGGATTCTCTCACGTGGAACACCTCTTATGGAGAGCTTATATCATGTAACTTAGTAGCAAAAGTCAAGCTTGAATCCTATATATGTAAAAAAGGACACCACGCGATTTATCGCCATGGTGTCCTTAAACATATTATATGTTGATGCTTAGTCTCCGCGGAAAGCCCGTTTCACCCGGTCAAAGAAGGATTGCTCATGTTCATGGGTTTGCTCTCCATCCAGTGCAGCGATTTGACGAAGCAGATCTTTCTGCTCATCATTCAGCTTGCTTGGTGTAACAACAACCACTTTTACATGTTGATCCCCTTGGCCCATACCACGCAGGCGTGGAACCCCTTTGCCTTTGAGACGGAAATACGTTCCGGTTTGTGTACCCGCTGGAATTTTCAACTTCACTTTTTCAGTCAACGTTGGAATCTCAATCTCGTCACCCAATGCTGCCTGAGCAAATGTAAGTGGAATTTCACAGTAGATATCATCGCCTTCACGCTCAAAGAAATCATGTGATTTCACACGAATGACGATATACAGGTCTCCTGCTGGTCCACCTCGCAGACCACCTTCGCCTTCACCAGTCATGCGCAGTTGAGCGCCGTCATCCACACCTGCCGGAATGCGAACATGAATTTTGCGCTGCTTGCGGACTTTACCACTGCCGCTGCATGTTGTACATTTTTCTTCAATGATTTGACCAGAACCATTACAGTTCGAACAAGCACGACGATTGACCATGCGGCCAAATGGTGTGTTTTGCACGACTTCCTGTTGACCGCTACCTTGGCAGACCGAACAAGTCTTCGGCTTCGTACCCGGTTTGGCACCTGAACCATGACACGTATCACAGCTTTCGGTACGCGGAATGGTAATGTCGGTTTCTTTGCCGAACACCGCTTCCTTGAACTCAATGGTCATGGTGTACTGCAGATCATTTCCCCGTTGCGGAGCATTCGGATCACGTCGTCCGCCGCCACCACCAAAGAACATATCGAAGATGTCGCCAAATCCGCCGCCGCCGAAATCACCGCCACCGCCGAATCCACCCTGATTCGGATCGATATGACCATACTGATCATACTGAGCCCGCTTCTGGCTGTCGCTGACTACATCATAAGCTTCTTTTACTTCCTTAAATTTGGCTTCCGCATCTTCTGCCTTGTTTACGTCAGGGTGATACTGACGGGCAAGCTTACGGTAGGCCTTTTTGATTTCCTCGTCGCTTGCATTTTTGCCAACGCCGAGCACCTCATAATAATCACGTTTTTCAGCCACTCTTCCACCCCCATAACATTCACCTTATCGCACATCGTGACAAAAGGAAAGTCAAAGCACGGAAGACCCGGCTATGACTTTCCCCTCGATCCGAACGTCACCGATGATTAATCCACAAAAACCACAGATTAGTTTTGTTTTTTATCTTCATCCACGACTTCGTAATCAGCGTCTACGACGTTGTCACGTTTAGCGGAACCTTGTTGCTCTTCAGCACCTTGAGCTGCTTGCTCTTGTGCTTGTGCTTGCTCATACAGTTTAACGGACAGTTGTTGCACAATCTCTGTCAGTTCTTCTGTAGCTGCTTTGATATCTTCCAAGTTGTCGGAAGCCAGCACGCCTTGCAGTTTTTCTTTTGCAGCATTGGCTTTCTCAACTTCGCCAGCATCTGCTTTTTCGCCAAGATCTTTGATCGTTTTGTCCACAGAGTAGATCAGTTGATCTGCACTGTTTTTCGCTTCAACGAGCTCTTTGCGTTTTTTATCTTCTTCAGCGTGCAGCTCAGCATCTTTCATCATTTGTTCAACTTCAGCATCGCTCAAACCGCTGGAAGAAGTGATGGTGATTTTTTGCGTTTTGTTCGTACCTTTGTCTGTTGCAGATACGTTAACGATACCGTTGGCATCAATATCGAAGCTAACTTCGATTTGCGGAACACCACGTGGAGCCGGTGGAATATCTCCCAGCATGAAGCGTCCGAGCGTTTTGTTGCCAGCTGCCATTTCACGTTCCCCTTGCAGGACATGGATCTCAACGCTTGGTTGGTTGTCTGCATATGTGGAGAACACTTGGGACTTGGATGTAGGGATCGTTGTGTTGCGCTCGATCATTTTGGTAAATACGCCACCTGCAGTTTCGATACCCAGGGACAGTGGAGTTACGTCGAGCAATACAACGTCTTTTACGTCACCTGTCAGTACGCCCGCTTGTACAGCTGCACCCAAAGCTACAACTTCATCCGGGTTAACGCCTTTGTGAGGCTCTTTACCAGTCAGTTTCTTGATCGCTTCCTGTACTGCAGGAATACGTGTGGAACCACCAACCAGAACGATTTTGTCGATATCATTAGCAGTCATGCCAGCATCGCTCAATGCACGTCGAGTTGGTTCAAGCGTACGCTCAACCAGACCAGCAGAGATTTCTTCGAATTTCGCACGGCTCAGGTTCAACTCCAAGTGCTGAGGAACGCCGTCAGCTACAGTGATGAACGGCAGGGAAATCGTTGTAGTCAATACGCCGGAAAGTTCTTTTTTCGCTTTTTCCGCTGCATCTTTCAAACGTTGAACTGCTGCTTTATCTTTGCTAAGGTCAATGCCTTGATCTTTTTTGAATTCACTTACGAGATAATCGATGATAACTTGGTCAAAGTCATCGCCACCCAGTTGGTTGTCACCACTAGTTGCTTTAACTTCGAAGAAGCCGTCACCCAGTTCAAGGATGGATACGTCGAATGTACCGCCACCCAAGTCATATACGAGAATGGTTTGGTCTTCGGATTTCTCCATACCGTATGCCAAAGCTGCTGCAGTTGGCTCGTTGACGATACGCAAAACTTCCAAACCTGCGATTTTACCTGCATCTTTGGTTGCTTGACGCTGGCTGTCATTGAAGTAAGCCGGTACCGTGATAACCGCTTGTGTTACCGTTTGGCCAAGGTAAGCTTCGGCATCGGATTTCAATTTTTGCAGGATGATGGCAGAGATCTCTTGTGGAGAATAATCTTTGCTATCGATTGTTTCTTTGTGGGAAGTACCCATGTGACGTTTGATCGAGATGATCGTACGATCCGGATTCGTGATTGCTTGGCGTTTAGCTGTTTCACCAACAACGCGCTCTCCATCTTTTTTGAAACCCACTACAGATGGGGTTGTACGTGCACCTTCCGGGTTAGGGATAACGACAGCCTCGCCGCCCTCCATTACCGCTACGCAAGAGTTGGTTGTTCCTAAGTCAATACCGATTACTTTGCTCATCGGAAAATTTCCTCCCTCAACTATTTAAAATGGATCAGGTTGATCCTTATTTGCAATTCATCCTTATCGTGCTCTATGTGTGTAAACCTTTATATTAAACTTCGTCACAGCTTACATCCCAATGGAGCGAGCCCAGTATTCTGAAACAAAATTATGAGCTGACTTTAACCATGGCAGGACGAAGTACTTTATCCTTCAGCATATAGCCTTTTTGGACTTCCTCCACAACGGTACCTTCTTCATACTCGTCGGACTCCACTTGCATAATGGCTTGGTGGAATTCAGGATTAAACGGCTGTCCAACCGTGTCCATTGCAGTCAGACCTTCATTGTTCAGCACCGTTTCGAGCTGGCGGAAGATCATTTGAATGCCTTTGGAGAAAGATTCGGACTCCGTACCTTCCGGCACAGTAGCCATGGCACGTTCGAAGTTATCAATAACCGGCACCAGTTCGGTGACCAACTTCATTGAAGCATACTTCGCCAGTTCCTCTTTTTCCTTTTGTGTACGGCGACGGAAGTTATCAAAGTCAGCTTGAGCACGGACAAAGCGCTGCTGTGTTTCCTCAACCTCTGCCTTCAAACGTGCGAGCTCATCTTGCCCCTGATCTGCCATCTCCTCAGCTTGCGCTTCTGCAGCTCCTGCTTCGTTAACAGGCCCCTGGCTCTCGGCCGCTGTTGTTTCCTGCTGTTCCTGTTCTTCTGCTGCGAATGATTGCTCCTCTTTCAAGATGTTCACCTCCTTATACTAATGAATTCGTTCAATCCCGTATCCTTATGGCTTGCAGCATGTTTCCTATTTGAAGCGATGCGTTAGCATAGCCGTTAAATCACGAGATAATGTATTTAAAATATGAATGACACGTGCATAATCCATCCGTGTGGGTCCCAGTATCCCGATTGATCCCAAAGCTTCTCCATCCAATGAATAGGATGCTGTAATCAAACTGCAGTTGGCGAAGGCTTCATGATCATTCTCGGTGCCGATACGCACCTGAATACCTGATCCACCCGGTACAGGCATCATTAATTTCATGAGTGTTGGTGTCTCATCCAGCAGGTCAAGAATATCTTTTACCTTTTCGACATCTTTGAATTCCGGTTGGGTTAACATATTCGTTGCACCACTAAGGAAAAGACGGTTATCATGTTCGTTGTCAAAAGCACTGTTCAGCACCTGCATAACTTCCTCGTAGCGTGAAATGTGCCGTTCCATCTCTTGCCCCAGCTCGGTGTAGAGACGGGATTTTAATTTGTAGATAGGCACTCCTACCAGTTTGGCGTTAAGCAAGTTAACCACTTTCTCCATCTCGGCTACCGAGATCTCTGGAGGAATTTGAACAGTCTTATTCTCAACTTGACCCGTGTTGGTCACAATAATAGCCACGGCCGTATTTTCATTTAGCGGAAGCAGTTGAAAGTGGCGCAGCGACGTGTGAAACACTTCGGGTCCAAGCAGGATTGAAGTATAATTGGTCATGTGCGACAAGATGACTGATGCATGTTGAATCACTTGCTCCATGACATTCAGTTTTTCGGCAAAGAATGATTTTAGATCATCCAGCTCTTGCGGCTCCACCTGATTCCAGGGAACCAAATGATCGACATAGTATCGATAGCCTTTATGCGAAGGGATACGGCCTGCCGAGGTATGCGGCTGTTCCAGAAAACCCATATCTTCGAGATCCGCCATTTCATTACGGATCGTAGCCGGACTGTATCCAACATCTCCCCTTTTGGAAATGCTTCGGGACCCTACGGGCTCAGCTGAACGGATATAGTCATCCACTATAGCGTTCAGAATCATACGTTGACGCTCTGTTAACATGGTGAGTATTCCCTCCTTCTGACTGTACTGTCCCATGTCGTTAGCACTCCGGTTAGATGAGTGCTAAGCGGTAATACAAAAATACCAAACTGACGTGAAGATTGTCAAGTCAGTTTGATGAGTGCAATCATCTATTTATAGTATAGACCATTCTTGGCCGGTCATAACACCATTAGTCACTAATGACTATAAAAGAAAAGGACCCTGCTCAGACGAAATTTCCATTCTTCCGAAGCATGCGGTCCTTCATTATTTTATGCAGATACATTCAATTCCTTCAGCACCGCGATCTCATCACAGCAGTCCTGCTTGCTGCAATGAACGCAGTCTGTCCACACTTTTTCCGGGAATATCTCTTTGTTCACCACGGCAAAACCATTTTTGAGGAAAAAGGAAACTTCGTATGTCAGTGCCATGACCTTGGGAATTTGCTGCTTCTCAGCTTCCTCCACCAAACGGTCCAGGAGCAAGGAACCAATACCCATACCTTTGTGTCCTTCGGAGATGCCAAGCGATCTAACTTCCACCAGATCATTACCCAGACGGCACAGCGAGCCGCAGCCCACCACCTCACCGTTCACTTCGGCTACAACAAAGTGTTCCAGCTGCCGATGCAGTACTTCCCTTGATCGCGGAAGCATGATCCCACGTTCAGCATATCCCTTAATCATTTCAAACAATGGTTCAACATCTTCCGGCACGGCTTTTCTGCATATCGCCGACATCCCGCTCTCCTCCTATACAAGCTTTCCAGAGGAAAGCTGACTTCGTAGTTGTTATCCAAACACGCTCTGTAAAATCAATATGAATAAATATACAACAGAGTGTATGGAATTTCAAGCTACGAATTCAGCGATATTGACCCGATAAACTCGGCAAAAACGTCGTTACCGAACAGGATCCCCTGTTCACTGAGCCGGAAGCCGTCTGACGTCCGTTCAAGCAGTCCTGCATTCAGCATTTTGCCAAGCGGCTTAGCAAACACGTCTTCGATGGATTCACCAAACTGTTCACTGAACCGCGAAGCGGATGCGCCCTCCAGCATTCGAAGTCCAACCATCAGATAATCTTCCATGGCTTCCGCACGGCTGATCTCAAAATGATCCAGGCGAGGCAGTCCCCGGCGGGAAGCTTCAACATAAGGATTTATACCTTTAATATTCATATGACGCTCACGGCCCACGTAACCATGCGCACCAGCTCCAAGACCATAATAGTCCTCATTACGCCAGTACGTAATGTTGTGCCGACTCTCGAATCCGGGTTTGGCAAAGTTACTGATCTCGTATTGGCCGTACCCCGCTTCTTTCATTCGCTTCATTAATAGAAGATACATCTGCAGCTCATCATCCTCATGAGGGAGCGGCAGTTGATTTTTTTGATACAACGTATGGAACAGCGTATTCTCTTCCACTTTCAAACTGTATATGGAATAGTGAGGCAAATCGAGCGCAAGCGCCTTATCAATACTCTCATTCAGCATTTCCACGGTTTGATTTGGCAGGCCAAACATCAGGTCGATGGACAGATTCGTCAATCCTGCCTTGCGGGCATTCTCCAGACTACGGTATACATCGTCCGTATTATGAATCCGACCAATGCCTGTCAGCAGGTCATTTTGAAAAGCCTGTACGCCGAAGCTGACGCGGTTCACTCCGCCTTCTTTCATCACGGCTAGCTTCTCGGCATCTGTCGTCCCCGGGTTGGCTTCCATCGAAAATTCAATATCGTCCGCCCAATTCGGGAAATACGTTTTAACTGACCGCAGGAACACGGCCATTTCGTCCGGCTTCAAAGCCGTAGGTGTGCCACCACCCACAAAAATGGTTTTGATCTCTCCTGGTGGATTGGCCTTGACGGTATGCTCCATCTCCCGCTCCAATGCTTCAAGGTACTGCATTACAGGCTGGTCCTTCAGTACATAGGAATTGAAATCACAATAGAAGCATTTATTTGTGCAAAAGGGAATGTGAAGGTACACCGCTTGGGGTGCACCTGTTTTCCGGCTGTGTGCTGCCAATGTCATGGCAAGTCCCCCTCTATTTGAAAAAAGGAAAGCCATCCGGCTTCCCTTTCAGCTTGGTTTATTTAGTATTCTGCAATTCACTTTGATACACACACTCTGTGATGTACCTCAAATTAAATTGGTTAACGCATTCTCTGATACACAACGATTGATGTCCCCAGAGATTGCGTTATTAATTCAATTTTCATACGAACAACTCTGTGCTGTACTCAAAATTGAATTGTTTAGTCATCAATTTTCAGCACCGCCATGAACGCTTCCTGCGGCACCTCAACGTTACCAACCTGCTTCATCCGCTTCTTACCTTCCTTCTGCTTCTCCAGCAGTTTCCGTTTCCGCGAGATGTCACCGCCGTAACACTTGGCAAGTACGTTTTTACGCATAGCTTTTACAGTTTCACGTGCAACGACCTTTGTACCTACGGATGCCTGAATCGGCACCTCGAACATTTGCCGTGGAATCAGCTCGCGCAGCTTCTCACAGATAATGCGGCCGCGGTTGTATGCACGGTCACGGTGAACGATGAAGGAAAGGGCATCGACCTGTTCACCATTAAGCAGGATGTCCATCTTCACCAAATTGGACTGACGATAACCGGACAGTTCATAATCGAAGGATGCATATCCTTTTGTACTTGATTTCAATTGATCGAAGAAATCATATACGATCTCGGACAACGGAATCTCATACGTAAGGGTAACCCGAGTGGTATCGAGATATTCCATATTCACGTATTCGCCGCGTTTGTTTTGACAAAGTTCCATAATGGTACCTACATAATCATTCGGCACGATAATGGAAGCTTTTACATACGGTTCCTCAACATAATCAATCCTTCCCACCTCAGGATAGTTGGATGGGTTGTCGATATGCAGGACTTCACCATTAGTCAATGTGACGTGATAGATTACGCTTGGTGCCGTCGTAATCAGCGGAATGTTGAACTCGCGCTCAATCCGCTCCTGAATAACATCCATATGAAGCAATCCCAGGAATCCGCAGCGGAATCCAAATCCGAGCGCACTTGAAGTCTCCGGTTCAAAGCTGAGGGATGCATCGTTCAGCTGCAATTTCTCCAGCGCTTCACGCAGATCCACATAATCGGAAGTCTCAATTGGGTAGAGACCGCAATAAACCATGGGATTGATTTTACGGTAACCCGGCAAAGGTTCCGGTGTTGGATTTTTCGCATCGGTTACGGTATCCCCGACTTGGGTGTCACCTACATGACGGATACCTGCAACGACGAAACCAACATCGCCGACGTTCAGCTCGTCCACAATGGTCATGCGTGGTTTGAACGCGCCTACTTCAATAACATCAAACGATTTTCCTGTTGCCATCATTTTGATTTTGGAACCCGACTTAATTTTGCCGTCAATGACACGGATATATACAATTACGCCTTTGTACGGGTCATAGTGCGAGTCGAAAATCAGCGCTTTCAGCGGCTGGTCAGGATCACCCTGTGGTGCAGGCACGCTCTGTACCACCTGTTCCAGGATCTCTTTGATCCCGATGCCTGCTTTTGCCGAAGCCAATACTGCATTACTCGTGTCCAAACCAATAACATCTTCAACTTCCTGCTTCACCCGATCCGGATCTGCACTTGGAAGATCGATTTTGTTAATGACTGGTAAGATTTCAAGATCATTGTCCAATGCCAGATACACATTTGCCAGCGTCTGCGCTTCAATTCCCTGAGCCGCATCCACAACGAGAAGAGCGCCTTCACATGCAGCAAGGCTGCGAGATACTTCGTATGTGAAGTCTACGTGTCCAGGCGTATCAATCAGATTAAGTAAATATTCTTCACCATCGTCGGCTTTGTAGTTCAGGGCAACAGCCTGCAGCTTGATCGTAATACCACGTTCGCGTTCAAGCTCCATTTGGTCCAGTACCTGCTCCTGCATTTCCCGAGTGGTGAGCGCACCTGTGTACTCCAAGATCCGGTCCGCAAGCGTTGATTTGCCGTGATCTATATGTGCAATAATTGAAAAGTTACGAATTTTACGTTGTCTTGCCCGAATGTCAGTCATTCCTTACCCCCAGAAACAGCCTAGTGTCAATCACTTCATTATAACAGTTGATGCAGGGTGCATCAATCCCGCGTTGTCTCAACTTTATAATAATCATCACGTTTTGTGAATCTCCAGGGGTTTATTTTACCTATACCGAGCAGCTTTTTATTCAGCAACCCCGCTAAACAAGGAAACGACCCACTTAATTCCATTATGAGACAGATTTTGTAGCAGCCCAGCGGTTTTATCTGCAAGTACATCCACGGGTGCTTTGTTCTGTTCAGCCCCAAGTACCTGACTCGGCGTTTGTACAGGAACAATCGGTGTCTCTTTTTCTTCCTGTTGCACGGGAACAGCAGGCTCCGATTCGGCAGCGGGCACCTCTGGAATGTTACCCACCTGAAAGTTACTTCCTGCCAGCTGCATCCCCAGCAGAACCCCTAATAACATGAGTACAATAACAGTTAACATTTTTTTGCCGAATCTGGACACATGCTTCCCCTCCTATCAGGTTACATTCTGAAATAATCAACTGCCCTGTGACTTGGTCCCCGTACTGGCTTTATCCACGTTCTGATCTTCCCAATATACTTCGGCAATCATGTCTGCAAGGACTTGTGAAGTTCGCTTGAGCTCAGCGCCTGTATTGTCGATCCCTCCGATTTCAATCAGAATGCTGTTGGGTGAGAGGGTTTGATTGTACTCGCCATTATTTGCTCCTCCGCCATCCTTGCCCCAGACTCCTCTGGAGACACCTGGATATTTTGCTTCGAGTTTCTTGTGTATCTTTGCAGCGAAGGCTTCATTTTGTTGCCAGTTCGGATTCTCATGCCCGATGATGAAATATACTTTGGCATATCCCTTGCCATCAATGGTTGTGGTTGTTTTGTTATGACGCTGGGAATCCCGGTGAATATCAATGAGATAGGTTAAATCATCATTTTCGGCGAGGGCAGCCTTTACAGTCTGGCGCGAATATTTATAGGAATAGTTCCAGTTATAGTCCTTCACTTTGGTCGGGTAATCGTCCGTTGCATGCTCCACTCCCACACCAAGCTTTTGCAAACTGTTGGAAAGGTACGTCCCTACTTGAAAAACGTTGCCTGTTGCTTTTCCGGAGGAAGGGTTATCACTCTTGGTGCCAAGCAGCGGATTGTATCCTTCACGGGGATGGGAATGATAGATCAGCACGGCTTTTTTACCCGTTGTAGCTTCACCTGCCTGACCACCGCTCTTCGGAGGAGGATCTTCTTTTACTTCTCCACCCTCAGGCTCGTCCGTTTCGGAATTATCCGGGTCATCCTGACCTGGGGGAATATGCAGTTCGCCATCTGTTTTGCCTCCTCCAGCAGATGCGGTATCCGTCAGCCCTGGTCCTGGTTGATAATCTTCAGGCGCTTCGGCCTTCTCGTTTCCTGAACCTGGCCGGAGCAATACCGGTTGATTGCTGCCCATGCCAGGCATTTCTCTTGCAATTAGGCTTTTGGGGTCCTGTGGATTAACATTCGTAAGAAGTTGAAATACAAATGTAGTCAGGTTTTCGCCGGAGAATGCCGAAGTTTGCTCCTTTTGGGTCAAGTGGGGCATCTCCATGCCGAGCATATCCACAAAAAAGCGGCTGGATACAGCACTCGCAAAACCTTTCATGGAAGAAACCGGCGAGTTGTTCAACCTTTTCTCTGCCATGCCCCCCAGACCAAGTACGACAAAAAACAACGCGGATATAATCATAAGCAGCAGCAACGTACGGCCCATGGCCAGCACGTGCAGACATCTTTTTTTCCACTTTCCGATATTCCAGGCCAATATTTTGTTCATTCTTCTGTCTCCTTCCCTGCTGGACAACTCTTATACTTCAACTCTATGAGCCTGCAAGATTTGATAGAACAGAAAGTAGAAGAAAGACAAAAAAAGAAAGTCCGATAGATTCGGACTTTCTGCCTGTGATGGTTTACTGTTTAATGAGTATACGCCGCAACGTTATCCGGATTCACCGCATCATGCAGGGCAGCATTCAAGCCTGTCGCAATAACGTTGGCAATTCCCTCGATGAATTCATCAATTTCCTTAGGAGTAACGATCAAATCGTGACCGAGTGGCTCCAACACCTCTTTCACCAAACTTAAACGATCCTGCTCACCGATATCGTCCAGCATGCCCATAATCTGCTTCGTTTGATCCGTCTCCTGACGGAAGTGTGCACTCATCATTTCAATGACATTATTTACTATAGTAGAAGCGTAGCACACTGTTGGCACACCGATGGCAATACATGGTACGCCCATAATTTCTTTGGTAAGTCCGCGCCGTTTGTTGCCGATACCTGAACCAGGATGAATCCCGATGTCAGCCACTTGAATGGTGGTGTTGACACGTTCAAGTGAACGAGAAGCCAGTGCATCAATGGCAATAATGGCATCCGGTTTGGTCCGATCTACGATTCCCTGCACGATGTCGCTCGACTCAATCCCTGTAGTACCAAGCACACCAGGGGCGATGGCACTGACTTCACGATATCCTGGAGCTACCTGATCCGGTACCAATTCAAAGTACTGACGGGTTACCATCAAGTTCTCGACCACTAATGGACCAAGCGAATCAGGAGTTACGTGCAAATTACCAAGACCTACAATAAGCACTTTGGATGTCTTGTTAACTCCCGCCTTGGTCAGAAAATCCTCCATCTCCCGCGTGAATTCCGCTGCGACACGTTCCTGAAGTTCGGTGTCCCCATTACGTAGTGACGGAACTTCCAGCGTGACGTAATGTCCTTTGACACGTCCGATGGTCTTTGCAGCAGCCTCGTTCAGCACATCAATCCGTGTGATGGTTATGCCGTCTTTTTCTTCCACGTCTTCCCGCAGCCCGGGAATCGTTTGTTTCTGTGAACCCTGAGCCATCTCCTTCGAGTCGATTGCCAAGTCAGTGCGAACGGTATAGTTCTGTAAATCAAGCGTCATCTGTTCCTGCCTCCCTTACCGCATTTGAGCATATTGTGTGGGGAAAAGGGGTTCTTTATGCAATGCCGAGAACACTATAGAATATTTGTTGCATTTTGCATGCTAGCGTGCTAGAATATTTTAAGTTGTGAAACGTTTGTATTCATGCGAATGCCTTACAGGAGGTGAATGTAATGCCAAACATCAAATCCGCTGTTAAACGCGTAAAAACGAGCGACAAGCGCCGCGCACTCAACGCTTCCCAGAAATCCGCACTCCGTACAGCTGTTAAAGCTGCTGATGCTGCTCTGGTAAGCAACGAAGTTGATACTGCAAAAGCTGCGATTCAAGCTGCTTCCAAAAAGCTGGACAAGGCTGTAACTAAAGGTCTGGTTCATAAAAATGCTGCAGCTCGCAAAAAGTCTCGCTTGGCGAAAAAACTGAACGCTCTTTCCGCACAAGCGTAAGAAGCGTTACTTATACGATCCAATGGAAAAATCCTGAACAGCACCGTGCTTTCAGGATTTTTTAGTATCTGGTCTAATAAGTATCCAAATAAAAGAACCCGTAACCGGTGTCTGACGACCGGATACGGGTTCTTTTATTGCGAATCGATTCTATCTTACGGCGCTGCCTTTATGCTCCAAGTCTAAGCAAGAACAACTCCAAACCAAGCACTTTATCGACTGCACCTGTCTTCATCTGGTAATCCAGCTCGCTAAGATGACTCAGAATGTTTCTCAGCCGTTCGGGCTGAAATTTGCGAGCCTGCTCTCCTGCAATTTTAACAGCGTACGGATGCAAACCAAGCTGGCTGGCAATTTGCTGCTGCGAATAACTTTGCTGCCCAAGCTCTTTCACTTGTATCATGATTCGGAACTGACGAGCGATCAGTGCTGCAATTTTAATGGGCTCTTCACGCTGTTTCAGCAGTTCATAGAATAGTCCCAGCGCTTTCTCCAGACGCAGGTTGGCTAATTCCTCCACCAAGGCAAATACATTCTGCTCGGTACTGCGCGCAACCAATGACTCAATGTCGGCACGGCGGATGGTTCCTCCGTTACCCGCATACAGGCACAGCTTGTCTACTTCAGCAGACAGTGTCTGCAAACCTGTCCCCGCAAAACTCACAAGCGTATCAGCAGCCCCAGCTTCAAACGACACATCGCGCTGCTTCGCAAGCTTCACGATCCAATTCAACAATTCTTCTCCGCTCAGTGGAGCGAAGGCCAGAACAACGGCCTGTTTCTTGACTGCCTTCACCAACTTCTTACGCTCATCCAGCTTGTCTCCCTGCGCGAGGAAAACAATGGTACTGTAGTCAGCCGGATTATCCATATAGGTAAGCAGACGATCCACCTGGTGATCAATCTTGGATTCTTTACCTGCCGTAAACAAGCTCGCATCTCTTACAATAATTAATTTCCGAGGAACCAAAAAGGGAACCGTCTCCGCTTCCTCAATAACTACCTCTACAGGTGTTTCGGACAGATCATACGGAATAATCGCAAAATCCCGATGCTCTTCCTCGATTACCTGTTCTTTTAACATATCCGTAAATTGCTGTATCTGGTATTTCTCCGTTCCGTACAGCACATATATCGGAGCCGTCTCCCCATTTCGTATCGCCTTTGTTGCACTTTTCACATCCATCACGGTGCCCCCTATCCCTACTATCCTACCAGAAAACAGGACAGACAACAAAGGGACCTTCATCCTTTATAACGAATGAAGGCCCCCTGGTCCTACATCTATATAAACGAGGACACCAGCGATTCTAGAAATAGCTGGGCCCCGGTCATACGACGTCAGTTGTTTCAACTGAGATAGGACGTTATTGATACGTTCAGTATATTCTTGCCAAGCTTGAAATGTTCTGCTGATTCGAGAGAGTAGGCTCACATTCTCCGAATTATTTTGCAGACGTTTCACCCGAAGCTGAAGGTACAGTAAATGAATTCTTTACCGTAGTTCCATCCTTGTCTGTCTCGTAGTTAAACGAGGTACTGTCGCTGGACCAGCCGGCTGTCTTCAATGTACCTTCCAGATTGCGCTGTTCCACCAGATTAAGAATGTCTGAATCCGCAGCTGATTTGGAATACACACTTAATTGGTTGTCGATCAGCATCACCACATAAGATCCATCAGGTGAACTCCATTCCTTCGACGTCATGGTAGAGGTTATCCCTTGATCCGGTGCAACAAATTCTTTGCTGCCACTCGTTGCCGCAGTTCCCGAATCGGTACCAGAAGACTGATTGTCTTCAGTCGATTCCTTCGTATCTACCTCAGGGGCGATCCCCTGTGTGTTGTATGATTCAGGATTTCTACCGTCACTTGTTTCTGTTGTTTCTTTTTCATCTGCACCTGCAGGCGGCACCATAGCTGTACTTGAATCCTGATTTTTGGGCTGCGTATCCTGTCCTTGATCCTGACTCTTCTGACTATTGGAAGCATCGGGAGTGGAGGGCGTATTTCGCGCTTCGGTACTATTATCCGTTTCAGACGTTGTGCCTGACTGGTTTGACGTTTGGTTATCTGTCATCTTAGGTTCCTGTACGTTATCTGATTCATTTTCATCAGGAACAATCTCTGGATCCATCTTTTCTGCCATGGAAGACTTATTCTCAGTATCATCCACGAATGGACCGTTATTGCTATCAGGCGGTAAGGATTCGTCGTTCTCCAGCTCCCGACTTAGCGGATTTTGTTCAACCGCACCAGTTTCCTGAGTGCTGCCCGAACTCAACATCATAGACTCGGCATTCTCCACCTTTTCAGGTTCATAGCCCCAAATCGCCACGCCCAGCACCACAGCCGCAGCTGCAGCACCCATTGACATCCGGCCGACCATGGAGTTTAGCCACTTCTGCTTCGGTTTGCGCTCACTTGAACGTTGTAAATTCTCGAATGCAGCAGGGACAGGAGTCATTTCCTGTATTGTACTGCTTTGTTCCCTACGCGCTTCATCAATTGCATCCAATTGAGGCATAATAGCATCAACCAAACTGAATTTTGGGGTCACTTGCGGCAAATCTTCCAATTCTCTGGAAAGAGCTCTAAGCAAACTAAAATTCTCGGCGCACTCCGGGCATTGGGCCACGTGCTGTAGCATCTGCGCAGTTTCCGCGTCGCCCAGATCATGATCCAGATACCGGTGCATCCATTCCACCACCTCTTCGCATTTCATCCTGTCACACCACCTTTCTGATACTCCTGAAGTAGATTTTGCAATTGCTGTCTGGCTCTGAATAAATACGATTTGACTGTATTCAGCGGAAGATCAAGACAATCCGCAATTTCGTTATACGATAAATCCTGCAAATATCTTAGTACGATTACCGTTCGATGATGTTCTGGAAGCTTGTTGATCGCATCCTGAATATCTTTGGCAACATACGTGGACATGACTTCAAACTCCACATCCTGATTATCCTGAAATACCATCTCATGCTCGTCAATGGAGACCGAGGGCTTGGTTCTTCTGAATTTATCAATACAGATATTCGTTACGATGCGCTGCACCCATGTTTTGAATTGGGCTTTTTCTTCATAGGAATTAATTTTGGTATAGATTCGGATCAATGCTTCCTGAGCAGCGTCCAAAGCATCCTGTTCATTATTTAAAATGTAATATGCGGTTCGGTATACATGCTGTTCTATGTCCCGCAATAGGGTAATTAGAGCGTCGCGATCGCCCGATTGAGCGGCTCTGATGAGTTCCGGCTCTACCACAAAGGATCCCCCTCTCCCTGCAACCTTACAGACGTGTTCATCAATAAAATTGTTGCAAAGTTAAGTATTTTTTTAGACAGAAAAGGTAAAACAATGGAACATTCACACTTGTTATCGCTTACTAAGCTCAGCATGTCCCTAGAATACGGTACTAGATGTGAATATTACCACAACAAAATAACGGCTTATGTATGAAGGGCCGCTGAAACTTATCTTAGAATAACAGAAATTGCATACTGAGTCACCACGCCGCTTCAACCAGCCATTCCATTACTTACACGACTCAATTCAATTGCAATGG
Organism: Paenibacillus sp. ACRRY; assembly: GCF_022346995.1. Lineage (GTDB taxonomy): Bacteria > Bacillota > Bacilli > Paenibacillales > Paenibacillaceae > Paenibacillus. The sequence continues at coordinate 428,263 of NZ_JAKRNM010000002.1, read as the reverse complement.
CATACATTATAGATAAGCGCGTGAAAGTTTTCAAAAATAAAAAAAGTCGAAATTTGTCCAAATTTAAGCTCTTTTTAATGCAATTTTCATGAAAATAGTGTATTGTAAATTTACATTCATAATACGAGGTGATGAGCGCATGCCAGCTCTTGCGAAAATTCAATTATTAAAAGAACAAATGCCGAAGGAATATCAAAGCATTTCTCATTTTGTAGAACATGCACTGCAATCCATTGATACTTTGGTTGAGGAACACCGGAAATACACCGCTGCACAGGCGTTATACGGCGATAAAATCGTCGGATCGGAAGAACGTCTGTACAGAGAAACTGTACTTGATGTCAGAGAGCAGCTTCTCCTCACATTGGAAAAAACAGTGGAAGACCTTTTGCACAAAGGTGACAAACATTGGAACAAACATTTTAAGGACGGCGTTGAATAATTATTTTTCATTAATAAATGGCCCGTTTCGGCTATACTCCATCTGGGAGACTAGCCGAAACGGGCTTTTTGCATTAATAAATACTAATCAGTTTAACTCATCCATAATCAATTTTTGACGTACCTCAATCTTGCCGTCCTTTATTCTCATCTGGATTTCGCCCATCTGATCTGTTCGGTAAATCTGCGAACCTACAGCTTGCAGGCGTTCGAGTACACCGGGGTTGGGATGCCCATATGTATTGTTGGCTCCTGCCGAAATGACCGCTGATTGGGCATTCCAATACTCCAGCCACGCTTCGGTCGACGAAGTTTTGCTGCCGTGGTGCGCCACCTTCAGTACATCGACCGCCGCTCGGGTGGAGGAAGGCAAAGAAAACGAATTACTCTCTTGTTTGAATGAAGCTGCAAGAGATCCGTCTTGAATTATATATAATAGATTCTGTTCTGCCGCCGCATCCATGTCTCCTGTGAACAACAGGGAAGCCCCTGCCATCTCCAGTAAAAATACAACCGAATCATGATTCTGGTGTTCAGACACAGGCAGCCTGTCTCCTTCATTTACTGAATGATCCAGATCCGGTGATATGAAATGAAGCTTGGTCTCTGCATCAGGTGCATATGACATTCCTTGTTGAATGGCATATAACGGTATATGTCGTTCTACGGCTGTATCCAGCAACTTTTCGAAATTGTCTTTGCCACTTGTTGTACCGTTAAACATGAAGCGCTCAACCGGAATCTGCTCAAGCACGGCCTGCAAGCCCCCGGCGTGATCCTGATCGGCATGAGTCAGAATGACCGCATCCAGTCGGTGAATACCACGTTTTTTCAATAAAGGTACAACCACTTTAGCTCCCACTTCGTAAGGATCCCGCCGAATTTTCCAGGATTCCTGGTTGCCAAAATGAACTGTGCCACCGCCATCCACCAAAATATGTTTACCTCCAGGCGTAGTAATCAGTGTGCTATCTCCTTGGCCAATATCCAGAAACTGAACGACTCCAGTGCCGGGAGGCTGTGGAGTCCGGTAAGCCCAGCCCAACCCGGCAACAAGAATCAGAGCCAGCAAACCACACATCCCTTTATGGAACAAACTCATCCGTTCACCACCATAGTAGCCTGCACCTCTTGCCGTAAACGCACTGGTATATTCAGGCCACACAATACTTGCACTCAGTGTCGTCATCGATCCAGATTTATTACCGAGAACCTGGTTACTCCTACGTTGATCTTCCGTCGGTGTATCGATCACACCAGGCTGAACCATTTCAGCCAAACGACGTTCCCCAGAAGCATGACTCAGTGGTACCGTGTCTCCTTCAACGTTCAAGGCATGCTGCATGTCTCCTTTTCCACGATGAAGAAGGTACAAAAGTAGATATAAAACCGCATAATATGCAGCAATCCATAACAGGGAAGGGGTAGCCCAGATGAGTACAAAACCCGGCAGGCTGTTCATCCATTCCACGCTCACAAATGTCAGTTTGTTTAGTAAAATCGCAACCCAGGCAAGAGGTTTGGCCAGAGGCATCCATAGGAATGACAATAGAAGTGCGACCGTACCAAGCGGCAGTACAACAGCGCTAATTAAAGATACAAGCAGAAAATTGGCGACGAAGGAAAGCAGCGAAAACTGGTTGAAATATAAAATAGTCACTGGAAAAGAAATAAGCTGTGCGGTTACCGTCACCGAAGCTGTCGCTGCAATGGCTTTGGGCCATCCGTTGAATAACCGGTTTATAAGAGGCATATAGATCATCAGCCCTGCAGTCACAAGAAAGGAGAGCTGAAAGCTCACGCTGAGCAAGAAGTAGGGATTCCACCACATCATCATCAAGGCAGCTGCGCTGATCATCTGCAGTCCGTCCCTGGCCAAACCTCTTCGGGCCATATACAAACCGATCATGGACATAATCCCTGCACGAATAACTGAAGGCGAACCCCCAGATAACAATACATAGGCAGGAATTAACAACAAGACTATGGTAAGTGATGTTTCCCGGGTTAGCCTCAACCACGACATCAGAAGTAATAGTGACGCCACATACACCGCAACATGCGTACCCGAGATGGCCAGTATATGCGTAAGTCCCAATTGTGAAAACTGACCATACGTATCCGGATCGATGTCGCTTGCCATACCTATAATTAGCCCTTTCATATAACCTGCGTGTGGTTCCGGAAACAGTCTGTCTACCGCAGTGCCCAATTGGTTTCTGACCAAGTCATTCCAGCGAAGTATATTAAACTGCCCAAGCCCTTCAGGAGAAGTGGCTGTTACCGAACTGGCTCCCTTTACTTTGAACAACCAGTGGATGTACTGTGTCTTTAGATAATTCCGATAATCAAAACCGCCAAAATTCCTCGCTTCTCCAGGCAGCGCCAGTGAACCAGTCAACGTGATTGCATCACCTCGTCGCCATGCTGCCGCTACCTGCTGTTCTTGCTCTTCAGCCAATCGTACCTGCACCATCAGACGTTCTTTTTTGGTGGGCAGCTGTATAATCTCTGGATCTGTCCCGGATTGGTCCTCTACCAAAGGTTCTATGGAATCAAGCTGAACCTGAAAGTCTGCCCGGTCACCATCAATCCGGACGTCTGAATCCAATGTTCCATGAAGCGCTGCAGCGTACCCATCCAGCTCTTCAACTGCCATATGAGTAACCTCGGGCAAACTGCTTACATTCCGGGCCTCATTCCACTCCCAGTGCACAGCGCCACCTATTAGCGACGCAATTAACACCAAGATGGACCAGCCACGCATTCCAATCCACCGAAGCAGGAACGGCAAACAGGCAATAGCACCGATCATCCCCCAAAAGAGCGTCCATCCTGTCAACGCACAAGCCAACCCGCTGCCGCATAACCAACAGACGGTGAATACTACCAAAGGTCTGCCCTTCACTAACTTATTCCTCCCTCCACCCTAAATAAATGAACGCAAAGAACCCCCGGCAGCTGAAACAGCTAAACCGGGGGTTCTTCCCCATAAATGCACGAAGCAATATTTTTTTAAAAAGTCCTGCCTATGTTTACGATATTTAGTCACATTAGGTAATCACTAATCACTAATCGTCATCATGGTCTCTCGCGGTGGTTGGTAATTCTCCAACCTGCGAAACGTTATCCCCTTCTGAGCCATCATACGTGTTACTTTGCCTGTATCCTTAGGATACGGGCGGTGAAAAACAATCTCCGTAATGCCGCTGTTCGCCAGCATATTGGAGCAAGTCCAGCAGGGTTCATCCGTCACGTAGACGGAAGACCCTTCACGGTCATTCCGATCGGTGAACAAAAGCAGATTTTGCTCCGCATGTATCGTCCGTATACACCGCTGCTTTTTGATCATTTCTTCCTGACCATCCGTTACCACCAGCTCATACTCTTCAGAAATCATGCATCCCGCTTCGGAGCAGTCGGGAACGCCCATGGGTGCACCGTTATACGCTGTTCCAAGCAATTTTTTACCTTGAACCAGTACGGCTCCCACATGGCGCCGCGAACAGCGGGAACGGGTTGAGACCATATAAGCGATGTCCATGAAATAAGTATCCCAATCTTTGCGTACGTCTGCTGTACTCATGTTCGTTTCCTCTCCCGTTCGTTAATAAGTTACACTTTGTGCAATGCATATTTAATGACTTAACATAAGAAAACTTTGGTTTACTGCTCGTAATCATTTTATTAAAGCAATTATCGGATCTGAACATAGGGGGCCATTTTCTCCAACATTTTCATCCCAATCCCCTTGACCTTTGTCAGATCACTCACTTTGGTAAATGGACCATGGGCATTTCGATAGTCGATGATGGCCTGGGCTTTTTTCTCCCCTATGCCCGGAAGCTCCGTAAGTTTGGAAGCAGGTGCTGTATTGACATCAATTTTGCCATTATCGATATCCTGTGCAGGCTGAGCAGTTTGGTTATTTTCTTGTGCAGCTTCCGCAGCAGGTACCGTATCAGTTGCAGTTGATGAAGGTACCTCTGATTGGTTTGATGCGCTATTTGAATCGGCCTCTTCAACAACGGGTTTTGCCTGTTCAATCTGCCCCGCAACAGCGACATCAGCAGCTTTCTTAGCTTTTTCATCCGCAGTAACGTTTGCTTCGCCTTGACCCAAAACAGCCGACTGCACAGCAGAGGGTTCCTGCTCTTTCGTCGGCGTCTCGGTGCCGAGCTGTATGGGTTCCCAGCCAGAAGGTGGCTGTTCACTTTTGCCCGACCATAATATTAATAGACTTCCTAGTACCGCAGCAGCAATGGCTACTCCCTGTTTCCATTTCATGTCTTCCACACCTCTCCCTGTCTTCAAAATAAATATTCTGAACACGGGCGGTGCTTCCGAACCGTTAAATGTTGCTGATGAAATCAAAGCTTTGCTTTTTTCATGTCATGTCATACAAGTCCTGGTGCATAGACTAGAAGGAACGAACTGCGCCAGTACCGTAAAGCATGAAAGGAGGCCTGAAACAATGAAGGTTGGATTTATCGGAACCGGCAGCATGGGAAGCCTGCTGATCTATGCCATGATTCAATCCGGAGCACTCGAGCCCCGGCAGATCGCCGCAAGCAATCGGACCCCTTCCAAAGTGCGTCAGTTATCCCTCCGTTATCCCGGTCTGCATGAATCACAGAGCAATCGGGAAACGGTCATCCGAAGCAACATCATATTTCTATGCGTGAAACCACTCGAATTCAAGCATGTTATTGACGACATTCTGCCTGTTGTAAATTCCAATCATATCATCGTCTCGATTACAAGTCCCGTGCAGCTGCGCCATCTGGAATCTTCACTTCCTTGCAAAGTCTCCAAGATCATCCCCAGCGTTACACACCAGGTCGGCAGCGGAGCATCCCTGTGCATTCATGGCGAACGCATGACCCCTGAAGACCGATCCGTTCTGGAGGGACTTCTCAGTCACTTCAGCAGACCTTACCAAGTCGATGAAGCCTGCACCCGGATCACATCCGACTTTTCCAGCTGCGGACCTGCATTCATATCCTTCTTCCTGGAACAATGGATCGAGAGTGCCGTCAAACTTACAGGGATCAAACGCGCAGACGCCTGTGCTCTTGCAGGTGAAATGCTCCTCGGAACAGGCAAGCTGCTGACGGAAGGAGGATATACACCCCAAGAACTTCAGGCTCGCGTTGCCGTTCCCGGTGGTATTACCGCCCAGGCACTTGCTTTAATGAAGAACAGCCTGGACGGTGTATTTGACAGCCTTATCCATACAACCCACGACAAGTACGAAGAAGACTTGTTGAAGCTGGATGAAGTATTTAGAGCCGGTGAAATTAACCGGCAACAATATTAACGAGTTTGCCTGGAACGGCAATGACCTTGCGAATGGTCTTGCCTTCCAGAGCCTGTTTGACAGGCGCCAGTTCCATTGTAAAGTCTTGCATGCCCTGTGCATCGAGATCTTTAGCAATCGTTGCACGAGTTACAATTTTGCCGTTGACCTGTACAACAATCTCCACTTCAGCATCTACCGTCATGGATTCATCATACTCCGGCCAAGCTACGTAGGAGATTCCTCCTTCGTGTCCAAGACGGCTCCACAACTCTTCCGCCATGTGCGGTGCCAGTGGGGACAAGAGCTGTACAAAGTTTTCCATCGCTTCACGTGGCAATGTATCGGCTTTGTAAGCATCGTTGATGAAGATCATCAACTGGCTGATCGCTGTGTTGAAACGCAGATGTTCCAGATCATCCGTAACTTTTTTAATCGTTTTGTGAGCTGTGCGTTTGAATTCTTCCGTTCCGCCATCCACAGTAATCTTGTCGTTGATTGCTCCAGTGTCCTCGTTGATGAAGAGACGCCATACGCGTGACAGGAAGCGGTACATGCCCTCTACCCCGTTAGCGTTCCACGGTTTTGTAGCTTCCAGAGGTCCCATAAACATCTCATAGAGACGCAATGTGTCGGCTCCGAATTCATTCACAATTTCATCCGGATTAATGACATTACCACGGGATTTACTCATTTTCTCGTTATTGGTTCCCAGAATCATACCTTGGTTCACCAATTTGTGGAATGGCTCTTTGGTATTAACCACGCCCAGATCATACAATACTTTGTGCCAGAAACGAGCATACAGCAGGTGAAGTACGGCATGCTCGGCTCCCCCAATGTACAGGTCAACCGGCAACCACTGCTGCTGTTTCTCCTGGGAGATCAGCTCTTTGTCGTTGTGTGGATCGATAAAGCGCAGATAATACCAGCAGCTTCCCGCCCACTGTGGCATCGTATTGGTCTCGCGGCGTGCTTTCATTCCCGTTTCTGGGTCCACCGTATTAACCCAATCCGTTACGTTCGCCAGTGGTGACTCCCCAGTACCTGAAGGTTTGATCTGGTCGATATCCGGCAGCAGCAAAGGAAGTTGATCTTCCGGTACAGTCTTCATTGTGCCATCTTCCAGGTGCAAAATTGGAATCGGCTCACCCCAGTAACGCTGACGACTGAACAACCAATCGCGCAAACGATACGTTGTTTTACCTTCTCCCTTACCACTCTCTTCCAACCATGCGATCATTTTTGCAATCGCTTCTTCGTTATTCAGTCCGTTCAGGAAGTCGGAGTTCACATGCGGTCCATCGCCGGCATACGCCTCTTGTGTTACGTCCCCACCCTGGATAACTTCAATGATGTCCAGACCGAACTGTTTCGCAAATTCCCAGTCACGACCATCGTGACCCGGAACCGCCATGACCGCTCCTGTGCCGTATCCCGCGAGCACATAATCCGCAATCCAGATAGGCAGTTTTGCACCATTGACCGGATTAATCGCATAGGCACCAGTGAATACGCCTGTTTTCTCTTTGGCCAGATCCGTACGTTCCAGATCACTCTTGCGAGCAGCCTGCTCCTGGTAAGCCTTAATGGCTTCACGCTGTTCCGCTGTCGTAATTGCATCAACCAATTCATGCTCAGGAGCAAGAACGGCAAAGCTTGCACCGAACAGGGTATCCGCACGTGTTGTAAATACTTTAATAACTTCTTCACTGCCCTCAATGGCAAATACAACCTCTGCACCTGTGGATTTGCCAATCCAGTTACGCTGCATATCCTTGATGCTCTCGGACCAATCCAGCTCTTCCAGATCTTCCAGCAAGCGCTCAGCATATTCTGTGATTTTCAGTACCCATTGACGCATCGGTTTGCGCACAACCGGATGACCACCGCGCTCACTTTTGCCGTCAATAACCTCTTCGTTAGCCAGTACCGTACCCAGCGCTTCACACCAGTTAACCGGCACTTCATCTACATATGCCAGGCCTTTTTTGTACAGCTGGATGAAGATCCATTGTGTCCATTTATAGTATTCAGGGTCTGTTGTGCTAATCTCACGATCCCAGTCGTATGAGAAACCAAGAGACTTGATTTGACGACGGAAATTGTCGATGTTGCGGAATGTAATTTCCCGCGGGTGCTCGCCTGTGTCCAGAGCGTGCTGCTCAGCAGGCAAACCGAAAGCATCCCAGCCCATCGGATGCAGCACATTATAACCACGCATACGTTTGAAACGGGAAACGATGTCCGTTGCCGTATACCCTTCCGGGTGACCTACGTGCAGACCTGAACCGGATGGATAGGGGAACATGTCGAGTGCATAAAACTTCGGTTTACCTGGGTCCTCACCTGTTTTAAACGTTTTGTTCTCATCCCAGTACTGCTGCCAACTTTTCTCCATAACCTGCGGCTGATAGCCGTGCTTCGGCTGGTGATTCTCACTCATCTATTGTTCCTCCTCTTGGTTATTCACATTTATTGCAACAAAAAAACCTCAGCATCCATAGCGTTTGCAGCGCTAGGGACGAGAGGTTGAATTCCCGTGGTACCACCCTAGTTAGCGGACGAACGTGCTTCGTCATCCACTCCCTTTGGACCTGTAACGGCGGTTAACCGATGCGGATTTCCATTCCTGAACGAATGCCAAACATTCAAGCCAGGATGGTGTAATCACCGCATTTCTCCAAGGCGAGTTCGTGAAATACTGTCAATCGGCTTGCACCAACCGCCGACTCTCTGTCATGTACAGGACCCACTACTGTTCCTTATCATCGAAATATGTATACAATATCGGGACCATTATATAAAAAAGCAAGACTAAAGTCAATATTGCGTGGTTTTTTGACTATATATAATGCTGTTCTTCCTCATTCGGCTCAGGACAATCGAAATCGCTCGATTCCTTCTTCCAAGTTATTAAGCGCCCACTGGATGTGTTCCTTGTTATCATATTGACGATATTCGCATTCGATCCACAGGATCAGATCAAAATACAAATCGTACAAGCTTCTTCGTTTTCGTTCACTATCGGTTGTGATGGCCCTGCCATAACCCTTCACAAATCCTTTTGTATAATTAAAATGACTGAAATAGTGCTCCATCAGGGGATCCGCCCAAAGGCAGCGCTCAAAATCAATAATAGCTGTAATCCGTCCCTGTTCGACAAATACATTGCCATCCCACAGATCCCAGTGAATGAGTACCGGTTCGTTGACATCACTCAGCACATCCGACTTCTCGCTAATCAATTGGGCAAGTTCATCATAATCCATAGGAAGTTTTACGCCAGCCTCTTTTCCATCGGCAAGCAAATCATCCATCAGACTCAGAAATGCTTCCTTCCAGGTGTTATACTTTGGTTTCTTGTCTGAAAAATAACCAAACTTTTCACCTTTGATCTCGTTGATCCGGCGATTGAATGCACCAAGCTGCTCTTCAATCTCTTCCTGCTCTGCTGCACTATACTGATCTTTCACCTTGTTATAAGGCGTGCCGCGCATATATTCCATAATAAAGTACTCTGCCGGAGCAAGACTGTATGTTGTATCACACGCCATTACACGAGGGACAGGTACATCTCGAAGCTCTTCCACGAGACGAAGTGCCTGAACTTCTGCCATCAGGAGATCCTGCTCACAGCGCAATGGTTTATCTACCTTGGAAGGAGCGATTTTGAGCACTACCTCTTGCCCGTCACCAAGCGAGATAGAATAAGCATGGTTGGCCCATCCGTCAATCATTTCCCTATATTCCTTGATACCTGTATTAAAATGTTGCTCGGCAATTGCATTCAGTTGTTCTGAAGTCAGCCTCGTTTTATATGTACTTTCCATTCAGCACCACCTTTTTATAAGTACGAACTCTATCCATCAGGATCTGGTAAGCGTTTCCTATTCTCGTCCATTATGGCTCTCTCCACCCTTGCTGACAATGCATTTCATCATAAAAAACAAGAAAAAACCGCCCTCACTGTTACAAGGACGGTTCCCTATTTCTACAATCCTACTTCACCGCGACGTAAAATAGCCGCTGCGCGCCTTCTCCAGCTTCTTTCCATGTGAAATCAGCATATACACGGACATCCCTGAATCCAGCTTTGGTCAACTCCAGCTTCATCCATTCCGGGTCGTATGCACGCTGAACGTGTACCTCTTCAAATCGCTGGTACATGTCCTTGCCGCTATCATCCACCCGGGAGAAGATGCTGAGATGATGCTCAATCTCACACCGTTCACGATCCATGTCGCAGGTCCAGATATAAGATACGGAGCGTTCATCCAGAACAAAAGGCTGCTCTTCTTCATAACGGATCAAGGTGTCAGGATGGTGTACATCAAACAGGAATGTCCCTTCCGGCTTCAGCATCTCGTAGGTACGCTGGAACGTACGAATGACATCTTCCTTTTCTAGCAGATAATTAATGCAGTCACAGAAGGAGATTACCGAATCTACTGGTTCAGGCACTCTCCAATCCCGCATATCCTGCTGAACCCAGCGAACACTGCCTTCCCGGTACAATCGATGACCTTGAGGGGTTCCCTCCATTTTGCTTCGCGCTACAGATAACATATCCGCAGACAGGTCAATACCCGTCACTTCAAACCCCGAGTTGACCAGCGGGATCGTAATTGACCCTGTTCCACATCCAAGTTCGGCTACGCTCTTGGGCATGCCGTGCTGCTCCCAAGCTGTTCTTGCAAACCTTATCCAGTCCGGATAAGGCATATCTTCCATTAATTCATCGTACACATAAGCAAATTTACGGTAAGACATGTCAGGCACCGCACTTTCAATTTCATTTTCCGATTCCAAAAGAAAAAGCAGGGGCGTCCGGAGTTCACCCAGCCTTGCCCTGCCCTTCCTCATTCCAATATGTCGTTAACGATTACTTGTCTTCATTCGATTCCTTGGGAGCCGAGTCCGCCAAGTACGTCCAGTTTTCCTTCTGCGTCACGAGTCCGTCTTTCATCAGCTTGCCCAAAGCACGCTTAAAAGCAGACTTGCTGATTCCAAAGCGCTGCTTGATGATATCCGGCGGAGTGGCATCCGAATAAGGCATACCGCCCATAGGGCGTTCTTTCATAAACGCAAGAAGTTTGTCCGCATCTTCGTTACGGCCTACCTCTTTGCGAGGGGACATGGCCAGGTTAACACGCCCGTCTTCACGAACCAGCGTTACCCGGCACTTCACTTTCTCACCCAGCCGCAGCATTCTGTTGCGCTCAGATGAATGGATCATACCGATAGCACCGAAGCCAAGTACTCCACCTTCTACAAGCACAAAAGTCCCCATCTGCAATGGTTTGTACACCGTTGCTTCCACCCATTCATTCAACCATGATGTTGGAGCGTGGAACGACAGGGGAGCAAGCTCGCGTTCCCCGGCCAATTTGGCACGAAGACGTCCCTGCTTGTCATGTTCCATAATAACAAAAACTTCATCGCCCACGTGTGGACGTAGTTCTTCCAATTCGGGCAATTCACGGATGGGGAGCAGCAACTGCCGTCCAAGTCCCATCTCAAGGAAACAGCCAAGGCGTGGGTGTATATCTGCCACAACCAGTCGTGCCATTTCGCCGAGCGTGAGATGTGGTTTTTTCATCGTTGCTGCCAAACGGTCCTCTGTATCAAAGAACAAAAAGACCTCAAGCGTCTCCCCAATTTTGACATCCCGTGTGAGTTCCGTATAGTGAAGCAGTACATCTTCCGATCCGGTCGTCAAAAAGTATCCAAAGGGCGATACTTCGCGATCAACCGGCAGGGAGATGACCGTGCCTGCAATCAAACTCATACCGTTTCCACCACTTTGGCGTCAGACCATAACCGTTCAATGTTGTAATACTCGCGCTCATCACGATGGAAAATATGCACAACCACGTCGCCCATATCCATCAGCACCCAACGTGCGGAATCCATGCCCTCGATTCCTTTAATGTTAACGCCAGCTGCATGTGCCTGTTTGCGAATTTCTGTTGCAATGGACTGTACCTGTGTATCGGAATTACCGTGACAGATTACGAAATAGTCTGCAACCAGAGAGATGCCTTTCAGATCGAGTGCTACAATGTTCGATGCCTTTTTATCGTCAGCGGCGGTTACCGCCATATTCATAAGTTCTTTCGATGATACTGTCATGAACCAACCTCCATATTTTATAAGTGTGCAATCAGATCATTCCGCGACAACATCGTTAGCGGATAAATGACGCGGCGCTGCGAGATCAGCAAGCTGATCGTGGAATCAAAACCGGCAATCAGTCCCTCTTCCAAGCTGCGCTCTGCCTGCTCACGAATGTGATCTACGCCTGGGAAATCTCTTCCCGGTTCAATATAGTCAGCAAGACATACGACCTTATCGAGCAGACTCATACCTTCACGCCCGGAAGTATGCCAGCGGATTGCGTTAATGATTTCCGGATCATCAATACCATAATCACGCTGTGCCACGAAGGCACCTACTTCAGAGTGCCAGAGCTGCTTGTCATGCTGTAACAGTTCTTCGTTCAATCCGTTTTCACGGATGACCGCTTCCATCTCGGATACAGGCCAGTACTTGGCGACGTCATGCAATATGGCTGCCAGATCGGCTTTGACGGGATCCGCCCCATACTTCTCTGCCAACTGGACGGCCTTTTCCATCACGCCAAGCGTATGCTTCCAGCGCTTCTCCGGCATCTGACCGGAAACGGCCTTAATTAATTCTTCACGGCTTAGTCCCATATAAACCGCTCCTTACAATATATTGATGAACTGCATCAGGGATCATGAACCTTACCGAATGCCCCTTAGCGAGTCTCCTGCGAACAGCTGTGGATGAAATGTCCACCAAGGGCATTTCGGCCAGCAAAACGCTGTCCTGCACTTCTTCCGGCAAGTCATCCAGATGCAGCTGAAACCCTGGCCGACCCACACCGATAAAGGTTAATTTCGCTGCCAGTTCTTCAATCTGTTCCCACTTCGGAAGATAGTTCACCATGTCCGCTCCGATAATGAAATAAAATTCATGCTCCGGATAACGGCGCCAAAGTTCCTTCATCGTATCGATCGTATAGGACACACCACCGAGTTCCATTTCGATGCCCAGTACTTCATACTGTTCTACACCTTTTACCGCAGCCTCAGTCATATCCAGCCGCTGCTGTCCCGAAGCTCCAGCTCCACGTTTATGGGGCGGAACATGGGAAGGCATAAACCAGATCTCATCCAAGGCATGTGAATCTCTTGCAGCTTCGGCTGCGAGCAGATGTCCCATGTGAATCGGATCAAACGTCCCGCCCATGATACCAATCTTCACCCGTGTCACCGTCCTAAGGAAGTTCGATTTGTTTGTTGTCGCGTGATTCCTTATACAGGATGATCGTGCTTCCGATAATCTGCACCAGTTCGCTGCCGGTTTCCCGGGCCACTTCTTCAGCGATTTCGTTTTTGTCATCCAGACAGTTGTTCAATACTTGCACTTTCATCAATTCGCGTTTCTCAATTGCCTCTTCGATATGACGGAACAGATGATCATTGGTGCCCCCTTTACCGATCTGAAATACAGGGGTCAGATGATGTGCTTGTGAGCGCAAAAAGCGCTTTTGTTTACCGTTTAACATAATTACTCCAAAACTCCTTAAGCCCGGCAGGCCACTATAACAGCTTTATCGTCTGTCTGTTGCCTGACCGTTCAATGATATTTTTCACTTATTAAAACTATCCAATACAGCGCGTCTCATTGTCTCAACTGGCGCAGGAATGCCGAGCCAGTGTTCAAATGCGACCGCGCCCTGATACACAAACATGCCTAGGCCGCCGTGCACGATGCATCCACGCAAACGTGCTTCTCGGAGCAGGCGTGTCTCCAGCGGATTATAGATTAAATCACTCACGGCCGCACCTTCCCGAATCAGCTCCGGGTTCACAGGTACATCATCGATATGCGGATGCATGCCTGCCGCCGTAGTGTTGATAACGATATCAGCCGAGGCTAACACAGCTGCAGCTTCTTCCATGCCGCTGCCCGTGATGTCCCCCAATCCGTGCCCTCTCAAATCGGAGGCAAGACTCTCTGCTCTCTCTGCTGTACGGTTCAAGATGCTAATCCGTTCCGGCTTCTCCAGTGCCAGAGCATAGATGACGCCTCTTGCAGCGCCTCCTGCCCCAAGAACTGCAATCTTCTTGCCTAAGAGTTCCGGTACTGCTTCTTCCTTCAACGAACGAACATAACCAATACCATCAGTATTGTACCCCGTCAGTTTACCATTATCGTTGACGATCGTGTTAACAGCACCAATCAGCCGCGCACTTTCATCAATGACATCGAGGTATTTCATTACTTCTTCCTTGTGAGGGATTGTTACATTAACACCCCGATATCCCAAGGCAACAATGCCTTTAACAGCTGCTTCCAGCTGCTCTGGAGGAACATGAAGCGGCATATACAATCCGTTCACACCCGCTGTCGCCAGAGCCGCATTATGCATGGCAGGTGACTTGGAATGTCCAATCGGATCCCCAAAGACTCCAAGCAAAACAGGAAGTGAAGTACAGGTATTCTTTTGTTCTGACATGCGTCCGCCCCCGATCTATTGAGAATCAATTTGCCATATAACTAGATCAAAGATGGACGAACCAGCACTCGAATACCTTTTGGTGCATGTACAGCGACAAGCGCTCCATTGTCACCATTGACCTTGATCCAACCCAGACCAGATATAAACACATCGGACTGGCTACCACGTTTGATACGGAACTCATGCCGTGTCCATTCAGGCATGTCCGCTGCATCCTCACGGCTTGGCGGGGACAGCAGTTCTCCGGCGTGGTCACGATACAGATCGTCTGCACGCTCCAGTTTCGTCCGGTGAATATCGATTGCATTGCTTGTATAACAAGTGAAGGACTGGCGATCACCTTCAATGAAATCAAAACGAGCCATGGCACCAAAGAACAGCGTCTGACCGGCATTCAATTGATACACGGCCGGTTTAAGCTGCTTGTCCGGCATGATGGCTGCCAGATCCTTGCGTGATACAATCTCACTAAAACGCCATGGATACACGATTCCCGGCGTATCAATAATATATTTGCCATCATCGAGTGGAATGTTGACCATATCCAGCGTCGTTCCCGGATAACGGGACGTTGTCAGTTCCTGCTCCAAATCGCTGTAGTCGCGGATCAGACGGTTAATCAACGTCGATTTGCCCACATTGGTACCGCCTACCACGTAAACGTCACGATCCTCGCGATACGTACCAACAAGTTCCAGCAGACGATCGAATCCCTGATTTTGCTTGGCACTGCACAGTACGATATCCACCGTACGCAAACCTTGCTCCTTAGCCTGCTTCTGTACCCAATTACGAACCTTGTTCCAGTTGGTTACTTTGGGAAGCAGGTCCGTTTTGTTAACAGCCAGCAGAACCGGATTGTTGCCTACAAAACGCTGCAAACCGGAAATGATGCTGCCGTCAAAGTCAAACAGATCAACGATATGGATGACAAGTGCATCCTTATCCCCGATTTTGCTGAGAAGAGCCAGGAATTCGTCTTGATCCACCGTGACGGATGATGACTCATTGTAGTTTTTGATCCGGAAACAGCGTTGACATATGACCGGTTCACGATCCAGCGCTTTCTCCGGGATAAATCCCGGTTTGTCCGGATTTTCCGTTTGCAGATGCACTCCGCACCCACTGCATCTTACGGCAGGATTGCCGTTATGCGTTTCTGTCATTTCTTCTTTTCCTCCTCGAGCCATAAGCCTTTCTTGCGCAAACTGGTTAGAGCAATCCGTTCCACGCGACGATTGAAGCGGGTCATGAAACCTTCATCACCAATGGAAATGGGCAGTACCAGAACTGTATAAAGTCCCAGTCGGTTGCCTCCATATACATCCGTAAGCATCTGGTCGCCTACAACAATCGTTTTTTCTGGAGTAAGCTCCATCATTTTCATTGCTCTACGAAACGGTGCATTCGATGGTTTGCGTGCACTATGCACAAACTGGATATCCAGCGGAGTCGCAAACAAAGATACACGGTTCAAATTGTTATTGGACACGATCATCAGCTTAAAACCCGCCTCTTTCACACGCGCAAACCATTCAATCAGTTCCGGCGTGGCATCAGGAGCTTTGGCACCGACAAGCGTATTATCCAGATCAGTTATAATTCCACGGTAGCCTTGAGCGTACAGCTCTTCCAGATTTATGTCAAAAACCGTGTCTACTCGCAGCTTGGGCATTAACATTTTAAACAAAGAAGTCACCTCAGTTTCATACGACACACTATATCACAAATCCGTCTTTCCTGAAAATGCATACAGTGCCTGATGGTATGGGAAAAACGAAAAACGGGACGGGCACCCTCTATGCCCGTTCCGCTTTGAGTTCCTTGCGCAGCTTCGAGGCCGTCTCATAGACTGCCTTCCAATCATCCGAAGTCACGGAAGCCGGGCTGTAACGCGTGCGTTCAAACATCGCCAGCAGTTCTTGCAGTGTTGCTGCCGCAGCCGGTTTGGCCTGACTCCATCGGTTGACAGACTCGCGAAGGGTCTCGTCTCCGCTTCGGGTCAATCCTTTTCGTTTCACATAGCGAATCCAGCGTTCCGTCTCTGCGACAACTTTCTGCTCTGGGGTAAGCGGTCCGCCGGTGCGCAGACGCAGAATCCAGAAACGGAGTGAGAAGCGATTCCGCCAGAACATATAAGCAACCCATAGAGCAAGCACAGCCACCGCTGCCCAGATCACAAACGCGGGAATGCCGGATGCTGCTTGTTCAGGTGCAGGTGCTTGCTCTTCTTCAACAACCTGTTCTTCTTCTGGTTGTTCTTCAGGCTCGTCTACCGGCTGTACATCAGGCTGTTCCGTCAACAGAGGCATATCGAAGCCAGGTGTCGCTTCAACCGGAATCCATCCGTATTCACCAAAGTACACCTCAGCCCAGGAATGAGCATCTGCATTAGTTACGGTATACGTCGTCTCAATTTCAGAACCAGGCTGTCGTGGCGCCTGCATGTCGGAATTAAGAGACATCTGTCCAGGGGCATATCCTTTTACCCAGCGGGCAGGAATACCTTCCGAACGTGCCATCATGACGAGCGCCGTAGAGAAATAATCACAGTACCCCTCACGGATGTCAAACAAAAATCCTTCAACAAAATCATTGCTTACTTTTCGGGATAAATCGGGATTGTTGGTGTAATTAAAGTTTTGTTGTAAGTAGTTTTGCAGTAATGCCACTTTTTCATACGGCGTATTTGCCGCAGCCGTGATTTCGGCCGCAAGCTCTATCACCCGGTCCGGAAAGCGAGAAGGCATTTGCAGGTACATGTCATCTGCGGGATTGCTTCCATATAGATCGTCAAACGTCTTGGTACGGAGCTCATCTTCCACAATGACTGGTGCCTCGGATACAACCGTATACGTTTTCGGGAATTGCGGCTGCTGCCGATCTGTGACAATATGCAGCTCTGCCTGATTCGCATTCCACAGCATCCGGCCTGATTCGTTCTCACCATTGACCGAACTCACTTCGGTTATGGAATACGCACCAAATAGGATTGGATATACACTATCGTTCAGCATGGTTACCTTTTGCGTAACTTGCTTGGTATTTACGTTACCCGCATCCTCATTCTCCAGGGTTTGTCCAATCTCTACATCTTCTGAGGACACCCGTCTGCGGTCATCCCACCCTGTGCCGGTGTACTCTTCCCGGGTTTCACCCCGCCAGTAACTCCGTTCATTGGTCGTTACCGACATGACAGGTGTGTAGTCAAAATTGAATCCACCGCCCAACTGGTTATCTTCACGGCTGTATCCGGACTCTGTAGAACTTGGAATATCCAGCGTTCCGTTGCCGGTCTGGCTGGTAGAGCTTCCGGTATAGTTACGCCATGCCGTATAAGGATCTGTCAGCGTAGGCGGTACTTCAGGCATGTTAACACTCGCTACAATAATCAGAGAAAAGATAATTGCGATGTTGGCCAGTATTTTGTACGGATAACGGATCAGACGTTTCCAGCCCTGTGGATAGTTCAGTTGGAAATTGCGGAAGTGCTGGCAAACGAGCCACCCCATCCCGGCAAACATGACCCAGGCCACTTCAATCCAGAGCGGAATCTGAGTGAAGGAATCCAGGATTCCCATCGAAACGATGTTCACACCCAGAAAAACAAGAATACGGCGTGTTGTCGTCACCAGACGAAGAGCCGCTTCGAGCATGACCCATGCGCATAGGGAGAACCAGATGTACGGGGTCAAATGCATCAGAAATTGCTCCGTGCGATCGCTCAGTGTACCGTAAGGAATGTACACAGAGTAATCAATGAGCGTTTTATGCAAAATATAAATAAGAACAATAGCCTTGATTATGTTACGGTATATCGTTTTGAAAGGTAAAATAATCTCCAGTACACTGACCGCAGCCAGCGTCCATAATACCAATGATGTCGTCTCGGTGTACCAGGATTCCTGTGTAAACGAAATCCACTGCATCCCAATCAGGAAAATCCAGAGCAGGGACGCTGCATGGTACCAGGATCTTTTCCCCATCGACTGTTCTCTACTAATTGTACTCATACAGAACCTCCCCCCATAACCGTTGGAAGCTCCTGCAGATGGGAAACAACAAAGGATCTCGTGCCTCTTCCTCGCAGCATGGCGGCCCATTCGGCACTCTGACGTGACTCCTTGGTGTCAAGGATAATATGGCAAGGAGTCATCCCACGAGTATCAGCCCACCGCAGCAATTCCAGTACTTTTTCATCCTTCTGGGGAGATATGACTACAAAATAAGCACCCTGCGGCAGCTGCCGCGCAAGCTTCTCAATCCCGGGCACCAGCCTTTTATCCTGACCATTGTGCTGAACATCCACCAGATGATGCATCATCTTCTGCCGTTCAAGCAGGCTTTCGCTTGGAGGAAGCAGCTTCGTTTGGTCAGATAGCGTCATCAGCCCCATACCCATCCGTTCTCTCGTACCATACTCCAGTAGCGATGCCGCAGTGGAAACCGCCAGCTCAAATGTTTCTCCCTGCTCGTAACTGCCCGCCAGAGCGTCAAGTACCAAAATGGTTTTGGGCACCGACTCATGTTCAAACTCCTTGGATTTCCATGTTCCTGTCTTGGCCGTAGCATTCCAGTGAATCCGGGACAGCCTATCGCCATACACGTAATCACGAACACCATTGATTTGAGTCGTTTCCCTACGGGAACGCGTCTGCGCGGTCTGCGGTCCAGACAGTCTTGATTTACGATCGTACAGCTGCCAGTACGGTATGAATACGGTGCGAGGCAGCACCCTGAACTCGCCCTTGGCCTTGAATTTACCACGGTGCTCAATCAGGCCAAAGATATCCTCGCTTGCACATTCCGTTTCGGAAAACGCATATTTACCGCGCTCCAGCGGCGGAGTCTGAAAAGACAACTCTCCATTGCCTCGCATGTTCGGAATCAGGCTCTCCCTGAAGGACCAGGATTCCCCGTTATGACGATGCAACATTTCACGGACAACCACGTAAGGCAGTGGCAAAAATCCGGGAATGGTCAGCCTGAGCTTCACCTGGACCTGGTCACCGGCATGCAGCAACTCTTCATGGTCCTGACCTGATGATAGCATTCGTACACCGCGTGCACGTCTTACACCACTGAATCCGGCAATGGCAAGATACAGACAAAGGAGGGTCACCATCGAGAGCAGCATGATGGATGTCTTCCCGCCCTGGAATAACACATACGCCAAGCAACAAATCCACACCGCCGCGATACTCCATACGCGAGGGTGGCGCATTCCTCTTCTGACATTACTCAAAAGCGGCTTCATGAATTATTGCCCCATGGAGACGGGCACACGAACCTGCTGAAGTACAGAATTCAGTACGGCTTCAGAGCTCATGCTGTCCAGTCTCGCTTCAGGACGCAGTACAATCCGGTGGGAAAGGACATACGGCGCCATCGTTTTCACGTCATCCGGGAGCACATAATCACGTTCCTGCAGGAAGGCAAACGCCTTCACCGCCATCATGAAAGAAATGGCTGCACGCGGGCTGGCTCCCAGCAGCACGGACGGATGCGAACGTGTATTGCGAACGACATCAAGCAGGTAGTCCATGACCGGATCTCCGATAAAGACTTCTTTGATCTCCTGCTGAATCGCCGATATCTGGTCCATATGAGTTACGGACTCCAGTCGGTCCACGGGCTGACCTGACTGATGCTGCTTCAGCAATGTTCTCTCGATATCCTTGTCCGGATAGCCCAGACTTATTTTCAGCATGAACCGGTCAAGCTGTGCTTCCGGCAATGTATACGTTCCCTCAAAATCGATTGGATTCTGTGTAGCACAGAGCATGAACGGGTGCGGCAGATCATAGGTATCGCCATCTACCGTTACACTGCGCTCTTCCATGACTTCCAGCAGGGCTGACTGAGTCTTCGTAGTTGCCCTGTTGATCTCATCCGCCAGAAGTATGTTGGTCATGACCGGACCGGGACGGAAATAAAAGCGCTCGTCACGCGGGTGGAATACGGATACACCTGTAATATCACTTGGCAAAATATCAGGATTACATTGAATGCGGCGGTATTCTCCGCGCATGGATTTCGATAATGCTTTGATCAACTGCGTCTTGCCTGTTCCGGGTACGTCTTCGATCAGAACGTGTCCGCCTGCAAGCAAAGCTGTGAGCAAAAGTTGAATTTCAAAGGATTTCCCCATTATGCAAGATTCTAGATTAGAACGAACTGCTGAAATGATTTGGATCGACTCTTTGCGCACAGGCATGTGGTCTAACCTCCTAAAAAAGCATACAGATTTCCTTTTATTGTACATGAACAACGGGCGCGAGTACACTCGAAGAGAATCACAATTTGTTTCCAGCCGTCAGATTGGCCACCATTCTCGCATGATCGCGACAAAAAGCCCCGGATATTAAACATCCGGAGCCTCTTAGTGCATACATATATGGTTAAAACAATTTGACTGTGCCTTGTCAGCCCTTCGGCCGAACCACCAGCGCGGCGAGAAAGGAGAAGATAATCGCGGCTGATATCCCTGCTGCCGTCAAATCAAATATCCCGGTAATAACCCCGATCCATCCTACTTTCTCAAGCTCGGTCAATGCCCCGTGCACGAGTGAATTGCCAAAACTCGTAATGGGAATGGATGCTCCAGCTCCTGCAAATTCTACCAGTGGATCATACCATCCAAGCGCATCCGCAACCGCTCCTGCCACAACAAGTGTACTCATGGTGTGAGCCGGCGTCAGCTTGACGCCATCCATCAGCAGCTGACCCACTACACAGATCAGACCGCCAACAATAAATGCCCATAAAAATTGCATCGTTTATCCCTCCTTTTCAATGGCTACGGCGTGTGCAATACACGGGATGCTCTCGCCCTGCTGGTAGGAAATCGGTGACAGCAGCGCGCCCGTGGCCACAACCAGTACCCGTTTGAGATCGCCTTTTTGCATCCGGTTCATTATGTGTCCGTACGTTACAGTCGCTGAGCAGCCGCAGCCGCTGCCGCCTGCTACAACGAATGGCTGCTTCTCCCGATCATAAATCATGAGTCCACAGTCATTAAACGTCGTTTGTTCCATGGGGATGCCTTCCTTTTGCAACAGTTCTTTCGTGATGGGGTGTCCAACCGAGGCCAAATCTCCAGTGACGATCAGATCGTAATACCCTGGTTCAAGCCCCGTATCCCGAAAATGAGAGACGATGGTATCCGCCGCTGCTGGAGCCATGGCTGCCCCCATGTTAAACGGATCCTTGATGCCAAGATCCATGACCCGTCCAATCGTTGCCCGCGTGACAACTGGACCTTCTCCAGAGCGGGAGACTACGCCGCAACCAGATCCGGTCACGGTGTACTGAGCATAAGGAGGTTTCTGGGATCCATACTCGGTCGGGTAGCGGAACTGCTTCTCCACTGTGCAGTTATGGCTAACCGTGCCGGCCAGGACATAATCACCTGCACCTGAATCGACAATTAGGGATGCTAATGCAAGGCTCTCCATCGAGGTCGAACAAGCCCCAAATACACCGAGGTAAGGAGCTCCCAGTTTCCGAGCCGAAAAAGAACTGCTGATAATCTGGTTGAGGAGATCACCACCAATGAAAAACTGCAGCTCTTCCTTTGTGATGTTTGCATTGATGAGTGCCAGCTGCGTAGCTTGTTCTAGCAGCTTGCGCTCCCCCTTTTCCCATGTTTTCTCGCCAATCTCCAGATTGTCATAGATGTAATCGAAATCGGCGGACAGCGGTCCATCTCCCTCCTCTGGCCCAACAACCGCTGCCCTGCCAATAATTCGAGGACCATTCTCAAATTGCCAGGTTTGGCGTCCGACAAGCTTCATAGATGTCCACCTCCAAATCCAAGAATGGCGTAGATAATACCTATGATAAAGGCAGCCACGACGCCAAATACGATAACCGAGCCAGCTAGCTTAAACATGTTTGCTCCGACGCCAAGGACAAGCCCCTCAGCCCGGTGCTCCAATGCTGCCGAGCACATCGAGTTGGCAAATCCGGTCACCGGAACCGCTGTTCCTGCTCCGGCCCATTGAGCAATTTTGTCGTAGACCCCAAGGCAGGTGAGGATAACTGAGATCAGGATCATGACCGCAACCGTAGGACTTGCTGCTTCCTTGGAAGTCATATCGAAGCCTGCCTTGAATGCTTCCTGGATAGCCTGTCCAATGATGCAAATGAATCCCCCGACAAAGAAAGCCTTAATGCAATTTGCAAGGATCGGACGAGCCGGCTCATGCTTTTTGGCTACCTTCTTGTAATCCTGTTCACTGATGGACAGGGATGATGACTTTTTTCCGTTACCGGATCCTTTAGTTTGAGCTGGCAAGATTCAGAACCTCCTTAGAAATCGAATGGGTCGCACAGCTTGTCGCTGCATATCGTGTGAAATCCTATGTTCATTGTTTGTTAATCATGGGAAGGTTATGTATCCGGCGAATTGCAACAATTGTTTCCAGTTGGGGGGGAAGAACGGTTCAGCAGCCTAAATCCAATACGCCGGATCAGAGAGAAGTTGATTTAATCGTATGAACAGTCAAGTGTGAAGCTTTTTTTATAAATAAAGAAGTACGATGACGAGCAAAATAAAAAGGACGATAAAAAGGATATCTTCATTGCCTTCATGAGGTGGCTTCATCTGGTGTCCCAACTCCTTCCTGTCGTCAGGCAAACGAATAAGTATCTCCAGTAACGGGAACGCAGGTGCGTCTCAACTCATGCATATTCAATCATCCTGTGAAAGGCGTGAGGGTAAAGCCCAATTCAAAAGCAAACTTTCACGTTCATTGTACTAACGGTCCCTAAGATAGGTGACACAGACATGGACAATTAGGTGCACAAGGTTCATACTATAATGTGACCAGTGGTTAATAATGTCCTTTACTATTAGATGGAGGACAACAGTCCGCAGCCGTTCTGTCGAGACTGTCATACATACGATTAGAGGAGTTGTCGACACATGAATGAAAAAACAATGGAGATGTTTCGTACGTTAACGGAATTCCCTTCCGCTTCCGGATTCGAGCGTGAGCTTCGCGGATGGATGAAGGAGCAGCTCTCCCAATATACAGAGGAATTTGTCCAGGATCGTCTGGGAAGCCTTTTTGGCGTACTGCGCGGTGAAGAATCAGGCCCCAAAGTTATGGTAGCCGGACACTTTGATGAAGTGGGCTTCATGACAACAGGCATTACGGAAACAGGCATGGTTAAATTCCGACCACTTGGTGGATGGTGGAGCCAGGCTGTTCTGTCCCAACGTCTGCAGATCATTACTCCGGATCGCCGTATTACGGGCGTTGTAGGTTCTACGCCTACTCACTTGCTGGATGAGTCCCAACGGAGCAAACCGGTTGATCTAAACCACATGTATCTGGATATCGGTGCGGATAACCGTGCGGAAGCCGAATCTTGGGGTATTCACCCAGGCATGCAAATCGTGCCAATCTGTGAATTCACACCAATGGCGAACCCGAAAAAAATCATGGCAAAAGCCTGGGATAACCGCTACGGAGTCGGACTTGCCCTTGAATTGGTTGAGGCACTCCACCAAGAAAAACTTCCAAACACGCTGTATTGCGGTGCAACAGTTCAGGAGGAATTGGGGCTTCGCGGTGCGCGTACAGCTGCCAATCTGATTGAACCAGACATCTTCTTCGCACTGGATTGCAGTGCAGCAAATGACATGACAGGTGACAAACAGTCCTTTGGACACATTGGGCAAGGGGCTCTGCTTCGTATTTTCGATCCAGGCATGTTCACTCATCGCGGCATGGTGGAATATGTGCAGGATACGGCTTCTTCGAACCAGATCAAGATGCAATACTTTATCTCCCCTGGTGGCACGGATGCTGGACAAGTTCACCTGAGCGGAATTGGTGTACCTTCAACGGTCATCGGAATCTGCGCTCGTTACATCCATACCTCATCTTCCATCATTCACACGGATGACTATGACGCTGCCAAGGCGCTGCTTGTCAAACTGGTGAAGGGTCTGGATCGTACAACCATGAACACTATTATTGAAAACGCGTAAATACTGGAGCGAGTCACAGGATTGAAAACTCTGGTTGACATCCCTCTAGATAAAGAGGCATTCCGACTTTGGTTGGAGTGTCTCTTTTTTTTACGCAAAAAGAGATTAATAGTTCGAACATTACAGGAAATAACACATAAGATACAACAACGAAAGAGAACAAAACACCAAGCAGTGGAGGACCTGTTATGGCAGTGGGAAGGAATGGAAAATCGAATAAAGGCTCCAAAAAAACAAATGCCGCAAACTCCCTTCTCAATGGCAACCTTAAAGGTAGAAACCTGGAACTTATCGTTGCAGCATTGCTTGTTAGCGGCAAATTAAGAGTCGATGCTGTCACCTTGTTTCGTGAAGCCACTCTGGTCGTTGAGCTTGTCGGACAGTATAAAACACTAACAAACATTAACCCTTCGAATGCCGATAAACTGGTCCAATTTCTTGACGAGATGGGCGATGTGACTCTGGATGATGTGATGCGGGCTTTCCAAAAAAGAATGAATTCCTAAATGAATGGAATGAAATGAGGTTGGGATGATGTCTGACTTTGACGGAACTGGATTCGCCGAGCTATTAATTGTAGTCATCCTTATTGTGTTATTTGTATTTGGCTCTTCGGATATTGATGGGCTTACCGATTCCCCATCCTCTTCCTGAAGCGGAGCAATAAAAAAACGCCAGTCCATATACTCCGGACTGGCGTTTTTGAAGTTACAGAAATAACGGCGAGAATGCGATCCATGCCAAAATAAGGGTTAGCACAATACATACATTCTCCACCACTGCTCCATGTTTGGTCCCCGTGCTCATCAAATTCGCTCTGATCCTCCACTTGAGTGGCGGAAGCGGACGAATCCCGCGATTCGTCAACGAGTCAGCTAGCAGATGCATGGCATATGCTACTCCTCCGGCAACCCAAATCTCCGGTCCCTGCTCATGCGTTGTGCTGTATAGTAGTCCTCCCCAAACTGCTGTTCCATAGACCGTATGGGTTAGACCTCTGTGGGTCAGCGTAGTACATAACATGAGCAGACTCCCTGCGATCAGATTCCATGGCGCGAGAGCGTGACCGTAGAATACAAGACCCAGTCCGATAGCGAACATCAACACTTTGCGGAGCGAACGCGATGGCAGGAAAGATACCAGCCCGACCAGAATGGCCAGGAGCAGATTCCAAGGCTTCGCCTGTACGTAAAAATACACAAAAACGGCTGTCGGCAGCAATATGGTTTGCAGCAGCCTGATCAAACTATTGGGCAGTGCCTTGGATACCAACAAGGAATTCGGCTCATCAATGTCCGGCAGGAGCGAGCCAATGAGGGCAACCGTAACAGCCGGTGCCGTTACTTGCATACCCATCAGCTGTAGAACTGATAGTGAAACGCCTGTTCCAATAATTAGGTGGGATCTTCCCATCATGATGCGAAAACTTCCTTTCGAAGAAATAGGGAACATCATATCCCATTCTCGATGTTACAACGAAAACAAAAAGAGAACAATAGTTCGTATTTCTTATTTTAGATTAGAGTCCCGATCTCAATAACTTTCCATTCTTTATGCTCCAATAAAAAAAGTTTCCGTGACCGGGCTCACACTTTTTAATTTGTGCTACTTATCTCTTTCTTAGTGAAATAAATCACATTAAGTGTCAGGCATCCACGGTATGATTCAAATATAAACCACTAAAAATGTTGATATTGTCCAGTGTTAAACCAAGGAGGCTTACACACATGAACGGAAAAAGAGAAAAACTTGTCGTGATCGGTAACGGTATGGCCGGCATTAGTACTGTTGAACAAATTTTGAAATTAACTTCACGCTATGACATTACGGTCTTCGGCACGGAGCCCTATCCCAACTATAACCGAATCATGTTGTCCTATGTTCTGGAGGGCAGCAAAACCATTGATGATATCGTGCTAAATGATTTGCACTGGTATGAAGACAACGGCATTACGCTTCATACCGGGACAACCGTGTCTCGTATCGACGCAGATCACCGGGAAGTCGTCACAAACGAAGGCACACGGGTGCCCTACGACAAAGTCATTATCGCTACTGGTTCCAACTCCTTTATCCTCCCCGTTCCGGGTCATGATAAAGAAGGCGTTGTTGGATTTCGGGATATTGCCGATTGCAATATGATGCTGGAAGCAGCAAAGCAATACAAAAAAGCGGCTGTTATCGGGGGAGGACTTCTCGGACTGGAAGCAGCCAAAGGTCTGGTACAGCTCGGCATGGACGTCACCGTAGTTCATCTCATGCAAGACTTGATGGAACGCCAGCTCGATCCTCAAGCTTCAGCCATGCTAAAAGCGGAACTGGAGCGCCAGGGTATTCGTTTCAAAATGGGTGCTCAGACGGCTGAATTGATCGGTGGAGAACGCGTGGAAGGTCTCCGATTTGCCGATGATTCCGTGCTGGATGCAGACTTTGTCGTAATGGCTGTGGGCATTAAACCGAACACGATTGTAGCCCGCGAAAGCGGCATGGAAGTTAACCGGGGCATTGTCGTGGATGACTACATGCAGACCTCACTCGAAGGCGTATATTCCGTAGGGGAATGTACTGAACACCGGGGAGTATGCTACGGCCTCGTTGCCCCATTATTCGAACAAGGCATGATTCTCGCCAAGCATATTTGCGGCGTGGAGACTGCTCCTTATGAAGGTTCTGTCGTTTCTACCAAATTAAAAATTTCAGGTGTGGATGTCTTCTCCACTGGTGAATTTCTTGATAGTCCGGATCATACGGTAATCAGCCATAAGGATGACTGGAAACGGACCTACAAAAAAATCCTGCTGCGGGACAACATTATGGTCGGCGCCGTGCTCTTTGGAGATGTGACGGATTCTGCCGAATTGCAGAAGTTAATCAAACAAAAAACCGAAATGACGGATGAACTGTATGCCTCCCTGATGGGTACGGGCTGTGGGGGTCACAAAAAAGCTGCTTCTGTTGAAACGATGGCCGAGGACGAAATCGTATGTGGATGTAATGGTGTAACCAAAGGAACGATTGTCGATGCCATTACGAATCAAGGTCTGAGCAGTGTTGATGAGATCAAAGCCTGCACTGGCGCAACCCGTTCATGCGGCGGCTGTAAACCGGTGGTAGAGCAAATTTTACAATACGTACTGGGAGACAACTTCACAAGCGGTGCCAAGCAGGGCATCTGTGGATGCACCTCGCTTAGCCGGGATGAAATTGTAGCCGAGATCAAGCAAAAAGGATTGCAGACAACCAAGGAAGTGATGAACGTTCTGGGCTGGAGCCAGCCTGAAGGCTGTTCCAAATGCCGTCCGGCAATTAACTACTACCTTGGCATGATCGCACCGGATACGCATGAAGATGAGAAGGAATCCCGGTTTGTCAATGAACGCATGAACGCCAATATTCAGAAAGACGGCACGTATACGGTGGTACCTCGCATGTATGGCGGCGTAACAACTCCGGAAGAACTGAAACGCATTGCGGACATCTCGGTCAAATACGATGTAAAAGCAGTCAAGGTTACCGGAGGACAGCGTCTCGACCTGATTGGGGTCAAAAAAGAGGATCTGCCGCAGGTATGGGCGGACCTGGATATGCCTTCAGGTTATGCCTATGCCAAATCGCTGCGTACGGTCAAAACCTGTGTCGGTTCCCAGTTCTGCCGCTTCGGTACTCAGGATTCCATGGCGATGGGTGCCCTGCTTGAACGCAAATTCGAGCGTCTCGATCTGCCTGCCAAATTCAAAATGGCGGTTAATGGCTGTCCACGGAACTGCGCGGAATCATGTACGAAAGATATCGGGATTGTGGGTAACGATGGAGGCTGGGAGTTGTTTATTGGTGGTAACGGCGGTATCAAAGCCAGACTTGCAGACTCCTTATGCAAAGTGAAAACAGATGCAGAACTCATCGAACTCTGCGGTGCCATTATTCAATACTACCGGGAAACTGGCAACTATCTGGAGCGTACCTCGGAATGGGTAGAACGGATGGGACTTGAGCAGATTCGTTCGGTTGTGGTGGATAATCTGGAGGAACGCAAAGCATTGATGGAACGCATTGAATTCGCTCTGAACCATGTGGAAGATCCATGGAAGAAAGCACTGCGTAATGAAGAAGGCCAGACCAAACTGTTCCAGGGAATTGAAGTGTCGGCTCGCCCTTAAGCTTCAATCCTTAAGATAGTAACGTTCTTCACTGGATCAATATGATAATAAATTTGCAGGGTGAACCTGCCATAGAAAAGGAGCAGTCCAAATGACAACCAAACAATCGGGCACCTATTTTCCGGCGGGAGAGATTGAAGAGTTCCTCCCCCGGATCGGGAGAGTCGTAGAAATTGAAGGCCGACAGCTGGCTGTCTTCCGCGCCTCTGACGGTACCGTATTTGCTGCCGATAACCATAACCCCCACCCCAAGGGTGGACCGCTCGCGGAAGGCATCGTATCCGGACATTATCTCTATGATCCGCTGTACGATTGGAAAATCGACTTAAGTACGGGTCAAGTGCAGGCACCCGATCAGGGACAGGTTCAGATGTTTCCGGTGAAACTCGAGAACGGGCAGGTCTGGATTGCCGTATAGCTAGCTCCATAAGCAGGAACGAGATAGATGCACAATAATGGAGGAGACCAAGATGTTTACACCAGGTGTTGAAGGAATTATTGAAGCTGCCGTTAAAAAACGGGATCAGATGAATGCCAGCTTACCGCGTTACATGGTAGCAGCCTTAATGGCAGGAGCATACGTAGGGCTTGGGATTATTCTGATCTTTAGTATCGGTGCACCGCTGCTTGCAGCCAAGTCACCCTTGCAAATGATGCTGATGGGCATGTCCTTCGGACTCGCCCTCACGCTCGTCATTTTTGCAGGCTCAGAATTGTTCACAGGCAACAACATGTTTTTTACCATGAGTACACTGGCGGGCCGGACTACGGTTCGGGATACCTTGAAAAACTGGGGACTCGTTTTCCTCGGCAATCTGATCGGGGCGATCCTGCTCAGTCTGCTTATTGTAGGCAGTGGCTTGTTTAAGACAGCTGCACCGGAGCACTTACTGTTTGCCGTATCGGCCAAAAAGATGGCTGCACCCGTCACCGAATTGTTCTTCCGTGGTATCCTTTGTAACTGGCTCGTCTGTCTGGCCATCTGGATGGCGGCCCGTTCCAAAGAGGATATTGCCAAACTGGTACTGATCTGGTGGTGTCTGTATGCATTTATCGCCAGCGGATATGAGCACAGTGTCGCCAACATGACGCTCTTATCACTGTCCTGGCTGCTGCCCAACCACCCCGATACGATCACGTTGGCAGGTTGGCTGCATAATATGATTCCCGTCACCCTGGGCAATATCATTGGTGGTGCGTTGTTTGTCGGTATGGCGTATTGGTTTATCTCCCCGGTTCGCAAGAAAGCCTGATTGTACATCACACATTTTCATTAAACGTGAATCATAAAAAAATCAAAAAAACCACCATAAATCTCGCTGAATATACGTTCAGTAGATATGGTGGTTTTTTGGTTTTGTCCCGGATATCCATCTTGCCTCTTAATCCCTATGTCTGTGTCTTTCCCTATTAAGTTATTTTTACCT
The DNA here is from genome assembly GCF_022346995.1 of Paenibacillus sp. ACRRY. Lineage (GTDB taxonomy): Bacteria > Bacillota > Bacilli > Paenibacillales > Paenibacillaceae > Paenibacillus. The sequence continues at coordinate 398,382 of NZ_JAKRNM010000002.1, read as the reverse complement.
TTCTCGCATACATCGTTAATCCGTGGTTAACATAATTAAAGTATAGTCGGATCATACTCAACCAACAAAGGATGATAGCTTAGATGGGAATTCATACGTACTTTAGGTCACTGAACGATCTTGAACGCATCATTCGCACGCCTGGCAAGTTCAAGTTTGAAGAACACTGTGTGTCGGCCCATTCCTGGAAAGTAGTACAGTATGCCAAGACACTGGCCGATATTGAAGAACAGCACGGAGTAAGCATCGATTGGAAAAAGTTATACGAAATCACCAGCAGCCATGACTATGGCGAAATCTTCATCGGCGATATCAAGACCCCCGTCAAACATTACTCGTTGGAACTGCGTTCCATGCTGCTTCATGTGGAAGAAGCGATGGTAGAGCATTTTATCAACGAAAATATCCCTGAGGAATTTAAGGACATTTTCCGCAGGCAGCTGCGAGAAGGCAAAGACGATTCCGTAGAAGGTCTGATTCTCGAAGTGGCGGATAAAATGGATCAGGTATATGAAGCCTTTGCGGAACTGCAGCGTGGCAATACGGAGAAAGAATTTATCGTCATGTACCGTTATGCACTGATCAAAATCAAAAATATCGACCTTCACTGTGTACGTTATTTCTTAGACAAAATTCTGCCTGACATGATCGAAGAAGGCATTCGCTCCCCGTTCGATATCCGCCAAATCACTGAAGAAGCTTTGTCCCAATAATCAGCGCTGGCCATCTTGGTTCACCTGATCCGGGGACATGGCTTCTTTTCGTTATGGATGGTGATCTGGAACTTGGATTTGACAACATCATAATTTGTAACTATTATAGTTACAACGGTGGTGATCATCCATGAAACAAATCAGCAGCCGCTTTTCCATTGCGGTTCACACCCTGTCCTTGATCGCTGTTGCACCCCATGAGTGCACTGGGGATTTTATTGCTTCAAGCGTAAATACAAATCCCGTGATTATTCGGCGGATCATGTCCAAGCTGAAACAGGCCCGTTTGATCGAGGTCAGACCTGGCGTCGGCGGTGCTTCCTTATTAAAGGACCCGGCGGACATTACCCTTCTGGATGTATACCGGGCACTCGAAGTAGTCCAGGAAGGGGAGCTATTCAACTTTCATAAACATCCGAATCCGGATTGTCCGGTGGGCAGCATGATCGAACGTACCTTGCGTGCCGAGCTCATTGAGGCTCAGACAGCGATGGAACAGCGCTTGAACCGCGTAACCATACAGCAGATGATGGATCAGGTTCATGTGTCTGAATAAAAGAAGCTCATCGCGAGCTTTTTTTAACCTTTCGGTTGTAATCACATCTGTTATAACGGACTTGATTACATCCAATCTTTTTTAAAAAAAATACTTATATCATTGGAGGAACATTTCATGAAAATTTTGGTTACTGGCGCAACAGGTCATTTGGGTTCACTGGTCGTAGAAGCTTTGTTAAAAACGGTATCCGCCGGGGATCTGGCTGTAAGTGTACGCAACCCGGAGAAAGCTGAAGCACTGCACGCTCAAGGCGTCGACGTTCGTCACGGTGATTTCGATCAACCGGATACACTTGCCAAAGCTTTCGCTGGTGTGGATCGCCTGCTGCTCATCTCCACAGATGGCGACAATGAAACACGCATCCGCCAACATCAAACTGCCGTTGATGCTGCCAAGAATGCAGGTGTTGGATTTATCGCGTATACCAGCGTGGTGAATGCAGAGGATAACACCCTTTCGCTGGCTGAAGTGCATCGTGCCACAGAACAGGCGATCCGCGAATCCGGCATTCCCTATTCCTTCCTGCGTAACAACTGGTATCTGGAAAATGAAGCAGGCAGCGTACAAGCTGCTACCCAAGGTGCTCCATGGGTTCATGCAACCAACGACAGTCAAGTAGGCTGGGCTACGCGCAGCGATTATGCACATGCAGCTGCAGCAGTCCTTACAGGTGAGGGACTTGAGAACTCAGTATATGAGTTGTCTGGTAAACTTCGCACGCAAGCTGAACTAGCAGCTATCGTTGGTGAAGTGCTCGGACAGGACATAAACGTGCAAAACGTCGACAATGCTGCTTATGCCGACATCATGAAGGGTGCAGGTCTGCCTGACTTTGTAGTCTCCATGCTGGTTGATATGCAGAGTGCCATTCGTGAAGGTGCACTGGCTGTAGAGAGCGACACATTGGAGAAACTGCTTGGTCGTCCGGCTCAACCACTGAGCGAAGGCGTCAAAGCAATTCTGGGCAAGTAAAACGTTCTTCCAATCCATATCCGCTAATTGAACGAAATTCTATTAGCTGGATATCCAAAAGGGACACACCAACAAATGTTGATGTGCCCCTTTTTTTTGTAACATGCTCTCATATTCAATTACTCATTGGATACATAGCAGAATAACAAAAAAATAATCTATTTCACTCGCGGGTAATATTCTTGTTAGCGATGGATATAGCGAGCAGGTATATGGTCGGCGAGCCAGATATTTTCGTTACCATGATAAAAGAGGATACCGTCCTTGGCTGCCAGTGCGGCGTTAATTTTCAGGATTACGGGCTGATCATCACGTCTGCGTCCTACCTGTTCGGCCGTATTCATATCTGCGGACAAGTGCACATATTGCCGCTGGCGTGGCTGTAATCCCTGCTCCATAATGGAAGCCACCACGCGAGCCGGTGTTCCATGATACAGTGTTTCCGGCGGGTCCGCAGGCTTTTTAGATACCTTCTGTGGAGTGGAATGACCATATAATGCCCGAATGCGGCCGGAACGGATCTCATGTCTCTTTTTCTCCGAGGCCTCGATCATCTGCTCCAGATCCGGTTCTGTTACTTCCTTCCACTGCGGACTTTCATGAAGAGCCACGAGCAATTGCGAGATCTCCACCCAGCCCTCTTCATCCAGCTCCAGCTCATATTCCCAGGGGGCATGCCGCAGAGCATAAGAGAGCTCTTTGCTTAGTTTCATCAGATCCATCATAATCATCCCCCAAATCTAGTAGCTCTCTTCTATCTCTCCGGTTGTACCGCAGCCAAAATCTCCTGAATATTACGAGCCAGTCCTTCATCATCTTCCTGGTTAAATTGACGGTGGCCGTCAATCCCACGATGAATAATCGTGTTCATTACGGGATGCGCCTCCCGGTCCGAAGCCACCCGGATCAGATCGTCAGCAAAGTCCACTGCCTGCTGTTCACTGTAGTTGAATGGTTTGATCAACATACGAATACTCAGTGCATGAGCCTGCGGCTCTGCTAATTGATCCCGATGAGTGATACCGTATACTGCTCCAAAACCGAATGCAGCGATAACCTGCCGCTCCAGCTCTGTTGTCTGCTCCAAGGGCGTGCCGATCAATTGACAAATCCGGTCCACCAACTGCTCAAGCTCTGACGCAGCCGCTGCCAGAATGACGTCGTTAATATCTTCTGCGTTAATAAAATCAGTCATTTCGTAGTTCTCCATTTCTCAGCCATATTTGAGCCAACTCTCTCGACTTTCTGACCACATTGTATCGGAGATACAGCACTCTTTTCAAATCAATAAACTAAAATTTGTCTCCTAATCTAGCTTCAAACTTACAATAGCTGCATTATCTCGTCATTGTCGGACTTGCGATTGGTCCGATTTTCACATCTCCATTATAAAAAAAACCAAATCTCCACGTTTCCGAGTCGATTTGGCTTAGCTCTGTCCTTAATACACAAATTCCACATCCATAATATCACTTTGTATCTTCTTGTATTTCACGCCGTCTCGTGCTTTTTGCCCGTTTCCAGGTCATAGACTTGAGTATGTTCATTCTCTGCGAGCGTCCATTCCAACGTGCCTGGCTTGCGTAATTTCCACATTAGGGCCTGAATCCGCAAAGATCTTCTGACCCAGGCAAGCGAAGCACAGCGTTTCTCGGAGCGGACCGTCAGTCCCCAGTGAATGACACGTGCAAGCCATGGGTTCACATAGGTGTTGTGACTGCGAACAGATGGTAATTCATCCTGGAACAGCCGCTTTTTCACGTCCATTGGAGGCTGTCCGCATGTCCAATAGTGCAGAAGAGCTGACAGACTGTAGATGTCTGACATCGGCCCCTGACTGGATTTTTCGGAATAGAATTCAAGCGGTGAATATCCGGAAGATGTGAAAATGGCCTGTTTATCACCAGATTGCATGGGCCAGCGAGCAGCCGAACCGAAATCCAGCAGCATTGGCGTTCCGTCCTCCATAATCATAATGTTGGAAGGCTTCACATCCCGGTGAAGAATTCCTTGTTTATGAATGTAATCCAGTGTATCGACCAGAGGTAGCAGTGTCCCTTGAATAAACGCAGGGTCCAGTGCATGATCGTTTTCGCGCAAATACTCATTCAACGTGATCCCGCTGCAGTACTCGGTAATCAGATACCCTGTATCATTTTCTTCAAAGTGGTCTATGTACGTAATAATATGAGGATGACTCAGGCCGGACAACAATTCTCCTTCTACAAGGAAGGAAGCAAGCAGTTCCTGATACTGCCCGCCGAAACCGCGCGAAGAACAGTACACTCCCCGCTTGTCCGATTGCCGCGAAGCCAGCCTCTGCGGGAAAAATTCCTTGATGGCGATCTTCGCCCCTGTATTTTTGTCTCTTCCCGCATATACAATAGCCAGCTCGCTGCTGGCGAGTACCTGTCTTACCTGATATGTATCGTTTAGAATGACATTGCGCTGCAGTGCCATTTTGTAATTGTCTTTTCTCATAACAGACCCTCTTTTCAACCTTGTCGATCGGAAGACTTGCCGCATGTTGCATTACTCTGTCCCAATCAGCAGGCGTTTTATCGCCAACCATCTATATAAACCAATCATAGCGATTTGAAACACAATCATGCGGAAATAATAAAATAAATTAATTACTATACAAACTCAATACTAGTCTATTCCTGATAGAATTACAAAATCTTAGTTAAATCTTCAACTACTCATCTCATACTGTTATCGACAGATCGGGCGGATTATTTCAATAGACTTGAAAGCTTTGATCCGCCCTTCTCTGCACTATATTAATAGTTTTTCTGTAAAAACTGACGAATCTCCTCATTCATCTGAATGAGCACATCCTGTGAAGGAAAATGACCTGTGTCGTATTTGACGGCTTGTACATTCGGGATAATTTTCTGAGCTCGTTCAATGACCTTATCCCCAGGGAAAAAGACATCCTTCTCTCCGACCAGCAGCAGCGTTGGCGACGTATAATTCACCAGCTCTTCCCGTTCCGTAAGCTTAGGGTTATCCTGCTCCATGCTGACGTATTTGAAGATCTTGCCCATGATGTTTTTATCCATTTCCTTCATGCAGTTGCATGACATGGTGCCTGTAATTTTTTGCAAAGAAGATGGCGAAGAAGTCATCCGGTATTTCACAAGTGGAAGAACAATGTCCTGAGCTGTTTTAAACTTCGAACCCACAGCCAGTCCTGCAGGCGATACCAAAACGGAACATGCAATACGCTCCGGAATATAAGTAGCCAGTCTAAGGATGATCCCACCGCCAAAAGAAGGCCCGATAAACGCACTTTTTTCAATCTTATAGTGGTCCAGCAAGTCGGAAACCCACAAGGCCAAACTGTCAAACCTCGCCGAGATTCGTGTCTCTTCACTGTAACCGGGGTGACCGATCGTATCGGGAGCAATAATTCGGTAATCCTTGAATAAGGAAGAAAACCAGGACAACGTCATCGGATTCACACAGTTTCCGCCTTGGAGAATGAACAGCGGTTTCCCGTTCTCCGGACCCGTCAGCAATACATGCGTTTGTCCAAAACGCGTCTCGACATATTCCCGATCAACGCCCTCGCCCAGATTCTCCAGATAGGCTTCATAATCCTCCAGAATACTGCTCTTGCCTTCTTCACTTCTATAAATGGAACTCATGTCTGCCTCCTGCAATGTGTACTCTACCCTATAACTTGACGAAAAAGGGATGGACCAAAAAGATAAAGAGGGCCTGCAGATGACAGGCTCCTCCATATGTGTAACTTATCATATTCAGATGATTATAGAATGGAAACTGGAAATTGTAAATATCGTTTCTAATAGACTACATATAATGGAACATACGGACAGAATTTTCGCTTATTTTCGCCCGTAATCCGCCTTAATTTCGCCCCACTGTTTCGTCTGCCATTTCAATACTTTATTGCTGTACGTATTCGTACGCAGCCATTGCTCCGCCCGGTCAATCATGAGCCAGATCTCTTCCGTTGAGTTATCCCGAGCTAGCGTGGTGGATACTTTCTTTTGCTTCAGCCATTTCATGGCATTCACCGAGTCGGTATACACGGTCTTGTCGCTTCCTTCTTTTTTGAGATGCGCCAAGGCATGGACGATAGCCAAAAACTCACCCAGGTTGTTCGTTCCCTTGGAAATGGGTCCTACGGAGAAAATAATCTCTCCCGTGCGCGTATCCACACCTTTATATTCTACAGGTCCCGGATTTCCGCGTGTGCCCACGTCAACCGAAATACTGTCGTAGTCCACTTCTTCCGATGTCTCCATCCCGGCGCTTCTTCCCTTACTGACCGATTTGCTCTTGGAAGAACTGCCCGCTCCACTTGAACCAGTACCCCAGTTTCCTTTCCATCCGGCACGATATGCCTCTTCGGCTGCTGATTTGGATTCGTATGATTTATATTTTGCTCCGGTAAAATGATCCGTCTGCGCTTTGCATTCCGCCCACGTGCTGTATACACCTGGCTGCTTGCCCTCCCAGACGACATAGTATTTCTGTTTGGCCATCGTTACCCGCTCCTTCGTTTGCTGCAATCAATACCCTATTGTAAACGAAAGGAAGGGGTGAATGAAAGCACTGGATAGACAATCGTTCAGTTCACCGTCATCCTTACTTCCAGCTCCGCACCATGTCCAAGGCTACGACGAGAAGCTTTCTTTCATTATGTCTGATTTGTTGCTCAATGACTTGCTCACATGTAAGTATTTGCTCGTTGGATAGCTTATCCTCTAGTTGCTCCAACAGCATAAATGATTGTGCACACACTTCCAGACTGGTATCACCAATAAACGGAATGATGTGCTCTATATGTAATATGTAATCCAGATGTTCAAGAGCGTATAAGAACGTTCCTCTGCTTCCCGATGTTCCGGGGTCCATGATAGCTTGAATCAAAGGTTCGACAGCTCTATCATCTTGAAGCTCAGATAACGCGATAGCCGCTTGGTTGCGCAATTCATGATCTTCTGTAGTTTCCAGAATCTTGATCAGTAAATGGTTTCGAGATGTATCTTTGTTTGAATCAATGCTTGTTATTCGTTGTATAGCCTCTTCGGAATCTTCCTGGGAAAGAAGTTCTTGTATTATCTTCGTATGCATCGTACGTTGTATCACTCCTCGTTTGTTAGCAGAAAGGAACCTACTTAATAACATCGGTCATTTTCCTCATTTGGAACGTAGTATAATGGTCCTTTTGTTTTTGGGACTATTTTCCCCACCGCAAGCGCTTCACGAATCAATTGTATAATCCATCCATATCTCGAACAGGCTAAGCAAAGCAGATACACGACTTGGTACAGAAGGGAATGTAATCATGGACTGGATATGGAAATCGATCTTACTTGTGCTGGTTGGCATGGTGTTGCTGCGAATTGCAGGACGCAAATCCATCTCGCAGATGAGTGTGGCCACGACGGTCATCATGATTTCAATCGGGACAACGATTGTACAGCCTATTGCAAATCACGAACTTGGCAAAGCCATTGGATCCGCTGCCGTTTTTATTGCGACCTTGCTTGTGGTTGAAGTGCTTCAGATGAAATTCAATGTGTTCGAACGAATCATGAGCGGGAGTTCCAAAATCGTTGTAGAAGATGGGCAAGTCATTATTCCCAACCTGAAACGCATGCGTTACACCATGGATCAGCTGGAGATGCACCTCCGGCAAAATGGAATTTCGAGCATTAGTGATCTGGAGACAGCTACAGTTGAGCCTAATGGTCAACTTGGCTATGTGTTGAAACGGCATGCCCGTCCAGTAACCATCGGAGATTTGGAGGAACTGCTGTACGGTAAAGGGTTAGCTGGTGCTCAGCAGATCGGGAACAGCATACCAAAGACCTCTGCAATCGACCAACAGCAAAACACAAATGGTTCTTCGTCCCCTATCGGCAAATCCACTGATATTTTCGAGGAAGTCAGCAAGGGTACTCACTCCAAACCGATCGACCCCAAATTGCAATAATTGCACTCTCACTGCTCCACAAAAAAGACCGTTCCTGCCAGCAACACAACATTGCTCTTGCAGAATACGGTCTGTTTTTAATCCACTCATCTATGGATCTACTCTTATTTTACTTTTTTTGCATTACCGTGTACTCAAATAGGCTATGCCCAATCCACCCGTAACCGGATTCTCGTAAATTTCACAATCTACCTCAAACACTTCCCCGATCATCTCACGTGTCAAAATATCAGCGGGTTTACCATGCACCACGATCTGTCCCCGTTTCACCACATACAGATAATCGCAGTATTCGGCTGCCAGTTCGAGATCATGGAGTGCTGCAAGTATGCCAATATCCAAGCCTCGTACAATATTAAGGATTTGAAGCTGGTATTTGATATCCAGATGATTGGTCGGCTCGTCCAAAATAAGAAATTCAGGCTGCTGCGCCAGCACACGGGCCAGGATGACACGCTGCTTCTCTCCACCGGACAAAGACACGTAGTTGCGATCGGCATGACCGGACAGATGTACCTTTTCAAGCGCCTGCTCCACAATCTCGACATCCTGCTGATTATCGGTTTCCAGCAGCTTTTTATGTGGTGTCCGGCCCATCATGACCATCTCACGCACCGTAAAATCAAAGCTCAGTTCGTTGAACTGCCCCACAACGCCCATATGCCGGGATACGATCTTCGGACTTGATTTCAGAATGTCCTTATCGCCGAGTAATACACTTCCCTGCTGTGGCTTGATCACTTTATAGATGCTCTTGAGCAGCGTTGACTTGCCGCAACCATTCGGTCCAATGATTCCAACAAATTGCTTGTCGTTTACCTGTAACGAAATATTTCGGATGATGTCCGTATTCAGCACCGATATGGATACATTTTCTACGTTCAGTTTCATCGTTATTTTCCTCCAAAACCGTAGCCTTTTTTGACCAGCATATACATAAACATCGGTGCACCAATCATGGCCGTAATGATTCCAATCGGCAGTTCAACGCTGGATATCAGTGATCTTGCGATAACATCCGTCCAAATGAGGAAAATCCCGCCGAACAACACCGACACTGGCATGACTTTGCGATGGTCTGAGCCAACCATGCCTCTTACGATATGCGGAATAATGAGTCCCACAAAACCGATCATCCCGCAGCTCGATACCATGACCCCCGTTACTAGTGCCGTCAACAGCATGTATAGTCTGCGATATACACTAAGATTAATGCCCAGCGTCACAGCCGCTTCATCTCCGAGCAGCATCGTATTAAGCACACGGGATTGCAGCAGGAAGAACAGAATCGCTACCAGAACGACAATACTAATTAGCGGGAGCTTGTTCCAGCCTGAAGCCGCCAAGCTGCCCATCGTCCAGAATGTGACGGTTCGAATGCCCTCTGCATTGTTTGCAAAGTAAATGATAAAGTTCGAGAACGCACTGCATAGTGCGTTAATGACCATCCCGGCAAGTACCAGCTTGACGGATGTCATTTTGCCCCGGATACCTGCAAGCGTAAGTACCAGCAAGGATGCGCCCATGGCACCGGCAAAGGCCCAAAAAGCCACACCCGTTTGCCCCAACCAGCTAATGGAACCGAATCCGATCAAAATCGCAAACGTTGCTCCGAGTGAAGCTCCTGAGGATATACCTAGTATGTAAGGATCAGCGAGTGGATTCTGCACAGCAGCCTGCATGACGGCACCACAGAGCGCCAGACCTGCCCCGATAAACATGGCCATTAATACCCGCGGAAAACGTATCTGCCAGATAATATCGGTAAAGGAACCTGCTTCAATTGGCGCAGCTCCAAGCTGAAAGCCCGTTATTTTGTAGAGCAGAATACGATAGGACTCGGCCAGCGGAATATGCACCTGACCAATGGACACCGCTATCCCCACCGATACAAGCATGAATATCACCAGTGCTGCAAGAAGTAATGCGAAGCCGGATTTGCTGTGAATCAAAGACTTTGTTTTACCCACGTGCTGCGTCTGCATCTGTACTGTTTGTGCCATTTCTTCCCCCATCACTTCCACGAAAATGTAAGATCAAAAAATCTAGCTATTTACAACGCTTTTGATCGGATTATAATTGAGAATGATTATCTTTGTCAATTTTAAAAAAAGATATCGAATCCCTTGACAATGGTTTGATATAAAACTATATTGGGTTTATGAAAACAAGAGATGCGATATCACTCATATCCAAAATTAAAGAGAGTTCCAACCGTTTTATCGTATCCGAGATGACCAGGCATGGCGTTCAGGATATTGCCACTTCGCATGGCGATATTATCTATGCTCTGTATCACCGACCTCAAATGACCATGGCCGAAATCGCCAAAAAAATTGGCAAGGATAAATCTACCGTCACAGCACTTGTCGACAAGCTGGTTCGCATGGGATACGTCATCAAGGAGAGAAGCGACGAAGATACGCGCGTTGTTCATGTAGCACTGACATCTAAAGGCGAGGATCTCAAGCCCGTCTTTGAAGAGATCTCTCAGAACCTGCTGAATGTCTTTTACGCGGATATCACAGAAACAGAGAAAGAGGAACTGCTTCGAATTTTGATGAAAATTCACAGCAACTTCTAAATTTTTTTTGGATAAATAGTTTGATATAAAACTAAATTATTGGAGGAATTATACATGAAGGACTACACCAAATCCCTGCCTGACCATATCGCACAATACATTGGGGAACAGGATTTGTTTCTGGAGATCTTTGAGGGTGATAAACTTCAAGGAAGAAGTGATCACAGACCCCCTCTCCTATTCGTTCACGGTGCCTATACAGGCAGTTGGATGTGGAGCAAATACATCCCTCATTTCGTTCAACAAGGCTGGACTTGTTATGTCATGAATCTGAGAAGTCACTACAAGAGCAGAGTGCACGACATGACCCGGGTGACCTTCGAAGATTACCTGGAGGATATTCAGGAAATCATCACCGAGTGCGGGGAGCCGCCTATCCTCATCGGATTCAGCATGGGTGGCATTCTTAGTCAAAAGCTTGCAGAAAGCTCTCCCCTGCGAGGGTTGGTCGTGATCGATTCCAGTCTGAGTCAGGAAGTTCTTCGCTCCGCGCCGTACTCTGAAGTGGATCGTATAATGCCTGGCCTCGTCGTGCCTGCACCCGTTCATCAAGAGGTGACCAGCATAGATGAATCGGCAGAGGATATTGCTTTTCAACGTAAGTATTTGGCCATGGAATCGTCGCAGGCCTTCAGCACATTCTCCGCGTTCTTTGGCGGTGAGGACGTTGTATCCATTAACGGTGAGTCCATTACATGCCCCAGTCTCGTAATCAAGGCCGTGTCCAGTGAGGAAGAGGACCTGCGAGGCAGATTAACTGCAGAGCAGCTTCATGCGGAATATGCCGGTCTATGGCACACGACTCATACCGGTTTGCTCGTCGGTCAGAGGTATATTGAAGCAGTCGAGATTATCCTCAAGTGGTTAAAACGGAATGAGATGTGCCCACTGGTATAGCAAAAGCAAAAAAACCGCCCATCAGCGATGGACGGTTTTACATTTTCACTTTTTTTTCTTAAACAGAGAGATCCCCACCATAAGAATAAACCACACCGGAGTAACAAACAGCGCCACCCGTGTATCCTCTGCCAATGCCAGAACAACCAGCACAAACGCGAGAAAAGCCAAGATTAAATAGTTGGAAAATGGATACAGCGGCAGTTTGAAGTGACTCCGATTAGCGATCTCCGGCTGGGTACGACGGTATTTCAGGTGACAGATCACCATAATGCCCCAGACAAAGATAAAGCAAACGGTCGATACACTGGTGATCAGTGTGAACACGCCCTCTGGCATGACATAATTCAGAATAATGGCAACCAGAATAACCAGTGTGGAGAAAAAGAGTGCATTGGAAGGCACCTTTCGGCCATTCAGGCGTGCAAGGGACTCCGGTGCATTCCGATCCTTCGCCATGGAGAAGACCATACGGCTTGTACTGAAAATGGCACTGTTGCACGCCGAAGCTGCAGATGTCAGCACCACGAAATTCACGATCCCAGCGGCAGTCGCAATACCGACAGCTGCAAACACCTGCACAAAGGGACTTTCACTCGGCACAATCGCTTTCCACGGATAGATGCTCATAATAATCAGCAATGCACCCACATAGAAGAGCAGCACACGGATCGGAATTTGGTTAATGGCTTTCGGAATAACCTTCTCCGGATTCTCCGTCTCCCCTGCGGTCAGTCCGACCAACTCCATGCCGACAAAAGCAAACACCACCATCTGGAACGAAATAATGAAGCCATGCATGCCATTTGGAAACCATCCCCCATGACTCCACAGATTCGTGAAGCTTGCCGTCCCTTGATCTGTGGTAAAACCCTTAAAAATCATATATAGACCGACAACAATAAGGGCCAGAATGGCAATGACTTTGATTAAAGCAAACCAAAATTCCATCTCGCCAAACAGCTTCACCGTTGCCAGATTCATGACTAACAAAATGACCAGTGCAATTAAACCCGGCATCCATTGCGGTACATTCGGAAACCAGAACTGCGTGTACATGCCAACCGCCGTAATGTCCGCCATAGCGATGGATATCCAGCAGAACCAGTAGGACCAGCCTGTAATAAACGCCGCCATATTTCCCAGGTAATCACGCACAAAATCCACAAAGGAGTGATACTGCAGGTTGCTTAACAACAGTTCCCCCAATGCACGCATGATCAAAAACAAAACCGCGCCTGTGATGATGTACGCCAGCAGGATCGACGGTCCTGTCAGTTGAATCGTCTTGCCCGCTCCCAGAAAGAGGCCTGTCCCAATCGCCCCTCCAATCGCCATAAGCTGGACATGCCTGTTTTTTAATCCCCGTGTTAATGTTTCTTGCTGCATGGTAAACCACCACTCTCTTTCTGCACATGCTCTCTAGGTTGCTGAAACTTGTATACAACATCATATAATAATCTGACCCAAATACATATCCTTCAATTATGATTTTTTTCATGCGAAAGAGGCCACCTCTTCTAACAAGGCGCCCTCTACTTTGGGTCATCGTTATTTTTGCTTATAGAACTCATGATACAGCTTCATTAGCGCCCGTTTCTCGATCCGTGAGACATATGAACGGGAGATGCCGAGTTCCTTGGCAATTTCGCGCTGGGTCCGTTCTTCCCCGCCAGCCTCCAGGCCGAATCGGCCAATGACGACTTCCTTCTCCCGGTCATCGAGAATGTCGAGATTACGGTAGATTTTACTTTTCTCAATCTTAAGCTGCACCCTGTCTACGACATCATCCGCTTCGGTTCCAAGGATATCAATTAACGTAATTTCATTACCCTCTTTGTCCGTTCCGATGGGATCATGGAGGGAGACGTCTTTGCGTGTTTTCTTCAGGGACCTCAGGTGCATTAGAATTTCATTCTCTATACAGCGGGCCGCAAATGTGGCGAGTTTGGTTCCTTTGCCTTGTTGAAAACTTTCGATGGCCTTAATCAAACCAATGGTTCCGATCGAGATCAGATCTTCCAGGTCTTCACCCGTATTGTCGAACTTCTTGACGATATGCGCAACAAGGCGCAGATTGTGTTCAATGAGCAAGTTGCGGGAGTGGGCATTGCCTTCAGCCATGAGGCGCAGGTGTTTGGCTTCTTCGTCCTCAGCCAGCGGCTGGGGGAACGCATTATTTTTGACATACGAGACGAGCAGCGTTAACTCTTTGATGAACAGGGCAATTGCGGTAAACAATCCGGGCACAGATGACACCTCCTGCAGTTTTACAACGATCTGGCCTGAGCACGTGAAGGAACAGGGTCGATCTATTGTATGTAGGCGGGGGCCCAGAAGTGCACGTACACTTGAAAAAGGGAACGTTTCCTTGATGATTGAATGGAAATTTATGATGGAGAACGCTGCTGATTTATACTTGCCTGTGTCAGTCTATCCATTGGCATGAGTATTACGTACTCACTTCAACAATCGAGCCAACCTTCTGCAGGAGCAGAAATTCTTTTTGGACACTCTCAATGAAATACGTTTTCTCTCCCAATATCACGACATCACTCTCGGCTAATGGAACATCGCTTTTGAAATAGATAAAGTTATCTGCGCCTCTGAATGCACCTTTATAGTAGTACAAACGGTCACCTTCTCTTAGAAAAAAATGATATTAATGATTATTAAGCTTCTGGATACAAGTCTAATCGGATCTCTGCTAATGACCCAAAATCGACTCTTGAAGAGACACCTGGTTGAAGAAGTATGTTTAAAAAAAGGGAGTTATACGATTTTTCGACATCAACACTAAACTTTCGACAAATTATGACGATAATATCTATGTTTCTTACGTAATCATGTATATATTTCATACATGCAGAAACGATAAATTACTTCGAAGGGGAAGTCATGTCAAATGTTCTCAACGCTCAAAAAAAAGGTAAGCACTCTGCTTGTAACCATACTGATGGTTACTTCTGCCTCTGCTGTTTACGCAGAAGCAGGCACAAATTCTTCAGGGGACAGTGCCTCACTCGTTAGTACCACCATTACGCTTCAAAGCACGCGCAGCCCAGCCTCAGAAACCGATCCTGTAACCTTTGTAGCATCGGTCCGTCCGGATAGTTCTTCTACTGTTCGCGAGGATCCTACGGGTACAGTGACTTTGAAAGATGGGGACACCGTAATTGGCACAGCAAGTGTAGTAAATGATTCCATCCCTAGCAGAGCACTAATTTCGGTAAGAAATCTGGATGCCGGCGAACATCAGATCACAGCCGAGTATAGTGGCAACAGCACATTTGGCGGCAGCATCTCCGATCCAATTTTACAGACGGTATCCACTACAGCGACACCTCCTTCGGAACATCCGACGGTCACGGAGGTTACTTACCTCAATCCTCCACGGTCAGAGGAACCATTTACACTTGACATAAGTACAAAAACAAACCCACAATACTCCCGAGATATTGCTGGAACCCTCATACTTATGGACGGTGAAAAGGAGTTAGCTACGCTTCCGATGTTTCCTAAAGGCGTTTTCAACGGTCATGCCAGAACATCATATACCATAAGCGATCTAAGCGCTGGAGAACACCACATTACTGCTGAATATTATGGTGACACCAGATTCGGTATCGCTGACAGTGTCTCAGATATATGGCTCCAAGTGGCAGAAGGAAATGGTACAAATACGCCAGCTCCAACCCCTACACCGTCAAATGGAGGAGACACAACTCCTCCGGAGGACAGCGAAAACCTGTTTAATACAACCGTTACGATTGAAAGCATACGTAACCCGGCCTCAGAAGGAGAGCCCATTGCGTTTATGGCGAGAGTCAGCAGAAACTATAAGGATACGTACGACATGCCGACAGGCACGGTTACATTCAAGGATGGGGATATCGTACTGGGTACTGCTGAGGTCGGAACAGATGTAACCAAACCGGATCTCGCATTTTATTCAGTAAGAAGCTTAAGTGCCGGAGAACATCAAGTTACCGCGGAGTACAATGGGAACCGTACATTCAAGGGCAGCACCTCAGCTCCGCTAACCCAAATGATAACAGCTGAAGCAGCTTATGTAACAGAACACCCAACGATGACGACGGTTACCAGTTATCTGAACCCATCCAAGTATGGAAACGCGGTAACCTTTTACGTAAGAACAGAAACAAAACCACAAATATCCCGTGATATTGCAGGATCTGTAATCCTCATGGATGGCGACACGGAATTAGCTACACTTGCCATGTGGCCGGACGGCGTTGCGAATGGTGTGGCCAAAGCCTACTTCACAACAAGTGTTCTAAGTGTCGGAGATCACCCGATCACGGCTAAATATTACGGCGACGCTAGACACAGTGTAGGTGACAGTACCTCAGAGGTGATGGTGCAGGTTGTCCAAGGAAGCGGTGGCACACCGTCCAATCCACCATCAGTACCAGGTGATGACACAACTCCATCCAGTCCAACGACAGGTTCGAGTTCAGGTTCAGGTTCGCCCCCAACCGCCCCTGTTAGTTCTAAACCGCAAGAACCAGCTGTACCCGGAACAACAACGGAGCAGCCAAGCACGCCGGAACAATCCGAGGATTACCAGGATCCCAACGATATTTTCAGAAGCCGGGTGGTGAACGCAGATAGCAACGTAATTGCCGGTGTTCAAGCCAGAATCGCTGAGATCATCAGCAAAGGTGATGACTTCGTTAAATTGCAGTTTGGTGATGTTCAACACCATTGGGCGATACCGTCTATCGAAAAATTGACCAAGCTGGGCGTAATCAAAGGCTACCCTACTGGCGGATTCGAGCCTGATGAACAAATTACCCGTGCAGAATTTGCAGCCATGATCAATCGTGCGTTTGTGGATATGGCATCACGTGAAGTCAACCTGAATGAAGAGGATTTCGCAGCATACCGTGATATTAACAATCGTTGGTCTACCAATGACCTCAAGAGACTTGTAGCCGTTGGCGTATTGAACGGGTACGAGGACGGTTCCATCCGTCCGGAAAAAACCATTTCCCGTCAGGAAATGGCTCTAATCATCACACGTGTATTGAATTCACTTATCCTGAACATCGATACATCCCATGTACAATTTGCTGATTTGAATGGTGCATTCGGTGCAGATGCAATCCGAAAAGCAACTGCTCTAGGAATCTTCGAAGGTAAGAATGAGCGTTCATTTGACCCGAACGGCGGAGCAACGCGCGCAGAAGCAATTGAAACCATTTTGAAGACTTATCGTTTAAGTCCAGCCATCAAAGAGTCATTGGAAAATTTGAAGTAAGCACTCCAGTTAAGACATCATTTCAATATCCATTTTTAACTGCTTTATAACATTTCAAAAACCGCTAACGAAAGATAACGTTAGCGGTTTTTACTTTGTTAATTTCCCCCTTAGAATATGAATACATTTCCAGTTGCATGCATCACATTGTTCATATGCATTATGACCCACAAAAAACCACCGTACCGCCTCCATAAAACCTATTTTCTTCTCATACTAAACTTTTTTAGGGCATCCAAAAATTTAATTTTAAGGAATATTGACAGAATGATTGTCCTTTTTAACCATAAAATCCTCTTCGTAATACAAAATCAAGTTCATCTTTTTTCCTTGTAGTCTAACAGGGAGTAACACAACATCAAAGGACTTGCATAGGTCACATTCTCATATCGTTATACAAATTTCCCCTTTTATAATATAGCTTTTTTACCTAAGTTAAACTAACTTATATCAATTTACACACTAATCGTTTCAAAAAAGAAAAACCTTAGTTCAGTGGAATACCAAACTAAGGTTGCTAAAGTCTGCTTCTTAGGAATTCTACTTGGATGGTATAAGTTCTTTTAACCAGAGCATACTTTTTCTATTTGGGATCCTCCTCACAAGAGACAAACGCTTCTCTCACTTTCATTCTTCTCCTACCATTTCCAATAAAACTTCATTTCCCTTCTTAATATTATTTATTAAATTTGAAAAACTGATTTCCATTTCTAAATGGTCACCTAGTGCATGAGGAACTGAAATACTGACTCCAATGGCATCTTGAGTGATATAGCTATATGTTTCTGAATCATTCACTTCGCCTACTGTATCTGATTGTTTAAAATAACTTATTAAATCTTTACTACTGTATCCACTCAAGATTTCTGTTAAGACTCCATTATCTAACAAATTCAAATCCTTATCATAACTTTTGTAACTTCCTTCTTTAAACTTTTCTACGAATGCATCATTAACCTCAATTAAGTCAGATAATTTAACTCTCGATCCCTTCTTTAAATCAATATTCGATGTGTAAAAAACATTTGAAGGGTAGGGTGCACCTTCTGTAAATACTGACCCAAAGTATTGAATACTTATTAATTCATAATTTTTATACATAATTCGATAGTTTATATCAAGATTATCTTTTTCTAGTGAATAGGAATTAACTATTCTCGTGGCTTCATTTTGAATCAGTGCATTTATTTTCTCAGCATTTGTAATATCAACTATCTGTGGATATACAATATTAATATTATTTTTAGAGTAATTACTATTTTTAATTGTAAAACCCTCTTCTATACTCAAGTCATTATTACTTTTTGCTTGATCTGAGTACAAATCAACATTCGCATTACAGGACATTAATAGTAAAACTGGTATTAAAATCAACAACCAATTTTTCATTCTTTATTCATCTCCATTCCAAGTGATAAATCTATTACTAGTGTAGAATTTTCTTAACAAGTGCGTAGTATTTTTTTCTATTAGCAAGATGGTTTGTTCCACCGTTAACTCGTTTTGTCACTTGAGTAACTGAAGCTCCTGAATCTACTAGTTTATTCATCTTTTTATCATCCCACCAAAATCCTGCAGCTCGCCATGCATAATTTTCAGCAACATACTCAGCACCTATTTTCATGATTTTTGAGTCCCCCATAGCGTCTGCAAAACGTTGGTAGTTATACCTGCCTGTCATTTGTATATATCCGGCGCCTCTAAATTTATAACCATCGCCCTTTTTTGTATTACCAAGTTGTTTGCCTAACTTGGTTCCAGGCTCATATTTTGAAAAATAATTTTTATCACCAAGTTCAGTAGTCCATCTTCCCAATTCCGATTCTTGCATAACTTGTGATAGAAAATGACTAATCCTTTCTTTGGTCGTTATATCAAAAGTCCCTAACGTAACATTCAAGTCTTTCACCATGTTATTTGTTATATTTTGAAATCCGAGTTGAGTTAATTGCTTTTTAGTTACATATACTGTATATCCATTAACAGTATTCGGCGGGACAGTATCATAAGGACTATCTCCTACGATTGGCGCGTGACCACTTGGATCTACAAACTTCAACGGATTATTGCTCACATACGCATACAAATTCAAACTCAGTGGATCACTCAATTCACCTTCGTACGTATCCTCGCCAATAAACCTTGCCATGCTTGGATCATACCAACGAGCTCTCAAATACTGCAGTCCTACCACTTCATCCCAGTATTCACCGGCATAACGAAGCACATTCGGCACTGTTTCCTCCGCCGTAAGCGGTCCACCCCAGATATCATACGTATACTCATTCAACACTTGTCCAGCATCATCCACAAGTCCGACTACATCGCCATGACCATTGAATTGGTAGTATTCCAATTTTCCAGTTTTCTTGTCCTGACGTGCCCACAGTTTCCCATACAGGTCATAGATATAGACATAGGTCAGTTCAGCTTTACCGGACATCACTTCGGCTTCCGCCATCAGTTTGGCTTCTTCATCGTAGTAATAACGAGTCGTTTGGTCACCTTCGGTGCGCTCATACAGCAAACCGTCCCCGTTGTAGCTATAGGTTACTGTTTTGCCTTCCCCGGTCGCTTTAACCAAGCGATTCTGGCTGTCATACGTATATTCTGCATCTTTCAGTCCGTATACCCTACCACTCCCGGTACTGTACCGGTTGCCATTCGAATCATACGTGTATGTTTCCTGCTGCGAACCCGATTCCGTTTGGATGCGACTAAGTTCATCATACGTAAACTGATCACTTGTTCCATTCTGAGTACGGGACGTGATGTTTTTGTTTCCATCGTATTCATAGTCGAATTGATGAATTGCGTTCGTTCCTTGGGAAACGGTGACTCCTGCCAGATCATAACCATCGAACTGATAGCTTGTGCTAAGGCCTTTCCCAAACGATACGTTTTCCAGCAAACTGTTCGATGAATAACTAAAGGTCATTCGATCCACAGGCGTCTGGGCCGATGCTGCGAGCGCTGAAGCGCCCCCTGTTCCGGAGGTGATATCCATGGAAGTGACCCGGTTCATCGTGTCCAGCTCACCGTGTACCTGCAAGGATTGCCCTTTGGCATCGGACAAGGTATATCCCAACCGCTGCTGGGTATTGTTTTCATATTCCAGCTGGGTTCCATCCGGGAAGGCAAGCCCACTCAGCACACCGTCCGTATCACGGTATGAATAGGTCGTTTTGCCGTGATCATCCGTCATCGACGTTCTACGACCCATCTCGTCGTACATATACGATACAGAGGTATCTGGACCTTTGAACCCTGTAAGCATGTTGTTCCGGTACCTGGAACATCTTCTTCAATGGCGTTAATTGAAAGGAATGAAATCCTTTCCTTCTACCACAGCCACTTATCCACTGTAACCACAAGAACCAAATCCGCTAAACTCCAATAACGCGCATAACCAGAGCTATAGTAAACAACCGTTTCCGAATAAATACGGAAACGGTCGTAGCAAGTAAAGGAATCTTGTGTTTTGGTTGGGAAGTAAATGTATTATTGCTCTGAGATCCTCTCATTTACTCACTTTATTTCTTCCCATGATCCTTCTCCAATATCGATCATATATACCTTTTTAACACCTAAACTTTCAGTTGTACTGAGCTTGTATAGTGCAGGGATAGTTGTTGGCTCTAAAATGGCCCACTGCCAATTAGAACCCGGACCAGATATTGTTGATTTTATTTCATTAGTGTCTAAATCTAATTGAATAGCTTTTACCCCGGTTGCACTACCAGATACTTCTCTAACAATTAAATTCATCTGATTGCTATTCTTTGACGCTTTCATCAACTCGATATTATACTGATATCTTTGATCAGATGTATACCTAACGGGATCAGACTCTACTTTCTCTCTTCCTCCAGAGTGTTGTAAAGCATTTATAAAAGCTGGAGTGCAGTACAATAATACAAAGATGAACACCACGCCCAAGATCATGATAGATGCACTTAACTGGGAATTCCATTTTTTCATGAGAATTACAATTGAAATGATGTTAATAATTAAAGAAGGGACGCCATAGAATAGCATGATTGGTAACCCAATCAAGTCTAGTGACTTTTGAAAATTAGAAGTAGCCCCTATTAAAAACCAAATAAATACTGATAAATTAATGAAACTAGCAGCAATCCACATGAGTTTAATCCAAGTCGACATTCTGTCACCTCCTAATTTAGTAATAAACTAACACTGTCACGATCATTTCAGCTTTGGTTCAATATATTTCTTCCAAACATTAACATTACTATGCATAGAAGAATGATTTACGACTCCTTGTCCTTTCCAATAGAATTCTCTTTCTTTTTCTGGAAGGATAACCTCAATATTTAGAGCATTTTCAAAAGTCCTTCTTGCTTTAGCGCTCTTTTTTATGCTACCTCCATTATTTTGAACAATATCATAACTATTATATACTTGTATGTGTTGCCCAACTTTTGTTGACAGTTGATACTCCCGTACTGGTGTAGCTATAGTGATCAATGTATCCACATGCACTCCTAACTTAGCCAAATTATTGGCTATCATGATTGCAACATTTCCTCCGTGACTATGACCTATCAGTCTGATTGGTTCTTTGGGATTGGATAAGTAAAACCTGTATATTCTATCTGTCAAGTCTTTGGCTGCTTCATCGCGAGCTGGAACATTATTTTTCCCAGTCCAACTAAGTCTCGCAACCGACTCATCTAACATACCCTCAAGATAACCACGGAAATCCTTAGTCCACGTATCCTTGTCACTCCATGTCCCATGAATTAACCAAGCAACATGACCAGTCGGATCTACATACTTCAATGGATTGTTATGAACGTATGAATACAAATTCAAGCTCAATGGATCGTTCAGTTCCCCTTCGTACGTATCCTCACCAATGAATCGTGCCATACCCGGGTCGTACCACCGAGCTCGCAAATATTGGAGTCCTACCGTCTCATCCCAATATTCCCCCGCATAGCGAAGTACATTCGGTACTGTTTCCTCCGTTGTGCGTGGTCCACCCCAGATGTCATACGTGTACTCGTTCAATACTTGGCCAGCATCATCCACAAGTCCGACCACATCGCCATGACCATTGAATTGGTAGTATTCCAATTTTCCAGTTTTCTTGTCCTGACGTGCCCACAGTTTCCCATACAGGTCATAGATATAGACATAGGTCAGTTCAGCTTTTCCAGATGTCACTTCGGCTTCCGCCATCAGTTTGGCTTCTTCATCGTAGTAATAACGAGTCGTTTGGTCACCTTCGGTGCGCTCATACAGCAAACCATCCCCGTTGTAGCTATAGGTTACTGTTTTGCCTTCACCGGTCGCTTTAACCAAGCCATTCTGGCTGTCATACGTATATTCTGCATCTTTCAGTCCGTATACCTTACCACTCCCGGTACTGTAACGGTTGCCATTCGAATCATACGTATAGGTTTCCTGTTGCGAACCCGATTCCGTTTGGATGCGATTAAGTTCATCATACGTAAACTGATCAATTGTCCCATTTTGAGTACGGGACGTGATGTTTTTATCTCCATCATATTCATAGTCGAACTGATGAATAGCGCTCGTTCCTTGGGAAACGGTAACTCCTAATAGATCATAACCATCGAACTGATAGCTTGTGCTCAGGCCATTCCCAAACGATACGTTTTCCAGCAAACTGTTCGACGCATAACTAAATGTCATTCGATCCACAGGCGTCTGGGCCGATGCTGCGAGCGCTGAAGCGCCCCCTGTTCCAGAGGTGATATCCATGGAAGTGACCCGGTTCATCGTGTCCAGCTCACCGTGTACCTGCAAGGATTGCCCTTTGGCATCGGACAAGGTATATCCCAACCGCTGCTGGGTATTGTTTTCATATTCCAGCTGGGTTCCATCCGGAAAGGCAAGCCCACTCAGCACACCGTCCGTATCACGGTATGAATAGGTCGTTTTGCCGTGATCATCCGTCATCGACGTTCTACGACCCATCTCGTCGTACATATACGATACAGAGGTATCTGGACCTTTGAACCCTGTAAGCATGTTGTCGCTGTTATACGTATACTCGGTGATCTTTCCGAGCCGATCCTGCTTTTTGATCAAATTACTCTTTTTATCATAGTAGAAGGTAGTCGCAGAACCATCCAGTTTCGGTGGGGTCTGCTTGATGATCCGGCCCAGTTCATCATACTGTTTGGTCACCGTTTGGCCGTTGGCAGAAACAACTTGGGTCACCTGGCCCTGGTAGCTGTAAAAATATCGGCTGGTTTCTTGCTTGGGCGTGGTTGCTGTTGCCATTTGTCCGAGCGCATCGTACGTATATGTCGTCCGCTCCCCATTACCATCAATGGATGCAGTCACGTTGCCACTCAAGTCATATTCTCTTTGTTGCAACGGAGCAAATGTACCGTCCCGATATTCTTCTACTGCTGTCGTGCGTCCCAGTAAATCCATTTTCTCACGAGTCTGGTATCCGGAAGCATCCTGAACCGTTACGGTTTGTCCAACAGGATCAATTGTTGTTGTGTTTCTGGTTCCATCCGGATATTGGGTCTCTGTCATTTGCCCAAACGCATCGACCACATACCTCGTCACGTTTCCCTCAGCATCTTCCAGAGCTGTCACGTTTCCTTCGCTATCATAGGCATATTTATATGTTGCGTCCGCCGTTTGCTCTTCCACGAGCAAACCTAATGGATTGTAACGCTCGGAAGTCACCATGCCGTCTGGCGAAGTGCTTGTTATGATGTTATTGGTGTCATCATATGCAATCGTCGATTGTGTACCATCGGCATGCGTTATTCGAACCAGACGCCCTGACTTGTCGTATTGATTCGTTTCCTGTTCTCCGGCAGCATTCGTCGTTATCTCCAGTTCACTGGCAGACGTGTAGCTGTACGTCTCCACAAGAGATTCTGCTTTACCAGCAGCATCATGCACGGTCATCGATGTCGATTCCAACAAATGCCCTGCATTCGGCTGATAGCTGAATGTTGCTGTACGATCTTTAGCTAATGTACCGCCTTTGTCGGTTGTACTGACGACGCGGCCTTTATCATCCAGCTTCACTTCTGAATCAGAGAGCAATTGTCCACCATATCCGTTTTTGGTGGTGGTCCGTAACATGTCCCCTTGATTGTTATATGATAGTTCCGTGTACTGCTCCAAAGTGCTATTCACCTTAGTGGTGATCCGCACCGGTTTGATCCAATGGTAAGGCGCTTTGCCCACTTCGTAAGAATAAGTTGATTCTTGTCCGGTGCTTTGTTTCTCGGACGTCACCATCCCGTTTGTATCGTATGCGATAGTCGTAGTCAACTTTTCACTAGTTCGACCACCCTCACTTACCCATTCTGTCGTTTGGGTCGGGAGATTCCGTTTGGTTTGGCTATCGTACTGAAGCTCCGTAGAATAGGTTACATCATCTCCAGTTAGTGTATGCTGGTCTGCATAAACTAGATCAGGTTCAGTGACGGCACTAAACGTTTTGGAGAACGTCCACGTATCCACGGTATGTGCAGCCTTAATTTTCGTTGTCCACGTGGCTGATTGTCCATAAGAGTCCAGATCTTCTCCAGAATACTCAAAGTTGATTTGGTCCAAAGTGCCTTCGCCTTCAGTTGTACTGAAATGGCTCTTGCGCTCTCTGACTTTAAAGACGAAATAGGAAGAAGCTTCACCCATTTTCTTAATCGCCGGAATGTATGCGTAATCCGTAATGGCAGAAGATGGACTTGTAATACGCGACAATAAAGCTGTATGCATTACACCATGCGCATTCTGATTGCTTTGCAGCTCAGGCAGGAAATTGAATTTGGATTCTGGATAATAGTAGGTAAACGTCGTGGTCCGATCCAGTGCATCGGTAAACTCTCGCAAAATGCGAATACCTTCATCTTCCCGCTGTGTATACGTTACTTTCCGGTCCGTTCCGGCAAGCTGCACGGTAACCTTCAGGTTGTCATAAGCAAAAGTCAGTGCCTGACCTTCGCTATTTTGAATCCGGGAGATGACTTGGTTTCCATCCAATGTTGTATATTGAAAATCCACCGTATTCCGGTAACCATCTGTAATTTGCAGTAACTCTCCGGTTCCGTTAAACAAATAATCGTAGCCATTCCGGATCGACAAACGGTAACTGCTGGACTGACCATCCACGGTCACAGTCGTATCTTGCTTCACGGTTAAATCATTCCATACGTAACCTTCCAGTTCAAGATTAGCGTTTAGGCGATAATAACCTACACCTGGAATAAGGATAAACCGTTCATCCCCGCGAGTTTCCATGTAGGGTATATCCCAGCGCCAGCCTTGTCCCAACCCCGTATTGAGTTCTTCCTTACGTGGCGTGACTACATTGGAGTATGTTTGTGTTGTTTCGTCGTATTGGACGCCGAGCTGTCCACTTGCTCTAGCACTGTCATAGATACGTGTCAGATCAAACGGAATCAGGCCTGGTAGAGAGAGGTCTGTGCTACTAACCATCATCTCCCCTGTAGCAGTGGCAATAGATTCCGCTCCATAAGACGTCATGTACAGTGATGCATCGTCCCGGATATCGACATGGTTTAGCGCGGTTTCATCCACGTTCGTTCCGGTACCTGGAACATCTTCTTCAATGGCGTTAATTGAAAATGTGTTTTCTTGCAATGTTTCGGAAGGGCTTAGCCCCTCCATTTGAATCGGTTTACTAGTCTCTTGCGTTTCTAGCCATTTCTCTGCAGCCTCGCCGCCTGTGCGATCTGTTTGCAAAGCCTTGTACAGTTGATATAGTGAGTACCCTTGATCTAGCTTCTGTTCAATCCAGTCTTCTCCAATACCAAATTGCTCTTTTAAACTATGGATTGTAATGTAGGTTGCAGAAGGAATAGAATCCTTCCCTTCTGCCGCATCTGCTTGTCCCCCATATCCAAAAGAACCGAGTCCACTAAGTACCAAAATGGCGCAAAGCCAAATGATCGTTATTTTCTTAAACACTCCATCACCTCAACCTAGATTTAGACAATTATTAATTAAAGGGGAAAATCTTTTTCGTACGTTTCGTCAGGTTTCCATTGCGATCATACTCAAATACAATCTGATCTCCCGTAAATAGCACAACTTTAAGCAATTGATTGCCATAGCCATATTCATAAGAGCTATCATTACGAATGTACATTTGAGCAGCCTTGATGACACCTTGAACCGGTTTTCCATCCTTTTCACTCAGCTTCAGATAATAGGTTTGTCCACCCTGCAGTTCCCACTCCAGCACGGTATACTGTTCACCATATACCTGCTCCTGTTCCACTGAAGCTGCTATTGCATTGCTCAGTTCCTTATCTGTATATAACTCAAGCCTAGGTTCGATCGAAAACTCTCCTGACTCTTTAATCGCGATCCGATACTTACCAGAACCATATGGGGTAAAACGATAGTACACATTACCTTGCTGAAGGGTCGGCAGCGCCGTCTCTACACCCTCATACAAGGTCAGAAACTCCACATTCACTTCCTTGACCGCAAACTGGCGATAAGCACCTGCAAAGTGCAGCGTCTGGGGTCCCACATTATGCACCTGAATGTCAGCATGTCCAGGTACTAGTTGTCCTCCTGCCGCATTTTTACCTTCCCTAATAACCACTTGGTTCTGATCCCGAATAACGTAATCATAGGCCACTCCTCCATCTACAGATGTAAGGATCACGGATGCATAGGATGATGTGTTCGAGAACAACACCACGTTATTTGGGGCCAAATCCCGCTTGATCAGTGCAGGCTCCTGACTGGAACTGGCCGTCACCGGAGCGGCATATTGAATTGTTACCGGCTCCGAAGATACTACGGCGACGACAAGCGTTGCTCCCGCTGGAATCTCCCATGTTGCATGACTCATACCTTCCACAAAAGACAAAGATGTATTGGTTGTATCGTAGACTACATAATCCACAACGGAAGTTTCTCCCGCAATCCGTTGAAGTTCAGCAGGTTCCGAACCCGGATTCGTAAACACTGCGCTCTGACCTTGGTTGATGGTGATTTCCAATTCTGGTGAAGGCACTTCATCGTCTTGTCCGCGGAAAACGCGGTAAATTCCACCAAACGTTATGGATTGATTAGAGACATTGGTAACGACAACTTTCTTGCCACCCAAGATCGTCGGTTCAATCGCGGTTGCTGTTCTACTGCTGGACTGAGTTCCATCTACGTTGTAAATCGTGTAGTCATACACTCGTCCTGCGCTGCTGGATGCATCATTTCGGAGTCTTTCCGAATCTGAGCTCGTATTGGTGAAGGCGTAACTCTCCCCTTGATTCAAAGTCACACGCAGATATGCCGGTTCCTGGCTATCCACTACAGAGAAATCATCCGTGTATTCGAATAATACGGGTGTACTTCCCACTACGGTAACGATGGCTTCACCACCGGATGGAATTGTAGCGAGACTACCATTGTTATTGAATTTGTCACTGTGTGCTCTACCATCCGCTTTATACACCGCGACATCATATAGAGAACCTACCGACTTGGCATTACTCCGGATCGGGTTGCTCAGTGAACCGCCATTATGGAATTTGACAGATTGGCCTGGAGACACGGTAATCTTGCTTAGCGCTTCATTCGGTCGACCCTCTACATCAAAGATCGTGTAAATCCCACCTATGGTTACCGGTTGAGCGGATACATTCGTAACTACAGCTTTGTTCCCATAAAATACAACAGGTTCAACCGCCGTCGCTTTTCTTGTACTCCGTTCTGTGCCATCAGGGTAATAGGTCACGTAATCGAATATCCGCCCTTGGCTGGTAGACGCATCGCTGTCGAGATATTCCCTGTCGGTAGTGTTATTCCAAAAAGTCACGCTTTCTCCCTGGTTCAGTGTTACCCGATGGTACGCAGGTTCCATGCTGTCTTCGACCGAGAAATCATCCGTGTAGCTAAACTCAATAGGGACCTGTCCGACTACGGTCACAACTGCATAACCCTGAGAACGAATGATCGGATTTGTATTTTTGTTGAAGCCGTCCGAATGTACAACATCTTCTGATGTATACAGAACATAATCAAAAAGGGCTCCGTTTGAACTGCTCGCATCGTTCTTAATCGGATTGGATAAGGAACCATTATTCCGAAAAATCACGGATTCTCCGGGATATACGGTAACTCGAGTAATGGCATCGCCACCAGCCTTTTGAACATCAAATGTCCGATACGGTACACCATACGTTACGGGTGTTGCTGTCACCAAGGTCACTACAGCGGTTCTCCCCGCAGCTACCGTAGGCTTAGTCGATGTATTGGTCCCGGTGGAACTTTCCGTCCCATTCGGAAGATAAACGACGTAGTCATGCTTGTCTTTGGTGGACCCATCGCTTTGGAGCGCATCGGATTTAGCGCTGATATTTGTGAATTGGTAACTTTCACCTTGATTCAGCGTCACTCGGGTATACGCAGGTTCATCGCTCCACTCACCGGTATAAACTTCGTACGGGAGTCCAATGGTCACAGGCTGTGAACCGGCCCCTGTAAAGATAATTTCGTTTCCTCCCCCTAAGTAGGGCTTTCCGGTTGATTCAAAATTTGAACCAGAGAGGCTTCCATCTTCATTGTAGTTGGCATAGTCATACTTCCGGTCTTGAGCTGTAGACGTATCCGCACTAACCGCCCTCGTTTGTGTTCCTTCATTGACGAATCGATAGCTCTCACCTTTGGACAAGGTCGCTCTATGTAAGGCCGGATTCTCAGACACACTATAGGTGAATTCAACAGGAATGGTTACTGTAAATGCATTGACCCCACTTGAGGTTACGACAGCAGTGTACCCCGCTCCTACGGATAGGCTACTCGTTGAATTCATGTTATCTGTTGAAATGCTTCCATCTGCTTTATAAACCGCATAATCATAAGAACTGCTTCTCGATGTGGCCGCATCTGTGCTCAAGGATTTTGAGCGAGTTCCAGTATTCGTGAAGCTATACGAATCACCAGGATACATTACAATAACTTGCTCTTCTGCTAATGCCATGGCTTGAGTCGTAAAGAAACCCTCACCATACGTATCATCAGTTACGGTTGGTGTATCTTCTTGATCCTCTATATCTTCATCAACACCCTCTGGTTCTTCGTGGATGTCCGGATCAAAAACATCCAGATTCTCAGCGTCTGTTAAAGCTAAATCCTCCATAGATACATCAACATTCTCCGCGCTGCTTTCGGTCGT
This sequence comes from Paenibacillus sp. ACRRY, assembly GCF_022346995.1. Lineage (GTDB taxonomy): Bacteria > Bacillota > Bacilli > Paenibacillales > Paenibacillaceae > Paenibacillus. The sequence goes on along the minus strand of NZ_JAKRNM010000002.1, from coordinate 369,221 downwards.
TATTATGGCATCTGCTTGATCCGAAAGCGCATATCCGCTTGTCGGAAGAATAGTTCCCATCACGAACAAAACGACCAGAAAAACGATAAGACTTTTTCTCAAACTCATGAAAGTTGTCTTCCTCCTTTAAGTATTTTATCCATTTGATACCTTAAGAGTGATATAAATGGAGTCTAATAAATGATTATCGGCATTTTCCTTATTTTAGGATATAGTAGGATAGTCCTTAATTTCAGGGACTATTTTCCTTTTAAAATTCAGATAACAAGAATTTAATGATCCCAATTATCAACAGTGGACAATTCAGACAAATTCACGCAAGGAAAGTATCGTATTAATTCCCTTAACAAAAAAAAGCCGCCATATTGGCGACTTCAACGAAGGATATTGCTCTGCACTCAAATTCATTTCTCTACCACAGAGTAACGCTACATGAAGAATCCTTTCTTAAAAACGACTCCCCGGCATTCGAATGCCTTGCCATCCACTTACATCACATTGTCCATATGTATTATCTCCGACAGCAACCAACGTACCATCTGATTTAAGCCCTACGGTATGGGCACAGCCTGCAGCTACGGCAACAATATCGTGCCAATCACTTACATTACACTGGCCATACGTATTCCAGCCTGCAGCGGAAACCGTACCGTCTGCTTTTAGGCCAATGGTATGATTACTCCCCACCGCAATCGCCTCCACACCGTGCCAGCTGTCTAAAGCGCATTGCCCATGTTTATTACTACCCACAGCGAGCACCGTACCGTCTGATTGCAGACCAGCGGAATGGAGATAACCCGCAGCGACCATTACCACATTACGCCAGCCACTGACTTCACATTGGCGATATCGGTTATTCCCTACAGCCAGCACTGTTCCGTCTGCCTTCAGGCCGAGGGTATGCCAGTCTCCTGCAGTTATTGCCACCATATCATTCCAATGGCTTACCTGGCATTGACCTTCTTGATGCCGACCCACAGCTACCACCTTACCATCCGACTGCAGACCGATGGTGTGACGCCAACCCGCGGCAATGGCTACAATATCGTGCCAGTCGGTTACCTCGCACTGGCCATCCTTGTTCCATCCCACAGCCTCCACGGTGCGATCCGATTTCAGTGCGATGGTGTGAACATTGCCTGTGTTTGTCGCCATATGTACATTACCTGCTGTGACCGCAATGATATCCCGCCAGCCGCTGACTTCACATTGGCCCATTTTATTATCACCCACAGCCATTACCAGGCCGTCAGATGTGAGCCCAACGGTATGACGGCGTCCCGCCGCTATCGGATCTTGGGGCCACTTTTTCACCTGTAACCTCGCTTTATTCAGCGAACCTTGTTCCATGCTCAAGAACCTCCCTTGAAGCGAAGTTTCTTTCGATAGTCCATTTCTCATATTAACTTTCCTAAACTACTCCTCTTTTGGCCTGAAACACATCTTGCCCAGAAGAAGTCCTGTGCCCGAGGAACAAATCAGATATCCAAAGAACAAAAAAACCAAGAAAACAGCATGAAGATCTTCAGGAATCTGAAGCACACCTTCATACCAAGCCAAACGAAAAGGATAGAACAGTGCTACCCAGATGATCAGCAAGACAAGAATAAAATTAATGATTTTCCTCACTATAATGTTCCTTTCAGGGCCTATATGGTGTCCGTTATGTTATACCAATAATACTTCAATCAGGATGGTTTGTCTTTTTCTAGTTAAAACTACAAAGAAGCCTCCACTCCACATTACGCGGAGCAGAGGCTGCATCCTTCCATCTTCCTGCCTAGACTCAGCTGAGCGGTGCAGGCTCCACAACGTCCGGGATTTCCGGCAATCGCTGTTTACGCTCCATCCCCAGACTGATCACAAGCCCAAGCAAACCCAGAGCCGCAATGACTGCTGCGTACAATGGTACGGAAATAAGCCCCGTATGCGTAATCGCGAACCCACCAATATGGGCTCCACCTGCATTCCCCAGATTAAACGCGGAGTGGCTCGATGTGGTCGCAAGCAGCGGTGCTTCGCGTGTCATATTCATGATCCGAATCTGCAGACCCGGCATGATTCCGAACGCTGCAACACCCCAGCAGAAGATTGTAATCACCGCCAGATATGGATTCTCCAGCGTCAAAGTGAGTGCAGCCAAAAGTACGGCCAGCACGCCGAAGTTGACCATCAGGGACGGCATCAGTTTCCAGTCGGCCAGGCGTCCGCCCAGCATGTTTCCGAGCGTCACACCAACGCCGAACAGTACCAGTATCCATGTTACACTCTGCTCCGCAAAGCCGCTGATATCCACTAACATGGGTGTAATATAAGTAAATACCGCGAAGAGGCTTCCACAGCCCATGGCACCGATGAGCAGTATTAATAGCACCTGAGGACGAACAAGATTACGGAACTGCTGTCCCAGGTTCGCCGGCTCCCCTTGCGAAATAACCGGAATGAATCGAATGATGCCAATTAATGAGATGATGCCGAGAATTGTAATGGCTCCGAACGATGATCTCCATCCGAGCTGTTGGCCGATAAACGTACCGAAGGGTACCCCAATAATGTTGGCAATCGTAAGTCCTGCAAGTACAACGGAAACGGCCCCGGCCCTTCTCTCGGGTGCAACCAGACGAGTAGCCATGAGCGACCCTACACCAAGAAACGTACCATGTGCAAATGCCGTCAAAATGCGTGCCGAAATCAGCAAGCCATATGTTGGTGCAATGACGGATAGTGCGTTACCGATGATAAAAATGCACATCAGCAGGACCAGCAGTTTTTTCTGCGGTATCTTATGGGTAAACACGGTCAGAATAGGTGCGCCAACCGCGACACCCAGGGCATATCCCGTAATCAATTGCCCTGCTTGAGGGATGCTCACATGCAGATCAGCAGCCACATTCGGCAGCAATCCCATAATGATAAATTCCGTCATTCCAATGGCGAATGCTCCTACCGTCAGGCATAGAAGGGATAACGGAAATGCCCCTCCTTTTCCCGATTTCGAAGCACATCGTTCTGTCTTGTTCATATGATGTTCTCTTCTCCTGTCCATCTTGTGTCTCTTTTTTGGTTATTCCTTGTTACGATTTCAGGATGATATTTGGGCTGCTTTTAGCCACATTGCCTCGTTCAAGGCCTCGAGGGTTTCCATCATCGCAAGTTTATTGCGCCAATGTGCCGGGATGCCACTCCGACCATAATAAGCACCAGCAATCTGCCCGTACACAGCACCTGTTGTATCTGCATCATCACCAAGATTAACGGCTAACAGTGCCCCTTCTTCAAATGTGGAAGATTTATGGAATGCCCACAACGCGGCCTCCAACGAACGGACGACATAGCCGCTCCCCTGGATTGCAGGTGGTTCCTTATCGCGGTAGGATCCTCGAACAACTTCTTCAATAGCTGGGGAAAAAGAAGACTCATCCCTCCACCGCAGGCATGTCTCGGGCAGCATCATCGTATGCTTGTCTGCTCCGCGCAGCCCTGCAACCAGAATAGCCGCAAGCACCTCGCAGGCTTCCAGGCTTTCCGCTGCTGCGTGTGTCGTGCGGGAGCTCAGCCTCGCATAATGTACAGCATCCTGTGGATGGCCCGCATACACCATAGCAACAGGTGCAAGCCGCATAATTGAACCGTTACCAGCCGTCATCGGATCGGTTGATCCGCTGTAAGGCTCTCCGGTCTTCCTGAAACTTTCCAGCGCATTTCGCGTAGCCCCGCCGATATCAAAGCATGTTCCGGTACTGCTCATATAGCCGACTTCATACCAATTCGTGTATCTGCGCATCTGATCCGCCGGATCAAAATGTTCTTTTCTCACCAGACTTTCAGCCAGACATAGCGCCATTGACGTGTCATCCGTCCACTGTCCGGGAGCCAGGCCGAACACGCCGCCCCCCACAATATCAGTTACAGGCTCAAATGTGCCCGGGCTGCTAAACTCCACTGTCGTTCCCAGTGCATCTCCTGCCGCTAGTCCAAGTAAACATCCATTGAAGCGATCCTTATCCAGCATCGCCGGTCCCTCCTCTGCGTCCTAACTTTCACCATATTTCTTCCATTCTCCCACAAGGGCTGTTCTGTCGTAAAGAATTTTAAAAAGATGCAGCATGGTTTCTTCGAATTCGAAAAATTACCAACGGGCTCTCTTCTATTATTAATGTGTCGAAAAAGGGGGAACGATTGTTATCTCTCCATATCGCAAAAAAAGTTTATTTTTTTACAACGGGGAAAACCGTTTTTTCAGTACACCGCTTACATGCATAGGTCATAACGGTTTGCCACTTTCGATATTTTCTGAAAACACGTCATTTATGTGCAAATTTTCAATGTAAACAATCATGACGCGCTTGACCCCTAAGTTTGTCCCATGTTACGGTTTTATTAGCTTCAACGCTTAAATTTTTCCACATTTATAATTCTCGACTTGCATTCGCGTCAACTAATCTGCCGCAACGCAAAAGTAACAAAGGTGAAATTTGCGATTTTCCATTTGGTTTTATCCCAAAACTAATTCTGAAACAGGAGGAACAAATTTATGATTAAGGCACTGGTTTTTGATTTCGATGGAACGATTATTGATACGGAGACAGCATGGTATATCGCTTTTCGTGATGCCTACAAGGAACACGGCGTGAACTTGACCCTCGAGATGTATTCGCAATGCATCGGTACCAGTCTGAAAACATTCAATCCCTATGAGTACCTCATCACAGATTTGAATCTTCCGATCGATCGGGAAGCGTTCAGGGAATCGGTTCAGCTGCAGCATGCAGCACTGATGAACAAAGAGCAGGTAAGACCAGGTATCCAGAATTACCTCGAAGCAGCACGCAGGGCTGGGTTAAAACTGGCCGTTGCCTCAAGCTCCAAACGGGAATGGGTCGAACAGCATCTGGAACAACTGAAACTGAAGGATTACTTCGAAGTGATTCGAACAGCCGATGATGTGGCCCATGTGAAGCCTGACCCGGAATTATACAATCAAGCACTGGAAGCCCTTGGAGTAACTGCAGACGAAGCCGTAGCCATTGAGGATTCACCTAACGGCGCGCGTGCAGCTGCCGCAGCTGGTATTCACTGTGTTGTAATCTCGAACACCATAACAGGAACACTGAATTTCGATATGCCTCACCAACGGCTGTCATGCCTGACCGACCTCGAATTTAACGATTTGATCTCGAAACCACTCGTCACCACCGTTTAGGTCTGCACGAATTTCGCATTTCAAATTTTAAAGGGGGAGTTCACACATGAAAGCTGTACATTTTGGGGCGGGCAATATAGGCCGCGGTTTTATCGGTCATATGTTGTCCGCTTCCGATTACGAAGTATGCTTTGTCGCACGTAACCCGAAGAAGATATCCATGCTGCAAAAAAGGAAAGAGTATCCCATTACACTCGCTAACGCAGATCAGGATACAACCATGGTCAGCAACGTCACGGCCATTCATGTGGGCGAACAGGATCGCCTGGCTGAGCAGATTGCATCAGCTGATCTCATTACGACAGCGGTCGGAGTATCTGCACTTGAGGATATTGCCGAACCCATCGCCAAAGGCATATATCTCCGCATGAAGAACAACAATCAGGCACCCCTCCATATCATCGCTTGCGAGAATGCCATTGGAGGCAGCACCCGCCTGAAGAAACGGGTATATCCGTTTCTGGATGAACAGACCCGTACCAAAGCCGACCGCTATATCTCGTTCCCCAATGCAGCAGTAGACCGGATTGTTCCGGTGCAAAACCACAAGGATCCGCTGCAGGTCACCGTTGAACCTTTTTACGAATGGGTCGTGCATCGTCCGGCGCTGCTGGATGGATTCAAGGAGATTGAAGGCGTACACTACGTCGACTCCCTTGAGCCTTACATTGAGCGCAAGATGTTTACCGTGAATACAGGCCACTGTGTGGCTGCATACTTCGGATATCTCGAAGGATTCAAGACGATCAGGCAAGTCATGAGTAACGCAGCATTGCGTGCCAAGGTTAAACATGTCATGGAGGAAACCGGAGCCATGCTTGTGAAAAAACACGGGTTTAATCCTCAAAAACACAGTCAATATATCCATACCATTCTTGAACGCTTTGCCAACCCCAACCTGACAGATCAGGTTACCCGGGTCGGACGCTCACCCCTTCGCAAGCTATCGCCTTATGACCGGCTTGTTCGCCCAGCGATGCAGGCCAGCGAATTCGGAATTGAAATTCCCCATCTTACTTCCGCTATGGCAGCCGCAATGCTCTTTGATCACGAGCAGGACGAGGAAGCCATGAAGCTCCAACACATGATTCGTGAAGATGGCGTCTCCGCCTTCATTCGTGAACGCATGGGAATTCCCGACGAACACCTCATTCATCAGCATGTTGTCGCCCGATACGAGGAACTCAAAGGGCACAAGGGATCGACCATTTTAACCTGAAACCTCAGGTAAGACGGTAGGTTATGCACAGCTGAATAGAGACGGCAAAAAAAGCCGGGAGGAACCCATGCCCAAGCATCGTTCCTTCCGGCTCTTTTCATGTTATTTTGTCATGTTTGCTTCATTCATAATGGAATTCAGGGATACATACGCCATCGGCAGGAATCCCTCAGATGGTTCACCCACAGGTGCATAAATCTGGAAAATAAAACCATTTCCGTCCAGTTTTTTTACAATGAAATACTGGGTCTTTTTATCGTTTTGGGCCATCATATACAGTCTTGCATCCTTCATCGGGCCTTTACTCAGCTCTTCCTTGCTCAGTTCCTTGACCTCTCCCGTTTCACTCAGCTCTTCCTTGGCATCCATCTTCAGCGCATCCAGATTGAAGTCTGAAGGAAGCTTTTCGATCTCCACTTTGTAGTCAGGATCAATCTTCATCGTCAATTCGTCGTCCTCTGCATCAAAGGCCATGGGTTCAAACACATAAAGCGAGTATCCCTCACCTTGTGCAAGTTCAGCTGGACGTTTCTCCGTCATGCCTTCCACCGTTACTTCCAGCTCTGTTGTTTTGGAACGATCCGATGTCACGTTATCGCCTGCACTGGAACCGTTCGGTTCATCCGCTTCGATCTTCGCGATTTCCGTAAGTACCAGCTGCTTGGTTGTATTGTCGCCGGTCTCAATCGTTCTCTCTACATATTTGAATTGTACTGAATCTTCATCATCAATGTCATCGAAGGACTTCTGCACATTCTCTTCAACCTGGAAAGCCATCGGAACCTCCTTGACACGGATCTCTACCGTGTGAGGATCTGCCCAGCCAGTCAAAATGCCTTCTGCTTCAATCACCGCACTGTCATTCGGCTGCTGTTCCGGTGCAGGTGTCTGTTCTCCTGTATTATTGGTGGGTGGCTGTGCTGCAGGACTGCTGTTACCACAGGCCACAAGTGAGAATCCCATGAGTAAAACGAGTAGTGATGCACTAATATTCATTGTATTTCGCATATGAACACCTCCGTTAGCTTATACGCAATGATGCTTGTCCATGTTGCTTCAAGTTGCTTACTAGTACTTACACGGCTGACCGCCGGCTCAATCAGATAGATGAATAGAAGAAGCGGAAGTAGAGCACATCTCTAACTCGCTTGTTCCATTTGAACAAGCTTGGCATTGGCCCCGTTAAACGCTTTTGTCTGCTTGTTGAATTGCTTTCTGATCTCGGCGAGCTGCGCATACTGGATGTTGCGTTCCCGGATGGCGCGCTTGATTTTCACCAGATTCGGATCCACGCTGCCTCTCATTAAGGAATAGAGCCGTTCATCGGCATCCAGACTTTGCTGATACGAGGTTACAAACTCCTCAAATGTCCGCGCTCTTACTTCATACTGGTCCAAAACGGTTTGAGCCTGGGTTAGCGTCTCTTCTTTTTCAAAAGACAAACGTCCCAGGGAATCCCGCACAGCGGGCGTTTGCTCCCGTGTCTGATTCATCAAGGTTTCCGCCTGCTCCAGCAGTTTTCTCCGCTCGGCTATATGATCTTCTGCCTGATCCAGTAGTGACTCCAGGTCACTATTTTTGTTTTTTCCCTTATTCAAAATCGACGTGTACAATTCCATTTCCTCCCGTTCATGACGGGCAAGTTCCTTCAGATTCTGAGTCATCTCCTGGTCATTCCGGATCAATTCGTTCACCTGGTTCGCAGCCGGCTCCTGCGGCTCGCCGCAGGCACTGATGAGCACCGTCAACGCTAGGCCGACGGCAGCCAGTGCTGATTTTTTCCACGTACGCACTCGGTCGTCTCCTCTCTGCATTTCTATTATCGTCTCTAATTACAAGCGGGTATCTCCGCTAAAATTGGCAGTCCAATGTGCATTCGGGTCATAGACTTCGAACTCATAACCCCGATCTTCTAGCAATTTCAGAATACGCGGCAAAGCCTGCACCGTCTGCTCCCGCTCATGCATCAGGATCACTTCCTTGTCCCGGTGGACACTCTTGCTGACACGCGCCACGATTTTGTCCGGCTGACCCGGAAGATTCCAATCCAGAGAGTCTGTTGTCCAATCCCACATTTTGAATCCCGCTGCGGCTATGTCGCCCCTGAACGATTCACCGATCTGTGGACTGCTGCCGTAAGGAGCGCGAATCAGATGCGGCGTAAAGCCAATCAGATCCTGCACCATCTTCTGTTCCTTCTTGAATTCTTTCACAAAATTCGCGGAGCTTCCGCTTTTGTACAGGGTGTTATAGTTATGTGTCATACTGTGGAGCCCCGGGTAGCTGCCCTCTTGAACCAGTCGCTCTACCGCGGACTTATGCTGATTCAACTGACGTCCAATCATGAAAAAGGTTGCCTTGGCCTCATGCTCTTTCAAAATATCCAGCAGTTGTTCCGTATACTCACTCGGTCCATCATCAAACGTTATGTATGCCAGCTTGCGAACCTGTCCCTGAAACCGTGCAGGCTCTTCCTTCACATCTGGAGTCATTTCAATCATGCCCAGCTTGGTTGGCTGTTCAATAGCAGCTACCGGGGGCGGGGCTACATAGCCCTTAATCCAGTGGGTCATTCCAATGAATGCATATGTTAAACCGGTAATGATCAGTGCAATCAGCATCAAGGCTGCACTCAATCTTCCGTACCGGATTCGTCTTCGTTTGTGTGTCTTCGTTCGGCTGGTTCTGCTCGCAATCCCGCCGTTTTCTCCTGCTGTCTGTTGTTGAACTCTCACTTTCCATGCCACTTCCTTAATTTCCCGATTATTGGTATATTATATCGTTTCATGTCTCTATATAGAAGATTAATAGAAAAGCGGCATGGGTGAATGACAGAATAGTTACAAGCCCGGTTACAATCTGCTTATCTATTTTTCTTTCATCGCTTTTCGAACAGCTGTGTTCTCCTGTATAATGAATTGATTTACGCCATTTGACTTCAAGAAGGAGCTACATCCATGACAAGCTTGTTTCGTGCCGGCAGATCCATTGAACTTCTGTTCGTTGTCGGCATTATTGCCATCTCGTTTTCTTCCATTTTCGTGCGCTGGTCCAGTGCAGATGTGGCTGTTATCGCCATGTATCGGCTGTTTCTCACCAATCTGCTGATGCTTCCGTTTGTCTGGAAATACCGGCATGAAATGATGCGCCTAAACTTCAGGCAGTGGGGGCTGCTGCTCGCATCGGGTGTGATGCTGGCACTTCATTTCCTGCTGTGGATGGGATCGCTCAGACTTACGAGTGTGGCCAGCTCCACGGTCATTCTCGCCCTTGAGCCCATATTGATTCTTGCCGGTTCCGTTTGGCTGTTCAAAGCCAAGATTAACCGTATGATGATTATCGGCATGGGCATCGCCCTGCTTGGGTCCATCGCCATCGGAGCTGGAGATTTTCAGTTAGCCGGTACGGCACTGCAAGGTGATCTGTTGTCTCTGCTGGGAACCATTGCGGTAGCCATCCATATGCTGCTTGGACAATTTCTGCGTTCCGGACTCAGTGCCTTCTCTTATAATTTCTGGGTATTTTTCGTCGCTGCCTGTACGCTGGCAGTATATAATTTGGCCATGGGGCATCCGTTCGGGGGTTATGCCGCTTCGGAGTGGGGAATTTTCCTACTGCTCGCCATCGTGCCGACGATCTTCGGACACTATCTCTTTAACTGGCTGCTTCAGTATATGAATGCCACAACGGTATCCATGGGCGTGCTTGGTGAACCCGTATTCTCCTCACTGCTGGCCTGGATGCTGCTTGGTGAATCACTCAGTGCCATGCAGATGATTGCTGGTGTCGTCATTATCTTCGGGGTGTGGATCTTCATTCGGTATGGCAAAACCAAACCGGTGTCTATTCCAGCTGACACCCCTGTGGGCGGCCAAGGACCTGCCGAACCTACGGCGGTGTAATCTATCCGAAGCAAAAATAACGATTGGAGTCTGGTATAACAGATTTCAATCGGAATCCAATACTCTTCATAAGGCGGTGTATTTTCATGAAAAACATTGTATCCATGCGCTGGCTGCTCGCCAGAATGTACGAACCCGATGTGGTCATAGCCGATTGCAGATTCCTGCTCGGTCAACCGGATGCAGGAAGACAAGCTTATGAGGCTGGCCATATTCCAGGCGCCGTTTATCTGAATCTCGAACAGGATCTGTCCTCTCCCGTGTCCGCTCATGGCGGACGCCACCCGCTCCCTGACCCGGCAGAACTGGCCAAGCGTCTCTCGAAAGCGGGAATCGGTTCAAATGCTCGTATTGTTGCTTACGATGATCAAGGTGGTATGAACGCTTCGCGACTATGGTGGCTGCTTCGTTATCTGGGCCATGAACAGGTGTACGTGATGGACGAGGGCTTCTCTGCTTGGCAGAACGCCAAGTTCCCGGTAACCACCGACGTGCCCGTGCGGATTCCATCCACGTTCGAAGCAAATGTGCAGCCACACATGCTCGCCAGCGTGCAGGATGCTCAGCAAGCTTCGGCCAATAGCTCAGCCGTGCTGATTGATTCACGTGATGCCCGCCGCTATTCGGGTCTGGAAGAACCGATCGACGCCAAGGCTGGACATATTCCGGGCGCGCAGAATTATTTTTGGAAGGACGTGCTTGGTGCAGAAGGTCGGTGGTCTGACGTGAGTACGTTGGAGGAACGTTTCGGGAAGCTGGCGAAGGACGAGCCCATTATCGTATATTGCGGCTCCGGCGTCTCGGCCTGCCCGAACGTGATTGCGCTGGAGGAAGCCGGATATACGAACGTGAAGCTGTATGCTGGTAGCTGGAGCGACTGGATTAGTTATGAGGAGAATGCGGTAGCGATTGGGGAAGAAAAAATATAGCAGACAAAACAAAAGCCCGCGAAGCATGCGGGCTTTTTAACGTTGTTGGCATTCAGTGATTGAGCATCAATGTAGAATACATTACGTATCTATAAGATTCTCATGTGCCACTTATTCAGCGATCATCTTCGGAAACTCATCGAGCAGCATATCACTGGTCAGCATATCTTCATAATTCCATTTGGATTCAATAAAAGTGACTTTGCCACTTTGCACAGCGGGCAGCTTCTTCCACAGAGGCGTTTCAAGCAGCTCCTTGAAGGATGCTTCTGCATCATCATTTTGAGGATACAACACAAACAGGTGATCACCGATAAGTGTCTCATGCATTAGCTCAGGTGAAATTTCAATAAATGGCGAGCCTTCGGCAGGCTCAATTCCCTTCACCTTATCAGACATCTTATAGCCTTGCGGCTGATACAACAGCTCAGGCACTCCGCCCGTTTTCATCAGGTACATCGTTCTGTCCCAATAATACAACATGACAACAGCTGTCTCGCCTTCCTCAATCTTCCCTTGCTTTCGTAACTCACTCCACATTTTCTCCGCCTTGAGGTTATAGTCCGTTAACAATTGCTTTGCTTCGTCTTGTTTACCTACAATCTCTCCGATGACTGTGAGTCGTTCGTTTAATGGCAGATTCTGATCAAATACAACGGTCGGTGATATTTTGGAGATCTCATCATACTGCTTGTCCAGAACGTAACCCAGCATGGTCAGGTCCGGCTCCAGTGAGAGAATTTTCTCAAAGCTGGTGGGAAAACCGATATCCTCTGCTGGCGTAATTTCTTTATCCTCATATGCCGAATTTTCAATAAATCTGCGATCGATTCCTACCGGTTGAACTCCCAGCGCAAGCAGATCTCCGATGGAATTGCCTTGAAGTACGATGCGTTGCGGCTTTTCTGGTATGCTGACCTCATGTCCCTGATTGTCCGTATATAACCTCTCTGAAGGCGCAGTGCTCACCTGCTGACTCGTTTGTGTCTCTACGGATGATGCGGAAGTTGTGCTTGTATTGCTCACAGCAGGCGAGCAGGCGCTGACTAAAATGGCCAAACACAACAACATCACTGCCCCCATGGATCTTTTGGTATTTCTGCACATCGGTAAATCGCCCCTTCTATACTGATAATGATTATCATACTCATCACCAATATACCCTTGTCCTCTCGTTTGTGCATTAGACAATCTTAGCCTGGTTATAGGACGATCTGCGCTTCCCGCCTGCAGGGATATGGATCTGTAATTGCCTGGAGTTAATCCGGTTACCTTCTTGAACATGCGGATGAAATAAGACAAATCCTTGTAGCCCACGCCCTCGGCAATTTCTTGCAAGGAGGCTTCGGTATGTAGCAAAAGCTCTTGCGCCTTCTCTATACGTGTTTGAATAACATAATCAATAAGACTGCTTCCGGTCTTGGTTTTAAACTGTTTTGCCATATAAGCAGCACTATAGTTAAAACGTTCGGCCACGGAGGACAATGTAATAGGCTCCCGGTAATACTCCCTTATATAATAAATGGCTTGTTCCGCCAGATCGGGTTTGCCATTGGTTTTAACATTCATCTGTAATTGCTTCTCGATCTCATATACAAATTGGTATAGCTTCGATTTGACCTGAATCCGCTCCAGCACGCTGGCTTCCAGCCACATACGGCGCATTTCCTTCAGAAGCAGCAGCAATCCCACCGGATCATGCGGCACAAAATCATATGGTTTGTGGAATGGACTGCACGTCTCAAAACGTCTCCGTACACCCGGTAATGCCCTAATGGAGAGCGATGCCTTATAGAAAACGAGATAGTATTCCAGTCCCTCTCTAACCGAATAAATATCCAGCAAACCTCCTTTTCCACTGTGTATGACATGAAAACGGTCTGCTTCATGCTCCTTGCCATTCAATCGAAAAGATGCGGTGCCACGAGTAATATATAGATAGCCAGATGAAGGAAACCGATAGGCAGTTAACCCATCCCCTACCCCCAAAAAATGATGACGAATGTCCTTCAGTTGAATGTTGGCATAATCCCATAGTAGTAAATGATCCTCTTTCAACATGGTTGTACCTCCTGTCTATCGGAAGTATAATTGATAATTATTATCAATTACAATATGTTTTTGGAGAAACCTTCCACGGACTTGCTGCGAGGATATTTCTTGCACCTGCTTATACAACCAAGAAACGGGAAGGCATTGGTGAGGACCCTGAGTCTGGTTATGCCATAGATAATGGGGAAGCATCGCAAAGGAAAGGAAAACTGAGCGTACATAAGCTGTTCCGTACTACCCTGCCAAAAACCCGCCTAACCCAGGCAGGCTTTTGACATGATTATTTTTTTGACAATAGTCATTCGTAACGCATAACGCTTCAAACCGAGATGGATCCAGCATTCTTCTGATACTTACGGATATACCGGATGTAATCCTGAGCACTTTGGTTTATCTCTTCATCTGTAGCCTGGAATGATGCACCGAAAACTGCAAAGTATGGTAAAGCTATCGCGCCCACATGTTTGATACTGGCTTTGAAAGGTGCAATCACTTCATCTACAGTAAAGGAGACGGAACCTTCCGGCGTGTAATTTTCTTTTTTATCTCCAATGGACATGGCGAGGCTCAGCTTTTTCCCGCGAAGTTTATTGCCTGATGATCCATACGCCCAGCCGTAGGTAAAAACATCATCAAACCACTTTTTGAGCAAAGGCGGATAGCTGTACCAATATAGCGGAAACTGCAGGATAATATGATCATATGCCTCGAGCAGCTTCTGCTCTCGCGAAACATCGATATTCCAATCAGGATATGCTTGGTAGATCTCATGGATGGTGATATCCGTCTCATACTGCTCAAGCTCTTCTTTCCAGCGCCGATTAACTCTTGAGACGTCAATATTCGGATGTGCCAGGATCACGAGTGTTTTCATTGTTGAACTTCCTTTCTTGGTTCAGGCTGAATAACGCCATTATCATATAGGCCTGACAAAAAGAAAATACACACAATAAAGTAAGATGGTTACTTCGAGGTGTGTATGGACTTCATCAGCAAAGTTGTGAGAAAATGAGCAGTTAGACCGCATCAGCAAGATGTAACCTGAACGAGGTGAACGATCATGAAACAATATAATCTGGGAATCGAAGCAACACTCGAGATTATCGGCGGCAAGTGGAAAGCGCTAATGATATGTTTATTAATGTCAGGCGTGAAACGGACAGGCGAGCTGCAGCGCAGTATCGACGGCATTTCACAAAAGGTCCTGATTCAGCAATTACGTGAGCTGGAGAGGGACGGCCTTGTCAGAAGACATGTGTATCAACAGATGCCCCCCAAAGTCGAATACAGTCTTACGGAATATGGAGTTACTGCCAACAAGATTGTGGATGTGATGTGTGCATGGGGACGGGAAAATATAGCATTAAGACAGCAGCAGGGAGAAGAAATTATACTTTTGGAAAATAAAGAGTCTGTTCTTGATCTGCTACCCCTTGATTCGATAATTGAAAAGAAGGAGAACTTGAATTGAAAAACTATCTCGTATTTGGTGCAAGCAAAGGACTTGGAGATGCCTTCGTCAGAGGTGTCCCCGAGCAGGGAGACAAGGTCTGGGTCATCTCTCGCAGCAGGCCTGACAGTCTGAACCTGAACGACGGCGTAGAACGCATATGGATTCAGGCGGATCTGTCTGATCTCCATGCAGCCCAAGTGGTCACAGACGTGCTCCAGCACGAAACACTGGATGTTCTCATTTACAATGTAGGCATTTGGGAAAAGGAAGGGTTCGAGGATCACTACACGTTTGACCAGGACGCTCCTGCTGACATCTCGAATCTGATTCATGTGAATATAACTTCTGCGATTGTATGTATTCAGGCATTACTACCCCATCTCCGGCGATCAACAGCTGGCAAAATCATTCTGATTGGCTCGACTGCAGGTCTGAACAATTCGAATAACACTCAAGTTTCATTTGTAGCTTCCAAGTTCGCCATTCGTGGAATTACGGAGGCCTTGCGGGAGCACACGAGACATGATGGCATTGCCGTAACATGTATTAACCCCGGGGAGCTTGCAGGTGAAATACCTTATGAAGAGGGCAGTGAACGAGCACTAGCTGAATATAATGGCACACGTATCCCCCTTCAGGATATGGTTTCCATCGTCAAATGCATCGTGAACCTGTCCAAGGCAGCCTGCGTAAAAGAAATCAATATCCCTGCGATAACGGATACCAACGCATAATGGAGGCTTGATGGGATGTTTTATTGCAGTCCCTATCTATCATGGAGAACCCTTATAGCAACCAAGGAATAACAGACGGATTCAATACAGTAAAAAGCCCGTTACTTCACGGGCTTTTTACCTTTTCATTATGGAATACCATTTCAAGCTGACAAGTCACTTCGAAGCTGCCATCGTCAGCTGCTCCACCAGTGCCCGCAGCGAATAATCAGAGGTAGAACACAGCTGTATGCTCCCGGCCTGCTGCGGCAGTGCGGCGTCGTCATACGGATTGCGCAGCACCAGATTCAGTAGGGGCTTAACTGATGCCAGTGCCTCGGCGAGCGCCAACTGACCTGTGAACAGATGAGCATTAAGCGTACCCTGGATCACCACATCCGCACCAGCCGTCTGCTGTACGAGTGAGGTGATTTCATCCGCATCCGGCCTCATAGAACAGTGGTGCGTCACCACAGTTAATCCTGCATCCTTCAAAAGTGATGCCAGTCTAATCTCGGCTGCACCGCTATTATCGGCCTGCGTCAGCTGCTCCTGCTTCGGCAGAATCAGCGAATAATTCAGCGAAGTCTTGAGCGGAAGCAATCGCTGTGGATCTCGGGTAACTTTCACAGTTTTACGAGCCAGATTCAATGCCTCCTCATCCCACTCCTCTCTCGGAATAGGCTGGGCAGACGCTTGGTATTGTTGGAATTTACCGTATAGCTGCCGGATCCGATGAACAGACTCGTCAATTCGCGCCTCGTCGATCCGCCCATCCTGCACAGCTGCCAGAATACCCGTAATAACCCGGCTCTGATACTCAGGGGTGTGACACATTAGAATCATATCGTTCCCCGCCTGTACGGCCAGGACGCCTACTTCATCCGGACTGAAATGATTACGGATCGCTCCCATCTCGATATCATCGGTGCAGATTACACCTTCAAATCCCAGCTTGGTACGCAGCAGCTCTGAGGCAAAGTAAGAACTGAGCGAAGCTGGAAGCCCAGCAGATTCGGGAATGTTGGGAAACACCAGATGTCCCATCATGATTGAATCCGTTCCGGCATCGATTGCCTCAACGAAGGGGAGAAGCGGTCCCTCCATCAATTGCTCCAGCGTTAGCTCACACGCAGGCAAGACCACGTGCGAATCCCCGCTTACTTGGCCGTGACCTGGAAAGTGCTTTGCCGTCACGGCCACACCTGCTTCATGCATCCCCTGGATATAAGCCCGACCAAATCGCGCTACCAGCCCTGGGTCTTCTCCGAAAGAACGGACACCGACGACGGGATTATCCACATTGGTGTTCACATCCAGTACAGGTGCCCAGTTCATCGGAATCCCCAGCGCGTTCAACTGACTGCCGATGAATTTACCGAGCAGGTAGGCTGTTTCGGGGTCTTCGCTTAATCCAACTGCCCGGTTACCCGGAATATAGGGAAAGAAGGTTTTGAACTTGGACAGGGTGCCTCCTTCTTCATCTACCGAAATATAATAAGGCAACGAGCTGCCAGACTCTCCGGCTATCTTCTGAACTTCTTCCAGTAGTGCCAGCGTCTGCTGCTCACTCTCAACATTATGGGGAAAGATGCCGATTCCACCAAACCGCTGCTGCGACATTCTCCCCCGAAATTCCGGCTCGGCATAAGTAGATGGCGTACCAACCACACACATCATGGCTATTTTATCTTCCAGGCTCATCGCCTTCGATTCAGATTCCGTATAGGTCGCATTCAGTCCCAATTCATGATAGAGTGTGCGCTCCAGATAGTCATGCAGGTAGAACCTAGACTTCACAAAATGCTCTGCCATAGCAGGCGGCTGGTAACGTTCCAGCGCTGCCTTCATACGTGGCAGAACCTTCTCGCGTCCGCGGCGGTTTCTCGTGTAGTTATTCTGCAGGGAGCGCCACTCCGCATCGTCTCCAGGATACAGCTCCCAGCGGTAGGCATACTTGTGGATCGCTCGCGAACGGTCTGTCGCTACCTCAAAATCATGCATAATGGCAACCAGTTCCGCTTCTTCCTTATGCTCCTGCACCTCGTCCAGAAGCTTCCAGATGATCTCATAATAGTCCTCCAACTGATAAAGGCCGAGGCACGTATGCCCGGTAACCGGATCAATGCCATGAAACCGTTCCAGGAATCGGTCAATAAAGGTGGTTGCATTCGCCTTGCGATTCCAGGCCAGGTCCGCATGCAGCAGCATGGGGTACCAGGTCGTTTCAAAAATGCCATACGGAACACCAAGACTGAACGGCCCCGTCCAGTTGGTAGCAACAATACAATCAAGATCCAGCTTGCCTGCTGTTTCAGCCCACTGAAGCAAGTTGTCCGTTCGGTTCGATAATACCGGATAGTTCTGATGCTCCGCCCAGTCAAAGCTGCGAACGGCTGGAGCTCCCATGACTTCCATGCCTAGCGAGCGGAATTTGTCCGTATGCGAAGTAACTTCTGCTTCAATATTGCGACCATTATAAATCCAGATCATGGCTGTACTTCGCTGATCCAGCTTAGCGAGTTCTTCTGGTGGACATTTGTCGAGCATATCATGCCAGAAAATTGGCTGTTTCCCCCGCTCTGCCGTATAGGCGATCAACCGGTTCAAAAAGGAGATAAAGGCTCGTTCCCGTACACCTTCATATTCAACTTGACAGCGTTCGCATTCGCATAGGCTGTAGACCTCATCACAGCCCAGATGGATATATCGCGATTCCGGGTGGGCGTCAATCATCTCTCCAAGCAGCGTGGTAATCAACTCGAAGGACTCCGGGTGCGATGGGCAGATTTCCCCAGTCGACTGCTCTGTTTCACGTAGGTGCCGCCAGGCCTCGTGGCGTAGTACATACTCCAGGTGTCCGAAGCTCTGCTGGAGCGGAATAATCTCGATAAAATGTTCATGGGCAGTACGCTTCAGTTCTTCAAGCTGCGACAGGCTTAACGCATGCTTCGGATGTGCGAACTCGCTGTGTGTCCGAAATGGAAATTTATCCTCATATTCAATCAGCACGGCATTCGTCTTATATTTTGCAAACTCCCCCAGATATTCGATCAGTAGCTCTGGCTTCGAGAACGTCTGGCGTAGATCCAGATTCATTGCCCGCACAGCCGTATCCGGCCAGTCAGATATAGATACAGCAGGGATGTCACCATCTGAGCTACGCAGTTGAGCCAAGGTCTGCAATCCATAAAATAGACCCGCAGCATCCAGCGCCCAAACCTCCGCTCTTCGGGCCGACACTTCTAGCGTGTAACCTTGCGGCCTCCCTGCTAGACAAGCCCATTTTTTTTCCCTTTCTGCATCAATTGAAGTGACAACAGGGGGGAGCGAGCTCTTCCCCTGTTCTCCATGGACTTCATCAACAGTCTGATCGCTGATCTTAGGGTCATCGTCTACCTGCTGTGGTCCTTGCTCTGCCGAACGTTCTATAACAAGCCAATAACCTTGATCTATTCTTGAGGACGTATATTGGGGTCCCGGAAATGCCCGTCGGCAATGAACTGCCAGCCGGGCATCTTCCTGCTCCATATACATGCTTATTCTTGCCTTATCGTCCAGCCGTAAGGGGCCTTCCTGAATTGCTGTAAACTGCTTCGGTTGCGGTATCAAGCTCTGCATCGCTCTCCTCCTATTCGTTACCCTGTGGCTGCATCCGGCCATTCTTCCAGCATTGCAGCATGCTCAGCTTCCCATCGTTCATGTTGAAGCTAACCAGATCCGCAGGTGCTCCTGCCTCAAGTCCTGCGGCCTGTTGAAGTCCAAGCAGCTTCGCCGGATGCGCCGAAGCACAATCCCAGGCATCGG
Organism: Paenibacillus sp. ACRRY; assembly: GCF_022346995.1. Classification (GTDB taxonomy): domain Bacteria; phylum Bacillota; class Bacilli; order Paenibacillales; family Paenibacillaceae; genus Paenibacillus. Next base: position 349,943 of record NZ_JAKRNM010000002.1, on the reverse strand, counting down.
CAAGTCCAGCAAGTCCTGTTTCCACGAGATAGCTCACCTGATCCAGCAGCATCATTGCCGAGCCGGCCAGCAGCTGCGGCTGCCCGGCAAGGTGCAGCCGCCCTTCTGCTGTCAACACCACGTCGCCGCCGATGTGCAAACGGTAAGAACCTGGTGGCATGCCGCTAAGTGAGACGGCATCGCTTACTAGAATGGCCCGTTTGCGCTTCATTCGGAGAATGACGGACAGCACGGATGGCGGAAGATGATGGCCATCTGCGATCATACAGCCATACAGCTCATCTGCTGCCAGCTGCTCCCACAGATAGTTGGGATGGCGTGGAAGCATCAGATGTGCACCATTGCCAAGATGGGTGGACATGACGGCCCCCGCCTGGACAGCTTCCCGGATCTGATCAGGCGCAGCCGCCGTATGCCCAATCGAAACAAGAATGCCAGATTCACGGCACCGGGCGATAAATGAAGCTGCATCCGGCCACTCCGGGGAAAGGGTCACGATACGGATTAACCCACCTGCTGCCTCCTGCCAGCGGCACAAGGCATCCCAGTCCGGGGGAACGATATGCTGCCGCGGATGTGCACCACGCGGTCCGTCCTCCGGTGACAGGAACGGGCCTTCCAGATGAATGCCAGCTATGCCCGCGGCCGCATCCGGGTTCACCCGAACAGCTTCTGCAATAGCGGATGCAGACTCAGCGAGCCGATCACAACGGTTTGTAATGAGTGTAGGGCAATAACTCGTGACTCCTTGACTCCGCAGCAGCATGGTCAGCTTCAGCACCGTATCCGGACACAGCGGAGCCGCATTCAGATCCAGACCCCAACCACCGTTCACCTGCAAATCAACCAGACCGGGGGCAAGCCAGGGAAGATGTTCCGTTGAAGGTGTCACGGCGAGATCAGTAACGGCAGCAATCTTTCCCTCTCTGACTCGGACCTCAATGGGCAGCCCCGTCCGGTAGTGTCTACCATGAATGGGCACGCTCACAGGCCGAAGGCTTCCCGGTCCGTAAACATCGTAATACCGGGATGTGTACGCAGGATGGTAGCTGGACATGCGGTGCTTATTGGATCATGTAAGGCTGCCTTGAGCGCCCGACGTTTCGATGCCCCTGGAATAATGGCGAACAGTTGAACTCCTGCCATGAGCGCCGGCACCGTCAGAGTCAAAGCCTGTTCAGGTACGTCATCCAGCCGGGCAAAACAGCCATCGTTTACCTGCTGACGGCGGCAGGCCTCATCCAGCTTCGCCACTTTTACAGGCACCGGGTCATTGAAATCAGCAACAGGTGGATCATTGAAGGCAATATGCCCATTCTCTCCGATCCCAAGACAGATGATATCCATGGGAGCAGCACGGAGCAGCTCTCCATATCTCCGGCACTCCTGCTCCACATCGCCCAGTCCGTTCAGCAGTTCCACCCGCCCCGGGCGAATTCGGCTGAACAGCCGTTCCGTCAGATACTGACCGAAACGCTGCGGAGCCTCATCCGGTAAACCAATGTATTCATCCATATGAAAAGCACAGACCCTTGACCAGTCGATGTTCTGCTCCCGTGCCAGCCCCTCATACAATTCGTTCTGTGAAGGTGCTGCAGCGAAGACGATACGGACCTGACGCTCTGAATCCTGCAGCAGCTGTCTTAATTGCTGACCAACCGCAGCTGCGGCAGCTGCCCCCATCTGGTCCCGATTGGCATAGATCTGTACAGACATTCGATCGACAACTTGAGTTTCCAGTGGCTGTGTCAAGCCATTTGCGTTCATGCTTCTCATCCTCCTTCAGACGGCTGCTCACCTGATTCTTCGTGACCCATATTCTGCATCAGCAGTGTCGCATGGGACAGATCATGCCTGCTTGCATAGAAATAACCGTTATAACGGATTCGGCGAGGTTCGAAACCAACCTGTCTTCCGGGCATCACCGCTTCCGAGCCAAGCGTGACATTTCCATCTGCTCCTGTGATGCCGCTGGTATACCGTCCTGCTGAATACGTAAACCTTCCCTCCACCTTCGCACCCGTTAGTACCGTACCAGTATCGTAATCCCTGACCTTCAGGGTGACGGATACTGCTGATCCGCTATACACCAGATTCAAGTCCGACACAATCAGAGGCTTCAGGGCGGTGCTTCCCGTCGTAGCCGAGATTTCATCCGTGAGTGGTCCGATATTGCCCTGCAAGTCGCGGGCTGCAATGCGGTAGTAGTACGTCGTATCCGGCAGCAGCCCTTTATCCTGGTAGTTCAAGCCCCGGGCGAGTCCAGCGATATCTGAAGCAGCAGGCATGAAGCCTTGAACCGTACTCCGATAGATTACATATCGATCAACTTCCATGTTATCCGAAGCCATTCCATAATTCAGTTGTATAGCCTGATAACTGGTGGCTTCGATGGAGGGCATTCCAGCAAGGGCCGAAGGGGCCTCCTGATCATCCGGCGCTGTCCAAAATGTGCCTCCAGGCCCCCAGTAAGAAGGCAGTGCCCGGTAGGAATCATAGTGATGGACGGCAATACCGCCGAAGGCACTGCTCTGCCCGTAAGCTGTATAGACCTTATCCAGTTCGGCTTCCATATGGCTGCGGCCTTCTTCCCAGAACGTGATTGTCTCGGGATCGCCGCTATTCGCGATATCCAGCGTCTCCACCCCAATCACCACCGAATTCGGCTTGCCGATCTGGTCTGCGTAAGCGAGTTCTCCAGCAGCCCCGGCAATAATGCCAGCGGAGCCATCCGCCGTATCCCGGTAATCCATGATGGTGATATAGTCGGAGATATCCTGAACATGCTCGGAGAGCCACTTGCTGGATCCATTCCAGACAATATTTGCACCCTGATCCGACGTGTCATACCACTTGGGCACAGCTGGGCCGAACGGCAGCCGGATACCTGCCATATCCCGGCGATCAATCATTTTTTGCAAGACATCCAGATATTCCTGCTGCAGGAACCGGCTTGGATCTCTGAAGTCGGGGGAAATGTAAGGTTCTATATCCACATTGATGCCGTCAAACTTCTCTGGATCCGCTGCTGCAAGATTGTAATTGATGACCTGTTCCATTTCCCTTACTGCATGACTATGATATTTCTCGTATGCGCCCATGTAGGCCGGAGAAGTGCCACCAGCAATGAGAGCATGCACCTGCAGATTTTTGCTATGAGCCCAGCTCAGAAACGAACGCAGCTCATCCACCTGTTCTTCCAGCGCATTGTACCCCGCATATTTGCCCACTGCGAGATACAGCGTCTGGACTGGATCTTGCCCGAATGTCTGTGTATCCGTAATGAATGACTCTAGCACCTGGCGCGAGCCGGGATTCAGAATAAGCTTGTAGCTTTCCGGTTCCCAGATCCACATGGCCCGGTCCTGATTGGGCAGAGCGACAGCCGGTTCGTTCGTCCCGTTTCCAACCTGTGCATATACGGTTGGACTATAGCCGTATCGTTCCGGTGCATTGGTCGCTCTGGCCTCCAGACTGACGGTACGATCGCCCATTCCCGCTGTGTCCCACACGAAGACATACGCCGAACCTTGCTCGGTCGCCTGCTGCCAAGGCCCTCGATTCACCCTCACCTCTACCATTGAGACCGGAATGGGCGAGCTCGTCTCGATGGTGACCTCTACCTGACCGCTTAAGGGCACACCTTCGGATGGTCCCGTGATTGTGACGACTGGGACAGCCCCTGCCGGATTATCAACGGTAAGAATCGCGGGAGTGCTCCATACCCCGTAGCGGGTGGACGTATCCAGCCCGCGGACCACCAGTTCCACTGTCCCGTTATAGCCCGAGGTATCGAGCATGTAAGACCAAGTACCGCTGTCATCCCCATCGGGATCATTCAACAGCACTTCGTATTGGGACGTACCGTTCACATACAGCCGAATGTCATACAGGTCGGTATAACTGCCACCGATCTCTACCATTCCTCCGTCCGACACATAACCACCGCCGGGCGCGTCCAGCGAGATGGAACCGGCTGCTCCCGCCTTACCAGGGAAGGGTATTCCAACGAACACCATACCTATCAACAAAACCATGACTAGCCTGAATCCGGAGTACACACGCAGGTGCTGCATTTTCATATGCGAAGCCTCCTTTTGCCATTCTGTACTAATGGTCTAGGATTCCTGGGCCGTACATTCGCTCATTTCGCGCTCAACTGAATATTCAGAACGCGGTCATACGCTTCCTTATAGGTGCTCAGCAGCTGATCTACACCAAGATTGTTAATCTCCTCTACATACTTCTCCCAATCCGCCAGACTGCGGGAGCCGGTCACGAATTTGGCAAAGCTCTCATCGCGGTGCTTTTTGATCGCCTGCCCGGTAATGGAGATGATTTCATTTTCACCCTCGGTAAATGCAGGTCTTGGCTGCATGGCTGAAGGATCATACTTCACCGCTTCTTCATAAGCGTGCTTCAGAGCATCCGAGAATAGGGACAGATGCGCATTAAAATCAATCCAGGTATAGGTTCCACTGGTCTGCAGCCCCGTCTGCTTGCGCATTTCAATGACATCGTTATATTCCGGCTTGAACTTGATCGCATCTCCTTCCTTTACATATGTCTCGCCCTCTACTCCCCAGCTGCTGAGCGTACGCCCTTCCTCGGAATAGAAGAAGTCCATGTACTTCATGATATCGTCAATGTTTTTGGAGGTGGAAGCTACCGTTAACCCGCCCTCCATATAATGAAAATACGGATTCAGCTGTTTGCCACCGGCAACACCAGCTGGCGGTGCCATGAACTGCATGTTGAACTCGGGATTCTCCGGCTGCATGGCATTGTTAAAGAAATCAATCCGGCTGATATAATCGATGGTCACAAACGATTTGCCTGTAGAGACCATATCCTGCCACTGCTTGGTTTGCAGCGATAAGAAATCAGGCGGAACCAGGCCTTCGTCGTAGAAGCTTTTCCACATACCTACCATGGCTTTATAATTGTCTTCGGTCGGTCCATAACGCCATTCTTTCTGGTCAAAATCATAGTAGGCGCCTTCTCCGGTCCCATAATTCACCGTCATATTGGCATTCATCTCATCCGGAATCTGTCCGTAGCGGATGGAGAGAGGATAACTGTCCGGATATTTCTCCTTCAGCTTTTTCAGGGCCGCATGCAGCTCTTCGTAGGTCGTCGGAACCTGAATGCCTTCCTTGTCGAAAACGTCCTTGCGATACATCCAGATCATGCGGTTCGTCTCACCAAAGCCCTGATTGGGGAACATATACATCTTGCCGTCGGCGGAGAGAGCAGCCTTCGCTTCCTCGGGATATTGTTTCATCCATGCCTGCAGATTCGGCATGCTGTCCATATGCTCCATCAGATCCACCAGCGCGCCCTGCTGTCCAAACTTGTTCGATTCTTTGCGATTGGGCATATACATCAGATCAGGCAGCGATTTGGAGGCAATCGCCAGATTCAGGCTTTCATCCAGCTTGCCGGAGGGTGTCTGTACTTCAAGCGTGACACCGGTCTTCTCCTTCAACCAGCCCCAAACGGGCCAGCTCTTGGAATAAGGAAACGTGGCATTGTTATCCAGCAGTGCGGTAAACGTCTTTCCCGTTCCCGTAGAGTTATTTTTTACGCCATTCTCCCCTTGAGCATCCGTCTGCGAGCCGGAACCGTTGCCGCCTCCACTGCACCCGGCTACCATCGTTACAGCAATCAACAGCGGAAGAATTACCGATTTCCATTTGCCCATACGCTTCTCTCCCTTAATCTGAATTTGCGGTGGTTTTCATGCCGATTAGCCTTTGACTGCCCCAACCATGGCTCCCTTCACAAAATACTTCTGTACAAACGGATAGATGACCAGAATTGGCAAAGTGGACACCATGATGGTCGCATACTTGAGTGATTCCTCAACGACCATATTATCTCCCCCAATGGACGTAACGTCGCCTGAGCTTGCACTGCCGGCCAGCACCAGATTACGCAGGAGCACCTGCAGCGGAAACAAATCGGGAGATCTTAGATAGAGCAGCGGGAAGATAAAGTTATTCCACATGCCCACGGCATAGAACAGGGCAATGGTGGCGAAGGACGCCTTGGACAGCGGCACGACAATACGAATGAAGATGCCAATATCGTTCAGGCCGTCCATACGGCCCGATTCCTCCAGCTCTTTGGGAATACCTGAGAAGAAGGTTCGCATCAGAATCAGATTCCATGTACTGACTGCACCTGGAAGAACCATGCCCCAGACGGTGTCCACCAGATTCAGGGAACGGACCACCAGGAAAGTGGGAATCATTCCGCCGCTGAAGAACATCGTGATGACAATCAGTACGGTGAAGCTATTGCGCAGCGCCATGTCTTTCCTGGACAATGCATACGCTCCCGTTGAAGTGACCACCAGAGAGATCAGTGTACCGAGCACAGTATAGATAATCGTATTTCGGTAAGCCGTCCAGATTTGCGGATCTCCCAGCACCAGCTTATACATGCTCAGGTTGAAGCCCTTGGGCCAGAAGGAAATATTGTTCTGGATGACATTGACGTTGCTGCTGAGGGAAACGGCCAGCATATGAAGGAACGGATAGAGTGTGATCACCACAACAAGCAGCAGGATTAATGATGCCATGAGATTAAACCAGGAAAACCGGAGGGATTTCACATTCACACCTCATTTCTACCATAGACTGGTTTCACTAAATCGGCGGCTGAGCAAGTTGGCGGTATAAATGAAGATCAGGCTGATGACTCCCATGAACAGGTCAATGGAGGCGCCATAACTGAAGTTTCCCTGGACCATCCCTACCCTGTAGACATAGGTGCTGATAATATCTGCTGTATCGTAGATCGCCGGGTTCTGCATCAGGAAGACCTTCTCGAAACCAATCTCTAGCACCTTCCCAATATTCAAAATCAGCGTGATGACGATCGCAGGAGATATGCCGGGCAGCGTGATATGCCAGATTTTGCGCAATCGGCTCGCTCCGTCCATATCTGCAGCCTCATACAGCTGCGGGTCAATGGCTGTCAGCGCGGCCAGATAAATAATGGTCTCCCAGCCGATATGCTGCCAGATCTCCGACAGAACATAGATCCCCCGAAATAGCCCGGGTTCATTCATGAAATTAATCGGTCCCACGCCAATCCATCCGAGCAGATTATTAATTAGCCCTCCGGTTGGGGAGAGGAACATAATGACCATACTTGCCACAATCACATTCGAGATAAAATGCGGCAGATAACTGACCGTCTGCACAAAACGCTTAAACGCCGCCTTACGCACCTCATTGAGCAGAATGGCCAGCAGGATCGGGGCCGGGAAGCCAAACACCAACTTATACACTCCTAGCAGGAACGTATTTTTCATGAGCGGCCAAAAATCGGGATTCTCCAGAAACATCCGGTAGTATTTGAGCCCTACCCAATCACTGGCCCAAATTCCCTTAAAAAGGTTGTAGTCTTTGAAGGTAATGACGAGTCCGAACATCGGTGCATAGCGGAAGATTAAATAATACAGGAGGCATGGCAGGAAGAGCAGCCATAGCGCCTTGTTTTTGTTCCATATCCGTGTCATCCGTACCTTCCGCCGCGACGAATGATTTAAATTTTTTCGCAGTTTGTCTTCCATTAAGCCAGCATCAGCCATCGGCATGCCCCCTCTTGCTACATCATTGCAGCTTAACTAGATGTTAGCTAACTTCCCCTGAACAACCGGGGTTTGTAACCGAATTATAGCTAGTTTTTGTTGGTAAGCGCTATCTACATGTTATATAACATTTCGCCTATACTGCTATTTTCCAGATATCTGCGTATAAATCAGTAAAAGTGCATATTGTTTGTGTCAGATTTATGCCGCTATGATAGGATTAGACCATTGATCTGCGGCTGTATCCGAGGGAGGAATGTCATAATGAAGGAACTGCTTACAAACCGATTTGCGTTGAACGGCCTGTTTGTTAAGCTAATGCTGAGCTTCCTCAGTGTCATCCTGATTTTGGCTTCATTTAATCTGTTCTCCCACCTGTATCTGAGCAACAAAGTATATCAGGAGATGGTAAGACAAAATGAACTGGGCCTCGCACAGACTGTCGAAGGATATGAGAATCACTTCCGGCTGACCCAGAACATGATTCTGGCCCTTACTCAATCAGATACCTGGACAGCCAACTTGGGCATTTTAAGCCACCTTAAAGAAAATCGTCGTTACGATATTCCCGCTGAAGTGAAGGCGGACCTCTCTACCCTGTATACCAATCCTTTTTTGCATATCGACAATTTCATTCTTTATTTCAAGCAGGAGGACTATGTGCTGGAGAAGGAAGGTCTTAGCAGCGCAGCCGACATGTTTGGCAAATATTATTACAGTGAAGCGTATTCGCCGGACTACTGGAGAACCCAAACGATGAACAACCAGTTCCTGAAAGTGATGCCTGCAGCAGCTTTTACGGAAAAAACTGTCCATTCTTCCCGCTCCCTCGGAGAGCTGATGCCTGTTATGATGAAAGCCATTCCCTATGAGGAAGTGTACGGAATTGTGATGCTGAATCCGCAGCGCATGCAGGATACGTATGGAGATGCCAGCCATAATCCGTTCTACATTTTGGATAGTGAGGGGCGTCTATTGTTCACTACCACAGAAGAGGAATTCCATAATCCTCCGCTTATAGACGGAAGCAGACATGAACGCATTGGGGATCAATATTACTTCTATGAAAAAGGTAAGCAAACCGGGTTCACCTATGTTAGGGTCACCCAGGCCTCAGTGATTGCAGCGGAGATGCGCGGCATGCAGCTGCTGCTTACGGTACTGCTTGGCGCTGCCATTTTGATTAGCGTACTCTCCTCCCTGCTGTTCAGCCTGAGGTTAAATCAGCCGCTGCAGCACCTTATTGCCGCTCTTGACCGAAATTCCGGAAGCGGGGCAGGCAAGTTGAGCAGAGTGAAGGAATTCGCCATGATCGGTGACCGTCTAAGTTCCATTCTGGAGAACAATCGATTCATTCAGAGCGATCTCGCGCAGAAAAACTCTCTGGTGCGGCAGTTCGCTTATACGCATAAAGTCAAGAACATCCCGCTCAGCTCCCATCTGGCAGATCTTGAGGAGGTTCGGCAGCCCGAACATCCCTACGTCGCCATTCTGTTTAAGGTTGGCTTCAAAGACCGGCCCGATGAATTGGAACAGCATACCCTATTATTGTGGAAATTAATTCAGAGCCTGTTCTCCAGCAATCCAAATAACAGCGTTGCACTCCAGCCTGAACAGGATCAATTACTCCTGCTTCTATTCGATCCCGGTCCTCAGAGCGGTATTCTGCAGGCGCTCGATACGTTGAAGGAGCTGCTTGCCGCTGAAGAATGCCTGTACCTGACCATCGCGGTAAGCCCGGTATACTCCGGGGATATTCCGTTTACCGATGCATACGGGAATCTGTCCACTCTGCTCAAGGAGCGAAGACTCAACGGAGAAACCCAGGTTATTGTGGAGCCACGAGCCTCCTCATCAAGCTCATTTCATGTCAAGGTGACCTACGGGGAGGAACTGCATGATCTGCTGCAATCAGGCAAGGAGGAGGCTGTGTTTGCCTGGCTGGATCGCCAGCTGGACCAGCTGAGGCACAAGGACGCAGCCGCAGAGGACTTTCGGACATTTGCTCTTGGTGCAGTAGATCAGGTCGGTAAGACGGTGATGAAGCTGAATTTGACACGCATTGAAGACGGGCTTCCCTCTTCTCCATCTGGTGATCCGTTTGCTGGATTTTATTCCATAGAGCAGTACAGAACATGGCTTCAATCGCAGATTAAACCGATCCTCTCCGCGATCAGCAGCCAATTGGAAACGAAAGATCCTGTTATCAGCTTTGTGCTCGATTATCTGAATCATCATTATGGGGAGGATATTAATCTGAATCTTGTTGCCGACAAGCTGAATCTCACGCCGGGATATCTCTCCAGTATTTTCAAGGAAAAGACCAACATCAACTTCAGCGAGTATCTCAATAATCTTCGCGTTGAGCGGGCCAAGGAATTGCTGGTAAATGTGGATCTGCGAATTCAGGATATCGCCATGCAGGTCGGTTATCAGAACGTAAACTCGTTCATCCGCATGTTCAAGCGTCGATACGGATTGACCCCGGGAGAGTATCGCAAGCGTCATGCGGGCGATGACCCGTTCATCTCCTCGAATCATGGATAGTAGGTGTGAGCAGCAAAGTAATCCTAAGATCCTATATAAGCAAACACCCGCTCAGAAAGCGGGCGTTTGCTTATATATCACATGAGAATTTTGGACAGGTGCCCAAGAGCCGTAGAGGGAATGCGTTGTTCTTCAGGAATGTTCTCATAGAGAAGATGTTCTTTGCCCTCATCAATCATGTGTTTGCGCATGGCTCCAATACGGCCCTTGCCCTGATCAATGAAGCGAAAATCTACCTGCCTCAGATTTGGCATTTCGGTCAAACGCTCGAAAGCTTCTGCCTTTATTCCCTTATGTATTTCCTTCAGCAGCAGCACCTCCAAGTGCTCTGCAGTCCACAGGTTGTCCAACTCCTGTAGTGATTTCATGAAATCCAATTCCAGCTGTCGCAGGTTCTTCAGGCCTGACAAGTCGCACAGCCGCTCGACTTTGGGCAGTGACAAGTGCAAGAACTCCAGATGATGTAATGCACTCAGTTCATCAATATGGATCAGATTCCGTACAGACGACAGTCTCAACATACGAATGTTGGAGTCAGCGAGTACATCCAGAGGTCCATTTAAGACACCATGATCAATGGCTAGATATTCGATGAACGGCAGGTCCACGACAAAGTCCAGCGTCTCGATATTGCAGTGTAACACCAATGTATTCAGCCGAATACAGTCCTCAATCGGAGCCAAATCATCAAATTTCCCGCTGAGAGAAAGGTACTGCAGCTGCTTGTACTGTCGGATGAACTCCAGATTTTGCGTTTTGGCTGCCCGTATATTCAGAAACTCCAATCGCTGCAGCGCGCCAAGTACATTCAAATTCTGTTTTTGTTTCAGGTCCAATTCCAAAGCCTTCACATATTTTAATTCCGAAATTATTTTCAAAAACTCTTCCGTGTAACGTCCATTCTCCTCCACATTCGTAATCTTCAGGATCAGATCAGGCCGTTTGGAGAATACCCGCTTGTCCAATTCCGCAACATCTTCCATCACATCTGCTCCGACCACAAAGGAAATGGTAGCTCGATTCCGCAGCTGCTTTACCGCATTGTCCATTTTCGCTGCATTCCAGGGAACCCCGCTCATCGACGCAGCCCAAGGTTCACTCATTTCAGATCCCCTCCATCTGGTTTTCCTGTAATTGTAAATGAAGAAGACTTACTTGAGAAGTGCAATTTAGCCTGTATAAATAGAGTTCATCCACGTCTCTTCTCATTTGCCTCTCGCCCATCTATTATAGAACTAAGCGTTTGAACAGACTGGAGGAACCACAGCATGCAATTTGCCAAACGAATGAACTACTTTAATGAGGGAATATTTACGCGATTATCTGAAATTAAGCGACAACGTCTGGAACTGGGGCTCGGTGTCATTGATCTGAGTGTAGGCGCACCCAACACCCCGCCAGCGCAACATATTATCCAGGCTCTATGTGAGGCAGCAGCTGATGTGCAGAATTACACCTATGCCATCAATGACCAGAGTGAGCTGCTCAAGGCTGTCAGTGAGTGGTACAAGCGCAGGTATCAGGTCGATCTAGACCCCAAAACCGAAGTTTGCTCTCTGCTTGGCTCACAAGAGGGTCTGGCACATATCTCATTATCCATCGTGGATGAAGGCGATCTTGTTCTTGTTCCGGATCCCTGCTATCCGGTATTTGCAGACGGACCGCTTCTGGCGGGAGCAGAGCTGTACTACATGCCGCAAAAGGAAGAACATCAATATGTGATTCAGCTGGAAGAGATCCCGGAAGAGATTGCGCAGAGAGCCAAATTCATGCTGGTATCCTACCCTAACAATCCAACAACAGCCATGGCACCAGAGCAGTTCTACCTGGACCTGATCGCGTTTGCCAAAAAACATGATATCATTGTCCTCCATGACAATGCGTATAGTGAACTTGTGTTTGACGGGAAATCATGTGGAAGTTTTCTAGCCTTCCCTGGAGCTATGGATGTCGGCGTTGAATTCAATTCCCTGTCCAAAACCTACGGGCTTGCTGGGGCTCGAATCGGATTTTGCTTAGGTAATGCAGCCGTCGTCTCCATGTTGAAAAAGCTGAAATCCAATATGGATTACGGCATGTTCCTTCCCATTCAGAAGGCAGCAATTGCCGCAATTACAGGTGATCAGAGTGACGTAGGCCGGGTACGAGCCATCTATGAGGAACGTCGGGATATTCTCTGCGAAGGATTCAGCAGACTCGGATGGGAAATCGCAAAGCCCGATGCCACCATGTTTATCTGGACACGGATTCCAGCTCATTATGACAACTCCGAGCAATTTGCCATGGATCTGGTAAGCCGGGCGGGCGTCATCGTGACACCCGGCAGTGCTTTTGGACCTTCAGGGGAAGGATATGTCCGTCTTGCGCTTGTCCAGGATCGGGAACAACTGGAGCAGGCACTGCAAGCTGTGGAAAACAGCGGCCTGTTGATCTCGAACTAATCTGCAGCAAAGAGCACCAATTCCTTAACAGGAACTGGTGCTTTTTATGTTGTCATCGAAGATGTAACGTACCCTTTCCCCATCCTCTATCGAAACGGAATCGAAATACCGAAATAAAAAATAGGAGCGGTTCAGCTCAATATCAATCTTGGGGAGTTGGCAGCATGGCACAGTTATTTAGAAAAAAAGGAACCCGGACATCAAGCATCGCCAATACACTGTCCATCATGTTGTTGGCCATCATTGTTGTCGTATTTTCCATCCTGGGAACATTTATGTTTACCAGCACCCGAAGCATCCTTGTTAAACAGCAGGAATTGATGCTGCAAACGAAAACACATGCCATTGTGGCCCAGTTCGATGCTTTATTTAAGGAAAAAGGGTCTCTGGTTAAGCAAATGTCCACCAATAACTTATTCAGGCAGTATATTCAAACCACCGAATCTGCTTCCACCGCTACAACATCACCCTATGCCGCCGAAACCCAGGCTACACTTGCAGCTATAGTGAAGGAAGAGCCTTCTTTTGTGGATGCTTGGATCGCAGGCATTGATGGAAAAGGTTTCTGGATCCAGCATGATGGGGCTGCGTCCGACTCTGAATTTGTGATTCAGGATCGTCCGTATTATAAACCGGCTGTGGAAGCAGATGGCTTATATTTCTCCGAACCCTATGCCGATATTGCTTCAGGTAATATCCTCATGGGCATATTCTATCCGATTAAGGATGACAACGACGAGTTGATCGGTTTGGCTGCTGCAGATATTGCATTCAAGGATATTCCATCCATTATGGAGAGCTACTCACTTGGCAGCACAGGCTATTCCATTCTGGCCTCCAAAACCGGTGACATTTTATATCATCCTGACCAAGCCAAGGTTCTCAAGGAAAAGATTAACGAAAGTCCGGGAGATTTGGGTGAGATCGGCAAGAAAATGATGGCCGGTGAATCCGGAATTCAACTGATTGATGACAACGGAGAAGGGCGTTATGTCGGGTATGCCACCAGCACAGATACCGGATGGTCTGTAGGTTTGACCATTTCGGAGCGTGAGGTACTCGAAGAATTAAAATCCTTTACGTGGATCACCATTATAGGTTTTGCTGTAGCCGCCATCGTGCTTGTGTTCATCAGTTATATCACCCTGCGATATCTGCTGAGATCCATCCCGAAACTGCTGCAAAAAATCAAACTTGTGGAACAGGGAGATCTGACCGTTCAATTTGATACAACATCCCGTAACGAGATTGGTCAAATCTCACAGGGCATGCTCAACATGGTGCAAAAAATTCAGAGCATGATTCAGATGGTAGGAGCCACTGCCCAAGTTTTAGGCCAATCCTCCAAGGATCTGCAATCCATTTCCGCTCGGACAGCCGTAACGATGAATGATACGGCCACAGCAATTAATGAAATTGCCAATGCAACCAATTATCAATCCATTGAATCCGAGAACATTTTGCAAAAAACCGGATCATTATCAGGTCAAATCGACGATATTTCAAGTGATGTCACAACGATGGAGACTAAAGTTCAGGCTTCCGCAGAACAAAGCGAACGAGGATTGGAAGTGTTGAATCAGTTATCCAAATGGGCAGAAGAGAATCATCATTCAACCCAGGCCATGTCAACCATTATCCATGATATTGATCTAAGCCGTCATGAAATCTCCGGTATTGTGGACACTGTTCATCAGATCGCCACCCAAACCAACCTGCTAGCACTCAACGCTTCCATCGAAGCTGCACGTGCAGGAGAACAGGGACGAGGTTTTGCCGTGGTCGCAGGGGAAGTTCGCAAACTTGCTGAGCAGACTGCGCTGGCAACAGAGGAGATTAGCAAAAAGGTTCGTCAAATCGAAGATAAAACGAAGACATCCGTAGAACACACAGCCCACGGACTCCTGATTGCAGAGGAAAATGCCAAGTCCGTTGAGGGCACCAAGCAGGTGTTCTACAGCATCAATAAAGATCTAGAGGACTTAAGATTGCGCATGCTGCAGATCAGCAATAACACCTCCAGTGTCCATAAACACAAGGATGAGATTGTCCAGGCACTCGAAATTATCTCCTCCACCACGGAAGAAAATTCTGCCTCTACCGAAGAGGTCAGTGCGAGCACACAGGAACAACTGGACAGTATCGAGCAGGTTGCGGAATTATCCCAGCAATTGAGTCAGTTGTCGAACAAGCTTGAGGAAGAATTAAACCAGTTTCAGGTTGATCAGAAATCATAGTGTTCGCATGATCGTAGTGAACAATAAATAAACAACAAAAGCCCGCTGCGTGAGCGGGCTTTTGAACGTTCCAATCCTATTTCGCGTTTGGATATGTGCTTTTATTTCATTGGTCTGTGCCAGTTGGAACGGTACATCAGATATAGGAAATACGGTGTTCCAATCAGGGCAATAAGGATTCCGGATGGAATCTCTGTCGGCGCCATGACCGTTCTGCCAATCGTATCTGCGAGCACCAGCATCACTGCACCTGCGAGTGCGGATAAAAACATGGACCGTCTTAACTTATGCCCTGTCAGCAGCCGTACCATATGCGGGGCAATCAGACCGATGAACCCGACGGTTCCTACACAAGCGACAGCACCTGCTGCCAGCAGTACCCCCGTCGTCATGGCCAGCAATCTTGTTCGGCGTACGTTCAGTCCAAGTCCTGATGCACTGTTGTCGTCAAATACCAACAGTTCGAATCGACGGGCGAGCCACCAGGCCAGCGGAACCAGAATAACCAAAAATAAACCGATAACCTTCACCTGATCCCATGTACGGGCATAGGTACTGCCTGTCAGCCAAATATATCCGCTGCTGCCGTATACGGCGCCACGAACAATCAGAATCTGAATCCCTGCTCCAGCAATGGCCGACATGGCGATCCCCAGCAGCACAACCGCAGACGGATTCAGTCCTTTCTTCCATGAAAGGGAGAATACAACCACTGCCGCAACGGCGGCACCGATGATGGCCGCGATAGGTAGCAGGTACATCGGAAGACCTGGCCATAAAATGATGACCATCATGGCTCCGAGCCCCGCCCCGGAGGACACACCGACGATGGAAGCATCCGCCAGCGGATTACGCACGGCCATCTGAATAAGCACACCACTGATCGCCAGTGCAGCTCCAGCACCTGCAGCAACAAGCGTACGCGGAATTCGAAGCTGAATCACCGCCGAGAACAGTCCATCCGATTGGAATAAACTCGGCAGCAGATCAGCCAGCGGAATTCGCAGACCGCCAAACATGGTACTAAGCAATATAAGCGCTATAGTTACGACCGAGAACAATACGGCCATCGGGCCGAACGCGAAGCGACGTGAAGGTGCACCTGTGCTCATTGAAGAGGACATCCCGGAACCGTTCGCTGCTTTCATGCGTGTAAGTACCAACCAGATCAGCCACGGCGCACCAATAATCGCCATTACAGCCCCTGTCGGCAGCTCCATGCTGGAGTTATGTACCATCTTGGCGAGCACGTCTGCGCCAACTAGGAGAGCCGCTCCCCATATAAAAACACCAGGCAGCAGTAACCGGTTGGAACGCACTCCACTCAATCGGACCAGGTGGGGTGCTACCAGGCCCACGAAACCAATCGGACCGATGACACTGACAATCACTGCAGCCAGCAAAACCGCGATAATCAATCCACCGGCACGAGCGAGTCCAACCCTTTGACCCAATGAGGACGCCGTTGATTCATCCAGCTCCAGCATATCCCATTGTCTGGACAATACTAGCGCCAAAATGGTTATGCCAACGACCCAAGGCCAAGCATAAGCGACACCGCTCCAGTCATTCTGGACGAGTGTTCCTGAACCCCACAGGAATAGTCCCTGCGTTTCCATAGAGAAGAAAATATGCAGTGCGCTTGTGAATGAACCAAGCACCATCGACACGATCATACCGGACAACGCAAGTCGAACCGGGCTTGATCGTCGTCCCCCGCCCATGAAATAAGCTGCAAATGCCGCAACCAGACCGCCAAGAGCTGCGAACAGAAAAGGCGACTGACTAAGCACACCCGGAAAGAGAATCGCTCCCAGCACAACGATAAAGTAGGCTCCTGCATTAATGCCCAGCGTGTCTGACGCTGCCAGCGGATTACGGGTGATCGTCTGCAGCAGTGCTCCGGCCACAGCTAGCGCACCTCCTGCGATAATACCGATAACCGTACGCGGCATACGCAAATCCCAGATCATATTGTGCTCCAGTGTGTTCTGTCTGCCTGTGAGAGCATCCCAGACCGTATTCAATGGAATGGAAGCCTCTCCATAACAGAGACTTACAAAAAAAAGCACGATGAGAGCGGTTAGACCGCCCCCATATATGCTTATTGTGCGCCAGTTCACAGCTGGCCTAGTTCCCTGAACTGAACTCATTTGGTAATCGCCTCAACAACCCCGTCAACCAATACTTTGGAGGAGATTGGTCCACCAAATGTCCATGTTGTGCTATCCAGTTGATATAGGCGGTTTTCCTTCACGAAATTCAGTCCGTTCCAAACCGAGTTATCTTTCATTGCTGTACCAAAAACGTCATCGTCTGGCTGTGTAATATAAATGAAGTTACTGTCCTGTACATCAGATAAGGATTCAATTCCCACGGTGGAGAAACCATATCCCTCTACTTTTTCCGGCTGCCAGTCGTTAACCAAACCGATTTTGTCCAGTGTGCCAATAACGACCGAGTTATCCGTAAACATACGCAGACTAGCTGCATTTTGATACGTGAATGCTTGTGTCAGAGCAAAGTGGAAATCTTCTTTGCCTGCAGCAGCCAGTTTTTCTTTGGCTTCTACATAATGTTGATCAAGTTCATCCAGTACTTGTTTCGCTTTGTCCTCTTTGCCAAGAGCAAGGGCAATGTTATTGAAGATATCTGTCATTTTATCATAGTTATAACCATCACCATCATAAGGGTCGAATTCCATCGTTGGTGCGATTGCATTAAGCTGGTCGTAGACTGCAGTATTATTATCTGCATTGGCAATGATGAGGTCTGGTTTCAATGCAGCAATAGCTTCCAGATTCGGCTCACTACGTGTGCCAATATCTGTTACGCTGTCATCCAGGGCTGCTTCGGATGTAACATAGACTTTGTAGTTGGCGTTGTCCGCGTTACCTACTGGCTGAACGCCCAGTGCAACCACATCTTCCGTATATGTCCATTCCAGTGTAACCACGCGTTCTGCCGGCTTGTCCAGCGTAAGTTCTCCGCGTTTATGTTTAACGGTAACAGGGCCGGAAGCCGCTTCCGTCTGCGTGTTGTCAGAAGCATTACCTTCACCTGAATCCGCAGATGATCCGTTCGAGCTAGTGCCTGCAGAACCGCAACCTGCTAATGTAAGAGCAAAAACCAACAATAATAGTAGTCCGTTCAAGCTTTTTTTCATGTACTGTAATCTCCCCTGTTTGTATGTATTAATCTGATAATAATTATCATTATCACATTTTGGATTATGCGACAGAAATCACATTTTGTCAATGAAAAAGCGATTAAGCGCTCGCTACAGATTCTGCTATTGTGCCCATTATGGGGATAAAAAGAAAAAGAGCCCATGGTTATCCATGGACTCTTCTCGCCCAGCATCGCGACATGCCAGATTTACAGTATTATTCATCTACCGTACGTGCCTTCCATCCCTGTATAATCGCGCCCCAATTCTAAAAGGAATGCAAAGGCTATTTCAGTTCCATCGTGGTAATGCACGTATCATCCTGATCATATGTGGAAAGCTGGGATTCCGCGACCTTTCCGTCATGTACAATACGGATCAAGTATGTTCTGTTCCTCGGTACCCATAGGTCCATGAACCCGTTCTTTCCGGTTTTCATCGGCTCTTCTTTCATAAACGTATTACCTTCAGAATCATGAATCGTGACCAGGAACTCTTTGTTCTTCAGTTCCCCCTGACAACCCGTCAGGCTATGAATGGCACATGGGTGAGTCTGCTCGATGTACGGCGCTATCGAAAGGAAAAACTCCTCTTCAGGCAGATTATAGGTTTTCGTTTGATCATCCTTGCCAGTAACGACCAACTGGGTAGCATTAATGGAAGCCGATTTTGTTTCAACTTTACCCGTACTGATATCGTATACCAATTCCTTAACATTGGTTGATTCAGGAGGGCCTGCTTCTTTTTTTAGCATATTATCAGCGATCAGATATATTCCTAAGCCAACGACTGTAATGAATAAGGCTGCAATAAGTATTCCTTTTCTCAACTGGAGTTCATCTCCCCATCCGTTTTGGTTTATTATAATGGAGGATGCCATGCTATGGGCTATATACACCATCAAATTCACCAGATTTTCACATAATTGTCTTGTGGGTCAAAAAATCAGCAACATATTAGATGTATTATTGATAAGCAAAGGAGGGTATGTATATGCATAAATCTGCGTCCGAATCAGATATAGATCGTAGAATTTATAAATCCAAACAGGCACTGAAGGCTTCCTTGCTAGAATGGATGTCACGCAAACCACTGGAGGGCATTACCATCACCGATATCGTCAAATCGGCCGAATTAAATCGCAGTACCTTTTACAAACATTATGTATACAAAGAAGACTTGCTACGTGAAATTTTGACCGATGTGATTGATGATCTGATATCTGCCTACAGAGCTCCTTATAAACATTACCATGATTTTGAAATCAAGGATTTAAACGCTTCGGCTATCAAAATCTTCGACCATGTGCTTCTTAATTCCAGCTTTTATACCTTGCTCGTTCATTCCCATATGCCTAGAGAATTCAGGGACACACTCTATGAAACGCTCATTACCCTGTACTTGCAGGACGTAACAGATATATCTCCGGATCCCAGAATCGATAAGGAACTCCTTGCCTGCTATCAGGCTAATGCCGTTCTGGGTCTTATTACGGGCTGGGTACAGAGCAACTTCAAATACAGCTCCACTTATATGGCCGAGCAGTTATTGGAATTTACTCGTATGAATCGCTCGAATGAGGTTTATCGCTCGAATCTGGCACCTTCCCATGGTCATAAACCAGGCTTGTCCATATAAAAGAGGTACCAGCCTCATTCCTCATGAGACTGGTACCTCCGAATAACTGCCGTATTTTCATATTGTCTAGTTACTAATCCATCCGCCATCCACGGGTAACTCAATGCCTGTAATAAATTTCGATTCATCTGAAGCCAGGAACAGATAGGCATAAGCGATATCCATGGATTCTCCGGCATGTGGAGGCAAAGGCGCGAGATTTTTGTAATTCTCACCCATCTCCACTTGTGATTTGATGCCTGCTTTTTCGACCATGCCGGTAAATACAGCACCAGGATGTACAGAGTTAACCCGTATGTTGTCTTTCGCAAACCACTGTGCACCATGTTTGGTCAGTGAACGAACAGAGCCTTTGGAAGCACTATAGGCTGCGCCCTGAGCGTCTGCGATTCCTCCAATAATTGCAGCGATGGACGATGTATTAACAATAGAGCCTTGTCCATTCTGCTGCATGTAAGGGATAACCGCCTTCATACCTAGCCATACGCCTGTACCATTAATGGACATGACCTTCTCCCAATCGTCCAGCTCTGCCTCCAAAATCCCCTTGGCGATGTGAATTCCGGCATTGTTGACCAGAATATCTATTTTGCCGTATTTCTCTACTGTTTCTTCCACAACAGCGGTCCAGGATTCCGGACTCGATACATCCAGCTTCAAGGCAATGGCTTCCCCACCATTGGCTACGATCTGTTTAACCTGTTCCTCCAAGGCTCCAACAGCCACATCGGTAGCGACAACCTTCGCGCCTTCTCTGGCAAACAATTGTGCTCCTGCCAATCCCATACCACTTGCGGCACCGGTTATAATTGCAACTTTTCCAGTTAATCTGCCCATTTCATATCATCCTTTCCTATTTGAAGATGAACGCCTGATTAAGGCATCCAGCCCGTTGACACCTCTAGTATACGGATGAAATGAAAGCTCTTTCAATCAGCAAATGGACAGGCTTTTGTGGGATAACCAATAGATAAATATGGATCTGTTTACTTCCTGAATGATAATCCACAATATGGACGGGATATGTTGCTTTGCCATCCAAACTACGAATACTGCCAAAAACCTGCAATGGGATCGATCCATTTCCCGTCATCAAATTTGGCGAACAAGTACAATGCCCCATAACCAAAGACATACTCGTCCACCATCCCATCCGTATACCCCTCTTCGTCAATCTGGATGAGAAAGTCGTATCCGTCCTGATGTAAAGCTGCTATGTAACTGTCCTCTTGCTGAATGAGTTTCGGCACGCAGCCGATTTTAACCAGGAATGGCTCCTCGGCTATACCTTCATCCTTCATCCATTTCCCCGCTGTTAATCCATGCTTAAGCAATGCAGGATTGGTGTAGGTGTCCAGTGTACTTTCAGAGAAGACAGGATGCTGAAACACCTGGATATCACAGGTTGGATATATATTGTTCTCAAGATATCTCTCATAATCTGCTGGTACAAATACAGAGATCATCTCCTGGCCCGAGACAGCTTCCATAGAGTCTATATCAGGAAGAGTCACACTGAGATAAAACAGATAATTTTGCTCACGCAGAAAAGTGAATGCGGCGTCATCATCAAAATAAGCAGGTGCATTCCCCCCGATCCAACTCTGCGATGAATAATCTGTAGGATGTGAATACATGACGAGCGAATGTGTTCTATTCTCAAACAGATCAGTCCATGCGGACATATAGGCACGTTCCTTTCTTACGATTTTCGTTTGATCTTCCCATCCAATCCTATATAATAATTATAAATTCTGGAAACTGCAGTGAACAACAGATTGATTACATCATTAGCCCAGACCGAGCTGTTCTCCAAGCAGACCATGTAGGAGGAAAATACTTTGAAATGGCTCCGTGTACATAAGGCAGATCATGATATCAGGAAAACGATAGACTGGAACGGTAACCTCCCTAAACATATTGCAATGATGATGGATGGAAATGGGCGCTGGGCCACTAGAAGAGGGCTCCCGCGAAGTGCCGGCCATTATGCGGGCATGCAGACCATGCGAGAAACGATAAGCATGTGCCATCGAAACGGGATCTCCTCCCTCACCCTTTATGCATTTTCTACGGAAAATTGGAAAAGACCAAAAGAGGAAGTAGATTATATCATTAGCCTGGTCGTCGAATTTGTACAAGATACTACCATTCAGGAACTGAATCAACATGGCATTAAGGTCAATTTCATTGGTGATATATCCAAGTTCCCCCATGATACACAGGACGCCATGCGCAAAGTAGTTGAGCTGACCCAGGGCAATAGCGGGATGGCTGTATACTTCGCAATGAACTATGGTGGGAAAAACGATATTGTTCAAGCGGTTAAATTATGTATTGAAGAAAACAAAAGCATACCGGACATCACTGAACAGGACCTCGAGAAGTTTCTGTATACCGGGCAGAATCCGGCACCCGATCTATTAATTCGGACAAGCGGGGAGAAGCGACTGAGCAACTTTTTATTATGGCAGGTTGCCTATGCTGAGCTGTGGTTTACGGATGTCATGTGGCCGGACTTTAACGAGCAATTGCTATTCGAGGCCATTCTTGATTATCAACAGCGCAAGTTGCGGGCGCTAGAGGTTTAATATACTGATTATTCATCCATTCCCGGCGATTGTAAAATCAATGAGGCATAAGATCTCCAGCCATATCTACCGTAACATTCCCAAACTCTGCACCATATACTATGATATCTTACAGCACAATTTTGTTGGAGCATGATTACTGGTTATCCGAAGGCTCGCCAATGGATTTCTTTAGTGTAATCTGCTCCCCCCCTCCCTTGAGCTTATCCCTTACAATTCAATTACAGATCAGAAGTTCATTACGGAATTTCTTGGATAAACTATGCTTCCAATTCAGAAGACTCCACTCCCCTAACTTAAGTCTCGGCTACGAAAAAGAAAAGAGCAGCGGTCATGTTTATTTAACAACAGCATCCCGCCGCCCCCGAATCCCTGGCCATCCATACTATCATCTCAATAAATAGACTTATGGACTGGATAAAAGGCATAAACTTTAATTTTTATGCTGACATAGACTATATTGTGAATCGACATTAAGGAGTCAGTTTCAGAATAGTCACCGTGGTATTCAGATTGTTATGCAACTGTGCAGGAGTTGCATTCGCGTTTACCAGTTGGATCGTTGTCGGAACTGTTGTGACCGTAACGATAACTTCAGCAGATATGGGGCCTCCGCCATCACCTGTGAAAGGCACAGGTGTTATGGGCGTTCCGTTTACTGTGAGGTTGAAATCGGCATCACCCTGATTATGAATGGAGAAAGAGATAAAGTAACTTCCTGTTTCATTGATGGTTATCGTCGAAGATGGCGGCACGAAGGTAAAGGCACCACCCACGTTAGCCAAAACACCAGTCAACGTAATTGGCGAGTTTCCTGGAACGGTGTCCGTACCAGTACCGGGATCAGCTCGGAAAACACTCAGGAAATCGGAGATTCCAGCCCCCGTTGGACCGGCAGGACCTGTTGCTCCAGTTGCACCTGCAGGGCCGACAGGTCCAGCTGGACCCACGAGGCCAGAAGGACCTGCTGGGCCAACCGGGCCTGCTGGACCCACTGCTCCGACCGCACCAGCCGGACCCACTGGTCCCTGTATACCAGGAATTCCTTGCAATCCGACTGGCCCCGGTATCCCTTGAGCACCAGTCGCCCCTTTGGGACCTATCGGCCCTAGTGGACCAGGAATCCCTGGAACGCCTTGCGGTGCATTAACAATAACTTTAGGTTTAACCTTTACAACCTTAACTTTCACAGCGCAATGAACATTTTTTTTGAATTTACGTCTACAAATCCGTTTCCCATGACGATTAATCAAATAACTCACCTCCGTGATATTTCTCCACATACTATGTGCAGTGATCACAGGGGGCGTAGACAACTAACTATAATTCAGAAAATTACAGGCCCATTATGAGGAAAGTTGTCTATCTCATGGAGCAATATTTAGACTTTATGCTTCTATTACATATTGAAAGAACCTTTTAATACACCGGACTTACAACTGCCGAGTATACAAAGCAAACCATAATAAAAAATTTACACGTTACACATGTTTGGTATGAGATGCTCTGCCCGCAAGCCAGTATGTGAGTGCACCTGACACGGCGAAGGCTATGAGCAGACCAATGCAGGTATGCAGCAAGTTCAGCGTGCCATCTTCAATATAAAATGGGATGTCCAACAAACTTCCGGCACCACCTATAACCAGTGCCTTCACGGACGAAATGCCAAAATACAAACCTCCAACTGCTCCACCAGCCATTGCCGAGAAAAAGTACCCTTTCCTTCTCATATTCACAGCATACATGGCAGGCTCCGGAGCACCAAGCAATGCCGTTCCTGTTGCCCAGAAAGCTAGTTTCCTAAACTCAACCTCTTTGGTGCGCAGTCCAGCAGCCAGTGAAGCTCCAGATTGTGCTACGAAGGCAATAAGTATTGCCGGAATAATGAGGGAGAATCCATTCGTCATTAATTCATTGATCATGATGGGTACGAGCAAATAATGCAGTCCTGTAATCATCAGTATGGACATCATTGCTGCCATCAACATGATCGTGACTGCAGGGGCATCATTCAGAAGCGAATCAATGATATCGGGCAACTGCTGGTTAACCCAAGTTCCAAGTGGACCAAGTACCATGAGAACCAGGGGGATTAGAATGAGAAATGTCAACGCCGGAGCGAGAATACCTTTCATTAGTTTAGGCTCTCTACGTTCAACAACCCTTTCCAAAAAGGATGATGCACATACAGCTAGGATGATCCAAATTGTTGCGGAAAGAAAGGACGTCTGTGACACGATGGGAACACCCAGAAAATGAACATCTTCTTGCCCGGACAATAAATACGTCATTTGCGGGTAAAGCATCAATCCTCCAATAGCAGCGGCAACATACAGATTGCTCTTCATTCGATAGGCTGTACTGAAAGCCACTAAGATTGGCAACAGATAATTCACACTATCTCCAATCGACTTAAATATCATGAATGTCTGACTTTCCATTAGAGAAGAAGAATCAGTGGAACTGTACACATTAAACAAAGTAATAATAGCTAGCACAATTTTGAGCACGGCGGCTCCCAGGATGACAGGCATCAAAGGCCTGAACACATCCGAAATAAAGCCCAATAATGAGAATGCCTTTTTACCTGAACGCCTTGTTTCTTGCAGTGGACTGCTTATGTCTTTCGCAACCCCGAGGTCTGTTAACCTTTTGTAGAGTAGAGCAAATTCATCCTTAATAGCTATGTAACCTTGATCACCTGTTAGGCGAATATCTACATCAAGAATGGATTCAGCTGAACGTGGCATTTCTATGTCTGTATGGTTGCTTAATGTCAACGTAGTGGTATTCATGTCATG
Organism: Paenibacillus sp. ACRRY; assembly: GCF_022346995.1. Taxonomy (GTDB): domain Bacteria; phylum Bacillota; class Bacilli; order Paenibacillales; family Paenibacillaceae; genus Paenibacillus. Next base: position 324,916 of record NZ_JAKRNM010000002.1, on the reverse strand, counting down.
CTGAACATAGCTGATATTCCCCTTTCCACCTGCAAGTTTCAAGATCTCTTCGAATTGCCTGTCATTCATATGTACCTTCTCCTTATGCTGCGGTAAGCCCGAGTTTTATGATGTGCCCTTATCTATATACGCATTTCCATGATCAAACTTCAATAGGATATTCAAACTAATTTTCCTTTCATTTCATTACCAATCAAGCAGGGTACATGGACCTAAACTCACCTTAAGATAGCAAAAAGCCTGCTTCCGCAGGCTCCTCCATAATCTCTTCTATGATTGATTCAATTTCCAGCCCCGTATGATAACGCCAGCATGGCGTTCATATCTTCCTCTGCCGTTGTGATCAGCTTCAAGCCAAACATGTCAACAAGCACATCCAATACTCCAGCCGAGATGAATTCTGGTGGTTTCGGTCCAATACGAATGTCCTGAATACCAAGACTGAACAGTCCCAGCAGGATCGCCACTGCTTTTTGCTCAAACCAGGACAACACAATGCTGACAGGCAGCTCATTGACAGAACAGCCAAAAGCATCCGCAAGAGCCATTGCAATTTTCACGGTTGAACCGGAGTTGTTGCACTGCCCCAAGTCGATATAACGAGGGATCCCTGTATCCCCGACAGTACCGTAATCTACATCATTGAAGCGGAATTTACCGCATGATGTAGTTAGAATTACAGTATCGTTAGGCAATGAAGTCGCCAGCTCTCGATAATAATTCCCACCTTTTCCTGGTGCATCACAGCCTGCAATGACGAAGAAACGACGGATATGACCATCTTTGACTGCCTGAATAATCTCTGGAGCGAGTCCGATTACCGTCTCATGATGGTATCCTGTCGTTAGCACCTGCTCAGACTTAATGTCTGCTGCTGGCAGGGAGAGTGCGCGTTCAATCAGGGGGGTGAAATCATCATTTATAATCTTGGCTACACCCTCAAGACCCGCAACTTCATAAGAAAAGAATCGGTCGGCATATGTACCTTTGATAGGCATGACACAGTTCGTGGTCGCAAGTATGGCACCCGGAAACTGTTCAAATAATCTGCGCTGATCGTACCAGGCTTTGCCGATATTGCCTTTTAGATGAGCATATTTCTTAAGTGCAGGATACCCGTGGGCAGGCAGCATTTCGGAATGAGTATAAATGTTGATGCCTTTCCCTTCGGTCTGACGAAGAAGCTCTTCCAGCGCATACAAATTATGTCCGGTCACTACAATGCATTGTCCCTCAATCTGGTTCTGCGAAACGGTGATGGGCTGCGGTATGCCGAATCTCTCGGTGTGCGCACGATCCAGCACATCCATGATTCGGATTGCCGCGTTCCCTACTTGCATGGCCATATCGAGATGTTCCTGCACATTAAAATTGGAATTGGTCAACGTCATATACAGGGCTTCATGTGTAATTCGATCCACTTCCGGATCATGATACCCCAGCTGACGAGCATGTGTCGCATAAGCCGCTATGCCTTTTAACGCAAAAATCATGGTATCCTGCAGACTGGCTATCGTTTCATTTTTACCACAGACCCCAACTACCGTACATCCACCACTTGGTGTCTGCTCACATTGGTAACAAAACATGCCTGTTCCCTCCAAACGTCATTCAATTTCGTTCACTGGTAACAGCGTAACAAACCCTCAAGGGACCAAGTGTGATGGCGGACACAGTTTATCATTCGACACCTTATAGTCAAAATTACAAGTTAATAACCTATTATTCTCTCTCCAAGACTATCATCCAATCTTTCATTAGCTCCTTCGCATATTTTATTGCGTAGTCCATGCTGCCCCCGGCGGCAGGTCTATAAAAAAGGAGGAGTTCAAATGGCTAAACCCGTTTCCATTTCTCAAACGTATCCCCGCTTGACAGTGTTCAGTGAAGAAAACTTCAGGGGCCGCCGAAGAGTCTATCGTGGCAACCTCGGCATTTCCGATGTCGATGCCATTCTGACTGGAATTGAGAGTTTGCGATTTTTTTCCACCAATCCAAACGCCACACTCGTATTGTTTGATCGTTCACGCTTCCGTGACAATTTTGTTGTACTGCGGGGGAATCGCAGCATTCGCGAGCTGGATGACTTTTTGCGCAGAGGAGATGTGGAATCCCTTATCGCATCCAATCAGCGCTTAACCCTGGCACAGATCCGCGAGATCAGAAGAACCGGAGAGTTACCTCCTGGTTACCGCCTAATCTAATGTCCTTTTCGTTGGTGCCTTAATACCAGTGCAGTGGTGCACGTAACCGTGCATCACTGTAAATAAATATATTGGACAAGGCATATCTCGGCTCCTTATGAAAAATACTGTGAACATAAAAAAGTTGGAAATGAAACGATTCTATATTTTGCCCGTAAGGGTAATACACAGAAGAAATCCATTTAATCAAGGAGCTGGTCAATTGCAACATTATAGACACAGTGCAGAGGAGACACTTCAAGACTTGGATAGTTCCCCCAAGGGACTGACTGCCTCCGAAGCTGCAAAAAGACTTGAGACAGAAGGATATAACGAGTTAAAAGGCAAAAATGCAACACCTGTCTGGAAACTGTTTCTTGAAAATTTCAAAGATCCCATGGTCATCGTGCTGCTCATTGCGGCAGGTGTACAGGTTGTGCTCGGACATCTTATTGAATCACTGATTATCTTTTTGGTTATCCTGCTGAATGCAGTAATTAGTGTCGTGCAGACCAAAAAAGCGGAAAGCTCCCTTGATGCCCTAAGGCAAATGTCTGCTCCTGAAGCCAAAGTTATCCGTGATGGTGAGAAAAAGACCATTCCGGCCAGGGAACTCGTTCCCGGCGATATCGTTTTATTAGATGCGGGTGATTATGTACCAGCAGACGGTCGCATTTTGGAATCAGGTAGTCTGAGAATCAATGAGGGCATGCTGACCGGAGAATCGGAAGCAGCGGAGAAACATGCAGATGCCATTCCGGAGGAAGCTCCGATCGGTGATCGGCGCAACATGGCCTTCAGCGGTTCACTGGTTGTATATGGCCGGGGCACGCTGGTAATTACCGGAACCGCGTTAAAAACCGAGATCGGCAAGATTGCTGAGTTGATTGAAAATGCTGAAGCCAAAGAAACTCCGTTGCAGCGCAAATTGGAAGCCTTCAGCAAAAAACTGGGCTTTTTCATTCTGGGGCTGTCCATTCTTATTTTCGCCATCGAGGCAGGACGTGTCTGGTTAACAGAAGGCACGGACAACCTTGGTCCTTCGATCATCAATGCACTGATGTTTGCCGTTGCTGTCGCCGTCGCCGCCATTCCTGAAGCTCTCTCTTCCATTGTGACAATTGTATTGTCGCTGGGAACAAATAAGATGGCCAAGCAGCATGCGATCATTCGCCGGCTGCCTGCAGTGGAAGCGCTCGGTTCAGCCAGCATTATCTGTACAGATAAGACAGGCACGCTTACCCAAAACAAGATGACCGTTGTAGATTATTACATCCCCCATGGCACCAAAGAGGAATTCCCGGACGATCCCGATCAGTGGTCAGAAGAGGAACGACGCTTGTTACATATTGCAGTACTCTGCAATGATTCGAATATTAACCAGGAGGGCAAGGAGCTGGGGGATCCCACCGAGGTGGCCCTCATTGCCTTCAGTAACCGTGTAAACAAGGACTATAACGAAATCCGGGACCAGTTCCCCCGGGAAGCAGAGCTTCCTTTTGACTCGGATCGGAAACTGATGAGCACAGTACATACCTTCGAAGGACAGACGGCCTTATTAACCAAAGGTGGTCCGGATGTGCTATTCAGCAGGTGTACTCATGTGTTCATGAACGGAGAGGTTCAGCCGCTTACAGCGGAGATTCGCACACAATTCGAGGAGAAAAACGAAGCTTTCTCCAAACGCGCCTTCCGTGTACTGGCTTATGCTTACAAAAAATTCGATGACAAAAAGCAGGTCACACCTGAAGATGAATACGATCTGACGCTTGTTGGACTGACAGCCATGATTGATCCACCGCGTGAAGCTGTGTACGGCTCCATTGAAGAGTCCATGAAGGCTGGTATCCGCACAATCATGATCACAGGCGATCACAAAACAACAGCTCAGGCCATTGGACGGGATATTGGACTTGCAGGCCCGGATGATCTCGCCATCACCGGCGCTGAGCTGGACAAAATGTCGGATGAAGAGCTGGATCATCAGCTTGAACATATTTCGGTATATGCACGGGTATCCCCTGAAAACAAAATCCGCATTGTGCGCGCATGGCAGCGCAAAGGCAAAATTGCAGCCATGACCGGAGACGGAGTCAATGATGCACCAGCTCTGAAACAAGCCGACATCGGTGTAGCCATGGGCAGCGGTACGGATGTCGCCAAGGATGCGGCGGCCATGATTTTGACGGATGATAACTTTGTATCCATCGTTAACGCAGTCAGTGTCGGGCGTATGGTATTTGATAACATCAAAAAAGCCATTGCTTACCTGTTTGCGGGGAACCTTGGCGCCATTATTGCCATATTGTTCGCACTTATCGTTGGATGGGTGAACCCGTTTACGGCCCTGCAGCTTCTCTTCATCAATCTGGTCAACGACTCCCTGCCTGCCATTGCACTCGGGACGGAAAAGGCAGAACCGGATGTGATGCGGCGCAAACCGCGAGATATTAATGAAGGCATCTTTGCCGGCGGTACGCTTCAGGCCGTGATTACACGTGGTGTATTGATCGGTGCAGCTGTTATTGTATCCCAGTATATCGGGCTTGGCATCTCTGAAGAAATGAGCGTGGCGATGGCCTTTACGACCCTGATTCTGGCACGGAGTCTGCAAACATTTGCAGCCCGTTCCAATACACAGACCATCTTCCAGGTGGGTTTCACGACGAATAAATTTGTCCTTGGCTCCATTCTGGTATGTCTCTGTCTCTACGGAATCACCTTGATTCCGGGTGTACGCGGTATCTTCGCCATTCCGGATGCCTTTGGTTGGAACGAGTTCCTGATTGCAGGCGGCCTTGCCCTCCTCGCCGTCATTCTGATGGATGTCATCAAGTGGATTCGCAATCGTGGCAGAGTGGTCAGTCCAGCATAAAAAATACTTCAACCCTTCAAGGCGCCCTCAGACGGGCGTCTTTTTTTGCAGCTGGGAATCAATCTCTACAACACAAGCTTTACCTATCTTTTTGTTTGTTTTGATCTATTTCATCTCATTTGTCACCGATGCGAACCCCTTCAATTTTTATGACATTATTGCCATATATGCAGATTGAGCGTAAAATGATGTATTGATTTTCAATATAGCTTTGACTCAATCCATAGACAGGAATGGTACCGTGAAAGATAAAATTGTAATGCCTCTCTGGACATGCTGTCTGTTCATTGTTGTGATGAACACCACCATGTTTAATGTATCCTTACCCGTCATTATCAACGATCTCCAAATTACATCTAACCTGGGTTCATGGGTCATCTCCAGCTACTCTATCGGTTACGCCTTATCGACCGTCATTTTCAGCCGGCTATCCGATCGGGTCCCGGTACGCAAACTGCTAACGATTGGACTGCTCATTCTGGGCTTGTCTTCGTTACTCGGATTATTTGCACATAGCTTCGCCGTCCTGCTGCTGACGCGCATTCTGCAATCCGCAGGTGCAGGAGTTATGGCCGGGCTCGGTCTTGTGATCGCCAGTCGCTACATCCCGCTGGAACGCCGCGGAGCCGCGATTGCCCTGATCTCTTCAGGTAGCGCCATGGCATTTGGGCTTGGTCCCATTGTCGGCGGACTTATTAGCGAATACTGGGGATGGAATGGTCTTTTTGCAATAACCATACTGGTCCTGCTTGCACTGCCTGTATTGCTCTATTTCCTGCCGCGTGAAATACCAAGCCCAGACAACCCTTTCGATATCATCGGGGCAGTGTTAACGGTTATTAATGCCATCACGCTTCTGGTCGCGATTACCCAGCAGTCCTGGATCTGGTTTGCTATCGGTGTCCTGTCTCTTGTGGCTCATATTTGGTACATCCGCAAAGCACGCCTTCCGTTTGTCAATCCGGATGTATTTCGAATGCCAGGATATACACGTTTAATTCTCATTGGCTTCTGCATACTGGTCGTTAATCTGGGCAATCTGTTTCTAATGCCGCTTGTCCTCGCTGATCTGTTCGGACGTTCATCGCTCACGATTGGTTTGCTCATTGCTCCGGGAGCCATTGTCGCGGCCTTTTGCACCCGTTTCGTGGGACGCTGGATTGACCGTTACGGCAACATGCGCTTTCTGATGATTGGACATGTGCTGCTTGCAGCTGTACTTGCCCTGTTTATGCTTGGACTGAATCAGTCCGCCCTGATCATTACCGCAGGCTATCTCTTTTTCTCGCCTGCACTCTCAGCCTCCATGGCTTCACTGAATAACGAAACGTCCCGCATTTTGCCCAAAGCGCAGATCGGAGCAGGTATGGGCATGCTTCAGCTGATTCAATTCTTCGGTGGTTCGATGTCTGTGGCCGTCTGCGGACTGCTGTTACACAGCATCCCGGGCGTTTCGGTAGAGAAGGCCTATCACGTTGTTTATGGATGTCTGCTCTTCGTCTGTCTTGCCTCGCTTGTTATCGTGGTGTGGCATCACAGAGCCTCTCAATCTGGAGTTGTACAGCGTAAGAGTAGTACGGCTAAGTAATGAAATACTTTAGAATGATATTTTATAAAATGAATACACAAACAGCCCGCACAGTATGCGGGCTGTTTGTATGTTACAATACGCTTTTAGTACGGAGTCACTCACATCGCTTCAAACTCTGGATTCAAGTTCCGTATTAATTGCCTTCCAGCGCTGCCTTCCAGGCTTCCTCCACCGTTACAGGGGCTTTGCTGCTGCTCTCCCCGCTTCCTTCTTGCGTCCATAGAGGCGGGTAATAGGCAAATACTTGTCCCCTCTGAAGCTGACCAAGATCATTTTGCCATCCATTCCAGCGGAAGGTCTGGTAGAACTGCTGCAAATCACCATCTGCCAGCCAGGTCAGAAATTCCGAATAAACAAGCTCCGTCGATTCCCATTCCATGGCATCCGGCGCATAATAGTATATCTCTCCAGTGCGACCGAATTTGCCCGTATCCAGTGCAAAAAATCCTCCTGCCACATCATAGGCAACCACCATTATACCCTCCAGAGCCTGTACACAGGGCTTGTCGCTCAGACCGTTCCAGCTGGTCAGACTTCCAAATACGCTCTCACCGCCTGCACCCAGCAGCGTGATCCACCCGTGATCAATCACCATTCCTTCCGTCTCGTAAGCAACAACTCCCAGATAGGATTTGGTGCTCACCTGAAGACGATAGAGCGTATCTGCTCCATCCTCTGGCCGTGCAGAAACATACTCATATTTATTTTGCCCGTTATCCAATAATTCCTTAAGCTCGTCCCAGGCGTGATTGTCCCGATCCAATAGTTCATCTGCAGATAATGTTTGCATATCATTACTCCTTCCAGGGTATGCATTCATCATTCATACCCAGCTTTTTTTATCCATTTTCGTCCACCATATCCTCCAACACTTCACCAATCTTACTTTCCAGATCCAGCCTACTCGCGCCAAGTCTTACTCATCATTCAATCTCTTCCGTCCCTCTGCACAGTTCAAGCAAAGAATCGGCCACATGTATGCAATCCTCGTGCCCCAGATTTCCAGAATGAGCAAAAACGATCGGATATTCCCCACTCACATTCTACCTTTCTATCAGCATAACATGGCATATTTCACCATTCAAATCTGCTATAATCAAAACTTCACAGCTATTCTTAAGGAGGAAATACTTTGCTTCGTTTATTCAAAATTGGTTTTCTGGCTCTCACGCTGCTGGCAGCGGGTTGCCAGGGTGAGGCTTCAACTATCTCAAATCCTGTTCCGACTAACGGTTCCGACCATCAGGAAGTCTATTACATATCACCTGAAGGTGACGATGGAAATAACGGCTCCATTCAATCCCCTTGGAAAACAATGCAGCATGCTTCTGATCATGCCACGCCAGGGAGTACGGTCTATTTGCGAGAGGGCGTGTACCAGCAGAAAGTCAAAATCACCCGGAGTGGCCTTTCCTCCACTAAGCCTACCACCTTTTCCAGCTATCCCAATGAGAAAGCCATTATTGACGGAAAAGGCCTGTCTGTACATGGACTTGAAGGCTTGATTGAAGTGGAGAATGCCAGCTTCATCACGATTCAGAATTTTGAGATTCGCAACTTCACCACAACACATGCTGACCAGGTACCCACCGGGATTTATGTACATGGAGCAGGTGAATACATCCAAATTCGAGGCAATACCGTACACGCAATCGCCAACGATGTTCAGCCGAAAGGACCCGATTTAACAGGAAGAGATGCTCACGGCATTGCTGTGTATGGTACCGAACACCCCGCAGCGTTGCAGAACATTCTTATCCAGGATAATGAATTATATGATCTGGTCTTAGGTTCAAGCGAGTCACTCGCTGTTAACGGAAATGTAGACACTTTTTCCATACTGGACAACACCATCCATGATACGGATAACATCGGCATCGATCTGATTGGGTATGAAGGGATTTCAGCAGATGACAACTATGATCGGGCCCGCAATGGTATTGTAAGAGGTAACGAAGTATACGATATTACGTCCAATTACAATCCTTCCTATGGCACCACCCTTCCTAATGACAGCCATTTGGCCGGGGGCATCTATGTCGATGGAGGTACAGATCATATGATTGACCAGAACCGGGTATACCGCAACGATATCGGCATCGAAATCGCATCCGAACATGCCGGGCGTTCCACAAGCCATATTACGGTTCAGGATAACCTGATCTATCACAACAGGCTGACGGGCATTGCGATGGGAGGATATGACGAGGAACGCGGGTCTACTGAAGATAGCACGGTTATGTACAACACCCTGTTTCAGAATGACACCTTGGGCGCAGGTAATGGACAGCTGTTCGTGCAAGCCATGACGAAGAACAACACGTTTAAACGCAACATTGTCGTGTCAGGCAGCTCCGGTGTGCTCATCTACAATGAATACAGCAGCAATTCCGGGAATCTGATTGATGAAAATGTGTACTACACCCCGGTTGCAGAGGAAGATGCCCTGTGGGTTTGGAAAGATAAAGGGTATTCCGGTTTTTCAACTTACATGAACTCCGGCAATGACACACACTCACGCTATGCAAACCCGGCATTCATGAATGAAACCAGTGAAGACTTCAATCTCCAGCCCGGTTCACCAGCAGAAGGTTATGGCTACCTTGCACCCAGATAACAGCGGAGACTAAGAGAATAATAGAAAATCAAAAACCGGATCAGATGAAGGGATATCCCTTCATCTGATCCGGTTATTTTCTGCTATTACTGCATCATCGTTAAAAACAGACACTAGCTATTGATTAAACCTGCTGCATGGGTCACCCGATTACGCCCTCCGGTTTTGGAGGCATACAGCGCCAAATCCGCCTTTTGGAACAAGGACTGATCCGTATCCTCATCTGCAACCGTTGCTGCACCAATACTCACCGTGATATTGTAGGCTCCCCAATCGGCTGAAGCCACCTGCGAACGGTACCGTTCGGCTGTAATCAGTGCTTGTTCGGTATCACAATCCGCCAGGATAATCACGAATTCTTCCCCGCCATAACGTGCCACAACGTCCGAACTTCTGGACACCGACTGCAGTAGACCTGCCAGATTGCCAAGTACGAGATCCCCTACCGGATGTCCGTACGTGTCGTTAATGCTTTTGAAATGATCAATATCAACGACCAGCAGCGAGAACTCGCGCCGGGTTGTACGGAAGTTTTCCAGGCTTTCAAGCATTTTTAGCTGAAAGAATCTGCGGTTTTTGAGTCCGGTGAGCAGATCGGTAGAAGCCATCGTCTCCAGCTGGTCATTCACTTTAATCAGTGCCTGCTGTTTCACTTCATATTCCTCGTGCAGCCGTTCAAGCTCCTTGTTTGCTTCATGTGTGGCTTGATAGAGCTCCTGTAGCTTCGTCTTCGTGTTTAAAATATCTTTCTCATGTTCGATTCGTTTCCGCATGATCACAACAACACAGTCCACGACGCTTTCCCCGTCACGAGTCTGGCGAATCCCATTAAGCAGAACCGGAACATCCTGCTGATCACTGGTGCGAAACGTAAAGTACATCTCGTCCACACGGCCATACAGCTGAATGTACGGATAGAAATACGTGTGAAAGAAAAGCTTGTTGGTGACCGACATGGTGGACTCAATATGCCGTCCCATTAGCTCGCTGCGTTCATAACCCAGCATCGTCAGCAGTGTTTGATTGACTGATTGTATGACTCCCGAGTCAGAAATCGAGAAGTACCCGCATGGAGCGAGATCTAATTGTGCATCCATCAATAACAGCCTTTCTTCTGAGTTTTACGCGCTCGTCAGATAATTCTTAATCAATCGAATGGTTTCTTCCGGTTGACTTAAGTGAGGGTAATGTCCTTTGGCTGTCATCTGCTGCAGCATGCTGTTCTTCAAATGGGCATGCAGATAATCGCCTACTTCAACCGGGGCAATGCTATCATCGGAGCATTGAAGAATCAGCGTAGGTACAGATGCCTGATCCAATTCCTCACGGCAGTCGGACAAAAACGTCACCTCGGCAAATTGCCTTGCAATATGCGGATCTCTGGAGCAAAAGCTCTTCTCCAGCTCTTCCGTGAGCTCCTTCCGTTCCGCATTCTGCATCACGATCGGTGCCAAATAACTTGCCCAGCCTATGAAATTCAACTGCATCATCTCAAGCAGCTCATCAATGTCACGGCGATCGAAGCCCCCATAATAATTCGGCAGGTCGTTCACATATCGCGGAGAAGGCCCCAGCATCACGATGCTATTAAAATATTGGGGGGCTTGAATCGATGCCAACATGCCAATCATGCTGCTGACAGAATGCCCAACGAATATGGTATCTCTCAATTCGAGCGCTTCCATAATCTCCAGAACATCCGTAGCATATCCTCGCAAATCACTGTATTTATACGCATCGTAATAATTGATCTGAGATTGCCCTGAGCCTACATAATCGAACAAAACAATTTGATAATTCTCACTAAATCCCGGAACGATGTAGCGCCACATGTCCTGATCACATCCAAACCCATGCGCAAACACGATCGTTCTGCTACCTGTACCAAGCACCTTTACATTGTTACGTACAAGGACGTCAACCGTCATCACACTCACCTCTCTGAAGAATTTTCCATTCACTTCATATGTGGCTATTATATCGGAAAATGTTGGAATATGAATTAAAAATATTAATTCACTTGATGAAATCGTGAACTAGATTCACATTTCTGCAAATTATAAAACTCTTTACAATCTGACCATCGTCAGGTAATATCAGTTCAACATGTCGCGCGGCAAAGATAAAAAAGTGGAGGAAGATGGATGACTACCCTTGGAATTGCAAATACACCTCAGAAATTGTGGGGAAGATCTTTTATTTTTATCATGCTGGCTAACGCTTTATTGTTTATGGCCTTTGAAATGCTGTTACCAACCTTACCTCTATTCGTTTCAACCCTTGGCGGCGATGCTTCGCAGATTGGTCTGGTGACAGGTATCTTCATGTTTTCAGCCATCCTGGTTCGCCCTTTCACGTCGGTACTTGCATCAAAGATGGACAAAAAGTTTCTCTTGCTCATCGGTATAATCATATGTGCATTAACTACTGGCTCATACTACCTATCGTCAGGTATTTGGATGATTTTAATATTACGGGTTATCCACGGGTTTGGTTTTGGTCTGGCAACGACATATTTTGCAACGATTGCTACAGAAAACATACCCAAGGATCGCAGAGGTGAAGGTATGGGGTATTTCGGTGTAGGAGAGACCGTGGCCATTTCCATTGGCCCATTGATCGGAACCAGTCTTCTGTACAAATACAATTATCAAAGTCTGTTCATGGGTGGGATGTGCATCCTACTTCTCGCTCTGATCATGGCGATATTTGTATCGAGAAAACCAAAAGCAGCATCAGGCGCAGACCCAGCGGGTTCCCATACACCTAAGGTGAAGCTAATCGAAAGAAAGGTACTCTTTCCTTCTCTACTGATTATGTTAGTCGGTGTGGCTGCCGGTTCGATCATGTCTTTTGTAGCCTTGTTTGCGGCAGAGAGAGGATTCGACAATGTAGCCTGGTTTTTCTTCATCGTAGCTATTGCGAGTTTCGTGGTCCGATTGTTCTCGGGGAGAATGTTCGATCGATTGGGCCCGGGGTCCGTATTGCTGCCATCTGCCGTATTTGCGATCGCGGGACTGTTCGTACTGACCATCGCTCAGAATGACATGCACTTCCTCATTGCCGGTGCCTTGTATGGATTCGGATTCGGTGCCATTTTCCCAGCAATTCAGACCTGGTGCGTCAATCTGGTGGACGAGCATGAACATGAGAATGCCATGGCTTCCTTCTTCAATTTCTTCGACTTGGGTATTGGCGGCGGTTCACTGCTGCTTGGTATGATTGCTTCAGCATTTTCCTATACAGTGGTGTATGATATTGCCATAGGCATTTTTGTGGTATATATCCTGTTATATCTGGTATACTCCCGGAAACAACGGAGAGCTGAAGATTATTCATTGGAGGTAGACATTGAGTAAACAACGTATCAAGGACATTGCCATCCAGCATTTCAATCGTCTGGGTTACGAGGGAACCAAGATGGCGCAGATCGCCGAAGAGGCCGGCATTCGCAAGCAATCCCTTGCTTACCATTATCCGACCAAAAAGGCGCTGCTGCTTGAACTCTATGAGGAAGTGGTTCAGGAGGAACAACAATTCGTCAAAGATTTCTTCCTGGAAGCGAATGAACTGCCCTTGGAGCAGCAATTGTACAACTTTTTGCTTGACCATAAAAACAGATTCCTGACACATCCGAATGTGGCTTTTATGTACATTCTGTCCTTTATTACTCCGCTTGAGGTGCATGATTTTGTCCTCGCGCAGTATCGAACATATCTCGGCACGCTCAAAGCCGAGCTCGCCGCCGTGTTTGCCAAACATGAGGACATCCGTCTGAACCCCGAGGAAGCTACGGTAGCTTATGTCACGCTATTGGATGGACTGGATGTACAGCTCGTATATGAAACCAGACAATCTTATGAACATGCACTCGCCATTGCCTGGAATGTGTTCTGGACAGGCATACGCCGCTAGTGAATTCGGTTTGTCTTGCAAGCAAAGAGGAGCGCATCTCCATGTTTATACTGTGGAGACCGCTCCTCTTTGTGATGTTCTTTTGACTCAGGTTGCGTCTTCGTTATTTTACAGTCAAAATGACACGTTGATAATGCTTCAGCTGATGCTCGCCATCATCCTGTACCTCGGCCACGATATGAATCGTGTCTCCGGATTTGGCATCCTCAGGGACGGTAAATGTCACCGTGCTCGTGTCACTGCCTTCCAGTTTGATTGTATCTACCTGTTCATCCTTCGCAAGCTCCCGATGCAATCCAAGCAGCAGATCTCCTACAACTTCCTTCTGCACTTGGTTCTGCTCTACTTTGGCATCCTCATACGTGTCTGCTTCAAAATATCTCCACCATTTATAGGTCAATTGATCGCCATCCGGGTCCTTCGCTTCGGCATTCAGACTCACACGTTCACCCGGACTAACGGACAGATCAAGTCCTTCCTTAATGGTCAAGATTGGGTTATGATTGGCCCCTTCAAAGGTATCTGCAACTGCCCAATCCGCACGAGCGGCAAAATCGTCCTGAATATCGTCAAACCATCTCATCAGGGAATACTCGGCCTCATAACGTTTCGTATACGGATCATAATCGAGCACATTGTTTCTGAACAGCTTGTCATTCACAGCGCCGAAACGCCCGCCCCAACCACCGTAGGAAGGGTCTTCCATACTGCGAAGTCCGTTATCGATCAGATAGAAGAACGAAGGCGAGTCCCCCTCGGAGATAAAGTCGTACTTATCATATTGCGGATTGTTTTGAAGATAAGCGTCACTTCCGCGTTGTTCTTCATCCAGCTCGCCTTCAATCATTTTACCGTCACCCATGGAAGCATACATATCCAGCAGCTTGCCATGTCCATCCAGAATGTTTTTGATCATCCAGTCACCATGCAGCTTGCTGTTTACCTCTTCGGCATGCATCTTCCAGGCATAAGCGAAATGCCAGAAATTCGACTGGTCATTCAGAATGCGGATATCCGGCCAATTCTTCGCAATATATTCGTTATAACTGTCATCCTGATCGAGGATGATGTACAGTACCAGTTTATCACTGACCTTTTTGCGAATGGTTTCCCAGTCTGCCGTACCTTTGTACTGTTCTTCAATGGATTTGAGCGCTCTTGCCGTTGTATTGGTTCCGCCCCAGGTTTGAACAATCAGATCACGGGGATCATCGTCAAGGAACAGGGTCTGAAGAAATTCGGAGCCTTCCGTTTCCTTCTCCATCTCCCCTTTGTCTGAGATATTCCCGATTTTCGTCATGGCACGAAGCTGCTCGGGTTCCGGATAACCGTCCGCGTGTTTGGACAAGTTCGGATAAATCTCACCATAAGCATCGATCATGTCGTATACCCACTGTGTACCTGTCCAGCGGAATGGTTCAATTCCCGCTTCCTTATCCCCTCCGTAGTGATATACCGAACTAGTTAGCACTATGCCAGCTAAATCCATTTCATTGGAATACAGCAAAAAGCGGATGACCGAGTTCATATCATCGACTTCACCATCTGTCGTAATAACGGTCCTACCTTTCGTCGTTTCACCCTTTGCCGTGTCCTGATTATTGCTTTCTTCCTGTTCTGCCGCCTGGTTCGGTGTCTCATTTGCAGCTTGAGGTGTTTTGGATGCGCATCCACTAATCACCAGAATACTACTGATAAAACCTGCAGCGAATACATTCAGCCATTTTCTCTTATTCATGATGTTCCCCTTTCTTTCGCTTAGCATGATGTGTGTGGGAATGACCAGCGCGCGCTTTCCTATTCCTTAATATGGACCGTAGAATGCAAAAAAACCCAAACATGAATACGCCATGGACAGAAGCCACGCATATTAATGTTCAGGTTTTGCCTGCCGAAACAGTAACAATCCTTATTTGAAAAAAAGTATAGCATGTTGACTATTTGATGTAAACGTATTCAATCATCTTTTTCTGGATTTCATACCAAATTGGGTCTTAAGTAGGCCGCTTTAATATCCCTTCTGCTCCGTTACACCCAAGCTGTCTTCCCCATTGAAACGTTTAGCCACTGGTTCGGTCCTAGTCATGGAACATTCACTCGACGCCCACCAAAACAGGTTGTAAGCTTTTCCCATTTGGATATAGTATAATTTCTATGGTGACTGAATCCTATACATAGTAATAGCATGACATTCATAACATCAGGAGGTATTAAAACCATGCAAAAACTGGACGCTGCCATACAACAGTTTGTTGAACAGCAGGATCTATACAATGAAGCTTACGGATTTTTCAAACAACATGATCTGCGCCCTCGTGAACAGCCTTGCCAGCCCGAAGTGGACAAGCGGATACCTCTCTCACCTGAGCTTGTGTATTTGTACACCCATTATGAGATGAGAGATGCAAAAGCTGAAGGGACACTCAAAATGAAAAATGCTGCCGTGGAGATTGGCGATGCGGCCCTGTTATCTTTTGTAGCCCCCGAACATCTGCATCGCCAGCAGCAGGGTTACCGGTGGATCGGCTTGAATGAGCCATATGTGGAATCGCCCTCATGGACAGCAAATCATGTCGTTATTGCCAACTTTAATGATGATCCATTGATTGTGGATACAAGCGCGGCCAACTCACCTGTGTATGCTGCCTTTGAAGGCGGAGAGCCCCAGCGTATTGCGAATTCATTGTCCGACCTGTTCGCTGCACTCGCCATCCTGATTGAAGCGGCACGCACTTACGGCGGAGAAGTGAAGGATGAAGAGACCTATGAAACCAAGCCTGAATATTTGGAGCACATAGAACCTTTATTGGTTGATCTGCTCGGTGCAGAGTACACCGTACATCTAGTTGAATATTTATCACTTCGTTAAGTCATCGGAATGAGAATAAGCAAGATTGAAGATGGCTTCACTAACGAATTAGGACCTGTATTGGAATTTGCATGCATACAGAATTTATCTGTGGTGAACAAGGGGGAAGATCATGATTTATGTTGCTTTGCTGCGGGGGATTAATGTAGGCGGGAACAATAAGATCAATATGAAGCAGCTGAAAGAAACATTTGAACTAGCAGGCATGCAGGATGTCGTAACTTACATTAATACGGGCAACATTATCTTCGCCGATCATCTGGAACGTATTCACCCTAACGCCGAGATATCCAAGATACTGGAGCAGGCCATTACTGCTGAGTTCGGCTTGGAGATCCGTGTCGTGGTACGCAATATGGAAGAAATGCAGACCGTGCTTCAGGCGCTGCCGGAGGAATGGACGAATGATGAGCAGGCGAAGAGCGACGTGATGTTTCTGTGGGATGAAGTCAATGACGTCTCGGTGTTGGACAAGCTGCCCCTCAAACCGGAAGTTGGCACATTGATATACGTTACCGGAGCCATCTTGTATTCGGTAAGCAGAGAAGATGCCGGACGCAGCGGGATGAACAAGCTTGTCGGCTCCTCTGTCTACAAATATATGACGGTCAGGAACGTCAACACGACCCGCCAAATTTATAAGCTCATGCTGGCTGCGGCAGAGTGATAATAAGAACTTCGGCATAGAAAAAATCCCCCAAGGGATCACATGGAGGAACATCTTGACGGATGTTTCTCCATGCTGTCTGCCTTGAGGGATACCTTTTATGAATACAAGCTACAACATGTAAAATCATTAATCGATCTGAATACGTCTATGGGTATGATCGTCTCCTGAACGTTTCGGAATTTCAAGCTTCAGCACGCCATCTTCCAATCGGGCCTTAATGTTCTCCTCATCAATGTGTTCCACATAGAAACGCCGGAGGAATTCACCCGATCTGCGCTCCTGCCGAATGATTCGATTCGAATCATCCTTCTGTTCATGAAACTCATTGCGTTTCGCACGGATCATCAGTTCATTGCCCTGTACCTGAATATCGATATCCTGCTTGGCGATACCAGGCAGATCGGCCTCAATTAGATATTTCCCATCTTCCTCACGGATATCCGTCCGGAATGGCTGGCTGCTGGTTCCAAAGGGAGAAACCCACGGGCTGTCAACCATATCATTGAAGGATTTCAGCATGTGTCCGAACAGGTCTTCATTTCGTTTACGAAACGGCATCAGATCAAACATGAACATCATCTCCTTATATGTGATTGGTTTGTTGTTGCTTACATGGATTATTATAATCCTCACGTGGATGATGCTCAAAATACGTAAGAGCCGAAAAAAAATGATTTTTCTTCAATATGAACCGCTACCTGAAAATAGATCCTTTTTTCTTTTAATTTGACCTTTTTTGACCTTCTTGCTTTTTCGGACTCATTCCAGAGAATGACGAACCTGTCTAACCTGTGACAGAACGAGACTGAGTGCCTTTCATTCCAATCATGATCACACCCATAACCACGACGAGTATGACCACTAGCATAAATGGTATATGTCGATCCACCTGATATAGGGTTGTTGTAAGTATTGGTGTAACAACGGCGGATATGCCCTGCACGGCTGCTACGAGCCCAGCGGCGCCTCCCTGCTGCTCCTTGCTTACGGCAAGTGATGCACCAGCCATGAATCCCGGCATCATGAATCCGGATCCCATGCCAAACAGGAAAAACGAACCATAATACACGAGCAGCTGCTTGGAAAATAGAAACATGACCATGCTTCCAAGCAGAAAAAGAGAACCGAGCAGAATCATCGGCCGCGGCTGCCACTTCAGCCATTTCATCTGGATCACCTGTACGAGCAGCATGGCTGCCCCCGAGAACATCAGGCCAAACGAAACCATTCGAGCTGTATCTCCAGAGGTTAGTGCAAGTTGATCCTGAAAATAAAACCCGCCAACAACCTGTATCGTCATAATCGCGATCATGGTAACCAGCCCTGCTGCCAAGTAAGTGCGTAAGCCGCGCTGGAACGGGTTGACCTTGGGTGGTCGGGCTTGTAAAACCGGCTTGGCAGCTGGAATTAGCACCAAAGCAACGATAAAAGCAATGATCGCAATAACGATGCCAAAGTAAAGAGGCCAGAGCAGACCAATAATCGTAAAGGCACCAGCGATTGCTGGCCCGAACACCAATCCGAGTCCATTGGCAGCACTAATGATAGCCATCCCGCTTCCCCGATCCTCCCCTTCGGTAACATCACCCATATACGCTTGGGAAGAAGACAAAACGGCCGGAATGAACATTCCAATCAGGCTGCGTGTCACAATCAGCAAGGTGAGCAGAATTCCTCCTCCAATCCATGCATTCAACCCGCCATATAAGGCAAGAGCAAACAAAGCACAGCTTACAGACATCCCTATGAATCCAATCAAAATGATTGGTTTTCTCCCTCGAACATCACTGAATCTGCCCCATACAGGGCCCATAACTGCCATGGCGATTGAACCAAGTGAAATGATAAGACCCGAATGACTCTCCTTCATCCCCAGCTCACGAATAAGTGGCGGCATAATGGGAGCAATCAGCATCAAACCCAGCATGGCTGCAAAAACACTAAAAAAGATACTTCCTCTGACTCTGTTCATGCCCATACACTCCTCTGTATTTCAGTACAATTGCTCACTGTACCTGGAGTATACAGGGCTTAATTGATCCCGACTGCCTCAGGGCGGAACATTTCACCGCAGAACGGATTATTAATAGATTTTCTTGATCTCCGAAGGCTTCACACCGAACTTGCGATAGAACTGCTGCGAAAACGCACTGATATTGCTGTATCCAACGCTCATGGCCGCTTCAGTCACATTATTCCCTTGGTTATGCAGCAATTTCATGGCACTATCCAGACGGATCTGACGCACATATTCGAATACGGTACTTCCGAAAACGGCCTTAAATCCTTTTTTTAATTTGAAATCATTCAAACCCACCTGTCTGGACAATGCCAGCAAGGAAGGCGGATCTACCATGCAGGCCTCCATAATCTCTCTGGCCATGTGCAATTTACGTAGGTCATCTCTGGAGAAGCCTGCTGGGATCGGTGTGAGCTCAAACAGCTGGATCATGAATCGATTAAGTATTTCCAGCGCGTTCGCTTCCATGATTAATGAGGATCGGTGCTGGTTGTTCAACTCCACAATCAAACTGTCAATCATTGTACGTATTCTGTTGTCCAGCTCAAACACAATCGGTTTGAACACTTTGGGGCCCAGTACCTGATCAAATTGGATCGGCTTGAAACTGCCCAGCTGTGCTGCCGCATAATTGAACAGGGATACCGGAATCCCCAGCGAAAAAGATGTATAAGGCTCCCTTGCTGGAGGGTGAAACCAGGCTTCAAAATCATGCATAAAGATAAGCGCACCCTGACCAATTGCTAACGAATAATCCTGACCGGAAATATCGACATGCCGCTGGCCCGATAAGGCAAATTGCAGCTCCACGATGGGTGTGTCGGAAGCAAAATATGTAGGATATGGTTGATGATATTCAACCTGGGAGTATAGGATTTCAATGCCGCTGTAAGTCGTCACTCTTTTGATATTACCGCAGCCTGCCTTGGTGGAGAGCAGATAAGTATGCTCATCCAGCTGGCTGTATGGATCCTTGGTTAAATAATGCTGATATACTTCGGCTAACGCATCCGATGCCATGGGGGTTCACCTCGCCTAACTTGGTTCTGACTCATTGTATCGAAAAAAAGAAAAGGTTGATAATCATTCTCAATTAATTTTAACGTAATTCCCTCTCTTCGACCACCCCCATGAATAGAAATGCTATCCTTCATACTGGAAACGATCCAGAAACCGCTTGACGATGAGATTGGAGGATTTGCTCTCACGCATAACCCATCCAATGGAAATCGCACGCTGAACACCTTCAATTTCCAGGATGGAGAAGTCGTGATGCAGGACACTTCTGTCATGTGTGAATGAATATTCATGACCAATCGTCACCGCATCCAGCTGGGCAAGGGCGGCATTGACCACTTCGGAATTGTTCGTTCGGAACAATACATTCACCTCTCCCACCACCTGTGAAAGCTCCCCTACAAACAAATCGACCAATTCGTCATTAAATAACACCAGTGTCTCATTTTTCAATTCATGCATGGTGATCGACTTCTTGCCTGCCAAGCGATTGGTATGATTCACACAGGCACGCATCACCCCTTCATCAATTGGAACAAAGCGCAATCCTTCCAGATGCTGCTCCATATCATCTGTATACAGAGCGATTAGACCGAGATCGACCTGCTTGTTGCGTACATCTCTTGTAATGTTGCGGGCAGCACCCTCGGACAGCTCAAATTTCAGATCCGGATATCGCTTCTTCATACTCGCAATGGTAGGTATGATGCCCGGAATTCCTCCAGGTATGGCTGACAATCGGAGTTCTCCATGGATCGATTCCCCAATATACTGGGCATCCTCCTTGATGTTTTGGACCGTATCCACAACCGATTTCATTTTGTCCAAAATAGGCTTGGCCTGTTCCAATACATATGCACCGTTACGGGATCGGCTGAACAATGGCATGCCCAGCTCATGCTCCAGACGCGTGATCGCCTGACTGATGGTGGACTGCGTAACCGACAATGTTGCAGCAGCAACGGTAATGGATTTGGTCTTTTCAACTTCGAGTACATACACCATTTGTTCCAGGTTCATCGTTTAACTCCCAACCCTACATTAATTTAATTTAAGTTAAGTGCATTTTTGTTAAATATACATGAATCATAAAATTAAGTATACTTGGATTGAAGATGAATGTAAGCGAAATCATTTATTTTAACCAACAGAGGAGTGCTACATATGAATACATTTGAGAATCGATTTGCAGGTAAAGTTGCGATTGTTACTGGTGCGGCATCCGGTATCGGATATGCCATTGCGAGACGCCTTGTCCAAGAGGGAGCTTCCGTCCTTGCCGCCGATCTGAATACAGAACGTCTGGACGCCATCCAGGGGGAACTTGGTGAACGGTTCTTCGGCGTGAAAGCCAACGTGACCGTTGAAAACGATATTGAAGAAATGGTGAGTGCCGCTGTCAAACAATTTGGCAAACTCGATCTGGCCTTTAATGTGGCAGGTGCCTCCCGTGCAGGCGTCATTACGGAACTCTCGGAAAAAGATTGGGACTTCACTGTGGATCTGTGCATGAAAGGCGTCTTCCTGAGCATGAAACATGAAGCCCTTGAGATGGCTAAACATGGTGGCGGAGCCATCGTAAACGTGGCTTCCCTCAACTCTCATGTGCCTATGTATGCCGGATCGGCCTATGCTTCTGCCAAAGCTGGCGTCGAGATGCTTACCAAGAATGGAGCACTCGAAATGGCGCGTAACGGCATTCGTGTGAATGCCATTCTACCAGGCCTCATCGATACGCCATTAACTGCAGAACTGCTCTCCAATGCAGATATCAAAGAAGCCTACATGGAGCGGATTCCGATGAAACGTGCTGCTCAGCCGGAAGAAATGACGGGACCTG
The DNA here is from genome assembly GCF_022346995.1 of Paenibacillus sp. ACRRY. Classification (GTDB taxonomy): domain Bacteria; phylum Bacillota; class Bacilli; order Paenibacillales; family Paenibacillaceae; genus Paenibacillus. The sequence goes on along the minus strand of NZ_JAKRNM010000002.1, from coordinate 303,319 downwards.
CCCTGTTCCTCGCAAGCGACGACGCAGGCTATGTGTCTGGTTCCAGCCTCATCGTGGATGGAGCTTGGGCAACGACCGGATATCCAGACCTGAGCCGCTGGTTCTAAGTCAATACATTTCCACATGATTTCCATGTACCAAGTAAAGCCTATTGGACAGAGCACTGCTCTGCCAGTAGGCTTTTTCACTTGGATGTAAATACTCAATATTTTTACACAAATACTTTAGTTCGCTAACTTCGGCTTAACAATTCACCCCTATACTAAAACAATTATACATACGATCAACCATGAAACGGTAAAGGGGATCTGAAACTGTGAAAAAGAGAAATCAATGGCTCGCCGTTTTGTCCATCACAGCTATACTTGGCGCAGGTGCAACCAACTATGCATCGATGGTTCATGCAGCCAGCGCATCCGAATCTGCTAATAATCATGTCGTACTACGAACAGCCATCCAAAATATGCAGGGAACAATCACATGGGATAGCAGCAGTCGCAGTGCCGACATCCAGTTGGGTGAAGTCCGAGTGCAGCTCCCAGTCGGAACAGCTATAGCTACCATTAACGGTGTGCAAACGCAGCTGGACAGCAAAAGCTATGTTACGAAAGGAACGACATACGTTTCCCCACAAACGTTGAAACTGATCACGGATCAAGCGATCCTGAGCCAAAATAAAACGGGATTTGAACAGACAGCGGCCTTCCAGATGCCAAGTGGCAAAGCCGAAATCGCTGCCTCTACCCCGGACGGTCAGCGCCTCCTCGTAACTGAAGCAGACAATGGCAGCATTTCCATCCTGGATATTGCTGATCTGAACAAGGTGAACGTTCTAAAAACCGTAAGCTTCCATGATCTCTCAGACAAAGCAGAGGTAACTAGTGTAACCGTATCCAAGGACGGAAAATATGGCCTCGCTGTTATTCGTACCGGCGATACAGATACCGAGGCGAACAAGGGACTACTGGCCATTGTTGATCTTGCAACTTACAAAACCGTGAAGACTTATGAGCTTGGCATCGGGCCAGACTCCATTGCATTGTCCCCAGATGGATTACACGCCGTGATTGCGATTGAAGATGAGGAACTTAACAAAGCTGCGGACGAAATCGATTACCCTAATGCAAAACGTCCAGGCAGCATCATGATTGTATCGTTTGCGGGCGGAAACGTCCTTGAAGGAGAGGTAACCAACCTGCCTGTGTCTCTGGAAGATGTGAGCGGTGCAAGCTATCCGCACGATCCGCAGCCAGAGTATGTTGCCATCAGCCCGGACAGCAAAACCGCAGCGGTTACATTGCAGGAGAACAACGTCATCGCCATCATCGACCTGCAAACGAAACAGATCAGCTCGATCTTCTCGCTCGGTACTACCTCACACCAAGCCGATCTGAACGATGACGGTGTCGTTCAGTTTACCGAGAGCCTGACAGCCCGCTATGAGCCAGACGGTATTGCGTTCTCTGCAGATGGCAAATACCTGCTGACTGCCAATGAAGGCGACTTGGGCAAAGATGAGTTTGACGATGGTGTCAAAGCAGGCGGACGCAACATCGCCGTCTGGGATTTGCAGGGCAAGCGGGTATATGACAGCAAGAACCTGATCGATGAAGCAACCGCGAAGGTTGGTTTATACCCGGATGATCGTAGTCCCAACAAAGGTAGTGAAGTTGAAAATCTAACAGTATCCACTGTAGACGGGACAACTTATGCTGCCGTAGCCTCTGAACGGGCTGATGCCATTTTGTTCTTTGATCTGGCCGACCCGTCGAATCCGGCCTACCTTGGCCTGATTCCGACAGCTGGAGAGTCACCGGAAGGAATCCATCGGGTTAACGGCCGCAGTGTATTTGTCAGTGCGGATGAGAGCACGGGGACACTTAGCTTCTTCGAGAAAAAATAAGTCAGGGACGCAGCAGGCAGCTGTTCTACCAGCTGGGCTACCGAGTCCATGAAATTTCAAAAGGACATGAGAGCATCACGCTCTCATGTCCTTTTTTGCCGCCTGTGCCAATGCACCATCTCTGCTGCTTAAACGTTGCGAGCCAATCGCTCCAGCCATTCCACCGCCGAAGCGAGAACTGATTCATCGATATCAAATTCAGGATGGTGATGGGGTGCAGGCAGATCGCTGCCCACAATCATATACGTCGCAAGTCCACCCTGTTCCTGTACGCGTTTGATCATATAGCTGGCATCCTCGCTTCCCAGGGCAGCGCCATCCGAGATCGCTTCAGCATGTCTTATTCCGGATATCCCTTCTGCCTTCTTCACGGCAAGCTCGGCTAGTTCCATATCGCACCTTATCGGAATAGCTCCACCTACAATCTCAACGGTAACACTTAACTCATGCATGGCTGCACTATGCTCCAGAATCTGACGCACACGCCGCTCCAGTTCAAGATTCGTTTCTTCCTTCGTGGAACGCGTCTCAATCACCATGCGAGCGTGTTCGGCAATGATGTTCGCGCCAGTTCCTCCTTCCAAAATGCCCACATTGATTCGTGTATCGGCTGTACTGAATCTTGGCAAGGCATGAATGTTAAGCATAGCTGTGGCCGCGCCAAGAAGTGCATTCCGCCCTTCTTCAGGCGAAGCTCCCGCATGAGAGGATACCCCGGTAAAGTGCGCTTCCAGCTTCGTCGTTGCCAGGAAACCGGCAGAGGCCCCTTTAACATGGCCGGACGGCACATCAGTGCCGAGATGCATGCAGAACAGGCGATCCACCTGATCCAGCATGCCTTTTTCCACCATGGCGTACGCACCGCGCACTCCCTCTTCTGCAGGCTGGAACAACAGCCGGACTTTCCCGGCAAACTGTCTGTCGCTTAACCGTTCCGCCAGCGCAAGACCGATACTGGTATGACCATCGTGTGCACACGCATGCATAATGCCTTCATGGGTTGAGCGGAACTGCCCAGACTGTGGCACGTGCTTGTCCTGCCCGCTTTCACGAATGGGCAGTGCATCCATGTCGAAGCGAAATGCCGTTGTCGGCCCTTCCTGAATTCCATCCAGCTCGGCGACAACAGCGGTAAATCCGCCGCGCATTTGTTCCACTATAGCGGGTTCTGCCCCTTCCTGAAGAGCACGCTGATAGGCGCCTTCCAGCACTTCCGGCTTGGGCAGCCCCCGCCGGGACGCATCATCAATGGCATCTTTTCCATACGTCACACGATAGCCTAACGCCGTTAACATCTGTACAACCTTGGTTGCGGTACGAAATTCAGTGAATCCCAATTCAGGATATTGATGCAGCTCTCTGCGAAGCGCGATAATGTCGATCATATTGGTTCCCCTCTCTCAACTCTTTTCATTTCCAGTTCTGTTGAACTTCTATAATCTGGCGTGAACTCCCGGGCCAAGTGGCAGGTTGAAGACGTACCAGAGAATGACCATGACGACCCAGACGGAGAAGAATGCAATCGAATATGGCAAAATCAAGGAATAATACGTTCCGAGCTTGGCATCCTTGCGATACTCCTGCAAAAATCCGACGAACAATGGTACAAAAGGCGATACCGGGGCGAGTGGAATCACAACCGAATCGGATACCCGGAAAATGACTTGAGTGAACGCCGGATGGAATCCAAGCAGCATCATCATCGGGATAAACACAGGAGCCAGAATGGACCAGATCGCAGATCCACTTGCAATAAACATCGTTAGCAACGCGGACAGGAAGATCAGTCCGATTACAACCGGGATGCCGTTAATACCTGTTTTTTCAAGCAGATCCGTGATGGTGAGTGCCAGAAACTTACCCATGTTGCTCCAGTTGAACATCGCCACGAACTGGGATAGCGGGAAGACCATCACGATGAAGCCTGCCATCGTTTTGATCGGTTCAATCAGCAATTTCGGCAGATCATTCTGGTTCCGAATCACTTTCAGTTTAATGCCGTAAGTCAGCGCTACGGTGAAGAAGAACAGTAAAATGACAGGCACAATCCCTGCAAGGAAAGGCGAACCCATCACACTGCCTGTTTCCGGGTTGCGAAGAATGGCATTCGAAGGCACCACCATAAACGCGATAACAGCGATAAAAATAAGGGCCGCAATGCCGGCCGCACGCAGTGCCCGGTTTTCTTCTGGTGTTGGAGCTTCCAGCTTGTACACACGTTCCCCTTCATATTTGCCCAGTCGCGGTTCCAGGAATTTGTCGGTCATAAAACCTGCGACCAGTGTTAACACAATGACAGAGGCGGACATGAAGTACCAGTTATCCAAGACCGTAACACCCACACTTGGATCTACCGAGGCGGCAATTTCGGTACTGATGCCTGACAATAATACATCCGTAGTCACAATCAGCATATTTGCGGTGAAACCAGCACCAACTCCGGCAATGGCTGCGATCAATCCTGCAATTGGATGTCTGCCTACAGCGAGAAAAATTAATGCTCCGAGTGGAGGCATGATGACGAGCGCTGCATCTGAAGACACATGACTGAAGAATGCAATGAAAATGACAAGATAGCTGGCATAGCGGGCGGGTACCCGAACAGCCATTTTGCGCATGACCGCTTCCAGGAGGCCTACTTTCTCAGCCAAACCAATTCCGAGTACCAATGCCAAAATCGAAGCAAGCGGTTTAAAATCAGCAAAGTTCTTTACCACATTCGGCAGCAGCCACTGTATTCCCTCTCGGCTCAGCAGGTTTTTGACCTGTACCTTCTCCCCGTCAATCGGGTTATGTGCTGTCGCGTTAAAGAACGACAGTACAAGGGTAGCAATCATCAGGGCAACAATGAGATAGATAAACAATAGAAACGGATTGGGAAGCTTGTTCCCCACTCTCTCTACCCAACCAAAAATTCCTGTACTCTCCTGCCTTTCCGCTTTCACCATGCAAATACCCCCTGACTGTGATATTAACGCACATTTAACGAAAATGTCGTAATTTTAGGACATTATATAATTAACTCCACACAAAACTCAATACTTATGTTATGTATTTTGACACTAAACATAAAAAATACCGATCTACCACCAGGTCCAACGTGTCCGCCAGGAGTGGACATGAGAACTAAGGTTGCATAATCGGTATCCTTATTCTGTTTCTATGTTCGTAAATCTAACGCAGCAGTCGATATCGGTTACTTGGCCTTCCTCTGCGGGTATTCAGCTCATTTCCCGTGATTTCAGCCAGGGAGAATGCCGTAAGACTGCCGAGAATCCGCTGTACGTGCCTGATGGTCATTGATAACCCCGAGGCTAGTTCACTGGCCGTGAATTCTTCTTTGCCCATTCGGCGTATGTATGCCTTTAATTTCTGAAATGTACGGATGCTTACCCCCGCTTTATTCAACTGTTCGAGCAATTCAGTGTCACTTGAATACATCTCATAGGATAATTCCTGATCCTCACCCGCTGCCTCCACAATCGTACCATCCGTCTCATAGACAATCACACGTCCAGCTTCATCGTCCTTGGCATATTGAATCGCCTTCCGGGCATGACGCTCTGCATCAAATGCCGTCTCACCAAACCCAATCCCGGCAAAGGAAAGCAGGTCCGTATCCAGCTCAAGCTGATGCATCGCTGTATGCAGCGATTCCATGTTGCGGGCCATTCCACCCCTGGAACCATACATCATGTATCGACCTGTACCATCCTGGTGAAGGGAACCATCAATTTGTTCACAATGACGCAGCAGAATGCCTTTGATCTTAAGCTCCATATGCTGCAGCTGATACCGCTCCGTCGATTGATCACCGGCTTCATGCCACCCTTCAATCTCAACCATTAACACGCCAATTTGGCTGTCTTTGAATGCAGAACTGCGAATCTGTTCAATCAGCATTCGCACCGCTTGCACCGTCTCCAGCTTGGTGGAATCGATTTTGAAGACAGGAACCCCTCTCTGAACTAATCCTTCATATACAGCGTACAGACAGGTAATGGCTGCCTTGGTCTGCCCTTCCTCCCAGTGACGAACGTGGAATTGGATCATGTCTTCGACATCGTAATCGGTGGAAAAAACGTATTTTCGCAATTGTTCATCCGAGAATTTCAATTCCTCAAGACTGTCCATCAGGCCCCAGCTTTCATTCCCCGTCATATCAATGGAGATGTCCTTCACCGGATTGTCCAGTGTATAAATGGCTTGCAGCATGGCTTTGTACAAGCTGGCCCCGGTAGGCGGGCAGTATATGGCATGTTCTTTTTCATGCAAGACGTCCTGGGCTGTCAAATAAGGAATGGGACCCGTAAACACCCACCCGTGTACATTCTCGCGATTCCTCGTAATAATCTCGCCCGTCTCGCGTGCGTGTTGATAGGGGTACAACTCAAAGTAAGCCTCCAGATCCTGCCCCTCCACAGCACGCATGGTCCGCTCAATGGACGGCTTCGGTCCTACAATTCCGATACGGTACATGCACTCACATCCCCTTGTCCAACGCAGCATTGTTTAATACAAAAATCATACCGAACTGAGGTTCCGCTGTAAACCTCTTCATCTCACCATTGCTGATCCCCTCTCATTCCTGATTATGCATCGTAATCGTAATCGTAAATTTTACATTTAGTTAACCCATTTCTTATGTTCGTTTAGCAATTGTTGTATACACTGGTTTTTGGATACCAAACTATACATATCTATTTTAGGAGGATGTATTCATGTTAAACCGGTTCAATGCCCGTGCGGCCAAAATGATGCTCGCGGTTACGACAGTTGTTACAGCTACGCTGGGAGGAAGCAGCGCAGCGTGGGCTGCGGAGGACACTGCCACCCCTGCCTCATCATCACCGATCAAAAATGTCATTATCCTAATACCGGATGGCATGGCTAATGATGCCACTGCACTGGCCCGCTGGTACAAAGGGTCTTCCCTGACTCTGGATTCCATGGCTAGCGGTATGGTTCGCACACACTCCGCGGATGCTCCGATTGCGGACTCGGCTCCTGCGGGAACGGCTTTTGCTACAGGTTATAAATCACATACAGGATATGTTGGTGTACTGCCGGACAAGGCAACCATGCCTGGACAAAAGGCGATCGCGCCTGGAGATGCCAAAAAACCGATCGCTTCCGTACTGGAGGCATCCAAACTCGCAGGCAAGGCAACCGGCATTATCGCCACCTCCGAAATTATGCACGCAACGCCGGCAGACTTCTCTGCCCACTATCCGGATCGCAAAAATTACGATGCACTTAGCAAGCAGCAAGTATATAACGGCCTCGATGTTGTTCTGGGCGGCGGAAGTCGCTACCTTGAACCAGCGGGCCGCAAAGACGGCGAGAATCTGGTCTCCTCCATCAAAGCACTCGGGTACGATTACGTGACCACACCAGCTGCCATGAAAGCCTCTAACTCCGGCAAGCTGTGGGGAATGTTTGCACCTGCAGGCATGGCTTATGATATGGACCGTGACCCTGCCAAGCAGCCAAGCCTTGCTGAAATGACATCCAAAGCCATTGATGTTCTGTCCAAAGACGAAGACGGTTTCTTCCTCATGGTTGAAGGCAGCAAAGTGGACTGGGCAGCTCATGCCAATGATCCGATCGGAATTATCAGTGACGTGCTGGCATTTGACGATGCCGTAAAAGTAGCCATGGATTTTGCCAAAGCAGATGGAGAGACAGCTGTTGTGGCAGTAACGGACCACGGGAACGGTGGTCTCACGATCGGTAACAATGCAACAACGGGCACCTATGACAAAGAACCATTGTCCACATTTATCGGACCTTTGAAAAAGGCCAAGCTGACAGGTGAAGGCGTGGAAGCGAAGCTGAATGCCAAACGCACCAATATCAAAGCTGTCATGAAACAATACTACGGCATTTCCGACCTGACATCCGAGGAAATCGCTACAATTAAGGCAGCCGAGCCAGGCAGTCTGAACTACGCAATCGGACCAATGATCAGCAAACGCGCAGGCATTGGCTGGACAACGGGTGGCCACACCGGTGGAGACGTTGTGCTGTACACGTATGCTCCGAACAATGACCGTCCATTCGGCGTAATCGACAATACGGATGTGGCTAAATACATGGCACGCGTGTTGGATCTGGATCTGGACAGCGTGAGCAAACAATTGTTTGTTCCTGCCAAACAAGCATTCACAGCCAAAGGCGCTACGTACAAGCTGGACCTGACAGATGCCAAAAACCCTAAAATTTTGGTCACCAAAGGCAGCACTAAAGTAGAACTCCAAATCTACAAAAACATTGCGCTGGTTAACGGCAAAAAGACTGCGCTGGAAGGCGTAATCGTGTATAACGGGGTAGATGCCTTTGTACCACAAGGTGCGGTGGATCTGATTCAGTAAGTTTGAAAGATGGTCTACGCTATAAACCAAACACACATAATGGGAAAGCGTAGCAGTTTACAAAGTTTCAACCGGAATCATATCATTGGGCTGCCGAATATTTCGGCAGCTATTTTTGTTGTTCACAGACAAGGATGGGTTCCTCCTCCTTGCTTATCGTATAATGGACGTAACATTGATAAACGGAGACAAAAAGGAGAGATTCACCCATGTTGATTAAACTAAACTGGATTACGCTTCGGGTACGAAATCTGGAAGCCTCGCTCGGGTTCTACCACGGCATGCTCGGGCTTCCAATCCAGCGTCAATTTGAAAGCCGTGGACGGCAAATTGCCATGCTGGGCACTGAAAATGAAACGATGCTGGAACTGATTGAGGGCAGTGTATCCATTCTCAAAAAAGAATCTGGCGTGTCCATCGGCTATGAGGTGAGTTCACTGGAAGAAGCCATGGAACGGCTGGCAGCACTGAATATTCCGATTGTTCGTGGGCCCATTCAGCCAAATCCACATCTACGCTTCCTTTACATCGCCGACCCGGACGGCTTCGAGGTGCAGCTCGCCGAGCATGAGTGACCGTGCTCGACCACTCATGGGGCAGCGTCAGCAATGGTATTGTGTTATACATGCCTAGCATCACCATTTTTTAGCACTATACAAAGCAAGAGCATCTCTAGTTGTGCCTAGAACATACTCTTGTTTTGTATTCACAATTTATTTGAGGAATTTGTTGGGCACTTCACTCTTAGTAGCTCGGCAAGTCGGCGATAACCCGGTCCATCCTCACTTTGGTTCACTTCGTCTGCGTCCATCTCCAGCCAGTAATCGGCGTCCAGCAGCTCAGCCATGTCGAGCAGCGTGATCTCCGCACAGGCAGGATGCTCACAAGCAGCCAGCATAGGCTCGGGACTGTCATCCCAGTTGTACCCGTCCACGACAGCATGCAGAAGTACAGCTGAGTCCAGATCACGGATCTTCGCGGCTGCCCTCTCTGAAGATTCTTCGTACAAAATCTCATCGACGATTGCTTGTTCCGCCTGGGTCAGCCGAAGTCTCACCGAGCCCGTGGTACCAAGCAGCATATCTGCAATAGCCGGGTCCCTTCTGGCTGCATTCCAGGCCGTCGCCTGAATTCCATGTGCAGAGTCCAGCTTCACTCCATGTTCAAGCATGAGTTGAATGGCTTCGATCTGCTTGAACTTCACTGCTTTTTTTAGAGCGGTATCGCCGAGTTTGTCTTCTGCGTCCAAGTCTGCTTGCTGTTCCAACAGACATTTAATAGCCTCAGCTGGCATGCGATACGTCAAGAAAAGCATTAAGGGTGTACGTCCCCGTTCATCCCGCTCATTGATATCCAGGCTATGTACTGCTGCACAAGCTTGTTCCACATCTTTGGACTTACTAATTTCAAGCCAATTCATTAACTATTCTCCTCCTTGCACTTTACACTCTACAATACACTGTAAAGGAGATATACACAGGGTTCAAGTCACCAGATGGCAGCAAAAAAGCCCGCCCCACGATGAACGTACGGGCGGACTCTACATTTTCTACTAATAGCTATCCTGCCTCTAAGCTGACAGCGTATCGATCGGTACCACACGATCATCTGCCTTCTCTTCAGTGACAGAAGTGGACAACTGATGATCTGACACCAGCTCATTCAGGTTCAGAATCAATTGCTCCAGCTCACCGAAGCTGTCTACCATCTTCTGAGTCAAGCTGCGCTGCTCCTCCATACTGGCAAGAATCTCTTCCGTAGCGGCACTGGATTGCTGAGTCACACTAGAAATCTCGGAAACCTCATTCACCACTTTAGTGGAGGATTCCTTCATCGTTGCGGAACTGCTCTCAATATCCATGGCCTGGTTCAGCACTTCCTGGGAATTGCTATTAATCGTACGGAACACAACTTCTGCAGTCTGTACGCTGTCTCTTCCTTCTTTTAGAGCAAGGCGAATGCGTTCGAAGCGATTCGTAAGTGCCTGTGTTTGCCCCTGTAAGCGGGTCAAAATGGTGGCAATGTCACTTGCCGACTGACCAGAGTGCTCCGCCAGCTTGCGAACTTCCTCTGAAACCACTGCAAATCCACGTCCATGTTCACCTGCGCGAGCGGCTTCGATCGCAGCATTGAGTGCAAGCAAGTTGGTCTGGTTCGCAATATCTGAGATACTGTTCAACATCAGGGACATGGCTTCACTTTCCTCATTGAACTGTCTCATATCGGAAGCCGTTGTATCAATCGTCTCATAGAGTTCCTGCATCTGCACATTCAGATGGTCCATCTGCGCACTTCCCGTTTCCGTGCTGGTTGCCATACTGGCGGACAGTTCTTTCATTTGAGACGAATAGGAAGCAACATCGCGGATATGATGATCCGACAAGGAGAGAGATTCCGAAATTTCAGCTACGCTGGTAGCCTGGAACTCTACGCCTTTGGCCACTTCACTGAATCCGAGCGTCACTTCATTTGTGATGGACCCGGTCGCGTCTACCTTTTGCTTCAATTGATCCGTATAGAGAGACAGACCTTCCACCGATTCTTTGACACGTTCCATCATGCTCTCTACTTTTTGTTTGGATTGCTCTACTTCCTGCCAGCGTACTTCGCTGTCCAGGAAAAGTCTTTGATTTAAGTGGGAGACTAACATCAGAATTGCTCCAGTAAGAGCGAACAGTCCGACATTAACGATATTTCCTATGAGTTCAACAGAATCTACTGTATTTATAACAAATAGCTGGAGCACACTGTGGGCTAGTAAGACAAAAAATCCAATCATAAAAAACTTCTTGTTTGGAATAAGCAAAAGAACCGCTGTTATTACCAGACTCATTGTCAGGTTAACCGTTCCCCAACCGACATAGACCCCACATATGGTAATCAAAATGGTAAACAGCCATGGAATTAAATGAATATGTTTTCTTTTCGCATTAGCGTATGTAACCCAAGCTGCAAACAAAATGGCAATTCCGTTCGAGACAAGCAGCTTAGGAAGCATTACGCTCAGACCGAGACCAATCGCAAGGATAATCCACAAAATGATACAGATTAGCTTGTTCCTTTTCCAAATAATTTCATCATACCGATTCATCTGTTCCCCGTCCTTTATCTAGGTAAATGTGGTTTTGTAGGGCAACTCTGTACTACATTCCATTGGTCTATGGTCCTGCTTATACGCAATCCGCAAATCCCCCGCGCTGTAGCATAGTACAAATTAACTTCATAAACATGAAATAAGCGCTACATTTATGTATATCGGTATTCTAAATTTGAAATTTTATATGACTTCCAAAATAATATACTTCCATATCATGTTGACAAACGAAAATAAGCCTGTTTATACGCTGTGACGTACAATACAGGCTTATTGGTTAATTCAAGTGGATCACGTTATCTACTACCAATTCTATTTTATTTTCAACTCGATCATATCGCGCTCTGCTTCCTGAAGATCATCATACACTTTGCCTGGTGCACGCAGCTTTGCTACCAACGATTGTGGATCATCCAGTAGGTTGCTGCTGAACGAGTAGATCATGCCGTCTTCGGTGCCCGTTCCTCCTACCGAGGATAATTCTGTCTGCTTTCCATCCTTAGTTGTGGAAACAATCTTAGTAGGGTTAACTACATCATAGATGGAAAGTTTGGTTTCGTAATCAATCTTTTCGCCTGGCTCATAAATGAATCTGGCACGAGTCACAAGAGGTGATATCTCTACTTCAGATAACATCACCTCATATCCGCCAACTGTAAATAGCTTATTCAGTTCCAAGACTTCCGTTTTGGGAACCGAGAATTTGGGATCCAGATTGAAGGTGATGTCCATTTTTTTTGAAAATTGATATTTGCGTTCTTTTTTGACTGCATCTGAATTCGTACCTTTATTCGGAACAACCGATGAAATCTGTACATTCATCATGACTTGTTCAGGCAAGGCCTGATTTTTTCTAAGCTCTATGGCGCTTTGACCATAAATGGTGTGCTCATCATCTGAAGTATGTACCCCCCTCGAATTTCCGTCGCCCAATACATTATTGGTTATCGCGTTTGTCATCTTGGTATTCACAACCGAATAGATTTCTTGAGTATCGTCTGTCTTGGCTGTATATAACACAATTAACTTGTTCTCATCTGCCATTACTGCATTAACGGTAAATTGATATATTCCCGATTTCACCGTACGGTTGACAAGTTGATAATAGCCATTATTCATTGCAGATTCGATCGTACTCCCGCTAACGTCCTGCTCAGCTAGTTTCCGAAAAGGCTCCAGAACTCCCCAATCCTGAATGGGTTCAACAGCTGTTGTCTGGGGAATAATATTCCCTCGGTACGGCCCGAGTAGGAAACATGCGGCAGTGATTGCTGTTATGAGCACAGCAGTGACCCATTTTATTGGGAGACCACTTGTCGTTCGCTTCGCTCTTGCTTTTGCAAGCCCTCGCTGGATGGCAAATGCCGTATCTGCCGGGTTCAAATGCTGTTTCTCCACTTCAACCTGATATGCGTCTGCGAGCAGTGCTTTTTCTTCAAGACTAGTTCTCATGCCAATCCCCCCTGTTCTTCATCAGCTTCCGTAAGTGCTCCAGCCCCTTGTGCTGCCAGGTTTTGATGGTTCCTTCGGGTTTTCCGAGGATCGAGGCAATGTCACTCAGTGTCATGTCGTTATAATATTTCAGCAGTAATACATGGCGGTATTTCGGTTTTATCTTCTGCAACAATGACCACATGGCGATCCGATTATCATCCAGGCCTGCACTTGCGAAATCTGCAACTACTTCCTCCAAACCGTTATTAGACAGCGGTGTGGTTCGCTTGCGGCGTCTCTGTTCATCAATACAGACATAGATCAGAATTCGAATAATCCATGATTTGAACGCTTTTTCATTTTTTAAACTCCGACGCTTCGTCCAAGCCCTGTATGTCATCTCCTGCACAGCTTCCAGAGCATCATGACGGTTGCGGAGATAACTATAGGCAATGGAAATCAGCGTATCCTGATGCTCCATGATGGACTGGACAAATACCGTCTCATCTTCGGTTTGCACGAATATCATCTTCTTCATCTCGGCTTTGGTCTCCACCCCGGTTCCCTCCTTCTCTCTCTTTCTGTGGTATAAGACGGGGGACTGCACCAAACGGTTTTGATTATTTTCCCACATACCAATGAACCCGATTGCAAAATAGAGTAAAACACACTGAATAAGGCTCAAGGCTGTCTAAAAAATATTTGAGTTAAACAATAAAAAGAATGACCCCTGTATAAACCAGAGATCATTCATTAGTCCATCCCGTCCTTTATTAAAATGTCCTTTACAGATCATCATACGTTTTTTATAAACCTATTTTATTATGTAATGTCGAATCGGTAATTTTCACTTACGTTAGATGGTATCGCTGATCCACATGAGTTACAACAGGATTCCTAGAAAGCTTAGTTATTCTCAATGAGTATTATTGTGGAATCCAGGCTTTCTCTAGCCATAAATTCACTTGGTGGCCATTAATGACAACAGTATGGTTATTGCTCCACTCCAAAAGGACTTGATCCGTCTTTCGCTCTGAATATACAACCTTTCGAAACCAAAGTGGTCCCTGTAATTCCCCTACAATACCGAATGTCCCCATTGCACCCGCATCCGTTTTATAGAACTTCAGTGTATAGTTCTGATCTGGCGAATGTGTCGTCGTGAGTAATACTTTTGATCCGGAGAACATCGCAGTAAATGATGTGAGAGCAAGTAGTAGGAAAATGAGGACTGAAGAGAGTATCACCGAGATCCAGCTTCTTAGCTTCGCAAAGTTATTCGATCGATCTTTGATACCAAGTATAGCTAGAACAAGAACGAATATAGAAAAAACGAGCATCATATAGGCAGGCGGAGTGATCAACCATTGATTATTCGAATTGGCATATATTGAGTAAGACGAAATGAAATACAAAATGAGCATGAGCAAGAATGCAATCCTGTTCATTTTTTTCACCATCAAGAATCTCCTATTCTTCATGCAATTCATGGATGGAACGATCCAGCCATAACTCATACCAATCCAGAAAGCGCAGACGTTCCGTATTGCCGAAATAATAATCCGGATAAATGCCGCTGCGATTCGCCCGATCATCTGTCCAGATCTCCCCGCTGCATGGTCCATTCAAGACCAGATTCACGGAAATGCCGCAGCCAAAATCACTGATGCGCAGCAGGCCTGCCGACCATTTAGGATCCAGATATTCGTGGTCCAGTGCATCCCACTCCTCTTCTTCCTTGCTGTCATCATACCAGTCATATTCCCAGTTCCAAGCCTCAATATGGGGAAATGGATCCGCGATAGCATTCAGCTCATCGTCATATCCAATGACGGCGTACACCCCATCTTCCGGCTTCTCCAGTCCGTAATAGGGGCCTGCTCCTCCCGATCCAATATGCAGCAGAAAAGCCCGATATCCCTCAGGCAGCTTAATCTTCCATTTCTGTTCAAACACTGCGATCTCTTGGGGTGTCCATACCCGCTCCATCTCATACTCGTGGTTCTCTGCTCCAAACAAGTCCATATCCGCATCCAAGCTGCGAAGATTCTGCAACTTCTCACGTATCCGTCCCAACTGCTGTTCAACCATGGCTGCTCTTCTCCTCCTACTTCCATTATCTACGTTCTACGACATATCCACGTTGATGCAGCTCATTCAGTGCCGCTTCTACGTTACGTTCAGGACATAGCTTCTTGATTAAATTGGCCGAAACTGGTTTTCCTTCGTATACTTCAGTTATCGCAGACAGCGGCAGTTCCTGTGACTCATAATAACCCTCTGCCCAATCAGCGAATGCCTCCGGTGTTTCCTCAATATAGCCCATCAAAAAATCAGCACCGCCTGTGGCGTCGTCTCCGCTTTCCTCGATTAACGCTTGCTGAATCCAGCTTCCTGTCTTCCACTCCGGGTTGCTTCCATCTTGCCAAATACAAAAGGTAACATCCTCCGGCTTCATTCTCTCTTCCTGATCCTCCATGATTGATCTCAATGCCTTCGGCACTTCATCATACATGCCCGGATAGACTTCCCCATCGTCACGAGCATGAGGGCTTAGGGGAGATTCATGATCAAATCCTTTGATTAATGTACCCGATGGGGTAAACAACACATGCAGGTGATCTCCTGCCCCGTTATCGATACTCCCCCAAGCCACACCAGGCAGCAGCTCTGCTTCATAGCGGTGCACACGCAGCCATTCTTCCTCCGACAGGATGATATCCAGTGCAGCAAGTATCCGCACATGTTGGTGCAGCTTATCTGAATCTGTGATCGATGTGAAATTCCAATTCGGCATGGGTATTCCTCCGCTTCAGCTTTCTTCATTACCTGAGTTCTATGAGACTTGTTAGCCTTATAAAAAAACACTTCAAATCCGGATCAGACGATCCAGCTCATTGTGTCCTTGAGCACTTGGTTGAATCGTCAGTGAAATCTGATTGCCTTCTCTTGAGACGATGCAAGCCACATTACCCGGCTGCAGCGATAGGATGATTCCATCGCATGACTCATCAGGCTCCAGTTCTCCCCCACTGACATCTTCAGCTGCACCCAGAAATACGTTGCCGGACGGAACTTGCAGGCAAAATTCCTGCGCACTTTCCGTTTCTTGCGCTGCGCTAGCTGTATCCGAGATGTTCACACTCCATGCCACCTCGTACAATCCATCGGCTCCCAGATTGAAAAAGAGACAATGACCCGCATTCACCTCAGCCAGTTCATCTTCCGGAATGGACCACCAGTCGTTCGGTTCTTCCACACGGTGTTTTAACGAAGCCAGATCGAACAGGCACATGGTTGCCGTTCCCGTTACGAATTGAAATGTCCCACGCATTCTTATCTTCCTCTCTGATCGTCATGATTTATTTCATTAGCCACTCCAAACGATGCAGCAGATCACCATCCAGTTCCTGCCCACATAACGACAGCAGCTTATGAAGACGTTCCCGTTCTGCCGTAGACAATCTTCCGCCGTAGCTGCGGTTCGGGTATCTGGCCCAGTTATACAACTGGCGATGAATGGCTTGCTTCACCCATCCGCGCCTTGCCGCTGGAAGCTGCTCTAGCAGCAGTCCAACCTGATTCCACTTGCTCATGGAAGAAATAATGCGCAGCACATTGCGAACGACATGAGGCAGGGCATCAGGGTCCGACAACAGGCCGGCCATTACATCAGACTGTATAAGATATGGATGATGCATAAGTGCACGGCAGGCCTCTCTGGAGATGCCTGGTTGCGGGCTTCTTAGCGAATGTACAAAATGCGTTCCGTATGAAGAAGCATCCAGCCGCATTAATCCGCGGATAACCGCTTTTCGTACAGCAATCGATGGATGCTTCGCATATTCATACAGTACTTCTGCGTCTGCCTTGTCCCCCGTCTCTCCCAGACCTGAAATTGCTGCAGCGAGATGATGTCGATCATCGCCCCAGATGACATCAAGATACCACTCCGCATAACTCACGTTCATCCACTGTTTGGCATACCTCCGTGCTGTATCCCGCACAGGCAGGTTTGAATCCAGAAGCCGATCCATTATAATGGCCTTTGCATCATCGGGATACATCGTGGCAAGTACAGCCAGACCTTCCCGGCGGATTGAAGGTACACTGTCCAGCTGCATGCCAAGAAGGGCCTCTCTCAGCTTCTGACCGGACAACATACGATCTACTCGCTGTGCTGCCCATCGCCGGATAGCAGGGTTCTCATCCCGTAATGCCTGCTCCATAATCAAGCCTGTATCCGTTCCCTCTGCTTCGAGTGAAATTCGAAAAGCGAACTGACGGATGCTGGATTCAGGGGATACCCGTGCGGTATGAATGACAAATCGGCATTCCTTCTGACGCAGCAGATGATGTACGGATTCGATAAAAGACTCAAATGAATCCCGCCCACAGATCCGTAGTCGCTCCACAAGCATGACATTTTCCATCCATAGCTTGGCATACTCGGGCTTCAGTTTAAGTTCCAGTGCCGCTCTCGCCAAGTGACGAATTTCAGGCACCCAGTCATTCAACCGAAGCAGCAAATAAGCGAAGCTATAGGACTCATCCTCCCGAATCATTCTTTTAACCGCAGCTTCTCTGACGTAGCCGCTCCAGTGCATCGTCAACATGGACAGACGGATTGTACTAGCCTGATCTATCTTATGTACCTCACGTTCTACGACCCGCTTCCAAATAACGGGAGAAGGACGCCATTCCCTTACATGTTCGTTCAGCCACACCAGCTCGGATACTGGACACGCTTCTAACAAACGAGCTACCGCTTGCTCCGCAGCCTGACCAATGATAGGACTGTCATCATCCATCATTCGCAGCAGACTCGGGATCACGATATACTCTCCGGATTGACCAAGATGACGAAGTTGCTCGGCGGTTTCCTGAACCGTTCCCGTCCCGAGTTGATCCAGTTTATCGCGAAATTCCGAAGTTAATTGCCGCATTTCATCCGCTCCTTCCCATCTGATTCAGGTGAGGAATCAGAACCATATCCAACCATTATATCAAGCCAGACACCGGGGTTAAAGGAACTCAGGGGCTATATCTGTGTATGCTATACTTGTGAAAAAATGCAATGAGGTAGGGATTCTAATATGGATGGATGGGAAAGTGGCGTCATTCGGGTTCACGATAGCCTGAAATTGTACTCCGATCTTACGGAAGAGGAATTGAAGGCAAGTTGGTTTTACCAGGAGTATCGTACGGAGGTTCAAAAACTTACTACGGGATATACGTGGTACAAGTTCAAATCAGATGCTTCTGCAGATATTAAAGCATTTTACCTCGCCTTGTGTTTTCATCAGTCCCGGCTGGTTCAGGCCAGTTTTGCACTGGACGGCGAAGAATTCCCCTCTTCATGGGATGACTGGACCGAGGCAGGTGAGATGAAGCGCAAGCTGGCCCATGATGAGTGGCTCCTGAAGCAAATTTCCGCTGCACCGCAAATAAACCGCTCCAAACCCTATCCCTACATGGAATACAAGTTCCCTTGGGGCACGATATATTCCAGCTACGATCCACGGTCTGCCAGTGCGAGCATAGGGCTCACCTTTTCCTGATGTGATGTTGAATCCCCTTCAATGCAAACAAGGCCGTATCTCTTCATTTTCGGGTACAAATTGACGATATATCCATAACATGAATCTTTTGAACTTTGTGGAGGAAACTATGTCAATCAACCTTAGAAGAGAGCCTTTTCGTTATACATTGAAGGAACCCATCATGTTTGAAATTTACATTATCAGCATTAACGGAGTCTCTGCTCCGCACAAACCCATTCAGGCCGAATTAATCGATATCAGCCGATCGGGATGCCAGCTTTCATTTCCGCTAAGCCTGCATGTGGAGTCCAATGAAATCCGGATCGGAATGAATCTGCTTCTTTTTGAAGATCCTTTAGATCTGGAAGGAACTCTGCGTTGGGGCAACGAGGAGAATGAAACCTGGCATTACGGCGTGCAGCTTGAAATACAGGACGGGAACCATGATCGCCTGTCCAGGGAACTGCGCATGCTTGCCGGACAAGGGAAAATCATGGTGAAGTAACGGTTTTGCCTGCGGTAGAAGCATTCTCCATTTTGGACCAGTTCACACTTTTCTCCAGGATCAGCGAGACCAGAACCCCGATTACGAGACCATTGCTAATAATCGGAATGAGGTAAATCGGTAATGCCTGAAAGGCTTCAGCAGGGATGTTCATCACGGCAACTCCGGTTAGCACGGGCAGAGCCACGCGGTAGATCGTCTTGGAATTAAACGCGGTGCCCTCAATGGTGCGGAGAGCCGTTCCAAACATTTGCAGATAGGCTACAAACAGCACGGCACTGCCCACACTCGGTGGTATTTGCGCAAAAAAGGCAGTCACCGAAGGGGTAAGCCCCAAAATAAATAACATGGCAGCCCCGATAATAAAAGCAGCACGCCGCAAAATTCGAGTACTTTCCAGAAAACCGATGGACGAAGCAAATAAACCAAATGGCAGCACACCCACACATGCGGATAGCATGCTGAACAATCCGGTTAGTACATAGGAGCGTTTATATTGCTGATCTGTCGTCTGTGTTTCATATATTTTCTCAACCGTGCTTAATGTCGTAATTGAATTCGTCATGTTGACCAATCCCACGAAGAACGCAGTTACAATAATGCCCGGCTCCCACGTCGGTACTCCCCATGGAAACAGCGTAAACAAACTCCCCCCAGAATTGCCCGATAACCCTGAATGCTGGCCTGGAAACACAAAACTGTAGGCAATCCAGCCTGTCACAATGCCAATGAGGATGGAATAGTTGCCCAGTTTGCCTCTTCCCTTCAGTTGGATCAGGGCGACCAGAAAGGCAATAGCTACAGATAGAGCTGCAACCGGCAAGTTAAATGTACCGAATTCAGTATATCCAATCATGCCTTTGAAGAAATTCATGGTCAGCTGAATCGTCATAAGAAATAACATAGCGCTCTTGACCATGGGTGTAAACAGCTTCTGCAGCAGATGGGCTGCATCCAATCGGCCAAGAACTGCCATGGTTAGTCCTGCGAGCAGGAAGCCGGCAGCAAGTCCGCCTCCGATCCGCTCCAGACTCATGCCGGCGGAAGATGCCGAGACAGTCAGGCTGAGCGTCAATCCCCACCACAGACCGGACGGTCCGTCCATGACCGCATAGCGATGTCCACAGACTGCCTGCAGAATGCACACAGCTCCGGTGAGCAGAAAAGCATGCTGCATGGATGCAGCAATGGCATCCGGTGACATCTGAAAATTATGACCAATGGATAATGGCACCACGACCGTGTTGGTAAACAGGAAGAAGAACCATTGAATTCCTGCCAAAACCAGAGATGATGTCTGACTCATATATTTTGTAATGAAATGCTCTTGATGTCTGTTCATGATATAATTCGTGTCCTTTCGCGCCTCAATTAGAATTAGGCACCTTCATTCAGTCTTCGATAACATCCGTTCCATTTCGGTATAACGGTTCCGTCTGGCATGAGCTAGCGGGGTAACGCCATCCCTATCCGCGATCTCCCGATCGGCACCATATTGCAGAAGCAATGCCACGATCTGCTGATGCCGGGGTCCTCCGTCTCCCAGAATGACGGCCTCCAGCAGAGCTGTCCAGCCCAGATTGTTGACATGGTTCACATCCACATCCGTACAAGTCAGCAGGAATTCCACAATGTTCACATGACCCCGATCTGCTGCAGGGATAAGTGCGGTTCCGCCAAAGCGATTCGTTAATCTTGTATCTGCCCCAGCCGAGACGGCCATTTCAACAATTTCCTTGAGGCCCTCGGCGCTGGCATATAACAATGGATTATCCAATCGACCATCCTGAATGTTGATATCCGCTCCAGCATCAATCAACATGCTAACGGTCTGTATCTTATTGCCATGCACTGCAGCCATTAGCGGAGTCCGCCCAAGCGCATCCCGTTCATTCAACCCGGCACCTTGTGTAATAAACCGGATAACCTCATCTGTATGTCCAGCTTCAGCAGCGGCATGTATCGTTTTAACCAATGCGTTTCATCCTCCAATTCGTTGTTAACCTTGTGGATCAGCGTTCCAATGGAGATCGAATCTTGCTATTTAGGTGCGTAAATCTAATGTATGTTAACATAAGAGGATAGTATATTAAAAATACATGTTTTGTTGGCTAACTATACGAAATACATATACTTGCAACGAGGGTGAAAACAAGTGGATATCAAACAATGTCGCTACTTTATTGCCATTGCCGAAGAGAAACAAATTACCGCAGCTGCCCGAAGACTGCACATGGCTCAGCCTCCACTCAGTCAGCAATTAAAACTGATGGAAGAAGAGCTTGGCGTAGCGTTATTTGAACGCAAAGGGCGCATGATGGAATTGACGCAAGCAGGCCGCAGTTTCTATGACTATGCCGTCACGATGACCAAATATATGGAGGAAGCCGTCATGGAGATGCAGAGCTTCCGTTATGGAATCCGGGGCAAGTTATCCCTGGGCATGAATACCATTTCCGATAGTCTGATCCCGAAGGCGCTCCAGCAGTTTCGCACAAGCCATCCTCAAGTAACCTACAAAATTCAGCAAAATGAATCCGCTCAACTATGCAGCCTGCTGGATGATGGACTGATTGAGCTGGCCTGCGTACGTATGCCGGTGAAAACGAAACACTACGAGGTGCTGCATCTGCCGCAAGAGCCACTCTACTACATATCCTCGGAACCCCTGGAGACCACCGGAGAAAATGGCACTTACTTTGATCAGTTGGCAGAAATTCCACTCCTGCTTCCCAGCACAGAGGGACTCGGCATGTTTGAACTGATTCTCGAGAAGTTCCGTGAACATCAGGTGAAGCCTTCGATTATGGGTGAATGCTCAGATGTCGCCATGCTGCTAGAGCTGGTCCGGCTCGGATTCGCGAATTCCATCGTACCTGGCACCGTGCTGCAGCTCCATCATGAACAATCATTCCATGTATATCGGATCCTTGATCCGAACTCCACCGTGGGCTCAGCGCTCGTCTGGCTTCATCATCGTTATCTGTCCAAGCCGGCCCAGCAATTCGTGCAATTGGTACGGGAAATGCTCCCATAGGAACATAACAGATGAGATGTTGTTTCTGGATGCAACGGTTATGCCGCTGCGGTAACATACCACGAATAGCTTATAGCTATAAACAAAAAACAGCAGGGTCTCCAGTACGTTTGGAAACTCTGCTGTTTCTTATAGGTTAGGCTTTGGCTGTATAGAGCAGTTCTTGCTCTTTAATTGCAGTACGACCTGCAGATACAATCGACTCATATTGATGCATGTTTGTGATGATGACTGGTGTAATGGTTGTATAACCCGCTTTTTCGATTTCTTCACGGTCAAATTCCATCAATACATCACCCACAGCAACTTTTGCACCCGCCTGAACCTTAGGCGAGAAGAATTGACCTTTCAGCTTCACCGTATCAATTCCGATGTGGATCAGCATCTCTGCACCGTTGTCGCTGACCAGACCAATGGCATGTCCACTCTTCGACAAGGAGAACACGGTTCCGTTAATCGGGGAAACGACACGACCTTCAGTCGGCTGAATTGCAAATCCTTTACCCATAATTTCTTCAGAGAATGCAGGGTCTGGTACTTCGCTTAGCGGTTTTACTTCCCCTGTAATCGGGCTGAATACTTCTTGATCCTGTACTTTTTCTTCTTCGATTACAACTGCAGCAGGAGCTGCGTTGTTTACTTCAGCAACCGGTTGAGCCGGAGCCTCAACTACTTTTGGTGCTTCTTCTTCCTGGAAACCAAGGATATACGTAAGGACTGTAGCTGCCACGAGAGCAATTGCTCCACCAACGATAGCGAAGATCAAAGTGCTGATAGCCGGGCTGATGAAGGCTGCGATACTTGGCAAACCAACAAGACCTGTAATTACATATGCTTTAACATTAAAAATCCCCATAAATGCACCGCCGACTGCTCCACCGATCAGGGCAGCAATAAACGGTTTTTTGAATTTCATGTTAATCCCGTACATTGCAGGCTCCGTGATACCCATAACAGCGGTCAAACCTGTAGAGAAACCAAGAGATTTCGTTGTAGCATTTTTGGATCTGAGTGCGACACCAAGTGCACCACCTGCTTGTGCCCAGTTTGCCGCAAACATCAACGGAATAATGAAATCATAACCTAATGTTGTAATCGAACCGATAACGATTGGTGTGAGTGCATAGTGCATACCTGTGATAATCAACAGGGACATTGTACCACCAATCAGAATACTTGCCAGAACAGACATATTGTCAAACAACCATGAGATACCGCCGGACAATCCGTTACCGATAATAGAACCCAGTGGTCCAATTGCAATCAGAGTCAATGGCACCATGATTACCAATGTTACCGTTGGTACAACTAGCAATTTCAACGATGCATGTGTAACGCGGTCAACCGCTTTTTCTACATAAGATGCAATCCAGATTGCAATAACAATCGGAATAACCGTAGATGAATATGTTGCTGCTACGACTGGAATACTTGCAAACGTCGTATTTCCCTCAGCCAGCAATGCTGTGATCGTCGGGTGCATAATCGCAGCACCGAGTGCTGCACCAATGTACATGTTACTGCCCAGTTTGCGGGAAGCACTAATTGCCAGAATGATTGGCAGGAAGTAGAATGCTCCATCACCGATCGCGGACAAAATGATGTAGGTTGAGCTGGTATCAGACATCCAGCCAAGGGCTACGAGGATCGCCACGATCCCTTTGATCATACCAGCACCGGTAATCGCCGGCAGGATTGGTGTAAACATACCCGAGATGAAGTCAAACAGGGCACTCAGCGGGTTTCTCTTTTTCTTCTCCCCTGTGGAAGCTCCAGCCGATTCGGATGTAGGTGCTTTGGACATGTTTCCTACAAGCGCGTTATACACCACAGGCACGTCGTTCCCGATAATGACCTGAAATTGACCACCATTCTCCATAACACCCATAACGCCCGGTGTATTTTTAAGCGTTGCTTTGTCAGCTTTGCCGTTGTCATTGAGATTAAATCTGAGTCTTGTCATACAGTGCGTGACTTGATCAATGTTTTCTTCTCCACCGACCAACTTCAGAATATCTTTGGACAATTGTTGTTTATCCATTGTGTTTTGCTCCTTTGATGTGTAATGAAGGTTAAAAAAAAACCTAAACACTGAATAATGACAAAGCAGTTTCAGCTTATCATTATTCAACGTTTAGGTTTTGCCTTTTTAGCAGTAACAATCCCAAAATTATTCGATTGGTTGTTCATTTCTTACAACACGCTCAATGTGAATCGTCAGATACAGTATTTCTTCCTTAGACAAGACCCGATTATAGATCTTCCGTGTATAATCATTAATCTTGACTGCACAGGCATATGCTTCAGGGTATTGCTTACTCACCAGATCATGAAGCGGATTATCTTCTTCCTTGTCTTCAATGGCTGTACCTTGCAGTACACGTTGAGCAAAGAACTTCAGATGGGTTAAGAATCGATAATAGCTCAGCGAATCCTCATCCAGTTCAATGACAAAACTGCGTCTTACAATGTTGAGTATGTCCTTGACAATATTCGTAATACTGATGGTTTCTCTCATCTCACCGTTCATCTGGGCATTGACCAGATGCATGGCGATGAATGCGCATTCGTCTTCGGGAAGCAGTACACCCAGCGTTTCTTCAATAATCTGAAGTGCCTTCAGTCCAATGGCATATTCCTTGCGGTACATGCGCTTGATCTCCCAGAACAGTGCGTTACGGATCTGCAATCCTTGACGATGTCGATCAATGGCAAAATGAATATGATCCGTTAGTGAAATATAGATGCTCTCATGCAACTTCTCACCTAACACCGTCTCCGCATAACGAATAATTTCATCCGAGCATTCAACATATTCAACTGGAATATCGGACAGAAGCGTTTTCAGTTTCTGCGATACTTCCTTGCTTTCCAATGAGAATATTTTTTCGACAAGACTTTCGTCTATCGATTCACCAGCATGTTTTTTGAAGGCAATTCCCCGCCCCATGACGACCAGTTCGTTTCCACCTGGATCAATCACGGTAACTACGTTGTTGTTGAGCACCTTCTCAATTTTCATTTCTTCACATCACCTTGCACCGTCAAAGTAGTAAAAGGCAAAACCAAAGCAGGTCACGAAAAATGCCCTGCTTCTGGTTTTGCCTGATTGAACAGTAACAATCCAGTTATTCATTAGCCTTAGGCCCATCTTACCATATAATTATCTATATGACAATGTTTTTGTGAAAGCGGTTAATGTGACTAATTATGACATGAGAAGATGCTTGTCAACCATGCCTTTAGAACCACTATTATTCGTTAATGCCTTTCAGGCTTGCACCATTAGTACTAATAACTTCTTTGTACCAATGGAATGATTTTTTCTTGTAACGATCCAGGGAACCTGTTCCGTCGTTGTTGCGGTCCACATAGATGAACCCGTAACGCTTCTTCATCTCTGCAGTCGATGCGCTAACCAGGTCGATACAGCCCCATGAAGTGTAGCCCATAACTTCGACACCATCTTCAAGCGCTTCACCAACCTGCACCAGGTGGTCATTCAGATATTGAATGCGATAGTCGTCGTTTACCGTTTTATTGCCGTTCTCGTCCGTAATCAGTTCATCCACGGCACCCAGCCCGTTCTCAACGATGAACAAAGGTTTTTGATAGCGATCCCAGTATTTGTTCAGCGTCACACGCAGACCTTGCGGATCGATCTGCCAGCCCCATTCACTTGCTTTGAGGTAAGGGTTTTGAACACCTGCAAACAGATTTCCTTTTCCTTCAATGCGTTTCTCCGGATCACCTGTCTCACAGATACTTACATAGTAGCTGAATGAGATAAAGTCTACCGTATGCTTCAGAATTTCCGCATCTCCGTCTTCGAACTTGATATTGATATTATTCGCCTTGAAATAACGGTTAATGTATTTTGGATAGTATCCACGTGCGTGGATATCGGCAAAGATATCGTTGCGTTGTTCTGCATGCATCGCTGCAACCACATCATCCGGATTCGGAGTCAGCGGATACGTTGGCATACTCAGAACCATGCAGCCGATTTTGGCTTCCGGCATAATTTCATGACCCAGTTTAACAGCCAGTGCACTTGCCACCAACTCATGGTGAATCGCCTGATACAGATCCTGCTTGCTCAATTGATCTTTTGGCGTATAGATCCCGCCGCTCATGAATGGCTCCTCCAAAATGGAGTTGATTTCATTAAATGTCAGCCAGTATTTTACTTTGCCTTTGAACCGGTTGAACAGAACCGTTACATAACGTTCGTAAAACTCGATCATTTTGCGGTTAACCCAGCCGTCATACGTTTTGGACAGATGCAGCGGCGTCTCATAGTGAGAGATCGTCACAAGTGGTTCAATCCCATATTTGTGGCACTCATCGAACAGGTCATCGTAAAATTGCAGACCTTTCTCGTTTGGCTCCAGCTCGTCCCCTTTAGGGAAAATTCGGGACCAGGCAATGGATGTACGGAACACCTTAAAGCCCATTTCGGCAAACAGTTTTACATCCTCTTTGTAACGGTTGTAGAAATCGATACCGATCAATTTCAGGTTATCTTCCGTAGGTCCTTCTGTTCTTGGCGTTGTGATCCCGTGAGGCATCACGTCTTGAACAGACAATCCCTTACCGTCCGTATTATAAGCTCCTTCAAGCTGGTTGGCGGCTACCGCGCCGCCCCATAGAAAGTCCTTCGGAAATGGTGTTGTCATCTCAATCATTCCTCTCTTATCGTGTCTTTTCATTGTTTGTCAAAAGCGTTCACGCTATCCGAACCCGTATTACAGCTGTTCCCCATTGGTTGCAATCACGTTTTTGTACCAGTCAAAGGAATCCTTTTTGGAACGTTCAAGGGTTCCGTTACCTTCGTCGTCCAGATCTACGTAGATGAAGCCGTAACGTTTGGACATTTCGGAAGTGGACATGCTCACCAGGTCAATTGGACCCCACGCCGTAAATCCGATCAGATCCACACCATCCTTAATGGCTTCTTTCATTTGCTCGATATGTTTTTTCAGGTAATCCACACGATAGGAGTCATGAATTGAGCCATCTTCTTCTACCTTGTCATAAGCTCCAAGGCCGTTCTCAACGATGAACAAAGGTTTTTGGTAACGATCCCAGAAGTTGTTCAGCGTTACACGCAGACCGATTGGATCAATCTCCCAACCCCAGTCGGAAGCTTCCAAATAAGGGTTTTTCACGCCGCCAGCCAAGTTGCCTGCGGTTTCTTCCAGGTCAGCAGAAGCTGATTTGGTTACGGACATATAGTAGCTAAAGGAGATGAAATCGACCGTGTTGTTCAGCAAAATTTCATCATCGCCAGCTTCTTTTTGAATCACGATGTTGTTTTCTTCAAAATAACGTGCCATGTAGTTCGGGTATTTACCACGAGCGTGCATATCCGTGAAGAAGAGGTTGATCTGATTCTCGTGTTGAGCCAAACGAACATCTACCGGATTACAAGTCGCCGGATACGTCTCCATGCGAGCGAGCATACAGCCCACTTGGGAGCCAGGCATGATCTCATGGGCAAGTTTCGTTACCATTGCACTTGCTACGAATTGATGATGCAGTGCTTGATACGTCGTTTGCAATTTGTTGTCCACTTTATCGATCAGGATGCCGCCGCCAGTGTACGGGCTGAACAGCATAACGTTGATTTCATTGAAAGTCAGCCAGTATTTCACTTTATTTTTATAACGGTTGAATACCGTTTCTGCATATCTAACGTAGTGCCCAATAACTTCACGGCCAGCCCAACCATTGTACTTCTGCGTCAGACCAAGCGGAGTTTCGTAGTGAGACAGGGTTACCAGCGGCTCAATGCCGTATTTCAAGAGTTCATCGAAGACTTCGTCATAGAATTTCAGACCTGCTTCGTTCGGCTCCTGATCATAACCGTTCGGGAAAATACGCGCCCAGTGAATGGACAAGCGGAATACTTTGAAGCCCATTTCGGCAAATAAAGCGATGTCTTCCTTAAAACGATGGTAGAAATCGATACCAAAACGTTTCGGGAAACGCTCTTCAATTTTGCCTGACAGAATTTCTTCAATTCGGGAAGAAGAGATTTCCATCGCATGTCCGCCAGTACGTTTCTCTTTGGGAACATGGGCAATCATATCTGCTGTGGAGAGTCCTTTGCCGTCCTTATCGAATGCACCCTCCAATTGATTGGCAGCTGTAGCGCCGCCCCATAGGAAGTTTTCAGGAAATCCTTTTTTTGCCGTAGTCATGAACAACAACCTCTTTTCAACAATTTATTTTGTATGACAAGTCAGAAAGATAGAATGTCCTATTTCGAGCAAACCAAC
Source organism: Paenibacillus sp. ACRRY (assembly GCF_022346995.1). GTDB lineage: Bacteria > Bacillota > Bacilli > Paenibacillales > Paenibacillaceae > Paenibacillus. The sequence goes on along the minus strand of NZ_JAKRNM010000002.1, from coordinate 275,145 downwards.
ACGGTAATCAGTAGATCCAAATGAGATTGTTCCTGATCCATGGACCCAAAACAGGCCAGAAAACAAGAAAAACCTAAACTCAAGGTAAAATAGCGCCAAAAAAAGGAGCTTTCATTTCACCATCAGTTTAGGTTTTGCCTGTCTTCGCAGTAACAATCCATCAAACGATGTATTGATTATTCTGTTGTTTTTCTCTCGTGATGTAAGCGTAACATATCTATATTTTAAAATCAACTTCACCACGTGACACCCATTTTATATAGAAGAACTTTAACGCGGCATCTGCATTATCGCTGCTCTCAATGCATTTTCGCCGTCTTTATGACCCAGATAGCTTGCAGGACTTTGGTCGCCTAAAGCAGGCACCTTTTTATTCACCCATGACAGTGCATACTCTCCCATTTCGCATAAAAGCACCTGACATATATCTGCCGGAATTCCCTTTTGTTTTGCGCTTTCCACCAGTTTCGGATCAACCTCCAGATAGCGATCGGTAAAGCTCACAACAAATGAGTCCCAATTCTCCTGCTTGAATTCGGCAAGAAAGATATCTTTCATACTCATGTAAAATGCCTCCCTGAAATGTGATTTGGGACCCCGAAGTCCTATCTAACATAATTCAGCCTTAAGCCGCTTGAAACGATAGGTGAGAAAGGTAAACTTAATTTTACATGTTTTTTGGGAGATTGAACACTGAAGGAGGAACCCATCATGACTGATGAAGCAAGCACAGCCGGCTGGGATGCCATTGATACAGCATTTAATGAACTTTATGGGGAGCAGGAACCCAAACATTATGGCACAGCCATCCCTTATGCACTTGGAGGACCTGACCCTCTGGATGGAATCAGTGCCTATAAAGTGGAACATCCAACGCCTCATTGGCATTTTGTAACGTACGGATTCTCAGAACTGTATGACAAAGAAACCAATGATCCAGAGCACAGTGGATATGGATTCGAACTGACCTTTCGGCTTACCCGAACAGAGGATGAGATTGAACCTCCCGCTTGGGCTCTGAACTTGTTACAGAATATGGGACGGTATGTCTTCAATAGCGGTAACGTATTTCGCCCAGGCGACTACCTGGATGCCAACGGACCGATCTGTCTGGGCTCTGATACCTTGCTGACCGCCCTTTCTTTCATTGAAGACCCGGATCTGAAGCAGCTGTCCACCCCTAACGGCACAATGGAGTTTATTCAGATGGTCGGAATCACCGGACGTGAACTTGAAACGATGCAAACATGGAACACTCGCGGATTCCTCAAATCATGCGAACCTTTCATGCCCAAATATGTCACGGATCTCATGCGTAACTCCTATGTGGATATTCCATCGGTTGGGCAGGCTGTTCAGCGTGGAATTGAGCTTGAAGGCTCCAGCACGGCATTTTTATTCATACAACAACTGGCTTGGACACCTTCCCGCAAAAGATTGCTGCAAAAAAATGTACCTGCCGAGCTCCAGCTTGGAGCCAAACAGGCGGTTCTGATTGGAAAAATACTGCGCAGCCGCATTGCAAAAGGGGCTCCGTTATCACTCATCGGTTCAGGTGTAAATATCACCTTCGAGGCCGGGGAGAACGCTTCTTTTTATGAAGAAGAAACCAAAACCACCGTAACCGTGAATGAACAGACAGTAAACGAACTGACAGCTCATCTTAAACCTTCGGAAATGACATTCGAGATACCTTCCCTTCCCGGCATGGTAATCCGAATACTCAGAACTGAAATTACCGACCAGGAAGGTCGCGTCGTAGAAACCATTGGTTAAATGTAAGGAGGTAATATCATGTCTGTCACTACATCGGCCTTGCTGGAACATTGGTCTGACATCAGTGCACCTAGATCCGGCATGGCTCATATTAAATATATTTCCAGGACCAGTCTGGAAAGATTGCGCAAAATCAATCACTTTCTGATCGGCGCCTTCCAGCACAGTCTGTCGGATATCCGAGAGAACCTGTCCAGCACCTATCTGTTTCTGCTTACGGACGCGGATGGCGTGCTGCTTGCCATGGATTACAGCCACGACCTGGAGGATGAAGTGAAGCACTCACCGATTCGTCCAGGTATGGTTTTTACAGCACAGAGCTGCGGAATCAACGCCATCTCGGCCACGATGGAAAAGAACGAACCGGTATTGCTGCCACCAGAGCAGCATGAGAGCCCGCTTTTTCAACAATGGCACTGTTACGCCACACCTCTGTCTGTAGGACTCAACCATTCCGGTTATCTGGATGTGTCCACCATTAACGCAGATATGCAAAGTGAATTAATCGCCATTGCCAAGCTCATCCCTGCCCATATGCAGAACAGCTACCAGAGCCTGATGTCATCCGTTCCACCCGAGACACCTTCCGTGGAATTCACTGAACGTCAGTTAACCATCCTTGGGATGATCTCAAAAGGATTGACCGTTAAGGCCATTGCTTTGAAATTAAAAATCAAGGAATGCACTGTGAATCACCACAAAAAAGTGATCTTCAACAAATTAGGTGTGCAATCCAGCACGGAAGCTGTTTCAATTGCCAGCCGATTGTCTTATTTATAGAGGGACCCCTATAGTTTCCTATAGGTGGTAAAGAAGAACGTTTGTGCTACAATTTTGGAGTAAGCAACATTACAGAGAGAGAACACACACATTTATTTCAGGAGGGTTTTATGTCTATCACAAAAAAAACGTCTGTATTCGCTATGTTAATCATGATGATGCTTGTTGCAGCTGCTTGCGGTGACAAAGCAGATAACAACGCTCAAACGGAAGACACGACTAAAACAGAAACTGCAGCCGCTACAGACACGGATACAGCCAAGACTGACGAAACAGAAAATACGGAAACGTCGACTGACGCAGCAGCGGAGGAAGAAGACAATTCAGCAAACGTTGAACTGGGTACAACCGAAAAAGGTTCCTACACGAATGACTACTTCGGTGTATCATTGAAATTCCCTGAGGAATGGGAGTTCCAGGATGCAGCTGGAATGAACGAGCTGACAAGTGCTTCTTCGGATGCCATTGCTGGTGACGATGATACGAAGAAAAAACAGCTTGAACTGTCCCAAGCTCAAACATTGAATCTGTTGATGGCTTCCGAGTTGCCACTGGGTGGTCAAGAAGTTGGCCCTTCCGCTATGGCCATTGCCGAGAAAGTCAGCCTGCTGCAAGGGATTCGCACGGGTAAAGACTATCTGGAAGCAACCAAGAAATTCATGGTCGACAGCCAGTTCCCTTATGAATATAAAGAATTCGCAACCGAAACGATCGGCGGTAAAGAGATGGATGTTATGCAAATCACAATGGATGCTGGTGATGGCACAACCATTACACAAGATTACTACAGCACCATCATTGAAGGTTATGCCTTCAACTTCATCTTCACGTATTTGGATGATGCAAGCAAAACCGAAATCGACAACATCAAGAAATCTGTACAATTCAAATAATAAAGTCCACAACCTAAAACAAACGTATAAAGGACCCCGCACAGTTGATCTTGTACAGATCACTGACGGGGTTCTTTTTTTTTGTTTCCGCTTGATTGATCACTCTGATTCAATTCTAACCAGAAACGGCCACCCAGTGTCCTTCCGTTACTTCGACCCACTTGGACTGCTCCAGATTGTAACGATCCGCAAGCTGCTCCCTGCTGTTTTCTTCATACACCGTCCGTTTTTTCTTCGCTTCCACAGCCGGATCAGGGACCGGTATTGCAGAGAGAAGCGACTTCGTATACGCATGCTGTGGATTGGAATAGAGCACTTCACTCTCAGCAAGCTCAACGATTTTGCCGTTATACATCACAGCCACTCGATCACTGATATGTTTGACCATGGACAAGTCGTGTGCAATAAAAAGGTAAGTCAAACCAAGCCGCTGCTGCAATTCCTCAAGCAGCTGCACGATCTGCGCCTGGATGGACACGTCAAGCGCAGACAGCGGCTCATCGCACACAATAAACTCCGGTTCGACAGCGAGTGCGCGCGCAATGCCGATTCTCTGTCTCTGACCGCCAGAGAATTCGTGAGGGTACCGCAGCGCATGGGATGGATCAAGCCCCACCATTTCCAGCAGCTCTTCCACCCGCTTCTCTCTCTCGGCTGTTGTCTTGGTCAGCTGGTGGATATCGAGAGCCTCACCGATAATGTCCATAATTCTTAATTTCGGATTCAACGATGCATAGGGGTCCTGGAAGATAATCTGCATATGCCGTCTCATCGTTTTCATTTCCGAAGCAGACAGCCGGTTCAGTGGAACACCTTTGAACAAGACATCCCCACCTGTCGGTTCATGCAGTCTCAAGATGGCACGCCCCGTCGTAGATTTACCGCTGCCAGACTCCCCTACGACCCCCAGTGTTTCGCCTTGGCGGATATAAAAGCTGATATCATTCACTGCCTTCAGTGTATTGCCTTTGCCAAGATTAAAATGCTGCCGCAGGGATTTCACCTCAAGCAGAGGCTGATCATCTTGTAGATCCTTAGGGAACAGCGAAACGGGTTTTGGTTTCTTCTTCTCATCCAACCGCGGCAAGGCATTCAGGAGTCTGGACGTATATTCGTGTTTCGGACTTGCGAAGATCTCTGCCGTTGTTCCGGATTCCACGATCTGTCCCTCTTTCATGACCACGACGCGGTCACACATTCCGGCCACAACTCCCAGATCATGTGTAATCAGTATAATGGACGTCCCGAGCCGCTCCTGCATGTCTTTCATCAGATTCAAGATTTGCGCCTGGATGGTCACGTCGAGTGCAGTCGTTGGTTCATCGGCAATAAGCAGCTCGGGACGGCAAGCAAGTGCAATGGCGATCATGACCCGCTGACGCATGCCTCCCGAGAACTCGTGCGGGTACTGATTGTAGCGCACCTCACTCCGTGATATGCCAACCAGTTCGAGCATGGCGATGGCTTGCTTTTTCGCTTCCCTGCGGGACAGTTTCTGATGCTTGATCAGACTCTCAGAGATTTGTTTTCCAACTTTAATGGTCGGATTAAGCGAACTCATCGGATCCTGAAAAATCATGCCGATGTCACGGCCGCGGATGCTTTCCATCTCCTTTTGCGTTTTGGTCGCCAGGTTGACTCCACGGAACAGAATCTCTCCCTGCTTCATCTGAGATGGAGGAGAAGCAAGCAGCCTCATAATGGAACGGGCTGTTACACTTTTGCCGCTTCCAGACTCTCCAACAATCCCAAGCGTCTCCCCTTTCCGTACCTCGAAGCTGACCTCCCGTACCGCTTGAAACTCACTCTCACCGGAATGAAAAGAGACCGACAAATCACTAACTTTCAGTAAAGGCTGCATGCAAACACCTGCTTTCCTTCATTTTTACGCGTTTCATAATATGTACACAATTCCATACCTTGACAATTGAATAGACCCTAAATAATATATACTATATCAATCGGAATAATGCAATTTAAACCTGAATGAAGGGAGGTTTGCTCGGTTTGAATCTTGCAGTAGGCGGCAAAATGTCACGGCTTGCACAGAATCTGAGTTTCATTTATGGCAAAATGCTGCTTCATCCCTCCTACCGATATGTTCTGTTTATTCTCGGGCTGCCGATCAATCTGATTGTACTTCTGGTGTGGCAATCCAGACGCCAAAAGGATGGATGGCAAACGGCTCAACGAGCTGTAGAACAGGAGATGCATTCTTCTTCTTACCGAGATAAGCTTCGAACCATAGTAGAAGAACAGCTGAGGCGCAAACATCGCTTCTTCCAGCAGCAGGTCAGTGAAACTGAATTCAAGCGTCAGGCAGAGCTATGGCTGGAGGAGACCTATCAGAAAGAGTTGTATGAACGAACGTCACACAGGTTGCAGGAACATGGAGAACAGCGCCTGACCATGGCCGACACGTTCCGTGCATTGCTGGATAAACCCTGGTTTGTGGGCTTATCTATTATTCCAGGCTGTCTGATGTACGTCATTCTATGGATCTATGGCAATCCTTATCTAAAGTACATATTCGAAAGAATACTGATGACCATGTTTGTCATTTTGGGTGTAGCTACCCTCGTATTTACCATCTTGTATCTGTCTCCGTTCAATCCGGCAGCCAACATTCTCGGAGAGACAGCGACACAGGAGCAGATTGCAGCCTTTAATCATGTATACGGTCTGGATCAACCCTATCTCGTTCAGTTATGGAACAATATCAAGGGAATTGCGCTGTTTGATCTAGGCAAATCCTTCTCGGGAAATGAGGATGTGACCGCGACCATAGCCAGAAAGTTTCCAATTACACTGACACTTGCAGTTATTTCTCTACTGCTTGCCCTGGTCATCGCTCTTCCAATCGGGATCATCTCGGCGATCAAGCCCAATTCGCTGTTTGATTACACATTTATGTTTATCGCTCTAATCGGATTATCGATCCCGAACTTCTGGCAGGGACTGATCTTCATCCTGAACTTTTCAATTAAAATGCAGTGGCTGCCTGCGACCTTCAATCCTCAGAACTGGCTGTCCATCATTATGCCAACCATTGTTCTGGGAACAGGATTAACGGCTGCAGTGGCCCGGATGACCCGTTCATCCACTTTGGAGGTCATTCACGAAGATTATGTGATGACAGCTCGCGCCAAAGGATTAAGCGAACGAAGTGTTTTGCTGAAACATGCGGTCCGCAATGCGTTGATTCCAATTGTAACGGTCGTTGGATTGCAATTCGGAGGTATGCTCGGCGGAGCAGCTGTAACGGAGAAAGTGTTCAATATTAGCGGACTCGGCAGTTACATTGTGGATAAACAGTTCATTCCCGATATTCCGAGTATCATGGGCGGAGTAGTGTATACAGCGATTACCATTTCCATCATTAATGTGATCGTAGATCTGTTGTACGCATTTATCGATCCAAGAGTACGTTCCAAGATGAAACAATATTAAAGCAGGTGCAATATGACAAATTCGGGTTCCTTAACACAAGAAGTTCGTTTCCGGCTTAAGTCTTCACCAGAGTACAGTCAGGCCAGCTTTGCGTGGGTCACTTCTCTCCTATTGACGGTGTTACTGCTGTTCAACAGCTATGACCTGGGCAGGCAAGAATTCAGACCCTTTCTGCTGACCGCACTTTGTATCTATCTTTTCTTCACGATCATTCAGAGTATCCTGATGCTGCTCATCCGAAAAGACTTGACCAGACACGGACATATTTCAGCATTAACCCGCAGGCTCGCTTGGGTTCAGTTGCTGGCCATCTGCTCTGGCAACATATTTATCGTCACAGCCGCATTTCATTTGATCAAAAAAGCAAAGCAAGTGGAGTACACCTTCGCGGTCTATATGCTGCTGACGCAGCTGTTTGTTATTGGCGTATCGGCACTCAATATGTTCAAACCCTATGTATCAGATACGTTTTTGCCAGCCATGGCCGCATTGCTATTTATTCTGGTCATTGACCTGGTCGTCCTGATAATTGTTGCCCAGTACACTGCAGCTTCGATCATTCCGCGCTGGATGATTGCTGTCAGCATCCTGCTGATCCTGACTTCAGTCACAGGAAACGTGTTTGCACTGCTGCTCGGCATTTCCATCATCGGGCGCTACCGGAGACAAGGGAAACAGAAATCAAACTTCTGGAACGATCTGTGGGACCGACTGGCTCCCTACGTAACAGCGATGTCCGGCATGTTTTTTATCATCTTTCTATTTTCCATCTCGATCTGCAGTTTCTTCACCTTTGATTACAGCATGGCGGTCGAAAACAATTATTCCGCCCTGCTGCAACCACCATCTCTGGCTTATCCACTCGGGACGGATGATTTCGGGCGATGCCTGTTCTCACGAATCGTATTCGGGGCCCGTATCTCGCTGATTGTAGGCTGCCTGTCAACCATTATTCCTGTGATCATTGGTGGAGTCCTTGGAGCCTTCTCCGGATTCTACGGAAGACACACAGACAATATCATCATGCGGCTGCTAGATGTCCTCTATGCCATTCCGGGCATCCTGCTGGCCATTGCCATCATCGCAGCATTTGGTGCGAATACGGTCAATCTGATTCTGGCACTCAGTCTGGGCTCCATCCCGACTTATGCACGTACCATGAGAGCCAGCGTCCTCTATGTTTCCACCTTCGAATTCGTGGAGGCTGCGCGTGCACTTGGCTATAACAACCGTTCCATCATTTTCAAGCACATCATTCCCAACTCGCTTGCGCCAATGATCATCAAATCCACGCTTACGATTGGCGGAGCGGTCATTGCGACCAGCAGCCTGAGCTATCTGGGACTGGGTGTCGAACCACATATCCCGGAATGGGGCAACATTCTCAAGCTGGGCAGTACATATCTGGAAACGCACTCGTATCTCGCCATTTATCCAGGGCTGGCTATCATTCTGCTCGTTCTGTCATTCAACTTTCTCGGTGATGGTCTGCGCGACGCACTTGATCCGAAGTTAGTAAAGGCTTAATTCAAAACCATTCATTCAATTCATAATTATCCAGGAGGTAATCCCATGAAAAAACGTTCGTTGATCTCATTGCTGCTTATTCTCGTCATCGTGATTTCGGGCTGCAGCGTGAAGACCAAGTCCGAATCCCAATCGGAAACTGCCCCGACTGCGCCAGCAGAGAACGCTCAGAATCAGGCCCCAGTCGACATTGAGTTGCTCGCCCAAAGTTCTTCCGAAAATGACGTTAATATCATCCGTGATCAGCTGACCAAAAACGGCTTCAATGTGAAGCTGAATCTGCAGCCCGATTACGGCAGCTACAAATCCCAACAGGATGCAGGCAACTATGATATCGCTCTCTCCAGCTGGACAACAGTAACCGGTAACCCGGACTATGCGGTTCGTTCCCTTTTCAAAACCGGTGGTGATTACAGCATTCTGGCGGATGAAGAGATCGATAAACTCATTGACGCCGCAGCTACCCAAACACCTGAAGAATACAAGGAAACATACAAACAATTGGAGGACCGCCTGGTAACGGATCAAGCCTACATCGCTCCATTGTACATTTCCCTGAAGAGTCAGGCCGTGAATCAGGACATCCTGAATCCGGATACGGTGCGCCTGTCCAAATCCCGTGCCATGGCTTGGGAACCCATTGAATTCAAGGACAGTTCCAAGAATACTAAAGATCCGCTGATCCTGACTCAAAGTGCATCCGTGCTGACTTCCCTTGATCCAATCAAAGGTAACGACGGCTCCATCAACCAATTGAACACCAACATGTATGTTCGTCTTGTTAACCTGACGGATGATGATCAACTGACGGCCGAAGGATCACTTTCCCACAATTTCAGCATTGCTGAAGGGAATTCGGAGTATTATTTCATTCTGAGAGACGACATCAACTTTGCGAAAATCGACAATAAAAAAGCAGTGGATACCGGAGAGCGCGTGGGTGCCGATGACGTCATCTTCTCTCTGGAACGTGCCAAAAATAAAGACTCTGTTCCGGATCACCGGACATACAGCTTACACGAGCATATCAAAGAAGCTGAGCTGGTAACCGACCTGAGCACCCTGGAATCCATCCAGCAATCCGGCGGTAACGGAACCATCAAAGACGCGCTCGAGCAAGGACTCGATTCCAAAATCACCGAACTCGTCTCTGACAAAACAAAAGCGGATAATAATGCAGGTAAATATCAGGTCGTGAAACTGACCACAACGGAGCCTTTCCCTCAAGTCCTGAATTACCTGGCTCACCAATCTGCGGGGATCGTGTCCAAAAAACAGGTGGAGAGCATCAACACCTATGACGTAGCTTCTTTTGACGTAAACAAGGATATCCCTTATGGTGACCAGAACACGGTAACAGAGGGTGCTTCGTACAACAACACATTGTATGCAAGCGGACCTTACATTCTGGCTTACAAAAACGACTATGAAGGCGTATTCTATCAAAACCCCGGATACCGCAAAGGATCTGAATATGCTCCAAAAATTTCTCAGGTAAACGTGCGCTTCATCGCGGATGCTGACAGTGCGCTGTCTGCCCTTCGCAGCAGTGAAATTCATTTATATTACGGGGTACCAGAAACGAAGTATGACATCATTGAAAGTGACAGCAAGCTGAAGCTGCAGAGCATTCCAAGCAACGCCGTTTCCTATCTGCTGTTTAACACCAAGAATAGAGAAGTGGCGAAGAGCAGTGACTTCAGAAAGGCAGTACTGTACTCCATCAATCAGGATGAGATTCTGCAGTTCTATAAGAACAACAAGCTCAAAGCCTACTCTACGGTAAGTCCGCTCGTTCAGACAGGGAATGAATTGAAGTCTGATCCGGCCAAAGTAAAAGAGTTCTTGAGCAATTACAACGCATCCAAGTAAATAAAAGCATAAACGGCTGCTGACAGGATCACTCCAGGTTCTGTCAGTAGCCGTTTTCATATAATGCAGATTGTATTCATGTTGAATGGTCTATCTGGAATATCTTCGCTGTACTTCAGGCAGCAGAGTAACAACCTGAATTGCGACGCCCCATGCAAAATAGATCAGATGAATGACTGAGACATTCTGTATCCAGAATACCTGAACCATAATCCAGATATGAAGTGCGAACCCCATATACAATGAGAACGTCCAAGCCCAATACCGATCCGTATAGAGATTAAGTTTCACCCCTATCCCCCAATGAAAGTGAGTCATAAGCGCAATAGCAATCACGATCGGCATTATGCCAAGAACCAACAATAATATGATTCCCGGGATCAAAAAATGGCCAAACGGGGAATGCTCCAACAACGAGTTTGGCATTTGGAGGAGACTTCCTGATGGATCGATAATGAGGCCTCCCCCTCCAACGATCGCACCAACACCCAAAAATCCGTGCAATATAATGAGTACCCACGATAATCTACCCAGACTCTGCTTGGGTCTGATTCGTTCTTCACCTGCTTGCATACCTCACCCTCCAGACAAGTGTACAGATGGCACTGAATTTTCTATTCCATTTTCACATATGGAAGGGACTGCTCCTGTGCTCTTTTTCACAGAATCAGTTCAGGATACAATGATTAATGGTAAAACTTGATAAAAGAACGTACGTTCGGTATAATGATGTTATCCTGAATGAGCGAGAGGCAGATATGGACGACAAATTTATTAAAGAATTACGCGAGATTAGTCGGGATGATAGACGAAGATCCGAATTCATGATTCAAGGCATGAAAGAGACACTGGAAGAAAGAAAGCAACAGAACATACTTAAGCGCTGGATTCGGCGCAAGAAAGCCGAGAAGAAAATCTCACAACGATTCAATCCGAATCCCCATTCGGATCAAAAGTAAGACATAAAAAAGGAGGCAACGCGTGCCTCCCTTACGTTTACATATGAGAATTGATCTAGTAAATAGCATGTAGATTAATTGGACACTTACTTTCAATAGAACTTCATTTCATTCGAGAGCTGCTGTATCAAGGCAAAATGGCAAAGGATCTAACCGGAAATCCGGAAGCCCTTTCGGCCTTGGGTACAATATTGAAGATCACTGCACCTTTAGCTGGCACCTGATCCAGATTGGTTAACAACTCTACCTGATATGTATCCTGAGCAAGTACATAATATTCCGCGAGAAGTGCGCCATTCTTCTGATAATCCACTGCTGAATCGGTATCGAAGGTTTCATGACCAATAGCCTTGATTCTGCGTTCCTCGAACAAAAACATCAATGCACTAACCGACCAACCGGGTGCATGGCTATTGCCTTCTGCATCCTTGTTGTCGAACTTTTCATGATTGGGCCAACGTTTGCTCCAATCTGTACGAAGTGCCACGAAGCTGCCTTCTTCAATAACCCCATGTTCCTTCTCGAATTCAAGAATATGCTCGACATCCAGCGTAAAGTCCGGATTGCTGGACACGGCAGCAGACTGGTCAATGACCACAAGCGGCAGCACAAGTTCCTTCAGCCCTAGCTCATCCAGATAACGCGTGTCACGCACAAAATGAATCGGTGCATCCAGATGGGTGCCGTACTGGCCGGGGAATTTGAAGCTCTGCGCGAAAAAGCCCTGGTCGTGATTAAACAGCGTATCAAACTGGGCTGCATCAAAAGCAGAGAAATGCGGCGATTCCGGGCCGAATGTATGGGTCAGATCAACCCACTTCTTTTCTTTTAACACTTGAATGGCTTGAATAAGTTCGTTGGACAATTGGATCACCTCATGCGCAGAATGGAATAAATTTCTACTATTATATCTTAAACCTCCATCTATGGGAATGCAGTTCTGTTGCTGCCATCAACAATAAAACAGCCACCTTCCCAAACGGAAGATGGCCATTATTCAGACTCTTAATTTAATGTAATATAACTGTTTTTGCGAGTTAACTCCTATTGCGCACGGATGACAAGCTTCCCACGTGTATGATGTGTTTCGCTCTTCTTGTGCGCATCCCGAAGTCCCTGTTCGCTTAGATCATACGTCTCGTCAATCACAGGTTTGAGTTTCCCTTCTGAGGCGAGCTTCGCCAATTGGTCGAGCTGATCCCCTTTCGGTTCCATCATGAATACATTCGCGGTTACGCCTGCCTCCTTGGCTAGGTTATGGTCCGGTTGTTCCACTAGCGAAACCAGATGTCCGCCAGGCTTCAGCACCTTGAAGCTGTCCCGCTGAATGTCACCACCCATCGTGTCGAGCACGACATCATACCCGGAGAGAATCTCCGAGAAATCTTCTTTTTTGTAATTGATAAAATGATCCACGCCCAAGGAGCGAAGCAGCTCCTCATTCGACTCGCTAGCCGTGGCCGCCACTTCAGCACCAATATATTTGGCAATCTGTATCGCATAAGTCCCCACACCGCCGGCTCCGGCGTGAATCAATATCTTTTGCCCCTTGGCGAGATGCGCATGATCAACAAGTGCCTGCCAGGCTGTCATGCCCGCAAGCGGTATGGCCGCAGCCTCCTCAAAACTCAGCTTGTCCGGAATACGGGATACGATATCTGCATCTACTGCCGCATATTCTGCATATGTTCCGAAGCTTCGCGGACGGGCAAATACACGGTCACCCTCTCTGAACTGTGTAACATTGGATCCTACCTCTGCTACAATACCCGCAGCATCCCCGCCCAAAATCAAAGGGAATGAATCAGCCGCTTCTTCCATATGTCCTTGCCTGACTTTGAAGTCGACCGGGTTCACCGAGGTCGCATGAATCTGGATGATGACCTGATTGATTCCACATGTCGGCTTGGGTACTTCCTGTTCCTTCAATTGTTCCGCTCCACCAAACTTATCAATAACAATAGCTTTCATACCAAATCCCTGCCTTTCGATTGAATTATCGCAATGCTCTCTTTCTTCATTACCCTGTGCAGCCACACACTTGACCTTGGTTCATCAATCGCTGGCCATCCTCATTCCATCTAAAACCAGCCATTAAGCATGCTATAATAGGAACATTCTCATTTTTATGAACTAACGGACAAGCGAGGGAAAACAAGATGGATATTGAGGTAATCACATTACATGCATTTTCGGATATCGCTGAGGGAGGTAACCCCGCTGGGGTCGTTCTGCAGGCAGAGCATTTGTCCGCGTCGCAGATGCAGGAGATTGCCAGACAAGTCGGATTTTCCGAGACGGCATTTGTTATGCCTTCGAATTCAGCTGATTACAAAATACGTTACTTTACTCCAAATCATGAAGTTGACCTATGTGGACATGCTACGGTGGCACTATTCTATCTGATGAAGGCAGAGCAGATGGTTGACGTGGGAAGGTATACACTTGATACACTTGCGGGAATTCTCGAAGTAACCGTCGAGGAAGGCGGTGACGTCTATCTGTCCCAGACACTTCCGCGGTTTGAAGAACTAGTTAACCGGCAGGATATCGCAGACTCCTTGCAAATTCCGTTGCAGGACCTACACCCTGAATTGCCTGTGCAGATCGTGTCTACCGGGCTGCGCGACATATTAATTCCAGTTAGGCATGCTGATGTTTTGACAACCATTAACCCTGACCTTCAGCAAATCTCCGACATCAGCAAAGCTCATCAAGTGGTGGGCTATCATGTGTTCGCACTCGAAACGCAAGATAATGCAGCCCTGGCAGAGTGTCGGAACTTCGCCCCTCTATACGACATTCCGGAAGAGAGCGCTACAGGTACATCCAATGGGGCATTGCTATGTTACCTGCATAAGTATCAACAACTCAGAGCTCCCCATGATCAGACGTATATGATCAAACAAGGGTATACGATGAACCGTCCCTCCAAAATTAAGGGCAGATTGACGCTCAGCCCTTCCAACGAGATCACTCAAGTTCAGATCGGCGGTGTCGCCGTGCATATTGAGAATATTCAAATTCATCTATCTTAAGCAAAAAATATCCGGGCTTGCTCGTCTTCTAACTTACCGTACTTGGTGGCATAGGCACCAAAAAAGCGCCACACCCGAGAGATGAAGTCTCTCCCGGGTGTGACGCTGCTACCAAAATCCAATCTAACCTGTCTCTTTCCTTCGTATTCGATTCCTCAGACGCTCATACTGCCCATATATCCACGGCGCTTCCTTCGTCAAGATCGGGCCCAATACCGCCAGAATCAGCACATACAGCACAGCAAAAGACTGGATTGAAACCATCAGTCCCCCGGCCTTGCCAATGTTAGCCATAATAATGGAGAACTCTCCTCGGGAAACCAGAGTGAATCCCACCTTGAGTGAGGCTTTGGGCGTCATTCCGGACATTCTGCCTGCAATCATTCCTGCGCCATAATTGCTCGCGATGGTTAAAATAACCGCAATGATCGTCATCCCAACAGCACCCCCAAGAGAGGAGGGTTCAATGGTTAGTCCAAAGCTAAAAAAGAAGATCGCACCAAAAAAGTCCTTGAACGGCATGACCTGATGCTCAATTCGGTTCGCATGTCTCGATTCACCGAGTACCAGACCCATCATTAATGCACCAATAGCCTCGGCAACGTGCAGCGTTTCCGAGAAACCAGCGACCAGGAAGAGCAAGGTCATCACGGTAAGCAGAAACAGTTCAGATGACTTGATATTTAGCGCCTTGTCAATATATTTGATGCTTTTCCGGCCAATGATTAGAAACAGCACAATGAACAGCATCGCAGACAAGGATACCAGCAGTACGCTGAGAAATGAGGTCGCCCCGCTAAGAACGAGACCAGTAAGGATCGAGATATGAATGGCAATGAACAGATCATCAAACATGATCATGCCCATAATAATCTCCGTTTCGGGATTCGCTGTGCGCTTCAGATCAACGAGCACTTTGGCCACGATCGCTGTCGAAGAGCTGGTCATGATGCCGCACACTACCAGCGTCTCTTTTAACGGCAACTCCATGAACCAGCCCAGCAGCAGACCGGAAGCAAAATTAAGCCCTACATAGAACATGCCTCCGGTCAATATGGCTTTGCCCGATTTCATCAACCGGGAGACCGAGAATTCAAGTCCAAGATAAAATAAAAGAAACAAAATGCCAAGCCTGCCCATAAATTCAATAAATGCCGAGCTTTCGATGAAACGCAAATCCACGATACCGATCTGTGGTGCATGCGGTCCAACCGCCATTCCGATCAGAATATAGAAAGGAATGACCGAAAATCGTAATCGTGCAGATATTAGCCCCGTAAGTGTAATCAGCGCAACAGCAATTCCCACTTCGAATATGAGCATATCCATAGGCTACAACCGTCCATCGGATAACAACTGTTTTAATTGCCTGATCTGATCCCGCTCTCCTGCAACAACAATAGTAGCCCCAGAGGTAAATACATAGTCTGGACCCGGATTAAACTGTTTTTCCCTGTTCTTCTCCACCACCGCCAGAATGACAGCCCCTGTCGCTTGGCGGATATCCAGTTCTCCAATCGTTCTTCCAATGCTTCGCGAATGAGGCTCGATTCGTAACCATTCAATCAGTAAGCCCTCGAGTATGACTTCCCGTTCCTCCTGGAACTTGGGCTTATAGGTCATGCCTCCCACGATGGCGGCTACCGCCCGTGCCTCTTCGTCATCCAAGGTTACAAGAGACACCATATCCCCCACTTCTTCAGGCGTGTCTCCGGCTTCCATGTGAAAAAGATCGCGACGCTCATCATTATGAATCACAATGATCAAATGCTCCCCACTACGAGTATGCAGCCAGTACTTACGTCCAATTCCCGGTAAATCCGTCTCTTTAAAGTGCATGATCTACACCTCCTGAAGATACCGGATTCAAGAATGTACCACTCCACGTGATTTCCGTAATACGCACCCTCATGGAACCAGCAGGGATCGTTACGGATCTCGTTTCCCCTTTGCTGCTAAGCAGCAATTGACGTCCTACAGGCGAGAGAAAGGAGATGCGTCCTGCATCCGGATCTGCCTCGTCAGGCATGACAATCCTGAATGCATCCGACGTATGGAAATCAATGTAGTCAAATCGGATCTCGCTCCCAATAAGTACGACGGAATGGAGAAGCTCATCCGGGCCGAGCAGCAGCTTCTGGACATATCCGGTGTAAGCAGACAATAATTTCTCCATCTGTACCCGTTCAGGTTCACGCACGTCAAAATAGGCGTCGAGAAATGTCCTTTTCTCTTCACCCAATGTAATCAGCTGTTTCACCAGTATTTCTCTGCAAGGTTGAAGGTTAGACCTATGGTTCATAATAGATCTCACCTCCTATACAAGCTTTGTTCTCCACATGAATTCGCATGTTGCTGTTCATCATCCTGTTTTCCTCCTTCTGTTAAATAAAAGCCCCGGAAACCGGGGCCTTCTTACCATCTTACCAAAACTAATTTTTTAATCCAGTCTATTCAGCTAACTTCCCGTTTAAAATTAGGAATTAGCTATATTATCCAATTATTAGAATTCAATCTTTACACCGTATGATAGATCCATAGAACATTTTAATAACGTCATAAAAAACATTTTATGGGTTTTCATCTCGTATTTTTATTTTCTTTCCTGTATATTTAACTACAAACTTTTATGCAATTTATGCAAATAGCCAACCACAGACTTTAACACAATAAAGGAGTGCATCGAAAAAGTGTCCACTATTACTCAAGAATCAACTCAAGTCACTGCTGCAGAATATGTTCATTCCGTCTATGAATCGGTTATCGCCAGAAATCCGCAAGAACATGAATTCCATCAGGCTGTAAAAGAGATTCTGGACTCACTCATTCCTGTGATTGAAGCACACCCGAAATACATGAACAACAGCTTGCTCGAACAGCTGGTTGAACCCGAACGTGTCATTACGTTCCGTGTACCTTGGGTTGATGACCAAGGCAAGGTTCAAGTGAACCGTGGATTCCGCGTACAGTTCAACAGTGCCATCGGTCCTTACAAAGGCGGACTACGCTTCCACCCTTCCGTTTATTCAGGAATCGTCAAGTTCCTGGGCTTCGAACAAATTTTCAAAAATGCATTGACTGGATTGCCGATCGGCGGTGGTAAAGGCGGTTCCGACTTCGATCCCAAAGGAAAATCCGATCTGGAAGTAATGCGTTTCACGCAAAGCTTCATGACAGAGCTGTATAAATATATCGGCTCCGATACAGATGTACCTGCAGGAGATATTGGTGTAGGCGCGAGGGAAATCGGTTACATGTTTGGTCAGTACAAACGCATTAGCAGCGGGCATGATGCAGCTGTATTAACGGGTAAAGGCCTGCTCTATGGCGGAAGCCTTGCACGCAAGGAAGCCACTGGATTTGGTTGTGTGTACTTCGTAAACGAGATGCTGAAATCGAAAGACTTGAGCTTCCAGGACAGCACAGTGGTTGTTTCCGGTTCAGGCAATGTATCCATTTATGCCATCCAAAAGGCTCAAGAACTCGGTGCCAAGGTCGTGGCTTGCAGTGACTCGGGAGGATACATATACGATGCAGAAGGAATTAACCTGGACACCGTAAAACGATTGAAAGAAGTGGATCGCCTGCGGATCAGCGAATACGTCAAAGAGCATCCTCACGCGGTGTACACCGAGGGCTGTGCAGGTATCTGGTCCATCCCATGCGATATCGCGCTGCCTTGCGCAACGCAAAATGAGATTGATGAGCAGTCTGCTGCGCTTCTCGTGCACGGCGGCGTCAAAGCTATCGGTGAAGGAGCCAATATGCCTTCCACGCTTGCTGCAATCGAGCTTTTCCTGAAAGAGGGCGTTCTGTTCGGACCGGCGAAAGCAGCCAATGCTGGTGGGGTTGCGGTGTCCGCTCTTGAAATGTCTCAGAACAGCATGCGCCTGTCCTGGTCATTTGAAGAAGTGGACGCGAAGTTGCATGAGATCATGCGGAATATCTACAGCAGCTGTGTAGAGGCAGCGGATCAATATGGCTGTACTGGAAACCTCGTGGCAGGTGCCAACATTGCAGGCTTCCTGAAGGTAGCCGATGCCATGCTCGCTCAAGGCGTAGTCTAAGTTTTAAGCCATTTGACTGTTTCACTCGAAGCGCGTGTACATCATAATTAATCTTAACTTTATTGATGAAGGACAGTTCTCCCTGAGGAGAGCTGTCTTTTTTTCATCTTTAGAATGAAGGGAGCCACGCCAAGCTTCCACAGGTTGAGGCGGTCAATGGGTCACTGTCCTTCGCTGTCCTCCCTCACGCAAAAAAGCCGCCAAAATGGCGGCTATCACATTCCATATGATTATGAACGAACGGTTTTCAGTGCCCCGCTCCAGGACAACACTTGGTCCAACATTCCGTTGAGATTGGTCAAGTGCAGATCAGCCGGTTTGAAGGTTCCGTTATCAAAATCAGTGAATAAAGAAAGCGCCGGGTGCACACGAACATCCGCAACCGACAGTTCTCCGAGAATACCACGAAGGTGTTCTGCCGCACGTGCACCACCTACCGAACCATAGCTGACAATTCCTGCAGCTTTATCGTTCCAGGCTTCACGAGCATAATCCAGTGCATTTTTCAGTGATGCGGAGATACTGTGATTATATTCCTGCACGATAAATACGAATCCATCGAGGCTCGCCAGCTTGGTGTTCCAGGCTGTAGCCTGTTCTGTTGCATCAGCTTCGCCCAATAGCGGCAGCTTATAATCAGCAATATCCACGATTTCATAGTTGGCATCACCGCGTGAATCTGCGATACGTTTTACCCATTCTCCAACTTGCGGACTCAACCGACCTTCACGCGTACTCCCAAGAATAATCCCAATATTTAATTTCGACATCTTTGTTTCCTCCTCTTGTATGTTGTTGTTTGTTTTTCCGAATAACTTATCCATAAATCCCATATCTACACCATCCTGCATCCGTTTAATTGTTTGGCTTTGTATTGATAATAAGTTATATGGTTTAATTAGTCAAGTAACTTACATAAAGTTTGCAAATATTTTTTTTATCTCTACTTATCATATCAATGTTGGTCCCTATTTATTCCGCATATGCAGCTCTCTCAATCAAAAAAAAAGGCACGTTCCCAAACGAATTTGGGAACGAACCTTTTCGTAATTATAAGAAGTAATCTCACCTTTGGGTTCATTTCACAGTAATCAAAACATCGCCATGATGGATGTGTCCTTGCTGTTTGGCCTCAATATCTGTGTACACAGCAGTATTCGATACGATTACCGACGTCGTCGTATCCAGACCGGCAGCGGTGATGCCCTCCAGATCGAATTCTACCAGTTTGTCTCCCTTGCGCACCGTATCCCCATCCGAGACAAAGGACGTAAAGTGTTTACCTTTCAGACTTACGGTATTAATCCCTACGTGGATCAATATCTCCACGCCATCCTCAGACAGCAGACCAATCGCATGTTTCGTCTTGAATATGGTCACAACCACACCATCGAATGGTGCATAAGCTACGCCTTGCGTTGGTACGATTGCCGCTCCCTGCCCCATAGCACCGCTGGAGAAAGCCTCATCCCCTACCTCTGTCAGTGGAATCAGTTTACCCGCAAGCGGACTAAATACGGTTTTCTCCACAAGCGATTCCGCCGCAGTATCAGCTGACGCTGAAGCAGTAGCAGAAACATTAGCGGATTCGATGGAAGCGGACGTCGTATTTGATGACTTTTCCTTCTCGGCATGCTTCTGATTTGTTGAAGCAGACCCAGCCGTATTTTTGTAACCAAACATGTAAGTCAGGATAAAACCTAAACCAAAGGCAATCAGCAGAGAAAGGATAAAACCAACGAACCCGGTATCCATTCCTGATGGATTGATAAAGATCGGAATACCAAACAGACCGCCAGCAGCAAAACCATATGCGTTTGAGCCCATCAGACCTGCCACAGCACCGGCGATACCGCTTGCAATGGATGCCATAATAAATGCCTTCTTGAGAGGCAGCGTGACCCCATAAATGGCTGGTTCGGTTACCCCCATGAGACCGGCAATGGTTGCCGAGGTCGCAATCGGTTTCAGACGTTTGTCACGTGTCTTGATCGCGATGGCAAACGCTGCCCCGGTTTGTGCAAATGTAGTACAGAACAGCATGCCGTTAATCGGATCGAAGCCGTTTGTAATGATGTTGTTGAGGAGAATCGGAATAAATGCCCAGTGCAGTCCAAAAATAATAACCGTTTGCCAAATTCCTGCCAGAATCAGTCCTGCAATAATTGGGCTAAGCTTGTAAACCCACATTGCACCGTCAGCCAGATAATCACTTACAAGTGTTGACACCGGACCAACCGCCAGGAAAACAATCGGTGTAATGACAGCTAGTGTAACAAGCGGTACAAAAAACATTTTAATGGAAGATGGCGCAATCTTGCCTAACCACTTCTCGAAGTTCGCGGCCAGGTAGGAAGCGACAATAATAGGAATGACGGATTGTGTATAATTCATCAGAACGACCGGAATGCCGAGAAACGACATAGCCGTACCGTCTGTATAAGCTGCTGTCATGGTTGGATAGACGAGCGCCGCACCAAGGGTTGCCGAGATAAATGGATTACCTCCGAATTTCTTGGCTGCTGAGAATCCAAGTAGAATCGGGAAGAAATAAAACAGGGCATCTGCTATGGCAAACAAAATCTTGTACGTACTCATCTCTTCAGTAAGCCAGCCCAGCGTAATGAACAGCGCAAGGAGTCCTTTCAGGATACCTACAGCTGACAGTACACCAACGACGGGCATGAACACACCCGAAATGACATCGACAAAACGGTTAAACAATCCTTTTTTCTCGCCTTGCGTTTCATTATCCGAAGACGATGCTTCCGGGCTTCTCCCCATCGTTTTCAACAGAGCGTCGTAAACTTTGGGTACTTCATTTCCGATAACGACCTGGAACTGCCCTCCACTCTCCACAACGGTAAGCACTCCATCAATCTGCTTAATCTCTTCCTTCTTGGGTGCCTGCATGTCTTTCAAGGTAAACCGGAGACGGGTTACACAGTGAATGACGTTATTGATATTATCATTGCCACCAACGGCGCTGAGGATTTCTTTCGCTGTTTTGTCGTGATTCATGTCCTATACTCCTTCACATGGATGCCTTAGTATCTTGCTATAAACACATATTCAGGTAACTAACTATTGAAAATACGTTGTTATAAGACCTTTTCTTTGTTTTTATTTCTTAACCGAGGTTGTCCATGAAGCCACGAGTGCTGCACTTATGCCACCTGCCAGCTTGCCCACAATCATGGCGAATACCATCGTTTTGTCCATTCCGGCCACGAAGCCCAAATGTCCTCCGAGCACGAAAGAGCCGCTGACTGCAAAAGCAATGCTAATGACCTTTCCTCGTGGATTCATATCGCGGACCAGCCGAAAGGTTGGAATATTGTGAGCCAGTGAAGCTACAATTCCGGCTGTGGCCTTTGCATCCAGGTTAAGCCATCGTCCAGCACGTTCAAGCGGCGCTTTGCAGGTTTTGTTGATGATCGCCACCATTGGGAATGCACCGGCCAGTACAATCGCAATCGTTCCCACGGTTGTAATGCCTTCCGAAAGCGGAGCCATATCTGGAATTACCGTGAAGCCCGTAAGGGTTTTTACAGCGATAGCCACCAATCCAACCAGCGACAGCAAGGTGATACCGCTTCCAAATATTTTAAACAGCCTGACCGTTTGATTCGTAAAAAAGCGCAAGCCGACCATAATGACGACGGACAACAGCACGGGAATAATCAAGTTCCGGTAGATGATCGTAAAATCAATTCCTGCTACCATTCCTCCAATTAGACACCCAATTGGGATTGTACTGATACCGATGAGGACGCCCTTCGCAAAGTACGGATGATCCTCCCGATCCAGAATGCCAAGTGCAACGGGGATCGTGAACACAAGTGTCGGCCCAAACATTGTTCCAAGGAGCACCCACGAAAAGAGTCCTGCCTGTTCACTCTGAGCCATCTGTCCCGCCAAAGCGTATCCCCCCATGTCCACGGCAAGGATCGTATTGGCGAACGATGCCGGGTCGGCACCGATCGCTTCATACAGCGGAGAGATGATCGGAATGAGCACATTTGCAAGTACAGGAGCCAATGAAACAATTCCTACCATAACCAGCGCGAGTGATCCCATCGCCATAATGCCTTCCGTAAACGCTGCTCCCAGCCCCATTCGGTTACCGAGAGCCTTGTCTGCGGCGCCGAGCACCAGGAAAAATGCAATGATGATCATGACTATATCATTAATGGACATTATTGTTCCTCTTCATACCGTTTTACGTTGTGGTTCGCTGCACTATCATACGTATCAAACACCAAGCGAAGCGTTTTGACATTATCCGAACCACTGGTCTGGAATTCCGCACCTGTATTCAAACATTCAATGAAGTGTGACTGGAGTTTACGGTGACTATCCTCGTAATTCAGCTCCGTATGTGCAGCGTATACCGTCTCCACGCCAGCGTTATCGATAATGGTCAATCGGCCATCCTTATAGAGTTTGATCGTAGCTAGATCCCCTTCGATAATGAGCTGTTCCTTATGATCAGGAAGTACCTGCTCCGGTAACGGTTCACTTAGCTCACGGCGCGTTGCCCAGCTCATATCCATGAGTCCGACATAATCGTTATATCCGAGCATGACCATTCCGCTGTCTTCGCCGAGTGTATGGCTGCTTACCTTTCTGGTCTCCGCATACAAACGCTCAGGTTCACCGAATAGGAAACGCCAGGTATCAAACCAATGCACCCCCATCTCATAAAACAACAATTGCGGCATGTCCCTGAAAAAAGGCTGAGGCAGCGTCTGTTCCGGCGCAAACCTTGGTGAATAATAATCCGTATGGATATAACGAATCGTATTCAGATGACCTACTGTATTTTCCTCAAGCAGCTTCTTGATCAATTGAAAAGGTTCAAGCCAGCGCCAATTCTCCGTTACCATCAAACGCACACCGGCATCTTCGGCAATTCGTACCATCTCTTCGGCTTCCTCCATGGAACGCGCAAACGGCTTCTGGCACATGATATGTTTGCCAGCTGCTGCAGCCAGCTTTACGAGTTCCAGATGGGTATCCGGAGGCGTAATAATATCAAGCACATCCAGATCCGCTTCTTCAAGCATGGTAGCCACATCCGAGTACCGGAATGCCTGTGGAATCCCGAACCTGTCCGATTTCTCATTCAGTGTTGCTGCATGTCGATCGCATATTCCTGTTATTTCGGCTTCCGCAATGAATTGCCAAGCCTTAATGTGTTTCTCTGACCAGTACCCTGTACCTACGATACCGATTTTCCACATACCTTCACCCCATCTATAATGTAAATCTCCCTATACGTATCTCAGCGTGTTGTATGTCCACCCTTACTTCCGTCTACCAATAATCACCACATCATGTTCAAACGCATGCATGGGGATAACACCGTATTCGTTCTCTCGGAATGGCTCTGTCTGGGCGAAGCGGCGTTGGACCAGATCAATGGTTATGAACTCGTAATCTTCCACCGGAAAATCAAGTCTTACCTTCGTGTTGACGGGAACATACAGGACAATGGTGTCCTCATTGCCTGCCGCGCGGATTTCCTTCGT
This sequence comes from Paenibacillus sp. ACRRY, assembly GCF_022346995.1. Classification (GTDB taxonomy): domain Bacteria; phylum Bacillota; class Bacilli; order Paenibacillales; family Paenibacillaceae; genus Paenibacillus. Next base: position 251,249 of record NZ_JAKRNM010000002.1, on the reverse strand, counting down.
TGGGTTTAATACGATATCCAGCGGCTTCGCACCGACCAGCTTGTATTGATCGAAGAGGTATTTTATAAATGAATAATCCCATGCACCCTCGAAGCGAAGAGCCGATCTCCAGTCATAGGGGCTATCAAAGCCTTCCCCTTCCACAATGCCAAAAGACTTGCCTTTTTTGTGCCAGCTCCAGATGCCGTGTGCCCCATACGTGACCCCAGCACCGCCTCCTGCAAGCAAACTCTGCCATGCAGCCTTGCGCGCGTCGAATGCGGAGTAGCGCCCATATACGTTGCGGCTGTAGCTAATCTGCTCGTAACAGGGTTCACCGTTGATGACCGGACGCACCGGTGCCTGATTGTAAAAATGCTCTGCAATCTCATGCGCATAGGCCTGGAATTCCGAGTTATGCCCGGATTGATACATATAGAAATCCAGCCCTTCATGGTTCGCAAATGTCTCCGGAATGTTCCGCAATCTGCCTTGAATGTGCAGTGTGGTCAGACTGGACGGGCTGATCCGCTTGACGGTCTCCAGTGCCGTTTGATAGTAAGCATTAGCCTCTTCAGAAGGGAAATCTGTATCACCACTCACCAGATATACCGGGTTGAACTTGGAGAAGCGATTGACCGCATAAGTCACATAAGGCTTAACGGCCTCCAGTGGCATTTTATGATTCTTCTGAAACTTCGTAGCCCATGTATCTGGTACATAATTGCACCATAGAAGCACAAGCGCGGGCGTGAATCCACGTTCTGCAGCCATGCGCACCATCTCTTCGGCACGGTCAAAATACCTTTCGTTATAGACGGAATAATCGGTTGTCCCATCTTCGTGCTCTGCGAAAGGCTCCAGCTCCAGATCAGATCCACTGGCATCCCACTGACGCAGGATGTTGATCTGTAATACGTTAAATCCCTGCATTTTGCGATAATCCAGATACTCTTCCCATTCTTCCAACGTAGCGTTGGTAAATGCACTCCATACGGTATCTGCCAAATAAAACAACGGCTTACCGTGGTTTTCTAACGACCGTCGGTCAGCAGCAATTTGAATTGTCATCTTGTCACCTCGTCATTTTACTAAACTAATTTAATTATTTTAGTTAATTTAATATTAATTAAGTCATCACAACCGCTATGAATGCGTTTCACAATTGAATATTAGCACCCGTTTTATAAACAGTCAATCAAAATTTTAGTTTTCAATTATTTTATTTAGTTAAGTTTAGTTTAGTAATCAACTGAAAATTTAATATAAACCGTGGTATACTGATCGTATGTAGTCCATTTTAGGAGGTTGTACCTTGAAGATTGACGATATTGCGAGACTCGCTGGCGTGTCCAAAGCGGCTGTATCTCTTGCATTTAACAATAAACCTGGCGTTAGTGAACAGACACGGGAACATATATTAAACATTGCCGAGGCCCACGGGTATAAACCAAGAACCATTAAACCCGGTAGGGAGATCCAAAAATCGGCCAATGCCATCATTCGTTTTGTTGCCTGCAAAAATGCAGATATTGTAACCGAACATTATGATACACTCCCCTTTTTCAACGAGCTGATTCACCATATCACCGATCAGGTCAAGCAGCATGGCAATACACTTGTTATTTCCTCTATTGATATTCAGAATTTACAGAACGAACTTGAAGTTTTGGAAAAAGAGCAGCCTTCGGCGGGTATTTTGTTACTGGGTACCAATCTGACTCCGCCGATGATTGAACACATTCAGTCCATTCACACCAACGTTGTCATTTTGGATACATGCTTTGAACATGTGGACGCCAATTTTGTATCCATTAATAATACGCTTGGCGGTTATCAGGCAGGTAAACATGTGGTTAACCTGGGTCATCGCAACATTGGCTATGTAAAATCCAATGCCCGCATTCCGAACTTCATTAAACGGGAGGAAGGATTCCGGGCTGCACTGGCAGAGCATGGTCTTTCCGTGAAAGACGCGTTGACGTTTGAATTGAGTCCCATGCGCGTGATGCCACAGGAAGATTTCCAGCAGGCTATTCAGCAGCTTCAGGAGATGCCCACCGCTATCTTCTGTGAGAATGACTACATGGCCATCAGTGCCATCAAGTCACTGCAGAATATCGGCATTCGCGTACCTGAAGATATCTCGGTCATGGGATTTGACAATATATTCGAAGCCAAGGTTATCAGCCCCGAGCTAACCACCGTACACGTCAAAAAAGACATTCTCGCCAAAACGGCCGTGAAGCTGATCATTGATCAGCTGGATCACCGGCAAAACAGCGGTGTGCATATTTATGTCAACACCGAGGTTGTGGAACGCCGTTCCTGTATAGCCGCACACGCTAAAAAGGCTTGATGCCGCTGCTTCTTGATGGTGTCACATGTGATAAATGGCAGCAGCCATTATCAGGTAAATAATACCTATACAGGAATTGATCAAATTCGAGTGTAGTGGTAAAGTGTTACTGACATTCTATCGCCAGTTTTTTTCATGGATTAAAGGAAGTGTACACATTGTCTAATCTATCCCACGGTAGCACGATGAGCCCACATTTATACACGGACTGTGAGCAATGTTTCGGACTGTGCTGCGTTGCCTTGCCTTATGGCAAGTCATCCGACTTTGCTTTTGACAAAGCCAGCGGCACCCCTTGCTCCAACCTGCGCTCAGACAATCGCTGCGGCATTCATACGCAGCTCCGGCAAAAGGGCTTCAAGGGCTGCACCGTCTATGACTGCTTTGGTGCAGGTCAGAAGCTGTCCCAAGTAACCTATGCGGGCAAGGATTGGCGGGATCATCCGGAATCGGCTGCCGACATGTTCGACTGCCTGCCTGTCATGAGACAACTGCATGAGCTGCTCAGTTATATGAACGAAATGCTCTTGCGGCCGGAAACCGCCTCTCTTCACGACGCCATCCGCAGTGTATACCAAGAGACGGAACGTTTAACCGATCTGGAGCCTTCCGCGATTCTGCGTCTGGATATCCCATCTCAGCGGGCGATCGTGAATGATCTTCTGATACAGGGGAGTGAACTGGTACGTGCACATGCGCCATCCAGCAGTCATGAACAAGGGAACTCCAAACGCAAGAAACTGAAAGGAAGAGACTTCCTGGGAGCCAATCTAAGAGGAGCCGACCTCCGGGGAGCAAGCTTTCGGGGCGCCTTAATGATTGCTTGTGACCTGCGCAATGCCGACTTAAGACATGCTGATCTGATCGGTGCCGACTTGCGTGATGCGGATCTGGGCGGAGCAGATCTGACCGGGAGCATTTTTCTGACACAATCCCAGCTGAATGCAGCCAGAGGCAATTCCCGTACCAAACTGTCAGCTCATCTCAACTTGCCTGAGCACTGGTTGTAACGTTATCCTGCTGCTTCATAGTGGCTAAAACAGGAACAGCCCGTCCCTCATGATGAAGGACGGGCTGTTTCTATTTATTGCGATGAATGAATCATTATATTTAAAACCTTACAGAAGATCGCGGCGAAGTTCCTCAGCGGATTTCGGGGACAGGTGACCAAGTGGAATATCAAATACAGTTTTGGCACCTTTATGTCCTTCCAAGCTCAAACGCTGTGCAGCCCGTGCATACGCCACCAGTACACTAGCAGTGAATTCAGGGTTGCTATCGAGCTTCAGACCGAACTCCACAATTTGCTTTTGTCCTGTACCGGTAACACCACTGCGAATAACAAACCCACCGTGCGGCATACCTTCATGTTCTGATTTAAGCTGCTCTTCGGTAATGAATGTTACAGTTGTATCGTAATCTGCAAAATAGTTCGGCATGGATACAATCGTTTCACGAATTTCATCCTGATTGGCACCTTCTTCAGCTACGACAAAGCATTGACGCAGGTGTTTCTCGCGTGTGGACAATTCAGGTGTCTCTCCTGCACGAATCCGGTTGATCACTTCTTCAACAGGTACAGTGTACTGAACACCGGCTTTAACACCTGGAACACGACGGATCGCATCGGAGTGACCTTGACTGACCCCTTTGCCCCAGAAAGTGTACTCTTTGCCTTCTGGCAGAATGGATTGAGCGAGCAGGCGGTTCATGGAGAACAAGCCCGGGTCCCAGCCTGTAGAGATTACGCTTACGTGACCGCCTTGTTCTGCTGCAGCATGAACTTCCGCATAGAATTCAGGAATTTTGGCATGTGTATCGAAGCTGTCCACAGTATTGAACAACTTGGCAATGGCAGGTGTCTGCTCCGGAAGATCCGTTGCCGAACCGCCGCACAGAATCATGACATCGATTTTACCTATGTACTGCTCAGCAGCAGAGATATGTTCAAAACGTACCTCTGTACCTTCTGCAACCATCTGCTCCGGGTTACGCCGTGTAAATACGGCAACGAGTTCCAAGTCCGGGTTTTGCACAATAGCTTTCTCTACGCCTTTACCCAGATTTCCGTAACCTACGATACCAACTTTAATCATGTTCGATCCTCTCCTGTCTTCTTCTATAGTTGTCTACTACTCTAGTATAAACATATAACATACCATGTAACCTGTTAGGTTTCCAGTCGAAATCAAAAATACTTTGCACAAAATGCAGCATCAGGCTGCTTTCATGCAAAGCAAGTGTCATTCTTTCCTATCCTGGATCTAGAAAAATAATCGAAACACATGAATAATGTAACCCGACTGATTTGTAAGATGGGTAACAGATGCTGCATCTACTCTGGCTGTGAAGCACAAGAAAGATAGCGTTAGAATCAAGAGAGAGAGTACACTGCTTGCCAGGAGCAAGGATGCGAACTTGGTGACGACCCTTAATTTTCTCATCCATTCTGCCTCCTGTTCGCTGTTTATTTCGGAGATGATATGATTCATTTGTAACCTGTTAATTCAGCCATTTCCAAAATGGCACCTGCAACGTCATCCGGTTGACTATTGTGGATATAATGTTTAGCGTGAGGTACAATCTGCTGTCTCCCCTGCATGGACCATGAAGCAAACTCGGCTTGATCAGCCTGCCATGCCCGGCTTCCCTCACTTGGTTGATCTGATCCGGCCGTAAGAATCATTAGAGGAAAGGAAAATGGCTGTTTGTTCTCCAGCACGCGCGCTGCGTTAATCTTGGAACGATGAATCTCATCCATCACGTTGTCGTTGTACGCATGCTTCAGCGTCGAACTGGTAGCGGCCTTTTTCATCGGTTCCGCCACCAGATCCGGGTCAATAACCAGCGTTGCCATCATCCGATCCGAATGCAGCAATGTACGTGCAATGCCAGTTTTCACTAGAAACCTCGCTGAATCGAAATACCAGTCTGGCGTATCCATCTCCACTGTGCTGTAATATTCAGGACTACCCCCATCGATCATAACGATACCTGCCACTTCATCCGGATACAATTGTGCATAGCGAATGGTCTCCAGAGATCCCAGGGAGTGGCCCACCATGATGTACGGTGGTCGCTGACCGGATTTGCGCAGCAATTGATGAACTTCATCTACAATGGTATCAATGTCACGCGACTGCTCCGTATAGTCACTGTATCCATACCCGAAGCGGTCATACACGGCAATTTTCACATCGGATTTCAGCTTGTCGTACAGCGGACTGAAATCCACGTAGGGATTCGGTGTTCCCCAGCCTGATGCAAGTACAACGGTCACGGATCCCTTTCCCGCCGAGTAAAGGTGCATATTACGTCCACTTACCTCATACAGCCTGCCAGGCGGCGTATATGACTTCATATCCTGTGCAGACTGATAAGCTTCGTAAGCCGTACCTGTAAGCAGCAGCAGACCTGTTGCCAGCATCAGGCCACCTAATACCTTCAGTCCCCGCCGTAAACCTTTGTTCATCGCTTCTCTACCCCTTACACGATAATCTCATCTTCTTCTGTGCCTTGCATAACGTTCCTATATGTATTCTTTAATCCTACTCAAGATCCGTTGTAACCGGAACAATCCAGGGTCCAGTTCTTCCCCCAACCAAAGTCCAGTTGAACACCTACCCTACGGGCGGAGGTGGTCCTGTCCAGCAGTCTTTAGAGGTACCAGACAGCCCAGTTCATACCAAAAAACCGCAAATCCCCGATGAATTATCGGGAACCTGCGGTCCTCATCTTATTCTGAAGTTCAGTCTCTTCTACGTACGCTATAGTTGTAACGTCAATCCGACTGGACAGTGGTCACTGCCCATCACATGACAGTCGATGTTTGCATCTTCAACCCGTGGTGCCAATTGATTGGACACGAGAAAATAATCAATGCGCCAGCCCACATTCCGCTCCCGTACCTTCGGCATATAAGACCACCAGCTATATACGTCCGTGCGATCTGGATACAAATGCCGGAAGCTGTCCACATATCCCGCCGCCAGCAGTTCGGTCATTTTCCCCCGCTCTTCCAGCGTAAATCCGGAGTTGCCCATATTGGGCTTCGGATTCTTCAGGTCAATCTCCTGATGAGCCACATTCAGGTCACCACAGACAATGACCGGCTTGGTCTGCTCTAGCTGCAGGATATATTTCAGGAAACGATCCTCCCACTCCAGTCGATACGGAAGACGGGTCAGATCACGCTTCGCATTGGGAGTATATACATTGACCAGGTAAAAGCGGTCAAACTCCAGCGTAATCATCCGGCCTTCCGGTTCGCTGTCTTCCTCCATCCCATAGCGGACGGATAACGGCTTGATCCGGGTAAATACGGCAGTACCGGAATACCCCTTTTTGATGGCATAGTTCCAATATTGGTACACATCTTCCCCGAGGTCCATCTCAATCTGCCCTGCCTGAAGTTTGGTCTCCTGCACACAGAAAATATCGGCCTGGCTTTCCTTATAATAATCCATGAATCCTTTGGTAACACATGCCCTTAAACCATTCACATTCCAGGACACCAGCTTCATATCCTCATCTCCTCACATCTCCCCAATATAGCATGGGCGAATTCATAAGGACAAGGCTATCGTCCTGGAAATAGGACGAGGGCTGCTCAGAGTCAGTTCTGTCTAGGTAAACAGCCACTCCAGCGCTTCGGGAAAATGTTTGGCAAAGAACAGCATGTCATGTGTTCCTCCCTCTTCCTCTACGTAGTTCAACCGATCAGCCGGATATCCCTTTGCCAGAATCGCCCTGACCGCTGCACGCGTATAGTCCAGCATATGGGCCTGAATATTTTGTTTGTAGATCCCCTCCAGGCTGCCCACATACATGTACAGCTTCAGCTCACCTCGATCAGACCAGGATTGCCCGGTCATGTAATCCAAAAAGCCTTCGTACCACATCGATGCAGACAACGCCCCTACCTTGCCGAATACGTGCGGGAATTCAGTGGCTGCATACAGGGAGATCAATCCCCCGAGGGAACAACCCATGATCCCCGTATTCGCTCGATCTGCCCATGTGCGGTAGTTCGAATCCACGTGCGGTTTCAACTGCTTGATGATCGTATCCAGATAGGTTCTGCCATGCCCCCCAAAAGAAGAAAATGAAGCCGTAAGTGCAGGCAATGGCCAAGGCGTATAATCATCGTTCCGATTATGGGGCTCAATGCCAACTAAAATCACTTCCGGCAGCCTTCCCGTTCGATAATAATGATCCAGAAGATTGCTGCCGGCCTTGGCTACTGCTCCCCCATCCTGAACATATACGACAGGATAACGACCTCCATCGGCGTAGGAGGGTGGAAGAAGAATATGAAGCGTCCAGCCGCCCACTGTCTCATGTATCCATTTACTCATGCTAGGATTCCTCTCTTCCAATGCGAGTTCGGCCAATCACATCCGGTTTTTGAGCAGCAAAAATATAAAATACGGTACTCCGATAATGGAGATCACAATGCCTACAGGCAGCTCTGCCGGGGCAAATACGGTTTTGCCAATCAGATCACCCACGACGACCATGGCCATACCCACCAGCCCGGATACCGGAATGACCCGCTTATAATGAAGACCTACCAGTCTTCTGGCAATGTGAGGAGCAATGAGTCCAACAAATCCGATACTTCCGGATACGGCAACACAGGCGCTGACCAGTCCCACACTGCCGAGCAGCAGCAGTCTTCTCTCCCGGTGCACATCCACGCCAAGTCCCTGACTGCTGGCCTCCTGCAGCTGCATCACGTCAAGTACACGGGATTTCAGCCAAAGCAGTGGAATAAGCAGCACCAGCCAGGGTATCATGGCCGCAATGAAGCGCCAGTTGGCATTATAGATACTGCCCGTCAACCAGACAGTGGCCATCTCAAAATCCCCAGGGTTCATTTTCAGGGAAAGATAGAGCGTGATCGCACTGAAACCCGATCCGATAGCGATTCCGACCAGTATCAGTCGCTGCGAATCCAGCTGTCCCTGTTCCTGGGCAAACCACAGAATAAGAGCTACCGCTACTAAGCCTCCAATCAACCCAAACAGCGGCATGGCCATAATGGACAACCAGCCGGTCCCCGTTATGGAACCCTGGAACAGAAGCATAAACAGCACCATGGCCGTTCCCGCTCCTGCGTTGATTCCGAGCATGCCTGGATCAGCCAGCGGATTGCGGGCAATCCCCTGAATAACTGCCCCTGCAATGCCGAGTCCCAGCCCAAGCAGCAGAGCAATGACGATCCGCGGCAGCCTGAAGTCGAAAATAACCAGGTCATGTTCATGCACGGGGTCCAGCCGCAATAAGGTTTTGACTACCTCCATGACCGAGATATCGAACGTACCGTTCGTCAGACTGATATACACTGCCGTTGCGATAATAGCCGCACATACGAATATTACGGTCCATAATCTTCCCCGCTTCCGTTCAGGCATGTTTTCCCCCTCCTTTGGTCTTAATCAAATAGAGGAAAAATGGCACGCCAAACAGTGCGGTGACAACCCCAATTGGTGTTTCAAATGGTGAATTAATGAACCGACTCAGAATGTCGCACCACGCAAGGAATATGCCGCCCAGAATGGCGGAACAAGGAACAACCCAGCGATAATCCACACCGAAGAAAAAACGAGTGATGTGCGGTATCAACAAACCGACAAATGCGATCTTCCCCGCCAGGGCCACGGATATCCCCGTTAAAATAACAACACTCAAAATGGATAACGCCTTGACCCATGCGGTCCGTTGTCCCAGGCTTGTTGCAACGTCATCTCCCATGGACAGAATGGTAACGGACTTCGAAAGGATCAGCGCCAGTGCCAATCCCACCACGGCAAAGGGAATAATCAGCTTGATCATGGTTGGATCCATCTGATGCAGTCTGGCGTTGTACCAGAAGCTGATGGTCTGGGAGACCTGATAGTAGGTTGCTACTGCCTGCGACACACCACCCAGAAACGTGCCAATAATCGTGCCCAGGATAGCAAGCCGCACGGGGGACATACCGCCGGGCAACAGCCAGGCAATGAAAAATACGAGTCCTGCTCCCAGAGCAGATCCCGCCAGGGAATAAAAAATGAGCCCAAGGGAAGACGTATTCGGCAGAAATACCATGCATAGCGTAATTACAACGACCGACCCGTCGGATACCCCCATAATGGAAGGAGATGCAAGATAGTTTCTTGTCATCCCCTGCATGAGAGCCCCGGATACGGCCAAAAAAGCGCCGATCAGCAGCGCACCAATCACGCGAGGAAGCCGTGAAGACACAATGATCTGATGATCGATGCTGTTCGTGTCAAACTCAAAGATACTTGCAATGACCGTGGAAACATCAATACTTTTGGCTCCATACAGAATGGATGCCAGAATGGTGGCTGCAATAATCAGGGGTGCTGCTGCGAACAGCACCGCCGGATTCAATCTTCTTTTTTGCATGGATTATACACGCCTTGCTCTAATTATTTGGTTAGCTGCTCCACAGCAGCCTCCAGGAAATGAATTCGGCTCCACGCCGGACCCCCTTCGGCAAGCGGATCAATCACGTTAACAAACGCCTGATTATTTTGCAGTGCTGTCGTCTTCTGCAGAATCGGGTTATTCTTCAGATCTTCAAGCGCATTCGGCGTGTCTGCATTCTCTGTTGCTTCGAATTGAATAAACACCACATCCGGATTCATCTCGGCAAATTTCTCCACGGAGATCGCTTCCTGTGCTTTGGCTGCCTGAATCTCGGCAGGGACCTGGAATCCAAGGTCATTGTACAGAATCGGGTTCACGAAGACCGACTCGGGATATACATACATCTGTCCATTACGAATACGGACCGCCACAACCTTTTTGTTCTCAAGTGTGTCACCGAGCTCTGCCTGAGCCGTTGTCAGGGCTGCTCTGTATTGTTCAATCTCCTGTTTGGCCAGATCCTGCTTGCCTGTCAACTCAGCGAGCAGATTGAGATTGGCCTCCCAGTTCGTGGAAATGTGAGATACCTGAATAAACGGGGCGATTTTGCCGAGCTGCTCAGCCACTTCAGGCTTGAATTTGGTGGTGCCCAGAATAATATCCGGTTTCAATGACAATATGGTTTCAAAGTTCGGCTCAATCTTCTGTCCAATGGACTCTGCTTGATCAGTAATCGAGGTATACATCTCCGGGAACTCCCCGCCAAAGGTAATTGCACCTACAGGGTGTACATCCAGTACCAGTGCATCTTCCATGGCTTCCATCGAACCGGTGATTACAATTCGTTGAACATCCGTTGGAACCGTGTATTCCTGATCCAGATACTGAATGGTTCGTATGCCTTCTGCTCCTTGGCTCGTGTCCGTTTCACTACTCGCTGCCGTACTTTCGGCCTGCGCTGAATTTTCCGTTCCTCCTGCTGTATCTTCCTGATTACCGCATGCCGCCAGAACAGTCAGCATACAGATCATTGCCAGCAACAACCCCAATTTTTTCTTCATCTCTAGTGATCCCCCTTCAATAGTTCCATCCTCTAATTGAGAATAATAATCATTATTGAATGATAAACAAGAATGACAAACAGGACCATGGACTCTGTCCTGAATCCCTATGGATTATTTACCGAAGCAGATTCATCATGTCATCCACCATTCGTTCATTCGATACAGGGGAATTTTCAAGCCAAGGGTCAGCCGTAATGATATACAGACGGTTATTCTGCACCGCCTTGATGTTTTGCCATAGAGATGTTTTCTGCACATCTTCCCATACGGATAATGTTTCACTCTCCTGACACACCATCAGGAAAATGTAATCCACCTTCATGGCGCTTAATTGTTCCAGGCTAATGGGTTCGTTGTATACCGCGCCCTGTGGACTCGAATAGGCAGGTCTAACGCCCAAATCACCATAGAAAACCTCCGCCATGGAAGGCGAGCTGTACCGGGTGAACTGCTGTTTCAGCAGACGTACAACTACAGCTGTGTCATTACCGAGTTCCTGCTGCACCAGCACCTTAGCCTGCCGGACCTTGAGGTCGTAGCTTGCCAGCCAGGCTTCGGCATCCTGCTCTCCCCCCACCTGCGCAGCCAGCTTCTGCAGCTGTACACGCCAAGAATGCTCCGAAGCTGCAATATACTGCACAGGCGCAATCTCTTCCAGCCGTTTCCTCTCTTCAGGCCGCAAATGGTCATAACTGATAATCAATTCGGGTTGATGCTCCTGCAGAGCCTGAATTTTGGATTCCCATTCCACATCCAGACGATAGGCACTGAGGTGCACCGGGATGTCCTTGCCGAACATGCGATAGTAATAGGCCGTCCATTTGGGGTGCAGCGGGGCAGCATACGGAGTCATGTTCAGCGCGAGCAAATGTCCCGTCACCCCAATATGATAGGCTGCAATTTTACGGCGGCGACTGTTCATATATACCGAAGGGGATACGCCTACGATTTTTTTGAATTTGCGACTAAAGTAAAACTCATCCTGATACCCGACCTGGTGGGCGATGTCCCGCAGACGCAGATCCGTGATGGCCATGAATTGCTTCGCCCGGTTGATCCGGAGTCCTGATATGTAGTCCGTGGTGCTCATTCCATATCTTCGTTTGAACAAGTCCACGTAATATTTCGGGCTGAGTCCGGCCATGCCTGCGAGAAGTTCCACCGTCAGATTCTCATTGGAATGCTCATCAATGTATTCTTTGGTACGCTGAATCAACATTTGAGAGTCTTCCTTGAGTGGTGTGTGAGCCTCTGTAACGTGAACCAGGAACTGCAGGAATTCCAGGTAAGCATGGTACCGGCCCATCGGTTTGCCGCTGTGCCAGAAGTTATTCATTTCTTCACAACGGAAAGCCAGCTGCAGGGTGGAAGCGACAGCCAGTTCCCTACCCGATCGAAACAAAGGTGTGTCTTTAATGAGACGGAGCGAACCTGTGTCTTCTTGGTCTTCCTCATACAGATCGAAGCGGACCAGCGTTACTTCAGCGCCCTCTTCTCCAAAAGATGCCAAGCCAAACGTCGATTCAGGTACACATGAATATACGCCTTGTGCCCTGATGTTCACAGAACGGTGATCCAAGGTTAATAAAGCTTCACCACCTGTAACCATGACCAATATATAAGAGGATGTATGCTGCTGGGGCAGCACCCAGCCTGTTGTGGATTTGATTTTCTCAATATCTCGTATTTTCAAAGTCAGACGATCGAGCGGATGTTCAGAACCCACCAGGCGATCCTTGTGAAAGTTTTGGGAAATCATCTATTTTCCTACCTCCATTTGATAACCATTCTCATTTACTCGTTCTAGTATATCAAATGTTCGCAGGATGTCGCACGACCTTCTCAGGATCGACACATTCGAAAAAGAAATGATCCACTATCCTCTGGAGGCAAATCGGATTGCCCTGCTCATCAATATCGGCAGTACCGAAATATGACCTTCATCTTCAAAGCATGTAAACTCGGCACTGAAGCCCTCAAGTCCAGTCTGGCCCAGCCAATGTGCGAGCTCCCTGGAACGGTCCACTACGCCGCTCGGGTGACTTCCTTCCTGCTCCCCTGCTGTGATTAAAACATGCATCTCCTTCCCGCAATTCTCCGCGAGCGAGACCCATGACACTCTCTGCTGCGCAATCCAAGCTGAATTCCAGTGGATGGACGGACTGCCTGCGATGTAATGGCGAAACGTTCCGGGATTGCCCAGCAGCATCTGCAATACCAATAACCCGCCGAGGGAGTGACCTACGATGGATTGCCTGCTGCGATTAATGGAATACTTCTCCTCCACCTCCGGCTTCAACTGTTCTTCAATAAAATGCATGAACGCTTCTGCCCCTCCATGTTCAGGCCAGCTTGCGCCATCCGGTCTTCGAGGCAAGTCCGCTTCCGGAACCGGCATCATGAAATCGTAGTATCTCTCTGGTGGAAAGGGCTGCTTAGCCTCGTAACCAATCCCGACAATCAATGCCGGGACCACTCCCGTTTTGTCCGAACGAGCGGATTGTACGCGCATGGCCTCCACCATGGTACCGAACACGGCATTGGCATCGAGCAAATAGATCACGGGATATCCACTGGAAGGGGGAGCGATCTCCGGAACAAAAACATTAATTACATACTCGCGTCCACTCCGTTCAGCACGTAACTTATATACAGATGTCCCCGGCAAGATCACTCCCGGACCCATGCCATCTTGATTTATGACCAGTTTCATTGACGATTCCTCCTTGTTGTTAATGCAGTAACTTTTGATTATATCCAAGGCTCTTCCATCCTTCCATGGACGATCTCCCCGTCTGATATGGATAATGCACCGTTCATGCAGGGTTCCCAAAAAACGAAAAAAGACCGGAACATGGTTCGGTCTTCGTTCGGCCGCGAAGAGGCGCGGCCTTTAGCCTATGTGAATCCTTGCAGGTTCGTGTTTCCTATACCTCACTCTTTAACTTGGAGAACACCGCAAGATCGATGTACCGTCCCTTCTCAAACTCATGCTGCCGCAGCAGACCTTCCTGTTGAAAACCAAGCTTGTGCAGGAGCCCGATCGAGGCCTCATTCTTCGGTTCCACTCTCGCTTCAATCTTGTTCAGCTGCATGTTCATGAAGCCAAAATGCAGCACGGCACGTGCTACCTCAGACATGACGCCCTTCCCCCAATACTCGGGATGCAAATCGTATCCGATCTCTGCACGATTATGTACTTCTTCTCTATTGAGGAACCCGCAGGTACCCACCACTTTACCGGACTTGGGATCTTCAATCATCCAGCGCAGACCGGACTGCTCCCTGAAAATCTTCGTATACCAACCGATCTCATCCATCGCATCGTTCACACTCTCGAAAGGTGTAAACGGCATGAATTCCACAACCGTCTCATTGGAATACAACGCCATAACATCCAGGGCATCCTCTTCAGCTGCGGCTCGCAGGTTGAAGCGGTCGGTCTTAAGCATAGGGAACTCGTCAAACACAAACGGGGTATTCATGGATCGTCTCCTTTAAGCCAAACTGTCATCAAACTCTATTCATCCATATCCATATGTTTCCTATCCATTGTACCAAAAACATGAAAAAAAGACCCCTATTGCACAGCAGATGATAGAAACAATCACCGTACTGTTCAAAAAGGAGTCCTACTGGACACGGTTAACCATGCCTATTCAGACTTGAAGGTTATTCAATTACAACCCATGGGTATTGGGACGGCTTATCAAACAGAAGTCGTATTCGATCAGGTGCACAACCTTCCTCGTCAAATACGAGCAGTTCATTCTCGTCCTGGAGCCAAGAAACGGGAACTTTGTAATCTTCCTGCGGACCAATCTGCCAATATCGGCCCAGATGATGTCCATTCAGATGGAGTGTTCCCTTGCTCATTCCGGTAAGCCGAACCATCAGGTTCACTCGGTAATGTTCCGGTACATCAGGCCGGGAGAACTTCCAGCGATACCACACCGGCTGGCCATATGAACGATCAATCAACGGGTTGGCCATGTGATTGCCACCATACTGAATGACATCCTTTGTTTCCATAGGATCGGCTGATTCATCGAATGTACCCAGCGTTCCCCACTGCTTGGGAAGCAGTGCTTCGTTGCCAGCCATGCGCCAGTCCGTCAGCTCATCTTCATTTCGGTACAGAATAAGCTCCAATCGGTTCAGAGGACTGGTGCTGTAAGGCATCTCCAGTGTGTTGACTTCACCCCGTTTCAAATAGAGTGACAGATCCACTGTATGGAATGAAAACCAGTCCTGATATCCTTCGAGCGGTACATCGATACCATTAACTCGCAGCCCTTTGCTTACAGCTCCAACCAGAATGGCGCGGTCCATGCCATCCAGCGTGAAATTCCGGCTGAGAAGCGGATGTTCCTCCATATAATTTACTTCCTCCAGATGAACAATTCCACTTGCTGCTTGCCAGTCCCGCCGGATATCCTGTACGGAGCCGCCAAGATACACAGGTCCTGCCAATCCTTTGTTCTCTCCCAGATGTGGGGAGAAATTGAGCCTTCCCATGTGCTGGATCAGGATCTGGAGCCTGTTCGTTCCTTTTACAGTCCTCACCGGGATAGCCGCCGCTCCAACCTGTCTTACCAGCGCCTGTTCCACGCCACCCACGTATACTCTGGCCGTATCCTGAAGATCCGGCAGAATGAGATTGCTCGCACTGCCTTCCTCACTGTGGAAGTCGCATTCATAGAGCAAATATCCGTAGTCCTGCCCGTACTCAGCAAAGTGTTCCGGTTGACCGCTCGGTGATAGCGCCGCTGCTTCCAACTTGATACGCGATACGTCCGGGGATCCAGACAACCTTGGAGGCATCGGCAGCACTGGCAGCTGCTGATGGTGAGTGCCCTTCGTCGCATGGTAATCCTGCGCATGACTGGACTCCACTGCGGCATCCGGGTGAATGAACTCGCGTCCAGTCAGTATCTGTTCACCACAGGGCCAGCCACCGAGCAGCATCATGGACCGGTCCGGATCGGAGATCATGCCCTTGACCTGCCCGGATGGCAGAATGTCAACATCATCCAACCCGATCACATAACGCAGTTGTTCCTGATCCGCGCCTTCAATTCTCCAGGTTCTGTCCATCGCTTCACTGTCCAGTACAATGATACGGAGCGGGACACCGCCAGCCTCCAGACGAATCGTACCGGGTTCACGGAAATGGAACAAATCCAGGCGCCGCACATCACTTTCCGGGTCGTGATCCAGGAGCAGCTGCATGCTGCTGCTTATCACTCGCAGGGACGGAGCTTCCAGTTCCACAACCGAACGCTGTCCCGTATCTCCCACAATGAACAACGTTCGTTCACCATTCACCATTTCGTTGCCTGTAATCCACACACCACCAGTCAGGAAAACATCATCCGCAATCCGAATCCGGTCAAAAACCGGAACGATCTGCCCAGGACCCAAGGCAACATGAAGGGTCCGTCCTTCTTCCAGCGTAATAGGCAGCGTCTGTCGTTCATCCAAGTGACTCTCCAGAAACCAGACCGTCTGGTCGCCAGAACGTCGGCCTCGCATGGAAGTCCCCTTTGGATGGCGCGGGCTAGTCTCCGCTTCCGGCACCTCTTCGGATTCCATGAAGAACGCTCCGAACGCATTTACGAAATAGGACCACTTCTTCGTTACCGCGTACTTCGGCGTCACACGCCCGTATTCATTCAGCGGTGCATCGTAGTCATACGAAGTGACCATGAATATGTCGCTGCTGCCCACGGTTCTTCCGCCATATCCGCCAAAGTTGGTCCCGCCATAGAACATATAATGGCTGATCCCGGTATACCCGGCACGGAGAACCTCCATCAGCCGCTTTTCCAGTAATGGCGCCGTTTTCTGAATGGCAGAGGGTCCACCCCAATTCTCGAACCATCCGGTCCAGAACTCAGTAACCATCTTCGGCGTATCCGGCTGTTTATCACGCAGCTTCGCATAATGCCCGTCAGCACCTGACCAGAAGTTGGCCCCTTCGATCGTCCCCTCTGCACCCCCTACACTGGTAATGAGCGGAACTTCGATACCCCGCTGCAGCAATCCATCCCGGAGGCGAATCATATGGTCGCTTGCTGCGGCGTCATCCATCAGATACCCGTATTCGTTCTCCACCTGGACAAGAATGACGCTGCCTCCAGCGGAAACCTGGCGTTCACGGATGATCGGTATGATCCGGTCGAAGTACAGGTCCACATAGTGCAGATAGGTTTCGTTGTTTTCACGGAATTTCACGTTTGGCTTCGTTTCCAGCCAGTAAGGAAATCCGCCAAAATCCCATTCTGCACAGATGAATGGGCCTGGACGTGCAATGACCCACATACCCAGTTCGGCACACAGATCCAGGAAGGCTCCACAGTCATGATCTCCTGCGAAATTCCACTGTCCTTCCTCGGGTTCATGAACGTTCCAGGCAAAGTACGTATCGATACAGTTCATGCCGGCCAGTTTGGCCTTAACTAATACTTCTCGCCACTCTTCTCTTGGCATCCGGAAGTAATGAATCGTTGCACTGTTCAGAAATACGCGTTGTCCATTCCACATGAAGCTATGCCGGTCATAACTCCATTCCGAAGTAACACGGTTGTCAGCCCCAGGTTCTGTATTCTTCTCCTGCTCATGAAGCAAAAGGGATCGTTTCTCTGTCAAAGCGTTCCCCTCCTTCTTAAATGTTTGAGTTCATATGTCATTCGTCTATTCCTAATTAAGCGAATGGATCTGCGTCTGCTTCATCTACTCGCCCGCCTTCAACGTTACACCTTCCAGCACCACGGTGGTCACGGAATTGTCCGCCACCGGCACTTCCACTCCATTGGCATACACCGGAATGTCCTCAAGCTGTTCCATATTCCGGTCCGGTGAGGTCTGGTACACCTGTGCCGTGGATGAATTCCCAATATCAAAAGACTGCAAATCAAACGCCTTTTTCCCTGCAGACAGTTCATTGCGGATAACCAGCACCAGTCTCTGGCGCTTTGCGTCATAGGCAGCCAGCGTACGTCCATCATCGGTCGGTATAATCTGCGTACCCGGACGAATGTACTTGGTGAACTGGGCCATGCCGTAATACTGCTTGGTCATCTCATACTGCTCATCCCCGTTAAAATTGGCATGGATGAAGCCCCAGTTATTATTCGCACCTTCATCTTCAACCGCCTGCCAGTAGACCCAGGCAGAAGGCTGCATGATTTTCAGATCAAACATGATTCGCTCCGCCAGTTCCTGTACCGATGTCATATCTTCGTGATGATGAGGTTCACTGCCTCCCGTGCCATACTCGGACATCCACAATTTCTTGCCGTACCGCTCGGCCAGCGTGCGCAGTTCCTCCATTTTGCTTCCATTATAAGAATGGGTGTTGATCTGCGCGATCACATCCAGCGTATCCTGATCATAGATGCTGAAGTTGTGTACGGTTTCATCAATACTGTTGTCGTCCGCAGCACTGATGACCGTACCATCCAATCCCTTGCTCTTCAGCGATGCAGCCACCTTCTTGATGATCTCGGCCTGCTTGTCGTTGCTGAAGTGACTGCCTTCCTGCATGTTGCCTTTTTTCCACCAGTCCGAGGAAGGTTCATTCAGGGGATCAAGCGTCCGGAACGTAATGCCCCACTCATCCCGGTAATGCTTCACCACTTCGGTCAAATAATCGGCAAAGGCGTCATACTGATCCTCACGCAGATTATTGCCGCCGTCTACAGCACCCGTTACCGATCCGCTGATTGTCATCCAATACGGTGGTGAGTTGGAGAATGCTTCAGCAATGTTAACTCCGCGTTCCAGGGAGCCCTGCAATACCGATCGCTGACCTGCATCCGCCTCCCAGTCCCACACGCCCGGTTCAGGTTGGAAGCCGGGAACATCACCGCCAGGGCGAAGCGCCTTCATTTCCGGGTTCTCTTCTCCGCCGATATTGTAACGGACGATATTCAGTCCCAGTCCCTTTTCTGCATCAAAGACCAAATCCATGACTTCATCGACCTTCGACTGATCCTTCCATCCTCCCAGATCGTTGGCCCACCATGCAAGCGACGTGCCCCATCCTTCAAAATGGTCATAGGACTGTTCCAGTTGCAGACGTACCGGCTCACCCTCAAATGCGAGCATCTTGGATTTTTCATTGGAAAATTGATTCACGATGATTCCTCCTCCCGCCAGAAGCACAATCAGGGCCATACCGATCAGGGTATAGCTCCTGTTGCGGCTGCTGCGTTGTTTGTTATCCGCCATGGTTCACCCAATCCCTTCTCCATGCACGAACATGACATCCACTGATTTTCACGACAGGTTCAATCATTGTACATACCTCCCGTTACTTGATTCCGCTGCTGCCCCCGCTAATGTTGGCTTCATAGACATAACGCTGTCCGAACAGATAGACCAGCACCATCGGAATGGTCAGGAACAAGGAAGCAATCATGACCAGGTTCCAAGGAGGCATCTGCCCGCCGCCAACGGTTGTCAGGAGCTGAACGCCAAGCGCAAGCGGCATTTTCTCCGGATCATTGATATAGATGAGCGGCCCCATGAAGTTCCCCCAGTTATAGGAAAACGAGAAAATGGCGATGGCCGCCAGGATGGGATACGTCAGCGGCATGATGATCTTCCAGTAGATGCCCGGATGTCCCATGCCGTCGATCATCGCTGCTTCATCCAGCGACTTCGGAATGCTCATCACGAACTGACGGATCAGGAATACGTTGAACGCCCCTGCGAAGAAGCTCGGTACGATGAGCGGATAAAATGTATTGATCCAGTCCAGATGACGGAAGATGATGAACTGCGGTACCATCGTGACCTCACCCGGAATCATCATGGTGCTCAGCAGAACGATAAACAGAAACCGGCTGCCTTTGGCCTTGATACGGGCGAAGCCATAAGAAACGATGGAAGCTGACAGGACCGAACCCACGATGGTGAATACGGTAATGATGATTGAATTTTTCAAATAGGTGCCCAGGTTGTTGTTGGTGAAAATCGTGTAGAAGTTCGACCATTGAAACTCCAGCGGCACAAATGTAAAGGCCGACTTCACCGTGGTTGCGTCACTCGCCAGCGCAATCGAGATCATGTACAGGAAGGGCGAAGCAAGCAGCACCCCGACCAGGATCAGAAAAATGTAGGATATCGTTTTCTCCGCAGTGGATGGATTACTCATTCGCTTTTCCCTCCTCGTAGTGCACCCATAGTGCCGATGAACGGAACACAACCAGGGTGAGTGCCATGATGATAATGAACAGCACCCAGGCTATGGCTGAGGCGTAGCCCATTTTGTAGAACTGGAATGCATTCTGGAACAGGTAGGGAACGACCATCTGGCTCGCATTGTCAGGCCCGCCCGCGGTAACAATGAACACCTGTGCGAACGTCTGCAGCGCTCCGATCATCCCGGTAACCAGATTGAAGAAGATGACGGGCGTGAGCATCGGAAAGGTAATATGGAAGAAGGATTGTGTGCTCTTCGCTCCGTCAATGGCAGCAGCCTCGTACAGCTCCTGGGGAATGCCTTTCATACCCGCCAGCAGCAGTACCACGCCACCCCCAACGCCCCAGAGGGACATGAGAATCAATGCAGGTTTGACCCAGTTCGGATCGAGCAGCCAGGCAGGACCCGGAATGCCGAAGATGGACAGAGCCTTGTTAATCAACCCTTCGGTCGGTGCCAGCAAATGAATGAAGAGCAGCGAGCTTGCTACGACCGGTACGACCGACGGCAGATAGAACAATATGCGAAAAAAGGTAATGCCCTTGATTTTTTTGTTCAGATAATAGGCAATCCAGAGGGAGATCGACATGCCGAGTGGAATGGATATCAATGCATAGAAGAACGTATTACCCACGGACTTCCAGAACAGTGGATCATCGGTGAGCAGCGTTTTGTAGTTGTCGAACCCGATAAATTCCGGGGTCTGGAACAGATCCCAGTTGGTGAAGCTCATATAGATGGAAAACAGGATCGGACCCAGGGTAAGCCCCAGGAAACCGATCAGCCAAGGCGAGATGAAGAGATAAAACCATTTCCCGTCTTTTTTTCTCACGTTAAGCCCTCCCCATGACGTAGAGAGCAGATGGAGATACGCACAAGTTCATGTGCTGCGCTCCATCTGTCCCCCTGTCCATGCTATTTGTAGAGTCGTTCCAGCCCACTCTGAATTTCGGTTACCGTATCATCCAATGAGGCCTTGTTGTTGAAGTAGACGCCAAGCTTGTCATTGATCAGCTTCATCATTTCGTTCCATTGCGGGTTGAATGGTTCTGCATAGATGGTGGATTCGCTGAATGCAGCCATGTTGATCTTCTTGCCGCCATATTCGGCATTCAGGAATTCATCGCTGGACAGTCCCGCCTTCGTAGCCGGTGCATCCTGTCCTGCCTTGATCATCGGCATCTGTGCCTCAGGCGTCGTCAGTGCTTCAATAATCTGGAATGCTTCCTCCTTGTGTTTCGATGCATTGGTGATGGTGAAGCCGTTGAAGAACGCGTTCGTCTCCCCCCATACCGGAGAGATATCCCAGTTGATGCCTTCCACCTTGGCCAGAGAACCGATGTTCCAGAACCCTGTTGTTTCCATCGCGATTTTGCCCTGAGCGAACAGCGGGTCCGCACCAATATTACCCATGTCGGCAATCTCCGTCGGTGTCGGTCCAGCACCGTGCGTGAAGATCAGGTCGTTCATGAATTGCAGCGCATTGCGCACCGGTTCAGTGTTGAAGGTTGGCTTGCCGCTCTCGTCGAACAGCGATCCGCCGTTCTGGTAGATCAGCTGCATCCACTGCGGCCACCAGCTTCCCGGGTAATACCCCCATTGAACCGTCTTGCCGTTCTCCTGCACCGTCAGCTTCTTGGCTGCTTCGAGCAGGTCTTCCTGGGTCCATTCCTTGGTTGGGTATTCCACCCCGGCCTTGTCGAACAGATCCTTGTTATAAAAGAGTACCATCGCGCCAGCACGGTCCGGCATGCCGAACTGCTTGCCATCGTATTTCATGAGGTTTGCGATGTCATCGGAGTAACGCTCTGACATGTTGACATTGTTCGCCTGGATCATCTCATCCAGCGGAATGATCTGATTTTTGGAGGCGTACGCCTGATAGTTCTCGGCAATCATCATGATGTCGGGCGCAGTTCCCCCGGCGATCATGGTCTGTACCTTCTGGTCATAATCCCCGGCAACCACGTTGAGCTTCACATTAATATCGGGATATGTCTGTTTCACAATGTCGAGTCTCTCCTGGTAAATCTTCTTCTCATCCTCGGAGCCCCAGATGGTCATGCTCAGATCAACCTTGCCTCCGGCCCCGCCAGCTGAATCACCGCCGTCTCCACTACTGCAAGCTGTCAGAACCACAACCATAACCAACATCAATAACGAAATGACCTTTAAACTTCTTCTCATACGGTACGCCCCCTCGAAATAATGAATGGATGACCACGCTGAAACCCGTTTCATGAAATGGGTTTCATAAAGCTTAAAACTAAAACCCGTTCCACTTCATGAAAGGGGTTTCATTTACGGACTCATTATATTTCACCATTCGAGGGAATGTCAACGCTTTCTTTTCCAGATGTCCGTCCCTTTACCGCTTGGCAGATCCAGTGCTCTGACGGATAATCAGCTCCGGCTGCAGCACGGTTTGCTTCTTCGCTTGTCCCTGATTAATCAGCTCGTGCAGCTTATCCACCGCCAGCTTGCCAAGCTGATACGTATTCTGTGATACGGTCGTCAGTTCCGGTATAACCGCACTGGCCAGCGGCGTATCATCGAATCCCACGATGGAAATATCCTGCGGAATCGACAGGCCATGTTCAATTGTTGCCTTGATCGCACCAATGGCGGTGTAATCATTCACGCAGATGACTCCTGTCGGTGGATTGTCCTGCTCCAGCAGCTTGGACATCTCCCTTTTGCCGTCATCGATGGAGAAACTGCCGAGCAGCTGGCGTTCTTTCGGAATTTCGAGTCCATGCTCCTTCAGTTTTTTCTGCACGGCCTTGACCTTAACCATTGTTGTGGACAGTTCTCTCAATCCGCCTACAAAAGCGATGTCCCGATGGCCCAGTTCCAGCAAATGTTCGGCAGCGAGTACAGCGCCTGCCGCTTCATCCGTGTAAACCCGGTGGAAACCTCCTTTGGGAATATTGCCATTGACCAAAACAATCGGCATACGTTTGCCCATATCGATCAATTCCTGAGCCATGTCGTCCGGACAATGCTGCATGTTGATTCTTCCACCAAGGAAAATAATCCCGTCCACCCGCTTTTCCCGCAAAATGGACAGATACTCGGACTCCCGGTTGTAATCCCCCGCCGTATTGCACAGAAAGAACGTGTATCCCAAGCCCCGTGCCTCGTTCTCGGCACCCCAGAATACTTCCGGGAAGAACGGATTGGTAATGTCGGGAAGGATAATGGCAATCGTGCCCGTCTCTTTCTTGATCAGGCTTCGTGCCTGCGCATTGGGCTGGAACTGGTGCTTCTCGATAATCGACATGATCTTCTCCCTCGTGCTTGCCCGCACGGGTGCCGTATCGTTGAGCACCCGGGAGACGGTCGCAACAGATACGTTCGCTTCTTTCGCGATGTCATAAATGGTGATCGGTGTCATAAGTGGAACCTTCCTTTGTCTCTAATTTTCCTGCTTATCATACCAGATAAGGATGGGCGATGAAATGG
This sequence comes from Paenibacillus sp. ACRRY, assembly GCF_022346995.1. GTDB lineage: Bacteria > Bacillota > Bacilli > Paenibacillales > Paenibacillaceae > Paenibacillus. The sequence goes on along the minus strand of NZ_JAKRNM010000002.1, from coordinate 227,791 downwards.
GTTTCACTCTGATACATCAACCTCGTGTCAAAATAAACAACTTGCTGTCGGCATTCACGACCTGCGTGCCGTTGTTCAGCTGCACAAGGGACGTATTCCAGTGGGTATGTCCGCAAAAGACAACCGTCTCCGGCCCGGCCTCCAGGGCCTGCCGGATCAGCGGTTCACCCATGAGCCCAAGCTCGGGAATGCCCGGGCTTTGGTGCAGCAGCAAGCAATCCGGATGCTGCTTCAGCAGCTTGTTCATGGATTGCAGATAATGCTTCTCCGGCAGCCTGTTCGGCTTGTCCGTCCTGCCGATAATGCCGCCCAGGCCAGCGATTCGTAGCTGCTGTGACTGGGCGGCAGCATGCGGCGCGGGGCCATCCGCTGGCGGGCCTGCGTCAATGACGGCCGGGACATCCATGTAGTGGATGCCCTCGCCGCTGTGCAGCCGATGAGCGCCTGCTTCATCGGTGATGTCATGGTTGCCGTCCACGCCGGCAACCCAGCCGAAGGCTTCCCGGAAGGCAAGCCAGACGGGAACCGGATTGCCGCTGGCTCCCCTTTTGCCGCGCCGGGCATACAGGTCTCCGCACAGCAACACCCCCACATGATCCGGATCAACCTCCGGCCATTCCACTTCCAGCAGCAGCCGGACATGGGCAGGCAGCATTGCACCGAGCAATGCATCCATGTCGGATTCAGCCGCTGCATCGGCAGTTATCGTGTGCGTCTCCCTCCGGGGAATTGGCACGATACCCTGCAAATCGGAAGCTACAATAAGGGCATCTACACCCTCAGGCAGCCCGGAAACCGTACCATGATATATGGGCAGCTGTGCCTGAACCACCTCTCCCCCGGGGATGGCATTCAGGTAATCATACGGTTCGACCGGCTGGTCGTTCAGCTTCAAGATTTTCATGCAAATTCGCCTCCTTCGCTGACGAAAAATGTGCTTGTTTTTGTACAGAAGTACTCTAAACTTCTATTAGCATTTATGTATGAATTCCAAGCTTGTACATGGAGCAAATTCTCTTCATTTTTCCTTGATTTTGGCATGGATACTCCTTCTATTTTACATCACTCGCCCATATATTAGATTGTAAGCGAATTCATAAGGTGATTAGAGGAGTGTGAACTTACGTTATGATCATTCAGGTCAGCCCGCTGGCAGAATCAAGACTTAACGCGATGCTGGGAGATCGGCCAGGCTATTTAAAGCTGTTTTATGACACCGATGGATGCGGATGCGATGGCACTGCGGTCCTTCTGATCGTTAACGAACCGGATAGTGATGACATTCCGATTGAATCCGGTGCGCTTCCTTTTCTCATCAACAAACAGCAGCAGATGTACTTCGAGTCCAACTTGCGTCTGCAATCGGAGAATAGCTTCCCTTCCTACCGGCTGACCAGTGATTCCATGATCTACGGCAGCAATGTCAAGGTCCATGATCTTCGGGATACGGCCAACTCTTCACCCGAGCCGCTCAGTTGGTTCGTCCGCTGATTTATTTTACTACGCTTAAACACATATGCAAAAGCCGGCACTCCCGTTGGAGCGACCGGCTTTTGTTATGGAAGGTATGGCAAACTATATCTGTACCGGATCTAGACCTATTTGAGACCCGTTGTAGCAATGCCGCGGATAATCTGTTTTTGGAAACACAGAAAAAGGATAATAAGCGGAAGGACGGAAAGTGTTGCACCTGTCATAATTTGCACCCAGTTGCTGCTGTCTTTGGCTTCGCTTGAAAAGAAGGCCATTCCAACCGGTATCGTAAACATCTCCTCGCTCTGTGTAATAATCAGCGGCCAGATGAATGAATTCCAGCTGCCCAGAAACGTCAAAATGCACAGGGTTGCCAGCGCTGGCTTCACCAATGGAACGGCAATCCGAAGGAAAATGCCCCATTCGCCCATACCGTCAATCCGCGCCGCATCCAGCAATTCCGAGGGCAGGGATTCCATGAATTGCTTCATCAGGAAGATGCCAAACCCCGAGATCAGACCCGGAAAAAGAATGCCCCAATACGTGTCCATACCGTTAAAGCTGCTGGATACCAGGTACCATGGAATGATCAGCATTTCGGTCGGAACCATTAGTGTACTGAGAATTAGCACAAAAATCACTTGCTTCCCCCAAAATGAGAATTTGGCCAAAATGTATCCGGTAATGGAATCAAATGCACACACACTTGCGGTGGCAATGACAGCAATGTACAGACTATTCAGCATCCATGTCGGAAATGGAGTTTCCCGAAACATGGTGGCGTAATTCTCCCACGTGAACCGGGAAGGGATCAAGCTCAATGAATAAATCTCATCCAGTGTCTTAAACGATGTAGAGATCATCCACAGGAACGGGAACACCATTACACCAAGCCCAAGTGTAAGCAACATGTAACTGACAAGGGACCCGGAGCGTTTCCAGTGTACAGTCGCCTTGGATGCGTGCCATGCAGAAGCTCTGCTCATCCTGGCAGCATACCTCCTTTCATATTAATCCTGTTGAAAACGACTTCCCATTACTTTTAACTGAATCAGAGTCAGCACAAGAATGATGGCAAACAGAATGACGATCGCTGCAGAAGCCATGCCCATGTCAAAACTTTTGAAGGCCAAATTGTAAATGTGTAATACAACCGATATGGTTGAATCCAGCGGACCACCACCTGTCATATTCAGCACCTGGGTGAAGGATTGCAGAAACCCAATGCTTGCCATAACGACAGACAACAGCATCACGGGATTCAGCAGAGGCAGGGTAATATGTACAAACCTTTGCCAGGCTGTTGCCCCGTCAATGGAAGCTGCCTCATAATACATCTTCGGAATATTTTCCAGCCCCGCGAGAAAAATCAGCATTTGAAACCCGATATTCTGCCAGACCATTACCGTGATGATCCAGAAGATGGCTTGGGAGGGTGAGTACAGAAAAGACTGTGGACCAAGACCTGCCTCAATAAACAGGGAATTCACAATCCCATTTTTCATCAGTAACCACCGAAATACCCAGCTTACCGCTACCACACTGGTTACATATGGAATGAAATAGGCCGTTCTGAACAAGCCCCTTAGTTTAACCACCTGCTGCAGAAGCAGCGCGACGATCAATCCCGCAATTAACTGTGCAGGTACACCTACTACGACATAGATCCCCGTGTTCATCAATGCCTTGAGGAATAGTGAGTCGCTTAGCAGCGTCGCGTAATTGTTCAAACCCACAAAAGGTTTGTCCGGTGACAGCATGCCCCATTCGCGAAAGCTCACATTGAAGGAATACAGGATAGGCAGGATGCGGACCACGACAAAGTAGAGCAGCGGAATCAGCAATCCGCCATAAATGAACAGAAGCCTCTTCTGCCTGTAATTCAGTATTCTTAATCCCCGTTCGGAAAACAACCGCCGCTTCGGCCGCGAAGGAATGACGCCAGTGGTTCTCATATATTTTTCCAGCCTCCTTGATCAGGCCTTATTTTTGCTTATCCTGCTTAGCCCAATAATCGTCATACAGCTTTTGCGTTTTGGCCACCAGATCAAGAAATGCCTGTTCCTCGGAAACACCATTCAGCAGCACTTCATCCACCGCATTAACAAACAGTGTGCGTTCCTGTGTCTCATCAATGAAGAAGTGGGCATTAGCATCGTTGAGTTGAGAGATGAAAGGGCCCAGCAACGGATCGTTAACATACTTATCCTGGAGAGCCACCTCTTTTTGGGCAGGCAATTCGCCCACTTTCTCCACCCATTGCTCCTGAACCCCCTTACTGATCAGAAACTGCAGGAATGTCGTTGCGGCTTCCAGCTTCTCCCCGGTCACATTGGCAGGGATGGCGTTGGCCCAAAATGAAGCCTGTGTCGATTTTCCTTTATACGCGGGCAAGGGGGCGACGGCAAAATTCAAATCCGGTGCGTCCTTCTTGATGGAGCCCAGCCGGTACGAACCGTCCACGTTGATGGCGGCATACCCCGTTTTGAATGCATTAGCGTCATCAGTATAAAAGCCGTTAATGCCTACCTTATGCTTGGTCGCAAAATCAACCAGATACGTGAATGCTTCAAGTCCAGCAGGTGACTCGTTCCACAGGATCTGTCGGCGATCCTCGCTGGTGTCCTTGCCTCCCGCCTGATACAGCAGTCCATCCCGGAACCAGTGGTGAAGCTGGGAACCTGGTTCCCAGGCAAAGCCCTCAATGACAAACTGTCCATTCTTATCCGTTTCCGTCAAGGACTTGGCATCAGCGACAAGTTCTTCCCAAGTGGTGGGCGGTTTCTCAGGATCCAATCCAGCCTTGGCGAATAGGTCTTTGTTATAGAACAATCCCAGTGTCCTTACCCCCGTAGGGAGAGCGTAGTAGTTTCCGTTCAGCCTCGCTGTCTCGACAAAAGGAAAAAATCGATCGGCTATATCCGGAAATTCAGTTTCCGGCAAGGGCTGCAAATAACCGGATTGCACATATTTGGGCAGCCACCCGTAATACAGATTAATGACGTCCGGCCCTTTGCCGGCAGGTACAAGCGTGGCCACCTTTTGATTGTACTGATCGTATGGAAAATTGGTTTGTTTGACTTTAATATCGGGATGTTCACTTTCAAATTCCTGGATCAACGTATCCATTAGCTCCACCTTGGCCGGGAACTCATACTGCCAATATTCGATGGTCACCGGCCCGGAATCGCCATTCGAAGCTGTACCGGTCTCCGGCGTCTCGCCGGATGACTTCGCTGAACAAGCCGTAATACTAAGTAATAGAACGCCTACAATCAAAAATCGCAGGCCTCTGCGCTGTTTCCATGGATTCACACGTGATATCGTCAAAACAAAACCACTCCCCTTCTCCTTCAGATCCATATCATTCACTCCGATGGTTTCCCGCATTGGTTCCGACTTGATTCAGAGCATGCAGATTGAGCAGCCGCCTTGCATTATTTCCGAAGATAAGCTCGATATCCGCTTCATGGAAACGCAGTTCCCGGCAGACTCGAACCTGATCTTGCAGATAACGATACGGATAACCGCGAGGGAATCCACTTGCATCCGTCCCAAAAATGATTCGTTCCGGGCCGAGCAATTCGTAGGTTTTACGGAACAATGTCTCAAGGTTCAGCTCATAGGGCATCCAGCGTACCCATTGGTTGGAACCCGAGGTATCGATGTAAATGTTAGGGCAGCTCCAGCATAGATGCAGCAATTCCTGAAAGTAGCCCGCCCCAAAATGCGGGATGATAAACGGAATATCCGGATATGTCCGAGCCGTGTTAAAAATCGCAAGCGGATTGATATTAGGATGATGTACGATGCCTCCCGCATGACCTAACAGGCCAAAGTGAATCAATACAGGCAGCCGGCGTTCGGCAAGAAACTCCCATACCGGGTCAAGGGAAGGTGAGTCAAAAGGAATCTGGGTAAGTGGTCCAAAAAGCTTGTATCCCCGCAGCCCCAACTCATCAACCGAACGTCTCAGTTCGACAGCCGCACCATCACCCTCAATCGGATGACAAGCGAAGCCGGTAAATCTGTCCGGATATCGGGATATCTGCTCGGCGAGCTTGTCATTATCCAGAGCTGTCAGGAAGTTAAGCCCGCCAATATGGTATTTATCCAATTCATCTACCCACCGGTCAATTAGGGGTCTTGCGGCATCCTCTGGTGCCAACTCCCCTTCGGGAAAATCCCATGAAAGTCGCATGCGCTCACTCCGCTCTCTCCCATAACGTGATATCAACTCATGTGTTTTATGCTGGGAGAGCAGCAGTTTGTATGGAAGATGTGCATGGACATCAAACACTTCGAAATCAGGATTGGAGAACATCGTTTTGCTCCTTTCGTTTAAGTTCTGTTAAGCCATCCGTTCAGAATTTGATTCAGATTCTCATCCACCGAACAGAGCTTGCTGGTGGTATTGCGACTCCATGCTTCAAGCTCATCGAGCCTTGTTTCTTGACCCGACAATGCTCTATGAACTTCATCCGGACTAGGCCCTCCCTTGATGTTCCGAATGTTAACAAAATGCTGCGGGGATACTGCCTTTTGCAAAGTTTCGCGCGTCAGAACGAGTGCTTGGTCTGCCATGTTTTGCACCGCTGCTTCGACGTTCTCCCAGGTTAAGCCTGAGATCGGCTTGCCGGATTCGATCAATTGACTAACCAAACGGCTTACAATGGAGTGTGATTGGCGAAATGACAATCCTTCCGTACGGACGAGCGTATCCGCAAGTTCGGTCACTGTGGCGAAACTGTTCTCTGCCCGCTCACGAAGCAGCGCCTCATTAACCCTGAGTGAACGAATGACTTCGGATAGCAAACGGTATACGGACTCCAGCGTGCTGAGACTTCTCCACAGATAAGGCTGCATATCATCTTCCGTATCCACAATGTCACCAAAAGGGGTGTTATGCATCATGCCAAGAACGGTGGCTGCATCCCCTTTGGCACTGGAAAGGAGTGAACGAGCATGCTCAAGGGAAACCGGATTTCGTTTTTGCGGCATGATGGAACTAATCTGGACGTAAGGTGCGGCAACCATTATTCCGCCATATTCCTGCGTACACCACAGCAGCAAATCTTGAACATGACGTCCCAGATGGACTGCCGCAAGCTGTGCGGCAGAAGCGGCTTCTCCTGCATAATCTGCACCGCTGACAGCGTCGTAGGCATTTTCAATAACGTCCTCGAATGCAAGTAACTCAGCGGTCCGTTCCCGAGAGATTGGGAAACCGGACGTGGTTAGCGCCGCAGCGCCTAGGCTGCTGCGATTACAGCCTGCGTAGGCTGTTTTCAATCGGTGGAGGTCGCGTTCCAGTGAATCACTAACGGCACAGATGTAATGAGCAAGTGTTGTGGGTTGGGCTTGTTGTGTGTGGGTGTGTGCGATCATGAGGGTATGAATGTGACGTGATGCAAAATCTCTGAGACTTCGGTGAAGTGACAATCCTGAAGCAATGGCCGTGCTCAGCTTCTCTCTCAGCACTATACGATACATGGCTATCCCCATATCGTTGCGGCTCCTGGCTACATGCAAATTTCCGGTGCATTCTCCGCCAAGCTTCTCCAGCTCATATTCAACCTGAAAAAACAGGTCTTCCACCCGGAATGAATAGGTACTGGTCCGAAGTTCATTCACTTGAAGATTTAGAACGGCTGAAGCGATGCGAAGGGCCTCAGGTTCAGATATAATGCGTTGTTCCCGAAGCATAATAAGATGTGCTTTGTTTACGGCCATCATGGGGTTCAGCAGATGCTGTCTGGCCTGGTTATAGGCAGGTTCAAGGACAATTTCGGCATAGGTTGGACTGGGAAATGAAGATGCTTGCTCGCGATCGATTGACGTTGACTTCACTCTCCTTTATGAGAATCCGGGTTAATCCAGTCACCAAAGCCAATTAATCCGGTCGGAATGTATGGTTCAAAACTCTACCACGATCTTGGACAGCATACAACTCAATTCCTAATCGAACTTTTCTATTGTCGTATTTCCATTCTCTATAAGCTGCCTCTTGACCAAACTCGCTTTCAAGTCTACATTATCATGTAAGCTAATCAAGCCTAATCAATCCGCGAGAGGAGGAGCTCTTATCACACCATTCTATGACGTCATTATCGTTGGAGCAGGCTCCATGGGGATGAGTGCAGGTTATTATCTGGCACGAAGCGGGCTAAAAACCCTGATGATTGATGCTTTTGATCCCCCACATACCGAAGGCAGCCATCATGGAGAGTCCCGATTGATTCGCCATGTTTACAGCGGGGGACCTGATTACATCGCGATGGCACTCCTTGCCCAGAATTTATGGCAGGAGTTGGAGGATATAACTGGCAACAACCTGCTTGTTCGTTCAGGGGTTATCAACCTGGTTGACCCAGAGTTCCATTCGTTTCGCGACCGGTTAACTCATGCAGATGATGCCGGAGTCCGATATGAAATGCTGCGTGCAAATGAAGTGATGAAGCGCTGGTCAGGGATTACCATACCTGAACATTATGAAGGCATGTACGAACCGGATGCTGGTTATCTGTTCAGTGAACGCTGCATTCAGACGTATCGGCAAGCCGCAGAACAAGCGGGTGCCACCTTGCTGACGCATACTCCTGTGGAACATGTCGAGTACGGACCTCAGTCCGTATCCGTAAAAACCACTGGTGGAGATACGTATCATGCAAGTAAGCTCATAATCAGCACAGGTGCCTGGTTCCAGACATTGAAGCCATTTGTGGATCTCCCGATCCGGGCCGTTCGCAAAACGGTAGGATGGTTCGATGCACCGGAAGCATTGTTCGGTGAAGAACATTTCCCTGGTTTCACCATATCCGAACAGGAAGGGATCTATTACGGATTCCCTAGTATCGGAGGGGCCGGAGTGAAGATTGGCCGTCATGATACAGGACCAACATGGACGCCAGGAGAGCAACAGACACCGTTCGGAGCAGAAGAAACAGATGAGGGTGAACTGCGGAGGCTGCTTGAGCTTCGAATGCCGCTGGCGGCAGGCCAATTAAAACGTGGCAGTGTATGCAAATACGAAATGACGCCGGACGAGGATTTTATTATTGATCGTCACCCGCTGCATGAGCATGTTTGGCTGGCAGGCGGATTCTCGGGTCATGGCTTCAAATTTGCGAGCGCGATTGGCCAGATCCTGTCCGATTTGGTCCAGACAGGGCATACGGATCAGGATATTGGAAGGTTTGCCCTGTCCCGATTCGCCAAGACTGGCATCTCATCATCACTATAAATTCAAAAGACGTGCAGGGACATCATCAATCCTTATCGATTGGTGTCCTTGCACGTCTTCTTCATGAACCATTTTAATATTATAAAATAAATTCTTATGATACTTGCTTAAAACGGGATGGGTTACTTCATTTTGGGTACTTCATTGGGTTAATTCGTTTTAAACTTCGCGGCTTCCTCTGCAAGCCGTTTGGTCAGCGTATCAATGGTCTGCACCATCTCTGCCAAATGCTCTGTCATCCCCGCTTGCTCCTGCATTGTTGCGGTCACTTCCTCAACTGAAGCCGATACTTCCTCACCGGAAGCAGACAAGTTCTGTGCGGCCCCAAGGACATCATCCTTGTCACGTTCAATGGATTCGATCTCGGAAGCAATGGCCTGTACCTGGTTCATGATCTCATGCATATTTTGCGTAACAAACGTAAAGGTTTCCTTGGTTTGACCAACACTGCTCTTATGCTGTTCCGCAATGGCCTCAATGGCTTGTACGCTGCGGTTATTCTGCTCGACATGTTCAATCGTCTGCATCACGATCCGCTTGATGTCTTCCGACTGTGCGGTCGTCTGCTCTGCCAGTTTGCGGATCTCCGAGGCAACAACGGCGAAGCCGCGTCCCTGATCACCTGCTCTGGCTGCCTCGATGGAAGCATTAAGTGCAAGCAGCTTCGTCTGATTCGCAATCTCGGCAATGGTACCTGTAATCTGATGAATGCCTGAAGAACTCTCGGCGAGTTGCACCGTAATTTTAGAGATATTGCCCACTTCAATCTCATTCTGATTGTTCACGGCAATGAGCTTATCAACGACTTCATGATTGTTTTCAAATGCGTTGGTAATCTCATCGGCTTTGCGTTTCACCGCCTGTGATTTCTCGCTCACACTCGCAATCTTGCTTCCAACGTTCATGAATTTATCCACGATGGATTCCGTATCGCTTGCCTGTGATTCCATGGCCCGCGAAATTTCCATTGCCGTTGTTGTTGTATCCGCAATGGATGCGGAAGTCTGCTGCGTGGATTGATCCAGCTCGGTTGTACTGGTGTTCAACGTATCAATGGAGCTGTTCATGCTGGAGATCAACTGTCTGTTGACACCCACCATCGTGTTGAAGCTGTCCGCCAAGTCTTTGAACTCTCCACTGTATTTGCCTTCTGCCTGAACGGTCAGGTCTCCGCTTGCGAGCTGTCTGAACAATCCGGTCAGTCTGGTTATCGGTTTAGTTAACATAAGCGAGATCAGAATTCCAGCTGCGATGGAAACCGCAATGGCACTGAACAGAACGATATACATTTTGTTCGCCATGGATACGAGCGGCTTCCGCACGTCCTCGTACGAATCCTCCACGATTACCGTCCAATCAGAGCGTGGAATTTTGGAGTAGAATACCACTTTTTCTTCCGAGCTGACTTCCCCTTGCTGCAGCTGTTCGCTTGGAGGCAGATCAATCAATGTCTGATATTCCCCGGACTCCATCTTCTGGCCTGTCAACGTCTCATCTGACGAATGGAACATCACCGTACCTACACGATCCAGGATGATAACACTACCTTTTTCATTGATTTCGATATTCTGCAGCTGGTCGACGAAGAACGAGGTGGTTGCAGTAGATACCAACACGCCTTCTACTTGATTGTCATCATTATAAATTGGCATGGCAAAAGCGTTTCCCAACGTACCTAACGTTTTGGAAATAATCCCGTCACTGATGACATTCCGTCCTTGAATGGCCTGCTTAAAGTAATCACGATCTGCACGTTCACCCTTGAGGGCTGACGGATCATTTGCTGCAACAATAATGCCTTCCTTGTCCAGCAAGATAATATTGCTGTTGCCCTCCATTCCTGCAAGACTGTCTGCCAGTATGCCATTCGCTTTGTCAATCAGTTCACTATTTTCCGTGAAAAATGCATCATCGCTCTGTTCTCCCGAATTCCGTATCTGGAGCAATTCCTCAAATGTACGATGGGTCGTAATCAGAAACGTTGACTGTTCCTCCAGGGTAAGGGATGTGAACAATCCCGCCCCGATCCGATCGGAAGTCGCTTTAATCTCATCTTTACTTTTGTCCAGCGTAATATTTTCTGCAACCCTATAACATAAGATCGCCGTAACTACCAATACGATACATACCAGCACACTGATCATCAGCGGCAATCTGACCCTGAAGGACATATTCGTCATGCTTCCCTTCACCTTACCGAATAACTTCAATTCATTTCACCTTCCATTTTCATCATGTTGTAATCCATACTTTATGTATTTTCTTTATATCGGTATGTATCTGTGAATTGTTCAGTGGTATACAACATTTGCAATGATGTTTTCATATTCGTGCAGTACCTCTGACGCCCTTTCCCTAGGATCTTTCTAGGACAAAGGAGACGGCAACCGATTAACAAAACTAGACTTTGGTTTAATACAAAATATGACATCACTTACGTATAATTAAAGAACTACATATTCATTAGGGAGAGAAATGAAATTGAAAACGAAGATGCCCACATTATTAAACGTCATACGCGCGCTGCTTGGGGTGCAGACGATCTACATCGGGATTTCCATGGGCTTTTTAATCTACGATATCCTGCTGCATAGTTCAGATTACGCCGCATTTCCGCTATCCGACCAGGTTGCCTATTTCACCAATGCAGGAATCCGCATCCTGCTGATCCTGGGTCCACCGATTCTGACCATGATATTCATTGCAAAAAGAAGATATAAATGGACCATGACCTTCATGAGTCTTACCTTTTTGTTCACTGCCGGACTGCTTCAGAATTTTCTAGTCGTTCTGCATTTGTTCATGCTGCTTGTACTCCTGCTCCACAAACCGAGCAAGATGTATCTCAAGCAGGAGGCTCATGTGCGGCAGTATTCCAAGCGGGATTTGCAAGTATAGATTAGTTGTGGAATGGAGTCTGTGAATTAAATGAAAATTCCAAAATGGTTTAATGCCTTTTACTCTCTACTCTGCCTCAAAGTTGTCTATGAAGGGTACTCCCTTTTGAAAGCAATCTCTATGTTTCTCAGCGGCACACTGGATAACGCTCCTGTTGTACTAGCGGATGCCATTACCCGGTTTATTTTGCTTGGCCTTCCCTCGATCTGGATCGTGGTTTGTATCGCTCAACGTAGGTACACCAGAACCATATTTGCGCTAATTTTGGCATTACTGCTCGGTATAGCCCTGCCACCCACCTGGGGGCAAACGCTATATCTATGTTCCATCCCATTCCTTCTGCTCCATAAGCCGAGCAAGGATTATTTAAAACGTCCCAAGGAAGAGCCGTCTGTCATTCGAATTCCTACCAAAAAGGCTCGTATGTAAATGAAATCTGATAACGCAACTTGACTCTCCCTGTGGCAGAAAAGTGCTCTTGTTCAGATGGGCTGGGGCTCCGATTGTTCTATAATGAGACTTGCTCAATTAGATCGGATCGGATCGGTTCTCTTACTGCTGACAGAGAAGAACATAGCTTTAAATGGAAAAGTGAAGAAGCTTGGTTAACGTTATAATAAATCCTTCTAGTTATAAAAGCTCCTGCCACATATGTGGCAGGAGCTTCTTTACGATCGATAACTTATAGTGTGCGATCATAGTGAACGCAAACGTCATATTCCGAATATTTATCATCTTATAAATATATTCCTTGAACCTTTCTTCTTAACCCAGCTGTGCAATTCGCTGCTCTATGCGCGGAAATAAACGGAAAGCATTCTCATAGAACACCTTCTCATGATGCTGCTCTGGCACAAGCCTGCGGATGAATTCGGCATACAGATCGATCGGCGCAAGCGGCCAGTCGGTTCCGAAGAGCATTTTCTCATAGTGATCGGAATATACCAGCGCCCGGCGGAAATGGTCCATGAACAGCGGTTCATTCATGAACCGTTCAAAATGGGGACGATCACCCACCACAAGGCCGGACAAATCGGCATATACGTTAGGATTCTTTGCCACCACTTCGGCGGCATCCATCACCCAGGGGTCACCCAAATGGCAGATCATAAAGTTCACCCCGCGCTGTTGATATGCTAGCTCATCCACAGTCAGCGGATGGGCATACTTCAGCAATCCATTCATGGAGTAGGTGTCCCCCGTATGAATCACGACGGGAATATTGTACTTGGCTGCCAGCTCATAGATCGGAGTATAAATCTTGTCATGGACATAGTAATGATAGTACCCCGCGTACAGCTTGATACCCGCTACCTCGGGAGCCTGCAGCCTTGCTTCAATGCGGTCCAGTTCTTCCTGCGCGTGTTCACCACCAAGCCGGTTCGGATTGACGCCTACGCATTCCATCAGAAAGGGCGGAACCGTTTCTTCCAGATCAAGTCCCATCGGGTTCGGTGAACTGGAGTCCGGAAAGGCTCCCTTGGTCTGCTCGGTTACTCCCATGCCAATACCGAGAATAACGTCGTTCTTGTCAAACTCTGCCTTGAGGCCAGCGGCAGAGTAATCGACCCGGGACAGATCGATCGCCGTTCGATGGAAGCTGTCAATGTCAGACAGATGAATGTGAATATCAATGATCGGCATGCGTGTTCTCCTTTTCAACAGTCGTGTTCCCAAAGGATAGCTTCAACAGGCTACGGACATCTTCCGCATGCAGAGGAATCTGCCCTAAGACCAGATAAGTTGGTTTCATCCAGACTGTTTCCCCGTTGGCTACCGGAAGATGTTGATGCACATTGTGGCTGAGTACCTGGTTGTTCACATATACCGACGGATTATGATTGGGATAGCCATCTACGGCATGAAGCATGTTTTTACGCGTAACCGCACCTATTCGCAAGAGTCCCTTCAATTGAAGACCTGCATCCACTTTCCCTAAGGAGAACCGTCCTTGCTCGGGATGTTCCACCCAACCTTCGGCAAAGATGGGTGACGGCTTGAAGAAATGATCTTCCGTAAGCGAGTAGTCCGCCAGCATCCATCCGGTCTCGTTCGTCACCGAATGCAGCGAGCAGAGAACTGGCACGCCAGGCAGCATAAGGTAACGCTGTTGTAGCGTGATCCCCCGATTCGCTTCCTGCTTCTCGATCCGGGTCGTCATGCAGATTCCTGTCCAGACGTTTCCGTGATCATCCTTCTGCTCCGTCCACTCTGCACTTCGGTGCTCCTGCTGACGGCTGAAACCATTCATGCCGGGGATTCCCACACCAAGCCCGCCGTACCAAGGATTCCACCAGGAACGCGGAGCAGCTTCCGGATACGAACTGTCCAGCCATTCCTCACCCTGATACGTTAAGGAATGCACAACACTTCCGAACCCGGGTGCTGCTGCGATCGTGAGAACTCCATTGCTCACCGTGTACACCGGACCTGCCTGCCCTTCTTCAATCACACAGTTAACCGCGGATTGCGTCTTCGGAAACCAGAGAGCGGTCCGTTCCTGAATCCGATCCTCTCCGCGATATACGGCTCGAATCTTCCAGCCATGTTCACTGTTTTCCTCTGCCACGGTTTCCTCAGGGGAGAACTCCAACTGTACAGAGCGAAGGTCCTGCTCCCGGTTTAATTCCATATCTGCAACTTTAAACTCTGATGCACCACCGTTCTGCGCATACAGCTCCAGATTTCCGGCTAGTGGTATCATTTTTCGCTCTACCAATTCTGCCTGCAGCTTTCCTCCGGCAAACGGATTGCCATTACCCAGAGCCAGTTCGAGATGTTCATCCAGCACAGGTACAATCAGATCGGGCTCTTTACGTGCAAAAGAACGGAAATCCTGCCATTTAACAAAGGTGTTCAACGCAAATACAGTCTTCTTGGTCTGCACAACAGCCCCTGCCGGCATCCGTCCAAGCTCATGTTCCAGCCCCAATGTATATTCTGGACGAAGCAGCTTCATCGAAGGGTCCCAATAGATACCACATGCTCCATACGCTTCCTTGCAGAAAAGCCAATTCTCCGTGATTTGTGCACTATCCCAATGGCCCGGATCACTAGAGTACGTATCACCCATGTCCACATACCGACCTTGATATGGCAGAATTAGCCGATTGCCGTAGAATCCGAAGTTGGTCATCAAACTCATATTCTCTTCCAGCTCTGTACTGCGCGTATTGATTATTTCGTGGTTAAATTCCGCAATGCCGCTGGCAAACAAATGGACCACAGACTTGATCTGCAACCCAGGAAAGTCCTCCGATTCATAGAGAGCTTCAAGAACCTGACGGTCCCCTTCGGGATAGATGTTGACTTCTCTGGCTTGTTTCTTGGAAAACTCCTCGGCAAACGGCTTACCCAGCTTCGGATAGGTCCACCAGAATGTGTGGTGAGAGCCCGGATATTCGATCCACATCGTATTATCTTGTCTGCTCATATGAAGGGAGAATGCGCCATTCACAGCTACCCATTGATCCCCGTGCTCTCCTCCATAACGCCCTTGGGTCCCCTTCATCAGGACGGAGAGTTTACTTGTGAAAACGACTGGCTGGTGACCTGCCGGAACAGCTGTCACTTCCACCTGCCTCGAATAAAGTCCATACGAGCGTAGGATAAAGGATACAGGTATCGAAGCTTTACCCTTCGCAGGCACGGTAACACGTACCGAAGGCTCTGTCCATTCCAGGAATTCATCCTCAGGCAGGTCAAAAGCAAACTCGGCGTCGGCATCATAATTGTTCTCCACGTTCAGAACCAGCTCTGCCGGGACGCCTGTGTACAGTTCCTTCACGGGCAGCACCAGGTTCAGCTTGGCTGGAAACTTCGGTGCAACGCCTATACGGAATTCCGCTTTCCTGCCGCCAATCAGCCATGTGCTGGCGACAACAGGGTGGGTCTTCATCAGGTTCTGTTCCTCTGTGACCGGGTCCAGATGGAACTCGCCTTCCACAATGATCGCCTCTCCCGGAGCCACTTCTCTTGTGGTGTCCAGAGCAAAGCGAATATTTTTGTTGTCCTGCCCCTTGATTTCGAACGTCAGCTCAGATGCTGAGCAGTTCTTGATTCGGTAGCGAACCTTGTATATGGAGCCAAACACCAGATCATGGTCGTCCATCTCTGTCGAGATTTCGTAATCTGGCGTTTCGAGCGCGGTCAAGCCTCGACCGGACTTCTCAAACTCGGCGCGCAGAGAGATGTCTCCCTTTTTCCAAGTGTAATCAAAGAAATCAAAGCCACACTCACGCCGGCCATCCGGCTCAATGACGAGTTCACGCGTACTGTCGGTATACCAATCCAGCACCTCGAAGTATGGAGCGAGCGCCTCGGTCTGCAAGACGGTCGGGATGAAGTTCATCAGGTGCACATTGTCCTCTTTTTTCTCCCAGAAGAAACCGCACTTCTTGTACATCGGCACGGCCTTGGTATTGCCTGCCCACGTGAATAGATCGAGGCGGGGCCACCCCGCTTCCACGGTTTTGCGAACGGCGTTCAGGATCAGATTGCGGCCGACCTTATGGCCATGATAATCGGGACGCACGTTCAATAACGGTACATACAGCGCACCTTCATCGAAACGGTAGTGGGCAAAGCTGCAAAAGCCAACCACTTCATGCTCATGAACCGCGAGAAACACATGCAAATTGGACGAACTCTCCATCTCCCGGCGCACGGTATCCTCCGTTCTCTGGTTCGTACCGCCTCCCCAGCTTTCATTGCTGCGGTTCCACATATCTGCGAGTGCGGCAGCGTAAGAGTGATCGTATTCGATAATGCGAATCTGTTCTAGATTTGAGGTGACTGCCATGTCTCTATCCCCTTTGCTTTATGTATAGGGTGGTCTTCGTGCTCGTTCGTGATGACCCGACCTTATCCGATAGCCTCAGAAATGATAGAGTACGTGTTTGCAGAAGCTATCGATAGTATGATCATACTATAAATGGGAAACATTTTCAGAGGATTAAAATCTTTCTTTTCACTAGGAGTGTCTACTAAATGCATTTAATCACCGGATAAATTCCAAATTCTATATCGAAACAATATAATTCGTTGCTTTATTAAAACTAGGTAAAACAAGAACAGAAGAGTTCGAAAATTCCTTTCGGGATAATAACAAAAAAAATCCACGTCATTGAGATGGACGTGAACTTAAGTATGGGATCTCATTTGGATACTCAAAGCAACTCGTTCCCTTCCGTGCCAAAGTCTATTTCATCATGTCGTTTATCCTCTTTCACTTTAGAGAGCAGAGTCTTTTGATGAGAGCGCAGTTCTTCATTGTAATTGGTCAGTTTGGTTTTTGGGCGCAACAACAATTCATTGTCTGCCGTCACTAAAATCTCAACTTCCGAACCTTCCTTCAGATTAAGACGTTTAAGTACTTGGTTAGGAATACAAATTGCGATATTATTTCCCCATTTTCTAAGTATGGCTGTAGTCATGTCAATCTCATACCTTTCGTTTGATAGTTGCTCCAATTATACCTCGCCCCGCGATATTCTCTATAAAACACCAAAAGTTGCATTGCATCCGTCTGTAAATTAAAAATTATAATTCTTCTACGGCTAGCTAAAATAATAGCATCATGTATCTCAGAATCAATAAATAAAAGAATCCCCGTTTAACTCCAACGAGGATTCCTATACCATAACAAGGATAACTAAATCAGTTCCTGCTTCCGTTTCAGATACACAAACAGCACCACGCCCGACGCCGCACAGATCACAGCGCACAAACCGATAAACCCATACCCTGCCTGCAGACCGCGAAGCAGCCCCAACGGAGTAGTTGCACCATACGCGTTCTTCACGCCTTCAATAACCCAACCAATCGCATAGTTACCAATGACGCTGCCGACCCCCATCAGGGTAACCGCAAATGTAATGGCGGTATCGCTTCCGTTTGGATACCTTTTCGCAATAAATGCCATCACGGTTGGATAGATCATCGCAATACCTGCACCAGACACGGCAAACAGGAACGCCAACCCCTCACCGCCCGCGATGGCCGCGAACGTACATACAGCTGAGTAAGCCGAGAAAACAATTAATGAAAGCACGAAACCAATTCGGTCCGTAAGTGGACCGAGCAGCAGACGCCCGAGTGAGAAGCTAAGGAAAAATGCAGACAGCATCCCCGAAGCCTTCACGGTGTCCCATGTATATGCCTTTTCCAGGAAGTTTACAAGCCAGCCGCCCACAGCCAGTTCGGATACCACGCCAAAAGAAAGAATCAGCACCATCATCCAGATGGCCGGATCACGTGTCAGCATTTTCAAAGAAACCCGGTCTTCATGCGGAAGATCATCTCCCGGAAACGTACTGAGCATTGCCGCAATAATCGGCAATAAACACAAGGACAACATGACCAGATACATGCCGCGCCAGTCCAGTTCATGTCCAAATACCGTCAGTGACATGACTCCCGTTGCCAGCAGCGGAGCTACGGTAGAACTCAGACCATAGAAGAAATGGGACAGGTTCATCATTGTGCCTGTATTCTTCACAAAAATCCGAGCACCCAGTATCGCCAGCGCAATCTCCAGCATGCCGTTACCGATGTACATGAAGAAATACGATGAAGCAAAGAGCGGATATGTATGGGATAAATAAATGAACACACCCGAGAGAATCATGGAGGCAAAGGAGATGATGCTAACTGCCTTGATGCCCCATTTGCGGACAAGGATAGCCGTGAATGAACAAGCGATCAGGTACCCCAATGCGTTCAGGGATAACAACGTTCCGAGCTGCTTCTCGTCCAGATTGAAGTCGAATTGAATGCGCGGAATCGCCGGGCCTTTAATATTTTCCGATATGCCAAACACAATAAAACCAATAAAGATGGTCGCCAGCTGCATGGCATACATCTTATTAAACTTCTTTTTACTTGCTTGCTGCTCCAAAATGAGTACCTCCTGTTGTATAAGACAAATAACGATTCGTCACATATGATCTACCACTTTTTCTCAATTAACTGGATGCGATAGGTTAAGCTCTCCAACGTGACAGCCACCAGGCCGGTAACATATTCACGTCGTGTGTCATTTTGAATCATGACTTGTGGCATGTGCTCCTGTGGAATGGTTTGCAGGCAACCCTGGATCAGATTGTGCTTCATGCCAGCGTCCATCGTGTCTCCTGTAATGACGATCGCTGCCGGGTTAATAATGACAATGATGGATACTAGCGTTTTGACCACCAGCTGATGCAGTCCTTCCGGAGTTTGCAGCAGCCGAAGCTGTTCTTCGGCTGACACCCCAAAAGGCAGGTAAGATACCTCTCCGCTAAAATGCGTGTTCCCTTTCAAAGGGTGACCATCAATGATGAAACCTGCCCCGGGAAAATGATTTTTTGGAAAAGTGACCACCGCAAAGTTTTTCTTTTCCTCAAAATGCTGCTCGTTGTACAGTCCGTACACCGTCAGATTCATGTCATTGTCAATGATAACTTCCACGTCATCGAATCGCTCCTTGAGCTTCGGCCCCAGCGGCTGACCTGCCAGACCTGGCACATCACAAATGCCTATCATTCCGTTGTGGGCCACCCCCGGTATACCAATCCCGATCGCCTGAACATTGTTGTACTTTTCAATCAAGGCTGCAATCAGATCCTCCACCGTAGCCACGGTTATCTCATCCAGAACAAGCGTCTGTTCATCCTTTATCTCGCCATTCAGATTGGCCTGAAGATGCGTGATCGAGTGAACACCGCCCTCTGTTCGAATAAACACGCATAGCACGCCGGCATAGTCCGCATTGAATTGATATCTGCTCGCAGGTCTCCCCCCGCTTGATTCATCCGGGCCCAGATCGATAATCTCTCCCGTCTGGAGCAGCTCGTTGAGGATCGTGCCGCAGGTAGCAACACTGAGTTTTGTCAGATTCGCAAGGGAAGACTTCGTTCCCACGCCCGTTGATCTAAGCGTGTTCTTCACCAGCTCCACATTAATTCGCTTCACCTGCTGGGTGTTGTGTGATGTAGGCTGCATTTAGAATTCAACCCTCCTTTCAATTGATTTATCATTCAAAAAAATGTTTTTAAAAGTATTTTAATAATTGAAGTTTAGGGGGACACAACGCGAAAGTCAATGCTTAATTGAAAGCGGGAACATTATTATTGATACTCGAGATGTTTAGCCATAGTATGTTCTCAAAGGAGGTCAAGGATTATGAGAATAAAACGACTACTTATTATAAGCTTCACCATCTTGGTTGGCTTATTATTGCTGAGTGAATTATTCATATGGTCTTCGGGGAGAATTGGATTGATTAACACGGCAAACAGAATCATTTCAAGTGCACCTAATGTAGAAATTCTAGGCAAGAGATTATCTTACCAAGGAACAGTGAGTTTTGAAGATACACATAGTCTTGAACGATATACATTAAGTGACGAGGGCACAGCCTTGTACAAAGCAAAAGGTACTCCAGTACCACCACCATGGATTTATGTTAAAAAAGATGGAAACAACTTTTTTCGATATAAAATTCCACAGATCCCTTGGCGCATGTGACATTCCAACCCGATCGCAGAAACGTATCTTTCAGGATCTTCTCGTCCCTGTTGACAAACCCACTAAATAAGAATAACCTAATAACGAATCACTCATTCATTATTAAGGAGTCGTTCTCAATGGTGCAAGCCAAGAAAGACGAAGTCAGGAAAGAAATTGAATACGCAGCGCTGAAGGTGTTCTACGAGAAAGGCTTTATCGATGCCAAAATGAGCGATATTGCGAACGAAATCAATATTTCCGTAGGCAATATCTATACGTATTTCAAAAACAAAAAGGATCTGTTCTACGCAGTCGTGCCGCCCGATCTGGTAAATTATCTAAAAAAAGTGCTGGTCGATACCATTCACTTCGATAACCAGAACTTGTTCGAGGCGGAAACGGATAGCGAAAGGAAATCAGCACTGTTACAGGAACAGATTGATGTATTACGCAAATACCGGAACCAGGTCATCATCATTTTCGAAAAGAACAAAGGAACGATCTACACCAACGCCAAGAACGAGCTCGTAGAGACCATGGTCGAAACCAAAAAGGCCTATCTCAAAAAGCAGTACAAGCATTATGAGATCGGAATGGAAGAAAACCTGATCATGCTCGATATTCTCGCGCACAATGTGATCGACATGAACCTGGATTTGTTGAAACGGGACATGAGCGAGGACAGCCGCAAGCAGATTTTTGAAGCGTTATATGTATACCGGTTATACGGCATGAAGAGTTTGAGTGAATAAGCTATATGCCTAGCTGGCACAGCGTGCAGATCAGGTCAAAAAACGTCTTGGTCCGCACGCAAAAAAATGCCTGATCCACCCCCCTTATTTTTTTGATTCAAAAATGAATGATTAATTCAATTTTAAATTCTATACTTATTTCAAGGAGGAACACCCAATGACGAAAACAGCTTATGCATTAAAGAACTGCCATCTGATTCATGGAGACCTTAATCGCAATCTGGAGAAAAACATGACTGTACTGGTCAATGAGCAAGGGCTGATTCAGGGAATTGGAAAATCAAGTGAACAGGCCATTCCGAACCACTATGAGGTCATCGACCTATCGGGAAAATACGTAATGCCTGGCTTAATCAATGCTCACGTTCATCTCTTTGCAGATGGTAAGCCATTCAGTCTGTCTGTCAGCGAAGGCATGCTGCAATTCGCATATGATCGGATCCTGAACACGAAATTCGGCAAGAACGTTCTAAAAAAACGAATGAAACGCAATGCGTTGACCGCACTCCACGCAGGCGTAACCACGATGCGCAGTGTCGGTGAATTCTTCTATACCGATGTAAAATTGCGGGATGAGATTAATAACGGTGATTTCGTTGGTCCCAATCTGCTTGTTTCTGGATTTTTCCTAAGCGTAACGGGAGGACATGGTGCTCCTTTCCTTGCTCTCGTTGGGGACTCCCCTTGGGAAGCTCGAAAGAATGTACGCATCAATGTGAAGAACGGCGTGGATCTCATCAAAATCTGCGTGACTGGCGGCGTGACGGATGCCAAAATGGTCGGCGAAGCAGGCCGTTTGCAGATGACGGTGGAAGAAGTTGCCGCGATCTGCGATGAAGCCCACAAAATCGGGTTGCGGGTGGCAGCTCACGTGGAAAGCACGGAAGGTGTCAGAGTCGCATTAAAAGGCGGCGTCGATACCATTGAGCACGGCTCCGAGATGGATGATGAGATTATCAGCCTGTTCAAAAACAATCCAAATGCCCTAAACGGCTATACTGCGCTTATTCCTACCTTTCTGGCTGCTTATCCCTCTGCTCTGCTCGATACCAGCGTAACGAAGGTGAGTGCAACCGTGAAAGAAAACGCCAGACTCGTGTATACATCCATGTTAAAAGGTGCCCAGCAGGCCATCGACAACGGCATTACCATCGGTCTTGGCACCGATGCCGCCATGTCGTATGTGACTCACTATGACATGTGGAGAGAGATGGACTATTACATCAAACAGACGAATCTTAACAACAAGCAGCTGATCGATATGGTGACCCGAACCAACGCGAAGATCCTCGGCATTGAAGACGTTACAGGTACGGTCGATATTGGAAAACAGGCAGATCTGATCGTGCTGGACCAAAGCCCGCTGGAAAACATTGAAGCACTATCCGATGTACGGATGGTCATGGTCAAAGGAAATCTAATTCAAACACCATCTGTGAAGAGAATACAGCAAGTAGACGATGTTCTAAACTCGGTTTGGTGAATTCAGGAGTGAAATCATGTTAGGAATATTAGTCAATTGCTTTTCCATTGTATTCGGAAGTACCCTTGGAGCGATAACCAAAAAGTTTGTAAATGACGGATATAAAGCCATCTTGTATCAAGTCATCGGGATCAGTGCAATCATCATTGGCATTAGCACAACCATCAACAGCATCACCACCAGCCAATATCAGGTCATGTTTGTTATTTTTCTTACGGTAGGCGGCATTATCGGTCAACTGATTAATTTCGACCAGATCTTGTCCAAGATCATGACCCGCTTCTCATCCAATGGACTGAACGAAGGATTAACGGTTGCGATCTCTTTATTATGCTTAGGGTCGATACCGATTCTCGGACCGCTGCAAAGCGCACTTCAGGGAGATAACACGTTTTTGCAGATCAACACCATTTTCTCGGGCATTACGGCCTTAATTCTGGCTTCCTCCTTCGGCTTTGGCATCATGTTTTCAGCGATTATTTTATTTGTCATTGAAGCTCTGGTCTTCTTCTCGGCTGACTTTATCTCCGTGTACATGACGGCCAACATCATTAACGAAATCACGTTGATTGGTGGTATTCTGGCGCTCTGCACCGGATTGAACGTCCTAAAGATTACAGATATCAAAGTATTGAATCTGCTGCCGGCCTTATTTATTCCCATATTGGTGCTATAAAAGATTGAATCAACTAAAAAAGAGAGGAGCGCCACTTCATGGCACTCCTCTCTTTGTTTTTGAGCAACACATTTCTTTATATTTTACAGGTACATCGCGAGCAGCAATTTGTAAATCATCGCCGTTGCTTCCGCACGGGTGGTCATATTCTCCGCACGAACCGTATTGTCCGTATACCCATTAATAATATTAGCTTGTACAGCTGCATCCATGGCTTCCTGTGCCCAAGCCGGCGTTTGTGCTGCATCGGTGAAGCTTGGTTTGGCATTCTCACCGTTCGTTCCTGCCTGCACATCACTCAACTTCAATGCTTTTGCCATCATCACAGCCATCTCGGCACGGGTAATGGTGCGATCCGGCTTGAATGTATTATCTCCATAGCCTGTCACTATACCGGCTTGCACGGCAGCTGCAATCTCGGACTTCGCCCATGCAGGTACAGCTTCCTCATCTACAAATGAAGTCGTAGGCGCTACCGTTTGGAGAGCCAACGCTTTGCTAAGCAATGTGACAAACTCAGCTCTTGTAATCTCCTTGGACGGTTGGAATGTTCCATCTGCATACCCTTGGATGACGTTCATGCCCATCAGACGATCCGCATAATCAGATGCCCAGTGTCCATTTAGATCCGTCAAGTTCGCAGGTGTGTAACTGGACACAACAAAGGTACCCAGGTGATTCACATTCGCCGTAATGGTTCCAGCAGCATTCGTTTCCCCACCGACAAAAACCCAGCTCTGACGAGCTTCGTTATAATAATAGATTGCTGGCTTCGTTCCACTTATCAAACCTGCCGGATAATAATTCAGACTCAACTCTGCCTGATGGTTCAATGTCCGTCCGCCTGTGCGGCTAATCTGTACCGCTTGACCCAGCACGTTCAGTGTAGCTGTATTCTGCAGTTTGTCCTGTGCGATCACGGACAGCTGTATAGTATCTTTTTCCACTACAGCTCCAGCCGGAGCGTTGAATTCTACCACGTCTTTAATCCCCGTCTGTATAGGCTGATTCGCTTCCACTTCAACCTTCACTTCAGTGGATGAATTCGATCCTGTTTCCGGAGTGGATGGTGTTGTAGGAACGGTAGGCGTTGTTGGTACACTTGGCGTGCTTCCTCCGGAATTGCCACCGGAACTGCCTCCATTACCGCCACCTGATCCACCGCCATTGTTCGAACTGGCTTGTACCGTAATGGTACGTGTGACTTCTGCTGCTGCATTGCCAGCGATATCTTTTACGTTATAACGAATCGTATAGATTCCGGCTGCTTGTGTGTTCACAGTGCCTTCCATCTGCACGGAACCGCTGATCCCCACATTGTCGGATGCCAATGCTCCAGGTTCACTGTAGGTATCCCCCACGTTCAGTGTCATCTGACTGCTGCCTTGCAGTGTAATGACCGGAATTTCGCGGTCGATTTTGACAACCACCGGTAAAGTATACTCACTGTTCAGATCGTCTGTAGCTCGGAACAACAGGCTGTGCTCTCCAGGCTCAGCAATCTCCAGAGGCGTATTCTCGGTATAAAGGTCATACGTTTGACCTCCATCACGGGACAGCTCAATGGTCGCCGAAGTGGCCGGTGCATAAACCGCGCTGGTTACACTAACGATTACAGACTGATTCGTCCATGTATCCGTATGGTACGGCTGGCCGTCTGTGGTCGTCATATTGCTTTTCAGTACCAGAACCTGATTATTAGCACCCTCAACGATGACAGTGAAAACTTTCGTTTGAGTTTCGCTGCCGCGTTGTACCGTTGCCGTCAGTTCCAATCGTTCATTGTTATTCGGTTGTGTCAGCAGCTTGCCTTGATTATCGATCAATTCCGGATTGGAACTGGACCAAGTAATTGTCGCTCCATGTTTCCCTTCAACAGGAAGAGTGAGGTCGGAAGTGACTGCGTTCAGATCTCCCAGATCAATCGCCTGGATTGTGTCGTTTACCGCCTGCACATCACTATAAGGTGCCGCGTTCACGAAGATCGGATTGGAGTAGAACCACAAATCCCGATAGTTGCTGTCATTAATTTGGTTGAAACGCGTTTCTGCATCAGAAGTTGTGTTCTTCGGATCCAGCTGTGGTTCACCATTCACCGTCTCGCCCGGAACGTTCATATCCAGATTTGTTCCACGCAGGCGGAAATACTGATCCTGATCCGTCGCTTTGATCTTATATGTGATAACATTGTAGCCTTCGGCATCTGTCGTCCAATCGTCCGATGTGAAGGTAGCCAGCACGCGTGTGGAATCATTGGTATCCTTGTTATATGCGGCTGTGCCCTTCTCGGCCTTGCCTGTCACATCCCCTGCGATTAGGTCAACGTGATCGACCACAGGCACCTGGCCTGCGGATGTGCCGCTGTTGATTGGTGTTTCATAGTTGTTGCTCGTGGTTGGACTCTTGAAACGGATCTTCAGCTCCACTTCATCGCCCTGAGTCACGTTCAGTTCGTCACCCATTTCAGCCTGAGCGCCTGCTCCGGATGCGGTGAAATCCAGGGCGTTGATCAGATCACCGAATACGGAAAAGGATTTTCCTGAACGAAGGCCCTCCAGTACCGCCTGCATTCCGCTGCCCTCAATCCACGCGTAAGTCTTGGCATATTCCCCAGGGAAGTAACCACTGGAATTCGTGCCAATTGTCTTGAAATGGTAATCCGAGTTACCATAGTTCCAGAAGTGGCGCCCTTCACCCAGCAGTGCGTCCCACAATCCGCCAACTTTGGCTACCATGTAGTCTACCCCGCCATATGTACGGTATTTGTACCCATCGTCTGCCGTCGGATTAGATACATTGTAGGTTGTGTTATACCCGCCGCGATCCGGTTCCATCTGGTTACCCAGCATACCTTCGATACCGAATACCACCTGCGGTGCCAGATCGTTGAAATCGCGGAAGTCCGCAATCGTATATTTATTTTTGCCACGCGAAGGATGGTTGATCATCGCATAGCTCGTTGTTGGATAGTTGGTTTTCAGCCAGTTAATGGCAGTTAAAGCATCCTGGTGTGTCGTATAGGCACGTCCACCTTCCTGATCCCAGGCTGCTACGTCTGTTTGATCAAACAGATTCGGATCGCGATTGGTAAACCGATATTCGAATTCTTTGGCAGCTTCCAGAGCTTCGGTCGAATTCGGCTCATCTGTGAGAATCCCCACTCCGACGTGTTCATGCGTCGGCATGTCCCATTCGAAGCCGGAGAAGATCGTTTTGCCTGCATATTTGCCTTGCTCCTGTAGTGCCTTGATCTGTGGTACCTGATATTCATTCATCCCCACGGACATTGGAATGGATCCACCCGGAATTTCATTTCCGTTGTGATCCCGCTTGGATAACCGCAAATGATCCGTCAGCGCGATCCAGTCCAGCCCATATTGTATCAACCCCGCATCCAGGACGTTCTCCAGCGAATTCTGCGCATCGTCCGATTCAAATGTATGTACATGCAAATCCCCCGTTTGCCATGAGCCTGCAGCCGTGCTGTTGACTGGCGTGTTATCTCCCGCAGCTGCATGAGTAATTGGCGCAGGAAAAACTCCCATGACCATCCCTGTAGCCAGGGGTATCAGAGTAAGCATAGCAAGCATTTTCTTTCCTTTTTTGTTGAACAACCTGATCCCTCCACCCGTTCTGTGTTGTAGTGCCGGGAGTAAATATATGAGACTTTGAGGGCAGGGTCAACGCAATGAAAGCGCCTATTAAAAATTTTACATAGAGCTGCATTCGTTTACGTTCTATTAAAGCTTTCTTTTGCTGTATCCATATATTATATCCTCTCTCTATCTCACATTTTATACGTAGATTTAATTGAAGCAGGGTTCGCTCCAGCTCCTTGCAAAGTTCAAACTTTGTTCACCATTCAGGAAACTTTCACCACTCTTGTGGATGACAGGAAGAGCTTTGTGAGTATTCCATGATAGATGGGATCAAGCTGAAGAATTATGTAAAAATCGTCATGTGAACATGACTCTAAACACTGTAATACCTACCACCTATTTCAAAGATATTTATGCGCTCTACATCCCACCGATACTTGGATTAAAGCATCATTTGACTTAAGTTTTACATCTCCTGTTATGTAAAAAGATTGTTAATGGGATGTAAAACACATACATGTCCTGATATCAAAGACAATACAGAAATAAAAAAAGACGGACCATGGAATGTACAGACCGCTTTGATTAACTTTCAGCCGTCTGTTTCAACATTTATGATCCATCTACCTATTGTTCACGCTGATAGGTTAATGTTAGCTAATGGGTGTCACACTGACATTATCGTAAAACCATTTGCCCCCGCCGTTACCTAATCCCGCGTATCCGGCCAAATACGTAGAGTCATTTACGTCAATGATCGGCGTCTCCTGCCCATCAATGTATACTTTAATATTGCTTCCTGTAGTAACAACCTTCATGTGGTGGTACTCCGTCATATTCGTCATGGCTGCAGAAACACTCGCAAGCGTGGTAACGGTTGATCCAGCTTTCTGCAAACGAACATCTCCCGTGCTCGTAAAGGATACAAAATATCCAGTGTTGTTAGCCGAATGACTTGGATTTTGTTTTCTGAACATAAAGGAAGCCCAGCTGGATCCGTTATCCGATTTGAGATCGACTTCATAGGTAGCATCATACCAGACTCTATCCTTAATTGCCGATGAATACCTCCACGAAGTACTGTTGGACCCAGCGGACTGAATATATTCCCCGCCGCTTGCCGTCCATGTTCCGGTACCCGAAATCCAGTTCGAGCTGCCATTCGTGAAATCATCATTAAAATCCCCTGCTGAGGTGATCAGCATTGTCATATTTACAGTAGTGGATTGAGCTCCGACCACTTCTACTCCTGAAGATGATATTGTGTCATACCCTTCTTTGTCTACTGTCACCGTATAATCATTTCCTACTGGCACATCAAAAATTTTATACACGCCGATTGCGTCTGTTGTCCCTGTGAATAATTCTTCCTCGATTGCCACACTTACTTCTGCACCTTGCACCATCCGTCCAAAGTTATCCTTGATCTGTCCAGTTACCGTACCCGTGCCAGAGGTCTGTTCGACAACAAATTGAAACTCATTGCTGGTTACACCATTCAAAGTAGCTGTTAATGTACCTTGTCCCTGATTGATCGGAACTAGCTTATTGCCTGCAATCGTGGCATGTGACTGTCCAGAAACGAGGGACCAGGTGACCGGCATGCCAACCATCGCATTGTGGGCACGGCCGAATTGATCTTCAACTTGGATACTCAACTGATCCAGATTAAACGGCTCGCCGCTGTCTGCATAGACAACCGGATTGGAACCTGCCACCGTTACGGTAGATACATGAGCCGGCTCTGTTTGCGCTGTACTGTTCGCGCTGTAATAACGAAGGGAGATATCCTTCGCAGGGCTGTCAAAATAAGAAGGATCGATGGTGATGCTTTCCGGTTCTTGACCTACCCCCATATAACCCATTGGAGCGTAGCCGCCTTTTTTGTAGTTCTGAATGGCAAAGCGCAAGCTCGGCACATCGCCAGCCGGATCAAGCACGGCAAGCTGGATCATATAGTCCTTGTTCGATGGGATGCCTGATGGCAGATTAAATGAATTCGCTATCGTATATACTTCAGGTGCTGTCGCATAATCAAGCACCGATTGACTCCAATTTCCTGTCTGGTACTTATTCCATGCGGTATATCCCTCACCCGGCAGCCACTCTCGTGTATCAACGTTCTTGAATGTATCGCTCCAAATCACTTCATTGGTTTGAGGATCCTTCAAGCTCACTTGTACCGGCCAATTATAGTACATCGGAGCTGCTCCCGTATTTTTCACCTTAAACTGTACGGAAAATGGTTGCCCGGGATCGACCTGCTTCGGATAGTTGAATTCCGTGATTACATATCTGTACCCAAAAGCCTTCTGGATCGCTTCTGCACCGGCGTCCAATTGCTCCTTATTTTCGTAATAGGCTGGCAATCCAGGATAACCTGGATCATTACGGTAGGTATACTCCCCGATCCACGTGAGATAGGTCGCATGAACGTTTCGAATCATATTCGCGGCGTTGTTGGCATGTTCCATCATCGTCAAATGCGGGTTGGTCCCGAGCAGATCTGCGCCATTATAATCATAGGCTGTCTCTCCCCCGACCTCTTGTTTCTTCCAATTTGAAATGGTTTTCATGTTGGCAATGGAGTCATTGTATTGCCCAAAGGAAAACGGATCGTGTCCCTCATATCTTACCTCGACCTTCTTATTCGGAAAATACTGGTGGAAGTACGCGTCAATATTAGCAGGCACACCTGTCCCATGCTGCTCTCCCCATGTACCGTATATTCCCATTTGCACATAAGCAACTCGGGGATCGTTATCCCATAAAGCTCCCAAACGCTGAATCAATCGCTTTAATCGCTTATCGAAATTGTCACTCGTAAAATCGTTAGCTCTCATATCTGCAGGCCAATGGTTGCCTTCCAGGCCAAAGAAAGGGTCTTCCGGGAACTTCAAGTAAACGCGCGGGATAACTTTCATATTATAGTCTTCATAGGAGACCCAGTTACCGTTGGTATCTTTCCCTCTCCATCTTTCGTTGGAATACTGAACGATCTTGTCGATCGTATCGTCAACATCATCTTCAAGTACATCCCATGGGATATAAGTCATGGCCAAAGAAGCCCAGGGCATGTAGTCTAATGGCCATTCCTGTGCAAGATTAACTCGAAAATCCTTCGTTGCCATTCCCATTAAAGGGTTTTGAATGGCGCCTGTAAATTCTTCAGGGCTTATAATCGCTCTTCCTTCATCAGGTATGGTAGGAGACTCGGTCGGCCCGGTATAGGAGCTGTCATAATAGACTTCTATTTCAGAGAGGGCTGCCCTTGTATCCGACAAGGTGGTCATCGGTCTGTTCTTTGTTGTATTGATTCTTACATATCTGGCATCGACTGAATCAAACCAATACGAATTAAGCGAAATTTTGGGTCTCAGAATATCATTTACCGTCTTTACCATGGTCCAGTTTATCTCATCTGTAGAGACTTCAATCGTCAAATCTACGGGATACCCTTCTCCAACAATTCCATTTCTCCCGCGATGATCCGACAACCAATTGATGGCAAAGAGATCAACCCGGTTAAATTGACGGCTTGAACCCAAGTCGACTTGAACCCATTGGTTATTTCCTGGCTCGCTAACCCAGCCCATGTTTGAGCCATCAATGCTTCTCTCTTCCCCGTCTGTTAGGTTAGTTGCCCCCCATCCTGTCCCCACCATGGTAGAGGAAGCCGTTACCGTTTGATTCAAAGCATAGTTCGAGGATGGAGGTGCGAAGATGGAGATTTCATCTCCCCAAATTAGAGTTCCACCGTAGTAGGCGGTTACCTTCGGCCAATCAACAAAATCGGATGAACTTGGATTATAGGAGTAATCGTCACTTTGGATAAAGCTTTGGCTTACATTTTTATTAATAGTGACTTCGAATTCTATGGCTGATCCTGCTTCCAGCGTGCCGGCAAATTCATCAAAACCCACTTCGAAATAATAATCGGCATTGGCTGCAGCACTCGGAAGCTTTGTGAACGTTCCAAGAGCAGAATTACGAATGCTTGCGTTGGAAGAGTCAATTCGATAGCTCAGCACATTTGATCCATTGCTCGTAAAATAGTACCTGATCTTTGTGTTTTCTAGAGGTAATGTAGCTGTCCCTGTATTCGTTAATTTGAAAATCGGCTGCAATGTCCCTGTGCTTTCCGTACGGTCTGCGTTATACATCTGGACACTCAAAGAAGGATCCACACTCATCAAGCTTATCTGAGATGCTGAGGAGTCCTCCGTATCTTCGGCTGCCAAAGCTGCTACAGGATTTGCCTGAAGTAACCCTGCAACGATAAGAACACCTACCATAAGCACGCTGGTCCATTTTCTCCAGTTTAATAACGCTCGCATAAGTTCCCCTTCCCGATAAGAAATGCCTCATCCTATCATGAAATTTGTTTTTCACCTACTTTGAACACGCTTACATTTTATAACAACCTACATATCTCCTTTTTTTCATTTCCGCTGGCCTCACCTCCATCAAAAATTGAGAAGGATAACATCTGGATTAATATCGGAATCGAAGAGATTCCCCGATCCCGATATAGCAATTCTAGCTCCGAACGACACGAATTCCCTCCGGTGCTTTAACTTCCGTATCGATGGTTCCATCCGCACCTTTCTCATGCCTTACATATACAATTCCATGAGGCGTTGGAAATGTACCCTCGATCCATTCCAGATCCCCTAGATCTGGGACAATTCGAAGTGTGCGACAACCCGGCTCCTCTATTCGAACACCCAGTACATATTCTGTAAGCCACGCTGTAGGTCCCGAAGCCCAGCCGTGACACAAGCTGTGACGGTAACCTTGATAGCAATAACCACCGTAAGTACCGTGAACATCAATCTTGCCTTCTGGCGTGAGCTCATCTATACGCGCTGCATTTTCCAACCATTCAATATCAAAGTCTTCCCAGAAGGTTGTTGCACCCAGCGACAGCATTCCGCCCCAATATGCACGAATACTATCTAGACTTCCTTGTACATCTCCTGCCTCTCCGCGAGCCTTTAGCATGTAGTAACCATAAAAAGTGGAATAGCCTTTAGGTGATTCAGGTGCAATCATCTTTTCATTTGTCTCTTTAGGTTCAAGCAATCCCACTAGAGCGAGCAAAGAGGCTGCTTGTTTGCTTTGATTAGGGTCAGGGATGATTTGACGAAGTTTTTGTGCTGTCTGTTTACAGAGCTCTCCCGTTACTACATCATCCAAAAAATGACAGAGCTTGGTCCCAACGTCCATACACCATACAAATAAGGCATGTACTCCTGCATTTACACCAACCGGGTTGGTGGAGGAAGGCCAGTCCAGGAACGGATTTGGAATATCAACGGTTCCATCCGAGCGCACACACCCCGTTAATTGACGCAATAAGCCTGTCATATAGTCTTTTTGCTCCATTAAGTAAGACAGATCCCCATTATGCATATACCAGTCATGATGAACCAAAATCCACCAGATAGAGTAAGTAGGAAACGTAGTCATCCACTCGGGTAAAGGATATTCCTCCCGCATAAAATCAAGGCTTTTGGGTACGACCTCATGATAGCCGAATACCGCTTGAATCGTTGAAGTCTCTGGGTGCATGTCTCCAGCCCACACCAATCGATCTCGTTTAATGCCGTCCCACAAGTAATCCTGCATGTTTAAATGTACCGTATACGCCCCGGTGCTCCATATTTGGTTTAATAGCTCATCATTGGATCGAAAGCTTCCTTTATACTCAAGATCATGTAGGATTGCAGCAGCGCGAATACTAATTACCTGAACGGTTTGGTTCGCATCAATGAAGTCGACACGGGCAAATCGGAAACCCGAATTCCCTATGTTTTCCGCTCCCATATAACGAACTTCAAATTCGCCATCTCGTGTAGCATGATCATTCGTTGCGTTCATATCACCGCCTAACTCACTCATGCACTCCATAACGGACTCCCCAAATCTGACACGAAATCTAGCAGACGATTTATGCGGATTGTCCCCCATAGCAATACAGATCTGGATACCTCCATGCAGCTCCACTCCAAAATCAAGCAAAATGCCAGGAGCTTGACCTTTATGTTGAAGCACACACGTTCTTCGGTTGGATGAGTCATGTATCGATTGGCCATCATTACCTTGCAGAAGCAGCTCAAATTCTGTAATGACGGAGCCTTCTTCCTCCGTTTGCCATACGATACGAGCAGGATCCACAAAATAAGTCTTTCTTGGATCCACCTTCACATTTACCTTCGCCCATTCGGGTATCATCGTAATCCTCCTTCTCCCACTGGATGAGTCTAACCTTTTACTGCACCCGACATAATTCCCGAAATAATGAAGCGCTGCAAGAAAATATAGAGCAACATGACTGGTGCTACGCAAATAACGACCATCGGGAACATATGCGCCCAATCGTTACTATACCGACCAGCGAATGAATAGACCGCCACTTGCACCGTTCGCAGTTCATCCGTATTCAGAAATACGACAGGAAGGAAAAAGTCATTCCAGATATGAAGAAATTGAAGGATTAATACGCTTGCAGCCACAGGTTTGAGAAGTGGAAATAAGATTTTGAAAAAGATACCGCTCGGCGATGACCCGTCAATCTGTGCAGCCTCTTCAAGCTCCAATGGCAGTGATCGCATGAAACTGGTGAACAAAAAAATGGTTAACGGCATGCCAAATGATATATATAACAGAATGACCCCCAGCTGTGATTGATTCAATTGAAGGTTATTCATCATTTTAAACAATGGAATCAAGTTAAGCTGCACAGGAACAATAAGACCCGCCACAAAAAATAAACTCAAAAATGCCGACAGCTTGCCAGCTCGCCTCGCCAGCGGATAGGACGCCATAGCACCTAACAAAATAATAAATATAACTGAAACGGTACTGATCAAACTGCTATTAAGAAAAGCTAGCCCAAAGTTCGATCTCGTCCAAGCTTCAATATAGTTACTAAAATGAAATTCACCCTTTAGACCGAATGCACTGGAAAACATATGTTCATTGGTTTTGAAAGAGAGAACCACTAACATATAAAGCGGATAGAGATAGAATACGGATAAAATAGAGACGATAGCCCAACGAACATAGCCCTGTATACGAGAGGTCGTTGTCATTAGATATCAACCTCCCTTTTTCTCAAGAAAGTGAGCTGAATCATTGTAATTACAAAAATGATAATGAACATGACTACCCCCATAGCCTGAGCCTCCCCGAATAAATTACGGGTAAACGCTGTATCGTACATGACCGTACTAATACTTTCCGTAACGTAACCAGGACCTCCCTTGGTCATGGACATAATCAGGTCAAAGGCTTTCAGTCCGTTGATCATTCCTGTAACTAAGGTAATGGTTATAGCTGGCCCCAGAAGTGGAAACGTCACGTTTAGGAATTGCTTCATCACTCCTGCTCCGTCGATGGATGCGGCTTCATAAAGTTCCTTCGGAACAGACTGCAGATTGGCTAGAAAAATGAGCATGCACCAGCCTGCCCCTTGCCAAATGCTTACAGCGATTATGGACCATAAGGCGAGATCCATATCGCCCAGCCAGTTCATAGCCAATTCAGACAAGCCCAGGGAAGTCAGAATCGTATTGAGGCTGCCCGTGGTTGGATCATAGATGTATGCCCAGATATATCCGATTGCGAGCAGACTCATGATTTGTGGACTGAAGAATATGGATCGAAAAAAACTTTGACCTTTAAAACCGCCGTGGAGTAAGAGAGCTAGCAAAAGCCCCAGTATGCTCTGTCCTAATGTAAGTCCCACTGCGTACCAAAGTGTATTCCCAAGAGCAGTCCGAAAACGAAGGTCTTCCAAGAGGTACATGAAATTATCCATGCCTACAAAGTTGAACTCCGGATTGATTCCATTCCAGTCCGTCAAGGAATAATAAAAGCTCTGTATACTGGGATAGATAAAAAACATGACGTACAATAAAACCGCAGGTAAAGCAAAGGCATACGGCACTTTCTGCAATTTGGATTTATTACCCACCCTCAATCCCTTCTTTCTCTTCTCTATAGTGTGTTAAGAAGAACGGAGAAGAGATGTATCTGTCTCTCCTCCGGTCAGGCTTCACTATTTCTTAACGGCTTTGTCCCACGACTTGTCAGCGATATCAAGCAGCTCTGCAAAGGAAACTGCTCCGCCAATCGCGGATTGAGTGCCCTGATTAAACGCGTCGGTATTAGGACCTGCTGGCCAGCCAATATCAAGGAACTGATAAGTTGGAGCGTTCTGTACAACCTCGACAATGTCCGCTGTAATATCTGTGCTCTCTGACTGTACGGTTTGCAAAGTCGAGAACTGGCCCGGCCCAATAAGGGTTAAGTAGTTTTCGTCCGAAAATAGATAGACCAGAAATTTCTTCGCTTCTTCCTGATGCTCGCTTCCCGACCAAATGGATAGACCCGTGGACGGCGCAGAGGATAACCAGATCTCTTCGCCTGCTTTGTTGCCTGGCAATGCAAACATACCAATGTCGATATTGTTGGCTTTGGCAATTTCCTCATAACCACCAATCGACCAGTTGCCGTCTATCATCATCGCCGCTTTCCCCGATCCCAAGGACGTTTTCGCAGATTCATAGGAAACGCCGAGCGTGTTTTCGTCGAAATATCCATTTTTCACAAGCTGTTCATATTGTGCCGCTACCGCTTTCCACGAATCGGAAGTTGCAAATTGTACTTGGTCATTGAATCGCTTCTGATCCCAATCTTGCTCCTGCGCATACACGGTGGAAGGAGCCAGCGCATACCAAGGCAGCTGCACATTCCATGCTTCTTTGCCGGCCAGCGCAATTGGCGTGATTCCTGCTGCCTTCAGCTTCTCGCAAGCTGCCAAAAACTCTTCCCAGTTCGTAGGAACTGCTATATCATGTGCCTGAAAAATATCCTTGTTATAGAACATAGCCAAGTAATTCTTGCTCCAAGGTATACCGTAAACCTTCTCTTCCTTGCTGAAGCCTTGCAATAAGCTCGGATCTATATTTTTCAATGGAGCAACATCGCTTAAATCCGCCAAATAACCTGCGTCAATACTAAGCCCAATTTTGCTAAGACCTGGCCACTGCACAAACATGTCGGGAGCTTCTTTTGCAGAGAGCTGTGCTCCCAAGGTTTGCTTGAATTGATTGTCCGGTGCACGATCAACTGTAATTGTTACATCGGGATTTTGGCTGTTGTATTCTGTCGCGAGTGTTTCAAGACCGCTCATATCTTGAGCTGTTAATGAAATCTTTAGGTTTACCCCCTTGTCTTTATTATTGGTAGCGTTTTCAACTCCGCTGTTGTTGAGGGCTCCATTATCGTTTGTGCTGCATGCCGCGAGCAACAAAAATGCCGGAACAAGCAAACCAACTGCTAATCGTTTTAACATGTTTTTTCCTCCTGTTATGCTGTTTCTCGGGTACATTTTTATTTTGGCATGATATGTACCTTATGATAAGCGGTGTTTTTTTCGGAATAGGACGGATTCTTTGGATATTTCAACAAGACTCCTTCCATGAAAAAATTCCTTGAACTATACTAGGCTTTGCGGGGGGAGGTATAAAATGACTTTCAAACAGAAGCTTAACCTGTCGTATACGCTAATTATCACGATCCTGATTATTATCATTTCATATGGTCACTACCTTCTACATCTTTCAAACACAAAGCACAATATGGAGCTAACCATGGATGAACTCTCCAATCAGATTGCGATTAACCTGGATGTGTATCTGTCCGAATTGATTTCATCTACAATGCAACCACTTTATGATCGTGATCAAATGGAACGTCTTATCACCGGAAAACATCTCCATGATTTAGACCTGTCCGAAACGGTACAAATGGAAAACTATATTCGGAATACATATCTGTATCCCAACGCCGAAGACATTACAGCAGTTCACTTTTTCGACAATCAGATGGGGAGCTTAAGTCTTTATCAGAAGGGGCAACCCTATCCCTACACTCCAGAATCAACAAAAGCTTTCCTTGAAGCACTGAGATTGCAGGGGAAATCGACGATTTCGGATACAAACATGATACAACCATCAAATGGCGGCGGTGTGATTCCATTGTTCTCAGTCTTTAGACAGCTCAATATTTTCGAGTTAAATCAGCCTTACGGCGTTCTTGTTTTAGATGTAAATTTCTCCAAAATAGATGATCTGCTTCATCGTGTTCAAATCGGAAATGGTTCATCCCTAACCATCGTCAATGAGCAAAATCAAGTGATCTACGCGACAGACAAAAAACAAATCACCCTCCCTTCGCCTTCCCTTGATTCCAGCGAATGGCTGCGGGCTGAAGCTAACTTAAAATCTGTTCCATGGAAGCTCCAACTTGATGTCCCTTTGAATTCGGTTTTGAATCGAAAAGAGATGCTTCTCACTACTCTACTTATCATGACAGCGTCCTTGATGGCGGCCATATTATTTTCTGGATGGTTTTCAAGAAAAGTGACACTGCCGATTGAACAGCTCCGGCGACTCATGAGGAGAGCGGAATCCGGAGAGTTTAATCTGAGGTTCCATGCAACGTCAAAAGATGAAATATCTCATCTTGGAAATAGTTTTAACCAGATGCTTACCAGAATCAAAGAATTGATCGACCGTACGTATGTCGCTGAAATCCGGCAGCGGGATGCTCAGTTTTCAGCATTACAGAGCCAAATTAATCCACACTTTCTGTTCAATACGCTTGAAACCATTCGAATGATGGCTGAAACAGAGGGCAATCCACAAACGGTCAAAATGACCACTTCACTGGGCAAATTGCTTAAAGTTCATTTTCAGCAGCGAAGCTGGATAACCATACAACAGGAATTGGAGTATGTAGAGCATTACTTATATTTGCAATCGGCACGCCTGTCCTATCCACCAAAGGTTGAAATCGAATGTGATGAATCATTGAAAAGTATACCGATTCACGCTCTCATGATTCAGCCGCTAGTCGAGAATAGTATTCTTCACGGATTACGTCCTATCTCCCGCTCTGGTTTTGTTCGAGTCCAGGTCAATAAAAACGAATTAAACTCCTTTATTGAAATTAAAGTGACTGATGATGGTGCAGGAATGACAGTGGAACAACTCCATTTAGTCAGAAATCGGATCCAGATGGCCCTCAATGAACAACCGCAAGATGTTAGCATCGGTCTGTTAAATGTTCAGCGCCGAATCAAGTTATCCTATGGAACACAATACGGGCTGGAAATCGACAGTACCCAGGGTAAAGGAACCTCCGTAGTTTGCCAGATCCCTCTTCACCAAATCCCAGATCGTAATAAGATCGGAGGTGCTTCTGAACATGAATACATTTCGGATGATTATAGTCGATGACGAGCCCATGATTCGAAAAGGGCTGCAAGCATTAATACGAAGAATTGCTCCTGAGTGGACAGTGTTAGGTGAAGCAGCTAATGGCAGAGAGGCTTTGGATATCATCAAAAACGTAAAACCGGATCTGATTCTAACGGATATCTCCATGCCTATCATGGATGGGATCGAGCTTTATACCGAGTTAAAGCGTGAGCCTGACTCTCCTTTTGTTCTTGCACTAAGCGGGTATACAGACTATTCGTACGTTCGCCAGATGCTTGTCATGGGTGCCGTCGATTATATCACGAAGCCTGTTGAGGAGCCTATTTTGCTTGAAAAGTTGAGACAAGTAGAAGCTTTGGTTCTGGATACGTCGCATCAAAAATTGGAAGAAAACGAACAATCCCAGCAATTAATCGAATATTGGATACATCAACTGCTAAGCGGGCAAAGTCATACACCGGAAACATGCGAAGTGCGGCTAAGTCGTTTGGGACTTCCAATAGATGGGGTATACTTCGGAGCTGTAGCACTGTATATCAATGTCCAAACACTCACACCCCGAGATCGAAGTCTATATTTATACTTTCTTATGAAGACTTGTCAGGAACTCATTCATCAACAGGGCAAAGTCATTCGAGTCGAAGACAATATGATTATGGCACTCCACTGGTCACGGGATGAATATGCGATTAAAGAAAATTTAGTACAGTTTGAAGAAAATCTCTTCCGTTTCACGAATGTACATACACAAATTCCGATGATCATGGGAAGCAGCCCTGTCTTTAGTGATTTCCGTCAACTGCTCCCTTCTTGGAATATGGCTAAAATGGAAATCCGGTTTCAACTCGTTTCTGACTCTGGCACCGATATAGTCGAATGGATGGCTGCTTTCAAGCAGGGTCAACATTTACAAATCAAAAGCATGATATCTGAGACCTTCCCTCTACATCAGCCGGATACTTGGAGAGACCGGTATGTCAGCTGTTTGGCTATTCTGGGACACTTCGCTGCCGAATCCGGTCTGCCACAACATCGAGTTATAGACCCTTTGTCCGTAGAGGTTCTGAGTGAAGATCAGAATACCTTATCCCGTGAAATCTGGATCAGCAAGCTCAATCAACGAGCAGAGGAAATTCTGGATTATGTTCAACAGAGTCAAAAACAAACAGATCCACCTCTTATCGCCCGAGTAAAGCGTTTTATCCATACGAATATAAATGGAAACTTAACTCTTCAATCGGCAGCTGATTATGTTCGTATGAATCCGAGTTATTTAAGCGAGGTATTCAGAGAAGCGACAGGCATTAACTTCATTGATTATGTCATTCAGCAACGAATGGAGATGGCCAAGCAGCTGATTATCAAGGACAAACACAAGCTATACGAAATCGCAGCCATGGTAGGGTACCAAAGTTCTAAGCATTTCACTTCTGTGTTTAAGAGGGTTGTCGGCATTTTACCGTCAGAGTTTAAGCGGTATGTCGATTCAACGTTGGCCTAGATTAATCATTTTCGCTGCTCCCATTACTTTATACCTAAAACGTACTGCAAAAGAATTATTTCATAGTGGTTTTATAAAAATCTCTTTATGGGGGACCGATAAAAATCATGCGCCATGGTTGCTAAGACGTCACCAAACCATTGATTGACCCAAAAGGAGAAAAGCATTGTGAGAAAAATCGGGAGTTTATTCATCATTTATTCCATGCTTACAGCCTTGTTTATGACAAGTTCTGTTATGGCAACTGGAGATACATTGGATTCAGGGAAAGAAGGAACCATTGCAACAACAAGTGCGACGAGTTATTACGTCTCTCCGAACGGCAGTGATACCAATGCGGGAACGATAAATGAGCCATTGAAGAGCTTGATGCAAGCCCAGTCCCTGGCTTCGTCCGGCGATACGGTCTATATCCGCGGCGGAGTTTACGATGACTTTGAAATCGCCAAAACGGATAGTAATTATAATTACGTTCATGCCTTCAACAAAAATGGAATTACCTACGAGGCATATCCGGGTGAAAGACCTGTTTTTGACTTCAGTCATGTCCCAACCAATTTACGTGTGGCTGCATTCTTTGTTGAAGACAGGACAACGGGAGTCACTTTCCAGGGATTCGATGTCACTGGTGTTAAAGTAGGTGAGCAGCCTCAATCGGAGGCTTTCAGAATCAGAGGGCAAGCCGACTTCGTGAATATGGCCGCTTACGGAAATGAAGCGATTGGTTTTTACTATACGGGGAATGGAACAGGAACCGTTCTTAACTCGGATGCTTATGACAATATTGGCCCAACGGATGTATCTGCCGGGAATACAGATGGCTTCGGAGCTCATGGCGGAGCGGTCTCGTTAATTAATTCCCGCGCCTGGAATAACAGTGATGATGGATTTGACAGCATCAGTTCAAAGGGACCTGTGGTGTACGATCATTGTTGGTCGTTTAACAACAGAGGCAACCAGAATGGCGTAGGCGACCAGAACGGATTCAAAGTCGGAGGATACGCCTATCGGACAACCGGCATTCCAGATCCATTGCCTGTACATACCGTTAGATATTCACTTGCCGTGAATAACGGAGCGAATGGCTTTTATGCGAATCATCAGCCAGGACAATCCGCTAACTGGACCAATAACACCGCGTACAATAACCGGCGGGCCAACTATGATATGCTGGAGCGCGTTAGTCCAAAGGATATCACCAACATTCCTGGTTACAGGGAAGTGTTACATAATAACATTGCCTTCATGGGGACAACCATCAAAAACGATAACCACCCTATTGAAAATGTATCCAATAATTCTTGGACCATTGATGGTGGTCTTCAGCTCACCTCAGAGGATTTTGTAAGTCTGGATACGACTCAATTATCGGCAGCTAGAAAAACAGACGGCAGTTTACCTGATGTCACGTTCATGCTTCCTGTAGATACGAGTCCTTTATTCAAACTTGGTTTAGGATACCTTGCCGATAAGTAAAATTCTGTTTTTAGTAGACCAAAAGGTGATGTCCAAGGAAATGTGGATATCACCTTTTGATTTTTTCACAATGGCTACGTTTATATCATCACAATTTGCGCTACATCCCCCACACTACCCCTCCAACCCGTTAAACTGTCGAAGCATGCTGGTGAAATGTCCCAACTCTTCATCATCCCATCTGGAGATACGGTCATAAAAAGCAGACTCCTTCTCCTTCAGCGCATTCACCGTCGACTGCTCGCCAAGCTCTGTCAGAGACAATAGAATGCCGCGCCGATCATCAGGATCCTGCTCCTTGCTCACATATCCGGATTTCTCGAGCTGCTTAATCAGACGACTTACCGAGCTGCGGTCCATGGCAGTCGCTTCTGCCAAAGCTGCGGCACTTGTTGGACCATAAGAGTACAGCCACCGTACGAGGTGAAAAGCGGCAGGCTGCAACGTCGCATCAAATCGCTCGGCAGACCGAACATTGAGTGCATGCGAAGCACTAATCAGGGCATGGATCTGCTCACCAAGGGCCAGTTCCAGGGTTTCTCTATCTTTTGTTTTGGCTGCATGTTCACTCATTTTGTTGTTCCCCTCTCCTTAATTCATTAAAGCATGTCATCAGAATATATAGTTGACAAATATCAATTAATATTCAATTAATATATATAGTTGATTTATATCAATTATATCTGACGACTCTTTTTGCGTCAAAAGGAGACTTCACTATGAAAACAACACAGCCCATTATTGTAATCACCGGAGCAACAAGCGGATTGGGGCAGCTTGCTGCCATCGAACTTGCCAAACGTGGTGCATCGCTTATACTCACAGCCCGCAGCGAAGAGCGCGCCGAGGCCACCAGGAACAAAATCAAGGCAATCGCGCCCTCTGCCAACATCCACTTTTTCTTCGGAGACTTATCCTTGCTAAGTGATGTGAAACGTATTGGGTTTGAAATTGCAGCTGCGTATCCACGTATCGATGTACTTTTGAATAATGCCGGACTCCATGCGTTTGAGCAGAGAGTGACTTCTGAAGGGTTTGCCGAGATGATTGCTGTGAACTATTTGGCACCTTGGCTACTAACGCATACGTTGCGTAATTCCCTGATCCAGTCGGGTCATGCCCGTGTTGTGAACGTTGCATCTGAAGCCTCACGGAATTACGGTCAACTGGTGCTGCCGGATGACTTGAGGGATACCACTCCTTTTACTGCCCGCGGTTCCTCTCCGATCTATGGCAAAACCAAACTGCTCAATATTATGTTTACCAGTCAACTAGCCAGACAATGGGAGGGGACCGGAGTTTGTGTGAATGCCTTGAATCCTGGTTTCAATGTCACCGGCCTTGGTCGGGAACTGTGGTTCGCGAGTGTGCTGGAGCGCATTCTAACGTTTCTGCATATCGGTGACCCGCGTCGGGGGGCGGACATCATAACTCGTTTAGCTGTAGAACCCAAGTTTGGGGAGGTTTCGGGAGGTTATTTTAACGTGGGCAGCGGAGCGGCTATTACGCCTGCAGCTCCAGGCGGAGATGCCGGAATGCAACACAAATTGTGGGCGGTGACGCATCAATTGATGAAGGAACGCGGCTTGCTTGATAAAAAGTAACTTAGTGATAGATGTAAGGGGTAAGGGGCTAATTTGTCCCTTACGAATGCTTATACAATACTCCACTTCCACCTTGGTTAGGGTAAATTCTTTATATAAGAAAAATGAAAAGACCCATACATCGTGTACGGGCCATATTCATCAATTTATAACTCCGCAAACACGCTATCAAAGCCTGCCTTTGACTTGGCAAACAGCTCGCTTGATTCAAGTGTTGATGCAGGTGCCAGAACCTCCTGGGCTACAACGCCCGTGTAACCAACAGCCTCCAGATTTTTCAGGAAACCCGTCAGATCAATGACTCCCTCGCCTGGATACAGGCGCTCATTATCAAGCAATTCTTCAATCGGCAGATTAGAGGCATCATTGATATGAACGTGAACAATTTGTTCCTTTTTCAATTGCAGTACCTCTTCCATACGCAAACCAAGCGTATGCCAATGATAGGAATCCACCAGCAAGCCTACATTGGGAGCATGAATGGTCTCAATCCAGTCCAACGTGTCCTCCACACTCCAAATAAACGGATTCTTCCACTGCGTCCGCAAATGATGGGGGCCGACAAACTCCAGCCCTAGCCGGATACCGTACGCCCCCAGAATGTCTGCACAGATTCTCAATCGTCTGGTAGCCGCCGCCATGAAAGATGCTGCAGGCTGATCGGTCGAGGGTAGAACATAGGTGCAGCAAGTGAAACAATTCAGCGAAGCAGAGGCTTCAGCCATTTCAACCAGAGATTTGAGTCCTTCACGAAATTGCTCTTCTGAGTTTCTCCAGTCCACGGTGAAATCCGCTGAACCGATGATGATATCGTTGCTTTCCAATAAATGTGCAGCTTGTTCCTTCCCGTACTGTTGAACCAATGAGAGCGGATTCAAATCTACGGACTGGAAGCCATATTGGGCCGCATTCGTAATATATTGTTCATCAGACTCGATCTTCCCCAAACCTGCCTTCGTTAATCCTCTAATCATCCCAATCTCCTCCTGTGACTTGTCTAATAGGCAACAACTGCTGCACCCTCTCAAGCTCAAATTCAGGGTATAAACTCATAATAACAGCCACGTTCAAAAAAGAAACCAGTATGTTCCATTTCTTTTTTTTGCAGATCCCACTGCAACCAGTTCCTGGAATTTACGTAATAGAGAACAAAGTGGAAGGAAGGCGTTCATATGATAACAAGGTTGCGAAAAATCCAGTCCCCCACCCTTATTTTCTTTTCATGCGTTGTGGTTGCGTCCGTGATCGTTGGCTTCCTATCCAAGCCTTATTTCACGGAACACATATTCTACGCAGACAATCAGAAGTATTTATTTGATCGTAAAGAAGAACAGCAGATGATATACCGGAGTAGAACGGCCGATTCCATTCAGGTGCAAGTGGAGCAGCAGAAGCGCACCGTATTTATTGATAATCAGAAATATATCATTACCGAAATCAATTCCAAACCTAATCCAACGTATAGCGTGTTATACCCTAACGGACGCAAGTATGAGGTTCAGGACCAATCCAGGGAATTAAGAAGTTTTGATGAAGAAGGCAATATTATGACTTCCGTCACATTTTACGTTAACAACCAGAGAATACTTAGCGAGGACGAAGAGCAGTATTCACCGGATACAATCGTGACTGCTGCTTACCCGGTATACCATTACACGCAAGGTCAGCCTGTCTACCTTTTTCTCGCCCTCGCCGGTTTGATATTTGGATGGTGCAGCTTCTACTACCGTAATTTCCAGGATCTTCTCTTCCTGCTCTCCCTTCGTTGGATTTGGGTGAACGACCCCGAACCTAGCGACTTTTACTACTTAATGACCAGTATTGGCGGC
Source organism: Paenibacillus sp. ACRRY (assembly GCF_022346995.1). Classification (GTDB taxonomy): domain Bacteria; phylum Bacillota; class Bacilli; order Paenibacillales; family Paenibacillaceae; genus Paenibacillus. The sequence continues at coordinate 183,473 of NZ_JAKRNM010000002.1, read as the reverse complement.
ATCGTTGTCATGATCGGATCTGTCTGGATTGCCTTCAAAGCATTCTGAAGCATGCAGTGTTGTAAACAAAAAGCGGTAACGACGTTGAAGATACGTCATTACCGCTCTTTTTCATCCCCTTCTTAAGGGGACTTAGATTAAGTTTGCCAAATGTGAATATCCATCGTCATGTTGCTCCATTTAGTTCACACGTTCCAGCGTGTACCGATTACGTGGAATTTCGAGCCCCAGGTTCTCCCGAAGCGTCTCATGCTCATATTCCGTCCGAAACAATCCTCGTTCTTGTAGAACGGGAACAACCAGATCCACAAAATCCGCCAGTCCATTCGGCACAACCGTACGGACATTGAATCCGTCTGCGGCTTCGCCTTCAAACCACTCCTGGATCTGATCGGCGATCTGGTCGGGTGTTCCAATGAATGATGTTCGCGGCGTTGACGCTCTTAGCGCGACTTGGCGGAGAGTCAGCCCCTCTTCCCGTGCTTGCTGCTTAATCTTGTCCGTTGTACTGCGGAAGCTGTTGCTGCCCAGATCACCAATCTCAGGGAAAGGCTCGTCCAGCGGATACTGAGAAAAGTCATAATGGTCAAAATAACGCCCCAAATAATACAGCGCGTGGTCAATACTGACGAGTCCGGCAATTTCCTGATACTTTGACTCTGCCTCTTCCGCTGTTCTGCCCACAATTGGACCGATACCCGGGAAGATCAGAATGTCTTCAGCCTGACGTCCATATGCGACCGCTCTTGCCTTAACATCCCGGTAAAACTCCCTTGCTTCCTCAATCGTCTCATGTCCCGTATATACAGCATCTGCCGATCTCGCTGCCAGGTCTTTGCCGGATTCGGATGAACCTGCCTGGAAAATGACCGGATAACCCTGCTTCGAACGTGCCACATTGAGCGGTCCCTGTACAGAGAAATGGTTTCCTTTGTGATCCAGCGTATGCAGCTTAGAAGGGTCGAAGAAGACACCCTTCTCCTTGTCCCCGACAAATGCATCATCCTCCCAGGAATCCCATAGTCCTTTGACCACATTCAGGTGCTCTTCAGCAATTTCATAGCGCAGCGCATGGTTTGGATGCTCGCCTTTGCCAAAGTTCAGTGCCGATCCTTCCAGTGGGGAAGTGACTACGTTCCAGCCTGACCGTCCTCCACTGATCTGATCCAATGAAGCAAATTGCCTCGCCACCGTAAACGGTTCGCTGTAGGAAGTCGATAATGTCGCAACCAGCCCTATATTGGAAGTGGCTCCTGCCAGCACAGACAACAGGGTCAACGGCTCGAAGCGGTTCAGGAAGTGAGGATTGGATTTTTCGTTAATAAAGAGACCGTCAGCAATAAATAGGAGATCGAACTTGCCTTCCTCCGCTTTACGCGCCTGATTTTTGTAAAAATCAAGACTAACACTCGCATTAATCGGAATGTCAGGGTGTCGCCAGAAGGAAATACTATTCCCGACTCCGTTCAGGTTGGCCCCCAATTTCAGTTGTCGTTTCGTCATATTCAAGTCCTCCCTATGTTTTCGTGGGTAATCCGATCACTCTTGTTTAATTGCTTCATGTCACTTGCCTTTACTACCCAGGCAGCCCCGAGAAGTACGATCCCTGTGAGCAGAAAAATAAAAGGAATGCCGGTCCATCCACCAAGAAAGCCGCCAATTAAAGGACCAAGCACAATACCGAATTGGCTCGCCGTTTGGCTGAGACTAACTGCCCTGCCCCGAAATTCGTGCTCCGCATATTTGATAATTAATGCATTGAGAGCCGGGTAAACTGCAGCGAAGAACAGACCATAGATAAATCGCAAACTTCCAAAATACACGAGATTATACGCGGTTAGCTGAAGAAGACTGCCAATGCCGCCGCCGATCAGCCCGATAAACAAGGTTTTCTCATACCCGATCCTGCCACCAATCTTTCCCCATCTGGGTCCCATAATAACTGTCGCTACGCCGATGGCTGAAAATACGATGCCTGCACTGAGTGTTGCATGGCTTATATCTCCGCCGATCTGAACGACATACAGCGTCAGCACCGGCTCGATGATGAGCACGGACGTGGAGACGAGTAAAATGAGGCCATAGATCCGCATTAAACCGGGAGTGGATGCCGCTCTCTTCAGATCACCCAGAATGCTGGTGGAAGCCACTGTATGGGATCTGCGCGATTCTTTTACGCCAAGAACCAGCAGAGCCGAGAACAGTGTAATGATCCCGGATGCAATGAAACATCCCCGCAGTCCAATCCATTGACTGAGCACGCCTCCAGCAAGAGGCCCAAGAATTCCGCCTGCAGCAGTGGATGTGGAGATGACACCCAGCGCGTAGCCAACATGTTTCTCCGGCGTATTCGTGCCAACCAATGTGATGGAGGCCGGATTGAATCCAGCCATCAGTCCCTGAAAGACCCGAACAGCGATGAAGGTGTAAGGATCCTGAACAAAATAGTTGGCAGAATGGGCAATCGCCAGCCCAACCCCCGACCGGATCAGCATCAGCTTGCTGCCGTATTTGTCAGCCAGTGATCCCCAGAAGGGCGCACATAGTCCGCTGATCAGAAAGCTGATTGAGATCGAGACACCGGACCAGGCCTCCAGCCCACTCTCAATTCCGAGATCATTTTGCAGGAACAGAGGAAAGAACGGCACGGACAAGGTATACGCCATATGATTGAAAAAAAGCCCCAACCACAGAATATACAGATTACGCTTCCAATCCGGCATATCGGTATTCTCCATAGTATATAATTCCTATAAAATAAGTAGGTTATTATCCATATTAGGATATGGATGCAGGAAAGTATAATAGAAATGTTCAATAGACCCATTCAAGAATTAAATGAATGGGTCTGTCATTATGCCATTTAAAGATCAATCTTCTGTTAGCTGGACGGACATAAACACATCCACCTCATCTTCACGATCTACAACAAACCCAAAACGTTCATATAACCGCTTCGCCCGGCTTCCCTGCAATACATTCAACAGGACACGTTTGCCCCTGGCTTCGTCCATTCCCAGTAGCAATTGCAATACTTCGGTTCCAATCTTCCTGCCCTGTGCATCCGGATGAATATAAAAGTGTTCAAGCAGAGCTCCCTCTGCGGTAGGCTTCAGCGAGACACAACCTACGGATGAACCCTCCAGCTTAATAATCCATGTATAGATCGGATCGAATGTGTTCCGGAAACGTTCCCGAACCTTCACCTCGTCATACCTTGCCAATCTGGTCAGATCATCATACAGTACCAGAGCACGCAAATCAGCAAGCCGCTCCACATCTTCCTGCACAGCTTGATGCATCGTTAGTTGGTTCATTGTTACGACCTCCGTATCATTACTCCAAGTACCTATTTCTTCGTATATGTACTACTGCTTGCTGACTTCTACATCAATTCATTATCCATTCGCTTGGCACGTATAATCTCGCCAATAATCTTCGAACGATTCCAAACGACAAACTTGAAGACAAGTCCATCCTCCATCGTAATTGTAATGCCATTAGGAATGATTCCCCATGTCTTTCGTTTCTCAATCTTGGTCATGCCCCAGATCTCAAGTTGAAGCCATTCGGTCTGAATATTCAGGCCATGTGGAATAAAGACCAATCGTTCATTGGTCAGGAACAGCTTCCCCCCAACGCCTTCAAATCCCCTTAACCAGTTCGCATTGATGCGTTCAAAAATGACATATTCCGTTGAACCCAACTCTTCCATTGCTGTCAGTCTCCTTTGATCAGCCGATCTTGATTATTCTACCAGTTTGAATCTCTCTTATTATAGGTCGTTTCTGCCCGTTTAGGAATATTTTTGCACCTGGTTATGATCAAAAAAAGCATTGTCCACCGGAGGTCATCCGTCATGGACAATGCTTTTTTCTCTGTTGCTATTACTATGAAAAGGAGCAGCCTCTCTTCCTACATCTCTTGCAGGATGCCTTTAACAAGCCCGATAAAGGTTGTCTTCACTTTTGCAGCTACTTCGATGACTTCATCATGACTGAGCGGCTGATCCAGAATGCCGCAGGCCATGTTGGTCAGGCAGGAAATGCCCAGCACCTTCATGCCGCCATGGATGGCTACGATCGCTTCAGGAACCGTAGACATACCTACAGCATCCGCGCCCATCGTCCGAATCATGCGAATCTCGGCTGGTGTCTCATACGCAGGGCCACTCCACCACGCATACACCCCTTGCTGCAGGCTGACATTCTGCTCTTCTGCAACCTTAAGCGCAATACTGCGCAACTCGCGGTTGTATACCTGGGATACGTCAGGGAAACGCACCCCCAGTTCAGCATTATTAGGTCCCATCAATGGATTGTTGCCTACCAGGTTAATGTGATCCGTAATGAGCATCAGCTGACCCGGCTGGAAGCTTGTGTTGATCGCTCCGCAGGCATTCGTAATGATCAATTGCTCGACACCCAGCGCCTTCATGATGCGAACTGGAAACGTTACTTCATCCAGCGTGAAACCTTCATAATAATGAAGACGCCCTTTCATAGCTACGACCATTTTGCCCATTAGTTCGCCAATGACCAGCTCGTTAGCGTGACCAATAGCTTCTGATTGTGCAAAATACGGAATATCCGTATATGGAATAACTGTAGCGTTCTCGATCTCGTCCGCAAGTGCTCCCAGCCCGGAGCCGAGGATCATGCCTACGACAGGCTTGTTGTTAATTCGGTTTAATATGTAATCTCTAGCTTCTTGAATATGTTCGGATTGATGCATGAATGGTTTCCTCCTGATAATCTGTATTGGGGATTAGTATGACTATACCTCAAGTGTAATGAACAATAGACATGATGTAAATGGAAGTGGGTAACCAATACACCTGGACAGCTTCGCGCGGTATACGTTAAGCATTAACACCCGTCTGTAACACCTGGAAATAACCTTGCAAAAGCTCGTCAAAATCAGGAGTCTCATCTTCAATCTGCTCTATATACTTCCACAAGATCAATTCTTCCGTTTCGATGTTAATTACCTCAACCTCCATTTGTCTGGACTCCCAGACGGTTACTTGTCCCATGGCATACTCTGATTCATGAACAAACCCGGTCGAAGGGTCGGGAATATAATGTTCATCCACATGGCCATGGTTCACCGGTTCGGTGGTTATATGAAGCGTTCGCAGTGGGCCTGCCTTTTGTTCGGCCCATTGATTAAATTGTTTTCGGATCATATGGAATACCCCGCTTTCAGTCTTGACCATTCTTCTTGTTATTCATGCTTCAAATTATACAAAAAACCGATCCTCTGTCGAGAATCGGTGTCATTCATTCACCAACATGTAATAGCTGCCTCACTGCTGCTCCAGCGAATGGCCCATTTTGCTTTTCACGAAATCCATCCCCATGCTCAGCAACAGCATAAGTGCCGCGAACATCATCGACTTGGCAATCGTCCCTTCAGGAAAGATCATATAGGCAGCTGCAAAATTGCCTGCAACAACAAACAGATAATTGCGTATGCGGTCCATCTTCTCATCTCATTTCGGGATCAAGTTCAGAACACAACTGTAACCTACTGCTCTACATTATCATATTTTTCCATATTGATCCATTATGCAAGTTATCTCTTTCGCCCAATCCCCTCATAGACAGCCTCGCACAGTTCAGTTGTAAACCTGCCCAACATGCCCTCCAGAGCTGTATTCGTGAACGCAACAACACTCAACTCTTCTGCCGGATCAACAAACCACGAGTGACCATAGGTTCCTCCCATACGCCATGATCCAACAGACTCGGAGGTCCCCGCCTCTACCGGATCCTTCAGCAACGTGAATCCCAGTCCAAATCCCCTGCCCGGCCAATACGGCATGGCAAGATCGCCAATCTGATTGGTCGTCATTTCGGTGACCAGCGCTTCTGGAAGAAGAGAGCCTCCACCTTGACGCAGCGTTTCAAGCAAAAGAAGAAAGTCTCCTGCACTTCCGACCATCCCCGCGCCACCTGAGAAATAGGCGGATGGATCGAGAACTCTTTCTGGTGCAAGGCGGAAGCCGGCCGTTCCTTCAATAAAAGGAACATGTTCCTCTGCTCCCAAGCGACGGGGTTCAAAACTGTTGGAGCTGTTCGCATAGGCAGCTGTCATTCTCTCCGGATCCACAGCAACAAAATCCGTATCCTTCATGCCCAGTGGATGAGTCACAAGCTGTTGTACCGCCTCTCGCAGGGTCATCCCGGTCACTTTCTCAATGACTGCACCAAGTACATCCGTTGCAATCGAATATCTCCACATCTCCCCGGGCTTATATAATAGCGGGGCAGAAGCAATCCTCAACAAATTTTCTTCCAGCGTAATGCCAGCGATATCCATCCCATCCGATACTCCGGCAAGTTCGTACGTTCCCCCGTTTTCCTGAAAAAATCGATATGATAATCCTGCCGTATGTGTCATCAGATGATGAACCGTCATGGAGGCAATTTCCCCATTCGGCTTCTTGGGACGGAATTCGGGGAGCCATTTCACAACCAGATCATCCAGCTTTAATTTACCCTGGGATATTAATACCATGGCAGCGGTGGATACAATCGGCTTGGTTACAGAAGCATACCTGAACAGTGCGTTCTCTTGCATCCGTCTGTTCTGCTCCCGATCGGCAAAGCCAGTAGCGCTTTTATAAACGAGTTCTCCTTTCCAGGCAATCTGAACAACGGAACCCACGATTCTTTTTTCTGCTAATGTACGGTGAATTACGTTTTCTACAGATGCAAGATTAAATTTCATGTCTCTGTCTCCCATTTGACTCTTCCTCTCCATCTGTACCTTGATTATTTAAAGCAAGTGTGCTTATTATATAAATGATCTCACCCGAATTACATAAGACAACCAAGTTATCCTCATGAATTTGTCATAAATATAAAGGTATTTACAAAGTATTTCCTATAATTTAAAAGGGGGCCTTCTCATGGACCAAATCGATACCAATATCCTCTTTCATTTGCAAAACCAGGCAAGGCTATCCATGACAGAGCTGGGCAAGCTGGTAGGTTTATCTCAACCCGCCGTAACAGAACGCGTAAAGCGATTGGAAGAAAGCAGGGTAATCGAGGAGTACCGCACCATCATTTCTCCACAGAAAATAGGGAAGTCTAGCACGTCTTATCTTCTTTTCCGCACACGGGATTGTCATGCCTTTCTAGATTTCTGCCGTTCGTCACCGGAAGTGGTTGAATGTCACCGCGTGAGCGGAGAGCATAACTACTTGTTAAAGATCATGACCGATTCGATTGCTGATCTCGAAGCGTTTGGAGACCGATGCGATCCATTCGGTACCTACACTACCCTCATTGCCATATCTTCACCTATCGCAGCCAAAAATCTTATTGTAGGAACGAATGTAGTGTAATGGTAGTTTCCGTTCTTAGCTCGTCTTGGAAAAACCATGTTTTCTGGCAGACCAGGCAACAATCAAGGCCATAACGATCAACAGGATCAAGGAAATCGGCAGAGAACGAGCTCCCACCTGGTCCAATAGAACGGCTCCGATGACCCCTCCTCCCCCAATTCCCAGATTCCATGCTGTCACCAGCATGGATTGGGCGATATCGGCACTCTTGCCCCCTGCTTGTGCAATTGCAGTCTGCAGTAACGTAGCGGCCCCTCCAAATGTAAGTCCCCAGGCGACTATCCCTATAATGATCGCAGTCGGTTGATGGATAAAGACCCCCATTACCAGCGAGGCCAATGCAAATATAACTAGACTGATCAGAATCAAAAGCCTCATGTAACGGTCGATCAGCAGCCCAATAATCCATATACCGATCACTGAGGTCAGTCCAAAGATCAGCAGAATCAGATCCACCCGTTCAGACAGCACGGTCTCGCCCAGATAAGGTGAAATATACGTGTACAGAATGTTATGAGCGAGTACCCAGGCGAGAACAACAAACAATATGGAACGGATCCCGGGCATAACCAAAATCCGATGAAGCGCAAGCTGATGACGAACAGGCTCTCCCTTATAATCAGGCACTTTCCATAGCACCCAAACTACAAGTGCAACTGTTAATAATGAGACAGTTCCAAAGATAAGTCGCCACCCTGTGTAATTCCCCAAAAAGGTACCCAAGGGGACACCTAGTGATAGTGCCAGAGGTGTGCCCACCATGGCGACAGCCATCGCTTTTCCCTTTAATGAGCTTGAAACCATCCGGCGTGCGTAACCTGCGGTCATTCCCCACAACACGCCAGCAGATACCCCGGCCATGAAGCGTGCAATGAGGGTCAGTACATATACCGAAGATACGGCCGTAATCGTGTTAAAAATCAGAAAACCGAAGATGCATAATAACAGCAGTGGTCTGCGTCTCCATCCACGTGTAGCTGTCGTCAAGGGAATCGCTGCCAGAAGAGATCCCACTGCATATAATGTGACAAGTTGTCCAGCCAAACCTTCCCTGATTTCCAGATCTTTTGCTATTTGCGGCAGCAGCCCCGCCGGTAGGCTTTCGGTAAGTATGCATATGAATCCAGCCATAGCCAAAGCAAGCAGACCTGACCAGGGAAGACGTTCCTTTGCTATTGTGTTCACGTTCACGAAGATTCTCCTTTATCCTTTATTTGTGTAAGTCCAAAAGCCTTTGGCCTACAAGGATAAGCTTATAAAAACGGGTCCACATTTGGCATACTTAATTAACGGCAATTCGTTCATTTTAGAAGGATAATCCGTTTTATTTCGGAGTTTTACTTTAAGTTTAAATGTAAACGCTACCAAATAGTGATAGCCAAATGATCGATGGTTGAGGAGGATGGAAGGAAACCGAAGTTTATCCTAATAGTGCTCCTGTTACTCACTAAATTAATAGGATAAAGTCAGGCATTGAATTACAACGGAATTACAATGCCTGTGTTCACATACACTAAGCGTAGCTTGATAGAGGAAAAATCAGGATGCACTTGCTTATAATCCATATCTGGTTAGCCAATTACTTTGTTTGAAAATCACTGATACCATTCCCATAACTCACGATGAGCGGTATGTCTGCCGCAGATAACAGGCCAACTGCAGATGGAGGAGATGCTCCTGGTTGCTCAAGGACATACCCAGAATCTCTTCGATTTTGCGAATCCGCTGATATAGTGTATTGATATGAATATGAAGCGTGGCTGCCGTCTGAGCGGCAGATCCTCCGGAAGCCATATATGTCATAAGCGTTTCCTCCAGTCCGCCGGTCTGCCCTTTGACAGGTCGTAGCGGCTCAAAGATCTCCGCCATAAACGTATTCAGATCCTCCGCAGATTGCCGGATGAACAAACGGTTTACGCCAATATCCGTATATCGAATGGTTCCCCGTTCTCCCCTCGTCCTCTGATACGCCAGTGCCTTATCCGCTTCCTGGAATCCCGTATTAATTGCATCTTTGCCTGATCGGATTGAACTTAAGCCTCCGAATAATTTTACGTGATTTTGACTCTCCCAATCCTTCACCAACAAGCTGAACCGCTGTTCCAGTTTACCAGGTTTAATCGATTCGGCTACGATCAGCAGCAAGGTAATTCGTCTCTCATCCCCAAACGCAACAGGCAGCGTTCCGCTTGGCATTTTCTCTCTCAGATAAGCAACGAGCTGAACGGATAATGAGCTATATGTGGAGGGGTTCACCCGATCCGCAAACTCCAAAAGGCTTAATACTATTGATGTTGAAGGACCGATCCCGATCTCCCCCGACTTCTGCCAGTAATCCTCCGAGTCCTGACTGAGTCTCAGTTCATTGAAGAATTGCTGTGTTTTCTTGAAGTAAAATTCAGCCAAAGACTGCTTGCGCATCAGTTCAAGAGCCAGAATGGAGCTTCCCTGCTCCAGCGCAATCAACTGCAATGGTTCCAGCGGATTATTCATCTGCATGATCAGATAGCCGAGACACTGATTAGCCGAAGCAATCGGATACAAGTATTGATATGACCGGCTATCTTCTCCTTCGATACATGTCAGATAATCGGGATGGTGCAAGGATTCGTAAAGATTGCGCAGTTTCTCCATATCCCAATCATTCAGGACACTGCTCCGTTTGGGAATCCATTCATTATCAATAAAATCGATAAATACGATTGGCACGCCAATAATACGTGTCAATTCGTTAACGATCGATACCGCACCCTTATTTTGCAGCGAAAGTCGCATTAAGGATGAGTGAATCTCGTCCCGTTTGATGAGCGTCTCGTTCCGTTTGCTCAGATCCTCATATAGCTGGGCATTCGTGATTGCGATGGAAACCTGATCGGCAAAGCTCTGCAGCAGCCTTACATCCGATTCCGTGAATATGGGGACCTTTCCTTTTTGATAGACAATTAACACGCAATCCGGCTGACCACCCACCTTGATGGGCACTGAAATGATCGAACCGATATTTTGAAAGTCGTATGCCGAATTCAAATGATCCTTGTTGTCGGGTGTCATGTTGCCAAAATCATCTTCGACTGTGGAAAAACTGTTATAAAGCTTGGGTGTGCCTCGTTTAAATGTATTTCCAATAATGCCTTCACCCGGCTTCAGCTTCATTTTCAGCATGTCCTCGCCCATTTCTCCAGCTCTCGCCTTAACCTTCAGTGCATCAATTGCAGGATCATATCTCCATAACACCCCGATACATTCATAAGGGATGACCGATAGCGCACTCACCAAAATCCGCCCCAACAGTTCATTCAGATCTAACAGCTGAGTCACATCACGGATACTGTTCATGATTTCGTTCAAGGCACGTTCATGCTTGCTGGCCACAGCCTCCGTATAATACGGATAGAGTAATGAGGATAACGTAACTAAATCTTCCGCAGAACAGTGCCAGTTCTTAAAAACACGAATAGCCACACATATATTATTACTATATGGCAGAAAAACTAACACAATATCATCTGATTCTTGCTCTACTTTAGGGTGTTGAAGAGGGAGACTTTCAGCAAAACAAGGCGGTATACTTTCCTTTCTGCCAATGGCTTCATTCAGCACCCAATCTTCCCAATTACTGCTGATCCAAACCTCATAATCGCATTTCCCCAAACGTTCTCTCAGGATTTCATGTAAGATTCCATTCAACAGAGCCGCCCCCAAGTCAATGTAGGTTTTCACATAAAACTATAATTAATTATACATATATATACATTGTGTTGGTACCCTCTCATCCTGTAACTTTATATCAACACAGAAATCAAGTTAACAATCGATGAGAAAGAAGGTAACACAATGTCCAAAATCATGCAAAGCAAACACTTTAAGTACATTGTTCTCGCTCTCTTGTTTCTTGGCTGGTGCCTAGGCAACCTCGATCGCTTCGTCATCAACTATGCCATTGTGGGAATAACTCAGGACCTGGGTCTGGGCGCTTCCGCACAAGGAATCATCCTCAGCAGCTTTTTTCTCGGATATGCCATCATGCAGATCCCGGGCGGAGCACTCGCTGACCGTTTTGGCTACCGGAAGGTCATACTCGTTTCCTTGTTCTCCTGGTCCATATTCACCATCTTGACCGGGTCGGCCTGGTCATTGCTCTCTCTCATCTTTGTTCGTTTCCTGTTTGGTATTGGTGAAGGCAGCTTTTTCCCTTCCGGTTCCAAAGCTATCGCCACCAACTTTCCAGTCAACCAGCGAAGTGGAGCCATGTCGATCATGCTGGCATCCGCTGCGATTATGGGGGTTGTCACTCCCATTCTGACTGGACACGCCCTTGTCACCATCGGCTGGCGCAACCTGTTCTATATCATCGGTGTGGTGGGCATCCTCATCACTGCCCTCATGTTCTTTTTACTCAAAGAACCGGCCAAACCTTCACTCGCTGCCTCTGCCTCGGGCCAACAACCCAAAACATCGCTTAAAGAAGTCCTGAAAACACCCATGATCTGGAACTTGTTCATCAGCTACTTCAGCATTTATGCCGTGAACTGGGGCCTTCAATCCTGGATGCCAACGTACATGGTCAATGTCCGGGGTTTGGATATGACGCAAATGGGACTGTATGCAGCCATCCCGGCTGTCGTCAGCATTTTCACCATGATCCTCAGTGGCTATGTACTTGACCGCATCCCGGCTGGCAAAGATCGAATCATCGCTTCCGTGTTCGGAGTACTAGTTGCCTTGTTCCTGTACCTTATGGGCTCTGCAGGCAGCATTACTACATTTATTACGTACATGACCATCGTAACGGCAATGGCTGGATTTATTTCCACGCTCATCATTTCAAAATCCCTTAAAACGATGCCCGAATCCGTGGTCGCAACCGCTAATGGATTCATTAACACAGGTGCACAGCTTGCCGGTTTTCTGACACCAATGCTGATCGGATTTCTGGTACAGGCCTCGGGGGGATCTTATGCAACGGCCTTCATCATGTTGATCGCCTTCGCCCTCATCTGCTCCCTTTCGTTATTGTTCTCGCGTCGTTCGAAAAACGACAGTGCTTCCGAAATACAAGCAACAGCTGTTTAATAAGGCAGCTTAGTACCCTTAACTCATGCCAAACACAAAAGCCATATCGTGCTCACTATAAAACTAATGTAAAGAGGTGTATCCCATGACAACAACGATGGATCTAACCCAATATTTATCCGATGCCATTGAAGGAAAACGCGAGTTGTTCACCCATGCCAGTGACCGAATCTGGGAATTTGCAGAGACAAGGTTCGATGAATTCCAATCCGCAGAGCTGCTGATCGAATTGCTTGAATCGGAAGGCTTCACGATCGAGAGAGGTGTTGCCGGACTGGAGACCGGATTCATTGCCTCTTATGGTTCAGGGCTGCCTGTTATTGCCTTACTGGGCGAATATGACGCACTGGCTGATCTCAGTCAGGAAGCAGGAATCAGCACATATCAGCCCGTTCAGCCGCGCGGTAACGGTCATGGATGCGGACATAACCTGCTCGGAATAGGCGCTGTAGCTGCGGCCGTCGCAGTCAAAGACTATCTTCGGGAGCATCCCGAAACCCAAGGAACGGTGCGCTTCTATGGATGCCCGGCTGAAGAAAGCGGATATGGTAAAACGTATCTTGCTCGAGAGGGCTACTTTAAGGATGTGGATGCCGCACTCTCCTGGCACCCTCATTCCATGAATGCCGTTATGCACGGAAGCTCCAATGCGGTCATTCACGGCACGTTTACTTTTAAAGGCATTAGTGCTCATGCCGCTGCCGCTCCCCACCTGGGCCGAAGCGCTCTCGATGCCGTTGAGCTGATGAATATCGGTTCAAATTATATGCGAGAGCACATGATTGATCAGGCCCGAATTCATTACGCAATCACCAACTCAGGAGGTTTGGCTCCTAATGTCGTGCAAGCGGAAGCCGAGGTCACTTATCTCGTACGAGCACCGAAGAGCGCTCAGGTACGGAGCCTGTTTGAACGTCTGGTGAAAGTCGCAGAAGGAGCTGCCCTAATGACGGAAACCACGATGGATTTTAAATATGAAGGCGCATGTGCCAACCTGATTCCGAACAGTACACTCGAGAAAGTAATGCATCAGCATCTCGTGGCTTTCGGTGCACCCGAATATGCAGAGGAAGAATACCATTATGCCAAAGCCATCTATGATACGCTGCCGCTCCCAAATCAGCAGGAAGCTGGCGCATTAGTTGGTCCTGAACTGGCCCCTCTTCTGGCTGAGCGACCGCTGCCGAACTTTATTGCTCCTTATTCGGATGAGAAGGAGACCTTCATGGGTGGATCAACCGATGTAGCCGATGTCAGCTGGAACGTGCCGACGGCGCAGTGCATTACAACCACGATGGCCTTTGGTACGCCGCTCCATGCTTGGCAAACCGTTGCCCAGGGCAAGAGCAGTTTTGCCCACAAGGGCATGCTGCTCGCCGCCAAAGCGATGGCAGCAACGGCCATTGAATCCATCTTGCATCCAGAGATCGTCAAGGAAGCACAACAGGAGTTACTGGACAGACTCGGCGGGGAAGTGTACGACTGCCTCGTTCCCGCAAATGTGCAGCCTCCCAAACGGGGAGAATGAGACGGTGAGGTTCAAAGACGTATTCTCCATTATCGGTCCAGCCATGGTTGGACCGTCAAGTTCGCACACTGCAGGAGCAGCACGGATTGGACGAACGGCTAGACAACTGTTTGGCGAATGCCCCTCCCATGCGGAGATCATCATGTTTGGCTCTTTTGCCGCAACGTATAAAGGACATGGTACCGATACCGCCATCGTTGGCGGTCTTCTGGATATGGACACGGATGACCCCGGATTGCCCGAGGCTTTTGCCCACGCAGACATAGCTGGCATGCAAACCGTCATCCGTCCGGGGACAGGTCTGTACCCGCATCCGAACACAGCGGAGATTGTACTGACCAACGCAGCGGGAAATCGCACATTAAACATGATCGGTACATCCATTGGCGGAGGGAATATCGAAATTGTCCGGATTAACGGCTACAACTTGAAGCTGACGGCTCTCTATCCTACACTCATCATTCGTCATAGCGATGAACCCGGTGTCATTGCTGTCGTCACCCGCCTGCTTGTAGATAATCGCATTAATATCGGACACATGTCCGTGGATCGTAAGAACCGGCGAGGTGAAGCCATGATGGTGCTCGAATGTGATGGCCGGATTGACCCCGCCGTGGTCAGGCAGATTGAGGTGATTCCGGAAGTCCAGGAAGTCACACTGCTCCATCTTTAATCTGAATATTGGAACTGATTTCCGCTTAATAGATAAAGGAGCCTACGCCAATGAACTTCCGAACGTTAAAACAACTTGCCGAACTGGCGGAGACCCGCAAGCTTTCTCTTGGCCAGCTCATGCTGGAAGAGCAATGTCATGAATCAGGCGAAGACACGGACGTCGTGTTCAGCCAGATGCAAGAGTATTATGAAATTATGAAAAGTGCCGTGCATCAAGGTCTTCATACCGATACCACTTCCAAAAGCGGCTTAACAGGAGGAGACGCCCGTAAATTGATGGCTTTTCGCGCAGATGGGCAGTCCATGCTCGGCGACCATGCCAGTCTGTCGATGAGTTACGCACTTGCGGTATCCGAGGTCAATGCCTCGATGGGCCGAATTATCGCTACACCGACGGCGGGTTCCTGCGGCATTATTCCGGGGGTATTTATCAGCAGCCAGGAGCGATTTGGCTGGACCGATGAACAGATGGTCTACGGCCTGTTCGCCTCCGGGGCAATCGGCTATGTCATTGCCAACAATTCGTTCATCTCTGGTGCAGAAGGCGGATGTCAGGCTGAAGTGGGGTCAGCGATCGGCATGGCAGCCGGGGCATTGGTGGATATCCGGGGCGGTTCTCCTTCCCAGGCTATCCATGCCGTTGGGCTTGCACTGAAGAATACCCTTGGCCTGATCTGCGATCCGGTGGCCGGGCTTGTCGAGATTCCGTGTATTGTACGGAATGGTTTTGGAGCCATTACTGCTCTCGGAGCCGCCGATATGGCACTAGCCGGGGTCCGCAGTGTTATCCCTTCCGATGAGGTGGTACAGGTCATGCTCGAGGTCGGCTCAGCCATGCCTGAATCATTACGCGAAACGGCAGGCGGCGGCCTCGCCCAAACCCCGACAGGGCGCAAAATCACACGGGATTTGCAGCACAAATAAAGATCAGGCATGTCATTTACACTCGGGGAGACGTTCAGAACGCCCTAAGGTAAATGCATGCCTGTTTTTTATTTTATGTTTATAATGTGTTCCAACCAAGGAACAGCTCGTACATCCTTCATGTAAGTTTTGTGGACTAAAAGGGGCTAAAGCTATAGCTTGTCCACCTGCAACAGTGTAACCTGTTTTACGGTACAGGCAGGACTGACCTGCTCTTCGGAAAGCACGTTCAGCTTAATCAGGCTTTTCAGCTTATGACTGTCTACCTTGGATAGCAGTCGCCAAATTTCCGGATCAGGCAGTGCGGCATACAGCTTCTGGTCATCATATTCCTTACGGTGCTGGAGCACCGTTTTCACCATGTAACCGCCAACCTGTGTTTCGTATGCCCCTTGTTCCGCACAATACGCGACAATCTCATCTCGTAGTACAGACAATTGCTGCTCGATGTCTTTTTGCTGCTGTTTCAGTTGAAAGTAGGTTTGCACTTTCTGTTCCATGACCTATCACGCTCCTCTATACCATAGGTATGCAGGAAACGATCGTTTAAGACAGGCTATTCATGACCATTGGCGGAGAAATAATGAATCATGATTTGAATGAAGATTACCGTTGGTAGTATTCCAGCAAAAATATAAGTACGGATTTCACCTGCTTACTCCACCATCTAATAACTCCATCGGGCGTTTCTGTCATGCTTGCAACAGACTCTCCCTCAAATACGGACTTTCACGAACAATTG
Source organism: Paenibacillus sp. ACRRY (assembly GCF_022346995.1). Lineage (GTDB taxonomy): Bacteria > Bacillota > Bacilli > Paenibacillales > Paenibacillaceae > Paenibacillus. The sequence goes on along the minus strand of NZ_JAKRNM010000002.1, from coordinate 167,174 downwards.
CACGCACCCGCTGCATTACCTTCGGTCCCATGGGCACATCGGCGACCCGGCTTAACAGAATCCAACGCAGACAAGCCATTGCCTCAAATACTTTCTCATCCTCCAGCGAGTAACTTGCTGTGCGCCTGAATTCAGCACAATACGTCTCGCCATAATTCTCGCCACTGTAGATCGTAATGAGAAAAACAGACCATGCCATATCGTATCTCGGATCACCTACCTGTCCGTTCGTCCAGTCGATAATGGTATAGTGGTCTTCTGTTTCAAGAATGTTACCCAGGTTATAATCCCCATGGATTAAGCAGTCCTGCCTGAGCTGGACCCGTTGAAGGAGGTGCGACAAATGGGTGCTTATGTCTTCATAGAGCTCTATGGAAGGAAAGAAATAACCTACAAAATCATACCTGGATATGTATGCTCCATCTTCTGCACCCGATTCATTTAACGGATAACGATGGACCTCCATTAAATTTTGGGCTAAATGTGCCAGCTTGGAAGATGTTAATTGGGTAATAGCCGCGCCATCATAGCTCGTTAACAAAACCTGATTCTGCTCCTCATCCATGCCCCAGCCGTAAGGTGTGGAGACATGGATTCCATTACGGAGAAGTTTGGACAACAGCCTGTATTGGTTGCCGACGTTCGGTTTTGAATCCTTGTTCCATATCTTCAGAACATACGGCTTATCATCTAGAACGATTTTCATCACATCTGCTTCCAGTCCAGGAGACAAAGGAATGACCTCATATCCCCCTTTCACCATAAGTTTTAGACGTTCATCCAATTGGATCCAATTCATACGACTAAGTTCGATGGTCATTACTTCCTCCTCTTCTGCACATGGCCTTACCCCCAGTAACAAATGATCGTTCTCATCTTTTTTCAGCTAGTCACGGGTATACCCGATGCGGTCAGTCAGGAATAATCAAGCCTTTACCAATCACATTGGCGGACACCGGCTCCTTGCCCAATTCTCTGGCCCATACCGACAATTGTCCCATATGGTGAATCTCATGAGCGATGACGTGACGCATCACTTCTCCCCATGAATCAATTACGACTTTGCCATTCGATAGATGATCGATATGAGCTCTCTTTTCCATGTTTGTGTCCCAAGCCAAAACAAATGCTTCTACATCAGGACGCAATTTGCGATCGAATTGTCGCACCGCTTCAAGGCTCTTGTAATGTTCAAAATCTTCCGCTCCATCCGGCTTACCTTGCAGAATCTGAAGCCAGCTCCACTCCACATCAATGATGTGAAAAAACGTCTGCAAGATGCTCCCTACCCCGCCTGTACGAGGTCGCAGCAACTCTTCAAGCGGTAAGTCCTCACACCATGCATACCACTGTTCACGCACCATCCAGTTATAACGAAAAAAAGTTTCCATCCCCATCCCCCTTTTCCTGTTGCATTCCTAGAGTGTTTTGATTAATTCTGTGTTGGCAAACGCAGTATCCGAATGCTCAAGATCCCCGTAAATTCCGCTAATCTGATTGAATCCGGATTTAATCCAGAATCGTAATGCTGGCCAGTTTTTGAGCGCTACATTGATTCTGATTTCTCTGTAACCGAGTGAGGAAAGGTAGAGGCTCAGTGCTTGAATCATTTCCTGTCCATATCCTTGCTTCTGAATTTCACTTTGGATATATAAAAATTCAAGATATACGGAATCCTCAGAAGGGTAACCGTGGTACATACTCAATAGACCGATTTTTCGATTCTCTTCAGCTGTACGTATCGATTGAATCCGATAATTTTCCAACTTTCCTCCCGGAGGAAGATTGCCTTCTTTAACACATTTCTTCACATAATCCGGTTCATACTCCCGTCCGTCCCATTGTTGTAAGTAACGGCTTGTTTCACAAATGGACTGGATCTCGGGGATTTCGTATTCCTCCACATCCGAGATAATGAGTCGTTCTGACTTCCATTCTGCTGGAAGCTGCTGCATATTAATCACTCCAATGTATTGTTAGGCTCGTCTCCAAATACCTGGATCGGTCCAGTCCATCGTTCCTCATTCAGAATCATCTCCCTATACATTCCTTCCGTATAGCTATCAATAACACGATTCCAAAATTGATTGGCAGGCTTGTTGGCTAGCGTTTGCCGAATCTCCCATGCACCAGGGAATTGATCAAAGATGTGGAACGCTGCTCGCTTACCATATCCTTTCTTTCTATACTTGCGCACAATGAAAAAATCACTAATTATATTCGTCTCGGATGCCACACTGACATGCACGAACTCTCTCGGAACATCCAGCATTAATAAGGCAAACCCTGCTAGCTCTCCATTCACTTTGATCATTAGAGGTTTCCTGTAAGTGTCCGTCCATTGATGATCAATGTACTTGTATAGATATAGCCCATGAATAGTCAATTCATGTCTATCGAACTCACTTGAATCATATCGATATAGTTGCATCAGGTTATGTAATACATGTTTATCTTCATATTCTATCGCATTAATTTCTAACATTTCTCTTCTCCACTCTCCCTTCCTGTCAAGCAAATTTTCTGATGATTATCGCCCTCACCTTCTATCGTAACCCATGATATGGAAAAACCAAGAGAACCGCATGCTTGCGGCTCTCTACTCTTTTGAACGAGTTATTCTCTTTTTTATAGAAAGGAAAACATGAATTGCGGCATAAATAAGTAGAACATTAAACAAATAGGAAAGCACTTGGATATTGACACCTGAAAGAAACCAGATTGTGTCATGGGGACTGGCATGGTGATATTCCGTGTAAAACCGAATTGGGAAACCATACTCCGTCCTCGGTGTATCTTCCGTGTATGCTGTTCCAGGTATAAGCACGACAGCTAACGTGGCAAGCCAAGCGGAAAGGTTTAGTATTCTATAATTAATGTTCAAGCGATCTCCCCCCACTCATCTGGCTCTTCTCCGAAAAAACGTTCCTTGCAGCTTGTTATCAAAGAAGTCTTCCCAATCCTTCTGATCGATTACATATTTTCTATTAATTCAAACTCTTCCTGAACGTAACGCGCGAATACCCTGCTTGAAAATAATCCTTCTCAAACTTCGATACCGAGTAACCAATCGATTTATAAAATACTAATGTGTCTTCATTATCAGGATGGCCGAGGGTGTGCAGCATAACTTCAGTTACTCCTTTTTCTTGAATCGCTTCACATACATGATCCAGAAGAGTTTTCCCAATTCCCTTTCTCAGATGCCTGAGTGATACAACAACCCCTACGATTTCATACAATTTTTCATCATTGTTATACATAAACCCGGCATGTCCTACAATCTGATTCCTCTCAACTGCAACCCAGTATTCCGAATTACTGGAATGATTGAAATAGCTCGCCCAACGTTCTGGATAAAGGTTAATGATAAAAGCGGGAAACTGCAGCGCATGTTCCTCCATTAATCGCTTAACCAATTCCGGATCCTGTGGTTCCAACCTTCGGTAAGATATCACATACATCACCCTTTTATAAAATGGATCAATTCCTAAATACTGCGCTAAACTATAGCTGCTTTTTGCGAGCCCTGAAGAGAGCCTCCAACCCAAGATCAATCAGTACAAAGATCATAGCTGCAAGTATACCAAACAAGGTTAAGATAATGGTTTCTCTGTACCTCAAAATATCTTCCCCAGCACCCATGACCAGATAAAATATGTACATGCCGACGAACCCAGCGCACGCGTAACTCAGTAATTTTACAATTAGGTAGAGTACATGATTAGTAAATCTGATTTTGTTCACCAAGAAGTCTACTAATACTGACAAAGGTACCCCTATCAAAAAGATCAACGGAGCTGCATATATAGGGTACACAGCAAAATAAAAACCAAAACCATAGGTTTCACTCATGGATAACAAGCTCGCAGCTATAGTAAAAATGATTATGGTTAAAAGTGAAGTTAACAACTTTCTACCCAGGTTCATTTCATTTCACCACTCCAATACAAGTATCCACAATTAATCCAAGGTACTTATACGTCCGAATCCGTCGGATTCCACCCTACTTCCTGAGACCATAGATGGGCCTTCTGCAATATCTCCCACACTACAGGCGCTTTACCCTCCACATACTTCGAACGTTGTTCCTTGTATAAACTCATAAGCCTGTGTTTTTCCTCCGCATACTTCAGGCAATCCAGTGGATGTTCTCGTAAATAATCCCTAAACAGCAATGTCATCTGTTCAGAGAAACTTCCTGCTTGCCTAACGTGTACATGCGTTCGTCTATTCCCAGGTGCTTCGCGGAAGTATCTTTTACTCTGATCCGGATTATCCTCCCTAAACACAAAGCCTACCTTTTCAATTTCAAGCTGGATGCTCCGTAAGTTTTCGAGATGCAAAACGGAAATTTGAATGTCTATGATGGGTTTGGCATCTAAACGAGCGATAGAAGTTGATCCGACGTGGTCGATGCGAAGAGCCTTTTCTCCTAATGCCTCTCTTAATCGGAGTCCTGTCTCTAGAAACATCGACCTCCATGCCGAATCATACGTAGCAATTCTCCATTGCTCTTCCATACAGAACCTCAACCTCGTTTCAATATGTATTGGCTATATCATAAATAACAAACTCTATCACGCTTTTGTTACTCATTATCGAGTATTTCTTGAGATTCACGTAATGAAATTGAAAGTGCTTCTTCCCAATTACGTTTATCAATAGCTTCAATAGAAATTGGTATCATTTAAGTTCTTTCCCCTTAAACCACTTTCTTAGTTGATTAATATGAGCTTGATGGTAACGATTATGGTCGGCCATATGCCATATTCCCCAGCGTAGTGTGGCTTGTTTGTCATGGTCATGTCCAAAAGTAACAACACGGTCCAAATCAGCATCTGTTAATTGTGTACATGTCTCTGTTAAGGCGGATAATACTCCTTCGTATTGAGAGATAAGTGTGTCCCTTGACACACCACTTACCATGGGAAGTTTATTGTTTTCTTCGATCATCGGGCCGTATTGTTCTCTCAATGACTGGGGCAGCGCTACTCCTTTGATCCTGTAAACCCAGTTTAGATCAACATATAGGATATGTTTTATTAATTGAGCCGTACTATTGTGGTTATGATCGGGTCCCTTGTAGTCTACTTCCTCCTGTGACATTCCTTCTGTAATGGTTTGAAGTCGCTGGCTGTTCTCTCTCACCGCTGAATATAACATCCCCACTACAGGTGACATATCGGCTTGGCCTTGCAGGTCATGCAACATATTCATTATTCCTCCTTGCCTTGTTCATAGCAGCATAACAGATCACTTCATGAAGTATAGCTACGGATTCGGGTAGGTCTCCTGTAAGAAATTAACCGACTGGTTTATTAGAGCTTTCAAAATGTCCACATGAATGTCTGCGACTTTATTAATATACACGCATGCTTTTCCTGTCGTATGTTTCCCCAGGTCCTTTAAAAGTGTTTCTCGTTCTGTATCTCCGGTCGCAAAATACAAACTGATTTTTGCTTTTCGTGGAGAGAAACCTACCAGCGGGGCATCGCCTTCGTGTCCAGAATCATACTTATAATGATACGCACCAAATCCAATAATGCTCGGTCCCCACATCTTGGCTTCATAACCTGTCGTTTCAGCAAAAATATCCAACAACGTATAAGCATCCTCACGTTTCTTTGGATGGTCCACGCTTTCAATAAACTCAATAACACTATTGTCTGTTTCTTTTGTTTTTTGCTTGTACATCATTATTCACTCCTTTTCAACCCGATTGGCAGATTGGATCTGTCCAACTTCTCGCAGCTGATGATTCAGTTCATCCAATGATTTTTGTAACGATTCCATTCTCCTCAACCCTGCGTATTGATTACTAATTATGCCCGCAAAACCAATAACAATGACTATAATGAGATAGAGCAATGGACTCCCTCCAAAATGAATTATCGTCAATAGAACGGTTAATGAATGCAGTAGATAATTAATTCGTTAAGTCTTTTACTTTCATTGAAAAACTCTCCCAGTCACTACTATATCCTACATTTGTCCCCCAACCTGCTGACCTTAGATCATTTCTTAATTGGATTAGCTTGCTAATTTCATCATTGTCCAATTTGGTATTTGGAAATCCTGTAAATGTGGGAAAGTTAGCAAAATACCTATATAATGTCCATAAGTCATTTTCTTGCGATTCCGTAATCATTCCAGCATTCTTACCTGTAACCATTAGTTGGTTGATACCTTCTGTAACATCCTCAATCTTCTCAAGAACCGTATTTTCGTCGTTCCACTTATTATTCATTTGATAGTCAATTGTACTCTCCAATTGCACTAAATCGCCCTGAAGTCCAATGGATAAACCCGAATAGATTTCCCTCAGGTGACTTTCCCTCCAAAAAACATACGTGATCAAGATGATATTGAATACTATGGAAACAACAATAATGATATTCTTGGTCTTCATTGATTCCCCTCTCTATTAAATAACTTCGCCACCTTAAGCATCACGAAGTTCTCTTTCTAATCATTCTGATTTGGCCCCTGTGATTAATCTCATCCTCAAATACATGAAACCACATAAAATAATAATTGGCCGGTTTGTTATACCAAAATTCCTCTTCCTTGCTTAACCAGTCGTCATCTACGCTCTGAAAGAATTGAAGCGTTCTCCTTCTTACCTGGTCCATTTTCGTAAAATAAAACGTAATATCGTTACCTTTGATCTTTTCCTGTCCTTCCTTCCCTAATTGAAGCGCCGGGCCCCATTCCAATAATTCCTCTTCGTTCAGCTGCCGATTCTCAAACGTCGCCACCTGATAAGCGTATTCGACCCCCGCAAAGTGCAGCAGCAATGCTCCAATCGAGTTGCTTTCGGAATCCAACAAAAAATCCAGTTGATCAATGGATAGATCTTTGACTTCTTCAATCGTTGTATATCTGGCATAGTTCATCATTGAAATGAGGCGACTAATCTGTGGAGAATAACCCGGTATGTCACTAATCAGATAAATGTTATCCATGTTCATGATTTTCCTTCCACCTTAGGTATGTACTACTTGGTCCATGATAAAGTTCACAGCATCTTACAAATGCTCCACAATATAATTCGGCTCTGTCACAGCCCATCCCCTTTTATCAGGGTTAAGCTTCCTGTGCAAGGTTCTTCAATCAATATCCAAAAAAGCCAAGAATGATTTTCACCTTCTTCTCCTTTTTGTTCATAAATTTGATTCCCTCCTTGGTGTCTATGATCATTACCTTTTTTCCAATCCACGCTCTAACGTACACTGATCTTAGACTGAAGGGTTTAGTAAATCCCTTGACCTCGCTTTCCGTACCGTCTTCGTGTTCAAATTCCGTTCGTATGAACCAACGGTTTCCATATCCGATCTCTCTGAACTTTTTCACAGCATGCTCCTTTTCAAAGCCTCTTTCTTTATCTTAAAATTCAATATAAAAGGGCTGCATTTCAGGTTTTAAACAATATTCAATTCGCTGTCTGAAATTCTTCCATGTGACTAACCTTAAGGCTTCTTCCACCGGGAAATACTTGGTCTCCAGACTTTCTTTGGATACGGTCAATTGACCTCCGATTGGCTTTGCCAAAAATAACGTATTCACAATGGATTCCTCCACATTTTGAAATACGCCGCAAAACCGGGTGATCTCGATATCAATCCCCGCTTCTTCCTTCGTCTCCCTAATGGCTGCACTGCGTAACGATTCGCCAACCTCCACCTGTCCGCCTGGCATTTCCCAACCTCTTCTAGGCCCTTTAATAAGTAATATCTCATTCAGATCATTGATTACAACCGCAGCTGCCGAAACAATATGTTTAGGATGGGGCATCTTCTCAAGACCTCTCGCTTTAATTTGATTCCGCAGGAATAATCATTTGCTGTACTTCTTGTACTCCTGGCACAAAACCAAGGTTATAATATACGGACTCTGCATCGTTTCCTTCCATGACATACAACCGAAGGATTGGATATTTTCCTTTTAGGATTGTCAAAGCTCTCTGCAGCATATATGTAGCAATTCCTCTCCCTCTATGCGATGGGATGACACCAATACTATAGACTGCGGCCTCCGTGTCCTGTAGACAAAGCCGGCAATTGGCGACAAGCTTCCCCGTATTTTTGTCATACACAAGTGTAGATGCTTCCGTGAGGTTCTCATTGGTTAGAGCAGGATCTTCATCAGGTATGAACTGTTCCAACGAAGACTTATTTCTTCTTAACGCCTCAAAACCTCCTACAAAGCTTGCGAAGTCGCAATGAGCAATTTCATTTTCATTTGTAAATCGCTTGGTACCTGTTTCGTCTTCAATAATTTGAGGACTCTCGATGATCAGATCGTCTTCCCAAGTTACGTCGAATCGTTCCGTGGGACGCTGCATCCAGCGGCATCTGAACTCCACTGGCCAAAATCCGGCTTTGGCAAATAAATGAACCTGGTCCGGAAGGATTTCAAAAGCTTTAATGGCTTGGGTTCGATCAGACCAGCTTACCAGAATCTTTTTCAGAAGCTTCAGTACCTCAAAGGATTGATTGAACGGTGGAATGAAAAATAAATGATATATATTATTGGGTGCCATCCGTACCCCACCAATTTTCGATTCTCCTTGGTAAATCCAATACGCATTATTTCGGTTAGCACTGAAACGTTCTTCTCTAAAAAAACCGACAAAGCTTATATTGTAATAGACCGAGCAATATATTCCCCACTCTTCCGGGTCAGCCTTACGAATAGAATATTCGCTGGATAAATTATATTTTTCCATGTTTTCAGACCATTCAGCTACCTGCATTCGTCATTCCCCCACTTTTTCTATGCCTCGAATTCTTGTATTCTTCTTCCGTCATGCACTCGATCTGAGAAATTTCCTTGTGTGTATTCGTGTATAACCTTATTCCAAAATTGCTGTGCGGGCACGTTGCTTTCAAGCTGGTGTACTTCCCACTGTCCCTTATGCATATCAAATAGTTGTTTAGCTACCGCCGTGCCTATGCCTTCTTTTCTGTATTTCTTCATAATAAAAAACTCCGCAATGGAGCAGTACTTTCGCTCTTCTGATTCTACGCATCTCACTAACACAAAACCGATATAGTTATCCTCTTGTTTGATGACATATGGAAATCGATGATCCTCTTCGATCCAATAGTCTTCCAAATAAGGATAGGGCTTGAATCGTCCATCATCTTCCACGTCACAATGGATGAATTCAGAGAAATCATAAATATAGAATTGCATGAGATTTTGTATGATATCCTTATATTCCTTGGATACTTGAATTAACTCATAATTCATTTCGTGGTTACCACCTTTAAATTAGCTTTGAGTTTTCTTAAAGGCTTCAATCTGTTTTTTATGATGTTTATCATGCGAGATGAATGCCCTTACATACTTCTTAATACTGAATTTCTTCTTGTCTCCATCCTTATATTCTCGTGTATATTCTTCTTCGTTCAATCCCGTAATATCATGGATAATGTTCATTCGCTTTTCTACAAATTCTTCAACAATGTTCTTCTTCGATCTGGTCTTTGAGTATTCCATCGCATTTGCATTAAATTCATCAAAATTCAGATGCTTTACGGTCAATGGTTCGCCCTGTTTGATTTTATAGATCGCTTCCTCATAGAAATATTGATCCCACAGCATCATATGCGCGATAACGTCTTTCAAAGTCCATTTGCCCTCAGCTATTGGCGTATTCCAAACCTGCTCAGATAGATTGTCCAATTCTCTCACATAAGAAGTAAGTAACTTGAATTCCTCAATCATTTCACCCGTAGTTTTAGCCATGATATATCGCTCCTATAAATGATTTTGTTCACCTTACTTTAAGATCGAATTCTTCGGTTTGACCGTTCCATTCTATGCGAAAACTCACACTAGAATCTGCTTGCGGAATTGCTCCATTACTTGTTATATAGCCAACAAAATATACGTCCTCTGCATTCTGATTGGCAGATGTTGTTCCACTTCCCGATCCAGCAGTGGTATCGTAACTGTATTTAATTTCTCCATACAGCTTCGTATCATCTCCAATATATTTGAAAACCAGTTGTCTTTTATGATTGTCTTCGCCTATTTTTTGGAGAGATATAAGGTTTGCTGCCCAATTGTCAGCTGAGCCCTTGAATTCATTTAGAAACTCCAGCTCGGAAGCCTCTATATCATAAATATCATTAGCCATTAATCCAGTATAGACAGAAGACTTCAAGTAACCCCCGCTGAGCAAAATGCCCAATACCGCCAAAATTATAGTTGCATTTTTCAAGCTGCACCACTCCTTCCTTGCTTTTATACTTTTGATCGAAAGTTATACACGTTGTACCTTTTCTACTCTTCTACCATTCCAAAATTTCTCATATTATTAATAACGCTTTTCCATTTGTAATAGTTGTTACATTTCTAAAAAGTCTACAGCCTTTTCTTCAGAAAATACTGAACGATGCCCTCTGGATATTCATCGATGACCCCAAACACTTCATAGCCCATCTTCTGATAGAACTCTGGAGCCTGGTAGGAAAACGTGCTGGTGTGAGCAAGTTTGCACCCCATACTTGAGGCTATGCTTTCCGCTTGTAAGATGAGAGACTTCCCACTCCCCTGATTTCTATATTCCTCGTCGATCCAAAAGTTATCAATATATAACGTCTCACAGTATGTAGCACAGAAGATTCCACCTACAGCTCTGCCTTCCTTGTCCCTCAGAAATAGATTGATGCTTTTGCCTGGCTTCTTTAATAACCCTTTCGTTTCTCTTACATTGTAGTTATACAAATGATCACAAATGGCTTTGTAGTCTTCCTCATGGTCTTCATATACAATCTGCAGTTCAACATCTTGCTTTGGGCTACTCATCGCTCTATGACCTCATTTCGTTTCGATTAGATTTGTTTGCTCACTTGGTTCTTCATCTATAGGTATTTCTTAAATGCTTTGCTAGACTCTCCATCGTAACCTAGTTTTTCATAAAAATGATGTGCCTCGCTTCTGGATGTTCCACTGGTTAGAAATATTTTCACACCATTTTTCTGTATACATATATTTTCGATATGCTCCATCAGTTCTGAACCGTATCCCTTACCCTGTACATTTTCTGTAATGATGACACGTTCGACCACTCCAAACGGTCTATCCTCTACTAAGGCATCCAGGCAAATATGTAAGTGCGCTGTACCAATGACCTTTTGATCGATTTCACACACGAGCAAGAAACTGTTGGGATTAGTTTGAATCTCCTCAATACGTTCTCCCAACACTTTTGTATTCAAGTTGCCCGGTAACAATTCTTTATACAAACGTTCTATAGCCTGCGCATCTCTTGGCTCTGCTTCCCTAATCATCACGCTCACGCTCCTTATTTTCTAAAATAATTAATTCAGGTGATAACTCAATATAATATCTCCATTGTCTTCAACTTCGCCTGTGTCCAGGAATCCAGAAGCTTTATATAGCGTGTTAGCCACAACGTTATGAGGTACATGAGACACCCTGATCTGTTGGCAATCACCAATGCTTTTTAGTTTATTGATCACTTCTCTTATAGCTTGTTTGGCATAGCCTCTTCCTTGGTATCTCTCATCAATCATCAATCGCAAAATCCAGTAATACCCGTCACTATACATTTCATTATCAAATAGAATGAAACCCACCATCTGATCCTCCGCATAGATTCCGTATGGCTTGGAAGTGGTCTCCTTGATAGCATGCATGAGCGAATCCGAATTCGTAGCGACCAGGTTCATTTGCTCATCCCGTGGTTTAAGGTTCATGCATTCCAATTCGTTTTCTTTCGTTATCAACCTTAGCGTGATGTTCTCTACTGACATGAGGACCTCCCCTTAATCATTTATCATCGTTTTACCATAATCCATATGTATCCTTGAACGAGCCTGTCCTACAATTTATCCAATACATCTACATCTGGAAAACTAAATCCATCATAACCCAAATCATGGTATATGCGAATAAATTATTCCTCTTTCCTTAGAGGTGTATTTTCTTTTAACATCACAAAAAAACCACGGTTACCCGTGGCTTCACTTGATTTCTGCATTTCCCTTATACAGTTCCACTCATCATTTGCCCCTTGTACCATACCGCCTGCCGGGCAGATTTACGGGCAACAGCTTCCGCTGAGCAACTTGCCTGAACCAATACAAAGCTCGCCGCATCGCCTACTTTAGGCCAGACTTGTTTTCCTTCCGAATCCAGCGGTGTAACTCCACCCGTGATGAATCCAAGCGACTGGGACAACGAACGTTCATCATTGTATCCATACAATTCGGCGAAGCGCCCCGCTTTCTCCAGCTGATCCCCGCTGCCAAAAGGTGACCAATGATCGGTCAGGCTGTCTGTGGCCAGCTTCACGTTGACCCCCACGCGATGCAGCATCGGAAGGGGCATGACCATTTTGCCCATGGGTACCGTTGAAGCTACGCTCATGCCGAGAGAGGCCATGCGCTTCGCCATATCCTCTGCCTCCTGCGGCTCCGCTTGAGCGAACCAGAACGCATGACTCACCGTGACCTTACCTTGAAGCCCTGACTCTTCCGTCAGATCAGCGAGTCGCTGCAGCGTTTGCTTGCCCGGCTCGTTGCGATCATGCAGATGGATATCAATCCCTGCCTGATGCTGCACAGCCAGATCTACCATGGCATGCAGCGATTTCTCGATATGCTCGTCCACTGTATGAGGATCAAGTCCGCCCACGATCGTAGCTCCTTCTTCCATGGCTTGACGCATCAGCTCCACCGAATTGGAGCGAAGCAGCCCGTGCTGCGGAAATGCCACAATTTCTGAAGAGAGTTTGCCCGAGAAAGTTTCCAGTGCCTGTCTGGTCGCCTCAAGTCGTTTCAACCCGCTGACAGGCTCAATGTTACAATGGCTGCGTACATGAGTGGCCCCATAGCCCTGAATCAGGTGAAGGATACTCTCCGCTTGACGTTTCGCATCCGGCAGCAGCTTGGGCAGCAGCGCTTTTTCTTCTTCAATCCGTTCGAAAATGCTGGATATGCGCCTTACAGCTTTCCAAGGTCCATCGTAATACGTCTTATCCAGGTGGATATGTGCTTCTTCGAACGAAGGCAGCAGCAGCTGCCCTTTACCATCATATTGAGGTAAATCTGTCTGAAGTTCCGCTCCCTCATCCTTAATCTCAGTAATGATTCCGTTCTCCACTCGGAGATGGGCCTTCTTCGTCTGTGTTCCCGTTACCTGGCCCTCTTCCGTAACATAACCTTGCTCCAACATTACGTTGGTCAACCAATATGCCTGATTTAACATGTCATCCCTCTTTCCACGAAGTGTGCCGTGCACGGTATCGATCATCTGTGCTCTATGGTACCATAGGGGTGAACGAGGCAAAAATATGTAAAACGTTGGTTTTCCATACGATGATCGTTTGGATCTGACTAACGGAAAGGTGTGCACTCAACATGAATAAATGGCTTCATATCCTTGCAAGTGCAATCGCAATCACACTTTTTATGATGCTGTATTATTCAGTAACCGGAACGTCCCTTTCAGAAGTTCATTGGGGTTCGTACACGGTGATCCTCCTACTTGTTCTAGTTATTCCACAGACGCTCGGAACGATAATCAGAGAACGCAAAAACAGGCACAACTAAGTGCCTGCACCCTATTCACCCTCCTAAACTACCGCTCTTCTTCAAAAATGAAACCTCTCATGCCCGCCATCCGTCACGCCTTCAATCCGCTCTAAGTCCAGCAGTCTGCGCTTCAACTCCAAGCCTCCGCGGAATCCGGTCAGCTTGCGGTTGGCACCGATAATGCGGTGACATGGTAACAGAAGGGGAATGGGATTCGCACCGTTCGCAGCCCCAACGGCACGAACCGCCGTAGGTCTGCCGATTGCAGCCGCAATGTCGCCGTATGTGCGAATTTCACCATAAGGGACACGCCCCAGCTCTTTCCACACCTGCTGCTGGAATGCTGTGCCAATCAGATCAAGTGGAATCTCGTCCGTATAACGAGTCTGCTCCCCTGCAAAGTAAGCCTGCAGCCAGTCCACCATGCCTGTTTCCTTTATGGCTTGTTCATCTTCTACCGGCTCCACTCCCGGAGCAATACGGGTAATCCAGCTGCTCCAGCCCTCCAGCGTTTCACTTGGCATGACAATACGACAGATCCCCAGTTCCGTAGCGATCAGCACCCACGGACTTCCGTCCCAATCCAAGGCAGACCATATGATCTTTTTTCGCATGTATCCACTCTCCTCCCCATTGAATATTTCATTTCATTTCGTTTCTTTCTATATAAAGAGGGCTCCTCTGCTAAACACGAACAGATCTCTTGATTTTCCGTTTCATGCTGCGAATCATCTGCTTGGTCTCCGGATCCACGCGATAGGACTCCGTTATTTTCTGCAGAGCTTTATTATAGGTGAAATCATCGAGCGTATTGTTCTTCAAATATTGCATCGTCACTTCCGGCTGCTTCACATAGGCCATCGATATTGCCCAGGCTACCGCCATTTTCACATAGTACGCTTCATGCTTAATCTGATCCAATGAGAACAGAACCCGATCGATATATGTCTCATCCAGATAAAAGTTCAATAGCATAACCACGCCAAAACGTATCTCGTATTCCTGATCTGATTTCAGATAGGGTTGCAGGAAATTCCACACGGATTCCGCATGTACCCTCGTATATTTTAATCCGGCGCAGAAGCTATCACATATCGACCAGTTATCAATCTTGGGAACAAAAGCAGCGACATGCTCCAGCCATTCATCCAGATCCGCCTGGACATGACCAATAACCATGGCCTGCAGCATCACTTCTTCGAAGTATTCATCGTCAGCCGTTTCCAGGTACGCACGCCAGTCCCCTGCGGCGAGCTTTTTCGCCATCTTTCGTATCGCAGGCAATCGAACACCCATCAGATTCGTAATATTGGGAATCAATGCAGCCGAGAATTTTTGGTACTCCGGTTCGGCCAGACTGAGCAGCTGTGTTCTGATCTCTGTTTCCACGAGTGTAAGTCCTCCTCATCAGTTACTTGTACAACCAGTATATCTCCGCAGCGCCTATTTGTAAGCCTGTTCCGAATGGTTGAGCAAGATTTCAATAGCTCTGTCCATGCTTCACTCATACAATCTGCTGTTTACCCCGCTTTCATTGCGTTTAAAAATACGGAGCCCCGCCTCTAGAAAGGAGTCTTGATATGAACAAGAACGGACCTCAATCGCCTAAGAATAATTCAATCGATGAAATTACCGAGCTGCTGGTTCAATATGTACAAACCCAAGACCTCCCCGAATTTTATAAAACGATAAAAGAGCTTCATCCCTACGATCTTACGCTCATCTACAAAAAGTTTCCCGAACAGGAAACGAAGCGGCTGCTGCTGCTGTTCAAGCCTGATGTTCTCGCCGACATGGCGGAATCGCTCAAGCTTCATGACCAGATTAAGCTGTTCGAACAGCTAGGGCCGGAACGTACGCTTGAGGTCATGCAGCAGATGGACAAGAGTGATCTGATCAAGTTCCTGCATGATTTGCCTGCCAAACGCAGGGAACATCTGTTGTCGAACATGCATCTCGACCATTCTGCCATTATCCGCTCCGTGCTGAACTATCCGCCGGAGACGGCTGGCCGGATCATGACCGACCGTTACCGCACTCTTCTGGCGCATGAGACTGCAAAGGAAGCGATAAGGGAATCCCAGGGCACTCCGCCTATACCGGCTGCGAGCTATCTGTACGTTACCGATGATGAAGGCAAACTCGTTGGAGTGGTCAGTCACCGATCCCTGCTTCAGGCGGGTGACAAGACCCGGGTAGAGGACCTGATGACCAAGCGCGTCATCTATGCGACTGTGGACATGGACCAGGAAGAAGCTGCGCAGCTGCTGCAGCGTTATGAATTTATCGCCTTACCCGTTGTTGATGAGAACCACAGACTCTGTGGTGTCATTCAGATGGATGATGTCATTGATATCATCATGCATGAAGCCAGTGAAGACCTTGCGAAGATGGGTGGCGGCGGCAAGGATATTGATTTTGATACCAAGCCACTCGTGGCGGTCAAACGCAGGCTCCCCTGGCTCATCCTGTTACTATTCATCGGACTCATCTCAGGCAGCATTGTGGACTTCTTCGAGGATACGCTGAATCAGGTGGTTGCTCTCGCTTTTTTCATGCCCATGATCGCCGGTATGACCGGAAATACGGGAACGCAGTCTCTGGCTGTCGTCGTCCGGGGTCTTATTGGACGCAAGCTCGACAAGTCCACCGTACTGGCCTTAATCGGCCGGGAAATCAAGGTAGGTACCCTGATTGGACTCGTATGCGGAGTGATGATTACGGTTATCGCCTATTTCTGGCAGGGGGACTGGCTGCTGGGCGCAATTATCGGCGTGTCCCTCTTCTTCACACTCGTTATCGGCACATTGACAGGTACATGTATCCCTCTATTGCTAAGTCGCTTCAAGGTTGATCCCGCCGTTGCCTCCGGACCCTTGATCACTACGCTGAACGATATATTGTCGCTGTTTATTTATTTCGGGATCGCAACCCGGTTTCTGGATGCACTCATGTAAAAACGGCTGTGCCTGACACACGTAAAACAGACCCACTATGAAGGATAGCGGGTCTGTTCATGCATTTCCAATATACGAACGAGAAGACATTCCTCTATCGTTCTATGCCGATCTCTTATTTTTGTTATAGATATCGAAGGCTACGGCAAGCAGAAGCACCAGACCTTTAATTCCCTGCTGCCAGTCAATGCCCAGTCCAATGAGAGACATCCCGTTATTCAGTACCCCCATAACCAAGCCGCCGATGATCGCTCCAAACACAGTTCCAATACCTCCGGAAGCTGAAGCTCCACCGATGAAGCAGGCAGCAATCGCATCAAGCTCGAAGTTGGTACCCGCTCTTGGGGTAGCCGCATTCAGACGAGCAGCGAAGATGAGACCGGATATAGCAGCGAGCACACCCATGTTTACAAATACCCAGAACGTTACTTTTTTGGTTTTGACTCCGGATAGTCCTGCGGCCTTTTCATTTCCACCAAGTGCATACACATGACGTCCCATTACAGTGCGGTTCATGACGAAGGAGTAAACAACGATCAGTACAAACAGCAGGATCAGTATATTTGGAATCCCGGCGTAACTTGCGAGTACGAAGGTGAACAGGTTCGTCACCGCAGCTACCACAATCAGCTTGAGCAGGAACAGTCCCTGCGACACCACCGCGAAACCATACTTCCGCTGGGAGCGGCGTTCCCGCAGTTCATTTACGATATACCAGATTGTAAGTGCAATCCCTACAAGGATCGAGATGAGACCGAAACCTGAGAATTGGATATCAGGCAGGAATCCGGAGCTAATCTTTTGGAATCCGCCCGGAAAAGGAGAGATCGACTGGCCCTCCAGCACAATCATCGTCAAGCCGCGGAAGAGCAGCATGCCCGCAAGGGTTACGATAAAGGCGGGAATCCGCACATACGCGATCCAGAAGCCCTGCCAGGCCCCGATTAACGCCCCTACCAGCAAAGAAGCGATCACCGCCAGCCAGGCCGGAAGCTGCCAATCGACCATCATAATTGCCGCCACTGCACCGACAAAGGCTGCAACAGATCCGACCGACAGATCAATATGTCCGGTAATGATGACCAGTACCATCCCGATGGCGAGCACCAGGATGTAGCTGTTCTGCAGGATCAGATTCGTAATATTGATCGGCTTCAGCAAGAGTCCGCCTGTCAGCACCTCGAACAAGATCATAATGACAACCAGTGCGATAATCATGCCGTATTGGCGTATATTGTTTTTGAACAGTTTAGTTAGCATTTCCATGCTTCTCGCCTCCAGACTTCGTCATATATCTCATCAACGTTTCCTGCGTTGCTTCCTCGCGGCTGACTTCTCCCGTGATGCGTCCGGCATTCATGACATAAATCCGGTCACACAGGCCCAGAACCTCCGGAAGCTCGGATGAGATGACCAGCACGCCCTTGCCCTCAGCAGCAAGCCGGTGAATAATAGTATAGATTTCGAATTTGGCACCCACATCGATTCCGCGGGTCGGTTCATCCAGAATGAGAATATCGGGTCCCGCAAATATCCATTTGCTCAGCACCACTTTCTGCTGGTTCCCCCCGCTCAGATTGCCGGTTTTCTGAAGGATGCTTGGGGCCTTGATATTCATGCTTTTCTTCATCTCTTCGGCAACCAGCACTTCTTCACGTTCATTCACAACGGCGTTTTTGGTCAGCTTGCCCAGGCCTGTCAGTGAAATATTGCGTTTGATATCATCCATAAGAATGAGTCCGTATTCCTTCCGATCCTCTGTCACGTAGGCAAAACCATTCTGAATCGCCTCCGTTACACTGTTGTTCTGAATCGGTTGGCCATCCTTGACCAGCTGGCCCGATATGTTGCGTCCATAGGATTTGCCAAATATGCTCATGGCCAGCTCTGTACGTCCAGCACCCATCAGACCAGCTATACCGACGATCTCACCACGCCGGATGTTCATGTTGATACGTTCCAGCACTTTACGATCAGCATGATGCTCGTGATATACCGTCCAGTCTTTCACTTCCAAAATGATGTTACCAATATCCGCATGACGTTCCGGATAGCGGCTTGTCAGATCACGGCCCACCATACCACTGATAATCCGGTCCTCAGTGACGTTATCCTTCCTCATGTCCAGCGTCTCAATGGTCTTGCCATCCCTCAAAATCGTGACGGAATCCGATACCTTGGACACCTCGTTCAGCTTATGGGAAATCAGGATACACGCAATTCCCTGCTTCTTGAACTCCAGCATTAATTGGAGCAGGTTTTCACTATCGTCCTCATTCAGCGCTGCCGTCGGTTCATCCAGGATGAGTAGACGAACCTTTTTGGAGAGTGCTTTTGCAATTTCAACCAGCTGCTGCTTACCTACACCGATGTTGGATACAAGGGTGTTCGGGTTTTCGCTCAACCCCACTTTAGAGAGCAATTCACGTGTACCGACCAACGTTTCTTTCCAGTCAATGATGCCTTTGCTGGCACGCTCGTTACCCAGGTAAATGTTCTCGGCTATGGATAGGTAAGGAATCAGCGCGAGCTCCTGATGGATAATAACGATTCCCAGATCCTCGCTCTGCTTGATGCTTTTGAACTCGCAGGTTTTCCCCTGAAATAAAATATCTCCTTCGTACGTTCCATGTGGATATACACCGCTAAGCACTTTCATCAGCGTGGATTTACCTGCACCGTTCTCACCGCACAGCGAATGAATTTCACCTTCCCGGATCTTGAGATTGACGTTCTCCAGTGCTTTGACGCCAGGGAAGGTTTTGGTAATGCCCTTCATTTCCAATATGATTCCGGTCATGGGACTTGCTCCTTTCCATTATTATTTCAGTCCAATTTCTTCTTTGGTGTAATAATCGGTGCCGACAATGTCCTTCTCCACATTGGTCCGGTCCACGGAAATTGGATCCAGCAAGTAAGCCGGTATGATCTTAATTCCGTTGTTATATGACTTATCATCATTTACTTCTGCTTGTTTCCCTTGTAAAATGCTATTAGCCATCTCCACCGTCTGCTCCGCGAGCTTGCGTGTATCCTTGAATACGGTCTGTGTCTGCTCTCCGGCAACAATGGATTTGATGGAGGCCAGCTCCGCGTCCTGTCCAGTAATGACAGGCAGAGGTTTGCTCTCTGAGCCGTATCCGACGCCTTTCAGCGACGAGATGATGCCAATGCTGATTCCGTCGTACGGGGACAACACTGCATCTAGGTTATCACCGGAGTAATAGGCACTGAGCAGGTTATCCATCCTTGACTGGGCCAACGCTCCATCCCAGCGCAAGGTCGCAATCTGTGCCATCGTGGTTTGCTTGCTCCGTACCACGAGTTTGCCAGAATCGATATAGGGTTTCAGTACAGACATTGCACCGTCGAAGAAGAAATAAGCATTGTTGTCATCGGGCGAGCCGCCAAACAGCTCAATGTTGAAGGGGCCTTTGCCTTCCTTGAGGCCAAGCTTCTGCTCAATGTATGAAGCCTGGAGCACCCCAACCTTGAAGTTATCGAACGTCGCATAATACGTGAGATAAGGCGTGTTTCTGATCAGTCGGTCGTATGATATGACTTGAATGCCCTCATCGTGAGCCTTCTTGATTACATCCGTCAGTGTATTGCCGTCCACGGATGCAATGACCATCACATCCACTCCCTTGGTGATCATGTTCTCAATCTGTGAAATCTGATTTTCGACCACGTCCTCAGCATACTGCAGATCCGTTTTATACCCCTGTTCCTGAAATAAACGGACCATGTTCTCTCCGTCGCCGACCCAGCGCTCGGAGGATTTGGTTGGCATGGAGATGCCGACATATCCTTTTTCCTTGCTGCCTGTTCCGCTCTCAGCCAGATTGCAGGCCGATAACATCAAGGTCATCACCAGAAGCCAGATCATCACTGCTCCTTTTTTCATATCAAGTTCCCCTTTCCTCGAATCATACGGATCTGAATGTGTTTCACAAGATAACGCTTACAATCCAGAAATGAACTTCAATTGCCTTCTGTTTCTGCCTGATCTCATCGTAGCATTGTCAGGTTTGAACAGTCTTTGCAGCTTTTGAACCTTTTTTATAAAAATTTAACTTTTGTATCATCAGATGGAGTCCTCATCCCTTTCTTTGCATACCGTTCCATCTGGACACAAAAAAAGAGCTGATCCGCTTCGCAGAAGCAGAGCAACTCTGTTGTCTTCGCCATGTCTTGTGATGCTACACCCGATCTGCGGAGGCACTGTGCCCTGTGCCCCCATCCTTTCGATACTGTGCGGGTGAAATGCCCATCACTTTCTTGAACGCCGTGCTGAAATAGTGCTGGGTATCATAACCGACCCGTTCTGCAATGCTGTGGATAGGCAGTGCGGTTGAATCCAGCAGCTGTACTGCTTTGCGGATGCGGGCATGGGTGACCAGGGTTACGAATGTATCGTTCAACTCTTTCTTAAGCACCCGGCTGAGATATACCGAGGATACTTGCAGACGGGAAGCGAGCGATTCCAGTGTCAGTTCCCGATCCGCGTACCCTTCATGAATGATCTGCCTAGCTCTGCGCACCAACGGAGATAAGCGGGCTTCCCCATAGATAAGCTCACGGCATAATCGGTAAGCAGTTGGCACCTCCCCCAATGCACCTGTATTCTGCTCCACATGAGCATGAACAGCAATATTCAGACAGGTACTAATTTGCTGTTCGATGGTGCAATCCAGTTCTTCCGGAGCTTCCTGCCAGAGACAAAAACCAATTAATCCATTCGGGTCCCGGAACAGGACATGGGGAAGATCTCCCAGCAGTTCACCGATAATATTCTCTACGGCAAAAAGAAACAATTGACGATCATTCTCCCGCATAAGGGACTGCCGTGCTTCGGCCGCAGGCCAGCGGACGATCCCGATCTGCACAGGCGTATCCGATGGCAGGCGCAGGAACGCAAGCTGCTCTGTCAGATCTTTTCCTTCCGCCCGTCCTTCCAGCCACTCCAGACAAAAACGCTGCCGCAGCAGCGGAATATTGCGTTCGATCTGGTCGGCAGCCTGCTTGACATAAGCCGTACGTCTACGTTCTTCATCCATGCGCTGTTTCAGTCGCATAAGCGCAGCGTGCAGCCGCTCTGCATCTACCGGCTTAAGAATGTAATCCTCCACGCCAAGCCGCACAGCCTCCTGGGCATAAGCGAATTCATCATGCCCGGAGATGATGAGGCAGCGGCAATCCGGACACTCATCCTGAAGGCGACGGATCAGATCAATGCCGTTCAGAAATGGCATGTTCATATCCACTAGAAGGATATCCATACCGAACTGGACAGCCAGCTCCAGCGCTTCCTCTCCGTCCTCCGCTTCACAGGCAACCTCCATGCCCAGCGCTTCCCAGTCAATGGCATCCCGGATGCCTTCGCGAATAATCGGTTCATCATCTGCGATCAGCACTTGGTAACGCCGGGCCGACTGCAATGTCTCGGCTGCAGCCACCGATGCTGCCGTACTTTCCGTCTCTGCTTCTGTCCAAGCTGCTTGGATCATTGCTTCCTTCATTGACTATCCCGCCTTCCCTCAGTATCAAATTGCAACGTTTGTGGAAGTTCTTTCATCAACGGCTGAGTGATGGTCACACAAGTACCCTCACCTTCCCGACTATTCAAACTAATTCCATATTCTTCTCCAAATGAAAGCTGAAGGCGTGCCTGTACATTCAGCATGCCATAGCTTTTGCCGCCCTGACCGGCTTCCTGTGTTTCCATGCTTTCCAGGGGCGTACTGAGCAGCTGCGCCATCTCTTGCAGCCGCTCGCTGGACATCCCGGCGCCATCATCCTGTACCGTCAGATACAGCTTATGATCTTGTACTTTGGCTTCAATTTGAATCTTACCCGGACCTCGTCTACCCTTAATCCCGTGATAAATAGCATTTTCCACAATAGGCTGCAGCACCAGCTTAAGCACGAACAGCTCCTTCAGGTCCTCTGGTATCACCAACTCACATTGAAGTCGGTTCCGGTAACGGGTCTGCTGAATTTGCAGATAACTGGTTATATGTTCAATCTCGGATTGCAAGGGAATGAAATCATTGCCTTTGCTGAGCCCGATTCGAAACAGTCTGGACAGGGCACCCACCATCTCGGATACGTCGTCCACACCTTTTCTCTGTGCCATCCAATGGATCGTATCCAGCGTGTTATATAAAAAATGAGGTTTGATATGCTCCTGCAGGCTTCGTATTTCAGCATCCCGCTTTTGCCGCTCCCGTAGTTCGTTAAGTGACATGAGCTGCCGGATCTGTGCCAGCATTCGGTTAAAACTTCTGCCGAGCATTCCAATTTCATCAGCCCGGTCGCTCCAGCGGCCGGATCTGAGATTTCCCGTTTCCGCCCTGCGCATATAAGACATCAAGCGGAAAATCGGTTGAGCAATGGAACTGGAGAACCGAAGGGAAGCGGTCAGACCAAAGAGACAGACCACGAACACAAAACTGACGACGTAAAACTGGATCTGGCGGACTTCCGCTATCGATTCCCTTGCCGGGAACACCCCTACAGTTCTCCATCCGGTAAACGAGGATGACTGGTACATGAATAACAATTCCTTACCATCCGCTTGTGCGTTAAATATTCCGCTATCCCCGGATGGGAACCACGCTGACGGAATCTGCTCAACGAGTGGGTTGTCCGGCATATAGACACTTCGCCCTTCTGAATCGGTCACCATCACATATCCGGATTTCCCCAGCGTCACATCCTTGGCAGCCTGAGATATGGTTCGCAGTTTCAGATCAATCATAATGACACCGAGTACTCGTCCTGATGTTTCATCCGTAATGGAACGTGCAACAGACACAATTTCACTATCCTTATACCGAACATGTGTCGTGATGTTACGCTGTCTCGGTTGACCCAAAACAGTAAAAATGCCAGCATTCCGAGACGCATCTTGGTACCATTGCTCCTGAGCCAAGCTCTGATTGGTTTTCGGGTACATCTCGTTGCTAATGTAATCTCCGTTGCCATTCGCGAGGACAATTCCTGCAATCTCCGGATACAACGTCGTGAATCCCTGCAAATACTGCTTGATCCCATACAGTTGATCCTGATCCTTGGACTGATTCGAATCGCCACTCGATACGGCTGCTCCTGTATGACCGTCAAACTCCGTTTTTCCTTCCATGAACGCCCGGATATCCGGGTCAAACGCGATCAGATAGGTCATGTTTTGCAAATTCTCCATCTTGCTGTCAAGTGCTTCATTGACTTTGCCGATCAGCTGCATCGTGTGTCCCTCGACCTGCCTTTCAACAATCCGTTCCACAGTCCAGTTCACCAGCAGTCCGAGTCCCACTGAAGGAACGATCGCAAAGAGCAAAAAGAGCAGCATCAGCTGATAGCGCAGCGGCATATTACGCAAACGCAGCCTCTGCAATCCGCTCTTCATCCGGAAACGAATTTTCTTCAAGCTGAGTGGCATATGTGACCGATGTTCCGTTTTATTTGGCATAGTAATCATCTACATTCGATCGTGTTACGACAGAGATTCCGGTATCCACCCTAACCGGCAGAGGTGCATTTTCATCGGAAGAAGACGGTGCAGGTACGGTCAGTTGGTGGTGTAAATGAAACAGATATTGAAGGGACCAGTAACCCATGTTCCAGGTTCCCTGTGCGATTGTTGCAGAGATTGTACCGCTCTTGATCATATCCAGTGTAGCTTTATTGGTATCAAAGGATATGATCTGCAGCGGATGACCAGCATCCCCATTCTGAACCGCTTCACCAACGCCCGCTGCTCCTGTCGCTTCGGTTACAAAAATACCGCCGAGCTCAGGATATGTCTTCATCATTCGAAGAGCTTCATCTCTCGATTTCATTGCATCTCCATGCCCATCCGCGACTTCAACTACCTTCATGGAAGGGTACCGGTCACGGATGGTATCGCGAAATCCTTCGGTTCGTTCCTCATGATTTTGCTGTCCCGGCATGGTCAGAACGGCGACTTCTCCCTCCCGGCCCAGAAGCTCGGCCATTTTGTCCGCAGCAGTCACCCCTGCTTGGTAATTGTCCGTGCCGAGAAAAGAATATGCCCTGCTGTTCGGGGCATCCGCGTCAAACAAAACCACCGGAATACCTGCATCCAATGCTTTGTTAATCACGGGAATAAGAGATTGCGGATCAATGGCGGAGATGGCTATGCCTGCCGGTTTCCGTGCAATCGCCTGCTCAATGATCGTGGTCTGTTCCTTCGGGTCATATCGGGTAGCTCCCCGATACTCCACGGTTACCCCGAGCGCATCCCCTGCATCCTCGAAGCCTTTGAGCACACTTTTCCAATATTCCAAGCCGGACTGAAATGTGATCATGATATATGTTTCACCGATATCTCCGCGCAGTCCCTTGGCTTCCCATGAGCCATTCGCTTCGCTTGAGTATTCGTACCTGAGTACATACAGAGCAAAAGCCGAGATAAGTAAAATGTAGATTAGCAATGTCTTTTTCATATTCGTTTTCACATCCTTGAGATCTGTCCACTTGCGTTTCGCTTAAATTGTAAACGCAAACACGCAAAAAAGAAACCGCTTTCCTTTTTTAGCCGGAGTTACTTCATACTTTCGGTCCCAGGTTGTGCTGCTGCAATAATGTACTATCGGTTCAACCATCCCCGCAGTATGATCATGAAACTACAACTTGGGGAGGCACTATGAACCTTACATCCTTTTTGATTTATTGCATTGTGGTTACCTTTACGCCAGGACCCAGCAATATTGTCATTTTATCTTCCGTCCAGCACGCGGGCGCACGCAAAACCATGCAGTATGTATGGGGAGCCACCCTGGCATTTGGGTTGCTGCTTGCCGCATCGGCTTTTCTCAATCATCTTCTGGCCGGCATCTTGCCCAGTCTTCTGCATGTGATGCAAATCGTTGGCAGCCTGTATATGCTGTACCTCGCCTATCAGATCTACAAGATGGGATCTTCCGAGGAGGCACCGAAGCAAGCAACCGGATTTGTGAGTGGTTTAATCATGCAGTTTGTGAATCCGAAGGTAATTCTGTTCACGTTCACCGTCATCCCCAGCTATGTGCTGCCCTATTATGACACCTCACTCTCAACGGTGCTGTTTGTCTGTCTCATCACATTGATTGGATTTTTGGCCTTTACCAGCTGGGTTGTTTTCGGCTCTGTGTTCAGGAATTTTTTGCATGATCATCAAAAAGCTTTTAGTATCGTGATGGCCCTCTTTTTGGTATACTCAGCCATTATGGTATCGGGACTCATCTAGATTGGAGGTATGCATGGAGTGGAGCTGTTCAATTATAAGAAGTCGTCCGACGTTCTGGCCCTTTCGGCCAGTTTTACGGATTTTACGTATAAGAAGCATTGCCACGAGGAATACGCGGTTGGTGTGACGCTTCGCGGTATCCAGCAGTATCATCTGGACGGTCATTATCAGGCTTCCCACCAGAACGGTGTCATGCTGTTTAATCGGGAGCAGTCCCATGATGGCAGTTCTTACGACAAGGCTGGCATCGACTACGTCATGTTGTATCTGAAGCCGGAGGTGGTAGAAGACATTCTGGGGAAAAAGGAATTGCGTTTCTCCACTCCCATCGTCTATGATCCTCAGCTGGCACGAAGTATTCTCATGCTGAACCATGCCGTTCAGAGCGGGCAAGATGAAGCCAAATGCAGTGAGCTGCTCTTCAGTCTCGTACATCTGCTGTCCCAGTCGGAGATCGATACCCACATTCCCGGACCTCTTAACGGGCTTGTCCGAAAGGCCAAAGAAATGATGTTCAGCAGGTTCGATGATATCCTGAAATTGGACGATCTCTGTACCGAATTCAATATGTCCAAGTTCCAGTTTATCCGGGAATTCAAGTCACATGCCGGCATATCACCCTACCAGTTCTTCCTGAACTGCAAGGTTGAACATGCCCGGCAGGCCATAGAGAATCATAAGGATGTCTACTCCGCCGTAGCCGAATGCGGATTTGTCGATCTTACGCATTTGAACAGACATTTTAAGCGTGTCTTCGGCGTTACCGCCTATGAATATATGCTTCAACTGAACTGAGTCGTTAACCTTTTTGTTCAAGCAATATTTAATGTAAGATCATAGCATAATACCAATATCGTATGGCTGGCGGCCCCACATATGAAATTCAGACATCCTGGAGGAACATGACATTTGAACCAGCAAGGGAAAAAGGCCTTCTCTATCCCGCTGCTCCTTGCAGCATTGAGCCTTACCGTATTTGCACTGATTGCCCTGTCTATCAGTGATAACCAGATCCACCGTTTTGATGATAACCTGATCGGATGGATTCAGGGGATGGAAGCACCCGGAATGACCAAGTGGATGCAGGTATTCACCTGGATTGGCAGCGGATTGCCTGTGATCATCATTACGATCATTTCCATGTTGGTTTTATATCTTTTCCTGGGACACCGACGGGAACTTCTGTTTTTGGCAGCAGTCATTGCAGGTTCCACGCTGCTAAACACCCTGTTTAAACTGGCATTTCAGCGTGCCAGACCCACCATTCACCGAATTATCGAAGCGAGCGGATACAGCTTCCCAAGCGGACACTCCATGGCAGCATTCAGCCTGTATGGCGGACTGGCCTTTTTGATCTGGAAGCATATCCCCACGGCGACAGGTCGGGTAATCATGATCATCGTGAGTGCAGCCTTTATATTGACCATTGGCATGAGCCGGGTTTATCTGGGTGTACACTATCCCAGTGATATTGCCGGAGGTTACTTTCTGAGCGGCAGCTGGCTGGCCATTTGCATTTGGTTTTATCAGCGTTATGTGGAGCGGCTGTCCCTGCTTCGTTCCAAACCTCTAACATAGAACATCATCATTTCGAACATCTGAAAGACCCGCTACCCTCAGAGCTGAGGTTAGAGCGGGTTTTCTGTTTTTATTCCTGAATACCATCCTGGACGAGAGTCAGCTCCACATGAGCCCGAATATCCATCGAGCCATAATCCTTATAAAACGTTTCATTGTCCCAGTGGTGGGTACGACTTCTCACATACTCTCCAAACCCCAACGGATCCACATTCTCTCTCTGGCACTTGCGGATTAATTGATTGAGTTTGGCTTCCATATGCCTTTTCATTTCCGATTCCAGTTCCTTCATTTCCTTGCCGGATAACAGAAAATCATTCCGCGAAGCCTTAATCACGGACGCGCTGATGTGAATCTCTGAATCCAGCGTTGTTGCTGGCGTGTCTGAAACCAACCGATGCTTCACGGAGGAAGATAAAATTTTGATCAGGGCATCATTGTCTGTTATATTGACCGATGGCTTCTGGGCCCCCTCAACCTCATTGATCTGTGCCAGAAACTTGCCATTCTTGGCATCCTCCGTAAGCAGCTTCAAACAAAGCCCCTCTTCATCGCTCAGCTGAAGTACAGCTTTTTCCCCTTTGAAAACCACGAGTCCATCCAGCATAATTTTATCCTGATCGTTCAAACGAAGCCGAGGGAGATAGATATCTTGTCCTTTGCTGAAATATTGGAACAACGTCTGATGCAGACTGAAGTGAGGCAGATTGGCAAAATTGCCGTTTTGCTCGATTAACTTCATCAGATACAGCGGATCATGAGCGGGAATGGATGCCTTAATAATATCCAGCGCCCTTCCTTGCGCTACGGCAAACTGCATACGTCTGGACACCCGGGTATTATGGGATAACACGCGCAGAATATCGCCTATCCCGTGCTTCGCATAGTCCTCACCCAGCACCATCATTCTTAATTGGCCATACTCAATAGGCTCTTTCGCCTGCATATTCATTCTTGGCATCACATCGAAGCTGTTGGTTGAGTCGATCTCCAGCAGTTCAACATCACTCTTGTCCTTCTCGGTATACTCACCGATGAGCACGCTGTTGTGAATTTGATTATCTTTCAGATCATATGCGGAAGTTAGGACGAGACTGATCTCATTCACAATGCTCGTATCCTGGCAGGAGCTGAATAGCAGCATCCCCATTACCCACATTACGGCGAGGATCAATTTGGAAAGACGTTTCATACGCTCACTCCTCATCCAGTTGATTCGTTTGATGAACCCTGCCCGGCTTGTAGCGGATGAAGGAGAGCGGCCTTAGATAGCTCGGCCTCTTATCCGTCTGTTGATAGGAAGCGCGAATCAGGCTGTCTTTCAAATCCCTGAACCGCATCGGATAAAAAGGAGCCATATAAGGCGACCCCAGTGACTTTAATCGCGACAGATGGACGAGGAGGAAGCAGAGTCCGATCGCAATCCCGAATGCGCCCCAGATAGCAGCCAGTATAATGATGGGAAATCGCAGAAAACGAATGGCATTGGACATTTTATAGATCGGTGTCACAAACGAAGCCAGCGCAGACAAGGATACGATGATAATCAGTACGTTACTCGTAAGGGCGGCCTCCACGGCGGCCTGCCCAAGAATGATCCCACCAACAATACCCAGTGTTTGTCCGATTCGGTTCGGTAGTCTGGCTCCTGCTTCACGCAAGAATTCAATCGTCGTCTCCAGGAAGATGGCTTCCACAAAAGGGGGAAACGGTACATTTTGTCTGGATGAGATCAATTTGCCAAGCAGCTCCTTGGGTATGACTTCATAGTGAAAGGTCATTAATGCCACATAGAGGGCTGAAGCAAACAGCGAGAAAATGACTCCAAAAATGCGAATCAACCGAAAAAAAGATCCAAGCGCCCACGGCAGATAATAATCTTCCGGCGAGACAAAAAAATCAAACAACGTGGATGGCCCTGTAATAAAACTTGGCGAGCCTTCGCTGATGACCGCAACCTGCCCGGTGATCAGGGCATAGATGACTCTGTCTCTCCGTTCTGTGGTCGTAAACAAGGGGAACGGAGTAAGTGAGTTGTCTGCGATCAGTTGATCCAACTGTGACGTATCCAAGACAGCATCAAAGTCGATTCCCTTCAATCTTTCCTCCATCCGGCTGACGTTCTCGGGATGGGCAATACCATCGATATACAGAACGGCCACTTGGGATTGGGACAAGGAGCCCAGTGTCATTTCCTTGATGATCAGATTAGGTGTTCGCAGCTGTGTGCGGATCAGATGCAGGTTAATCGGCAATGCCTCCACGAATCCAACCTTGGGTCCGATTACGCTAAATTCATTTTCCGTGTCGTTATCACTTCGTATCCCTTCCTTGCCTGGCATGGGAACCAGAATGCCCTCATGGGTCTGTCCGCACTGCCGGATAAGCAGGCTGCCTTGAAGAAGGGATTGGACCATTTCCTCGTCTTGATCGGTAAGGCTTGTTTCCTCTATGGGAATATGCAAGAGCACATCATGCAAATTCACTTCTTCGCTTGAAGGGATGCGTTCCTGCACGGAGTGGATGGCTACTTCAAGGAGATGACTGTCCACAAGTGTTTTATAGTAGCAGACTTCAAGGGCCAGTCCGGAGACGGTCATCGTACTTATGATAAAATCATCAGAGCGACGGCATGGATCAAGCGGGTCATGAGATGTACTGGACATCTGTTGGTTGTTACTGGCAGGTGAATTCATGCTTCCTCTCCTTTGGGCGGGTCCGGCATATCCTGATGTTCAGCAGATCCCCCCAGATTCTTGCGGAACAGGGAGATGACGAACAGAAGCGGCACATATAACAAAATCAATATTTCGCCCGTTCTGGTGTATATCTCGTTAACCATATCAATATCCACGGTGTCTTTAACAACAAACAAAAAAATAGCAAAAAGGACGATGGCGAGTTTCAGTCCGAGACTGGGCTTGATTGCTCTCTCCAGTTTCAAACAATGACATGCTGCCCAAAGCCCCAACGTGATAATGGATAGAATTTTTAGCAGCCAAAAGGATAACACCAGATACTCCATCCGCTGGATCAGTGGCATTTCAATAATGCTGATCAGGCTCAGGGTAGGCCACAAATGTTCCTTCATCTGTCCATGATTGAAGTACATAAAGGAATAGATAAAGAAAACCAGGTACACTACGGTTGCAGTAATCAAGGCGATATAAGCCCATTTGAGGGAGCGACCTGGTGTCTTGATGTACGGATATACGACCAGCAGAATACCGCAGCCGATAAATTCATGAAGCATATCCCTTGTGGACAACCATATGGATGTGACATCATGATCCAGCACAGGAAGAAGGTTTCGTGGATGAAGATAGGAAGAGACCAGGAATATCTGCGGGAAGACAAATACTAGGATGAAGAGGGTGCCCCAGAGGCACATCCCGGTGACCGACTGAATGCCGCCTGATACACAGTAATAGACAAGCAGCAGAACCACGATACCTAGCAGCCAGTTATTTTGTGTCGGCAGAATCCACAGCTGGATGATATGAATATAGGAGCGATAGGCTACAAAAGCACCCAGCAGAAAATATAAAATAAAGATCCAATTCAGGACTGAACCCGCGATCCGGCCCCAATACCTTCGATTGATATGGACTAGTGAGGATTGACCGGGAGATTGGCGTGCCAGCAGGACAAACATCATTTTAAGGATGATGGAGATCATGACAGCAGCGGCCAAAATGCTGATCCAGCCATCTTTCTCGGCGCCTCGCAGCATTTTATATTGAAAATTCATCAAACCCACACCAACCAAACTCACATAGAGTACAAAATACAGATGAATGGGTGACATGCTGTAACGATTCCCGGAAGTGTTCACAGAGCTCTCCCCTTTCTGAACGAATCATATGAATCTGCTGACAAGATCACGTCTAGCGTTTACGTGCACTTATGTTCAGTCACTTGAGTTAAGTATGTAAAAAATTCAACATTTTATTCAAAAGCAAATACCCGCCAATTCCCTTAGAGGGAACAAGCGGGTACGACATCTCTTTTTATCAGCAATCGATTATACTTCTTCGCCATTAGATTCAATGACTTTTTTGTACCAGTGGAAGCTCTTCTTCGGCGTTCTACTCAGGTCGCCATTTCCATCATTATCCTTGTTGACATGAATGAAGCCATAACGCTTCTTCATCTCTCCGGTCGATGCGCTCACCAGGTCAATACATCCCCACATCGTGTAGGCAATGAGTTCCACTCCATCAGCGACTGCTTCTTTCATTTGCTCAATGTGACCTCTCAAATAATCAATGCGATAGTCATCCTGAATGGTGCCATCTTCTTCTACCACATCGACGGCACCCAGACCATTCTCAACGACCATCAATGGCACCTGATAGCGATCATAGAGATGATTCAGCGTGTAACGCAATCCTTTCGGATCGATCTGCCAGCCCCAGTCGGAAGCTTCAAGGTACGGATTTTTGATCCCGCCCAGCAGGTTGCCTTCGCCTCTCTCCAAGGACTCGTCCGCACTTTCAACCAAGGACATATAATAGCTGAAAGAGTAGAAGTCCACGCAGCCCTCACGCAGGGTTTGCTCGTCTTCCGGCTGCATTTCGATCTGAATACCCTGCTCAGCGAAGAAACGCTTGGCGAAACCAGGGTATGCCCCTCTGACTTGCACGTCCCCACAGATCATATTGGAGATCTGATCCTTCTTCTGCGCAAGCAAAATGTCGTCCGGATTACACGTATTCGGATAAGTTGTCATAAACGCAACCATACAGCCGATTTGGAAATCGGGGTTAATCTCATGTCCAAGCTTAACGGCCTTCGCACTCGCCACGAATTGATGATGCAGTGCCTGGAAGCGAGTCTGTGGATCGTCGATGCCGTCCGTCAATGTTTCTTTTCCTTCAAATAGAATCCCCGCCGCCATATATGCTCCCATCGGCATGGTCAGACAGTTGATCTCGTTGAATGTCAGCCAATATTTCACCTGATCCTTATAACGATTGAACAGGGTTGTACAATAACGGAGGTAACAATCGATCACTTCACGTGAAGCCCATCCGTTGTATTTTTGCGTCAGACCAAATGGTGTCTCATAGTGAGAAATGGTTACCAACGGTTCGATGTTGTATTTTTTCAGTTCGGCAAAAACATTATCATAGAACTGTAATCCCTCTTCGTTGGGCTCCAGATCGTAACCGTTTGGATAGATCCGGGACCAGTTGATGGACATGCGGAACATTTTGAAACCCATCTCTGCCATCATGGCAATATCTTCTTTGTAATGTCCGTAAAAGTCAACGGCTTCATGGCTCGGGTAATACGTGCCCTCTTCAAGTACTGGCGTAATCCGCCGCGGAGTCGTATGGGTTCCGCCTGTCATCATATCGGATGTGCTCGGGCCTTTGCCACCCTGGTTCCATCCGCCTTCGAATTGATTGGCAGCCGTTGCGCCGCCCCAGTAAAATCCATCTTTCATTTTCATGACAAGTCCTCCTATGAATGAGCTGCTTAACACTATAATACCAGTGTAACATTCATACCCTGACACCTATTGTCATGGTATAATCATGGCATGGAAAATAACCGATTATTCCGAATGCTGCTGCTGTTACTCGAAAAAAAGAAAGCTACTGCGCCTGAACTCGCCCGCTTGTTTGAAATCTCGGTACGCACGGTCTACCGTGACATTGACCGGCTGAGTGCAGCGGGAATTCCCGTCTACACCACCACGGGCAAGCACGGTGGCATTCATCTGATGGACAATTATGTCATGGACAAGTCCCTGCTGTCTGAAGAAGATCAGAACGAAATTTTGCTTGGGCTGTACAGCATCAGCGCCATTCCACACCTGAACAGTGCCCATATGCTGAAACGGCTAACGGCCATGTTTGATCACGAACTCGACTGGATCGAATTCGATTTCTCCCCGTGGGGTAGTATTCCTGTGCAGGAAAGAGAAATGTTCAACTTCGTGAAGCAGGCCATCCTGACCAATCAAGGGATGACATTCAACTACATTGACTCTGACGGAGAAGCAAGTGTGGAAACCATCGCACCCGCCAAACTCATTTTCAAAAATAGTACATGGTATATCGAAGGGCAGGACGAAAGCCTGCCGCATCCCACGGAGAAAAAGACATTCAAGATGAAACGGATCTCCGAGCTCCGTTTGCTGCCAAGACTGCAAGAGCATGGTTCAGCTTCCTCTACAGTCGATGTAGAAAAGACATCCGTGAACGCTCCCTTATCTCTGGATCTCTTATTTTCAAGTTCGATTGCTTATCGGGCGCTTGATTTCTTCGAACTTTCCCGGATGAACAAACAGCCCGATGGTCGGCTTCGCGTGACGATGGAAATTCATGAAGGAGAGCGGCTGTATTCGTTTCTGATGTCATTCGGTGCTGAACTGACCGTTCTCGATCCTCCACATGTCAGACATGAACTGCTCCGCCGATATCAAAACGCAGTCAAACACGTGCAAGAATTCAATCCTGACGGATTCAAACCCAATGAATGATATAATGGAATCGCCAAGAACTTGAATTCATCAATTCATTGCAAGTCGCCCATTTTGTAGAGGAGGTTTATCCATGCAAGACATCAGACGCAACAATGTGGAACGTTTCAAAGGCTTCGGTACGTTATATGACCAGAATCGCCCGGCTGCACCAACAGAAGTTGTGGAAATTTTGAACACCTATCTCGGCACCAAACCAAGATTGGTTGCAGATGTGGGATGCGGCACCGGGTTATCCTCATGGATCTGGCTGAATGAAGCTGAACGTATTATTGGTGTAGAACCTAGCGATGACATGCGAGCAGTGGCGGAGGCCAAATGGGAGGCTGCAGGAAAACCGGATCATCTGCGATTTGTATCAGGCTTATCTCATGAACTGGGATTGCCAGACGGCAGTGTGGATATTGTAACCTGCTCCCAATCGTTCCACTGGATGGAGCCTGAGTCCACACTTCGTGAATTCGCACGTGTACTGCGACCAGGAGGCATATTTGCCGCTTATGATTGTGACTGGCCGCCTGTCCTTGATTGGCAGCTGGAGCAGGCTTATCAACAGTTGATCGCCGAAGCAGATCATCAAGCCTCCAGTTTGGAAACCCCAGAAAATCAGGCACATAAATGGAGCAAGGACGGGCATCTGCAGCAAATTAGCCAATCGGGCCTGTTCCGCTATGTCCGTGAGATCGTATTCCATCACCATGAGACGTTTGATGCGGATCGTTACGTCAATCTGGCCCTCAGCCAGGGCGGCTTGCAGACAGCGCTGAAGCTTGGAGCGGACGAACTATTAACGGCTGCAGATGAATTCAGAGCGCTCGCAACACGGATATTTGACGGACAAACGAAAACGGTCTTATTTTCTTACCGCATGCGCCTGGGTATCATCTGATCTTTCATCATTCCAATCATATAGATCCAACGCGGAAGAAAGGCAGTGAATGGCTTTGAATGATTCCAACATCATGCTGCAAGATCGGACTTATATTGAACAATGCTTGGATAACTATTTCAACACCCCTCATCAAGACATCCTGATGTCCCATCCAGCCAAAACAGAGGACGAGGATTACGGCGTGCCTGTGGATATGCAGGATGGCGCGGTAGATGAAGAAGGCTGGGTTCGTTGGAGAATGCTCCCTTCTATGGTGACGGAGGATGAGATTCGCGATCTGGCACAGTCCTGTGGATTGCCCGTTCCCGTCCCGCCGCTATATCGTGCATATCTGAGCACAAGATATGTCATGAATGTCTATCTACGTTTCGATGATTTTGTCATAGGTCTGCCGGATTTACCCTCTGATCGTGCATTACGTCGCTTACAGGATTTATGGGCAGCCTGGAAACCACTAATCGCCGAAGGGTACATT
The DNA here is from genome assembly GCF_022346995.1 of Paenibacillus sp. ACRRY. Classification (GTDB taxonomy): domain Bacteria; phylum Bacillota; class Bacilli; order Paenibacillales; family Paenibacillaceae; genus Paenibacillus. The sequence continues at coordinate 131,952 of NZ_JAKRNM010000002.1, read as the reverse complement.
CCACTCGCTAGATACGAAGATGACGCCGGACCGGTATGCTGGGACATTCGCAAACCCGATGGTGACCATGATTATGCTGTCGTTTGGTTTGATCATGAACTTCTGATGCACGATGAATTGCCTAGTCGCGAACAGCTTGAAGGCTGGGCTGTACCACTATTCCCATCATTCCGGGATATGCTCAGCCCACTCGCGTCCAGCCACCAATCATAACTTACAGCTATTCAAAAAAGACGGTTCCTCCTCTGTGGAGAGAACCGTCTTAGACATATTAATCATGATGAAAACAACTGGCTTAACTGCTCTTCCTGCACATTCAATGCAAGTACCAGCTTGGATGGATCCTGCTTGGAATAGATGACGTTAATGATGTGACCCTGCTGAACCTGAGAGAGGGCGGAAGGTAGAATATCCTTTTGCGTTGTCACTTGAAACGTCTCCCCATTCGGTGGGGTCACACTGAGCGTGAGCTGAAGCTTGATCTTGCCTGTTCCTGAATTCCCCAGCGGGGTGACGTCGAGAATTTTGGCCATTGCTTTCTCCCCTGTACGGGCAATATCCATCATATCTGGAGAAACGCCCTCCTGGATCATCTTCTCGTTAAGCAGTTCCTGCAAGTCCGCTTGCGATAGCTGTCCTTTCAGATCAATCCCCACCTTACGCTCATCCTTCTCAGAAACGACCAGCGGAACAAAACTTCCTGGCTGAAACTGCGCCAGCGCTGTAAGTGGGACGACCGTCTTCAATTCAGTGTCATATTTCTCCCGACCTTTGCGCGATACGGTCAAGCTGAGCCGCACTTCAGGCTGTTCATTAATATACGTGCCTGTCTGCTGAACGCTTCGAATGACGCCCACAGCAGGAAGTCCTGACTTCACCCGACCCACGCCGAAGATGTTACTAAGAATAGTTGGAATGAAAATTAGTCCAAAGCCTGCAAAGATCGCCGGTTTATACCACCAGGCCTGCATGATAATAAAGGGATCATTCCAGAGCTGCTGGGCCAGAAACGGCGAAAATCCCACCCCGAATACGGTCAACACACCAATCAATCTCAATATACCTGTCATATCTCCCACTCCTTCATCTCTGTCAATCGTTGTTATAAGAATAAATACAAGCTGTTCTCTATCTGTACTGCTTAATCCTTGGGGTGAACACTTAACCTGTCAACAACCCCATATAAATTAGCTCCGACGGATTCGCAGGATTCTGACCTAATCCAATCCGGTCTCCCACCCGGGGAATCTGCATTTTGGACACTAGCGTTTCCAGCGTTCGCTGATACTGTCTGCCACTCGTCTCGGTTACATCCAATACGAGTACCACAATGGGATCGAAGTTGATCAGTTTGCCTGTATCGGTAATCGTGACAACCGTAGCCGTGGCAGTTAAGGGAAGTGAACCTGTCGCCGCCAGTTGTGCCTGTTTCGCCGAGTCCAAACTCTGATTGATTGCTTCCCGGTGCTGCTTGGGTACGAAACCTTTCATCATCAGACTGGTAAGTCCTTTGTTCATCATTCGATCTGCTTTTGCAATGGCGTCTTCCTGTTTGTTCTTTTTGCTAAACCATCCCATCCGGAACACCTCATTTGTTTGTTTTTTATTATATATTAATTATAAACAGGAGGAACTCGCCTTGAATATACTTCTGACTGCATACAAAATAAACGCCAAATCCGTAAATTCAATCGCGAGATGATGGCTGATTTTTATGTTTATATCATTTAATTAGCAAAAAAAGAGCCAAGTATCGGCCCTTTAATTCGTCCCGGAATCATTTATTTTGTGGAAAATGGACCCGAGCTTAACAATAAACCTCATCAAAGCATGCATCTCAAGCCGATGTACTCCCTTATTTTTTGCGGAGCAGATAAACGAGCTTCTTATAATACATCGCTGCCTCTTTATACCTGCGCTGATCCTCGGATACTACCGCGAGTCCCTCATATAACGGCTCCAGCCTCATAACATGCTGTGTAGATTCAAAATAGGGTAGGCATGCGAGGGCCCGTTCCATAAACACTTCACGATTCCCATGTGCCAGGGCCAGATGACTCCGATAAAATATTCCACTCATCTGTTGATCCTCTGTTATTGCACATTTCAGCAGTTGATCCACACTTTGTGCAAGCATACCCCAATGTTTGCGGCCCAGTGCCACCTCACAGCGATACACACAGATGAGCGGCTTCATCGCCTGCTGTGTTTCTTCCGGTTCCTGCAGCAGCAGCGTCTCAAATCGCTCAATCTCCGTCTGAGCCTTGTCTAATTCGCCAGTCATGGTCAGCATGACAATTCGATTGTTAGCAATCGCAGTAACGAGATCTCCCTGATTCCCGGCATACACCAGGTTGGCTTCCGCCATCGTAAGAGCCGAGAGGGCTTCCTGTACAAGCCCCATGGCGAAGCAATAACCGCTATAGGCAACATATAAACCTGACAAGCGGTGGAATAGGCGCTGATCATACACATGTCTCATCGTCAGTTCAAAGACCTGTTTGGCCTCTTCATATTGTTTTACCTGAATGTAGGCCTCCATTTTGATATTTTGCACCGACAGCCAAAATTCACTTCCAGGGAGAGCCAGCTCACTGAGCCTTGTCGCATGAGTCAACACGTCGACATAAGCAAGCTTGGAACGATAATATTGCACTTTGTAGTACAATAGGGCTTTCGCCAGCGGGCGCGGCAGATCGACATCATCCGGACGACCGTATTTCTCCAAATAATAATTCAAATAGGAAGTATGTATGTATTCATGAGCGGCTGCGTCGTTCAGCTGCTGGTAATACACAGCTTTCATGAGCGCGGTCGTCAGTTCAACCGTCAGCGAATCATCCCGGTCTTCCAGCGCATGCACGGTGTCTTCCGGTATAACCGAAGCTGGCACGGACAGCTGTGCAAAAATGGCCTCTGCCCGTTCCAGCGTCTCCTCACTCTGATCAGCTGCATGCAGCAGGTAAGACGGCTTGACTGCCAGGCGTGAAGCAATGGCTTCAGCCAAGTCCTCGGGAAGCGGATAACGATCCGCCAGTATATTCGCAAAATGGGCCTGTGTCACCAGACCCTCTACAAGGTCCTTACGGGAGATTTGCTTTCTTTTACTCAGAAATTCAATCCGTTCCTTCAGCATGGGCGTGTGTTCCTTTCGATTCATTGCTGTAAATGCTATGAACTATCATCGCAAAATCAGGGAATCAATGCCACCCTTTTGACGAATTCAAATGAAACGGTTTCCGTTTCGGTGACAATTGTTTTACAATAAGGAGGTATGCAATGGAGAATATGGACTAACTATTGACACATGAGTTGATAATGAAAGGATGCCAATGAATGATTATTAAACCAAGAACGCGTGGTTTTATTTGTACGACTTCCCATCCTGTAGGTTGTGCCGCACAGGTGCAAGAACAGATTGAATACGTGAAATCCCAACCGGCGCTGAAGGGGCCACGTAATGTGCTCGTTATCGGTGCTTCTACCGGATACGGACTCGCATCACGTATTGTCTCCGCGTTTGGCGCAGGAGCGAATACCATCGGTATTTACCGCCCAAGCAGCTCGACGGACAAGCGCACCGCTTCGGCAGGATGGTACAATTCTGCTGCATTTGAGAAGGCCGCGGAAGAAGCAGGCCTGAAATCCTACAGCATCACTGGGGATGCATTCGCTAACGAAACGAGAGAAAAAGCGGTTGAGCTGATCCGCAGCGAATTCGGCCAGGTCGACCTTGTGGTCTACAGCGTGGCGTCCGCACGGCGCACCGATCCGAACACCGGCGAAGTTTCCAACTCCGTACTGAAACCGATTGGACAATCGTACACGAACAAAACAGTCAATTTTCATACGGGCGAAATCACTTCCGTTACTCTGGAGCCTGCAACCGAAGAAGAGATTCGCCAAACGGTAACGGTAATGGGCGGGGAAGACTGGGAACTGTGGATGGATGCACTGCAGCAAGGCGGCGTGCTGGCTGACGATGCAACAACGATTGCGTTCTCCTATATCGGTCCTGAACTGACACAGGCCATCTATCGTGAAGGCTCCATTGGTCAGGCCAAGGATCATCTGGAGGCGACGGCACACAAGCTGAATGATCGCATGAGTGCGACAGGTGGACGTGCATATGTGACTGTGGCGAAAGCACTTGTCACCCAGTCCAGTTCCGCAATTCCTGTTGTGCCGCTGTACATCTCTGCCTTGTACAAAGTCATGAAGGAAAAAGGACTCCATGAAGGCTGTATCGAGCAATTGCAGCGTCTGTTCGCTGATCGCCTGTATGCCGGAGGGGACGTTCCAACAGACGAACAAGGACGCATTCGGATTGACGATTGGGAGATGAGAGAGGATGTACAGAACGAAGTGGCGAAGCTCTGGAATGAGCTGACCACAGACAACATCTACGATCTGTCGGATCTCGAAGGGTACCGTCGCGAGTTCTTCCAGCTGTTTGGTTTTGAGACCGATGGCGTGGACTACGAAGCTGACGTGGATCCCAATGTGGAAGTACCGCATCTGCGCTAATCGGAGAAAACGCGGGTACTTACATTAAATGATAAACGTAAAGGAGAGCCCTGGGGCTCTCCTTTTGTTATATTCAGATTTATAGAGTGAATGATTTATCTTTTCAATCTCATATCCCCCTCCAAGCATCAGAGGATCAAAGGGACTTTAGCGCCTTTTTTAGAGCTGCAGGTACAGTCTTTTCCACCGTAATGGACTGGGCTCCATGCATGCTTGCGAAGAAGGCAAGTCCATCCCGAAAGTCGGACATCCATTCTTCCACCGGAGGAGCACTTTCCTCCATAGATAACAAACGGACCGTGAGCGTTCCCGTTTTACGATCCAGTCTGGGATCCATCCGCCCGATCAGCCGATCCCCGTGAAGAATGGGCATGGCATAATAGCCATACGTCCGTTTCGCTTCGGGCGTATAAATCTCCCACTTATAATGAAAATCAAACAAATCCACAATCCGTTCCCTTCTCCAGAGCAGGTTATCCAATGGAGGTAAGAAACGGACCGGTCCTGATGCCTCATAATGTGTCTCGTCCTGCTGCATTCTCAGCAGCGGTTCTTCATCCTCTGTCCGGATGTAGTAGGGTGTCATGACCCCCTCAATCTCCAGGGGGATCATTCGTCCATCGGCCACACGTGCAGCAATTTGGGCACGCCGCTCAGCTGCGGACCATTTAAGCCATCCCAGTCTGGCATCACGGGTATCCACTACCCGGTAGGCATGAATGTATTTATCCAGAAGTGCCTGCTGCTGCATATGCGTCTCCTGTTCGACACTAAGGCCAGGCCTCTGTTGAACCAGATGCGGTTCAGTGATCTGGAAGTATCGTTCATTGCCCTGCCTTGCAACGACCCGGATGGCGGCAGTATCCAGCAGCAGGTTCAGTGCAAGACTTGTATCCTTGGTCTTCGGTGCATCCGGACGATCCCAGTAACCACTGACTCGTTCAACCGCACGAAATGCTTTGGAGGGTAGCGGTCCTTCCTCTGCAAGACGCTGCAGGACATGCTGTACGGTTATTTCCAGACCCTGGAGGGATGGATTAAGCCGTTCTCTTAATCTTGCACGCACAGGTTCGAAGTACGCATAATCCTCCATCGGGATAACACATGCGGCATTGGCAAAATACTCGAATACCTTGTGTTCACGAAGCAATGTATGTAAATAGGCAGGATCGTACCCCGGATCGCGGGCTCCCAGAACCAAATGCTGATTGCCGGTCACTGCTGCAACCGGATCGATCTGCACGCAGCCCAACGTGCGAATCAGACGCATAATCTGATCCGGTCCGGACGATCCCGATTCTGCCGGCCAGCGTTCCAATAGCAATTGTGTATGCAGCAAAAAGCGCCGAACTGCAGCCTTTGTCGTACGCAGGGGTGTAGTCATGATAACTCATTCGTCCTTTCTCACAGGATTCACGGTTCATATTTTACGATTTTACAGTTTTTCCTATCCTTCCATTTTATCAGTCTTTAATGAAGCATTCCAACCAAAGCTTTAAGTATAACGTTCATTAAGCGCCCTTGCCGCACGTCCCGTGGACAAAATAAAAAGAAGCACCACCATCCTGGATGATCCGCTTCTTGTGTTTGACCTTTTGAAGTTTTTCTTGTTTGGTAGGCATGAGTCGAACATGTTGGGATAATGCCCCATAATTTTCGTTTACTCTTCGGCTCTGTTCGGGACAATATTGTCCTGAGCGCTCTGCTCTGCGTAATGCTTTTTGAGTCTGGGTACGTGCCATAATGGATATACACTCTCCTTTGGTTGGATACACTCAATATATCATGTGCAGGCATGCAAGTGAAGGTGAACTCTACCTACTTTCTTCATAAAAAGGCCCCATTGGGCCTGAGTAATGCATTTCTAATTTAGAACTCTAGCGTGTAGTTCGTTTTCGTCTCGATTGCCAGGTTTCTATCGGTTCCTGATCATCTTCTTCAATGAGCTCCATGGCTTCTTCCACTCTTCTCGACTTGAACAGGACAATCAGATCCATCAGATCTTCCCGGTCCAGCAGCTTCACACCGTTGACCGCAGCCAGGGTGCGGCAGGCTTCCGTGTACCTCGCTGAAGTCAGGACCATCGAGCGGTCAGCTTCATAATAACGCATCGAGGTGTAAATCTCCTGCACGGCACTCAAACCAACCGGATGATTGGCCCCATATCGTTTGGCCTGGATCACATTCCGTCTGCCCAGCCGGTCCGTAAACACAAGATCCGCACCGAAGTCACGGCTGCTGGTCGTTTTGTGAACTTCTTCGTATCCGAGCTGTTGAAATAAATGAAAGAGATACAGCTCAAACTCCGAACCATCTTCCATTTTGTCGATGTCCTTGATTGAAATCTTGCGAGGGTTGGCTTCACTGCGTATACGCTGTCCCCGCCGGATGGTTCGCCGAATTACCCAGGCCAGCAGCAGTAATACAGCGATTGATCCAATGACCCAAGGGGTTACGTTGTCATTCCAATTCATGTCTGTTCTCCTTGTACATTCCTCTGTCTGAATCGTGCCTATATTAGAATTAACCATCATTACCGCACTTAATATAACAAACTTCTACCCGGTTCGGAAGAAGATGAATTCCCTGTAACCGTTACACTTCATCAAACATAGATAATATGATACATCATTGATAAAAGGTTACAGTCTCTCAGGTTGAATTCGAACTGGCTTAAATGGTAGAATTCAACAATCGGTTCTATGTTGAACCGAAGAAAGGTGGTTTATAACTTGCTTACATTAAACAAACGCAATACCAAAACATGGGCAGCCTTGCTACTCAGCGGTGTGCTCCTCTTCAGTATGAATACAACGGGTTATGCCGCAGTACAGAGTGAACCGCTTCCCAAACCTGCTTGGACTTCACCTTCACTGATGCAGTCTCAAGTCAACGCGGAAAAAGACGTCCTCGTCAAGGAGATCCATGCTGTCCCTGCCAAAAACCTGGTATACGTACATTCCTCCCAACCTGTGACCAAGACAAGCAGCGCTACGACGCTGGCCTGGCAGCTTGATACACTTCAAGCCCTGGATGCAGCAACCGGTAAAGTGAAATGGAATTATATTTTTCATGAGAAAAGCGGGCCGTATACGACCTACTCCGATTCAATATACACCAGTTACGGCACAGCCTATGTATATATGGAATATTCGGATAAAACCAAGAAAGTCTACTCATTTAACACATCCGGTAAAACGAATTGGGTCAGAACGGTAAATGCTCCTTCCGATCTGTATCTTCTCGATGACGAAACATTGCTAATCGCTTCCAGTCAAGGTGCACAGTCCAACGGTTCAGTTCGAACCGCTATCTCGCTCTTTGACAAGAAGGGCAAGCTGATTACAGAGAAGACGATTAATGGTGCTGTTCTCCAGGCAGGCAGTGACCGCATTGTGGTAGATGCCAGCAAACGAACCAAAGTCGGCAGTTACTGGCAGCCTGCAGCGAATCCCAAAGTGGAGATTTATGATCGTTCGCTCACCCGCCTGTCCTTCTATCAATTCCCGAGCAATGCAAACACGCAGGGAGACGGTGGTGGTGAGTCGCTTGCCATATTGAACGATGGCTCCGTCATCATGCGTGCCAACTTTGAGAACACGGGCAACAAACTGATGGGCTTCGGAACAGATGGCAAGCTCGCTTGGGGACGCAGCATTCCAGGCAATGCCTTCATTCAGACAGCAGGCGACGGATATACTCTGTTTACAGGTTCCAAGCTGGAACTGTACAACATGAAAGGCAAAGTAACCGAGCGCACGTTCAAGGATCAACAGCCTGTGCTGATGCAAGTCGAGCGGACACAGGATGGACAGTATCAACTTGATTTTGCCAAAACGGGTTATATTGTAGATCCGGAAACGCTGGAAGACGTGCATGTGTACACAACAAGTGCTTCGGTTCCTTCCATTGAACATCCTTCAACATATGTCAATCATGTTCTCTACACCATTCAAAATGATGTATTATCCAAATATGTGCTTCAGTCCACGACCGCAAAATAATAAATTTATCCTGATCAAAAAAAGCCGGATCGGTTCCCTAAGGGATCCGTCCGGCTTTTGCTATATGATCTGTCATCTATTATTTCCAGTTCTCTTCAATAAACTCATCCCGTCCGGATAGGGCACGGTCTTCCTTGTAATGCTTCTCATTCTTCTTGTGGTAATCCTGATGGTAATCTTCAGCCGGGTAGAACACAACCGCATCACGAATCTCGGTCACAATGGGTTGATTAAACCTTCCACTTGCGGCCAGTTCCTGCTTGGACTGCTCTGCCAGTTCACGCTGTCGTTCATTGTGTACAAAAATCGCTGTACGATACTGGGATCCGCGATCCTGGAACTGCCCTCCGTCATCGGTTGGATCAATCTGCGGCCAGTAAAGCTCCAGCAGCCGTTCATAGGGAAACAGCTCTGGATCGAATGTGATCTCAACCACTTCAACGTGTCCGGTCTCCCCTGTTTTGACCTGCTCATATGTGGGATGTTCAACGTGACCGCCTGTATACCCGGATACAATTCCGTGAATGCCAGGCTGTTCTTCAAATGGTGTAACCATACACCAGAAACATCCCCCGGCAAATGTCGCTTTTTCCATTGTCTCTCTCTCCTTCATGCACTCATCTATTATCAGGAACCCTAGCTTGTCGTTCAAAACTAAGGTTTCGTTACGAACCGCTGCCTATATATCTTAAAACAAAAAGAGGTTGATGGAAAGCCATCCATATGGCTTCTCATCAACCTCTTCATTATAAACGGGAAACATCATTTATTTCCCATGGATTCGTAGTGCAATAACGTCGTTACCCTCGACTACGACCCATCGAACGGAAGATCAAGCTTACGATTGCTACAAGTACGATGGCACCAATTAATGCCGGTACGATGTAGAATCCACCCATTTCAGGACCCATCTCTCCGAAGATCACGCCGCCTAACCATCCACCGATGAAACCAGCGATAACGTTACCGATAACACCACCTGGGATGTCACGACCAACGATCAGACCTGCCAACCATCCAATAATACCACCGATAATTAATGACCATAACCAACCCATACTACTCACCTCAATTAAAAGTTTTTGTTGTTGTCTGTCTACTATTAACCGCTACAGAAGCATTTAAACAACTGAATTAAAAATTGTTGTATATTACCTTTTATGCATATGCTTCATATCCGCACGACAAGCCCGTCTCAGCAAGGAAACAACTCAATTTTACTTTCCGTTCAACCTTCAATAGCTTCAACGGCTTAATTGTACCTCCCGAAGGTCATTGTATGTAGGAGCAGACAACCGTAGTATATCCAATTGAGATGTATATTATTTTGGTGAGTGTATGGTATTAATAAAAACCGGCCCGTCCTTTTCCTGGCTGAGTCAGCCAGTTATGCTTATGGCTCTTGTCCAGCTCTCCCCGCATGGACTGAATAACTTGTACAATGTCTGTCTGGCCATTCTGATGCCATTCGAGTGCAGCACTGACATATAACTCACCGAGCTGTGCAAGGGAGAATGTATCCGTGAGCCGAGCCGCTTCCTGCGTTCCTTCTTCACCGGCAAAGACCGAAAATCCACGCTGCTGCAAGTATTGCAGTCGCAGTGCTTCATCTGGCAGTGGAATTTCATAAGCTCGATCAAACCGTCCAGCACGGTTCATGAGACCTGGATCTATTTTCTCCGGATAATTCGTTGTACCGATCAGAAAAATACCCTCTTTGGATGTCGCTCCATCCAGTGTATTGAGGAAGAAGGAGCGCACCTCGTCCGGCATCGAATCAATATCTTCAATGATTAGCACCATAGGAGCCAGGCGTTTGGCTGCCTCGAACACTTCCCGAACGGACTCACTGTTGGTATACTCGGTAATTTGCCAGTATGCAGCTGGACCCGGAATGCTGCCCGCAATGGATTTGACCAAGGTTGTTTTCCCGTTGCCCGGGTGACCGTACAGCAGAATCCCCCGCTTATACGGAATATCATATTCCCGGTAGAAGGAGCGATCCGCTTCGAAGAACTGATCCAGCGAGCGGAAAATATCCTGCTTGATTTGGGGCGAAAGAACCACATCGTCTCTTCCCACCGAGCGGGTGATGGATTCGACATGGCGTTCACTGCCATTGCGGGCATCGGTATACACCGTAACCTTTTTCATATTTTGCTGACGCTCCCGTTCACGTACACTGCCCAGAAACTGCTTGAGTTCTTGTTCTCCTATCGCGAATACAAAGTCCTCATTGTAAATGCCATTATCCCGGAAAAAAGGAATACGGACGAGTGCTACCCCCCATTTAGGATACGCAAACACGTTGTTCCGGATGGAATAATGCACACCATATGTAGGTACATCACCATCATCTTCATAATGCAGAGTACGGAGCTCCAGATCCTCGAAAATACGGGCAACCAGCTCCACTTCGTTACTGTCATTCAACAAATCTTCTTTCAGCAGCTCCCAGTATTCGTTGTTCGGATCATCACTGGCAAACAGTTCATAACGAACCCCGTACTTGCTGCTTAATGCTTCAATAATGCCCCGAATCAGGCGTGCATATGTCGCATAGCCCTGGATACGGATTTGGTCGTCCTGTGTTTGGTCATAAGCATAGATGGCTTGGGTCTGATTTACTTTTTCATTCGGTATTATCATTACTTGGCTCCTTTCACAGCGGCAAGCGGTTTGCATTTGGCTACAACCTGAGCCAGGCCTGCACCGGTAACACTATCAATAATTTCATCGACATTCTTATACGCCTGTGGCGATTCATCTATAATCGATTCGAGTGAACGCTGATTCACCACAATTTCATCTTCTGTACCCACGCCAAGTGCGGATGCAAAATCTTCTACCGTAACCAGACGCTTGGTTGCGGTACGTGAACGAATGCGCCCTGCACCATGGCAGATCGAATAATAGTTATCCTCGCCCTGCGGCTGACCTACCATGATATACGAAGCCGTTCCCATCGATCCTGGAATAAGCGCAGGATGACCTGTAGCCATATAAGGTTTCGGATTATCCGGATGCCCGGCAGGAAGCGCACGCGTTGTCCCTTTGCGATGGACGAATACGCTGCCTTCTTTCGCATGGGATTCTTCCCAGGCATAGTTGTGCATCAGATCATACAGCGTACGGAATTCACATTTGGGTCCGAATACTTCCCGGAATGCCTCCCGAATAGCGTAAGCGATCAGATGACGGTTAACCACAGCATAATTCAAAGCGGAATACATCATGTTAACGTAATGACGGCCTTCGGCGTGTTCCAACGGAGCAAAAACCAGTCTCGGATCAGATGTACCAAGCCCGTTTCTCTGCATCACTTTGGCAATGGCAGACGAGCTGGTCTGGCTCACATGTCCGCCCCAGGCACGAGAACCTGAATGAATCATGATGACAATTTGACCATCAACCAATCCCCAGGCTTCCGCGATCTCACGATTTTCCTCTGCAATTTCAATAGACTGGATTTCGGCAAAATGATTGCCCCCGCCCAAGGTGCCCAGCTGACGATGTGCACGGTGCCATGTCATATCTGGAACAAGATTCAGCACTTCCTCATCGTAAGCAAATTTGCTGCTTTCCACATGGGTGATCGATGTCGACTTCTTCGGTGTATAACTGTCCGGAATATATTTTTTCGGCAAGCCATGCAAGCCTTTGCGAACAATGTGTTCTAGTCGGATATCCGAGAAATGCCCCCGCTGACTAGCCTCCATTGGCAGTACCTTTTCAATGGCCTTGACCAGCTTGCGGCGCAATTTCACATCTTTCAGATCATCTCTGTGCAAATTGGTCATATGCACCCGCATCCCGCAGCCGATATCACTGCCAACAATGGACGGAGACACGTATCCCGTCTTTGCGTCCCATACGGCCGTAGTGCCGATGCAGGTTCCCACACCCACATGAACGTCCGGGGTATAACTCATATAGGAAATTCCAGGAATTTGCAGATTGTTGTTAGCCATTTCAAACACTTTGTAATCAAGCGAGGAAAATAATTGTTGTGCGGCATATACCGTCAAGTCTCCTGCTGGCAACTTCACTTCATGCCGATAGCCGCCAGGGAATTCATTTTGACTCGTAAATAAATTAGGTTCTGTATTCATAAATGGTGATTTTTCCTTCCTGTTTTTCATCTTTTAGTTGTTTTTTATAATTAAGAAATGTTTGTATCGCATCGTTCATGTCCGCTTCAGTCAATACAACAAAAAAAGAAGTCATGGACGCATCGCCCATGACTTCTTCATGACAATAACAGAGAACAGGAGGGCATGAAGATGCCATACCTCTGTTCTCCATCGCTATATAAGCCGAGATTGACATATCTATGCCTGCATAATGAACAGTGAAAAGATATGCCGATTCTCCTATGTCGCCCGTAAGAGGCCAAAGAGACGATGAGCTGGATATGCAGTTGTATCTATGCGACTTGGTGTCTGTGTTAATCGAACATCATAACCAACCATCATGTCTTTCGGCCTCCCTTCGTAAATGATAAGTCTTATATTAATAGGACTCGTTTTGATATGTCAACCCTTTTCTTGGAAATAAACCGTTTGGCATAGTTATGCATATACTAAAAAATCAGGGGTCTGTATCCATACAGCCCCTGATTTTTACGACAATATATGCTGTTTTGGTTAAGCTTACGGGCTTAATTTCCCGCTTGTTTTTCCAACTCTTCAATCGGATTTTCATCCTCTTTGGCTGGTACTTTGGAAGACAGGAACCAACCACATACCGCAATGGTAATCAATACGATATAGAATCCGAATTTCCAAATTTTATTTTCCGGGAAATGTTCATCCAGCACACCAAGCGAAGGATGCGCCAGCGTAATGACTGCCAGCTTAACCCCTACCCAACCTACGATAACGAAGGCTGCCACTTCAAGTCCCGGACGGGAATGAAGCAATTTAACGAAGAACGAAGCTGCAAAACGCATAATGACGAGACCAATAAATCCGCCCAGGAAGATGACGATAAACTGTCCACCATCCAACCCGCCAATTGGAGGCAATCCACTTGGTGGCAACGCCACAGCCAGTGCTACGGCTGCAAGAATGGAGTCAACTGCAAAAGCAATATCCGCTACCTCGACCTTGAAAACGGTCATCCAGAAACCGGATTGTTTCTTGGCTTTCTTCGGTGCATCATCGGCTGCTTCGTCTGTCTTGTTTCGGCTGCCCATAACTTTCTTGGCAATGTGGTTAATCGAGATGTAGAGAAGATACAGTGCTCCGATCGCCTGAACCTGCCACACATCGACGAGGAACGAGATCAGGAACAAGGAACCTAACCTGAAGATGAAGGCACCGAGCAAACCGTAGAATAGTGCCTTTTTACGTTTCTCATCCGGTAAATGCTTAACCATAATCGCAAGCACCAAAGCATTATCTGCTGCCAGCAATCCTTCCAGGACTACTAGGACGATTAATACCCATCCATACTCCAATAATAATGACAAATCCAAATTTGACTCCTCCTTAGTATCCTTATGATGTACAAAAAAAGGACCTTTACCATCGCTGGTAAAGATCCTTTTATATCCATAAAAAGAGACCTTTACCCAGCATGAAAACTTGGTAAAGGTCTCGCTAACAACAAATTGCTGCCAATAAAGCCGGGGATGTAATCCCGAATTGACGACTTTACTGTGAAAGCTACTCCCCTTTAACATCAGGAATATGCAGTTTTAGTTGATGCATTTCTTACAGTTCAAATAACCTGTTCTCATCATATTCACAACACTACACAAAGTCAAGCTTTATTTAACAGTACCTTGACCCTGATCCAATTTGCGAAAAACGAAAAAATCATAAACGAAATTGCCCAGGGGGATAAATGATATGAAAAATAAAGCGATCGGACGACGTAAACGCCACTTTTGCGTCGTATATAGACTAACCATAAACAACATGTACATCAAAAACAAAAAACCGTACAGATTGCCAAACCATGTGACCGATTGAGGCAAGATCCCTGCATTCTTCAAGGGGAATGCCACAAACAGCAATAATACATATGAAAGTCCCTGCAGCCACAGCAGTAATCGGAAGCGGCCCAGCGTTGAATGTAACATCATGTTCCTCCTGTTTCTATCCACGTAACGAATATTTGCAACCTGTTCATTATATCACAAATACATATTTCTTCGGTACTACCGAGGCGCCAAACGTCTCGTAGAAGCATAAGATGTGACGAAGATTCGTTACGAGTATGGGACAAGGAGGAGCCACCCAATGAAAATAGCGATGGTCGCACCGGAGAAACTACCTGTGCCTGGAAACGGTTCAGTTGAAATAAGCATTCTGGGTATCGCTCGCGAACTTGCACTGCGTCATGAAGTGACCATTATTAGCCGCGAAATGCCTGGTCTTCCAGCCAAAGAGCAGCTTGAGGGCATTACGATTCGCCGTGTTACATCCAGTAGTCCCGATCGATATATTCAGGCCGTCATTCGGCTCTTAAAGGACAGTTCGTTTGATCTGATCCAGGTGGATAACAGGCCGCGCTGCTTGGCCCGAATCAAACGAAGCCTGCCTGACATCCCTGCAATCCTGTTCCTTCACTCCCTGACCTTCGCTCAGCCTGGACCCGCCAGATTAACGTTGTTACGACAAGCCGACTGCATCGCCGTCAACAGTTTGTCGCTGAGAGAGAGATTAGGACGCAGGTTCCCTTCGGTGAAACATCTGATGAATGTTATCCCTCTGGGCGCCGATCTGACCCGCTTCGTCCCAGCCCTAAGCGATGGCAAAATCTCCACGCTTTCAGAGCGTTCACAACCCTTTTCTGTGCTGTATGTCGGCAGACTGATTCCAGGCAAAGGTGTGGATATTCTGATTCGCGCAGTAGCCCTTGTGCAACAGAAGGTTGATGTACAGCTGATTATTGCAGGCAAGGGGCCACAGGTCTATGTCCGCAAGCTGCGTCTGCTAGCCCGAAAACTGGGGATACGTTCATCTTTTCTCGGACAGATTGCCCATGAACAGATACACCATTTGTACCGGGCCGCTGATTGCCTGGTTTGCCCGTCTCAAATGCACGAAGCCTTCGGCCTGGTTAACGTTGAAGCCATGGCTTCCGGTCTGCCTGTCATCGCTTCAGACAATGGTGGCATTCGTGAAATTATTGAATCAGGCAGCAGCGGTTATCTGGTTTCTCCTTATGACAAACCTCAGCCATTTGCTGCTTGCCTTCAGAAGCTTGCCCGGGATCCCATGCTGGCCGAATCCCTTGGAAAGGCCGGGCGAGCAATTGCCGTGAACCAGTTTGGCTGGTCCCGAACCGCCATGCATCTCGAAGCAGCTTATACAAGACTTATTCGTCAGTGAGCATATATTGGAAGAAGTCATAACGAAGCTGCCCCAATGGCTGCTAGGGACTGGTTATGCTTTTTCCCGTGACTGCCAGCTTGTGATCCATGACTCCATTTGGGGGATGGGGACATGTACCATTTCAATGAGCTCAACAATAATCATATCTTTCATGGCAAACCGGACCTTCGCACAGGTCTGCTGATGAAAGACATCATAAAATCCAGAGCCTGCCCAGCACCCGTGGGGAACAGCTACTGGATCGTTCACGATATATCCCACGGTGCCTATTGGTGGAATAACAACCTTGATGGCCTGATGATCTGTACGATTATTGGGATCCTTAACCAAAAATACGGTATCATCTACATTTAATGCCTGGATACCGTGATAATGCTCCATTCGATCCATGGCTGCAAATAAGTTGCTGCTCATAACATGTTCTGCTCCTTTTCCTTATATCCAAGTTTCAAGTTTAAATAACCAATCAAATTATTCATCTCCCTCATAGTGCTCCAACCATTGAGTCAGTTGTTTGCGAATCTCTGTTCGAAATTCTCGGGGCTCAAGAACCTCCGCTTGAGGGCCAAATTGATATAACCACATTAGGAACTCACGACTGCTGTTTAGTGTGACTTCGAATAACAATCCGCCATCGGGCAGATCGGTCATGCGCGGACGAACAAACATTTCTTCTTCTTTTATGTAGGGTGCCATTTTTTCAGTAAATCTCACCTTGAAATGAATATGTTCGTCCCCTCGATCAACAGACCACGTATTTTTCATATACTGCGCTATGTTGAAATCCGCTTTGTCAAAGTGGGTTCCTGTCTGATTCACATCCATAAATCGACTCATGCGAAACAATCGCACCTTCTGTACCAGATGGCAATACCCGACGAGATAAAAGCGCTGATCGCGTGGAATAAGATAATAGGGATCAATATCACGGACCGTAATATCATTGTTGGTCAGTGTACGATACCGGGTACGTATGGTTTCCTGATTAAGAATAGCTTCTATGATCGGGATAAGCAGATTGGGGTCTTTACCTTCCTCCCGGTATGCAGGCGTTCCCATGCGTATGATACCTGCAATGTTTTCCACGATATCACTGTTTTTTGATTTTAGCTTGGTATGGACTGACATCACTTTGTCAAAAGCTGCATCGAATTCAGCCGGCAATTGAGAAGTATCCAGAACAGACGGAAGCATGGAGAAGACCATGGCCTCCTGCTCCGTGAAATCGAGTGGATACAAGGCGAAATTCCCAATAAACCGATAACCCTTGCCGTAGCCTTCGTTCATGATAGGGGCAACCCTGTCCAAAATCCGGAGATCGCGATAGATCGTGCGTACAGTTGTATCACATTTCGCAGCCAATTCCTTGGCTGAAATTCCGGGATACGCTTGTATAGCCTGAAGTATACGCAGCAGACGAATTAATTTCTCTGTCATGTAGTTTCTCCCCTTCGATATTTTATCGGCAAGGAAAACTAGTTCCTTTAGTGCATCTATAAATCTTTAGTCCCATTCATTATTTCGCAAATTCACCAATTATGTATAGTTCAATTGCACTTTTTCTCCTTTATTAATATACATTTTTTGACTACCTTGCGTAAAATATTAGATACAAGCCCTTATACCTAAGCCTGTAAGCCTATTTAACTATTCTAATAAAATGACAAAAAAGCCCCGTCTCGTGGGAAGAGACAGGGCTTTACGAATGATTAATTATGCAGTTGTACTAATTTTTTTAACACGTTCACCAAATGTTCACATAATTCCGGAATATCTCCCATCTGGTCTTCATTCACATTTCGATCAAAATACACATGACTTGAAACGTTATACCTAATAGGTTCCTCTCCGTACACAAAATGAATGTCCTGTACCAAGCGCTGATCCGGCCAGCTCACTTGAATGATGGAGCGAATTGCCGGACATAGCCTGCCTGGCTCTGGAGTCTCTTGGCTAAACCGAAGTTCAAGGCGACATCCCGGCTGGCTGCCGGGTGTCTCCAATATTTCGGCCGCCAGCGCTTCTAGAGAGCTTCGGAGTATAACTTCCCCTTTGACCTCAGGATGCTCCCTTAGAACGAACTGCAGCACGAACTCTCTGGACATACTCGCCATTTCCATGCTGTCTTTCCGGTTGGATATATGAATCATCTCATCCAGATTGTCTAGATCATACAGATAGTTTTCAAAGCCGACCTTGAGATTGTCGTACACGGTTGGATCAAACATGAAATTGCCCACTTTCCTAAGAACTTATACTGACTTGTTTGCGAATATGGTCTATGATCCGCCTCGAATCGATGTATCACTGGTATCTATTATAACCACCTCTACGATTGCAAAAAAAGCCCGGTCATCATGACCGGGCTTCATCTGGGGTAAGGGAGCAGGAACTCCCACGCCCCTATTATTCGTCTGTTGCCTTCTCTTCCTCTGCAGCCGTAGGTTCTGCCTCATCAGCAGAAGCTGTTGGTTCTTCCTCTGCCGCTTGTGGTGGCATAACGGATGCAATAATGGAATCAGGTGACGTAATAAGTGTCAGTCCCTTATCCAGTTTAATATCTTCCGCTGTCAGGCGATCACCAATGTCCAGCCCGCTGACATCCACCTCAATGGAAGTCGGCAGGTCGGCTGGAAGTCCTTCGACTTCCACCTCGGTTTCCTGCGTCTGGAACACACCACCGGCTTTGGAGCCGGCAGCCGTACCTTGGAAATCAATCGGCACACTTACGCTGATCGGTTTATTTTTGGATATTTGCAAAAAGTCTACATGCAGCAGACGTCCATTACGCTCCTGCTGATCCTTAATCAGCACAGGAACGGTTTTGCCACCCTCCAGATTGAGGTTGAACATCTCGGAACGACCTGTACGAGCGACCTTGAGCATCTCTTTTTCATCCACATGTATGGAGGCCCCTTCAAATTCAGGACCATAAACGACAGCCGGAACACGTCCGCCTTGTCTTAACAGGCGCAATGCCGCACCTTTCTTTTCAGTTCGTGGAGTTGCAGTAAGTTGAGCCATTTTTCCGTTGGATTTCATGATTGAACATCCTCCTTCAAGGGATCCCTACTTTGTATTGGTGTTGGGAAGCATTCGGCTTCTCTCATAGACCCTAATGGGCCTTTTTTTCTGTGGCCAAATTTGGGGCCATATCTATCTATACCCCAATGAACATGCTTCTCAAACATTGGCTTGTACAATTTATTCCCTTTACACCTCAAAATCCAAGCTCTATAGACCAGAAAAAAGACAGCCGGGATACCCTCCGACTGCCTGCTGCTTCTAGGTTTATCTACAGCTACTACATGGATCTCACAAGAGGATTCAGGCACTGTTACGATTATCCTCTTCATCACTCTCGCGTATAACCAGCATTTGATCTGTACCGCTCTGCACAACAATCTGCACATCCCCGTCTTCCGGCACAATATCTACATATCGGTCTCCACAAGTATCCTTGGCCTGCCACTCATTCAGACGGATAATGAGGCCCAGATGGTGCAAGCCTGGAGCTACACGAATACGGGCCTCTGCGGCATTGCCCACCCGTTCAAGGGACACCGCTCCATCTGCCATTCCTGTGCCCCATACCCAAACATCCCATCCCTCGTACTGTTGATCCTCCCGTTCATAACGAAGCGTAACCAGACGTGAGACGTGCTTGTGGACTTTGATTGTCGCTGTAGACTGTATGCTGCCAGCCATGGCTGTAATTTGCGCTGTTCCTGGGGATAAGGCACGGACGATTCCAGCTGCACTAACCGTTGCAATATCCGAATTGGAGGAATGCCAGCGTATGGCGGTCCCTTGGAGCGGCTGCCCAAATTGATCCAGCACCAATGCACGGAAGCGACTGATTCGTGTCGTATACAGAACGGTTTCACCGACAAGCTCAATTCGTTCGGCATGGCGATGATCCACCTGCAAGAGGCTTGTAGCAAAGATATGACCACATTGAACCGTGATCGTTGCTTCACCTGTCTCTTTCGCATGGATCGTTCCATCCGGGTCAATCTGAATCAGCTGCGGCTCCGAAGAACGCCACAGGACTTCGCAATTCTCTACTACATTACCGAGACGGTCGCGTACAATCGCCCGCAGCCCTGCCGTTTCACCTGGGCTATACACCTGCCTTGGAGCATTAATCTCAATTGTAGCCGGTTCTGTTCCCCCAACATGTTCGATATCATACAGAACCATTAACGACCAGCGCTCTACAGGAGCAATGCCGCTAACCATCCCCATCGAGTCTGTACCTGCCTGATGATCGTTAACGACCACATGCCAGTCACCTTCCGGTAAATGAATCTGCTGCTGGTACGCTGTCGCATTATAGGCCACGATGATTCGATTCCAGGTGTCCTGATTGGCTCCATCCTGCAGCATGAATATGACGACATTACCGTCAGCTCGTATAATGCGAAGATGATTCCGAATCTGGTCTGCGCTGATCATGCGAAAGGCGGGATGAGTACGACGCAGATGTATCAACCCCCGGTAATAGTCAAAGACAGGTCTGAAACGGGACTTGTTCGCCCACTGAATGGCATTAACCGCATCACCGCTGCGGTAACTGTTGTGATCTCCCGCTTTTGACCTCAGCATCTCATCCCCTGCATGCAGAAACGGAATCCCCTGAGAGGTAAGCAATATTCCGGAGGATAACAGCGAGCGGCGAACCATCTCATGGTTAAGCACATCATCCGCATCCACATATCGATAGGGATCTGCTGCCTTTACCGCCGATTCTGCACTCCCGCCTTCCATCGGTTGCCCGTCTCTCCACGCTGGGAAGCCCAATTCATGTCTGAGATTCATCGTGGTTGCGATTTTGTCCCACAGGTTCAGGTTGTCATGGGCCGTGACGTAATTGACGGTCTCCACAGGTGACGATGTAAAGTCATCAATTGCTCCTGAAATTCCCTTAAGCATCTCGTGCTCTAGGCCGTCTGCTCCGGTTACATACCCTTTTCCGCTGCCATCACTGTCCCCTTTGATCGCACTGCGGAAATGATCATTGAACACAGCAAATCCCTGACCTCGCTGGGTACCTTTCAAAGTTTTGCGATCTAGTGGAGAGTCTCCGCCTGTCCACGGCTCCCCATAAATTAGCATGGCTGGATCAATCTGCTCGCGCAGTTCACGGGTCAATTCGTTCATCGTATCGGTGTCAATCAGGCCCATGAGATCGAAACGGAATCCATCCACATGATATTCCTCAGCCCAGTACAGAAGAGAGTCTATAATATATTTTCGCACCATTGGGCGTTCTGTAGCCAATTCATTGCCTACACCCGACCCATTACTCAGTGTGCCGTCTGTCCGATAGCGGTAAAAATAACCGGGTACGATCCGGTCAAATGGACCTTCGTCCACACCATACGTATGATTGTAGACCACATCAAGCACAACACGTATTCCCTGGCGATGCAGGGACTGCACCAAGGATTTGAACTCGCGAATTCGCACAGCCGGATCCCGAGGATCCGTAGCATAGGAGCCTTCTGGGACGTTATAGTGCTGTGGATCATAACCCCAATTATAGGGTGCTCTGAATGTTGTGCCTTCTTCAGCCGACTCCAGTTCATTTACCGTCTGATAATCCGCCACAGGCAGAAGATGCACATGGGTAATCCCGAGTTCGGCAAGATGATCCACACCGATAGGATGACCTGCCCTGTCGGTCAGTCCGGAAGCCGTGAAGGCCAGAAATTTCCCTTTATACGGAATGTCCGCATGAGGATCGGAGGAGAAATCACGCACATGTAATTCATAAATGACGGCGTCCACCGGACGCTGAAAAACAGGCTTCACGTCCAGCTCCCAATCCGGTGGATGCGTTGTATCGAGATCAATAATGGCCGTCCGCTGACCATTGGGCGACACGGCACGGGCATAAGGATCTACCACTACTTCTGTGCGTTGATCATCGTGAGTAATGCGATACATGTAATAAAATCCTGCCCAATCGCCTGCCAGCTTCACGATCCATATACCGTCGTCATCACGGATCATGTCACTTGCCTGCCCGCCATCATGTTCCGTTACCCGTCCTCTTGCATTGTAGCTGCCCTCATCTTCATAAACCAATATAGAAACCTGCCGGGCCGTTGGGGCCCACAGCTTGAATGTACTGGAAGCACGAGTATATGTTAAGCCAAGATCGTTGCCTTCATAACGAAAAGATGTCCATTCCGGCATCGTTCCCACCGCCTTTATATCCATTGATTTCGTGTTGTCCCGATGGTACGGAGCGGGACGTCATTTGTCAACCCGGGGTTGTCTGTAATCAACATATCGGTTGAACAGAGGCATTCATGAAGTCACTCGCTGGATATTGGTCAAACACTTGCAGCAATCGCTTTCAAAATACAGCATATGTAAACAAGCGCCGTAGATTGACAGCATTTGTACCTGTCTGATAAAAAAAACAAAATAAAGCACCCTTCTATCCGCAGCGGGAAAGGGTGCTTTACTACAGTACGCAAAAAATTAATTATTGGCATACATGACCATCAGGGATATAGCCGGTACGCTGACCTCCCCTTCCTTGACGGTACGCAGCGATTCAAGACCTGCTTGTCCCTGCTCTACAACAACATTCCACATTCCGGAAGGAATAGGGAGGATTCGGCTTTCCTTTGCCGCGTTGTAGATCACGATAATTCGCTCCCAGGAATCGCCAGCAGCCGCGCCTGATAGCTCATAAGCAAGCAGGCTTTTATCTTTGTTTAACAGACTTACATGTTGATCAATATCTTTCCGGGTTCTGAACCTGAAGGCTGCATGTTCACGACGTAGACGAATCAGTCCACGGTAATAATCGAACACTGGCTTGAACTGCTGCTTTAGTCCCCAACGAATCGCATTGACTGCATCACCACTCTCGTGACTGTTGGCATCGCCGTATTTACTGCGCAAAAACTCATCCCCCGCCGCAAGCAGGGGAATTCCCTGGGATGTGAGCACAATGCCATTTGCAAGCAAGCAGCGCTTAACCGTTTCATTCTCCAACACATGATTCGGTTCAATCTGCATATACGGATTCGCATGCTGTACTGCCCGCTCTACACTGTCATATCCACGAACGTGTCCCTCATCATCATAGGAGATGAACCCAAGCTGATCTTCGAGTCCTTGCGTATGCACAACCTTGTCCCACAGATTCAGATTATCGTGAACCGTTACGTAATTCACCGTCTCGGATGGACTGGCCGTAAAATCGGTAACGGCTCCCCTTACACCCGTCCAGATATCCTCTTCCTTTCCCTCCGCACCTGTAGCGAATCCTTTCTCTGCTCCATCGCTGTCCCCTTTGATCGCTCCACGAAAATTATCGTTGAATACGGCTAGTCCATCTCTTTTCTGATCTCCCTTGAGGGTCATTCGCTCCCCTAGAGGGGAGTCCAATGCAGCCCACGGCTCACCGTACAAAAGGATGGATGGTGATACATGTTCATGCAGTTCCGCAGCTAGCTCCTTCATCGTTGTCGTATCAATCAACCCCATCAGGTCAAATCTGAACCCGTCAATATGGTATTCCTCAGCCCAGTAACGCACCGATTCCAGGATAAACTTGCGTACCATAGGACGTTCTGTGGCTACCTCATTCCCGGTCCCGGACCCGTTACTGTAAGTACCATCCGCATTCTGACGATAGTAATATCCCGGTACCAGCTTCTCAAACGAACTGCCTTTCGTATTAAACGTGTGGTTATACACCACATCCATAATCACTCCAATACCTCTCTGATGAAGTGCCAGCACCAAAGCCTTGAGCTCGCGAATGCGTGTACCAGGCTCATCTGCACGTGTGGCATAAGAGCCTTCGGGAACGTTGTAATGAAGCGGATCATACCCCCAATTATAGCTGGAATCCTCGGAATCACCGTAAGCACTGTCTCCAGCCTTGGATTCGTCCACGGTGGCAAAATCAAACACGGGCAGCAGGTGCACATGGGTAATCCCAAGCTCGATCAAATGATCAATCCCCAGTGTATTGCCTTCGGAATCGCGCAGTCCTGTTTCCGTAAAAGCCAAATACTTGCCTTTGTTCACCATGCCTGATGATGGGTGAATTGAAAAATCCCGTACATGCAGCTCGTACAATATGGCATCCACCGGACTCTTCAGCTCTGGACGAACATCCTGGCTCCATCCTGGGGGATCTGTCTCTTCCAGCCTGATAATAACTCCCATTTCACCATTCATGGTAACTGCCCTTGCATAGGGATCCACTGCTGTCTCCTGTCGTCCACCCTTGAAGGTGGCACGGTACATATACCGATAACCATTCCATTCTCCATCCAGCTTCAACAACCAGATGCCTTGCTGCTGTCTTTCCATAAGGAATTCCTTTGGCTCGGCACGTTGTTCCCCGGTTCCTCCTTGTCCTCCTGAAAGCTCGGCAGTGGATGCCGGATAGAGCAGCACGTCCATCTGAACGGCATCAGGTGCCCAAACTTTGAATTGGCAGGATTGAGCGCCAATCGTTACCCCCAGATCTTTTCCCTCGTATGTATCATTTGCAACTATTTCTTGCTTGTCATGTTCTTCAATCATGATGTCTTTCCCCTCTCGGTGAGTATAAATGGATGTGAAAAGAATGCTCTTTTCTTTTTATACCCTTTCTGCTGCCCAACCATAATCCTGGGAAAGAAAAAGAAGCCATGCTTCACGTTCATTCACGTAAAACACAGCTTCTATCGGAGCACACGTATACTCTGCGCTTTGCATTATTTCCCGTTCAGTTCGGCATAGGATGCCTCCAGTTCAGAGATTAGCTGATCTCCCCCGGCTTTTCGCCAGTTAGCCACTTCCTGCTCCCAGCCTGCATCGTCAATCTTGCCCATAATGTACTTGGTCTGTGCGTCCCAGATCATCTGATCCAGTTCCTGACCCCGCTCGGTGTAGATGGCCGATGACAGTGTCAGCGCAGGATTCGGAATAGCATACTGCTCATTCTCGCGAGCCATCTTGGTGCCCTTCATGCCAATCGGAACATCAACCAATTCAGCTACGTTGTACCCTTCAATACTTAACAAATTGTCGCGATATGGCTTCACTTCGCGCTGATAAGCGTCAAAGTCCTTGAGTTCAGTTTTACCGTCCGCTGTCTTGGTGTAGTGCACATCGAGCAGCCCACGAAGCTGCAGCGTACTCAGCTCTTCATCCATCAGCTGATCGAGGAATGTGAGCACTTTTTTCAATTGCTCCTCATCCTGTACAGCAGCCTTCGGGATTACCAGCATGCCATAGTTCCCCGGCTCTCCGGCGATGCGTGTACCATCCGTCCCCTGGAACGGAGCTACATCGATTACCCCATCCGGGGCATTAGGCGTAAGCCGCTGCTGGGACGACTTGCCGTTCTGCGCCACGCCGTTCAGCTTCATGCCAATCAAGCCAGAGTCCATTTTTTTGTCCGCATCCGAAGGGTCAAGTGCAGGGAAATCACTGTTAATCAGCCCTTCGCTAAACAGTCGCTTGAACAGCTTCATGGTGTCCACATATTCAGTGGTCAGGAATTCCGGAGTCAGTTTGCCCGCATCATCTACACCCCACTTGTTCACACCCCCAATACTCACGGCAATCCGAGTCAGCGGAGAAGACACGCCTTCGTTATACTTCTTGAAGAGCAGCGCACCATACGTATCTTCCTTGCCATTCCCATCGGGATCATCCTTGCGCATGGAACGCATCACTTCATACCAGTCATCCAGCGTCTTGGGCACATCCAGCTTCAACTTATCAAACCAATCCTTGCGGTATACAATGGCCGTTCGTCCGATATCGCGGAAGTTGGGAATGCCGTAAATTTTGCCTTCGATCTTGATATTGTTAAAATAGGCCTCGGATTGGGCAGACAGATTTTTATAATCCTTCAGGTAAGGTCCCAATTCCCAGAACAGTCCCGTTTTGGCTGCGTTGAACGTGGTCGGAACGTAATTCACGCGCATAATGGTCGGCATCTCTCCGGAAGCAACCATGACGTTCACCTTGTCATCAAAAGCCGACTGCGGAATCCACTGAACATTGACATCCGTATTTGTATACTCCTCAATCTTTTGCTCTATCCCATTTTCCTTCGCGGGCACATCGCCTACCTGCATCAAAGAGATGGAAATGGGAAACTTGCCTTCCCCGGCGGCTGGAGTTTTTTCTCCTCCACAACCTGCAAGCAGTCCGGCGGACATTGCACCAATGACAACCAAACCGCCTATACGGGACACCCGACCTTTTGGACTCATGAACCATCTCTCCCTTTTGTATTATCATTATTACCAGCATTAGGCTCGCTTGAATGAATACGCTATCATAATTCTGTCTGAAGAAAAGAACCAGCGTTAAGCCAGTTCCATCTCCACACCTGCCAGAATAAACGGGGCAACCGATTTCGGATCATTGATTCGGATCGACTCGGTTACATAATATTCGTACGACCCATCACGATACGGACTGCCTCCAAGACCTGCACCGCCATTGCACTGAGTCAGCGAAAGTACACCTTCACGATCCGTTTGAAGCAAGTGCTGCAGCAACCCCTGATATCCTTTAGCTGCTGTCTCCTTAAACTTGTCGCTCAGGTAACCTTTGCGTACACCTTTGGCAAGCGCATATACAAACATGGATGTACCCGATGCTTCCAGATAATTGCGCTCACGCCCCGGCTGATCCAGCAGATGAGGCCATAGCCCCGTCTGTTGATCCTGTACATGCACAAGTGCGTTTGCTACGCGTTCAAATATGCCGGCAATCTGGCCCCGCTGTTCATGATCTACAGGCAGATGATCCAGTGTATCCACCACGGCCATCACGTACCAACCCATGGCCCTGCTCCAAACATGGGGGGAACGGCCGGTATCACCCGAACTCCAGCGCTGCTCCCTGCTTTCATCCCAGGCATGATACAGCAAACCGCTGCGCGGATCACGTGTATGCTTCTCCACCAGCAGCAGCTGCAGAGCCGCCCGGTCAAACCACTTTTCTTCGCCCGTTACTGCCCCATACTGCGTGAGAAACGGAGTCGCCATATACAATCCATCCAGCCACATCTGAAAAGGATAGATCTTCTTGTGCCAGAAACCGCCTTCGCTGGTTCGTGGCTGGCCTTTGAGCTGAACCATGAGCAGGTCTGCTGCCTTGCGATATTTCGATTCACCTGTTTGGTCCATTAGGAAGAATAAGGATTTCCCCTGATTAATCTGGTCCAGATTGTACTCCTCAACGTTATACGAGCGTATCGTGCCATCCTCCTGAATGAAGTGATCCATCAGCTCCCGGATGTAACCGTAATACTTGGCTTCCCCCGTACGATGATACAGTTCTTCCAGCGCCTTCAGCAGGCAGCCGTTCTCATAATGCCAGGTGGTATACAGCTGATGATTGCGGTAACTTTCCATGAACTGATCGGCCATTCGTACCGGTGTGAACTGCAAGGTTTCCTTCATCGATACCCTCCGCATCCGCTCGCTTATTGAGCCTGTTTTTTGTAGTCTTCTGCGTATTCCTCGCGAATCTTGCTTCCGCCCGCATTAGCCCAGTTCTCAATCTCCTGTTTCCAACCGTTTTCATCGATCTTGCCCATGATATATTTCGTTTGCGCATCGGCAATCATCTGATCCAGATCAGCCCCGCGATCACCATAGGTCGGCGAGTATAACGTAAGCGCAGGATTCGGAACGGCATGTTCGGCCAGCTCTTTGGCAAGCTCCGTCCCTTTTACCCCCAGCTCGGTATCCTTCAAATTCGGTACATTGTAACCTTCAACGTATGGCAAATTGTCACGGTATGGCTTCACCTCACGCTGGAACGCATCGAAGTCGCTCATTTCCACTTCATCCTCGCCCACTTTGGTGTAATGTTTGTCTTCTATTCCACGCATAAGCAGCGTTGCCATCTCCGGTTCCATCAACTTATCCAAAAAGCTCAGCAGGCTTTTCAGCTCCTCTTCGGATTTTACTGTCGCTTTAGGAAAAGCCAATATGCCTGAGTTGCCTGTCTGGCCCGCAACACGGTCGCCGTTCGCTCCAAGCAAGCCTGCAATATCTACAACCCCATCCGGGTCGTTCTTGGAGAGACGCTCCTGCTGACTCTTACCGTTCTGCGCTACGCCGACACGCATGCCGACAACGCCAGAGTCGTATTTTTTCTCCGCTTCCGAGGAGTCAAACACGGCAAAGTCCTGATTCAGCAGCTTCTCATCATACAATCGTTTCAGCAGATCTAGCACCTGCATATATTCCGGCGTCATGAACTCCGGTGTGAAGCTGCCGTCATCTTCAACCTTCCACTTGTTCGGTGCACCGAAGCTTACACCAAGGCGCGTTGTGAAGGAATATTGATCTTCGTTGTATTTTTTGAACAGCATCAGACCAAACGTATTATCCTGCCCATCTCCATCCGGATCGGAAGTTGCCAAGATTTTGATCGTTTCATACCATTCATCCGGCGTGGTCGGTACTTTGAGATTCAGCTTATCGAACCAGTCTTTGCGGTAAATGACCGTCGCCCGTGCAATATCAGAGAACACGGGTACGCCATAGACTTTTCCGTCTACCTTGATGTTGTTGAAGAAGCGCTCGTTCTGAGCAGACAGATTTTTATAATCCTTGAGCAGGGGACCGATCTCCCAAAACACATCGTTGCGCATGGCACTTGTGACTGTCGGGTTGTACTGCACTTTGACGATCTTCGGCATATCGCTGGAAGCGATCATGACATTAATTTTGTCATTGTACGCCGAAGCGGGAATCCACTGAATATCCAGCTTGGTATTGGTAAAGGCTTCGATTTTTTGCTGAACCTCATTTCCTTTACTCGGCACATCACCTACCTGTGCAATCGCGATGGAGATGTTCTGTACGCCGCCCTCGGCAGCCTGACCCTCGTCTGATCCGCATCCAGCCAGCAATCCCGTTACCAGTGCAAGTGTGCTCAGAACAGCCAGAGCTTTCTTTTTCGTTCCTCTCATCAAATGAAAACCTCCCCTTTTATACATTGCTGATTCAGCATGCTGCATGTTGCGTTCTGCAACCATCCATTCAATCACCAATCTCAACCTTTCACAGACCCCAGCATCACTCCCTTGGCAAAATGCTTTTGCAGGAAAGGATACACAAGCATGATCGGAATCGTTGAGAATACAATGACAGCCATGCGAATGGTCAGCGGCTGAATCTCCGTCTCCTCAATACTCGTGTCACCAATCCGGCTCTGAGCCAGAATGACAATCTCACGAAGCCATACTTGAACCGGCCATTTCTCGCTGTCATTGATGTAGATGACGGCGTTGAAGAAGCTGTTCCAGTGCGCGACTGCATAGAACAGGGAGAACGTGGCCATCGCCGGCATCGACAAAGGCAGTACAATACGGAACAGAACGCCGACATCATTACAGCCGTCTATTTTGGCAGCATCCTCCAGTTCATCCGGAATGGCCTGAAAAAAGTTCTTGAGTACGATCAGGTTGAACGCACTGATGGCGGTAGGCAGCATCAGGGACCATAACGTGTCGGTCAGATGCAGCGATTTAACTACGAAATAGGTAGGAATCATACCTCCGCTGAACAGCATCGTGAACAATACGCCGAGCAGAATCGGCTGCCGTCCGCGCAAGTATCTTCTGGATAGTGGATACGCCATCAATGATGTGAATAACAAGTTAATCAATGTACCGACCACAGTAATGTAGATCGAGACTCCGAGACTGCGAATCAGTGTGTCTGTCGAGAAAATGTACCGATAGGCCGCCAGGGAGAATTCTTTGGGAAAAAGGATGAATCCTCCTTTCGCCACCTCATGCGGGCTGGTAAACGAGACAGCCAGAATGTAGATAAACGGAATGACGGTCACGATTCCGATCAACAGCAGCAAACCATGATTGACGATATCGAAAATTCGGTTGCCCCACGTTTTATCCTGTTGCATCTTAATGTTCACTCCTGTCTGGTGTAGACGTCTGCTTTCTCAAGTTAGTAGACGCCTTCCTCCCCGAATTTTTTGGCCAGTTTGTTGGCACCCAGTACAAGCGCCAGCCCAACAACCGACTTGAACAAACCGACAGCGGCACTGTAGCTGTACTGTGCCTGTGTCAGACCCTTGGTGTATACGTAGGTATCGAATACCTCACCCACATCCCGGTTGGTCGGCGTCAGCATCAGGAAGATCTGTTCAAATCCTGTATCCAGGAAGTTGCCCAGACGAAGAATGAGCAAAATCACGATCGTACTGCGGATGGCAGGCAGCGTAATATGCCATGTCTGGCGCCAGCGGTTGGCTCCATCAATCCGTGCAGCTTCATAGAGCTGCGTGTCTACACCGGAAAGTGCCGCAAGGAAAATAATCGTGCCCCAGCCAACCTCTTTCCAAATGGATTGTCCTACAATCATGGATCGGAACCAGCCTGGCTCCAGCAGGAAAGCAATCTTTTGCCCCGTCAGACTGTACAGCAATTCGTTGATGGCGCCGCCCTCCGTGGTAAACAGCATATAGAACACGCCGACGACAACAACCCACGATACAAAGTGCGGAACATAGACCAGCGTCTGTACAAAACGTTTGAATCGCTCACGGCGCACTTCATTTAGCATCAGTGCCAGCACGATGGGCAGCGGGAAGAAGAAGACCAGATTATAGATCGCCAGCAAAAACGTATTCCGGAACAGGGTCCAAAACTGCGGTTCCCCGAAGAAACGCTGAAAATGCTTGAGTCCTACCCAGTCACTCCCCAAAATGCCTTTGTACGGTGTGTAATCCTGAAAAGCCATCGTAATGCCATACATGGGTATATATTTGAAAATAACAAAGTAAAGCACCCCCGGTATCAACATGATGTAGAGCCACCGGTTTTTGATAACGTCCCTCCACAGCAGGTTTTTGTCACTGCGGGCAGCGGGCCGTGTCCGAGCCGTCGTTTCGGCTTTCATAGTGTTTTCCTCCCCACATTGGAAACGATTACAAAAGTTCAATTCCTGAAGTCATGCCTTCATTGTGGAGGATAAACGGATCACTGGCTATCGTCCGGTTTTAGCTTCTTGTTTTTCCTTGCCAGGCAAGGGTTTGCGACACTCCATCTGTTGAAATCTCAGATGCGAATGCACCCGTTTTAACCTCTATAATCCTGTCTTAACCCGGGAAGATGGAGTGCCCTCAGCAAGGTGTACAACCATAAAAAAGCCTGCCCGCCATGGCAGGCAGAGCAGGCTTTGTTTTACCGCTGCTGTTCGCGGTACTTGCCGGGTGTTGTTCCCGTTATTTTACGAAACGTTCGGATAAACGCAGTGGGGTTGGTGTAATTTAGTTTCTCGGCAATTTCCGATATTTTGAGGTTGGTGGTCTGGAGCCAGGTCTTGGCTTTTTCCATTCGATACTCTGCCAAATATTCAGTAAAATTCACACCAGCTTCCTTCTTGAACACCCGGCTTAAATAAACAGGATGGAAATTCAGCTCTTCCGCACAGGCTTCCAATGACAGTTCACGGTCATAGCGTTCCTCGATCAATCGGATCATCCGCCGGGCAATATTCATATACTGCGATTCTTCCTGCTCCCGCCAGAAACGAATGACGGGTACAAATAACCGTTTACGGAACCAGTTCGTCATCTCATCAAGGGTAGAGAGCTTCAGTAGGTGAGCCATAGATGCCTTCTCGCCAAGCACTTCGGCCACATCTCCTCCCTGTTCCTGAACAAGCTGGTACACACGGGACAGAAGCTGAACCATAATTACGGGATATTCACTAAAGTGAAGTTTCTTGTCGGCGAGCAGCCCCAGATACTGTGTGAAATACGCATCGGTTTTTTCCTCATCCCCTTGTTTCAAGGCCGAGGCAAGCTGATCCTCAATCATTCTGAGCTGTGTATATAAGGCTGCCTCAGTCTGACCACGCGGCTGGATATCTTCATAATGCAAAATAATACGGCTTCCAAGGCTTACCCTGCCCTGCAGTGCCTCCCGGCTCTCCTGGTACGCTCTTGGTGTATCTCCGATGGCAGAATAGGAACGGCTTATGCCGATACTTACGGGCAGATTGAGATAGGTGACCACGCGCTCCCTGATCCATTCCGCTTGGGTGTGCATCCACTCCTTGAGCTGCAGCTCATCATTCAGCCTGGAAGCCAGAACC
This sequence comes from Paenibacillus sp. ACRRY, assembly GCF_022346995.1. GTDB lineage: Bacteria > Bacillota > Bacilli > Paenibacillales > Paenibacillaceae > Paenibacillus. The sequence goes on along the minus strand of NZ_JAKRNM010000002.1, from coordinate 99,948 downwards.
GTCACTTGCGCATCATCGATCATAACCGGGGTGAAGCGCAATTCCGCAGGCAGAAGCTCTCCAACCATATTGTTGACGGCAAACAGCAGCAGGTCCCTGTCCTGTTCTTCGTACCTGGTTCCTTCGAGCGTATCAATCTGAAGCGTAAGCACACCCAGGCTCGACCATTCTGCCGGAAAATCATAACGTTCGCCCTGATACCTGAAATCATCTTCTGAGATTTTGCCGGTCAGCAGTTTAGTCATGAAAAATTCCTCCAGATGAACATGCTGTCCCTTCATCTGTTCCCGCAGCGTTTTTTCCGAACTGAATAGCGTGGATAAACGTTCCTCAATATAAATAAATTCATCTTGACGGCGGCCCGTCTGCAAAACCGGAGAATCCAGCCCCTTCGTAAACTGCAGCAGTCTGGAGATGGGGGAATACATCCGGCGGCTGCCATAGATCGCAAACAATCCGGTCACGCATAACATGACCAGCGTAGCTACACCGGTCACAAGTGCAATTTTCTGCGACTGGGCAGTGATCTGTCCAAGAGATACTACCGATACATACAGCCACCCATTGAGTGGTGATTTTCTGTAGCTTACAGCCACCTGGTTTCCTTCCACTTCAGCGTTAAAGAAGCCTTCTGCCTGATTGCTCATTTCTACCTTCGCCTGAATCTCCTCATTCAAGGCAGCATATTTCTCCTCTTGCCCATGATCATTCAGAAAAAAGTTCTGATCCCGGTCCAGTACATACATATCTCCGGTATTCGGATTTTGGCTTAGAAACGTACTAATCTCTGCATCTGCGATATCAATCACGAGAAATCCCTTTGGGCTATTATTCGTCGGCACCATTGGAATTTTGAATACCATACTGACCACGTCATCCGATGAAATGAGTGTGGGCATCTGTTCCTGTGAATCTTCGGTTATTCCAGCCGATGCCGGTATACTTTCCGTAGACAAATGATCATTCTGAGTCACCCAGAACAGGCTGTTCGTATAAGTGAGATAGGAACCAATGCGATCCCGAATACTGAAATCATCCAATTTTCCAAAAGACCTCATGGAGACCACCCAGTCCTGATCCAGGTTAACCAGATAGGCCTGATCTATATTTGTAACCGCTTGCAGGTTGTTGAACCCGGACGTGAGATCACGTATTTCCTGAAACTCGGAGCTGTCCAGCGGCTTCTTCATGGCTTGCAGCACCAAGGGAGAATTCACATACTGGATGGATGACAATTGCAGGCTGCGTAAAACTTGCTCTACCCGCATTTGGGTTTGATGCAAAATCTGCAGATTGCTCTCACGTACTTTTTGTTCAATGTCACGCGAAGCGATCGAATAGGAGACGGAACCGATGACGATGACTGGAAGGGCTCCGAGTATCATGGTAAAACAGAGCAAACGCAGCAAATATTTAGGCAATGTGAGCATCCTCCTTTGTATAGAATCTGCATATTTGAATGCCTGATGGAATGTAAATACATCTGTATAATATCGCTTTCATTGGATTAATTTACTATTGTTATTTTAAAACCCAATCTTATTCAAGTCCACTATTTATTCTTAAGATTGACTTTGGGGCCGTTTCCAGTTTATAGTGGGAGCATATTCCTCAATCGAAGGAGAGATTTTGATGTCGGTGAGCGTTCTTAACTAATCAAGTTTCATATTCAGGAGTTTGGCCTTTCATGTGCGCTTGTGCCTTATGGCATACGTGTATTTCTTGATGCGCCATAACCCTGTACTTAGTTAAGAACAGCGGATATCATAAATCGCCTCCGGGATTGTACTTGTCCGGGTCTATTTCCGCGCTGTGTTCAGCGTGGATTTTTTTGTATAGACCTATCATGGACTCTGCTTTCCCCTACATGAAGGGCGGAGAATGACGTTTGTTCATTCTCCGCCCTTTTTGCGTTTTCAGGAATAGATTCTGAGTTACCACCGAAGTTACAAATTCAAAATCCAAGGAGAGATCAAGCATGAATGAAAACACAATGAATACACTGGGCTATCATCAAATTCAAAACCACGTCGCTTCCTGCGCCCTTTCTTATCTGGGCAAACGTTACGCGAAAGAAATGAAACCCATGGTGGACCCCGGGCTGATCCAGATGCGCCTCGCGGAAACAGAAGAGGCCTCTGCTCTCATCCGTTATGGCGCCAGTGTTCCCATCCCTTCGCTTGACGGTATGGAGACCATTATGGATCTGCTCGGTACCGGTTATCTGTTTAGTGAACGGGACTTCACTCAACTTGCGCAGTTTCTGCGAAGCTGTGCACAATTAATGAAATACATGGAGGGTAAATCCGAAGCAGCTCCTACGGTAAGCCGGTATGCTTCATCCATGATGCGGATGGAATCCCTGTTAAGCGAGATCGAACGCTGCATTTACAGCGGCCGCATCCAGGATCAGGCGAGCAAGGAACTGACACGTATCCGGAAAAAGATGACCGTGAACGAGGAACGAATGAAGCGCAAGCTGGATTCTCTCGTGAGCAAGCACCGGTCCATTATGCAGGAGAACGTGATCAGCCAGCGCGGCGGAAGAACGGTATTGCCCATCAAGAAAGAATTCCGCAAGCAGGTGAAAGGCAGTGTCCTGGATGAATCAGGGAGCGGGCAAACCGTCTATATTGAACCCGCGGAACTGGTGGGACTGCAGATGGAACTCGCTTCACTGCAAGCCGAGGAATCCCGAGAAGAAATGAAAATCCTGGGTGATTTAACGTCGCTCGCCGAATCCTATAACCGCGAGATTGCGCTCAATACCGAGACGGTAGGTATCCTTGATTTCCTGTTTGCCAAAGCGAAATACGCGGCAACCATGGATGGACGTACGGTCCAAGTCAATACCTCGGGCCGAATTACGCTTCAGCAGGCGCATCACCCTCTGATGGGCGCCTCCATGATTCCGCTTGATTTTTCCATCGGAAGGGATTATTCCTCACTTATCATAACTGGTCCGAATACAGGCGGCAAAACGGTAGCGCTCAAGACACTGGGGTTGCTCACCCTGATGATGCAGTCCGGTCTGCTCGTTCCTGTGGGTGAAGGCGGCGAGATGGCCGTATATCACGAAGTGGCTGTCGATATCGGAGACGGACAGAGTTTGGAACAGGCACTCAGCACCTTCTCAGCACATATCCGCAACATGATCGGCATCCTTGAGCAGGCGAATTCATCCACCCTTGTCCTGATTGATGAGATGGCCTCCGGGACGGACCCTGGAGAGGGGGTTGGTCTTTCCATCGCCATGCTGGAGGAATTGCACAGCCGCGGCGCAACTGTGGTGGCTACCACTCACTTTGGGGAAATCAAGCATTTTGCTGCTGCCGCGCGAGGATTCGAAAATGCACGGATGGAATTTGACACGGCTACACTGCAGCCCCTTTACCGTCTGCGTATCGGTGAAGCAGGTGAGAGTTACGCCTATTCCATCGCCTTGAAGCTGGGGATGCCACAGCGCATTATCAATCGTTCCAAATCCATATCGGAACAGGGCGTATCGAAAAGTCCTACTGGCAGCACGAGCTCCATCATGCCGATAGTGGAACCAATACCAACGGAGAGTTCTCTCCTTGAGCCATCTCAGAACTCCACAGCCGCACAGAAGATGGAGAAGAAAGTACATTCCCCTGCAACGATTGAAGCTAGAAATCCATCCCTGCGGGCAGAAGGTATGAAGTCGGTTCCCCCAGCAAAAAACTTTCGAAAAGGGGATCGTGTATACGCAGCCTATCTGAATCAGTCAGGAATCGTCTGTGACGTGGAAGACAGTCGCGGAAACATCGGGGTCATGCTGCGCGGGCGGAAAGTCAAAATTCATAAGAAACGCCTCACACTCCATATATCCGCAGATGAGCTGTATCCAGGCGATGACTATGATCTGGATATTGTACTGGAAACGAAGGAGAACCGGAAGAAGCGCAAATTAATGGGACGCAAACATGTCGAAGGGCTGACCATTGAACTACCACCTGAAGAATAGGGCCAGCCCTGTTATACTATAGGTATGACGATATGGAGAAAGTAGGCGTGCCATGAGCGGAAGTTACCCTTCACAGGCCAAGACGACAGATACAGATGCCTCCCAGGTCAATGTGCTCTTATGCCCACTGTGTGGGGAGGCCAATGGCTGCTCCTATGCGGCTGGCCGTCCCCACGCCGAATGCTGGTGTAATCATGCCGAGTTTCCCGAAGGTGTGTTTGACCGCATTCCGGCAGAGCAGCGGCGTAAATCATGTATCTGTCAGCGATGTCTGGAGACGTATAAAGATCAGGCTGAACACAAACAAGAGCCACACAGTTAACTCCTGTGAGGCTCTTGTTTTGCGATTGGTTTCATAACATGAAACGCAAACACTATATAAGTGTTTCTTACATTTTTTGATAATGTTCTACAGCCTGCTTGAGCACGGGGTGCTGCTCATCCATAGCTGTGTAATGGCTAAGTGCTGCAGCGATGCCCTTTTGTTTGATCAAGTCCTGAAGCTCTGCTGCCTCCGGATCATCCTGCACATCGAATTTGCAGGCTGCCGCCATGCCTCTAGCCAGGTTTGTCGTGCCCATTCCGTACTCATGTGCCTGAAGTGCCGGACGGACCAGACGGTCATTGGGCGACAGCTTCCGAAGTGGTGAGCGCCCTACCCGGGTGACTTCATCGGTGAGATGTGGATTTACAAACCGCTCCAGAATTTTCGTTATATACTTCTGATGATCTTCCGGGTCGAAACCAAACCGTTTCACAAGAACATCACCCGTTTCCTGCAGTGCACCGTAGACGAGGGATTTCACTTTGTCATCCGCAATCGCCTTCTGAATCGTATCATACCCGTTCACGTAACCGAGATATGCAGCACAGCAATGTCCTGTATTGACGGTAAACAGCTTCCGCTCGATATAAGGCTCGAGGTCATCAACATAGAGTACACCTTCAATCGGAAGGAACGCAGGTGCCATCTGCGAACGATCCACGACCCACTCATAAAAAGGTTCGACCTGAACGTGAAGCGAGTCTTCGTGATGCTGGATTGGAACAATCCGGTCTACTGCGGAGTCAGGGAAATACACATATTGATCAGCAAGAGCCTTCATCGGTTCTTCCAACAGAGCATACACATGCTCTTTCAGCTGTGTGCTGGCTCCAATGGCATTCTCACATGCAATAATGTGAAGGGGTTTCTGCACCGAACCTGAATTCAACCTTGCCTCAAGACCTTTGGCAATGCCTGGTGCAATATGTTTCAGGATGCCCACTCCGACTGCGGTTGTAACGAGGTCTGCCTCTGCAACGTTCTGGGCAACCGTCTCCAGCTGCGTTCCATCAATGGCATTGACCCCTTTGACCGTTTCCATATCCTTCGTTTCGTTGGCCAGTTCGACCGTATATTGTCCACGCTCCTGTAATGCCTTAACCAGCTCCTGGTTCACATCCGAGAAGATGACATTATATCCTGCCCGTGACAGGATCAATCCGATGAACCCGCGTCCGATATTGCCTGCTCCGAAATGAAGGGCCCTCATAGTTCCATTTCACTTTCGAGAATGGTAATGATCTCTTCCGCCGTTTTGGCATAACGAAGTGCTTCCATGTTCTCATCTTCCGCACAAATGACCGCAATGCTGGTCAGAATCTCCATATGCTCACCACCCTGAGCGGCGATACCGATCACCATGTAGGCTTTTTCATCTCCAAAATCTACACCTTGCGGGAACTGAATCACCGAAATGCCTGTGGACAGAATGAACGATTTGGATTCTTTGGTTCCGTGTGGAATGGCAAGTCCATTGCCCACATAAGTCGATACGATCTCCTCGCGCTCAAGCATCTTGTCGATATAATCGGCAGTAATGTGTCCTGCGTCTTTCAGAATCTGTCCTGCCATGCGAATAGCCTCATATTTGTCCTGTGCCGTTGCGTTCATAACCACTTTATCTGTTGTAAGTATACTCATGTTTGTTAACCTCCAATTTCGGTTTTACTTCGATAAAATCCAACCAATTCCCGGGACAGGTAATGAATAAGATCATCCCGAATTCCCTTTTCCAGCAGTGTAATCATCTCATCCTGCAGCAACAATGCGCTGATCTCACTTAGAACCTCCAGGCTCTCCCGGGATAACTCCCTCGGCCCAACCATCAGAAGGATATGGCTGACTCCAACCGGGTCATCCGTCGTCACGAGCAGCGGCTCTGATAATTGAAACAGGCTGATGGACGGCCTGTAAATGCCATCACTGCGGGTATGAAACAGCGCGAGTGATGTATCCGGAATTTTCTGGCTGCCCACCTTCTCCCGAGCTTCAAGCAGCCTGGCGATTTCTTCTGGGTCCTTCAGCACCCCGGATTCCTGCAGTACCTTGCACATGGCAAATGCCGTTTCATAAAAGCCCATCTTACGGTTATCCAGTGAAAACACCTGAAACTTGCCTGTGATCCTTACAATTTCAATGAGTGTGGCATCAAGCCCCGCGGGATCAGCATGGCGGTCAGTTGTCTTTCCACTTGTTTTACTCTCTCCAAATTTAACTTGTACCCGCTGCAGCGTCGTATTCTGAATGTAGTGACGCAAACGTTCACTTTCTTCCGCTGTTAACAAGGGACTCACCTTGTAATACTGATGCGGTTCCATCGGCAGATCGACTGTCGATAAAATGAGATCATAGTCCTCTTCCGGGATCCGTGCAGCCTCATACCATGATGCACTGTCAACGATCCGGATCTCCGGAATCTCCTTGGACAACCGGCTCGAAAGCATACGGGATGAACCAATTCCGCTTGTGCACACGATAATGGCCCGAATCTCGCGCTTCAGCACACGCAACCGCTCGATCGAAGCGCCAAAATGCATGACCAGGAATCCAATTTCCTCATCTGGCACGTCCGTATCCGGCCATGCGTCATGCACCGCGTCCTTCACATCCCCGAACAACGAATCGTAATCCTTGCGAATCTGTTGAAGCAGCGGATTACGTATACTTTGCCTGCCTCCAATCCGCTCCATCACCGGCTGCATATGGGCAATCAGTCCTTCTCGCAGAAGACGATCCTCCTGGAATGCGTAACCCGTTCTCCCCTGCATCTGATCCATCAGGGAACGAACCATGTCCAGCAATACCAGATCGTCAACAGGCAGTAAGCGTGTGGAGTGAATAAGCTGCTCTGTTTCAATTAATAATTTGTGCAAATAGCTCTGTTCTTCCTTGGCAAATGAGATGCCTAGCTGATCGGAGAGCACGCTGCATAGTCTCGTAGCCATGTATTCAGGCACGCTCTGATCTCCAGTAGAAGGGTACACCGCTTTTTTATCCGGAGAAGGAATGCGTCCGACGGTAAATCCCTTGCGAATGCGCACGAGAGCAACGGATAACTGAATAAGCAATTTGGTATACTGTCGCTCCGGAATATTTTCAAGCCAGTCAATATCCGGCTGCCATAACGCATTCTCGACCGTCAGTACGTCACGATGGCCAATCATGCCCAGCAGCTTCTGATTCACCTTGGAAATTCCCTGGTCAGGTTGTCTTCCGAACAGATCAGATTCATCCAGATATTCAAGCGCAAGTCCTGCGATTGCTGCGCGATAAGCCGTCTCACTACCATTGATCTTCACTCCGTATCCTCGCCTGCGAACCAGTTTCAGACCCGCCTGACGAATCCGGGGCTCCAGTTCATCCAGATCATTGCTCACGGTCGAGACCGTTACTTTCAGTTCCGATGCGAGCGCAAGCAGTTTTACAGGCTCCGCCTCATCCAGCAAAATGCAAAGCATGAAGAGTTTACGCTCTTCGGGCGTAAACTCCACATATTCGTTCAGCTCCAGCTGCTCACGCAGTGAAGCCAAATCATCGGAACCAGGGTCTATTCGGACCCCGGTTCCTGATTTTTTTTCTAATTTCATGCCAAAGGGCTCAAGCCACTTCTCAATCATTTGCAGCTCCCGATGGACGGTTCGTGTACTGACTTTGACCGCAATTGCAATTTCGCCGGCGGTTACTTCCTGCGGATGTTCCAACAGGAACTCCACAATTTCACGCTGTCTTTTCGTAATACTCATATCTCAAGCCTCCGGCTCAGGGAAAACGATCGCAACCTGTTATTTCAGGCGTTCAACGAGCGCATCGTATTCCGGGCTTTTTAGGAAGTTGTCGATGGATATATGTTCTGCGTTCGGTGCCACGCTGCGGGCACGGTCTGTCAGTGTCTTCTGCGTAATAACAACGTCTGCGTCCTGCGGGATATCACTGATTGCCGTGTTGGTTACTGCAACGTCAATCCCTTCAGCTTTCATCTTCTTGCGAAGAATGGAAGCTCCCATCGCACTTGAACCCATACCCGCATCACAAGAGAAGACGATTTTCTTCACATCCGTTTTCGCTTTCACAGCCGAAGAAGCCATATCCGCGGCTCTATCTGCTTCACGATTATCTGCTGTAACAGCAGCATTCGCTGTATTGCCTTGGCTCTTCATGTCTTTCATGCGACTCGCTGCAGACTCCAGATCCTCTTCTTTTTGCTTACCTGTTTTCAGCAGCAGTGCTGCAACCAGGAAGGATACGATAGCAGCCACAGCCACCCCGGCGAGCATCGCCAGATATCCACCTTTTGGCGTTAACAGGGAGTACGCAATGATACTACCCGGTGAAGGCGCTGAAACCAGTCCGGCTCCGGTAAGCATGAAGGTTGCTGTACCTGCCACGCCACCTGCGATTGCCGCAAGAATCAGAATTGGTCTCATCAGAATGTAAGGGAAATAAATTTCGTGAATCCCCCCGAAGAAGTGAATGATAACGGCCCCCGGTGCAGAAGATCTTGCGGTTCCACGACCGAAGAAGCAGTAAGCCAGCAGAATACCAAGTCCAGGACCCGGGTTCGATTCAAGCATGTATAATACGGATTGACCCAATTCTCTCGCTTGATCTGTTGCAATCGGTGTTAGAATTCCGTGGTTGATTGCATTGTTCAGGAACAATACCTTCCCTGGTTCAATAATCAGGTTGACGAGTGGGAGCAATCCCAGATTCATCAGCCCCTGTACACCAGCAGACAATACGGTGCTGATCCCCTCTACAGCAGGTCCGATACCCAGCAGTGCAATGATCGCCAGGATACCACCGATAATACCGGCAGAGAAGTTGTTAACCAGCATCTCGAACCCTGCTTTGATCTTGCCTTCAACGGCTTTATCGAACTTTTTGATAATCCATGCGGCCAAAGGTCCCGCAATCATGGCACCTAAGAACATCGGAATGTCACTGCCGACGATGACCCCAAAGGTCATGATGGCACCAACGACACCACCACGCTGGCCATGCACCATAGTACCTCCGGTGTAACCAATTAGCAGTGGCAGCAAATATTTAATCATTGGATCTACTAACGCTGCAAGCGTATCGTTAGGGAACCAGCCTGTTTTGATAAACATGGCCGTAATTAATCCCCAGGCAATAAACGCACCCATATTCGGCATAACCATACCGCTTAGGAATCGGCCAAAACGCTGTACGCCTACCCGGAGACCGCCTTTGGAATTGGACGTTTGGTCCAAGTTACTCATTGTATTATCCTCCTCGGATCAAGTAGTTATCATTTATGAAAGGGGTATCATTTCTCCCCTGCTGTTATCCTAAGCCAGATTGGTCTCCGGTTCAACGAAATGAAAGCGTACTTTCGTCATGATCATTGATGACAACATTGTGTTTATGTAATCGTTTTTATGATGATGAGAGGGTTCTAACCATTGATATACTTGGTTTTTTTCGTGTGTGACTTATATCATTTACGGTGTTGATTTCAATAATATAGCTTGTGCGATTCAGCCTTATTCCATCCTGTTCAAGTACCTCATGTGGCAACAAGCCTGTCCTTGAGAACACAAAAAGCCTGCATGAGCACGAAGGCTCACACAGGCTCTGAAGACGTGCAAGAACGTCCAATTTATCAAAAAAAACATTGATTACTGAAGGTTATTTAGTGCAAATACATTTTACTCCTCGGTATGCTTACGATATGCATCAGCATTCATCAGTTTAGACAACGCTGCTGTCAAATCACCTTCAACACGAATCTCAATCATCCAGCCTTCTTCGTAAGGCGAACTGTTGACGAGTTCAGGTGCATCCTGCAGTGCTTCATTCACAGCAATAATGGAACCACTTACCGGAGAAAACAAATCCGAAACCGTCTTAACGGATTCAATCGTACCAATGCTGTCTTCCGCTTTTACATCCGATTCAAGGTCAGGCAATTCCACAAACACAATGTCACCCAGCTGATGCTGCGCGAACTCGGTAATGCCGATCCGTACAGTATCCTCCCCTACGGTTTGCACCCACTCGTGCTCTTCACTGTACAGGAAATCACTTTTCAATTCGCTCATCGATATCCGCCTCGCTTTTCATTAATGAGTGCATGCGTCCTTCGGCCAACCCTTTTTCCCAGAACATAGCGTAAGATATTTTGGATTGAAATGTCAAGATACCTTACAAATTATTTGATTTTTGATGATTATCGCCTGTAACGCAAACACCCTCACTCTACATATAATGGGTAATATTAGAATAGTAAGCGCACTCTTTCTATATATACGAACAATAAATTGAGATCAATAAATATCATTCGGTTTTTTATTAATTTCTGTGATATCGTTCTTGACATCGATAGTGGATTCACGTTTTAATGAGAGAGTAAATGTTAATCGTCGTGTGCATCACCCGCGGATGAATGTAAAGGGAGAGATTACCCGTGACGCCCAACTCTTGGATGCATGCGGTAACGCCGAAGGAGTAAACCACCCGACAAGCGGGAGGTGAATCTCTCAGGCAAAAGGACTTTTACGGGACGCAACTCTGGAGAGCATCTATTCGCCCGGTAGGGGCGTTTTGATCACCCAAGGGGAAACCTGCTGCAACCTATTGGCGGGGTAACTCTCAGGTACCAAGGACAGAGCCTAAGAATACAGCGTGCTTCTGGCATGCCGGTTCTTTGGCCTGTCCTTTTCCTTTTTCCCAAAAACAAAAGTCAGGATCGAGCCGGCGCTGTCATCAGCAGCCTTAACCATACTTATCCAAGAAAAGAATGCATCGTTCATGTTATACACTCGGCCCGGTAGCGGCCATAACGAGGTGATTTGATGTCCGATTTGCTTAGAACTCCACTCTATCCACTTTATCAGCAATATGAAGGTGTACGGTGCATCGATTTTGGAGGCTGGGAGCTTCCGGTGCAATTCAGCGGGATTCAGAAGGAACATGAAGCGGTGCGGGAACGGGCTGGTCTGTTCGATGTGTCCCACATGGGTGAATTCACGGTGCAAGGTGAACAGGCTGAAGCATTTTTGCAGAAACTGACAACCAATGACGTGACCACACTGGTTCCCGGCCAGGCACAATACACGTTAATGTGTTACCCGGACGGTGGCGTAGTCGACGATCTGCTCGTATACAAGCTGGAAGATCAGCATTATATGCTTGTTGTGAATGCCTCCAATATCGACAAGGATTGGGCATGGCTGCAAGAGCACATGGTCCCTGGAGTGAGCATGACGAATGACTCCGGCGAGACAGCTCTCCTGGCCCTACAGGGCCCGCTTGCTGCAGACATTATTGGAAAGGTTACAGATACCGACGTATCGGTAATTGAGCCTTTTCGTTTTGTACAGAATGCTGAGGTCTGTGGTGTAAAACTGCTGCTGTCCCGCACCGGTTATACCGGAGAGGACGGCTTCGAACTATACGTACAGGCAGATCAGGCCGCTGCGGTCTGGAACGGATTGATGGAGGCGGGCGCTGATCACGGACTGGTTCCGGCTGGACTTGGTGCACGGGATACACTTCGATTCGAAGCGAAGCTGCCCCTCTACGGACAGGAGCTATCGCCGACCATTTCACCGCTGGAAGCAGGCGTTGGCATGTTTGTGAAGCTGAATGCCGGACCTTTTATCGGACACGAAGCACTATTCCAGCAAAAAAATGACGGACCTGCCCGCAAACTGGTCGGCATTGAAGTACTGGAACGCGGGATTCCACGTCCCCACTATCCCATCTATGCCGAAGGCGTGCAAATCGGGGAAGTAACAACCGGTACACAGTCCCCTACGCTGAAGCGTAATCTGGGGCTCGCCCTGATTAAAAGCCAATATGCTGCACTCGGCACCCCGCTCGAGATTGAGATTCGCGGCAAAAAGCTGAAAGCCGAAGTTGTGAAGACCCCTTTTCATAAACGGACACGTACGTCAAAGACACCTACCCAAGGAGCTGAGCAAGCATGAGCAAGCACCGCTATATTCCCATGACTGAACAGGATCAGAGCGCCATGCTCGCAACCATCGGTGTGGACACGATTGAAGATCTGTTCCAGGACATTCCGCAGGCGATTCGTTATCAAGGCGAGCTGCCTGTCTCCTCCAAACTGGATGAATACGCACTGACGCGCCATATGTCCAAGCAAGCCGGCGCGAATGCCAATTTTGAGACACACGCCAGTTTCCTGGGCGCAGGCATATACGATCATCATATCCCTTCCGTGATTAATCACGTCATTTCCCGTTCCGAGTTCTATACTGCCTATACGCCATATCAGCCCGAAATCAGTCAGGGTGAGCTCCAGGCGATCTTCGAATTCCAATCGTATATCTGTGAACTGACTGGCATGGCTGTAGCTAATGCGAGCATGTATGATGGTGCAACCGCATTTGCCGAAGCAGGGAATCTGGCCGCAGCGGCAACTCGTCGCAAACAGCTGATCGTCTCCCGTACCGTTCATCCTGAAGCTCGTCAAGTGTTGAAGGCTTATGCCCACGGTCTGAATTTGGAGATTGTCGAGATTGGTTATCAGAACGGGGTGACCGATTGGGATGCCCTTCAAGCCGCCGTATCAGATGATACCGCAGCCGTCATGATCCAGAGCCCGAACTTCTTCGGTGCCGTGGAAAATGTAAAACAGGCTGCAGACCTTGCGCATGCGCACAAGGGTCTACTCGTGGTCAGCGCAAACCCGCTGGCGCTTGGTATGCTCGAAGCTCCAGGCAAGCTGGGTGCCGACATCGTTGTCGGTGATGCACAGCCGCTTGGCATCTCCGCGTCGCTCGGTGGTCCGACATGCGGATATTTCGCTGTATCCCAGGCGCATATGCGCCGGATTCCCGGCCGGATCGTTGGCCAAACAACGGATCGCAACGGCAAACGTGGTTTTGTACTTACGCTCCAAGCACGCGAACAGCATATCCGCCGCGAAAAGGCGACTTCCAACATTTGCTCCAACCAGGCATTGCTTGCCCTAAGCGCTTCGGTGTATATGTCTACCATGGGAAGACAGGGCATGATTGATGTAGCTGATCTGAATTTGCAAAAGAGTCACTATACTCTTCAAGCTCTAACTGCAATTCCTGGAGTCAGCCTGGCCTTTAATGCACCGACATTCAATGAGTTTGTCATTCAGCTGCCCGAAGGGACAGACGTCGATGCCCTTCAGTTGAAGCTGCTGGATGCCGGTTTCATCGGTGGATATGAACTTGGACGGGATTACCCAGAGCTTGCCGGACATATGCTGGTCGCCGTTACGGAACGGCGCAGCAAGGAAGAGATTGACGAATTCGCACGTGTATTGGAGGGATCGCTGTGACTCAGGAAATGACAACCATCCAAGGACAGCCGGAAACGGCAGCTCCTTCCCAAACCGAAACCAGCACGAAACAAATGACACAAGCAGCATCGCCTGCTCCAGAGCAATCGCTGATCTTTGAACTCAGCAGCCCGGGTCGTGTCGCTTACTCCCTGCCTGAATGCGATGTTCCGCGTCAAGATCCCGCGAGCTTGATTCCCCGGGAAATGCTGCGCTCGGAAGCAGCTGCACTGCCTGAGGTATTTGAAGTGGATGTCATTCGACACTATACTGCCCTTTCCCGACGGAACTTCGGGGTAGATAACGGATTCTATCCACTCGGTTCTTGTACTATGAAGTACAATCCGAAGATTAACGAAGATGTAGCTCGCTACAATGGATTTGCCAAAATCCATCCGTATCAGCCTAAATCCAGTATTCAAGGGGCACTTGAACTTCTGTATACGTTGCAAAACGACCTTGCAGGTCTAACTGGCATGGACGCGGTGACCCTGCAACCAGCTGCTGGTGCCCACGGTGAATGGACCGGCCTCATGATGATTCGTGCCTATCACGAAGGTCGTGGTGAACAGCGGACCAAAGTCATTGTCCCGGATTCTTCACATGGCACCAACCCGGCAAGTGCAACCGTGGCTGGCTTCGAGACGGTAACCATTCCATCCCGTGCGGACGGTCTGGTCGATCTGGACGCACTGTGTGCAGCCGTAGGTTCTGATACTGCGGCCTTAATGCTGACCAACCCCAACACCCTGGGATTGTTTGAAAAGGACATTCAGGAGATTGCCTCCATCGTGCATCAAGCTGGTGGCCTTCTCTATTATGACGGAGCCAACTCCAATGCTATTATGGGCATTACCCGTCCTGGGGACATGGGCTTCGATGTCGTGCATCTGAACTTGCACAAAACGATGAGCACTCCGCACGGCGGAGGTGGTCCTGGTGCGGGCCCCGTCGGCGTGAAAAGCCGTCTGATCCCGTTCCTGCCGAAACCGATGGTGATCAAGAACGATCAGGGACAATATGCTTTGGATCGCGAAGGAGATCAATCGATTGGTCGGGTCAAAGCCTATTACGGCAACTTTGGTATTTTGGTACGCGCCTATGCTTACATTCGTACGTATGGACCTGAAGGCTTGCGCCGGGTATCCGAATGTGCCGTACTCAATGCAAACTATATGATGGCACGTCTTGCACCTTATTACGAAATTCCGTACCCAGGCGTTTGTAAGCATGAATTTGTCATGTCTGGCCGGGGCCTGAAGCAATATGGTGTAAGAACTTTAGATGTAGCCAAACGGCTGCTTGATTTCGGGTATCATCCGCCAACCGTCTACTTCCCGCTCAACGTAGAGGAATGTATCATGATTGAACCAACGGAAACAGAGAGCAAAGAAACGCTGGATGGCTTCATCGATACTATGATACGTATTGCCAAAGAAGCAGAAGAAACACCTGAACTGGTACTGAATGCACCCTATGGCACACCGGTTACCCGTCTGGATGAGACCACAGCAGCACGTAAACCTGTATTGAACTGCGCTTGCAGTTAATAAACCGTCATTAGCTCAAATAAACGGCTTCTGCTGATGTTTAATCGTCAGCAGGAGCTTTTTTTATTTACTCATGTCCCTGCCTCCTTAGCGCGAACGGTCTTTTTTTATTCTATATGCCCCCACATTAGCGCCCACAAAAAAAGCCGGCATCCGCTGTTCGCAGATACCGGCAATATCGCTGCATTCCTGCAGCCATTCATCGGAAAAAGAAAAGACCTTAAAATCCAGAGGAAAACCCTCGCAAAATTACGCTTTGATGCTTTGAACCAATTCAACCACTTGCTCAGCAGTTTGCATGTCCAGAGCTTTGGCAGCCAGTTCCTGCATGTCCGCACGGGAAAGCTTGGTGATCTGACTACGAGCTGGCAGGATGGATGTTGCGCTCATGCTGAACTCATCCAGTCCGAGACCAAGCAGCAACGGAATTGCTGTTTCGTCTCCCGCCATCTCTCCACACATACCAACCCACTTACCTTCGCGATGTGCTGCATCGATGACCATTTTCACCAGACGCAGAATAGCAGGGTTGTATGGTTGGTACAGATAGGATACACGCTCGTTCATACGGTCAGCTGCCATTGTGTATTGAATCAGATCGTTCGTTCCGATACTGAAGAAATCAACCTCTTTGGCGAATTGATCTGCAAGAACTGCAGTCGAAGGAATTTCGACCATGATTCCCAGTTGGATGCTGTCCGAAACAGCAATCCCTTCAGCTACCAGCTTCTCCTTCTCTTCGAGCAGGACCGCTTTCGCTTCACGGAACTCACCCAATGTTGCGATCATTGGGAACATAACGCGCAGGTTGCCATGTACGCTTGCACGCAGCAATGCGCGCAATTGTGTACGGAAAATATCCAAACGGTCCAGACACAGACGAACTGCACGGAAACCAAGGAATGGATTCATTTCTTTTGGCAGATCCAGATATGGAAGCTCTTTGTCTCCACCGATATCGAGTGTACGAACAACAACAGGTTTGCCTTCCATTTTTTCGAGTACGGCTTTGTAAGCATTGTACTGAATATCCTCGGAAGGAAGTTTGTCTCTGCCCATATACAAGAACTCGGTACGATACAGGCCTACAGCCTCTCCACCGTTCTCCAGAACACCGGTAACGTCATTCGGCGTACCAATGTTAGCTGCCAGTTCCACATGAACGTTATCCACCGTTACGGTTGGTTCGTCACGCAGTTTTCTCCACTCAGCACGTTGTGCGTCATATTGTTCCTGTTTGGAACGATACTCAGCGATTACCTCATCTGTTGGGTTAACCAGAACATGACCGTCCAAGCCATCAACGATGATCATATCACCTTGTTTAGCTTGAGCCAGGATGTCTTTGGTTCCCACAACAGCCGGGATTTCAAGAGAACGAGCCATGATTGCAGAGTGGGAAGTACGTCCGCCAATGTTGGTTGCAAAACCTTTAACATATTGACGGTTCAATTGAGCTGTATCGGAAGGCGTCAGATCCTCAGCCAGCACAATTACTTCTTCGCTGATCTCAGCCGGACTCATGAAGTCGATACCAAGCAAGTGATTCAGCACACGTTTAGTAACGTCACGCATATCTGCAGCACGTTCCTGCAGGTAAGCACTCTTCATGTTTTCGAACATGGAGATAAATTGCGATGCCGTTTCGTTGAGTGCAAATTCTGCATTCACTTTTTCATCAGCAATTTTTGCTTTTACCGGATCAATCAGTTCCGGGTCATTCAGAATGAGCAGATGGGAAGCAAAGATTTCAGCTTTCTTCTCGCCAAGCTCTTGTAAAGTACGCTCTTTGATCGCCTCAAGCTCAGACTGGGACTTGCCCAGTGCTGAGTCGAGTTTTGCGATCTCTGCGTCAACGTCGTTGATTTGGCGTTTTTCTACAGAGTAATCAGGATGCTCCAAGATAAACGCCTTGGCGATAGCAATACCCGCCGAAGCCGCGATCCCGGAAACATTAAGCATTAATTTCGCCCAGCCCTTCGTTAACCATAACGTCAGTCAGAGCTTGAAGAGCTTCAGCTTCGCCTTCGCCTTCAACGATGATGCTGATCGTGTCGCCTTGTTCCAATCCGAGGGACAGAACGCCCAGGATGGATTTCAGTGTTACTTTTTTACCGTTAGCTTCTGCAAAGGATTCTGCACCTTTGAATTTGTTAGCTGTATTAACCAGGGCTGTCGCCGGACGTGCGTGGATACCATCTTCGTCTGTAATTCTGAATGTTTGTTGCATTACAATCATCTCACTTTCAAGTAGTTTAATTTAGGCATTGCATATATTTACACTTGCTTGCCATTGTCGGAACACTTCTTATTTTATCTCAATGATTGGCTGATCGCCAATTTTCAGAACTCCACTCTTCTTCAGGGTCACCGTGGAGCCTTCTGGCAAGTTGGTGAAAATCACTGGCGAGATGATGGATGGAGCGTTAGCTCTCACATACTCCAAATCCACTTCCATAATCGGTTGACCGGCCGATACCAGATCACCTTCCTGCACAAGCACGTTGAAACCCTGACCTTTCAATTTCACCGTGTTGACACCTATATGAACCAGTACTTCCTTGCCGCCGTCTGACATGATACCGACAGCATGTTTGCTAGGGAATACGTTAAACACTTTACCGTATACAGGCGAAGTAATCTTGCCATCATGCGGCAGTACAGCGAAACCGTCACCTGTCATTTTCTCGGCAAAGACCGGATCAGGTACGTTTGTGATATCCATCAATTCACCGTTAACCGGCATGACGATATCTTCAGCAATAATGCTTTCGCCTTCTGCTCCCGCTGCCTTCTCCTCTTCAGGAGTAGGTTTAACATCAGCAGCTGGTGCTGGTGCCGGGGTGCGTCCTGCAATGATGTCCTGCATTTGGGACTTGATTGTATCTGAACGTGTACCGAAAATGGCCTGTACATTATTACCCACTTCAAGCACGCCAGATGCACCTAATTGTTTCAAACGATCTTTATTTACATTGGATTTCTCATTTACTTCAATCCGCAAACGAGTGATACATGCATCCAGATGTTTGATATTCTGTTGTCCACCGAAGGCTTCCAGAATATTGTGTGGCAGCTCGTCAGTTGAACCTGATCCTCCACCTGAGTTTGTTTCAGGTGTTGCTTCTTCGCGACCTGGTGTTTTGAGGTTGAACTTGCGAATGATCATTCGGAATCCGAAATAGTAGATCACGGCAAGAATCAAACCGACGATAATAACGTCCCACCATGGAGTGCGGTTCGGGATGATCCCGAAAATCAGGAAGTCAATGAATCCACCGGAGAACGTCATCCCGATTTTGACACCCAGAATTTGCATTGTCATGAAAGACAAACCTGCGAAGATACAGTGTACCGCAAACAGTATTGGCGCCACAAACAGGAACGAGAATTCAAGTGGCTCTGTAATCCCTGTAAGGAACGAGGTCAGCGCAGCTGAACCCATGATCCCTGCAACATACTTTTTGTGCTCCGGTCTTGCTTCATGGTACATCGCAAGTGCCGCAGCCGGCAAACCGAACATCATGAACGGGAATTTACCCACTTGGAAGGTTCCCGCCGTAAGGTTTACACCATCACGCAATTGGTTGAAGAAGATTTGCTGGTCCCCACGAATAACGTCTCCAGCTTTGTTCACATACTCACCGAATTCAAACCAGAATGGAGAGTAGAAAATGTGATGGAGTCCAAACGGAATAAGAGACCGTTCTACAACTCCGAAAATGAATGCCGACAGCGTCGGACTCGTATCCACCATGAAGTGAGATACAGCATTCAGTCCACTTTGGATAGGTGGCCAGATAACTACCAGAAGTAACCCGAGCAAGAGGGAAACAACCGAAGTGATAATCGGAACAAAACGTTTACCTGCAAAGAACCCAAGGTAAGACGGCAGTTCGATTTTGAAGAACCGATTGTAACACAATGCTGCGGCTATACCAATAATGATACCTCCGAACACACCGGTACTCAGTGTTGGAATACCCAGAATGCTGGCATAACCCGGTACTTCACCGATCATTGCTGGTGTTACACCAACGGCTGTACCCAAAGTGACATTCATCACCAGATAACCAATAATGGCCGCAAGACCTGCCACACCTTCGCCTCCGGCTAGCCCAACGGCTACACCTACTGCAAAGAGCAATGCCAGATTGTCAAATACGATCTGACCTGCGTTCATCATGATCGTCGCGATTGAGTTCACCCAAGGAGTATCCAGCGCCGTTACATATTGCAAAAAGTCCGGATTCACCAGCATATTACCGATTCCGAGCAATAAGCCCGCTGCTGGTAGAATGGCTACAGGAAGCATAAGAGCTTTACCTACTCTTTGCAAGACGCCAAAAAGCTTTTTAAACATCGCGTCGTATTCACCCTTTCGTCTAAGTCTGTATGTCGTGATGCAAGCAAGGGAAATCAAAAAAGGCATAAGCTAATAAAGCGAATTGTGCCAACCTTCGGGTATAGCATACCCTGTATAAGGTAAGAACAATCACACTCTAGAAACTCATGCCTGATCGAGTCAGTAACACGTCGCTTATGTTTTTTTCAGTTGCTTGATTACGGACACCATTGTAGCATCACTTCCAAAACAGTGCAAGCCTTTACACTAAATTTCTCCGGATGCAAATCCAGCTGTGGGAATATTTCACTTGTTCTCTTCTTCTTTCCTTTGATTCAGACGTTGAAGATGGATAGTTAGATATCCCACCTCTGCTGGATAAACGGGAAGATTCAATCTTTTTTCCATGACTTTGGTCAGCTTCCATGCAAGCGAGTACATTTCGGGGTACTCCAACTTGAGCAAGGAATCGAGCTTATGAAGCTCTTCCACCTTGTCCCCACGACGCACACGTTCCAAAGCAAACCGAAGATGTGTAAGCAGACGTGAATAGTCCAGCGACTCCGTTTCAAACGAATAATCCAACTGATCCGAGACGATTCCTACCAGGTCAGTAATCAGCTGTGAATGTTCGCGTACTTGGGATATGTTCTGGTTGGTCATGGCACTGTAGATATGCAGCGCTATAAATCCAATTTCATCCATGCCCAAATCGACGCCGAGCTTCTCCTTAATGAGGCGAACGGCGTAATCTCCCATCCGATATTCTTCCGGATAGATCTCACGGGTTTCATATAGAAATGGATTTTGAATGACTATGCCCTGTTCTTTGCGTTTAAGCGCAAAAGAAATATGATCAGTCAATGCAATATGAATATGTTCATTAAGCGGAACATCCGTACGCTCTGCAATATACGTAATGCATTCGTTAATAATCTCGATCAATGCCTCATCCACTTGCGGAAGAAGCTGTTTGTACTGCTCTTGTTCCTGCTGGTTTTTCAAAATGAACATCTTCTCCACAGCCATCAAGGGAATGATGTCACCGGTTTTCCGGTTGAAGCCAATGCCTTTACCGATGACAACGACTTCTCCATGTTCAGGATGCTGTGCAATAATTACATTATTATTTAACGCTTTGTTTACATGCAGGCTGCTCACTGTTTGCACCTCTTTTTTCATACCATCTGGAATGTGATTTCGTCACATCCTCGTAATGAACGAAAAGACGTCCGGTGCGGGCAAACCGCGCCGAACGTCTCGCTTAAAAAGTAACAAAAAATCACGTTAAGGTCAATAGAGCTTCATGCTTCGTTCAAACGTAGTCTTAATCCTCTGCTCCAGTTCTTTCCACAATTTTATCAATCACAGATGGAGTCGTTGGAGTCTCGCTTTGCTGAATAGCGACAGGTGCTGGTGTTTTGGACTTGGTCAAACCTTTAATTAACTGCTCTACATCAATGCCCGATACGCTTTTCAGCATCTCAGGAGCTGTAGACATCAGTTCAGTCACATAGTTACTTACACGTGCTGCACCCTCACCCTTACCTGTATCTACCACGGTCAATTTATCAATGGATGAGATTGGCTCTGCAATTTTACCAGCAAGCTCAGGCAGCATTTTGACGATGATATCCAGTACCGCTGCCTCGCCAAACTTCTGGAATGCTTCCGCCAATTTTTCCTTCGCTTCGGCTTCCGCCAGACCGCGCAGACGAATGACTTCTGCATCCGCAGTACCTTTGGCCCGTTCTGCATCTGCCACAGCCTGACCTTCAAGCCGTTTTTGTTCGGCTGTTGCTTTGGCTTGGGTCTCGATGGAGTATTGTACTGCATCGGCTTCGCGCATTCTTTTTGCTTTATCCGCTTCGGCCGCCTGCTCGACAGCATAACGATCTGCTTCCGCTTTTTTCTTCACTTCCGCATCATACTGCTTCTCACGTACGGTAATTTCTTTTTCCTTCAGGTCAATCTCACGTTCTTTACGCACGAGTTCAACTTTCATCTGTTCTTCAACAACCGTCTGTTTCGCACGTGCTTCCTGGATATGGTACGCTTGGTCCGCTTCGGCCTTAGCTGTATCCTGGTCGCGCTTAAACGCTGCCACTTTCAATTCCTTCTCTTTGGCTGCTTCGGCGATATTGGTATCACGGAGCAATTCCGCCTTTTGTCCTTGCTCTTCCGCATTCGCTTTTTGAATACGTGCATCTCTCATTGCTTCGGCTTCCGCAATCTCCGCATCCCGTTTTACGGCAGCAATTCTTGGCTTACCGAGGGCGTCCAGATATCCTTGTTTGTCACGAACATCCTTGATGGTAAAAGATACGATCTGCAGACCCATCTTTTTCAGATCTCGTGCAGCCACACCTTGAACCTCTTGCGCGAATCGATCCCGGTTCCGATAAACTTCCTCCACAGTCATGGTTCCGAGAATGGCCCGCAAATGCCCTTCCAGAACTTCCTGCGCTTCGCCTCGTAACGCTTCAACGGGTTTACCAATAAATTGTTCGGCTGCTGTTGCTACATCTTCCACAGCACTACCAACTTTGATAATCGCAACACCGTCCGCAATAACCGGAACACCTTGTTCCGTATATACTTCAGGTGTAGATACATCCAGCTTGTGAGACAGCAAGGAGATAAATTCGGATTGCTGAAACACAGGCCAGATGAAAGCACCACCGCCACGTACGATTTTAATCTTGCGACCGGACTCATCTTCGGAAATATTTTTATTACCCAGGAATGAACCCGTAACGATCATCGCTTCATCGGGTCCAACCGTCTTATACCTCGCCCAGAAGGCCAAACCAAGAACCAGAATGACACCTACAACAATTGCAGGAATCAATAACACATCCATATTCCATTCCATTCCACATCTCTCCCCTTATTACGATGATGACAAACAACTTCTCTCGTTCTACTCAAACGTCTTTAAGTACATCTTCATCCCATTCCGCCACACGAAGCACACCTTCTGTTATGTCCACTACCACTACACGCGCACCCGCCGCAATAGGGCGATGTTCGAAGCTGGACGCGGTATGAATCGTGTTACCGGAAGCAACACGGATCATGACCTCACCGAAACCCTTCTCAGGTACTGGAATCGTAATTTCTCCGATTTTCCCGGATAGTTCCTTCATGGAAAATGCAATGGAAACCTCACTGTTCCGCATCGGCTTGATATAAGCAAAGAATACCAGCATGGCAGCAGCAATACCTATAAGCAGGGATAAGATAAGACCCGCAATGGCACTTACCGAGCTATAACGCGTCAACATGATACCAGCTCCGCCAAAGGCTGTAATGGAACCAGCAAGTACAACAGGTTTGAGAAAATCAATGCCTGGCATTTCAAAGGCTCCATCCAGCAATCCGTCAATCAAATCACCCAGCACCAAACTGACGACTGCAAATATGGCTCCTCCGATTAGACATCCCCAATAGATGGACTCCATTCCCCGTTCCTCCTCTCTTCTGCCGTAACACCTAACTCACTGGGCATTCCTCATGTAAATAAATACGTAGCTACCCTCAAAAAGTTTCAAATTCTTTCCTCATTTGTATTCCAGACCCGATAATGGTTATTTTACAGGACTATTCACGCAAAAAGACCGCAAATCTCCATATTGTGGAGATTTGCGGTCTTTATTAATAATTGAATGCCCTTTATTACAGAGAAGCCTTGTAAATGGACACAACATCTTCACGCTGCAGCTTCTTGAAGTTACCAAATGGGCCAAACAGCATTGCCTTGTCAGCCATGATATCAATCTGGCTGTCGTCAATGTCATAGTCAGCAAGACGACTAGGCGCGCCAATGGACGTCCAGAACTTGCGTAAAGCTTCGATGCCTTCCTCGGCTACCTGTTTGTCCGATTTGCCTTCAGGATTCACTTCAAAGACATTAATAGCCAATCGTTTGAAACGATCCACGTTTACGTCCAGATTGTGTTTCATCCAGTTCGGGAACAGAATGGCAAGGCCCCCGCCGTGCGGGATGTCATATACAGCAGATACGGCATGTTCGATATTGTGAGTTGCCCAGTCACCGGCAAGTCCCATGTTCAGTACGCCGTTCAATGCCATCGTACCGCAGTACAGAATGGTTTCGCGCAGCTCGTAGTTTTCCAGATCCTCTACCAAACGAGGTGCTGCATCCATAACGGTACGCAGAATCGTCTCACAGAAGCCAAGTTGTACTGGCGTATTGGCATCCAGGTGGAAGTAATGCTCCAATACGTGAGACATCATGTCAACCATGCCGTATACAGTCTGATCCAAAGGCACGGTATATGTATTAACCGGATCAAGGATCGAGAACGCAGGGAATGAATACGCACTGCCCCAGCCCAATTTTTCCTGTGTATCCTGATTGGTAATAACGGAACCCGAGTTCATCTCGGAACCTGTTGCTGCCATGGTCAGCACCGTACCAAGTGGAAGTGCATCCTGAGCAACCGCTTTGCGCTGAGCAAAGTCCCACATGTCGCCATCATATTTCGCACCTACGGCAATCGCCTTGGCGCAGTCGAGCACACTACCGCCACCTACGGCGAGAATCAGCTCGATGTCCTGAGTCTTGCAGATGTCTACTCCCTTATGGACAGTCGAAAGACGCGGGTTAGGCTCCACGCCTGCCAGTTCTGTAACTTCTGCTCCGATTTCCTTAAGCAATCCGATCACTTGATCATACAGACCACTTCGTTTAATGCTGCCGCCGCCATATACAAGCAATACCCGTTTGCCGTACTTCGGTACTTCAGTTTTCAACGCTTCCAGTTGTCCTTTACCGAAGATCAGACGGGTGGGGTTATAAAATTGAAAAGATTTCATAATCTATGTCGCCTCCATTGGAGTTAGAATGTTTGTGCAACTCCAATTATAGTACCCCGATTTTATAAAAACAAATCCATAGTCACTCACTTTATAACAAGCCGTTGATCTGCAGATGGGCACGGAACATATCCATCGTCGAAGGCAAACTTTCCTTGTCCACCCAAGTCTCGGAAGACCACAATCCCGCCTGCTTGAAGGCTCTCGGGCAATGGATAAAGCATTCATTCACGTCTACAATAACCGCTGCCCCTATCGTTTTCCCCGTCCAGCCCATACTATTAATAAATTCCTCATCCTTCGTAATAGAAGCAGTTCCATTGATGCGTAATACTTCGTTCATGCCTGGGATGAGGAAGAGCATGCCCACCCCAGGATTGGTTAGGATGTTTAACAGCGAGTCAATTCGGCGATTGCCTGGACGTTCGGGGTAGACCAGACGATGCGGATCAAGAACCTTCACGAAACCTGCTTCGTCTCCCCGGGGGGATGCATCACTTCTACCTTCCCCATCGGAACTGGACAGAAAAAACAGTGGTGACATGGATAAAAAATGTTCAACATGGGAGTCCACAAACGATATCGCTTTGTTTCTCACGTGCTCATGAGGCTCACCTACCATGTTTTGCAGTTCTGCTGCGTCGGTGATTAGCGGTATGTTCAGTGGCTTCTTTTCCATTTGTTCGTCCCCGTTTCCTATACTTCATTTATTTTATCAACCTGTGATAATCATTCTCATATTATACAATGAACCCCCAGTCTCTGCCATGTCCATGTGTTTATTGCTCATGATGGAAAGATACTTTTGTTATATAAGCGCTAATGACCATCGAGCCATCTACACAAGTAGTTGCAAGATTAATGATTTATGTATAGAAAAAGGATAGACGAGCATTCCTGCTCGCCTATCCTTTTTAATTATTGCGATAGCATGATAGCTACTGAAGAAGTTTCCACTTATTCAGTATATCCCATGCTTTCAACGAACCGGCGGAATGCCTGACGTCCCGCCTCATCATATTTGTAAACCCCTGCATGCTCCAAAATCTCGGAAAACTTAAGGCCTACTTCCTGCTGAATCAGAGCAACGGCCTGTTCCTTGTCCAGGCTGGAACCAAAACGTTCTTTCAGTTCTTCCGCCCAGCGAAGATGCTGGTGCAAAACATGATCAGAAGCCTGGGCAGCTTCCGCAAGCTGAGTATCCCCTGCAAGAATATCGGCGATTCCGTCCAGTTCTTCTTTTAACCGCCCTGGAAGAATCGCAAGCCCCATGACTTCGATAAGTCCGATGTTCTCTTTTTTCAAATGATGCATTTCACGGTGTGGGTGGAAAATCCCCTCCGGATGCTCTTCATTCGTACGATTGTTGCGGAGAACCAGATCCATCTCGTAACCACCGTCCGCACTACGACGAACAATCGGTGTTACCGTATTGTGAGGTACTTGCTCTCCATCCACCTCACTGAACGCCTGGATCTCTACAGAAGGGTCACTGTACAGTTTCCACGCTTCATACACGGCGTTACCCGCTTCGAGCAGCTCCGCTGGATCATGTGAAGCGAGTCGAAGAACGGACATTGGCCATTTTACCAGACTCAGGGTAAGCCCTGGTGCATCCGCATGACGGAACACCGCTTCAGGTTTTGCATTTTGAATGGCAAACGTATGGCGTCCGCCCTGGAAATGATCATGAGTCAGGATTGAACCACCCACGATTGGCAGATCTGCATTGGAACCGATAAAATAGTGCGGATACTCGCCTACGAAGGCAAGTAGTCTGCGCAACGTATCTTTTGTCAGCTTCATTGGCACATGATCATGATGGAAAATGATGCAGTGCTCGTTATAGTACACATATGGCGAGTATTGGAAGAACCATGGTTCACCGTTTAATTCCAGCGGAATAACACGCAGGTTTTGACGAGCCGGATGATTTACTCGGCCAGCATAGCCTACATTTTCCCGGCATAATTGACACTTCGGATATACCGGCGGCGGAAGCAGTTTGGCCATGGCGATTTCCTTCGGACTTTTCTCCGGCTTGGACAGGTTAATCGTAATTTCCATATCGCCATATGGCGTTTCCTGCGTCCAGTATACATTCTTCGAGATCCGGTCCATACGGATATAGTTGGAGTGAATCGACAGCTCGTAAAACTTCTGTGTGGCGGCTTCGATACCTTCTGTTTGCTCTGTGTGGCGGAACGCGCGAACCACCTCAGATGGACGGGCCATCAGCTGACCCATAATTTTCGCATCCAGCAAATCACGGTACGTATCCGTATTCTCCGGAATGAGTCCAATTGCATAACCATAGTCAATCAACGTATCCAGCAAGGATTGCGGTCCATCCGGTACAATCTCGTTCAACGCTCCATCGTAGGGCTCGGAAAATCCGAACTGTTCCAGCAGAAGGTTGCGGCTATAATCCCAATCCGCTTCTTCAATCAGTTTGTTCTGCAAGGCAAATGCAACCAGACGTTCAATGGCATGCAGTGCTTCCTGCTGCTCCGGTGTCCGGTCTGTGGTGCCTGCAGCATTATGGGTCTGTGACATATTGATGTTCGCCTCCTAGTTTTTTCCGTAGCCGTTAGGATGAGATTGGTGCCAGCTCCAGGCACTCTGAATGACATCTTCCAGATTGGTCCGTGTCGGATTCCAGCCCAGCACGGATCTTGCTTTGGCAGACGATGCGACCAGAACAGCCGGATCACCTGCACGGCGCGGCTCCTGTACAACCGGGATATCCAGTCCGGTCACTTTTTTCGCAGTTTCAATAACCTGTTTAACCGAGAACCCTTGACCGTTACCCAGGTTAAACACGTTGCTGTTCTCCCCTTTGCGGAGATAATCTACTGCACGCAGATGCGCATCTGCCAAGTCGCTCACGTGAATATAATCTCGGACACACGTTCCATCTTCTGTCGCGTAGTCATCGCCAAACACGGCGATGTGTGGACGTTGTTTCAACGCGGTTTGCAGGACCAGTGGGATCAAGTGGCTCTCCGGCTGATGGTCTTCACCAATTTTGCCGCTATCATGTGCTCCAGCTGCATTGAAGTAACGCAGGGACACATATTTAATCTCCTGTACTTTGTCAAACCAGGACATCATGCGTTCCATCATCAGTTTCGTTTCGCCATATACGTTCGTAGGTTCAGTGCGGTCGCTTTCTTCGATTGGCACTTTCTCAGGCTCGCCATAAGTGGCGGCTGTAGAAGAGAATACGATCCGGCGCACATTGGCTGCGTTCATTGCTTCCAGCAAACACAACGTACCGAACACGTTGTTGTCATAATATTTAACCGGATCCTTCATGCTCTCGCCGACCAGGGAATTGGCCGCAAAGTGAATGACTGCATCAATGGAGTTCTCAGCGAACAGTTTTGCCAGAAACGCCTTGTCACGCAGATCTCCTTCATACAACTTGCCGCCGAGCAATGCTTCCCGATGCCCAGTCTGCAAATTGTCCAGTACCACGACTTCCTCGCCGCGTTCCAACAAAGCCGCTACCGTATGCGAACCAATATATCCTGCTCCACCTGTCACCAAAATTGCCATTTTACTTCGCCTCCTTCAATTCTTTGACACCGTCGCCCACTCCGCACACATAGAAATCTCCCTTGAGACTTGTACGTGCTTCATACGCTGCTCCCACTTCGCGAACAAAGCGTTCTACATCATCCTCATGTACCAGTGACACCGTGCATCCACCGAATCCGGCTCCCGTCATACGTGCACCGAGTGTTCCTGGAATGCGCTGCGCCTCCTCTACCATTACGTCCAATTCCTCGCAGCTTACTTCATACAGATAGCGGAGCGATTCATGGGATGCATTCATCAGCTTGCCGAACGTTTCCAAATCGTTATTACGCAGCGCTTCAACCGATGCAAGCACACGTGCATTCTCTTCCACGACGTGCTCGGCACGCTGTCTTACCTTTTCATCCTTGATGTGATCCTGTAGGGTTACAAATTGCTCCGGCGTCAGTTGCGCCAGATAATCAAGTGCAGGCAGCTGTTCCTTCAAAATGGCAAGTGCCTGCTCGCACTGGGAGCGCCGCTCGTTATAGGCCGAGTCTACCAGACCGCGACGTTTGTTCGTATTGCCGATGACCAGCTTATAAGAGCCTGTGCGGAAAGGTACCTTCTCATATTCAAGCGTATCACACATCAGCAGAATGGCATGATCCTCTGCACCGTTAGCTACGGCGAACTGATCCATAATGCCGCAGTTGACGCCAACGAACTCGTTTTCTGCTTTTTGGGACAGAAGCGACAACTGTACTGTATCGATATCAGATATACCTTCCATCGACTGAATCGCATACCCGGTAAGCACCTCCAGCGATGCGGAAGAGGATAGTCCGGCACCGTTCGGAATTTCACCATGGTACAGGAAGTCATATCCTTTCGTTACCTTCACGCCTTTAGCTTGCAGTTCAACCATGACACCAACTGGATAATCTGTCCACTCCCCTGTTTTCTCCTTGCCGATCGAGGACGTGTCCAGCACGCCTTCATAGGACATATTGGTGGAAGCCAGCTGCAATTTGTCGTCCTTCCGTTCCCGGATAACAAGTGTTGTACCAAATTCAAGCGCTGCCGGAAGCACGTACCCACCATTGTAGTCAATATGTTCCCCGATTAGATTCACACGTCCAGGAGCATGGAATACACGGAGACCCGCTTCACTCTCTCCGTACTTCTCAATAAACTTTTGTTTCAATTCATGTATGTTCATTGCTGCTGCACCTCATCTCAATGTTGTTGTTTTCTTAAGGTTATTATACAAGAAAGCGGTACCTCTTGAAATGAAACCATGTGTGTTTCATATGGATAAATGTGACCTTCCGTCATATAATGGAAAGAACATCACAGAAAGAAGGAACGGCACATGATTGATCAACCCAAGGAACATTCAGCAATAGATCCGATAAAAAACACACAGGAATCCTCAGGGAAAAGTGGAGCAAAGACGTACTCGGTTGCATCCAATCCGGTCTATTATGAAAAGGGGCCATTACATGTCCTTTTTGCTGGCGCAAGCCAGACCCTTCCGGGTCATGCTCTTGGCCCAAAACTATACGATTACTATCTGCTTCATTATGTAGAAAAGGGCGCTGGTACATTCCGCACCGAACTTCATACTTACGAATTATCCGCAGGAGATTGTTTCCTCATTCATCCCGGGCAGCTGGTAAGTTACCAATCTGATGCCCGCCGCCCCTGGGAATATCGATGGATGGCCTATACAGGCAGCCAGGCTGGGAAACACACGGAAGAAGCGGGTTTTCGTCCGGAAAAATCCGTTTTTCATGCCGGGCCGTCCTGCGGGATTGCTGATTGGCTATCCGTCATGCAAAATGCATTTGCCGAGCGCAAAGAAAGCTCTCATTTTACATCCATCGGTACGTTATATATGATTCTAGCCGAAGCCCAAAATCACCTTTCTCAGGGACAAACCCTGATTCCTGGTGAATCTTCAATTAGGCGGACCGTAAAACAGATGATCCAATACATGTCTACCCAATATGCCCACCCCGTCTCCATTGAACAGATGTCAGCCAGTCTCGGCTATAACCGCGCTTATCTGTCCCGGATTTTCAAGCAGGAAACCGGTCTATCCCCGGTCACGTATCTGCTGAAGCTCCGCATAGACAAGTCACGGCAGCTGCTGCGTGAACGTCCGGATCTGTCCATTGAGCAGGTATCCGCATCCGTAGGACTGCCAGATGCCCTGTATTTCTCCAAACAGTTCAAACGTTTCCACGGAGAAGCCCCGACTCTCTATCGGGAAAATATTCTCTCCAGACCCCAAACTCCGAGGCCTGGCATGACTCAACCAAACAAAAATGATCAACTCACGTCAAGACCAAACGTATAGATCAACGTCTGTTTACTTGGGTAATATGAGTGCAAATTAGTGAAAATGAAAAGAAGATGCATCTGCCATCACGGCTGATATGCACCTTCTTTTTTTCATTTATTATAGCTTTTCTCAGTCACATGCTTATTTGTCATGATGTTCCGGACTAAGAATGGATTCAATTCGCTCAAGCTCTTCCGATGAGAAGTCCAGCTGATTAAGCGCGGCCACATTCTCCTCGATCTGCGATGTACGGCTTGCACCGATCAATGCCGACGTTACCCTCCCGTTTCGGAGAACCCAGGCGAGCGCAAACTGAGCCAGACTCTGACCACGAGCTGCAGCAATCTGATTGAGAGCACGGACTTTGCGCAGCGTCTCAGGAGAGATATTGTTCTCGTTCAAGAAGACGGATGGTCCTTTTGCACGAGAATCTTCCGGAATGCCGTTCAAATACTTGTTCGTCAGTACCCCCTGTGCTAATGGACAGAAAGCAATGCTGCCTGCACCGTACTCATCCAGCACATCCTGAAGCCCATCTTCGATCCAGCGATCCAGCATGGAATACTTCGGTTGATGGATCAGTAGAGGTGTACCCAAACCTTTCAGAATTTCAGCAGCCTGTTTCGTCTGCTCTGCCGGGTAATTGGAGATGCCCACATAGAGCGCTTTACCCGAACGAACAATATGGTCCAGAGCCATCATCGTTTCTTCCAGCGGCGTTTCAGGATCATAACGATGTGAATAGAAAATATCAACATAATCGAGCCCCATGCGCTTCAGACTCTGATTCAGGCTGGATACCAGATTTTTGCGGGAACCCCATTCGCCATACGGCCCGGGCCACATATAATATCCCGCTTTGGTGGATATCACCAGTTCATCCCGATAAGGCTTCAGATCCTGTGCCAGCACCTGACCAAACAGCTGCTCTGCAGAACCTGCGGGCGGACCGTAATTGTTGGCAAGATCGAAATGCGTAATGCCCAGATCAAAGGATCGAGTAATCATGTTTCGACCATTCTCCGCATTGTTGATGCCGCCAAAATTATGCCAAAGCCCAAGTGAAATTGCCGGAAGTTTCAGTCCAGAACGTCCAACACGGTTATATTTCATCGTTTCATAGCGTGTATCGCTGGCTAAGTAGACCATCATGAATCCCTTCTTTCCCCAGGTTCCGCTTCCTGCACTCGAGTTCGAGCGCGGGAGAAGGCGGTTATTTCAGACAAACCGTTTAACCAAGAAGCTGGTCCACCTTAATCATTACCTCGCCGATCGGCTCAGTAATCAGCAAATCTGCCTGCCGGTCATATGCCGTTGGCGTGGCATTCAGTAATACGGTATGTTTTCCCCGAAAATACGTAATCAGCTGTGCAGCAGGATGGACGGTCAGTGAGGTACCACCGACCAGCAGCAGATCGGCAGAAGAGATAGCGTCCACAGACTGGTATAGTGTGTTCTGGTCCAATTCCTCTTCATACAGCACAACGTCAGGCTTAATAACTCCATGACAAGCTGCACAGCGGGGAACCGCATCCTTCGACCGGATGATGTCATTCAGCGGGTAGAAACGCCCGCAATCCATGCAGGCATTCCGGTGAACGGACCCATGCAATTCGAGCACGTTGGTGCTGCCTGCTTTTTGATGCAGCCCGTCAATATTCTGGGTAATGACCGCCTTCAGCCGACCTTCCTGCTCCAAACGTGCAAGGAGCCTGTGACAACCGTTGGGTTCGGCATCGGGATGAAGCATTTTGCCCCGATAGAAATCATAGAAAATATCGGCATGCTGATCGAAAAAGTGACGACTCAGCAATTCCTCCGGCGGATACGGAGAATGCTGCTCTGTCTGATATAGGCCCGCGGCAGAGCGGAAGTCGGGAATCCCGCTTTCGGTCGACGTTCCTGCCCCTCCGAAAAAAACAATATTGGAACTTTCCTGAATCCAGGAAGCCAGCTGTTCTACCCCGTTCATCCTCTCTCCTCCTTAGCGGAATAATCCCGTTCAGGCACCATCCGGACTCACCCGGATTTCGTGATAATTCCCAATAACGACATCCGCATCCTGTAAATGTACTGCTTCTTTCCCAAGGGGACAGAAACCAATGACATGCGAAACTCCGGCGTTCAGTCCCATCTGCATATCCCCGTTACTATCACCTATAACGATGGCCTGATGAGGATGAATATGTAATTCATGACATGCCAGTTTGACTGTTTCGCCATTCGGCTTGCCTAAGGTAACGCGGTCACAGCCTACGATGGACGTAAAGAAGGAGCGAATCCCCATCCATTCTAAATGCTCTTCTGCTGCGGGCGTGCTGTCCGAGGTTACCACCGCCACCTTGATCGAAGCGGCTTGGCAGCTCTGCAAAAAGGAAACCAACCCAGGCATAGGCTCGGCCTGCCGTCTGGTACGCAATTCCTGCATGGCTGAATTAGAGAGCTCGCGGACTGTTGTAATCGCATCATTCCATGGCATGCCTGCCGCATACAACTGTCCGGCCATGAGCCCGGTACTCTCATCTACAGTAGCGATGGCCAGCGGACCCTGCCTGTCATAATCAACAATGTGTCCTTGGCTGTCGTGGACCGTACCAAGTACCTTGCCTTTTTCCACCGTAAAACCAGCTCCCATGCCTGACAATACGGCTTCCAATTGATTCAGCAAGGAATCGGCCCACGGTCCCCATAATTGCAAAAATTCAAGCAGTGTCCCATCCTTATCAAACAAAATGCCCTGGCAGGGAATCTGCAGACCCTTTACTTGAAGTATGGCCATAACCTAGCCGCGCCTCCTGGCAGATGTATTTATTCGATACCTTCGAGCCATTCGGTAACCGCCTTTACCGTTTGAGACAACTGCTCTTCGCCCGTAATTTCAGGTTCTCCGTCACCACTCTGGTGCCCATAGTCACCGAACTGCGAATGGTTCCCTCCTTCAATCGTGTAGTACACCGTGTCTTCCGGCAGATAGGCACGGCCGTTCTGGTATTTGGTCGCATTGACAACTTCATCATTGGTACCCAAAATGGATAGCGCCTGAATTCCCAATGATTTCACGCTGCCCTTTTGATCCGGATAGGACGCCAGGAAAAAGATACCTTGGAGGGCGTCCGGATGGGATGCTGCATAACGGGCAGCCATGGATCCACCCAGTGAGTGTCCACCCATGACAAATGATTCCTCCGGATAAGCATTACGAATATCATCTGCCAGATTTTGTTTCAGCACTGCCAGATTGACCGGCATTTTGGCAATGACGGTATGGTGTCCGGCTTCTGCCAACTCGTGAGCCAGAGGAGCATAACTTTCCGGTTTCACCAAACCACCCGGATAGAAAATAACACTAATCCCTTCAGGTTTGTCTGGCATAAAATCAATCCAGTTTTCCTGTACACTCACCGTAACCTGATCCGCTGTTTCCATAGCCTTTTGGGCCATTTCCTGCGGTCCGTACGGGGTGAATAGCTTCCAGGCAACAAACCCGCAGCCAATGACAATGAGCGCCAGAAGTACGAGCAGAAATTTTCCGATGCCCCTCTTCTTGCGCCCTGTATTATACCGGTTCCTCAACTTCAATCACCTTTCTTCACTTACCGCAGGTGCTGCGGCTGTTGGGAATAAGAGCTCTACTGAACCTGCTCTTATCCCCCGCCTTGCATCTATTCAGCTTTTGCCTTACGGTAAGTATCCATATATTGTTCCGCCTTGCGGCGAACATGACTTAAATCCCCTGTTTTCATCGCTTCGGAAGTCAGGTCGGACCCGATCCCCACGGCTACGGCTCCTCCCTTGATCCAATCGCCCAGATTGGACAAGGATACCCCGCCGGTCGGCATAAAATTCGCTTGAGGCATAGGCCCTTTCATCGTCTTGATAATGGATGGATCATACAGATTGCCTGGGAACAACTTCACAATGTCCACACCAAGCTCAAGCGCACGTTGAACATCGGCAATGGTCATGACGCCTGGCAGGATCGGAATTCGATAGAGATTGCAGATCTGTACGGTATCCGGATTCAGCGATGGTCCGACAACAAACTCAGCACCTGACATGATTGCAGCTCTTGCTGTCTGGGGCTCAAGCACTGTTCCTGCGCCTATAATGGCAAACTTTTCGGGATCCTGTGTGTTCCAGTGGTAGACACGGCTCAGTTTCTCGATGGCTTTAAGTGCACTGGGAACCGTCATGGTAATCTCAATCACTTTGATTCCGCCGGCTATGGCTTGCTCGGCCATGGCAATGACCTGATCGGCAGAGTCTGCCCGAAGTACGGCGACTACCCCGTTATCTGTTATTTTTTGCAGCAGCTGAAGCTTCTTCATTTCATTCTCTCCCTTATCAATGTGGTTGTTTATTACAAGCCTTACAATTGAAGAACGAAGATGAGACTTACATGATATCAGCAGCGACTAGCGCTCAACATGGGCAACGTTGTTCAGCTTGGCCTCGACTTGCTCCCACGTCGGAAGCGCCTCCCAATCACCAACGGCCTGTATTACCATGGAGCCGGTTAAATTACCCAACCGGGTAGCTTCCTGCGGAGAGTATCCCTTGAGCAGGCCTGATAGGAAACCTGCACAAAATCCATCACCCGCGCCAACCGTATCCAGCACATGATCCGCCTTGAAGTACGGAACTTCCGTTAGGGTACCATTCACCAATACATAGGTCAAATCCGGTCCGCCCTTTACGATTGAGATGGCATTCAGGGCTGACAAACGCTCGAATATCTTCTGCTCATCCTGTTCGTCATACAAAAGCTTCATCTCATCCAATCCTGGCAAAAAGTAGTCAGCCTGCTCTGCCAGACGAAGCAATACCGGACGAGCCTGCTCTACTGACCAGAGTTTAAGACGCAGATTCGGATCAAAACTTACTTTTACACCAGCCTGCTTGGCTATATGTATGGCAGCTTCCACCGTAGATAATCCCGAAGGGCTTATAGCGGCAGTAATACCTGTAACGTGCAAAATATGAGCCCCGGCAATATAGTCCGGATCAAGATCATCCGGAGTCATGGCACTTGCAGCGGATAGTTTCCTATAATAATGTACAGAGGATTTCCCGGAAGCGTTCTCACGAATCATCAGACCTGTCGGCTCTGCATCACTCAAGCGTGCTCTGGATACATCTACACCCTCACCACGAATGGCTTTTAAAATCATGGTGCCGATGGGATCCTGGCCCAAGCGCCCAAACCAACCACTTGTATGGCCCAAACGGGACACACCGATGGCCAGATTGCTCTCTGCGCCGCCAAACGACTTGTCCAATGAAGCCGCGTATTCAAGACCTCTTGTATCCTTGGCTGTCAGCAAACCCATACTTTCACCGAATGTAACAATTTCAGGACTTTGGCGGGTATTCGTTGACATCGTTCTTAGCCTCCTTAAATTTACAATTCCTCATCTTCTTTTCCCATTGTCATCCTCTATGCAACCGTTGTCAATCCCGCTCGTTCATTTTGTTGTCACAGCTCCGGGAAAGGATAGCGCTTTCTATTGTGAATTATATCACAATGATTACTTCATATCCGTATTACCCTTATGAAAGATACAGATGGCCTCGCCCGTGAGGTCAACAGGAGGGTTACAACATGAACAACCGGACTGGAATCCGTAGTGATCAGGAATCATTTTTTTATAACTTGCGCTTCATGCTTATTGTCTGCGTACTCGTTGGCAATGCTCTTGAACCACTCATTACACGCTTTGCGGGAGCAGAGGCTCTGTTCCTGTGGATATATACATTCCATATGCCGTTATTCGTATGGGTTACCGGATATTTTGCCAGACATGCCCCTCAGGGTGTACCCGGACGCAAAGTACTTAAACAGATTGCACTTCAATACGTTCTGTTTCAATCGTTATATGCTCTAATGGATGTTTCGGTGTTCCACACCCCGCACATGAAACTGTCCTTTTTTGCTCCTTATCTGTTGCTATGGTTTCTGGCCAGCCACTTCTGCTGGAGGCTTCTGCTTAGGGCTACCTTGTCGTGGAAGCCGATCTATCGGCTTATCGCCTCCATTCTGCTGGGAGTAGTGGCGGGTTACTTGCCTGTGGACGGATTTTGGCTCAGCTTCAGCCGAACGTTTGTGTTTCTTCCTTTCTTCATCATCGGTTATGACTATGGGGCGTCCATTCGTTCCTATGTGCGAACAGGTTGGGGGCGTCATGCCGCCGCAATATTATCTGCTGGTCTTTTGATATGGATAGGTTTGGGAGGACTTCAGATCTCCACAGGTTGGCTGATGGGCAGCATGACTTATGCTGAACTTGGTCACCATGAGTGGTATGCCGGAATATATCGTCTTGCAATTTATGCGCTGGAAATGATTTCAGGAGCACTATTTCTGGCCTGGGTACCTTCTCTCACATCCAGACTGACCGATATGGGACGGCGTACACTTTATGTATTTCTCCTGCACGGATTTCTCGTTCGCCTTTTGATCTGGTCAGGAATTTATAATTATATCGAAAGCGGGTTATACATTCCCGTAATAGTTGCCATTGCCGTAATGTTTGCTGTACTACTGGCCCAACCCGCAGTACGTCATGCCTTTCGGCCCATCATCGAACCGGATATCTCGCGGTTTTCCCTGCATCGCCGTGAAATATTCAAACGTTCTGCGTGAATGCTCATCTGTGCCTTATTCATATACTCTCTACCGTAACGGCTTGTTTCAGGCTGAAAGCAACGTGGTAAGTAGGGATACGCGCTACAAAAAACAACTTATCCCTTAAGGAGTGATTTGTAATGGCACGTTCACAGACAGCTGGACAAAAGATGAGTCGCGAGGAAGCAGGCCGATTGGGTGGCAGAGCGACCTCCAAAAATCATGATCGCAGCTTTTACCAAATGATAGGCAAAAAAGGTGGAGAGGCAACCTCGGATGCTCACGATTCCGATTTTTACAAGGAGATTGGACGCAAGGGTGGAGAAGCGACCT
Organism: Paenibacillus sp. ACRRY; assembly: GCF_022346995.1. Lineage (GTDB taxonomy): Bacteria > Bacillota > Bacilli > Paenibacillales > Paenibacillaceae > Paenibacillus. Next base: position 62,761 of record NZ_JAKRNM010000002.1, on the reverse strand, counting down.
CCGAAACGCATACCAAAGAATTCTATCGTGAGATCGGACGCAAAGGCGGAAGCAACTAGCCTTTTGCACCATATCTTATCCGAATAATTAAGAAACGTTATATTGCTGTTAAGGAAGCCGAACTCCATGGAAATGAGTGACGGCTTCTTTCTATTGATTGTAGAAATATGACGACGGTTGTGATAGACTCTATAAAAAACCGGGTTGTTCACGGGTTTAAAGCAGCAAAGAATTTCATAAACTACGGGAAGCTCGAAGCCGACCATGTCGGTTATTTTTTAGAGTACGGATGAAATTAAACGACAGATGCACTGCCATTTATATTTCCATTCATGTTGCTCAATATTATATATTTGGGGGGAAATACACCATGTCAGCCAATAAGATGCGTTCCGATATGATCAAAAAAGGTTTTGACCGTGCACCACACCGGAGTCTGCTCCGCGCAGCGGGCGTTAAAGAAGAGGACTTCGGCAAGCCGTTTATTGCTGTATGTAACTCTTACATTGATATCGTGCCGGGCCACGTTCACCTGCAGGAATTCGGTAAAATCGTAAAGGATGCTATTCGTGAAGCGGGCGGCGTTCCATTCGAATTCAACACCATCGGAGTAGATGACGGAATCGCCATGGGACACATTGGTATGCGCTACTCGCTGCCAAGCCGTGACATTATCGCGGATTCCGTGGAAACGGTTGTATCAGCACACTGGTTCGACGGCATGGTATGTATCCCGAACTGTGACAAAATCACTCCAGGCATGATGATGGGTGCACTCCGCTGCAATATCCCAACCGTGTTTGTAAGTGGTGGCCCAATGAAAGCAGGTCGTGACAGCAATGGTAAGGCCCTGTCCCTGACTTCCGTATTTGAAGGCGTAGGTGCCTTCCAGGCTGGTAAAATCGACGATAAGAGCTTGCTCGAGCTTGAACAGTTCGGTTGCCCAACTTGTGGTTCTTGCTCCGGTATGTTTACAGCAAACTCCATGAACTGTCTGGCTGAAGCGATGGGACTGGCTATGCCAGGTAACGGTACCATTTTGGCTGTAGCTCCTGAGCGTCGTGAGTTTGTTAAACAATCCGCGAAACAATTGATGGAACTCATCAAACTGGATCTGAAACCACGCGATATCGTTACGGTTGAAGCGATCGACAATGCCTTCGCACTGGATATGGCTATGGGTGGTTCAACCAACACTGTACTGCACACTTTGGCTCTTGCTCATGAAGCAGGCATCGAATATCCAATCGAGCGTATCAATGAAGTGGCTAACCGTGTACCTCACCTGGCGAAGCTTGCACCTGCATCCGACCTGCACATCGAAGATGTACACAATGCCGGCGGCGTAAGTGCAGTTCTGAACGAATTGCTGAAGAAACCAGGCGCGATCCACGCTGATTGTATTACCGTAACAGGTAAAACGATCCGTGAGAACGTAGAGGGACAAGAGATTCAGGATACGAATGTTATCCACACGCTGGATAACCCGCACTCCGAAAGAGGTGGCCTTGCCGTATTGTTTGGTAACCTTGCACCGGAAGGCGCAATTATCAAAGTCGGTGCGGTTGATGCTTCGGTTGGCGGTTATCACAAAGGACCTGCGATCTGCTTCGATTCACAGGAAGAAGCACTCGAAGGCATCGCGAACGGCAAAGTAAAAGAAGGACACGTTGTCGTTATCCGTTACGAAGGACCAAAAGGCGGACCAGGTATGCCTGAGATGCTTGCTCCAACTTCCCAGATCGTAGGTATGGGACTTGGTGCCAAAGTCGGTCTGATCACAGACGGACGTTTCTCTGGTGCATCCCGCGGTATCAGTATCGGCCACATCTCTCCGGAAGCAGCAGAAGGCGGTCCAATCGCTTTTGTTGAAGAAGGAGATATCATTGAGCTGGATCTGAACAACCGTATCATCGAACTGCACATCAGCGATGAAGAGTTTGAACGTCGCCGCGCAGGTTGGAAAGGCTTTGAGCCGAAAGTAAAAACAGGCTTGCTGGCTCGCTATTCCAAACTCGTTACCAACGCAAGTAACGGTGGGGTTTTGAAAATTTAATCCCCTGCAATTTTTCAATTGATTTTGCTATCGGAAGCAAAATGCAAAATAAAAGGGTTGCTCCTCTGCCATGATGGCAAGGGAGCAACCCTTTTTGCATTGGTTTACATGCAATCGAATTAAACCTTCTGCTACTAACCTGTTGGTGTGTTTTTCAACTCAGCACCGGCCAGTACATCCGTTTCGGCCTCAATCAAATCTGTTTGCATCTGTTCCGTTGTTGCAGCTACAAGGGCATGTTGTCCGTAACGCTCCATTAATGTAGCCAGCGGCATGGCAATCATTTTTGGAACCAATTGCTCCGATCGCTGTTTCAGCCGCTTGGTTCCTGAAGGATGAATAACACTGAGCAATAGTTTAAGATACACCTTGGAAGCCGAACTGAAAGGTCCAGGCGGCAGATCCTTAACGGTAAATCCGAATTTCTCCGGTCCCCGATTAATCATGCTTACACCGTACACTGCTTTTGCAGAACGGAGTTCAGGGTCCGATGCAATCTGCCGAGCCAGATCGGGAAGCTGTTGTTCCATGGCCCGAATCATACGGATGGCCAGATGCATACTGGAGCGCGAGGTCATCCCAAGCTCGAATAATTTTTTATTATCAAAATGAAGTTCAATAACCGGGTCGCCGTTTCGAATGACTTGCCCTTCGCTCATTTCAACCAACGCACCGTGATATACACGGGATCGATAATGAAGCATAGGGTCTTCCGGCGAAGCTGTCCGCAGATGGTACACCCAGTGGAATAGCTTCTCCCAGCCAAGCCATAAAGCAACCACGATTCGTTTCCATGGGGATAATACGGGCTGAGCTGGACTCGTTTTCTGAGATTCACTCACTGTAATGCCTCCTCCCATCAAGGTATCGATGCGTACACTTTGCAATCCCTGCCGATCGGCCTCTTGCAGAACAACTTCCAGTGCCTGAAGCATCTGCTCGGGTGCATGTGCGTCAGCCCCAAGCGTCGTGCCCCGATCATGCAGCAGCATGACTTCTCCGCCTCTGAGCTCTTTCAGCATGCGTTCCGTCAGTTTCTTGGCTCCGACACGACTTCTCCAATCTTCGAACATGGAGGACCACAGGACAATCTGACGATCCTTTCTGCTGAAAAAATCAAACAGGTTCATAATCCCCCAAGGCGGACGGTAATAACAGGTTCTTACCCCCGTGACTTCCTCTATAATCTGACCTGTTCGCTGGATCTGATTTTTAACCGTACGCGGCCGCATTAACCAGTTTGTTTTGTGGATATAGTTATGGATTCCGATCAGATGCCCCTGCTCATGAATGTGCTGGATAAGTTCCGGGTGACTGGCCGCATGCTCCCCAACCACAAAAAAAGTCGCCTTGGCATCGTATTGCTTAAGCAAACGGAGCAACCTTGGCGTATATACCGGATCGGGACCATCATCGAAAGTTAAAGCAAACTGTGTATCGCTTTTTCCACGCCTGAACACGCGCAACCCAAAGAGCCTGCTGATCAAACTTGGAATAAAGGCGTAAAAAGATGAAATGTACAATGCCCATAAAAATAGGCTCTGAAGTAAATTTGTCATGCTCTGATTCCCCACTTCTCTTGCTGAATGACTGCTCCCATCCAATTACTATGGAAAATAAATCGCCTTTAATTTTATCACAATTTAAACTTTTCTTGAATCCTGTTTTCCAAAAAACAAGTCAATCGTGTACAATATATGGAATGAATGACGGATGAAGGAGCCCTGCCCATGCTACCGCTTTATAGAAAATATGGACGTACTGTTTTTGACATCGCTTTACTTGTGTTAACTGTATATTTGGTCATGTATGGCTTTAGCCGATTGTATCAATTGGCTGCACCTGTGTTTCTTTCATTTATCGTATACTGGATGATTGAACCACTGGCCCGTTTTTTGCATCGCCGAGGACTACCCAAAACGCTGGGAGCGGCGATATCCGTTTTGCTTTTTCTCGCACTGATTGTTGCTGCCTTTTTTGGCGTGGGTCTGATTATCATTTCTCAAATATCCAATCTGCAGGATAACTTCCCTCGATACGTGGAGCTACTGCAGAGCGAGTTCACCAATCTCGCTTACTTTCTTCAGGACAAGTGGAACGCACTTCCTCCTGGTATTATTGAAAAGATAAACGATTATTTTGCAACACTTACCGGTTTCCTGTCCAGTTGGGTGACCAGTGGTGCACAAATCATTATTGGATTTCTCAGTTCATTTTCATCATTTATCACAAACTTTGGGATTGCAATCATTCTTGCCTTCTTTCTCAGTATTGAGATTGAATCCTGGCGCAAGTTTGCCCGTGCCAAAACACCGAAAACATTGAAGCTGGCTATGGCTTTTATGCGCAACCATGTCTTCAAAACCATTCGTTCGTACTTGAAGGCACAGATGATCATGATGCTAATTACCTTTGTATTGATCTATGTTGGACTGCTCATTCTTGGAACCAATAATGCCTTTACAATCGCTGCAGTCTGTGCGGTATTTGATCTAGTGCCTCTTCTGGGGGTTCCGGTTATATTTATTCCATGGATTGTCTATCTCTTCATCGTAGGCAACAGCAGCTTGGCCATTGGTCTAGTCGTCGTTCTCGTGATTACAATGCTGACACGTCAACTGCTTGAACCAAAAATATCCGGCAACTCAATCGGAGTGTCTTCCGCATACCTGATGCTTTCATTTATGCTGATCTCACTCTCCATATTCGGCCTTGCCGGAGTTGTGCTATCTCCAGTACTGCTGATTTTGCTAAAAGAGCTGCTGCAGCAGGGCTACTTACAGCGTTGGATCCATCTGCCCAAGGATGAATTCGATTCTTCTCCATTAGTCATGGATACGCCTGTGGGTGAAGCCGCGGGCGTGAACACGGAAGCATCTGCCAAAGCCACAAAACAGACTGCAGATCAGGAAGATTCGGCCAAGTAATCCATAACACGGCGAAAGAGTTCTGTAGCCTGGTGGCGTCCGCCTGGTGTTACATTCTGGACCAGAACCGCAACCGCATATCGAGGCTGCTCTACAGGACCATACCCGATAAACCATTGATGATTGCGTTTCCGTCCTTTCTGCTCCACCTGGGCGGTACCCGACTTCCCTGCAACGTGCCACCGCGCCTGTTGCAGGGTTTTTCCCGTTCCATCCGTGACAACCTTACGCATCCATCGCAGAAGCTGATGAGAGGTTGCGGGAGAGATCTGGCCGGCTTGTGAAGGCGAATGTTGCGAGGACATCTCCAGCATCACATCACCATCAGCATATCGGATACGCTGAACAAGCCGCGGCGCTTGAACACGGCCATCATGAAGAAGGGTCACAATCAGATTAGCCGCCTGTAACGGGGATACGCGGGTATCTCGCTGACCAATGGCTGTCTGTACCCGGGCTCCTTCATCCTCCGTGGAGACTGCTGTTGTTCGTACACGCCCTGCATCTTCGTGATCAAAATGACGCAGCACCGGCATTCCGGCCACATCCTTCTTCTCCCAGCCGATGGTCCGTGCCAAGCCCAATGCATCGGCAGTTCGCTCCAATTGCTCCATACTGAGGCGGCGAGCTGTTTCGGCAAAAACAATATTACAGGATTCAGCGAAGCCCTGTTCCAGCCTCAGATCACCATGTCCATGTTCTTTCCAGCAAGATAACCCGTACTTTCCCCCTTCTCCACCACAATGAAAGGTTTCTTTGGTTGAAACAGCTTGTGATTCCAGCGCCGCTGCCGCCGTAACTATTTTGAATATCGATCCGGGGACAGCACTCTGCACAGCCCGATTCGCCCAGGAGGAGATGGCCGGATCCACATGCAGCGGATCGTAAAATGGAACAGAGACCATTCCGCGTACATCTGCATTTGCCGTATCCAATACAACAATTGCCCCCTCTTGCATACCCGCTTCCTCTGCAATCTGTTCTACTCCTTGCTGTATGTCTGAATCGACTGTGGTCTCCACCTTTAGAGGATAGTGACTATTTCTCGGGGCAATTACCCTTGGTTCGTATTCGGGAATAACCTCTCCTGAGCCGGTAACCATTCGAGTGAGCAAGGTTGGACCCATGCCCATCAATAGGGGATCAAGCGTCCTTTCCAGTCCGGCTGCGCCTGACTTCAGCGCAAAAGGTTGTTTCACTTCATCTGTATGATGATCTCTCACGCTCAGAACTTCAGGTTGTTCAGCCAAATAACCTAACCATTGCATTCCTGTAGGGCTCTTGTCATAACGTGACATCACAGGGTATACGCTGGCCCCATCTCCTTCGAAATCCTGAAGTTTCGCTAGTTGGGTCTTGTCCAATACCATGGGTTGATGTGTGCCTGCTGTCCAGAAATGGGGGGTGTCTCCCTGCTCCCACTCTTTAATTAGGTGTGTTGTATCCGTATGTAGTATAGCTGCAAGCTGCTTCAATCTGACGTTTGTTGTATTCATCATGGATTGGACATTCCCATGTCCAGAATGCGGGAAAAGCACAACCCCCCACTGCAGGCTTCCCGTCAGTGATTTTCCTTTACGGTCCGTGATTTGTCCCCGGCCTGAATCAAGCATAACCCCCCGTTCACGCTGCAAAACAGACATCTCACGAACTGTTCGCTGAAATCCCGGCATGACTCGATTCACCTGAACCATCTGAATCCACCCGAGACGAAGGATAAGGATTGCAAAAATAACGGTCAGGAAGACACAACCCATATAAATTCTTCTTTTTAGTTGTACATGCATGCTTCCTTATCCCCTTCAGCATTTTTCTGTATAGTATGCTTCTTCCCCTCTGGAATTATCCGGAAAACAGCAACAAACCTGCTCCAGGAACGGAACAGGTTTGTAGAAGATATTACGCTTTTTGTAATTGGTTAAACCGTGAAGCGGGACAGCGTATTTTTCAATTCAGTGGATACATTCTCCAGCTTGTCGGACAAGTTCACCAACTGGTTGCTGATGTTCTGCTGCTCGCTGCTCAAGGAAGCCACTTCTTCAGAGGTTGCGGAGGATTCCTCAGCTACTGCGCTTACATTACTCATCGCCTCAGACAATGTACCTTGAGACTTGCTCAGATCCCCGATAGAGTCCGTAACCATGCCCAGCTTCTCTACAAATGCACCCATTTGCTGTTGAACCGAAGCAAAGATCACATTGGTATCTTTAACAGCATCCATTTGCTCACGGAATAAAGGATTGACATTGGACAATGCGGCCACTGTTTCGTTCATCTCATGCATGATTTTATCGGTAATGTCGCCTACCATGTCAATGGACTGTCTGGATTGCTCGGCGAGTTGACGAACCTCACCAGCAACAACCATGAATCCGCGTCCGGCTGCACCGGCACGTGCTGCTTCAATTGTGGCATTCAGTGACAGAATATTGGTCTGCTTCGTAATATTCTGAAGCACGTCCAGAACCTTCAGAACGGAGGATGTGCTCTCTTTCAGGGAATCCACCTTATTCACCAGAGCACCGATCATCTCTTCGGTCCGCTGGGTCTTCGTCATTAACTGATTCAAGTGCTGCGTCCCTGTCTCACTGGATTGCTCGACATGACGGGCGGATTGTCCCATCTCCTCGTTGGCTGCAACGACGCTCTGCATTTGACGTGAGATATTATCAGTCAACTCATTACCACGCTCCGCTTCCGTAGCCAAGCTGCTTGCACCTCCTGCAATCTCTTCCGTTGCCACAGCAATCTCCGAAGCAGAAATGGCTGTCTTCTTGGAGGCATTACTTAGCTCGGAAGCGGTATCCAGCACCTCCTGTGCGGAACGATTCGTTTGCTCAACCAGCTTCGTGATCTGTTCCATCATCAGATTGAAGGCGGCTGATAATTGACCAATCTCATCCTTGGAAGTGAATGGTGTACGTACCTTCAGATTTCCTTTTGCACCTTCCTGCATAAGGTCCTTCAAACTTCCCAGCGGACGGGCAATCATGCGTACCATCCATACCCCAATCAGTACCGCAATTGCCGCATCAATTAATGCCATCCATAAGGTCAGTGTCAAAATGCCTTTGGCATCCTTCACCAACATGGAAGTAGGTACCATTCCAATCAATTTCCAATCCGACGTTTCCATCGTACTGTAAACTACAAGCATATCGGTAGATTTCCCATCAACGGCATACTCTGCATTGGTACTGCCTGTCTGTTCAGTCAATTCACCATAAAAGGCGAGTTCTGTCTCCTTACCTGTGCGGTCAGCAATCGTTGAGGCTACAACTTTTTTATCCGGAGCAATGAGCTGAATTACAGCTCCCTCTCCCAGATTAAGCGATTTCAACTGTTCCTCCAAAACTTCCAGCTTCAACTCAATGACCAAAACATAGGACTGATTTGTCCCCTGCAGGTTTTTCATAGACCGGGCAATTCGGAACGTTGACGCACTTCCGTCTTCTTTGACTTCTGTAGGAAGCCAGCGATATCCACCGGACTGTACCAATTCGTTATACCAAGCCTCGCTGCGAATATTACCCATTGAAGAGCTGCTGCTTCCCGTTCCCATAGTGGACTTGGTTTCGTCCGTTGGTACCAGATAAATCGCTTCCATAGATTTATTTGTAAAAGCAACATTGGATAACTGTTTATTGATGGAGCTTGAATTGATGAACATATCATATGCGGTCAAATCCGCATTAGACATGTTTTGCAACAAGGATTGCATTTCCGGATCAAAGAAGATCTGGGTAGACGTATCCACAAATCGTTCCAAAATGATATCCATTTTTTCTTTGGTTTGATCAATCGTTTCCTGGTTTGCCCGGGAGGCATTTTCCTCAATTGTGTTTTTGGCTTTCGAATAGGATAATAGACCCAAACTAATAACAAATATCATAATCCCCGCAAAAAAGATTAAGAATAGTTTGACCCCTACCGATTTGACCGGATTCGCCTTCCTGACCTGAGTTAATGTTGTCCCTCCCATCTTATTCCACTGGATCTTTTTCCAATCCAGCTTAAACGGCTTCTTGTTCGATGGTTTTTCCGTCTTGCTCTTGAAGAAGCTCAATTTCTTAAACTTTTGCTCTTTCGGTTTCTTTTCCTTCACTGGTTTTTTCACCTTTTCCCCATTGTCCTTCTGCTTCTTATGAACCAATCCCATTCACCTGCCATTTTGCTAGTTGTTTTTTCTTTCTCTCCCCTATAAATATGTAATATTCGACAGTTTTCCCCTTTCCCCTTTTGTTTTCAAAAAATATTTTGCAACTTTTTTCCTATTTTTCTATACAAAAAAGCCCCCCATATACCGATATACGGAGGGCTAAATCGTTAGATTCATAACAACATATTGTTAATTCATAACACAATTTTGTTGTTGGTAGGTCATTTAACCTACTTCTTTTTTCTCATCATGTCAAAATACGATACAGGTTGGTCTACCTTCATTTTGATCAACTGTAATGGATGTCGTGCTGCATCCAATACATTGCCTTCTTCATCCTGAATTTCACCAACAACCTGTTTGAAAAAGGTACCGTTTGGACCGAAAAATTCGATCTCTTGTCCAGGCTTGAAATGATTGCGCTGCTGAATCGTAGCCATTCCTGTAGCAGCATCGTAGCCCATGACCAATCCGGCGAAATCATAAGGTACAGCTTTTTCTTCCGGCTCGTAGATGTGATCCTCATGATCCGGTGTATCATAGAAAAATCCGGTGTTTAACGGACGGTTGGCAGCCTTATTCATTTCCTCGACCCATTCCGGCTTCAATACATAGTTTTCAGGATCAGCCATGTAAGCATCAATTGCTTGACGGTATACGTTCACGACAGTAGCCACATAGTGAATGGACTTCATACGGCCCTCAATTTTGAAGCTGTCCACACCCACATCAATCAACTCGGGGATATGGCCGATCATGCACAGATCCTTCGAACCCATGGAGAACGAATTGTCCTGTTCCTGGAACAGAGGCAGCTGGTTTTCTCCCAGCTTGAAGGGTGCCGGAGCCTGCATCTGCATCTCTTCCTCGCTTACCCACACCGCGTCTTCTCTGGCATCTTCAAACAAATCATATTTCCAGCGGCAGGATTGGCAGCAGCCTCCCCGGTTGGAATCCCGATCTGTAAAGTGATTGGAGAGTACACAGCGTCCCGAGTAGGAGGAACACATTGCTCCATGAATGAAGGCTTCAATCTCGATATCAACATTCGCCTTGATTTCTTCGATCTCCTCGAAGCTGGTTTCACGCCCCAGAACCACACGCGGAAGCCCCTCGTCTTTCCAGAACTTCACGGCCTGCCAGTTCAGTGTGGACTGTTGTGTACTTAAGTGCACCTCAAGGCCGGGTACAGCCCGCTGAGCGACTTCAATAATCGCCGGGTCTGCCACGATCACGGCTGCGATACCCGCATTGTACAAGTTTTGCAAATACGCCTCAATGCCCTCAATATCTTCATTGTGTGCATAAATATTGGTAGCCACAAATACTTTGGCGCCGTATTTACTCGCAAATTCCACACCTTCACGCATTTCTTCAAAGCTGAAGTTGTCCGCATTGGAACGAAGTCCATAAGCCTGACCACCAATATACACAGCGTCTGCGCCATAATGGATCGCAAATTTGAGTTTTTCCAGATTACCCGCCGGAGCAAGAAGCTCCGGTTTGTCCAGACGGTTACGTTTACCCGAGAACTTCCGCTGTACCGCCACTGTTTCCATTTCGTTCACCTCGTCTATTAATACACCTGTTCTTTGTAGAAAAAGCCAAATGACAGCTCCCGTTCAGGGTCCTGCAATTGGCGGACCTCGTCCAGCCATTCATCCGAAAACGCATATGCATCCGCATCTGCTGCATAACAATCAATAGCCGTCCGGTATGCCCGGACAACAGCCTCATTATAAACCAGCGGTTTAAGAATACCTTCAATCTTGAAGCTATGCACGCCTGCTTCCATCATCAAATGAAGGTCCTCCAGAATACATATATCCTCAGAGCTCATAATGTGCGTACCGTTGACATCTTCATAGATCGGGAATTTCTCATCCCGGCGCTCTGCTTCAATCAGAAATAATCCGCGTTCTTTACCAAGGTTCCCTTCCACTGGGCGCCCCTGATGAGCCATATAACTTTGCACCAGACTGCGTTTGGAATGATAAATATTCGTCATGCCATGCACCTGAACCTGCGCTTCAACCTTCAGAAAGGGAACCATCTCCGTCAGCTCATCCATATTCAGCTCTCTGGCGAGTACAACACGACTGGCACCTTTATTGCCCCAATAGTTGGACGTTGCATAATTCGTTGAAGTCATCTCCGCATTCCAGTGAAGCTGAATATGGGGGGCATACTCCTTAATCGCAGCCAGCACGGATGGATCGTTAAATTCCACGGCATGAACCCCGATTTTGCCCAGAGCCTGAACATATTCAGGCAGCTCCTTCAACAGCTCATTGGACATCAAATTATTCATGGATACATAGACACGAGCCTGATGTTTGGCAGCAATGGCAACCACTTCGGCTGTCTCTTCCACAGTGAAACTTCCGGGTAAACGCATGCCGAAGCGATCATCCCCAATTAACACGGCATCTGCTCCGGCCTGGAGCAATACTTCTGCTTCCTTAACATTTGCTGCCGTAACCAGCAGTTCATGTTTCTTACTCATATACATCCCCTCCGCTTATTGCGCAGCCTTACTTTTGGCTATATTTTGCTGATGTTCCTTATACGTTTTGGCAAACAGATGCCCGGATGAACCATCTTTCTTCGTAACATAGAACAGATAGTCTGAAGCTTCCGGTGCCAGAGCAGCCTCAATGGATTCCAAACTCGGGCTTGCAATCGGCCCTGGCGGCAGTCCCTTGTTGAGATATGAATTGTATGGACTTTGAACCTTCAAGTCTTTGAACAATAATCGTGCCTTGGGCTTGTCCAGCAAATATTGAACGGTCGCATCAATCTCCAGCTTCATGTCCTGCTTGATCCGGTTATCAATAACGCCTGCAACCAGAGCACGTTCCTCATCCACCACAACTTCTCGCTCCACAAGTGAAGCTATCGTAAGCAGCTCATGCAATGAGAGATTTCGTGCTTTCAGTTTGGATTCCAGATCCGGTATGGTATTGATTTTGGTCTGAAATTCTTCAAGCATTCGCTTCATGACGTCATGGGTGGAGCTGCCCTTTTTGAGCTCATAGGTTTCAGGGAACAAGTATCCCTCCAAGACGTAACGAAGTTCTTCATCCACGGGAATATCCTTAATAATATCGACATCGAAGGAAGACGGATCATTCGCCAGCTTGATGAATTCTTCACGATCGACGACACCTTCTGCAGACAATTTATCCGCCATTTGCAGCACGGTATATCCTTCAGGAATCGTAAATTTCACCATTTCTTCGGGTACCACTTCACCGCTGTTCAGCTTGCTAATAATCTCATCGTATGACACGCCAGGATTCATCGAATATGTACCTGCCATAAAACTTGATCCTTGCTTCTTCCATTTCAAATATCCCTTGAAGGCTAAACCGCTGCGAACCAGACCCTCTTGTTCAAGCTGATCCGCAATTTGGGATGTCCCTGATCCGCTTTTGATCTCGAATACGACTGGATCTGCCGAAGCCTCAACGGGACGCATCATGTTCCAGACCGCAGCACCCGCTCCTCCAGCTGCAATCACAATGATAAGCAGAACGATTATTATGACTTTCCCTTTCAAAAAAGAAACAACTCCTTTACACAACCAAAAAGAGCGGACTTCTCCGCCCTTCCGGTTTCTTCAATTTGAAGCTGGTTAATCTTCGTCAATAGGGAGGGTGCACTCATCGTACAATTCCGAGATGTTCTCCCATTCGTCGTCATCATCAATCGTAACTAACTCCGGCATGATCTGGTCTTCGCTTCCCGGCAATACTCGCAGAAGTTCAACCTCGTCATAAGGACGCAATGAACTGCGGAGTACCGCGTACTGTTGACCATGCACTTCAAACTCAGCCAACAAGTCATACGGTTGCGATTTACCGTTCTCTTCCTCGAGCTCAACATGAGCACCGAATGCCAGACGCAGTGAATCTGTCCATTTCAGGTCTTTGCGGCTATATTCCGTCATTTAGTTCGCTTCCTCTTCATCTTCAGCTAAAAATGTATTAAACGTCTCCTCGACAATATCCCATTCGGCATCATCTTGGATGACGAAAAGTTTAATATCGTCGCCATCTTCTTCATAACGGAATGCATATACATCCGTTTCGCCATCTTCAGGTTCAACCGGAGCAACCATCATATACTTGGCCTCCGACCCATCCACTTCAAACTTCATGATGACTTCGAATTCTTCTTCATTGCCCTCGTCATCCGCGATGTAAATGATCTCCGATTCTTCTTCCATACCCAGTTGATCTTCAGCCATTGTTGATCCCCCTCACCTTTTACTGTTCGCATCCAAATAATTTTGCAAAATCAAGCTTGCGGCCATTTTATCCACAACCTGCTTGCGTTTTTTCCGACTGACATCCGCTTCAATCAGCGTTCGTTCTGCTGCCATGGTTGTCAGCCGTTCATCCCAAAGGTGAACAGGTAAATTCAGTTCGCCCCGCAGGCGTTCGGCAAAAGCAATGCAAATTTCACCACGCGGCCCTACGGTGCCGTTCATGTTTTTGGGGAGCCCGACAACGATCTCGCTGATTTCGTGCTCACGCACAAGTTCAGCAATGCGACCGAACTCACCTTCATCCCGGCGGCGTTCAAGCACTTCTAATCCCTGGGCAGTCCAACCGAAGGCGTCACTAACGGCAACTCCGATTCTTCGGTCCCCATAGTCCAAACCTAATTTTTTCATCCATGCTCTCCCATCCTCAAGCCCGCGCGGGAAAGATTAGATCCTACCCTTCTCAAGCTTCAGGCTGTCTTCTGTCGGTTCATTTCCCGCTGCATGCATGGCTGCATCACAGCGGAAGCGGCATACATTACCGGTGATTGGCCAGATAGGAACGTACAAGCTCTTCAATCAGCTCGTCGCGCTCCTTTTTCCGGACCAGACTGCGTGCGTTGTTATGACGAGGAATGTATGCAGGGTCTCCCGAAATCAGATACCCGACAATCTGGTTGATTGGATTATACTCCTTATCCACCAGTGCATCATACACCGTAAGAAGAATCTCTTTGGAGGATGCTTCCTGCTCGTCAGCTTTCACATTAAATTTAACCGTCTTATCCATGGAGTCCATTGATGACACCTCGCTCCTGCATGAACATGGGGACCATGTCCTGCCGAATTGATTTCTGCTTATATAATAACATATTCTGACTGCCACGAGTAAACAAAGGAGAATGCAATTGTGTTTTTTGCTTGTCCGTTATTGACCAATGAGTGAAACTGCCAGTTTCAGCGCTTCATCCAGCTTGGACGCATCCTTACCTCCGGCTTGTGCCATGTCTGGACGTCCGCCGCCGCCACCGCCGCATACTGCTGCGACTTCCTTGACGATCTTACCAGCATGAAGACCTTGCTTCACTTTCTCAGCAGGAACAGCAACCACGAAGTTCACTTTACCATCCGCAGGAGCACCAAGAACGAGCACAGCGTCAGGCAGTTTCACTTTCAATTCGTCGGCAACGGTACGAAGCGCATCCATGTTCGGAGCGTCCACGCGGGCTGCAAGCACTTGTGTATCTCCTGCCTGTACCACTTGATCCGTCAGTGATCCTGCTTCCATGGCACTCAGCTTGCTTTGCAGCGATTCTGTTTCTCTCGCCGCTTCTTTCAGCTGTTGGTTCAGACCTTCGATCCGTTTAGGCACATCTGCAACATTCGCTTTGAGCAGAGCTGCGGATTGCTTAAGCAGTTCCAGTTGACTTTCAACGAAGAGGTATGCACCCCTACCTGTTACAGCCTCGATCCGGCGTACACCGGAACCAATGCCGCTCTCGCTGACAAGTTTGAACATGCCAATCTCTGATGTATTGTTTACGTGACAGCCGCCACAAAGTTCCAAACTGTAGTCTCCGATTTGTACGACACGTACAATATCTCCATATTTTTCACCGAACAATGCCATAGCGCCCATTTCTTTGGCTTCATCAATGGCTCTCAATTCGATGTTCACATTCAGGCGATTCCAGATCTGTTCATTCACCTGACGTTCAATCTCTGTCAATTCTTCCGGCGTAATGCTGCCGAAGTGAGAGAAGTCAAACCGGAGGCGCTGTGGCTCTACAAGTGAACCTGCCTGATTGACATGCGTACCCAGCACATCCTTAAGTGCTTTGTGCAGCAAATGGGTAGCTGTATGGTTTTTGATAATATCTCCGCGCTTGGACGCATCCACTTCCGCTTGGATCACATCACCTACACGCAATTCACCCGACTCTACGCTTACCATGTGTACGTGCTGTCCTTGTGGAGCTTTGAACAACCCTTGTACTTTGGCAGTAACGCCTGCTCCGCGCAGCAAGCCCTGATCGCTGACTTGTCCGCCACTCTCTGCATAGAACGGAGTTTTGTCGAGGATGACCTGACAGGATTGTCCCTCGCTTACTGAATCTACAAGGGCCTCGCCTGCAACGATGGCAACCACTTTTGCTTCCGTCAACAGGTCAGTATAACCAACAAACTCGCTTTTAACCTCCAGATCAGCAAGTGGTCCGCCTTGAACCTTCATGCTTTCGCTTTCCTGACGGCCTGCACGCGCACGATCACGTTGTTCCTGCATGGATGCATCGAAACCTTCGCGATCAACAGTCAAGCCATGCTCTGCCGCATAATCTTCAGTAAGGTCAAAGGGGAAGCCATATGTGTCATACAATTTGAATGCTTCCGGACCACTGATCACCGTACGACCTTCGGATTTGGCTACAGCACTGATATCTGCCAGAATCGCCAATCCGTCACTAAGTGTTTCGTGGAACCGTTCTTCTTCGGTTTTGATGACCTTCGCGATAAACTCTTGCTTATCTACCACCTCTGGGTAGTATACGCCCATGACTTCACCGACTGTTGTTGTCAGTTCATAGAGGAATGGACGATCCAATCCGAGTACTTTTCCGTAACGTACAGCACGGCGCAGCAGTCGGCGGATAACATATCCACGTCCTTCATTACTTGGCAGAACGCCATCGCCGACTGCAAAAGCAACGGTACGGATATGGTCAGCAATAACTTTTAGCGCTACGTCAATTTCAACACTGTCATTATATTTCACACCGGCAAGTGCCGCTGTTCTTTGAATCATTGGTTGGAACAGGTCCGTGTCAAAGTTGGAATCCACATTCTGTAGAATGGAAGCAAAACGTTCCAAACCTGCACCTGTATCAATATTTTTGTTAGGAAGCGGCGTATAGCTGCCATCCTTGTTGTGATTGAACTGGGAGAATACCAGGTTCCATACTTCCAGGTAACGTTCGTTTTCCCCGCCCGGGTACATTTCCGGATCGTTCATGTCACTGCCATAAGCTTCGCCGCGGTCATAGAATATTTCAGTACAAGGTCCGCATGGGCCTTCACCGATATCCCAGAAGTTCTCATCCAGTTTGATGATGCGCTCTGCCGGCAATCCCACTTTTTCGTTCCACAGTTTGAAAGCTTCTTCGTCTTCTGGATATACCGTTACCGACAGGCGCTCTGGATCGAATCCGATCCATTCCTTGCTCGTCAGGAATTCCCAAGCCCAAGTAATGGTTTCTTCTTTGAAGTAATCTCCAATGGAGAAGTTACCGAGCATTTCGAAGAACGTATGGTGACGGCGTGTTTTGCCGACATTTTCAATATCGTTGGTACGAATACATTTTTGGGAGTTCGCAAGACGCGGGTTCTCCGGTTTCTCACGTCCGTCAAAATACGGCTTAAGCGGTGCCATTCCCGCATTGATCCACAAAAGGGATGGATCGTTGTGAGGTACGAGCGATGCGCTTGGCTCGATTTTGTGACCTTTACTTGCAAAAAACTCTATCCATTTGGAACGGATTTCACTGGCTTTCATACGGACTGCCCCCAATTAATTATAATGGTCCGGTGCTATGTAGCCCCGGTTGGTTAACATTGCTACTGAAGCTCTTATTGTTGTTACTGCGAAAATAAACACAAAAAACGCCCCTGAAATATCAGGGACGATGTTATCGCGGTACCACCCTGGTTATTGCTGTCTGTCCCTTGTTCCGGGTCAATCAGCAATCTCCTCGTTGATGCGAATAACGGTCGCGCCCGGCAGGGTTGTCCTGCACTCCGAAATCAGCTTTCCGCCGCTTCAACTTTCAAGACTCTTCCAGCCATCGGAAATCAGATCTGAATCTGATCCGAAGAAGTCTATTCTCTGAGGAAAGGAACCCCCGGCGTACTTCATTTCATCATCGATTTCATTTTTCAAAACATGTGACTTTATTATATCGGTACGCCATGCGAGTGTCAATGTACCCCCAAAGACGCCTCACCCTCGTTTTCTCAATCCGTCCTTCGCTTGATGTAATAGGCAAAAAAGTGCTGCACGATGACTTTCAGAACAGCAAAAACAGGCACCGCCAAAATAAGACCTACAATCCCTGCCAGTTCTCCACCTACAAGCAGCGCAAAAATAATCGACAATGGATGCAGATGCAGCGTCCGGCCTACAACCTGTGGGGAGATGACGTTGCTCTCCAGTACCTGACATAGTGTGTTTACGATCACCACCAGCAGGACCATTTTAACAGATACGGTTGAAGCCATGACTACAGCTGGCGCCGCACCCAAGAAGGGACCAAGGTATGGCACAATATTAAATACGGCCACAATGCTTGCCAGCAGCAGCGCGTAAGGCATATCAATAACGACGTAACCGATATAGGCGAAGATGCCAACAATGACACAGACGATGAACTGTCCCCGAATATAATTACCGAGTGCCGTATCAATCTCTTTCATGACCGATACGATGGCTTTGCGGCGAGAACGCGGCAGATACGCAACGACCGTGCGTTCGAACACCTCAAAGTCTTTTAACATATAGAAAATGAGAAACGGCACGATAAATACGTTAAACAGCACATTGATCGTGGCTCCGATATTGTCCATCAGCATCGTTATACCTTGGGTAAGACGGTCTTCCATCTGGAAGAACCAGCTGTTCATGCCTGTGCGTACACTTGGTGGCATCAATTTATGATCCATGCTGTTCATTAGGCTCTGGGCACGCATCGACAATTCTGGCATATGCTCGTTCAGTTCTTCAAGCTGCTCAATCAGCACCGGAATGACATTCATGAGTATGACGCCGATACAGGTGAGAAAAAAAGCATAGATCAGCAAAACAGCGATGGAGCGTGGCACCTTCCGTCCGCCCAACATACTTACAATGGGATTAAGCACATAGGAAATAATGAGGGCCACGATAAACGGTGCCAGTACGGTCTTCAGAAATCCGTATATATGAAGCAGCAAGGGCCTCAGCAGCCATATAAAATACAGAATGATCAAGCCGAGCAGCAGCCAGATGGCATAACGGAACAGCTTGTTTTTGGTTAATTGCTCCACTTGCATCTCTCCCCTTTGGACTGGCTCTGAGAGTCAGTATATGTAGGAAAGGGAATATTTATTAACCCCGCACAGATGTGGAAAATAAGAAAACAAAAAACGTCTCCTTCCCAATGGAAGGAGACGCATGTTGAGGCCTGCCCCAGCATACATTAATGCATGCTGGCAGACTGCTATGTAACTGTCATCTATACACATCTGTCGTCACTTTGCGACATGGTCCGTGACGTTTGTTGTCACAAAACCGCATATAGAGGAAGTTTCACTGGCATTTTAAGAAGATGCGTGCAGATGCGGGAAGTCCTGTGGCAGCTCTTCCCCGAAGAACAGATCGTCAAGCGAGCTGAGCGTTCCATCTTCTTCAACTTGATATACAGACATTTTCTCACCGTTTACGTTCAATTCAATAAAGCAACCCCAGCAATAGAACTGGTGAGAACCAATTTTCCCGATATCTTTGGAACTACAATTTGGACATTTCATATACATTCACCTATCCATTAACAGAATGAATGGCATTTTCCAAGCGCTGCTCACTCAGTGGAGGCACCATAATGGCACTTTCCCCGATAGACATATCGCTTGTACATGGCAGCCATTTACGGCCCTCGATCAGATCGGACACAAAACCGTCCGTAATTTCAATCCCTATTATTGTATTTCCCAACTCTTGGTCAAAATAAACATCGGAGACTCGTCCAAGCAGCAAACCTTCTTCGGTCAGCACGGACATCTCTTTCAATTTAGACTGGCCAAGAAGATACGTGTGTTTTATGTCGTCGGCTCCCGTCTTGCGGACAGCCTGTTGATTACGGATCATGACGGCATCTTCGCCGTAGGCAACAATGTCTTGCCACTGCACGATTTTGACATGATTGGTAAACAGGCCTTTGTTCTCAAGTTCAATGCCTTCAATTTTCCAATCGTCACTAACAATGAAATCCTGGATTTTACCGACCTGTTTCCCGTCCTCGACATCAAAAACGGCTAGTCCGATCATTTCCTGAAGCTTCATCGCAGGGTCCTCCTCATCTTCTTATCATTAAATAGGCGCGGCGCTATTGCTAGGTATGCCCAAAGTTGATGAGTGGCAATCAGACGCCGATCATCAAAACCGCTTCTATCTAACCGATGAAATGGAACTTCTTCCCTCCTTTTGTTCCATGTGCAAAAGAGCCCCTTAGGGTCTATTACGCAGACGTTCAAGAATGGTTCCAATTTTTTCGGCGGTTTTCATGATTTCTTCCGTAGTATTACCCAATCCCCAGCTAAAACGAATCGCTGAATGCAAAAATGCCTCCGGCAGCATCATTGCTTTGAGTACATGAGATACTTCCAGAGAGCCTGATGTACAAGCAGAACCGCTCGCAACCGCGATGCCTTCCATATCCAGGTTCATTAACATGGTTTCTGTAGATACATCAGGAAAACTGATATTCAGAATGTTGGGAAGCGTATATTCGGGATGACCGTTCACGTGAAAATGGGCTTTGCCCACATGGATTTCCAGCTGTTTTAACAAAAGGTTCCGTAATTCCAGATCATGCTGACGATACGTCTCTGCTTGAGCTGTCGCAATGTTGAGTGCCTCTGCAAACCCGGCAATTCCTGCTATATTCTCCGTACCTGCTCGGCGCTGACGCTCTTGCAGTCCTCCATGGGATTTGGCTTCGAGTACAATGCCACGACGTACATAAAGTGCCCCTACGCCTTGGGGCCCATTAATTTTATGCGCAGAGAAACTGATCAAGTCAACCGGTAGATCTTTACAAGAGATATTTTGAGTGCCCAGAGCCTGCACTGCGTCGGTATGAAATAAAATCTGATGCTTCCGTGCCAGTTCTCCTATTTCGCGGATGGGCTGAATCGTTCCTACCTCGTTATTGGCAAGCATCATCGTAATCAGTACCGTATCCGGACGAATAGCCTCCTGAAGCTCATCCAAACTTATTCTTCCATGCTCATCTACAGGCAGATAGGTAACCTCATAACCTTGACGTTCAAGCTCCTGGCAGCTGTGAAGAACCGCATGATGTTCGATCACCGTTGTAATCACGTGTTTCCCCTGATCTTTTCGTGCAGAAACGGCGCCAAAGATTGCCAGATTATCACTTTCCGTGCCACCACTCGTAAATACAAGTTCATCCGGGAAACAGTCCAAGGAAGCCGCAATACTGTCCCTTGCTCCGCTAACCGTCCGCTTCGCATCCCGTCCAAAAGAATGTATGCTCGAAGCATTGCCATATTGACCTGTCATGACTTTCATCATCGCTTCCGCTACCTGCGGATGCATGGGCGTGGATGCAGCGTGGTCCAAATAAATTCTGTTCATTGAATTCACCCCGTTATATGTTAAAATTCCATATGATTCATTTGTATAAAATGTTGCTTTGCATGGCTAAAGCCCCCATAATGGGGGCTTTAGTGTGTGGCTGAATGTTCCGTAATCAACCTTGATCAGATATAGAACATGTAGCTGTCTTTTTGTTCCTGATCTTGGAATGTAATCAGGTCTTTGAGCGTTGTAGAATCAAGCACCTCTGCAATGCTGTCACGAATGCGCAGCCATAGATCCCGTTTGGCCGGATCATCTTCCTCGGTGAAGTCCACTGGGGAGATCGGACCCTCCAGTACACGAATCACGTCTCCTGCAGTCACTGTCGCTGGATCTCCTGCCAAGATATAACCGCCGTATGCTCCACGGATACTCTTAACGAGTCCGGCATTGCGCAGCGGTGCGATCAGCTGCTCCAGATAATGTTCCGAGAGCTGGTTGCGCTCCGCGATGCTTTTAAGGGATGTAGGGCCTTCGCCAGTTCTGGCTGCCAGCTCCATCATGATAGTTAGCCCATAACGGCCTTTTGTCGATATTTTCAAAGGAGTCACCTCTTTCAATTTTCAGAAAAACAATTAAACTATATACTTGGCGTGATTGAAGACCGTCTTTTCATGATCCGCCACAGCGGGATATGAATCATACAGATCTCATGCACGTAATCCTCCGTATTCCGATCATAACCCTCAGCTAATGTTATCATATCTGCAAGCTTTATGGAAAACAAAGATTGACGATATTCCAAATTGTGCGCCTGGAGTGGACACTATCCAAAATTGGCCGGGTGTATCGTAACTTGAGTCCGGTTATGCTAGAATAGAAACGAAACACATTTATATATAGAAATGGTGATAACGATGTCCAAAACAATTGAGAACACTCGGGTCGTCGTTGGCATGTCCGGAGGTGTCGATTCTTCCGTTACCGCCTTGCTGCTGAAAGAGCAGGGATACGATGTCATCGGCATTTTCATGAAAAACTGGGATGACACGGACGAATTCGGCCACTGTACCGCTGAGGAAGATTCAGAGGACGTTCGCCGGGTTTGTGAACAGATCGGCATTCCTTATTACACTGTCAACTTCGAGAAAGAGTACTTTGATAAAGTATTTACCTATTTCCTTGATGAATATAAGTCAGGTCGGACTCCAAATCCAGATGTCATGTGCAATCGCGAGATCAAATTTGGGGAATTCCTGAACAAGGCGCTTGATTTGGGCGCAGACTATGTTGCCACAGGGCACTATGCTCGCCTTATCGAAGAAGACGGCACGTTCAAACTGCTGCGAGGCGTGGATAGCAACAAGGACCAAACCTACTTCCTTAATGCACTAAGCCAGAACCAGCTATCCAAAGCGATGTTCCCGATCGGCCATCTTCCTAAACCGGAAGTACGGAAAATTGCTGAAGCGGCAGGTCTGTACACGGCTAAGAAAAAAGACAGCACAGGTGTATGCTTTATCGGCGAGCGCAACTTCAAGGAATTCCTGAGCAACTACCTTCCTGCCAAAGGCGGAGACATGGTTGATATTGTAACAGGTGAAGTAAAAGGCCGTCATGACGGACTGATGTATTACACCCTCGGACAGCGTCAAGGTCTGGGCATTGGCGGCTCCGGCAATGGTGAACCATGGTTCGTGGCAGATAAGGATCTGGAGAAAAACCAGCTGCTTGTGGTTCAAGGCGATGCGCACGCGAGCCTGTACTCAACAGGTTTAACGGCTACTGGCGTTAACTGGATTGCTGGTGCTGATCAAGTGCCTAACGTACCTTTCCGCTGCACCGCCAAATTCCGTTATCGTCAACCGGATCAAGGTGTTACTCTGACTTGGCAGGAAGATGGAAGCGTGGATGTACAGTTCGATCAACAACAAAAAGCGATTACGCCAGGACAAGCTGTTGTATTCTATGATGGTGATGTTTGTCTCGGCGGTGGCACGATTGATCAGGTTCAAAAAGTACCTGTACCAGCGATGCAATAATCAGGAAAGCCTCCAATATGTATAGATGATGTGGAATACCCTGTATTCCCATCATAAAAGCCATCTTTCATGTATACCATGAAGGATGGCTTTTTTCCTGCTTTTTCCTGAAAAACATTTAAAATTTTTGGTTAAGCCGTGAACCAAACGCCAGCAAAGGAGGCAGCTACACCCAGTAAAACGGAACTTACTACATATAGAATAGCTGATGGATAACGTTTCATGGTGAGCAAATGAATGGTTTCATACCCGAAGGTCGAGAACGTTGTATAGGCTCCGCAAAATCCGGTGCCCCACACAACCCAGAGTCCATCGGAGATCACTTCTGATTGATGCCATCCATATAACAAGCCCAAGAGCAGAGAACCGGTGATATTAATGATCCAGGTCCCCCATGGGATAGCTGTGCCCAATTTTCCTGAGATCCATCGCCCCAGACTGTAACGAAGGATGGCCCCTAATGTACCCGCAAGTCCAATCCAGATCATCATGCTGCACCATCCTGTGACGATTTCCCACGTATGAGCTGTCCAAGCTTGATTCCCAACGCACAGAGGAGCAAACCTGCGAGCAAACTCACCAATGTATACATAACAGCCTTCGCCCACATGCCGCCCTCGGATAGACGGACAATATCTAACGTAAACGTGGAAAACGTAGTAAATGCACCTGTAAATCCGGTGCCTATCGCAAGGCGAAGTTGTGGTGTTATTTTGTCTGGGACGGCGACGGTAAAGAACCAGCCTAAAAACAGGCTGCCTATCGCGTTAATCAGCAGTACTGCCCAAGGAAAGCCCACATTGGCAGCTGGTATCCCCAATTGAATGGCATATCGGGTCAGTGTACCCAGAAATCCGCCAGCGCCTATATACAGAAGCTCTTTCATGTTTTATGCATCTCCAGGGTCATCAATCTTACAGCTCTTTTCTCCGCTGTTGGTTCAGCCTGATTTTCGACTCATTGCCTTGCTCTGTTGCTTCATAAAATACTCTACGTGAGAGCTGTTTGGGCAGATATTCCTGCTTCACATAGTGCCCCGGATAGTTATGGGGGTATTGATAACCTTCATGTCCCAGCTTCACCGCTCCCGAATAATGGGTGTCCCTTAAATGGAGCGGTACCTCAGCCGACTTCACCTCATCGATTGCGCTCATTGCCTTCGATATGGCTGTGTATACCGCATTCGACTTCGGGCTCTCCACTGCGAATAAAATGGCCTGTGCAATATTCAGCTTCGCTTCCGGCCATCCGTTATTACGGTAGGCATCCAGCGCACCTATAGCCTGGGTCATCGCTTGTGGATTTGCCAGACCGATATCTTCGCTGCTCGCGGCAATCAGACGCCTGATAAATGTCATCGGGTCCATGCCAAGCTTCTCTACTGCGTACAAAAACCAGAATAATGCAGCATCACTGGAACCGCGAATGCTCTTGTGAAAAGCAGACAGCACATCATATTGCGTGGACTCATCTGCCTTCACAATCGGACGACGAATCGACTCCTCCGCAACGGCAAGCGTAATATGGATAGACCCATCCTTCTCAGGCGGTGTAGTCAGCGCAGCCAGCTCCAGAGCATTAAGGGCACGCCGAATGTCTCCATTGGCCATTGTCGCAATATGATCCAGGGCTTCGTCATCTGCCTGTAGTTCCATGAATCCAAGCCCTTTATCGGAATCAGCCAGCGCACGGCGCATCGCAATAAGCGAATGTGCCTTGTTCAGCGACTCGAGCTGAAAGAGGGTTGAACGGCTCATCAAGGCTCCATTTACATAGTGAAATGGATTCTCTGTCGTAGCACCGATAAATATGATGGTGCCCTTCTCCACTGCTGGCAGCAATGCATCCTGACGGGAGCTGTTGAAGCGGTGTACCTCATCCAGGAACAATATGGTTTTGGTTCCGTACAGCTGCTTGTTTGTCTGTGCCTGCTCGATCACTTCACGTACATCCTTCACCGAGGCGTCTACCGCATTCAGACGAACAAACTCCCCCTGTGTATGCTTGGAGATGATGTGGGCAAGCGTCGTCTTCCCACAGCCGGGAGGACCGTATAACAAGATTGACGAAATCTGGTCCGCTTCAATCGCACGCCGCAGCAGCTTACCTGGTCCAATAATATGTTCTTGTCCAATATATTCATCAAGATGCTCTGGTCGCATGCGATCAGCAAGCAGTCTTGCCTGGGGCTTGGAGTCCTGTTGAAACGAAAATAAATCCACTGCTTATCACTTCCTTAACGGATTACCTATCCTAAATTGGATCTAAACACCTGAATAATCTCTACTCTCTATCATATCATAATCCCGCGGCAGCATAGCCATAAATGCACCGAGCGCACTGCTGACAAACGCATCCTTGCGTGTAATAAAACGAGTCATCATCCGGCTCATGCCCGCGGGAAGTGAATGCTTGCGAAGCATGCCGCTATTCATCTGCTGACGAATAACAATCTCCGGTAACAATGAGATTCCCATCCCCGATGCTACGCCACTAATAATGGCTTCCAGCGTGCCAAATTCCATGATTATAGGGCGATTCACCCCGCAGGATAGCAACCACTCCTCTAACGTCTGGCGGTAGGAACACCCCATGCTGTAGACAAGTATCGGTTTACGAGTAAGCTCATCTTCTGGCATTACACCAGATGAAACCACAAACAGTTCTTCATCAAATACATCCAGGGACGCGATCTCGGGATGATCGCAGGCGCAACCAATAAATGCACCTTCCAATTCGTACCCGATAACTTGGTCTATTAGCGTTTGCGAATTCCCAGTAGTCAGTGACAAAGATACGTTGGGATATTGCCTATAATATTCTGCAAAAAGTTCAGGCAATCGCACCGCAGCTGCAGTCTGCGTAGAGCCTATTCGCAATGGACCCGATGGCACACTTGTCGCCCGAAGCGCCTTGGAAGCATCGTTCAGCATACCAATGATTTTATCTGCATAAGTCATTAGCATCTCTCCCGCTGGAGATAACGTCATTCCCCGGTTGTGACGAATGAACAGCTTGGTGCCCACCTCCGCTTCCAGATGTCTGATCCGGGCCGTGACGTTGGATTGCACATAGCCCAGCTTCGAAGCAGCTTTCGTCAAGTTGCCTTCCTGTGCCACACATTGAAATATTCGAAGATCTCCGCTCTCCATCTTATCCCTCACTTCTGACATCATTCAAAATGATGGCTAGTTCACTAACAATCATTATACTCCATGCGCAAACAGGACTACAATTCATGTAGATTCCAAACCAGTTCACTAGCTGGATGATGATAAGGAGTGTTCAACATGACATACTGGAACAACAGAGTAGCCTTAATTACAGGCGGCGGAACAGGCATAGGACGTGCGGTGTGTCTGCTGCTGGCTCAAAAGGGAGCGTTGGTCGCTGTCAACTACTCTCGCTCTCGGGATGCGGCAGAGGAAACGGTTCAACAGATCGTGGATGAAGGTGGTCAGGCATTCGCTGTTCAAGCCAACGTTGCTAGTGACACGGACGTCAGGCAGATGATAGCGACAGTTAACGAAATGTACGGCCCTATAACTGCCCTTGTTAACAATGCTGGAATCACCCGGCACATACCTCTGCAGGATCTGCAATCCGTTACGGAGGATGTTTGGAATGAACTGTATGATGTGAACGTGAAGGGCATGTTTTATTGCGCTCGTGCAGTAACGGAGGGAATGCAGCAGGCAGGCGGCGGCTCCATTGTGAACCTGGGCAGTATTGCGGGCAGCACAGGTTCGGGCTCCTCTCTCCCTTACGCGGTCTCCAAAGCGGCAGTTCACGGCCTGACCTTATCTCTTGCCCACGCACTCTCACCTCTCATTCGGGTGAATGCCATCGTCCCTGGCGCCGTTGCAACCCATTGGTGGGCCGGAAACGAGGAACGAATGAATCGTCTCGGTGGCTCGCTGTTATTACAGAGAATTTCCTCGCCTGAGGATATTGCGCACATGATATGTGCTGCACTTGAACAGCCATCCATGACCGGACAGCTGATTACCGTAGATGGCGGTCAGACGTTATGAGCCCTGATAATAAAGCTGGCAGCCAAGCGATGAAACCATTGAAATATACAATATGGATCTTGTTAACGACATTCATTATGGGTACTTCTTTTCCTGTCGGCAAAATCGGCATGTTGTATGCTCCACCGTTCCTGCTCATGGGCATGCGTTACGTACTGGCAGGTGGCCTGATGGCCTGGTTTCTACGGAAACGCCCTTTACCTGCAGGATGGCAAGCCTGGCTAAGAATCATTTTAATTGGCCTGTTCCAATCTGCTGGAGTGATGGGATGCGCCTACTACAGCATGAACTGGATTACATCCGGTGAATCTGCCATTCTTACCTTTACCAATCCGCTGCTGGTCATTATCATTAGTGCTTTATTGTACGGGTTAACGTATCGCTTCAGCCAATGGATGGGTGTTATCCTCGGCCTCGCGGGCATCCTGTTAACCTTTGGCTTGCAGATGAGTTTTAGTCCAGGAACCTGGATTGGAATCGGTGGTGCGGTCTGCTTCGCAGTCTCCACATTACTTATTAAACGCTGGGGTGATCGTTATGATACCTTTGTGCTTACCGCTTACCAAATGCTCGCTGGAGGCGCAGTGCTGCTCCTGCTAAGCGCATGTACTGAACAGCCTCACTTTATTGTGAACGCAGCTTCGGTCGCAGCGCTGCTCTGGTTGACGCTTGCTTGCTCCATAATCCAGTTCTCACTCTGGTTTTATTTGCTGCAGCATAGTGACCCCGCCCAAACCAGTTCTTATCTGTTTCTCACCCCGTTCTTTGGAGTATTGTCGAGCTGGATTTTACTGGGGGAACAGGTTCAGTGGTTCGTTGGTGCTGGCGGCATACTCATAGGTGTTGGTATTTTTCTGGTTAACCGTCGTTCATCTACAATGAAAACGAAAGACCATCCATCCGAACTCCATAGACATTCTTCTCCAGCAAGTTAAAGTTGTCATACAAAAATAAAAAAGGCATGCGCTTATGGGATTGGCCCATGAACGTCATGCCTTATATTTATTTATATCACAATGCTTAGCTTATACTTATTCGGTATCACTGTCCGGCCAACCCTGAATGGTTACCGGCTCGCCTTCCGAATGATGTGTTGCCGTCGCATAAGACGGCAGGTCACCTTCATGGAAGAGCCACAACTCGTGCAATGCCCTTGTACAGCCCACATACAGCAGCTTGGCATCACCCGCATTAGACAGATAATGCTGCTCATCCGCATCTGCCACAATAACCGCATCAAACTCTAGCCCCTTGGACAGATAGACAGGTAAAACGGAATGTCCTCCTGTGTACTGCTTTTTGCCGCCATCGATCAGGTTCAGGTCCCAGCCCGCATCCAGAAGTTCACGATGAAGTTCAACCGCTTCATGGAGGGTACGCGTCAGAATGGATACTGTTCGGTAGTCTTTCACCGTCAACAGCTTCAAAGCCCGATCAAGACTCTTCGTCCTTCCTTCACCCTCATAGGCTAATGTTCGAACCGGATCTCCGCTCCGGAATACAGGAATGGCTGTAATCCCGCTTCTGACCCCACGTTCCAGTATCGTATTGGCATAATCAATAATTTCCATGGTGGAACGATAGCTCCGGGTCAAGGCAAAATATGCATTCTGCTCGTCGGGGAACAGGGTGCTCATCTCTTCCCATGTATGAACCCCGCGATACTCATGAATGCCTTGGGACAAGTCACCCAGGATGGTGAAGGAATGTCCTTTGACAAACAGATCCAACAGAGCGACGTGGAATGGCGAGAAATCCTGAGCTTCATCAATCACGACATGATCGAATCGTTCCGTTCCTTCTATATCATGAATAAGTGTGTGAATATACACGAGTGCAGGCAGATCCTCTTCACGAATAACATCCTGCTTCAGATCTGCTGTCGTCTGCTTCATCACACCTTTGGGAATAAGACTGCTTAGTGAAGCAGGCACTGCGCCACCCTTAGCGGCCTTGAACAGCTGTTTATACAACGTAAGCGGTTCATATTGGGGCCACTTTTTGGCGTATGCTTTTTCACGCGTCGCTGCTTTCTTCTTGCGTTCTTTGCGCACGCTCTCGGGACAAGGCTTCTTGAGCTCCATTTCGATCCAGCGGTGGATCCGCGCCATCACGCGCTCCTTACGTTTAGCCAGTGGATAGTGCTTATATTCTTCGCTAAACCAGCTTTCGATCTCTGCCTTGCTAAGTACCGCACCGTCCCAGGGAGTGAAGTCCAGATCGGGTACCGATTCCTCCTCCATGCCTGACAGCCATTCCTGAATGAGTTTCATGAAGCGTACCGAGCCCTTATAGCGCCCAGGTACGTCATCATTCAATTCGGGACGTGCTTCCGGCGTTTCAAACCAGGTATTCAAAGTCTCCGACGTATCTGCCAGTGGCATCTCCAATCCCAGCAGATTCATCGCCCAATCCGGGAACGTGCGCTGCTGAATATCTCCAACACCGAGTTCCGGGAGTACATCCGAGATGTAATCGAGGAACATGTGGTTGGGTGCGAAGATAACCATCTTCTCCGCAGATACCTGCTCTTTGTACTGATACAGCAAAAAGGCCAGCCGGTGCAGGGCAACGGTTGTTTTTCCCGAACCCGCCACACCCTGGATGATCAAAGCCGTGTTCCTTGCGGCACGAATGATCTGATCCTGTTCTGCCTGAATGGTGGATACGATGTCACGAAGCTTGTTATCCTTGTTCTCTCCCAGCCGATAGACGAGAAACTCATCCGATACGGCCGGCTGATCGCTATCCCGGTTATATGTATCCGCAACACGCTCCAATATCCGCTGCCGGATAACCACGTTGCGTTTCAGATAGACCAGGCCTTCAATCAAACCTTCCGGTGCATCGTAGGTTGCGGAGGCTTCCCCTCCCGTAAATGAGTAAAACAGGCTCGCGACCGGAGCACGCCAATCGATGACGAGCGGATGCTCTCCCACCTCTTCGCGGTCTACGCCGACTTTGCCAATGTACAGCGGCTTCCGTTCCCCGCTGCCCTGTTCTTCGAAATCCAAGCGTCCGAAATAGGGTTGCTGCGCGCTCTTGGACAAGGCGGTGCGGCGCTCTTCGCGTCCGGCTTCCAGCACTTGTTCGGTGAAATCGTGGCCAGTATATACCGGTATATTCTTCAGCCGCTCCAGCTGACGATCCACTTCCTCCATCGTTCGCTCTAACCTGTACTCTTCTTCTTGATAGGCACTTTGAAAGCTGTCTGACATATTTCAGTTACCTCCTAAGAATTATGTTTGCTCTGCATAGCCAATCTGACGACACAAAAGGATACCCACTATATCATATTGAATGGCAAAAAGCTACAGCTAACAGGACGAAAAGACAAATGAACCGCTGTTCCCGTCCCTTTAAGACGAGAGAACAACGGTTCACATCGTTATCAATTAATACTCCTCGGGCTCTGGCTTCCCATCTTGTGCCACAAACTGTTTCTGAGCCAGCTCACGATATACCGGATGCGTGCTGATTAGCTCTGCATGTGTACCCGTCCCGGTGACATGGCCCTGCTCCAGTACCACAATCTGATCCGAATCCACGACTGTAGACAAACGATGCGCAATTACAACGGTTGTCCGTCCCTCCATCAAATTCGAAAGGGCTTGCTGCACTTCATGTTCCGAAGTACTGTCCAGACTGGACGTTGCCTCATCAAGCATGAGGATATCCGGACTGCGCAGCAGTGCCCTGGCTATGGCAATGCGCTGACGCTGACCGCCCGAAAGCTTGATTCCACGTTCCCCCACCTCGGTCTCGTAACCTTGGGGCAAGTTATCAATAAATGTGGAGGAATATGCCATGTCTGCGGCATGCCGGATCTCGTCCATACTTGCTTCTCGTCCAAGCCCATAGGTAATGTTGTCCTTGATGGTACCTGCCATTAGCGGACTCTCCTGTGAAACATATCCGATCTTGCTGCGCCAGGAAGCGAGCGTATAATCCCTTATATCCTGTCCACCGTAGGTTATGTTACCCGAACCGGGAAGGTAAAACTGCTCAAGCAGCGAGAATAGGGTTGATTTACCGCTGCCGCTCGGACCGACAATCGCCGTCACTCTACGCGCTGGAACGGTCAGTTGAATGCCATGCAGTACTTCTTCACCTGTGACATAGGAGAAATGCAGGTTATTGAATGCAATCGTCTCGTTGCCCTTTGGAGCTGACTTCACACTGTGTCTTGGTTCTTCTTCATGTGCAAGAATAGCCTGAATGCGTTCGGTTGCACCGACCACTTTTTGCAAGCGCGAATACAGTGTCGTGAACTGCCCCATCGGCATAATAACCTGAAACAGCAGCAGGATAAAGGCCACCAGTTCCCCGGGTGATAACATCCCGGATGCTACCCGCATACCGCCAACCCCCAGAATAACAACCAATACAGCGGTCATGACAAAGGTAAAGAGCGGTCCGATCAACGCCAGAATTCTTGCCTCCTGCAAACCAAAAGCGAACATTTTGCCAATTCGGGAATGTCCCGCTTCCGCCTCCTGTTTTTCGGTACCATATGCTTTTACCAATCGAATCTCGCCAATAACCTGGCTCAGCACGGAAGTGAGGCCAGCCATCTCATCCTGCTGCTTTTTGGAGATTTTGTACATTTTACGTCCAACGGGCAGCAGAATCAGCAGCGTTAACGGTACCAAGCTCAGAATGATGAGTGACATGACCCAATCCAGATAGAATAGCAGAGCCACCCCGCCCACCACCGCAACGATATTGGATACAAAGGAGACCAGATAATCGGCAATCAGCGTCATGATTTGGCTTGTATCATTAGTGATACGGCTCATCGTATCCCCTGTACGATTACGATCAAAATACGGCATTGGCAGGGATAACACTTTGTTCCACAGCTTCGTTCGCAGCGTTGCAACCACGCGTTGTCCTGCATAATTCAACATATAGATGCTGATGCCTGAAGCAATCGCCTGAATGACAAAAGCGCCAAGCAGCAGAAAAATGACGGATTTATTAAGTGCAGACATCGTTAGTCCATCAACCAGCCCTTTGGTCATCAGTGGGACAATTAACCCGGCCGTAGTCTGAATGAGGGTCAGAATCAATGCGACGATCAAAATGAGTTTGGGAGGTTCTGTGGAAGCAATCAGCTTCACGAAATCTTTAAATCCTTTTTTCCCAAGCTTCGGTTCAACCCGGTCCGTCTGTTTCGTCTGTTTCGTCAGTTCCTTCTCTTCCATTCCCCGTTCCTCCGTTCTCCACCTGTTCACTAGCCATCACACGAATGATTTCTCCGTACGTCCCAACTGATTACAATACGCCATGCAGTACAAAGTTGGCCAGAAACAGAATGGCAATGCCATACATGACCACGGGCACCTGTTTCCCCTGACCTGCGGCCAGCTTCGCCAGTGGATAGGCAATGAAACCAAACGCCATGCCGTCCACAATGCTATACGTAAAGGGAATCATCACCATAATAAGAAATGCCGGGAATGCCTCTGTAAAGTCACCAAAGTCCATATCCTTCACACCTTGCACCATCAAACCGCCAATGATGATCAAAATGGGTGCTATTGCACTGTCTGGAATATACCCTAGCAGCGGAATGAAGAAAAAAGTGGCCCCGAACAATACGGCTGTAACGAGCGGTGTCAAGCCCGTGCGTCCGCCTGCTGCAATCCCGGCCGTGGTCTCTGCCGCAGCTACAGGAGGACTGCTCCCGAATATACCTGCCAATACCGTACTGATCGACAGAGCGCGCAGGCTGCCTTTGAAACGCTGCGGGCGACCAATCATTTGCGTCTGAGCGGTAATCAATCCGATATTCTCGAATACCACAATCAGTAGCAGCAAAAAGACAGCAATCCAGAACGCCACATCTGCCAGCTTCATAAGAGACAATTCGCCAAACAACCCGCCGTATTGACGCAGCGCTTCCATCGCGGACACTGGTTCACCTGGATTCACTGCACCTAGCACATAGGCAAGTCCAGTGCCGATCAAAATACTGATGAGAAGCCCGCCCTGAATATTACGTATGAATAGAATCACGGCAAGCACCAGTGTTACACAGGCCGTAATGACATTGGGATCATTGAAATGCCCAATCGCTACAAACGTGGTCTGATGAGCGATAACAATTCCGCTTTTTTGCAAACCAATAAAGGTCAAAAACAAGCCAATTCCCACCGTAATTCCATGCTGCAGGTTCTTCGGTATGGCCTCGCTAATCAATTTATATAGTGATGTAAATGCAACGATTGCAAATAGTACACCTGTAACGGCCACCACGGCCAGTGCTTCCTGCCAGCTCAGCTTCATGGAATGTACGAGTGTGTACGTAAAAAATGCATTGATCCCCATTCCGGGTACAACCACAATAGGTGACTTACCTCCGAATGCCATCAGCAAGCAACCCGCAATAGACGTCAGCAGTGTGCCTACCATCGCTGCCTGTAAAGGCATGCCGGCATCTGCCAGAATTGTAGCATTGACCATCACGATATAAACGACAGCAAAATAGGAGATGGCTCCCGCCACAATCTCTTTTTTCCACTGGTCCCCCGGCTCCACACCGAGACGTCTGGTCATCCAACCTTGTTTCATCCGTTCTGTTCCCCTCTCTCTATGTACACTGCCATTTCTCTATATATTTATCATCATTTCGCGCAGCACCACATATCATACACGGTTTTGAGATTGAAGTACATCACGTGATGACTATAAAAAAAGCGCAGGCGCCTTGTAGGCACCTACGCTTTTTGCTCAACAGGTTACTGTTGTTTTTTCGCTGCATTTTCAATCAATTCCTTGACTGCCACACTGACCATGATCAGGCCAGCTACCGGAGGAACAAACGCGTTGCTCGCTGGAGGCTGTTTCGCCTTGCGAATTTCCGGTGCGTTCTCAGGAACGATCTTTTGAGTAACATCTTCACGCGGCTTTAATGGCTCCTCGGTAGAAAAGACCACTTTGACCCCTTTTTTGATGCCTTCTTTGCGCAGTTTTGTGCGAACCACACGGGCAATCGGGTCCATGGACGTTTTGGAAATATCCGCAACCTGGAATTTCGTAGGGTCCATTTTGTTCGCCGCACCCATGCTGGAGATCACCGGAATTTTACGTTTGAGGCATTCCTTGATGAGATGGATTTTGTAGATGATCGTGTCAGATGCATCCAGGACATAATCCAGTTCATATTTAAAGAGTTCCTCATACGTTTCTTCCGTGTAAAACATGTTCAAGGCGATGGCATCAATCTCAGGGTTAATGAGCTTGACCCGGTCCACCATCAGATCGGCTTTTTTCTGACCAACGGTCGTGGTCAACGCGTGAATCTGGCGGTTAACGTTGGTGATGTCCACCACATCCTTATCGATCAGGATGATGCGTCCAACCCCGCTGCGAGCAAGGGCTTCAACGGCTATGCCGCCCACGCCGCCAATACCAAGCACGGCAACTGTACTATTTTTCAAAGCATCCAGACCTTCAGGTCCGATTGCCAGCTCTGTTCTTGAAAATTGATGGAGCATTGAGAATCGATGCCTCCTTTATTTCTTTTCCGCCACCGGTTTACGGGCTACACGGATATGAAGTTGTTCCAACTGGGCTCCGTCCACTTCAGAAGGTGCGTTCATGAGCAGATCGGTTGCACTTGCCGTTTTCGGGAAGGCAATGGTTTCACGCAGGTTTGTACGGCCTGCCAGCAGCATAACGAGACGGTCAAGACCAAAGGCGATACCGCCATGTGGTGGAGTTCCGTATTCGAAGGCTTCAAGCAGATAACCGAATTTCTCATTGGATACTTCAGGAGAAAGTCCAAGGGCTGCAAACATTTTCTCTTGCACGTCACGTTTGTAGATACGCATTGAACCGCCACCTACTTCATAACCATTCAGAACAAGGTCATAAGCTTGAGCACGAATCGCACCCGGATCAGTATCGAACAGAGCAACATCTTCGTCTTTTGGACGAGTGAACGGGTGATGTTCTGCCACGTAACGCTTCGCATCTTCATCATATCCAAGAAGTGGGAAGTCCACAACCCAGGCAAATTTGAATTTGCTGTCATCGATCAGACAAAGTTGACGACCAATTTTCAAACGCAGTGCACCCAGAACGTCTGCAACCACTTTTTTGTTGTCGGCAGAGAAGAGCAGCAAGTCGCCTTCTTCAGCGCCAGTGCGTTCTTTCACCGCTTCAATCTCTTCCGGTGTAAAGAATTTCACGATTGGGCCTTTGAATTCGCCGTCTTTCACTTGAATCCACGCCAGACCTTTTGCACCGTAACGTGCTGCGAATGGTCCGAGATCGTCGATCTCTTTGCGGCTCCACGTGCCACACCCTTTAGCATTCAGCACTTTCACTTCTCCACCTTTTTCGATGACAGAAGCAAAGACTTTCACACCACTGTTCGCTACGATATCGTTCATTTCCACCAGCTCCATGCCAAAGCGCAGATCCGGCTTGTCTGAACCGTATTTACCCATCGCATCTGCATACGTAATCCGCTGGAATGGCAGCTCAAGCTCAATGCCTTTCGTTTCACGCAGCAATTTGGCCATCAGCTCTTCCATCATTGGCAGCAGGTCATCCTGTTCCAGGAAGGATGTCTCGATGTCGACTTGTGTGAACTCAGGTTGACGGTCTGCACGCAGATCCTCATCCCGGAAACAGCGGGCGATTTGATAATAACGCTCAAGTCCGCCGACCATCAGCAATTGTTTGTAGATTTGCGGAGATTGCGGCAGGGCGAAGAATTCACCTTCATGCACACGGCTTGGTACGAGATAGTCACGCGCACCTTCCGGGGAGCTCTTCGTAAGAATCGGTGTTTCCACTTCAACAAACTCTTCCCCATCCAGGTAGTCACGGAATA
Organism: Paenibacillus sp. ACRRY; assembly: GCF_022346995.1. GTDB lineage: Bacteria > Bacillota > Bacilli > Paenibacillales > Paenibacillaceae > Paenibacillus. The sequence goes on along the minus strand of NZ_JAKRNM010000002.1, from coordinate 27,074 downwards.
CTTTGGACGCTTTGGAACGCAATTTCAGTGTTTCGTACATTTCCGGACGACGCAGATCCAGATAACGATATTTCAAGCGAAGGGACTCATCAACTTCCACACCATCTTCAATGAAGAATGGCGGTGTTTTTGCCGCGTTCAGCACTTCGATTTCCGTAATCTGAACTTCAATTTCACCTGTAGGCAGGTTTTTGTTCACGGTCTCTTCATCACGTTTAACCACTTTACCTGATACGGCGATAACATACTCACTACGTACCCGGTCAGCAATTTGCAGAGCTTCGCCGGAGTAAGCCGGGTTAAATACCACTTGTACAATACCGCTGCGGTCACGCAGATCGATAAACAGTACGCCCCCCAGGTCACGGCGGGTCTGTACCCAGCCGTTCAATGTTACGGTTTCGCCGATGTGTGCGGTCGTTAACGCGCCGCAATGATGACTTCTTTTCATAACCAAACTCCTCTTATGTGAATTTCCGTTCTGTGCAAGTAGGCCAAGACCATTACTTTCACAGCGCGGTTGCGTGAAGACGATGTATTGAAAGGCGTTGTACTTACGGGAGCTGTACCATTTTTGGGCAAAATCTAGGTTGAATGGCTTCCAGGCCCCGTAAAGCTGCCGAATCATATTGATATTAAATTTAACTTACCTGGCTTGTTCGATCTTATTTGGCTCCCTGAATGGTTGCAATCAGCTCTTCCAGTTTTACGGTTTGCTGTTCACCTGTATCCATTGCCTTGAGTGCAATCTCCCCGCGTTCGAGCTCATCATCGCCAAGAATTGCCGTATAACGGGCCTTGTAACGATCCGCTGACTTCATTTGAGCTTTCATCTTGCGCCCCAGATAATCACGTTCACCTGAGAGACCAGACTGACGAAGTTTGAACAACAGACGGTTTACTTCCCGATCTGCTGCTTCTCCAAGGGCAACAAAGTACACATCAAGCGGGGTGAGGGCACTTACATCAATGTTTTGGTGTTCCAGTATCAGTTGAATACGTTCCAGACCGATACCAAAACCGATGCCCGGTTGATCCGGTCCGCCGATGTCCCCAACGAGGCCGTTATATCTGCCACCGCCACCTACGGTATCAATGGCACCAATCCCCTGTGCCTTTAGTTCAAATGCTGTCATGGTGTAATAATCAAGTCCGCGCACAAGACGCGTGTTCACTTCATAATCCACCCCGAAATCATCCAGGAATCCTTGAACTTTGGCAAAGTGGTTCGTTGCTTCCTCGTCCAGGCTATCCAGAATGGAAGGGGCACCGACAAATTTGTCCTGATCCACCTTACAATCGAGGACGCGAAGCGGGTTGCGTTCCATGCGATTTTGGCAATCCTTGCACAAGGTATCCTTCATCGGTCTCAGGAAGCCCAGCAGCTCTTCACGATAAGCAGCACGGCTTGCCGCATTACCAACCGAGTTTACTTCAACTTTGACATCCTTCAACCCCAGTTCAACACAGAACTGATAACCAAGTGCAATAACCTCTGCATCGATTGCCGGATCTACTGCTCCGAATGCCTCTACCCCGAACTGGTGGAACTGGCGCTGGCGTCCTGCTTGCGGACGCTCATAACGAAACATGGGACCTACATAATAAAGCTTCGTGACATCTGGCTCCCCATACAGCTTATTCTCTACAAAAGCACGTACAACACCGGCGGTTCCTTCCGGGCGAAGCGTCATGCTGCGATCACCCTTGTCCTTGAACGTGTACATTTCTTTTTCAACGATGTCGGTTGTTTCACCTACCCCTCGCTCAAACAGTGAAGTCTGTTCGAAAATGGGTGTGCGGATCTCCCGATAATTAAAACGGCGACACAGATCCTTAATTTTCTCTTCGACAAACTGCCATTTCTCCACTACGCCAGGCAGCAAATCCTGTGTTCCCGTTGGTTTCTGAAAAGCCATCTTTCATCCCTCCAGCTTCTATTTTCTCTATATAACAAAAAAATCCCTCGCCCTGTCGCTGCATACAGCAAACAAAGGGACGAGAGATTGTGTTTATACATTCACCCGTGGTACCACCCACATTCCGGAACTCCTGACACTTTCGCCGTTCAGGTGATCATCTGATTATCAAGGACTGCCTTGCTGCAATCCGATCAGACCATCGTTCCGCTCTACGTGTAACGCACGTCCTGCGCAGGCCGGCTAATGGCTATCAGAATCTTCTCTGATGTGTTCGCCGTCTGTTCTCGGGGAAGTCATTCGTCCGCTCATCAAGAGAATCCTTACAGCCAAGGGATTCCTCTCTGTTCATGTGGGCACGGAGTACTTGGTCCCGTCATCAAATCAGTAATATAATTCAAGAAAACGACTGATATTGACTTTAGTCAACATATTATTTTCTGATTGTAATGAACCGCAGTACTAAAGTCAAGGGCTAACATCAAAAGACAGCAAAAAAAAGCCTGCACACGGTGTGCAGGCTCAAAGGATATATAAAAAAAGGGGGTCATGCTTGTTATTATAAACGCCCTATGTTAAAGCCTTATGTAACTAATATTACAGTAATATTACAAAAATGATAGCGCTTTAATATTATAAAAGTAAACTTATAGAGAAGAGCCCTTGCGATCGCGCTGACACGAAATGAAGTCAGGCGTCGCAGGGGCTCTTTTATGATCTACATGTTAATTCAATTCTTCCACATAGGCATTGTTGGAGCGAAGCTTATGAACAATTTCATCATAATCCTCGTCCTGGACTTTGGCTGACAAAACATAATGCAGATCATCATAATCTTCCGAGGAGACGTCCGCCGCTCTGAGCAGGTCACCATCCGTATTCACATTGTCGCGTACATCCCGGTCAGCATTACGATCCACATTACTAACCACTGGAACTACGTTTTCACTTGCAGGGACTCCAGGCGCTGTACCCACACCCATGGTTCCATTTGTACCTGCGCCACCCGCCGTATTATAAGGCACCAGCGGTAGCAAGATGCGTTTGTCTCTGCCAACCGCACTGTCCAGCTGTCCTACCTCCAAATGCTCGGTCCGAAACGTCTGAAGTGAAGTTCTAGCACCCTCCGCCTCATCTTCGGTTCGAAAATATGCCTGAATATGCTTTGCCATGTCAAACCCTCCTTTGTCGGAATAAATTACATCATGTATTGTGCAGATTAACTTGATAAACAAGTTAAATCGTTTACCCGTGACCGATTATATGACTTTTAACAGTTCACGAACAAATGCAGGCTCATCGGCTGGTGTTCTCGATGTAATGTAATTACCGTCCACTACAGCCTCATGATCCTTAAATTCAGCACCCGCATTGACCATATCATCCTTAAGTGGAGGATAGGACGTAATGGTTCGCCCTTTGAGCAGATCAGCGCTGGCCAGAATTTGCGGGCCATGGCAGATGGCTGCGATTGGCTTCTTCGCACTGTTAATCTCCGTTACAAACTTCAGAATGTTCGCATCCGTGCGCAGATTTTCAGGAGAAGATCCCCCTGGAATGACCACAGCGTCGTAATCTGATGCCGACACTTCTGCAATCGCCTTGTCTGAAGTATAGGAGGCCTTGCCGCCTTTACCTTTGAGCGTTTCTCCTGCCTTCAAACCGATGATTTCCACATCGTGTCCGGCTTTTTTCACCTCATCATATGGGACCTGCATTTCCGAATCTTCAAAATCGTTCGCCAATAAAAAAGCAACTTTACTCATAACGTATGTTCTCCTTTCCGTGTTCGAAAAATCTTTTCATATTCGGGTTTTGCAGAATTTTGTAATCTACAAATTCAGTAAATCCATGTACAAACCCTGAACCTCGGCACAATCATGTGCCTCGTGTTGTTATTACCCTAACTGCAGCTGTTTATAACAGCTTAAGCAATCGATCATTGAGTTTATTTCCAACACGGAAACGAAAACATCACATAAAAAAGCCCTGATCCGAGTATCGAATCAAGGCTTTCGGCTTTGCTGCTATACGAGTAAGCTTTCAACATATAAAAATGACTGCCTGCTTACAGCTTTTCTTTCATCATAACTAGGCACGCGGCAGGTGACTCTGTTCTCCCTTGTCCGAATCCTGGGTAGACCAGATTGTAGCCACACATTCAGAAGCTGCACGAGCTAATTTCAGTGACTCATACAGATTCCCTGGGATAAGCAGTGGTTCCGTACGGGAACGTGTTACCTTGGCAGATTGACGCATAGTGAGAGATACTCCTTTGATCAGCTTATGCTAGTGCTAGAACTATCCCTCATTATGGCCTGATCCCGGGTGAATTATGCACGTGCTTCCTGACGGAGCGGGCTCTCCAGCATTAAAGTCACGGGCCCCCAGTTGGTGAAGGACACATCCATCATGGCTCCGAATCTCCCCGTTTCCACCTGAATGCCTTTATCCCTCAATAGTTGATTAAAGGTCTCATATAACACCTCAGCGGCTTCTGGCCGGGCTGCAGCCGCAAAACTCGGGCGTTTCCCTTTGCGACAGTCGCCATATAGTGTAAATTGCGAGACCGAAAGGACTGCGCCACCCACATCCATTAGGCTAAGATTCATCTTTTCCTGATCATCCTCGAAAATTCGAAGTCCTGCCACCTTGTCTGCGAGATACACCGCATCTTTCTCCGTGTCTTCATGAGTAATACCTACGAGCAGCATGACCCCGGATTCAATCCGTCCCGTTATTTCGTCACCAACTGTAACCTGAGCCTCTTTGCAACGTTGTACAAGCACTCTCATCTGACAGGCTCCTTACTGCATAATCCGATGCACGGAATAGACATCTTTTACCCGTTTGATCCGTTCGACGACAGAATGCAGATGCTCTGTATTGCGGATCAGGATTGTAACGTGCACCAATGCTAATTTATTTTTGTCTGTCCGTCCGGTGACGGCAGATATATTTGTTTTACTTTCGGAAACGGCCTGAAGCACTTCATTGAGCAGTCCATTGCGATCATGTCCGGTAATCTCAATATCGACACTGTAGTTGGCCTCAATATTTTCTTCCCATTCCACCTCAATGACGCGTGCTGCTTCCTCTCCATCCCCGCTTGAAGGAATGTTCGGACAGTCGCTGCGGTGCACGGATACCCCACGACCGCGCGTAACGTAACCGATAATGTCATCACCCGGGACAGGATTACAACAGCGTGCAAAGCGAACGAGCAAGTTATCGATGCCTTTGACACGAATGCCGTTGGTAGGACGATTCTTGCGTTCAGGTGCAGGCTTCAGCTCCCGCATTTCGGAATTCAATTCGAGCAAGCTCGACTCTTCCTGTTCCTTGCGCAATTTCTCGGTTGCTTTGGTCACGATCTGTGCAGCAGTAATACCACCGAATCCAACCGCTGCAAGCATGTCATCAATATCGTTAAACGCGTATTTTTTGCATGCTTCCATCAATTTGTCATCCGTCATCCACGCAGAAGGATCCAGCCCCATACGTTTCAGCTCGCGTTCACAGCTTTCGCGGCCTTTTTCAACGTTTTCTTCGCGGCGTTCCTTCTTGAACCACTGCTTGATCTTGGCTCTCGCATGGGATGATTTCGCAATTTTGAGCCAATCCTGACTTGGACCATATGAATGTTTGGACGTCAGGATCTCAATGATATCTCCAGTCTTCAGATGGTAATCAAGTGGAACAATGCGACCGTTGACTTTGGCACCAATCGTACGGTTTCCCACTTCGGTATGAATTCTGTACGCAAAATCCAGCGGCACGGAGCCTGTAGGCAACTCGATGACTTCACCTTTTGGTGTAAATACAAATACCAAATCAGAGAAGAAATCCATCTTAAGGGATTCGACAAATTCAGATGCATCCTGCGCTTCATTTTGAAGCTCAAGGATCTCCCGGAAGAATGTAATTTTATCTTCAAAATTATTTCCGGTTGCTGCACCTTCCTTATAGGCCCAGTGGGCCGCAATCCCGAATTCGGCAGTACGATGCATATCCCATGTCCGAATCTGAACTTCAGTCGGCTCCCCATTCGGGCCAACCACCGTTGTATGAAGCGATTGGTACATGTTAGCCTTAGGCATTGCAATGTAATCCTTAAAACGCCCAGGCATCGGTTTCCATAATGTGTGTATAATGCCGAGGGTAGCATAACAATCTTTGATATTATCCACAATAATACGAATCGCAAGCAGATCGTAGATTTCATTAAACTGCTTGTTCTTCGTTGTCATTTTTTTGAACACACTGTAAATATGTTTCGGTCGACCAGACAGATCTGCCTGAATTCCCATCTCATCAAGCTTGGTCGTGATTCCGTCCATCACCGTATCGATGTACTGCTCACGTTCTGCACGCTTCTTGTGCATCAGATTTGCAATACGGTAGTATTGCTGCGGATTCAAATAACGGAGAGCAATGTCCTCCATTTCCCATTTGATCGCAGAGATACCCAAACGGTTGGCAATGGGACAGAAAATCTCCAGCGTCTCATAAGAAATTCTGCGCTGGCTTTCTTCCGATTGAAATTTGAGGGTCCGCATATTGTGCAGGCGGTCAGCCAATTTGATAACGATGACACGGATGTCCTGCGCCATGGCGATGAACATTTTACGATAGTTTTCGTTCTGCTGCTCTTCCTTGGAGCGGAACTGAATACGTTCCAGCTTCGTCAAGCCGTCAACAAGCATGGCACACGTATTGCCGAAGTGATTGCGGATTTCTTCAAGCGATACCGTAGTATCTTCTACAACATCATGAAGAAGCGCTGCAATAATGGAGATGGTGTCCATCTGCATGTTCACAACAATGTCGGCAACCGCAAGCGGATGCAGGATATACGGTTCTCCCGATTTACGCATCTGTCCATGGTGGGCCTGATCAGCAAATTCGTAAGCTTCACGTATGCGCACCAGATCGGGTTCTTTGATATAAGCTCCGGCCTTCTCGAGTAATTGCTCTATGCCCATTCTGATCTGTTCCGTGTCCTTTCTATACAAAATGGAACCCGTGACAAATGCATCAACACAGGTTCCCCGTAAAAGTAATTTCCTATAATTATGACGCTTCGCCCGTTTCCCGTCAACTGCTGACGAATAAGAGCGTATATCCAATTTTTTTAAAGAATTTATGACTGGTCCATCCATATCTCCCTAATCCGCTTAACGGGATTAAACCGTGCCTTTATCTTAAATATTATGGCCATTTATATACGAAATAGAATCAATATTTGCTAAAAAACGTACATTCGAAGCCAAATCGCAAAAAATGTTATTGCTTAATTAAGAGAAACTCTGTAATCTATTGAAGATTTGTGTTTCGGAAAAGGAGATGAATGTTCATTGCAACGCGAAATTCAGGTTAATCAGAAGATGCCACTAGGATCTGGCTCCCTGCTCAGTCTGCAGCATTTGTTTGCCATGTTTGGCAGCACAGTGCTTGTACCCAACCTGTTCGGGGTTGATCCAAGCATGATCCTGTTGATGAACGGTATCGGAACATTGCTTTACATATTGATGTGCAAAGGCAAAATACCAGCATACCTGGGTTCCAGCTTTGCTTTTATCGCGCCCGTTACATTTGTTATAGAATCGCATCCGGGTAACGGCTACTCCATGGCCCTCGGAGCATTTATTATAACAGGCATTGTATTCTGTCTTGTCGCTCTTATCATCAAATATGCCGGGACGGGCTGGATTAATGTTGTGTTCCCTCCGGCAGTCATGGGAGCTATCGTAGCCCTGATCGGTTTGGAACTCGTGCCTGTTGCAGCGGGCATGGCTGGGCTGATCAATTCTGACCCTGTGAACAACCCCAACTGGGTTCCTCAGGCCAAGCCTATTATTTTATCCATGGTTACTCTCGGTATCACTGTAATTGGAGCCGTAACCTTCCGTGGATTTCCCAAAATCATTCACATTCTGATCGGGATTGTATCCGGATATGTCCTTGGGTACTTTATGGATGCAGTCGAAACGGAAAAGATTGCAAGTGCTAATTTGATTTCCATGCCAACAGTCACGACGCCTACGTTTGACTGGTCCGTAATCTTCACCATTTTGCCCGTGGCTCTCGTTGTTATTGTAGAACACATCGGACATCTGCTCGTAACGAGCAGCATTGTAGGCAAGGATCTGTCCAAGGACCCTGGTCTCCATCGTTCCCTGCTCGGAAATGGGGTTTCCACTATTCTGTCCGGCTTTGTTGGATCCACGCCGAATACAACTTATGGTGAAAATATCGGTGTTATGGCACTTACAAGAGTCTATTCCACCTACGTCATTGGTGGCGCAGCGATCATTGCGATCGTGCTCTCGTTCTCAGGGACATTCTCGGCGCTTGTTGCCAACATACCAGTACCTGTTATGGGTGGTGTATCCCTGCTTCTGTTCGGGGTCATTGCAGCATCTGGTCTGCGTATTTTGGTCGAGCAAAAAGTAGACTTTGCCAAACCAACGAACCTCTTGCTGACAACACTTGTACTTGTGATTGGACTAAGTGGAACTGAGGTTTCCATCTATGGAGTACAATTGAAAGGGATGGCACTGGCTACCATTGTCGGTATCCTGCTGAGCCTGTTGTTCAAATTGTTCGAAGTACTCGGATGGTCTAATGACCAATCGGAGAAACAACCTCTGACGGAGAAAACCCCGGACTGATCCTTGCTGGATTATTTTCATCGCATTCCGGATGCTTTGCAAACATAAACACCAAAAAGCCTGCTTTCTCAATTCCCAGGAAATGAGAAAGCAGGCTTTTTAATAATCATTAATGCTGTATATTATTTCCCGGGAAACGGGAGATGCACTTTATAGTGGTGAGACAGCACGCATGCAGGGATCTTAGTAGTTCATCAACGTAAATACATCGATCTCCGGCAATTTGGCGCGTCCATTCAGGTCAGACAGCTCAATCAGGAATGCCGCACCTACAACTTTGCCTCCCAATTGTTCAATCAGGTTAACGGAAGTTGCAATCGTTCCACCTGTTGCCAGCAGATCGTCAGCAATCAGGACATTTTGTCCTTTTTCAATTGCATCGGTATGCATCGCAAGTGTATCCTTGCCATATTCGAGATCATAACCTACTTCAATCGTCTCTCCAGGCAGTTTTCCACTTTTTCGAATCGGAGCAAAGCCGACACCAAGAGCGTATGCCAGAGGGGCGCCCACAACGAAACCACGTGCTTCAGGTCCAGCAATGACATCAATTTTGAGATCAGAAACCATTACTTTCAGCTCATTGATCGCCTTGCGGTACATTTCTCCATCCTTCAACAATGTCGTAATGTCCTTGAAGCTGATTCCCGGTTGTGGAAAGTCAGGAATGACACGAATATACTCTTTAAAATCCAAAATAATCTCCTCCTAAAATAAATACACAACTTCCATCTAAGATACGCCCTTCATCCGGGATATCATCCATTGTGTCAGCTGCGGTGTAGATGCATCCAGCAGTACCTGTTCTGTCTCGGCCATGTTTTCCAGTGCCTGATAATGACGGGATGAAGCCAGATCGCGTTTGGGCGGGTTGTCCACAAACGATATTTTGCCATCCTTGCGGATGATGAACGATAATTCTTCAAACACATCCAGCATCATGGTAATCATACGCAGCGAACATCCACACTGACGACTGAGCACAGGAGTAATCTCTTGTTCCTCTACCGGTTCAGCTCTCCATTTCGACACCAGCATATAAATACGCTTGAAGAGGTCTCTGGAAGGCATCTGAAGGCGATCTCGGCGGTTGCCTGATCCGTGCAGAAGGATGATATTCTCGGCTCCGCTGAACATGGCCAGCATGGCATCAAGTTGTTCCGGGGTTTCCGGCGTATCAAACACAAATAACGTCCGGACCTGTTCCTGTCCATAATGCTGTGCAGCAGCATTATACGGAAATAACCCGACCTTTCTATCATATACCCAAAGGCACGGTTCATACAATGAATTTCCCTCAGAAACATGGATATCCTTCCGGACAATCGCACCTATTGAGCCTGACGTATACCTTAGATGTACTTCAAGTGAACCCAAGAACTGTTTCATCGCGTTCAGTGGATCGGCATTCCCACGCAAATCGAAGACTTGAGCGTGTGGAACATGGATGTCCTGAAGCATCAATTGCGGTTTGCGCATCCCGTTCCATTCATTGATGGACAATTCGCCCAATACATCAATAAGAGTACCCGCAGGTAAAAATTCTGCTAAAGCTCCCTTGCCAAAAGCAACGGTTTCGAGCTGCTGCCCGTCTTGTTCGAGAACCAGTTTCAGATGCCGTTTCTCCCTGCCCATCGTTCGTGTTTCTTTTACCATAACATTCCTCAAAACAAAACGAGGCGAAGGATTGCTCATGCCGAAAGGTTGAAGTCTGTCAATCTCCTGAATGACTTTCAGCGGCACGTCACTAATTGTACACTCGTCGTCTGCCAGTCGCTCAGGCATAAAGTCCGCTTCCGTCAGAACGTCGGCTGCAAACTCATTCAACCCCGACTCCAGCTCTTCAAGTTGATCCCGATGAAGAGTCATGCCAGCAGCTGCCGGATGTCCACCGTAGTGGTCCATTGTATGTTTACAAGCAGTTAGTGCCTCATAGATATCCAGACCATCAATGGAGCGGGCAGAGCCTTTGCATATCCCCGTCTCTGGGTCTATTCCCAAGATGAGCGTCGGACGATAATAGCGTTCCAGTATTTTGGAAGCCACGATGCCCACAACCCCCACATTCCAGCCTTCTCCCGCAAGAACGATCACATCGGGAACTTTACCGGAACGAAGCTGGATTTTTTGTTCCAACTGCGCGCTGGCTTCCTGGACTATGCCCTCGACAACCTGCTGCCGTTCCCGATTCAACAGATCGAGTTGACCTGCAAGCATATGAGCCTCATCCAGATTCTCGGTTGTAAGAAGCGAAACAGCTCTTCCTGCATGATCCAAACGACCACTGGCATTAATACGGGGAGCCATCGCAAAGGCAATGTTCACTGATGTAACCTGGCTTTGATCTACGTTACTAATCTCAAGCAGCGCACTTATGCCTGGCAGACGTGATCCCCGCATGGACTCAACGCCATAACTGACAATAACCCGGTTCTCTCCTTCAAGCGGCATGAGATCCGCGACGGTACCGATGGCAGCAATCTCCATCCATTCACCAGGTACCTCACCGATTAGGGCTTGTGCCAGTTTCAAGGCTACTCCGGCACCGGCCAAGCCTTTGAAAGGATAGGGACAATCAGGAAGTTTGGGATTAATCAAAGCAAACGCTTCTGGAAGAATCTCAGGCGGTTCATGATGGTCTGTTACGATGACTTCCATCCCGAGTGTTGCTGCATATGCAATTTGATCCACCGCGCTGATTCCTGTATCGACCGTTATAATTAGCGAAACCCCTTGCTGATGGGCCCAGTCCAGCGCATGATTGTGCAATCCATAGCCTTCATTGGACCGATGAGGGATGTAGATATCATAGGATGCCCCAAGATGCCGCATTAAATGGATCATCAGAGAAGTACTGGACACACCATCTGCATCGTAATCTCCGTAAATTAAGATATGTTCACCACGCTCGAGCGCAAGTCGGATACGCGGTACAGCTTCATTCATGCCCCGAAGCAGATAAGGATCATGCATCTGCCCCAGATCGGGATGAAGAAACCGCTCTGCCTCAGTTTCATTATGGACTCCCCGGCTAACCAGCAAACGTCCAACAAGTGCTGAAACGGAAAGCGCCTGCGAGAGTCCCGCAGCCGCCTCCAAATCGATATTCGGTGTGTTCCACCGGTATTGCGAATAAAGCAATGATAACGCTCCTTTCCTGATCTACGGGACCCGCGCTTCATTACTGAATTAATGTCGCTTCATGATCGGGCAGTTCATGATTGGATTTGTAAGGATATCCCGGATCATAAGGGATAGCCTGGATCTGTACTTCTTTTACATGACTAAAACGGGTTAACAGTAATGTCTTGGCCCGATTGGCAATTTCCTGTGCTTCCAGCACCGAAATTCTCGGATTCACACTAATGACCAGTTCAACGGTTACAGCATGTTCCTGTTCCCGGGCAGTCAGATGTTCAATCGTAATAACACCATAAACCCGTTGTACCGTTTCCTTGAAATCCATGGCCTCCTCCTGTTCCAGTTCCTGAACGAGCGAGCCATAGACGGTATCTACAATCATACGGTAACCCTTGTGAAGCACGAAGCAGGAAGCAATGAGTGCAGCCGCTGGGTCCATATACAGCAAAACATGAATCCCCATCGTTTCACCAGCCATTGAACCTGCAATGCCTACGAGTACGGTAAGCGAACAATATAACGCACGACGATGTTCCTGAGCATAGGACAGTGCCTGCGACTGATTGCGCCGGCGGTAATATCGATATTGAAATTGGAAAATAGCTTCTCTCACGGCAAGTGCAGCAAAAGCTGCGATAAGTGCATGATCGTATTTAGCCGATTCGCCAGGCTCATCCCCAGTCAATCCGGTCAGAGCAGAGATCGCAATCTGAAGGCCTCCCATAAGTATTAGGACGGACAGCAGCACCGTAATCCCAGGCCTCGCCATGCGCGAATGCTCTCTGGCCTTTTCCCGGCGTACTGTGTTCCTATCCTGTACAGACTTCGAGGGGAAGAGACCTGCCAGTGAGGAAGCAGCTTCCGAGGCAGAATACAGACCATCCGCAAGCAACGATTTGCTGTTCGCCATATAACCGACGCCAGCCTTGATCACTGCAAGTGTCATATTCCCGGCAATACCACTCCACGTTGCCGCTTGAGCAGCTGGAATACGTTCTCTGGTCATGGAAATTCCCCCTTCATTCTGTACCTAAAGTTGCAAAACCGCGCCTGACAGACGCGGCTTGCAAATAAGATGTTTAGTTGGATGCTTTGGCTGCCGTTTTCGGCTTGTCCACTTGTTTTCCTTTGAGAACCAGCCACAGTGGTGCAGCGATGAAGATGGATGAATATGCACCAAACAGTGTCCCGATTACCATCGCAAGCGAGAACATGCGAATGGACTCTCCACCGAAGATAAACAAACAGATGGATGCTGCAAACACTGTAAATGTCGTGTTCAATGAGCGCGTCATCGTTTGAGCCAAACTGCGGTTAACCACTTCACGCAAGTCTGCTTTTGTTGTTTTCTTGGCGAAACGAAGGTTCTCCCGAATACGGTCAAAAATAACAATGGTATCGTTAATGGAGAAACCGACAATCGTCAGTACAGCGGTAATAAAGGTCAGATCCACTTCCAAACGGAAGATGGAGAACACACTAATGACGACAAATGCATCATGGAAGAGCGCAATAACGGCCGCCAGTCCAAAACGCCACTCGAAACGAATCGCAACATAGATCATGATTCCGATACTTGCGATAAGGACCGCATAGATTGCGTTACGTTCGAGTTCTTTGGCCATTTCCGGATCTACGGTATTGACTTCATAAGAAGCCTCCGGGTCCAGCTTGGTGAATTCCTCTTTGAACTTGCTCTCTTGTGTCTCATCCAATACGTTGGAGAAACGAACGTTAACTCGGTCGGCACCTGGCGTAATATTTACGTCGCCTTCATTGACACCAAGGTCTTCGATAATCGGAGTAACCTGTTCTGAGGTAATCGCCTTGGAAACGGTAATGTCCACATTCGAACCTGAGCGGAAATCAACCGCATAATTTAATCCAAGGGAGAACAAACTGATAATCCCTGCCAAAGTCAAAATAATGGAGAACGTATAGGCAATTTTACTGCCTTTAATGTAATCATGGTTCCAATTAAAGCGCACGAATTTCACTCTCCTTCACTCCGAAGTACTTAGGCTTCTTCAACACGTTAGCCCGCACAAGCAGGGTCAACAGGAAGCGGGAGAAGAAAATATTCGTGATAATGCTGGTGACGATGTCAAAAATCAACACGAGCGCGAAACCTTTGACTGCGCCTGTACCCAGGAAAAACATAACGGCCGCAGCAATGATGGTTGTGATATTGGAATCGATAATAGTACGGAAGGAATGCTTGCTTCCCGCCTTAACTGAAGACAAAATCGATTTACCACTCCGCATTTCTTCCTTAATCCGCTCGTACGTAATGATGTTGGCGTCAACCGCCATCCCTATACCTAGGATAAATGCTGCGATACCCGGAAGGGTAAGCACAAATTCTCCCATATAGAAGATCGCTAGTACCAGCCACGTATGTGTGATCAAGGCAAAGCTTGCGATGATCCCCGGAATGCGATACAGCCCAATCATGAACACTAAAATAATAACGGAACCGATCAAGCCCGCTTTAATCGTTTGGTCGAGAGACAATTTACCCAGCGTTGCTCCAACGCTTTGCGAGTATTTCTCTGTAAGTTTCAGAGGAAGTGCACCCAGGTTAATGGTGTCACGCAGCTGATTCGCTTCCTCACGTGTGTAATTGCCTGTAATCTGTGCCGAACCGTCAGTCAATTGCTGTTGTACGGTTGGGGCAGACAGCAACTGATCATCCAGATAGATGGCAAGAGGTTGTCCGATGAGACGTTTGGTAACTTCCGAGAACTTCGCTTTATCTTTGACCTGGATATCAATCATTGGTTCATTCAGCTGATTGAAAGTCACTTTTGCGCCGTTCTCAACAAATTCATTTCCTCGAAGCTCAATCTTCGTATACTCGCCTTCCTTGTCATTCTCTCCTTTACTACGGAAAGTCAGGACGGCAGGTTCTTTCATTTTGGCTCTTACTTCTTCCTCGTCCGTAACGCCAGCCAATTTCAAACGAATCCGGTTGGTTCCTTCTGTAGTTACTTCCGGCTCGCTTGTTCCGAGCGCATTGGCACGGCTCTCCAGACTTCTTGCAGTTTGTACCAAAGAAGCTTTGGTAACTTGCTGCCCTTGTTCCAGCGGCTCTGCTTCATATAAGATCTCGTAGCCTCCCTTTAAATCGAGGCCCAAGCGAATATTTTTGAGCAGGCCCGGACTTGTGCCCAACATGACTCCTGTGGTCACAAGCACGACCAGAATGAAACTGACAATTCTCTTCATGCCGTTCCTAGATCCCCCTTCATTCTCAATATTCCTATTATAGCGATGCCGTAAAAAGCAGTCAATTTCCAACACAAAAAGATCCCTTTCGTTAGAAAGAGGACCCCCGGTATGCAGAAACGGTCATAAAGTTCATAAAGCTTGTTGCTTTCAGTGACAAAATGTCGTTCACCAGTTGGTGAAGCGGTGGAATGCCCTGTTTTTCATATTTATGACTAACGCAATTCCAGACATCTTTGCTGGTCACATATTCGTACCCGACAAGCCTTAATTCCTCCGCCTTGCTGCGACATAACATCTCAATGGATTCTTCCAGCTCCATATCGTTCATTTCTTCCAAGCGGGGAGCGCCTCCCTTCTTACGCACAAGCCTTTATGCGGCATCAATATTACATGATTCGACTTCATACATTCAGATTCCTGCTTGCCCAATCTGGATCTTTTTGTTAATAGAGTCCAAGTTGTCATGAGAAGACAGTGGACTGGCATAGGATGAAGAACAACGGCTTTGTCCCGTTTACGAGACCTGTTACTTTCAACCGGGAAAGAGGGGTAGTTTTGAAGAAACAGACATTTATCCAGGGAGCCATGATCCTGCTAGCCGCAGGCATAATTAATCGCATTCTCGGCTTTATCCCCCGTATTGCGCTGCCTCGCGTGATCGGAGCTGAAGGGGTTGGTTTGTATCAGCTGAGCTATCCTTTCTTCATCGTACTCGTCACATTAATTACCGGAGGCATCCCGCTTGCCGTTGCCAAACTCGTTGCTGAAGCTGATACAGGCGCCAACCGCTATTCTCCCCAGCGCATATTACAGATTAGTCTAAGCTTCACCTTGACCTTGGGCGTTGTTTTCATGTTTCTATGCATTGTCTTTGCCCCGTGGGTTACACGTTATGTTCTGACGGATGAGAGGGTGTATCATACGTTTGTAAGCATGAGTCCGATGATTGCGATCATAGCTGTATCCGCGGTGTATCGCGGGTATTTTCAGGGCAAGCAGAATATGATTCCTACTGCCGCTTCCTCCATTACGGAAACCATTGTACGGATTATATGCGTGATTTGGTTTTCCTGGCTGCTTCTCCCACAAGGTATTGCTCAGGCAGCTGCAGGAGCCATGCTCGGAGCACTCGTCGGTGAATTTGTCGGCATGCTTGTACTGCTATGGAATTATAACAGACATAAAAAGGATCCTGAGCGCTCCAATCATCTGATACCACCGAATGCAAATGTTCCTTCACCCACAATACCCGTTGATGCGAATGCTTCACAAACAGGATTGATCAGGCGCCTCTTAGCCATCTCTGTTCCCGTAACAGCAGGCCGACTTGTAGGCTCACTTTCCTACCTTGCTGAAACCATCGTCACCGCTCAGAGTCTGGCTCTTGCAGGTATATCCCGCGGACTGGCAACCGCACAATATGGTGCGTTACAAGGCATGATCATTCCGCTGCTGCTGCTGCCGGGTGCACTGACTTCATCACTTGCCACATCACTTGTTCCCTCCCTGTCTGAAGCTTCCGCGCAGGGTGATCGCGCCCTCATCCATAAACGAATGCATCAGGCACTGCGGCTTGCACTCGTCACAGGTGCCCCTTTTTCTGTTTTTATGTATGTGCTTGCCGAACCGATGTGTTTAGTACTGTATAATGATGCATCGATTGGAAGCATGCTTAAACTTATGGCTCCTTTTGCTCTGTTTATCTACATTCAGGCACCTCTTCAAGCTGCTCTACAGGCACTCGATCGTCCAGGAAAAGCTCTCCTCAATACATTTATCGGTGCGGTAATCAAAATTACTTTGATTTTGCTGCTTGCATCCAAACCCGAATACGGCATTTTCGGTGCAGTGATTGCTATCTGTGTGAACTCAACTGTGGTTACTCTATTACATGCCAGAAGTGTGCGCAATTTACTTCAGTTCCGGTTCAAAATGATGGATTGGGTCAAAACAGCAACTGGCATGGTCATCATGGGAGCAGCAACTCTTTTGGTTTACGAACATACGGCTATTTTGCTGCCCTTCTGGCTAAGAATGATTCTTGCCCCTGCTGCTGGTCTCATTGTTTATTTTA
This sequence comes from Paenibacillus sp. ACRRY, assembly GCF_022346995.1. GTDB lineage: Bacteria > Bacillota > Bacilli > Paenibacillales > Paenibacillaceae > Paenibacillus. Next base: position 10,035 of record NZ_JAKRNM010000002.1, on the reverse strand, counting down.
TTGTGATGGGCATGACCCGCATGATTGACTTTCATGATCTCTCCCGAATGCCGATCATTGGTTCCTGGTTCCAACGGCGTTCTCGGAAATAAGGAGGCTATCGCTATTTTTTATCATCCTTCAAGCTTACGAATACTTTGCCATTATGGTCGATGGAGCATATAAACACATCCTTGAAATCGAGCACACCCTTCTGTTGAATCTGATTCTTCAGCCAAAAACGTGTTTTCTGAATCAGCTCCAGATTTTGATCTTGGACTTTACCATCCATAATTAACGGCAGGGGAAGACCCTCGTATTTAATATTTTGAAAGCCATCGACCTTGTCCTGCCTAGGCTTTTTCATGTTATTTTGCGATGAACTGTTTCCTTGACCAGAAGAAGAGTTGTTCATGGGGATAACGGTTAGCTTCCCGGTCGTTTCCAAAATGGCAAATTCGACTTCTCCAATACTGTCGATATTCTGTTCACGCAACTGCAGCAGCAGGTCATCCAAATTATATCGTTGTTTACGCATTTCATCACGATGGAGTGTGCCCTTGGAGATGAGTACCGTCGGTTTTCCATCAATCATGAGTCGTAAGCGACGGCTCTTGAGACTTAGAAAGGCCATGCCAATCTGGACAACAAGTACGGTCACCATGGGCACAATGCCGTGAGACAACGGTTTATCCGTATCCTCTATGACAAATGCCGCTATCTCAGCAAGCATAATGGACACAACCAGATCGAACATGGACAGCTTGCCTATTTCCCTTTTCCCCATAACCCGAATGGCTCCATAGACGATAAAATACATGAGAATCGTTCGAAAAATATGCGCTCCTATATCCGAAAAATTCATAACATGGTCCCTCCTTCACATCTGATTTACAAAACAGATACCTGAAGCGTAATCCCTATTTTGACCTGAACCAGGTATGCCCATGCGAATCTTGATTGTTCATTTAATGGAAAATTCAGTTCATAACTCGTGAGGCTTGACCATACAATGTAATAATTTCAAACTTGTACAAGGGGGTTGCTTCATGCAGCTGATTCGCCGAGTGATTTCGTTTCGAATGTCCAATCCGATATTATCGGGCCTCTGCCACGCATTTGTATGGATGTTACTGGGAGCGTTAATCCTCTCCCTCTTTCTCTGGATGAGCAGCATGCGGGAGCAAGAACTTTCGCTTTACACGTATGTCGTTCATGGCTTGTCTTTGCTGGTTGGAGGATTTGTAGCGGGAAAACGGTCTGGCGAAAAAGGCTGGTACCATGGAGGGCTAACCGGCATCATTTATGGACTGATCGTATTGCTTATAGGTTTCCTCGCTTTGGATGCTTCATTCAATTGGAAAGACAGTCTGCAGCTTGCAAGCGCATTTTTGATTTCTGCACTCGGAGGAATTTTCGGAGTGAATACACACAGATCGTAGAAGTTTGACTCATTGACCATACAGAGAAAAAGAAAAAGAGAACCGGATCTCCTAAGAGATCCGGTTCTCTGCAACAAACTACAATAATCTATTCAACAGCGGTTTCACGACTCACTGCACTGCTGATCGCATTACGGTCGAATGTAAGCTTGGTTACATCGTTTACACGAAGTACAACAACATCGTCCGTAATTTCAGCGATTGTACCGTGAAGGCCACCGATCGTTACAATTTTATCGCCCTTTTTCAACTGGTTCAGCATCGCATTGCGCTGCTTTTGCTTTTTGTTCTGTGGACGAATCATCAAGAAGTAGAAAATCGCAACCATGAGTACCAAAGGTACAATCAATGATACAATTCCACCGCCTGCGTTGGCTGCTGTTAAAGGCATTACCTGGAACATTCAAAACTCCCCCTTATCGACTATACTTACAGATACTGCGTGTTTCTCCGGTTCTGCAAAACCTATCAGAAACCTTTGTCATTGTCATGAAGACCATATTGATCGAAAAATTCATCACGGAAATCAAGCAAACGATCTTCCATTATGGCTTTGCGCACATTGCGCATCAAATTCTGCAAGAAATGAAGATTATGAATGGTCGTCAAACGCAAGCCAAATGTTTCATCCGCTTTGATCAAATGACGCAAGTAAGCTCTGGAGTAGTTACGACAAGTATAGCAATCGCATTCAGGATCCAGTGGACCAAAATCTGTTGCAAACTTGGCGTTACGAACAACGAGTCGTCCCTGGCTTGTCATTGTTGTTCCGTTACGGGCAATCCGGGTAGGCAGTACACAGTCGAACATGTCCACTCCACGAATCGATCCCTCAATCAATGCATCGGGCGAACCTACTCCCATCAAATAACGTGGTTTATTGGAAGGTAACAGGGGTACTGTGTAATCCAATACACCATACATCAAATGTTTCGGCTCTCCAACACTCAGTCCACCAATAGCATACCCCGGGAAATCCATGGAAGTCAAATCTGCGGCGCTCTGACGGCGCAAATCTTCGTGCATGCCTCCCTGTACGATAGCAAACAGGCCTTGATCATGCGGACGAGCATGACTTTCGAGGCAACGTTCCGCCCAGCGGCTCGTTCTCTCGAGTGATTTTTTTACATATTCATATTCAGCCGGATACGGAGGACATTCATCAAATGCCATCATAATATCGGAGCCGAGTGCGTTCTGAACTTCCATGGCCACCTCAGGTGAAAGGAACTTCTTATCCCCATTCAGGTGGGAACGGAAGTGAACGCCTTCTTCTGTAATTTTGCGCATCTCACTGAGGGAAAACACCTGAAATCCGCCGCTGTCCGTCAGAATTGGCCGATCCCAGTTCATGAACTTGTGCAGACCGCCAGCCTGGCGAACAATCTCATGTCCTGGTCTGAGGAACAGGTGATAGGTATTGCTCAGAATAATCTGTGCATCCATCTCCTTCAACTCTTCAGGGCTCATCGTTTTTACAGTCGCCTGCGTACCAACAGGCATAAAGGTTGGTGTCTCGATAATACCATGCGGTGTATGTACACGTCCCAGACGCGCACCGGATTGTTTACATGTTTTGATATGTTCATACGTAATTGCTGCCATTGGTTTTAATCATCCTCTAAAATTAATCGTTAGCCTCGGTATGCCTGTGAATCAATAGATTAACATGGCATCGCCAAAACTGAAAAAGCGGTATTTCTCTTGAATCGCCTGCTCATATGCATGCATGATATGTTCTCTGCCTGCAAGTGCACTAACTAGCATAACAAGTGTCGATTTCGGCAAATGAAAGTTTGTAAGCATGCCATCAATAACTTTGAAGGTGTAACCTGGGTAGATAAAGATTTTGGTCCAGCCGCTGCTTTCCTGAAGCACACCGTCTTCGAACTTGCTTCCTACAGTTTCAAGCGTTCGACAGCTCGTCGTACCTACTGCAAATACACGGTTACCACGTCTCTTCGTTTCATTAATCAGGTCCGCCGTTTCCTGAGACATGGAGTAATATTCTTCGTGCATCTCATGATCTTCCACAACATCAACAGACATTGGGCGGAACGTTCCGAGTCCAACATGAAGCGTAATGAAAGTAACATTGACTCCTTTGGCACGGATCTGATCCAGCAGCTCATCCGTAAAATGCAGCCCAGCCGTTGGGGCCGCTGCGGATCCTTCATGCTTTGCATATACCGTCTGGTATCTTTCGCGATCATCCAGAGTCTCTTTGATATAAGGAGGCAATGGCATCTCGCCCAAGCGATCCAGGATCTCCTGGAAGATTCCATTATAGGAGAATGTGAGCGTCCGTGCGCCCATTTCTCCCTCTTCATCAATGATAGCCTTAAGCTCATCACCGAATACAATAACGGATCCGGCTTTCAGCCTCTTCCCTGGTTTGACAAGAGCTTCCCAGCGGTCTCCTTCCACATTTTTCAGCAGGAGTACCTCTGCTTTGGCTCCGGTATCTTCTTTTGTACCAAACAGTCGTGCTGGCAATACCCGTGTGTCATTCAGTACCAATGTGTCGCCAGACTCTAGAAAATTGATGATATCCGGGAACGAGCGATGGTTAACCTCACCGTTCTCCTTGTTTAAAGTCAGCAACCGCGATGCCGTACGATCCAGCAAAGGTGTCTGTGCAATCAGCTGCTCTGGTAATTCAAAATCATATAAGTTCACATTCATTTTCAATTCATTCCTTAACAATAGTCGCATTTTGATAATAGTGTTTCAATATTGTCTGGTAATCATACCCTTCATCTGCCATACCTTTGGCTCCCCATTGTGACAAGCCCAATCCATGACCATTACCCTGACCGATAAACATGAAGGTTTGACCCTGGGTTACTGCTCTGGCTTGACCATCACCGCTCATAACGACAAGAGCATTACCCGATGAGGTTCCCGTTCCAGAAGCGGACAACACAGCAGCACCATTTGAGCCGGTTTTGCTTGAGGTTTGCCCGTCAGCGCCTAATACAGTATAACTTCCGGTCCCTGCAATATCAAATAAAGTACTCGGCAATCCTCCAAGTGCAGAACGATATGTATCTGCATATTTGACTGTCAAAGGTTGTCCATTTGCACTCACTTCAAGAGCTCTTCCTGAAGGTCCACGCTTTGTGACTTCCAAGGTTGAGATGGATGCCGGAACGGTGGTCGTTGTTTTTCCTTGTAATGCTTTAACCAACGCTGCGGAGGTAAATGGTCCTCTTACCCACGCGTAATCATTGGATTGAGCCACTTTCGCCAAAACAACAGCCTCGGTGCCCGGGTTCATTTTGGCCACCGGTTCAACCGTGGACTGAATCAGTGGAATGGGACGTACATTGGTGTTTTGGGCAGTGACGGTTATTTTGGACAAGCCCGCCTCTGTTTTAGTTGTCAATTCTTTCACATTATCCTCACGGATATATCCACTAACCCCTGAACTTAGCAGCACATGGTACCATGTATGTAAACCCGCCTGAGCTGATGCATCCCCAGGGCTGTCCACATTACTGAATACCCCTGCACCCCCGTTCCATACTTCGGACGGATGTGCCGTTTCGCCGCCAGCATTGGAAGAGAACACAGCCTCAACGATTTTACCGCCGCTTTTGATGACTTCACCAGCTGTTGCGTCTACGGCGCTTGTTACTTTATCGTTCTCCGAGCCTATTCCGTTATACGCTTGGCTGAGTGTCGTATCCACAACATTGGCGATTTTGAAACGTTCTCCCTGTTGAAGCGCGTAAGAGCGAGCTGCGACAGCCTGAACTTTCAGAGCCTCTGCCGGCCAAGAGGAATAGACTTCAGCTCCTACAACCGAGTATAAATACTGCTCTAGCGGAACAACGTTGACCAAAGCTAAATCTCCGCCTACAATACTAACTTCCATGTCTCCCCGGTATGTCCGCTCTGAGCGCTCCAACACTTTAATCCCACTTCCATCACCCTGCACATAAGCTTTTGCTTCACTGCCTGCAATCGTGTAATGGGGAGCAGTTTTCAGCGTGTCTGTGCTGAGACCCGCATCCTGTCGAATGATGAGCACATTACTGTCAGATACAGGTGTTAAGCTCACGCCCGGTGCCTTGACTTCCACCGTTTTTTTCAATGTTGCTAGTTCGGCATCCGTTACGGCTTCCCCAACCCATACTGAATATCCTTGAGACCCGCCACTGAGCTGCAATACGGTAAAGGCATTGATTCCAGCGGCTAAGAGCGATCCCTGTGCAGCCTCAGCTTCCTGAAGCGAACTATAGCTCCCTGCTGACAAATGTTTGTTTCCAGTTACCACCGGTTTTTGACCGCCAAGCCCAGCTGCTGCCACCTTTTGCACTCGTGCAACGGCTTGAGTAGCCAAAGCTTCTGTCGCATAATTTCCTGTGTATAGTTGATATGTGGCCTTACCGCTCAGCGTCGTAGTGAACAGCAATGGTTTATCACTGGTCGCCTGCAGCAATTTTGCTGCTGCTGCTGTAGTCTTGAAGTCTCCGGTTTCCAGCACTTTCACGCGGAAGCCATCTGCACTGAAGCGAATTTGACCAGCAGGAAGTGTTACTCCCGCCCCACCCTCTGATCCAATACTCCACTTACCGGTTGATTCCAGTGTAATGAGAGGTGTTGTTGACTTATATGTGCTCCCCAGATTCGCAAACATGGCTACCCGAATCATCTGCCCGTTGCTCTCTGCAGCAAAAGCGGGCACTTGCAGACATCCCACTGTTAAGAGAGCAGCAGCGAGTACCTTTAACCGCCGACTCCACTTCTTCTTTTGTAATGCTTTCCCCACGTTTAAACTCCTCTCCATGCTGTTTCTACACGTTATATCGGGAAGTTTCCGTAAAAACTTCAATTTGTTTTTTAAGAACTACAAAAACCCGGTTTACTTTCCGTCCTTCGGTGGTATAGGCAAACCAAGATGATGGTAAGCCAGATCCGTAACAACTCTGCCTCTTGGTGTACGCTGAATCATACCGATTTGCAGAAGATAAGGTTCATAGACATCCTCAATCGTCTGACTCTCTTCACCAATAGTAGCTGCAATCGTGTCCAGACCAACAGGTCCTCCGCGGAAACTGTTAATCATGGATGTAAGCATCTTGTGATCGATCTCGTCCAAGCCGCGCGGGTCAATCTGAAGCCGTTTCAATGCTTCTTCAGCCAGTGCCTGAGTAATGATTCCATCACCCCTTACCTGGGCAAAGTCACGTACCCGTTTTAGCAAACGATTGGCAATTCGCGGTGTCCCGCGGGAGCGCAGAGCAATCTCTTCTGCAGCATCACCAACAATTTCGACGCCCAAAATCTCTGTAGATCGTGAGACGATATAAGCGAGCTCATCCACGGTATAAAACTCCAGCCGACTGATTACACCAAACCGGTCTCGAAGTGGTGCAGACAGCAATCCAGCGCGCGTTGTAGCCCCGATCAGGGTGAATGGTGGAAGATCCAATCGAACGGAACGGGCACTTGGACCTTTTCCGATCATAATATCAAGGGCAGAGTCCTCCATAGCTGGATACATTACTTCTTCAACGGTACGATGCAGACGATGAATTTCGTCAATAAACAGGACATCGCCTTCCTGTAGATTCGTCAGCAACGCAGCCAGATCACCCGGTCGTTCAATTGCCGGTCCCGATGTGGTACGCAAGTTTACGCCCAATTCGTTGGCAACGATATTGGCAAGAGTCGTTTTACCAAGCCCAGGCGGACCGTAAAGCAACACATGATCCAATGCTTCATTGCGTAATTTGGCAGCTTCAATATATACTTTCAAATTTTCCTTGACCTTGTTTTGTCCGATATATTCATTCAGATACCGGGGACGAAGACTCAGTTCAACATTCTGATCCTCCATCATCAGGTTGGCGGAAATAATCCGGTCATCCATGTTCATCCCTACCTTTTTTTGTGCGGGCTACTGCTATAATATATATGCAAATTTAACTATCCCGTAAACAGCATTTGCAGCGCACGTTTCATCAACACATCAACAGAATCAGCCGATGTAACATCCTTCTTCAATTTCAGCCATACTTTATCGAGCTCACTGTCTGTATAACCGAGAGCCTTCAAACCGTCACGAGCCTCATCCCAGGCCGAACCACTTCCCGCTTCCTCAGAAGGTGGGGCAAACAAACCTGTAGCATAAGCCGCTGCGCCGAAGCCATCCAGCTTGTCTTTCAAATCCAAAATCATGCGTTGTGCTGTCTTTTTGCCGATACCCGGCAACTTCGTCAGGAAAGTCAGGTTCTCCTGATAGATCGCTGTAACGACATGGTCTGGCGTACCTCCTGCCAATATACCCAGTGCCACCTTCGGTCCGATTCCGGACACTTCAATCAGTTTGCGGAACAAACGCTGTTCTTCCCGTGTAACAAACCCAAACAGCAGCATCGCGTCTTCACGCACATGATGATGGGTATACACCGTGATCTCGCCTTCCTGCTTCGCAAACGCAAACGGATTTGGACAAAATACACGGTATCCCACGCCATGAACATCAAGCACAATATATTCATTCTCTACATGTACGAACTGTCCTCTTAGAAAATCAATCATTTTCGCAATACCTCATTCAACTTGGAATTTAATGTATATGAGTGCGCGTGACATACAGCCACAGCTAGAGCATCCGCTACGTCATCCGGCTTCGGTATAGCCTGCAAACGCAAAAACATTTTGACCATTTCCTGCACCTGCCGTTTCTCTGCCTTACCGTATCCTACAATCGCCTGTTTGATCTGCATTGGGGTATACTCCGCTATAGGCAGTCCCTTCTGAGCAGCAGCAAGCACCATAACGCCTCTTGCCTGACTGACAGACATCGCTGTAGTTACATTCCTATTAAAGAAAAGTTTCTCCAGTGCTACTGCATCTGGTTTGTATTTATCGATCAACTGCACCATGCCTTCATACACGTGAAGCAACCGTTCTTCTTCCGGTGTATGAGCTTCAGTCTGAATGCAGCCATATTGTACGGGTACCACCTTGCTACCGATCTTATCCACAAATCCAAAACCGACAATTGCAATCCCCGGGTCAATTCCCAAAAAACGCAAAACCATCTCTCCCTTACAATAAAGCGAACATATGTATCGTTCATTTCATTATAACAAAAGATAGACCCTGCGACAGGAAAAACTTTGTCTATTCTCGGTAGTGCATGGTTCGGCATAATACTTGCTTTTCTACACGATGTGCTTCTACTTGTCGACTCGTTATTTTTACTACGACAAAAAGGACATCTTTCGATGCCCCAGGATTGACCTCTCGGTATGACCACTTTGGTAGCTATCCAATCATCCACCATTTCGAAGCTCTTCTTTATGTGGCCCATCAATGGCATAATCGCTAAACGTCGAGATCACGCTATTATATTCATCTTTGTCTTGTACACGGATACCTTGCTGTAGCTGCTCCAGTACCCCTTCAGGCAGAGAACTCTCCATCGATCCAACGTCCATTTGAAAAAAAGTACGAATTACTTTTTCTTCTGCAGGTCGGCCTTCGTAAAGGTTAAGATTACCTATTGCATCCACACTTATATACGCCTGTTCCTTGCATAGTGGTGAAAGATCATCTACTTGTTTCTTAATTTGCAATGTATCCGTAGACACTACCTCAGCCTCCCACTCCGGATGCTGCTGAAGTAACACTTTTAATTGAGGTATGCCCATTTTCCCCAATTGTTCCGTTTCAATTCCGCAAATATAATGCGTCTCCATAACCACAGAAGTTAAACGATCCGTCTCGGAACCGAGCTGTCCCACTATGCTTTGTACCTCTTCTTTGGAACGTTCTTCCGTGACTGGAGCCATAGCTGTAGCGGCCTCACTGAAGTTAGTGGTTAACAACCGCTCAATATGAGATGATATCGACAACCCGCTGTATGCCAAGATAGTAATAGCCACCAATGAGGCTGCCATCCATGCCGTTCGTTTCCACCGCCGCCATCGTCTTTTAAACTGCTTTCTGAATTTGAACGTGTTCACATGAACCCCTTCTATCACTTTTTTTAAACCTAGTGTGACCGAAAGGATTATGCTTTATGCAAAATTAACCCAATGTGCAGAGCCAAAGTACTTTACTCATTATTTTAGAAAAACATAAAAATGGACTATCTATAGTAAGATAGTCCATTTCTTAAGATCGGGATGACACGATTTGAACATGCGACCCCCTGGTCCCAAACCAGGTGCTCTACCAAGCTGAGCTACATCCCGTTATGTTATACCGGCGAGAGGACTCGAACCTCCACGGTTTCCCACTCGATTTTGAGTCGAGCGCGTCTGCCATTCCGCCACGCCGGCAAATAAGTTTTATAATGGCGCGCCCTGAGAGATTCGAACTCCCGGCCTTTTGATTCGTAGTCAAACGCTCTATCCAGCTGAGCTAAGGGCGCAAAATAATTGGAGCGGACGACGGGAATCGAACCCGCGACCCTCGCCTTGGCAAGGCGATGCTCTACCGCTGAGCCACGTCCGCATGCGGTATTAAATATTAAATGGCGGAACCGACGGGATTCGAACCCGCGATCTCCTGCGTGACAGGCAGGCATGTTAGGCCAACTACACCACGGTTCCAGATCACTTTCTGTTAGGAAAGTATAATTGCGGGGGCA
>NZ_JAKRNM010000029.1 GCF_022346995.1 Paenibacillus sp. ACRRY | reverse complement strand
TTGGTTAAGCTACTAAGAGCACACGGAGGATGCCTAGGCGCTAGGAGCCGATGAAGGACGTGGCGAACAACGATACTGCCTCGGGGAGCTGTAAGCAAGCTTTGATCCGGGGATGTCCGAATGGGGAAACCCAGCTGGGGTAATATCCAGTTACTCATAACTGAATACATAGGTTATGTAGAGGCATACCAGGGGAACTGAAACATCTAAGTACCTTGAGGAAGAGAAAACAATAGTGATTCCGTCAGTAGCGGCGAGCGAACGCGGAACAGCCCAAACCAGAGAGCTTGCTCTTTGGGGTTGTGGGACGTCTCACATGGAGTTACAAAGGAGCCGGTTAAACGAAGAGGTCTGGAAAGGCCCGCCAAAGAAGGTAAAAGCCCTGTAATTGAAAGTCTGCTCTCTCCGAGACGGATCCCGAGTAGTGCGGGGCACGTGAAACCCCGTATGAATCCGGCAGGACCATCTGCCAAGGCTAAATACTTCCTAGCGACCGATAGTGAAGCAGTACCGTGAGGGAAAGGTGAAAAGCACCCCGGAAGGGGAGTGAAATAGAACCTGAAACCGTGTGCTTACAAAAAGTCAGAGCCCATTTTAGGGGTGATGGCGTGCCTTTTGTAGAATGAACCGGCGAGTTACGTTCCCGTGCAAGGTTAAGGTGAAGAGCCGGAGCCGCAGCGAAAGCGAGTCTGAATAGGGCGA
>NZ_JAKRNM010000028.1 GCF_022346995.1 Paenibacillus sp. ACRRY | reverse complement strand
TTCGGACATCCCCGGATCAAAGCTTGCTTACAGCTCCCCGAGGCAGTATCGTTGTTCGCCACGTCCTTCATCGGCTCCTAGCGCCTAGGCATCCTCCGTGTGCTCTTAGTAGCTTAACCAATTCGCTCGTGTTCGAGCTGTCTCTTCCCTTGGTTTGCTGACGCAAATCCAAAAGTCGTTCCATTCGATCACTCGCTCATACAGTATCACTAATATTTGAAACTTGTTTTAACACAAGTTCAGCTAAAAGGAATGTTCTAATTCGCAATTTTCGTTTCGATATCTAGTTTTCAAAGAACAAGCTTGAAATCTTGTTGGTGGAGCCAAGCGGGATCGAACCGCTGACCTCCTGCTTGCAAGGCAGGCGCTCTCCCAGCTGAGCTATGGCCCCATATCAAATTATGAAAGTGTAAATGGTGGGCCCTGGTGGACTCGAACCACCGACCTCACCCTTATCAGAGGTGCGCTCTAACCAACTGAGCTAAGGGCCCGTATATTATGATTGAAACCCAATAGGGTTTACGCTTGGCGGCGTTCTACTCTCCCAGGACCCTGCGGTCCAAGTACCATCGACGCTGAAGGGCTTAACGGTCGTGTTCGGGATGGGAACGTGTGGAACCCCTTCGCTATCGCCACCAAACGTTTGAGAGTTTGAGCTCTCAAAACTGAGCAACGAGTGAGTAACTAGCCGACCTGGCTAGATTTTAGATTTGAATGTCTTCGTTACAGAAGACGATTCTCCATAGAAAGGAGGTGATCCAGCCGCACCTTCCGATACGGCTACCTTGTTACGACTTCACCCCAATCATCTATCCCACCTTCGGCGGCTGGCTCCTTGCGGTTACCCCACCGA
>NZ_JAKRNM010000027.1 GCF_022346995.1 Paenibacillus sp. ACRRY | reverse complement strand
GCAATTGCTGCCTCTGCATCCGTCAAACGGGTGATATCTCCTACCAGCGCTTTTTGAGTTGCAGTGAGTGCCTCATACTTTGTTCGCGCTGCTTCCACCGCTGTTTTGTCAGCAAGCTCTATTTCTGCTTTTACAGGTAGGCCTTCAATTGCTGCCTTCACTAGATTGGCGGCTTCCAGATCCGCGGCTGCTTGAGCTTCCAGTTCAGCAATTGCTGCTTCCGCTTCTATCAAACGCGTGATATCTCCTACCAGCGCTTTTTGATTCGCAGTGAGTGCCTCATACTTTGTGCGCGCTTCTTCCACCGCTGCTTTGTCTGTCAGCACTACGTCCTCTTTTACAGGTAAGCCTTCAATTGCTGCCTTCACCAGATTGGCAGCTTCCAGATCCGCTGCGGCTTGGGCTTCCAATTCAGCAATTGCTGCTTCTGTTTCTGTCAAACGCGTGATATCTCCTACCAGCGTCTTTTGAGTGGCAGTTAGTGCCTCATACTTTGTTCGCACTTCTTCCACAGCTGTTTTGTCAGCAAGCTCTACGTCCTCTTTTACAGGTAGGCCTTCAATTGCTGCCTTCACCAGATTGGCAACTTCTAGGTCCGCCGCGGCCTGGGCTTCCAAATCCACAATCGCTGCTTCCGCTTCTGTCAAACGCGTGATATCTCCTACCAGCGTCTTTTGAGTGGCAGTTAGTGCCTCATACTTTGTGCGGGCTTCTTCCACAGCTGCTTTGTCTGTCAGCATTACATCATCTTTTGCTGGCAAGGCTGCGATTGCTGCTTTTACCAGATTGGCAACTTCTAGGTCCGCCGCGGCCTGGGCTTCCAAATCCACAATCGCTGCTTCCGCTTCTGTCAAACGCGTGATATCTCCTACCAGCGTCTTTTGAGTGGCAGTTAGTGCCT
>NZ_JAKRNM010000026.1 GCF_022346995.1 Paenibacillus sp. ACRRY | reverse complement strand
GACAACCAGGATGTTGGCTTAGAAGCAGCCACCATTGAAAGAGTGCGTAATAGCTCACTGGTCGAGTGACTCTGCGCCGAAAATGTAACGGGGCTAAACACACCACCGAAGCTATGGCTTGATGCTTGCATCAGGGGTAGGGGAGCGTTGTATAAGGGTTGAAGGTGTACCGTAAGGAGCGCTGGACATTATACAAGTGAGAATGCCGGTATGAGTAACGAAAAGATCAGTGAGAATCTGATCCGCCGAAAGCCTAAGGGTTCCTGAGGAAGGCTCGTCCGCTCAGGGTAAGTCGGGACCTAAGGCGAGGCCGAAAGGCGTAGTCGAAGGACAACAGGTCGAAATTCCTGTACCACCGTAAATCGTTACGAGCGATGGGGGGACGCAGTAGGGTAGTGACGCAGACTGATGGATGTCTGTCCAAGCAGTAAGGCTGATGTGTAGGCAAATCCGCACATCGACAGGCTGAGCTGTGATGGGGAGTGAAAATTACAGTAGCGAAGGTCATGATCTCACACTGCCAAGAAAAGCCTCTAGCCAGATGAAGGTGCCCGTACCGCAAACCGACACAGGTAGGCGAGAAGAGAATTCTAAGGCGCGCGGAAGAACTCTCGTTAAGGAACTCGGCAAAATGACCCCGTAACTTCGGGAGAAGGGGTGCCCCGGTAGTGTGAATAGCACGAGGGGGCCGCAGTGAAAAGGCCCAAGCGACTGTTTAGCAAAAACACAGGTCTGTGCGAAGCCGTAAGGCGAAGTATACGGGCTGACGCCTGCCCGGTGCTGGAAGGTTAAGGGGAGCGGTTAGGAGCAATCCGAAGCTGTGAACCGAAGCCCCAGTAAACGGCGGCCGTAACTATAACGGTCCTAAGGTAGCGAAATTCCTTGTCAGGTAAATTCTGACCCGCACGAATGGCGTAACGACTTGGGCGCTGT
>NZ_JAKRNM010000024.1 GCF_022346995.1 Paenibacillus sp. ACRRY | reverse complement strand
TCAAGTCCTCTCGCCGGCACCATTAATGCCTGGAACCGTGGTGTAGTTGGCCTAACATGCCTGCCTGTCACGCAGGAGATCGCGGGTTCGAATCCCGTCGGTTCCGCCATTAATCTAAAATAAAATAAGGCTCGGTAGCTCAGTCGGTAGAGCAGAGGACTGAAAATCCTCGTGTCGGCGGTTCGATTCCGTCCCGAGCCACCTTTAATCTTGGAGGATTAGCGAAGTGGCCAAACGCATCAGACTGTAAATCTGCTCCCGTACGGGTTCGGTGGTTCGAATCCATCATCCTCCACCAGTTTTATGAGTCATTAGCTCAGTTGGTAGAGCACCTGACTTTTAATCAGGGTGTCGAAGGTTCGAGCCCTTCATGACTCACTTTTATATATGCGCGTGTGGCGGAATTGGCAGACGCACTAGACTTAGGATCTAGCGTCTTTGACGTGGGGGTTCAAGTCCCTCCACGCGCATCCCTTATACGCGGACGTGGCTCAGCGGTAGAGCATCGCCTTGCCAAGGCGAGGGTCGCGGGTTCGATTCCCGTCGTCCGCTCCAATTAAATATGCGCCCTTAGCTCAGCTGGATAGAGCGTTTGACTACGAATCAAAAGGCCGGGAGTTCGAATCTCTCAGGGCGCGCCATTTATAACTTCATATGCCGGCGTGGCGGAATGGCAGACGCGCTCGACTCAAAATCGAGTGGGAAACCGTGGAGGTTCGAGTCCTCTCGCCGGTATAATATAACGGGATGTAGCTCAGCTTGGTAGAGCACCTGGTTTGGGACCAGGGGGTCGCATGTTCAAATCGTGTCATCCCGATATTATTTTACGCGGGTGTAGTTCAATGGTAGAACTTTAGCCTTCCAAGCTAATAGCGTGGGTTCGATTCCCATCACCCGCTTACCGATATAGAGAAAAAAGAGATGATCATGATCATCTCTTTTTTTGTGCATTCTTAGGATTTTCACAAGACCTACATCCTCACCACAATTAAATTAAATTCTTTTGAACTTGAGCGTATGCTATTTCACCATGTGGAATGTAGATTGGCAGCATACAGATCAGATTAGACCTTTTTTTGTGAAACGCTTACAAAAATATCTTGCCTATTTAGCCATGATGTAATACTATACCAATTAAGCGCTTAACCTTTATGGGTATGGCGCTTAAACTTAACGTAGATTAAGCGCTTTACCCATGAAGGGAAAGGAGATGAAATCCATGACAACAATCCGGCTGACCATGGCCCAGGCGCTGCTCCGCTATCTGGATCAGCAGTATATTTCCGTAGATGGTGTGGAGACCAAATTCGTGAAGGGTGTTATCGGTATTTTTGGACACGGTAATGTTACAGGAATAGGAGAGGCACTGGAACGCAGCCCAGGAAGCCTAACGTACATGCAAGGCAAGAATGAACAGGGGATGGTACACACGGCAGCGGCTTATGCCAAACAGAAGAATCGCAGGCAAATATACGCGTGTACCACATCGATCGGCCCAGGTGCGTTGAATATGATTACCGCAGCTGCAACAGCGACCGTGAACCGGATTCCTGTACTTCTGCTTCCCGGAGATAACTTTGCTACACGTGAACCGGACCCGGTACTGCAACAGCTTGAGGTGAGCAGTGATTATACCGTCTCGGCTACAGACCCATTTAAAGCGGTGAGCAAGTATTGGGATCGAATTGTACGACCTGAACAGTTGATGATCGCTGTAACACAGGCGATGCGTGTTCTCACGGATCCAGCGGAGACGGGAGCGGTAACGCTGGCATTGCCACAGGATGTGCAGACTGAGGCGTACGATTACCCGGAAGCGTTCTTCGCCCGCAAGGTGCATTATCTGGACCGCCGCCCCCCAGTTCAGGCAGCCATTGAACGGGCTGCGGAACAGCTGGCCCGTGGTAGGAAGCCGCTGCTGGTTGCTGGCGGCGGTGTGTTGTATTCCGAGGCGTCTGTTCAGCTTGCTGCTTTCGCCGAGGCATTTGGCATTCCGGTTGCCGAGACACAGGCTGGCAAGAGTGCACTGTCCTGGGACCATCCACTCAACGTGGGGGCCATCGGGGTTACAGGCTCCCTGGCGGCGAACCGACTCGCGAGAGATGCAGATGTTGTGATCGGCGTCGGCACCCGGTTCTCGGATTTCACGACGGCGTCCCGATCCGCTTTTCAGCATCCAGAAGTGACATTTATCAACCTAAACCTGAACGGTATGGATGCAGCCAAGCTGGGCGGGGAAGCGATTCTGGCAGATGCACGAGAAGGCCTGCAAGCTCTGCAAACGGCAATGCAAGAACGGGGATACCGTAGTGGCTACGGCCCATCCGAGGTTGCTGACTTGCGAGGTGAATGGAACCGAGAAGTAGATCGGTTGTATGAACTAAAGCACGAAGCCGGCTTGGCACAGACCACTGCCGTTGGGATTATTAATCGGACCATCGATCCATCTTCCATCATCGTGTGTGCGGCAGGAAGCCTGCCCGGAGATTTGCATCGCCTATGGCGAGCGGCAGCACCGAAGACGTATCACATGGAATACGGCTTCTCCTGTATGGGCTATGAGGTGAGTGGTGCATTTGGAGCAGCGCTTGCCGAGCCGGATCGGGAAGTATATGCCATGGTTGGTGACGGTAGTTACCTGATGCTGCATTCCGAGCTGGTAACCAGCTTGCAGGAACAGAAGAAGTTTACCATTTTGCTATTCAACAACAATGGATTCCAATGCATTCATAATTTGCAGCGTGAGCACGGCAGTGACGGATTCGGCAACGAGTTTCGTTATAGGGAATCGGAGAGTGGGCGACTGACAGGTGATTACATGCCGATGGATTTTGCAGCACATGCCCGCAGTCTGGGAGCAAAAGCATATCGAGCGGAAACAGCAGAGCAGCTGGAGCAGGCACTTAGGGATGCAAGGAATGAGATTGTGACTACACTTATCGAGATTCCAGTTGTACCAGGGACCAATGCAGGAGGATACGAATCCTGGTGGAATGTTGGCGTGCCGGAAGTATCGACGGAAGAAAAGGTGGTAAGTGCCCATCATGCAATGCAAGCCAGCCGTGCCAAAGTAAAGCCCATTTAATTCAGCTCCCTATATTGGAACGGGCATGATGCTGAACTCAAATTAAGGAGACGTGGAGCCATGAACAAACTGCCATTTCAGCTCGGAATTCATCCGATCAACTGGGTCGGCGAGGATGTGAAGGAGCATGGAGACAACACGACGTGTGAGCAGATTTTGGATGATATTCAGCGACTCGGATTGACCGGTACGGAGATGGGGCGCAAATATCCAACGGATCCAGCCGCACTGCGTGAGGAACTAGATAAGCGCAATATCCGTCTCGTTTCCCAGTGGAAGTCGGTATTGTTCTCCGACCCGGCATACCGAAAATCAGAGCTGGATAGCTATCGCAGACACACGGAGTTTCTGCAATCGATGGGCAGTACGGTTATTAGCACAGCAGAAGTAGGGGGCTCCCTGCATTTTGATCCACGGCGGACTCCGCATGAGAAGGAAGTGCTAAGACTCAGTGAATCAGAGTGGCACATCCTTGCTGAAGGGTTGAATGAAGCTGGAGCCATTGCACGGGAACATGGATTAAAACTGACATACCATCACCATGGCGGCACCGTGGTGGAACGGCCGGAGGAGATCGACAGGTTGATGGAATTGACCGATCCTACTCTCGTTTACTTGCTTTATGACACGGGTCATGCCTACTACGGGGGAGCCGATCCACTGGCTTTACTGCGTAAGCATTATGACCGGATTGCCTATATCCACTTGAAAGATATCCGTCCGGATGTACTGGATGAGGCACGGGCAGCACAATCTGATTTTGTCGGCTGTATTCGCAAAGGGGTATTTACCGTACCCGGGGATGGATGCATTGATTTTGCACCGATTCTGCAGGAATTGGTTGATCGGGGATACGATGGGTGGGCGATGCTTGAAGGCGAGCAGGATCCTGCCATTCATAATCCATATGAGTATGCGAAACGTTCCCTCTTGTATATGAATTCAATAATTAGGTAGCCCATCTGATTCGGCATGAGTTTAATATGATTTCCATAGGGTTAGGTAACGAAGGTGTTGTTCATATGTGCATAGCAAAATACCAAAACAGAAGGTGCGGTCGGAAAAGCGAGTATATTTTATCTGGATCGGTCAGCACCTTCAATCTAGAACACTATTCCATTTCAGAAAGGGGTTCTGAGCCATGGCTTACGTTTCCTTTCCTGCTTCCAGGAAGACGGATTTCACCGCAATCGGAAGATTATGCATTGACTTGAACGCCAATGAGATTAACCGTCCGATGGAAGAGACGATGACGTTTACGAAGTATGTAGGTGGATCTCCGGCCAATATTACGATTGGCATGTCCAGGCTCGGCATGGAGACGGCCTTTATCGGGAAAATTGCCAATGACCAGATGGGAAGGTTCATCCATAGTTATCTGGAACGCAACGGAATTGATACGTCCAATGTGGTAACCGATGACACAGGAGCGGTGACAGGGCTTGCTTTTACCGAGATCAAAAGTCCAACCGACTGCAGCATACTGATGTACCGCGACCATGTAGCTGATCTGCTGTTACAAGCCCGTGAAGTCCAGGAGCAGCTGATCGAGGATTCCAAAGTGCTGCTAATTTCCGGAACGGCTCTTGCCCAGAGCCCATCTCGTGAAGCAGTATTTCAGGCACTAACGTATGCCAAAAAGCATGGAACCGTCATTGTATTTGATCTCGATTATCGTCCCTATACCTGGACATCGGCGGAAGAAACAGCAGTGTATTACAACCTTGCAGCCGAAAAATGCGACATCATCCTGGGCACCCGTGAGGAATTCGACATGATGGAGACGTTTGACCATAATACACAGCGCAGCGATCAGGTGACCTCACAAAAGTGGTTTGATTACTCAGCAAAAATTGTCGTTATCAAGCATGGCAAGGAGGGTTCCATTGCCTATACCCGCGAGGGGCTATCCCATCGTGCAGACAGCTACCCAGCGCGTGTGGTGAAGACATTTGGAGCTGGCGACTCCTATGCAGCAGGGTTCCTGTACGGATTAATGCAGAATTGGACGATTGAACGCAGTATGGCGTATGGCAGCGCAGCAGCAAGTATCGTCATCTCTAGTCACAGCTGCTCGGATGCGATGCCAACGGTGGAACAGGTGAATGATTATATAGATCGCTGCAATCGGGGCGAGATTATAGTGTCCTGAATCACTAAGGAATGGCTGCAACACATATAAGCGAAGGGAGACAGGGCTATGGGAAAAGGGATTTCGGAAGCATCGACAACCGTGACGATGGTACAAAACTGGATCGGGGGTGCCTGGGTAACCCCGGCGGCAACCCGAACCGAGCCGGTCATGAATCCGGCTACGGAGGAAATCATTGCACACGTGCCGCTGTCAGAACAGGCAGACGTGGACCTCGCCGTCCAAACGGCAAGAGAGGCATTCTCATCCTGGAGCAACACACCGGTTCCTCGCCGTGCGCGTGTTTTGTTCCGCTACCAGCAGTTGCTGGTGGAACACTGGGAAGAACTCGCCCGGCTGGTCACATTGGAGAACGGCAAAAGCTATGCTGAAGCCTACGGGGAAGTACAGCGGGGCATTGAATGCGTCGAATTCGCGGCGGGTGCCCCGAATCTGATGATGGGCAAGCAGCTACCTGATATCGCCACGGGGCTGGAATCAGGCATGTATCGGTACCCGATCGGCGTTATAGGGGGTATCACCCCTTTCAACTTCCCAATGATGGTACCGTGCTGGATGTTCCCGCTGGCGATTGCGTGCGGGAATACCTTTGTGCTGAAGCCCTCCGAGCGAACCCCGCTGCTCGCAGGGCGCCTGGCTGAGCTGTTCAAGGAAGCCGGGCTTCCGGACGGTGTACTTAACATCGTTCACGGTGCGCATGAAGTCGTGAACGGACTGCTTGAACATCAGGATGTTCAAGCCATCTCTTTTGTCGGCTCACAGCCTGTGGCTGAATACATCTACACTACTGCATCCGCACACGGAAAACGGGTGCAGGCCCTCGCCGGTGCCAAAAACCATTCGATCGTCATGCCGGATGCCGAACTTGACCTGACGGTGAAAGAGATCACCAGTGCAGCTTTTGGCTCAGCCGGAGAACGCTGCATGGCCTGTTCGGTTGTCGTGGCCGTTGGTGATATTGCAGATGCGTTGGTACAAAAGCTGGTGGAAGCAGCGGACCGCATCACGATTGGCAATGGCTTAGATGAGGGTGTGTTCCTCGGCCCGGTCATTCGAGGCCCGCATAAAGAACGTACGCTCAGCTACATTGAATCCGGAGAACAGGAAGGCGCAGCCTTGATCCGCGATGGCCGCAAGGATGAAGCGGCAAGCACGCCCGGATATTTTGTTGGACCCACCATATTCGACGAGGTTCAGAGCAGCATGAAAATCTGGAAGGATGAGATCTTCGCCCCTGTGCTCTCCATAGCTAGAGTAGATACGCTCGAGGAAGCAGTCCAGCTGGCGAATCGTTCCGACTTTGCCAATGGGGCGTGTCTGTTCACTCGTAGCGGGGCGAGTATGCGACAATTCCGTGAAACGATTGATGCAGGCATGCTTGGCATTAACCTGGGCGTACCTGCGCCAATGGCCTTTTTCCCTTTTTCCGGCTGGAAGAAATCCTTCTATGGTGACCTGCACGCCAACGGTACGGATGGAGTTGAATTTTATACGCGTAAAAAAATGGTGACGGCCCGCTGGTAACAATCCCAGGGATAAGCCAGACCAAGAGGGAGACCTCATCCTATAGCGAGCGCACAGGGACAAGGAGGATAACAAAATGGGCAAGGACAGAGTGAGAATTGGTATTATCGGTGCCGGGCGGATCGGTAAAATTCATGCAGACAATCTCCTGCGCAACCCGCATGCCGAGATTGTAGGTATCAGTGATTTGTTTGCGGGGCCTGAGCTGGAGGCTTGGGCCTCAGCACGGGGAATTTCGGTCGTAACGACAGACAGCAGTCAGCTGATCTCGATGCCGAACGTGGATGCTGTGCTGATCTGCTCCTCGACGGATACACATGTACCTTTAATTGAACAAGCAGCGCAAGCGGGCAAGCATATTTTCTGCGAGAAGCCGGTCAGTATGGATTTGGCTCAGACCCAAGCGGCTGTGGCGGCTGTGCAAAAGGCTGGTGTGAAGCTGCAAATCGGATTCAACCGCCGCTTCGATCACAACTTCAAACGGGTACGGGACCACGTGCAGGACGGGACGATTGGCGATCCGCATATTATCAAAATCACTTCACGGGACCCAAGCCCTCCTCCCGCGGAGTATATCAGGGTATCTGGCGGGATTTTCATGGATATGATGATTCACGATTTTGATATGGCACGTTATCTGTCGGGAAGTGAAGTAGAGGAAGTATATGCCCAAGGGAATGTGCTGATCCACCCTGTGTTTGCAGAGCATGGAGATGTGGACACAGCCATTGTGACGATGAGTTTTGAAAATGGAGCCATCGGTGTCATTGATAATAGCCGCCAAGCGGTATATGGATATGATCAGCGTGTCGAGGTGTTTGGCTCATTGGGCAGTGCAGCAGCTGCGAATGATCATCCCAATACGGCAGAGATCAGTACAGCGACAGGGCTTATGCGGGATAAGCCGCTTCACTTTTTTCTGGAAAGATACAATGAGGCTTATGTGCAGGAGACGGCCCTTTTTATTGAAGCGATCCTGAAGGATACACCCGTTATTGTAGATGGTCATGATGCGGTTCAGGCTGAACGGATAGCACTGGCTGCAAGGATGTCCATGGAACAGGGGAGGCCTGTCAAGCTGCGAGAGGTCACCGGGATGACAATGGAATCTCAGACAGCATCGCCATAAAAATTCAATTCAGGCGTTCACACAGAAAGGAGAGGCTGCGGCATGTCAGAACGTATCGTGAAACCGACAGCACATTCGGAGGGAGACGGCACACTTATACACGTAACTCCAGAGTCTGCTGGTTGGCAGTATGTTGGGTTTCAGGTAGTACAGCTTGCAGAAGGGCAATCCTTCACCCGTGAGAGCGGTGATCTGGAACTCTGTGTCGTACTGCTCAGTGGACTGGCCAACATAAGTACGCGGGAGCATGAGTGGGAGAACGTTGGGAAGAGAATGAACATATTTGAGAAAACACCTCCTTATTCCGTCTATGTCTCTAGCTCCGATCAGGTGGAGATCAAAGCTCTTTCTGCTTTGGAAGTAGCCGTATGTGCGGCACCAGGCAAAGGAACACATCCGGCACGTCTCATCACACCGGAAGATGTTGGAGTAGAGATCCGCGGATATGGTAATCTGGAGCGCCAGATTCATAACATTTTACCTGAACAGAAGGAAGCGGACAGTCTGCTCGTCGTTGAAGTATTTACGCCTGATGGGCATTGGTCGAGTTATCCGCCGCATAAACATGACCGGGATGCTTTGCCTGAAGAATCACTACTGGAGGAGACCTATTACTTCCGGGTGCAGCCAGAGCAGGGGTTTGCCATTCAACGCATTTACACGGACGATCGATCTGTGGATGAAACATTGGCAGTGAACAATGGTGAGGTCGTGCTTGTCCCTTGTGGATACCACCCAGTAGGTGCTCCACCGGGATATGAGGTATATTACCTTAATGTGATGGCAGGCCCGACTCGAACCTGGAAATTTTATAATGACCCTGACCATGACTGGCTGATGAAAAGATAGTTGGGTCTTATCCTCCCTTCCGGAGTGTCTTCGAGTTGCGAATGCAGACTTCCCCCTGCATAATGAGAAGAAAACGATTACCTATATATAAGGATCTTGTATATAGCACAGATGGGGAATTAACAATGAAAGCAACCATTTATGATATTGCACGAGAGGCGGGCGTATCCATTGCCACGGTCTCCCAGGTCATTAACGGCAAAGGGAAAATCAGTGAAAAGCGGCGCGCTGAGGTTATGGAGATCATGGAACGCCTTAACTATCAACCTAGCGCGATTGCTGCTGCACTTACGGGCAAGCAAACCTATACGCTCGGTCTGCTTGTACCCGATATATCCAATCCGTATTTTGCCGAGCTTGCCAGAGCGGTAGAAGATCGGAGCCGCCAGCTGGGGTACAGCGTCGTGATCTGCAGCACCGACAATAAGGACGAGCGGGTAGAGCGCTATTTGAATCTGCTTCAGCAAAAAAGAGTCGATGGCATGATGATCGGAACGGGTATTGATAATGCCGAGATTTTGTCACCCCTTCTGCAGCAATCCATACCTGTTGCCTTAATAGCTCGTCAACTGCCATCACTCTCGGTACACACCGTTGCGATCGATGACAGGCTTGGTGGCGCACTGGCCGCGCAGCATTTGCTTCAGTTGGGTCATACCCGCCTTGCGGTGGTGTCAGAACCGCTCAAGGTCAGCAGCAGTAAGGAACGTGTACGCGGATTTCGCGAAGCGGTGGAGGAAGCAGGTCTTACTCTTGAATCTTCACAGGTCAGGGAATCAACCGCGGACTTAAAAACAGCCAAACAGGAGGTGCTCGTGCTGCTCGGGCAAACCAACCGGCCAACCGGCATATTCTGTTGTAATGACATGCAGGCCATTGGTGCGTTGCAGGCAGCAAAAGAGCTCGGCTTGCGAGTCCCTGAAGATGTCTCCATCATCGGATTCGACAATACTATTCTCGCATCTGTGACCAATCCACCGCTGACGACGGTTGCCCAACCTATTGAAGATTTGGGGCATCGTGCAGTGGATCTGCTGATTGATGAGTTGAAGGATGAGCATAAACGGCCACAGAAATTGGTTCTGAAGCCCGAGCTGGTGATCAGAGAGTCAACGGGTGATGTCTCCATTCATTCTTGATTCAGGGATCCAGCAGTATCACATCAGCTCAGTGAGATATACAAACAAGCCGTATTCAACCTCGTAGGAGGATGGATGCGGCTTATTCCGTTTGGACTACGGGATTAGAAGGCTTGATGAAGTCCAATTGGTATGATGTAATCCAGTTTCTCCTTGATAGGGGGAGGTAAGCTATTTTTCGCATAGGGCAGCTATAATGTTCGATATGTCGGTTTGGATGGATGTATTAATATAGAACAATATATGGATGAAATGGTATACTAGGAAGAACATGCTATATCCACTTTTTTACGATATTAGGATGAGAAAGATGGGTGATTTGTATTAAAAGGTGGGGACTTGCTGCATTCATATGTTTCATTGTGAGCTTGTTGCTACTCGATTTTTCTCCTGAACAGAAGGAGATTTCTACGGAGTCACCCGTTGAATTTATACGGGAACCTTCTCAAACGAACGTGATTGACTGGGAAGTTACGAAACTATCTCCTGAACAGTTTCAAGAGAGATATACCGAGCTTACGGGTGAGAGAACATCGAAGGAACCCATGAATCAGGAGCAAGAGTGCCAGAAGGCCAACACCACAGAGAAACAAACTCCTTCACAAATCACGGAGTGCTACGACGCAGAGTACGCGGCCAATATAGCCCTGGAAGAAGGAATTTCAGCACAGGCAGGAGTTTTGGTACAAGTAAGAGAGGTTAGAGATGGTGAAATAATACGAAAAGAGTTCCACGAAGTGTATGAAAATACCGGTTATCTGTCTTCTCGTGATTTCAGCTCAGATGAACTTGTGAAAAATTATGTGTTGGGTACATTGCAGGATCGCTCTCGATTACAGCTCAATTTTAGTGGATACGTAGCACCCCTAGAGAGAGAAGGAGAATGGGGAGCACAGCATCAGAGGGCGAAGGACCCACAACATTTTAGCGGATCAGGATTTTTCCAACTATAGATGGATTCAGGCGCATATAGGTTAACGAGAGGAGGTTGATTTATGAATAGAAAAAGAAAGCTGATTCTGGGTATCGTTATTTTACTTACCTTAGTAGCTACAGCGATACCTGTATACATATCTCAACAGCATACCACGTTTCGGGCAGAGGTTACGGATCACATAACCATGCTGGACAAATTTGACCGGTTAGAAATCACGAGATTTTCAAGTTCATCGGGGGACAGGAAGGAAGTGGTCATCAAGGATGCGGAGGAAATTCAGGACATTCTGAAGGACTACAAGGATATTGAATTGAAGAAGATTAATCAGAGGGATACAGAACGGGAATCTCCCTATTATTATGAGTGGCGTCTTATGATTAACAAAGAGGAACGTGAAATCAATGGTTTTGGAATTACCTTATATAACAAACATTCAATGACGATCTATAACGGTAATGATACGCGAGATAAACTACAGGACTATAAGGTTTCGCAAGATATGAACTGGTACAAGATGGAGCGCCTCTTTGAGGGAATAAAGGGGGAAGAATCATGACTGAGTACTATGTGCGTTCTATAGAAACGGAAGATGTTCCGTTCCTGTGGGAGATGTTATATGCTTCCCTGCATACCCAGGCGGGTGATGAACCCTTGGAACCTGGAATTGTCCATTCTCCAGAGCTGTCCAAGTACGTGGAAGGCTGGGGAAGAGAAGGGGATTTTGGATATATCGCAGTAGATACGCTGGGTAGGAGACTGGGTTCGATCACTTTACGTTTATATGATGAGCAGAATGCCGGATATGGTTACGTGAACGCTGCTACTCCAGAGATGGGCATGGCAGTCATTGAGGAAGCACGGGGAAAGGGATTGGGCACTCTTCTGATGCAAGCGGCATTGGATGAAGCTCGGCAGAGGGGGACTCAGGCCGTGTCGCTCAGCGTAGATCCGAACAATGCAGCCATCCGACTTTACCGGCGTTTTGGATTCGAGGAGATTGGGATGTGTGGTACATCGGTCACCATGTTATGTCGGCTTCATCCAGCCCATTGAGTCCTACCGGAATCTAAATGGATATGAACATAGAAGAAGCGTTCCCTTAAGGGAACGCTTCTCTTATTTCGTCAAAAATGCTAGTGCTTCATCATATGTTTCCCATTGGAATTCCGTCTGATGCTCCGATTCCTTGGAGATTCGATTCAGCTGCATCCTCGCAATGGCACTGCCGACTGCTACACTGGCACGTCGCATACCCAATTGTGTGAGCATTTTTTGATGCTCCACAATTTTCTCTTTGGTTTCCTGGGAGAAAGCTTTCATGTTTCGCATGTCCACCAGTACATCAAACGAATTACCCAATTGCTGCGCAATATGTTGAATTTCCCGATTCGTTTGTTCTACTTCTTCAGGGGAGACCATGCCATCCCAGATAATTTCAATAATAGGTTCCTTTGAATCCAAACGTCGTACAGACATACAGGCAACTCCCTCGAAAAAAATATGTAATATATAAGTCTATTGACCTATTAATTATACCCGAAAATCGGGAGTTAAAACAAATTTCCGGGATTATGTAATACTTATGAACTATTTTTATACTAGCAGAGTTAATTTTAGGGAATCTAGATGAGAGTGAAATAGCCGCTCTTCAAAAAAGGAGAACCGCCCAGGTTAATGCTCTGGACGGCTCTATTTATTTCAAGGACAAATAGGCGGATGCTGAACTTGCCCCTGTGGGTTGCTTCTTATATGACTGCACGATAATTAATATCCGATCTTTAGACTGCTGCCTTCTGTAGCTACTCCCTTGGAACGGGTAATCGGGAGCTTATGCTCGGCTGTAAACCCGAGGGTCTCCCCATCGTGCAACGTGACGTCATTTTCAACCACATAGGTCATCGTCATAAACATCATTTCAAATACATCACTTAATGGGTTGGCGGAATGTATAATCTCGATCTCTTCTTTTCCGAAGTTACGCAATCCATACGTATAAGCTGAAGCGCCTTCCGCATTCTGATACATACCGATAAAAATCCATAGAGAAACAGGCAGCTCGTCCTGCTTAAGGATATAACTTGTCTCAACATACTGACGTGCCTCGACAACAAGTGGTGCCAAATATATGGCGAGTGCATGGTCAAGCTGTAACAGTGCACTTGCTGTCTTGGTAAACAGGATATGTCCCTGGATCGCATCCGGTGCGTTCAGAACAGAGACGATAATCTGTGATTGATGCCTGGAAGTAACTTGTTCGGCTTCACGCCACAATATATTTAATTTGGCGTTCTCCTCTACTTCCCGGTCAGGAACAGGGGCACCGATATAAGCACATACCACCTGTATCCCATCTACCTCAAAGAACAGATTGCCCTCTTCCGAACTCTCTTCAATATTAATATCCCAATCCTTCTTCATCGTGTGGATGAATTGATCGAAATCACAGTCATCCTGTTCCAAAAGGACAAAACCAACAATGGTTTCACTATGTGAAGAAGACTCGACGGCTCCACCTACAGATACGGGTTCCTTTTTGCGACGCCGAAGCTTGTCAAACAGTCCCATGAGACATTCTCCTTTCCAAATCCATCACGGTAATGGGTATAACTGATTCCATTATTACCTTACCATACCATACTTTGGTCTGTAATGAATAAGGGGAGGGAGTTACCACTCAAGAGCTGATTAGAGGAAAAGCACCAGGAGCAATGCGATCAATGCTGGCAATCCTTGTTTGACGATAATAGACCGGGAAGCAGTTGCTCCTCCGTATAAGGCTGCGATGATGACACAAGCCAGGAAGAAGATCTGAATGTGCTGAGCGACCACCGTGTCTGGATACACCAATCCCCAGATCAGCCCCGCTGCGAGAAAACCGTTGTACAGCCCCTGGTTAGCTGCCAGCGACTTGGTTGATTCTGCGAATTCTGGTGTGAGACCAAAGGTTTTCATTGTACGTGGACGAGTCCACATAAACATCTCCATGATCATGATGTAGATGTGTTCAATGGCTACCAAAGCCACAAAAACTGAACCGATCAATACGAACACCTTGCTTTCTTTTATGTATTTTATTTCATTGTCTTCTCAGTATAGATGTTTGCATCCACAACTAAAAGTATTAATTAAATTTTGCGCAAATAAATTGGGCGAAATAATTATGAATAGGAAAATTAAGCAAACAAATTATTGCTTATTTACAAACAATAAATTATATTATCTATAAATAAACAAACAATATTATGAATAATTTGTTTAAAAAGTCCGAAGGAGGAGTTAAAGTGTTTCGTAATCCGTATGTACGGACCATAGTTGTTTCGCGATTACTTCTGCAATTGGGGATCTGGGTACGCAATTTTGCCATACTCTTGTATGTGACTGATCTGACCAACAATGATCCGCAGGCCGTATCATGGATCTCTGTGGCGGAATATGCACCTATTTTTATTTTTGCAATAATCGGAGGAACCTTCGCTGATCGCTGGAGGCCCAAACATACCATGGTATGGTGTGATTTGCTTTCCTCACTTTCTGCGGTAGTTGTGCTGGTTGCCTTAATGTTTGGTCCCTGGTATTCAGTGTTATTGGGGACCTTGGTTTCAGCAGTTTTCTCTCAATTCTCACAGCCCTCTGCAATGAAGCTGTTCAAGCAGCACGTCCCAGGTGTTGGATTGCAGGGAGTAATGGCCATGTTTCAAACGATGGTTGCTGTTTTTATGGTGATTGGCCCCATGATCGGAACGGTCATCTATCAGAACTACGGGATCGAAGTATCTCTTGTTCTTACAGCTGTGATGTTTCTGCTATCCGGGCTGGTTCTCTCACGGTTACCTAAAGATGAAGGGGGGACTGCAGTTACAGGCACTCGGGAATCCTTCCATCAAGAGTTGGCTGAGGGATTTCGATATGTGTATGCCAATGTTGCTCTTCGGGCACTGGTCATGACTTTTGCGGTAGCCGGGCTGGCTGCAGGGTTGATACAACCGTTGATGCTCTTTGTTGTTATCGATAATCTGGGGCAGGACAAAAGTTTTCTACAGTGGCTGCTCATGGTTAATGGTACAGCCATGCTGGTCGGGGGCGTAATCATCATGAGTGCAGCCAAAAAACTTCAGCCTCAAGTGCTGCTCGCTTCAGGTTTGCTGTTCAGTGCGTTCGGAACAATCATGATGGGCTGGTCCACCAACATTCTGCTGACCATGATCGCTCAGGTGATTAACGGTTTCTTTTATCCATGGATTCATGTAGGCATTCAGACGATGATTATGCGCAATACGGATACGACCTTTATTGGCCGAGTGGGAGGGGCAGTTACTCCAGTATTTATGGGCATGATGGTCATTAGTATGTCGTTTGCAGGTTATCTAATGAATCAATTGAACCTAACGACAGTAGTTACCGTGAGTGGTGTACTCTTCCTGGCCGGTGCGTTCATTTTGTTGTTGATGTTACCTAAGGGGAAGGAAGTTAGCGGATCTCACGTGATGAGGAGTTCGGAGTAGGTTAATGTGTAGGATCAACAAATGCCGATTGCTGAAGTCTGCCTGTTGGGTAATAATATATTCGAAGAGATGAATTGCTCATGGAAAAGAGGGGATTTGGCATGGGAACCGTTCAATTCGTGCTGGTTGCAGACGATCCATCAACGTTTGTTACGCGGACCGTACCGTTAATCGATATTGAACTTGCTGGAATTCCGGGAGACCGTCATTATGGCCTGCTGCGTCCAGCGGACTCCAGACAGAAGATATATAAGCGGGGCACGATGATTGCCAATCGTCGGCAGATTAGTATTGTGTCGGAGGAGGAATGTGCACTCATTGCAGAGAAAATGAACATTCCCGAAATTCGTCCGGAGTGGCTTGGTGCCAATATGCTGGTTCGTGGCATTGACCGCTTAACGGAGCTGCCTGCCGGAACGCGGCTTCTGTTTCCTGACGGGACAGGTTTAATATGTGAAGGAGAGAATCTTCCTTGTGTCCATCCAGGGAAAGTGATTGAGCAAGTCTATGAACAGGATGGTTTGCGCAAGAAATTCGTGCCTGCCGCCCGCAAAAAACGTGGTATTGTCTGCTCGGTTGAAAGGGAAGGCGCAATCCGTACTGGTGATACGATAGAAATTATACGCCTGTCCTGATATTTGGGGGCAGGTTTTTTCGTGAATGAACGTATTCCTCGGGTGTACTCCCGATAATGGATTTAAAGTCCTTAATGAAATGAGGCTGATCATGGTATCCAAGCTCCTGAGATAGCTTAACCAGATCGCAGTGCAGGCCACGGTCGATCAGTTCGGCTGCATTTTGCAGCCGGTAGAGCTTAATTACTGTTTTGGGGCTAATTCCTACATACTGATTGAACAGGCGCTGGAGTTTTCTTGTATGAATGTTCCAGCAAGACGACAGATCATCCACTCTCAACAGTTCCCGGTTCAGTTCAATCTGCTGCACGATATCGTGAACCAGTCTCGCTTGGGTATCCTCAGCTGGAAGGTTTGCACATAGAAGCTGATCCATGTAACTGATTTTATCGACATCACTGCCATCGGTGAGCAGTTGTTCTTCCAATGATGCTGCGCTGACGTCAAGCACTCGGGAAACTTCCAACGGTTGTTCACACAATGATGAGACAGGGAGACGAACAAAGGGATAGAATCCACCCGGTCGGAACTTTACGCCAAACACTTGCCCCTTTCCACGAATGAGATAGGAGAATTTGCGTCCGGAAGGACCGAAGAAAAACGTGTTGTCCCGCTCTACGACCAGATTAACACAGGGGTTGGGCACCACATGCTGTGGATAGGATTCAAGACCTGTAAGATCCCACGATACCATCCAGTAATGTTTAACAAAAGGACTGAGCGCTTCCGAAGGAGCGTGACGTGTCAGCTGATATCTCTTGTTGCCCTCATCCAGATTAAGTAGGCCCATGCTAGGTCTGCTAATGTGAGTTGTGGAATCCATACTTGTTCATCCCCTCTGGAATTGATTTCTATCCCTGTACAGATGTAGATAGGCGTAAATGTTGTCCCGTCATTTCTGCTCTCGGAACAGTAGTGCTCGAACAGCGAAACGTGGCAATATAAGCTGTCTTCGCCATCTTGAGGGCTGGCTGAGCAGCCGGTATAACCATTCCAGATTTAACTTTTGCCACAAGGCCGGGGCACGTTTGGTCTTGCCTGCGATGATATCCAGGCTTCCCCCGACACCAATGGCTACACGAGCATTCAGCAGACGACGGTGCTTGTCGATCCAGTGCTCGGCATTTGGGGCTCCGAGTGCAACAATAAGAAAGTCTGGTTGTGTATTGCGAATTTCCTCCACGATGTGCTCTTCCTCATCCGTTGAGAAAAAACCATGGTGCCTGCCGCTAACGATTACACCCGGATAATTCTCTTCGATGACTTCCACTGCCCGTTTACTAACCTTCTCTTCTGCTCCAAGCATATAGAAGGACCATTGTTTCCGGTTTCCCTCCTCCAATAAGCGGAATAAAAGATCGCAGCCAGTTACCCGCTCAGTCAATTGCCCGCCTCGCAAACGTGAGACCATCACGATGCCGGCCCCATCAGCGGTCAATAATCCGGCTTGATCCACGACCGCGCGGAGTGTTTGATTCTTTTGACAAGACATGACGATTTCCGGGTTTCCTGTAATGACATGGAAGAGTTCAGTGCTACGCTGATCTATAACATCGCCAAGAATGGTGACGGTCTGCTCCATGGTAAGGTTGGGAAAAGGAATACCCATAATATTCGTAGTTTGGCTCATGCTTCGCTTCCTTTCTGATGACACCCATCAATGAATAGGGGACAAACTCATGGTACCAATGCTGTTATATCATTCCATTTTAGTATATCTGATCTTCTGACAAAGAACTATATGGTTCAGTTATCCGTTATGGAACAAGATGATTCTCTGTAATCCTGCTCTTATTTTTTCGGTTGTCGTGTTTTTACAATACGAAGTTAGGGGTATAACGATAGGATAAGAGTGCGAGTTGGTAGATCGCATATCCATTGCATAGAGGAGTGAGTTCATGGAATTAAAATATGAATTTTATATCAATGCCGGGCTGGAAGACGTGTGGAATGCCCTGATTTCACCTGACGGCACACGAAGCAGTTTCTTTGGCAGTGAACTTCGTTCCAATTTTCAACCAGGCCAGCCGTTTGCTTACGTAGGACCTGGCAATGATGGTGCTGAAACTGTGCATGTGTACGGTGACATTTTAGAGTTCGAACCTTTATCCAGACTCAGTTATCGGGAACATCCCGGACCCTCTTATCATGCGAATCATGCAGATCTTGAATCCAGAGTGGTCTTCCAGCTCGAGACTGTAGGCGAATGTACCAAACTGACCTTGATCAATGATCAATTTACGGAGAATCATCCTTCCTATGCAAGCGCACAGAGCAGCTGGTGGATGATATTAAGCAGTATCAAAACCTGGGCGGAGACGGGAAAAACGTTGGACTTCGGCTGGTAAAAAAAATATAACCAAGTCGTCACATAAAAAAAATCCACCGAATGGCAGTTAGCCTTCGGTGGATTTTATTTGTCCTTATTTTAACGGTATCGATTAAATTATACTTGTTGAACCTTGATCAGGTTGGTATTACCGGATTGACCGATAGGCACACCTGCGGACAACACGATAATGTCGCCTTTTTCGATATAACCCGTTTTGATCGCGTTACGTGTGGCAGATTCAAACATTTCATCCGTCGTCGTTACTTTGTCGCCCATAACCGGAATAACACCGGAGAGCAGGCAGATTTTAGCGAGTACTTCTTCATGCTGGGTAACGGCAATGATCGGTGCTTTTGGACGGTACTTGGAGATCATGCGTGCCGTGAAGCCACTCTCTGTGGAAGTGATGATTGCTTTGGCATTCAGTACCAGAGAGGAACTTACAGCTCCCTGACTGATAACTTCCGTGATGTCGGCTACTTGTGCAGCTGATTTTTGACCGAATTGCTCTTTGTAATCGATCATCGTTTCAGCGCGGTGGGCAACAGCGGCCATTGTGCGAACAGATTGAACAGGATATTTACCTGCTGCCGATTCACCGGACAGCATGACTACGTCTGCACCTTGAAGAACGGCGTTCGCTACGTCGCTGACTTCGGAACGGGTTGGACGCGGGTTAACTTGCATGGATTCCAGCATGTGCGTAGCAACGATAACCGGTTTACCTGCACGGTTACATTTGTCGATCATTTCTTTTTGCATCATAGGTACGTCTTCAATTGGCACTTCAACCCCGAGGTCACCACGAGCT
This sequence comes from Paenibacillus sp. ACRRY, assembly GCF_022346995.1. GTDB lineage: Bacteria > Bacillota > Bacilli > Paenibacillales > Paenibacillaceae > Paenibacillus. The sequence continues at coordinate 11,817 of NZ_JAKRNM010000024.1, read as the reverse complement.
ACCATGATACCGTCAGAAGCTTCAATAATATCGTTCAGGTTGGTCATACCTTCCTGGTTTTCAATTTTGGAGATAATCTGCACGTGCTCTGCACCGCGTTCTTTCAGGATGCTGCGAATTTCACGAATGTCATCGCCTTTGCGAACAAAAGAAGCTGCAATGATTTCGATATCGTTTTCGATCCCGAATCCGATGTGCATAACGTCACGCTCGGTTACACCCGGCAGCGTCGTTTTGATTCCTGGCAAGTTTACACCTTTACGTGGTTTAAGAATGCCACCGCTGATAATTTTGCAATGAATATCCGAACCTTCTACAGAGAGTACAGTCAGGTCTACCAGACCATCGTCAATCAGGATGCGATCGCCAGGCTTCACAACGAGATTCAATTCAGGATAGTTTACGGAGATGCGCTCTGCGTCACCCAGGATTTCTTCCGTTGTCAGAATCAGCTCTTTGCCTGCTTGCAAGTGGCAGGATGCTTCTTTCAGTTTACCGATCCGAACTTCCGGTCCTTTGATGTCCATCATAATAGGTATATATTTGTTCAGTTCGGAAGCTGCTTGGCGGATGTTGTTAATCCGGGTAACGTGGTCTTCCAGCTCGCCGTGAGCCATATTCAGACGGGCCACCGTCATGCCTTCCTGAATCATTACTTTCAATGTTTCGATCGAGTCACAAGCAGGTCCCATAGTACAAATAATCTTTGTTTTCAACATGCTGATTTCCTCCTCATATTTTGCTTATGTGTGTATTGTAGCGTTTTCTGTCGAATCAGGGTATGAACTATAGTACAATGATTGGAGTATAGTCCAGTAATGAGGTGAGTTATGATCACTCCGTTAGAAGTAAGGCATATTAATGGCGTCGGTTGGTACGAAGAAGCAGTGCAAACCGAAGGAACCTGGCGGCTCAGCTTGGTTACATATGGGAAATGTGTATATTGGGTGAACGGCGAGAAGCAGATTATGGAGAAGGGGGAATTGTTGTTGATTCCCGGTGATGTCTCCTATTATGGCAAAAGTATTCCCACGGTAACGCACACTCAAATTGTTGTCCATTTGCAGGGAGATCCGGCCGATGGATTGCCTGCGTTGGAACGGGCAGAAGTGTTACGGCATAGACCTGGATGTTACGAGCTGATTCATGAACGCATGAAGGCGATTCACCAGCAGTGGCAGGAACGTCCTTCTTATTATGTCATGATGAGTCAGGCCTTATTGATGGAAGTGTTGATTTATGTGAATCGGGAACTGGATCGGGGAGTTATTCCACCAGAGAAACATATGCACGCAGAACGAATGAAACGATATATCGAGCGCCATTACCGGGAAAAGTTAACAAAGGATGATCTCGGAGATGCGATTGGCAGAACACCCAATTATGCTGCAGCGTTGTTCAAAAGCATGACGAATCAAACGATCAGCCAGTATGTGCATGACCAGCGGATGAAACGGGCGTTATATCTCCTTACCGAATCACAGTTGTCCATTCAGGAGATTGCGGAATTTCTTGGTTATCGGGACTTGTCATACTTTTACCGCATTTTCAAGCGCATAACCGGAACTCAGCCTTCCGACTGGCTCCATGAGCGTCCTCCTATGATTTGAGAAGGAACTTTAACCCTGGAGATGGATCGGTTTTTGGTTTCTTCTATATATAGATGTGCAAAAAAAGAGGGCCGCTGGCCCTCTTTTGATTTCATGCAGCATATATCCTTTGCTGCTTGTAAGAATGATTAAGCATTGCTGCTTGTATTGGTGGCACCTACACGCTGCTTCGTTTTTTTGCGGGCAAGGTTGCTGCGGGCCAAGACTGCCCGGACGGCCCAATACGCTGCTTCCGCAAACAGAATTCCGCCTGCAACATCCAGGAGGGAGTGCTGTTTCACAAACACCGTTGAAGCAATGATCAACCAGAGCCACACTGACCAGGCAATCCGGGCGAGAGGTCTGAAATTCAAATGCCGATTAATGATTATGAACAGCAGATAACTTGTGAGGCAGTGAACGCTTGGAAAACAGTTGAATGGAGCATCATTGGCATAGATGAACTGAACTAGAGTACTGCTCAGATCCGTTCCGCCGACCATTGGCCGCGGGACATGCGTTGGAAAGACTGCAAAACAGATGTTGGCCGCGATGACCCCGACATTATAGGTCACTAGTGTACGCCAGAATAACGATTTATTGGTCAGGCCCAGATAGATGAAGCCAAGGTACAGAATAGGCATCCAACTGATATATGGGTAAATAAATTCTTTGATAAATGGAATTTGTGTATCAATCCAAGCGTAATTGTAGAAGACATTATCACCCGGGTTACTGCCGAGGAAAACATATATGGTGCCTTGAAGTGGTATGCAGAGTATAGCCAGCAGATGCCCCCAGCGCAGAAATAGTTCTTTCATATTTGACCCCCTGATTTGTTATGCATCATGCACGTTCGTTATTTTACCTTTTCTCTCTATATAAGACGTTGCAGAGTATGGTTAACCCTGCAGCCAGTATCTTGCGTATTACTATGATGACAGTTTCGAACACAAGCCATACCTGATTTTAGGGGAAAAGAGGGTAGAGAAAGTCTCTAATTTGTTACTTTTATATTTTTATCCAAAAAAGGATATTCGAATGCTCTCTGATATGATACAACTAAATTGTCATATCAAGTTCGCATGACAACGACAAATAACAATGAAATGAGGCTGATTTACCCATGGCAACCCCGCAAACCGGAAAAGAACCATCGTTCTCCGAACGCAGACCGGTACTGGCTGTGATTATCATTGAACTGCTGCTGTTGCTCGCTGTATTTGCAGCAGGGGCTGTGGCGACGGTAAAGCAATTGGATTACACTTCGCCAGTGCTTATATCCTTTACGCCGATGGCTGTTGTGCTCATCATTTATCTGACCCTGCGGCGCAGGTGGGCCGAGACGGGATTTCGTTCCCTAAGAACCATCCCGGTTCAGCACGCAAAGTATTATATTCCGCTACTCCTTGTACTGGGTACAATCGCCCTGAAAGGTTTTACGGAACTCACTTTAGCCAAGGTGATCTTTTTTATCTTTTTTACGCTGCTCGTTGCCTTTGTGGAAGAAACCATATACCGCGGACTTATCTTCAAAACATTACTACGCAAGAGTGCAATGGCAGCGGTAGTAACCTCAAGCATTTTATTTTCCATTACACATATGTTGAATGCACTCTCAGGTCAAAGTATGGCTGATACGCTGCTGCAGCTGATCTATGCACTTCTGCTCGGAGCTGTACTGGCGCTGTTAATGCTGAAAAACGGGAACATCATTCCCTTGATTCTGTTTCACTTCATACATAATTTGATCCAATTCCTAAGTGATGACCTCCAGGATACGAATACTCTTCCTTATGATCTTTTCTTGTTAATTGTTCTTGCTGTTCATTGTATATGGTTGATCTACGGTGCTCGAAAAGTAAAAAAGTCCTCTTCTAATCCAGGAGCTGCTGGACATAAGGTTACACATTAAATCGTTACTAAGGTAACTTGGTGACCGCATTTAGCACTAGTGTTGTACTCGTGTTATACTTCAGTCTGGCGGTGGGGGTGACATGGGATCCGTTTCCTTTGTCAGCCCCTTACGTACACTAGATTAGACAGCAGGTGATAAAGTATGGAGAGAACAGCACAGGATGTTGCTGAATGGATGGTTCAGGAGATTAAATTCACTGGAACATTGAAACAGGAGGCTGCAATTGAGTACGTAAAGAGTCATTTTGGCGACGAGTTTGTTTTTGTTAATGAGAATGGGAATGCTTCTTTATCCAAAGAAGTGAAAAAAGCATTCCGAAAACTCCATGGCGGGCAGATCGCCTGGGACCGGGATGCCTTTATGTGGGCTTGGACATAGGTTCACTTGGATGTGTGGGAATGAGTGATTCCATTTGAAATGGATATGCATGCCAAAATATTTTATAAAAAATGTATAAGTTGGTTCAGATCTGCATATCCTTTCATAAGACCGCACAGCAGCGGATGTGTTTTTGAATAAGACTTGTCCATAGACGCACGAATAACATGTATTTCCAAAGCTGTTTGAAAAGAAAATACAAAGATTTGCTTTTTGGCAGAATTAGAGTTATAATAAGAACAAGTTGTAGAGAGAGTGGAAAACCTAATTCACATATTGTAAAGGGCGATCACTTATAGGTTATGACTGGTACCTTTTTCAATGTGTGAATTTTTATTTGCTTGCTGCAAAGAACAAAGGAACATGTTAATCTTTATTTGGAGGTGTAATTCACATGCAAAACGGAACAGTAAAATGGTTCAACGCTGATAAAGGCTTCGGTTTCATCGAAGTTGAAGGCGGAGAAGATGTATTCGTACACTTCAGCGCTATTACAGGCGAAGGCTTCAAAACGCTGGACGAAGGTCAACGCGTGCAATTTAAAATTGTACAAGGAAACCGTGGTCCTCAAGCAGAAGAAGTTGTAAAACTGTAATTAAAGCATAGCTGCCTTTAACATGTTATAATGGTAAAGGCAGCTTCTTTTTTTTGAGCAGATAGATGTAAGTCGGCCCAATAAGTTGTCGAGGCAGTAGCCGAGCGGGGTGTAAGACTTCCGCTAAGTATAGGCTTCTGTGAAATAACGTCGGTTAGATGTTTTTCCATAACAAGGGGGTAGAAGTCATGTATAATCGCAAAAAGCCATTGGAAGAAATTCCACAAGCGGATGCGGCAATCTGGGAATGTACGAGTGATACGTGCAAAGGATGGATGCGGGACAATTTTGCGTTTGATAGCGTGCCTACTTGTCCAATATGTGCTTCTGAGATGGTTAGCACGACTAGGATGCTGCCATTGCTTGAAAATTCGAACAGCAACATGAAGACGATGTCTAAAGGAAATCGGATTTAACATAGCTTACCCGCCTCTAACGAGGTGTTTTTTTTTAACTTAGACCTGACATCTTGTGCAAAGGTACGGGTAATGAAAATATGAAATTCCCGGCATTCGTTTTGGCGAATGCCTTTTTTTATTCATATTGCAATATAACAAACACCCCTCATGGCAGTAACCATCATGAGGGGTGTTTCTATTTTAAGATGGCTAGTATGTTAATTGCTTAGATGAAAAGGAATGGAAGCAACAGTAATGTGGTTACCAGCGCGAGATCATATCCAGCCCCGTATCCGTATCCTCCGCCGTACCCGTATCCGTAAGGACCATAAGCGGAAGACTGTACTCTTTTTGCAGTAACTGCGTTGTTTTTCCCTTTTCTGCGGAGCTGCTGTTTGGATTGTACAGAGCTCAGACGTGGGCCTTCGAAACTTCCGCTTACATAAATCTTGCCATCCCGGCACCCTCCAAGTGTACCGTATATGTGCTTGCCATCTTTCATAATCATACATACCGGGCGTCCAACGTGCGGAGACACCGTCTCTTCACATACCGGATGAATTCTGTGCATGCATATCCCCCTCAGATTTTGCGGTTTGCCGCTTGGAATCAACGGTTTGTATATCATAGTAAAAAAAGAGTGAATTGGTATGGACGAGTACCCGGAAAATGCATAGGGATGTGCCGCTTTTGCCATTGCTCCATACACTGGAGGGAGGGAAAGGGGGCTGGAAACATTGGATTATCATGATTTACTGGCTAAACTCGGTGAAGGAAGTGCGCATCCTGGTGGATTTACGGCAACAGTACAATTAATCGATTCCTTGTCTCTTCCGGAACGGGGGCAAGTATTGGAAGTAGGATGTGGTACAGGAAGGACGGCCTGTTATCTCGCGCGAAATGGGCATCGGGTGACTGCGATTGATCTTCACCGTCAGATGCTGGAGAAAGCGGTCAGAAGAGCAAGACGTGAACGTCTGGATATTCGTTTTATTCAGGCGGATGTTACTGCGTTGCCTTTTCCGGATCATCAATTTGATGTGGTGTTTGTGGAGTCGGTTACCATATTTACTCGCTGGCGCGCTGCACTTTCCGAATATAAGCGGGTTTTGAAACCAGGAGGGCGCTTGATTGACAGGGAGATGATCTTGTGCGGACGGAAAACTGAGCTGATGAGCCGTAGGTTGAAGCGGTTTTACGGAATGAGGACACTGGCCACCGTAACGGAATGGAAGAAGCGGCTCAAACAGTGCGGATTTACCAGCGTGTTGGTTCGTGAGCACTCTCGCTCCATGGGAAAATGGGGAGTGGATCATGATCCGCACCGGGAACTGGACATGGCTCTGTTTGAGGATGAGCAGGTCCGACGCATGAGTGAAACCAATGATCAATTGCTGGCGAGATACGGTAAAAGGTTGGGCTATGCTGTTTTTGATGCAAAGAGTCCACCTGACGAGAGATGACTGCTTAGGAAGTGTGAATTTAAGCGTAAGTTATTGATGTGAGAAAAAGGATAAGGCAACCCACAGGGTGAGTTGCCTATTTGCGCTGCATATTGAATGCCGGGCCCGGGAAGCTATTACAGCATATCGTTGTCGATAATGCGCCAGTGGTGTTTGAGGAGGGACTCCAATTGCGGTTTGTCGTTGGTACGGAAGGCGTTTAGAATCTGGCGATGTTCCTCGTTAACCTCCTGGAGAACACCGGATAACTTCGCTTTGTTGTCACTTACATACGACTGGCGTATGAAGCTGTTTTTCAACGTATCCAACATTTCAATAACGGTTGAATTACCACATCGCTGGATGTACAAGTTGTGAAATTGATATTGGTCTTTGCTATAGGCGGTTAGGTCGAGCTGAGCAATATCTTCATCCATTCTTGCAACGAGTGCTTCCATCTCCAGTAGGTCTGATGTTCTCAAATGATCTGCTGCGAGTGTGGCAGCAAGAGCTTCCAGTACCCCGATGGCCTGGGAGAATTCGAGCTTTTTGCCAGAATCAAAAGGAGCAACAATAAATCCCCGACGCGGAATATACTGCAACAGATTGTCTGATGCAAGCTGAAACAGCGCCTCTCTTGTCGGAGTGCGACTAATGTCCAGCTTTTTGCATATTTCCGCTTCGTTGATCTTCTGATTGGGAAGCAGTGTCCCGTCCTGAATCTTCTGGGCGATGTAGTCGTAAACGTGATCTTTCAAGGAACGGTATTTAGGTACTTCCATACCGGATTCCCCCTTCTGTATATAGTAATGATAGGATGTGTGGGCTGGGCCCAAGTGTGATGCGCCGTTCGGGTGTTATAAGTTTTTATCATCTTAACACCGAGGGGGAAGTTGGGCAAGCTAACTTAAATGCCTATTTTATGTTATGTATGTGTTAGGTATTTAGTGTTCGATGAGATAAAAGTTCATAAATGGTTGAAAGTTATTGCTGAAAATGCAAATGACTGTTAGTATATCTTACATAAACTCCCTTATACAGTACTATGTATATTGTATACAGATTTTAGAGGTGTATCATTCCAAATAAAAGAATAGGGGTATGATCTGTGAAAAGAATTCTTTTACCAGTGTTGTTGTCATTGATGGTTGTAATCATGTCGGCTTGTGGGCAGGAACAGACAACGGGTAACCCTTCGGCTCCGGTATCAACCGCTGAAGGTGACGCAACAGAGAAGGAAGTCATTGTACTTGGTACCAGCGCAGATTACGCTCCCTATGAGTTTCATAAGAGCATCGATGGCAAAGACGCAATAGTCGGTTTCGATATCGAGATTGCCAAAGCCATTGCGGCGGATATGGGAGCCGAGTTGAAGATTGAAGACATGGATTTTGATGGTCTCCTCATGGCGCTGGACACGGAAAAAGTGGATTTTGTAATTTCGGGCTTAACCCCTACCGAGGAGCGGAAGAAGAACGTGGATTTCACCGACATCTATTACTTTGCAGAACAGGCAGTGCTTGTCCGGGAGGGTGAGGGTGGTACGTTAGGCTCACTGGATGATCTGTCAGGCAAACAGGTCGGTGTGCAGAAAAGCTCCATTCAAGAAGGGATTGCTCAAAAGATAAATGGTGCCAAACTCACATCCCTAGCGAAAATCCCCGAGTTGATTCTGGAATTGCAGACTGGCCGCGTGGATGCGCTCATTCTGGAGAAGCCGGTAGCGGAACAGTATGTGAAGAATCAGCAGGGGCTTGCTTTGTCGGACATAAAGATTGAACAAGCTGAAGATGAAGCTGGATCGGCAATCGCTGTCAAAAAAGGAAATCAGGAGTTGGTGGATCAGATTAACGCTACACTCCAAAAGCTCAAAAGTAACGGTGACATCGAACGTTTCGTCATTGAGGCCAATGAGTTGGTTGGGGAATAAGCCTGGCGAGTGAGGGATATGCGTGAATTTAGATTTTTCTTTTTTATCGGATCATTGGCAGGATTACGCAAGAAGTGCTTGGGTGACGTTGGAATTGTCTTTCTTTGGCGTCCTACTGGGCACCATCCTTGGCGTTTTGGTTGCGCTATTGCGTATATCACGTATGTGGCCAATCAAATTTTTGGCATCAACCTATATTGAACTCATTCGGGGCACACCGATGTTGGTACAAATTCTTATCATTCACTATGGTCTGACGGTGATCGGCATCAATTTGCCGGCATTTATGTCGGGGGTAGTGGCACTAACCATCAATAGTTCTGCTTATATGGCGGAAGTGTTTCGGGCCGGAATCCAGGCGATCGATAAGGGTCAGGCGGAAGCTGCTCGATCACTTGGTTTAACCCATGGCATGACGCTTCGCTACATTATACTGCCTCAGGCGTTTCGGAATATGCTACCGGCAATCGGTAATGAATTCATTATCATTATTAAAGATTCTTCTCTTGTCTCCATGATTGGGATTGCTGAAATTATCTACACAGCCAGAGCTGTTCAAGGTGTTACCTTTCAACCGCTTGCTCCACTCCTCGTTGCTGCTGCGCTCTATTTTGTAATCACATTTACACTGGCTAATCTGCTTGCCTGGATAGAACGGAGGCTATCCGCTTCCCGTTAATCGAGGTTTATCCACGGTACCGAGGGCTATCGTGGATTTAGCTGTGAAGGGGTCGTAAATGGAGAAGGCGAAGCATACATTGATATTGTATTTTGTATACAGATCGGCAGGAGGTGCTGGGGGTAATGTCAGACTCTCAAAAATGGTTGGAATGGTCGGAACAATATGCTGCGCCTAACTATCATCCGCTCCCGATTGTCATTGAGACAGCCGAAGGGGTTTGGGTTCAAGATCCTGAAGGCCGTCGATACATGGATATGTTAAGTGCTTACTCGGCGTTGAATCATGGACACAGGCATCCTGTGATTATTCAGGCGCTGAAGGATCAGGCTGACCGGGTTACGTTGACTTCGCGGGCATTCCACAGCAGCGCAGCCTCCCTTTTTTATCAGAAACTCTCGCAATTTACGGGCAAGACGAAGATTCTTGCAATGAATACGGGTGCTGAAGCCGTGGAAACTGCGGTTAAGGCTGTGCGGAGATGGGCCTATCGTTGTAAAGGTGTCCCTGAAAATCAAGCTGAAATTATCGTCTGCTCCGGTAATTTCCACGGAAGAACGTTGACGGTCACGTCTTTCTCATCCTCAGAGACGTACCAAAAGGACTTTGGTCCTTTCACGCCCGGTTTTCGAATTATTCCTTATGGGGACGTCGATGCATTGAGGCAGGCAATTACTCCAAATACTGCGGCGTTTTTGGTAGAGCCGATTCAGGGCGAGGCAGGTATAATCATCCCGCCGGATGGATACCTTGCGGAAGCTTTTGAACTATGCAAGACCATGCAGGTGTTAACGGTAGCGGATGAGATCCAGACGGGTTTTGGTCGAACGGGACGTCGTTTTGCTTCTGATTGGGAAGGGGCGGTGCCTGATCTCTGGATCATGGGTAAAGCACTTGGCGGAGGTGTTATGCCGATCTCGGCTGTTGCAGCAGATGAAGAGATCCTTAATTTGTTTGAGCCAGGGTCTCATGGATCCACCTTTGGTGGCAATCCGCTTGCGTGTGCGGTAGCTGTTGCGGCACTGCAGGTGTTGGAAGATGAACGACTGGCCGAGCGATCGGAACGTCTTGGGGAGTATTTTATGAAACATCTCAAGGGGATTGGGAGTGCAGCAGTAAAAGAGGTGCGCGGAAAAGGTTTGTTTATTGGTGTCGAGCTTCATGCACCTGCCCGCCCATATTGCGAGCAACTAATGACAGCGGGATTGCTGTGTAAGGAAACGCATGAGACAACGATTCGTTTTGCGCCGCCACTTACCATAACGAAAGAAGAAATCGATTGGGCATTAGAAAGAATTAGACAGGTCTTAAAGGATTAAGGGATGAGAGCTTAGAATAGCCGGGTGTAAGATCGGTTCTAATTATATTTCATTGCTTTAGAAATAAGCTGCGAAGGGGCTGATCTGTATGGGGAATCTTAATACGGAAACTGCAGGCAAGCTGGGAGCTGCTATTGAAACGGGTTCGAGTTCTATGGAACAGCGCCAGGTGGCTGTTATTAAAGTTCCTTTTGGCCTTGGGGGTGCTCGCGGGGGTGCAGAGTTAGGTCCGGATGAGCTAATTACAGCTGGGCTGAAACGGGAGATTGCGAGACTCGGAATAGTTCTGACGGAGGAAGTGCGTGTGGATTGTCCATTGGTAGCTGATGCCCCGATTGAGCGTAACCGTGCTAAGTATTTGCGTGAAGTTCGCCAGGTGAGTGAGCGGGTGTGCGCCGAAGTGTCCCGTGTGGTAGCAGGGGGTGTGTTCCCGCTTGTTCTTGGAGGAGACCACAGTGTGGCAATCGGTACTATGGCGGGGTTAACTTCTCATTATTCAAACTTGGGTGTAATCTGGTTCGATGCACATGCTGACCTAAATACCGAAGAACGCAGTTTGTCCGGGAACATGCATGGGATGAGTCTGGCTGCGGCACTTGGACATTCGACGTTTAATTTATCCCATATCCCTGGGGTTGGTCCGTTTATTAACCCTTCTAATCTGGTGTACGTTGGATTGCGGGATATTGATGAGTATGAGAAAGAGCAGATTAGAGCACATGGAATCAAAAGCTTCACGATGCATGATATAGACCGAATGGGAATCCAGTCAGTTGTCGAACAAGCGATGGCTGTGGCAGGAAAGGGAAGCGACGGGATTCATCTTAGCTTCGACATGGATTGCCTCGATCCTCGTGAAGCGCCAGGAGTGGGTACACCAGTCCCAGGTGGGCTGAATTATCGGGAAGCACATTTTGCATTGGAGTTACTTGCTTCCGCGAATCGTATTACCTCTATGGAACTTGTGGAGGTCAATCCGTTGTTTGATCATAATAGACACACTGCGAGGCTAGGGGTAGAACTAATTGCATCGCTGCTGGGTAAACGCATATTGTAATGAGTTTCAATGGAGTGGATATATCGCATGGTATTGAGAAGTTTATTTTATATAGAAGGAAAGAGTTTCATGAAATGCCGGAACCGAGTCCCGAATGTACCTTCCTTGAAGTAGGGAGAGGGGCTTGTCTGGCTTTTTGTTATTCTCTTATAAACGTGATTGAGTATGCTGAAATATGATCTTACATACAGAAGGTAAGGAGAGTGGAAGACAGGGATAGAAGGATAGATGTGTGGGTGTTAAACTTTTTTTGAAAAAAGTACTTGCATAATAAATCTCTACATGGTATATTCTAATTCCGGCCAAGAAAACACGAGAAACACGGTGCGGTAAGCAAACTGAAAAGCTTCGAAAGAAACTTAAAAAAATGCTTGCTAAATTGGTTCGGATATGATAAGATATAAAAGTTGCTGAAGAGAACAACACTCGGATGCAAACAACGTTTGATCTTTGAAAACTGAACAACGAGTGAGTAAATGATCTTGCTTGCAAGATCAACAAATGAGATTTTT
>NZ_JAKRNM010000023.1 GCF_022346995.1 Paenibacillus sp. ACRRY | reverse complement strand
GTCTGGCAAGCACACCATACCCTGCAAAACAAACGGTGGAGAGCAGCAGGAGAGCAATTCCTTTGAAATTACCTGAAGTCATTCCGCTGCCTTTCATCAGGAAGATGAAGACTACTCCGGCAACAGAAAGAAGCAGGAATAGCTTTTGCAGCACAGATGTCCGTTCTTTCAGGAATACCGAAGCCAGAATAAGGGTGAAGACAGGGGCCATGGCCTGAATGATTCCAGCCTCGGATGAATTAGATGATACCAACCCAAATGCCTGAAAGGCAAAAAACAAAACCGGAGAGAGCAGACCGAGTGGTATGATTCTCCACAGATCCCCCAGTGTGAGCCGGATTTTGATCCATCCCAGGACAACCGGGATACTGACTACGAGAAGGGATAAGGCAAACCGATGTGCAAGCACATCCATCGGGTGTGCCACATTGACGGTCATTTTGACAAATAGAAAAGATAAACCAATGATAGCCGCATACATAACGGCTGCGGTATAGGCATAAGCCCGGGTACGTGTCGTATTCATATTGTTCCTCCATATAGCCTGATTATCTCGGTTGGACTTGGCAAACACCTGTCTTGTTGTCATGTGCTGTAAGGTATTTACTTCATTCAATATACTGTCAGTTCAGTCGTGGTACAATAATGAAAAGTATAGATTGTGCCGGTACAGTTATGTGGGAAGGACAGATCCTCTATATGAAAAAATATGAAATAATTGCGGAGTCGCTGCAGCATTGGATACAGGAGCAGCTGCAGCAGCGGGGGCATCAGCAATGGAGTGATAAGGGAATTAAACTTCCAGCAGTGCGTGTGCTGGCTGAACAATATCAATGCAGTGTAAGCACGGCAATTCGTGCCTATCAATGGCTTGAGCAGCGACATCTGGTATATGCCATCCCTCAGTCGGGATATTACGCTGTGCAGAACGGAGTGGGTGCAGAGGACGTGGACTGGAAAGAACCGCTGGATTTCGCCTCTGCTGCTCCAGATCCCCGTGTATTTCCGTATTCCGATTTTCGTCATTGTGTCGATCAGGCGATGGAGAACAATCAGGCGGAGTTGTTTCTGTATGGTACGGAACAAGGGCTGCCATCCCTAATCCATTTGTTACAGAGGCAATTCGCCGATTATCAGGTGTTTGCCCCAGCAGAACAGTTCTTTATTACGTCCGGCGTGCAGCAGGCGCTAGCTGTGCTGGCACTGATGGCTTTTCCGAATGGCAAGAGACGTGTTATGGTCGAGCTTCCGAGCTATCATCTTATGCCATCCATGTTGGAAGGCCTGAATGTACCCGTTACCGGAGTAAGGCGTACGCTGGAAGGTCTTGATTGGGAGTCGCTGGAGAGGCAATTTGGTGAGGGGGATATTAAATTCTTTTACGTCATGCCACGTTTTCACAATCCGCTGGGGACATCCATGACCTTAGCCGAGAAGAAGAGATTAATCAAGCTGGCAGATCGATATGACGTGTACTTGGTGGAGGACGATTATTTAGCCGATCTGGAGGAAAATACAAAACAGGACCCGCTATTTTCTTACGATACGGTAGGCAGGGTCATCTATTTGAAAAGCTACTCCAAAATTCTATTTCCCGGCCTGCGCATCGGTGTAGCGGTCCTTCCAGCGGCTCTTGCTCCTTCGTTCGGGGGACACAAAAAAATGCTGGATATCGACACCTCGGTGCTGTCACAGGCTGCGCTGGAGGTTTACATTCGCAATGGCATGTTTGCACATCACGGCAAAGTCATTCGAAGTCGTTATGCAGCCCGAATGCAGAAGGTTCATGAGCAGCTGGCTGCCGATCCGGAGTTCAGTCCCTTTGCCGATGCTCCGCGAACAGGTGGGGAGCACACGGTGCTGCCATTGGCCAGCAATATGCCGCTTGGCGTGTTGTTATCAAGGCTGGAAGAACGGGGTGTGATAGCCGGTACAACCGAGCGTTATTACCCTGAGGGAACGAAGCAGGATAAAATGCTGAGGTTGAATATATCCAATGTGCCGAAGCAGCGGATTGAGGAGGGCATGCGGATTATTCGTGAAGAGATCGTGAAGCTGCAAAGCGGCAAGATGAAGTGATATTTTTGCGGCCGAAAAAAAAGGCGTGCAGCCAAGCTGAATATTCAACCTGATTGCACGCCTTATCTGGTTCACAGAAATCTTAGAACTACTCTTGAGCCATCGCCTTGAAGGAGGCTTCAGCTGCTTCCAGTGTTGCCTGCACGTCCTCATCTGTATGAGCCGTAGTCAGGAACCAGGCTTCGTACTTCGATGGAGCAAGGTTGATACCGCGGTTCAGCATATGCCGGAAGAAGGAGGCAAACCGTTCACCGTCTGTATCTTGAGCTTGGTCATAATTCGTTACCGGGTGATCGCAGAAGTGTGTGGAGAAAGCACCACGAATCCGGTTAATCGTCAGTGCGATACCATGACGATCGGCAGACGCCTGCAGACCTGATGTCAGATCAATAGCGAGTCGTTCCATTTCTTCATACACGCCTTCGCCCTGGAGTACTTCCAGACATGCGATACCCGCAGAGATGGAGGCAGGATTGCCGGCCATTGTTCCGGCCTGGTAGGCCGGTCCGAGTGGAGCAACCTGTTCCATGACATGCTTGCGTCCGCCATAAGCTCCGATTGGCAATCCGCCACCGATGATTTTGCCGAGAGCAGTCAGATCCGGTTCAATCTCGGCATGATTGGCAAGACCGGCATACGTTTGCGTAGAACCATAGTGGAAACGGAATGATGTAATGACTTCGTCATAAATCACAAGGGATCCATTGGCACGTGTCATGGTACACAAACCTTCCAGGAAGCCTGGCTCTGGCATAACCATGCCGAAGTTTCCGACAATGGGTTCCACCATTACCGCTGCAACATCATCACCCCAGCGCTCCAGGGCTTCTTTCAGGCTATCCAGGTCATTATAAGGAACCGTGATCACTTCATGTGCGATGCTGGTTGGAATTCCTGCACTATCCGGAATCCCGAGTGTGGAAGGGCCGGAACCTGCAGCGACCAGCACCAGGTCGGAATGACCATGATAACATCCGGCGAATTTTACAATTTTATTGCGTTTGGTATAGGCGCGGGCCACGCGGATGGTAGTCATCACTGCCTCGGTACCGGAGTTAACAAAACGTACCTTATCCATGGAAGGAATGGCTTCCTTCAGCATTTTGGCAAGCTTGATTTCAAGCTCGGTTGGTGTACCGTACAACACACCGTTCGCTGCTGCATCACTAATGGCTTGGGTAATATGAGGATGAGCATGTCCGGTTACAATGGGGCCATACGCTGCCAGATAATCGATGTAGCGGTTGTCGTCAACATCCCAGAAGTGCGCGCCTTGAGCCTTTTTCATAAAAACGGGTGCGCCTCCGCCAACGGCTTTGAATGAGCGAGAGGGACTGTTTACGCCGCCTACAATATGTTCAAGTGCCTCTTTATATAAGATTTCGGATTGGGGACGAGATGAGTTCATGGGTTTATTTCCTTTCGGCTATGAATTTGGTTGCAAATTTTTCGTAACACAACACAGCGAGAGGGCAGCATAATGGCTGCCCTCTGCGTGTTTACTTACTGAGCCGGCTGCTCCGACTGTTGGTCTTCACCGCTTGCTGTTTTATCTTCGGTTCCAGTCGTACTGTCTTCCGGTTCAGCAGGCGGATGAATAATATCCTGGATATGCTGCTTCAATTTCTCTTCATTGGTTACCGTCAGGACTTGAGCTCCACCTGCGGTCCGCTCTTCCTTCAGCATGTTCATCGGCGGAATTTGTTCGCTGCCGTTCATGCTGCTCTGATATCCAAGTCCACCCAATTTCCACATATCCGAGAGTGTCAGGTTTGTGTCCACATAAGGGTTAACTTGCTCCAGAATGGTAGGGAGCTTGGCAATGGTTGTTGTGGATTGCATTTTCGCCGCTACGGCTTTCAGGAATTCACGTTGACGCTCGGAACGAGCGAAGTCAGACATCGCATCATGACGGAAACGCACGTACATCAGTGCTGTTTCACCATCGAGATGCTGATAACCTTTCTTCAGATCAATATCGTACTCGTTATTGTCTGCCTTGCTTGTATAATGCATGTCCTTCTCTACGTCAAAATCCACACCGCCAACAGCATCCACCAATTTGATGAATCCTTGGAAATCGGTATACACATAATACTGGACAGGGATCCCCAGCAGGTCGCCAGCTGCTTTCATTGCTGCATTGGGGCCATGGGTAATAGCGGTGTTAATCCGCTCCTTGCCATATCCGTCTATATCGACGTAAGTGTCTCGCAGAATGGAGAACAAGTTGATTTTTTTGGTGAGTGGGTCGAGTGATACGACCATCATGCTGTCCGAACGGGGAATTTCCCCTTCTTTGAGGCCACGGGCATCAACGCCCATAACCAATATATTTACTGTTTCAGTGCCTTCCCACTTTGGAGGGTCCGGTGTATTCACTTTTTCGACATTTTCAATACTGGCGAACGGAGATTCGTCGCCTTCCTTCTGCAAGCCATTCAACTGATTGAGAATAGAACCGAAATAAAATGCCGCTGCGCCTCCAACGATCAGAACAAAGGCGGCAAGAGAAATCCAAATGGTTCTCTTCGTCTTTCTGGTCATGCTAGCTCTCCTTTGTATTTGAGATAAAATAAAAAACGAGTTCGAGTTGCCGTGGTAACGTAGCCTAAAGCCTTCCGTGCACGTCTCTTCCAAACAGCAGTCAGAGGACGCAGCTTCAGCTATTTTAAAAGCTTGCTGAATTTTGACTGATACCATTATAATTTCTTTTTGGGCTACAAGCAATTTCAACAAAATCCAAGTGAGGTATAATCATGCTGGCGATTGATGTCAAAGATTTGCGTAAGTCGTTTAGCGTCCAGAAAAGTCGGGGTGGACTGAAGGGCGCATTTCAAGATCTGTTTAAACGTCAATACCAGGAAGTATTGGCTGTGAACGATATTTCGTTTCAGATTCCGCAGGGTGAAATATGCGGATATATTGGAGAGAACGGTGCCGGTAAATCAACAACGATCAAGATGTTGACCGGCATTTTGGTGCCTACTTCAGGGCATATATCGGTTGGTGGATATGTTCCGTACCAGGAACGGGAGAAATTTGTACAGAATATCGGTGTCGTATTTGGTCAGCGAAGCCAGCTGTGGTGGGACATTGGCGTGATTGAATCATTCCATCTGCTGCGCAAGGTATATCGTGTGGACGAATCCGATTTCCGCAAACGGCTGGATGAACTGGTTGAACGGCTGCAGCTGCAGGATCTGCTGAATCGTCCGGTGCGCAAGCTCAGTCTCGGGCAGCGAATGCGCTGCGAACTGGTGGCCGCATTGCTTCACAATCCCGATATTGTTTTTCTGGATGAGCCAACCATTGGTCTGGACATTGTCGTCAAGTCGGAAATCCGAGAATTCCTGAAAGACATGAACAAGGAACACGGAACAACCATTTTGCTGACGACACACGATCTGCAGGATATCGAAGCACTGTGTTCAAGAGTGATCATGCTCGATGCCGGGAATATCATCTATGATGGCGGTCTGGACCACTTGAAATCCCAATGGGGCAAGGAACGGGAAATTCGCTTCAAATTCGGCACGGGCCACACCATAGCACAGATGCAGGAATGGACTGCCGCCATGCCCGTACGCTGGACGGTAGAGAACGAGTTGTCCGCATCCGTCTGGATTCCGCTGGAACTCAATGTGTCCGATGTACTTGGTCGTGTGGTGGGACAGGCTGATATTACGGATATTCAGATTATTGAGATTAATACCGATGAGATTGTACGGAGTATCTACCAATCCGGTTCTGCCGAGCGACCCGAGATTGTGGGAGCAGGGAAAGAAGCGGTGGGTGTATCCTAGATGAATAGTGCATTTTTTGATTTTATGCGAATCCGGTTTCTAACGATGCTGGCGTACCGGGTGAATTATTATTCCGGCATTTTGATATATACGCTGAATATCGGCGTGTATTACTTTACATGGCAAGCCATTTACGGTGGCAGCGGAGAACTGGGTGGGTTTACGGCAGCTCAGATGACCACGTATGTGGCGGTCTCCTGGATGGCGCGTGCATTTTATTTTAACAACCTGGACCGTGAAATTGCCGCAGATATCCGTGATGGATCCATTGCGATTCAATTTATAAGGCCAATCAATTACGTTATGGTCAAAATGATGCAGGGTCTCGGCGAGGGCGTTTTCCGTTTTCTGCTGCTTATGATTCCAGGCATGCTCATCGCGATCCTGCTGTTCCCGGTTGAACTGCCTACTGCGCCTTCAGCGTGGATCGGATTTCTTGTCATGCTGTTCTTCAGTTTCCTCATTAACTCCCAGATTAATGTCATTACGGGACTGGCAGCGTTCTTTGTGGAAAATAACGAAGGCATGATGCGCATGAAACGGGTCGTGGTCGATTTGTTCTCCGGTCTCATCATTCCGATTAGCCTCTATCCGGACTGGATGTCCGCGATCATGAAGGTATTGCCTTTTCAGGCCATCACGTATCTGCCAGGTTCCGTATTTACGGGAAGAGTGGAAGGCACCGGCATTTGGAGTGTACTCGGAATTCAGGTGCTCTGGTTTGTCATCCTGCTCGTTCCAATGATGCTGATCTGGCGTCAGGCGCGCAAGCGTCTGTTCGTGCAAGGGGGTTAACAGCATGTACTACTTAGGTCTAATTGGGGAATATTTAAAAAACTACATGAAAACACGGCTGACGTATCGTGCCGATTTTTGGGTCGAGATCATTTCGGATCTGCTGTTCCAGGCAACGAATCTGATCTTTATCTTTGTTGTTTTCCGCCACACGGATAACCTCGGGGGCTGGAGTGAAAGTGAAGTCCTGTTTGTATATGGTTATTTCATGGTGCCCTACGGCATCTTCAGCTGTTTTATCAATCTCTGGGGGTTCAGCGAGCGGTATATTGTTAAGGGTGAGATGGACCGAATTCTGACACGTCCGGCGCATAACCTGTTTCAGATATTGCTCGAAAATGTGGACCCGCCTGCACTTGTGGGTTCGTTTATCGGACTGATTATCATGATTTTTAGCGGGGCAGAAATGGGACTTGTCCTGGAATGGTGGCATATTCCGGCGCTAATCATTCTGGCGCTAAGCTCTGTGTTAATCTACACGGGGATCTATACCACACTGACGTCGCTGTCCTTCTACTCGGATGCACCGACAGGCATTCTTCCATTGATGTACAACATTCAGGGCTATGGACGTTATCCGGTAACGATCTACAATCGTGCCATTCAGGTACTGTTAACCTGGGTCATTCCGTTTGCCTTTGTCGGGATCTATCCAGCAGCATTGTTTTTGGATCGGTCGGAGATGCATCGTATGGCGCTCCTGACGCCGGTGATGGGACTGGTCTTCGGGACAGTCGGACTTACACTGTGGAACTACGGTGTGAAACGCTACCGTGGTGCGGGTTCATAGAGAGAAGCCTATTGAAATAGAGGCTAAGACGAAGGAGGAAGAGAGAGAGATGACATTAACTGAAGGCAAGCTTGCTCCGGATTTTGAACTTCCGGCGAGCACCGGGGAGACGGTGAAGCTCTCCGATTACCGTGGACAGCGGGTACTGATCTATTTTTATCCCAAGGATATGACTTCGTCCTGTACACAGGAGGCATGCGATTTTCGGGATCGCCATGAGGAGTTTAAGGGGTTAAACACGGTTATATTGGGCATTAGCACGGATCCGATGAACAGGCATGATAAATTTATCGCCAAATACGGATTGCCGTTCACCCTGTTATCGGATGAAGAACATCAGGTTGCCGAGCAATATGGGGTGTGGCAGCTTAAGAAGTTGTACGGCAAGGAATACATGGGCATTGTCCGTTCCACATTCCTCATCGATGAAGAGGGAAAGCTAATCAAGGAATGGTCCAAAGTCAGAGTCAAAGGACATATTGAATCCGCTTTGGAGACGGTAAAGTCCCTGTAATAAGCATCCAACATCAACGAAGGCAGTGTTCTCGGATATACCCGTGGACACTGCCTTTTTTACGAGGTTACACGTTTGGTGGGCCGGTTTTTTCTATGGAAGCGGAGCCAATGAACGAGCAGCAGGAAGAGCGGAATGATCAGGCTGACAGTCACATTCCAGTCGAGCCATGCGGGCATGACGGTATTGGTATAGAAGATGATATTGGGACCAATCAGAACCGCTGCAGCAAACATCAGCAAGGCCGAGGGCAGGATGAGGGGTTTATAAGCTTTCAACTCGAATAACTGGGCGATTCCCAGAACAAAACCGAACATATACAGCATACTCTTGAAATAGGTCGAGATTAGCCAGGAGATGGCCATCAATGCTTCGATTCGTTCGAAAAAGTTACCGATATTGATTTTTTGAGCCAGAGAATAGGAGATATAGAAACCATGCTGCGTAAGAATTGGACCGAATATCATGAGCGAAACGAGCTCAAGCATAGTTAACAGAATCCCCCCTCCAAGCGTTGCAAGCAGCATATCCCGTTTAAGATGAGATGCGCTTGTCACATAAGGAAGGAACATGGATAGCACAATTAACTCGCCGAAGGATGAGAAGGCTCCTCTAATAGTGCTATGGAGCAGACTCATCCAGGGAGTATCCAGAATGGGCTGGAGTTTAGCAGGTTCTACTTGTGGAAGCAGACCCAGTAGCAGAAAGATCATGAAGACAACCACGATGGGAGCAAGGAGTTCACTGCTTGTCCCCATGGTCCTGAGCCCGTGTATAATCCCCCACACCATGGGGCATAGGAACAGAGTCAGAATGACACGGATGGGGGTCTGAAGATAGATCTGTGTTGTCATAAAGTCTCCCACTTCACGGAGACATATGGCAGAACCCATGATGAAATAGCACAGATATCCGGCAGCCAGAATGGAACCAAGCCATGGACCGAGTAATTTTTTGCAGATTTCAATCAGGGACAATTCGGGATGCGTACGATACAGTCTGAATAGAATCCACATCATTACAAGACCAATTGGTTGACTGAGCAGGGAGGATATCCATGCATCCTGTTTGCCATGTGCCGTGACCAGGGATGGATATATGAGAATCATGTCCCCGACCATCGTCAGGAAGATCAGTAGGGTGAATTGCCGTACCGTAAGGCGATCTTTAATCAGCATGGTACCTGCTCCTTCAACATGTTATCAGTTGGATATCGATTTTTCTCTTTTTTTGAATACCATGACAAGCAGCAGAATCCCCGGCAGCAAAATCCCTAAAGTTGTATCCCAATCCACCCAATATGGGACGATCGTAATGACTATAAAAGTGAGATTAGGAGCCACTACATTGGCCATTCCAAACACCAGCATGCATGTGGGCAAAAGGAGAATCCGATACTGTTTAAGCTTAAAGAGCTCTGCTGTTCCTACCATGAAAGCATAGAAATAAATCATTGCCTTGAAATAGGTTGAGATCAGCCAGGAGGTAGCCATAATGGCCTCAATGCGTTCAAAGAAACCTCCAATACTGATTTTTTGAGATAAAACAAAAGATGCATAGATATTGTGCTGCGTCAGGAATGCACCGAGCACAAGCAGAGAGATGGTGACCAGCAACGCCAGCATCAAGTTGCCCAGACCAACGGCAGCGATGACATCACGGGTTCGGTGAGCTTGTCTTGCGGTATAGGGCAAAAGCATGAGGATGGGAATGGCTTCACCCACCGGATAAGTAATGCTTACGAGTATACCTTGTATTAAAGAGACGACATCAGTATCCGTGAAGGGTTTCAAATTGCTGATTTCCACTTTGGGCAGAAGGCAAAAAGAAAGAACAAGGATGAAAATGATCACAATCGGAAGCAGCAATTCACTTGTTCGTCCGATGGCTTCCAATCCGTTGTATACACCCCAGCCAAGAGTAATGACAAACATCAGGATAATGATCCGAATGGGTGTAAATTGAAAAATCTGACTGGTCATAAAATCTCCAACTTCTCGGGAATGAGTGGATGTACCTACGAGAAAGTAAAATAGGTATATGATAGAAAAAACGGTTCCTGGCCAAAATCCCAAATGCTTGCGTGCAATCTGAACCAGGTTCTTACCCGGATTCATATTGCCCAGTTTAAGGAACACGGCCATGAGCGCCATACCTAGGGGGATTCCGATAAGGGCACAGATCCAGGCGTTTTGCTTAGCATAGGACGTGATGACAGAGGGATAGATAAGCATCATATCTCCAATGACCATCATGAAAGTCAGGGTTGCCAATTGCCGTGTTCCAAGCCGTCCTTGCTCCAGCATCCGTTTAACCCCCTTTCCTAAGTTCCGGTGATATTGGCCAAAAATTGATTCACAGGTTCATAAATCCACATAATGATATAGAGTGGACTTGGGAATTCCCATAGGTTTGCTGCAATTACGCTAAAGAAGGTAGCAACAAGCAGCATACCGCTGTATACTGCGGTTTCTTTCCATTCTTTGCGGCGGATTAGACCAGGAAGATCGATCAATCCGACGATAACTCCCACAACAATGACCGTGATCGTGATCATGTCTGATCTCACTCCTTCATTTCATTTTTGAATGAATTATCCAGTGTACCCGTACGTTTAATCTGCACGTTGGCTTCGTATTTCACGTCTAGATTGTCAAAGTACTTGTTCCAGTCGTTCTCCATCTTTTTGAATAGCTTGGGATCCACATGGTAGACTTCCTGACCGAATCCAAAAATATCGGCATGATATTTTCGCCTTACGGAGTTCACCGAAGTCTGCATGAGCTCGATTAATCGCTCCTCGCTCTCTTCTTCCAATTTTCTGAGCGTTTCCATTGAACCAATCTTGATGCCGCATTCCACGGCAGCGATAGAGGAAACATTCTCAAGCTTGATATGAATAACAGGCTGCCCGTCCACGATTTTGGCTTTTCGTTTCGTCGAGGTCCGCAGTGCTTTAAAGGTTACTGCTCCACCTTTGCCGCAGGGAAGGTGACTTACCGTGGAGACCACATTATCCCGAATGTAGTTATATCCTTTGGATTCTTCCTCGGTTAGCCAGCCGATTAACTTGTCCTTTTTGAACACACTTAATCCGGTCGTGTGAAGACTTGCTGGAGATCTGATGGAAGATATATTATCCTTGCTTCCGCTTATTTCCTGTTTTCCGACGATCTCAACGCCGGTAATTACAGGCTGAATCCCAGGGGTCAGCATATTATCAACCAATTCGTCTCCTGTCACAGTGGTTGTCGGAGACCAGGTTTTGGCGGACACGTCCAGAGAATTAAATAGCTTCTCAGCAGGTATATTTTCCAGTGGTGTAAGCAGATCCAGCACTTTGGAGGCGGTTGTCTTGCGGGCAACCATGACATAATAATCCGGCCGTACCGAAGGTTCCCTCATCAATGCTTCCATCACGTCGTATATCCCATCCTTACGGGCATATTCCTCTCCGAATACAAGAATACGCACATGTGCCATGAAGATACGACGGGGACTGGTTTCGGTCAGTTTCTGAATGGCTTCAAACAGTGTAGCAGCAGTAGCCTGATACTGGGTAACAGGCGTTCCTTTGCCACCTCCCGATTTGGAGGATACTTCATTGGGGACGACCACCTGGGCACTAACTTTGACTTGATCTCCATCCTTATCAACGCCCAGACCCAACATAATTCCAAGGTCATTGAGTTCCTTGCGATCCCAACATCCGGTAAGGAGAGGAAGCAAAACCGCAAGGGATAAAACGAGTCGAATGCACTTGTTCATACGTGTTCTCCTTGCTGCGATCAGCGTTTCATTTTTTTGTTGGACTGTCTCGTTTTGTTCGGTGTACCCGTACTCAGAGGGCGAGTTTTCATGTGAGACCAGGGTACGCGGAAGATTGTATCCTTCAGATCCTTCTGAACCAACGGAGCAAATGGCGACATGTAAGGTACTCCGAACGAGCGGAGGCTGCACAGATGGGTTACTGTAATGAGCAAAACGACAAGAATGCCATAGAAACCAAAGGCAGCAGCCAGAATCATTAATACGAAACGCAATATTCGAACCGAGATGGATAATCCATTTTCCGGAATGACATAACTGGATATGGCGGTAATCGACACGATGATAACCATTGCCGCCGACACAACCCCCGCATCAACTGCCGCTTGACCAATGACAAGCGTTCCCACGATAGAGACAGCCTGACCGACCGTTTTCGGAATCCGAATTCCG
Source organism: Paenibacillus sp. ACRRY (assembly GCF_022346995.1). GTDB lineage: Bacteria > Bacillota > Bacilli > Paenibacillales > Paenibacillaceae > Paenibacillus. The sequence goes on along the minus strand of NZ_JAKRNM010000023.1, from coordinate 19,750 downwards.
GCCTCCCGCAAGATCTCGTAGGTCAGTTCCATTAAAATGGCTTCAATGAAGGCAGGAAAGGGAACACCTTCACGCTGAGCGGCCAGACTGATCAGCAGGTTTGTCGGCAGCATTTCCTGATGGAAAGTGGAGATGGCGATGTAGAAGGATGGGGCAAGCAAAGCGATAAAAAAGGCCAAATAACGAATCATTCGAATCAATGTACTGATATCAGCACGCTGATAGTAATCTTCTGCAGATTGAAAGAAGTGCACAAACAGTGCCGGAACCAACAAGGCGAATGGGGTACCATCCACAATAATGGCAACACGGCCTTCAAGGAGTGCAGCAGATACCGTGTCGGGCCGCTCAGTGTTATATACCGTCGGAAAGATCGTCCCGGTCTTATCCTGAACCAATTCCTCGATATATCCGCTTTCCAGAACGCTGTCGATGTCAATCTCATCGAGTCTGCGCCGGAGCTCCTCTACCACTTCGGTATCCACGATATGCTCAAGATATAATACCGCTACCTTGGTTTTGGTTACTTGTCCAACTTCCCTCTCCTCAATCCAGAGATGAGGGTCACGGATACGTTTGCGGATCAAGGAGGTATTTGTACGCAAATTTTCATTAAAGCCTTCCATGGGTCCACGTACGACGGTTTGGGATACGGGCTCGGTAACAGCACGATCTTCCCAGCCGGCTGCCCCAATTTTCAGGCCTTTGGTTGAGCCTTCGATGAGCAGTACTGCAGAACCGGACAATAAGGCATTAAGTACATCTTGAATATTGTCTACCAGCAGCACATCACTGGCAGCAAGAATGTCATTTTGAAGATAGCTTAGACGTTCGTCTTCTGCCGAGAACCCTGGAAGATCATGTGTCTGAAGCAGGGATCCCAGAACGGCCTGATTCAGTATCTGAACATCGACTAACCCATCAATGTATAGCAGAATCGACGGCCACTTATGTAAACATTGGAGCGGGCGAATCATCAGGTCGTTGCTCTGACCCATGACTTGTTTGCAATACTCCGTATTTTCGATCAGATTCGGAGAGATTAGTTTTTGTTCATGATCGCTCTGCGCCGCAGAACTCATAACTTTCACCCCCATACCTCCCTATATTTTCAAGTTAGTATGACCTGGATGAATTCAACTTATGACAAAAAAAGAAGTGACATCAGAACGTTGCACATACAAAAGGTGATTGCCAACTATAATTAATTAGAATAATATCTAATTAGATTAATATCTAAAAAAATGAGGTATCGTAATGACATTCAGTTTGAGTTTTAAACGCTTGCTGCACGCAGAACCTGATTACAGGCAGCTTTTCATGGCGGGATTGGTAAACGGAATTGGTGATCGATTCAGTCAGGTTGCCATGCTGGCCTTGATTCTTGGTACAACCGGTTCAGGTCTTGCCGTAGGTTTGGCGCTCGGGTTGAGGGTGTTTCCTTTTCTTCTTCTGGCTCCGCTAGGTGGTGTATTAACGCTGCATTTCAGCCGGCGAACAATTATGATTGTGACCAATCTTCTAAGGGTACCCATGGCTTTAAGTTATTTGCTCGTGCACCAAGCAGATGATCTATGGATTCTATATACAGCGAGTACGCTGCTTGCTTGTGCAGAAGCCATCTATGCGCCTGTCCGCAAATCGGGAATCCCTTTGCTGGTACGTTCAGAGAACTTACACCAGATTAATGGGCTCGAACAAGTCATGAACGGATCCGTTCTCATCGTGGGGGCTTTTGTAGGTGGTATCGTCTCAGCTGCATTGGGTCCTCAGGCTGCTTTTGTAACCAACGCAATTGCTTTTCTGTTTGCTGCTGCTCTGATTCGCCAGATATCGTTTCCGACATTTGGAATCGAACAAGTAGATGAAACGGTGGGGAAACAACCTACACATGCTCTAAAGCGTAAAAGCAAAGGGGGTGCCCTTATGCTGTGGCAGTTCATCTGCTCATCGGTCCCATTGCAGATTCTTATTGCATTCGAGTTGTGGGTTCCCGTTATTAATGGGATTGATAATGTGCTGATCAGTGTATATGCGATTGAAGTATTCAAACTGGGAGATTGGGGTGTGGGCCTATTTTACGCAGCACTGGGGATTGGACTTGTGCTCAGCAGCTGGGGTTCTCGTTATTTGCAGCAGTGGCTGCTCCCTGGCGTTATAGCATGTCTGTTGATCGAAGGCAGCTTGTTAATGCTGCTAAGTGAGACCAGGTTCGCATCGGTTGCTGTCCTGATGTATATTTTGCTGGCCTTTACATCAGGTATGGGGAACACGTGTCTCGATACGCTGCTTATGCGGGAAACCCCGGAGAAATACCGCGGAGTTGTCTATGGTTTAGTGACGGCATGCAGCAGTACGATGCTTGGGTTATCCATGTTTGGGGCAGGCATACTGCTGGAGGTAATGGAACCGCGTAGACTTGGTTTTGCAGGGGGAATGGGATTCGCATGTATTGCGCTCTTGCTCGCGGCTTATGCATGGATTCGAAGGGATGCTTTTAAAAGGAGTTAATCAAAAAAAGAGTCGCACTGGTGGCGACTCCGGGGATATGCTTCATTCTGCATTTTGTTTCTGTCTAATTGGAGAAGACTTGCGAATTGAACGTTGTCCCCAAGCTTTCCGATAGCGGTACAGCACGGCAGCGATCAGTAACAATCCAATGCCTGCAACGATATAGGCTGCGTATTGATGCGCAAGGTGGAACACGGCGTTCCACTGTGGACCGAATACTTTTCCAATGCCCAGAAATAACACGACCCAGAACAGTGCACCCGAGTAAGCATATAGTGCGAACTTGCGGAAAGGAACCGCTGCTATACCTGCGAAGTACCCAGTAAAATGCCGTACTCCCGGTATGAAATATCCGATGAAAATCAGAGCATTACCGTATTTGGCAAACCACTTTTGTGTTTTATCCAGCTTGTCCTGTTTGAATAGAAACCATTTTCCGTAACGGACAATGAAGGGCAGACCGGCTTTGGCACCAATGAAGTAAGTGATTGTCATGCCGATTGTCGTTCCCAAAAAGGCAAGGATGGCAAGAATCCCGAAGTCCAGTTGGCTCTTGTATGATAGGTATCCTGCGTAAGCCATGGTTGTTTCTCCCGGGAAGGGAAGAGCGATAAATTCCAGCAATAAGCCAAAAAACAAAACGCTGTATCCATAGGATCCAAACAGATGCTGGATCTTTTCAAGCAATTCCAATAGATTCACTCTCCTGAAGACAGGGGAATCGGATGACTCTCCATGCTGTCCTGTATACGATCATTGCAGCCAGCTGTCATGTGAAACGTTTGCAGTGCTTATCCCCGTAATAGCAGTGATTCCGGTAATAAGTGCCTGTTCATTATGCTACCCAATCCCAAGCCAAGAATCAATCATGAGCTAACCGAAATTGTGAAAAATATAAAACAGAAACGCGTCTTTTTTCGATAAAGCCTCCATATAATTCTAACAAATCTGCTAAAGTCTATCAGCAGAATCACTAGAGACGTTGGAGGATGATTCGTAAATGATGCAGAGACCGGATTTCACAATGGTGGAAAAAGCAGAGCAATCCGTAAAAGCCAAATTCATACATAAGCATGGTTTTCCCGCATGGCCATCGTGTCTGCTTCGTCTTGCGGTAATAATATGCGTATTTGCTTCTTATGCCTGGACAGCATTTCCTTCTTACGCCGCTGGCGCAGAAGCTGCTGCACCTAAGAAAGAGGGCAATAAGGATAAGGTAGTCTATCTGAGTTTTGACGACGGGCCAGGCAAGCATACCCGTGAAGTATTGGATATTTTGCGCGAGGAACAGGTAAAGGCTACATTTTTTGTCCTCGGAGAGCAGGCAGAACGTTATCCCGAATTGATTCAGGCTGCTGTGGAAGAGGGACATGCACTTGGCAATCATACCTATAACCATCATTATGATGAACTGTATAGTGATTTTAAATCGTTCTGGAAACAGGTGAAGCAGACAGAAGATATCGTGAACCGGATCACCGGCTTCCGCCCCAACCTGGTACGTGCACCTGGCGGAACATATGGACATTTTGATCAAAACTATTTTGATCTGCTCAAGTTGGGCGGGTACACCGTGATGGATTGGAATGTCGACAGCGGTGATTCAAAGCGCAAGGGTGTGCCAGCCAAAGAAATTTTGCGCAATTCCACCAAGGTGCCTGCCGGTACCGGTTCAGTAATCTTGTTAATGCACGATGGTGGTGCTCATGCCGAGACGGTCAAGGCCCTACCCGGAATAATCAAATACTACCGTGATCACGGATATCGTTTTGACACCATGAGAGCGGAGGATCCGCCTGTGCAATTCCGTGTTCATCCCGAGGGGAAATACAAATCTCGCAAGGCACCTGGCGCGGAATGGGTGGAGGAGCATGTGAAAGCCAATCGTAACCTGTGGTTATCCGGCAAGGAACTCAAGGTAGAGATTGGTCTTACTGCGGCGACATTGAAGCCAGGAGAATTTCGCGTGGAAGATCAGCGAATTATGGTGCCATTAAGACCATTTATGAAAAAGTTTGGCGGCAGCATTCGCTGGGACGTGGAATCCAGAACGGCGACTGCGCTATGGAAGGATAGAGTGATTCAGGCGAACAGCGTCAGTGGTGAATTGAAATCCACATCAGCGAATCTATCGAATGATAGAACGATACAGGGAGCAGTGCAGAGTCAAGGGGGGACGATATGGGTTCCGCTGCGAGAACTGCTTGAACTAATGGGGCTGGATGTATCTTCGCTTCAGTCCAATGCATCCGAGTGGATCGTGAAGGCCAATATGCCTCTTGCGGCAGCGTTAAACTTCTACCTGTACAGAACGATATGAATTAACGCATCCAGACAGGACTAATCTCTCTACTTCCGGGCAACAATGAATCATAGATTACTATGGCTCTGGAATGCCCAGAATGGAAGGAGAATGAGGGAGATGTCGTATATTCGAATGGAACATGAACATGCGGTCGAGCTGCTGAACAGGGTGATCAAGCGGGTCGAGAGTGTAATTATAGGCAAAAAACAAGAGATTCAATATGTCCTTACTGCAATGCTAGGTGGGGGTCACGTGCTTCTGGAAGATGTACCGGGGACAGGAAAAACAATGCTGGTTCGGGCTGTCGCCTCTTCATTGAGCTGTTCCATGGGCCGTATTCAATTCACCTCTGATGTCATGCCTGCAGATGTTACGGGTACATCCATGTATCACCCCCACACGAGTGAATTCACATTCCGGCCAGGTCCTGTCATGTCCAACATTGTACTGGCTGACGAGATTAATCGTGCATCACCCCGGACTCAGTCTGCCCTGCTGGAAGCAATGGAAGAACGACGTATCACGGTGGATGGTACGACACATGCCTTGCCGAGGCCGTTCTTTCTGCTGGCAACGCAGAATCCGCTGCAGTTCGAGGGCACGTATCGGTTACCCGAAGCGCAGCTGGATCGCTTTCTTATGCGAGTAGGACTCGGTTACCCGGAGCCGGAACAGGAAGTGGAGCTTCTAACCAGAGGACACAGCAGAGAATTGCTGGATGAACTCCATCCGGTGGTGCTCGCTGAGGAAGTGGTTGCGATGCAGCGCGAAGTCAGACATGTGCACGTCGATCCCGTAGTCAAGCAGTACCTGGTTGCAGTGGCTGTAGCTACGCGTAATCATCCGGCCGTGAGGCTCGGCATCAGTCCACGCGGAACACTGGCCTGGATGGTAGCGACGCAAGCATATGCCTACCTGCAGGGGCGAAGCTATGTCATTCCGGATGATGTAAAAGAGGTGGCTCAGCCTGTGCTTGCCCACCGAATCGGGTTGAAAGGACAAAACAGGACGGAGGCATTCCGGGGTCAGGAACAAGTCATTCAGGATGCATTAGCATCGGTTCCCGTACCGGTGCAAATGACAGCTCAGGGAAGGGGCCGGCGATCATGATCGCGCCTGTTCAATGGCTGTTCCATGCGGTCTTGGCAGCAGCTTTTGCTTGTCTTTACCTATGGCATGGAGGCAAGGCGGCGCTGTTTTTGTCCATTACGGTCTCTCTCATCCTGATTAGTGGTCTGGTCATTCATCTATTGGGGCCGCGCCGAATTCGCATTCGCCGGCAAATGAATTCGGAACGAATAATGGTTGGGGAGATGGTGCGTGTTCAGGTGGAAGTGGAGTTCGAATGCCGAATTCCACTGCTTTGGATCGTGCTTTGTGAGGATACGCCCGCTGGAGTGCATCGTAAATTACTTTTTCCGGGAATGAGACGCAAGTTTGCCTACCAATATCAAATGTCCGGCTTGCGAAGAGGGTTGTATCAATGGGGTTCAGGCCAACTCTACTGGGGAGATGTATTCGGATGGAACACCGTGTCTGCGGAGACTGTGGGCAGGACCTCTCTCGCTGTCGTTCCGTCTGGATCAACGTTCGGGGATCAAGAATCTGCAGCATTTGAGGCTATAGATGAGGGGACTTCGGCAAATCCAAAAACCGGCCAGGGTAACCGAAGTCCCGAATTCCGCGAGTATCAACCAGGAGATTCGTTGGGACGCATACATTGGAAAAGCACGGCCAAGACGGGCAAGCTTCAAACCTTTTTGCCTGAAATATCGGAATCAACGTCTTTAGGTATTCTGCTGTATGAGGGTAAGACTGGCTACGAACGACGAATTCAGGGGGGGAAGGAGCATCCGGCATTTGAACGTGCCATTAACATGGCTGCCCGCTGGGTATTTACAGCTGTTCGCGATGATGTTCCCTATCAACTCTGGAGGACAGGGGTAGAGGCTGGTCCGGATAAGCAATCAGGGTGGTTAAGCGATCTGATCCATGCCGAGCATGTAAATCTGTCACTGGACAGCCTGGCCCAGGCGAGCATATCAAGTGCTGACTTATCCGTTTCATCGCTGGCGGGCACGACCATGCTGGATCAGTGGCCCGCGGGGACACGCCTTGTTGTCCTTACTGGCAGACTGGATGCTGTGCTGACGGGATGGCTGCTGGGTGCAGCTGAGTTGGGACATGAAATAGAAGTGCAGTTAACTGAAACACCGATGGGTGAGAAACAAGCCGAAATGAATATTGTTCAGGGAGGGCTTGGGAACCCGGCTGACCGATGGACGGAGCAGCTTCAGCTAAGCGGAGTAAGAGTCAGCACAGTTGCAGACCAATCCATGCCTTTCGTTGGAAAGGTAGGTGTCTCGGATGTGGGAGCGTAATCATGGAGATATGACGGGTGTCCAGTCTGCCGAAGGAGTTTCGGTCTTTGGTCAGGACTCCAAATCCCAACGTTCTAAGCGAGAGCCTGCCGTGTATAAGATAAGCATTTCTGTTCTTCTGCTGCTTCTCTCTCTGGAATGGATCTACCCGATTACTTCATCGGGACAGCAGGGAAGTGAGCGTTTTCTGGTGGTGATGGCCGGACTTACGGGTGCTCTCCTGATGGCAGGATTACTACGTGTAGGCTGGATGTTGGGGATATTGCTTCGACTGCTTTTGGCTCTTACTGCGCTATGTCTGATGTATGGAGGCAGCGACCCTGCGGGTTGGGCTCTCGGTTACCCGGGAACATGGATGGAGGATATACGCTCATTTATGGAAAGTGGGCACTTCTATTCCATCAGTACGGAGACAAGAGGTTTGTTGATGATGTGTGGGTGGAGCATGCTCATGGCTTCCGTACAATCCCTTGTATTAATGCGGCGGAGTGTGATGCTGTTCGGCAGTGCTACCCTGCTTTATTTGCTGCTCCTGGAAACATTGGCTGGGCTGGATGTCTACGCCTCCGTAGTGCGATCGGTTCTATGGATACTGCTGATCCAGACCATTCTCCAACTGCTCCGTCTGTTGGAAGGGGTCACAACACCTACCTTTCACCGATATCCCTATATCCGTTGGTGTACGGTGGCTGCTGCTGCGGCAGCGGGGATGGTATTATTCGCTGCTCTGCCTGGTCGTGTTGCCCCGGTTCCTGAGCCGGAACGGATATCGTTTGACCAGATTGGAGAACGCCTTGCCCGCTGGGCAGGCTATACACCACGCGGCAGCATTCCTGCTTCGGCATCTGTCACGGGATACAGCACGTCTGATGCACCCATGGGATCTCCATTGGTACAAGGGAATGCCATCTTTTTTACAGCGAAGAGCCCTCAAGTCACGTATTGGCGCGGGGAGACTCGTTCCTACTATAACGGCAGTACCTGGAGTGATCCTGCACAAAACTTTCAAAAGGCCAGCCCGGCAGGTCTGTTTCGTGCCGATGGCTGGGAGAATCAAGCCTACTGGACACGCATTCGCCAAACGATCACGATGGAGCGTCCGTGGAGGGGACCTAATCCGCTCTTTACGGGCGGAGTACCTTTAAATCTCTCCTTTCAGGACAAGAATGAACAGAACGAAGAAAATAGAATGGCCCTGCTCTCCAATGCAGACTCGGCTACACTCTGGCTTTCCGGGTCCGGCAGTCGTGAACCGATCAAAACGTATACAACCGATGTCATGATTCCCACCGCGTCGCCAGAACAGCTCCGTCTATTGGGCGATGCGCGCAGTTCGAGTAAGGATCCGGCAGCAATCCGCAGAACCTACCTGCAGCTGCCCGCGTCTCTCCCTGAGCGGGTGCGATCACTGGCAAGTGACATTATCCAGAAGAGTGACACACGTTATGATGCAGTCCAGGCAGTGCGGACCTACCTGGCAGAGCATGCCGAATATACACTGGACACTCGCATGCCGCCTCGCGGAACGGATTTCGTTGATGACTTTCTGTTTGTCACAGGGGAAGGCTACTGCAATCACTTCTCCACGGCGATGGTTGTATTGCTTCGCTCCGAGGGAATTCCCGCGCGTTGGGTTAAGGGATTCAGTGCAGGTTTACCGGACCCTGAGGTACCGGGTCGGTATGTCGTTACCCAGGGGGATGCACATTCCTGGGTGGAGGTGTATTTCCCCGGCGCAGGCTGGATGCCGTTCGAAGCTACGCCGGGCTTCGCATTGCCGCAAGGCGATGGCACGGACGCCGCAGCAGTCGCCGTGGCACAGCCCGGCGAGGAGATCCCGCCGCAATCCGGGGGCGGGATCGATCGTGCGGGCGCCTGGCTGCTGGCGCGCGCGCGTGCTCTTGCCGCGGAGCCATGGCTCGCGGCAGCCCTTGCGGCAGCGGCGCTGCTGGCCGCTGCCGGGGCCTTGCGCATGCAGCGGCTTCGCCCCGCGCTGCGGCTCAAGCTGCTGCTGGCATGGCCGCGCAGCAGCTTCCCCGACCGTGAGCGGCTGCTCAGCGCCGCAGCTCCGGTCTGGGCCGCGCTCGCGCGACGGTACGGCCCGCGGCCGCCGGGGATGACGCTGCGGGAATATGCAGCGTCACCCGCTTTGGCCGCAGGCACGGACGCCGCGGACATCGCGCGGTTTGCAGCCGACTGGGAACGGCTGCTGTATGGGCCGGACCGTCCGCTGCGCGCGGACAGTCTTGAATTTCTGCGCCGGGCACTTCGTCTCGCCCGGCGCTTGCAGACACCGTAACATCGCCCAGGGACGTCTTGCTCGCCGAAGTGCGAACAAGGCGTCTTTGGGCGATTTTCATCTGTTTTGGCCTATTATTGTAGTGTCTGTTTTACATCCAGCTTGGCATGAAATATTCATTTGAAAATGTAGCGAATGGAAGTGGGGAATTTGTAGAAAACTCACAATGAAGGGGTCTTCATATCAAATGTTGTAAACTGCCCACAAAAAGGAGTTTCGTCTTTCCTTGACGGTATGTTTTGTCGTTGCGTATAATTAGTTTCATTAATTGAGGGAGGCACGGTAATGAATAAGCAAAATGAAATTGTGGTTGTCCTTGACTTTGGGGGCCAATACAACCAGTTAATCGCCAGAAGAATCCGGGATCTTGGCGTATACAGCGAGCTTCTGCCGTATAACACACCGGCAGAGAAGATCGCAGAATTGTCACCAAAAGGTATTGTGTTCTCCGGGGGGCCGTCCAGCGTGTACGCTGAGAACGCTCCGCATGTAGATCCGGGTGTGTATGATCTGGGACTTCCAATCTTCGGGATTTGCTACGGTATGCAGCTTATGGCACAGCAGCTTGAAGGTAAAGTAGAACGTTCCGAGAAACGTGAGTACGGCAAAGCAGACCTTGAGTTTGCCGCAGGATCTGCACTGGCACAAGGTATTGAAGGCGAACATACGGTATGGATGAGTCATGGTGACCATGTAGTTACGTTGCCTCCGGGCTTCAAACTGGATGCAGGCACGGAGAGTGCGCCGATCGCTGCGATGAGTAACGATGAGCGCAAATTGTATGCTGTTCAGTTCCACCCGGAAGTGCGTCACTCCGTTCGCGGTAACGATATGATTAGCAACTTCCTGTTTAACATCTGTGGTTGCGAAGGCAACTGGACGATGGAAACATTTATTGATGACACGATCAAAGATATCCGTGAAAAAGTGGGCGACGGTAAAGTACTGTGTGCACTCAGTGGTGGTGTGGATTCTTCCGTTGTAGCTGCGCTGCTTCACAAAGCGATTGGTGACCAACTGACATGTATGTTTATCGACCACGGTCTGCTGCGCAAAGGCGAAGCCGAAAGCGTAATGGAGACGTTTGTTGGCAAATTCGACATGAAAGTTGTCAAAATCGATGCACAGGAGCGCTTCATGTCCAAGCTGGCTGGTGTGGATGATCCGGAACAAAAACGTAAAATTATCGGTAACGAGTTTATTTACGTTTTTGATGAAGAGTCCAAGCAGTTTGATGATTTTGAATTCCTGGCACAAGGTACACTGTACACGGACATCGTGGAAAGTGGTACAGCGACAGCACAAACGATCAAATCTCACCACAACGTGGGTGGGTTGCCTGAAGATATGAACTTTAAGTTGATTGAGCCACTGAACACCTTGTTTAAGGATGAAGTGCGCAAAGTGGGTACAGAGTGCGGCCTGCCGGACGAAATTGTACACCGTCAACCTTTCCCAGGTCCGGGTCTTGCAATCCGTGTTCTTGGAGAAGTTACCGAAGAGAAGCTTAAAATCGTTCGTGATTCCGACTACATCCTGCGTGAAGAAATTATTAAAGCAGGTCTGGACCGCGAAATTTGGCAATACTTCACGGCTCTGCCGAACATGAAGAGCGTAGGTGTTATGGGTGATGCACGTACGTATTCCTACACTGTAGGTATTCGCGCCGTAACATCCATCGACGGTATGACGGCCGATTGGGCACGTATCCCTTGGGACGTATTGGAGAAAATCTCCGTACGTATTGTAAATGAAGTCGATAACGTTAACCGTATCGTCTATGACGTAACATCCAAACCACCAGCAACGATTGAGTGGGAATAGGTTAAGAATAAACGGTATTGAACGTAAAGAAACTCCCTTTGATCATGTATCACACATGTCAAAGGGAGTTTTTTTGTTCTGCCAGTGATGACTAACTCAGAAGCGCCGATGGAGAGAAAGTATACTACACAACACAATCAGCTTCTATGAAACCAGAAGCTCCATAGGTTTACAAATGCTTAATTCATTCAGGCCTTTCAGTGTTATCGGTGTAGTACAGCCGGAAAATGATGTCCTGATTATGGTTACCGAATCCTTCTCCGAATAACGTAACGCCACCGATGTGCTCTGCATCTTCCTTGACGGCAATGCGAAGTGACCAGTAACTGTTACGGATGCCGATATCATCGATGGTAACATCAGACAATTTCACGCCATCCATAAACGTGCCTTCCTTTTTGATAATGAGATGTTTCAGGAGTCCGTACTGATTTACACTCTCAAACCACCAGGGTGGATTCAGTTTGCCTTTTCCTCCAAAGTCACCCGGGCTCGTCCACATTCCTACCTCAACGCCATTCACGATAAACGAAATATCGGAAGGCCAGTTGTTGTTGGTGAGGGGTGCCTCCGAGGAGATCTCCATCGATATCTCCAATTCCTCCGGATTTTCATCTCCCATTAGGTAATTGGGTACCTTGTATTCAATATATCCTTGTCCAAACCACAGGATTTTGGCTTTGAGTCGGTCAGGATCAAGGAAATACCGAGGATCATCAAAGATACCAATGATGGATTCTCTTGTACATATGCCACAAGTCGGCTTGATCTGCAGATCAGTGAAATGTCCTACGGATATTTCAGTTTTGTGAATCTCACGTTGGATGACGTCCTTGGTTGGGAATGCGATTTCAAGAGTGTCCATACGAAGAGAGCAGACCTTTTGGGCCGCTCCACCTTTGCCGGGAGCCATATTGGATTCAATAACACCGGCTTTTTCTAATTTTTTGACATGCATGGTCATAATGGCACTACTAAGTCCAAGCGCTTCGGCCAGTTCTTTTATATTCATAGAGTTTTTAGACAGCAGATGAACGATCTGAATGCGTACACTGCTAGAAAGGGCTTCGAAGATATGCAGGTTTTTCTCGTTCAGGTCGATTTTCAATGTAATTCCTCCGAAGAAATGAAATATTAACATTTATGTGAATAGTAAACGTAGAATATTATAATATCGGAATTCGAAAATAATCACAACGTTTTTATATAAATAATACCAGATATACAACTTAAAAACAGAAGAATTCGGAAAAATGTAAAAACAAACCATGAAATAACCAAAAAAATCCTGCACAATCATTGACACGTGTTGCTCGATAACTTAATATTTAGGTGAATTAATAACAAATTCACGAATATATAAACAAAAACATTAACCAATCAGTGCAGAACAGGAGATGACAGCGTGAGTACAGTTTCGAAGAAGGAATCATTTGTTAATCCGATTATACCGCAACGAGCCGATCCATGGGTATACAAACATACCGACGGCTATTATTATTTTACAGGTTCTGTGCCTGAGTATGATCGAATTGAGGTTAGGAGAGCTCGCACTGTTCAAGAACTGGATAGCGCAGAGCCCATCGTTGTATGGCGCAAATATGATGAAGGACCGATGAGTGCCAACATTTGGGCACCGGAAATTCATTATGTCCAGGGTAAATGGTATATCTATTTTGCTGCAGCACGAACAACGGCTACGGTGGAAGGGCTTTTTGATCATCGGATGTTCGTGCTAGAAAATGCCTCGGAAAACCCGCTTGAAGGAGTGTGGGAAGAAAAGGGGCAGATCAAGACAAAATGGGAGAGTTTCGCGCTTGATGCGACCTCATTCCTATATAATGACGTTCAATATCTAGTTTGGGCACAGAAAGATCCAGCCATCGTGGGCAATTCCAACTTATATATTGCATCCATGGAAAACCCGTGGACACTCGCCTCCGAACAGGTGATGATCGCTGAACCGACACATGATTGGGAGAAAATCGGTTTTTTGGTCAATGAAGGCGCAGCGGTTTTGAATAGAAACGGCAAAATATTTATATCCTTCTCCGCGAGTGCTACAGATCATAATTATTGCATGGGATTGCTGTATGCAGAGGAAGGAAGCGACCTATTGTCACCGAAAAGTTGGACAAAGCTTCCGGCACCTGTATTCCAAACCGATGTAGAGGCGGGACAATACGGCCCTGGGCATAACAGTTTTACCGTGTCGGAGGACGGAAGTCAGGATATTTTGATCTATCATGCTCGCAATTATAAAGAAATTGAGGGAGATCCACTTTATGATCCGAATCGCCACATGCGAGCACAGGTTTTTGGTTGGGATGAGTATGGATTTCCGATCTTTGGCAAACCCGTTCCAGATGGTCGACCGGTGAACGTCTAGTAGCTATAACATAAATAAAAATAAAAATGGAACAAAGTGGTTGACAAATGTAAGCGCTATGAATTACGATAAATTCACACAAACATTAATCATTAACTTATACATTAATGTTTGTGTGATAGGGCGAAGGGAGTGCTCCTAGGCAAGCTTCCTTCAGTAAAGACACTTTAGTAGCAGGGCCGGTTTCCAAGGAGAAAATTGCAGAGCCCTGTGGTTTTCTTGAATAATTGAATGCGTTTACAAAATGTGCTTAGGATTGATCATTCTAGGGGGGTTCTTGTGTGAAACGTACAAAAAAAGGTTTTGTAATCATGGTATCTACGCTGTTTCTGCTGGTTTTTGTGTTGTCGGGTTGCAGTACAGACGACAAAAATACGATTACATTCTGGACGCCTCTGACTGGAGAGGATGGAGCCTACATGGACCAGTTAGTTAAAGAATATAACGCAACCGAACCAGAAATCAAATTAAAACATGTGATTACGTCTGATATGTACACCAAGCTGTCTACGGTAATTAACTCCGGTAAAGGAATCCCGGATCTGGCCATTATCCATGCCGACCGAGTTCCGGGCTTTGTGAAGCAAAACGTGCTTGAGCCAATGACTGCAATGCTGGCAGCACAGCCGGAAATCAAGGAAGAAAACTATTTACCGCAAGCATGGTCGACAGGAACCATTGATGGGACACAGTACACTGTTCCTCTCGATATTCACAGTAATGCCATGTACTACAACAAGGATTTGCTGAAAAAGTATAACGCGGAATCATTCCTGGATGATGATGTTGTCACGATAGACGAGATGCTCTCTTTGCAAGGCAAACTGGATGAAGGAGATTTCGTCGTGAATGATGCATTGCTCGGGTGGGTTATCCTCGGACAATTGCAGAATGTGGGCGGAGATGTGCAGAAGGATGGGAAACCAGCACTGAACACCCCTGAGATGAAGTCTGCTTTTGAAAGTGTCAAAAAAATCTCCGATGCTGGTCTCATGACTCCGTTCGGTGAAGATGGCTACCTGATGTTCCAATCCGGTAATGTCCTGTTTTCCACAGATGGTACATGGAGCTCGACCGCTCATGCCACTGTTGAAGGTCTGAATTTTGGTGTGACCAATGTATATTCACCTACGGCTGATAAGTTTACAAACCGTTCTTCATCCCACTTGTTTGCCATGCTGAACAATGAAGCGAGAACAGATGAGAAGGAACAGGGAATCGGTAAATTCCTGGAGTTTATCCGTCAGAATTCAATGGAATGGGCCAAGGCGGGGCAGACCGTTGCGAGTAAACAGGTTATTGAGAGTCCGGAATACAAAGATTACATGCAGTCATTCTTCACTGCCAACGAGAAGGAGATTGAGTCGCTCTACATCTATACTTACGAGTATTACCCATATGTAGCTGAAGCGGTAGACAAATATGCGGCTGATATCGTTCGTGGCAATGTGGAGTTGGATGCGACACTGCAAACCATGCAAAAAGAGGTTGAGGACAAAATTGCTCAAGGAAGCAGTGGGGCCCAGTAACACTTGAATTGCATAACGGATGTACTGTACATCTTGCCATTCTACTGTAATAGAAGCAATGTGTCGCAAGAGTGGCACATTGCTTTTCCCAAAGGAGAAATGAAAGGATATGAATAAACGATCATTTGCACCGTTCTTATTTGTTGGTCCTCATCTAATCCTGTTTTTGGTGTTTATACTGCTGCCAACGATCTACGGGATTTATGCCTCGTTCACTAGATGGAACCTAATTAACGATCCAGTATGGGTCGGTTTTGAAAATTATAGGACGATCCTGTTCGACCAGGATTCCTCATTTCATTTTCAATTCTTTAATGGTTTAAAGAATACGTTGATTTTCGTGGCACTGAGCGTTCCGCCATTAATCATTATTCCGCTGCTTGTTGCTGTAGCCCTTGAGCATAAAAAGGTGAAATTCAAAGGTTTCATGCAGGCGATTATCTACATTCCGGGCATGATCTCCATTTCTGCCGCGGCGCTCATCTGGTCTCTTATTTTCAATAAACAGCTCGGTATCACTGGTAACGTATTTGGATCGGAGATATCCTGGGCAGCTAATCAACCGTATGCTTGGATCATTATTATTGTGATATCTGTGTGGGGAGCGGTCGGAGGTAACATGATTATCTATCGCGCTTCCATTAATGGTGTTCCTAGCGACCTGTATGAAGCAGCCGAGATGGATGGTGCCGGTCCGGTACGCCGATTCTTCAGCATTACGCTGCCTTCCATCCGTTTCCCGTTGATTTTTACGTTTGTCATGACAACAGCTGGTTCGTTTAACGTATTTGGTCAGCCATTGATGATGACCGATGGTGGACCACAGCAGACTACCCATGTTCTCATGATGTATATTCGCCAGCTTGCGTTTGGCTCCGGTGAGTCAGTGGCAGGTATGGCTTCCGCCATGGCTGTGCTGTTAGGACTGGTCATTCTGGTCATCTCCGCATTGCAATATTACGTAATGAACCGGAACGCCAATTAGAGGAGCAGGATCGAACGTGGATCGGGAAGGAGCAGGTATATCAACATGGTCAAAAAAATAAGTATCTCCAAATATATATCCTATCTATTTTTGGTAACCATTTGTGTCATATGGGTGGTGCCCGTTATTTTCGGAATTACGACTTCGTTTCGCTCGCAGGCAGAAGTGGTGTCGGCCGGGTTCCGGTTATTTCCCAAAGAGTGGGACTTTAATAACTACGTCGCCATACTGGACAATACATCAACCGCTCCGATTCTGAGATGGTTGAGCAACTCGCTACTCATTGCAGTATCTCACACGGTGCTTGTCGTTTTTATCATTTCCCTTACAGGTTATGGATACACAAGGTTGAAGTTCAAAGGGAGAGATGCCTTGTTTTTCACACTTCTCGGGATTTCATTTTTCCCGGGTGTCGTTAACCTGATCCCTTCCTACAAAATCATTGAGGCGCTTGGATGGGTCAATACAGCATGGGCCATGATTATTCCGGGGCTGGCTGGTATGGGGAATATCTTCCTCGTCCGTCAGTTCATGAAAGGAATACCTGGCGAACTGGACGAGTCTGCTAAGGTGGATGGTGCAAGTGACTTCCGAATTTATTACTCCATTATTTTACCCCTGGTGAAACCGGTGTTGATTGTGTGTGGTCTATTCTCGTTCATCGGGTCCTGGAATGACTTCCTATGGCCGGTTATCGTATACACAGATGTCGAGAAAATGCCGATTACCGCGGGACTATTGTTACTGCAGGATATTTACGGCAACTATCGCATGATTGGGCAACTGATGGGCTCGGCAATTCTGGCAATCATTCCAACACTTGTGCTGTTTATTTTTGCACAAAAGTATTTCCTGCAATCCATTAACTTGAATTCGGGGATAAAAGGCTGACTTGGAATGGCTTCCGAGTGGCGGTACGGAGTAGCGCATTTTCATTCATAGGCTAGAAAGCTGCCGTATATACGGTGGCTTTTTTTTGTGGTAAATATATATAGCGTTTTCAGAACACGAACATTTCCGCATAATTACATATTCAACATTCGTTTTTACCATTGACAGAAACGGGTGGCGCTTCTAAAATAGTGATGGGAAACAAACAAATAGCACATACTACTTCGTATAATCCTGGGGATTGGCCCGGGAGTTTCTACAAGATCACCCTAATGATCTGGCTACGAGCAGGAGAAGCTAAGCACAATAAATTCTACATGACTGCGTGTTTTATAGTAATGGACGCACATTAGAGTTTTTTTGTTCTTGGCAATAGGCTACGCCTCTCCTTATAGCTGCCCTGGGTGAAGCAAGAACGCTCAGGGTCTTTTGTCGTTTTTCAAAATGGCTTCAACATCTCTAAGGGGGAGTTAGTGAATTATGGATCGTTTCTTTAAACTAAAAGAAAACGGAACAAATGTTAGAACGGAGATTGTTGCGGGTCTTACTACCTTTATGACAATGGCGTACATCCTTTTTGTAAACACATTGTTCCTCGGATCGGCCGGGGCAGGGATGTCGGATAACGCAGTGTTTTTCGCAACAGCCGTAGGGGCTGGTTTAATGACAATCATTATGGGGTTGTTCGTTAACATCCCGATCGCGCTCGCGCCGGGTATGGGATTGAACGCCTACTTCATGACGGTTGTATTGAGTTCGAATGGGGCGATTACCTGGCAAGCGGCTCTCGGAGCGGTATTCATCTCGGGTATCGTATTTATTATCTTGACCGTGACGAGAATTCGTCAGATGCTGCTTGTGGCTGTACCTCAAACATTGAAAATGGCCATTACGGTCGGTATCGGTCTCTTTATTACTATTGTAGGTTTCAAACTGGCCAATCTCGTTGCTGTTACGGTTAATGTTGCGCCAGATGCGGATCTTAGCCAGCCGATTCCCGGCAGCAGTTTCAATTTGTCGCTCGGTAATTTTATGACGCATCATGATGCGTTACTGGCATTGATTGGATTGATCCTTATTGCTGTACTGATGGTTATGCGTGTAAAAGGCGCGCTGCTCATCGGTATCGTTGCTACAACGCTAATTGGTATTCCGATGGGTGTTACTAATCTTAGCGGACTATCGGGTGCAAGTTGGCTGCCTAATTTCAGTGATCTGGCTGTGGGACAGTTGGACCTGAAGGGCGCAATCAGTCTTGGATTGTTTGAAATTATCTTCATCTTTACCTTCGTTGAATTGTTTGACACGTTCGGTACGATGGTTGGGACTGCGACCCGGATGGGGATTATGAAAGATAAGAAGAAAGGCGAGAAAACAATCGGTAAAGCGATGCTCGTCGATGCAGTAGGCGTAAGTGCGGGTGCGGCATTGGGTACAAGTACTATCACAGCATTCGTAGAAAGTGCTTCGGGCGTTGAAGCTGGCGGACGTACGGGTCTGACTTCGGTAACAACTGGGATCTTGTTCATTCTGGCGCTGTTCATTGCTCCACTTGCGCTGGTTGTTCCGTCAGCTGCCACAGCTCCGGCTCTGATTATCGTAGGTGTATTGATGATGAGCCAGGTCCGCAGCATTGAATGGGATGATTTCCTTCAAGCATTCCCTGCGTTTCTGACGATTGTATTGATGCCATTCACAGGCGGAATTGCAAACGGGATTTCGGCAGGTATTCTGTCTTATGTTATTCTGGCAGTATTCAGTAACCTGGTTACGGATCGCAAAGTGAAGATTCACTGGTTGATGTGGATTCTCGCAATTATTGTTCTGGCCCGCTATATCTTTATGGGCGGAGAATAATAATCAGTTCTACTATATAGAAGGACGAAAGCTCCTGGGCTTTATCAGGGCTTTCGTCCTTTTGTTATTTATATAGAATCAAATCTCGTTGAAATATATATAAACTGTTCCTTTCATTATATAGTGGGTAGGTTTCGTTCTATATATAGAGGGAAAGTTGGAGAGGGAGGCGGTGAGATGGTTTAAGGATTGGGAAAGGTGCACTAATAAAGATACATAGCATTTGTTTGATCGATAGAAGGACTCGTGTAGAACGTAACGCTTATATGATGTTAAAGAGAACTCGGATAAGCTGCAACGTTTATGCCGGACTTTGCTTAATGTGACATTTTGATGGATGAGATACTATAGGTGCTCTTGCTTTAACTCTGTATCTATATATAGAAGGAATTATTTGAGGAGAGGTGGGTATGCTCTTGATTATTTTTCTTTTCAAAAAAAGTACTTGCATAAAAAATATGTACATGGTATATTCTAATTCCGGCCAAGGAAACACGAGAAACACGGTGCGGCAAGCAAATTGAAAAGCTTCGAAAGAAACTTGAAAAAAGTGCTTGCTAAATTGGTTCGGATGTGATAAGATATAAAAGTTGCTGAAGAGAACAACACTCGGATGCAAACAACGTTTGATCTTTGAAAACTGAACAACGAGTGAGTAAATGATCTTGCTTGCAAGATCAACAAATGAGATTTTTAATCTCGTCAGATTCAAAATGAGCTAATCGCTCTTTTCAATACTTTATTGGAGAGTTTGATCCTGGCTCAGGACGAACGCTGGC
>NZ_JAKRNM010000022.1 GCF_022346995.1 Paenibacillus sp. ACRRY | reverse complement strand
GCGCGAGGAAGGCACTTACGCAGGCAGAAAAAGCAGGGAAGCAGCAGGGCTTTCTGTACAACGGAGAAACAGGTTTGTCACGATGGCGTTCAGCACTAGCCAAAGTAGCAAACGGCGATATTATCGCCAATCTCAACGTAATCGGAAGTAGCTCCGTAGTAGGAGTCGGTTCGGGAGGTGGGGGCGTTGCGGGTAATTTGGCAATTACGCAGAACTCGCTAGTCAAAAGCTTTAGCGGCCGATTACGCAGTCAACTCGCCAGTAAGTACGGAGATGTCGGGCGCGGATTTATTCCGCAACACTACGACAAGTTTTGGACCTTCGCAGGTACATGGGCCGCTCTAGCTAACTACGGAATTATTGGAGCTCAAGCGAAAAAATCGTCAACGGTAGGCAGCACCGCGACTCTGTCGTTCAGCGGAACGTCGTTAACACTTATGCTCGTAACTGGAACTTTTGGCGCAAGCTTCTCGGTGGCAATCGACGGAGGCACCGCGCAGACGTTAACCACGGTGGGGACAGCTTCGGCAGCTAAAGCATTTGCCGTTGCGTCAGGATTGACGGACGGCGCGCATACAGCGGTAATCACCGTTACGGCAGTTACTTCCGCATCACACGGGCTAACGATAATCGGCGCTTACGAAGGTAAGTCGGCCACCGCAGGCGTTAGAGTAAACGCGATCGGGGTAACCGGATCAAAAACTTCCGCAGCACTCGGTGAGAACTTTTTGTACGCGGAAATCGACGCATGGGCTCCGGCGTTAACGCTTATTTGCTATTCATCTAACGATTTTAACTCGCAGACGCCACTTGCGACATTCAAAGAACAGACTCAAACGTTAATTACTCGGGCAAAGCAATTCGGAGACGTTGTACTCATGCCGGCTGGCCTTCGAGGTATATCTCAGACTATCCCTTTGGAAGCATACGTCGGCGTGTATAAAGAGCTCGCGGAAGAGAACGACATCGCCTTCCTGGATGCGTTTGGACGCTGGCATGCAGACTTTAATTTCGCCAAAAATACGCTTCAATTCATCGCAAGTGACGATATCCACATGAACGACTACGGACATCAAGACCTAGCAAGTGCGATTTTTAACGCGTTGGTTAACTATTAACCGCGCACGACCGACGTTACGTCGTTAAACTGACGGATACTATGCGCTACGCGGCGCTAAAACGCGGGAGGATACAATCATGAAAACCGAACATATTCGCACTAAGTTTCCGATGAATCTGCAGCTCTTTGCGGAAGGAGATCCGGAACCGACACCGCAAGAACCTGAGAAGACATTTACGCAGTCTGAACTAGACGCAATTGTCCGTGAAAGGCTCATGCGTGACCGTAAAGGACGCGAGGATTACGAGGATATTAAGGCTAAGTTAGCGGAGATGGAAGGTAAGCAGCCGGAATACGCGGCGGAGAAAGAAGCCGCTGAGAAACGCGCACAGGAAGCCGAGGAAGCTCGAACTAACGCGTTGAAAGTGGCGAATGAGCGCCTTGTTAAAGCGGAGTTTAAAGCTTTGGCGGCAACCGGAGAGCAAAAGATCCGGCCGGATGCGGTTGAGGACGCGTTTAAGCTGGCGGATATTTCCGGAGTTACGGTCGATGATTTCGGCAATGTTGCGGGAATGGCCGACGTGATTAGCGCGCTAATTTCTTCAAAACCGTATCTTGCGGAGCAAAGCGTAGGCTCACGCCCAATTGGCGGAGAGACCAACGGCGGCAACCGTAAGATTGATACCTCCGTAATGGATGCGCGCAGTAAGATGGCTCTCGGATATTCGAGTACGAGTAACAAATAAGAACCTTACTGGTTCTTTTTTATTATCAATAAATAATAGGGGGATTTTTAACAATGGCATTGACACTTTTAGAGTCCGCAAAACTTTCACAGGACACGCTTCAACAGGGTGTTATCGAAACCTTCGTTCAGAACGCGCCTGTTCTTCAGTACCTACCGTTTATGGAGATCCAAGGTAACGCATATGCGTACAATCGTGAAGCATCTTTGCCTGGAGTAGCTTTCCGTGGAGTTAACGAGGGTTATGTGGAATCTACAGGCGCTGTAAACCAATTGACTGAATCTCTGTCCATCATGGGCGGCGATGCTGACGTCGATAAGTTTATCCAGCAGACGCGTTCTAATGTTAACGATCAGCGTGCGATTCAGACCGCATTGAAAACAAAAGCGGCGGCATTCAAATTCCAAGATACCTTCTTCAATGGCGATATCGCTACTGACTCCAAGTCTTTCGATGGATTGAAGAAACGTCTTACCGGTTCTCAAGTCATTACAGCAGCTACAAATGGTCTAAATATCGGAGACGAAGGTAACTACGACTTATTCCTTGAGGCACTTGAAACGCTGTTGTATCAAACGCGAGGACGTGCGGATGCATTGTACATGGACTCCAAAACGAAGATCCGTTTGAGCACGATCGCAAGAAAACTCGGATTCCACGAAAACAGCGTGGATGCATTCGGTAAACCGGTAATTGCATTCAACGGTGTCCCAATCTTCGATGCAGGAGATAACGCTGCTGGCGGTAAAGTAATCGGCCACAACGAAACTACCGGTACAGCTACGAACACAACCTCCATCTACGCGGTAAAATTCGGAGCAGACGAGTATACTTCCGGACTGACTAACGGCGGCGTACAAGTAACGGATTTGGGCGAGGTACATGATAAGCCAGTTCTGCGTACGCGTATCGAGTTCTACACGGGTATGGCGCTGTTCGACGGTAAATCCGCTGCTCGTCTGTCCGGTATCATCGTCTAATAATCGGGAGGTGCGCAGATGTTCGTAATCAAAACGCCGAATCCGAATTATGACGGAGTTACGTGCGGCGTAAAATTCCAAAATGGCACGGCCGTAGTTGAAGACGAAAACCTGCGCAGGGTTCTCGTTAACGACTACGGCTATTTGTCGGAAGCAAAACCGGAGGAAAAGCCACCGCAAGAAGAGGACGCGCCCAAAGCGCCCAAACCTCGGAAAGCTGCAGCCAAACCCTCCGCAAAATAAACGGAGGTGTGGCGAATGGCTTACGTAATACCCGATGCGGATGCGTACATTAACGCGAACTGTATCGATATCGAGGATTGGCAGGCGAGCGATGACGCGAGAAAAACACGAATGTTAAACGTCGCCGGATCAACGCTCGCTCGTGCGTATCCCAAATATACGATACCTAACGCAGCGGTATACGAGTTCGCTAACGTATTATCGATCATGTATAACGACCTTTTGCGAATGCAGCAACAAGGCGTATCCACATTCGGCCTGACGGGAGTCTTCAACGTTAATTTTAAGGACGGAACCACTTCGATGCCTTACGATGACTTGAAGAAGAAGATTCCGCAAACAGCGCTTGATTTAATTGGCGATGAAAACGGCGTAAGGCTTTCTAAAATCAGATTTGGGAGGCTGATTCCATAATGCCGTTAATCGGAATGTACCAGAAAATCACCGTTACAAAAGCGGGTGTGAGCGATGGATGGGGCGATACAACTGACGGAGCCGTTGTCGAATATAAAGCGCGAGTCACTGAGCAGACGAAAGTTGTAGTCAACAATTACGGAGAGGAGGCTGTTTCCAGCATGACGATACTGGTCGATAAGCTACCGGATATCAGCTACGACGACACGATTACGTATACGAACGAATTGGGTGTAACGATCGAGCGTAAGCCGATAGCGATAAAGCCGCGTCGTATGGTAAGCAGCCGCGTCGTAATTACGGAGGTGAACGTTTAAATGGCGTTCTCTCTTGATTTTGACATTTCGAAGCTCATACGAGGGCTCGACGGAACTGACGCAGATATTGCGAAGGCGACGAAAAGATCCATGCAGGACGCGCTCGATAACTGGAAACGGGAAGCCGTAGATGTCGCGCCGATTGATAAGTCAACTCTGCGGCAGTCCATTACGACGCATGAAATCGAGGAGACCGGCAGCGGGTACGTCGGAGAGATTAGTGCTAACGCGACTGAACGATGGAGAGGCGGAAGATTTAACTACGCTTACTACATCCACGAAGAGGACGCGGGCGGTAAGGACCTCCGTACGCCAGGCACCGAAAAGAAATTCCTCGATGTTCCTGCAGAGAAAAACGGCGACCAGTGGATTCGCGACATAGAACGCGAGCTTATGCAAGCCTTCAAAGCGAAGGGGTGGTAACGTGGCTGATACAACTAGCGAATTGCTCGCCATTGAGGCGTTCATTAAGTCCGTTGTTCCGGGAGCACGCGTTGAGAAACAAACCGCGCCGCTCTCGCCGACTTCGGGCCTTTTTGTCGTCCGCTATCTCAACGGAACGCCTACGAACGAGACCGGTTACCACTACCGTATCGAGCGCGAGTATCAGCTCATCTATTACAGCGCCAGGCCGCAAGATTCTTTCGCAGTTATGGACGCGTTGTCCACGGCATTTTACGCCGAACAACGGTTAGCCTCCGTCGGATCGCGCGTAGACTCGTTCGTTTACGGACAGCCTGCGAAAGCGAGTACGGATAAGGCCGCGGTTACTAATGCGGAGTACTCTACGCTTGGCATACTGCGCTTAACCTCGCGTCAGTCTCGACCGCAACAAACATATCCGCTTATTCAGAACGTTAATTCACGATTTAACTAGGGCGTCCATTCGGGCGCTCTTTTCAATTTAAAGGAGGTCATTGCATGGCAACTTGGGACCCATCAAATTTACCGACTCGTCCCGGCATTTACATGCGTTTTGTCCGCGCAGCAGCCGCTCAGATTAGCGGAGGCACACTCGGTACAGTCGCAATCCCGCTTTTGACTTACGCCGGCACAGCGGTTGAGAAATCGTTCTATACGGTCGAGTCCGAAGCAGACGCGGTCAGCTTGTTCGGCAGCGCGAATATTCAGTCGGTCTTGCTCGCGTTGGCCGGCGGCGCAAAGGACGTTCTCGTATACACGTTGCCTGACGCATCCGTTGCGGACGATTACGCAGACATGCGTGAGGCTTTCGATGCGCGTCCGTTTAACGTGTTCGTGTTCGACGGAGAGTTTGACGCCGTACAACAAGCCGCGACTAAAACGTGGGTAGCGCGCAATCGTGACGAAGGTAAACACTTTATCGTTGTCATCGGCGGAGACGAAGTATCTGACGCAGACCCTGCGCTCGGTAACGCTCGCTCCACGCTTAACGAAGATGACTACATCGTCAACGTAATTAGCGGCGGTATTGTCAACGGTGTTACGTACAACTCGTCTGAGTACGCGCCTTATATCGCAGGTGATATCGCAGGTACTCCGATTAGTGAGTCAATCACCTACGATCAACTTCCACTCGAAGACGTGACGAAGCGCCTGACCAACTCGCAAACAATCGCAGCACTTGCGGCCGGCTCGCTGTTATTTACGAATGATGGCGCGAAGGTGAAGATCGAGCAGGGCCTCGTAACCAGCGGCCTCAAGATCAAATCGATCCGTACCCAACAGGCGATTACGAACGATATCTCGCGCACAGCCACCGACAGTTATATCGGCAAGCTTCCGAATAACGCGGACGGTCAGGCAACGTTGATTGTCGCCGTAAAAGCGTACCTGGAATCGTTGGGCGCTGCTGTACTTACGAACCCTGTCGTAATGCTCGATCCGCAACGTCCAAGCGTAGGAGACTCCGTTTTCCTTGCGGTTAGCTATACGGAAACAGACACAATGGAACGCATCTTTATCACGGTAAATATCTAATCGAGGCGGTGAGAGAATGACTTTGGATGCAAAGCGCGTAATTAGCGGTAACTACGGTCAGTTATTCGACCAGGACGGCGTATGGTTGTCTAACGTTACCAGCGTTGAAGCAAATATCGAAATCGGCATGGAAGAGATTAAACTCGCCGGCACGCGCTGGCTCGGCAACAAGACCACTACGCTGAAAGGTAGCGGCTCGATTAACGGATATCTCGTAACTTCCGAGTGGATCGAGAAGATGGCGCAAGTCACCGACGACGTAAGCTCACCGTACGTAACGGAGCTCGTCGTTAAGCTGGACGATCCCGAATCGTTTGGCGCGTATCGTGTACGTCTGAAAAACGTAACTTTCGACCGGATTCCAGTTATCAACTACGAAGTTGGGACGATCGTTGAGCAAGAGTTCACGTTCGTATTTTCCGGCTACGAGATCCTGGATAAAATCCGCCCATCAGCTTAGTAACGCAAACCATCGGACTGCCTTCGGGTGGTCCGTTTTTAATTACGAAAATAATCGGAGGTTGACATAAATGGCAAAAGGATTAGATGCACTACTCGGAGCTCAACTGGAAGTAACGGATGAAGTTTATATCCCGCGGCTTAAAGCGAAATTGACCGTCAAGTCGCTTACAAATGCGGAATTGGAACGCGTGAGACTGCAGGCAACTGTCGGCAAGAATCGCGAGCTAAACGACGACCTGTATAACAACTTGATTATAGTACAGGGCTGCGTTGACCCGGACTTCTCTAACAAGGCGTTGCTCGCTCATTACGGAGCTACGGACGCGGCGGACTGCGTGCATAAAGCGATCCTTCCCGGCGAACGCGCAAAGCTGATCGGTAAGATTCTCGACTTGTCCGGTTTCGGTGCAGACGAAGAAGAGGAACTGGAAGAAGCAAAAAACTAATCAGGGCGGGCGGCGAGGCAGGTGTTTTGCATCAGATTTTCCAACGGCACGGAATAACGCCTGATGAAATCTACGCAAAGGATCGCCGCCACCGCCGGTTTATTTACGCGTCAATGCTCGTGCAGTTTGAAGACGAAGACAAGGCGCGCAAAGAATCCGAACGAGAACGAGCGGGAAGGAGGTAACTGACGAATGGCTTTCGATTTAGTAGCGCGGCTTAAAGTAGACGATCAAATGTCCGGTAAGCTCCGCAAAGTAAAGAGCCAGCTCGACGCAACCAAACGCAGTACCGATACCTACCGCGATTCCCTCGGACGATTGCGCGGCCCTAACGATAAATTCGTTCGGGATACGGAGAAAGCTGCGAAGTCACTTGATAAACTCGGCGGCGTATTCGGCTCGCTAAAAGGCATGTTCAAAGGCGGATTTGCGTTCGCCGGCGGCATGGGCTTGTTTAACGCGGTAACAAACGGAGTGCAGGCGGTAGGCGATTTCGTAGGCGACTCGTTTAATAAGGCGATCGAGTTCGAGGCACAGATTGCGTCAATCAAAGCGCTAACCGGCGCGTCGACCGAAGAGATGGCGAAGATGCAGGCGTTGGCTCTCGAACAAGGCGCGAAGACGAAGTACTCTGCGCTTGAAGCTGCGCAAGGTATCGAAGAGTTGCTAAAATCCGGTCTGACTCCGGCACAGGTACAGGCGGGCGCACTTAACGCAGCGCTTAACCTCGCGACGGCAGGCTCGTTGGGTCTTGCGGATGCTGCGGAAATCATGTCGACCGCTCTCAACGCGTTTAAGAAAGACGGCATGACAGCGGCACAGGCTGCGGATATTCTCGCAGGAACGGCGAATGCTTCCGCAACTAGCGTTGAGGAATTGCGCTACTCACTCGCGGCAGTATCAGCGGTTTCGGCCGGCGTAGGCATGACGTTTAAAGATACGAACGCGGCGCTCGGTATTTTCGCGAACAACGGACTCAAAGGCTCCGATGCGGGTACGTCATTGAAAACGATGATTGCGAACTTGGTGCCGATGACCGACAAGGCTTACGCGTTGTTCGATCAATTCAACTTGTTAACGGTGGATACGAATGCCGCGATGGAGTTCCTCGCGAAGAAGGGTATTAAGTCGACCGGAACATCGCTGGACCAAGTATCGAAAGACGTTGAGAAATACGTCGCGCGCGTTAACGGACTTAAAGTCGGTACGAGCAAGGCCGCTAAGGAAACGCAAAAGTTCTTGATGGCGAATAACCTCGTACACTCTGCGTTTTATGATGAGCGCGGTGAGATCAAGAAACTCACGGACGTAGCCGGAATCTTGCGTGATCGATTCAAAGACTTAACGGGCGAACAACGTCAGTACTACATGTATCAACTCTTCGGATCAGATGCGATTCGTGCCGGTAATATCTTGTTCAAAGAAGGCGCGGAGGGAATCCAGCGATTCTACGACGAGATGGGGCGGGTTACAGCGCTGCAGGTTGCGGAAGAGAAGATGAATAGCGCGGCCGGTGCGATCGAACAGTTCCGTGGTGCATTAGAGACGTTGCAGATTGCGGCGTTGACTCCGTTGATGCCGACGGTTAGGAGACTGGCGAGTGGTGCGGCCGAAGTGATTGCGCGTTATACTCCGCAGATTCAAGCGGCGGTCGAGAGCATGGTTGATACCGCGACGAAGTACGTTGACGACAATTTCGTTAATAATTCAGAGTTCAAAAAGCTGCCGGACTTCGAGAGCAAGGTGCGGTTTGTCTTCGACTCGATTGGCGATGCATTCAACTCCTGGTGGTCTGCTGGTGGAAAAACCCAAACAACAAACGTAACCTCTAGCCTAATCGGCTTCTTAGTCGATGCAATTGAAGGGTCCATAAAACCGCTCACGTCTGTCGCTGTTAAAGTAGGGCAGGGGATCGCTGACGGGATTATGCAGGGGATAAGAGATCACCTAAACGTTGTCGCTCTACTGAACCCAGCTAAACAACAAATGGAGGAGTTTAACAGGCAATACAACTCCACGGCAGAGTTGAAGAAAGAACTGGATACGTGGAGTAAAGAGAATCCAGGAAAACCGATGGTGGAGGGCGGCACAATCGGAGCACCTGAAAAGTCAGAAAGCCTATGGGATAAAGCCACGAAGGCTATCGGATTCTCCGGCGGACTCGACCGCGTTCCTTATAACAACTATCCTACGCGTCTGCATCAGGACGAAATGGTCCTCACGTCTCAGGAAGCGCGTGATTACCGCAACGGCGGCGGACAAGGCGGCGGTCCTACGGTAACGGTTACCGGCAATACGTTTGTTGTGCGCAGTGATAGCGATATCGAAGCGATTGCTAACGCATTGGCGGTTAGATTGGCGATGTAAGCGGAAAGGAGGCGGTATTTTGGCGAGAGGCAAGCCGCAATTCTGGCTCAAGTATAACAATAACGCGGAAGTCTTATGGCTTCCCGTTAATCCCGAAACAATCAACGCTTCATCAACGTACGGCTACGAGGACGTTAACGTATCGAATCTCGGAGAATATACGATTCTCGGCAACAATCGTCAGAAGGACTTTACGGTATCGTCGTTCTTTCCGCGCGATTACAACGGATCGTATTGCCAGTACTCGAAGCTGCAGGACCCGTGGGAGCTCGTTAAGACAATCGAACGGTGGCAAAAGTCGGGGCGGCCCGTACGTTTCATCGTAACAAACACGCCGATCAATATCGCGGTAACGATCCGCTCGTTTGAGTACGAAGAGCGCGGCGGAGAGCCTGGCGACGTTTATTACACGTTGCAGCTTAAGGAGTATACGTTTATTCCGAACGCGAAGAAATCGGACCCAAACGCCAGTAAAACGAATATTTCTGCCGCGAAAGTTACGACAGACCCTGCGCGCCCATCTACACGAACGACTCCGACATCTTACACGGTAAAGTCGGGCGACTCGCTGTTTAAAATCGCGGCTAAAGTCTACGGAAATGGCGATAGGTGGCGGGATATCTACGCGAAGAACAAGTCCGTTATCGGCGCGAATCCTAACGCAATTAAGCCCGGCCAAAAGCTGGTGATTCCGAAATGAGTACGCAAATTCGCGTTCTTTATGACGGGAAGTATTACGTTGAACCACTCGTAACAACGGCGACCTGGTCCGGAGATGTGGCGCAACCTCACCGTACATTAACGCTATCTTTGTCAAACACGCTTAACGGCGAAGATCAAGAGGTAGCGTTTGAGCTCGGTAAGGAGCTGCGCTTATACGTCGACGGAAAAGGCGTGTTCAGGGGCGTTATCTTTACGTACGACATTACGGATAAAGGAGACGCGGTGGTTATTGCGTATGACGAAAACGTGTACCTCACGAAAAACGTTGATACGCGTAAGTTCGTTAAGATGACGGCGGGTGGTATAATCGCGGAGCTCTGTAAATCCTTCGGGATTCCTACGGGCTCTATCGCGAGTACCGGTTATGTTATCCCGCGGATGATCCTCCGTAATAGATCGCTGTGGGACATGATGGTTACCGCGCTGACGGAGACTCGCAAGCAGAACGGGCGGAAGTTTGTTGTATACGCATCGAACGGAAAGCTCGGATTGCGAGAGAAGAAGGACGCGGCTGTACGCTGGATGATCGAGGATGGCGTAAACATCGTCAGCGCTAATCGGACGCGTTCAATCGAAGAGTTGCGCACGGCTGTTAAAGTGGTCGGCGGTGAGTCCGAAGAGAAGCAGATTGTCGCGACGGAGAAAAATACGGAGCTTGCGAAAAGATACGGTCTGATGCAGCACTATGAGAGCGCGGACTCGAAGCTTAACGCTTCTCAACTTCGGCAACTAGCCAAGACGCGCCTCAAAGAGCTGTCCACTGTAAGGGAAGACGTCTCGGTTAGTGCGCTAGGCATAACGGAAGTAGTCGCAGGTACAGCGGTCTACGCGTTCGAAAGCATGACGGACCTGGTCGGCGGCTTTTATGTGAATGCGGACTCTCATACGTTTTCTAACGGAACGCACATGATGGACCTTACGTTGTCCAAGACGGACGACCTTCCGAAGCTTGAGTATGAAGACGACGAGGAAGCGAAAGAATCCGCAAAAGAATCGAAGAAAAAGGCGAAAGAAAAAGCGAAGAAAGGGGCGTAATACCATGGCATCTCTCGAAACAATTGACGGCGGCGGTGTAAGTAAACTGCGCGATATCGTCAAGCAGCTCGGTTATAACAAAGACGTCGATGTTGAGTTCGGAACAGTCACGGCGCCCCTTCCGAATATTCGCGTAAAACTTGATAACGCCAACTTCGAACTTGAGGGCGATGACATTGTAGTGCCGGATCATATCGCGGGCTACAAGCGGAAAGTTAAGATTAACGGTGCTGAGGCGGAGATCGAGTACGAACCTCTCGTCGAAACGGGAGATCGCGTTATCGTATTCATGTTTAACGCAGGGCAAGATTACTTACTATTTGACCGATGGGGAGGCGTAGAGAATGGCGCTTAGTCCACTCGCAGAAATTCCCGAAGAGGAAACGGTTGAGACGGAGGTCGCCGAGATACTTCCGCTTAAAACATACGCGCTAAACGTTGAGACTGGCGAAATGGGCGGAATGGTCGACGGGACAGCCGCGATCGAACAGTTCATCTATAAAGCGATCCGGACTGCGCGTTACCGATTCGCAATCTTCGACGACGATTACGGATGCGAGCTCGACGACCTAATCGGGCAGGAAGTTTCAATCGAGCTATTAGAAACGGAAATACCGCGTACTATTGAGGACGCGCTTATATATGACGACCGGATACTTGCGGTGCGTGACTTTACATTAACGAGGGAGGCGGACAAATTGTACGTCTCTTTTTTCGTGGAAGTAGATAACGAAACGATTCCGGTGGAGGTGACGATTTAATGGCGTATGAAGATCAAACGAAGGCCGCGGTCCTAGAACGGATGCTTGCGGAGCCACCTAACGATATCGACAAACGGCCGGGCTCGGTAACGTACGATTTGGCGTCGCCGGCTGCGATTGAGATATCGCTTGCTTACGCGGAACTCGACAACGTTCTGAACTACGGATTTACCGATACGACATTCGGAGCGTACCTGGATAGTCGCGCGTCTGACTACGGTCTTGTGCGTAAGGCTGCGATTAAGTCCTCCGGATCAGTGACGTTCACAGGTCCGGATACTACGATAATCCCGGCGGGAACAGTTGTTTCAACTGGCGGAGATGCTCCGATCTATTTCGTAACAACCGCGGCGGCAACTATCGCGGGCACTACGATTTCGGTCGCAGCAGAAGCGCAAGACGCAGGCGCCGCGGGTAACGTCGGAATTGGTGTTATAAATACGATGGTCGGCGATCTCGTCGGAATCGTTACGGTAACTAACGCGGTCAATTTCGAAGGCGGCGTCGACACGGAATCGGATGCGGCTTTATACGCGCGTTATCAAGAACGGGCACAACGTCCGGCCACGTCTGGAAACGCGAATCAGTACCGCCAATGGGCGCTCGAAGTACCTGGCGTAGCTGATGCGATTGTGTATCCGATATGGAACGGACCGGGTACGGTCAAAGTCGTATTGCTTGGTGCGGATAAAACTTCGCCAGATCCTTCGGTAGTAACCGCGGCTCAGACGTATATCGACCCGACACAGGACGGCCGCGGCGAAGGCGTTGCGCCATGCGGCCCGATTATTACCGTTCAAGGTGCGGTCGAAGTTCCGATTAATGTCGCGGTGGATGTCGACGTAGAGTCCGGCTATACGCTCGAAGAAGTACGCGCGCAACTTGAAGCGGGAATTACCGCGTATCTGGCTACGTTAGCTTTCGCGGACCCACTCGTACGGATCACGCGGATCGCAAACGTAATTCTCGACGTGCCGCGCGTTATTGACTATCGCAATCTTACGATTAACGGAGGAACAGCGAACATAGTCGTAGCTAACGGAGAGGTTGCGGTGCTCGGGACGGTGACGGTTACGTGAGAACTTTAGCGGAGATTAACCGCGACATGCTCGATTATGTCCCGCAGTATTACCGCGACTCTCTCGTAGCGAGCGGACTGCTCAACGCCGAAGCTATCGAAATTGCGAAGCTGAATGCAGACATTTACGACGTGCTCGACCAGTTCTTTATCGACCGCGCAACGTGGGGATTAGCGAGGTGGGAGCGGATATTTGGAGTCACTCCGGAAGTCGGCACAACTTACGAACAGCGACGCGAAGTCCTGCGAGGTAAAATGCGCGGCGTAGGTAAGATTAGCGTAAGTCTCATCGAGAACGTTGCGGAAGCATACGCAAACGGAGACGTAGATGTGACGGTAGATAGCGCGGCTTATACGTTGACAGTCACGTTCGTCGGTGCGTATGGAGTGCCGAGTCAAATCGACGCGCTCAAAGCGAATCTACGCGATATAATTCCGGCACACATGGCGATTAAGTACGTATTCCGCTTCTATACTTACGGCGAGCTTACGGGAAGCGGCGTGACTTATGCGGGCTTGACCGGATACACATACGACGATATTTACAATCGGAGGTTATAACGATGGCAACGACGCCGAATTTGGGACTGCCGCTGATTGATGGCGCGATGACTGCGGACATTCCACGGGATATGAATGCGCTGGCTAATGCGGTGGATACTGCGGTCGAGGCGGCAATCGACGACGCGGTTGCGGGGGTAACAATACCTGACGCGAGCCTGACCGTAAAAGGTAAAACGCAATTATCGAGCGCGACAAATAGTACGTTGGAGGACCGGGCGGCAACGCCTAAAGCGGTCAAAACGGCATACGACGAGGCTGTTGCCGCAAAGCAGCTTGGGGTTGAGCAAAAAGCGAATGTGGTTGCCGCGCTTAACTCCATCGGTGTAACGGCATCCACAAGCGAAACATGGGCGCAGCTTATTCCGAAGATTTCGGCAGTAATCCGTGCGACAGGTAACGCTACTGCGACTCAAGTATTGGCGGGATCAACGTTTAGTAACGCGAGTGCTAACGGATTGACTGGAACAATGGCAAACCGCGGTGCGGGCGGAACCGTAACGCCAGGAACATCGAACCAAACGAAGGCGGCCGGATATTATAGTAGCGCAATTAACATACTTGGGGATGCGGATCTGATAGCTACAAATATACGTAGTGGAGTCGATATATTCGGAGTTGTAGGGAGCTTGGTGGAAGGTAAGACTTATGCGACTGGGACGATGACTCTAACGAGTACTACCCCTCCGTCCATGTCCGGGTTATCGTTTCGGCCATCAATAGTCTTGTTGAAGCTGAACAACGGGAACCCACAGACATACCTTGCAAGCTATTGGAACGGTTACTTTAACATCTATTACAGTAGCAACCTTTTGAACTACAATACCTTCACGATCAATGCTGACGGATGGACATTTGCTTACAATATGGCTGCGGGGACGCTGACGTGGCTGGCGATAGCTTGATAAAGGAGGAAATCATGTGTTCCTAAAACGACGTATATACTTCGAAAAAGATACAGGGATAGTCGTTCAAATGACTGGCGGTTTCTTTGATTCTGGGTATGAAATACAACCAACTATTGACCGTGATTTTGAGGTGTATGTGAGATTAGCAGAAAGAGTGAGAAATACCCTAGACGTGGTTGAGCTTCCGAATGATTACGAACAGGATTTCGAAAATGGTGGACTCGTTATTAAGGTCGATATTGAGACGCGAAAGCCACTATTCACGTATCCTGATCCGCAGGAGCCCGAAACACCGACATCACCGCAACCCGCACTCTCAACGAAAGTCGCAACGTTAGAATCCGAAACTACCGCGACACAGGCCGCGTTAGCCTCCACGTTTGAGGCGCTGATCCAATCGCAGGAAGAAACGACAACCGCACAACTCGCACTGGCCGACGTATACGAGCAGCTCGTTAATATGCGCGCAGAACTTGACGCGCTCAAAGGAGGCGACGTTTAATGCTTGCGATTGCACCGATTTATGCGTCACTTATTCGTAAAGGACTGCGGACGATTGAGAGTGTGCCGGATGTTAACGGACTCCGCGCACAAGTAACGGAATTACTCGAAGAGAGCGCCTAAGCGGGCGCTTCTTTTATTTTTACGGATAGGACGTGAACCCGTGAACAAGACGCAGCTATATCGCATCCTAGTTCTGCTCGCGCTGGTCATTACATTCATAGCGAGCTTAGTCGCGGCAACGTCCGTAACAAAAACGCACATTAGTACGGAGTTATCGGGAGGGTTGATTAGTGATGGACATTGCAGGAATATCAGCGCTTGCGATCACGCTACTTAAGGATGGCGCGTGGATGCCGTTTGCCGTACTCGTTATCGGCGTACTCGTATGGCTTATGTTACGCGCGCAGAAGGAACAGACGCTAGCGAATAGAGAAGACGCGCAGAAACGTGAGGCGAAGTTGATGGCGTTTGTTGACGAGAACAAAGCGGAAGCCTTGGCGCGTGAGGATCGCTTGATGGAACATCTTACGAAAACGGAAGAGGTACAGACGCGCATCGTATCGACACTTGAGCGGATGGAGATGCGGATGCAATACATTGAACGCGCCGTGAATATCGAACCGAAAGAGGAGGACGCGGCATGATTACGAAGGGAAACTTTCTATTAATGGAGCGGCGAGAGTTTCGTGACTGGCTCAAAGCGCAGACTATTACGCGGAAGATCGAACGCCTCCAAGTTCACCACACGGCCGCGCCTAACTACGTCACGCGTAGAATGGTCGCTGGCCTCGCGCAACAGGATCATTTCGCATGTCTCGAAGGTATGCGTACATTCCACTTATCGCAAGGTTGGTCCGGAACCGGCCAGAATATCACAACGTTTGAGGACGGAAAGATTGCGATCAGTCTCGACCGTAATCTCAACGCAACGCCTGCCGGCATTAAAGGCGCAAACACTGGCGCGCTATGCATTGAGCACGTTGGCAACTTCGATAAAGGCGGCGATACGATGACGGAGGCCCAACGGGATACGATCGTCCATCTATACGCGTGCCTATGCGAAAAGCTATCGATTACGCCTTCCGTTAACACTATCGTTTATCACGCGTGGTACAAAGCGGACGGAACGTGGCTCGGCGATTATGCGGCCGGAAAGTCCTCGAAGACGTGTCCGGGCACAGCGTTTTGGGGCGCAGGCAACTCGAAAGCGGCCGCGCAGAAATCGTTCATTCCGGACATAGCCGCAGAGCTTGCGAAATTAAAGAACGGAGATGGTGACGAGATGACAACGGAAGAGAAAGCCGCGTTCAAGACGCTGCAGGAAACGGTAGCCGCGCAGGCTAAGCGGATCGAAACGTTAGAAGGACGCGAACAGATGGCGAAGGTGCCCGCGTGGGCCGAAGCTGCGTGTGTGGCCGCGAAAAAGGCTGGCGTGATCGATACAGCAAACGACGGAAGCTACGACTTTTACCGTTTTATTACCGTGCTTTATCGGCGCGGATTCTTCGGAACTGTTGGCGCCGTTCCCGTAAAGGAGGCGAAGTAATATGAAGAAACGTTTAACTAATCCGCTGTTCATCGCGGCAGCCGTAGGTCTCGCGTATCAAGTGCTCGAAAAGTACGGAGTGGCTCCGGATTTCGGCATGTGGCAAATCGGCGTAGACATCGTAACATATGCGTTGATCGGAACAGGCGTGTACTCAACGTTCAAGAAACCGGAGAAGGCGGAATAAAACTGCGACCCACTTGCGGATATCTACGTATTGTATCGTAGGAATACCGTAGGTGGGCTTTCCTTTTTAGGTGGTTCAATGGTACTATTTGGTTATACATAGCTCTTGAAGTAATTGAATATACGGAGGTATCACGTTATGTCTGCAATTGATGTCACTATCGTCCAAACGATTAAAACAACTACCGGATTATCTACGCAGGTTGTCCGTACATATGAAACAGCAATGATGCCTCAGACCGGCCATTATCTCCGCGATCAAGTGTTTGGACAAGACAACGACCGCATGATTGAAAACGTCGTAATTGACTATGAATCCGGTGACTGTTGCGCATACCTGCAGACTGTAACGCTAGATGGTGCGGAGTTAGAAGACTTGCGCGAATATGCGCTTAATTTCATGCGGCATGGTTGGGAATGGCCGCGTCCTCTATAGAAATATACGTAAATAAAGGCGCAGTTCTCGCGGATTAAATTCCGTTGAGGGCTGCGCCTTTTTCTTCGTTTATTCTTCTATATTAGTGTTGCTCAATCCCAGTCTGCTTCTATAAGTAGCGAGAATAAGTGTCCTAACTAGGTCAACTACATTTACCTCTGGGTTTTCCTTAATGGCACTGTAAATACCTGCAGTTGAGAGTGAAAGTGGAACGCCGTGCACTTCTATCTGAGCTTTTGAACCTTGAATGGCTGACATACCACTGACTATACCAGCAGTTTTCAACTCATCAAAAACTATGCGGAATGCGTCGGGCACAAGCTCACTAGAGCGTTGCACCTGAATCTCTCTGTCCCGCTTCTTTTGGGCAATTTCGTCTCGTTCCTGATTCGACCGTTCTAGTAGCTCGACAAGATTCAAAATAAGTACCACCCTTCGTAATATTCTATTACTTGTATATTTTACCACGTTAAATATGAGTAAATCTACTTAAACAACCGTTTGCCGCGCTTCTTTTCATTTCCCTTATCTATCAGATCCGAAATCGGACTCGCCTTATCATGCTGCTCGCGGAGGTCGGAACCTGTGAATTTCGCGTATATTTGCGTAACGTTAAGCGAGGTATGGCCGAGGATACGCGCTAGACTTAGAGCGTCGCCACCTTGCCGCAAATATTTAACCGCAAAGTAGTGGCGGAAGGTATGCGGGGATACTCTCGGACCTGTAACGCCCACTCGTTTCGCATAGAGCTTAAGCATCTTTGCGTAGGTGTCTCCGAAGTAACGCTCGCCGAACTGCGTAAGCCAGAGCGGATCATCGTCACTGACGTCCATATACGATACTAGGCTTTCAAGTTCGCGGGCAGTTAACGGAGAGATAGGAACTACACGGGTCGTATTCGTTTTTGACGTCTCCGCACGGACTACGATTTGCCGCGTCTTAAAGTTGACGTCGGATACGCGTAAGCTTGTGAGCTCTTTAATACGAAGACCACAATCGCAAAGTACGAGCATCATGCAGTAATCGCGGCGGCCAGTATAAACCCTTCGATTGGGTGCGCTTAGTAGCCGGAGAACCTCTTCGTCTGTAAAAATTTCGAAGGTATCTTGTGCCTCTGCTTGGTACTTAACGCCCTCCATCGGATTGTACGTAATTATTTTTTCTTCTATTAAATAGTTGAAGAATATGCGCATGTTACGGATGACGTTGTTTACTGTCCTTGCGGAGAGTCCTTTTGCTCCGTTAGGGCTCGTCGGGTGGTCGTCCCATCTTACTTTTTTAAACGTGAGATAATCGATATACTCGCGTAGTATTTCGACAGTGATTTCGTCGTACTTGCACTGCTCATGCCACTTTTGAAATTGCGTTAGTACCTGCGCGTAAGCACTAATCGTTTTAACTGCGCGTCGTTCTCGGCGCTTTGAATCGAGAAACTGCGCGATGCGATCTTCTAACGCGAGCTTAATCGCTTTTCCCTCTTTTGATACAAACGTAAATTTCGTTGTTTTCTGCGCCATTTATCAGCGCCTCCTTTAGCGATAAATTTTCGCTAAATGTTCCGATAAACTTACGAAATCTTTATCGCAATAGCGGATATAAATTTCGCAAAAGTTCCCGCCAAACTTAGCGCAACGTTGACCGATTAAACTAACGGGAATTTAATGTCTCCGAGTTTATCGCGATGGTTGCCGACAAGCTGAGAATTGAGCATAAGGTGTCTTGAAAGCGCGATGTATCAACGTTTTTAGACGATGACTAGAACTATTGTTCGCGTAAACTTATCGGCCGTTGGTCGCGAGGTTCCGATAAACTGTACGGTAGTTGTTCCGTTAAACTGTTGGATTCCACGCGCTAATTTAGCGTAAACTTATCGGTCATTTAGCTGATAAACATAATAACGCAATGTGCGTACAAATACAAACAATCAGGCGCGCGTCTCTTCGGGGATGTGCGCTTTATTTTTTATCATTACGAAAGGGTGATAAAATGGGTCGGGTAAAATATCTGAGTAAAGAAGACAAAGGGTGGGCGGATCTGTTAGACGAGTTTGTCATGTGGAAGGTAGTACAAGGAGTAAGTGAGCAGACGGCTTCAGATTATTACGCGCAGTTTCGATTGTTTATGAAACGATACCCCGATTCTTGGGGTGAGCCTGAAACTTTAAAAATGAACTTGCTCGATCACTTCTCCCAAAAGGTTAAACCAGCAACGTTTAACAATCGCCTAGTATACATCCGCACCTTTTTGAATTGGTGTGTTGAGAATGGTTATATCCAAGACAATCCAATTGCAAAGCTCAAAAAGCGAAAAGATGAGGGTAGGATTGTAGAGATCGATATTGAATCCTTAAGAAGATTATTGGAACAACCTGATACGAATACATTTGCAGGACTCCGTGATTACACTCTAATACTTCTTACATTAGATAATGGAATAAGGCCAAAGGAGGCCGTGTCTCTTCTACCGAAGGATTTTAAAGAGAAAAGTTTGGAAATAATCGTTCGTCCAGAAATCGCTAAAACACGAAAGGTTAGAAAGTTGCCGATCTCAGGTTACGGCTCGATCGTTGAAACGTCTAATAAGTGTACGTCATGAAGATTGGGGAGAGGATACCCCTATATTCTGCAGTTATGAAGGGAATAAACTGACAAGGCATACTTGGGGAGACCGCTTGGAAGTATATTCGAAAAGAATTGGAACACATATTACCCCTTATGACTTAAGGCACTGTTTTTCTTTGGAGTTTATACGTAACGGAGCCGGTGCGTTTCATCTTCAAAAGGCATTAGGGCATACAACAATGGCTATGACTAAAAGGTATGTAGCGTTAGTGGATGAAGATTTAAAGGCAGAGCACGCAAGATCCAGTCCAGTTCACAAACTTGTTCCGTCAAAAAGAAACTTAAAAATATGAAAGCAAGGTTCTAAATGCTCCTATTATACGTTTACCTCTCCTTAATCTGGTAATAACTCATATTAGGAGGGGATGGTATGAAAGATAACCGAGTTGGGAAGAAGTACAAATTTGCAAGACAAAGTGTTGCAGCTAATAAACAGCTTGATTACTTGTTCGAATTGTTCAGAAATGCAAAAACCGCGGAAGGACGTTCCCCGCGCACGATACAGCAATATGAGGAATACTATCGCCATTTTTGCGGCTATTTGGAAAAGACCAATATAGAGCGATCAATTACAGCGGTTACCCCTGATGTATTACGTTCCTACATGCACTGGATGCTTCACGAGTGCCGTCGTTTTGATGGTCATGCACATAAATCTGAGGAAGAGCAGACTATAGGATTGTCACCCGTAACAATCAACACTAAAATGGGCAGACTAAAAACAATGTTCTCGTTTCTGCTTCAAGAAGGAGCCATTGAACGTGATCCTTCCGCGTCAATTGGAAGGTTAAAAGAGCCGCAAAGAAAACTTCGCATACTGACGATAGAGGAAATGCAGAAGTTGATCGCGGCCCCTAACGTAAGAACTTACGCAGGTTTTCGAGACTACGTTGCGCTTCATATCCTTATAGACACATTTGCGCGGATAGGCGAAGTATTGTCCATTAAGAATACGGACGTAGATTTCAAACTCGGAATGATCTATTTCGATGAAAGTACCGTTAAGACAAGGCGTGGGCGCACGGTACCGGTTTCCAGACGAACTCTACGCCTCATTAAAGAGCTTATGAGTGAGAATGCGGACTTTGACAACGAATACCTCATACTTAATAACTACGGGGAAAGGCTGCGCAATGATCGCCTACGA
This sequence comes from Paenibacillus sp. ACRRY, assembly GCF_022346995.1. GTDB lineage: Bacteria > Bacillota > Bacilli > Paenibacillales > Paenibacillaceae > Paenibacillus. Next base: position 16,335 of record NZ_JAKRNM010000022.1, on the reverse strand, counting down.
GACCGGATAAAGGAACACGCAGATAACGCTGGTCTAGACGTAAGAGTTACGCCCCATCTGTTTAGGCACACGGGTGCGACGCTGTTCCTTGAGAACGGTGGAGACCTACGCCATCTATCCGGGATTCTAGGCCACGTAGATATGCGCTCGGTAATGCGGTACACACACATATCTGACAAGGCACTAAAAGCGCAGCACGAATTGTATACGCCAATGAATGAGGTTCTCAAACCGTTAAACAAGGAGCGGAAGATAGCGCGCAAATAGACCGGATAGCTCACGTGGCCGTCCGGTTTCCTTCGTTATTTGCACTATTACACATACGATGTCGATTCGTTATTTCCAGTCGTTTATGCCTGCGCCAGAATTTGAGCCCCTTTGAACTCTACGTAAAATTTACGTGAAATTAGTGCATTTAAACGTCGACCCTAACGAATGCCCTCGCGAGTTATTTGAACGGCTAAATCCACGGTGATTTTGCGGAGATTTCACGTGACGGATACGGAGGGGTGGCGGAGGAAGACGGCGAGGCGTATCGTTTTGTCTTTTTCTTGAGTTCTGCCGCGCTATTCTATGTGTGATGCCCACTGTTACGACACGATCACTTGTTATCGGGGCGTACGAAGTTATGAACGTAGTGAATAACTGAGTAAAAGATCTTAAATCTTTAAAGTCTTTAAAAGATCTTTATTATACACATGCCGAATAAAAAGTCAATAGGGTATATCTAACTGATTGCGCGGCGCCTCGAACTGGTAATGTTAATTTGCACTATAATACATGAATTGGATTCGCGTCCATGTCTGTGATCGTGAACACGGTCAAATCGCTCTGAGAGTTGCAATCCGCAACCGCGCAGAAGTGATGCGTCTGTATACGCCAGTATGTTCCGACGTCGGAACATTTCTCCCGCTTGTATAATCCGCCGCCTCCGCGATATACTAAGAACAAACGTTCTGTAACGGAGAAGAAAGCGAGGCACCCGCCGCCCATGATCGATATCACTCTCGCTGACCACGCGCTAATCAAATCGCATATTATCCTCCCGCGTGTCCTCTCCGCATTCGAACGGGATATCGCGCTCATCAACGCAACGCTCAAGACGCCGGGCCCGTATGTCGACGCAATTGCGGAAGCGCAACGCAAACTCACCGCAGACATCTACGGGGTGCGCAAAGGCTTCCGGACGCGCGGCATCAAAGTCTACGAAGAGGTAACGGACGGCGACGGCGTAGTGGCGCGCTATAAATGTCGCGGATATCAGTCGGAGATGCGTATACGGTGGTCGATGATGGCGGCGGAGGCTGGCGTGTTGATGCGGAAGTATCTCGGTGCGCGGAATCGAACGTGAAAAAGACGCAGCGTCGATCGGCTGCGCCAGGGTCTTGCGGGTGTTGGCGGTAAGGTATATTATAATTACTGAATAATGATCGCGGTAGCAGCTCTTGGCGGGGAGGCTATCGCTTTTTTTGTGTCAGGGAAAGTAGACCAATAATAACTAATCCAAACTGCAACATGATCGTGAGAGCTTCGTATGTACTCATTTAAATCACCTCCCATCTCTATTCTAAAATTATACAGTAGATTCTATGTTGGTCAATTGTTCGCATAAAAAGGGGAACAAAATATGATAGGGATGCTTCTATTAACTCGTTGACACTTCCGTAGTATAAGTGGTCTATCGTATTTCTTTCAACGCGCAAATTCGACGATTTTTACTAAGTGGCAGACGAATTACATATACTGGATAAAGACAGGTTTTTGTCTACATTTGGCTGGTTTCTGTCTACATATTGATTGTTTTTGTCTACATTTAATATGATTAATTCAACATTTTTAAGCTCACCAAGTATGCTCTTATCTATCATTATCTTTATAATTCTCCTCCTACCTCCCGTTTTCGTTTGGCACCTATCACGTGTTTATTTCAATGGCTGAAGTCGCGTCAAATAAGCAGGAAAATTGCGCCAATTTGTCGAAGTATTAACGTAATCCACAACGAAAGGACTACGTCTATATGCGCAAGAAATCGCAGTTCATGCGTCCCCTAACATCCGATATCCAACTTTACACCGCGCAAATGGACCGCACGCCTATCGTTATATTTATCGACGCGGAGCTCGTTGGCAGCGGAGTGATCGAGGATATTTCGGAAATGAGCGTTGCAGTGAAGGGCGAACGTTATATGCGCGGAGTCTGTACGTTTAAATACGCGGGATAAGTTCAGTAGAGGAGTATGATATATGGCAGCAGAATGGCTAACTAGTCTCGTTCAATCCATTAAAGTTCCCTCCGATATCGCTAAATCAGCATTAGGACCGTCAGCCGAAAATATAGGAAAAGGACTGGGGAATATATTTTACTTAGTCTTTTCTCCTCTTGAGAAAGCCCATATTAGGAAAGAGGCTGAAATAAGAAAATTTAAAGAAGAAGTAGAACATGAACTATCCCTAATCGCACCTGAAAAAATAAAAGAACCACCGCTAAACATTGTTGGTCCAGCAATCGAGGCTGCAAAATACTATATTGAACATGAAGAAATTAGAGGTTTGTTTGCAAAACTTCTTGCCTCTGCTATGGACAAAGATAAAGAGAAATTTGTACATCCTTCGTTTGTGGAAATCATAAAACAACTTTCCCCCTTAGATGCTCACCTGGTAAAAACATTATATAATAGATCAAATATGGGGTCTGGTCATCTTATACTAGACATATACTCTAATAACTCTGCAGTCATTGTCTATAAATACATCTTTCCTATTGAATCTATGGACAGCACAAATATACGTGAATATTCCACCTCAATGGATAATCTAATTCGGCTTGGTTTAATATCAGTTGACCAAGATCGTTCGTTTGCTAAGAAGGAACGGTATGAAGTTTTTGATGATTATCCACTAATAGCTGAATTAAAGGATAAAATTGTTGAGGATCATAAATCATTGGGAAGTATCGGTGCTAGGTTTGTACATACCTCTTGGCTATTTACAGACCTCGGCCAAAATTTTTGCTCTACTTGTTTAAGCTCACTATCAGAGGAGCAAATAGAAATATCATGATATTAAGAGGAACCGCAGCCCACACGCAGGGTTAGCGGTTCTTTTGCGTTCGCGGGCTTTTTGTTGTTGTGGCGGTCAAAATGGTCGACGTCGACCATTATTACGGTGTAAACCCGGGTTTACATCCCCACGTGGGGCAAATCGTGCGACATCGCATGGTTTAAATACGACGACATCGTCGCTTTCGGTTACGTGTATACCCAGATATACATAGAGACGTCGCCAAGTTTACGTAACGACGTCGTTACATCACGTACAATCTCCGTCAAATCCACGTACATATAGCGCGACCTGCCCGTCCGGGTACGTTCCCCTTACCGAAGCCTAAACACGCTGATTCCACGGTAATTCCACGCAAAAAGAAAGAGCCCTATGTTAGCGGCCCTCTCCGGTACTTTCTTTGGCATTCGTGACATGCTCTATAATATCCTGAACACTAACATTCAAAGACTCACAAATCTTATCCAATGTATCAAATTTTATCCCATCAGTATCTTCATTATAGAGTTTAGTTATCCCGTTCCTATGTAATCCGGTCATACGTGAAAGTTCTGCAATGCTGATACGTTTCTCGCCCATTATACGGGAAAGATGGACTTTAATCATGTGGGTTCCTCCATCAAATGAACACTAGATAGAAAATAATATTGATTGAAGTGTTGACAATGCACACTACGGTGTATATAATCGAAATCAAGTAATGCACACTGCGATGTGCAAATAACCTATCTCAGTGTTGAATATGTATACTGGTTAATACGTTAATAGTACCAAACGGTTTCATGTTAAGCAATAACATTCACGCAAGGAGGAACGCAACTATGCCGAAAATCACCGTAGTCACTAAAATCGCAGACGGCGACGACAACTATCGCATTGAATACGAAGGTACTTTAATAGACGATCGCCACGCGCTATACGTTGACCCTACATATAATCTCGTCATCCTGGAACGCGTAGGCTTTGACGGAACAGAATACGTCACAACTGGCGGCAGCGGGTCCATAATATTCGATCTTCCGATAACTGACGTCAACCTTATCGATAATATCCGCGACATAAGCGCAATGGAACTACTAAATAAACTAATCCGCAGGGAGGAAACGTAAATGCAACTTACCGTTAATAATACCCAAACTACGTCTAACAACATTGAATCGAGCGCCTATGGTCGGAGGTTTTTGAAGCTACTCCGCGCAGTCTATTGCCTTATTCTGATCACGAAGGAGATCGTAGCATGAGCCGCCGTCCCGTTCACCTTTACCGCTGTGTCGTCAATTTCAACCAATCAACGCGCATGTTCTACGTAAACAGTGTTCGCCAGCTCTCCGACGTTGAAGTCCGTTTCCGCGCGGTAGAAAAGGGAGTCAGTAACGCAAATGTTTCCGGGCTTAGCGTATCGGCAGCCGACATCGTAGCTATCGACTTTGAATATCGCGGGGTGATGTAATGAACGCGCCGATCAGTCTTGAATTGGCTTCTATGGTACTCGGCCCTTTTGATGAGGAACACCAATATGCTTTATATGAAGGTTATGTATTAAACGAACGACACATTTTTATTCTCGACGATGGCCAACTTTGGCTGCGGCAGGTCCATAAAGCGCCTCACCTCGATCACCTTTACCTAGATGGAGATTCCGGCGGAATGATTATTGCTAATGAAGTCGAAGGAATGGACATCCGGGAGCTCGTAGAGAAGATCATAAATGAGCTGCGTGGAATGAACGGTCTCCAATTTTTGATCGATGTCTTGCTGTGGACTCCGGATCGCGGAGATTTAAACCTTAAACTCGAAATCCTTCGATAATACCGCCTGACGAGCGCCTGTTTTAGCGGAACAGGGCGAAACCTAACGGGCCTTGGCTCGGACGGTCGCGGATATCCGCATGCATCATGTAACAACGTACTGTAACCGAAAATTCAAGTGAAAGGAGGGAAGGGGATGTCAAAACCAACGCAGAGCTACTTCGAAACACTGAATGCAGTACACGCGGAATTAGCCGAGACTTACGCAATTCTTAACGTCAAGCAGTCCGAATTGGATCGTGAGGTTTCCGCTATTTCTCACGAAATTGAACGCATGGATCTCGATCTGGAAGATGGTTACGGTGTAGCTACTCGGCTGCAGGAAACATTACGACGCCGCAGAGTTGTTAAGGACGAGCACAAACGCGTATCTTTACTGATTCGTGGGCTTACGCAACTATCGGTTGACTACCGCAAGAATGAAGCGAAGTCCAAACGGATATGCCGCGAACTCAACGTGACTATGACGATCGCGGACGTAATGTAAGGCCAGAAAAAATAATAGCCGGAGGGCTTGATACTCAGGAGGTACAGATATGGCACACACGAATGAGAGTTTGACGCAATATCCTACTTGCACGGTAAACCACATCATTATCCCCGAAGATCCTTACACTTTTCCTGCAATCCTCGCAACACCTGATACTGCTGTTCTTTATGATCCTGAAAGACCCGGTTACGTAGAAATAGCCCGCGTCAAGCCAACGCAGGCACCAAACGTTTACCTTTGTAACGACGCTACGATCGTCTTTCAATGGACCGAAACTCCTGCCGAATTTGTTGATAAAATCCTCAATATGAGCGCCTTTGAGTATATGGCCTACGTTTTCTATACTTCTTTCGATGTGCCCGAAGTTATGCCGTCACCTACTGCGGTAGCCTGATGACGCGTTATGTCTGCGGCAAACGCATCGACAATCGTCTCTACGTCCGTACTTTGGGCGGTAATTGGATTGATATACGACTACTAATCGCTTAATTTGCTATGTCCGTATCTTCCGACGCCAATCGGAGAATCGCCATGCGGATACTTAAACGCTGAGTAACGCCAATTGCTCGGTTGAACTATCTGCCGGTTCGCGCCAACGTTCCGGCATTTCCTTAGAATATTCCGCGGCACGAAGGCGGCAACCTTCGTTCAGGCAGCGCGTTCACATATATCGAGTGTAAGCGGGAACTTACGCTCTGAACAAATTGCGGAGGGAGCGGCGATTGGCTATCGCATAGGCGCGCTCTTTTCCGTTGTTATATCCAGTAATACGCAAGATAACGGACAAGGTTTCGTTTTTTGAGTAAAAAGATTTTCGGAGGTAATCAACATATGAGCAGCGGGATTGTACGCGTATCGAAGAGGGACAGCGGTTATATGATCGTGGACCCGTATTTTCTTTCGGACGGGCGTCTGTCCTGGAAGGCGAAAGGTCTACTTTCTTATTTGCTGTCAAAACCGTCAAACTGGCGCGTGTATGTGAGCGACCTGGTTAAACGTTCTACTGATGGTAAGGATGCGGTTTACTCCGCGTTACGCCAGCTAGAGAGCGCGGGCTACGTAGAGAGGACGCGCATAAGAGACGAAGAGACGCAGCGGATCACAGGCGTAGAGACCGTCGTATATGAGCGGCCAATTACGACTGATGAGCCGTCGGATATTCCACAAACGGAAATTCCGGATATGGAGAAATCGGATAGGGAGAATCCACCCCAAGTATTTAATGATTTAAGTAATTATGATTCTAAGATGAAAGAAGTAGAGAGCGCGGAGGAAATTTTACAAACGTTGTCTCAAACACTTCGAAAGATCCCGCTAAACGAAACGGCGACACTTTACGATCATCATTTCGAAGATATTTACGCTATGTTAAGCCGGAGGGTAGGCGATAATATTCGGTGTAGCACGATAAGGGTGGCTGGTGAGCGTTACTTCTTCCGCGTGGTTGATTTGCGTACAGGCTTGCCGAATCCGGAGCTATACAGTCCGATCGGGATGTTTTACGAAGCGTACAAGGAGGCAGAAGCAGAGAGAAAGGCGCGGGAGTTTAGAGAAGGTGGGCACTATTAGAAAAAAAACAAAAAAAAATAGACAAAACTCTTGCATAGCTGAAAAAGTGTGCTATACTGAGACTTAGACTCTATTTTTTCCTAAAATTATATCAATCATATCACCTTACACTAATAGTATACCGCGTATCAAACCTAAAGTCAACCCCTTACGCGAAATTAAGCATTATTTAATAACATCGGCCACGCGCCGTTAACATATAGCACTACGTCAACACCACACTAAACGAATGGGAGAGATGTACATGTTAACTAACCAACCGAAGGTATTCGATCACGAGATGTTTGGGAGCATCCAGATTGTAACTATCGAGGGTAAAGAGATGTTCGGTGCTACTCAAGTTGCATTGGCGCTAGGATACAAAGACCCCAACTCTGCGGTACGTCAGCACTGTAAATCAGAGGGGGCGGTGATTCACCCAGTCCTTACATCCGGGGGAACGCAACAAATGAAGTTCATTTCCGAGGGGAACGTCTATCGTCTCATTGCCCGATCAAAACTTCCCGGTGCGGAAGCCTTTGAGAAGTGGGTTTTTGATGAAGTTCTTCCATCCATCCGAGAAAACGGAATGTTTGCCACTGACTCGCTACTAGACGACCCGGATCTGCTACTTAAGACAGTAACCAAGCTCACAGAAGAACGAAGAGCGCGCGTAGAAGCTGAACAGAGGGCGGCATTGCTGCAGACGGAGACCGAAATTCAAGCGGAAATAATCGAAGAACAAGCGGAAGAACTCGTATATCTCGACGAAGTCATCCGCCCTGACGGAACGTTAACCGTGTTGCAGATCGCGAGCGACTATAGTATGTCCGCGCAGCGACTGAACAACATTCTGAATGGCGAAAGGGTCCAGCGGAAGTCCCGAAAACAGTGGTTGCTATACGAAAAGTACAAAACGAAGGAGGTAAAGGGCGAGCGTATCGTTAGGTCGGTGACGAGTCCGTATACGAACCCGAAAACGGGCCTTAAAGAAACGGCGACTAAAACGGAGTGGACACAGGCTGGTCGCATGTTCATACATGAGCTTCTCTTGGAACGTGGTTACATCCGTGAGACGGACGCAGGTTTCGTGGATACACGGAAATTGCCGCCATGCCCAACCGCTAAGCAACGGAAGCCGGCGGAAGTAATCGAATTCCCACGCCAGTCAACGAAGGAGACATATGTGCCCTACCGTCCAAAACTGACGCTCAACCTTCGTCCAGAAGCGCAGTAATCCGTATTCCGGCCGTGCCCTTCCCGCGCGGCCCCGTTTTTCCTACTATAAAGGAGGCGCAGTATGAATATAAAAGACGGAATCACAGCGTATCAGCAAAACGGAGACCTCGCGATCGTTGAACGCATTATGAAAGACGCGGCGGAGACGGAATTCCTCGAAAACCCAACGCGACGTTACCGATTTGTAGAGGGAAACGATGTCTCCATAGAGCTCGCACATCCCCATCAGTATATATCGTACCGAATACGTGCGATCCGGGAAAAAGCGGTAAAACACGCCTGGTACGTTCGGGAGCCTATTCGGTGGGCTTATGATGAACTCAACCGCCAGCTTTCGATTTTATACATCGATATGGGCTTCAATATACCTTTCGAGCCCGTCGATTGGGAGAAACATATCTACAAATACGACATTAATACGGAGCTACTAGAATGGCTACGTAAGTCAGACGAAGAGATCACTCAGGCATATGCCGAGCTCGGATCGGTTGCAAATTACCGTCTATATCGCCATGTATTAGCGCTGATTGAGCCGACAGAAGAGGCCGCTCGCCGCGAAGAGTCGCAGATCAGATCCGAGGTGATGGTCGATATGGAGGCGGCCCTAAAACACGTTCTCCATTACGTAGACGTTACGCGCTCAGACCAGGAGATTGTTAAATACGTCAATCAATCGTTAATGACGCGCTACTATGATGCGCAGGCTAAAAGAAACGGATTACGTAGATTTCGGAAAGGCGGCGCGGATCGCATGGTGCACCCCAATTTTATGACTCCGCTCGGAACAGTTCTGGGCGCAGAGATTGCGGAAGAGACCGTATGGCAACGAGTAGGTGGGCGACAGGCTGAGTTCTTACGGAAACTGGCCGAAGTTGCGGAAAAGGATATGATAGCGGGTGAGATGACAAAGTACGGGATGTCGAAAAATAAGTGTTACGTGATGTCAGGAGAGAGGGCTCAGGAAATAAGCGGCCTTTCATATAATGCTGCGAGGGCGAGATTAACGCGGATTAGAAAAAAAGTTTTCGCTCGGGGTACATCAAGTGTAGCACGTTGACGGTATATTTAGAACTTACGAGAGGTCAAAGCAAGGCTATCCATTATAATTTTATAACAAAATCCCGCACAAGTAAAGCTGATGCCGCGCTAACACAGGCGGTATACCCTTTGGGTAAATAAATCCTCTAAAAACGTCAACTTTTACCCGAGTTCGCGGGCAATAAGGGGAAAGTGTTATTACGGACTACCTTACATTTTACGCAATCTCCGGACTTAGAAGATAGAGACGAAAATTTATTGAGTGTAAAACACGATAAAACACCCTACTTTACGGGCAATAAGGGGAGAGTACTTTTCCACCACGTTAAGGCTACGAATGATGCGGGTATACTCCGCACGCCCTTACGTTAATCCAACGCTAAGGAGACGATAACATGGCCGATATCAGACGATTGTGGATGCACATTGAGTTTTACGTTAAGAAACGCGTAGATTTCAAAACGCTGGACCGTTTGAGTTCGGAGAGCTACGAAAAGTTTCTCACAAAAGCCGCGATCGAGGTATCGCGCGAAACGTTTCCCGCTAAAATCTTCGGTATTTCACGTGACGAGTTACGCGAGATGGTGCGTGATGTAATCGTGGATATTAGAGCAGAAAAGCACGTTCGTCCCGCGACAGATAAAGTCTATTCATACATTAATAGCGTCGGAGAGACGATCATTGTATACGCGAAGACTAAGAAGGAAGCCGGTGAGCTTATGGGACTGGCATCGTACGTTAATCCGCTCTATTGGGGTAAGAAGAGCACGATTAAACGTATATTGCAGGTTTACGAGGGCGGCCGAGCCGAGCTAGACAACGGAGAATGTCGCCAGATCCCGCACAGCGGACAATTTATAAATCTTTACGGTCACGGAGGTGCGGCATGAGCGAAGTAGTTAAGCCTCTTCCGAACGACAAGCGGGAGCTACTCGATAGTCCGGCGGGCTACGAGACGTACAACCGTGAGCTGGTGCGCAAGGTATTCCCGCGCATTATAAACGAGGCGTACGACGTAGTTTTTGCGGAGAGCCGACGCAAGCCGGAGATACGCGACATCGTTGCGTTTTATTTCCTCCTGCAGTCGTATATTGACGGCAACCATACGCGTGCTGACGGTACCTATAACGACAGATTCGGCGCGTGTTTCTTATCGTACGAAGCGATAATGGGTGCGCTTAGGATCGAACGTAACCGGGTTAAGCTGCTTGCGGACATCCTGGACACAAACGGGATTATCCGGAGCGCGAGTCATTACGAAGGCACGCGGCGATTTAAGTGGTATTTTCCGTCATACTGTCCGCGTATCACGGACGATGGCTATATAGTGGACGAGGACGGCGTCGTAATAATGCCGGACCACTCCGTATACAAGCCGCGACGGTCATCCGCTAAAGTTGCTTAGTAGGCGCTAGACATACTACCGGTGATATGCGCTAGACATACGATCCATAGTATGCGCTAGGCAGACGGTAAAGATAGAAAGAAGTAAAAGAGAAAGATGTAAAAGAGAAACAAAACATTACCGCTTCGGTTGATTTTGCTTCGCAAACTAAACCTCGCGGGACGAATAGGATTATATACCTTTATGCGCGTTATCAATTCAATAAGATACAAAGAACTGACAAGCAGGTGCGATCATCGAAAGATGTGAGCGCGAGGGCGAAAGCCTGAGCTTGTCTTTTTGTTTGTGCTTATACATGAAGATAACTCGAAGAAGAAACTCATGTAGGCAAGATCAAAAGAATAGCGCGGTATCTCTTACGCCTTGCCTGAGCGTAGGAGAGTCGTACTGTTCACGTAAAGGAGACGGTATATGTGGCGCTTAAACGCCTAGAGACGCATCACCTCATCGCACTTAACTACCTCGCGCAGCCTAAGCGTGCAGGTCTTACGATGGAGCAGATCGCAACGGAGGCTGGCGTCAGCCGCCAAGCGTTGTATGACTGGATGAAAGATGCGTTGTTCGAACGTGAGTTAAAGAAACAGATTACGCGTAATGTACTCGATCGGATACCCGCAGTGACCGACGCAATGGCACAAGCAGCTATCGAGGACCGGAATGCAGCGGCTGCCAAGTTGCTACTAACTATGACGGAGATGCTTACGGAGAAGATCGACGTTACCAAGACGGATGCAACTACGCTTGACCGCGAAGAGCTGGACCGTAAGCTCGCGGAGTACCAAGCAAGACGCGGAGTGTAAAGCGGATAGATGACGTGTGTTTAGCGCGTCATTATATGAAGGAACGCGATGGAGTGCGTATGTACTGCGGTTGACAAGACGTCAATTACATCTACTGCGCGCTCCTGGCGCGTGACCCTTCGGAAATTTTCGTTTTGCCTTCGTAATTCACCACGTCACAGTACGAAGGGTTATTCACTCCTCGGTGAATGACGCTGTATAACGTGTGAATACGCAAGGGCAATGACACCGGGAAATGACCGTATACATTTCCAACTACTAACGGGCGTAATCCGCATAGCACTGCGGGTTGTACGCGTTAATAACTGGAAATGTATATGCGATGTATAACGCGTGATTATGCAACGCCAGTAAACGTAGGCGGGGCGCAGGTTTGCGGAGCGGACTAGTGTCTAGTATCTGGCTTTTGTGCACAAGTCCGTGTATAACGATGAATAAACGGAAGGCTTACGATTATGCAATGCGGATGAATAATCGCAGTGATTCCGGAAGGGTCAGCGAGTGAGAGGGCGGCCCACCCCCCCTCGACCCCTAACGACCGCCTCAACTGGTGCCGGAAAAATCCGCGTATCAAAATTAACTTTGGACTTGCAATGTCCCCGTAGTTTTACCGTGCTTTCAGCGTGTATTTAGCGCGTTTAACCAAGTCCGAGTGTATTCGGTAGGGTCACGCAACAACAGCATTATTTCACGCTGAAAATTAGCGAAGAGGAGGCGGAGTCATGGCGTGGGTAAACGATCGGTGGGTCGATAGAGATGAGCGCGGACAGATTATCGATAGATTAGACGCGTTAATTCACGCGATGACTGCGGAAGGTGTTCCGGAGTTACTAACGAGTGAGGAAGAGGCGGAACTGGCGCAGTACCTCGACGAATCAGAGCGATTGTCACGAATCCATAGAGCGGAAGCCGACCTCTTATACTTCGCGCTCGAATATTTCTCGGAGGTACATAATCCTGGCAACGCGGGTAACTGGGACGGATTTGACGTTGAAAGTGTCGAAGATTCACCGTCATTTCACCGTGAAATTTGCGAGACAATGGACGATGTATCCATGCGGGAGATAAATGCTAAGGTTGTTCGTGCGGCGCCTCGTTCACACGCGAAATCATCGTACTTATCAAAGGCATTCCCATTACGCGAGATCGCTTATAGACATCGTAAATATATCATCAACATATCGGAAACGCCTGCGGTATCTACCGGCAACCTTGAGTGGATTGCGAATCAGCTCAAGAGTAACGCGAAACTACGCGCAGACTTTGGTCCGTTACTGAATCCTAAGCAGCAAATGAACCCGAAAGATAACTCCTCAGAGTTTGTTGCGTGGGAGCCTACAGCGGATGGCGGCCAGCGTCAGTTAACGAAGATGGAGGCCGCATCCAGTAACCAGGCATTGCGTGGACGTAACTGGGAAGGTGTACGGCCTGACCTGATAATCTGCGATGACTTGGAAGACATACGATCTAACGCGGCCACTCCGGAACTGCGCCAGAAGATGCGCGATTGGTTCTCGCAAACGGTGGTACCGCTAGGAGATCCGAAAGGTAAGCGAACGGCCTTCGTATACATGGGAACGGTAGTGCACGCGGAGTCGTTGTTAAGAACGGTAATGAAGCGGTCAGACTTTAACTCGAAACTGTACAAGGCGCTGATTGAAGAACCGGAGCATACAGAATTGTGGGAAAAATGCCGCACAATATACTTGAATCCTGACATCGAGGACCGAGTTAAGGCCGCTCGAGCTTTTTACGAAGCAAACCGGGAGGAAATGGACAGAGGAGCGGTCGTACTTTGGCCGGAAGTTCAGCCATTGTGGGCACTGATGACATGGAAATGGGCTAACGGATCAAAAGCGTTTAACACGGAATATCAAAATACTCCGATCGATGAAGAATCGATGATATTTAACCCGGAATTGTTCCGGTATTATGATGAATCTGACCTAATTGATTCATTCGGTCGAGAACTTCCGCTTGATTATTACGCTTTCTGGGACATAGCGCAAGGCAAAAGCTCGCGTTCCGACTATAACGCGATCGTGACGGTCGGTATAGACCGGAACACTCGTGTAATGTACGTAATTGAGGCATGGGCGAGGAAATGCGCAGCTCATATAGCGTTAGAGCAGGCGGTTGAGATTATCAAACGCTACGGACATAAGGCTTTTGCGGTGGAGACGGTCGGTGCACAGCATGACATGTATCGGCAACTGAGCGAAAGATTACGGAAAGAAGGCATCGGAAGCGTACGCCTCAAGGCGGTTGTGTCCCGTACAAAGAAAGAAATACGCATTGAATCATTGGAGCCGCTTATCGAGAGCGGTTTTTTGCGTTTTAACAGATCGCACAGATTGTTGCACGAGCAAATGGAGCAGTTTCCCTCCGGAACTCATGATGACTTACCGGATTCTCTTGCTGGTGCAGTAGAGGCTGCAGGAGGCGGGGCAAGACGGGGAAGATCGTGGAGCAAAAAACCTAAAGGACTATAGAGGAGGCGTCGCATTGTTTGAGGTTGGTAAGATGTATCCGCCAAAAGAACACAAGGAACGGGTAGACCGATACAGGGAAAACGCGGAGCTTGTCAGATGTAACGCTGATTTGATAAAAAGGCTGAGCGAAGAAATAGAAGTTGATCCGAAACGCTATATCTACGCTAACTACGCGGGATTGATATGCAAGAAAGCTGCCGATTTGCTATTCGGAGACTCTCCGATTTATAGCGCGGGAGAGGAAGCCTCAGCGGAGCAATCAGCACTGGACCGGATAGTCAAAGAAAATACGCTTAATACGACAAACTACGAAATGGCTCACGGAAATGCTTACCGCGGAGACTCGTTTTATAAGATCAAATGGGCGCAAGAATATCGCGGAATCTTACCGGAATCACAAGATCCTTATCGCGCGGTGATTGAATCACAGAATGCGGCGTACGTCTTTCCGGAAACAGTGCCCGGCAATGCTAAAAAAGTCGCGGCGTACCACATAGCTGTCCCAATTGCCTTTACTGAAGAAGGACGGATTCGCTGGGAGCTGCAGGTTGAAACGCATGTTCCAGGAGAGATTACGTTTTCCAAGTTCGAAATGACCGCATTGACTACGCGAAATGATGAAGTTACCTCGTGGACTATTACGAAGGAGTTGGAAGACGTTGAGGCACCGCTTAAAACTGGAGTGCCCGCGCCTCTTATCGTACACGTTCCGAATTTCTCTTTCGATGATACATGGAGCGGATTGGACGATATAAGCGAGCATAAGGCTCTGTTCCGTGAGATTAACAATCGGTTGACTCAAATTGCATCAATCTTGGATAAGCACGCGGACCCAATTTTAACTGTTCCGGCAGGAGTTTTAGAGGATGGTCCGGACGGAGTGCCTCAACAAAGAGCTGCTTACGCTAAAGTCTTTGAGGTCATAGACTCAGGCTCGGTTGTGCCTCAATATGTCACATGGGATGGTCAGCTTGAGTCGGCGTTTAAGGAACTCGACAAGCTCATAGACACGCTCTTGACCACATCGGAGCTTCCACCCATTGCGTTAGGGAAGGAAAATGCAGGTACTAGTGGCGCGACAGGACTCGCGGTCAAATATCGCATGAATCCTTTGCTCTCTAAAATAGCGCGGAAACGTCAGTACTTCGACAAGGCGCTCACAGAGGCACTTTTTATTGCCCAACTCCTTGATCAGGCACAATCTAAAGCTAGCATCGACTACACGCCAACAAAGCCGCACATTATCTTCTCTGACGGACTTCCGACGGATGACCGTGAGCAGGCAGAAATTGCGCAAATCCGTACCGGCGGCAAACCGACGATGTCCGTACGCGACGCAGTTAAACGCCTTGACGGACTCACTGATGAGCAGGCGGAACAAGCGATGAGCCGCATCGATGACGACGAGAAACGGACGGTCGGCACCGTCGACAGCACGATATTTAACGAAGAGGTAGTCGTATAATGGAGCGGATTCCTGATCCGAACTATGACCGCGATATTAACCATCTCGTCGACGCCTATAAACGCGGAATCCTCGCAATCGCAACTGAATTATCACGCCTGGATGTCTCCGATATATCACGCGCACATGCAAAGGCCGCTCTCGCTGAGATTGCGGCTATTTTGCGTGGTTTAAACGCGGAGTCGGCCGCCTGGGTTGCGGAGTATGTTCCGAAAGCTGCAACGGACGGGGTGGCGCGAGCAATCGTCGGACTCGGCGTTGCTAATACGATAGCCGAAGCGGAGAAGATCGTTAAGTTTAACCGGATTAACCGTGAGATGGTTGCGTCGGCTATTGCGGATACACAAGCGGATTTGCTCGCGGTGACGCAGAACATCGATCGCCGAGTTCGCCAGGCCGTTCGCCAAGCAACTGCGGAGTCCTTTCGCGCTAACATGGCGTCGGGCATTAACGGCCGCCGGACAATTAACGCGGACACGCTCGCGGGCATTCGTAAGACACTCGGCCAGGCGACAGATACCGGCATTATTGACGCAGCAGGACGGCGTTGGAAACCGGAAGTATACGTCGATACCGTGACACGTACGAAACTTAATTCCGCGCACCGAGACGCAACGATAAACGAGGCGATCGGACGCGAAACATATTACGCGCAGATATCAAGTCATGGCGCAAAAGATGCGTGTCGTAACTGGGAAGGCCGCATCATCAAGTTAGTACCGGATGCTCCCGGAGATTATCCGTATGTAGGCGATCTACCTCGTCGCGAAATATTTCATCCACGTTGTCGTCACGTGCTTTCTCCGGTACGCAATCCGGAAAATATCGGAGGAGGAATTTAGATGGCGCATGATTCACGCGCGAGATACAGCGCGAGGAAGGCACTTACGCAGGCAGAAAAAGCAGGGAAGCAGCAGGGCTTTCTGTACAACGGAGAAACAGGTTTGTCACGATGGCGTTCAGCACTAGCCAAAGTAGCAAACGGCGATAT
>NZ_JAKRNM010000021.1 GCF_022346995.1 Paenibacillus sp. ACRRY | reverse complement strand
CGTGTTACTCACCCGTCCGCCGCTAACCATCAGAGAAGCAAGCTTCTCTTCAAGTCCGCTCGACTTGCATGTATTAGGCATGCCGCCAGCGTTCGTCCTGAGCCAGGATCAAACTCTCCAATAAAGATGAATTTCAGCAGCGCGGTTAGACGCTATGAAAATCTTCTGAGGTATTGAAAAGAGCGATTAGCTCATTTTGAATCTGACGAGATTAAAAATCTCATTTCCGCTTCAAAATCATACAGTCAGATGACTTGCACCGATTTCTCAGCTTTTCGATCTTACAAGTAAGATCGTTACTCACTCGTTGTTCAGTTTTCAAAGATCAAACTTCCTTGCCGACTGTTTCAAGGCCGGAATTAGAATATATCATATTTCATTATAACTTGTAAAGTCTTTCTCGAAATATTTTTTTCGAGTTTCCCGTGCCTCTTGCGGCCGGAAAAATAATATATCATGTTTAAGGATTGTTTGTAAAGTGTTTTTTCGAATCTTGTCGAATATCTACATCTGAGATCAAATATAGTTCGATGTCTACTATTCAATTTATCTTTGTAAGTCCCTTCCCTCTCTGCTTTATGAAAAAACAAACAACCGACTTTTCAAGCCGGTCGTCAATATCAATTATTCTATTAAGGCTCACTACAAACTACAATTAAAGAAAGCATAACCACACCCTATGCCCGTTGCTCACACGGGTTAAGTCACTCGTTCACCACTGATGACATGCCAATGTAGATGCTTTGAATCCTGATAACTACCGAGGTTGGTCACAATTTTGGAAGCACCCGTACGCTCCACCATATCGGCAGAGATCTTTTTAATCACCCGCAGGATTCCAAGTATCAGCTCATCGTCATTCGTTTCTTCTTCTGAGATGAAGGATGAAATGTGGACCTTGGGAATAACCATGATATGATGTTCATAAGAAGGCTGGGTATGGTGATAGGCCAGCACGTTATCGGTTTCCATAACAATTTCCACTTCCGTCCTACCACTGAGAACTTCCTCACAATAAAAATCTTGTGTCAAATGGAACGCACCTTTCTTTAGTTCGATTTGATGTAGCCTGCCTTTTTTAATACATACTCTGTAAAGGGATTAATCTCCGGGACCGGTCGGTCCAGATCAAAGTATCGGAGTTCCAGCCCTTCATCGTCCATAACCACTGGATTACCCTTGATTCCTGTAGCTTCATAAACAGCCGTCACATTGTATACTTCGTCTCCATGGGGATACTTATAATACATATCTTGACCCGAGAAAACGGTAATGAGCTTGTACGTCTCTGCCCTTAAACCTGCTTCCTCATACAATTCCCGTGCTGCCGCCTCTTCCAGCGACTCACCCGGTTCAAGCGAACCACCGAGCGTCCCCCAGTCGAGACTGTCTGTACGTCTTTGCAGCAACAGATGGCCCTCTTCGTTGAAAACCAATACACAAGAACCTGCCATAATTAGCGGCCGCGAGCCAACCAGTTTTCGGAGTTCCATAATGTAGCCCATGAGTGCTCCCTCTTCTCCCTCAATGAATATGCCCAGTCCATCCCTGTTGCTATGATTTGGTCAGGATTCCCTGATCTATGGAGTTTTGAATTAACTGCTGCACGTACGTCCACAATGTATCCGAAGCGTCTGCCATTTCACGATTTCTATTGATGACTTGATCACTTGTGACGTTGTATTTTAGCCACGTATCTCCTTCATTCTGATAATTGTGAATCAGAGGCTGTAACCGATCCAGAGCCGAGGCAAATTGTGCCTCATTCGTTTCCTTTGCCTCAAACTCTAGCCAGAGATTATGCATTTCTTCAGCCTGTTCCTTGGGCAGCATGCCGAACAACCGATGAGCCGCCTTGATCTCACGATCAAATTTATCCGTGTACCCAGTTGTATCGTAAGCAAATGTGTCTCCAGCATCAATTTCAACCAGATCATGAATAAGAAGCATCTTAATGACTTTCAGGATGTCCACCTCCTTATTCGCATGACTCTGTAAAACCAATGCCATCATGGCCAAATGCCATGAATGCTCTGCATCATTTTCACGTCTATCGCCGTGGATTATTCTTGTTCTCCGTTCAATTGTTTTCAGTTTATCAATCTCAATTAGAAATTGAATCTGATCCTTTAGTGATTCACTCATCGTATTTCCCCCTTTAAATGCGATACCAACTCTATGTTATGAGATCATACCAGTAAACCTCGCCACACCAATTTCAACCGCTATCATATGTAGTCTCAATTCATTACAAGTCCATAAGATGCTTCACCTTATCAAAATCAAGTTGATTAAGCTCACTAATCATACGCCCAATCCCTCCCGAACCACACTCAGAAAATAGTCGCGATGCTCCGGATGACAGGCAATCAAATAAGGCTCTGAACTCATACCTTCGAATAAATTCCCATCAAAATCCATAACCATGGCACCCGCTTCTTTTACCATCAGGATTCCTGAGTATAGATCGTCTCCCTCTGAATTGTAGAGCACAATACCATCGATATCTCCCTTGGCTAGCATACACCACTGTAGGGTCGGAGCCCACAATCTCATCACTCTCTTAAAACGTATATCCAGATGTTGTCGCAGCCGGACAGCATTCTCCTCATGCTGTACCTGATGACCCTGTATCCAACCAATCGTTCCCTTTAGAAGATTCTCTTTCTTCTTAACTGTCAGTGAATTCAAGTTGCAACTTGCCCCATTCCCCCGTGACGCCACAAATAAACGGTCTACCATCGGTTCATAAATAACCCCAAGAACAGGTTCTGAACGGTACATCAATGTAATGGAAACGGAAAATACGGGAAATCCAATGGCGAAATTATTAGTCCCATCTAACGGATCGATCATCCATAACCATTCACTCTTATGGCCGTTATGTCCCCGTTCTTCACTATGAATTTCATGCTCGGGAAACATATGGCTGATTGCATCGCATATGATTCGCTCTGTTTCATGATCCACATCAGTTACAACGTCGCCGAACTTGTCCTTTTCCACTGCACAGGTGATCTGGTCAAAATGCACTCTGGCGATCTGTCCCGCTTCACGAACGACTCTCTCTGCGATTTCTTGTGCTAAACGAATGGTCTGTTCCATAAAGGTTCCTCCGTTTGGGTTACTTGATCAGTCTTTCTGGATTTCGGACAAAGTCACTTCGAATGATCTGCATTGGTCTCCATTACATACTTCTGAAGCAATTGTTGAATCTGTACATCATGCTCTGCCAGCCAGCTTATATTCCTTTCAAACTGATCGATCATAAACGTAAAAGGAGATTCAATCGCTGCTCCCGCATAATGCTGACCAATATAGAAATGCAATACAGCAACAAAATAGATTTGAGTTAGCAGACGTAAATAGCCGAATTCAATAGAAGAGTGCTTGCGAACATTTCCATATCCCTGAAGGAAGGCCTCAATCAAATCCAGGGAACCGCTAGACTCCTGAATAATATGATTCAGGCTAATCGTAAGCTCCATGAAAGCAGCGTCGATCCCCATAAAATCAAAATCTAAAACCCCAGTAATTTCACCCGATTCACCCAGTAGATTATAAATCAACAAATCATGATGAACGAGCTGCTGCGGCAGCACTTCTAGATCAAGATGGGAATTGTCGATCTCAGTAATCATTGCTTGATAAAACGTGCACCACTCTGCTGTTAATTCAAAAGGCAGATCCGCAAAAAAGGACTTCACCGAATCACGATTAGCAAGTGGGTGAATGTTGTACATTTTATGAAAGGATATGCCCGTATACGCGCCCTTCTTCATCGGAAATTCACTCATTCGAAACGAAAATCCCCCGACCAACCTGCCGAACTTCTCGGCTTTGTCCATGTCAGACAACTGTGGAAGCTTCCCTTCCAAAAAAGTAGTCATTGCCGCAAGCGAACCATCTCTCATGACCACATAAGCCTTACCATTACAAGTATGAAGGAAGATCGGTACTTCGAATGAAGCCTGTGCCTTATGTAGAAATGCTGTTACTTGGGATTCAAGCTCCAACCCATCAATCGTTTTCATGTGGCGATTATAAATTCGTATAATAAACCTCTGTCCATTGATTTCAATGACTTTGGTTGTATTAGTCAAACCGAACGGAACGGCCTCCAAGGTATACTCCGCATTTTTGAAGTAGTGCCTTATGATTTCATCAAATTTGCAGTTCATAGATTCTCGTCTCTTCATCGTCCAGCAGATATCCTTTGCCAATGTAAGTCCAATCATTTTTCTCATAATAACCTTGTAAATCTGTACACAAATAGAGTTTGTCGTATCCCTTCAACTTCACCTGATTTACTGCGTGCTTCTGTAATTGGCCGCCCAGGTTCTTGCCCCGGTATTCCGGAACGACATGAAGACATGCAAACCAAGGAAAGAGATCCTGCCGGCTGTTCAAGTCGCTTCTTAGCAGAGCATATCCTCCGATAATGCGATCTCCATCCAACATTACATAAAACCTTGGAACATCACTGTTCGTATCCACTGAACGCTCCATGCAATCCCGGTAAAAATGATAACTTGTTTCCGTTCCCCACTGCTTCCAAAAATATTGAACAGCTGCCTGTAGCAACTCTGGCTTTTGCCGGATATTCATAATTTCAAACATCTTTGCACCTTCTTTCTTTCCTTATGACCTTGAATATTTCTGTGGCAAAAGCTGCCCTATCGTTGTTTTGATGTATCCTTCTTCTCCCTGCAAAATGACCTGTGTGCTCTGCCCATAATCACTGATCAATTCTCGGCAGATACCGCATGGTGAAACCACGCCCAATTGTGGATCAGCATTTTCCGTGGGATCATCCGGATTGATCTCCGGATGCCGTACAGCAACGATGGTCGCAAATTCGTGTTCCCCTTCAGAAATGGCTTTGCCAATCGCAATGGCTTCCGCACACACCGAGACACGACCAATGTAGGCTTCCAGATGTACCGCGGTATATATCTTTCCGGATTGAGTTCGCACTGCGGCTCCAATGTGATGTTTGCCCTCGCAGTATAAACGTTTGATGATGTTCTTGGCTTCCTGGATTAGTTCCAAATCATCTGTCGTGATTGTCATGATGTCTCTCCTTTTAAAAAAACTATTGCTACTTGAAATGTTCAAATCTGTATTGCAATGCGTAGAATTATTGAATCGTTTATTTTTTATAGCTGTGGATTTCTCTCAACATATCATCCGCATATTCCAACAGTAGAGAGTCACTGAGATTTAGGTTCTCCAGCTCTCCATTATATTTTGCAAGGCATTGCGAGATAACGTCCTTATACTTCGTAGGAAGCCCTTCCAATGCCCACTCTCCGGCTTCTCGCTTGGAGTAGATCACTGATTCTCTCACATACAGCAAAACACGCGACAAGTTCAATACATAGTAGACAGGGTTATCCACGATTTCTTCCGAAGCTGCACCGACGTCTGACGTAATGGAGGCAAGCATATACTCACGTTTCACAGGATGGAAGAGCTCCTTAATAGGTGTCCCATGCAAAACAATTCCCCTGTCATAGATGACCGCAATGTGTGCGACAAGATCCGGATCATCGTACCCTCCGCAGAGATAGTGCTCATCCGTTCGATATCTTTCCCGGTGATATGCGGAGTAATGGAATTCAAACGGAGTTGGATATGCCAGGTTCACGATTGTGGATTCCAGTACAATACTGAGCTCAAAGCCTTTCGTGATGCGCATCTCGTCTTCGATATGCATTAGCTTCCGTGCAATTCTTCGATATAGATCAGCAGATCGTCTATCCTGGCAGACCACCAAGATATCGATATCGCTCTGGTTCGGATGAAAGCCCCCCATGGCCATGGAACCGTGCAAATAGATGCCAACGAGCGAATCCGATAATTCTTCTATTAAAATACGAGTAACGTCTTGCAAAACAATTCGTTCATCCAAGGAAAAACACCCTTTCAGGTACATTATTAGGTATCCAATTCAATATTCATTTCACGCACAAAAACAGCCGTCCCTTTAACTCTCACATCCATGCCGTCCCCTTCCCGGGTCACGCTAACTTCAACTTTTCCATCTCTTCCGATCTCATGTCCCTGCTCCACGACGAACTTGACCTGATCCGCTTCACGGTTCACATAGGCTAAATAGTAGGCACCCATCACCCCGGAGGCCGTTCCTGTTACAGGATCTTCCGTGGTACCTGAGTAAGGGGAAGAAAAATGTCTGGCATGCATCATCGCCTCGGAATCACGAGCTTCAAAGCTGAAAGGATGCAAGGATGCCTTCGGGTTTTCAAGCAAAATCCCAGGAAACTCAGTAGATTCCGGTTTCATTTTAGAAAAAGAATCCAGTGTACGAATGGGGATCAACAACGTCCAGGTTCCTGTGCTCCCATACACGATAGGCATGGATAGATCCAGATCATCCGAGGTAAGATTTATGCTGCTCGCCAGCTTATCGATATCACCTCTGAACGGCACAAACTGCGGTTGATCCTGCTTCATCTCCATGTTGATTGTGTCGCCATCCTGCTCAAACCGTATTGGTAATAGGCCTACATTGGTCTCGATCGTGATTGACTCCTGGTCCTCGAGCAGTCCACGTGTCTTCAAACCATACAGCGATGCCATCGTGGCATGACCGCACAGATTAATTTCATGGCCCGGCGTAAAATAACGCAATCTTACATCAGCTGTCGTGGAGTTAAGCACAAACACCGTTTCATTAAAACCAACCTTATTAGCAATCTGCTGCATGACCATCTCACTTAAATCATCAGCACCAAAGACGACTCCTGCCGGATTACCTTTGCCCGGAATTGCTGAAAATGCATCATAATGGTAGACCTTAACCTCACGCATATTTAAATCCCCCTTCTCCTTGGATTAATGAGACGCACATCCCCATATAGCTCTATGACTTTTCCATCAATTACGATCCCGTCGCCGTCTTGGCAGGCATAGACTTTCGCACCGTTTGTATCTGCATAACTTCTGAGCGAATCGAGACTGTCTTCCTCTCCGTCCCAATGAGGCGCAAACTCGAAATCAACGAGTCCAAGCGCACGTTTGTCCTGAAGATCCACATGATTCTCGTCTGCATCCTTGCCATATCCAGCTATTTCAATGGTTGGTGTGGTTAGAATACTGCCTGCGCTGACTCCGATCAGCATACCGCCTTCCTGCACATAGGAACGCAATAAGTCCAGTACATTTCTTCTCTGTAATAAATGCAGAAAATAAAATGTATTTCCGCCGGATAAATGAATCGCATCAGCTGCCAAAATCTGCTCAAACGTGCTTGGATCATATTCCTGGTCCAGATCGTAATAATGAATGTTCTCAATACCCAGTTGATTATAGTAACGTACGGTGTGCTCAAAATATTTCCGTTCCGTGTCGGAACAAGAAGGGATATAACCGATCGATGGCTTGTCTCGACCGATCAATTCCAATATCCTTTGATTCAAGTCTTCATTTGATTGAAAAGGTAGATCACTTAATAAAACCAACTTGGTCATGCTCTACCTCCTTTGCATATAAAGTCGAGATCCCGTTCTGCAACTGATGTTAGACAAACCTTACTTCCTATCAATTCCATGTCACTCTATCCTCCTCATGACAACAGTTGCAATACCAGCACAGCTACTGCAACTGCCCGTTAACATACCTTCTATGGTAGAGAGAGGCATCCTGTGCCCACAGCAGCAATTCGTTCCTGCTTATAAAGAATTCATCCTGGACCTTGATAAAGGGGAACATTGCTCCGTTAAAGGAGCCCGATGCCGCAAAACTTCTTTGTTCAGCATGAATAATACTCATCACCTGTTCTTCAGTCATACTTAGATACTCCGCTGTTTCCTGAATCGTCATTAAGTAGAATCGAGACTGGAATGGATTTCATTGCTTAGCCGTCTCCCACTCTGTATTAAGTAATCCTCTACTAATATTCCATTTGGCGAGCATCGCCCTCTGTCTATTTTCCAGGTCAAGATATGGCGCTGCAACACAGGAGATTGTGTCAAAGATATGTATGAAATGAGGACCCTCCTTGAAACGTCGAAGACCGCCATACTCTTCATCGTCCGCTGCCCATACAATTCTTTTGATTCCCGACATTAATATGGTGCAAGAACACATGGGACAAGGTTCACAAGTCGTGTACAGAGTCAGGTTGTTTTTCGTGAATCTTTTCCGGTCTAAATCCAGTAAATGCTTCCCCGCTCGGCGAATAGCGTCAACCTCAGCATGTGCGGTAGGATCGCATTCGGAGAATACTCGGTTCCTCCCTTTACTCACGACATCCCCATCCTCATCCACGATTACTGCGCCGATCGGATATGTCCCTTCAATAAACGCCTGATCTGCCTCTTCCAGCGCCAAAACCAAATACTCATAATCGGATAACCTCATCGGGAATTCCTCCTTAAATTGGTTGTCTTATGAATTTGTTTACCGTTAGAAGTTCTTGATCGTGTACTTTCCCGCCTCACCAAGAAAATCTCTTCTTGATAGTCCTTTTTCTCCAAGCAAAATCCTGTAGTTGGTTATCGTGCCATCATGTGAAATGATATAGGTGTTGCCCTCCTGTTCCCTGCACCATTGGAGAAGCCCCTTAGCAAGTACGTCAAATTGATGTCCATCCATCTGGTTAACACCTTCATTCCAACACTTTAATCCAAAATCCAGTACGCTTAACCCGGGGAACTGAGGATCAAGCTCCTCCTTGGAATAGATCTGATCACAGATGTAGGGAACGAACTCGGGATCCTGAGGAAACATTCTTGGACCTACAAGAGGACATATCGTAAGATGTTCTTCTGCGGTTAAAAGAAGTGCTGTTTCAATGGTACGTCTCGTTGGGCTCACCAAGAAAACGTCATGAGGATCAAGCTTCAACTGTTTACACAGCGTTGTCACCTGACTCTTTCCCCGTTCGGTGAGACCAGGGTGAGGCTCATTTAACCGATTCGGATAATCTATCAAATGTTCACCATGACCATGACGAATAAATGTAATGTCCATATATCCCTCTATTTCTGAATGAAATGTTGGATGCTCTTCACATCATGCAGAGTATGCAGTTCTTTTTTCAAAAATACCGGGTAGACCTCCATGTGCTCAAGCTCATCCAGGGAAAACCAACGGAACGTTAACTTTCCGTTATCCTCCAGCCCCTTAACTTCAATTTCGCTATACAGCTTATGAGCTTCCGGTAAGGCGATGACGTAATAGAATCCAATCTCGTGGAACTTCTGGCCTTCGTAATCAAAAAAATCTTCACTAACAAACGCAAGCCTCTGCACTACAACGTAGATACCTAGTTCCTCCATCATTTCTCGCACGATAGTCGCTTCTGTCGCCTCATTCATTTCGACCCGTCCCCCGGGCAGGTTCCAGAAATCGTCCTGTTCCGTCTTATGCAGCAGAACTCGTCCCGCATCCATTACAATGCCTGCCACGCGGAAGTTAAATGTACTGTTATTTCGCTCATAAGATATGTTATTGTGATTGGGATTTGTCATCTTGCTGACCACCCATCGGAGAATCCATCCACGAATCCGTTAATGAACGCAGGAATAATGAAGATAATCAATGCTATGAAACTGGCGATACCCCATCTGAGTACTGATTTGCGTTTGCTCCTCACACCAATGATCATTAACAGAACGGTTATGGAAATTAGTGCTACCTCAGCAATTGTCATGAAACCAAACCTCCATTAAGAATTTTCTCCAGTTCGTTCTGACAAGCAGACAGGTTATACTCCGAATTATCCAGCCAATATTTGTCCATCTTCAGTACCTGATAAATCTCGGTTTCGAGCTCCTTTCTTGCCTGAAGCACCTTCACGGTGCCTGGAACCCCATGATATCCTCTTGAAGCCCCCCACCCCTGGTTCGTGTAAAACTGAATAAATCCTTCTGACCATTCCTTGGGTCTTTCCTTAACTGCTTTATCAAAGGTGTACGCAATATCCTTCTGATCAATATAGATTAATAGCGGATTCAGTGCTTGAACGATGCGCTCCAGCTCCAGCACATAGTTGACATTATCTTCTCGGGATTGATTGCATTTCACAAGACCCATCGTTAATGGGTTCTGGATAAAACAACATTCAAAGATAATGACAGTATCATCATTAGCCGCTAACACGCTTTCGGTGAAGCTTCGCCATTTTGAAGTGATGAGATCTTTATTTTGTTCAAAAGGTAATTCGTAAATATCCCGGCTGAAAATCTCCTGCACTATACGGTCAGGAAACGCCTCTCCCAGTTCCTCTTTTATTGTGCGACAAGGAATCAGATAACCATTACGATAAGCTATGGCTCTACTCTCCAATAAATCTTTGCATGCTTCATGAGCATGCAACAAATCTCCAAACTCATCTGCAGTGTAGAAGGCTACACCTTCATAATCAGCCGGGTGATTCAGATCCCCTTCCTGGAAAAGCTGTACTTGCAGCCCTCGCTGAATGAGGATGTTGGATATCATCTTGGCAATCGTGGACTTTCCTGAACCGGGTATCCCTTCAACAAGAATTAATTGTCTCGCCATAATTACATCACCTGAATTTCGTTTTGAATTTAATAGACTCTCGGTATCGTGACCCTATCTTCAATCAATATCTGCAATAATCCACTGTGCCGAATCCCCCTCTTCTTTCTTTTTCCAAAAAACCATGGTGCGGCTGGATTCATCATCATTCTCATCTAATTCCGTTACCGTCACTACTCCCTCGTAAAGCTTCCTTTGTTCACGAATGATAATGTCGCTCATGGAGACAATCTTGCGAACTTTGGTTCTGGTCATGCCCGATACGGGCGACTGCGAATCAATGAGGCTCATGTACCCCTTCTCATCCTCTTCCCATATATAACGCAGGCGGGCGTTCATAAGTTTAACGATCTCCAGTTCATCACCTGTATAATTCGCTTCATCAATGAACACTGACGGGATGTCTTGGGGCTCTGTTGGTGTCGCTACTTCTTCATTTTGTACTGCTTCTTCTGTCGTAACTTCTAGCGAAGGCTTCGCCGGGTTCTGTGCGTCTTTCATACTGGTTTTATTCTGACATGCGATCAAGAACAGTAATAATCCAAGCATAACGGTTAGCTTTCTCATCTCCAGCCCTCTCATTATCCTTTTCTCTATTCTCCTGAACTTCCCAAAATCACGATCTGCGTTGGACGCTGAATCCCAACAATGTTTAGACGCTCCATGATGGAAAGGCCGCGTTCGGCGAACGCTTCATAATCTTCAAACGCCTTAGCCCGTTCCATATGCTGCTTACAGGCCTCCGATACCAACTGAATGTCCCGTTCTGCCATGGCATCTTCTTTTGGCTCATTGAATTCATAGATTGAGCGGATGATAATACCACTGGCAGAGATGATATCCATAACCTCTTGCCGTGTATAGGTGTGACGATGATATATTCCCAACCGCTGATCTACATCTGCACCAAAATGATGGTACAGGATGTGCGATAGCTGGGCTTCATTGGGATCATCACTGACCAATTCATTTATGAGAAATAAACCGTCACTCTTCACTACTCGTTTCATTTCTTCAATGACATTTACGCCCGGAGGCAGATGATGCAATGCATTGGAGATGCAGACGGTATCAAACGTTTGATCCGCAAAATCCATCTTTGCTGCGTTCATCTGCATAAACTGGATCTTTTCATGGCTCGCATATGCAGCTTCTGCCTGTCGTAAAGAATCCGTATCGGTATCAATGCCCGTGATCCGTTCGATGCCACTGAATATTTCAAGCAGGGTAGGAATGTATTTTCCTGAGCCTGTACCAACCTCCAACATCTGACCTGCCTGATACGTTGCCAACTGCTTTTTCAACTCATCCATGGATTACACCGTCCCCGTTATGACTTCCTCCAAACAACTTTCAAAACTCTAAAGGATGATTTTCAGAACTTCTGTCAGATCCCTGCACACATATTCCGGATGGATATGCTGAGGTTTGGTTTTGCCTTTCCGATTTAACCAGACAGCCTGAATGCCGGCGTTTTGTGCTCCCTGTACGTCACTTGTCAACGAATCGCCGATATGAATGACGTCATGCCGGGACAGATCATATCTGGCTAATGCTTCATTAAACATCTCTGGTCTTGGTTTGTAAGAACGGACATCTTCACTGGTAATTACACCTGCCGCTTCAATACCATGCTTCTCCATTGCAGCTCTTACATCATCTGTATCGATATTCGAGAGAATATACACAGGGATGTCTACCGATTGCAAAAAGGGAATGGAATCCTCAAATATCCCGGGATCACGCCAGTGAGCCAATTGCTCCTGATTAAGAAGCCCCGCGACACCATCTGCTTGAAAATGTAGGAGTGTTGCTGTCAGGGACTGTACATTGAGTACTCGTTGGGTCTTAAACTGACTGCCGTGGCTTGCATAGAACATTTCGGAAAATGCCTTCCACCAAAAATCACCTATTTCGGCTGTTGTACATTCAACACGCGCCGAAGCTTGTACTCGTTCGTAAATCACTGGAAGTATATCGTCGTCTTCATGTACAACCGTCCCATAGAAATCAAGAAAAATGCCTTTCATTCTGTTCCCCCTATGTGTTAAAGATTCCAAAGCCGTACAATTCAAGCTTCCTATGTATGTTACAATTTCTCTTTGATACATCATAACCCATAATGTGGAATTTGCGAACGATTCAAGTATGCTATCTTTCATTAATTCTATTAAATAAAAAAACACGCCGCTCTGCATGACTTGCCTCATGCAAAGGGCGTGGTATGGTGATAAAACTTGCTATCTACTTTCATCACCGGAAAAGCATCCGGTAGTGCCTCGCGTGTAACCGAAACAAATCCATTTTTCTCGTAAAATCGATGTGCTGCCACAAACTGCTGTGTCGTTCCAAGGTAAATATCATGCACAGCCTTCTCTCTAGCCCACTGAAATGCCTGATGCAGGAGACGACTCGAAACATGAAGTTCCTTGCCTCTATAATTTTTGGCTACAAACATCTTCCTGAGCGCAGCTTGCTCCTCTCCAATATCCAGCAGAGCAATCGTACCCACCACTTCTTCATCGGCAAGCGCGATCCAGAAGTTCCCAATTCCTTTTTGATAAAAGGTTTCGATCTCAAGCAAATCCGGCTGATCCTCTCCAGTGATGGAAATCTGGTATTCCTGCTGCTGTATCTGCAAAATCAAATGGACCACCTGGGATTGATACTCGGCAGTGTACTCTTGTATGTCCATAGTAGGGTTATTCATGATATATTCTCTTCTGCAATTAGAAATCGCCAATCTGGCACGAGTCCCAGGTACTTTTTTACGGCATAATATGTACAGCACATCTCCATCTGTTCCTGAATAAATGATGTCTTCACAGTGAGGACCCTCCCTCAATAACGCCGTAATATTGCTTGTACCGGGTAATCCATTCCTCTCTGGAAAAGTCCACAAAGTCATATGGCTCACACTGTCTGAGATATTGTAACTGCTCTTCTGCTTGCTGTCCTCCCAATTGCTCCAGATACGTTATCGTGTCCTCGAACCCGGCACCACACAGCAGTTGTACATCCACATAACTTCCCGTATCCTGATTCTTTCTTTTGGCCTGCCAGATGAGCTGAGTGTCCTCTACATGACCGATTGCAAACAACAAGACACATAAGATTCTGAGATAATCATTGTCCTTCGCACTTGAATTGTCGATCTCTTGTTGCAGCAGTGTACGAATGCGCTCCCTGTCCCGGGAGCCCGGCTCCAAGCCGAACTCCTGAAGAGCCTTTTCTTCATTCATATGCTTTCTCCTTGTCTACTTCAGGATCTTGTTTAATTCTTCCGCTTTTTTCTTGCTATCCATTCTAGCATAAAAATAAAAGGCAATGGTGTGCAGCACAATCGACAAAAGCCACATGCCAGGGAACCACGGTGCGATAAAGTGGAACATCTCCTCTGAGAACAGCCACACACCCGCCGTACCTCCGAGAATGTTAATGGTAGACGAGATCACAATATTCCAGATCGGTTTCAACGTAAAGTAGTTCCACAGCGCATCGTACATGACTCCAAATACCACGGCTGCGATGAACGCAATTCCAGCGAGGTTCCATAGATACCCCATCTGGATTGTCTGATCTTTGAAGAACAAGGTTATCAGCAGCGTGACCCATAGCGAAGTTAATGTAAATACCTGAAAAAACGAATGCTTGAGATTTGCGATCATAATAATTTCCCCCTGAAATTTTTGATATAGTGCCTACTGACGTAGTAGCTGGATCCATCCTTAAGCTCAACCTGGATTCTGGCATGGTCTGTGGCGGCGAAAGCCTTGATGTGTTTAACATTGATCATCGTTGAGTTGTTAATCTTCAGAAAATGGGACGAATCCATGTCTTCTTCCACATATTTAAGGCGTTTGCCAAGCAGATAGCTCTCTCCCGAAATCACACGTACATTGCACATTCGATCCTCGGACTCAATGGCAAGGATTGAGCTTGGCTGGATCTGGACATTGCGGTTATTCTTCGGATTGATGACGACCAGCTGTCTTTCCAAGTGGCTAATCGCTTTATCAATCTCCCCCCAGCGCTGTTGTTCGGCAGGGT
The DNA here is from genome assembly GCF_022346995.1 of Paenibacillus sp. ACRRY. Taxonomy (GTDB): domain Bacteria; phylum Bacillota; class Bacilli; order Paenibacillales; family Paenibacillaceae; genus Paenibacillus. Next base: position 26,156 of record NZ_JAKRNM010000021.1, on the reverse strand, counting down.
TGGTCACTACCTTGGCGAGCCTTCGTTCCATGGATGCATCTGTTTCAAATGTCACTTTCACGTGTTGCCCTCCTCTCATCACTCATATTACAGGCAAAACAAAAACCAGCATACCGAATTGCGTTTTGTTGCAAGAAGTTGCAGGTTTGTTGCACATCAGCTGACTAATGTATGTAGTTCGAATAAATCGCCCTCTTCAGTCACCATTAATTAACGTTGTTATATGAATTTCAATTCATTGTTTATGTACTCTAAAGAATGCTGTTGGGGAATGCTCAGTATTCCCCATTGTATTCCACATAACTTGTTGGCTTGAATCGAGACACGTGATACGGCATATATACACTTTGAGAATGTGGTGACAATCGTTCAACATAATCAATTGCAGCCTCTACCATCTCATCCGATGCAAAAACCGACTCATTCAGAAATCCACTCAATAACGCGGCATCCCCTTTATACTTCAGTATAAGGTAGCCATAACCCGGATCGGCAATCACCAGATCAACAATTTCCTCTTCCGCAGGTTCTCTTGACCCATCATAAAACCTAACGATAATATCCAGATCTCTATGAAATACATCCACATTGCATGAAAATTTTTGATATTCGAATTTCAATTCCCAGTCTCCTTACCCCTCATCCTCAATTTCAAAATACATCTCCTGATGTTGCAGAATCTCATTATTTATACTCACGATCACTTCCTCAGCTTGAGTACGATAATGATTGAACAAGTCCTCAATTGATTGATACAGGTTAGGATCTTGCTCCAGATCTGTTGGCATAACCTCACGCCACTGATCTCCGATTCTATTTTTATCTATAATCGCACGCTCGATGTTGTCTAACAGAGCTACCATCTCATTCTGATTAAAAAAACGCATTCCATTGCGGATGCCACTCCAGCTCTTCATCTCAATGATATTGTAAGCCGAGAACCAGTAAAACTCCGCCAGACTTTTCGTATGGTTATGATAAGAGTAGAACAGGAATAGCGCTTGTTGCCCTTCATTTAACTGGTGGTACACCTCTGTTTTGGCTGTAACATCTTTACCTCGAACTGAAATGAGCATCGGCTGGACACACAACCAGCTAAGTTGCGATGAACCCAAGTCTGCGTGTTTGATTTTGGCTCGCATAACATTCTCCTCTCTTTTCACCATTGATTAAAATACATTCTCATTACTCCGGTTAATCCATCCGTTTATGAAAAACGAACTGGAGACCATGTGCTCCAATCCTGCGAATGCCCGTGTCACGAAACCCCACCTTCAAATACAGGCTCTGGGCTGCAACATTCTGTTCATTTACAGCGAGGATGACTTCCTTCGTTCCTGGCTCAATCTGCTGAAGCAATGGACCGATTGCCTGCATGGCAGCCCGTGCATACCCTCTCCCCTGATGTTCCAACGTAATGGATAATGCTCTTATTAAGATTGCATTCGAGTATTTCTTTCCTTCGGCGTATTCCGATTTTTTATGTAAAATAAAGAAGCCCACCGGTGTTTCCTCTTTTAAAATCACAATGGGAACCTTATCCGGGTTGGAGATCGCCTCCTCGATCACTTCTACAGGCAATGCAGTATAGGAGAACTGCTCTCCAGTCAGTGAAAATTTGGCCAAGGCTGCATCATATCTCTCGTGATATTCGGTAAGGCGAATTAAATGGTGCATATGCAGTCACCTCATTTTATATATAGAGCAACACTTTCCTAATGTATCTACTCTACTCTGCCATCAATACTCTTATGATACTTGTCGCGTTGTCGAATTTCATTTGATTATTTTTCTGATGGAAGTCCCATCCTTGGTTTATTGCATATTGAACGAGTTTGGAAATCTGCTTTGGCTCATAGAGTAAGATATCCCTTGTATCTTCCCAAGGGACCACAAACACTACGAAGGTAGATTTGAATGCATTCGAATATATACGGAAAAATATATCGTATGCTTGCTCATCCACAACGTAGAGAAATAAAACCTCATTGACCGTTATTTTACGGACTTCTTTCTTATATACCTTCAATAAACCAACTCCCTAGCTTGAGGTTTTGGTGTGTAAATCTTCAAACACGTTCCATTCCGTATACAATTGTTTTAGACTTACAGCAGTTGTATGAATAAAATGTTCTAGAACATCCATGGATAAAATGCTCAAATCTTCCGCGGGCTCAAGCGCAGGATTATTCAAGAAATCCACTTTCACTTTCCTGTACTGAACTACCTCTTGTTCCAGCAAACCACCCAAATCATAGGCCTTTCCTGCATTCAGTTTATTCAGAAGCTCATGAGCCCCAGAACGATTCCGCAAAATCATAAACTCCAGCTTCGTTACCTCCTGCGTATAGCGCTTTCTGCCTTCAGGATGTTCTTCATATGCAGGGTAGATATCAAAGGTCCACACACGGTCCGTATAAATATGGGCGATGTATCCGCACAAATACTGCCAGAATGCAGGATCTAGTTCGGCCTGCTGCCTATGGGACTCCCAAAACGCTCGAAGCTCTTCATCTGTTGGGAATCTGCCTTCTTCGGTCATTAGATGTGTTTTTGCCTTCTCACTGCGCACATCACTTCTTACATGAATTGAATCAGGAGCAAGGCTTCCCAGCAAGAATTCCGGGGATGGATTAGAACGAATTTCAGATGCAACCGCAAAATGTACCATAGGCCAAGGCATAAGTATCACTCCATTTTGTTATTTGTTTTTCTTAACGCAGAATCCCCTGCTTCTCTTGAATCAAATCTATAATAGCTGGCTTCTGCACGACATTTATCATTTCGATCTTGACTTCATCCAAACTTGTAAACGTTAATTGCAACGATTCGTTATTCTCGTCTTCAAAACATAGTGTTCGCCTATCCTCAGCTAGTTTCCCGTCTAAATTAACTCTGACGTTAAATAGGAACATGACAAATACGACCTCATTGCCATCCGGATAGGTATACTTCATTCTCTCACCCGTGTAGATGGAAGCCAGTTCATACGAAATCACATCCAGACCAGTCTCTTCCTTCACTTCTCTGATCATGGTTTCTTCGATATGCTCTCCAGGCTCCATACCGCCACCTGGTAATCCCCAGTCTCCATAATCGGATCTACGCTGCAGCAGAATTCTCCCATGATCATCTCTGATAATGGCACCGCCTGTAACCACAATTCGACTTGTCATCTCCGTTGCTCCTTTCTCTCGTCATGTACACAAGAGGTGTCTCTTACTTGTTAAACTCCAAAATGCACAATACACTTTCCATGTTCAACAGCATGTACTGCCATCCTGACAAGCTGTTTTAATTCAGTTATTAAGTCAGATTTGCTATACACCAATTTCTCGTAGTAACCTTTTTCATCCCCATCATCAACACAGAAATCCCCTCTGAGTATGATTGAATCAGGTGCAGAACTGAATAGATCTATCCATGCATTCAAGATTTGATGAAGCCTCTGCAATACTTGTTGATCTTCAATCACTGTAATGCCGTAATTGTTCAGTCCTCTTGACTTCTCACCCGTGGATGGATTCCTAGTCTCTAACCATTGGAGTGAATCATGTATATATGAAATGAAGTTGTCGTCCAGGTGGGCCTGGTTGTCTCGCGTGAGTCCGTTTTTATGTATTTTTCCGTTTCTATCCCATGAATAAGAAGTATGGGCATCCTCATTCACATCCGATTTATTCTCAATAACAAAGTTATGAATCATCAGCATATATGTATCTCCCAACCTCTTCAATTTCATTTCTTGGCTTCCTATTCACCCATCATAACCCATGTTTTGGAAAATGCGAAGATGCATATGTCTGTAAACTTCTAGTCCTTTCCCAGATGTAATATGGAATATCAATCCAATCAAAAGCCCCGTCCTGTCTGACGGATCAGCCATGTATAGCAAAAATGGATACGACCTCGTCGCATCCATGGATATTCTCATTTATTTGATTAGATAGTCTACTACAGGATATGAGATCACATTCCGATCTCTGTAGGTCGACGTCACCGCTTCCTGATGTGTGCTGAGAATCCCATTTTGCAGTATAACGGGTCTGAAGCCTCTCTCCATCGCTCCATTATAGGTAAATAGGACACATTCCTCTGCGGCAAAACCGGAAATGATCACAAGCTCAATGCCATGACTCTTCAATATGGGTTCAAGCTCTGTCTGCCAGAACGCATTGGAGCTTTCTTTGGTAACGGTGAGATCCTTCTCATTCACATTCACTTCGGAAATAATCCGATACTCCTCCGGAGAAGATCCTTCCATACCTTCGATATCTTGCACATGGACCACCACATGATCACTTGAACGAAGCACATCTGCAACGTGGTTGATATACTCACAAGCGTGGTCTATGCCTTTTTGTTCCACTCGGCCTCGCACAATACTCTCTTGCATATCCACAATCAGAAAACCTATTTTCATCCGAACACTCCTTGAAATTTTGATTTACTGCCTTATTGGTGCTCCTAAATTAAGAATGCTCCCAATATATGTATTCGATTATTGCAGGCGGGACTCCTCTAAATCTGCTGCAACTTATTGTTATGCTGAGGCTATGACTTTCTTTTTCAGCATCATGATCTGCCCAATATGATACGCATTATGAATACACACATTAGATATGACGTTCCACCACGGAGCATTGAAATATGAAGGGATGGTCAGTGCTAGTTTTGCATCATCACTTTCTTGTACGGCCTGAATCCATTGAAGAAAAGTAGATCCGACTCGTTCAATACTCTTCTGCCACTCCTCTTCGCTAACCCGGGAAGGGTCCACATAGAACGTTTCATCATTATTTATATGATGATCCACTCTTACTTCACCTTGGATAAAACGATCCAACCATCTCTCATTCCAGAATATCAGATGATGCACCAGCCTCCAGATGGATTGACCTTCATCATTCGTCCATGCAGCCTGAGCAGCGGTTACATCACGTAACATCTCATCCAGCGGGATAAACCAGCTCTTATCATGATGACAGGCAGCCAGTTGGTCCAGCAATACCAATTTGAAACTCATGATTAACTCTCCTCCTCGTTCCAAAACGTCTCTACAAAATCGTTTAAATACCTTTCCTCATTATCCTTGCCCCATTTCGCCCAGCGAAATAAATCCGTATAATTGGCCCCTTCCAAGTTCGATTCCTGAATTATTGATTCGTAAAGATACTCAGGAACTTCGTCATAATATCCAAACTCAATTACATTAATATCCATTACTACATTAGATTCGTGACTTTGTTTGCGAAAACTCAACCAAGATTTCAAAGGGATTTCTGCTTCAATTACGTTTTTTCCATTTTCAGAATTAACATTAATATTACGTGCTCTAAGTAAAGTTAATACCGACAAGTGATCCGAAATCTCACATTTCATTGTCGTCACGGACACTCTCATTATAGGCTCGAGAAGTATAGGGTTTGCTCGTTCAAAGCCATCACGGAATGCCAAAGCCGCAGCAATTTTAAACGACATTCCTTTAGAATCGAATGAATGAAACGATCCATCCAACAGTGTTACTTTTACATCTACCACCGGAAATTGGCCAAGTATACCTCTAACCATCATTTCTTCGATTCCGTTCCTGATAGAAGGAATATACTCATGAGGAATAACATGATCATGGACAATATCATTTGTGAACTCGAAACCGCCATCTCTGGATTTGGGTTCAAGCTTAATCAAACAATGACCGTATTGATGAATCCCTCCCGTTTGTCTTATGTACTTTCCTTCGGATTGAGCTGTTTCTTGTATCGATGTCTTGTAGAGAACTTGCGGTTCTAAAGCGTCTATTTCCAAATCGTATTCGTCTCTAAAACGTGATATCAATTCATGGAGATCTTTCTCGCCCTTGCCAGCAATTATGATCTCCTTCCGAGTATCGCGGGTGTATACCACAAAACTCAAACCTTCTTCTGCAAACTTTTTCAAAGCCAGCAATATTTCCTTAGCCTCTTCTTTTGATTTTAGTTGCTGAATGGTGACCGTCATATATAGATCAGACAGATTGATTGCATACATCCGAATCACGTCCTTCAATAGTCCTTGAACAGCTCGTCCAGCATGCGATGGCGATTCTCCAAAAAGCTTCGCGTGATCTGATAATGCTCCGTATCTTCATAAGCCATTTTCTGAATGCAGCTATCATCAAAATTCAATATATCCGCATCGGGATAGCCCAGCAAAATGGGGGAATGGGTTGCAATAATGAATTGAGATGTTCCGGAAAGGTCATGAAGAATGCGCAGCAAGGATAGCTGTCTGGCAGGAGACAACGCGGCTTCGGGCTCATCCAGCAAGTAGATGCCTTTCGAGCTGAAGCGGTTCACAAACAGATTAAGAAAGGACTCTCCATGAGATTGCTCATGCAGCGAACGCCCGCCATAGTATTCAAGAGAACCCATCTCATCGACATGTGAGGCAAATTGATAGAAGGATTCAGATCGCATAAAGAAACCATTCGTAATCTTGGGCAGCCAGGCCAGTCGCAGATAATCCCCTAATGAGGATTCCGAAGCGTGCATCTCAAAGACGTTATTTCTACCGCCCCCGCCTGTATTGAATCCACATTGATGAGCGATCCCCTCCAGCAGCGTGGACTTGCCCGATCCATTTTCGCCGACAAAAAACGTAATGTTATTTCTGAATTCCAACCGCTCTAAGGATTGTATGGCGGGTATATCAAACGGATACTTCTTGGGATTCTCGACCTTATCCATCATGAGCTCCACACTTCTAAGATACATATGGATCCTCCTATTCAAGTTCAGATTGACACTGTATTTAGCGATTCGACGACGGATAAAATGACACTCTACCTCAACACTCCCATCGTACCTTATAACACCGTCATTATGAAATGGTTGGAAACAAAAAAAGAGCAAGCATCTGCTCACTCTCTTTTTGTATTAATAGACAAACCTGCGCTGTGCCCAATAACTGAACAGGAAAACAGATACTTCCGTCAATACCTTGGCCGCGATCAAGGGGATGATCAGTTTTTCGTTATAGAAATATAGCAGGCCATAGTTCAATAAGAGCACCAGAATGACCAAAGAGAAGTATTTGGGCAAAGACTGGCGTACCTTCGACGTTCTTCCCCCGGCCGAAAATACGTACTTCCGGTTGATCGTGTAGTTAAAAATGGAACTGCATAACCTTGCTGTAACAACCGACAGAAATAGATTATGAGTGAAATACTGGATGACAAACAGTAATCCAAAATCGATCAGCGCGGACAGTACCGATGACGTACTGAACATGAGAATTGGCATATAAATGCGAAACGAGTCTACCAGCGGGCGAAAATGAGAGGATTTGTTATGATCCAGATATACGGTGTCAATAAACTCCTCTGTGATTTCGTATCCCTCTTTGCGTGCGGTTAATAACATGTTCATCTCATACTCAAAACGATCCCCCGGGATCTGGCATAACCAGTCCAGCATTGAATAGGGAAAACCACGCAAACCGGTCTGTGTATCATATACTTTAGTCCCCGTTGTGAGAGAGAAAACCGCTCGTGTGACGGTATTGCCGAAACGACTGCGTGCAGGAATCGTACCACTGAAGCGGCGGCTCCCGAGTACAATGCCTGGTGTGGTTTGCTCCAGCAGCACATCGAAGATACGCCGGATATCATGCGGCAGATGCTGGCCGTCACTGTCAGCACAGACGACGCCACCTTGTGGTCCGAATTCCTTGATGTACTGGAAGCCTGTCTTCAGTGCTCGTCCCTTGCCGAGATTCACAGGATGAGTCAGCACGGTGCATCCATACGCCTCAGCTGTCTCGAAAATCCCTCGGAATTCCTGGCCGCTGCCATCATCCACAATCACAATAGGCCCCAATTGAAACGTCTGCAATTGCAAAATTAGATTTAATAAACGAACATCCGGTTCGTAGGATGGAATTAATATGGTCATGATCATTGTCCCTCCTTGAGGTAAAGGATGTCACTTACGCCGCGTTCCTGATTTCGGCCCAGAGGATTATTCACGACTCTGCCCATGAAATACATCGTGGATGATCCGCCACCGTCCAGGTTATAGGCCTCTGTTGCTCCTAGGCCCTTCATCACGTCCGCGAGCTCTGCCAGCGTCATCCCCCGGCTGTCATCCTGCCTTCCATCCACGACAACAAACACATAATGATTCGGGGCAATCATACCGATCGCCGTTCTCGGATTCGCATCCTGAATGGAACGATTACCGAAGTTGTTATCGATTTTCACACTGCTAAAGTCACTTACGATCTCTCCGTCCTGAATCAAAATGGGTCCAAACGACAGCGTATTGGTTGCACCTTCGGCCAGCAGCTCCGAAGAGGAAACTTCCGTCTCGTTATACGTCTTCATCGTCCCATCAGCGAACAGTGCCATCGCATCACGAACCGGATCATCCCGGTATACCGTACCGTTGCGAATAATTACGCCATCACTACGAAAACCGTAGTAATCACCATTAATGGCGAAAATCGCGTTGTTCGCTGCTGCAATCTCTGAGGTGTTTTCCGTAATATTGGTGCCGAAGCTGTTATCCGCCAAAGCCGATTTCAGACTACTTGCATCCGTCATCTGCACATCTGCGACGTAATACGTAATCTGATCTGCACCGGAGCCGGTCTGCACCTTCTCGATGTTCACCTGCATATCGTCACTGGAATAGTTCCAGTCATCTGAGGTTGCATTGACCTCTGCCGCTACGGTTGACGTATCGTTTGCACTGCTGCTAGTGGCCGACGCATTATCATCCGCCACGACCACTTCCACATGTCGGATCAGGTAACGGTCAGCCAGACTGTAGACAATTCCGCCGATTCCAAGGATAACGACAAACGTGGCAATGAGCCATTTACGCCTTTTATTTGGGTTTGGTTTTCTATGTGAATCTTTCGGATTGGGTCTATCATACATTCTCATCATTGAAGCCACCTCTTCATCATCTAAGTTCTTAAGGCCATGATAGGCGGGATAGCTTAAATGAATCTGAAACCTGTCGAAGGCAAAAAAAGGTTACCTGTTCCTCTCCGGAATCAGGTAACCTTTGAACCATTTCATGATAAATCGGTTGTACACGATAAGAACTCGTAATGGCATAAATGGACAATGTGCTAAACTCATTTTCAATCATGGAGACTCGATATGGTTCATTTACTATTCACTACTCACCTGCAAATAGTACATCGTACGCAGGACATGGCCGCTTCTCCAGAAAATCCGCTAATGCGGGCGGCTGCTTGGCATAAATTTCGTTCAATGATGTACCTTGGTAGATGTTCCCGATCACAACCGGATGACAAAGCTCACAGATGAGAATGTCCCCGTTGCCATGTAAATGCAGCTGTTTCGTCCCGTCCACACAATTGGAAAAGTATACCCCTGGCTGCTCGTGTAGCCCCAACAAATCAGCAAAGCGATCCATGCAGGTAAAATAGATGGTTGTATCTTCCTTCTTGTGTTCAATCAGCTCATTTACGGATCGAACGAGTGATTCCTTGGAAACAATGTTGCTCCAATCGCTGTGCGGCATCACGATACTGTTCTGAATCTCGTGAATCCGTACACCCAGATCATAGACCTTTTTGCTAATGGCCAGCATGTTCGCTTGTGTTCCCTCAAACAGCAGGGTTTCCAGCACCGTCTCCAGTCCAGCTTCCGTACACAACCGGATATTCCGCTCCAGCCTCTCATACATGCGGGGATGAACACGATAATAAGCGGAATAGACATTCGCATCGGTATAGTTGAACGAAATATGAATATTGGACAACCCTGCATCACGCAACGCAAGAATTCGCTCTTCCGTCAGTAAACTGGCGTTTGTATTCAATTGCGTATCAATTCCATGAGCTGCACAATACGTTACAATATCCAGACAATCCTGATACTTGAGGGTTACTTCTCCCCCGGACAAACGCACGCGTTTCAACCTCGGGAGCTCACCGATGATCCGAATAACTTCCTGTGCATCAATACATTGTCCATCGTCCCGATTATAGGCACAGCAATAGTCACACTTGAAATTGCAATTGGAAGTCACCCCGACCTCCAGTCCCTCCAGCTCGTATACACCGGGTGTTTCCAGCTCGAGTGATTTATATCTGTTTTTTGCGGTCAATTCCATATACCTCCTGATTCCCTTATCCCATGTTATTACAACCTGGAGATTATAGCGGAAGCATAAAGGGTTCGGATATGACATTATGTACGCTGAGTCCGATAAAAAAATAAAACCCATCTCTCCGATCAGCGGGAGTGGGTAAGATTCGTACACGCATTTAGATTAGATAAGATAAAATATGATGCCTTGCCCTTGGGAAGCTGCCTTTTGGTAGAACGCTTCGATGTTATCCAGATTCATTTTGAGATACTCCCAGAATCCTTCTATGTCCTCCTCTGAGAAAAGCGGGTAAATCTTCTCTTTCACGAACGTTTCACTTGTGTATTTTTTTCTGAGTTCCTCTGGTGTCAATGCATTAAGATATGTAGCGGCCTCTCTCACTTGCTCATCATGGAGATAGAACGCACCAAAACTCAAGAAATTCAGAAACTGGTCATCCAATAAAGGTACAACATATCCTTCGGGAGGATTACCATTGTCCGATTGGTTGCATAACAGGAAGTGAACGCCCTCCCAGGATCTATCAATATCCAGCCCTTCATAATCGTTCCGATTCAACTCTTGAAATAACCGTTTTCCCTGTGAGAGCTCCAGGATCTCCGCTTGAGATACCGCCATATACTGCCCGATTATTGCCATCCTTGTTACCTCCTTAGTACTTAAAAGATAATTAAGTAATATGCAACTCTACTGCTGCTACTTGCTATCATTAATATGATCAGAATCAACTAAAATTTGCACGTTACTGATTTCAGAGATTTAATTGCCTCATTCATCAAAAAAGGTTCTGTTATCCACCTTCGCGGGTGTGAAAAGCGTCCCTTCTTATCAACAGCACATACTCTACGATCTTTAACAGACTCCGACCAATTGATGACCTTAGACATCTTATCTTCAAATACTTTATCTACAAATCCCATTATTACAAACCGTGACTTGTTGCATTCTGCCAAAAATGAATCTTCAGAATGAGTTATAGGGTCTTCAAGTAATGCCATTAATTCACTTGATATGACTTGTTTTGCTCGATTATGATATACTTCTGCTTTTAGTCCAACAGGTTGTCGAATATTAGAAAGGTTGTAAACACGTAAAATACCACTGATCATGGATTGGTCCTCATAACTACATTTGATTGCCTTAATTATGTTTCGCATAGTCAAGTCTGCGTAATCATCTACCTCAAATGTATCCAACGGGCTTGTGCCGTTTTTAAAAGAAGTCCATTCTGGCGTCGTTGTTTTTAGTTCAAAACTTCCTGGGTTTGTCATTATAACCATACCTAATTGGTCAGTAGATTCACCAAAGTGAACAGATGTATTATGTCTTATTAGTAATGTTTCATTATCATGGTTAACTCTCAACATAGATGCTGTGACACGTTCTGGATATTTTCTTCCCATTTAAACTATACCGCCCTTCAGGAAAATTTTATCTGCAGAGTCTTGTAACCATCACATACCGTGCTAATAAAATTATTACTAAATAGATACATCCCCCTAACCTCAGTACTCTAAATGTCAATTGTATAATCAGATCTAATTATAGAGTACATCTTCAAGTCCCAAAGCTCATTTTTCACCTTCATATAATTTCGCAAAACACCCTCGAACTTCATGCCTACCTTCTCCATCACCTTGGCCGAACCTGTATTATCCACCATACATCTGGCTTGAATTCGCTCCAATCCTACTTCCTCGAATCCAAATTGGATGATCTTGCTTACGACTTCTGTCATAATGCCCTGATTCCAATACTGATCGGACAACACATAGCCCAATTCTACTCTCATACTATTGCTGTCACAGCCCAAATAATTGCAGCTGCCAATCAGCCTTTTGGACTGTTTATCCTCAATTCCCCAGGGTCCGAGCTTGTCTGCCTCATAACGGCTCAGTACAAAATCGATAAAACCCTTGGTATCCTCCTTACTCTGATGCGCATCCCACGTGGTGAATTCGGCAACGGCAGGAACCGAGCAATAGCTGTACATATCGTCCAGATCATCGTAGGTGAGAGGGCGAAGCAAGGTTCGTTCGGTTTCCAATACGGGAAATGGGTCAAAATAACTTTCAATCGTATTCATACATGTCCCTCCCTAGAATATTAGAATAAAGAAACATACTAAATCTCGTTTAGATAATGTACGTTCTTTCAATGTAAAATCATGGCCACAATCTGTGCTGCTTCCACTGCCCGTCCTCCAGCTCGTACCGAATTCGTGTATGCTTCCGCCCCGAATCCCCCTGCCAAAACTCCACTTCTCGAGCATTCACCGCATATAACCGCCAATGGGGCGTAACAACATCCGGGTCACGTTGAATCCGTTCCTTCTGAGCTTCAATGGAGCTATTCAGTAACTCCTCGCTCTCCAATTCCTGACTTTGGCACCCTGTCATGGCAGCTGCTCTGGCTCCAGCCGAGCGTTTCCGGAAATCATCTTCTCCTGCTTCATCTCCCATATCCGCGGTTGTACCCCTTATACGAATCTGTCTCCCGAGCGCAGGCCAATAAAATGTCAGTGCCACATGCGGGTTATCCTTCAACTGCCTTCCTTTCCGACTCTCGGAACTGGATGCAAAGTAAAATGCCTCATCTATGACATTTTTTAAAATTAATACGCGCGCATCCGGATAACCATCTTGATCCACCGTTGAAATTGTCATGGCATGAGGTTCCTTCACATTGGCCTTAATCGCCACTTGCAACCAGTCCAACAATAACTCCCCAGGACGCTCCGGCAAATGATGGATGTCCCAAGGAGGGAAAGGCCCAGACAATGCATGCAAGCTCCGCAACAACTCACTCGAATCAACCCTCATATGATCACTCCCACCTTCCAATTCATTCCATTGTAGCGCAATTGTAATGTACTGGAAACAGAGATTTTTTAGAGTGAATACAAAAAAATATCGTCATAACTGAGACGGCATATTTGCTCAACTTATAAATACGTTCTGTTAAGGCTTTAGCTTAATTGACCTTCTGGTTAACTAGAGAATATCTATTTCTTACTCTTAATATTCACCCTAATAAATGCAGCGATCGCCATAATTCCTGCTGATACAGATGACCTTGTTTTCAATTGTGCAATATCTGAAAAATCTGTGGGCGGATTAAACAGCATGATACATAAATAATATAAATACACGACTATAGAGATAACCAGGACTACATTTGCAATTCTTTTTTTCAACAAAATTGATCCCTTTCTTGTATGATTTCAACTATCATTTGTCTCTACCTAAGAGTTCTCCTCCTCTGAACCAAATTCAACCCAAATGGCTCACCATGTTCATACTGCTCAATCTCCAACCGTTTACATTCTTCTCCATCGTGTGCATACTGGTATGATCGATCGGATGAAAGTTGGATTTATTGCTCCACTCCCGCTTATCGAGCAGATAATAGAGGATATTAATCACTCCGCCGTGCGTAATCAACAGAACGTTGGACTGTATCTTTTGTTCCTCCATGTCTCTGCAGAGTGTATCGAAAGATGCACAGATTCTGTTATAAAAATTCCGTGGACTTTCTCCTCCTGGAAAAGGAGAATCCATCTCAAGAGCATTGAAATAAACTCCTGGGTAATTCTTTTCAGCCTCCTCATGGAGCATGCCTGCCAAATATCCATTATTCATCTCTCGCCAATCTTTCACCAAGCTACTCGGAATATTTAATTTCTTCTCAACCTCCCTAGCCGTCTGTACTGCACGAGGAAGATCACTACTTATAATCGTATGGATATCATACTGCTCGGCATGATGATGCAAATAATTACCTAGTTGTTCTGATTGAATAATCCCTTGTTCCGTGAGCCCTCGCTGGCTCCATCCACCTCGATACCCTTCATCATCCTCGCCGTGTCTTACCAGAAAGATCTTCAAGGCTATTCCTCCTTAACCTGTGTTTTAGCTAGTTTTAATCATCTCTAGACGGATCATATGAATCCTCTACTGCTGGTATGTAAGGTGACAAGAACGGATCTTTCACTTTCTCCAGCTTCCCACGTGCCAACTTCCATACTACAAATTGATTTTCATTGATATCATCTCCAGCCTCATCATCATGAACATATAGGAGTCCATAAGCCCCCGGTAAATGAGTTGCAATCCATTCAAAAATCTCAAGAACATACACTGCATAATGATTGTGCAGCCCTGTTATTAAAAATGAATCCTGACCGTTATATCTCTTAATTATGGATAGATTCATCTTGTCAGTTTCCTTGATGTATTGTTCGAATTGTAAAAAAGCCTCTTCTTGCAGTTGTTCATTCGTATCATGTGTATGATATCTCAGAACAGCCCACCCATGAAATTCATACATAAGGTAATTCTCCTTTATGTCTATCAAATTTGCTAAAAAAACCCCGACCTCAGATGGTTTTTATCCAAGATCGGGGCCTTTGGTTCTTACAATTTAATTTACAAAAGTATTACGAACTCGGACTGATTTGATAAAATAAGGAATCCAGATTGCGCAAGTGAGAACTGACTTCGCAATTTCTCTCATCGAGCTTCCATCCTCAAGATCACTCGCCATCGGAATCTGAAGTAACAACAGATAATCAATGATACCCACGACCAAACTGACACTATAGAAGATAATCATAAGACGTGGCAAAATAGCCTTTTTACTATAAAATGCAAAGACCGTATACAAACTAAACAATAGAAATAGCACGTTATATACCAGTTCAAAAATGAGTACAGGTCCCCATAACGGATGATAATAATCTGATTGTTTGGAAGTTAGCAGCTCCCATGTTTCTGTCGTAAATATGGGCACGATTTGTTGAATCAATTGCACTGCGAGCAGAACAATCGTAAGAAGGAGACCAATTTGGATGAGGATCAGCCATCCTCCTAATCCCGACACGCCCAGTGGTCGATAGTCTCTCTTCTGCTCTTCAATAGGTGGTTCCACGGATAACACGTCCTTATACTGTTTTGTCATTCTGAGATGAATCATTTCTCATCATTTTCAAACCTACATTGCCCCTACCTTTCCTTACTTCTCGTACGTTCTATGTACTAACTCCTTCATTACAAATACGTTCCTCACCTTCCTCGATTATAAAAATTTACACAGCTTCCTTATTATACTACAAGCTAAAATAAACTAATACAGCATATCAACCATCCATTAATTCCACAATGTAGAGGTAAAAGAAGACCTCTTCGCTATACTTATGCCATGTTCAGCCCTTCATTTGTACGTCATAATTTACTTCATCAAGTGCAGATGTAGACTCTGCATAACGGAATGAAGGAGGACAAGGATATGTCCAAACGAAACATAAAACTAATGCCTTTTGCTGATCTATCAGCATATATGGATGGCTTCGAGATCGTTTCCACGCAGTGGGGTGCCGATGGGAAGGTGTACGTTCTGTTAATAAATCAAGTGCCGGAGAGAGAACGGGACATGTTCGTTCAGACCCATTTAAATCAAACCTACACCTACAAAGTGCTGATTGTATCTGAGCAACATGTAGAAGATGTCGTGATCTGGGGACAAACCTACAATTATCATTATGTACAGCCGCTGAATGATCATCTTTTGCTTGTCGGTGCGCGATGTACCTATTATGGCAATGATCAGTATGACCTGAATGCCAGAGTGTGTGATATGAATGGAAAGCCAATTCGGGATTTTCTGTTAGGAGACGGGATTCAGAGTGTTCAGGTGACAAAAAATGGAACGATCTGGACCAGTTACTTTGATGAAGGTATATTTGGCAATTACGGATGGATCGATCCGGTTGGTTCCTGCGGTCTGCTGGCCTGGGATGAGCAAGGTAACAAACTCTATGAAAACCGCGTAGCTGATATCGCCGATTGTTACGCAATTAATGTCGTGAATGAGGGTCAGGTCTGGTTTTATTATTACACCGATTTCGAATTGGGTTGTATCTCAGGGGGGACCGTGGATTCCAAGGTCACGTTTGTGAAACCGAGCATATCCGGCTCTTCCGGATTCAGTACGGATGGTTATCACTTTTTGTTCGATGCCGGATACGGTAAACACGGGACGTTTGTTCTCAAAAAAATGGATAAGCCAGGACGACTGACGAAGGGGCAAAAGATTGAATTGGTTAACGAAGCCAATAAACCATTGAAACAGGCACGGCAGGATTTTCGTGAGCAGCGACTGCTCCTTAGCGAAGGGAATTTACTGTACCAGCTGACAATCGAAGAGCTGATTTCTAGTCTAGATTAATGGTCATGGAGCGGAGAGGGTAATCTCGCAAAGGACAAACCCTCTTCCTCCAGTGCTTGTCTAAGTTTCGGGATCACAGACGGCCCTATGCCATGAAGCTTCAGGATCTCTTTCTCGGTATATTTTGAAAGTTCAGCCAACGTTGTAATCCCTTCATTTTCTAAGGCACGTCTGGCAGGAGCAGACAATAAGGCCAGAAATCCTTCTTTCGGTTTACGTTCAGATTCGCAGGTCGGACAAGTTGGGCAGTCACTTTTTTTGTAATACGAGTGTCCGTGTTCACATGTTCTTCGTGTTCCTTTGTCGTTTGTCATACTTTTACCTCACCTCGCACTGTTAAGTTATCTCCAAAACAACCCGTTGTGGCCTTGGTCCACAATCTCCAACTGTTTTTCAAAGTCATCCACAGGTTCTATATCATCAACGAAATGCCATTTTTCTTTACTATCTCTCCAGTATACCTTCCATTGGTCCTTATCCAATCTGAACTGAGCAATGGGTAGTTGCACCCATACATCAAGTTGAAAGGCTTTTCTCTCTTCAATTAATGTTACATTATTACCCCTTATTGAATAACTAATTTTAATCTGTGTTTTCACATGTTCGGATACAGCATTTTGTACATATTGGTCCATAATTTTTATAATTCGTTTCTTCGTAAAATCATCCATAGTTAAACGATCCCTTCGTTTGGCAACTTATTATAGTTTTCTTGATTTAAATATATCTTGTCATACAATTATTTTATCGAACGCTGTAGGTTTTAACTATTCATCCAACTTTCAACCTCTGGGATTATACGATCATATCGTTTTAAGTCCTCTATAGTACCTATAACTTGTGCTGTTCCCATTCGCTGTTCATCTTGATCTGTACATTCAATCCACAACGAACGTTTTAGGCTATATTCGAGCCAGTCTAACTTTCCAAGAAAACCACTTTCCAAAACCATACGCCAGTCGGCACTTAAGCAGCTCACTCGTTTACGATATCCATTGATAAAGGTTGAGAATCTGTCTTTGTCTACATTCCCAGTGTTGTCTACAGACCAATACATAGCTGTTTCCATCAAATCATGCATGGGGTTGATGTTGCCTGCTGATTCCCAATCAATAATGATTGGGCTATTCTGCTGCCACATCACATTCTTGGGCTCCAAATCTCTGTGACTAATCACTGTATCTGAAGATAGGAGTTGCGATGATCTCTTTGCCCTGGCATTCCACTCATACAACTGTTGGATCGTTGAATCTAGAAGCTCATTCCATTCCAGTCTCTCATTTTTTCCTTTGTTCAGATAAAAAGCCCAGTCTGTTTCTTTCGAAACATCCATTTGTGGCCTTGCCATATCAAGTTGTGAGAAATCGATCTTATGCAAATCCGCAAGAATCGTACCCATTTGATCACAATGCTCGTTGGTAACTTCATTATGCTCTAGACTTCGACCATCAATCCAATCGAATATAAGATAGAATTGATTATCTATGTTATGGATCGAAGAGTTATTAATTCTTTTTGCTGGTTGTACAGGGACATGTTTATTCGCCATATTTGCTATTTTCTCTGAATTCATATAATTTTGCACAGCTTCAGACCTATTCATAATCTGTGGATTCAATGCCTTAATTGCAAATTTATCTTTTCTTGTCTCTATGACATACATTCGATGTAAGAGTCCACCCGATATTGGTTTGGGTGTACTTATCAACTTACCAAGAAGTAATTGATCGCACACTTTCTCAAAATTCAGATTATACTGAATATCGCTCATAACGTTACATACCTTCCGTTAATCATTATTGTCTCACATAAGTATCTGTTAAAAGCCCGCGAACAATGTTTTACCGTTCTACCTGAACATTTTTCTCCAACCACTCTTTTGCTTCTTGCAGCATCCCCAACGTTATTTGATGATTTACGCCTGCATACTCAACGAATTTAAGTGATGTTTGAATATCTTTTATAGACATGTGTTTCATAAAGCATCGCTGGCTTTCGATAGAAATGGTTGTATCTTCTTTTCCATGCAGCAAGAGGAATGCTTGGTCATTAGAACCGTCAATATTGAACAAAGGATCATATTTCCCGATATTTTCGGCTTCGATTGCACTTACCGGACTTCTCCCATCATGTTCACGAAAAATCTCCTCAGACCTTAACCAGGCACAAGAAGCATTCATGACCACTGCAGATTTTACATTTGAATTTGTCGCACAAACCCCACCTGCAATAAATCCACCAGCCGAATTTCCAATAATGCCTACAGGATGATCCGTATTCAGGATATCTGTAACAATAGTGCTTGCCTCTTCAACCGCTTGTATCACTACTGACCAAAAGTGTTGTTGTAAAATAACAGTATCAAAGTACGCTAGATTCCCACGTTCACCGTGGTGAGGTAGCTCAGGGATGACCACTTTGTATCCCCAGTCCGAGATCATTGATCCAAAAAACAGATAGTCTCGTATATTGGACCCCCAACCATGGTATAGGATGATTGTGCCTGCAGGCGGTAAGTACGGATCTATCTGTAAGCAAGGTACTCCAGCAATGGTACATTCATTTATTATTCTCATAATCCCTCCTTCAAGGATAGCGGGACTTCAATCGAATCCGTACCCATCATCCTTTTCCCATTCTCTTCTTTTGATCCCACTTCAATTCCAATTACTATCGATTCTGAAGTTGACATTGATATTTGCTCTGGAATCAAATCGATCATAACCGTTCCAGTTCCGCCTCCGGTTGGTACATAACTACGATCTCTTCCCACTTCAACCATCGTACGCCATGACGCGTCATTCCCTGAAGTCTTCCATGTTGATATATAAACCTCAGGTATTAATGTAAGTTGATTTCCCTGATAACTGCTTGTAATATTGGAAACCTGCCAATGATCAGGGATATAAAAAGCAACACCGCCCCAATCAAGTGGATCAATCTCTATTTCTGCAACAATCTGTATCTGCTCAAACTGTCCATGTTCTCCCTTTACAAACACGCTTCCCTTTGTTGACGTCTTTAAATGAGTAGAATCGGAACGCAAGTGAAAACTTCTGACTTGGACGATGTTTCCGTTAACTGTTGGTTCAATAGAAGATTTATCTTGGTTCAATTGCCATAACAACGTAATAACCAAAATGGATAGGAGCAGGACAAGGATAAACGTAGTTCTCCATTTCATCTTCATCTCTCATACAACTCCATCAACCACGCAGCGAACTGCTCCTTTTCCTCAAACTGAGGATAGTGTGCCGAATGTTCAAACACCTTGAACTCTTTGACTGGAGCCTCTAGTTCATCGAAATACTTCCTTGCCGCATTCACGGATGTCATATAATCGTATTTTCCCATGACAAAGTATGTCGGAATCTCCAGCTCTTCTACAAGGTCGGGTAAGTGATGGCCTGATTCCTCCTTCAAAAGCAATTCCTGGGTAGCCTGAATGCCCATGAAGTACCGAATGACATCCAGTGCATTGTATTCAGGACCCAACAGAAAGCCGAGTATATAATCCCTATTTTCATTGATCTGTCTAGCTGCACCGCCGTATTTGCGCACCATATTCCTTGGCGTATACTTCTCCCCTCGCTCAATAGAACCTCTTAGACGTTCCAGACTTGTCACGTCCTCTGCATGACCAGCCTGCTTCGCCTGAACAAGGGTGTAATCCAGACTGTCCAGCTCACTTTGCACGTGATCAGCAACTTGCCCAATACCGATGTAAGCATGGAATTTATCTGGTGCCTTGGCGGCAGCCTTCGTTCCTATGTATGTACCAAATGAATGACCGACCAAACTGACCTTATCTTGTCCAAGCTCCGCCGTCACATAATGGGTTAATGCCAATAAATCATCTACAAGCACATCCGTCGTCAACCCCGAATAATCCTCCAAAAAGTGATAAGACTTCCCACTTCCGCGTTGATCATAATGCACAATGGTAAAATGCTGTTCGAGTGCCTCCTGATACTTTCTGACATAAGGAATTTCGGAGCATCCCGGACCACCGTGTACAAAGATAAGGATGGGATTGTCCCGATCCGTTCCCCGAATCATAACCTCATGGCCTGCGCCGTTGATCTCAATCTGCCCCAACGTGCTAATACTGTTCTCTCCCCTGATTCCTGGTGTCCATGTTGGAAATATAAGTGAGAGTATAGCAATAAGCAAAATGACAACCAGGAAGCGTTTGGATATTGTAACGAGCTTCTTACGCATTGGGATATCTCCTTTTGCACAATGATTCGTTGAAATGGAATTCAGCTGATTAACGGTTACTTCGATGGGCTAATTTTATAAAAATAAGGCCCACACATGTCTTCGTGAGTATGTACATAGGTCCAGGTAAACTGGTGGTCAAAGATATAGATATCTTGTTCTGAATCAAAATCCGCTGCAACGACTGCATTCGCATTCTCATAGACCTGGATGAACGGCGTATGTTGATACATGACATATAAGTCATTTTTGAGCTCGGCATCAAAAGCATCTCGTGCTGCATCGCCCGCTAGACACACTTGTTTCTTATAACTAAACATATGCCATTTATATTCGCTGTAGTAGATCGCTTCTTTTGCCTCGTCATCCAGATTGCTGGCAAACACCTCATCCCACTGCCGAGTAATGCCCTCCGATTCCTCACACAGCTCCGTCACCTGAACGCCCTTATTCTCCAGATTTTGCTCAAACATATATCTACGATATACAAGCTCGATCCGCGAGTACGCCACATTCAGTTCACTTTCAGGCAAAACGTCTAACATCTTATCGATTTGTTCTCGAATCATGTTGACCTCCGTTTAGAATTAAATTAAGGATGTTGAACTTGAACATCACACCTGTTCCTTACGTTTATCTTCTTCCCGCAATACATAAGCCAATTGATACATCTCCGCAATATCATGTCTATTCTGATCCTGGAATCTCCGAATGGCTTCAGCAATCTCTACTACCTCTACGGCAACAACCTGCTCTCCATCCACCGGATTCAGCGGCTTACCTACAAGCTCAACATCTCCGTAACCAATCACTCTCACAAAATGAGGATGCGGAATATGTGGTCGATACGGTTCAGTGGCGCTGGATGTGCAATAGAACTGACCGAATATTCGATAGGACTGCAGCTCCGCGCCCAGCTCTTCCATCACTTCGCGCTTTAATGCATCCGGATATCTCTCTCCAGGTTCCAAGGTTCCTCCTGGCAGCTCCCATTTGCCATTATCCAGTTGAAACACGACGCACTGCTTCCCGACGAACGGGATAATGCTCACGTTGCTCACCAGCGCTTCATCCACGATATCGTTCATCCTGAACTCCGCTGACACCGTCCCCCAATGAATGGATGCACTCAGTGCCGGGAAATGTTTAATATTTAAGCTTTGCATCCGCACAGCCCCTCTCTAGATAAAGTAAAATCTTCCACTTCATTCTTTCTTCAATTATAGATGAAAGGATAGAAAAAAGGCCACCTTCCCTCTGGGGATAAGTGACCTTACAATCATAGATTCAGAGAACAATACTGTATCATGGCATTCGCCTTATTTGTGCACCAGTTTCCCGTTTTCCAAAAAGAGTACCCGATTACACAGCGGAAGAATCCGCTCATCATGCGTAACCATTACCGCACTCTTGCCCTGTTCTGCAACCAGCTTCTCAATCATGCCAACAATATCAAGCCCTCGTGCTGCATCCAGGCTGGCTGTCGGTTCGTCCGCCAGCAGCACAGCCGGATCATTCATCAACGCCCGCGCAATGGCAACCCGCTGACGTTCCCCGCCAGATAGTTTCTCAGCATATGCCTTACGACGGTGAGATAAACCTACCGTATGAAGCAACTCATCCACTCGCTTCAAAGCCTTGTTCTTGTCCGTTCCGGCAAGCTTCGCAACGACCATCAGCTGCTCTTCCACTTTCAGATAAGGAATGAGGTTGGCGCTTTGAAAAATAAAACCGAGCTGCTGAAGCCGCACATCGGAAATGTCCTGCTTATTTTTGCCCATGATGGATACACCATCAAGCAGAACCTGCCCCTCTGTTGGTTCAAGGAGTGCACCTGCAATGGACAGAAATGTACTTTTGCCTGACCCGGAAGGACCCATGACCGCGACCAGTTCCCCCTCGGCAACTTCAAGATCCAGCTGATCCAGAATCGTACGTTTGACTCCGCCATCCTCAAAGGTCTGTGTAATTCCCTGCAATATCAATCGGTTTCTCATGCTGCTGTCCTCCCAATCGCATCAAGTGCATCAATTTTGGTAACCTTCCAGACCGAGAACAACGAACCAGCCATAGACATGATTACAAATAAAATGCAGGTTAGTGCCAGGGTGGACAAGCCTAATTGAAACGGCATCGAAGCTGGCAGGATGGACTCAAACAGTCGGACCAGCAGAACACTGATCACCAAACTAGCGACGGACAGAAGCAATACTTGTAATGAGACACTGCCAGCCAGATACGCATTGCGCGTTCCGATGGCCTTCAAAATGCCAAATTGACTCGTTTTCTGAATGGTGATGACGTAGAAAAATACCGCGAGCACAAACGCCGAGATGACAAACAAAAAGGCAATCATCATGAGCAGCGAGCCCTGCTCTTCCTTATAGCCAGGAATGGCCGATACCGCCTCGGACTTCGTAATCACTTCCGCATTCGGCACTGCAGCACTCAGGCTGTCAACCTTCTCACCAGCATCCTTAATGGCAATGGCATTGTATGACGACGAAGCATTATTGCCCGCTGTATCTGGACTGGTACGCGAACTTCCTTGCAATGCAAGCCATTCCTGTTCATTCAGGAACACGACCGGCGAGTGGCTAAAGGACTCATTTTCCACAAATCCACCGACTGTCCACTCCGTACCCGACGCTTGATCCACCAGAATGGTCCCAATGGTCACGCCGGACTCTGACAGCTTTTGGTCCACTACAACTTGTCCGTCCTTCTGATCCGCAATCGAAACTCCTTCAGTGACGGTTGGCGCGAGCCAGCCTTCTGGGTTCACCATAAACAGAGTGACATCTATTTTCTTGGTGTCGTCAGCCGGGCTAACGGTTGTCATTTTCACACCCAGCGGCTCTGCATTATCTTGTCCTACCACTGAGCGCGACTGTTCAAGCTGATCCTGATTCACCTGGGACCGGGTAAAACGATGATTAGAATCCTGTTCGAGAACGAAATGGGTTGCTGCCATATTTTTGATCGACGCGGCGTTGTCATACGCCAGCCCCTGCGCAAGACCTGTAACAAACAGTACCAAAAATGAAACCAGTACCATAATGGTAGCAATTAACGCATACCGCCCTTTGGCAAACCTCATCTCTCTAATAGCCAAGTACATATCTCTGACCTCCTCTTGATAAACCAAGTATAGGAGGTGAAAATGAACGGCAAATGAATAACAGATTACATCTGCGGAAGAGTCACAGTGAAGACCGTACCTTCGGCCGAACTGGAGACTTCAATTGTACCGTCATGAATCCGGACAATTTTCTGCACAATGGCAAGCCCAAGTCCGGTTCGACCGGAAGAACGCTCCCGTGCGCGGTCCACCCTATAGAAACGATCGAACAGGAATGGCAGATGCTCTGCTGCAATCCCGTTTCCTGTATCCCGAATTTGGATTACACAGTAAGTATCGGTCTGCTCTGCTCGGATCTCGATACTTCTTCCTTGCGGAAGATGATTCACTGCATTGCCCAGCAGATTCATCCATACCTGCATGAGCAGTACTTCATTACCAACCAGCTGGATGGATTCGGGAATCGATATCCGGAGCAGCAGCTCTTTTTCTTCCAGCTGCCATTGCAGTACCTGAACGGCTTGACGGAATTGATCGCGCAGAGAGAATTCTTCTTTGGTCAGATCCTCTTGGCCTTGTTCGAGAGATGACAGCAGAAGCAGCTGTTTGCTGAGCAATGAGAGATGGCGGCTCTCTTCCTCAATAATGGATGCATAGTGCTCCCTTTCCTGTTCAGGAAGATCCCGATCTGAGAGCAGTTGGGCAAACCCCTGGATCGAGGTCAGTGGCGATTGAATCTCATGCGAGACGTTCGATACAAACTGTTGACGCGCCTGATCTACCCTTTCCAGTTCACGACTCATGGTCATAAAGTGCTGAGCAAGCTGCCCAATCTCATCACGTCTCTTCGTGGGCAATTTCAGATTATAGTTTCCCTGTACAATTCGCTTGGTCGCCTCCGACAGACGTTCAATTGGATTGACCAAGTAGCGCGTACTGATGAGAAAGATCAAGATACTAATACCTATCGTCATTGCCCCAATCAGTGCAAAAAAGATACGCAGTTCACCAAATTGCAAAATGACATCCGGGCGCATAAACAGGCCATAGCTTGTATTTCCTAACTGAAGTTGAACACCAACGGTATTGCTTAACTGATTGTCAAAGAAACCCGTAATAAAGGGTTTGCTTGGAAACTGGGCAACACCATGGTAGACCTCACCGTTTAGCACCATATCTACAGCTTGCTTGTCCAGATCCTTCTCGCGAAACTCACTACCGTAGAATTTATCAGTCCCCTTGCCATCTGTCACATAAATCTCGTAACCGAGAGCTGCGGCATTGTCCAGATACGGCTGCATCATGTCCGGCTCCCGCTCCACAAATTGCTTCATTTCCATGGCGATGCCTACCAGCTTCTCGTCATTGAAGGACTTAAGCTTCGCATGATAATAGATATTGGATAAAAGAAAACCCAGCATGCCGCTGACCACAATGACAGCGATCGTAATAAGGAAGACTCGAACATACAAAGTCCTCACCGGGTTTTCACCTCCATCTTGTAACCGATCCCCCGTACCGTATGAATGACAAAATCATCTGTATAATCGGCAAACCGATCGCGTAACCGCTTGATGTGCACATCCACCGTACGGTCATCCCCTTCGTAATCTGCGCCCCAGACAAGCCTAATTAATTCATCCCGCGAGAATAAACGACCTGGATATTGTGCCAGCTGGGAGAGCAGCTCGAACTCCTTCATGGGCAAAAACAGAATAGATTGACCATCAGATACCTCCACATTATTCCGGTCAATTACGATGCGATTCATGCGAATGATATCACTTGACGTGCGATGATAACGGCGAAACAGTGCCTTGACCCTGTAGATCAGCTCTTCGGGTTCGAACGGCTTCGTCACATATTCATCCGTGCCTTTCAGGTAGCCCTCCCTCTTGTCGGATAGCTGATCCCTTGCCGTTAGCAGCATGATCGGTATGTCATACTGCTGCCGGATGAAATCACATAGCTCCAGACCATCCATGCCTGGCATCATCACGTCCAGGATCGCCAGATCAATTGGCGTTTCTTTGATCAGTTCAATTGCTTCCATCCCATCCTTCGCTTCATGCACCCTATACCCCTCTTTGGTCATGACATGCCGAAGGAGTGCTCTAATGTTGGCGTCATCGTCCGCCAGAAGCAGATGTTTCATATGGTTGTCCGCCCCTCTGTTTCTAAGTTGAATGTATAATGATCATATCCATTGGTTCGAATTTTTGTAACGAGTACTTCCGCACATGGATCCTGCACAGATGGTAGCACAAAAGCAAAGGCGTTCGCCAGCACATACCACTGGAAGCAATGCTTTCGTGTTTATATTTACTTGAATCTGGTTGACACTATTATTAGGCACATCTATAATAAAATCATAACATATGAACGAACGCTCATATATTCATTCGATTAATTAGATTCATGCAAGGGATATTCTAAGCCACAATAGCAATCATCATTATTACATAACGGAGCCATGCTTCAAAGGAGAGGATCTCGTA
>NZ_JAKRNM010000020.1 GCF_022346995.1 Paenibacillus sp. ACRRY | reverse complement strand
GGAGGGGTTCCACACGTACCCATCCCGAACACGACCGTTAAGCCCTCTAGCGCCGATGGTACTTGGACCGAAGGGTCCTGGGAGAGTAGGACGTTGCCAAGCAAAGAACCACTGCCGATGATATTCGGTGGTGGTTTTTATTTGTTTACAAAGGTTAATATATGGAAGCTATGTAGTTTTACTTGAAACAAAGTTAAAAAAGTTTGAACTCAAACACCATTTTAAAACGGATGGTGTCTTTGGCATATTCGCCTGTTGTCCGCTCAAGAGATACAGTTGTATGCATCAGACAGTACACCTGATATAACCAGGGACTTTTCCTTGACAGTCTAAATATCGCTTTGCTAAGATGGCAATAATAAATTTTTCAGAAAACGTATTTTCGGCATAAATACTGCCTGAGATCTTCGGGTTTTGGACCGTAAAGCTGAGCAAACATAAGGAGGAACACCTGCGTGTGGGAAGATAAGTTTGGTAAGGAAGGTTTAACCTTTGATGATGTATTGCTAGTGCCACGGAAATCCGAGACACTGCCTAAAGAAGTGGATGTATCGGTTCGTTTGAGCGATAGTGTAAAACTGAATATCCCTCTGATCAGTGCTGGTATGGATACCGTTACTGAAGCGACTCTGGCCATTGCCATCGCACGTGAGGGCGGTATTGGAATTATCCACAAGAACATGTCAGTTGAACAGCAAGCGGAAGAAGTAGATCGGGTTAAACGTTCGGAGAGCGGCGTTATTACCAATCCGTTCTCACTGACTGCTGAGCACCTGGTGTCGGATGCTGAAGCAGTTATGGCTAAATATCGCATCTCCGGTGTACCGATTGTCGAAGGTGATCAGAAACTGGTTGGTATTCTGACTAACCGTGACTTGCGTTTCATCCATGACTACGGTATTAAAATCAGTGAAGTCATGACTCGTGAGAATCTGGTTACTGCTCCTGTAGGTACAACCCTGCAAGAAGCAGAAGGAATTCTCCAAAAGCATAAAATTGAAAAGCTTCCTTTGGTGGATGAGTCCAATACACTGAAAGGTCTTATCACGATTAAAGATATCGAAAAAGCCATTCAGTTCCCTAATGCAGCCAAGGATGCGCAAGGTCGTCTCCTGGTTGGTGCTGCAATTGGTATCTCCAAAGATACTTTTGAACGTGCAGATGCATTAGTACAAGCTGGTGTAGACCTGATTACTGTAGACTCTGCACATGGACACCACATCAACATTATCGAAGCTGTTCGTCAATTGCGCGAGCGTTTCCCGAACTTGACTATTATTGCAGGCAATGTAGCAACTGGTGAAGCTACTCGTGATCTGATCGAGGCAGGTGCATCAGTTGTCAAAGTTGGTATTGGTCCAGGTTCCATTTGTACAACACGCGTTATTGCTGGTATCGGTGTACCTCAAGTAACTGCTGTTTATGATTGTGCAACTGTCGCACGCGAGTATGGAGTTCCAATTATCGCGGACGGCGGTATCAAATATTCGGGTGAGATTACAAAGGCACTGGCTGCAGGTGCACATGCAGTTATGTTGGGAAGTTTGTTTGCGGGAACAGCAGAAAGCCCGGGAGAAACTGAAATCTTCCAAGGACGTAGCTACAAAGTATATCGCGGTATGGGCTCAATGGCTGCAATGAAACAAGGAAGTAAAGATCGTTACTTCCAGGATGATGACAAAAAACTCGTTCCGGAAGGCATCGAGGGACGTGTGGCTTATAAAGGTCCATTGTCAGATACTATTCATCAGTTGATTGGTGGTCTGCGTTCGGGTATGGGTTATTGCGGAACAAGCAACCTTGAGCAGCTCCGTAATGACACAGGCTTTATCCGTATTACTGGCGCGGGACTTCGTGAAAGTCATCCACATGATGTTCAAATTACAAAAGAAGCACCTAACTACTCGTTGTAATCCGAAGAGAGTTAATCATTTCCAGGACAGGCTTGGCGATTTTCGCCGAGCCTGTCTTTTTTTGCGGATACCCCTGTGATAGAATAGAACAAGCGGTGACGATCCTTTATCGGATTAGGGCGTTGCGGCGGCTTTTTGACGTGAATCTATGAACCTTGTTTCACATGGAACAAATGCCACAGAAGGCTGCCCAGCTATATAGAAGCGCGGACGTCCTTTTACATATGCATTGGATAATGCTAACTAAGTGACAATCGATAATGAAACTTATGGAGCAATGATATTGCTCTTTCGATACAGCGCATAAAAAGCTACTTTTCACAACATCTTCTACGATCGTTAAGGACCAAGAAAAATGCAGCCCAAGCTGCACTGAAGCATCAATTAAGCGAAGCTTCGGAACGAAGGGAGTATTATCATTGAAAGCTAAACAAATGAACAAAAAGAAACGCCAAATGCTCAAAAAAAGCGTAGCCTCGGTTATGCTGGTTAATATGCTCTGCATGTCTGCAGTAATGCCGGTTATGGCTGCTGCGAACAATTCAGGTCAGGTGCTGACCGCTGCTGCGACAACAACGAAGACTGAAAAAGCCGTGCAAGTTCCTTCTGTAGACTCACTTGGACTTGAAGTTAGAGCTGCAGTACTCATGGAGGCTTCGACAGGCCAGATTCTGCTTAATGTGAACGCGGACAAAGCTATGCCGCCTGCCAGCATGACAAAGATGATGACCGAGTACATTGTGGCTGAACAGGTCAAGCAGGGAAAGTTTAGCTGGGATGATGTAGTTACGGTTAAAAGGAATGCTGCGGAGAGCATAGGCTCACGTATTTTCTTGGCTGAAGGCGATCAACATACGGTTAAAGAGCTGTATATTGCTATGGCCGTTGGATCTGCAAATGATGCAACAGTGGCATTGGCAGAATATGTTGCCGGATCGGAAGAAGCTTTTGTGAAGATGATGAATGAAGAAGCAAAGCGAATGGGCATGAAGGATACGTTCTTTATTAACTCCACAGGTCTTGATCGTGCGGATATGCCTGCCGACTTCCAACCGGCCGAAGATAAAGAGACAGTTATGTCTGCATTGGATGCAGCAATTCTGTGCAGATATATTATTCAGGATCACCCCGACTACACAGACTTTACAACAATTCAGTCTTATAAATTCCGTCCGAATGACAAAGCTCCAATTATCAACTACAACTGGATGTTGGAAGCGAATAAAGATATAACCAATTTCAAAAGCTATGCCTATGAAGGTCTGGACGGAATGAAAACGGGCCATACCACAAATGCAGGGAATAACTTCACAGGAACGGCTGAACGTGATGGTATGCGTCTGATCAGTGTCGTTATGGGGACCGATTCCGAGCCTGCACGGTTCAGAGAGACGAAAAAAGTGCTGGATTATGGTTATAACAACTTCGAAGTGAAGCAAGCTGTCGCTGGCAAAACCAAAGTCACTGGCTGGGAAGCTGTTCCGCTGAAAAAAGGTAAAGAAACAAATGTGCCTGTAGTGACCGACAATGCAGTAAGCTTTGTTGTTCCCAAAGGCACTCAAAACCTGGATGTTACCTTTAAGGCGAATGTAACGGAAGCAGACAAGCTGGTTGCTCCAATCAAAGCAGGAACGAAAGTCGGAACGGTGACCTACACCTATAAGGCTGATGGTATTGAACCACAAGAGAAAACAGTGAACCTGATCACCGCAGAAGAGGCTGAAAAAGGCGGCTGGTTCCGTTTGTTCTTCCGTGCGGTAAAGGATTTCTTCGTTGATCTGTTTGATGGTATCAAAAACCTGTTTTAATTGAGTTCTGTAGGCATTGACTTCTGATAATAGAAGTTTCCGATCTACCTCACCTGAATAAGGACAATAAGCATCAAATTGCGACTGGATGCATTGTGTATTTACAATTTTTCCGGTAAAATATCAAGTTAGAATTCTACGTATAAATCAGCTAAAAGTCTAAGGACAACCTTGTTAGTTGCACATGGTATAGTTGAAGCGACAACGCATTACATGGACTATAAATTGATTGCTGGAGTGTCCATAAACCTCGGGACACGGATCTCCTAACTTACGGCTTTTAGACGTATAACAGGATCTCGGCTGGTAGGAGAGGGGAACGCAAATGAAGATAGGTGTATTAGCACTTCAAGGTGCGGTTACCGAGCATATTCGCAGTGTTGAGCAAGCTGGTGCAGAGGGACTGGCTGTGAAACAGGTTGAGCAGTTGGATGAGCTGGATGGTCTGATCCTTCCTGGCGGCGAAAGCACCACTATTGGTAAATTAATGCGCAAATATGGTTTCATGCAGCCCATTCGGGACTTTGCTGCCAAAGGTAAACCAGTATTCGGCACCTGTGCAGGCCTGATCGTAATGGCTGAGCGTATTTCAGGACAGGAAGAAGCCCACTTGGAATTGATGGATATGACTGTCTCCAGAAATGCATTCGGGCGGCAGCGGGAAAGTTTTGAAACAGACCTGCCTGTCAAAGGGATTGATGAAACGGTAAGAGCAGTGTTTATCCGCGCACCTTTGATCGAGAGTGTAGGGGAACAGGTTGAGGTTCTTTCCACTTATAAGGGTGAGATTGTTACCGCGCGTCAAGGAAACTTGCTTGCCTGCTCATATCATCCCGAATTGACCGATGATTACCGTTTGCATTCTTATTTTGTAGATATGGCCCAATCATATAAGCAGTCGTTACAGAACCAATAGTGCATGTTAGACAACTTATGATACCCCCGGTGGATTGGAACACTCCTGCTGCAGTCTGTTAAACTGCTGGACGAGCTGTATCTGGTCGAATGCCTGATGTTGCCCGTATCTGCTTTACACAGCGGGAATCGCAGCGTAGGGTGTCACAGGGGTTCATAGGTTGTTTTTTTATTGTAGAAAATGATTAAGATGAAGTTATACGCGACTCCACAAAGGCTATATGATAGGCTTAGGTTTATTGATATGTTTTCTGTGAGGTCATTTAGGAGGAGTATATAATGCTTGATGTAAAGATATTGCGGAATGAATATGCCCGTGTAGAAGAAGCGTTGAAGAACCGTGGCAAGTCACTCGATCTCATTGCTGGATTTTCCGAGATGGACGCGAAGCGCCGGGAACTGCTGCAAGAGAGCGAGACGTTGAAGAACCGCCGGAATACAGTATCCGGTGAAGTTGCTAAGCTGAAAAAGAATCGTGAAAACGCAGATGATTTGATTGTTGAGATGCGCGAAGTGTCTGATCGCATCAAAGCGATGGATGAAGAGGTCCGGGAACTGGAAGCGAAGATTAATGATCTGACGATGGCTATTCCTAACATTCCCAATGAGAGTGTACCTGTGGGTGCCTCTGAGGATGATAATGTAGAGATTCGTCGCTGGTCTGAACCGAAGTCGTTCGGTTTTACTCCAAAAGCACATTGGGAGATTGCGCAGGATCTGGATATCCTTGATTTTGAGGCTGCTGCCAAAGTTACAGGTTCCCGTTTTACGTTCTACAAAGGACTTGGCGCACGTCTAGAGCGGGCTCTGATTAACTTCATGATGGATCTACACAGTGATCAACATGGATACGAGGAGATTTTGCCTCCATATATCGTCAACCGGGACAGCCTCTTCGGAACAGGCCAATTGCCGAAGTTCGAAGAAGATCTGTTCAAGCTTAAGGATACGGAGTATTATCTGATTCCTACCGCGGAAGTTCCGGTAACGAACTATCATCGCGAAGAGATTCTGAATGCAGAGGATTTGCCGAAGCACTTCGTGGCATACAGCTCATGTTTCCGTTCTGAAGCTGGCTCTGCTGGCCGTGATACACGTGGATTAATCCGTCAGCATCAGTTCAATAAGGTTGAGTTGTTGAAATTGTCCTCTCCTGAAACTTCTTATGAAGAATTGGAGAAAATGACGCAAAATGCTGAACGTGTGCTTCAATTGCTGGAATTGCCATACCGTGTTTTGACGCTGTGTACAGCGGACATGGGCTTCACTTCAGCGAAAACTTATGATCTTGAGGTATGGTTGCCAGAAAGCAATACATATCGTGAAATCTCTTCCTGCTCTAACTGTGAAGACTTCCAGGCGCGCCGTGCCAACATTCGTTTCCGTAGAGAGCCGAAAGCTAAGCCTGAATTTGTCCATACACTGAATGGATCCGGACTGGCTGTTGGACGTACAGTAGCTGCTATTTTAGAGAACTATCAGCAAGAAGATGGGACTGTAGTTATTCCTGAAGCATTGCGTCCATACATGGGCGGAATCAGTGTGATTGCACGTCGTTCCTAACATGGGGTATAGGGCTTTATTATGATAAAGCCAACCCAAAAATCCGTCATTTAATTATGACGGTTTTTTTTATTCTAAAGCTTGCTTTTTCACTTATATATGTGGTATGATCTATTTCGTGGCAAGTTTATAAAACTTCAAATTTTGGAGAGGTACCGAAGCGGTCATAACGGGGCGGTCTTGAAAACCGTTAGGGTGCAAGCCCACGTGGGTTCGAATCCCACCCTCTCCGCCATAACTACACTTATAACAGGGACTCGAGCGATAAGCTCGGGTCCTTTTTTGCATATAACATTTTCCTCAGTCGAGCTATCTACCATGGTTAGTTTATTAATGGCATCAACAGCCTCTAATTGACTCCGTATGCATGTATAAAATCATCTTGTTCGCCGCACTTTATAGGAGTGGAGGTGGTTAGATGAACCGCGAGTTAAATATAGATCAGACAGAGCTTGTAGGCGCATGGCAGGAGCGTTTGCCGGAAGTGTTGAATGTCGGTGATCAGGCTCAGGTAATGGCAGATGAAGCCGATCAGAAGGCTATTCGCATTCATATCGCGACTGCAGGACACCAAATGTACTCATTCGATTTCAAATGCGCGTATGTGGACTCCCGTGAGGTCAGTGTACAGCTGATTGATGTAGAACGGGATGGGCAAACGACAGATGAGCGTACAGAACCCATTCAGGAGCTGGCTCAGGATTATACACGGCATATTCATGAATGCGCCCAGTCGTTACAGTCCAAGACAAGAACATAGCCCCAATTGAAGGAGTGATTCGAGTGAGTAAAGCCAAGGCAGGGATTGATAAAAACTTGCAGAATGTTGTTGCTGATCTGGAGAAGCCGGCCGTGAACAGCCATCATGCACAGCAGATTCAGCAAGATACAAACGATCGTCGTCATCAGGATTCGTTGAATCATGACAAAACGGAAGATATGAATCCATCCCATTCCTAAAATCATGAAGAGGGGGTAACGGCATGAGCAAACCAAAAGCGATACCTGTACCTGAAGTTCAAGCTGCTGAGCAGCATCGCCGTCCGGAAAAGCATTCATCTGGACAGGAACCGTTGTCCGGGTCCAAAAAAGTGAAAAATCAGAATCATGTGGATCATAACAATCCACAAGGGTAAGATGAATACCCAGCTCATTTCAGTAATGTATTATGTGATATATAAAGATGCATAATTAGAATCCCCTGTTACCTAACAGGGGGTTTTTGCGTATTCATACATAAATAAAGACCAGTGGTGAAAGGAATTGAAAAGCTAACATAGGTCTTTGTAGCCATTTTAGTGTGGAAAGATCACAAATTTCCCAAATCGTGTTTCCGTTTCAGAATAAATGGTATATCATTGATGTTGAATTATTTTTTTTGGGGTTATCACGAGAGGAGAGAAACAAATGACTAAACGTATGGGGGCGTTGCTTCTAACGTTGCTGTTGACCGTATCTTTGGCTTTGACAGCATGTAGCAGCAAACAAGAACCGAAAGAGGCACTGAAGACGGCTGCGGCCAATGCTTCTAAACTGACTTCGTATGAAATGAGTTCCAATTTCACAATTAATGAATTGAGCTATAAACCTGCAGACGAGTCAC
Organism: Paenibacillus sp. ACRRY; assembly: GCF_022346995.1. GTDB lineage: Bacteria > Bacillota > Bacilli > Paenibacillales > Paenibacillaceae > Paenibacillus. The sequence continues at coordinate 41,337 of NZ_JAKRNM010000020.1, read as the reverse complement.
AACAAGACCCGACTATGACTCAGTTTATGAGCATGTTGAAGGATGCTCAGTTTAACGTAACTGGCGTATACCAAAGCGAGCCAATGCAAACAGAAATGACAGTTAGCCTTGAGCTCAAAGGTGATATGGGTATGACGTTCACCATTCCAATGGTGATGACAGCTGAGAAGCTTTACGTTAAAGTGCCAAGCATTCCGTTCTTCCCAATTCCAGAGACAGTGGTTGGCAAGTTTCTGGAGCTTGATCTGAAAGAATTGGCTGAGCAAGAGGGTACGGAATGGAACCCTGATGCTATGGACGCAGCCAAAACACAAAAACTGAGCAATGAAGTTATGGATGCTGTTCTTAGTGAATATGACCAAGACAAATTCTTCAAAAACGTAGATGTTAAGGATGCACAGCTGCCAGAAGGTGTAGATGCCAAGCAGGTAGTGCAATTCTCCGTTACTAACGACAACGTTAAAGAAGCTATCACTGTACTGGTGACTAAAGCAATGCCTAAAGTGCTGGATATCTTGTCCAAAGAAGAATACCGCGATATGCTTCAACTGGATCAAGCTGATATTGATCAAGCCAAAGAAGATCTGAACATCACGGAAGCTGATCAGACTGAAATGTCTAAAGATCTGGATCAATTGAAAGAGACGTTGACTATCAATAACTTCAACATCGATTTTGCATTGGATAAGCAGGATTTCCCGGTTTATCAAAAGATTGCAGCTGATCTGCTGATCACACCAGTGGATACCAAAGATGAAGTGAAGTTGGCCTTTACTGGATCCAACACATACACAAAAATTAATGAGAAGGCTGCCTTCAAAATCAATATTCCTACAGGCGAAAATGTAATTACAATGCAAGAGTTCGAAGAACTGATGAACGCTTCTTACGGATACTAAGCTCATTCCAAGTAATGAGTGAAAAAAGCCGCCTCGACTTTATGTCGGGCGGCTTTTTGTTGTTTTATAGTTTAAATCTGTTATTGCAGGGACTCCGATAAATCTTCAGCGAGAACAGCATAAATTCGGTGATCCTGATAGCTTCCGTTGATTCTCAGGTATTTACGGGCAATGCCTTCTGCCTGAAAGCCGTTCTTCTCCAGTACACGCTGGGAGCCGGCATTAGTGGACAGGATTGCGGCCTGGACACGATTCAACTTCAAGGCGCGGAAGGCATAGGCAACAGCCAGTTTAACAGCAGCTGTCATACGTCCACCACCCTGATAGTCAGGATGGATAAAGTAACCCATATCGGCATAATTGGCAACACCATAGGAGACGTTATTCAGGCTGATTTGTCCAATGAGTAGGTCGTCTTTGATGGTGTAGATGCCGAACTGATAACCTGTACCTTCTTCAGCCGCTTTTAAGCGGTCATGAATCCGCCTTGTTTGAGCATTCAGTGTATAGAACTCATCATCTCGAAGAGGCTCTACAGCTTGGTAGGGAACGCGAGTAACCTGGATCAGATCAAGATAAGCCTGGGTATCGTCAATGGTGAGTAACCGTAGACTAATGCCGTTGGGGGTATCATACAATGTTAATGCCATAGCATTGCACATCCTCTCAAGATCAAAGTATAAATATTACTTCTTGCGTAACCGACGAAAGAATTGGGTCAGCATCGTCGAGCATTCGGGTTGAAGGACATCTGGAATAACCTCGGTACGATGATTGAACCGCGGCTCCTGCAGCAAGTTCATCAAGGTTCCCGCACATCCGGCTTTGGGATCAGCAGTGCCATATATTACGCGTGGCACCCGGGACTGTACAATGGCACCTGCACACATAGGGCAAGGCTCCAGCGTCACATATAGGCTGCAATCAAGCAGGCGCCAGGCTCCGATCGTTTCGCTTGCCTGACGGATAGCGACCATCTCCGCGTGTGCAGTGGAATCAAGCGTGGTCTCACGCAAATTATATCCTCTTCCGATAATCTGATTATTTTGCACAATGACAGCTCCGATAGGGACTTCCCCAAGTGCCTCAGCTTTAAGCGCCTCAGCAATGGCTTCACGCATCCAGAATTCGTGCTGCAGTTCCTCCGTAAGATGCGAAAGATCAACCGGAATTGAGTGTTCATTCATTACAGTAAAGCTCCTTCCAAGCATTTATTCAGCGAACAAATATTCGTTTGTTAACATGATGTGCATAAGTCTGTGGATAACCACCGAGTTGCTCACAAAGTTATGAACATGATATCCACAACCCTGTGGATTTGTGTATAGTTTTAGTGATTAATCTCATTGTAGGCACGGCAAAGACAAAAAACAATGAATTTCGAGCTTTTCAGCCAAGCGGTAACTTTTGGTCTAGGGGCATTTATCCTTTTCAAAACCACACACAACCGTTATGATGGAGATATGTTTTGCCATATATCGCCAAAGGGTACAAGCCGAGAGGTGAACTAAAAAAGTTGTCTATTAAAACGAAATTATCCATGATTATGTCGTGCTCGGTGCTTGTTATTTTGATTCTGAATATCGCGCTGAGTTATTATACTACCGAGGAAAATCTTAGGCAGGACAGTGAAACCAAGATGGTCCTAACAGCCAAACAGATTGCAATTTCTGTCGAACAGAATCAGAATAGTTTGGATTATGTAAAACGCCAGATTGGTAATAATCTATGGCTTGCTTCAGTCATGGCTGCAGAAGAACTCGACCCGGATATTAATAATATCACAAATGAAGAACTTGTACGTTTAAGCAAAAAAGTGGGGGTATCGCATATCTCTCTCATGGAACAAACCGAGGATGATATCGTTGTAACCCGCTCTTCGGATCCGCGCGAAGTTGGTTTATCCACAAAGAAAATGACCTATTGGTATCAAGCCTTTAAGCAATTGTTCGAAAAACATCAGGTTACCATCACTCAAGGGCAGAAACTGGATCATTTTTGGTCCGATGGTTTCGAGTACTCGACATCCAGTCCATCAGATATTGATATCTGGGGTTATTATCATGATGGCAAGAGGAACTACATAATCAATCCCTTCTATAATAATGCTGAAGTTGATGACTATGTGAAGATCTCTGGTCCGGATGAGATTTTAAACAAAATTCGTGAAGTGAATCCTTCCATCTTGGAGATCACGGGTATCAATCCATTGACTTTTGGCAGTCCCAACATGAATGACGATGGCAGGGATAGCAACTACAGCAAGTTGAATAATAGACCGATTCGTTTTGGTACGTATCAATATGGTACGTCAGATGAGGATCACCGGGCAGTTGTGAGGGCGATCCGAACCGGGCAAAATGTTTCGTTTGTCAGTGAGACGCATGAGCAGAAGGTGTTAAAAAGTTTCATTCCCATCTTCACGCCGAATGAAGCATCATATGTCATCAGTATTGTCATGGACTATAAACAAATATCCTCCATGGTATCGGAACAATTGGTCAGTCATGCTTCCATATCGCTGGTGCTGCTGGAAATTGTGATCTTTGGCAGCTATTTGTTAGCAGGATATATTACACGTCCTATTCAATCCATCCTGGGCAAAGTGAATGATGTAGCAGATGGACATTTCGACTTCCGTCTGAAAGTAAGAAGGAAGGACGAACTGGGTCAGCTGGCCAATCGGATTAATGCCATGATTCGCAATCTGGGCCACTATACCAACCGGTTGAAACAGATGTATGAGGAGAACAGGGCAGTTAAGGAGCATCTGGAATCCATCATTAATCAAACCGCCGATGCCATTCATATTACGGACCTCGACGGTAAGGTCTTACGTGTAAACCGGGCATTTGAACAACTATATGGCTGGCGAAGCCGAGAGGTGGAAAACCGCAAGCTGAAAATCATCCCGCCAGAAGCGGAAGAGGAAATGAAGCAGCAGCATGCCCAGCTCATTGAAGGGCTATCCATTACCTCGAATGAAACCATATGGATGAAAAAAGATGGCACACGGGTTGAAGTTAGTGTCAGTACAGCGCCTGTGCGAGATGAATTGGGTGAAATTACAGCACTGATTAGTGTGTCGAGGGACATCACTAGCCGCAACCGAATGGAAGAGCTGCTCAGACGTTCAGAGAAGCTCACAACAGTAGGCCAACTGGCTGCAGGTGTCGCACATGAGATCCGTAACCCGCTTACAACACTGCGTGGTTTCCTGCAGCTGCAGCAGGAGACGAACAAACTGAATCATCGACATCTCGACTTGATGCTGTCGGAACTGGACCGCATCAATCTGATTGTAGGCGAATTCCTGATTTTGGCCAAACCACAGGCTGTACACTTCCAGGAGCGGGATATCCGCTTCATTCTCGGCGATGTGATCTCGCTGCTGGATAGCCAGGCACATCTGCACGGGGTTGAATTTGTATTAAATGCATCATCCGATTCAGCTATGGTACACTGTGAAGAGAATCAGTTGAAGCAAGTATTCATCAATCTGCTTAAGAATGGTATGGAAGCCATGCCGAACGGAGGCAGCATTCGGATTCGTCTTGACCATGACGAGGAATTAAACCGGGTGCGGATTGAAATTAAGGATGAGGGTATCGGAATTCCGGAAGAGATGATGCCAAAGCTTGGCGAGCCGTTCTTTACCAATAAGGAGTCTGGAACAGGACTTGGTTTAATGGTCAGTCAGCGCATCATTCAATCACATAAGGGCATGATGGATATTAAAAGCGTCATGAACAAGGGCACGACCGTGATCATTGATCTTCCTGCTACCAAACAGCTCCCGGAGAGCGTGGAAGAGGACGATCGGACGGAAGATGCACTTACAGACGAAGAGAACTAGATGAGGTGAGATTACCTTTTGCGTATTAATAAATTTATTAGTGAAACAGGCTATTGTTCCCGGCGTGAAGCGGACAAATTAGTGGAGAGCGGGAAAGTGACCATTAATGGCGTAACCGCCGAACTGGGAAGTCAGGCGGAAGAAGGCGACGACGTACGGATCAACGGTCAGCCTATCAAGGAAAAAAGAAAGCATGTATACATTGCACTGAATAAACCTGTCGGTATTACGAGTACAACCGAGCAGCATATCAAGGGCAATATCGTTGACTTTGTAGGGCACAAGGAGCGCATTTTCCCAATTGGCCGATTGGACAAGGATTCCGAAGGGCTCATTCTGATGACCAATGACGGAGATATCGTCAACCGGATACTTAGAGCAGAGGGACGCCATGAGAAAGAGTACATCGTTACGGTTGACCGCCCTGTCACGCCGAGTTTTCTGAAGGGGATGAGCACGGGCGTCAAAATTCTCGGTGAAATGACACTGCCCTGCACTGTCACTCGAATCTCTGAGCGAGTATTCCGGATTATACTGACCGAGGGGAAGAATCGGCAGATTCGCAGAATGTGTAGTGCCTTTGGTTACGAGGTGCGTAAATTGAAGCGTGTACGTATCATGAATATTCATCTGGGTGAACAGGCTACAGGGAAGTGGAGAGAGCTGACAGCTGCGGAGAAGTCGGAATTGGGCAGTCTGCTGGACTACTCTCTGGAATAACAGTTCAAAGCATGAAAGCTCTGCATTTCTTTTCTGAAGAAGAGAAGGCAGAGCTTTTTTGATATCATGCTGATTACACATCAAAAGGACGTTTTCCTCTACCAGAGAGAAAAACGTCCTTTTGAACTCGCATTCGCTTCTAATTTGCTTGATTGACTGCTTTTACAGTCGAGTTGTTGCTTTGATACTTCCGGATAATAGAAACCTCTACACGGCGATTCTGAGCTCGTCCAACATTGGTCTGGTTACTGGCAACCGGGTGGTACTCACCATATCCGCTAGGAGTGAACTTCGCAGGATCCAGCGAGTCGTTCAACAACAGGATTTTAAGGAAGTTCAGTGCGCGATCCGCACTTAGATCCCAGTTATCCTTATATTGGCTGTTCGAGATGGGAATATTATCAGTATGGCCAGATACAACCACTTCATATTGTGGGAACTCCTGAAGCATGTTGGATATGGCTTTTGCCAGTGATCGCGATTCAGGCTTCACATCTGCACGCCCTGAAGAGAACAGAGCATTATCACTGATGGTGATCTTCAGTTCAGATTGATTCAGCTTGGTGTTGAGTTGGTCGGATAGCCCGTTTTTGCTAATATATTGGTCCAGTTGTTTCTTGAGTTTCTCCAGATCTTCCTGCTCTTTTTGAGCCATCTGTGCATCTGTAATCTGAGCAGATTTATTCTTGGTGATCTCTTCAGGCACCTGTTTGTTTTTGCCTAGGTCGGTTGTCGCATCCGTAGGATTCATGGATGTATGATCCAATACACCTGCGCCGCCATTCAGCGCACTGCTCAGGGCCGAGGCCATCTGTTCGAACTTGGCTGCATCGAGTGAACTCATGGAGAACAACGTAATAAACAGGGCAAGCAACAGTGTCATCAAGTCAGAATACGGGAGCAACCAGCTCTCGTCTATATGTTCTTCATGCGGCTCATGTTTTTTAGCCTTTTTCACCTGATGATCCCTCCTTCTCTTCCAGCTGTCTACGTTCGGAAGGTGTCAGGAATACAGATAATTTTTGGTTGATGGCAATGGTGGATACACCAGATTGAATGGATAACAACCCTTCAACCATCATCAGCTTGATCTCCATCTCTTTCTTGGACATCCGCTTCAACTTGTTGGACATTGGGTGCCACAACACGTAACCACTAAAAATACCAAGGAGTGTAGCGATAAACGCAGCCGCAATCGCGTGAGATAGTTTTTCCATATCACTAAGGTCGGCCAGGGCTGCAATCAGACCTACAACGGCCCCGAGAACCCCGAGTGTTGGAGCGTACATCCCCGCTTGTGCGAAGATCAATGCGCCTCCGCGGTGACGCTCTTCGGTGGCATGGATATCTTCCATCAAAACATCACTAACAAATTCCTGGTCGTTGCCGTCAATAATCATGCGCATACCGCTGCGAAGGAATTGATCGTCAATCTCTTCGACTTTTGATTCCAGTGCCAGCAAACCTTCACGACGGGTAGTGGAAGCCCAATCCATAAATGTGCCGATCAGTGAAACACGGTCAATCAGTTGCTGCTTTTTGAAGAGTACCCCGAAAAGCTTGGGGATTTTTTTAACTTCAGACATTGGAAATGCCATGAAGATTGTTGCTGCTGTACCAACAAAGATAATAACGTAGGCTGCCGGGTTGTTAACCAGATTGATCAGGGGAGCACCCTTCAGGAACATCCCGAGAACAAGTGAAACCAGCCCTAAAACTAGTCCGATAATCGTTGAAATTTCCATCATACACCTCATCCATGAGATAAAATTGAATCCTTTCAAGCGGCTGTATTCGGGCTTCCGGGCGAATGTTTTGCCGCAATCCGTTTAACCTATGGCATTTTTTAGAAATGCTGTAACAGCTGAAACGGTCATGTATAGTATTTATCGACCAGTAGGCCTTTTTTTTTAAGGGTTATTTTCAGGTATAATAAGAACAAATCAGCTCTTTAGGGGCCAAACAGGAGTGAAAAAGCCAATGGGCGTAAAGCATGGACGGGATTATGAAGGAATATTGACAGATTTGACACAGGCGATCGGCCGCATTCCGGACCGATATGTTTTCTTTGAAATGGATGCAGAGGATTGGTCCCGTTTGGGTGAAAACGAGCAGCTCGAAGTGGACGAAGCCCTGGCAGAGGATTTGTTCTATGCGCTGGGCACAGAGTCGGTCATTCCTGTAGGGAGTGGTGTGGTTATCCATGACAAGGAGCAGCATCGCATTCATATTTTGATTGGGGAAGAAGAATTGACATTTGTACCGCTAATCTAGGGCCGAATATAAGGGGAATTCTAGCGTGGGATCCGGGAGGGGAAACGCCTGGAAGCCTTACGGCTATTGGCTCTAACGCCATTTACAGTATTGGATTTTGCGTTCCGTACGTGGTAAGATGAGAGTCATGAAACGGGCGAGCCGCAGAGCGGCTAACTTATGACGGTTGGGGTTACTGTGGTAGCACCAAGGTTTCGGATGGCATGAGGGAGAGGGCTAGAGACTACCCTTGTGCCATCTTTATGGGGAGGAAGATAACGTATGGTTTTTACGCAAGAAGAAGTCGAAGCTCATCTGGGAAGGCTGGAAGGCTGGGAACTGGAAGAGGGACGGTGGATTGTCCGCAAGTTCGTATTTTCCAACTACATGAAGGGGATTGCATTCGTGGATGAGGTCGCCGCGATCTCGGAAGCATTTAATCATCACCCTTTTATTACGATTGATTATACAACGGTTACGCTGCGTCTCACGTCGTGGGATGAGGGTGGAATTACATCTGTAGATATTAAGGAAGCAGAGCAGTTTAACGAAACGTTTGAGAAAATGAGGACGACATAGCCGGACCGGTTATCGTTGTACTGCCAAGAAATGAGGAAGCATACATGTCAGACATGAATCAGAATAAGCCTCTGATCGCGGTTGTAGGCAGTCTCAATATGGACCTCGTGGTGAAGACCGATATCATCCCGGAAGAGGGAGAAACGGTAAGCGGTGAGGAACTTCACTATCTGGCGGGCGGAAAGGGGGCTAATCAAGCCGTTGCTGCTGCACGTCTGGGTGGACAGACCACGATGATTGGAGCAGTGGGTTCGGACAGCTTTGGTGAGCGCTTGCTGCACAGTCTGACGGATAGTGGGGCGGATGCCTCGCAGGTTCGTGTATTGGAAGACACTGTAACAGGTACAGCCTCCATCTGGCTCTCCAAGGGAGACAACCGGATTATTGTTATTCCTGGAGCGAATGGTCAAGTGGTGCCGGAGATGCTGGAAGAGGCGGATACGGTAAAAAGCCTGACTGCAGCCGCAGCGGTGCTGCTGCAGCTTGAGATCCCGCTGCCAGCGGTCACCCGCGCCGCCGAACTGGCGGCAGAAGGCAGCGCACTGGTGGTGCTCAACCCGGCTCCAGCGGTGCCGGGTCTGCCCCAGGAGCTCCTGCGGTGCGTCGACGTGGTCACGCCGAACCGCAGCGAGCTTGCCGTGCTTACCGGCCGGGATGATCTCCGGCCGGAAGACGTGGATGCGGCGGTCGCAGAGCTCGCCGCATCGCTCGGGGCCGCTGTCGTCACGACGCTCGGCCCCGAGGGGGCTGTGTACGCGGCAGCGCCAGGCGGCCGCGTACAGGCAGGGCGTACCGGCGCTTGCCGTGCGCCGGGCTACGCCGTAAGCGCCGTCGATACGACCGGCGCTGGCGATTGTTTCAACGGCGCGCTGGCGGTAGCCCTCGCGCGCGGGGAAACGCTGGACGCGGCAGTAGGCTATGCCATGGGTGCGGCTGCGTTATCCGTAACGAAGCTCGGCGCCCAGTCGGGGATGCCGTATGCACGTGAAGTGGAAGCCTTTTTGGCAGAACACGCAGCCAGAAGCTGAACGATATGACGAAGAGGCCCGGACCATTCCCGAGAGGGAAGGCAGGGCCTCTTTGCTGTGTATCCATTATCCTTATTTCTTCTCAGCCAGCCACATCGCGATATTGGCAATTTCCTCGTCCTTCAGTTTGTCCTTGAAGGAAGGCATGCCGCCTTTACCTTTGATAATAGTAGAGTAGATCTTCTCCACATCATCCTGACTGCCGATGTTTGCTAGAGCAGGTCCTACGCCACCTTGAAGCTGATCTCCGTGACACGTGATACAATTGGCTTTGACCAGTGCTTCAGCCTGTCCGGCATCCATTGCTACTTCCGGCATGGTTGGTTTCGCTTCTTCTGCAACTTCCTCTTTCCCTGGAAGCGTAAACATTAATACAATAGCCAATGCGCATGCTGCAAAAAATACCCCGCTCATGATCCATTTGTGCATCCCTTATGTCCCCTCCAGAATGAAAGATCATCTAAACTGAAACTGTCCATATCATTATAACGGAACCTGTTAAGACATCATAGCATTTTGTGGTAATTTTTTGAACTAATCACATAAACGGGCATGAATTTCTTTTGGTTATGCCGTTTAAGGGTTAACGAGGTCCTTCATAGACCATGCAATAAAAAGGCATCAAACCGCTTGGTGTCTGTCGTTCATACGTATCCTGGGTGACAAATCCAGCCTTGTGATAAACGCGGATAGCCCGCGTATTCCAGGTGAGCACTTCGAGATCAATCTCATGACTAGGGTTCCGCCGAATGGCTTCCTTCACGATCGCAGAGACGAAGGCAGTACCGCGACCTTGTCCACACTGCTCGGGGTGCATGCCAAGCCCAATTCGCGTCACGCCTTCCAGTGGAAAAAATTGAACGAATCCGCAAAGTTGGCCCTGCTCTCCTAGTACAACTGCATATTGCTCTTTTCGAAGCTGCTCATCGCCGAATTCAACCTCCAGCGCCTTCATTTGTTCCCATGGCAGCCAGGTATAGATGTTATAGGGTGGTTCATATATCCAGCTGCAGATCAATGCTGCATGTTCTTCTTGCATCGGCACAACGTGAAACGTTGCAGAAGCTTCATCCATACCACTGCACGCTCCTTTCATTGTGAACAAGCTACTTCTAGTCATACGCTATTGGCTTATTACATATGTCATTTCATATTTAATCCTGATTTCACTCTACAAAAGAGGAGGGCATTTGGCAAGGTGTTGCTCCTTGAAAAAAAGTGAAACAAAAGTTCATGGAATTTCGTTTATATTATAGTAGGATGGGTAAAAACATCATAAGGGCATGGACGAACAAGCACAAAAAAACCGCCGGATACATTCCTGCGGAGAATGTACCGGGCGGTTGATTTATGCTTCGTTACAGTATGATGTTGCTCAGCTTGTCCCTAGTCGAGGGCCAGTGACTCATATGCGTCCGTGCTCATAATCCGTTTAGCGCCAACATAGCGGTTGGCCCAGTAGTTCTCACTCAAAGAACTAATGGTAACTCCTTTGGAAGACGAGGAGTGTGCAAACTTTCCTTCTCCCACGAAAATCCCTACGTGTGAAACCCCTTTACCCGTTGTATTGAAGAATACCAGATCGCCTGGTCTCATTTCCATGCGGGATACCGAGTCACCCATGTCGAATTGGGAACTGGATTGACGAGCCAAATCGATGCCCAGCTTTTCGAATACATACCGTGTGAATCCAGAGCAGTCAAAGCCGTTAAGCGTTGTTCCACCACTTTTGTATGTAGTTCCCATTGCTGAATCAATTACTTTATCCATTTTTGAATCTGCGAATGCGCTGCCTGCTCCAAGCGATAGTGCGAATGTTAAGCTAAGGACAGCTGCTGTTAATTTCTTTTTGAACAAGAGATATACCCCTTCCAACGCCTGCGAGGTTAGCTTAAGGATTCGGTTGAAGGTCCCCTATGATCCCTCTGTAGCAAGATCAATTCACCCATAACTGGTTCCCCCGCTTCCCAGGTGCCAGGAATTTGGCTATGCTAGTTGTGCACCTGCGAAATCAAGAAATGACGATTTAATTTTAAGTAGTTACAATTCATAAGGTAAAGATTACAAAGTTGTTACTAAAAACTCACTGCGATTATTGTAACAGAGGAGTAAAGCTTTGGCAACGTTTAACAAGAAAATTAGCAAAAAAAACCTCGACCTTTGACGGGGAAAGGTCGGGGTTTGCTTTTGTGAAGCGTTAACATTGACATAAGTTTACATGAAGATGGTAACAATTTTCGTGCGGTTCATTACACTTTTTAACCTTTGGAGGACTTGGACTGCCACAGACGGAAATGAGCACATATCTTCCATATATCCAACAAACATCTGGCGAGCGGATAGGTTTGTTGCAGGATCAGACCGATGAGACCTGTCAGGAACCACGACGCAGATGTGAAGGCACCGAAGACGAGCAGATGAATTCCTCCCAGAACCACTGCGATACCAATGAGAGGAAAGATATGACGCAAGGCGAGCAATAGACCGAGAAATGTACCTTTTACCCCGCCCTGATCCTCGGGAGCTGTAGCGCCAAACTGCATATATAACAAAGCATGATGTATGATCCAGCCATATACGATCCATCCGGCTACATATGGGATGCCTGGCAGCAGCAGCTGCAGCGAGTGGAATCCATCCAGAAAGATACTATACAGCTTGGGGATCAGCCAGTACGCAGGCAGCAGCAATAATAGCGTTTTAATGAAATGAAGCAGCAGCATCGGTTTCCACAGTGCCTTGATCCCGCGTACAAAAGGAATACGCTCTTCTGTATGATTGAAGTGTTGTAATGAATAGAGTAGCCCTGCCTGGATGAGAGGGGTAATCAGCATGCGGAGCAGGAGCATGCCCCCAAGTATCCATAAATAGCGATGCACCTCGGGATGGGTAGACAGACTGAGCTGGCTTTCCATTTTAAATAAAATGGTACTCAGCTCCCCCGCGTCAGGGTCCGGATAGCGCAGCAGCAAAGGAATGACAGCCGATTGCACCATTTTATAGATGAAGTAACCCCACACCAGCTGATAGAGAAATAAAAGTGCCACAATGAACATATGCTGACGAACAAGAAACCAGCCCTCACGTATTTTTGCTTTCACTGTCTCCACCTCACCATGACAGACCTCCGAATATAGCTTCTATAAGCTTGGTTACACTCATGCTCCAGCGGAACTTGGATGGCTCATCCAGACCCGCCTTCAAGAAGTTGTTCATATGACGGTTCTCCAGCACAACGGTATACAACGGATCGGTCATTGCCCAGGATACAGGCGAGCTGTACGTTAACTTGTACGTAATTCGACCGTTACTGCCATCCCATTCCTTGGCGACGATGTGTCCATCTTCAAAAACAATGCGTACGGGCACCTTCTCGTAGTCGCTGCCTTTCTTCAATAATGTTACCGATGATTCATACAACCTTTGACCGTCTTTTTCAACAGGCTTGACCTGGATATTCTCCACGGCGAAGTCGGCCATCCCGTCCCCATATACGTATTGATTAAAATAATCAGACCAGGACTTGCGGGTCACTTGTTCCACGACCTTTTGGAAATCGGCCGAAGTGGGATGTTTAAACCGATATTTTTTGACATAAGTTGAAAGAATGCGTTCCATCGTTTTTGCACCCACTTGTTGTTCAATGCCCAGCAGAACAAGCTTGCCCCTTGTGTAAACATTGGCTGCGTAATGATTCTGGGAATCAAACTTCCAGGACTCCTGCGTGAGTGAAGCAGGCGAAGTGATTAAGCCGGATTGAACGGGCAGATTCGGAATAAGTCCGTATTCCTGCTCCATCAGTTTGTCTTCTGCGTAAGAGGTAAACCCTTCATCCAGCCAGGCCTCTTCAAATTCATTGCTGGCAACCATCCCATAGAAATACTGATGGCCGATCTCGTGTACAACCGTGCGTTCCAGATCGTAGCCTGGTGTAGCGTCATCGGCGCCGAAGGCTGTAATTAAGGTAGGATACTCCATGCCGCCTGCTCCATTGCCTGTTTTTGGGGGAACAACAATGGAGAGCGTGGAATACGGATACGGACCAAACCACTTGCTGTAATTCGAAAGAGCTGCTTTGGCTGCATAGAAGTAACGTTCCTTCAGATCCTGGTGGGCCGGGTCCAGGTAGAGCTTGATTCGTACACCTGGCACGTTGGGAGCAGAGAAGGGTTCTTCTGCATAAACAAAGTCAGGTGAGGCTGCCCAGGCGAAGTCGTGTACATCGTCAGCATAGAATTGATAGATCTTTTCGCCATTTTTTATAACAGCCTGCTTTGTTGGAAACCCAGTTGCGGCAACCTTGTATGTTTCCGGTACCCGAATACGCACACTATAGATGCCAAAATCCGCATAAAACTCGGAATTCCCGTGGTACTGATGCAGATTCCAGCCCTCAGCCGTACGTCCTCGCGTGCCTGCTGGCTCATATACACTGAGTTTGGGGAACCATTGACCCGCCATAACAAAGTTTTCAGCGGTTCCCATACGGGCAAAGATTTTGGGCAGCTTGACCTCAAACCGGGTGTGCAGTGTAATGGTTTCCCCACCCTTGACCGGTTTGGGTAATCTAACTTTAATGAGTGTTTTGTCTTTCATGTTTCCGTCATCCGGCTGTACATACTGCATCCGGTGCAGGAGGGAAAGCCCGTCCTCTGTTTTCATCTCCGTAATGTTCATGGAGCCGTAACCGTCCGTTGGCATCACATCACCGCGAAGCTTTCCGCCGGATTCCTTCATAAATGTCGTGTCTGTAGAAGAGAATGCATTGGGGTATAGGTGGAAATAAAGCTCGCTGACTGTTTTTTTACCCGGATGAGTCCAGGTCAGTGTCTGCGTTCCCTCCAAAACATTGCCATCTACCAGCTTCACATCCATGTGATATTCCACCACGCGGTTGCTGAACACCTCAGCAGTAGGTGTCTGTACACTTTCTGGAGGTGCCGGAGTTTGGACCTTTGCCGGAGGCTTGCCCAATTCCGGGGCGAGCGTTGGCAAGTCGGATGTCGTAGAACGAGTGTGATCCAGAGTGATCCATATGGCTCCGGTAAACACACACAGGGCTAGAATTGCAGTGAGCCAGCTCTTGGCGCGTAGTGGAATCATCGTTAAATACCTCCCGTTGACAAGCATCTACAGCATGTATATGTTTGCAATGGGGCGATTATTAGTTAAAATATTTGTATCAACCCTTGGAGGCTATAACTATGGATCAAAACGAGCAAAACGGCAAAAAACAGATTGCCTTGAATATCGTAAGTGCCAAGAGCAAACATAAAGGTTTCGGTGCAGGCTCCATTGATCTGAACAACCTGTCGCCGGTTATAATTGATAATGGCGAGGCAAAGATTGATATTGGTGCCATGCATGCAAAGAGCAAGGTGGAACGTGGAATCAAGTTTTCGACGAATCGTGAAGATGTACCTAACGGTCGCCAGGTATGGCTAGTTTGGGTAGCTGTAGACCGTACGGAACAAGGACAATTGTATGGCGGAGCAACCGCATGCGAGATGTGGATTGATACCGAAGCAAAACGAGGATGGAAACTGCTGGCTGACCATGTTAACCGGATGGATTATGCAATGAAACGCCGCTTCATGCTGGATGAGCTTGGATCAGAAGATCGTGCAGCTCTCAAGAAGCTGTTGATTACACACAATGAAGAGTGGTGGAACGCTTCTCCGGATGAACTAAAAGAAGCACTTTCCTGATAAAGGCTTTCTAATAAACGCCTTATATGCTGTTTTCTATAAAAAGAACATGAAAAGCCCCGCAACCGAAATGATCGGTTCGGGGCTTTTGCTTTACAAGTGGGAGGGGGTTGAAATAGTTGAATAAGGCTGATCTGCAGAAAGAATCTGAAGCCAGCCAATCACAGTGACGCAATTAAGTCACTATTATGACATTACGTATTTACGTCATTCTACCCACCAACGTTTAAAGTCTCTCCACCACGAATGCTTTTCTTCCTGAATTCCTTCTTGATTCTGTACCTCATGACTTCCTTCATTCTTCTCGGAATCGGTATCTTCCGTTGCCCCGCTACAGGTTTCTGTCGGTTCTGTGCCGTCAATGAAGACCTCAAGCCGTTTCTCTTCACAGCCATTACCCGCCAGTTTTCCGGACTCGGGATCAATATAGACACTGACCACATGATCGGGAACAGGGAAGATCTTAGGCGGCACACTCGCAAGAGCCTGTTCTGTAAATTGGGCAAACATCGGTGCTGCTCGGCGCCCATCCGACGTGGAGATGGCTTTGCCCTGGTCATAACCGACCCATACTGCGGTGGAGAGTTCGGGGGTGAAGCCAACCATCCAGGCATCCGTATTGGTTGTTCCGGTTTTGCCTGCTACGGGGCGCTTAATCGTTGTAGCAACCCGGTTCCCTGTACCGCCATTTTCGAACACACTTTCCATTAAACGTGTCAGTACATATGCTGCGGCCGGTTCTACCACATTCTCGGCCTTGGTTTGTGGGGCTTCATAGATTACACGTCCTGCTGCATCCGTCACCTGCAGAATGGCGACAGGAGGCGTGCGCTGTCCACCTGCAGCAATGACGGAGAAGGCAGAAGCCATCTCCAGAGGGCTTACGGGCGAGGTGCCCAAGGCGAGAGAAGGGACAGCACTCAGATTGCTTGTAATCCCCAGACTCTTGGCCATATCCACAACCTGCTCAGGCCCAATCTGCATTATTGTATTGACCGCATAGATATTGTCCGAAGCGGCGATTGCCTGCCTTAGATCAATTTCCCCCAGATACTTGTCGCCGAAATTGCCAGGTTTATAGGTCTTGCGATCATTGTCATAGTGAAACAGAGTTGGTTCGCTATTGAAGATGGAGGCGCTCGTCAGTTCTTTGGATTCGAGTGCAGCCAGATACATAATAGGCTTAAATGCAGATCCGGGCTGGCGTGTCGTCGCCAGGACATGGTTGATCTGATTAGTCCGGTAGTTTTTGCCGCCTACCATAGCTTTGATATAGCCTGTACGAGGGTCTATGGACACGAGAGCTGTCTCCAGCTCGCTACTTGGATCCATGCCTTTGGCTACAGCATCTTCAGCTGCCTTTTGCACACGCAGATCCAGAGTGGTGTATATATTTAGTCCTCCATGGTCCAGCATTGCTTCACTAATGCCCAGTTCCTTGACGGCCAGGCTGCGAATGTAATCCCGGAAATAAGGCGCGCTTTCTACTGTTTTTCGTTCACTTTCCGGCTTAAAAGACAGCATTTCCTCATAAGCCTTGTCCGCTTCGGCTTTTGTTATCTTACCGATATCGACCATGGCAGACAGTACAATCTTCTGCCGATCCTTCGCGTTCTTCATATGGTTATATGGAGAATAGTAGGTGGGGCCTTTTGGAATGCCTGCGAGCATGGCGCTTTCCGCCAAATCGAGCTGTTTGGCGGATTTGCCGAAATACATGCGCGACGCGGCCTCAATTCCGTAGGCGCCATGACCATAATAGATCTCATTGAGATACATTTGCAGAATTTCATCTTTGCTGTACTTCATTTCAAGCTGTGCCGTGTACATGGCCTCTTTGGCCTTGCGAGTCCAGGTCTTCTCATGGGAAAGATATAGATTTCGCGCAAGCTGTTGTGTGAGGGTGCTGGCACCTTGGGACATTTCCATATGCTGCAGGTTAACGAGCACGGCCCGTCCCACCCCTTGAATGTCGAAACCATAATGGTCATAGAATTTGCGATCCTCGACAGCCAGAGTGGCACTGACCAGGTCTGTTGAGATGTCTTGAAGCTGCACAGGTACGGAATCTTTGCCGCCTGCAGAGAAGGTGGCGATGACTTCGCCTTGGCTATCAAGCAGTCTTGAGTTGCGATCCGAATCAGCTAGGGGGAGGCTGGTCGCGTATAGATAGACCAATCCTGCAATCGTTGCAATAACTCCAAGAACAGCGAGCAGAGAGAGGCCTTTGATCCATTTTAATAAACGGAACCCGCGTTTGCGGGTCTTCTGGCGATGTTGAGTCATGGAACGGGCTCCTTTCTTCTTTTCTTCCCAGTATGGGATTTCATGGACAGGGATATTCAGTCTGCCGCTGAACAGTTTAAAATGTAGCATTTCTGCAGAAAAAACCGTTTTGCAGGATAAACATCTATCGCGTATAATGCAAAAGGGTAATGAAAAGTAGCAGTTCGGCACAACATACAAAAAGGCACAGAAAGACGAACAGCACCAATTGTCATTGATTCGTTGATCGGTCAGACGCTTAGCACGCTGTGGTCAATTTAATCTATATAATGAAGTGAACGCGGACCTTTCCCGCAGCCAGCAACCCTAATGCTTTGGCGCCGAACGCTGGGCGTGTTTGTGCGAACCGGGCGGCGTGCAGCGCCATGCTTGATATGGCTGATCAATAACTTTACGGAAAGAAGGTAGAGATCATGGAATTGTGGTTCACGGAGAAACAGACCCCGGCATTCGGGATTACCGCGAAGATTAAGCAGACATATGTAAGCGAGAAGACTGACTTTCAGGATTTGGCCATGGTAGAAACCGAAGAATTCGGTAACATGCTGCTGCTTGACGGTATGGTGATGACAACTGTGAAAGACGAATTCGTATATCACGAGATGGCGGCTCACCCTGCGCTGAACACTCACCCGAATCCGAAAAAAGTTTTGGTTGTAGGTGGCGGTGACGGCGGCGTTATTCGTGAAGTCATCAAACACGCTGCAGTAGAAAAAGCAGTTCTCGTCGAAATTGACGGTAAAGTTATTGAGTATTCCAAAAAATATTTGCCTGAAATTGCCGGCAAACTGGACGAGCCCAATGTTGAAGTGCTCGTTAATGACGGCTATATGCATATTATTGAACATAAAAATGAGTACGATGTAATCATCGTGGATTCCACGGAGCCTGTAGGTCCGGCTGCACCACTGTTTGAGCGTGGTTTTTATCAAGGGATCCATGAAGCACTGAAAGAAGATGGCATCTTTGTTGCACAAACCGATAACCCTTGGTTCAAAGCAGACCTGATTCAAAAGGTAAACAAGGATGTAAAAGAAATCTTCCCCATTGTACACGTATACGGTTGTAACATTCCAACGTACCCAAGCGGTCTGTGGACATTCACAATGGGCAGCAAGAAACATGATCCACTTCAAGTGGATGAGACTCAAATTCCAGAGATGGACACCAAATATTACTCACCACGTTTGCATAAGGCAGCCTTTGTACTTCCTAAATTCGTGGAAGACTTAACGAAATAAAGGGGAAATCATTAATGAAATTGGATCAAGCTTATTCTGGTAACGTATTTATTTGCAGTTCCGAGGATTATGAGAATTCCAAAGCGGTCATCTACGGGATGCCCATGGACTATACTGTCAGCTTCCGTCCGGGTTCCCGGTTCGGCCCTTCTCATATCCGCCAGGCTTCGGTTGGACTTGAAGAATACAGCCCGTACCTCGACAAGAGTATTGTCGATATGACCTACTTTGACGCTGGTGATCTGCTCTTGCCTTTCGGTAACGCAGGACGCAGCCTTGAAGTGATCAACGAGTATATCGGCAGCCTGCTGGCTGATGACAAATTCCCGATCGGTCTTGGCGGGGAGCATCTGGTTACTTGGCCAGTGATCCAACAAATGTACAAGAAATACCCGGATCTCATCCTGATTCATATTGATGCACATGCAGACCTTCGTGAAAGCTATGAAGGCGAGCCGTTGTCCCACTCGACGCCAGTACGCAAAGCAGCTGAGCTGATGGGCGGCAAAAATATTTATCAATTCGGAATCCGTTCCGGATCCCGTGAGGAGTTCCAGTATGGCCGGGAGAACATTAACTTCTATCCGTTTGAAGTCGCAGCTCCGATGAAGGAAGCTCTTCCTAAAATGGGTAACCGCCCAGTGTATGTGACCATCGACATCGATGTGCTTGATCCATCGGCTGCTCCAGGAACAGGTACAGCAGAAGCGGGCGGAATCACTTCCAAAGAACTGCTTGAAGCCATCCACATGATTGCCGGATCAGATGTGAATGTAGTCGGCTGTGACCTGGTTGAGGTAGCGCCGATCTATGATCCAACACAACAGACACAGATTGTAGCTGCAAAGCTAATCCGTGAGATGCTGCTTGGCTTTGTAAAGTAATAGTTAAAAATAGTTAGTTAGAGTAAAACGCTCTCTGTCTGCGCAGATTCATCCTGTGCAGTGGAGGGTGTTTTCGTTATGATTACATCTGTAAGGGATGCTCCACAATCCTGTTGTAGCGAGTGGAATATTTGATTGGGTGGAGTTCACTTCATTGAACCTCGGTCCACGGCTATGTTATACTGGCTACAACGTAATAGGTAATATATCTAATCATTGATATATTACATCAGTGAAGTATATGGTAGTCTGGTTCGGCCATACACTATAAAAAGAGCCCTTGTCGTTGGTAGCGACAAAGACTCCTAGGACCAGAAAGGCTGTGGATTGCCACGGAGCGCATTAAACTGAATAGCTTAGTTCAAGCGAAACCCACCGTCAGGCTCCAACCTATGAGGTGGGTTTTCGCTTGTTACGAAACTTTTTACGCAACCAACGGTATAGCCTTCGTACACTCAGTACCAGACTGAGAATCGCAGCAATCCACCGGATCACATCAAGCAACGCCACAAGTTTGACCATTAACGTCACCCCCTTTTGGGAGGCTGCGCCGTGGTCATGAAAACATCCACCTTAATTCAAAGTCCATAATATCAATTATAGCACGTATGTTCGCCATGACTCTACCATTTGTTGCACACCACGAATGCCTCGTTCCATATGTTTACGAACGACCACCCTTATCTACAAGATACCAATTGTAGGTGAAGGTGGCTTTTTTATTGCAGTAATGTCACTGGTGATATACAAAATGTCACTTTAGAACATGCAAATTCGGGTAAAACATAGAAGGAGGTGTCGCGATGACAACAAAGAGTACGATCACATGGAAACGGATTAGCACATTGGCATTATCCTTAACGCTGGCTTGGGGATTGGGTCCAGTGTATGCACAGTCGGGTGTAAGTGCAGCAGCAGCTTCATCCACTTGTGGAAGTGGAGATCATGGATTGTCTGCTACATTGAAAAAAGGCAGCGGTGTAGAAGATCAGCATCTGCAGTTTACAGAAATTGATTTCCTGAACAACACAACGGGTCGTGCTGCTGGGGAGGGATTCCTGATTGGCACCTCAAATGCGGGTTGTACATGGCAATCCATCTATACTGGACAATGGCAGTTCACGCAGATTGATTTTCCGAACAACGTAAATGGGTTTGCCTTAGCGCAAATGAAGGATTCTGCCAAGACGTATCTTATTCGCACGACAGATGGGGGATCACACTGGAACCGGCTTGATACCCATGGCATGCAGTTCAAGCATATTGATTTTAAAAATAACAACGAGGGTTACGGCTACACCTATAATGGTGCGTATCGGACACAGGACGGCGGATTAAGCTGGATTAAAGTCCATACCCCCGCAAATACAAGATCGGTGGCTTTCGCTACCAATAAACAAGGCTATGCTGTACAAATTGTACCGGGCTCGGGATATCAGCTGCTTCGGACAACAGATGGAGATAAGAACTGGATAACCTCTCTCAAGGTCGCTTCGGCCACATGGAATGGAGCGGATCTATATGCAAACGGGAAGCAGGTATGGGCTGTCCTGTATGGTGATGCAGGCATGTCTCAACAATCGTATTCCCTATATGCAAGCGGGAATGAAGGCAGAAGCTGGAGGCAGGTTTTCGCTCAGTCGACAGCAGGTGGAGGCCCTGCGCCAGGTGGCAGCAATGTCGGGAAAGGAAAAGGCCCGGCAGACCCGGGGGGCCATCCTGGGAACATGTCGCTAATCGGTGACCAGACTGCTTATCTCTCAGGCGGATCTCCTGCTGCTGGTAAAGTGGGCATTGGCCGTTCGTATGATGCAGGTTCCACGTGGAAAAATATCGATCTGAAAGATCCAGGTTATAGCTCACGCATCTCATTCCCATCAGCCCAAACAGGCTGGCTCGTTGTAACAAGTGATAACTCACCTGCCATCTACCAAACAACAGATGGCGGAACTTCATGGACACAAAAAATGTTGTTACCTTCAGAGCGGGATTAAATGGCCCTTTAATTTGAAATAACAACCAACCAAATTCACTAGTGGAAACGAAAAAAAACCATTTCGTAGGTCTATGTTGAATCTGCAAAATAAACAAGCCCTTTCCAGAGGAATCATGCTGGTAAAGGGCTTGTTTTTGTAAAAATAAAAACGGTTGAAACCTGTTAAAAAACAAGTTATTGTAAGCGATAACAACACATTTTGGGAGGTTGAAATAATGGTTGATGTTACTTTAAAGGCGAATTCGGATCAAGGATTAATAAATCGCAATATTTATGGTCACTTTTCTGAGCACTTGGGACGTTGTATTTACGAAGGGATCTGGGTAGGAGAAGATTCACCCATTCCCAATACGGAAGGGATACGCAATGACGTACTGACGGCACTGCAGAAGCTGAATATTCCGGTACTTCGCTGGCCAGGCGGTTGTTTTGCTGATGAGTATCACTGGAAGGATGGCGTTGGCCCGAAGAATGAACGTGCACGCATGATCAATACAAACTGGGGAGGCGTGGAAGAGAACAACCATTTTGGAACTCATGAATTCCTAAGATTATGTGAGCTGTTAGGAACAGAACCATATATCAGTGGCAATGTGGGTAGCGGAACCGTCCATGAAATGCAGCAGTGGGTCGAATACATTACGTTTGACGGGGAATCTCCAATGGCCAACTGGCGCAAGGATAATGGTAGGGACAAACCATGGAAACTGACCTACTTTGGTGTGGGGAATGAGAACTGGGGATGTGGCGGTAACATGCGTGCCGAGTATTATGCGGATGAGTATCGTCGGTATGCTACATATGTGCGTAACTATTCTGATAATCAGATATATAAGATTGCCTGTGGACCCAACGAGGACAATTACCACTGGACAGAAGTGTTGATGCGTGAAGCGGGACAGCACATGAACGGCTTAAGCCTTCATTATTATACATTGCCGACGGGAGTGTGGCAGGATAAGGGCGAATCTACCGGCTTCGACGATCAAGCCTGGTTCCAGACCCTGAAGCGTACATTGCATATGGAAGAATTAATCGTGAAGCATTCCGAGATTATGGATAAATATGATCCGGATTGCAAGGTGGGGCTTATTATTGATGAATGGGGAACCTGGTACAATGTAGAGCCAGGGACGAATCCGGGATTCCTGTATCAGCAAAACACGATGCGGGATGCGCTGGTGGCTGGCATTAACCTGAACCTGTTCAATCGCTACAATAAACGGGTGCAAATGGCCAACCTGGCACAGATCGTTAACGTACTGCAGGCTCTGGTCCTGACAGAAGGCGAGCGTATGCTGCTCACCCCAACATATCATGTGTTTGATATGTATCAGGTTCATATGGATGCACAGCGGTTGGAGCTGAATTATGAGAGCCCTGGATATACGCTTGGCGAAGATACCATTCCCCAGCTTAGCTTATCTGCTTCCCGCAGTAAGGACGGCGTGATTCATGTAACGGCATGTAATCTCAGTCATACAGATGAGATGGAAGTGGTATGCCAGATTGAAGCTGCAGAGTCTTCTTCCGTATCTGGTCGAATTCTGCATCATGCCGATTTTGGTGCATTCAATACATTTGAAGATCCGAGCAAGGTTGAGCCAACGGATTGGAAGGGTGTTACCCTGGTTAACCAGGAGTTGCGTTTTGTCCTGCCGCCTGCATCTGTAGGGGTACTTGCGATCCAGGAGTAATGCGATGAGCACATCGGATTCGAGTCATTTTGTTGCTAAACAGGAGTCGTGTAAGGGATGCAGTGATCAACATGCTGTCAACATCAGTGATTCCAAAATGGCCCGATTGGTGGAGATTGCATCCCGCTCGCGCCCTGTCGTTCAGGACGAGGAATATGAGAGGCGATTATCCTTATGTGCAGACTGTCCAGGACTGCAATATGGCACTACCTGCCGCTATTGCGGCTGTCTGGTCCAGGTTCGTGCCAAGCTGGTAGAATCGATCTGCCCGTTCCCTTATGAATCCAGGTGGTCGAACCTTTAACGTTTGATTTCATTATAATGTAACTAAGCAGGGCTGCACTTTTAGGGTGTTGCTCTGCTTTTTTTTGATGATATGGGACAAAAACTCTGAATTTGGATTTGAATTGAGCGGGTGAACTGGATATAGTTATACAGTAGAGTGTAGGATAGCGAGCTATCTGGTTATATTAGCGCGTATAGCGGTACTCGAATTCGGGAAGGGCTGTTCTCACCGGTCCTGCCCGATTTTGCGCCGCCTCGAATATATTGGAGGTTAACATTCATGTCGAACATGCGACCGGTTCAGATCCGGCTGCACAGCCGTTATGAAGGCGAAGATGTGCTGCAGGAAATGAAGGGTGAAGCCATTTTGAAGGGTTCTGTGCTCTATGTTCGTTACGAAGAGCCACAGGCTGGACCTGAGGGTGGTATTACCCGAACAACATTGAAACTTGGTGGACAATCCCTCAAGATTATACGCCATGGTGAGGTGGAATCGGAGCAAACGTTTGAAATGAATCGCAAGCTCCCAGGTTTTTACCGATCACCTTACATGTCATTTACCCTGTCCACGCATACACATAAGCTGGACCTTTCCATACAGGGATTGAGCGCACGCGCAGCGTGGAGCTATGACTTTTACCGCTTTGACGAAGAAGCCGGACATTTTGAGATCAGTTTGCACATACAGGAGGAACCAATTTCATGACACGTAATCCACTAGATACGATTAACGAACGGGTAAGTACCGCGATCGGCAATGCTGTTGTTGCTGCCGGTCTCGTTACGCAAGAGGAACTGCCAGCAATAACACTTGAAGTGCCGCGTGACAAGTCGCACGGGGATTTGGCGACCAACGCAGCCATGCAGCTGACCAAGATTGCCAAGCGCAATCCACGCCAGATTGCAGAAGAAATTATTGCGAATCTGAACCTTGTGGAAGCTGGAATCGAGAAGGCAGAGATTGCCGGACCAGGATTTATCAACTTCAAATTGGACAAGAGTTACCTTTACCCGGTGCTTGGACTTGTTCATGAACAAGGTGAGAACTACGGACGGATCAATGTCGGCGAAGGTCGTAAGGTCGAGATGGAGTTTGTCAGTGCGAACCCGACAGGCAGTTTGCATCTGGGACATGCCCGTGGAGCGGCTGTGGGTGATGCGCTCTGCAACATCCTCGATTATGCCGGGTATGACGTAACACGTGAATACTACATTAATGATGCGGGTAACCAGGTGTTTAACCTGGCACGTTCCATTGAAGCACGTTATTTGCAGGAGCTGGGTCAGGATGCGGAGATGCCGGAAGATGGTTACCACGGCGAAGATATCAAAGGATTTGCCAAGGAGCTGGTAGCCGAAAAGGGAGACAGCTTGCTGTCGATGCATCCAGGTGATCGTGCTGCTTATTTCCGTGACTATGGTCTGGAGAAAGAGCTCGATAAAATCAAGCGCGACCTGAATCGCTTCCGCGTTAACTTCGACATCTGGTTCAGCGAGACTTCTCTGTACGACAATGGGGAAGTGCTTCGTGTCCTTGACGAATTGCGTGATCGTGACGAAATTTACGAAAAAGACGGAGCAACTTGGCTGAAAACCATGCAATATGGTGACGACAAAGAACGTGTATTGATCAAAAACGATGGTACGTACACTTACTTGACGCCGGATATTGCATATCACCGTGACAAGTATTCCCGCGGATATGACACGATGATCAACATCTGGGGAGCTGACCACCATGGATATATTCCACGGATGAAAGCAGCAATGCAGGCACTGGGTAATGATCCATCCAAGCTTGTGGTACTGATTGCACAGATGGTGAGCTTGTTCCAAAACGGCGAAAAAGTGAAGATGTCGAAGCGTACCGGTAAAGCGGTAACGATGGAAGATCTGATGGATGAAGTGGGTATTGATGCGATTCGTTACTTCTTCACGATGCGCAGCATGGATTCCCATCTGGACTTTGATATGGATCTCGCGATTTCAACGTCTAATGAGAACCCAGTATTCTACGTACAATATGCACATGCCCGCGTATGCAGTGTATACCGTCAGGCTGAAGAGCAGGGTATTGAGCTGCTGCCACTGGCACAGATTGACCTGTCCAAGCTGACGACGGAACATGAATTCGATCTTCTTCGTAAAATGGGCGAGCTGCCTGAAGAGATTGCCGCAGCAGCTACCGGATATGCGCCTCATCGCATGATCCGTTATGTATATGAGCTGGCTTCATTGTTCCACAGCTACTATCGTGCTGAACGCGTTATTACCGAAGACGCGGGTCAAACCCAAGCGCGTCTGGCGCTGATTGGTGCCGTTCGCACCGTCATCGCGACAGCGCTCCGTCTGGTAGGCGTATCCGCACCGGACAAAATGTAAACCGCGAGGCCAAGCACCGCAGCAGCGGCTTGGCCCATGGCAAAAAGTCTCCATGCATCACGCCTGCAATGCAGCGTGGACATGGAGACTTTTTGCTGTGCCCGGTGCTCCAGCCCGCCAAGGCTTGGCGGACCAGCCGGGCACCGAGCCAGCCAGCCTGCCATAGGCTACTGCTGGCGAGACCCCAAGGGCAGCGGCAATACGCAGCTGCCCCATTACCCGCCGCCCTCCTGCATCAGCCGGAGTGCGTCAATCTCGCCACCGCGCACTTTGCTCTTCGCGGTGGTGGACTTGCGTGCGCGCAGCGGAACGGTTGCGCGCTTGACCAGCGTCTTGATCTCGCTGGGCGAGAGACCCGGATGCTTCGCGAGCAGCAGTGCAATAGCACCGCTCACATGGGACGTAGCCATGGATGTACCACTCATCTCATGGTGCTTGCCCTGCACCCAGGAAGAGATGATCTTGTCCCCAGGGGCATAGACATCCACGTATGCGCCGCGATTGCTGAAGGACGCAATCCGCCGATTTTTGTCGGTGGCTCCCACCGAAATGGTCTGCGGATAGCGTGCAGGATAATCGATGCTGCGGCGTTTGCCGTCATTTCCTGACGAAGCCACAATGACGATGCCAGCCTGATGTGCACGGTTAACCACATCAAGGAGTGCCTTGCTGCGGGTTTTCATGCCGAAACTCATATTGATAATATCGACCCGGTTACGCACACACCAGTCGATGCCCAGTACAATATCAGAGACATAGGCGGAACCGTTATGGTCAAATGCCTTGACCGGGTAGATCAGGGAACGCGGAGCTACGCCGATCATGCCTTCCGTACTATTCGCAGCGGCGATCGTTCCGGCAATATGGGTACCATGACCGTTGTCGTCATGAGGAAGCAGACTGCGGTTTAACAGGTTGATCCCACGAGCCAGGGAGTACCTGAGATCGGGGTGATGGTAATCGGCACCTGTGTCGATTACGCCGATTTTGATCCGGTGTCCCGTGGAGACGGACCATACTTTCGGTGCACGAATCTGCTTCACTCCCCATGGAACCCCTTGAGCTGTGGCCGGCTTATTGTGAAGTGCTGTTGCATGAAGGGAAATTTGCATATCTTCTTCCACACTGATTTCATCACGGTATTGATCCAAAACCTCCAGACAACGGACCGGAGCAATAATGGAGCGGGCCAGTCGTGAGGAGCGGACCATGCTAAGGTGAGTATGCTCATTCCGCATCCGCGAGAGCTCAAGCAGACAGGCTTCATACTGTCCAGGTTTGGCGAACCGGATCAGATACCGCCCTGGCTGTTCCGGTTCAGGACGTTGCATTCCTTCAACTAATTGATGCAAAAAACCAGTATAGTCCATTATGGGCTGCCCCCTTCGGGATGAACATGCTGAGGTATTCTATGAATGCGTTCATCCCGCCGCATGGGGAACTTGCCCTTTTTTTACAAAAAGACGTTCTCTCCGTGTCAAAACGGGCGCAGGGACATATGATGGATGGAGGGCTAGAGGGCTCTTGCGGGGACCCTGGCGAGGAGCGATCCTTCAGGGGTATACAGTCAGAAGGCGGAGGGGACTCCGTCTTTTTTATTTTTCGCTAACTTTTACAGAATCGACATATTTGCAAACGGGAAGCACAGCACCTTGAATTTATATCAAATGCCTACATAAAAACTTGCTTTTTACCGCTAAATAGGTTTTACTTAGGTTTGTTAATGGATATGTTATACGTAACGGTCCAGCTCGTAGGGATATAAAGTGAATTATGTGTGAGAGGAAGTGTCTGTCAGTGAGTACCTCGCTCAATTTAAAAATTGATAAAGAAAAGGTAAGAGAGATTCCTTTGGTTGACCTTGCCTTTATGGTGCTGAAAGCGGCCAATACGCCGTACTACTACCGTGATTTGATGAATGAGGTAGCAAAACAGCGCGGAATGACTGATGAAGAAATCAACGAATTTATCGCCCAGCTATATACCGAGATTAATATCGATGGCCGTTTTGCCTGTGTCGGTACAAGTCTTTGGGGATTGAAACGCTGGTATCCAGTAGGTGGAACAGAAGACTCCATGACTGGTGCGAAGCGTCCGCGTATCATCAACGATGAAGACGATGATCTGGAAGATGAGGACTTTGGCGAAGAGGAAGACAGCTACAACAGTGACGAAGACTTCGACAATTCCGATGATGATCAAGACGACGATGACGATGATGATGACGACGATGACGACATCTTTGATGAAGATGACAGCGATGAAGAAGTTCTGGTTGAAGATGACGATTTGGATGAAGAAGACCTCGATGAAGACGAAGAAGATGAGTCCGAAGACGAGGATGATTTTGACGACGATTCCGATAAGTAACCGTCATTTTTGACGTCGATAATTTACCCGTTTTCCCCAGATAGTCAGCCTTGACAGCGAACGGGGTAACGGGTAAACTATTGCATGGGCTTATGAATGAGCGAGAATATATTTATGTTTTTTATAAAAAGTGCCCCGTCCTGCGGGAGTACTTTTTTTTGTATTTTTAGAGGCAGAATATTGCAAAAATGATTGATTTCCGCACGCTCCCGGCCAAACATCCGTGGCCCGTTTTTTGTATATAAAAAAAACGTCGACAAGAGATGGATCGATGCCATTTTGGGGACAGGCATGGATGTTTGGCTTTCGGAAAATTTGCACGATTCTTAGCTGTAGAACAAGGTTTACACATGGTCTTCGCACAAAAGAGCAGTACGCAGATGCAGGGAATTTCTGCCATTGCTCTTTTTAACGATGATTACCTGGGAAACGGGTTACGATAACACCATATATCGCCTGAATTTCTGCATTTATATTAGGAGGGTAATAACAGTGACAAAGTATATTTTCGTGACGGGCGGAGTTGTGTCCTCCCTGGGTAAAGGGATCACCGCTGCCTCGTTGGGCAGACTGCTGAAAAACAGAGGTCTCAAGGTAACCATTCAAAAATTTGATCCATACATCAACATCGACCCGGGAACAATGAGTCCTTATCAGCACGGTGAGGTTTTTGTAACGGATGATGGCGCGGAAACGGATTTGGACCTTGGTCACTATGAACGTTTTATCGATATCAACCTCTCCAAAAACAGCAACGTCACGACGGGTAAAGTGTATTCCTCCGTTATCAGCAAAGAGCGGCGCGGAGAATACCTCGGCGGCACGGTACAAGTGATTCCGCACATTACGAACGAGATCAAGGAGCGCGTATTCCGCGCTGGACGTGAAGCAGGTTCGGATGTTGTGATTACAGAGATCGGCGGAACTGTAGGCGATATCGAGAGCTTGCCTTTCCTGGAAGCTATTCGTCAGATCAAGAGTGATGTTGGCCGTGACAACGTGATGTATATCCATGTAACGCTGATTCCTTACATCAAGGCAGCTGGTGAAGTGAAAACAAAACCAACCCAGCACAGCGTGAAAGAACTGCGCAGTATCGGTATCCAGCCAAATGTGATTGTATGCCGTACAGAATACGAACTGTCCAAAGACATGAAAGCCAAAATCGCTCTCTTCTGCGACATTGATGAGAATGCCGTAGTTGAATGTCGCGATGCAAGCACGTTGTATGAAGTGCCTTTGAACCTGCGCGAAGAAGGTTTGGATGAAATCGTGGTGAATCACCTGAAGCTGACCACTCCTGCACCGGATATGAGCGAGTGGGAAGGGCTGGTTGACCGCATCAGCAAATTGCAGCGTACAGTTGAGATTGCCATTGTTGGTAAATATGTAGCACTGCACGATGCTTATTTGAGTGTTGTTGAATCCCTGTCTCATGCAGGATTTGCATCCAATGCAGATGTGAAGATCCGCTGGATCCATTCCGAAGATATCACAGACGAGAACGTAGGCGACCTGCTGCATGGTGTGGGTGGTATCCTTGTTCCTGGTGGTTTCGGAGATCGTGGTATCGAAGGTAAAGTGTCGGCGATCCGTTATGCCCGTGAGAAAAACATTCCATTCTTCGGTATTTGCTTGGGTATGCAGGTTTCCGTAATTGAATATGCACGTTCCATTGTGGGTCTGAATGGTGCGAACAGCTCCGAGATTAACCCGGCTACCGAATTCCCGGTAATCGACCTGTTGCCAGAACAAAAAGATATCGAAAATCTGGGCGGTACAATGCGTCTGGGTCTATATCCTTGTAAGCTGCAAGAAGGTTCTTTGGCTATGGCTTGTTATGATGATGAGTTGGTATACGAGAGACACCGTCACCGGTATGAGTTCAACAATGAGTACCGTGAAGCGATTGAAAAAGCAGGTCTGGTCATCTCCGGTACATCTCCGGATGGCCGTCTGGTTGAGATCGTGGAACTTCCGGGACACCCATGGTTCCTGGCTGTACAATTCCATCCGGAATTTACATCCCGTCCGAACCGTCCACAGCCATTGTTCCGTGAATTCGTAAAAGCTTCATTGGAAAATGCAGAAAAATAATATCGAGTTTACCCTATAATGTAGAGGGGTGTTTGCCGAATGGCCTGTGTTTGCAGGCTGGTGCGGTGAGCACCTCTTTTTTGGTTCCGGCAATAGCTCGCATGCAAGTGTGGCGTGGATAAAATGTTTGCTGTAATTTGTGCGTGGGGCAGGATTTTAATGGGAAGGGTAGAATACTTATCATGACGACTATGGGATAGTTATCCAGATTCGGAGAAATGCATGCTTTCCTAAAATCCAGGAGGTTACAGAGTGGAAAATAAAAAAGTGTTAATCGTTGATGACCAGAACGGGATTCGAATCCTCTTAATGGAAGTATTCAGCAGTGAGGGATATAACACATTCCAGGCTCCCAATGGCAAGATCGCTCTGGAAATTGTGAATACAGATAAACCTGATCTAGTGTTGCTCGATATGAAGATTCCAGGCATGGATGGCCTTGAAATTTTGAAGCATATTAAGGAAATTGATCCGGATATCAAAGTCATCATGATGACAGCTTATGGCGAACTGGACATGATCAAGGAAGCTACTGATCTCGGTGCGCTTATGCATTTCACGAAACCGTTCGATATTGATGAAATGCGCGTGGCAGTCAACATGCAGCTTCGCAATGATACGGCGAATAGGTGCAGCTGAATCCTGTGAATGCAGGATTTTTTGGTCTGTGCTCCATAAGGCATGTACTTCTTGGAGGCATTGGGTATTTCGTCCAATCAACGAGGGAATATTGAGAATGGGAGCGGCTTCATGCGGTGTCTATGAAAACTGTGCTGCAAAGCACAGCATTTTTGCAAATGCTTGTTTAGTATTTGACATGGGATGTGGTATAATAAGCCCGTATGTGATTTCGGCTAAAAACCATAGACACAACCCAAACCCTAGGAGGATTGAAACCATGCCATTAGTTTCTATGACAAACATGTTGAACAAAGCACTTGAAGGAAAATATGCAGTTGGTCAATACAACATCAATAACCTTGAGTGGACTCAAGCGATTCTTGCAGCTGCAGAAGAAGAAAAATCTCCTGTAATCCTTGGTGTATCCGAAGGTGCAGCACGTCACATGGGTGGCTTCTACACAGTAGTTAAAATGGTAGAAGGACTCATTCATGACATGAAAATCACCGTTGAAGTTGCGATTCACCTGGACCACGGTTCCAGCTTTGATAAATGTAAAGAAGCAATCGATGCCGGATTCACTTCCGTTATGATCGACGGTTCCCACCACTCCATCGACGAGAACATTGAAATGACGAAAAAAGTCGTTGAATATGCACACGCTAAAGGCGTTTCCGTTGAAGCTGAAGTAGGTACTGTTGGCGGCCAAGAAGATGACGTTATCGGCGGCATCCAATACGCTGACCTGAACGAGTGTATCCGTATCGTTAAAGAAACAGGTATCGACACATTGGCACCAGCTCTGGGTTCCGTACACGGTCCTTACCAAGGCGAGCCAAACTTGGGCTTCAAAGAAATGGAAGAAGTTCGTGATGCGGTACAAGTTCCACTCGTATTGCACGGTGGTACAGGTATTCCTAAACATGACATCGATAAAGCCATTTCCCTGGGTACTTCCAAAATCAACGTAAACACGGAGAACCAAATTTCGTTCACAAAAGCGGTTCGTGAAGTGCTTGCAGCTAAACCAGATGCTTACGATCCACGTACATTCATCGTACCAGGCCGTGAAGCAATCAAAGAAACCGTTAAAGGTAAAATCCGCGAGTTTGGTTCCAACAACAAAGCGTAATTTATCTTTACCAGTTCCATACTGTGAAGTGGAAAGAACACCGCCTAGCCGGTGTCTTTCCATTTTCACACCTTATTTCACGTAGGGAGCCATCAGCACGTCATGCCGTTTATCGGCTGCAAAACACGTAGGGGGACATTAAGCTTTATGGAAAAATTGATGATTAGTGGCGGACGTCCGTTACAGGGGACTGTAACCATAAGCGGCGCCAAGAACAGCGCCATTGCGCTTATTCCTGCAGCATTGCTTGCCGAATCAGAGGTTGTGCTGGATAACCTGCCACTTTTGAGTGATGTCGCGGTTTATGCGGAAATTTTGGAGGAACTCGGAGCTCGTGTATTTTGGGAAGGCAGTCAGATGAAGATCGATCCTTCCGATATCAAATCTATACCTATGCCGAATGGTCCCGTGAAAAAGCTGCGTGCTTCGTATTATATGATGGGAGCATTGCTTGGACGATTCAAAGAAGCAACAATTGGTTTGCCTGGGGGCTGTAACTTCGAGCCTCGTCCGATTGATCAACATATCAAAGGTTTTGAAGCGCTTGGCGCAACGGTAACGAACGAACATGGATCCATCCATCTGCATGCCAAAGAGCTGCGTGGAGCTAAGATTTATCTGGATGTAAGCAGTGTAGGTGCAACCATTA
Source organism: Paenibacillus sp. ACRRY (assembly GCF_022346995.1). Taxonomy (GTDB): domain Bacteria; phylum Bacillota; class Bacilli; order Paenibacillales; family Paenibacillaceae; genus Paenibacillus. The sequence continues at coordinate 8,654 of NZ_JAKRNM010000020.1, read as the reverse complement.
ACATTATGCTGGCGGCAACTCGTGCCAAAGGCTCTACAATTATCGAAAATGCGGCTAAAGAGCCTGAGATTATAGATGTAGCAACACTTTTGAATTCAATGGGTGCCAGCATCAAGGGTGCAGGTACTGAAACTATTCGTATTGAAGGCGTGTCGGAGCTCAAAGGCTGCCGTCATTCCATTATTCCTGACCGTATACAGGCGGGTACGTATATGATTGCCGCAGCAGCAACGCGCGGTAATGTTTTGATCGACAATGTCATTCCCAAACATCTGGAGGCGTTAACTGCCAAGTTGCTGGAGATGGGCGTGGGCATTGAAGAGTTGGATGAGAGCATTCGTGTCATTGGACAACCTTCCTATAGCCATGTGGATGTTAAGGCACTGGTATACCCGGGATTTCCAACCGATTTGCAGTCTCCGATGACAAGTGTATTAACTCAAGCTACAGGTGTAAGTGTCCTGAGCGATTTTGTATACAGCAATCGATTTAAGCATGTGCCAGAACTGGTTCGTATGGGCGCTAAAATTCGAGTGGAAGGTCGTTCAGCCATCATTGAAGGCGGTGCACTGAATGCGGCCAAAGTAAAGGCATCGGATCTTCGTGCCGGAGCAGCGCTGGTCATTGCCGGTCTGACGGTTAACGAAGGTGTGACTGAAGTGACAGGCGTCGAGTATATTGATCGTGGCTACGACCACCTCGTCACCAACCTGCGTCTTCTTGGTGCAGATGTATGGCGCGAAACAGAATAGCGTAAGTTACCATATTGCAAGATTGGTGACTTGACGTTATTATTTTGACAGAACTGCATAACCTTACAACAATTGGGTAAACCTATTCTAATAGAGTTCTCAGCCTCTCCGGGATAAGATGAAATGGTTTTTGTTTCCTTAACCGGAGGGTCTTTTTTTGGATCAAATATCATATGGCTGTATGAACTGACATCATTCCTTTTCCCCAAACCCCGATTTGTCTGTGCTCCATGACTGGGTACCCGGATCGAAAGCCTCGTGAATTATATGTTCACTTACAAGTGTGTAACACTGTATCATGGTCATCCCACCCGGAAACTTACACTCAACGACAAGTATTTGCATTATAACGGTTACATTCCGTACAATGGACAGAAGAGAACGCAGCTGATTTGTGCTGTTCTCCCATAGCCGATCATCAAGCGAAACTATCCATTTCACGGACTTATTAATTGAATAGGTGGTTATTATATGGATCTACAAATTTCCGATTTGGAAGAAATGAAACTAACGGACCTCTACAAACTGGCCAAAAAATATCAGATTCCCTACTATGGCACACTGAAGAAGAAAGAATTGATTTTTGCCATACTACGTGCTCAGGCTGAACAGAGCGGTTTGATGTTTATGCAAGGTGTACTTGAGATCCTTCCGGAAGGTTACGGTTTTCTCCGCCCGATTAACTACCTGCCTAGCACCGAAGACATTTATATATCGGCCTCGCAGATTCGTAAGTTCGATCTTAGAACGGGTGACCTCGTATCTGGTAAATGTAGAACGCCGAAGGAAAACGAGAGATATTTCGGTTTGCTGCAAGTCAATGCGGTAAACGGTGAGAATCCTTCAGCTGCTGCGGAAAGACTTCACTTCCCGGCATTAACCCCATTGTATCCGCAGAAAAAGCTGGTTCTCGAAACATCCCCCAACCATTTGTCTACACGCATTATGGATGTGCTGGCTCCTGTAGGTTTGGGACAGCGCGGATTGATCGTAGCACCTCCCAAAGCAGGTAAGACGCTTCTCCTCAAAGAAATTGCCAACAGTATTTCAACCAACAATCCAGAAATTGAACTGTTTGTCCTGTTGATTGATGAACGTCCGGAGGAAGTAACGGATATGTCTCGTTCGGTAAAAGGGGAAGTTGTGGCTTCTACGTTCGATGAGCTGCCTGAGAATCATATCAAGGTTGCGGAACTGGTGCTGGAACGTGCTCTGCGTCTGGTTGAGGCGAAAAAAGATGTAGTTATTTTGCTGGACAGCATTACGCGTCTTGCTCGTGCATATAACCTGGTTATCCCGCCATCCGGACGGACACTTAGTGGGGGTATTGACCCTGCAGCATTCCATCGTCCAAAACGTTTCTTTGGATCTGCACGGAATGTGGAAGAGGGCGGAAGCCTGACTATTCTGGCGACTGCGCTAATCGATACGGGATCTCGTATGGATGATATTATCTATGAAGAGTTTAAAGGTACGGGTAATATGGAGCTTCATCTGGACCGCAAACTGGCAGAACGCCGTATCTTCCCAGCCATCGATATTCGTCGTTCGGGTACACGCCGAGAAGAAGTGTTGCTCAGCAAGGAAGAGCTTGATACCATCTGGACCATTCGTAAAAATATGAATGACTCCCATGATTTTGTGGAAAGCTTCCTGAAAAAACTGCGCAACAGCAAAACGAATGCAGAGTTTTTGGCTGCGTTTGATGCAGCGGGCAATAACACAAGCAATTCGGGGACCACAACGACTCGGCGATCGCCGAGACAGACGGCTACCTCAGCAACAACTACTTAAAAAATGTTGTACGTTTAAGCATTCGAATTTGGCAGTTCCGCTGCTGGATTTATTATAAACTCGTCGTTCGGTTTAACCCATTAGATGTGAGGAGAACATCATGTATTTAGTATACGCAGATGAAAAAGGCAATGTATTTGATCACCCATCCCTGTATGGGCTTGCCCGTAGTGGAGATATGATCGTTGAAATTATGGAGGATGAACTTATTCCTCTACCAGAGGGTGCAACTCTGGTTGGATTACCAAGCACTCGTCCCATTGGGATGGATCCAGACACCGGTGAGATGATGCCTCTTCCGAGTGATACACAGGCGGTCGGAGCTTTGCTCCCGCAAGGATTTACTCGGCTTTGTTTGCCGGGTTATGTGAAAACGGACAAAGAGTATAAGCTTCCGTTGTTCGGGTACTCTGCAGTGGTATGGAAGGATGATGCATTCTACGTTACAGCCCGGATGTCCGATCATCCGGATCAGTGGAATCCGCTGAACTGTGACCGTGATGACGTACGTGCTGGAGTTACGCGGATGACCGAAAAGTATCCTGAAAATCGCTTGTATACCCATCTGTCCAACTGTGCACTTGGATATGAGTGTCTGACATCTTCCAACACGTTCCTGAATCGTTGGGAAGGTGGAGTTCCGGTATCGTACTCCTGTAACGCAGGCTGCTTCGGGTGTATTTCGGAACAACCGGATGACAGTGGTTTTGTTTCCCCGCAGACTCGAATGAACTTCCGGCCTCGTGTGGACGAAATTGTTGAGGTTATGCTGGAACACCTGAAAACACCAGAGTCCATTATTAGCTTCGGTCAGGGGTGTGAAGGGGAACCGTCAACTCAGGCCAAATTGATTATTGAAGCCATTCGTGAGGTTCGTTCCATTACGGATATGGGATATATCAACATTAATACCAACGCTGGTTTGAATGATCATATTCGAGGCATCGTGGATGCGGGTCTTGATTTGATGCGCGTGAGTACGATCAGTGCACTGGACGATCACTATAATGCGTATTACAAACCACGGGGTTATACACTTGCAAACGTGGAGAAATCGATGAAGTATGCGGCCCAACAAGGTGTGTATACATCGATTAACTATCTGATCTTCCCGGGTGTCACGGATCGCGAAGAGGAGATTGAAGCAATGATTGAGTTTGCCCGGAGAACAGATCTGCGCTTGATTCAAATGCGCAATCTGAATATCGACCCAGAGAGTTATCTGGAATTAATCCCTCCAGCTCAAGGTGATATTCTGGGAATGAAGCCAATGATTGAGATCTTCGAAGAAGAGCTGCCTGATGTCGTTATTGGCTCGTATACACATGTTCCTCCAGCCGGAATGGCTCGTCCGAAACGACTCATCACCTCTTGATAATATTCGATTGCAACACGCATTAGGCCGTGTTATAATCTCTGAAGTTGTGCCATTTACTCTGGGTCCGCTTGAGGCTCAGGGCGGAAAGAGGTGAAAGGTAATGAAAGAAGCAATTCATCCTAAATACACGATCGGTCAAGTAACCTGCGCTTGCGGTAACACTTTTGAGACTGGTTCAGTTAAAGAAGGACTTCGTGTAGAGATTTGCTCCGCTTGCCACCCGTTCTTCACCGGTAAACAGAAGTTTATCGATGCTGGCGGCCGTGTCGATCGTTTCAAGAAAAAATACGGAATCTAATTCAGCAATTCCCTGTGAATTGTCTGCTAATTGCATCCAAACCACCCCTGCCTGTTGGCAGGGGGTTTTTATATAGGGATAAAGGTTCCAGTTCACACCTGGTTGCAATTTGGATAAGCTTACGTTATACTATTTCTTACCGTGCTAGATGGGGAGGTAGCGGTGCCCTGTAACTCGCAATCCGCTATAGCGAGGTTGAATTCCTGCTAGAGGTTTTGTCGATGTGAGGTTTGGTCCCTGAACGTGGTGTTGACGGTTGGGTCCTCCGCAATGAGTACTCATGAACCTGGTCAGGTCCGGAAGGAAGCAGCCATAAGTGAGATCACTCTTGTGCCGGAGGGTTGCCTAGCCTGAGCTGTTGTTCAGGGGTGCCACTTGGATCGCAATTATCGATAGCAGGTGCACGGCTTACCATTTGAAATGTAGAGACCTTTGCAGTTGTATGTATGCAGAGGTCTTTTTGATATGTACAAAAAAACTACGCATCATGGGTCAGATAAAGTTTGGAATCACCCTGGAATATAGTATAATGGGGGAACGACAAAGGACTCGAATGCGAAGTGGAAGGAAGGTAACGCATCATGGAGCATATCGCGTTATACCGGGCTTGGCGTCCCCAGTCGTTTCAAGATATGGTGGGACAACAGCATATTATTCAGACCTTGCAGAACGCGATTCGTGAACAGCGGACTTCCCATGCCTACTTGTTTAACGGGCCCAGAGGAACGGGGAAGACCAGTGCTGCCAAGATTTTGGCCAAAGCTGTAAACTGCGAGCGCGGACCTGCGCCTGAGCCTTGTAACGAATGTGAAGCTTGCCGCAGGATCACGGCCGGTTCTGTAATGGATGTGCAGGAGATTGATGCTGCATCCAACCGGGGTGTTGAAGAGATCCGCGATCTTCGTGAAAAGGTTAAATATGCCCCGACGGAAGTCCGGCAGAAAGTCTATATTATTGACGAAGTACACATGTTAACGACAGAGGCGTTTAACGCTTTGCTCAAAACATTGGAGGAACCCCCTCCGCATGTAATGTTTATTTTGGCAACAACCGAACCACACCGCCTTCCGGCCACGATTATCTCCAGGTGTCAGCGATTTGATTTCCGCCGGGTTTCCCTAGAGGAGCAGACGGCAAGACTTACGTTGATATGCGAACAAGAGGGTATGGAGGCTGATCAGGATGCGCTCCAATACATCGCTCGTCTGTCGGACGGGGGTATGCGGGATGCACTCAGTGTTCTGGATCAGATCTCTTCTTTCACAGATGGAAGAGTAACATACCAGCAGGTTATGGATATGACTGGAGGAATCCCTTCAGAGCAATTTGCCAAGCTTGCCGCTTCATTGCTCAAAGGTGATGTCGGACATATTTTGCAAATGATCGAAGGGTTTATGCATGAAGGCAAGAGTGCAGATAAATGCATGGAAAACTTGCTGTATTACTTCCGTGATTTGCTTATGATCAAGATGGTGCCGGATGCCGACAAACTGACAGACCGGGTACTTAACCCTGAGTCTTTCCGTGATATGGCAGAATCCTTCACGAAGGAACAGTTGTTCCAAATGATTGATACACTTAACCGCTACCAGAGTGAGATGAAATATGCAGTGCAGCCGCAAACGTTATTTGAAGTGGCGCTGCTCAAGCTGTGCAGTATACCTGCGCAGGGAGAGGCATCGAATCAAGTCGTTGTGTCAGCAGGAGCGACGGCGTCCCCACCAGCTGACAGCGGGGAAATTAACCGATTGAAACAACAGCTTGTTGAGTTGGAGAAGAAGTTGGATCGAGCGCTGAAAAGTGGTCTCTCTGGTGGAGAGGCTGCACCAAGCAGTTCTTCACGTCCGGCAACTCGTGCTCCCGTATCCAGAGGGAATTCTCCGGCGAAGCTACCTGCACAGCTGGATCAATACGTGGCGCGCAAGGGATCTCCGGAATTTGTGGAGATCAGCAGAAAGTGGAGTCAAATCTTGCAGCGTGTTAAAGAGGAGAAGGTTACGGTCCATGCCTGGTTTATGGATGGCGAGCCTGTATCTATGTTAGAAGACAATGTATTGGTTGCTTTTAAAAACAACATTCACCGTGAAACGACAGAGAAGCAGGCTAATCGTGAAGTGATCGAGCGCGTGCTGTCTGAACAGCTTGGGCGTTCAGCACGTCTGGTGACGATGATGCTTAAAGACTGGACGGGAGCCATGGAAGGAGCTGCTGAAGCGCCAAAGGAGGACTTTAAGCTTGAACCTGAGCATGAAGACGGCGGGTCAGGCAGCAAGCAACCTTGGATTGATGAAGCCATCCAGCTCTTCGGTGAAGATCTTGTAGTGATCAAGGAATAGATATACCTAGCGCAAGCGCGCATCATTAACTATAACAAAGGAGATGAACAATAATGAACAACATGAACCAAATGATGAAGCAAGTGAAGAAAATGCAGGAGCAAATGCTGAAGGCACAAGAGGAACTGGCTGACAAAACGGTTCAAGGTACTTCGGGTGGCGGCGTGGTTACAGCTGAGGTTAACGGACACAAGAAATTGCTTTCCATTACCATTAAACCTGAAGCGGTAGATCCGGAAGATGTAGAAATGCTGCAGGATCTCGTTATGACTGCTGTAAATGATGCGATGAGCAAAGCTGATGAAATTGCTAACCAGGACATGGGCAAATTCACAGGTGGCATGAAAATTCCGGGATTGTTTTAATTAAAATTGATCCTGTCAAAGGAGACACAATCGATTGTATTATCCCGAACCGATAGCGAAACTTATTGATGCTTTTACCCGATTGCCGGGTATTGGCCCCAAGACAGCTGCGCGACTAGCTTTTCATGTGCTTAACATGAAGGAAGATGACGTTATTGATTTTGCCAAGGCGCTTGTTAGTGTGAAGCGTAACCTTCATTATTGCTCGGTATGCTGTAATATTACAGATACCGATCCATGCCGCATTTGTCAGGATAAGTCCCGTGATGGTTCTGTCATTTGTGTGGTTCAAGACTCCAAGGACCTTGTTGCTATGGAGCGTACCAAAGAGTTTGATGGGTACTATCATGTGCTGCAAGGTGCGATCTCTCCAATGGAGGGAATCGGCCCTGATGATATTCGGTTGAAGGAGCTGTTGACCCGACTGAGCGATGAACGGGTGCAAGAATTGATTTTGGCAACGAATCCGAATATTGAGGGTGAGGCGACGGCGATGTATATATCCCGTCTGGTTCGGCCGTTCGAGATTACAGTGACCAGGATAGCCCATGGATTGCCTGTCGGTGGAGACTTGGAGTACGCAGATGAAGTGACACTATCGAAAGCACTGGAAGGCCGCAGAGAGATCCGATAAGCATGTATGTGTGACTAAGGAGAACGTGGCTTTGCATAGAATGAAGTAGTTGGAGATTGGAATGGATTCATCCAGAGAGCCGAGAGGCTCTCTTTTTTTGTTTGCTGAATGAAGTATCGCGAGAGAAATTTGTTTCTCTAGTTCTAAGTTTGTCCTTCCCTTGATAAGTATGAGAATATGCTGTGCTGAATCAAAGGGGGAGAGCTTATGTTTTTTTGGAAAAATGCAGGACGGGCAGTGGAGAAACGCACCCAAATGCAGAAGGAGCTGGAAGAAGAACAGATCTACTTGGAGATTGAAAAGGCTAAAGCAGAGTGGGAGCGTGCGGTGAGGCAGTTTGAAGAAGCGCAGGGGGAAGATGAAATTGATTATGCCATATATGTTCTGGAAGCAGCAGAGCGTAAGTACCAGATTCATCTGAAGCGGGCGAAACGAGCGGGGATGAAGAAGTCAGCTGTAATGGATCGGGGCATGAGTGTGTGATGAATGAATATGCCGAGGAGGTGTTTAATATGAAAAGTGTGATTCTGGGAAGTGTGCTTGTGGCTTCATTGGTGGCGCTGGTGATCATATTGTTCAGAAAGCGAATCGGATTGTCATGGGTAACATCATTTGGAATACATCTGGCTTTGGCTGCGATCGGGATCTATGTTGTCAATTATTCCGGTTGGATTACGGGTGCCTACATACCGCTGAATCCTGCTACAATCGGTACAGTAAGTATTTTGGGCCTGCCAGGAGTAGGGCTTCTGCTGGGGTTGAAAATTTCTTTGTTTGGGTAGTTGACTCAGTGCAGAGATTTATGGTACATTATATCTCGTTGCTTTGCTTGCTTGGTCGAGAAAATTTGAAGATAAAACAAAGATCGCTAAGAGCTTTGAAAAAAAACTTCAAAAAAGTGCTTGACGAAAACAAACGAAGTATGGTATATTATAAAAGTCGCCGCTGAGAGAAAATAGTGACGACAACAATGAATGTTTGATCTTTGAAAACTGAACAACGAGTGAGTAAATGATCTTGCTTGCAAGATCAACAATGAGATTTTTAATCTCGTCAGATTCAAAATGAGCTAATCGCTCTTTTCAATACTTTATTGG
>NZ_JAKRNM010000001.1 GCF_022346995.1 Paenibacillus sp. ACRRY | reverse complement strand
CTTCATACGCCTGAAATTGGAACAAGAACGCAATCCCGCTGCCCAGGGTCGTTCCTGCAAGAAAACCGAGAGATAGGCCTGTATCTTTACCGAGCTGCATTGGATCACCTGTTTCGAATAGTTTGTCAAAACATTTGCAAAATGCGGGTACAAGAAGTAAAGTGTGATCAGGAAAATCATTGAAATTTTTCCTATACTCATTGTGTGGCTTTTCCAGTGCAAATATGCATGAACTTAGAAACGGGAGGTTACGATCACATGAATATGAATGAACGCATTGCCGCTTGGAATGAAGAAGCACAGCAGTGTACCTGTGGACATGATCATCGGCCGGTGCAAATGCAGGTCTATTTGGAACATGGCGCAATTCGTAGATTACCGGGGTACCTGTCGGAACAGGGCTATAACCAGGTTACTGTGGTATATGATGGCCAGACAGGTCCGGCGGCGGGATACGATGTGGTAAAAAGCCTACGGGATGCGGGGCTCATAGCAGATGAATTCCAGATGCCGGAGAACAGTGCGGGGGATATCATTGCCGATGAGGCTGCGATTGTGCAGGTACTCCTTGGTGTAAAACAAGTGACTCAGGCCATCATCGCAGTAGGATCCGGGACCATACATGATCTGGTGCGATTTGTGTGTGCCAAAATGAACAAGCCATTTCTGTCTGTCCCGACAGCGGCATCGGTTGATGGGTTCACTTCTGCAGGAGCGCCGCTCATTGTAAGCGGCATCAAGCAGACGTTTCAGGCTGTTCCGCCTGAAGCCATCTTTGCAGATATTGACATTACCCAGCAGGCTCCCCAAGCAATGACGGCAGCGGGATTCGGTGATATGTTAGGCAAATATACGTCTCTGGCGGATTGGATTGTGTCGCGTGATCTGGGCGGGGAGCCATTCTGTCCGGTTGCTTATCGGATGACGGAAGAAGCGTTGACTGCCTGTATTGAAAATGTGCAAGCCATCGCCGAAGGAAGAGACGAGGGGATAACCGCATTGATGGATGCGCTAATCATTTCCGGTGCCTCCATGCTAATTATTGATTATTCCCGTCCGGCATCCGGCGGTGAACATCACATTTCTCATCGTTGGGAGATGGATTTGATGGTAGCGGGCCAGAAACCTGTTCTGCATGGGGCCAAAGTTGGTGTAGCTTGTGCGCTTCTTACAGAGCGATACAAGGAACTTGCGAGTCTGTCCCGGGAACCTGTTTTTGATGTGTATAGTACGTTACCTGATGCGGCACAGCTTACGGCTTGGCTTGAGCAGGTTGGAGGTCCGACCACAACGGCACAACTTGGGGTTACACCGGATATGGTGGAACATGCATTTGCAACGGCCCATACACTTAGAGAACGATATACCGGACTCAAATATATTAATGAAACTCTGAACCTAGTTTAAAATAAAACCAACCCGTACATCGGATAGAATCATAGGAATGTCTCCGTGTTTCGCTCTTTTTTGTACGTACAAATTATACAATTTCTTATCATAGGGTCGAACAAGTTATTGGGACAAAGTGAAGGGGAAGCACGTCACAGGTGTATCAAAAGGTATGTTTCATTTAAAAAGGCTCTGTCTTCCCGTGTGGGAAGAACAGAGCCTTTTGTCTGTTCGCTTATTTAGTTGTTGCGACGGTCTTTCAGGATGACATCTGCGAACAAGATGGTTTTCGGGATGCGGAAAAATTGTTCCGCTTGTTCCTGAAACGCGGCAGAAGGCAGCGTTCCCTGATGCAGCCATTTGCGGAAAGTGCCGGGATGAACCCCGATCCAGTGGCTGACATCTGTCACCGACAAATCATGGACCATACACAAGCCTGTCAGAATACGGTTGCTAACCGGAGATCGGGTCACCGTACGCTTCATGAAACGGGAAGGCTCGGGCTGACAAATGACCGGGCTTTTGCGTACCACTTCTTCATTGAAGAGAATGTGACGCGGGTAGCCTAGCAATTGGCACGCTTTGTCCAAATTGGTACTGCCGGGTATCCGCCCCTCATACACCCACGCGCTCACGCTGCGTGATGAGATGGATAGATCTTCGGCAAGCTGGGACAACTTGATATCATTGGCCATCAGCACGGCTAGAAGAACGCGGTTTCGGATTTGACAGCGTGTCGGTTTACGGAATCGTTTAACACGGACGCCTTTTCCCAAGTATTTACGGTTGATCAGAGACCACGCCTGGATGGAATGTTGTTCTGGTTGATTAGGCATATTTCCTCCGATTTTTTTAACCAAATACTACAATAAGAACCGGGGTACTTTCAAGTGCCGGGTGCACTGGTTTGGATTAGGCTCAATCCCGTGAGAATGTTAAAGGAGGGAATTATGGACTAGGGTATGTGCAATTCATTTCCTAGTATATTCCTAGATTACAATGTTTCACTAAATTTCAGGGATCAAAGAGAACATGGAAACCAATAATTTAGGTCTTAAAGACTATTTATAGGACTTTTCTACTTTTCTCTGATTTTAGTTGATATGATGCGGATTATTACCTAAAATCCACCAAAAAACTTGGAATGGTCATAATCATTATCCCGCAATGATGTGCACAAATCCGAAAATAAAATCCGCAAGTTGAACCGGGCGATTGGTCTGTCAAAATCTCTAACTCTTACATATCTTGAATAGTGATCAATTCAGAGAGAGGGGTGAAAACGTGAGTCCAGCCGTAAATACCTTTGCTGCAATTTCCGGAGCGTTCGTAACGTTTGCTTTTGGTGTTTGGGATGAATTGCTGAGTCTGCTCGTCATTGCGATGGCTGTGGATTATGTTACAGGTCTCGCAGCAGCTGTGAGGTCGGGAACAGGGCTAAATAGCAATATCGGGTTCTGGGGACTTGCCCGCAAGGGGCTGATGCTGACCGTTATCCTTCTTGCTCACCGTATTGATCTGCTTATGGGAACAGACATTATCAAGGGAGGAGCCATCTACTTCTACTTGGTTAACGAGTTGATTTCCATTACAGAAAACTATGCCAAGATTGGTCTTCCGCTGCCTGATAAGCTCAGACAAGCCATTGCCGTGCTGAAGAAACAGGAGGAGCTTTCTGATCGGGAGTGGCCGCAGCCGCAAGTAAAAGCACCTGAAGCTGATTCGAAAAGCCCTTCAGAAGAGACATCTCCTTCACAGGATGAAGATAATGCAAAAAAGAACAGTTCGGCTTAGCATTCTTTTATCGTTTAGAGAACGTTTACAAGTATCCTTTCGCAATAACTAACGTTATGATATATTTTGGTTACACGAAAATTCATTCATTTCCACTAATATATGCAAACGGGGTGCTTGTTCAATGATTAAACATATTGTTCTTTTTAAAATGAAAGATCGTTCTCCAGAAACCATTGAGGCTGCTGCAAACGTTCTTCGCAACTTGCAAGGCAAAATTGATGTCCTGATCTCATTGGAAGTTGGTGTGGACGTGCTTCGCTCTGACAGATCTTTCGACATCTCATTGACAGCCGAATTTGCATCACTGGAAGATCTCCAGGCCTACCAGGTCCACCCGCTTCATCAGGAAGTCATCAAGTACATGAACGAGGTCAGAGAACAGTCGATCGCAGTGGATTACGAGATCTAATTCAATCATTTCATTCTGCAGTTGTTAAAGGAGACTGGGCATGAGCGATTTAAGAGACGTTATGGAATTTTTATATATTTTTATCGTGTTTCTAATCGCTTGTCCGGTGATGCTTTTCTGGCTTAAGCGAAGAGGAAAACGGAATCGATAATTCACTGAACGGGAAGTGACTGCATTGTATTACGTAAACAGAGAACAGATTGCCCGAAGACTTGCTGCCGTGCCGGAAGTAGCCGAAGGGCTCCGCCGAGCAGCGCAGGCTTGGGATGGCAGTCTTATGCTTGGTCTGGTCCAGGAGCGCTGTCTTCATCTGGCTATTGAGATTGTAACGGATGTGGGAAGTTATCTTATCGATGGTTTCATTATGCGGGATGCCAGCAGTTATGATGACATCATTGAGATCAATCACGAAGAGAAGGTATTTGACGTTTCGACTTACGAGGTGCTGAAGCGTCTCGTGTCGCTGCGCAAGCCGCTCGTACAGGATTACTTCAGCTGGGAACGGGGAGAATTGCACCCGTTAAGCGCAGAGGTGCCATCGATTCTGGAACAGTTTGCTGAGCAGGTTAGCGTCTATGTGGAAAAAGAACTTGGTCCATTTCAAGGTCAGACCGAGGGACAGAGTAAGGAATGAGGGGAACAGCATGACAAATGAAAGGCAAGATGAAATAGAGAAAAATGAAGTACATGAAATTCCTTCCGGGTTTCACCCGGTTTACATGGTGGAGCTATTATTTCGAGAGCAACCCAAAATAGATCGAATCCGGTTGCAGAATGCACTTAGCCGGTATACCGGACAAGTCCGTCTGGCTGTGAAGCAGGTCAATGATCAACGCTCCACACAGAATAAGATGGATGAATCAGCGAAGCAGAACGGGGAAAGTGAACCTTCAGAGCATAACCGGGACATGCTTGTTTTCTATCATACGGATCATCCAGTTTCATTTGAAGAAGGAAACATACCGGCACAGACCTGCATGCTTCCTGTGAACGAGATCAAGGATCGTTCCCGCTTCGGTGGGGCAGTACAGCAAGCCTGGCACTGGCCGGAAGCAGGAGAGGCCGTCAAGTCAGCGCAGTATTCGATCCGGCTCCATGATATGTTCTCTGCAGCCATGCCTCGCAAACAGCGTCTGGAATTGTTCCAGAATACACTCCAGGCAGTCATGGAAGTTCTGCCTTGTGAGGGAATGTATTGGTACGGCAGTGACAAGCTGGTCGAGTCAGAGGCTTACATTCAGTCACAGAAGAGGGAAGAACATCTCTATGGAGCAATGAATGTTCGCATGTATCAGGCAGGTGGAACGGAAGAACAGCGTGAACTGGTTATGGATACCGTTGGATTGTCCGCGCTCGGTGTTCCCGATGTACAGTGTCACTTTATGGGACTGGATCCGGATACGGTAGCCCAGACGTTGCTTGGGGCGGCCTATTACATATTCGATCAGGGCGATGTTCTTCAGGACGGGCAGACATTGGGCTCTTCTGGAGGAAGACGCTGGCGCTGTGAGCATCAGGCTGCGCTAATTGCGCCCGGCCGTTATGTCATTGATCTTGACCCGGGAGATGCACATGCCGCACAGCCGCTTGAATCATCACGGCATCATTAATGCTGACATTCTAATGCGCAATATGGGATTTAAAAAGTTTTTGCTATCTGGAGTGTCAGGTCAAGCCCTTGCTGCTTATACTGCATCAACAGAGTAGGCATTCGCCCGGATCAATAAGCATCAAGGTGTATCGTTGCTTGATATCCGGTACTTCATTAAGGTAAAGGGAGAGATGCAACGTGAAGGATTCAAACAAAAGTTTGTTGTGGGGAGCATTGATCGGTTCGGTAGTGGGTTCTGTAACAGCGCTGCTGTTGGCGCCAAAATCCGGTCGTGAGCTGCGTCAGGACATTTCGGAAGGTGCGCGCCAGGTCACCGAAAAAGGTCAGGAACTGGCCGTTAAGGTCGGCGAACAAAGCTCACAGATTGTATCCAAAGTAAAAGAAACGGCAGACGTTGTCATCCAAGATATCCAATCCTGGCGGAATTGCGCTGAAGGAAAGGAATTACGCGTATCTGCTGTTATTACCGACTCGGATTCGTCTGTAGACTCTGCTGTGAATAATGATGAAAATGAGTCTGGCATTGACGTTGTTGCGAAGCTGCCTGCAGATGATTCGAAAGATAATATCTGAAGCAATGCTGGGCAATAAGCAGGCTTTCCTCGAAGAATGAGGAGAGCCTGCTTGTTTGTGTGCGACAATGATGTAGAAGCCGCAGCGTGCGGTGTTTTATTTGAACCCTGAGATGAAATCGGGTAAGATGTAGGTACCTTTTTGCCGGAATAATCATACGGTAGGAAGAAAGCTCTGGAACCGAATCGTTATCAGAACCAATTCAATGAAGAAGGAAGCGGTGTGTTCGTGCAGCAAGCAATCGCTATATTAGACTCCGGTGTAGGGGGATTGACCGTCGCCAAGGAAGTGATGCGTCAGCTCCCGCGGGAAAAGATCATTTATTTTGGAGATACTGCCCGGACACCGTACGGACCCCGTTCGTCCGAACAAGTTAAACAATTTACGGAACAAATCGTTGATTTCTTGATCCAGTTCGATCCGAAGGTTATCGTTATCGCCTGTAACACAGCCACGGCTGCAGCCCTTGACTATATCCGGGCGAAGGTGAATGTGCCTGTCATTGGGGTCATCCATCCCGGGGCGCGTGCTGCCATTACGGCTACTCGAACAGGGCGCATTGGCGTAATCGGTACAGTGGGGACGATAGGAAGTGGTGCATATACTTCGGCACTTAAGCAGTTATCCCCCTATATTGATGTCGTCAGTCAGGCTTGCCCTGCATTGGTGCCTCTGGTAGAGCAAGGTGAATTTCGTTCCGAACAAACAACACTTGCAGTGGAGCAGTCGTTGGGTCAGATCAAACAACAGCCAATTGATTGTCTCATTTTGGGTTGTACCCACTATCCATTTCTCATGGAAACGATTCAGGAAGTCATGGGACAGGAAGTGAAATTGATCAGTTCGGCAGATGAGACGGCGAGGGAAATCAGTACGATTTTGTATGATAAACGAAAGCTGGCAAGTGGGGATGAGACACCGGTGCATCAATTTTTCTGTACGGGAGACCCGCGCATGTTCCAGAATATTACCCGCCAGTGGTTGGGAGAACAGATCTCGAAAACACCTGTCGTTTGGCAGGTCACCCGATTAACGTAACTTGGCAGTATTAGCCATTCATATTTAAGTTTAGGTTGAAGCTTAACCCACTGCACTCATCGGTCATTCCGGAGCCCTGGCGCTCCGGTTTTTTTATTTTGACGATAAACAGCGCTTGAAAAAAAGGCTCGCGTGATTCATGTCACATGACGGACAACCGGGTTCGCATACATATTAGGGTAGCACCATTAAGAGCATAGGACGGGGAGAATTGCATTCTCCTGCCGGGAAAGGAGACACCATGGAGCTTCAGTGGATTATTGTTCAGTCAGGGGATACCTTATCCCGCATTGCTTCTGCACACCACATGACGAGGGCATTGCTGGCTGCCCTGAACCCGGAAGCAGCAGCGCAACCCTACTTGCTTGCTGGGCAGATGCTGCGAATCCTGCCGGGAACCGGTCGCAGATATGCTGTTCAGCCTGGGGAAAACGTGGGGTGGATCGCAGAACGTTTTGGCCTGAATGAAAAAGAGCTGCGCGATGCCAATCCCGAGTTTGCGAACGTTGAGGATTGGTGCGGGCGGTGTATTCATATTCCGGATTCAAATGGCAAAACTATTGTCAGGTTACAAGGTGAATACGGCTACCGTGAATTGAGCCGGGATGTCATTTTGCTTGAGAAGCAATATCCGTTTATCTCCACAGGTGCAATCGGTACGAGTGTCATGGGGAAGGATATACCCTACTTGAAGATTGGCGAAGGACCGCGCCATATTCACGTTAATGCTTCCGTCCATGCCAATGAATGGCTTACGAGTGCGGTAATCATGCGTTTTATTGAAGAGTATGCGAGGGCTTACACTGACCGTGTGCCTTGGCAACAATTCAGGACAGAACGTTGGATGCAGGAAACGACGTTGTTGGTCGTGCCTATGGTCAATCCCGATGGAGTGGAGCTCGTTCAGGAGGGTGTTGTAAACAGACATCCACATGCCAAGCAGCTGCTTGCATGGAATGCCGGACGTCCGCATTTTACCCATTGGAAAGCCAATATCAGAGGGGTTGATCTGAACGATCAATTTCCGGCTCACTGGGAGGAAGAGGCGGCGCGGAGAGGCATTACATCACCCGGTCCCCGGGATTATGCAGGCAAGGCACCGTTATCTGAGCCAGAAGCAAAAGCGCTTGCAGAGTGGACGGAACAACAGAGCTTCGCTGCTGTCGTTTCCCTGCATAGTCAGGGGCAAGAGATCTATTGGAATTACCGTGATCTGGAACCCAGAGAGAGTGCGCCGTTATCGCGCAGGTTGGCACGGGCCTCGGGTTACAAAGCAGTTAAATTAGGTGGAAGTGATGCTGGATATAAAGACTGGTTCATCCAACAGTTTCGGAAGCCTGGCTTCACGGTGGAAGTCGGACTCGGCGTCAATCCGCTACCTGTTGAACAGTTTGATGATATCTGCGTCGAGGTAGGCCTGCTGCTGGCTGAGCTGCTGTCGGATGGGGATACCCGTACAGAACCCCTCTCATGAAACTTCTAGCTTCCCATTTCGTATAAAACATACGGGCGCTGTGACAGCGTCCCGTCTTTTTTTGGTTATCATACCGTTCTTGAAAGGGTAATGAGTGGAAAACGATCATGTGTCTTCATTGGCGCATGAATAATATGGAGGGGTTCACATGAAGTGGAGAAGACTGCTGTCGTTCAAACGATGGACTGAAGTGTTCAAGAGACTGCCCCGTCTATTGCGGGCTCCGCAGATCCCTTTACATGAGAAACTGCTGTTTATCATCCCGGTCATACTGTATTGGGTTCTACCCGATGTCATGCCATTTTTGCCGATCGATGATATTGGTGTTACTTTGCTGCTCATGAACTGGTTTGTCAGCCGTGCGGAGCGTAAATATCCGGTGCTACCCTCTCGCGCTTAAAGGGATCATGAAGTGGATCGATACGGTTTACCATTGATTTTGCATCAATGTTATTGCGAAGCGGAGTAACTTTCTTTACAATAGATGCTGGAGTTTAGAAATGCTGAAATTGTTGGAACCAGCAATTACAATATAGGAGATGAAGTCGAAATGAACTGCAAAATTACTCGTAATGCTGCCAAAGTATTGAAATTGGAGCTGGACAAGCCCGAAAACGAAGGAAAAAAACTTCGTGTAGTTATCACGCATGCTCACGGTGACCACGCTCACTACGGTCTTGATCTGGACACGCCTAAAGAAAACGATACGGTAGTGTCTACGGACAAAGAGATCGATGTTATTCTTGAGAATGATCAACCGCTTCTGGATGGCGTTAAAATTGACTACCTGTACCTTCCTCAAGAAGGATTTGTCATCACGAATCCTTCCAAAGGTAACCACGGCGACCACTAAGGCCGCGAAGAAGGGGAACTCATGGCTAACGATATCCGCGTATGCGAAAAGTGTAATCATATCAGACTGAAGTCGATTGTACCCAAGCTGGAGAAAATGGCTCCGGATACGGAGATCAAGATTGGATGCAAATCATACTGCGGTCCGTGTGCGAAGCGTGCTTTTGTGTTTATCAACGGTCGGTACATTAGTGCGCCGACGGAAGAAGAAGTGCTGGCAAAAGTTGCGAAATTCGTGAAGTAAAAGAGAGGCTGAGGCCTCTCTTTTTTTGTGCGCAGTGATAACCTGGTAGTATTTCAATGTTCCAAGAATACACTTAGGAGGATTATAGGGGAGCATCTTTTTTCATTTCATGAATTTCAAAGGTGCCTTGTTCACCTCCGATATGTTTCAATTCATACGTTTCACTTATTTTGATGTTGGGGTTTGCTGAATTTGACGTGACTTTTAATGCTTTGGCATTCGTCGGAACTGGAATATCGGCAATAATGGAGGAACTTGTATAACCCGTTATTTCATACGTTGCAGAGGCACAGCCACTGGTTATCAATAACCAAGTCAACATGATGACCGGAATCCTCATTTTTTTCAAACAACCACCTCTTTCTTCTAAAAAGTCATCTATAAGATGAACGCAGTGAGTTAGGAGAAGGTTACAACCATGGGGATTATAAAGATTCAAATGGAGTCACGAAACGACATTCATAAACCGTTTATGCAAAAGAAGAATAAGTCAGGACCTCATCATCCATCCTAAAGGGGTAACAGGAACATGATCCCAAGGAGGAATACTCATGCCGAAACGTTATGATTCCAGTTTGCAAGCGAATACGACCGTATCTCAGGCGCAGAATGCAGTGAACAAACTTCATTTTGCCGTATCTCAGGCCATGTCACATCCAACAGAGCAGACCATCGAACAGGCCGAGCGCCGATTGGCACATACGGAGCAGGCGATGCGTCAAGCTGAACGTTCGCTTGGGGGACAGGGTGTTGAGCTGGCAGAAGAGATGTTCTCTGAGGAGAAGAGAAGATTGAACTCCATCCAGAGTCAGAACGGGCAAGGGAATCAATAGCTGATCCTGTCACACCAGAACCCGCATGCCATAGAGCCTTGCGGGTTCTTTTTCTCATGCTCCTTTTCAAGAATCTCCCGGATATAAGTCGCCTGGACAGTAAGATAAGGGAACGCTTAAATTTCTGTCAGAAGGTTAATAACCCTTGAGCAGCCAAATTCCATACGGGAGGTACAGGATGACCAAACATATTACAGATTGCACGATTCTGAATAATGGGGTAACGATGCCTTGGCTAGGATTTGGGACATATAGAGCAAAGGGTAAGGAAGTGCAGCAAGCGGTTGAGACCGCATTGGAAGTAGGATATCGCAGTATTGATACGGCATCTGTCTACGGAAATGAAGAAGAAGTGGGACAAGCCATTGCGAGCAGTGGAATTGCCCGCAATGAGCTGTTCGTGACAACCAAGCTCTGGAATGAGGATCAGGGTTTCGATTCAACGCTCAGAGCATTTGAGGCCAGTCAGAAGGCGCTGGGACTGAATGTCATTGATCTATACTTAATTCACTGGCCGGGAAGAGACCAGTACAAGGAGACGTGGAGAGCATTCGAACGTCTATATAGCGAAGGAAGCGTACGGGCGATTGGTGTGAGCAATTTCCAAATCCATCATTTGCGCGAAATCATAGATGAAGGTGGAACGGTACCTGCAGTCAATCAGGTGGAACTGCATCCGGGTCTGATTCAGCAGGAACTGCAGGATTTCTGCGGGGAACAGGGGATTCAGCTCGAAGCATGGAGCCCGATCATGCGAGGAAAACTGAACAATGAATCCACGTTAAAGGGTCTTGCCCAAAAATATGGAAAGACACCGGCACAGATCATTTTGCGTTGGGATATTCAAAATCAGATTGTGACCATACCGAAGTCGGTTACACCTGAGCGTATTCGTGAGAATGCAGACATTTTTGATTTTGAGTTAACGCCGGATGAGCTTAGATCGATTGATGCCTTGGATTCTGATAAGAGAACCGGGCCGCATCCGGATCAACTCTTTTGGGATTGAGTGGAGATATAAGGAATACCTAATTCATACACCATGCCTTAAACTGAAAGGTCCTCTTCCGGAAGGAGAGGGCCTTTTCTATCTTTCATCATTGCTGCCTAACTTGGATTTGAGAGGGATGCTGCCTAAGTGGGGCTTCCTATAAAGAAAAACGTTTAATACAGGCAACCGGAGAGATTCTGTCATAATGACAAACAAAAATTTCCTATCACAACAATGTCAATTTGGTGTATAATCTAATATTATGTGAACGTCGTCACAAAGTGTTAAAGATTTAGCATCATAGGAGGCATATATACATCATGAGTAATTGGGCTTTATTTAAAAATATGACCCGACTGTATTCGGTAACGGTAATGGTTGTTCCGGTAATACTAGGTACCATCGCAGCCTACGCCATGCAGAAGGAATTCAGTATCCTTTTGTTTTTGCTAACGCTAGTAGGTGCGGTGTCAGCTCATATTTTTTCCAATATGGTAAACGATTTATGGGATTTTCGAAACGGAACCGATACCCAAGCAACGGAGACAGAAGGTGCGATTTCGACGCACTCCGGGTTTCTGACTTCGGGAACCATGACCGAGAAGAAATTTGCGGCTATTACTTGGGGATTCCTTGTGCTGGCTGGTGCTTGTGGTCTCATTCTTACGATCATCAGCGGTTGGCCGATTCTGGCTATTGCGCTGATCGGTGCTTTGATCGCTTATTTCTATGTTGCGCCGCCCATTAAATTCGGCTACCGCGGTAAAGGCTATAGTGAAATTGGGATATTTATCTCTTTTGGAATTCTGCCGGTTCTGGGTGCCTACTATGTACAGACAGGAGAGTTTGCGCTTGCGCCGCTGCTGCTGTCCTTGCCGGTCGGCATGCTGACCACCATGCTGCTATTTAACCATCATTTTCTTCACTGGCGTGCGGACCGTGACATCGGCAAGAAGACACTGGTCGTCATGTGGGGGGAAGAGCGAGCGCTTCGTCTATCCAAGCTCATGACCATCCTTGCTTATATCCTTTTGGTCGTAAGTGTGGTGTTCCATGCTTTGCCCGTTTATGGTCTTGTCGCAATTATTTCTGTTATTCCAATGTATAAGGTTTATAAATCACTCGGCAAAGTTAATCCGTCCGAGAATTATCTTCCCCTTATGGGAGCTTCCCAGCAATCATCTGTGCTCTGCGGCCTGATTATGTGCGTAGGGCTGCTGCTCTAAAAGGTATATAAATAGGGTCCGGTTCTGCGTTAGGCAGACCGGGCTTTTTTTATATTATATGGAGAATTTTATGTATGGATTAATCGGGTTTAAGTTGAGAAAAAAGCAGCAGGTTCAGGGGATGCCCCTGCTCCTGCTGCTTTGTGTTATTTGGATGGTTTATCGGATTGCGGTACTTCGCATCCATCATCAGTGCACACACCGCCGGCGTCGGCGTTAGCTGTGCTGGATTCAACCATGGTAAAAGGGGAACGCTCATCCCATGCCTTCTGAATGGCATCCCGGAACACGTCGTCCGGCTGCGCGCCTGATACCGCGAATTTGCGGTCGAATACGAAGAATGGCACACCGCGAATGCCTAATTGCTCGCCTTCAGCCTGATCTGCACGAACCTGGTCCGCGAATTGATTGCTAGCTAACACCTCAACAGCTGCATTGCGATCCAGACCAACTTCCTCGGCCAGTTGAATCAGTACATCGGTATCACCAACGTGTTTGCCTTCCATGAAAATGGCTTTGAATAAACGCTCGCTGAGTTCAAGCATTTTGCCTTGTGTATCTGCCCAGTGGGTCAGGCGATGAGCGGAGAACGAGTTGGTTGGGATCATCTCATCAATGTTATATTCCAGTCCGGCCGTACGAGCATTGGCGTTCATTTGGGCATTCATGCCCTTTGCCTGTTCTACGCTCATATTGTACTTGGCAGCCAGGTATTCCGCATTCGTTTTGCCGCTGTTCAGTTCAGCATTAGAATCCAGCTCGAAGCTTTTGAATTGCAGCTTCACTTCATCCCGGTGTGGGAACTGAGCCAATACATTTTCCAAACGGCGTTTGCCAATATAACAGAAAGGACACATAAAGTCGGACCATATTTCAATATTCATTCTTCTTAAACCTCCATATAAATGAAACTATTTTAGTTACAATTATAAAGCGACTTTCTAAATAACGCAAGGCAGGTTATCGGACTGGTCCCAAAAAAGAAGTGCTAAACATGCAGTGAGCTGCACGCTTAACACTTTTGTGGTAAATAAAGATGGAAATTCTCGATTCGAAAGTGCCTGAATACTTGAGTTACTTAAAGAAGCGGAATTGTATCATTCCTTATTCCGATATGCCTGGGACCAGTGGTAAGGCTGGATTTCGTCCAGTCTTTTATAGATTAACCTTCCATCGGGGTCATATACAGCGGCTTTGACATCTTCACCCCAGAAAAATAAACGTTCCTGACATACCCCGCAAGGAGTGAGAACTTTGAATTCCGAATGTTCATCATCTCGTGCCACGCAGATGGAGTGAGTAACTCTTTCGTTTAATTTATGCGCTTCGAGGTAGGCGCCCGTCTCCATGCACAGGTGTGTGGCATCATTGATGACTTCTGGAGCAACGCTGATTAACAGCGAACCCGCATCCGTATAAACTGCTGCTGCACCACCCCAACCCTGAGGGTAGCGATGCTTCACAAAGTTCGCTGCTTCATCATATAATTTTTGTTCAATGGACAATGGTTCTGATTGAATTGTCATGCTTCAAGTTCTCCTTTTACCAAAAGCTGCTATACGCCGACATTGGCAGTAGCTTCGTCTAGGAAGCAGGTTCTGCGTTGTTTTCTTCACGGAATTGCCGGATTAAATCATACGTTATGACGGTATCGGACACATGCAATCTCTTCGAAGCTTCCTCATGTCCGGAGCTGCACGCACTGATGTCTGTCTTGTTGCGTGTGGACAGATCATAACATGAACCGTTCTCGTATATATAGTCGTCTGAAGGAATATAAAACACCGAACCGTCAGTGAGTGCACCACTTCGCAATACAACTGTACGGGATGATCCGTCATAGATGTCGTTCCCCATGTGATAATATTCATCTGGGATGCCGAGTAAATGAAGCGCTGATGGAGTGATATCCAGTTGTCCAGCAGGTTGGTCTATAGTTCCTGCTTCGGCCCCGTCCGGCAGATGCACCAACAGCGGGACCTCATTCATGATTTGCTCCATATCCAGTTCATTCAGGGACCGTCCAAGGAACTGCTCATACTGCGCTTGTTCTTTGATCGAGTTATCGTGATCCCCATAGAACATGAAGATGGTTTTGTCCCATAATCCCCTGTTCTTCAGATCTTCTACCATACTGCCCAGTGCGGAGTCTACATAATGAACGGATTGCAGATAGTCACCGAACATCGTGCCCTCGAACTCGCCTACATCAAGCTGCTGTTTATCCTGCGGGAGTGCGTATGGATGATGGCTGCTGAGTGTGATGAGGAAGGAATAGAACGGCTCGGTAACCTCGCTGTCCATCTTCTGAACGGATTGCCGGAAAAAAGACTCATCGGACAGGGACCAGCCCAGCGGATCATCCTGTTCAAAATCATTTTTGCTGTAAAATTTGTCGTAGTTCATGTTCTGATACATCGTATAACGGTTCCAAAATCCGCTCTCGTACGCATGAAATACATTGGTGCTGTAGCCATTGTCCTTCAGTATTGAAGGCAAAGAATCATACGCGTGGTCTGCGTAACGAACAAAAGCTGATCCTACAGGCAGTGGGTGGAGTGAGATATTGGCTCCAAAATCGGCATCCGATGTTCTGCCCTGACCTGTTTGGTGATAAAAATGACTGTAATATTGGCTTTCCTTCATCAGTTCGTTAAAATGAGGCGTGATTTCCTGACCACCGATGCTTTGCCCAATCATGAAATTCATGAAGGCTTCTCCTTGAACGATGATGAGATTACTATCCTTGTACTTGCCAAACAAGGCGTTTTCACTGGAAGCGTTATTCTGTCTGTCAGCAAAAAAGGATTTCGCTTGCTCGACATCTGCAGGATCGGCCTCTGGGCCAGAACCGATATGGTCTTTTGCATAGTTGTACAGATCATATCCATGAAAAGCGAGAAGTCCGGTCACGTTGTACATGGAGACGTTCCACCAATTATTGTCGAACAGCCCCTTGGCCCATGTTTTACTGTAAAAATAGATAGGCCCTACCGCAAGACACAGTCCAAGCACCAAGGCAATGCCGCCTGCAGTGAGTCTGCGCATGCCTCTTTTCTTGCCGCGGTAATTGGAGTAATTCCCTAACCCGCTGCTGGTTGTTGACAAACGGGAGCTACGATTTCGCCTGCTGAATAGCAGGATGGCCCCATACGGAATGATGGCAAGCCAGTCTGCGAAGAACCACAAGTCACTGGCGTGTATGAGCGTAGCAATGCTGTCGCCCAGAGCATCAACTTGTCTGGCCTGCATTAACACAGGGATCGTGAGAAAATCCTGAAAGTATCGATAATAAACCATATCGGCATAGATCAGCGCTGTGAGGAGCAGATTGAGCACGACAAGGGACAAGATCATTCCTCGCCTCGGTAGCCACCAGGTCCAGAAGGACAGGAGCAGCAAAGAGCCGATGGCAATGACTTTATCCAGGAGACCCATGGTGATGTTATAGGCGTGCAGGTTGTGATGTAGCCACATGAGTTTCAGCAGCATCAGCACCAGAAAAATGAGATATAACGTAAGTGGATGATTAAGAAGCCTACGCGGCGTCATGCTGCGTGTAGGCTGTGAGATGACCATCTAGGTTCCCTCCTAGTTGCAGTGTTTTGTTCATTTAATGTTAACGGAGTGTAAAAACAGGGCTCCATTCATTATAGCTCTCCTTCATGGCATTTCAACTATGCCCCTAGCAGAAGTGCTTCATGCAGATCGTTGGTTGCATAACCGTACAAAAAAACGCCCCAGCCGTGAAGGCAGGAGCGTTCAGTTTAAATCGTATCGTTACTGTTTCGGTGATGAATTCCGCGGAGGCAATGGCCCCAAGTACTGGTGGTATTGGGTCTCAATGCGTCCGTTAAACAGTTTGCGGCGTTTGTCCGCTTTACGGCCAAAAGCTTCTTCGAAGGATTTGGTTGAAGTGATGGCGAAAAAGGACCAAGTCGGCATCTCGAGATAACTGCGGCCTAAGGAGCGGATCAGCTTCAAGACGTCCTTCTCTTCGCTAAGGCGTTCACCATATGGCGGATTGGTGATAATTACACCATACTGCCCTTGAGGTCTTGCACGGTGCGCAGGCAGTACGCTGACTTCAATATCCTTGGCAAATCCGGCACTTTTGATCGCTGCCTGCGCTACCTCGATCGCTTCAGGGTCAATATCACTACCCGAAATCTGCAATGGAACGTCGTCACGAACCGCATCGAATGCCTCCTCGCGAGCCTGTTCCCACAGTTCTTTAGGGATGACATCCCAATTCTCGGAGTTGAAGGAGCGGCGCAGTCCTGGTGCGATGTTCCACCCGATCATGGCTGCTTCAATTAGCATGGTGCCTGAACCGCAGCACGGATCATAGAAGGGGCGGGATACATTCCAGCGACTAAGCTGAATAAGCGCAGCGGCGAGTGTTTCTTTCAGCGGAGCCTCCGTCACCAGTTTACGATAACCCCGTTTGTGAAGTCCTGGTCCGGTCGTGTCGAGTGTAAGCAGGGCGCGGTCATTCAGCAAAATCACTTCAATGACATAACGAGCTCCGTTCTCGGGGAACCATTCGGTGTTATGTGTCAGCTTCAGTTTCTCAACGATCGCTTTTTTCACGATACCTTGGGAGGCAGGGACACTGCTCAGTTGGGATTTGTGTGAGCGGCCTTCAACAGGGAATTCACCGTTCGCTGGGATCCATTCTTCCCAAGGAAGTGTCTTGGTACCTTCAAACAATTCGTCAAATGTGGTTGCCGGGAATTCACCCATCTTGATAAGGACGCGGTCAGAACTTCTCAGCCACAAGTTGCAGCGGCAAATATCAATATAATCTCCAGTAAATACAACCCGGCCGTTCTCGACCGTAACATCCTCATACCCCAGCTGTTTCAATTCCCGAGCTACTACAGCCTCAAGTCCCATTGCTGAGGTCGCAATTAATTGCAATTGAGCCATGTGTTTCATTTCAACTCCATTTCAAGCGGAAGAGGACGATGCCTTCATCCAGCTGTATAGTAACGGTGCGGCCTTGCCGCATTCCGTGAAAAAACTTACAATGAGAAATGCGGTGAGCACTAGCTCGCTAAGAAGCAGGTGATACTGTAGTCTAACCGCCTGTGTTGATAACAAACATTCATTATAGAACATTGGCATCCATAAGGAAAGCAGTCCAAGTGTCCAAGGAGGATATACGTGGTGAATCTTACCCCTGACGAATATGTAAATCAACTATTTCAAGAGGATGAGCTGTTATTAAAGGTAAAAGAGGCCATCCGTTCAAACAACATGCCTGAGGTGTCTGTTGCACCGGCTTATGGCCGTTTGCTTACGTTTCTCGCCAAGACATCAAAGGCAGAGGCTGTGCTGGAAATCGGCGTATTGGGCGGTTACAGCGGAATTTGCCTTGCTCGCGGTATGAGGGAAGGCGGAACTCTGACGTCGCTGGAGTTGAAAGAAGAATACACGGCGATGGCTCGTGGGCATCTGGAGGAAGGTGGCTTCGGCGAAAAGGTAGAGTATCGCATTGGCCCGGCGGCAGACAGCCTGAAGCAATTGGAACAGGAAGGTCGCACTTTCGATTTCTTCTTTATTGACGCAGATAAGGAAAATTATCCGGTATATCTCGATTATGCCATTAAGCTGGCCCGGCCGGGTGCTGTCATTGTAGGCGATAATTGTTTCCTGCGTGGTCGTACGCTGAATCCGGACAAGCAGGGTCCTGCTGTGCTTGCTGTGCGTCGTTTCAATGAGCAGATGGCGAGTGACCCGCGCCTGGTCACCACCATGCTGCCGGATTATGATGGCTTGGCGCTGGCTTGGGTGAAGTGATTAAGCGATCATAAAGCTTGTCGGAGCAAAAAAAGAGATGAACACATCCCTGATCACAGGGCCCGGGTTCATCTCTTTTTGTCATTTTAAAAATTAGATAACGGTATAATAGCTATTAAACTTCAGGTGTACCATATGTTTCAAACCATTTTTTGATCGTTTCAAAATCATCACTGAACGACAGGCCGAGCATAAGCAAAATACGTGCCTGTTGAGGGCTGAGGTTGTCCCCGGCAATGACACCGTTGCCGCCGCCATATACGCTTCCTGAACCTGTACGGGTCGTGGTTACGAAGATGACGCCCTCTTCAATTGCTTTCGTACGGGCTTGTCCCATTGCTCTGGAAATACCGCCTGCTCCGGTACCAGAGGTTACAATTCCTTTGGCTCCGCCGCGTACGAAACCTTCAATTGCTTCCCCGCCAGCTTCCTGATAGGAGATAGCAATTTCGACTTTCGCCAGATCTGCCTTCGTAATCTTGCTCAGATCAAATGCCGGCTTGGCCGAGCCTTCAGGCTTCAGTGCGCGTGCCGGAGCACGGTAGATTCGGATATTCTCTTCATCGATGTATCCAACAGCACCGAGCATTGGCGTCTCAAAAGTATCCGTACGATAGTCATTCGTTTTGGTTACTCCACGTGCAAGCTGAATCGTATCGTTCAGCATCAATACCGTTCCGAACGAGGTAGTGCGTCCGCTGCCCGCAAGTTTGATGGCATTGTACAGGTTCGCTTGGGCATCTGAACCGATAACGGTCCATGGTCGCATGGAGCCGGTAATGACCACAGGCTTATCGCTCTGCACCGTCATGTCAAGGAAATAGGCGATCTCCTCCATGGTATCCGTACCTGTCGTAACCACGACACTGTCATACTGTGCAAGTGCCTTGTCTACGGTAAGGGATAGATCGTATAGATCTGCCATGGTATATGAACCAGAACCTGAATTTCCGAATTGAAGTGTGCTAACATCTGCTATCTTCTGTTTGTCGGGTAGCGCATCAACCATTTCTTCGATGGGGAGTGTGCCAGCCCTGTAATTTTGGAAGCTGGTCGCATCCTCGGATTGACCTGCAATCGTTCCACCTGTTCCAATGACAAGTACATTAGGTAGTGCAGATTGTTTGGAGGATTGAGGCAAAGCCGGAATGGACGTATTCCGTGCAGGCGTACTAGACGAAGTGGACTGTACTGCACTTGTTGTTCCGCTCACTTCTACAGTAGCTGCTTGAGCGGCATAGGTTCCGACTGGGGACAAAGAGATGGTCAGAGCGGTTAAAGCAGCAGTACTCCATACAGCCCATGGACGAAGATTTGAATGTTTACTCATAATTAGCACTCTCCTTCAGGTTAGTAACATGTGATGTTTGTTCAGAAGATTATGTAAATGAATTGAGATGATTGTATTTGATGTTAACTAATATGACAATCATTGAAAAAAGGAGATTATAAGGTTAAATCGATAGATATTCAGAGGAAAACTATTATTTATAAGGTTAAATGAATAAATATAAACGGATGAAAAGTGAAATTAAACGGTGAGATGAAGCCTAATGAACTTTCATGTGTTATTTAAATTAACATATAAGACTTTAATCCTGATCGAAAAATGATGTTTGTGGGATTAAAACGGCTTTCCCTAGGAAGTGAGGCTCAATTATTGCCAAATATTTGTATGACCACACATTAGAGTCTATAATATACGGTGTTTCTTATATGTAAATAAATATATATAACTGATTGGAGGAATGACGATGAACCGAGCACCCAGAAAGTATGCCAATTATATTCCGATCCGGGAACTTGAAGCAGTAGAGCAGCAGCTATCTCCCTTCCAGGTGTACGACGAGCTTCGTGAGAATACTCCAGTCCGATACGATGAGCACCGTGAATGCTGGGATATCTTTCGCTATGAAGATGTGCAGTATGTGCTGAAAAACCCCAAGTTGTTTTCTTCCGCACGTGATCGAGCCAACACCAGTATGCTTACAACAGATCCGCCTAAACACAAGCAGTTAAGGGACTTGGTTAATCAGGCATTCACACCGAGGGCCATAGAAGCCCTTGCTCCACGTATTCAGGAGATTGCCAATGAATTAATTACTCCCCGGTTGTCCCAAGATCAAATGAACCTGGTCGATGATCTGGCGACTCCGCTGCCTGTTATCGTCATTGCGGAACTCCTGGGAGTCCCAGCAAAAGACCGGCAGAAATTTAAAGTATGGTCGGACGCCTTGGTTAAGGGGGCGCGCGATGACAGTGATGGAGCTTTTCAGGAGCTTATGGATGAGAAAAAACGAAATCAACAGGAACTGGCCATTTATTTTACAGCCATTATGGAAGAGCGCAGGCAAGAGCCGCAGGATGATCTAATCTCTTTGCTGCTGGCAGCAGAGATTGAAGGGAAGAAGTTGAGCGAGGAGGAACTGGTCGGTTTTTGCATTTTGCTGCTTGCAGCAGGTAATGAAACGACGACCAATCTGATTACCAATGCGGTACGCATTCTTGCAGAACAACCCGAACTGCAGCAGCGGCTGCGTGAACATCCTGAGCACGTTGCATCAGCTGTTGAGGAAACGCTGCGTTATTACCCGCCGATTGTTGCGATTGGGCGCGTAGCCAAAGAAACGGTTGAATTGAACGGGCAGACCATACAGGAGGGGGCTCAGGTTATTTCGTGGGTAGGATCGGCCAACCGGGATAGCGACGTGTTTGGCAATGCAGAACAATTTGTCGAGGATCGTAAACCGAACCGGCACATGGGATTTGGATTCGGCATTCACTTCTGCCTGGGAGCCCCGTTAGCCCGTCTGGAGGCGAGGGTTGTACTCCACACCATGCTTCAGCAGATGCAGGGTATCAAGCTTGTTCCGGGAACGACGCTGCAGCCGATCCAGAGTGCTTTCGTATTTGGTGTGAAGGAATATCCTATTCAATTTGAAAGCCTCAAGCAGTCTTAAGAAAGTGATAACGACAAAAGCCGCATTCAGTGTCCCGTAGGGCAGTGAGTGCGGCTTTTGTGATACGTTACAAGTGTAGGTTGTCATATTCAGGATTCCCTGATGAGAGCAGGCTTTTTGTATAACTTGAATCGGACCCATACCATATTGATTAACAGTAGCCCACCGGAGACAATGAACAATCCCTCGATGCCGATGAACCCAGCCATAAAACCGCCGATTACGGCTCCGAGCATATTCCCGAGAGCGAGTGTACTCGTATTGAAACTGAATGCGCGGCTGATCATACCATCTGGCGTATAGTTTCGAATCAGGGCGTTGACGCTAGGCAGCAAACCACCCATGAACACACCCATGGCGAAACGCACCAAAATGAGCTGCCATACTGATTGTACGAAGGCTTGTGGTATTAGCAGCAGTCCGGTTCCTATAAGAGAGAAGGTCAGTACCTTATGTGCGCCAATACGATCACTGAGCTTGCCGAGTATTGGAGACATGGCCATGTTGGATAGTCCGGTGACAGCACCGACAAGACCGGCCCAGAATGCCACGTTTACATCCGATGCATGCAGCTTCTGTACATACAGCGGCAAGAGTGACATGGGACTAATCATCGCAAACTGCAGCAGGAACGTTACAGCAAACAATGCTGGAAGCTGTGGGGACTTGTTCAATTCCTTCAGCCCGGACAATACGGATTGTTCAGGTAGCTTGGCTGCTTCCTTGCGGTCGAATTTTTCCCGAACAAGGAACATGGCCAGCAATGATGCAGCGAAGATCAGGCCGCCTGTAATATAGAATATGGGCCGGAAGCCAACGGCATCCGCAAGCAAACCGCCGATTAGCGGACCGAGAATCGTTCCGGCTACCTGTCCAGACTGACTTATACCCATGGCGAACCCCATACGATCCTTGGGCGTTGTTCCCGAGATCAGGGAAACGGCTGCCGGATTGAAACCGGAAATGGTACCGTTGAGCAAACGCAACAAGAGGAGCTGCCATGGGTTTTGTGCAAACCCCATTAGTGCGATTACAATCGCCATCCCGAATCCGGAGCGCAGCAGCATAATTTTACGTCCATATTTATCGGACAATTTGCCCCACAAGGGCTGGAACAAAAATGAAGTGAGGAAATTGGCAGCAAATATAAATCCCGCCCATATGCCAATCTCGTGCTCACCGACGACGCCTAAATCCTTGGCAAGGTATAGGGACAAAAAAGGCGTAATCATGGTCATGCCCGAATTGACCAGAAACTGTCCAAACCAAAGCACGATGAGGTTTACTTTCCAAGTTTTCAAAGTGCTTTCACTTCCTTTCTGTAATTCGTGGAAAAAACACCATTCTTTCATTATACCATAATTGGCATATGGATGAGGGGATGTAAGGAATGTCATAGTATTGTCATCGGAACAGATCGGCACGTGGTTGTTACAGCTCTTCAAAAAGGGCATAATGAGAGTTATGAGTCCAAAAACTATTGGAGGCTTCTTACATGAGCTATAATGATCGTTTGATTCGAGCCAGCTTCAAGCAACAAGTGGACCGTGTTCCTGTGTGGTACATGCGTCAGGCTGGGCGTTATGATCCTGAATATCGCAAAATTAAGGAAAAGTACTCTTTGCTCGAAATTTGCCGTCAACCTGAGCTAGCAGCTGAAGTTACACTCATGCCGGTACGTAAACTCGGTGTGGATGCGGCTATTTTGTACTCCGATATTATGAATCCGGTTGCGTCTTTGGGCATTGATTTTGATATTGTAAAAAACATTGGTCCCGTCATTGATAACCCTATACGTTCGGCGGCAGATGTGGATCGTCTGCGTCCGATTGATGTCGAAGGGGACCTGTCGCATATTCTGGAAACCATTCGGATTCTGGACAAGGAATTGGATGTTCCCCTCATTACATTTGCGGGCGCACCATTTACGATTGCCAGTTATCTGATTGAAGGTCGTCCTTCCAAGGGCTACATTCGGACGAAAACTATGATGTACAGCGAGCCTGAAGTATGGCACAAGCTCATGCAAAAACTAGGTGATATGGTAATTACATATGTCCGTGCACACATTGCTAATGGAGGCAAGGCTTTTCAGCTATTTGACAGCTGGGTTGGAGCCCTTTCTCCAAATGATTTCAAAACATATGTGTTGCCGACGATTACCCGTATCTTTACCGAATTATCGGATTTGAATGTACCGAAAATCTATTTCCCTGGTGTGGCCTCCGGTGAACTGCTTCCGACTCTGACGGATCTGCAAGCCAATGTGATCGGTCTGGACTGGAGAGTTTCCATCACAGAAGGCCGCAAGAGACTAGATGGCAAATTTGCCGTGCAAGGCAATCTGGATCCCTATGTGCTGACGGCACCGATGGACTTGATTAAGCAGCAGGCAAAAGTCATTATTGATGAAGGTATCAAGGAGCCAGGTTATATTTTCAATCTGGGACATGGCTTGTTCCCGGAAGCTTCTCTTGAAAAATTGAGAGAGCTTACGGCATATATTCATGAATATTCTGCAGAAGTTTTGAAGACGGGGGTGACGGTTAGCAATGACTAATACCGTAGGTGTACTGGTGATGTCTTATGGCACACCTGAAAATATGGAAAGTATTGAAGCGTACTACACACATATTCGTAGAGGACGGCCGCCTGAGCCCGAGCAACTGAAGGAACTAACGGATCGGTATGAGGCTATCGTTGGGGGCGTTTTCCCGCTGCGTGAAAACACGGATAATCAGGTTAAGGCCCTTCAGGAAACGCTGAGTCAAGATGAACGTGCGAACAGAGTGGAGTTCCGTTGTTACCAAGGGCTGAAGCATGCTCATCCATTTATTGAAGATGGTGTGGAACAGATGGCGAAGGACGGAATACAGACAGCTATCGGTGTTGTGCTTGCTCCTCACTATTCCACGATGAGTGTGGGCAGCTACATCAAGCGGGCTCGTGAGAAAGCGGAGGAACTGGGAATTCAAATGTCTTTTGTTGAAAGTTACCATCTGCATCCTAAGCTGATCCAGGCTCTCTCTTCCCGTGTCAGTGCGAAGCTGGATGAATTCGAAGAGGCCGGGGCGAAGCGCGGTGATGTAAGAGTCCTGTTCAGTGCGCACAGCTTGCCGGAGCGGATTGTGGGTCTGGGTGATCCTTATCCGCAGCAATTGCTCGAAACCTCCGAAGTCATCGCATCACGTGTAGGTATCAGCAACTGGCAGTTTACGTGGCAAAGTGCTGGACGTACGGCTGAACCGTGGCTTGGTCCGGATATTTTGGATACTCTTCAGGAACTATCTCGCGAGCAGGTTGAGGATGTGCTGGTTGCTCCGATTGGGTTCGTCTCTGATCATCTTGAAGTCCTCTATGATCTGGATATTGAGGCCAAGGCAATTGCCAAGGAGATCGACATGCGCCTTATGCGGATCGATTCGCTCAACAGTGACCCTCTCTACATGGAGACGTTAAGTGACGTCATTATTAGCCAGTGGCAGCAAGGGTCGGATGTGTAATGGAAGACCAGAAACGTCGTGTTGTTGTCGTTGGTGGTGGCCTGACTGGCCTCAGCGCGGCATTTTATATTCGCAAGCATTACCGGGAAGCCGGGATTGAACCGCAAATTACACTGATTGAGAAAAGTTCGTCCATGGGTGGAATGATTGAGACGCTGCACCGGGATGGATTTGTCATTGAAAAAGGACCTGATTCATTCCTGGCTCGCAAAACTGCCATGATTGATCTTGCCAAGGAATTGGAAATTGATCATGAACTGGTAAGCCAAAATCCGGAATCGAAAAAAACGTATATTATGCAGCGGGGCAAGCTTCATCCAATGCCTGCTGGACTTGTGCTTGGAATACCAACAGAGTTGAAGTCGTTTCTTAGAAGCGGCCTGGTTTCTCCGGCAGGCAAGCTGCGGGCGTTGATGGATTTCTTTATTCCACCGCGCCGTACAGCAGAAGATGAATCTCTCGGTTACATGATCGAACGACGTCTCGGTTCGGAGGTGCTTGAAAACTTGACAGAGCCTCTGCTTGCCGGTATTTATGCCGGGGATATGCGTCGTCTGAGTCTTCAGGCGACATTCCCGCAATTCGGTGAGGTGGAACGGGATTATGGTAGTCTGATTCGCGGCATGATGACAGGTCGTAAACCTGCGGAGACACATACAGGAACGAAGAAAAGTGCGTTTTTGAATTTTCGGCAAGGGCTTCAGAGTCTTGTCCATGCCTTAGTTCACGATATGCAGGATGTGGATCAGCGCCTGAATACGTCTGTTCAATCACTGGATGTTCAGCATGGTGGTCAAACGAGGTACTGTGTGCAGCTCAATAACGGGGAGCGTATCGAAGCGGATGACGTGATTATTACAGTTCCGACGTATGTGGCTTCCGAACTGCTGCAACCTCATGTGGACACCTCTGCGCTGGATGCAATTAATTACGTATCGGTAGCCAATGTGGTCCTTGCTTTTGAGAAAAAGGATATTGAACATGTATTTGATGGTTCAGGTTTCCTCGTTCCACGCAAGGAAGGGCGGAATATCACAGCCTGTACCTGGACATCGACGAAATGGCTGCACACTAGTCCGGATGACAAAGTGCTGCTGCGTTGTTACGTCGGCCGCTCGGGAGACGAGCAAAATGTTGAACTTCCCGATGATGCACTGACAGATCTGGTGCTCAAGGACCTGCGGGAAACCATGGGTGTAGAGGCTGTTCCAATCTTCTCGGAGATTACCCGCCTCCGCAAATCCATGCCGCAGTACCCCGTAGGCCATCTTCAGCATATTGCAGCACTGCGTGAGGAACTCGGCAGTAAGCTGCCGGGTGTATATATTGCAGGTGCTGGTTATGAAGGAGTCGGTTTGCCGGACTGTATCAAACAGGCAAAAGAAATGTCGCTTCAGGCAGTGCAAAAGCTGGCTGTGCACTAATACAGTCAACGTCAAGCTGCCTCTCCCGCGGAATGAATTCATTCTGCATGAGAGGCAGCTTTTTTTCATGGAATGAAACAGCTGACTTCATGCAGGATATTTGTTTTCAAGTGAATTGAATGATGGAAATCCAGGATATGCCTGATATAATGATAAAGGATTGCTGTAGAAGAAGAGGAGCTGCCTATGTATCCCCCAAGATCAAATCGAAGTAATCAAAAGAAAAAAGAAAAACGTGCACGCAGACGTATTATCTGGATGATCAATCTGTTTCTGATTGCTGCAATCGGAGGGGTAGGCATATATTACGCAGCAGGGGTGCAGAAACAGCAAACGGAGCAGGCGACAAATGAAGGTATTGTGAAAGAGCACCAACCAGCGGATCAAGAGGATTCCAAAGGTGGCGATGAGTTGGATTCCCCTGAAGCGGAGTCAGATGCAGATCCGGAAGCAGAACAAGATTCCGTGGAAGTAACCAGTCCGGAGTCAGGAACAGCTGAAGATGAGAGCGTTTCATCCGGCGGTGAATCACCGGAATCAGGCAGTAAGGAGTCTGTAAAGGGGTCCGAAGAAGGAGCAAAAGGGACGGGAACAACCAAACCCTCGAATCCGAAGAACAATGGAAGTTCCGGAGCCCAAACGACGGTTCCACAGCCTACAGGCTCAGGGAAGAACGTGACCATTAATTTTGTTGGTGATATTCAGTTCTCTGGTAAGGTGGCCGAATTGCTGGATAAGAACGGCTACGAGTATCCTTATGCGAAGCTTGGCAGTCTGTTCAAGAATGATGATCTGACCATAGGCAACCTGGAGACACCCGTCACGCTGGGCGGATCAGCCGCTGAGAACAAAACATATGTTTACAAATCTTCGCCAAAAGCATTGGCGGCGATGGCTGCTGCCGGATTTGATGCTGTAAATCTGGCCAACAATCATATTTTGGATCAGGGCGTTGAAGGGCTTGTGGACACGTTAACCTATCTTCAGGAATATGGTATTGCCCATACTGGGGCCGGGATGAACCGGGATGAGGCTTATGCGCCTGCCTATCTGGAACGGAAAGGCATCAAGATTGCTCTGCTTGGCTTCAGCCGGGTTGTGCCGGAACCGACCTGGAAGGCAGAAGGGAATCGGGCTGGTGTTGCTGAAGCCTACAATTCCACAGGAGCGGTAAGCGCGATTCAAGAAGCTCGTCAGAAGGCGGATCTCGTTATCGTGGTAGCGCATTGGGGAGAAGAGCGTGTCAGTACACCCAATGATGATCAGACCAGACTGGCGCATGAGTTTGTGGATGCTGGGGCTGATCTCGTCATTGGGGGGCATCCTCACGTGCTCCAAGGAGTAGAGTATTATAAGGGCAAGTGGATCGCATATAGCACGGGCAATTTTATTTTTTCGAAATCAACGACGGAAGAAACCTG
Source organism: Paenibacillus sp. ACRRY (assembly GCF_022346995.1). Taxonomy (GTDB): domain Bacteria; phylum Bacillota; class Bacilli; order Paenibacillales; family Paenibacillaceae; genus Paenibacillus. Next base: position 2,118,160 of record NZ_JAKRNM010000001.1, on the reverse strand, counting down.
GAAAACAGCTGTTTTCCAGGCAGAATGCAGTGCGGAAGCGAAGTGCAGCATGAAGGTCATTCCATATGAGGCGGGGCTTGGTCAGGCCATTCCAATGATAGGTGAAGCCAATAAGCTGTTATTGGAGCAGATGACTAGGCTCTCACCAGGCATTCGGTTTGATGCGAATGGAGTAGCTTCAACAAGCTGATACAAGAATGAATACGTCTAAGGAGTGGAAATACATGAGTAATCTATGTGTAGCACACCGTGGATTTTCTTCCACAGCACCTGAGAATACAATGGCAGCTTTTCAGCTGGCCATGGAGCAGCCATATGTAACATGGATCGAACTGGACGTGCAATTATCCCGCGACGGCGTGCCTGTAGTCATCCATGACTTTTCGTTCAATCGGACGACGAATGGAGAAGGGCTTGTACGGGAGACGAACTGGTCTGATATTCAGAAGCTGGATGCAGGGAGCTGGAAGTCCAACGCGTATGCGGGGGAACGCGTACCGGCTCTGAGCGAAGTGTTGGACAGCTGCAAGGGCAGAGTACGTCTGAACATTGAGCTGAAAACACAAGGAGACATGTATCCGGGCTTGCCGGCAGCCGTTATTGAGGAAGTGCGAAAAAGAAATATGCAGGATGAAGTCGTCTTCACTTCATTCGAACCTGCTGCGCTGGCTGAATCCAAAAAACTTGCACCCGAAATCACTACAGGTCTCATTATTGATGCACGTCCAGGAGATCTATTGGCCAGACTTCGTCAGCTGCAATGTGGGTTCCTATCGATCGGTTACACCAATGTGGACAAATCGCTGATGCGGGAAATGAAGAATGATGGCATTCAGGTGATGGCCTGGACTGTAGATGACAAGATCATCATGAAGCGCCTCGCTGCGATTGATCCTGAGCTCATGTTATGTACAAATCGTCCGGATGCTTGGTATCAGGCACTGCAAAAGTCGAGCAACCGGGCTTAAATATTAGGGTTCATATTTGCTAATTAATCCAATAAAGGTGGTCGTATTCCGATGCTCTCAACGATTCGTAACGTATACTGTGTAGGACGCAATTATAAACTTCATGCGGAAGAGCTGGGTAACGCGGTTCCCGATGAACCGATGATCTTCATGAAGCCTTCGCATGCGGTTGTACCATTGAACGGAGAGGCGATTGAATTGCCTGCTGCCCGTGGCGAAGTTCACTATGAAGCTGAACTGGTCGTTCAAATCGGCCGGAGTTATGAACCAGGGGTTACTGTAGAGGATTTGATTGAATCGTATGCATTTGGCATCGATTTTACGCTGCGCGATGTGCAGTCGGTCATCAAGAAGAAAGGCCACCCGTGGACTGCGGCCAAAGGATTCAAAAATTCCGCACCTGTAAGTGGTTTTCAGGCTTTCTCCGGTACGGAAGCTTTGCTTGAAAAAGACTTTACGCTGACCAAAAACGGTGTTGAAGTGCAGCGAGGCAACATTGGCAACATGATTTTTGACCTTCAACACATTGTTGATTATGTAGGACATCACTATGGTCTTGGCGCAGGCGATATCATCTTCACCGGGACACCGGAGGGTGTGGGACCAACCGTAGAGGGAGATGTGCTTGAACTCGCTTGGGATGGTCAATCCGTTGGGAAATGTACCATTGCTGCAGCGAAATAATTCTGTAAGTTCCGTATGAATTATTCATTACACAGTCATGCATTCAGGGGCGGGAAACCGCTCCTTTTTGACGTGATCATAGAATATAAATGAACACACATCTGTACGAGTTTATGCCCATTCATAAGAGGTACGGGCACTTTTCAGAACAATGTGTTCGAGTTCCGCCTGCTGTGCCTCATATTGCTCTGGGGTGATACTTCCACTTGCCAAACGATCATCCAGCTGTAGCCTGAGTTGATTGACCTGCAAAGCCACGACCTGACTGAAATCACCATCATTCTCGTCCGCAATGGTTTCAAGCGATTTGCCTGCATACAGATCCTGATACAGATCTTCCTCGGAGGAGTGGTTCAGTGCACTCAGCAGCTCATCCTTGTTATCATCTTTGGTATTTATGCTTACAATGGACCATTCCGTTAAGGGGATCGGCGAAATGGCTGATTTGCTCCAGGCAGTTCCTGCAAAGGACATGGTTACAATCATCGTTCCCACAAACATTACACGTTTTATATTCATTCTTGTCATCCTCGTTTCTGTATTTAAGTACGAAGGGAATCGTAGCTTAATCTCGATGTTTTGATCTGAGATTAGTTTAACCGACGAAGCTGAAGTGAAACTTAAAATGGCATAAATAAATCCTAACAGGCAGCAAAAGAATAAATAACTTTTAAATCTTACTTGACAGGTTGGGTTAGTAGGTTATATGATGAACTCAATTATTTTAATACTCATTAAATGAACAGTGAAATAAATTTGAATACGGATGCGAGCTGATTGGACCACCAAAGGCTCCCGGGACTACTCCATATGGAATGTCTTCGGGAGCCTTTTTGCGTACTTGCTAACGTTTCGGTTGGATAGGAGGAAATGAAATGAACGAGAGAGATTGGGATGCCTTGGAGAAAACGGATTGGCTGTTTCGCAAAATGGTCAGACGATTCGTCAAGGAGCGGGATCGCATAACGGTGGAAGGCATTAGCCTGCCGGGTATGCTTATCCTGCACAAAATCATTCGTGAAGGAGAACAGCGGCTCGGGGACCTGGCCGATCAATTGGACTTCACTTCCGGTGCCATTACTGCACTGACTGACAAGCTTGAGAAAAAGGGATTAACGATCCGCAGACGCAAGGAAGACGATCGCCGTACCGTCCTGCTCGACATAACCGCCAAAGGTCGGGAGATGTATGTCCGTAATAGCAATATCGGTGCCCGATGTATCACGCTTCTGTTTGAGGGATTTACCGCGGCAGAACTGGAACAGCAAAGCCAATTATATGAGCGGGTACTTGCGAATCTGGAGGGGTTCTCGGACACGCTGCTGGAGCTTGCGGAGAACAACACAAGAGATGAGAAAGATCCGTCCGTGGACAACGACCTCGAACAGAAGCAGAAGGGGAATTCCGGAAAGAACAATTATCTCAGTTATTAACAATTGATTAGTAGCGAAACCTAACAAACCAATCAAGGGAGAGATGAGAACGATGGGACACTCAACAATTTATCCAACGGGAGCAACGCTGTATAATCCAGAAAAAGCTTGGGGTGGCTATACCGTATATCAAGCAGGTGAAGAAGGTGTTGTATTAATTGATATGAATGGGAAGGAAGTTCACTTGTGGAAAGGACTGCTCGGATTTCCGGCGAAGATTTTCCCGGGTGGTTATGTGCTGGGAAGCACGGGCAGAAGAGATCCAAAGTTTGGTATTCAGGATAATGTGGACCTGGTGCAGGTGGACTGGGATGGCAACATCGTGTGGAAATACAATAGCTATGAACATATTGAAGATCCGGGATACGAACCATTGTGGTATGCCCGCCAGCACCATGATTATCAGCGTGAGGGCAATCCGGTAGGGTATTATGCCCCTGGTCTTACTCCGAAAACGCAGGGTGGCAAGACACTGATCCTGGCTCACAAAAATGTAGGCAATCCGCAAATCTCGGATAAACCTTTGCTCGATGACGCGATTATTGAAGTGGATTGGGAAGGCAATGTGTTGTGGGAATGGCTTCCGAACGAGCATTTTGAAGAACTGGGCTTTGACGAGGCAGCGCGCAATGTATTGTACCGTGACCCGAACACACGATCATTTGGTCACCTTGGTGGGGGTGTAGGTGATTGGCTGCATATTAACTCGGCTTCCTATGTTGGCCCCAACCGGTTCTATGAAGCGGGAGACGAGCGCTTTAACCCGGATAACATCATATGGGATGCCAGAGAAGCCAACATTATCGCCATTACAGACAGACAGAGCGGCAAAATTGTTTGGAAGCTCGGCCCGGATTATTCCTCTCCTGAAGCGAAGCATATCGGCACCATTATCGGACAGCATCATGCGCATATCATTCCTCAAGGACTGCCGGGCGAGGGCAATCTGCTGGTATTTGATAATGGGGGATGGGCAGGTTATGGTCTTCCGAATCCGGCTTCTCCATATGGCTTGAAACATGCTATTCGAGATCATTCGCGCGTGCTTGAAATTGACCCGTTGACACTGGAGATTGTGTGGCAGTATACCTCAGCCGAAGCTGGCTTTTCCGTTCCAACCGATTCGTATAAATTCTACAGTCCATATATAAGCTCAGCCCAGCGCTTGCCTAACGGCAACACCTTGATTACCGAAGGGTCCAATGGCAGGTTGTTTGAAGTTACATCAGAGCACGAGCTGGTGTGGGAGTATATTTCTCCTTATAAAGATGGGCGTAATACCAACATGGTATACCGTTCGTATCGGGTTCCATATCAATGGGTTCCTCAACTGGAGAAGCCGGAAGAGGTGGCGATCGAAGCCATTGATGTATCGGTCTACAGAGTACCGGGAGCAGCAGGCAAAGGCTCTGACTCGGTAGTCAATGTAGAGACAACACTGCCGTTTGTTGAGGGCGCAGCTTGCGTAGCAACATCGGATGAGGGAAAACAAGGCAGTTAACGGTAGCCAGATGATAAATTGATCGAACGGGGTGCATGTTGTGAAGAAAACAGCCATTTTAAAGGGAGCATTGATGCTGCTCCTCTCCTTAACTTTTATAATCTCCGGATGTTCTTCAAACGGAGCAGTGTCTGAAGCGAAAGGCGGATCCGCAGGTAGTGCCGCCAAGGTAAAGATCCGCATAGCGGATACAAGCACCAACCCGACGTTCAGGGTAGCCGTTGCCAAAGGGTTCTTTGAAAGCCAGGGCATTGATGCAGAGAGCATCACGTTTGGTTCTCCGGCAGAAGGTGTGAATGCGTTGTTTATCAAGCAGGTGGACATTGCCTACGGTGCTGACTTCCCGGTGTTGAACGCTCTGGCCAAAGGCGACTATTCCATCATCGCTTCTGCGGGTCAGACAACGGATGAAGCAGCAGCTGCATGGAAGCTGTACGCCAAGGAGGAGATCCAGACGGGTTCCGACTTGAAGGGCAAGAGCGTAAGCTTTATTCGCGGAACATTTATTCCTTATCTGTGGGATGAGTATTTGAAGGATCAGGGGCTTGCGCTTGCTGATGTGAAGCAGATTGGGCAAGGAGCCTTCGATGAATCCTATATTGCATTGAAGCAAGGAGAACTGGATGCCACCTGGGTCATCGGCTCTGCATTAACCGATAAATTCGATACACTCGAAGGCGTACACCAGCTGACGGATATGTCACAGACTCCAGTGAGGCTTGGCATGGGACTGGTCGCAAGCAATGAGTTCATTGAGGCTAATCCGGACACGATAAAGGGTTTTCTTGTAGCCCTCGACGAAGCTTCGACATATGCCCAAGCTCATCCTGATGAGATAGCGGATCTGATGTATAAGGAGACAAAACAACCCAAGGAAGCAACATTGAAGGATCTTCCCATCAATCCATGGATCGTTGGATTTACCCAGGAAGCTTATGAAAGTTTAGCCGGACAGAAGCAATACATGGTGGATAACGGAATCATTGAGCAGGATTTTGATCTCAAAGGCAAGTTGAACCTGGAACTTCTGAAACAGGCATTGCCGGATAAAGTAACATATACCGAGTAACCCAAAACGTACTGGAGGTGTCCTTATGTCCTTACCCGCAGATCGTCACACGATTCATATTGAACAGCTTCGCAAAACCTACAATGCTCCAACCAATGGAGAAGTGCATTACATTATCAAGGATGTTGATCTGGTGATCAGGGGCGGCGAATTCTTCGTTCTGCTTGGTCCCAGCGGCTGCGGAAAATCAACATTGCTAAATATGATCGCGGGTTTTATCTCCAAGTCGGGCGGGCAGCTTAAAGTGAATAACAAGGAGATCGACAGACCTGGAAGGGATCGTGCAATGGTGTTCCAACAGGCGGATTCCTCACTCTTTCCGTGGCTTACCGTAAGGGAAAATGTTGAATTCGGGCTTCGGATGTCCAAGGTGCCCAAGTCTGAACGCCGTACGATCTCGGACCGTTACATTCAGCTCGTGGGATTGGGAGGACACGAAGGGAAATATCCGAAGGAACTGTCTGGAGGTATGAAGCAACGGGTCCAACTGGCGCGGGTGCTTGCCAATGACTCTGCGATTCTGCTCATGGATGAACCTTTCGGTGCGCTGGACGCCATGACTCGAAGAGTCATGCAAAAGGAGCTGGTGAATATCTGGAGGGAAACACATAAGACGGTTATTTTTGTCACCCATGACATCCAGGAGGCTCTATTGCTCGGTGAACGGATCGGAATCATGTCGGTGGGGCCTTCGTCGAATATAACGGATATTTACCATAACGTTCAGTCTTATCCTAGAAATATTGCTTCGGCTGAATTCAATACCCTGTACGATCAGATTCAAAGCCATTTTGAAGAATAACTGAGGTGATCTGAACCATGAAATGGTTAGAGAAAAAGTGGGTGTCTGTACCAATATTATGGGTTACAGTCATTCTGATATGGCAGCTTGGTGCACTGCTCTATGGGCCGGACGTAATTCCTGGTCCATGGGACACTGTGCAAGGTGCTCGCGAATTAATTGCTGATGGCACGCTCATGCAGTATATCGGGATCAGTTTCACACGTGTACTGGCCGGATGGGTACTGGGAAGTGTCATTGCCATTCCGGTAGGGCTTCTGATCGGCAAGGTTCACATCATTCGGCTGTTCGCAGAACCCTTTCTTAATTTTATTCGATTTATACCGCCTATTGCATTCATTACATTATTCCTGGTCTGGTTCGGCATCGGTGAACAGTCTAAGATTGCACTGATCATGTACGCGACATTTTTTATTGTTGTACTGAATACACTGACGGGAGTCCTGTCCATTGAAGAGGATAAGATTCGTTCAGCCCGCAGTATGGGAGCGAATGAGTGGCAGATTCTGCTGCATGTTGTTGTCCCCGCTACGACCCCATACATTTTCACAGGTATTCGATTGGCGATGGGAACTTCCTACATGGCCATTATCGGCGCAGAGATGATTGCTGCTAATGAAGGCGTGGGTTATCTGATCTGGAATTCACGGCTGTTTTTCCGGACGGACTGGATTTTTGTTGGTCTAATCTCCTTGGGATTCATGGGTTTTCTCACGGATCGTTTGTTCAACTGGTTTGGTCGCCGTGTGTTGTATCGTTATGGCGTCATCGGCGGGGTCAAGCGAGGCTGACACTGTACGGAGCGGACGACGCGATGTTTGTTGCAAAAGGGCAGTTTTTGATCGATTATGTTTCATCCAGCAGGCCTGGTTCGCAGCTTTCTAAGCTGCCGAATCAGGTTTTTGTCATGCCTGCAACGGGAGTTTCGGCATTGGGCTCAAACCGTGGTATAATTGAATTTCAAAAATAACATAAACGTCATGTGGACCATAGATGCTGCCACATGCAGGAGAGATTATGGACTGGATTATCGGCGCCGTATGCGCTTTTATTGTGGCGGGTGCAGCCTACGCGAAGAAGTCGCTAACCCTGTCCGGTTGCTTGGCAGCTGTGTTGATGGGAACGATCTATTACGGGGCAGGCAATCTGTTTTGGTTTGGCACACTGTTGTTGTTCTTCATTACTTCAACCTTGTTGTCCAAGTATCGTAAGGAACGCAAGCAGGAGCTTGAGAAATCGTATGCCAAGACAGGCAATCGGGATGCGGGACAAGTGTTTGCCAACGGCGGGATGGGCATGATTCTATGTTTGGGATACTGGATATTTCCACACCCAGCCTGGATCTATGCTTTCATTGGTGTAATGGCAACCGTAACATCCGATACCTGGGCTACCGAACTCGGCAGCCTGAGCCGTAAGCCGCCACGTTCCGTGGTGACTGGGAAGGTACTGACCCCGGGTGCTTCCGGTGGTGTGTCGTTACTTGGGACAACAGCGGCGGCAATAGGCGGAGCTTTAATTGGGGCAGGGGCATTTTTCTTCTCGTGGATCGCAGACTTTGAGACGCTGGGATTTCTAAGCTGGACGTGTGTTGGTCTTGTAGGTGGACTGGCTGGAGCATTTGCCGATTCCTACCTTGGAGCAACAGTTCAGTTGATGTATCGCTGCACCGAATGCGGGCGTGAAGTTGAGGTCAGTGAACATTGTGGCCACAAGACCGTTCGCGCACGAGGCTGGACATGGATGAGCAACGATCTGGTCAATGTGCTGAGTTCGGTGATCGGAGGATGTGTGGCTATCGGTTTGGGTATTATTTTGGCGCTGTAGGGAGGGAGTGCAAGTGAGCACTGTGCAGGGAGACAAGTCGGAGGCTATTTTGGATGCGGCTTATGGTATTTTTGGATCAAAAGGATTTTATGAGACGAAAATGTCCGATATTGCTGAGGAAGCTGGCATTGCAAAAGGTACCATTTATTTATATTTCAAAAGCAAGGAACAACTATTTGTCGCCGTTTCCAAGCGGGACTGTAACAGTTTTATCAGCAGGCTTGATTATGCCCTGAAATCTCAGGAGAACACGGGTGAGAAGCTTGGCGCAATCGCCAAGACACACCTGACTTATTATTACGAGCGGCGCAATCATACGAAGCTGTTTTTTATGGCACCTAATAACGATCCGGATCTAATGAAATTTATGAAAGCCTTTATGAATGAGTATATGAGCATGGTATGTGAGGTGCTGAAAAGTGCAAGTGTACCTGAGCCTGTGCTTTTGGCTGAAGCCTATATCGGGATTTTGGATCGATTGAAGATGGATATTATGCTGAATCCGGAGTTCAATGAGGAGGATCTGAACAAACGGATTGCTTTTGCAGCGGCACTATTTCTGGACGGTTGTCGTTCTTTTTTACAAGTATAAGCATCATCGCGAGCATGAAACCAAGAGACTGTTGAATCTCAATTTACAGAGAAGTGGGTAACGAGCAATGAACATAATGACGGTAGAGCAAATTTCAAAAAGCTATGGCGAAAAAATATTGTTCAAGGACGCCTCGTTTGGCATGGGCGACCAGGATAAGATCGGCGTCGTTGGCGTAAACGGAACGGGAAAGTCTACATTTCTGCGTGTTATTGCAGGCATGGAACCAGCTGATGAAGGACAGATTGCTATCGGGAATGATGTCCGCATTCAGTTTCTGGCACAAAATCCCGATTTTAACCCTGACAATACCGTACTGCAGCAAGTATTCGAGGGCGATAGCCCAGAGATGAAAACAGTGCGTGAATACACGGAGACGATGGAACTGTTGGAATTGAATCCATCCGATCCTGCCTTGCAAGAGCGGTTATTACGTCTAAATCAACAAATGGAGCAGCTTCAGACCTGGCAGATGGAAAGTGAAGCCAAAAGCATTCTGTCCAAACTGGGTATCCGTCAATTTGACGCGCTAATGGGAACATTGTCCGGGGGACAACGCAAGAGGGTGGCTTTGGCGTCTGCACTGATTCATCCCTGCGAACTTCTCATTCTGGATGAGCCAACGAACCATATCGATAATGATTCCGTCGTTTGGCTGGAGCAATATCTGCAAAAACGTCGCGGTGCACTCCTCATGATTACGCATGATCGCTACTTCCTGGATCGTGTGGCGAATGTAATGCTGGAGCTGGACCATGGACGTTTGTTCCGTTATGAAGCAAACTATACCCGCTTCCTTGAACTAAAAGCAGAGCGGGAAGAGCGCGAATCAGCCTCGGAGCAAAAACGGCAAAACCTGCTCCGTACAGAGCTTGCCTGGATTCGTCGCGGGGCCAAGGCGCGGACCACGAAACAAAAAGCAAGGATTGACCGTTTCGAACAGCTAAAGGATCAACAGGGGCCTAATCGCTCTGGTTCATTGGAGGTTTCGGTAGGCTCTACTCGTTTAGGCAAAAAGATTCTGGAGATTGAGCACTTATCCAAATCCGCAGGTGGTCGCAAACTAATTGACGACCTGAACTATATTGCCGTGCCTGGTGACCGGGTAGGTATCGTGGGTCCGAATGGCAGTGGTAAATCGACTCTGCTGCAGCTGATCTCAGGTAACCTGGAACCGGATGCTGGAGAAGTCGTTCTCGGTCCAACGGTTAATCTGGGCTATTTCACGCAAGAGCATCAGGAGATGAACGAATCTCTGCGTGTCATTGAATATATCAAGGAAGTGGCAGAGAATGTGCGGACGGCGGATGGATCCCTGATCACGGCAGCCCAGATGCTGGAGCGATTTCTCTTTACTCCTGCGTCGCAGTGGACGCCAATATCCCGTCTGTCAGGCGGGGAGAAGCGTCGTCTATATCTGCTGCGTATATTGATGGCTGCGCCGAATGTATTGCTGCTGGATGAGCCAACGAATGATTTAGATATTCAGACGCTGGCGGTACTCGAAGATTACCTGGATGACTTCCCGGGTGTTGTTTTCGTTGTCTCCCATGATCGCTATTTCCTGGACCGTACAGTGGATAAAGTGCTGTCCTTCGAGGGCAATGGAGCCATTCGGGTACATGTTGGCGACTATAGTGAGTATGCGGAATGGATGCTGAAAAATGCACCAGGAGCTTCTCAGATGGGTGATACTGCCTCAGCAGAGAAGAAAGCAAAAACAGATGAGGTTAAGCCTGCTGCGTCTACGGCCAAGCCGAAGCTGAAATTCAGCTTCAAGGAACAACGGGAGTATGATCAGATCGACGAGAATATCGAGAAAGCAGAGGCTAACCTTGCGCGGATCAACACGGCGATGGAGGAATCCTTCAGTGATTCAGCCCGTTTGCAGGAACTCATGGCAGAGCAGGCTGAAGCAGAGCGTCATCTGGAAGAATTGATGGAGCGTTGGACGTTCCTGAATGAGCTTGCAGAGCAGATTGAGAAAAGCAAATCCTAATCGAAATGTACAAATCGTCATCATTTAAAATAGGGCCTTATGCCTTGTTTTGAAGGATGGCGATTTTTTTATATGAAACGTTAGCCATATCCATTACGTTGTAAGTAGTAAGAAAATAATTCCAGCGAAAGGAGAGAACACCACATTTATGTATAAAGAATTAAATGAACAACTGGCTGTGCTCAAGGAAAAGGGGAGAATTTACGAGAAATGGAACAATCGCCTGGAGAAGTTGAACCAGGAAGAAGCTGAGTGGAAAGCGAAAGTACAGAGGCGCCTGGAGCATCTCCAGAAGGAGCAGAATGATGTGGACCGGCTGAATGGCATGACCTTATCTGCATTTTTCTATAACTTGATTGGCAAAAAGCAGGAGAAGCTGGAGAAGGAAGAACTGGAATTAATGGAGAGTAAGGCTGAGTACGATACAGCCTGCCAAATGTTACAAGACATTCATGAGCAGAGAAAAGAAGTGCAGCGCGAACTGGATGAGCAGAGTAAATATCGATTTTGGGAAAATGATTACAAGATATTGTGGGGCAAAAAGGAAAATCAACTGCTGGCGAACCACGATGAACTTAGGCAATTGGCAGAGGATCTGGAGCATTTACGCGGTGAAATGAAGGAACTTAAGGAGGCAGACCGCGAAGGGGAACGCCTTCTCAGTGCACTTAACCGTGCGGGGGATGCGCTCAAGTCTGCAGGGAATTGGGGAGTATACGACATGATGGGCGGAGGCATGATATCCACTCATATCAAACGCGGTCGTATGGATGAGGCTCAATCTGCCCTAACTGAAGCGGGAAGGCATTTGAAGCGATTCCAGAAGGAGTTTGAAGATGTGAAAATGGCGGTACATGCCGACCTGGAGCTTGGGGGATTATTATCCTTTGCAGATTACTTTTTCGACAATCTCTTTGTGGACTGGATGGTGCAAGACAAAATCCGTAAAGCTGAATCCCAGGTAGAGGAGGGCCGTCTAACCGTCCGTCGTACATTGCATGTGTTGAAAAATGAAATTCGTGATCATGAGAGGGAAGTAACACGAATCGAGCAGCAATATCGTCAGTATGTGGAGCAGGCTGACTAGGGTAGATATCCAGGTAAGGAGAAATTAATAGGGTGAAAAAAGATGCCAGGCGGCGATGTGAGCTGTTGCTGGCATCTTGCTATATTCCTGAAGCATGCTGAGGGCGATTACTTGGTTGTAATATATGAAGCGAGCAGTCTGGCTGTGTTCAAAACAGCATCCTTGTGTGTACGCTCCATGGAATGGGAGGCATGTACTCCAGGACCAATCAGTGCAGCACGAATGTTGTTTCCACCTCGCAAGGCAGCACTGCCATCTGATCCGTATTGGGGATAAATATCAACGACATAATCGAGATTTGCCTGTTTGGCAAGTTCAATCAGGCGACTCGTCATGTCATAGTCATATGGACCTGAAGAATCTTTGGCGCAGATGGATACATCCGTTTCTTTACAACTGAGATCGTCACCCATTGCTCCCATATCTACCGCGATCAATTCACTGATCTCGGACGGAATATACGAGGCGCCATGCCCGACTTCTTCGTAATTCGAAATAAGCAGAGAGACGTTATGTAGAGGCTTCCAGCCTTCCCGATGAGCAGATTCCAAAATGCCGAAAAGGGCAGCTACACTGGCTTTGTCATCCAGATGACGCGACTTGATATAACCGCTTGGTGTAATAACTGCACGTGCATCGAATGAAATAAAGTCTCCGACGCTGATACCCAGTTTAAGAACATCTTCCTTAGAAGAGACCACTTCATCAATACGAACTTCCATATGGCTTTCCTTACGCTCAAAGGTGCGGGCGTCTGGGTAGACATGAACCGATGGGTGCAGGGAGAGAATTGTACCAGTGTATGTCTTTCCATCACGTGTGTGGATCGTGCAATACTCATTCTCAATACTGTGCATGGTGAATCCACCCACAGAGGTTAGCTTGAGCGTACCGTAAGAAGTGATGGAACGTACCATCGCGCCGAGCGTATCCACGTGTGCACTGAGTCCAATCGTTTTGGAGGCATCCTGCCCAGGCAAAGTGAGCACGGCTCCACCTTTGTTATTTAATTCAAACGAAATATTCAATGATTCGGCTTCTTCCCGGATCATCTCGATAATGTGGTGTGTGTAGCCACTTGGACTTGGGGTATCCAGCAGCTTTTTCAGAAGGTCCAGGACGTAGGATTCATTAATCGTAAAATTCATATAGTGATGCCTCCTCATAATAAGTGTTCCAAAAACAAGAATACAGCCTGTCTGGTCGAATGGGACATCCATTCCTTATGCCAGCAGGCTGTTTGTTCTTCTTACAACGAATCTGCAGAATTTCCCTTGCGCTGCTGACTCTGGATGGAATCTGTCTCAGCCTTGCGATCCGGTTCAGTTGTTTCGTATGATTCCATTGTCGCGGTGGAACCCAGTGAAGAATAGCTCGAAGCCGTGTTCTCCAATTCGGTTACACGCAATTTCAGTTGCTTGTTCTCGCGCTGCAATCGATATTGACGGAAAATGCCATAAGATCCGACAATGATTCCGCCGATCAGGGTACAGCCCAGAATCAACAAAATCAGTGGGATTTGAACCGTGTTAAACAGCAGGTTAACCTGCACGGAATCCACATTAATAACAGCGAAGATTCCGGTAAGAAGTGCAAAAACTAGACCTGCGATGAGGGTCCATTGCATTTTCATGGTGGTGCCTCCTTGTTGAACAATTCAGGACTACGAATGCATTACCCTAAAGAAGGCGCTGTGCATCTGGCTTGATTATAAAATCCCTTGCCCGAAATTGGGCAAGGGATGCAGGTCGCGTGTAACAGAGAGACAACTTTATTTGGTCAATTGTTCCATCTGTTCAATCAATTCTTTGAAGACACTCATGGCTTCGCGAATTGGCTGTGGAGAAGACATATCCACGCCTGCTTTTTTCAGAATATTGATGGAGTAGTCACTTCCACCACTCTTGAGGAAACCAAGATAACGGTCTACCGCAGGCTGACCTTCTTCGAGAATCTGTTTGGAGAAGCTCGTTGCTGCAGAGAATCCGGTTGCGTATTTGTAAACGTAGAAGCTGTTGTAGAAATGGGGGATACGTGCCCATTCCATCTCAATATCCTTATCTACAGCCATGCTATTTCCATGGTATTGGACGTTGAGGTCGTAATAAATTTCAGACAGCAGCTGCGGTGTAAGGGCTTCGCCCTGTTCAGCACGCTCATGAATGATTTTCTCGAATTCTGCAAACATCGTTTGACGGAACACAGTTGTACGGAATTGATCTGCATAATAGGTCAACAGATACAGTTTTTCCTTCGGATCCGTGGATTTGTTAAGCAGGTAATCCATCAGCAACGCCTCATTGGTTGTGGATGCAACCTCTGCCAGGAAGATGGTGTACTGTGCATCCCGATACGGAAGGGTAGTATCCGAATAATAGGAATGCAGAGCATGACCCATTTCATGTGCCAGTGTAAACATGCTGTTCAGATTGTCTTTATGGTTAAGCAGGACGTATGGATGTGTGCCGTATGCACCCCAGCTGTAAGCACCTGAACGTTTGTTTTCGTTCTCATATACGTCAATCCAGCGGTCATCATATCCAGCCTGCAATGCATTTCCATAATCCTCGCCCAGTGGTTTCAGGCCATCTTTGACGGTCTGTTTCGCTTCCTCGTAGGTGATGTCCATTTTATACTCATCAACCAGAGGAGCGAACAAGTCATACATATGCAATTGATCCACACCGAGCAATTTTTTGCGCAGATCCATATAACGGTGCAGGAGCGGGAGGCTTTCATGAATGGTGTCCACCAGGTTGGTGTACACTTCCGTTGGAATGTTGTCACCATACAGTGACATTTCCATTACGGACGGGTACTTCCGGACATTTGCATAGAACATGTTTTTGGTGACATTGGCATTCAGGGCTGCGGCGATCGTGTTCTTCTGTTTGGCGTACGTTTCATACACCGCTTTGAAGGCACGTTCGCGAACTTCGCGATTAGGGTTCTCCAGGAATTGAATATAACTTCCGTGGGTAAGCTCCACATCGTTGCCATGTTCATCCTTGATTTTCGGGAACTTGAGATCGGCATTGTTCAGCATGCTGAAGATGGTTTGCGGTGCTTGAGACAAGTTGCCCACCTGTGCAAGCAGGGCTTCTTCCGTTTTGCTCAAGACATGCGCCTTCTCACGTTTCATCTCTTCCAGAGTGAACTTGAATGCCGACAGTTTCTCATCTGCAATGAAAGCATCCAGCTGATCATCCGGCAGGGAGAGAATTTCGGGTGTGACAAAGGAAAGAGCTTCCCCGACACGCACGCTTAGCTTTTGCGCTTTTTGGGACAGGTTTTGGTATGTAGGATTAGCTGTGTCTTCATCTTGGTGCATGCGTGCATACACAAAAAGGCGTTCAATTTTGAGACTGACCTCATCTTCGAGCTCAAAGCATGCCTTAAGAGATTCCGGCTTGTTCAGCTTGCCTTGAAATTCGGAGGCTTTCTTGGTCAGAGACGTTACTTCTTCGTATTCCTGATCCCAGGCTTTCTGATCGGCGAACAAATCTTCGAGTTTCCACGTATGTTCAGTTGGTACCTCGGAACGTTTCAATAATTGACTCATGGGAATCCTCCTTTGATGAAGTTGATGTATAGACCAATCTGCTCCCGTCTCGCTCGCTTGTGCGGAGAGAGACGAAGGAATCAGACTGAGTACTAGCATGACGAACAGCGATTTTCGATATTTCAACGGCCTTCCTCCTGACTATACGAGCAATTCAGTATAGTATGGCCTCGGGCCTGTTGAAATATTTGGAGAGCACTAGGCTCCCATGTTGGCGAGGAAATAGACGATCAGGAAAAATGCAAAACAAATAAGCAGTGTAGCTATAAGAGCCATTCCCCGTCGCAGTCGATCCGGAATGGAACTGCGTCCCAGAATAAGCACAACTCCCAGCGAAAAGGCAAGGATAATGAAAATGACAACATTGCTTGAGTCAAGCGTCATTCATTACACCTCTTTGAAAGCAGCCATTAATTGACGCCATTCATCCTCGCGGTTCTCGAAATCGGCTTTTGGAAAACGGCGCTCAGCCCAGTGCATCAAGGCAGGGCGGCTAAGAAACGTATGGCATTCTTCGCCCCATTCCTCGGAAATTTCACGGAGTACGAGGTATTTGCCTTGTACTTCTACCGTCATCATATTCCACTTGTCGGTTTTGTATATTTCATGTTTTTTAATCATAGATAGTCTCCAAACTTACGGTTTTGGTAAAATGATACCGTACCCTACGTTTCAAAGCAAATTTTTTCCGCATTTATTGAAAAGATAAATTGCAAAGTGGAAAGTCATACAGTATAATAAGGGTATTCGCCATAGATGGCGATATTTTTAGGAGGTTGTTCATTTGAAAGGTACAGTTAAATGGTTTAACGCAGAAAAAGGCTATGGCTTTATTTCAGTTGAAGGCGGCGAGGACGTATTCGTACATTTCTCCGCAATCCAAGGCGACGGCTTTAAAACATTGGAAGAAGGTCAAGCGGTAGAATTCGAAATCACTGATGGAAACCGTGGTCCTCAAGCAGCTAACGTAACTAAATTGTAAGATTTTTCCGGTCAACGGATTTCTTATAAATGATTGGCTTCTAGCTGAATATAACGAACCCAAGCACAGTCTCCGAGGGGACTGTGCTTTTTTGTGTTCATTTTTTAAAAAGACAGCTCGATGCGCTCATTCTGCACGTTTGGTTATGCTGGATAGCAGCTTCAGGATGAAGCCAAGAAGTGCAGCGAGTGAGAAGGTCATGGCTGTAAGATAGAAGACCTGTCTGCCAGCATGATCCAATATCAACCCTCCAAAGGTTCCGCTGAGCAGACCTGAGGCACTTGACCATACGATGGTGAACAGGGCCATACCTGTCGCACGATACGCATCTGGTACGAGGCGGGTAATATAGCGGACGGCTGTTACATAGAAAATGCCAAAGGTGACACTGTGCATGGTTTGAATGGCAACAACAGCTGTAGGTGTATCCGACACAGACATCAGAAATAAACGAAGGGTATACATAAGCGCAGCTAAGGTGAGTAAGGGAAGCTCCTTATATCGATTGCCATACTTGCTGAGCAGCAGAAATATAGGAATTTCACTCACGGAAGAGATGAGCAGCGACCAGCCGATCAGGCCTTCACTGGCACCGAGATCCTTCAGCGTGATGGTGAGAAATGCTTCATTCATCCGATGCCCTAATGCGAGCAGGAAAACACACCCGAAAAAGCTCAGCACATCTCTGCGTTTCAGGATTGCCCAGAGCCCGGAGAGCTCCATTTTACTGCTGCTGCCAGAGGGTTCATTCTGATCCTGCAACCGGAAACCAATCAGAAGGGTTATGGCAGCAAGTGTAACGCATACCCACATCGTCCACCCGGGTCCAAAAGAACCAAGAAAATAACCAATGCTTAATGCAAAAAAGGCATAGCCAATGGAGCCAAATACTCGAATGGACGTGAAATTTCGACCGTATTTGCTTGCGGTGGTAATCGCCATCGTATCGGCAAGCGGGTAGACCGGGTAGTAGAAAAAGTAAAATAACGTGACCAGGAAAAATACTTGGCCAAAGGACGTTGCATTGGCGAGCATGACGCCTGTAATTAATTGTCCGCCGAGCAGAATGATCATGACTTTGCGGACGGTTTTGTATCGGTCACTGGCCATGCTCCAGAACATGTTGGAGAATACGGATACAAGTGGACCGATTCCGTACAAGTAGCCAATCTCGGCCCGGCTGAATCCCAGATGACTGAAGTAGAGCTGGAGGTAGGAAACCACCAGCACGGTTGAGCCGAAGATTGTAAACATAAGTGCCCGCAGCCAGTTTTGATCCGGGCGGGCGTTGTGACTTAATTTCATGTTGAGAGACTCCATTCTTCATTACATTTCAATATTTAGCCTTTAAGTGAAGATGACTTTCGGGACGGTGGGGCAGACATGGAAGGTTCCTTCTGCGTGCGCCGGATGACAAGCCATACAATGACCAGTTCTGCCAGCAGACCTAGGGACTGAGCTACAGCACCAATCATGCCGTTCCAAGCCGGGAATATGCTAACCAGAATGAGCAGTACGATCACGGTACAGATTGCATTGGCTGACTGGGAGCGGAACATCGTTTTGGTCTGTCCCCGCAGCAGGATCAGCCCATTGCTGAAATCAAGAAAAGGCGAAATCAGCGGAAATAGCACAAAGGCTCGCAGCGTCCACAAACTTTGCTGCAGCAGGTTCCCCTGAACGCTCATTACATTTTCCAGTACCCATGGACCCAGAGGTGTATAGGCTATGGCTGCTGTCATGGCAAAAGGAATAAATCCGGTCACCAGCGCGAATTTTCTCACCAGTTTGGCATCAATCTCATAGAAATTAAGCACAATTTGATGAATGTAGGTAAAAAAGCTTAACATGAGCTGCATCAAACTGCTGGCTACGGCAAAAGAAGAGATGGCAAGCGCAATACCCGTCGTTTTGCCAAGCACGATATTAATGACAGGTCCAATGAACAAGGCGACAAAACTGGATAACAGCAGCGGCTTGTAGAAGCGGAAAACGTCTCCTTTGTTTTCGACGGGATGATCCTCCAGCTTGGCTGGCATGTTCCGCTTGATGCTGTTTCCCTCAAGAAAACTGACGAGTGCTTCAATCATCATGCCTGCCGCAAAAATGATAGCGCCTACACGACCGCTGTTAATGCTGTCTGTATAGATGAAATACAGGGATAGGCCATACATGCCTCCAAGACGGAATAACATGCCGATGGTCAGCCATTTGGTTCGATTATTCGTAATGATAATGCCTTGATAGATATTGCGAATGACCGAGAAGATACTGACGTACATCAGGATTTCGTAGACATCGATTACTTTGGACAATAAATCGGGACTCACGCCGAACAGATATTTGAAAACCACTGTACCAATGGGAGAGTATACGATAAGGAATCCAATCAGCAGCACGCAGGCGAGAAAGATTTTGGTGACGAAAGTGAGGGCCTGAAAGGACAGGCGGTCCCGAACCAGCGCAGAACAGGTTTGCCGCAGCAGTGTGGAGGGGCGTTCCGTAAGGGTCAGCAGGCTGCCAGCAATCGCGTAACTGGCAATGACCGTCTCCGGATGAGCGGATCTGGCGAGTGTACTATTAATAATTACGTGAGAAATGGTAACCAAAGAGGCGGATATGCCGAGCGGTACAAAAAAAGCAAATAACCGTCTCCACGAGAGAGGCTCACTTGACATCATGTCAACGACTCCTTTGATGGATGAAATATGCTTAGTATATCACAAAGACTAGTTGGCGGAAGCGATTTTTTCCCGTGATTATGCGGTAGATCATTTGTACAATTAAGGGGTTCATATTATAATGGGATTGGTTAAAAATCGCTCTAATACGTATTCAACCAAGTGGAGGCACATTTATTTTGAGCCAATCTAATCAAAGTCGACATCAATATCCGCGGGGACCGCTGGAATTGATGAGAAGGGTGTACAAGTACACCATTCCGGAAACGCGGAAAGAACTGGCTGGGTGGAGAGCTAAGGCTGAGAAAATTCCGAATGAGGAATTACGTAATCAGGCTCTGGCTAGTCTCAAGGACAAACAGTTTCACTGTGAGGGCGGAACGGTTTATGCTTTGCCTGATATGCCAAAGAGGCACATCTTGATTCCGCTCATCGTTTCTTATCAAACCATTAGTGATTATTTGGACAATCTGTGCGACCGCAGCACATCGATGGACCCGAATGATTTTCGGCTTCTCCATCAATCCATGCTTGATGCGGTAGATCCCGAAGCAACACCGGTCAATTATTATGCGCTCCGTGAGGAGCAGGACGATGGTGGATACTTGCGGAATCTGGTGACGACATGTCAGGAGCTCACACGTCAGCTGCCTGGATATGCGTCCGCCAAGCCTCAAATTCAGGATCTGGCAGGCCTATACACGGACCTGCAGGTATATAAGCACATCAAACCGGAACTGAGAGAAACAGCACTGCTCGAGTGGTGGGCAGAGCATCGCCACCGTACACCTCAGTTCCGTTGGAACGAATTTGCCGCCGCTACTGGCTCTACGCTGGGCGTATTCATGCTGTTTCTGGCTGCGAGTGATGATCAGCTGACTGAAGAGCAGGCGGCCTCAATCCATACTGCCTATTTTCCGCATGTATGCGCATTGCACATTATGCTCGATTATTTAATCGATCAGGATGAAGATCGTATCGGTGGAGATCTCAATTTCTGCAATTATTACGAAAATGTGGAGACGATGCTAGACCGCATTGCTTTTATTGTGGAGATGGCCCGCAGTGATGTGCAGAATATTCCGGGAAGTGCTTTTCACCGGATGATTATCGAAGGACTGCTTGCCATTTACCTGTCTGATCCCAAAGTCAGCGAACAGCAGGAAGTTCGCGCCATATCCAAGCGTTTGATGAAGAAGAGTCCAATGACCAGAGTTTTTTTCTTTATCTTCAGTCGCTGGATTCGCAAGCATATGTAAGTCAGGCGCATTGTTGCGGAAGCCTGAAGTGAAACTAGAGGAGGAAGAAACATCATGACAGCAGTAAAAAAAATCGCAGTTTTAACGAGCGGTGGTGACTCACAAGGAATGAACGCGGCTGTTCGTGCAGTGGTTCGCAGCGGACTATTCCACGGGCTCGAAGTATACGGTGTTCAACGTGGGTACCAAGGTCTGTTGAACAACGATATATTCCCAATGGATCTGCGTAGTGTAGGTGACATCATTCAGCGCGGGGGAACGGTTCTGCAATCCGCCCGTTGTAAGGAGTTCTATACTGCCGAAGGTCAGGAAAAGGGAGCGGACATTCTGCGTGCACGCGGCATTGATGGTCTGGTTGTAATCGGTGGGGACGGCTCTTACAATGGTGCCAACAAACTGAGTAAACTCGGCATCAATACAATGGGTCTGCCGGGAACCATCGACAACGATATCTCGTTTACGGATTACACGATCGGGTTCGATACAGCAGTAAGCGTTGTGGTAGATGCAGTCAACAAACTGCGTGATACCATGTCTTCCCACGAACGTTCTTCCATCGTTGAAGTTATGGGCCGCCACTGTGGTGATATTGCGCTTCATGCCGGATTGGCTTCGGGTGCTGAAACGATTCTGGTGCCGGAAGTTCCATTTGACATGGATGAAGTGGCAGACCGGATGAAAGCCAACTTCGCACATGGCAAACGCCACAGTATCATTATCGTTGCCGAAGGTGTTGGCAAGGGTGAAGATGTGGCCAAAGAACTGATGGAACGCTGCCCAACATATGAGCCACGTGTAACCGTACTGGGTCACATTCAACGTGGCGGTACGCCGACTCCGTTTGACCGTAACCTTGCCAGCCGTCTGGGAGACTTTGCTGTGCGTAGCCTGATTGCAGGAGAGACTGACAAGGGTTGTGGCATTATCAAAGGTGAGCTTGTTCTGACAGACATCGATAAAGTCGTTAACACCAAAAAGGATTTCGATATGAACACATACGAGCTTGCACAACGTTTATCTCAATAAACAACAAGCAAAAGAGCACAGCGCCGTCTATACGGGCTGTGCTCTTTTTATTTGAATCAACAATTTGGTCTGATTACGTTATATCGATCGGTTTATCGGGATTGATCAATCATACGGACGGCCGCTTTTCGCTGAACCAGGAATAGCCTCCAGAGAAGTGCCGTAGCACCGACCGCGAGGCCGGCAATCAAGCCGATCCAATATCCAAAAGCGCCGAGCGCTGTATACGTAGCTGTAATGTACCCCACTGGAAGACCTATGATCCAATAAGCCACAAACGTAATGATCAATGCAGGATTAACATCTTTGTAACCCCGAAGAGCACCCTGTGTCGGTGTCGCAATGGCATCCGAGATTTGAAAGAAGATGGCGTATATAAGGAAATGCTGAGTCAACGCAATAACCTCTTGCTCGTTTGAATATAGTCCTGCAATTTGTTCCCCGAATACGAGCAATACGACTGCAGTGAGCAGCGAGAGTACGATGGCTCCGCCAATGCCAAGCAAGCTGTACTGTTTGGCGTCTCTCAAACGTCCAGCACCTGCCTCATAACCGACCAGAATGGTGAGGGCCATACATATGCTCACTGGCAGCATGTACAGCGTAGAGGCGAAATTAAGAGCAGCCTGATGCGCAGCAATTGTGATGGTATCAAATCGACTCATCATTAATGTCACGGCTGCAAAGATGGAAGTTTCAAAAAAAGTAGCGAACCCGATGGGTACCCCGATTTTGAGCAATTCCTTCCATTTACCCAGTGATATGCCGGATAGATGGCGGAACACGCCATACTGGGCGAAGGGTTCAATCCGGTGAACGAAGAAGATGCTGATCAAAAAAATGATCCAGTATGTACACGCGGTAGCGACGCCAGCACCAACACCTCCCAGCTGGGGAAAGCCCCAACGTCCGAAGATGAGTAGATAATTCAGCAAAATATTAACAGGAAGCGACACTAACGTGATTAACATGGTTATCCGTGTCTGTCCGAGTGCATCCATGAAACTGCGCAGCACGGTGTACCCGAACAGCGGAATGATGCCAAAAGCCAGTGCGCTTAAGAAATAAAGTGCAACCCGGGCAACCCGCGGCTCCAGGGGCATCCCATTCAGAATGGGGGTAAGAACCACGGCTCCGATGGCTAGAACGGCTAGGCTTACCGCAATGCCCAGATAAAGTGCCTGGATCACGCTGTGGCCGATCTGATCATTGCGCTTGGAACCCAGCAGGTGGGATACCACAGGGGTGATTCCGATAAGAATTCCGCTAAGCCCGGTTTGTACCGGCATCCACAGACTTGTGCCAATAGCTACACCAGCCAGATCCGCTGGGGAAAACTTGCCTGACATATTGGTATCGAAGAAGGACATGGCAGACAGGGCAATTTGTGTTGTGAATATCGGTAGGAATATGATCAGGAATTGTTTTACTTTTTGCGAAAAACGGGTGGTTGTCATGTTCACTTGGAGTGCCTCGCTATTCATAAGAGTGATCATCAAACTGTCTTATCGACAGCTATTCATTGTAGTGGATTTTGCTGAATTTGAACAGGGAAAGGCCGGAATTACGTGGCAAAACAATAAAAAAACCCGCTCCGCGTGAGCGGAACGGGGAGGATGATAGATAAGGAAGAGTGCTTAGTGATTTACTTATAGTTTACACCTGAGGTATAACGGTTGGACGCATTCCAGAGCAGATACTCATCCACATCCATGTCTTTCATTGCACGAATCTGGTCTTCAACTTGTTTTTTGCCATATTTGATGTAGTGTCCACTGCCGAGCCAGCTGGCCGTAAAGTCCTGAATCCAAGGCCGGATTACCGGCTTGAGATCTTCAGTTGGGTCGAGTTTCTTATGCGTATCTTCCATAGAGCCTTTGATCGTTGTGTAAGGGTCCTTGTCAGGATCCTTTACGCCATACCATCCGGTGGAATAGTGACTTGGATAGACCATCGGTGAGATCACGTCCACATTTTCGGAGATTTTCACAAAGTCCTGGCCGATTCCTTCTGCTGCGGGTACAGAGGCCGCATAGCCAAAGATATCAACGGAAACCCGGACACCCAGAGGCGCAAGCTCCTTGCGGGCGTATTGAACAAATTCTGCAACAACATCGACCCGCGACTTGTCGGTTTTGGTGTATTTCAGTATATCGGCACGGTTCTCGAAACCTTCAGGGAAACGCACATAGTCAAATTGGATTTCCTTGAATCCAAGCTTGGCGGCTTCCTTGGCGATTTCAATATTATAGTCCCAGACTTCCTTGCTGTACGGGTTAACGAAACTGTCGCCTTTGCCATTGGCCCATACGGATCCATCCTTGTTTCGGAAGGAAAGCTCCGGATTTTTTTTGGCAAGAATCGTATCTTTGAATACGACGACCCGTGCAATCGGGTAGACCTCATGTTTTTGCAGTCGTTTCATCAAGGCGTCAATGTCCCGGATAAAAGGTTGGGATTTGCCCATTTTCTGTAGCGATTGATTCTCTGTGGGGTAGGTTATGTATCCGAGGTCGTCCTTGATATCAATGACCATGGAGTTAAGCTCTGTGTTATCAATCAGATCGAGCAGTTCCTTCATTCGGGCTCCGCCGGCACTGTAAGCCGTAACATAAATTCCTTTGACAATAGGAGCATCAGGCTGAGGGTCAATTTTGGCAGGCGGATTATCCGCATCAATGACGACTTGATCCTTTTGTGATTGAATAATCGCGGTGTTAAAACTATTGGTTAACGATTGAAGCTGCTGGTTACCCTGATCTGCTGTTGCCGGTGCACCACTGAAGCTTCCCAAGGCCATGGCCAGTAAAGCCCAAAACGTATTCATTTTATTCCCACTCCCTTTATGTACATTCCATGATTGATTATATAACAAAGCCTCTGGGCTTTTAACCATATTAATCAAGTGATGAAACATTCCGGAAAAAAATGAAAACCGCTTCCTGTGAGGATAACCTCACGAGAAGCGGCATGATCAATCAAAAAAAGATTATTGAATATAGATGTCGTTCTGATGTTCACAAATACTGTACTGAATGATTTCCATTGCGTCTCCCTGCTCCAGAATGCCCAGCCCATCCCGGAGAACAATAAGTGAATCGAGCTCATTCGGTTTCAAGAAAGGGAGCATTTCCGGGCACCATCTGTTGACGATTTCAAACAGTTTTACCGTTTCCATATCCACAATAATCACCCTTTCCTACTCGAATTCCAAAATGGTAAGTCATTCGGCGCGAATCGGAAAAGCATATGGCCTGTGAAAGTGAAGGGCAGATCCTGCTATACATCATATTTAGGAGCCGTGCACAATTATTATACCACAATTATATAAATTGTTAACCGTACATGTGCCTCAGCTTCGGCGGAAAGAACCCATGACACCGACTGTTTCAACGATATTGACGAACGCATTTGGGTCGGTTTCCTTGATGATGCGTTTAATCTCAACCAACTCATATCGAGTAGTCACTGTCATTAACATGTCCTTTTCAATGTCGGTGTATGCTCCCTGAGTTTTGATCTTGGTGACACCACGGGGACGAACCAGCAATTTTTTCAACATGGCTTCCGTCTCGTTCGTAATAATGTACAATGTCACCTTAACATGACTGATGTGGATCAGATCCAGCACCTTCCCAGTGATATAAATCGAAACCATGGAGGCGAGGGCGATATTCCAGTCATTGTTCAGATAACCAGCGAGCATAATAATAGCCCCGTTCATACCAGCCATAACCGTACCGATGGGGAAATCACGATAACGGGTGAAGATGGAACCTACAATGTCGAGTCCTCCTGTAGAACCGCCTACACGGAAGGAGATGCCTGTACCAAGACCTACAAGCACGCCGCCGAATACACAGCTGAGTAAGGGGTCTGTTGCCACGACAAAAACAGGCAGCAATCCAATAAACCAAGATGTGGCTGCTACCGACACGATGCTTAATATAATAAATCGTCGTCCAAGAATAAACCAACCTGCGACTAGCAGGGGAATGTTAAGAACAAAGTACATTATACTAAGATTCAAGCTTGTAAAATAACCAAGAAGCATGGAAATACCCGATACCCCGCCGCTTAGCAGCTGATGGGGGACCAAAAACCAGTTGAAGCCACAGGCAATAGCTGCGGCACCCAATATGATCACTAAAGAGTGCCATATTATTTTGGGCAATTTAATCACCTCATTTATATTTAAAACCAGATTGCTGGTAATCTTGAATTGTTTTGTGATATAATGATTTGTGGATATTCTTGAGTAGGGAACTTTTTCCAAATCGAACGATAAAATTTGAAATGTTTCAAACACATGTATGTAGTTTTAGTCTTATGTTGGGGACCCATTCACGAATTATGTTGATAATGAAAATAATTTGCCCATATGGGATACCCTATAAATATTAACGCTACTTAAGAATACAGACAACAAAGTGGATTGTCCACCATGTCCACCCTATAGAAGGAGTATGAATAATTTTGACAAATTTAAATTTCGTAGATTTCAATCTTGAACCACTGGTGCTGCAAGCGATCACCGAACTTGGGTTCGAAGAGGCAACGCCGATTCAATCCAAATCGATTCCCATTGCGCTTGAAGGCAAGGATTTGATCGGCCAAGCTCAAACAGGTACCGGTAAAACAGCAGCTTTCGGTATTCCGCTAATCAGCAAAATTTCAAAAAGTGACGAAAAAATCCGCGCCCTCATCATGGCACCTACACGTGAACTTGCGATCCAAGTTGCCGAAGAGATCGAAAAACTTACCCGCTTCAAAGGTTTGCGCTCCCTGCCAATTTACGGAGGACAAGATATTGTTCGTCAAATCCGTGCACTGAAAAGAAAACCACAGATTATCATCGGTACACCTGGACGTCTCCTGGATCACATCAACCGCAAAACGATTAAACTTGAAGATGTACAAACAGTTGTATTGGATGAAGCAGATGAAATGCTCGACATGGGCTTCATGGAGGATATCCAATCCATCCTGAAACAAGTCCCAGCTGACCGTCAAACGATGCTCTTCTCAGCAACAATGCCTCCTAACATTCAAAAATTGGCTCAGCAATTCTTGAACAACCCAGAGCACGTGTCCGTTATCCCGAAACAAGTTAGCGCACCTTTGATTGACCAAGCGTACATTGAAGTGCCAGAACGTCAAAAATTCGAAGCACTTAGCCGTTTGCTTGATATGGAATCTCCAGAGCTCGCAATCGTATTCGGTCGTACGAAGCGTCGTGTTGACGAATTGGCTGAAGCACTGCAAAAACGTGGATATTCTGCAGACGGTCTCCATGGTGACTTGTCCCAGAACCAACGTGATACGGTAATGCGCAAATTCCGTGATGGAAGCATTGATGTACTCGTAGCAACAGACGTAGCTGCACGTGGTCTCGACGTATCCGGCGTAACACACGTTGTGAACTTTGACCTTCCACAAGATCCGGAAAGCTACGTTCACCGTATCGGCCGTACAGGTCGTGCTGGTAAAGAGGGTGCTGCATGGTCTTTCGTTACTCCGCGTGAGATCGATCACCTGCACTTTATTGAGCGTGTAACGCGTCACCGTATCCCTCGTAAGCCTCTGCCAACATTGGCTGAAGCAGTAGAAGGGAAACAACGTTTGACAGCTGAGCGTTTGCTCGAAATCGTACAAACTGGCGAACTGAACGAATACAAAGGTATCGCTATCCAATTGCTTGAGCAATACGATTCTGTTCAACTGTTGTCAGCTTCCCTGAAGCTCCTGACAGGCGACAAAAAAGACGCTCAAGTTGATCTGACTCCTGAAGATCCGATCCGTGCGAAACGTCGTAAACCGGATGTTCGCTCTGGCGGACGTAAGCCATCCGGCTACAGTGGCAACCGTAGCGGTGGTGGCGGTGGCTACAACCGTGACCGCAACAGCAGTGGTGGCGGACGTGGAGGATACAATCGCGATCGCAACAGCAGTGGCGGTGGAAGCAGAGAAGGTGGTTACAACCGTGACCGCAAACCACGTCCAAGCAACAACGAAGGACGTCGTCCTGCGAAAGATTCTTCTTTTGAATAATATGCAAGACTGATTTAAGAAATGGGGCAGGCAACTGCTCCATTTTTTTTATGTCTCAGATTTCATACATCCGTTATGCTTTAAAACCCTTAACAAGCAGGGTTGCTGATCTGTTTTCGGGAAGTACTGGCTTTTCCTATCAATAATAAGGTATATTAATATTAGACTTCAGGTTATACGCAAGGCTGCGGAGGAGGAGAATTGTTTGGAATTTAAAGGAGCTATGGGTGGGATCTACCGGCTTACAGAGTGGATTACGAGACTGGCCGCAACCAATCTGTTGTGGGCTATTTGTTCGTCTCCGTTCTTGTTTTTCTTGATTATGAAACTGCTCGTTATGCAGCAGAACCTCGCAAATGAATCATTGCAAATGAACTGGGCTATAGCTATTGTGGCACCGCTTACACTGTTTCCGGCAACATCGGCGCTTTTTACGGTCGTTCGTAAATGGAACATGGGTGACACGGATGTGCCGATCTTCCGTACGTTCTTTGTAGGCTACAAAGAGAACTACAAACAAAGCTTAATCGGGGGCATATTTTACACCTTGCTTTTTGCCATCATGTATCTGGATTACACGGTATACATGACACAGTTCCGCAATATGCAGCTTGTGGGAATCATCATGCTTGTGCTGCTGTTGCTTTTGTTTGTTTCCTTGTTTAACTTTTTTTCGATGGTTGTACACTATCATATGTCAATCGGACTTATTATTAAAAATGCAGTACTCTTAACTCTGATCAGACCGTTTCGTGTGTTCTCCACTTTGCTTGGAAGCGGACTATTGTTTTACATTGGATTCCGATATCCGGTATTGTTTGTCTTCTTCATTATCAGTATCATTGCCTGGTTTGCATTCTTTAACTTCTACGCAACCTTTATGAAAATGCAGGAGCAGATGGAGAAAATGCAGCAGAAGAAGGAAGAGGAAGAAGCAGCGCAAAATGATGATGGAGTAGATAAAATCGGTGATCTTGATGCCTCTGACGTGAAAAACGATAATCTGCAAAAATAAAACATGAGGCGTCACCATTTACTTTTTACGCGGTTAGGGATATAATAACTGTACATCCTGCGATGTACGTTTCGGTTATTCGTTGTTTTGAACCAATGATGATGTCTTCGGGAGATCTACACAGAATGTTGCTGAAACGCCCTGTCTATACGACATGGGGACTTCAAAATACATTTTTGCGGTCACCCACCTGCCAAGCAGGTTCATAAGACAATGTAGCCGGACGGCATGGCGGGTTTCTATGTTACAAGTACAGCACCCTGACTCTTTCCTCTAATCCAGGAACTTCAGGGTGTTTTTTATTTGAACTTTTATGTTATGACCAGTGTATTTGCGTTAAAAGCGCGGTACGCCCTTTTGTTACTACCTGAACAATGTTACACTAGAATACATAAATGGAACGGTTACATTCAAAGGAGGAAGGGTCTTGACCTTAAAGAGAACGCTCGTCGGTATCATCCGCAGTATGGAGGGAACCAGCGATCGAGCCAAGGATCCCAAATTAAAAACACGATATTATAATTTATCCAAAGAAAGAGCCTGGGAAGAAGTTTCTTCGACATTGAAAAAGATTCCGGGTTATAAGGTGCTTCATGAGGTTCCTTCGGTCGGAGAGATTATTCTGGAGAAACGCACGACGTTTGGGCGGACCATGGATATTACGGTTTCTGTTATTTCGGTAAGTCCGGTTCGAAGTGCAGTAGACATGTATTCAGCTTCACGTGGTTCGCTTGGAGATCTGGGTTCCAATTATCGAACGATCATGAATCTGTTTTCTGTACTCGATAAGAAGCTCGCCAAATATAAGGCAAACGATTGAAATAGATGGATGGTAAAACAAAAAGCGAGAGAAGGTGAACCTTCCTCGCTTTTGTTCTGAACGTGGATTCCTTTTACAGCAAAGCTTTTACTGCGGCAATGGCTTGCTCGAAGTTCGGGGAATCTGTCATCTCAGGCAGATATTCCACATATGTAATCCGGTCTTCGGTATCCACTACAAAGATGGAACGCATGTCCAATTGGAATTCTTTGATCAGAACACCGTAGTTTTCGCCGAAAG
Organism: Paenibacillus sp. ACRRY; assembly: GCF_022346995.1. Classification (GTDB taxonomy): domain Bacteria; phylum Bacillota; class Bacilli; order Paenibacillales; family Paenibacillaceae; genus Paenibacillus. The sequence goes on along the minus strand of NZ_JAKRNM010000001.1, from coordinate 2,088,562 downwards.
AGCGTGTTTTGTAATCGGACAATGTTACAACGCGGTCTACACCGGCTGCTCCGCACCAGCGTTCTTGTGCGAACGGAAGGTCTACGCTTACTGTCAGTACAACAACATTGTCGCCAAGGTCTCCGGCTTCAACATTGAAGCGGCGAGTTTGGGCATCGCATACTCCAGTATCCAGTGAAGGAACGACGCTGATCAGTTTAATTTTGCCTGCGAAGTCTTTCAAGGATGCATCTTCAAGCAGATTTTTACTCAATGTAAAATCGGGAGCTTGATCGCCCACTTTCAATTCGGGTCCGATCAATGTAATAGGGTTGCCTTTGAATGTGGCTGCGCCTGTACGTTCTTGTGCCATAATAATGTTCCTCCTTAAATTGGTGATCCGTGCCAAAATCCATTATAATCTTTTATGAAAGGCATTGTCCAATTCGGGTGTGCAATCATGATAATGGATACGAAGTGAAGGAAGATCTGAACAGGGTGGAGTGAAAGAGGAAACTTATGATATTTATTCGGTATGAAAATTGGAGAAGTTATTTGAAGTTTTTCCCGCTGACGTCAATTTTGTTGGTTGCCAATGTCGTGATGTTTATATTACTTGCTGTCAATGGTGGGTCAACGAATACGATGACATTGCTGAAATTTGGTGCTTTGACAAACCATGAGTTTTTCTCGGGAGAATGGTGGAGGTACTTTACGTCCATTTTTCTTCATGCAGGTTTCAGTCATCTGTTGTTTAACAGCTTTGCGCTGGTTGTATTTGCGCCTCCGATGGAGCGCTTGCTCGGGTCGGTAAGATATGGCTTGTTGTATCTGGGCAGCGGGGTTCTGGGCAATGTTTTGGCGCTTGCCTGGTACAACTCTGCAGGAGAAACAACAATCTCCGTAGGCGCATCTGGAGCTATTTACGGGATTTATGGTGCGTTTCTGTATGTTGCTCTATTCCAGCGGACGATGATGGATGAAGCATCACGCAAAACATTGTACACACTGCTTGCATTCGGTATTATTTTCTCATTTGCCATGTCGGGCATTAACTGGATGGCTCATTTGGGTGGATTGTTAGGTGGATTCTTTATTTACGGACTTCTTATCCGATTGTGGCAGCCAAGGAAATTCAGAAAGCAGTAAACGCGTATGGGTGTAATGATCTGAAGACGGAATGCAGGCAGGTCTAAGAAGGGTATAGCAGATTGGAGAGATCAGGCGAGTGGAATTAAGACAGTTGCATTACTTTTTGAAAGTGGCACAAAAGGAGCATGTGACCCAGGCGGCTGAAGAGCTGCATGTCGCACAGTCAGCAGTGAGTCGCCAGATTCATCAGCTGGAGGAAGAGCTGGGAGTTGACCTCTTTATGCAAAAGGGGCGGAATTTGCAGTTGACCGCAGTGGGTCAGCTCTTCTGCAAACGTGTTGAAGGGATATTAAAGGATCTGGACAAAGCAGTCGGAGAAGTTCATGAGTTTTTGGACCCGGAACATGGTGAGATTCGTATTGGTTTTCCTCATAGTCTGGGTATTCATCTGATTCCTTCAGTCGTGGCCGCATTTCGTCAGCGTTATCCCAACGTCAAATTCAGATTTAAACAGGGCATGTTTCCGACGCTCATTCGTGACGTGCTGTCTGCTGAGGTGGATCTGGCTTTCATATCACCTTTCCCGGAAAAGCATGATCAGGTCGCAGGTGATATCGTGCTAACCGAAGAATTGCATGCCATTCTTCCTCCGAATCACCCGCTTGCAGGCGAAGAGGAAATCGCACTTGAACAGCTCAAAGATGATAAATTTGTTTTGTTCAGCAAAGGGTACTCTTTGCGTCCAATTGTCTGGCATGCCTGCCTGGAAGCGGGATTTACACCGAAAATCGCTTTTGAAGGTGAAGAGACGGATACCATCCGCGGGTTGGTTGCAGCGGGCATGGGAGTGAGTTTGCTGCCGGAAATGGCACTTTTCCAGACTAATCCACTACAACCGGCACATGTGGCCATTTCTCATCCGAAAGTAACGCGGACCATTGGTTTAATCCATCGTGCGGATGACAAATTGCCGCTTGTAGCACAGTCATTTCGGTCGTTTTTACTTAACTATTTCGGTCTACAGCAAAACAATACCCCATCCGAGTAACGGTGGGGTATTGTTTTTTGTTTCTAATGTATTTGGTTTAGTCGCGATTGTTGAAAATTCCGATGTAACGGATCAATTCAAGCAGGGAGATCAGTGCAGCGGCCACATACGTTAACGCTGCGGCGTTCAGAACCTTGGCAACGCCTTTTTCTTCTTCATTGCGAATGTAACCTTCGGAAACCATGATTTCACGTGCTCGATTGCTGGCATTGAACTCTACCGGCAACGTGATGAGCTGGAACGCAACGGTAACGGAGAAGAAGATAATACCGAGACCAACTAGATTCATTGCGCTAAAGATGAATCCTGCAATGAGTAGAAAAGGCGCGATTCCGGATGCAAAGTTCACAATCGGGAAGATCCGGTGACGAAGCACCAGCATCGGATAGCTTTCCTTGTGCTGTATCGCATGGCCGACCTCGTGACAGGCTACGGAAACGGCTGAAATCGAATTTTCATAATATACAGGTTCGGACAATCGTACAACCCGGTTAATCGGATCGTAGTGGTCTGAGAGGGCGCCTCGCACGGGTTCAATCGGAACATCGTGCAGACCATTGGCATCCAGCATATGACGTGCTGCGTCATACCCTGTCATACCATTTAGGTTTTGTACGCCAGACCAACGGTTGAATGTACTTTTAACGCGAAATTGCGCCCATAAGGAGAGCAAAAAGGCGATAATGATCAAAACGAACATACCGTTATTAAAACTCATATTCATTCCTCCGCTTTCTAATAATAAGCTACATCATGGTGTTCTCAAGCAAGATTTTCAAGGCTTCCATCGTACCGGCACTTTTCGTAAGTAGGCCTGCCATCATCTTACGTGCTTGTACAGGTTTCATCTCGCCAAGCAGCGGTTTGAGTTCATTGACCTCTCGCTCAAGTTGTTGAACATGAAGTTCAAGTGTTGTCAGTTTGCTGGCAACCTGCTCTTCAGTGCTAACCAGACTCCACTTCTCAAGAGATTGCTTAATCTCGTCGAGACTATACTTCTCTTGTTTCATCTGTACAATACGTTCGAGTCTGGTTAAAGTTTCATTACTATATAGACGATAGTTTTTTTCTGTCCGCTCTTCAGGTGCGATCAAACCAAGCTTCGTGTAGTAATCAATCGTCCGTTCACTCACACCAGCGGTCTTGGCAAGTTCGCCAATCCGAAACAGTTTCATATCCCCAATGGTATTCACCTCGCTTGCAAGTTCTAATGTAGGGAATTGTAGATTCCACTTGCGGCTTTACAGACTCCGCCCCATTCTTTTCTTACTATATAGATATGATACATGATCTTTAACCATACAGTCAAACGTTATGCTTTGATCGTCCATTAGGCGTGCTTCTATATCTATGTGCTCATAGGACATGAATATGTACTTAAGTGCAAGAAAAAGACGTAAGACTTTATTCCCAGAAATATTTTTTTGATTTGATTAAAATACTCTTGTCAACTTTCCTGTCTTCTGCTTATAATGACATTAAGAGTTTCACGATATGTGAAGAAACTTAACATAAGAGGGAGTGGGGTATATGAGAAAGAAATGGTTGGTTGCGGTGTTATTAATGCTTACGTTACTGGCTTTCCCAGTCAGCGCATTCGCTTCGGCGGAGGGGCCGACTAACATTGAACTTCAAACGGGTCTGAACTCAGCCTTTACGTTTCTGGCTGTTGTGCTGGTTTTCTTGATGCAAGGGGGATTTGCTTTATTGGAAGCAGGTTCAACACGAATGAAGAATGCAGGACATATTGCGGGTAAAACGATCCTGACATTAGGAATTTCGGTTATTGCCTTCTGGGCTCTCGGCTTCGGTCTTGGCTTCGGTAACGGTAACAGCTTTTTTGGAACAACAGGCTTTTTCCTGAGTGGTGACCAGATGGCTGCTTCTTTCGAATCACTGGCCTTCTCCGATGTTCCACTTACCGTAAAATTCGTATTCCACCTCGCTTTTGCTGCAGTATCTCTGGCCATTGCCTGCGGTGGTATGGCTGAACGTGCAAAAATGAGCGTATATATTGTTTTTGGAACACTTTATACCATTATTATGTATCCGGTTGTTGCTCACTGGGTATGGGGCGGCGGCTGGCTCGCAGAGCTGGGTATGCAAGACTTCGCAGGTTCGACGGTAGTTCACTTGACGGGTGCAACAGCTGCATTGGTAGCTACGATCCTGTTGAAACCGCGTATCGGTAAATACAACAAAGACGGAAAACCTAACATCATTCCGGGTCATAACCAAGTTTATTCTGTTCTCGGTGTTATCATCCTCTGGATCGGTTGGTTCGGATTCAACCCAGGTAGCACGTTGTCAGCTATGGGTGATGGATTCTTCGGTTATGTTGCATTGACTACAAACGTTGCCGCTGCAGCTGGTGGTGTTGCTGCACTGTTGATCTCTTGGGCGGTTCTTGGTAAATCCGATATTCCTAGCATGCTGAACGGTGTGCTTGCAGCACTCGTTGCGATTACAGGTGCTTGTGCCTTTGTAGAACCTTGGGCAGCTCTGGTTATCGGTGCTTTGGCAGGTATTATCACATTCTTCACGGCTCAATACTTCGATCGCAAAGGGATTGACGATCCAATCTATGCATTCTCCGTCCACGGTATCGCTGGTATGTGGGGAGCGATTTCCACAGGATTGTTCGCAACTCCGGAGCTTGCTGAAAATGCAGGTGTAGGTCAAGCGGGTCTGTTCTACGGCGGTGGGTTCCACCAGCTGGGAGTTCAACTTTTGGGTCTGGTTGGCGCATTCGCCTTCGTACTGGTTGTTTCCTTCATTATCCTTGGCGGAATGAAAGCCATCATGGGTATCCGTGTAACTGAAGAAGAGGAAACCATGGGTCTGGATCTTAGTGAGCACGGTACTTATGGGTACCCTGAGCAAATGAAAAGTGTTGAAAGTAAATCCAGTGGTGGCGGTACGTTCAGCTCCTAAGGTGAATGATGACTGAATCACGCTTCAAGGAGGCAGGACATGATGGAACCTATCCCGTTTATAAACCATTCTTGGTCCTATCAGGGGATCGATGGTGCTGCTTCAACCGGGGAGCTGCGCCAGGCACGTGTAGTATTGCAGAATGAGCTCCAGGAATTGTTGTCCGCTTCCTTGTCGCCAATCGAGTGGTACCAAACGGTAAATGAACTGCATGACCGGATATACCGGAAAGCAGTAGAGTTATGCATCCAGGGGATGGTAGAGGAAGGCTTCGGCCGGCCTCCCGTCCCCTATGCCTTTATCGTTTTTGGCAGTTCGGGCAGGGAAGAAGCTACATTATGGAGTGATCAGGATAACGGCATGATTATCAGCGATAACCCGCATGGGGGGAAAGAGGAGTATTTTGCCGAACTCGGACGACGAATGGCTGATATGCTTGAAGAGCTGGGCTATGCCAAATGTGAAGGGAAAGTGATGTGTTCAGAGCCGTTATGGCGTAAAACACTGGAATCCTGGAAGGAGCAGCTTCAGGCGTGGAGGTCGGATCTGGCGTGGGAACCTGTGCGCAATTTGATCATTGCTTCGGATATGCGTTTTGTGGCAGGAGAGAGAGCTCTGGCTGATGAATGGATTGCTGCCTTCTATGATGGGTTTAGAGCCGTTCCCGAGCTGTCTGATGCTGTCCTGCGCAATACTGTTAAGCACAAGGCAACCCTTAATATTCTCGGTCAGGTGGTCACTGAAAGGTTTGGAGAGCATGCTGGAGGATTCGATGTCAAATATGGCTTATACATTCCACTGGTAAACAGTGCACGTTTCCTGGCACTGCAGCATGGAATCAAGGAAACATCTACGCTCAAGCGAATACAGAGATTGGTGTCCCTCGAAGCGGTTCCTCTTACGTTGCTAGATGCGGCAGGGCGTGCTTTTATGATTGCACTGAAGTTTAGACGCAGTACACCGGTAGTCATTAGAGGTGGGCTGCAGCAGAGCAGTGGTTTTCTGGATGAGAAACAAATGAAGCAAAAACAGATGCATTATGAACTGCGGGATACATTAGGACAGGTGCGACGGGTGCATCGTGCACTGCAAAGACAACTTCGTTTTGCAGAAAGGAGACGTCCATGAGAGAGCCGGCGAGGGGCAATACTGGATTTTGGAATTCGCTGCGTCAGGGAGGGGTTCCTTCTGCCATCGCTTCCATAATGGGGGCCCCAACGGCGCAACACATGGCGTTCATTCGCTCAATGATGAGGGAGCAGCGCAGACCGGAAGTTCTTCATACGCCGCTGAATGAATTGGATGCTGTTGTATTTGACCTGGAGACAACAGGTTTTGCTCCGCAGCATGGAGATGAGATTCTATCATTTGGCGCCGTGCGCATCAGTGGTGGTGTAGTGCTGGAAGGAGAACAGTTTTATACACTCGTTCAATCCAAAGCTGCAATACCAGAACACATTACCGAACTTACAGGCATCACACAGCAGATGTGCGTTGATGCACCTACTTTGCTGGAAGGCCTGCATGATTTTATGTCATTTGTTGGAGGCAGTGTACTGGTTGCACATGCAAGTGCGCATGATCGGGCATTTCTGAATGCTGCTCTGTGGCGCACCTCCAAAGTGAGGCTGACCCACCGGCTGATCGACACCATGATGCTGGCTCGCTGGCTGGAGCCGGATAGAACGGGCTATGGTCTCGATGAACTGCTGGAATCAAGGGGGATACCAATCTACGGACGTCATCATGCATTGGAAGATGCGAAAATGACTGCACAGCTATGGTCCTGTTATTTGGAGGATATGACTCATAAAAATATAGAAACACTGGGTGACTTGTATACCCACTTAAGTCATGCGTAGTTGTGCTGGCTGAAGATCATAGCGCTTTTGCTGATTTGCCTTGCTGGGGTCAGCCACTTTGTACTGGATCTCATAACCATTCAAATGCATTTGTGGTTCAGACGTGCTTGTCAGAGCAGGAGTGCCGATCAGATACACCTTGATTAATCCAGCGTAAGCTGGGAGGGCCATGAGGTCCTGATTGGATGGTACTGGACTGGTTTGCGGATGTGAGTGGAAGATACCAATGAGCTGTGGCTCATTAAATATGCAACGAATCCATTCCTCCTCATCCAGACTGAAGTGATGCAGCGGGTTAGGCGCAACGTTGCGAATTGGCTGAAACCGACTGATTCGTATGCCGCCCGCTGCAGCTTCACCCAGCACAACCCCGCAGGCTTCCTGCGGCAGCGAATGGTACATGTGTTTCGACATTTCTTGCTCTACGGATGAAGAGATGAAGAACGTGTTTTGCTGTCCGTGAAGTGCTGCCATTTTGTATTCACCCCTCTCTCTTTGGCTCCTGCTTAGGCAGGGGTCCTTTTTTGTTTGAATTTGTATGATCCCTGATTGTAAAATTTTAAAGGAAAAGGGTACAATATTAAAGAGAGTATTTTACAACAAGGAATAAGTGACATCACCATGCAAACGTAATCAAGTGGTTAGGACCACTTGCAATGAGTGATGGTAATAATGTTAAACCGAGATGCTGATTCTACAAGAAGGTGGCTAGCCATGAAAAGAAATATATACATACTACTTGGTGTTGTGTTGCTGATTGGGATTGCACTGGCTCAAAATGCGGATAATGGAATCGCTGCGGTGTTTAAACAAGAAGAGCCACTTCCAACAGAAACGGGACCAAGAGCGGGATTACTGGCCCCAGGGTTTTCTCTCAAAGGCATGGATGGGAAAACATATACCGCAGGAGGATCAAAGGAAAAGGCTGTATTTGTCAGCTTCTGGGCTTCCTGGTGTGAACCTTGCAAGGAGGAAGCGCCGGCGCTTAATGCCCTGGCGGCTAAATATCAAGATAAAATGGATATGTATGGAGTCAATGTAACTCCTTACGATAAGCTAAAAGATGCTAAAGCTTTTGTGCAGGAATACAAACTGATGTTCCCTATTTTGCTTGATGAAGATGGGGAAGCCTATGCCAAGTATAATGGTGTCGCTTTTCCTACAAATGTGCTGATTGACAAGAATGGAGTGATCCAGGAAGTCATACTCGGCATTTTGCCTGAGAAAGAATTGGAGCGTAAAATTAAGAAGGTTATCAACTAGTGAACCAAATAAACCAAATAAACCAAATAAACCAAATAAAAAGCGCTTGTCCCCAGTGATTTTGGAGACAGGCGCTTCTTTTATTTTCCGGGAAATAAGCGTTAATGGTTGCTTAATCCATGCATGGCTGTGTGGACAACATTCGGCTCGTCCTGTAACTTTTCCTGAAGCAGGGCATAACGGAAACTGTGAACAAGAGCTTCCCAGCTCGCTTCAATGACGTTTTCGGAAACGCCGACCGTATTCCATGTATTCTCTGTATTTTTGGATTCAATTAATACACGTACTTTTGCTGCTGTGGCATCCTTCTCATCAAGTACACGAACTTTATAGTCAGAGAGATGCATGTTAGCAAGCGAAGGGAAGTACTGGACAAGCGCTTTTCGAAGAGCGTTATCAAGAGCATTCACCGGACCGTTACCTTCCGCAGCGGTATATACGCTTGTTCCAGCGACATTGAGCTTAACGAATGCTTCGGAGACAACGGATTTGTCGGCTGCTTTTTCCACAAGCATTTTGAAAGATTCAAATGTGAATAGTTCCTTCATTTCTCCGTTTGCTTCGCGAATGAGCAGCTCAAGGGAAGCATCCGCACCTTCAAACTGATAACCTTGATGCTCCAAATCTTTGATTTTTTCAATGATCTGGCGTGAATTAGTGCTGCTTGGATCGAACTCCAGTCCAAGTTCCTGTGCTTTGGAGACGATGTTACTCTGTCCAGCCAACTCGGAAACGAGTACACGCTGTTTGTTCCCAACAAGTTCAGGCACGATATGTTCGTAAGTACGGGAATCGCGCAGGATGGCAGAGACGTGAATGCCGCCTTTATGTGCGAAGGCTGCATTACCGACATAAGGTTGGTTGATCGGCATGTTCACATTGGCTATCTCACTAACATAGCGTGCTACGTTTGTGAGCTGTCTCATCGAGTCCTCGGACACGCATTCATATCCAAGTTTGAGCTGAAGGTTCGGAATAATGGAAGCGAGATTGGCATTGCCACAACGTTCTCCGTAACCGTTCATCGTGCCTTGAACCTGTCTGGCACCGGCTTGTACTGCGCTAAGTGTATTAGCGACAGCCAGTTCACAGTCATTATGTGTATGAATTCCGAGATGAGCATGATGGAGACTTCCAGAGAGTCTGGATACAATCTCGTATACTTCATGCGGCATGGTTCCGCCGTTGGTATCACACATCACGAGCCAGTCTGCACCAGCTTCATGAGCTTTCGTTAACACAGCTTGAGCATACTCCGGATTATGCTTGAATCCGTCGAAGAAGTGCTCGGCATCGAAAATAACTTCCATTCCATTTTGCTTCAAATAAGCAATGGAATCATAGATCATGGATAGATTCTCTTCCAAGGTGGTTTGCAAGGCAGTATGGACGTGGAAATCCCACGATTTACCGACCAATGTTGCTGCTTGTGCACCGGATTCGATCATCCGTTTCAAATTGGCGTCTTCGCTGGCGATGCTTCCTTTGCGACGTGTGCTGCCAAAAGCAACGACCTTGGCATTGAGATTTAATTCTTTTACTCTTTTGAAAAACTCAATGTCCTTGGTGTTGCTGCCCGGAATTCCGCCTTCAATATAATGAGCACCCAGGTCGTCGAGTTTTTTGGCAATTTTAAGTTTGTCATCTGCCGATAAACTGACACCCTCCCCTTGTGTGCCGTCACGTAAAGTCGTATCGAAGATGGAAATGGCCTTTGACATGAAGATCCTCCTTTGAGATAAAGCGCTTTTTTTAAAGTTGAATTTTGTGTTAAGGAAGCGTGCGAAAAGTTTGCATATGAATCCTTCGGTTCTGCAACGCTACACTGTATTAAACTCTATGCGTTGATTTGTCCGAAAGTCGCGAATTTGTATAATTAATTATTATAGCACCATTATGGCCAAATGCTACACAGAAATCGCAGTTTCGTGTAACAAATTTTTGTTTCTCGATGATCGGATAAGTGATTGATATCAAAATGTATGTTATATTGAAATTTGACGTGTAAATGGAATATATGGAAAAGAGGAGGAGTGTAAATGGATTTTGTGTGGGAAAATAATATTATTGCTTTAATTTCTCTAGTCCTTTTTGTGAGTGTAGGATGGTTAATTATTCGATCGATCATCCGATCTAATCGGAAATGAGAAAATAACAAACGCAACTGATTTTACATAACAAACTTGATATAATAGAGTGAATAATTTTTACGCTTCATTAATTAGAAGTAAGAAAGGGCGGAGGAACATGTCTGGGGATGGAACCCGTCACACCAATGTGGATCGATATTATCCTGCCGCCGGAAGAGTCATTTTGCATGTCGACATGAACGCATTTTATTGCTCGGTGCATGAGGCCGAAGAGCCGGAACTATACAGGGGTAAAGCAACAGCTGTTGCAGGCAGTAGTGAAGTGAGAAAAGGCGTTATAGTAACGTGCTCATATGCGGCTCGAAGAAAAGGTATATCCACCGGCATGGTCGTCCATCAGGCGATGAAAAAATGCCCGGAATTGATCGTCATTCGTCCTGATTTTCATTTATATCGCCAATATTCAAGAGCATTTATGAAAATCGCCTACAGTTATACACCGCTGCTGGAAGCAACCTCAATAGATGAATGTTACCTGGATATCACAGGTTCTAAACAGTTTGGCACACCCATGGAAATTGCGGAGAGCATCCAGCAACGAATACAGGAAGAACTCGGACTTCCGTGTTCCATTGGCATTGCACCCAACAAACTGCTGGCGAAGATGGCTTCCGATCTGAAGAAACCTAACGGCATTTCCATCTTGCGAATGAGGGATGTACCTCAGATTCTCTGGCACAGACCCTGCAATGAGTTGTTCGGGATTGGCAAAAAGACGGCTGAAAAACTGAAAAAGCTGGGTATCGAAACGATAGGACAGCTTGCAAAATCGGATGAGCGAATGCTGACGGATGTATTTGGGATTAACGGTACCTGGCTGAAGAATTCAGCCAATGGCATCAATCATTCTACCGTTCAGGCAGAGCGGGAGGCGAACAAATCCATTGGGCATACTACGACACTACCAGCGGACATTACCGAGATGGACGACGTACACCGGGTACTGCTTAACATTAGTGACCAAGTGGCCAGGCGTTTGCGCAAGCATGAGATGTTGAGTCAGGGGATTCAGATTACGATCCGAACACCCGATATGAAAACCATCACACGTTCACGGATGATGGAAGTTCCTACGGAAGATGCAACGATAATCTACCGGGAAGCCTGTGCTTTATTTGCCAAGCACTGGGGTGGTGGGAAGCCGGTACGTATGCTGGGAGTAACCCTTCAAAATTTGATTCCACGTGAGGAATCTGCTGTACAGCTGGATCTGTTTGAATACGAACAGAAGCCGAAAAAGGAGAACTTGATTCGCATTATGGACCAGCTGCGTGACAAATTTGGAGAGAATGCCGTTGTAACAGCGGGGATGCTTGGGGATGACCCTTCCGTTTTGCTCCGTAATCACAAGGTGAGAGGCACGTCTCTGCAAAAAGATAACTTGCAAAGTCTTGATTAAATAGGGCATAATATAGTCTTGATGTTATGAAAATAATTTGAAATTACTTTTACTTTGGTTTAATATGTTTTCTAGATAAAAACACTGTACGTTTTGAATTTTAGGAGGAGAGATTGTAATGAGTAAGTACACTTGGGTTGAAAAAGACACATGTATTGCATGTGGTGCTTGCGGAGCAACGGCACCTGACATCTATGACTATGATGATGAAGGTTTGGCAGAAGTGATTTTTGATGGCGATGCTAACCAAGGAATCAAGGCTATCCCGGATGACTTGTTCGATGATATGCAAGATGCTTGTGATGGTTGCCCAACGGATTCCATCAAAGTAGCGGATGAACCTTTCAACAAAGAAGGCTAATCATACACCATATAACCAGGAAGAAGCACATTCCTCTGTCTTTGGGCAGTGGGACGTGCTTTTTTTGATGTTTAGAAACTTATATTGGTGTGGGTTCTATAGTTAACGGTGTTGTGATATTTTGTCGAATGCTTTGCATTCCACCCGGGTACTCAAGTCCTATGGATTTCATTCCGTCCTATGCCGATATAATAGATAGTAACGGAAAAAGGGAAATCAAGCGGAGGATCGGATGCAGAATACTCACCTAAGAACATATGTTAAGAAACATCCTGATAATAAAATGGCCTGGTATTTGCTCGGTAAGGAGTATGTGCGCGAAGGTCAGGAAGGCAAGGCCAACTATTGTTTTCAGCAAGCGGGCGAAGTTTACGAAGCATTTGAACGGAGTAAGGCCCCTGCAGACATATGGGTGGATTATCAAAACAAGCTGGTGGAAATGGGGGAACAAAAGGAGAAGAAGCAGCGTATTCGCAAAATGTGGCTGACCCTGCTGATGCTGCTTGTGTTTGCTCTGGTACCGCCTGCAGATGCTCCAGGATTCAATCGTGATGCAGCTGAAGCGTTGGCATCGGCATTGGAAGCCGGGGATGATTTGGCGGATGGCCCCATCTCTGATGATCGTGAAGCTGCTTCAGCTCCTATCACCGATTCGAATGTTTTTACAGCTGCGAGATTCGGAGGGAATCATAAGGGAGAAACTGCGCTCGCTGCTGCATGGTCAGGTGCGGGCCCCAAGGTAGCGACCTCCGCTGTTTTGGGCATGCAGACTGCTGACGAATGGGCGTTATGGAAACGGAATATGCCGGTGAAATATATTGTGCAAACGAATAACAGCGGCAGATTAACAGCCCAAAGTTACGATGCCGACCAGTGCAACTGCGAACCGCCGGAAGTTTCAAAAGACATCAAGCAGCTTGCACAGGCGTGGACAGCCAAACAAGAATCAGCGGCATCGTTGTCCAGTGCAATCCATACATACTACAAGCAAAACAAAACCTGGCCCAAAAACGTAAATCAGCTTGCGCAGCCTTTTCCAAACAACATTTTGGGTGAGACAGCACCGGGGATGACAGACATGTTTCCGGCAATACTTGCCATGCAGCAACAGGGAGAGAAAGAGGGAGGTCAACAGGCGGGACAAGCCGGGCAATCACCTGCTCTGCAAGCGGATGGTCCTTTTGCAGACACGCTTGGAGGGGAACTCTTTTTACAGGATCAATTGGAGATCGTAGTCGATAAAAGCAACCATAGACTTGCGTTGATTAGCGGCAATACCATCATTCGCAATTATGAGGTCGGGCTAGGGGGAGGGCGAACACCAGAAGGTACTTTTGTCATTACGGACAAAGTCGTGAATCCCAATGGTCGCTCTGATGGAGAATTTGGAACAAGAGGCATGCAGCTGTCGGATACGAATTATGCCATCCACGGGACCAACGAGCCAGACAGTATTGGCCTGGATGAGTCCCTTGGATGTGTAAGAATGAGTACTGGGGATGTGGAGGAACTGTTTGCACTCGCACCTCAGGGCACCCCGGTACGCATTGGAACGAATCTGCTGCCAGAGACCATTCTTGTACCGGAAGCGAAGGATCGCTATCAGCATACGCTTGTTCCGAAACAAAACAATCCAAACAAGACGTATCATTGGCTGAACTAATCGGTTCCTATAACCTGTTAAGATGGTGTGTACTCCAGCTGAAACTTTATGTACAGGACTGGCAGTCGGTTTGAGCGTTTACATGTTGGCGATAATGATGAGTGCGCCGATAATAATGATCAATCCGATGACGCTGGCCGCTGTCCAAGCAATGGCTTTCCGATTGACTTCTTCTTTCTTTTGCTGCAAAGCAGGCGGTTTACGTTTGGGAGCCATGGGCTGTTCCTCCTTCGTTCATTGGTACTGGTATATCGTTGCCATGCTCCCATTGTAAAGAATTCATCACTCCATTTCCAGTATGCGGGATTATTTCTTCCATAAGTTTTAAAGTTGCTTGCAGACATGGGCAAAATAAGGATGTCTATGCGCAAACTACTTTCCTTTTGATGAAGAAACGGATAGACTTGTGTATAGAGTGTTTTTTTACATATGAAAAAGACGGGAAAGCATATTTACGGCGTACCGGACGAGAACGGAGTGAGTGATTTGTTATATAGAAGTCTTGCTAAACCCTTATTGTTCAAAATGGACCCTGAACAGGCCCATCATCTGATTATTGGCGGCCTTAGCGGCATGGGCAGTATTCGCCCGGTGCCTTCTGGATTGCGGGTGATGTATGGCGTACGTGAAACGGAAGATCTGGCTGTCGACATGTTCGGCTGCCATTTTCCCACTCCAGTTGGCCTCGCGGCAGGTCTGGACAAAAACGGACAGGCCGTAACGGGTTTCTCATCCATTGGATTCGGGTTCATGGAAGTCGGCACCGTAACACCGCTTCCACAGCCAGGCAATGACCAGCCGCGTCTGTTCCGTCTGCCTCCAGATGAAGCTTTGGTCAACCGGATGGGGTTCAACAACCTCGGAGCGGAAGCCATGGCAGGTGAATTGGCGCGTCTGAAGGAACGTCGTATTCCCGTTGCTGTCAACATCGGCAAAAACAAGGCTACACCTAACGAAGAAGCACACCTGGATTATGCAAAATGTATTCGGGCGCTCTATGGTTATGCGGATTTGTTCGTTGTGAATATCAGTTCACCAAATACACCTGATCTGCGTAACCTGCAACATGGGAACGAATTGAAGGAACTGCTTGCAGCAGTGATGAGTGAAATGGAAGCACAACGCACAAAAACAGGCGGATCGGTCAAATCGGTTCTGGTCAAAATCGCACCGGATGTCAACGACCAGGAGCTTGAATATATGGTCACTACGATCGCGGATAGCGGTGTTGCTGGTATCATTGCCACCAACACGACGGTTAGCCGAGACGGCCTGTCCCATCAGCATGCCAAGGAAACCGGTGGACTCAGCGGCAAACCGCTGCGGGATCGTTCCACGGAGGTAATTCGGCGCATCTATCGTCAAACTGAAGGGAAACTCCCGATTATCGGTTCCGGCGGTATTTTTACAAGCGAAGACGCCTACGAGAAAATTAAAGCCGGCGCAAGTCTGGTGGAAATATACACAGCTCTGATCTATGAAGGCCCTGAGGTGAATCGGCGTATCCATGCCGGATTGCGTGAGTTATTGCGCAAAGACGGCTATCGTCATATCTCCGAAGCTGTCGGTGCAGAGCACAGATAAGAACATGAAGGATAAGAAGTTCCCCCGGAGCGAAAATATAGAAGCTTGGAAGAGGGTATTGCGTACGGGACTCTTCCCCCCGCTGAACATCATGTATAATAGACTAGAACAGGGGACGCTATAGAGACAGGAGGCATAAGCATGGACGGTAGAGACTGGGGTACATTTTTACTTCCTTATGAACAAGCGGTAGAGGAATTAAAAGTCAAATTCAAGACAATGCGAGCGGAATTGAAGAAACGGGAAGAATACGCCCCGATTGAATTCGTTACCGGTCGTGTCAAAAAAATATCCAGCATTCTGGAGAAATCCAGACGTCTGAATGTGCCACTAGATCAGGTAGAGACGGGAATTGAGGATATTGCGGGAATTCGTATTATGTGTCAATTTGTGGATGATATTCGCAGAGTGGCGGAGTACATTCGCGGACGCAAGGATTTATCGGTATTAATTGAAAAGGATTATATTACGAACTTCAAAGAGAGCGGTTATCGTAGTTTCCATATGATTATTGAATATCCTGTTCAGACGGCTCTTGGACAGAAGAAAGTGCTGGCTGAGATCCAAATCCGAACGCTGGCCATGAACTTCTGGGCTACGATTGAGCACTCGCTGAGCTATAAATATCGGGAAAGTCTGCCGGATGATATGCGGGCAAGGTTGAAGAAAACGGCGGAAGCCGCGTTTGTATTGGATAATGAGATGTCAGCCATTCGGCTGCAGATCCTCGAAGCACAGAAGGAGTTTGAAGATGATTCAAACATCGTATCCAAGACACTGTCCATCATACATCAGTTGTATTTCTACCACCTTGTTAATGAGGCCATTGAGGCTCAGAAGCGCTTTAACGACTGCTGGGAGCGCCATGACATGGAAGCACTAAAAGACTTGTTGGACGATGTGAAGGCTCTTCTGAATTCGGCTAGGAAGGGCGAAAATCCCGATGAGCAGCTATGAGCCGCTGTATATTGATTATTTGATCTATTTTAACCGTGATCAGGACTACTTCGAATGCCACGAGGTGTTGGAAGAGTTATGGCTGGAACAGGATCGGGATCCTTTTTATAAAGGCTTGCTGCAGATTGCAGTGGGCTTATATCATTTCAGAAACAGCAATCTTCGTGGAGGCCGAATGATGTTACAGAGTTCGGTTGATCTGCTGGCGCAGTATCCTGAACGTACAAAAGGGATTGAACTTGGAGAATTGGTCGAGGAAGTGAAGGGACTGGTCAGCGGACTAACAGGTCCTGAGTCGCAGCATTTTCCATACAGGGATCTCACCATACGGATCTGGGATAGAACACTGACTGATGCAATTCAAGAACGATCTTCGGTACTGAAACCCAACATACCACAGCGTCGCAGCCCGACGCGGGGACGCATCTATGAAGAGAAAATGAAAGCAATGCAGCAGGCGAACAATTTCGACGGAAATTAGAATTAGTATAGATCGTATGATGCATATCGGATATAACATAAATCACCCCGGCTGAACCTTGAATAAGGTTTGACCGGGGTGATTTTTTAGTCTGCGTCTATTCGTTATGAAGCTCTAGTAATACGAAAGAGCCTGTCCACCTGCACATCTTAAAGTGAGATGTTAACTTGTAGTCAAGAAATACTTCTTAGCTTGCCGAAGCAGCAGAGCTGCCTTTGTACTTGTCAAAAAATTGTCTGTAGTCATCCAGCGTATAACCGTTGTCACTACCGTTCTCTTGAAGTCCGCCAACCATACGATCCTTCTCTACGCCATCTTGATAATAAACCAGCGTAGGTGTAAATTCGATATTATAATCTGTCCAGCCTGAATCGAACTCACGCAGATTGAATTGTGGCAGCTCAATACCTACTTCGTCTACCAGCGGCATCAACTGCGGTGTCGTTGCACGGCAATGTGAGCAGTCGGAGGCAAAGAAATAAACGAAAAAGCTTTCCTTGTTATCAATCTTGGATTTGAGATCATCCGGCAGAATAATCTGTTGATAGTTAGGATCATCGAGCAATTCGCGTGTAGCCGGATTAAGCTTGGAAGCTGCGATACCATAAGCATTCTCCACAGCGTCCATTTGTTTCTTGGATTGTTGGTTTACTACGACAAGTGCTGCAATCAGGACCACGAAAATACCCAGGAAAATCAGGATTGAGGCACTTTTCTTTTTCTTCGATTTCATTGGACATCCCCCATCGATCATATCAAAATATAGTTTTGGCAAAAATAGAGGTTGGGATAATATACATAAACACCCGTTTTTTGCACGAGAATCAACCTACTTGTCATTATACAACATTACACGCTGTAGTGGAATATGCAGCGAATCAATAGGAAAGCTGCACCGGGATATGATAACATAGAACAATATGCATTTTAACAGGACAGGATGAGTGAATATGGCTGTACAGCTACCTTCAATCTTCGCCGAGCGTATGAAAAATTTGCTCGGAGATGAGTTTGAACAATTTATGAAATCATATGAACAGTCTCCACATGCGGGACTTCGAGTGAATACGTTAAAAATATCCATGGAGCAATTTGGTGAATTGGCTCCTTTTGATTTGCGGCCCATTCCGTGGTGCGGGACGGGCTTTTATGTGCCCCATGGCGTGAAACCAGGTCTACATCCGTACTATCATGCAGGTCTATACTATATTCAGGAACCAAGCGCAATGGCTCCGGTTGAACTGCTTGGCGTTCAGCCAGGGGACCATGTACTCGATCTGTGTGCAGCACCTGGCGGCAAGTCTACCCAGATCGCAGCGAAGCTGCAGGGTAAGGGCGTGCTGGTGACCAATGATATCCATTCCGAACGGACCAAAGCACTTGCCAAAAATGTGGAGTTGTACGGTGTGCGAAACGCTGTTGTTCTGAATGAGTCGCCGGAGCGGATTGCTGGAGCATTTCCGCATTATTTTAATAAGGTACTAATTGATGCCCCTTGTTCAGGGGAGGGAATGTTCCGTAAAGATGAAGACATGGTGAAGTCATGGGAACATCATTCGGTGGAGAAGTGTGTGCTGATGCAGCGAGATATTCTGGAGACAGCTGCGAAGCTGCTCGCTCCGGGAGGGACGATCGTATATTCCACGTGTACGTTTGCGCCCGAGGAAAATGAAGCCATGATTGCCGAATTTCTGAATCTCAATCCAGACTTCACTGTTAATGATATTCCGGGAACAGCCGGGTTCGCTCCAGGAAGACCGGATTGGGTACGCCAGATGCTGCCTGAAACGGCAGAAAAGACGGGTACTGTACTGGATCAGACGCGTGGTACAGCTAGATTATGGCCTCACTTGTTGGAAGGAGAGGGGCATTATGTAGCTGTATTGCAGCATCGTGCTGAGATTTCTGCAGTGCAGGTCAGCAGCGTTGAGGATAAGGAGGAGACAGTATCCAAGACCACCGAAGATCAAGGGATTGCTGTAACTCAGCCGCTCAGCAAAGCAGATCGAAAACGCGAACGATTGATGAGAACCGAATCGAGAGAACGGAATGAAAGACCAGCTCGCGGCGGCAAAAATGAGGGGAAAGCAGGAAGGAATAACGAGCGTGATGCACGTAAGTCCAATCGTGGAAAAGGTCGAGGAACCGATCAGGTGAACATTGACCCTGGGACCGTGTATCAACAGTTTATTGAAGATCATCTGGACCTCGAACTCCTTGGGGAAACTGTATTTTACGGTGAACGTGTATATCAATCGTCTGTTGGCGCATCACGTCTGGAAGGGCTCAAAGTGATCCGGCCCGGATGGTTTATGGGTACCGTAAAGAACGGAAGGTTTGTCCCGTCTCATCCACTGGCTTGTGCGTTGAACAGTTCTGAGGCGAAAAGGGTTATAAACCTCGCTTCTGCGAATGGAGAAGCGGTGAGGTACCTGAAAGGCGAAACGCTGAATATCGAAGAAGCGCGCGTGGAATGTAAGGCTGGGGTAGCTGCCAAAGGTTACGCATTGGTATGCGTGGATGGCTATGCACTTGGTTGGGGGAAATGGCTGGATGGAGTGCTGAAAAATGAGTACCCGGCTGGCTGGAGGTGGACATCGGTATGAGTGACAAAGGAAAGAAAACACAGCGTCTCGACAAAATACTGAGCCATATGGGTGTAGGCACCCGGAGTGAACTCAAAAAAATGGTAAAGCAGGGCAGAATTCTTGTCGATGGCAAAGCTGTGAAAGATAGTGGCATGCAGGTAAATCCAGAGACAAATGTAATTGAAGCGGATGGAGAGCGTATCGTTTACCGTGAAACGATCTATTTGATGTTGCATAAACCTCCGGGTGTTGTGTCGGCAACGGAAGACGCCAGGGATAAAACGGTTCTGGATCTCCTGCGCAAAGAGGACCGGGTATTCGATCCGTTCCCGGTAGGGCGACTCGATAAAGATACAGAGGGATTGCTCATTCTGACGAATGACGGTCCGCTTGCGCATGATCTGTTATCTCCACGCAAGCATGTACCCAAAACATACGAAGCCCGCGTATTTGGGAAAGTGGACGACGAGGATGTTCAACGTTTCAAGGCTGGCATACAGCTAGATGATGGTTATGAAGCCATGCCAGCAGAGTTGACTGTGCTTCATCATGAGGAGACGGAGGAGGGAGTGATCTCTTCGATCTCTCTCATTATCCACGAGGGCAAATTCCATCAGGTAAAACGGATGTTCCAGGCTGTAGGCAAACGAGTGGTTTATTTGAAAAGGGTAGCCATGGGCGACCTACAGCTTGATACGGAGCTTCCGATCGGCAGATACCGCGAACTAACCGCAGACGAGCTGGCCTGTCTGCGTAAGTAAAGCTCCCGACCTTCGCGAAGCGGAGCAGGGAGCCGGGCAGAAGGCGAAGCCCTGCCCACCAGCCGCAGGCACCAGCTCCCGTCCTTCGCGAAGCGGAGCAGGGAGCCCCGGGCAGAAAGCGAAGCCCTGCCCACCAGCCGCAGGCGCAAGCTCCCGCCCTTCGCGAAGCGGAGCAGGGAGCCCCGGGCAGAGAGCGAAGCCCTGCCCACCAGCCACAGGCTCCCGTCCTTCGCGGAGCGGAGCAGGGAGCCCCGGGCAGAGGGCGAAGCCCTGCTCGAAATGGTCGCACTTGAGCTTGGCCTGGTTTGCGCGGTAAGCGGAGATACAGGCAGACAAGCGCTCCCACACCACCGTCACATAGCAAGAACCGACCAAACTCCGATCAACAGACGGGAGTCCAGAGGGCAGAGCCCTCTGGGGCCCTCCCTCGGAAGGGAGGGTTTGGGAGGGTGCGATTACTTAAACAGTTGAGGAGTGAAG
Source organism: Paenibacillus sp. ACRRY (assembly GCF_022346995.1). GTDB lineage: Bacteria > Bacillota > Bacilli > Paenibacillales > Paenibacillaceae > Paenibacillus. The sequence goes on along the minus strand of NZ_JAKRNM010000001.1, from coordinate 2,067,960 downwards.
ACCCGATGACAATCAAATTAATTGCGCTCGACGTAGATGGCACACTGCTTAACGATCATCATGAGCTTACCGAATGGACCCAAGAGATCCTGATCCGTGCTTCCCGTCAGGGAGCCGAGATCGTTCTGTGTTCGGGGAGAGGCCCGGCCAACACCATTCCTTTTATGAAGCGAATAGGGCTTGACGGATATGTGATTACACATAACGGAGCCGTGACGGCCGAAGTGGAGAGCCGTGAAATTGTGCACAGATTTGCCATGGATGGTCAGGGCTTGGAGCCCTTTGTAACATACTGCCGTACAAACGGTGTGCATTTTGACATCAACACGGCATTTGGATTATATGTGGATCAACCGGAAGGATTGGAATTACAGGTTCGGGAGATGTACAACAACTTCATGATGGAGCCCTTAAAGCTCCCGCAGTGGGCAGATCTGACAGAACCACTTGCCAAATTCACCGCGTTTGGCCCAATAGAGCAGATGGACAAGGTTCAGCAGGAATGGAGAACTTGGAATCTGCCATACTACATGACTCGCAGTGGTGACTTTTTCATTGATCTGATGCACCCGGAAGCCTCCAAGGGAGCGGCGCTGAAGAGATTAGCCGAATCCAAAGGTATTGTGCCTTCCGAAATTTTGGCAATCGGCAACTACTACAATGATATTACGATGCTGACTTATGCGGGCAAAGGAATCGCAATGGACAACTCGCCGGATGAGGTGAAGGCTGCTGCGGACGAAGTGACACTCTCCAATAACGAGCAGGGTGTTGCACATGCCGTTCAAAAACACGTCTTAGCTTTCTAATGACAACCACATTTTTCATTTTCTAAGGCTCCTGCTTCATAATCTACTGGCCTCATGGGTAACCTATGAGAATACCATTAGAAATGGAGGAGGACAGGCACATGAAACAGAAAGTGGAGCTGATTCCGGATCTGCGTACATCAGGTGGTGAAGTGCTCGATGTAATGGTGAATGATCAATACGCGGGTTCACTTCTGCTGGTATATAGAGAAGGAGACCGTTTGTCTGGCAGTCTTCAGATGGAACGGGAATTGGTTTCAGCGGATGAGGAAAAGCACATCATTGATCAGGTTCATGCGTATATCCGATCACTTACGGATGCAGTGGAGGCAATCTATTATGAAGTGCTAGTCAGCTGTGGCACATTGCATTCCGTTCTGCAAAACCTGGAATTTGATCCTGAACGTCAGTCGGATGATATGTACTACGATGCTGATGAACACATGGAGGATGTGGATGATTCACGCGTAATTCCGGATACAACAGATGAAGCTTTTACATATGAAGATCGGGAACATGTGCTGGAGATGGAGCTTGTAACTGCCGGACGAAACATATCGACCTATGTGTTTAACGATGCTGACGGGACTGAGCTGGCAGAAGCTTCATTGAAACAATACGGGGCCGACATTCAAGGCGAGATACACTGGTATGACGTGCCTTTAGAGAGCCAGCTTGATGCTGCAGCCGAGCTGCTCGTAAGAGAACTCGACGAAGAAGTGATTGACACGATTACTCTTCGCATGTGGCATCAGGGTAATGAGCTGGAGTCCATGGAGTGGGTGCACCGCGACTTTGAGGATGACTCGGCAGAAGAGGAATTTACCGAATACGAGGACTGGGACCATTCTGAAGATGAGATGGACGAAGCAGAGGATTCCTGTTATGTCATGTTGGTGCGCAAGGACCGTGAATTCAGGGTTTATGAGCTATTTCTGCAGGAACGTGGCGGATTACCTGTGGGGACGGCAACCATTGATACTTCTCATGCCGACCTGACGGGCTATATGGATTATCAAGTGCCCGGAACCAGTGCACAGAGGAGGGACTTGGTTGAGGTGCTGCTTCAGGAACTGGACAAGGAACTTGAATTCGACACTTTGCACCTTACCATGCTGTATCGGAACCAGATTATTGACGAAGCGAAGATTGACGGGTAAGAGGCTTAGGCCTTTTACCTTTTTTTGATTTATTTTGACGAAAAAATCAATTCCGGGTATAGTTCCATTAGTTCGAAAGAGATCTGGAATTGGAGGAGAACCATGAAGCACTCATTTAAAATCATTACAGAATATATTAACGATGATTTCAGAGCGATGCAGGCTCAGCCGGAGGACACTGAGGATGTGCTATCCCTGCTTAGGGAGACAGCCGAATGGTTACGAAGCCGGGGATCTTCCCAGTGGAGTGCGCTGTTGAAAGGTGAGGATTCTCACGATACGGCAGGGGCGATTCGCCGGGGAGATGTGTTTGTCTTTAAGAAAGAAAACGAAGTGGCAGGGATGGTTATTCTGATGCAGCAGCCAAGTGCTTGGGATACCCAACTATGGGGACCAAAAGCACATCAAGAGGATGGCGCCGTTTATTTGCATCGTTTGGCCATTCGGAGAAAGTACGCCCGTACCGGACTGGGTCGCGACATTTTGGGTTGGTCCAGCAGTGGTATCCAATTTGAAAACAAAAGCGTCATGCGATTGGATTGTGTGGGTGACAATGAGAGGCTGAATGAATTTTACCCGCGGAATGGGTATACCTTTGTGGGGAAAATCGATGGTTACAGTACGTTTGTGAAGCCGTTACAATCCTAGATGTAATTTGAAAAACAGATGAATTTCATCTACTTGTTATCTCAATGAATGAACAAAAAGGTAAAGCCGGGAGCACTGATGCTCGCCGGCTTTTAGTCGTGATAAGGTTAGTCTACTGCATACGTCTAAGACCCTTAGGCAAACGGTTCTTTAACTGTCCTGCACTGGCTTTTCCCCACCCCAGGGGGAGCCCGTTGGCAGTCACAAGAGTCCATCCGGTAAGCCCACTTTCGGCAGGAAGGCTCTCACCGCGAAGATATGCCGCCACTTGGCTGGTCTCTGCATCCAGGGAGACATGCTGCATGTTGACAGTCTGATGTTGTCCCAGAGCGAGCGCGAGTGCATGAGCAGGCTCGAAGCGCCCTTTTTTCCAGTCGCCGACATGGAGTCCTGGACGGGGCAGCTTCAATCCGTTTAACCGATCATCGGTCAGCAGCTGGTCAGCACGCTCTGGCAGTACATATAAAGCTTCACCGAAAAGCAGAGGTTTGCCGTTTCCGTTAGCTACAGTGTCTGTATGGTCAGAACTCCAGACCAGGTAAGCATTCCACGCGGATTCTAGTTCTTTGGATGATGCTGTTTGGCGTGGATTCCTGCCCCTTTTTTCTTTGCGTTTGCGAGGTTGTTCATCCGGTTCTTGGGATGTATAAGCTTGGGAATCCGCTTTGGTCACTACAGCTACAAAATGTCCCTCGCCCTGAGCCGAGTGAGGCCAGATTCGTTCAGTCCGTACAAGAGTCAGATCTGGATAAGCGGCAACGAAACGTTCCATCATGCCTTCATTTTCTTCGCGATTGAATGTGCAAGTGGAATAAGCCAATGTCCCGCCCGGCTTAAGCATGATATACGCATCCTGCAAAATGTCCCATTGTCTGTTCACACATAGGGTGACCAGATCATCGCTCCACTCGGTGACCGCATCCGGATCTTTCCGGAACATACCTTCGCCAGAGCAAGGGGCATCCAGCATAATCCGGTCAAAGGCTGCCGGAAAGCGCGCCGACAATTCTCCTGGAGCTGCACTAGTAACAACGACTGAAGAAAGGCCCATTCGTTCCACGTTCTCTGCCAAGATTTTCGCTCTAGACGGATGAATTTCATTGGAAACGAGCAGCCCTTGGTCTTCCATGAGTGAGGCGATGTGGGTTGTTTTGCCACCTGGTGCAGCCGCGAGATCCAAAATGATCTCACCCGGTTGTGGGTTCAGCATTTCCACGGCCGACATCGCAGAGGGCTCCTGAATATAGTACAGTCCTGCAGCATGATACACATGTTTGCCAGGACGTTCATTCGATTGGTAGTAGTATCCCGTCTCGCACCAGGGAACCTGGGTCAGGTTAAACTGCTCTATAACCTGCTTTTTGAGCTCTGGTGTAGCTTTGATGGAGTTAAAACGTAACCCCTGTACACGAGGCTCTTCATAGCTGTCAATAAATGCTTCTGCTTCTGAGCCGAGCATTTCCCGAATATGATGTATATACGACTCAGGGAGTGAAGGCTTGCTCATGTCTTGTTGCTCTCCTTTTCATTAGCTTGTCCGTGTAACCCTTACCGGATCATTCCTTAGGGTCTGCAAGCTGCAACGTTGTTGTTAAAATGGTGATGAATAAACAGTTATTTCTTTACTGAAACATACGTTCTAATATATCATGATTGAAGATGTACTGAAAGACTGAAGCTAGAAAGGGGGAAACTAACGGTGAAATTGCTGCAGGCGCTTTTCTTTCCTCCGGAGCAGCCCGGAGGTGTATCCTCTATGATTCCGTATATGCAGGAGAGGTTTACGTCCCCGAGGTGGGAGATGGACTTATTCTCGCTGCCGAAGCGAATTCGCAACAAGGGCAGGGAGGACGTGCAGTTCGAAACGTTCGATTGGACCAAGTATCAGGAAAGTCCTGTCGTTCAAAAATATATGCAGACTTACCGTGATTATTTATGGTGGACGAAGCTGCGGATTCAGAAGCCCTATGATTTGATTCATGCTCACCATCCCATTGCAGGTCTTGCCATGAAAAGTGTATTTCCAGATACACCACTCATTCAGACCATTCACTCCAGTTATGAGCGTGAGTTGATTCTGAATGGACGAATTGAGCCAGGCGGTCTGGATCATCAGTTTCTGATTGCCATTTACGGCGAGCTGGAGCATCAGGCAGAGCGGTTGTTAACCGTCTCCGATTCATTTCGGCAGTATTTGTCTCCTTATGTGAAGCAGCCTGACGTCATTGGCATCATTCCGAACGGATTTGATGAGAAACGCTTTAAACCCATTCCTCATGACAATGCGATCCCGCAGCTGGTTACGGTATGCCGGCTTGTTCCGGCCAAAGGTCTGGACATTTTGTTCAAAGCCTGCGCGGAACTCAAAGGTAGAGGTCATGACTATGTTCTGCATATAATCGGGGATGGTCCAATTCGACCTGATTTGGAAGAGTTGGCTCAGCGTCTGGGCATCTATAACGAGACTATTTTTTATGGATATACCCTGCATCCGGAAGAGTTCATGCCATTTTTCGATATATTTGTACTTCCTTCCCGTGCAGAGGCCTTTGGTTCCGTGTTTGCTGAGGCAGCTCTGAGTTGTCTCGCACTTATAGGTACGGATGTGGGCGGAATTCCTGAACAGATTGAGAACGGCAGCAACGGGCTGCTCGTTCCCCCTGAGGACCCTTCGGCACTTGCTGAGGCGTTGGAGAAAGTCATGCTGGATCCTTCGTACCGTTACGAACTTGCACGCTCGGCGTGTGAGAAGGCCAAAACGCACTATTCGTTGGGCAGATCGGTTAATGAACTGAAAAAACTGTACCTGCAATACGCGAGCAAGGCCTAGATTTACCCCTAAAAATAAAACAAACAGAAGAAGCCGCTGTGAGAACAGCGGCTTTTTGCTTTAGATAAAAAGCGTATTAAATATCATTAGAGCTTAGGACCTTGGTATAAATCACAAGTTTTTATGTCTCGCGCGAAAGCTTCCCCAGCGGTCGATCACCAATCTTCCAGCCCAGACTAGGGCAAGGCTACCGAAGATTGGATAGAGAATGGATAGGAGAGAACTGAAGCCAAACTGGCTGAGTGAGTAGCAGAGCAGCATAATGGTTAATGTAATTAATCTAGGGGGTACTTGTAAGTGCTGACCAAGCTGAAGAGTCATACCATAGATATCTGCGACGAATGTTGTGAATATTTCCATGAAGATCAGAGTTACATACACAGATTGCACAGCCCATCCAAGTTGAAAGGCAATGCTCCCCATCGGAATTTCGAACTGCATGATACCGGGCATCTGGGCTGACATGGCGAAATGGGCGGCTAACAGCATGAAGCCTACGCCGATTCCGCCGAGTACACCGCCCCATTTCAGGACATTACGATCACGGATCTGATTGCCTACCGGCACCAGAACAGCTTGAGCCAGTACCAGATTGAAAGATGAATACAATAGTGGAGACAGCCACACCTTTATAGGATTGGTATCTGTAGTCAGCGTAACGAACCGTAAGGCACCGGGATGGTGTATGGTGCTTGTAATCATAAGAATGGACAACAGGAGCATCATCGGAACTACAATGCTATTCATTTGCAATATGGCTTTGATGCCTCGTCCAAGAAGCAGGTACGTTCCCACTATCGTAATAATCAAACCAGTCTGGTAGTGCAGTCCAAGATGCTCCACGAAGACAGAACCTGCTCCGGCGAGCATTACACTGTTTACACCAATAAGAATCAGAAGCGTTATCCAGGTAATCCACTTTCCAGCCTTATGCCCGAATAGGTGCTTGTTCAGGTCCTCGTAAGAGCGGGAGCCGGTATCATGGGCGATGAGCATCATTTTGGTGCCCAGCCAGACAAAGAGTATGGTCGATAAGCCAATGGTGATGGTGGCCCATTTGCCATACTGGGTAAAAAACTGCAATATTTCCTGCCCTGTCGCGAAGCCTGCTCCTACAACCGTTCCGATGTATGTAAATGCGATCTGCAGCACCCGGAATGCCTGTTTCATGCGTTTCCCCTCTCAGGCCCCATAATAGTTTGGACATGCGGGTACCATGGTACAAGGTATGCTTGACTCTGGTAACTCATGACAATTGAAAGAAGCTTTGCGTCCCCAGAATCGGTCAATGATGCAGGAAAGCCGATTTCGCTTGAACTGACAGCCTCATCTATGATACTTTTACCTCATAGGATAGGCTTGGGAGGTCGAATTATGGAAGTATTAAAACAACGAATTTTACAAGAAGGCGTAGTCATCTCGGATCAGGTGCTGAAGCTGGACGGATTATTGAATCATCAGATTGATCCTGCATTGACAATGGAGATGGGCCGAGAGTTTGCCTCTCGCTTTCGTGAAAGTGGTGTAACACGGGTCATTACGGTGGAGTCTTCAGGGATTCCGGTTGCTTTTGCCGCAGCTCACGAACTTGGAGTTCCTCTCGTATTTGCCCGTCGAAAAAAGACACTTCTGGCAGATCCCGATGCCTACTGTGAACGCGTACCCTCCTTTACCAAAGGAATCGTAACCGATATTATGGTGTCCCGTGAATATATTCATGAGAACGACCGTATTTTGTTTATAGACGATATTATCGCCAACGGAGATGCGGCTCGCGGTGTCATCAAAATCATTGAACGTTCAGGCGCGGAACTTGTTGGATTCGGTGTTGTGGTCGAGAAATGTTTTCAGGCCGGAGCCCGCACAATTCGTGAGCAGGGCATTCCCGTGGAAGCCTTGGTGCGCATTCGTTCACTGAACGATGGTACCGTGCAATTCGACGATAACCAAATGTGACAGTTTAAAGGAAAAAGCCTATTTTTTGAACAATGCCTTTGCATGACCGCGGATTTCATTTATAATGGAGTTATGTTAGGGAGAGGAGGCAACACCATGGGGAATCAACCGGCATCAGAACAATTTTTTATTGAAAAGCTGGCGAAGTCGAAAGTTCATTTTGAACGTGCCCTGGATTGTAAACATACGGAATTCGATGACCTTTATCCCTATATGATTGAACATCCTCAATTTTTCTGGTACAAACGCTATGTTGCCTGGTCAGAGTTGCTGACCATTGTAGGCTTGTGTGAAGAGTTGTCCTTCGCTTGGAAAGAACAATTTACACCGCATCAAGTGGAGTACCTTGAAGAACGTGTGATGTCCGCCAAAGTGCTTGATTTTTGGTTCGAGAAGAACGACAGCAAAGAGCACGCGCAGCGGTAACTTTCAGTCGGGATATTTTTCGAATGACATAACAGTCCGATACAGTCACGTGAGACCTAAATGACTCTTCATTTAGGTCTCTTTTTGTAAATTATTTTGGAGCATAGGAGCCATAGACATGATTAGTGATGCAGAACTGGATGCACTGCGCTTATCGGGTGAAAAAGTAAGAGTGGTAAGGGATGGTCTGGAGTCCAACGATGTGACCGGGATTGTCGTTGCGTGGGATGGAGAACAGGTGCTTATCCGTCGCCAGAACAGACGTGTAGTTAAGCTGGACCGCAGCTATCGCTATCAGCTCTTTAGCGAACCGCGCCAAAGTCCGGCTGATGAATAGAGTCCGACTGATGCATGGAATTACCATGGATGGTTTGGCATAATCCCACCACTCGGGAGAGAAGATAGGTACAGCGAGAATTCGTAAACTTATCAGCCGAGAGGATGTGCGGGTAGCCATGACATTGATGAATGATAAGGTACATGCCTACAAGGATCAAATTGGAGAATTAAGCGATGTGTTGCCTGGTGTAGTCAAAGCGTATCATGATTTTACCGGTGAATGTTTTCAGTCAGGGGCCATTGATGCCAAAACGAAGCAGCTGATTGCCCTCGGCATCGGATTGTTTGCTAATAACGAAGTATGTACGTTTTACCACGTCGAAGAGGCACGTGCGAAGGGCGCAACTGATCAGGAGATTATGGAGACGATTGCGGTAGCCGGAGCGGTAGGCGGCGGGCACGCGCTGTCTCAAGGTGCAATGCGTGTGCAAAAAGCATTACACTAAGACTTTTCCTGTAAGTGAGTCTAAATAATAAGACAGCAAAACAGGCTCTGGAATGATCCAGAGCCTGTTTCTTATCCAATTTATATTTTTCCAAGCATCTTGTTATACATAAACTGTCCAGTCACCCGGCGTGCTGTTACATAGCGGTCACTGAAGTATGGATTCGACATTTTGGTGATGCTGACACCTTTACTGCTGGAAGCATGAGCAAATTGTCCGCCCCCGATGTATACGCCTGTATGCGAAATGCCACTGCCTGAAGTGTTGAAGAATACCAGATCCCCTGTGCGCAGATTGGCTTTGGATACCGGGGTACCTGCCTTGGCTTGTTGCTGTGAAGTACGTGGCAATTCAATGCTATATTTTTCGAAGATATATCTCATAAATCCAGAGCAATCAAAACCGGCCAGCGTTGTGCCGCCCCACTTGTAAGGTATTCCAGTCATGTTGTTAACGACGGTGTTGATACTGCTTGCCTCAGTGCTTGCTGCACCAGATGTAAATAGAACGGCTGCGCCAAAAATAGAAATGATCAGTTTTTTCAAAATCAATGTTCTCCCTTCGATGCCTACGGAGTTAGCTAAGGGTTCGGTAGAAGGTTCCCTATATTTCCTATGTATAAGAATAATTCACCCAAAATGGTTCCCCCGTTTTCAAACATGAAACTCGGCAAATGAATAATTAATATTTTGTAACCTTTTGAAACTATATTGCATAAATGCGTAATTGTCAAACCTTTCTTCCTTCTGCAATGTTAACGGAATTCAAGACTTTTTGTGGAAAGTAGTAGTTCTCCATGTTTATTTATGATGACAAAAACGTAATTTGTGTTTCATCAGCACATAAATTGGACAAATAAGTAAATTGGAGTTGTAGAGGAGAGCATGATTCATTCTCAACAGGGAAAGTCAGTTCTCGACCATATTTTATAACTTTCGGTTATCGTAGTTTTATACTAATTAAATTAAGTGTTGACACGTTAAATTTCACATGATATATTATTTCTTGTCGCCGCGATAGATTATCTCGGAGATATGCTATATGCGGTCGTGGCGGAATTGGCAGACGCGCACGGTTCAGGTCCGTGTGGGCTAACCCCCCGTGGAGGTTCGAGTCCTCTCGACCGCATCATAAGAAGAAAAGGTTTCTCGTTAGGCTAGCGCCTACGGGAGACCTTTTTTTATGTCTTTTTACATGACTAAACCACGATACACACATCTTTACTTAAACCATGTTCCTCTGAATCGGTCTGATGACAGCAGCTCACATGCAAGAACTCCGGTGCAAGGGGAGAAATGCCTGTTCTATGGCTGTTGTACCCCCACTTTCATGGTGAAATGTACGTAAAATTCCGAATTGTACCTATTCTGAACATAATACATCCACTATTCTTGTCTCGTAAGGAAAGCGCTATCATTATGGATTTGAATTCACTATTTCAGAGGGGGTAGGGATGATTTGAAGCGAATGGGTAAAAGGATGGCGATGGTTTTTCTGGTGTTCATCTTTGCAGCAGTTCAGTTTGGTTTTACAGGAACCAAAGGTCGCGTGGTTGAAGCGGCGGCAGAGACAACATTGGCTGAGAAACCGTACATGGGCTGGAGCAGTTACAGTATGCAGGTGTATGACCCTTCCGTAAAATGGACATCAGCGGAGAGCATCAAGAAGCAATCGGATGCCATGCGAGAGAAGTTACAGGCTCATGGCTATGAATATATCAATATTGATGCGGGATGGAACGGAGATAATGATGAATACGGAAGACCGATTCCTAACAAAGAGTTGTATCCGAACGGATTCCAGGAGGTTATCGACTATGTCCATAACAATGGTCAGAAGATCGGGATCTATCTGATTCCCGGATTGTCCATTGATGCATACAATAAAAACCTTGAGATCTATGGGACAGGCGGAGCTTGCCGGATGCAGGATATTGCATATCAGCCGCTTACCGTGATGGATGCTTGGAATGCGTATACCTACAAGATTGATTTTTCGAATCCATGTGCTCAGAAATACATCGATTCCATCGCAGATCTATTGGGCGAGTGGGGCATTAACTTTGTCAAATTCGACAGTGTAACGCCAGGATCAGGTATTAACAATCTCAGCCGGGATGCACGAGGAGATGTGGAGGCCTGGTCCAAAGCTTTGGCAAGGCATAATATCTGGTTCGAGCTTTCATGGGCACTGGACCATAACTACGTGGATTTCTGGAAAAAACACGCCAATGGCTGGCGTATCGATTGGGATGTCGAAGCATACGACAGCAATGTGGGTTTGACGCAGTGGGCTAATATTGCACGATTGTTTCCAATCGCTGCACTTTGGTGGCGTGATGCAGGCCCTGGCGGGTGGAATGATTTTGACTCGCTAAACGTTGGCAATGGCTCCATGGATGGGCTCACCAAGGATGAACGGAAGACAGCCATGACATTCTGGGCGATCTCGTCTGCACCGTTGTATACAGGGAATGACATGACCAGGCTGGACAGCTATGGGCTTGAACTTCTTACCAATGATGAAGTGATTGCCGTTAATCAGGCTGGACGTCCGGCTCATCCCGTTTCGATGGATACCCAGCAGCAGGTATGGTATGCCAATAACGGAGACGGAACGTACAGTGTGGCTCTGTTTAATCTGGGCAACCGGAGTGCTGAGGTGAAGGTCAATTGGAGTGATATTGGTCTCGAAGGACCTGCATCGGTCCGTGACCTGTGGAGCCACTCCGAACTGGGTACCTTTAACGAGGGATTTAGCAGTGGTTTATTGGAGCCACATGCTTCACGAATGCTGAAAGTCAAGGCACTGAGCGGAACAGCGAACGTGAATGACGATGATACAGGCATGCGCTATACCGGGGATTGGAAGCGAAATGGAGGCAAGGAACAATTAGAGGGTTCCCAGGACCTGACTATAGCGATTCAGGATTCCACAGGCAATGAGAGAACGAATGCGGGTACAGCAGGAGACTCCAATGTAGCAGATGAAACGGCTGCTGAACCATCCGTTGTGGGAGACGATACCACGGTTACCGAGGTGGTCTACGTTAACGATGACGACAGTGAGATACAATACACCGGTTCGTGGAATGCGAATACCGGCAGAGGTTTCGGGGACTTCAATGACGATGTACATTATACGGAAAAAGACGGCGATTATTTTGAATACACGTTCACAGGTACAGGCATCGAGCTGCTGACAGAGAAGCATCAAGAGCAGGGGGACATGAGCATTATTCTCGATAATGGAGAGGCAGAACAGGTAAGCGCGTATACCGATGGAGAAAGGGAAGCCCAGCAGGTGCTGTACAGCAAAACAGATCTGCCAAGTGGAACACACACTTTGAAGGTCGTTAAGGCATCGGGCCAATATATGCTTCTGGATGCACTCAAGGTAACCAGGGAAAAGGAGTCTAGTGGCCAGAACAGTGGAATAAGCCCAACCGCTGCAGACTTTGATAAGGCAGTGGATCAGCAGGCGGATGTGAAAATTACATTAAACCTGAATGGTAATACGTTAACTGGTGTGGAATTCGATGAGGGCCATCTTGGCGAAGATGACTACGATGTCGTTGACAACACGTTAACGATCAAGAAACATTACCTCACACAGCTGCCTGTGGGGACAACAAAGTTAAACGTGGTATTTAGTGCGGGTGATCCGCAGACGCTGACGATTAAGGTTATTGACACCTCAGGAATCCGATTCGCGATGATTAACAATGACGATCCCGGAATCAAGTATAGCGGCAACTGGTCGCGTAGCACAGGAAGAGCATTTGGCGACTATAAGGATGATGTGCATTACGCCGAGCAGAACGGCGATTATTTTGAGTATGAATTCAGGGGAACTGGTATCCAGTTTTTTACGGAAGTGGATCCCTCACAGGGCGACATGGATATTTACGTGGATGGTGAGTTTAAGGAAACGGTAAGTGCTTACCGTGACGGACGTTTGGCGCAGCAAAAGGTTTATAGTGTCTCCGGGCTGCCAGATGGACTGCACACGCTTAAAGCCGTGAAAAAGTCGGGACGGTTCATGCTGCTTGACTTCCTCAAGGTGGAGATTCCCAATATCATTCAGCCGGTGAGCGCTGTTTTTGACAAAGCTGAATCTGCTCAAGTCGATATTGAAGTGACACTTTTGCAGGAACCGGAAAGTTTCAAGAAGATTATGAATGGATCACATGAGCTGATAAAGGGAACCGATTATGAGGTAGCAGGGGATAAGGTAACGCTTAAAAAATCCTACCTTGCTGCGCAGCCTCTCGGTACATTGAACCTCCGTTTTGTTTTTGGCGGTGATTATCTCAATGATGTTCATTATTCGGCGGTAAATGGTGATTCCTTTGATTATGTCTTCAAAGGTACCGGCATCAGCATGATTACTCCGACAGGGCCGCAGCAAGGTGAGGTGGAGATCTACATCGACGGAAACCTCGTGCAAACCGTAGATACGTACAGTGAGGGACGTAAAAATAGGCAGGAGATCTACAGCATATCGGGCCTGACAAGTGGTGTGCATACGCTGAAGGCTGTCAAGAAGTCCGGTGAGCTCATGCTCACGGATCAACTGAAATTTACGATTGCTGCTGAGGACAGCGGGCCAACCAACCCAACCAACCCAACCAATCCATCAGGACCTTCCAATCCGAGTGGACCGTCATCACCTGTTGCACAGCCTCCAGTTACTACGGTCCCGGAAGCAGAAACGGGAGAGGAACCTTCCGGGAATACGGAGACGACGCGGCACGAGGCGTATATTAACGGTTATAAGGACGGACTGTTTAGACCGAATAACAAGATCACTCGCGCAGAGGTGGCAACCATACTTGCCAAAGTCGTTGAAAAAGGTGCTGCATCATCAAATGTGACGTTCAGTGATGTGAGTTCTTCCCATTGGGCAGCAGCAGCTATCGACAAGGTTGCAAAAATGGGACTGATGCAAGGCTACAAGGACGGTACATTTAAACCGAATCAGTCCTTGACCCGTGCAGAGATGGCAATGCTGGCAGTGAGCCTAGCTCCGGATACAACCAAGCCGGGCAGCGGGTTCTCTGATATTGGCAGTCATTGGGCTAAGGATGCGATTCAAAAAGCCCAAGGGCTGGGAATCCTGACAGGTTACAAGGACGGCACCTTCCGGCCGAATGCTGAGCTGACAAGAGCAGAAGCCGTTGTTATCATTAACCGGGCGTTGGGAAGAGGCCCGCTTACTGGAGTTTCGCAGCCTCAGTGGAAGGATGTATCACCTTCCCATTGGGCATTTGAAGATATTGAAGAAGCGTCAGTTAATCATGATTCGAAGCCTGCTGCAAGTGGCGGAGAACAGTGGATGGAATAGGCTGAAAATAGTGTAATTGAGAAGGGGACCGTATAGGTCCCCTTCTTTCTGAATAATTTTAATAAAGCGTAGGCTGCGTCAGTAAACAGCAGCGAATGAGCTGCTGCACAAGCAAGAAAACATTTGACTAAGCCAAAAAATGATATAATCTGTGATTATGATAGCGCTACCAACAACGATGGAGGGGTTGCCCATTCGAAATTCCAGTGTTTTTCGGAAATTTCTCATTTCGTATGTCATCATATTGGTCATACCCAGCATAGGTGGCTACATGTCTTATCTGACTTCGATTTCCGTAACGCAGTCCATTTCCATTGAGAATGGGGTTACTCAGCTTGAGAAGGGCCAAGAAATATTGGAACGGCGCATGGCTGAAGTCGAAGGTTTCACCAGACAGCTTGCCGTGAATCAGGAACTGAACGTCCTAATGAATGAAAGGGATAACGAAACGAATGTGTATGGCATATGGCGAGCCATGGAGAATGTGCTGACATTTGGACAGACGAATGATTTCCTGCAAAATTATTATATTTATTTAGCCAATTATAATCTAATTCTTACCCCGGGTTCTTCCTACAGGCCAAATCATTTTTATGCCGACTTTCATTATACGGATCTGTCTCTGGAGGAATGGATGAAGCAAGTATTAAAGCAAACGCATCGGAGTGAGATCAAGCCGCTCAGTTCCTATGTCAGCAGAGGCCAGCACACTTCGGTCATTACATATATGCAGTCACTGCCGCTGGACAGTTTCAATGATTCCTCACCGGCGGTAGCCGTCGTCGTCATTGATGAGAAGATGATCGTAGGACTGCTGTCGAGTATGACGGACCGATATGGCGGCTGGGTTCACATTAGCGATGCGGAAGGGAACACCATTGCGCTAAAGGGCAGCGGAGAACCGGAGATGGCCAAGATGATCGCTGATCCGAATTTCGATTCGAACAAGGTTAGCCAGTTCTATGAGGATGATCTGGTCATCACTACGCAATCGGATTCAAACGGCTGGGTATACCAGGCAGGGATTCCGCGTGACCTCCTTCTGGAAAATGCAAACAAGATCAAGAAGATGAGCATGCTCATTACAGGTGGAACGCTACTGATTGGACTGCTCGTTGGGCTAGTACTTGCCTATCGTCATAGCGCACCAATTAATCGACTGCTAAGTGTGATGAAGGAACAATTCGGGAGAGATGACGGGACTTCCAAGAATGAGTTTGATTTTCTAAGCGGAAACATCTCGGATATGATCACCAAGAACAAGCTGCTGGAATCGGAATTGAATCGTCAGCTGCCACTCGTAAGGGATGCTTTTTTGAAGCGCCTGATATCCGGTGAATTCAAATCACGGGATGAGATTTGGTCTGCTGCCGAACAGGCGGATATTCATTTGCAGCAGGGAGTAGGATATGCCGGTCTCGTCCAGATCAAAGGTTACGGTAGTATGGATAACGTTGATATCCTGAATGAGCTAAATGCTTCTCGGCTGCTGTTGAAGCAGGCGCTGAGCGAGCTTGGCGCTAATGTACTGATGACCGATTGGGGATCGGATAAAGTAGCCATTTTGTTTCTCTCCACGGATGAGGAAGCTGACACACAACGAACCGTAGAAGATATTACGCAGACCATGGAGAATTTGGCACAGGTTGTGTTTAATGATTACCGGATCACCATTCAGTCGGGATTCGGCAACCACTTCTCGTCCGTGACGGAGGTCAGTGATTCCTTCGACCAAGCCAATCAAGCACTTGAATATGCCATCTACATGAACGAGAGGGGCATGGTGTGGAGCAGTGAAACACAGAGCGAAAATACAACCTATTATTATCCGCTCGACTCCGAGCAGCGACTGATTACGACGATCCGGGCTGGAGAGCTTGAGGAGGCCAAGCGGATTGTCGAAGCCATCATGGTACAGAACATGGAGCAGCGGGAATTATCCATGGAAATGAAACATCAACTGATTGGCGAGATGAAGGGAACCTTTATCAAGCTGCTTGATCAAAAGGCGTTTATGGAATACGATTCCATCGAAAACGTCAAACGGCGGGTTATCGACATTGGGCCCGCGGAGACACTGGAGACCGTCAAGTTTGAATTGTACGAAATCATGGAAGAACTGTGCGGACTGATTGCTAACAAGAAGAAGAATACCCATAGTCAAATCGTTAAACAGATCAAAGCATATACCGCAGAGATGTATTCGGATGCCGAGCTTACTCTGTATCGCGTTGCCGAACACGTTGAGCGGCCTGAAAAATACATTTCCCAACTGTTCAAGGAGTATACGGGGGTTAATTTTTCTGATCATCTGATCAAAGTGCGAATGGATCAGGCAATGATCCTGTTAAGGGACAGTAATTGTACGGTGGACGAAATAGCAGCAAGAGTGGGTTACAACAGTTCACATTCCTTCCGGCGTGCCTTTAAACGATTGAATGGTATTTCCCCGAGTGTATATAGACAGACTCCCTACGAATAAAATCATTCAGGTCTTATGGCCGTGTTGTCCCAAGGAGGCGATGCGGTCTTTTTGATGCAATCTAGCGGCTTATATGGAGAAATGGCCGTTCAGATGCTGGTTTGTTCCCTCGAAAAAGGGATAACTGTACGCTCTACAGCTCAATTGTACCTGTTAAGAAGACATCCCAATCCACTATGATCAACGTGTAGAAAGCGCTATCATCATTGCACATCACAGACTGAAGTCAGGGGGGGTTGTTCTGGAGAAGGAAGTCGTTGTGAATCACAGGTCATTGCCACAGAGAAAAGAAACGAGCTTATGGAGCAACGCCCGCAAGAAAATGAGGAAGCACTGGCAATTGCACCTGCTGGTCATTCCGCCCTTGCTGTTTTTTCTTATTTTCAAGTATTACCCAATGATTAATGCGGTCCTTGCCTTTAAGGACTATAACGTCATTAAAGGCATTTGGGGAAGTCCCTGGGTGGGGCTGCAAAACTTCCGTCTGTTCTTCGAAAATCCGTTATTTTGGACACTGGTGAAGAACACGATTATATTGAGCGGATATTTGCTGCTGGCGGGGTTCCCGATTCCAATCATCCTAGCACTTATGATTAATGAGGTGCGGAGCACGAAGTTTAAAAAGTTCGTACAGCTCGTATCGTTCGCACCTTATTTCATCTCGACAGTCGTGATGGTATCCATTATCATGCTGTTTCTGGCACCGCGGCTTGGCTTTGCCAACATTGCCCTGAATTTTTTCGGGCTTGAATCGGTCAATTTCCTCGGCGAACCCGGGATGTTCCGATCCATCTATGTCTGGTCGGATATATGGCAAACAGCGGGATACAGTGCAGTGATCTATTTGGCCGCTCTCGCCGGAATTGATCCGACGCTGTACGAAGCAGCCAAAGTCGATGGAGCTTCACGGTTTCAAAAGATCAGACACGTCGACCTCCCGGGCCTTGTGCCGACCATTGTGATTATTTTGATTCTCAATGTAGGGAATGTCATGGCCATTGGCTTCGAGAAGGTCTATCTGCTGCAAAATCCGCTTAACCTAGCCAACTCTGAAATCATTGCAACCTATGTTTACAGCATCGGCCTATTGAATGCCAACTATAGCTTTGCGACCGCGGTCGGACTTTTCAACTCGCTGATTAATCTCGTTTTATTGGTTACCGTGAACGGTTTGGCGAAACGAGTGACCAACAATAGTATCTGGTAGGAGAGGAGGGTCCTCAAGTGGCAGCAACGGCACCAAAAAGGATTAGGGAATCTGCCGCCGACAGAGCGTTCCTGATCACGATCTATATTGTGCTCAGTCTCGTTGTACTGGCGGTGATCTATCCTCTGATTTTTATTATCAGCAGCTCGTTAAGCAGCCCAGCAGCCGTTACTTCAGGCCGCGTATGGCTGTGGCCCGTAGATATTTCATTCAGTGGTTACAAGGCATTATTTAACACTCCCGAGATATTAACAGGGTACGGTAATTCCATCTTTTATACGGTGGTAGGTACGATGATCAGTGTGGTCCTGACCATCATGATTGCCTATCCGCTATCCCGCAGAAGCTTTTTTGGCCGGAATGCCTTAATGATGATTATCACCTTTACGATGATTTTCAGCGGCGGGTTAATTCCGACGTATATGGTTGTGAAGCAGCTTCATCTGATCGACACGCGCTGGGCGCTGCTAATTCCTAATGCCATTTGGGTATGGCAAGTCATCATTGCCCGTTCCTTCTTCAAATCCTCCATTCCCGAGGAATTGCTGGAAGCCAGCGAGATGGACGGCTGCAGTGACATGCGCTTCATCTGGAGTATCGTTCTCCCTCTATCCAAGCCCATTATCGCTGTGCTGGTACTCATGTATGCGGTTGGGCAGTGGAACGCTTATTTTGATGCTCTTATTTATCTTAAATCGGCTGATCTGTTCCCGTTACAGCTCATTCTGCGCAGCATTATTATTCAGAACAACAGTGCAGGAGCGATGGATGCGGCGAAAATGGTGGAGAGACAGCAGCTTGCCGAGCTGTTAAAATATTCCTTGATTGTGGTGGCTACATTGCCTGTGCTGGTGATCTATCCGTTTGTACAGCGTCATTTTGTACAGGGAATGTTGGTTGGCTCCATTAAGGGATAATTCACAGCTTGGGATTGGAGAATCATTTTCTTCACCGGTAAATTACTATAGGGAGTGATCCATTTTGAAGAAAAGCCTGACAATCATACTCATGCTGCTTATGGCGTTCACAATTGTAATGAGCGGATGCTCGAGTGATAACTCGTCAAGCCCTGAATCAGGAGAGCCGGCTGCAGGAGACGGCCCGGTGAACATCAGTGTATTTTCCGTACAGGAATCGGGGATCGATATCCCGACCAACAAATTCACCAAATTCGTGGAAGACAAGTTCAACATCAAATTCAACTGGCAGATCAATCCGTCGGACGGAGCCAAGGAGAAGCGCCAGATCTCGCTGGCAAGTGGCGACTATCCCGATGCCTACCTGCTTACTCATTACATTGACCAATTCTCACAGGCAGATCTTTTGAAATATGGCAAACAGGGCGTCCTCTTGCCGCTCAACGATCTGATTGATCAATATGCCCCCAACATCAAAGCAGCGATGGAAAGTAACTCAAATTTGAAAACGCTTAACACAGCGCCGGATGGCAATATTTATGGCCTTGTTGCCTATACGGAATGTTTCCACTGCTCCTATCCGAGCAAGATGTGGATGAATACGGAGTGGCTCAAAAAGCTCAATCTGGAGATGCCAACCACGACGGAGGAATTCAAAAATGTGCTGCAGGCCTTCAAAACGCAGGACCCGAACGGAAATGGAAAAGCCGATGAAGTACCTCTTAGCGGTTCCATCGAGGAATTTGGTGTGCGCATCATTCCATTCCTCATGAATGCCTTTGTATACGATGATGACCGCAACTACCTGCAAATGGCTGGAGGAAAGGTTCAATCCGCAGCCATTACGCCGGAGTGGAAGGAAGGATTGACCTATATCAAATCGTTGTACGATGCAGGTCTCATTGATCCAGGAGCTTTTACACAGAACGCTGAAGCCTTTAAGAAAATTGGGGAAAATGCAGATGCGGAAATTCTCGGCGTCGGTGCAGGAATGCACCCCGCAATCTTCGTAAACATTGATCCTGGCAATACACGCTCGGCACACTATAATCCTGTACCTCCAATTTCCGGACCGGGAGGTGTATCGTACGCAACGCATGATGGGGGCGGCGTATCCCCGGGAGCCAAATTCGTCATCACCAACAAGGCAAGTGAAGAAGCGCAGATCGCTTTAATCAAAATGGTGGACTATATGTTCACTGCCGAAGGTCAAACGAACGGGGGTAGTGGTCTGAAAGGAATCGATTGGACCGATCCGGGAGAAGGCGACGTGGCACTGGGCAAGGATTCCAAGCCGATGGTTAAACAAATTCCGATGGCTGAGGGAGAGGCGCCGCGCAATGCGGGCTGGAGCGGAATGGCTCATTTCTATATGCCTAAGGAGTATCGGGACACCTTTGTTCAAGGCACGGATATCTATGCCTCCGACGGTTATGAGCGCAGACTGTATGATGCTACGCTGCTGTACGAAGGACATGAGCCAGAAGAGCTGTTCCCGATCTGGTCCGTATGGATTGATCCTTCCGAAATTGATGAAGCAAGCTTGCTGCAAACCAATATCCGAAACTACATTGAGCAGAACCAGCTTCAATTCATTACAGGCAACAAGGATCTGAACAAGGATTGGGATGCCTATGTTAAAGGTCTGGAAAACCTGAAGCTGGACCGTTATCTCGAAATTTTGCAAAAGGCCTACGAAGCGTCCAAATAGCAGGTGGAGATTCGAAAATCAGGTGCCTGAGTTGGGCAAGGCACCTGATTTTTGTTGCATCCACAGCATAAGGATGATGAGAATTGTCTTCGTTCAATGATCCTCACAAGAAAGGGTGGATAACCATTCATCGGTTGAAACAAGGTGCAGAGGCTGCACCTGTGATCATACGATTAACGGATTACGGGGCTCAGCCGGATTCGGAGCAGGATACGCAGCCTGCAATGACTCGTGCCATTCAGGCAGCTTCTCAAATATCCGGACCAGTGGTGCTGGACTGTGCTCAAGGGAGGTATCATTTTTATCCGCATGAGGCCATTCAGGCTCCTTATTACATCTCAAATACGGCCAGTGAGGAAGAGAACCCGGATATCACCAAGACGATTGGCCTACGGATGAAAGGTCTGGATGGACTGAAACTGGAAGGCAACGACTCATTGTTTATTTTCCACGGGAAGCAGACGATGCTGGTTCTGGACGGTTGCACCAATGTGGAGATCTGCAATCTGCGTACGGACTATGACCGGCCAACGGTGACCGAGATGACGATTGTAGAGAAGGGAAGCAGCTATTTCAACGCCAGAGTTCATCCGGATTCCCGTTATGAGATCCTTAACGGACAACTGGCCTGGGTCGGAGAGGGTTGGAGCTTTATGAACGGGCCGATGCAGACCTATGATCCCTTGCGCAATATAACATGGAGAATGGACAACTGGCTGGAGCGGGCGAAAAATGTTGAGGAGATCGAGCCGAGGCTGCTTCGTTTTCATTTTGATTTCTCCCCTGATGTTGACGTTGGTCATGTCCTGCAAAACCGGGATGGGCTTCGTGAACAGGTGGGTGTACTTATCACCGAATGCTCATCGGTCACCTTTGCCAATGTCGGTCTGCATTTCCTGCATGGACTTGGTGTTGTGGGCCAATTCAGTCGTAATCTTATTTTTCGCCGAATGAATATGACTCCTCGTACCGAAACCCGAAGAACGGTTGCCGGCTTCGCCGATTTTCTTCACCTGTCCAGCTGCGGAGGCAAGGTCGTGGTAGAGGACAGTCGTTTTATAGGTTCACACGATGATTCCATTAATGTGCATGGTACCTATCTTCGTATCATTGAGCGAATGGGGGAGAATTCCGTGAAAGTCCGTTTCATGCATCCCCAGACGTATGGTATTCCTGCGTTTTACCCAGAGGACGAGATCGAGTTTGTTCGTGCTGGCTCTCTTACCACCTATGCAGCGAACCAAGTGGTGGGAGTCAAATGTCTGACTGCGCGCGAATTAATATTGACCCTGGCACATGGGATTCCGGAAGATATAGGCAGCCAGGATGTGATTGAGAACATCACCTGGACACCTGAGGTAGAGATTGTGAATAACTATTTTGCCAGGGTCCCGACTCGGGGCATTCTGGTAACCACCCGGCGTAAAGTATGGATTGTGAACAATGTGTTCGAGCGGATGCACATGAGTGCTATTTTGATCGCGGCGGATGCCAAGTCATGGTATGAGTCGGGGAGGGTAGAAGATGTGACCATCAGAGGCAATCGTTTCATTGAATGCGGGAGCCAGGAATACCCGGTTATCTCCATTGCGCCCGAAAACGAAGAGATCGATGAGGGTTTACCTGTTCACAAGCAGGTGATTATTCAGAACAATCAATTCGAAACGAGCAGCAGCGTTACGCTCTTGTGTGCCAAGAGTACCTCCGGACTGGTATTCACATCGAACGAAATCGTTCGTCTTGACGGAGGGGATCAGCTGTCCTGCATTGAAGACTTCGTCCATTTCACAGCTTGCACTGAAGCTGATGTTCAAGGCAATACAGTCAGTGACCATGCTAAAACGTAATGAGGGAGAGAACTTATGAAACTTCAATATGACAAACCCGCCAGTGTATGGACCGAGGGGCTTCCCATTGGTAATGGCCGTCTCGGCGGCATGATTTTTGGAGGAGTAGAGCAGGAGAAAATCGGTCTGAACGAGGACACTTTATGGTCTGGCTATCCTACGGACGGTAATAATCCCAATGCGAAGGAGGTTTTACCCAAGGTCCGCAAGCTAATACAGGAGAGACGCTATCAGGAGGCAGACACGCTGACGAGAGAGATGCAGGGACCCTATACGCAATCCTATTTGCCCTTCGGAGAATTGCTTCTTCGTTTTGAGCACGGGGGCATTCATCATTCTTACAAACGGACGCTGGATATAGAACAGGCACTGCACAGCGTTGAATACCAGGTTGGGAACGTTACCTACAAGCGTGAGATGTTTGCTTCGAATCCCCATCAGATGATTGTGCTGCGTCTGACCGCAAGTGTAAAGGGAAAACTCCATGTGCATGCCGCCCTGGACAGCCCGCTTCGGCACACGTTTCACGTAAAGGAAGATCGCTTCGTACTATCAGGTACTGCTCCGGACCATGTGGATCCCAGCTATGTCGCAAGCGATAATCCCATTAGATACGGTGAACCGGGAGCCGGGAAGGGCATGGTTTTTGAAGGACAGCTGGCCGTGACAGCGGAGGATGGACAGGTGATTGTGGATAGTCAAGGCATTCATCTGTTGGGGGCAACGGCTGCTACCTTCTATTTCAGTGCAGCTACAAGTTTTAATGGCTATGACAACATGCCTGATGAGAAAGAGAAAATTGCTTCAGTCATCGCTGGTTCATTCCTGAACGTAGCGACTGCCCAGCCATATACAAGTCTGCGTGACGCCCATATCTCGGATTATCGCTCCCTGTTTGACAGAGTGAAACTGCAGCTCGGTACGCCGCTCGCCCCGGATGGCATGTCTACAAGCCAGCGGATTACGACCTATGCGGCAGAAGATCCGGGACTTGTGGAACTGCTCTTTCATTATGGACGCTACTTGCTGATCTCCAGTTCACGCCCTGGTACGCAAGCTGCCAATCTACAGGGAATATGGAATGCACTTACCCGCCCGCCATGGAGCAGCAATTATACATTGAACATTAACACGGAGATGAACTATTGGCCTGCTGAAGTTTGTAACTTGCCGGAGTGCCATATGCCTCTGCTGGATATGATCGGTAATCTGGCAGAGAAAGGTGCTAAGACTGCACAAGTTAACTATGGTACCCGCGGCTGGACCGCTCATCACAACTCGGATCTATGGGCGCATACAGCCCCGGTTGGAAATTACGGAGGTGGGGATCCAAGCTGGGCGTACTGGCCAATGGGTGGCGTATGGCTGACTCAGCATTTATGGGAGCATTATGCCTTTAACAGAGACGAAGCGTATTTAAGGACAACGGCCTATCCGATCATGAAGAAGGCTGCACTCTTTGCTCTGGATTGGCTTATTGACGATGGAAGTGGAAATTTAACTACAGCTCCATCTACTTCTCCGGAGCATAAATTTCGCACAGTGGAAGGTATAGCAGCGGTCAGCTCGGGTTCAACGATGGATATTTCCTTGATCTGGGAGTTGTTCACCAATTGCATGGAAGCAGCGGAACGACTTGGAACAGACATGGAGTTTAGGAAGGAGCTGGAGAGTGCCCGAGAACGCCTGCAGCCGCTGCAAGTCGGTAAGTATGGTCAACTTCAGGAATGGTCGGAAGATTTCGAAGATGAGGATACATACCACCGGCATACGTCGCACCTTGTAGGTGTATATCCTGGACGACAGTTATCCGAGGAGGAAACACCGGAATGGTTTGCCGCGGCAAGAACTTCACTGGAGCGACGCGGAGACGAAAGTACAGGCTGGAGCCTGGGCTGGCGTGTTGCTCTCTGGAGTCGGTTCCGGGATGGTAACCGTTCCTTGCGACTGCTCTCCAACATGCTTCGTCTGGTTAAGGACGGGGACACGGAGCAATACAACCACGGGGGAGTATACGCCAATCTGCTTGGCGCGCATCCGCCATTTCAGATTGACGGCAATTTCGCCGCATCCGCCGGCATTGCCGAGATGTTAGTGCAGTCTCACCTTTCATATCTTGAATTGCTTCCGGCCCTGCCGGATTCGTGGCAGAAGGGCTACGTTTCCGGGCTGCGTGCCCGAGGGGGTTTTGAAGTTAGCATCCGGTGGGATATGGGACAGCTCGCCGAAGCACAGATCACTTCCATGCTGGGTGCGGATTGTGTACTTCGCAGTGATGTTCCGCTAATCGTAATTTCAAACGGTACTCAATTGGACACGATCCGTATCAATGCCTCTACACTGAGATTTCCGACATCAGCTGGACAGACGTACAGTATTGCAGTGGAGGGTAACCAGTAAAAATCTTGCCAGGAAGTGTGTTAAATCGCGATATGGATCGGAAGATCGGTGCATGGATTACGGTCTGTCCTGTCTTTATAATGAGGGCAGACTTGGGGGAGGGGATGACCACTCTGCCAACCAACCATGTAACATGGAGGAGGCATATGATGCTAACGAACGATACAGCCGTTGAAGTACAGCAGAATGACACACAAATCCAAGTGAGCAACGGGCAGGTAAGCTTGGGGATTAATCTTGAAAATGGTGAGGCTTCGTGCAATGACAATTGCTCTTGTCTTGTTAACCATTTCCGCAGCGCTTTTCGCTGGCAAGGTCGGGAATATAGCACGGAACACTACGAGAGACATGAGTTGAAAAGCAAAGAAGCCATTGCTCGGGAGGGATTCGGCAAAGGAGTGCACTTGGTGATCCTGCACAAGTCGTCCATGCTCCCCAAATTAGAACAGCATTTCTATGTATACGAGTCTGTACCCTTTGTGTTAGTACAGAGCACAATCGAAAGTGATGAAGAGATCAAGGTCAATCGCTTCGCGGTCGTTCAATCCAAACAGGTATCGCTTAACGCAGGAAATCAACAGGAAGAGATCAGCATCCTAAGGGTCCCTTTCGATAATGATAAATGGGTTCGATACACGGTTGTCAAACCTCCAGTGGATGTCGAAAGCTATGAAGCTGCAGCCGTGTTCGAGCCGGATAGCCGCCGGGGAATGATTCTGGGTTCACTCACACATAAGGTATGGAAAACGGGGATCCGGTTTAAAAGTGAGAAGAGCGGCCACCTCGAAGAACTGGATCTCTATGGCGGAGCTGTCAGTGAGCTGACCCGTGACTCCCAGCCGCATGGATATGTGAAAGGAAAAATCATTGAATCCCCACTCGCATTCATCGGATTTTACGAAGATTATAGAGATGGTCTCGAAGCATACGGCCGTGCCAACACCTGGATGGAGGCTCCACTGCCATGGCAAGGCGGAGTTCCGGTCGGTTGGAACAGCTGGTCAGCAGCGATGAGCAAACTCGATTATGACTTGTATACGTCGACCAGTGATTTTTTGAAGAAGGAAGTGCAGTCTCTGGGTTTCCAGAACGAAGAGACCTTATACATTAACTTTGATGCCTTCTGGGATAACTTTACACCTGAAGAGATGAAAGATGCGCTGGACCGAGTACGGCAAAACGGACACAGGGCGGGTACCTATTGGACGCCATTTACGTTCTGGGGAAGCCCGCAGCAGTTCAGCCAAGTCGTGGAAGGGACGGATGGTCAATATACCTATGGGGATATTCTGCTGAGAGACATGGAAGGCGAGATTTTGCCCGATGTAGACGGCGGTTTGGCTATAGACCCGACACATCCCGGAAATCTGCTGAGAATGGACTGGTTTGCGAACAAATTCATCTCGGAAGGATTCGAGTATATTAAGCTGGACTTCCTTGCCCATGGTGCCCTCGAAGGGCAGCATTACGACTCCGAGATCACAACAGGGATTTCAGCTTATCGCCACGGCATGTTTTATTTACAGCAAAAGCTCTCACCAGAGGCCATTGGCCGCCCGTTCTTCATCAACCTATCCATTGCGCCGATCTTTCCGTACTCCTTCGCTCACAGTCGCCGCATCTCCTGCGATGTCTTCGGTACGCTTCAGGATACGGAATACCTATTAAACTCATTGACCCATGGATGGTGGATGAACAATACGCTGTACCGCTACAATGATCCGGATCATTCTGTCCTGTATAAGAGCTTCAACCAGGAAGCAACTGGCTGGCACGAAGGAAGAAGCCGCCTGACCGCTTCGGTGATTGCAGGTACGGTATTGCTGCTCGGAGATGATTTCCGTCAGGCGGAGGCTGCGGAGCGGGCAAAAGATTGGCTTGCGAACAAAGAAATCATGAGCATCGTCCGGCTCGGCCGAACTTTCCGTCCCCTGGAAGGAGATTGCGGGAAGCAGGCTTCAGACGTATTTGTACTGGAATCGGCTGCCGAAAAGAGTTTTTATTTGGCTGTTTTTAATTTTGATGCTGCGAATGCTGCACGTAGAACGGTTTCCCTGGAGCGAGCCGGACTGGATGCAAGTACTGTGTACAGTTATCAGGACTTATGGGAAGGGGGACAAGGGGAGACCAGTGGCCATATGAGCGTTACGCTGGAACCAGCAGAGTCCAAAATTTTCAGATTAACGGTTAAAAGAAGCTGATAATCTGCAACAACCTAATAACAGGCGCGCTTTTGTTGGACACAGACAGCGCGCTTTATTTTGTTTTCGGCGATAGTAGATTCAGATGATAATCCCATTTGAACAGGAGGGCGTGAGATGGACGATTTTACATTGTGGTACTCCACCCCAGCATTGAATTGGAATCAAGGTTTGCCGCTTGGGAACGGAAGAGTGGGTGCTGTGGTCATGGCTGCACCGCATCAAGAAGTGTGGAGCATGAGTGAGGTCACCTACTGGTCTGGTCAAGCAGATCCAGAGCCGGCTCTTGCAGGAGGGAAGAGGGCGCTGGAGGAGATACGGCGTCAGTTCTATTCGGGCAATTATGATGAGGGAGATCGTCTGGCGAAGCAATATTTGCAGCCCGACAAGCAGAATTTTGGCACCAATCTGGGGTTGTGCAAGGTTGTCATACAATTTGCGGAGCATAGCCCTGACAGAACGCTAGAGGGAAGCTTCCGGCGTGAGCTAGATTTAAATCTTGCACTGGCCAAGGCTGCCTGGAGGAACAAGGATACAACCGTGTATCGTGAGGTTTTTGCATCACATGCTGACGACCTGGTTGTCTCCAGAGTTTGGAGTGATCGCTCTGGGGGCGTATCCTTTTCGCTTCGTCTGGAGGGAGAGACGGGATCGTTCCGCAGCACAATAATGGATGACTGTACATTGAAGTTTGAGGGCCAGGCTACCGAGAATGTTCACAGCAACGGCAGCTGCGGTGTATCGGCCGAAGGGTATGTGAAGGTTGTTGTAGCTGGTGGTACGGTTACGGGGAGTGACGGAAGATTGACCGTCCAGGGAGCGGATGAGGCCTCCATTTACTTTGTTGTCGGCACCGATTATCGCGAAAAGGGACCGGAGTGGAAGCAGGAGAGCCGCGTAATACTCGATAAGGCACTAGGCAAAGGATATTCCTTTTTGCGAGCGGACCACATCGAGGATTACGCAGAGCAGTATAACAAGGTCGACATTCAGCTTGGGACTGCAAGCAAAAGTGATCTGACGACAGATCAGCGCATCCGGTTGCTGGCTGGAGGTGGGGATGACGATCCCCAGCTTTTTGCGCTATTTCTGCAATATGGACGGTATCTGACCATTGCCGGTTCGCGTGTCAATTCTCCGCTGCCTCTTCATCTTCAGGGAATATGGAATGATGGAGAAGCATGCCGTATGGGCTGGAGCTGTGATTATCACCTGGATATCAATACCCAGATGAATTATTATCCGGCAGAGATTACGAACCTGGGAGACAGCCATCTTCCGCTCATGAGGTACGTTGAAGACCTGGTAGCAGCCGGAAAGTCAACGGCACGTAACTTATATGGCAGTGAAGGCTGGGTTGCGCATGTCTTTTCTAACGTCTGGGGATTCACACTCCCCGGCTGGGATACATCTTGGGGGTTGAATGTTACCGGAGGACTGTGGCTCGCCACACATTTGATGGAGCACTATGAATATAGCCAGGACCGTGCTTTTCTGGAAAGTACAGCGTATCCTGTGCTCAAAGAAGCCGCAGCTTTCTATTTGGACTATATGGACATTCATCCCGAATATGGCTGGTTGGTGACGGGTCCATCCAATTCTCCGGAGAATCATTTCTATCCGGGTACCGCTGGCGGTGCTGTGCACCAGCTCTCCATGGGAACGACATTAGACCAGATTCTGGTGCGTGAGCTGTTTGAATTTTGCCTGAAGTCGATTGAACTACTGGAGAGGGACCAGGATTTCGGTGAACAACTGAGAGAAGCTGTTAATATGCTGCCACCGCTGCAGATTGGGAAGAAAGGACAGCTTCAGGAATGGCTGGAGGACTATGAGGAAGCACAGCCGGAGCATCGGCATCTCTCACATCTATTCGCCCTGTATCCGGGGCATCAGATCACGCCAGAGCGGACACCTGAGCTTAGTGCGGCAGCAAGAGTGACGATGCAAAACCGGATGCTGCAAGAGGAACTGGAGGATGTAGAATTTACGGCTGCCCTGTTTGGACTCGGTTTTGCGAGGCTTCATGATGGAGAAATGGCCTACAAAC
Organism: Paenibacillus sp. ACRRY; assembly: GCF_022346995.1. Taxonomy (GTDB): domain Bacteria; phylum Bacillota; class Bacilli; order Paenibacillales; family Paenibacillaceae; genus Paenibacillus. The sequence goes on along the minus strand of NZ_JAKRNM010000001.1, from coordinate 2,039,185 downwards.
ATGTCTCGCACCTGATAAGTGGACTGTGCTTCGATAATCTGTTTACGTATTCCAAGTCAGGCATTGCCGGTGCAGAAACCAATATTTTCGTCATTGACGGAAATTTCGGTGGAACAGCGGTTATTGCGGAGATGCTGCTGCAAAGTTACGCAGGCGAAATTCATCTCTTGCCAGCACTGCCGCAGGCTTGGAGTAAAGGGAAGGTAACTGGGCTAAGAACCAAGGGCAATGCCGAAGTAGATGCAGCTTGGGAGGATGGAGAGCTAACGTCCGCTACAATCCGTACTTTTACGTCTGGCACGTACACCGTATGCAGAGGAGAGCGGAAAACGACTTTTCATGCCGAAGCAGGAGGAAGTTACACATTTAATCGTGAGCTGAACTTGATCAATCAATGATTCATGCAAATAAGCAATTGAATCATAACCATCTGGTCGAATGGGGAAGAAAACATATAATAGAGACAGAGACAGCTTAACAAGGGAGGGGACTTCAATGTACAGTATTTTTCTCGTAGACGACGAAGAGCTCGGGCTTGGGATGATGAGGGATTACATTCGCTGGGAAGAGATGGGGATCTACATTATTGGAACGGCGAGCAACGGCAGAGAGGCCTTGGAGAAAATCGAGGCCCTTCAGCCTGATATTGTACTTACCGATGTGCAGATGCCCATTATGAACGGGATTGACCTGGCTCGAAAAATACATGAGTTGTATGATTCCATTCAAGTGATGTTCCTGACGGGACATGATGAATTCCATTATGTGAAATCGGCGCTTCATGTCGGAGCGGTCGGATATTTGCTTAAACCGCTTGATTTGAATGAAATTGAAAGCGTTATTTCGAAAGTGAAACAGCGCTGTGAAGAAGTTGCAATCAAGAAACGTTCCACAGAGGCTGCTAAAGCTACGATTCTAAAGGAACTGTCCTATGAAAAAGACACGACTCGTGCTGCGGAGCTGGCATCCGATTATAGCAGGTTGACCCGTCTGCCCGTGACATCACGGTATGCCTTGGCCTTGTTCAGCATCGATCCCATTGAAGCAGAAGAAGAGCAGCAGAGTCTGGAAGAATGCACCACCCGGCTGGTGGCTTATCTGAATTACTATTTCCAGGCGAAGAATCTGAGAGCTACCTTTGTTGATTACAAGGAAGGCGAGACAGGACTATTTATGGAAGCAGACCAACAGCCAGGGCATTACGCCTGGGAGGACTTGGCAGTGGCAATGCGAAGTGCACTCGATTTTACGGTGACTGCAGCGGTAGGCGCCGAAGCTGCCGAATTGTCTAGTCTCCACGGCTCATATGAGCAAATGCGTGTGATATTGAACGAACGTTTCTACGAAGGAACCGGAACGATGATCCATGCAGAAGCCGTATCGAATCAATTGTACAGCGAGCATATGCCGCCTTTTGAGAAGAAGGAATGGTTTGAGGCCATACATCAACTGGATTTTGAGTGGGCGGCACAGAAGCTGCATCAATATATTGAAGCCCTGGCTGCCATGCGAATCAAGAAGAAGATGATATGTGACTGGTTTATCGATCTCGTCGATGAATTGCTGGAACAGGTGCAGGAGCCCTTTTCGAAGGGGGTTCAACGAGCCGAGCTATACCACTCCATTTATAATGCATCGACGTTGCATGAGATAGAGGGCTTGATTCTGGATACGGCAGGTCATGCCGTGAATCTGCTGGGTGAGCGATTTATGGACAAAAATGAAAAACTGATTCATAAGGTGCGAACCCTCATTGATCAAAATTACAATCATCCTGTTACGATTAACAGCCTGTCTGAGCAGGTTTATCTGTCGCCGAACTATTTGAGGTCCATTTTCAAGGATAAGACAGGCATGACCATTCATGATTATTTGACGCGTATCCGGCTTGGCAAAGCAAGGGAGATGCTGGCGGATGGCTCGCTCAAGGTTCATGATATTGCTCAGAGAGTAGGTTACGAGAGCACGTCCTACTTCATATCCCTTTTTCTTAAAAATGAAGGAGTTACACCGAATGAATACAGGAAAACGATCTGAACATTTGAAATCATCGGATTGTTTTTGCAAAAGAGAGAAATTCAAATATGAATCGTAACATTGCGATATGGATCATTCCTGTCGCTCTTTTTACAATTAGGCATGTAACGAATAACCAGCCCTTATTACACTGGAAGCACAAAGGAGGATGAGAAACTAAATCATAAATTGAAAGCGATTACAGAAACGTGATTCATAGTTTTTCCATCCATGTAAATCTAACGTTAGCCTACTTGATGAAGTTGGAGGGATGTTATGTTAGAACGAGTCCTGCAAAAATCCTTTATAATCCTTTTGATCTTCTGTCTTGTTACAGGTATCAGTCCAACAGAAGCCATGGTAAGTGCCAGTGATCCTAACAGCTATGAAGCCGAAGCGGATGGGAATACGCTGAGTGGAAATGCGAGTGTATCGGATAGCCCGTCTGCATCGGGGGGCAAGAAGGTCGGAGGCATGTACCAAGGCAGTTCGCTGCAATTCAATAATGTGACCGTAAACGAGTTTGGAAACTATAAAGTTGTTGTTTATTACATTTCGGGTGATCCACGGCCATTTAACATAAGTGCCAACGGCGGGGCAAAACAATTCGAAGAACCACCGAAGACTGCGGATTGGGATACGGTAGGCACATATGATGTTACGCTGCCCTTGAACGCAGGGAGTAACACGATTCTGATCGATGACAACAATTGGTATTCACCTGATATCGACAAAATTGTCATTGCCGGACTGGATGATAATGAGACAGAGCCCGGGAATCCCGGTGAAGAAGAAGACCTGGGCACACCAGGGGATACACATCAATATGGAACGATCTCCGTGACGGATTATACGTACGGTTTTCTTGTGGCAAATGAACATTATGAGGTAACTTACAATACACAGTCTGGATTGGTTGGTTACAGCTGGACTGACGGGCAGAAGGTACGGGGCGTATACAGCAGCATTAAACTCGGTGATGAGTCTCTCGTGCAGAGTAAAGATTATGAAAACCATACTACTGCTGGCGCACCACTGGAATTGGAAGACGGATTCGGCAAGGGAATCGAGCTTTCATTTGTCCACACATCCGCTGGCAAACCGACGTTGAAGCAGGTTTATCGTTTCTATGAAAACAAGACGTATTTCCTGACCCAATTGAATGCCATGGGAGACACGGAGATTCAGACGAATTACATGGCTCCAATTACCGTCTCCAATGCAGGTGGAGTGGACATCGGTGATAGCTCGGACAATCGTGTACTCACCGTGCCTTTTGACAACGATGCCTGGATTCGGTATAAATCTCAAACGATGAACCGGACAGATACAAGTTATGAAATGACGGCCATCTTCAATAACGCAACACGTAACGGTTTGGTGATTGGTTCGGTAACACATGATACTTGGAAAACAGGTATTGATTGGCAAGGATCTGCCAACCGAATTCATGAATTCTCCGTATATGGCGGAGCTGCCACGGATGTGACACGAGATACCCAGCCCCATGGTAGTCTGACGGGAACGGAACTGTCCTCGCCTTTGATTATGGTGGGAGGGTTCAGTGATTACCGGACAGGTCTTGAAGAATACGGTAAGGCGAATGCAGTGATCACGCCACCACTGGAATTAAATTCGGAACTTCCGCAAGGCGTTCCCTTTGGCTGGAATAGCTGGGGAGCGTATGGCAGCACACTGTCTTATCAGAACGTTGTGGATGTCTCCAACTATTTTAAGAACAACTTAGAGAACTTTAACAACGATGGCAATGTATTTATCAACATGGATTCCTACTGGGATAACCTGAGTGATGAAGAACTTGCACAGGCTGTATCCGTTATAAAGGGCAACGGTCAGCATGCGGGTATCTATTGGGCACCATTTGTGTATTGGGGAAACAATATGAATCAGATGGTGGAAGGCACCAACAACCAATATACGTATGGTGATATCGTGCTTAAGGACTCTACCGGTAAACCGCTGCCTACCCTGGACGGGGCTTATCCACTGGATGTGACACATCCAGGAGCCAAAATGCGGATGAATTATTTTCTGGATAAGTTCAAGAATCTTGGTTTCACCTACATCAAACTGGATTTTCTGACTCACGGTTCTCTGGAAGGCGAACATTACGATGAAGAAATATCCACAGGCATTCAGGCCTATAATCAAGGCATGCGTTATGTCGAGGAACGGTTGGACGGAAAAATGTTCATCAGTGCATCCATTGCACCGATCTTTCCAAGCCAATATGCGCACAGCAGACGGATCTCATGCGATTCGTACGGCAGCATTAACGAGACAGAATACATGTTAAATTCGCTGACCTACGGCTTCTGGCAAAATGGAACCATATATTCCTATACCGACCCTGACCATCTGGTACTGGCCAAAGCATCAAGTCTGACCGAAGCCCGCAGCCGGGTGAACTCGGGTGTCATTACGGGAACGGTCATGATGGCTTCCGATGATGTGAATGATCCCAAGGCTCAGGAGTACATGACTGCACTGTACAACAATACGGATGTTCTAGATGTTGCGAGGAAAGGGAAAGTATTCAGGCCTCTTGAAGGCAACACCAACGCGAATGCTGCAGATACATTTGTGTTGAAGGACGGGGATGATTATTACCTTGCCCTATTTAACTACAGTGCGACCAGTCCTGCTGAGCGGACGATTGACTTGGAACGCGCAGGGTTGAATGCTGCCCAAACGTATTCGCTCAAAGACCTCTGGACAGGCGAAGTTTCGTCCGTATCGGGTTCATGGTCGGTTACGCTGGAAGCAGCTGAATCAAGACTGGTGAAATTGACGGAAATGAAGGGTACTCCCGGGAATCCGGGCGACCCGAGCACCCCGAGCAACCCGGGGAATCCTGGAGTGCCAGGAAACTCAGGGAGTACTGACAATAATCATGGCAGCAGCATGACTGAGAACAACGGGGGTCAAGAAAGTGTGACTACAACCCTGTCCATCACAGCAGATATGCTGGAAACGAACAAAGAGTCAGGTCAAGCCGTAGTGGAAATCAAGGCTGACACGCAGGAAGTGCAGTTATCCTCAGCTGTTGTCAAGCAGCTTGGAAACTACGCACTGGTAGTGAAATCGGGCAAGCTAAGCCTCCAAATTCCTGCAGAGGTGCTTCAGCAGCTTATGAATAAGTTGCCAGAACAGCAGCGGGAAGGCAGCATCGTCTCTCTCAAGATGGTTCCACTTGGCAGTGAAGGTAACGAGATCATTGCCGCAGCACAGGACATGACGCAAGCCAAGGTTTCATTGAAGAGTGAAATCTACGAATTCAGTATATCTATTCAGAGCAAATCGGGATCAAACGAAACACTCTCCAAGTTTGATAAGCCCGTCGTTTTGAGTCTGCATGCGGTCGAAGGTTTCAATTCTTCTAAAGGTGGCATGTATGTCATTGGAGATAAAGGTAAGCTTGAATTTGTCCGAGGTGAATATGCAGTGAATGTATTGACAGGGGAAATCAGTCCATTCGGCACATACGCTGTATTGGAGCTGGAGCGCTCCTTCACAGATGTCCCTGCTTACCACTGGGCGAGCCCTGTTATTCAAGAGTTGACGGCCAAGCTGATTGTCCAGGGTACACACGGGAGCTTGTTTGAACCAGGGCGTGAGGTTACAAGGGCCGAGTTCACTTCAATGCTCGTACATTCTCTGGGACTGACCACAGCCGGGGAAATGAAGTTTCGCGATGTAGCGGCGGATCGCTGGTATGCTGCGCCGATCTCCATCGCGTATAGGGCCGGGATTGTAAGCGGCAAAAGTCGGGATGCCTTCGAACCAGATCTGCCGATTACTCGTGAGAAAATGGCAGTCATGCTGATAAAGGGTTATTCATTGGGAAAGGCTCAGGAGCCTGTTGATTCCAACGTTACAATATTCAGCGATATGCATCTGGTTTCACCATGGGCAGCTGCATCAGTAACCGAAGCCGCCTATCGGGGCCTGATTCAAGGAAACAGACATGGAACGTTTGAGCCCCAAGGGATCGCATCCCGGGCAGAAGCGGCACAGGTCATCTACAATTTGATTCTGAAGTAAAACGTCAAGGGCTGCGGATTACTCCGCAGCCCTATTTCTGTATTTTTGTATAGAACGATGGCATTCATGACTGTTATAAAAGGGCTTTTTGTGGAAGGATGATTTGCACCGTCGTCCCCGCACCCAATCTGCTGTATACGTGGACACCGTAATTCTCTCCGAACTTCAATTTAATTCGCCGGTCCACGTTGGAAATACCATACCCCCGTCCTGGTTTGTCTTCAAGTAGAGATAGAAGGGTTTCACGCGACATGCCCATGCCGTCATCCATGACGGAGAGGATGATCGAGTCATTTTCGAAGCCCCCCTTGATATGAATGTTGAGCGGCCTTTCCTGATTCCAGACAGCATGAATAATCGCATTTTCAACAAATGGCTGGAGAGCAAGCTTAACCGTGGAGTAGGGTAAGATCGCTTGATCGATGGTATAAATGAAATTCAACTGCCCCTTGAATCGGATCAGCTGAATGGCGTTGTAGCTTTGGGTTAGCTTCAACTCCTCATTAATGGTCAGAACACTTTTTCCTTTGTTCAGGGATATCCGATAAAACTTGGCGAGATTTAATACCATCTCCTGAATTTGCGGATCCTGATGTTTAATCGCGAGAGAAGAGATCGAGCCCAGTGTGTTATACAGAAAATGAGGGTTGATCTGGGCCTGCAAAAGATCGAGCTCCGCTTCCTTGCTCTGCAGTTCTTTTTGATATACCTCGGTGATGAGACTTCTCAATCGGATCGTCATCTGCTGGAATGCGAAGTGAAGCTGTCCAATCTCATCACTGCCCAATTGTTCCTCATGTGTTGGAGAGAAGTCTCCGCGTTCAATCCGGCGAATCATACGAATTAAAGTACGGATGCGTTTGCTAAACAGTGAAGCCGTAATATAAATGAGCAGCAGAGCCACACCTATAAAGGCAAGTGACACTTTAATCATAAGCTGCGACAGTGATTTGGCATCTTTAATAATACTTTCATAAGGGAAGATGGAGACGGTCTTCCAGCCATTTTTGAGCGTGTTATAGACGGCGAGTGCTTTGACGCCCTGATAGGTCGTGTCGAATCTGCCGGAAAGAGAGTCATCAAACTGCTCGTCAAGCAGCTCCGGCAACCGGGTATTGATTAATTTTTTGTCCGCAGAAGATAGAATAACGCCTTGGTCATTCATGATAAAAATGTCTTTGCCTCCGGCTTCCTTCTCCATTAACGAATAGATAACAGACTCGGAAATTTGGAATACCAGCATCCCATACGGATATTGATTGCTATTATTATTCAGCAGTCTCGCAAGGGTAAACATGGCAGGTCCATCTGCGGTTTGCGGGGAGGAGAGGTGAATGATATTACCATACGACTGTTTCAGCTTCTGGACCAGCTCGGTCTCATCAACTTCGGGTGTAATCGGCTTGATGTAGTAATTATCCTTAGGCAGAGACGGATTGTCCGAATATATGAATGCGCTATCAAAATCAGGGTAGGCAGCCATAATGGTATCGATGCGATTGCCAATGTAATTATAAACATCCAGATAGGAAGGATCATCCTGATACTCTGTCGTCAGGTAATTGGCAAGTCGATTATCCAGATAAATGGAGGCTGAAATATGTTCATAGCTATCGAGTTTATTCTCCAGGTTTTTGGTGATCTGGGCGGTTGAATTCATCATGTTGATGTACAGCTGTTCCGTCAGCTTGGATTTGGTAAGTTCGAACGAGAAATAAACCAGCAGCATCATCGGGATAATGGTGACCAGGACAAATACAAGAAAGAGTTTGGATCTGAAGCTTAAATCAACAAAAGGCATGTAAATGTATTTTCTGTAAAATGGACGCATCGAGCAGCCCTCTCTCAATTGAAAGTGATTACATAGAGTTCATCATAGCAGACCAAATATGGAAATCCAATAACGCTTTTCACCAAAAACATCTTTAAAAAACGGCATTTATCGGAGAATTGAAGTATGGAAAGCAAGCGCTATCAAAATTAAGATAAAAAGGTAATCAGCTGAATCTGAATCAGGCCAATCATGATGGTATAAAGAAAGGGGAGGGCATCTGATGCATAAGGTAAGCGCTATCAAAACAGTCAGGAGCAATAATCTGATCAGCAGACTAAAAGAACAAAAATGGTTATTCGTGCTTATGCTGCCTGCCTTCGTTGTAACCTTGCTGTTTTCCTATGGTCCCATGTTCGGACTGTATATGGCATTTACGAATTATCAGCCGGGAGGGGAGTCCTTTTTTAGGCAGTTTTTCCATGCAGAGTTTGTAGGCTTCCAGTGGTTTGAATATTTCTTCACCACAGGTGATTTCTATCGGGTTATGCGCAATACACTCGCAACGAGCTTGCTCACACTGTTGTTTGGGTTTCCTGCGCCAATCATCCTTGCGCTTGTCCTGAATGAAGCCAGGCAGGGATTTTTCAAACGCTTTGTACAGACGGTATCATATTTGCCCCACTTCATCTCGTGGGTTATTGCGGCCAATATTGTCATTACGCTCCTGGCTTCAGACGGTATGCTCAATAATATTCTGGTGCTGCTGGGTATTGTGGATGATCCGATCGCTTTCCTGCAAAATGGACCCTTGTTTTGGTGGATTATCGCCTTATCAAACATGTGGAAAGAGATGGGCTTCAGTGCAATTATGTATCTTGCGGCCATTTCCTCCATTAACCCTGAACTTTATGAAGCTGCGAGAGTAGATGGGGCGAGCAGATTTAAGCAAATGTGGCATATTACTCTGCCAGCTTTACGTCCAACCATTGTCATATTGGCTATTCTTGCGGTCGGCGGAATTCTGAATGCGGGTTTTGAACAGCAGTATCTCCTGCAAAACAACACTGTACTTGAGTATTCGGAGGTCACCGATATTTATGCCTACAAATACGGCTTGCAGAACAGCATGTTTTCATACGGAGCTGCTGTCGGAATGTTCAAATCTGTCGTTGCTTTCATACTCGTGGTTATTGTGAACCGGATCTCAAGAAAGGTGAACGATCAGGCGTTGTTCTAACCAAGAAGGAAAGGAGTGCTCATGATGTTATTAAACCGATTCGGTGATCGGATATTTAAGTTCTTTGTATATCTCATTCTGGTCCTGGTTTTACTGGTTACATTTCTGCCTTTTTGGAATATACTTGTCCTCTCCTTGAATAGCGCAGAGGATACGGTTCGAGGCGGTGTCTACTTGTGGCCACGTGTACCAACCTTGGACAGCTACAGCCAGATTTTGAAAGACAGTGAGATTTTGAATGGGCTGTGGGTCACAGTCAAACGAACTCTGATTGGCGCACCGCTCTCGGTGCTGGTTATCACGATGCTGGCGTATCCGCTGAGCCGGCGGAATTTGGTGGGGCGTAAGGGTTGGAATTTGTACTTCATATTCACGATGTATTTTGGCGGCGGATTGATTCCCTATTACATGGTACTCAAAGCGCTGAATATGATTGATACGTTCTCCGTCTTCATTCTGCCGAGTCTGATGAATGTGTTTTACATGATTATTGTACGAACGTTCATGGAGCAGCTTCCTCATGAGATCGAGGAATCGGCCAAAGTGGACGGAGCTAATGATCTTACGATTTTTTTCCGAATTGTCATGCCGCTGACTACACCTGTGCTTGCAACAGTCGGATTATTCCAGGCTATTGGACACTGGAACTCCTGGTTTGACTCTTATGCATTCACGTACAGCTCAGACTTGAAAACCTTGCAAGCTGTACTTGTCAAAATCCTGAGTCAGTTTCAGACCGGTGGGATGGTCTCGCAAACGCAGATGCTGGCCAACTCAGCCAAGCGGAATGCTGTTTCGAGTGATACCATACGAATGGCTGCGACGATGGTTGCTACGTTGCCGATCATTCTCGTCTATCCGTTTTTACAGAAGTATTTTGTCAAAGGCATGACGCTCGGAGCAGTAAAGAGTTAATCATTGCTGGTCTGGCTGCCTGAGAAGAACTCTCGGCGGGCACTCCTGAAAGGGGGTGGTACAGCTTCATTGGTTTGCTCCATAATAACGCAAGTCACTTCATTCATTGGGAGGAATTAGGGTGTCAATGAAAAAGACAAAAAAATGGATGGTTATGGGTATTACTGCTGCATTAGTCGTGGGCTTGCTTGCGGGCTGTTCTTCAAGCGAAGGGACAGATAGCGCAGGTACAGGCGAAAAAGGAGCTGAACAAGGCCCGATCACGCTGACCTGGTTTGATGGCAATACCAAAGGTGAGCCATTCACTGACGCGGTTGCACAACAAATCACCGACAAAACCGGAATAGAGATCTCCATACAGCAGCCGACGGGAAATCCGACCGAGAAGCTGAGCTTGATGCTGGCGAGCGGGGATTACCCCGATGTCGTGGTGATGAGCCGAGGAGATGCCTCTCTGGACAAATATATTTCTAGTGGAGCCTTCATTCCGCTTGATGAGTTAATCGAGGAATATGGAGCAGATTTAAAGGAAATGTACGGGGACACGTTGACCAAGACACGTTATACGGATGGTAAAAACTATTATCTGGCAAACTGGTACGGACTCGACAGTGATCCAGTCTTCGGTATGCTGATGAGGCAAAGCCTGCTCGAAGAGCTTGCTCCTGAGAAAGCGGATGGATCCGAGCCGTTCACGACAGACGAGTTTGAGGCACTGCTCAAACAGTTTAAACAAAAATACAGCACGATTGATGGTAAAGAATCGGTTCCCATGACGATGAATGGCGAGAATATGGGGGCGAATCTGGGCACCTTCAAGGGCATGTGGGGTTTAAAAACCTATTACGATAATAATGGTAGATTGCAATATGATGTTAAGGATCCTAAGTATCGTGAAATGCTGCTATATATGAACCGTCTATATAGAGAAGGGTTGATCGAAAAGGAATTCGCCATTAGCAAAACACAAACATGGATTCAGAAGCTCACAACAGGTGCGGTATTCTCCACACCAGGCGCGTACTGGGATCCGGGCAACGGCAATGCCGCATTGAAAAAGGATGGCGGTGAGAAGAATCAATTATTCGCATATAAAGTCGTAGCTCCTGGTGTGGACCCGGCCCAAACGACCTTTGGACCGAGAAGCTCGCTCGGATGGGATGCCATTGCCATAACCAAAAATAATAAACACCCGGAAGAAACGATGAAGCTGTTCAACTATTTGGCGAGTGATGAAGGACAGCACTTGCTCCTATGGGGTAAGGAAGGCGAACAATACACCATGGTGGATGGCAAACGTCAACCTGATCCTGCATTCCTGCAGAGCTTCAAGGATAACTGGGATGAAACGGTGAAAACCAGCGGGGTTCGTAAATGGCTGTGGTTTATCAAAAATGGGTTGGATCCGAACGGACAGCCCTACGACATGGCCGTCAAATATCAGCGCAGCGAAGTGGATGAACTGGCCATCAAGAGCCTGGGTGATTCGGTCTGGGATACAGCTGAATATGATAACCTGAATCCGGATGGGGGAACACCGGAAGCTCTGACGGCACAAAAGGTCAAGGATATTATGGACCAAAGTATTACCAGAGCCATTATTGCCCCGACTGAAGCGGAAGCCAATGCCATATTTGACAAAATGCTCGAGGATATGAAAAAGGCAGGGGATGAGAAAGTGGAGAATATTATTAACCAGAAATACGCTCAGCGTATGGAGGTATGGGGAACCAAGTAAGCTGGACGGAATGACGATATTGTGGAGGGCTCTCCTAAGGGAGGGCCTTTCTCTTTTGGATGGAACAGGCTTTTTTTGTCTAACATATTCCTTCTTCAATGTTCAAATAATGAGGAGAACGAACAAAGGAGGGAACGATGGATGAAAAAGGCCAAACGTAAAGTACGGTCCAGTACATGGACGATTCGAACTGCATGGTTGATGGTGAGCATGCTGTTTATTACTTATGGAGTGAACCCGTTTACCTGTAGTGCAGAATCACTGGTCACAGAACCTGGTCAGGCGGCAGTAATGACTCAATCCCAACCACAGCCCAAACGTATGGCGATCATCATTGATGATGCGGGCAACGATATGAAAGGCACGGCGGAGATTTTGGATATGCCAGTCAAGCTGACGCTTGCGGTCATGCCGTTTTTGCCCACCACCAAAAAAGACGCTATCGCTGCACATGAAAAAGGGATGGATGTAATCGTACACATGCCCATGGAACCCAAATCAGGAAGACCTGAATGGCTCGGTCCCGGTGCGATTACATCCAGTCTTACAGATGATGAGGTCCGCGAACGAGTGGAGAAAGCCATTGATGATGTTCCCTACGCCATCGGCATGAACAATCACATGGGCTCGAAAGTTACTTCAGACAAACGAATCATGTCTATTGTGCTTGATGTTTGCCGTGAACGAGGACTGTTTTTTGTAGATAGTCGTACCAATTTTCGTTCGGTTGTGGGTGAACTTGCAGTATCCAAAAACATGCCTCCGGTCGGTAATGATATCTTTCTGGACGACCGGAATTCGAAGCCGCATATTCGCCAGCAGATGGATTTAGCAGCCAAGCGAGCTGTTGAAAAGAATATGTGTGTTGTCATTGGGCATGTTGGTCAGACGGGGCTAAACACATCCAGCGTTGTTCGCGAATCCGTTACCCGGCTGAAGGGTGAGATTGAATTTGTTGGCATCGGTGATCTGGTGCGTGAAGTTTGGCACTGGCATGCTGCCCCTACACTACCGACAAATAATAAATAATACCGTCCGCAATCGACTGGGCAATGCGTTTCTGCTCTGCTGGATCAGTCATCATGGCTCGATCTGCTGCATTGCTAACAAATCCGGTCTCAACGATAACAGCTGGTTGTTTGACCTGATTTAACAGGTAGAAAGGCTTGCCCCATACCACTTCGCGCCGTGTGCCAAACAGCTGATTAAGTTCGTTCTGAATGGACTCTGCCAGAAGGTAGCTGCGACCTTCTTTCTGGTAAAGGACAACCGGTCCCCTTGTAGACGATTTGGGACTCCAGTTTCCATGAATGCTGACCACAATATCCGTGCTCACTTCTTCACTGAGACTCTTGCGCTGTGCCAGATCCCTGCGATGACGGGATCTGCTGTTCAGCCAGCGGTTTTCGTCACTAAGGGCATAGTCTCCCAACCGGTTGATGATGACAGCATATCCTTTGCTGCGAAGCAGGAGGTACACCTTTTGACTGATCGCCAGATTGATGTCTTTTTCAAGGACACCATCATCTGACGTACCCCCATCAATACCGCCGTGTCCCACATCCAGCAGGATGACAGGAGCTGCAAAAGCATGGTGCGTGGAACGATAACTGTCACCATCCGTTACAGGCAGCAGGGAAGGACTTACTGATTTTTGGTTGGGGTAGGATGACTCGATAACCGCGGAGGTTGCTTGCGCAGGTAACATGAGTATTGAATTGAACCCGATTAGCCATGCCACTAACGCAGATAGCAGCTTAACCATGTGTATGCACGCTCCTTTTTGTCATAGGCATCTCTTGCAATAGCGTATTAGAATGGATACCTTTGGCATTAGACTGTGCATTCTTGGATATTTCATACTCTCAGCAGCAAAAAAATGTTTATGCATGGGCCGTTCTGCACACAATAGATATATCGTAAGCTTGCGCATTACAGCTGAGCAGTTCGCATAAATGCTCAGGCTAAGAAGGAGGCAGAGATGGATGGCCAAAAGTGATGAGCTGGTGAAGTACATTACACAGCGGGTTGTTCATTTTATGGATACACCGAAGGAAGAGCGGAAAGGTCGTTCCAAGGTAAAAGAGCCTTGGGCAATGAAATGGTTTGGCATGCTCCCCTTTGCCGTATCATTGTGGGTAGGGAAAAAGGAAAAAGCATTAGATCCACGCGGGGAAATGCAGAAGCGAAGTTCTTCTGGCAAATAAACCTGTTTAATCCACAAAGAATAAAAGACGCGTTCCTGATTATGAAATCAGAGGAAGGCGTCTTATTTGTGTTTGCTTGAGACGATTAAAACTCCACAGCTTCACGGCTTGAAAGTATAAAAATGACCATCCTTCATCAACGTGTCGATCGGTACGAAACGTCTTACGGAAGAATGTCCCCCAATCGCTACATATTCCATTTGCGCAGATCCGTCATCCATTCTCCAGACCTGATATCCGGTGACAGGAAGAGGGCCTCCGTACAATACATTGCGATCATCTGCCGAAAAGACAATGGCCTGATGGTCTCTCCAATGCTGAATCAACGGCTGCAAACTTGTTACAGGGACGGTTTCCGAAGTAATCCACAAGAGATTATCGGCAGGATCAAAATCCGGTTGCACGTAGAACGGATCCGCTGAGAAGGCTGAAGCCTTGGAAAGTTCATCTGTTCTGGATTGGAGTTGTACAGACACGGATAGCGCGGGAGAAGGCGGTCGAGTATGTTCAACTCGAGATTCACGCTCCATGGCCTTTACAGCACCATTCGGTAAAGTGTCACCGTTGGTTGCATCGATATAGATGGTGCCAACACCTGCTTGCTCCACTTTCCAGTAGGCAAGGAGAGGAGAGGCATAACGTAACTGGATGTCTTCTGCATATGACAAGTTCTTCAGATTCACATTATGTCTTTGAAGAGAATGCTGCAGTAGAGAGAGGTCATAAGGATTGTGTTCTCCCTGTCCGTACTCGCTAAGCTGCAGTTTCCCTGTCCGGTTAGCTGTAATGATCATATATCCAACAGGTGTTCCATCGTTATGAGCGTTTACAAGCCAGCTGTGCGTTCCGGGGCCAAGAGGCGTAAAGTCTAGCTGCGCCCGATTCCAGCCTTGGTCCGTCTTTTGTAAGGAGCCCAAGGCCTTAACCTGTTGAAGAGCAAACTGCTGAACAGCAGCAGGAGCAAACTTATCAGATGCATGGGAAGCATCGCTTTTTGCCGTCGTTAATTGGAAGGAAAGTTCTGTGGTGGTTGCTTGCAAACTTAAGATATCTTCTGCTTGCAATGTTGTTGACAATGTAGTTAAACCCAAAAGGCACATGGCACCCACGCCTGCTACCCGTCGGATGACGTGCCATGGCTTATGAAAGATTCGGTTCATAATTAACACCTTCTTCTTCTGGAGTACATTATGACGAACAGGGACGATTATTCGCTGCACGATTACTTCTAGGTTCATTCTAGTGGACAAGCCATGAAAAGGTTGCTGCAACCTGTCGGGTGGCTGCTCATGAATAAACACTACTTTTGCCGTCATTTGCTGGAAAAGTAGTGTCTGCGTCTATCTTAAATGAAACATGCCGCTGCTTATGGCCGTGACCTTCACTTTGGGTTCGTATTGCCAGATCATTTCTGTCCGGCGGGTTTCGTATTGCAGTTTCATCGCTTCACGATCCAGAACCGCCTGGCGGGCCTTTTCCTGCTCGGAATCTGTTTCCTCATCCACCGTGACGGCCTGTTCAGCAGCAAGTTCCGTATCCGAGTGTGTCTCCAATCCGGTCATGTCTGCGGATATTCGATTCACAGGAGGGACAAGGGTGTGATCCGTCGCAATAGACTGAATCCTCATGGAATTAGTCCCGGGTTCCTGCCCGATGGAAGCAGAATCACGACCAGCTCCTGTGGAATTGTCGTCTAACTCAACCTCAGGCGTATCTTCTCTCAGTACAGCTTCGTAATACGCATCAACCACAGCGAGTTCCAAGTCCAGTCGTGCCTTGGCTTGTTCTGCCCAACCATAGTCCAGTTCCAGAAGACGCCTTGTAAGGTGTGTCTCGAGCGCAGTTCCAGCATCCGTTAGCGATACCTTGGCTGTCTGGACATGCATGTTCTCAGCCAGTCTTGGGCTGAGGTCTCGCCGGGTCAGCTTGGAACCGAATTGTTCGATAATTTCACCTGTGCGAAGGGAGATGCCAAGAAAATGGAGCTCCTCCCGTTTCAAATCACAGGCAAATTCCACTTTGAAACATACACCAAGCCACGGTTCATATACTGCTGGTGCGGCTGCACGCAGCTGACGTTTGGGTGCCTGCTCAAACAGATTCACAAATGCGCCGCCTTCACGAGCTGCCTCGAAAATCTGCTGCAGTCTGCGACTGCCATAGACGACGTCTTCACGCAGGATGCGCCCGGGCCCGAGCTGCGGCAGAGCTGGAGTAATGCCGAAATAGCGGCCAAGAATGGTTTCTTTAGGTGCATCTGCTTCAGAACCAGAACCCGGGCTGCCTGGGCCGACAGGTCCATTTTGGCTTGCAGAGAGCGAGGGAGATGCCTGAGCGGCTCTGGCTTCTGCAGCATCGATAGCTTGCTGATACGCTGCCGGATCAAATACGAACGTAAAAGACATCGTCTCAGCCGGAGCTCCAGTGCGCTCAACAAATCCCCAATAGTACGGACGGTTGGTTAATGCCTTGTCCGCTTCCGGCGATAATTTAACGGTTATATGTGCAGGAGAACGCTCCATGATCTGGCATTCCATAGCTTCGAGATAGGTTGTCACATAGGCCTGAACTTCTTGGGGTGACATGGTCATGGTCAGTGTCCTCCTTTGCCCAGATCCAGAAGGGAGACGGTCGGCACTTCATCGGCGACTTCACGCTGAATGGAATTCAGCGATTGTCCAAGCGAATCCATTTTGCGGCGAATATCATCTTCGTTTTGGGATTCGAGCATAATCTTATAGAGACTTTTTTCAATGGATTCCTTTTTCTCGAGTCGTTCCAGAATAACGTCCAGTCCGCCGATGACCATCTCGAACATGTTGATCTTTTCATGCAGTAGATTCAGGATATGTTCTTCAATTGTGCCTGTCGTCGACAGATTGTAGATGTTGACGTCATTTTGCTGGCCCAGCCGATGTACCCGGCCAATTCGCTGCTCTACGCGCATGGGGTTCCAGGGCAGGTCGAAATTAATCATGTGATGGCAAAATTGAAGGTTAATGCCTTCACCACCGGCTTCGGTTGCGATCATGGCCTGGACACGGCCTCGGAACAGGTCCATCATCCAGTCCTTTTTCCCCCGGTTCATGCCGCCACGATACGGAACAGCAGTGAGCCCGTTGTTGCGAAAATAATTCAGCAAATACTCCTGCGTGGCCCGGTATTCGGTGAAAATGATGACTTTCTCATTCATGTTTCGAATCAGTTCCATCGTTTTCTCGGCCTTCGTATTTTCCTTAATGGCCTTGATATGGGCAACCAGATCCCAAATTTTGTCCCGGAGGGGGGAGTCAAGCGGGAGCTTCTTGGACAGATTGACCAGCGTAACAAATACTGCATCCCGGCTGCTGCACACTTCCCGCTGTAGCGTAACAAGTGAGAGCATGCTGCTCAGGTTTCCACCAGCTTCCTGATATTGATCTTTAACAAAGGAAGTTACCCCATCGTAAAGTGCCTGTTCTTCCGGAGATAGCTGCAAATTCACATTGGAAACATTCCGCTTGGTGAACTGTACTGGTCCTTCACCGCGGCGGTTCCGGATCATGACTTTGGATAATTCGTCCTTGAGCTGTTCCTGGTTTTTGGGGATTCGCTTATCCACGACAAAGTTGGCAGCAAAGTCACCTTGACGACCGAGCTGGCCCGGTTTCAACAAGTTTATTAGATTGAACAGCTCGCTCATGTCATTTTGTACTGGTGTAGCGGTCAGCAGCAGACAATATTTTTTTCGCAGTTTCAGCATGAATTGATAGTTGGTCGTTTTTTTGTTTTTGAGTTTGTGAGCTTCGTCAATAATGATCATGTCATAGTCCGTACTCAGCAAGATGTCCTTATGCGGTTCTCGCTTAGCCGTATCCATGGAAGCCACAACCACTTCATTTTGCCAGGAATAGGCCTTTTTCTGCGCAACTGCGGGAATGCCAAACTTTGAATTCAGCTCTCTTACCCATTGGAGTACAAGGGATGCAGGCACAAGTATGAGAACCTTGGATACGAGACCGCGGACCATATATTCTTTCAAAATCAGACCGGCTTCTATGGTTTTTCCCAGACCAACCTCATCAGCAAGAATGGCACGGCCTGACATTTCAAATAATACTTTGCGTGCAGTGTCCATCTGGTGCGGAAGCGGGGTCAGTCCCTGCAAATGCTTCAGACACTGTATTTCGTCAAAATTGGGAATCAGATTGGTCTCTTCCGCTTGAATGCCGAGCTGAAAGAGTCTGTAATCTCCCCAAGGACCGCCTTTATCGAGCCGTGACTCTAGTTGGGTCAGCCAGCTGCGATCGATTTCGAGCGGAACGGGCAGTTCTGCTGCAGGTTGATTCATGTGAAGCGGATGTTTCCGGTTCATGGTGATGCCTCCCCTGCCATACATGATGACGTTTTATTCGTAGGTCATAGTATGGACGAATGAGAGGCAGTTCATAACCAACCTTCAAATAAGGTGCGAATCCGAGCTGTTATGTCCCAAAAAATTCACAAATTTTGAATGAGAGAGTCTGATGGCGTAAGAGCGAGCTAGTCCAAGTACAAGGCAAATAACAAGAATAGCTGTGACTTAAGTCACATGGAAAATCAATATATGGTGTACTATACTGAATATAAATCACTATATGTGGTGTTTTGGCATAATTTAAACACATAATAGAAATGTAATGGGATTTTTGGGGAGGCTGTCAAACATAATGAATTCGAACAAATTGTCGCACAAGTTGGAAGGGCTAAGCGAAAAAATATTTTTGGACCGTTATGCCTGGAAGGATGCCGATTCAAACCATGCCAAGGTAGGAGATGTTGTACTTGTTCTGACGAAAGATGACCCGAAGTTTCCGACAAAGGAAGTGGGGGAAATCATCGAACGGCGGGGTCAGACGGTGAAAGTGAAGACTCGCAGTGGAGAAACGATCCAGACGGAAGTGGAGAAGCTGACACTTAATATAGAAAAAACACCGGAGGAGATGTGGGACCGGCTTGCGAGAGCGATGGCATCTGTAGAATCCACTCCGGAAGAACAGCAAAAATGGCAATCCAGGTTCCGGGCTGTACTGGACGATTGGAAGCTGGTTCCGGGGGGCCGAATTGCTGCTGGTGCGGGTGCTAGCGATGAGCTGACCCTCTTTAACTGTTATGTTATACCTTCTCCACAGGACAGCCGGGGCGGCATCATGAAAACGTTGACTGAGATGACAGAGATTATGGCTCGCGGTGGCGGCGTTGGCATCAACCTGTCGTCACTCCGTCCGCGTCGTGCAGTTGTTAAAGGGGTCAATGGATCTTCCAGCGGTTCGGTATCCTGGGGCGGCTTATTCAGTTATACCACTGGACTGATTGAACAGGGAGGCAGCCGCCGGGGAGCACTTATGCTGATGATGAACGACTGGCATCCGGATGTAATGGATTTTATTACGGTCAAACAAACGATGGGGCAGGTTACCAATGCCAATCTGTCCGTATGCGTGAGCAACTCATTTATGGAAGCCGTCAAACAGGACGGGGACTGGGAACTTGTTTTTCCGGATACGAGCGACCCCGATTATGACAACGAGTGGAACGGGGATCTGCAGCAATGGAGGGAAACCGGGCGCAGGGTTATCCATTACCGCACAGTAAAGGCCCGGGATATATGGCGTACAATTATCGAATCGGCCTGGAAATCAGCAGAGCCGGGTGTTGTCTTTATGGAGTATTATAATCAGATGTCCAACAGCTGGTATTTTAATCCGATTATATGTACTAATCCATGCGGCGAACAAGGCCTGCCAGGATGGGGCGTCTGCAATCTATCGGCGATCAACTTATCCAAATTTTACGATGAAACCAGTCATGATGTAGCGTGGCAGGAGCTTGCGGAGACAACACGCATTTCAGCCAGATTTTTGGACAATGTGATTGATGCGACACCTTATCATTTTGAGGAAAATCAGAAGAATCAGCAGCGGGAGCGCCGGGTTGGTCTTGGCACGATGGGTCTCGCAGAGCTGATGATTAAACTACGCATCCGGTACGGCAGCCCGGAGTCGCTGGAATTTCTGGATAAACTGTATGGCTTTATCGCAAAAGAAGCATACCTCGCATCAGCAGAGATTGCGGCCGAGAAGGGAGCATTCCCTGCCTTTGAAGTGGAGCCGTATTTACAGAGTGGATTCATGAAAAATCTGGTCGGGACTTATCCGGAAGTGGGAGAGGCCATCCGCAAGCAAGGCGTTCGTAATGTAACGCTAATTACGCAGGCCCCAACAGGAAGTACCGGAACGATGGTGGGTACCTCGACAGGGATCGAACCTTACTTTGCGTTTAAATATTTCCGTCAAAGCCGGCTCGGTTACGATGAGCAGTTCGTCCCTATTGCCCAGGAGTGGCTGGATGAACACCCTGGAAAGGAACTTCCTGACTATTATGTAACGGCAATGGATCTGTCAGCAGAAAATCATATTCGGGTACAGGCAGCGATTCAACAATGGGTGGACAGCTCCATTTCGAAGACGGCTAACTGTCCGGCTGATTTTACGGTTGAAGATACAGCACAGCTGTATGAGCTTGCTTTTGATCTCGGTTGTAAGGGAGTCACGATCTACCGGGACGGCAGCCGCGATGTACAGGTCCTATCCACGACGAAGAAGGAAGAGGGGAAGAGCGAAGTAAGCGATCAAACAAGTGTGACAGAAACGGTAAAAGATACGATAAAAGAAACAAGTGTTGCAAACGGAACGAAAGCCTTCTCGTCCGCACCTTCGGAGACAGAAACCGAGACCGAGGGCAAAACAAGCGTGGCGGCTTCGTCTGCTGCCAAAGTACTGGATAAACAGTACAAGAGTCGTCCACAGGTGCTGCGGGGAGCAACGTACAAAATAAATACTCCGTTTGGCATGGCCTACATTACGATTAACGACCTTGGTGGCATTCCGGCGGAGATCTTCCTGAACGTGGGTAAAGCAGGTTCGGATGTATTCGCCATGGCGGAAGCGCTGGGAAGAGTATGCTCCCTGTTCCTGCGATATGGTGATCACGGACATAAAGTGGAGCTTCTTATCAAACATCTCAAAGGCATCGGTGGTTCGGGAGCGATTGGCTTTGGTGTAAACCGGGTAGAGTCCATCGCAGATGCAGTAGCGAAGGCGCTCGAAAGTCATGTACAGAGCATCCCTCAAGAGAGTACTAATGAAGAGGCAGGCCAGAGTGTGGATCAAATTTCTGAATCGGTGATTGTGGACGAACCGTTATTAACCTATACAGCGTCGAGAGATTTGTGTCCTTCCTGTGGTTCAGCTTCATTGATCAATATTGAAGGCTGCAAGACTTGCAGCCAATGTGGATACAGCAAATGTAATTAGAAGATAGACATCATCCAAGTCAATGTGATGAAAAGAATACCGTTAAGGGTGACCAGCACTTTGGTCGCCCTTTTTTGTATGACCTAACGTAGAATCAACGGGCTTCAAAGGATGATTTCAACTCCAAGATTCCGGGAATGAAGAAAGGATTCGTCCTTTTCACCTCCAGAGTCCTAGGCATCTAGAAGCATTTATGGGCAAAACTTTCAATCCGGCGGGGGATAGGTTTATAATGGATTGTGGCTGCTGAGGAAGTGGGCGGTCTTTTTGTATTGATATGGCAGTGAGGTAATATTAACCAGCCCAAGAAAAAGACTGTATTAAACGACAATTTTGGAGTATGATTTTACAGCTATATAAGCTGGCAGGAAAGGTTACATCGTTTCACCACTTTGTAACTACTGCTGTAATTTATTACACTGCGCTTGAGCGTATAATGCTAAACGTGAGTGTTGATCGATATATTGGAAATGAATGACGAAAGGTGCAATACGTATGTTAATGACAACCAGAATCACGATGCGAAGCCAAGTTGATTTGCAACTGCCACAGACCTCCACGATGTGGGCCCGAAGCAACAAGGAGGGGCGCGAATGTCACAAACGTTGAACAACAGGCGTCATATGAACGGACTGGATGGCTTGCGGGCCATTGCCGTGCTTGCTGTGATTGGGTATCATCTTAATCTGAGTTTTATTCCCGGCGGTTTGCTCGGTGTAGGCATATTCTTTGTTTTATCAGGTTATCTGATTACAGATATTCTTGTGTCCCAATGGCAGGAACATGGACGCATTTCACTCGGTGATTTTTGGGTGAGACGAATCAGGCGTCTCGTGCCTGGCATGCTCACCATGACTGCAGTGGTAATGATTTGGCTTCTTTTCACAGATCCTTCCCGGCTTGCTGCCCTGCGTGGGGACGTTATAGCGGGTGTATTATACATAAGCAATTGGTGGTATATCTTCCATGATGTATCCTATTTTGATAGTTTCGGTCCTCCATCACCGTTCGGACATTTCTGGTCACTTGCAGTGGAAGAGCAGTTTTATCTGGTGTGGCCGCTGCTCCTTGTCCTTTCCATTAAGCTGTTCAAAAGGAAGGGATGGCTCGTTGTTTTCATTGTCGTAGCCGCTGAGTTATCTGCTGGTGCAATGGCTATCATATATAATCCGAATTTGGACCCGAGCCGTGTATACTATGGTACGGATACGCGTGCTTTTGCCTTGCTGGCCGGAGCTGCACTGGCTGTTGTGTGGCCAAGCCGCAAACTATCCTCCACCCTTGCGAACCTTAATCGTGCCGTGCTCGATGTATCGGGCTTGGCAGCGCTGGCCCTGCTGGTCTACATGATGCTGAACAGCAGTGAATATGAACCTTCGCTCTACCAAGGGGGGATGGTACTTCAAGCCATAGCTACTACGCTGCTGGTCGCTGTGTTGGCTCACCCCTCTTCGATGCTGGGACGCCTGATTGGTGCAAAACCGCTGCGATGGATTGGGGAGCGTTCCTATGGGCTCTATCTCTGGCATTATCCTGTAATTGTTCTGACAAGTCCTGTGGTCGATACGGGAGGTTTACATCCGGTTCGAATGATTCTACAGGTGACAGCAACTGTAGTGCTGGCTTCATTATCATTAAAGTTTATTGAGAATCCAATCCGCTATAACGGATTCCGTGACACCTGGTCCCGGCTATGGGGTAGAGGGCGGAACGGTATTGGTACGCATCAGATATGGTTGAAGCGGGGTGGATTGGTGATGTCTGTTCTGTTTATGTGCTTCACCGTGTCACAGATGATGATTTCTTCTGCGGCGAACTCCGATTCACATTCTGCATCGATGTCTGCCACATTAAATGGAGAACATGCTGTGCATGAAGAGATAGGACAGGATGTTCTTCCGGCTCCCGTTGATACTGCAGGTTCCGGCCAGAAGCCGGCACCGCAGAAGAACGACAAGCCTGCAGATGACGGTGGCAATCAGCAAGACAAGCCAGCAGAGCAGACGTCGAAGCCGGATACGCCTTCCCAATCGGAAGAACCGTCATCCGATGAAGGAGATGGAACGGCTGCTGATGAGCCGAACCAGACTGCTGAAGATGCTGCTGGAAATACGGATCATGCCGATAATGACGAGACTGATACAGGGGACAACCAGGATCAACCGGGAGATGCTTCGCAAGAGAATGGAGAACAAGCGCCTCCTGCTGAAGACGGCAAGATCCACTATACCGTGATAGGGGATTCGGTCATCTTGGATGCCAAGCCTTACTTGGAGCAGCATATGTCCGGGGTACATGTGGACGGTCACGTTGGTCGTCAGATGTGGGAGGCAGCCGATGTCCTGGATGGGCTCAAACGAAACGATCAACTGGGCAGTCAGGTCGTACTTGAACTTGGAACCAACGGATCATTCAATTCCAAAAGCCTAAATTCAGTGCTTGATTACCTTAAGGATGAGAATCATGTATATTTGGTTACTGTACGTGTCCCACGTCCTTGGGAACGAACGGTTAACAGAGCACTGAACGAAGCAGCCTCATCTTACAGTAATGTTTCCCTCATTGACTGGAACGGTGCAAGCGAGGGCCACAACGAGTATTTTGAAAAAGATGGCGTACATTTGACGAAGGAAGGCTCGGAAGCTTTCGCTGCACTTATCAAAAGCAGCATGAAATAAATTGAACTTATTCTTTTTCATAATAAATAGATTGTTTGCTTCAAGAGCTCTCACGTCGAGAGCTCTTTTTGTTCTTATTACAACTGATAGCAAGTGGGGCATCCGATATTTTTCACCCCTCCATCCGTGGATCGTCACCTTACGTTATGATAGCGTTACCATTTACAATGAGGGTATTCAATCAGCCAAGGGGGAGTATAGAGATGTTAAGAAGATGGCTTTCGGGTTTTGTGGCAATTGCCTTGTTTTCGATGGTACTCGCGGCCTGCAGTGGCGGTGATGCTTCGGAAGGAACGGGCAGCAATGATAAAGTCACGGTTACGCTGTGGCATAACTGGACCGGACAGGATGCAAAGGCAGTAGCCATGCGAAAAATCATTGAAGATTTCCGGGCAGCACATCCAGATATTGAAGTGGTGGATGAGGGCTTGCCGACAGACGGCCTTAAAACAAGGCTCCGTACCGTAGCAGCTGCGAATGAAATGCCGGACCTGTTTGTCATGTGGCCGGATGCCATGACGAAAGAGTTTGTAAAAGGTGATCTGCTTCAGCCTATTAACACAGAGCTGGACGCGAAGCCGGAATGGAGGGACAACTTCATCCCGAACGCACTGGATGGATATACGGTTGACGGGAACATCTACTCCGTACCGATGAATCTGGCGCCAAGTTCCTTCATTTATTACAACGAGGCACTGTTTAAACAATATAACGTCAAAGTTCCTGAAACGTGGGCTGAACTGGAACAGGCCATTGCAACGTTTAATGAAAACAAGGTTATTCCAATGGCACTGGGGAACAAGGCAAACTGGGTTGCACAATCGACGATCTTCAGTACCTTGGCAGATCGGATTACGGGTACAGATTGGTTTCTGAAAGCAGCAGCCCAGGATGGTGCCAGTTTTACCGATCCGCAATTTATCGAGGCGTTAAACAAAATGCAGGAGCTTGGTAACAGCAAAGCATTTCAGGATGGGTTCAACAGCATTGACGAGACACAGATGATGCAGCTGTATTTTCAGGGGAAAGCAGCCATGGTCATGAATGGTGGATGGGCCCTGGCGAACCTGGTGAACAACGCACCTGCAGAGGTATTGGACAACACACATATTACTATTCTTCCCTCGGTAGATGGTGGTGAGGGAGAGCCAAGAACCACATCAGGCGTGGTAGGTACTGGTTTGGGTGTAAGCAAAAAACTGAGTGGGGCCCAAAAAGAGGCAGCCATGGAGCTGTTCTATGCCCTGGCTGGACCTGATGGCCAAAAGGCTACGCTGGATAGCAGTACACTTGTTAGCTACAACATTGAGTTGGATAAAACCAAGGCACATCCTTTGTTCGTCGAGTTGTATGACTTGATGCAGGAAGTGAAGATTAATCCGGTTTACGATTCCAAGCTGGGGTCTGCAACGGTTGAAGTTATTAATAACGGATTGCAGGAACTGCTGATGGGCGGCAAAGCGGAAGATATCGCCGCCAAAATTCAGGCTGCACAAGCCAATGCTGCTGGCAACTAACAGAATGGATGAGGAATAGGTTGTAGATTGGAAACGCTCGGTGAGTCGTACTTCATGGGATTAACTGAGGAGTTATAGCCCCTTCCCGGCAGGGGAGGGGTTTTCCGTTTCATTTGCAAGCTTCAAGGTATGAAGGGGATATGGAAGGTATTAATGAAGGGAAGTGAAGGAATGAATGCACTGCGCAGTCGTCGCTTTATCATGCTGGGGCTTGCTCCGGCAGTCATCATTTATGCATTGTTTGTATTTGTTCCGGTTGTATGGTCAGCCTATTACGGTTTCTTCAACTGGTCCGGCATCGGGGAGTCCAAATATATCGGTCTGAACAACTATGTGGAGATCTGGCATGACCCGGTATTCTGGCGAGCACTGAAAAATAACGTCATTTTTGTACTGGCCTCCGTGTTCGGTCAGATTCCGTTAGCGCTGATGCTCGCGGTCATTTTACACAAAAGCAATCCGCTGCAGCGTTTCCTGCGCTCGGCTGTGTTTCTGCCCATGGTCTTGTCTACCGTCGTTATCGGCATGATCTGGCAGTATATCTATCATCCGCAGATCGGGATCCTGAACTTCCTGCTTGATGCGCTCGGCCTGGAGAGCTGGAAACTGCAATGGCTGTCTGACGACAAGATTGCCATCTTCTCTCTCGTACCGCCACTGCTGTGGAGCTTCGTCGGTTTGTACCTGATTATTTTCATCTCTGCACTGCAAAACATTCCTGGTGAAATTCATGATGCTGCCAAAATTGACGGCGCTTCGGGCGTCCGTAAGCTGGTGTCGATCTCACTGCCCATGATCTGGGGAACCGTGCAGGTTGCGATCATTCTGTGTATTTCGGGCAGTCTGAAGTCGTTTGATCTGGTGTACATCATGACCAAAGGTGGCCCGGCTCATGCAACCGAGCTGCTCGCTACGTATATGTATAATTCAACGTTTACAACCTATCGTTACGGTTTCGGTAGTGCTATCTCGACAACCATTGTACTGATCTCCTTGCTGCTCATTGGAACAAGCCAGTGGGTGACCAGTCGCAAGAGAAAAGAGAACTAGAAGAGAGGGGGAACTGTAAATGAGTACGACACCTGTAACGATGCCTTCACCAGGAAGAGCTTCAGGCCATCCGGTTCGCCGGCTGCGCAGCGGAATTGTTTGGACGCTGCTGACGGTGTATGGTATTTTAACATTGTATCCGTTTTACTGGCTTGTGATTAGTGCCTTCAAAACGAATGAAGATTTTTACAGCAGGCCATTTGGCTTGCCAGCCCAATGGAATGTGGCCAATTTCAGCAATGCATGGGAAAGCTCCAGACTGGGAACGGCATTTGGTAACTCACTGGTGGTATCCTTGGGATCATTGATTTTGACTCTGTTTATTGCAGCTCTAGCATCATTCATATTGGCACGATTCCAGTTTCGCTGGAAAGGGCTGGTCATGACCTTTTTCGTTGTAGGTATGCTGATCCCCATTCATAGCACACTGGTTCCTTTGTTTATTTTGATGAAGCAGATGTCTCTGTTGAATACGTACTGGGCTTTAATCCTGCCGTATACGGCGTTTGCATTGCCAACAGCCATCTTTGTACTGACGGCATATCTGACAAGTGTACCGCGTGATATTGAAGAAGCGGCGTTTATCGATGGAACAGGTCTGTGGGGACTATTTACCCGGATCATGCTGCCGATGTCAGTGCCTGCCCTGTCCACTGTTACGATTCTGAGTTTTTTGCATGCTTGGAATGACTTTTCGTTTGCACTTGTATTCATTAACAAGACAGGATTGAAAACGCTACCGCTGGCGATTGCGAACTTCGCAGACGGATACCAGACGGATTATGGATTAACGCTGGCCGCCATGACCCTGTCGGTTATTCCGACCATTATTCTATATCTTGTTTTTCAGGAACAGGTTATGAAAGGCATGACGGCTGGAGCGGTTAAGGGTTAAACGAATGCGCATCCAGAGGAGGAAAAGAATTGGGAAGCTGGCTCACATCATCGCTGCAGAGGAAGCTCTCGGTTGTCGTAACTGCCTCCATGATTGTGCCGCTGCTGGCGCTGGGTCTGTTCGCATTTCTGATCTCTTCCCGCATTACCGAGCAGAAAACGAAACTGTCCGGTATGGACACGCTGAAACAGGTGGAAGCCAATCTTCGCTACATGCTGCAGGACGCCGAGAATATTTCGATTTTCCTGATTGGAGAGCGCGATATTCAGCAGTATCTGAGCCGAAATGAAGATCATGAACTGGACCGTGTGGACATTGTTGGCAGAATGACCAATCTGGCCGCGTCTAAGAAATATATCGCGAATATAGCGATATATCCGGATCGGTTTGATGCCGTTCTGACAACGGCTACCTGGTATGAACCGGGTACTTCCGATCCGCCAACTCCTCGTGGCGATGCGGTAAAAACGTGGACCGGCGTCTACCCGGTCCGCAACTATGCAGGTATACAAAATGTGATCACGTTGGTGCGTCCCATCCGCAGCATTCATGATTATCGACCCATCGGATGGCTCGCCATCAGCCTGGATGAAAAGGCCATCTCCAAAGACTGGGCCGCGCTGGGACTTGGCAGAGGCGAAGGGCATCTGGAGCTGGTCGGGCAATCCGGAGAGATCCTGTCCTCCATGGATAAATCCCGGCTTGGGCAGACTCTGGAGCAGGTCGAACCTGGATTGCAGACGCTGATTCGGCAAAGCGAGAGCGGGACGACTACTTATGGCAGCGGAGAAAACAAACGGACGCTGCTCTATTACCCGGAACAGCTAACTGGATGGATGTTGACTGGAACAGTACCTTACGATCAATACAAGTCGGAGAACGGGTATATTCTGATTCTTACGGCTGTAGCCGTGGTTGCTTCTGCTGTAATCTGCGCAGGACTGGTCTGGTTTACCGTCCGCCGCGTGACAAGGCCGCTCCGTGTGCTCACCAGGCACCTGTCCCGTATTGACCCGGATCGGCCGCTGCCCTTGTTCCGATCTGAAAGTGATGATGAAATCGGCAGACTCGGAGAGAGTTACAATCTGCTCGGCGCACATATCGAGAGCCTGAAGGAAGAGGTTATACAGGGTGAAGCCCGTAAGAAAGAAGCAGATCTCAGGGCACTTCAGGCGCAGATCAATCCCCACTTTCTGTATAATACTCTTTCGTCCATTCACTGGATTGCCCTGATGTCGAAAGAGAGCCGGATTGCAGATATGGTCGAAGGCTTAAGTGATTTCCTGCGCATTAGCTTGAACAACGGCAAGGATTTCTGTCCTGTTGGGCAGGAGATTGCCCATATCCAGCATTATGTAAGGGTGCAGTCCATCCGCTTCCCTGATAAATTTTCGGTGCACTATATTGTGGATCCTGCACTGGAGCAGCGGATGATGCTGAAGCTTTTGCTTCAGCCGCTCGTTGAGAATGCCATGGTACATGGTATTCAGCCCAAGAATGGTCCGGGAACGATCACCATCATGATTCGTCAAGACCAGGATGAAGCACGAATGAACGTACTGGTGCTGGATGATGGTGTCGGCATGGAGCAGGAGAGGCTGGAACAGTTGAAGGAAAGAATGCCGGAAGTGACTCCCTCTGCTGGTGGTTACGGGATCCACAATGTTAATGAGAGATTGCTGCTCCATTATGGTGCGGCATCTCAACTTGAAATGGACAGCCGTGTCGGTGGAGGGACCCGTATTTCATTTTCCATACCCTTTCTGGAGGAATCGCCATGAGACTACTGATTGTCGACGATGAAGTGATCATTCGCACCGGACTTGCCAGCGTTATTGCCTGGGGCGAGCTGGGAATTGATCTCCTTACACCTGCAGCCTCGGCTGAAGAAGCGTTATCCCGGTTGGCTGAAGAGCGTCCGCACATCTTGATGACTGACATCCGTATGACTGGCAAGACAGGGCTTGAGCTTGCAAATGAAGGGCTGCAATTGCTGCCTGAGCTGGAGGTCATTATTTTGTCAGGTTACGATGACTTCTCTTATGCTCAGCAGGCAATTCGCCAGGGTGTGACGGATTATTTGTTAAAGACGAGCAAACCGGAAGAGATCATCAAAACGGTTCTTCAGGCCAAGCAAAGAGTGATGGACAGCTGGGCAGAAAAGTCCAAGGAAGGGCGACTTTTGCAGGAGAATAAACAGCGGTTGTTTGAACGGTGGGTTATTGAAGGTGATGTGAATACAGGTTCGTGTCCAGCCTTTTTGAAGCCGGGAGCGGCTGGGTTTGCTAATATATCATTGGAAGGCAGTCAGGTCTATCAGCAGGTTGTATTCGTTATTCGTGCGCTAGGATGGAGTCGCTCTTCTGCTGCTCTTCTGAGATTTGCCGTGCAAAATATGCTGGAGGATATGCTGCCTGGCGCCGCCGCCCATATTCATAAGGAACAGATTATTGGTGTAATGCAGGTAACGAGCAGGCAGCAGGAATTACTGAACACGCTGGGAACGGTGGTTAATCATATGGAGCAGCTTCTGAAATGTAAGCTGCGTGCAGCTGTAGGCCATCCGGTCTGTGGCGAGATATACCTTCATGAAAGCTATTTAACGGCATCCGCAGCGTATCAATATATGAGTCTGCTTGACGATAAGATTTGGAGCATCGAGCATGTGAAAAACCGCAGGGGTGGTAAAACATTACTTACGCATGAGGAAGAAACCGTGCTAGGAACCCTTTTGCTCGATAATGACCCTGTCACACTCACCACATGGACACGAGAGCTTGTGAAAGAACTCATGATGGACCCGGAAGTAACACCGGAATCATTCAATGCCTGTTTGCATTCTGCGGTCATCGCAGGACAACGCTGGCTGGTTCGTACGATGCGTGCAATAGGAAGGAAAGAGCCTGCACGATATGATCCATGGGTGCCGGAACCTGATGCAGATGCTGCGGACCTTCAGGATATGCTGTTTCACCATTTGTATGGTCTGATGCATACATATTATAGCCAAATGGGCCAAGGGCAGGCTTCGCATGTGCAAAAAGCCATTGCTTACATGGAATCCGGATTGGCACAAGAAATCAGTCTACAGCAGGTGGCTGGCCAAATCCATTTGCACCCGGGACATCTCAGCGAGCTGTTCAAAAAAGAGACAGGCATAACGTTTGGGGATTTTGTAACGAATATGCGTATAAGGCGGGCGATGGAGATGCTGGCAGTCTCTCCTGCCAAAGTCAGTGAAGTCGCTGCCATGAGTGGATATGAAGACGTAAAATACTTTAGCAGGCTATTCAAAAAACATACAGGCAAGACCCCGAGTGAATTTCGCGAAGAGGCGTATGCATTCAAGCCTTCAGGAAGCTAGCAGACGAATGGTTGTACTTGTTTCTGCAAACGTTTTCGATGATGTGGAATGATTCAGGGATCTGGGGAGCGAGGCATATGATGAAGAAGAGTGATTCAAGTCAGGATTTGTCAGGGCAATGGAAGATCCAGCATTTTGAGGTCGGGGAAAAACGGACGATGGATATTGCGGCTGCGGCGCTGGATGACCGTTTCTGGATTGGGGCGGAAGTGCCAGGCGATGTTCATTCAGCTTTGGTGGCAAGGAGCATAATTGATCCGCCATACTACGGGCATAACGATGCCAAGAGCCGTTGGATCGAACAAAAGGAATGGTGGTATCGTACCAACTTTAACCTGGTGAAGGTGGAAGAGGATCAGGAACATTTCGAACTTGTCTTCGAAGGTTTGGATACGTTTGCAACGGTCTATGTGAACGGACATGAAGTGGGGAAAACAGCCAACATGCTCATGTCCCATACCTTCAATGTAACGACACTGGTCCGTCATGGGTGGAATGCTATCGCCGTTCGATTCGATCCGCTTTCTCTGCACAACCGGGACAAAGAGACATTCGACTGGTCATCCTATACGAAGGAACGGCCTTGGCTGCGCAAGGCGGCGATGAATTTCGGCTGGGACTGGGGGCCACGCATGGTTACTGTTGGCATCTGGGGTGCAGTCCGGTTGGAGAGACGCAAGGTGGCGAAGCTGGAGAGTGTGTTTGCCCGGACCAAGTCCGTCAACCAAGAACAGGCGGTTATCGACGTGACGGCAAATGTGAAATCGGTGATGTCCTTCCGAAGCAGACAGCAACTGAAGCGCGCTGTGGTCACGACATGCGATGTCCGATTGTTGGATGCGGGCGGTGAGGAAGTGATTCAAGCTGATGCGCTTACTGTACAAGGCGGACAGGCAGATACAACACTGGCTGTGCCCTCGCCGCGATTGTGGTGGACGCATGATCTGGGTGAACCGTATTTATATACGCTGGAGGTTACCCTATACGCCGATGGCATTGAAGTGGATCGTTATAGCGAGCCCTATGGGTTACGAACCATTGAACTTGCCCTCCACAATGAACTGGGAGAAGACTCATTTGCTTTTATATTGAATGGAATCAAAATATATGCCAAGGGGGCAAACTGGATACCCGCTGATCATCTAATCGGAGCTATTCCCGCCTCGAGATATCGGGAGCTCATTGAGCTGACCGTTGAAGGGAACATGAATATGCTGCGGGTGTGGGCAGGTGGCATCTATGAGAAGGATGTCTTTTACGATGAATGCGATCGGCAAGGAGTGTTAGTGTGGCAGGATTTTGCCTTTGCCAATGCATTATTTCCTGACTTCAATCAAGATTTTATGGAAAATGTCAGATGTGAAGTTGAAAATAATGTGATCAGGCTGCGAAACCGGGCATCACTTGCCCTCTGGTGCGGTAATAACGAGATTGACTGGCTTTACGATATGAAGTCTGCCAGCGGAGACATCACCAGCCCGTTCTATGGGGAGCTGATCTATCATGAGCTGATTCCTGAGGCTCTGGAACGTCTGGATCCGTCCCGTCCGTATTGGCCATCTTCACCGTTTGGAGACAAGGACGGCAATGATGCCAATGATCCGGATGTTGGTGACCGTCACAACTGGCAGGTATGGCATGGTTCCGTTTATCCAAGAAAGCATGGTGAGCCACCGCTGCTTGACTACAGCATTAAGGGCGTAACATTCAAAAATTATAAAAAGGACGATGCCTTGTTCAGTAGTGAATTCGGCATGCATGCATCGGCTAACCGTTATACGCTTGAGAAAAATATGCCTGAAGGGCAGTTCTACTGGGGAAGTCCGGAGATGGCCTATCGCAACAAGGATACTAATCATCAAAAGGGCATTCTTCTGATGGAGGGCTACACTGGAATTCCACAAACGATTGAAGAATACATGAATTACTCGATGCTGACTCAAGCGGAAGGCTTACGGTATGGAATTGAACATTTCCGGCGGATCAATCATCGGAATAGTGGCGCGCTTGTATGGCAGCTGAACGACAGCTGGCCGGGAACGAGCTGGTCCATGATTGATTATGAGCTGCTGCCCAAAGCATCCTTTTATTATGGGAAGACATTCTTCCATCCGATTCTGCTTTCACTGGAACATGAGCCAGGCGATCCGCTTGCATTATGGGTCGTAAACGATAAACTCGAGGGGTTACGGGGACAGCTTCGGATTAATGTATTTCTGCTGAATGGGGAGAAAGTATACTCTGATACACTGCATGTGGAAGTTGAAGCCCAGTCTTCTTCGAAGGTTGGAGCATTAAGTGAAGCCGCAGTGCTGCAGGGCAGACGTGCGGAAGAAGTCATGATTGAACTGGTATCGGAAGGGTTTGCTGCTCCGCTTAACCGATATTTCCTGCGTGATCCGAAGGACATCGAGCTGCCTTTGTCCCAACTCAGTGTGCATGTCAATGAGGAGGAGCAGTCTGTAACTGTTACAGCCAGCGTTGCCATCGCAAGATTGGTCAAACTGGAGCTTCCGGTGGGACGTGTCCGTTTCAGTGACAACTATTTCGATTTGCTTCCAGGTGAGAGCCGAACGGTGCACTTGCGTCATCCAGAGATGAAGTCGCTGCCGCTGAATGAGCTTCGGGTAAGTGCAATGAATGGTCGCGAAGTGTAATTGCAAAATTGAACCCAAATATGCCGATGGCTTCTGAACAGAAGTCATCGGCATATTTGAATTAAATGGTATAAATTTCGAGCGGTTGCTAGCGCAGGGATTCGTAACGCTGTTGAAAGGAGGATTCCATCTCCACCTGACGAGCAAGCTGTTGTTTCACTTTGTCGCCGCGAATCACCTGAAGCTGATTCAATAGTTCCATAGATTGAAATTGATCAGAGGCCATCCGAATAATGATCTCTGCAAGTGCATCAGCATCTTCTAACGCTGCATTGAGCCCAAAGGCTCCTGTAGGTGTCATGGTATGTGCCGCATCACCGAGCAGAACCACATTATCCTGAGACCATGACTCGCTGTAACTGCTCTCAACGGATAACAGTACAAAATCGCTCCAGTTCTGAATATGTGCAGCGACCGATTCCGCGAGACACGGGAAGGCTTCCACGAGTTTCTCCACAAAAGGGGCAAAGGGCTGCTCACGCAGCTTGGAGAAGGAACTTTGTGGAATATTCCAACCAATCTGTACGTACCCGCCGTATTGGGAGAACAGTGCCAGCTGCTGACCGTTCATGCTCGCCATTCGAACGGCTGGTTCCCAGCCTACAGGCGCGGGAATTCGGGCCCATAATAGATCGTAACCATGCTTGCGGATATCCGGGGTAAGGCCCGAGTGTTTGCGTACAGCCGAATATCGTCCGTCTGCTCCCACAATAATAGCTGCTCTAATAGAAGTCGGAACACTGTTTTGCCGAACATTAATGCCCACCGTTTTTCCTGTCTTATCTCGGAGCAGTCCAGTCATCACGGTATTTAACAGAACCTTCTCATGATTGTGCGGCAGGGCTTGTGATTGTGACACAATGAAATCCAGCAGATGATCCTGCGGTACATGGATACCCACATGGGATTCTCTTTCAGCAGGGTAAACCGTGTGGATAATCTGTCCGTTTTCCCAATACTGGATCTGCTCCAAAGGCATAGCTCCAAGCTGAGCTACACCCGAATAGAGCCCATGCTTGCTCAGCACTGCTTCGCCGTCCTGGTTAAGCAGTTCACCGCGAAATGACTTGTGAAGATGAGGCTGACGCTCAATTAATGCTGTTGATATCCCTTGGCGGTTCAACAAGTATGACAGGAGGGCCCCGCCTGGTCCTGCTCCAACAATACAGACATCAACTTGTAATGGATTAATATCATTCATACATAAAATTCCCTTGCTATGTTATTATATTACTTTCTGACAACAAATTTATAAAAATTATTAAGTAACTAAAAGTAACTTTAAGATATTAGTTATTATAAACAAACCTTCTTCGATTTTGCAATAGGCAGCTGCAACTTCACTTAGAAGTGAAGTGGACTCAAGCCTGCGGTCTACTCTCACTTCGTGAAGGGAGGCGCAGGCTTGAGAACAGTAAGATACATCCGCCCGAATGATACACGGTCTAAGTGATTAGACGATTGGTGATCCGGGCGACACGTTCTCCAAGGGCTTTACCAAGAGCAATACCTTGATCGCTTAACAGAACGTCACTATCCACTGGGCAGGTAACCCCAACGCCATAATAGGAACCGTATAATGCGTTGTCGGCAAAGTTTCCTGGCAGGCCAGTAATAATCATTCCCTGATGCAGCATCGGGGTCAGCAGATGAAGTAATGCTGATTCCAGTCCTCCATGTTCGGTGGCAATCGTACAGAATACAGCACCTACTTTGTCCACGAGTTTCCCTTCAGCCCATAGGTAACCAAGCTTATCGATCCATTTTTTCAGACCGGAGCTGATTGAACCGAAATGACCTGGACATCCCCATATAATGGCATCCATTTCCACCAGTTTGTATACATCTGCCTCTTCGGTGGAGTGCAGATGAACGGTGGCCCCGTGCACACTGGCTGCCCCGGCTGCAATCGCCTCAGCCAGCGCCTGTGTATGACCGCCCTCGCTATCGAAAACAATATAAATGTTCAAGCTCCATTACCTCCTCAAGATGCATCATTTATCATGCTATGAGGTAGCTTGTCACATGAATCGCAAAAATAAGCATGAACTTTAGAAACAACGATTAATATGATGGAGCAAGCGCATTTTTCACAAACAAAAAAGTACAAATATGTTACAATGTTAGGAAGGTTATGATGAAAGGCAGGAGGAACGTTTATGAGCCCGGATACGGAGCAAAACTCTCAATTGGCAAACATTGATCAATTGTTGGAGGCCTTCTTCAGATATAAAAATAAGGTATTGGACCAGCAGCAGAAAACAGAAACAAACTGCAAACTGAATCCGACTAAGAGTCATATATTGGGCATGCTTTTAAGGGAACAGCGCTGTATGGCTGTTGATGTGGCAAGGCAGCTCAGTTTATCATCCGGAGCTACCACAATTGTTTTGAATCAGCTTGAGAGTGAAGGGTTGATTCAGCGAGTACGCAGTGAAGAGGATCGAAGAATTGTGTGGCTGTCCCTGACGGAAGATGGAGAACAGCTGGCCAAATCCCTCAATGCCAACCGTGGACGTATGACATGGGAACTGCTACAAGCGCTTACGGAAGAAGAGCAGCAGCAGATGGTCGGGATGCTGAAGAAAATTGAACTGAAACTGTTGGAAAAAATGAAAGCGTTGGAACAAACACATCGTTGATTAACTGCATTGAAGCGTCAGTCTTCAAGATTCGCCCCCGGTAGGGACGAATGTTGAAGGCTGACGCTTTTCATTTTTCAAGCTGTCTATTACAGATGGAAGCGATGAATGTGGTCCGTTAGGCCAATCTCCATCAAAATTTCTTTTTGTTTCTGTCCAAGCAGATCAAAATGGGGAAAAGGTTGACGCCGATGAATATAACGCGGATCAAGACCATGTTCCAGACACCAGTGTTCAAGCCGTTCCAGATTCGAACAGCCTACTTTGGTTACGCTTGTAACACCGGGGAAACGCGGATCTATCCAGAAATGAGTAAGATAAGCAAGTTCACCGCGAGATACACGGTCTTTCCATTCTGACAACTCCTGCCGATTAATTCCAAATGCCATAGTTACCAAGTTCCTTTCCAAACGGGTATTGTCCTGAGCATATTGTAACATCTTATAAACAAATCCAAACTGAATTCTTGCTCTGTGCTATTCTTGTCTGCACTATCGGGGTAATGGATATGACAACATTTTTATAACAAAAACAGATATATGTTAAAATAAGACTACTCCGATTGGGTTATTACTTCATTTAGAGGAAAGGGATTACCATCATGGAATTGTTTATTGCGGTACTTGTATTACTGGTACTTATCGGTTTATCGAACATCTTGAATCGGTTTGTACCGTTCATCCCGGTTCCGCTCATTCAGATTGTCCTCGGGGTAGCGATTGCGCTACTTCCAGCTGGGGTACATCTGCCATTGAATCCGGAACTGTTTTTTGTACTCTTTATCGCTCCACTGTTATACAACGATGGCAAACGAACACCAAGGCATGAACTGTGGAATTTAAGGGCTCCCATTCTGCTGCTGGCACTGGGATTGGTCTTCGTGACCGTAGTTGTGGCTGGTTATGCCATTCATTGGCTGATTCCAACTATTCCGCTGCCTGCCGCTTTTGCTCTTGCAGCCATCCTGTCCCCGACCGATGCAGTAGCCGTTGGCGCTATGGCAGGGCGTGTACATCTGCCCAAAAGCATACATAGACTTCTTGAAGGCGAAGCTTTGATGAACGATGCATCCGGCCTGGTTGCATTTAAATTTGCCATAGCAGCAACGGTTACAGGCGTTTTCTCTTTGGCTGAGGCATCGTTTAGCTTTCTCATCATTGCCATTGGTGGTCTGCTGGTAGGGGCGTTGCTATCCTTTCTGCTCATTCGGCTCGGTGTTTGGATTC
Source organism: Paenibacillus sp. ACRRY (assembly GCF_022346995.1). GTDB lineage: Bacteria > Bacillota > Bacilli > Paenibacillales > Paenibacillaceae > Paenibacillus. The sequence goes on along the minus strand of NZ_JAKRNM010000001.1, from coordinate 2,001,870 downwards.
GGCGTTTGGGCATGGAGGACGTCACCATACATATGCTGCTGCAGATTCTTACGCCATTCGTTATTTATCTGGTGAGTGAAGAGATTGGCGTCTCAGGCATTTTGGCCGTTGTGGCGGGAGGTATTATCCATGCCATTGAACGTGACCGAACTGAATCGGTTCAGTTGAAGATGCAGGTAGTCTCTGCAAGCACGTGGTCCGTTATTTTATTTATTCTGAATGGTTTGGTGTTTGTCATTCTGGGTGTCCAGATTCCGGATGTGCTGAGTACAATCTTTAAGAATGTAACCTTTAACAATCTGCAGGTACTGGGGTATGTAGGACTAATATCCGTGTTGTTGTTACTGCTCCGTTTTGTCTGGATCTATCTGTTCTGGCAGGGAAATGAGTGGTTTCGCAAGAAGTCCCCGATTGGAAAACCAAGGTTGAAAGAGATGACCATCATCTCCCTATCAGGTGTGAGAGGCGCAGTAACCCTTGCGGGTGCATTCTCCATCCCCTATGTGCTTCAGGATGGATCCCCTTTCCCGGAACGGGATTTGATCATATTCCTGGCAGCCGGAGTCATTCTGTTTACGTTAATCGCGGCAAGCGTGTTTCTGCCTGTACTCGCCAAGAATGATGAAAAAGCTGCTGATGGCTCTCAGCAAACGACAGAACGAAAGGCACAGGACATTATGCTTAATGCGGCCATTCGGGCAGTCAAGTCCGAGATGACCGACGAGAACAAAGCTGCGGCACTTGCTGTAGTCTCTGATTTATCAAAATACATCAGGCAGGCTGCAGGACAGATGACGGCGGGCAAACGCAAGGATATATTGAAGCAGGAAACGGCCATTAATCTTATTGGTACGCGGGCGGAGCGCAAGGAAATTGAAAATATGATGGATGAGAACGTGATTGCGTCTGAAGCGGCGTTTAAATGTAACAGCTGGCTGGACCGTAAGGAAATGATGCTGGCCAATCGCACCAATACACAGATGATGTTCTCCATTAGCGAGATCGGACGTGTACTTGGGCATCTCTTTACGAATCGTTCGGAAAAACCGGAGCAGCCGTTTATGATTGAAAATGCAGATCTGTTTCGTCAGGTTAAACTTCGTACTTCGGAAGCGGCTATCAAGTCCATTCGTGCTCATATGAACGATGGCAATCGGCCTGTGGCTCTGTCCGTGATTGCCAAGTATGAGCGGGTGATCGCCAGACTAAGAAGTTGGAATCAGGGCAAGACCGAAGATCCGTTCAATCAGGAGAAGCTTGAGCTGCAAATGGTAGCCATTCAAGAGCAGCGTAACACGGTACAACAGTTGTATGAGAATGGTGAAATCAATCGAGATGTGGCTGCGAAGCTGCGCCGATTCATCAACGACGTTGAAGCGACCGTACTGAAAAATAGCTAATCCGATAAATCCGATATTTTATATATGTATATGGTTTTGATATAATGGGTTCATCGTAAGAAGAACTTTCTTATGTTATGCATCTAACCAACGCTCAGGAAAAGGAGATGGATGAATCATGGCACAACAACAGACTCGCTTGGGAAAAACCGAGCTGCTTGTTAACCCGATAGGATTGGGTGCAAATGCAGTAGGGGGACATAATATCTACCCGGATATGCTGAACGATGAAACAGGCAAGGAAGTGGTTCGTACAGCGCTGAAACAAGGTATTAACTTTGTGGATACGGCTTTCATCTATGGACCTGAACATTCAGAGCGTTTAATTGGAGAGGTCCTGAAGGAAACAGGGCTGCGTCAGCAAACCGTCATCGCCACCAAGGCAGCCCACAAATTCGTGGATGGCAACGTGGTGATTGATAACTCTCCTGCTTTTCTGAAAGCCTCGGTGGAGGAAGCCTTGAAACGTCTTCAGACAGATTACATCGACTTGTTCTACATCCATTTTCCGGATGAGCAGACGCCGAAGGATGAAGCAGTAGGCGCATTAAAACAACTGAAAGACGATGGCAAAATCCGCGCGATCGGTGTATCCAACTTCTCCATCGAACAGCTGCGTGAAGCGAACCGGGATGGTTACGTGGATGTGCTGCAATCCGAATACAATCTGTTCAAACGAGAGGCTGAGAAAGAACTGCTTCCGTACACGGCAGAGCATGACATTTCTTTTGTTCCATACTTCCCGCTCGCAGCCGGACTGCTGGGTGGTAAATATAATCGGGATACGACCTTCCAGGATGGACGGGCCAAAAATCCGCTGTTCACTGGTGAGAACTTTATCCGCAATCTGGACAAAGTGGAACAGCTTCGCAGCATTGCTGAATCCAAAAATGCAGAGGTTGCACATCTCGTGCTGGCCTGGTACCTGACTCAGCCTTCGATTGATGCACTCATTCCAGGGGCCAAGAAACCGGAACAGGTCATCAACAATCTGAAAACCTTGGATGTGAAGTTGTCTGCCGAGGAGATCGCAGTGATTGACCAGATTTTCCGTTAAATAGTTCCGGCAATTCGGGAAATGCTAACAGGGAGTTTACGTTTGACGACAAAGAGAGGACCTAAACATGAACCTGAAGGCAGCCCGAACGATCGGATTATTCACCCTGATTCTCATGCTAGGCACCAGTTCTGCCTATGCAAAGCCGGTACAGAAGAATCGTCAATATTACGAAGAACGAGGAGAGATTGTGTGGGAGGTACCTACCCATGACAAGCTCATTGCGTTGACCTTCGATGATGGTCCTGATCCGGTACAGACCTCGCAAATTCTGGCTTTGCTTAAGCAGTACCAAGCCAAGGGCACTTTTTTTGTACTGGGAAAATGGGCGGAAAAGTACCCTGAACTGGTCATGCAGGAACAGCAGGAAGGGCATGAAGTGGCGAATCATACTTACGCTCATACTTATGCGGTCAAATCCACAGCCAAGGACAAGTTTACGCAGGACATGGTTGCGGCTGAGCAATCCATTACGGCTGCTGGGGTACCACGTCCGTTGCTGTTCCGACCCCCCGGCGGATTTTACAATGACATGGTCATTGATGTTGCAAAACAAAAAGGTTATACCATTGTGTTATGGTCTTGGCATCAGGACACCCGAGACTGGGCTTCTCCTGGCGTAGCAGCCATTACGAACAAGGTGCTGAAAAACGCGCGCAATGGGGATATCGTACTGTTTCACGACAAGGTGGAAGGAAGGAGCCAGACTGTTGCTGCGCTAAAAGTAATACTGCCCAAGCTTCAGCAAGAGGGATACCGTTTCGTCACCGTATCAGAACTGCTTGCAGTGAAGGCAAAAGAAGCAGCGAAGGATGGCGTTTCCTTAAAATAGCGCTCCATAACTAAAAACCGCCGGTTTCTCATAGGAGAGACCGGCGGTTTTTACGATGTTCAAGGTAGCATTATTGTTCAGTCTTCACCGCACGGGGGCGGGTTCTTGCACGTCGCAGAAACAGCGAAAGGATCAAACCAATAATGGATATCCAGGTGGCAACAATAAAGGCATCGTTAATGCCTTCAATCGTCGAGGTCTGGACTGCGATACCGTATAACTGCTGTAACGCCAGTGCAGAACCCTGTTCAGGTGGCACACCTGCTACGGCAGCCATCTGCGTGCCCAGCAGCCCGACTTGTTCAGTCAGGGGCACATTGGTTGTCGTGACCGTATTGCTAAAGTCAGCCAAATGAATGCCTGAGCGTGTAGCCATAACGGTAATCAGCAGGGCTGTTCCAATCGAACCTGCTACCTGTCTGATCGTATTGGACATCGCAGTACCGTGACTGGTCAAATGAGGGGGTAACTGGTTAAGGCCCTCGGTCTGCACGGACATCATCAGCATGGACATGCCGAAGCTCCGAAGAGTATACAGCATCATAATGTGACCATAAGACGTTTCCCCGGTCAATTTGCTGAATTCAAAGGTAGAAAATGCCGTGATCAGCAAGCCTACAATAGCTAGTGGCCGGGAGCCGATCCGGTCGAATAACGCTCCTGATATGGGTGACATGACACCCATCAGAAGTGCACCTGGCAGCAGCAGCAGACCCGATTGCAGAGGGGAGAAACCTCTTATATTTTGCAGATAGATGGGTAACAGAAGCATCCCCCCGAAAAGTGCCATGTTGATGGTGGCACTGACCAGTGTGGAAATGGTGAAAATATCATATTTAAACACACGAAACTCCAGCAAGGGATGTTTCATTGCAGTTTCCCTGAGAACAAAGAACGTGATGAACAGAATACCGATGATCAAGGTCAACAGTACAATTGCACTGCTCCACCCCTTGTCACCGGCAGAGCTGAATCCATACAGCAGGAACCCGAATCCGATCGTTGAAAAGAGAGCACCATACGCATCGAATTTGGGAGAACTGAGCTTGGACACATTTCGCAGCCAGATAAAAGCAAACAGGATATCGAGCAAAGCCAGCGGGATAACCATATAGAACAGAATGCGCCATGTGTAGTGCTCCACAATCCAGCCTGACAAGGTAGGACCAATGGCTGGAGCAAACATCATGGCTATTCCCATGGTACCCATCGCTGTTCCTCGCTTCTCGGGAGGGAATACGGTTAAAAATACGTTCATGACCAGCGGCATGATAATGCCGGCACCACTGGCTTGTACAATACGACCAATCAGCATGACCGTAAATCCCGGACTGATTGCACAGATGGCAGAACCAACGGTGAACAGCAGCATCGCTGTGATGAATAGTTTACGTGTCCCGAATGATTCAATCAGATAGGCTGTAATGGGGATGAGCACTCCATTTACGAGCAAATAGGCAGTCGATAGCCATTGCACTGTTGTAGCCGAGACGTTGAAGTCATTCATCAGATGGGGGATCGCCACATTAAGCAGAGTCTGATTCAGAATGGCGATAAAGGCGCCGAGCAGCAGGACGGCAATGGTTCTTCCGAGCGGCAATTGATTATCCATCGGCAGACCTTATATATGGACGCGCACAGTGGCGCTCATGCCAGGGACAACACCCAGACCTTTGTAACCCTCAATCGTAATGGTAATCGGGATAACCTGCGTAACTTTGGTGTAATTGGCATTGGTATTGGATGACGGCAATAGGGAGAAGGATGAAGCCGTAGCGAGCCCAATCTGATCCACTTTGCCTGTTAGTGTGGTATCTGGAAATGCATCGATGTATACGTCAACGATTTGTCCGCTTTTGATTTTGTCGATGACGGTTTCTTCCACATTCGCGGTCACATACAAGTTATTAAAATCATAGGCTCTAGCCAGTGGATTACCTGCAGATACCAATGAGTTCTCTACAGCGGTTGCCTGGACAACGGTGCCGGCAACAGGCATGGTGATTGGAGTTGATTTGCCGCCTGCAGAGACGGTTCCGATCGTATCCCCTTGATTATAGGAGGTACCTACTTTCCCTTTCCACGTTTGGAGCTCACCGCTAACGGTGGAAGCGATGGATATGGGCTGACCCGTGACTAACGCATTATCCGTTTTCACATAGCTGGTGGATTGGTTGTAGTAGTATATGCCTGCGGCACCTGCCCCCAAAATCACCAGAATGACAATGATATTGATCAATATGGCACGAGAGTTCATATGGTTCATTCCTCCTAATATGTTCTTCTGCTGACAATCCTGTTTGGAGCATTCCCGGTACTCAGCTGCTCTATACGAAACAACATGAAATATAATTCGCAGATTGGGGAACCAATATATTGATAAGTTGCCACAGGCGATGACAAGGAGGATACTCAGATGTTGATTATATTGGCAGTAATTGTTTTACTCGGGGTTATTTTTCTCATGATCTTTAACTCAAAATCAACCCGCAGAGCTGCAGAAGCCAAAGCTGCCCAAACGGCTGAGACGGAGCGGGAGCCTGTCCTTGTGCAGGGGAACGAGCAGCCAGAGGAACAATTGCTGGATTCGTCAGACCCGGTGGATTATACGGAACCGAATGGACCAGGAGAGAGGAAGACGGAAACTGAACTGCCGAAAAACAGGTTTGAAGTGAGCCATCAAGCCAGGCAGCAGGAAACTCAAACAAAAGGAAACGATAGTGAGTACCGTCGGGCTCTGCTTCATTTTCGCAAGCCTGCTGAACCTCAAGAGGAACCGGTTATAACCACCTCTAATGAAGTTGAAAAGAGTGCGGATGAGGTCTATCGATCCGCTCTGCGGGAGATGAAGAGCAAATCATCCCTTCCGGATTCAGACCCGAAATAAGGTCGCTGCACGTTACCATGCAGCGGGCATGGCTTTTGTTTTAAATCCAAAAGATTTACAATAGATGAAGCTTTGCTCTAACTAGCTGAATGGATTGACGTTGCAAGAGGAAGGAGAGGATTGCATTATGAACGGACAACAACGAGTGAACATTAAACCAGGCCTGGAAGTGGATATCGTACTGAAACAAGATCAGCCCACAGGTAAACTGACGAGGGGAATCGTCAAGGATTTGCTGACCAAGTCACCCACGCATCCCCATGGCATCAAGGTTCGCCTGACAAGTGGGCAAGTTGGTCGTGTGAAACAGGTGATCACAGGAGCAGCGGAATGATTCGGCTGCCCCAGGTTCCATGAAGACAACTGCTGAGGTTTTGGCACATCTGGCTTCCGGGAACGAACGGCAGCGGGATGCTTACCGGGTGCTCCTGCAGAGTGAATTGTTCTCCATTTTGGAGGCATATACCCCTTATCCGGCAGGAACCGTACCCATTGATATAGACATTCCTGGCAGTGATCTTGATATCTTGTGTGAAGCTCCTGATCTGAACGCGTTCGAGATGGTAGTGACTCAGCATTTTAGCGGGATGGAGCATTTTTCTTGTCAACGCGGAACGGGGCTAGGTGGGGATGTTCCTAGTGCCTATGTGACCTGTTCTTTTCAGATTGAGGGTTGGCCATTGGAGATTTACGCCCAATCGTTGCCGGTCAATAAACAAAACGCTTACCTTCATATGTTAGTCGAGTGGGAGTTATTGCAGCTCTGGGGTGCCGAAGGTCACGCCGAGATCCGCAGACTGAAATCGGTTGGATTGAAGACAGAGCCAGCCTTTGCCGCAGTGCTCGGATTACAGGGTGACCCTTATGTGGAGCTGCTGCATCTAGCCGATTGGAGCAGGCACAAACTATGGCTCTGGGCCAGGCAGCGTACTTTATTTCAAAAATAGGTAAAAGGATTACACGAATTATAGTAAGAAGATGGCGACGATCGTCGTGACCGTTAAACCAAGCAGTACCGGCTTCAGGTTGCGACGCGCCAGTTCAAATGGACTGACTCCGCAGATGGCAGCAGCTGGAATCAAAGCCCAAGGGATTAAGGTACCTCCGCCGACCCAGATGGCAGCAACTTGACCGAGTGCTGTTAATACGGGGGCTGAATCTGCTGTGCCGGCAAACATTGAAGCGATGGACCCCACCAGGGATATCCCTGAAAACCCCGAACCATCCATTCCTGTAACGGCTCCAATCAAGGTCATCGTGATCGCACCTACCGTGTCATTCAAGGGAACCAGACCCGCAAGAGCAACACCAAGGTCGTTCACTATACCATGTGATCCATCGGGTAGAGGGTGACTGAACAATTCAGTGATGGCTGCGTCCCCCAGATAAAAGAAAGCTGCAATAGGGATAACCGGGCCAAATACTTTGAAGCCGAACTGAAATCCTTCAATTAAATAATTCGTTGTCTCTTCAGGGCCTTCATGCCGATGTGCTGCGAGGGTGACCGTGATTAGGATTAGTACTGCAGTACCTCCAATTAAGGCTGTAGCGTCCCCGCCCTGAAGCTTAAGAACAAACATCAGGATAACATCTACTGCGAATAACAACGGAATAAGTAGGGCGAATGCCTTCTGCAATCGTATCGGGATCGCTTGACGTTGTTGTACAGGTACGACTCCGGCTCCAGCCAAAGTTTCGGAGGGAGAAGGACCCCCGTTTAATGGTTCACCTGGGAAAGGAGAACGCATCTGAGTCCCGACGCCACTTTTCATCTTGTTTCGTAACATCCAGAAGGCCGTCAGTGTGGATACTGCACCCATCACGAGGACCAGCGGAATGCTTGCCGTCATGACGGAAGTAACCGGAAGGCCGGCTGCATCTGCTGTCAGTTTGGGTGCCCCTTGAATGATATAGTCTCCCGAGAGGGCGATACCATGTCCGAACAGATTCATTGCGATGGCGGCACCAATGGGTGGAAGTCCTACACGAACGGCAACGGGAAGCAAAACTGCTCCGACCAGCGCTACCGCTGGTGAAGGCCAAAAAAACAGGGAGACCGTCATCATGATCAGCCCAATTCCCCAATATGCAACCTGCGGAGAACGGATAAATCGGGTTAGTGGAGCAACCATTACTTCATTAATACCTGTGCGAATCAGTACCCGGCTCATGGCGACAATGATCGAGATGATAAAGATCGTGCTGAGCAGTTCTTTCGCAGCGTATACAAAACTATTGAAGATTCCTGACACCGCACCACTTAACGTCTCTGTTGCCAGTAATCCAATCGTCATAATCCCGGCAACACAGATGATCGTAGTATCCCGGCGCCGTATCATGACGGCTATAATGAGTACGATAAAAGCCAAATATACATAATGCAACGGTACCAATTGAATATTCACACCGCATACCTCCTTCCACCTTAGTCCTAAGGCGTGATATATCGTATGCATGTCAGGACCGGGCGTTCATGGAGAAGGGGAGGGCTCGAAGGCTTTATTTTTGCAGAGAACGTGTGAGTGTGACAACCAGCAGGATTTTTTTTGCAAATGGAGAATTGGTTAGACGATACATATCGAATGAACGATGTGATCAGGTCACCAGAGCTGACAGAGAAAGGTCACTTCATCTTATAGACAGCACGCAAGAAGCATGATTACAATGAACATGCCACGATTAAGGAAGAAATATGGAAAGTTTAACGGTAGTTTGAATAGCAACAGATTAGTAAGTTTTTTTAATTTTGATAACGTTTACAGAATGGACAGTCAAACAAAACATTGAGAATAAGAGGGCGGGAATCCATGAATTTCATCCGTTCACTGCGCTTCAAATTCATAATTGGCTTAACGCTGATCATGCTGCCGCTGTTTCTGCTGTTGTATTACAACAATGTCTATGCAATCCGAGTTGTGCGAGACAAAGTATCCCTTACCAACATGAATCATCTCGCGAAGAGTGTGGAGCAGAATGAGCGCGTGCTGCAAGAGACCAATCGGTACTTATACAGCCTGGGCGAGCGGGACCCGGATATCATTTCACTTTTTTTTCTGAAGTACGGCAGTGGGGACTATATCATTACGAAACAGCGGATCATGAACAAATTCATGACAGATATCGGATTCTACAATCTGATTGATTCCTTCTTTCTATATGATGCGGTAAATGATGATCTGCTGCTGGCGACTTCGGGCAGTTATGACGTCAAAATGTCACTTGTCCGGGAAAGCATGCCTGTACAGATGATGCAATTGGACGATGAGATCCAGCGACCAGAATGGAGCATTGTACGTGGTGGTGGATGGAATGCACTGGTCAAAACGGTTCGAATTAATCAGCAGTTCTACGCTGGTGCGCTGGTGGATATGAATGCACTGAATCATCCCGAACAATTCACTGAATCCGGTGAACGGGGAGGTGCCGTTATAGTGGATAGCAATGGGGAAGCGCTGTCCGGTTCAGCCCTCAGCTCGGCGCAGATCAAGCTGGCTTCAGCACATCTCTCCGGTCTGGAGAATCCCTACCAGGTCATATCGGAGGTTACATCCAAGGGGGATGAACGGCAGTACCTGATGCTGGGCTTGCCATCAGCGATGTCCGACATGAACTATATTGTCCTGTTGCCCGAAGAGGATATGCTGCGCAACCTGCCGTTTTTTCAGCAGATTATTCGTCTGCTGCCTATTGGTGCCGCGGTTATTTTGATCACGGCCTTGGTTTTCCTGCGTCAGTTGCTGTTTCGACCTATGAATACATTAATCAAAGGGATGAGACGAGTCAGTCGTGGAGAACTCGATGTGAGACTTGATCCACCGACTTCATCGGAATTAGAGTTCGTCACACACAGCTTCAATCAGATGACCAGCCAGATTCAGCATCTGAAAATCGATGTCTATGAAGAACAGCTGCGTACCAGGGAGGCTGAATTCAAACAGCTTCAGATGCAGATCAACCCTCACTTTTACCTGAATTCCCTGAACATTATCCATAGCCTGGCTTCACTGCAAAAACATGAACTGGTCCAGCAGATGGCCGGACATCTGGCGGATTATTTTCGGTTCAGTCTCCGGGCAGGCAAACGCGTCATCCGGCTGGATGAAGAACTTGAACACATTCGTCACTATCTGGAGATCCAGAAGCTCAGGTTCCCGAGTAAGCTGGATTTTTCACTCGACGTGGATGAAGGGCTTGGTCATTACGTGCTGCCGCCTTTAACCCTCCAGCCTTTTGTGGAAAATGCCATTATTCACGGGTTTAGAAGGCGTACTGAACCATTTGTCATACGCATCTCAGCCAACCTAACGAAAACGTTATCCAGTCCACCACATACTGAGGTTGAAGATAGACAGCAAAACACAACATTAAGGATTTCAGTTGAGGATAATGGTGTCGGCTTCGAACAAGACATGCTTGCGCGTCTACAGCAGGGTAAGTATGCGGAAGACCCAAGTGGACAGCACATCGGCATCTGGAACGTTGCTCACCGCTTGCTAGTGAAATACGATGAATCAGCCAAATTGGAGTTCCAAAACCTGAATGCTGGCGGAGCCGCAGTGATCCTGTATCTGCCCGCCCAAATGGAAGAGGAAGAAGGGGGAGCTTGAACTGATGCGAAATTTATTAATCGTGGACGATGAGGTTTATGCTCTTCAGGCCATGGTTGAAGGGATTGATTGGCGTTTGGCCGGCATCGATCAGGTATTTAGTGCGGGTGATGCGGAAGAGGCACGAATGGTGCTTCATAGCCAGTCCATCTCGATCATGATCTCTGATATTGAAATGCCGGGAGAGACCGGACTGGACCTGCAGAGCTGGGTACTGAAGCATGCTCCGGGCATCTTGACGATCTTCCTGACAGGTCATGCCCTGTTTGATTACGCCCAGACAGCGATCAAATTAAACAGCTTCGATTATGTGCTAAAACCTGCCCAGGCTGATCAACTTCTTAAGGTCGTTACGCAGGCTGTGGATAAACTCAAGGCCGGAGAGCAGCGTTCGCGTACCAATGAAATATATGAGTCCGTATACAAGCGCTGGCAAACCCACAAACCACTGCTGACGGAGCGGTTCTGGAAGGATGCCATTTCCCAGCGCGTCACCCTAACCAAGCCGCGACTGCAGGAGTTGGCCGAAGTCTATGGTGCGGAAATTGACCCGCACGCCCGGATTCTGCCGATTGTCATATCGGTAGAGGAGTGGGTAAGAGAATTCGATTTGCGTGATGAGGAGGTACTGGAATATGCCCTGCGGAATGCAGCGAGGGAGATGATACTTGGCGATCGGCCGGGAGAAGTATTTCAGGACCATAGCGGTCTGAATATCGTACTTGCGTATGAGCAGGATGGGGTCGTACCTGTTGCAAGCCAGGTGGCACAGGATTGTCAGCTGTATATTCGGGAGTGTGGGACGTATTTCTATTGCCGATTGTCCTGTTATGTAGGTGCACCCGTGGCCGTAACCGAATTGCAGGGTATGCTGAACGAACTGATGGATATGGAGCGCCGCAACATCAGAGAGCTTGAGGGAGTCTTCGTATATGATGAGCAGGGGAAGGAACCGGAGGACCGATTTCTGCCAATCCCCTGGTTTTCGGAGCTGTCAATTTTGTTTGAAACCGGCAAAGTGGATGATCTTCGGGAACGCGTGGAAGAAATATTTGAGCTGCTGGCTGCCCAGGAACAGTTATCCCCTGAAATTCTGCGCCTGTTCTATCATGCCATGCTGCATGTGGTCTATCCCCTGCTTCATCAGAAAAGTGTTTCCGTACGCAGTCTGTATCCTGGTGAGCGTGAGCCTGAAGAAAGTATGGTTACACGCTCCTTGCCGCAGTTAAAGCTTTGGTCCCTGGATCTGATTGATCGTGCCATTCCGATTTTGTATCCGGATGATCACAGTCCGATGACGATTGTGGACCAACTGTGCATATATATCGAGAATCATATTGGCGAAGATCTGATGCGGGAGGAACTGGCATCGTTTGCCGGCTTCAATCCTGCATATCTGTCCCGGCTGTTTCGGAAGGAAAAAGGGATGTCTCTCTCAGAATTTATATTGCAGCGACGGGTAGCCAAAGCCAAAACCCTGTTGTCTGAGTCCACCGTAAAGGTCACGGATATTGCTGGCAAGGTGGGTTACTATAACTACTCTCACTTCACGAAAATGTTTAAAAAGTGCACGGGCATTACGCCACAGGAGTTCCGCAAACAGTCCAGGACGGTCTAGCGTTGACGCAGCATGCTGCGTCTTTTGTTTTATTTGTTTTGTATCATGCAAATGTCATCATTTGATTAGTGAAAAGGTCACCACAGCAGATATTGGGCCGCAGCTCCCCGCAGTTATACTTGAACCACAGGATACACAGCGGTGCTTCATCCTGAGGAAGGAAATCAAGAGGAGTGAGGGAGAAGAGGTTATGAAGACACAACCCCAGGCGGGCAAGGGTGTACGGGTAGCGGATATAACGGATAGATCAGTCCGCAAGCGGAAGTCTGTATTGTACAATCTTGGTAAGTTCAAAGTCTTGTATCTTATGTTTTTGCCAGGGATCCTGTTTCTGCTGGTAAACAACTATATGCCGATGTTCGGCGTCCTGATTGCATTCAAAAATGTGAATTACGCCGACGGAATTTGGGGCAGTCCCTGGAGCGGCTGGGATAACTTCAAGTACCTGTTCTCAACGAGTGATGCTTGGGAGATTACACGCAACACAATCGCGTATAACACGGTATTTATTGCGCTGAATCTGTTTGTGGGGGTAGGGCTTGCGATCCTGCTGAATGAAGTGAAGAACAAAGCCATGTCCAAACTGTATCAATCCCTGATGCTTCTGCCTTACTTTTTGTCCATGATCGTGGTTAGCTATCTGGTTCTGGCCTTTCTCGGCAAGGATTCGGGTTTTATGAACTCGACGATCCTGCAGCTCTTTGGCGGGCAGCCCATTGACTGGTACTCGGAGCCGAAGTATTGGCCGTACATTTTGCCGATTGTGAACACCTGGAAAAACATCGGATACTATGCCGTCATTTATCTGGCAGCTGTGGTAGGCATAGATGAAGAGTACTACGAAGCCGCCGTATTGGACGGAGCAAGCAAATGGCATCAGATCCGGTTTATTACGGTCCCGTTTCTCGTTCCGCTCATTGTCATCATGACCTTGCTCCAGATCGGCCGAATCTTCTATGCGGACTTTAGTCTGTTCTATCAGGTTCCATTGGAATCGGGGGCGTTGTTCCCTGTAACGAACGTGCTGGATACCTATGTCTATCGCACATTTCTCATTGGTGGTGACATTGGGATGTCTTCAGCGGCTGGACTGTATCAGGCTATTGTCGGATTTGTACTTGTGCTTGTATCCAATACGATCGTCCGAAGAATGGATAAAGATAATGCATTATTTTGAGAGGAGGCAAGTCTGCTGTGAAATCACGTAACCCACTTGCTGTATCGCGGCGTTCCGCGTCCATTATACACGCGATGTTCATCTTCTATGCCATAGCCTGCATCGTTCCGATTTTGCTTGTCTTCGCTATTTCCTTCTCGGACGAGACAACCGTCATTGCAAACGGATACAAGCTGATACCCGAGAAGTTTAGCCTGACCGCCTATGAGTTTTTGTTCAAGGATATGGATCAGATTATCCATTCCTACGGCATTTCCATCATCGTGACGGTGGTAGGTACCATCACCAGCGTGGCGTTGACAGCACTATATGCCTACCCGCTTTCCAGAAGGGATTTGCCCTATCGCGGATGGTTTGCCTTCTTTATTTTCTTCACAATGTTGTTCAACGGGGGGCTCGTTCCCTGGTATCTCGTATATGTCAATGTCCTGGATCTGAAAAATTCCATTCTGGCCTTGATATTGCCGTTATTGTTATCACCGTTCTTCGTTCTGGTGATGCGGACATTCTTCGCCAATTCCATTCCGGTATCCATTCTTGAATCGGCTCGGATTGATGGAGCGGGTGAGCTCCGAACGTTTACACGTATCGTGCTGCCGCTCTCCTTACCGGTTATGGCTACCGTGGCGCTGTTTAGTACGCTGAACTACTGGAATGATTGGTATCTCAGTATGATTTTTATCTCTGATAACCGGACGATCAGTCTTCAGTACCTCATGTACCGAACACTGCTCGATATTCAATATCTAACATCCAACTCCAATGTTTCTTCACAGATTTCATCACAGGGCGGATTGTTGAATCTTCCTAACAAGACGCTGCAAATGGCGATGGCTGTCGTGGGCATCGGTCCGATTGTGCTGGCCTATCCGTTCTTCCAAAGGTACTTTATTAAAGGTCTGACGGTGGGTGCTGTGAAGGGATAACTCCGTCCCGGTCAGCGGGGTAGTGGATGATCCCAAGATAGAGTGAAAGGGCATATATACAATGCAGTGAAGGTTCTGAGTTAGATCCGGGTTACATGCGAATTGGGGAAATCGTGTGCTCAAAGTTCAACATTAATGGGAGGGGTTCAGTTGATCAAATCAATGAAGGTATGGCCGCGACTTACGGCAGCTGTTATGGCATTCAGCTTGGTGCTTGCCGGATGTTCATCAGACCAAGGCGGAACAACACAAGGGGCAGAAAACGGAGGTTCAGGGGAAAGCGCAGCCAAGCCGTATGAAGTAACGCTGTACTATCCGGGGACACCACAGAAAGACGTGGCACTGGTGGAAGCCGAAATTAACAAAAAAATGGAGCCCAAGATCGGAGCTACTCTCAAGATTAACGCAATCGACTGGGGACAGTGGGATAACAAGCTCAATCTGATGATCTCTTCCGGAGAAAAGTCGGACATTATTTTCACGGCGGCTTGGCAGAACTATACTGTCAACGTGGCCAAAGGTGCGTTCCTGCCCCTGAATGACCTGCTTGATCAATATGGGCAGGATATCAAAAAAAATCTGGACCCTGCTTTCCTGGAAGGTTCACAGGTTGATGGTGTGAACTACGGCGTTCCGACAAACAAGGAATTGGCAGCTACTCGTGGTGTTCTGGTGCGTCAGGATCTCGCGGATAAATACAAACTTGACCTGACCACGGTAAAAACGTGGACCGATCTGGAGCCTCTGCTGAAAACAATCAAGGAAAACGAACCAGCCATTACTCCATTCTATATGTCGAACACCAATGGTAACGGATTGCTGGAGAATCTGGATTGGGACTATCTCGGTGATGCATCCGTACCTGGAGTCATCTCCAAGACAGCTGGCACAACGACCGTGCTGAACGAAGTGGAGACACCTGAATTCAAGGAGGCCGCTGCACTGGCACGCAAATGGTACCAAGCGGGGTACATCAACAGCGATGCGGCAACTTCCAACGTCTTCCCGAAAGACCAGGCGAAGGCTGGTAAAGCGTTTATGTGGACGGATGGCATGAAACCGGGGAAGGACAAGGAAGAAGAAGGGTACGTCGGATACCCGCTGACGCAGATTGAAATGACAGAGCCGACGATCACAACCGGGGATGCTTCCGGTGCCATGCTGGCCATCTCACGTTCTTCCGAGCAGCCGGAAAAAGCGATGCAGGTCATCAACCTGCTCCACTCGGATAAGGAAATCAATAATCTGTTGAACTTCGGAATCGAAGGCAAGCATTATGTGAAAAAGGACGGTCAGGACAATATTATCACGCTGCCTGAAGGCGTGGATGCGAACAGCCGCACCTATAATCCTGGTGCTCAGTGGCAGCTTGGCAACCAGTTCCTGAACTTCCTCTGGGATAATGAAGATCCTCAGAAGTGGGAGAAGTTCAAGGAGTTTAATGCCAAGGGAGTCAAGTCGCCTGCACTTGGTTTTACCTTCAACAGCCAGTCCGTCAAAAACGAAATTGCAGCGGTTAATAACGTAAACAAACAGTTCAAACCAGGCATGACATCCGGAGCAGTGGATCCAAACGAAATGATTACCAAGTATCTGGAGAAGCTGAAGGCCGCAGGTATCGATAAAATCATTGCTGCCAAACAGGAACAGCTCGACGCATTCCTAGCCAAATAGCAGTACTTCTTATAATCAAGGTGTTTTCGGCAATAGTCGAAGATGCCTTGATTTATTTTTTTGATATGGATTGTACACCATAATTAGGAAATTTATGATATAATCAGGTGGCTAAATAGGGGGTGTTCCTGTGTCGAGGACGAAATTAGCGTTCTCTGCGATTTTGCTGCTTTTTGCCATCATTTTTACGTTTAATCACCACCTGGGTTACTCGGTGGGAGATCGGATGTTATCCAAAATGGGGTTATCCCCCTATACCACAGCGTACATGAGCGGTGTACATATTACGCTATTTATAGGACTAGGTTTATTAGGATGTAGTTTTTATCTAACCCGCAAAGAAATAAAGTCTTCGTATCCTCGGCTCGCAAGGCAGCTCTGGCTGATCGTCGTGGTCATTATTTTAAGTTATTCCTACATAACGGATAAGGTGATGTATGTCGCCAAATGGGGTTCCACTGGCATCCATGGCGTATCTTATCTTCAGAATGATAGCTCCTGCATGTTCGAAGTGGCTCTGGATGGAAATACAAGAGTAAGCTGTGATCTCACACTCAAAAATTATAGCAGGCAGCCCGTCGCAGCCGTGATTTTGCCCGACTTGGCGAGAAGTTATAGGCAGCAGGATGATCCTTTATACGAAGCTTTAAAGTCCGTTGAACTCCAGCCGATCCATCTTGAAATCATGCCTCATGGCACGTTCACCGGCAAACTTGCATTCTCAGGTTCTGCACAGTCACCGCTTCAGGTCAGGGGCAAGCTTAGGGATATTGTACTGGATGTGGAGGTAGAAGGTCAGAACATTGTATTTGATTATGCCATACCATAAGTCTCACTAATGAATGAATACATACATATAGAAACAGATTTCAAGAAGCATGCAATAGCGATGTTATCCGCGAAGAGCTGGCCAATAGGCTGGCTTTTTTGTGATGTGGAAGTTGCATTTAGTGCAGAAATATTGGTTTTGTGACCTTTATCCTCAATATGGTAACGCTTACGCTATAAATGAGCCGGTTTGATTAACTCTGGTGAATGGGCGAAGGCGGAGAACTGCATGGACAAAAAAAGTGATTGTTTTTACCGCTTACATCATTACAATTAATGTCACGACAATTTTAGACAAGGTGAGATGAATAATGTCATACCGGACCAATCTGTTTTCCAAAATGGTGATCTTGATTCTGATTATGCTAATTCCCGTTGTATTGCTCTACTGGTACTCGAATCACAAAACGACGGCCGTACTCAGGGATGAATTGAATCGTTCCAATAGCAACCAGCTTGAGTTTTTTCAAAATCAGGTGAATACGCACATTGAGCTGTTATCGTCCTGGCCTAATCTTCTCATCCATGATCCGGATATTGCGAGCTTCCGCCGGATTTATACCGATAGCCGGTATTTTGACCTCGATGCAATCAATCTGGTCAAGCGGATCCAGAACAAGCTGAGTATTCAGGAAAGTTCGTCGAACTGGACAACGAAATTATATTTATATTCCCCTTCCATGGGCAGGGTAGTCTCCGAACGGGATGCCCGTTTTTATGACAAGCAGGCACTCAGGGAAAGTATTGTTTCGGGCTGGGATGTCCGCAAGATTGAGGATGGGGAAGACGAGAAATTCATGTTCAGCTGGATTACCGCTTCTCCTTATGGAATTAAGGACCCCGCCGTGAATGCGGAGACCATTATCAAGCTGGAATTTGATAGCGATAACATACGGGATATGCTGGACAAGTTCAAGGACGATGGGAGACATGATCCCTTTTATTATCGTGAGGAATCCGGAGTTATCTATAACCGAACCTCGGATCGTGGGCTGACCAATCGGCTGATGAATCAATTGGCCATTCATAAACTTCAGGATGTGGATAACCGTACTGTGGTCATCGACAACGAACCTTACATGGTCAACACGGTTAAGTCCAGCACGACAGGCTGGTATCTGGTGGATTATATGCCTCTATCCGATATATTGAAACCCATTCATCAATCGAATGTGCTTTTCTATTCTTCGATGATTTGTTTGCTCGGCATGAGCTTCCTGGCCGCCTATCTGTTGTACGTTCAGGTACAGGTACCTGTGAAGCAGCTTATTCGCGGATTCCAGCGATTGAAGCAGGAAGATTATTCGGTACGAATTCAGCCGAAGGGCCGGAATGAATTCAGCTTTTTGTCCGAGCGCTTCAACTCCATGGTGGAACAGATTCAGCAGCTGTTTCAGCATGTGTATCTGGAACAGATCCACGTACGCGAGGCCCGGCTGAAACAATTGCAATCCCAGATTAACCCGCACTTTTTCTATAACTGTTTCTCTTTTATCACAAGTATGGCGAAATTGAAACGTGTAGATGCCGTGGTAGCCATGTCACATAATTTATCCAGATACTATCGCTATACAACCAGACAGGAACGTGACGTTGTGCCGCTGAAAGAGGAAATCGAATTTGTGAACTGTTATCTCGAAATCCAGCAGATGCGCATGGATCGGATTCGTTATCGCATTGATCTGCCAGACAGCATGATGAGACAGGAGGTTCCGCCCCTTATCGTGCAGCCTTTGGTTGAGAATGCGGTAATTCACGGCATTGAAGCCGATGCAGATGCTGGAGAGATCAGGGTATCCGGAGAAAAACAGAATGGTGTCATGATTCTAAGGGTCGAAGATGATGGACAGGGCATGACCAGTGAGAAGCGGGATAAGCTGCTGGACAAGCTCAGAGGCACAATGGATCAGGATATGGGCTGTGGTCTGTGGAATGTCAATCAACGATTGCAGCTGCGGTATGGAGAACAGGCAGGCATTAACATAACCGAATCCCCACTGGGGGGGCTCTGTGTCGCCTTGTCATGGCCAGCGGAAGATGAAATAGACGAGGAAGAAGTGTCGATACAGAGTGAATGACAGCCATTGACCGCTTTTCGAGAGTGAAAATATATTGCGAATGTAGCAGACAGGGAGTGACGAACGTTGATCGATATACTGCTGGTGGATGACGAAACGTATGTAACGGAAAGTCTTGAAATGACCATCCCGTGGGGAGAGCTGGGAGTAACGACGGTACTTCGTGCAGCGTCCGGCAAAGAAGCGCTGGAGATCATGGAGGAAAATGCGGTAGATATCGTCGTTACCGATATTCGTATGCCGGGTATGACCGGATTGGACCTGATTGAAGAGGTGAGCAGCAGATGGTCTCATATCCGTTGTATTCTGCTGACGGGGCATAGTGATTTTGATTATGCCAAAAAGGCAATCCAGCTGCAGGCATCCGATTATATTCTGAAACCCGTCAATGATGAAGAATTTATGGCTTCCGTCTCTGCTGCGATCACGTCCCTCCGTGGGGAGTGGGATGAGTTTGACAAATATCACCGGCTCCTGTACAGCCGGAAGTCGGATTATAAAATTTTGCGTGAAAATCTGATGCATGATCTGCTGCTTGGCCGTGAAATTACAACGCGTGCGCTACGCGAACAGCTGCAGCAATATGAGATTGGACTTGAACCCGAACAACCTGTGGTTATGCTCCTCATTCGTCTTACAGGTCGATTCTCTTCCATGGATCAGCAATCACTGGACCTGATGGACTTTGCGGTTGGCAACATTGCAGAGGAAGTTCTCGGGGACCAGTTCAGAGTCTGGTTTGGACGAGGGCCGCATGAATGTCTGGTCATGTTTCTACAGCATCAAGTTCGGGTGGACGGAGCAACAATGAGTCAGGAAGCTTTGACCGGACCGGTAGGTACCTTCCGGGAGCATGTCATTCGGTATTTGCAGGGCGATCTGTCCATGGTAGTCACACCTCCGTTTCCTTTTAGAGAAATGACCGCGGCTTACCGCCGAAGTCTGGGATCACTTGTCCTTTCCGGACCAGAAGAGAACAAGATCATTTTCATGGATAAGGATAGGTCCCAGCGGATGGATAACGATGCAGCACAAGCGCTGGAAGAACTCTATAAACCTCCCGTTTTGCCCCAGTTACTCGAAACGAAGCAGTGGGAAGCTGCAGCAAGCAAGCTTAATGCTGTATTTGACGCGGCAGATCGGGTGTGTTTGTCCAGAGAGCACGTATATGAGATGTATTTGTCTGTGACCAATGCGTTCATGTATATCGCGCACAAGCAGGGTCATCTGGTGCACGAGATCGATCATGCAGGCTTTGACCTGCTGCTGGCACATCAGTTGATCCAATCTCCCGAACGGTTGCGACGCTGGGCTACGGAAATGCTTGCGAAGCTTCAGGAAGAGTTGTCCGATCAGGCGGGAACCCAGAGCCGCAGGCATGTTATCAAGCAGGTTCAGGAGATGGTTACCAGAGATACGGGGCAGGATCTGTCCGTGAAGATGATTGCCGACAAGGTATACCTGCATCCCGTTTATCTGTCGAAGATTTACAAAGCCGAAACGGGTGAAGGACTCGGGGACTACATGATTCGTATGCGGATGGAGCGCGCACTGTATCTGCTGAAGAACAGCAATAAGAAGATTTACGAAATTACGAGTGAACTTGGATATCAAAATCCACAATATTTCAGCAAAATGTTCAAAAAGCATTACGGCATGACGCCGAATGAATTCCGTGACCAGGCATAATTTCATCCTCCATTCCAATATATAGGTTGTCAAAGGTGCAGAAATCTTGTTTTCGTGACATAGGCTGAAAGGCCTGGCAGGCCTATAATGAAAGGGTAACCAAAACGATTGATTGAGGGGGAACAACAATGAGAGCGAAATCTACAAAAAAGAGATGGCTGCCGCTCCTGGCTACGACAACGTGTTTGGCTGTCATTCTTACTGCATGCGGTGGAGGCAGTGGCGGTGAGAGTGCGAGCTCCAGCTCGTCTGCCATTGAAAACGAATACAAAGAAAAATATGATCCTGAAGTAACCATTACGACAGCATGGGGGATTGACCCGGAGCTGAAGTTCAAAAATGGTGAATCGATGGAAAACAACGTGGCAACCAAGTGGGCCAAAGAGAAGTTCGGTATCAATATCAAATCCCTGTGGTCCGTTACGGACACCAATGGTGCGTTTGCAACGAAGCTTCGCCTGGCGATGTCTTCCGGTCAGGAGATGCCTGACGTGGTAACGGTGGGCGACAACCTGCTCGCTCAGGATTTAATTGACTCCGGCATGTATCAGGAAGTTGGTCGACTTTTCGATAAATACGCATCCGATACTTGGAAGAAAGCAATGGAGCAGGATCCGAACGTATGGAACCAGTACAGCCGTGATGGCAAAAGAATGGGTATACCGGTACTCGACTATGCCTACAACAATGACTACCTGCTCTGGATCCGTCAGGACTGGCTGGACAAGCTGAATATGAAAGCGCCAAAAACGATTGACGAACTGGAAACCGTAATGGAAGCGTTCAAAAACAAAAACCCGGATGGTTTGGCTCCAGACAAGGTCACTCCACTGAGTATCGGTTTCAAAACGTCCATGAATACTTGGATGGGTGATCCATCCTGGATTTTCGGTGCTTACGGTACGCTGCCGTTCCAATGGAATCTGGGTGCAGATGGTAAGCTGGAGTATGGCTCCATCAACCCTGGCATGAAACAAGGTTTGACCAAACTGAGCGAGTGGCTGCAAAAGGGATATATTCCACAGGAAGCAGCTTTGTGGGATGAGAATAAAACGGCAGAGCCTGCTGTAGCGGGTACAGCGGGTATTATTCCAGGCCCTTACTGGATGAGCGGATGGCCGCTGCTGGATACAGTGAAAAATGTGCCGAGTGCCGTTTGGAAGCCGATCGAAATTCCAGTAGGACCTGAAGGTAAAGCCATGCGTCATGGTACACAGTTTGTAAATGGTGTTATCCTGATTAAGAAAGACATGGAGCATCCTGAAGCCTTCTTTACTTATGAAAACTACCTGTTCGACAACTATGCGGATCCTGCACCAGGAAGCCCGTATGATAACGGTCTGTTTGAAAAGTATGACTATCAATTGGATGCTGACGGTAAACAAATGCCGATTGATGAAATCGAAGGCGGATATGTGAACGTTGTCCGTTATCTGCTTGTGCGTGATGGTGCCCGTATTCCGGATGCACAGATGAAAGCACTGTTGAACCTGGCAGACGGCAAAGAGCCTGAAACGAAGCTGGAGAAGGATGTTGCCGTCAACTACGGTAAGGAAACGCCAGCTGCAGCGAAAGTACTGCTTGGTCAGGAAGAGATCTCATTCAAGAACATGTTCACAGGTCCGACGACGACAACGATGAAGTCCAAGCTCGACTATCTGAACAAAATCGAGAATCAGGCATTTAATGAAATCATTTATGGCAAAAATCCTATAGATGCGTTTGATACCTTTGTTCAAACGTGGAAATCAGGCGGTGGTGACCAGATCACACAAGAGGTCAACGAGTGGTATGATAGCGTAAAAAAATAATGATTTTCGGCGCACAGACAGTAGAAGTCTGTGCGCTTTTTTGTCGTTGTGACTATCCATTTTGCTTGATAGGGGTGCTAGTCCAAAGTGGTTGCTTTTGTGCCATTTATATTGCTTTTATGTGCTGTTTGACCCACGTAAACGGTTGATATAATCGCAGTATAAGCCACTCAGGAAGCCTTGAGTAGGAAGAATTACAGGGGGAGCAATCATGAGAACTTTGAAACGAACTTGGCCATTTCACGTAATGCTGCTGCCAGCCATCATCTTTCTGATCATATTCAGTTATATTCCTATGGGCGGCATTGTCATGGCATTTCAAAACTTTAAGCCTTGGCTTGGCATTAGCGGCTCGGAATGGGTTGGGCTGGATAACTTCCGATTCTTGTTTGAACGTCAAGACAGCCTACAGGTGATATGGAATACATTGATCATTGCTGTACTTAAACTGATATTTAATTTATTTGTACCCTTTGTTTTCGCCATTTTGCTAAATGAGATTCGCAAGATGGCTATACAACGAACCATTCAGACACTGGTGTATCTGCCTCACTTCTTGTCCTGGGTTATCCTGGGCGGGATTTTGATCGATCTGCTGTCAACAGGTGGCTTGGTTAACCGGGTTTTGGGAAGTTTCGGACTCGGGCCATACTTTTTCCTTGGTGATAACAGCTGGTTCCGTACGACGGTCATTCTGACGGATGTGTGGAAGGAATTTGGCTATAACATGATCGTGTTTCTGGCTGCTCTTGCCGGGATTAATCCCGCGCTCTACGAAGCAGCAGAAATCGATGGAGCTGGAAGATGGAAACAAACGCTGCACATCACGGTGCCTTCACTTGTGCCGATGCTGATGGTCGTTGGGACACTGGCACTCGGAAATGTACTTAATGCCGGATTTGACCAGATTTTCAACTTGTACAATCCGCTCGTCTATCAAACAGGTGACATCATTGATACATTCGTATATCGTTCAGCCATGCAAAATGGCGAGATGGGCTTCGCTACGGCAATTGGATTGTTCAAGTCGGTGATCAGCATGATATTGATCCTTGTATCCTACAGCTTAGCCAAAAAGTACGCCGGATACCGCATATTCTAATCGAATGAACAAAAGAAAGAAGGGACCACGATGTATCACAAATCAATGCCTTATCGCGTGTTCAATATAATTAACACCTGCTTTCTGATTCTGGTAGCCATCATGTGTATCGTACCGATGATCCATGTTCTGGCGGTGTCCTTCAGCTCGAAGGCAGCCGCCGATGCGAATCTGGTCAATCTCTGGCCAGTCGGCTTCTCGCTTGAGGCCTACAAAAAAACGATGAATAACCCCATCTTCCTGAACTCACTTTGGATCTCACTGCTTCGTACCGTCATTGGTACAGCGATTACCCTGCTGATTACCTTTTTGGCGGCATACCCGTTATCCAAAGAAAATAGTGAATTTAAGGGAAGAACGATATATTCATGGATTTTCGTTTTTAGTATGATCTTTAATGGGGGACTGGTTCCGTTCTATATGGTTATTCAGAAGATCGGCCTGATGGATTCCTTCTGGGTGCTGGTACTCCCGGGAGCAGTCAACACCTTCCTGGTCATTCTCATGTTGAACTTCTTCCGCGGTATTCCAAAAGAGCTGGAAGAAGCGGCACTGATGGATGGAGCCAACCATTTCAGAACACTGTTCACGATCTTCCTGCCCATATCAATGCCGTCCATTGCTACCATTGCCTTGTTTAGCATGGTGTTCCACTGGAATTCCTGGTTTGACGGTCTGTTATACATGAATAACGCCAAGGATTATCCACTGGCTACATTTATGCAAACGGTCATTATTGGACGGGATATGAGCAGTATGAGCATGAATCCGAAAGAAATGGAGGCTCTCTCGCAAACTACGGTAAGAGCTGCACAGATCTTTATCGGGAGTGCCCCAATTCTGATTGTTTACCCGTTCCTGCAGCGTTTCTTTGTCAAAGGCATGACACTGGGTTCAGTTAAAGGCTGAGCCTGGTCGCTAAATCTAATCCGATGGAGGTTGAACAAGTGAGCAACTTGGAGAAAAAGCCATTCATTCTTGGGATGGATGTGTCTTTTATGGATGAAATTGAGCAGCATGGAGGGAGCTACAGCGACACGGACGGCAAGGAACAGGACCTGCTGTCCATCCTGAAGGTGAACGGTTCTAATGCGATTCGTCTGCGAATTTGGAACGATCCTGTGGGAGGATTCTGCAATCTGGAGCGAACCGTAGCGATTGCCAAACGGATCAAAGAACAAGGGCTGCAATTTCTGCTCGACTTCCATTACTCGGATCGCTGGGCTGACCCGGCCAACCAGTGGAAGCCCAAAGCGTGGGAGAATCTGTCTTATGAAGAGCTTCAGCGGGCGGTGTGCACGTATACAGCAGATGTGCTTCGCACGTTAAAAGAGCATGACGCGCTGCCTGACATGGTGCAGGTTGGGAATGAAATTACCCCTGGCATGCTGTGGGATGAAGGACGGGTAAGCGGTGAAGAGCACGACACCGATGAACAGTGGGAACGTTTTGCAGGACTGGTGAAGTACGGTATTGCTGCTGTTAAATCCGTAGATTCCAATATCAACATCATGATTCATATTGATCGTGGCGGGGATAACGTGGAAAGCCGGAAGTTTTACGACCGTTTCGAAGAACTTGGCGTGGAATTCGATACAATTGGACTCTCGTATTATCCTTGGTGGCATGGAACATTGGACGCGCTGCGTGACAATTTGCATGACCTCGCCGCCAGATACGGCAAGCCCATTAACGTGGTTGAAACCGCTTATCCCTGGACACTGGAACAACCTGAAGATCACGAGTGGATCCTGAATCAGGAAGATCTGCTGCTGCCAGGTTATCCGGCAAGTGTGGAAGGCCAAGCGCGCTACCTGCAGGACTTACTCCAGATAATTCGGGAGGTTTCGGGAGGATTGGGTCAAGGTTTTTACTATTGGGAACCTGCATGGATCCCGAGTAAGCCGGAATGGTCTGTTGGACATCCGAACAACTGGGGCAATTTGACGATGTTTGATTTTAAAGGCTGCAAATTGGAATCGTTTACAGCTTTGAAGGCTGAGGCAATTTCGGGAGAATCCGAAACGGATACGCCGAAGGGCTCGGCATTGATCAGATAGAGAACTATTAAACATAAGGACAAGGAGACTCGAAATATGACTTATAAATTTCCACCTGTAAGTACAAAGGTGCCGCATATGCTGCATGGTGCAGATTATAACCCGGAGCAATGGCTCAAATATCCTGAGGTGCTGGAAGAAGATATCCGCCTGATGAAGCTTGCCAAGTGCAACGTGATGTCCATTGGCATTTTCTCGTGGGTATCCCTTGAACCGGAGGAGGGGGTATATACATTCGAATGGCTGGATCGTATTTTGGATACGTTTGCAGCAAATGGTATCTACGCCTTTCTCGCGACACCAAGCGGTGCAAGACCTGCCTGGATGTCAGCCAAGTACCCGGAGGTATTGCGTGTAGGAGCCAATCGGGTTCGCAACCTGCACGGTTTCCGTCATAATCATTGTTATACATCTCCTGTATACCGGGAAAAGGTAACGGCAATCAATACGAAACTCGCCGAACGTTATTCGAATCATCCTGCGATCATCGGCTGGCATATTTCCAATGAATTTGGCGGTGATTGCCATTGTGATTATTGTCAGGAGGCTTTTCGCGGCTGGGTGAAAAATAAATACGGCACGCTTGATGAATTGAATCATTCCTGGTGGACTACGTTCTGGAGCCATACGGTTACAGACTGGAGTCAGGTAGAATCTCCTTCGCCGCATGGTGAGACACAGGTGCATGCAATGAATCTGGACTGGCGCCGGTTCGTTACGGATCAGACAGCAGACTTCATCGTGCATGAAACCAAGCCGCTCAAAGCAAGTAATCCGGATCTGCCCGTCACCACTAACCTGATGGAATTTTATGAAGGGTTGAACTACTGGAAGTTTGCCGATATTCTGGACTTCCTGTCCTGGGACAGCTACCCGACATGGCATGATGCGGACGAGGAAGATAAACAGGCCTCCAGAATAGCAATGATGCATGACATTGTTCGTTCGATCAAAGGTGGACAGCCGTTCCTGCTGATGGAGAGCACGCCAAGTTCAACGAACTGGCAGGAGACCAGCAAGCTGAAACGCCCAGGCATGCATCTGCTGTCTTCTCTTCAAGCGGTAGCTCATGGTTCGGATAGTGTGCAGTACTTCCAATGGAGAAAGAGCAGAGGCTCCAGCGAGAAACTGCATGGCGCTGTCGTGGATCATGTTGGACATGAACACACACGTGTGTTTAAGGATGTGACGGACGTAGGAACGGCTCTCGAAGGAATGGAAGCTGTTGTAGGCACATCCGTTCCGGCAGAGGTGGCCATCGTCTTTGACTGGGAGAACCGCTGGGCAGTGAAGGATTCCCAAGGACCACGTAATATTGGCGTGAAGTATGAGCAGACGGTAGAGT
This sequence comes from Paenibacillus sp. ACRRY, assembly GCF_022346995.1. GTDB lineage: Bacteria > Bacillota > Bacilli > Paenibacillales > Paenibacillaceae > Paenibacillus. The sequence goes on along the minus strand of NZ_JAKRNM010000001.1, from coordinate 1,974,779 downwards.
GGCATTATGATGCGTTTTGGAAAAAAGGAGTACCTCTAGACGTAATCGACATGGAAGCCGATCTATCCAAGTACAAATTGCTAATCGCACCGATGCTCTACCTTGTGCGGGAAGGTGTAGGCGAACGGATTGAGCGATTTGTCGAAAACGGCGGTACATTCGTCGGAACCTATTGGTCAGGGATCGTTAACGAAAATGACCTATGCTTCCTGGGAGGTTTCCCCGGTCCGCTTCGCAAAACGCTTGGGATCTGGTCCGAAGAGATCGACGGGTTGCATGACCGGGATCAGAATGGGGCTATTCCTGTGAGTGGAAACGAACTCGGTTTGCAGGCCGAATACGATGCAATCGAATTATGTGATCTCATCCATCTGGAAGGGGCGGAAACGCTGGCAACCTATCGTTCAGACTTTTATGCCGGACGACCTGCGTTAACCGTTAACCGATTGGGATCGGGTAAAGCGTATTATATAGCAACACGTTTCACTGCACCGTTCTATGATGATTTCTATGGCAAGCTCATTGCAGATCTGGGAATTGAACGTGCACTTGATACCAAACTTCCAGCAGGAGTCACTGCGCATCTGCGGACCGATGGTACATCGGATTATGTATTTGTACAGAACTATACACCGGAAAGCAAGCAGCTGGAGCTGGACAAGCAGTCTTATACGGACCTGCTTCATGGTGATGCAGTTCATGCTCATTTGGTTCTGCAGCCGTATGACATCCGTGTCTTGAGAAGATCAGCTGAACGTAAATAGATAAATATGAAGGCTGTCCTACACGTCAGATCAGACGTAAGGGCGGTCTTTTTTTGTTTGAAGCCACGTAGCAGTTATCACTTTTTCTGGACAAGATAAAGGAAAAGAGTGCATGTACAGCGAAGAGAAACAGGTAACGTGCAACTCAAGACTTTCAGTCTGGGAGGAATTGGAATGAATCAAAGAAATCTGGACGGCAACAGCATTATTATTCGGCTGGAAATGACAACGAAAGATATCAAGTTTGGCGAAGTGGCTTCGGCCATCTCGGAAGCTGGGGGAGACATCATTGCCATCGACGTGATTTCGACCAATCAGGATGTGAGTGTGCGCGACTTGACAGTTGCGGTAACGGACGCACAGGATAACAGTAAAATTATAGAAGCGGTACGCCAGCTCAAAGGTGTATCCATTATTAACGTGTCTGACCGCACGTTTCTGCTGCACCTTGGCGGCAAAATCGAAGTCACTCCCAAAACGCCGATTCATAACCGGGAAGACTTGTCACGTGTTTATACACCAGATGTTGCTCGTGTATGTTCGGCGATTGCCGATGAACCGGGCAAGGCATTTTCGCTGACTATTAAGCGGAACACGGTTGCCGTTGTATCGGATGGCAGTGCCGTGCTCGGACTGGGGAACATCGGACCTCGTGCTGCGATGCCGGTCATGGAAGGGAAGGCCATGCTGTTTAAGCAGTTTGCAGGTGTGGATGCATTCCCGATCTGCCTGGATACACAGGATACCGAGGAGATCATTCGTACAGTGAAAGCGATTTCACCTGCCTTTGGCGGTATTAATTTGGAGGATATCTCTTCTCCGCGGTGTTTTGAGATTGAAAGAAGGCTGAATGAGGAACTTGATATTCCGGTCTTTCATGATGACCAGCATGGTACCGCAGTTGTGTTATATGCGGGGCTGATTAATGCCCTCAAACTTGTTGGCAAATCTATTAACGATGTGAAGGTCGTTGTGTGTGGTATTGGCGCCGCAGGGGTGGCTTGCAGCAATATTCTCCTGTCAGCTGGAGCCAGCCGTTTAATTGGTGTTGACCGTGAGGGAGCACTTGTCCGAACACAGACTTATGAAAATGAGGTGTGGAGTGACTATGCTTCGCGAACCAATCCGGAGCTGGAGTCGGGTTCATTGCGGGATGTCATTCGCGGAGCAGATGTATTTATTGGATTATCCCGTGGCAATCTGTTAACCCGTGAAGATGTGCAATCCATGGCTGATGATCCCATCGTATTTGCGATGGCAAACCCGGTACCGGAGATTATGCCAGCTGTGGCGGAGGATATCGTGGCCGTCATGGCTACAGGCCGTTCGGATTATCCGAATCAGATTAATAACGTGCTTTGTTTCCCGGGGATGTTCAGAGCTGTTCTGGACTGCCGTGCGACTGAGATTAATGAAGAAATGAAACTCGCTGCCGCCAAGGCCATTGCTTCTGCCATCTCGGATGAGGAACGCACGCGTTATTATATTATTCCAAGCGTATTTAACGAGAAGGTGGTCAAGTCGATCCGTAAGCGTGTAGTTGAAGCGGCAGTGAGAACTGGTGTTGCCCGGCGTATTCCGCGCGAACAGGTCCGAGAAGGCGGGGAAGAGTAACCGTGGACGACAATTCCAATCTGACAATACATTCATCCGGACCTCTTGACCATGTAGATGGTATATCCGCTGGAGAGTCCGTCCTTCGTGCCGCCAGAGCCTTTGTTCGAGGAGATGCTGAGAGGCATACTGACGGACATGACTGGCAGCATATCGAACGAGTTACGGCGCTTGCTGTTGAGCTTGCCCATCGAATGGGAGCAGATCCTTTTGTCTGTGAGCTGGCTGCATTGCTGCATGATGTGCCGGATGAGAAGCTGAACAAAAGTCTGGAAGCCGGGATGAAAAAGCTGAACGAATGGCTGGATCAGCAGCAGCTAGAACCAATCACCCGTGAAGCTGTGATTAACATCATCAGCACAATCTCTTATGCGGGAGGACAGCGCCCTGCTGTTTCTTCCCTGGAGGCGCAAGTTGTGCAGGATGCAGACCGGCTGGATGCGCTCGGTGCCATAGGGATCGCGCGCACGTTTGCTTTTGCAGGAGCGCGAGGCCGTGAAATGTATGATCCTACCCTTCCGCCACGGGAGCAGATGACCCGGGAGGAATATCGGAATGGACGGAGCACGACAATCAATCACTTTTACGAGAAGCTGTTTAAACTGAAGGATCTCATGAATACATCCTATGGCAAGGAACTGGCCGAGCAGCGCCATGCGTTTATGGTAGAGTTCGTGGAGCAGTTCAAGCGGGAGTGGGAAGGTACAGATGGTAAAGCACCGTTGTAAACTGTGAGCGATAATCAAACCCATTCATTAGCAAACTTTTGGTGGTGGCAAAGACCACATTCCAAAGGTTTGCTTTTTTCTTTGCAAGAAAGCAGGTTATCTAGTCTTGTGAAACAAACATTATGAGGAATCACATGGTAACCACAGAGCGTCCGTGGTAAAATAAGTCGTTCTGATAAAATTTATGTTGAAGTTACATGGCTATGGGACATTAAAAGGGGCTGCTGTTATCGTTAATGGATGAAAAAGTGGAGTATTGGATCAAAATAATTCAACAAAAAAAGAAATACGGGGTAATAATGATTATTAATGGGTTAGTTCAAAATGAGAGTACAGGTAAGGAGGGGTTACCGTGTCGTTTGGAGCACGCGTGCTTAAGACAGGAATTGCGGTAACGCTTGCTCTGTACCTGAGCATGTTCTTGAATCCGCAGTCACCGGTACCGGCTGCCATAGCTGCCATCTTCGCGATGCAGCCATCGATTTATCGTTCCTGGAAGTATTTCCTGGATCAATTGCAGACAACCACGCTCGGAGCCATTGTTGCCCTCTTGGGCGGTATGGTATTGTCCAATGAGCCAATCGCAGTGGGATTGATCATTGTGCTTGTTATCATGATTTGTCTTAAATTGAATATGGGTGAGACCGTAGGGCTGACTCTGGTTACCGTCGTCTCCATTATGGAAGCTTCCGGTGACTGGCACTTTGCATTAAACCGGTTCCTGCTGACGCTTGTTGGTATTGTATCTGCGTTTCTCATTAACATCACGGTGTTTCCACCTAAGCCCAAGGTGCAGTTTGTGAAGCAGATCCAGAATGTGTTCAACAGCATGTCACTCCTGTTACGCACGTCCATCTCGGATGAGATCAAGGAAGTCGTTTTCAGGGATGAGAAGGGCAGTCTGGGCGGTTCCATTAAATCGCTCTCGGATAAATACAATTTGTTCGAGGAAGAACAGAAGAAAATGAAGCGTTCCAAATTCAGCGAGACCCGGCAGATGGTTGTATATAAACAAATGCTGCTGAGCCTGCAAAAAGGGTATGACGTGCTTGATTCCGTGGAGCGGCATTATTTCCAGGCACAGCGGACGCCAGAGATGGATCAGTTTTTTGATACACACCTTGAATTGGTCATTAAATTCCATGAGCACGCCTTGCTCAAATTCGAGGATAAATTGAAGCCGAACGGTGAAGAGGCGGCGCAGTTTATTTTGGATAATGATCGATTCATGGAACAAGCCATATCCCAGTTTGATATGGATCAGGAAGGTATGCTGAGACTATCCATCGTTGCTGCAGCCATATACGATTACGGATATCAGCTGGAACGTCTCAACAGGCTTGCCGAACATGTGCATAGTTCAAGTGAAGACAAGGAATCACAGGATAAAATTTTGAACTGGCTCAAATGGCCTTAGTGTCAATTGCACATTGGCTTTCCAATCAGATACAATAGAAGAACAACGTGTGACCCGGACAACTGTGTCCGGGTTGTTTTGTATACATAACATCAGAATGATGAAGATCATTCAAGTGAACCGAGGGAGAATAATATGAACGATAAACATCTGGATCCAGAATTTGTTGAATGGTTGAGTGGTAATCAATTGGAGGAGAAACAGCATGACGCCATGCAGCTGCTAACCGTGTCAGAGGAAGGATGGCCGCATCAGGCCATGATTAGTGTGGGTGAGATTATTGCTATGAACCCGGATACACTTAGACTTGCATTATGGCCAGGGACACAAACAAGTATGAATATGAACAGAACAGGTAAGGCTACCTTGATTGCCGTACATGAGCATCAATTGATGTATGTGCGCTTGGAGATCGTAGCCCTTCCTCCGTTGAAGGAAGCCATTCATCCTAGAGATCGGTATGAGGCTCATGTGGCGAGCGTGCGCGTGGATCGTGCTCCGTATGCTGACATCACAACAGGAATCACGTTTCAACTAAAAGAAGAGGTGGCATCTATAGCAAGGTGGAAAGAGACGATTGCAGAATTGCGCCAATAGAAGACGAACCATATCTATATTCATCCAATTCGAGGGTAATAATAAAGAGGTCTGCTTGATCGCTACTCATAATATTTAAAAGTAGAAACAACAAAAAACGCCGCCGCTTGCATCGGGACGCTGTCACTGGTACAATAAAAAATGGTTTTCAGAAAATTAGAACTAATTAACATAAAATTTAAATGTTTACTTTCTAATTAATTATACCATATCCTTTTCGGGCTTGTCAAATGGGCTTTTGAGGACACAATCCGGGGAAAGAGGGGCGTATTAACATATGAGTACTAACCAGCAATGGAGCGAGGAGCAGCATCGAGTAGATACAGTAACCGATCAGATCGAGCGGAAAATAACCGACCTTGAAAAGGAGGTTGGTTCCTTCCGGGATGAAGTTGTGGAGATGAGAAAGGACTTCTGGGATGAAGTCACCATGAACTTCAGTGAGGCGGATGATGTTGGGGAAACATCTACCAGCATGCGGCAGCAATCGCAGGTCCTGTCTGATCGGGAACGCAGTCATCTGAATACGGCAGCTGCGCTGGATAAAATGAAACGACTGCATCACTCGCCTTATTTTGGACGTATCGACTTTAAGGAAGACGGTTATCCGCAAGCAGAGCGGATTTACTTAGGTATTGCCTCACTGCTTGATGAGAAGGAAGAATCCTTCCTGGTCTACGACTGGCGAGCGCCGATATCCAATCTGTATTACGATGGTGCCCCTGGACCAATCACTTACCATACTCCGAGCGGGGAAATTAGCGGCGATATCGAAATGAAACGGCAGTTTGTCATTCGGGATGGACGTATCCGCTTCATGTTCGATACCGGTGTTACGATTGGGGATGAGCTGCTTCAGGCGGTGCTGAGCCGTACATCGGATGCACAGATGAAAAGCATTGTAGCGACTATTCAAAAGGAACAAAACCGAATTATCCGCAATGACCGTACACGCATGCTGATTGTACAGGGCGCAGCCGGCAGCGGCAAAACGTCAGCTGCACTGCAGCGTGTAGCCTACCTTCTATACAAGTATCGCGAGCATTTGCAAGCAGATCAGATGGTACTCTTTTCGCCGAACCCGATGTTCAACAGTTACGTATCCACGGTACTGCCTGAGCTTGGGGAAGAAAATATGCTGCAAACGACGTTTCAGGAGTACCTGGAACGCAGGCTTGGGCGCGAATATCAGCTGGAGGATCCATTCATTCAGCTTGAATATGTCCTTTCCAATACGGGGGATCCAGGATACACGGCACGCATGTCAGGCATCCGCTTCAAGTCCTCCGAATCATTCCTGAAAGTGATTACGCGATTCAAGGACAGCCTGATGTCGGAGGGCATGAAATTCAAACCTGTGCGGTTCCAGGGACAGGCGGTTGTAACAGCGGAGGCAATGGCTGAGAAATTCTACAGTTTCGGGTCATCCGTGAAGCTGGTGAATCGTCTGGAAATGCTTCGGGACTGGATGCTGAAGGAATTGTCGGCCTTTGGCAAAAGCGAATTGGAAGCACCCTGGGTTGATCAGCAATTGGATCTGATGGAACCGGAAGATCTGCAGCGTGCTTATCAGCGGCTGAAACGCAAACAAAAAGGGAAAGTGGATACGTTCGATGATTTTGCACAGGAACGGGAGATTCTGGCCCGCATGGTGGTTAGTGATCGGCTCAAGCCATTGCGGAAGTGGATCAAATCCCTGCGATTCGTGGATATTCGCCAGTTGTATGCGCATCTATTCCAGGACCAGGCACAGATGATTCGACTACTGGAAGGCGAGGCACTGCCAGCCCACTGGGATGAAATCTGCAGCATGACCCTTCGCCGAATGAAAGTACAGGAACTGGCTTATGAGGATATTACACCTTATCTCTATTTGCGGGAGCTGCTGCTTGGATTCCATATCAATTCGAATATAAGACATGTCATTATTGATGAGGCGCAGGATTATTCTGCGTTCCAGCTGGCTTTCATGAAGAGACTGTTTCCTCGAGCGAAAATAACAGCCTTGGGTGATTTTAATCAGGCGATTTATGCCCATTCTTCCGTACTCAGTGGTACTGGGCCACTCACAAACCTGTATGGACCGGAGAATACCGAAGTGATCGAACTCACGCGGAGCTATCGTTCGACACAGGAGATTGTCGAGTTTACAAGGGGGATGGTTCCCGGTGGGGAGGAGATCATTCCGTTCAATCGAAGCGGCGAGAAGCCTGCAGTCATTGTGTCATCCAATACTGAGGAGCATATGAAGAGGATTGCAGCAGATCTTAGCCATCTCATTCAGGAAGAATATGAATCAGTTGCGGTGATCTGTAAGACGGCTGAAGAGAGCAAGGATGTGCATGAAGCGTTAAGCCGTGTACTGCCTGCTGCGCCGAAATTGATCAAAAAGACAACACTTGCCTTCGAACGGGGGGTGCATGTCATACCGGCATACCTTGCAAAAGGGGTGGAGTTCGATGCGGTGCTGATCTATGACGGTTCTGCAGAACAATATGCGCAGGAGCACGAGCGCAAACTGTTCTATACGGCTTGTACCCGAGCGATGCACCTGCTTCATGTGTACAGCCTTGGTGAACCAAGTCCGTTCATAACTTCACAACCGCAGCAATTATATGCCATTAACCATGTATCTGCGGTGCAAACAGATTAAACAAGGTGATTCTTTTATATGAGAAGACTTCCGTTCCCTCGAGCGGGAGTCTTTCTATGTAGGGTAAGGTTTCGACTAGGATAAATGGAATGAGAGGATTGGGATAGGTAACCATTCCTGACATGAGAATAAATGGGTTTAGTTCAGTGGATAATTATTGAGCTGCAATTTGTATGCATGCACAATTGGTGGGAATTTTCTTTACACATGCCGTGCGGACTCATATAATCGTAACAATATATTTTTTTGGATCGTTAATGAATGAAGGAGGCAGTGGCATGAACAAACCATCTTTTGAACGGCCATTAATGGCAGATTGTGTACCTGATCTGGTAGCAACAGCGCGGGGAGATCTGAAGGCGACATTAGTCATTCGGGGAGGGACGCTGGTTAATGTCATCTCGGGTGAAATTTTGCCGGATATGTCGGTTGCGGTGCAAGGGGCTCGAATTGCCTATGTTGGCAAGGATGTGAGTCATACGATCGGAGAGCATACACGCATTATCGAAGCAGAAGGCAAATACATTGCTCCAGGATTGCTGGACGGACATTGCCACATTGAGAGTACCCAAATGAAGGTGACGGAGTTTGCGAGAGCTGTACTTCCTTCCGGTACAACCGGTGGTTTTTTTGACCCGCATGAGATTTCCAACGTACTTGGACTCAAGGGTCTGCGACTTATGCTGGATGAAGCGAGAACCACGCCGATGGCAGCCTATATGCAGGTGGCTTCCTGTGTGCCTTCAACACATCCTGGCTTGGAGACGACAGGGGCTTACATTGGACCGGAGGAAGTGGCTGAGGCTCTCTCCTGGGGCCCTGACATGATTGGTCTCGGTGAGGTCATGAACTTCCCGGGTGTCGTATACGGGGATGAAACGATGATCGGCGAAATTCAGGCGACGCTGCGAGCAGGTAAGGTGGCGGACGGTCACTTTACTTGGGCAGCGGACGACTGGCGTTTACCTGTTTATGCGGCAAGTGGTGTGACGGGAGATCATGAATGTGTGACAAAGGAAGATGTTGTGGAGCGCCTGAGACTCGGCATGTATGCCAAAATGCGTCAGGGATCAGCCTGGCATGATGTGGCTGAAACCATCAAAGCCTGTACCGAACTCGGACTGGATACTCGCCGAATGATGCTGGTGACCGACGATCGGAGTTCCGAATCGCTGCTTAAAGAAGGACATATGGACTTCGTCGTTCGACTCGCCATTTCGCAGGGGGTCAAACCCGTGACTGCCTTCCAAATGGCAACCATAAACACAGCTGAACGTTTCGGTGTGGCTCGTGATATTGGTGCAGTTATCCCGGGCAATATAGCTGATATCATCTTGCTCGATGGCCGACTGGCAGATGTACGTGTAGGTATGACCATTGCTGCCGGGCATGTAGTCGCAGAGAAGGGGAAGATGACGGCCGTTTGGGATAGCTTCACCTATCCGGAAGAAGCGCTGAACACGGTGAAACTGGAAGCTAATATTCAGCCGAAGGATATGGAGCTGTCGGCGCCGATTGAAGAGGGAGCCATTGGGGCCAAAATCATTCATGTGACCGAAAACCATGTGGATACGAAAGAGAAACATGTCCCTGTAAACGTGCAAAACGGTCGGGTAGTAGTGTCCACAACGGGGGATATCTGCAAAATCGCAGTCCTGGAACGACATAAACAAACCGGAAACAAGGCAGTTGCCCTTGTTGGCGGCATTGGATTCACCCGCCCTGCTGCCATTGCAATGACAGTTGCTCATGACAGTCACAATCTTCTCATTATCGGTAACGATGATACCTTGATGGTGGAGGCAGGTAATCGGGTAATTCGCATGCAAGGCGGGGTTGCCGTGATTACGGATGAGGGTTTAACCGAGTTTCCGCTTCGGATCGCAGGATTAATGTCCACCGAGCCCTTTGAAGAAGTCGCTGCACAATCTGCTGCAATCAGTGAAGCACTGCAATCGGCAGGCTGTACTCTGAATAATGCCTTTATGACACTTTCCCTGCTTGCTCTCGTTGTTATCCCTGAGCTGCGTTTGTCGGATAAGGGATTAGTACGGATCTCGGCAGACGGAATTGAGCTGGTGACGCTATTTGATGAGACAACGGAAAACAGCCCAATTACACCTGCCGGGACATGAAATGAGGGCATGATCTCTTTTACTGGCTGGTTTGTAAGAACGTGATGAATAGAAATGACAACATATAGATGGGTAAATGTGAATATGGAAGACTGAAAGTCGCCTTTATGGCGGCTTTTTTGTGTTTTTTGAGAAAACGCTTCCTAGGTCTTCTGTTGGTCATTCAAATATGGCAATAACGACAGAAGTTGTGGAAATTATCTGTGTAAATTAAAAAGTTTTTAATAAATGAGACTTAAGAACTATGAATACAGAAGTGTGAATTCCCGAAATAATCTTATATGATCCTTTCGTCGTAAGTCTAGAAGATGATATTGCATATGAAAGCAAATGCATAAACAAATCGTTTATCTGATTCATAAAATGAAGGGTAAAACGACAAACATTCTTCCGTAATACGACGATGGAGCGGTAATTTACAAGGGGAGTGTACAAATATGCAAAGCAAGCGGGGGTTTCATTTTATTAAAATCATCAGCTGTCTGGTCCTGATTGCAGGTGTAACGTTCTCATCCAAGTCCATTGCACAGGGTTCTGTAGAAAGTTATGAATCCATTCATGGCAACGTTGAAGGGCCACTTAGAGCGACTTGGGTATGGGATACCACTCAGATCGAGAAAAATCCGCAAGAGGTGCTGAAATTTGCCGTGGATCATGATATCAACACGATCTATCTGCAGATCAATCGCGATGTGAAGATTCCCTACTATACAGAATTCATTCGTAAGGCCAGAGCTTACAATATCGCGGTTGATGTGATGGATGGAAGAGCGGCTTGGGGACTAACCGAAAGCAGAGAGCAGATTGCAAGTTTCCTCGACTGGATTGAAGCCTATCAAAATCAGGTAGAACCTAACGAGAAATTTGCTGGGATTCATCTTGATATTGAACCGCATGTCCATCCGGAGTGGAAAACCAATCAGGCAAGCGTCATTACTCAGTGGCAAGGGAATGTTCAATACATCGTTGACCGCGCTGCACTGATGAATATGCCTGTAGCTGCAGATTTGCCTTTCTGGCTGGATAACTACAACATTCCGGGTTCAACAATGGCTGTGAGCAGCTGGATGATCCGCAAATTTGATTCGATCACCATTATGGCTTACCGCGATACGGCTGCAGCAATCTATAGCGTTGCAAAAGACGAGCTTGCAGAAGCTTCCCAGCTGGGCAAAGCGATCTCGATTGCCGTTGAGACGAAGCAGAGCAAGGAAGGTGACTTTATTACATTTTATGAAGAAGGATCAGCGTACATGGAGTCTCAGCTTAAGCTGGTGGAAAAGTTGACGGCAGAGCACTCCTCATTTAAGGGATTCTCAATTCATGAATACACTTCCTGGAAAACGTTGAAAGAATAATACGCTACTAGGCATAGCAAAAATTAAAAAGTGCTTGCAGCATAACCGCTGTAGGCACCTTTTATTTGCTTCATATAAGGGCAGGCTCCATGGCCACCTTTTCATAAAACATTTTCCGATACTGCGAGGGGGTGGTATTTTTATGTTTTTTGAATGTGGTGATGAAATAGCTTAGATGTTCAAAGCCGACATCCATGGCAATATCCACGATCTTGTGATCCGTGTTCTCGAGCTGGTAACAGGCTTGCTGCACACGGTAATAGTTAATATAGTCAACAGGACTTTTCTGTACCATCTGCTTGAAAAAACGACAAAAGTGTCCTTCACTCATATTGGCCTCATCCGCCAGTTCTTTCAGCTTTAGCGGCTCAGGGTAGCGTTTGTGAATGTAGCCAAGAACGGATTTGAGCCGCTCTACTTTGTCATGGCTGCCTGTCGGCACGGTACCTTTGACAGGTGCAGGGCGCATGTGATCAAACATACGGGCGAAAATGAGATACAGATAGGCTTTGGTTGTCATCTCACAGGTTTCAGAACCGCTAGCATGATCAGCGAAAATACGCTGGAGATGCAGCAGGATCTCACGCCCCCAGTCATCCTCCGGCTTCATATGAAATGGAGGGATAAGAGTCTTATGAACGAGCGGCCCAATGAACTTCTCCTGTACAGCATCGAAGGTACGGCTGCCCAGCAGCTCGGGACTGAACACGATAGAGGAGAAGACACAGGGAAGGTCGCTTTTCAGATAGCCTGCATGGATTTCACCCCGGTTGACAAAAATTGCCTCGCCCGCTTTTACCTCCACGGTGTTCATGTCAATCTGGAACACTGCACTGCCTTGAGTAACCATCGTAAATTCCATCTCATCGTGCCAGTGGCAATCCAGAATGCTATCTCCATTGAGCTGTTCAATATCCGGGTAAACACTGACAGGATACATTGCATTCCCGTGGATTCGGTCCTCCCGTAATCGTTCGCGTTCCATAGAAGGTCCTCCTTTATGGTATCATTATTAATGTAATCGTTTCCATAGATTGGTGATCTTGCTTAAGAAGCGGGTGGAAAATATCAAAATCGTGATATATTTGGTCAAAATATCGGAAGAAAACCATGATTAATATCAATATTATTATAGTATAACCGAAGGGGGAAAGAAAACATGAAATTTACTGATGGATTCTGGATGACTCGTGAAGGATACCAAATTCAAAACCCGACTGACATTCGTGATATTGTGCAAAAAGGGGATTCCTTGACCGTATATGCGGCAACTAAATATATTCGCACCAAAGGTGATACGCTGAACGGTACATTGCTGAAAGCAACGTACAGCTCACCTATGCCTAACGTTATTCGTGTAACCTTGAATCACCATAAAGGAAGAGTAAAAAAGAGTCCTGAATTTGAACTCAACTATCAAGATGTAAATGTTGACATCACGCAAAATGAACAAGGTGCTGTTTTGAAAAGCGGCAATCTTGAAGTTCAAATTGACAAAACAAAGGGTTGGGACGTCAACTTCTTGTATGAAGGAAAACGGATTACAGGCAGCGGTCAGAGAGCGGCTGGTTATATTACTGGTCCGAGTAAAGAAGCATACTTCCGCGAGCAGCTTGATCTTGGCGTAGGCGAATACGTTTACGGTCTGGGTGAGCGCTTCACACCATTTGTTAAGAATGGTCAAGTGGTTGACACATGGAATGAGGACGGCGGTACAAGCAGCGAGCAGTCCTATAAGAACATTCCTTTCTATTTGTCCAGCAAAGGGTACGGTGTATTCGTAAACCATCCTGAACGCGTATCGTATGAAATTGCATCTGAGAATGTATCTAAAGTGCAGTTCAGCGTAGAAGGCGAGACTTTGGAGTACTTCATTGTCGGCGGTGACAATCCGAAGGATGTACTTGATAATTATACGAAATTAACAGGTAAACCAGCGCTTCCACCGGCATGGACGTTTGGTCTGTGGCTGACAACATCGTTCACAACGGATTATGATGAAGCAACCGTTAACCACTTCGTGGACGGCATGGCTGAACGTGATCTTCCACTTTCCGTATTCCACTTTGACTGCTTCTGGATGAAGGAATACCAATGGTCTGATTTCGTATGGGATGAAGCGATGTTCCCGGATCCGGAAGGCATGATTCGCCGTTTGAAAGACAAAGGTCTTAAAATATGTGCCTGGATCAACCCTTATATTGCAGAAAAATCCTACTTGTTTGATGAAGGTATGGAGAACGGTTATCTGGTGAAAACAGCTGATGGCAGCGTATGGCAGTGGGATATGTGGCAAGCCGGTATGGCGCTGGTTGATTTCACGAATCCGGATGCTGTCAAGTGGTATAAGAGTAAGCTGGAGGTACTGCTTGATCAAGGTGTAGATTCATTCAAGACAGACTTCGGCGAAAGAATTCCGACTGATGTCGTATACTTTGACGGCTCCGATCCGGTTAAAATGCATAACTACTATACACATCTCTATAACAAAGCAGTATTTGAGTTGCTTGAAGAAAAAATTGGCAAGAACGAAGCTGCCCTGTTTGCCCGCTCGGCAACAGCAGGTGGTCAACAGTTCCCGGTTCACTGGGGCGGAGATTGCTCTTCTACTTATGAATCCATGGCTGAATCGCTTCGCGGCGGCTTGTCACTCGGACTTTCCGGCTTCGGCTTCTGGAGTCATGATATCAGCGGATTTGAAAATACAGCGACACCTGACGTATACAAACGCTGGGTACAATTCGGACTGTTGTCTTCTCACAGCCGTCTACACGGAAGTACTTCCTATCGTGTGCCTTGGCTATTTGATGAAGAATCCGTGGACGTTGTTCGTGACTTCACCAAACTTAAAAATAGCTTGATGCCTTACCTTTACAATTCTGCTCAGGAATCGACTGTGAAAGGTATCCCGATGATGCGCGCCATGGTGCTGGACTTCCCAGAGGATCCTGCAACATATAGCCTGGATACGCAATACATGTTTGGGGATTCGATTCTTGTAGCGCCGATCTTTAATAAGGAAGGCGATGTAACTTACTACTTGCCAGAAGGAACGTGGACAAACTTCCTGACAGGCGATAAAGTACAAGGCGGTCGTTTTGTACGTGAGAATCATAACTTCCGCACATTGCCAATGATGATCAAACCAAACAGTTTGATTGCAGTGGGCGCGACGAATAGCAAACCGGATTATGATTTTGCAAATGAAGTTTCCCTGCATTTGTTCGAGCTTTCTGATGGCAACACGGCTCAAGCGGTTGTTGTAAACCAACAGGCTGAGCAGGAACTGATTGTGAACGTAACCCGTAACGGATCTGTTCTGGAGGTACGTGCTGAAGGTGCAGGCAAGCCATGGAATGTGGTACTTCGCGGCATCGAAAGTGTATCCAGTGTCGAGGGTGGATCCCAGACAGCTGGTGAACAAGGCATCGTAGTAACGGCAGCAACAGGCGTAAGCTCGCTCACGATTCAATTGTAATTTGCACACATGACTTAGAGGACGGTACCGCAAGGTGCCGTTCTGTTTGTCTACAAATGAGACATGCAGAAGTGGTTGCAGCGAGTAAATCATAGTATGATCTAGGGTAGACCTACCGAGATATTATATCGATTGGTGGAGAGATTTTTGGAACCGCTACCAAAGTGAAAGAGTATTGCCTCTTGCAGGGCGGACTTTTCAATACAACTTACCAAATACAGCTGGAGCATGCTGCTTATTCGGATGTGATTTTGCGTTTGGCACCAGAAGTTTAATCAACGTACGTTGGAGCTCCTGGAACAATGGAAGATGATGATAGAACCATACCACTAATTAGGAGGAGTAAGTATGAAGGAATATGAACAGTACCCCATGTGGGATGCAGCATTGCCGCTCGAACAGAGACTTGATGACCTGATTAAACGATTGACGATAGAAGAGAAGATCAGCCTGATTCCTACACGCGAAGCAGCTGTTCCGCGGCTGGGAATTCCTGCATACAACGTTGGAGGGGAAGCTGCCCATGGGGTGGCCTGGAAAGGGGAAGCAACCGTTTTTCCGCAGCCTCTCGGACTCTCAAGTACATGGAATACAGCACTCATGCGTGAAATTGGTTCAGTCATAGGGGATGAGGCCAGAGCCTACCACCATCGCGAACCTGAACGGCACGGTTTAACCCTGTGGGCACCAACCGTTGATCTGGAGCGTGATCCACGTTGGGGAAGAACCGAAGAAGGCTATGGTGAAGACCCTGTGCTCACAGGGGAGATGTCAGCAGCTCTCGTGCAAGGTATGCAGGGGAATCATTCATTTTATTTGAAAATGGTCGCTACGCTAAAACACTTCTTCGCCAATAATAACGAGAAAGACCGGCTGAATTGTTCATCCAGCATTGATCCTCGGAATTTGCGAGAGTACTATCTTAAAGCATTCGAGACACCTTTTGTTGAGGGCGGTGCCTTGTCTATGATGACAGCCTATAATTCCATCAACGGCACGCCTGCAATTGAGAGCCTTTATGTGAACGATGTGGTCAAAGGCGAATGGGCTATGCCTGGTTTTATCGTCTGTGACGGGGGAGACCTCTCCCAAACCGTAAACTATCATGGATACCATGCGACGCATGCCGAGTCTGCGGCAGGTGCTTTAAAAGCAGGTGTGGATTGTCTGACCGATGAAGTGGATCTGGTGGTCGCTGCATTGCAAGAGGCTCTTGATCGAGATTTGCTGAAGGAAGAAGATCTGGACCGGGCTATTCGCAACATCTTCGGGGTTCGCATGCGTCTTGGACAACTGGACCGTTCGGGTCTTAATCCATATGCTTCTATACCAGAGTCTGTCCTGTGTGCGCCGGAACACGCCAAATTAAGTTATCGAGCTGCGGTAGAATCTATTGTATTGTTGAAAAATGACGGGTTGCTCCCATTAAAGTCGGATGCACTTCGCAAGGTAAGCGTGGTTGGACCTCTCGCGGGTGCAGTATTCACCGATTGGTATAGCGGTACGCTACCGTATCGGATCACCGCATTGGACGGTCTGCGGAGTCGATTGGCTGATGCAGAGATCATCTATGAGGATGGAAATGATCGAATTAGTCTCCAGACTACAGAAGGGCAGGTATTATCCATCGGAGATGAAGGAACCGTTGTAGCCGTTGCGGAAGGCAGTGCGGAGAAGGCTGTGTTCGTTCATCAGGATTGGGGATGGGGAAGTCATACGCTGCGAAGTGTGAAGAATAATCGCTATATTACGTTAACCGAAGAAGGCAAGTATCAGGCGATTGCACCAGAGATCGGGGGATGGTTTGTAAAGGAAGTTGTGCAATTTGATCCCGAGATCGATAACGGAAGCTTAATGCGTACGTGGAATGGACTTCCATTGGGACTTGCTGAGCATCGGGACAAGCATGTTTTGGCACCCGTTGCTGATTCACCAGAAGATGGCACGGAAGCATCGAATGCGAGTAATTCGGCGATTGGAGCGAAGAAGCCAGTACCGCTGGTGAAGCATATCGAGATTGATGGTATTAAGCGAGCAGTAGCTGCTGCGAAAGCAAGTGACCTATCTGTAGTCGTTGTCGGTAATAGTCCTTATATTAACGGCAAGGAAGAAATTGATCGGCCAGGTCTTACACTTCCATCTGAGCAAATTCGTCTTGTCAAAGAGGTTCGCAAGGTAAACCCCAATACCGTTGTTGTGATTGTGGGAAGTTATCCATTTGCACTGCAGGAGTTAAAGGACATAGCTCCAGCCATCGTATACTTGACTCATGCAGGACAAGAGCTTGGACACGCGGTTGCGGATGTTCTGCTTGGCACATATGCTCCGGCAGGCAGACTGAATATGACCTGGTATGAGGATGAGTCCCAGCTTCCCGATATCATGGATTACGATATTATCAATAACAGTACGACCTATATGTACCATGAGGGTCCGGTTTTATATCCATTCGGTCATGGTTTGACTTATTCTCCATTCGAATATGATGCAATCAGTGCTAAGCGGATAACAGGTGAATCCGGAGCTGATGTGTTGAAGGTTGAACTACAAGTCCGAAATGCAGGAGAGTACGCAAGTGATGAAGTGGTGCAGATATATGGGCGTCCACAGACATCCCGAGTAAAGCGGCCTTTGAAGCAATTAATTGGCTTTAAACGTATCCATCTTGCATCTGGCGAAGTTCAGACAGTAACTTTTGAAATTCCTGTTCAAAAGCTTGCCTTCTGGGATGTCACCCGTGATCGGTATTGCGTGGAGACAGCGACCTGGTCCATTATGGCTGGGCGCTCCTCGGAAGATATTCGCCAGACAGCCGATATGGAGATTGAAGGGGAGGTTATACCTGCCCGCCAATTGGACTTGCCAACATTTGCTGAGAATTTTGATGAGTATGCAGGTGTGCTCCTGGATGAGTGTCTGGAAGGACGATCGGCAGTTCGGGCCATTGTCCCTGGAGAACCACTGTATAAGGAAGATCAGCTGTCCTGGATTGCTTTCCTGAATAACGGAACACAAGGAGCGCATACATTGGAAGCACGGGTAGCTGCTTTTGGAAAAGGTGGAGAACTGCAGATACGTTCTGGAGGGCCAGATGGGGCGCTTCTCGGAACATGTCCTGTGCCCATGAATGGTTCTGAATCCACACCGGGTCAAGATCGTTCTGACATCCAATGGACAACGGTCCAATGCCCAATCCAACCTGAGCAGGAACTTGATCGTTTATATATTGTGTTCCAAGGTGGAGCGGCCATTCAACAGTTCAAATTAAAATGTTAGGTATTTCAGCGGAGTGAAAACGATCTATTTCAATACGATTAATAATACACATAGACCGTTCTGGGTTGTAAAATCCAGAACGGTTTTTTAACATGCTGTAACTGAACTTTTTTACATATCCCGTATAATCAATTGGTGAACTAACCACACTAACAATGTTGTTTTCCGATCTCGTAAAGGTGGTTAAGGCATGAAAGATAAAAAGTGGGACCTCGTCGCACTTGCTTCCATCCCGGTGATTATGACATTGGGTAACTCCATGTTGATTCCGATCCTTCCGCAAATTGAGCGTGAACTGAAAGTTTCCTCTTTCAAGGTCAGCATGCTTATCACGGTATACGCAGTAGTCGCCATACTGCTGATTCCGATTGCAGGGTATCTGTCCGATCGGTTTGGACGTAAAGCGGTCATAATCCCCAGCCTTATTATAGCGGCAGCCGGGGGTGCGGTGGCAGGCGGAGCTGCATTAATGCTGGACGGAAGCATAGCGTATTGGACCATACTTGGCGGAAGGTTTCTGCAAGGAATAGGCGCAGCTGGAGCCTTTCCCATCGTTATACCCCTTGTTGGCGATATGTTTGATGACGAAAAGCAGGTCAGCAAGAGTTTGGGTATTATCGAAACATCCAATACGTTCGGTAAAGTCATAAGCCCCATTTTGGGTGCTGCGCTGGCCGTTTGGCTGTGGTACCTGCCGTTTATGGCGATACCGGTGCTCTGTTTGCTTTCACTGGTACTTGTTATTTTTCTGGTGAAAACGCCGAAGAAAAAAGAGAAGCCACCGACCTTTTCCGAATTTGTCTCATCCGTTCGCACAGTGCTGAAACAAAAAGGCCGCTGGCTGTATGCACTCTTTGCCATCGGTGGAATTTGCATGTTTGTTATATTTGGCGTGCTTTTTTATTTGTCGGAAACGCTGGAGTCAGAGTACCAGCTAAAAGGTGTACTTAAAGGTCTTGTGCTCGCAATACCGTTGGCAGCCCTGTGCTTGTCGTCATTCCTCGCAGGTAAATGGATTGGCAAGAGTAAGGTTCGCATGAAGTGGGTAGGTTTTACGGGACTGGTGATTTTGACCGGCTCTCTGGTCATTATGGGGCTCTGGGATAGCATCTATCTGGTGGTGGGATTATTCACTCTGGGTAGTGCAGGGATTGGTGCCACGCTTCCATGTCTTGATGCACTCATTACTGAAGGCGTTGACAAAGCGCAGCGCGGTACGATTACAGCCTTGTTCAGCAGTATGCGTTTTATTGGCGTTTCTTTGGGGCCACCGGTGGTATCCCTACTCATTGGTACTTCGCATTTTATTCTTTTTATTGTAATTGCAGCTACTGGAGCGGTAGGTGGTCTGCTCACATTATTTGCGGTTAAGCCGGAAAAAGGGAATGAGTCCAGCTCGGAAGCCCCTGAGAAGTTGGAGCGGAATGCGGAGACGAATCACGTACCTAGACGGGTACCCATTAGGCGAAAGAAAAGTCCATTTTAACGAACTGCAAAGATAACAAAAACGCGTTTGCTGGTGAGAACAAGATTCTCAACCGGCAAACGCGTCTTTTAATTTGAAAGGAATTTATTTTTGAACGGATGTGTCTGAAGTTTGCTCTTTGGAGTCTGAATCCGCGGCTGATATATGCGTATGGGCAAGCAGCGGATGAACAGAAACTGCGAAAGATCCACTTCGTTTACCTTGGATAAGATAGATTAGCAGGAACACAATCATGAAGATGACAGAATACCGGTACATGTCCGTGTAGCTTGTCATGGAGGCAATAGCACCAAGCAGCAGAGCTCCCATAGCAATCCCCAAATCAAGTGTATTCAGGAACATGCCGTTCGCCATCCCGCGCTGGGTTGGAGCTACAATCTGAATCATCCAGGTCTGCAGTGAAGATTGCATGGAACCATACCCAATGCCGTATATGAATGCTGCGACAAATAAAATCGGCATGGACGTTGCAAAAGAGAGGATAATCAGCCCGATAGCCACAAAAATCGCTCCAGGAATAAGCAGCGCTTTGGGTCCCTTACTGTCATACAATCTGCCCGCAAATGGTCTGACAAGCAGTACAGCTAATGCATTAAACAAGAAAAATAAAGCAGGGTTGGCCAGATTGGCCTCTTTCCCGTATAACACAATGAAACCGACAAGTCCACCATAGGTGATGGATAACAAACAATTCAGCATACTTGGCAAGATCAATTTGCGATTAAAAGGAATTTTCTCCTTCGTTCCGGAGACGTTCGCTATGGGCCCGGCTGAAGTTTGAGCTGAACCAGCGTGTGAATGTGCTGCTTTCTTACGTGTTAACGAATAACTGAGTGGATAGATGACTACGATCACGGCGGCTGTACACAGCATAAGTGTTATGAATCCTGAACCCTGCAGCAACGTTACCCCGATAATGGGACCCATGGACATGGCAAGACTGGTAGATAACCCGAAATAGCCCATACCTTCTCCCATTCGTTTAACCGGAATGATGTCAGAAGCCATGGTTGGGAACGCGGTACTGCTCATTCCGAAACCAACACCAAAAACCATGCGCAGCAGTAACAGCACAGCTATACCGGCAGCAAAATAATACCCGAGGGTAGCAAGAAGGGCTACAGACAGGCCAATGTAGATCATGGCATTACGGAGGCCTTTTTCGAGTGCTTTGGCTGAGTAGAGGCGTGCTGCAATTGCACTAAGTGCAAACAGACAGGTGAATAAGCTGACTTCAAAAGCATTGGCGTGGAATCGTTCCTGTACGTAGGAAGGAAGAGGAGAAACAATCATATGCAGCTGTAGAAAAAGCAGGAAGTTACAGAGCATGAGCAAAATAAAATCGGTGGTCCAAAGTTTAACCTGTGTAGAACGGTCTTTCATATGAATTCATTCCCCCTTGGATGTTCAGTTCATTACAAGTTGCGATTAATGAGGGAAAGAGTATGTTTAAATGCTTCCATCTGGTCTTCGGGTATACCTTCAGCAAGTTCTTTATTCATTTCTCTTTCAATGGGAACCAGAATATCGATCAACGCTTTTCCTTCCGCAGTCAGATAGAGGAGATAAGCTCGGCGATCCTGTTCACTGGTCCGACGTTCAACCCATCCCTTTTTCTCAAGTAGATCAATAATGCGTGCAGTGGTGGGTTGATCCTTCAGAACGCGATGGGCAACTTCCTTTTGGTTCACGCCTTCTCCCTTATCAATATTGAACAGAACAGAGAATTGCTCTGTTGTTATATCGTAAGGTTTAAAACGGGTCGCAAGTAAAGCAGCAGCTTTGCGATACGTGAAGCCCAGCATAAATCCGACAGATTGCTCTAGCGAATAGTCCATACGAACGTAGTTCCTCACTTTCCTATGAATCATCTCTTCAAACTAATTACTTGTTATAACAACTATATGTTATGCAACGAATTTTGTCAAAGCAAATTGGATATAAACAACTTTCAAGTTGGATTGTGCGAAGTTAGAAAATACTGATAGAATGGAAGTGAACTGCATTGGTGGAAAGTTAAGGATGTCATCTTGGAATATCGAAGGCCATTCTGCTCCATTCGATGTGGAGCTAACAAGGAGAGCTGAGTATGCTGAAAAACATTCCTGCAATAATTCCTCCAGAACTGCTTAAGATTATGTCTGAGATGGGGCATGGGGACGAATTGGTTCTCGCTGATGGCAATTTCCCTGCAGCCAGCCATGCCAGGCATCTCATCCGTTGTGATGCGGTGGGAACCGTAGAGTTATTGGATGCCATATTGAGCTTGTATCCACTTGATACGTATGCAGTAAGACCTGCAGCCGTCATGCAGGTTGTAGAGGGAGATCAGGTCGTTCCAATTATATGGGAGGATTACCGCAGACTGATTTTGGAGCATGAGGGTATCACAGATGCTTTCGATCAAGAGGAGCGATTTTCGTTCTATGAGAGGGCTTCACGTGCCTATGCTATCGTTGCTACCGGTGAACGTGCCCAGTATGCCAATCTAATTTTGAAAAAAGGGGTTATTTTCCCTGATGTAAGTCCTGATCCGCAAAATCAACGTATTGAATTAAAGTGATTTTCAATAAAGTACCATGGCGACGGAGCCAGTTACGCTCCTGTTCGCCTTTTTGCCATAGAACGAATCCAATATATGGATATATATAGTATAGGCATTGACTCAATGATGACGGTATACACGGGTACCGCGTAGGAGCGGATAGCTAGTTCATATGAAGCTGCATCTTTTGCATACTGAAGCACTATGGCCGCAGCAGTTCCACCAAGCAGATAAACGAAGGATTTTTGTTGTTTGATACCAACAAGTTTTGAAAGGCAGACGGAAGCCACATATAAGAGAAATGAGCTTCGGGTGAACATAGTTGTAGACCAGATAGCAATTAACACAGGATCCAGATTATCCAGAAAATCTCCGTAGCGGGCAAATCGTATCATCTCCAGCAAGGGGTAACGGAAACTTGCAGCGACGTACGGTCCAAAATTCATTAATGTAAACATCCAAAAAACGATGATGAATATTACTACCGTTCCTCCTGCAAAAAACATACTTTTGAGCATATTACGCCGGAAAGCAATAGCAGGCGCAAGGAATAGAAACATCATCCACTCGGAAAACCAAGGCATAGTTGAAAGGGAGCCGAATATGATTTCGGATAGTTCATGATGGGTCAGCATGGATGTCAGGATTCCAGGATTGCCTCCGCCTCCTACAGTCGGTACAAGAAAAGTGGAGGTAATCAGCTGTACGACAAAAATACCTTCAGACATAAACACGATGGTAAATAATCCGGAACGGGCAGATAGACTAACGCACAAGAGGGTTATCCCTGCCGTTAACCAAATAGGAGTTTCGGGAAGGTACATCGATTGGAGGAATACAATGAAGTTTTCCACATCTATGGACAAGAGATAGATACACAGCATAATAATTAATCCGATGTAAATTTGATGCACAGATTTGCCAACAATCTTCTCCCCGAATGACAGCCAAGGTTTGTCTGGATAGAGCGAGCCCAGCTTGTAGGTGAATATAAGAAATATAAGACTGAGTAGAAAGCCACCGATCGTGGAGAGCCAGCCTTGATACCCGCTCATTTTGAATAATCGCTGCAATAGAAAGGCAACAGGCTCTGAATATAAATAAACAAACATGAAACGATATGCTTGTCCAGCAGTGAGGTGGTTCATGGGAGTCACCTTTCCTATTGTGATATTTGGTCAGCCCAACCAAAGACTAGATTGATCATATCATTGGGATTAGGCCATCCAGGCCAGCTCACCGCCAGTGTATTCCACGTGAGATAGAAAATCAGTAAGATGAAATAACCATATCTAATTGTTTTCTTACTGGAACGAAAGAACGACCAGTCCATTAAATAAAGCCCGGCAAACAATAGTACGGCTATCATCGGATTCCTCCTGTGTAATTGATTGGGGAGCCAGTATGTGACCCCATCAAAAGCTAGACTCTGATCCTACAAACTGAATGTTGATATCAGTAGTGACATGGAACTGCAAATCATTTTTTATATAGCTAATCCATTTAGGACGAAGTGTTTTCCAAATCTTTGGATACCTCCATTCCAGGCGGTACCCCAGCCTCAATATATCGGCCCCTTTACTCTGACCGAACCTAATCGCTTTGGTTAGCTGAGCACTTACTTTTTCCCCAGCAGCCTTTTCGATATCCCTCACCGCTACAATATCCTTTGCTTTGAGAATGGGGATAACCGAGTTTAGTTCAGCCTTCCCGATGAGTTTGATATCAAAGATCGGCTCACCTTGTTCCAAGCGGACGTGAACATCGGAGTGCATGTCATAAAGCGTCATGCTTGCTTTTTCTTTTTTGGTTCGAACAGATATGGTCATTGAATCTAGGTTTCGCTCTGCCCAGGAAACCGTCCTAGCCTCCTCGTCGGAAATAGTACCAACCATCTTCATTTGTTTGAATAGGGCTGCTCCAGATTGGCTCACCCACTTTTTCAACTCGCCATCCTCGCTTGCCATGTAGCTTTTTTGGGCAGTCAGCAGGAGGGAGGCAAATCCTTGATTCATTTTTTCTGCGGCAAAGATATTAAGTACTTGAGTTTTTAGTAGGTTTTCTTCAGTGGAGAATTCCCGTAGTACATCACTTGGTGTTTCTTCGAATACAGGTGTGAGATCGGAGACATTCTTGGCTTTTCCTTTGGCAACCATAATGTAGCTGCTTAGGTGAAACAGAGGTTCTCGAGCAATCCATGCCAATGTATCCTCAATTCCTTCCTTTGCGTAGGCTTCGCCAAAAACAACGACCCGAGTATGTCCCCAAGATATTTTTCGTGTTAAGTCAGTCTGAATTTTCTCAAGTGCATCAGCTATCGTTGGTGCGGTAGCTGATACGATGGCATAAGGATTTTTACTCGACCCACCTCCTTCGGGTGCAAGCCGATTAGGCAGGGGCATACTGAGTGTTATTTCGATATCCCCAGGTGTTTCCCCCTTATCGACATACATGGCTGTAATAAAGGTTCTCTCGTTGATCTCAACCTTAGACCAGCATCCGCTGCACAGGAGGAAACTTATTAGCATAAGTCCACTTTTTCGATACAAATTGCGAACCTTCATGGTGTCTTTTGCCTCGTTTCATTATCCGCTGCATAAGCTTTGGTTCTTTTTTTCATCCGAAACCACGGGACGCGCACAAAAGTATCTTTGAAATCCCGAAGCACCAGGGGAGCAAAAGGCTGCATGTAAGGAACACCGAAGGAACGCAGGCTAACCATATACCAGTAAAGCAGATAGATGGATATCAATACGCCAAACAAGCCTAACGTTCCGCCCATAAGCAGAACTGGAAAACGAAGCAGCCGAAATGCCAGACCTAGTTCAAAGTGCGGGATAATAAAAGCGGCAATGCCCGTGATAGAGACCACAATGACCAACGGTGCGGATACGATGCCGGCCTGAACCGCTGCTTGTCCGATGACGATTCCGCCGATAATGGATACGGTTTGACCCAAAGGCTTGGGAATACGTATACCTGCTTCTCGTAATCCCTCAAAGGTTATTTCCATAATGATGGCTTCGATTAATGCTGGAAAGGGAATATTCTCCCTGGCAGCAGCGATCGTAATTAGCAGATTGGTCGGAATGATTTCCGGGTGAAAAGTTGTCACCGCAACATAAACAGAGGGTAGCAAAAAGGCGATGACCGAAAATAGCAACCGGATCATCCGGATAAATGATGCAGAATGAAATCGCTGATAGTAGTCCTCAGAGGATTGCATTAAGGAGAAGAAGGTCACCGGAATCAGTAGCGAAAATGGGGTTCCATCCTGCATTACGCCGATACGTCCCTCTACCAAAGCCGCAGCGACCGTATCTGGCCTTTCGGTATACTGGTACTGTGGAAACGGAGACAGGGGATGTTCTTCAAGAAACTCGGATAAATAGCTTACCCCTAAGCTGCTATCCATATCGATTTCACCGAGACTGTCCAGCACATTTTCCAGTATGTCTGCTTTGCATAATCCTTGGATATACACCACATAAACTTCAGTTTTTGTGTATCTGCCGATGGTAAACTTGATCATTTTGAAGTCTGGATGTTTGATCTTATGCCGTAGCAGTGACATGTTAACGTTAATATCCTCTATGAAAGCTTCTTGAGGTCCAACAACGACGACCTCATTGGTCGATTCAGGTACAGAGCGTTTTTGATAACTTTGAATGGAAAACGAAAGCATACCTGACAATCCTTCCAGGTACAGTGCTGCGTTACCAGAAAGAATATCATCCACCAACTGCTCTGCAGAGTCAGAGCGTTTGGACTCCAGTGTAAAAAACTCTCCGCTGATGACACGTGATAAAAAAAGAGAATCGACTTCATTTTCAGATACCTTTTCCAGCAGTGGCTTGATAATGGATTTTCGCATAGTCGCTGTGTCCACAATAGACTGTATATAGATAAGAACACCACTAACCGGGCCTAACTGTAAGGGCTGATAAATGATGTCGGCGATGCCGATTAAATGCGCTTTAAGCTGTTCGAGGATGGGCTCAGTTGTCATGAATGCTCTCCTTTATCTGCGAACTCTGAACAAAATCAGTGATTAAGTCTATAGTCTGGCGACGGTTGTATGGAATTATTCTTATAGAAGTAGAATATATTGCAAACTTTGATGCAGATGATGAATGGGTGGATCGCTCGAAATGCCGTAAACTAAATAAGAAATATGGAGAGATCAGTTCGTTGTTAAGGGGGAAGGAACAGATGGTATATCGGGTTAGACGGGCAGGGCTTGATGATGCCCAGCAGATAGGTGAATTATTTAACCAATACAGAATGTTTTACAACCAGGTTTCTGATACGGAGGGAGCCATAAAGTACATTCAGGAGCGCTTGAGAAAGAATGAATCTGTTATATGGATGGCAGAGTCTGAATCTGAATTGGAACCTGGTCCAGGGAATATAGCTGGGTTTGTTCAGTTATATCCGAGCTTCAGTTCAGTGTCTATGAGCTCTATTTGGGTGCTTAATGACTTATTTGTACATATGGATCACCGCAAGCAAGGTATAGCGCGTCAGTTGATGCAGGCTGCACAAAACTTCGCCAGCGAGACAGGGGCGGTTCGAATAACCTTATCCACAGCGATTAGCAATACACAGGCACAGGCATTATATGAATCAGAGGGGTATGCGAAAGATAATCACTTCCTGTATTATGAACGTAATGTGTGAATAACCTCGAATAGGGATATTTGAAGTTTGAAGTAGAGATAGATAAGGGAGGGATTAACGCAAAATGATGCAGTGGATCGCCATGATCACGATGTTGATCGATCATATAGGGGCTGTCTTTTATCCGCAGGTTGAGGAACTGAGGATCATTGGGCGGATTGCTTTTCCCATCTATGCATTTGCTGTTTATATCGGGTATAAGCATACACGCAATGTACAAAAATACATCTGGCGTCTTTTTTGGATCGCTGTGATCTCCCAAGTCCCTTTCATGGCGGCATTTAATCACCTGTCATTAAACGTCGTATGGACCCTGTGGTCGTCACTGCTGGTTTTGCTGGTACTGGACAAACTGCCGAACCGATTACTGGGCATCCCGATTGTTATTGGGGCAGGCATAGTCATGGAGATGACGGCCATGGATTATGGCATGTATGGACTGCTGCTAGTACTGTTGTTCCGGTACTTCCAGGGACCTGTACTGGTGCTGGGGCATGTTTTGTTAACGGCTCTATATATCCAGCTCTACAGCAGTTCAGTCCAAATGTACAGCGTATTGGCTACGTTAGGCATTGCGATTGCGCAGTTTTACGGGGCAGGTTTTCGCTTGAAAGGACCAAGGTGGATCTGGCGCTATTTTTACCCGGCTCATCTAGCCATTATTGCTATAATACGCTGGACATAAAAACAAACAAGCCACCTGGCTGTCTGAAGTGACGGCCAAGTGGCTTGTTTGTTTTTTATAAATGAATCGTTTTACTCCACAATATGTGATGTGGAAGAGTCAAGCTGCGGCTGACTAGCAGCAGGGAAATATCCAATGTTAACAGCATATTGCAGCATATTGGAGATGAATGAGTCATCTGCTTTTGCACAGTGAATTCCGGCTGGTTCAACGTACGCTGTTGTTACCGGGCAGGCATATACATATGCTGAATCCTTCGCACCGTCACCTTCCAATTGGGCAATGGCAAGCTGCAGGGCTTCTGAATCCTTGCTGATGGATGAGTCGAATAACCAGCTGGTATATTCATCAAAAGGCAGCGTTTCGACTTCATACCCCGCACGATTGATGGAAGCAATCAATGAGTCGTAACGGATCGACTCGGGATTACAAATATGGAAGACCCGTCCAGCCGTGTCATCACGCAGAGCCAGATGCACGATAGCCTGGCTTGCATAATCGATCGGGGTAAAATCGACCAACCAATCGGCAGCAGGAGCTTTACCGAGAAGGAGCATTGCTTTGATCATCCGGTAGAAGGCATTGCTGTCAATGTTGGACTGGAAACGTCCCGTTTCCGAATGACATGTCAGGTTACCCGCACGGTAGATGCTTACAGGTACACCTTCCTCTGCTGCGATCATCAATACTTTCTCCGCTTCAAGTTTGCTGTCAGAGTACAGGTTCTCTACATGCAGATCTGCCGGGAAACGGTCATATTGAAGGGATGATTCCCATTGTCCACTGAGTGCCAGATCTTCCGGTATGCCCATGGTTGAGACATGATGGAAGGAAGCGCCTGGTTTGCTGCGAACCAGATTCAACAGGGCCACAGTACCCTCTACATTGGTTTTGGCAAACTGTTCGGCATCTCCAAAGTGTCTTACGTCTGCGGCACAGTGAATTACACGGTCAATCCGGGCTTGTACATGACGGGTCTGCTCAGCGGTTAAACCCAGGTTAGGCTGCTCCAGATCTCCCTCGATAATCTCCACACGGGAAGCGAGAAGTGTACTGATCTCAGGGCCGAAATATCCCTCCATAACCTTGCTTAAACGCTGCATGGCTGTATTACCGTCAGACGGACGACGAACAAGCGTATGGATTGTCACATCCGAATGAAGAAGGAGCTGCTGCATCACATGTGATCCAAGGTAGCCTGTAGCGCCTGTTAGCAGAACATGTTCCGGCTTGCGGATCTCAGGGTATCCCAGTTGGGATGCCAATTCGACGGGATGCTCAGCCAGTTGGGTCATCACGCCAGTGTGCTCAGCGGAAGGTGCAGTTTGCTCGGTAATCTGCGCAAGTGACTGTACCCGAAGTGCCAGGGAACGAATGGTTTTCTCTGCAAAGAAGTCGGCAATCTTCAGCTGTGGATAGTGCGGCTTCAGAATAACCAGGACATGGATTACTCGCAAGGAGTCGCCACCGATCGTGAAGAAGCTGTCTTCGATTCCGAAATCACTGTGTCCGAGAATTTCTTTCCAGGCATTGAATATAATCGCCTCGGTCTCTGTCTCAGGCATGACCCGATCCGGCCGGTTTTCATGTCTTTCCTCGTTTGGTAGAGATACCATCGCTTTCCGGTGAATTTTGCCGGTAGGTGCGATAGGCATTTCATCAAGCTGACAGATCCATTTCGGTACAAAATAGGATGGGAGCTTGTCTGCCAATTGGGCTTTAATATGGTCTACGGATAGAGTAGTGCCGTCCTTGGAAGTGAAATATCCCACAAGCATGTTCTGACCGTCCGATTCTTTCTTCGGAATGACCACAACATCCTGAATTCCTTCAAGGCGAGCAAAATGGTCCTCAATCTCACCAATCTCAATCCGATGACCGCGGATCTTCAGCTGTGAATCACTACGTCCGACGTATTCCAGCAAACCGGTATCGAGCAGCTTGGCAATATCACCAGATTTGTAGATTTTCTCATCGATTGCAAAAGGGTTATCAATAAAGGCTTGCTCTGTACGTTCTGGTTGATTCAAGTACCCTTTTGCCAGGGCTGGGGTAGCAATATATACTTCACCAGGCACGCCTACAGGGCAGAGCTGCTGCTCTTCATTGACGATATACACTTTGTAGTTATGAATCGGTTTACCAATTGGAATGTTAGCCACATGATCCGGGACCTGTTCACTGATCCGGTGTGTCGTAGTCGCCACAGTACATTCGGTAGGCCCGTACACATTGACGATATCAATCTGGTTACCAAATTTGCGCTGGAAGGCGCGAACCTGTTCTCCGTAGAGGGCTTCGCCCGCAACGGTAATAATTCTAACTTTGGCCAGCTTGTGGAACCCTTCGTCTGATAGATAGGATGCAAGCTGGTTAAAGAAGATCGTAGGCAGGATCGTAATGATCGTTGTACCTGTGCGCTCAATTGCCGTGGCGAACTCCTCTACTGATACACGTTCCTCGGCAGATAACAGATACAATTCTGCTCCATAGAACAGTGCGCCGATCGTATCCCAGACGGAAGCATCGAAGCTGTATGTAGCAAACTGAGTCAAAACGTCGCCGGCTTGTATGTCACAATCGCGCTGCACGACACTCCCAAGGTTGACAACCCCACGATGGGCCACGAGTGCGCCTTTGGGTTTGCCTGTAGATCCGGAGGTGTAGATGATGTAAGCGAGATCGTCCGGCTGAATATCCAGATTAGGATTACTTGCTGCAAACCCGGCCAGACGTCCGTCCACAGCCAGAATTTGACGTACGGTAGGAATACCGGAGAATAACCGTGAAGCTTCCGTGAAAGAGGACTCCTTGGTTAGAACAAAAGAAGAAGCAGTATCTTCCACGATATAACTATTGCGCTCCTGCGGATGCTCAGGGTCAATCGGAACGTATACACCGCCTGCCTTCAGAATGCCGAGCAGCGAGATGATTGTTTCCAGACTGCGTTCCATGAAGATGCTGACGAACTCACCCTTTTGCAGTCCGTTGGAAAGTAGTACACGAGCTACCTGATTGGCACGTTCGTTCAATTCTCTGTAGCTATACCGGCCAAATGGGGAAGTGATTGCAGGCGAATCGGGATACTCGGCTGCCGTAGCTTCAAACCAGCCATGGATGGTCTGATGCTCAGGTTCAGTCACACAGGTGTCATTCATCTCACGGTACAGCGTCCGGTCAGAGGCGGACAAAATATCCACGGAGCCAATAGTCACGTCTTCATCCCGAATCATGGAGAGAAGCAGGGTTTGGTAGTACTCAGCATATCTCATCACGGTTGCTTCTTTCAGAAGGGATGCATCAAAGAACAAGTCGAGAGTGTATACATCCTGCTCCTCACGGATACTCCAATTGAGCACCTGCGGAGCCTGAGGAAGCTGAACACTATTAAACATAAACAAGGTTTCCGGGTAAGAACCCGGCTGCACCGAAGTATCTTCTTTTTCTTGCAAAACGGTAATTTGACGAATTAGCTCACGGAAGCTCATCTTGCCATGTACCTGCAGCAGCAGAACTGATGCAGAACGATCCGGATCAAGTGTACCAATGCCTAATTCCTGTTCTCCCGATAACCGGAACAATAAGGCAGCATATGCCGACAAGAGCGCGTTATAAATTGACGTTGAGCCATACTTCTGAGTGAGTTCACGGCTCTGTGTTGGCTGCAGCTGTATATGAGCTGATTCATACGAAAATGATTGTTGACGGCGCCCAAAATCCAGTGGAATCTGGAGAACTGGCAACTCAGATTCCACTGTCTGGGAAGATGAAGAGTGATGATCGATCACGTCTATTTTCCTCCTTAATTATAACGTTCGTTTTATTGTTGTTTAGGACTTGCTTACATTAAAGTGAGAGATCAATTCTTGTAATTCTTCGGACATGCTGTTCAAACGGGTGGAGGAATCAACAAGGGTGATCAGGGAAGCCTTCTGGTCGTCGACGGAAGCGGCAATACGCTCACTGTTGTCTGCTGTTTTGCTAACGCTGGCAGATAGATCATCCGCAGTTGCAGTCATTTCCTCGGTACTTGCAGAGATTTCTTCTGTAGCACTGGAAACTTCCTGGATCTGATTCGATACTTTCTTCGCAGCTTCCAGAATATCTTCAAACAATTTTCCTGTCTGATCCGCAACATCAAGTCCGGTATCGACTTCTGCCGTACCTTTTTCCATTGCGCGGACAGCTTGTTTGATCTCGGTTTGAATCTCATCAATTAATACGGCGATCTGGCTTGTAGATTGTTCGGATTGTTCCGCGAGCTTACGAACCTCACCAGCAACAACAGCAAATCCTCGGCCCTCTTCACCAACACGAGCTGCTTCAATGGATGCGTTCAATGCAAGCAGGTTGGTTTGGCTGGAAATGCCAGTGATGATGTTCAGGATATCCCCGATTTCTTGTGAACGGCTCTCCAGAACCTGGATTGCTGAAGCCGTATTTTTTACAGATTCCGTAATCAGTGTCATTTGCTGAGACACTTGGCGTACGACCGTATTACCCTGCTGGGAACGGCGCTCCATTTCATAAGCTTCATCAGCTACATTAGCGGAACTGCTGGCAATCGTTTGAATCACAGTCGCCATTTCGGCCATGGCACGGGCACTATCGATACTTGCTTGTTCCTGTCCACGGATATTGGAGGTAATTTGCGTTACATTGCTGTTGATGGAATCTGCGTTCTCGCTGTTTTTCTCAGATACCTCGTACAACTCTTTGGCAGATTGGTTAACCTCTTGAGAAGTGACTTGCACTTTAACGATTGTGTCATTAATTTTGCGAACCATCGTGTTGAACTTCTCGTTTACAAGTCCGAGGTCGTCTTTTCCTGTCGGAATGTTGACATTCAAATTACCCCGGCTAACGTCATCGATACCTTTGATCAGGTGACGAATTGGGGATAGCGTGTTTTTGACTACTAGGTATTGGATAATCAGGAACAACAGAAGGAATGCAACCAGAATGATGATCCCGTTTTTAAGCAGGGATTTCAGTCCGGCAGGAACTGCTGTTGCATCTGCGTCGACTGCAAAGTAAGAGAAGATTTTGCCGTTGCTGTCCTTGATCGGATAAGCGATGGTTGTCCACGTGCCAAAATCATCTGAATAGAAAGTCGTGAAGGTTGGACGGTCGGTATTAAGCATTTCTTTTAATGCATTGGCTACAACAACAGGTTGTTCATACATGTCGCCAATATTAACATTATCGCTCTGGAATGCTTCTCTCAGATTGGTTGGCATGGCTACGAGAGAAGTTTCTCTTTTTGTATCTCCGCCTAGCTCTACACCAAAGATATAAGCTTGGGCGATATTCGGGTAGTACTCTTGCATTTCATCGAAATAAGCGCGTAACTGGGTTTGCACTTTTCCGTCATAGCTGCCTTCCGCAATAGCGGCCTCTACGTCGGCTGCGTTGATTCCCTCGGCCCACTTTTTAGTAATTTGTTCTACTTGTCCATGCAGCTGGTCTACGAGAACTGTCTTTTGAAAGTAATAGCTGCTCGCAATCAGTGCAACCCCGATAATAATGATGTTGGTAAATGAAAGTAATAGGTTTTTTGAGAAAAAGGACATGCTTTTCCAACTAAATGATTTCACTAAATTCCACTCCTGATCTTCTTGTAATTAACAAACCTTTTATTTGCTTGCATGAATGCAGCCAATTAAGTCATTTGTTGATCCCCCTCCAGAGCTTATGTATGCGACCATGGTCTTGGGTTCGCAGTCTTAATGCAGAGACTTTTGTACCTCATAATCCATAGGTGTCTAATTATTAAAACACATCTATACTTAATATGTCGTAAGAAATGTTGATAAATTGAATAGTTTTGTTAAAACTTTTTTAATAATTTACGTATTTGCGGACATACCACTTATTACATAGGTATTTAGAACTGTTTATTTGGAGGAATTTCCATTTTCTAGTCTCCGTATTTATTTTATAGCAGGAGGATACAAAAAAACACCTTTAAACCTTAAAAGTGACTCCATGCTTGAAAGCTAGTGTAATGAGGAGAAATTACCGTTTGTCTTTTAACGTAATAATATAGTGCTAGATTTCTTACACCATTTTAACTAACCATAAACTTACATAGCAGGAAATGGTGGAATTCGGGATTTGTCGTTAGATCAAATTTCCTGCTGCATGGCATTCGGCATGGATATACATCGGAAGCGGTTTTATCTATAATAAAGACAGTGTGCATTTTTCAAATCATAAGCAGGCGGGGGTTTATTTTAGATGAATCTGAAAAAAATTGCAGCAGAGCGGGCGGCAGAATACATTCAGGATGGAATGAAGGTTGGACTCGGAACAGGCTCAACAGCATATTTTGCGATATGCAGATTGGGAGAGCGTGTGCGCGAGGGGCTGCAAATTCAGGCAGTGGCGACTTCGGAAGCTTCGGACAAGCTGGCTCGCGAGTGGGGGATTCCGATCATCCCATTCGACCAGATTGGAAGGCTGGATATTACGATTGACGGTGCAGATGAGGTCGACCCTCATTTCAATCTGATCAAGGGCGGCGGCGGTGCTCTTTTGCGTGAAAAAATCGTGGCGGCTAACAGTGATAAACTCATCATTGTTGCTGATGGCAGCAAGGCGGTTCAGCAATTGGGACAGTTTCCACTGCCGGTAGAAGTGGTTCCTTTTGCATCGGAATGGACCTTCCAGGCGCTGGAGAAGCTGGGCTGCCGACCAGAGTGGCGAATGAATGGGGATGAGCGCTACCTTACGGACAATGGAAACCTGATTGCAGATTGTCGGATGGAATCCATAGCAAACGTGGCTGAACTCAATGTACAATTAAACATGCTGCCAGGCGTAGTCGATAACGGTTTGTTTGTTGACATGGCCGATACGGTGATTCTGGCCAAAGATGACGGTAGTATTGATGAGCGCCATCGTTCCTAAGATTGATCAAATGATTGAAGGATACTTGGGCAATTGGCGCATTATTTGTAATAACTTGTATTTGGGAAGTGCTGCGTGAGGGATGAAAACGTTGCTTGGCATCGAAACGCAGTCTGAATTTGCAAACAATTGACGGAGGATTATGGAAATGCCGAATACGGAGGACAATCGGGAACTATCATTGCAATTATTCGTGGTTCTCGCTCGAGCTTACAATTCTGTTACATCAAGGTCCAATCGTGACATCCAGAGTCATGGACTGAATACGACAGAATTCGGGGTGCTGGATTTGTTATATCATAAAGGCCCGCAAGCCTTGCAAAAAATCGGAGAGAAAGTACTAATGTCCAGCGGGAACATCACCTATGTAGTGGATAAGCTGCAAAACAAGGATTTGCTGTTTAGACGTGCATCCAAGGAAGACCGCCGTGTCATTTATGCTGAATTGACGGAAAAGGGAAGAAATTTATTCACCCAAATATTCCCTGGACATCATCAGGTTATCATCGATGCGATGGAAGGTTTAGAGCCATCGGAGAAAGCTGATGCCATTCGCCTATTGAAGAAACTAGGACTTGCCGCTGAAGGAAAAACCGACTTGCGTCCATAACGCAGGCCGGTTTTTTTTGTTTGAGAAAAAGGGCATGAACTGGCTAAATGACTTGCAGGAATGCTCATAATATAGGAAAATTGTTCTAATATGCAGCTCCAAATGAAACGTTTCTTGTTGGAGTTCATGTATAATAATAAAAGCATTTCCCGATCAACAGCTGATTGAAATCGAATGACTGTATCATGGATATTCCATGATGGTTAAGACGATTGCTCAGCAAGAGGAGGGATAACGTAATGACCCATCAGGAAGCTGGGGAACGCTTGCTGAAAGCAGCAGGTGGGCTAGCTGATAAAATAACGGAGAAGCAGTATACGCTTCAACCTGATTTGATTGAACGTTTTGGTGAAAATGGCAGAATGCGCACCCAACAGGATTCGCAATATAGTTTGAATTACCTGGCAGAGAGTGTCCTGGTTAAGAGTCCTAACTTATTTACTCATTATATATCTTGGCTAAAAACGCTATTGGCAGGTTATCACGTTTCGGCGGATGATCTAGCCATTAATTTAAATCTAATCAAAGAGACGTTAGAAGAAGAGTTCGATGATGCATCCAAGTCACTTGTTCTAGATTATCTGGAAATGGGAATCTATCAAACCCAGCATCATGAGGTAACGCAGGGATTCGTCAACGAATCTTTTCCATACGGCCAAGCTGCGAAGTCTTATTTACAGGCGCTACTGGATAGCAGACGCCAAGAAGCATTCAGTATTATTGAAGCCGAGCTGGAAAGCGGAGCAAGCATTCGCGATATTTATCGTTATATATTTCAACCCACTCAATACGAAATTGGCCGCTTATGGCAGCTTAGCCAGATTAGTGTCGCTCAGGAGCACTTCTGTACGGCTGCGACACAGGCTATCATCTCGCGGCTGTATCCGCGCTGGTTAATTCATGAGCCGCAGCAGAAAAAGCTGGTGGCGGCGTGCGTAGGCAGTGAACAGCATGAGATTGGTTTACGTATGCTTGCTGACGTGTTTGAGATGGAAGGTTGGGATACGTATTATTTGGGGGCAAATGTTCCCAATGGCAGCCTGCTTGAGGCAATCGAGCGTCATCAGGGAGATGTAGTGGCTATTTCGGTAACCATGACATTTCATCTTCATCTTGCCAAAGAACTCATCCAAATGATTCGTAATCACCCGGCGACCTCGCATGTGAAAATCATGGTAGGAGGTTATCCATTCAACATTGATCCGGAGTTATGGAGGACAGTTGGGGCAGATGGTTATGCTCCCGGAGCTGATGAGGCCGTTGCCGTTGCAGAAAGTCTGCTGGCCCAGCAATCTGCCAACTGCAACGTTGGTATGATTCGCGAATAGAGAGGAATGACGTAATGTCTAATGAAACTGGCGAGATCGAAAAGCTTCGCAAAACGATCGAGCATTTATCTGATCAGATTATTCGCAGCAAGGAACAGGAAGAGCGAATTTTGGGCGAATTCTCCGAAATGAACAATGAGCTGGTGACGCTTCAGCGTCTGCTTGCTAAAAATAACGCAAGTTTGGATGCTGCCCGAAGAGAAGCGGTATCCGCAGGGGAATCCAAGAGTTCATTTATTGCCGTAATCAGCCATGATTTCCGTACACCCTTAAATGGAATATTAGGCATGGCTGAACTTCTGCAACATTCTTCCTTGTCCGAAGAACAGAAACATTCGGTTCAAGTGATTCAAGAGGCAGCGAGACTTCTGCTGAAGTTGATTCAGGATATTCTGGACTTTTCCAAACTGGAAGCAGGTCAGATGCGTCTTGAAATGGGAGATGTCGAACTTGAGCCTACGTTTAATTATATCGTTCGTTTGCTGGAGCCCAAGGTGATTCAAAATGGGAACCGGCTGGCCGTGGATTGTGATCCGCGAATCTCCGGGGTTCTTGAGGGAGACTCCACACGAATTACACAGGTATTAATGAACCTGATTCAAAATGCGAACAAATTTACAAAAGAGGGGTCAATAAGCATTCGAGTTGTCCTAGTTCAGGAAGATGAGAACTCGCAATGGATCCGATTTGAAGTAGAGGATACGGGAATAGGTATCGCC
The DNA here is from genome assembly GCF_022346995.1 of Paenibacillus sp. ACRRY. GTDB lineage: Bacteria > Bacillota > Bacilli > Paenibacillales > Paenibacillaceae > Paenibacillus. The sequence goes on along the minus strand of NZ_JAKRNM010000001.1, from coordinate 1,937,794 downwards.
GAAGACGATCAGAAAACCTTGTTCCAACCCTACGTTCAGACGGAAAAGGGGCGTTCCAAGGAATACGAAGGAACAGGGCTGGGGTTGTCCATATGTCAATCTCTCGTGATGTTGATGTGCGGTCAGATTGGCGTCACAAGTCAAGAGGGCAAAGGCTCGACATTCTGGTTTGAAATTCCTATGGGGCGCAAGTCAGAATCGGTAAAACCCACAGTTCCAATGGGACAAGATTCTTCACATGAATCTGGCTCTCTACTCCAGGAACCTTATTCTCTGCCAATCTTATTGGCAGATGATAATCTGATAAACCGTCAGGTTGTTTTGATGCAACTTAAGAAACTTGGAATAATCGAGGTTGATTCCGTTTCCAACGGAGAAGAGGCTGTTGCGGCCTTTCTTAGCAAGAGGTACGGAATCATACTGATGGATAACATGATGCCGGTTATGGACGGACTTGAAGCAACACGTAAAATAAGGGCTATGGAGCAGGATGAAATGCGTCATGCCATTCCGATTATTGCGATGACAGGCAACGTCATGGATGGAGAGAAAGAAAAGTGTCTCGAAGCTGGGATGAATGATTTCATTGGCAAGCCGTTTACACTGGAATCCTTAAAAAACGTAATTCAAAAATGGCAGCATGCCTCGGAACCTCGGGAAGTGCTGAATATGAGCATTGTAAAAGAGATTGGCGAATTAAACAGTGACGGTGAGCAGTCGATACTTGAAATGCTGCTGGGCATGTATCGTAACGAAACACCTGGCAAAATTGAAGTGCTTCGGAGATACGTTGTCTCCGGAGATCATATTGCAGCTGCGGAATGTGCGCATGATCTGAAATCCGGCAGTTTGAGTCTTGGAATAGAATATTGTTCAACGCTTTTTGCCAGGATTGAACAGCTTGCCAAAACAGGTCAGGTGAGGAAGGCTGAGCCATTGCTTGGTGCATTGATGCCAGCATATCAGGAAGCCTGTGAAGCTTTGGAGAAAGTGATTATTTAAGGGTTTGCTGTCTTAACGAAATAGGTTAGGGCAGCAAACCTGTTTTTTCGCCTGAAAACGAGTGTACATAAGAACATGTATCCAAAAGTGTTTATGGAAAGAAGATCTTGAGAGGGAGAGAGAAGCATTCATGTTAATATACGGGATTACAGCACTTATTCTGGTTATTCTTATTTCGACTTGGATCGGAGGACTATACTTTTTCAAAACGGCTATTCGGCGAGCGCCAAAACCATTTTTAATCGATAATCCGAATCTAATGCCTGAACCGGATAATGAATTAATCAGCAGTGCATCAGACCTGGAATGGTTGGACATGCAGGATGGTGAAATAGTAAGCATCACGTCTCACGATGGGTTGAACTTGCAGGGAATATGGTTGGCTTCAACGGGTAAGTCGAGTCAGACGGTAATTCTGGCGCACGGTTATTCGGGGAGAGGCAGAGAAATGGCAGGTTTTGCAAGGTTCTATGTGGAGAAAAGAGGCTGCAACGTACTCATGCCTGATGATCGCGCTCATGGTCAAAGTGAAGGTGACGTCATCGGATTCGGCTGGCTGGATCGGAAGGATTACGTCGATTGGGTCCATTGGGCGATCAATAAGGTGGGGAGCCAGACAGACATTGTGCTGCATGGAATCTCCATGGGCGGTGCAACGGTTCTTATGACAGGCGGGGAGCCTCTGCCGGATCAGGTCAAAGCCATCGTGTCGGACTGCTCCTATACATCGGTGAAGGATGAGCTAACGTTTCAGCTTAAACAATTGTACAGATTGCCGGCCTTTCCTTTTATCCCTGTGACAAGTCTGATCTCCAGATGGAAAGCAGGGTATTCCTTCGAGGAGGCATCGGCTCTCAAACAGCTTGCGAAGGTACAGGTTCCCATTCTATTTATTCATGGAGAGGCAGATACCTTTGTCCCCACGGAGATGGTGTACCGGCTTTATGAAGCTTGTCCTACGGAGAAAGAGTTGCTGACCATTCCCCGTGCAGGTCACGGTACAGCTTTTCAGGTCGACCGAGTGCGTTATGTGGAAGTCCTTGAAGCCTTCCTGAACAAGGTAACGTTGCAGCGTGCGAATTAGATATTAGATATTAGATATTAGATATTAGATATGCTGGGTAGTTAAGAATAGGTGCTTATGCCAAGGAGGTGCAGCATGCCGCGTTCACGAAGAGTTTGTTCTTACTGTCAACAGGAGATGGGTGAAGACGAGTTCAAATGCAAAGCATGTGGCAATCTGGTTGCAATGAAGACCGTTCCTGCGGGGACAACACTAATGGAAGAAAACGAAGAGGCTCTATTGGATCGCTATTCCATAGGATTGCTTATTCTAGTTGCGATTCTTCTTCCTCCGATAGCGATTGCCATTGGCGGGGTAATGTTATTTAATGACGATCCTTACAAAAGGGACACCGGGAAAATGCTTGTCACAGGTGCCCTGCTCGTGTTAGTCATTTGGGCTATCATTCTAATTTCGGTCTCAGGAACGCTGACAATCCAATTCTAGATTAATATGGGGGTGCCATTCATGGGAAAAGAACAATTCGAAGCCGCGCGCAAAGCGGAGGCAGGTTACCATTCCAACTTTTATCAGAATAATGAGCTATTCGCAGACGGAACATGGATGGCTAGACCGATGCCGATGGTGATGGAGATGCTGGAACGTTTGCTTGCACACCAATCGGAACTGCGAGTACTTGATCTAGGATGCGGTGTAGGGCGACATACCATTCCCATTGCACAGCGTCTGCAGCAAACGAACAGCGAGGTTATTGGTGTGGATCTGCTGGATGAAGCGGTAGAAGGACTTCGGAAATATGCGAAGAAATATCAGGTGGATCATATGGTGAAAGCGGAGAAAGCAGACGTGGAGCATTATGATATCAGGCCGAATATTTTTGATTTCATTGCGGCATGTTCCTGCCTGGAGCACGTATCCGATGAAAATGCTTTTCTGGAAGCGCTAAATCGTCTTCAGGCAGGGACACGCACAGGAGGAATTCATTGCATTACGATGAGTACAAGTGTAGAGGAGCAGGAGATCCGTACCGGTCGGCGAATTGAGCCTTTGATCGAACTAAACCTGTCTACAGCCAAAGCCACCCAATTGCTTGAAGAAGCATATGCTGGCTGGAATATCCTGCTTCAGGAACATGTGACTCAGACCATTGAAGAAGAAAAGTACGATGAACCGACACAGTTCCGCTGCGAACTGCTTCGTTTTGCCGTACAGAAGCAATAGCAGAATCTGCCGGGAAGTATGAAGTTATGCAGCCCGGCAGTTCTGCTTTTGATTACAAGAAGGAAACGGTGTTAGTACAGTCTATTATCAGAGTATGGGGGAGACACATGAATACATATGTGGTAGGCATTGATGGTGGGGGAAGTCATACAAGAGTGGCCGTAGCCGATGGAGCAGGCGGGCATTAATGTAGAACAAGTGGCTGCCATTCAAGCTGGTATGGCAGGTCTGGACCGGGATGAAGAATTCGCGTGGGCCGATGGTGTTCTTGCCAAAACGGGCATCCTTGGGAGGAGAAGTGCCGTAAACGATACGCATATTGCTCATACAGCTGCCTTCAACGGTAGGCCTGGAATCGTGGCAATTGGTGGCACGGGGTCCTTGATCCTTGGCAGGACAGAGCAAGAAATTTGGCTTCGAAACGACCAGTTTGGGCACTATGCTCCGACGGCAGCGCGTTTTCTGTCTTACGATACCGTACATTCCGTTTTGGCAGGCCGATATGAGCAAGAGGATCATTCCTTTATCGAACAGATTCTTGCATATTGGAATGTGCGTTCAGTGCCGGAGCTCGCAGCGCATGGAGCTGCAGGGTTTGCTGATGATAAACAGGCGATGAATCGGAAATTCAGCCAGATGGCACCTTTGGTGACGGAAGCTGCCATGCAGCAATTTCCACTTGCAATGAAGGTATGTGACTCGGCGGCAGATACAGCTGTTGTGGGTATTCTTATGCTGGCAAGCTGTTTTCAATCCAAACAGGTCTCTTACACACTGACTGGAAGCTGTTTGACCTCATCTTATATGAAGGCTGCCGTTCAGAAAGCTTTAGGTCAAACCAATCCATCTACAGGAAGAGAATTCGATTACAAATCCAGCGAACTGCCAGCCGTTGGCGGCGCAATATTGGATGCTTATCAATTGGCTGGTATTAAGGTGAATCAGGGTACTCCTGCTGCGCTTCAGGATCAGTTAAAAGGGTACGGGGCTTGAACTTTGATAGGCTAACGACTACAATACGATAACGGAATCAAGCAAGTTATAGGGGGAATAAGAGTGTTGATTAATCTGAAATCACGCATACAGGAGCCGGAGGTGCAGGAATTGCTGTCCTACTCGGTTTTTCCGGACCCGGAGCAAGTCGGGCATGCGCTGCAACAATATGTGGATAAGGACGAGCTACTGCTGGATGGATATGAAGATGAGGGACAGTTAGTCGGCTTGGTCGGGTATGAGAAAACAGGGAACAGCGAGATTACCATCCAACATATTGCGGTATTACCTGAGAACCGATTCAAAAACTATGGCCGTGGCATGATTGCACAGCTGCTGGAGAGGTTTAATCCCGACAAGCTGATCGCGGAGACGGACCAGGAAGCTGTGGAATTTTATCGTAATACTGGGTTTGTCGTATACAGCCTTGGTGAGTTATATCCAGGTGTGGAACGATTCCGTTGTATACTGGAAAAAGACGAGGATGCAATTGAAGAATAGTTGATGGACCACCATTAACATGGTGAGACCAGTATTTAAATGAGAAACAGGGCGATTGACTTGGCTGGGAGCTAAGCCTTACGCCCTGTTTTTTGTCGTGAAAACACAAAATAACAGGAATAAAGTATTGCTTTGCAGGATAGTTTCAATATAGAATAGTTTCATTGGAGAATAGTTCGATAAGTGAACTATGTGGACAGAAAGGAGAATGAACATGAACACACCGGATGCCAAAAGTTTGGTGAACCGTTATCTGGATGCATCGTTCCTGGTAACCAAACAGTTTGATACTCGAATCCGTGAACAGGTGGGGCAGACCATGACAACAGACCAGTTCTGTGCTCTTCGTTTGATTGAGGAGAAACCATCCTGCACACCCTCGGATCTGTCAGAGCTCCTCTGCGTCGGCAAAAGCAGCATCACGGCACTGGTTAACAAGCTGGTTGATCGGGATCTGGTCCACCGGGCGGGGGATGAGCGGGATCGCAGAGTGGTCTATCTGACACTGACAGATACAGGCCGTCAGGTATATCGCGAGACAGAGCGGGAAATACAGCAGCTTCTGGAGCCGTACCTGGTGCACTTTAAGCCGGAGGAAGTACAGAATTTTATTGAATCCTTTGAGAAGCTGGCAACCTTGCTTACGAATGAGGGAGGACAGGAGAGCGAATGAGAACGATTCTGAAAGCAAGATGGTGGTTGATGGGGTTATGGGTTGTGGTGGCTGCCGTATTGATGTTCACAGCCCCCAACATGAGTGAACTGATTCGGGAAAAAGGACAGTTTTCGGTCCCGGAAGGGTACTCTTCCACCCAGGCAGCTGCCATCCTCGATGAAGCTGCTGCACAAAAAGGCGAACAGCAGGGCAGTCAGCTGGCACTTGTATTTTACAACCCGGATGGTTTGGGTACAACAGGCAAACAAGAGGCAGAAAAGGCTGTAAAGCAGCTGGAGTCGAAGAAAGAAGAACTCGGCATTTTGTCCATCTTGGAGCCCTTCTCCCAGCCAGAGCTGTCAGACAAAATGATCTCTGCTGATGGAAAGACGATCCTGACGTCCCTTTCTATCGATCAGGGAGATCGTACCGTCAAGGAAATGCGTGAGGATCTTAATGAAACGCTGGACTCGGTCAATGTGGAACACTACATAACCGGTAAAGGATTAATCGATGAAGATACGGTAGAGAGTTCCCAGGAGGGACTCAAGAAATCGGAGTATATTACGGTTGTATTTATTTTGCTTATCTTGTTCCTTGTATTCCGTTCGTTTGTAGCTCCGTTTGTCCCTCTGCTTACCGTGGGCATCAGCTATATTGTATCGCAGCAGATTGTTGCATTCCTGGTAGATGGGGTGGATTTCCCGATCTCGACCTTTACGCAGATTTTCATGGTGGCCGTCATGTTCGGGATTGGTACCGATTACTGTATCCTGCTCATCAGCCGATTCAAGGAAGAATTGGCACATCATGAAACGACGTGGGAAGCGATTATTGCTACCTATCGGACAGCAGGCAAAACGGTATTCTTCTCTGCTCTTGCCGTGCTGGTTGGTTTCGTGGCCATCGGTTTTGCGCAGTTTATGCTGTACCGTTCCGCCGTGGCAGTCGCAGTCGGCATTGGCGTGATGATGCTCGCTCTGGTTACCATCGTTCCGTTCTTCATGGCGGTGCTGGGCAAGAAGCTGTTCTGGCCTTCCAAAGGTTCACTCGAACATGCGGAGAGCAAGATCTACGGTGCAGCGGGTCGCTTCTCTCTAAAACGCCCATGGGCTGCACTGCTTATTGTTGCAGCTGTCTGTGTGCCGCTTCTGGCCACTTACGATGGGAAATTATCGTTTAACAGCTTGGATGAGATTGGTGAGAAGTATGATTCGGTAAAAGCGTTCAACATTATCTCAGACAGCTTCGGTCCGGGTGAATCACTGCCAGGTCAGATCGTCATTCAGAACGACGAGGCGATGGACAATGCCAAATATATGGCCGTGGCGGAGAAAATCAGTCGTGAAGTGGAGAAGGTTCCAGGAATCTCCGGGGTACGCAGCATGACAAGGCCGACGGGTGACGAGATTAAGGACTTCGAAGTGACCCAACAAGTGGGAACCTTGTCGGACGGACTCGGGGAAGGGAAGACGGGTCTGGATAAAATCCGTGATGGTTTGAGCGAGGCGAGCAGTCAATTAAGTAAAAATGAACCTCAGATCCAAGAAGCAGCAAGTGGTGCGGGTGAATTGAGCAAAGGTACGTCCCAGCTGCAATCGGGAATTAGCCAGTTGTCCGAAGGCCTTCAGCAGATTGAGCAAGGAATTCGTGACGGCTCGGCCGGTGCTGGTGATTTGCAAGCAGGGCTGCGGCAGGCGAAAACAAGTGCTGACCAGCTGGCTCAGGCGAGTAATCAGCTGCTTGACGCTTACCGTCAGGCTGGTGCAGGCGTAGCTGCGCTTGGCGAGGGTACCGGGGAAATTCAGCAACAGCTGACAGGCATATCTACGGCGCTTACCAGTCTGAATGAATCATTTGCAGCGCTTGAAGAAAGATACCCTGACCTGCTGCAGGACGCAGACTATCTGCGGGTCAAAGGTACGCTTGGTGAAACGGGAACAGGTACAGCCCAGCTTGCCCAGGCACTGGGACAGATTCAAAGCAATCTGAGTCAAGCTGCTGCAGGGATCAACCAGGCTAACGAAGGCTTCGCTTCCGCTGCATCCGGACAACAGGCTCTGGCTAGTGGGCTGGGTCAGATTGTAACGGGAATAGGACAGCTTGAAGCCGGGCTGAAGCAGGCAGCAGATGGTCAAGGTAAAGTGATCAGCGAGATTCCTTCCATCCAGGATGGACTCAGCCAGCTTCAGGGTGGTCAGGAGAAAATTAGCCAAGGCTTCTCGGACCTGAGTGGTCAGCTGACCCAATTAACAGATGGTTTGAATCAGAGTGTGGACGGAATTGCGCAGGTGTCCGGTGGTCTTGATTCCGCACAGGATTATTTGACACAGCTGCAGAATTCACCGGATTCCGATCTGGCCGGCTGGTATGTACCTGAAGAAGCGTTGAGCAACAAAGACTTTGCACAGGTATTCGATACGTATCTGTCCCAGGATCGGAAGACCATGACGATAGATGTTATTTTCGCTGAAAATCCGTATGGTATTGAAGCGATTGATCGCGTACCGGATATCGAAGCTGCGGTTCACCGTGCTGTACAGGGAAGTGCGCTGGAAAAAGCAGACATTGCTGTTGGCGGGGTAACCAGCACGTTCGCGGATTTACAGGAGATCTCCAACAACGACTATACGCGCACGGTTATGCTTATGCTCGCAGGTACATTTATCGTCCTTGTCCTGCTTTTGAGATCCGTGATCATGCCGCTGTATTTGATCGTTTCCCTGTTGCTGGCATATTTCACATCGATGGCTTTAACCGAAGCGATATTCGTGAATATTCTTGGTTTTGCGGGCATCAGCTGGGTTACGCCATTCTTCGGATTCGTGATGCTGATCGCGCTTGGTGTGGATTACAGTATCTTCCTGATGGATCGCTTCAATGAAAATAAAGGCATGAGAGTTCAGGATGCGATGCTGTACGCCATGAAAAACATGGGTACGGTCATTCTGTCGGCAGCCGTTATTCTAAGCGGAACCTTTGCTGCCATGTATCCATCCGGAGTTCTCTCCATGATGCAGATTGCTACAGTTGTTCTTAGTGGTTTGGTCCTGTATTCCTTGTTGTTCCTGCCGTTCTTCGTGCCTGTCATGGTGAAGATGTTCGGCCGGGCCAACTGGTGGCCTTTCCCTAATAAGGATCAGAATGATTCGGCGGATTCAGACCGTACGATGAGCATGTAGTTGTAATCATATATTGCCCCTACGAAATATGAATATTTTCGTAGGGGCTTTTCATTTTCGAGGGAATATGTGTATCTCGTCAAATTAAGGTATGCGCCTACGGACACCATCCCGCGCCTTGTCTTCGGTTCTTTCATATAGATATAGCAGTCAGTCATAAGTTAGCAGAGAGGGGCGACGGTGATGGTATATCGATATGCGGCCATTGGAGACTCGTTAACGGTAGGCACAGGCGCGCTGCTGGGCACCGGCTTTGTTCCTTTGTACCGCAGAATGGCAGAGATGAATGTTCGCACATTTGTGTCGATGGATAATATGGGGGTCAACGGACTCACCTCTGGTGAACTGATGCAAATGGTATCTTCCAACACAAGGGTACGACAGTCTCTGCGCGAAGCGGACATGATTACAATTTCCATTGGCGGAAATGATCTAATTCGCACATTTAAAGCCAGTGGAGGTATGCCAAGCGCAAGTAAAATGACACAGGTGCTGGGAGATACCCGGAGTAACGTGTCACAGATCATGAGACATATCCGTCAGTTAAAAGGAAACAGTGCCTATTTGGTCCGAACGATCGGATTGTACAACCCGTATCCTCAAGCCGCAGAGGCAGCGTATTGGGTTCGTCAGTATAATTCCTTTTTGAATGGTGCAGGGTCGGGGAACTACGCCTGTGCTCAGGTATATGACCGGTTTGAAGGCCATGAACGGGAATTGTTGTTCTGGGATCGTGTTCATCCCAATGCAAGAGGGTATCGTGTTATTGCGGACCAACTCAATCGTATGGGGTATAGACCTTTTGACTAGAGATCTCAATTAAGACATTATGGCTGTGGGCATACCTGATTCAGACTGGACCCAAATTAGGGCTTACGTTAAGATGGGGAGAATAAGGGGTTTTATCTTGTCGATTCATATAGATATTGCAGATGAAGGAGTTTTAATCGGTGCACAACATTCATTTACGTCCTCATGAGGATCAGGAACGGCAGCTGATACAGGAAGTGTTATCTGTATTTTCACCTCAATCCTGCTGGGAAGCGGAACGTGGATACGGCGGGATGAACAATACAACGTACATGCTTAAAATGGATGACGAGCGTTACGTTCTCAGAGTGTACGAAACACATACGGATCTTGTGAAAATTGCTTTTGAGCACCATGTGTTATCAGCACTGAGAGAATCGGACTTCGGACTTAGGGTACCTGCTCCGGTCAAAGCCATAAAGGGGGACGGACACACGTTTCATCCTATTTACGATCCGAGTAATGGACAGAACAAAATCGCAGCCCTCTTTACGTATAGTACGGGCAAGAACCCGGTGTGGAATACGCCAGATCAGCTTGTTGAACTGGGAAGTGCGGCGGGTTTGCTATCTGTGGCTCTGGCCGCACTGGAAATATCTCTTGAACCTGTATACCCGCCATATTATCAAATTCAAGAGGCGTATCCACTCTGTCCGCCAGAAAAATTGATACAGCTCTGTACATCACCACCGGGCGGGCTGCAGGCGTGCGCAGAAGAAATGCAGGATCTGCTACCTGTGCTTCCAGCTTTGTTCGAGGCTCTAAACGGAATGGAAAATCTTCCGCATCAACTGGTTCACGGAGATGTGAATGCATCAAACGTCTTGTCGGATGACGATGGCCGAATTTGTGCCATTCTGGATTTTGAGTTTGCCACATGGGATCTGCGCGTCATGGAGCTGGCTGTTCCCATGTCGGACCTGCTAACTATGGACAAGAGTGATGAATGGATGTGGGAGGCGCTGGAAGGACTTATCCGAGGATTTCGGAAACAGGTGATTCTGGAGCCGGATGAACTGCTGGCTATTCCGCAGCTTATTCTGCTGCGCAGTCTCGATGTAGTTATGCATTTTATCAGCCGAATGTTCGAAGGAACGGATGAGCCCGATGTTGCAGTTAACCAGATCATGAAGCTAAGAGAGCGGATCCTCTGGATGAATCGTAATGAGGAGCGGTTACGCAAATTATTAACGTGAACAGGCAGCTGCCAGTGATTGACATCAAACAAAAGAACGCCGATTCTGTTGTTTAAACAGAATCGGCGTTCTTTTGTTATGGCATTTGACTCTACCTGAGAGTATACCGAACACTTGTCGACATATCGGGGTTCCTACAATCCGCGCTTGCGGAACCAACTGCGGACAGCCCACCGGCGTTCCTGGCGCTTCTTGTACTTTGGCAGGGAGCGGTAGACGTTCAGGGATTGCTCATAGGCATGCTTGGCATCTGCGGTTCGTTCCAGCGAACGGTAGACGGAACCCAGCAAATAATAAGCTTCACTCGAGGATGAGTGGATATCCTGAAATTGTTGTACATAGGTCAATGCCTTGTCTCGATCGGACTCCTTAAAGGCATTAGCTAAGGTAAGATAAGGCTGACCATACTTAACTCTTGGATTGATGCCTAGAGCCTGCAGGATATGCCGCTCACCTGCTTCCATGTGACCAAGGTGAAGTTCTGTCGTTCCCAATGCCTCCCAGTACTCGGCAGATTGCTCGTAGGGACGTTCAAGCTCCAGAAGCAATTCATAAGCTTCGTTATAACGTTTGCGTTCGATCAGAAGTCTGGACAGGTCAAGCTTGGAAGAGACTTCATTGGGACTCATCGCAATCTGCTGACGCAGCCGTGAGATCGTACGCATGCGTTTGATCGGTTTCATGAAACTAGGGAACACCCCAACATAGCGACGATCCAGGAAATACAGAATAATGAGAAGAATCAGAACAGCCAGAAACGGATTGCCAACAATCCGCCATAGAAGGCCGAAGATCAAAAATTTAATCAGCACAACAAGTTCAACTCCGTTTATGATGTTATCGCATTACGAACGCTTAAAATATATTTGGATTGATCCAGCGGATTCACGCCCCTGCGCTTGCGCATCGGCTTCACATCTGGAGGGCAATCCTGATATCCGGCAAAAGAGGTGACAAGTACACCGCGTCCCCCTGTTTCGGAGCGGAGCTTCACCGGATAATCCATCGAAGAGGCCAGCGGAATCTGTCCTTCTACAATACATCTCCCGCCGCCAATAACAGGCGCTTCGAACGTTGCACGCATATGCACAAGATCGCTTAGAGCCTTGCCTCCGTATTCTTCCGGTACCGTCAAGCGGAATTGCAGAAGCGGCTCCAGTAGTTTCGTTCCTGTTCGAGAAAGGCCATCCATGATTCCCATCGGCGTAGCAACGACAAAGTCCAGCGGATGCGTATGCCAGACATGATGCTCTCCTTCGACAAGCGTGACCTTCAGATCGGTGACTTCCCAGCCGAACATGCCTTGAGACAGGGCCTCTGGTACACGGCGCTGTACTTCATTTTGATACCGCAGCAGCAGTTGGTCTGTTCGAGCTGTAGATTCATAGATCAGACCGCTTCCGCGAGGCAGCGGCTCCATTTGGAAGCGAAGAATGGCCCAGCAGGGTTTAGGCATTGTATAGGCGATGAATCCTTCACCTGGAGCGCTCAGCGTTTCTTTGTAAATGACAGAAGGTGGGTCAAAAACAACACCCAGTCCAAAACGACTGTTTAACAAGCTCGACAGGATCTCAAGCTGAATGGTCCCCATGACTTTGAGATGCAATTCCCGGTCTTCTGGAAGCCATTGCAGGTCAAGCAGCGGGTCCTCATCGGTTAATTCCTGCAATGCAGCAACAAGGTCGGGATAACGTGCCGGATCCTGGCCGTGTACCTGTACTGTCAGCAAAGGCACCGCCATTTGGGGCATGGGAGGAACGGCGTCTGGACTTCCTATAATGTCACCTACATGCGTCTCGCTCAGACCGTAAAGTGCGGCAATCTGCCCGCTGTGTACCGCTCCGGTATCCGCCCATTTGCGACCATCCATCTGGCGGATTTGAGTTACTTTTTCTTCTAGTCCCCTGGTTGTATTATAGATCGTGTCACGGTTGTGAATGCTGCCTCCGTACATGCGGACGTAAGCTGTTCGTCCCATCGTTTTGTTCCGTTCAATTTTGAATACGACCCCCGAGACCGCAGGATCCTCTGGGATTGCAGGAGGTGGGAGGAACCGGGTGACCGTATCAAGAAGTTCGGATACCCCAATCCCTTTCCCCGAAGCACCAAAACAAACCGGAAATATTTCACCTTGATGTACCAGCTTGTGGAATGACGAATCAATCTGCTCTGATGGAAGAGGAACTTCATTAATGTAGGATTCCATGATTTCTTCATCCAGCTCAGCAATCATCTCAACGAGTCCGGGAATCGTTTGCTGATTCACATGCGCATGATCATGCCATACGGAGTGAACACCGGTGAATGAATCTTCATCCATAACGCAGGATTGTACCGGGCATGCGAATGGAGAGAACGTGGAGTGAACCTGTTCCATAATAACTGCTGCAGATGCGCCGATCCGGTCCATTTTATTGATATATATAATGGTGGGGATGCGAAGGGATCTCAAGGCATGCCAGATGGTCTCACTCTGGGACTGAATCCCTTCCACAGCTGACAAAATCAGAATGGCACCGTCCATTACACGCAGGGAACGTTCCACTTCGGAGCTAAAATCGATATGTCCAGGGGTATCGACGAGGTCGATCACGGTATTGTTCCATGTGAGGGAGGTCATGGCTGCCTGTACGGAAATTCCGCGTTCTTTCTCAATGTCCAGCGAGTCCGTAGCTGCCGTACCGTCATCTACCCGGCCCGGGCTGCGAACAATGCCGCCATGATATAACATATGTTCTGTTGTGGTTGTTTTGCCTGCATCTACGTGGGCAAAGATACCGATATTTCGGCGATTGAATTCATTTTGCATGGGATCTAAAGCTCCTCTGACCGAAGAAACGTATCGTTTCTGACATTGTTATTCCGTATAATCATACCACAAGGGCCGTATGGAAGAATATGTTACAATTTTGCAAATTAACCATTCATCGTTCTGCGGTAAGCCGCAGGCGTGGTACCTGTGATTTTTTTGAATTGTCGATAAAAATGAGGTAGGCTCTCAAAGCCGCAGGCATCCGCTACAGATGCCATGGTGTCATCGTTCCGAAGCAGATGCTCCTTCGCCATGATCACCCGGCGGGCTAGAGCGTAGTCGGTTAGGGTCATGCCAGTATACCTTTTGAACGCCCGACTGAAATGAGCAGGGGATACTGCTGCTTGCAGAGCGAGCTCGGACAAGGAAAGGCCGCTGCGCAACTTATCGTCAATATTGGACAGGGTGGCTGACAGCCAGCTCGGACCGGAATTGGAATGAACAGAGCGGGCAGGACCGGCGTCCTCGAGACGCTCCAGAAATATGAGCAACAATTGAAGCCGAAGCAGGGCTGCATGGGCGCTTAGCTGGTTTTCGATCTGGAATTCAGCATGAATTTCTTCGATAAATGCAGTCACTTTGGCTTGTTCCTCAGGCATCAGGTGTCTTTTGTAAACCCTGCGTCTGCGGCATCGCTCAAACAGGGAGAGCAGGACTGATGCGCTCCCTCCCGCAGCCGCTGTCAGTAATCCGGGACTGAAAAACAGAGCTGAAGAGGTTACAGGATTAATCTCGTCCGGCAAAGCCCGGTGTACTGTACTGCCAGGAATGATGAACAAGTCTCCCGTCTGCATGTCTTCAAGACCCGTATCGATAAAAATGGTTCCTTGACCACGATATACGTAAATGATTTCATGCCAATCATGCAGATGATCCGGCAGTTCATTCTGGGGGGCTTTCGTATCTGCATAGACCAGTCGAAAGGGAATGCCTGATTCTGACTGGATGGTTGTGCGAACGGGCGAGCGTGCCATAAAGACTCCTTTCTAAAGCTATTTAATACACGGTGGACCACACCTGGTCATGAAAGAGTATATTTAACGCAATATAAGCAATTTAATTTCCTTTTTTTGATGATACAATGAATTTAAAGCGTTTTCAATTGATGAATATAACAGGTGATATCGGACTCGGATGATAACAAATAATTGATGAGGTGAGTGTGCATGTCGGCGAGCACCAAACGACCAAGACTGAAGCTGAATCTGTTGGGAAATGACGGGCAGCGCAAGTGCAAGGAAATCATGGATCGTCCCGTAAAGGTACTGCAGATTGGAGAAGGTAACTTTTTGCGGGGATTTGTGGACTGGATGCTTCATGAGAGTGCTAGACAAGGCAAATTCCATGGCAGTGTGGTGGTTACCCAGCCACGGCCAGGGGGCAAGGCGAAGCTGGAGCAGATCCGGGATCAGGATGGATTGTATACCATGATTACCAGAGGTCTTTCTCAAGGTAAAGCCGTGGAGCGCACAGAGATGATTTCGATCTTTTCCCAGTGCATGAATCCTTATGAAGAATGGCAGGCATTTTTGGAACTGGCCGAGCTTCCTTCAGTGGAGTTTGTTATCTCCAATACGACGGAGTCAGGATTAAAATATATTCAGTCGGATTACGTGGAAGGAGAGCCGGTTTCTTCATTTCCGGGCAAGCTGACCGTGTTTCTCCATCAGCGTTATGTACGGTTTGAAGGTGATCCTTCCAGAGGTTTGATCCATCTGCCATGTGAACTGCTCGAAGGAAATGGTGATGTACTGCGAAGCTGCGTTTTGCGTCACAGTGAGGACTTTGGCTACTCCGATGCATTCCGTGATTGGATTAAAAACCATAACCTGTTCCTGAACAATTTGGTTGACCGGATCGTGACGGGTGCGCCAACTCAGGAAGAAGCTGACACGCTGGCAGGACGATGGGGTTATGAGGATCAACTGATTAACACAGCAGAGCCTTATCATTTCTGGGCCATTCAGGCTGATGAGGGACTGGACAAGAAACTGCCGCTGAAGCAGGCTGGACTTAATGTTCACTGGGTCAAGGATCTGAAGCCTTATCAGGTGCGGAAGGTTCGCATTTTGAATGGTGCTCATACCTTGATGTCTTCTCTTGGCATTCTTCATGGCAAGCAGTATGTGAGGGAGACGATGGAGGATTCGCAATTTGGACCGTGGATCAGAGAAGCCGTGCATCAGGAGATTGTGCCTGCGCTGGATATGCCGGATCATCAACTTGACCAGTACGCTGAAGAGGTGTTCGAACGATTCCTCAATCCCTATATCAATCATAAGCTTCAGGATATTGCGTTAAATACTATTGGCAAATTTAAGGTGCGTCTTCTGCCTACCTTATTGTCTTATGAACAAACTCAGAACAGCTGGCCGACACGCCTGGTTCGGGGATTCGCTGGACTGTTGTTATTGTACCGCCCCGTGAATACTTTAGACGGATACCTTGGACATCGCTTAAACGGTGAGTCTGTTGTGCTAAGGGATGACCCGGATGTTCTTGCAGCCCTAACTGCACATTGGGAGAGCTATGATTCACTCAGAAGGGACCGACAACAGTTGAACGAAAGGCTGGCTGCCGTATTGTCGGATTCAGGCATTTGGGGAGAGAATCTGAACGAGCGAAGAGGACTGCGCGAAGCGCTTCTTGATGAGATCGTTTTACTGGAAGGTGAGACGGAATGAATACAACAAGTACAACGCATGACTGGATTGCCATACAGCCGCAGGATGATGTGATCATAGCTCTTCGTGATTACACAAAGGGAGAAACGGTCACGCTTTCAGACGGAGTTTCATTTGCACTGCTTGATGATGTGCCCAAAGGGCATAAGATCGCAGTACATGGAATCGAACCAGGCGATGATGTCCTGAAATATGGTTTCTCCATCGGTGTTGCCAAGGAACGGATTGAACAGGGGAACTGGATTCATAGCCATAATCTGAAGACAGGACTGCATGGCTTGCTGGAATATGAGTATCAGCCTGGTGTATCCGTTCAAGCGGATATGCCCCCGGAACATCTGAGGACATTTGAAGGTTATTTGCGACCTAATGGGGAGGCAGGTATACGCAATGAAGTATGGATCGTTAATACGGTAGGCTGCATCAACAAGGTATGCGAAGCACTGGCACGCATGGGGCAGTCACAGTTCGGCAGCAGGGTGGACGGCGTGTACCACTTTCCTCATCCATTCGGCTGCTCGCAGCTTGGCGATGATTTGAAGTATACCCAGCAGCTGCTGGCTTCCCTCGTCGAACATCCGAACGCAGGCGGTGTATTGGTTATTGGACTGGGATGTGAAAATAATCAGGTCGACCAGTTCCGTGAATGCATCGCACCTGAATATCAGGGGAAGGTCCGTTTTCTCAAGGCTCAGGAAGCCGATGATGAACTTGAGGAGGGTTTGCGCCTGATGGAAGAGCTGGTGGAGATTGCCGAGCTGGAACAGCGCCAGCCGCTGCCACTTAGCAAGCTCAAAATCGGATTGAAGTGCGGCGGTTCAGATGGTTTATCCGGGATCACAGCCAATCCGCTAGTGGGTTCGGTTGCCGATATGCTGGTTGCTGCAGGAGGGACTGCCATCCTGACCGAAGTGCCGGAAATGTTCGGGGCAGAAACCATTTTGATGAATCGGGCTGCGAATGAACAGGTTTTTAGTGATTTGGTGGATTTAATTAACGGATTCAAGCAGTACTTTGTAAACCATGGCCAGAACATATATGAGAACCCTTCCCCTGGTAACAAAGCCGGTGGTATAACGACACTTGAAGAGAAATCATTGGGTTGTACTCAAAAAGGTGGCCGTTCTTCTGTCGTAGATGTGCTTCGTTATGGCAAACGTGTAACCCAAACCGGCTTGAACATTGTAGAGGCACCCGGCAACGATTTGGTGTCCGTCACGGCCTTGTCAGCTGCAGGTGCTCACATTGTACTGTTTACTACAGGAAGGGGAACCCCATTCGGAGGTCCGGTACCTACGGTCAAGATTGCAACGCAATCGGATCTGGCGAATCGAAAAAAACACTGGATCGACTTCAACGCAGGTCAACTGCTCGAAGGCCGGACAATGGATGACGTGAAGGTCCAGCTCTTCAGCCAGTTGATTGACATTGCTTCAGGGCGTACTCATACGCTCAGTGAGCAACATGGGTTCAGGGAAATCGCCATATTCAAAGATGGTGTAATTCTATAAGTTGTATATCCCTTGGCATTGCATATATTTATAAACTTATTAAAGATCCCGGTAGGCGATGTTGAAAGTGGCCTCCGGGATTTTTGTTGTAAACAGTACGAAATCTTGAATGACTTACTTTTGATGCTGAATGTATCTAAGTCCCTCGCCATGGATTCGGTTTAAACGATGCCAAGCGCCTTTTTTACTTTTATCAATCCAGCTTCAGTCGTGTGTTCCATGAGCTTGTCCAGCAAAAGGTCACGTGCTTCTGTGGTACTGCCGTTAAAGGGTTCAATACCCTGACGACTCATCCAGTGACTTGCCGTCTCATAGGAGGAACTGTTCCAGGCCACCTTGCCATCTGCGAGACCTTCCTTTTCCTTGGTCCCGCTAATGACAACGGCTGTGTTGCCCTGGAGATCCAGTAGCCCTTGATCGAATGCCTTCTTATCTTCCTTGGCACCAAATCCAGCCTGTGCACGTAATGCCCGCCCATCAATGCCTTCCTGATCTTCGATTCGCTCATAGAGCTTGAATGCGTCACGGGAGAGCAGACCGGCGTTGTATTGCTCCTGGATGGTCCTGCTGTCAGATAGCAACCGGCGCACCCAAGGGAAACATTCGCGGGAGATGAGGATGGCTTTCTTTTTGACAAATTTGCCGTATGCTGCAACGCCTTCTTCAGCTAGGCGTGAACGCCACAGCCAGGGATCAAGAGGAGAATCGGTATGCCAATTTTCCTGTGGCGTTAACGAAGAGAGAGAAGGGAAGTCGGGAAATAACGGTGCCAGTGGAAGCAATCCCGCAGTCTGTATACGCTGGACAGCTTCTTCATAGGTTACAATCGGCTCAGTAATCATGGTTAAGGCATCTCCTTTTATGTAGTTGTACAAGAATTAGGAGTGGTACTCACATACAGTCGGTACACTTCCTCGGCATGCTGCCTGATCTCGCTGCGAAGTTCCTCGGGTTCAATCACTTCGGCTTCACGGCCCAGACGATAAAAGAAACGAACAGCCCACTCCCATTGATCTGCTGGACAGAGGAAGGACAGTTCCCAGAGATCTGGGGCAATTTCCGTCAATTTCTCACCAATGTGCCTGTCTTGTTCTGCCTCGACCATGGCACAGTAGCTTAAACGGGCTTTGATACGAACGGAAGGCTTTTCCAAAGGGCGAGGCTGGCTCAATTCACGCTCGGCATTTATCGTTAACTGTTCAGTTTTTGAGGAATCAATAGACTCTGCTTCCAGAATCCGATCCACTCGAAACACACGCTGTTCCCCATGTTCCTCCGAATATGCATCACAGTACCAGAATCCGGCAGAAGCATAAATGCGAATCGGACGGATCTGAATCCAGCGCTGGCGTGCAGCCGAACGATACAGGACACGCAGCCAACCGTGTTCAGGAATACATGCAAGGAGCGGTTCCAAATGATGAAGAATATAGTTGCGCTCCGGGATATAGTGATTCAGCTGTTTGAGCATGGGATCGATTCGAGCCATGACGTCATCCGGAATAATGCCTTTAATTTTATCCATAACCGTCCAGCGTTTCTCTTGAAAAGGTGTATCTGCATAATGGCTAATTCCCTCAAGAGCGAAAATGAGAGTCGCTGCTTCTACCGGATCCAGCTGCAGTGGAGGCAGCACGTAACCCTCCATAAGCCGAAATCCACCGCCAGGGCCGGAAATAGCAATAATCGGCACGTTCATCTCGGACAGAGACTGGATATCTCGCAAAATGGTACGACGGG
This sequence comes from Paenibacillus sp. ACRRY, assembly GCF_022346995.1. GTDB lineage: Bacteria > Bacillota > Bacilli > Paenibacillales > Paenibacillaceae > Paenibacillus. Next base: position 1,918,463 of record NZ_JAKRNM010000001.1, on the reverse strand, counting down.
ACACTTCAAACTTGTCTGCGAGTGAATGTGCTGTTTCGAGTCCGTGCTGTAATGCCATGACGATGGCAGCAAGCCGATTTATTTTATTCATGTCAGCCACTCCGTTTCGAGAGTCAGGCCGCCGGAAAGGTTGCCGGAGTGCTAAAACCATTGTAACAGCCGATTAGTGACATCTTGGGTGTCACCAATAATATGTACGCATTAATTTTGCTGTGTACTGGTGGATGAGGGAGCGCTTTTCCGGCAGGTGCCCTTATAATATGTGTCTCGTCCAAATTCGCCCTACGAGGCATTATCTCCTTCTCATCCAAATTCCACAAATGATGGCAAAAAACCGTACCCCGATAAACGGATACGGTAAGTAGCAGTTAGTTATGATGAAAGAAGCATATATCTAATGAATGGATTGAAATATAACGATTCTTTAATAAGTGTTTCCTATTGTTCTGTTTCTCGCCTTTTTTAATACAGGTAGGGCTCACTTCATCTCGAGCAGTTGAACACCGCGGCCCTCAATCTCCACGCTACCCGAGAGTTCGCGATCCGTTAAGAGATCCTGTGCCTTACCATTTCCAAGTTCATACGACTGCGTGGTCGCATTGTGGTTCATGACGAAGAGGTACTGCTTGCCGTCTTTTGTACGTGCGCTTACTTCCACACCATCTGGTGTTTCGAGCAAAGGGTGGATGTTTTTGGCTGCCGCAAGCTGTCCCAGCAGGCCATCCAGGAAGCTCTCTTCCGGATCGGAAGCCACATACCATGCCTCACCTTGACCGAACGTGTTGCGGGTTACGACAGGCATACCTTGATAGAAATCATCCCCATACTCGGCGATAACTTCAGCACCTTCGCTGTGAAGCAGGTCACACAGCATGCCGCATTCGTATTTGCCGTGTAGATCACCATAGGTGTCTTTCAGCACGATGCTGTTCTTCTGCTCAGGGAGCAGAGCATCGATCTCTTCGACCCAGATCCCAAGCAGCTTACGAAGTTCACCTGGGTAGCCACCTGTGGTGACGAGGTCACTCTCATTGACAATGCCGCTGAAGAATGTGGTCAGGAACGTACCGCCGGCTTCAACAAACTTCTCCAGTTTGGCTGCAAATCCGGGTTTGACCATGTAAAGTACCGGAGCAAGAACAATATCATATTTGCTAAGGTCGGTATCCACGCTGACAATATCCACTTGGATATTGCGGCGGAAAAAGGCAGCGTAATATTTGTGAATTTGATCCACATAATTCAGGGCAACGGTAGGACCGCTGGATTTCTCAATGGCCCACCAGTTATCCCAGTCAAACACAATCGCCACTTTGGATTCCACCGTAGCATCCAGTGTTTTGTCACCGAGCAATTGCAGCTCCTTGCCAAGCTGGGCGACTTCGCGGAATACACGTGTATTCTCATGTCCAACGTGTTCAATGACTGCACCATGATACTTCTCGCATGCACCGATGGAGCGGCGAAGCTGGAAGAACATAATGGTGTCTGCGCCATGCGCAATCGTCTGATAGCTCCACAGTCGCATAACGCCAGGACGCTTCAGCGAGTTGTAAGGCTGCCAGTTTTGCTGGCTTGGTGTCTGTTCCATAAGCATGAACGGCTGGCCATCTTTCAACCCGCGCATCAGATCATGTGCCATGGCGGTGAAGCTGAATGGCGTGGCAAGGCCCGGGTAGCTGTCCCAAGAGATGATATCCATATATTTGGCCCATTTGAAATAATCAAGCTGCTTGAAGAATCCCATCAGGTTAGTCGTTACGACGGAATCAGGGACATGCTTCTTAATCGCATCGTATTCCAAACGGTAACAATCAAGCATGCTGTCGGAGTTGAAGCGGGAGTAATCAAGGGAAATGCCCTGGAACGTCGAGTTGTTGTTACCCCAGTGCTCACTCAGATTGCTTGGCAGAACGATTTCGTCCCAGTCATAGAAGGTGTGACCCCAGAAGTTGGTGTTCCATGCTTGATTAAGCTGATCCAGAGTCTTGTAACGCTCTTTCAGATACACACGGAAGGCTTTCTCACAGTTGTCGCAATAGCAGTCTCCGCCATATTCGTTGGAGATGTGCCATACCAGGACAGCAGGATGGTCTTTGTAGCGTTCCGCCAGTTTATCGGCAATTTTCTGAGAATATTTGCGATAGGTTGGACTGTTTGGACAGGAATTATGGCGTCCGCCGAATTTGCGTTTGCGTCCATCTGCATCCACACGCAGTACATCCGGGTATTTCTTGGCCATCCACGCGGGATGAGCCGCGGTGCTGGTTGCGAGACAAACGTAGACACCGTTTTCATAGAGGCTGTCAATTAATTGATCCAATTCTTCAAATCTATAGGTTACCTCATCAGGCTGAATCAGAGCCCAAGAGAAAACGTTGATCGTGGCTATATCGATACCTGCCAGTTTAAACATGCGCAGGTCTTCAAGATGGGTCTCGTGATCCCATTGTTCAGGGTTGTAGTCACCGCCATAGAACATTTTGGGTAATTTGCTGCTAATCAATATGTTCACCTCTTGTATAAGAATAATTGTATATTATATGATTCAAATAGCTTTTAAAATATAAGAAAAGTAATGAATCATATAAGAATATGGAAATGAGAAAAACATATGTGCATTGCCTGAACGCTTACACATCGAGAGGAGAACACCATGTTAATCTCACCAACACATCGAAGATATTTCATGACTCCGCGCGAAGAGCCGCTCCCCCTGTACATCGAAAGCATTGGTTATAACGGCAATCAGGAGAATGTACTTAGGCCTGCAGGCTATCCTTGTTATCACTGGCTTCAGACGGTGAAAGGAGCAGGGGAATTCCATTTTGCCGGTTCGACTGTAGTCCTTGACGAAGGCTCCGGAATTCTCCTGCCTCCGAATGAGCCGCATGAATATGTACCTTCATTAGGGGAGTGGGAGACGCTCTATATTACGTTTGGCGGATCTCAGTGCCCGGCCATCACCGAGGCACTTGGACTTGGAGAGGCGGCACTCCATCAATGGGATACGGGAAGCCCGCTGGAGAACTACGGCAGGGAGGTGCTGGGCTCCATCAGTAGCGATCAGGACTTGTCCGGTCTGGAAGCTTCCGCCGATATGTACCGCTTTTTGATCCTGCTCAAAAAACACGGCATGACCGGCAGTAGGTCATCGATCTCGCATGCCGTGGAGCGGCTTGCACCGCTCATTGCTTTTATGGACCAGCATTATGCGGATCCCGATATCGGGCTTGAACAGATGGCTGCCGTGCCAGGAATCACACCAAGACATTTGAATACGTTGTTTAAACAATCATTCGGCATGACGGCCTACAGCTATTTCATTCTTCTGCGGATTCGCAAATCCAAGGAATGGATGACAGGCAACAGCAAATTGACCGTGAAGGAAACGGCTGCGCGTGTTGGCTTTCGCGATGCGAGCCATTTTGTAGCCACATTTCGGCGAATTGAAGGTGTAACACCTGAGCAATTTCGAACGTTATATTTATAGCGAAGTAGAGAGGGATACGACTGTTGATCATGGTTTCTGACCGGGTTTTTCCGCCCACAGTGACAACCTGAACAAAAGTGATGCCAGGAAGGTATTGATGCATGGGGGCAGTTGCCGTTATGATGATATCGATTCCTTCAATTGGAAAACGAAAGCGGATTATCGAATCCGTTCTACTTAGAGAGGATGATAGAAGTTGACAACAACAACCATTCCCTTATGGGATCATGCAGCACCTCATGCGGCTAAAGGGCATGAAGAAGAGATGCCACATCTCATACCTTTTATTCAGCCTGGTTCCGAGAGCGCTGTCATTGTGTGTCCCGGCGGCGGTTACGGGTTTCTTGCAGATCACGAAGGAGCCCCAATTGCCGAATTGCTCAACCGTGCAGGTATTAGTGCATTTGTGCTGAAATACCGGGTAGCACCTCATCAGCATCCTGCACCACTATCCGATGGTCAGCGTGCCATCCGATATGTACGCGCCCATGCCCAGGAATTTGGTATCAATCCTTCCAAAATTGCTGTGCTCGGCTTCTCTGCAGGCGGACATCTTACAGCAACGCTTGGTACCCTATATGATAAGGGGCAGCCGAATCACGAAGATCCGATTGAGCGCGAAAGCTCACGCCCGGATCGGGTTATTCTCTGTTATCCCGTTATAACGATGGAATCGTATGGACATGCAGGTTCGCGCGAAAATCTGCTGGGCCCGGATGCCTCGTCTGAACAGATTAGAGCATTTAGCGCAGAGCAGCAGGTTAAAGCTGACGCACCTGAAGCATTTATCTGGCACACGAGTGATGATCAGGCCGTACCTGTCGAAAATAGCCTGCGTTATGCGCTTGCACTGGGTGCCCAAGGTATTCCTTATGATCTGCATGTATTCGAAAAAGGATCACATGGTCTCGGCCTTGCTGAAGATGATCATGCCGTCCGGGCGTGGTCGGATCTGTGTCTGACTTGGCTCAAAAATCAAGGATGGTAACCGTTTACCCCTCATTATAAATGCGCTATAGGGCGAAGGAGATACGACTATGAAATTGCAAAAGAATGACAAGCTGCTCTTTATCGGCGATTCCATCACAGACTGCGGTCGTGAACATCCTGTAGGGGAAGGCAGTTCTGGACTTGGACATGGTTACGTTGCACAGGTATACGCACTTTTGCGTTCCATTTATCCGGAATTGATGCTGCGTATTCAGAATGTGGGTAATAGTGGGAATACAATTCGCGATTTGAAGCAGCGCTGGGACCGCGACGTCATTGATCTGAAGCCCGATTGGTTGACAATCATGATCGGCATTAATGATGTATGGCGTCAATTCGACCGTCCATTTTCAGCAGATTCGCATGTATTTTTGGAAGAGTATGAATCCACTTTGAGAGAACTTGTGGCTTCTGTTCGCCCCAATCTAAAAGGACTTGTCTTAATGACTCCATATTACTTGGAGGCCAATCCTGAAGATCCTATGCGAGCGACGATGGATATCTATGGCGAAGCTGTGCGTAGAGTAGCGAATGAGTTTGATGCCATTTTCGTGGATACACAGGCAGCCTTTGTCCCGTTCTGGGATCATTTCTATACGTCAGTCCTGACTCATGACCGTGTTCATCCAGATGCAACTGGCCACATGATTTTGTCCAAAGCATTTTTGGATGCCATCGGTTTTGAATGGTCAGGCGGCGTCAAATCATAAAAGGATGTGATTGCTTGAGCAAGCTCAACATTGCAGTACATACCCCGGCACGGCTGGGGGAAGGTCCAAGCTGGGATGCAGAACACAATCGTTTGTTATGGGTAGATATCGAAAGCTACAAGGTACATGTCTATGATCCTGAAACGGGGCAAGATCAGGCTTACGACGTAGGTGAACATGTGGGTGCTGTTGTTCCCTACCGCGGCGATGAAGTTGTTGTGGCACTCCGCAGCGGGTTCCATACCTACCATCTGAGCACGGGAGAATTGAAGGCAATCGAAGATCCTGAAAGCGATAAGGCCACCAACCGATTCAATGATGGCAAATGTGATTCCCTTGGTCGGTTCTGGGCGGGTACAATGAGTTTGCATGACGAAAGTAAAGCAGGCTCACTGTATTGTCTCGAGGAAGGCAAACCGGTTCGAACCATGGTTCAAGATGTGTCTACCTCCAATGGGCTAGGCTGGAGCCCGGATGAACAGATTATGTACTATATCGATACGCCAACACGTTCCATTGACCGATTTGATTTTGATCTCGCAGCAGGTGAAATCACAAATCGGAGAAGCGTTATTTCGGTGCCGGAGGATTTTGGTTTTCCTGACGGAATGACGGTGGACAGCGAGGGTATGTTGTGGGTTGCACACTGGGGCGGCGGAAGAGTGACACGTTGGAACCCGAATAACGGAGAATTGCTGGAGCAGATTGAAATACCTGCAGACCAGGTAACCTCCTGTTGTTTCGGCGGGCCTGACTTGAAGGATCTCTATATCACAACCGCAAGAATAGGCATCAGTGAGGAACGTTTGGTGGAGACGCCCGATGCCGGTTCAGTCTTTGTGATTAGACCCGGTGCTAAAGGGCAGAAGACCCATGCGTATGGCAGAGTGCACCAGGCAGAGTAAATCACAGCAGGAATTTCAATGTACGATGAAGAGGTTTGGTTTGTTCAAGTAATCATTGAACTTTAAGTAGATCGTAAGATATGATAAGAAGTCCTGGAACACCGATTGCTTTTAGGTGAACCATGGCTTCTTTTTTTGTCGAATAATAGTGTAAAATGAATGAGTGGATTTTGTTTCAGTAATACGTTTGACTTTCAATTCCCATTGATTTAACAACGATTATGGGATATAAAGAGAGAACCAAAACTTTAAAATTTATGTAACCGCTAACACTGGGGACCCGTTATATCCGATATAAAAAAGGTATAACCTGTAGAGACATAGAGGAAAGATTAGACAAGGGGGTCGCGATCATGAACCGGTTGTGCAAGGTGCTGATTGTTGACGATGAGTTTCTGGTACGCCAGGGGATCAAGCATCATATGAATTGGGAATCGGAAGGATTCCAGATTGTCGGAGAAGCGTCCAATGGGGAAGAAGGCCTGGAACAGGTACGTTTGCTGAAGCCTGACATCGTTATTACCGACATAGTGATGCCGATCATGGACGGTGAAGCATTTGTGCGAACGCTAAAAGCCAGCCAGCCACAGATTGAAGTCATTGTGCTCAGCAGTTTCAGTGAGTTCGAATATGTACGATCGACGCTTCAGCACGGAGCTGCAGATTACATTTTGAAACCGAAGCTGGACACCGACGAGCTGCTGCAGGTACTTCAGCGAACGGCCGGGAAAATTCCTGAACTGCAGTATGAACCCTCAAACGAAGGGTGGAAGCTGGGACAGTTCATGGAGAAGATGATATCGGGTTTTGCATTGGAAGACGAAAAAGATATGGCTATGGTCAGAGACACGTTTCCACATGATTGCTTTCGCCTCCTTGTGTCCGGGAAGCATTCGCACTTAAGTCAGGAGGATACGGAAAACAAGCTGCTAAATTACCTTGCCGATGTGGAATGTGCCATGGTACCGGTGGAGAATGAAATGCCTATATTCCTGCTGAATGTAGAACCTGCCAAGGAGGAATGGATGGTCGAGCGGATCAAACAGATGGCCATTGAAAATGGAGCGGGCATTAAAGGACCCAGCTGGGTCTTAAGTGACAGCTTTACATCATTTTACCAGATGGGTGATGTGTACCGTAATCAGCTCATTAAACTTATGGAATATCGTTTTTATTATGGGGATCGTTCAATTCTTGTCTACAGTGAACTTCCACCACTGCATACGGCAGGTTACCAGTTTAATGTCAATATGTTCTTGCAGCATGTGAAGCGGAATCGTACTGAGTCAGCCAGGGAGTATCTGAAAGAGCATGCCCTTACGCTGGGACGTGACTACATTGCGGATGTGTTCGAAATCAAATCCTTTTTGGGCAATCTAATTTTCAACGTAACGATTACCCTTGCGGATATGGACGTACAGTCTTCGGCACTGGAAGAGAGCAAGTATACTTATTTCAAAAACGTGGACGGAGCTTCAAGTCTGAATGAGGCCATGCAAGTGCTTGACCAGTTCATGCTTGAAGTGCAGGAATGCACAGCTGGTGATGGTGGGAAGCGCAGTGACCCTAATATGAAGATGCTGCTTGAATATATGCATGAGCATTTCGATCAACCGCTCGGTCTCGCTGAAGTCGCGAAGCATTTTCATTTTAATCCATCGTATTTATCCAGTTATTTTTCGTCACATAAAAAAGAAGGATTCAACGAATATCTGAACAAAATTCGCATTGAGAAGGCAGAAGAACTCTTGCGATCGGATGATGTTACCATTTCCGAAATCAGCAGCATGGTAGGCTATTCGGATCACAGCTATTTCTGCAAAGTGTTCAAAAAATTTACCGGACTGTCACCAAGCCGATATCGTCGGAAATTCTGGGCATAAAGTCAGAAGGAAAAGATCATGAAGAAATGGATGAACGGATTATCACGTCTCGGATTGTTTCCCAAGCTGTTTCTCGTCATGGTGATTAGTATCATTCTCGTTTCCGTACTTATTTTATGGACTACTGTCCATATGTCGACGAAGCTGTTTACCGAGACATTTAGCATTACAAACTCCAAAGTGCTCAGTCAGATTAAGACCACATTCGAATCCTTTAATGATGCGATTGCGGCCGTCTCCAACAACGTAAGCCAAAGCGGGGCAATTCGCGGTTATCTGTCGGAGGGAGAGGGGGATTCTCTCACGATGGCAAAATCCTATTACAATATGAGGGAATCGATGGATCGTATCCAGTCCATTATGGAATCTTATGAGGTCGGCATTACGATTAGTGGAATTAATGGGCGCACCTATTCTACGGATCGATCCCACCTGAGAATGTCGGTAGAGGAACTAAAAGAACTGCCGATTACAATCGAAGCTGTGGAGACACCGAATCGGCTGATTTTTGACGATTACCGAACGGATGCCGACGTGGGCACACAGCAGATGATTTCAGCTACGAAAGCACTGGCGGATCGGACCGAGAGCCGGATCTACGGAACGCTCTATGTAACCATTAGAGAGAATGTGTTCCGTCAGTTCTACAGCAGTTTTACGAGTAGAGGCAACGATGTGGTCATCCTCAATGAAAATGGGGAAATTGTGTCTTCGAACCGGGAGGAATGGATTGGCACGAAGCAGCTGGATCTTCTTTCTTACGCCAGACAGATGGCCACAAAAAGCAATAATAATGGAATAAATGCAAAGGTCATGGAGCAGGATAGCGTAGTCCTGTCCGAATATCTGCCGTTTTACCGTTTCTATATTATTAACGTCGTTGACAAGGATCAGGCTGTGGGACAATTGCTTGATTTGAAAACCATTGCCTTGATTTGTGCAGCCATTGTGGCTGGGGCGCTTGTACTGGTGTTTTTAATAACCAACCAAATTACAAAGTCGCTGCGCAGGCTCGTGAAGCAAATGTCCAATATTACGAAAAGCGATCTCGATAACTACATTCCGGTTAGTGGAAGTTATGAGAGCAGGCAGATTGGTCATGCGTACAATTACATGCTGGATGAGCTTCATGACTACGTGGATCAGCTCGTATTAACCCAGCGGGAACAGCGCAATGCAGAACTTGCGGCATTGCAAAGCCAGATTAATCCTCATTTTTTGTATAATACCCTGGCTTCGGTGAAGGTACTCGTGCAGCAGGGAAATAAGGACCGGGCAGCAGAGACCATTAACGCATTGATTGCCTTACTGCAAAATACGATCAGCGACGTAAGCGAAACGGTCATGGTAGAGCAGGAAGTGGAGAACCTGAAAAATTATGTCTTCATTAATCATGTCCGTTATGGTGGACGAATCAAAGCGGCCTTTTATGTAGCACCCGACTGTAATCACTACCATGTACCCAAACTTGTCATCCAACCGTTTATTGAAAACGCCTTTTTCCACGCCTTTAACCGCAAAGAGACTGGCACCATTCATGTTCTTGTCTCACGGGCAGGAGAAACGCTCATATGCGAGATCATGGATAATGGAGACGGTATTGAAGGGTTTGCGATGGGCGAATCATTGCCTAATCCCAAAAATAATCGGCAGTTGTTTAGCGGCATTGGCATTCGTAATGTGCATGACCGAATTGAACTGTTGTATGGTGCCCCTTATGGTGTGACGATTATGAGTACGCCAGGCGAGGGGACAAGAGTGACGGTTACACTTCCGCTGATTACAAGCTGAAGAAATGGCACAGATGCAACATGAACTCACATTCTAAACTGATAAAAAGTCTTTCTGTGGTGGCGTGGTCTCCACTAGAAAGGCTTTTTTATTTTTATTAATGAAAGCGGTATTTTGCTTCAATGGTAAAATTTTTGGCTCGATATACTCCAAAATCAAAAGGAATTACCAAAAACCAAATTTAATGCAACCGGTTTCTGTAAAGGTTTTCATTGTGGCAATAAGATGACAAATCCGTACAAAATTATTACTAACGAATGCCGATTTGGGAATGATAAGATGAATACATCGAAAGCAACCGCTTTCAGAAAACGCAAACAAATTACACACAAAGAGGTTGAAGGGGAGTTGAATGATTTGAAAAAAATGTGGGTATTGATGCTCGTTACTGTCCTGCTATTGTCCGCATGTTCTTCCGGTGGAGGAGGCAACACGGCAAGCGAAGGTGATAAAGCATCCAATGAAATTACGATCTGGGCTTGGGACCCATCGTTCAACATTGCTGCATTGAATACAGCAAAAGAAGCTTATGCTAAGGATCATCCTGATGTAAAAATTAACGTTGTTGAATATGCACAGAATGATATTATCCAAAAACTCAACACAGGTTTGAACTCGGGAACAAGCAACGGTCTTCCAAATATCGTACTGATTGAAGACTACCGTGCACAAAGCTTCCTGAACGCCTACCCTGATGCCTTCAAGGATCTGTCTTCCAACTTCACGGCTTCTGACTTTGCCGATTACAAATTGGGACCGACAGCTTATGACGGCAAACAATACGGTGTACCATTTGACTCTGGTGTAACGGGTCTCTACTACAGAACAGACTTGCTGGAGCAAGCTGGTTACAAAGCTGAAGATCTGCAAGATATCACTTGGGATGATTACATCCAAATTGGTAAAGATGTCAAAGCAAAAACAGGTAAAGATCTGATCACTCTTGATCCGAATGACCTGGGTCTGATCCGTATGATGATTCAATCCGCAGGTAAATGGTATTCTGCTGAAGATGGTAAAACACCAGACCTGGCTGGAAATGCAGCATTGAAAGAAGCATTTGTAACCTACAAAGCAATGATGGATGCCAATGTGGTTAAACTGAACTCCGACTGGAGCCAGTTCGTAGCAGCTTTCAATAACGGTGACGTATCCACTATCCCAACAGGTAACTGGATTACACCATCTGTTCGTCAAGAAGCATCCCAATCCGGTCAATGGGCGGTAGCTCCGCTTCCTAAAATGGCTGGTCAACCAAACTCTGTACATGCATCCAACCTCGGAGGAAGCTCCTGGTATGTTATGAACAATGTTCCTGGTGCAGATCAAGCTGCAGATTTCCTTGGCAGTACGTTTGGTTCTGACAAACAATTGTATCAAGACCTGCTTAACGGTATCGGCGCAATCGGAACATACAAACCGGCTACAGAAGGTGAAGCATTTAACAAAGAAGATGAGTTCTTCGGTGGACAAAAAGTGTTTGCAGACTTCGCAAAATGGACTGAAGAAATCCCTAGCGTAAACTACGGTATCAACACATATGCAATTGAGGACATTCTGGTTGTGGAAATGCAAAACTTCCTGAACGGCAAAGCAATTGACGACGTTCTGGCTGATGCACAAAAACAAGCTGAAGCTCAACTAAACTAAGATGATCCACGGTAACTTATAGAACCCAAGGAAGCATCGGAGCCGTTCCACCGTCTGGCGAAGCACACTGCCGACCGGACATGGTGGAAGGCTCCATGGGTTCTATCCATGTTGCATGGAGAGAGAGGAGCCATACTGTGAAAGCCATGAATACAGGAGACAGTCTCCAAAAGAAAAATAATTTGACTGGATGGGCTTTTATTTCGCTCGCTGTCATCGGGATCGTTGCATTCTACTTCTATCCGATGCTGCAGGCACTGCTCTTATCTTTCAAGTCTGGCGTGGGTGCCAATCTTGAATTTACGGGGCTCGATAACTATAAAAGGTTGTTTATTGATACAACGTTCCGTACAGCCGTATCAAATACATTTTTGTATCTGATCATTCAAGTCCCTGTCATGATCATTCTCGGATTGTTCATTTCCGTTCTATTGAATGACAGCACACTGCGCTTCCGCAGCTTTTTCCGTACTGCAATATTTTTACCTTGTGTAACCTCACTGGTTGCCTACTCTGTTGTATTCAAGTATTTGTTCTCTGCAGATGGAATGGTCAATCAATTCCTGATGAATCTGCATGTCATTGCTGAACCGATTCAATGGATCACCGACCCGTTCTGGGCTAAAATTACGATCATAATCGCCGTTACTTGGCGTTGGACCGGATATAACATGATTTTCTATCTGTCTTCCCTGCAAAATATCGATCAATCGATCTATGAAGCAGCGCGTATTGATGGAGCGAATGCATTTACTCAATTTTTCAAAATTACAGTACCATTGCTCAAACCAATTATTCTGTTCACGTCCATTACATCAACGATTGGTACCTTGCAAATCTTTGATGAGATCATGAACATCACCAAGGGTGGACCGGGTAATGCAACGATGTCCATCTCTCAATACATCTATAACCTTTCGTTCAAATATTCACCGGACTTCGGATATGCGGCAACCGTTTCGTATTCCATCGTGCTGATGATTATTGTATTGTCCATCATCCAGTTTAAAGTGGCAGGTGATAAAAATGGCTAAGAACAAAGTGAAACGCATTTTCACCTATGTATTCCTGTCCCTTGTGGCCTTCATATCGATCTTCCCATTTTTCTGGATGCTCGTCAGCTCCACGAATGCTTCGGTAGATGTGACCAAAGGCAGATTGTTACCTGGCTCGGCTTTCTTGGATAACTTCACGAAGCTGCTGGATACCACCAATCTGGTACAGGCACTGGGCAACTCGGCCATTGTGTCCATTATTTCCACAGTGCTTGCACTGTTGATTGGTTCCATGGCTGGTTACGGCTTTGAAGTGTACCGGACGAAATCACGTGACATCGTCTTCAACATCCTGCTGCTTTCTATGATGATTCCGTTCGCAGCGTTGATGGTACCACTCTATCGGATGTTTGCAACCATCTCGGGAATTGCACCGTTTATGGGAATTAACACGATGGCGGCAGTCATTCTGCCAACCATCACAACGGCCTTCCTGATCTTCTTCTTCCGTCAGAACACCAAAATGTTCCCGAAAGAGATGCTTGAAGCAGGCCGGATCGATGGTCTTAGCGAACTGGGTATCTTCCTGAAGATCTACATGCCTACAATGAAAACAACATATGCGGCAGCTGCGATCATTACATTCATGAGCAGCTGGAATAACTACCTGTGGCCACTCGTTGTGCTGCAGACACCAGATCAACAAACGATTCCATTGCTGATCTCCAACCTCGGCTCCAGTTACTCGCCGGATTATGGGGTGATCATGACTGCGATTGTCATCGCCACGCTGCCTACAGCATTAGTGTTCTTCATTATGCAGAAACACTTTGTCGCTGGTATGGTTGGTTCTGTGAAATAATGGAATAGTGGATGTCATCTGAAAAGACTGATGTAGAGAAAAAACACAGAGGACACCAGCAATGGTGTACCTCTGTCTTTCTGTTTGTTATTGGAAGAGGAATTACAGGTCTGAATCTTGAATAACTCATACTATACACTTCGCACTAGAGGGAGAGAGAGCCGATGAAAGCAACACAAGCAGATATCAACTGGCTGGGAGATGTAAGCGTTTTTGAGGTCAACCGACTAAACGCTTACTCGGATCATCGTTATTACAGCACAATGGAGGAAGCACAGACACCAGGAACTATGAAGATGCGTTATGACCTGAACGGAACCTGGAAATTCAATTATGCCATTCGTCCAGATTGCCGGCCTGAACTGTTCTACCAAACAGATTACTCCAGTGAAGGCTGGGATGATATCGAAGTGCCTGGTCACATTCAGCTTCAAGGTTATGGTCAAATTCAATATGTAAATACGCAGTATCCTTGGGATGGATTGAACGAACTGCGTCCGCCAGCACTGCCACAGGACAAAAATGCAGTCGGAAGCTACATTCGGACGTTCCACCTGCCATCAGGATGGCAGAACAATCCGGTATACATCTCCTTTCAGGGAGTAGAGTCAGCATTCTATGTGTGGCTTAATGGTCAGTTCGTGGGATACGGAGAAGATAGCTTCACCCCATCGGACTTCGATCTCACGCCATTCCTTCAGGACGGAGAGAACAAACTGGCTGTGGAAGTGTATCAGCGCAGCACAGGCAGCTGGCTGGAAGATCAGGATTTTTGGCGCTTCTCCGGCATCTTCAGAGACGTATATCTCTATACGGTACCTGCAGCACACATCCGGGACCTGCATGTGGTAACGGATCTGGATGAGTCCTATACAAACGGTACGCTGAACCTCGATCTGAAGCTGGAAGGTAAAGCTTCGGCGGGAGCACGAGTAGAAGCCGAACTGCGCGATGCTGAAGGAAACACCGTGAAAACATTGGGTGGTGTGGATGTTACGAATGGACTTGTTCATCTTCAGGAGGAGATTGGCAAGGTAAACCTTTGGAGTGCGGAAATACCGTATTTGTATCGTTTATACATTCGAGTATATGATGCTGCAGGCCAGCTGGTTGAGGTTGTGCCTCAGTCCGTTGGTTTCCGCAAGTTTGAAATGATCGATAAAGTAATGCATATCAACGGTAAACGCATTGTATTCAAAGGAGTTAACCGTCACGAGTTCAACGCGCGCCGTGGCCGTGCCATTACCAAAGAGGACATGCTCTGGGATGTGCGCACCATCAAACAAAACAATATGAATGCGGTTCGAACATCACATTATCCGAATCAAAGCCTTTGGTATGAATTGTGTGACGAATACGGATTGTATGTTATTGATGAGATGAACCTGGAGACGCATGGTTCCTGGCAAAAACTTGGCGCCGTTGAGCCTTCCTGGGTGATTCCTGGAGATAAGCCAGAGTGGCATGACATTGTCATGGATCGCGCTGTATCCATGGTGGAGCGTGACAAAAACCACCCATCCATTCTGATCTGGTCCTGTGGTAACGAGTCACATGGCGGTGAAGTCATCTACAAAGTATCCCAATACTTCAAATCGGCAGACCCAACACGTCTGGTGCATTATGAGGGAGTTTTCCATGATCGTCGTTTTGATGAGACAAGTGATATGGAGAGCCGCATGTATGCCAAACCAGCAGACATTGAGGAATTCCTGAATGCGAATCCGACCAAGCCTTATATCAGCTGTGAGTACATGCACGCCATGGGTAACTCTATCGGTGGCATGCACAAATATACGGAACTGGAAGACAAATACCCGATGTATCAAGGTGGATTCATCTGGGATTACATCGATCAGTCCATCTATAAGAAAGATCGTTACGGCAAGGAATACCTCGCATACGGCGGCGATTTCGGCGATCGTCCTTCGGACTACTCGTTCTGCGGAAACGGTATCGTACACGCAGATCGCAAAGTAACTGCCAAAATGCAGGAAGTGAAATTCCTTTACCAAAATATCAAGTTGTTCCCGGATCGTGAAGGGGTCAAAATCGTAAACGGAAACCTGTTTGCGGATACATCTGCATTCGAGCTGGTGTACAGCCTGGAACGTGAGGGGCATGAAGTGCTGCGCGGAACGCTGGAAGTTAATGTGCCTGCACAAAGCGAGAAAACTGTAAGTCTTCCACTGGATGCAGACACTCTGGCTGGTGGCGAATATGCAGTTAATGTTGCATTCGTTCTAAAAGCGGCTACCCTCTGGGCGGATAAAGGGGATGAAGTTGCGTTTGGCCAATATATTTTCATACAAGATTCCATTGCAACAGCTGCAGAGGATCTGAATCTGACAAATGATATTCAGGTGGTTGAAGGCGATGTGAATATTGGTGTCCGTGTAGGTCAAACTCACGTGTTGTTCTCCAAAGCCTTCGGCACATTGGTATCCCTCAAACTGTCTGGTCGTGAGACGATTGCACAGCCTCCTGCACCATTGTTCTGGCGGGCAACGACGGATAATGATAAAGGAACAGCAATGGGCTTCGAACTGGGAGCGTGGTATGCGGCTAGCCTGCTGCCAAGATGTGTGGAGTGGAAGGCAGAACAGAAACCAGATCAATATCGAATTGAATTCACGTACAAGCTCAATATTTCTGCAGATGTGCAGGTGAAAGTGGCTTATACTGTGTGTGCAGATGGAAGCGTGCATGTTCGTAACGCCTACAAAGGAACGGCAGGATTGCCTGACCTTCCGATTCATGCCCTGTCTTTCAAAACGTCACCGGAATATGGCAACGTAGAGTGGCTAGCCATGGGACCTGAAGAAAACTATGCGGATCGTGCATTTGGTGCGCGCTTGGGCATTCACGGCAGTAAAGTGGCGGATACGGTTGCGCCTTACCTGGTACCACAGGAGTCGGGCAACCGCACAGGAGTACGCTGGGCGAAACTGACTGATGATGCAGGACGCGGCTTCAAAATTGAGGCTTCTGCAGCTCCGGTTGAGCTGAACGTATCGCCGTATACGGCATTTGAACTGGAAAACGCTCAGCATGTATACGAGCTGCCGCCCGTGCATTATACTGTGGTTACTGTAGCTGGCAAACAGATGGGTGTTGGCGGTGATGATAGCTGGGGTGCACCGGTTCATCCGGAATATCGCATTGCCTCGGACGGCGAACTGGAATTTGAATTTGTCATTCGTGCATTGTAAAAGTCATTTCAAATAAATACAGAACAGGGGTCGCCGTATATCGGAGGCCTCTGTTTTTTGTTGTGGGAAGAAAAGTGGAAAATTGCATTTTGTGAAACCGTTATCGAAGCTTTTTCGTACTGTACGAGACATGGATTGAAGGGGGGCGACATTATGAGCAGAAAGGCAAAAACGGGCGTATGGGTTACCGTACTGGCTGTACTCGGCATCATTGTGGGATGTTTCATCTGGTATTTCAATACGGCTTCGGGTGAAAGGGCGCTGAAAACGATGAGATCCAACAACTCCGGGGGTCTGGAGCGGATTGTTAAGGTGTACAGTGACTCCGGTGAGTTGATTCAGACCTACGAAGGGAAAATCGATGTGCAGGATACGGAATATGGCAACAAAGTGTTATTTGATCTAAATGGAAAACGTGTTGTGATCTACAATGCAACGATTATTACCGAAGAGAAATAAAATGGAAAGAAAGTATATTTCTTGGATTCACGGTTGGTACACGTTTTTTACTTATATGGTAAAATAAAGTGGATGAAGAAAGGGAATTGGAGGTGAGAGGGGGATGTTCATGGAAATGTTTATCGCTCTAATTGCAATTCTAGGTATGGGTGTGTTTTATGCTTTGCTCGTGTATTACCTTGTTTGTCTCATCTCCAAAAAAGCATTTAAGTATACGCTAACCAAGGTTGAGACTATTGAAATACTGGTTTGGCTCGCGATTGTGTTCTTCAGTATTGTGATGATTATCAAGCAGAATTGGAATTTATTCTTACCAGTAGTTTTTCTGTTGTTCCCCATGATAAACTTGCGGCGTTCCAATCGGAAATACCGGGAGATGGAGAACCATGAATAACTGGTAAATTAAGGAGGAGGCTTACTGTGAAACTGAGTAAAACATCCGATACATCCGGGTTAACCTACGTCGCCTCCCTATCTGACGAATTACAGCCTGTTTTTGAACAAGCTGAAATGAAATATCCTGCATGTGATATCGAGCTGTTCTTTGTTTTTCGCTGCCTGCCGGAAGAATATGAACGAGAGTCTTCGGTCAGATATGCCAAAAAAGAGCAGGTGATTTATTTTGACATGACGGTCAGTGAGGACCGTTACAAAGAGTTCAGTAAAAGAAGACAACGGGTTGAGTTAAGTCATTCCTTTTATGCTTTTTTGAGTGAGAAGATAAAGAAATACAAAATAGCGCATTTGGATCATACAGCGTTTCTGAATGACATGGAAGTTTGGCTCAAAGAGATCGGCTGGTTGGAGCCCGAAACAGATGTTGAAGTGGAAGAAGTGTGACTCCTTGTTGAAGAAGGCATACAGTCTTAACTAATGGTTTCCAGTTTCCATACATATTAAAAAGTAAACAAAAACAGGCCCTCCTTCGAGGGCCTATTTTTCATGGGAGAGGAGAAACCGGACGAAGAGCTTATGGGGAAACGTAAGTCTTCTCCGCGGTTGTCTACGACACTTGTGATGTCGATAATTATAGAATGGCCGAAATGTTTCCTTTTTATACATATGCGTCAACAACGGGTCAACAATTTTTTGAAATGAATGGAGACAGACTATTTTTCAAACTGAACCCGAGTGTGGTACGATAGCTGTATCAATAAACTTACATAGAGAGAAAAGGTGACTCATCAGTGAGAGTGGTATCCGGGAGTGCGAAAGGCAGACCGCTGAAGGCTGTTCCTGGCAATGGAACACGTCCGACCACCGACAAGGTGAAGGAAGCGCTGTTTAGCATGATTGGCCCTTATTTTGAGGGTGGTACAGCATTGGATTTGTTTGCGGGTAGTGGTGGTCTCGGAATTGAGGCGCTAAGCCGCGGCATGGACAAGGCTGTTTTTGTTGATTTGGAATCTAAAAGTATTGAAGTGATCCGCGCCAATCTGAAGGCAACCAAGCTGGAGGATCAGGCAGCCATATACCGTAATGATGCAGGCCGTGCATTAAAGGCGCTTGCGAAGCGAACGACACGATTTGATCTGGTGTTTCTCGATCCGCCTTACCGTATGAAAAACGGGGATGAGCTGATGCTTACGATGCATGAACTGGAACTGCTTAAACCGGAAGCGACGATCGTGCTTGAATATGAATCCAAATATAGTTACCCTGAGCAATTCGGCCCGTTTGAACAAACGCGCAAGGCTGTGTATGGGGAGACAGCTGTATCCATCTACGCTTATGCACCTGAGGCATCAAATGATGGAGAAAACAGCATAGCAGAAGAGGAGGCTCCTCATGACTGAAATGATACACAGGCAGGAACGAATTGCCGTATATCCCGGGAGTTTTGATCCTGTAACGATGGGCCATCTGGACATTATCGCCAGGGCGTCCAAGCAATTTGACCGCGTCATCGTGGCTGTACTGAATAATATGAGTAAAAATCCACTGTTCACGGTGGAAGAGCGCAAAGCGCTCATTACAGAAGTTACGGGCCATCTGCCTAATGTGGAAGTGGATAGCTTCCGTGACCTGACAGCCAATTATGTTCGGCAAAAGGAAGCTCAGGTCATCGTACGTGGCATACGCTCCGTGACTGACTTTGAATATGAGCTGCAGCTTGCTTCCACCAACAGCAAGCTGAACCCGGATGCGGAAACCATCTTTATGATGACCAATCCGAAATATTCGTATTTGAGCTCCAGTATCGTCAAGGAAATTGCCCATTACCATGGAGATGTAACCGATCTGGTGTCCCCGGAAGTAGAAACAGCACTTCGCCGGAAAATCAGCGAGAAAAACGGCGGTTAAACCAGTGGGTCAAGCCGGACAGGCTGATCATAACGGCAAGAATGATCGCAAGTCCGATACATACTACTGGGAAGCTGCTCCATAAAATCTCTGCCGCAGCGTTGTTGCCTTCAAGCTGGGATTGCATCGGCAGCAGAGTCGTCTCATCCGCGCTTGCAGAAGGCCAGAACTTAGCTCGTAACTCTGCACTGTAACGGCTAAAGGGTAGCCATAGGAAGACACTTAAGGAAAAGGCAATCAAGGCATGAATTAAACGTACAGCAGCAAAATAGATCATGCTCTTGGATGCCATCCCGGCGGATTTCATCACAGCTGAGACTTGTAAATGGGAGCACAGTCCGCCCCAACCAAGAACCGCAGCTATCAGGGAAATCGTAAGTAAGGGTGCCCATGGCGTTTGACTTAAATGGTATGTGCCCAAATGCACTTCCAATACAGAAGGCCAGAGGGCAGCCGAACTGCCGGGCGTGATGTACAGGCCCAGAAGTCGAATAAACACGGCAAAACCGATGATGTAACCACCGGTCATCATTAGTGTCTGTACGGCATGAGACACGGTGTCACCCAGCAGTTTGCCGAACCCGCGGCCATCTCGGGCTTGGGCTTCACGGGCTGCGTCCATCATTCGAAACCAAAGCCCCTGGTGCGGGCTGCGCTTGGGGGGACTGGCTGCAGTGGAATGTTTTTGGCTACTGCGGTTGAGCCGAATGGCAATGATTGCGGCAATCCATCCGCTGAGCCAATGAATCATAAGCAGAAAGTATCCGGCAGCAGGCTGGTGAAGAAAAGCGGCACCTATGACCAAAATGATCATCATCGGATTGGTGAAATGAGCTGCAGCGACCAAAATAATGGCCTGTTTGCCGGTTATTTGTTGATCCCGGACCAAACGGGACGCTGTGTCCGCCCCAGCAGGAAATCCTCCACACATGCCGACGGCAATGGCTAGTCCAGCTTCGCCGGGGAGGCGAAACCAACGCTGCATCAGTGGTCCCAGCAAGACGCCGAGAGCGTCTGTAAAACCAAATGCAGTGAGCATTTGCGACAACATCAGAAACGGAAGCATTGCGGGGAAGATAATTTTCCACCAGATGTCCAATCCTTGAATGGAGGCATCGAAGGCATCTTTCGGAGATACAACTACAGCGACGACCAGTAACAAAGCGCCGGTACTAAGGAGTACTGACCTGATCGGGTTGGATCCTGTAACCTCGGTCTGCATTGTCATCGTTTCACCTCAAATGAAATAGCGCCGATTCATTCGGCTGCAGTAATCGGATTGGACGGCCGAATGACGTCCAGAGGACGGTTCGGCCTTGACCGGACAAGCCACAGAATACTGCGGCCTATCCGGCCTGTACCATTGTATGCGTGAGAATGAGGATGTTAGACTTATAATTATGGAAGAAACGCAAAGAACGGGGGCTCATGCGATGAATCGGATTCGAAAATCTGGCGGCTTCAGAGCTTCGATCTTTGTGATCGTGGTGGCTCTGGTTGTCTACGTTGCAGTGTATATGCCAACGCCATATATCATCTATATGCCTGGCAGCGCGGATGAAGTAAAACCGATGGTTACGGTTAAGGATGGAGACCAGGAAGAACGTGGTGTATTCATGATGACGACCGTGTCGGCAACGTATGCCAATGTGTTTTTGCTGGGTACGTCCCTGTTTAACCGAAATATGCAAATTGACAAAAAGGAAGACCGCCTGCAAGGAAAAACGGAAGCAGAGTACTCTGCCGAACAGGTATGGTTCATGAGCGATTCTCAATCTTCCGCTATGGAAGCTGCTTATGAGCAGGCGGGTGTTAAGTATTCCATTGTTCCTGAACATATCTTCGTGTTTGGCTTATCAGAGGACCCGAAGCCACAGGGAGATATTGCTCCTGGCGATATTATCCTGGGCGTGAACGGAACAGCTACACCGGATAACACGGTATTATCTGCCCAGTTGAAGGACAAAAAAGTGGGAGATACGGTAGAGATGCAATTGGAACGCGGAGGCGAGACGATTAGCCGTGATGTGAAACTGATTGAAGTCAAAGACAGCAAAACGGGTGATACTCGGCCCGGCTTGGGTGTAATGATCGGAACCGTTCAGAAAGTAAAGCCTGAAGATTCGGATAAACAAATTACGTTTACGGATACTCAGGTTGGCGGTCCTTCGGCCGGATTGATGTTTACCCTGGAAATTTATAATCAGCTTACTCCCGGAGATCTTACCCAAGGTCACCGAATTGCCGGCACAGGCACGATCACCAAGGAAGGCGTAGTCGGTCCCATTGGTGGTGTGGTGCATAAAATCGTTGCCGCGGATCGAAAAGAGGCAGAGATTTTCTTCGTTCCGAAACAGAATTATCAGGAAGCCGAAGCCAAAGCGGAACAGATTGGCACTCAAATGAAGCTGGTTCCAGTGAATACGGTAGACGATGCCCTCGCTTATCTGAAAACATTGTCTGCCAAATCATAAAAGGTTGATGTGGATAATGTGATTAGGAGCAAGCGCGTTATCAAGGAAGAGTGAGATTAGATAAATTGAAATCCCCTATGCGATCGTTTGAATAAACGACACGACATAGGGGATTTTTTTGATAAGAACATTTATGAACAAATTATTGTACAAACGTTTAGCATCGAACTGGCGGCTCATAATAGTCGCTGTACATGGCCCGTGTGTCCGTCTGCTCGTAAGAGAGGGCATACGCTGCTTGTGCCTGCACATCAAGCTCCAGCTGGTTGTGAGTGAAGATAGACGGTTTCAGCACAACAGGCAGGGAGGAAGCCGTTTTCATCTGTTTCAACAGACTTTGGCCCAGTGAATTGAATCCAAGGACACGAAGATAACCGGGGCCTTCGGCTAGCTGGTCCGGGGTCAATTCGGCCTTGGCATGATTCAACAGAACATGGGTCAACATTCGCTGCAGCTTGGTGCGCGTGTACCGTTTGGTTTTGAGTGCATCCAGCAGCGATTCGACCGATGGCTCCGGAAGCTGAGCCAGTGTGCGGAGCAGCCTGTGCTCCAATCCTTCCGTGACTTCGGCGATATTTGCCAGCTCGGAGGCACGGCGGGTCGCCGCGGTGTGCAGCAGCGGCTGGGCGAAGCGCTCCCAGTGTACGGGAGCGCGTCCTGCTTGCCATTCGCGCTGCAGAATGGCAAGTGTTGCCGCCGGCACATACGGCGCGGCGGCCTGGAGCCCGTCCGCCATCAGCAGGCGGCGGACGGCTGTTGCACTGGCGATCGCCCCCGGTCCGGGCGTCGCCTCATGGTACGCGGCACCGGTGCGTGCCGTCGTCAATGGCTGGATCGCGCTGCCGAGTCGTTCCAGCGCGATCAGGTAGTGCAGCCCAAGCGAATTGTTGGGCTGCCCGAGCAGTGCAGCGGCGGCGTCTTCACTCACGCCGCCGGGCGCCAGCGCTGCCGCCGCGCCTGCGTACGCGGCGGGGTAGCTGGCGCCTTCCCGCAGGCGCCGCGCGATGTCCTCGCGCAGCCCTGCGGGTTCCACAGCCAGCACGCGCGCAATGCGCTGCAGGCTGTCCAGGTCACCGGACTCGCTGCCGAAGCAGAGCGAGTCCACGACCCCGGTGCGGTGCAGCAGCGAGACTGCACCGAAGGCAAACCATTCCGCCGGTTGTACCGCATAAGCAACCGGCAGCTCAATCACCAGATCGGCGCCTGCGTGCAGCGCCATCTCGGTACGAGCCCTTTTACCCACAATGGCGGGTTCCCCTCGCTGGAGAAAAGGGCCGCTCATGACGGCCACAAGGGCATCTGCTCCGCTTAGCCGTCTGGCCTCATTCAAGTGATAGACATGTCCGTTATGCAGCGGATTATATTCAACAATAACACCTACAGCTTTCATCAGCGGGCACTCCTTTCAGTTACAAGTTATATATCTTCAATACCTGACTGGAATTTTTGTTCAAATTGGTTGATAAAGTTCATTGCTGCTTCGCCGAGCAGAAATGTCTTGTTTAATAATAGGGGATACGAGCATCCTTATTCAAATAATAAGCGCTAAGAAAACGTCAAAAAAGCACAGAGTCGCATTCAGATGAATACGGCCCGTGCTTTCAGGGGAGTCACTGCTGATCTTTTATTATTTTCTCCTGAAGATAAATTATATGGCTTCCGATGCAGGAATCAGGTTTGTTTTGGGTCCAAAGAACTCATAATGAATATTCTCAGGTGAAACGCCAATCTCGCATAGTGCCGCATAGATCGTCTGCATAAAGGGGACAGAACCGGTCAAATAGTAATGGGATTCCAGGGGCTCGCGGATAATCTGTGACAGCCAGGCTGCATCAACATAACCCTCTCTATGAAAACGTGACAGCGTGCGGTCATCTGGTGTTGGCTGTGCATAACAATAAAATGCCTGTATGTCCTCGTGCTGTTCTGCCAATGTATTTACATGATCTCGAAAAGCATGAACTTCGCCATTTAGGGCAGCATGAACAAAAGTGACTGAACGCTGGACTTCACTGTCAACCAGGGTGTTCAACATGCTGATCATCGGAGTGAGCCCAACGCCACCGCTCAATAATACGACATCGCGTGGATCCTCCGTGTTCAGTGTGAAATCGCCCGCAGGAGCAGACAATTCGACCACGTTTCCTTCTGTGATATGATCATGCAGATATGTCGATATAACACCATCTGGCCGTTCCATCCGAGCACTTTCTCGTTTAACAGAAATACGGTAATACGGTTTTCCTGGAGCGTCCGAAAGACTGTACTGTCTAATTTGGGCATACGCATTTCCCTCAGGTTTCATCCGGAGGCTGATATACTGTCCAGGTTGATATGTGGCTATGGGACTGCCGTCCGTTGGCACTAGATAAAAGGAAGTAATCAGGTCACTTTCTTTCACCTTTTTGGCAACCTGGAATGACCGGAAACCTTCCCAGCCACCATTTTGGTTTTCACTTGCTGTATACAGATCCTTCTCTAAACCGATAAAGACACCTGCAATAACATTGTAGGCGTCGGCCCACGCAGCAATAATCTCCTCGGTCGCAGCATCACCCAGCACATCCTTGATCGCTTTCAGCAAATAGGTGCCCACGATTTCGTATTGTTCCGGGGCAATGCCAAGACTGCGGTGTTTGTGCGCAACCTGACGAACGGCTGGCAGGACCGCGGCGAGATTATCAATATGCAGGGCAGCAGCGTATACCATATTGGCAAGAGCGGCCTGCTGCCGTCCCTGTTTTTGGTTAGCATGATTGAAAATATTCAAGAGTTCGGGATGATGTGCAAACATCGTTTTATAGAAATGGCTGGTAATGGCCTCTCCGTGAACTTCAAGTACAGGTACGGTGGATTTGATCACTCGAATTGTATTTTCGCTTAACATGGATTTTTCCTCCTATAAATGGATTGACAATTTAGATGGATAACCTGGTGCCATTTATCTATTATGCGTGGCATATAGCAAGTATAGATAGGGTCTAAAGGGGGACGTGTGATCTACATCACACGAATAATTAAAGAAATGTGTCCGTCATGCAAGCAAAAGGATTAACTTGTAGTATGGCGCAGAGAAAGTTTATAATGCTGTAGAGTGTTTTTGTCGTTCGGGTATCTTTCTTTTCCAAAAGGGTGTAAAGTTAAAAGTGTTGACAAACGTCTTGGAAAATCGGTATAATGATTTTTGTTTGTTAAGTCAATTTCATAATACTTTTAACGATGAATCGTCAGAATACATACAGTCAAGATATGAAGCGCATCACGATCAGCTTGATCTGTATAACTGCCGTTAAGCATTTAACATGAATTATGAGATTGGTTTCGTTTGGAGTGATGGGAAATGTTATTGCCATTTCGCAAAGTGGCTATCAGTGACCGGCCCCTGCAGTTCAATGAACAGTGGGATATTAAGGAACTGATTTCTAACCGACAAGATATCACAGCCGTTACCCCGCTGACTGCGGATTTATCTGCAGAACAAGCAACGGGGGGCGTGGTGGATGTTCATGGCAAAGTGTCAGCAGGAGTGGACATGTTGTGCTCACGTTGTCTCAAGCCGATTAGTGAACATCTTCATATTGATTTTCATGAGCAATTCAAGCAGGGAGAACAGCCGGAGGACTTGTCTGAAGATGATGATACTGTCTATGTGGATGGAGAGGACATCGATCTGAAGCTATATGCCGAGGAAGCTTTTCTGCTGCACCTACCGTTTATACCGCTATGCAGCGATACATGCAAAGGGCTATGTCCAAAGTGTGGCCATGAGCTGAACGAGGGTGACTGCGGTTGCGATAACGAAGTTATCGACCCGCGGCTTGCAGGGCTCAAGGATTTTTTTAAATGAGCAAATGAAAATCTAGTGTAACAACTACCTGCAAAGGTTGATTTTGATAAGGAGGTGGGAATAATGGCAGTACCTCAACGGAGAACGTCCAAGACGCGTCGCGACAAACGTCGCACTCACTTTAAATTGGCTGTACCGGGCATGGTGAAATGTGAACAATGCGGCGAATTGAAGCTTGCTCACCACGTGTGCAAAGTGTGCGGAACGTACAAAGCAAGAGAGATCATCTCTCAATAATAGTTAGACATCAAGTAGTACTTCATTTCGATGAGGTACTACTTTTTTTGAATGTTCAAATTAGTATTCGTATTAGGGGAATGGCTGACTTCCGTTAACTGTTTCAAGAAGAAAGATTAGTAGAATGCAGGAGGGCGGCTGTTCAGCACAGAATGGTTTTTCCCCGCCCAGTCTTTCTTTTTGACACAGGATGAGATATACTATGCCTTAGTACCAGGTTCTAAGATTTGGGGTTACATAGAGAAGAACCATAAATTTGTGTGTTGAAAACCTCTGATAGGTCAGAGGTTCAATTATAGAGAACGACATGAAACGATAGAACGGACCGGCATGGGACGCTTTCATATACGATACAGCGGGGGGTGTCAGGCATCGAACGTGTACCGAAGAGACAGAGGCAGCAGCAATTGACCAAAATGATCGAAGATAATCCGTTTGTAACGGATCAGGAACTTACACGCCAGTTGAAGGTGAGTATTCAAACGATTCGCCTCGACCGGCTGGAGCTGGGGATTCCTGAACTTCGTGAACGAATGAAACTGATGGCAGAGCGTTCGTATGACCAGGTACGCTCGCTGCCTCTGCATGAGATTATCGGTGATATTGTAGATTTGCAGCTGGACAAAAGTGGGATCTCCTTGTTTGAGATTAAGGAAGAGCATGTATTTTCTAGGACGGGAATTGCTCGTGGTCACTATGTATTTGCCCAGGCTAACTCCCTGGCAGTCGCTGTCATTAATGACGAGATTGCATTGACGGCTTCGGCCGATATTCGATTTGTTCGTTCGGTTCATCTGGCCGAGAAATGTATTGCGAAAGCGTATGTGAGATCGATCTCGGGTCAAAAGGGGAAAGCAAAAGTTGAAGTGTTCACCTATGTAGGTGAGGAAATGGTGTTTCAAGGCAACTTTGTCATCTACCGTTCTGGTGGAGAAGACAGCCTAGAGGGAGGTCATCTGGAATGAAAATCGTCATTGATGCTATGGGAGGCGATCATGCACCAAAGGCAACGGTAGAAGGTGCAATTGCTGCCGCCACGGAATGGGCAGATACACAGATCGTGCTTGTTGGCGATGAAGCCAAGCTTGAACCGCTTTTGAATCAATCTGCTGTGAAGCCGGCTAACCTGTCTGTTCGTCATGCTTCGGAAGTGATCGGTTCGGATGACGAGCCCGTTAAGGCAGTCCGTCGCAAAAAGGATGCCTCCATGGTGGTCGCGGGCCGCATGCTTAAGGAAGGCGAAGCAGATGCCATGATCTCTGCAGGTAATACTGGAGCGCTTATGACAACTGGACTGCTCGTGGTGGGGCGCATGGAAGGCATTGAACGACCGGCGCTTGCGCCAATGATTCCAACGATAGATGATGTTGGCGTGCTTGCACTGGATCTGGGTGCAAACATGGATGCCAAGCCCGAACATTTGGCACAATATGGACTTATGGGTAGCCTATATCGGCAGAAAGTGCAAGGAGTCGACTCACCCAGAGTAGGGTTGCTCAATGTTGGAACGGAGCCGGGCAAAGGGAATGAACTGACGAAGCACGCATATCCACTACTAGAGCAGCTCCCGATACGATTTGTCGGTAATGTGGAAGCTCGAGATGTACTTACAGGTGCATGTGACGTTCTTGTCTGTGATGGGTTTGCAGGTAACATATTGCTCAAATCACTGGAAGGCACAGCGGGTGCCATCTTCGCATTGCTTAAGGAACAGTTCTCATCTTCGCTCAAAAGCAAACTGGCTGCTGCGGTGCTCATGCCTGAGCTGCGCGGTCTGAAACGGAAACTGGATTATACCGAGCATGGCGGTGCGCCGCTTCTCGGTTTGAGTAGACTAGTTGTCAAAAGTCATGGATCAGCGGATGGCAATGCGATCAAAAACGCTGTTCGCCAAGCTAGAATTGCAGTGCAGAACCAATTGGTGGAGAGCATATCTAAGGAAATTAGCGGGAAGTGAGTGACGACATGAATAATTTGCGCCCGGTAGGGGTTATTGGTACAGGGAAATATGTACCTGAGAAAATTTTGACAAACAGTGACCTTGAGAAAATGGTAGATACCAATGACGAGTGGATCGTTAGCCGCACTGGAATCAAGGAACGTCATATCGCAGCTCCGGATCAAGCGACTTCGGACCTGGCATACGAAGCGGCTATGAAGGCACTTGAGTCTGCTGGAATGACAGGCAGTGATCTGGATCTGATTATCGTAGCAACAATTACGCCGGACTCTGCTTTTCCATCTACGGCCTGCATTCTGCAGGATAAGCTCGGTGCCAAAGGCGCTGCGGCATTTGATTTGTCTGCTGCATGTTCAGGATTTGTATATGGTCTTGCGACAGCAACCAGCTTTATCCAAAGTGGCATGTATAACAACGCGCTAGTTATTGGTGCAGATTGTCTATCCCGGATCACGGACTATACAGACCGTAACACATGCGTATTGTTTGGCGACGGAGCGGGCGCAGTGGTAATTGGCGAAGTTCCTGAAGGTCGTGGATTCAAATCGTTTGACCTTGGAGCCGAAGGTGCTGGTGGTGGCCTGCTTCAATTGGAGGGCGGCGGTTCCCGTCTGCCTGCATCCGCAGAGACTGTTGAGAATAAAAAACACTACATTTACATGAATGGCCGTGAAGTGTTCAAATTTGCCGTACGTGTTATGGGAACAGCAACGGATGAAGTTCTGCGCAAAGCAGGCATGGAGCGCACGGACGTAGATCTGTTTGTTCCTCATCAGGCCAACATTCGTATCATTCAATCCGCCATGCAGCGACTTGAGCTTCCCGAAGAAAAAGTGGTTGTCAACGTAGACAAATACGCCAATACTTCGGCAGCATCGATCCCGCTCGCATTGGTGGAGGCAGCTGAAGAAGGCCGCATGAAAGCCGGAGACACCATCTTGATGGTTGGGTTCGGGGGCGGACTGACTTGGGGTGCATCTGTACTCGTTTGGTAAATTAGATAGCTGGGAGAGATAAATCTAATGAGCAAAATCGCATTTGTATTTCCTGGACAGGGATCACAGGCTGTAGGCATGGCCAAGGACGCGTATGAGTCCGTGCCTGCGGCAGCAGAAATATTCCGTACAGCCGATGATGTGCTGGGCTTCTCGCTGAGCAATCTCGTGTTTGAAGGACCAGAGGCCGAGTTGAAACAGACATCAAATACACAACCGGCGCTGCTCACTGCAAGTATTGCATTGCTTGAGGCTTTTAAAGAAAAAGGGATTCAGCCCGACTATACGGCTGGACACAGTCTGGGTGAATACAGTGCTCTCGTTGCAGCGGGCGTTCTGTCGTTTGCTGACGCCGTGAGCATTGTACGGGCACGTGGCCAATATATGGAACAAGCAGTACCAGGTGGGCAGGGAGCAATGGCTGCTGTTCTGGGTGCGGATCGGGAAGCGCTGGGGGTGCTTTGCCGAGACGTATCCGAAACGGGTCATGCGGTTGAACTTGCTAACATGAACTGTCCGGGTCAAATTGTTATTTCCGGTGTCAAAGAAGGTGTAGCTGCCGTAGCGGAACGGGTGAAAGAAGCTGGCGGCAAGCGTGCCATTCCACTGGAAGTGAGCGGTCCTTTTCATTCCTCATTGATGAAGGAAGCTGCTGGGAAACTGGCAGAGAAGCTGGAGACCGTAACATTCTCGCCAGCCAAGGTTCCAGTAGTCGCTAACGTGACAGCAAGACCTGTGGAAAATGGACAGGTTCAACAATTGTTGACAGAACAGGTCTATTCTCCGGTTTTATGGGAAGACAGTGTGACATGGCTTATTGAGCAAGGTGTAGATACCTTCGTTGAGATTGGTTCTGGAAGTGTATTGACCGGATTGATTAAAAAAACTGATAAATCCGTAAAATTGTACAATGTGAACAGTCTTGAAACGCTTGAAGCTGCTGCAGCTGCATTAAAGTGATTGAATGATTGAATGACAGGTTATTTGGGGAAAGGAGGAATTATGTTGTCTAAACCATTAGAAGGTAAAAACGCACTGGTAACAGGGGCCTCCCGCGGGATTGGCCGCAGCATTGCACTCGCTTTGGCTGAAGCTGGTGCCAATGTAGCCGTAAACTACGCAGGCAGTCAGGCTGCTGCTGAAGAAGTGGCGGAAGAGATTCGTGCCAAGGGAGTTCAGGCCATCACCATTCAAGCGAATGTTGGAGTAATGGATGAAGCTGAACAAATGGTCAAAGCTACTCTTGAAGCCTGGGGCAATGTTGACATTCTGATTAACAATGCGGGGATTACACGTGATAATCTGATCATGCGCATGAAAGAGGAAGAGTTTGACCAGGTTATTGAGACCAATCTCAAAGGGGTATTTAACTGCCTTAAAGCCGTTACTCGTCCAATGATGAAACAACGCTCAGGCAGAATTATTAATATCTCTTCGGTTGTTGGTGTTCTGGGGAATGCCGGACAAGCCAACTATGTTGCTGCCAAGGCGGGGGTCATCGGTTTGACCAAGGCTTCCGCTCGTGAACTGGCTTCCCGTGGCATCACGGTTAACTGTGTAGCACCTGGGTTCATTGAGACGGATATGACCAAGGAATTGTCACAGGAACTCGTAGATGGTATGCTGAGTGGCATTCCACTGTCCCGACTGGGTCAGCCGGATGAAATTGCCGGAGTCGTTACATTCCTGGCATCGGGAGCTTCATCGTATATGACAGGGCAGACATTGCACGTCGATGGCGGCATGTACATGTAAAACTTCCCGGACTTAAATTAATAGTCGGGGAACAGGCGCTGGACGATCCGAAATGCCGGAAAAAGGCCGGGTTCCCCGGCCGGGAGCCGCATATGTCTTCTATGGCATTTTGCCTGCGATTCTCGTATAATACCAAGGAGGAGGTGAACCGGATGTCCGATGTATTGGAGCGTGTAAAACGCATCGTCGTCGACCGCTTGGGCGCAGACGAAGCTGAAGTTACACTTGAAGCATCTTTCAAAGAAGATTTGGGTGCTGATTCTTTGGATGTAGTAGAATTGGTCATGGAATTGGAAGATGAATTCGATTTGGAAATCTCTGATGAAGATGCAGAAAAAATCACGACCGTAGGTGAAGTTGTAAACTACATACAATCTCATACCTAAAGTCAATTCAGTCCCGCACCTGTTTTCGAACAGGCGGGACTTCTCATCATTCATTGGTTTTTCTCATTCCGCAGCGATGCTGATTCAGCTTGATTTTCGGATCGGGATGGGTGAGCATCCGCTTGCGGATATTCCCACAAAATAATTGCGCAAGCAGTCGATATAGAGGTGAGTCGGTTTGAAACAAAGAGTAGTAATTACCGGAATGGGCGTAATGACATCGCTCGGAAAAGATTTGGAAACGTTCTGGGGAAGTTTAATGGCAGGCAAGTCCGGAATCTCTCAGATTGAGGCCTTTGATGTGAGTGAATACACGACACAAATTGCTGCCGAAATTAAGGATTTCAACCCGGATGAATATATGGATCGTAAGGATGCTCGCAAAATGGACCGCTTTGTTCAATTTGCTGTAGCAGCTGGTTTCAAAGCTGTTGAAGACAGTGGTTTGAAGATTAATGAGAACATCGAAGCCGAGCGCTTTGGCGTTTCCATCGGATCAGGTATTGGTGGATTGGGAACTTGGGAGGACCAGCACAACGCATTGCTGCAAAAAGGTCCAAAACGGGTAAGCCCATTCTTCATCCCTATGATGATCTCTAACATGGCTTCTGGCCAAATGTCGATTTCTCTTGGTGCTAAAGGTCCAAACACCAACGTTGTAACAGCATGCGCTACAGGAACGCATTCCATTGGAGACTCTTTCAAGATGATTGCAAATGGGGATGCAGACGCAATGATCTGCGGTGGTGCGGAAGCGACAATCAGACCAACGGGTCTGGCTGGTTTCTGTGCAATGCGCGCGATGTCTACACGTAATGACGAACCGGCTAAGGCAAGCCGTCCTTTTGATACAGGACGTGACGGATTCGTGATGGGTGAGGGAGCAGGAATTCTGATTCTGGAATCGCTGGAACATGCTCAAAAACGTGGTGCACGTATCTATGGTGAAGTGATCGGTTACGGTCTGACTGGCGATGCGCATCATATGACTGAGCCGGATCCGGATGGAGCAGCACGCTGCATGAAGATGGCTCTTCGCAATGCCGGAATTGAACCGGAAGAAGTGGACTACATCAACGCACATGGTACGTCAACACCTGTAGGTGACCGATCCGAAACGCTGGCGATCAAAAAGGCGTTTGGTGATCACGCGTACAAGCTTGCAGTAAGTTCCACTAAATCCATGACAGGTCACATGCTGGGTGCAGCTGGTGGCGTGGAAGCCGTAATTTGCGGATTGTCTCTGACTCATCAGACACTCGCACCTACGATCAATTTGGAAAATCAGGATCCGGAATGCGATCTGGATTATGTTCCGAATGTTCCGCGTGAAACTAACGTGAACGTAGTCATGTCCAACTCGTTTGGATTTGGCGGTCACAATGCCACCATTATTCTCAAAAAATTTGAAGCATAAGGGGCTAGTTCGTTTGAGTGAAGATCTGAAGCAGTTACAACACAAACTTCAAATCAAATTTGACAACAGGCAGCTTCTAAAACAAGCGTTTACCCATGCTTCTTATGTAAACGAACACCGATTCAGTCAGCACCAGGATAACGAACGTCTGGAGTTCTTGGGCGATGCGGTGCTTGAGTTGACTGTATCGGAATACTTGTATCATTTGTATCCTAACCGTCCGGAAGGTGAATTAACGAAGCTGCGGGCATCTATTGTCTGCGAGCCTTCCCTCGTCAAATTTGCAGAAGCACTTTGTTTTGGTCAGTATGTACTCCTTGGTAAAGGTGAGGAACTTACTGGAGGACGAACACGGCCGGCTTTGCTGGCTGATGTGTTTGAATCTTTCATCGGTGCATTGTATCTGGATCAGGGACTGGAGCCAGTCAGAACGTTTCTGGACCAGCATGTTTTTCCGTTGATCGTTCTGGGCGGCAAGCTTCAGATGAGCGATTACAAGACGGAACTGCAGGAACTCACTCAGCATCACAATATGGGAGCTCTTGAGTATCGGATCGTCGAAGAACGGGGCCCTGCCCATGAACGTGAGTTTGTCTCGGAGGTCCATATGGGTCAAGAACGGCTTGGCAGAGGTACAGGACGTTCCAAAAAGGAAGCCGAGCAGCAAGCTGCATCCGCAGCGCTTGATCGATTGAAGCTTCCGGAAGCCTGAGCTTTACCGGGTAGCGCATAGACAAACGAAGAGCAAAGAGCAGCCCCTCGGGTCCGCCCCGGCGGAAATTATCGGCCGGACTGCTTTTTGCTCTTTTTTTTGTAAAGAGAGGATTGGGAAAAATAATTCAGTCCTAATCCAGGATCAGCGCTGAAGGAGCACATGAAATAAGCAAGAGGAGGTGACGGGATACCCTATGTTTCTGAAACGAATTGAACTGGGTGGATTCAAGTCATTCGCCGACAAAACAGAGATGGAATTCGTTCGCGGCATTACGGCTGTCGTAGGTCCGAACGGAAGTGGCAAGAGTAATATTTCAGACGGTATTCGCTGGGTACTTGGGGAACAAAGTGCCAAATCCCTGCGGGGCGGCAAAATGGAAGACATCATTTTTGCCGGCAGCGATGCAAGAAAAGCCGTCAATTTCGGTGAAGTGTCGTTAACTTTGGATAATGAAGATCACGCGCTTGCCCTTGATTTTGGTGAAGTGACAGTGACACGTCGTGTACATCGCAGCGGGGACAGTGAATATTTTATTAACAAACAGTCCTGCCGGCTGAAAGATATAACGGAATTGTTTATGGATACCGGGATCGGTAAGGAAGCTTACTCCATTATCGGACAGGGACGTATCGAGGAAATTTTGAGTACTCGTTCCGAGGATCGCAGGGGTATTTTTGAAGAGGCATCCGGTATTGTGAAGTATAAATCCCGTAAGAGGGATGCCACACGCAAACTGGATGAGACGGAGCAGAACTTGCTGCGTATTCACGATTTGGTTACAGAACTGGAGGACCAGATTGGTCCATTGAGAGAACAGTCGGAAAAAGCGATTCACTACAAGGAATTGCGTGGACAGCTCAAATCAAAAGAAATTTCCATGTATGTATATCAAATTGAGCAGATTCATGCGTCCTGGAGCAAGGCGAATGAACGGTTACAGTCGCTAAAAGAAGAAGAAGTCGGTCTTGCAGCAATTGTTTCCACACATGATGCCAAGCTGGAGAGCGACCGGAATGCACTGCGAATTTTGGAAACGGAGACGGAACAGCTTCAATCTGCCTTACTGCAATTCAGTGAGGCC
Organism: Paenibacillus sp. ACRRY; assembly: GCF_022346995.1. Lineage (GTDB taxonomy): Bacteria > Bacillota > Bacilli > Paenibacillales > Paenibacillaceae > Paenibacillus. The sequence continues at coordinate 1,884,342 of NZ_JAKRNM010000001.1, read as the reverse complement.
ACGGAGAAAAGTGAAGGTCTTGGAGAATTGCTCAAAGAACGTTCTCGTCATCTGCAAACCAATCATGAGCAGCTTACGGTTACACTTGCTGCAAGTGAAGAACGACATCGGGAACGTGAGGCTGAGCTGTTTGCATTACGCGAGAAGTTTGGCAAGCTGGAGCAGGAACTGGCTGAAGTGAGAAACCGTCTGTCTGAAGAAGAGGCGAAGCTCATAGGCGTTACTGGTGGAATCAGTCAGCAGCAGGAAGAAAGCCTTAAAGGGAATTTGCTGGAACTGATGAACCAGATGGCTCAGACGCGCAACGAGATTCGGTATGCCGATCAGCAAAAAGAGTCGCTTGAACGTCGAATGAACCGCGCATCCGAAGAATCTGGCAAATGGGAAGAGCAGAAGGAAACGCTCGAAGCTCGAAAAGCCGAAATCGAGAAAAAAGTGGTTCGATTGGGTAAAGAGATTAGCGATTTGCGCGGCGGATATATAACTGAAAGTGAACGACTGCAATCTTTGCAGAAGCTGCTGGAAGAGAGTCGCAGCACGGTTCGGAAATGGGAACAGAAGCGCGAAGCTCAGGTATCCCGCCGAGATACGATGAAAGAGATGCAGGATGATTTTGACGGATTTATGCTTGGGGTCAAAGAAGTCCTCAAAGCTTCCCGTAAAGGTACTCTTAGTGGTGTACATGGAGCCGTGGCGGAACTGGTTAAGGTTCCTGAAAAAATCGAGTTGGCTGTGGAAACCGCAATGGGTGCTGCACTTCAACATGTCGTTATGGAGAACGAGTCGGTCTCCAGACAGGCCATCGCGTTCCTGAAGCAGCGTCAGCTCGGTAGGGCCACGTTCCTGCCGCTTGATGTCATTCGTCCACGTACCGTTGGTTCCAGTGAGCGTTCCATGATCGAAGGCATGGATGGTTTCGTGGGAATTGGTGCGGATCTTGTACACTTCGATTCCCGTTATGCGAATATTATTGGAAGCCTGCTCGGGAATGTCATTATTGCCGAAACGCTGGAATACGCCAATAAAATTGCGGCACGCTGTCAGTACCGTTTCCGCGTCGTGACCCTTGAAGGGGATGTAGTCAATGCGGGTGGTTCCATGACAGGGGGAAGCCAGCACAAGAAAAATGTAAGTCTTCTCAGCCGGAAACGGCAGCTGGATCAACTGGATCAGGATATTTTGGATACCGAAAACCAGATTGTGAAGCTGCACCGCAGTGTTGATGATGTGAAAACCCAATTGGAACAATGTCAGGACAAGCTGGATGAGCTGCGTCAGTCGGGTGATGATACAAGAAATGCCGAGCAGCAGGCATCCATGGAAATGAAACAGGTCGAGCACGAGCTGCGTCACGTCTTGGAACAGGTTGCAGTTGCTGGTCAGGAGAAAAGCGGATTTACCGAAGAAATCAAAGAGATGGATACGGCACGCGAAACAGCTGTGCAGAAGCTGGAGCAGCTTGAAGAGGAAGAGAAGGCAACTCACCGTGCCATTCATGCTGCAGAGTTTGCCCGCAAAGCGAATGAGTCTGCGAAGGAAGAGCTGCAGAGCCAGTTAACCGAACTGAAAGTCAGAGAGGGTAAACTGGATCAGGAACGGTTCTCGAATGAAGAGCAGCTGCGCCGATTGGAGCGTGAAGTCGAGTCGCTGGTCAAAGATTTACGTCAGAATCGGACATTGCAGGCTTCCATGGAAGCAGACCTGAAGAAAACGCAGGTGGAGAGCGTTAAACAGATTGAAGATCTAAACCAGTTCAAGTTGAAGAAAACGGAAGCTTCCGAGCAGCTGGATTTCAAGCGTGCTGCACGAAGTGAGCTGTCGAAGAAGCTTGAACTTGCTGAGAGTGAAACGAAGGAACAGCGTACACAGTTAAAAGCGGTGGAAGAACAGATGCGTCAGACGGAAATTTCCGTAAACAGGCTTGATGTCGAACTCGAAAACATACTGCGTAAGCTGATGGACGACTATGAACTTGGTTATGAGCTCGCGAAAGAGCGATATCCAGTACCGGAAGATGTAGAGAGCACTCAGGCAGAGGTACAGAAGCTTAAGCGCAGCATCTCAGCCTTGGGAGAAGTCAATCTTGGGGCGATTGAGGAATTCCAGCGGGTTAATGAACGTTACGAGTTCCTGAATGAGCAGAAAAATGATCTGGTGGAAGCTAAAACGACGTTGTATCAAGTCATCCGTGAGATGGAAGATGAGATGGCTAAACGTTTCAAGACAACGTTTGATGCAATCCGCCGTGAGTTCGGTACGGTATTTACCAAGCTATTTGGCGGTGGGCGAGCAGATCTGGTTCTGATGGACCCGGAACGGCTATTGGAAACCGGGATTGATATCGTTGCCCAGCCACCAGGCAAAAAACTTCAAAACCTGCAGCTCTTATCGGGCGGAGAACGCGCATTAACGGCAATGGCACTGCTATTCGCCATCTTGCACGTGAAGCCAGTACCTTTCTGTGTTCTGGATGAAGTCGAGGCAGCGCTGGATGAGGCCAATGTGGTACGTTTCGCCCAGTATTTGCGGGAATTCTCCGAACAGACACAGTTTATCGTTGTTACTCACCGGAAGGGCACCATGGAAGAAGCAGATGTACTATATGGTGTCACCATGGAAGAGGGCGGAGTATCGAAGCTCGTTTCGGTTAGACTGGAAGATGAGGAAGCCGAAATAGCCAGTGCTTAAAGAATTCAATATGCATCAGGAACTTGTTAATTAAATAAACAGCACTAAGATTACGTACACTATGGAGGGGCTTTATGAGTTTCTTTAAAAAGCTGAGAGACAGCATTGCAAGCAAAACGGAGTCGGTAACAAAACAGTTCAAGGATGGACTGGAGAAGACTCGTAAAGGGCTTGTGGAGAAAGTATCCGATCTCGTTATTCGCCGCAAAAAGATCGATGAGGAATTCTATGAGGAACTGGAAGAGATCCTGATTGGAGCGGACGTTGGGGTCAATACCGTTATGAACCTGATTGAAGACCTGCGTGTTGAGGTCAAAAAACGCAAGATCGAAGACGCGGCTGAATTGCAGCCTGTATTGTCCGAGAAATTGACAGACCTGCTGCGCGGTGAGCAAAATAACGAACTGAAGATGAATCCGGACGGCATTACCGTTATTCTGTTTGTCGGTGTCAACGGCGTAGGTAAAACAACAACGATCGGCAAGCTGGCCCATCGTTTTAAACAGCAGGGCAAAAAAGTCATTATGGCTGCTGGTGATACGTTCCGTGCCGGTGCAATTGAGCAGCTTGAGGTATGGGGACAGCGTGCCGGCGTTGAAGTCATCAAGCAGCAGGCGGGATCAGATCCGGCTGCGGTTATGTATGATGCTGTGCAAGCGGCCAAACAGCGTGGCGCAGATGTTTTGCTTTGCGATACGGCAGGTCGTCTGCAGAACAAATCCAATCTCATGGAGGAGCTTAACAAGATCTATCGTGTTATTCAGCGTGAAATCCCGGAAGCTCCACACGAAGTATTGATGGTTCTCGACGCGACAACTGGACAAAATGCATTGAATCAGGCCAAACTGTTTGGGGAGAAGAGCGGCGTGACTGGACTCGTGCTGACGAAGCTGGATGGTACGGCGAAAGGTGGTATCGTCGTTGCCATTCGTCAGGAACTCGATCTGCCAGTGAAGATGGTAGGTCTTGGTGAGAAAATTGACGATCTGCAGCCATTCGATTCCGAGCAATTTGTACATGCCTTGTTTGCCGGATTAATTCAGGAGCAGCCAGCTCAAGTCTCAGAGGAAGAAGAAGCCAATACCTAAAAATTGATAAAATGATAAACCCTATTGCCGTTGATGAGCGTGTACATACATGTTAAGTCACCGGCAATAGGTGTATAATGGAAAAATGTAGACATCTTAAAGGGTTAGAAAGGACGGTTGATATGGCCAATACCTATACCTATACCCGCCGTGAAGAAGTCGCTAATGCAGTGACTCATGGAATCGGCGCTGCGCTCAGTGTAGCAGCACTGGTGCTGTTAATTGTTTTTTCGAGTATGAAAGGTACGGTCTGGCATGTAGTCAGTTTCACGATCTACGGGATCACGATGCTGCTTCTTTATACAAATTCGACAATGGTCCATGCACTGAAAGAAGGCAAGGCCAAGGATCTGTTCGAGTTTTTTGACCATTCCTCGATCTATTTGTTTATTGCAGGTACGTACACGCCATTCCTGTTTGTAGCTGTTCGCGGCACGCTTGGATGGAGTCTGTTCGGAGTCATCTGGGGCATTGCCCTGGCGGGAGTAATTTTCAAAGCCTTCTTCACGAAAAAGTTCCTGTTTATGTCCACGATTTTCTACATTGCCATGGGCTGGCTTATCGTCATTGCCTGGCAACCGCTCGTTGCGGCGATCCCTTCCGGGGGAATAGTCCTCTTGGTAGCAGGTGGGCTGATGTATACACTTGGGACACTTTTTTATGTATGGCGTGGCTTTCCATACCATCATGCGATCTGGCATTTATTTGTGCTCGCTGGCAGTGTTCTTCATTTCTTTGCTGTTCTGTTGTACCTTACGCCTCTCAGATAGGAACGTAAAAACGAATCGACTTCTTAACGAAGACGTATTCGTTTTTTGTTCGTTTTGGAGGTGTTGGATATGAAGAAAAACAGCTACAAATCAATGTTTTGGGTGCTTCAAATAGATGTTTTTTTCGTGACAAGTATTTTTGCTTGACATCCTGATTTGTTTTCGGTATTATTAGGAACGTTGCAAGAGTGTAAAGTGTTTTTCCTTGACGAAGGGAGTGCCCCGATATGAGTCAAGAAAACCGGCTTGAGAAGACAAACCGGATTAACTTGCTGTTTGCTTTTTATGAACGTTTGCTTACTGAGAAACAGCAAACATTTCTGAAATATTACTTTCATGATGATTTCTCGCTTGGTGAAATTGCTGCCGAGTTCGAGATCAGCCGCCAGGCGGTATATGAGCATATCAAGCGTGCTGAACAGGTGCTGGAAAATTACGAAAGCAAGCTTGGCTTGCTAGAGAAGCACGAACGACGCAGCCGCAATCTTGAAGATTTGCAAAATGCACTGGAACGCGCAGGTGTCTCCATTGATAACAACAAACAAATAAACGATATTGTTCACCAGCTCCGGGAATGAGGAAATGGGACGGAACGTATCGGTTCTAAAAACAGTATTACAGCTTAAGGAGGTGGGATCATGGCATTTGAAGGATTAACGACCCGATTGCAGAATGTGTTCAGCAAGCTGCGCGGCAAAGGCAAGGTGTCGGATGAAGATGTTGCCGAAGCTATGCGTGAAGTACGTCTGGCATTGCTCGAAGCGGATGTAAACTTCAAAGTGGTCAAGGAATTCATCGCCAAGGTGAAAGAGAAAGCTGTCGGCAAGGAAGTCATGGAAAGCTTCACACCAGGCATGGTAATTATCGACATCGTTAACAAGGAACTGACGGACTTGATGGGTGGAAGCCAGTCGAAACTGGCTAAAGCGAACAAGCCGCCTACGGTGCTGATGATGGTAGGTTTGCAGGGTGCTGGTAAGACGACGACATCCGGTAAATTGGCTAAAATGCTGCAAAAGCAAAACAGCCGACCATTGCTGGTCGCGGGGGATATTTATCGTCCTGCAGCGATCAAGCAATTGCAAGTACTGGGTGAGCAGATCAAGGCTCCGGTGTTTACACTCGGAGATCAGACAAGCCCGGTGGAGATCGCACGTCAGGGTCTGCAGCATGCTAAGGATAACGGTAATGACTATGTCATTATCGATACCGCGGGACGTTTGCACGTAGATGAGGAACTGATGGAGGAGCTGCGCCAGATTCACAGCGTAGTGAATCCGGACGAAGTCCTGCTTGTGGTCGATAGCATGACTGGTCAGGATGCTGTTAATGTGGCGGAACACTTTAACCAGCAGCTTGACTTGACCGGGGTCGTTCTGACCAAACTGGACGGTGATACGCGCGGTGGTGCTGCCCTTTCGGTAAAAGCAGTAACCGGCTGTCCGATCAAGTTTGCATCACTCGGCGAGAAGCTTGATGCTCTTGAACCTTTCCATCCAGAACGGATGGCTTCACGGATCCTCGGCATGGGGGATATGCTTTCCCTGATTGAGAAAGCACAATCCAACATTGATACCGAAAAAGCCAAGGAAATGGAACGGAAAATGCGTAATGCAGAATTTACGTTCGAGGATTTCCTGGAGCAAATGGATCAGGTGAAGAAGCTGGGACCTATCGATCAGATCATGGATATGATTCCCGGCATGGGCAAGATGAAGCAAGCCAAGGATCTGAAAGTGGACGACAAGCAAATGGGCCGGATTGAAGCGATTGTGTACTCCATGACTACCGAGGAGAAGCGCAACCCCGACATGATCAATCATAGTCGCCGGAAACGTATTGCTACAGGTAGTGGTACATCTCTGGCTGAGGTTAATCGCCTAATCAAGCAGTTTGATGAAATGCGCCGCATGATGAAACAGTTCTCGGATATGATGGGACCTAAAGGCGGCAAGAACAAGGCAATGAAGCAGCTGAAGGGTCTTGGCAAAGGGATGAAGTTTCCTTTCCGTTGATTACAAGGGTTGCTGAGGAATATACAGATTTCATTGAAGGAGGTGAATTTTCAAATGGCAGTTCGTATTCGTCTGAAACGTATGGGTGCTCACAAAGCTCCTTTCTACCGCGTAGTGGTATCGGATTCCCGTTCCCCACGTGACGGTCGTTTTATCGAGGAGATCGGTTACTACAACCCGGTTGAACAACCGGCTGTTGTTAAGATCGATGAAGATAAAGCATTGCAATGGCTTCAAAACGGTGCGCAAGCATCCGACACTGTCCGCAACTTGCTGAGCAAAGCGGGCGTGATGAAGAAGTTCCACGAGTCTAAATTGACTAAATAAGGTGCTGATTCGGAGGGTCATCTATGGAAGAATTAGTAAGCATAATTGCTAAGGCTTTGGTCGATCATCCGGAAGATGTGGCGGTTCGGACGGTTGAGAAAGACCGGCTTGTCGTTTACGAGTTAACTGTTCATCCTGACGATGTCGGGAAGGTTATTGGTAAACAAGGGCGAATCGCAAAATCTCTTCGTACGGTCGTCACATCAGCAGCAGTTAAGATGGATAAACGGGTTACCGTCGATATCATATCTTAAAGATATACGAAAGGGGGTTAGGATGCATGTCCTAGCCCCTTTTCGTGCATGCTGAAACTTAAATAATCGGATTGACTGGCTCGTCAAATGTGAATAGCTTCGGAATTGGTGAAGGAAACGGAATTAATTTTGAAAAAGTGCACGCGCTTACCTTTATCACTGAATTTTAACCTTTGAATAAGAGGATAACAGCGATCGGATAAACGATCTGTAACCGGAACGTCCGTAGGAACATCATCACTATGAATAATATTGAATGAAATGCAGGAGGAACGTATGGCAGAGTTTATGAATGTAGGTAAAATCGTCAATACACACGGAATTCGTGGTGAGTTGAAAATCATGCCTTTAACCGATTTCCCGGAAGTGCGTTTTGCGAAAAATGCGGAGCTGTATTTGTTTACATCCGATAACCACCCTATACTGGTTCATGTGGAATCGGCGCGATTGCATAAAAATATGTATATCGTTCGATTGAAGGAGTACGGAAACATTAATGAAGTGGAAAAGTTCAAAGGCGGCATTGCCAAAGTCTCCAAAGAGAACTTGGCTGAGCTGGAGGAAAATGAGTATTACTTCCACCAAATCGTTGGATGTACTGTTGTGACAGAGGAAGGGGAGAACCTTGGGACAATCTCCGAAATTCTGACGCCTGGAGCCAACGACGTATGGGTTGTTAAAACGGCGGCAGGCAAGGAAATCCTGTTACCCGTTATTGACGATGTGGTGCTTGATGTCGATGTGAATGAGAAACTGGTTAAGGTTCATCTGATGGAAGGATTGCTTTAACATGAGAGTAGATGTACTAACGTTATTTCCAGAAATGTTCGAAGGTGTATTCGGGACAAGCATTCTTGGCAAAGCCCAGACGAAGGGGCTCGTGTCTCTGAATGCAGTAAACTTCCGGAACTATGCTACGAATAAACACAATACGGTTGATGATACACCTTATGGCGGAGGCGGAGGGATGGTATTAAAGCCTGATCCGATCTTTGCTGCTGTGGAGGATGTCCTTGAAAAGCGCAGCGAAGAGTCAGCAGTGTTATCGACCAAACCTCCTCGCATCATTCTAATGTGTCCGCAAGGTGAGACGTTTACACAGAAAAAAGCGGAAGAACTGGTACAAGAAGATCATCTGATTTTTATCTGTGGACATTATGAAGGCTACGATGAGCGTATTCGCGAATTTCTCGTCACCGATGAATTATCCATAGGGGATTATGTGTTAACCGGAGGTGAGCTGCCTGCAATGGTTGCCATTGACAGTGTTGCTCGTCTGATCCCGGGTGTACTTGGAAACGAGACAAGTGCTGTGACGGATTCGTTTAGCACAGGGCTGCTTGAATATCCGCATTATACACGACCGCCTGAATTCAGAGGCATGAAGGTACCGGATGTGTTGTTATCTGGCCATCATCTGAATATTGATGCATGGCGCAGAGAACAATCTCTGATCCGTACGCTGGAACGCAGACCGGATATGCTGGATACCGCTGAATTGACAGAAAAAGAACGGGTATGGCTCGATAAACTTCGTTCTGAGATGGAACGGACTTCCGAGTAGATACAAATTTTAAGATCGCATATTAAGTAGCGTAGCTATGAATACAAGATATAGGCCACCCGTTAGATTAAAGGGGTGGTCTTTTTTTGTTGATGTGGAAGTGTATGTGCAAATTTTGTAACGGTTGAAATTGTAAAAAGATGGATTAAATATACAGACTATAATAAAATATAATTATGAAACATTGTTTCACTAAATGAAACGTAAAGGGGCTGTTTTGAAATGACGTATAACTTCTATGGTCTTGATCATGTCCAACTAGCTGCGCCAGAAGGATGTGAAGGGGAAGCACGGAGATTTTTTCATAACCTTATGGGATGGACAGAAATTCCAAAACCTGAAGCTTTAAAAAAACGTGGTGGCGTATGGTTCCTATGTGGAACCCATCAGGTGCATATTGGAGTACAAAAAGGTTTTGTACCCGCTACAAAAGCTCATCCAGCATTTCACGTTCAGAACTTAGACTTACTTAAGGAACATTTAAGCGGCAAACAGGTTCATATCATGGATGACGATGCGAGAACGGATGAAGGCGTAAAACGCTTCTATGTCAACGATCCGTTTGGCAATCGGCTGGAGTTTTTGGAATGGATGAAATGATGAGGCATAGATCATGTATTTCAAGAGTAAACAATGTGAATGTTTATTTTTATGGAATTCAGAACAAGAGTTATAAAAAATAGATGAGATCTTTATGTTAAATTTAGGATGAGCAATCTATAACGATAAAACGGAGGAGGAAGATTATGTATCATCAGCCTTACGAGATCGGCAGAATAGATATAAGCAAAGCCGGGGAACGCTGCAAAATGCTTCTCGGGGACCTGAATGGAGATGGACGATTAGAGATGCTGCTGGTTCAAGCCGATGGCGGAATCGATGACCGTTATGTTCCGCATCAGGTATCCTGTCTGACGGCATTTGATCTGGATGGAGAGCTTCTCTGGCAGGTGGGAAAGCCTGATCCGAATGCAGGCGGCCAGGGATCTGATTACCCCGCTCAAATCGCGGATTGGGATGGAGACGGGAACAATGAAGTCATTTGTATCATGGGTAAGCAGTTTCTGATTTTGGACGGGAAAACCGGAGATATTAGAAACACACATTCTTTACCGGGTGACGAGGCGCATGACTGCATTATTCTTACGAATCTGACCGGAGATGAACAGAAGCTGGATGTCATACTCAAAGATCGTTATAAAACCTTATGGGCACTTGATCATGATTTTAATCTTCTATGGAAGCACGAAGGTAATGTAGGACATTTCCCATGGGTATACGATATCGATGCAGATGGGAAAGATGAGGTTATGGCAGGCTATGACATGCTGGATCATGATGGAACCTTGCTGTGGTCTTGTACTGATCTGGACGATCATGCCGACTGTATCTGGTTTGGGGATGTGAACGGAGATGGTCATATTGAAATGGTTATCGGCGGCAGTGTAACGGTAATGATGGACCGTTACGGACATGAGATATGGCGCTATGCCGATTCAATTGAATCGCAACACATCGCGTTAGGGAAGTTTTGTGACGGGCTGCCCGGTTTGCAGATCGCTGGTCTTGATCGTATCATCCGCGGTAATGAGCATGGTAAAGACGGAATGTTTTTGCTGGATTGCGAGGGAAAAGAACTCTGGAAGGAAGATCGGACTACACGTGGCTGGCTAACGATCATAGAGCCTGTACGTAACTGGGATGACAGAGGTCTTGATTATATATTGGCTTATCGAAGAGGTGGAGGTGTACTGCCTTCTTTGGTAGATGGACATATGCAAACGGTTGCAGAATTCGGAAAAGAAGGATATGCCGTACATGCAGATCTCTGTCAGACCGGGAAGGAACAGATCATCATTTATGACGCGAGTGAAGCTGTCCTGTATTCCAGCTCCAAGTTTGAACTGACCCCATGGACCTCAAAAAAAGCCGAGCCACAGTCCAAAAGACTGTACAGCTCGACTCTATATCCAGGCGGAGAAGTGTTGATTTAGCTTCTATTGACTGATGTCGACCAGAGGGAGTATGTCCGACTGATCTGTCTTTGGGTTAAGCAATGTGGCTAAATCGGTTCCAGTCGTCACCGTTAGTCTTGGGAGCTTCATCGGGTTATCACCTGGTTGAACAAAACCCGAGCGAACCGAGAAGGCCATGCGATAACCATTTTGCTGCAGCTGATAAATCATCTGTGTGCTGGTGTAACCGAAAGGATATGCCAAATAGGGCGTGTCGATTCCCTTTTCCTTCATCATCTTGATATCATCGTTCAGCAGGCTTGTATCAAGTCCTACAGGCACGCTCTCACCGCAGCGCATAAACCCCTTGTGATGCAGGTTATAGGTGTGGCTGTTAAACTCAAATACATCTGCTGCAGCCTTCATCTCCGGTTCGGAGATAAATGTTTTTTTGGCAGGATCGAAATCAGCTGGCTGATCCTGAATCTTGCTGCCGATGACAAAGAGAGAAGCATGAAAATTATATTTTTTGAGTACGGGATAGGCAAGTGTATAATTGTTTTGATATCCATCATCAAAAGTGATCACGATGGACTTCTTGGGTAGTGAGATCAGACCATTTACGTAGTCTTCTAACTGCTCCAATGTAATCGTAGTGTATCCTTCATCATGCAAGTACTTCATATTGTCTTCGAAATCCTCAAGATTAATGATGGACTTGTTTCCAGTTTCGTGATTATTCACTTTGGGCTGTATGTAGTGATACATGAGTACAGGAACTTCCGTAGCTGTATCAGGCGCAACTTGAAAGGTAGCCAGATTCACACCGGTCTTGCTAGAGTAGTCCGTGTGAGACATCAGAAACGCTTTACGCTTGACCATGTCCCAGGATGTGCATGCTTTGTGCGATAGTGCATTTGTCGGATGATTAACAGCATAGGCATATAACGTAATGATGCAAGTGATTGCGGCTAGAGACGCAAGGGTAAATCTTTTCCAATATTTCATAGTTCAGTTGTTTCTCCTTATACAATTTCATTTCTTAGTGCAATTCCAGACAGGCATTCAGTAATCCACCAAGCTATATCATAGACGAACATTCTTGACAGAAAGTTACATTATTTTTTCCGTAATGTGGTTGACTTCGGGTGGAAGAGTTGTTTGAGATATTATGTTTATTTTTTCTTGTGTTTTGATATATGGCATGGTACAATAATTCTGTTGTGTGGAATACGGCGGTCCTCTATGGATAATGAAGGAGACAGGGTGTTCTCCGGAAGAAGTATGAACGCCTGTACGGAAGGAGGGAGTCATAGATGAATATCGTTCAAGCGATTACTCAAGAACAACTTCGCAAAGATATTCCGAGTTTTCGTCCTGGTGACACTTTGAAAGTGCACGTTAAGGTTATCGAGGGAACTCGTGAGCGTATCCAATTGTTCGAAGGTGTTGTGATCAAGCGCCGTGGTGGTGGAATCAGTGAGACTTTTACAGTTCGTAAAATTTCTTACGGTGTAGGTGTGGAAAGAACTTTCCCGCTTCATTCCCCTAAAATCGATAAAATCGATGTGGCTCGCCGTGGTAAAGTGCGTCGTGCGAAGCTTTATTATCTTCGTGAACTACGCGGTAAAGCAGCGAGAATTAAAGAAATTCGTTAATATAACGGATACCGAAGAGGGCTTGGAAACAAGCCCTTTTCGTTTTTGTCCGGGAAAAGTTGAACCGGAGGTACACTTCCGAGTAAAATGGTATGGCGGCACACGCGTGAGAGTCCGGGAGGCTTGTGTAATCAGTTAGAGCATATGTAATATGCGGATCATTTGTAATGAAATGCTCGTGTAGAAGTACATAACTGATTTGAGAATTTTGCATGAATTCAATGAAATGAATGATGTGAAAAGCTGGATGTGTAAACTGCTATAACATGTACCGTGAAGAGAGGAAGATCAATAATGGAACAGGAAGTTCAACACCAGGACAATTCTGCCGAAGAGAAAGGCAGTCGATCCAAAAAAGCCAAAAATGAGATCGTCGAATGGCTCAAAGCGATTGTGATCGCATTGGTGCTTGTTATTTTAATTCGATGGTTATTATTCAAACCGTTCGTCGTGGACGGACCTTCCATGCAGCCGAATTTCCATACAGGTGAACGTGTCATTGTGAATGAAATCCTGTACGATATCCGGGAACCACAGCGGGGAGAGGTTATCGTATTCCATGTCCCTTCTGAAGGACGTGATTTCATCAAGCGTGTCATTGCTGTAGCGGGTGATACTGTGCAGGTGAGTGGGGATACGGTTATGGTAAACGGAGAGAAAGTGAATGAGACCTACATTCAGGGAGCGATTGACGCAGCCGAAGCGAATGGCGGAACCTATAATGTGAAGGACTTCCCGAATGAGCAATTCCCGGATGGCAAGGTACCAGAAGGCCATGTGTTTGTAATGGGCGATAATCGTCCGAACAGTACGGATAGCCGAATGATTGGATACGTGTCTCTAGAAGATATCGTAGGACGTGCAGATGTTATTTTCTGGCCGATCGGTGATATCAAGTGGATTAACCACTAATCAAGTTCAGGATATATAAGCTAAACATATCGTTTACTCCATACCAGAGAGGGCAAAATAAGAATGGGGATACCCGTGACCGGAAACGTGTTTTTGCCAATGAAGGGACCAAGTGAATTGTAGCTTTAGCTTATATATCATTAAATAATGAGGTGAAGACAAGGTGACGATACAATGGTTTCCAGGTCACATGACCCGGGCCAGACGCCAGATTCAGGATAAGTTAAAGCTGATTGACGTGGTCATCGAACTGCTGGATGCCCGTCTGCCTGTCTCCAGCCGAAATCCGATGATTGATGAAATTTTACAGGGTAAACCTCGCATGATTTTGTTAAACAAGTCTGATCTTGCGGATGCCAAGGTAACACAGGAATGGATTGCGCATTTCAAAAATGAAGGAATTACTGCGTTTCCTGTGGATGCATCCACAGGTACCAATGTAAAAGACATTCCGGCACAGGCCCGGTTGCTGCTCAAAGAGAAAATTGACCGTCAACTGGCGAAGGGTATTAACCCGCGTGCAGTCCGTGCACTTATTGTAGGTATTCCCAACGTAGGGAAATCCACATTGATTAACCGGCTCGCTGGACGAAATATTGCAGCGACGGGAGATCGTCCTGGTGTAACGAAAGGTCAACAATGGATTAAAGTAGGCAAGGAGATGGAACTGCTCGATACTCCAGGTATTTTGTGGCCCAAATTCGAGGACCAGAACGTTGGTTATCGACTTGCGGTCACAGGAGCCATCAAGGAGGAAATCCTCAATGCCGAGGATATCGCCTTCTTTGCAATCAGTTACCTGATGCGCTACTACTGGGATGCTTTGGAGGAACGCTACGAGCTTCAGGAGTTCTCCAAGGATGCGGATGATTCGGATAGCGTTATCGCCATCATGGAACAGGTTGGTCGTAAAAGAGGCTGTATCGTTAGCGGTGGACGTGTGGACCTGGAAAAAGCATCGCGTGCTTTTCTGCGTGAATTGCGTGCAGGCAAGATGGGACGTTTCTCTATGGAAGCTCCATATTAAAACTGATTTTCATATTACGATATTGAGCCGAAAGAAGCGGCCGTTACCGGATTACCGGGAGCGGTCGCTTTTGTCATTTGTACAAAAAAATAAAGAGCTTTGATAGAGCAGCGATTATAAAGCAGGGATGAAAGACGACCACAAATAGGAAAGGATGAGATTGTCTTGTGTGTATATCTGAGGTTTTGAAATCGTGCTATGATGAGAGTTCAAGCGATTGGCCTGCTTGATCACAAGATATCTTCAATTTAAATCTTCAGATACCGATAAATGAAGAAACCAACTCTTATTATCATATATGCATATCAAGGTGTTAATGATGTAATTTTCGCTAATCTGAAAAACAAAGAGCTAGAATCTGCGTCTATAACAGAGTACTACGTTCAGGGTGTGATCAAGAGAGTAAGTGATTTTCTTGGACTGAACATATTATTGTGTCAAGAGGTTAGGGAATTCCGGAGCCGTCCTCTGGGACTGGAGACATCGTTAGCTAAACGAATTGTTTCGAGTGTCCCTTTGAGCATGTAGTATTGTCGTCATTGAAGTTTTATAGATGGCTTATAGAGAGAAAATTTTAGGAGCATGCGTGGGTAGAGGAGATGAAAGCAATGACTGAACATAATGAAATGAATGAACTGATACCACTTGAACCATCTGAATCCAAGAAGAAAAAAGCAGAGAGCGAACCCCGTAATCTGCTGATTCATGAGAGGGAGTATTGGGAGAGTGGTTTTGAGCGAATTGCAGGAATTGATGAGGTGGGCCGGGGATGTCTATTCGGAGATGTAGTGGCCGCTGCTGTCATATTGCCTCGTGATCTGATACTGGAAGGTGTTAATGATTCCAAAAAACTAACAGAGAAAAAGCGTGAAGCTCTGTATGACGTAATTATGGAAAAGGCTTTGTCCGTAGGTATTGGTTTTGCGGATGCAGAAACGATTGATCGTCTCAATATTAAACAGGCCACTAGACTTGCAATGAAGCGTGCTGTGGAGGCCTTGGACGGTGTACCTGACTATCTATTGGTTGATGCTGAAAAAGTGGACGTAAATGTGCCTCAGATCTCCATTATCAAAGGGGATGCCAACAGCCAGTCCATCGCAGCAGCATCCATCATTGCGAAGGTAACCCGCGATCGGCTCTGCAAGGAGGAATGGGAGACGTTATATCCAGAGTATGGTTTGTCGATACATAAGGGATATGCAACAAAGTTTCATCGCGAACAGATCATGGCTCTTGGAGCCACGCCGATGCACAGACGGAGTTTTCTCGGCAATCTGCTCGGCGAGCAGCATACTTTATTTTAACCAAGACGTAAAGGAAGGAGGGAGAGCACCGTGAATATTAGCTCCATGATTCGTGGTCTCCTGGGAGACAGCAAGCCGGGGAATGCCAAGCCGCTTGAGCTTAAGGAGGGTCAGGTTGTACGTGGATCTGTCGTAAGTGTCTCAGAGGATGGTGGAGATGCTGTTCTGCAAATTCAGGGTGTGCAGGTACGTGCCAAGCTCGAGACACCACTTCGCCCAGGGGAAACCACACTACTTCAAGTGCAGCCGCCTGGAGAGAATGGCGTGACTGTTATGAAGCCGCTGGCTGGCACGTTGTCTGAATTGCCGCAAGCATCCTTGAACAATTTGCTTCAAGAGGTAGGTTTGCCGGATACCAAAGGGAATCGGGAACTTTTGCTTGCTATGCAGCGCAGCGGGTTACCGCTTACGAAGGATAATGTGGCCATGGTTCAAAATATGATGACTGCGAAACCTGTGCAGGTACCTGTGGAAGAATGGGTGCAGGCGACGGGTATTGCCTTTCAGCGTGGTCTGCCGATTACGGCGGAAACGGTAAAAGGATTGCATCAGACGGTATTTGGTCCACCGCTTCATCAGCTTCTAAATGGGTTAACAGAGCAGCTGGAAACGTTTCTTACTCAGAATGCGGGCAAAACCGTGGTGACGGGTGAACAGGCAGGTACATCAAAGCTGCCAACGTCGGGTCGTTTGCCTATAACAGCGGCCGGAGGACAGCAGACAGATGCTCCCGAAACGCTGCCTGCTGGGGGACGTCAGGCAGGAACATCTGGCCCAGCGGCACCATTGCCGCTGGGTGCCACAACAACGCCAGCAGTAGCTGGAACAGGAGCTGTTCCGATGTCAAACAGCGGCGCAGCGGCAGACGTGCGCGGTGGTGTACAAACCAGCTCAGGCACAGAGCATCCTGAGGCTGGGACAAAATCTGGAAACGGACCATCGGAAATGGCCGGAAAAGCTGGAGTAGGCATTCAAGCAGGGACGGGAATCCCTGGAGAGAGCCAGCGTGCCACGGAAGCAGGCCGCCCTGGTATACCTGGGGCGGCAGCGGATGTGGCAGCTGGACGAGGGATTGCCGGCCAGCAGGAAGGAAGCGCGGCTGGGCGACCAGATGGCCGCGCAGAGACGCCTGCAGCTGCGAGTGCTTCGCCCGCAGCGGCGCAAACCGGGACAGCAGCACCAACGGCGGCGCAATTGGCGCCGAAGCTGCTGGCCCTGCTGGACGCGCTGCGCAGCGCGTCCACTGCCGCACCTGCACAGCCTGGTGCGGCAGCACAGGCCGCCCCCGCACCTGCGGGCGGCCAGGCGGCTGCGGCTGCCGGAGGCGTGCCGCAGCCTGTACCAGCCGGCGCTGATGCGCAGCCGGCTGGGGGAAGTGCGGCTGCACCTGCGGGAGCTGCCGCACAGCACGCGCCTGTCACCCACGAGGGGGACCCGTGGGTGGGGCGCGTGCTGAAGCTGCTCGGTGCAGAGCACGAGCAGCAGGCAGTGCACGGCGCGGCTGCGCAGGCGCGCGTGGGTGAGGCGGCGAGTCCAGGCACCGCGGACTCGCTGAAGGGCTTGCTGCTGCAGCTTGCCAGCAGCGACAGTGCCCCGGCGGCCCTGAAGGAAGCCGCCGGGCAGGCTGTGCAATATCTGACCGGTCAGCAGTTGCTGCTGACAACCGACCGAGGCTCTACCTTTGCCCAGATGCACTGGTTCATCCCGATTACCGGACCTAACGGTGAAGAAACAGCTTCCGTGCAAATACAATCCCGGCGGGGCCAGCGCGGTGAACTGGATGCATCTAATTGCAGATTATGGTTTGATCTGGACATGAAAAGTCTTGGACCAACACTGGTAGATGTGCATGTCGTCAACAATATTGTCAGCCTACGGGTACTCAACGATCGGGAAGGCATGGGGCCGCTTCTGGATAGCGGGCGAGGAGTGATCCAAGAGGCGCTGGATAAGCTGGGCTATCAATTACTAACCTTTAAGACAGAGCCCTGGCCAGTTGGCCAGGAACCGGGTGCTGAGCGTAAAATAAATGCGTCCGACTACAGCCCTGATCGCTACAAAGGGGTGGATATGCGAGTATGAAAGATGAGTCGCAGCCAGATCTTCTTTCCAAAAAGGCTGTTGCCTTAAAATATGTACCCGGCGAAAGTGAAGCACCGGTCGTTGTGGCCAAAGGCCGCGGTAAAGTCGCAGAGGCAATTCTGGATAAAGCAAAGGAAAACGGGGTTCCTGTTCAGGAGGATGCTGCATTGGTGGAAGTCTTGTCCAAGCTTGACTTGGACGAGCAAATTCCGGCCGAACTGTATCAGCTGGTCGCTGAGGTGTTAACCTATATTTATCAGGCAGACCGGCTGGCTTCCGGACGTGAGGGAGAGGATACATGGTGAGCCATCTACTTGGACCTGGACATAATTCAACTCCCAAACTTACGCGCCAGCAAAAAGGCAGGTTAGGCGAAGAAGCGGCTTGCAGGTGGCTGCGTGAGCAAGGTTACCAAATTATTGAACAAAACTGGCGTTGCCGCCGTGGAGAGATTGATATTATCGCTTCGCATGGTGATCTGCTTGTCTTTGTTGAGGTACGAAGCCGCAGTGGAGCCGGAAACTATGGTACACCGCAGGAATCGGTAGATATCCGTAAGATGCAGCAGGTTCGTTCCACGGCAGCCGTATATCTTCAAAAATTTAGAGAGAAAGAATTGCAAATTCGTTTTGATGTGGCTGCTGTAATTTTAGATGCGGCAGGTCAGATTGTAACTATTGAGCACATTGAAAATGCGTTCTGAAATAATAAACTAAACCACATTAAACATGGTGCTTTCTAAAATGAATGGATTCCCTTCTGAATTCAAATTTTAGAGACACCTTTTTTTGTGTGGAAAATAAGTCAATACTGATTCCGTGGGCATCCTTTGAATCTGAAGAACGGTTCGTTGTATAATCAAGGATGTAACCAAGCTTATTGCATTTTATTTATTATAAAAGTCCGTTAGCAGCTCAATTCGATTTGCTGTGATGGAGAATTTTCCATAGGGAGGTAAGTGCAGTGACCAAATCTACAAATATTGATACAGTCAATGAAGTAAGAAGTGCTATCCAAAACCGGCGTACCGTCAAAAAGTTTAAGAAAGATGCTGTGCCTACAGAACAGATTATCGAGTTGTTGGATACCGCAGTCTGGGCACCAAACCATAAATTGCGTGAGCCGTGGAGATTTTTGTTATTTACCGGAGATGGACGGAAGAAGCTCGCAGATGCGATTGAAGCAGAAATGGGCGAAGATAACAAATTCTCAGCCAACATTATGCAGGTACCGTCGATCATGCTTGTGGTTCTGGAAGAGGATCCAAGACAAAATATATGGGATGAGGACTTTGCTGCAGTAAGTGCACTGGTGCAAAACTTTATGCTGGCCGCATGGAGTGAAGATATTGGGACCTTCTGGGTAACCAAGCCGTTCCTGTATGCACCGAAATTCCGCAAACCACTGGGAATTCAGGCTGGTGAAAAAATTGTTGGCATGGTCTATATGGGTTATCCGGATGTCATTCCTTCTGCGAAAGAGCGCACACCTGCCAAAGACAAACTCACCCTTTTTGATTAAGTAAGCAGCATGTCTGTCCGTTTCTTAACCATTAAACCGTTCAAGGTCTCCTTTTCAATGGAATGAAGGAGATAACCTGAACGGTTTTTTTGTGGCGTTATTAAAGTGATTTTATATAGTATGAGCTAGAGCAGCTGAGGGTCTAAAACAAATTTAGATCCAACTGCCGATACTGAATCGCCTCAGCCACATGAGCAGTTAAAATTTCGCCGTCATGATCCAGATCGGCAATCGTCTGTGCCATCTTGATAATGCGATCATGAGCACGCATGCTTAAGTTAAGGGCCTGCAGTGTGTGCTGGAGCAGATGGTCGGCCTCGGCAGGAAGACGTGCAGTTCGGCGGAGCAGTCTTCCGGATAACTGACTATTCCAACGCACAGAGCTGTGGGCATAACGCTTAGCCTGGATATGATGAGCGTGGACAACTTTGGCTTGCATCTCGGCAGAAGTGGGGGAAGGTGCTGCTTTCCGCCATTCGCCGGGTGGAGGAACCTCGACTTGCAGATCTATTCGATCCAGCAAAGGTCCCGAGATTTTGGCCCGATAAGCTGCAACGCGGGAAGGGCTGCATATACAGCGTTGATCCTCGGATTGAGCAGACAAATACCCGCACGGGCAGGGATTCATGGAGCATGCAAGCATAAACTGTGCAGGAAACGTAAAAGCAGCTCTTGCTCGGCTTATGGTGACCGTATGATCCTCCAGCGGTTGTCGTAAAACTTCGAGAACTTGACGATGGAACTCTGGAAGCTCATCAAGGAACAGAATACCGCGGTGTGCAAGGCTGACTTCTCCCGGCTTCGGAATACCGCTGCCACCGATGAGGCCGGAGGTGGATATTGTATGATGTGGTGACCGAAAGGGGCGTTCCGTGACCAAGCCGTTTGACGTTTCTTTCAGTTTCCCAGCAGCACTTAGTACTTTGGTAACTTCCAGTGATTCTTCCTCGGATAACGGCGGGAGAATAGTAGGCAGACGCTTGATTAGCATTGTTTTTCCAGTCCCTGGTGGTCCAACTAGCAATATATTGTGCATACCGGCTGCGGCAATCATCAGCGCACGCTTCACATGATGTTGGCCGAGAACGTCACTGTAGTCATCGCTTAACGAAGCGGGAACCTGAGTCTTGGCATGGGGGACGGAGAGACTCTGTTCGTATGGAGCAGGGTTAATAAGGTGAGCAAAGTTATTCAAAACGACCGTTCCCGCTTTGGACAAAACCCCATCTTTCGTCTCGGAATCAGGCTTATCTGGCGCGATGTCTCTTAGATTACCTATTCCATAGACGTTGATACCGCTAATTAACGAAGCTTCTGCCAGATTATCAACAGGGAGGAGAACAGAAGTGAAGCCTTGACGCTTGGCCAGATCCACCATGGCAAGTACACCCGGTACGGATCGAACCGAGCCATCCAATGCGAGTTCGCCGAGTAAAAGAGTTCTTTCCTGGGGCGGCAGCACGAGCTGCCCACTTGTCATTAGCAAGGCTACGGCAATGGCAAGATCGAATGAAGAGCCTTCTTTACGCAGGTCAGCAGGGGCAAGATTAATCGTAATCCGTTGTAATGGATATTGATAACCGCAATTTTTAACAGCAGCACGAACACGCTCTACCGCTTCACGAATCGCCGAATCTGGCAAGCCGATAATGGAAGTCTGGGGCAGTCCGTTGGACAAATCTGTTTCCACTTCGATTAATACCCCGTCAATTCCATATAAACATGCACTATATAATTTCCCATACATAATACAAAGAAACACCTCACTTCGTCCTTGGCTGCGCATAATGCGGGCCAGTGTGCGAATTAAGGTGCTTCCTCAGCTTCTAATAAGCATTGTATATAAAAGAAATCAGGGCGTCAACCTGTCTTCATCATCGCTGTGATTCTAACCCTGACATCTGAGTTTTATTATTCCGCTCTACCCGGATAACATCAGTAAATCATTGGCTGAATAGGATGTATCGTTAATATTACCAACCATATCAATGTCCATAAAATGGAGGTGTTACAAAAATGATCTATAGTACGTTTAGTTCGACATCAATGTTGCCGCGTGTTGCACGGGAGTATGGGCAGGCTTGATGTGCTGCTTCTACCAGCTTCTCCGCAGTAGCCTTGTCTACGCCTTTTGCAAGAACGTCAAGTGTTGCCGCAATGCCGAAGCCACCGTCTTCCATTTTTCCGAAATGAACTGTAGCTGTGACTTCAGTACCTTCTAACTTAATTTTTTGCATGCGAGCTACCATGTTTAGTGCACTATCAAAACAAGCTGCATAACCTGCTGCAAATAATTGCTCTGGGTTGGTACCTTCTCCGCCTGCACCGCCCATTTCCTTAGGTGTGCGTACATCTAAACGAAGTTCCGGACTGGAGGATTCTACATAACCGTTACGTCCGCCAACTGCTTTTACAGTAGTTTCATACATTTTTTGTTGAATAGTCATCATGTCAATCCGCTCCTTTATGCTTGCAATTATATTTTGTGCAATTTAATTTAACACAATAAAATAGAAAAGTAAAATCCCTTGTGCTCAATTATTCTGTTTTTTTTCTAATTTGTGATAATATATATAGAGAGTTTCTAGTATCTGCAGATAAGCATGCAAAAGACAGGCTTAACACAGAACTTTCTATAAGAAATTCAATGTACAATAGGCAGGTGGGATTAATATTATGCAAACGGATGCTTTGAAGTTGGATAACCAATTATGCTTTGCCATATATGCTTGTTCTCGTGAAATCACGAAGATGTACCAGCCATATCTCGAGGTACTGGGTGTCACCTACTCGCAGTATTTGGTCTTGATGGTTTTGTGGGAGCGAGAGGAATGCACGGTTAAAGAAATCGGAGAGGCGTTGTACTTGGATTCGGGGACGTTGACACCGTTATTAAAACGCCTGCAATCTGCCGGACTCATTCATCGTGAACGTTCAGCACAGGATGAGCGCAAAGTGCTTATCACGTTAACTGATTCGGGTAAGGAGCTTCGCAACAAGGCTCTGTCCATTCCGGATTCCATTCAGGGGGATGCTTGCCTGAGCAGTACGGAATTTGAATCGTTGCTGGGTCAGTTTAAAGGGCTTCTTCAGAAGGTACATGAAACGAATACGAAAGAAGCTAGAAAATAACCTTGAAACAAGGAAAGGGAGAAACCTCAGACATATTAGTCCGAGGTTTTTTCCAGTTATATCCAAGCATTCACAATATGGGATGATATCCATATCAAAAAGCTGTCTATTAACCATTACTTTTTTAAGGAAAGCGTTTTAAAAACGTGTTACAATGAATTGGGTTTAAGTGAAAATAGTCAACATTTGTCTTTTGGTAGTCAACCAACCCGCCTTGTTGCAGTCATGTTGATAGGAGGATTCGAGAATGAATATCCATGAATATCAAGGAAAAGAAGTACTGAAACAGTATGGAGTTGCCGTTCCTAATGGGAAGGTTGCTTATACAGTCGATGAAGCGGTTGCGGCCGCAGAGGCACTGGGCAGTCCGGTGACTGTAGTCAAAGCGCAAATTCACGCAGGTGGCCGGGGAAAAGCCGGCGGCGTAAAGGTAGCGAAGAGCGCAGATGAAGTTCGAGCTTATGCTTCCGAAATTTTGGGAAAAGTACTGGTGACACACCAGACCGGACCGGAAGGCAAGGAAGTAAAACGTCTTCTGATCGAAGAGGGCTGCGATATCCGCAAAGAGTACTACGTGGGTGTTGTTGTTGACCGTGCAACGGGCCGAGTCGTGATGATGGCTTCCGAAGAAGGCGGTACGGAGATCGAAGAAGTGGCTGAAGCTACTCCTGAGAAAATTTTCAAAGAAGTTATTGACCCTGCTATTGGATTACAAGTGTTCCAAGCACGTAAATTGGCTTACAGCATTAATATTCCGAATGAGTTGGTGAACAAAGCAGTCAAATTCATGCTTGCATTGTACACAGCATTTGTGGAAAAAGATTGCTCCATTGCTGAAATTAACCCTCTTGTTGTTACTGGAGATGGAAACGTTATCGCGTTGGACGCGAAACTGAATTTTGATTCCAATGCCTTGTTCCGTCATAAGGATATTTTGGAACTGCGCGACTTGGATGAAGAAGACGAAAAAGAAATCGAGGCTTCCAAATACGACCTCAGCTACATAGCACTTGATGGGAACATCGGCTGTATGGTTAACGGTGCGGGACTTGCGATGGCTACGATGGATATCATCAAATACTACGGCGGAGACCCGGCCAACTTCCTTGATGTTGGGGGCGGTGCAACAACGGAGAAAGTGACAGAAGCTTTCAAAATCATTCTGTCTGACGCCAAAGTGGCGGGCATCTTCGTTAACATTTTCGGCGGAATCATGCGCTGTGATGTTATTGCAAACGGTGTCGTTGAAGCGGCGAAACAGCTTGGCCTCACGAAACCGCTGGTTGTTCGTCTTGAAGGAACGAATGTGGAGCTTGGCAAACAGATTTTGGGTGAATCCGGCCTGAATATCGTACCTGCTGATTCCATGGCCGACGGTGCACAAAAAATTGTTGCCCTCGTAAAATAAGTTCATTCCTGGGCCATTTATATCAATCCAAAGAGCGGTTCGCAATCTTCATGAATTGGATCGGAATGCTTCAATCCGTCTAATTCATGTTCCCGCTAGCAATGGAATCGAATGATATAAATTGCTTCTTAGTGCCGGAGCTGTCCGGAACTTGAAAAATAACCGTAAGGATGTGAAGCAACGTGAGTATTTTGATCGATAAAAATACAAAAGTCATTACGCAAGGCATTACGGGTTCAACGGGAATGTTCCACACGAAGGGCGCATTGGATTACGGAACCCAGATGGTAGGCGGTGTTACGCCAGGCAAAGGCGGGACCAATGTTGATATCACGCTGGAAGATGGCAAAGTCGTTAGTCTTCCGGTATTCAATACGGTACAAGAAGCGAAGGAAGCTACAGGTGCCACAGCGAGCGTTATCTACGTACCACCAGCGTTTGCTGCAGATTCCATTATGGAAGCTGTAGACGCAGAGCTTGATCTTGTAATTTGTATTACAGAAGGCATCCCTGTCCTTGACATGGTGAAGGTAGACCGCTTCATGGAAGGCAAAAAGACTGTATTGATCGGACCGAACTGTCCTGGTGTTATTACACCGGGTGAATGTAAAATTGGAATCATGCCTGGTTATATCCATATGGCTGGACATGTTGGCGTCGTTTCCCGTAGCGGAACGCTCACCTATGAAGCTGTTCATCAATTGACTACACGTGGGATCGGACAGTCTTCAGCGGTAGGAATCGGGGGAGACCCGGTCAAAGGTTCCGAATTCATTGATATCCTCAAACGTTTCAATGAAGATCCACAGACTCATGCTGTCATCATGATCGGGGAGATCGGTGGTACAGCAGAGGAAGACGCTGCAGAGTGGGTACGCGACAATATGACCAAACCGGTTGTTGGATTTATCGGTGGCGTTACAGCGCCTCCAGGCAAACGGATGGGTCATGCTGGTGCCATTATCTCAGGAGGTAAAGGTACAGCTAAGGAAAAAATCGCGAAGCTTGAATCTTGCGGTATCAAAGTTGCGCCAACGCCAGCCGAGATGGGCTCCACCCTGGTAAGTGTGCTAGAAGAGCGTGGTATTTTAAATTTGTGCACGACACATTAATTCTTTTCCATTATAATAGTAGAAACGGTGCGGAGATGTTGTTACTTTCGTAACCGACTATTGTGATACGGAAAAGGTAAGCAACCTTTTGTCCTCAAACAGGGCGAAGGGTTGCTTTTTTGCGTTGGATTACTTGTCAAATTAGGGTGCTGAATTGCTCCCTACAAAGTAAACGCTTGCATTCTGTCGTCACAACCTACACAATATGAGGGAAGTGTTCTTCCCGCTTGGGAGGCTTATAGGATGGAAAAAAGCTGGATTCTGTTTGGATTGCATGAAATGGATGGTGTTGGGAAGAAAACGATCTCGAAATTGATGACAGGGCGGCACAACCTTCCGGATTTGCTTCATTATGAAGAAGGAGATTGGGTTCAAGCCGGCTTACGTAAAGATCAGGCCGCCAGGCTTGCGAAAAGTTTCGATACAGATTGGATTGAGCATAGGCGAGAAGCGGTTTACAAACAAGGAATTCAGGTTATTACCTATCTGGATGAAGATTACCCCATATTAATGAAGGAAACCGTTCAGGCACCTTGGGTTATGTATGGCCGTGGGGACATGAGTTTGTTACATACAAAGGCGATTGCCATGGTAGGAACTCGAATGCCAACAGTGTATGGGCGCAAAGTAGGCGAGAGGCTAACGGCAGAATTTTGTCGTGCAGGGTTGACCATAGTCAGTGGACTTGCCCGAGGGATTGATAGCACCTGTCATGAGGCTGCTCTTCGAGCAAAAGGTAAAACCATTGCAGTTTTTGGCACAGGAATTGATAAGATCTATCCACCTGAGAACAAAAAACTAGCTGAGCAAATTGCCGAAACGGGTCTACTACTGTCGGAATATCCACCAGGCACACGTGCTCACCAAGGACTATTTCCGGAGCGTAATCGAATTATTGCAGGTTTGACACTCGGAACGCTGGTAGTAGAAGCGGATATCCGAAGTGGCTCCCTTATTACTGCAGATGCAGCGCTGGAGGCAGGGAGAGATGTATTTGCTGTACCGGGCCCCATTACATCACCCAAGAGTCGGGGATCACATAATCTGATTCGTCAGGGGGCAAAATTGGTCACTTGCGCGGACGATCTGCTTGAAGAGTACCGAATGGACTTGCCAAATCCAGAACAACTTCCTTACAATAGAGGACGTTCCCCAGAAAAGGGACAAGGTAATCCTGCGGATATGTTTCCTAAGGTTAGTCTCTCATCCGATGAGAGCCGGATCATCTCCCTGCTGGAGCAGGACGAAAGATCTTTGGATCAACTTGTAGAGCAGCTCGGTTGGGATTTTGGACATTTGCATTCAGTTCTGTTATCTTTAATCATAAAAAAACAGATTAGCCAATTACCTGGAACCAAATATGCAAGGGTATGACAATGCTGTGACCACGCGGCATGTGAAAATAGATTATTAACGGAAGTTATTTAATTGCTGACAAGGTTGACAAGGAACAAGCAGTTTCATGACTGAGAGGAGGATGAACCTATGGCGGATTCACTCGTAATCGTGGAGTCGCCCTCAAAGGCGAAGACAATCGGCAAATATTTAGGCAGCAAGTTCATCGTGAAGGCTTCGATGGGACATGTGCGCGATTTGCCGAAAAGTCAGATCGGCGTTGAGGTGGAAAATGATTTTAATCCGAAATATATTACGATCCGCGGCAAAGGTTCGATTTTGAAAGAACTGAAGGATGCACGAAAGAAAGTGAAAAAAGTGTACCTCGCAGCTGACCCGGATCGCGAAGGCGAGGCTATTGCATGGCACTTGGCTCATGCACTTGAACTGGATGACACGGAGGATTGCCGAGTTGTCTTCAACGAAATTACGAAGCAGGCAGTCAAGGATGCGTTCAAAACACCGCGCAAGATTAACATGGACTTGGTTAATGCACAGCAGGCCAGACGTATTCTAGATCGGCTTGTAGGATATAAAATCAGTCCTCTATTATGGAAGAAAGTCAAAAAAGGATTGTCTGCTGGACGTGTTCAGTCGGTAGCAGTCAAAATCATTTTGGATCGCGAAAATGAAATAGATGACTTTGTTCCGGAAGAGTACTGGAGCATTACGGCGAAGCTGACAGCAGACGGCAATCCGTTTGAAGCGAAGTTCCATCAATTGAACGGTGCAAAAACCGAACTGGGAAGCGAAGCCGAAGTACAAGCTATTTTGAAACAAATTGAGAACGCGGATTTTACCGTCAAAGAAGTGAAAGAGAAAGAACGCAGCCGGAATCCATCCGCTCCGTTTACGACAAGTTCTTTGCAGCAGGAGGCTGCTCGGAAATTGAATTTCAGGGCTTCCAAAACGATGTCAGTTGCTCAACAGCTCTATGAGGGCGTAGACCTCGGAAAAGAAGGCACAGTGGGTCTCATTACGTATATGCGTACAGACTCCACCCGGATTGCGGCATCAGCTCAGGAAGAAGCCAAAGAATATATTGTTGGCAAGTACGGTGAAGCTTTTGCACCTGAGACGCCAAGAAACTATTCCAAGAAGGCTGCCAATGCGCAGGATGCTCACGAAGCTATTCGTCCAACATCCATTTTGCGTGATCCGGATTCCATCAAATCATTTATGAGCCGTGATCAGTTCAGACTGTATAAACTCGTATGGGAGCGCTTCGTGGCTAGCCAGATGTCTTCTGCTGTCCTCGATACACTCTCTGTGGATATCGCAGCTGGAGATACCATTTTCCGTGCAGCAGGCTCTAAGGTTCGCTTTCAGGGCTTCATGAAGGTTTATGTGGAAGGTAACGATGATGGTACTACGGAAGAAGATCGTTTGCTGCCTCCACTAAAAAATGGAGATCGGTTAGAGAAACAGGAGATTGAACCGAAACAGCACTTCACTCAACCGCCGCCCCGGTATACGGAAGCAAGACTTGTACGTACTCTGGAAGAGCTGGGCATAGGGCGTCCAAGTACATATGCACCAACCCTGGAAACCATTCAGAAGCGTGGATATGTGGCAATTGAAGAGAAAAAATTCATGCCGACCGAGCTTGGAGAACTTGTCATCGAGCAGATGGAGGAGTTTTTCCCTGAAATTTTGAATGTAGAGTTCACTGCCAATATGGAAGGTGATCTTGACCATGTGGAAGAAGGCTCGGAAGACTGGGTCAAGGTACTTGCGGAATTTTATGAATCATTTGAGAAAAGACTCGAATTCGCAGAAGAAGAAATGAAAGAGATTGAGATTGAAGATGAAGTCTCGGACGAAATCTGCGAGAAATGCGGCAAGCCGCTTGTGTACAAATTGGGTCGGTTCGGCAAGTTTCTTGCGTGCTCCGGATTCCCGGATTGCCGGAATACCAAACCGATTATTAAGGATATTGGCGTAACTTGTCCGAAATGCAAGGAAGGACATGTGGTTGAACGTCGTAGCAAGAAAGGACGTATCTTCTATGGCTGCGACAAGTATCCAGAGTGTGATTTCGTATCCTGGGATAAACCGTCGGCCAAACCTTGTCCAAGTTGTGGTTCCCTCATGGTTGAGAAACGAAACAAGCAGGGGACGCGTTTGCAATGTACATCCTGTGATCATCAGGAACCGGTCGAGGAGCCGGAAGAAGAAACAGCGGATTAGCATATATGGGGGTAAATGATTTTGACGAATGAACAAGTTGTAACGGTAATTGGAGCCGGGCTGGCAGGAACGGAAGCAGCTTGGCAAATTGCAAGTCGCGGTGTACGTGTAAAACTATATGAGATGAGACCGGTTGTAAAAACACCGGCTCATCATACTGATAAATTTGCAGAACTGGTGTGCAGCAATTCGCTGCGTGCCAACGGTTTGACCAATGCAGTTGGTGTGCTGAAAGAAGAAATGAGAATGCTGAATTCCCTGGTGCTGGGTGCAGCGGATCGAAACGCAGTTCCAGCGGGAGGAGCACTTGCTGTTGACCGTGATGGATTCTCGGGGGAAATTACTTCCACGCTTCATCAGCATCCTCTCATTGAGGTGGTCAACGAAGAACTAACCTCCTTGCCGGAGGATGGTATCGTGGTTGTTGCTACTGGCCCACTGACTTCGCCAGCATTATCTGAACAAATCAAGGCACTGATGGGCGAGGAATATTTCTATTTCTACGACGCAGCTGCTCCGATTATTGAAAAAGACTCCATTGACATGAACAAGGTGTACCTTGCTTCCCGTTATGATAAAGGGGAGGCAGCCTACCTAAACTGCCCGATGACAGAAGAAGAGTTTGATATCTTCTATGATGCTCTGATTACGGCAGAGGTTGCCCAATTAAAAGAGTTTGAAAAAGAAATTTACTTCGAAGGCTGCATGCCGATTGAAGTCATGATGAAGCGAGGAAAACAAACGGCTCTGTTTGGACCCATGAAACCGGTAGGTCTGGTTAACCCGCATACAGGGGAACTGCCACATGCAGTGGTACAGCTCAGACAGGATAACGCAGCCGGGACTCTGTACAACCTGGTTGGTTTCCAGACACATCTGAAATGGGGAGAACAGAAACGGGTATTTTCACTGATCCCTGGCCTGGAAAATGCGGAGTTTGTGCGTTATGGTGTTATGCACCGCAATACGTTCATTAATTCTCCCAAACTGCTGCGTCCGACGTATCAGTTCAAGGAACGTCCAAATCTGTTCTTTGCAGGACAAATGACAGGTGTGGAAGGGTATGTTGAATCTGCTGCTTCAGGTCTGATTGCGGGTATAAATGCAGCCAAAGCGGCACTTGGACAGGAACTTGTAGTGTTGCCAGTAGAGACAACGCTGGGCAGTATGGCACAGTATATTACTACGGCTGACTTCAAACACTTCCAACCGATGAATGCAAACTTTGGTTTGCTGCCGAAACTGGAGACGAAGATCCGTAACAAAAAAGAAAAAAATGAAGCTCTTGCACAGCGTGCCTTGGATGGTATTGCCCGTTTTGCTGCTGCAGAAGGTCTAACCGTTCCGGGACGCGTATAAATTAGTTTCGTGGGAGGAGGCTGAATCATGGATATGTCATTTCATGCTACAACGATCTGTGCAGTTCGTCATAATGGCAAGGCAGCGATTGCCGGCGATGGTCAGGTGACCATGGGGCAAAGCGTTGTGATGAAAAATACGGCCAAAAAAGTAAGACGCCTATACCGCGGACAGGTTGTGGCTGGATTTGCCGGTTCAGTAGCGGATGCGATTACACTGTTCGAGAAGTTTGAGGGTAAGCTGGAAGAGCATCATGGTAATTTGCAGCGTGCTGCGGTGGAGCTTGCCAAGGACTGGCGGCAGGATCGCATTTTGCGCAAGCTTGAAGCACTCCTTATCGTTATGGATAAGACAGGAATGCTGCTTATCTCTGGCGGAGGGGAAATCATTGAGCCAGATGACGATGTCATTGCGATCGGTTCTGGTGGGAACTTCGCGCTGTCTGCGGCACGTGCATTGAAACGTCATGCAACAAACCTGGAAGCCAAGGACATTGCTCGTGAGTCATTGCAGGTTGCTGCAGAATTATGTGTGTATACCAACAATAATATCATTGTAGAAGAACTGTAAGATAACCCCGCAAACTGAAACATAGAGCATGGCCGTCAGGGCTATTCCTATCAATTTGCGGGGTTATCCCTAATTTTGATAACATATTTCTATGCAGAATTTTAAGTAGACTGGTAGGAGGGAAGCGAAATGCAAACACAAGCGTTAACACCAAGACAAATCGTTGCAGAGCTTGATAAGTATATTGTAGGACAGAAACAGGCCAAAAAATCAGTGGCTGTTGCCTTGCGCAATCGATATCGCCGCAGCCTTTTGCCAGAAAATACGCAGGATGATATCGTACCTAAAAACATATTGATGATTGGACCGACAGGTGTTGGTAAAACAGAAATTGCCCGCCGTTTGGCTAAACTGGTAGGAGCCCCTTTCGTAAAGGTGGAGGCAACGAAATTTACGGAAGTGGGTTATGTTGGTCGTGATGTTGAATCCATGATCCGTGACCTGATTGAAACGTCCATGCGGATGGTTAAGCTGGAACGGACCGAAAAGGTAAAAGACAAGGCTGAAGAAGCTGCCAATGAACGTATCGTACATATCCTGGCTCCTTCCCAATCCAAGTCCAAAAATCAACGTAACCCGTTTGAAATGATATTTGGCAATAACGGAAACAACACGCCCGAGCAGGAAGAACCAGAGCCGGACACGAATGTCGCAGAGCGGCGTCGCAAGATCAAATTCGATCTATTATCCGGCAAGTTGGAAGAGGATATTATTGAGATTGATGTTGAGGACACTGCACCGAATATGATGGATATGTTTGCAGGGCAAGGAAATGACCAGATGGGCATGAATATGCAGGAGATGTTTGGAAGCCTGCTGCCGCGACGCACCAAAAAACGCAAGCTGGCGATCAAAGAAGCTCGTAAAGTTCTGATCCAAGAAGAAGCAAGCAAGCTGATCGATATGGATGACGTTACGCAAGAGTCCATTCGCAGAGCTGAACAGACGGGTATTATTTTTATTGATGAGATCGATAAGGTAGCCAGCCAGGGGCGTGGTAGCGGCCCGGATGTTTCACGTGAAGGCGTGCAGCGGGACATTTTGCCTATCGTGGAAGGTTCTACTGTGATGACCAAGTACGGACCTGTCAAAACCGATTATATTCTGTTTATGGCGGCTGGAGCGTTCCATGTGGCCAAACCTTCGGATCTGATTCCGGAGCTTCAAGGACGATTCCCAATTCGGGTTGAGTTGAATAGCCTATCACTGGAGGAATTCGTATCTATCTTGACGGAACCTCAAAATGCGTTGACCAAACAGTATGTCGACTTGTTGCGGACTGAAAATATTGAAATCGAATTCTCTGATGAGGCCATTCGTGAGATTGCCAAACTTGCTGAATCCGTAAACCAAAATACGGAGAATATTGGCGCTAGGCGTCTGCATACTATTCTTGAGAAACTCCTTGAGGATTTGTCCTTTGAGGCACCTGAGCTCACGCTGGAGCGTATGGTCATTACTCCCGAGTATGTGCGCGAGAAATTGAACGATATTGCACAGGACCGTGACCTGAGTCAATATATTCTGTAATAAGACTTTTATCTGTAACCGTAGCAATTTATAATTAAGAAGTTTAATGGTGGTATTCACTGTGTAAGTAAAAATAAGACGAACTCTGTTGCAGGAGTAATCCTGATCGGGTAGTGAGCGCTTATCTTTATGGCAGATGAATACTGCCCTTTTTTTGTTCCAGACTAATGGATTTTCATAGAAAAGCCGATAAAAAGATTGAAGTTACATTTAAAGTAGTGAAAAAGTAGGACTTGTGCCGCAGTTGTCAGGATTCGAAGTCGTAAGAATCCAAAAGCGGTCATGTGAGTGAATGGGTTGATTGCCAATATAAGGTTGTCTGTTTTATCCAAGTCTGGTTATCGGTTTAATTACATTGTCGATAAAACTTGCGCAAATGCGCAAAGAATCGATCGAAGCAATACGCTAATGCAGTAAAATATTTTCGTTGACTTCCAATTGTAACGGGATTTTTAATTGTTAAGAAAGTGTTGTGTTATATCAGGGTAAACGAGTAAAGCAAGAAGGTCAGCTTGTCAATTATTTAATTCATAGAATGCTTCCTTGTGGAATTATGATGAATAAAAACGTTGTTGCAACGGCAAATATTGCTAACACAATTCAGATAAATTTTCCCAATTGCAAACGAAGTTGATGAAGTGACGTTAGGAATAAGATGGAAGAGCCTGCTATAAATTTTAAGAATGTTTAAGTGTGTGTTTTGTAGATGTGAACTCGATTTTGTTTTGGGCCTCAACATTTGCGAAAAAATTCATAATTTGCAGAAAATACACAAAAAGCCCTCTCTTTCAGAAAAGATAGGGCTTTTTTCTTATTGTAATAAATGCCAATCTCGAAGAAACTTATGTTATACGACAACATCAGAGTTAATTCTACTTAAGTCCTAGAAAAACGCGAAAAGGCGAATGTTTTTGTCGAAAAACATAAGCGAATTTTAGGGGAAAAGATTCAATCTTTTTCCATAATTTCTAAGGAGAGGAGGGAAATCGTGAATCTTTTGAATGATATTAGCTTTAAAAGATTACAAGGTGCACTCGATGCGTCCAACACTAGACAACAAACGATTGCAGACAACATTGCGAATGCGGACACCCCGTATTACAAGCGTTCTGACGTATCTTTTGAAGAAATCTTAAAGCAGCAAACGGATGGAGATATGCCAGTTCTTAAGGGAAAAGTAACGGACTCAAGGCATTTTGTCATAGGACCTTCCTCTTCCGTTCCTACACCTGTAGTAACAATGGATCATTCGACATCCATGAATAATAACCAGAATAATGTCGATATCGACAAAGAAATGAGCCTTCTGGCGGAGAACCAGTTGCGTTACAACGCTTATATTCAACAAGTGAATGAACAGATTAAAATGATGCGTGTTGGAGTGGAAGGGAGATAACTTAGGTGAATATCAGTAACAGTTTTAGTATTAGCTCATCGGCCCTGACAGCCCAACGCTTGAGGATGGACGTTATATCTTCAAACATCGCTAATGCAGAGACGACTCGCGCCAGTGTATCGAATGGCGAAGCGGTTCCCTACAAAAGAAAAATGGTAGTTCTCGAACCAAACAAAACTTCGTTTAGCAGTATCCTACAGAATCAGATGGGTAATAAGGCCTCAGGTGAGGGAGTTAGAGTATCAGAGATTCGTGAAGATCAGTCTCCTCTGAAACCTGTATATGATCCATCTCATCCGGATGCAAACGCTGAAGGGTATGTGTACATGCCAAATGTGGATATTGCGAAAGAGATGGTTGACATGATTTCAGCTTCTCGGTCCTACGAGGCGAACGTAACAGCGTTAAATTCAACCAAAGCAATGATAACAAAAGCTTTAGAGATCGGAAGATAGATTACGGTAATGGTAATGAGGTTTTAACATGAATAATGGGATAAAGGGGAGGGACATTGATGATTCAGAACAACATGTTTAACACACAGGTAGTTCAACCGTTGCAGATGCAAAATGCTTCCGTTAGCAAACCATCAACACCAGCCGAAACCATTCAGAGCTTCGGTACATACTTACAAGAGGCATTAGGGTCCGTGGCAACGCAGGAGACTCAGGCACATGAAATGTCCAATCAATTTCTATTGGGGAATGTGAACGTGGATCAGGTAATGATCGCTTCAGAACAGGCCCTGTTGAGTCTGCAACTCACGTCGCAAGTCCGAAACAAAGTAGTCGAAGCGTATCAAGAGATTATGCGTACGCAAATGTAAAAAGAGCATGATTGCGCTTCGATAACAGCGCTGATCATTACAACAAGCAGCTGCGATGCTGCTCCTGAGCCTAGTCTCGTACTTTAGTAGTAGAAGTACTTTGATGGCTCGGGACAGACTAAGCAAAGTTTCGGATGGGGTGACAGAGTGAATGAGAGAATTGCCCAGTACAGGGATAAAGCAACCCAGTATTGGAATAGCTTCAGCAAAAAACAGAAAGTTTTACTGGTTTCCACCTTTTTATTTTTAATTCTGGCTGCAGTTGTACTAACTATGCAACTGTCCAAAACAGAATATGAAGTGGCATTTACCGATTTGAATTCCAGTGACTCTGCAGGCGTCATTAACTACCTGGATTCATCCAATATTCCCTACAAATTAAGCGCGGACGGGAAAACCATATCGGTACCAAGCACGGATGTTGCACTTGCAAAAGTCAACATAGGATCACAAGGGATTATTCAGAATGGTTCATTAGGATATAAATCATTCGAGGAGTCTTCATCCCCGATCGGGATGACAGACAAAGAATTCGATGTTAAATACAACAATGCAATTAACGGAGAGGTCGAACAGTTACTCCAGCGCATGCAAGGTATACAAGATGCAAAAGTCTTGGTCAATATGCCAAAAGATAATATCTTTGCTGGCCTGGAAGAGCAAGACAAAGCATCCGCTTCCGTAGCATTGCAGTTTAAACCGGGATATCACCCGAATCAGGCAGCGGTGGATGGATACTTTAACTTGGTGAAAACCGCTATTCCTAACCTGCCGATTGAAAATATTACGATCACCAACACGGATGAAGCCGAGTTGATTCCAACTGCCCGTGGAGGCAGCGGTGGATTATCTTCCGAAGTTCAGGAAAACATGGCTTTGCAGAAGAAGTTCGAAAATGACGTACGAAACAATGTAAAACAGTTCCTGTCTCAAATCGTAGGCGAAGACAAAGTAAATGTACTCGTCGCTTCCAAGCTTAACTTCGATAAAGTGACAAGCAAAGAGAATCTGGTTACACCAGTCGATGAAGAGAATATGAAGGGCATCGAGATCAGTGTGCAGGAGATTCAAAAGAGTTATACAGGTGCGAGTACTCCAACAGGCGGTGTCGCAGGTACCGGTCAAGAAGAAGTTCCTGGTTATCCTTCAGCGGATGCAACGGGGAATTCTACTTCGGAGGAATCATCTAGCACTGTAAACTATGAAGTCAATCGAATCGCCAAAGATATCATTTCCAGTCCTTATACTGTAAAAGACTTAACCATTAACGTAGCCGTTGAACCACCTGAAGGACAAACAGAATTACAACAACCTGTCCAGGATGCAATTGAAAATATTTTGGTGAATATCGTTCGAGCTTCACTTGCAGATTCAGGTGATGTAATTACAGACGCTGATCTGACCAAGAAAGTTTCGGTTATATCCCAAGGTTTCCAGACTGCAGCCGCTGCAGAAACAGGATTCCAGCTATCGACAGGTATGATGTGGGGCGTAGGAGCATTGGTGGCCGCGTTAATCGCAGCAGTCGTTATCCTCCTCGTACGCCGTCGACGCAAACAAAACGAAGAGGAAGAAGAAGAGATTCCTCTCCCAGTAGCAACAGAGTTCCCGTCCATTACGTTGGACAGTGTAACGAACGAAAGTCAAGTGCGCAAACAATTGGAGAGTTTGGCGAAGAAAAAGCCAGACGAATTCGTCAATCTGCTGCGTACGTGGCTGGCTGACGAATAGAGGTGAACGCATTGGCAAAGGCAAGCAGTCAAGGTTTGACTGGAAGACAAAAAGCAGCAATTTTGTTGATTACACTAGGTCCGGAAGTGTCGGCGCAAATCTTCAAACATCTGCGTGATGAGGAGATTGAACAATTAACATTGGAGATTGCCAATGTTCGCAAAGTGGATGCTTCCGAAAAAGATATGATTATGGCTGAATTTCACCAGATCTGTCTTGCTCAGGAATACATTTCGCAAGGCGGTATTACTTACGCGAGAGAAATTCTGGAGAAGGCACTCGGATCGCAAAAAGCACTTGAAGTTATTAATCGTTTGACAGCTACACTGCAGGTTAGACCATTTGACTTTGCACGTAAAGCGGATCCAAACCAAATATTAAACTTTATTCAAAACGAAAGTCCGCAAACGATCGCGTTGGTACTATCCTACCTGCAATTCGAGCAGGCAGCAGCGATTCTATCCTCGTTGCCTCAGGAGAAGCAGGCTGATGTTGCGCGAAGAGTGGCTGTCATGGACAGCACATCCCCTGAGGTTATCTCTCAGGTGGAACGTGTATTGGAACAAAAGTTGTCTTCAACGGTTACACAGGATTATACAAACGCAGGCGGCATCGAGTCGATCGTACAGATTTTGAATGGGGTCGACCGGGGTACGGAGCGTACCATCTTGGACTCTCTGGAAATTCAGGATCCGGAACTTGCCGAAGAAATCAAAAAACGCATGTTTGTATTCGAAGATATTGTCAACGTGGACGATCGTTCAATTCAACGTATCATCCGCGATATCGACAACGCAGACTTGCAGCTTGCACTCAAAGTGGCGAGCGAAGAAGTTCGGGATGCAGTGTTCCGCAACATGTCCAAACGGATGTCCGAGACATTCAAGGAAGAAATGGAATTCATGGGACCTGTTCGGTTGCGTGATGTGGAAGAAGCCCAGACTCGTATCGTAGGAACGATCCGCAGACTGGAAGAAGCTGGTGAGATCATTATCGCTCGCGGCGGAGGAGATGATATCATTGTCTAATTTGATTAAATCTTTCCAGTATGTGCCGGTTGATGACCGCAAACGCCTTGAAAATCATCATCATTATGGTGGACCTGAAGCTGAAGGAACAGATAGTGAAGTAGAAGGTGCAGAGACAGAGGCGTTACAGGCCCGTGTAGACGAAGAGACTAAACGTCTGACTGCGGAGATGCTGGAGGATGCCAAGGAGTTTGCAGAAAAGCAGGTACGCGAAGCTTCCGAGGAAGCGGAACGCATGCTTAAAGAAGCCCGTGAGCAGATTGATAGCTGGTGGCAAGAACAGCGCCAGCAGGATGAACATTTAATTGAAGCGATGCGCTCACAAGGTTTTCAGCAGGGTTTTGATGAAGGCAAAGTACAAGCTGAACTGGATCTCCAAGTGCAGATCGAACAGATGATGAAAGAAGCTCAGGAAGTACTGCAAGAGGCTTATGTGGCAAAAGATCAAATTATCCAGGAAGCAGAGCCTTTCCTTGTAGATCTGGCATGCGGAATTGCAGAGAAGGTTATTGATAAACAGCTCACTGTTGAACCAGACCATACTCTCGAATTGATCCGTCAGAACCTGTCACGGAAACGCGAACAAGGAATGATTGCCTTGTGTGTAGCTCCAGAACAATTTGCTTTTGTACAAGCTGCGCGTGAAGAGTTGTCCTTATCCATCGACTCACAAGCCGAACTTCAAATATTGCCGGATGCAACGGTAAAAGACAAAGGGTGTGTCATTCGCTCGTCTTTTGGTAGCGTGGATGCCCGTATTGATACACAACTTTCTGAAATCAAAAAAGAACTGATCCGCATAGCACTTGAGGATGAGGGGCGAAAAAATCAACATGAAGGTTCTTAGTTCACAGCGTTACATGGAGCACTTACGCCAATTTGATCCTGTTCGGGTTAACGGTAAGGTCACACAGGTTATCGGGCTCATGGTTGAATCCGAAGGTCCTGACGCTAGCATCGGTGACGTATGCTACATCTACCCGGGTAAATCGGAGAAGCCGATTCAAGCAGAAGTCGTTGGTTTCCGGGATAACAAAGTGCTACTGATGCCTCTGGGTGAATTGCAATCGATTGGTCCGGGGTGCGATGTCGTAGGTACCGGGAAGCCGCTTGGAGTTCAGGTTGGTTCAGAGCTGCTGGGCAAAGTGCTTGATGGACTTGGTCAACCTCTGGATGGATCGTTGCTGCCTTCAAGAATGCCGATGTTCTCCACATCGAATAAACCTGTGAATCCGATGGAACGGCCGCGTGTACTGGAAACCATGGGTGTAGGCGTTAGAGCGATTGACGGTCTGTTGACTGTTGGTAAAGGTCAGCGGGTTGGTATTTTTGCCGGATCGGGTGTTGGTAAAAGTACATTGATGGGCATGATTGCCCGTAATACGGCCGCTGATGTGAATGTTATAGCACTTGTAGGTGAACGGGGACGCGAGGTTCGTGATTTTATTGAACGTGATCTTGGGCCGGAAGGGCTAGAGCGCTCGGTCGTCATAGTCGCAACTTCTGACCAACCGGCATTGATTCGAATTAAAGGGGCAGTCATTGCCACCACGATAGCGGAATATTTCAGGGACAGAGGCATGAATGTCATGTTGATGATGGATTCCGTTACTCGTTATGCCATGGCTCAGAGGGAAGTCGGACTTGCTGTAGGTGAACCTCCAGCGATGAGAGGTTATACACCTTCCGTATTTGCGAGTTTGCCTAAATTGCTGGAACGAGCGGGAACTGGACCAACGGGTTCCATAACAGCATTTTACACGGTACTCGTTGATGGTGACGATATGAATGAACCGATTGCGGATGCGGTTAGGGGTATTCTGGACGGTCACATTGTGCTGAATCGGTCCATCGCGAACAAAGGACATTTTCCTGCAATCGATGTGTTAGCGAGCATTAGTCGTGTCATGAAAGATATCGCGCCTGAAGAGCAGCTGGAAGCCGTTAATAATATGAAGCGATTGATGGCCGTATACAAGGAATCCGAAGATTTGATCAACATTGGTGCTTATCAAAGAGGATCGAATGCAGCTATTGATGAAGCGATGGATCAGATCGAAAGCATATGGAACTTTACCAAGCAAAAAGTAGATGAAAAAGTAACACTGAGTGAAGTGCAGGAACGTTTGATTCTTGAATTTGCAAGGAGATGAAAGGTTAAACGATGAAATTTCGATATCATTTCCAAAAGGTAGTTGACCTGAAAAGCAATGAAAAAACACAAGCGGAGTGGATGTTATCCACAGCAATCGGCAAACTTCAAACAGAAGAAGAACATCTTTTACAACTTATGAATGATAAAAGAGAACTGATTAGTGTCATTCAATCCGCAACGGAGAGCACTGCTTCTGTATCCAGTCTGCAAGAAATGCAGCGATACGTGTATCACCTGGATGAGTGCATCACCAAAAAGAATACGGATGTTAAACACGCTCAGGTCAATGTGCAGCGAAATCAGACGTTCTTGAACGGTAAGATGGTTGATGAAAAAGTGTGGCTTGAAGCGAGAGACAAAGCCAAAATCAAATTTCAGCAGGAGATGCTCCTCCGGGAACAGAACGATCTGGACGAGATGGCTACTGTACGCTTCGCTGCAAAGGCCGGACGGGCAATCTGATGGGCTTCGCAAGCGAAGTTGTCTCGTGAAGGAGGAATGAAATAATGGCTGTTAAAGACACAGATATCGAGAAAGAATCAGGTGGCGGTTGGGAAAAGTTTCTAATGATTTCGATCCCCATTGTCTTCACCGTCGTACTGCTCGGTGTGCTGCTCACCTTATTTAATGTAGATATACGTAATAACATGCTTGAGCTAGCTAACAAAATTCCGGTAGTCAAGGATTGGGTGCCTGATCCTGTACTGGATCCAGAAAAGGAAAAGCTGGACGAAAGCGAAAAGCAAGTGGAGAGTGCTGAAGCAACAATCGAAAAGTTGAAGTCTCAGGTAGCGGCTAAAGAAACAGAGCTCCAGGCAGCAAAAGAGGCTACTACGACAGAAGCAAAAAAAGCAAGTGATCTGCAAGAAAAATTGGATGAAGCGGAGAAAGCGGCGGAAACTGCAGCAGCTGAGGTTCCAGAGAGTGAGTCTGATTATCAGAAACAGATTAAGGATTTGGCCAAAATGTATGCAGATATGAGTCCTAGCAAAGCAGCACCGATTTTACAGAACATGACCAATGAAGAAATGGTACTGCTTCTGAGTGCAATGCAATCGACTGCTCGTACGAAAGTGTTGGAGAAAATGGATCCAAAAACAGCGGCAGATGTCACGATGATGATGAAGGACGCCAAACCATCCGGAGATCTGGCACTAGATGCTTTGCAATCCAGATTGAAGAAAGAAACGGCTGCGACCACAACTACATCTACTACTAATTCGAAAAACCTGGACAAAACCCAGCTCAGCCAAACGTTCTCTTCAATGTCAGCCTCAAGCGGCGCAAAATTGCTACTAGAGACGTATAAACTCAGTCCAGATAAAACATTGACCATTTTGAATTCGGTAGACGATGCAACACGCTCACAATTACTTGAGAATATGTCTACAGAGGATTCAGCTGAAACAGCGAAAATCTTAAACCGGTTAATGGGAAATAAGTAGGTAGAACAATCTTAATCCGAAAGGAGGTGAAACAAAATGTCAATCGTATACCAAATGACCTCAGTATCCACTTCAAAGACAACAGGAGCAGCACAAACTTCATCTGGAACGCAATCTAAAGGTGGGGTTGCAGGGAACGATGGTGGATTTTTGCAAACACTGGCACAGTCATTGAATAGTACCACGGAAGAAAACAACTCGGCTACTGCTGGAGGTTTAACTGTAAATCCGTTAGCTATAACCCTTGCAACTAATGAAGAAGGGGAAGAAACGTCTCTTACAGCTGTTCT
The DNA here is from genome assembly GCF_022346995.1 of Paenibacillus sp. ACRRY. Lineage (GTDB taxonomy): Bacteria > Bacillota > Bacilli > Paenibacillales > Paenibacillaceae > Paenibacillus. Next base: position 1,843,607 of record NZ_JAKRNM010000001.1, on the reverse strand, counting down.
GGACTCGTTGTTTGGTGACTTGGATTCGCTAGATGAAGTTCTGGAGAATGACCCGGCATTACTGGCAGAATTGCAAAATCTGATTCAACAGATGTATGCCCAGTTAAACGGTGCTTCAGTTGAAACGGAAAAAGCGGATGGAACAGTAAATGCGCAAACAACTGTTAACGCTACTGCAGTGATGGATCTTACTGAACACCCAGCTGCAGTTCGCTTTGTGTTGCAGGATGTACTTACTCAGTTGGTTGCAAGTATGACTGAACCAGATAGTCCTATAGCCAAAAATACAGCTGAGTTTAAGCAGTTGCTTCAAACCCTCCAGAATCAGTTGCAGGAGGCTGGAGTTGATCTGAGCAATAATAAAGGATGGACAGAACTTAAAACAATCGTTGATTCCGTGGATACATTAAAAGATCAAGGTGTTCAAACCAAAGCTACTCCATCTACGGAAAAAGAGTTGACTGCAATTTCTTCTTCTAATAGTGGGCTTAAAGTGACAGGTGATTCAGATGCGAATACCTCGTCGACTGCCAGTGAAGGTGGAGAAATGGATCATTCGAAAGTGATTACAGCCGGGGAGTTATCCATGCGTACTTCGGGTACGACGGTAGCTAAGCCAGCTGAACCTGTAATGCAAGCATCACAGTTTGCCAAAGAAATGACGCAATTTGTGGTGAATAAGCTGGATATCGTACAGCAAAAAGGATTTTCAGAAGCCACGATCTCACTTCGGCCAGAACATCTGGGCAAGTTGGATGTTCAGATTACCTTGCAGAACGGACAATTGGTTGCACGCTTCATGACGGAACATGCGATGGCGAAGGATATGCTTGAACAGCAAATGACACAGCTCCGTACCTCGCTTCAATCCCAAGGTATACAAGTGGAGAGAATCGAAGTCACTCAGAGCAGTTCCCTAGGTTCAGAAATGTATCATGACGGCGGACGCCAGCAAGGAAATAACTCGCAGGATCAGCGCCGGTCACGGGAACGTGAAGAGCAAACGGATGACGCAATAACCACGGCAAACCTTCAGGAAGAACTGCGGAATTGGCGCAGTGAAAATGAGGAAGGAAACGACTTCCAAGGAGGCTCGTTTACTGCTAAAGCTTAACTAGAAATGAGGTGAAAATATTGGCTACTGAAATTATTTCTACTAATAATACATGGCCGAACTACTCGGCTTCGAACACGGCAACAACTAGTGCAGCTACCAAGGAGTTAGGGAAGGATCAGTTTCTCAAAATACTAATCACCCAACTTCAAAATCAGGATCCGATGCAGCCTATGGAGGATAAGGAATTTATTGCTCAAATGGCGCAGTTCAGTTCGGTTGAACAGCTTGTTAACATTTCGTCCCAACTCAAAACGCTGAATCAGTCTCTAGGTGCGGTTTCAAGCATGATCGGACGAGAAATTAGCTGGCTTTCTTCTAATAAAGAGGACAGCGGAACACTTCGTCAGGGGATTGTAGATTCAATCATCGTACGGGATGGTGTACAGTACGCTAAAGTGGGCGAGGACGAGATTGAGCTGAATGAAATTATCCAGGTTTCGAATCCTGCTCAAAGCGAAGACGAAGAAACCCAGGCTCAGAATACTGCAGATGCTTCAGCACCAGTGAATGAAAGCGAGGAAGCTGAAACAGCTGTTCAAGATAGTGGGAACACGTTATGAGTGAACGAATAACGGTTGGACAACTATATACAGGCCCAGTAACACCGAACTTGCTTAATCGTGCTAAACAGAGTGAAACAACAATCACTCCCGAACGACCTTTTGCTCAAGTGCTTGAGGATAATCTGTTGAAGCTTAGCAACCATGCTGCCAAAAGATTGGAACAGCGGGGAATTGAGCTGAAAAGTGAGCAGATGCAGCAGATTGGAACTGCACTCGACAAGGCTGCGGCCAAAGGTGCAAAAGAATCTCTGATCCTGATGCAGGATATGGCATTTATCGTAAATGTTAAAAATCGCACTGTAGTCACAGCTATGGATAGCGAAAGCATGAAGGATAACGTATTTACACAAATAGATAGTGCAGTAATCATATCTTAACCGGCTGGCCCTTCTCGGGAGCCGGAACGCCGCTGACCGACTGATGCGGTAACCAAATTAAGGCTGGGAGGATTTATTTAAAATGTTGAAATCAATGTACTCAGGCGTTTCCGGGATGCGGGGTTTTCAAACAAAACTAGATGTCATTGGTAATAATATCGCAAACGTAAACACCGTTGGCTTCAAAGGAAGTCGGGTTATGTTCAAAGATATTATGAGCCAAACCACAGCGGGAGTAACAGCGCCTGGAGATGAAAACGGTGGTGTAAATGCAAAGCAAATCGGTTTGGGTGTATCCGTTGGTTCCATTGATACGCTTCATCTAGCGGGAAGTCCAATGACCACTAACAATCCAACTGACTTGCGTCTTAACGGTGACGGTTTCTTCCTGGTAACACTTGGCGGAGAGCAAGAAGTTCCTTTCTTGACTCGTGCTGGAGATTTCCATGTTGATGCTAACCGTAACCTTGTAACCTCAGATGGTTTGTTCGTTGTGGATAGCGGTGGCGAGCCTATTACTCTGGATGATACAGTAGTTTCGTTCACTATTGGTCAAGATGGAATCATCAACCAAACGATGGATGATGGTACTACTGAAGCTGGTGCACAACTGGGGATCGGTAAAGTAACCAACCCGGAAGGTCTGGAAAAGATCGGTGGTAACTTGTACCGCATTACTGCAAATGCCAATGCTGATGGCGAATTCGAAATTGTAACAGCGAACAGCACCGAATTTGGAACAGGCTCTGTTATTGCAGGCCAACTGGAAATGTCCAATGTGGATTTGACGGGTGAATTTACAGAGATGATCGTCGCTCAACGTGGTTTCCAGGCGAACTCACGGATCATTACAACATCCGATGAAGTGCTTCAGGAAGTTGTTAACCTGAAACGTTAATGATTGATTAAAGAGTTTTAATGCGTGGAGGAGCTAGCTCCTCCACATTGATCGAGAGGGGGCTTAGCATGATTTCGGTTACGCGGTTAAATGGTTCTCCCATGTGGTTAAATGCGCTGATGGTAGAGATTGTAGAAGAAACGCCGGATACGTATATTACTCTGGTAACTGGGAAGAGACTGATTGTCCTTGAAAAGGCAGATGAAGTCATTTCCAAAATCAAAGATTACAACCGTGAAATCGGGGTTCAGGCAGCCACTATCAAAGTGCAGCAAACGGAGGAATCCTGATGAAAAAGATGATGCCCTGGCTGGCAACGATATTGCTTGCCATAACACTCATTGTGGTGGTTGTATTTGTATTTATGCAAGGACAAACAGGTAATAAAGCTGAAACAGACGTAGCTTCGGCTGCTGAAGCCAAAAAGATGACTGCCGATGAAATTGTCGAGGTTACTTCCGAGATTACCGACATCAAAACCAATCTGGCAGACACGAATCACATCGTACAAGTTAACCTGGCTTTTAAACTGACTGACGCTACAGCGAAAGAAGATTTCGAGAAAATTAAAGAAATTACCGTAAAACCAATTATTGTTCAGACTTTTGCGGATGCACAGCCAGAAGAGTTAAAAACAGCCAAGGGACGTTCTCAGTTTAATGAAAAACTTACAAAACTGATTAATGAAGCATTGCCTGAACCGAAGCTGAGCAGCACGAACTTTACTTATTTTTTGATGGCATCAATGTAATGAACAGAGCACGCTGTAAAACGGTAAGGGGGTGAGAACATGGTGGATGTATTATCACAAAATGAGATTGATGCCCTATTAGCAGCACTTTCCTCTGGTGAGATGGATGCCGAGGAATTGAAAAAGGAAGAAACTCAGAAAAAAATTAGATCGTATGATTTTAAACGGGCGGTTCGTTTTTCCAAAGATCATATTCGAAGTTTGACTCGAATTCACGAGAACTTTGCACGCTTTCTCACCACTTATTTTTCAGCCCAATTGCGGACATTCGTTCAAATTAATGTCGTTCAGGTCGAACAGTTGCCTTATGATGAATTTATTCGTTCAATCCCTAAAATGACGATATTAAACATATTTGAAGCAGAACCGTTACAGGGACGAATGGTGCTGGAGGTCCACCCCAATGTTGGTTATGCGATGTTGGATCGATTGCTGGGTGGTACGGGGAGTGCACCGACTAAAATAGCTTCAATGACTGAAATAGAAACGACAATTATGGAGCGAATCTTCAGCCGAGCGTTCGAAAGTTTGCAGGAAGCATGGAAGACAGTGCTCGACATATCGCCGAGAATGGAAGCACTGGAGACGAATCCACAGTTTATGCAGATCGTATCACCCAACGAAACGATTGCCTTGATCTCGCTGAGCACCAAAATCGGTGACACCACAGGCATGATCAATTTGTGTATCCCGCATGTCGTTCTTGAACCTATTATGTCAAGGCTGTCGACACATCAGTGGTTTGTTTCGGAGAAGAAAACAAGAGCGCCGGAAGAATACGATGCCCTTAGAGAACGTGTGAACAAAGCCAAACTGCCAGTTGTTGCGGAACTGGGTGAATCCAGAATTTCGATCTCGGAATTCCTCGGATTATCGGTTGGCGATGTCATTACGTTGAACAAGCCGGTTGAAGAGGGATTATCCATCAAAGTGGGCGACAGGTTGAAGTATATGGGCAGTCCGGGAACGATCAAAGACCGTGTGGCTGTACAAATAGATAAGATTGTCACCGAAGGAGTTGAAGAATTTGACGAGTAAGGATTATTTGTCCCAGGAAGAAATCGATGCTTTGCTCCGGCAATCCGAATCGATGGGTAGCACGGAACCGGCTGAAAAAACAGTTGACGACTTTTTGACTGAACTGGAACAAGATGCATTGGGGGAGATCGGTAATATTACATTTGGTAGCGCAGCGACAGCATTGTCCACGCTACTCGGATTAAAAGTAGATATTACAACACCGAAGGTATCCATTATCAGCCGTTCGCAATTCGAAGAGGCGTTTCCGAAACCACATGTTGCAGTACATGTCAATTATGTGGATGGATTTGAAGGCATCAATTCACTAGTTATCAAAAAGCGCGATGCACAAGTGATTGCTGATCTAATGCTTGGAGGCGAAGGAAACCCTGCGGATGAAGAGCTGAATGAAATCCATATTAGTGCAGTGCAGGAAGCCATGAACCAAATGATGGGTTCATCAGCAACCTCCATGTCTACAATTTTCAATCGTTTTGTGAATATCTCTCCGCCTGGCATTGATATTCTCAATATGGAAAGTGGCGAGGGTGTCAGCAATCTCCCACATGACGAAACGTTGATTCAAGTATCGTTTCGCCTCCTGATTGGTGATCTGATTGACTCCAACCTGATGCAGCTTTTGCCTGTTGATTTTGCCAAACACATGGTGGATATGTTAATCGGCGGTGCACAAGAATCAACGGCTAATGCACCAGTCACGACACCATCGAATGCAGCACCAGCCGCGGCAGCTCCACCTGTGGCACCGGAGCAACCACCGGTTCAACAGCAAATGCCTCCACAGGCGCCTCAGCAGCCTGCTCCAGACTATAATGGATATGGACAGGCACCAATGGGTATGCCGCAAGGAATGCCGCCACAACAGCCTTACGGTATGCCACCACAGCAACCATATGGTGCACCACAACACTACGGCGGTATGCCAAACAGGAATGTTAATGTACAACCCGTCCAGTTCGCCAATTTGCAAAACGGGGCCTACGGTCAGGTGGACGAAAATAATTTGAATTTATTGATGGACATTCCCCTTAAAGTCACCGTAGAATTAGGAAGGACCCAGAAGCAAATTAAGGATATATTGGAACTCTCACAAGGTTCAATTGTCGAGCTGGATAAACTGGCCGGCGAACCTGTCGATATTTTGGTCAATAACAAACTGATCGCTAAGGGAGAAGTAGTCGTTATCGATGAAAACTTTGGTGTTCGTGTTATAGATATCGTAAGCCAATGGGACCGAATTCAGAAATTACAATAAGCACAATTTAGGGAGGACTTGAATCAAGATGGCAAACCGAATTTTAGTCGTGGACGACGCTGCATTTATGAGAATGATGATCCGGGACATTTTGTCCAAAAACGGATATGAGGTCGTTGGCGAGGCTCAGGATGGAGCACAAGCAATTGAGAAATTTAAGGAACTTCGTCCTGATCTGATCACGATGGATATTACCATGCCTGAGATGGATGGTATTGCAGCACTGAAAGAAATTAAAAAAATCGATGCGAACGCTAAAGTCATTATGTGTTCAGCTATGGGACAACAAGCGATGGTAATTGATGCGATTCAGGCTGGTGCCAAAGATTTCATCGTTAAGCCATTCCAGTCTGACCGAGTCATCGAAGCTATCAGCAAAACGCTGGGAGTTTAAGACACATGATGATGGCGCAGGGTGATACTCCTGGAGGAGCTGACATTGGGACCAACTATTATTTTCAGCTTGTATGGGTGATTGTCGTCCTGGCCGTCATCCTGGTCCTTATCGTCTACCTGCTCCGCTTTTTGAACAAACGGAATCAGCAGTGGTTCCGGAGTGGTACAGTCCGTATTTTGGGTGGTGTGGGGCTGGGGCCAAACAAGTCACTTCAGATCATAGAAATTGGTGGCAATGTTTATCTTGTCGGTGTTGGCGAAAATATACAATTGCTAGACAAAATTTCAGATTTGGAAGAGGCACAGAGAATCGTTGATTCATTTGAGAGAGAAGCTTCTTCACAACAGGGAAGCCTTTCACCATTAATCAACAAGTTGGCATCCCGCATGCGTAAGAAAGAACCACCAAGGGAAATGGAACTTGAGGATACAGCCTCTTTTCATGAGCTATTCGAGTCGAAACTCCGGCAAATGCCTAACCGAAAAGAAAAGATGGAAAAGCTCCTGGAAGAAGACAATACTACAGATCGGTCGAGGGATTCATGAAGAAAAAGATTTGGCTAGCATGTTGTTTGATGGGGCTTATCAGCCTGGCATCTGTGACGGTTGCCTTTGCCGAACCGATACCGAACATCGATATCCAAATCGGAAGCGGAGATGGGGGAACACCAAGTACGAGTTCTCTGTCCATAATACTGTTAATTACGGTGTTAAGTATAGCACCCGCAATACTGGTGTTAATGACCAGCTTCACCCGAATTGTTATCGTTCTCGGTTTTATACGGACATCCTTGGGGACACAACAAATGCCACCCAATCAGGTGCTTGTCGGTTTAGCGCTCTTCCTGACACTGTTTATCATGTCACCGACGCTGTCTTCTATTAATCAGGTAGCTCTTCAGCCTTATCTCAAAGGAGACATTACGCAAACGGAAGCGCTTGAAAAGGCACAAGATCCCATTAAGAAATTTATGTTCTCCCACACACGGGAGAAAGATCTACTGCTTTTTATGAAATATAATCAGACCGAACAACCAGAAACGTATCAAGATATACCGATCACTGTCATGGTGCCGGCGTATGCAATCAGTGAATTAAAGACAGCATTCCAGATGGGATTCATGATTTTCATTCCGTTTCTAGTCATAGACATTGTGGTTGCAAGTACACTAATGGCTATGGGGATGATGATGCTACCACCGGTCATGATCTCATTACCTTTTAAGATATTACTATTTGTCCTTGTGGACGGTTGGTATCTTGTAGTGAAGTCACTGCTGCTGAGCTTTAACACATGAGCAGGAAAGTTGAAGGAGGACGGTCATGACTTCAGAATTTATTATAGGTCTGGCCGGGAAAGCAGTTTATACGTCACTGCTGGCCAGCGCACCCATGCTTATACTTGCTCTAGTTGTGGGTCTCATTATCAGTGTATTTCAAGCGACGACCCAAATTCAGGAGCAAACCTTAGCTTTTGTACCGAAAATTATTGCCGTACTTCTGGCAGTTCTCTTGTTCGGACCTTGGATCTTGAATATTTTGGTAGATTTCACGTATAACATTCTCGATAATTTATACAGATATATAGGGTAGGCTTTCGCACATGGAGACATTGTTGCAAAGTTTTCCTGTCGCTCTGCTTATGTTTTGTCGAATTGCATCATTTTTTGTAACTGCTCCAGTGTTCTCAGCTCGAAATGTGCCGAATTCCATTAAGGTTGGTCTGTCGGCATTTGTAACATTAACAGTTTATGTAGTTTATGGCGTGAATCAGGAAGTGCCTACCGATCTGAGTTACATTCTGTTGATTATCCGGGAGATATTAATAGGATTACTACTAGGTTTTGTAGCCTATCTGATCATGACAGCCGTGCAGACGGCGGGAACATTCATTGACCTTCAGATTGGGTTCGGTATGGCGAATGTATTTGATCCGATGACTGGTGCTTCTGCGCCGCTGACAGGTAATTTCAAATATGCTTTTGCTATGCTGCTTTTCCTGACGATGAATGGACACCACTACCTTCTGGACGCCATTGTGTACAGCTATCGCTGGATACCCTTATCCAATGCCTTTTTCATACGATTGGCCGACGGTAGTATTGCTGAGTTTCTCGTTCATACGTTAGGTGAGGCCTTTATGCTTGCCTTCCAAATGTCGGCACCCATTGTAGTGGCTTTGTTTTTGACGGATGTGGGATTGGGTTTTTTGGCTAAAACTGCTCCTCAATTCAACGTGTTTGCTGTCGGTATGCCGTTAAAGGTCCTGGTGGGAATCGCCATATTGCTTTTGATGGTTCCGAGCTTCGCCTTTGTATTTAGCCAATTGTTCGAAGTGATGTTTAGATCTATGGAAAAGTTGCTTGGAACGATCGGACAGAGGCCGGGCTAAAGGAAACGGAGGACAGGATTCAAATGAAATTTCAACTTGACCTTCAGTTATTCGCAGGGGAAAAGACGGAAAAAGCCACCCCGAAAAAAAGGCAGGATACGCGCAAAAAGGGACAGGTTGTCAAAAGTATGGAGATCTCCGGAGCATCCATTCTCCTGTTCACCTTTTTAATCATGATGGTATTCAGTAATTTTTACAAAGAACGCATTGTTCGGTTATTTACAGATATCTTTATGAATCGGCTGAGCTTGGAGATTACCGGCGAGAATGTGATGGCCCTTATGATGCGCTACGGCATTGAAGTTATGCTGTTGCTAGCACCCGTACTGATAGGCGCAGCGGTTGTTGCATTGATCGTCAATTATATGCAGGTTGGTTTTCTACTTGTGGGAGAAGGATTGAAGCCAAAGCTTGAGAAGCTTGATCCAATCAAAGGTTTCAAAAACATTTTCTCACTCCGTTCATTAGTGGAGTTTGCAAAATCCATATTGAAAATGTCCATTATCGGTTATCTAGTCTACAGTACGATTACAAGTTATCAATCGGATATTGCTTCGCTTTCTCATTTTTCTTTGGATGCCATATTACATTTTGCGGCTTCAATCACCCTGAATCTGGGTGTCAAAATTGCAGTGGCCTTAATGGTACTCGCAGTGTTCGACTATATGTATCAGAAATACGATTACGAGAAAAACATTCGGATGTCCAAACAGGACATCAAGGACGAGTACAAAAAGATGGAAGGTGACCCGCTGATCAAGGGTAAAATCAGGGAACGTCAGCGCCGCATGGCTGTACAGCGCATGATGCAGGAAGTTCCTAATGCAGATGTGATCATCACGAACCCGACACACTTCGCGGTAGCGCTAAAGTATGAAGGGTCTGAGATGGAAGCACCTCAGATTATTGCCAAAGGTCAGGATTACGTCGCCTTGCGCATCAGGGAGATTGCCAAAGAGCACGGTGTCATTACAATGGAAAACAAGCCGCTGGCACGGGCATTGTTCCAGAGAGCCGAGATTGGCGACGCCATACCGGCTGATTTGTTTCAAGCGGTAGCCGAAGTGCTGGCTTATGTATATAAATTAAAGGGCAGAACGAAATAAAAGGGATCGGAGGCCGTACATTCATTGAAAACAAAAGATATTGCTGTCCTTGCGGGTATCATTGGCATTGTGTTGATGATGATTCTCCCGATCCCAACCTGGTTGTTGGACATGCTGCTTGTTGTCAACATTTCACTTGCATTGATGATATTGCTCGTAGCGATGAACAGCAAGGAAGCGTTGCAATTCTCCATCTTTCCGGCATTATTGTTGATTACTACACTGTTTCGCTTGGCATTAAATATTTCAACAACAAAGCTGATCCTTGGAGAAGGAGACGCCGGGTCTGTCGTAGCCACCTTTGGTAGCTGGATCGCAGGCGGTCAAATTGCTATTGGTTTTATCGTCTTCCTCATACTGGTCGTTGTTCAGTTTATCGTTATCACGAAGGGTTCAGAACGTGTAGCTGAAGTCGCAGCGCGGTTTACACTCGATGCGATGCCTGGTAAACAGATGAGTATTGATGCGGACTTAAATGCAGGCTTGATCAATGAACAACAGGCCCGTGAGCGTCGTTCCAAAATTGAGAGAGAGGCTGACTTCTACGGTGCAATGGACGGTGCGAGTAAATTCGTAAAAGGAGACGCGATCGCGAGTATTATCATCTTGCTGATCAATCTCATTGGTGGATTTATTATCGGTATGACCGTACATGGTCTCTCGTTTGCAGATGCGTTGTCCACCTATTCTGTATTAACAATCGGGGATGGATTGGTCAGTCAGATTCCTGCGCTTCTGATTTCTACGGCAGCGGGGCTAATCGTCACAAGAGCGTCATCAGAAGGTAACTTGGCAGATGATATTACGGGGCAGTTGTTTACATACCCGACGCTCATATATATTGTAGCTTTTGTAATAGCAATGCTTGGTTTCTTCACTCCAATTCACGCCATTACGACCATACCTTTGGCAGGTATACTGGCTTTTGCCGCATGGAGAATGCAAAATACGCTGAAATCCAAACAAGAGGCAGAAGAACAGATGGAGGAGGAACAACAGATCGAAGAGGTTAGAAGCCCAGAAAGTGTAATTAACTTGCTTCAGGTTGATCCAATCGAGTTCGAGTTTGGATACGGTTTGATTCCTCTGGCCGATAACCAGCAGGGCGGAGATCTACTGGACCGGATTATTATGATACGTAGGCAATGTGCGCTTGAATTAGGGCTCGTTGTCCCAGTCATTCGGATTCGAGACAATATTCAATTGAGACCTAATGAGTATGTCATTAAGATCAAGGGTAATGTGGTTGGTGGCGGTGAATTGCTGCTTAATCATTATCTGGCTATGAGCCCTGGGTATGAAGAGGAATCTGTGACAGGAATTGAAACTACGGAACCGGCTTTTGGCCTTCCTGCTCTGTGGATCGACGAAGTGACCAAAGATCGAGCTGAGCTTGCGGGTTACACCGTTGTGGATCCACCTTCCGTAGTGGCTACCCATCTGACAGAACTGATTAAGAAACACGCGCATGAGCTTCTCGGCAGACAAGAGACGAAGGCGCTTGTGGATAATCTCAGAGAGAACTATGCTGCACTTGTCGATGAACTGATTCCATCCGTTTTGGCCATTGGAGATGTACAAAAGGTGTTGGCTAAGCTTCTGCGCGAGAAAATTTCCATTCGGGATATGGTTACGATTTTCGAGACACTGGCTGACTATGGGACTTATACCAAAGACCCGGATGTTTTGACAGAGTACGTAAGACAATCGCTTTCCCGTCAAATTACCCAACAGTTCTCCCAAAAAGGTGAAACACTTAGAGTGATTACCGTTGGACCCGGATTGGAAAAGAAAATTGCCGAAAGTGTACAGCAATCCGATCAAGGAAGTTACCTTGCACTGGATCCTGCGTCAACACAAAGTGTGTATCAAAAATTGACCGAACAGGTCAATCGATTAATCCAATCAGGTCAACAACCTGTCGTATTAACTTCTCCAACCATTCGTATGTATCTGCGTCAAGTCATTGAACGTACCATGCAGGACATACCGGTGCTTTCCTATAGTGAGTTGGAACCGAATGTTGAAATCCAAAGTGTCGGAGTGGTGAACTTATGAGAGTAAAACAATATATTGTTGAGACCATGCCCGAAGCTATGCTTCAAATTCGGAAAGATCTGGGAAGTAACGCTGTCATTCTGTCCACCAAAGAAATTAAGGTGGGCGGAATGATGGGAATGTTCCGCAAAAAAAGAATTGAAGTAGTAGCTGCGGTTGAAGAGGAAGACAAAAAAGAAGCCAAGAAGCAGATACAGAACCAAGTTGCGTCAGTACCTCGTTCGTATGTTCCTGAAGCGTACAGGCAAACGGCTCGATCATTTGTGAACGAAGCAAATGAATCGGGTTCGGCTGCCCAGGTTGTTGAACAATACGCCGATGCAAAACGTAAGGAAACCGCTGCTCATGCTGAATCGATGAACATCGATTCAGATAGAGAGCGCGGTAAATTAGATTCAAGCATGGATTATAAACCGCGACCGGAAGGGGCGGATTTTTCGGTTTCATCGTCTCCGGCTGTGCAGGAACCAAACAAACAGGGCCAACAAGAACTGATGTCTGAACTGAAAGAACTCAAAAAGATGATGACTCAATTATCTAGACAGAATGAATTGGCTGACCCTGTACCTGAAGAGTTTCTTTTTCTTAGAGAGCGGCTCATTAATCAAGAGGTGCGGACGGAAGTTTTCGAGTCATGGTTTGAAGCGGTTGAAACGCAGTTGAATGCTAAAGAGTTGGACGAAAATGAGGTTGTTCAGTCGGTTCAGAAACAGATTTTAACGTTTCTGGAGGAACGTATCGATGCGGGAATATTGCCTGGCACTCGAATCGTTTATGTTGCTGGACCCACAGGTGTGGGGAAAACAACGACCATTGCGAAATTGGCTGCTGAGCAGATGTTTAAGCATCATCGGAAAGTTGGATTCATTACATCGGATACGTACCGTATATCAGCAGTAGAGCAACTTAGAACCTACGCTTCCATTTTGAATGTTCCACTTGAGGTGGTACAGTCTCCAGGAGATACACAACGAGCCATATCTCGTTTGCAGGATTGTGATCTGATCTTCATGGATACTGCAGGAAGAAATTATAGAAACGAATTGCTTGTTTCAGAGTTACAAAGCCTTCTGGCACCAGTAGAGAACAGTGAAACCTTTCTCGTCATGAGCATGACATCCAAAAGCGCGGACATGTTTGAAATTACCGAACATTTCAGCAAGTATGGTTTGGATAAGATCATTTTCACCAAGATGGACGAAACGGGTACTTGTGGTCCTATGATTAATCTGTTGCACCACTTCCCGTTGAAACTTGCCTATGTGACCAATGGACAGAATGTTCCGGATGACTTGCTCAAACCAGATCCAGCTTCATTGACTAAACAATTGCTGGGAGAACTCGCGAAATGAAGGACCAGGCAGCCTCTCTTCGAAGTTTGGTGTCAGCACCGAGTGGATTGGACAAAATCCAGCGTAGTGGCCGCTCTTCAAAGATCTTAACGATTGCTAGCGGAAAAGGTGGAGTAGGGAAATCCAATTTCACTTTGAACTTTGCACTTGCGCTGCAAACGCTGGGCAGGAAGGTACTCGTATTTGATGCAGATATTGGTATGGCTAATATTGATGTCCTTATGGGGACTTCATCTCCCTATAATCTGTATCATTTGTTGTATCGGCAGAAGTCCATACAGGAAATCATTCAGCTTGGTGCGAATGGACTACCTTACATTGCAGGTGGATCTGGCATGAAAGAGTTATTTTCGTTGTCGGACCGTGATTTGGAATTCTTTGCAGAGCAAGTGGAAATGGTTGCGCAGGAAATGGACTATGTCATATTCGATACCGGAGCGGGGCTCTCGCGGGAGAATATGAAGTTTATTGGTGCAGCTGACGAATGTATGATTATAACCACACCTGAGCCCACTTCCATAACAGATGCATATGCACTGGTAAAAGTGATGCATGGTCAGGAAAATGCTACACCTTTTCGGATGATCGTTAACCGTGTTGAAAATGAACAGGAGTCGGAACAGGTAGCGGACAAAATAGCAGGAGTAGCCAAGCGTTTTTTGCAAACGGATATCCCCCTGCTTGGGTATGTTTCTGAAGATCCGAATGTCGTTAAAGCCGTGAAGAGACAAGTGCCCTATAGCTTGGCTTATCCCCATTCAAAAGCTTCCAGAGATATACAGCGGCTAGCCCTTCGCTATTTGGCTGAACCTGCGGTTAACGAAGCCGGAACCTTGACAGGAATCAGGGGATTTATGAAAAAGTGGCTTAGGAAGACAACATGATTCTTGAAAAAAGGAAACAGAGGTGGACAAAACATGGCGGTGTATCAAGTATTGGTTGTCGATGATTCCGCTTTTATGCGCAAAATTGTCACGGATTTAATTGAAGCTGACCCGGAATTCAAAGTTGCGGCAACGGCTTCAACCGGCAAGGAAGCAATTCAAAAAGCAGTGGATTTAAAGCCTGATGTAATTACGATGGATGTAGAAATGCCTGAGATGAATGGGCTGGATGCACTGAAGTCGATCATGCAGAAGTCATCGGTGCCAGTAATTATGCTATCAGGTATCAATGAACAAGGTATGAAGGAAACCATCATGGCGCTTGAAGCAGGAGCCTTTGATTTTATACGCAAGCCTTCCATTTCACATGATCAGGATATTGCTCAGGTAGGCAAGGCCCTCGTCGAGCGGATGCGGGCGGCCATGAATGAAATCAAGCGAAAAGCAGACCGTGAGGAATCGTTGAAACAGAGGAAAGAGATACAGGATAATCTCTTGCGTCAATCTCAGCGAGTACAGCGTGATGCTCCTGCACAAGTTCGCAGAGAACCCGCTCAAAAAAGGATTGATCCTGTTCAGCCGGTTACACGGCCAAACAGTGAACCAAGTGAGCGACTTCAGTCCAAAGTGCTGCAGCGAAACATGCCGCTGGTGGATCAGAAAAAAGAGCGGTCGGACAAAAAACTGGAAGCTGCAAAGAGTCCGAATCGTATCCCTAACACAAGAGAAGCTAAGGTGCCTAAACCTATTAAGCCCCTTCCTACTCCGAAGGAGTTGCGGAATTCTGAACCAATACGGTCGGCAATGGAGCAAACAGCTGCATTCTCAAGTCAACCATTACCAAAGGCAGTAACAGGGACTGAAGGTTCATTCAACAAAATTGTCGCTATTGGCTGTTCTACAGGAGGTCCAAGAGCCCTTAAAACTTTGCTTGAGGAACTGCCTGCGGATTTGCCTGCACCTGTCATCATTGTGCAGCATATGCCGCCCAATTTTACCCGGTCTCTGGCACAACGGCTAAATACCTTCAGTCCGTTGCATGTCGTTGAGGCGGAAGAGGGTATGGTTCTAAAAAAAGGTTCCGCATATATCGCTCCTGGTGGATATCACATCATAGTAAGTAAAACAGCCGATGGAAAGTATATCCTGAAGCTTACGGAGGAACATCCGGTGAATGGCCATAGGCCTTCAGTGGATACGATGTTTGAATCGTTATTGCCTTTTACGTCGCTTCAGCGGCATTTGGTTTTGCTGACGGGTATGGGCAGTGATGGAGCGCGAATGATGAAAAAGCTGTATGAAGCGGGTGTAACGTCTACCTTTGCGGAAAATGAAGAGACCTGTGTTGTGTATGGAATGCCGCGTTCTGCTGTAGAGCTGCAATGCGTACGCCATCTTCTGCCTTTGCAGGAGATCGCACCAAAACTTGTTCAAGCAGTGAAATAAACGGAGTGTAACTCATGGAGGAGGTGCCTCACAATGGACATGAACCAATACTTATCCATGTTTATTGATGAGTCTAATGATCATCTGCAATCCCTTAACGACAACATGCTTCAACTCGAAGGCAATCCGGAGGATCTGGGTATAGTTCAAGTCATCTTCCGCTCTGCTCATACTTTGAAAGGTATGGCCGCAACAATGGGCTTTGAGGATTTGGCATCATTGACACACAAAATGGAGAATGTGTTAGATCTTGTACGTAATGAGAAGTTGAAAATGCAGGACTATATTTTTGATACCCTGTTTAAGAGTTTGGACGCGCTTGAATCCATGGTTCAGGATATTACCAGTGGTGGAGAAGGTAAAGCTGATGTTTCCGCAATTGTCGCTTCTCTTCAAGCCATTGAAAGTGGTGAATGGACAGGCGGTGAAACTCCAGCAGCTACAGCAACTGCTAAGCCGGTAGAAAGCATTTCATCAGCTGTTGATCTGGACGAATTCCAATATTCCGTTCTGGACCAGTCTATCGCGGAAGGGCATCGAGTCTTCTACATTGATGTGCTAGTTAGTGAGGATAGTCAGCTGAAAGGCGTTCGTGCCTACATGGTATTTGATCTCTTGGAACGTGCGGGTGAAGTCGTGAAGTCTTTCCCTACGGTTCAGGATATTGAGCAGGAGAAGTTTGAGCGCAGTTTCTCGTTGTATTACATAACAACTAAAGAAGCGCAGGAACTGGAAAAAAGCATTTTAAGCATTTCAGAGATAGAAAGTGCCAAAGTCATTCAGCTGGATCAGGAAACTCTTCAGCAGATGACCAATCAGGCTGCAGCTGCAGTTGAAGCTGAAACAGTCGCAATAGCAACAGCTGTATCACAAGAGATCGCAACTGCGGTCAAAACAGAAGAAAAACCAGAAGAAAAACAAGCAGCCAAGCCTGCTGCACCAACTAAACAGGCAGCCGCACCTTCGCGTACGATCCGAGTGGATATTGAGAGATTGGATGTACTAATGAATTTATTCAGCGAATTGCTGATTGATCGGTCGCGCCTGGAGCAGTTGGCAAGCGAAACGGGTAATAATGATCTATCCGATACTGTGGCTCATCTTAGCAGAGTTAGCTCAGACCTGCAAAATATCGTTCTCAAGCTGCGCATGGTACCTGTAGATACCGTATTTAACCGATTCCCGCGTATGATTCGTGACCTAGCCAAAACATTGGATAAAAAAATTGATCTGGTCATTACCGGTGCAGAAACCGAATTGGATCGTACTGTCATTGACGAGATCGGTGACCCACTGGTGCATTTGCTGCGTAACGCTGTGGACCACGGTGTCGAATCAATCACAGAACGTATTGCTGCCGGAAAACCAGAAATGGGTACAGTTAACCTACGAGCTTTCCACAGTGGCAACCATGTTTTCATTGAGATTGAAGATGATGGTAAAGGAATTTATCGTGAGAAGCTTTTACAAACAGCCATTAAACGCGGTGTTGTAACGGAAGAACAGGGTGCGAAGATGAGCGACGATGAAGTTAATCAACTTTTATTCGCTCCTGGCTTCAGTACAGCTGACAAAATCTCAGATATCTCTGGTCGTGGAGTAGGTTTGGACGTTGTAAAATCCAAAATCACTTCGCTTGGCGGTAATGTAACCATTCATTCCACACCAGGCAAAGGGACTAATTTCTCGGTTCAACTGCCATTGACGTTGTCTATTATCGCTGCAATGCTTGTACGTGTAGGTTCCGAGAAATATGCGATTCCGTTGTCCTCCATCGTGGAGACGGCCATTGTGCAGCGTGAACAAGTTCGCAACATTCATGGTAATAAAATGATTACGTTCCGTGAATCTCTCATTCCATACTTGTCGCTGAACGAAGTGTTTGGCGTACCTGATTTCAATGATGAGGATGAGTCGGAAACCGAAATTGTTGTCATCCGCAAAGGAGATCGTCTAGCAGCCGTTTCTGTGGAAGAGTTTATCGGACAGAGCGAGATTGTTCTCAAATCCATGGGAACCTATCTTCCTTCTATTGAAGGAATCTCTGGAGCAACCATCCTGGGAGATGGACAAGTAGCTCTCATCGTTGATCCTAACGCATTTATTAAATAAGCAACTAAGCCTTACACTTATAGGGAGGTTTTATTCATGGAAGAATTGAAAGTCATCGTCTTTAAATTAGGATCTGAAGAATATGGTATTGAGGTTGAAAAAGTTCAGACCATTGAACGCATGATGCCGATTACTCGTGTTCCTAAGACATTTTCCTTCGTAAAAGGGGTTATTAATCTGCGCGGGGTTGTCATCCCTGTTATTGACTTGCGCGGTCGTTTCTCTCTGCCAGAAACAGAATATACGGATCAAACTCGAATTGTCATTGTAGCAGTAGGTGACATGCAGGTTGGATTCATCGTCGACGCAGCCAATGACGTAATTGACATTAAGAGCAGTGCAATTGACAGTCCGCCGGAAGTGGTGGGTGGAGTCAAAGCGAGATATCTGCGCGGAGTGGCTAAATTGGAAAATGAGCGTTTGTTGATCATGCTTAATCTGCATGAAGTATTGAATAAAAGCGAGGTTGTACAGCTGGAAAGTGTCGAGGGCTAACACGTGGAGATGTTCAACCGATTTGAGGGATTCCAAATGGATGTGCTCAAAGAGGTCGGTAACATTGGAGCAGGCAACGCCGCAACGGCGTTGTCTCAACTTCTAAATAGACCGATTGACATGGGCGTACCGACAGTACAGATGCTCCCTTTTGAAGAAGTAGCGGAAAAAGTGGGCGGGGACGAACGAATCGTGGTGACTGTCTTTTTACGTGTTGAAGGCGAGGCGCCAGGTAATCTGTTTTTCATGATGACCCCGGAGGCCGCCAAGATGCTGCTGAACCGGCTTGCTGGTTTTGATCTGAAGGAAGGTCTCATGTTTACGGATATGGAACAGTCTGCGTTATCGGAAATCGGTAATATTCTGGCTGGATCATATCTTTCATCACTTGCAGATTTCACAAAACTGTCGATGTATCCAACGGTTCCCGGACTTGCTATTGACATGGCGGGGGCAATACTCAGCTATGGGCTGCTCCAATTTGGCGAAATGGGAGACGATGCACTTTTGATTGACACATCGTTCTTCGAAGGAGAAGATCAGGTGGAAGGTCAATTTTTCCTGATTCCCGATCCATTGTCATTTGCCAAGATATTTGAATCTTTAGGAGTGCCTCTGGATCATGATTGAAGAAAAAAGCGTCGTTAAAGTCGGTATGGCGGATTTGAACATTGCTCACCTTCCTGGCATAATCCGCACGACAGGGCTTGGTTCTTGTGTGGGGTTAACGATGTACGACCCGCATTTGAAGCTGGCTGGAATGGCGCACGTGATGCTTCCTTCTTCAGAGATTGCAAGAGAAGGAAAATTGAACACAGCTAAATATGCGGATACGGCGTTGCCTGAGTTATTAGAAAAGATGTTAAAACTCGGTGCATCTCGTTCACGAATCGTGTCCAAAATGGCAGGTGGTGCTCAGATGTTTGCTTTTTCAGGAGCTGGAGATACCATGCGTATTGGTCCGAGGAATGCGGAATCTTGCCGGGATTGGTTGCAAAAGCTTAATATTCCTCTTCTTGCTGAAGACACCGGTGGAAATTATGGCCGGACCATTGAAATGGACTGTGAAACAGGGATTTTAAATATTAGAAGTGTACAAATGGGTGTAAAGGAATTATAAAACTATGATAGGAAACTACCGCATTAATCTTGGAGCAGGCATAGTCGGATTTATTCTGACTTTTTTTGTAGCGTACAGCAGCAATTTGTTGATGACCAGTTTAATTCGCGGGTTAATCGGATTCGTAGCCTGGTACGCCGTTGCTTTTGCTTTGCGCTGGGGGCTGGGGTTGCTATTGACCCCGTCCGCAGGAAGTAAGGGTTTCGATTATGATCCCCAAATTGGTCCAGAAATGAGAGGTTCGCAGGTTGACATTAAACTCGAAGACGATGGACAAGAGCTGAACGACTTGCTCAAGAATGGACAGAACGCCTCCTCTGGGGAAGAGATTCCGCCATCCGAGACGAAAGCTCCAACGGGTTTCGCCCCATTGGATCCGCCTAAACTGGTACGGACCAAGGATCCGGAAGAATTGGCGCAGGCCGTTCGTCACCTGACAGACAAATAAGGAGGGTGAAAGCAATTGGACGAGCGTAAAGCTTCACATTTGAACCATGCTGATCTGTGGGAAAAGTGGAAAGAACACGGAGATCTTGAAGCCAAAAAAGCCTTAATTGAAAAATATCTTCAC
This sequence comes from Paenibacillus sp. ACRRY, assembly GCF_022346995.1. Taxonomy (GTDB): domain Bacteria; phylum Bacillota; class Bacilli; order Paenibacillales; family Paenibacillaceae; genus Paenibacillus. Next base: position 1,823,673 of record NZ_JAKRNM010000001.1, on the reverse strand, counting down.
ATTGTGAATTATGTATCCGGTCGTTTGGCTGTCGGATTACCCAAAAATGTTCCAAAAGATGATCTTGAGAGCAACGGCGTCATGGGACTAATCGATGCTCTTGAGAAATTCGACTATGAACGAGGCCTTCAATTTGAGACGTATGCCTCATGGCGAGTTCGAGGAGCGATCCTGGATGGTTTGCGTCAAGGAGACTGGGTTCCCCGTTCCGTGCGAGAAAAGGCTAAACGAATCGAAGATGCTTATCAGCAGCTGGAGCAAACCTATTTACGGTCAGTAAGTGATGAAGAAATGAGTCAGTATCTTGACGTGTCGACAAAGGACTTCCAACATATGCTCCAGGAAGTGGCGGTTATGTCACTTTGCTCTCTTGAAGATCCGATTCGGGAAGAAGAGTCAGAGACTCGTCTTTCCTTAATGGTCGATGAAAAAGCCAAAAATCCAGATTACAAAGTAAACGAGTTTTATTTGAAAGATGCTTTGGTTCAGGGACTCGATAAGCTGACAGTTAAAGAGAGAACAGTTGTTTCCCTTTTGTATTATGAAGATTTATCGCTTAGTGAGATCGCTGAAGTGATGTCTCTTTCACCATCGCGTATATCTCAGCTGCATTCCAAAGCCATTTTGAGACTTCGTGGAACGCTCGAAAAACAGAAGGATTTGTTAATGCGCAAAGATTAATAGAAAGCTTGATTATACGGATTTCGGGGAGTGGAAAGTCTAAAAGGAGGAAGAACTGCATTGACACAGCGAATTGCTTTGGAACAATGCCTTAGCGTTGTTTTATCGGAAGATAAAAGTACGGCCTACCTTGAGTTTTCCAAGCAGGAAGAAGGTTTCGCCTGCGCGCTGGATGACCTGGAACAGTTTATTGCGGGTCAGGGCATCAAGTATGGTGTGCTGCGTGAGGCACTGCTCGTGTTTGTGAATCAACCTGAAGCATATATGAATACGCAGTTGAAAATTGCCGAAGGCATCGCGGCTGTTCCTGGAACAGACGGATACATCAAAGTATTGGTTGGTATGGACGATGCGAGTGAACGGCGGCCTCTGGAAGTGGAAGATGGCAAGGTGGACTACAAAGAAGTAACTCGGTTAAACAATGTAAGATCAGGTCAAATCATTGCCGAGCGCATTCCTCCTGTTGATGGTGCAGTAGGTCAGGCCGTTACAGGCGAGGAAATTCCTTTTCGTCCAGGGAAGGACGCACGATTCAAAGTGGGGAAGAATGTTGTTATTAATCCGGATGGATCTGCAATGTACGCCGCTTTGGATGGATTGGTGACCAAAACGGAAGGGAACAAACTGAATGTATTCCCGGTATACGAAATAAATGGCGATGTAGACTACAATATCGGCAATATCGATTTTGTAGGCACGGTGGTCATACGGGGCAATGTACTGACTGGTTTTAAAATAAAAGCAGCGGGTGACATTCGCGTTGTCGGCGGTGTTGAAGGCGCAGAGCTTGAAGCAGGTGGCTCTGTCGAGATCACTGGTGGTATTATCGGATATAACAAAGGGCTTGTTCAGGCGGGGCATAATGTCAAATGCACCTTTATTCAGGAAGGAAATGTAGATGCAGGTGAAGATGTACTCGTCTCCCAAAGCATTATGCATTCCAATATCCGTGCAGGCAGGGGCGTAATCTGTGCAGGTACCAAAGGCCTTATTGTTGGTGGTTCCATTCAGGCCGGCGAAAATGTTTCTGCACGAATTGTGGGGAACAGCATGTCGACAGTAACTTCGATTGAAGTTGGTGTTCTCCCCAAATTGCGTAATGAACTGAGTGAATTGCGTAAAGGGCTCAGGGAACAGATGGATTCCTTGGACAAAACGAAAAAAGCATTGGTACTGCTGGATCAATTAGCTGCTGCTGGACAACTGAGTCCAGACAAAATGGCAATGCGAGTTAAGCTTACGGCTACACAAAAGTCGGCACTTCGTCTTAACGAGGAAACCAAGTCACGTATATTCGAGATTGAAAAAGTATTGGAAGATACGAGCAGAGCCCGAGTGGATATTCTCAAGATGATTTATGGAGGCTCTAAGATAGTTATCGGCAGATACACCAAATTTATTAAAGATCCTGTGAGTAGAATTTCATTTTATTATCATGACGGGGACATTACGATGACTCCATACGTTTAAGTACAGCATCAGGCACAGATAGAAAACCATTCGAAACCGTGAGGTGAGCGTATGAGTTTTAAGGCAGTAGAGTTGCAGATTGCAGTACCAAGAACCAGTGAAGCCGGTCGGTATCAGAGCGAATATCAGCAGCGGCCGGTCACGGATCAGAATTTACTGGCAGTGCAAACGGCCAAGGAAGCTGAAGAGGCAAGACAGCGCAGTGAAGCGATGGAAGAAACGGCACATACAGGTGTACGAGACGGTCATTCGAGTAATGGAGAGCATGAAGGTGGTTCCCATGAGCAGGAGACGATCCAGATGCCAGAGCAAGTCAAACCTGCGGAGCATCCGTACAAAGGAAAGCATGTAGACCTGTCATTGTAATCCTTTCCGTATTACAAAAATGAAGACTTGAGCTTTGAAGGCGATATCCAAAGGAGAGGAACCAATTTGTCACCATGGGTTATTATTGTCATATTAGGTGCCTGTGCCATTGCATATGCATTCATCATGCCCAAGAAAAATAAGACGCCAGAACCGAGCCAACAATTGGTACAAGAGATGGAATCCACACTTGAACATTATATGGCTGAAATCGAAAACGATAATGATGCCCTTATTCAGCGTGTTGCTGAAATGAAGGGAGAGGCGGCAGCTGCAGATCAACGCATGCAAATGCAGCTTGAAGAATTGCAGAAGCGTCTCAATGAACTTGAAAAAAGTAAAGAATCCGAAACCCGCCAAGTTTCAAATATATCTAAGGATGAATTCAATGCATTGCAGGCGCAGGCTCTTGTGGCCAGTTTGAGAGAAGACGTCGCAAAGCAGAATTCAGAAACCGAGCCAACACAAATGGCCCAAGAACCTGTCAATGAGCGAGAGTCAATCAAAGATCGATATTCAGAAGTGTTTCATTTGTATGATGAAGGCAAATCAGTGGATGCGATCGCAAAACAGACCGGCATACAACGTGGAGAAGTACAGCTGATTCTTCAGCTGGCAGAACGGGAGGAAGGCTAAGAGATGGACAAGCGCTCCCTATGGATTGGAATTGGAACGGGCATGATCATTGGAGCAGTGCTGCTTCAGCTTGCCACAGTGGGGCAAAACGCTCTATCTGACAGCAGTTTGGAAACAGATTCGGCTGCAGCCAATCTGACGAAGGAAGAATTGGAGTCGGCTGCCAAAAGCATGGATTTGAAGCTTGTCGGTACAGAGGACGAACTGTATACGGAAGCCGAATGGGTACAGAAGAAGAAACAGGAGAGCAGTGAAATGCAAGGGGAAACAGCTGCTGCTCCCGAGAAGACAGAGGATACTAGTAATCCGGAAGCACCTACGGAGCCTCAGCAGCCAGCTTCAGGTGCCAATGAGAGTCCAAATAATGTGAGTGAACCCAAAGCAACAGAGCCATCGTCACCGAATACGCCTCAAAAGGCAACGGTCACATTTAGAGTGCGCTCTGGTAACAGTTTGGCGATTGTCGCCGGAAATCTGGAGAAGGCTGGGATAGTAGATGATGCCGAATCCTTTATTAAGGCAGGAAAGGCAGAGCGAATCAATACCAAGATTCAGGTGGGTACCTACGCACTTGAAAAAGGTGAAAGCTTCGAGTCCATCATCGCCAAAATAACAAAAGAACCGTCAAGCTGAGTACACTCAGGCAAGACGGTTCTTTTATTTTATAGCCTATTGGACCAGTAATTATAGTCCTGAGATTTCACATAACATAAATACGCTGTGCGAATAGGCAGTTTTGATTTCAAAGACTGTTGCATCAGCCAAGCAGTTATGCTATATTAAATAACGGTGTTAAAACACACGCATGTGCTAATTTTGTTGAGGGTGCTTTCCTGATGGAGAGTCTTGGCGAAAAATGATGCCGGCGGAGGACACAATAAAAAACCATATTAGGAGGTGTGTGAAGATGGCAGTAATCTCCATGAAGCAGCTTCTCGAAGCTGGGGTACACTTCGGTCACCAAACTCGTCGTTGGAACCCAAAAATGGATCGTTATATCTTCACTGAAAGAAACGGAATTTACATCATCGATTTGCAAAAAACGGTGAAAAAAGTCGAAGAGGCTTACAACTTCGTTAAAGGAATCGCAGGAGAGAATGGTACAATTCTTTTCGTGGGTACTAAGAAACAAGCTCAAGATTCCGTTAAAGAAGAAGCTGAACGCGCTGGTCAATTTTATATTAACCAACGTTGGTTGGGCGGTACTCTGACTAACTTCCAAACCATTCAAAAACGTATTGATCGTTTGAAACAATTGGAAGCTTGGGAAGAAGACGGTACATTCGCTGTATTGCCTAAAAAAGAAGTTATCTTGCTTCGCAAAGAAAAAGATCGTCTGGAGAAATTCCTCGGCGGTATTAAAAATATGAAAGGCCTGCCAAGCGCCCTGTTCATCATCGATCCACGCAAAGAGCGTATCGCTGTTGCTGAAGCTCGCAAATTGGGTATCCCAATTGTAGGTATCGTTGATACTAACTGCGATCCGGACGAAATCGATTATGTTATCCCAGGTAACGACGACGCAATCCGCGCTGTTAAGCTGTTGACAGGTAAAATGGCTGATGCTGTAATCGAAGCTAACCAAGGCGAAGAAACTTCCGCTTAATAGATTCGAACATAACGAATGAACTAAATGAAAAGGGTGGTTGGTAGGTGGATAACCTCTCACTGCCCTTTTTTTAGAGTGTACGTACAATACTTATTTTGGAGGGAATTAATTATGGCAGTTAACGCGAGTGCAGTAAAAGAACTTCGTGAAAAAACGGGCGCAGGTATGCTCGATTGCAAAAAAGCACTGGAAGAAGCAAACGGTGATATCACAAAAGCGGCTGAAATTCTGCGTGAAAAAGGTCTTTCCGCAGCTGCAAACAAAGCAGGACGTGCAGCTACTGAAGGTACTGTAGAATCTTATATCCACGCTGGTGGCCGTATCGGTGTCTTGGTAGAAGTTAACTGCGAAACTGACTTCGTAGGTAAAACAGACCAGTTCAAAGATTTTGTTAAAGACATCGCTATGCAAATCGCTGCAGCTAGTCCGAAATTCGTGACTCGTGAAGAAGTTCCTGCAGAAGAGCTGGAAAAAGAAAAAGAAATTTTGAAAGCTCAAGCTCTGAACGAAGGCAAACCAGAAAAAATTGTTGAGAAAATGGTTGAAGGCCGTATCGGTAAATACTACGAAGAGTACTGCCTGATGGAACAAACTTTCGTTAAAGATCCAGACAAAACAATCTCCCAATTGCTGAACGAAAAAATCAGCCAAATCGGTGAGAACATCTCTATCCGTCGTTTCGTTCGTTACGAACTGGGTGAAGGTTTGGAGAAAAAAGTAGATAACTTCGTAGAAGAAGTTATGTCCCAAGTGAACAAATAAGACGGTTTTATACCGGTAAGCAAAAATTGGTTTTCGAAGATATAAGAATGATAAAACTTCGAAGCAGAGCTCCCTTATATCTCAGGAAAACAGTGCCTAACCGGTTAATTCGTTTTTCCTAAAAGAGTGGAACACAGTCGTGTTCCTTTCTTTTTAAGCAGGAGGCCATGCGCGAGAAGTTTTGTTGATTGAACACCGAAGGTGCTCAAGTTTAAAGTGGAGGGTGAACAATTGGAACAGCCAGTATTCAAACGCGTTGTCTTAAAGGTTAGTGGAGAGTCCCTTTCCGGTCAAAACGGCTATGGTATTGATGCAGAGACGATCTCGTCGATCGCCCAGCAGGTAAAAGAAGTTGTTGAACTTGGTGTGCAGGTTGCCATCGTATGTGGTGGCGGAAACATCTGGCGTGGAATCGCCGGCAGCGAAAACGGCATCGATCGAGCAACGGCCGATTATATGGGAATGCTAGCTACAGTAATGAACTCGCTAGCACTGCAAGATGCATTGGAACAGATTGAAGTACCTACACGTGTGCAGACTTCAATTGCCATGCAGCAAATTGCAGAGCCATATATCCGTCGCAGAGCTATTCGTCATCTGGAGAAAGGCCGTGTCGTTATTTTTGCAGCAGGTACAGGTAACCCGTTCTTCTCCACGGATACAACAGCAGCACTGCGCGCAGCGGAGATCGAAGCAGAAGTCATCCTGATGGCTAAAAACAAAGTTGATGGTGTATACTCGGCCGATCCGTTCAAGGATAGTACAGCTGAGAAATATGAACAATTGACTTACCTCGATGTACTTAACAAAAATCTTGGTGTAATGGATTCGACGGCGTCCTCTCTCTGTATGGACAACAACATTCCGTTGATCGTATTTGCCATTACAGAACAAGGTAACATCAAACGTGTAGTTCTCGGTGAGCGCATCGGAACAATCGTTAAAGGGAGTGTAGATTAATGCCACAAGCGGTTAAAAAACATGCCGAAGAACGTATGGATAAAGCAATTCAAGCGTTACGTCGTGATCTTGCCACTTTGCGTGCAGGACGTGCAACTCCGGCTCTTCTGGACCGGGTTCAGGTAGAGTACTACGGAGCAATGACACCACTTAATCAACTCGCGAATATTAGCACACCAGATTCCCGTACACTGATGATTCAGCCATGGGACAAATCTTCTATGGGCGAAATTGAACGTGCGATCATGAAGTCGGATCTGGGATTAACACCGGCCAACGATGGTACCATGATTCGCCTGTCTATTCCGCCACTTACGGAGGAACGCAGAACAGAACTCGTGAAACTGACGAAAAAGTTCGGCGAAGAAGGCAAAGTTGCGATTCGTAACATTCGCCGTGATGCGAATGATGATATCAAAAAAATGGAGAAGTCAGAGATTTCCGAGGACGAGTCCCGGAGACATCAGGACGATATCCAAAAATCGACAGACAAGTTTATTGCTGAAGTCGATAAGGTACTCGCTGCCAAAGAAAAAGAAATTATGGAAGTGTAAGACAAGCGCAGCCCCTCCAATACGGTGGGGTTTTGTCTCTTTTTCTAGTCTTCAGGTGAAGAAACTTCAGGGATTTTGGAGGAACAGGAATGATCAAACGGGTTCGGTCGTGGTGGAATGGGGCTGAAAAGCAGGAAACGCTGACTATATCCGAGGATAATATCCCGCAGCACGTTGCCATTATTATGGACGGGAATGGTCGATGGGCCAAACGTCTGGGTCTGCCACGCATAGCTGGGCATCAGAATGGCATGAAGGCAGTGAAACGTGCAACCATCGCGGCGGATGAACTGGGCATCAAATATCTGACGATGTATGCTTTTTCGACAGAAAACTGGACACGTCCAAAAGAAGAAGTGGATTTTCTAATGAGACTTCCACAAGAATTTCTGGCGATCGAGTTAGATGAACTTATAGAAAAGAATGTCCGCATACGCATGATGGGGCAGGAAGAGAAGTTACCTTCACATACCGTTAATGCCTTACGTGAAGCAATTCGTCTTACGGAACACAATACGGGGCTTGTATTGAACTTTGCAATGAATTATGGAAGTCGTAGAGAAATGACGGACTGTGTGAAGCAGATTGCGTTGCAGGTCCAGTCGGGGGAACTCTCGGCAGAAGACATTACACCTGAGCTCATAGACAAACATATGTTGACTGTGGATATGCCTGATCCGGATCTGTTAATCCGGACGAGTGGAGAATTAAGGCTCAGTAATTTTATGCTTTGGCAGCTTGCATATAGCGAGTTATGGTTTACGGATATATACTGGCCCGAATTTGGCAAACAGCACTTGCTTGAAGCAGTAGCCGAATATCAGCGCAGAACAAGGCGTTACGGCGGTTTGAAATAGATGGAGGATGAAGCCGTTGAAACAGCGATTAACGACAGGGATAGTAGCAGGTGTGTTGTTTTTGGGTTTTTGCATGCTGGGCGGACCTTGGTATCATGGCCTGGTACTGCTTATGGCTCTCATCGGTTATTATGAATTTGTGAAAATGACGGGGGTACAACCTTTTTCAGGTGTAGCCCTAATTGGATATGCAGGTGTTTTTGCGCTTGTCTTTCCATGGGAAATGGTTTGGGAAGGTAGGCCGCTAACGTTGTTCCAGATCAGTTGGCTGGTTATGCTTGTTCTAATGACGGCCTCAGTAATAACCAAGAACAGGATTCCTGTGAATACTATCGCCATGCTCTTTTTGGGTGTGCTGTATATAGGCATCGGTTTTTATTATATTGCTGAGTCTAGACATCTGCATCACGGGCTCTTTTGGACATTCCTATTATTAGGCTCCATCTGGGCCAGTGATGCTGGTGCTTACTTTGTTGGGAAGCTTATGGGGAAAAACAAATTATGGCCTTCAATAAGTCCCAACAAAACGGTGGAGGGCGCGTTGGGCGGTATTGCGATTGCCATTGTAACATCTGTTGTGTTTGCGATGTTGTCGGATGGTCTGTTATCTTGGCAGAGAGCAATCGTGATTGGGGTCGCATGTGCTGTAGTCGGCCAAATGGGAGACCTAATTCAATCCGCTTACAAACGTGTGTACAATATTAAGGATTCCGGCAACCTTCTCCCGGGTCATGGAGGTATTCTGGATCGGTGCGACAGCTGGATTGTTGTGTTTCCATTTGTACATATACTAATGCTTCTGCCTTACTAATGTTTTGAACATAAGACGTGTATAACAAGTGGAGTCGAAATTATACACGCAATGGATAAATAAAGATGAGGTGCAGCATGAAGAAAATAGCAATTCTCGGATCCACTGGTTCGATTGGAACTCAAACATTGGATGTCGTTGACATGCATCCTGAGCTGTTTCAGGTAGAGGGACTGGCTGCCGGAGGAAATACTGAACTTTTAATCAAACAAGCCAAGCGTTATCGGCCCAAAAAGGTATCGGTAGGTACCAAAGAACTGGCTGAGACGGTCGCCCCGCACTTACCTGCGGGAACGCAGCTCTTCTATGGAAAAGAAGGCTTGGTAGAAGTGGCAGCTGGGACAGACGCAGATACTGTGGTTACAGCTGTCATGGGGAGCGTAGGGCTCGAATCAACACTGGCTGCCATTGAAGCTGGCAAACAAATAGGGCTTGCTAATAAGGAAACACTGGTGACGGCAGGACATATTGTGACAGCGCGAGCTGTGGAAAAGGGTGTCTCTCTGCTGCCGATCGATAGCGAGCACTCTGCGATATTTCAATGTTTGAACGGAGAAAACCGTAACCGGGTAGCAGGTATTACCCTTACGGCCTCAGGGGGTTCTTTCCGCGATTACTCACGTGAGCAGCTGCAGAATGTTACGGTTGAAGATGCACTGAAGCATCCCAATTGGTCGATGGGCTCCAAAATCACGATTGATTCCGCAACGATGGTGAATAAAGGCTTGGAAGTGATAGAGGCTCATTGGTTGTTCGGGTTGACCTATGACCAGATTGACGTGCTGCTTCACCCAGAGAGTATCATACACTCCTATGTTGAATTTGAGGATACGAGCATCATTGCTCAACTTGGCAATCCGGACATGCGTGTTCCGATTCAGTACGCGTTAACTTATCCGGATCGGCTGCCTTCACCAGCACAGCGACTCTCTTTGTCCCAAGCAGGCAAGCTGCAATTCCGTGAGATGGATATGGAACGGTTCCCTTGTTTAAGACTCGCTTATGAGTGTGGTAAAATGGGAGGGACTGCAACTACGGCATTTAATGCCGCGAATGAGGTTGCTGTAGCACGCTTCTTGCGCAAAGAGATTTCGTTCCTTAAAATAGAGGATATTATTGCTTCCGTGCTGGATGCACACCGCAATGTGGACAATCCTGATCTCGAAGAAATTGCAAGATGTGACCAGGAAAGTCGTAAACATGCTTTTAGTCTGTAATCCTTTTTTCATCACAAATATGGAAGAAGTGATTCTCTTGTGCGGCACCTTGGAATAATGATAATCTAAAGGGACAGACTTCGGTTCGTGCCGTGAAGGAGGATGGATAGGGATTGGAAACCATACAAGTTGTATTTCTAACGGTGCTCATGTTCTTTGTCATCGTGACGGTTCATGAATGGGGGCATTATTATTTTGCTAAACGCGCCGGTATTCTTGTAAGGGAATTTGCGATCGGTTTTGGTCCCAAATTGTTCTCATATAAAAGAAACGAGACCCAGTTTACATTGCGTTTGCTTCCATTTGGCGGATATGCACGCATGGCTGGTGAAGACCCCGAGCTTGTAGAAATCCAAGAGGGTCAGACCATTGCGGTTAGACCGTCGGATGATCAAGTGAAAATGATTTATTTGGACCAATTGGATAATCGTAAAAATGTAATACGTGGCGAAGTGATCTCCATTGATATGGAGAATGCTTTGAAAATGCAATTGGATGTAGATGGAGAGGTACAACAATACCGCATACATCCACAAGCAATGCTCGTTAGTCGCGGTAAACAAACACAAATTGCTCCGAAAGACCGGCAGTTTGGCAGCAAGACGGTTGGACAACGGGCGATGGCGATTTTTGCCGGACCATTGATGAACTTCATTCTGGCTTTTGTCTTGTTTGCTGTGTATGCACAAATGGCTGGAGTTCCGGTGGAAAACCCGAAAAATCTGCAAATCGGTGAAGTACTTGAGGGCGGCGCTGCCGACCAGGCCAACCTGAAAGAAGGAGATATCATTGAGACCATCAATGGTACGGCTATAGGTATTGATTCGCAAAAAATGGTGGCTATGATTGCTGAATCGAAAGACAAGCCGATGGAATGGACCCTGCGTCGGGGAGAAGAAACGTTTAATATAACGATAACGCCCCGTACTGTAGAGGGACAAGAGGGCGGTAAGGTAGGGATTGTGCCTACACTGCCAACCCGATCTGTTGGATTTGCAGAAACGTTCAAAGTATCTGGTTTGGCTATGGTGGATACCACGAAAATCATTTTTGAAGGTTTCAAACATCTGATTAATCAGTTTAACATGGACGACATTGGCGGACCGGTACGTACATTTGAAGTAACAGGTCAAATTGCCAAACAGGGAATTGAACAGCTAACGAGATGGGCTGCTATTTTGAGTTTGTATCTTGGAATCTTCAACCTGCTGCCAATACCTGCCCTGGACGGCAGTCGATTGGTATTCCTTGGGATTGAAGCACTAAGAGGTCGGCCTGTTGATCCTAACCGTGAAGGTATGGTGCACTTTATAGGCTTTGCCATGCTGTTTGTACTGATGCTGGCTGTAACATATAATGATATACTACGTTTAATTAACGGATAATTATGGTTTGACTACACTCTGAATTTGCAGAGATGGTCGTTATGGGAGGACGCTGGAGTCTTATGTCAAAGGAAAATGATAAACAATTTGTGACTGAAATCACACCACAGGGCGAGGATTTCTCCCGTTGGTACATTGATGTTATTAAAAAGGCCGATTTGATGGATTATTCCCCGGTTCGCGGATGTATCGTATTCAAGCCGGACGGATTTGAGATCTGGGAACATATCAAAGATGAGCTTGACCGTCGCTTCCGCGAAACGGGCCACCGGAATGCCTACTTCCCGATGTTCATTCCAGAGAGCTTTTTCCAAAAAGAAAAAGAGCATGTTGAAGGATTTAACCCGGAATTGCCTTGGGTTACTGAAGCTGGTGGTGAAAAGCTGGAAGAACGTCTGGCAATTCGCCCGACTTCCGAAACGATCATTGGTCACATGTATTCCAAATGGATTCAATCCTATCGTGATCTGCCTGTTCTGATCAACCAGTGGGCTAACGTTGTTCGTTGGGAGAAAAGAACATTGCCATTCCTGCGCACAAGTGAATTCCTCTGGCAGGAAGGTCATACGGCTCACGAGACGGAAGAAGAAGCGCGTGAAGAAACAATGCGCATGCTCGAAATCTATCGCGAAGTTGTAGAAGAGTATTTGGCAATCCCGGTCATCACTGGTCAAAAAACGCCATCAGAGAAATTTGCAGGTGCGGTGGATACATACTCCATCGAAGCGATGATGAAAGATGGACGTGCCGTACAGGCCGGAACTTCTCACTTCATGGGTACGAACTTTGCAAAGGCATTTGAAATTCAGTATCTCAGCCGGGAAAATGTGCTTGAGCATGCGTATACGACATCGTGGGGCGTAAGTACACGCTTGATCGGTGCGCTGATCATGGTACACGGTGATGATCGTGGTCTGGCACTTCCTCCAAAAGTAGCACCAACCCAAGTCGTGATGATTCCAATTGGACCGCCAAAAACGCGTGATGCCGTTGTGGGTCGTGCGGACGAATTGTTCGCCGAACTGAAAAAAGCAGGCATTCGTGTTAAAATGGATGATCGCAGCGACGTTCGTCCAGGCTGGAAATTCAATGAATACGAGATGCGCGGAGTTCCAATTCGTCTCGAGATTGGTCCTCGCGATATGGAAAATGGTGTATGTGTGCTTGTATCTCGGATCACTGGTGAGAAAAAAGTAGTAGAGCAGGCGAATCTGGTGGAAGAAATTCAGAATATGCTAACCCAGGTTCAATCTGATATGCTAGAACGTGCACGCACATTTATGTCGGACAACTTCTACTCTGTGGATACGCTCGATGAGATGAAGGAATTGATGGAAAACAAACGTGGCTTTACGCTGGCCGGCTGGTGCGGCTCAGAAGCTTGCGAAGATAAAGTAAGAGAAGTAACAGGTGCAACAAGCCGGAACATTCCGTTCCAGCCTGCGGAAGAAAAGCATACGTGCCTGGCTTGTGGTGAAAAGGCGAAGAACACAGTAGTGTTTGCAAGAGCCTACTAGGTCTCATTAACATCAGGACTATTCACCGTATGAGTAAGTAATGGAAGGCTTCTGTCGGATAAAATGAGTCGGTGCGGGTTCGGATCGGGGACATTTTTGATTGCAGAAGCTTTTCATGTTTTAAGGGGGTACAAGGAGGAACACGATGAGTGGATTTGAGGAGAAACGAAAACGGTTTGAATTGTTGATGAAACAGGCAGAGCTTCCTGCAGGTCTGACCGATCCCTATTTTTTGGACGGATGGATTGAACAGGTAGAGACGAATCGCAGTAACCGGGAATGGCATATCCTGATCTGTAAGGATACGTTGGTTCCTGCACCGATCTATCGTACTTTTAGCCTGCATATTCAGGAGAAAATGAATCATATCGCCAAAATTACATTCGGCTTTAAATATACAGAGCAGGTGCAGTCAGGTGATATCGTCAGTGAATATTGGAATCTGTTTCTGGAATGGGTCACTCGCGAGATTCCATCTGTAAATGGGTGGATGAACCGGGCTACCTTTGAATGTGAAGCAGATTTGCTGCAATTGACCATGAGTGACTCTACATCGATGGAGCTGGCGCGCAAGAAACAGATTGACCAGGCGATTGCAACATTCTATGAGAAGTATTTCCATCTTCCGCTCCGCATCAAACTACAAGTTGGTGAAGTGGGAAGTAATAAGGAAGCGATGGAGCAGTTCCAGGCTCAGAAGAAGGTTGAGGAACGACAGGTCATCGAACAGATGATGAGTGAAGTGACCGAAATGGAAGCTCCGGAAGACGAAGATCAGGGCGATGTACGCTTGCAGATGGGCTATGAGATCAAAGAGCCAGCTGTACCGATGCAGGAAGTTCAGGATGAAGAGAAGAAAATTACGCTTCAGGGCTCAATCTTTGGTCTGGACCGCAAGGAGCTGCGGAACGGAAATACGCTGTTCACTTTCTATCTGACCGACTTTACAGATTCAATGCAGATGAAGATGTTTGCGAAGACAAAAGAGGATGTTAAAATTCTGAGCCTCCTGGCCAATGGGAAATGGGTCAAGGTTCGCGGACGCGTAGAGTACGACCGGTTTATGCAAATTCCTGAACTGGCCATGATTCCTTCGGATCTGACCGAAATCAAAGCACCTCCATCACGGAAAGATACAGCTCAGGAGAAACGGGTGGAATTCCATCTGCATTCAACCATGAGTACCATGGATGCTGTAACCTCTATTGATAAATATGTGAAAACGGCTGCTGAGTGGGGACACAAGGCAATTGCTGTGACAGATCACGGTGGAGTACAGGTCTATCCGGAGGCGGCCAAAGCAGCGAAGAAAAACGGTATCAAAATGATATACGGCCTAGAGGCCAATGTAGTAAATGATTCCGTTGCCGTTGTCCTGGCACCACAGCCACTTGATCTGAAAACAGCGACCTATATCGTATTCGATATCGAGACGACGGGGCTGTCCGTCACTCAGAACAAGATTATCGAGATTGCTGCGGTCAAAGTGCAAGAGGGCAAAGAGATCGACCGGTTCGCCACATTTGTAAACCCACACGAACGGATTCCGTACAACATTCAGCAATTGACCAACATTACGGATGAAATGGTCAAAGATGCACCGGAGCTTGAACCAGTCATTCGTGACTTTGTTGCGTTTGCGGGTGATGGCGTGCTGGTCGCGCACAATGCACGGTTCGATATGGGCTTCATCCAGGCGTCGCTCAAAAATCTGGGCATGCCAGAGCTGCCAAACCCTGTCCTGGATACGCTGGAATTGGCACGACTTTTGTATCCAAAAATGAAAAACCACCGACTCAACACACTGGCTGACAAATACAAAGTTGCACTGGAAAGCCATCACCGGGCGATTGACGATACGATTGCACTCGCTGGAATCCTGAATGGACTTGTGAATGATGCGGCCCAGTTAAAAGGCTTAACCATGCTGGACCGGTTGAATGATTACGTTGGGGTTGATCTGTCGAATACACGCCCATTCCACTGCGGAATTTACGCATTGAATGATGTCGGTAAGAAAAACCTGTACAAGCTGGTGTCTCTGTCGCATACGGAATACTTCAAGCGTGTCCCATGTATTCCGAAGTCCAAACTAGTTAGCTTGCGCGAAGGACTGGTCATTATATCCGGTTGTGAAAAAGGAGAGTTCTTCGAGGCTGTTCTGAATAAATCACTGGAAGAGGCCGAAGAAATCGCTGAGTTTTACGACATTTTGGAAATTCAACCACTCACGATGTATATGCATCTAGTGGATAAGGGACTTGTGGCAACACCGGAGGAACTGAAACTTGCGGTTCGCAAAGTAGTTGATATTGGAGCCAAACTGAATAAGCCGGTTATTGCTACAGGCAATGTGCACTATCTGGAGCCGAGGGACAAAATCTATCGGGATATTACCATCCACGGAATTACTGGTTTCAGTCCATTGAAAGACCAGCGCAAACCGGATGCCCATTTTAGAACCACGGCAGAAATGCTGGAGGAATTCCAGTTCCTAGGTCAGGACAAAGCCTATGAGGTTGTCGTCACCAATACGATTGAACTGGCTGATCGCTTTGAGGAAATCAAGCTGTTCCCGGATAAGTTGTTTACGCCGATTCTGGAAGGTGCTGACGAAGAAATTCGGAACACCTGCTACAATACGGCAAAGTCGATATATGGTGAAGAGCTTCCTGAGGTCATCGTGGCTAGGTTGGAGAAAGAGTTGAACCCGATCATCAAGTATGGTTTCTCGGCCAACTATCTGATCTCGGAGAGACTGGTTAAAAAATCAAATCAGGATGGGTATCTGGTTGGTTCCCGGGGATCCGTTGGTTCGTCGGTTGTGGCTACATTCCTCGGCATATCGGAAGTTAATCCGCTGCCTGCGCACTATATCTGCGTAAATTCTGAATGCAAGCACAGTGAGTGGTTCCTGGACGGAAGCGTACCTAGTGGATTTGACCTTCCAGAGAAGGAATGTCCCGACTGCGGCGGCAGACTGAAGGGAGAAGGGCAAGATATACCGTTTGAGACTTTCCTGGGCTTCAAAGGGGACAAGGTTCCCGATATCGACTTGAACTTTTCGGGTGATTACCAGCCACATGCTCACAACTACACGAAAGTACTCTTTAGTGAGAAAAGTGTGTTTCGAGCTGGGACCATCGGTACAGTTGCCGAGAAGACAGCGTTTGGTTTCGCCAAGAAATATGAGGAAGAACATCATAAGAAATGGCGCGGAGCAGAATTGAATCGACTGGCTTCAGGTTGTACAGGAGTCAAGCGGAGTACGGGACAACATCCCGGGGGAATTGTCGTTGTGCCGGATTATATTGAAGTGGAGGATGTCACTCCTGTCCAATATCCTGCGGATGACGTTACTGCGGAGTGGAAAACAACGCACTTTGATTATCATGCCTTTGAAGAGAACTTGTTGAAACTGGATATCCTAGGACATGATGATCCGACCATGATGCGGATGCTGCAGGATCTGACAGGGATCGATCCAACCACCATTCCGATGAATGATCCGAAAGTCATGAGCATGTTCAACTCTACGGATGCACTGGGAGTAACTCCTGAACAGATCCGTTCACCTGTTGCGACCTTTGGTGTGCCGGAGATGGGGACGAAGTTTGTGCGCCAAATGCTTGTCGAATCCCAGCCGTCGTCTTTTGCCGATTTATTGCAGATTTCGGGGCTGTCCCACGGAACAGGGGTATGGCTTGGAAACGCACAAGAATTGATTAAAAACGGTACGTGTAACATTAAAACGGTAATTGGTTGCCGGGATGATATCATGTTATTCCTCATCTACAAAGCGGGAATGGATGCAAGTCTTGCCTTTAAGATTACAGAGAGTGTTCGTAAAGGGCGGGGGTTGCCTCAGGAGTGGATTGACGAGATGAAAAACTGCAAAGTGCCACAATGGTACATTGACTCTTGTCTAAAAATCCAGTACATGTTCCCGAAGGCCCACGCGGCCGCTTATGTCATTTCGGCAGTTCGCACGGCATTCTTCAAGCTGTATCATCCGATCGAATACTACGCAACCTATTTTACAGTTCGCGCAGATGAGTTTGACATCGAACTGGTATGTCAGGGATACGATGCGATCTATCGAAAAATTGTTGAAATTGAACAATTGGGTTTCCAGGCACCACCAAAAGAAAAAAATATGCTTCCTGTGCTTGAGATGGCTCTGGAAATGTCGGCTCGCGGATTCTCACTCAAACCGATTGATCTGTATCGTTCTGAAGCGACGAAGTTTATCGTAGACGGAAATGCACTGGTTCCACCATTTTCTGCACTGGCGGGGATCGGTGATAATGCAGCACGTAATATTGCTGCGGCAAGAGATCATGGTGAGTTCTTGTCCGTTGAAGATTTTCAGCAAAAATCCAAGGCAAGTAAAACGATTGTCGAACTATTATCAGGCATGGGATGTTTCCGGGGGTTGCCCGAAAGCAATCAATTATCCCTGTTTTAATGGAAGCTCAAGTGGTCCATAAAACGTCTGTCAGGTGGTTGCGTAATTTTTTCTTCATTAGTACGCAATTGACCTGAAAGATCGCTTACTTGTCACTATTACCAGACTATGTTATAATTTCTGAAGTGAACGAGATAGTACGAATTTCTGAAGAGTGGGGAAACCCACTCTTTAGTCTTTGGTATACAAGAATCTTGGGTATTACGAAATTGTCGGCTTAACATGTCGGCGTAACCTAAGTTGGAGGTTATCGGTTTTGAGCACAACGAAGATTAAATCTACCGTGGAAGAAATGATCCAACCCTACTTGAATGAACAAGGCTTCGAGCTGGTTGACATCGATTACGTCAAAGAAGGCAGCAACTGGTTTTTACGGGTGTATGTCGACAAAGAGGGTGGCATCGACATCGATGATTGTGTCTTGATCAGCGAACAGCTGAGCGCCAAGCTGGATGAGAACGATCCGATTCCAACCGTCTATTTCCTTGAAGTGTCTTCTCCGGGAGCTGAACGTCCACTGAAAAAAGCAGAGGATGTTGCAAAATCCGTAGGGAAAAACGTATTTGTTACTACCTACGAAGCAGTGAATGGAATGAAGGAATTTGAAGGTAAATTGCTTTCCTTTGATAACGGGGAACTTGTGATCGAAGCAGGCAAGAAGCAGTACACGGTTCCTTATGATAAGGTAGCCAGTGCGCGCTTGGCCATTCTGTTTTAAGTGCCTTGTTCACTTTATTAATGAAAAAGACACATCTCACGATAACGGCAAGGTGCTCATGAGTTCTGAGCCTTTCGCCGTTTTACGTATGAGATGCCATGTTTGAAAGGGGGATCAACATTCATGAGTATGGATTTTATTGAAGCAATGAATGAATTGGAGCGGGAAAAAGGGATCAGCAAGGATGTGCTGTTTGAAGCGATTGAGGCGGCATTAATCTCCAGCTACAAACGTAATTTCAACACCGCTCAAAACGTGCGTGTTGATATGAACCGCAACACTGGAGTTATTCGTGTATATGCACGCAAATTAATCGTGGAGGAAGTCCTCGACTCACGCACCGAGATTTCGTTGCCTGCTGCACGTGAAATTAACCCACACTTCCAGCTGGAAGATATTGCGGAGATTGAGGTTACGCCGCGCGATTTCGGCCGTATCGCCGCACAGACTGCCAAACAGGTAGTGACCCAGCGGATTCGTGAAGCCGAACGCGGCCTGATCTACAACGCTTTCGTTGACAAGGAAGAGGATATCGTTACGGGAGTGGTGCAGCGTCAGGATTTGCGCAATATCTACATCGATCTGGGCAAAATCGAAGCGGCATTGCCGTTAACCGAATTGATGCCGAATGAAAAATTTGTTCATGGTGACCGTATCAAGGCATACATCACCAAGGTCGAAAATACGACCAAAGGGCCGCAAATCATTTTATCCCGCACACATCCGGGTCTATTGAAACGACTCTTTGAATTGGAAGTTCCTGAAATTTTCGATGGAGTCGTTGAGATTCGCTCCGTTGCACGTGAAGCGGGCTTCCGCTCCAAAATTGCCGTACATTCCCGCAATGAGGAAGTTGACCCGGTTGGATCATGTGTAGGCCCTAAAGGCATGCGCGTGCAGACCATTGTGGGTGAGCTGCGCGGTGAAAAGATTGACATCGTTCGTTACTCCGAACAGGTAGACGAATATGTGGCTAATGCATTGAGTCCTTCCAAAGTGTTGGAAGTTCAAGTATTTGAAGAAGAGAAGATGGCCCGTGTCATCGTACCGGACTATCAACTGTCCCTCGCTATCGGCATCAAGGGCCAAAATGCCCGCCTGGCAGCGAAGCTGACCGGCTGGAAAATCGACATTAAGAGCGAGAGCCAGGCGGAACAGGAATTCGGCAGAGAAAAAGATTCTTCTTCAGAAATGCACCAAGATTCCGTCTCCGTCGATTAAAGTAAAGCACGGGGGGCGCTAACGTATGAAACAGAAAAAAGTACCGCTGCGCAAATGTGTGGCGTGTCAAGAAATGATGCCCAAAAAGCAACTGATCCGTATCGTTAAAACGCCAGAGGATGAAGTGCTGATCGATTTGACTGGCAAAAAGTCCGGACGTGGCGCTTATTTATGCGGCAAGGAATCCTGTTTTAAACTTGCACTCAAAAACCGGTCTTTGGATCGGGCGTTGAAAGGCAAGGTTTCACCTGAAATTTACGAGCAATTGGCTGCTGATTTCGCATCGGTTGAAGATGATTTCATAGCAGCGCAGGAGCGTGATCATGATGAATAACAAAGCGTTGTCTTATCTGGGACTCTCCATGCGCGCAGGCAAACTGGTGACAGGTGAAGAAATCGTGCTCAAGGCGATCCGTTCTTCCGAAGCTAAGATGGTTATTGTTGCGGGTGACGCCTCGGCCAATACACAGAAGAAATTTCGCGACAAATGCGGAACCTACAAAGTTCCGCTGGTGATCGGATTTGACCGGGATAGTCTGGGTTCAAGTATCGGTAAAGAAACGCGGGTTGTTCTTGCGGTAACGGACCGTGGGTTTGCAAAAATGATCTCCAAGCAAGTCGGTATAATGTCGGAGGTGGAGTATATTGAGTAAACAGGAAAACAAGGATAAATTGCGAGTTTATGAATATGCGAAGTCCCTTAATATGAGTAGCAAAGAAATTATAACCATTCTTAAAAAACTGGATATTCCCGTAAACAATCATATGAGCGTCATGGAGAATGGTTCAGTGGGTAAGGTGGAACAATTTTTTAAAGATATAAAATCCACTGCAGCATCCAAACAGAACAGCGAGGCAAAACCAGTCGCTACTTCCTCCGTGCGCAGTGAAAAAACAGTGGACAGCAACAAGCCGGCCGGCGGAGCGAACACGCCGAACAACAGTAATTCATCCGGTAGTCCCGTACAAACAAAAATACAACAGGAAAAGCAGGTAGGTATGAACAATAGACCAAATTCAAACAATAACAACGGCTCCCAAAGACCCAGCGGCCAAGATAGCCGCAACAGAACTAACTCTTCCCAAGGCTCCAGCCAGGGAGGACAAACAGGTAATCGCTCCAGACCTTCGCAAGGCGGACAAAGTAGTACAGCTTCACGTCCACAAGGCGGACAAAGCAGCACAGCTTCACGTCCACAAGGTTCAGGACAACGGCCTAACAACAGTGGTGGCGGTCAAGTGAGAAGCGCTGGACCAAGCAACACTGGTAATGGTGGCAACCGCAGCGGTGGCCAAGGACAGAATCAAGGACAAGGTCAACGCAGAGGCGGACAAGGAAATTCCGGTAATAACAACAACGGTAACCGTTCTAACAGTGGCGGCGGCGGACGTCGTTATGACGACAACCGTGGCGGTAACTTCCGCGGCAACCGTGGTGGCAAGAACAACCGTAACAGAAACCAACAACAGTACCAACAACGTGAGAAAATTGATAATACACCTAAGAAAATCATCGTACGTGGTGATATGACTGTCGGTGAAACAGCGAAGCTTCTCCACAAGGATGCTTCCGAAGTTATCAAAAAACTCATTGGTATGGGCGTTATGGCTACAATTAATCAAGAGCTCGATATCGATACAATTCTTCTGCTCGCAGGTGAATTCGGTGTTGAGGTTGAAGTGAAAATTGTGCTTGAAGACGATCGTTTCGAGACTGTGGAAGAGAATGATGATCCTGCGGATCTGCAATCCCGTCCTCCAGTTGTAACGATTATGGGTCACGTTGACCATGGTAAAACAACACTACTTGATGCCATTCGTTCCACGAATGTAACGGGCGGCGAAGCTGGCGGAATTACGCAGCATATCGGTGCTTATCAGGTAGAAATCAACAACAAAAAAATCACATTCCTGGATACACCGGGTCACGAAGCGTTTACAGCGATGCGTGCTCGTGGTGCACAAGTAACGGATATTACCATCATCGTTGTTGCTGCGGATGACGGCGTTATGCCACAGACTGTTGAAGCCATTAACCACGCAAAAGCAGCGGGTCTTCCTATTATCGTTGCGGTTAACAAAATCGATAAGCCTGGTGCAGATCCGGACAAAGTAAAACAAGAACTGACCAACTATGAACTCGTTCCGGAAGAATGGGGCGGTGACACCATCTTTGTTAACGTTTCGGCGAAACAAAGAATGGGTCTGGAGGGTCTGCTTGAAATGATCCTGCTCGTTGCTGAAGTGAACGAGTACAAAGCGAACCCGGACAAACGTGCCCGTGGTACAGTGATCGAAGCCGAACTGGATAAAGGACGCGGCCCAGTTGCCCGTATTTTGGTACAGCACGGTACTTTGAAAGTTGGAGATGCCTTTGTAGCAGGTAACTGCTTCGGTCGTGTACGTGCGATGGTGAATGATAAAGGTCGCCGTTTGAAAGAAGCTGGACCTTCTACTCCTGTAGAAATCACAGGGTTGACTGAAGTTCCAGGTGCGGGTGATCCATTCATGGTATTTGAAGATGAGCGTAAAGCTCGTTCTATCGCTGATAAACGTGCGATCACGCAACGTGAATCCGATTTGGGTACCAACACACGTGTAACATTGGACGATCTGTTCCAACACATCAAAGATGGCGAAATCAAAGATCTGAATGTCATTATCAAAGGTGACGTTCAAGGTTCTGTTGAAGCATTGAAGGGCTCACTTGCAAAAATCGAGGTTGAAGGCGTGCGCGTGAAGATCATTCATAGCGGTGCTGGTGCAATTACCGAATCCGACATTATCTTGGCTGCTGCATCAAATGCCATCGTGATCGGTTTCAACGTTCGTCCTGACAATCAGGCGAAAATAACTGCAGATCAAGAGCAAGTAGACATTCGTCTTCACCGTGTCATCTATAGCGTTATTGAAGAGATTGAACAGGCGATGAAAGGAATGCTTGATCCGATCTACAAAGAAAATGTAATCGGTCATGCTGAAGTTCGCAGCACGTTCAAAATCAGTAAAGTGGGTACCATCGCAGGATGTATGGTTACTTCCGGTAAAATTACACGTTCAGCAGAAGCACGCTTGATTCGTGATGGCATCGTCCTTTACGAAGGTAAGCTTGATTCACTGAAACGTTACAAAGATGATGCCAAAGAAGTAGCTCAAGGCTACGAATGTGGTATTACTCTTGATAATTATAACGATCTCAAAGAAGGCGACGTTATCGAAGCCTTTGTCATGGAGACGGTACAACGATAAGCAAGGAAGCATGAGGTGAACAACTATGGCCAAGATTCGTACAGGTAGAGTGGGCGAGCAGATCAAGAAAGAATTGAGTGTGCTTATCCAGTCCGAACTGAAAGATCCACGTATCGGCTTCATTACCGTAACAGGTGTCGACGTGACTAATGACTTGTCGCAAGCCAAAGTTTATCTGAGTGTCTTCGGTGAACAGGAGCAAAAGGATAACTCGCTTAAAGCACTCGACAAAGCAAATGGATTTTTGCGTTCCGAGCTGGGCAAGCGAATTAGACTTCGCCATGTACCTGAATTGATATTCAAGATCGACGAATCGATCGCTTATGGCAGCCGGATTGAAAAGCTGCTTGGCGACATCGGTACGGACAAGAACGAATCCCAGTAACAGCATAAAGGAGACGGCAATGCACACTTATGAACAGGCGCTTCAGGCAGGAAAGCAATTCCTGCTGGAGCATGATGATTACCTGGTCGTGTCGCATGTACAGCCGGACGGTGACGCAGTCAGCTCGACAGTAACAGTGGGCTGGCTGCTGTCATGTCTGGGGAAGACATTCACGATGATCAATGAAGGTGAAATCCCGCAGCGTATGCGTTTTTTGTGGGGTGCAGACGAAATCGTGAACATGACCGAACAACCACCGCAGCGTAAATATAAAGCAGTGATTTGTGTAGACTGTGCAGACTTTGCAAGAGTGGGCCTAACTCGCGATTATTTTGAAGAAGATGCTGTTATTTTAAATATTGATCACCATCCCACTAATGATGCTTATGGAACGGTAAATATCATTAAACCGGATGCAGCAGCTACTGCGGAAATCTTGTTTGATTTTGTAAACTTGTTCCCAGTGACCTTGAACAAAGATGCTGCAACGGCTATATATACAGGGTTGCTTACGGATACAGGCGGGTTTCGGTACGCGAATACCAGTCCAAATGTAATGACAACTGCATCCAAATTGCTGGAACATGGCGTGGATGGACCTTACCTCGCGCAAATTTTGCTTGAACAGGTTACGCTACCTCAGGTTCGTGTATTAAATCAGGCACTTTCGAGTCTGCAAATGACAAAGGACGGAAAAATTGCCTGGGTGGTTATCACACCGGAAGATATGATCGCTTGTGGAGCGGCTAATGAGGATCTCGAAGGGGTTGTAAACTACCCTCGGAATATTCAAGGCGTGGAAGTGGGGATCTTTTTCAAAGTGATCAACAACAATGCTGTAAAAGTGTCTCTTCGGTCGGCAGGTAAAGTCGATGTTGCTGCGCTTGCACAGACATTTGGCGGAGGAGGCCACGTACTGGCTGCCGGATGCCGTGTCGAAGGTGAATTGGAAGAGATTGTAGCCAAAGTACTGAAGCAGGTGAATGCGCAATGGTAAAACCACTTGAAGGAATTTTGCCTGTATACAAGCCAGCAGGATTCACCTCACATGATGTTGTGGCCAAAATGCGACGCATTTTGAAAATGAAGCGTATTGGGCATACAGGAACATTGGACCCACAAGTTACAGGTGTACTTCCGCTATGCCTCGGACGGGCCACTCGGGTGGTCGAATACATGCAGGAACTTCCGAAGGAGTACTTGGCAACACTACGATTGGGTCTGTCCACGGACACGGAGGATATGACGGGTGAGGTTATTGAACGTTCGGAAGAACCAGTCCAAGTTACTGAAGAACAGGTGCTTGAGGTCCTGAATCAGTTTAAGGGTACGATTTCCCAGATTCCACCCATGTACTCTGCTGTGAAAGTCGACGGTAAACGTCTGTATGAGCTTGCACGTGAAGGCAAAACCGTCGAACGTAAGAGCCGCGAGGTTACGATTTACGAGATTGAACTGACCGGAATCGAAACGCATGGCGACACGATTGATATTTCCTTCCGGGCATTATGTTCCAAAGGGACATATATTCGAACACTGTGCGTGGATATCGGCCGAGAACTGGGATACCCATCTACTATGGTACAGCTTGAGCGTACCATTTCTGCGGGAGTTACAGCGGATCGGTGTTTGCGATTTGAGGATGTGGAACAGCACATGGCAGCAGGTACGCTGGCTGAAGTGCTGATTTCGGTAGATGATGCCGTTGACTACATGCCTGCCCATAAAGTTCTAGAGGACAACACCAAAGGAGCTCTCCAAGGTCAGAAATTGTCTGCACGTTTATTGGAGCCGCCCGTGGAACAGCCAGGGCTTTTGCGGTTATATGCTCAGGATGGCACATTTCTCGGTATCTTCGAACGAGATAAACATAAACCAACAGTTCGAGCTGTAAAGGTTTTTTTACCGGAATAATGAGGCCTTGAGTTTAGGTTCATGTGATGTTAAGCTCGGTCTATCAAGTGAAATGCAGGTGAATGATTGTATGAAAACCGTAATGCTAACGTATCCGCAGACATTAACTTCCGATGAATTGCGTAGACAACCCCAGGTGCTGGCCATTGGCCAATTTGATGGAATGCATCTCGGACATGCAAGCGTCATTCTGTCAGCTGTCCGCATTGCTCGTGAAAAGGGCATGCAGTCGGCGGTAATGACCTTCCATCCGCACCCGAAAGAAGTCATGCGCAAAGGTGATTACGAAGGTTACTTGACGCCCCTGAGAGATAAGGAAGATATCTTGGCAGAGATGGGCGTTGATGTGTTATATGTTGTGGAGTTTAATAAAGAATTTTCACAGTTGACACCGGAGCAGTTTGTACATGATCTGCTGATTCCGCTTCAGACTCGAACGGCGGTAGTTGGTTTTGACTTCCGTTTTGGTCACAAGGGAGCCGGTGATGAGCAGATGCTTCGTTCGCTGGGCAGCAATGAGATGGCTGTAGAAACTGTACCTCCATTCCTGCTTAATGGGGAGAAGGTCAGCAGTTCTTTAATTCGTGGTTTGCTTAAACGTGGAGAAATGGATGAAGCAAGTCAGTGGCTTGGACGTCCTTACAGTATCAGAGGAACGGTTATCCACGGAGAGAAACGCGGCCGGACGATTGGTTTCCCTACTGCAAATCTCGAATTAACAGACCATTATGTGGCACCTGCGAAAGGTGTGTATGCTGTTCGCGTATATCATGGGGAGCAGTCGTTGCGAGGGGTAATGAACCTCGGTGTGAAGCCTACGTTCCACGATAGCGGGATGAAGCCTACGTTTGAAGTACATGTGCTTGATTTTGAAGGGCATCTCTATGATGAGGAACTGAAGGTAGAACTGGTACACTATATTCGGGAAGAACGCAAGTTTGACTCGATCGATGCTCTGATTAGCCAGATTCGGGAAGATGCCTTGACTGCTGCAAGACTCTTAGGTTGAAATTCCGAGTAAAATGTATGTTTACATTTACTTTGGTTAGGCAACTATGATATAATGTACTACGTTGTCGTTTTAGACAACAGACAACCTTGGCTTGGTTGCACGCTCTCACCGGCGGTAACGAGGCTAATGGCGATTATAATGAAGGAGGTGAATAGGATGGCATTGACTCAAGAACGTAAACAACAACTGATCGACGAGCACAAAACTCATGAGTCCGATACTGGATCACCTGAGGTGCAAGTTGCTATCCTTACGGAAAACATCAGAAGTTTGACAGACCACTTGCGTACGCATAAGAAAGACCACCACTCACGTCGTGGACTTTTGAAAATGGTAGGTCAACGTCGTAAGCTTTTGGCTTACGTGAAAAACAAAGATGTTAAACGTTACAGCGCATTGATCGAGAAACTCGGATTGCGTCGTTAATTATCGTACATGTTTTCAAAACCAACCTGGCTGTTATCCGTCGTTCCTCTGTATTGAGGGACAAGCGGAGTTTACAGCTGGGTTGTTTTGTAGATGAACATGTTGCCATATATTTGTAGATGACAGCTCCGCAAGGAGCTTTTGTTTTGCAAGTTAATGAATGCAGGACAAGCAGGAAATACTGAGAAAATGCAGAATCCATTGTGTTAGGAACGATTAGAAGGAGGGATTTCATGGAAAAGCGTGTTGAAATGCAGCTTGGTGGAAGAACGCTTGTGCTTGAAACAGGACGTTTGGCTAAACAGGCAAATGCTGCCGTTAAAGTAACATACGGAGATACGGTTGTTTTGTGTACCGTTACAGCATCAAGCGAACCGAAAGATCTGGACTTTTTCCCGCTCACGGTGAACTATGAGGAAAGATTGTATGCCGTAGGTAAAATTCCAGGCGGATTCATTAAACGGGAAGGAAGACCAAGTGAGAAAGCCATTCTTGCTAGTCGTCTGACAGACCGTCCAATCCGTCCATTGTTCCCTGAAGGTTTCCGTAATGATGTACAAGTTCTCAACATCGTTATGAGTGTTGATCAGGACTGTGAACCACAGATTGCTGCCATGATCGGTACATCGGCTGCACTGAGCATTTCGGACGTTCCATTCAACGGGCCAATCGGTGGCGTAAAAGTTGGACGTATTGATGGTGAATTCATTATTAACCCAACCATTGCACAGCTTGAAGTCAGTGAAATTGAACTCGTTGTTGCAGGAACCAAAGATGCCATCATGATGGTAGAGGCAGAAGCAAACGAAGTTCCGGAAGAAGTTATGCTCGAAGCCATCATGTTCGGACATGATGAAATCAAGAACATTGTGGCTGTCATTGAAGAACTGGTCCAAGTGGCCGGCAAAGAAAAAATGGCTGTAAAACTGCACGCTGTAAATGCTGAAGTTAACAGTGCTGTACGTGAATATGCGAGTGCTCGCTTGGTAGAAGCGGTTAAAATCGCTGAGAAGCATGCTCGTCAAGACGCGATTGATGCAGTGAATGACGAAACCGTTGCTCATTTTGAAGAGCAATACATCGAGACTCCTGAACTGCTCAAAGACGTGAAGGAAGTGCTGCACGATATCGTCAAAGAAGAAGTGCGCCGCTTGATCACACATGATAAGGTTCGTCCGGACGGACGCGGACTTGCAGAGATTCGTCCAATTGAGTGTGATACATCATTGCTGCCACGTACGCATGGTTCCGGTTTGTTCACACGTGGTCAAACACAAGCGCTTAGCATTTGTACCTTGGGTGCATTGGGTGATGTTCAGATTCTGGATGGAATCAGCTTGGAAGAAACCAAACGCTTCATGCATCATTACAACTTCCCGCCATTCAGCGTGGGTGAAGCTCGTCCATTGCGTGCTCCAGGTCGTCGTGAGATTGGACATGGTGCGTTGGGTGAACGTGCTCTGGCTAAAGTTATTCCTTCGGAGACGGACTTCCCGTACACAATTCGTCTGGTATCAGAAGTATTGGAATCTAACGGATCAACTTCACAAGCAAGTATCTGCGCAAGTACGCTTGCCATGATGGATGCTGGTGTACCCATTAAAGCTCCGGTTGCTGGGGTAGCTATGGGTCTGATCAAAGATGGAGAGCATGTGTCCATTCTTAGTGACATTCAAGGTATGGAAGATCACCTGGGTGACATGGACTTCAAAGTTGCAGGAACACCTGAAGGTGTGACAGCGATCCAGATGGATATTAAAATTGATGGTATTGATCGTCAAATTTTGTCCGAAGCGTTGGCTCAAGCCAAAGAAGGCCGTATGCATATCCTGGGCAAAATGACCGAAGTAATGAAAACGCCACGTGAGCAGTTGTCACAGTACGCGCCTAAGATTACGACTATGCATATTAATCCGGATAAAATCCGTGATGTTATCGGTGCTGGTGGTAAAATTATCAATAAAATCATCGAGGAAACTGGTGTTAAAATTGATATTGAACAGGATGGACGCGTATTTATCGCTTCTTCCAACCAGGACATGAATGATAAGGCAAAATCGATTATTGAAGGAATCGTACGTGAAGTGCTGGTCGGCGAGATTTATGTCGGCAAAGTAAAACGTGTTGAGAAATTCGGTGCATTTGTCGAAGTTCTGCCGAACAAAGAGGGTCTGGTTCACATCTCACAATTGTCAACAGAGCGTGTTGCCAAAGTAGAAGATGTTGTAGCCGTAGGTGATTCCATTACCGTTAAAGTAACGGAAATTGACCAACAAGGTCGCATCAACTTGTCCCGCAAAGCAGTATTAACGGCTGAAGCTCCGGCACAGTCCTAAGCTCTGCTTAATTTTTACAGATCCATTGAATGAAGAGACAGAATGTGTATTTCTGGCTCTTTTTTTAACGCCTAAAATCGCTTAACGTTAATGAATTTCAAAAGACTGCCTGAATTTGTTCATATTCTTGCCCTTGTCCTCATATGATGGGGACAAAGACGGCGGGAGGATGGAACTGTGAAAAACCAATCTAAAAAGCTGGTTGCAGTTCTGGCGGGTGTGGCGGCTGTCATACTGGTCGGACAAGTAGGCAGTGTACGTACATACATTACGGAGATTCGGGATGGCCCGGGGACACAAAATGCATTTGATATGTTTCAAGAGGCGACTGGAGAGGATGCCCTGTTATCGGCGATCCGGGATAAAGCGGCCGAAACAAAAATAGCTCCGGTCAATGCCAAAGTGGACAGGGTATGGAAGGCAATACCGGGCTATAATGGCTTGGAGATTGATGTGGAAGCCACGTATCGCAAGGCACTTGGTGGTAACCTCAATACCAAAATTGCATATGTTTATCGTCAGGTTGAACCAGAAATCCAGCTCAAGGATCTTGGAGCTCACCCGGTATACCGGGGGAATCCGGCAAAGCCGATGGTTTCGTTTATGATTAATGTGGCTTGGGGCAATGAGTATATTATCCCGATGCTTGATACGCTCGATGCCGCGAAGGTGAAGGCGACCTTTTTTTTGGATGGAAGCTGGTTAAAGAAAAATGCCGAGCTCGCCAAAGAGATTCAGAAACGAGGTCATGAACTGTCCAACCATGCTTACTCTCATCCAAACATGAGTCGATTGAGTGCAGAACGGGCCAGACTTGAGATAAGCAAGACAGAGGATCTGCTCAAGGAGACGCTAGGAGTGGAAAATCGCTGGTTTGCTCCCCCGTCAGGTGACTTTAATCAGAAAACAGTAGACATTGCCTCAAGCATGGGGTTGCAAACGGTCCTATGGACACTGGACACCGTGGATTGGAGAAAGCCAAGTTCAGCTTCGATTGTAAATAAGATTGAGGCAAAAGTGGAAGCGGGTACGTTAATTTTGATGCATCCCACTGCATCCTCGTCAGGCGCACTGAAAGGCATGATTGAGTCGATTCGTGGGAAAGGCCTCGCTCTCGGTACAGTGAGTGAGACGTTATCTTCTGAACGCATAAAAGCTCCGGCGGTTGAGTGAGCGGCGTTTTTTTGTTAATA
This sequence comes from Paenibacillus sp. ACRRY, assembly GCF_022346995.1. GTDB lineage: Bacteria > Bacillota > Bacilli > Paenibacillales > Paenibacillaceae > Paenibacillus. The sequence continues at coordinate 1,793,926 of NZ_JAKRNM010000001.1, read as the reverse complement.
TCAAACAGTTGGAACCAAATGTCGATTTCGTTTTTGGAGATCAAGGCAATTATAGAGATGTAGGAGGGCCAACCGTGAAAAAAATTCAGCTGGGCAATGGCCTCAGGGTAGTCATGGAACAGATTCCGACCTGTCGTTCCGTGTCTTTTGGTATATGGGTCAAGACAGGATCGCGTAACGAGCAGCCTGTTAACAATGGAGTATCACATTTTATTGAGCACATGTTGTTCAAGGGAACGGATCGTTACGATGCCAAAGCAATTGCGGAACAGTTTGATGCTATCGGCGGTAACGTGAACGCATTCACTTCGAAAGAATACACGTGTTATTATGCTAAAGTATTGGATGAGCATCTGCCTATCGCTGTAGATGTATTGTCTGACATGTTTTTCCGTTCCAAAATGGATGATGGCGAGCTCATCAAGGAGAAAAACGTCATCCTCGAAGAGATTTCAATGTACGAGGATACGCCGGATGATATGGTACACGATTTGATGGCTACGGCTGCTTATGGAGAGCATCCGCTGGCTTACCCGATTCTGGGTACGGAAGAACAACTCAAAGCGATGGGTTCCAGCGATCTGCGTGCATATATGAAGGAGCACTACACGATTGAGAACACAGTCATTAGTATTGCAGGTAATATTGATGACAGTGTGATTGAATTGATGGAAAAGCACTTTGGATCATTTGACGTTCATGGTGCGGCAGAACAGATTACCGTTCCCAAGTTCCAGAGTGGGCAGCTCTTTCACAAGAAGAAAACCGAACAGAATCACATTTGTATTTCGTTTCCAGGCTGCAAAATCGGAGATCCACTGCAGTTTGCCATGGTTGTATTGAATAATGCCATTGGTGGCGGAATGAGCTCCAGACTGTTCCAGGAAATTCGTGAAAAGCGCGGACTGGCATATTCCGTTTATTCCTATCACAGTTCTCATGCGGACAGCGGGCTGTTTACGATATATGCAGGTACTGCACCGAAACAAACGAAAGAAGTGTTGGACCTGACCAAAGAGGTTCTGCAGGATCTTGCAGTTAACGGTCTGACGGAAGATGAACTGCGCAAAGGAAAAGAACAGCTGAAGGGTAGTCTGATTCTCAGTTTGGAAAGCACGGGAAGCCGGATGAATCGTTTGGGTAAAAACGAACTGATGCTGGGCAGACACCATACGCTGGATGAAATGATAGCCAAAATTGAACAAGTAACGATGGAAGATATCGATGCTGTACTTGACCTGATGTTCGCGGAGCCGTTTGCGCTTGCTATGGTCGGTGCTTCTGATCGCACCATTGCTGGATTAAGAAGGGATGATTTTGTTGCATTACGTTCAAATTCAAAAGTTACCGGGCAATGAAGATATTAAACTGCCTCAAAAAATGTCAGAGCTTGCATCAGGCTTTGATGTAGTTGCTGCGCTTCAGGAGGATGTTGTATTGCAGCCGGGACAGCGCACGCTGATTCCGACAGGTCTGGCTATGGCTATGCCTGCGGGCCTTGAAGCACAGATTCGCCCACGCAGTGGCCTGGCGTTCAAGCACGGCATTACCTGTTTAAACACACCAGGGACCATCGATGCGGATTACCGGGGCGAGGTTAAAGTGCTTTTGATTAATCTGGGCCAGGAGCCATTCACGATTGTACGGGGTGAACGTATTGCTCAAATCGTGTTTCAGACTGTTCCTGCTATTGAACTAACCGAAGTGAGCGAACTTTCGGAAACGGTTCGCGGCGAGGGTGGATTCGGTCATACCGGAAAATAATAAACGGCTACGAATGATGAAGGGCCTTCCCCATGCGGGAAGGCTTTTTTGTTTGGAGAAGAGATAGGAAATGTTTTTCACCCCCCTGTGGGCCCCTGCATACGATAAGGCATACATGTGGTGAAAGGAGTGACGTCCCGATGCTGACCGGAGTCCGGATAGTAGTCCTGGGCGGAGATGCGCGGCAGCTTGAAGTCATTCAAAAATGCGCAGTGCTGGATGCCACAGTGAGTGTGGTCGGTTTCGACAAGCTGGAGCGTTCTATTCCGGGGATCGAACATCATGAACTGGAGGATGAGGTGTTGGCATCTGCGGATGTGCTGGTGCTGCCCGTGGTTGGATGTGATGATCAGGGGAAAGTGAGCACCTCATTCAGTGACTTGCCGATTTTCCTCAAAAAAGAACAGATAGCGGCATTGCCAGAGCATTGTATTGTTTTCACAGGAATGGCAAAGCCATTTTTGCGTGAGTTGTGCGTGGATAACGGTTTGCGGCTTATCGAGGTGTTGGATCGTGACGACATTGCGCTCTACAACTCGATACCGACAGCTGAGGGAGCGGTCGCCATGGCGATTCGGGAGACGGACTTCACGATCCACGGGTCGGAATGTATTGTGCTTGGGCTTGGCCGAACAGGATTCACAATGGCAAAAACGCTCCAGGGTCTTGGGGCAAATGTACGGGTGGGAATCAGGCGGGAAGAAGATGCAGCTCGGGCTAACATCATGGGCTGGAAGCCTTTCATGACAACGGATTTGGCCGCTCAAACCGGGGCAGTTGACTTGCTTTTTAATACGATACCGACTATGATAATCACAGCACAAATCCTGTCCAGAATGCCGCAAAAAGCAGTCATTATTGACCTCGCATCCGCTCCTGGCGGCTGCGATTTCAGATATGCTGAAAAACGCGGCATTAAAGCGCTTCTGGCGCCAGGCCTCCCCGGCATTGTTGCTCCCAAAACGGCTGGCGGCATTATTGCCGACGCGTTGATCCGTTTGCTTTTGGAAGAACAAAACGCACGGGAGGTTGAACAATGAACTGGAAGGGTAAAACGGTAGGTTATGCGATTACAGGTTCTCATTGTACGTTTGAAGAGGTTATGCCGGTAATTAGCCGGTTTGTGGCTGAGGGTGCGAATGTCGTTCCGATTATTTCCAATTCGGTATTAACAACGGATACACGCTTTGGTACGGCTCAGAACTGGCAAAAACAGTTGAAAGATATAACCGGTAATGATATTATTTCTACAATTGTTGAGGCGGAACCGCTCGGACCATCCAAATTGCTTGATGTGCTCGTGATAGCTCCCTGCACAGGGAACACCACGAGTAAGCTGGCTAATGCGATGACCGATAGCCCTGTGCTGATGGCAGCCAAAGCTCAGATGCGGAATCAGCGTCCGGTAGTGCTCGCCATCTCCACAAATGATGGTCTGGGACTGAATGCCGCGAACATCGCCAAATTGCTTGTGGCAAAATATATGTACTTTGTACCGTTTGGGCAGGATGATCCGGTGAAGAAGCCAAACTCGTTAGTGGCCAAAATGGAACTTATTCCGGAGGCATGCTGGAGTGCACTGGAAGGTAAACAGTTACAGCCGATGATTGTGGAACGCTCTGCACAGGCTTGATCGTTTATTAACCAAGTTTAACATCTGCTTACGGGTTTGATTTCGCAGTGGAGAAGTTCTAGGATAACGGTTATACGCATGAAGAAATGAACTTGGTTAGGGTAGACAAAGAAAATCATGGGGGACGATACGTCGAAAGTTTAACATCTTTCTGTGTACGCGTTCCTGTCGTTGAAGGGCATTCCTGCTTGCACCGAATTGATCGCAAGCGGGATGCGTTCATGAAGATATGCATGTCGTGATCGGTGACAACCGACCTTCAGTTTGTGAATTGCTTTGAGCAATCTACAGAGGAAAAACGGCATATAATGTCGTAATCATTGCTGAATTTATTGCATCGGAACGCTCCCTGGGTTGATCCATTTGTTGATTTGACCGTGTCCAGTCTTCTTGCGTACACAAATGGAGGAATTAAGATGCGTATCATGGTACAGAAATTTGGAGGCACGTCGCTCTCTACAGTTCAGGCAAGAGAGCACGTGCTCCGTCATATTAAACGTGAACTTGAGGCAGGACTTAGTCTTGTCATTGTTGTATCCGCTATGGGCCGCCGGGGTGAACCATATGCTACAGATACATTGCTTGACTGGGCAGCGCAAAATGGTAATGCACTGTCTGCACGTGAAAAAGATTTATTGTTGTGCTGTGGTGAAATCATATCAGCTACAACGCTCAGCAGTCTTCTGGAACATGAAAACATCCCCACAACTGTGCTGACTGGTGCGCAGGCAGGCTTTGTGACGGACGACAATTTCGGGAATGCCCGGATTTTGGATGTCCGTCCTGTTCGTGTGCTGGAGGAGCTTCAAAAAGATCGTGTTGTTATTGTTACCGGTTTCCAAGGGCAGACAGAGAGCGGGGACTTTACCACTTTAGGTCGTGGAGGTAGTGATACATCAGCGACGGCACTGGGTGCCGCTCTTCATGCGGAGATGGTGGATATCTATACGGATGTAAACGGCATTTTGACCGCTGATCCGCGGATAGTAGAGGATGCACGACCGTTGACTGTGGTGAGTTATGCCGAGATCTGTAATATGGCGCATCACGGGGCGAAGGTTATTCACCCCCGAGCAGTAGAAATTGCAATGCAATCCCAGATTCCAGTACGTGTGCGTTCCACTTTTGCAGACAGCGAAGGAACCCTTGTTACTCATCCGGAGGGCTTCCAGGATGTGCAGACAGGCATAGTAGATCGTTATGTGACGGGTATTGCTTACGTTAGCAATGTAACCCAGATCACCGTAGATGTACCGGGAGGCGCAGATCGGCTGCAACTGAAAGTCTTCAAAACAATGGCTGAAAATTCGATTAGTGTTGATTTTATTAATGTTACCCCTTCAGGAGTCGTGTATACGGTATTCGACAGTGACTCTGAAAAAGCAATTCAAGTATTACAAGAGATTGGTCTTAAACCTCAAAGTCTGTCCGGCTGTGCCAAAGTTTCGGTGATCGGCGGTGGAATTAACGGTGTGCCTGGAATTATGGCAAGAATCGTTGAATCGTTAACACTGGCTGACATTCAGATATTGCAATCTGCAGATTCGAATACAACCATCTGGGTACTTGTAAAAAAAGAAGATATGGTTCAGGCCCTGAGGGCGCTTCACACCTCATTCGAACTTCATCTGTAATTAGAAGCGATCGGAGCCAGACCTGTTTTGAAGGAGGAAATCGAATTGGACTTTGGAAGATTGATTACAGCAATGGTCACTCCGTTCAACGAACAGGGGGAGATTCATTGGGAGGAAACTGCAAGGCTTATAGACTATTTAATTTCAGATCAAAAATCTGAAGCACTTGTGGTGTCCGGTACGACCGGTGAATCTCCTACACTTAGCGACAGTGAGAAGGTGCAGCTTTTTGAGTTTGCAGTGAAGCATGCTGCAGGAAGATGCAAAATCATTGCCGGAACAGGGTCTAACAATACTGCCCATTCGATCCATCTGACACAAGAAGCTGAACGTGTTGGCGTGGATGGGGTCCTTTTGGTCGTTCCTTATTACAACAAACCAAGCCAAGAAGGCATGTTCCAACATTTTGAAGCCATCGCGAGCTCAACCAAACTGCCTGTGATGCTATATAACGTGCCAGGACGTACCTCGGCCTGCTTGTCTGCGGCCACTACGCTTCGCCTGGCTCAGATACCGAATATTGTGGCTACGAAAGAATGTGCTTCTTTGGAGCATGTGACACTCGTCGCTGCAGATGCACCCGATCACTTTAAAGTATATACGGGAGACGATGCGTCAGGCTTACCAGCGATCACAGTGGGGGCATACGGCATTGTTAGCGTCGCGAGCCATGTGGTTGGTTCAGAGATGAAGCAGATGATTGATTCCTTTGTCGGTGGAGACACTCAAAATGCAACGAGATTGCATCAGAAGCTTTTCCCGGTGTTCAAAGGTTTGTTTGAGTGTCCTCAGCCTTTGCCGAACCCGGTTGCAGTGAAATATGCACTGACGTTACGTGGATTGAATGTTGGGTCAGTGCGTCTACCGCTCATTGCTCCAACCGAAGATGAGCAGGGCTTTATCCGTGCCTTGTTTAATGAATAACAAGTGTATGTCTTGAAATTATTAATCTTTATAACATATTTAAACAAAAAGGAACCGCTCTTCAGAGAGAAGAAGTGGTTCTTTTTTTGTTTTTTGGGGTTGTTTCATCCTTGCTGTCAGAGGGAAACCTAAGGCTTAACGACAGAGTGACTTGTTTTTTTTGTTTTTAATCATGTATAATGATGTCAAGTGACTGGGTGCGGTATTTTTTTGAAATTGAAAGCGACATCGTTTCGAGATGTGGCTTTGCGGTGAAAAGGGAAGGAACGGCTAAGAAGGAATCATTTCAAATCCAACTTGTTGGTGAAGGGGAATTGCTTCGAAGAACTTCTTCCAAATATCGTGAATAAAGGTGTTCTTTTGCATACATGCCTATCTATTGGCTTTGATGTGGAGATTACTTTTTTAACTTACAATAAATAAAATAATAAGGTACGACGTCCAACTACCATAGGAGGTTCAGATTCATTTGTCTAAGAAAAATAATAACGATAAACTGATGATTTTTGCACTGGGCGGCGTAGGCGAGATTGGTAAAAATATGTACGTCATCCAATACGCTAACGACATTGTAGTCGTAGATGCTGGTCTTAAATTCCCTGAAGAAGATATGCTTGGAATCGACATTGTCATTCCTGACATTTCGTACTTGACTGAGAACCGTGACAAAGTAAGAGGTATTATTTTGACTCACGGTCACGAAGATCATATCGGTGGATTGCCGTATGTTCTGAAACACCTTAACGTTCCTGTATACGGAACGAAGCTTACACTCGGACTGGTGGAAAACAAGCTGAAAGAAGCCAATTTGCTGGGTGAAACAAAACGCATTCTGATTGATGCTGATTCCGAGATCCAACTTGGATCGGTATTGAAAGCAACATTCTTTGCTACTAACCATAGTATTCCGGATTCCGTTGGTGTATGTGTTGAAACACCAGAAGGTGCTGTAGTTCATACAGGTGACTTCAAATTCGACCACACACCAGTAAATGGTCAATATGCGGATCTTCAACGTATGGCACAGATCGGTACGAATGGCGTACTTGCGCTTTTGTCTGACAGTACCAATGCCGAGAAACCAGGCTTTACGCCTTCCGAAAAAAATGTAGGTATCGTTCTGGAAGATATCTTCCGTAAAGCGAGCCAGCGCGTTGTAGTGGCTACCTTTGCTTCCAACGTACACCGGATTCAACAGGTTATTAATGCAGCAGAAGTGACTGGCCGCAAAGTGGCTGTCATTGGACGCAGCATGGTAAACGTTGTAGGTATTGCTTCGGATCTGGGTTATCTGGATATTCCGGACGGCATGATCATTGAACCTGAAGAAGTAGGTAAAATGGCCGCTGACCGCGTTGTTATTCTCTGCACAGGAAGTCAAGGCGAGCCAATGTCTGCATTGACTCGGATGGCACGTTCTACTCATCGTAAAGTAGACATTCTTCCTGGTGACACGGTTATTATTGCAGCAACACCGGTACCGGGTAACGAGAAGTATGTAGGCCGTACCATTGATGAACTGTTCCGTCTCGGAGCTAATGTACATTACAGTGGTGCGAACAGCGGTGTACACGTATCAGGACACGGTAGCCAGGAAGAGCTCAAACTGATGCTTAACCTGATGAAGCCTAAATTCTTCCTGCCAATTCACGGGGAGTTCCGTATGCAGCGCCGCCACGCAGTTCTTGCTGAATCTGTAGGTATCGATCCTGATAACATCTTCATCACGGATATCGGTGAAGTGGTTGAGATTCAAGGCGGAGCAGCACGCAAGGCTGGTAAAGTTACTGCAGGCAACGTACTGATCGACGGATTGGGTGTAGGCGATGTAGGTAACATCGTATTGCGTGATCGCAAACTTTTATCTCAAGATGGTATTCTTGTCGTTGTAGTTACCCTGAGCAAACAGGATGGTAAAATTGTCTCCGGTCCGGATATCATTTCCCGTGGATTTGTATACGTACGGGAATCCGAAGGACTGCTTGATGAAGCCAACCGTATTGTCAGCAGCACGCTGCAAAAGTTGATGAGTGAGAACGTAAACGAATGGGCTTCACTCAAAACGAATGTAAAAGATGCACTGGGACGCTTCCTGTATGAGCAAACTCGTCGCAGACCGATGATTTTGCCAATTATCATGGAAGTTTAAAATACATTAAAATCATATATTCAGGCACACAGTCGCCCCTGATCTACGAGTAATATTGGACGGTTCCTCGTAGATCAGGGGCTTTTTTTGGTTTTTGTGGATTGGCTTCATGGATAATGTAAGGGATTTTTGGCAGTTCATCGGGTATAAGTAAGCTGGAAAATTCCCCATACTAAGGAAGACATTAATATAGTTATGGGGAAGGGGATTAACATAATGAGTGAGTATATAAATGGCAAGCAGACATCCAAGTCAAATCAACCTGAGACGGAGACACCGAGCATGCCTGCCCAAGATGACAAAGGATTGTCTCCCGTTACAGAAGCGATCCAGCAGTTCGGACAGACTCAGTCACCCGCAGGAGAGTCCAATATTTTCTGTATGACGATTATTGGACAGGTTGAAGGTCATCTGATTCTGCCTCCGCAGAACAAAACCACGAAGTACGAGCATATTATTCCGCAATTGGTTGCTGCTGAACAGAACCCCCGGATCGAAGGGATTCTGATCATTCTGAACACCGTGGGAGGAGATGTGGAGGCGGGTTTAGCGATTGCCGAGATGATTGCTTCTCTGAGCAAGCCGACCGTTACCGTTGTTATTGGGGGAGGACACAGCATTGGGGTTCCAATCGCAGTAGCTTCAACCTATTCATTAATTGCCGGAAGTGCAACAATGACGATTCATCCCATCCGGATGAACGGCCTTGTCATTGGAGTTCCTCAAACATTTGAATATATGGAGAAAATGCAGGAACGGGTTGTCCGCTTTGTTACCACGCATTCGAATATTTCGGAGGACATGTTCAAAGAACTCATGTTTAAGACAGGGGAATTGAACCGGGATATCGGTACCGCCGTAGGAAGTGCTGATGCAGTCAAATACGGATTAATGGATGCGGTTGGCGGCATCGGACAAGCCATTGCCCAGTTAAACAAACTCATGGGAGACAAGAGACAGACTCTGCAGGCAGGAGGGCTTACTCAATGACCATGTATACTGTAATGCCGCCGGAGCATCTCTGGTCAGGGATGTGGAATGAAGGGGAAGATACGCGTGAAGTCAAGATCAACGGTTTATTGATGCAGATCAGACCGGTTAGTGAGAGCGAAGCTGTTATCGTGCGTTTGCTTGACTGCCCGCTAGAAGCGTACCTTGATCCCGCCAATATGCCTGGCTCCAAAGTTCCTCTTTCAGGTAACGCGGGACCAACATAACATGACGAAAAAAGACAAATAGGGTAAGAAAAGAACATATGTACGGATTATATTTGTATGGTATAATATTCTTCTGGGGGTGACCTGATTTTGGCCAGAAGAAAAAAGAAGAAGAAAAAAGGCGCTGCGTTCAGCGGCGTTTTAAAATATGAAATCTACGGAATTGTGCTTATTACTCTGGCGGTTATCGCTCTATCCGGAGAAGCAACGGTAGGACGTTCATTATCCAAAATGTTCGGATTAATGCTAGGGAAATTCTATTTTGCCATTCCGCTGGTTGGGATCTATTACGGATTGATGGTTATGATTCACCGAAAGTGGCCAAGCGGTTGGACTACTCGTAAGACCGGGCTTGTTCTTCTGGTGTTTGCGTTAACCTTGATGAGTACCGTATCTGCAATGCATCAGAAGCTTATCCCTGTGGGTGCTCTCGAGCCTGGAGCGGTTATTACACAAGTACATAATGATATGCAGACCGAACTGCTACAACCTGCGCCAGGTGAACGTGATTCCATGTTAAATAAGGACATAAGTGGCGGCTACATTGGGGCTGCTCAGTTTGCTCTGTTCTTGTGGCTGTTCGGCAGTCTGGGCGCTCGCCTGATCATGATCGTGATGTTTATTATCAGTTTTATGCTGATTACGAATCTGTCCTATGTCGATCTGGTACGCATTTTCAGATCCAAGGTATGGGATGCCGGCAGTTCGATCTACAAAAAGCTGGAGTCCAGACCTTCAGCACGTTCTGCTGCAACATCCTCCGGAAAAAAAGCTGGAGCAGCACGTAAAGTGGTTCCTATTCCGGCGGATATCGAAGAGGATGAAGAGGATGACTTGGAAGAAATGCATCTTCCCAAGCGAAAAGCACCCATTTTCTTTCAATTGTTTGGTAAGTGGGGTGCGGATCGAGAGACAACCAAATCAGACCGAGAGATGGAGCAAGAGCAGCCACCGGCAGCAGAGCAAGTGTTATATCGCGCAGAGCCGGATCATGTCGCAGAATCATGGAAAGAAGAGCCGTCATTTGCCTCAGAGGTTCCAGCTTCTGCTGGAAGGGATACTCCGCCGACCAGTTCTGCTCCGATTATTCGGGATTTCTTCGAACATGTCAGATCCGAGGATCATGTGAAGGATGATGATCTCGACGATGCGTATCCGTTTCCCGAGGACATTTCAGATTCCAGCCAAGAAGACGACATCCCGATCAAAATTAGTGATGAACTGGTGGACGGAGCAGATTGGCCTGTAAATGAGGCGGGTACTGATGACCTGAGTGTGATGGAGAACAGCCTGGAAGGACAACCTGGTGGATTAAATAATGCATCTTCGGTGATGGACAGTGAAACTGTTGAGGGACAGGCGATGGAGCCGGTTAAACCCCCTCCACCACCTCCGAAGCCGTACAAACTCCCTTCGTTCCGCCTTCTTGCGAAGCCTAATAACGGCGGTAAGGGCGGGGATCAAAAAGATTATATGCAAACTGCCCGGAAGCTTGAAGCCACACTGGAGAGCTTCGGTGTGCGGGCGAAAGTGCTAGAAGTTGTTAGAGGTCCAGCCGTTACGCGATATGAAATTCAACCGGATATTGGTGTGAAAGTTAGCCGAATTGTAAGTTTGACTGATGATATCGCACTGGCATTGGCGGCAAAGGATATCCGGATGGAAGCACCGATTCCGGGTAAATCAGCGATTGGTATTGAGGTGCCCAACGGCGAAGTTTCAGTTGTAACGATGCGTGAGGTTATGGAAACATCCACGTTTCAGGATGCTGAGTCCAAAGTGACTATTGCATTTGGACGGGATATTTCTGGTCAGACCATCATTGGCAACCTCGCCCGTATGCCCCATTTGCTTGTTGCGGGTGCCACGGGTTCTGGTAAATCGGTATGTATTAACGGGATTATCACAAGTATTCTGTACAAAGCGAAGCCAGATGAAGTGAAATTTCTGATGGTCGACCCGAAAATGGTTGAGCTTAATGTATACAATGGCATTCCTCATCTGATGGCTCCGGTAGTTACGGATCCCAAGAGAGCTTCGCTTGCCCTCAAAAAAATTGTGGTGGAGATGGAGAAGCGGTATGAGTTGTTCTCCAAATCGGGTACACGGAACGTTGAAGGTTACAACAACCTGATGAAGGATAATCCGTCAGCTGTGTTGCCATACATCGTTGTTATTGTGGACGAGCTTGCGGATCTGATGATGGTTGCAGCGGGGGATGTGGAAGATGCCATTGCCCGTCTTGCCCAAATGGCGCGTGCAGCTGGAATCCATCTCATTATCGCCACGCAGCGGCCTTCCGTAGATGTCATTACAGGTGTCATCAAGGCCAATATCCCGTCTCGGATCGCATTCGGTGTGTCTTCGCAGGTAGACTCCCGGACAATCCTAGATATGGGTGGAGCCGAGAAACTGTTGGGTCGGGGCGATATGCTGTTCATGCCAATGGGGGCTTCCAAGCCAGTACGGGTGCAGGGAGCTTTCATGAGTGATGAAGAAGTTGAGAATATTGTTAATTATGTGCGTGGACAAGGCGAAGCGCAGTACGATGAATCCATTGTTCCTGAAGTCGATGACTCCGTTCAAGCGGCAGATGAAGTACAAGATGAACTGTATGAGCAAGCTGTGCAAATTATTTTGGAAGCGAAGCAAGCTTCCGTATCCTTGCTTCAGCGGCGCATGCGAGTGGGTTATACTCGCGCCGCACGTCTGATCGACTCAATGGAGGCTCGTGGTGTTATTGGCCCGTATGAAGGCAGTAAGCCTAGGGAGGTTCTAATCTCGCTGGAACAATATCAACAAAACAAAATAAGTTCTTAAGCACCATCAATTAAATGTATCTATGCATGCCCCCAACAATAAGTTGGGGGCTTTTTTTGTTTTTTATGGTCGTTGAAGTTTTGCCATGTTGTCCAATGATCGGGTGATTTGGTGCATAGGAAGCAAGCAGGCTTGTCATAATAACGTTAGCGATTCTGTTAATCCCACAAGAGAAAGGTAGAGCACAGTCGATGCGAAAAATGAACATATGGCTTTTCACTGCGATCTTGCTGATGTCTGCATTGGGAATTCGTTATTTGCTCCCTGACCATTCGGCAACCCAAGAATCCAAACCGAATACTTCCCAGGTGGAAGAGAAGACGCTGCCCACCTTCAGCAGTAACACCGTACAATATGGAAGTTATGGGCAGGATGTATACGAGCTCCAAGGCAGACTGAAGTACTTAGGTTTTTACAATGGTAAAATCGATAGTAACTTTGGCAGCAGCACGCTGAAATCCGTAAAGTGGTTTCAATCTGAATTCGGCATGAAGGCAGATGGTGTGGTTGGCGCTAAAACTAAACTGAGGTTGTACAACGCAACTAAACAATGGTCTCCGACCGAGCCGCCACTGCACAAAGAATCGTCAGGCCAGGGTGAGGACAAAACCGGCAATGCAAACAAAGAGCAGGACAACATGGGATCCGCTAATTCCATGGGCTTATCCGAGAATGAAATTAAGATTATGGCCAATGCGGTATATGGCGAATCCAGGGGAGAACCCTTTGAAGGTCAGGTTGCTGTAGCGGCAGTCATACTGAACCGCGTGAAATCACCGAGTTTTCCAAATACACCATCCGGCGTCATTTTCCAGCCTGGTGCATTTACCGCTGTAGCTGACGGGCAGATCTATCTGGAACCCAATGCGCAGGCCCGTAAAGCGGTTGAGCAGGCAATGAATGGCTGGGACCCATCTGGCGGCTGCCTGTATTACTTTAATCCCAAGACGGCTACTTCCAAGTGGATCTGGACCCGTCCTCAGGTGAAAACAATCGGTCAGCATATCTTTTGTATGTGATGATGTTGGAAGCAACCAGAAGACGTGTCTTCGGTTGCTTCTTGCCTTTTGCATGGGTTAAAATGGTTGTTGCACTTGAGAGTTACCGAGATATTGCATAACAAATGACGCCGTAAAGGGGTTTTGACATTTGAATACATCAGGATTTGAACGGGGCAGCCAAAAGGAGTTTCGTATCCATGTATTGCCCACTAAACGTTTCAAGACTTTTGCCATCTCGTTGTATGCAGGAGTCCCGCTGCAAGAAGAAACGGTCACCAAAGTAGCGCTGACGCCATTTGTGCTTCGTCGTGGAACCCAGTCCTATCCTGAAACAACGGAGTTTCGTGAACAGTTGGAGCATTTGTATGGAGCTGGTTTTGGTTTTGACGTATACAAGCGTGGAGACTATCAGATTGTGCAATTCCGGATGGACACGATTAATGATTCCTTTGTAGGCGGGGATGAACAGCTTTTGGATCGTTCCTTTGCGTTTTTGGGAGAGGTACTTACTCGGCCGGCTATGGAAGATGGGCATTTCAGAAAGGCCTATGTGCATTCAGAACGTGAGACCGTCCGCAAGCAGTTGGAGTCTGTTGTTAATGATAAAATGCGTTATGCGGCAGAACGCAGTATCGAGGAAATGTGTAAAAATGAACCGTATCGCTTGCATCCGTTAGGGAAACGTCAGGATCTGCCGGCAATCGAACCGGATGTACTTACGACCGCTTATCAGACGTTACTGCAGCAGGCAAGCATGGATCTCTATGTCGTAGGTGACACGACGCTCGAAGAAGTGGAGAGTCTAGTTCAAAAACACTTTGATGTTAATCGTACCCACTCCTCGAACTACGTGACAAACCAGGCCGTTCGCGGTGACAAAGAAGTGGAGACGGTCGTTGAACGACTAAATGTTAACCAAGGCAAACTGAATATGGGACTTCGCACGTCCATTACGTATGGCGACCCGCAATATGCAGCAGCATTAATGTACAACGGAATTCTTGGAGGATATCCACATTCCAAATTGTTTGTTAATGTTCGTGAAAAGGAAAGTCTGGCGTACTATGCTTCCTCCCGGTATGACGGACATAAAGGCATCGCAACGATTCAATCCGGAATTGAAATTCCCAATTATGAAAAAGCCGTGACGATCATCAATCAGCAGTTAGATGAAATGAAAAATGGAAATATTAGCGATCTGGAAATGTCTCAGACCAAAGCGATGATCCGTAATTTGCTCAAAGAAATGCAGGATTCTGCTTTTGAGATGATTGCGTATGACTTTAATCGTCAGTTATCGGGCAAGGAGCGGACCGCTGACGAGCTGCTCGCTCAGGTTGAGCAAATCAGCAAAGAAAACGTTCGTGAGGCGGCAGAGCAATTCCGTCTGGACACGATCTACTTCTTGCGGGATGAGAAGGGGGAATAACTGGTGGAGAGCATACATTACGATCATTTGCAGGAAACGCTGTATTACGAAGTCATGGATAATGGGCTTCATGTCTATGTATTGCCTAAACCCGGATTCCAAAAAACTTTTGCCACGTTTGCAACCAAATATGGCTCTGTAGACAATCATTTTCAGGTGAAAGGTCAGGATGAAGTACAGGTTCCCGACGGTATTGCTCATTTTCTGGAACATAAAATGTTTGAGGAGCCGACAGGAGATATTTTTGCAACTTTTGCGTCCAACGGGGCATCTGCCAATGCATTTACGAGTTTCGACCAGACCGTTTATTTGTTTTCTGCGACAGAACATGTGAATGAAAATATACAAACATTAGTCAACTTTGTGCAAAATCCTTATTTTACTGACCAGAATGTGGACAAGGAAAAAGGCATTATTGCACAAGAAATTAATATGTATGCCGATAATCCGGACTGGCGTGTGTATTTTGGATTGATCGAAGCGATGTACCAAAAACACCCAGTCCATATCGACATTGCAGGAACGGTAGAATCAATCGGCACGATAACCAAAGAAACGCTGTACTCGTGTTACAATACGTTTTATCATCCAAGCAACATGCTTTTGTTTGTTGTAGGTGGGGTAGAACCTCAAGAAGTCATGGATATGGTTCGTTCGAACCAGGCGGAGAAAAACTACGAACCCCAAGGTGAAATCAAACGGATATTTGAACAGGAGCCTGCCGGAGTCGTGGAGGACAGGAAAGAAGCACGGCTCGCGGTATCATTGCCCAAGTGTCTGTTTGGCTTTAAGGAAACGGATGTTGGATTCTCGGGGGAAGACTTGCTGCGACGCGATATGACGACCAAATTAATGTTGGATCTTCTGTTCGGCGCTAGTACTGCCCTATTTCAAAAACTGTATGATGAAGATCTCATCTCGGATAGCTTCGGACATGAATACATTAGTTCACCGCAGTATGCATTCTCTGTCGTTGGTGGTGATACTAAAGACCCGGATCTATTGCTGGCCCGCATACGGGAAGAGGTTGATGCTATTGTTAAAAAAGGATTCGAAGCTTCGGACTTTGAGCGTGCACGCAAAAAGAAAATCGGGGGATATTTGCGCATGCTTAATTCACCGGAGAACATAGCACATGAATTTACACGTGAGCAGTTCCGTGGTGGTGATTTTTTCAACATGATTCCGATATATGAATCAATCACACTGGAAGAAGTAAATCGCAGACTGGAAGAGCATATTCGCTGGGAACAACTGGCTGTATCGCTTGTCGTGAGTCCGTAATATGGAGAGGGGAACCGGACAAATGAAGCCGATTGGAGACATGACAGTACTGGTTACTGGAGCAAGCGGAGGTATAGGAGCGGCTATTGCAGAACGATTTGCAATGGTCGGTATGAACGTGGTTATTCACTATATGAAATCCCATGAGGCAGCCAATGAAGCGGCGAGAAGGTGCATGGAAAAGGGCAGCGGCAAAGTCATGACAGTGTCCGCAGATCTCCGCAGCCGAGAACAGATTGAGCGTATGCGTGAAAAATTGGAGTCCCATGGATTAATGCCTGACATTCTGGTAAATAACGCAGGCATATCTCATTATGGGTTGTTGTCCGACGTCACGGAAGAAATATGGGATGAAGTGATGGCCATTAATTTGAAAGGCACATTTATGTGTACTCAAATCATGATGCCTCACATGATTTCACAGCGTTACGGACGAATCATTAATGTATCCTCCATCTGGGGATTATCAGGCGCATCTTGTGAGGTGCTGTATTCCACCACAAAAGGGGGCGTAAATGCCTTTACAAAAGCTCTTGCGAAAGAGCTTGCACCTTCCGGTGTTACTGTAAATGCAGTTGCCCCTGGAGCTGTTCAAACCTCCATGCTGAATCATCTGGATCAGGATGAACTGAAAATGCTGGAGGAGGAAATTCCAGCCGGGAGGCTTGCTCAACCCGATGAAATTTCCTCACTTGTTTATTTTCTTGCGCTACCGGAATCCGGTTATATTAACGGCCAGATCATTAGCCCAAATGGAGGCTGGCTTACTTGAAGTATGGCTATTTGAAGACGCACGGCTCGCTGGATGATTTATCCTGAATATTAATTGCTCGATAGGCACATATTACAACTGTTGATTTTAAATCTCATGCGACAGCTAAGGAGGATTTATCATGTCAACAGAAAAAACGGTGCTCAGCAGTTTTGACACATGGAAAAAGTTCTTGGGTGATCGCGTACAGCAAGCTGAGAAGATGGGGATGAGTGAAGATACCATCAACAAACTTGCGTATGAGATTGGTGACTTTCTGGATGAGAAAGTGGATCCAGCGAACCATTCCAACCGAGCATTGAAGGAAATATGGGATGTCGGCGATGCCGAAGAGCGTCGTACGATTGCGCGCCTGATGGTCAAATTGGCCAAACAAAACGCATAAGCTTCACCGATGGAAAGCTCCCGCAAGGGGGCTTTTCTCTAATGATTACAGACCTGTTCTTGTAATTCATTTTCTTTTTATATATCATTAACGTGACCCATTTTTAGAAGATGTCTCAGTTCGGTGTCCTTCGGACACGATCTGCTGCTGTCGAACAATGTGGAATATTGCATTACGGGGTGTTTAAATGGAATCTAAACAATGGTATATGGAATATAAAATACATAAGAACAGACCCGGTTTGTTGGGGGACATTGCCTCCATGCTGGGGATGCTTGAAGTAAATATATTGACCATTAATGGTGTTGAAGGCAAAACAAGAGGCATGTTGCTCGAATCCGATGACGACGAGAAGATTCGTTTGCTGGGTGAGATGCTTGCAAAGGTGAACAGCATCACGGTTTCTGCTCTGCGCCAACCCAAATTGGTCGACATCTTGGCTGTCCGTCATGGCCGGTACATTGACCGCGACTCGGACGATCGCAAAACTTTTCGTTTCACGCGGGATGAACTTGGGTTACTCGTGGACTTTTTGGGTGAAGTATTTAAAAGGGAAGGTAATCAGGTAATTGGCCTTCGTGGCATGCCTCGTGTCGGAAAAACGGAATCCATTATCGCCGGTAGCGTCTGTGCGATGAAACGATGGACGTTTGTTTCGTCTACTTTGCTTCGTCAAACCATAAGGAGCCAACTCTCCGAGGACGAAATGAACCCAAACAATGTCTTCATCATTGATGGTATTGTAAGTACAATTCGTTCCAGTGAACGGCATTATAATCTGTTGCAGGATATTATGACGATGCCGAGTACCAAGGTCATTGAGCATCCTGATATTTTTGTGCAGGAATCAGAATATGACTACAATGATTTTGATATCATTATTGAACTTCGCAACAATCCGAATGAGGAAATTATTTATGATACGTTTACGGCCAGTTACACCGACGAACTGTAATGCTCCGTACGGAATCATGGAATAGATAATCAACAACCCAAGAGAAAAAGATAAACATAAGGAGGAGATGGCATGTCTGAACTGGGTCAGCAGTTAAGAGAGGCCCGGCTGCAAAAAGGGATGAGTCTCGATGATGTACAGGAAATGACTAAAATTCGCAAGAGGTACTTGGAAGCAATAGAGGCTGGGGACTATAAGGTGCTTCCTGGCAGCTTCTATGTGCGAGCTTTCATTAAAACCTATGCGGAAACGGTGGGACTAAACCCTGATGAGCTGCTGGAGGGACACAAGAAAGATGTACCGGCAGAGGAAACGGAAGCAACGATGGAGCCCGTAATTCAGAAACGCTCGAGTCGACCTGTAGAGCGCAGCAATCGATGGATGTCTGTAGCGTTAATGTGGACATTTCCGATTCTGATTGTTGCCTTACTGTACGTGTATGTGGTCATGAACAGAGATGATGCAGATACACAAGGCGTCGATCAAACCAAAATTACAGATAGTCAGCAAACGCCGAATGATCAACCTGATGAGACGAAGGACAACGGTCAAGCGTCCACTCCACCGGATAACGAGTCTGCAGGACAAGAAACCGGTCAGGGAGAAGGGGAAGCAGGCGGCAATGGTGGTGGTACCGACGTTAATGGTGAGGGTACCGAAGGTCAAACGGACGAACAAACCCCGGATGACACTGAAGATCAAGAGCCTGCTGATAATGCTGGAACTGTAACGGTTGCTGAAGATGGTAAATCGGGTAATATTACGAATTTCAAAGTAAACGGGAGTACAGGTCAGCCGGTTAAGGTTACCATCAATGCTTCAGGTCAGAGCTGGCTGGAAGTGTATAAAGGTGAAAATTCAAGCGGAGAAAAACTGCAATTTGGTATGACAGCCGATGGAGACAGTTTGTCTTTTGATCTGGATAGTGCCGGCTTGTATATTAAGTCTGGTTATGCCGCAGCTACGACCATTGAAGTTGGTGGTCAAGTCGTAACGGACGGGAAGGCCACCAACCGGATTCGTCTCCAGTTGGGAGATGAAAGCACAGGCACGTCTACCGGAACGAATACGAGCTCTGTCGAAGGAGCCGATGCAGGAACCGAAGGCTCTGCCACAGGCGGCGAATAAGGGCATTAACTGCGGGGGACAATAAGTTTGTCTTCACTTGCAGTTAACTTTCGGTAAAGCGAGGTGGATGGCTATGACAGTCAGCTGGATCGTCACAGGTTTAGGAATCATTGTCAGCCTCCTGGGTTATTATTTGACTCCAAGCGCTTGGGGTTACGGAATTTTGGGCTTCGGACTTGCGCACGTCATTCTTGGTGTGCTCGACATGTTCAGACAGCCCAACCGCAGCCGATATTAGATTGCTGTATGTTAAAGCATTTTTGGTTACTGCAAAAGCGGTGGCTGAAAATGCTTTTTCGTTTGTTTACCCTTCAAAATTAGACTTTTCCGGGGCGAATCCTCTATAATGTTACACAGAACAAATGATTAATTGAAAGGGTGACCAGATTGAGCTCAGAGAATTCGTTCGACATCGTGTCCAAAATGGACTTGCAGGAATTAACGAATGCTGTTACACAGACGGAAAAGGAAATCAGCACACGTTACGATTTTAAAGGCAGCAAAAGCAGCTTGAAACTGGACAAGGATGCATTGACAATTGTATCCGACGATGAGACCAAACTTAAGGCTGTCATTGATGTACTTCAATCGAAAATGGCCAAGCGGAATTTGCCGCTCAAGAACATTGACTATGGCAAAGTGGAGCCAGCTTCATCCGGGACAGTACGCCAGCGTTTGAGTTTTAAACAGGGGATTGATCAGGATATCGCGAAAAAGATCAATATTCTGATTCGTGATTCCAAAATGAAAGTGAAGAGCCAGATTCAAGGGGACCAGCTCCGGGTAACTGGTAAGAGTAAAAATGATTTGCAAGCGGTTATGCAGCTTTTGAATGGTGCCAATCTGCCTCTTGATTTGCAATATACCAACTTCAAATAAGTTTGTTACGTCCATTTTTGTTGTGAAAAACGTGTTTTGACACTGCAATTGGCGTATATTATACTAAGTGTGCATTGCTAGCAATCAAGCATAAAGCCCAGTCATCATCGTTTTGCTGACTTTGTGAAAAGCAGTACATCTTTTGGAGGTCGCCGGAACGTTTTAAACGATTTTGCGTTTGAACGGTTGACTTTATTTTTGCGTTTTTACATATGAGATCAGTGGTGTACTCACTGCATTTTACATGTTCACCTTCCGGATGATGGATATGGGATTAAGATGATTGTTTGGAGTATTGGAGGATAAGAGGGAGGGCGTCTTGTGAATTTACCCAACCGGATTACGCTTGCACGAATTTGCTTAATCCCTTTTTTAATGGTGTTTCTGCTCGTGGACTTTCCATTTTATCCGGAGCCTATGCAGATCGGAAGTCTTTCGCTTCCGTATAATCAGCTGATCGCTGCCATTATCTTCATCATTGCAGCCAGTACGGATGGAATTGATGGATACCTGGCACGAAAAAACAATATGGTCACTAATTTGGGCAAGCTTCTCGACCCGCTGGCTGACAAGCTGTTAGTGACTGCAGTGCTCATTTCACTTGTTGAGATGGGTAAGCTGGACTCATGGATTGCTGTTGTCATTATCAGCCGGGAGTTTGCAGTGACCGGCCTTCGCCAAATTGCTCTGCTGGATGGATCGGTTGTCGCGGCCAGCAGCTGGGGCAAGCTGAAAACCGTAATACAGATCGTAGCCATCGTTTTGCTTCTGCTTAACAACTTCCCGTTCTCTTATACTGGGATACATGTTGATGTTATAGCTGTTTGGGCTGCAGCGATCATTACGATTTGGTCTGGCATTGATTATTTCATCAAAAACAAAAATTTGCTTAATTTATCAAAAGCGTAAAAGTTTAAGGTAAAACGGGTAATTTATGAAGGACAGCTTGCGCAAAGGGCAATAGGAAAACATCCTATTGCCCTTTGATCACTCACATTGTGTACAGGAGGATGCTGAATGAAGGCAGAAATTATCGCAGTCGGAACAGAGTTGCTGCTCGGGCAGATCGTAAATACGAATGCCAGATATTTATCCCGTGAATTGGCTGCTATCGGGATTGACGTTTATTTTCAAACTGTGGTAGGGGACAATCTGAATCGTCTCAGTGAAGCCATTCAAATTGCTCAAGGACGAGCTGATGTCATTTTGTTCTCAGGCGGTATCGGACCTACGCAGGATGATCTAACCAAGGATGCCATAGCAGCAGTGTTGGGACGCAGCCTACATATTGATCGGATGGCAATGGATAAAATCGAAAGCTTCTTCAGGGATCGCAATGTGGAGATGACGGAGAATAACCGGCGTCAAGCCATCGTGGTTGAAGGAGGAACCCCGCTCGCTAATGAAACGGGCCTTGCCGCGGGTAATGCCATTTCGGATAACGGGAAGCATTATATTGTCATGCCTGGGCCACCGAAAGAACTGATTCCCATGTTTGAGCAGGAGGTCAAACCTTGGTTGTTCCAACATGTTCTTACGAAAGAAATGCCAATTTATTCGAAAATGCTGAAATTTGCCGGAATCGGTGAGTCGGCATTGGAAGACCGTCTGCTTGACCTGATTGATAGCCAAACCGACCCTACGATTGCACCTTATGCAAGTGAGGGAGAAGTAACGGTACGGGTGTCCACCAAGGCGCCGAGTGAGAATGAGGCCAAGCAGAAGCTGGATGCCATGGAGGTACTGATTCGGGAACGGTTGCCTGAACACCTCTACGCGAACGAGGATGTGCCTATAGAGTATACAATTGTAACAATGATGGCTGATATGGGTCTGACCCTGAGCGCGGCTGAGAGCTGCACAGGAGGGCTTGTCATGCAGAGTCTGACTTCGGTTCCTGGCAGTGCTTCCATGCTCAAAGGCGGAATTGTATGTTATTCCAACGAGATAAAGGAAAAGCTGCTGAATGTTCCCCATGACTATCTGGAGGGTGAAGATGCTCCCGGGGCTGTTAGCCCTGAAGTTGCTAAAGTATTGGCTGAGCAGGTACGCATGATAGGTGATTCGGATTTTGGTTTGGCCGTTACAGGGGTAGCAGGTCCAGGATACTCTGAGCGTAAGCCACCAGGTCTGGTTTTTATCGCTCTGGCTGAGCGGGGGAAAGAGACGGAGATTCACGAATTGCGTATCAACGGTAATCGGGAGACGGTCCGCATCCGTTCGACCAAGGCTATTCTGTACCGCTTATGGCGCAAACTTGTCGCTATGGACTAGGTATACCTTTAATTGCTTTTACAGGGATTATCAGATATAATCTAAGCAGACGGAAGAACCGTAGAATTAGGCGTTTTGCCTTGTTTGCGGTTCTTTTTTCTGTTTCATTGCAAGTTTTGCCCAGGAAGAGGCGCCTCGGCCTTCACAAAAAAAAACGAATGTATGTTCGAAAAAAAGCTTGGCAAACGTGTTAAAACAAGGTATCATTATCTTATAAACAGTAAAGGGTGTGAGCATATTGTCAGACCGTCGTGCCGCGCTTGATATGGCGCTCCGTCAAATAGAGAAGCAATTTGGTAAAGGATCTATCATGAAACTGGGTGAGTCAACTCACATGCAAGTGGAAATCATACCCAGCGGATCCTTGGCTCTGGATATAGCACTTGGAACAGGCGGCTTGCCAAAAGGCCGGATTGTTGAAATATATGGACCTGAATCTTCAGGTAAAACAACTGTAGCATTGCATGCGATCGCTGAAGTACAAAAAGTCGGTGGACAAGCTGCATTTATCGATGCCGAGCATGCTCTTGATCCAACGTATGCAAGTAAACTAGGTGTTAACATTGATGAATTGCTTTTGTCCCAACCGGATACGGGTGAACAAGCGTTGGAAATTGCTGAAGCACTTGTGCGCAGTGGTGCTGTTGACATTATCGTTGTTGACTCTGTTGCTGCCTTGGTACCAAAAGCTGAGATCGAAGGCGAAATGGGGGATTCCCACGTTGGTTTGCAAGCACGTCTGATGTCTCAGGCGTTGCGTAAATTGTCTGGTGCAATCAGCAAATCCAAAACCATTGCCATCTTTATCAACCAGCTTCGTGAAAAAGTTGGCGTAATGTTTGGTAACCCTGAGACAACACCTGGTGGACGTGCCCTGAAATTCTACTCTACGGTTCGTTTGGATGTTCGCCGTATTGAGAGTATTAAATCAGGTAATGACATCATCGGGAACCGTACTCGTGTGAAGGTTGTCAAAAATAAAGTTGCACCACCGTTCAAACAAGCAGAAGTAGATATCATGTATGGTGAAGGTATCTCCAGAGAGGGCAGTATCATTGATATTGGTACAGAACTCGACATCGTTAATAAAAGTGGTGCTTGGTATTCTTACGAAGGCGAACGTCTGGGTCAAGGTCGTGAAAATGCGAAGCAGTTTATGAAAGAGCATAAAGAGATCGCTCAAGTGATCGAGCAAAAAATTCGTGAAGCGAGCAATCTGACGACGGTAGTTCCTGCTCCTACGAGCGAAGATCAACAAAAAGAAGAAGCAGAAGAACAAGAATTGTTTGAGATTAACGAGTAATTCTTCCTTGCTGGGAGGCTCCAGAAGGTTCTTACTGGACTTCTCGGATTGGGGAGGATGAAATTGATCCGATCCTGCTAGGGGAGACGGCGCGTGTTCTCGCGCGCTGTCTAACAGCTCCTGTCCATTGGACAGGGGCTGTTAGCACATTTATTGAGTGAGCTGGTGCCGGGTTGGATTCCCGGCTTTTTGCATTTTGGTCTGCAGTTTTCTTTAAGAAGATAGGTACTTCATAATTAGAAAGATACAGAGTTGAACAAAAAGGAGGGAGAGACCTGAATGGATCAACATGATGATGATTTGTACGAAACAGCAGAACTGGAGGGGATCTCCCAATTTCCGGATAACGAAGAACTTACGATTACACGGGTAGAGCGAACAAAAAGCAGGCAGGCCCGGTACCGGATCACGTTCGGTTTGTACTCGATAACTGTTCTGGAAGATGTAATGATCAAATATCGAATGACTCGGGGCAACACATTTGTGAAGAAAGATCTCGAAGAGATCATAGTAGCGGATGAGCGGCAGCAGACCTATGTGCAGGCATTGCGTTACTTAGAGCACAAACAGCGTACAAGGCATGAATTAAGCCAGCGACTTCGTCAGAAAGAGTTCGCCGTACCGTTAATTGAAGAAGTGCTGGATCGACTTGAGCAGGAGAAGCTGGTGGACGATGAAGGGTTTGCGAAGGAATGGACAAGGCAGCGTATGACAGGCCAGAGGAAGGGAAAACTGTGGATAAGGCAAGAGCTGCGTCAAAAGGGCATTGCCAATGAGCTCATTGTTGAAGCGCTTGAAGGCGTGGATGCGGATGTGGAGTTTGAGACAGCTTTGACCGCAGGGCGAAAGAAGTGGAACCAAGTCAAAGGGGACGTTACGGAGAAGAAACGCAAAACGCTTCCCTTCTTGATGCGACGCGGTTTTCCTATGGATATGGTACGTAAAGTTGTGAATTGTTTAATTGAAGAAGATGAAGTCGAAGATTCTGAAGATGACGAGTTGTTACCATGGGATTAACAGAGACTACACAGTGTGCTGCATTCTCTTGACAATTTCTTTCGTCAAATACTAAAATGGACATGAGTCTGTAAGAAATGGACAACCCTTTTTCCTTCCAAAAAAGCGGTTTCGGTTTCTTAGGATTTACCCTTCATGATTATGGATTCGCTGAAGGCAGCGAATAGTACGTGGTAACATGTACACTTGAAATGAAAATCGGCGGGGGATCGCCGTAGGTATCGTTATTCCCAAACATATGTAAGTTTGAAAACAGCAAATTGACCCAAGGAGTGCCTTGGAGGAACCAACGAGGAGGTGAACAGTATGGACATTGCAATCACGATCGTTCTCGTTGTGGCCGCGCTCGTTATTGGGTTCGGAGTCGGATATTTTATTCGCAAATCTCTTGCAGAGGCTAAAATCTCCAGTGCGGAACAAGCTGCCGTACAGATCGTTGAGAACGCGAAGAAAGAGGCAGAAGCACAGAAGAAAGAGACGGTGCTGGAAGCGAAGGATGAAATTCATCGCATTCGGGCCGAAGCTGAAAAAGACACTCGTGAACGTCGGAATGAAATTCAACGACAAGAAAGACGATTGTTGCAAAAAGAAGAGTCGCTGGATAAAAAGATGGAATCACTCGAACGTAAAGAAGAGCAAGTGGCCAACAAAGAGAAACGTATTGATGAGACACAGCAGCAGATCGAAATGATCTACAAAAATCAGGTGACGGAGCTGGAGCGTATATCCAACCTCACCATGGAAGATGCACGCAGTATCATACTGTCCAACGTAGAACAGGAAGTTCGTCATGAGACGGCTCAAATGATCAAGGACATTGAACAGCAGGCGAAGGAAGAGGCGGACAAGAAATCCCGCGAAATTATTACCCTTGCCATTCAGCGTTGTGCAGCTGACCATGTGGCAGAGACAACGGTATCCGTTGTAACCTTGCCTAATGAAGAAATGAAAGGCCGGATTATCGGTCGTGAAGGACGTAACATCCGTGCGCTTGAAACCCTTACGGGGATTGACCTTATTATCGATGATACGCCAGAAGCAGTTATTCTGTCGGGCTTTGACCCGATCCGTCGTGAGATTGCCCGTACTGCCCTCGAGAAATTGGTGGCTGACGGACGCATTCACCCGGCACGCATTGAAGAGATGGTTGAGAAATCCCGCAAAGAAGTGGACGAGCGCATCCGTGAATATGGTGAGCAAGCTACCTTTGAAGTGGGTGTGCATGGTCTGCATCCGGATCTGATCAAAATACTGGGCCGGTTGAAGTTCCGTACAAGTTACGGTCAGAACGTCTTGAAGCATTCAATGGAGGTCGCTTATCTGGCTGGACTGATGGCTGGCGAACTCGGAGAAGACGTTACACTTGCAAGACGTGCAGGTCTATTGCATGACATCGGTAAAGCGCTGGATCACGAAGTGGAAGGATCACACGTTGAAATCGGCGTGGAGCTGGCGAAGAAATACAAGGAACATCCGGTAGTAATCAACAGTATCGCGTCCCATCACGGGGATTGCGAAGCAACTTCGGTCATTGCCATGCTGGTTGGTGCAGCAGATGCACTGTCTGCAGCAAGACCGGGTGCACGCCGCGAAACACTGGAAACGTATATCAAACGACTGGAGAAACTGGAAGAGATTTCGGAATCGTTCGAAGGTGTCGAGAAATCGTATGCCATTCAGGCCGGACGCGAAGTTCGCGTTATGGTACAGCCTGAGAAAATCGACGATGCGGAAGCATTCCGTCTCGCACGTGACATCACGAAGATGATCGAGAATGAACTCGATTATCCGGGTCATATCAAAGTCACCGTCATCCGGGAAACCCGGGCGGTTGAATACGCTAAATAGAGCTTTACGGAAAAGTGGCCGCTGTAGTGGGCCACTTTTCCTGTTGAAAGCCCATCAATGGGCTTGGTAAGAAGAACTAATGGGTTAGGGATGCCGCAAAGACTTGATACTGGTTACACCAAGGTAAGCTTGCGGGGAATTAAGGAGGCAATGCAATGAAAGTACTGTTCATCGGTGATATTGTGGGTAATGTAGGACGTAAGGCTTTGAAGGAGAACTTGCCGTATCTGAAGACGAAATATAAACCACATGTGGTTATTGTGAATGGAGAAAATGCAGCAGCGGGCCGTGGAATCACGGGGGCTATTGCCAATGAGTTTTTCAACTGGGGTGTGCACGGGATTACGCTTGGCAACCATACTTGGGACAATAAGGACATTTTTGATTTTATAGATGACGAACCACGCATGATCCGACCTGCCAACTTTCCACCAGGAACACCAGGCAGAGGGTACACGGTGGTCAAAGGGGAAGGCAAGGAGCTGGCGATCGTGAATTTGCAGGGTCGTACGTTTTTGCCCGCACTTGATTGCCCATTTCGCGTTGCGGATGAGATTGTGGATGAGCTGCGCCGAGATCACAAATGCATTCTGGTCGATATGCATGCCGAGGCCACTTCGGAGAAAATTGCCATGGGCTGGCATCTGGATGGGCGTGCGTCACTGGTCGTAGGTACACATACACATGTACAAAGTAATGATGACCGTATTCTACCTGGAGGGACAGCATACTTGACGGATGCGGGTATGGTCGGGCCGCGTGATGGAATCCTCGGTATGGAGCGCGAAGCGGTACTGCGAAAATTTTACACCCAGTTGCCAGTACGCTTTGTAGTTGATGACGGCAAGTGGCATTTCCACGGTGTATTTGTTGAAATTGACGAGTCCACAGGTGCAGCAACCAAAATTGAAAAAATCCGACTGATGGAAGACGAGTGGCGCATGGAATAGGGGTATTGTCCCATTTTGTAAGGAAACCCGTCTAAAAAGAAGGAATTTTTTTACCTCCCGCGAATAACATCTAGTAAGTGGAAACAAACATTCAACATTCCCAGGGAGGTACTTACCATGGAAGTATTAAAAGTTTCAGCAAAGTCCAATCCCAATTCCGTAGCCGGCGCACTTGCAGGAGTTCTTCGTGAACGTGGAAATGCTGAACTGCAGGCCATTGGAGCGGGAGCACTGAACCAAGCCATTAAAGCGGTAGCGATAGCCCGGGGATTTGTAGCACCAAGCGGAGTTGACTTGATTTGTATTCCAGCTTTTACAGACATTGTGATAGACGGTGAGGATCGAACGGCCATTAAGCTGATTGTGGAGCCCAGATAATACATGTGATGATGCATTGAACCTGTTTACAGAGTAGACAGGTTTTTTTGCATTCTGTCTATAAGTTTAAAAAGAATAGGGATTACATAGGGAGGGTTAATCATGACCAAGTGGCAAGTAGCCGATTTTCACTGTGATGCGCTTAGCAAAATGTTGATGCAGTCTGCGTTGTCATTCGAAGATGGTGCACTGGATGTTAATCTGGAGCGGATGGAACAAGGGAATGTGGGTCTGCAGGCATTTGCCATTTACTTGCCTGAAGTGCTCGGCAGGGGCAAGTTTGAACACGTCGTTGGTCAACTTGAAGTATATCGCACCCGTGTGGAGAAGAGCCCTGATCGGCTTGGGGGCGTAAACAGATTATTATGGCGGGAACAGGTTGGTGAGGTCGGTCAAACGGCTAATCCTTGGGGTCTGTTGACGCTGGAAGGTGTAGACGGACTTGAGGGGAACCTGTTTTATCTAGAGCTTTGTTACCAAATGGGAGTACGGATAGTAGGGCTCACCTGGAATTATGCCAATTGGGCAGCTGATGGTGTGATGGAGAAGCGCGGAGCCGGATTGACCGAGAGAGGCAGGGAATTGGTCCGCCTGTGTAATCGGATTGGCATGCTGCTGGATGTGTCACATCTCACGGAGAAGGGGTTCTGGGAGCTGGCTGAGCTGAGCGAGCGTCCGTTTATTGCTTCCCATTCCAACAGCTATACGGTTTGTCCGAATGTACGTAATCTGAAGGATGACCAGATCCGGGCTATCATTGCAAGGGAAGGGCGAATTGGGCTGACGTTTGTTCCCTGGTTTGTGAAGCAGGAGGGCGAGGTCAAAATCGAACATTTGCTGCCTCATATTGAACAGATCTGTTCGCTTGGCGGGGAGCAGCACCTAATGATGGGCTCGGACTTTGATGGAATACCCACTTACATTCAAGGTCTTGAACACACGGGCCAATATCCGAGGCTGATTGAAACGCTTCTTCAACATTACGACGAAAAGCTGGTACGCGGTTGGCTGTGGGATAACGCCATGAGTTATCTTGGGAAACATCTGCCTGAAGGGAATTTGTAATAAACACCAATTGCATTCGCGAGAGCACTGCATCCAACACAGATTGTTTTACAAAATAAGGATATTATTGATTGTGAAATAAGTGTATTTCATGAATTTTCACCAGTTCGTTTTCATTTCAAGTCAAAAAGGGGTATAATACCATTGGATTGTTAAGAGCCTAATCGTAGGCCACAGATAAACAAGGAGTGAAATTCACGATGAGTAAAACAGTACCTGTGGGCGTATCTGCCCGTCACATTCATGTATCCCAAGAGCACGTTGAAATTTTGTTTGGTAAAGGCTACGAATTGACTGAGTTTAAACCTCTGTCCCAACCTGGTCAATATGCTGCGAACGAAACAGTAGCAGTCATCGGTTCCAAAGGACAGTTTGATAAAGTGCGTATCCTTGGACCTGTGCGTCCTGAGACACAACTGGAAATCTCTATGACAGACTCTTTCGCCATTGGCGTTAAGGCTCCTGTTCGCGAGTCCGGAAGCATTGAAGGTACACCAGGCATCACAATCAAAGGACCAGCTGGTGAAGTTACGATCGATAAAGGTGTAATCGTTGCTGCCCGTCATATCCACTTCCACACCTCCGATGCTGCTAAATGGGGTATCGAGGACAAACAAATGCTGAAAGTTCGCCTTGGCGGAGATCGTGGTCTGGTACTTGAAAATGTACTGGCTCGTGTATCTGACTCTTTCGCATTGGACATGCATATTGACACAGATGAAGCTAACGCTGCTGGCGCGCGTAACGGCGACACTGCTGAAATCATCGACTAATCAAATGAACCATCATTCAACCGAGTTTTCCTCGGTTGGAACAACTTAAAAAACCTGAGTACATCCTGGGAAGCTGTTTTAACACAGCGAAGAGGTTGTGCTCGGGTTTTTGTGTATTTTGCGTCACTTATGAGGCAGAGTTTGTATGCTAGGATTGTTAAATGTATGGCGGCTTAGAATGTGGAATTACAGCCCAGTTCATGTTATAATTTGATGTAATGCTCTTTTGGTGCATATTCACGTAATCGATAAGAATCCAAGAGAGATAACGAATTTGGAAATATGAGATAGTGACTTTTTGAAGCGGTTGCTGCTCATATCGAACGAATATACAAATGCCTGATGCAGCGTGTCGTCTTAAGAACTTGAAACTTTTATTAATAGAGGCTGTAAGGAGTGACCGAAGGAAATGGCTAAAGACTCAAAAAAGGATTACTCCCAGTATTTTGATTTCTCCGATGCCAAAGTAATTTCGCAAGATGAATTCAGCAAAAAGATTCGAATTCGGGGCCGTGAGATCAACATCAAGTCGGAGCCTAATCATCGTCAGGAGAAACAACGGGGCAAGGAAGACGTTCAGGTGCTTTATGAGAATGCAGTACCGGACGAACTGAAAACGATTGGTAAAGGCAAACACTATATCGTATATACGTACGGCTGTCAGATGAACGAGCATGATTCCGAGACCATTAAGGGACTTCTGGAATCCATGGGTTATCAGGCAACCGAGGACCGCAAAGAGGCGGATATTATATTGCTGAACACATGTGCCATCCGGGAAAATGCGGAAGATAAGGTGTTTGGTGAGCTGGGTCACCTCAAAACGCTGAAGACGGAGCGTCCAGGACTGCTTCTCGGCGTATGCGGGTGCATGTCCCAGGAAGAAGGCGTCGTGAACCGGATCATGCAAAAGCACGGCTTTGTGGATATGATCTTTGGTACGCATAACGTTCACCGGCTGCCGCATCTGATTCAGGAAGCACTCTTCAGCAAGGAAATGGTTGTTGAGGTATGGTCCAAGGAAGGCGACATTATCGAGAACCTGCCGAAGAAGCGTGAAGGCATGCGCGGCTGGGTGAATATCATGTATGGCTGTGACAAATTCTGTACATATTGCATCGTTCCGTTTACGCGGGGCAAAGAACGCAGCCGCAGACCGGAAGACGTAATCGCCGAGGTTCGTGAGCTGGCAAGGCAGGGATTCAAGGAAATCACATTGCTTGGACAGAATGTTAATGCTTATGGCAAGGATTTTACGGATCTGAAATACAGCTTCGGTGACCTGATGGACGATATTCGCAAAATCGACATTCCACGTGTACGGTTTACAACCAGTCACCCACGAGATTTCGATGATCGACTGATTGAGGTGCTTGCCAAGGGTGGAAACCTGGTGGAACACATCCACCTCCCAGTACAGTCTGGCAGTACAGATGTGCTGAAACGAATGAGCCGTAAGTATAGCCGTGAACACTATCTTCAGCTGGCGGATAAGATTAAGACTGCCATCCCGAATGTTGTTCTGACTACGGACATTATCGTTGGTTTCCCAGGTGAGACAGATGAGCAGTTCGAAGATACATTGTCACTGGTGCGCGAAGTAGGGTATGATTTTGCCTATACATTTATCTACTCCCCTCGCGAAGGTACGCCTGCTGCGGTGATGGAGGATAACGTGCCGATGGAAGTGAAGAAGGAACGCTTGAAACGCCTGAACGAAACTATCAATGAATACAGCCACAGAAGCAATGAACAGCAGCGTGGCAAGATCGTTGAAGTGCTCGTCGAGGGCGAGAGCAAGCGGAATTCCAACGTCCTTGCAGGACGTACACGCAGTAATAAGCTGGTGCATTTCGAAGGACCCAAAGAATTGATTGGTACTTTTGTGAACGTGGAAATTACCGATCCGATGACTTTTTATATCCGTGGCAACCTGCTCACCGAGCCCGTAGCCGCCAATCAGTAATACAACACAACCGAATAAGATGAATTAGAGTGGCTTAATATTGGGTTTGGACGTTACAGCGAAAGTAGCGCAGGGGACGGAATCGATTCTGTAGAAGCGGCAGCGTTCGCCTTTGTCCCGTAGTTTTAACATTTGATAAATTTAATCAGGGGAACTTGGGGACAACAGCGATCGAAAGAACGATCCGTAGCCGTAGCGGTAATTAGCAGTCGTTTAGAGCTAATATTGCTAGGAATTCATCTTATAATATCTCATAGAAATGGAGCGATTTCAGTGGCGCAGGAAGAAGAAGTGCAGTACAACCATTATGGAATGCCTACCTACGATACGCGCAATCTGGTCATACGCGACGACATTATGGGAAAAGCCAAAGAATTGGCTGATATGCTCGGCACAAGCGAGGAAGTAAGACAGTTCCAACAGGCTGAGTCCAAAATTCGCGATCATGAGCGTATCCAGCAATTGATTGCAACAATCAAGAAGAAGCAGAAGGAGATCGTTGCCTTCGAGAGCTTCAAAAATGCAGAGATGGTCAGCAAAATTGAACAGGAAATTGAAGATTTGCAGGATGAGCTGGACAGCATCCCATTGGTAACCGAGTTCCAGCAAAGCCAAAGCGATATCAACTACCTGCTTCAACTTGTCATCTCCGTCATTCGGGATACCGTTTCCGAGAAAGTGAATGTGGAGGCAGGCACGGATTCACCTCCGACCAGCTGCGGTTAATGGACAAGAAGGGTGCGGACGCGGTCCGCGCCTTTTTTGACTTATACGAACAGGGAGCTAACACAATCGATCTTGAAATACATTTCGAAGGAGCTCCACACAGTGGGGTTCTTTTGCGCGTGTACGTCTGATGAACGCCATATAGGAATAAGACTAGGCTAGCAAGAGCAGGCTTATTAATAAAGATCATCTGTATGAAGAAGATAGCATCCGAGAGTCAGAAGCAAGATTACAAATACAATAAAAAATATAGACAACTTAGTCGATAACTTTAATGTGCAACAAAGGGGAAATGGAAAATGGATATTTTGGATAAAATGGTCGCAGAGGGAAATGAACGATTCTGGGGGTTCCTGGGTTGTCGTTATATCAAAGGGAATGAAAAGGAAGTACAGATCGCATTAACGGCTGGGGAACATCATACGAACTCGATGGGGATAATTCATGGCGGAGTGCTCACTTCCCTGATGGACCAAGCGATGGGGATGGTGGCCACAGCAGCGATGGCTGTGGACAGCTGTGTTACGACCAATCTGAATGTACATTTTCTGGCACCAATGAAACAGGGTGAACTAATGGTGACAGCCACGGTGCTGCACCAAGCCGGACGGAGCCTCACCGCCCAATCGGAAATTCGTGATGCATCAGGTACACTGGGATGTATGGCCACAGCTACGTTCCGTGTAGCACGATCCAAAACGCCAAGCACGGAATCCAAAGGTTGACAAACGATATTATTATGTCATAATGAGATTATCAAAATGAAAGTAGTCGGTGGTGCCCATGAGCGAAAACTACGAACTCGTCAATGAAGAGAACGATGAACAGGCAGCTCTTGCCTATAGTTCCAAGAAATATCGTACCCCCGATGGCGTTCCTGCGGATATCGTGATGTTCACCTTAACCAAGAGAGAACGCAAGACGGTAACCAAGACCCTTCCCATTCGCGAACTGAAAGTGATGCTAATCAAGCGCAAAGGCTGGCCTTTTGCAGGTCGCTGGGCTTTGCCCGGTGGATTCTGTCAGGAAAATGAGTCCATCTATGATGCTGCTAAGCGGGAGTTAATGGAAGAGACCGGTGTCGACGGTGGACATCTGGAATATTTGAATGTATATAGTCAACCCGGGCGTGATCCGAGGGGATGGATTATCTCCCATGCGTTTTTCGCGCTTGTAGAAGAATGGATGCTGGAACATCGCCAAGCGGCGGATGATGCTGAAGATGTGGGACTGTTTACCATACAGGAAGCATTGCAGGAGTTAGAGCTTGCTTTTGATCACCGGACAATCATTGAGGATGCATATCGCCGTATTCAGCAGCAGATGTTGGAAACGACGATTGCACGACAGTTTCTGCCGCGTGATTTTACGTTAAGCGAATTGTACCAGGTCATTCAAAGTGTAGTACCTGATTTTGAAGAACCGAATTTCATTCGGAAAATCACTTCCACTCGCAGTCGAAAAGGAATTGTGGAAGAGGTACGAGACGAAGAAGGGAACCTGCTAAGTTCCAACCAGTATTCACAGCGTCCGGCACAGCTTTATCGTTTCACGGAACTTGTACCTCGTCTGTCGATCTATACTTAATTTCGGAAGTTTATCATTAAGGAGTGTATCTGGATCAACCTATTCTCAAAAGGGAGTGTGGACGATGAAAGCACTGATTGTGATTGATTTTACCCGTGATTTCGTGGACGGATCCTTGCCTGTAGGGCAACCGGCGGTGGAGATTGAGGAGACAGTTGCCGCAATAACGGAAGCATATTGTAATAATAAGCATGAAGTCATCATGGCAGTTGATCTGCACGAAGAGAGTGATCCGTACCATCCGGAAACGGCTCTTTTCCCACCGCATAATGTTAGAGGGACTGAAGGAAGGCAGTTATATGGCCGTCTGGCACAGGTGATGCAGGAACGTCATGAAGATATTCGGTGGATGGATAAAACAAGATACAGTGCATTCTGTGGTACAGATCTGGAACTTAGGTTACGGGAACGCGGGATTACAGATATCGCACTGATCGGGGTATGTACGGATATTTGCGTATTGCATACGGCAGTAGATGCGTACAACAAAGGTTTTCACATTACGGTGTATGAAGATTCCGTTGCCAGCTTCAACCCGGCGGGACATGAATGGGCACTCGGACATTTCCGATCAAGCCTTGGGGCTCAGGTCATTAAGGCTAGTGAGACCTTACTTGCAAGGGCTTAGCCTGGGGCATTAAGTGATGACGTTAATAAAATGATGAGCAGGAATAATCCGGAGACTCGTATCCTTACAAACGTTTAGAAATAAAGTGAGGAGTCTCCACACGTTGACCCGTGTGCACAGGATCACTTGTGTCACGAGCGGAAGTCAGAGAGGATGAGACAAATGCAGACGACTAGCCTGGCTTTACATACGGATAAATATCAAATTAATATGATGTATGCACACTGGGTGAATGGAACTCACAAACGTAAAGCGGTGTTTGAGGCCTATTTCCGCAAGCTTCCATTTGGTAACGGTTATGCCGTATTCGCCGGATTGGAACGGATTGTGAATTATATCAGCCAGCTTCGATTCACTATGGAAGACATCAAGTACTTATCCAAACAAGAGGAAAATTACGATCCGGTCTTTCTGGAAGAGTTGCTCCAGTTTTCATTTCAGGGGACGATTCATTCCATGAAGGAAGGAGCGCTCGTTTTCCCTGATGAACCGCTTATTCGGGTAGAAGGCTCCATTATGGAGACCCAACTGGTGGAGACGGCAATACTTAACTTCATGAACTATCAAACTTTAATTGCAACGAAAGCGTCACGGATCAAACAGGTGGCCAGTCAGGACACACTGCTAGAATTCGGAACCAGACGGGCTCAGGAAGCGGATGCAGCCATATGGGGTGCCCGGGCTTCATATGTCGCTGGATTCCATGCAACGTCCAATATGCTGGCAGGAGAACGTTTTGGAATTCCGACAGCAGGAACACATGCCCACTCTTGGGTACAGAGTTTCATGAGTGAGCAGGAGGCATTTGACGTATATGCCAAAGTGCTGCCTGATCAGGTGACCCTGCTCGTTGATACCTTTGATACGCTGAACAGTGGAGTGCCTCATGCGATCAAAACGGCCAAAATGCTCGAAAGCCAAGGCAAGAAAATGAATGCCATCCGGCTGGATAGCGGTGACCTTGCCTATCTGTCCATTCAGGCACGTCAAATGCTGGATGAGGCAGGACTCGATTACGTTAAAATTGTGGCGTCCAATGACCTGGATGAGAACACGATCTTCAACCTGAAAGCTCAGGGCGCTCGCATCGATACATGGGGCGTGGGTACACAGCTGATTACGGCATCCGACCAGCCGTCTCTCGGCGGGGTATACAAACTGGTCGAACGTGAAGTGGATGGTGCAATGCTGCCGACGATCAAAATATCGGCTAATCCCGAGAAGGTATCCACCCCAGGAAAAAAAGAAGTATTTCGGATCATTGATCCGAAGCATGGTAGGGCCATTGCAGACTATATCTGCTATCCAGGAGAAGAACAGCCGCTTCAGGGCGGGCCGCTCAAGCTGTTCAACCCGCTACACCCGTATCTCAAAAAGACCGTAACGCGCTATGAAGCGGTAAATATGCTTGAACCAATCTTTGTAAATGGGTTGAAAGTATATGAGCTGCCTACGCTGGATGAAATCCGCAGATACCACCGTGAACAGATGGATCTGTTCTGGCCAGAGTATTTGCGTAAACTGAATCCGGAGATTTACCGTGTGAACATCAGCCCGGCAGCATGGAATATGAAGCAGAAGCTGATTGCTGAACACGTTCAATCCACAGAGGAATGAGAACTGAAGAAGGCATAATCGGTATGTTTACCGAGTTATGCCTTTTTGCTTTCGGATTTGTTTTTGGAACCGTTCATCAGCTTCAGGTGTGGCTTTACGAATTACAGTTGTGTCCAACGTCACGACAGATGGGCTAGGAGACGCAGTATACTAAGGGTTGACGACGGGTATTGTTTGACATGGGCATAATTATTTCTCGGGAAATGGCAAAAGACGCCAAAATTTGCATCGTTCATAAGTTATCGATCTACATAGCCTTAAGGAGTTGCAATAGACGGCACGGACAGGATACACTTCGCGTGTTATTTTAGAATCTTACGTTTTCTGTTTCAAGCATGCAGCCTCGGGGGATGAAACAGTGAGGGAGGTGTACATCATGAAATGGATCTTAGGAATGATCTGGCTGGCCTTCTTGGCATATGCATGGGTTTGGGCTCCTGGAAAGCCTATGGGGAGCGATCCTGTGTTCAAAGAGCTGATTACGCTGCAGAGCAAGGAAGCGTGGTTGATGACCGTGTTTTCATGGCTGGGTATTTTTCCAGCGATCTTCGCATGTCTCCTCTTAAAAACACCTGCAAATGAGCGTGGGAGCCGTGTGCCTGTTTGGCCGTTCGTACTTTTGTCTTTTGGCTTGGGAGCCTTTGCGCTGCTTCCTTATTTCGCATGGTCGTCACCAAAGCGGAGCAGACGGGGATATGAGCATCTTCATTTTGGCTATCGCCGCAACTCTGGAATTGGGCGGATTGCAGGACACAAACTGACTCATGGTATACTTTTATTGTTGACGTTGGGTACGGCATGCTACGGATTCATTCAAGGCCATCCGGCTGTATATATGGAAGCATTCAGACAATCTTCCTTTGTACATATTATGACGATTGATTTTGTTGTGCTGACACTGCTCTCCGTTGTTGCAATCTATAGGGATGCCTTGTTCAGCCGCAGATCTCGAATATGGGCATTAGCAGGGTTAGTACCCCTGATTGGACCGCTCGTGTATTTAATAGTAGATAGAAGAAGTGCAGCTTAAGATTAGAAAAAATACCAAAGGAGAGGATTTACATGGAGAATACGTTCCCGGCTTATGTCGTCCGAAGTCATGAACAAAGCGGAGTTAATGCAGCTGTAGAACAGCTAAAAAAAGAAGATCTGCCGAATGGAGATGTGACTGTACAAGTACAGTACTCCAGTGTCAATTATAAGGATGGACTCGCTACAATCGAAAAAGGCGGAGTTGTTCGTGAATATCCCATGGTACCGGGGATCGACCTGGCAGGTACGGTAGAAGAGTCCGTAAGTGGACGATTTGCCCCGGGGGACCGGGTGATCAGTACAGGCTTTGAGCCAGGGGTGTCTCATTTTGGAGGCTACAGCAGATATGCTCGTCTACGGAGCGAGTGGCTAGTTCCGCTGCCATCGGGTCTGAGTGAGAAGGAAGCCATGGCAATCGGCACAGCCGGTTTTACGGCAGCACTTTCGGTAGATGCTTTGCTCCAGGCAGGGGTCACACCAGACATGGGCAACATTTTGGTAACGGGGGCAACCGGCGGCGTTGGGAGTATGGCCGTGGCCATTCTGGCGAAACTTGGCTTTGAAGTGACCGCGAGTACCGGTAAAAAGAAGGAGCAGGAGAAGTTGCTTATAGATCTGGGCGCCTCACAGGTTATTTCACGCGAAGAAGCTGACGCCCCGGCCAAAGGGGCGATGGGCAAACAGCTGTGGGCAGGAGTTGTAGATCCTGCGGCTGGCCCAGCTCTGGCCGAACGCCTGAAACAGGTTCAATATGGAGGGGCAGTTGCCGTGTCCGGATTGACTGCGGGGTCCCGATTTGAGTCTACCGTATTTCCGTTTATCATGCGGGGCATTCAGTTAATCGGGATCGATTCAGTGTATTGTCCAATGGAGCGACGGGAACGCTTGTGGAACCTGCTTGGCGGGGATTGGAAGCCGGACCGTGCGCTGGAGCTGGGGATTCAGGAGATAACTTGGGCACAGCTGCCACACACGCTGGAGAACATTTTGCAGGGTGGTGCGGTGGGGCGTACTGTGGTAAATACGATGGCAGACATACCAACCGAATAAGATCTTTTTCTCCTAGACATGCTAATCCTACCTAAGATTGCCACGAAACAAGAAGTGGTGCGAAAGGAAGGAAACGTATGCGTATTGGAAGAAAAGGAGCGCACTGGGCAGTAGGACGAGGTTTGAGGTTCTTGTTGGCTGGATGTATGCTCGTACTGTGTATGGGATCCCTTATTGCCTGTTCAAGTGAATCTGCTCAGCAGGAGCGAAAGGTGTACAGTGGGCAAGCGACGGAAGAGGGCAATATGAGAGCCCAGAGTCAGGGACATGGGTTAAACGGCCCACTGATTCAGGAGCTGGATAAATCCTTTGCTGCCAAAGACATCAAGTTAATGAACAACATGTCCGCAGATGATGGCGAAGGCGGAATCTCCTACATGTACCTGCTAAATGGGAGCGGCCGACATATTGTGAAGGTTCACATTTTTGGTGATCCGGACACACGAACCGCGCGAATGAAAGAAATGTACGGTATTTCTGACGAGCAGGCAGTTATTGAAAATGCACTTGGCCAAACAACGATTCGGAGCAAAGGATATGTGTCACTTGTGTACACCGCTTCAGGTGGGGAGAAGGACATTTATGGAGAAAAGGTAACCCAAGTATTCCAGCATGTGCTGAATCAGTTGAAATGACCGCAGAGGCAGTAAAGAGCAGCAACAGCATTGAGCATATTCATTCATGGGATGAATTAAATCAATCTATAAAAATGACAAACCCGTCTGATCATTCAGACGGGTTTGTATATTTCGCGCATCACATGCCGCAGCTCTGGAATGATAATTTTTTCCATTGCCAGCTTGACCGCACCTTTGGAGCCCGGCATGGAGAAAACAGCCGTCCGTCCAATCGTTCCAGCTACGGCTCTGCTCAGAATCGCAGCTGAACCGATATCCTCCGTGTAACTGAGGAAACGAAAGATCTCACCAAATCCGGGCAGTTCCTTGTCGAGCAGGGAGGATACGGCTTCATATGTTGTATCTCTAGGAGCGATCCCGGTACCCCCACTGAGCAGTACGGCTTCAATATCATCCCGTACGGCCGCATCCTGCAGGATGGTGCGGATGCGCTCGGTTTCATCCGGCGTAATGATGTATTGGACAACTTCATATCCTGCCTGGGTCAGCAGTTGATGCATGAGTTGTCCGCTGGTATCCGTGTCCTTGGTGCGGGTATCGGATACGGTGACAATCATGCAAGAGACCTTGTCCGGTGCTTCTTGACGATGTTGTTCCACTGAGTTGGTCATGAGACATCCTCCTAATCCATATTTTCTCATAGCATAGACCATTCGGCAGTTTCAGGCAATGCGCCGGGAAGAATTGATCCATATTGCACAATGAATGCAGGATGGTGTACACTCGCTAGATATAGAATTAGAATGATCCATACAATGGTCAGCCAGAGAGGTGTATAGCAATGAGCGTAACGAGTGAAAAAGAAAAGTCCATACCAGTATATATATTGTCAGGCTTTTTGGGGAGCGGGAAAACGACGCTTCTTGTGCAGTTGATTGAACATTGGCAGCAAGCAGGCTTACGTCCTGCTGTAGTCATGAACGAGCTTGGTGAGGTAAACCTCGATGGTCAGGTGGTAGATGCTGAAGTACCCATGACTGAAATGCTCGGGGGCTGCATCTGTTGTACGGTTCGAGGAGACCTGGGTCTTCAGCTTGCTGATCTTGTGCAGGAGGAGTCGCCTGATGTCATCATCATTGAAGCTACGGGAGCAGCCAACCCGATGGAAATTTTGGATGCTGTAACGGAGACGTCCTTGTACATGCGTCTTGAGCTGAAAAGTCTCATTA
The DNA here is from genome assembly GCF_022346995.1 of Paenibacillus sp. ACRRY. Classification (GTDB taxonomy): domain Bacteria; phylum Bacillota; class Bacilli; order Paenibacillales; family Paenibacillaceae; genus Paenibacillus. The sequence goes on along the minus strand of NZ_JAKRNM010000001.1, from coordinate 1,753,931 downwards.
CCGTTGTGGATGCAGCACATCTGACAGGTTTGTATCAGGAGCAGAAAGGGCAGACGTTCAAGCTGATGCAGGAGCAAATTCGTTGTGCTTCTGTACTGATTCTGAACAAGACAGACCGGGTGGGTGAACAGGAAATCAGTGATCTGCAGCAGTTACTCACAAAGTGGAACATCTTTGCCCCGGTTATTCAAGCCGTGAGATGTGAAGTCGACATGGACCTGCTGCTTCAAAGTGGAAACGGAGTGCATGCCTATCAGGCTGCAGCAGCTGAATCGGATCATCAAGAGGCTGCGACAGAACACGTCCATACTGATGCATGTGCAGAGCATGGCTGTGGTCATAGTCATGATCATCATCATGAACATCACACTCCGCACGCATCACATGATCATGTTATGGTGTACACGCATTATTTTAACCAACCGGTCAACAGCGAAGCTTTTGAGCAGTTTATAGCTGGATTGCCGCGGGACGTATATCGAGCCAAGGGCATTCTCTCCTTTAGTGACACAGCTTGCCGATTCTGGTTTCAGTATGCGTATCGAGAATCGGATTACATGAAAATCACGCCTCAGGGAGACGTGCCGAATGTGGCTGTGTTCATAGGTGAGCATTTTGACCAGGCTGTCATTCGCCATCAATTGCTGGAAATGGAAGCCGTAAATCAGGCTTAATGATTCAAGGTTCCTCCAAACTGGGTATTAAGAAGCATAGCAAACTTTGCCTGGGAGGTAACTTTAAATGACACAACAACAATATCAACAATGTATTGATGCTTGCCTGGAGTGCATGAATGCTTGCAATGTATGTTACATATCCAGCTTGAAAGAATACGATCTGGCCATGCTTCGTGACTGTATCCGGCTGGACCGAGAATGTGCGGAAATCTGTGGGTTCGCTGCTCAAGCCATGACGCGTGGAAGTGATTTTATCGCTGAAATTTGTGAACTGTGCGTAAAAGCTTGCGAAGCATGTGCAGCAGAATGCAGCAAACATGAACACGATCACTGTCAGGCATGCGCCGAAGCTTGCCGTAAATGTGCAGAAGCTTGCCGTTTGATGGCAGCAGTAGCCTAATTATAGATGCATGAATGTAGCAGCCAAATGACTTTAAACATGATTGGCATAATCCCCTTTTGAAATCAACGCAAAGTACATCAAACCAGATGTGCGGATCCGTTGCAATCATGAGGGGATTTTTACGATCAAAATAAACTGGAAGCTCATACGGGGAGCATGAAGAGTACAGAATTGGTTTAAAGCAGCGGATGGCTTGTACCACAGAAATCGCTCGACAGTTGCCAAAGTCAGGAGCGATATGTATAATGATGGCAATGAATTGAAACGATGAATATCTATGATCGGGAGAGTAACCAGAATCATGCCTAACAGCGAGCCGGAGCAGGTGGAAGCCGGTATGCCATGACCTGTGTGAACCGCACCCGTGAGATGGTTATCCGAAGTGATGCTTTTTTCGGGCAAGAAAGACAAGGCATCTTCATGAGGGTAATCCGGCATGCGGCCGTTATTCGCACCGAGCGGAGCAGCTTCGGATGCCATATGATATGCGGCAGTGCGAGGTTGTTCACCTAGAGTGGTACCGCGGGAACTGTCAGATCAGCTCTCGTCTCTTTTATAGAGACGAGAGCTTTTTTTTGTTTTTGATAAATCGATATCAGATAAAGGAGTGTTTAGCATGTTAATGAAACAAGCGGCAGCATATCTTGCTCCTCTTACGGGGCTTGAAGAAGAAGAGGTTCTCAAGCTTTTGGAAATCCCACCACAACCGGAGCTCGGGGATGCAGCATTTCCTTGTTTTGTACTCGCCAAATCACGGAAGAAAGCACCTGCAGCGATTGCTGCGGAGATAGCAAGCGAACTAAAGACAGCAGACTTTACTGCTGTAGCAGCAGGGCCTTATGTGAATATCCAGTTTAACCGGGAGAAGTGGTCCTCGGAATTGCTGGAACGGGTGGGCCATCCTTCATTTGGTAAGCTCAAGATTGGCAGCGATGCACGCGTATTAATTGATATGTCATCACCCAACATCGCGAAACCGTTCGGAATTGGACATCTTCGTTCAACGGTGATTGGCGCAGCGTTATATCGGTTATACAGTGAAGCGGGATATGTCCCGGTGAGTGTAAATCATCTTGGAGATTGGGGAACCCAATTTGGGAAACAAATTGCTGCCTACAAACGCTGGGGTAACGAAGAAGCGCTTCAGGCAGAACCTATCCGCACTTCCCTTGAACTCTATGTACGGTTCCACGACGAAGCGGAGAATGACCCAACCCTGGAGACCGAAGCCCGTGAGTGGTTCCGCAAACTGGAGCAGGGAGATGAAGAGGCCAGACGGTTATGGACGTTCTTTGTAGAGGTGAGCATGAAGGAATTCGACCGGATGTATGAACGTCTGAATGTACAGTTTGACCATACTCTCGGCGAAAGCTTTTACAATGACAAGATGGGACCCGTTGTGGAAGATCTCAAAACCAAGGGTTTACTGGAAGAGAGCGACGGAGCGTTAGTTGTGCGTTTGGAGGAAGAAAATATGCCGCCTTGCCTGATTATCAAAAAAGACGGAACAACCATCTATCCGACTCGGGATTTGGCCACAGCTGTTTATCGTCATGATGTTATGAAGGCTGATAAGCTGTTATATGTCGTTGGGGGAGAGCAAAAGCTGCATTTCAAACAGGTATTTGCCGTATTGTCCCGGATGGGATATGAGTGGGCTGCGAACTGTGAGCATATTCCGTTCGGGTTGATGCGCTTTGAAGGGCGGAAGATGTCCACTCGGCGCGGTAAAGTCGTCTTTTTGCAGGAAGTGCTGGATGAAGCGGTTGCTCGGGCTTTACAGATCATTGAAGAGAAGAATCCCGCTCTGGACAACGCGCAGGACGTTGCGGAAGCCGTAGGTGTAGGGGCGATTGTTTTTGGTGATTTGCGCAACAACCGTCTGAACGATGTTGATTTTTCCTTGGAAAGTGCAGTCAGTTTTGAAGGAGAGACCGGACCTTATGTGCAGTACACCTATGCTCGGATGAACAGTGTGCTTGCCAAGGTCAAGGATACGAACAAGAGTAGTGAGATTAGCCAAGCGAGTAGCTCGAAAGATACAGAGATCAATGATGGTGCAAGTCACCCAGCAAACGTTGGAGACGCCTCGTGGACGCTGCTTAAGTTATTGGCAGATTATCCAGCTTACCTTGAAAAAGCCGTTGGGCGCAATGAACCTTCGGTAATTGCCAAGTATGTGATTGATGTGGCCCAGGCATTCAACCGTTTCTATCACGCTGAACGGATCGCTGATGCCCCCGCTAAAGTAAGGCCGTTTCGGGTGACTTTAACCAAGTGCGCAGCTGAACGTATTGCCCGCAGTCTGTACTTGCTTGGCGTACAGGCACCTGAACGGATGTGATGTATTCGTGAAATGGGGGAAGCGTGGAGCTGGTCGTGAAGCAGATGAACCTAAGAATGATGAAGCAGACAAGTTGCCCGCAGGCATCGCGCTCCAGCATGTGAGCAAACGCCTCGGAGGAGTACCCGTATTGAGTGAGATTGATCTACATGTGGAAGCTGGAGAATGCGCTGTGTTGGTGGGTAGAAATGGTTCAGGTAAGAGCACACTGCTGCGTACTTTGGCAGGGTTTCTAGTTCCTGATTCAGGTGTGGTGTTTCAAACTTTAGAGAAAAAAAAGATGTATGCGCTCGACGGATTGCCACGTTTGCCCTTCACTTCGGCCGAATACTTGTGGGAAATGGGTCGTATACGTGGCATTCGCCCTACGTTGCTACGTCATCAAATAAACGAGCTGAGTGAGTTGTTTTTTCTTGGATCTGCGCTCGATCAGAAATTATCTCTGTTATCTAAAGGAACACTTCAAAAGGTGAACTTGATTCAAGCGATGCTGCCAGGTCCAGGTGGACTCATGCTGCTGGATGAGCCGTTATCCGGTCTGGACATTCCTGCCCAGGAGGCGGTCGTATCTCTGCTGCAACAATGGAAAAAGAAAGGTACTTCCATTGTGACGGCTTGTCATGAACCTGTGTTTATTGAGCATATGGCTGATCAGGTGTATGTTCTTCAGAAGGGTCGTGTATTACGACATTGGAAACACGCGGATCTAAAAGAGCTGGGAGAGCCCACTGTCCGAATCCAAAGTTTAATGAAGGGCTCGGATATAGAGATGCTAGATACATATTCGAAACTTGTTGAACAGGAGGGCGTTTTGCAGATCACTCGTCATGGGGAGAGAAATGATCGCAACGAAGTATTATGGAACTGGAAAGTGGAACGCAGTACAACAGATCATGTGATCCGTGAGATTTTTGCGGCTGGTGGTTCGATTGTATCTGTTTTGCAAGAGGAAAGCCGAGTACATATGGACCGTTTGCTGGAAGGGTATCATCCTGCAGATTATCTGAAGGAAGCTGTCACTGCATCTACTTCTTCCGATTCTCAGTTGGACATTATGGAAGGAGAATCTCCATGATCCATCTAACTCGGTATTTGCTGAGACATTACATCCGTTCACAGAAGTATTTTGCACCCGTGGTGATGTATGTCATCGCCATGCTCCTGATCTACTCATATCGTCCCAACCCGGTTGCGGACAGTTACAGTGTTACGGCCATGCTTCTCTTTTTTGGGTCCGCCTGGCTGGGATTGACAGTAATGAACGCAGAGCCAGCAGGGCAAATTCAATTGCTTGTACTGCATGCAGGAAATAGACGAAAAGTTATCCTTGGTCAATTATGGTGTGCATGGTTGATACTGTGTGCGCTTGTGGTAATCACGGTGTTGTATCCTGTGATGTTTGGCATGTTCGAGAGGCCGCCGACTGGCGGGGAGTGGATGATGGCGTGGTCCGGACATTTGGCATTATCTCTGCTCGGTTTAGGTGTAAGTCTTTTCTTTCAAAAATCGTATGTTTCCCGGTTTAGTCGCAGTCTGCCTGGATTGATTGTTCTACTGCTTCTTTCTTTTGTCCAAGGTTCACTCACAAGTCATTTGCCGGAATGGCTGCAATGGTTAAACAAGGTCTTACCCCCAGCTTTCTATCTTGTGCGTGAGATGATGATATTTGAAGAAGTAAAATGGGGAGCTATCTTATTACCGATCATTTGGACTGTATTGTATGCGTTCGTTCTTTTGTCCATTCATGTATGGCTGTCTGGAAGAAGGGATATACGGAGTTAGAAGCTGTTAATCCTTACGACTTGAATGTTGCTCTTTCTTTGGTTACGATAGAGGAACGTAGAACGGGAAATGGTACGGGAAGGAAAGGGGCGCTCGCTTTTGCAAAACTCAGACATGCAGAATAGTGACATGCTGGATAGCGAACACTCCAGAGAATTGTTTGCATACTACGGACTCGCTGTGTATTATGGACAGGCTCTTGAGCAGCAGCTCGTCAATCTGATCCTTTTAATGAAGATGTCTCAAGGCAAGGCTGTATCCGATGAAGATCTGGAAGATCTGTATGAGCGAAAAATGAGCAGTTCACTTGGGCAGCTTATTCATGAAGTTCGACATCATTTTACGTTTTCAGAGGAAGAGACCCGTCAATTAAATGAATTATGGAAGCAGCGGAATAGCATTGTGCATCACTACTTTAAGGAACGAATACACGAGACCTTTAGTCCCGAAGGGCGATCACGCATGATCAAGGAACTGGAAGATTTCAAAGACCGTGCGCAGGAGCTGGAGATCAGCCTTCAACAATACACGGGCGCCTGGATTGCACAGCTTGGATTGAATGCGGAATCAGCTGCGGCGCTGCGGCGACTTGAACATATGCATTCCGAGAGCTTGCATGCCCGAAGCATGGAAGAGGAGAATTAACGTGATTGACGGCAAGGTAGAGGGACGAAAACGGAAAAGAAGAGGGAAGCGAAACTGGCTGGTCATTTCCATTACATCCCTGATGCTCATGGGATTTCTCTGGGCCATAGTTACGGCCTGGTTAATCATGGCTTACACGGCTGAGCAATCATCGAGACAGAGTGATGCCGCCATCATCCTTGGTGCTGCTGTAGACGGGGATAATCCCTCGCCAGTATTTCGAGAGCGGATTGAACATGCAATTTTATTGTATCGTCAGGGGACGATACCTAACCTCATCTTTACCGGCGGTTCTGGACATGATGGTGAGCGCTCTGAAGCGGAAGTGGGAAGGGATTATGCAGTTGCTCACGGCGTAGATCCTGCAGATATTCTGTTCGAAACACAATCGAGAATTACAGAGGAGAATTTGGTCAACTCCATCGTGATTGGGGATAAGGCAGGATACCAGAATTATACGATTGTAAGTGACCCGCTGCATATGAAGCGGGCCATGAAGCTGGCAAGCGAACTAGGCATGGATGCCGTTCCGTCTCCAACCCAAACGACAGCCTATCAGACCTGGCGCAGCCAAATTCCATTTTTGGCACGAGAGACTGTATTATACATGGGGTATACGGTAAAAGGATGGATCGACAATCTTCAGTAGCCTTGAGGCGAATTGTAGGTTGTCTTTTCTTTTTGCACAACTGGGCAGCTGCTATGTCCCCGGATAATTAATGGCTGCACTCACTAGCGCTGCTGCACCAAACCCGATAAACCACCAGGGCCAGCGCACGATATTCCCTTTGCGTCTGCCAAGGATCAAACCGATAATCCCCATTAATAATACGGCAGTAGCCAAGCTGCTGCCTACAATCCAGCCAATACTCATACAAGAATCCCTCCTGCTTATGATAGATGTTCTGAATATTTCCCGACGAGAAATGATCCGCCTCTAACTTTTACTTGAAATGGATACATACCGTGACCATAAATACGTTGATCTCCAAGATTCCGAAGCGTAAGATCACTTTTGAAGCGCCCTCCAGTTTGCTTGAAGTGTAGTTTGAATCCTTCGTGATTGTCCGGAATTTGAACGTCTATATGGCTGCTGGTAGAGACATGGTCCAACGAATGTAGCATAGAGGAAGACTGGATCGTCAGTGTTCTGCCAGTTGTTCGCGAATGAATATAAGTGAATTGTCCATGTAGATGGACGGGAGAAGAGGTCGCATGCAGCATGAGTTGATTGGAATGCAGGTTGACACCATCTATCCGACTGCCGATTGCACGCAAATGAAAGTGTCTTGTACAACCCGATAAGTTCAGCTTGCTTGATGTACAGTGACAATCCAAATGCTGCGCATCGATGTTGTCAACCGTGATCCGTGTCCCGACGGTTTTCAGAGATATTCGTTTCATTGTGTGGGGAGGGAGCAGGATGCTCAGTGATGTGCGCTGAAAGTTTATGCCGAGCGGGAATGCATTTTTGCATCCGTCGATAATGTGAAGCGTGTTGTCACTAATCCTAGCCTCATAACACCGAGCCAAAGGAAAGCGGATATTGGCCCGTTGAACAATGCGAATAAAATCATCCTGATCTGAACCAGTGGCAATATGCACATTACCATGCATCCAATCCAGATGGAGGAAATGAACAGGTGTCTCTAACTTCATTTCTTTACAAATGATAAGTCCATCACGTTTCAATCGTACGCCTCCTCATTTTTTACCCCTGTCATTCTACTCGTGTACAAATGCACCAATCTTCTCATGGTGTGCCAGAATTCGTTCGATCAATCCATTGTTCACGATGTCTGCCCCAAGTGATCTCATGAGCGTCTGCAAAAAGTGGAGGCGCTGCTTCGTATCTGAGATCGTGCGGCCAAAGATCGCAGGATTGATCCAGATGTTAACCAGCATCATAAATACTTCGGCCGTTGCCTCGGGATCAGCTGTGCTGATCGATCCATCCACAACACCCTCTCTCAGGATGTCCGCAATAACGGGTGCGTCGATTTTAACGGCCTGCTGAATGCCTCTGACAATAAAGAGTGGATTTTTGATCTGAGTTTGAAGAACTCGATCCAGGGAATGGGCCTGTGGATCAGAAAGAACCTGTTCCAGAATATGAACTAATTTTTCTCGTGCGGTGGCTGCATGGGTTTCAATCACCAATTGATCCAGCATGCGCGCCGAGTAGTCAAACTGTTGCTCCATAACAGCATTCAGGATTTCATCCTTGGATTTAAAGTGGTGATATATCGCGCCTTTGGACATACCGAGGGCATCAAGGATATCCTGAATACTCGTCTTCTCAAATCCTTTGTCAGTGAACAGTTGCGCAGCGACGGACAGAATGTGCTGAACGGTCTGTTCAGGGTGTTTGTTCCTAGCCATAGTAACCTCCTAATTTAAGATACCGACCGTTGGTATGTATAATAAGGCTAAATATCTTGAATGTCAATAAGAGGAAAATAAAAAGTGTAATCTAACGATAGCAGGAAATGCACTTTGCTTTATTTACAGTAGAAAAACGCCCTGTACGCAGACCGGAAAGTCTTCGCACAGGGCGGGGAAAAGGGGAACTTTAAAGACATTGTAGTTCAATAAATGTCTGATGAATGAGGCGTTACAGATTACCTCCAGCTAAGGAAGCAGATGTCTGGATGGCCTTGTCTGAGCTGCTGTTCTCGTTTACTACGCCAACCGCTTGTGCCCCTTGCTGAAGCTGATACATTTGATAATATCGTCCTTGGAGTTGCATTAGTTCATCGTGGGCCCCTTGTTCCACAATACGACCGCGGTGCAGGACCAGAATCTGGTCAGCAGAACGAATCGTTGAGAGGCGGTGAGCGATGATGAATGTGGTCCGTCCTTTTTTGAGGACTTCCAGTGCATTTTGAATCAAGGCTTCCGTTTCGGTATCGATATTGGCCGTTGCCTCGTCGAGAATAAGAATTGCCGGATCGAAGGCGAGTGCTCGGGCGAAAGAAATTAATTGACGTTGTCCGGCAGATAGCGTACTTCCTTTTTCGATAACGGGTTCATCGAATCCCTGAGGCAGATGTGCCAGGATCCGTTCTGCTCCCACATCACGAAGCGCCTGCTCAATCTGTTCGCGAGTGATGCGTTCATCTCCAAGACTTACGTTAGACGCAATGGTTCCTGTGAATAAATATGGATCCTGAAGCACGATCCCCATATGCTGCCGAATACACTGTTTCGGCAACTCTTTGACGTTCTGACCGTCAATGGTAATCTTGCCTTTTTGCGGATCATAGAACCTGAATAACAGGTTAATAATCGAACTTTTACCCGAACCGGTATGACCGACCAAGGCAACGGTTTGGCCCTGTGAGGCTTTGAACGAAATATTGTTCAGCACGAAGTCTTTTTTATATGCGAAGGATACATCGTCAAATACCACATTTCCCTTGTACCTTGGCATCGAGCCATCGGTTACAGGTTCTCCCTGTTCGTCCATTAGCTCAAAGACACGTCCGGCGGATACGAGGGAAGAATCCAGGTTCGCCAGTTGGTTCACCATACCGGTGATCGGTTGGAACAAACGACCCAGAACATCGACGAATGCATACAGAACACCCAGTGAAATAATACTAGTGCCGTCCAGCACACTGGAACCGAAGTACCACAGAACAACTGCAAAAGCGATATTCCGCAATACGTTAACCAAGTTGTGTGAAGTGAAGGCATTTAGGTTCAGCATTTTGTTCTGGTGTTTCATATAATCATCATTCAAATCTTCAAATTCCTGTTTGGTCTGCTTCTGGTGACGGAATACACGAATAATGGACATCCCTTGAATGGATTCATTAATAATCGCATTGATCTCACTCAGCCGTGAACGAATAATGGTATTGTAACGCGTAGCGAATTTGCGATAGAGCACAATCCACAGAATCAGCATCGGTACAACGAACAACGAGATCAGACCAAGGCGGAAATCCAGCAGGAAGAGGGCGACATATACACCTGTAATCGTAATGATCCCTGAGAAAAAGTTCGACAGTACGGCAACGAACAGATCCTTAACGGCTTCAGTATCATTTGTGACCCTAGAAACGACTTTACCTGCGGGAAGATTATCAAAAAAGTGCACAGGCAGCCTTTGAATATGGGCGTAGACATCATTACGAAGCCTTTGAATAACCTTGTTTGCTGAGGATTGCAGCCAGTAGGTTTTACCAAACTCCATAATGACCGAGATCACGAGAAAGATCATGTAATATACAATTAATTGATAGATGCTTGGCATCTCAGGTTTGTAAAAAGCAAAGAGTTCACCAGCGGAAAGCGGCTCTGCCGCATATTGGCCGGTCACTTCACCCGCACGCGTAACCGTCAGGGTTCCATTTTCATATGAACGATCTCCATCGGGTGCACTTACGGGTTCATTAACGAAATAAAAGCTTTTGCCGGCTTGCAGTACTCTGACTTCGGCACCTTTTACTTCACCGGCTTCGAATCTGCCTTCTCGTTTGTAATTCTTACCGTTGTATACAGCTGCTTCGGATGAAGCCTCCGTCTCATAGAACGGCTGTTCAATGGCGAGTAGATGATTGTCAATCATCGACTTGGCGATGAACGGACCGGCGAGCTCAGCGGCTACACCGATCGTTAACATGATTAATGCTGCAATAAAAGTACCTTTGGCTTTCAGGGCATATTGAAGCAGCCTTTTGCCTGTATTCGACTTCAAAACGTTGACCTCCTACGTGGACAGATTGGATTCCACCTGCTGCCGTTCATATTGTTCACGGTACCAGCCGTTCATGGCAAGCAGTTCCTGGTGGGTTCCTTCTTCCGTAATTTTCCCGTGCTCCAGTACGATGATCCGGTCTGCGTGTTCAATGGCGGACAGGCGGTGCGTTGAGATCAGCGTTGTTTTGCCCGAGCGTTTGTTGCGTATGTTTTCAATGATTTTAGCTTCCGTCCTTGCATCGACCGCGGATAGGGCATCATCCAGGATCAAAATATCCGGATCGGCAATAAAGGCACGTGCCAGAGATACCCTCTGTTTCTGTCCACCCGACAGGGCAATTCCCTTTTCACCAACAAGGGTATCCAGTCCATCGGATAATGTACCCAAATCTCCCTCAAAGGCTGCGGTACGGATGGCTTCCATAATGACTTCATCACTTGCACCCGGCTTGCCGAATTGAATGTTTTGACGAACCGACTTGGAGAACAGCACCTGTTCCTGCGGAACGTAACCAATCCAGCTGTGTAAGTCATCCTTGGCGATCTCCTGAATCGGATGTCCGGATATGCTTAGTGTGCCAGAACCGGCAGGGTATTCATGAAGCAGCTGTTTGAGCAAGGTAGACTTACCGCTTCCCGTACGTCCCACAACACCGAGTGTCTGACCACGGCGAAGCGAGAAGCTGACATGACTAAGATTATCGACGGTGGAACTTGGATAACGGAATGTCACATCACGCATTGAAATCTCTTCAGGATTCGTAATATGTGCAGGCTGATCGACGTCTTGAACAGCAGGTGCTACAGATAAAGTTTCATTAACTCGGTCCAGTGAGGCACTGCCGCGCTGCATCAGGTTAATCAGTTCGCCAATGGCAAACATAGGCCAGATCATCATCCCCAGATACATATTGAACGATACGAGATCTCCTAGGGTAATTTCATTGTGAAACACGAGATAAATCCCATAGGCCAGCGCAATCACATAACTGAGACCGACACACAGCCGAATCGTAGGTTCAAACAGTGCATCCATCTTGGCTACAGCCAGGTTTTTGCGGTATACATCTTCGGTGACATCAGCAAACCGCTTCTGGTCCAGACGTTCCTGAACATAAGCACGAACCACACGAATACCCGCGATGGATTCAAGAACCTGATCATTCATGTCCCCGAACGCATCTTGTGCCAAGGTATAACGTTGATGGACGGCTTTCCCGTAGATCATCATGGCAATGGCGATAAATGGCAGTGGCAGAATTGCAGCAAGTGTCAGTTTCCAGCTCACCAGAAAACCCATAGCGAACAATACAGTTGCCAGGAAGGCAGTTGAGTCCGTTAGTGTCAGCATGCCGAAGCCTGCTGTTGTGGCAATGGAACGAAGGTCATTGGTAGCACGAGCCATCAGATCTCCCGTTCTGTTCTTCTCAAAGAAAGGCGGGGTCATCCGCAGCAGGTGATCCATGAAACGCGATCGTAACAAGCGTTCAACCAGATTCGCACCACCAAACAGTTTGTGCATCCATATGTACGTGGTCAGATAGATAATAACGACTGTTCCTAGGATAAGTAGAATGTAACGTGTGAGTGAGGCGCCAGTAATGGAACCGCGAACAATCTCGTCAATGGCATTGCCGAGCAGACGAGGGGGGAGCAGTTCGGCTACACCTACGAGAATGAGCAAAATGACACCGATCAGGTATCGTTTGCGTTCCAGCCGGAAGAACCAGGCTAGGTTTTTGAGTACAGAGAACAAGTGGTATCCCTTCCTTTCATGTGTCAGTGAAATACGTTATCTACTCATGTTTACCGGTTTCTACCCACAAAAAAAGACATACCGCACGCAGGCGGTATGTCTTGGATATCAATCATACGGCGCATGGCTCCGAGAGCAGAGCCACCGCTGAACATAAGTATCGTAAGTGTGCGCAGCAGTTAACCTTATTCAGGATTACTGCATTGCTGACTTAAGAACGGAATAACGATTTCGAGGGCGCTCCGGTATTTAATTGTGAGCTGAATAGACCATCCATATGAATGTTAAACACCGTAATCACCCTTTCTGTTTTGGAAATAAATTGAATGTGGATCTCGTATGTTTGCATCTTAACACCGCCTTTTGGGATCTGTCAAACTTTTTTCACAATTGCATGAGCAGCTATTTTTGTTTATTTCTGTGGTGTAATGTTTGAACTCAAGCCCATCAAGCGATATGATGTAACATATATATAGAGAAGGAGCTGACATCAAATGAGTACCATACATGTATCTGACCGCGCTGCCCGCTGGTATAAGGAAGAACTGAACTTGAACGAAGGAGACAGCATCCGATTCTTCGCGCGTTATAGCTCCGGTGGAGGTCTCCACCCTGGTTTTTCACTGGGAATTGCTGTTGAGGAACCGAGCCACCCAGCTGAGCAAACAGAAGTTTCGGGTATTCGCTTTTTTATGGAAGATCACGATTATTGGTACCTGAAAGGCCACAAGCTGCATGTCGATGTAGTAGAAGAAGGACAAGATATCGAATATCGTTATACTGAGGTCTAATCAGGATTGTTTTGGCAATACCTTCAGTTCAACCTGTGTAATGAGTTGAAGGAACTGGATTGAAATGTGTCTAAGCATGGATTGTACCGCTGGCTTCTGCCGGCTTCGAACAGGAGGGATAGGAATTGAATCCGCCAGCCCGAGATTTGGCCCAATATATTGCACACCGCTCCCATATTGTGGTGAAGGCTGCAGTTTGGGCCGAAAACGAACGAGGTGAATTGTTGTTGATCCAGCACGCCGAGCAAGGTCATTGGCGTATTCCCGTTGGACAGATGCGTCCTGGCGAAGCCATTGAAGATACAGCTCATCGGGAATTGTGGGAGGAGACGGGATGGACAGCAAACAGCATGACACTTGAAACACTGCATTCGGGTCCCGACCTGAGACAGCTGCATTCCAGCGGGGATGAAGATTATTATGTAATTGCCCTGTTCAGAGCACGAATCATTCAGGATCGTCTGGTGGAGTCGCGAGTAAACAGCGAGGCAGGGTTGAAGTTTTTTGACCCGGAATCACTTCCGGTGTTGAATGGCTTAAGTCGTATGTTGCTTGAACGTACAATATTAGATTAAGCGGCAAGCCAAAAGAAGCCTTTCCAACGGGGAAAGGCTTCTTTTGGCTATAGCACATGCGCATACAGAATGCTTCAGATCAGCTAGACCTGATCGAGAGGTTCCTCGTCCATCGCAAAATCAAAGTCATCAATATCAAATACTTGCACAGGGGCCGATGACTCTATAATTCGTGCGATCAGTTCAACCTGATCCGTGAGAATTGGGATACTTAGGCGCTGTGAAGTAAGCAGCAGCTCTGTCTCAATCGGATCGAAATACTCACCATATTGAGCTGTATCCACTGCATTGATTATGGCGATGGACACCTGATCACCAAACAGGATTGACGGGCTTTTTGCCCAAGGAACGGATAGGGCACGTTCGATCTTCTTCTTATTCAGCGGTTCTTCAAAATAAGAAATGATCTCGTTAATTTTCGATTTTACATGCTGATCATCAGCCGGGTTATCCATCAAAGGATCCGGGCTGACCTGAAATTCATATAACTCCAAGATGGTGGTATAAGGAACAATATATTCAACAGGCGCGGGCGGCGCGAGCAATTGACCGTAAATAGCCACCATCACGGCTTCTGTAATAAACTGACGTGACATGGGTACCTGAATCCTCCTGCGGCCATTAATAATTGCGAGGTGAATCAATTTGGTTATGCAAACGAATACAAATTAAATTGATTTCTCTGCTATGGACATGGATGCATGAATTGCATGAATAGTAGTATATCATACAACGGTGGGAAATACAGCCAGTCAGTAGAATGTCAAGTCCCAACTTCAATCAGGATTTGCCGAGCAGCAGGGACAGTATCCCTGCCGCAATCAGTGGTCCTACTGGGACTCCTTTGAATAGGGCAACCCCCAGTACGGTTCCAATAAGAAGCCCAGCAACAACTGTTGGTTGCGTGCTCATTAGCGTAGCGCCCCGTCCACCCAGATAAGCCACCAGTAAGCCTACACCTATGGCGAGTAGCGATTTCCAGTGAAGGAAAGACTCCCCGATCGTCTGCAGACTCATCTTACCGCTGGCAAGGGGCGCCATGACCCCGATGGTCAAGATGATAATGCCAAGCGTAAGCCCGTATTTTTCAAGCCAGGGAAAAGCTTGGTTCACATTCAATACACGTAACAGAAGCAGAAATACCATGGCTACGGTCACAGGTGTATTGCTGCTGATAATACCAAGTGCTGCAAACACGAGCAACAGCAAAGAGGTCATATCCATGGATTTCAATTCCCTTCAGCCTGCCCGCGTTGCCGACTTACGATATGCTCCGCAATATATCTTCCATGCCAGCGTCCGGATTCGATGAATACTTCATTGGCATTGCGTCCAGAGGCGATAACTCCGCCAACATAAACTCCCGGCACACTGCTTTCCATGGTTTCCACATTATACACAGGTTTGTCCAGGTCATCTGACATTTCAACGCCTACGGAAGAAAGGAGTTTTCTGTCCGGACGGAAACCGGTCAAAGCCAGAACGAAGTCGTTATCAAGCTCACTTGTTGATCCATCTGCATGAAGCAGGCGAATGGAATCATCCAAAATCTCATTAACCCGTGCACCGAGATGGAGCGTAATGCGGCCTTTCTGAACCATGCTCTCAAATAGTGGGCGTACCCATGGTTTGATATGCTCGGACAGACCCGTACCCCGATATACCATGTCAATGTGGGCGCCAACACGGACGAGTTCCATCGCTGCATCCACAGCCGAATTGCTACCTCCGATAATTGCTACACGCGTACGGGTGTAGGGATGTGCTTCCCGGAAATAGTGAGTCACTTTATCTTTGTCTTCTCCCGGAATACCGAGGTAATTCGGGTGGTCGAAGTAGCCAGTTGCAACAATGACATTGCGTCCCTGATGAACAAGGCTTTCCCCGCGACGATTGACCGTATGTACTTCAAAGGTTGCATCGTCTTTTCGTTTGATTTCGCGGGCTTCCTCATAATTATGAACACGAAGGCCGAAGTGTTCGGCTACTTTGCGATAATAGGCGAGTGCCTCATAGCGAAAAGGTTTGTCGTTTGGCGAACTGAACGGGACATTTCCGATCTCGAGCAGTTCCGCTGTACTGAAAAATTGCATATGGGTTGGATACAGATAGATGGATTGTACAATATTGTACTTCTCTACAATGACAGCTGACAGACCCAGCCGTTCACATTCGATGGCGGCAGATAGACCACAAGGGCCTCCGCCAATGATAATTACATCTTCCATGTTCTTACTCCTCCTTCATTCAAGCAATATTATCCTACCGTAAATAGTCATGTAATGCCAGTTCACGCCAGGAATTGGCGGAAGAAAATTCCGAATAACAGGTTTGACTTTGTCGAGAGAAAAGATTAACATCAAATTAGATATTCATCTAAACGAAAGAGGCGACGCCCATGCAACTGGAGAAAATTGTGGCTTACCACAAAGCCCTGGCGGATCCTACCCGGCTGCGTATGCTGCTATTGCTATCTCAGGGAGAACTGCACGGACAGGCTCTTGCCGAAAAGCTGAATTTGTCCCAGCCTACAGTTACTCATCACGCATCCAAGTTAAGAGAAGCGGCATTGATCAAGGAACGGAGGGAGAAAAATACGGTGTTCTTCTCTCTCAACCCATCCTTCATACGGGAGCACGCTCAAGCTTCCGTTGACTTTATTTTCAAAAGGGAGGAGGTAGCTGATATGAGTGATGTGAACGAAACGCTAAAAGCATCGGTCATGCGAAATTTCTTTTCCAAAGATGGACGCTTGCGTCAAATTCCTGCCCAGTACAAGAAGAAGCTGATCGTGCTTGGTCATTTGGTTGAACAGCTTGAATTCGGACGCAAGTATACGGAGAAAGAAATCAATGAATTTATACGTACGTACCATGAAGATTTTGCCACGATCCGCCGGGAATTCATCATGCATCAATTTATGTACCGGGAAGATGGAATCTACGAGCTTAATCCGAAGGAAATGTGGACTCGCTGGGATCAGGTTAAATAAACATCATAATAAAAGAAATAAAAGCAAATAATTAAACGAGGTAGGCAACATATAATTGGGCTTGACAAAAGCAGAGTACCATGTGTAACATGTTGGATAAATCTACAAGGGAGGCGATGTTATATGACAAACCTAACGGCAGTATACGTTAATTTGAATATGGACAGCGTCTCCGGAACGGATCAAAACATGTAAATGTACGTGAATTGGACAGGTATGTCCAGACTCGCGTAGAGTATAATTACATGTACAGATGAAGCCACGGGTGACGCACCCGTGGCTTTTTTTGATTACCGGAAAGAAGGGTGTCCCGTATTGCATGCTGCAGATTGTTAAACTTAACGTTCTGTGGATAATGCCTATAGGATAATCTTGATTCTGTTAACTTCGAATTGCCGCGGGTGGTTAATCACTCGTGGTTTATTTGCATTTATCCGTTCTGGAGGGCTTGTTCACATCATGGGTAGGTAGTTATTAAAAACATAATTTGGGAGGAAATCAACAGTTGAACAATCACTTGGAAAAGTACGGATGGTCTGCTAAATGGCAGGGATTTTGGCAGCAATCAGGGGTAGAACAGCAAATGAGAAAACCTGCACGAGTCATTGCTGACCACGGACAATTGCAGCGTCTTATCACAGCCGAAGGCGAATGCTGGGGAAGGGTATCGGGGCGAATGCGTCATGACAATCTGGAGACAGGGACACTTCCAGCAGTGGGAGATTGGGTAGCAATTACAGGTGAGCCCGGAGAAGAGGGTACAATTCACGGTATTCTCTCAAGGCAGAGCCGTGTATCTAGGCAGGCTGCCGGGTCCGTAACGAAAGAGCAGCTGATTGCTGCAAACGTAGATACGTTGCTGATCGTCGCAGCGCTTAATCATGATTTTAATCTTAGACGGTTGGAGAGGTATATCATGATGGCCTGGAATGGAGGGGTTAGACCTGTCATCGTTTTGAGCAAGAGTGATCTGTGCACTGATGTTGAGGAAAAAAGGGCTATGGTAGAAGGGATTGCTCCAGGCATTGAAGTACTGGCCCTGTCAGCTGCCCAGGATCATGGAAAAGCTTCACTTGAAACCTATCTGCAGCCAGGGGCCACAGTAGCCTTGACGGGTTCTTCAGGAAGCGGCAAGTCTACTCTTGTCAACTGGATGATGGGACGGAATGTACAGCTTGCCCAATCCGTCCGGGAGGACGATAGCCGTGGAAGACATACGACAACCCATCGGGAGATGTTCGTTTTGCCCCAAGGGGCTGTACTCATTGATACACCTGGTATGCGTGAGCTGAACCTGTGGGACGAGGGCAATGATGGACTTTCCCAGGCGTTTGGTGAAATTGAGCAACTTGCTGAAGCATGCAGATTCGTGGACTGCAGTCATACACGTGAAGCGGGCTGTGCTGTTACCGAAGCCATTCAAAATGGGTCTCTGGAAGAAAAAAGGCTAAACAATTACCTGAAAATGCAGAAGGAATTGCAGTATCAGCAGCGGAAAGAAGCAGTTGCTTCCAAGCGGCGGACTGCAACAAGCAAACCTGTGAATTCACGTAAATCCAAACATGCCCGGAGAGTAAACGATTGGGAAGAGCTCTAAATTAGGCGGGCATCCTTATGGCTGCAGCATAGAATAGGTCAGGAGGGATGTCATAATGCCGGATTACAGAATTATTGTAGATCTGTCAGATCACATGTTATATCTTCTCGATGGGAATCAGGTAATCAAGGGCTATCCTGTGGCAACAGGCAAGATGCTCACTCAGACTCCGAGCGGAGAATTTACCATTGTAAATAAACAACCCAATCCGGGTGGACCCTTTGGTGTGCTGTGGATGGGGTTATCTCAACCTCATTATGGCATCCATGGGACGAATGAACCTTCGTCCATCGGCAAGTCTGTATCACACGGATGTATCCGTATGTACAATCCAGACGTGCTGGATCTCTCTTCAAAGGTATCTATAGGCACAAGAGTAACGATCCGGCCATAGTGCCAGATCGTTACTCTCTCCTAAATTGGACATTATGGATGTATTTGGTATATGGAAGCAACATGCTTATAATAATGTACAATCACTACAATCTGAGAGGGAGGTGAGTGTTCGTTGATACAGATCAGACAAGCCCGTGAAGGGGATGCAGAAGGAATTGCCCATGTACATACAGAGAGTTGGAAGACGACATATCGAACTATTATACCGGATGATTTTTTGGACCATTTGACTACAGAGACAAGAATATCCCAATGGGAGCAAACCATACGCTCTGACGAAAAAAATCAGATTCTGATGGTGGCTGAACAGCCGGACGGGAATATTGTCGGATTTGCCTGCGGAGGAAGGGAGCGCGAAGGTAAGCTGCCTTATGATGCGGAGTTATATGCCATTTATTTGCTGGAAGATGTACAACAAAAGGGAATTGGTCAGCAACTGGCCGTGCAAGTTGTTCGGTATCTTCATTCTCTGGACATGAAGCGTCTGTTGATCTGGGCATTGGAGCGAAATTCGGCATGCCGTTTTTATGAAAAGATGGGTGGGAGTCCTGTCCATACACAACCCATACGAATAGGAGGGCAAGATCTGATTGAGATAGCCTACGGCTGGGGAAATCTGAATGATTTTGCCAGACAGGAGGCGCCTCCATCGGAATAGTAGAGTCTGAGTGACGCGTTTGCGCAATCTTTAATCAGGTTAATGAAGTACTACACTTCTTATAGAAGAAGAACATCTAATCTTGATTAGGAGGCGCATCCAGATGACTTTAATGGAGAAAACATCTGCAACTTGGACCAAACAGTATATTAATGGCGATTGGGTAGAAGGCTCCGGTGAGAAAACGATGGAGAACATGAACCCTTATACGGGGGAAGTGATTGCAACCTGGCGTTCTTCAAGTAAGACGGACATAGATCGGGCATACGAAGCCGCCCAAAAAAGCTCATTGGAATGGAGAAAGTCCCTGCCAGGTATAAAAGAAGGCATATTGCGAAAAGTGTCATCCTTGATGACCGATCGCAAAGAAGAAATATTGAATCTGTTGATTACAGAATCGGGGAGCACACGTATTAAGGCAGAATCGGAGTTTGCCGCAGCGAAACGCATAGTGGATGAATCGGCTTCGTTTCCCTACCGAATGAAAGGTGAGCTGCTTCCTTCAAACACACCAGGCAAAGAAAACCGAGTCATTCGCGAACCCAAGGGTGTGGTCGGAGTCATTGGACCATGGAACTTCCCGCTTCATTTGTGTCTTCGCTCCGTTGCTCCGGCCATTGCACTCGGGAATGGTGTAGTTATTAAGCCGGCATCGGACACGCCGATTACGGCAGGCTGGTTGATTGCGGATTTATTTCATCAAGCCGGATTACCTGAAGGTGTTCTGAATGTGGTTGCCGGAAGTGGTGGTGAAATAGGAGATTATTTTGTTTCCCATCCCATTCCCAAGGTGATTTCCTTTACAGGATCGACCAAAGTCGGGCAGGGGATCGGTAAACTGGCAGGAGAACATTTGAAAGAAACAGCCCTGGAGCTTGGCGGCAATAATGCAATGGTGGTACTCGAAGACGCAGACATTGAACGAGCCGCCGAGGCTGCGGTTTTTGGCAAATTTCTTCATCAGGGGCAGATATGCATGGCACTAAACCGGATCATCATACATGCCGATGTATATGACCAATTTGTCAAGTCGTTCGTGGACAAAACGAAGAGCATCCGAACAGGCGATCCTTCAGATTCCGAAACGATGGTGGGTCCCCTTATACGTGAAAAAGAGGTACAACGCTTGCTGGAATGGATCCAGACTGCTCAGCAAGATGGAGCGCGTTTGCTTCTAGGCGGGTCTGGTAAGGGCAGTGTGTTGGAACCCACGGTGCTTGTAGATGTCAAACCTGAACAGGATATTGTCCAACAGGAACTTTTTGGTCCGGTGGCCGTTCTCATGCGTGCAGTGGACGAGCAAGAAGCTGTCCGTCTGGCGAATGATACACCATACGGATTAAGTGGTTCTGTATTTACAAGCAATCTGGAGAGAGGTTACCGGGTAGCTCAAAACATTGAATCCGGCATGGTACATGTGAATGACCAATCTGTAAATGATGAGGCTCATGTCATGTTTGGCGGCGAAAAGTCTTCCGGGATTGGCCGCTTTGGCGGCGATTGGGCCATCGAGAAATTCACACGTACCCGTTGGATCAGTCTGCAGCATCAATACCGGGATTTCCCTGGCATCAATTAAACCGATCATTCGAGAAAGATCGACATGGAATGCGAAAGTCCGCTCCTGGCTTGAGGTGGCGGGCTTTTGCACGTTTTTACATCACGAATTTGGACGAAAAGAAATCCGAGAGAAAAGCTGTTTGGGACTCGTCCAATCTGGTTATTTATGGATACACGGGAGTACCGATCCGTAAATCCAAAGGTAAAGGGGCTTGAATTCCATGTCCATTGACCGTTTTATTCTGAGAAAATTGAGCACTTGTCAGGAAGAGCATACACGTGCCAATCTGGTTCGGCTGTTCGTCATTCGCATCCGCAGAGCCGAGATCGCAGAGGAGCATGAAACTACTTATGCTGTCAGCAAAGTGCATTAAAATAGATAGAGAACCTTGCCTTCATCAAAAAAAGGAAGCTTGTCTTCATGGACAGCTTCCTTTTCCTGTTTGCATATGCAATTTCTTTACCGACTCTGCTTTAATACAGCGACAAGGCTAGAGAGTCATTTTCACTGCGGCTGTGCAGAATGGCCTCACAACCGACAATCTCAATACTAATCAAAGAGTGCAGACATTTTTGCAAAGCGCGTTTACCATTACTGATTTTATGCTCAAGGGCACTGCTAAGCAGTCGTAATGTCTTTTGCATAGGTTGTTTGTTTTCTTGATTGAAATATACAGGGATTGATTTGTTTTGAAAAGTTATTAGTGTTCTCACTAGAAATCACCTCACGAGAGTTATTTCATACTGGTTATATTAAATTCCAATGCTTAAAATTACCTTAAAATCAGCTTATGAAAACATAAAGGTGGGCAATGTTTGAAAAGTGTTCACAATTTGATTGTGGACGAAGGAATAGGAAGTCCCGAATACGAAATGTTCTCTCCCATTTATATGGAAGAAAAAGAAGTGTTTTCGCATCCTCGCAACAATTAACGTGAATAATGCCTCAAAAGTTCTGAGTCCATTGGACGATATTTTAATATTTATGTGGGTCATATGTAACAAAAATACAGGTTGTACATTGCAAATAGGGTGTTAATGTAAGAAAATAGGGTTGGAATAGCGATTCAACCGCTTTTTTTTGATTTAATTTGACATTAGGACAATTTACATATGAGACCATGGGAGGGATTATGATGATTCTTACCGTGTATTCCGGCCGGGAGGAAGGTGAATGGTTCGATATTGAAGTCCCGGATGAGTGTACGATTGAACATCTAAAAACATTGCTTGGGGTGCGGATCTTTGGACAGGCACCTGGTGATGGTATCCAATACATCCTTGAAGCCAAATTTCCCGAAGGGTTGTGGTTCTCTCCGCAGAACTCGCAGCAGCTGATGGAAACAGGCCTGCGGCAAGGAAGCTGTGTACGGGTTCAGCGGGCATTCTCAACCACTACGGAAGAAGCACCTGTATACGGAAGACGTTCGTTATTTCAGCAGGAGAGCAACGAATGAGTCTATTTGACGTATACATTCATTATCGAACCAATTATAAGGAGGTCTTCTCTTCGTGAATGTGTTATATCAACGTTCTCCAAGAATGACACCGGTTCTTAAGGAAGAAAGGCTGGAAATTCTCAGACCTCCAACGGAGCCGAGCAAACCTACGTTTTCAATGATTTCTATTATAATACCGATCATGATGACGATGGTCAGTATCGGATTCTACGTATATATCAACATGACGGGCAAAATGGGCAACCCCAATTATATGATGTTTCAGATGATGACTGTCATGATGATGCTTACGTCATACACTATTCCGTTCTTTGTGTATCTGAGTAACAAAAAGACGTATCGCAAAAAAATTGAAGAACGTAAGGCCATGTACCGAGCCCAACTGGATAAGCACCGTGAAGAGCTCAAGGAAGCTCAGGCAGAGCAGGTTAAGAGCCTGTACGAGATTCATGGGGATCCCAATGTTTGTCTCCAAGTTGTGAAGAATCGCAACAGCTCCCTGTGGGAACGTTCACCGGAAGATGACGATTTCTTGCAGGTACGGATTGGTACGGGAGAAATTCCGTTTCGAATTAAACTGCAGGTTCCACGAGTGGATGGTTATGAAAAAGATGAATTAATCGAGGCAGCTCATGAACTTGCAGCAGAATTTGAGACGGTCCCCGATGCTTCCATTACGCTCCCGCTGTTTCAATCGAAAGTGATGGGATTGGTAGGGAATCGGGAAGAAGTGCTTGCTTCCCTACGCGTCATCATTTCACAGCTTACGGTGCGACATTCGCCTGATGAATTGAAGATTGCTGCCTTTTATGAAGAGAAAGAAGCAAAGGAATGGGACTGGCTACGCTGGTTACCCCATATCTGGGATGAAGATCAGGGACAACGCTATATGGCCGACAGGCACAGCGGTGCGCATCAATTGGCGGACAGCTTGTTTTCCGTGCTAAACCGTCGTCGGAACAACAAAGAAGATCGATACAAGAAAAGTGTGCAGACTCCATGTTATGTGGTTGTTCTCTCGGACACGCAGCTTATTGAAGAAGAGCCTCTTCTTCCATTATTGCTTGAATCTGCACAGGAGATTGATGTGTGCACCATTATCCTGGCAAACCGCAAGGAATCCCTTCCGATGCATTGTCAATTGATCATGGAAGCATCCAAAGGCAAGGGCGTGTACATCAAAAAAACGGAAGACGCTGACGTTGTACAGCAGACGTACACACCGGACGTGATATCAAAAGAGACCGCTGAGGCACTCTCACGTTACATGTCTCCCATTCGGCTGAAGCGATCTTCCGCTTCGGACATCCCGCAAATCCTTCCGTTATTTGATATGCTTGGCACCTCTCGTGTTGAAGATCTCGATGTAATCACCCGCTGGGGCCAGACAAGATATCCGGATACGCTGCCTGTACCCATGGGCGTGCGCGCAGGTGGCAAGAAAATAGCCATCAACTTGCATGACAAAATTGAACGTCAAGGTCACGGCCCGCACGGATTGATCGCAGGTACGACGGGTTCAGGTAAAAGTGAGGTCATTCAGTCCATCGTGGCTTCCCTGGCTGCCGAGTTCCATCCCCATGACCTGGCCTTTATGTTGATTGACTACAAAGGTGGGGGGATGTCCAATACGTTCGTAGGTTTGCCTCACGTGGTGGGTACGATTACCAACCTGGATGGCAACCTGATTGAACGGGCCAATATCTCACTTCGGGCCGAATTGGTCAGAAGACAGAAGATATTGAATGATGCCGGTAACCTTCAGCACATTGACGAATATTACAAGATTTTACGTTCCAGACATGAACAGCCATTGCCTCATTTGGTCATTATTATTGATGAGTTCGCTCAATTGAAACGGGACCAGCCGGAATTCATGGATGAGTTGATCAGTATTGCGGCTATTGGCCGAACACTGGGTGTCCATCTGATTCTGGCAACCCAGAAGCCGGCAGGCGTAGTGGATGACAAAATATGGAGTAACTCCCGTTTCCGTATCTGTCTTCGTGTACAGAGCGAGGGAGACAGCCGGGATATGATCAAGATCCCTAATGCAGCATGGATTACCAAGCCGGGCCGAGGATATTTCCAGGTCGGCAGTGATGAGGTATTTGAGGAGATGCAGTTTGCCTGGAGTGGTGCGCCATACAACCAGCAGGAGGACACAACAACGGTACTGCCTGTCATGGAAGTACGTCTTAATGGTAAGAGAGAACCACTTTTGACTGGCGAACGCAGGGCAGTCCTCAAAGGCGAAGATGTTCCTAAACAACTACAGGTCTTCATCGATTATGTGGCACAGTCTGCCGCAGATGCAGGAATCAAAAGATTGCCTGGTCCATGGCTGCCACCGCTTCCAGAGACGCTGGAATGGGACAGTCTAGCGGATTGGCAGGATGAAGAGCACAGCGAGCTACTGCTTGACGGCGGAGCAAGCGGCTTGAAGCCGGTCGTTGGGCTGCTTGACGATCTGCCTAACCAGCGTCAGATGCCTCTTGCACTCCCCGTGGATCAAGGGCATTTGATTGTGTACGGCATGCCTGGTTTGGGTAAAACGACGTTTGTCCAGACTTTGCTGATGTCACTTGCACGCTCTCGTCGTACGGATCCATGGCATGGATACATTATCGATATGGGACGGATGATGAAGGACTTTACAGGACTGCCGCAGATCGGTGGCGTACTGATGGCCGAAGAGGAGGATCGGATCAAACGTCTATTCCGGTATATTCTGAAGCTGTCAGCACAGCGCAAGGATATGATCTCGGAGGCAGGGGTTAAAACGATTTCGGCTTATCGTCGTACAGCACATGCAGCTGTTCCGCAGATTGTTGTTGTAATTGATGGTTATCTATCTTTCCGCAATGCTTACCCAGAAGAGAATGAACTGCTGGAAACGATTCTTCGTGAAGGTGGAAGTCTTGGAATTACGTTCATTCTGACTGCGAATCGGGTAACAGATGTCTTCGAGAAGTTCAGAAGCAATATACCAAACGCGGTTTCCTTTGAACTATCTGATCCAAGTGACTATTATTATGCAGTTGGAAGGCCTTCCAAGGCACCAAGCCAGCTTCCACCAGGCAGAGGTCTTGTGAAAGGACAGGTACCACCATTAATGTTCCAAGCGGCTTTGCCATCGTCCGGTGAGGATGAAGGGAAACGTTCGTCTGCTCTCCGCGGAATGATCGCAGAGATTCGGAATAGCTGGACAGGAGAAGAAGCTCCGCAGATTGCTCCGCTTCCTGAAGAAGTGAAACTCAAGGATTTACTTGTAAGTACGGGGGCGTTTGCGCAACCAGGAGAATTTTCGACTATCAATGTTCCTGTAGGCTTGTTGACTGATGATTTGGAGCCTTTCTTGCTGAATCTGCGTGAAGGTCCGCATTTTATGGTCACAAGTCCCATGGAGGGCGGTAAAACGACATTTTTGTTGACATGGATGTTATCTTTGGCTTATCATGCTTCTCCTGAAGATATACAAATATATACGGTAGATATGAGATATGGTACCGGCGGACTGGGAGAGATCAGTAGCTTGTCCCATGTCCGCGGACATGTGTCTCGTGAAGAACAGCTTGCGCCTGTGATCCAACAGTTGTACGATGAGGTTCTAAAAAGAGGCGAGTTAAAGGGTGGACCTGAAATCGTGCTTGTGATCGATGATGCAGATACCCTATCTAAACAGTTGAATGATTTTAACGTGAAAGATCAATTGGGAGCGATTGTTCGTCAAGGACGGGATCGTGGAATACATGTTATACTTTCGGGTGTTCCAGCGGATTTCCCAACGTTTGGTTCAGACTGGGTAAGTGATGTTAAGGCTTCCCAGAGTGGATTGTTGTTCGGGACTTTAGACCCTAACGATCTCTCGTTCTTCCGTATTCCTTATACCGAATCTGGAGGCAGTTCAGCTGGGCTGAAGGTACTGCCACCAGGTCAAGGTTATTATGTTAAACGCAAATATTCCAGGGTTAAAGGTGCAGTTCCTTGTGATGACACCTGGAAAATGACAGATTGGATTTCTGAAATTCGTGACCGATGGCATGTTGTAGTTTGAGGGGAGGTGGCTCATAATGTTGACGGTTCATGATTCCAAGCAAAAGGTAGTCACTTTGCAAATAAAAGAACTTTTTTTCCTGGCCGGGATTCTCGGTTCAGACCGATTGCTTGGCGTTGAAGACCCCTTCCGCGGTTACATGGCAGAAGACATTGCTGTGGAATGGGAGCACGTCAAAACTTCTCTGCTCGAAAAGGGATATTTGATTCAGGATCAGGACAGCAATGAGCTGATCATGACACCGACCGTTTTCTCCAGAGTAGCCATTGCTGGATTGTCAGACAGGGCTTGCTGGATTCGCTACACATCCAGCGGCACTTCGTATGAAAGCTATATCCATTGCACGGACGAACGGGTCGTTGAAGTTTCCCGTGTTGCTGATGAACCGGATTCCTACCGGTTATCCGATCTCGGGAACGTTCGTGAAGCGATTGACTTCCTGATTCAAAGGATGAAGTGGAGTGGCCATTCACCAGCGGAGAAGCCGGCATTGATGTGCTCCAAGAAAAAATTCTATGATGTTATGAACGAGCTTAACAACAAAGAAGAATCCGCGGTTGCTGATGAACTGGCACAGGAGACGAACGATCCGGAAGGCTCGCTAGCTCTTGCACGTTGTCTGGTTAACAAAGAATCAGACGGTGAACTGCGATTGCTTGTATGGAACGGAGAAGGTTGGAAGTCGCAGTCTGCAGCATTCGCTGCTAGCTCTGTATCCAACTGGTTGTTCCGCATGAGTACAGCCGCTTCAGATGATTGGCTTGTTGCGGCACTGACGACGAGAGAACAGTTTCACGAGATGCTGCTGGACTGGCTTAAACAGCCTGCAGGGGAAGAGGAAAGGTGATGGTAAATGCGCATTCGTGTGGAACCGGATGTGCTTCGGGCACTGAGCAGGCAGATTCAGTATGCGGCGGAGCAAATACAGCAAAAGATGACAGTGTTGGAACAGGCAATTCATTCGCTGGAGTGGGATATTGAGGCCCGCGCTGCGGTGATGAGTGAATGGAGTCACAGCAAGCGACTCGGCGAAGATGCGGTGCGTCGTTTTATGGACTTAAGCGTGCAATTGGGACGCAAGGCCTTGTTATTCCAGCAGGCAGACATGGAGTATCGTACAGTGCTGAGTCATGTGAACACAGCCTATGGCAATGCGGTCAATATGCTTAACGTTCTTGAAAACAATCGTGTAGGAGAAATCATGCCTACACACGCCGCAGCTGCTGCTGTAGTATCCGATCCCCTTTCCGCGGTGGCGGCAGTATACCGGGTGCAGGATGCTGCGCCGCCCGACGGTTCCCCCGCTACATTGATCCAGGCGATGCAGCCTGAACCTGTAGCGTGGAGATTCACAGATCCCACCTTTCGGGGGAGAAGAGGAACCGAACCTGTGGTATCCTGATTAGACAGTTTACAGAAGTGCGAAATAAGCACAGCAGAAAGTGAATTATTTATGTAAATAGTCTGTTAGGGGAAGTTTCAATCACCAAAAATGGGGTAAATAGGATTAGGTCCTTCGGCTTTTGTTCGATCGATCCTGGTATAGTACAATTTGAACAAGCAAAAATTTAATTGCACAAACCAAGGAGGAAATTACACATGGCAGGACGCATTTTAGTTACCCCAGAACAACTTGATCAGGTTTCCAACCAATTCAAACAAAGCGGTGAGCAAAGTCAGCAAATCGTTTCTACATTGACTCAGTCCATCACAAGCATGGAAGGACAATGGGAAGGTATGACGAAACAACGTTTCTTCCAGGAGTTCCAGGAAGCAAGCAAACAAATGCAATCTTTCGTTCAAACGCTGAACAGCATCAGCGCGGAACTGACGGCTATTGCCAACAAATTCCGTACAGCTGACCAAGCTCGCTAAACTGCTTTACATAGATCAGGCCGATGTCATGTCTGACCCGGCACTGGATCGTACGCAGGCAGCAAGCTGAAGATGTATAACTGCAGCAAAAACCGGGCGTTTTACGACTCCCGGTTTTTGCTGCACTATGACAGAATGACAGAGAGAGGGATGAGCATGTCTTTTCAACCGAATCCCGGGGATGAAGTGGTGATCAATGACATTGCCTATACCATTGGGCAGCACCCGGCAGCGCCCGGTCTGGCATACGCCCAAGCCGGAAGGCAAGGGATCGTTTACCAGTTAATACCCCGAAATGGTTCGATAAGTGGGGCCAAAGCACTAAAAGTATTTTTCCCTAAATTCCGTATCCCGGCTATGGTCTATCAGTCTGAGCATATGGAGCCTTATAGTGAACTGCCAGGTTTGCAGGTATGCAAGCGTGATGTGCTCACTCCGGAAAGAAACGGAGCGCTCATTGGTGAACATCCCGATTTGTTATACGCGGTTATGATGCCGTGGGTGCAGGGTCTGACCTGGTTTGACGTAATCAGTGATCAGAAACAGCTGACTGCAGAAGAAAGTCTGAAGTTGGCTAGAGCGCTAGCAGGGACTGGTTCGGCCATGGAGCAACGAGGACTTGCTCATTGTGATTTGTCCGCACCCAATGTGATGATTCCGTTTTTTTCCGAAGTGGAAAACCTGGGAGCCCCATCCGCGGTTGAACTTGTCGATGTAGAGCAAATGTACGGTTCCAAAATGGATCGTCCAGATGCTCTACTTGCTGGTTCTCCTGGTTATGCAGCTCACCGGGCAGTACACAGTGGTCTGTGGAGCTCATATGCCGATCGTTTTGCTGGTGCAGTTATTATCGCTGAGATGCTAAGCTGGTCTGATTCGACCATTGTGGAGAAAGCATGGGGAGAAAGTTATTTTGACCAGCATGAAATGCAAACGCTGAGTGAACGCTATTTTGCTATGCGGGATTCACTTCAGAAGCGATGGGGTTCCAAAATATCCGATCTGTTCATTCGTGCCTGGGAGAGTCACGATTTGAGCAGCTGCCCAACATTTGGTGAATGGTTTGTTGCTTTGGCATCAGCAAATGCCAGTCAGGCGGAAGCGGCTGGAGTAAAGGAACCTGAGGACCAAGTAACAGGTGCAGCAAATGCAGAAGCGGCGAGCCAAACAATCGCAAGTGCACCGGAGACTGGCGCAGCAGATTCGAAGTCAGTAAATGGACAAAATTCGTCCACGTCGATACCTGAAGCGCCGCCGGGGCAGGAAGCTGTTGTGAACAGACTCTTCCTGCAGGCGCGTGCTCTTGAGGATGAAGATAAGCCTGCAGCAGCCCTGGAAGTATACCGTTCTCTGTATCATTTCATTCCGGCTAACAGTGCGATGCAGATGGAAGTTGAGGCTGCCATCAACGAGCTCGATGCTAAGCTGGCTCCCAAGGAAGAAGCCGCACAGCCTGTCCGCGTTCCTTTTTACAGATCCAAAAAGTTTATGATCTCTTCCGCTGTGCTTGTTGTATTGTTGGCTGGTACCGTGCCGACTGTCAAAATTTTGGCTGATCAGGCCGAAGTCAAGCAGCAGGAGGAACAAGAAGCAGCAAGACTGGCAGAAATCAAGGCTGCCGAAGAAGCAGAAGCCGCAAAAGCTGCTGCGCTGAAGCAAGAGGAAGAAGCGAAGAAGAAGCAGGAAGCAGAAGCGGCCAAGCTTGAAGCCGAGGAAAAGCAAAAACTGGCTGAAGCACAGCAAAAGGAAGAAGAACGGAAAGCTCTCCAGGCGAAATACGATAAACAGGCAAAATACGAGGCTTATCTCGCTAAGCAGGAAGAGCAGAAGAAAGAAGCAGCCAAGAAGGCGCTGCAGGAGAAGTATGACAAGCAGGCGAAGTATGAAGCCTATCTGGTCTGGAAGAAAGAGCATGATGCTCAAGTAGCGAAGCAGGAAGCGGAGCGCAAGGCAGCGGCTGAAGCTCAGCGCAAACTGGAAGCGCAAAAAGCAGCCCAGGAAGCTGCTAACAAAGCTGCACTTAAGAAAAAACGTGCTCAGAACGTGGTTACACTGATTGCTCACTATAACAAGGCGTATAATGCTCAAAAGGGTAAGAAGATCGAAAATGCGGAGTCTTATGCCCGTGATTTTAAAAATTTGTATAACACGGATGCCTCATACTTCAAAGGGGTAGGCAAAGTCGCAGCGCGAATGAGTGCAATTAATAAATTTTTGAGCAATAACAACTATAATCTACCCAACTTGTAAATTATGTGAACGACGGAGGTGGCCCAGGCCCAGATGAACTATACAATACAAGCATCCCAGCGCACACCCGCACTTATTATTTATCTCATTGATATCAGTGCCTCCATGAATATGGTTCTGGAAAACCGCAGAAGGATTGATGTCGTCTATGATGCCCTGGCCCTGGCCATACGCCAGATGGTGTTTCGCTCAACCAAAGGAAATCGATTAACGCCTCGCTATCGGATTGCCATCCTTGCATACAGCGATGATGTCTATGACTTGTTGAATGGAATCAAGGGAATCGACGAAATTGCAGCAGTGGGTTCATTGCCAGACCTGACACCTAAACGTTTCTCGGATTCGGCCAAAGCTTTTCTGCAAGCAGAGAAGATTCTGCAGGCTGAAATACCGAACATGCAGGATTGTCCTGCGCCGCTGGTTTGTCATATGACGGATGGCGTGGCTACGGGCGAAGACCCTGAACCGATTGCCAAACGGATCATGGGCATGAGTGTGCCTGATGGCAATGTACTTGTTGAAAATATCTTCATATCCGATCACCTATTGGAAGGTCCTATCCCTGAACCGAGAAGATGGAAGGGGATTTCGCCGGAAACCGTTCTTCAGGATGAGCATGGAGAGAAGCTGCGTAATATGTCTTCGGTTCTGCCTGAAAGTTACCGTGAAATGCTTGTCGAGGCGGACTATTTGCTCGCACCCGGTGCATTGATGATGCTGCCAGGCACATGTGCAGAACTGGTGTCCATCGGGTTTCAGATGTCTGCTGCTACGCCTGTGAGATAGGAGGGGATCATTTGAGAACGATGCGATTGGCAGCATTGCCTGCTGGTGAGAAAGGAAGCCAAGGAAAGCAGCGTCGTGGAATCTTTCGCTATGTTAGCGCACAGACCGGAGAACAGCCGCTTACTCGTTATCAGGGTGCTTTGAAGTGTCGCTATGGCTATGGAAGAGCTGCAGAGACAGTTCATCAGGGGGATTCGGGTCAAGACTTTGCTGCCGTTCGCATGGACGGAAATGTATGTACATTCGTCATGTGTGATGGTGTAGGCATGAGTTACCTTGGTGATTTTGCCGCGCGTTTTCTGGGTAATGCGCTCCTCGAGTGGTTGGATACAACCTCTAATCCTTCGGCAGAAGCGATGGAGCATCTGCTTCAAGAACTGACGGTTCCGGCATCGGAGCAGCTGAAGAAAATTCAGCCATTGGACAACTCGCCCCTGCTTTTGCGCGAAGTGTTAATGGAGAAACGAAGCAGAGGCAGCCAGGCAATGTATGTGTGTGGTCGAATTGAGCTGTCTCGGGGTATGGGAAAAAGCCGTATCTGGATGGCTTGGCAAGGAGATTCACGTATACGTCTCTGGCGCAATGGTCAGGAACAATCCGGAGCTTTTCAGAACCACTGCCGGACGAATGAACGCTGGTCAACCCTGGAAGGGCCAGTTGGAGGCAAGCCTCATATTTATG
The DNA here is from genome assembly GCF_022346995.1 of Paenibacillus sp. ACRRY. Lineage (GTDB taxonomy): Bacteria > Bacillota > Bacilli > Paenibacillales > Paenibacillaceae > Paenibacillus. The sequence goes on along the minus strand of NZ_JAKRNM010000001.1, from coordinate 1,721,939 downwards.
AGGCGAAGCTATCCAATGAATCAATTCGTCTGCAGCTGTATACGGATGGTTTGAATGACCTGGATGCCATACAGGCATATATCCCGGATGAACACATTCAGGTACTGCTGGATGCTACGCATACGGGGGGGCTTGAAGATGATGCCGCTTTCATTGAGCTGGAATGGTAGATGTCTAATTTTAGACAAGTCATTCGTCTTAAGCATGTTTAATTTAGCGGTAAAAATCAACTGAGAAAAAACTTGTCGGTATTGATTTAAAAGGCGCTCTTTTTGGGTAATCTTGTGAAGAATCTACTTAGTTAGCATGCTGCATCATGCTGATACACAAGTCTTGGATGTACATTCTTACATAATTGCTGAGAAGGAGTGGAATGGAGCATGACACAACATAACGACAAGTCTCGGTTTGCAAACAAAGTAGCTATCATTACTGGGGCCGGTTCCGGCATTGGTAAGGCAACAGCATTAAAATTGGCAAATGAAGGTGCTCACGTTGCGCTGTTTGATCTGGTGAATGACCGGATTTCTCAGACGGAAGCCGAAATTAATGCCGTACATCCAGGTGCTGCACGCGCATTTGACGTGGATATCTCCGATCCGGCCCGTGTGGAAAAAGCGGTGCTGGAAACCGTGGAGTTGTTCGGCGGTTTGGACATTGTGTTTGCCAATGCAGGTATTAACGGTGTCTCGGCGCCAATTGAGGAAATTCAGGTGGAGGATTGGCAGCGGATCATTACGACCAATCTGGATGGTACGTTCTTTACAATCAAGTACGCTCTCCCACATCTGAAGAAACGCGGCGGGGGAAGCATTGTAATTACGAGTTCCATTAATGGTAACCAACGGTTCACCAGCTTTGGGATGTCGGCGTACAGTACTTCGAAAGCAGGACAGGTTGCGTTTTCGAAGATGGCTGCACTGGAACTGGCGAGGTTCAAAATTCGGGTTAATGTCATATGTCCGGGAGCCATCGCAACCAATATCGATCAAAGCACGGTAAAAACGGATGAATTGCACCAAATCGTTATTCCAATGGAGTTCCCGGAAGGGGAACAGCCGCTCGCAGATGGCCCTGGACAGCCGGAGCATGTGGCCAATCTCGTCGCGTTCCTGGCATCGTCTGAATCCAAACATATTACGGGTGCAGAGATTGTGATTGATGGCGCCGAATCATTGCTTCGTTAATACGCTTGATCCAAGTAGTCGTTCCTCTGGAACGGCTTTTTTTGTTATAATGCTAACATTCACATTGGATTGATTATATATTGCATGGTGCCTTATGAATTAGGAGCGATAATATGAATTTAGAGTTACCGATACAACAGGTTTTACCTGAGCTGAAACAGCTATTTCGAGAGCAGGATACGGGTGTACTTATTGCGGAGCCGGGGGCAGGTAAAACAACCGTAGTACCTCTATCCTTACTGGAGGAACCATGGCTAAACGGGCGTAAGATCATGATGCTGGAGCCCCGCAGACTTGCGGCGCGCTCAGCCGCGGCGCGGATGGCCGCAGCTCTGAATGAAAAAGTAGGACAGACGGTAGGTTACCGTGTACGCATGGACACTCGGGTCAGTCAGGCAACGCGGATCGAAGTAGTCACAGAAGGGGTCCTTACACGCATGCTTCAGCAGGATCAGGGGCTTGAAGATACAGCGATGATTATCTTTGATGAGTTTCACGAGCGTCATCTGCACGGTGATCTTGGCCTGGCCTTGGCTCTGGAGTCACGGGCGATGCTGCGTCCAGACCTGAAGGTGCTGATTATGTCGGCAACGCTGGACCCTGACCCAATCTGTACACTGCTTGGTGAAGAAACCCGCGCGATTGATTGTCCAGGACGCACATTTCCTGTGGAAACCCGTTATGTACCGAAACCGGCTTCTGCCGTGCTAGAGGAGTTCACAGCTCATGCGGTTGTAAAAGCTGTCGTAGAGCAGGAAGGAGACATACTGGTCTTTCTTCCAGGAGCCAGAGAGATACACCGGACAGAACGGGAACTTTCGAAGCTGAATCTTTCTTCTCATGTCGAGGTTCATTCTCTGTATGGCAGCATGCCGATTGAACGTCAGGATGAGGCTGTGCGCCCTGCAGTGGAAGGAAGTCGTAAGGTCGTACTGTCCACATCCATTGCGGAATCAAGCCTTACCCTTCCGGGTGTCAGAGTGGTTGTTGATGCCGGACTGAGTCGTGCATCCGTATTTTCCCCGCGTACTGGCATGAGTCGTCTTGTTACCCAGACGGTGTCCAAGGCTTCAGCCGATCAGCGTCGGGGTCGTGCAGGGCGAATTGCACCAGGGGTGTGCTATAGATTATGGAGCGAAGAGGTTCATGACGGTCTGCCGGAAGCAGCAAGACCGGAGATTGCCTCCGCGGACCTCGCACCGCTGGCGCTGGAACTTGCCGCCTGGGGTGTCCAGTCCCCTGCAGAACTGCAGTGGCTGGACATCCCGCCTGCCGCGTCCTACGGCCAGGCACAGGCGCTGCTGCGCCAGCTGGGCGGCCTGGATGACACAGGCCGCATCACGCCCTTCGGGCGGCGGATGAACGCGTTTGGCGTGCATCCGCGACTGGCCAGCATGCTGCTCCGCGCGGCGGAGCTTGGGCTGGCCAGCTACGCCAGCATGCTGGCGGCACTGCTGCAGGAGCCTGGCGGCCTCCGCAGCAGTGGCAGTGCAGGCGCGGGCACGGACCTGCGCCCGCGCGTGGAAGCGCTGCTGACTGCGGACAGCAGCGGTACGCCGCAAGCGGCAGCGTCGGTCGCAGACATCGCTGCCGTACGGCGCATTATGCAGGAGAGCCGCCAGCTGCGGACGGCTCTCGGCCCGGCGCCGGAGGATCCGGAACGGCCGAACGAGGACAGCTGTGGGCTGCTGCTGTCCTTCGCCTATCCGGACCGGATCGGACAGCGCCGGGAGGACGGCCGCTACCTGCTGAGCAGCGGCCGAGGGGTAAGGCTCAGCCAGGCAGAGTCGCTGAGCAGTTCAGCCTATCTGGTCGCTGCCGAGGCGGACGACCAGGGCGCGGATGCACGCATCCTGCTGGCTGCACCGGTGCGTGAGCAGCTTTTGTTAGGCTATGGTGCTGATCTCATAGAAGAGGATGTGCAGATTGCATGGGATCGCAGTACACGAAGTGTGCGGGCTCATCGAAGGCTGCGAATTGGATCAATTTTGATGAAGGAGAGCAGTATCACACAGCCTCCGGAAGATCAGGTGCTGGAAGCACTCCTAACTGGAATCCGGACAGAAGGTCAGGATTGTCTGCCTTGGACCAAATCATCCAGGCAGCTGGCAGACAGACTGCGTTTTCTGCATCATCATTTGCCGGGGTGGCCGGATCTCGCGGCGGATCATGTATCAGCGGAACTCGTAGATCAACTCAGTCCTTTTCTGGCAGGAATGCGTTCAGCTTCCGATCTGAAGAAACTGTCCATGCAGGACGTGTTGCTTAGCGGATTGAGCTGGGAACAACGGCAGCAGTTGGACCGGGAAGCGCCAACCCATATTCAGGTTCCTAGCGGATCACGCATTCCGGTTGATTATAGTCGACCCGAAGACCCTACACTGGCGGTACGGCTTCAGGAGATGTTCGGACAGCAGGATACACCGCGTATTGCTGGAGGTCGGGTGCCGTTAACCCTGCATCTGTTGTCGCCTGCGCACCGGCCTGTACAGGTGACCCGGGATTTGACGAACTTTTGGCGGGAGACTTATTTCGAGGTGAAAAAAGACCTGAAAGGCCGATATCCGAAGCATTACTGGCCAGATAATCCGTTGGAGGCCATGGCGACCAATCGGGCGAAGCCGCGCGGCTAGGAACGATGTGACTTCTGTCCTCTCACCATTCATATATGAAGGCTTGAATATTGGTCCGACTTTTCAGAGAGAGCCCTTGATGAGAATGACTTAAGGAGCTTATATTTTCTCTGGAATTGAAGCTGAATTATTCGTATTTGTGCACGATATAATGGGCAGGAAGCGTTTGAAAGAAAATCTTACGGGTAATAACATAGCGAAGCGAACTCTTAAATGATTAGGAGGAATTCACTATGCAGAAGAAAATCGTAGGTGTTTTTGATACAGAACGTGAGGCATCTCAGGCCATAGAGGGCTTGAAAGCACAAGGATTCAATTCAGACGAAATTTCGGTAGTGACGCAGGATCGGGACGAGTTGAAGGCCATCCGGGAAGAGACGGGAACGAAGGCGCCTGAAGGCGTGGCGGCAGGTGCAGCCACGGGAGGCGTATTAGGAGGCGTAGCCGGATTGCTGGCTGGTATCGGGGCTTTGGCCATCCCAGGGATAGGTCCGATTTTGGCGGCAGGTCCGATCGCAGCTGCGTTTACGGGAGCGGCAGTGGGTGCCGGTGCCGGCGGTTTGGTCGGTGGACTTGTGGGACTGGGTATTCCTGAAGAGGATGCCAGACAGTATGAGGAATATGTACAAAACGGCAAAATTCTCCTTCTGGTTGATTCCACCGATCGGGATTCGGATGTCTATGATGTATTCAGCAATACCAGCTATCTGAATCGTGATCGATACGCTGCTCATGGTACGGATGTGCCAGCAGAGCGTCCGGATCTGGACATGGAAGAACGCAGATTGGAAGCTCAGAATAAAGCAGCACGATTTGGAAACAACACGTTCCTATAAGCTTGGATTGTTCAGACTAGTACACTGAATTTGTATCCAAGGCTATACAGGAGTAACACATATAAATCATGATTTGGTCAATGTGAGCCGTCAGGCGCTCAAAAGCCGGTTTCCCTCGGGGAAGCCGGCTTTTGTCCCTGTAATTCCATCCTGGAATGTTGATGATTGTTGATGCTGTGTAGAGGCAAGTCTAAGAAGCAGGGAATAACAATACATAGAGCAGAACAGCAAGCGCTAGGCCAATGACCAACAGTGTAAGCGTCAGGAAGCGAATCAATCGGGTTGAGGCTTGAAAGGTTTGCTGATTAATTTGCCTGCGTTTGCGGTGATACGAAGCAGCAGAACACAGAATGATGGCAATGCCGCTGACGAGTGAGATCACTCCGGTTATAATGGCGGCAATGTGTGCAATCTGGTCATAAGAGGAAGAATTAAATCCGAATCCGGCAGCCAGGAATCCGATACCGGCCATGGCTATTCCGGTACGAACCCAGGCCAGAAACGTTCGCTCATTGGCCATATGCTGTTGTACATATTTGGAGTCAATTGTGGGGGTATCTAGTTCGGAATCAGCGATAGGAATCCCTCCGTTCATCTTTTATACGACTATCATTGTACTTATTTTTTACTGTAAAACCAAGAAAGGCGGCTGAACGCTATGCCACAAAAAGAAAGAATTGCTGAAATTGAAAGTTTAAGGGGGATTGCTTTTGCAGCTGTTGTACTCCAGCATTCCATTGCCCATTTTTCTCTGGTTCCGGAAGCAGGATTGGAAGATGGGGTTTTGCTTGCAATCCTGTTGATGGCTTCCAAATTTGCCGTCCCTTTATTTATTTTCATCACGGGCATGGTCCTGTTCTATAACACGGGAGAGCAGCTGAAATACGGCCGTTTCATGCAGAAACGATTAACGGATGTTATCGCACCATATGTCGTGTGGTCGTTGGTGTACTTCACCTTGACACCACAGGGGTGGGTCGGTATTAGCTGGCAGGATCTCCCTGAACTTGGTTTGAAGCTGCTTACCGGCAAGACCACATCTCATTTTTGGTACATTATCATGCTGATTCAATTTTATTTGCTTTTCCCCTTGTTTCTAAAGGCCGTACGATATGTATATAACCGCTACGATTCACGGGGACGCCTGATTGCTGTCCTGATTACGGGAGCCGTATACCTCGTGTTAGCCGATCAATTGGGGAATATTGCACGAGTCATGGAGCGACTTAATATTCCAGTACTGACCGATGTATTCACAACCTATGCCGACCGCAATTTCCTGTATTTCTTTTTTTATTTTGTACTAGGTGCGGCTGCCGGATTATCTGTTGAAAGCTGGAACATGTGGATTCATCGGTTGCGCTGGGTATATTGGGCCGTGTTTATAACCATGGGTCTTCGGTTTACATATCTATTAATGCTGGAATTTCAAAAGCCTGAAGGCATTCAGATCACATTTTATACCGTTAGCTTGATCAGGCCGGATATGGCTCTCTTTCTAATCGCGTCGATCATGGTCATGTATCAGCTCGCAGGCAAACTGCATAACCTCCTGGCCGTTGGCTGGCTGGGATGGATTGGCAGCGTTTCTTACGGCGGTTACCTCATGCATATGCTTATGCTGCGCTACAGTTACATTCCGGATGAATCCTTTTATGTTGCATGGGGCCTAAATCCGACCGTACGAATGATTCTGACGTGGGTTCTTGCTTTAGCCCTATCCTGTGGGCTCACTTGGTGCATTTCGCGTGTAAGCTGGGGGAAATGGATCGTGGGCACTGTACCGAAGGCCAATTTCAGAAAGTGAAAGAGGCAACAAATGAAAAATTCACAATAGAAGTGAATCATTCATAAAGGTAGCGATCTATGGTTGTGGATGAAAGTCAGCTTTTGCTTTTGTCGAACTGAATCTTTTTTTGGTTCTTGTTTCAAAAACTCATTATATGAAAAATTCACAATAAAAAACCCTAAAGCCGTTCTGCCACACTATTCTGAGTATCCTTCCTGATTTGTTCTCACCAGCTGCATAAACGGGAAAAACGGAGAAAGATGGCAGAAACCGAACACAAGTTTTATAATATGAAGTAGAGCGGTAGAGGATAGGGGGAACAAGCATGGCTTTTATGATCGCCCAGCGGGCATTTATCAAGCTGTATCTCATTACCATGGTTGAACAGCACAGAGGATACGGTTACGAAATGCTGGAGGCCATGAAGCAGGAATTTAAAGATTACGGATATGTGCCGCCTCAGAGTGAGGTATATCGGGCATTGCATGAACTGGTACAGCAGGGTGTATTTTATCGGACGAAGAAGTTGAAGGGCAGCGATCCCAAAGTGGATTTTCAGGAAATCGTTTTATATCACTTTACGGATGATGGAGCGGAAAAGGCCGAATTGTACAAAAAGCAGGTCAAGGCTGACCTAGACCGTTGTCTAGGCATGCTGCACAAGGCAGAAGAGGACAATTACGGGACGAAAGGAAGATGAGCATGAATAAGCAGCTACAGTGGGGAGTACTCGGTACTTCCACCATTGCCAAGAATGCGGTAATTCCGGCAATCCAGCAATCCGAACGGGGAGAAGTGCTTGCTATTGCGAGTCGAAGCAAGGAAAAGGCTGAAGCGCTCGCCGAAGAATTGGACATTGCTAGATGCTATGGAAGTTACGATGAGCTCATTGCAGATCCCGATATTGAAGCCGTATATATTCCGTTGCCTAACCATATGCACAAGGAATGGACGATAAAAGCCGCTCAGGCCGGAAAGCATGTATTATGCGAGAAGCCAGCTGCACTGAATGCGGACGAGTCTGCCGAAATGATTCAGGTATGCAAGGAGCACGGCGTTCTATTCGCAGAGGCGATCATGTATCGTTATCATCCCAAGCATCGGCGTGTCCAGGAGATTATCGCGAGTGGGGAGATTGGTGCCGTTCGTGCCATCCATGGCAATTTTACATGTAATACGGCGGATGATAAGGATAATGTAAGGTTCAAACGGGAAATGGGCGGAGGCTCGCTGTTTGATCTTGGCGTATATCCCATTTCGGCAGCACGCATGTACCTGGGACAGGAACCCGAAGCAGTTACGGTACATGCCTTATTCTCCGATGAACATGATGGAGTGGATATGATGGCATCGGGGCTTGTGGAATTTCCGGGATCCGTGGCGTTAACGTTTGATTGCGGCATGTGGGCTTCCGGGAGGGCCGAGATGGAGATCCTAGGGACAGACGGACGAATTGAATTGCCAAAAGTCTTCGGCTGGGAGAATAGCGATATCCCACCACAAATTATTGTTCACACGGATTCGGTCAGTCGGGAAGAACGGGTATCCGTATCTAATTCTTATGTTCTGCAGGCGGAAGCCTTTGCTGCAGCTGTGCTAGATGGAACACCACTGCCGTTTACTCCGGAAAATACGATAGCGAATATGCGGGTGATTGACGCCTGTTTGCAATCGGCACGGACTCGGCAGCGCGTTTCATTGATTTGATAAATTGAGTAAACCAGACTCCATCCTTAAGGGTGGAGTTTTTTAGTGTGAACTACATCAGCTAAACGTTAAAAAAATTTTCACGAAGGGGTTGATTTCCAGGAATCCTCCGTTAAAATAATATTAACATTAAAATTATTTTAACGTTGAAGGGCGGAATGGATAATGAGCGAAGGCACAGCGGTTAATAAGCAAGGGATTGGTGAGTTAATACAAGTCAAACCTTATATGCAGTTTATGCTGGGGAAGATGGTAGCGAGGTTCGGTGATTCCATTGACTCGATTGCATATAGCTGGATGGTGTACATGTTGACAGGTTCTAAACTATTGATGGGTACGCTGCTCGCGGTCAACTTTCTGCCCAATATTCTGCTCGGCCTTTTTGCAGGAGCGGTCGTGGATCGCATGTCTCCCAAGAAGGTCATCGTTCTGACGAATTCGGGCCGGGGACTGCTTGTTGGTATAACTGCTCTGTTATTTGGTATGGGAGAACTGCAAGTATGGCATTTGTTCGTTGTCACGATTATGAATTCGTTGCTTGAATGCTTCTCTTCACCTGCCGAGATGTCCAGTGTACCGCGACTGCTCCCGCAATCGATGCTTCTTTCCGGCAATGCCATGTCGTCTTCGGCTACTCGACTGGCCGAGCTTGCCGGGCTTGCCGTAGCAGGTGCGCTCATTGCAACTGTCGGAATGACGTGGACGATTTTGATGGATGCTGGCCTATTTGCATTAAGTGCTGTGCTAATGAGCCGAGTTGTCTATCCATCCGATCCCAGCATGGAAGAAGTATCCGCGGAGAAGTCATCTTCCACAGATACTCCCAGAAGTTTGCTTTCGGATATGGTGGAAGCCTTTCATTTTATGCGCAAACACGTCCTGCTGCTTATTACCTCCATTTTATTTGCCTTCGTTAACTTCTGCCTGATGCCCTTCAATGTTCTCCGAACTCCATATGTTATCGATATTCTGCATGCTGGAGCAGGGGGGTTAAGTTTGCTTAGTGGGTTAATGGTGGGGGGCATGGTGCTGAGTGGATTGTGGATGACTCACAGAGGCAGCAGCTATCGGAAGAGTGTCTTGATTATTAGTGGAATCATCATGCTGGGTCTTAGCTATGCAATGACCGCGCTTCCTGCGTATATGTCAACTTATCAGCTACCGCTTGCAGCTATGTTTTGCTTGATGATGGGGTTCGGCATACCATTAGCTACTACACCTCTTGCTTCGTATCTGATGGAGGTTACGCCACCCGGTATGCTTGGCAGGGTATCTGCACTGCAGAGTATGCTGTGCCTAAGTGCTGTACCGCTTGGAAGTCTGGTTGCGGGTGCAGCAGCAGAATGGGCCTCCACGCCTGCGTTATTTATTACTTTTGGCATTTTGCTTGCCATGTCAGCCATATCGCTCCTGCTCAGCAAAACATTTCGGCGTAGTATATAACCTAATTCCTGTATCTTTCTGTAAGACCTGTTTTGACCGGGAACCGGACTGAACGGTATAATATGCATATATAAGGACAACAGGTACCCCGGAAATGAGGATACAGGTATGCAGCAGAAAGTACTGTCAACGATCGAAGAGATCAAGATCTACTCCGACCCGTATCGGATCCAGATCCTGAATATGTTTAATAAACAGGGAAGACCTTCTACCGTAAAAGAAATAGCTGATAAGCTGGGGGAAGTGCCGGCGAAAGTACATTATCACGTGAAAAAGCTGGAGAAGATTGGTTTGCTTACCATCGTATCCACGCGAGAGATTAATGGAATCATTGCTAAATACTACGAACCCTTTCAGGGAGAAATTCATCTTCGTCACGAAGATGAGGACCACTCGCCACTGAAGCAGGTATTTCGTTCAGAGACGCTTAAACTGTTAAATGAAATGTATGAACAGAGCCGCCAAATGTTTATGAAACAGGCGGAGCATGGTGAGAACATGTTTGGACAAATCTCGGACATGACCTTATATGCGAGCCGTGAGGAAGTAGAGAAGCTGTACAGGGATATCACGAAAATGTGTGAGCCTTATACGAAGCGGAATGAACAGACGGAAGATCAGGAGGTTTTTCAACTGTTTGCGACGTTGTCCCAACATGTGGATGAACCAGTTGAATCTCAGAAAAGTAAAGCCCCACCGCATCAGCCGGGAGATCAGGATTCTGATCCGAATGACGATGCAAAGGAAATATGATCAAGGTAGACCCATGCGACAACAAAGAAAAGGCCGCCTGATGGCGGCTTTTTGATGTGTGATGAGGACGATGATGACTGCTCAACCATATCACATATACATGGAGAGAGGACGGCAATCATCGTCAGAACTACATGTTTTCATCGTAATCCCGAACTTCACGTTTGGCAGCGGTAGCTGGCGAATTGGATGTGCCGTAATCCTCCACAGCTTCCCAGGCTTCGGCATGATCGAACTTGCCAGCGTTCCGCTGTCTGACCTCTCCGGCACCCGTTGGTGGCATGGTCATCACCTGCTCTTCCACAGGGCGATCATTGCTGAGCTCCCGGTTAGGTGTATCGTCAATACAGTAGGCCGTGTATGGAATGGCCTGAAGCCTCTCAAACGGAATATCCTGTCCACAAGTGACACATGTTCCGTAGGTTCCCTTTTCCATTCGTTCCAGGGCATCGATCACCTGGTTAAATTCATCCGTTAATGTATCGTCTACGGCCAGATCACGGCTGCGTTCAAACGTCTCGGTCCCCGCATCAGCCGGGTGATTATCGTATGATGACAGCTCGCCTGTAGAATCTTTAAGCGACTCGGTCGGAGCTCCATCTTCCATGTTGGATTCAAAATGACGCTGCAGATTATCACGTTGTTCCAGAAGGGTGTTCTTGAGTTCCTGAAGTTGATCTTTGGTTAATGTACTCATAACGACATGCTCCTTTCCCGCTTGGGGGTGTGTAGTCTGTCCTTACCCGATTTTGGCGGCATACAATCATTTTGTATCCTTGAAGAGGCGTTTGATTTTATATCTGGCCGATAATGTGTTATAAAAAATAGAGAGAGAAACTGCCGCGATTTCCCCGCGAAGTCGTATTGCACCGTACTCCTTGAAGAGACGGTCCCGGCTACTTTTGAACATACGTCGTAAGACGTTTTTCTTATAATGGAGGTTGTCAAGATGGATGAACATATGAAACGAAGATTGGATAAACAGAGACAATTGTTTAAACAACTGGGCGTACAGCTCGATGCATTATCAATTCATGAAAAACAATTCAATTATAAGCTCCGTGGTTATGACCCGGATGAAGTCGACGCATATCTTGACCTGGTCATCAAGGACTACGAACGCTTTTATGCCAATATTGCCGATCTGATGGATAAATGGCAGGAGCAGCAGCTCACCATTCGGGATCTTAAGTCGACGGCCAGACCCGTGGATGATCCAACGAAAATCGATCGCAAACAGCTTGATGATATTGTGAAGCAGCTGGAGTACAGCGTGCGGCAGCTGAAAATCAAGGCACGTCCGGAACAGAGTCTGTTCCCTGAATAGATTGAAGCACCAGGATTATATTACGTTAAAGGTGGTTAATCATGAGTACACATTTTTCGGTCAGTGTGCATTGTTTGTTGTTGTTGTCCTCCAGCGCGCCTGAACGAATCACTTCCGCTATGATTGCAGGAAGCGTCAACACCAACCCTGTTGTCGTCAGACGTATTTTGGGCGGGCTGAAAAAGGCAGGTCTGGTCGACTCCTCTCCCGGAACGAGAGGTTTTTACCTCGCCAAGCCAGCTAATGAAATTACCTTGTCCATGATCTATCAGGCTGCCAAGGACGAAGGTCCGTTATTTCCGATTCATGGCAATTGCAACCCCAATTGTGATGTTGGCCTTCGCATAGACAGTCTGCTGACGAATCTGTATCAGGTGGCAGAGGCAAAAGTCGAACAGTTCTTCGCATCCATTACGCTTGAAGATATGGAACGTTCCTGCTCCCAGATGGAGACTGTGCCTCCGTTTGCAGAGTAGGGTATTGTCTGAACCAGGAAGGTGTGTTTGGATATGAAAATAATCGTGATCTCGGATACACATTTGCCCAAAAGAGCAAAGCAGCTGCCGGAACCATTGCTCCAAGTCCTGCCGGAGGCTGACCTCATTTTACATGCAGGAGACTGGTCGGATTGGAGTGTATACAAGCTGCTGAGCGAGTATGCTCCCGTTGCAGGCGTAGCAGGCAATACAGATCCACCTGAAATTGGCAAGAAGCTGGGATTTTCCCGTATTGTGGAGGCGGACGGTTTGCGTCTAGGTCTGGTGCATGGGCACCAGGGATCGAAAACGACGGAACAGAATGCCATTCATACCTTTGCCGGTCAGCAGGTAGATGCCATCATATTTGGCCACTCGCACGTTCCATTGATGCATACCGTCAACGATGTGCTGATATTCAACCCGGGTTCACCGACGGATCGGCGTCGCCAGCCGAAGTATTCGTTCGGAATCATGACGACCCGTCTAGGAAAATTGCATGCTGAGCATGTGTTTTTTGATCGAAAATAGATAACGACTGAATATATGAACGAACCATTGCATCCCTTTCAGATTAAGCATCTGGATGGGATGTTTTTTTGCGTATGAATGACTCTGGAGAGGTATGGCGACATCCTCCGCAGCCGAGTTACAGTTATCCCTGAATGGGGAATATTGCCTCACGTTTATCTCTTATTCATCTGTTGGAGCAGAACACTATTTGTGCATATGCAGGAATGATACAATTCGTTTATCCAATAAATTTGAATACGTTTACATAAGGAGATGACGAAGATGAAACTGTCTGTATTCACTGTAGCGACCCCGGACCTGAACGCAGAAGAACTGGCTGCTGCGGCAGCATCGGCAGGTATTGACGGAATCGAGTGGAGGTTCCGCGGAATACCGGAAGAAGCACGTACTGAGGAACCATCTTTCTGGAGGCATAATCGGAGTTCGATTGATCCGGCCAAGTGGGAGGAACAGGTCCCTGATTTTCGTGAGGCGACTGCAAAACACGGTCGACGTTCCATTGCATTAGTACCGTATCTGAGCTGTGGGGATCTTCAAGCGACAGAGCAGGCGTTTCAGGCAGCAGCTGATCTGGGTGCGTCCATGATGCGTGTAGGTGTGCCGGGATATGATCGTACAACCAGTTATCCTGAGCTGTACAGCCGAGCTGTTAGGTATTTATCCGAAGTGCAGGAGATGGCTCAGCAGTATCACGTCAAAGCCGTGGTAGAGACGCATCACCAGACGATCGCTCCAACTGCTTCACTGGCTTACCGACTGGTGCAGTCGCTGGATGCCCAGCATGTTGGCGTGCTGTATGATCCGGGCAACATGGTACATGAAGGATATGAAAATTATCGAATGGGACTGGAACTATTGGGTCCTTACCTTGCCCACGTTCATGTGAAGAATGCAGCGTGGTACAAGGAGGAGCAAAACGGAGAGAGTGCGAAGAGTTCTGTATCCGCGAAATGGAGATGTCATTGGTCACCGCTAACTGAAGGTATCGTGGATTGGATGCAAGTGTTCCGTGACCTAAAATCAGTGGGATATGATGGATATTACGGTATTGAAGATTTCAGTGGAGAATTTAATTCTCAAGCGATGTTACAGCATTTTGCTGAGATATTCGGCGAAATCGAGCGTCGTCTGGAAGAGGAGGTACAGGTATGAGTTTGATTCGAGTAGCCGTAATTGGCATTGGAAACATGGGTGCCGCACATGCCAGAACCCTGATTGCCGGAGATGTGCCTGGTGCAGAGTTGGTAGCCGTATGTGATGTCCGAAAGGAGATGGAGAGCTGGGTAGCCAGTAATTTCCCAGCTTCGGTCAGTTACTGGCAAGATGCGGAGCAGATGATGGCATCCGGCACCATTGATGCGGTCATTATTGCAACTCCTCATTATGATCATCCCGAACAGGCCATTCAGGCTTTTCAGCACGGCCTGCATGTCATGATTGAGAAACCGGCCGGTGTATACACCAAACAGGTGCGCAAAATGAATGAAGCTGCTGCAGCCAGCGGCAAAGTGTTTTCCATGATGTACAATCAGCGGACGAATCCTCTGTATATCAAACTGAGAGATCTTATTGCTTCAGGAGAACTCGGGGAAGTAAGACGCACAAACTGGATTATTACGAATTGGTACCGATCCCAGAGCTATTATGATTCAGGTGGCTGGCGGGCGACCTGGGCTGGTGAAGGAGGAGGCGTGCTGATTAATCAGGATCCTCACCAGCTCGACTTGTGGCAGTGGACCATCGGCATGATGCCTGTACGAATGCGTGCATTCTGTTCGTTCGGCAAGTATCGGAATATTGAAGTGGAAGACGATGTGACGGCTTATGTGGAGTATGAAAACGGAGCAACAGGTGTATTTGTAACAACTACGGGTGAAGCTCCAGGTACCAACCGATTCGAGGTCAACGGCGACCGCGGTAAAATCGTGATTGAAGATGGTCAGCTGACATTCTGGCGTCTTCGGGAGTCCGAGCCTGAATTTAACAAACGGTTTACGGGAGGTTTCGGACAGCCGGAATGCTGGAAGTGTGAAGTTCCGATTACGGGTACCGAATCCGGCCACCCAGGACTCATTCGTAACTGGATTGATGCCATCCGAACAGGTGCCACGCTCATTGCTCCAGGAGAAGAAGGCATACACGGATTAACCTTGTCCAATGCGATGCTTCTCTCGACCTGGACGGACAATTGGGTTGAGCTGCCCATTGATGAAGAGTTATTTTATGAACATTTGCAGGAGCGTATTGCCAGTTCGAACACCAAGAAAGACAAAGGTTACAGCAGCAGCCAGCCTGCGGATCTGACGCAAACATTTAAGTAGGCCTGTTATAACAATCGTTGTACTTGAATCTAATGAAAAGGTGGAGATGACGTGGCTAAAGATGGAATGTTTTATGCACCCAAAAGTGTGAAAAAAGAGGTTGTATGTGGTCCAGGTGAGTTTACTATTGCTGCTGTAGCACTCGATCATGGGCACATCTATGGTATGGTTGGAGGTTTGGTTGAGGCAGGGGCAACGCTCAAATGGGTATATGATCCTGATCCAGCCAAAGTGGAGGCATTTCGCAAACAGTTCCCACAAGCACAGGCCGCAGCTTCGGAAGAACAAGTGCTGGCAGATGATCAGGTGCAGTTAGTGGCCGGAGCAGCCATCACTTCAGAACGCGCATCTCTGGGCATGAGAGTTTTGGCGTCAGGCAAGGATTATTTTACAGACAAGGCCCCATTCACTACCTTGGACCAATTATCCAGGGCAAGGGAAGAAGTGAAACGGACCGGAAAGAAATACATGGTTTATTATAGTGAGCGCCTGCACGTGGAAAGTGCGATCTATGCCGGGCAGCTGATTGAGCAAGGAGCCATCGGTAAGGTTGTGCAGGTGATGGGCACAGGACCGCATCGATTGAATGCTCCAGGACGTCCGGATTGGTTTTTCCAGCACGATAAATATGGCGGTATCCTCTGTGACATTGGAAGTCATCAGATTGAACAGTTTCTCACGTTCGCTTCATGCACGGATGCGGAAGTTGCGTTCAGTCGGGTACATAATTTCCATCATCCACAATTCCCTGAACTGGAGGACTTCGGCGAAGCATCTCTTATTGGCAACAATGGGGCATCCGGTTACTTCCGGGTAGACTGGTTCACACCGGACGGTCTCGGAACATGGGGAGATGGGCGCACTGTAATCCTGGGAACTGACGGGTATATTGAATTGCGGAAATATATCGACGTCGGGAGAGAGCGGGCGGGAGATCAGGTCTATCTGGTTAACCATGAAGGTGAATACCGTTACAGTGTCAAAGGACAGGTCGGCTATCCGTTCTTCGGAGATCTCATTCGTGATTGTCTGGAGCGGACGGAGACAGCCATGACACAGGAACATGCTTTCAAGGCGGCAGAGCTCTGCCTAATTGCGCAGCATAAAGCTATGAGCGAAAGAGTTGTCTGGAGCAGCGGCGCGAAATAAACGTTATTCAAGTGAATCAATAGTTTAAGAGTCATCTTCAATATTAAGAGGGCAACCTGCAGCCAGGTTGCCTTTTTTCATTAGACGACTTCGCAAATGTAATTATATGGGTTATCATGGATGAAGTTGGTGTGTTGTCTAAAATAATAGTAAATATGATTACATAGATTTGAAGGATGTTTTTTAGTATTGAGAGTCGATAGTAAATCAAACTGGGAGGAGTGTTATGAAATTTATCGTTTCTGCAAGTGTAATCGTCCTTAATGAAGATAACGAGATTTTGCAGAATTTGCTGAATAGGAGAGCTAACTTATGAATAATACGAATAAGATACTAGGTGCGGCGCTGATGCTGGGAAGTGTAGGCTTGGCAACCATAGAGCGAATCTCCGTACGATTATCTGCAGCGATTGTGGAAGCAGGTTATGCGTCCGGCGGCAATCCAAGAGAGATCGTATCACTGAATGACAATGGATCAGGCTGGCTTGTCTACTTCCTGTTTTTTATCGGATTTGTGCTGCTCGTTTCCGGCTTTCCAGGAAGTTATCGGAGGAGAGAAAAATAGGTTCCAAAATGTGAATTGGAAGAAGGGTGACCACATGATTACATATAGATTTGTTACAAATGGGGATATCCCTCATATCCAAACCATTGCGCATGATACCTGGATGTTCACTTATGGAGACATTTACTCCAAAGATTACATTCATAACTTTCTAAGTGTTGCTTATTCGACGGAGAACTTAAGTCGTTCTGTAGAGAGAGATCTGCAGAGTTCCAAACGAAAGTTTTTAACAGCGGAATATAATAACGTCATCGTTGGCTTTGCCCAAACAACTCAAGTTCATGAAGAAGAGTATGAATTAATCCGAATCTATATACGGCCAGAATATCACAAGTTGGGAATTGGAACAGGCTTTATTCAGAGATATATTCAAGTGTTAGCACCGATAAAGCATCTGTTTGCCTGGGTAGCCAAAGACAATGATATAGGAAGAGTGTTCTATGAGAAGTGTGGATTTAAAGAAACAGAAGAGAAGGTTGAAATAATCGGAGGAAATACCAAAAAACAGCTTAAATATGAATTGGAATTATAGATTATTTACCAATGCACTTAGATACATTAATTGCAGAAAAATATGCTAAGGCCTATGGCGAAGTACTTAATGCCTATGTGCTTCCGGCACTTCCTTTTAACACATCCGAAGAACATGCGAATTTTAAAGGTACTGTAACCATAAGCCCTAATATACTAACAGCCATGCTGGAAGAGATCATCTTTAATTTATCCAAACAGGGTTTTTGTAAATTTCTTATCTGTTCCGGGCACGGAGGTGCTTATTGGGAAGGGGCTTTTATTAAACATATCAATTATAAATATCCAGATATTCTGGTGATCCACCCGCATCATCAACATGATGCATGGTCAGTAGCAGTAAAAGCAGCAGGCTTTGAAGGGATAGAAGAATTACATGGCGGCTTTATGTCCGTGTGTACCGCTTTGTGGTTGTGCCCAGAGAATGTAATTTTACAATCAATGGGGTCTGAAATACCAAATAGGGATAGAATATTTGCTGATTTTATGGGCTGGGACAAGTTAACTAAAGACGGGTGTTGGGGAAACTATGTGCGGGGAGAATTAACCAAGGAAGAGATGGCCGAGAAGGGAAGAGTATTTTGGGAAACGTTTATATCAAGGAAATGTAAAGGGCTGAAGGAGGTATTAGAAGAAGCGTACCAACGAAAAATGGATCGGATAAGCTAGGAATCTTAGAGCAAACCAGATGTGTGCAGGAACCCGTGTGGGAGCATAAGTACAGACACTTAAGGAGGTCACGATGAGAGAAATTGATTACACCAATTATTTCTGGCAAGATCACAACGTAAGATTACGCGCGATAAAGGAAGAGGACTGGGAAGGTTGCTATATCAGTGATTTTGACACTCCTGCCCGGATTCTGCTGGAATGCGCAGTGGAATTGCCGCCTACTCAATCAGGAGCCAAGAAATTTGTTGAACAAAATGCCAACTTTTCCTCTACGAACGGAAGAATTATGTTTACGATTGAAAACCTGAATGGGGAGAGTATAGGCGGCATTAATTTAAACAGCATCGATGAGAGAAATGGAACATTTAGTATAGGCATTGTTATTGATAAGGAGTACCGTGGGAAGGGATATGGCACAAGTGCCATGAACATCTTATTAAAATATGCGTTTCTGGAACGCAGACTCCATAAATTCAATGACTATGTTCTTGAAGGAAATGAAGGATCAGCCAGAATGATGAGGAAGCTCGGTTGTGTGCAGGAAGGTGTTCGCCGCGAGGTAGCCTATGTTAACGGAAAATATTTAGATTATATCCTGTTCGGATTAACGAAAGATGAGTTTGTTGAAAAACTGAGCGAAGTCAGCAATTGAATTTAGATAGATTGGTATACAATTACGGAAACCTCCAGATTGGATTGAAACATCAACTAATCACAATACTTTTGCAGAATCACAGTATGGATATCATTGGTGGATGTTGTATAACAAGAAGCAAGACGGTGACCAAGATAAGACTTATTATGCCATGGGAATGGGAGGCAAGAGAGGACAATATATATTTGTTAACCGGGACCAACTATTAGTTACCGTCTTTACAAGTATTTTATCCGAGAGCGTCTCAAGCCCAGTACTACATTTGAAAAATATATTTTAAATTCATAGGAATGAAATTGATAGACAAAATTTCAAACGAATCCGGGGGGCTTTATGAAAGTTGGGAAAATAATAGGGATCGCCTACAATGTGATTCCGGTTAACGACGTGGAGCAATCCGCTACCTGGTTTGTTAAACATTTTGGATTCAATATCAGAAACCGAAGAGAAGGCTATCTAAGTCTGTTTAGGGAGAATAGACCGATCTTGGATTTGATTCAAAGTGATAATGATACCAGAGCTGTATTCGAAATAAACAATCAAAAAAGGTGGGTAATTACATTCTTCACCAATGATATCCTGTCTCTACATAACGACCTGAAAACAGCGGGTGTTAACGTCAGAAACATTAGTGATGAAGGCAAGTATGGTAAGTTCTTTGTGTTTGAAGATCTGGACGGGAATTTGTTTGACGTTTGGGAACATCATGATTGTGAACTGATTTACTGATAGGCATAGGACTAATACATCGAAAAAGAATAGGAGTTAAAATTTCTATGATCATTAGTGAAAACATGGTGTTAGATCATAAAGTTCTAATTAGGCAGATAGAGCACGAAGATATCCCTGAGCTCTACGAGCTGATATATGGTGAAGAACAACCGGAGTGGAAAAAGTGGGACGCACCTTATTTTCCATTGGAGTATGTCAGTTATGCTGTATTTCAAGAATATACGAGTAAGGAAATGCTAGAAGACTGTGAGCCTTCTCATAGAATGATCATTCAAATTAATGATGAGATCGTAGGCACAGTGAATTATTATTGGGAGCACAAACCATCCAATTGGATGGAAGTGGGGATCGTCATATATAAACCTGAGTATTGGAATGGTGGATATGGAACGGCTGCTTTGAAGATGTGGATTGACTACTTGTTCAATAAGCTGCCTATAGTCCGAGTAGGATTAACAACTTGGTCAGGAAATGAAAGAATGATGAAGGTCGCAGAGAAACTGGGTATGCAGCTGGAAGGAAGACTTCGGAAGTGCCGCTTCTACAATAATACATACTATGATTCGATCCGTATGGGATTATTAAGAGAGGAATGGATGAGCCAACTTTGATCTGAACTTATTGGAGATGAGGAAGATCAGTCAGCAATTTGAAGAATATTCAAGTCCTATCAGTCAAGAAGTTCGTCTTATAGTTGCCATCCATTCTTTAGTTCATGTAGATGAATATTAAATTAGAACCGTAGGAGGTTATTGAATTGGAGAATAAAGAGACGTTTAATTCAATTGCAAATGAATATGAAAAATATAGACCTACCTACCCATATGAAATGTATAACGATATATTTGATTATTCAAATCTGGATAGAGAAGATAAAATTCTGGAGATTGGTTGCGGGACAGGCCAAGCCACGGGAGGAATGGTTGAAAGAGATTACAAACAGATTACCTGTATTGAATATGGTGACAGATTGGCCCAGTTCACTGCAGAGAAATTTAAATCCTATGAAACGATCAAGGTGATTAATAGCTCCTTTGAAGAATGGAACGGTGAAGGAGGCCCTTTTAAGTTAGCCATTTCAGGTACAGCATTTCATTTTATCGAACCCAAGTTTGGCTACCGTAAAGTATGGGAACTTCTTGAGAGTTCGGGTTCCATTGCTTTTTTTTGGACCATACATGTGCCCATGTTTGATGAGCTCCATAATGAAATACGATCTCACTATAAAGAACTTGCACCACATCTAGACGATTCAACGTTCCAACCCCCCGAAGAAACCATCGAAGAAAGAAGAGCAATCACGGAGGAGACAGGAATCTTTACAAATATAATGGTTAGAGAATATAGTCAATTCCTTACATATTCAAGCGACGACTACGTTGCATTGCTTAACACGAATTCGAAGCATAGACAGCTTCCTAATGAACAAAAAGATATCTTATTAAATAAGATAAAAAATTCAATTGATAGAACAGGCGGAACGATTTGTAAAGATCACAGAGTGGCATTATTTTTAGGGGGAAAATTTTCGTAGGAAGAACGAAACATATCCGAAGGAGCTGAGTCAATGGATTTCGTATATGGAGAATATCTTATTAGTGATAACAAAGAGAAGATCGATCTTCCTACGGTAAAAGGCTTTCTTGCAGGAAGCTACTGGGCGAACAAGCGCTCAGAAGAAATCATTGAGAAATCCATCCATTCTTCCATATGTTATGGAATCTACAAAGCAGAGATCCAAGTGGGATTTGCAAGGGTGGTAACCGATGAGGCTACCATGTTTTGGCTTTGTGATGTTTTTATCCATGAGGATTATCGGGAACAGGGCCTAGGGAAGAAACTCATTGAAGTAATCACACAGTCAGACCGTTTCAAAAATGTAATGGGATTACTCGGAACATTAGATGCACATGAACTATACGAACAGTATCAATTCCATAGAAACCGGGATCGATTCATGATAAGACTTCCAGATGATTTGAGGGACAGATGAATAACGATGTATAAATAGTTCTATAAATAACGTACCAAAGAGAGGGAGCATGAGATAATGTCTGAATACTACTGGGACAACAAAATCGAATATCTGAGGAATACGCGTGGGCTGTATTATAATGACGATTACCTGCAATTTCTTGTACAGAGTGTGTGGAAAATCACCAAACCTGTAAGCGTTATTGATTACGGTTGCGGGTTCGGTTACCTAGGTCTTAAACTGCTTCCATTGTTGCCTGAAGGCTCAAGCTATACAGGAGTGGACAAGGGGGAGGAATTGATAAAAGAAGCGAGGGAGACGTTCTCAAACGTTTCGTTTCAGACTGAGTTTATAGCATGTGATATTGAACAGTTAGAGGTAGAAGAGAAGTATGACATTGCCGTGAGTCATGCTTTTTTATTACATATGAATAACTCGAATGTGATCCTACAGAAGATGATTGAAAGCGTAAAGGATCAAGGAAAAGTCATCTGTTTCGAACCTCATTGGATTGGTAATATGGCGAACTGTCACCTGGATGGTGTTGAACAAAGCAACGTAGTTAAGCTAGGCGTCCTGCAAAAGCTATTTGAAAACGACTACAGACGTACAGGTAAGGATGGTAACATTGGGATAAGGCTGCCTGTACGAATGAGTCAATTGGGATTACAGAACGTGGAATGCAGGATGAGTGATAAGGTTAATTTTTTGGATCAGAACATGGGTATGGATAGCAAAATCGCTCTGTTTGCTTCATTGAAAGAAGAAGGGTTTGGACAGGAACCCGGTGATTTCGATGAGAGCATGCACAACTTAGTGAATCGAGAATTACAGCCAGAGGAAGCACGCGAGCAATATGAAGCTGAATTAATGTTTTCCAAGAGATTTAATCAGGAATCCTGGCTAACGTATGCACCCAGTATGAAAATTTCGTTCGGAACGGTCCACAGAGCGTAATTCATAGGAGAGACTTAAATGAAAAAGATTCTAATCCTGGGTATTGTGGCGAGTGGCAAAACGACATTGGCTAAGGAAATCTCTCAAAAAATAAATATACCGTGGTATGAGCTGGATACGATCGTCCATCATGAGACACCTCATGGAAGAAATAAACGAACATCGGATGAGCAAATTACGGTGATTCAGGACATTGATCGTCACGGAGCATGGATATTCGAAGGAACGGATCGGGCATCTTACCGATGCTTATGGGACATGGCAGATACAATTATCTTTTTGGATACACCCTTGTGGAAACGAAAAGCGAGAATCGTTTTGCGATTTATCAAACAAAATCTAGGAATTGAAAAGAGTCATTACACACCTGATGTACATATGTTAAAAATGATGTACAAATGGACAAGGGATTTTGAGAGAAATCGAGTGGATTTTGAGAAAAGACTGCATCTGTATCATCACAAACTGATCATCTTAACGGATACAAAAAAACTTGAGTTACTCCATTCTTAATTTATGCGAAGGAAATCAATAGCTACAGATCATGGAGGAGGGGCCCTCATGCAGTATAATGACATTCAACAAACGTTGACTACGGAGAGGCTGTGCCTGAGGTTGTTCAACGAATCTGATGCTGCAACCGTCACGGAGCTGTGTAACAACTACAATATTTATAAAAGCACACTTACGTTACCCTATCCCTATACATTGGATTGTGCGTTATCCTGGATTCAGCATCATCGACACAATTTCGAGAGGGATAAGCACTATGAATTTGCGATTTGTGATAAGGCAACAGGAACACTATATGGCGCGATAGCCTTATCTTGTGATCATCGGTACGATCATGGCGAAATTTCTTATTGGATCGGTGAGGCGTATTGGGGAAATGGTTATGCGATAGAAGCTTCACAAGCGATGTTGCACTTTGCCTTTCATGTGAAAAAGTTTCATAGAGTGTACGGACGACACTTTGTTTCTAATCCGGCATCTGGAAAAGTTCTTCAAAAGATAGGCATGACCCAGGAAGGTGTCTTCATTGATCATGTGAAGAAAGAGGGCCAGTACGAAAATCTGATCTATTATGGAATTGTAAAAGGGAAATAGTAATAAACGCAGCTTATGATTTCTCAGAATTGTAAATCGCAGATATAAGCTTCACAGCTTTATTTCCACATATTTTAAAGGATGAGCAGACAATGACGGGCTTGTGTAGCCGTTCATTGTCTGCTTCTTTTTTAGGTTTCGGAAATAAATCCATCCCTCCTATATGAGTAAATCGATACTTCTCCTTCCATTCAGAAACGAACATATATCCTCCCTGAAGATAGTGGTTTATCCCATAATTTAGTATGTTTATGCATTTTTATGATTACTAATACCCTAGAATGTTTTACAAATTCAGTGATTTACCAAATCATTCTTCTTACATTCAACTTGTATCCTACTTGTGTACCAGAGAAATATCAGTATGGAATCAACCACATTTCAGGAGGGTATACATTGTGAAAAATAGTAAACGCAAAGGTTATCAAAGCTTGATCCTCTCGCTTGTATTTATGCTTGTCAACCTGTCGGGATGCGGTGCCTCAGCTAGCTCAAGCTCCAGTGAAGGCGGAATGCCCGAAGTCATCCGAATTGGTATTATGCCAAGCGAAGAGGGCGAGATGAACCGTTCCCAGGAACAGCTAGCAACAGATATTACAGAAGCAACCGGTATCCCTGCTGAAATTTTTGTAGCTGAAGATTATAACATGGTTATCGAAGCCCTGCGTGCAGGCAAAATTGAAATTGGACTGATCGGGCCGTTTGGTTACATCATCGCAACGGAACGAGCCAATGCCAAACTGCTTGTCCGCTCCGAAAGTGATCAACAATCGAATACGGTCATCCTCGTTCGTAATGACTCACCATATCAAAGTGTACAAGACCTTAAAGGAAAAGATTTTTTGTTTGCTGATCCGGCATCCACATCAGGTAATCTGTACCCACGTGCCACATTGATGAAAGAGCTTGGTCTTTCTAACAAGGAACTGGATTCCTTTTTCGGCAGTGTAGCGTTCTCTGGTGGACATGACAAATCACTGCTTGCACTGGCAAACGGCAATGCGGATGCAATTGGTACATCAAGTCTCATGGTGCCAATGATGGCAGAATCAGGACTTATTAAAGAGGAAGATTTCCGCGTGATTGCCGAGTCGGATCCGATTGTCGGAGGTGCTCCACTGCTGTATCGTCAAGACTTGCCAGAAGAATTGGTTACACAGCTACGAGAGCTTATGCTGAACTATGATACGAAAAACCCTAAATTCCTCGAGAGTGTAGGCGCAGCCCGTTTTGTAGAAGGCAGTGACAGTGATTTTGATCCAATCCGGGAAGTCGCCAAAGCACTGGATATGTCCCCAGAGGAATTGTTGAAGAAATAAGATTCAAACTTGAAAGATAAGGAGGAAATAATATGACACTTTTACAGGTGGAAGGGTTGTCCAAGATATATCCGGACGGAACAAAAGCGCTTGATAACTTGAACCTGACGATTAATGCCGGAGAGTTCGTTGTCGTCATTGGACCGAGTGGCGCCGGGAAGAGCACCTTGCTGCGAAGCCTGAACCGAATGATCGAGCCGACAAACGGAAAGATTCAATTTAAAGGCAGTGAAACCATGGGCTTCAAGGGTAAAAAGCTCCGTGAACTCCGCCGTCATATGGGCATGATCTTTCAGGGATATAATCTGGTCACCCGGGTATCCGTTCTTAATAACGTGCTGCATGGACGATTAGGCTACATGAATTCGCTGAAAGGCGCACTGGGTCTCTACTCCAAAGCAGATACAGAGGCAGCCAAGGTCATGCTCCACCGTGTAGGTTTACATGAACAGATGTACAAGAGGGCAGATGAGCTCAGTGGAGGACAGCAGCAGAGAGTCGGCATTGCACGTGCACTTTCGCAGAAGCCGGATCTGATACTGGCGGATGAACCGATAGCGAGTCTTGACCCTGCTTCCTCGGAGACGATCATGCATTACTTGTATACGATCTGCAAAGAGGAAGGCATTGCCTGCCTGTGCAATCTGCATCAGGTAGATATTGCGAAGAAATACGCAACCCGTATCATCGGTATTCATAAGGGGTCCAAGGTATTTGACGGAACACCTGATGAATTGACGGAAGATATCATCCGGCTCATTTACAACCAGACCAATCCCAAAGTGAAGGAGACAGCCTGACATGAATGCGGCTCAGTTGCAATCTGCCCGAAAAATGAAACGCACGCAGACGATATTCTTCTTCATCGTGCTGTTGGCTCTTATCATCTGGTCTTCCATCGGGGCAGAGTTTTCATTAGGAGCTTTGTTCGCAGGGGTAGGAGAGAGCTTCCGATTTATCTTTTTTGATTTTCTTCCACCTGATCTTTCTTCGCTTTCCCAGCTCATTGAACCTGCACTGCAGACTCTTTATATGAGTGTGGTAGCGATGGTCATCGGGTCGGTTGTAGCAGGCATGTTATCCTTTTTGGCCGCGGCCACGACAAGTCCGCACCCTTACCTTCAGGTATTTGTTCGTGCAGCTACATCGCTGTTTCGTAACATTCCGGTCATTATCTGGACGATACTGCTTGTTGCAGCGTTTGGACTTGGTGCTGTAGTTGGTACGATGTCGCTAATTTTGATCTCGATTGGGATGCTGACGCGTTCCTTCGCCGAGGTGCTTGAAGAGATTGATATGGGGCAGGTAGAAGCAGTTCGTGCTGCTGGTGGAAGTTATTTTCAAGTGTTGTCCCAAGCCGTATTTCCACAATTCCTTCCCGGGTTTATCGGCTGGAGCTTGTACAACTTCGAAATCAACGTACGCGCATCCACGATTGTAGGCATGGTTGGAGGCGGTGGCCTCGGCTTTATCCTGCAATCCAAACTGAAGTTGTTTCAATATCAGGAAGCGAGCATGGCCGTGCTGCTTGTGCTTGTTATCGTTCTTGTTGTGGAAACGATCACCAATCGTGTAAGGGAGCGAATCATATGAGTATGCAAATGAACGAAGTGAAGCCATCTTTTACACTGTATACTTCCATGCCAGAGCCACCCAGGCCGAAAAGGAACAAGTTGTTAGTGATCGGTCTGCCGCTTATTGCTGTACTTTTTGTGTTCAGTCTCGTTCAGCTGCAGTTCGACTATTCCAAGATTGCCCAAGGCTTTACGAAACTAGGCGGTTACATGGGAACCATGTTTCCACCTGATTTCTCGGCCTGGCGTCATGTCCTGCTCGCGGCTGTAGAGTCATTGCAAGTGGCCATTCTTGGATCGGTGCTGGGGATTGTCGTAGCGTTCTTTCTCTCCTTTTTGGCTGCAAGCAATTTGACGCCTCATCCTTTCGTTGCTTGGATCATTCGAAGTGCTGCTTCCTTGCTTCGTGCGATTCCTACCATCGTGTGGGCTCTCATCTTTATCGTGTCTGTTGGTCTCGGACCACTCCCCGGAGTGCTAGCGATTGCTGTGTCTGCAGCAGGTATGCTTGTCAAAGTATTTGCCCAGTCACTGGAGGAAATCGACAAGGGCGTACTCGAAGCGATGCAGTCTACGGGTGCCAGCTGGTTGCAAATTGTCATGCAGGGTATTTTGCCTACGGTGAAGACAGCCTTTATTGCCTGGTGCGTGCTGCAGCTGGAAGGCGGCATTGCCGAATCCACAATTCTCGGCGCGGTTGGAGCGGGAGGTATTGGCTACGAGATGACACATGCCATGAAATCCTATAACTTTGCGGCGGCTTTGTTTGTCGGACTGGTTGTTTTCGCCATGGTATTCAGCGTGGAGTTTGTGGCAAACCGATACAAAATGAAGTTAAAAACACGTCAGAACTAATTTATTCAAATCCATAACGTGCAAATCACTTTGAGGAGGAATATTAATGTCAACATCTAATTCACTTTTGAAACAGGGCCCAACGGTTCAGGCTAAATACAGCGATAATAATGGAATTACATTAGCCTGGAATATGGCAGAGAACATGGAGGCGGCGGCAGTCTATCATTCTGTTAGTCCGGAATTTATGGAGTCCAGCAGCACGCTGCTTAATATACAGATTGACCCGTCAGGAGCGGTATTTACGAGAATGGCATCTCCTGGCCGCAACTATTATCATGTGAAGTTTACGAATGGGTCGGTGTCAACCATTAACGATCGCATGATCTACACGGATGGCGTAATTAATTTCCGGGATATGGGCGGTTACCTTACAGAAGATGGTCGTACGACCCGTTGGGGGATGCTGCTGCGATCTGCTGATCTGCATGAGCTTAGTGAGCAGGACATGCAAACGGCAGCCGCGCTTGGTATTGACTGGATTTGTGATCTGCGCAGCGATTTTGAAGTAGCCAGCCGTCCAAGCCCAGCCATTGGTCATGCGATCAACACGAATATTCCCTTTATGGCAGAAGCAAGTCCTGAGGAAATGCAGAAGATCGGACATGATCTGCATGCAGGTTACAAAGCCATGATATTAAACACAGACAAGTGTGCACTTATCCTAAACGAACTACTAGAAGAAGAGCGGGATACCTCCTTATTCCATTGTGCCGCTGGTAAAGACCGGACCGGAGTTGTATGTGCACTGATCCTTCTCACCTTGGGGGTTCCGCGTGATATGGTTATTGAAGATTACGAGCTAACGAATCTCGCGGTGGACGGACTTATGCAGCGCTTCTTATCCGGAAACAACAAGGACTATCAGAAATATATGGATCAAATGCCTGAATTACAGGGAGTAATTCCGGAAATGATGAAAGCGGCCTTTATACAAGCTGCACTTGAAGCAATCGACGAGAACTATGGGTCTTTCGAACAGTATCTTACAGAGGGACTAGGCATTAGTGCAGCGCAGAGGACAGCTCTTCAAAACAAATATCTGGTTTAAAGAAATGGAGTCCAGACACTGGGATACAGTGCTCGGACTCCTTCTTGCCTCAGTCGGTTGCGCAACTTCTCCTAAGACTGGTAATATAGGGTGAAATGTGTAGATCGCGTTAAATTTCAAATGAAGTCCTCATCAATGGGAGAAAGGGATTATGATATGAACAAAATATCGCTTGTCGATACAGCATACATGATGCTGCGTGAGCGAATGGTTTGCGGAGAATTGATGCCCGAAACCCTGCTATCCGAGAACGAATTGGCGGAGGAGTACCAGATGAGCCGTACACCGATTCGTCATGCCATTGCTCGTCTTGAATCAGAAGGTTATGTAACTGCTCTCAAAAATCGCGGAGTATTGGTTAAGGATGTAGGCGGGAAGGAATTTCTTGATCTGATCGAACAGATTCAATCCATGCTTTTTTACAGTTTCGAAATGATGAAAAACCCGAACCGAGAGATCTATTTAAATCTTGAATCGCTTGCAGCTCATGTGGAGGTCCAGCGAACCGCCGAGAAAAAGAATGATTATCCTTTATACACCGAACATCATTTTCTATTCATGCGGGAGATCGTTGAATCCTTGAACAATGGCGTCATGCTGAACACATTTGATTCCTTTCGGGATAAGCTTTACATGTATTCCATCGTTCGCTTCAAGCGAACTCCACATATCAAACACTACAGTGCGATCGGAATTAATCGGGATACGCTGCAGGCATTATCCAGCAATGATTATAAGGCAGCTCAAGAGGTTGTGTTATCTCTCATTCCTATTACCCGAGAGCGTATGCTTGCTACAGGCCAGTTTTAACTTTTTTTCTATGAAAAAAGGAAAGTAATGGGTTATTTTCATATGGCAAATGCTTCAGAACTATAAAACGCTGCCTCAACGGGCAGCTTATTTTGATAGAGGAAGGTGAGGGAAATGACTGTTGTAGGTATACTCGGAACCATTCATAATCCGGAATTGAGAGAAAAATATGATTGTTCACTCGCCCTATACGAATCTCTTATTACTGAATTTAAGCCGGATGTCATATGCGGAGAAGTACATCCGTTAAGCTGGCAGAAATACATCGAGGACCGCAATAACAAGGGATATTGGGGAGAGCCGGCAAGCGAGTATTGGGAACTCATATTTCCAATGTGCGAGAACAACAACATTGAATTTGTACCCATTGACTGGTTTGAATTAGATGTGTGGAATAATTTCGATCCATTTGGCGGTTACTCTGAAGTGGAACGTAAAGAGCTGGAGAAAAAAGACGATGAATGGTTTCTCAAACAAATGAGTACACATGCTTCTGGAAACATACCCTTCAATTCGGTAGAGTTTGATGAGATGACCAGCCTGAAATATGAATGGTTAAATCAAATCAATCCAACGGCTAACAATGTTCGCTGGGTTGTGCGTAATCAAATCATGATTCAGCGGGTGAAGAATACATATGATTCGAAACCGGGTAAGCGAATTCTGTGTATTGTAGGAGCGGATCATAATTATCTGTTTCAAGAGGGACTTACCGAAGAACCGATCCAACTGGTCTATCCATTGAGGTAGTTCTAACCGAGGGAGGGATTACATGGAAGCTCGAGTAATATCTTTACCTGCTTTTCAAGTAGTAGGCTATCAAATCGAAGCCACAGTTGAAACGTTTGAATCTGGCCACGGTAAGCGTGTCTATCAGGAGCTAGTGGGTAGAAAAGATGAAATACACAATAGAAAAAATCACAATGTCATTTTGATGCAAATTTACCCTCTGCACTGTGAATTCAATCCGAAGGTGGATGACTTCGTACATCTGCTCTGTTATGAAGTACATTCAGCTGATGATATTCCAGTTGGTATGATGAGTCACGCAGTTTCTGCAAACCCATATGTAACATACACTCACAAAGGGCCTGAATCGGAGCTTAGCCTCGCATATGACTACCTATACGGTCAGTGGATGAGTGAGTCTGGGAATGAGCCGAAGGACTATGATTTTGAGATCTGGGATGAGCGGTACCAGCCCGATAGCCCCGATAATGAGATTACGTTGTTTGTGGCATTGAAATGAGGATGTCCATACTTTTTTTAATACAGCAGAGATCATTTCGTATATAATAGAGGACACGTATCATTCTACATACTACATAACAATGAGGTGCACCGAACTTATGGCAACAATCTACGATTTTACAGTTACCAAAACTAGCGGAGAACGATTCCCGCTCTATCAATATGAAGGAAAGCCCGTGCTGATTGTGAATACAGCAAGCAAATGCAAATATACACATCAATTCGATGATATTCAGAAGCTGTACGATAAGTATAAGGATCAAGGTCTTCAGGTTATCGGTTTTCCATGTAATCAGTTTGCTGAACAGGAGCCCGGAAGCAGTGAAGATGCGGCTTCGTTCTGCCAGATTAATTATGGTGTGAAATTCCCCATGTTCTCCAAAATGGACGTGAATGGCGATACGGCACATCCCCTGTATGACTTCCTGAAAAAATCAGGACCGTTCGCAGGATTTGACGAGTCCGATGTGCAAGCCAAACTGTTGAAGTTAATGGTCGCGGACAAGGCACCTGAATGGCTGCACGGAGATGCAATCAAGTGGAACTTCACGAAGTTTCTGATCAATGCCGACGGGCAAGTAGTCAAACGCTTCGAACCTGTGGATTCCATGGATGCAGTTCAGGCCAGCATTGAGCAATTGTTGTAATTATAGAGATTTTGAAGAGGCCATGAGTTGAACCGTGAACAACGGTACGTTCATGGCTTCTATGCTAGATAAGAAAACCTCTCCCATAGGGGGCGCTCAAAATGACACGTATGCATCAGTTTAATGCACCGCTGGAATACAGTTATCGTTCAACACGCACTTTTTACAACGGAGCGTCTGACGGATTTCATTCTCATCCGCATTATGAGGTCTATTATTTTCATGCCGGAGAGTGTACTTATATTATAGGCGACCGTGTGTACAGCCTGGAACCAGGAGATCTGATTCTAATGCATGGGATGACGCTTCATCGGGCACATCCGGTACCTGGCGGTTTATATGAACGCACTACATTGCACTTTGATCCATCACTTATTCGCAGCAGCCTTCATCCAGATCGAATCAGCGAGGTACTTATGCCTTTTGATGAGCTGCGAAACTGCCGAATTAATCTGACGGGTGACATCCGTAGGGAATTTGAATCCCTGCTGCTGAACCTGGATCAACTATCTGTGAATTCAGGCGAGTTCAGACAGGAACGAATGACAGTACGTTTATGCGATTTGTTATATTTTGTGGCTGGCATTTGCCATGGTATCGTGGTGGATCATCGTCCTTCATCGGATAAGGAGCGCCACGTCCAGCACATCATGGGTTATGTAGATACGCATTATATGCAGGATATCGGTCTGGATGATCTGGCGAGCGAGCTTCATTTATCCAAGCCTTACTTGGCAGGGTTGTTCAAGGAAATGACAGGCAGCACCATATTTAAATATCTGTATGACCGCCGTATCAATCAGGCCAAACTGTTATTTCAGTTTCAACCTGATATTTCGGTAACTGAGGCAAGTCGATTGTCGGGGTTTAAGCGTTTGTCACATTTTAGCCGAATATTCAAACAAAACGTGGGCTGTGCCCCTGATCTCTATCGTACTCGCTTACACCGGACCTAGTGATGGGACGGCATGATATAACCCCTATCAATACGTATAACTGGTACAAATCGAAGGAGGCTTTAACGTAATGACAACGGAACTACCTTATGCATTTCAGTACCGAATCGGATCATCCGAATCGGACTATAAGTCATTATATCGGCCTTCCGCATTGCTGGAACATATGCAGCTTGCAGCAGACCGCGATCTGGCCCGGATGGGTATTACTGTATCGGAAATGCTGGATCAGGGGCTAGGGTGGATGTTACTCACGACGGATTTGACCATATTCCGCCAAGCTCGATTGGAGGAAGAAGTGAGTCTCCAGACCTGGCATAAAGGCAACAAAGGCGTCATGTGGCTGAGAGATTATGTTCTTACCGATACAAAGGGGAATCATATCGCGGAGGCACGGACTTCCTGGGCGCTTGTCGATCTCGAGAAACGAAAGATTCTGAGACCTACGGCACTGCCTTTTGAAGTGAAGTCACATTCCGAATTATCGCTGGGTGAACCCCCGGAGAAAGTGATGCTTCCTACAGCACTGGCACCACAGGAAGACTATCGACTAATCGTTAGATACAGCAGCACGGACAGCAACGGTCATATGAATAATGCCAGATACGCCGATGTATGCTGTGACGCACTTACTGCTGAAGAACTTACGGCTCGTCTGACACACATGCAGATATCATATCACCGGGAAATTCGAATGCAGGAAGAACTGGTCGTGGAACGGACGGAAGCGATGGATGGGGTAATCTGGATTCGCGGACGATCAGGAGCAGATGCGCAGAATATCATTTTTGAAGCAAAGTTAAGCCTAGAAGAGGTCGTTGCTTAAATAGTGAATATTGAGATTAAAGGCCACCCATAACCTGAGGGTGGTCTTTTTGCTGTGTTTAGAAGACATGCAGAAAAGGTAAAGAAAGGGTAATGAAACCAGAGGAGGCGTACAAGAATGAAAAATCAAATTCCGGGTCAGAATAAAGAATCGAATAAGGAGCATGCGCATGATAATCCCGAACAATATCCCACGGAGAAGGAAAGTTTGCTTGACCAGTTTGAAGAAGAGCAGACAGTGGACCCCATTCCCTTGGAGGACCTGAATATGGAACAGCAAGAAGAGAAAAATAAGGATCAGACCAAGAGCAACTCTTCGACTGAAGAGAAGTACCGTGCGGATTATCGGGAGACCGATAAAGGTTAATTTGTATATTTAGTGAAGATATAATAGTATGTTGACTAATGTATGTTACTATATTATAGTTACTAATGTTAGTTTAAAAATATAATAATAAACCAATTGTGGAGGCGAATCGTTATGTCTAAATCTTTCTTTGACGCGTTGAAAAACAGAAGATCCTATTACGGAATCAGCAAGGAATCCACGATCTCGGATGCGAAAATTCAAGAAATCGTTGAGGAAGCGGTAAAGTATACGCCAACTTCTTTTAACTCACAAACTTCCCGTGCAGTGGTTTTGCTGGGTGAACAACATGATAAACTGTGGAACCACACTGAAGAAATCTTGCGTGAAGTAGTTGGGGATGCAGAAGCCTTCAAATCCACAGCTGAGAAAATGGCCGGATTCCGCAGCGGATACGGTACAGTATTGTTCTTCGAAGACAACAATGTGATTGCACAACTTCAACAGAACTTTGCAGCCTATGCGGATAATTTCCCGATCTGGGCTAATCAATCCAACGGCATGCTGCAACTCGTAATCTGGACAGCATTGGAGCAGGAAGGTCTTGGCGCTTCACTGCAGCACTACAACCCACTGATTGATGAGAAAGTGAAACAAGAATGGAATATTCCTGAGCACTGGAGACTGATCGCTCAGATGCCATTTGGTAAACCAACAGCTACACCAGGCGAGAAAGAATTCCAGCCGGTTGAAGAGCGTGTAAAAGTACACAAATAAGTATTAAGCTTTAAATAGATTTCCAACATTTAAACACATACGGCCTCGCTTCAATTTGATACGATGATGTAAGATCGTACTCCAATGAAGCGAGGCTTTTTGATGTGAACAATAGAATAAAGAAACATGCTGGTCGACAAGTGGCAACAGTCTTGTTGGTTGCTCTATTGATACTAGCACTGTTACCGGGCTTTCCCATTTCCGTGGAAGCAGCAACGGCAAAACAGCAGTTCCAGGATATTAGCACCAGTTATGCAAAAGATGCGATAACTCATCTGGTGAACGAGGGTATTGCTGCCGGAACGTCAGAAACCAGGTTTGAACCCAAGAAGGCCGTGACACGAGCTGAATTTGCGACTTTTGCAGTTCGATTGCTCGGCTTGAAACCTGTTAAAAATAATATTAGTCCATACAATGATACTAGTACTACGGCATGGTATTATGGCAATGTTTCTGCAATGACCAATCTTTCCATCCTGGAGGGGAAAGGGCAGGGAACCTTTCAACCAAACGCATCGATTACGAGAGAAGAGGCGGCTGCCCTGCTCGTGAGAATGTTGAAACAGACTTCCGGATCAACAGGACTTTTGTCTACGACTTATGCTGATGCATCGGATATTTCCGTATGGGCGAAGCCTTATGTACAGAAGGTGTATCAGCTCGGACTGATGCGTGGTAGCGATGGGTTATTCCGACCACAGGATCAGGTGACTCGCGAGGAAGCTGCCGTGATGCTGGATGCCATTTTACAAAAGAAAGAATGGTCGCAGCAGCTTGGGAATGCTGATTCCTTGGGAATACAACTGGGCTGGCAGTATAACTCCACTACTGCGGAATTCAAGAAGCAGGTTGAACAATCCAAGGTGAATACACTGGTTCCCCGGTGGTTCTTTTTGAACAGCAGCATGCAAATTACAGACCATACAGACTCTACGCTGCTCACATGGGCAACGTCTACCAATCGGGAAGTTTGGCCGCTGCTTGGCAATCGTTCGGATGCTGCGATGACGCACCAGATGTTATCCAGTTCAGCCAACAGGACGTCGGTCGTCACTCAGGTTACTGCATTTGTGAAGAAATACAAGCTGGATGGCATTAATGTGGATTTTGAGAACGTATTGCCAGCGGATCGGGCAGGCATGACTGCTTTTGTGACGTCGCTTGCGGCTTCGCTGCATACGATTGGTGCTGTCGTTTCGGTGGATGTATCTCCTGATCTGGGTACGGACTGGACCGAAGCATTCGATTATGCCAAGCTTGGCGCCGTGTCTGATTACATGGTTCTTATGGGATATGAAGAACATTGGAATGGAGATCCTATAGCTGGATCGGTTGCCTCACTTCCTTGGGTAGAAAGAGCACTGGATACCATGCTTACTGACGTTGTGCGTGCCAAAGTTATTTTGGCGCTTCCGCTCTACACCAGAGACTGGTCATCGGCTAGCCCGGCAACAGGTTCATGGGATATTACCCTTGCGGAGCAGGGAACACGGGCACGTGCTGTGGGCTCTGTGAGACAGTGGAATGCAAGTCTGGAGCAATATGTTATTGGTTATTCAAGTAACGGCTTGGCAAGATACATCTGGGCAGAGGAGAGCCGCTCCTTAACTGCCAAAGTAAGAATGAGTACAGACCGGAAGATAGCTGGGCTGGCTTATTGGTACATGGGCGGGGAAACAGCGGATGTCTGGAATGCCATTTCTAACGCTTCCCGTTTTGAATCATATCTATTTTAATCAAATATAAGGAATAAGGGACCCAAACCTGACCGTGAACCATGCGGACGGTTTGGGTTATTTATTTTTTGTACAAGCTAGAGCTAGGACGTTTGAGTCTGATTGAGCGGTTTAATGTATAGAAGGATCGGAAGCGATCTACAGAGACCAAGACAAAAGGATGGACTGGAGGAGATGAAGGTTGCGAGAGTATGATTGCATCATCGTAGGTGGCGGGCTCGCAGGACTTCAGGCTGCCATTCAGCTGGGACGTTACAGTTCGCATCAGGTGCTGGTGGTGGATGCTGGAGAAGGCAGGTCAACCCTGTGCCGAACCTATCATAATATTTTGGGATTTCCAGAGGGTGTGTCAGGTGAAGAATTGCGATCCAAAGGCAGAATGCAAGCCGAGAAAACCGGAGTTGCATTTGAAAAGGATCGTATCATTCAAGCAGAACGGGTTGGAGAACAGATTCAATTAACGGGTTCCTCCGGCAGATCCTATTCAGCAAGGACTGTGCTGCTGGCAACCGGGCTTAGCGATCGGTTCCCTGCGATTCCGGGACTCAGGCCAACGCTGGGCAGATCAGTTTACGTGTGCCCGGACTGTGATGGTTATGAAATTCAGGATCGTCGCACTATACTGCTGGGTTCAGGAGAAGCGGGTGCCAATATGGCCATGATTCTGATCGAGCGTACTGATGATCTTCTGTATATCAACCATGAACAGAAACCGATCTCTGCCGAGCTTCACCGAAGTATGAAGGAGGCAGGCGTACGTTATCTTGAAGCTGCGGTCCAGGAAGTTCAACAAACAGAAGACGGACATATTACAGGAGTACTGACTGAAGATGGGCAGATCTATGAATCAGAACGAGGATTTATTGCTTTTGGCGGCAACCGGGTGCATTTCGAGCTTGCAGAGCAGCTTGGAGCGGTTATCGCTGATAATAAACATGTTGAAGCCGATCGTCGCAGTTTGCAGGCTGCCCCGAATGTTTGGATTGCAGGGGATTTGGGACTTCATGCGGAGCAAGCTACGGTAGCGATGGGTGAAGGCTCCATAGCGGCCATCTGGATTCACAAAGAGTTACAGAAGATTAAAAAGGAAAACAAAGTGAAGCAGTTGTAGACACAAGCAAAGCGTGACTAGGTTTCCCTTTCATAGACACATGAAAAGTCCTCCAGCCTGTTTAGGTTGAAGGACTTTTTTAATTGGCTTACGATTGAAATTCTATTGGTTTGAGTTATTTTTTTCGATTGCTGCAGACTTGTCTTTGGGATGTCCAGAAATATTGTCTACGATATCTCCAACCGCATCCTCAATCATGTCTGTCGGGCCAGGATTGTCGGGATCCGGATGAAGGACAGTGTTAACGCCGGGCTCAAGATTTTTGTTTTTCTTTTCTTTTTTAGGTTCACTCATACATATATCCTCCTTATTCAATCAGGTTTAGGGTGTTCCTTAACATCTCCAAACGTTGTAATGTATATGTAAACGATTAACCGCTGGAATAGGTTTGAAACGTTTTGGGTTAAGGAGGTAGTTATGTGTTCAAAAAAATGGGTGTGCTCCTGCTGCTCTTCGTTTTATGTATTTGGACGTATTGGAGAACGGGAGGAGAAGATCAGAATCCATATCTCATTACAGACTACAGTCGCCTACACCCGGTAAAAGTGGAACGAGTCGTACAGGGTCATCAGGAACAGCAGCTTGTAGAGCTGCTAAAGGATGCAAGGGAGAATCATCTGACGGTGTCCATTGCAGGACAACGTCATAGTCAGGGCGGACATACTTATTACCGGGACGGCATCGTTATTAATATGACTTCCTATAACCGTGTACTAGACATTCAGCCAGAAGCCAAAATAATAACTGTTCAGGCCGGAGCTACATGGGCTGATGTGCAACGAGCAATCAATCCTTATGGACTTTCGCTCAAAAATATGCAGTCTCAAAATATCTTTACGGTCGGAGGTTCGATTAGTGTAAATGCCCACGGGAGGGAGCTTCGCAACGGATCACTGATTCAGAGTGTGGAATCATTTCGTCTCCTAACTGCAGATGGGCAGATCCGGGAAGTGAGCCGTACGTCTAATTCGGAACTATTTCCATTGGCATTAGGCGGATATGGACTCTTTGGCCTGATTTTGGATGTAACGCTGACGTTGACGGACGATGAATTATATCAACTTAACGTAGACCGGGTGCAGGCCGCAGCGTATCCAACGTATTTCCGTAATAATGTACTTGGCGATCCGGATATGCGGATGCATCTGGCCCGTATTTCACTTCAGCCGGGCGAAGGGTATTTTAGCGACATGTATGCTCTTAATTATGCGATCGATGCAGAAGCCTCACTTCAGGATTATAATAAAATGTCTGTCCGTGAACCGGGCGTGCTGCCGGCCAAGATTCTATTTAACCTTAATCGCGGAACGGTTTGGGGCAGAGAGTGGTTTTGGGAACTGCAGCAGCGATATTTCGATTCACAGGACGGAACGAAGATCAGCCGGAATAATGCGATGGCTTCTCCATCTGCGTTTATGGAATATCATCAGCCCGGCACTAACGATTTGCTGCAGGAGTATTTTATTCCTGTGGATGCTTTTCCAGCTTTCGTTGAGGAGATGGGGGATATCGTTTCCCAAGAGAAACTGGATCTGCTGAACATAACCGTTCGTTATGTACCAAAAGACGATGAAGCTGTTCTATCCTATGCGACACAGGACATGTTTGGTCTGGTATGCCTATTCCATGCCTCGCTGTCAGACGAAGAACAGAGTAAGTTCAAGGCTAGTTTGCAGAAGATCATAGATTCAGTGATCCGCTTCAAAGGTACCTATTATTTGCCCTATGAGGCATATGCCACAGCAGATCAATTCGATCAAGCCTACGCTCACAAGGATGATTTCTTTGCAGCGAAGGAACAGTATGATCCAGAACATGTATTCATGAACTATTTTATGGAGCAATACGGAGGGAACGGTAAATGAATATGAAATGGTTGGTCCGATCACAGAGCGTGATTACCCTTGCTTCGGGTATGATTTATCCTTATTATTTGTTGTTTCTTAAAAATCTCGGTAACAGCTTTTCCAAATATGGACTTGCCTTTGCTGTTTTTACAATTAGTTCAGCGGCCGCATCACAGTGGCTGGCCCCTCGGCTGGACACGTATGCAAAACGGTGGCTCATGATGAGTTCACTGGGCATGGCTGGCGCAATGGTTGCTTTTCCGTGGATTACAAGCTATATATGGGTATTGCTGCTGCAGGCAATCATGGGGCTATGCAATGCCATGCAGCGAATGAGTGAACGGGTGCTGCTTGCAGACTATACGGAGCCAGGTAAAAGGGGCAAAGCGGTTGGCAATTATCATTTCTGGACATCAGCTGCATCAGGATTTGCCGTGATTATCGGTGGACTGCTGATCGATTGGCTTACGATTGATGTTTTGTTTTATTTGAGTGCTATGTTGTATGTTTGGGGAAGTATATCCATATGGCGGTCGAATGATGCAACAACCCGTTAATAAATGAAGTGTTGAAATAGCCTGATTAAACTCCAGCGAGACGTTTATATTATAGATGACAAGCCAAATATTACGCTTAAGGAGGAATTCAAAATGAATGAGAGTAATCATGTAATTCATAAAGATGGTCAAGTGGCAACGGAGAAGGTAGAGAACGCAATCGACAAAATTGCGCCTGAGGAAAGAGAACAGATTCTGCAGAACTTCGATGCCTTTAAAGAGTATTTGGGTAAACGGATTGCTATGGGAGAATCCATTGGCCTGGGTGAAGAACAGATGGCCAAAATTGCAGAGAAGGTAGCTGACTATCTGGCAGCCAAAGAAGAGCCCCGCAATCGTGAAGAGAAATTGCTGCAGGAGCTATGGAATGTAGGTAAGGAAGAGGAACGACATATGCTGGCCCATATGCTGGTCCGTCTTGCACAGCACACTCATTAATACCAAGAGAACCTTGGATGCGAAGCATTTGAGGTTCTTTTTTTATTGTAACTATTTTTCATCTCGCTGATACTTTTAAATGATTGTAAACAAGTATGATGATTTTAGTAAAAGTTGAAACGAATTTTCACATGACCGTTTGAAGCCAAACCCTTCCGGTTAAGGAAATAGTAACGTTCATATAAGGAGAGATGCTGCCTATGAAGAACGCGGCGAAACAATGGAAATTAAAAATACTTGGTACTGCTGCGCTATTGCTTGGTATCATTGTGCTTACTACATATTTGCTTACACCGGCGAATGCCGAGGAGAGTGCCGGTTCCTCACAGGCTTCCGCAAAAGAAGCTCAGGCAGCCAATTCCGAGATGTATACAGCTTATGTGGATGAGCTGCAGCAGGATAATGGCAAACTTTATTTGATCGTGGATAGAATCGGATGGTATCAGGGAGAAGAAGCGGATAAAGTGTTTGAGCAGCGCAACCCTGATTCGGGTATAGATGGAGCTCCGGATGGATACTATATTATCAACGACAGCAAGGAGCAGGACAAGATTGAAGTTAGCGGCAATGCCGAAGTGCTGATGCAGCTGTATGATCGGGATGGGACGGTAAAAGGGACAGAGATTCAGTGGAATGAACCGATTGCTCTCAGCAAATTTGAATCCTTGTACGAGAACAAAAACATTGTGGATCTGTCCGTATTCCCATATCACATTACTGTGCAAGATGGAAAGGTTACAAAAATCGTTCAGCAATATATCCCATAACATTAGAGCTTAGTTAGCATTCCTCCTGTTCGTGAGAACGGTGAGGGATGCTTTTTTGATTATGACAAAATGTTAAAGAAGATTGTAATTCATTGTAGGTACATGTATCATTATTGGAATGGTGTTTTTACATAGTTCAGGAGGCTTCTCATGCTTAAAGACATGATTGCATTAACAAAGCCCAGACTTCTGAGGCTCAATGTATTTGCGGTTGCCGTAGGATTCTGGGTCGCATCAAAATGGGATATCTCTTGGTTATCCCTGCTGCTTGTCATTATTGGATCTACTCTCGTTATCGCATCGGCGTGTGTCATCAACAATTACTGGGATCGAGAACTTGATCAGAAGATGGAACGGACCAAGAAACGCATTGAATATATCAACCATCTTCGTCCCGCTTTTGTACTTTGGTACGGTATCATTCTCGGGTTGGCTGGTTTTGCTGTATTATACATCTGGGTGAACCCGCTGTCAGGCTGGCTTTCACTTCTTGGGTGGTTTGCTTATATCGTGATCTATACGATATGGCTGAAGCGCAGCTCCACCTGGAGCACTTCCCTTGGTGGCATAGCCGGTGCGATGCCGCCGGTAATTGGTTACTGTGCAGTGACCAATCAAATTGATATGGGTGCATGGTTGCTGTTCGCATTGTTATTTCTATGGCAGCCGCCACACTTCTGGTCGCTTGGGATTCGGCGAGTTGAGGAATATCGTGCAGCCGGCTTTCCACTTTTGCCTGTTGTGAAGGGGATTAAACGGACCAAGTTTCAAATGGTGCCTTACGTGTTCCTGTTGCTCCCTGCTGTATTTTTGTTGTACTACTACGATTACGTTGGACTTGTTTTTCTAATCGTGTCACTGCTAAGCAGTGTGGCCTGGTTCATCCATACCCTTAGCGGGTTGAAGACGAAGGATGACGAGAAATGGGCCAAAATCAACTTTTTGATTTCGGTTAACTATTTAATGCTTATTTTTATCTTGATGGTTGTGAATACGACCTGGAGGTAAACACATCAAAACGAACGCCTTATGGTACAGCGTGTAGACAAGCTAATTTGTCTTCATGAAGGGCCTGAGGTGTTTTTTTGATATAATTAACAGATGTTGTATGTGTTTAATTGGGTAAGTTTGGGAGAGAGAGGGAGAGATATGAGTCAACTAGAACAAGCAATACGGTTAAGACAGGAAGGCAAGACGCAGGAAGCAATCGAGTTATTGCATATCATGGCTGAGAAGGAACCGGGCAATGCGGACGTATGGTATCAATTGGCCTGGGCGCATGATTCACTTGGATTGGAACGCGAAGCCGTACCATATTATGAAACAGCGCTAAGCCGGGGATTGAAGGGGAAAGACAGAGCAGGAGCCATTCTGGGTCTCGGCAGTACATATCGGACTTTGGGTCAATATGAACAGGCTAAGAAGTGGTTGGAAACGGGGATCGAAGAATTTCCGGAGCAGCGGGAATTTGAAGTCTTCTATGCCATGGTACTTTATAATACTGGGGAACATGCGGAAGCCATGAAACGGCTGCTGGTTCAGCTGGCGGATACATCGTCGGATCAAGGCATACATGATTATCATAAGGCAATCCGCTTTTATTCGGATCAACTGGATCGCATCTGGGAGTAAAACATTTTTTAAGTCAGCATTAAATAAGAGGGGATGATATCATGAGTTCCAATGAAGAACTGGAACAGATGAACGAAAGAATGGATCGGCTTGAGCAGAAGCTGGATTACTTGGCATATCATCTTCAGGGAAACCGGCGTTCACCCGCTATGCGATTTCTGATTGGCTTTGCTGTTGTGTTGGCTTTCCTCTTTATACTCATGATATGCATCGGAGTTATACAATTTGTAAGTAATGCGAGTTAAGGGGAAGGGGAGGCGCACTCCCCTATTCTGACTAAGGGGTATGCGCCAGCCATTCCTGCACAGCTTCAATAAAACGGCGGGTGGCTGGAGACAGATTGGCAAGAGAAGGACAGGCTAGTCCAATGGTACGGTAAGGGTCGCCGCTGAGTGGTACAAGTGCCAGTTCATTCGTATGACCTTGTAATACCATCTCAGGCAGGAGACTGATCCCGAGTCCGTTTCGAACCATGGCCATAATGGCCTGATCTTCAGCAACTTCATAAACTACATTCAGCTTGGCGGTGTGATGCCGAATCAAACGTTCAATCTCATTGTCACCACCCCAGCGGGGCAGAATAAAAGGCTGCTCCAGGAGCAATTCAAACGATACAGAAGTCTCATCTGCAAGTGGATGACCTAGGGGCAGGATGCACATCATCCTGTCTTTTTGCAATGGGATGGTCTCATAAGACATCGGTTCGCCAAGGGATAAAAAGCCGAGATCAATAGCCCCGCCAGCCAGCCAGGCTTCAATTTCAGCATAGTCACCCTCCCACAGTTTGATCTCTATACCAGGATGCCGCAAGCGGAATTGCTTCAGTATTCCAGGCAGCCATTGGGTCGATACGCTGGCAAATGTACCAATGCGTACTGTACCCACTTCAGCTCCGCGAATCAGGGATATTTCCTGGTTCATGAGCTCGTTCCAACGCAAAATTTCACGAGTGTAACCAAGAATCCGCTCCCCTTCAGCAGTAACCCTTACACCA
This sequence comes from Paenibacillus sp. ACRRY, assembly GCF_022346995.1. Taxonomy (GTDB): domain Bacteria; phylum Bacillota; class Bacilli; order Paenibacillales; family Paenibacillaceae; genus Paenibacillus. Next base: position 1,679,137 of record NZ_JAKRNM010000001.1, on the reverse strand, counting down.
GTTCGGCCTCGATTCAACAATGTAAATCCGCAATCCGACTCCAGACTGGCAATGGCATGACTGATAGCAGACTGAGTAATATTAAGGGCATCCGCAGCCTTGGTGAGACTTCCGTATTCTACGACGGCATTCAGAATTTCATACTTGACCAATGACATAATTCAATCCGTTCCTTCCGGTGAGTAATGCATGAAATTATTTCATAAATACTATTATAAATATTCATTTTTATAATGGAAAGAGATCGTTTATACTTGCCAAGGCGAGTTAATTGGTACGGACTCAGCATAGAACAAAACATAGAATGAAGGTTGAAGCAGAGTGGGTAGAGTCATTGGAAAACAAGTCAATTTTTCAAGAAGAGCAGATCTGCAGATGCTGCTAGCAACCGTTATTTGGGGTTCCTCCTATTTATTCATGAAGTCAGGTCTGGAGTCCATGCAAGAGCTCAATTTGGTCGCATTCCGCTTCAGTATCGCTTTTATTGCCGCAGCGGTCATTTTCCACCGGAGACTGTTCCGAATGGATCTGAAAACACTTGGGGCAGGTACCATCATGGGTACTGCATTATTTGCAGCTTTTGTGCTGATTACTTATGGAGTACAGCGGACAACGACTTCGCAGGCAGGATTTCTGATTAGTTTGGCCGTAATCTTTGTGCCGATCCTAAGCACTATCTTACATAGACGCATGCCGGATAGAAGACTGATGATTAGCATTATTGTGGCTGTTGCCGGACTTGGTCTGCTAACACTACAGCATGAGCTTAGCCTGCATACCGGTGATATCCTGTGTATTTTGGCTGCTCTAACGTATGCAATTTATATTATGATCGCTGGAAGGTATATTCCGAAACATGATCCCTTAACGCTCGGTACCATTCAGTTGGGGGTTGCAGCACTCTGGGGAATCGGGGCCACTTTCCTGTTCGAGAGTCCACGGTTGCCAGATAGCCCGGAATCCTGGGTAGCTATTCTCGGACTTGGGATACTGTGCAGTGGTATTGGATATATCCTGCAGACACTGGCTCAGCGTCATGCATCGCCTACCCGGACCAGTCTCATTTTCTCTCTTGAACCGCTGTTTGCGGCAGCCTTTGCTTTTAGCTTTCAGGGAGAGACACTAACGCTGCAAGGATATACGGGAGCCGCATTGATGCTCCTGGGTGTATTAATAACAGAAATCAAAACAATGGACGTCAGATTTTGGCGCAGGAAGCGGGGGACGATACCTGCAGACCTTGGGGAGCAGGGAGCTTCCGGGGTTTAAAATCAGCATGAGACAAAAGGGCTCGGACATCTCTTCGTTGAAGAGTGGACGAACCCTTTTTTGGTTTGAATAACAATCCTTCTTGACTAACAAACCAAACAAAATTACAACTTGTTTTGTTGAACTTTGTTTTTTATGCTACACTGAATGTAAATTAAGGGAGAACGGGTGAGTGGGTAATATGGGCAAAAAAGTGACCATGCAGCAAATCGCCGATGCTGCGGGGGTGTCAAAATTCGCAGTCTCACGTGCTCTGACGGGAAAACCTGGGGTGAGTGAACAAACCAGAGAGATGATTGTAAAAACAGCAGGTCAACTGGGTTATTTCAAAACGGAAACCAAGCGTTTTCCTGTTGAGTCACAGCCTGTACGCAGCAGCAAGCCAGTGCAGTCAGGCACGATTCTGATTTTGTTCCCCAATATTCGTTCCCAAAATCGCTCCTCACTGTACTGGGGGCCTGTATTTGACGGTATTTCTGCACGCCTTAACGAACAGGGGATGGATATATTAACATTAACCGAACCCTCTTCGGACCGGATGTTCTCGGTACTTAATCCTGAAGCGATTAGCGGCATTATAACAGTAGGCTCCATCTCCACTCCTATACTGCTTGAGATTTATAGACTTCAAATCCCGCTCGTGATGGTGGATCATGAAGACCCGGCCATTCACGGGGATACCGTATTTACGGATAATATCAAATGTATGAAAGAGCTGGTGCTGATGCTCGTAAGCAAGGGGTACAGACGATTCCAGTTTGCCGGCCAGCTTCCTGATGCTGCAAGCTTTCGAGAGCGATGGCTGGGATACCGGACGGTGTTGGAAGAAATGCAGCTGTCAGTAATGCAGCAAGCCGACTTGCTGGGACCGGATCTTGAGGTCATTCAGAAGGCGATAACCGAAATGCCGTTAGCAGATATTCCTGAAGTGATCGTCTGTACCAATGATCATACGGCAGTCATGGTAGTGCGAGCCTTGCAGAGTCGAGGCGTTGTGGTGCCTGAACGCTGTGCAGTGACCGGGTTTGATAATACGAGTGCAGATGAGCCTATTCTGGCCACGGTTCATATCAACAAGGAAAACCTCGGCATTAGGGCAGTGGATCAACTAATGTGGCGTATGGATCATCCCCATGAGCCGTATGAACGCAAGTTAATCTATTCCGAATTGGTTGTCCGGGATGAGTACCACGCCAGTCGTGAGCAAGATCAAGGTGAATAAATGCTTATCGGATATGGAAGCAGACATGAGCAATGAACAGCTCATGTCTTTTTGTTTTCCTATTTTGTTATTTCAGAAAAACGGATTGACGTTGAGTGGGTTATCATGTTAATTTTGTTTTGTAAGTTATTCGATAATTTAATAACAAAACCTAACAAAATGATTCGCTTAAGACACTTCATCGATAAACGGAGGCTGTTATGAGTAAAATACAATCACAGATTTTTCAAAATTGGACGTTCAAGGCTTGTGAGGATCAAGAATGGTTGCCGGCTCAGGTGCCCGGCTGTGTCCATACGGATTTGCTGAAACTGGATAAGATTCCGGACCCGTTTTATGGAACGAATGAGAAAGAGATTCAGTGGATTGACAAGAAGGATTGGGAATACCGGACAGAGTTTGATATAAACGAGGATTTGTTGTCACAGGAACATCTGGAGATTGTATTTGACGGTCTAGATACATATGCGGATGTATATGTGAATGACCAGCACGTATTATCCGCCGACAACATGTTCCGAGTGTGGAATGTGGATGTGAAGTCCATTGTGAAGTCCAGTGGTAATGTACTGCGAATTCGTTTTCGCTCACCGATCCAAGAAGATCTGCCCAAGCTGGAGAAGTTAGGATATGCATTGCCTGCATCCAATGATCAGTCCGATGTCGGTGGACTTGGTGATAAACGAGTGAGTATTTTTGCCCGGAAAGCACCTTATCACTATGGTTGGGACTGGGGTCCCCGCTTCGTAACCAGTGGTATCTGGCGTGAAGCGCGGCTGGAAGGCTGGTCCGAAGTGAAAATCAATGATGTATTCATTCGGCAAAATGAAGTAACCGCTTCCGCAGCCTCGCTGACGGCCATCGTGGAAGTTGAAACGTTCAACCCAATTGAAGCAATCATTCGTATTGGTACGGATGGTCAGACATGGGAACAGGCTGCTTCACTGCAAGCAGGGGTGCAAACGATCGAAATTCCAGTTTCGATTACCGAACCGAAGCTGTGGTGGAGCCGGGGACTGGGTGACCCGCATATGTACTCCTTTGTTACGGAAGTGCTCAAGGGAGAACAGGTTCTGGCCGATTCGACGGTTAAGACAGGACTTCGATCTATTCGTCTGGTGCGGGACAAGGATGAAGCTGGAGCTTCTTTCTACTTTGAATTGAATGGTGTTGCCGTCTTTGCGAAAGGCGCCAATCATATTCCAAATGACAGCTTTATTACGGAGATTACGGCAGAGCGTTATCGGCATGAGATTGTCTCAGCAGCCGAGTCCAACATGAACATGCTGCGGGTATGGGGTGGCGGTATCTATGAAGAAGATGTGTTCTACGAATTATGCGATGAGTACGGCTTGCTGGTTTGGCAGGACTTTATGTTTGCATGCAGTATGTATCCGGGTGACGAAGCGTTCCTGAACAGCGTGAGACACGAAGCCATCGATAACGTTAAACGTTTGCGCAACCATCCAAGCATCGTACTGTGGTGCGGAAATAACGAAATCGACTCGGCTTGGGCCCATTACATTGAAGACGGCGGCTGGGGCTGGAAAAAGGATTATAATGCCGAACAGCGCGAGAAGATCTGGGCAGATTATGAAGCCATCTTCCACGAGCTTCTTCCGGAAGTGGTTGAAGCCTATGCGCCAGGCGTAGATTACTGGCCTTCTTCGCCACTGGTGTCTCTGACGGGTGATGAGAAGCAGCATGCTAATCCATCGACGTCGGAAGGGGATATTCACTACTGGGGCGTGTGGCACAGCGTTGAACCATTTGAAAACTACAACGTTTACGTTGGCCGTTTTATGAGTGAATATGGCTTCCAGTCGTTCCCGGAATACAAATCTGTTCGTAAATATGCCGAGGAAGAGGATCTGGCACTGGAATCCGAAGTGATGCTGGCTCATCAAAAGAACGGCGCAGGTAACCGTCTGATCAAACAGTACATGGACATGTATATGCATGAACCGAAAGATTTCCCATCCTTCCTGTACATGAGTCAAGTGCTTCAGGCTGAAGCGATGAAGACAGCCATTGAGGCACATCGCCGTCGTAAACCGTACTGTATGGGAACACTCTACTGGCAGATGAATGATTGCTGGCCGGTCGCTTCGTGGGCAGGCATGGACTACTTCGGTAACTGGAAGGCATTGCAGTATTATGCCAAACGCAGTTTTAGTGACGTACTGGTCTCAGTGGATGGTACGAAGGAAGACAGAACGGATGTTTACCTGATTTCGGATCAGCTGCAGCCGGTTGAAGGCCAATTGCAAGTGCGCCTCATAGGGTTCGATGGTACGGTATACCGGGAGGAAGAGCACGCAGTGACTCTGGAATCGAATTCGGGTAAACAGATCCTGACCCTGAACAACTCCGACTGGCTCCAAGGCCACGATGCGGCAACAACCCTGTTGCGATTGGATCTGAAGCAGAAGGGTCACGCTGACATAGTGCAGGAACACTATTTTGCCCCGTCGAAGGATATTGGCTTGAAGCAAGCTTCGATCCAAGTGACTGAAGTGCAAAAGAACGATGGTTCATATCTGGTTCTGGAAAGTGACACACTGGCTAAACAGGTATGGATCTCTACAGAAGCTGAAGGCGTGTTCTCCGATAACTTCTTCGATCTCATTCCTGGCATTCCGGTGAAGGTCAAATTCATGTCCAGAGAAGGATTACAGAATGCTGGTGCAGTATCGAAAGCTGGTGCGATTGAGGTTCGTTCCATGGCTGATTTTATTAAACTGTAATTGTAATTATTATTAATTTATTGAATGAACAAATGTGAAAGGCCCGGGTGCACATATCGTGTACCCAGGCCTTTTTTTTAGTTTCTCTATCTCACAACACCATTAGAGGATGCTTCTTATTTTTCGATTTCGAGGATTTCAAGGTCATACGGGTCCAGTAGCAGCTGATCTTCCTTGATTAGACCGTCCAGCGCACTCGTATAGGTAGCATTCAACTGGATGGAAGCAGGTTCGGGGCTTAAATTCAGAATAAAACGAAATGATCCATTTGGACCCGTCCGGGTGGTGATCTGTACCCCATCAGGTAGAGCTTCAATTCCCGCAAGCTGGCGTTTGTCTCCAATCGTTCGCAGCAGCTTGCGCAGATAAGCCTCTTCTGGCTGGGTGGCTATGTAATAGACCTCACCCTCACCCCAAGGGTTCCACGTTACAGCTGCACTTTCGGCATAGAATTGATCCGCATATACAGCGACTGGTTGTGCCGTATCGAGTTCAAGTACATCTGCCCACTGGGATGCTGCATATTCATTGCCCTGATCATCCCGAATCGTGATGGTGTCGCCGCCTACTGGGTCATATTCGGTCACTCTCACACCGGAACAAGCGGACAACAAGCCCGGAAGCGGGGCCATCACACATATATTATAGTCATCCTTAACGCCGGAACGATGTGTTAGGATCAGGGTTCCTCCTGCAGCTGCAAAAGCCTGGAGTCGCTCTGCTGTTTCCTCGTCCAGGAGGTACAGATGAGGAGCAATGATGATTTTGTATCCGTCCAGTGATGTGGAAGAGTGGATGACATCCGAACTGATTCCCAATTTGGTCAGGGCACGGTGCCATACTTTTATGTTCTCGTAGTAATTCAATCCCTCAGCCTGAGGTTGAATGTGCAGGGCGTATAATTGCTCATGCGAATGCAGGATGGCAACTTCGTTGTCTAGCGTTGAACCTTGCAGACGCTCGCCGAGTTTGTTCACCTCCGTGCACAGCTGCTGAAATTCTTTAAACCGCCGACCGGGCACATTACTGTGGTCTATCAGGCCATGCCAGAACTGTTCTGCTCCTGCCGTAGCACTCCGCCAGCGGAAATGCACAACCGCATCCGCTCCGCGGGCTATAGTCTGCCACGAGTAAGCACGTAGAAAACCTGGACGAGGTGCGCGCCACATCGGAAACCAGCATCCTGGCGGCCCGCTTAGCTGTTCCATAATCCAGAAATTGCGGCGTTTGATGCCACGTGTCAGATCCAGAGACAGCGCCCCGCTGTATGGTGCCGTTTCGGTTTTGTTTGGTGATGGATTCGGATAATAATCGAAGGAAGCGAAATCGAGCTCTGCTGCAATCTTATATTGATCCGCTTTTTGCGGATAACTATGGAAATTATGTGTGATCACGTGGTCTGGACAATTGCGGCGAATGATGTCTACCTGAATCTGCTGAAAGGCAACGATGGAATCCGACTGAAAACGGGAATAGTCCAGCAAAAATGAAGGATTCTGAAACGTGGATCCCCCATAGGGCGGTGTAATCTGTTCCCAATCACTGTATTCACCGCTCCACACCACAGTACCCCAGCGTTGATTGACTTGTTCCAATGTCGAATACCGCGCTTGAACCCATTCGCGAAAAGACTCCGCACAGGCGGGGCACTGACAATCCGTGAAGCTGAATTCATTGTCTGTTTGCCATCCCACTACTCCCGGGTGCTTGGCATAGCGTTCAGACAGTTTCTGCACGATGCGTGCACTGTACGTTCTCATGCTCGGACTGTTATAGCAGCGGTGGCCACGAACCCCTTCGTGGTATCGTTGACCATTGGGAAGGATAGGCAGAATATCCGGACATTTCTCAGTGAGCCAACGTGGTGGTGTCATAGTGGGGGTTCCGATGATGATCTCTAATCCATGACTGTGCAGGGTATCCAGCGCCTGATCAAGCCACTTCCAATCAAACTGCCCATCCGCAGGCTCCATACGGCTCCACGCAAATTCACCCACACGCACAAGGTGTACACCGCTATCGGCCATCAAACGGGCATCCTGTTCCCATAACGCAGAGTCCCAATGCTCTGGATAATAATCGACGCCCATTCGAACGGGACGGTTGAATTCCATGTGAATTATCTCCTTTGTTGTCGAAATAGTAAACGGCATATGAAGTTCATATGCTTGAAACGGTCATATCATCAACACTATCCTATAAACGTAAGGTGCTTCTAACTCATTGTATAATGGATATTTTCAGCGGAGTATAACATCATGTTGTGATGATTAGCATGATCTTGTCATTTTCATAAGTGTCTCTGATGTAACGTCTTGTACGCAGTGGTTGCGCATCAATACTTTGAATATTGCCATGCATAATTTCCCTTTAATAACAAACAATACATTCAAATTCACACAGGGAAGGAAGCGTTAAGCATGTGCGATCGTTTTTCATTGGCCGCTGATTTGGATGAAGTGAGGGACCATTTCAAGATTGAACGCGTGATGTACTATTACAAGAACCGCTATAACATTAGTCCGACGCAGCATACGCCGATCATCTTGCATCAGGACGGTGAACGGGTATTGGATGAATTTCGCTGGGGGTTTATTCCGTTTTGGGGACGTGATGCTGTCAATGCCAACCTGATGACGGTGCATGAGAACCCATCCTACTACAAACTGGTAGAAACGAAACGATGCGTTATCCCTTGTAACGGACTGTATTACTGGCGTAAGGAAGGTAAAAAAAGTTATGCGGTACGAGTGGTAATGCCTGATCGGGGGTTGTTTGGTATCGCAGGGCTATATGAAATTTGGAAAGATACCCGCAAACAGCCGCTTCGTACCTGCACAATGCTAATGACTGGTGCCAACATGGTAACCCGGGAATTTGGGAACAAAATGCCGGCGATTCTCTCGGAAGGCGAAATCAACACCTGGCTTGACCCCGCTAATACACGAGTGACACAGCTGCTGCCACTTCTCAAATCGTACAATACGACAGATATGAATCTGTATCCGGTAACACCTATGGTAGCTAATGATGAACATGATTGTTATGAATGTGTGGAAGAGATGGATCTGAAACTCGCATATGTACGCAATTTCTAGACGCATTCTGTGGATGGGTCTCCATGGGGCGGAGTGTAGCAAGTCACTTCGCCCTTTTTGCTGTGAGCTTGATGAGACGTGAATGTGTTTAATAATTGGAGGAATTGAATCGTCTAAACGGTTTGAAAAATGAAAAGTTGAAATATGGAGTAATAGTAACTATAATGGTTACAGTAATCGAAATACGTATTCATATATCTATTTAAAGAGATATTAATATCAGGAGGGAACCACGAATGAATCCAAAGTATAGCCAAATGTTTGAACAAGTTTCACTACCGAGCGGCATTAGTCTCAAAAACCGGATCGTACTCGCTCCTATGACCCATATGTCCTCGAATCCTGATGGTACTGTCTCGGATGCAGAACTGGCTTATTATGCTCGTCGCACTGGCGGTGCAGGCATGTCCGTGACTGCTGTAACGTATGTTACACCGAACGGTATCGGATTTCCGGCGCAATTTGCCGCTTATGACGATAGCTTCATTCCTGGCCTGAAACAACTCGCTGACACGATAAAGCAGCAAGGTTCCAAAGCAGTACTTCAGATCTTCCATGCCGGACGTCTCACTCCGGAACAAGCTGTACCTGCTGGTCAAGTGGTTGCGCCAAGCACAGTTGCCAGTGAGCGTCCAGGATCGCCTCTACCGAGAGAACTGTCTGACGAAGAAATTACGTCCATTATCAACGATTTCGGTGAAGCGACACGTCGAGCCATTGAAGCCGGATTCGACGGTGTTGAGATCCACGGTGCAAATGGTTACTTGATCCAGCAGTTCTTCTCTCCACATTCGAATCGTCGTGAAGACCGCTGGGGTGGCAGCATTGAGAAACGTCTGACATTCCCACTGGCCGTTATCGATGAAGTGAATAAGGCTGTAGCGAAACATACCAAGCTTCCATTTATTGTCGGATACCGTTTCTCTCCTGAAGAACCCGAAACACCGGGTTTGACTATGGAAGAGACTTACGCACTCATTGACGCACTGAAAGAAAAAAATCTGGATTACTTGCATGTATCCCTGAACGAGTTCTGGTCCAAACCACGCCGGGGCGAAGCAGATACCCGTTCCAGAATGGAATTTATCCTTGACCGTGTAGGCGGCAAATTGCCGGTTATTGGTGTAGGTGCAATCCATACGGCAGACGAGGCAGCGGAGGCTCTTCAAACTGGCGTGCCACTGCTTGCCATCGGACGTGAGTTGATTATTGAACCAGACTGGGTAGAGAAAATCGAGAGCGGACGCGAAGAAGATATCGAGACCGTTTTGACAAAAGCGGATCAAGAGCGTCTGGTTATCCCTGACGGATTGTGGAATGCCATCATTAACACACCGGGCTGGTTCCCTTTGGCAGACGATAAATAATAGATCTCAGCATGTTATGGAGGGAGCATAGGCTCCCTCTTTTTGCACGTTCTTCATCCCGATTAAAATTCTCCTTCAGGTAGCGCTGTGGTATGATGGGATGTACAGGATTCATCTTGGATATCAACGGTTTGGAGTGAATGAATAATGCTCGTGGCTGAACGTTATGAGAAAATTGTGGAATGGGTGGATGCGCAGGGAAGCATGCGTGTAACCGAGCTTAGTGAGCGCTGCGGGGTGACGGAGGAGACGATTCGCCGCGATCTGGACAAGCTGGAGCAGGCTGGCAGGCTGAGGAGATCCCACGGCGGTGCGGTAAGTGTAAAATACAAAGAAGAAGGACAAGCGGAGATCCCTTATCCTGAACGTGCGATTACGCATGCTGAGGAAAAGCGCAGAATAGCTGAAGAGGCCATCAAGATGGTACAGCCAGGCGACCGAATCGCACTGGATGCGAGCACAACGGCATGGTATATGGCTGCAGGGCTGCCGAATATTCAGCTCACTGTATTGACCAACTCCATCAAGGTGGCCGCTGAACTGAGCAGCAAGGAACAGATCAGGGTTATTGCCACGGGAGGGCAGCTTGCTTCCAAGTCATTGTCTTTTGTAGGCCCGCTCGCTGAACGTTCACTGGATGCCTATCATGTGGACAAGGTATTTCTGTCTTGCAAAGGAGTGCATTTGACCAAAGGCATCAGCGAATCGAACGAATTGCAGGCTTTGGTGAAACAGAAGATGATCAGTATTGCGGATGAAGTTATTTTGCTCGCCGATTCGAGCAAGTTTGATATACAGGCTTTTACAAGAGTCGCAGAACTCAGCAGTGTGACACAGGTCATTACCGATGTGGGGTTGAACGAAGAGCATGTTAGCGCACTGAACGAACAATCCATACCATGTAAACGAGTGTAGTTATAGAAAGGAATGAGTGAAATGAAACATCCTTTTCATCTGAAAGCCGTATGGAACGGCGGACGTAACAGTGAGGGCACGATTGATGCGGGAGGATTAAAGTCGGTCATATCCATCCCTCAGGAGATGGGGGGTCCAGGTACAGGAACCAATCCGGATGAAATGCTGCTGGGTGCAGCCTCCACCTGTTATCTGATTACCCTGGCGGCCATGCTGGAACGGTCGGATATTACACCGCATGAGCTGACACTGGAGTCGGAAGCAACGGTGGATGTCACCCATAACATATTTACCTATGAACGAATTGTGCATCGACCACGCATTGTGCTGCAGTCTAATGCAACAGAGGCTGAGCTGGCCAAAGCGGATCGACTTGCACATAAGGCCGAAGAGTCATGTATGATATCAAGAGCGGTTGCAGGGAATGTAACCATCGAAACGAAGCCTGTCATTGTCACAGCCGATGTTAGAGCAGTCTAATAGATATGAAGAGACGGCGCGAGCCGTCATTTGTGTAAAATAAGGGGAAGTTCAGTATGAATTCACAGAAAAGCAAAGCGAACCGATTCGCGCGTTTAACACGTGCGTTGAAGCTGAATTTTCTTAAATTGTTACGCGCTCCCGGAGGAGCACATAAGGTTTCCACCGGATTTGCGATCGGTTTTGGGCTCGAATTGATCGTTATCTCCACGGCATCACTGATCTATCTCGTGTTTTACCCCATTGTGCGTTTGTCTGGCGGTTCACTTCCGGCTGCCATCGTAGGCAATGTGATTGGAAAACTGACGTTTCTGCCGATTCTGCTCATGCCGCTTGCCAAGCAGATCGGGTCATGGATATTGCCAGCGCACAGCATGGGACAGGGCCCAGTTCACGAGAGTGCCTTCATGGAGCTGTTTCGAGGCAATTGGTCTGCGCTAAGCGAACTATTGCTGGGTGGGCTCGATATCCTCGCAGGCATGTCTGTCTTTGGCGTGATCCTGGGGTCCATTTCGTATTTTGTGGTCAAATTTTTCTATGTCAGAGCTCTCCGGCGTCGCCATGAACGAAGATTGGAGAAGCGCCGCCTAGCGGCGATGTCTCCTGGACCAGCACCCGTGCTTATCCGGAAGACATCACAATCATAACCGGCAGAATAACCATGGATGCAGCGGTTGTCCATAGAATGCAGCGGGATACAAATTGCGGTGAGGCATTGAATTGTTCAGCCAAAATCACTGCGTTCACTGCCGTCGGCATGGATGCCAGAATCAACAGCACGCTAAATAAGGTGCCTTCGACCTGAAGTGCGGTCAAGATCAGGTAAGATAGTACCGGCGCAGCAGCGAGACGTACGACAAGTCCAGTCCAGAAAGCACGCCGCACATTAGACTGCCATGGCTCTGCGGAACCGCGTGGTCGTAACATCTGTGCACCCAATATGGCAAGCACGACTGGGGAATAGCCCGCTGCAAGCATCGAGATACCACCATCCAGAGCTTCAGGAAGACTGATGCCGGTGGACCGCAAAACGATTGCAATGGCTGCGGCATAAATGGACGGCATACGGAACACGGACAAAATGGCATGTTTGACTGTGAATTCCGACCTGGCTGCAAAAAAGATCCCGACTGTATTCACAATAATCATCTGTCCGATCACATAGACCGAAGCCTTGTCCAACCCCAGTTGTCCAAAGGCAAGCAAAACGAGCGGGAGCCCGTAATTCACACAGTTCGTAAACGTGGAGACAAGGGTTAGTCCTGCTTTTTCGTTTGCACCCAGGTGGAAGATCCGGCTTAATAGTTCGGCCAGTGCCCATAACGCGATCAGATTAATAATGGAAAACCAGAACGTGCCTGTGACGTCCGTCCAGGTAATTTCGGCATGCAGCAGCGTATCAAAGATCAGCGCAGGGCTCAGAATATAGAGGGAGAAGGTTGACAGTGACCGGGTATCCCAATTCTTGAACCGTTTTAACAGAATGCCTCCGATGACTGGCAGGGATATGGGCAAAAAAACATGGTACAGCGTAAGCAAAAATGATTGCAGCAACCGAGTTCAGTCCTTTCATGATGAAAAACCTATCTAATCATAGCAGAAGTTGTCCTGCATCGTGAATGGATACCCGCATGATATTTCTGCAATAACGTGCACGAACGCCTGTATGTTGAGCATGGAAAGGGGGGGCGGATTGCTATTTTGATATGGCAGATTTATTATAGAAGAGGTGCAACTAGACTACATACACATAGAGGAGGAAACTGTAATGAGTGAATCAAAACGCTTGCTCGTATTGGTCGGCTCTTATGCCGAAGCGGAAAATGAGGGCATTTACGCATATGAATTGAATGAGGATACAGGCAGCTTAAGCAAGCTGGACGGCATCTCGGGTGTGAAAAACCCAACGTTTGTAAACGTAAATGCCGAAAACAACAAAGTGTATGCGATTGGGGAAGCTGTATCTCCAGAGGGAAACAAAATGTCCGAAGCGGTTGCTCTGAACATTGATCCTTCCACAGGGAAACTATCCTTGCTTAATCGTAATGATTCCATCTCGGCTCCACCATGTCATATCCAGCGCGATCCTTCGGGACGTTACCTGATCCTCTCCAGCTATCATGGTGGACTGGTAGGTCTGCAATCGTTGATGGATAGCGGTGAAGTCGGAGCGCTTTTGGACGAGAAAAAACATGAGGGTAAAGGTGCACATCCAGAGCGTCAGGACAAGCCTCACGTTCACTCTGCTTTCTTCAGCCCGGATGGCAAATACATGATGGTACAGGATTTGGGTGCTGACAAGATTGCCATCTACACAATCGATGCTGACAACAATGAGCTTGTACTGCATAGCGAAACAAAAACCCATGCAGGAGCAGGTCCGCGTCACTTGGCGTTCCATCCGAATGGTCAATTTGCTTATGTGATTAACGAAGTGGATTCTTCCATTACGTCTTACCGTTATGATGCAGCAGCAGGTACACTGACTGAGGTAAGCACTGTGTCGACCTTGCCGGATGGCTACGAAGGCGCTGAAAATACAACTGCTGAGATTACTGTATCGAATGATGGACGTTTTGTATACGGATCGAACCGTGGACATGACAGCATCGTTGTATTCGCAGCAGACGCTGAAACAGGACATTTGAAATTGGTTGAACATGTGTCTGCAGAAGGTGAACATCCACGTCACTTTGCATTGACACCGAATGGTAAACTGCTCATTGCAGCCAACCGTGATACCAACAACATCGTTACGTTCACTGTAGATCAAGAAAGCGGACGTCTGAAATACACAGGACATAGTACAGGTGCATCCAAGCCGGTATGTGTAAAACCCGTTTATTTCTAAACCGTATTGATTCAGTTGTACATGCATAGATACATTAAAAATACCTTGCCTTATGGCAGGGTATTTTTAATGATGTTGAGGAAAAGGTTTGTTTTCGCTACTTCTCTATAGGGTGTTCCTTGATTGATTTTGATCATTAGGCTTCGTATAACAATATAAATTAATCAATAGTATCGTGTAGGTAACTACCTGACTTCAAAGTGCGTACTTCCTGAATGGAAAGTCAGCCTCTACAATGAATGAGTAGCCAAGATAAACTTTGCATGCATCTGAAGAGGCTGATTGGTGCAGGCTAATTATTTAGAAATCCTATACAGCAATACTCATACTTGAACAACAAAGGAGAAATGAATCATGAAATTGCAACTCGCACTCGATCTGGTAAACATCCCTGAAGGTATCGCTCTGGTTAAAGAAGTGGAACAATATATCGATATCGTTGAGATTGGTACACCAATCGTTATTAATGAAGGTTTGCACGCGGTAAAAGCGATGAAAGAAGCGTTTCCTAACCTGCAAGTTTTGGCCGATCTGAAAATCATGGACGCTGGTGGATATGAAATCATGAAGGCAGCTGAAGCTGGTGCGGATCTGATCACTGTGCTTGGGGCAACCAATGACAGTACGATCAAAGGTGCAGTAGCAGAAGCGAAGAAACAAAACAAACAAGTTCTTGTGGACATGATCAACGTACCTAACCTTGAACAACGTGCTCGTGAAGTTGATTCGCTTGGCGTAGATTACATCTGTGTACACACAGGTTATGACCTGCAAGCTGAAGGACAAAGCCCGTTCGAAGATCTGCAAACGATCAAAGCTGCTGTGAAAAACGCAAAAACGGCTGTAGCTGGTGGCATCAAGCTGGAAACATTGCCTGAAGTAATCAAAGCACAACCGGATCTGGTGATTGTGGGCGGCGGAATCACTGGACAAGCAGACAAAGCCAAAGTTGCGGCTGAAATGCAACGTCTCGTTCAACAAGGGTAACGGAATGAGCAGCAGACAATACGCAGCAGACATTCTGAAGGAGCTGGAACGTACACTAAGCCAGATCGACGATTCGGAGATGCAGGCGATGGCTGAGCATATTCTGGCTGCTGAACAGATTTTTGTGGCAGGTGCTGGACGCTCCGGTTTGATGGGAAAGGCTTTTGCCATGAGATTGATGCAGATGGGGTCCCGGGTATTCGTCGTCGGGGAGACTGTCACACCAGGCATCAGTCCGAAGGATTTCCTTTTGTTATGCTCGGGTTCGGGAGAAACGGGCAGTCTGGCGGCAATGGCTCAAAAGGCCAGTAAAGCCGGTGCTCCTGTCGGTCTGATCACGATCAAGCCGGAGTCCACTATTGGCCAATTGGCTAGCACCGTCGTTCGTCTTCCTGCATCTGCGAAAGAGGACACGGCAACATCAGGCGCAGCAGTCACGATTCAGCCGATGGGTTCCCTTTTTGAACAGGGATTACTGCTAGCTATGGATGCTCTAGTGCTCACGTTGATGGAAAAGAAAGAGATGACTGGGGCGGACATGTTTGGCCGTCACGCGAATCTCGAATAGAAGATCGCTTATAGATTTTGAAGCAAAACATAGGTAGGACCGGTATCCCTTAAATAAGAGGGGAGCCGGTCCTTTCTGTCATGCTTGATAAGGTGATAGGTCACGTCTCCTATGCATTCGGGCCATGCTGTAGTAGAATTAAGAGTAAGCTATATCAGAATAATGTACCTATTGATATAAGAATGTAAGCTAAGGGGGCTCGGAGCCATGGCAGCCGAAGTCAAGGAACGGATTAATTTGAAAGAAATCAACTGTGAGAAGGAATTGACCCTTGCTGTTATTGGCGGCAAATGGAAACTCATTATATTGTGGCATCTGGGCCTGGAAGGAACCAAGCGATTCAGTGAATTGAAGCGATTGATCCCACATATCACCCAGAAAATGCTGACGAACCAGCTTCGGGAGCTGGAGGAAGATCGGCTGATTGAGCGTAAGGTTTATGCAGAGGTTCCTCCTCGGGTAGAGTACAGCTTGACAGACCATGGACATAGTCTGATGCCAGTCCTACGAGCCATGTACGATTGGGGCAAAAATTACGGAGAAAATGTAATCTGGAAATCAGAATAAGTCCAGGTCAAATAAATCTAAGTCAAATAAACCGCTGAGATATGGAGTATTCCACACCTCAGCGGTTTATTTTGATTCGGCTTGAACCCAAAGTCTCAATTTGGGAGATGTCAGGTATAAACGGTCGTAATATGATACGATGAGAGATATTGGAAATGCAAGGAGGAGGACATATACTGATGGAAAAAATACGTACACGCGACGAAGTAAGCCAGGAAACGACATGGAATCTCACAGATCTGTTTGGGACAGATGCGGAGTGGGAACAGGAACTCAGATCACTCCCTGAAGCAGCTGTCAATATCGAAACGTTCAAAGGACGTCTGGGCGAAGGTGCCGAACAGCTGCTGGCTTGTCTGGACGCTCGTGAAGCACTTCAGGAACGAATTGTGAAGACTGCATCCTACGCACGACTGAAACAATCAGAGGATAGTACCAATCCGGTAAACATTGAGAACTCGGCCAAGGCGGGAGATATTCTGTCTTCTCTGTCGTCTTCCTTGTCTTTTGTCCATTCGGAAATTGCGGATCTTCCCGAGGGTACAGTGGAACGTTATATTGCAGAACTTCCCGGACTGGAGCCCTATGCTCGCAGCCTGAATCTTTTACTTCAGGAAAAAGCACATCGTCTCTCACCGGAGACGGAGAAGGTGCTGGCTTCCCTCGGTGAAGTATTGGATTCACCTTACCGGATTTACCTGCGTGGTAAACTGGCAGACATGACTTTCGACGATGCGCTGGATGGAGAAGACAATAACCGTCCACTGTCCTGGTCTTTCTATGAAAATAACTACGAAATGTCTTCCGATACCAAGCTGCGCCGTTCTGCTTATGCAGCCTTTAGTTCCAAGCTAAATGATTACAAAAATACATTTGCCGAAGGTTATGCAACCGAAGTGAAGAAACAGGTTGTTTTATCAAGGCTCCGCGGTTACGACGACGTCACCGACATGCTGCTTAGCCCGCAGCAAGTTAGCAAAGAAATGTACAACAATATCCTGGATATTATTCAGCAGGAACTTGCACCTCATATGCGCAAACTTGCGGCTCTCAAGAAACGCGAGCTGGGACTGGACAAGCTAATGTTCTGTGATCTGAAGGCCCCGCTGGATCCGGAATTCAGTCCTGCCATTACATATGAGGAAGCCTGCACGCTCATCCGTGAAGCGCTTGCTGTGCTTGGACCTGAATACGGCGAAATAGTGGAGCGGGCATTCAGCGAACGTTGGGTGGATTACGCAGATAATGCCGGCAAGTCGACGGGTGCTTTCTGTTCATCCATTTATGGTGCGCATTCGTACATCCTTATCTCTTGGGCTAACAATATGCGCGGTGCTTTTACGCTCGCTCATGAAGTAGGGCATGCCGGGCATTTCATGCTTGCTGGACGCTATCAGCGGATTACCAATACGAGGCCTTCACTGTATTTCATCGAGGCACCATCTACCATGAATGAAATGCTGCTGGCTGATCATCTGTTAAAACGTTCTGACAATCCAAGAATGCGTCGCTGGGTCATCTTGCAATTGCTCAACACGTATTACCATAATTTCGTAACCCACCTGCTTGAAGGTGAATTACAGCGCCAAGTATATGCACTTGCGACCAAGGATGAACCGATTACAGCCAAGCTGCTCAGTGAGCTCAAAGGAAATATTCTCTCCGCGTTCTGGGGCCCAGACTTGGTTGTGGATGAAGGGGCGAAGCTAACTTGGATGAGACAGCCTCATTATTATATGGGTCTGTACCCGTACACCTATGCAGCCGGTTTGACAGCATCGACCGCAGCTGCCGGCCTGATTCGCGAGGAAGGACAGCCTGCCGTGGATCGCTGGCTTGAAGCATTAAAAGCAGGCGGTAGTCTCGCACCTCAAGAGCTAATGAAACTTGCGGGTGTGGACATGTCCGGACCCGAGCCGATCCGAGCTGCCGTGGCGTATGTTGGCAGTCTGGTTGATGAACTTGAACGTCTGTATTCCTAATTACGCTCATATAGTATACGGACAAGGCAAGTAAGGTTGTCCGCGTGCACCGTCTCCTTGGCAAGGGACGGTGCATCTTATTTTGGAGCCGGAAAGGAACGATGATAATGACGACGATCAGCATATTCTCATCGCTGGGCCTATTAACCACAGACGGCTTCGGTGTATTTGACGACATGAATAGTGTGCCGGGATTTGAGGGGAATCAGGGGGGGTTTTTTTCGGGATTTAATGAGTTTGGGGCCATGAGTGCATTTGGATCCATATTTATTGGTGCTATATTTCTCATTATTGCATGTGTGATTGTGTACGTCATTATATCAGGGGTCCGAACATGGTCTTCTAATAATGCTGCAGCTCTACTCACGCTGCACTGCACAGTGGTGGCGAAGAGAACCCAAGTTACCGGAGGGAGCGGGGACAGTAGTGCTTCCACCTGGTACTATGCAACATTTCAACTGGATAATGGAGAACGTGTGGAACTGAACGTCGGCGGAAGCAACTACGGCATGCTGGTGGAAGATGATCAAGGCATGCTGACGTATCAGGGCACAAGGTTCAAGCATTTCGAGAGAGACGTGCAGCCCCAGTCCGGCGTAAGCAATGGCCGCTTTTATACGTAATCCAAACGTAATCGAACCAGAAGAACGACTTATCCAAGGGATCAGGTCGTTTTTTTGTTGGGAAAGAACAAAACACAGGGTATTCAAACGCTTACATCAGTGATATACTCGTGAAATAAAGCTAAACAGTATAAAACAAAAATAAACAAACAAATAAGTAAGGGAATAAACAACATTTGTATAGAAAGGTTGGTGTAGAGCAGTGAGCGTGTTGGCATATGATTTGGGAGCTGGAAGCGGTAGGGCGCTGCTGGGTCATTTGAATGATCGGGTCATAACGGCCACCGAAGTTCATCGATTCAAGAATGAGCCGGTCAAAGCAGGTGAGCGAATGCACTGGGACATTCTGCGTTTACATCATGAATTGTTGCAAGGTCTGCACCTGGTCAAGCAGCAGGGAGAGCAGCCAGACAGTTTGGGGATCGACTCCTGGGGAGTTGACTTTGGACTTCTGGGCCACAATGGTGAACTGCTCGGTAACCCCTATCATTATCGTGATGGGCAGTTTAGCGGCACGATGGAACAGATTCGCAATGAGTTAACCTCCCAACGGATCTTCGAGCGAACAGGTATTCAATTTCTAAGTTTTAATACCTTGTACCAGCTCGCAACCCTGCAGCGGAACGGTTCACCACTGCTGGGTGCAGCAGATCGTTTCCTTATGATTCCGGACCTGCTTCGGTACTTTTTGACTGGAGAAGCGGTGAATGAGTTTACCAATGCGACGACAACACAGCTCTACAACCCGGTGAGCGGGCAGTGGGACGGAGAATTGCTTGCCCACATCGGGGTCTCGGATCAGCTATTTGGTGAAGCGGTGATGCCGGGTACACGAGTCGGTCAACTACGCAGCAGTATATCCGGTGAATTGGGGATATCAGCGATTCCTGTTATTGCAGTAGCCGAGCATGATACGGGTTCAGCAGTGGTCGCTGTCCCGGCAACGGATCGTTCATTTGCTTACTTGAGCTGTGGAACCTGGTCCTTGATGGGAACGGAGATTGATCATCCTGCCATTACTGCCGAAAGTTTGGCCTTGAACTTTACGAACGAAGGCGGAGCTGGCGGAACATTCCGTCTGCTTAAAAACATTATGGGACTCTGGATACTGCAGGAGAGCATGCGTGAATGGGAGCGTCAGGGGAAGGGGATCAGTTACGCTGAATTATTGAAACAAGCTGAAGTGGCTCCTCCATTTGCAAGTTTATTTGATCCTGATGACGATCTGTTTATGCCAGCAGGTGACATGACCATTCGGATTCGTCAGTATTGCCGAGATACTGGGCAGCAAGAACCACAGGATCAAGGAGCTATTGCCAGATCCATCCTGGAGAGCCTTGCGCTGAAATACAGAAGAGTGCTGGAATGGACGGAACAAATATCGGGTCAGTCTTTCAATGGATTGCACATGGTCGGCGGAGGCATCCAGAATAAATTGCTATGCCAGTGGACGGCAAGCTCTATTGGCAGACCGGTATGGGCAGGTCCGGCAGAAGGAAGTGCAATCGGGAACATGGCTGTCCAATGGATTGCCAGCGGAGCGTTCAAGGACATTTGGGAGGCGCGCAGGGTCATACGTGATTCGTTCCCGGTAACGGAGTATGAACCGAAAGACAGATCGATTTGGGAAGAGGCTTACGGCAGATTTCTTAGGTTAACGGACTCATTGAAATCACAAGCCGGAAGTGAGGTGTAACCATGCTGGCTGCTGAGCGGTATGATCGGATTGTCGAGATGGTTAATGAAAGCGGAAGCATGCGTGTGTCCGAGCTAAGTGATCGCTGTAGGGTAACCGAAGAGACCATTCGCCGCGATCTGGATCGGCTGGAACAAGCCGGGCGATTAAAACGTTCCCATGGGGGGGCTGTGAGCATCAAGGATGATCAGCCGGAGATCCCCTATCGCGTGAGGGAAACGACGCATGCGGAAGAGAAGAAGCGAATTGCTCAGGCAGCCCTTGCCATGATTCGTCCCGGGGATCGAATACTCCTGGATGCCAGCACCACTGCAGGTTATATGGCTGCGAACATGCCGGATATTCCGCTGACGGTGTTAACCAACTCGATTCAGGTAGCGACCGAACTTAGCAGCAAGGACAAGATAGAGGTGATCTCTACCGGGGGCCAATTGGCACAGCGTTCGCTATCGTTTGTCGGACCGCTCGCCGAACGTTCACTGGAAACGTATCACGTTGATAAACTGTTTTTGTCCTGCAAGGGGGTCCATCTGGATGGTGGTGGAATTAGCGAGTCCAATGAACTGCAAGCCAGGTTGAAACAGAAGATGGTCGGCATCTCCGACCAGGTTATTTTGCTCGCAGATGCCAGCAAGTTTGGTGTGCGTGCGTTCGCCAGGGTAACCGGATTAAATGCAGTTCATGCTGTCATTCTCAATGAGCAACTGGATAATAATCTCATGAAACGTTTGAAGGACTATGACATCCAAATTACGACTGTATAAGCAAACGGGCACGTAGTCTGCTCGTTCTGACTTTGATACTTAGCGTTAACTTCAATAGACCTACTACTAATTGATTATGGGAGCGTGTATTTATGAAGGTCTCCTTATTCATTACCTGCCTCAGCGATGCCATCTACCCGCGTGTCGGAGAAGCGATGGTCAGACTGCTTGCCGCTCACGGCGTTCGGTTGGAATTTCCACCTGTCCAAACCTGCTGCGGTCAGCCTTCTTATAATAGCGGGTACTGGGATGAGACAAGAGTGGCAGCCAAAACCATTCTGGAAGCGTTTGATGACAGCGATTTTGTAGTCTGTCCTTCCGGGTCTTGCACCTATATGATTCACCATTATCCCGAGTTGTTTGCGGATGATCCGGTGTGGCTCGATAAGGCAAAACGGCTCGAAGCGAAAGCCTATGAATTTACACAATTTCTGGTGCAAGTCCTCGGGATAACGGATCTGGGAGCTCATTTCCCTCACAAGGTTACCTACCATCCATCGTGCCATGGCAGCAGGCTGCTCGGGGTGAAAGACGAACCGATGGCACTGTTGTCTGCAGTGAAAGGGCTGGAATTTGTACCCCTACCTTTTGGAGAGGACTGCTGCGGGTTTGGGGGAACGTTTGCTGTGAAAATGTCGGACATATCCGGCGCCATGGTAACCGAGAAAGTCGATCATATCAAAGAGACCGATGCCGAGGTGCTTGTTGGACTGGATATGGCGTGTCTCATGAATATCGCAGGTAATCTGCGATACCGGAATGAACCGGTGCGTGTCATGCATTTGGCGGAATTACTGTATGAGGGGGTGCGAACAGGATGAGTCAGCCTGGTGTAATGGATGTGTCTGTCAAGGAGCGTGCGGAGCTCGCGCTCAATGATGATTTTCTGCGCAAAGCTGTCAAGTTCACAACAGAACGTCTGCGGAACGGAAAGAAATCCGCTTCGGAAGAGCACGGAAACTGGGATGAATGGCGGGAACGTGGCCGCCAGATTCGACTGCACACCATCGCACATCTGGATTATTATCTGAATGAATTCGTCAACAACGCCCGTGCTAACGGTGTCCATATCCATTTTGCAGATACATCGGCCGAGGCAGCTGCAATTGCGCTTGATATAGCGGCCCACAAGGAAGCTGCCTCAGTGGTAAAATCGAAATCGATGGTGTCGGAAGAAGTACATCTGAACCATGCGCTTGAATCTGCCGGCATTGAAGCCATTGAGACCGATCTGGGTGAATATATCATCCAGTTGGCTGGCGAAGCACCATCACATATCGTAATCCCGGCCATTCACAAAAATCGCTACCAGATTGCAGAATTATTATCAAAAGAAGCAGGGGAAACCCTTGAACCGGATACAACCGTGCTCGCCGGATTTGTACGCAAAAAGCTGCGGGAAAAATTCCTTGAAGCGGACATTGGCATGACGGGCTGTAACTTCGCTATTGCGGAGACGGGCTCCATGGTGCTGTTCGAAAATGAAGGCAATGCCCGCATGGTATCCACTGTACCCAAAACTCAGATAACATTGATGGGAATGGAGCGTATTATTCCATCCTGGACCGATCTTGAAGTAATGGCCACGCTGCTGCCGCGTTCAGCAACAGGGCAGAAATTGACGATGTACATGTCAGGCATAACCGGGCCTCGCCGAACAGAGGATGGGGATGGTCCTGATGAAATGCATATCATCATCGTGGATAATGGTAGATCCTTGCAGCTGGGTGATCCTGAATTTCAGGAACTGCTCAATTGTATACGCTGCGGAGCCTGTCTTAATGCTTGTCCGGTATACCGTCATATAGGCGGTCATGCCTATGGTGGAACTTACAGCGGTCCGATTGGTGCGGTGTTGACGCCTGCACTGAATGGGAATATAGACGAGTGGAACGACATTGCCAGTGCTTCGAGTTTATGCGGGGCCTGTTATGAGGCCTGTCCTGTCAAGATACCTTTACATGATATGCTCGTGTATTTACGCAGACGCAAGGTTGAAGAGGGCCATGGGAACAAGCTGGAGGGAGCAGGTATGAAGGGATTTGCCGCAGTGGTGTCCAGCTCCAAACGTTTCAGTGCAGCTATTCGTCTGGGTCAGATTGGCCAGAAGGCTGTTGTGCGGAATGAGGGAATCTCTCTCAAGCTTGGTCCGCTCAAGGGCTGGAACACCTACCGAGTTGCACCGAGCCTGGCCAAACGTTCATTCCGCCAGCAGTGGAGCAAGCTGGATCAGGAACTGGATCAAAATCCAAAAGAAATGGATAGCAGCGTCCGCAACCGGATGGAACACATTTTGCGAGAACGGGAGCAAGGAGGCGACAGGCATGAGCACTGAGCATCAGCATTGGCTGAACCAATTGGAGAAGCAGTCGCGTGAGAAACAGGAGAAGTTCATGAATGGTATTGCTTCCAAGTTAAGAAGGCCCCGCCAAAAACATGCGCCAACGCAGCCTTTTCGAGGTGCTCCGTCATTCTGGAATGAACTGGAATGGGATGAAGAGAAACGTATACAGGCATTTACTGATAACTTTGTGAGTGTTGGTGCCCACATTGCTCGGGTGAAGAATCTGGAGGAAGCTTCCGCGTTTATTACAACCAAAGCGAATGAACTGGGAGCAAAGTATGTGATTCGGCAGAACGAACAGGAACTGGATGAATTGCTACTTGAAGCTAACCTGCCGGAAGTGCAGATTTCTGTATGGAACAGCAAGCCGGATGAAAACTGGAAAGCCCGTGCCGCGGAGGCTGATATTGGCGTGGTCATGGCGGATTATGCGACTGCTTACACAGGTTCAGTTACAGTACTTTCTTCACCAGAGAAGGGACGTGCAGTGAGCCTTCTGCCAACCGTATTAATCATTATCATTCCGGTAGAACGCCTGCGTACCCGATTGGGTGAGACGCTGAATCGCTTTGATGAAGTGGGAAGAGAGAATCTTCCTGCAGGTATTCATTTTATTTCGGGTCCAAGTCGGTCTTCCGATATCGAAAACGATCTGACGATTGGCGTACATGGTCCGGGTGTAGTATACGGCCTGATTATGGGATGAAGTGAACGTCTGAATCTTCTAAAACTATTAATTATCTAAAAATCCAGCACCACAACTGTCCAATGGAGTAGAGATTTTCTCTACTCAGGACAGTTGTTTTTTCGTTATAATTTCACATGCGTTATAGATTTTAACTATCAATTTAATATGATTTATATATTTCAACTATAAGATGAATGTAGATATACTTATGTAAAGAGCTAATTTTAGTTTACATCTTATGGGGGGCGCTATGTATGAATCATATTTATTCTTATCAGGTTTCTTCGAAGGATGGGCATATTGCTGATTTATCAACGTTTGTGGGAAAGGTACTACTCATTGTCAACACGGCCAGCAAGTGCAGCTATTCCAGACAATTTTCGGAGCTGCAGCAGCTCTATGACAAGTATGGCGAGCAAGGACTGGAGATTTTGGCGTTTCCCTGTGATCAATTCAACCATAAAGAGCCGGGTAATAATGCTGAGATCACCCAATATTGTAAAAGCAATTTTCATGTGACCTTTCCGATATTTGATAAGATCGAGGTTACCGGAACATCCAGTCACCCGCTGTTTCGTCATCTGATCGAAAAGGCAGCATTTCAGGGATATGATCTCGAAACGGAAGAAGGGCGGTGGATGGATCATTTTGTAAGGGAGAACCATCCTGCTTTGTATCAGGGGGACGGGATCAAGTGGAATTTCACCAAGTTTTTAGTCCGAGCGGATGGCGAGGTTAGTGACCGCTATGAAACCATAGTTGAACCTTCGATGATGGAAACGAAAATCAGGGAACTGTTGAAGCAATGTTAGATTACATAGCGAAGTTGCCTTGAAAATCAA
Organism: Paenibacillus sp. ACRRY; assembly: GCF_022346995.1. GTDB lineage: Bacteria > Bacillota > Bacilli > Paenibacillales > Paenibacillaceae > Paenibacillus. The sequence continues at coordinate 1,654,127 of NZ_JAKRNM010000001.1, read as the reverse complement.
GAGTGGCGAAGGCCTGAATAGATTTCAGGCCAAGGAACCACTTAGGTCAATGAGCAGGGGCGACCCGATGGTCCTATGACTTTGAGACTGTTGTAGATTAGAACTGGAAATGTTAGGGTAAAAGTAAGATAACGAAGCACCTCATTTTTTTTACTCAAAACTGACCGATATACCAAATTGGTCAATTGGTTCTGTTATGTTTTATCATGATTTGAATCAAACGTGAGTACTTGTAGAAAATGATGGTATACCTTTTTCATTCGAATGCTTAAGTAACAGAGTCATTATTCATGATCAGGTCAAACATATGAGTTGGAATAGGAGTGAAGATTTATGCCGCCATTGTCAGTACCCCAGCCCAAAACCTTTGGACCACTGGGTAACTTGCCACAATTGAACTTTGATGAGCCGGTGCAATCCCTAGTTAAACTTGCTGAGGAATACGGACCGATCTTTCGAATGGAATACCCGGGGCGAAGCGAGGTGTACATTTCGGGCCATAAGCTGGTTGCCGAGGTAACGGATGAATCCAAATTCGATAAGCGTGTATGGGCACCGCTTGCCAAAGTTCGTGCGTTTGCTGGAGATGGCTTATTTACAAGCTGGACCGATGAACCTAACTGGAAAAAAGCACATAATGTGCTTCTGCCTAGCTTCAGTCAGCGTGCAATGCAAGGATATCATAATAAAATGATCGATCTGGCCGTGCAGCTTGTTCAGAAATGGTCTCGGCTGAATCCCGATGAAACGGTGAATGTACCCGATGATATGACACGTCTAACGCTGGATACGATCGGGTTATGTGGATTCAATTATCGTTTTAACAGCTTTTATCGGGAAGAACCCCATCCATTTATTACAAGCATGGTGCGCGCACTGGATGAATCCATGAGTTCACTGCAGCGCCTTCGTCTTCAGGACAAACTGATGATTAGCAAGAAGAAACAATTTGAGCAAGATATTCGCTCCATGTTTGCGCTGGTCGATCATATTATCGCCGAGCGCAAAGAACAACCTCAGGAGGGCGCAGACGATCTGTTATCCCATATGCTGAGCGGTAAGGACCCGGAGACGGGAGAAACACTCGATGATGAAAATATCCGCTACCAGATCATTACGTTCCTGATCGCAGGACATGAGACAACGAGCGGACTATTATCCTTTGCCATCTATTACTTGATGAAAAATCCGGATAAGCTGGCTAAGGCACAAGCCGAGGCTGACCAGATTCTGAAGGATCCGGTTCCAACGTACAATCAGGTTCGGAGTCTGAAATATATCCGCATGGTACTGAACGAAGCACTTCGTCTGTGGCCGACAGCTCCAGCGTTCTCCCTTTATGCCAAAGAAGATACCGTGCTCGCCGGAGAGTATCCGTTGAAAAAAGGGGACAGCGTCAGTGTGCTCATTCCCAAGCTGCATCGTGACCGTGATGCCTGGGGTGACGATGTGGAAGAGTTCCGTCCGGAGCGATTTGAGGATCCAAGCAAGGTACCGCACGATGCGTATAAGCCTTTTGGTAACGGTCAGCGGGCATGTATCGGGCAGCAGTTTGCGCTTCAGGAGGCAACGCTTGTGCTGGGCATGGTACTGAAACATTTTGACTTCATTGATCATACGGATTATCAGTTGAAGGTGAAAGAGACCTTGACGCTCAAGCCGGATCATTTCACTATCCGTGTTCGTGCACGTGGGGGGCAGCCTGTCATGACTGTACCGGGTGTTGCGTTGGAAGAGTCATCTCCTGCGATCAAACGAAAAGAGCTGGATACGGCAAATGCCCATCATACCCCGATGCTGGTCCTGTACGGTTCCAACCTGGGTACTGCGGAAGGCATTGCACGTGAAATTGCAGATACTGCGCGATATCAGGGCTTTCGTAGCGAAGTAGAGGCACTGGACAATCGGGTAGGCAATTTGCCGAAGGATGGTGCCGTTATTATTGTCAGTGCATCCTACAATGGTCAGCCGCCAAGCAATGCCAAGAATTTTGTGGAATGGATCCAGCATGCAGATGCCAAGGCTTTTGAAGGCGTACGCTTTGCTGTTCTTGGTTGCGGGGATCATAACTGGGCCAGCACGTATCAGCGTATTCCGCGTTTGATTGATGAACAGCTCTCTTCTAAGGGGGCAACCCGGTTATCCCCACTTGGCGAAAGTGATGCCAGCGGAGATTTCGAGAAGCAGGTTGAGGACTGGAGTGAACAATTGTGGCCGGATCTGGCACAGGCGATGGGACTGAAGCTGAACAGCAGCTCAGGCAGTGAGCGCAGCTCGTTGTCCGTGCAATTTGTCAGTGGGCATGCGGTGACGCCGCTTGCAGATACGTACGATGCCCATGTGGCTCACATATTGGAGAATCGGGAACTTCATGATGCTGGCAGCCTCCGGAGCACGCGTCATCTGGAGATTCAGCTGCCTGAAGGAATGACATACAAGGAAGGCGATCATCTGGGTGTTCTCCCGCAAAATCCACCGGAACTCGTGGAGCGTGTACTCAAGCGTTATGGTTTTACGGGTACGGAACACCTGGTGTTGGATGCATCCGGTCGAAGCGCCGCGCACCTGCCTCTGCATCAGCCGGTTAATCTGGTTGACTTGCTCAGCCACAGCGTGGAATTGCAGGAGGCAGCAACACGTGCCCAGCTGAGAGAGCTGGCAGCATACACCGTATGCCCGCCGCACAAGAAGGAGCTTGAAGCGCTTTTGGATGAATCCGTTTATATGGAAGAAGTGCGGGGCAAGCGGGTATCGATGCTGGATTATCTCGTGAAGTATGAGGCGTGCGAAATGCCGTTCGAACGCTTCCTGGAACTGCTGCCTTCACTCAAAGCGAGATATTACTCCATCTCCAGTTCGCCTCGGGTACAGCCAGAGCAGGCCAGTATTACGGTCAGTGTAGTTCGTGCTCCGGCTTGGAGCGGACAAGGGGAGTATAAAGGTATTGCTTCCAATTATCTGGCAACCTTGAAACCGGGTGAAGAGGTGGTTATGTTCATCCGAACGCCTGAATCCGGGTTTGAATTGCCATCTCATGCAGAAGTGCCTGTGATCATGGTGGGTCCAGGAACGGGAGTGGCACCATTCCGTGGGTTCCTGCAAGCAAGACGGGTTCTCAAGGAACAAGGACAGAACGTGGGCGAAGCCCATTTGTACTTTGGATGCCGCAACCCGGAGCATGATTATTTGTATAAAAATGAGCTTGAAGCAGCACAGCAAGAAGGACTTGTCCAGCTTCACACTGCCTTTTCCAGAGTCGATGGACAGGACAAATGTTATGTTCAGCATCTAATGAGAGATGACGCCGAAAAATTGATTCCTCTGCTTGAGCAGGGCGGGCATCTGTATATTTGCGGAGACGGCAGCAAGATGGCCCCTGATGTGGAGGCAACACTCAAGCAGGCATACACCGATATTAGTGGCAATCCCGCGAATGAGGCAGATGCGTGGCTCGAACGTTTACAGCAGGAAGGTCGTTATGCCAAGGATGTGTGGACAGGGATATAATGAGATAACCCAAGTAGAGCAAAGTGCAATGCTCATATATGGATAAGCTTTAATTGATGAACTTCGCGGTGAGGCACAGAGAAATTCTGTGCTCACCGTTTTTGCCGTGATGCCCTAAGCAGGCAAATCGATACAGGTTGCGTTATAATGATATGGGAAGTATGGATTATAGAGGGCACAGAGCGGATTAACGTGTCTGCTTTTTCTTATTGATTGTTGGACGATGGATGGATTCGATCTGGCTCAAGGGAAACAGGATGCGGGAAGGAAATTTGCCGGTTCCCTGCAGCTCGAGATAATCAAGTCCCACGCCAACCAGTCTAATATTTCGAAAAGCATTTTTGGATGGGAACACGGTGCGAATGCCTACTCGAACACCCCGGCGTGTCTGATGCGTATCAAACACACGGATGGACAACAGGCTGAGCGGAATAAACAATTGTCGATTCACTTTGATAAAATTGCGGGAATACACCCGTTTGATCCGGCCTGGTTCAAGTCCTGACCGCGGTGTATTGAGCTCGGCCAGATGTCCCTGCAGCTCCGCCAGACGCTGCTGCAGCGTTTTGCCTGTATGGAGATGATGCCACTTCATAAGTCATCCTCCGTTCTCCGTTTATACCTATTATATGAGCGGATCAGGTCCGGTTGTGAGCAATTGCCTGCCCATGTTTTATCATATTGGCACATTATTTAAGATAGAGGGAGTGATTCCAATGAACGTGGAACTGAGTAAAGATTTGGTCAAGGATGACCGCGGAAATTACTATATTGCGGTGAACTTGGAAGGAAAAGAGCTAACGCTCGTCAATGCGTTTGTTGAGTCGTCCTTTACCCCGGAATTCATATACAATGAAGAGTTTCGTAATCGACACAAGGAGAACGAGGGCGGGTTTGTAGGCAAAATTGCAATGGACCTGCTGCGGCATGACGTGGTCATGGGATTAAAAGAAATTGACCGCCGACTGCTGGACTTGTCGGAAGTGGAGCGAGAATACAACGTAAGTTTCATTGATACGATTGAGTTTTATCGCCACCCGTCGTGGCAGCGAAAAGCTTGAGGGAGTCTATTTCTCAATAGCATCATTAACCGGGAGAAATGGACACATTCTCCTCAGCAATGAATATACTTTGGAATAGTAAAGGCGCAAGTGCACGGGGACTTCTCTGCACTTGCGCCTTTTTACTATTGGTAGCTTGGATAGATCATGCCAATATCCCGGACGGTTTGCAAACCATCCTTAATAAAGCACTGCATCTCATTTCCTTTAATTCGAATCGGAAAGGATTTCCCCTGATAGGTAAGCTCGCCCTCAATCGTTCGCGCACTCATCCCAATGATACTTTCCAGCCCTCCACTACGATTGGTAATCAGCCGGATGCCAGCCGGAGCCTGAATATGAATGCTGCCTTTTCGATAGACCACCATCTGATCTGGGGTATTCACCAGTTCAAACGGTTGCTCGTCAACCGTTCGGCTGTAGGCTGTACTCCCGGCAACTTCTCCGCCATGATCCATAGCCGGGGGAAGGAGTCCGGTAAACCACAACTGCTCTGAACCGACAGGCATAATGCCGCATAACCTTTCCACATAATCAAGTAGACACAGGATAGCTGGGGAGTAGGTTTCCGTGAAGCCTTCTTCACCGGTCCATGGACTTAGGGTTTGAGCAAAACGCTTTGCTCTGGATAACGCACCCAGGATCGGATTCAGCACCCATGTCAACTCCACATAGCGATGGTGATTTTCGAAGGCATGGGGAGCCCGAATGAGGCTTAAGAAATTGGACGGCCCACCCCAGCTGTTATAGGTGGATGAAGGGTCGAACCTGGGATCATCCATGGCTAAGGACGTAAAGGGATATCGGGCAAAAAACTTGCTTGTATTGAGCAGATATCTTCGTAATATTCGGTCAAACAAGTGTTGGTCACCCACCTCGCAGGCCATGACACGCAGCAAGACATCCGATTGAACTCGAACAAGCTTGTCATTGCGATCACGATCATAAAAGAACTGATCTTCTTCGTCATAACAGTAGCGAAAGAGTCGGTCCAGACTGAATTCAGCTTTTGCTTTCCATTCCTGACCCGATTCGCCAAGCTCCTCTGCTATACGTGACAGGTACATGCGCTGGCAATAGATATTGGCGGTTAAATCTGGTGCCAGGAACGGCAATATCGGAGAATCCGGATGGTATGCACCGGGATCATTCTGGTATGGCGTATCGGGCACATGCCAGAACCTGGGTGATAGATCATGTCCGGTGTCAAATGTGCTGAAGGCCTCTACACATCCGGTTCCCCGGGTATCCCTGTGCTGCGTAATCCATTCGTCATAACGTGTCATGGCTGTATACATTGTACTCAGGAAACTCCGATCTTTACCGTGAAGTTGATAGTGATTCCATACACTTCTTGCAAGCGGAGTAACTAATTGAATCTGGCGGAAAGAGGGGCCATTCTCTGTCAGTTTGTAAGGCAGTAACCCATCCTCCCGTTGATGAGTTGCAAAGCTTAGATAGGTTGCTCGGGAGACGGAAGGAAGTAGGCGGGAGAGCAGTTCTGCGTTAATTGTGCCCGTGCTCTCCAGCCAGCAACCGAGATAGATGCCTCCTTCCTGGAGAACAGGATCTCCGCTTCTCATGGGGACGATACAGGCCAGCAGCTTCTCTATTGCTGCATAATAAGCCTGTTCCAGGCCTCCTCCCGAAGCGGCAAAACGAACTCCCGATTCCTGCCACTCCTTCATGATCTCCTCATCCTCGGGTTTGCCAGGCTGCACAAAGTCTTGAATGGAGATCTGGCGCAGCCGGTTCAATAGTGCTTCTGCCATGTTCGCCTCCTAATGGGATGTGGTGGTTTTTGTTATTGGTTGGATTCGAATATCCGGAGAGTACCGCTGTAGAAGCTTGAAACGGCCTCCTCGACACTTTTGCGTCCAAATCCGATTTCCTGGGTTGTCGTCTGAGCCAGCTTGGAGAATTCCGCAAATCCAGGAGGGTTATAACTCACGTCAAAAGGCTCCGTTTTGGTGGCTTCAGATACAAAATTGGTATAGTCATAAACGAGTTCTTCAACGGCCCCGGCTTCTTCCTGAAGAAGATTACGATTGGTTTCCGTAACCGGGACGCCGCGATCATTGCCAAGAATTCGGGCTGCATCCGGATCATTGATCCAGAAGTCCATCAGCATGGCTACTTCTTTGGGATGTTTCGTATTCGCATAGCCGGACAATCCCTGACTGGATTCAAATACAACACCTGTACCCTTGGGTCCGCGCGGAACCGGATGCAGAATGAGCGGATCCTCCGTCAAGCTCTGGAATGCAGCGAGCTGGTTGGAAGGAAGCAGGGTCATGGCCGCTTTGCCTGTAATCAGCAGCGATTTGCTCGTGTCATCATGCGGATTGGATACCTGCAATTCAGGTGTGACTACACCACCGTCGGCCGATGCCTTTTCCCAATATTGGAACCATTCGAGAATGTCCTCCTGTGCAAAACCCAATGTACCGTTGGTCATGTCATACAGCTGTTTGCCACGCTGCTTCAGGTAGATATCCATACCGTCCACCGTAAAGTTATACGTTCCAAATATGCCATCGCCGAGCTTGTCAGAGAGCTCCTTGCTGATTGCCGCATAATCTTCCCAGGTCCAGTCCGTCTCAGGTAGAGGGATGCCAGCTTTTTCGAACAACGCCTTGTTGATTACAATTCTTGCGCGTTGGCGCCTGCTGAAATATGCTGAAGCTTCCCGTCAAGACGACCGTATTCCACCATGGTGGTATCCATGCCGTCCAGGTTCAGTTCATTTCCGACATATGAATCGAGGTTGAGCAAGACATCCTTTTTGGCATAATCGACCACATTGCCACCCAGGAAGAATACATCGGGTGCCGTCCCTGATGCCAGCTGTGTATTCAATTTGTCAAAATATCCAGAGGAAGGAGCGAATTCACCTACAATTTTGATGTCCGGATGTTTTTCCTGAAAGACTTGAAGAGCTTCGTTTGTAATATCTGCCCGTTTCTGATCACCCCACCACATCATGCGCAGTTCGACCTGGCCGTTTGATTCGTTACCTTGATCCGTATTACCGCCAGCACCTGTATGATCCGTACCCGAGCAGGCAGTTGCAAATAGCAGGAGTGAGGCGGCCATTCCAATCATGAGTCGCTTAAACATTGTTCATCCCCCTAACGAATATGGTGATTGCGAAAATAGAACTTACTTCAGACCTGTAGTAGCAATGCCTTCGAGAAAATAGCGCTGAAATACCAGAAAGATGATCGTTACAGGCAGCAGGGATAACGTGGACATGGCAAGCAATGCTCCCCAATCGGATTGTCCTGATGGATCAAACAGGGAACGTATGCCCAGCTGTACGGTGAACAGATCGATCTTGCTTAGGTAAATCATCTGGCTGAAGAAATCATCCCAGCTCCAGATAAAGGTGAAGATTGCCGTTGTGATCAATGCAGGAACAAGGAGAGGCACCACGATTCGGAAAAAAATCTGGGATTGTCCGCACCCGTCAATCGTTGCGCTCTCGTCGAGTTCCCGCGGAATGCCACGGATAAATTGCACCATAAGCAGAATGAAGAAGGAGTCCTGTGCCAGCCACTTCGGCAAAATAAGCGGGAAATACGTATTGATCCACTGCAGCTCGTTATACAGAATATATTGAGGTACAAGTGTTACATGGTAAGGCAGCATAATCGTGACCAGCATGATGCTGAACCACAGTGTTTTTAATTTGAATCGGAGTCTGGAAAAAGCATAGGCAGCGAGCGAACAGGAGATAACATTCCCCAGGACGCTCATGACCGAGATGAGTGCCGAATTGCCGAAGAATCGGCCGAAGGAAACGCCCTGTAATCCTTTCCAGCCATTCACGTAATGATCCAGTGTGAAGCTGGTCGGAATCAGACTGCTGTTCGTAAAGATTAGCTGGTTAGGTTTGAACGAACTGAAGATCAGCCATAACACCGGGTACAGCATCAGCAGCCCGAGGAGGATGATGGCCGTATGTCTTCCGGTTTGAATCAGCTTTCGTTTGAACGGCATATGCATTACCTCCCCTCCTGATTGTCGCCATAGAATACCCAGAACCTGGATGTAAGAAAGACAATTGCAGTGAATATACCGATAATGACCAGCATGATCCAGGCGAGTGCTGAGGCGTAACCCATATCAAAGAACGAGAAGCCTTTCAGATACAGATACAAGGTGTAGAACATGGTGGCATCGAGTGGTCCTCCGCGACCATCTCCAATGACATATGCCGGTGTAAAGGCCTGGAAGGAATTAATCATGCTCATGATCAGGTTGAAAAAAATGACGGGTGACAGCATGGGCAGCGTGATGCGGAAAAATTGACGCAGCTTGCTCGCCCCGTCCACATCCGACGCTTCGTAAAGGTCGGCAGGAATCTGCTTCAGGCCAGCCAGGAAGATCACCATCGCCGACCCGAATTGCCACACGGATAAGGTTACGATGGTATAAATGACATAGTCGGGATGTGCAATCCAGGAAGGTCCCGCTATGCCGAACCAGTTCAGAAATTGATTAACGAGCCCGTTGCCATCAAAGATTTGACGCCATACAATGGCGATGGCAACACTTCCTCCCAGCAGGGAAGGGATGTAATATACGGTTCGATAAATACCGAGGCAGCGAATGCCTTTGTTTAGCGCCATCGCTACCAGCAGAGCAAAGGCCAGGCGGAGCGGGACGGACAAGAATACATAAAAGAAGGTAAGCCCCAGCGATCTGCGAAATGTATCGTCTTCACTAAAAATTTGCACATAGTTGCTGAGCCCCGTCCACGTGGGCGGTGATAACAGATTGAATTTGGTCATGGATAAGTACAGCGATGCAGCCATTGGCCCCAGCGTTAGACAGAATAGTCCGATCAGCCAAGGCAATAGGAACAAGTAGGCTGTTTTATTTTGCTGGCCGTATAAGGGCGTGGACATTTTTTTCATGATTTGCCTCCCTTCAGGCTAAGAGTGGTTGAACATTCTCAATTCCAATTACTGAATCCGCTTACATGATAAGCGGTGAACGTTCTGATAACCTCATCTTACCTGGGAGCCAATGCGGCCGGAATCTCATTTCTTCGGATTCTCACTAGTGATTTTTTCGGATTGAAGCAACCGGTATTCGGAAGGACTCATGCAGTGCATCTTTTTGAAGCGAGCGCTGAAATAGCTTGGGGAAGAGAAGCCTGTAAGCTCAGTGATATCCCATACACTCAATTGAGTTTCCTTCAATAAGCGTGTTGCGTGTTTCATCCGGGTTTCCGTCAAATATTGAATGAATGAGATGCCTGCACCTTCCTTGAACATTTCAGAGAAGTAGGAAGGATGATAGTTAAATTGCTCCGAGATAGAGGTGAGCGTAATTTCCTGCATGTAGTTTTCTTCGATGTAACATTTCGCTGATTCAATCATGGTTGCTTCTGCGGTCTCGGGTGGATGCTGTCCGTTTACAAAATCCTGTGCCCACTGCATCAGCAGCCGTTCTGCTTGTTCGGGAGTCTCCAGCCACAGTACCCACTCAGGAGTGATCCAGCGAGATGGTGTGCCATGAGCATGTTGCATGTAGTCCATGGCGGCAGACTCCATTAGCAGTGAAATTTGCAATAAACAGCGGATTAAACGGGAAGAGGATCTGCGAAAGGCATCGTCCAGCTCATTTCGGATCATGCTGCGAAAGGAATCCAGGTCCCCTCGAAGAAGACATCGATGCATGGCGCGGTTGATCTCCTCGGGAATCAGTGGACTGTGATCGGTTACCTCTATTGTCTCAGCTTGTCCAGACTGACGTCCGGCCAGGTTCCATGCCAGCAGGGAGTGGACGTACCCTTCCTTCCAGCGTTCGAGTCCAGCTACCGTCAGTCCAATTCCAATCTGCACTTCCATTGTCAGATAGGACATGATCTGTGTGTGGAGCCTTTCCGCAAATTCATGCTGCATTCCGTCCAATATCATGAAATGCATGATTCCAGGATGGGCTGTGTCCTGAAATACAAGTGCAGTTCCTGTATAAGATTCAGCAATCTCATGACAGACCATTTGGAATGGGAGGTGCATGTCCTCCGGAATCCGGATTTCAGAAGCAGGAGTATGGATTGTTTCCCGCAAACCGGCAGTCAGGAAGCAGACCTCGGAATGCTGCCATTTTTCCAGATGAAATAATCGGATTCGTTCAGGCAGTGAAGAAGGAGGGAGCTTGTTACCCTTGACGAGATCCAGAATAAAGTGTGTTTTCATCTGTTGATAGTATTGGGACAGACGCCATTGCATCCTTTCGGATTCATCCCGAGCCTTGCGTTTCTTATCCAACTCCTCCTTGATTCTGGTCAAGGCTGCTTTCAGTTCTCCCCGGGTTACCGGCTTCAACAAGTAGTCCATGGCATGGTTCCGTACACCGGCTCTGGCATATTGAAAATCCTCATATCCCGTGATGATAATGATTTCGATGGATGGATTGTGGGTTCTACAGATGTCCAGCAGCTGCACTCCATCCATGACCGGCATATTCATATCTGTCAGGAGCAGGTCATAGTGTCCCGATTGGAGCAACCTAGCGGCTTCCACTCCGTTTGCGGCCTCACCTGAGACCGCAAAACCCATTCCACCCCAGTCGGCTTTCAGCTTCAGTCCTTCACGGACTTCAATCTCATCATCAGCAATCAATACGTTGTACATGATTTTCCTCCTGTACGGGCAGAACCAGTTCAATACAAGTGCCCTGGGTATCCCCGTTCGTAATATGGATGGCAAAGAGGGAACCGTAATGCAGCCGGCACCGGGCAATCACATTGCCAAGTCCGATATGCCAGCTCGAATTGCGAAGCATTGGTTCGAGCTGTGCTGTAACAGTCTCAGGATCCTGCAGTCTGGAGATGATGTCGTGAGGCATCCCTGGACCATTGTCCTTAATCTGGAGCTGCAGCCGTTCATTCTTCCTGCAGATTCGAATACGCACCTGAGCAGTCGTTTGATGTTGAAAACTGTATTTGACTGCATTCTCGATCAGCGGCTGCAGAATAAACTTGACCATAACGAGGTGATCCAGCCTGCCCGATTCTTGGGTGGAAATATCGAGCCTGGGACCGAAGCGGGTTTGAAGAATGGAGATGTAGTGGCGGACGTAGGTAAGTTCCTCGGCCAGTGACACACGATCATCATTCGTATGCATGGAGTACCTCATCATTTTCCCGAGATCCTCGATGACCTGCACGGTATCGTCCGTTCGGCGCTGCATCGCAAGACTGCTGACCAGTTCCAGCGTATTGAACATAAAATGCGGATTAATCTGCATCAGGAGAGCCTTATATTCCGCCTGTTGTCGAAGCAGCTTCAGCTCAAATTCATTCTGGATATGCTGTCTGAGCCGGACGATCATGTAGCGAAAGGTAGATATCACATAACTAATTTCGCTCTTAACATTCTGATCTGGGGGGAGCAGGGATTCGGCCTGATCAAACGCACCCCGCTGTACCTGTCTCATCGCCAGAACCAGACGGGTTAAGGGCTTGGTTACGCCGTAAGACAGCCAGGCCGCAGCACACAGGGACACCAGGATGATGGCAATTGTCACCACGAATGTTGTCGTTTGGAGTTTGTGCAGAGAGGAGTACATCTCTTTTTCCGGCGCTAGACCTACCAGCATCCAGCCTGTGCGCCCGAGTTTTTTGTACACCATCATGTCTCGCCCGCCTACATCATTGGTCAGGTATTCAACGCCTGATTTTGGTGTGCTGTTTCGAATATGTTCGATGCCCGATAGAGTTCCGACCCCAAGCTCATGAGCTTGTTGGGAGAGGAGGGGCCGACCTTGTTCATTGAGCAGAAAAATAGTGCTATTGTTGGCCAGATGAATCCGGCTGAGGGGTTCGAGGAAATAAGACTCGCTTACATTGACCTTCATGACATTACGCGATGTAGCATGATGGAAGGTACCCAGAGGCATAAGCAGGCTGACCACCGGGTTGCCATGGTCCCTGACCCTTTCATGAACGTCGGTATGAGCAGCCAGCCACCTGTCTCCGGATGTGAAGAAGTTTGTATACCATGGTTCTTGCAAAAACGAAAGGTCGCTTACGACCTGATTCTCGCCGCCAATCCGAAGCCCGTTTAACCGATAGATGGACACATCTGAAATGCTGGTATAGCTGTTCGTGGCCTGCGTAAGAAAGCGGCTCATGGCGAGGTTAGCCAGCATTTTCTCCCCCTCGGACAGTTGTGGATCACTCATGGCGTTATCCCAATTTTTCGCCATATCGCTATTGAAGACGAGAGAGGCTACATCATAAATTTGCATTTGTACCATATCGATGTAAGAGCCGTATTCCTCCATTTTTTCGAGGGCCGAGGATTCGATATAGGAACGGATCACAGCCCGGGATTCCGCAAACAACAGGAAGGAGAGCGTACCGAACGAGAGGACGAACAGGACAAGAATTAAGGCAATTAAGCGGCTTTTTAATGAAAAGAACATCCATTTCCTCCTTCAACTTGGCGATCATTCAATGTTTGCTTTTGGTTCTTCAGAAGAGAGTGCAAATGGAAAAAAGACCGCGTAAATACGCAGCCTTGAATCTTGACCGTTCTACGATCAACTTTCCATCAAATTAAAACTGAACCAGACTCTTGATGTGGACCGGCAACCCGGTTGAAATCGCACGGTTGGCTGCAATACCGGTCAGGATTGATCTTGCTCCATCAATATGGTTGGCAGCACGTGCATACGGATCCTCCGCAGGTTCGCCAAACAGATCATTGAGCAGTACCGGATCGCCTCCGCCATGGCCGCCTTTTTGCTCTTCGACATGCACTTCATATGGAGCATCGAACATGGGCAGCACACGCAGCGTTTTGCCGATCAGCGCACCTTCGAGACTTTTGTCACCGAGTGAATTGACATAGGACTGTTCAACGATGGACATCTCGATCCGGCCTTTGGTGCCGTTAATGGCTATACGGTATCCTTCCCACGGCTGGTAGGCGACAAGGGAATACGTCAAAATGGCTTTGTTCTGATACTGGACGAGCACGCCCATCGTATCCTCAATATTAATGCCATCTCCGAATACGCTCTGATCGCGCTGGTAGCCGTCCTCGGGCTCCGCATCCAGATACATCGCTTTGAGGTGAGCATCCGAATCCAGATGGAGGGCAAAAGGATCTTCCTTAGCGAGCGGGTTGCCGGTGGCGCGGTTATAAAATTGGGTAACGCCTCGTTCTTCTGCATTTTCCCGTCCATAATACATGAGATCACCGAAGGCGAAGACCGTTTCAGGCTGGGAGCCGATCCAGAAGTTGACTAGATCAAAATGATGGGTGGATTTATGAACGAGTAATCCTCCGCTGTTACGTTTGTCGCGGTGCCAGCGACGGAAGTAGTCTGCACCGTGCCGGGTATTGAGCAGCCACTCGAAATGAACGGAGGTAACTTTACCGATGGCATCGTTCATGATCAGCTCACGGATCTTGGTATGATGGGGAGCATATCGGTAGTTGAAGGTAACCCGGATATTTCGTCCGGTCCGTTTGGCAGCATCGAGGATATCCTGGCATTTGTGCTCATCGATGGTCATGGGCTTCTCAGTCACGACATCGCATCCAAGCTCCATCGCACGAATAATGTACTTGTGATGCGTACGGTCAACGCTGGTCACAATGACGGCATCGGGTTTCTCGTTCTCAATCATCTGGTCAAACTGGTCTGCTGTATAGGTAGGAACCTCATTGTATTGATATCGTTCTCGCAGCAGTTGATTCGCATAATTCATCCGCGTTTGATTAATATCACAAAAAGCTGCAAGCTCGGATTGTTCACGGAAGTTTTTCGCTAATGCTCCATAAAAAAATTCTGCACGGCCACCGGTCCCGACCAATACATAGCGTTTTTTGCTACTCATATCTATCGCCTCCTTGAATATAGCTCTAGCCTATAACAAGGGAATACTTCTTTCGCCGCATTTTTTGCGTAATCGCTTTCAAACCCCGCTTATTTTGCTATAATCCTTGAAAAGGGGGCTGCTTCATGTCACAGCCGTTTCGAGCGGATTATCACGATTCCACCGGATATTTGGATATTGAATATGATCGTAGGGTGGGTTATTATTCCATGACCGCGGATCATCTCCACGATCATTATGAGCTCTATTATCTCCTGAAGGGCGAACGCATCTATTTTATTAAAGACCGTTCATACCATGTCAGAGCAGGGGATTTTGTTTTCGTTGACCGGAATGCCGTACATAAGACACTGGAAAGCGGAAGGCCTGATCATGAACGAATTGTACTGTATCTGAAGCAGGAGCTTTTTGAAGAAATGAGTATTGCTCCTGCGTTGATGGAGGGGTTAAAGGAGCCCTTTGAATGGGAAGTTCCGATGTTACGGCTTCCATCACCTATTAGCGAAACGGCAGAACGGATCATTCATGAAATGATCGATGAGATAATTCAGCCTAAGGTTGGAAGCAGCCTTGTGCTGCGCCACCGCTCCATTGAATTGCTATTAATTGCGTATCGTAATCAGGAGCAGGGGAGGGTATATCCAGTAGAGAGCGAGCCAGTCCTTCATCCCAAGACGCAAGCCGTTGTTCGCTACCTGAATGATAATTATCGGAACCCTCTAACGCTGCCGGAAGTCGCAGCAGAATTCCGAATTAGTCCGCATTACCTCAGTCGATTGTTTAAACAAACCACGGGTTTTACCTTCATTGATTATTTGAATTTGCTTCGTGTGAAGGAAGCGCAGCGACTGCTGCGCGAGAGCGAGGACTCCATTACGGAAATCGCCTGGCGGGCAGGCTTCAGCAACTTTTCTCATTTTGGCAAAGTGTTCAAACGTACCGTACAGATGTCTCCACGAACATACAGGCAGGGGGATGGGAAGTTGCGTCCATCATAATCGATCCAGCGATTGCAGGATCATGCACAGATCGTACAAAAAGACCTGATTAAGCCTGCAGCAGCAGGAACTTGTTCAGGTCTTTTTCTGTATTTGTTTCACAATATAAAGGGTGTTAATCATCTACTTCATGGGATTCAAACAGAAATATGACTATCATCTGTCTCCGGACGAAGCTGTAATTGCAGCTCTTCATCCCGATTACAGACCATAACCCCATTCACAACATCCAGACGTGCGGCTTGAATGGAGGAACGACGAGCAGGCTCACTGGCATGATCTACTCCTTCAATGCGATCGGGATGAGTGAAGTAGAAAATATAAGCTGCATCATCCTGGACCACTACATCTGCATGCAAACCGATAACGCCATCGTCTTCACGTGTCCCCGGCTGATCGAGAATCATGCTGTTCCATGCCCAGTGTTCCAGATCATCCGATTGGTATACAGCTTGTCCTCTCCATTCGTCCACAATCATCCAGTAGGTGTCATGAAAGCGGAAAACGTTGGGACCTTCGTGGGCGCGACCTGTAATAACGGGACCGATAACATCCCAATGGTAAAGATCCGTGCTGTCTGCGGCATAGGTATGAGATTCATTTGCCTCATCTTTGTACCACATCCGAAAACGACCATCCGGCAGTGGATATATGCAGGCGTCAATGACACGGTCCGAGCTGAGCTCCAGTTTGCCATGATATGTCCAGGTCAGTAGATCCGGGCTCGTGTAATGTAAAATGTGGCGGTCATGATTCGGCCAGTCATGGGGCACGCCTTGAATATAACTGACATACATGTGATATGTGTTATCATGCCAGAAGATTTCCGGCGCCCAGAACGTATTATGTCCCCATTCAAGTTCCAAGCCGGTTAACGTACCACGATAGGTCCACGTCTGTCCTCCATCGGAGGATGAGGCAACGCCGAGATCCGTGCCATGAACCCAGGCAAACTTCGGTCCTCCTGCAGTAGCTCTGCGGTTGGTATAGATTATCCACCAGGTTTGTTCAGCGCGGTTCCATACAACCACCGGATCAGCGGCTCCATCGAAGATGGGATCACGAAATAAGGGTGCATTCAAGATAACGTCCTCCTTTGAGTAAACAGATCATTTATGTACTTGTTTGTAACTATCGTAATAGAGAATGACAGGAATTACAATATAACGTTTTCAAAAGATTAGGATTAATATAATAACTAATCCTAAAATGAGGATTACAATTTAGATGCGTTTTTGGATGATCCAATGATCTGATAAACTATACGTAGCGGGATTAGAGTATGACGTTACATCATCAAAGTGACATTCATAGAAACTGAAAGGTAAACGTCCATCATGATCGAAGCGATCATTGCTTAAGCCTAAGATCGAGCGTATATTAATGTTTATCCAAAATAGTAATATATTGATAGGTTTATATTTTGACATTTGTCTCTTGGGAGGAAAAGCGATGATAGCAACGAGATTGAGTGAACTGGGAATTATTTTGCCTGAGGCAAGCGCTCCAGCTGCGAAGTATGCCAATGCAGTTATTGTAAATGGGTTAATGTATGTATCAGGGAAAGGTCCGGATACGGTGGAGCGTGGCAAATTGGGAGAGGACTTCACGACGGAACAGGGATACGAATTTGCCAGAAATGCCGGGATTGAGGTGCTCGCTGTGGTCCAGGATGTGCTGGGTTCACTGGATCGGGTGAAACGAGTAGTCAAAGTCCAGGGTTTTGTTAATGCGTCGGCTTCTTATCAGGAACACCACAAGGTGTTGAACGGGTTTTCAGATCTAATGATGGATGTATTTGAGGTAAAGGGCGTGCATGCACGTTCGGTTTTTGGAGCTGTCTCCGTACGGGATAACCTCCCCCTTATTGTGGATTCGATATTCCAAGTAGAGGAGTAGGAGGTTATGTCTAACATGGAACCAATAAATCCAATAATGCTGTCATTTCCCGAGCACTTCGACACAGCTCGTCTCACGATCCGAGCTCCAGAGTGGGGAGACGGCGCGGAAGTCAACGAGGCTATTCGCGAGAGTATTGAGCAGCTGCGGCCATGGCTGCCATTTGCCGAAAAGGTACCTTCGCTTGAAGAATCCGAAGCACATGTTCGCAAAGCCAGATTACAGTTTTTGGAGCGGACAGATCTAGTTCTTCATTTGCGAGATAGGCAAACTAATGATTTTGTAGGCAGCAGCGGCCTGCATCGTATCGATTGGAATGCACGCTGCTTCGAGATCGGCTACTGGATCAGATCGTCACGTGCAGGTGAAGGATTAATGACGGAAGCTGTCCAAGGAATTGAGCAATTTGCAACGACATATCTGCGCGCTAACCGTCTGGAGATTCGCTGTGATTCTCGGAATGTACGTAGTGCCAAGGTCGCTGAGCGTTCAGGTTACACCCTTGAAGGCATACTGCGGAGTATGCGCCGGGACAGTTCAGGTACCCTGGTAGATGTCATGGTGTTTAGCAAAATCAGGGGCAAGGAATTCGAATAACCGATGGAGGCTAAAGTATGAAGCTTATTGGTCAAGGTCGAACTGCGGACATCTTCTCTTACTCGTCCAATCAAATTTTGAAACTGTACCAAACTGACTTTCCGCTTGAAGCCATCCAGAATGAATTCAGAATTACCCAGCTGTTAAATGACAAGAAATTATCCGTGCCTCAGGCACGAAATATTATAGTTGAAGGGGATCGCACGGGTATTGTTTTTGAACGAATTGAAGGTCAGACGATGTTCTCCATGATGTTCCGTCAGCCTTCAAGCCTTCAAGAACGGGTACATCATCTGGCTGCCTGTCATCAGGAGCTACATGCCCAAAGTGATGATGAGAGAGTCCTGCCTTCACAGAAACAGGTTTTGTCAGGGGCGATTCAGAGAACACAGCTATTGTCTGCAGAGGACAAAGCCCGGATACTTGATTATCTAACCCGTCTCCCTGAGCGAATACAGATCTGTCACGGTGATTATCATCCCGATAATGTGATGATGAACGAGATGAAGAACGCCTACGATGTTATCGATTGGATGACAGGCATGTCGGGCGATCCTGCAGGTGATGTGGCACGCAGTTGGGTCATATTAACGAGCGCATCGCTGCCGGAGGATGCCGACCCTGTGATACGATTGGGGTTTGAGAGATCTCGTGATACGATAGTGAAGGGGTACATCAACCATTACTTGCATCTATCAGGCTTAACCTGGCAGGAGATCGAACGATGGATTCTGCCCGTTGCAGCTGCTCGCCTGGAAGAGAGCTTACCGGGGAATGAAGCAGAAAAGGTGCTGAAACTTGTGAAGGATCGATTGAACCATCTAGACAGATGAATTGAACTAAAATAACGAGGTGAATGTCAACATGCTGCACTCATTAGAAGCCATACATTCGTATAGAACAGGCAACATCCCAGAGGATAAGCAGCAATTATGGCTGCAGCTGCTGGCGGCGGCCGAGCAACCCCATATTAATCTTGAACGCATTCACTCCATGGCTGAGCTTGAGGGAACCAATCCCGTTCTGGACTACGTCGAGCGGACCTTGCACATACTGGATCAGCTGAACGTTTCCTTCTGGGTGCGAGAGGTCGTGGAGGAAGTACTGGTCTGGTCAGAGACAGCCAAGGCAGGCTCATTGCAGCAAAGGAAGGCGTGGCAGCGCGCAGGGGTGAATCTGTTTGTACATAATAAGGGTTCTGCGCAGTTATACAGGGAGTACGTTATTAATCGCAGTACGGGAAACATCGGTAGTGACGATAAAGCTGTGGCCCAGGTTAATGAGGCGAATCCAATTCAGAAGAAAGAAGCTACGCCAAGACAGCAAATGATCTATGCTCTCATTGCAACGCATGGACTGATTGGACAATACATACGCGGGGAGATACCTTTTGCCGAGAATGCTCCGCTGCATGCTTTTATCACTCATGGCTGGCTGACAGCTGAAGAATTGCACACGGTTCTGATGGCGCTCAATGAATGCATCATTGCTGGCGTTGATCCGAAGCTATGGGGGCAGGTTGAAGCGGAAGTCGAGCGAATCGTTGGGTGGATTATCAGCGAACCGAATCATGCAGACTGGCCTCTGAAGGAACGTTTATCCCGGCTCCGAAGCTCGTCCATTCGCGAAGGCGAGGCGCTGGATGAGGCTTACGCTGAACTGCAAACAGAGCTTGATGTAGATAAAATGCTGGCTCCTCTGTCTCACCGTACATTGTGGTATGTGGAATCTGCACTGAAGGATTTTTCCTTGCAGGAAATGGTAAAAGTGTTCCTTCTCTCACTGCATCGTGAAGATATGACTCACACCGGAAATGACACAGACGAGGTACGTCATATCAGTTTTGAACCATTAATGAATACGATGTATTACGACTATAAAGGTGTCAAGAAGCTGAATATTTACAAAAAACGAATGATTGAAAAGTACCTCGAACAATGGTCATGGAAGCAGATTGAAGAGGGGCAGCCGGTCGTTTATCCTCATTTGACCCATCGCGTAGTGCGTCAACCGGATCTGCCGGATACGGTTTTTGTGACCTTTGAGTTCTCGCCGGCGGCCGAGAAGCTGATTGCGTTCTGTATTGAGGCTGAGAAATCACCGCTATATGAGAAGGCCGTATTGCTGCTGTTTGATTTGTTCGGACTGCGGCGGGATGCGTATGACAGGTTCCATAATGAAGAAACGTATTTGGCAGACATGAACAGCTCGGGGGATTATAAAAAGGTACTGCTTGACTACATCGTTGGCAAGCGTGTACTCGATATCGGTCCAGGCGGCGGAGTTCTGCTGGATCTTATTGAGCAGGAGAAGCCGGAAGTGGAGCCGATTGGCATTGATATTTCTGCCAATGTCATCGAAGCGCTAGAGCGCAAGAAGCAGCGAGAAGGTCACCGCTGGCAAGTGATGAAGGGGGATGCCCTCGGACTGGATCAATACGTGCAGCCAGGCACGGTGGATACGGTAATCTTCTCGTCAATCCTGCATGAATTGTACTCCTATATAGAGCGGGATGGGCGGAGATTTAACACGGATACAGTTGTCGCAGCTCTTCGAAGTTCGTTTCATGTATTGTCGCCAGGTGGAAGAATATTGATCCGGGATGGCATTATGACAGAACCTCATGAGCAGAAAAGACGGATTCGGTTTTTGGAACCGGATGGTATGCAGTGGCTGGAACGATATGCTCAGGATTTCCAGGGCCGGCAGATTACATTTGAACGGGTCGCTGAGAATGAGGCAGTGCTTAACATTAATGATGCCATGGAATTCCTGTATACGTATACGTGGGGCGAAGAAGCATACGTTCACGAAATTCAGGAACAGTTTGGCATTTTCACTCCATCGGCATACGAGAATTGTATTCGTGAAGCGCTTGGTGAGCAGGCAGAGATTATTAAGCTGGAGCATTTTCTGCAGAAAGGATATACCGAGGCACTTGAGGGACGTATTGTGTTCATGATGGAAGACGGACAACCTGCACGCTTGCCAGACAGTACTTGCCTCCTTGTGATTGAGAAGAAGAAAGGAATGGCTGACGGATGAGTAAAGAGTTCAGAACTACCCTGTATTTTGTGCGTCATGCAGAATCAGCCTATGTGGAAGGACAGGAACGAGAGCGAGGACTCACAGAGCGTGGATGCCGAGATGCTGCCATTGTTGCAGAAGTTCTCAGTCAGGAGAAGATTCAATGGTATTATTCCAGTCCATATCGGCGAGCAGTTGATACCATTCAGGAACTGGCTGACAGGTCGAGCGCCCCTGTGTTGATGGAGGAAGATTTGCGCGAACGCCAATTATCCGATAAACGTGTAAAGCACGCCAACTTTTTTGAATCCAAATTACGATTGTACCAGGAGCCTTCTTTTTCATACCCTGGCGGGGAATCAGGTGAACAGGCAGGTTCTCGGGCCGTAGCCGTAATCAATCGAATCCTGAACACACATGCGGGACAAAAAGTAGCGATCGGGACACATGGAGATGTGATGACCCTGATCTTCCAACATTACGACACGTCCTACGGTTACGAGTTCTGGAAAAGTACGACGATGCCGGATATCTATAAGCTGGAGTTTAACATGGGGCATGAATTGGTACAGGTCACCCGTCTGTGGCAAGGGGAATAGAACATATGAAAATCACATTTAACCCTGATCATTATGTAATCGACGATCTACACGTCCCTAAGCTGCATGAGCATTTATACTGCATTTTTGATCTGGAGGGAACAGGCATTCTTCCTGATCGGGAGAGCATAACCCAATTCGGCGCGATGGAATACAAACGTGGAGAGGTTGGCCATCCAACATTCTCCATGCTGTCACGTGCTAGCAAACTGATACCGGATGCTGTAGCAGAGTTAACGGGCATATCAAATGCGGATATGATGACTGCTCCTGCGTTTGCAGAAGCCTATCATTCATTTTCCACCTTTATCGGGGAGAAGATTCTCGTAACTCATGCCGGGTATGAGTATGATCTACCTATACTGAAGCGCCACTGCGAGCAATTTGGCGTGACAATGTTTAGCAATAAGGTGCTGGATACTAAAGCGATGTTTACCTATATTCATCCTGAAGTACATGAAGTCATATCCACGGATTATCTAATTCGGCATTATAATATCAATACAGACGGCATTCGAAGGCATGATGCCTTGGCGGATTGCGGCGTAATAGCTCGCATACTTGAACACCTTCTGCGGGAGTACGAGGAGAGGGGGCTGGATCATTTTACAGCCGATCCGACCCGCAGCATACGAAGATTCGAAATACCTGAAATGTACAGCATCACAGAAGATGGAGGGATTACCTAATGAATAGAAGAGAGGCGGAGAAGCTCCTTAACGAACTTAATGAAGGCAGGCTGATTACTAACGATATGTTTCAAGGGCTGGATATCGATAGCTACCTGGACAAGCGCGATGATTCGGTTTTTGCAGATGAATGGATGTCGGCATATCAGAGGTGGGTACAAGATGCTGATTCTATCGCGGAAGACGAACTGCTTCGTGCATCGAGGGAACAGGCATTCAAACAGACGCTGCACCATACAGGTGATCCCGAATTGGCTGGTTATGTGAGTGATGATATTGGTCTTATTGGGGCTGCAATGCTGCAGGGTGAGAGTGAGCATTCCTTCGTAGGTCATTTGCTTAAGAGTTACCATAACGGAAAACTGCCTCTGCTCTAGCAGGGGCAAGGGTGGCCTGCATCTTTCGTTTGTATAAAAAAATGGATTCAAATGTGTATTGTGAGTGCAGTAAGGCATGAGGTACAATTCACCTTAGACATTAATTGAGAATGATAATCATTGTAGATTCGAATTCTCTTTAATACAGCTGATTACATAGGGGTGGAGAGTAGCATGGCAAGTTTCAATAAAGGGATCAAAGGTTGGGGAATCACCGTTCTGGTCATGGCATCAATTATCGCGGGATGCAGTTCGAATTCCGCAGCAACGGAGGAACAGGCTCAGTCGCCAGTGACGGAGAGCACAACGGCCAGCAGCGGCAATTCATCCGAGCCGAACCAAGAAGCAGAAACGCGTGTGGTACAGGATGAATTCGGAGATGTAACGATTCCGGCTCATCCGCAGCGTATTGCCGGGATCTATGTGGAGGACTATCTCAAGGCTCTGGATATCACACCTGTCGTGCAGTGGTATAATCCGATGTGGGGCGTACAGGACTATCTAAATCTGGATGTGCCTCAATTTGATACTACAGGCAGCATTGAAGCTCTATTGGAATATGATCCGGATCTCATCATTGTGGATGGTGGAGTGGACAGGGAGAAATATGAGATGTATTCCAAAGTGGCACCGACATATCGTTTACCTGAGAGCATCCTGCAGGATTCCGAGCAGATTCTGGCTAAAATTTCGGATATTGTAGGGGAACAGGAAAAAGGTGTGGAAGTGGCTGCGGCTTACGAAGAGAAAATCAAGGATACCAAAGCTAAGCTTGCGGAAAGCGTTGGAGACGAGACAGTGGCGGTTGTTCGTCTGAATGTGGATGATAACAGCCTGGTGCTGTTCGGAGTAAAAAACCGCTACACCGGGTTCATATATTCAGAGCTTGGCCTGACACCCCATGCCCTGGCTGGAAGTATGGAAGCTTTTCAGGAGGTTCTATCCGAGGAAGCGATCCCGCAGATCGATGCAGACCGAATCATCATATTCCCTTCGGATGGAGATTGGTCCTCTCCGGAAAATCAGGAAGCTATCAAGGTATTGGATAGCAAGCTGTGGAAGTCTCTGCCGGCCGTGAAAAGCAATAAAGTGTACAAGATGGAGAGATCTCACTGGCAATCAGGTGCAATTACAGCAAACTCGATGAAAATGGATGATCTTCTGGAAAAAATGACACCGTAATAAACAGCCATAGAAAGTAAAGTAAAAAAAGAAAGCTCCTCAACCAGGGTTGAAGAGCTTTCTTTTTTGGTTTAGACTATTCCTAATGATAACTATTCTCAATTAAGGAAGATGACGAATGCCTCATACCATAGAACAGATACTCCCCATGCCCTGGCTGTGTTCACTTCAGCATATTCAATACGTTCAAAACTCTGTCTTGGAACCTTACAATTGTTTAGAATGCACATCGTCGAAGGGCCATTCGATCGTTGTCGTAACCCAAGGACAGGGAGAACTGATGGCGCAAGATGTCATCTACAAGTTAAATAAAGGGACAATTCTGTTTTTCCCTTCCGATATACCCGTCTTACCTCTGCAAACTGGAGATGGTTCAGAATCCAAGCTCCATTATTATAAGCTTGATCTGGCCGCTGGTGAGGCAAGCAAGGTGGGATCTACCACTCCACTCGTAGAGATAAGCCCTACTTTTCCACAGTCGCAAGTCATCTCGGCATCATCATCGCCTATTGAGTTGTCCTACACGCCTTGGAGCTCCTGCCTGGATATATTGGATCAACTGTTACAGCAACAGGCGACAGAGGATTGGATGAAACATTGGGACTGGCAGCTTCGTTTTCAGGAATGGTTCCGGATGCTGCTTCTGCAAAATGATTCGAGCAATGCTTCCATGGATCATCGGACTCGCTTACAACAATCCATTCGCTATATCCGTGATCATTACAACCAATCCATTACGGTGGATGAACTGGCTGAGGGTGTTCGGCTTACCAGGTCCAGCTATACGCGACAATTCAAGGAGATGACCGGCAAGCTTCCTCTGGATTATGTGAATTCGATTCGTTTGGAACGTTCCAAACAATTATTACAGCTGACAGATGATCGGCTGCACGATATTGCCCAAAGTGTTGGATTCAGTAACGAATATTATTTCAGTCGTCGGTTTAAGCAATATGCTGGCATCTCACCGGGAGTATACAGACGTCATTATCGTCAGGATGTTCGAGTATTTGCACCGTACCTCGAAGATTTCGTATTAGCGCTAGGCGTGGAGCCCGTGCTTCAATACGCTCACCATTTGTGGGGCAAGCAGCACTACTTGGGGATGGAAGATGTCCCCGAATTCGATGTGACCCATCAGGATGCCATGTTCCAAGAGAGCCATAAGCCGGACTTTATTATGCTAAGTGATGGCTATGAGCGGTGGAATCTGGACCGTTTCGAACAAGTGGCACCTACGTTTTATTTGAATCATAAGGGAGAGGACTGGCGCTCCATATTAAGGTCAACAGCGGATGTATTGGGAAAAGGAGATCGGGTTAGGGACGTCGTAGGTTCATATGAAGAAAAGGCTCGTGAGGCCAAGGCTTTACTAACACGATCTGCGCAAGGAAAAACGGTAGCTTTTTTGCGGATCACTGCCTCTGAAATTGTGTTGTACGGAGTACAGCAGGGTTATGTTGGACCTGTGATGTATCAGGATTTGGGGTTATCTCCACATCCTCTGGTGCAGCAATGGGCACTGAAGGAACGTAGAATCAGCATAAGCGTTGATCAATTGAAGCTATTGCAGGCAGATCATTTATTTATTACATTTGACTGTCTGGATTCTGCAACGATCGGAGATGAACGGAAGCTGCTGGACAGCAGGGAATGGCGGCAGCTTGCAGCAGTAAGAAACGGATGTGTATACGAAGTGGACTTCCTAACTTGGATGAATTACGGGGTTATCTCCCATGGAAAGAAAATCGATGATATCCTGCGTGTGTTGGCCTAGACGACCACCTTTGGAAGGAGAGCAGTCATGGAACGCAATATTATTCAGTATATGGACAAGTCAGTGATCGCTAATTTTATTGCGAAGATGAATCAGCTTCATGAGCATCATATTGGTTATTGCGGCAAGGATGCGCTTGAAATTGAGCAGGCGATGATGGATGCTTTCGGTGATCAACCGGACCTGTGGATCAGTACCCTGGATGAGAATGGGCAGCTGACAGGAGTCCTCGGGATGGATACAGATACGGATACAGGGACTGTAGAGTTGTGGGGTCCATTTATTCAGTGTGCTCCAGAGCAGTGGCAAGAATTAGCAGAGCGTTTGTGGGAGCAGGGAACGAACAAGCTAGGCGAAAATCGGATTCATATCCGGAAAGTCTACGGGTTTCATAATGAACATCATGCGAATGCCATTACGTTTATGAAGGGCAAGGGAGCTAAACTCAAGAGCAGGCAGGTTATTTTGCATAATCGCTCATTGAATGAAGTAGGCCTGGATCAGGGCACAAATAACAGGATTCAGACCATTGCTCCCAGTCAGTATGAATCTTTTATCCAGTTACATGATTCCACCTTTGCCGGAACGTATTACGATGCTAAAACACTCATTCAGCGCTCAAGCAAGGATCATCATCATTTATACGTATTGTCTGGCTCGGAAGGGGAGATTCGCGGATATGTCTACGCCGAAGCCGATCCTGAATTTAATGAGGGCAGTATTGAATATATTGCCGTGAATCAGGATCACTCCAGGCAGGGACTGGGGTCGCTTTTACTGAACAAGGCGTTATATGAGTTGAATCAGGAGAGCCAAGTAAGTGAAATCCGCTTATGTGTAGATGAAACGAATTTTGGTGCGCTATCGTTATACCGAAAAGCAGGCTTCGAAACGGAGCATGTGTTGGAGCTGTATCAATTAGATCATATATATGAATAACAGTTAAAAGGCGGCTGACTCTTTGTCAGACGCCTTTTTTGTGTGAATATGAAGGGTGGCAATCATAACGCCGCCTAATGGAGAGAGCACATCTCCAGATTTCACGAATCTACTCTCTTTCCATCACAGCGAAGTAATTGTTTTCATCATCTGCAAAGTTGAAGACTCTTCCGCCCGGAATCGTAACCAGTTCACCTAGCGTAACCTGTTTGCTGGCCAAGTCTGCATAGAGCCTATCGAGATCTTTGGTGAAAAACATGAGCGAAGGTGTACCCAGATTCAACTCGGGGGACATTTTGGCTACGAATTCCTTGTCGTGAAGGATAAGGGTTGTCTCGGCACCTTCTTCAGGAGCAATTTCAATCCAGCGCATACCCTCGCCGTTGACTTCGGAGACCACGTGAAAGCCTGCTTTTTCTGTCCAAAATTGAAGGGCCTTGTCCTGATCGTTAACATACAACATGATTTGACCAACTTTGCTAAACAATGATACTCACTCCCCAGTTATCGTATTGATCCAGCCTTGTAATCATAGGATTCGCCATTCTTAAGTTTGATTTGTTTGAGTCAAGCTATATATTACCATAAAACTCTTTTGATAAACGTTTACATTCTGAGTACAAAATGCGTACACAGATGTCCTTGACTGCGCGTTTGCATCATACCATTAACAAGAGGGTAATTCGCAACATGCGAATACCTCTAAGCATAGCCATGGAATGGCGGATGGGAGCGCTGTAATGACGACACGGGTAGTTCTGTTGGAAGAAGGCACGGCAGAGATGAAGGGACTATTGGGCAGTAAAGGAGCCGCGCTTGCGGAGTTATGCCAGGCGGGGTGGCCTGTTCCGGCAGGATTCACCATTACAACGGAACACTGTCACGAGTTCCTTAGCTACTCAGAACCACCTTTTGCCGAAGGTTCCGAAGATC
Source organism: Paenibacillus sp. ACRRY (assembly GCF_022346995.1). Taxonomy (GTDB): domain Bacteria; phylum Bacillota; class Bacilli; order Paenibacillales; family Paenibacillaceae; genus Paenibacillus. The sequence goes on along the minus strand of NZ_JAKRNM010000001.1, from coordinate 1,626,674 downwards.
TAGACAGGGCAGTTCAGCACCTGGAACGCTATACGGGCACAGCCTTTGGTGATCCGGAGGCTCCGCTTCTGCTTGCTGTGCAATCCAGTGACGTGCTTCCCCGGGATGCGAACTCCTTGGTGCTGCTTAACGTAGGTCTTAATGACATTACAGTAGAAGCTCTTGCCAAGCGCATCAACAACCGCCCGTATGCACTCAACTGTTACCGGGTACTGCTGCAGAATTATGGCTGGTTGGTTTATGGCATCCCACATGAGGTTTTCGATGAACGATTGGGCGATATCACGAGTTTGGATGAAACGAGACTTGAGTATGCTATTGCGCAATATAAAGGCGTTATTGAAGAACAGGGATATCCCTCTTTCCCTCAGGATGTGCAGCTTCAACTGCACAGGATCATCCATGCATTCTCCCTTTCCGATTTAGGATTGCATAACCGAAGCCTGAGCTCCACTTCGATGGCCTATAGTATGCCCGTTTTGATTCAAGTGATGGTGAATGGAGAGTGTGGAGATCGCTGCGGAACCGGTACAATCTACTCACGTCATCCGTTGACTGGGGCCAGAGGGATCTATGGCGATTACATGACGTTTACAGGCTCAGGGTCTGACCTGGAGGAACTGGAGCAGGTCAGGCATGCGGAACCAGAGTTGGTTGACCAGCTATTGCAAGCGAGCCGTGAGCTGGAGAGAGTGAACACCACTGTTCAAGAAATTAAATTTGTCATTGAGTCCGGGAAGCTTTACCTTTTACAAGCCCGGGATGCACGTTTAACTTCTGAAGCTGTAATCAGGACCATAGTGGATTTTGCAAATGAAGGTTTGATAACCAGGGAAGAGGCACTGCTGCGTGTCGAGTCATCTAACGTAACTCCCACATCTGAACTTCAGCAGTTGCTCGAATGGGCAGATGATGTGAAAAATATAACGGTACTCGCAAATGCAAGTCATCCTCGTGATGCTGTCATAGCCCGCACGCTTGGAGCCGACGGAATTGGCATCTGCCGAACCGATCATATGTTATTGTCTTCCTCGCGGATGCCTTATGTACAAAAGATGGTGCTGGCAGAAACCGATGCTGAGCGCAAACGTGGTCTGGAACGGCTGCTGCCTATGCTGCAGTCTGATGTAGAGCAGATTTTCGAAGAAATGAATGGATTACCAGTAACGATAAGACTATTCGATCCTCCATTATATGAAATTCTCCCGGATGTGGATGAGTTGGTGAAACGTCAAGAGGCATTACAGCTAGGCCATGCAGGAGGACTTGATGTGCACCGGCAGGAGCTAAGTCGAATGATCCAGCTTGTAGAGCGGCTGCATGAGCAGCATCCGATCAGCAGGCAGCATGGGTGTCATATTGGAACCGTTTTCCCGGAAATCTATGAAATGCAGGCAGAAGCCATCTTTCGTGCGGCGCTCAAATGCATTCGCCAGGGATTGTGGGTTCGCCCGGAAATTCTCGTAACGTCAAGAGGGCCCGGTAGCGAGCTGCAAATAATCAGAGAACTGATTGATCAAGTGGCTGAACAGATTCTGGGGGAGGAGAGACGTCACTGCCATTACAGGGTAGGCTCGCTGATTGAAGGGGCTCAGATGGCTCTGACCGTGGCCCATACAGCCAGGCAGGCTGATTTCCTGTCATTTGGAGCAGAGATTCTGCATCTGGATGGGGGAGAACAACTACTGGAACGCGCTGTCGTTCAGGCTCGGCTTCGTAAACCTCAGTTGATCGTAGGTCTCTGTGCGGAGGAACATGTTGACCTCAGTACCTTTACCTACAGCCAGCGTATGGGAATGGATTACGTAAGTTGTCCGCCTAAACAGGTGGCATTCGCCAGAATTGCTGCTGCTCAGGCCGTACTCATTGCACGAATGCAGAACAGTGACGTACAGGTTGATGATATATCAACGACAGCTTAACCTAGGCGATTGGCACGATTCAATGAACGTCTTCCTATATGTAAATTATAAATTGTAATAGGCGTTCTTGTCCTAATTTCAATTCAGACCGGATGCTGCAGCATGCTAGTTACAGGAATTCGGGTCCGTTCATGGAATACAAATAGCAAAACTGTTATACTGAAATATGCGTTTTGTTAAATGAACGTAAAATTTCAGATAAGGGTTGAAAGCGACCATGTTAAATTCCAAAAATGAACGGACCTCTTCACGGATCTTATTTGCCGTTTTGTTTATCCTTATGCTGCTGAAGCTGTCGCTTTTGCGGTATTTCTTTTTCCAAGGGCTGTCCGGGATCGGTCTGGTGACAGATGCATTGGGAGCTCTGACCGTCGTGTGCATCCTGGATCTCATTGTGCCGAAACGCTGGAAGCGGATGGTGTACGGCGGGTTTAACCTGCTCTTTTCCCTCGTCCTATTTGCGGCAACGCTGTATAACGTGCATTTTAGCTCTGTACCCACATACACGGCACTCAGCGAGATCGGGCAGGTTGCTCAGGTACGGGGGAGTATTGGACCACTGATACGTCCTTCCCATTTTTTGTTCTTTGTTGACATCGTGCTTGCGCTGCCGGTTTGGCTCATTATGCGTCGCAGGCATTCGGGTGTAAGGAACGGAAGTTACCGGGACAGCGGTTTGCATTTCGGAAAAATGCGCAGAAGATACTGGGGCAAGCTGGGGGTAGCTCTTACGGCTGCATTCTGTATCGTGCTGTCAGGCAGTTTTATTGTCAAAGGCGAAACCATTGATAACGAACTGGTACGAGCTGAAAATCTCGGATTTTTGAATTATCAGGTCTCCTCGGCGATATTGACCAGCAAGGAAAACGAAGCTATAGCGAACGGCAATATTAATGAAACGATTGACAAGATTAATCAACTGGTGAGCAAATATCCATATCAGGACAAAACTAACCAGGGATCGGCGATCAAAGCCAAATATTTTGGTCAGGCCAAAGGCAGCAATCTGATTGTACTGCAATTGGAATCCTTTCAGAATTTCCCGATTAACGCTTCACTGGATGGTCAAGTATTGACGCCGGTACTGAACGATTTAGCCAAAGAAAGCTATTATTTCTCTCATTTTTTCCAACAGATCGGTCAGGGAAACACCTCGGATGCCGAGTTTATGTCCAATACGTCCATCTATCCAACCGGGGTCGTTCCGATGTCTGCCGGGTATAGTGACCGCGAGCTGCCAAGTCTTCCGAAGCTGCTTCGCAACGAAGGCTACCAGTCAGAGACGTTCCACGTCAATGACGTGACGTTCTGGAATCGGAACAAGATGTATCCGGCTCTCGGTTTTGATCGATACTTCGATAAGCCAAGCTTCGAGAATGACCGTTTTAACGATTTTGGTCCTTCGGATGAGGAGTTATATCGTGTAGGTGTGGAGAAAATGGCTGCACATCAAGCGGCAAACCAGCCGTTCTATGCCCAGTTCATTACAGCATCGAGCCACTCACCGTTCACGGTTCCAGCGGATCGGGCGCGCATTACCATTCCTTCAACGATCACGAACACGTTGCTTCATGATTATTTGCAGGCGATTAATTACACCGATTATGCAGTAGGTCAGCTTATTGATCAGTTGAAAGCGAACGGGTTATGGGAGAATACGACACTCGTCATCTACGGCGATCACTTCGGCTTGCCCGCAAATGACGAGATTACCGAACAGATTCAAGCGAGCCTGAATGTTCCGTATGATGGCAAAGTGAGCCGTTTTAATATCCCACTCTTGATTCACACGCCAAACCAGGTTAAAGGTCAATTGATTGAACAGCCTGGTGGTCAGCTCGACATTCTGCCTACAGTAATGAACCTAATGGGTGTATCGTTAAAAGAAGAACAGTTCACTGCATTTGGGCATGATCTGCTGAATATGGACCACAATGCATTCGGTATTCGGTATTACTTGCCGACAGGCTCGTTTGTCAACAATGACATTATGTTTATACCAGGTGCAGGTTTTGATGACGGAACAGCTTATTCGCTTAAAACATATGAACCGGTTACCGATCTGGAGCCGTATCGTTCCGATTACGAGCATGTACTCAGCCTCATGAAGCTATCTGACGAGTATGTGAAGCTGCTGCCCAAACGAGCACCATAATCAGAATATAAAGCTTTGATTATAATATGAAGTGCCACCAGCTGTTGCTGGTGGCATTTTTTTATTCAGTGTAAACGGGACCGTGTATATTAAAGAAGAAGAGGAACAAGTTTTTTTAATCGCAATTCCACAGATAAGAATAAAGAGATTTTGAAACTGTAATTAATAATGTTACAATGAAGTAAGTGTGAATTTTGCATTAGAAAAATACAGCCAGCAACGCATTCGACGAGAGGAATGAATATAGATGAAACTTAGTGTACTTGAACATGGACATATCAATGAAGGACGCAGTGTGCAGGACACCCTTCAGGAGACTGTGACGTTAGCGAAGCATGCCGATGAACTGGGGTTCTCCAGGTTCTGGATGTCCGAGCATCATGGCGGCGGAGCACTGTCCTTTTCCAGTCCGGAGGTCATGATCGCTCATGTCGCAGCTCATACCGATCGGATTCGGGTCGGTTCCGGTGGCGTAATGCTGCCTCATTACAGCGCCTACAAAGTCGCGGAGAACTTCCGTCTACTGGAGGCACTGCACCCTGGACGAATTGACCTTGGCATTGGCCGAGCGCCAGGCGGCATGCCGATTGCGAGCCGGGCTCTGAATGAGGGCAAGGCTTCCAATGTACAATTTTTCCCGCAGCAAATTGCTGACCTGGGCGGGTATTTCCACGAGCAGCTGCCAGAGGATCACCGTTTTGCATCTCTGGTAGCCGGACCGTCTGTACCAACTGTACCTGAAGTATGGCTGCTGGGCTCCAGTTCGGAAGGTGCCCGAATTGCTGCAGCACAGGGTACGTCCTATGCATTTGCACAATTTTTCGGAACACCTGGTGGGGAAGAAGCGATGAAATACTATCGCAGACATTTCAAACCATCCATTCTGAATGACAAACCTCATTCCATGATTGCCGTAGCGGCCTTCTGCGCAGAGACGGAGGAAGAAGCAGCAGAACTGGCTCGTAGTAATGAACTGTTCTTTTTGCGTCTGGGCAGAGGATTAGAGCAGAGTTCATTTCCTTCGCTGGAAACAGTGCATAATTATCCTTATACCGCGATGGAAATGGAACAGATTCGCCAGCGCCGCTCCTTCTCCATTATTGGTACACCGGATCAAGTGAAGGACAAAATTACGGCCATGGCTGAACGTCATGAAGCAGACGAAGTCATTATTGCATCAGCCATTCATTCGTTTGATGCACGCCTGCGCTCTTTTGGCCTGATTGCTGAAGCTTTTGGTCTCAAGAAGGATTAGAGCCGGTTGAACTGGAATTTATATTCTTAGGGGTTGGAGTCCCGCTATGCGGGGCTTCAATTGTATTCTTGTGTAAGCAGAGAGGAGGAATTCACATGCGCAGATGTATCATAAGTGATATTCATGGCTGTTATGATGAATTCAATGCGCTGCTTCGTCAAGTGCATGTTGACCTCAATCAGGATGAACTGATTCTCCTTGGAGATTATGTGGACCGGGGACCGAAAAGTCGGCAGGTGGTTGAGCAGATCATGGAACTTAGGGAGAAACATGGTGTTGTGGTGATTAAGGGTAATCATGATGCGATGATGGTCAAAGCCCTAATGAATGACGTGGAAGAGTATGATCTGCACTGGATTCGCAATGGCGGATTGCAGACTCTGGGCAGTTACGTGGAGATCCGTTTTGATGAAGAGCAGATGGATTGGACTGCCTACATGGAAGCCAAGCACTGGATTCGCAGCCGATACGAGCATCACCTCCGTTTTCTGAGTGAGCTTCCACTTGTTCATGAAGTACCAGGTTATATCTTTGTGCATGCAGGAATCAATCCGGATGTAGAGGATTGGCGCAGCCAGCCTGAACGGGACTTTATCTGGATTCGGGAGGACTTTTACTCAAGGCCCACATCCATCCCGAATACGGTGGTATTTGGACACACACCAGTGAAGCACCTGCATGATCGTGCAGATATCTGGTTTGACCCTAGTGGTGACAAGATCGGCATAGATGGCGGATGCGCGTACGGTGAGCAATTGAACCTGCTTGAGATCTGTGAGGATGGCAGTTTACAGACATTTCATGTGAAAAGGGGAGAGACTGGAGAAGGCTTGGCAGATTAATATTTGCATTGCGTAACCAGGTTCCGTGTGCTACTTTATATTTTTATGAAAGATACTTGATTATCAATACATATCATAGAAGTCGAGGGGAATGAACCGAGTTTTGGCTATTTATAATCTGGATCAACTTCAGCACCACATCCTGCTCTGCAACGGTGGTACTTGCATGCGGAACGAAGGAGAGGAAGTCACTCAGGCTGTACGGGATGAAATTCAGAAGCAGCAGGCCGGTGGATTTATTCATACAACACGAACACGCTGTAACGGGCAATGTGACGATGCTTGCGTGACGATCGTGTATCCGCAGGGAGACTGGTATGGCAAAATGACCCCGGAATCCGGCCGTGCATTGGTACAGGCACTCTGTGAAGGGGAGAAGCTGGAGAGTCATCTGATTGCGAACGTGGCTCAACCAGCCTCCAAATAGTATTGCAGGCATTCTCCCTTTTCCAGTATGAAGCAGACCCTGAGAACGAATTTCAATCAAAACGCTGTTAAGGGTTTGGAATTAAGTCTTATTGACGCTATAATCAGTAAGGTATGATTTGAATTATGACATGATTATTCTAATCACAATTGACGGAGGGCTATAAATATGGAAAAAGCGTTAATCTTTGGTCACAAAAATCCCGACACGGATACCATCTGTTCTGCAATTGCGTATGCGGATCTCAAAACTAAACTGGGACAGGACGTTGAAGCTGTGCGTCTTGGTGAAGTGAACGGCGAAACCCAGTTTGCACTCGATCATTTCAAAGTGGAAGCTCCACGTCTGATCAAAACGGCTGCGAACGAAGTAAACAAGGTTATTCTGGTCGATCACAATGAGCGTCAGCAAAGTGTAAGCGATATTGAGGAAGTGACCGTGGCTGAAGTTATTGACCATCACCGCATTGCTAACTTCGAAACAAGTCAGCCTCTGTATTTCCGTGCAGAACCAGTAGGTTGCACAGCAACCATTTTGAATAAAATGTACAAAGAAAACGGCGTTGAAATTAGCGCACCAATTGCAGGACTGATGTTGTCCGCGATCATTTCGGATTCCCTGTTGTTCAAATCCCCAACTTGCACGGAGCAGGATGTAGCAGCAGCACGTGAGCTGGCTGCCATTGCGGGTGTGGATGCTGACAGCTACGGTTTGGATATGCTGAAAGCCGGTGCGGATCTGAGCCAGAAAACAATTGCAGAACTGATCTCCCTGGATGCCAAAGAATTTGCCATGGGACAAGCCAAAGTGGAAATTGCACAAGTGAACGCTGTTGACGTTAACGATGTGCTTGTGAAACAACCTGAACTTGAAGCAGCGATCGAAGCGATTATTTCAAGTAAAGGTCTCGATCTGTTCCTATTCGTGGTAACGGACATTCTGAACAATGATTCCGTTGCACTGGCTTACGGTAAGTCTACCAAAGCGGTTGAACAAGCATACAATGTGACACTTTCCGATAGTAAGGCAGTGCTGAAAGGCGTTGTGTCTCGCAAATCGCAAATCGTTCCTGTTCTGACCGAAGCGTTCAATACCCTGTAAGTGAACCATCGAACACGAATATCGCGTTAATCTGATCCAAGCCTGCTCTGATCTGTCATAGGTCAGGACAGGCTTTTCCCGTAAAGGAGGGTACACCATGATTAAGAACGAAAATATCAAAGCATCCGAGATAGAATTGACCGGACTGAACGGCGAAGATCTCGGTATCATGTCCACAAAAGAAGCTTTGGCCCTTGCCAAGCAGCATAAAGTTGATCTGGTATGCCTGTCGCTGATGACAAGCCCGCCACCCTGCAAACTCATCCGTGCTGGAGCAGCCAAACAGGAAGCTCAACAGGAGAAGAAAAAATCCGGTAAATCGCCGGATAAACGCAAGGTTAAGGAGATCCGTCTCAACTTGCAGATGGAAGACCATGACCGAGATACGAAACAAGCTCAAGCGGAGCGTATCTTGAAAAAAGGTGATTCGGTAAGACTGGTCATACAGGTTCACGGAAGCAAAGAAGGCGCCGCAGGTAAGGAGTGGGCTGAGCAACTGAGTAAATCTCTGGCTGAATACGGCAGCAAGACAACAGGTATTCAGGTAAGTGGCAAGCAGGTTGTTGTCCAGTTGGACCCAAACGCATAACAGTTTGATTTGTACCTGACGTACCGAAGTTTGGCAAGCCGTTGTGGTTTCCAATATGCTATGCAAAGAAGCCCAATGAAAAGACAGTGAATCTGTTTTTTCATTGGGCTTTATTTAGGTTGCGGACAAACGTTTTACTTTTCTCTGAATCCACGTTAACCAAACGTTCAGCTTCATGTTCGCAGATACCGGCTGCCGCCAATCCGTACATATAATTGCCCCGGCAATACAGGCGTAGTTCCTGCAGGTGCATTCATATCACTATTTTCGGCGAATCGGGATAGATAATAAAAATCGGGATAAATCACGTTATCCATCAAGTAGGCTGAAACTTGACTTCCGGGAGTGCGGAATTGGTTCAATGTACGAATAATCTGTCCCCCGGAGGCGATACCGATGCCATGACCATAGTACAGGTCTTCACGGAGCATAATCGTATTCTCCCCTTGCCACTCTGGCGTTTCGGAAGAGACATCCTGGTTTTTGAAATAGAGTACATCCCCCGGAAGTGCGGTATGGCTGCCGTTCTTCTCAGTTAAGCGCAGATCGCTATCGTAGTGCCAATCGAAGAGCAGCAAGTTGCGAAAGAGCGAATTGAAGGCCTCTTCGCGAATACTTCCAAGCACGCCTCCGTACAGCACAATGACCGTTGCGGTTGCGCATTCAAACGCGTACAGGGAGCCATTCCTCCAAATGTCCCGAATGCCTTCGGCCGGAGTTACATCCGGTCTGAGTTCAAATCCTCCCTCATTGTTGAGATTCCAGTAGGCGGGATTACATCGGGATTTTTCAAATGAAGCAAAGCTGACCCCGCTGGCATTCAACCCCTCAGCTGCGTGAACCAGAGAGGCGCGAAGCTTCCATTCGAATTGCAGATGATCCATGGATTGATAGGAATATATGGTCGGTCTGTTCTGAAGCTGCTGCAACCAATGCCATTCAAAAGCAGACCAGTGAGTAGGTACCAAATCAACGGGTTGATTCGCAACGATGATCATACATGACAACCTCCGTTTCGTTGAATGTTCGGGCTTGTGTTAACCGGAACCTCACGCGTATCTTTTAATATATATGACGATTGGCACCCGGAATTGTACTCCGTTTGAACAATCCGGGGAAAAACGCACACAAAATGTCGATTCATGCAAAAGATTCAGTAGATATCGTTTAATCATCATCCTATTTGGGGTACTACTCTATAGATGAAGTTATGTACAGCGCAGGCTGTTAATTACGAATAATATGGATGAAAGAATAATTTGAAAAAAGGAGGATAAGCGGTGTCGAATCCAATTACAGAGAGTCGCTCTCTGTTTGAGCAATTATATAAATATGCACCAATCGGCATTGCTGTTGCTTCGCATGTGAACGGATGTTGGCTCCAGCTAAATCCTGCGTTTTGCGAAATGCTGGGATTCAGTGAAGATGAGCTAATCGACTCACCGATTGTACATATGATCCATGATGTAGATCAGGAGATGGAGAGATTCAGGGCCAACTTCTGGGATATGACGAATGGGGTAAGCCAGATGTATGAGACTGAAGTTCGATTAAAGCGTAAGGATGGTACTCTTCTGTGGTCGACCATACGGGCCTGCATTGTTAGGGATGAGGAGAACAACAATCCGCTTTATTTGCTTGTACAGGCAGCGGATATTACGAGGCAAAAGGAAGCGGAGCAGCACTTGATTGAACAGCGCAAACAGTTGGAAGAGAGCACTCGAATCTCTCGTATGCTTACGGAGTCTTCTCTCGATCTTATTGCCATACATCGTGCTGATCAGGAACGCACTTTCAAGTATGTGTCACCAGCCAGTCTTGGGATGCTGGGGTATAAGCCTGAAGAAATCGTGGGTCAATCCGGACTATTCTGCATTCATCCGAACGATATTCCACTCGTGGAGGCGTATGTTGCAGGACAGATCCAGGGTCTGGCACCAGACCGTATTAGCTACCGTCTGCTGCATAAGGATGGTTCTGTAGTGTGGGCCGATACGATAACTCACTACATCTATGACGAGCAGGGAAATCTGCAGGAGATGATTGCGGTGACCCGTGACATTACGGCGAGCAAAAAGCAGGAGCAGAGTCTACAGGAGTATCAGTCACTCTTTGACTGTAACCCGTTAGGCGTAGCTTCGCTTGATTTGGATGGGAATTTGCTGAAGGCAAATGTTAGCCAAGAGCATCTGACGGGACACTCCAAGGACGAACTGCTCAGTCAATCCTTTGATCATCTTATTGATCCTGTGGATCTGGCCAAGACCCGATACCATTTTGAAGAGTCTGTCAAAGGAGAAGCCCAGAGTTATGAGATTGGGCTTATTCATCAGGACGGACGCCGAATTGAATCCAGAGTTATCAACGTTCCCATAATCCTTGAGGATCGAGTTGTCGGGGTGTACGGTATTACAAGTGATATCACAGAGTCCAAAAGATATGTGGAGGAAATTGAGAATCTAAGCTACGAACGTGCCCTGATTCTGAATGCGATGTCTGAAGGCGTGATTGGACTCGACCAAAACGGAAAATTGATATTTGCTAACCCGGCTGCAGCTGAGATGATGGGTTTCTGTCCAACCGAGATGAATGGGTTACACTTCGAGCAGATTATTTTGCAGATGCAAAACGAGGCAATTCCTTATCCGGTCAATGAAACACCCATTGTAAAGGCTGTTCGGGAAGGTCGCAGTTTGCCTAGATCGGAATCCGTTTTCTGGAGGCAGGACGGTTCCAGCTTCCTCGCGGAATTTCAGCTGAAACCGATTATGGATCAAGGAAATACCCGCGGAGGAGTGCTGGTGTTCCGGGATATGACTTCGGTAAATGACATCATTCGTGCCAAGGAAGCAGCCGAGCAGGCGGACCGTGCCAAATCCGAGTTTCTTGCGATTATGAGCCATGAGCTGCGTACTCCGCTGAATGGGATTATGGGTATGGCCCATCTGTTAAAAGAAACAGAGCTTGATGCAGAGCAATCCGGATTTGCTGAGATCATTATTGATAGTGGGGAGTCGCTGCTTCACATTCTCAACGAGATACTTGATTTCAGTAAAATCGAAGCGGGTAAAATGGATCTGTCGCGCGACGCAGTGGATATCCAGGAGATGCTGGCGAGTGTTGTCGAACTGTTTGCCCTAAAAGCTGCCGAAAAAAATATAGAACTGTATTGTGAGATGTCTGATCAGATTCCTGAGCGTGTTAGGGGGGACGAAACCCGAATCCGTCAGATTCTGATCAATCTCGTGGGCAATGCGGTTAAATTCACGGAGAAAGGGAGCATTCAGATTCGTGTGGGTGTGAACGTCCCTGAAGATGGTGATCCGAACAAACTCCAGCTCTCTTTTGTCGTAAAGGATACGGGAATCGGCATCCCCATGGACAAACAGCATCAATTGTTCCAATCCTTCTCCCAGCTTGACCCGGCCATTAATCGCAAATACGGTGGAACTGGTCTTGGACTTGCGATTAGCAAGAAGCTGGTTGAATTAATGGATGGTGCCATTGGGGTGCATAGTGAAATGGGTAATGGAGCCGAATTCCATTTTACTCTGCTGCTAGAGAAGTGGCAGGACGAGTCTGGTGATGGAATGGAAGCCTCAGATCATACTTGGATCGAAGATGATCAATCCTTGCTTGCAGCAAATATTCGCATCTTGATTGCGGAGGATCAGCCGGTGAACAGCCACCTGATGGAAGAGTTGCTGCGTAAGCTGGGCGGAGTGTGTGACATCGTTGAGAATGGAGAGGAAGCGGTGCGCGCACTCGAAAGGGAATCCTACGATATCGTCTTCATGGATATCAAAATGCCTATCATGGACGGAATTGAAGCAACCTGTAAAATAAGACAAAGCCATCCCGAGATTCCGGTCATCGCTGCAATAACGGCATTTGCGGGTGCGAGTGATCGTGAGGCATGCCTGGAGTGCGGAATGCAGGATTTTATTAGCAAGCCATTCAGTTCATCCGAAATTACTCGTGTACTGCGCACCTGGGTGCCCTATATCCGGGCTAATAGGTGAATGCTGGACACTTGAAAAATTAAAATGAAACCAAAAAACCTGCTCCCGGTTAAAGGGGCAGGTTCTTTGGTCTATAACCGTAGTCCATGACCGCAAGGAATCAGGACCATCCTCCGATCAACCCGGAGAGGGTTACGCATTCATCATCTTCCAGTTCCGCAATCAATGTAAGTTCTTCCTGATCGCTTGGATCAACGGAGAACAATTCACGGCGTCCATCTTCGTGTTTAATAATAACCAGTTGGTTGCCGCTTTTTGTATCAAACTGGTACTTAACTCCGATACCAGGCAGTGGGCATTCCCGGATATTCATGAAACCTGTCACCTCTTTAGTTATTCCATAATGAATTTAACCGTTCACACAGTACGGATGTATTCTACTATCCATAACACGGTTTGGCAAGTCAAACATCCAATTATGCTCCAGTATTCACATTTACCGGGTAAAGTTATCCCATACGGCGGCGTCTTGTCCGTTTGCGACGGACAAAGAACCAGATGAGCAGAGCAGCGACAACAATCAAAGCAATGACTGCAGTAATGATAATGTTACGAATGTTGGGAACCTGTACTGTCAAATCCAGTGTATTCGAATTGAGGGGAGAAAGGTGCCAGGTCAGTGTCTTCCCCTGATCCTCAACCAGGTCCGCGTTGGAATCTTCGGCTTGGATGGGCAGACTCAGTTTGAAGTCGAAGTTCACATCCTTGAGCAGCAGGTTTTTAAGGAAGCTTGGCACCTTGTTGATCTGATCCTTAATCTCCCCATCCGGCATGGATTCCATCAGGTCAGCGGTGGCAGTAACATGGAATCTGGAAGTGAAGAAGCCTGGTTCCGTTGTCTGCTCAACCTGGATACCTTTTGGAAGTTTGGACATATCGAAGCTAGCAGCGGTATTGCTTTTCTCATAGTGTGTTGTTGCCGAGAGTTGCTTCCGTTCTCCTTCGTCTACGACCTCAGCCTGGAAGTTATTTTTCTTCAGGACTTCCTCAAGCAGGGGCATCAGATTGTCTTGTCCAATCTTCCCGAGCGCGGATTCGGTTACACCGAGATGGATATCCAGATCCGTTGAACCATCCATGTTGACGGTCAGATGGGCTTCTCCATCGGCACAAGCGGATAGAATAATCAGCATGAGGCCAAGCATAATGGTAATAAATAGATGGCGTAAGGTGATACGAGTCGACATTGATTTCAACCTTTCTACGTAAGCGATTTGCATAAATCCATACTACATGCTGCATTCAATCCTTTATTTATGAATCATAGGATTATAGTATACACCGTAAATATGACGGATGAAACTTCTGGTAAGTCATGCTCATTTGATGAGAATTTCGATGTGACCAGTTGGATGCAGATCCAATAGTTGTGCAATACTAGTTTATGTTAAAATTAAAGATGTCGTATTTTTGTCAATGTTAGGACAATTCAAAAGGCGTTTCACCGTGTAAACTGTTTATAGTATGTTGATCAATCGGATGCAGGGAGGGGTACATTCATGACATACATCATTATTCTAATTGCAGTAATGGTTGTGGGAATGATCGGAATGGGCTGGTTCTTTCAGATTCTTGACAAAGACAATAGCTAAACCATAAATTACATGGACATGAGACAAGCCATAAGCTTGCTTCGCGCGTATGCGAGGCAGGTTTATTTGTTTTGTAAGATGTTATCCTGATGCTCTGTACATTTCGTTACTTACATATAAGTTTGTACCTTACATAAGCACGTAATATATATAACGAGAGGTGTCGCACAATTTGACCGATGGACAAATATTTTTCGTAAAGATGGGATTTTTAGGCTGCTCTTTTGTATAATAGGGATTAGTCCAACTCGGGATATTTCCCGAAATATGCCTAACAGGAAAGGGTGTACATAAATGAAATTTAGTGAATATACGTATACACGTCCCGATCTGGAAAAAATCAAAACATCTTTCCGTGAGCTATTGAAAGGTTTTGAAGCTGCGGCTACGGTGGATGAGCAGAGCGGATTCATGGATCAGATTAATGCATTGCGCAGTGATTTTGAGACCATGGCACAATTGGTCTATATCCGCCACTCCATTGACACGAATGATACATTCTACAAAGCAGAAAACGAATTTCTGGATGAAAGCTCGCCGATTATTCAAGAGTACATCACCGATTATTATCGGGCACTGGTTAACTCGAAATTCCGTGCGGAACTGGAGCAAAAATGGGGAACACAGCTGTTCCAACTGGCAGAACAGTCCCTGAAGACCTTCAGCCCGGAAATTATCGAGGATCTTCAAAAAGAGAACAAGCTGTCCACAGAATATAATCAATTGATTGCTTCCGCAAAAATTCCGTTTGAAGGCGAAGAACGTACCTTGCCACAGCTGCATCCGTTTGAACTGTCTACAGATCGTTCCATGCGGGAACGCGCTTCGGAAGCAAGATATACATTCATGGCTGAGCACGAAGCGGAATTTGACCGCATTTACGATGAGCTTGTAAAGGTACGTACGCAAATTGCCAAAAAACTAGGCTATCCATCCTATGTGGAACTTGGTTATGATCGCATGAATCGTACCGATTATAACGCAGAGATGGTTGCCAATTTCAGAGCGCAGGTTCGTGATTATATTGTACCCGTGGCCACGAAGCTCAGAGAGCGTCAGCGCAGCCGGATCGATGTCGATACGCTCTATTTTTATGACCAGGGCTTCAGCTTCAAGACAGGTAACCCGACTCCTAAAGGGGATCCGGACTGGATTATTGAAAATGGTAAAAAAATGTACGCTGAGCTGTCACCTGAGACAGATACGTTCTTCCAGATGATGACGGAGAACGAACTAATGGATTTGGTTAGTAAAAAGGGCAAGCAGGGCGGTGGATATTGCACCTTCCTGAATGATTATAAAGTACCGTTTATTTTCTCGAACTTCAATGGTACATCCGGCGATATCGATGTCCTGACACACGAAGCCGGTCACGCATTCCAGGTGTATGAGAGCCGTCACTTTGAGGTGCCGGAATACAACTGGCCGACTTACGAATCGGCAGAGATTCATTCCATGAGCATGGAATTTTTCACATGGCCGTGGATGGAATTGTTCTTCAAGGAAGATACGGACAAATACAAGTTTGATCACCTGTCCTCCGGTTTGCTCTTTATTCCTTATGGCGTTGCCGTGGATGAATTCCAGCACTTCGTCTATGCCAACCCGGATGCAACGCCGGCTGAGCGCAAACAAGCATGGCGCAACATTGAGAAAACGTATCTGCCACACATCAACTACAAGGATAATGCCTATCTGGAGCAGGGTGGATTCTGGCATAAGCAGGGGCACATTTTCTCCTCGCCGTTCTATTACATCGACTATACGCTGGCTCAGATCTGCGCTTTCCAATTCTGGAAACGCAGTAACGAGGATATGAAGTCTGCATGGGCCGATTATCTGACCCTGTGCAAAGCGGGCGGAAGTCTCTCCTTCACAGGATTGGTTGAATTGGCTGGTCTTAATTCACCGTTTGAGGACGGCTGTGTCTCTTCCGTGATCGGTGATATTGAAGCATGGCTGGATGGAGTAGACGATAAAGCTCTGTAAGCAAGTTATATGCAGACATGATACCGATCGTTCCATACAGTGCTGAGGGTAAATGATTAAGATGATAATACTTGAAAAACGGCTTTGAAACCTCTGGTTTCAGGCCGTTTTTTGCACGTATCTATAACTTGTGAAATAAAAAAAAGGAAGGAGAGACTCAGCATTAGGAAAGGGAAAGTGTAACATTTCTCCAATGAATGTGATTTATTTCACTATATCTGAAAACGGATTCAGGTAC
Source organism: Paenibacillus sp. ACRRY (assembly GCF_022346995.1). Classification (GTDB taxonomy): domain Bacteria; phylum Bacillota; class Bacilli; order Paenibacillales; family Paenibacillaceae; genus Paenibacillus. Next base: position 1,610,542 of record NZ_JAKRNM010000001.1, on the reverse strand, counting down.
AATAAAGACAGTAAATCAGGGGTTACAGGAGGCTGGTTCAGATGGCAACACATGCTTATTATGTTCCGCCCGTGAACTTGATGGGCAGGGGATGTTTACAGGAAGCAGGCAAGATGATTCAGGACATGGATATTCGTAAAGCGTTAGTTGTCAGCGATCGGCAGTTAATCTCTTCCGGTGTAGCTGAACAGGTATTGTCTATATTAAGAAAATCAGGGCTAGACTACGTTGTATATGATGAAGTACAACCCAATCCAACGTGTCAAAATGTGCATGAAGGCCTCAAAGTGTATCAGGAACATGGCTGTGATGCCATTATATCGATAGGCGGAGGTTCACCCCAGGACGCAGCGAAGGCTATCGGCATTGTCGCTACCAATGGTGGACATATTCGGGACTACGAAGGATTGCATCAATCGCATCATAAGTCTGTACCGCTTGTAGCGTTCAATACGACTGCCGGTACATCGAGTGAGGTGACCATTAACTACGTGATTACGGATGAAGAACGCAAGGTGAAAATGGTGATGGTGGATCGAAACAGTCTGGTCTCTCTGTCAGTGAACGATCCGGAATTGATGCTTAGCAAACCAGCCAGTCTGACAGCTGCAACTGGCATGGATGCTCTGACCCATGCGGTGGAAGCGATGGTAACGCCAGGCGGATTTACAGTGACCAGTGCGACCGCTGCCGCAGCGGTTGAATTGATCTTTGAATATTTGCCGCGAGCGGTCAGAGACGGGAGCGATCTTGAAGCCAGGGAACATATGACCTATGCCTGCTTCTTGGGAGGAATGGCTTTTAATAATGCGGGTCTCGGCTATGTGCATGCCATGGCACATCAACTTGGAGGTGTGTACGATCTGCCGCACGGTGTATGTAACGCCATGCTGCTCCCTTATGTGGAGGAGATGAACGCGAAGCATGTGCCCGGCAAATTCCGGCATATCGCCAAAGCCATCGGCATGAATGTGAAGGATAAAAGTGATGAAGAGTGCTCCATGTATGTCATTGACGCTATACGCCAGCTCTCCAGGGAAGTGGGCATTCCCGAGAAATTGTCCGAACTGGGCGTGACGGATCCCGATCTTGAGCTGCTTGCAGATAATGCGATGAAAGACGCCTGTGCTCCCGGCAATCCGTATCAGCCTTCGCGAGAAGAAGTGATGGAGCTTTTTCGCAAAATTATATAGATACGAGTATCATTATCCTGAACAGTGTTTATTCAGAAGCGAAAAATGAACAGGCAATGAGCCGGGCGCAGTCCTGGCTTTTTGTCATGCCCAAGGCGGGGAGTTACTTATTTTTCCATTTTAATCAATCGTACAAAAGCAAAAGGATTTTGATTCTCAACAGCGAATACAATAATTGAATCACAGCAGCATCAAAAAGGAGTGATATCAGCCTGAACTTTTGTCTTACGTTTCCAGCAAGATTCCTCGGCCCGTTTCGTGTTTAATGTTATTTAGGGATTACGGATTGCATTTCTCACGGGGTACATCTTAATTTCAATTCCACCAATCACCTCTGCACGGCAAGTCAAGGCTACTCTGTAATGATCATCCTACTCAGACATAACAACAAATTACGTTCCGCTACAATCTCGGGCGAGAATGCGATATCAATCAATACGGTTTGTCTGTACAGCGTGCTCCTAATCATGACAACAGCGTCCACACAACAGAATATTGGATTATGGGCTCTGAAATGAACCAGAATGAATGCGCGTGGAGGAGGCTGTAATGATGGCAAAAAAAGAAGTTGTAGCGATGCTGCTCGCAGGAGGGCAAGGCAAAAGGTTAAAAGGGTTGACCAAATCACTGGCGAAGCCGGCTGTATATTTTGGCGGGACCTACCGGATTATTGATTTTCCTCTAAGCAACTGCTCCAATTCAGGCATCGATACCGTTGGAGTACTAACACAATACGAACCTCTGGTATTGCACTCATATATCGGCATTGGCAGCGATTGGGATCTGGATCGCAAAAATGGCGGAGTATACGTCCTTCCACCGCATGAGCGTGAAGACGGGAGTAACTGGTACCGAGGCACAGCAGATGCGATATACCGCAACCTGAATTTCATTGAACAATTCGATCCAGAGCATGTACTCGTTCTTTCAGGGGATCACATTTACAAAATGGATTACGAAAAAATGCTCAGGTATCACAAGGAAAAGGACGCGGATTGCACCATATCGGTCATTGACGTTCCGCTCGAAGAAGCCAGCCGGTTTGGGCTGCTTAACACCCACGATGATTACCGCATCTACGAATTCGAAGAAAAGCCTCCTGAACCCAAAAGCACACTTGCTTCCATGGGTATTTATCTCTTCAAGTGGGATGTACTGAAACGTTTCCTGATCCAGGACGAACAACAGGCATCCACCTCATACGACTTTGGCAAAGACATCATTCCCTTATTGCTTGAAAATGAAAAATCCTTATACGCTTATCCTTTTGAAGGCTATTGGAAAGACGTAGGTACCATCCGCAGTTTGTGGGAGTCCAACATGGATCTGCTTGATGAGGAAACACCGCTCAACCTGAATGATCCCGAATGGCGCATTTACACCCGTAATCCGAATCAGCCTGCACAGTATATTTCGCCTGCGGCCAAGGTGCGGAATTGCATAATTAGTGAAGGCAGCGTTGTGCATGGGGAGGTTAACCACTCTATACTGTTCTACGGGGTGGAGGTTGGAGAGCACAGTTCCGTCATTGATTCTGTCGTGATGCCACGGGTAAAGATCGGGAAGAACGTCCGCATTCACAGAGCCATTATTGCCGAAGGACTGGTCATTCCAGATGGTGCCTACCTATCCCCTGCGCCTGAGGATGAAAGTGACGTATTGCTTGTGGACCATGAAGAATTGGAACGTCAGCTTCAACAGGGAATGACAACTAAAGTCTAAACTGAGCCCAAAGGACGGTGCATGCGATGAAACCATTAATCGGTGTTATTAACCTTGATCAGGAACTTGAGGAATTGAAGGAATTGACGTACTTTCGCTGCGGAGCCGCGGTGCCTTATGCCGGGCGTTACCGTCTAATTGATTTTGTATTATCCAATATGATGAATGCGGGCATTGAGAGTATTGGTGTGTTTGTCCGCCGTAAATACCGTTCGTTAATGGATCACCTGAGTGACGGCAAGCCCTGGGATCTGGATCGCAAGCACGGAGGCATGTTCATCTTGCCGCCGGACTGGAATGATCCAACGGATACGTCACAGGGGGATTTGCAGCATTTTCACAATAATCTCGATTTCTTCCACCGCGGTTCGGGGGAATATGTGGTTCATGCCGGCAGTCGGCATGTGACCAAAGTAGATCTGCAGGATGCCTATCGATATCATGTGAACAAGGGAGCAGACGTGACGCTGATCTGCAAAAGAGTGGATCAACTGCTGCCTGAGCACGATGCCTGTGTCAAAGTTGAACATGACGGGAACGGTAATGTGGTGGACATTCACCAAAGCGCCGATCACCCGAATATATATACAGAAATTTTCATCATGAAAAAGGAGTTGTTCCTGCGCCAGGTCCAGCGCTGCATTGATCATGGCGAGAGCCATTTCTTCCGTGATGTCATACAGAAAAATCCGGATGGATTAAAAATTGCCGCATATGCTTATGAGGGCTACCATGCCGTGATTAATTCCATTGACAGTTATTATCGCAACAGTATGGAGCTGTTGAATACGGGGTTGTATGAACAACTTTTCAGAGAAGAACCCGTTCAGACCAAGATTAAATACGAGGCACCTGCAAAATATCTCGACACCGCCGAGGTCAAACATTCACTGCTTGCCAATGGATGTATTGTGGGCGGAGAAGTGGAGAACAGCATCTTGTTCAGGGGTGTGCACGTAGCGAAGGGAGCCAGAATTAAAGGCTCAATTATCATGCAGAAATGTTACATCGGTGAAGATGCGGTACTGGAGAATGTCATTCTGGACAAAGACGTGAAACTGACCGGTGGGCAGACGCTCATCGGGGACCCGTCGAACCCGTATATCTTGGCGAAGAGTACTATTATCTAATACCAGCTGTTAACCGATATCATCTATAAATAAAATATAAATTCTGAAGGATGGTTATACGCGTAATTGCAATGCTCAAGCAGAAAGAGCAGAAGTAGTGAAGGGGACGAAGTCGATTCTGGAGAAGCAACGCGTTCGCATTTATCCCTGGATTTTCACCTTATTAAAAAGTTGAAAAAATCCAGGGATAACGGCGATCGGAAGATCGATTCGTAACCGGAACGGGCACATGCTGGATTTGAGCAGTGAAGCGTATGAAATAAACCATCCTACAGAATTTCACCGGGAGGAACCTGCTTTTGTTTGACAACAAGGAAACATTCAAGAGTATTTTTGGGCGGAATCTGGTCAGCAAATTGGGCAAACCACTTGAAGAAGCCACGAACGAAGACGTCTATCACGTTCTGGGCAGCATGATTCGCGAGTATGCGGGTCAGGACTGGGCAGCGTCGAATCAGGGATTCAAGCAGCGCCAGGATAAACAGGTATATTACTTCTCGCTGGAATTCCTGATTGGACGTCTGCTGGGCAACAATTTGTTGAACGTGAATGAACTGGAACTGGTTCGCGACAGTCTCGTTGAGCTGGGTTTCTCGCTGGAGGATATCGAGGAACAAGAATCGGATGCCGGCTTGGGTAATGGCGGATTGGGACGTTTGGCGGCATGCTTTCTGGACTCGCTCGCATCCCTCGGTTACGCTGGCCATGGCTGTGGTATCCGTTATAAATACGGATTGTTTGAGCAAAAAATTATCGGTGGTAACCAGGTAGAGCTTCCGGACAATTGGCTCGATAAGGGTAATGAGTGGGAAGTAAGACGTCCGGACAAAAAGGTCGAGGTTCAGTTCTGGGGCCGGGTAGAGGCCTATGAGCAGGATGGACACTATCATTTTGTGACCAAGGATGCGGAATCCGTCGTTGCGGTACCCTACGATATTCCGGTTATTGGATACGGTCAGCCGCATGTGAACACACTTCGCCTGTGGAGTGCAGAGCCGAAGAGGGAAACCTCGTTGGATACCCCTTCGAACTATTATGGTTACCTGGATTACAGCCGGTCGGTGGAGTCGATTTCCGAGTTTCTATACCCGGACGATTCCCAGTACGAGGGCAAGCTGCTTCGCTTGAAACAGCAATATTTCATGTGCTCTGCCGGCGTCCAAAGTGCATTGCGTACATTTAACAAACTGGAACTTTCATATGACCGGTTACCAGACAAGGTGGCATTCCACATCAATGATACCCATCCGACGCTGGTCATTCCGGAATTGATGCGGATTCTCATTGATGTGAAGGGTTATGGTTGGGATGAAGCGTGGGACATTACGACGCGTACCGTCTCTTATACCAATCATACGACGCTGAGTGAGGCGCTGGAGAAATGGCCAGTATCCATGATCAGCAAGCTGCTGCCACGCATTTATATGATCATTGAAGAGATTAACAAGCGATTCTGCGGCATGCTTCTGGACCGTTATCCGGGAGAGCAGGAGCGTATCCAACATTTGGCTATCATTGCGAACGATCAGGTTCGTATGGCACATCTGGCGATTGTCGGCAGTCACAGCATTAACGGTGTCGCTGCATTGCATACCGAAATCTTGAAGGAGCGGGAGATGGCGCCGTTTTATGCCCTATATCCGGAGCGCTTCAACAATAAGACGAATGGGATAACGCATCGTCGCTGGTTAATGCATGCGAATCCCAAACTGTCCAACCTGATTACCGATACGATCGGTAGTGAATGGATGACAGAGCCAGGCAGATTGAATGAACTCACCGGATATGCAGGCGACGCGTCATTCCAGCAGCAGTTCAGGTCCATCAAACATGAAAATAAGGAACGACTTGCTGCATACATTCTGGATCATACCGGAACGGCGGTTAATCCGGATTCCATTTTTGATGTACAGGTGAAAAGGCTGCATGGCTACAAGCGCCAGCTTCTCAATATTTTACATGTTATGCACCTGTATAATCGTCTTAAGAATGACTCGTCATTCGATATCGTGCCACGTACGTTCATCTTTGGAGCGAAGGCTGCACCAAGTTATTATTTTGCGAAAAAAATCATCAAGCTGATCAACACGGTTGCGGATACCGTGAACAAGGATAAGGCGGTAAATGACCGGCTGAAAGTATTTTTCCTCGAAAATTATTCCGTCTCTCTGGCTGAAAAAATTATTCCGGCTGCGGACGTCAGTGAACAAATCTCCACTGCAGGGAAGGAAGCTTCGGGTACGGGCAATATGAAGTTTATGATGAACGGCGCGTTAACCATTGGTACGATGGATGGGGCTAACGTGGAGATGGCTGAGCAGGTTGGAGAAGAGAACATGTTTATCTTCGGTCTGCGAGCGGATGAAGTGCTGGATTATTATCGTTCCGGCAGCTATCGTCCAAACGAAATTGTGCAGCAGGATGAACGCATTCGTGAAGTGGTAGAACAGCTCGTTCATCCAGGACCATTCTGTTGTCGGGAAGGCGAATTCTGGGATATCTATGATTCATTGCTGGCACATGGAGATGAGTATTTTGTATTGCGTGACTTTGCTGCCTATGCAGATGCTCACGCGGCCATTGATAAGGCTTATCGTGATGTGCCCGGCTGGTCACATCGAACGATTCTTAATACGGCTCAATCCGGTATCTTCTCCAGTGACCGAACCATTAGTGAATATGCTACCGATATCTGGGGGATTCATCCGGTTTCGGGACATTGGAAAGGTTAAGGTAACTAAGTTAGGAGATGGAGTCCCCTTGATGCAAGGGGACTTTGTTGTGTTATTTTCATGTGAAAAAGGATTTAATACCGCACGCAATATCAAAAAAGTAAAATTCCGTTAAGCGATAATCTTATCAAAGGGACAGCATTCATCTCTATTTCTATCAAGAAAGGGAAATCACTCGTTATGGATCATTACTCGCAAATACAACGGGCTATTGGGTATCTCGAGGATCATTTGCAAGATGAATTCAACATGAGGGAGGCAGCGGCAGCCGCGGGTTTTTCAGCGTTTCATTTTCAGCGTTTATTCCAGGCGATCACTGGGTTTACCGTACTCGAATATGTGCGTAAACGCAGGCTGACTGAAGCAGCTCAGCAATTGCTCGACTCGGCAGATGGCATCCTCCATGTAGCCTTGAACTGGGGATATCATTCCCAGGAGGCTTTCACCAGGGCGTTCACAGCTCATTGGGGGGAGACACCGGCCCGCTTTCGCAAGTTGAATGAGCTGCCCGCTTCTGCAAAGATGCAGCGAAGCATTGATTTTAATGACTATCGTACTCGGCTTGGAGGAGGGTTTATCATGAACAAACCACGACTTGTAACCATGGAGGCCATTCAGATCATGGGTTACGCCTACCACACGAATTTGAATAACGACCAGCATTATAACGAGATTCCGGGATTCTATCATGATTTCGGTTCAGAACAGAAATTCATGAATATTCCTGAACGAGTACGTCCTGATTTGGCCTATGGCGTCGCCTGTCAATTTGAGGATGATGGTGCATTCACATTTCTTGTTGGTGAGGAAACTTCATCTGACAGGGCACTACTTCAACCAGGTTATACAGCATTTGAGATCCCAGGTGGGTTGTACGCTGAATTCACAGTGGATGGTTCTGGACAGGATATACGCAAGATGATTTATGGCAGCTGGCTGCCCCACTCCAATTATGAACGCAGGGAAGGTCCTGATTTTGAGATAACCGATGTGTGGAAATCCACCCCTGAGCAGTTGGACATGAAGATCTATATTCCGGTAAAATAAGGAAGCCGCGCTGCGGAAATCATTCCCGGAGGATATTGGTCGATGCAAAAAGGTAGGGGAATATACAAACCCTGGATCATGATGTTGGTTGCCGTTTTTGCAATAGTATACCTATGGATTATGGGGAATTTGTTATTTATCCATGGGAGGGCTCCAGGGGATCGTTATCAATACAATCTGGTACCTCTCGAGACGATCGGACCCTTGTTACTAGAGAGGGAACGTTATAGTACGGAGGCCTGGGTGAAGAACCTGTTCGGTAATATCGTTTTGTTTATTCCACTAGGCATATGGATTCCGTGGTTGTTCCGACCATGCCGAACGGGGTTGAAATTTACAATGACCGTTATTGTGCTGCTGCTTGCCGTTGAATTGGCGCAACTGGTTTTACGTGTGGGTTCGTTTGACGTGGATGATATCATCCTGAATACCATTGGTGCTTGGATCGGTAATATTGTATTCCGTCTGTTTATACAGCTCATGAAGACAAGAAGATTAGAATAGAAGTTTGCCACTCAGGCGGGAACTCATTCTGGTCTTTTTTGTGTGCTTCGGGACACGTTTGTGTTTATACAGACGGCATTTCGGATAAAACATATTAACGGGTTGTTCTGTACCTAAATGACCTATGTTCATGACAGATATCGGAATTATGCGAATGTACGGATGAAAACTAGTGAAGAGCAGAAACGGGGTGATCCACATCGTGTGGTGGAAAGAGAGTGTTGTATATCAGATCTATCCCATCAGTTTCAAGGATTCGGATGGTGATGGTCACGGTGATTTGCAAGGCATATATGAAAAGCTTGATTATTTGACGGATCTGGGGATCGACGTCATCTGGATCTGTCCCATTTATGAATCTCCCGGACATGATAACGGTTATGATATCAGCGATTACTATGCCATTATGCGCAAATTCGGCACGATGGAGGATTTTGACCGGTTACTCGAAGCGGCTCACAGCAGAGGGCTCAAAATCATGATGGATCTGGTGTTGAATCACACATCGGATGAGCATGCCTGGTTTGCCGAATCCCGTTCTTCCAAAGTGAACCCCAAGCGGGATTATTACATTTGGCGATCGGGTAAAAACGGTCAGGTTCCGAATAACTGGGAATCCTATTTCGGCGGGTCCGTGTGGAAGCATGATCCCGAAACGAATGAATACTACCTTCATCTGTACTCGGAGCATCAGCCAGACTTGAATTGGAACAATGCACAGATGGCCGAGGAAATGTATGAGATGGTACATTGGTGGCTGCAAAAAGGGGTGGACGGATTCCGCTTTGATGCGGTAGCCCATATTGCCAAGGCGGAAGGATTGCCTAGTGCACACAATCCTGAGAATCTGCCAGTTGTCCCAGCATACCAGCTGTTCTCCAACCTGGAACAAGTACACTCCATATTGAACAAGTTAAACGACATGATTCTAAAGCCGTATGGTCCCATGACCGTCGGAGAAACGTCAGGTCTGGGCCCCGAGCAGGCTCTTGCTTACGTGGGGACAGATCGCAACGAGCTGAACATGGTATTTCAGTTTGAGCATATGTTTGTGGACGCCAAATCTTCCGGGATAGGAAAGTGGAATTACAGGGAGTGGAAGCTGACTGAACTGAAAGAAATCATGAGTCGCTGGCAGACAGTACTGCATGGTAGAGGCTGGAATGCCAACTATATGGGCAATCATGATCAGCCGCGCCCGGTTTCCCGTTTCGGAGACGATGGCCCTTACAGAGTTCGGTCTGCCCAGATGCTGGCTACCTGGATGCTTACCCTTGAAGGAACGCCTTACATTTATCAGGGTGAGGAGATCGGCATGACAAATGTCGCCTTTCCGAATATTGAGCAGTATCGAGACATTGAGACGATGAATTATTACAGGCATTATATCGCCCAAGGGCGGGACAAAAATGACATTATGAAGGCCATCTGGCTGAAAAGTCGGGACAACGCACGCACACCCATGCAGTGGGATGACACGGAGCACGCAGGGTTCACGGAAGGCGAACCATGGATTCAGGTCAACGATAACTACACAGAGATCAATGTGGCTTCTGCCGAAAATGACCCTGGATCCATATTGCACTATTATCGCAAGCTAATTGCCCTCCGGAAGAAGAGCAAAGTGCTGATCTATGGTGAGTATGAACTGCTCTTGCCTGATGACCCGGACATCTATGCATATACACGTACCCTGGATGACGAGAAGATGCTCATTATCCTTAATTTTCGGGGGCATGAACCGGAGATGCACTGGCCGGAAGGCTGGACAGAGGACGGTGCCAAGCTGATCATCAGCAATGTGAAAAGACGGTATTCAACGGATGAGGGTACCATTCTGCTCCAACCCTATGAAGCCAGAGTATACCGAATGCAATCCTGAAGGCGACATTTTGCTTCCCGTTAACGGTTTGCTTTATAATAAAATAGGTAAATGCCATTAAGATGGATGTGAATGCAACGAAATTGAGCAACAAGGTTGCTCACATCGAATCGTCAGGAGGACTTAAGATGTTGAAAATGACGTACCATGGACACTCCAGCGTACAATTGGGTACGGAGGAGAAGTCTTTGATTATCGATCCGTTCCTGCGTGGCAATGAACTGGCCGTTACCAAGCCGGAAGACATCAAAACCGATGCTGTTTTGCTGACGCATGCACATATGGATCATATTCTCGACGCCGAACCGATTGCCAAGGCGAATAATGCCAAAGTGGTCGCCATCGTGGAGCTGGCTACATATATGTCCTGGAAAGGGCTGGACACCATTGGCATGAATATGGGCGGAACAGTAGATCTGGATTTTGCTCAAGCCAAAATGATTCAGGCATTTCATACTTCGGGGATTGTGCTTGAAGAGGAACAGCGAATCATGTACGCAGGACTGCCTGCAGGATTTATCATTAACATAGGCGGTAAAACGATTCTGCATGCCGGAGATACAAGCTTGTTCGGCGATATGAAAATGATTGGTGATCGTCATCAGATCGACGTAGCTTTTCTGCCGATTGGCGGGCATTTCACAATGGGCCCAGAAGATGCACTGCAAGCTGCAGAGTGGTTTAACGCGAAACTGACCATTCCGGTGCACTATGACACATTCCCGGTGATCCGTCAGGATTCTGAGAAGTTTGTACAGCAACTTGCTGCCAAAGGACTGAAAGGTCAGGTCCTCGCACCAGGCGAATCGATCACGCTCTAAATTGTACTGGATGAATAATGGTTTTTATTTCATTCTTTGAGTAAGAGCTTTTCATTGCAACCGTTGCTCGCAAGACGATATGAATAAAAGGTTTAAGGCGAATAACACGTCCTATGTAGGACGTGTTATTCGCTTTTTTGTGTTCCGATACAGGTATCAGGGAGCTGGCGAACATCTCCTTCAAATTTGTTGTTACAGAGCTAACATTAATGGGGAATGTGTAGAAGAGGAATATTCTAGGTATAATTTAGATTCAACTTGTATATACATGTTTACTTATGTAATATAGAAATGTAGTTAACTGAAATATTGATCATGAGCAATACAATTTATTGGAGGCGTTAACATGAGTTCAAACGATACAACTTCCTCATCGTGGTGGAGAACCTCCACGGTGTATCAGGTATATCCCAAGAGCTTCAACGACACCACGGGTTCAGGTACCGGGGATATTCGGGGGCTAACCGAGAAGCTGGATTATTTGCAGCACCTCGGAATTGATATTGTGTGGCTGCAGCCGGTATATGTATCTCCGCAGAATGATAATGGTTACGACGTAGCGGACTATTATGAGATTAATCCGGACTTTGGTACGATGGAAGATTTTGATGAATTATTGAAGGGCTTGAAAGCTCGTGACATGAAACTGATGATCGATATTGTGGTAAACCACTCGTCAACGGAACATGAATGGTTCAAGCAAGCGCGTTCATCCAAGGATAATCCATACCGGGATTATTACATTTGGAAAGATCCCGCTCCGGACGGCGGAGTACCGAACAACTGGCAGTCCAAATTTGGCGGACCGGCTTGGCAGTACGACGAGCAGACAGGTCAGTACTTCCTGACTTTGTTTGACAAAACTCAGGCCGATCTGAACTGGGAAAACGAACAGGTTCGCAAGGCTGTACGGGACATGATTAAGTTTTGGGCAGAAAAGGGTGTAGACGGTTTCCGGATGGATGTCATTAACCTAATCTCCAAGGATCAGCGTTTCCCGAATGATGATGGCAGCGAAGGACCAGGCGATGGACGCAAGTTCTATACGGATGGACCACGTGTTCATGAATATATCACCGAGATGTATGAGGAAGTGTTCGGTCCTTATAACATGGTGACGGTTGGCGAGATGTCATCCACAACGCTGGAACATTGCATCCGCTATTCGAATCCGGCTTCTCGTGAATTTTCAATGACATTCAATTTCCATCACTTGAAGGTGGATTATCCGAATGGACAGAAGTGGGAATTGATGCCTTATGATTTTGAAGCGATGAAACGCTTGTTCAGTGAATGGCAGACAGGAATGCAGGCTGGTGGAGGCTGGAACGCGCTCTTCCTTAACAACCATGATCAGCCACGAGCGCTGTCCCGTTTCGCAGATGATGGGGACTATCGTGCCGAGAGTGCCAAAATGCTGGCAACAACCATCCATGGCATGCAGGGCACGCCTTATGTGTATCAAGGTGAAGAGATCGGAATGCCGAATCCCGTCTGGAATGACGTAAGCGAATTCCGTGACATTGAATCCACGAATATGTACCGTTTGCTTCAGGAGGAACGCGGAAAATCAGCGGAAGAAGCCTTTGCCATTGTGAAAGAGCGCTCCCGAGATAATTCCCGTACACCGATGCAATGGGATGACAGCAAGAACGCCGGATTCACAACAGGTACACCATGGATCAAAGTTGATGAACGTTATCCATCGATAAACGTAGCTGAACAATTGGCTGATCCGAATTCGATCTATTATCATTACCGCAAGCTCATTGCACTGCGCAAACAGGTTCCCGTACTGACAGACGGTTTGTATGAACGCTTGGATGATGCACATCCCGAAGTATTCGCTTATGCCCGGACAAATGGAAATGCAACACTGATCGTTGTGTCCAACTTTAGCGAGAGAGAGGTATCCTTCTCATTACCAACAGCGGTCTGGGACGATCATGTATCCGGTAAAACGGCTGAATTACTGATTGGCAACACAGAGGAGGCACCTGCTCTGGATCAGGTCATCTCACTCAGCCCGTACGCATCTTATATGTGGCTTGTACCACAACAGGACTAATTCACATTAACTAATAGGAAGTGACAATATGGCAATCGATAGAAAACAGGTTGAGGAGATCGTACGGGCTGTCGGTGGAAAAGAAAACATCGAAGCTGCGACGCACTGTGTCACACGACTCCGGTTCGCCTTGTATGATGAGAGTAAAGTGGATACTGAAGGTCTGGATCAGAATGACCTGGTCAAAGGGCAATTTTCATCGCAAGGACAATTTCAGGTAGTTATCGGACCTGGACTTGTCGATAAGGTATACGATGAGATGATCCAGATTACAGGCGGTGACCGTGCGTCCAAGGACGATGTGAAGGCGGCTGCCGGCAAAAAGCAAAATCCGATTCAGCGCGCAATCAAAACGCTTTCGGACATTTTTATTCCGATCCTGCCTGCCATTATTACGGCAGGTCTTCTGCTCGGAATCAACAATATTTTGACAGGGCCGGGCATATTCTTTGATGAACAATCGCTGGTTGATGTCTACCCAGCATGGAAGGACCTCGCGTCCATTATTAATACCATTGCGAGCACAGCCTTTACCTTCCTGCCTGCCTTAATTGGTTGGGCAGCAGTAAAAAGATTCGGCGGAAGCCCACTGCTGGGGATCGTGCTTGGCCTGATCCTGGTGCACCCTGACCTGCTGAGTGCCTACAGCTATGCGAATGCAGTAAATGAAGGCACCGTGCCAACCTGGAATCTCTTCGGCTGGCATATTGAGAAAATCGGTTACCAAGGCCAGGTTCTACCGGTATTGGTTTCGGCCTACCTGCTGGCCAAACTTGAGATTTTCCTGAACAAACGAGTGCATGACTCCGTTAAGTTGCTTGTCGTTGCCCCTGTAACATTGCTTATTACCGGATTCCTTGCGTTTACCATCATTGGTCCGGTTACGTTCGCTATTGCGAATGCGATTACATCAGGCCTGATCTATATTTATGAATCCTATGCTGCGCTTGGTGGTCTAATCTATGGTGGTCTATATGCATTGCTGGTTATTACCGGTATGCACCATACGTTCCTGGCGGTAGATGTGCAATTGATTGGTAGTCAGGGAGGTACCTTCTTGTGGCCGATGCTGGCGCTGTCCAATATCGCCCAAGGATCTGCGGCACTTGCAATGATGCTTGTTCTGCGCGAACAGAAGATGCGGGGACTTGCGGCTACTTCGTCCGTATCAGCGTTCCTCGGCGTTACAGAGCCTGCAATCTTCGGGGTAAACATCCGTTATCGTTATCCGTTTATCTTCGGTATGGTTGGTTCAGCCATTGGTGGCGTTCTGTTGACCATGAATAATGTTCAGGCGACTTCCATCGGTGTAGGCGGGGTTCCCGGATTCCTGTCCATTTTCCCGAACAAATGGGGAGTATTCTTCATCGGCATGGCGATTGTGCTCATTGTTCCATTCGTCCTGACGGTAATTTTCGGCAGAGCGAAATTGAGAAAGCAAGATCGCAGTACTAATGCTGAAGCGGTAACCGGAAGCAAAACAACACCAGTCTCCGCGAGCATTACAAAGGTTTCCGGTGCGGATGCAGCCGTAGCCGAACGGACGCGCACAAACGCACAAGTGGGAGACGAACCGGTGAACACGCTTGAAGTCATGGCACCATTAACAGGAACAGCAGTTCCGCTCGACCAGGTGCCGGATCCGGCTTTTGCCGAGAAACAGATGGGTGAAGGGGTAGCCATTGAACCTTCAGGCAATCGGGTCGTTGCCCCGTTTGATGCCCAAGTTGCACATGTTATCAAAAGCAAACATGCGGTCATTCTGGAACATGCAAGTGGCTTGCAAATTTTGATCCATGTTGGAATCAACACCGTATCGCTGAAAGGCGAGGGCTTTAACATGCATGTCGAAGCTGGTGAACATGTAAGAGCGGGACAGACGCTGCTCGAATTTGATCGTAATGTCATTGAAGCTGCTGGATATCCTCTTATTACACCAATCATTATTCCGGATGGTCAGGATATGGTTGATCGGGTAGAAGTCACTACAGGTGACGTTTCATCGAATCGCAATGGTATACTAACCGTTCATTTGAAGGGCTAATTACCGACCTGAGCTAATAAAATTATCCGCTTTCTTCTATTAAAGACGAACCAGTACAGGTATGCGAGCCTGTAACTGGTTCGTTTTTCTTTGGGGTCATGATACACTATGTATAACTAAAATTTGAAATAGACTATCGTTGATCTCCACGTGTATGCATGTTATGGATGAATTATTCATATGGTTCTGAGGAGAGTTCCTAGTGATAAGGACGATAGGAGGAGAGCCATGACTCGTGTAGCAGTGATGGTTATACATGGGCTGGGTATGCAAAAGGATGATTATGCGGATAAACTGATTTCACGTTTGCATAAGGAATTTGATCAAGTGATGGTCATGCGTGGTGCAGCGGAGAAATATTTGGATATTGAGCCGGTCTTCTGGGCAGACGTCTTTGAAGAAAGGGAAGAAGCGCTGTTCCAGCAGCTAGTAAGCTCTCAGCGGTTGAATTATCAGGTGCTGCGCAGATTTGTTATCCACTACTTGGCGGATGCCGTTGCCTATCAGCCTGTGGAGCATCAAGGCCATAATTATGACGCCGTGCACAGTACCCTCAACCGGGCCATGCATGCACTAGCACAGCGCAACGGACCCGAGACTCCGCTCTGCGTGATTGCCCACAGCCTAGGTGCTGTCATTGCTAGCAATTTTTTTTATGATCTCCAGTTTCCATCGAGTCGGGTGCCATCGATTGTGGATGTGACCTCTGCATTGGAGCGGGGAGATACGTTGACCAATTTCTATTCGTTCGGAACGACACTGCCGCTTTGGAGTCTTCGTTATCATGACTTTAGCAGTCCGATTAAGGTGCCATCCTCCATGGCGGCACAGCAGTACTTTCCCGGGCTTGAGGGGGAATGGGTTAATTTTTATGATCGGGACGATATTCTTGGATATCCCTTAAGACCTATCGATCCGGCTTATGAAGCCGCGGTTAAGGAAGATATAGAGATTAACTCGGGTGGCTTGATTGGGAGTTGGAATCCGCTCAGTCATGGGGGATACTTCGATAATAGTGCCATGAACCGCAGGATTGCCCAGGGATTGGCACGGACCTGGACTTGGGTGAATCGTGAATGACATTTAACATCAAGATAGAACTGAAGTAAAGGGGGAATTATTTTGGAATGCAGGACAGGCTGTGCCGCATGTTGTATCGCCATATCCATCTCTTCACCGATACCAGGCATGAAAGATGGTAAACCCGCAGGTGTACGCTGCGTACAACTGACAGCCGATAATCGATGCAGCATCTTTGGTCACCCGGAACGTCCGGCTGTTTGCAGTGGACTCCAGGCTTCGGTTGAAATGTGTGGAGATTCGGATCAGGAGGCATTTGATATCCTGCACTGGATGGAAAAGGAGACCAATCCTGCACGAAACAAATTCAACACTTAAAAAAAGCCCAAAGAGTATCCGTGGATAACAACCAAGGATACTCTTTTTTTGGCGTGCTTGTCCCTCAGGATACGGAAGAACGAGCATGTTCTTTTTTCTTCAGCATGTGTGTGAGAAGCAGCTTTAATACGGAGGATACAATGAAGAAAATAAAAAGGATTCGGAACAGCTGATACCCTGACACTACGGACAAGTTGGCGTTCACTTCATGGGCCATGATACTCATCTGATCCATTCCACCTGGTGCCATGCTGAGTAGTGAGGTAGCGGCTGAAAGAGAAAATAACTGCATGAGTACATAACTTAGCCCAAGCGAGCCGGCAATGAGGAGAACACTGCTGAGCACAGCGAGGGTAATGGTCTGTGTTTTGCGCTGCAGATGCTGAGGCCTTAGCATGAGACCCACATGGCTGCCAATCATCAGCTGCGAAATATTCAGCAAGGAAGATGGCAGAGGTGATGTATGCATCGTTGTAGTCAGATGAATGATACACATGACAATCATCGGCCCAAGCATAAACGCTGTAGGAAAGCGAAACTTACGGGCCACCCAGGCACCAGCTACACAGAGCGGACCATAGAGCAGGATCTCCGGAAAGAGATTCATCCATGTCGCAGCCTGGACCGCTTGCAGATCAGTTGCGGCGCCCGTCGTACCGCCAATCCACGGACTGAACAGCAAGAACGGTACACAGAACACGATCATGATCAACCGAGTCACTTGCAGGAAGGTGACCAGCGTCAGATTAATGGACTTCATTTCTTCCGCAAGCGATACCATTTGGGACAACCCGCCTGGAATACTGCCGACCAGGAGAGAAGGGAAGTCAAAATCAGTCAGCTTGGATGCGATGTATGCGGTTAATGTACATAATCCAATCAACAGCAGGGTCATAAGTAGCATCACGGGAAGCTGGTGGAGAATGCCCTGCAGTGCATCTGCTGTCAGTGTTAACCCAATGGAATATCCGACAATCAGAATCCCATAATCCCGGATGGACGTAGGCCACAGGAGCGGCAGTTTAACTACCTGCGATCCGAGCAGCATAAATACCATCGGGCCGAGCAGCCAGGGAATCGGGGTGTGAATGGCTGTGAACAGAAGTCCGCCGAGTAACGAGACGCTCAGACTAAGAATGAATCGGAAAAAGGCGGAGGGACTGAGCTTATGCATCAGTTCCATCCGCTTTGTCTTTCTGCTGAATCAGATTGTTTGAGCAGTGAGTATGAGTCTGCATGAAGAGTACGAATCATGAAAATCACTCCTGATGATTAAATATGTATCCCGCACAATTCGCTATGAACGAACTACTACATGTCAAGCGAACTGACCACAGCTTGATTAGTTTAACCGTACACGTGCTGAGGGTTTGGGTTCTTTAAACATCATATAGTACATCAGCGAGGAAATCACGTATAAACCTCCCGTTATACTAAACGTAATGGCGTAGCCCCAGTAAGTGCCATATGTGGTTACGAGGTAGGATTGAACAGGTCCCATCGTTGCCCACCCAGTCATAAATGCAGTCTGCATCAGGGAATTGGCGATTCCGCGACGCTTGTCGGATACCCTGTCTACCAGAATGGCAGATTGAATTGGATTTGCTGCATTCATCAAAGCTTGTCTGAACAAAAAGCTCACGGAAGCAATGAAAAGTACGTTAGTGAAGCCGGTCAACAACAAAAATGGCAGGGACAAGACCTGAAATATGACTACAGCTCTGACACTTCCGACTTTGGCGGCAAGCGTCGGTCCGATCAGCATGGAGACGATCGTCATAATCTGTCCAAGCGAAATAAGTAAGCTCATGGCACTTAGCGAGACGGAAAAGCGATTGGTAAAATACAGATTCAGATAAGGGACAACCAGACCGGAGCCGAAGCCAATCAATAACTGGGTGATAACAAACTGACCAATCAGTCGGGAATCTTTGTTTTTGTCCTGTAATTTCCCAGGCTGATCGGGAATTGACGAATTCTTATCCTCAGATACAGTCGTCGCAGAAACTGCATGATCAGTAGTCACTGTCTGTACGGAAGATTTATCTTCGGATACAAACAGCATCGGAATAAATGCGGCCAGCGTTGCTGCACCCCCAATGAACAATACCGTTTGCAGTCCAGTAACCTTGGCGATTCCCAGCGTATGCAGAAGGTCAGCAAATACTCCGCCGCCAAGACTTCCGAGCACCTGTGAGGCGAGTACAAGGGAGGAGTAGTAGCTGAACATCTTCAACCGCTGACTCTTCTTCACATTCTCTGCAAGAAAAGGAATGGCCAGGACCTGAAATACGCCTGCAAATAGTCCTGAAAATACAGCAAACCAGATTAAGCCGCTCGTCGAATAATCAAACGACCGGCCGATCAGGAATATTCCGCTGAATAAAGCTCCTGCGATAAGTAGTCTTTTTCGGCTGAAACGATCACCGCCAAGCCCGATAGGTACAAACATGATCGCTGTAGCTAACGATTGTATACTAACGATCTGGCCGTTCATTGTATCATTGTAGCCTAGACCCTGAATGTACAGATTGTACAAAACCGAGAACATGCCATTTCCGATCTGATACAGGATGCTTGCCAGAAAAAAGAGTTGAATATTTCGGGACCAGCCCCGAATTTCAGCATGGATCTGTCGTAAAACTCTCAAGTGTAATCCCCCAGTCGTTACCAGTGCAGTGATTTCAGTTTAACAGGAAAGGGGGATTTGCGGAAGAATTGACCACTGTTTATTTTGTCATAAGGCTCAATTACGCAATTACACGAGCGATGACCAATCCATCGTACCCTTTGCTGCCTACCGTTTGCAGTGCAGTTGCTTCAAGACGAGGGTGATCGGCGATCAGCTTCAGAAATTGACGTACGCCCTGAACTCTGGGGTCTGTACTCTCTGCATAGATCACTTCGCCGTCTCTGACGATGTTGTCTCCGATAATCAGACTTCCCGGCCGGGACAGACGGAGTGCCCATCGGAGGTACTCGGGATTACTCGGTTTGTCTGCATCAATGAAGATCAGATCAAAAGGCTCCCTGTAATCTTCTTGAACGTCAGGAAGGGTTGTTAATGCAGGTCCAATTCTCAGATCAACCTTGTCGATTAGCCCAGCCTGCACCAGATTGGTACGTGCGATTTCCGCATGATGTGGATCAGCTTCTAGAGTAACAATTTTCCCGTGTTCAGGCAGTGCTCTTGCCATCCAGATCGTGCTATAAGCACCAAGCGTACCTAGTTCAAGCACACGTGCCGATCCGTGGATTTGAAGCAGGAGCTGTAGGAATTTCCCTTGGTTAGGAGCAACGTCATGGGCTGGCAATCCGGCTTCCGTATTCCTGCGAAGCGTTTGTTCCAGCAGAGGATCTGAGGAAATCAACATCTGATTCAAATAGTCGTCGACCTGACTCCAAGTGTGCTCAAGAGAAGAACAATCTGCGTTTGTCATTAAGGTTTCTTCCTTTCCCGAAACTATAGTTTGAATTTCATAATTCAACTATAATGATTGCAGATTCATAAATAAAATATATATTATATATGAAATCATAAATTAAAGTTATATATTGAGGATACAGGAGTGACAGAAATGAATTTGCACGGACTAAGACTGTTTCATGCCATCGTAAGATTTGGTGGCGTTACCCGCGCCGCAGAAGAACTTAATATTAGCCAGCCTGCAGTCTCGTCACAGGTGAAGAAATTTGAACATGAACTGGGCATTCGTTTATTTGTTTCGGAAGGTAGACGACTGGTTCTTACCGATGTGGGTGTGCAATTAAAAGAATACGCAGAACGTCTGTTTTTGCTTGAACAGGATGTAGAGAACTTTGTGCAGGATATGCGGGAAGGGAAAAAAGGCATCGTTCGGTTAACGGCAACGTACTTGCCTTCTAATTTTTTGCTGCCTGGATGGATTGCGAAGTTCAAGCAAACGCACGAAGATGTAGAACTGGTGGTTAGTACGACCAATACCCGGATGGCCTTCGATCAACTGCTGCGATATGAGGCAGAGATTGCCGTATACGGTGGGAGTGGGGTTACGCATCAAGGCGTACATTGGGATGAATTGTTTGAGGATGATATGTGGTTTGTAGTGCATCCATCGCATCCGTATGCTGATCGGGAAGTGAACTTGGCCCAAATGGTAGCAGAACCTTTCATCATGCGAGAAGAGGGCAGTGCGACACGTGAGCGGCTATTCTCACTATGCAGTATGAACAACGTGGCTGCCCCACGGATTGCGCTGCAGTTCAACGGGTTGAATGAGACGATCAGTGCGGTAAAGGCTGGTTATGGGGCAAACTTTATATCCTCATTGGTAGTGAAGGAAGATGTTCGTGAGGGAAGGCTTTCACGTGTGTATGTTCGAGGAATTCATCTGAAGAATAAGATTGCCGTGTGTACCCGAGCTGGTGAGGTGTTATCACCTGCAGCGCAGCATCTGGTACAGCTAATTCGGCAGGAGGCATCCCGGATAACCGGAGATGACATCCGCTACAAGAATTGAGGGTATCTGAGAATGGATACCAACACTACATGCCGCTCTGAATGTTTCACATCAAGATTAACATGGCATATAAAACATCAAACCTTAACGCTCGGGTGTGCCAGCTTGCTTATCGTTAAACCGGTAGAGGGCAATCAAAGTCACGCCTCCAACAACGAGTACCGGTATCCAGACAGCAACCATAGGAATGTTGTGGAACATCAGCGCCGCGACAATGACACCAATCAGATAAATGATTACGGCAAACACCCGCAAATACGAGTCATTGGATAAAGCCTTCATCAGTGAACCTATACTCGCGTGCCGGAGACGCTGCAGAATGCTTACGGCATCTTCGACGACTGCAGCAAGATTGTTCGTCAGGACTGTGGTGGAGATTCCGGCGATACCGATCCGCCGCGCAGCTGTAGTCTGCATGCCCATAGCAGCAGCCAGTACTGCGATTAACAGATAGGCGAGCTGTTCTGAATATGGGCTGATCATGACGATGGCGAACACCAGAAGTAGGATGCTTTCAACGACAAAAACACGGGTCACTCGGGGTGACCATCCGTTTTTGGTCTGATTGGTACCGATCATGCGTGCAGCAATGGCATTACCGGCGATGAAGCCTGCCAGAGCAATAAGGGAACGCAGCACGATAAATTCCTGCGCACGGGCAATTGCGATTCCCAGCAGTACAATATTACCGGTCATATTCGCAGTGAGTACATGCCCCAGTCCCAGATATCCAATGACATCGACCATTCCAGCTGCAAGACATAGAAGCAGAAGTGAATACTTTTGCAGAGGTTGTTGCATGGTGAATCCGTCCTTTCAATAAATGCTCAACCCCTCAAGTATACAGCATCATCTTATAAAATAAAGACGACGCGTTCACTTTTGGTGTGGAACTAAGGGGAAGCCAGCCAATCAAACATGTTGTTTACTGCAGCTGCATGGATATTGTCATGGAACCAGTGATTCTGTCCCCCATAGGCATGAAAGGTCACTTTGATTCCTCTTCGTTTCAACCAATGATACATACGGGTTCCATGACTATAGTTGACCTGGGTGTCTTCTGTCCCGTGCATGATCAGTACGGGGCAGCGAAGCTTGGAGACGGCAGCCAGCGGAGAACGGGCAAGATAAGCTTCGGGAACGGCACGGGGCGATCCGCCCAGAATACGTTTCAATGTGCGTCTCAGATCCGTTCGTTCATGATATGTCCGTTCGACATCGGCAACACCGCTCCAAAGCACAAGTTTATGTACATGATGGGGGCCTTCGTTGAAGAAGGTGGCTGTATGGACGGCGTTGATGGCCCCGCGGGAGAATCCCATAAGCGAATGCGCGTTGAATCGGCATATGGAAGTGCTTGTACTAGCCGGTAAGCGGCACGAACATCTTCAATATCATGACCACCATACTCGTCCCGGCCTTCGCTGCCCTCATTACCGCGATAAGAGGGAGCGAACACGATGTATCCTTTGTGCGCAAACTGTTCCACCCAGGCCGTTTTTACACCGCCATAGTTGCCAAGTCCTCCGCGACAATAGATAAGGACAGGCCAACGTTTTTGCATATTGTTCTTGGTTTGCTTCGGGGGATACCGACTTGCCAGCAGCTGTAATTTCACATCATTTAATAAGTCCGTACTGCATGTTCCAACACGTTCCTCCGTCTCCTGCTTGTGGCAAGGAGAAGAGATTATACAGCCTTCGGGCAGATACATATACGCTTTGACCCGTAATTCATTGGAGGAATAGGTCACTTGATACAACAAGAAAAATCAGCCTCTTTCATGGTCAATAGATGTGGATATTACAAGGTGCAGAGTATGGAATAACATGTAGCATGTGTCAAAAATCCGATCCCATACCTCTCGTTAATCCCAACTGCCTACGTGTCACAAATTCGTTTATTGGCTCCATATGTTTTATAATGAATTTGAGACAGGTGCGACAGCCTGATTTCTTATACCTGTAAATCACTCAAGTGTGCATAAAAGAAAGGAAGAAAACCATGATGAACGCTCCACATCCGATTGACCAATTCAAGAAATTCAAATACGAAATTACCAGATTCATGATGATTTATAAATTTGCTCTGGATCAGATGGAAACCAAAATTGAAGTGTTAAAGGAAGAGTTTCAGTCCTTGCATGATTACAGCCCGATTGAGCATACGAAATCCAGATTGAAGTCTCCTGAAAGTATCATGAATAAGATGTTTCGCAAAAATCATGAGTTGACCTTCGAAAGTATCAAGAAAAATATCAAGGACATTGCCGGTGTTCGCATCACATGCTCCTTTATCTCGGACATCTATCGGATCAAGGATATGCTGTGCAATCAGAGTGATCTGCGTGTGCTTGAAGTGAAGGATTATATCCAGAATCCGAAACCCAATGGATATCAAAGCTTGCACCTTTTGGTGGATGTGCCTGTTTATATGTCCAATGGTGAAGAGCGGGCATGCGTTGAGATTCAGATCCGTACCATTGCGATGGATTTCTGGGCGAGCCTTGAACATAAAATCTTTTATAAATACAATAAGGACGTTCCTGAACGTCTGACCAAGGAACTGAAAAGTGCAGCAGATTCCGCCAATGCCCTTGATCAACAGATGGAGAGGCTGCACCGGGAGATTCAAGAGATCAAGGATGCAGAGAATGAACGGGATGAAGAGGAGCTGCGCCGAATTATCATTAACAATCAGCAGTTTACACTGCCATCCAACCTGCTGCGGCTGCTTGGAGACGGAGAACACTAAAGAAAACAGGAAACATCGTAAGGAAAGGAACAAGTTTATTCACTATGAAAAGTACATCAGCCTCCTTAAATCATCAATCATCATCACGTGTGCGTATGGCCTTAATATTGGGGACACTGTCTGCCTTCGGTCCGTTGTCCCTGGATATGTATCTGCCCGCACTGCCTACACTGGCTGAGGATTTCAATTCCTCTCCTTCGTATGCACAGCTTAGTTTAACAGCTTGTATGGTCGGGCTTGCTGCAGGGCAACTGCTGGCAGGTCCCCTTAGTGATGTACGAGGACGCCGTATGCCGCTTATTGCAGGACTTGTACTATATACGATCGCTTCCATGCTATGTCTGGTGAGTCCGACAATGGGTTCGTTTGTTGTGCTGCGTTTTATTCAGGGAGCAGCCGGTGCAGCCGGAATCGTTATTTCCCGGGCAGTGGTAAGGGATGTGTATTCCGGACCGGAGTTAACCCGTTTCTTCTCCCTGCTGATGCTTATTAACGGGGTAGCGCCTATCGCAGCACCGATTATCGGTGGGCAATTGCTCGCTTATACCTCATGGCGTGGTGTGTTTATTTTGTTGAGTCTCATTGGAGTGCTTACGTTGCTGGCCGTTATTTTTGGACTTGGAGAGACACTGCCGTCCGAAAGAAGATCCAGCGGAGGGTTGAAGCAGACTCTGGTCACATTCCGGCAGATCGCATCGGACCGTCTGTTCATGGGATATGCATTAACTCAAGGATTTGTAGCAGCCGGAATGTTTGCGTACATATCGGGTTCACCATTCGTACTGCAAAAGATTTACGGCGTCTCTCCGCAGATGTTCAGTATCTGCTTCGCCGTTAATGGTCTCGGAATCATTCTGGCAAGCCAGATTGCTGGGAGATTGGCGGGTAGAGTGTCCGAAACGCGTTTGCTCATAGCCGGTCTGGTTGCGGCTGCTGTGGGGGGCATATCTCTGCTTGTTGCCATCCTATTGGGAGGTAATCTGATCTCCATATTGATTCCGTTATTTCTTGTCGTTTCCAGTGTGGGTCTCGTCAACACGGCTTCCTTCGCGCTGGCCATGGCTAACCAGGAGAAGTCAGCTGGCAGTGCCTCTGCACTAATAGGGGTTATGACATTCTTGTTTGGCGGGATCGTAGCTCCGCTCGTAGGCTTGGGAGGAGAGGGAACCGCGGTACCAATGGGGATCGTTATCGCATGTGCCGACCTTGGGGCGTTACTGCTCTATCTGGTTATGGTAGGTAAGCATGGGCACCGTCAGCAGTCCCGTAATCCTATATAAAATATCAAAGCGCCCTTTCCGAAGGTCTAAACTTCGGGAGGGGCGCTTGTGTGTTAGCAAAGAGCGAACAAGATTTGCGTATTGAGTAAAATGCCAGGGGTTAGGAACGGATAGAAGTAACCGACGACAAAACCAAAGATATTAGTGGCAGGCCACATGAGAAAAACGTCATTGTAGGTGAATACAAGGGACCACCGGTTGTAACAAAAGTTCTGCAGTACACGCTGATTCTGATCTCTTGGGGCGGTTACGCCTGTTTGGGCGAATTGCACAGCCTGAGTCAAATTCTGTGGTTGTTGCTGGATAAACAACGGAAGAAGCCCGGGGCTGCTTTTGATCAGATTGTAGAGAAATACCATCTCAGCTGGTGGCTGCCCAACCGGACGTGGATAGGCGCCTAACAGGGTAGGCAGATTGCCTTGCGACAACTGTGCGGGAACGCCTGGAACCGTACCTTGACCGCCTCCTGGAAAGAAAGGTGGCTGTCCGCCGGTGCTTCCACCTGGAAAGTATGGGGGAAAAGATCCCTGTCCTCCGGGAATTCCTTGGATGGGCTGCCCTCCCTGACTGCCACCCGGGAATAATGGAGGAAACTGTACAGAGCGGTCTTCACCGTAACCTGCATAGGTATAATTGATGTAATCCATCTACGAACATCCTTCCTGTTGTCGTATTCTGAAAACATCATATGGGGGCATTCGCCCAAAGGTGCATTGATCGGGACATATCGGCCGTTGTAAAAGTAAAATCGGATTGACAACTTAGTTGATAACAATTATCATTGTCAATGGAAATGGACAAGTACATACAGGGATCATATACCGGAGAGAATAGGGCCCTTTTTAAATTTTCCATACCAGCTCATATTGAGGTGTTCATCATGAAAGGGGATAATTACGTGTTGAAAAGTAATAAAAAAGGGATCATGCTGCTAATCACGATTATGGTCATGTCATTGTGGCTGGCTGCATGCGGAACGAAGTCCGCAGATAATGGAACTGCAGCAGGAGAGACGAATACAACAACGGAGACTGAGACACAGACAGAAGCTCCAACAGAACGTACAGTAAAAGATGCTCAGGGTCATGATGTAACGATTCCAGCCAATCCTCAGCGCATTATCGCTTCCTATCTGGAAGATCATCTGGTAACACTTGGCGTTAAACCAGCTGCACAATGGTCAGCCCGTGATGGCAGCAGTGTGCAGGATTATCTTCAAGAAAATCTGAATGGGGTTCCTACAATTGCAAGCGAACTGCCTTTTGAAGCTGTTGCCAGCTTCTCGCCGGACCTGATCATCATGGGTTCTGAAAGTACTGTAGAAGGGGAGAAGTACGAACAATACAATAAAATTGCTCCGACTTATGTACTTGGTGATGATGTGAACAAGGATTGGCGTCAGGCTCTTTTGAAAATAGGAGAGCTGTTGAACAAATCAGATGAAGCTCAAAAAGCTCTTGACGATTACGATGCAAAAGCAAAAGAAATTAAGGAAAAAGTGGCTGCCGCAACAGGTGGTACAAAAACTGCAGCAGCATTGTGGCTATTCAATAACAAGTTTTATGTTGTTAGTAACAATGTCTCCAGTGGTGAAGTCATGTACAATGAACTCGGACTGCAACAGCCTGAAGTTGTGAAGGAAATATCGGCAAAAGCAACAGGTAACTGGTCCGAGGTTTCCTTGGAAAGAATCGCAGATATGAATGCTGACTATCTCTTCTTGGTTAACAGTGATAAGGGTACAGGGGCAGAAGCGTTGAAAGATGCAGTGTGGCAAAGTATTCCTGCTGTCAAAAACGGAGAAGTATACGAGTTTGAGAGCACGAGCAGCTGGTTGTATAGCGGAGTGCAAGCGAACACGCAAATTCTGGAAGATATCCAGAAAAGCATTGTTAAATAAATGAATGGAACATGATGTGTGCTTCACATCATCGTACAACTCTCTGGTGTCATGGGCATCAGGGAGTTTTTTGTTTTTTTAGTATGACCCGATATATACTTACGAAGTAACAGTGTCTGTATGGGAACCATTCGTTCCCGATTAGGAAAGGGGATAGGTCTATGATGTACACATTGAATCCAAATGATCTGACGAGCAGGGATAATTATAAACTGATGAGTGGTTCGGTAGTGCCGCGCCCGATTGCTTTTGTCACAACCGTCTCAGAGGACGGCAGCGTTGTAAATGCAGCTCCGTTCAGTTTCTTTAATGTCGTTAGCTCTGATCCGCCGTTGTTGTCCATTTCCATAAACCGTAAGGATGGAGTCATGAAAGATACTGCCCGCAATGCAATTACAGGGCAAGAGCTAGTCGTACATATCTGTGACGAATCAATCGTTAACGAAATGAATGAGACAGCAGCACTGCTTGAACCGCATGAGAGTGAGCTGGAGCGTACTAACCTGACGACGGTACCAAGTTCAGTTGTGAGGGTGCCCGGGATACAGGAAGCACTGATCCGCATGGAATGCCGTCTATATCAACATGTACCGATTTCTAATGACGAAGGCAAACCTGTAACGGATCTGCTTCTCGTTCGCATCGTACAGTATCATTTTAATGAAAAAGTGTATGACCCCGCTCATCATTACATTTTGATGGATCACCTTAAACCCGTAAGTCGGCTTGCCGGCAATGATTACGCTAAACTTGGCGAGCGATTTACGGTGGTACGGCCCGTATAAGCTCAATTCACATGGTCATTTACTTTTCATCTTCTCATATAGGATCCAAATGGCTGATTATCTTAATCCATTAATCAAGACGGACAACCTGTGCGAACGTGCAGGTCTTGTCCGTCTTTCCTTGTTTGCTGAACATAAACTCACCCTGGCGTGAATAGACTTGTACTATTCTGGTACGTTACTTAATCATCATATATGCCCTTTGCTTTGCCATAGATGAATGATGAAATGCCAATCGGATAGAAGAGGAGCTTGGATATGGGTTATCGCAGCCTTGCTTACCTTATTGGCCGATATCCACGGTTCATCATGATCAGCTGGGTTTTTATGATCGGGATATCCGCCGTATGGGCATGGAATCTGCCCGGTGTTGTTCAGGATCATGGGTTGAAACGGATTCATGGAGATGCACAGCATATTGAGCGTATTCTCAAGGATGATTTCGGAATACCGGATGATCCGATTATTGTTGTTTATGAAAAGAAGACAGGCACCTCTGGGACAGAATTTCGGAATTGGATCAACAGGCATTTACAGGAGGTACGCTCTCTTCCCAATCTTTCAACCATAATCTCTCCGCTTGAGGATGGAAGAAGCGCAATGATGCGAGACGGGACGGCATATGCACTCCTGGATTTTAATGTTCCGGCGCACCAAATGAATGCGCCCATTGAGCAACTTCGTTCCTTAACTAGAGCAGAGGATCAAGGAATTATTCGTTTAACCGGCAAGCCTGTCGTTCAGCAGGATGTGAATCAATTGAGCTTTCGGGATCTGGAGCGGGCGGAAATCGTTGGCTTACCGATTGCACTGTTCATTCTATGTTTTGCCTTTCGAGGATTATATGCGGCACTTGTTGCCGTAATTATGGGTGTAGTCGGTGTGGTCACAGCCATGGGTATAACCTCACTCATGGGGCATTACGTGGAACTGTCGAATTTCGTTATCAATGTCATACCGATGGTGGGAATGGCGTTAAGCATCGATTTTGCACTGATTATTCTAAGCAGATACAGGGATGAGATGCAGTTGTATCCGCATGATCATGGGCAGGCTTCGTATGAGATTATCCAGAGGACACTGCGTACAGCCGGAAGGGCTGTTTTGTTTTCTGCAGCTTGTGTGCTGCTTGGCCTATTGTCGCTGGTATGGATTAGACTTCCCATGTTTCTAAGTGTCTCGCTCGGTGCCATGACGGTCCTGATGATATCCGTGTTAATCAATGTGACCTTGCTACCAGCCATTCTTACACTCTATGCGCAGCGGATTTTTAAACGAAAAAAACATTTTTCAATCCGTACGCCGCCGCGTAAACCCTCGATATGGCTGCACTGGTTTGGCACAGTGATGAAACAACCGATACGCATGACCTTGTTGGGTACAGGCATTCTGCTTTTCTGTCTGCTTCCGGTTCAGCAGTTGGAGTTGGCGATTCCAGATGCAACCTCATTGCCAGCAACAATAGAATCCAGGCAAGCTGCAGAGAAGGTGCAGCAGGTTTTCGCTCAGGAGAACATCGCTTCCGTCGATATTCTCATTGGAGGAACGGGTGAGAGGTTAACCGCATTACACTGGAACACGGCGCTTCGAAAGGTAAGGGAATTGCAAAAGGATGAGGATGTCATTCAGATTGAATCCGTCTGGGGAATGGATCAGAAGTACAGGCCAGGACAGAACAGAACACTGCAGACTGGAAGCGCGAGCAGCGAGCTGGTATTGCACGATTCGCTTCTCTCCTCGTATGTATCTGAGGATGCTATTCGTCTGGTGGCTACCATTAAGGGAGCACCAGGATCAGAACAAGCTGCAGACTGGCTGAACATGATGAATGACCGGGACGCTCAACACGGCGCTCAGAGTATATCCATTCGTTATGGCGGAGAAGCTGCTTCGCAAGTTGAGATTATGCAGGAAATTCTGGGACAACTGCCCAAGGTGGTGGTTTTCGTGATCGTATCTAATTACATTGTACTGCTGATGGCATTTCGTTCGCTGCTGATTCCAATCAAAGCGATTCTGATGAATATGCTCAGCCTGACAGCTTCTTTTGGAGTTTTGGTGCTGGTCTTCAATCAGGGTCATCTGGGGATGGAGCCCTCGGCGATTGCCATCATGATTCCGGTGTTTATCGCAGGACTTGTCTTCGGCATCTCGATGGACTATGGCGTGTTTATGCTTAGCCGGATACAGGAGATCTATCGTCTGACAGGAGACAGTGACCAGGCGGTCATGCATGGACTTGCGTCAACGGGTCGACTGATTACATCGGCGGCTGCCATTCTGCTTGCTGTGACTATTCCGTTTGCCTTTGGAGATGTGGAAGGAGTGAAGCAGCTTGGCGTTGGCATTACTGCTGCAGTGCTCATTGATGTCACCATCATTCGTTTGCTGCTCGTGCCAGCACTAATGAAGTTGATGGGGAAATGGAACTGGTGGCTCCCAGGTCAAAAAACATAACGCTAGATCAACATTACTCTGGTTACTCATCGTGTATATCGTTGCTATAAAGCAGCCACCATATAATAAAGGGAGATTCTTGAAGTCTGCGTTGCAGGCCAGGGGAATGTCTCTTTTTTTCATAAGAATAGCAGGGTTTCGGGGTAATCCGGCATGAATATTAAATTCATGGGCATTGGGCTTGCACTATAATGAACTGGAAAAAGTATGGATCTTGATTCGTTTAGATCATTCATATTGTTTTATTTCATATGGATAGGTGCAGCGAATGAACAAGGAGGTACACCATTAGTGACTGCGATTGAATCTTATCTGCAAAAACAAACGACTGAGCGCGGACGTTCTGCATATCAGGCGGGACAGCCTCTGGAACAATGGAGTGAACAGTTGCGTTCGGGAATACGTGAACGGCTGGGTGGTTTTCCGGCAAATGATGCAGAGCTGGATGCTGTCGTGCTGGAGCGTATTGCCTGCGATGGTTACGTGAGGGAACGCGTGGAAATTACGACTTATGCAGGCTTGCGAATGCCAATATACGTATTGATTCCTAATGAGTTAAGTAACATAAATACACCGGTGCCTGCCATGATTGCCTGTCATGGCCATGGTTATGGGAGCAGGGAGATAAGCGGCATGGAGCCTGACGGTTCTCCGCGAGCGGCAGCACCGGGACTGCATAAAGATTTTGCTCTATCCCTGGTACAGCGAGGGTACATGGTTGCTGCTCCTGAACTGCTCGGATTAGGTGATCGAAGACTGGAAGAGGATAAGGATGAACCGCCAGGAATTAGCTCCTGCACGAAGATTGCAGCCCATCTGCTTATGGCCGGACAGACACTGGCCGGGCATCGTGTCTACGAGACGATGAGGGTGCTCGATTATTTGTCCACCCGCCCTGAAGTTGATGCAGAGAGGGTTGGCATCATGGGCATCTCGGGTGGAGGGCTCGTTGCTGCCTTTACTTCCGCGCTGGATGTAAGATTCCGGGCCACGATAATCAGCGGATATACCAGCACCTTTCGAGCAAGTATTCTGGACCGGAACCACTGTCTTGATAATTACATTCCAGGCATCTTGCGGGAAGCGGAGATGCCGGATATTATTGGTCTGATCGTGCCAAGACCATTATTCATTGAAGCAGGAAGGGAAGATCGGGTATTTCCACAGGCCGCGGCAAGAGAAGCTTTCGCCAGGTTGAAGGAGATTTATTCACAAGAGGGGGCACTGGATGTTCTAGGTGCCGACTTCTTTGCAGGCGGGCACGAAATCAGTGGTGCTAAGGCTTACGATTGGCTGAATAGGTTTATATAAATACCGCGTCACTGAACATGAAAAATAACCCCGTAGCTGCACGCATTTGGTGCGCATCCTACGGGGTTATTTTTGATTTTTCCAATATGAAAAAAGGGAATCTTCATCATTCCATCATATCCTTGGCCTCATGGTTGACTTTTTTACCTTTGAGCAGCGGTTCAAGTTCATCCTGTACGCTCTGTTCCCAGAGTGGAACGTCTGTCCGATATGCTGCGCGTGCATTCAAATGCCCGGCAACCGGAGCGGTAATAAAGACAAACACAATGCCAAGAAGTACACGTGCACTAATGTAGTTGTCGAAGTACCAGAAGAAGAAAAATGTTCCGATGAGTACGCAGAACACACCGAGTGTTGTACTTTTTGTCGCAGCATGTGCCCGCAGGTAAACGTCTGGTAATCGTATTAATCCAAATGCGCTAAGTGCACTCAGTAGAGCTCCGCACAGAACGATCAGACCGATAGCTATTTCAGCGGTTCCATTAACGATCTCCTTCATTTTTGAATACCGCCCCCCGTTCAATATAACGTGCGAATGCGACCGTGCTTAGAAAAGCAAGAATACCAATCAGCAGGATGATATCCAGATAGGCCTGCGTGTGTAGCATCATGGACAGTACAGCCACAATGGCGATGACGTTAATGCCGATGGTATCCAGGGCAGTAATCCGGTCAGCCATGGAAGGACCGCGCAACACACGGTACAAGCAACCCAGGATTGCCAAGGACAGCACAAGAAGGGATATAAATAACATTGAGGATAGCATTATCGCGTCACCTCCATAATGGCTTTTTCAAACGTATTTTTGATATCATCTCTCATTTTCTGCTCATCCTTGATATCCAGCGCATGAATGAACAGCTTCCGTTGATTTCCAGATATCTCAAGTGGTAATGATCCCGGTGTCAGCGAGATGAGCAGGCATAAAAAGGTAACCTCCCAGTCGGAGGACAATTGAGTCTGATAGGTGAATATGCCGGGACTAATTTCAAGCCTGGGCTTGATAATCTGACGAATGACCTCAATACTGGCTCGTATTAATTCCTTGAACAGCAGGTAGAGCAGCTTCATGATGGCCCAGACTCGAACGATATAGAAGCGCTGAGGGAAGAAGCGCCGCATACTCCCGATTAGCAGCAGACCCAGCAGGTAACCAATAAGAAAACCAACGCCATTCCAGGCATTATTCAGAAACATCCATACAAAGGCAATGATCAGATTCAGTATGATCTGAAAGGCCATAAGCATCTACTCCTTCAATACTGCATCAATATAAATATTGGGATGCAGTAGAATGTCGCCTGCGCGGGAGGTTAGCTGAAACATTCCTTCAGCCCCCAAGCCCATGACGATAATAAATATGAACAGGATGCCGGCAGGGATTAAAAGTCCGTTTACAGCGTAAGGTCGTCTAACGATGCCTGCTGGAGGTTCGCCCCAGAAGGCCTGAATGAAAATACGCAGGACCGAGTACAGCATCAGCAGACTGGAGAGCACCGCAATTCCCGTAAGACCATATAGACCGGCCTGCAAACCACCCTCGAAGAGCAGCAGCTTACCCGGGAAACCACTGAATGGAGGAATACCAGCCAGTGCAAGTGCACTGATGAAGAACATCCATCCTAACAGCGGATAGCGTTGGAGCAATCCCCCCATGTTTTCAAGTTTAGACGTGCCCGCAACGGCAATCAGGGCACCTCCCAGCAAGAAGAGCAGCGTTTTGATCAACATGTCATGTAGCATATAGAAGAGTAGGCCTTCCAGTGCCTGACGACTTGCAGCAGCCATGCCGAATGCCACAAACCCGACACCTGCAACCACGTTATAGACCAAAATTTTGTTCACGTCACGATAGGAGATGGCGCCAATGACCCCGAGGATCATGGTTGCGCCAGCCATCCAACCAATTAGTGCATTGAAGAAATCCGGATCATGATAAAAAATGAGTGTGAATGTGCGCACAATCGCATATAGCCCTACTTTGGTCAGCAATCCGGCAAACAATGCCGTTACTACTGCAGGGGGAGCTGCATAGGAGCCTGACAGCCAGAAGAAGAGAAACAGGCCGGCTTTGATGCTGAACACAATGAGAAACAGGACAGCAATCAGGGTAACTACACCACTCTGACCCACTTCGGCAATCCGATTGGACAAGTCCGCCATATTCAGTGTGCCTGTTATCGAATAGAGGAAGCCGATGGAGGCGACGAATAAGGCGGAAGAAACAATGTTGATCAGAACATACTTAATCGTTTCGCGAAGCTGTCTTTCCGTTCCTCCCAGCACAATTAGCGCATAGGAAGAGATCAGCATCAGTTCAAAACAGACAAAGAGGTTAAACAGGTCGCCTGTCAGAAAAGAACCGTTCACGCCTGCAATGAGAAAGTGAAAGAAGACGTAAAAATGATGTTCTTCCCTCTCTTTGTTGATGCTTCGAAAAGCATACAGCAGACATGCTAGAGCAATGATGGAAGCAGCCACAACGAGCAACGCAGATACCATATCAGCTACCAGAACGATACCGTAAGGCGGGGCCCAGCCGCCCATATTAAGGGTCTGTACGCCCGAACTGGCAACCTGTGTAATTAATACGGTTGAGGCAGCGGCAGTCAACAGCGTCCCCATGACACTGACGATGCGCTGAATGCGGACTTTGCGGAAAAACAGTATGGTAATCACACCTGTGATCAGCGGCAGCAGCAAAGGCAGAACCACAAGATTATTCATATGGACGCCCCCTTACTTCTTCCATGTCGTCTGTTCTCAATTTTAGATAAGAGCGATAGGACAGAACAAAGAAGAAAGCGGTTAGCCCGAAATTGATGACAATGGAAGTCAGAATCAGCGCTTGAGGCAGCGGATCGACATAGCTACCTGCCTTTTCTCCCAGCAAGGGAGGGGCACCTGTTTTAAGGCGAGACATCGTAATCAGCAGCAGATGCACCCCATGCGTGAGAATGGACATACCTAATACGATTCGGAGCAGGCTCCGTGACAAGATTAAAAAGACGGCGACGGCAAACAGTATACCAACGGCAACGCACATCAATATTTCCATATCAGCGATCCTCCCCGATCTGTAGAATGATGGTCATGGTGACGCCAAGGACAGCGATATATACGCCGAGATCAAACAGCATCGCGGTAGCAAGCTCTGTCTCTCCCAGCAAAGGAAGTTCGAAATATCCGAAGGTCTGGCTGAGGAAGGGAGCTCCGAATAAAAAGGAACCTGCCCCTGTCAACAGGGCAATAGCCAATCCAACAGCCGTTAACGTACGAAAATCGATTGGCAGCGCCTTGCGTACCGTATCCGTACTGAACGCAAGAGCAATCAGGACCAGTGCAGCAGCCGTGACCAATCCGCCGATGAAACCGCCGCCTGGGTTATGATGTCCTGCGAAGAACAAATGCAGCGCAAAGGTCAGAATGATAAACACGACCACTTTGGTTGTTGTTTGCAGCAGCACATCGTTACTCTGTAAGGGAACGGTATCCCAGGTAGATGAGCTGCGTTCCTGATTGCCATATTTTTTCGTATTATCCGCTTCTTCATCCAGATTATCGTTATCTTTGGTTTCTTCTTTTTTGCGGAATTTCAATCGTGCTCCGAGATCCTTGGCTTCAAGATTCAGATTAATCATGGAATAGATGGATAGTGAGGCTACTCCCAGCACCATAATTTCCAGTATCGTATCAAATCCGCGGAAGTCTACGAGCAGTACATTGACGACGTTCTTGCCGCCTGCAAGGTCATAGCTCTCCTGAATGAAGAAATTGGAGATGCTCTCCAGTGAAGCTGTTCCACTTGCGGCAAGAGCTACGAAGGTCATTACGATCCCCACCGCAATAGCGACAATCATGTTCACGCTGAGATACCTGCGGCTGGACCGCCCACGTTGAAGCTCAGGCAGATGGTAGAAGCACAGCAGGAACAGCGCAACCGATACGGTCTCCACAATCATCTGGGTCAATGCCAGATCGGGTGCACGGAACAATACAAATAGCAGAGTGACCAGATACCCGACAGCACCAGTCATAATGACCGCAGAGAGTCTATTTTTCGCAAAAGGAATGGAGACTGCAGCAGCAATCAGAGCGACAAGCAGGACTGCTTCATAGAATGAGAAGGGAGCATGCCCCTTGAAATTCCAGGTAATATTTTCGCCTGAACGGAAAAAGGCATATCCGAGCAGTGCAACGGTGAACGAGAAGATGTACACCAGATAATTGCGGACAGATCCGTTCATGTAAGCTTCTGTCCATTTGCGAGCATAATGCTGCACATTATCCAGCACGACATGATAGATATTGTTAATGGTCAGGCCTTGCGGGTAATGTTCATATACATTTCTCCAGCGAGGTAACAGTTTATACAACGTGATACCAAGAATAATAACACCGATGGTCATGATTAATTCCGGTGTGATTCCGTGCCATAAGGAGAAGTGAACGTCAAAATGCTCGTTCCCCTCAAGTAGCGCTGGAAGCACGGAGGCCATCGCCGGCTTAATAAGCGATCCAGCCAGCAGATCCGGGAAGAGTCCGAAAGTAATGACAAGTACACCGAGGATGACCGGAGGAATCAGCATACCCACCGGAGCTTCATGCAGCTTCTCCGCCGGAAGCTCCGTGCGGCGGTTACCGAGGAACGTTTTGAACACGATGATCAGCGCATAGATTAAAGTAAATACACTGGCGAGCCAAGCGAGTACAGGCAATAGGATACTCCATGAACCAAGTCCGAAGATGCGCAGATGTGTCACTTCAACCATGGCTTGGAAGAACAGCTCTTTACTTAAGAAACCGTTGAAAGGCGGAATGCCTGCCATGGCAAGTGCTCCTACAAGCGCTACAGTGAACGTGATGGGCATAAAGGAAGCCAGCCCTCCGAGCTTCCGAATATCGCGTGTACCCGTTTCATGATCAACAATGCCAACGACCATAAACAGCGCTGCCTTGAAAGTTGCGTGATTGAAGAGATGAAGCAGGGCTGCTGTAATTGCAACCGTATAAACGGCAGAGGAATCGCCATAACCGAAGTAGAGTGCAGCAGAACCGACACCGAGCAGGGACATGATTAATCCAAGCTGCGAGATGGTGGAATAAGCGAGAATTGCCTTAAGGTCGTTCTTTTTCACAGCAAGGAACGATCCATAACACAAGGTCAGGAGACCTACGCCAGTGACCAGCCAGAACCAGGTTCCCTCTCCTCCAAAAATGGGAGTGAAGCGGGCTATAACGTATAAACCGGCCTTAACCATCGTGGCCGAATGCAGATATGCACTGACGGGTGTTGGAGCCTCCATCGCATCCGGCAGCCAGATGTGGAACGGGAATTGCGCGGATTTGGTAAATGCCCCGATCAGAATCAGCACCAGTGCAGGCAAAAACAATGCACTATCCTGAATCTGTCCCCATTCCGTAATGGTTGCACGGATACTAAACGTTCCAGTCATCAAATACATCATCATGAATCCCGCTAACATGGCGAACCCGCCAAACACGGTAATCAAAAACGACTTTTGTGCGCCTGAAGTGGAAGCCTTGCGTTTGTAATGAAAGGCGATTAGCAAGAATGACGTGATACTTGTAAGTTCCCAGAATCCGTACAATACAATCATGTTATCGGACAGTACAACCCCCAGCATGGCCCCCATAAACATGAGCAAATACAGGTAGAAGCGGTTCAAATCCTCTTTTTTGTCCATGTAGTAAATGGAGTAAAACACCACCAGAACTCCGATCCCGGTAATAAGTAGTGTCAACAGCAGGCTTAAGCCATCCAGATATAGATTAAATCCAATGTCAAGTGACGGAATCCAGGGCACATAACCGGATATCATATTTCGCTGAGACACGGAAGGTATGAGGCTTGCAAAATAACCGAACAAAACTGCCGGAACAATAAGAACTGGCCACCCCATATGTATTCTACGGAAAAAGCGGTTCAGCATCGTAAGCAAAATCCCCATGGCAAAAGGGAAAATAACAGCAAGATGAAGCAGGCTCAATATTACACCCCCAATTTCTAGTTGAAGTTCTCTCTGTACGACAGACATGCTGAATCATCATCTCATCATTGGATGATATGCTTGCTCTCTATATTCATAACCCAAGTATGTATATACAGAATCGTGACTATTCTTTGAATGGAAGAAACACGGTTGTTTGACGGAGCAACTTGAACCGAATAATGCAAAAGCATGTATAATAAAACAGGTCATTATTTCCGATAAAGATGAAAACGAATAGGTGACATCCCGTGTGCCCTTTACAGCATGTTTCGTGTTGAAAAAGCAAAATGGTTTCACCGATTATTGGAGGCCAACATGTCTTACAAACTCAGAACGATACTTACCGTGACCTTCGCCATATTGTCCTTGCTGGTGACATTAACGATCGGTTATATTTTCAGTCAAAAATCAGCGGTCGCTGTTGAAACCGAGATCGGTCATTCCTTGACCAGCACGGCTTCTCAAACAACAGACAAGTTGGATCGCTTCATGTGGGCGCGTTCCGGAGAACTGGATCTACTTGGCCAGATGGCTGCCCTCGAAGACCGCTTCGAACCTGCTGATATTCAGATGCTGCTGAATCAGCTACAGAATAGCTTTCCCTCATTCTCCTGGGTTGGATTCATGGATCCAAAAGGAAAAGTACTAGCCTCAACGGACGGCATATTGCGCGGTGAAGATTTGTCTGAACGACCTGTGTATCAGGAAGGAATCAAGGGTAAGTTTATTGGAGACGTACATAACGCAGTGCTTCTAGCCAAGCTGCTTCCAAACCCTACAGGAGAACCACTGCAATTTGTCGATATCAGTTTTCCCTTGAAATATAAAAATGGTGAGATTGCTGGCGTACTGGCTGCGCATTTAAGCTGGGAATGGGCTAAAGAAGTGGAGAAAGGCGTTCTTGAGCCTTTGAAATACCGGGAAAAGGACATTGAGATGTTCATTGTAAGCAAGAGAGAGCATACGGTGCTGCTTGGTCCTGAGGAATGGGTTGGAAAACCATTGAAGTTGTCCGGGATGGAAGCAGCAGAGACCAACAAGACGAGTTGGTCCATAGAGAAGTGGGCTGA
Source organism: Paenibacillus sp. ACRRY (assembly GCF_022346995.1). Lineage (GTDB taxonomy): Bacteria > Bacillota > Bacilli > Paenibacillales > Paenibacillaceae > Paenibacillus. Next base: position 1,571,930 of record NZ_JAKRNM010000001.1, on the reverse strand, counting down.
CGGTAAGGAATATGTTACCGGACTCGCATACAGCCAGGGTCATCTGGATTATCCCGGTCTCGGCTGGACTGTTGTCGTTCGCCAGCTCAAATCAACGGCTTTTGCTTCCGTATCCGATATGTTATGGTTCAACGTTTGGGCGGGGCTTGCAGTTACCGTATTATTTGCGCTCATTGGATGGTTGGTTTCTCGCCTAATCTCTTCGCCAATTACACGATTAACTAAAGTGGCAGACCAACTTCGTGCAGGTAATGAGGTACAGATTCCGGAAAACAGGGGGATTAAGGAGATCGAAGTGTTATGTCGCTCGCTCAGGGGCATGCTAACCGCACTTACCAATAAAGACTCGGAACTGGTTTTTATGCAGAATTTGGCCCATTACGACCAACTGACAGGTTTGCCGAACCGGACAGCGCTTGAAGTTTATCTGGAGGAATCACTTGAGACGGAGAGTACGGATCATACATTGACTTTCCTCTATCTGGATTTGGATGGATTCAAAAGTGTGAATGATACCCTCGGACACCAAACCGGAGACGTCCTGCTCCAAAAAGTGGCCCAGCGTCTGATGGCCCTCAGCCACGACAAAGGAATAACAGTTCGTTTGGGCGGTGATGAATTTCTCATCGTGCTCCGTTCCATTGGGGCTAATCCCAAAGAAGAGGCACGAGCATATGCGGATGAGATTATCCAGAGCTTGAATAAACCCTTTATCATTGAATATGAGCTGATCCACATTGGATGCAGCATCGGCGGTGCCGAGTATCCGACAAACAGCGGCAATCCGAGTGAAATTATCCGTATGGCTGATGAAGCCTTGTATGAATCGAAGCGTTCGGGCAAGAATAAAATGACATTCTATGTGGATTTGAACAAAGATCAGACTGAGCAGGATACCCATAACAAATAAGCATTTATAACGGACTGGAGGAAGATCATGTCTGGAAATTATACAACGGTTCCATACGGTTACGAACCGCCTGCAGCAAGCCGGAAAGGTACACTGATTTTCTACGATTCATTCGAGCATGTGACCAATGAACAACTTGAACATGCGGCATCCACTTCGGATACACGCGCTTTTACACAGTTGGTACTCTATCCGCTGCACGAGAGCACCGTCAAGCGCATGAGCAAGGATGGAGTGCAGCCGTACTATAGAAGAGAGGACCGCCTGCATGAGTGGAAGCGAGATCATTCCGAGTTCCGCATTAAGGTGGAGGGACTGGAAGGCAAGAGGAAGAAGTACACGCCGATTGATTCGGCTCTGCGTCATCTGACTGCTGAATATCCGGCACCTCATTTTCTGTATCTCACTTCTGAAATGGCGAATTTATTTGCATCGTTCGACTCGTTCAAGGACTGGATTACGAAACTGCGTCTCCTTATCGATGGCCAGCCGGGTACGCTTCATCCCAAGTTGGAGCAATATGCTCACCGTTGGGAATGGGCCGAGTAAGACGAATATTCTAGATGTAAAAAAGTTGTACTGCACAACCGAATTCGGTTTGCGGTACAACTTTTTTTTATGTCTCTTGTATTCACTAAACCTCAACTAGGTCAAGGGAAGTCACGGTTTTGTTTTTACCTGTCCGTTTGGCAGCGTATAGACAGGCATCCACCTCTTCAAACAGCTTTTCTTTGGTCAGCCGGGCATTGAAACTTTTGAGTCCCACACTTACGGTGATGGAATTCCCCTCCAGTTCCAAATGGCCCATCAGGGCTATTTTCTGACGAATCTGTTCCACGAGCGCGTAAGCCTGATCGAAAGACTGTTCAAACATAAGCAATGCGAATTCTTCACCGCCATAACGGGCTGCAATATCGCTTGAAGTGATGTTCTCCTGGATGACATGCGAAACTTTCTCCAGAATGATATCACCCACCCGATGTCCATAGGTGTCATTAATTGATTTGAAATCATCAATATCAATTAGTGCCAAATGAAGGCTCATACCGCTCTTGGCATACTCATATGCTTTATCGTAATAGTCTTTGAATGAGCTCTGATTATACAAATTGGTAAGCCCATCTGTTTTGGATTGCTTGGTCATAATGGCATTTCGTACAATCAGTTCCTGCTTGGCTAACATGCTGTCCTTGAGATCATCCAGTACTTCAACACCACTTGTGACAATGACCTGAGCTACATATGTACCGACAACGAGAAAGGCTGGGATGGAAACCATGTCAAAGGAAGTCAGATAGGAACGATATCCTGAATCAAACAAAACCAAAACATAACCCGTCGTTTGCATCAAACATGCGGTCCAGACCCGTTTTCTGCTAAAAAACAAAACCGAAGTGAAGATGGGCAGCAGGCTGATCGCTTGAATAATTCGAATGTCATAATTGACATGAATGATCGTCCAGGCAACAACTGTGCTGGCCGCTGACATGGCATAGAACGAAAAGGCACTGAAGCGCTGATCAATCCAACTGGCAATCAAAATGGAAGCAATGCCTGAGGCTGTGGGCCAGATTAGAACATGAATGATAAAATCCTCAGGAGTGCGATCATAATCCAGGAATAGGAAACAGCCGATCTGAACAACGAAATGTGTGATTACAACAACCCAATAAGCATGAAGCATTTTTTTGATCCATTTGGAATGCTTGAATTCATATTCTGTTGGAATATGGTTGCTATGTGTAGACAAACTCTTCATATATCACCGCTGACTGCATCATAATGGTACGACAGAATGACTCTCGTATTAGTTGATTATAAAACAGATTGTGCAAAACGCAAATGTCAATTAAATGGGTGGAAACAAAGTGACATATACGCAGAACGAAGCAGAAACTTTTCACAGGGACAAACAAATTTCGGAATGAACCTCATAGACTGATACAAGGCTCCGTCTCATACGATGATTACAATCCTTGATGAAGGAGGTGATCTCTATTCCTCTTGTCGTTCGTTCAACCGTCAACGCTACGGGAGCAATTACGTTTACAGGTAATACACTTGGTTTGAGTCGTTCTGATACGGCAGGGGTGCCAGGAACACAGGACAGTATCGGGGCATTCACGACGACCAATACGGCCTTGACTTTTGGGACATATCCAGCAGGTACGACAAGCTTGTATCAGAGCAACAGCTCAGCTGCGATACTCGTCCTTCCTGCGGGCAGTACAGTTCTATACGCAGAATTGATCTGGGGCGGAAGTTATATTAATGGCAATGTGAACCTGAGTGCAGCCATTAACAATCCGGTCACGTTTATCACCCCAGCAGGAACATCCAGCGTTACTCCTGACCCGGCGACATACAATCAATTCGATCTGGGGAACGGCGCCGCCGGATATGTGCGTTCTGCCAATGTTACGTCGCTTGTACAAAGTGGGGGAGCGGGTACATATATCACCGGAGCGGTTGTGGGAACGATCGTTATCAACAATGATGCCACGGCCAACCATGCAGGCTGGACACTAGGAGTTATTTATCAAAATCCGAACCTGCCATTCCGTAACATGTCACTGCGGGCTGGCGGAGTACTTGTCCAATCGACTTCAGCACCGGTGGTTACCACACTGACAGGATTTGCGACTCCGATCTCTGGCACGCTCGGAGGAAGAGCGCTGTTCAGTGCGCAGGAAGGTGACGCGAATCGCACCGGAGACCAGGCGTTATTTGGACCAACGTCGGCGACTTCGGTTGCTTTGTCGGGGCCTAACAACCTGGCAGCCAACTTTTTTGCATCCCAAATTAACGGAGACACCGGAGCACTCAACACGACAGGAACCTTTGGAACCCGGAACCAGATCAACGGTGCACCAGGCTCTAACATTTCTGGCGGACGACAGGGCTGGGACATAACCAATGTGGATGTGTCAGCCAGACTGATCAACAATCAATCTTCAGCCGTGTTGACGTTAACAACATCCGGAGATGCATACATCGTTAACGGCAATGCCATTCAGGTTGATATTAATGCACCAAGAATTACCGTATCGAAGGGATCAACGGCCACCGGTGCGGTAGCAGGGGATAGTATTCTCTATACGGTTACGGTTGCCAACGCAGGTACGGCCAGCGCCGCCAGTGTAGTGCTATCAGACTCGTTGCCTGCTGGACTAACTTTTATTCCTGGGAGCGTCACAGTTGCAGGTGTATCCCGTCCAACACTGGATATAACCGCAGGCATTCCGCTGGGTTCATTAGCCCTGTCCAGCAGTATTGTTGTAACCTACCGGGCACTTATCGGACAGGATGCAAGCATCTTGCAGCTTGTGAATTCGGCCAATGCGGCTTTTACGTTTCAGAGTGTGGCAGGAGGTCCGACCATAACAGGCGTAATTCCCTCCAACAGCTCCACACTTCCTGTATATTCACCGAACCTGTCCATTGTGAAGTCAGGGAGTACCACCAACGCCACGGTAGGTGACACGGTAACGTACACGCTTCAGGTAAACAACGGAGGGAATGTTGCGGCTAACGTCACATTGACGGATAACATTCCAAGTGGTAGTTCGTATGTAGCCGGCAGCTTCCGCCTGAACGGAAACGTAATAGCAGGTGCCAATCCGGCAACTGGTGTGAATTTGGGAAGTCTTGCTGCAGGCAGCGCGAATACTGTCACCTTTCAAGTGCTCGTCACAAGCTTGCCTACACCGCCAACCCTTGTGGATCAGGCTACCGCTTCATATTCCTTCAACTCGCCTGACGGACGGACCATAACAGGAACAGTAGCATCGAACACCTTGACAATACCGGTGACATTACCCAATGTAACCGCGGTTAAATCCGCTTCCGTCAGTGATGTAGCCGTAGGGGAGACTTTCACCTACACCGTGGTTACCACGAACGGCGGCATTCAGCCGATTAACAATGTGATTCTTACGGATTCTCTCCCTGCAGGAACCACTTTTGTTCCAGGTAGTGTGACCGTAAGGGGAGCCGTCGTAGCATCGGCTAATCCGAACAGTGGCATATCTGTTGGAACATTGACTGCCGGAAGTTCCGCGACGGTGACCTTTCAGGTTACGGTTCAATCCTTACCCGCATCAGGTTCTCTGCTTAATCGGGCTTCTGTGTCCTATAGTTCAGGTGCATTTACGGGCATATCCAACTCCAATTCGATTACTACTCCGGTGTACCAGCCAATCATTGCGATCAACAAGTCGGCGAGTCAAACGAATGCGACGCTGGGAGATCAGCTTGCTTATACACTGGTGGTGACAAACAGCGGAAACATAGCAGCTCAAGTTACGGTAACCGATACCATTCCTGCTGGACTGACGTTTGTTCCGAATTCCGTAACGGTGAATGGTACTGCGCGTCCGGGAACCAGCCCACTAACCGGAATAACGCTGGGCAGTCTTTCGCCAGGAGCCACGGCAACGGTAGTGTTCCGCGCTACACTGAGTACACTTCCATCTCCGCCGACCCTGGAGAATCAGGGTACTGCAACTTATACGTACCAGCTTCCGAGCGGACGTAATCTCTCAGGCGCCAGTCAGTCGAATATTGTTCGCATACCTGCATCTGCCCCCAACATCTCAATTAGCAAAACCGTAAATACACCAGATGCGACTGTAGGTGACATTCTTACCTATACCGTTATTGCAACCAATGCGGGAGTTAGTGCGGTCCAAAATCTGGTGATCTCGGATACGCCGACCGGCTCGGAGTTTGTGCCAGGCAGTGTCACCATTAATGGAACAGCTGCTGGAAGTGCAAGTCCGGTCTCGGGCATTGCTATCGGAACTTTGAACAGCTCAAGCAGTGTCACCGTGACATACCAGACCAGAGTTACATCTGTTCCTTCCACAGGAACAGTAACGAACCGTGCTAGCGCAGCATTTACGTCAGGCAGTTTTAATGGGGTCTCATCATCGATCACGGTTAGTACACCTATATTTCAGCCCGTCATCCAAGTGGTGAAATCAGCAAGTACAACCAACTTGACGGTGGGGGATACCTTTAATTACAGCATTCAGATTAACAACACAGGTAACATTGCGGCCTCGGTTACCTTGACGGATCCTATTCCTGCTGGAGCTGTTTTCAGTACGAACAGTGTCATTATTAATGGGGTCCCTACACCTGGTGTAAGTCCGGCAACAGGGATTAGTTTGGGATCCATTGCAGCTAACTCAAGCACAACGGTTACTTTTGTCGCAACGGTCACGAGCTTGCCAGATTCAAGACAGTTGACTAACCAGGCGGTCGCTTCATTCTCCTACACACTTCCAAGTGGAAGAACGATTGCCGGATTCTCGTCATCCAACACCATCTCGATTCCTGTCTCTCTGCCCAATGTAACGATTGTTAACAGTGACAATGTAGAGTACGGCGTAGTCGGGGATGTCATCAGATACACATCTGTTATCCGCAACAACGGAACCGTAGCAGTTAACAATGTGGTATATGTCAACCCTCTTCCTCCGAATACCCCATTTGTACCCGGAAGCGTCATTGTGAACGGGACTTCATTCCCGCTCTCCAATCCGACCGCCGGCATTCCAATCGGTACTTTGGCTCCAGGAGCTGAGGTTACCGTAACTTTTGAGGTGACGATTACCATGCCGATCCCTTCGCAGATTAATAACCAGTCGACGGTCAGCTTCACATCCGGTTCATTTTCGGGGTCATCATCGTCCAATACGACACAGACTCCGGTTATCCAACCGCAGATTTCACTCGTCAAAACGGCCAATACAGTTAATGCCACCGTTGGTGATACGGTTGTATACACGGTGACTGTAAGCAACACGGGCAATTTACAGGCCAATGTTACCGTCACAGATACGATTCCTGCTGCGACTTCTTTTGTAGCCAACAGTGTTGTGGTATCAGGTGTGCCACAGCCTGGAGCGACGCCGGGAACGGGTATTCCGGTAGGCATTGTTGCTGCTGGGGCAACAGCGGTTGTCACGTTCGCTGTTGTCGTGGATACACTTCCGTCTCCACAGCAGCTCAGCAACTTTGCTACGTCTTCCTTTACCTTTACACCTCCTGACGGACGAACGCTAACAGGAACAGCCACTTCCAATACACTGACGTTTCCGGTCTCATCTCCAAACGTTGCCGTTGTTAAGAGTACACCTTCAACTGCGGCTGCCGTAGGTGATACCGTCACTTACTCCATTCAAGTAACGAACAGCGGTATAGCACCGGTAAATAATATTCAGTTTTCGGATCCGATTCCTGCCGGAGCCTCCTTTGTCACAGGCAGTGTGACGGTGAATGGCGTGGCACAACCTGCAGCCAACCCGGCAGGAGGTATATCACTCGGCACACTTGCTCCAGGAACGTCCGCAACCGTAACTTTCAGCATTCGGGTGGATGCGATACCGCCAAGCGGCCAGCTGAGTAATCGATCCACAGTAAGTTTCACTTCAGGGGCATTCTCAAGTACGACGTTTTCCAATACAGTGGTCACGCCGGTGTTCCAGCCCATTCTCTCTGCAACCAAGACGGCAAGCACACAGAACGCTACCGTAGGTGATACCGTTAGCTACACGGTCACTGTCTCCAACACGGGTAACTATGGGGCCCAGATTAACTTGACGGACAATATCCCGGCGGGAACCATTCTCGTTCCGAACAGTGTCATTGTGAATGGCCAGCCACTGCCAGCCGCCAATCCAGCCACAGGCATTTCGGCAGGCACTGTCGCTGCCGGTGCGACAACAACCATTACCTTTTCCGTGGTTATTGATACCTTGCCGTCTCCGCAGCAGCTGGTGAATCAGGCTTCGGTCGCTCTGTCCTTCATATTGCCGGACGGTCGGACGATTACAGGCTCTGTTCTGTCCAATGTACTTACCATTACCGTGTCGGCTCCGGATGTAGATGTGGTGAAATCCACGACATCAACAGCGGTATCCGTTGGTGATATTGTGACATACAGCGTAGCAGTGACAAATAACGGAATTGCGACGGTCAATAATGTAGTCTTCACGGACCCGATTCCGGCAAGCACCGTTCTTGCACCGACCGGCGTATTTGTGGATGGGGTTCTCCGTCCTGGTGCTAACCCCTCAACGGGAATTACCATTGGTTCCATCGCACCTGGTGCTACCGTGACCGTTGTTTTTAGTGTGCAGGTTACAGCTCTCCCTGCAAGTGCGGTTTTGAACAATCAATCCACGGTCAGCTTTACATCAGGGGCGTTCTCAGCCACCACTTTCTCCAATACGGTCACAACACCGGTGTTCCAGCCGATTCTGACTGCGGTCAAAACAGGAGATCAGGCGATAGCCACGGTAGGGGATACCGTTGTGTACAGCATCGCCATCTCCAATGCCGGGAACTACGGAGCCTCCATTACATTGACCGATACGATCCCTGCTGGAACCGAACTTGTACCCAATAGCGTTATCGTCAATGGTGCATCTGTACCGGGTGCCGATCCGGCTTCGGGAATTCCGCTGGGCGTCGTTTCAACAACAACCATGGTCATGTTCTCAGTTGTCATTGTCACACTTCCATTGAGTCAATCCATTACGAATCAGGCTTCTGCAACTTTTACGTATACGCTGCCAGACGGAAGAACATTGGGAGGCAGTCTAACATCCAATTCCCTTATCATTCAGGTATCAGCTCCGGATGTGAGCGTAACGAAGACAACAACGGCGGTAGATGCAGTGGTTGGCGACACGATCGTATACCAAATGGTTGTAACCAATAACGGGATAGATCCCGTTAACAATGTGGTGTTAACCGATCCCATCGATCCAGCCACCACATTTGTCGCCGGAAGTGTCCTGGTGGACGGTGTTCCGCGTACATCGGCTAACCCAGCGCTGGGCATCGCCATTGGAACACTGGCTCCAGGAGCCTCAGCAGCAATATCCTATGCAGTGCGAGTCAATACGCTGCCTACACCACCTGTTGTGAGCAGTCAGTCTGCCGTAAGTTTCACATCGGGTGTCTTCTCGGGTGCTTCATACTCGAATATCGTGGTAACACCGATTTATCAACCAATTATCGCTGTAACCAAAACCGCAAGTACGTCCAATGCAACAATTGGTGATACCATTGTCTACTCTTTCTCCATTAACAACAGTGGAAATCTGGCTGCCAATCTGACATTGACAGATAATATTCCGGATGGGGCTGTGCTTCTTCCGAACAGTGTATTGATTGATGGTGTTCCGCAGCCAGGAGCCAACCCGGAAACAGGCATTGTTGTAGGTACCATACCGCCAGGGGGATCTGTTAATGTGACCGTCACCCTTGAGGTTACTGTGGATTCACTGCCGCAGAATCAGCAGCTGGTGAATCAGGCCGTGGCCAATTATACGTTCAGTCCGCCGGATGGCCGTCAGTTGACGGGTACGGTGTCTTCCAACGTCCTTGTGATTCCAGTATCTGCACCTAATGTGACTGTTGTCAAAAGTACAGACGCCATTGATGCTGTTGTCGGTGATGTAATAACTTATACGGTTGTTGTTACAAACGCTGGTATAGAAGTGGTCAATAATGTGGTCATGGTTGACCCTGTACCGGTAGGAACGGTGTTTGTACCGGGAAGTGTAACGGTAGATGGAGTGGCAAGACCAACCGGCAATCCAAATACGGGAATAACGCTCGGCTCGATTGCTGCTGGTGCTTCGGTTACCGTGACATTCAGAGTAGAGGTCGTGGTGATATGAGCCAAACTTCCGGTCCGTTGTCCCACTGGCTACAGAATCAGTCACTGGTTCGATTCAGCTCGGGTACGACTGAACTGGAACAGGTGGCCTACTCTAATACCGTTGTTACACCATGGGTTGGACCCAAGCTTGAAGTGAGAAAAGAAGCCAATGTCACTGTTGCTGCACTGGGACAGTCGCTAACTTACCAGATTGAGATTACGAATACCGGTAACCGAACCGCCATCGTGTACGTAGTGGATCCGCTCTCGGAAGAAACGTCACTGCTTCCGAATAGTGTACTTCGTGATGGAATTCCATTACCCGGTGCTTCACCTCAGCTTGGGCTGCCTCCTGCAGAGGTTACGCCGGGAGCTACACTGCGCTATCACTTTCAAGTTTCCATCGTGCGATTACCTCCGACATTGAAGCTGCTCAATCAGGCGCAGGTAGACTATGAATTTCTAACTCCAGAAGGCAGGACAGTTACAGGCCGAGAATTTTCCAATACGGTTGAGGTCACTCTGGCCTCATCCCGTTTGGAGGTGTCCCTTCAGACGGATCATATCCAGACCTTTTCAGGCGATATTGTTTTGTACAGTGTTATTGTGAGCAATCCGGGGTTTTTGACAGCTACAGGTGCCAGGGTTACCATCGCTTTGTCCCCGGGCCTTGTGTTTATTCCCGCAAGTGTTGTGATCAATGGAATGTTCGCCCCCCAGATGACTCCGGATTCTGGCATAGAGATCGGTGATATTGAGCCCGGAAGTTCAATACGTATTCAATATCGGGTCCAGGTTGTTTCGGTAAGAGATGCTGAAAGTATTCCAACTCAGGCGGTGCTGGAGTATACTTCTGCTGGCAAGCAGGAGATCGTTTATTCAAACGAAGTTACCCTTGAAGTCATTCAGCCTTTTATTTCGATTCAGAAAAGGGTGCATCCGGTAGTTGCCTCAGTCGATGACACCATACGATATGACATTACCATTGCGAATGAAAGCAATTATGCGGTGGATGCCAAGGTATCGGATTCATTGCCAGCTGGCATGACTTTTGTGGAAGGGAGCCTCAGCTGGAATGGAGTCAAGCGGCCTGGGGCCAATCCGGTCAAAGGAGTTAGCCTGGGGACATTGACTGCACGATCTGTCATCAACATTCAATTTGAAGCAAGAATTAATGAACACGTGACTGCGAGGTCTGACCCATTCGAGCTGGTTAACCAGGCGCGGCTCTTGTATACGTATCGCATGCCGGATTCACGAACGGTGCAGCGCATGGCCGCTTCCAACGAAGCAACGGTTTACCTGAAAAGCCCGATGATCAAGGTTCACGTTGAAGTGAACCCCAATTTAGTCGAGCAGGGAGGATCCGTTGTTTTTCAGGTCCGGGTCGAGAATACAGGTTCCCTGTCTGCACGTGTACAATTGACAGGCGTTCTTCCAACGGGAGCCAAATGGCGCGGTCAGGCGGAAGGTCAGGTTCAATGGAACATACCCGAATACTCTTCGCCGAGGTATCTGCATCTGGGAGAACTGGCCCCGGGTGCGGAGAAAAATATCTCCTATGTAGCGCAGCTATCTCCAGAGGAGACGGGAACGCTGAATGGTTTCCTGACTGCCCTGTATACCTATGAACTGAACGGACAGAGACGAAGCGGTGAAGCTCGATCGAACGAGTACACGATTGTTATCGAATACCGTGAAGAATAGGGTCAATCAGCTTAAAGTGTTGAATTGGAAAATTTGCTCCAAATGACTGTCATGACATTACACGAACGCAAATGAATGGTATACTAATTGAATATGCCCTCGGCAAACAACCCGTGGAATCGGGACGTCGGATTAGCTGTAGAGGAGGCTCCACATTGGCAAAAACAAAAGTTGCAAAAAGACCTACCCGGGATGAATTTGAGCTGGAAGAGTTGGGGAATCAATTAGTTGAAGCGTTTCATGAGCGTTCGGAAGTACTGTTGACGGTATGGGGGAAGGAAGAGCAGGTACAAGGGGTTATTGTTAAGCTGGATTCCCGCACTCGGCTGGTACATGTAGAACACACCGAAGAGGAGTTCATGGCAAAAGTACCTTTCCTCGATATTATGCGGGTGGAATCTCCCCGTTATTAAGAAGTGCAATTTTAAATAATAGGGCATTCGCCCGGTCAAACCCGTTCTTCCTGCATAAGATATCCCATACCTGTTGCAGAGGAGGTACGGTCAATGAGCGAAGTATTAGGTGGAGAAACGAGAGGCTACGGATACGGAGGTTTCACTTCTGTAGGTGCCATTCTGGTTCTGTTCATCCTGTTGGTTATCATCTCCAAAGCGTTCTTGGTATAATTCATTTCTCCAAATGAATGAAGAGAGCTCTGCCATGCCGGCAGAGCTTTCTTTTTCTTTTGACTCGTTGCATATCTCATATAAAGGTCATTAAACGTTCATTAGCCGATTAGGTAGATAATCCATTTCAGTCGAACGTTCATTATGATAGAATAGGACCATTCCTAGAGAAAGCATGAGGTGTGTCGAACATGAGTAAAGAGCTAACACAAGCATTGAACCAACAGATGAACTTTGAATTTTATTCTGCCCATGTATACCTCGCGATGGCAGCATACTGTTCCAGTGAAAGTCTGGACGGCTTCGCGAATTTCTTCATTGTACAGGCTGAAGAAGAACGATTCCATGGCATGAAAATATACAAGTTCCTGAATGATCGCGGACAACGCGCGACGCTGGAAGCTTTGCCGGAACCGAAAAATGAGTATACTTCCATGCTGGATGTGTTCGAGCACGGATACGCACATGAACAGCAAAACACAAAAAAATTCTACAACCTGGCTGACCTTGCCTTGAATGAACGCGAGCATGCCACAATGTATTTCCTGAAATGGTTCATTGATGAGCAGGTAGAGGAAGAAGCGTTGTTTGACAGCATCATTCAGAAGCTGCGTCGTATTGAAAAAGACAGCAATGCCTTCTACATGCTTGACGCTGAGTTCGGTAAACGTTCATTCACCGCTCCTGCAGAGTAATAGCGAGTTCACAATAGTCACACGTATTCCATGTGAATGGAGTATACCGTTCTACATATGAAGAGCCTGCCTTGTGCAGGCTTTTTTGCTGTGTTTTTTTGTTCTAAATGGACCAAAGAAGAAACAACTTCTAATCTGAATCTATCAGATCATTCAAAATAGGTTAATGAAACATATGTCAAAAATGATCTATCCTGACGGGCATGATTTTCACTGCAAATCTATCAATTTCGTTTTATTTCATTGGCTAATCTGACAAAAGTGTAACTCGAACGTAGCATTTGAAGCGAGAACGAGGCATGTCCTTTTTGTTAGTATTAGGATTATCGCCAAGGGATGCAATGAGAGATTCGTAGACACCCGGGGAAATACGAGACACAAGGGAGATTTATATTTATGTTACATATTCGCAAATCATTTATTGCTGCACTCGCCATCTTACTTATGATTCCACTCCTTTTGCCTCAGTCGGTTTCCGCGAAGCCAAGTGCTTCCAAATCTGCTGGAGCAAAAGCGAATGCGAAGATCATATATCTTACGTTTGATGATGGGCCTACAGCCCACACCGGACAACTTCTGGATATCCTGGATCAGTATGATGCCAAAGCGACATTCTTCATGCTCGGGCCACAAATGCAGCAATATCAGAAAGCAACAAAACGTATTGTTGCAGACGGGCACGGTTTGGGTCTTCATGGCGTGACACACGTTCCTAGCAAATTTTATCAATCGGCATATAGCGGACTGAAGGAAATGCAGCAGGCGAATGTGACACTGAACAAAGTTGCCGGGGTGAAAACAAGTCTTGTTCGTACACCATACGGCAGTAAGCCTTATCTCAAGTCGTCATACCGTAATGTGTTACTTGCTCAGGGTGGATTCCATCTCTGGGATTGGAATGTGGATTCCGAGGATTGGAAATACAAGAAAGATCACCAAAAGGTATACAACAGTATGATGAAACAGATTCACAACGTGCAAAAGAGTGGTACAACACCGGTTGTACTGATGCATGATCAGGAAGCGACATTAAAGGTACTTCCGCAATTGTTGAAAACATTGAAAGCAGAAGGGTACCAGTTCAAAGTATTGACCAAAAAAGTACAGCCGGTTAACTTCTGGAACGATAAACGTTAATCTTGTTACACTTTATGCAACTTTTACTGAAACGTAATCACTGGAATTAAAGACATCAAGGAGGTTATCATCATGAAAAAGCAAAAACGTTGGGTCATCATTCCTGTTACCACTGCTGTGTTACTTGCGCTTGCAGGTTGTGGGGGGCAGGATAACAATACGTCACAGGCAAGCAATACGCCCACCTCGACTTCAGGAGAGCAAACTCAATCCGGGAGCGGTGGGGCCGATTTTTCGAACACTTCAGAAGGAAACAACACGGCAGCAGGCTCAGCCAATAATGAGAATAGCTCAGAGGGTGCCGGTACATCCGCAGGTGAAACAACTGGTACACAAGGGCAGCCCAGCATGAGCGATGTCATTCAGGAAATTCGCAGCCAGTTGAAGATGAAGAATGCCGTGCTGCCAACTTCATTCGCTCTGGATAAAGGAAAACATCTGGCAGCAGCCATTCCTGCCAATTCGTCAGATGCATTCAAAGTGAATTTCTATTCCGTGGATCAGTCCATTCCGGTCAATGATGCTTCGTTGACGTCTTCAAAACAAGCACCGGATGTGCTCGCATCCTATGAAGTGAAGACCTATAAGGACCCGGCTAGTACAGGGATTTTCCCGGATACCGATCTGGGCAACATACCCGATGAAATGTCAGTTAATCTTGGACATGGAATCAAAGGCATGGCCGAAGGTGCAGCAGGGAGTCAGTATCTAACCTGGAAGGAAGGCAGATGGACCTTGCAAATTCGATCGGTTTCCGAAGATAACATGAACAACCCGGGGATTGCCAAGAAAATGGTCGAGTACCTGGAATCACATACACTGCCTGCTCCGAAGGACAAAGGCTTCGTCAACGTGGAATATCCGAGTGGCGGGAAAACGGTGAATGTCACGATCTCATGGCAGGAAGGCAAGCAGATCCATCAGCTGCAAACGAACCAGGTGCCGAATGACGCATTAGGTATGGTTGCATCGGTCAAATAATATACGTAAATAAAATAGCTTGGCTGGGAGTGGAAGCTCCTGACCAAGCTATTATTTGTGTCGTAATGGGTTGAAGCGGTACTTTCATTTGAACCAGCCCTTTTCTTTGGAACGGGTGATGGCTTCAATCCGATTGCTTGCATTTAATTTGTTCAAAATGATGGAGATATAGTTGCGGACCGTGCCGGTCGTAATAAAGAGGTGTTTGGCAATTTCCTTCGTATTTTTACCATCAGCCATGAGGCCGAGAACAGCATTTTCTCGCTCCGTAAGTGGATTCTCTTCTACATAGGCCTCGTCAACCAGATCAGGGGCGAAGATCCGTCGTCCATTCATGACCTGGCGTATGGCTTCAGCCAATTCCTCAATCGGACTATCCTTTAACAGGTAACCTCTCACCCCGCCTTTTAGTGCACGTTCGAAATATCCTGTCCGAGCAAAGGTTGTTAAGATAATAACCTTGCAGTTCATTCCTTTCAATTCCTCTGCAGCTTCCAGCCCACTTTTGATAGGCATTTCAATGTCCATTAGGCATATATCCGGTGCATGCTGCTGGACGAGTTCGAGAGCCTCCTGCCCGTTGCTTGCCCGGCCAACCACTTCCATGTCTTCTTCCAAATTAAGCAGGGAGGAGAGGGCACCCAGCATCATGCGTTGGTCTTCGGCGATGACGATTCTGATCATGTTTATTCCTCCTTGATTGGTTTGCGAACCAGCTTCGGTACCTGAATAATAAGCTGCGTTCCGTCTATGTTTGTTCCGGAGCGAATATCCAGACAACCATTAACAAATTCCAGTCGTTCCTTCATGCCAAGAATTCCTGTACCACGGCGTTCTTTGTTTTTACTATGTTCCATTCCAATTCCGTTGTCGTGAACAGTCAATATGTTATCGGAAGGTGTTTCTTTCAGGCTGATGGTACATAGTGTTGCCTGGCTATGCTTGACCACATTCGTAACGGCCTCTTTCAGACACATACCAATGACATTCTCGTTAAGCTGAGAGGTGTCCTGCAGCTTGGGGTTACCATCCAGCTTGAACTCGATTGAAGCAGCCTTCAGGATCTGCTCAGCACGGTACAATTCATCAACCAGCTGTGTTCCACGCATCGTAGTAACCATTTCCCTAACTTCCTTGAGCGCTGTGCTTGCCGTTTGACGCAAGTCGTTTAGCTCCAGCTCGGCCTGATCGGGATTGACACGAAGCAAACGTTTCGCCAGATCGGTTTTAAGGCCGATCAAGGAAAGTTTTTGTCCAAGGGTATCGTGCAGATCACGGGCAATCCGCTGGCGTTCTTCCATTTTGACCAGATCATCCAGTCGTTTGTTGGCACTCTCCAGCTGACCCTCCAATTGCTCACGGTTGTTTTTGTTATACGTGCTGATCGGAAGCAGAATCGATGCCATCAGACTAATAAATACAAACGGAAACTGACTGAGTAATCTAGAGCTCTGATTAATGAAGCCATAATTAATAGTTAAAAAACTGGCTGCCAGGTTGATTGAATAGAGGGTAAAAAAACCGGCTTTATTTTTAATATTCCCAATGAAAAAAGCAAGAAATAGCGAGAAGTACGCATAATCATACGCGATCGTCATCGTAATGGATATGGCAATCAGGAAGCCGATCCACATATATACCTGCCAACCCTTGGTGATGAAGGCAAGCAAATAACAGACAAAGAAGACAAGAATGATCACAATTCCTGTCACCAGAGTCCAAAGTTGTGAGTATTGCGAAATATAATAGAAGGGCAGGATGAAAAAGACGAGCCACACATACGGATTCAAGCCTGTATTTTTATAAAAGAGCTGCATCCACTTTTGAATGAAAATTCTCCTCCTTGCACGACTTTGCGTTGTATTCCAACTTTAGCCTGACTGTAGCACGACTTCAGCCTGAATACAAGAAAACGAATCCGACAGAGTTTAAGGCTTCTCTGTCAGACCCGCTTGATTGTTTACGCGTATAGGTGGCTGAGCATATGGTTTACGGTATAACGATTTGATTTCCTTGAAGCTGATAAATCGTTTGGATTCCTCATCCCACAGACGGAAGCGAAGGGCTACCAGACTGGAACGAAGGGTAATTGTCGTTGCCTTTTGCAGAGGTGGTGTCGCATTATGTGCCTCTTCCAAATAATAGTTCGGTACACGCGGACTCAGGTGATGCACATGGTGAAATCCGATATTACCGCTGATCCATTGCAGCAGCTTCGGCAGCTTGTAGTATGAACTGCCTTCAACAGCAGCCTTGACGTAACTCCATTCATCCTCATGCTCGAAATAGGTGTCTTCAAACTGATGCTGAACGTAGAACAGCCAGATTCCGAAGAAACCGGAGAAGAAAAAGACAGGTGTCTGCACCATGACAAAGGCCTGCCATCCGACCAACCAGGACATGAATGCATAAAGCGCAATGATTAGTACCGTAGTCAGATGTGTGTTGATGCGTTCTTTGCGACGAGCAGCCTTGCGGTTAAAACGATAAGCAAGCAGGAATACATAGATTGGACCGAGTCCAAACATGACAAACGGATTACGATAGATGCGATACCATAGCCGTCCCCAAGGAGATGCCGCTTTGTATTCTTCAACGGTCATGACCCAGATATCGCCTACTCCACGTTTGTCGAGATTACTGCTGGTAGCGTGGTGGATGGAATGTTCAGCTTTCCATTGTTGGTAGGGAGTAAGGGTCAAGACGCCTGTAATGGTACCCAGAATGTCGTTGGCGCGTTTGTTTTTGAAAAAGGAACCGTGACAGCAGTCATGGAAAATGATAAACGTTCGTAGTACAAATCCGGATGCCACCAAGGCAATCGGGAAGGTTAGCCAATACGAAACGGATAAGCTGTAATATGCGGCGGCCCACAATAAGAAAAGTGGAAGGATCGTATTTATGATTTGTCGGATACTTAATCGAAGATCATTTTTCTCGTAAGGGGTAACTTCTTTTTTCAGTGCCATTTCTTTTGCTCTGCTCATGAATGATAGTCCTCCTTCAGTCGTTATAACCAAGCACGGCTATAACCCGGCGTTTCCCCTGATGTATCTTGGAGGGAAGCGTTTTTATCATTGTAAAAGAATCCATTTCATCCGGTAAGTCATAAACGTCAGCCATGTGTAATGATGAATATCAAGGATGACACATGACATTTGTCATGGTTCGAATCTAGTTCGAGCTCCGGATTTAGCTGCCCAGAAGGCAATTTGCTGAATCCTTTGCACATTTCGTGCAACAATTTGTATTATGTATACAAATTTTGCTGGTGACATGGTAGAATCTATCATTGTGAGTGCACATGACAACTTATGAGCCTGATGGATAGGTTGATTTCTGAAGGATTGGAAGGAATACATGATGAAGAAACGAATAACGGATATTTTATTTATTATGGCGGGGGCTTTTTTATTTGCCCTGGCGGTGAATCTGTTCGTCATTCCAAATGATCTTGCTGAGGGTGGCGTAACGGGGATCACCATTATTTTGTATTATCTGTTCGAATGGTCACCAGGTTTAATGAACTTGATTCTGAACGGGATATTGTTAATTGTGGGTTACCGGTTTCTGGACAAGACCACAACGGTATATACCATTATTGCAGTGGTATTCAATTCCTTGTTCCTGCATCTGACCGAGAGCTGGACAATTGATTCGCATGAGCTGTGGATCAATACGATTTTTGGGGGATTATTTGCCGGTCTCGGGATTGGTTTGATTGTGAGAGTTGGCGGCACAACCGCGGGAACCGTCATCTTGGCGAGACTCGCCAATAAGTATCTGGATTGGAACATCAGCTATGGGCTTCTGTTTTTTGATCTGATCGTGGCGTTCTCCTCTTTCTTCATTATCGGGGCACAGGGACTCATGTGTACGATTGTCATGCTGTTTGTTGGAACCAAAACGATGGAGTTTATTATCGAAGGGCTGAATCCAAAAAAGGCCGTTACCATCATCTCGACAAAGCAGGATGCGATTGCGAAGCAGGTCATCGAGAAAATGGATCGCGGTGTAACGGTTCTGTCGGGCCATGGTTACTATACGAAAACACCGAAAGAAATTCTCTATATTGTCATTAGCAAACAGGAAGTTCCCATGTTGAAGAAAATTGTACGTGCTGAAGATGAGATCGCGTTTATCACGATTCACGATGTTCGCGACGTGTTCGGTGAAGGATTTATTGAACTATCCAAAACCTAATGTCATGTGGAAGAAAAACCGGAGGCATCATGCCCCCGGTTTTTTTGGTACTAAGAAAGCCCTTCTCCATCGAGAAGGGCAAGAAGATTATTATTAATGATGATTTCTTTTTTTGATTACACCATATTTAACAGTAACATGACAGTGCTTTTTAACCTTGGTGGGAACATATTTGATTTTGGTTACACAAGTTTTGGTGATCTTTTTGTAATAACATTTCGTTACGGGTGGATGACATCTATGCTTCTTTCTGTTCATTGCGACCCCTCCTGACTAGTGATAGTTCATTCTATGTAAGGGTCATCATTTCGGAAACATATAAACGTCTAAAACAGAAACATTAGACTTTTTGGAAGGCTAGCTTTATTTTTTAGTTATTTTACCAAGTGAGTTAGATCACAGTGAAGAGTTATATAGAAATATAAAATAAATATGGGATAATATTCTATATATTGCTAAGCAGGAAAAGATGTATTGAAATAGAAACATATTATTTCCACGAAAGGAGAGATTGCTATAACAAAACGCCCTCTGGTTAGTACATTATTTGTATTTTTTATATTAATCGTATTGTTATGGGGGAATTTTGTATCGAGACACCATGTAAAAGAGTTAACTTTTGAGAGTATAGATTCGATTGCTACATTTGGATTTGTTTCTAAGACTAGCACTGAAAACGCTGAGTATTACTTTAACACCACTAACGATTCTCATAACAAAGCATTTGTAAATCAAACGGAAATTATTATCCGAAATATGCAGGATTATCTGGATATTCCCCGTAAGGAGAAAACAATTCAAATTTATCTCAATAGAGATGGTGAAGTCCCCTTTAATAATAGTTTGACCCGTATAGTTGTGTCTGAAGACCGGGAAAATTCTCAAGGTGCAATCGTAAGTTATTTGAGTGATTATAAACTTCCTGCTTGGTTATGTGTTGGATTGGAATTATATTGGCAAGATGATAGGGAAGAGGGTGAGTCCTCTGAGCTATTCGTAGGAAGCATCCGTAAATGGATTGAGACAGCTAAATCTTGGGAATATCCAGATTTCGGGGATGCATGGTTTATCCCGAATTATCTCGAAGAAGAAATTGTAGGAGAAGCACAACAGATTGCCCTAATGTTTATTCAATATCTGGATCATGAGAAACAGTTAGAATCTGTTGTAGATATATTTTTGAAGGATCGAAATGAAGACTTAAATCTATTAGGACAATACTGGAGTGAATTTATCGAAACTCCTAACACTGCTATGGATACAAGTTATCGTTATATATTTTCATATGAAGAGATTTGGTTTGAAGTTCATACAGATAAAGTCAACGCGAGATATAAGAAAGAAGACTGGAATCATCGACAGGTGGTTGAGTATCAAAACTATTTGAATCAAGGTGTTCGTTATGTAGAAAATTGGATGAATTACACATTGAATTATCCGCTGACGTTTACAATCTATCCACATAAAAATGCTTATAAGCCTAATTATGGTGGCCTCACATACCAATCAGGAGATGATTACGCAATTGAGTTGTATCAGGTCTTCGAAGTTCCACCTTACAGAGCAGTACATGAGACTGTTCACGCAATAACTTTTCAAATGGGGATGTTTTCGGATTTCTATCCTTTAACAGAAGGGCTTGCTGAAGCTTTAATGTATGAATTTGAGGCAGAGAAACGGCTGTATGTTTACAACAAGTCTAAAGAGGATCTCATTTTCACATATGAAAGAAGAAACGAAAATGCCCTACTCTATAACGTAATTCAAAATTATGAAAAATACTCGGGACAACCATATCAACCATCTAACCCCATAGATTTAATAGCAGTGATGCACGTGTGGGCTAATATGGCCTCTAGGAAAGGATGGGAAAATCCATTGGACTCTCTCAAATATAAAGCAGGAGATCCAGATTACAACGAAGATCTGAATGATTATAACAAAGCAGCTTCATTCGTCCATTATTTAATTCAAACCTATGGAAAAGAAAAATTTATGGTGATTTATGGCGATATGACAAAAGTTAAAGAAACATACAATGTTGATTTGGATAGTTTAATACAAGAATGGAAAAAAAATTTGAACGATTAGCCTCAATTATGTATGGGGTTAGGGGGATTGGAAAGGAACCCGTTGGGAACCAACCAATCCTTTTTTGTCTATTTACTTGCTGGAATAGAATAATGATCTCAACATTACCCGTACATGTGTCTTTCAACTTCGGATAGAGCCACATTCACATCTTCCTCTGAATTATCGATATAAACGACGGACGAAGTAGGCAGCGGCCAGGCCACTTGCTTGCGGGCAAGGGAAGCGGTGAAGGTGTCCCAGTTAGCCAGCTTGTATTCATCAAGAGGAGATTGTCTTGCCATAATCCGCTTGTGATACAACTCTTCGTTCGCCAAATAAATGTACGCTACGCGGACATCCGTATCTTCGAGCGAACGTCCGATTCGGCTGAGCTCTTGCTCAATCCAATTCGTTGTTTCGGTTTCTTTGGTAAACGGTCCGACGACCACGGTATCGATTCCTAATTGAACGTTATCCAGTGCCGCATCCATTGTAATGCGATATCCCAGATCACGACATAAGCGTTTGTATTCAGGTGAATCCCTGTCAGATGGATCCAGTCCCTGAAGCGTCATGATTGCCTCGGCTGCTGGGCGGAGCAGGATATCCATATCGAAGAAGGCTGCCTTATATTTGCGGGAAAGAGCTTTGGCCAGGGTCGTTTTGCCGCTGCCGGCACCGCCGAGAAAGAAAATCAGTTTACTCATGAGAGTCACCCTCCTTAATAGGGTTATTTTATCACAAAGCAGATCGTAACGATGGATAGACAGAAAAGGAAGAATAAGGTAGTATAATACCTAGATTAACTATGCATAGGTTTCCGATGTAAGTAATTGAATGACAGGAAGGAGGAGAAATCATATGAATGTAAACAAACAAATGATTAAAGGAAGCACAGAAACTTTAATTTTGACGTTATTGCACAATCAGCCACTTTACGGTTATGAATTGATCAAGGAACTTCACCGTCAATCGGAAGGTGTATTTAATTTGAAAGAAGGCACATTATATCCCATCCTCCATGCCATGGAGATTGAAGGTTGGGTGGAATCCTATTGGATGGAGGTAGATGGCCGAAAACGTAAATACTATTCCATTCGAGACAAGGGCGTAGAGGCTTTACAGCACAAAAAAAACGAGTGGCTTTTATTCCGGCGTGCTGTGGATCGTGTACTTGGGGAGGGAGGCTTAACATGACGGATCAGCATGATAAGATTAAACGTTATCTGGACGAGATGTGTAGTCAAGTCAAAGCACGTGAAGTACATACCGATCTGCGGGATGAATTGGGGAACCACATAAGAGAGATGATGCTGGACAAGGAACAGGAGGGCTTAACTCAGGAAGAGGCTGCTGAGTATGCCATAAAGCAAATGGGTGATCCCGGAGCAGTAGGCAAAAGCATGCATAGGCTGTATCGTCATCGGATGCATTGGGGGCTGATCATCGGATTAATCAGTTTAGCCATCGTTAGCCTGTTTCTGATGTGGATTTTTACAACCAATGTCACAAATACAATGTACCAATCCATATATTACAATCATGTAGTTTACACCGTCATGGGGATAATGTTCATGTCCTTCTTTATATTTTTTGATTATCGTAAATGGAGAAGAGCCGCTTGGTGGATTTACATTCTATTTAATCTCATGTTGTGGATCAATCCAATGATATCACCAAGCATCAATGGGACCAACAGATACATCACCGGATTTGGTTTTGTATTAGATCTGACCACTGCTGCAATGTGGGTATTACCACTTGCCATTGGTGCTATTTTGATGGATAAGCTTCGTTCCCATTTTGGTGTGCAGACCATACTATCCTACATCGCGATGGTGGCGTTACCGGCAGCTCTGTTGTTTCAAATATCGGATTTGGTTCGCCTTATGATGTTCGTGATTATTTCACTAGTATTATTTGGTTGGATCACGCGTAAATGGCTCTATACAGTCATAGCAACAGTTATAACTGCATGTATCGGATTTTTGTTGTTGCTCACCACAGATTCATTCCATCGGTTGGAAAGATTCTCTGTTGTGTTCAATCTTGATGATGACCCAATGGGAAATGGCTACTACAACCTTTCAATCATGAACATCCTTCAATCAGCTGGATGGTGGGGAAATGGACTTGATACAGCATTTGACAGGTTTAAAACGAGTTATTTTGACTACCCAGGTGTGCTGCTCATCGATGTGTTTGGCTGGGCAGCCGGAATAGGACTATTGGTGGCTATCATTTGGTTTGTTGCAAGTATGGTAAATACGCTCCCTCGCATTCGGGATGACTTTGGTCGGATGATTATCGTCATTATTACGTCCATCTTCACACTGCAAATGGTTTATTCGCTGGCGATGACCACGGGGAGAGTTCCGATTTTAAGTGTGGTCTTTCCTTTTATAGGATACGGCAACCATCTCATCTTTGATTATGCCATGATGGGATTGCTTCTTGGAGTGTATCGCCGCAAAGACACCGTTTCACTGAAGAACAATAAAAGCCGACCAACGACGACACCAATACAATGAGCAGATCTATCATCATGCAGACATTCATTGAACGGTAACTTGCCTTTCAATTTTCTAACACTGTACTTCCAGATGGAAACCAGATATGGCGCAAGTTGACCCAGCCCTGACTATTAAACGAAAGGCCGCGCACGGAAGGCAAATAGGCGGTTTCCACAGGTTTCTCAGATAAATGAAACATCAGATGATGATCCAGCAAAAATTGTTCAATCCGGTCAAGTCCTGCAGTTCGTTCTGTCATTAATCGTGACTCGATAACGGTTTGCAGCATCATCTTCACACGCCATTGTGAGGATTCATCCAGATGTTCCGACAGGGTTAGATAGAGGTCAGTCCTGCGCAATTCTTCATCCCGGTCCCGGATCAGGGAGAATAAAATGAGATCGGACTCCAGCCGCAATGGACCTTTGAATTGTTCCATCGTTGCCGTATGAATCTTGCAAGCATATCCGCATTGTTCGAGTTTGGCTGCGATGAGAGCAGCATCCTTGCGATATTGTGGAATGGTAGCCAGCTGTAAAGGAATCGACTGATCCTTGACCAAGGGATTTTCAGAGGATTGCACCACGCCAGAAATACATTCATATAGATGAGTTCGTACAGCCGGATCGCTTAGCGGTCCGGTCTTTTGCGTGTTACAAGTGAGCAGCTTGTTCACCATGACACCTGCACTAATTTGTGTCCAGTCAGCTCCCTTAGCGACAGCTGGATTCGGAACAAGGTGGAAGAAAGGCGTTTCCGCTTCGGCATGTTCTCCCCATTCGGTCTCGGAACTCCAAGGAATCTGCAGAATATCCACCCGGTCCAGATGGGCTCTTCCTTGAAAGTAGGCTGGGAATGCTTCCAGTCTGCACAGGTGTTCATCCCATAATGTCACCTTGAAGGGGCCTGTTCCTACAGGCTTTTGCATGGATGTAGATTCAACTGACTTGTCATCGCCAGGCTTCATGATGCTGTCCGAAGGGACTATGACTGCACGGCTTGTGGCTAGAAAGGACAGGAATAATTCATGCGGTGCTTTGAGTCGGAAAACTACGGTGAGCGAGTTCAGGGCATCGACAGACAGAATCTGTTTGCTCACATCCCGATACAATGTCCGTCGCTCGGTAGCTTGCAGCCTGGCAAACGTATGCACCACATCTCCTGCAGTCAATCGTCCTCCATGGTGAAACAAGACACCTTTACGCAAATGAAAAAGCCAGGTTTTCCGATCTGGGCTAACATCCCAGGTGTGGGCAAGACATGGAACAATGTCCCCTTGCTCATTACGCTGAACCAGCCCATCAAACACATGACTGGTGACAAAGGACTCGGCAAGCAGATTAATATACAGCGGATCAAGAGCATGAAGCTGCTGCTGCAGTGGCAGTCTCAACGTATCAATTCGCTCGTTATGCTCTCCTGCTTCGGTATGATGGCCCGAGTAACCGAGCAGCCAGTGGTTTAAATGCTCTCGCATCATGGTTGAGGTGGAGAAGGCGCGCACCTGTTCAGCGGCCTGATGCAATTCCCGGCGATTGAGGGCCTGCATCATATATTCTGCTGCGATCTGTTCGGCTGGTACGAGCAGCGTGAGTGTTGACCTGCGACCTCGACCACGCTGGGAGATCCAGCGAATCCAATCGCAGGCCGCCATTTTTTTGACAATGGTAAGGGTATTTCGATGTGTGCAATCCAGCAGTTCTGCGAGATCGGAGAGCGTAGCTTCATGCTCGGACATATCACCAAAGCGGTTATGAAGCAGCAAATATTGTTGATGCAGTTTCACGATTTCAAGCCTCCTTGGGAAAAGAGCTGTTGTTGCAACCGGACTAAAATAAGAAATTTTATCTCTTATAATTTCTCTTTATCTTCTTATTTTATCATCTAGAATAAAGTCTAGAAAGATAATGGAGGTTTTTCCCATGATTGAGAAAATACTGGCTTCACCGAATCGTGCTTTGGTTACGCTGTTGTCTGCCTTGCTCCTGGCGGTTATTCATCAGTATTTGTTTTATGGAAGAGAGCCAGGCGTATCGTATCTGCTCTTTGTGCTTCTCTTTTATGCATTTATGTATGTGTTTGCGAGGGATCGAATCCGGACATTAACCCTGATTGACGCATGGATGGCTGCAGTCGTACTCATGCTCGCGCTAACCTTTTTACTTTTTGACAATGTGCTGCTGCGTGTTCTCAATTTTCTGCTTGTCCCCGGTTTGATTATTTTACATATGACTTATTTGGCTGGACGTAAACGGAGGCAGTGGTGGGATCTCCGAATCATCGGTACTTCCCTGGATCATTTGCTGCCACAATTGATTCGCCACTGGGGGACCATCGGGGGCATTGTGGTAAAAGCAAGGGGACGTGGAATGGAGAAGTCCCAGAAAGCAGTTCTGGTCAAAGTTCTCATTGGACTGGCCGCATCCTTCCCGATCCTGGTTGTGGTGATTGCATTGCTGACTTCCGCAGATGGTGTATTCAATCAATATTTGTCCGGTTTTCCGGAATGGTTGAACCATCTGACGCTAACACCCGGATTTCCAAGAATCCTCTGGATTATGATAGGCGGCATTTTGCTGTTTAGTTATGTATGGGGATTCGTTCAACCTATGGAATACGAAGCCGAGAAGAGGGAGACTGCCCATTGGAAAAATGCAACCCTGTTATCGCCTGCAGCAGTGCAAGTCTCCGATCATGACCATGCAGGCCAGAAGAATACAGAAACCGAATCGAGCAAGACAGGTGAACCCAAAACCCATGCTCATTCCATCCGTACCGGCAGGGAGACGTTGAAGCTGGATCCCATCATCGTGGGCACCATGCTATTCGTTATTAACTGTGTGTATGTACTGTTTGTATTTGTACAGTTTACCTACCTATTTGGTGCAGGGAGTGGGCATCTTCCCTCTGACTTGTCTTATGCAGAATATGCCCGCAGTGGTTTTGCTGAGCTGGTGCTGGTCACCAGTATTAACTTTTTCATTTTAATTGTTGCACTCCAATGTACTAGACCGAGTGGGAGAACAGCTTCGATTATTCATCAGGTGCTTCTGCTTATCCTTGTGGGCTGCACAGCCATCATGCTGTATTCTGCGTTTATGCGTCTCCATCTGTACGAACAGGCTTACGGGTACACGTATATTCGATTCTTGGTACATGCATTCATGATTTTTCTGGCATTGCTGCTTTTCATAGCCGGTTTACGCATCCGATATACATCCATTCCACTGCTTCGCTGGTATATTGTACTGTCACTTACAGCCTATGCAGCCGTCAATTATGTGGGTATGGATAACCGCATCGCCGAGCTGAACATGGAACGTTACCATAAGACAGGGAACATTGATGCAGCTTATCTGGCGAATTTGTCAGCGGATGCGATTCCGCAGTTACGGAAGTTTGCGCAAGAGGAATTCCCGGCGCTGAAGGATCATTTATTGGAGCGTGAAGCTTACATGAATGAGAGAGTAAACAACAGTTCCTGGCCTTCATTTAACGTGGCAAGAACTAGGGCTGCGAAGGAATTGTCCAAATTGAGAACAGAATAGCGATTGATTATGACATTTGAGCCGTGAATTTATGCAAAACAGATATGTAAGTGTTATAATATAAAAATGAACCTATAAAGGGGGTGAATCCCTTGTTTGAACTTCAGGAGTTATTACCTTATTTATTCTCAATAGGGCTTATTTTCACCGTGAGCTATGCCTATATTGCCCATCTGCACTGTGGGTTGACAGAGTACTGGATGGAAGGCGGAGGGGGAGACGGCGTCGAATCCGGACTCCCTGCATTGACGCTGGATGGACAGCATAGACCTGAAGATTTAACCAGGATGATCAGACGTAGAGAAGCACCGGATGAAGATGAGCCAGATTGTAAATCCTCGTTGGACACATTGAAACCTAATCAACGAGGAGGATATATATGGAACATAAGACAAGCAAGGGATTCACTTTTACATCTGGCAAGGGACGGATCTATGGGCTGATTGCCATTTTATTTGCAGTCATGCTTTTGGCCGGATGTAGCAACAATGTATCGGAGATTAACGCTTCAACACCTGGATTCTTCAATCACTATATTGTATTTCCGCTGTCGTATCTGATTCAGCACATTGCAACCATCTTTGGTGGCAGTTACGGCGTCTCGATTATCGTGATTACTTTGGTCATACGGCTTGCGCTGCTGCCTTTGATGATGCGCCAGGCCAAATCCCAGCAGGGAACCCGAGTGATCATGAATGCCATGAAGCCTGAGATGGATGCACTCAAGAAAAAATACGAAGGCAAGAATGACGCTGCAGATCGTCAGAAGCTTTCCCAAGAGACGATGGAACTGTACAAAAAGCATAACTTTAATCCACTGAATATCGGCTGCTTGCCGCTGCTGATACAGTTGCCTATCCTTTCGGGGATATACACGGCCATTCGGCTAACGCCAGAGCTGTCTTCACATTCATTTCTGTGGTTCAAACTCGGGGCACCCGATTATGTGCTTGCTGTTGTGGTTGCGGTGATCTACCTGATTCAGGCAAAAGTTTCACAGGCCAATATGGCACCTGAACAGCGGAAACAGTTTGCGATCATGGGATACATTTCACCGCTGATGATGGCCTTTTTCTCTCTGTCAGCACCTGCAGCCATGCCGCTCTATTGGACAGTTGGCGGTTCATTCCTCGTCCTTCAGACGTTATTGTTCCGTAAACTGTATCCGGTGGAACATCCTAAGGAAACGGTAATCCTGCAGGAGAAGAAGATCAAACCAGCCAAAGGAACCAAACCCGCAAAATCCTAGGTATGACTTATCAATAAAAAAAGCATGAGGAGCGGGAGCTGGCTGGTGTACTCAAGCGACTAGAACAAAAAAAGAAGCGTAATCCGTAGATGGATTACGCTTCTTTTTTTCTTACGTCATTTCTTAAACAGCACGATCATCCTTAAGTTGGAAACGGGATACAAAATACCAAATGAGCTCCCGGCGGGAGTATACGCTTGTCTTGGCGAAAATGGATTTTAAATGATCCTGGACTGTATACGCAGATATATTCATCGCTGCAGCGATTTCTTTGGAAGAGTAGCTCCGCAGCACATATCCGAGCAATTCCCGTTCACGCGCGGATAAACCGTGACTTTCCGCAAGCAGGGGCAGCAAATCTTGTGGCATGGCCTGTTCAAGTCTAACGGCGATCTGATCCGGACCAGTCATCTGCTGCATGCGACTTGCGTGTAGCACAAGATAGCGACCATCAAGGAGCTGTATGCATACTTTGGAAGGTGACTTTGCGGACAACTCCGAAGATACAGTCTCTTCGAGCGTCTGGCTCAACAAATGAGAACTAACTGCCCGTACTGGACGAGGCAGAATGTCCGGGCCCACTGACTCAAGCCGCTGCAATTGGGTGAGCCAATATTGTGCGGAGGCATTGGAAGACAATAACTGAAAGGTATCGGTTATCATCACAATTCCCGGATCGGCTGGACTACCTTGTTTGATCTCATCCATAAGTGACAGACTGGTCCTTTTCAACATCCTGGCTATGGAAGTGGTCCGTTCTTCAATCCATTGCCCTTCCTCTTCCGAGAAGAAAGGCTGATCTACCTTTCGATAGAGGGTGAGGTAACCCCAACACGTCTCGTCACATATGAGGACTGCTCGAAGCTCATCTCCGAAACCAGCAGGCTGCAAGATCGAACGATATCGCAAACTTCGTTCGGGCATATCATGGATTGATGCCTGTAGAAGGGCAGTAGGCTTGTTCCAGCGAATCAAGTCTGCATATTTATGTACATCATCTTCCGTATATTCGTTAATGAACAGCCAATCATGTATCGCTTCAATGCCGTCTTCCGTCACAGCACCAGTGGATAACAGGGTCTGTGGGTCCACTGTCGTGAAACAGTATGCATCAAAGGGGACAACGGCTTGGATTGCTTTCAGTACGGCTTCCCTATAGGTTCGGGAGGTCCAGGATCCTTTTTCGAGAGAAGTTATGGATGTTCTGCCTTGCTCTAATGCTGATTTCATATAAGGTGTCTCCTCTCCCGCGTGGGATATCCCATTGTTCTGGGATTGTAGGCTTATCGTACTCTTTTATAATGAAATTAGACGAATCAGGAGTCAAGTCTAACTTCAACATAGAAGGAGTGTGGCACCATGAACGCGGATCACTCATCCCTGATGAGCTGGAAGACAGCAGATGAAAACCGTTATGAACAATCCATTTCCCTGAAGATTCCGGGATATTCTCATATGCATGATCTGATGGAGAGGCTGCTGGCTGCATCGTTAACGGATAACAACGAATCTAAGATACTCATTGCCGGTGCCGGAGGAGGAAAAGAGATTACCTTGCTGGCAGATAGACACCCAGGGTGGACCTTCACCGGTGTAGATCCTTCCGGACCCATGCTTCAGTTAGCGAAGCGAAGGGTTGCTGAAGCAGGATTAGGTCCAAGAGTGAAACTGGAAGGCATAACGGTGGAAGAACTGCCGCTGGATGAGTTATACGAAGGGGCAACAAGCATGCTGATGCTGCATTTCCTTCAGGGTATGGAGGCGAAGAGGAAATTTATGACCAGTCTCGCTGCGAGGCTTAAATCCGGAGCGCCGCTGCTTCTTGCCGCCGTCAACGCTGATCTGAGTTCACCTGCCCATAAGGTCATGATGAACGCATGGAGGGACCACATGTTATGTGCGGGAATAACTCGGGAAGAGTGGGATCGGTTTGTGGCTTCTCTGGGAAGGGAGTCTGATCCGATCTCGTCCGAGCAGACCGTGGCGCTGCTCTCTGAATGTGGTTTTACTCATATTACACGCTATTTTGGAGCATTTTGGGTGGAGGGTTATTATGCAATTCGAATCTAATGTTAAGGCAAATAAAGACCAGATCTGGGTCGTAGGCGGCTATGGCCAAGTAGGACAAATGATATGCACCCAGCTCGGGCAATTGTTCCCGGGTAAGGTGTGGGCAGCGGGAACTCGAATGAATCGAGCGGAGAAATTCAGTCGCACTACAGGAGGGACTGTGAAGCCGCTGCAGCTGGATGTGAGGCAAGCTATCGATCCAGTCATGCTGGAATCAGTTAAGCTGGTCATCATGTGTGTCGATCAATCGGATACGCGGTTTGTGGAGGCATGCGCACAATCAGGAACGGATTATATGGATATCTCGGCCAAGGTGGATTTTCTTGCTCAAGTGGAAACATTACATAAGAAAATGCAGCATCACAAGGCAACAGCCATGCTGAGTGTGGGCCTGTCACCTGGCGTGACGAATCTGCTTGTACGTGAAGCTGCTGCTCAACTGAATCAGGTGGATGAAGCAGATATTACCGTCATGCTGGGACTGGGGGAGAAGCACGGAAAGGCAGCGGTGGAGTGGACTGTTGATCAGATGAATGCGACTTATACTGTGATGAAGGATGGTAAGCCAACGGAGGTAAGGAGTTTCCAGGATGGCAAATGGATTGATTTTGGACCAAAGTTGGGACGCAGAAAGGCATATCGGTTTAACTTTTCGGATCAACATGCGGTTGCCCGCACGCTGCGTATTCCAACCGTGTCCACACGCTTATGCCTGGATTCCCGCTGGATTACAAGATCCATGGCGATTACAAAGAGAGTAGGGGTGTTCAGCTTGCTGCGTTACCCTTCCATCCGAAGCGGAACGGTCAAGGCATTCAATCTCATTCCCGGCGGAGAAGAGATGTTTGCGGTCAAGGTGGATGCAGCTGGATGGAAGCAAGGCAAACCGGTTCGAATAGAGCACCTGCTGGTGGGTGAGCGCGAAGCCGATGCGACGGCAGCAGTGGCTGCAGCGGTTGCGGAACGAATGTACCGGACTGAGTTGGCCCACGGCGTCTTCCATATTGAACAATGTCTCACCCTGCAAGATGTTCAAAATGCGCTCCCATCTCCGCTGAATGTCGTGACCGTTATCAAGTGAGCATTTGGATAAACCCCATAAGTGCGCTCCAAGCTTCAATTTTATAGATCGTAATTCAAGTTGATTATTTTGGCTCACCTCTCCAATCTGCTATGATGGAACCAGAATCATGACAAGAGCGGAGGGGGATCATGACCTGTATTGCAGTACTGCCTTATTATAAAGTACAGAGGGAAGTGACAGGTCTCGCACAAGAGATCAAGTCGAACGAACGATCCATGATCCTGTACTCGGACAAAATTGTAACGAAATATCGCGAGTTTCATATCAAGGATGTATTCGACATGTCCTTTCGAAGAATGGGAAATGAGGGGGGATTTTTCTACCTCCATACAAGTACCGGGGTGTACCCCTATATGGTGAAAATGGACCCCAAACCTTTCATCCAAAGTTATCGAAAGATCACGATGCAGAAATATTCATGACTTGACCTTTCCGTTACGTGAAGGCTTATCCTGTGGATCTGAGCTATTTATTTGAATCCAGAGGAGCTGTGAAACGAATGGGCATATTGATTCAGCAAGCGATGATTCTAACCATGAAAGACCGAGAGGCCCCCTTCCTGGGGGATATTCGTATTGAAGGAGACCGGATTGCCGAGATCTCGCATCACCTTGCCGCCAATCCGGGTGACGACATCATGAACGGAAAAAACATGCTTGCCATGCCGGGGTTGATTAATGCACATCAGCATTCCCCAATGAGTTTGCTTCGGGGGTTCTCGGATGATCTGAGGTTAATGGATTGGCTGGACCGCAAAATGCTGCCTGCTGAAGCACAGATGACGCCTGAAGACATCTATTGGGGAGCCCAATTGTCCATGGCCGAGATGATTCGATCAGGTACCACAGCCTATGCAGATATGTATATCCACATGAATGAGATCGCTGAAGCCGTAATAAAAACGGGCATTCGGGCATCTCTCACACGGGGAATGGTATTTATGGAGGATGATGGCGGCCGTAGGATGCAGGAAGCCATTGATCTCGTTCAACGCTGGTCAGGCAAGGCGGATGGAAGAATTACAACGATGTATGGGCCACACTCGCCATACACCTGTCCTATTGAACCGCTAATGGAAGTTATTGCCCTGGCCGAACAGGAAGATATACCTCTTCATATCCATCTGGCCGAAACCAAGGAAGAAGTCGCGAAGATCCGTGAACGTTATGGTGTGACGCCAACGCAATATCTTGAGGAAGCTGGTATGTTCGAGAACGCACATGTTTTGCTTGCCCATGGAGTGCATCTCAATCGCAGAGATATCGGCAGGCTGAAAGGCATGCGTGGAGGCATAGCCCACAATCCGGTAAGCAATCTGAAGCTGGGTTGCGGCATCGCTCCCATCACGGACATGATTGCACAGGAGATTCATGTCGGACTCGGAACAGATGGAGCCGGTAGTGCGACGACTGTAGATATGTTTGAAGAGATCAAAGCTGCAACATGGCTGCAAAAGCTTGATTACGGAGATCCGACTTGCTTGCCGGCAAGGCAAGTGCTGCAGATGGCTACTCGGGGCAGCGCGGGTCTGCTTAAGCTTCAGGAAGATGTAGGTATGCTGGAGGCAGGGAGAAAGGCGGATCTGATACTGATCGATCTGGAGAAGCCCCATCTTCAGCCTGTACATGACGTGGAATCTCTACTTGCATACAGCGTAAATGGTGCAGACGTAGATACGACGATTGTAAATGGACAGGTTCTGATGAGAGGCAGGAAGCTCTTAACGATCGATGAGGATGAACTTTATCGTGAGGTGAAAGTTAGAGCGAAGCGGATTGTTGAGGGAATTTAATATTATCTTTCGTATGAGGGATAAGAAGGTCAGCTTGGAACCGAGGTTCTTAGCTGGCCTTTTGCATGTACCCGGAAGTGTAATGTTCGGGATCTCCATCTTTGACCTTTATCAGTGAGGATAATATATATTTTTTGTTTACTAGCAGATCATTTGATAAAATAGAAGAGACGTGAAGAGTGATCTTTTAGGATGAAGTAGATTAGAACGTGGACGCAGGCGGTTTGTTCAATTTAATTGTTTGCACGTCCATGTGAATATATGAACATAAAAATATATTATATCAAAAGAATGGAGCCATCCCATGAAATATCGCAATATGGAAGATTGCATCAACGATCTGGAGCAGCATGGACATCTGATCCGGATCAAGGAAGAAGTAGACCCGAATCTGGAAATGGCAGCGATACATATGAAGGTGCACGAGGCGAAAGGCCCGGCGCTGTTGTTTGAAAATGTGAAAGGTTCGAAGTTTCAAGCGGTATCCAACCTGTTTGGCACGCTCGAACGCTGCAAATTCATGTTCCGTAACACGCTCGAAGGCGTACAGCGCGTCATGGCAGTACGGGACGATCCAATGAAGGCGCTCAAGACGCCTCTGCAGCACATCAGCACAGGTCTTGCAGCCTGGCAGGCGCTGCCCAAACAGAAGTCGATTAGTCTGCCTGTGTCGGCTCAGGAAATTCAAATCTCGGATCTGCCACTGATTAAGCACTGGCCTATGGATGGTGGCGCCTTTGTAACATTGCCGCAGGTTTATTCGGAGGACCCGGATAAACCGGGGATCATGAACTCCAATTTGGGTATGTATCGTGTCCAGCTGAGCGGCAATGATTATGCGATGAACAAGGAAATCGGGCTGCACTATCAGATTCATCGCGGGATTGGTATACATCAGGCGAAGGCTGTCAAAAAGGGGGAGCCGCTCAAAGTCAGTATCTTTATCGGTGGCCCTCCAGCTCATACCCTGTCTGCGGTTATGCCTTTGCCTGAGGGCCTCAGTGAATTGACTTTCGCCGGTCTGCTCGCTGGTCGTCGTTTCCGCTATAGCTACAAGGATGGATACTGTATTAGCAATGATGCCGACTTTGTCATTACCGGAGATATTTATCCAGGTGAAACGAAACCGGAAGGGCCGTTTGGTGATCATCTGGGCTATTACAGTTTGACACACGAGTTCCCGCTGATGAAAGTACACAAAGTGTATGCGAAGCCTAATGCAATCTGGCCATTTACAGTTGTCGGTCGTCCTCCGCAGGAGGATACGGCATTTGGTGATCTGATCCATGAAATTACGGGCGATGCGATCAAACAGGAGATTCCGGGTGTCAAAGAAGTACATGCTGTAGACGCTGCAGGGGTGCACCCTCTGTTATTCGCAATCGGAAGTGAGCGTTATACGCCATACCAGACGGTGAAGCAGCCGACGGAATTGTTGACCATTGCTAACCGTATTCTGGGTACGGGGCAGCTTAGTCTGGCCAAGTATCTGTTTATTACAGCTGAGGATCAGCAGCCGCTGGATACCCACCGCGAAGTGGAATTCCTGACCTATATTCTGGAGCGCATGAATCTGCAGCGGGATATCCATTTCCATACCAATACAACCATCGATACACTGGATTACTCAGGAACCGGGTTAAATACCGGTAGTAAGGTTGTTTTTGCAGCCTACGGTGAGAAGATTCGGGAGCTGTGCACAGAAGTGCCGGATACCTTTAAGAATATTCGTGGTTATACCAATGCGCAGTTGATTATGCCGGGAATCGTATCGATTCAGACGTCAGCTTTTACGAGTTATGAAGAGACGGCGCGGGAAATGCAGCAATTTACGGATATGCTGAAGGAACAAGGAGGACTCGATTCCTGTCCATTGATCATTCTGTGCGATGACAGCTCTTTCCTGAGCGCGAGCCTCAGTAACTTCTTATGGGCTACATTTACGCGCAGCAATCCATCCCACGACATGTATGGTGTAAACAGCAGCTATACGCATAAGCACTGGGGGTGCGACCAGATGATTATTGATGCCCGGGTGAAGCCGCATCAGGCACCACCGCTTATACCTGATCCTGCGGTTGAGAAAAGCATCGAACGCTTATTTGTCAGTGGAGCCAGTCTGGCATCGGTCAAAATTTAACGCTATAGGGAAGGGCCCAAACGGAAGTTTGGGCTCTTTATTTTTCTCTAATCCTAAGAAAGGTAACATTCGATGTTCCTTATTGGGCAAAACCGGGATTATTTTAGAAATATGAATGAGAAGAAAGTCTTACTCGTTCGTATTTCCTTTTGCGATTAAGGTCGTTTGAACTATGCATAAAATCAAGAAAATGATCGATATAAAGAAGTATAGGTATTTTGGGGACCCAATCCATCGGGTACTGTTACTATAATGAATTGTTCAGGGGGAATACCGATTGAGAATCCATATTATGAACCTGCAAGACGGAGACCGTCTGACTGAGGATACATTTAGCGATGCGGGGTTGCACATTCTCGGGAAAGGGACTGTAATCAAAAGTGAGGATATTTCCTTGCTCATGCAGCACCGTGTGGACTATGTAGATATTGAATCACGTGAAGAAGAAATAACAGAAGCTGAGTTTTTTGCCGCTGCGGCCAAATTTGCAGCCGGTTCGAGTAATGCAGTCGGTTCGAGTATTAAGGAAGAACCGCCTGAAGAAGAAATGAAATCCCAATTTACACAGACTGTACATAATTACCAAAATGCATTTCTCGAAGCACTCACTGTAGGTAAATTCAATGCTACCATGGTGGATGATGCACTGCAGCCCATGGTGGACGGATTAGATGAGCAAAAGGATGTCGTACATCTCCTGATGATGCTGGAACGTGATGATGTAAATAACTACACGCATTCCATTCAGGTTGGATTACTGTCCTTCTATCTTGCCAACTGGATGGGTTATTCCCAGAAGGAAAGCTACCAGATCAGCCGTGGCGGCTATCTGCATGATATAGGCAAATGTAGAGTGTCCCATCGAATTCGTAACAAAATGGAACCGTTAACGGCGGATGAACAGCTTGAATTACAGCGTCATACCATTTATGGCCATGATATCATCAAGAGCTCCATGACGGATGAGGCTACTGCGCTTGTAGCGCTTCAGCACCATGAACGTGAAGATGGCTCGGGGTATCCGATGCAAATAGATAAAAATGAAATCCATCCATACACGCAGATCGTGTCAGTGGCTGACGTATACATCGGTATGAGATCCGGCATTCACGGTGGCAGCAATCCGAACCTGATCAACAATCTGCGTGACATTTATGCGATGGGATTTGGCAAGTTGAATGAAAAGCCGGTTCAGGCCCTGATGCAGCACCTTCTTCCGAACTTTATCGGTAAGCAAGTACTTCTGAGCAATGGTGAAAAAGGGGTAATCATCATGAATAATACGTCCGACATCTTCAATCCACTGGTTAAGGTCGAGTCCGAGCAGTATCGTGATTTGTCCAAAGAACGCAGCATCGCCATTAAAGAACTGATTATTTAAGTTTAATTAAATTTAGAGTGACAACGGGGCTCCTGCATAATAACAGGGGACCCTTTTTTTGTGTAACGGCTTTGGGTGCATTGTTCTCTACGGAGAGCAGGCGTATACTGGGTACAAAATCCATTTTACCCTAGGAGCGATAAACCTTGATTGAAGTGGTAACCGAAATCACGATACGTGCCTCAATTGAAAAATGTTTTGATTATGCCCGTGATATTGATGTTCATACACAGACGGTATGGAAACATACACATGAACGCGCTGTTTCGGGTGTAACATCCGGCAAAATAGATGCTGGTGACACGGTGACGTTTCAGGCAACTCATTTTGGCATAAGGCAGAAACTGACTTCCCGTATTGTGCAATATGAACGTCCGCATGTTTTTGTCGATCAGATGGTAAGTGGGGCATTCCAGAGTATGCGTCATGAACATCATTTTAGCAAGATCGATGACCAGACCACTTGCATGAAAGACATGCTGAAATTTGAAGCACCATACGGTGTATTGGGAAGACTGGCTGAGCGTCTCGTCTTGAAGAATTATATGCATGCTTTTATCCAAAGCCGCAATATGAATCTGAAAGCTATATTGGAACAGAAGAATGAATAGGTCAGACGACAATTACTTGATAAGGTGTGATGAGTGATGGATAACGAATATGTTGTTGGTTGGGGCACCCTGGCGTTAATCAATGCCGGACTTGCTCAAGGGAAAAACAGAAGTGGGCTTAACTGGTTTCTGATCTCCCTCTTATGTGGTCCGCTTGCAACACTGTTCATCGTTGTTTGGAATAAGTTAGAGAAATAATTCAATTTCCTTGATGTGTCGGAACACAAGAGGACTGGATTTTATTTCGTTGTAAATAACGGTCAATAGCCCAGAACAGGAATGCGGCTGCACTCACTCCTGCTCCCAGCCAGCATACCCCCGTCCATCCTGACCAGGCATACATCATAGTCGAAGCGATAGATCCGGCTGCACTGCCAACTGAGTAAAATATCATGTAAGCAGCAGTAAGACGGCTCTGTGCTTCAGGGCGAACCTGATAGATTAGGCTCTGGTTCGTGACGTGGACTGCCTGTACAGCGAGGTCGAGAACGATGACGCCAACGATTAGAAACGATAACGATTGATGAACGAATCCGATCGGCAGCCAGGACAGAAGGAGAAGTAGAAGAGAGAATCCAGTTGTGTGCTGCCCAAGACCCTTATCAGCCAGCTTGCCGGCACGGGCAGCAGTCAGTGCACCCGCAGCACCTGCCAAACCAAAAGCGCCAATGGCTGTATGTGACAACGAGAATGGAGGTGCGCTGAGTGGAAGGACCATGGCAGTCCATAATATGCTGAATGCGGTAAAAATCAGCATGCCCAGCACGCCGCGGATTCGAAGCATAGGCAGCTCGCGGTAGAGTTGAATTACCGAAATAAGCAATTGTACATATTTTAATTTTGTTCGCTGAGGCTCATGCTTGGGCAGAAGAAAGAGTAAGGCGACTACTCCGAGCAATGTTAGCGATGCAGAGAACAGGTAAACTGATCTCCAGCCAATCCAATCGTTCAAGGTGCCTGCAACCGTTCGAGCGAGCAATATGCCAATCACGATTCCGCTAGTCACGAGGCCTACAATTCGTCCGCGTTCCGAAGGGGCAGCGAGTGCTGCGGCAAAGGCAACGAGGGCTTGAGTGTTAACAGCCAGTAATCCGACGAGTGCCATTCCCGTGAACAGGATGGAACTGGATGATGTGGTGCCAACGACAAGTAGCGCCACAACAGAGAAGAGCATCTGCACGATGATGAGATTTCGCCTGTTAACAAGATCACCGAGAGGAACAAGAAAAAAGAGACCAATGGCGTAACAGACTTGGGTCACCGTGATGATGACGCCGATATGTGAGTGGGAGATGCGGAATTCACTGGCCATGGCATCCAAAAGGGGCTGAGCATAATAAATGCTGGCTACGGAAAGTCCGCTGCACAGAGCAAAGAGGAGCGCAACAAGTCGGGACATGCCAGCATGAGCTTTTGAAGATGGATGTAACTGTTGAATCGGAGTATTCATGAGAGTCACCTTTCAATATAAATTTTTGATTTTTATTATGTACTGATCAGTACACTTTAGTTCTGGATTAACATACTGTATATGTAATCCGAATGTCAATTACAAACTTTTCAACGCAGTTGTATGTTATTTATTTCAATCAATTATTGGAGAAGTGGAATTGACATCATTCTGGATGAAAGCTACGATATAACATATCGATTGGTACATAAAAAGGAGAAAGAATATGGTGAGACAACGGGAGTTTGATACCGATAAAGTGCTTGAGGCAGCCATGCACATTTTCTGGGATAAAGGATTTGAAGCAACGTCATTGACTGACCTGACATCTGCAATGGGTATTCAACGTCCCAGTTTGTATGCTGCCTTTGGGGACAAAAAAGAGTTATTCGAGACAGCGCTGCGCAGATATACCACTTTGCATGCCGCGCAAATTAGATCGAGGCTTCAGCATGAAGGTTCTGTAAAACAGGCATTTCGTGCGCTGTTTGAGCACATTGGGGCGGAGGGGGATGTGTCCAAGCCGAGTCACGGTTGTTTTTGCATTAATACGATGGTTGAACTGGCACCGCACGACTCGAAATTCGTCGTTCTAACCCGAGAGCATCAGATGTATCTGGGCGTGATTTTTCAGGAGACGATCGAACGGGGGCAGCGGTCCGGAGAATTGTCCGGCGATCTGAATGCGAGTGCAGCTGCAAAATCTCTGGTTATTTCAATGATTGGACTTACTGTGTTGATGAAATCGGGGCCGGAGCGCTTGTTTGTGGAGCAAAGTATTGAGGCGGCGTTATGGATTATTGGAGGGGAATCGATATGATTCAGCCCACCGAAAAATTGCTGGAATGGTTTCGTTCGGGCCATCCTCTGGATACGGGGGTGATTCAATCCTATTGCCGAGTTATTGCGAGGTATGGGAACCGGGAGGACGCGGAGGTCTTGCTCCAGTTATATTTGGAGCATCCGGAGGATTATCGATATGTACTGCTGCTGGAAGTCGTCATGCGTTGCGGTGATATGGAGCTTGCGCGTCAGCTTCATCAATGTAGTTTTGTGAATGGAAAGCTAAAAGAGGGAACTCCCGGTGACGTTCTGCATGTGCTGGCTTACATGGGGCATCAACTCAGCACCGAATATCTTGTGGATTGTGTAATGTTAGAAGACCGGTATTTGTCTAAAGATGCTTGTTTGGCCTTGCTGCATATGCCTTGTGAGGATCAACATCAGCGGTTGCGTGATAAATTCGAGCAAGTATACGGAAATACTCTTTTCCCGGAAATACTCCCTGCATTATGTGCAAAATGGTCTCCTGCCGAGAACATGGTGCCGAAGCTTCTGGCGTGGGGAGAACAGGCTTCAGTGGACTGCAATGGCGGGCTGGTATGGGGTATTGCGATGTACGGAACCTCTCAGAAAGAACATATTCGAAGTATGTTATGGAATCCGAATTGGGAGCTGTACGGTAATGGAACAGGCAGTCATTGGTGGGCTTACATGGCTATGCCCATGGTTGGATTAACATTTTCGGATTTGATCAGAGATCTGAAGGACGAAGCGGGCTTAGCTACATTTACAGATAAAGCGAGTAGTGTGCAGACTTCCCAAGCAGGCTTAACAAGAAGCATGGCTGAGGAGCATCGGTTTCACGTGCTTCACGACTTGCTGCAGTTAAAACTTGAATCCATCTCACACCCGCTTAGATATGTTAAGGAGAACCAAGAATCCATGATGAACCTGTATCAGCAGCTGTTTAGCTGGAGTACACCACATGTGGATGATTCCATATTAGGTGTGATTACGAATGCACTCGGAATGGATCATGTGCTGATCGAACGATATCATCAACTGAGATCCAGAATGGAGCTATACGTCAGTCATGAAATTGAACTGGATGCTTTGCGTTAAGGGTTGGGTGCTTGATAAACCCCAATATCGTAAATCAATAGGAGAATATTGATTATATGAGACTATATGTAAAGTGAAACGTAAATATAGTAACATTCAATTCCAAGGAGGAATTCCATGGTACTTACTACATATTGGCGATTGTATCTTATTATCTTTTATGTCCTAGGTGTATCGATAACGACTCTTGGTGGAGTAGGCATCATAACATTCAGTCTCATCATGTTCGGATTATTGGCTCTGGCGGCGATAGAAGCATCTCTCTTTACCAATGATCAGGGAAAATTAGATCGGTTTGTATACAAAGTTCGTGGATTATCAAAGGTCACGATTGCGATTGTAATCACGGCGCTAATTTTTAAAATGTTAATATGAATTGAAGAGGCGGAACATATTTCCGGCTCTTTTTTTATGTCTAAGGACATTGGGCAGACCGGAGTCGAATTGGTACAATACGGGTAGGTGTAGGATATAACGCATTTTGGAGGAGGGGTACAGATTGCAAACGAAATTACGTTGCGCCATATTGGACGATTACCAGAACGTCGCCCTGTCATTGGCTGACTGGAGTTCAGTCCAGGATCGGGTTGAGGTTCAGACCTTTAATCATTACATGGGCTCGGAAGAAAAGGTCATTCAGGAGCTGCAGGATGTGGATATCGTCATCCTGATGCGTGAGCGTACTCCGTTTCCTGAATCGGTTATATCCAGGCTTCCCAAGCTGAAGCTGCTGATTACAACAGGGATGCGAAATGCCTCGATTGATCTTAAGGCTGCGGAACGCCATGGGGTCACGGTGTGTGGGACAGAAGGCAGCTCCAATCCACCGACGGAACTAACCTGGGCACTTATCCTAGGACTGTCCAGGCAGCTGGTTACAGAAAATAATGCGCTGAAATCCAATCGCAACTGGCAGAGTACGGTCGGCATGGATTTGTACGGAAAGACTCTCGGGCTGCTCGGATTGGGCAAGATAGGTTCGCGGATGGCCATGATTGCCAAGGCTTTTGGCATGAACGTCATGGCCTGGAGTCAGCATTTGACACCTGGACAAGCCGGAGAACAAGGCGTAATCTGGTGCGAAACAAAGGAAGAGCTGCTGGAGCAAAGTGATATTGTGTCCATTCATCTGGTGCTAAGTGAACGTACTCGTCATCTGATTGGACAGGCTGAATTCCAGCGGATGAAAAAGACAGCATTGCTGATCAATACTTCCCGTGCGGGAATTGTGGATCAGGAGGCTATGGTTGAGGCATTGCAAAATGGTCAGATCGCCGGGGCAGGACTTGATGTCTTTGAACAGGAGCCTTTGCCTGTTAATCATATCATGCGAACCTTGCCTAACGTGCTGGCAACACCGCATTTGGGTTATGTGACCCGAGGAAATTATGAAATCTATTACAATCATGCGGTAGAGAACATCGAGATGTTTCTACAAGGCAGCCCGATTAGACAGTTGATCGTGAAGTAGTAACAAACCATGCTAGATTTCGGTTTTCATTAAAGCGATACAGATATCAAAAAAAAGGTGACCTTCAGGCCGTGATTAATGGCTGTAAGGACACCTTTTTGCATGGGAATTTCATCATCTACTAGGATACACCTTTAGGAACCTGATGAAGAGGGACGAATCATCGCTACACTTGATTCACGTACGATAAGTCTGGGTTCAAACTGGATATGCTCATAGTCTGTAGTGCTCATCTCTCGAATTCGTTTGAGCAGCAATTCTGTCGCCAGCCTGGCAACCTCTTCACCCATTATGGAAACCGAGCTGATCTGCGGGGATGAGACGGTAGTCCATTGATTATTATCGACCCCAACCACGGCGACATCTTCGGGTACACGTACACCCAATTCTTTGAACCGGTTAACCAATCCGATGGCTACCATGTCATTGATGGCGTAGACTGCGTCTGGCATATGGGTCAATCCATGGAAGTAATCCGCAGCGTTTGCTCCGGTGTTCAGGGAGAAATCTTCTCCGAAATAGACAAGTGAAATATCGACATGAGGCAGAGCTTGTTCATACGCCCGATAACGCTCTTCTATGATGTCCTTGGGGGCACCCGCATAGGCAATCCGGGTTCGTCCAATTTTAATTAAATGTTCCATTACAAGCTTTCCCTCAGGCTGAGATAGAGAAACGATATCTGCCTTCATGCCGGGTTCGAGCCTCTTGCCGTAGTTAATCATGGAGATGGGAAGGGGAGCCTTATCGATCAAACCTGGCAGCGTTTTGGGATAAGCAAGCGGCATGAATATGAGGCCGTCCACATGCAGCTTTTTAATATTTCGGATGGTTTCCAGTTCTGTACGGGCATTCCCCGCCGTATTAATCTGTACCACGTGGTAGCCGTGCTGCTTAGCTGTTTGTTCAACAGACCAGGAGATCTCTGGAATGATCGCGTTTCGTATATCAGGTACAACCAAGGCAATTTGGTGGGTCTGGCGTATTTTTAGACTCTGAGCGGAGGTGTTGGGAACAAAACCGAGCTCTTCAATGGCCTGCATGACCTTATCTCTGGTTTTGCTGCTGATACCTTCAGAATTATTGATGGCTCTTGAGACGGTGGCAATTCCCACTCCCGCTAACTCCGCCACATCCTTAATGGTGACTTTTTGATCTTTGCTCACGTTTGGGTAACCTCACTTCATCGGAAACGATTCCGAATCTAAAGTAATTTCTTGTTGAATTCATGTGTATACTCTGATTATAACACTTTTTGTAAGTCAATAGACTTTCCATTAGCTATAACCGTAAGCACGGTGTTAACTTATTCCAAACGTTCTTAAGCTTATAATTTGCAAAGCTTTGGATAGAGGCAATCAAAGCAGGTTTTATCATGCAGCATGTAAAGGCATAAAATTCATGAATTCGACGTATTTATGGGAAAATGTGTTTGACAGACTATCTAAACTATGACATATTTAACTACGGAAACGTTTCCGATTATATTTAAACCTATGATCTGGGAGATGAAATGAATGAAAGCATTACGTTGGCATGGTGTTAAAGATCTACGTCTCGAACATATCGATGAACCTAGCCCGGCACAGGGGAAAGTTAAAATAAAAGTGGAATGGTGCGGAATCTGCGGCAGTGATCTGCATGAATATACCGCAGGACCGATTTTCATTCCAGCCCAAGCACCGCATCCGCTAACAGGCGAACAGGCACCTGTAGTGATGGGACACGAGTTCTCGGGAC
This sequence comes from Paenibacillus sp. ACRRY, assembly GCF_022346995.1. Lineage (GTDB taxonomy): Bacteria > Bacillota > Bacilli > Paenibacillales > Paenibacillaceae > Paenibacillus. The sequence continues at coordinate 1,527,964 of NZ_JAKRNM010000001.1, read as the reverse complement.
AAGTCGTTGAAGTGGGTGAAGGTGTTACCCGTTTTCAAGCAGGAGACCGTGTTGTCGTTGAACCTATATATGCATGCGGACATTGTGAAGCCTGCAAACAGGGAAGATACAATCTGTGCGACCAGATGGGATTCCTCGGTCTCGCCGGAGGAGGCGGAGGTTTCTCCGAATACGTTACAGCTGAAGAGTATATGGTACACGCCATCCCTGACTCCATTTCCTACGAACAGGGAGCATTGGTGGAACCTTCTGCTGTTGCCCTGCATGCTGTGCGTCAAAGTAAGCTGAAAGTAGGCGATACTGCAGCTGTATTTGGTGCGGGTCCCATCGGTCTGCTCGTTATTGAAGCATTGAAAGCTTCCGGCGCCTCCGACATTTACGTGGTAGAGCTGTCCGAGGAGCGCAAAGCGAAAGCCGAAGAGCTTGGCGCTATCGTTATTGATCCAACCCAGTACAATGTCGTGGAAGAGATTCATAGACGTACGCAAGGCGGCGTGAACGTTGCTTATGAAGTTACAGGTGTTCCACCTGTGCTGCAGCAAGCGATCGACTCGACACGTATTGGCGGAGAGCTGATGATCGTCAGCATTTTTGAGAAAGCGGCTCCGATCCTGCCGAACTCTATCGTCATGAAAGAACGTACGGTGAACGGCATTATTGGTTATCGGGATGTATTCCCGGCTGTGATTAGTCTGATGGATAAAGGCTTCTTCCCAGCAGACAAGCTGGTGACCAAGCGCATCTCGCTGGATGAAGTGGTGGATCAAGGGTTTGAGGCTCTCTTGAAGGAGAAAAATCAGGTGAAAATCCTGGTCAAAGCCGAGTAGCAACAACTCAGAAATCTTCTCTATGTATTAAAACGAAATCATATGACTAAATGGAATACTTGCGTAGGCAGCTCATCTTCGGATGTAGCTGTCTATTTTTGTTGAAAAGGGCGGAATGTATTGCATGCTTGTTCTGTTTTACATAATATAAAAAGATACAATTTGTATCGTTTATATGAAAAGGCATTCATTATCAAAACGAAGGAGGAAGCGGGCATGCACAATAACACGAAATGGGCAGCTCTTATTTTGACCATCGTTGCAAGCGTAGGTTGGATGCTTACAGGGAGTGCCAAGCCCAAAAACAGTGACAAGGCCGAGCGCAAGCCGACTGTTGAACGGGCTATGGCGAAAGTATCCAATGTACCGATCAGTTCTGCCGATGTGACAAGCAAGGTTGAGCTACTTGGACGACCCTTTGCCAAAACGCCTTACGCCAACAATGTGTGGGATATGCAGTTGTACAGAGGCAAGATCTATTTGGGTCATGGCAACAGCAGCAATATGGGGGTAGCGCCGAACTCCGGTCCCATCCCGGTCATTTACTTTGATACAGCAACCTCATCGTTTAATAGACAGGCAGTCAGCAATAGCAATCCAGGAATTGTTCCATCGACCAAAATGGTCGTGGATGAGGAACAGATTGATATCTACAAGGTCCTGGACGACAAGCTCTATATTCCGGGAAATGATTCCGACGGAGAGCACTGGAGTCTCGGGAACTTTTATCGGCTGGATGAGGACGTATGGACGAAATACCGTAACCTTCCGCTTGGGGTACACGTTTATGATCTTGCCCTGTTTCAAGGCAAAATGTTTGCCGCTCTCGGAACAGAGGATAAGCCTACAATTCTGATTTCACATGATATGGGCGTAAGCTGGCAGAAGTTTGCAAACATTAATACGTTCGGGCTACGGGCATATACGCTGTTTGAGCTGGGGGGCAAGCTGTATGCATCCGGCATGATGTATCCTGCCAATAAAATCTGGAATGACAAGACCAATTTCCTGGAGATTAACGCGAATCTGGAGAAGAAAGACGTTGTGATCTATGGTAACAAAATCCTGCCGGGACTGACCTATCAACAGGGCACGGTTCCGTATAACAAAATCGGAAAAAATGTTAACTTTGATAACAAGTTAGTCTATATCGCGGGTGGCGTATTCAATGATGGTCAGCTACTTCCCAAATCCTTAAATGTCATGACTGCCATTAATCAGGCTAGACGCGTGATTTTGCCAGATGCCAAAGCATTGCCAACAGACTTGCTTTTGCGCGACGGTAAAGTGTATGTACTCACCTACACGTTCCAAAATAAAAATCTGTATATTAACCGGGTGTACCAAACCACGGACCTGATCAATTGGCATGAAATCCTCCGGTTTAACCAGGACACGTATGCGAAGTCATTTGAAGAGCATGAAGGGGATTTCTATTTCGGTTTGGGCACGGATCCGGACGTAGTCTCAACTTCATCGGGCAAAATACTCAGAGTTCATCGCAATGACATTCCTGTGAATTCGGATTAAGGGAACGCAAAGGCAAAGTAAGGAGTATATACTATGCTTCATTTCTATTATTGGTTAACCTGCAAAAGGATTAAGACGGTAAACACAGAGCATACACGTGCAGCAGCGTAATTGTATTGCTACTTGCTGCGGGGGTGCTCTATTTTTTTCTTACATAAGAGACCATCTCATTAGCGAGTTTGAAAATAAAACTCACAAACTATAAAATGGAAAGGTAATTGGGTTCTGACATTCCACAAGATAAAGGAGCTATAAACAAATGAATATACCTTCAGCGTTGTTTACACCCTTCACTTCAGACAAGCTTACATTGTCCAATCGGATCGTCATGGCACCCATGACTCGCGGTTTCTCTCCAGAGGGTGTACCCGGGCCGGAAGTTGCTGAATATTACAAGCGCAGAGCAGCTGGCGGTGTAGGGCTCATTATTACGGAGGGGACAGGGATTAACCATCCTTCCTCTGTAAGCGGTGCGAGTATCCCATTATTTCATGGTGATGAATCTCTCCAGGGCTGGTCGAATGTGGTCCAGGCCGTCCATGACGCAGGCGGTAAAATCATGCCTCAATTGTGGCATGTGGGCACGGCCCGTCGTACAGGCGATCTGCCTCATGCGGAAGCAGAGCCTGTTAGCCCCTCTGGCATCAGCATGGCAGGGGAAGAGAACAGGGAACCTTTGACCGAAGAAGAGATCCAAGGCCTGGTACAAGCGTTTGCACAAGCAGCTGCAGATGCGAAGCGGATCGGGTTTGATGGCATAGAATTGCATGGCGCTCACGGATACCTGATTGATCAGTTTTTCTGGGAGCATACCAATCGACGTACAGACAAGTATGGCGGTGACTTGGTCAAACGCACACAATTTGCAGTTGAGGTTATTGAAGCGTGTCGCAAGGCGGTTGGACCGGACTTTCCGATCGTACTTCGTTTCTCTCAATGGAAAATGGGCAATTATGATGCTCGCCTGGTGGATACCCCTGAACAGCTGGAGCAATTTCTTGCGCCGTTGTCTGCGGCAGGTGTAGATATCTTTCATTGCTCGACTCGTCGCTTCTGGTTGCCGGAATTCGAGGGATCTGAGTTAAACCTTGCCGGTTGGACACAAAAATTAAGCGGGAAACCTGCGATATCCGTTGGGTCCGTTGGTCTGGAAGCCGAATTCGTGGACCGATCAACCGAGAATCAGGGAACTGGCGATGCTCACTTGGACCAATTAAATGCAATGTTAGAGAACAAGGAGTTTGAGCTGATCGCTCTGGGACGTGTACTGCTTAGTGATCCGGAGTGGCCTGCAAAAGTGCGTGAAGGACGCCAGTCCGAGATCATTCCATTTACAACTGAAGTGTTGAAAACACTGAAGTAGTAACCATTCATCAGCATTCTTCTACATTTCCACATAGCATGATGACAAAAAACGAGCACTCAACAACAACCTTATGCCGCCGAAAGGCGGCTTTTTCAACCTTCTATAATAATAATTTCAACATATGAAAAATTCACAACAGAATACCATTTCTCGCCCGCAATTACGTTCTCCGTTGATCCATACAACAACCACGCACTTCGTTGGAAAAATCATTAGAAACCATACTACGACTCTCAAATGCAAAGATTTTTTTAGCTAATCAGATTCATATCTCACTCTTTAATTACAGCTGGTGATTTTGAAAAAAGAGTGGCTTATGTTAATGTTATGCCTGAACATGACGGTACTCATGCCAACATGAATTAGGAGGGTGACATTCCTTGTATGTACATAACGGTTCTATAAAAAATAAACGAAGACACTCGGTGCAAATGTTCTTTCTGATTATTGCAGTCCTTATGCTCATTACCGCATGTGGAGGAACACAAAAGCCCGGCTCCACAGCGAATTCCTCTGCAGGCTCTACTACAGAACAACAAGCTGAACCAGAAGGCAGTGGTGATTCTGATGCGGAGGAAGCTCAGGAGAACAATGAGGAGAATCATGCTTCTCCTCAGGAAGAGGCAGATCCGGTTCAGGAGCAGCTGGACCAGCTCTCGCTGGATGAAAAGATTGGACAGATGATTTTGGCTGGGGTCCAGGGGACTGCTTTGGATGACCAGGCCAAACAAATGATTGCGGACCAAAAGGTAGGAGGCATCATTTTCTATGGGAATAACGTGACGACTCTGCAGGGAACAGCGGATTTTGTGCAGTCCATCAAAGAAGCAAACCGTTCCAATCCCGTGCCGATCTTCATGAGTGTGGATCAGGAGGGAGGGAAGGTCAGCCGAATGCCGGATGAAGTGGAGAGTATCCCGTCAAATGGTAAAGTCGGAGCGACGAAAGACGCCGAACTGGCAGAAACGATGGGTAAGTTACTGGCAAGACAGATCCAACTTGCAGGTTTTAATGTGAATTTTGCTCCGGTATTGGACGTCAACAGCAATCCGAACAATCCGGTGATTGGTGACCGTTCCTTTGGCAGTTCGGCTGAACTGGTGTCTCGTCTCGGCGTTGCTGAGATGAAAGGTCTGCGCAGCGAGGGAATGATTCCGGTCGTGAAGCATTTTCCCGGTCATGGGGATACGTCGGTGGACTCCCATCTGGATCTTCCCGTGGTAAATAAAACAGAGAAGCAGCTGGCTGAGCTGGAATGGATTCCGTTTCAGGCCGCGGTGAAAGAGCATGTAGAAGCCGTAATGGTGGCTCACATTTTATTCCCTAAACTGGATCCGGATCATCCTGCTTCGTTATCGGAAGTCATTATTGGCGAACATCTGCGGGGCAAATTCAATTATGACGGTGTCGTCATTACAGATGATCTCAGCATGGGTGCAATCGCCAAAAATTATAAACTGAATGAAGCTGCGATCGCGACCGTTCAGGCAGGCAGTGATATTTTGCTCGTGGCTCACAGCTATGAAAGTGCCAAAACGATATTTGACACATTGAAAAATGCGGTGAAGAATGGCAAAATCACCGAATCTCGAATTGATGAAAGCGTGTATCGCATTCTGGCACTGAAGCAGTCGTACAAGCTGTCTGATGAGCAGCAGCCATCCGGTGACCTCAAGCAATTGAACGCAGACATAGTGCAGTGGCGCAAACAGGTTCATGCCGAATAATCCATCCTGTGTTATGATTTTGGAATGAGAGAGAACATATTACATTTCATTATTACAGGTTAGGGGTGCGGCCCATTTATGTATAGCATAATGATCGTTGAAGATGATCCCAAAATTGCAGGACTGCTGAAATCCCATATTGAACGCTACGGGGACAGAGCCGTTCTGGTAGAGGATTTTGAGCGGGTGTTACAGCAATTTGAGCAAATCCAGCCACATGTTGTTCTTCTGGATATCAACTTGCCTAGCTATGACGGGTTCTACTGGTGTCGTCAGATCCGTACGATGTCCACATGTCCGATTTTGTTTATTTCTGCCCGGAGTGGCAAGATGGATCAGGTGATGGCGCTGGAAAACGGAGCGGATGATTATATTACGAAGCCGTTCGAACATGAGATTGTGATGGCCAAAATCAAAAGTCAGCTGCGACGTGTATATGGAGATTATGCAGCCCGTGACGAAGAACGCAAGGTTGAGCTGGAAGGGTTGACGGTATACCTGGAGAGGCTAGAGGTTCAGCTCGGTGATCGCAAAGTGCAGCTGACGAAGAAGGAAACGATACTGCTTGAAACATTGCTTCGTCGCAGTCCGAAGCTCGTGAGCAGGGAGACCATTCTGGAGAAACTGTGGGATGACTCCTTTGTAGACGACAATACACTCAGTGTCAATGTAACCCGTGTACGCAAGCGATTGGCCGAAATAGGCATAATAGACGCTTTGGAAACGGTAAGGGGTTCCGGTTATCGTTTAAATGCGAACTGGAATACGGCTTCATCATCATGAAGCTGTTTATGAGAGAACACCTTGCTTTGACTTGCTGGGTGGTCGTCATCTTGCTTACCGTCGTCGGCGTGTTTTGGTACGACGGTTACGACCATGTGTTGACGGCAATCTATGCCGTATCACTGGGGTTATTTTTATATGCAGGTTACCTGACTTACCGTTATATGTCTCACCGGTCGTTCTATACCCGAATGACACAATCCATGAATTCGCTTAATGAATTTGTCCCGCTCGAAGAGACGGTTCCCTTATCGGTAGCGCTGGAGAAGCTGCTGGACTCACAATATGGTCATTATCATGCCCATCTCCACCGCCTGGAGCAGCGTCAGCAGGAATATCTCACATTTATGAATCAGTGGGTACACCAAATGAAAACACCTTTATCGGTAATTGAACTGACTGTGCAGGATCAGGAGGACGATGATCCACGTCTGAAGAGTATTCGTGAGGAAGCAGATCAGATGAGACGCGGATTGGAAACGGTACTGTACGTAGCGCGTTTGGACACATTTGAACAGGACTTCAGTGTTGAACCGGTTACACTTAAGGCAGCAGGCGAAGAGGCCATCCATGAGCTGAAGCGTTTCTTCATTCGCAATCATGTCTATCCCGAGATTCAGATGGATGACTCGCTAATCGTGCAATCGGACGCCAAATGGATTCGTTTTGTCATCGTTCAGCTGTTATCCAATGCTATCAAATACTCCGCTGGTAACGGACAAAAGATATACCTGCGTGCATATGAAGCAGAACGGTCCATTATTCTAGAAGTTCAAGATCATGGTGCAGGGATTCCAAAGTCTGATCTGAACAGGGTATTCCAGCCTTTCTTCACTGGAGAGAATGGCCGTCATTTCAAGGAGTCAACCGGCATGGGGCTGTACATCGTAAAAGAGGTCCTGACCCGGATGAATCACCGGATCGATCTGGAATCGGTATACGGTGAAGGGACGACGGTTCGGATTACATTTAGTATCTAAAGAATGTATGGTGATTTTCTATATTGTTTTCCTAGAGGATTGTTCAAGATCATAGACGTCTATTACCCCGGGGTAATGATGTCTTTTTTGTTTTATATAGAAGCAACCTTACAACTTTGTCATGCAAGTGAAAGGTTAAGCCATAGGAGATTAGCCGAAACTTCGGGTAAACTGAAGTCAGAAGTCAGGGCAACAAGGGTGAAAAAAGATTTAATAGTGAATGAATAGACGCGAGTATGTCATGGTTGACTTAAGTTCAATGAAAAAAGGAGTGGTACATATGGAAATATGCTCGGTAAAACAGATCAGCAAAATCTATAAAGGGATTGTGTCCTATGAGGCATTATCAGGGATTGACCTTAGCATTCAGGAAGGCGAATTTGTAGGAATCATGGGTCCATCCGGCAGCGGCAAAACGACACTGCTCAACATGATCTCCACGATCGACCATCCGACATCGGGAGAACTGCGCATTGCCGGGAAAAATCCATTCGAGCTGAACCAGGATGAGCTTGCGCTGTTCCGGCGCAAAGAGCTGGGATTTGTATTTCAATCGTTCAATCTGCTCAATACCCTTACGGTGAAGGAGAACATCGTGCTGCCGCTTACGCTAGATGGAACACCGCTGGGGGAGATGAACGCTCGTGTGGAACGGCTCGCAAGCAAGCTGGGGATTGAGGGGATTCTGGACAAGCGGACCTATGAAATTTCTGGTGGACAGGCACAGAGAACAGCCATTGCCAGAGCACTAATCCATTCCCCGAAACTAATATTGGCGGATGAGCCAACAGGCAATCTGGACTCAAAGGCGGCACGTGATGTCATGGAGATGCTGGAGCTTCGCAATCAGGAGGATCAGGCGACGATGCTGCTGGTTACACACGATGCAGTTGCAGCGAGCTACTGCAGTCGGGTCGTCTTCATCAAGGATGGCAAACTCTATAATGAGATTCACTATGGTGATAACCGGGCAGCTTTTTATCAAAAGATTATTAATGTGTTATCCCTAATGGGAGGGTCAGGACATGAATTTTCGCCAGTTCGCCATTAATAATGTGGTTCGCAACAAACGGATTTATTTGGCTCATTTTCTGAGCAGCACATTTTCCGTCATGATATTTTTCACATATGCACTGCTTCTGTTTCACCCGGATTTGAAGGATGGCTTGAGGGGATCAAGTGAAACGGTTACTGTGCTTGCCAATCAGGGCTTTATGATTGCAGAGATCATTATTTTTATCTTTTCATTCCTGTTTTTGCTGTACTCGGTCGGTTCATTTCTGAAAACACGCAAGAAGGAATTCGGTATATTCCTGATCATTGGGATGACACGCAAACAGATGAACCGGCTTCTGTTTATGGAGAACATGTGTATTGGGATCGCCGCCATTGCAGCGGGTATTGGACTGGGGATGATCTTCGGAAAACTGATACTGCTCATCTGCGGTTCACTGCTGGCTGTGGAGAACAGTCTACGATTTTATTTTCCATTAAAAGCAATTGCTCTGACAGCTGTCGCGTTCCTTATTCTGTTTGCTGTCATTGCACTGTCTTCTTCTCTGCTTATCCGCAAGGGAACGCTGATTGATTTGGTGAAATCGGAGGAAAAGCCGAAACCGGAGCCGAAGGCATCACGCTTGCTCGCGTTTCTATCCGTGTTGTTGATTGGCGGTGGCTATGCAGGGGTATTCGCTTTTGTATGGGTGACGTTCTCCTTCCCGCTGCTCCTGGGGAGTGTCATTATGGTTATCGCAGGTACATACCTGCTGTTCACGCAGCTCAGTGTGTATGTCATTCGGGCATTAAAACGTAATCAGCGTTTGTTTTTCCGCAAAACCAATGTACTGTTTCTATCCGAGCTTACGTATCGCATGAAAGATAATGCTGTCATGTTTTTCATGGTAAGTGTCATTTCAGCCTCGGCATTTACCGGCATTGGCACCATGCTGGCGATCGCTGATCCAGGGTTGTCGTCGATGACGAATCCGTATGCATTTACTTACACGGATTCATGGAATGCTCCTGAGGCAGAGGAGGATATCAGGCAGATTGAGGAAACGCTTGTTGACCATGAGGTTCCCTATGTTAAAGGCAGCTACGCCCCGTTGTACGAGAACAACAATGGCTACATTATCAAATTGAGTGAATACAACCATCTGGCCAAGGCCCTTGGTTACGAAGAGCGCACGTTGGATACGGAAAATGGGGCCTTTATGACGCCATCGAATCTGACAGCACGCAAAGAGCTGCGTAAACAAGTGGAGCAGGGGTTCTCACCAACACAGGTCGATCTTGAAGTTGAACAGTATCATCAACAGGTTCAGCTGTCTCCTCCAGCTACCGAAATCGTTATTCCTGTTGATTTCAAAATGGATATCTACGTCGTTTCCGATGAATTGTTTGAACAGATGAGGCGAGCGTACAATGATTTCCTAGACTTGAGTGAAGATTTCTATTCCAATAAAATGACTCAATTTGTGGTGGAAGATTGGATGGGCACACGGGCCTTCGCCCCTGAACTGGTTAATTCGATTCAGAATCAGCCGCGTACGAAAGGCTACTTCATGTTCAGCGCTCTCGTTGTGGACTGGCTGAATTCGAAACAAACCAACGGGATCATTTTGATCCTGAGCGGTCTGATCGGTATTGTCTTCTTCACCTTTGCGGCAAGCTTTACCTATTTTAGACTCTACGCGGATCTGGAAAGGGATGAGGCACAGTATCGCATGATTGGAAAGATGGGACTTAGTCGTCCTGAACTTCGTAAAATTGTAACTCAGCAGCTGCTGCTTATGTTTTTCCTACCATTACTGATTGCTTTGATTCATAGTTCGATTGCATTTGTGGCGCTGCAGCAGTTGGTCGATTTTTCGGTTATGGGATATAGCCTGCGTATCTTCTTCGTTTTTGCCTCCATGCAGATCCTGTTCTTTGCGCTTGTGCGCTGGCGGTATTTACGCCATATGTACTCCAAATTAATCTAAACTGACATAAGTCAACAAACATCGGACGCATCGTTCGGTGTTTGTTGACTTTTCTATCCTGGACACAGTACTATTTCTTTAGATACAAATTGTATCATATTGTGTATCATACATAACTTCAGCATGTGACAGTTGTACTTTGAGGCTTGTAGCAATAGTAGACTTTTTGCCTGAGAGGGAGGACGTATCATGAGCATCACGATGTCTCGCGGACAAGCTTACATACACCGATTGAATGATGAGCGAAACGTATGGCTGGATGGCAAGCGTGTCCGGGTAACCGAACACCCCGCCTTTCAGGGAACACTGCAGACCATTGAGAACTTGTTCGATTTGGTGGATGAACCCGATACACGAGAAACAGTGGCATATTGGGATGAACAGACGGGAAGTTATGTGCATCAGGCTTTTCGGGTGCCACACTCTACTCAAGATGTCAGCAGTAGAGCGGCAGCATTTCGAATCTGGTCGGATCGAACCTATGGAGTCATGAGCAGACTGTCGGATTATGCCCGGTCCCGTCTTGCCGGATGGTATGCCACACGTCAAGATATGGCACAGCATGATGCCATGTATGCAGATAAGATAGCAGCCTACTATCAGGAGGCAAAACGAAAAGATGCATTCCTGACGATTGTCCAGCGCGACCCGCAGATCAACCGATCCCTGCCTGTTGGGGAAGATGAAGATGCCATGCTGCGGATTGTGAGAACCAACTCAGAAGGGATTATTGTTCGGGGTGCCAAGATGGTGGCGACCGCAGCTCCTTATGCAGATGATATCATTGCATATCCGATTCAGCGGATTCCGGGGCATCTGCCGGAACTGGCACATATGGTGATTGTTGCTGTGGGAAGTCCGGGTTTACATCTGATCTGCCGGGAATCTTTTGCCGCTCCGCAGTTGGATGCTGCTCATCCTCTCAGTGCCCGTTATGATGAGATGGACGCTGTATTATTTTTTGATGATGTATTGGTTCCATGGGAGCGTGTATTGCTGCACAACAATCCGGAAGCCGTGTGGCAGGTTCGCTGTAACGCAGCCTCTTCCAGTCTGGCCTACCATCAGAGCATCATTCGGCTGCACTCCAAGCTGGAATTTATCACAGCCGTCACGGCAGCCATTGCGCAGGAGATCGGTGTGGATTCATTCCTGAATGTACAGGAACAACTCGGAGAGATGATCAGCCAGATGCAGACCATTGAGGGCTTAATCATTGCTTCTGAGGCCCAGGCACAGCCAGATGCGCATGGCAACTGGCTCCCGTCATTCAAATACATTGAGACAGCCCGTAATTTGGGCAGCCGATACTACCCGAGAGCGGTCGAAATTCTGAAAACCATTGCAGCCGGAGGACTAATTCAGATCCCGTCGGGCAGATTCGATCTGGATGAAACGGTAGGACCATTGATGGCCAAATATCTTGGTGGAGTGACACTTCAAGCGCCAGAGAAAATCCGTCTGTTTCAGCTAGCTTGGGATCTGACCGGAAGTGCACTTGGGGCGAGGCATGATCTATATGAGCGTTACTACGCAGGTGATCCGGTTCGCAACCGTGCAAGCCAGTATTTGCAATATGATAAGAAAAGTCTGAATAAAAAGGTTGAGCCTTGGCTCCATATGAAGTAGTTGTTGAAGCTTCAGTATCATGGAGATCATGGATGGAATCACGAGCCCCGGCATATGCCAGGGCTTTTATTTAGGTTATCTTTAGATTTGATTTAGGTGGATTTAAGAGACGTGGTATATAGTAGTAGGATACATGTAAAAGAATACACAGCTGATGATTAAGGAATGAAGAAATGAGAGGAATAACATGAGATACACCATATTGATTGCAGATGATGAACCAGAGATCGTGGAACTGCTTCAACTGTACCTTGAAAAGGACTATGACATCAGGACTGCCGCGAATGGAGCGGAGGCGCTCGAATGCATTCGTTCTGTACCGGTGGATCTTGTCATTTTGGATATTATGATGCCTGTAATGGATGGACTTCAATTAATCAAGCAAATCAGGGCAACCCATCATATGCCCGTCCTGTTTCTATCCGCCAAAAGCCAGGACCATGACAAGATTCTCGGACTTGGACTCGGTGCGGATGATTATATTTCGAAGCCGTTTAATCCGCTGGAGATTGTTGCTCGTGTAGAAGCTTTGTTAAGACGTGTGAATCAATTTGACGCCCAGGAATCCGCTGCACCCCAGGAGACGAATCTTGTTCTCGGTGAACTTATGCTGGATCGCTCCAAATGTGTGCTTTTTCGATCGGGCAAACCTGTAACTCTAACCTCCACGGAATATAAAATTGTGGATCTGCTGCTGGAACAGCCTGGCCGGGTATTTACGCGCAAGAAAATATACGAGGCGGTATGGGGAGACTATTACGCGCATGAAGACAGCACCATTATGGTCCACATCAGCAACATTCGCGAGAAGATCGAGCGCGACTCCAGGCAACCGGAATATTTAAAAACGATAAGGGGACTCGGATACAAAATTGAAGCGCCATCGGAAAGCTAGAGAAAAGCGACTTTTGCAAACATCCCTGACACTGGACTTCCTGTTGTTCAACTTCTTTTTGCTGCTGCTCGTCTTGATTGTCTATCTCATGGTTTCGCTGGACGTCGTGGATTTTCGCATTTCGGATCAGGTGGTTGATCCTGACCTGAATGTCGAGGCGCATGTCTATGCAGCCGAATTGAACAAGAGGCTTGAGGATGACTCTTCAAGCAAGGAAATCCAGCGTCTGATGGATAGTGGAGGATGGATTGAAATTCTGGATGCAGATCGTTCGGTCATTCGCCAGATCGGTGCCAAGCAGGATGCGGTTAAACATTACAGTGAGTCGGAGTTGTACGCCGGACTGGAGAATCGGAGCGATACTACGTATTATTATTCCATTTCTCCATACGCAGCAGAGAGAGAGGCGAAGTATGTACTGCTGAAAATACCGCGTGATCTGGTAAGTATCCGCATGAATGAAAATCTGCTGATTACCAATCTGAAGCATCCCCTGTCTTTTTACATCATGATCGGAGTTGGCTTCGTCCTGCTGCTGATATTTGTATACAGTTATTGGGTCGCACGTCGAATCAAAAAACCACTAAGTATTTTGTCACTGGGACTTACACAGATGATTCAGGGGAATTACAGTACACGTTTGTCCATCTCGGCAGAGAAGGAATTTGTCCAGATCGGCGAGACGTTTAATTATATGGCAGATGTCATTGAAAACACCTCGGCAGAGAAGCGATATGCGGAAGAGAGTAAACAGCGGCTGATTGTGGATCTGTCGCATGATCTGAAAACACCAATTACCTCCATTCAGGGATATGCTCAGGCCCTCGTGGAGGGACGGGGAGAAAACAAGGAAAGACAGCAGCGTTATCTTGGATATATTTATAACAAGTCTGTCCAGGTGGCACGAATGATACAGAATATGCTCGAACTGCTCAAGGTGGACTCTCCCGATTATCACATGCAGATCCAAAAGAGAGAGATCGGAGAATTCGTGCGTGAAGTCATGGCCGATACCTATGGTGAGATCGAACAGAAGCATTTTGTACTTCACGTGCTTGTACCTGATCAGGAGATTTACGCCAGATACGATCCTGAATTGTTATCTAGGGTCATTCAAAACCTCATTACCAATGCGCTGTCTTACAATCCGAAGGGAACAGAGCTGCGGGTGGAATTGGTTCCACTGGACACGCATGTAGTCATTGAGGTTGCAGATACGGGGGTGGGTATTCCCCAGGAACTGTGGAGCACCATTTTTGATCCATTTGTACGAGGAGATGAAGCACGCACCGGTACGGGCGGAACCGGACTTGGACTCGCGATTGCCCGGCGAAATACGGAGAAGATGGGCGGTCGACTGATCCTGTCCCAGCGAGGTAAGGAGACAACCGTGTTTACCATTCAAATCCCAAATTAAGAAGTTGAATGTATATTTAAACGGGCAACGAAGAGGGCAGAAAAAATCTGTAGAAAAATCCTGAAAAAAGAAAAGGTTATGTGGAGGGGAACATTTTGTTTAAAGGAAGTTCGTTTGTCCGGTTCAGCATCGCGCTGGCTCTGGTGCTCGTTAATATCTACCTGTTATCACGCGTCAGCTTTATATTTCAGCCGCTTGTGACCATGCTTACGGTTATCACGGTGCCGATGATGCTGTCCGTATTCTTTTATTATCTGTTAAGGCCGCTTGTGAATTACATGGAACGGAAGAAGCTGAACCGAACACTCAGCATATTGCTGATCTATCTGGTCTTCGGTGTGCTGCTCGTCCTGTTCATTGTGGGATTATGGCCGTCCTTGCGTGAACAGCTGATCAATCTGGTGGATAATGCACCGAATTTGATTAACTCACTCAGTGTACAGTTGAGAGAACTGGAGCAGAACGGAGCGATCCAGGCATTGTTCCCGGAGGGATCCACGCCGCTTTCTCAGCTTACAGACTATATTAATAAAGGATTTACCTTCGTGACCAACTATGTGAGTGGATTGTTCTCGCTCATTTCCAGCTTTGCGATCATTCTGTTTACATTCCCGATCATCTTGTTCTACATGCTGAAACAGGGAGAGAAATTCGGCCGCAAACTGGTGCATATCGCACCAAAACGATTCCAAAATGACAGCCGTGAGGTTGTTCTCGAGATTGATCAGGCGCTGAGTGGCTTTATTGTCGGAAGAGTACTGGTTAACCTAGCACTTGGCGTACTGATGTATATTGGTTTTCTGATCATTGGTCTGCCGTATGCACTGCTGCTTACCGTCGTCGCGGTCATCATGAACTTTGTTCCGTTTATCGGTGCTATCGTGTCGTCCATCCCTATTGTGATTATCGGTCTGATTCAGTCGCCATCGGTGGCGATCTGGTCGCTGATTATTATTCTGGTGGCCCAGCAAATTCAGGACAATCTGGTCGCTCCGTATGTGTTTGGCAAAAAGCTCGACATCCATCCGCTGACCACCATTATATTGGTGCTGGGTGCAGGGGATCTCGGCGGGATCATTGCCATCTTGATTATCATCCCAGTCTACATGATCGTTAAAATTATCCTGGTCAGGGTCTACCAGCTGTTCTTCAAGGAGAAATGGCAGAATGCCTGATTATAGGATTTAAACGAAAGGGCTGTTACACTCAGTCACTCCGATTGCAGTACCATCTTCCGATCGCTGTTATCCCCGAGTTTCTTTGATTAATTTTATAAGGGAGAAACTCTGGTGATAAAGGCGAGCGCTTCGCTTCTCCAGATTGGTACTGCACTCTCCGTTAACGTGTAAAAATTTCATTTGCATTTATATCTAAATCAATCAACCATAGAAGGAGTGGGAACCATGTCTGAAATCATCCCTAAAGAATATATTGAACCCGAATACATCGAACCTCAATCCGTCCGGATGGGTGCCATTCACATCTCTAACGATGTCGTATCCAAGATTGTGGGTATTGCAGCACAGGCCACCTCTGGCATCTCTTCCATGTCCGTTGGGTTGACCGAAGGCATTGCGAAGAGCATCAGCGGCAAAAGCCTGCAGAAAGGCATTGACGTCGATGTAAAAGACGACCAGGCCTCCATCCAGCTGCGTATTAATGTGCAGTATGGTTACAAGATGCATCAAGTGTGCAAGGAGCTCCAGCACAATGTACAACAGGCCGTGGAACAGATGACAGGCATTCTGGTCAATGAAATTAAAGTACATGTCGTCGGTGTATCCATGCAGGAGCAAATGTAGTTGAGGTAGTCTCTTCTGGAAAATGAATGGATTACTAGCGTTGGACAGGTTATACTGTCTGAGCTTATATGTAAGTAAAAGAACAGCACCTCCCGTTAACCGCTTAACCGGGAAGGTGCTGTTTTGTGTTTGCGGTAATGGGTGGGGGCTTCTCCCATTACCTTTTTGAACATTTTGGAGAAGAGAAGCTGATCAGTATATCCGACAGAGCGGGAAATATCCCCGATAGTTAACCCGGTATCCAGAGTCAATTCGGCAGCCTTGCGCATCCGGTAGTTGACCAAATAGGACTGAATGCTCGTGCCCATCCGGTCTTTGAACAAGGAGCACAGATAGCTGCGCTGCAAGCCGATATGAGAAGCAATGGACTGCACCGTGATTGGGTTCGCATAGTTCATCTCGACAAAGTCCATGACCTGGGTGACATATGTTTCTTTGGAGAACTCTTGCTCCGGTGGAAGGATGTCTTCGTTTGCATGATCGATCAGAATGGAGAAAAATTGATATAACCATCCGGTCATGCTAATCTCCCATCCTTTATGCGAATTCCGGGAACTGATCATGCGATGCAGACAGGAACGCATCTCATCGTCATTTTCCAGTTCGAAGATCGGATGCTGCTCAGACAGGCAGGCCTGCTGTAATAGCGAATGGGAGGCATTTCCTTGAAAAGCAACCCAGCTGTATTCCCACGGATCTTCCTGATCAGCCTTATAGTGCACCACGGAATGGGGGACGATGAGAAAGCCCTGCCCTTTATGCAGCTCATAAGTTTTGCCTCCGACTTCGAAAGTGCCCTTCCCATCCAAAATATAATGGATTTTGTAATGATCTCGCATGGCTGGGCCAAAGTGGTGACCTGGTGTACAGGGTTCGGTTCCGTAATGAAGGAGCTGCAGATCCTGAAACGGATTGTTTTTGAACATATATGTAATCAAGGCATTCACTCCTGTGCAATTCATTTCATCTTGCATTTTAACATAATTTTAGTATAAGGATATGAATTATAGATGTGATTATACGAATAGATAACAAGTATTATTCCATATGGTTATAGCGATATGCCATACCGTCTTGGACCAAAACTGACTAAGATGAGAGGGTATTCAACAACTTTAACAAGAAATGAGAGAGAATAATATGCCTTATACTGCTAATGAACAGCGTTACGATGAGATGAAGTATGCACGTTCCGGCAAATCCGGAATCAGACTGCCGCAAATTGCGCTTGGCCTATGGCAGAACTTCGGGGGAAACCGCACGCTGGATATTCAGGAAGAGATGATTCTGCGTTCATTTGATCTGGGAATTAACCATTTTGATCTGGCGAACAACTACGGACCACCTCCAGGATCTGCCGAGGAGAACTTTGGCGTCTTATTCAAAAAACATCTGCTTCCATACCGGGATGAACTCCTTATCTCGACGAAAGCAGGATATTACATGTGGAAAGGTCCCTATGGCGAATGGGGCTCCCGTAAAAACCTGATTGCCAGCCTGGATCAGAGCCTTGGACGGATGGGGCTTGAGTATGTGGATATTTTCTATCATCACCGTCCGGATCCGAATACACCGCTGGAAGAAACGATGGCTGCCCTGGATCATATTGTAAGACAAGGCAAAGCGCTGTATGTCGGATTATCCAACTATGATGCGGATCAGACAAGAGAGGCGGTCGCCATTTTGCGTGATCTGGGAACGCCTTGCCTCGTCCACCAACCGAACTATTCCATGCTTAACCGCTGGATCGAAGACGGACTACAGGACGTACTGGATGAGCAGGGCGTGGGCTCGATTGCATTTTGTCCTCTGGGTCGAGGTCAACTGACGAACAAATACGTGGACAAGATCAAGGAAGAACGTGCCAACCCAACAGGCAATATGAGAACAGAAGCCTATACAGACGAACGGATTGCCAAGTTTGAAGCCCTTCAGGCCGTTGCCGAGCGTAGAGAACAAACGATATCCCAATTAGCGTTGAACTGGATTCTCCGTGACAACCGCGTTACTTCTGCGTTGATTGGCGCAAGCCGTGTTTCACAGATCGAAGAGAATGTTGCCGCATTGAACGCACCTAGCCTGACAACCGAAGAATTGAATGAGATTGAAGGCATTCTGAACGGGATTGGAAATTACGCCTGGTAAAATAAATGAAGCGAAAAACGTTCGGCAATCAGGATTAAAATTGTGAGAATAAGCACAAGTCAGTTGTAATGAGTGTTCATTATAATTGACCTGTGTTTATTTTTTTTTCAAAAAGGTGTTCATATCATAGCACCTGGTCCTAGGATTTAGGGTATAATATATAGAAGCTATACATTTGAAATATGAAGGAGAGGCTCCATTTGAATTTTGAACAGTGGATTTCGCCTGAAACCTATAACCTGACATCCGAGATGGAGAACCATCCATCAGACCGGATTGCACTTAGATGGCTCAGCGATCATAACGAATTGGAAGAGATCACGTACGGAGAGTTATTGAAACAGGCCAACCGCCTTGCGGGAGGTTTGCGTGATTTGGGCTTGGAAAAAGGAGATCGGGTGTTGGTCATGGTACCACGCCGCATCATTGCCTATGTGATTTATATCGCATGTCTGAAACTCGGAATTGCCGTAATTCCTTCTTCCGAAATGCTGCGTGCCAAGGACTTGGAATATCGCCTGCGTCATTCCGAGGCACGTGCTGTAATTGTATGGTCCGAAACGACGGCTGAAGTGGAAAAGATGGATGCAGACCTGCCTGCGCTGGCTCACCGCATCGTGGCATCCCCATCTGGCGACAGCAGCGTTCCCGCTGATAGCTGGGTTAATGTGCAGCAGCTCATGGAAGGTCAATCGGACGAGATGAATGCGGTAGAGACGCATCGTGACGATATCGCCATTCTGGCCTACACTTCCGGCACGACCGGAAATCCAAAAGGAGTTGTACATAGCCATGGATGGGGCTATGCCCACCTGCGTATCGCTTCCACGTTATGGCTTGATATTCAGCCATCGGATATCGTATGGGCGACGGCCGCACCCGGATGGCAAAAATGGATCTGGAGTCCGTTCCTTTCCGTACTCGGAAGAGGAGCAACTGGACTGGTTTATAACGGGTCATTCCAGCCGAAGCGCTACTTGGAGCTAATGCAGGAGCATGGCATCAACGTCCTGTGCTGCACGCCTACGGAGTATCGTCTGATGGCAAAAGCGGATGACCTCGGTCACTATGATCTGTCCAAACTGCGCAGTGCGGTGTCAGCTGGTGAACCCTTGAATCAGGAAGTGATTGAGATCTTCCAGCGTCACTTCGACCTGACCATTCGTGATGGATACGGTCAGACCGAAAGTACATTGCTCATCGGCAGTCTGAAAGGTGCACCAGTACGGATCGGGTCCATGGGACAATCGATTACGCCGGGACTCATCGAGATTGTTAACGAGGACGGACAACCTCAGCCAGCAGGGGTAGTGGGTGATATCGCCGTTCATCAGGATATGCCTGCCTTGTTCCGTACGTATTATAAGGATGCAGGACGGAAGGAAGCGAATCAGCGCGGGGAATATTTCGTAACAGGAGACCGTGCACGCAGAGATGAAGAAGGATACTTCTGGTTTGAAGGCCGCAGCGATGACATTATCATCAGCTCCGGATATACGATAGGACCGTTTGAAGTGGAAGAGGCGCTGATGAAACACGCCAGCGTGAAGGAATGTGCCGTTGTTGCCAGTCCGGATGAAATTCGGGGCAATGTGGTCAAAGCCTTTGTTGTGCTCAGAGACGAGTCCCTTGGTTCACCAGAACTGGTGCGAGAGCTGCAAAATCACGTCAAGGAATGGACCGCACCTTACAAGTATCCACGCAAAATTGAATTTGTGTCGGATTTGCCGAAGACGAATTCCGGCAAGATCCGCCGGATTGAACTGCGCGAGCAAGAAAAGAGAAACGCGTAAAACATGAATTAATCTAATATGAACCAGGAGTGAATGGACCTATGAGTAATTTCGAGCAAACGTTTGAGCAATCGTTGGAACAATACGCAGAACTGGTGGTCAAAGTAGGCGTGAACATTCAAAAAGGACAGGATCTGCTTGTCACAGCTCCTATTGAAACGCTTGAGTTTACACGCTTGATCGTTGCCAAGGCATACGCTGCCGGCGCCAAGTATGTACAGGTGGATTTTGAAGACGATCAAATTACACGCAGTCGTTTCCAGCAAGGTTCTGACGACAGCTTCGATTACTATCCGGCATGGAAGGGAGACATGATGGAGAGATTTGCAGAAGCTGGTGGCGCTACCTTAACCATCAAAGTACCGGACCCGGAACTGTATAACGGAATTGATTCCGACAAGGTTTCACGTGCTACCAAGGCGGCTGCCCAGGCACGCCGTGGTTATTCGAAATATACGCGCAACCATGAAATCAGCTGGTGCCTGATCAAGGCGCCGACCAAGGCATGGGCGAATAAGGTGTTTGCCGATATACCTGAGGAAGACCGCATCAATGTGATGTGGGACACCATCTTCAAAATGAATCGCGTGGATGGCGGTGATGCCATCCAGAACTGGAGACAGCATCTGGATACCCTGAACACGAAGAGTGATCAGCTGAACCAGAAAAATTATAAAAGCCTGCACTACCGTGCACCAGGAACGGACTTGAAAATTGAGCTGGTAGATAATCACATCTGGGGTGGCGGCGGAAGTGAGAACAAAGCGGGCGTGTACACCGTTGCGAATATGCCAACCGAAGAAGTATTCACCATGCCGAAGCGCAGCGGCGTTAATGGCTATGTCAGCAGTACGATGCCTCTGAACTTGAACGGACAGCTGGTAGATCAGATGAGAATAACGTTTAAGGACGGACAGGTTGTGGCTTTCACAGCGGCTTCCGGTGAAGAGCATCTGAAAAACCTGTTTGCTACGGATGAAGGAGCGCGTTATCTGGGTGAGGTGGCACTTGTGCCGCATGATTCACCTATCTCCAACCTGAATCGTATTTTCTATAATACCGGTATTGATGAGAATGCATCCTGCCATCTGGCTGTAGGCAGCGCATATCCGTTTAACATGAAGGATGGCACAACGATGTCTAACGAGGAATTGCTTAAACATGAGTGTAATGTGAGTTTGACTCACGTCGATTTCATGATTGGGTCGGCTGAACTGGACATTGACGGCGAGCTGCAGGATGGCACAATTGAGCCAGTATTCCGCAAAGGCAACTGGGCATTTTAATATTTTTACAGAGTAGATTGAAGAAGGAGTGACTTCATTGATGAAGTCACTCCTTTTGTGCTTTCCAACGTATTAGATTAGACCTTTTTCACAGGCACACAAATTTCGCACTCATGCTGTTCGAGGAGATCCCATCGATATCGCTCCAGAACTGGTTGTTGATCAATGATATACTGGTTGTTTTGTAAATAAGGAATCATATCATTCCATGCTTGCTGAATACCTTCTGCCGTATGCCTAACCTTGCAGATGAGATAGTTGCCACCCTGGAGCTCTCCAATCTCGATCGAGTCATCTTCAGGGAGTTCAAGTTCATGGAGCACGATTGCCGCATCGTATCTGCAATGGTGCGGTGGTGTCGTTGTTGGGTCATCCTGTGGTATGCCAAATAAAATTGCTGTTTCAGTGAGTAATTGTTTCTCAATTGCCCACTGTTTCAACTGGTTCATAGCTTGGACGTTAGCAGAACCATAAGGACCTACTTGTCTTACATAAGCGATTCGACATGCCGCCAGATCTTCCATAGACATTTCCATTTTCTATCTTCCCTTCCCTAAGGAATTATCTTACTTGATGGATGTTAACATGGTATAAAAAAATTTGCATAACTCTTTTCGATTAAGGAGAGTCGCAGGAAAGGGACTTCATTTAACGCTGGGTTCTAGGTCTTGTATGTAAGCTTCCTGATTGATTCTTGAAGCGGTACACCATAGAATAAGAATGATATGCTTGATGGACGTTTCGATATGAAATGAGGAAGGGAGATTCCGGATATGGATATTACACATGCCTTTACAGATGAACGTTTCAGACAGTATGTATTGGACCACTTTTGTAATCAGCGGGATTCTATTCAGGAGAGTGACATCCAAGAGGTAACATCATTGCAACTCACGAGTCAAGATGTGAGAAGTTTGAGCGGGATTGAATATTTTAGAGACCTCGAAGAACTGGACTGTGGCTACAATCAAATAACGTCTGTGGATCTAGGACGCAATGATAAGCTCAGAATCTTACACTGCAAGGAAAATCAAATTCTCTCGCTTAACCTTAGCTCGAATCCCGAATTGGAAGAATTGGATTGTAGCTTCAATCGACTGCGACAATTGGATTTAAGTCATAATCCCAAACTGATGTATCTGGAATGTCACTGGAACATGCTGTCCCAGTTGGATCTGGACAAGCAGGTACAGCTTGAAGAACTGGGTTGCAGCTATAATGCTCTCTTTTCACTTGAGCTTCGTCATAATGCACTGCTTAAGCGGCTCAACTGCGCCAGTAATTATCTTACAAGTGTGGATATAACGAACTGTCCAGCATTAAATGAACTTCGGTGCCATGATAACCATATCAAAGAGTTGGATTTAAGTTCTAACCTGAAGCTTGAGAGTGTACGGTGTTTCAACAACCATATCCGCAAGCTGGATATTCAACATAATACGCAGCTTAGAGAACTCTATTGTTCAGAGAACAAACTCACAGAGCTGGACCGCAGTCATAATTCCAAGCTGGAGAAACTGCATGCTGTGGATAATCTGATGACGGAACCTGCTCATACAGTTCAGGGAATGGGTATGTTTCAATACAATGGGACATTCTCCAACTATCAACTGAATTTGCCAATCCAGGAGGGAAGTGAGCTCGTCGTTACCGCACAGGTTTCGACTAAGGCAGAGATGGAAGAACTGACACCATATATGGAAGAAGCGTGGGAGAGATGGCAGTCGCTTGCTGAACAGGCGCTGGTGTTAATCGCCGAAGCTCATCCGGATGAGGATTTATCAGAACTGGTTCTGGCAGATGTGGAATTCCAGGACTGTGAGGTTATCAGGCTCGGGTATGACGCGGGTGATACACCAGCAGGCCGAATGTACATCTATGCAGAGTTCGATGAGAACCTTCAATTATCAGAGCAGCTGATCTATGAAATGTATTAAAGCCACGGAACCGTGGCTTTTTTGGTAGATCTATTTGAATGGCGTTACTCTGCATGCATTTTATTAAAGCTGACGTACTCGTTGATGGGCTTGCGATAGCCGCGAGGGCGCTGTTTGGCTTCTGACTTTTTACCGATCGTAATCATCATGACAGGAACGTAATGTTCGGGAACATCCAGGTTGCTCTGCAGTTCATCGGCATCAAAACCAATCATGGGACACGTATCCCATCCCATATCCTGTGCAATCAGCATCAGCTGCATCGCCGACAGGCTGGCATTACGGATGGCGTCTTCACGCTGAAACACACTGCCACGGGCTTCATAGAAATCAAAAACACTCTGGGACTCCTGTTCATATTCAAATGGATTGAGTACACCCAAATGCAGTAAACCTTCGTTAATCGTGCGGATGTGGTGGTGAGCCTTGATATCTCCCAGAACAACGATGACAGCCGAGGCTGTTTTTACTTTGTATTGCTGTGAGGCTTCGTATGCTTTTTCTTTTTGGGCCGGGTCGGTCAAGACCAGGTAGTGGGTATGCTGAAGGTTAAAGGCTGATGGAGCAAATTTGTTTAATGCGAACATCTGCTGCAAATCGGCTTCCGGGATTTCGATACCTTCTTCAAAAATAACGGCGGATCTACGGCTTTTGACCAAGTTTTCAAGTGCACTCATGGTGGTTTACCTCGCTTATGTATAAAGTATAAATTGACTATAACACGCATGGTTACTTTTGGTAAGTATTATTTTCGAATAAGACAAGACCAAAGGGCCATAACCTATAATAAAAACAGTAGAGGTGAAACATGAGGACGTTCATCACCAGATTCAGGAGGGAGAGCTCCTATCACGAATTCAAGGTATATGTCATCCAATCTTCCACACTAAAAAAATTCTTGGTCATGGAAATCATCGTTGGCACGCTTGCCTATCATGCTGCATTTTATTTGTGTCATAATGCACTCTTGGCAGGAGCGGGTTCCTGGGCGGGAACCGAAGGTTTGAAACGACTGCCTCTCGCGGTCAAAAGAATGGTCAGTTTTTGATCAAAAGAATGTTGCTGCAGAAACGTATGATGTCTTAACCATAAGCACAATGTTGTTATCGTGCAGAATGCAGGAGCAGAATGCCCCCTTCCGGGCTCCGGCTCCTGATTCATTCATTTTTTTCTTCGTGTAAGGCAAACTATTCGTTATTTGGCGCGCTCCAGATATTGTTCCAGAGTAAGCTTCTGACTTGTAATTTCCCCAGCGATATAGACCCCAACGTAACGTACATGCCAAGGTTCGTAAGAGTAGCCGGTCAATTTCTCCTGATCTTTGCCATATCGAATGATGAATCCGTACTTGTGGGCATTGGCTTTCAGCCATTTGCCTTCTTTGGTGTTGCCGAAGCTTTGCTGCAGATCATAGCCTACGGATGCACTGGAAATATCCATGGCAAGTCCGGTTTGATGTTCACTTTGCCCTGGGCGAGCACTTGTCTTGTTGGCTACTGCTTCACCTTTGATACTTGCATTTCGTTCGAAGATGGATTTCTGTGTCGAATAGGAACGGTAACCTGATACGGCTTTGATGTCAATGCCATCTTTTTTGGCTGCTGCAAACAGCTTTTCGATCGCGGTAGCAGCGACCTTACGCATTTGTTTCTTCGGGCTGGAGCCGGAGAAGCTGAATGGAATATTCGGTACAACCAAATCTTTTGGTGCATAGGTTGAAGGCAGATTTCTTTTTTTGTTCACGAGTACCACAGTGCTGGCTAGATTCGTTACTGTTGCGAGACCGCTGCTGCTAGTTTTAATGGTGCGGCTTGGCGCGTTATCATGCAAAAATTGAGTGAAACTGGAGCTTGCAGCCGATGCGACTGGCGTCATGGATGGTACAAAGGGAAAGGCAGTGAAGGCAGCGCCTGCTACGACAGAGCCTATGAGTAGAGTGGATATGATAGATTTGCGTGTGAATGATTTCATGATGTTCCTCCTCGGGTTAATGAATCTCTAGCATGCTGCATCTGTTTGATACCAGACATGCTTTTCTATATACCGAGTATACTAGAGGATTATATCCATAGGTTCTCCAATTGTTTCCGAGTTGTAAACAAATCATGCGAGATTCATAGTTTTGGTCATTTGGCCAAGTAGAACATAAAAAAGACTCTGCATTCAATGCAGAGTCTTTGCTTATCTGAATATTTAATGTTCAACGATTGTTTAAGAAAATAAACGGTTATTGTTTACAGCATGCACGCATCAGGTGTAGTGGATTTTCCCGCATTCACAGTTCGCGTGTCCCGAACACGAACGTTGCTGCTAAGTACACCGGAATCACTGCTCAATGTGAAGGAAGGATAGTTTTCTTCCGTATCCAGCTTCATATGCTGTTCGAGATTTAATTGCTGTTTTGGATCAACATAGAATGGAACCAAATTGGTCTCGATCTGCTCATCCAGTGCAGCAGGCTCATCCACAATCAAGAGGACCAGAATTCCGTTACATCCACAACCTTCAGTGTCATAGAACACTTTGAAGTAGCCAGGTTGGTCATTCAAGCTCTCGGTTAATCTCGCTGCAGCCAGATCTGTAATTTGAATATGCATCGTGCTCACTCCTTATATGTTGAAAATAATCCTGAAATGTAAATGATGTAGTTGCTCTTCTTTCATTATACCACCTTGCTTCCAAATCAACGCAAATAATTTATATAGGTCTGGTCGGATCGGAAGAAGATCTCCGTGCATGGTGATGATTATTGGGGTGTTCTTTTGGGGTAATAGATGAGAATAAAAGGTTTTGGGAAAAGGGAACAGGAGGAACAACTCATGACACAAGTATACGATCTAATTGCAATAGGAACCGGTAGTGCAGCGAATTCAGTTGTATCTCGCTGTGCTGAAGCCGGGTGGAAAATAGCCGTGATTGATGAGCGTGAATTTGGCGGCACTTGCGCCCTGCGAGGGTGCGATCCGAAGAAAGTATTGGCAGGAGCTGCTGAACTGATCGACTGGAATGAACGACTGCTGGGGAAGGGTGTTCAGGGAAGAACGACCATCAACTGGCCGGAACTTATGGCCTTCAAACGAACATTTACGGCGAGCATTCCGAGAGCCAGCGAGGATAAATTCAAACAGGCCGGCATAGATACCTTCCATGGCAAGGCTTCTTTTGTAGATGAAGATCACATTCGTGTGGGAGATGAAGTGCTGCATGGAAAACATATTCTGATTGCAACTGGCGCGCAACCTGCACCGCTCCCAATAGATGGCTCAGAACATCTTCTTTACAGCGATGATTTTCTGGAACTGGATCAGCTTCCGGATCAACTGGTTTTGGTGGGTGGAGGTTACATTGCGTTTGAATTTGCCCACATCGCTGCAAGAGCAGGAAGCGAGGTACACATTATCCACCGGGGACAGCGACCTCTAGAGCAGTTTGATTCAGAGCTTGTTGACTTGCTGGTTCAAAAATCGGAAGAGATCGGCATTCACGTTCATCTGAATGCGGAAGTGAAGTCCATTCGGAAACAGGGGGAGACCTTCGTGGTCAGTGGTATCCGTAACGGAGCCGATCATCAGTGGCATGGGGGACGGGTCGTGCATGGGGCGGGACGTATCCCTAATGTGGATGGACTGGAATTGGAAAAGGGGAAGGTCAGTTATAGTGAGAAAGGCATCTCCGTGAATGAGTATCTACAAAGCACCAGCAACCCCAAAGTATACGCAGCCGGAGACGTTGCAGCAACGAAGGGGCTTCCCCTAACGCCTCTGGCCGGTCAGGAATCACGGGCTGTCGCCTTTAATCTGCTGAAGGGCAATCATACTATGCCGAACTACAAAGTTATGCCGTCCATCGTGTTTACCGTACCATCGCTTGGCTCTGTTGGTCTTACTGTGGATCAAGCGGAAGAGAAAGGATACAAGGTGAAGGTAAATGACATGTCGCAATGGTATACTTATAAACGGACAAATGAGAAGTATGCCATGGCCAAAGTTGTGATCGATAACGACTCAGGACGCATTCTGGGGGCCCATGTACTCGGCAGCGAGACCGAAGAGCTGATTAACCTGTTTGCCATGGCCATTCAATTCGAACTGACAGCTGATCAGTTAAGCACCATGAATTTTGCATATCCTACGGCTGCATCGGATTTGAGCTCTTTGATTTGACGTTTTGATTATGGGAGGGTGTTAAATACATGTCTGCAGCACAATTTCTGGGTACACCAGATGCCAAATGGACCACTGAACCGGTTGCAACCCGTACAGAGGGAGACCGTTTCATCGTGGAGGCACAGGAAGGCAGTGATTTTTGGGAGAATACGTTCTACGGATTCAGTCATCAAAATGGACATGCCCTTCTGACGCCGTGGGACGGAAATGAAGCTGTCGAAATTACGTTTGATCTAAGTTCTTTTACTGAACTTTATGATCAGGCAGGTTTAATGCTCTGGCACAGTCGTGAACAATGGATCAAGGCTGGCGTGGAAGTGAACGACGGGGTCGTTCATATTGGCGCTGTAGTAACGGATCACTTCTCGGACTGGTCGTTATCCCCTGTTCCGGAATGGGGTGGCCGTAAGGTTACCATTCGAGCTTCCTACCACAACGAAGCGGTAGTCATTCGGGCACGTACGGACGAACATCCTTGGCGAACCATTCGGGTTGCGCGTTTTGCTTATCCGGTGAACAAGCAAGCGGGTCCATTCCTGTGTTCACCCAAGCGTGCGGGGTTTGAAGTGGCATTTACGAAGTGGAGAAAAACGACACCTGATGAGGATTTGCACATCGATCCGCCCATAATGGATTGAGAACGGTGCCCGTTGAACGGATTTATTCCACGCCAAACAAGCAAGTACTTCCTGTATGGAAGGCTTGCTTGTTTACGTTGTGAGAAGGGAGCAGCCAGAGTGCTTAGCAGGATTTCAGCGAGATGTAACGCTGTAATTTTTCAGTTCTGTCCCTGATCACTGGATTGCTCGTTTTTTTACCAAGATTATTTCGCGTCGTTGTTCTCATCATTCTCTTCGTTGTGTTCCTCAGCTTCGTTCAGCTCACGCATTCGTTCTTCATAATCGTCCAGGAACCATAGCGGGTCCATGTTTTCTTCTTCGCCATTGTAATTGATCAGAATCTCTTCGCCTGCTTTGATATCTGTATAAGCATAGAAGTCAAATGTATGGTTTTCAAAGTTGATATCGTAGGTTGCGTTGGGCTCGTACGAATGATTGATCAAGCTGCCGTATCCCAGCAAAATGGCGGTGTGGTTGGCACCGTACTCAAATACATAATCCTCCAGGATTGTTTTTTCGACATGTTCGTGGTCTTCGTTGGGATAAGGGACAACCGGGGCCTGATGGATCAATTGGCCTTTGGGAATATCCACTGTGGCAAAAACCCCTCGATTAAATTCGCCATCACCCAATTTGGATTGTTTTACTTCAATCATAATGTTCACCTGATGCTCGCCTGAGAGAGCTCCGTTCTATAGTAGTTTAAGGCCAAATTTTAACCGATTCATGCATATAAGGCAAATATGGCGTTGAGTTGTGCAGGTTATAACGATTATAATATACAGGAATGAAGTCTATATAGAAAAGGTGTCATGAATGAGCATATTAAATGTGGAAAAATTAAGTCACGGTTTTGGTGACCGTGCTATCTTTAACGACGTATCTTTCCGCCTGTTGAAAGGCGAACACATTGGACTGATCGGGGCCAATGGTGAAGGTAAATCCACCTTCATGAACATTATTACTGGCAAGCTCCAGCCCGATGAGGGCAAAGTCGAGTGGTCCAAACGCATGCGCGTTGGATATCTCGATCAGCATGCCGTGCTGAACAAGGGACAATCCATTCGTGATATCCTGCGCAGTGCGTTCCAATACCTGTTCGACATGGAGCAGGAAATGAACGAGATGTATGGCAAGATGGGAGACGTTACTCCTGAGGAACTGGAACAGCTGCTTGAGGATGTCGGAACCATCCAGGATACTCTGACCAACCAGGACTTTTACATGATTGATGCAAAAGTGGACGAGACTGCACGCGGTCTGGGTCTGACGGATATCGGTCTCGATAAGGACGTTAATGATCTGAGCGGTGGTCAACGGACCAAAGTACTGCTCGCCAAGCTGTTGCTTGAAAAGCCGGATATTCTGCTCCTCGACGAGCCGACGAACTATCTGGATGAACAGCATATCGAATGGCTGAAGCGTTATTTGCAAGAGTATGAGAATGCATTTATTCTGATCTCGCATGATATTCCATTCCTGAACAGTGTCATTAACTTGATCTACCACATGGAAAATCAGGATCTGACCCGTTACGTGGGCGATTATGATCACTTCCAGGAAGTTTATGAAATGAAAAAGCAGCAGCTGGAATCAGCCTACAAGCGTCAGCAGCAGGAAATTGCGGATCTGAAGGATTTTGTCGCACGTAATAAGGCTAGTGTGGCGACACGCAACATGGCAATGTCCAGACAGAAGAAACTCGACAAAATGGATGTAATTGAACTCGCCAAGGAGAAGCCGAAGCCACAGTTCAACTTCCGTGATGCCAGAACATCCGGCAAGCTTATTTTTGAAACCAAAGGGCTGGTGATCGGGTACAACGAGCCATTGTCCAGACCGCTGGATCTGCGTATGGAGCGTGGTCAGAAGATTGCACTCGTGGGTGCAAACGGAATCGGTAAAACCACTCTGATGCGCAGCATTTTGGGTGAAATTCCTGCCTTGGAAGGAACAGTTCAGCGCGGGGAGCATCTGGAGATCGGGTACTTCCAGCAGGAGATGAAGGATGCGAACTACAATACCTGTATCGAAGAGATCTGGCAGGAGTTCCCGTCATATACACAATTCGAGGTTCGTGCTGCACTTGCGAAATGTGGTCTGACCACGAAACACATTGAGAGTAAGGTTGCTGTGCTGAGTGGTGGAGAAAAGGCTAAAGTGCGTCTGTGCAAACTGATCAACAACGAAACCAACCTGCTTGTACTCGATGAGCCTACGAACCATCTGGACGTGGATGCCAAGGATGAGCTGAAACGTGCGCTCAAAGCCTACAAAGGCAGCATTCTGTTGATCTCGCATGAACCTGAATTCTATCGTGATGTTGTGACGGAAACTTGGAACTGTGAATCGTGGACAACCAAAGTATTCTAAATTGATGTCGAAATGAAAAAGGTGAGATTTGTCGCAATTAGAGAATGCTCCGTTCTGGCCCTGGCCTGAATGGTGTCGAATAAGCGGAATTGCGAACAAGCTCGAACCAATGATCAAGAACACGTATTTTGCTTGCGGAAGCGGGCAGAATGCGTGTTTTTTTGCGTTGTTCCGCGAAAAATGTTCGAGCTGTGATGTGGTTGACAGCGTCAATAAGGCGATAATATAATGCGAGAAAGCACTTACATTCACATGACATAAGCAACCTGTTTCACTACTTAAGGCAAAGAAGACACGGTAATCCGTATTGGGATCATTGCTCTTAACAGGGGAGACAGGTCTTTTTTTGCGCTCGAATGAAACCGATTTCATTAAACGAAGGAGGTGAAACGCCTTACCACGCGCTGGATACACAGATAATGCTGATTAACAGTACCGTGTGATCAAGACCATGCTTTCATTTTCCGAGGCAAAGGAGAGAATGGATATTGGATAAACTCAGAAAACCGTTGATATTCATGTTATCTGCTACTCTCGTGTTATCTTCCGGACCTTTGATGCTGCCAGGCAAGACATATGCTGATCCTTACAGCATGCCTGGTACACTGCTGCAGGACGATTTTTCCGATGGAGATTACTCGGCATCACCCGCATGGAACGTAAGCTCAGGTCTGTGGGAGGTAACCTCAGATCCTACAGACGCATCGAACCAGACGCTTTTTCAGAGCGATACCGGGGAAGGCATCATCTCCACGGGCGACATCATGTCCGACATGACGGTGTCCATGCGCTTTTACACGGGAGATGGTCAGGGATATCCGGGAATGCTGCCGCGGTTTCAGGATAAAAGCAATTTTTATTATTTTCAAATGCAGGTTCCAGCCAATAAACTCGTCTTCTCCAAGCGGGTGAATGGAGTGGATACCACCTTAAAGTCGGTGGATTATTCTTTTGCCAAACATACATGGTATACCCTGAAAATAGTACTGTCAGGTGATTCCATTCGCGGGTACATCGTCGAAAACGGAGCAAATCGGTTGGTATTCGATCTGATTGATACTACATACGGTGCGGGCAGCCTCGGCATACGAAATCGCTGGCAATCCGTTCATGCAGATGACGTAGCCATCGCCGAGCCGCCGCCGGGAAACGATACTGTACTCTCAGCCAACGGTCAGACGTCATCTTCGGTCTCGCTGCAATGGACCGAGACAGCAGGCGCGACCAGCTATCGCCTGTATCGTTCCACCTCGCCTGAAGGTGGATATTCCCTGGTCACGGATACCGCATCACTGGGTTACGTAGACGATGGTTTAATCACCGATACGGTGTATTATTACAAGCTCGCTTACGAATACGGGGGAATGACAGAATCTTTATGGTCGGCACCGCTTGAGGTTCGGACGGCAGCTACCTCACCTCAGGCTCCAGGTGATTTGAAGGCCCAAGCCCTTAATACTTCAAGCGTGAAATTGTCTTGGCCAGCTGTGGATAAGGCAACCGGCTACCGCATCGATCGATCGTTAGCGGGCAATGAGCAATATGAGCAGGTGTACGAAGGCCAGGCACTCACTTACACGGACCAAGGTCTTGTGTCCGGCCAAAGCTACAGCTATCGCGTAACGGCGTATAACGCCGCCGGAGAATCCGAATATGCAGCTGCAGAGGTGACAACGTACCTAATGGATTCCCCCGCCGAATTTACCGTTTCGGCTGTGACTGATACGTCGATTACTCTCGGGTGGAATCCGCTGCCTGGTTCCGAAGTGACGTATTCCGTATCCAGGGCCACCAGTGCAGGCGGTACGTATCAGGAGGTATATAGCGGTGGCGGTAACACATTTAACGATGACGGCCTGACGATGGGCACAGGATATTATTATATTCTTCAGGCAACTGTGGAAGGGGTTCCTTCTCCTGCATCGGCACCGCTCAGCGCTGCCACAATTCGCACGAGTTTTACACCGGGCCAGTTATGGCCTGACCTGGGTGGTAAACCTATCGACGCACATGGGGCGGGCTTTTTCTACGATGAGCAGACCGAAAAGTACTATTGGTATGGGGAGTATCATACAGGAGGATGGCCAGCCGTTGGGGTCCGTGCGTATTCATCGACAGATCTGCTGAACTGGACGGATGAAGGCATGGCACTCACGATGATACAATCCATGGATGATTTCGAGAATGATCCGCTGATTTCCAAGTTGTATGCAGGGCGTGAAGATAGGGTAAACATTTGGGCAGATATCCGTAGAGGGCGAATTATTGAACGTCCGAAGGTGATCTATAACGACAAAACGAAAAAGTACGTCATGTGGGCTCACATGGATGGAGATAAGGATCCATACAACGATAGTGCCAATTACGGAAAAGCACAGGCTGGTTATGCCATTAGCGATTCGCCAACAGGGCCGTTCGTTTACCAGAAGAGCTACCGAATGGACAGAGCTCCGGAAGGGGAGAAAGATTACTTCCCAAGTGATCGGGGCATGGCACGTGACATGACTTTATTCAAGGACGACGATGGTACGGCATACCTGATCTATTCCAGTGAGGAAAATTTGACCTTGTATATTTCCAAACTGAACGAAGATTACAGCGATGTGACAGGTTGGCATAAGCAAGGTCTAACGGATGAGAATGGCAATCCGGTGCGCGATGCTACGTATCAGGCGGAATACGGCGTTGACTACGTCAGAGTATTCCCGGGTGGACAACGCGAAGCACCCGCTATGTTCAAGTATCAGGGCAAATATTACATTTTGACCTCCGGTGCATCAGGATGGTCACCGAACGAAAACAAGGTAACCGTGGCGGACAACATTTTTGGTCCATGGTCCACGATGACGAATCCGTTTATACGTACGCTGCCGAGCGATCCTGATCCAGGCAAGGCGTTCGGCACGCAGACTACATCAGTCATTCCTGTTGACCCGGAAAAAGGGAAATTCATTTACGTGGGGGATACGTGGAACGGCGGAAACTTCTCAAATGACGGGGCTAAATACGTATTCTTGCCGATTGAGTTTGGCATGGGCTCCGACATTGCAATTCGATGGTACGACAGCTGGACACCTGATTTGCTGAATTCAATGGGCAAGGTGGACATCGCCGATCCGCTGCCTGAAGCCGTACCTCTGGGGAAAGTGCCTTCTCTGCCAACAACGGTTAACGTGCGTGATGGAGGATCGCTTGTCCCAACACCAGCAGTATGGACGGTGGATAACCGGGCGATGACAGCAGGGGATTTTGCCAAACCGGGACCGGTCACGCTGCAGGTAACGACACCGGAGTACGGCAACAAGAAACAGGCGGTCCGTGTATATGTCGTACCGGAGAATGCACTCTATTTTGTGAACAGCGGAGGCTATGAAACGGCTGATTACAAACTAATGGGTGAATATATGAAAGGTTCGCTTGCCAATCCGGGAACGGCTGACCAGCTGTATGCACCGGCGGAAGGACGTAATTGGGGTTATGTTAGTACTGATGCATTGCCATCCGGTTCAGCTGGCGGGGATATTTACTCCACCGTGCGCTATTTGAACGGCGGCAATGTGAGCAATTCGCCCAAGGGCAGCGACCTAACCTATACCTTTGAAGTGCCGAATGGAACTTATGATGTGTACGCAGGTTTCAACGATCCGTGGACCAATACGTCCCGCAGAGCAAACTTCCTGATCAACGGCAATAACACGGGTCCGGTGACGTATACACCTGCTAATGTCAGAGCTCATACAGGTATTGCCGTTACAGAGAATAAGCTTGAACTGACGGTGCGCAATACGGCATCACAGGACCCGCTGATCAGCTGGATCGTCATTGCCAAACCGGATGGACTACCACCGATGGACAACACGGCCGGACTGGATGCCGATATATCGGATGCGAAGAGCGCTAAGCTTCGCTGGGATGCTCAGCTAGGTGGGGCAAGTTACAAGCTCTACCGTTCGAACAAGGAACAGGGTGAGTATACTATCGTTTACAGTGGTAGTCTGCGGGAATACATCGACAGCGGGTTGCGTCTTGGCACCGATTACTATTACAAAGTGGAGGCCTTTGATGCCTCGGGGCGTACCATTCGTGGTGTATCCTCTGCTTATCTAATGCGTACCGCTGAAGAGACCGCTGCTGATGTGGCTGCACGCCTTACAACATTAGAGCAGCCTTCTGCAGGTGCCAAGCAGTTAAAACTGCCGGTTGTACCGCAAGGTTTTACAGTAAAGATCGCTGCCAGCTCGTTACCATCCGTCATTCAAACCGATGGAACAATCGTGCCGCCAACCAAGGAAACTGCGGTGACATTGGAACTGGAGGTTACTCGAACCTCGGATGACAGCAAAGCCATGACCCAGCCGTTAACGGTGTACGTACCAGCGTATACGCCTTCCCCGGGTGGATCCGGATCCGATGGTTCAGGTGGAAATTCTAACGGAGGCTCGAGCAATTCCGGAGGACAACCGGGGTCTGGTACTCCGACACCAGGGAATGCTTCGCCAAAACCTGGACCACAAAAAGATCGCTCCATTCTTGAGTTAGAAGGGGTGGTAGATAAGGATGGGATTGTGCAGACGAAAGTGGATGCTTCTGTAATCAAAGAAGCCCTCCAAGTTGCACCTCCTACAGGTAAGGGTATCCGTCAGGTTGAACTTCGGCAGAAACCACTCTCAGGGGCAAGCACTTATGAAGTGTCTCTGCCAGCCTCGGCGTTGGCGGATCAAGGCGAATCGCATGTGTTCCAGCTCGTTACGGAACTGGGAACACTAGAACTTCCTGCGACGCTGTCAACAGAAGACTTGGCAGGCCACGAACTGGCTAAGGTGCGATTCATCCGCATGGAACTGCCAAAAACAGTCGCCGATCAACTCGGTACGCAGTATGGAGTACGCCTTGAACTCGTTTTGGATGGCGATGCTTGGCCAGAAACACATGAGCTGAAGCTTCACCTGCCTTACCGAACGTTGCAAGGTGTAGAGCGAGATAGAATCGTAGCGTTCGCGTTGAATGCGAACCATGTGGCGACCCCGTTGTCGCAAAGCCGTTACGATCAAGAGAAGAGGGAAGTAGCATTCTCCGTGGTGTCGGCAGCAGGAAATTATGCAGCCGTATCTGTGCAGCAGGAATTCACAGATATTACCGATGTGCCATGGGCCAAGAATGCATTGGAGGCACTGGCTGTCCGCGGCGTCTTGGATGCAGCTGAAAACGGCAGCGAACGTCAATTACATCCGAAACAAGAGATGACGCGTGGTCAGTACGTGCAGTGGCTGATTACGGCACTCAGCTTAAATGGTACATCTGGTATTCCGTTCTCGGATGTCAGCTCTAACGCTTCTTATTACGAAGCAGTTAATGCCGCTCGCTCACTTGGCATTACTGGCGGCATGGGAGATGGGCGCTTTAAGCCTGAAGCCACCATCACCCGTCAGGAAATGATGACGCTGACGGTAAGAGCGCTGGAGGTGGCAGGGCTGGTCGAACCCGAATCGGCTTCCACAGATAGCCTTACTCGTTTCCGCGACGCTTCTGCAATCCGTCCATATGCCCGGGATAGTGTGGCCATTCTAGTGGATCTGGGCATCGTTAGCGGTTACAACGGCGAGGTCAAGCCGCTTGCCGAAGCAACCCGTGCTGAATCGGCTGCGCTTGTGTACGCAATGATGGACAAATTGGTCTGGCCAAACTGACGAAAACAAACTAGCGAACAAAAGGAAAAGTAGGCTTACTAAGACCTGGATTGAAGGTCTTAGTAAGCCTTTTTTGCATGACCATAAATGGAGTTGGTTCGTACATATTGTTCCTTTATCAGCGAAACTGATAAATGTTATAAAATCATTGAAATTGACCCCCAACACCCGGTGTGTTAGGTTCTAGAGAGTAGAAATAAATTTGATCATTTTAGTAGGAATTAAAATTGAAGCAATGCGCGAGGTGGCAAATGGTGGAACTTCAAGTGACAAACAGCCCTTTTAATCAGGAACAGGTTGAGCTGCTCAACCGTCTTATTCCTACACTGAACGATGCACAAAAGACTTGGCTTAGCGGATATTTAACAGCTATTCAGGGGATCGCAGCCGTAGCGGCCGGAACAGGTGCTGCATCAAACGTACAAGCGGAAGCGGTATCGGCTGTCAGTGTACCTCCGGCTTCCAGGGAAGTAACGGTACTTTACGGATCCCAAACGGGAAATTCCAGCGGATTATCCAAGAAGCTGGCTAAGAAACTGGAAGAGCAAGGTCTTCAGGTGACGTTATCAGCCATGGGAGATTTCAAACCGAACGGACTGAAAAAAATTGAGAATCTTCTCATTGTTGTCAGTACTCACGGTGAAGGCGAGCCGCCAGATAATGCGATTCCACTTCATGAGTTCCTGAACAGCAAACGTGCTCCGAAGCTTGATGGATTAAAATATTCCGTGCTGGCGCTGGGAGATACGTCGTATGAATTCTTCTGCCAGACTGGCAAAGATTTCGACCTTCGTCTGCAGGAGCTTGGTGGTACGCCAATTGTTCCTCGTGTAGACTGTGATGTTGATTTTGACGAAGCGGCAGCGGAATGGATGAATGACGTTCTTGCCTCCCTTAGCAGCACGCCAGCGACTGCGGGTACCATCTCTAGCGAAGCTGTCGTCGCTGCGGTGAGTGGCGGGGAATCCGAGTATAATCGGACCAATCCATTCAAGGCAGAAGTGCTGGAGAATCTTAATCTGAACGGCAGGGGATCAGACCGGGAGACTCGTCATATCGAATTGTCTCTGGAAGGCTCCAATCTGGACTACGAACCGGGAGACAGCCTGGGCGTATTCCCGGAAAATCATCCTCGTCTGGTAGATGAGCTGATTGCAGCCATGGGATGGAATGCCGATGAACGTGTAACGGTGAACAAATCCGGTGAGCAGGTATCGGTATATGAAGCATTGCTGCACTATTTCGAAATTACGTCTGTCACCAAACCGGTAGCTCAGGAGCTTGCAAAACTAAGTCCTGACAGCGGACTTGCAAATTTGCTCGCGAATGACGCCGAGTTCCGCAATGTTATGAACAGCTGCGATCTGCTGGATCTGGTACAGGATTATAATCTGAAGGGCATACCGGCTGGAGAATTTGTTGCCGTTCTTCGTAAAATCCCTGCACGTTTATACTCCATCGCCAGCAGTTC
The DNA here is from genome assembly GCF_022346995.1 of Paenibacillus sp. ACRRY. Lineage (GTDB taxonomy): Bacteria > Bacillota > Bacilli > Paenibacillales > Paenibacillaceae > Paenibacillus. The sequence continues at coordinate 1,490,546 of NZ_JAKRNM010000001.1, read as the reverse complement.
GAAGTCATTCCCGGATGAAGTACATCTCACGGTGCGTACAGTACGTTACGAAGCGCGCGGAAGAGAGCGTTACGGGGTATGCTCGGTTCATCTGGCAGAGCGTATTGAGACAGGAGACAGCCTGCCCGTATACATTCAGCATAATCCGAACTTCAAATTGCCGGAGAACCCGGATGCCCCAATCATCATGATTGGACCGGGAACGGGAGTAGCCCCATTCAGATCGTTCCTGGGTGAGCGTGAAGAAACGGGAGCGGAGGGCAAAACGTGGCTGTTTTACGGGGACCAACATTTCCTCACGGATTTCCTTTATCAAACCGAATGGCAGCGCTGGCTCAAAGACGGCGTGCTCACCAAGATGGACGTGGCCTTCTCTCGGGATACGGAGCATAAGGTATATGTGCAGCACCGGATGCTGGAGAACAGCAAAGAGCTGTATCAATGGCTTCAGGAAGGCGCAGTCATCTATGTGTGTGGTGATGAGAAAAAGATGGCTCATGATGTTCATGGCGCACTTGCTACCATTCTTGAACAAGAGGGCGGTTTGACTTCTGAGCAGGCATCAGAGTATCTGACTAGGTTGCAACAGGAAAAACGTTATCAGCGGGACGTGTATTAATTCGGAAATACCGGATGAAGGCACCCGCAGAGACGAGAGGAGAAAGCAGCATGGCTTATAATAACTTATTAAATCCGCAGCGCGCTAACAGTGATGTGGAAGATATAAAGATCAAAAGTGATTACTTGCGCGGCAGTCTCACCGAAACATTGGCGGACCGTATTAGCGGTTCCATTCCGGAGGATGACAACCGGCTGATGAAGCATCACGGGAGCTATATGCAGGATGACCGTGATCTGCGCAACGAACGAAACAAGTCGAAGCTTGAGCCTGCTTACCAGTTCATGCTGCGTGTACGAGCTTCTGGCGGAATTGTAACTCCTGAGCAATGGCTCATGATGGACCGAGTAGCCCATAAATATGCGAACGGAACCATTCGTTTGACTACACGTCAGTCTTTCCAGCTTCATGGTGTATTGAAATGGGATCTCAAAAACACGATTCGTGAAGTGAACGATTCCCTGCTGAGCACACTTGCGGCATGTGGAGACGTGAACCGGAACGTAATGTGTAATCCGAACCCGAATCAGTCCGATGTGCATGCAGAAGTATATGAGTGGGCATGTCAGGTGAGCAACCACCTGGATCCGCGTACTCGGGCTTATCATGAGTTGTGGCTGGACGGGGAGAAAGTGATCGATACCGGAGCGAGTGACGAGGAAGTGGAACCAATCTACGGTAAAGTATATTTGCCGCGGAAGTTCAAGATCGGGATTGCGGTTCCTCCATCGAATGATGTCGATGTATTTTCACAGGATCTAGGGTTTATCGCTATCGTGGAGAACGGCAAGCTGCAGGGATTCAACGTGTCGGTAGGCGGCGGAATGGGGATGTCGCATGGTGATCCGAAGACGTATCCACAAGTGTCCAAAGTCATCGGCTTCTGTACACCCGAGCAAATGATTGATGTTGCGGAGAAAACGGTCACGATTCAGCGGGACTATGGAGATCGTGCAGTACGCAAGCACGCACGCTTCAAATATACCATTGATGACCGCGGGCTCGCCTGGTTCGTGGAGGAATTGACGAATCGCTTGGGGTGGAGCTTGGAAGCAGCACGTGCTTACCATTTTGATCATAACGGAGATCGTTACGGCTGGGTCAAAGGCAGCAATGGCAGATGGCATTATACGTTGTTTATCCAAAATGGACGGGTAAAAGATATCGACGGCTACCCGCTTATGACCGGATTGCGTGAAATTGCCAAGATTCATAGCGGCGATTTCCGGCTGACAGCCAACCAAAACCTGATTATCGGGGACATTAGCAGTCAGAAGAAGAAAAAAATTGAAGCGTTGATTCAGCAGTATAATCTTACGGATGGGGCTCATTATTCTGCACTGCGCCGAAACTCCATGGCGTGTGTGGCACTTCCTACATGTGGTCTTGCCATGGCGGAGTCCGAACGGTATCTGCCGTCCCTGATCGACAAGCTGGAACCCGTTCTGGATGAAGCAGGGCTGAGAGACGAAGAGATCGTCATTCGTATGACTGGATGCCCTAATGGGTGTGCGCGCCCAATGCTCGCCGAGGTTTCATTTATCGGGAAGGCTCCCGGCAAATACAATATGTATCTGGGTGGCAGCTTTACTGGTCATCGCCTGAACAAGCTCTATAAAGAAAACATTGGTGAAGCAGAGATCCTGAATACGTTGACTCCGATGGTGCATCAGTTTGCGAGAGAACGTCATGAAGGGGAACATTTCGGTGATTTTGTTATTCGTGCCGGTTATGTGCCTGAAGTGCTGGACGGCCAGCAGTTTCATGCCTGATTGAATTGCGTTCGTTAGAAGAGCATTCCTGTGGGAATGCTCTTTGTGCTAGATTCGTTGATTGATCTGGTAAATGGCGAGGCTCGTCATACTATAGGAACTGAAGTATATTTGGGTGAGAGCGAGAAGGTTAATGAAAGGGCAAATGACGTTTCAGGCTGCATCTGACGACCGTTTGCTATGAAACATTACCATTATTTCGTCATACTGAACTTGTTGAAGCAGTCTCAACAAGATATAATAACTAGGTAGAATGCAGATTACATGTTGAAAGTGAGCGGAAACGATATGGGTCGTAAGTGGAATAATATTAAGGAAAAAAAAGCTTCAAAAGATGCAAATACAAGCCGGGTTTATGCCAAGTTCGGCGTTGAGATTTATGTAGCTGCCAAGAAGGGTGAACCAGACCCGGAGGCAAACCGTGCGCTGAAAGTCGTGCTGGAACGTGCGAAAACGTATAATGTACCAAAAGCGATTATTGATCGCGCGATGGAAAAGGCTAAAGGCAGCGGGGATGAGAACTATGAAGAGCTGCGTTATGAAGGCTTCGGACCAAATGGTGCGATGGTCATCGTGGATGCACTCACCAACAATGTGAACCGGACAGCTCCTGAAGTTCGTTCCGCGTTTAACAAAAACGGCGGAAACATGGGCGTCAGCGGTTCGGTTGCTTACATGTTTGATCCAACTGCGGTCATCGGTGTAGAAGGCAAAAACTCCGAAGAAGTGCTGGAAATCCTGCTTGAAGCAGACGTGGATGTGCGGGATATCGTGGATGAGGATGAATCCGTGATCGTATACGCAGAGCCAGACCAATTCCACGCCGTACAGGAAGCTTTCAAAGCTGCTGGTGTTACCGAGTTCACTGTAGCCGAGCTGACAATGCTGGCGCAAAACCATATTGAACTTCCCGAGGATGCACAGGCTCAATTCGAAAAATTGATTGATGCCCTGGAAGATCTGGAAGATGTTCAGCAAGTGTACCACAACGTAGAGTTTGTATAAGACTTCATGCATATGCTTGTGTCTATAAGAAAAAGAGTGTCCAGTCCATCTTGATGATGGCAGGACACTCTTTTTCTGCATGTGTAATTAAGAGTTGGACCGCAGAGCTCTACGGGGTTTCTCCGCTGTATTACTTTTACTGCCGCCAAATTTGAACACGACAATTCCTCCCACAATTACAAGTACGCCGAGAAGCTGATTCCAGGAGAAGGGGATCTTCTCCAGTCCGAGCCAGCCCATCGAATCAAACAACAGGGCAAAACTCAGTTGGGAGGTCAGGACAATGGATATGGCAAAGGTAGGTCCGAGCAGCTTCATTCCCTGAACGAGACAGAATACGACGCCTACACCGATAGCACCACTTACCCAGTACCATGGCTGCATATGCTGGAAGCTGAACGTGTTTTTGCCTTCCACCAGCAGTGAAATCAGGAAAGAGGCAATAAATCCGGTGAAAAGAACCATCGTTGTCGTGGACCATGACCCGGTCTTTTCATTGACTTTACTATTAAAAACGGTTTGCAGACTGACGAGTGAACCTGCAAGTAATGCGAGCAATATACCCGTAACAATCATGAGCTGTAATCTCCTTATTCATAGATGTTGTGACCTGCAATTTGACGCAAACCGGCTCGATCCTTAATTTGAATAAATCCTTGATTGCGTTCAATGAACCCGTCCGTACATAGCTTCTGAATGACCCGGTTTAGATGCCGGTAGCTTGTACCGATCAGATTGGAAATGTCGGTCAGATTAAACGAATCCAAACCCTCATGTTCCACGGCACCTGCCTCCTCGGTGGAGATGGACAGCAGGTAGCTGGCTAACCTCACTTCAACCGGGTACATCAGGTTGAAGCTCGAAAAGTTCGAATCAATGTAGAACTTATGAGAAATGATCTTTAGCAAAAATTTCAGCAAAGGGGCATAGTCACCTGCATGTTCAGCCAGTTGCTGGTAGTGGATACGCAGCATGACGACAGGCGTGACAGCCTGCACGGTATTAATGATATGGCTTTCCCGGACATACTCCACGTCCCCAACAACTTCAAGTGGTGTTTTGAAGCAGAGCACGAGAGTTTTGTCCTGGGCGGACGTGGTAAAAATCTTGATTTTGCCTCCCACCAGCACATATAAGTATTCGGATGCTTCACCCTGGCGGCAGATCAATTCACATTTTTCAAAATGACATACGGTCATCGATGGACGCAGGGGCTCGGGAAATACCGTTTCGAGCTGGTACTGCTTCAAGTAGTGCAACAATTGGTGTTCATCATGGACTTCTTCCATATAGTACTTCGCCCCCGACCTGTTCTTGTGCAAACTAAAAAGAAACCTACAGTTTCATAATAACAACACCCGTAATCATGAGTGCTATGCCTAGAAATTGCGGAAGCTTCATCTTCTGCTTCACTACACCAAACCACCCGTTACTGTCGACCAGAAAAGTCAGGAACAGCTGTGCAATCAGCAGGGCGGAGATCGTGAAGGTTACCCCAATTTGTTGAATGGCAGATACTTCGCTGAAAATAATAACTGCACCGAAGGCACCTCCGGCGAGATATAGCGGTTTGACTTGTTTTAATCCCTGAAGATTGACATCACGGACAAAAAGCAAAATGATGGCTGCCAAGATAAAGCCGGTAAACTGTGTAATGGTGGCGGCTTGCCATGTACCCATGTCCGTACTAATCCGTGTGTTGGCCACACCTTGCAGCGTAATGCAGGCACCGCCAAGTAATGCAAAAATAATTCCTTTCATGCTGTACGCTCCTTATCACTGTGTTACTTCGACTTCTATTAAATGATAGAAGTGCCCCAATCGCCAAGGACAAATGTCCTGAACTCCAAAACCATAGCAATCAGCGTACAACATTGGAGTACAAAAATCCATATGTGAGCGAAGTGGAGGTTGTACAATCTAAACATAATCAGACAGCACCTAAGAATTTTTTTGATGAAAACTAGAAGAGGCCCTCTTCGCAGAGGGCGGCGATTAATCCAAAATCAATTAAAGCACGTTATATACAGGCTGTTCTCCAACAAAGGTTACAGGCAATTCAGGGTAAGCTTGATCAAGCTTCGTGGCAAGGAGTTTCATCCCGGAAGACTCACTTTCGGCATGTCCCATCATGATAAGGGCTTGCTGCCTGCCTTGCTGTACAGCATCACGTATGTATTCCGGTGTTTCCCATTCGAATCCCTCGCCTGCGATAATCAGGTTCAAGCGTTCGTTATGTAGTAGGGGGATGGTTAGATTCCCATTACCGCGAAAGCCGACCAAAACGGCTGCACGCTGGCAAGTCATCTCCAAGTTACCAGCAACACGCACATATTCAATCTGAAGTGTATGTTTGATATGTTCTGCAATTTGCTGAACCGTCATACCCGTATCAAAAGATAGAATATCTGCTTCCGGCTTCCTTTGCTCGAGGAAGGCTGTCCATCCCAATGCTTGAACTAAACCTTCGGTGATGCCGTCGGGTTGAACTTGGTGAATGGAATCATGGCAGCGATAAATGGCAATTCCGGCTTCATCAATGAGGTTACGCTTTGTCTGATAGACAGGATTTTCGGTTAGCCAATCGGTATGACTATGGTGGTTATAGAAGGGGGGCTCATGGGCGATGATCAGGTTGGCTCCCTGTTGTACTGCACGTTCAATGACCTGCTGAGTGGGCATGAATGCAACAACGATACCAGTGACGAGCTGATCCATCGATCCGCTAATTAACTGATCCACGGTGTTATCCCGCAATTCAACATGAGCAGTCAAATGATCGATAATTTCTTGAACGCTTACCTCCATGAATATGTACCTCCAATGACAGAATATATCCTTAGTGTATCATTCTTATGAAATGACAGCATTAACCATTGTAGACTTGCTACGAAATAAGGGGTGGTCCATTTCATTGCTAGATTGACCAATGTCAATAGTGGATATAAATTAATGGTGGCTCCCGGTAAACATAATCTCCGGGGCCTTTTTACCTCGTGATACAAGGATAATAGACTATACATACGAGGCGAACGTACATTAACAACCTTATATAACGTCTCAAAGGTAACGGTGCGGGGTACAAGTAGTTTTCTTCTGTGAGAAAAAGTATACTTACATAGAATCTTTATCTGGATTAAGTAGGCATCCATTACAACCTGCATTGAACATGTGGTTCTCGTTTGGGTTTTAATTTTGATAAAGGAAGTAGAGAAAGGTGTGATTACATGACTGCCAGTACCATTATGGAACGTCTGAAGAGTGAGACAGCTCACTATCACAGACAAGTGGAACAGAACGACTATGCGAAGGCTATTATGAATCAAACCGTGAGCTTAGAAGAGTATAAGGAATATTTAGAGAAATTTTATGGTTTCTTAAAACCATTGGAAGAACATGCTCTGGAGCAGCCGTTTTGGGAGAATACTGGACTTGATTACGGGATCCGGGGCAAAGCCATTTTGCTTGAAAACGACCTGCGTCATTTAGGCTCCAGTGATGACGATATCAAGCAGCTGCCAAGATGTGAGGAATTGCCGGATATATCTTCGCCAGCACGATTGTTTGGGTATCTGTACGTCATTGAAGGGTCTACTAACGGAGGCCAAATCATTACCAAACGTCTTTCACAGTTTTTGCCGATTGAAGCGGATCGCGGACTAGAATATTTCAACGCTTATGGTTCCGAAACCAGAACAAAATGGGCTGAATTCATGGAGCAGCTGGTTCAATTCGCTCACAGCGAGGAAGAACAAGACGTCATGGTCCATACTGCATCGGAAACATTCCGGTTACTTGACCAATGGATTAATACCAAATGAAATATATAAACTTGTAATGTAATTAGCGAATACTTGCAATGAAAGAATCCTTTTAATTTTATATATTGGGGATATCGTGAGAGGGTTTTTTTCAGGCCATGGCCGAATCGAAGTCCAGGAAAGATAATAATCTGCTGAACCGTACGCTGCTTCATCAAGGTACGTACACCAATGATCCCATAGATCTTAACAATTGTGATAAAGAACCGATTCATATCCCCGGCTTCATTCAGCCTCATGGTGTGCTTTTGGCTGTGAATACCCATAATGTCCCCACAATTGTACAATGCAGTCAGAATACAGAAGAGCTTCTCGGCATTAAAACTGATAAAGTGCTTGGTCTGCCTCTCGAAAATCTGATTGGCAGAGAGAGTCTTCACCAGATCCTTGCACGCAGCTTCAGTGCCTCTGTAACCTCAGATCTGCAATATATGGATCTCACGATCAATATCGGTGGACATGATCAGGTGTTCACGTCGGTGATCCATGAGAGCGAAGGTCTGCTCATACTGGAGATGGAGCCTTACAATGAGAGCAGAACGATGGAAGGTAATGATTTTGAGTGGATCTCACGCTTTTTTGGACGGATTAAGAGCACGGACAGCCGAATTGAGGCCAGTCAGATTGCAGCTGAGCAAGTGAAGGAAATGCTTGGTTATGACCGAGTCATGATTTACGAATTTGACGAACAATGGAATGGAAAGGTCATTGCCGAAGCGCGTGAGGAACAGCTTGAACCATTTCTAGGACATCACTACCCGGCATCGGATATTCCTAAACAAGCGCGTGAATTGTATTTGCGGAACTGGCTGCGTACCATCGTTAATGTCAATTACCAGCCTGTAGAGATTATCCCTACACTGCAGCCCTTGACGGGTAGACCACTGAATCTGAGTCTTTCGGTCCTGCGCAGTGTATCACCACTGCATATTGAATATTTACAGAATATGGGCGTTGGTGCGACAGTAACGATCTCTCTGATTCATGACAATCAACTGTGGGGCTTGATTACATGCCATCATTACTCTGCCAGATATGTACCTCATCGTGTGCGAAACTTATGCAACTTCCTCGGCGCATTTTTCTCCAGTGAATTGTTCCAGCGTCAACAGCTGGATGAATATCAGGCAGAGATCAGGTCGCGGGAAGCCGCCTCCCGGATTTCGAGCATATTTATCGGGAATACCAGCCCTGCCAGAATTCTGGAAGAGCTTCAGAGTGAAGAACAGACGTTACTTGGTCTCATGAGTGCTTCCGGGGCTGCTATTTGCTATCAGGACAAGTTAATGTTGTATGGCGATACACCGACACGTGAACAAGTACGTGAGCTTTCAGCTTGGCTAGCGGGTAAATCAGAGGACTACGGTTACCATACGTCCAAGCTGAGTTTGGAGTACGGACCTGCGTCTGCCTACAAGGACAAAGTGTCTGGCGTAATCTATGTTGCGATTTCCCCCGGGCAGCATCATTATATGATCTGGTTCCGGCCTGAGGTCATTCAGCTTGTCGATTGGGCAGGCGACCCTGCCAAAGCAGTAATAAAGACCGATGACGGGATGCGACTCTCTCCGCGTAAATCGTTTGAAAAATGGAGAGAGGTTGTACAATCGACCTCCTATCCATGGACAACAAAAGAGCTGAATGTGCTGCCTTTGCTCAAAAGCATTGTGCGTCGTCAAACGGAAAATCAGCTGGTTCAGGCCGAAGAACAGGCACTGCAAAATGCTCGTATTTTGCGGCAAAATGAACAACGCTATTTGCAGCTGATGGAGTTCTCACCTGTAGCCTTCTTTACGTTGACGGATGGCAAAATTATATACTGCAATAACCGGGCAGCTGAACTGCTGGGATATGAAAACTCCAAACTTCTGAATGGCATGGACTTCAGCCAATTCGTACCTGATAATGCAAGAGCCATCTTGCAGCAAAATCTGGAGGAGCTCAAATGGGATGATACACGTTTGTACACGAATCAATCCTATTTCACAACAGCTGCAGGAGCTTCCCTGCTCCTGGAAGTTACACTTGCTTCGGTTACGCACGCAGGCAAACCTTCCGTCATGGTCGTTCTGAACAGCGGAGTATCCAACCACGATCAGGAACGTTATACAGAGACAACCAATCAACTGCAAAACTATCTTAATACAGATCCATTAACGGAGATGCCGATTCAATCCATATTTAAATCTCAGCTTCAGGAAGATTGGGATGAGTGTTTGCAAGAAAAATGCAGTCTGGGACTGCTGATTATTGATATCGACGATTTCCGATCCTACAATGCTACCTACGGTCTTCAGGGCGGAGATCTCTGCCTGCAGTGGATAGGCGAAGTGCTGGCTGTCGTTAGTGAGCAGAATGAAGCGTTGATCTCCCGCCTCCGAGGAGGCACATTTATGCTTAAGCTTAAGGGCACGACGTCAGAGCAGGCTGACCGGCTTGCAGAAGAGATCAGACAACATGTGCTTGCTCTTCAAATTCAGCGGGATCCGTCCAGCCCGGATGAAGTCGTTACCGTCAGTGTGGGCGGTGCTGTCATGGTACCTGAAGAGAGTCTGGCAGTGTCTGATTTAATTGAAAAGGCAACGCAGGCTCTGCTTCAATCCAAGAGTGAAGGGAAAAATCGGATCACCATGGTCTGATATCCCATCACGGATTACAAATTCATTTATTAAGGCAGTTGATCAATTATAGGGTGGCGTTTGAACTGGAGATCAGTTTAAGCGCCATTCTTTCTTTTTTTGAAAAATGCATTCTCATCGCCATTGTCACAGGACAAGTGCTATAATGATGGATATGGATACACTTGTTCGTATTAGGTATTATGGAGGATGGTGAAACAGTTTCAATGAAAGACCATTCAAGACAGTTGGAATTTATGGAGATCGATCTGACCGAAGAACCAGAAGCTTCGGCTGTTCCGGTGCCTGAACGTTCAACCATTCCCCACAGGCAATTTCATTCAAGCCAGACTGGCGGTAGCATATTGTCTTCGGAGAAGCGATTCGTGGAAGAGGCGCGGCAGCTTGAAGAAGCCGAGGGAGAACCTGCTCCGTTTGTTCCTTTTATGAGCTACTGGCCGACTTATGGTGTCATGAACGAGTCCCAGCGCGAGTGGTACTTGTACTGGAGGTCGGAAGTGAGGCAAAGACGTTTCCCGGATACAGATCTGTCCTACGTATTCGTTCATACGTATGAATTGATTAACGGCGTAGGGTGGAGAGATCCTCAAGCGGGTTTCGATCAACTGAAACAGTTATGGATACATTACCGTGTACGGAATCCGCAGCTGGACATGTATATGCAGGAATGGCTCGTGGATTACACGCTGGTTCATCAACTGGACATGCCGTTGTCCGAGATTCTCGACATTTCAAGCGGATATCTTCCCGCTGAGATACAGGATATGGAGATGCAGCGGATTTTGCAGAATCGAATCTCCGATGTTTCGTTGAATTTGCTGCGTCGATATTATGACTATGACATCACGCTCAGCAAATTTTATAGGGATGGCGGCCAGGAAGTGCTGGAAGAGTTTATCCCCAAGGTTATGGTGCTCGTAGATTCCTATCTTCTACGAACACGTCAGGAAGGGATCGCGAACCAGTTTATACAGGGTAAGCCGAGAACAACGGAGCGGGTGCTCTTTCGCAAAGCGGTATATGACGATACCCTTTATGGGAAAACGGTTCCCTTATCCTATGTTCCGGTTGGAGAGAATTCGGATTTTGTTCAGTTGGTTACACGCATCTTTCGCTGTACCGAAAACAAATGCCGGGAACTGCTCGGATTCAGAGGCCGATTGCGCGGAAAGACTCTTGAACCTGAACTCGCAGGCTTGATCGAACGTTATTTGGACAAGGTATATGCTGCTAAACAAGCAGAAGCCGCCGAGAAACCAATGATTCGAATTGATCCGGAGAAACTGACGTCATTACAGCAGGAGAGCGAATATGTCCGCCAGGCTTTAACGATTGAGGAAGATGTCGACCAGGCAAAGGAAGCGGCTCCCTTCGAACATCAGGCGTTACCTGAACCTGCTAAAGTCATCGCAACAAGTGCTACGTCAGTCCGTTTGCAGTGGGAGGAAGAAAGTGCCGGGGATTTGGATGAGGATTGGCTCCACTTGGCGGATCAGCTTGCTCCTCAGCATGTGCTGGCCATTTATGCTCTGCTCGGCGAGAAGCCAGATACTGAACTGAACCGTGTGGCTGAACAATATGGAACCATGCCTGCACTTCTGCTGGATGAAATTAATGATCTTGCCATGGAAACCATTGGCGACCTGCTGATCGAAAGTGACCGGATAGTTTCTGAATATATGAATGTATTTGAACATGTGAAGAGGTGAGAGGACAGTGACAGAACTAAAAATACCGAAACGGCTGACCACCGCACTGGTGAATTCATTGACAGCGGGAGTTGTGCCGCGAATTGGACTGGAGCAGATTGCCGTCGGCCGCAAACCCGAAGTGGACGCGATATTGCGTGATCTGGATAACATTGCCGAAGGCGGAGCCGCGTTCAAGCTGATTACAGGAAGGTACGGTAGCGGAAAAAGCTTTCTCTTACAAATGATTCGCAATTATGCGATGGACCGGGAGTTCGTTGTAGCAGACGCAGACTTGTCCCCAGAGCGAAGATTGGTAGGGACCAAAGGTCAGGGACTCGCAACGTACCGTGAACTAATGACCCGTCTGTCCACGCGCACACGCCCGGATGGCGGAGCACTTGAACCGATCCTGCAGAAGTGGATTGCTGCCTTACAGCAGCAAACGATGCAGAACCAGGGTTTGAGACCTGATGATCCTGCCCTGCCGTTAGAAGTGGAGAAGCAGATTTACGAGGTCACGAACGAAATGCAGAACCTGGTGCACGGCTTTGATTTTGCCAAAGTGCTTGCTTCGTACTGGAACGGATACAAGCTGGGAGATGATGATCGCAAACAGGCTGCGCTTCGCTGGCTCAGAGGGGAGTATGCCACCAAGACGGAAGCCAAGAAGGAACTTGCTGTCGGCGTGATCATTGATGATGACAATTGGTATGATTATTTCAAATTATGGTCGGAGTTTACGGCGCGTATTGGTTATAAAGGATTGCTGCTCTTTGTCGATGAAGCGGTGAATCTGTACAAGATTACAAATAGCATCTCCCGGCAAAGCAATTATGAGAAATTGCTGACCATGTTCAATGACACGATGCAGGGCAAGGCAGAGCACCTCGGCATCTTTGTTGGCGGTACGCCGCAATTTGTGGAGGATGAGAGACGCGGATTGTTTAGTTATGAGGCGCTTCGTTCCAGACTGATTGATGGTCGGTATGCAGCGAGAGAATACGCGAATTACACAGGACCTATCCTGAAGCTGGCGATGTTATCCCATGAAGAGATTCTCATCCTGTTGCAGAAGCTGCGTCAGATTCATGCCCTTCATTTTGGTTACCAGGCCAGCTTGACGGATGAAGATCTGGTTGATTTCATGCAAACTGCGGTGAACCGTCTTGGGGCGGATGAGCTGCTAACGACCCGTGAAGTAGTGCGAGATTTTATGGATGTACTGCATACGCTCCACCAGAATCCGGAAGTGACTTATGCCCAATTGCTTGGTGAGCGGGCAGCAGCGCCACAGGATGGAGGAAAAGGAACGACAGCATCAACTGCTCCGGATGAGATGGACGATTTTCTGGCGGAATTTGAATTATGAGCGATAATTCTTTTTACAGACTGGCGCCTTTTGTCCAGGAATTTATTTATAAAAAAAGATGGGATTCGCTCCGCCCTGCACAGATTGAGGCTTGTCATATTTGCTTCGATACTCCGCATCATATGCTGATCGCGGCAGGAACGGCTTCAGGCAAGACGGAAGCAGCTTTTTTTCCTGCACTGACCGAGTTGTATGAACGTCCTTCCAAATCGGTGGGCATTCTGTATATCGGGCCACTTAAGGCACTGATTAATGATCAATTTGAGCGCCTGAAGGATCTGTTATCCGAGGGCAACATACCGGTGTGGCACTGGCACGGGGATGTACCTCAAGCGGAAAAAACACGTTTGGTGCGCAATCCGTCCGGCGTGCTCCAGATTACACCGGAATCGCTCGAGGGTTTGCTCATGAACCGTCCCAATGCCATACCAGCGCTGTTTCATGATTTGCGGTACGTTATTATTGACGAGGTCCATGCATTCATGGGAGCAGATCGGGGCATTCAGGTATTGAGTGAACTGGCCCGGATTGAGCGGATGGCTGGCTGCAGACCCCGCAGAGTGGGACTATCCGCGACGCTGAGTGATTATGAGGCAGCAACTTCTTGGCTGGCAGCAGGAACGCAGGAAGCGGTAGATGTCGTGTCTTCTCCAGGCGGCCGCAAGTTGCGCTTGCGGGTGGAGCATTTCTCTTTTCCTGATGCCCGGGATGAGGAGCAGGCCGAACATCTGCACAACGCACGCAAAGCCTATTACGATTTCATCTATGAGAGTACACATCGCAAAAAGGCGCTAATCTTCACCAACAGCCGGACGGATGCCGAAGTGACCATTCTTGAAATGAGAAGGGTCGCTGCACGGCGAGAAGAAAGGGATGTGTTTCATGTGCATCATGGAAGCATATCGGCCATGCTTCGGGAAGAGACGGAAGCGGCCCTGCGGACCGGGTTGGGGCCTGCAGTAGCTGCGGCTACGGTAACATTGGAACTGGGGATCGACCTCGGTGAGTTGGAACGGGTTGTGCAGTTAGGTGCTCCTTACAGCGCATCGAGTTTTGTCCAGCGTCTGGGGAGGTCAGGAAGACGGGATGACATGGCTTCAGAAATGTTATTCGTTTGTCCGGAAGAAGAGGATGAAGAAGCGCAGCTTCCAGCTCGCATGCCATGGACGCTGCTTCGTGCCATTGCAGTCATAGAACTGTATGTGAAGACCAAATGGGTCGAACCGCTTGAGGCTCGCCAAATGCCAATGGGTGTTCTCTACCATCAGACGATGAGCATGCTGAAAAGCATGGGGGAGGCAGAGCCACGCGAACTCGCGTATGCCGTGCTGTCTCTTGCGCCGTTCAGTCAGATCCGGGCCGATCAGTACCAGACGTTCTTAAATTATCTGATTGAAACCGATCATCTGCAGTGGACCGAAGAACAGACATTAATCATTGGGCTCACTGGCGAGAAAACGGTGAATAATTATCGCTTTTATGCTGTTTTCAAAGATGATGAGGAACACAAGGTGCTGAATGGTTCAGAGGAAATCGGTTCGATTACGACAGTTCCACCGCCCGGCTATTGCTTCTCGCTTGCAGGAAAGCTGTGGAAAGTGGAAGAAGTGGGTCATAAACACAAAGCCGTATATGTGAAGGCGGCCAAAGGCAAAGTGGACACCCTATGGCTTGGAGCGGGGGGTGACATTCATACGCTGGTCATTCAGAAAATGCGTGAAGTTCTGTCGGATTCAGTGATCTATCCTTATCTGTCTCCACAAGCGGTGAATCGCTTGGAGCGTGCACGCCGGTTGGCACGGGAGAGCGGATTGCTGAAGCAGGTGGTTATTCCGGCTGGCGGTGATTCCCTGTACGTTCTCCCCTGGGTGGGAAGCAAATCATTTCGAACACTGGAACGGTTGATGAAGCATAATCTGTCTGATCGATTTGCGCTGCGTTCTGTCGTACCTATGGAGCCTTATTATTTTGTCGTCTCTGGTAAAGTGGATGCACGGACACTTCTGGCAGAGATTATGAGTGAATGCCGAACCGTTGAGGATGCTTCAGGACTGCTGGCGGAAGACGAGGCCCCGTATCTAGGCAAATACGATGAATTTGTGGCGCCGCCATTGATCCGGGAAGCTTATGCCGTGGACGGCTTGGATCTGCAAGGTTTACAGGAGGGGTTGGAACAAACGCTGGCTTGGGAATCTCCTGAATGAGATAACGCCGTGAATGATATCGTTCGATACCCCCTAGCTGGCCAATTTCATTTTTCAATGAATGATGGGGTTGACACCATCTCACCTGCCATGTAATATATGAAAAGTCGTCACATACGTAACATCACAAAAGCATACTTCATTTCGTATAACCTCGCAGGCCAAAAGTGTACACAGGGCGAGGGTCTCTACGGGAAGCCTATACTTCCTAACTACGATGCCAGGAATTTCGTTTATTCCTTGCTCGAAGTTAGGATTTTTTGCGTTTGGATGGTGGTAGGGTGTGGCCTTGGCATGGATTAGACATGCGGACGTATTATCGATCATCAGGAGGTTCATTCATAATGAAGTACTATTTGTCCGTTCTCGCTGGAGCGATGAGCTATGGCATCTTATCAACTATAGTTGTGCTGGCATACGGTGAAGGATATCAACTCGGAGAGGTTGTCGGTTCACAGCTGGTCACAGGGTTCATCCTGTCCTGGTTGCTGGCACTATTCACGAAATTTAAAACAAAACGCAGATCACAAAATAGCAAAACATCATCAGCAGCGACCAGTGTGTTTACACGACTGACATGGAAGCAGCGTCTGCTGTTAATGGCTGCCGGAACGCCAACAGTTATAACAGGTTTGGTATACTATCAGTCATTACGTTACATTCCCGCATCCCTCGCGATTATTCTGCTATTTCAATTCACCTGGATTAGCGTGTTGATTCAGGCGGTAAGTAAACGCCAACGTCCAGACAAAGTAACCTTCCTAACTCTGATTATCCTGTTTGGAGGTACACTCCTTGCTGCAGGTTTCCTGGAGCAGGGACTGAGCGAGTTTAACGGTCTGGGAATTGCACTCGGACTGATGGCAGCTGTGAGTTATTCACTGTTTGTACTGTTTAGCGGCAAAGCCGTGCCGTCCGCACATCCTGCGTTTCGCAGCGCGTGGATGGTTACCGGCGGATTAATTCTGCTCTGCATTCTGTTCCCACCGACGTTCCTGTTTAACGGACTGATCTGGAGCCAGCTGCTTGTGTTCGGATTACTGCTCGGTTTCTTCGGTGCTTTCATTCCGCCAGTCCTGTTCGCTATTGGGGTTCCTCATATTGGGGGCGATATGGCAGGCATTCTGGGAGCAGTAGAACTTCCGGTTGCAGTGTTGTTATCTTCCGTCGTACTTCATGAGCATGTCAGCGGACTGCAGTGGTTTGGCGTCATTATCGTTCTGATCGGCGTTGCGCTGCCAGAGCTATATAAGATGCGGCTGAAACGGAGTCGAAGTGCTCCGCAGTATTCCTCTTAACGAATCTATCAAGCTGGGAATGCGAAAGAGTTATCATGGATATAAATATAAACATAGAGAAGCCTGAGCAATCAGGCTTTTTTTGATAAAACGAAGTTTTAAGTTGGATATCCAACCCTCACTTGCTAAGGTTGATCTGACATGGCCCATAGGAGCCATTTCTATCTGCAGCGGCTTAAGGTATGATATAGGCTGTACTTTTAATTCAGGAAAAGAGGCATGCTGATATGAATAGCTCGATCAAGAAAATGTGGCCGTGGCTTACGCTGGGCCTTGCTGTTATTGTATTACTGGGGTCATTTCTCTTTTATTTCATGGGCAAGGACATGTCTCCCGGTTCAGGAAGTTCGGTTACAGCACAAGCGGAGACGACTGAGGAATTGGAAGGATATGAAGTCATTGATGTGAATGTGAGTAATGACGGATTTGAGCCTGGGGTGATTGAGGTTAAAGCGGGAGTTCCCACTAAAATTAATTTTATTCTTACCCGGTCAGTCACCCATGTGAAATCGGTTGGTTCACAAGATCTGGGAATGGATTTGTACATGCAAAAAGGAGACAACTACTATACGGTTGATGAAAATTTGCAGCCTGGAGAATATGAAATTCACTGCGGCATGTACATGATATACGGAACAATTAAGGTCGTTTAAACGAGAGGAGCAGAGTCAGTGACAAGCTGGCTTTGCTCCTCTTTTGCATGCGTGCTATCATGTACTTGTGAGACATTCCATCTGGAGGTGGCCTAATATGAAAGCGCTATTTATTGGAGGAACGGGTACAATCAGTACAGCAATTACGCATCAGCTCGCCAGTCAGGGTTGTGAGCTTTACTTGATCAATCGCGGCAATCGTAATGATGATCTGCCCGCTGAAGTCAATGTGCTGCAGGCCGACATCAATGATGAAGAACGGGTGGCAGAACTCATTGCGGATCTTGAATTTGATGTCGTTGCAGACTTTATAGCTTTTGTACCGTCACAGCTCGAGAGAGATTATCGTTTATTCAAAGACAAAACCAAACAATTCATATTCATTAGCTCGGCATCAGCCTATCAGACACCGCTTGCCGACTATCGCATTACGGAAGGCACACCATTATCCAACCCCTACTGGGAGTATTCACGCAATAAGATCGCCTGCGAAGATTATCTGATGAAGCAGTACCGGGAACATGGTTTTCCGGTGACGATTGTACGTCCAAGCCATACGTATGGTGACCTGTCTGTGCCCCTGGGCGTGCATGGAGCCAAAGGAAGCTGGCAGGTTCTCAAGCGGATTCGCGAAGGTAAACCCGTAATCATTCACGGTGATGGCACATCCCTATGGACGATTACGCATAATAGTGATTTTGCCAAAGGTTTTATCGGTCTTATGGGGAATATCCATGCCATTGGTGAGTCTGTACATATTACCTCAGACGAGTCTGTGACGTGGAACCAAATCTATGAGATTATCGCAGGAGTACTTGGTGTCAAGCTGAATGCGGTTCATGTACCTTCGGAATTTTTGGCTGCATGCAGCGATCAGGACCTTCGCGGCGGTTTGCTTGGAGATAAGGCCAACACGGTGGTGTTCGACAATAGTAAACTCAAGAGGCTTGTACCTGAATTTGTAGCAACAACGAGAGCCGATCAGGGAATTCGGAAAACGATACATTATATGCTGGATCATCCAGAGCTGCAAACCGAAGATCCTGAATTTGACGTTTGGTGTGACAAGGTGGTTGGAGCTCTGGACGAAGCGTTGAAGAAGATTAGAGAATAGAAGTGAGGGGACAGTCATGACCCAGACGGGGCATCGAATCGTCAAGGAAATAACCAAAACGTTGACATTGGACTATTTGCTGCACATTCCCGATACGGAAGACCGACCAGCAGATAAGAAGTGGCCTGTTATTCTGTTTCTTCATGGATCAGGCGAACGCGGCAGTGATTTGAATAAGGTGAAAGCGAACGGACTTCCGCACATTGTAGATCAGGACAAGAGCTTTCCGTTTATCGTCATATCACCCCAATGTCCAGAGGATGAATTCTGGGCAATGGAAAAGGAAGCTCTGTACGCCATTGTTGAACATGTGCTGGAGAACCATCCTGCAGATCCGAAGAGAGTGTATCTTACCGGATTAAGCATGGGAGGTTACGGGGCGTGGCATCTGCCAATCGATTATCCCGATGTTTTTGCTGCCGTTGCCCCTGTGTGCGGGGGAATAGATCCATCCAAGGCGGAAGCCTTGCGTGATGTGCCGATCTGGGCATTTCACGGTGCCAAGGATGATGTTGTTCCTCTCTCGGAATCACAGGGAATTGTGGATGCCCTTGAAGCGATAAAGGCAAACGTGAAGCTGACAGTCTATCCGGAAGGTAATCATAATGCTTGGGATGAGACATACAGTAATCCGGACTTGTACAAGTGGTTTCTGAGTCACTCCTTGTAGACAGTTATTTATCAGCCGTGCCTGGAGAACCATCCATCAAGTGCATTAACCCCCTCAATAATGCTATAATAGGTTGCTAATATGATAAAAAGGGTAATGAACTATGGTGATGAATGATGAATAACAAGTTTATCCGAATCTACGAAGATATCGCAGCTCATATTCGGACTGGAGAGATCGAGGCGGGTTCGCTTTTGCCATCGGAGCTTGATTTGTCCGAAAGCTATCAGACGTCCAGAGAGACGATACGCAAAGCGCTGAAAATGCTGTATGAAGAAGGTTATATTCAGAAAATTCAAGGCAAGGGATCCATTGTACTGGATATTCGAAAAATTGATTTCCCCATTTCGGGACTGGTCAGCTTCAAGGAACTGGCCAAGAAAATGGGACATCGGGCAAGAACCCATGTTGAGGATCTTGAGGAACAGAAAGTAGATCAAGCCTTATTTAAAACCATTCATTTTGGAATGGGCGAACAGGTATGGAAAATCGTGCGCGTAAGAAATGTGGATGGAGAACGTGTCATTCTGGACAAGGACTATATCAGTCAGCGTCTTGTTCCGGGATTGAACAAAGAGATATGTAATGACTCCATTTATGAGTACATTGAGGACGAGCTTGGATTGTCCATTTCTTTTGCCAAGAAAGAGATCTTGGTGGAAGAGCCTACCGAAGAAGATCGAAGACTGATGGATCTGGAAGGTTTCCACAATGTTGTCGTTGTACGCAGCCAGGTCTATCTGGAGGATGCGAGTCCTTTTCAGTTCACGGAATCCCGGCACCGTCCGGACAAATTCAGGTTTGTTGATTTTGCAAGGCGTAAATAATTGCAATGGAAAAAAAGAAATGCCTGTCCACTTCTTCATCATTGGACGGGTATTTCTTTTTTCCATAAAGAGTAAGAATGAGTTGACTGGTAAGCGTTTTCAATTTATTATAATTTTATAACTTAAACGATAAAGTAAATTATAAATAAAACACTTGAATTTATTCCTTGTTATAACTTTATTAATTAGTTGATCAATTCGATTTTAGTTAACTTATTGCCTTGTGCAGGGTTAATTGAAATATAAAAAACTCAGGAGGTTATATGCCATGGCCAAGTTGCAAAAGGGTACAATCTTAACAATCATTGCAGCACTGATGTTTGTCATTCTGGGGAGCGCGGCTCCCAAAGCCGCAGCAGCTTCAGGTTTTTACGTGAACGGAGGCAAATTGTACGATTCTACGGGTAAACCATTTTACATGAGGGGGATCAATCATGGGCACTCCTGGTTCAAAAATGATTTGAACACAGCTATCCCTGCGATCGCAAAAAAAGGCGCCAATACGGTACGAATTGTTTTATCGAACGGTACACAATACACCAAAGATGATCTGAATTCCGTAAAAAACATCATTAATGTCGTACATGCGAACAAGATGATCGCTGTCCTTGAAGTACACGATGCCACTGGCAAAGATGACTACAATTCGTTGGATGCAGCGGTCAACTATTGGATTAGTATCAAGGAAGCACTGATCGGGAAGGAAGATCGGGTTATTGTAAATATTGCAAACGAGTGGTATGGAACATGGAACGGAAGCGCCTGGGCTGACGGGTACAAAAAGGCTATTCCGAAATTAAGAGATGCAGGCATTAAAAATACCTTGATTGTAGATGCAGCAGGCTGGGGTCAGTATCCTCAATCGATCGTCGATTACGGCCAAAGCGTATTCGCCGCGGATTCACAGAAAAATACGGTGTTTTCCATTCACATGTATGAATATGCAGGCAAGGATGCGGTCACCGTCAAATCCAATATGGAAAATGTGCTGAACAAGGGGCTGGCGTTAATCATTGGGGAATTCGGAGGATATCATACCAATGGAGATGTCGATGAATATGCAATCATGAAATATGGTCAGGAAAAAGGGGTAGGATGGCTTGCATGGTCCTGGTACGGTAATAGCTCTGGACTAAACTATCTTGATTTGG
The DNA here is from genome assembly GCF_022346995.1 of Paenibacillus sp. ACRRY. Classification (GTDB taxonomy): domain Bacteria; phylum Bacillota; class Bacilli; order Paenibacillales; family Paenibacillaceae; genus Paenibacillus. Next base: position 1,469,713 of record NZ_JAKRNM010000001.1, on the reverse strand, counting down.
CAACAGGACCTAACGGTAGCTTGACGAGCTATGGTAATACGGTGGTCAATGATACTTACGGAATTAAAAACACTTCCCAAAAAGCGGGAATTTTCTGAATCTATACCTATTTCAATCAATATTGTTCAGGTAAGGATTGTTGAATTTTAATAGGCATTTTGAAATTTTATTGGTTTTTCACTGCATTCTTGACACTCTGACGGAAACGTCAGGGTGTCTTTTGATTAAACGTATTAAGAGGGAGCTTGATCTTTTGATTTTTTCCGTTTATATTTAAAATCTTTTGTTTTCAAAACAAAACAAAGATGATAAACTCTGATTAGGAATAAAACAAACATTATCGGAGGGAAATGAATGGTACAGAGTTTATGGAATTCTTCACAGGCTTCTGAGCAAACAACGGGACTTGAGCAGTTAGTTTATCGATCCAATCTGATTGGCGCAGACCGCAGTGTATGCAACATCTATGGAGGAAACACGTCTACCAAAACAACAGTGAAGGATTTTCGTGGGCGCGATGTAGAAGTTATGTACGTGAAAGGTAGTGGCTCAGACCTGGGCTCGATGCAAGCGAAGCATTTTACAGGCCTGGCTCTGGAAGACATTCGTCCCCTGATTGAACGTGAATCGATGACGGATGAAGAGATGGTTGAATATTTGGGTCATTGCATGATAGATTCCAAACATCCGCGTGCTTCGATCGAAACCTTGCTGCATGCATTTCTTCCATATAACCACGTGGACCACACACATCCGGATGCAATTATCAGTCTGTGCTGTGCAGATAACGGGAAAGAGTTGGCGAGAGAGATTTATGGAGATCGGTTTGTATGGGTCCCATATGTTCGCCCAGGTTTTACATTATCCAAGATGATTGCTGAAAGCGTATTCGCGAATCCGAATGCGGAACTGGTTCTAATGGAGAAGCACGGACTCGTCACTTGGGGAGAGACGTCCGAGGAATGTTACGCACAGACCATCAAGATTATCAATGAGGCGGAAGCGTTCATTGAAGCTCGTGTGGATGAAGGAAGTTTGTTTGGTGGCGTTAAACATCCGGCGCTTGCTGCTGAAGTGCGGCGTGAGATAGTAGCCAAAATCATGCCAACGCTCCGCGGTGCAGTATCGGATAGCAAAAAAATGATTCTGTCCTATGACGATCAGGACGATGTACTTGCTTTTGTCGGTGGAGCCAATTCACCAGAGCTGTCACAGGTGGGGGCGGCATGCCCGGATCATCTGGTACATACCAAAGTCGTTCCGTTATTTATCGATTGGACGCCGGATGCCGAGGATATTGATGGTCTGAAAGCCAAGCTGACCGAAGGCGTAGCTCAATACAAAGAGCAGTACAAACAGTATTTTGAAAGCAACAAAAACGACGGCGATGTCATGTTTGAAGCAGCCCCTCGCGTTATTCTCATCCCGGGTGTGGGCATGATCAACACAGGCAAGAGCTGGGCGCTATCCCAAGTAAGTGGAGCACTGTATCACCGTGCGATTGCCGTAATGCGGGGCGCGACGAGCCTGGGTAAATTCGTATCCCTTAGTGCAAATGAGTCTTACAATGTAGAATACTGGCCGCTTGAATTGTATAAATTGTCCCTTGCACCGGCCGAGACGGAATTCTCCCGGAAAGTAGCGTTTATTACAGGTGGCGCCGGTGGGATCGGCAGTGAGACTGCACGCAGGCTGGTATCCGAGGGAGCTCACGTCGTTCTGGCTGACCTGAACCTGGAAGGGGCTCAAAAAGTAGCCCAGGAAATCAATGACCAATATGGTGCGAATCGCGCATATGCGCTAAAAATGGATGTAACGGATGAGGCAGCTGTGCAATCGGCATACGCTGAAGTAGCTGTACAATATGGTGGAGTGGACATTATCGTTAACAATGCGGGTCTTGCCACATCGAGTCCATTTGACGAAACATCCCTGAAGGAATGGAACCTCAACATGAATGTGCTGGGTACCGGATACTTCCTCGTTGCCCGTGAAGCGTTCAAGCTGATGAAACAGCAGGGAATTGGCGGCAGTATGGTCTTCATCGGGTCCAAAAACTCGGTCTATGCTGGTAAAAGTGCATCGGCATACAGCTCGGCGAAAGCCCTTGAAGCTCACCTTGCACGTTGTATTGCAGCTGAAGGCGGCGAATATGGCATTCGTGTCAACACGATACTTCCTGACGCGATTCTGCAAGGGTCTGCGATCTGGAATGGTTCCTGGAGAAACGAACGTGCGGCAGCGTATGGTATTGAGCCCGATCAACTGGAGGAGTACTACCGTAAGCGTACGACATTGCTCGTAAATATTTATCCGAAAGATATTGCGGAAGGAATTGCCTTTTTTGCTTCTTCCAAATCCGAGAAAACAACCGGATGCATGATGACCATTGATGGCGGTGTACCGGCAGCATTTACACGTTAAGAGGAGGGTTTCTGCGAATGGATAACCAAGTCAAGCAAGCGTATGAAGCAGCCAAATTGTTATATGCCCAGCATGGAATTGATACGGATGAGGTATTGGAGAAGCTTGCAGAGATTAAGGTATCTGTGCATTGCTGGCAAGGTGATGATGTGAAAGGCTTTTTAAACCAGGATGGAGAGTTGACGGGAGGCATTTCCGTTACAGGTCAATATCCGGGTGCAGCCACCACTCCTGCTGAACTTCGGGCGGATCTGGAACAGGCCTTTTCGCTGATACCAGGCAAGCATAAGGTCAATTTGCATGCGATCTATACCGATACGGACGAAAAAGTGGAGCTGGATCAGATTGAACCCAAGCATTATGAAAAATGGGTGCAATGGGCGAAGGAGCAGGGACTGGGGCTTGATTTCAACCCGACGTGTTTTTCACACGAGAAATCAAGCGACGGGTTTACACTGAGTCATCCTGATCCGGAGATCCGCAAGTTCTGGATTGATCACTGCAAGGCGTCTCGGCGCATCGGCGCTTATTTCGGTGAACAATTGGGCCAGACGTGTGTAACGAACGTTTGGGTTCCTGATGGCTTCAAGGATAATCCGGTTGATCGCATGACACCGCGCAGACGCCTTAAGGATTCGTTGGATGAAGTATTTGCAGAGAAGCTTGATCCGAAGCATAATCTGGACGCGGTTGAGAGTAAACTGTTCGGCCTTGGTTCGGAAGCTTACGTGGTTGGGTCACACGAGTTTTATATGGGATATGGATTGCAAAATGAGACCTTGATCTGCTTGGATGCAGGCCATTTCCATCCCACAGAGGTCATCTCCAACAAGCTGTCCTCCCTTGCACTCTTTACAAGTGGCATTCTGCTGCATGTGAGCCGTCCAATGCGTTGGGATAGTGACCATGTCGTCATTATGGACGATGAATTGTTGGAAATTGCACGTGAACTTATTCGTCACGACCTGTTGCCAACGACGCATGTGGGTCTTGATTTCTTTGATGCCAGTATCAATCGGGTAGCTGCCTGGGTTGTCGGAACGCGTAACACGATCAAAGCTCTGCTGCGTGCCATGCTGGAACCGGTGGATGCACTAAAAGCCGCTGAACTGCAAGGTGATTATACGGTTCGGCTTGCACTGACCGAAGAATTCAAATCCTATCCATTTGGTGCCATCTGGGATTATTATTGTGCCCAGCAGGGAGTGCCTGTTCGCGAGAAATGGATCTCCGAGATCAAAACCTATGAAGAAGATGTTTTGCTGCAGCGTGGTAAATCGCTCGTTTAACTTAATCTTGTAAAGCAATTTTGTATTACTTCATCCTAAACTGATAAAAGTCCGCAGTGGAGCTCGCATCCATTGTGGGCTTTTTGGCGTGGCGATCATTCGCAATGCATAAGTGAAGCGAGAAATAACATACTACAAATACATAAACAGGCTTGTAGAATAGCCCAGTTACTGCAGCAAAATGAAAAGGAGGATGCATTAAAATTGAATCTAGCCCACAATAAGTTGTATGTCGCCGCACTTGGCGGCGTAAACGAAATCGGTAAGAACATGTACATTATTCAGTACAACAAGGATATAATCGTCATCGATTGTGGTTCCAAATTTCCCGATGAGACCTTGCCGGGCATCGATCTGATTATTCCAGACGTCTCCTACTTGCTGGAGAATCTGGACCAGGTGAGAGCGCTTGTTGTTACTCATGGACACGAAGATCACATTGGAGGCATACCTTATTTTTTGAAACAAATGAATATCCCCGTGTATGCATCCAGGCTTACTCGAGGCTTGATTGAACTGAAACTGAAAGAGCATAACATGCTGCGAACCGCAGATCTTCATACAATTGATGCTCACTCCACTGTAAAGCTGGGGGATATCGACGTTTCCTTTTTTGCAACGAGCCACAGCATCCCGGACTGCCTGGGCGTCTTCTTCTGTACACCTGGTGGAAATGTGGTACATACCGGCGATTTCAAGTTCGACATGTCACCCGTTAATGGGCCTTATCCTGACCTTTATCGAATGGCGGAGATTGGTAAGCAAGGCGTTCATCTGCTGCTGTCGGAGAGTACGAATGCCGAACGGCCTGGATTTACACCTTCGGAGCGTGTTGTAGGGGATCGCATTCTGGATGCATTTATTCGAGCCAGGCAAAAAATATTCATTTCCACCTTTGCTTCCAATGTAAGCCGGGTCCAACAAATTGTGAATGCCACGTTTGAGACCGGCCGCAAACTGGCCTTGCTGGGCAGAAGTATGGTTAATGTTGTGTCGGTTGCAAGTGAACTAGGATACCTGGATGTTCCTGACGGCCTGCTGATTGAAGCGATTGATGCGGATCAGTTTCCTCCCGAACAAGTGGTCATTCTCTGCACAGGAAGCCAAGGTGAACCTATGGCTGCACTGTCACGGCTCGCGACAGGTAAACACCCTCATGTGAGAGTGGCAGCAGGAGACACCGTCATTATTGCGGCAGGAGCAATTCCGGGCAACGAACGCAATTTAGCCCACGTTATTGATAACCTGTATGTATTAGGAGCAAGAGTACTATATGGTTCGAGTGGGTCCGGGGGCATGCATGTGTCGGGGCATGGCAGTCAGGAAGAGTTGAAGCTCATGTTGACACTGATGAAGCCGGATTACCTGGTTCCTATCCACGGCGAATTCCGCATGCTGTACCAGCACAGATTGCTTGCTGAATCTGTTGGCATAGACCCTGATCACGTATTCATCGTAAATAATGGAGACATGATTCAGTACAAGGATGGCGTAGCATCACCGGGTCCCAAAATTGCCTCGGGCAACAGTCTGGTTGACGGCTTGATTATGGGGGACGTAGGTAATATTGTGCTGCGGGATCGCAGACAGCTATCATCAGACGGTATGCTGGTCATTGTGACAACACTTAGCAAAACGGAGAAGCAAATGGTCACATCTCCAGAGATCATTTCCAGAGGATTTGTGTTTGTGAAAGACTCGGAAGAATTTATGCAGGAGATTCACGCCTTGGTACTGTCCAGAATGGAAGAACTGACTGGAGCCGGAGTGAACCAGTGGAATGTCATCAAAAGAAAGCTTAAGGACGAGATCGGACATTACATCTACGCCCAGACGAAACGAAGACCAATGATCCTGCCTATTATCATTGAGGTATGAAAAATGGTTAGAATAAGAGAAAGCCTGAGGAATGCTCATTCATACTTGATGAATAGGCAGTTCCTTCAGGCTTTTTTTGAATTTGTTTGCTTTTACAAAATAAGATTCACTTCATTCTGCATTTATTAATCCTTCAATAAACCGGATTGTCTCACAGAGGAGAGGAACTGATGGAATTGTTCGATGTTCAATTGCTGCGCACTATCGGATAGCGCGATCGCTGGATTCGGATGCACTTCCACCATAACGCCGTCGGCACCAGCCGCCAGGGCAGCTTTGGCACACGGAGCCAGAATATCTTTGCGTCCGGTAGAGTGGGTTACATCCACCAGAACGGGCAGATGGGTTTCCTGTTTTAGAATAGGTACGGCAGAGATATCAAGGGTATTACGTGTGGCTTTTTCATAAGTACGAATGCCTCGTTCAATCAGCATGACTTGTTTGTTCCCACGGGACACGACATACTCTGCAGCATGCACGAATTCATCAATGGTTGCTGCCAAACCCCGTTTAAGCAAAATGGGAATATGAGCGTCGCCCGCTGCTTTGAGCAACTCAAAGTTTTGCATGTTTCGGGCACCGATCTGGATCACATCGATATAATCCGCTGCCAGCTCGATATGGCCAGGATGCACAATCTCACTGATCGTTTTGAGACCGAACTCATCAGCCACTTCCTTGAGAATTTTCAGTCCTTCAATGCCTAATCCCTGAAAATCATATGGGGAGGTACGAGGTTTAAATGCTCCGCCGCGCATAACCGGAATCCCGGCTTCTTTCAATGCTTTGGCAACCTCCCGGACTTGCTCGTAGCTCTCGACGGAACAAGGTCCGGCAATCATTATTGGTTTGCCCGCGCCAACCTTGATATCACCAATGGAGACGATCGTATCCTCCTGTTGGTTTTTACGGCTGACTAGAAGCTGTTTCTTGTGCTCGTCGACCTGCAGATGCAGGGAAGCCTGAAAAATCTGTTTGAACAGCAGCTTGATGGCCTCATCCTGGAAAGGCCCAGGATTGGCTGCAGTCAATTCTTCCAGCATTTCTTTCTCACGAACGGGGTCAAACTTGGGAACGCCCTGTTTTTCCTTGATCTGACCGATTTCCTGTGTAATTTGCGCCCGTTCTGATAGTAAGTGAAGCAGATCATGGTTAATCTCATTCAATCGGCTTCGTAATTGTTCCAAGGTTTTGTTCTCGTTCATTTTCAACTACTCCTCCGTTACGTTGGATATGAATTCATTTTTATTAAAAAACAAAAAAAGCCCTTCATCCGCAAGGGACGAAGAAGCCGTGGTACCACCCTAATTAGAAACGGTTCAGCCTGATTGCAGGCATGCCGATTCTCACTTTGACCTTTTAACGCAAGGAACGGATTGTCCTAGAAGCTGGCTCTCGAAGAAGCTGCTTTTCAGCAATCGGCTCGGGAGTGAACTTCGGCGGATGGTTGCTTCGGGTGCTCTCAGTCTTTGGCACCACGTCCCTGTAATCAACGCCAGATTCCGCTTACTCTTTCCGTCATAGCCTGTAAATGGTTTATTGTTGTGTTAATATTCCATCGTGCACGATATGAATTGAAGTTATACTAGCATGTACACATTATGCATGCAATGAATTGAAGTGAAACCGTAAATCAATAACGCTGTACTGCATCACAATGATATTCGCCACAATGATATCAACCAAGTATAATAAGTAGGGTACTTTATCCATTTTCATTCAAGCTGTACACAAGAGGAGTAACTATGAACAAAACCATTTCCGATATTGCTCAATTGGCAGGCGTGGCCAAAAGCACGGTTTCCCGATTCCTCAATGGTGGCTCGGTCAGTGAAGACACACGCCAGAAGATTGAGCGAATTATCAAACAATACAATTACGTACCCAATACCTTTGCTCAGAGCCTCAAAGCAAAGAAAACCAGCATTATCGGGACGGTCGTCCCCAGGCTGGACTCTTTTGCAACTTCACAGACGCTAATCGGCATTGATGAGGAATTAAGAAACAATCAGTATCAGATGTTGATTGCCAACACAAGTCAGGATATGGACCGCGAGATAGACGCCATTTATGATTTTGCACGGCAGAAGGTATCCGGCATTATTCTACTTGCTGCTGAAGTGACTGAAGCACATCTGAAGGCAGTCGAAGAGATTGGCATTCCGGTGTTATTGGTGGGACAACAGCATGAACGTCTGCATAGTCTGGTTCACAACGATGATCAAGCCGGATATGAAATGGGCAAACATGTGGTTGAGAAGGGGCACCGCCAGATCGTTTATATTGGAGTAACGGAGAAGGACCAGGCTGTAGGTATACATCGAAGACAGGGATTTCAGCGTGCCATCGCCGAATATGGTGGAGGTGGCTGTGATGTTACCTACTATGAGACAAGCTTCAAAATGTCCGAAGCGATTGTTACAGCAGAAGCCATCCTTCGAGACCATAAACCGACCATCATTGTAGGCGCAACGGATAACATTGCTCTTGGTGTAATGAAGACAGCCTTCTCTAATAAGGTTCGAATACCGCACGAATTGTCGGTCGCCGGATTTGGCGGATATGATATCACGGAAATGATTCATCCGGCGCTGACAACAGTGAAATTTCATTATTTGCAAGCCGGTAAACTGGCTGCGAGCCATATGATTCGTCAGGTTACAGGCGAGCCGGTAGAGAAACGAACCATACTTGATGTGGAATTGATTCCCCGAGAAAGCGTTGACAACGTATAAACATATCCTTTATGATAATTCCATCGAACCGGTTCCATTCGTCTTATATATTCGAATAGGAATGATGGTTGTGGCTGTATGCCGTGGAATTATTTTTTTTTGATTATATTGGAACCGGTTCCTCTTTGTTTTAATGATTTTGGGCAAGGATAGGAGATATGTTATGAAAATGACCAGAGAGCAGCGCTACAGATTCATTGAGCAGGCGGAAGAAGGAGAGATCGATAAGCTGAAAGCGTTGATTTCCGCTTGCTCGTGGAGACAGTCCTATCATATTCAACCTGTTACGGGCTTACTCAATGATCCTAACGGATTCTCATACTACCAAGGATACTATCATCTCTTCTATCAATGGTTTCCTCTGGGAACAGAGCACGGAATGAAATATTGGTATCATGTCCGCTCGACAGATCTTGTGAACTGGGAGCAGGTGGGAATCGGCATCCGTCCGGGTGATACATTCGATTCGCACGGAGCTTATTCAGGAAGTGCCATTGTCAAGGATGACAAGCTGCATCTGCTCTACACAGGCAACACCAGGGATGAAGCATGGGTTAGACATCCATATCAGTGCATGGCGATAATGGATGAAAGCGGTTCAGTTGTGAAAGCAGAGCAGCCGGTTATTTCCTCAGTACCGCCAGGGTACACCGAGCATTTCAGAGACCCGAAGGTCTGGCAAGTTGGAGATACCTATTATTGTGTAATCGGCGCACAGCGGACAGACATGACAGGATGCGCGGTATTGTATCGATCATCCGACCTCACAGCGTGGGAGTTTCTGGGTGATATCCAGACTCATCTCTCACATTTCGGCTATATGTGGGAGTGTCCGGATTATTTTGAGATGAATGGCAAGGGCGTGCTTCTTTTTTCACCGCAGGGTATCGATGGTGAAGGGGATTTGTATAACAACATTTTTCAGTCAGGTTACCTGATTGGCGAGCCATTGAATCTACAGACCAGAGAGTTTGATCACGAAAGTTTTCAGGAATTGGATCGCGGGTTCGATTTTTATGCTCCACAGTCGATGGAAGCGCCAGATGGAAGACGCATAATGATTGGATGGATGGGACTTCCGGATGTGGAGTATCCAACCGATGCGAGTGGGTGGGCACATTGTCTTACGATCCCACGCCAGTTGACCCTGAAAGACAGCAAACTCATTCAGCGTCCTGTGGATGAAATGAAGAAGCTGCGTCAACAATCCGAGGGGCTCCGTTATCAGACGACACTTGAGAGCAGATCTGAAACCGTTGCTGCATTCAACGGGATTGCCTATGAGCTGGAGTGTGAAATCAGTCATGTTGATGCTGAACGATTCGGGATTGAATTTCGAACAGGCGGTCAAGAAAAGACCATCTTGCAATACGACCGTCTCCAGCAAAAGTTGATACTGGACCGATCCTTATCAGGTGCTCCAATGGGAGGCATGAATGGTACGGTACGCCAGTGCAAGCTGAACGGAGATCGGATCAAGTTACAACTATTTGTGGATACGTCATCAGTTGAAATCTTTGTCAACGATGGAGAAGAGGTGTTCACAAGCCGAATTTTCCCGAGCCCCGAAAGTACGGGAATTCGCTTCTTTGCGAGTGAGGGCAAGGCTGAATTCAAAGCGACGAAATGGGATTACTAGATATCAGGTGAGGGGAATGAAATACCATGTCGGATAATCAACAAATAGCCAAGGAAGTCATTCAAGCCATTGGGGGCAAAGATAACATCGCATCATTCGCCCACTGCGCGACACGCCTTCGCATTATGGTGAATGACAAAGAGAAGATCGATCAGAAGCAGGTCGAGAATATAGACAAGGTCAAGGGTGCCTTCTTCAATTCCGGACAGTATCAGATCATTTTTGGTACGGGTACCGTGAACCGGATCTTTGAAGAGGTCGAGAAGCTAGGAATCGAAGGTACCTCCAAGGAAGACGTGAAGAATCAGGGGAAAAAGGAAGGCAATGCATTTCAACGGGCGATCCGCACGTTCGGAGATGTGTTCGTACCCATTATTCCTGTGCTGGTGGCTACAGGGTTGTTCATGGGGCTGCGCGGACTGCTTACCCAGAATGAAATTCTGTCGTTGTTCGGTGCAACCCCTGAGGACATTTCGCCTAATTTCCTGTTGTTTACGCAAGTTCTGACGGATACTGCATTTGCATTCCTGCCTGCACTGGTGGCCTGGTCTGCATTCCGCGTATTTGGCGGCAGCCCTGTGCTCGGAATCGTACTCGGTCTGATGCTTGTGAATCCGGCTCTGCCGAATGCCTATGCTGTGGCAGATGGATCGGCTCAAGCATTGCACATGTTCGGATTTATACCTGTGGTAGGCTATCAGGGATCCGTTTTGCCTGCATTTTTCGTGGGACTTATTGGAGCAAAGTTCGAAAAGTTTTTGCGAAGACGGGTGCCGGAGGCGCTGGACCTGATCCTCACGCCTTTTATCACACTGACGGTGATGATCACATTGGGACTCTTTGCAATCGGTCCTGTATTTCATTCACTTGAAGAGTGGGTGCTTCATGGGACGACAGCCGTTCTGGGCCTTCCATTCGGTATTGCCGGAATTATTATTGGGTTCTTCAATCAGATTATTGTCGTTACCGGTGTACATCACATCTTTAACTTTTTGGAAATCCAGCTGCTGGAGAATACAGGTTATAATCCGTTCAATGCCATCGTAACTTCTGCAATGGCTGCGCAAGGAGCAGCTTGTTTAGCGGTAGGATTAAAAACAAAGAATACGAAACTCAAGGCTCTGGCACTGCCATCGTCGTTATCCGCTTTTCTCGGAATCAGCGAACCTGCCATTTTTGGGGTAAACTTGCGCTTCATGAAACCGTTCATTATGGGACTGGTTGGTGGCGGAGTCGGCGGTTTTCTGGCGTCCTTGTTCCATCTTCAGGGCACAGGCATGGCCGTAACGGTGATTCCCGGAACATTGCTGTATCTGAACAGTCAGCTGCCCCTGTACATTCTTGTCAATGTGGTTGCTGTGGGTGTGGCCTTTACGCTAACCTGGTTCTTCGGTTACAAGGATCAGCCACTTGTTGCAGAGGAGACAACGAACAATGGAAATGAGAATGAACCTTCGACTGTCCAAACCGCAGGTATGGATGATCGTAACAATCAAGCAGCGGTACATCGGCCCAAAGTGGATAAGCTGGAAATTGCTTCGCCGATGACCGGTACAGCGGTGGCTTTGGCCAACGTACCTGATCCTGCATTTTCAGAGAAACATATGGGTGAGGGCATTGCCATTGAGCCTACGGAGGGTAAAGTGTTTGCACCTTTTGATGGCGTTGTAGCCCATGTGATGAACAAGAGCAAACACGCTGTCATTCTGGAGCATGAGACTGGCCTGCAGATGCTTATTCACGTTGGAATCAACACCGTTGGTTTAAAGGGAGAAGGGTTTATCGCTCATGTCAGAAGCGGAGATGTGGTCACCGCTGGACAATTACTGATTGAGTTTGACATGAATGGTATTCAGGCTGCCGGGCTGCCACTAATCACTCCCGTTCTGATCCCGAACGGAAATGAAACGATAGAAGAAGTGAAGACGGGCAAGATTGGCAGTGTGCAGGCAAATGGGGAAACCATACTTGTTGTGAAATTCAACTAACCAATGAAATAAATCAGGCAGAGAGGGCTGGTGATTCGACCAGACTCTTTGCCTGATTTTTTTTGAATCTGACAAGTGCTGCAGCGCTAAAACGAATAATAAGTCAGTGCATACTTCATAAGAAAGGCACGTACCTGATCCTGACTCATAGCCATATGTTCACTGTTCTCCAGATTGGAAATGAGATTGTCCAGACATTTTAGAAGAAAATGAACACGAACCTCCCCCCACAGACTTTGGTGTTCGGTGATGTAATGGATCGCTTGCTTCGGATCCAGCCCTTTTAACAAACCGAATACCGAAGCCCATTTGACCAGATCAGCGGGCTCTGAACCTCTCGGTAAAGCAAATTCTGCAAATCCGTGAATGCCTCCACACGAGATTTTGAACAATCCGCAATAGCTGTTTGAATGTTCATTGGGGAGTAACGGCAACTTTCGCACATCGTACCGAATGATTTCCATGGAAGTAATCTTCATTTCATGGTTTATTGTTATTTGATTTATGAATTCACAACTCGGAAACACGCCAACAACCTCCATATGACCAATGCAATATTATGATATTTGTACTGTGGTCTATGTTACGGCTGAGCGACGATGAAGTAAAATGCTGGGATCTTTTATTTACCGCATTTAAGTGCTTCCGGGTGAATATTTCCGTGATGTAAGCGATTAAATCTAGATCAGTCTGCTATTTTTGCTGTTTACATCTGTTTATTTCATTAGCTGATTTTCTCCGCGATAAAATGAAGCTAGATCAAGCCAGGAGTAGCTTGCAGATAAAATGAACTGGAATTTCGCCAGAAACGGCTGATTTACGCAGCAAATCGTTCTCTTAGTGCCTTGCAGCCCTGTTAGAACAGGACTATGATTCGCTCATATCTTGCCAGAGGGTGTGATTGCTGGCTTGGAGACGAAGGTGAGGGAGTATGATGTCAGAGGACGCTGTAATGTTAGTTTCAACGGGACAGAGCTCAGCAGGAATGGAGTTTGTTCGTTTATTGCTGAAGAGAGGAATCGGTGTAATCGTGCTTGTCCACAATGCAGAAGAGGAACAGCAGCTGACTGAGTTGATTGGAAAAATTCGTGTGCATCGCCTTTATAATTCTGGTTCGGCAGACGGGATGCCCATTGCTTCGGAGTGGGCGGTAAGACATGCTTTTGTATTTGAAAGAAATCTGCCAGAGTGTTGTCAGGATATTCAATTATGCCATAGCTGGTGCCCGCAGCGGCTTTATGTGGTTACGAGCAGCCTGAATCCGGTCCAACTGGTTTACCGCGGGTTGGGAGCATCATATGTCATACACAGCCGAAGCGGAAACATATCGTTTGTTTTGTAATGGGACGGTCATGCAAAGATAACAAGCGGTGATCTCGAATAATGAGATGACCGCTTGGCATATGTTCTGCACTACAAACCTGCTTGCCGCTTCAGCCGTTCTGCAATCTGTAACAGATCTTCCGCAGATACGCCAGGGGCGAATTCTTCCGGCAGGTCCGGCAGATCGGGAATAGCACCACTGTGTCCGGGCAGTCCTGCAAATGCCTCGAGTTTTCCGCCATCTGTCGGATGTGTGCCTTTCCAGATCTGGGCGATGTTCTGATAGTCCTTGTCACTAAAGGTGTAGAGCCTGCGATGTTCGCCCATGGCTTCCCATTTCCGGGTCGTGTCAAACACCTTATTGTCGAGGCGGGGAATTGGGAACATCTTGGTCACATCCACGCCGGTTGCAATCTGCAGCGCTTTGGCATAAGCGAGAATATGTACGCCACCACGAACGAGCAAATAACCGGTCATCTCCCTGGCAGTCGGATGATCCGTCATCTCGTACACTCTCATCTTGTGAGTACGTGCACCACATTCGAGGAAAAAATTGTGGAGCAGGTCGAAGATCAGATTGCCGCTGTTCACGACATACGAACCGTTCCAGGGTCTGCCCATGGAATCAAAAGGGAGCGCAGTCTGAGCCGATTCAATGAAATGGGAAGTAATACGAGCATCCTTGCCTGCACGAAGCGGGGTAGTATCTGGATCTCCCGGAGAGGTAGTGCCAACCAGCATCAGATTAATGGTATTGGCGACAAGCTCCACATGACCGAATTCTTCAGCCGTAATACTTGCCACAATGTCATAAAAGGCACGCAGCTTTTTTTTGCCCCGAAAATTGAAGGATTGGAACATGTAGTTGTTTAACGTGGACATCTCGCCGAACTTTCCACCAAGCAGTTCCTGAACTGCGCTTGCTCCATTGGGGTCAGGGTTATTGGAGATCGGCAGTTCAATTGCAAGGCGGTCTACCCGTTTAAACATGATTTTGCCTCCTCAAGCCAAATTACTGTAAAGGTATGAGGCATGACTTGTACGTTATTCGGACATTTAGCCAAAACAAAAACGTTCTGCCAGAGCCTTGCTCTGAACAGAACGTTCGCATTTGCAACTTAAGACGTTTGACCAACGATATTGGTACCGTTCTTCGTTATTTTGTAGGTGAGTACCTCGCCACTCCAGAAGTGGAATTTGAGAATAACCTCACCATCATTCGTTTCGTTGAAGAAGTTTGGTTTCAGTTCAATGACATTGCGGCTGTAATCCGGGCTAAAGGTGTAGGAGAACTCCTTGAAAGAAGTCCAGTTTTGCGGACCGGCGTTACCTCCGCTTGCATAAGTTGCTTCCATGGTGGCCAGCTGGTTTCCGTTAAACGTTGTTGGAATTGCAAAAGAATCCGTAGTTCCTGTAACATCGCTCAGCACAGGTGTATCATACGTAATGATATTCAGGTTCCAGTCGGCCCCTTTATTGAATTTCGCTGTAAGCTTCGCATTGACACCAAGATTGCCGGAAGCGGTCAGTCTGGTTAACAGACTGGATTTTAGAGTAAGCACGTCACCCTTAATGGTGTAATCTTTGCCTTTAGACAGTTTCTTGTTACCGTTAGCGAGAGATTTGAAGGTGTTTCCATTCAGATTCAATCGGATCGTTTGATCTTGAACGGCTGCTCCTTTTTTGAGGTGGACCAGATCGGATTCGGCTGTGGACGAACGACCTTTCCAGCTCGCTTTCATCGTGTTATAGAGAGCAGGGTCAGACCAAGTATAGTTTGTACGACTGAAATGCTGCCCGTTATCCCACAGCATGGTGGTCATCTTCTTTTGACGCAGATACTGTCCAATGAATTCGAAGAATTTCAGTTTCTCACCTTGTTCGATGACGCCAGTATGCTGGTCGAAGCCCAGCAGGCCATACTCACCAACAATAACTGGAATACCTTTGGCTACAAAAGCGTTGTATACGCGATCGAATGTATCTGTGATGTCTTTTTGTACTTCTTCATTAAACTTGGTAAAACCAGCGATGTTCACACTGAATGGCCAGAAGCCATAATAGTGAACTGTCGCAATAATGTTTGGATCGTTTAATTTCGTAATCGTCTCATTCAATGCATCCAGATCGGCTTGTGCGGATGAGGTGTGCATGGTCGGGAGTACAAGTGGACGTGTCTTGTTGTTTCCACCTGAAGACCTTACAATTTGATGAAAAGAGGTGTTAAGCTCATCGAGCATGCGGTAACCAACCGCGGTATCCGTCGTTCCACCTTCTGTGAAACGGGGTTCGTTAATACTTTCGAACATCAGCTTGGAAGAAGCATTTTTGAATTGCTTAGCAATCTGGGTCCATATGGAATTATAGCGTGCGAGCACAGGGTCGTGATCCTTCTCCATGTAACTGACCCACCGCCAGGAATCATGGTGGATATTAAGCATGACATAGAGGTTGGCATCGAGTGCCCAATCCACAACTTCCTGTACACGGTTCATGTATGCAGGATCAATGGTATAGTTGGGTGCTTCACCGATATGGGCCTCCCAGGTCACAGGAATGCGAATGCTCTTATAACCTTGCTTCGCAATCTGCTTGATCAGTTCCTTGGTAATTCTCGGGTTACCCCAGGCCGTCTCATCTTCGCCCACAGCATCGAGCGAATTACCCAAATTCCACCCAGGTTCCATGGCGCTGACGTAGGACTGGATTTTGGTTGGGGCAGCAGGTTTACTTGGCTTGCCTTTGTGATCAGGAGCTGCAGAGGCCATGGCAGAAGAGAACAGAGACAGAATCAGGGCTATGACCAGAGTGAGGGATAGAACATTTCTACGATTTTTCTTCATTAACAGTGTCTCCTTCATTCTTGGAATAGTTGAACTGATGAATTATGCTTGCTCAGATGGAGAAAAAGCTCAGTTATAAAACAGTCCAGACAGGATGTACGAAGGAAGAATCACCTCCAGAATATGTATTGAAAGCGTTTTCGTAGATGTTAATATAACATAGAATATTAGAAGTGGATACCATCATAATTGGAACAGAAATCAGTTGTAAATTAGTGATCCATTTCACGATAATAGGATGAATGAACTTTTCGGAGAGGAAAGCATGTATTTTCGATAAGAAACAGGCTTTAATGTGTAGATATGTTCTATGCAATGAGAAATATGTTTCTATGACTGGGGTATCCGGTTGTTTAAAATGAAGATATCATTAGCAAAATCAGCCATCCAGCTGCATGAACAGGGTGATATAATAAGCTCACCAGAGGACAGCAAAAGGAGTCGGTACATATGCGGAAATGGTTGGGACGGATGATCCCACATAAGCTCAAATACCGTTTGTTTGCAGGTTTTGCGCTTGTCATTCTGCTCCCATTCAGCATTCTCAATCTGTACAATTACGAAAAAATTGAATCGCTTGTGCAGCAGAAGATCAGTGAACAGAGTCATGAACAGCTGGATAATCTCCACCAGTCACTGGAAGATCAGCTCAGTATCGCTTTCAAAACATTGATCTTCCTTGAACAGGACTCTGAAGTTCGCCGAATTCTTCAAAATCCTGGTGAGCACAATGTCTTGGACAACAAGGAACGTATGGAGGACAAATTCAAAGGGTTGAATAACAGCTTTTTTCTATACAATCCATCTGTTTATTTTACGCTGCTCGATGAAGACGGGCATATCTACACCTCTTATCAGCCCAAAGTCCCGCTAGATTATGACACCGTTGCATCAGATCGTTCCTTCTTGGCCCTTCAGAACAGTGGAACTTCATATGTATGGACGTCGAATGACGAGAATTACGTATCCCGTGATGTGACCAGGAGCCCGACCCTATTATCTTTGTATGCCAAATTGCGTGACCGGAATAACAATACATACGGACTGGCAAGAATCAGCATTGATTTCTCCTACTGGTTTCAGTCTGTATTGCAGAAGTCCGAGAGTGACCAGCTCTATTTTATCATGACCCGACAGGGCGAAGTGATTGCACGTTCCAATTCCGAGTCTAAGCTGCCGGGTGAAGTTATTCGTGAGGTTTCCCGCGAACCGAGTAATGGATATTGGACTGACAAGTCAAGTGAGTCACTCATTAATTATAGTTATCTGCCTTCACTGGATTGGTACATGATAAACCGCATTCCCTTACAATTGTTGTTTGGTGAGATTGAAAGCCTGAAGAAGCATTATTTCGCAACTTTCTATGCCATAACGGCGCTTTTTATTGCTATTGCTTTCATGATTGCTTATACATTTACAAGACCGTTGTCCCGTCTACAGGTCAAGATGAAAGAAGCGGTTGGTAAGGATCTCCGCATTCGGCTGCCAGAGGAAAATCACCGGGGGGAGGTGCTTGATCTTACACGCACCTTCAATACGATGATGGTAGATATGAACCGACTGGTTCAACAGCTTCGTATCGAAGAAAGGCAGAAGGATGCCGTCCATTTTCAGATGCTTCTAGCTCAAATGAATCCTCATTTTCTGCTCAATACGCTCAATACACTGAAATGGATTGGCCTGCGGAACGGGAATGAAGAAACGGTGGAAATATGTCTTTCACTCGGTAAACTGCTGGAAACCAGCCTCAATTCAGATGTGGATCTCATTCTCCTACGTGATGAAATGGATCTGACGCGAGCTTTTCTGTATATCCAACAAGTCAGATATGGAAATGTATTTGATATAGAGTTTAGTTATGACGAAGAGCTGCTATATGCCCTTGTTCCCAAGCTCAGTCTGCAACCTTTGATTGATAATGCCATTCGACACGGGATTGGCAATATGGCTGAGGGAGGCCGGATCCAGATCCGGATGTTTAGAAATGCAGCCATGCCTGAACGTTTGACGCTGGAGGTGGAGGATAACGGGGTAGGGATGGATCATTCGAAGGATAACAGGGAGCAGGGTCGTCAGAGACCGAGTATTGGACTGCAGAATATCAGGGAGCGTCTAAGACTTCTGTTCAAGGACAAAGGTGAACTCGAGGTAATCTCGTTGGAACAGGGCACACTGTGCCGGATTCATCTGCCTGTTTTGCTGTCCGAACCATATGCGAACCAAAATCTAGAAGACAAGAATGACGAGGATTAACGGAATGGAGGGACTACGATGTGGAAAGTTTTACTAGTGGAAGATGAGACATTCGTCCGGGAGTCCGTGAAGGAGATCATTCGTTGGGAGGACATGGGGTTCACGCTAGCAGGAGAAGCAAGCAATGGATTGGAAGCGTTACCAATGATTAAACAGGATCCTCCGGATCTTGTTCTGTGTGACATTGTCATGCCGCAAATGGACGGATTAATGTTACTTCAGGAAACAAGGAAGGCTGGCATCCAATCCAAATTTGTCATGCTGACATGCATGGGTGATTTTGAATCCATGCGGCAGGCCATGGAATATGGAGCTTCCAATTACATTCTGAAGTTGTCGATGAGTGTGAAGGATCTGCGAGAAACCCTTGCTAAAATAAGTAAGGAATTATCGAATAACGGAGTGCCACAAGAGCGCGCCATTCGTCCAGCAGCCACAGCGCCCAAAGAGAAAATTACGCATCCGGAAGTGAATAAGATCATCCAATACATTGAACAGCATTATGATCAGGATATTACACTGAAGTTCCTCGCACGTTACGTCATGATGGGTGAAAACTATGTGAGTGCCCTGTTTAAAAAGAAGACTGGGGAGACTCTGATTCATTATTTGCATCGAACACGAATTAACAAAGCGATCGAGTATCTGACGGATACCGATTGGCCTGTGAACCAGATTGGCCACCAGGTTGGCTTCATGAACGATAATTATTTTATCAAAATCTTCAAACGAATGACGGGTACAACCCCGAGTCAATACCGTCATCAGAAATAGAACAAAATGACTCACTTGAGTTATGATAGCGGTTTCAAATGTGTATTTCTGTTCCATGGCAATCATGATTCTGTTACTTACGGCCATTCTCACTCATTTGCTATCCTTAAGTTGCAAACTTCAATCCAGAATTTACGAGGGGGTCGTCTCTTGGTGAGAAAAAAAGGCTTGGTTGCACGAATGGTATCACTTGTCCTAGTTGTGGGCATGATCGCAGGTTGTTCCAATGATTCAGGTTCCAATGCTCAGACCGGTGCGTCTGACAATTCGGGTGATACAGTCAAACTGAAAATGTGGGGAGGCGTACCGCCTGAAGCGGGGCCGCAGGCAGTCATCGATGTGTGGAACAAGGAGCATCCCGAAACACAGATTGAATATGTACGTTATGTGAATGATGACGAAGGCAATCTTAAACTGGATACCGCCATCATGACAGGTCAGGATGTGGATTTATTTGTGAATTATACGATCTCCCATACGGCCAAGAGAGTCGCATCCGGTGCTGCGGCTGACCTGAGTTCCTTCACCGACTACAACATCGACGAGAAAATGGGTCCTGATGCAGAGGGCTGGAAAATTGATGGGAAGTATTATGGTGTGCCTACCACAAAGAGCACCTATTTCGTGGCATTGAACAAGGAAGCACTCGATGCGGCCAATCTGCCTGTTCCGAAGGATTGGACATGGGATGAGATGAGAGAATATGCGAAAAAGCTAAAAAAGGATAGTGGATACGGGTTCATTCAAAACACAGAACCGTTCGTTGATTCGATGGATTCCGTCCTGTCACAGGAAGGGTACACCAAAGTAGACGGAACGTCCAACCTGGATCATCCCATGGTGAGAAAGTGGTTGGAAACCCTGAATGCCATGATGGCTGAGGATAAGACGACACCGCCGCTCGGAGAGCAGCTGACGTCGAAAATGCCAGTGGAGCAGATGTTTCTGAGCGGAGAAGTACCTATGCTTAACATTGGGGCTTGGCTTCTCCGCAGCTCGAACAATTTTACCGATTACCCGCGGGATTTCACCATCGCCTTCGCACCGGTACCGCGTTTGTCTGAAGATAAGGAAGGGTATGTTATGCGGGGTGGACTGGGAGATTACATCTCCATTAATGCCAAATCGAAACATCAGGAAGCAGCCTGGGAATTTCTGAAGTGGTATGCGGATGGCGGCATGGCCCCAATGGCTGAGGGAGGCCGATTCCCAGCTTCCAAGGATGCAGATCAGGATAAGGCGATGGAGAGCATGCTGGGGGACAAGAAAGATACGTATGATCTGGAGTCACTCATGTATGTCATGTTTGATTATCAAACGCCTACCTATGTCCGGACCGTGCCTCAGGAAGTGATGGATTTGCGAGCGCAGGAGTACGAAAAGTATTTTCTCGGCGTACAGGATCTGGATACAACGATCTCTGCAATGGTCTCCAGACATAATGATTATCTCAAGACGGCCAAATAAAAAGAGCAACATTATTCGTGTACTCCAAAAGGTAGAAAATTAAAGAGATTGCCCCACGTTCATGGGGCAGTCTCTTTGTTTTGGCGGCAGATGGACAGGAATTTGCAGAATAGAACAAATTGATGTTTTTTTATGATCAGACCGCCGGTGGCAAAGCATTTTTTGCATCATTCTGTTTTATGAACAAGGTGGATTTGTTACTTATGGGAACATTGCCGGGTTGGTAGACTTGGTTTATCCCTGGAAGAAACGAGGCGAAGAACAATGCATAACAACTGGATGAGAAGACAGCGCATGCTGGGATATATTTTTGTCGGTCCAAACATGCTGGGCGTTCTGCTTTTTTTCCTGATCCCGGCCATCTACTCTTTTGGTCTCATGTTCACGGATTACAAATTTATGAACCCGGATATGACGTTTATAGGTTTGGACAATATCAAGCGACTGATGAAAGACCCGCTGTTCTTTTTATCCTTGCGTAATACCCTGATATTTTTGCTCGCTGTGCCTGTCTCGATTGTGATTGGTTTTATTGTAGCCGTCATCCTGAATCAAAAGATTTATCTGAAAAAACTGCTGCGCGGGTTGTACTTTATGCCTTATATCACGAGCGGAGTGGCCGTGGCATTTGTCTGGATGCTGCTGTTTCAGCCGAATCAGGGTCCGATCAACGGTTTCTTGCGCAGTATTGGCGTAGATAACCCACCCGGATGGCTTTCCACGACAACCTCCTCCATGTACGCCATCGATATCATCTGGATCTGGTTTATGCTCGGATACAATATGATCATTTACCTTGCTGCCTTACAGGAAGTGTCATCAGAGCTGCTGGAAGCAGCCAAGATCGATGGAGCAAGACCGCTTCAGATTTTGCGCAGAATCATATGGCCTTTAGTAAGTCCAACCACATTTCTGCTGCTGATTACCGGACTGATCATGGCTATCAAAACATTCGGAATCATTCAGGCCACGACGCAGGGCGGACCTGGTAATAGTACAACCATCCTGTCTCTGTATGTATACCAGAATGCGTTCCGTTATTACGATATGGGATACGCTGCAACGGTCTCCTGGGCACTGTTCGCCATTATTCTGCTGATTACCGTTCTTCAGTGGGTAGGGCAAAAACGCTGGGTCCATTATTAAAATGATGAGGGGAGACAGAAGAAATGGAAATCAAAAAACGCCTATCCATCCTGCAGCCAAGCAGTTTGTTCATCACCATCATCATGTTGGCACTGGCCGTGGTCATGATTATTCCTTTTCTATGGATGATCAGCACCTCGCTGAAGACTCCTACTGAAGTTTTTAAGTATCCCATTGAATGGATTCCATCCAATCTGACCTGGGAGCATCATCAAAAAGTATGGTCCGGCGCCAAAAGCTTCGGTACTTATTATTTGAATTCACTCAAGATATCCATCATTGGCATGGTAGGTGCAACTTTTCTTTCCGCTTTTGCCGCATATGGGTTCGCCCGGATAGATTTCAAGGGTCGGAATGCGCTGTTTCTGCTCTATCTATCCATGATGATGATTCCGCCGCAAGTACTTTTCGTTCCGAAATTCATCATGTTTGAGTGGGCGGGAATCTATAATACACATCTGGCATTGATTTTGCCTGGCTTGTTCACTATTTTCGGGGTGTTCATGCTTCGTCAATTCTTCCTGTCCATTCCGAATGAAATATCAGAGTCAGCCTTCATTGATGGTGCGGGACACTTCCGCATATTCTTTCGCCTGATTCTTCCGCTTGCCAAGCCGGCACTTGCCACACTGGCCATTATTGATTTTTCCTGGCAGTGGAACGATTATGAGAATGCACTTGTGTTTCTGATCGACGAGAATCTGTATACGGTTCCTCTGGGACTACAAAATTTCATATTGGAAAATACGGTGGATTATAATGGCATGATGGCTGCTGCATCAGCGGGGATTATCCCCATGATCATTGTATTTGCTATAGGGCAGCGTTACATCATTCAGGGGTTGACCAATTCCGCCGTGAAAGGGTGATGAACAATGAGAACGGAACAGATTACCAGTGACGTTACGATTGTCGGGGGCGGGCTCTCAGGTATCTGTGCTGCCATCGCGGCGGCGAGATTGGGGAGTACGGTGTCACTAATTAATAACCGGCCAGTGCTTGGCGGTAATTCAAGCAGTGAAGTAAGGGTTTGGGTTTGCGGAGCAACAGCACATGGAACGAATCGGTATGCCCGGGAGACGGGCATCATGGGAGAGTTGTTCCTGGAGAATCAGTATCGCAATCCGGAAGGCAATCCCTATTTGTGGGACCTGGTTCTTATGGAAGCCGTTCGAGCAGAAGAGCGGATCACCCTGTTTCTGAATACGGATGTACACGAGGTGGAGGCGGATGGATCGGAGGAAGACCGTCATATCCGTTCGGTAACGGGGTGGATGATGGGATCGGAACGGCGCATTCGTTTTGAAAGTCCGGTGTTTCTTGATTGTTCAGGAGACGGCCTAGTCGGATTTCTGGCTGGAGCTCGCTATCGTCTGGGCCGTGAGGCGGCACATGAATATGGAGAAGAGTGGGCACCTGAGACGGCTGATCAGATAACGCTGGGAAGTACGCTGCTATTTTACACACAGGATGCAGGTAGACCTGTCCGATTCGTGCCTCCGTCCTTTGCCAAGAACATTGAGGAAACGCCCATTCCAATCAAACGTGTCATTCGCAGCGGTGATTCAGGCTGTCATTATTGGTGGATCGAATGGGGAGGGGAACTGGACACGGTTCACGAGAACGAACGGATCCGGGACGAACTCTGGTCGGTCATTTATGGCATCTGGGATTATATTAAGAATTCAGGACAGTTTGATGCAGAAACGATGACACTGGAGTGGGTGGGTTCTATTCCGGGCAAAAGAGAATACAGACGTTTTGTAGGAGATTATGTACTCAATCAAAATGATATTCTTGCTCAGGAGCCTTTTGCCGACCGGATTGCTTTTGGCGGGTGGTCCATTGATCTGCATCCACCGCAGGGCATGTACGCCGAAGCCAGCGGTTCCAAGCATATGCATGCCGACGGCATCTATCATATTCCTTATCGCTCACTGTATTCGGTGAATGTGTCGAACCTGCTCTTTGCGGGAAGAAATGTAAGTGCTTCACATGTGGCTTTTGGAACGACAAGAGTTATGGCTACCTGTGCAGTAATGGGTGAAGCCGCGGGAACTGCTGCTGCGCTCTGTGCAGCCAAGGGGGTATCGCCACGCTTGATCTATAGCCAGCATCTGGAGGAATTGCAGCAGACGCTGCTGCGACAGGATGCATCGATTATCGGTGTGCGAAATGAAGACGGTCAGGATTTGGCCCCTAGGGCTGCAGTTATCGCATCCACATTCTGTAGAACGATTCAAGTTACCCAACCGGATACATCATATGTACTGGAGAGAGACGTCGGAATTATTTTTCCTGTTGATCCTTCGCTTCAGGGGATGGAGTTACTGGTATCGGCAGAGGAAGATACAGAGCTCCAAGTAGAACTTTGGGATACAGGGCGGGAGGAGAACTACGTTCCAGCAAAACAGATTACCGAAACGACCATTCCTGTAGCTCAGGGTGAAGAGCAATGGCTTCATGTCAACATCCAATGGGAGCCTGTCCACTCGCAGAATGCATTTGTTGTAATCAGACAGAATGACAGGATTAGACTCTATCAATCCAGTCAGCAAGTATCCGGTGTGTTGGCTTTTGAGAAGGGGGCTGCCCCGCACGCGGTCGCTTCCCTGGAGGATCATGATGAGTCTCAGCCCGTTGTTGCCTGGAGCATGAAGGCACTGAACCGCAAGCCATTTTGTTTTAAAATCACAGGGAAGACGGATTCCTATCTGCCGGAAAAAGTAATCGATGGCTATAAACGCGCTTATGGCGGTCCTCATTCCTGGATGTCTCTTCCTCTGAATGAGAACGAGAATGGGGAAGCCTGGGTGGAGTTGAAATGGGAAAATGCGGTGTCTATCCGTGAGATTCTTCTGACGTGGAATGATGATGTGAATGAAGATCTCATTAATCTGCATCATCACCTGACTCCATTCGAGATCATTCCGGAGCTCGTAAAAGCGTACCGAATTGAGGCAGAGGTGGAAGGCAAACGGGTTCTGGTTGAATCCGTGAAGGACAATCGCAGACGTACTAACCGTATTGCGTTGAAGAACCTTGTATCGACAAGTAATTTGCGCATCATCATTGAGGAGACCAATGGAGGTTCCTGTGCCGAGTTGATTGAAGTCCGTGTATATTCCTAAAAAAAGGCAGCGCCGTCGGCGCTGCCCTTTCATTTTACATTTGTCTCGAATGGAATGGGTTAGAGCAGATTCATGGAATTACTTTTTTACATGGAAGACGGCTGTAGACAGCAGCATTAATTCTACAATCTGAGTACTCATATATTGAGGAGTGGTGGGGAAGTCCTCTTCAATCCAGCGAATCAACAGTCCAGCAACGCCATGCGCCCGGTAGATAAACAGCCATTTCGGATCAATCCGTGATCCTTCCTCCAGTTCATATTCATATTCAGCGACAAACAGTTCTTCGATCGTCTTCGCCAGTTGGTAGCGAAAATCAACCTGGATATGGTCACTGAGCAGCAGCTTATATATAGAAGCATGTTCTTTCAAGTACAGAAACAACGTGATGTCCTCGGTGTGCATTTCTTTCAGGTTTACTCTCGTTATGTACCGATAGGGATACTTGATTTGATTAACAAATTCTTCGAGAACCTCCTGAATAATTTCACCTAGCAGATCCTCTTTGGTTGCAAAATTGGCATAGAATGTTCCCCGATTATAGCTCGCTTCCCTTACAATCTCCGAAATGGAGATCTGATGAAAAGGCTTATCCTGAAGTAAACGCAAAAACGTATGTTTAATATCGGATTTGGAGCGCAGAATGCGCTTGTCCAGCTGCACGGTCATCTTATATTCACCTCTATTATAGTATGGTTGAATTGTCATAATGACGCAACTTAATGAACAGAATGTCATGTTCTGTACATTAACATACAGTTAAGGGCATATTACGGATTGAATAAGGGTAATGATATGGATATATTGAGGATTGTTTAGAATTCATATTAAATTGGAGGTATTCATAATGACATTTCCCGTTTTGGAAGGAAAAGTAGCAATCGTAACAGGTGCAGCCATGGGCATGGGCGAAGCAACAGCCAAACTGTTTGCAGCAGCCAAAGCCAAAGTCGTGGTAGCGGATTTTAACGAAGAAAAGGGACAAGCTGTTGTAGAAGCAATCCGTGCGGAAGGCGGTGAATCCGCTTTCGTGAAAGTGGATATTTCCAAATCCGAAGAAGTACAGGCTATGGTTAAATTTGCAGTGGATACGTACGGACAACTGGATGTGGCTGTGAACAATGCCGCCCTTACTCCGGATGATAAACCAGCAGCGGAATTCGACGAAGCCTACTGGCACCGCCTGATGTCGGTTGACCTGACAGGTACTGCGCTCTGCATGAAATATGAGCTTCAGCAGATGCTTAAACAAGGCAAGGGCGGATCCATTATTAACATTTCGTCCGTGAGCGGGTTCCGTCCTCAACCAAACAACATCGCTTATGTTGCTGCCAAACACGGTGTTGTCGGCATGACCAAAGTTGCCGCTATGGAAAATGGACCGCACAATATTCGTGTCAACACGGTTGCTCCAGGCGCAATCGACACGCCGATGCTGCGTGGTGCACTGGATCAATTCGGCTTCACGGCAGAAGAGTATGCACCGCAGCTCAGTTTGCTGAATCGTTTTGGACAACCTGACGAGATAGCTCAAGCAAGTCTGTGGCTGGCATCCGATGCTTCTTCTTACGTGACTGGCACAACAATTCATGCCGATGCAGGATACACATCGCGTTAAAAGATTCCTGTTCGCTAACTGGTCGTTAGAGCTGGGGAGCAAGAATCACTTTCATGATTCATTTCATTAGCTAAGTTTCTCATTGCTATTTAAAAAGTCGTTTCCTGCGTGGACGTAAGTACCTACTTGCACGCGGAAACGACTTTTTGGCTTGAGCAATAGTTATATTATGTGTTCCTTAGGAATCTGCCTTCACAATGGTCGAATTCAAATTACCTGTCAGTCGCTGCGGCGGGTATACCATACGAACTGGAGCGATAATGATTGCAGCAAAGAGTGCTTTGATCAGATCTCCGATAATGTAAGGATAGAAACCTTGAATCATGGCTTCCGGAAGAGACATTTTATAGGCATAAGCCAGCCAAGGTACGCCTGAGACATAGATCAGCAGCGATCCGAACAGTTCAAACACGATAAATGCCAGTACATAACCGCCGATTCCTCTCAGCTTGATTCGTGCCAGCAGCAATCCAATGAGCAGGGCGGCGAAAGGCCACATGATGACGTATCCGCCTGTTGGACCCAGAAGTACGGCGAGGCCGCCAGCCCCGTGCAGAAGCGGGAACCCGAGAGCCGTCAAAATAACGACGAGAGCAATACTTAGAAAACCGTATAACGGGCCCAGTAATCCTCCCGCCAGCATGACGGCAAGCGTCTGCAGCGTAATGGGGACGGGTGAGAAACCGATGGGAATACTTATGTAACCAAAAAGAACGAGTATAGCTGCCATGAGTGCACTGAATACAATACCACGTAAAGATAACTTCATGATTGAACAATCCTTTCGATTTTGGTAATCTTATTGTTAACCAAAACAAGAAACGGTGGTTAACGATTTGGATCGTACCACAAAAGAAGCAAAAGGGAAAGGACCAAATTTCGATGCAGGACGTTATGCCTTTAATTAAACTAGAACATGCACGAGTCCATTATGCGGCCGAATCCGGCCAAGTTCGCAAGGCAGTCGATGGGGTTTCCCTGAACGTATATCCCGGGGAATGGATTAGTATTGTGGGAGCCAATGGCAGCGGGAAAAGTACACTGGCCGCAGTGCTAATCGGCTTCACACAACTATCAGGCGGAACTAGACAGGCGGCTCCTGGGCTTGCCGTTCGCGGAGTGCTTCAGCAGCCAGATGCGCAGGTGCTTGGAGATACGATTGAGGAAGAATTTCATTTTAGTCTGTCGCCGTTCGTTGATTCCGTAGAGGAACAATTACGGCGTAGAGAAGACGCTTTACATATGGTAGGCCTTCAATATTCCCCGGACACAGCCATATCTCGCCTGTCTGGCGGCCAAAAGCAGCTGCTTAATATTGCGGTAGCATTGGCCTCAAGGCCGGATGTACTCGTTCTGGATGAACCTACAGCTATGCTGGATCCGGGAGCGAGAGAGCGAATAGAATCCATTGTGGAATCAGTCGTCCGGCAAGGAACCGCAGTTATCTGGATTACGCATCACTTGGAAGAAGCAACTCTAAGCAACCGGATTATGGCGATGGAACAAGGACACAGTGTATATGATGGGGTACCATCGTCATTTTTCTATGGAGGTACGGTCGAGACTACCCCGGCAACCATGGCTGAGGGACGCACACCCTGTGAGCGACTGAGACTGGACCCACCCTTTACAGTAAAAACAGCTCTCCTTCTCAAACAGCAAGGGTTCTTGAATCAAGCCGCCACACCACTCAGGCCGGAACAACTGGTGAAGGAGGCTGCTCGATGACTATTGGACTAGATCACGTAACCGTAGAAGCGCCTGAATCCGGAACGAAGGCACTTTTGCAGGACATTTCCGTTCAGTTTAACAGCGGTGAGATAACCCTGTTATTAGGCTGTACAGGATCCGGTAAAACCACTTTATTGCAGACCATAGCAGGTCTTAAACTGCCAAGTACTGGTCATATTACTTTGAACGGTGAACCATTTTGGCAAAATGGCAAAGTACCAAGGTCTATTTTGCTGCAGATGGGATTGGTGTTCCAGTTTCCCGAGCAGCAGTTATTTGCCCGAAGCATTCAACAGGAATTCTCGTACTCGCTTCGCCCGTACCCACTATCGGAAGAGCAAAAGAAACGCCAGATGACCGAGTCGCTTGTACAATGGGATCCGCCAACGGATCCAGCTGAGATGAAGCAGCGCTTCAATCCGGATAGATCTCCTTTTGCGCTGAGCGGGGGTGAACGAAGAAGGCTCGGCCTCGCACTCGGGACGGCAACGAAGCCTGAGTGGCTGCTGCTTGATGAACCGAGCGCCGGATTGGAAGCACAGAGCGTTTTGCTTCTGCTTGACGTGCTTGAACGGCACCGAGATGCAGGTAAGGGAGCGGTTGTGGCCACGCACGACCTGGATACATTTTTGCCGGTTGCGGATCGTGTTCTATTGCTGCGAGAAGGGCAGTTGATTGCGGATCTTACACCGAGAGAACTCCATTTGCAACCCGAACTCCTGGAGAAGGCTGAGATTGGGTTGCCGCCTTCTATGCGGCTTGCCCAGCAATTTAGAGCGGCTGGCATTGATTTGCCCACGGCATTGACGCCAGAGGAGATGGCTGCAGGTATTGCTCAGTCCCCATTTAATGCGTCGGATAAACTTTACCAGCGGGAAGAGCAGACAAGTGTGCCAGAGACAAGTGAAGGGAGCCAGCAAGACTCTGCAAAAACGGAGCGTTCCATTGAAGCTCAAGAGGTACTTCCACCCAAAGACCTTTACCGTAACATGGACCCACGTCTCAAATGGCTGCTGTACATTCTGCTCGTGACTGCAGCGATGCTGCAGCACCGCTGGATTGGGTTGTCCCTCACACTGATACCGGTCATTTTGGCGCTAAGTGTATTGCCTCGTCAGACTCTGGCAGGCTGCGTGAAGTTAATGAAGCCCTTATTACTGTTCTTCATCATATCTACAGCGTTATCTGGAACCACGCTTGATGCAGAAGGAGGGAGTTTACGATTCGGTTTTTCCTTGCTGCAGGCGGAGGCAACTCTCCTGAATGTGTATCGTTTGTTTATCGTTACTTTGGCGAGTCTCTGGTTTTCCCTTACCACGCCTTATGGCCGAATGGTAGAAGGGTTAAACTGGGTACTGGGCATAGGTAAAAAAATCAGGCTGCCCGTTGCTTCGTTTGCACTTGCCGTTTCATTGATCTTCCGGTTTATCCCGATGATCTGGAGCGAGTGGCAGCGGTTCTCCCTTATTGTCCGGTCTCGCGGTAAAGCTGCCCTGAAACCCAATACGGTTCGGGTCCGGGACCTGGGACCGATGGTTATCCCTTTATTAATGTCGTTATTGCAGCGAGCAGAAGATATGACGATTGCCATGGAAATGCGGAAAGTGCGAGAAAATCCCATGCTGGGCGTACGTTCCACCCTGTTGGTATGGTCCAAAAGGGATACGATCATCTGTGGTATAGGCCTTATTGTTTTTGTTTTGTTCATATCGATACGTAAGTGATGACGAGAGAGCACAGCACAGATTCCTCCCATGAATCAAGGCATGAAACGCAGTGTTTTCCAGTGATTATGCATAATTAATATGGTTTTCGCTCAAAATAGACGTGCTTTGGATACCTCAAAGCGGATATGGAGGGACGAACGATGAAGGATAAATTTTTGCAGGAAGAGCGGAGTGAATATACCGATCTGTCTACGGTGGAGTCGCAGCGGAATGATCTGGCACTGGAGGAGTTTCCGGAAGGTCCTTACGGCTCATCGTTACTGTCAGAATCACTTGGAAAGAGTTCTCCGTGGCGAGTGGATCAGCGATCCGCACATCGGTTTGACTATGAGAACCACGAGCTCCATGAAGGGGAAGTACGAGATTATCCAGGTCAGGATGTCTTCGACGAATCGGTTCCTGATCGCGTGACGAAGCCCCAATACTCGGAATAATCGGAGTGTTTCATCGTATATAAAAATAAATCACAGTCTCCTGGCAGAATGTTTTGCTTGGGGGCTGTTTGGCGTGCACTCATGGAAAAAGATCTACCACAGATTCCACAATTTGGGTTATCATAGCTTTAGTTCAACAGATGGTGAGTACAAGGGAAATGGGGATGAAGAAATGAGAGAGATTGACTATAGTCAGTACTTTTGGCAGGATGAGCTGATCCGGCTGCGTGCTCTGCGCGAGGAAGATTGGGAAGCTCATTATTATAATCGTTTTGATACATCTGCTCGTCGTCTGCTCGAATGTGCAGTAGAACTGCCGCCGACGTCTGCCGAGGCCAAACATTTTACAGAAAACTTCTCCAATTTCTCCAGTACACATGGACGCATCATGTTCTCGATTGAGGATTGGCATGGAGAGTACCTTGGGGGCGCTAACATAAACAGTATAGACGAGCGGAACGGCACATTCAGCATTGGTATTCAGGTTGACCGTGATCATCGGGGCAAAGGGGTTGGAACGCGAGCCGTTCGCATTCTGCTGAAGTATGCCTTTTTCGAGAGAAGACTGAATAAATTCAATGATAGTGTCCTTGAAGGGAACGAACCTTCAGCAGCCATGATGAGAAAGCTGGGTTGCGTTCAGGAAGGCGTACGACGCAAGGTTATATACACGAATGGCAAGTACCATGACATGATCCTGTTTGGGTTGACTAAGGAGGAGTTCATGGAGAAGGAGGGATTGGCATGAGCCCTCTATTAAATCAGATCGGTACAGTGTTTATTCCAGTCCGTAACATTGAGCGCGCGCGAGATTGGTATTGTGACATCTTGGGCTTGCCTACGGATGGCGAGATATTGTTTGGACACTTATATATCATTCCGATGAACGGAACACGGATTGTACTGGACAGCAAAATTTATGCCGAGGAGCATACCTTCAAAACGCCTGCATTCCATTTTGATACGGAAGATATTGAGGAAGCCTTTGCGTTTATGCAATCCAAAGATGTTCATATAACAACACCCATTGAGCATGATCATTGGTTTAACTTTCAGGATCCGGATGGAAACCTGTTAATGGTGTGCAAGTGTTAGCTCGTGAAATGAATAGAAGGTAAGGTGTAAAAGGGGGGAACATGAAGAAAATAATATGGATAAGCATCAGTCTGCTTGTGCTGCTCATTGCAGGTCTCAACCTTTTCTCGAATCGGATCTTCGGATATCCAACATTGGACCAGGCTGTCCAATCCAATTGGAAGACACAGGTGAAGATTGTGAATGTTGATCAGAAGAATGAGTCGGTTCTTTACCTGGACGAAACACAGTATGTATTCGCAGCCTATGAGCAAAAGCGTGGAAGATTTCATGTAAATGCGGACAGTGAGTCGGGTTGGACGGCCAGTTCAGATTTAGGTCCTGCGTTCCTCGTTGTCGCGGAGCCCAAAAACAATCGCGGAAATTTCATATGGGGTGCCTTATATTCCGACATCTCCATTGTCAAGTTTCAAATTGATTATATCAATGGAGAGACCCAGGATGTAAAAGCAATAAATAATACGTTTATCGTGAGAATGCCAGTAGCCTTTCAAAACGAATCAGAGCTTAGTCTCATGGAGACGTTCAACAATATCCATGCCATCGATGTCAATCATAAGGTGATACAGTCATGGAAACCGGAAAGTTAGTGTGGGTAAGGGATATGGAAAAGGAACATTTACGTGAGAAGTCTATCTTAACAGAGGTGATGGAATGGAAGATAAGCCTCAGCTTGTTTTGGATATAGCTGGAGTTCTGATTACGAATCTTTCCTCTTCATTTTGGCGGGAGCTCGCAGGTCATGCAGGCACGACTTTCCCTATATTCATTGAACAGCTGAGCGCTATTCGGAAAGACCTGTGGACAGGAAAATTGAAAGAGGAACAGTTCTGGATCTGGTTGCAATTGCAATACCCCAAGATAGACAAAACCTATGCGTATGAATTACTAAATCGTACGACAGAAACATTACCTGCGATACATTATCTTGAACGATGGAGTCAGCACGCTGACATACATCTGCTAAGTAATCATTGCCATGAATGGGTTAAACCGATATTGCTGACGATCGAAAAACACACCAAAAGTATTACCATTTCAAATCAGGTTGGGTTCTGCAAACCCCATAGAGAGATTTATGAAATCGTAGAATCCCATATGAACTTGAGAACTCGTATTATATTTGTGGATGATCAATCAAAAAACTTCAAACCTGCTATGCAGCTTGGATGGGAAACAGTGCTTGCAGATGAACAACATTATTGGATTGAAAAAATAGACTATATACTTACCGTAGGAGCTTAGAATTGAAAAGAATGAGTATTAAGCCAATAACCCTCTCACAGTCCCTAAGGAGCTGGGAAGGGTTATTGGTCATGCTAATGATCGAAAGTTGTCTCATACAAAGGCAGTAAAATGGTAAACGTTGTTCCGCCACCTAACTTGCTATTCACCGCAATACTCCCGCCATGTGCTTCCACAATGGAATGTGTAATGGCCAGACCAAGGCCGGCGCCGCCTTCCTTTCTGGAGCGGGAAGAGCTGGTTCGATAGAAGCGTTCAAAAATATGGGGAAGATGTTCTGGCTCAATGCCGGTGCCGTTGTCGTTTACGGTCAGTTCTGCCTTGTTATGAACAGCATATAGCGTCACAGTAATGGAACCGGATTCCGGGTGCGTGTGCTGCACCGCATTGTGGAACAAATTGAGTACCACCTGCTTCAGCTTGTGCGGCTCAGCCATGATGGATAAACCGGCAGTCAGGTCGAAGTGTACATGGCGTTCCCGTGCCATCATGTTCAGCTGTGGCTGCATCTCCAGCAGCAAATGATCCAGCTGAATAATCTCCTGTTCTTGCTTCGGAGCATGATCAAGCTTGGTTAGCATAAGCAAATCTTCAACCAGCTTGTTAATTCGAACAGACTCGCCATACATGCTGTCCAGTGCCCTATAAAGTTGTTCACTATTGGACGCTGCGCCCCGCTGGAGAACTTCAATGAATCCGTGGATGGACGTCAATGGAGTCCGCAGTTCATGGGAAGCATCGGACAGGAAACGCTGCATCTGTTCCTTGGATTCACGTTCCGCTTCAAATGATTGCTCAAGCCTTTCGAGCATGCCATTAAACGACTGCGCGAGCTGATCCACTTCCTGTTGACCCTGCGTGGCGGGAAGGCGTTCTGCCAAGCTGCCTGCATCGATCCGCTGTACGGTATCGACCATACTGGACAACGGAATCAGTGTACGGCGGAGCGTTCTGGTATAGAGAATGAGACCCGCGACCATCGCCAGAAGAGATAACATGACGAAGATGAGCAGCTGTTTGACAATCAAATCTCTTATTGGTTTCGTAGGGGTACCCATCTGAACCATGGTGAAATCCCTATTGCGTGGACCGGGCGAGGCAAAAACGATTAATTGCTCACTGCCTGTACGATCCGTCACGATCTGGTATGGAGCATGTCGTTTGTCCATTAATTGGTTCGTAATTGTTTTGTATTCGGCGGCAGTGAGTTGGGGAGCTGCCAGACCGTCTTCTTTACCGAATATATCCTCGAATGTGCCATTTTGATCGAATAGGGCAAGTGAACGATCGGGAATGTAGAGCATCCTGTTACCCGACACGCGTGCATCCGTGCCTGCCTGTCCGGCAAATGGGTTGTTGAATGATTCATTCCGCGAAGATAAGCCGAGCCAGACAGGAGGCATGGACATGATCTGCTCTTCCATCGTTTTGGCCTGATTGCGATACAGGAAGCTTTCCATAATCCAGAACTGAAAAATGCCAATTAACAAGAATAAG
Source organism: Paenibacillus sp. ACRRY (assembly GCF_022346995.1). Classification (GTDB taxonomy): domain Bacteria; phylum Bacillota; class Bacilli; order Paenibacillales; family Paenibacillaceae; genus Paenibacillus. Next base: position 1,435,476 of record NZ_JAKRNM010000001.1, on the reverse strand, counting down.
GCTGCAAGAATAAACAGAGAACGTGCGAGCAGCTGAGAACGGAGCGAACGGGGCCAGATCAACCGCTGCAGTCGTCCCAGTAGAGATTTGGTAGTTGATTTCCTCGAATGACTCATCAGAGATCCACTCGGTATCCAACACCCCGAAGAGTGCGAATGAGTTTGTGCTCTTTATCCCCAAGTTTGTCACGCAGTGAACGTATATAGACCTCGACAATATTTTCTTCTCCGCCAAAATCATACCCCCACACACGACTAAGAATTGTTGCCTTGCTTAGCACGATGCCGTGGTTCAGAACAATGAACTTCAATAGTTCATATTCGGTAGGGGACAACTCAAGAATCTGATTATGATACGTGATCTCCTTGCGCTGATCGTCGATTCGGAAAGGACCATGTGTTACGGCCCCAATGAGCAATGGAAACTGATTGCGCAGCCTTGCCTGAATCCGGGCGAGCAGCTCATCGAAGGCAAAGGGCTTGATCATATAATCGTCAGCACCAAGCCACAGACCTTTAACCCGATTCTCGACTTCATCCTTGGCTGTAAGCATGATGACTCCAACCTGGGCTCCGGTCTTGCGCAGTCGTTCAACCACCTCGAATCCATCCATTTCCGGCATCATGACATCCAAAATGGCCATATGCGGACGAAACTCAAGCGCAAGTTCGAGCGCTGCAGCACCATCTGGAGCTGTGCGTACATCGAAGCCCTCATTGCTCAATCCAAGCTCCAAAAATTGCAAAATATGTGGTTCATCATCGGCCAAAAGGATTTTTATCCCAGTACTTAACTTCATAAACGGGCATGCCTCCCTGTTAAATCCATTTATTGAATGCCTCCATCTTAAGGGCATTATATTGTATTATCGCTTGCCAAACTGAAAATTAGCTGAAAGGTTTGGAACTTATCCTCAGTTAACATTCAGCGGGGACTCATCCCAATTTTATTTTGGCATGTCACAATACAATCATGAAGAACGAGAAGGAGTGATTGACATTGAAACATGCCAAACGAAGGATTGATCTGGTCCTTCTGCCGATTGTCATATTGGCGGCAATTCTGAACGGATACGGGATTTGGAACGATCAATATGCCAATTCCTACTATACGACCGCCGTAGGGAGCATGCTGAGAAATTTCCACAATTTCTTCTATGCATCCCTTGATTCGGCTGGCTCGGTAACGGTAGATAAACCACCCGTCGTTTTTTGGATTCAGACGGCTTTTGCCTATGTTTTCGGATTGCATGGATGGAGTGTTATTTTGCCGCAAGTATTAGCAGGAATCGGTTCGGTACTGATCATTTATTTCATGGTAAAACCAACCTTTGGACTTGTGGCGGCACGTATTGCTGCTCTGGCCATGGCTACGGTTCCGGTTGTGGCGGCAGTAAGCCGTACCAACAATATTGACAGCATGCTGGTGTTTACGCTATTGCTCGGTTCCTGGTTTTTATTCAAAGGTACCAAGCAGGGCAGTACGTGGCGGGTCCTCGTAGCATTTGGCCTTATTGGATTAGCATTTAACATGAAAATGCTTCAAGCCTACATGATTCTTCCGGCATTTTATATCTTCTATCTGCTTGCATTCCAAGCGAAATGGAAAAAGAAGATCCTTCTGCTTATTGGTAGTACCGCAGTACTGGCAGTGGTTTCCTTATCCTGGGCAGTGACGGTCGATTCTATACCGGAGAGTCAGCGGCCTTACATCGGAAGCAGCGAAACGAATTCGGTGCTGGAGCTTGCATTTGGCTACAACGGTCTGTCCCGTCTTACAGGTCAGCAGAACAGAACCGCTGGCGCAGGCATGCCTAACATGGCAGGTGGTAGAAGCCGTGACGATGCTTCGACAGCAGCCCCGGATTCTGATTCATCAGACAACTCCGTTGCTACAGGCAACCCATCGAACGACGGTTCAACGGGTGAGATGGGTCGAATGAACGGAATGAATTTCCCACAAGGCGGACAGATGCCGAACGGCGCTGAAATGCCAAACGGAAGGAATTTCGGAGGAGGCAATGGTGGCGGAATGGGTGGCATGTTCGGCACAGGGGAGAAAGGTGTGCTTCGATTGTTCCAGACCGAATTGTCCGGGCAGGCCAGCTGGCTTCTGCCAACGGTACTGCTGGGATGCATTGCTCTCTTTGCGGGTCTCAGACGGAGAAATATTACGATGAAACATAAGGAAGCTGCGTTTTGGCTGATCTGGTTGCTTCCGGTTGCAGCGTTCTTCAGTGTGGCTGGTTTCTTCCACCAATATTACCTGATCATGCTGGCCCCGCCGGTTGCAGCTTTGACCGGAGCCGGATTTGTAGCCATGTGGCAAGCCTATCGAGAACGCAATGGCTGGCAAGCCTGGCTGCTTCCTCTTGCCGTTCTGCTTACGACGATCTTCGGCTGGTATATCATGCAGGTCTATGATGACACCATTGGTGCAGGCTGGTCGATCAGCGAATTAATTGCAGGTATTGTGATCACGCTCATCCTAATCGTGATGCTCAATCGTTCACATCAATGGAAGCAAGGAATCATTGTGGCAGGGTTTATGGTTATGCTTATTGGTCCAGTCTATTGGGCGTTCACGCCAATTACCTACGGTGGCAACAGCATGATTCCTGCGGCGGGCCCTACGGGTTCAAATGGGATATTCGGCGGCATGGGCATGGCTATGGGAGACAGACAAGGTGATCGAGACAGCGAGATGACTCCACCTAATGCTACAAGTGATTCGGATCCATCCTTCCCTGGTGCTTCTAACAGCGGAGCTGCTGATGATAATTCAAGTACAGGAACACCTCCGGCATCTGGTGGAAACATGTTTGGTGGTGGCGGGATGGGAGCTACTGGCGGACGAGGCGGAGCCGGAAACAGGAACGAAGAAGTAGATACAACAACACTGAATTATCTCAGAGAAAATAACACAGGAGAGACCTATCTTTTTGCAACGACAGATTATAACCAGGCAGCTCCTTACATCATTGATGAGAACGAGGCTGTCATTACACTCGGAGGTTTCTCCGGTTCTGATCCGGTATATACCACGGACGAACTGGAAGAGCTCGTGAAGAGCGGACAAGTGAAATACTTCATGGTTGGCGGCATGGGCGGCCGAGGAGGCAATTCGGATCTCAGCAGCTGGATCATGGAACATGGTACCGAAATTCCGACATCAGAATGGATGACAGGTACGGATAGCGGAGCTGGCTTCGGCGGACAGAGCACCCTATACGAAGTGAAGTTATAGAAATGGTTAAGTGGAACGAACCGAAATTGAAAAGGGAGGGAACGAATATGGCTCAAAAGTGCCGTTACAGCATCATTATTCCGATGTACAACGAAGAGGCAGTCATTGAAGAAACCTATCGACGTGTGAAAAAGGTTATGGGCAGTACGGGAGAAACGTATGAACTGCTGTTTGTCAACGATGGCAGTGTCGACCGAAGTGCGCAGATGATCCGTGACTACGCACGTTGGGATGACAGTGTGAAATTAATCGATTTTGCTCGCAACTTCGGTCACCAGATCGCGATTACCGCAGGGATGGATTATGCAGCAGGTGATGCAGTTGTCATTATTGATGCAGACCTTCAGGACCCTCCCGAACTGATTCTGGACATGATTGCCAAATGGAAAGAGGGCTATGAGGTAGTGTATGCCCGCCGGACCAGACGAAGCGGGGAGACCCGCTTCAAGAAATGGTCTGCAAGCATGTTTTACCGCGTACTCCGGGCCTCAACCGATACGGATATTCCAGTGGATACAGGAGATTTTCGCCTAATCGATCGCAAAGTGTGCGATGAGATGAAACGCCTTCCGGAAAAAAATCGATTTGTCCGTGGTTTGGTCAGTTGGGTTGGATTCAGACAAACTGCGATCGAATACGAACGGGATGAGCGTCTGGCAGGAGAGACCAAATATCCGCTGAAACGCATGCTGAAACTGAGTCTGGATGGCATTACTTCATTCTCGTATAAACCGCTCAAGCTTGCGGGTTACTTGGGAGCTATTCTGTCCGTAGGCGGATTCATCTACATGCTCAGCGTGATCATTTCTGCTATTTTTACCGATTCAACGATCAAAGGCTGGCCTTCCATCGTCAGCATCATGCTGATATTTAATGGATTTATTCTAATTATGCTGGGCATTCTTGGGGAGTACATTGGCCGCATCTATGATGAAACCAAGGCGAGACCCTTATACATTGTGCGTGACGTGTATCAATCTGAGAGTCAGCCCGGGCAAGTACGGTTGACAGGCAGAGTTGCTCACCATGATTAATCGGTTGGCCACAATGATCAAATTCGGGATCGTGGGTGTGATGAATACGGCGGTGGATGCATTGGTGTTTACCATGCTCGCTGCGCTGGGAACACCCGCTCTCATTGCCCAGGTCATTTCCTATAGCTGCGGGGTCTTGAACAGTTATTGGTGGAACGGACGATGGACATTCAGGGATGCACGAAGACAAGGTCCGAATAATGAATTGCTGCGTTTTGTGATTACAAATCTAATCGTCCTCGCCTTATCATCCCTGATCTTGTTTCTCTCGAACAACATACTTGACTTGAATCTGGTCATAAGCAAGGCAGCAGCGACCCTCTTGGGCATGATCCTGAACTATATCGCCAGTCGATATTGGGTTTTCCGAGTTGTGTCCGCGACAGCGCCCTATCCGAATACAGATACGAACGAAAGGAGTGTTTCATGATATGAGAATCAAAAAGGCAGTCATCCCGGCAGCCGGGCTCGGTACCCGCTTCCTGCCAGCAACCAAGGCTCAGCCCAAAGAAATGCTGCCCATTGTGGACAAACCCGCCATTCAATATATTGTTGAAGAAGCGGTTCAATCGGGTATTGAAAATATTATTATTGTGACCGGACGCAACAAAAAATCGATCGAGGATCATTTTGACAAATCGGTGGAACTGGAACACTCCCTCTATGCCAAAGGTAAACAGGATTTGCTCGAACAGGTGCAGGCGATAAGTGATATGGCCAGCATTCATTTTATCCGCCAGAAAGAACCACTGGGACTAGGGCATGCCATCGGATGTGCGCGGCAGTTTGTGGGAGAGGATCCGTTCGCTGTGCTGCTGGGGGATGATATTATGGTTTCCGATCCGCCGGCACTTGCACAGATGATTCATTTGTATGAAAAGACCGGCAGTCAGGTCGTGGGTGTACGTCAAGTGCAGCCTGCAGATGTAAGCAAATATGGAATTATCGATTCAGCGGGTGCGGAAGATCGGGTTCACCGAATTACGAATCTGGTGGAGAAACCTTCAATGGAGGAGGCACCATCAAGAACTGCGGTAATGGGACGTTATATTCTGAAACCATCGATATTTCCCATTTTGGATCGGATCGAGAGAGGCGCAGGAGGAGAATATCAATTAACCGATGCGTTAAAAGAAGTGAGTCAGTTGGAGGAGCTGCTCGCTCTTGAGCTTGAGGGCCGCCGCTACGATATTGGCAATCAGTTCGGTTACATTCAGGCTATTTTGGAGATCGGGCTCATGCGTAAGGAGCTGCAGCCAGTACTGTCCCCATACCTCAAACAGCTTGCGACGCAGTGGGGCTAAATTGCAGAATGTTTAGGCACTTCAATTAATCCGGTAAAATCTGGTGATCTAACGTATATTGCAGGCTTACTCTATTGGTAACGAATGCTTTTGTCACTAAAACGTAGTAAATAAATATCCATTTGCAGCAAATTATAAAAAATATGTTTACTTCGCAATGGTAACTTTGATATTATAATCGCAATATCAAATGCGATGAAGAGACGAGTAAATAAAAGTATTCTTTCTCAGAGAGCCCCGGCAGCTGAAAAGGGGTAAAGAATTTTTATTGAATAAAGACTCAGAGCAGCACATCGGAACTTGGCATATAAGGGATGGTGTGACAGGAGCTCCTGTTACAGAGCTGGAGTATAGGCTGTTCAACTGATTAATGGTTGTATCCTTAACTCTTAGAGGCTGATATGGCGACATATGGGCGAATCTGGGTGGTACCACGAGTGTTCAATCTCGTCCCTGAGACTTCTGTCTTGGGGGTGGGATTTTTTTGGTTTTTCCGGGGTGCTCGCAACACGCTTTGGAATCACCTGAATAGTGTTTACTAAGGGAAGAATCATGAAGTCCCATCAACCGATGCAGGAATGAAAATTGCTATTATCGAACTCACACCGAAAGGAAATGATGATTATATGACAGCAAAATTGAAAGTCGGTATTGTCGGAGGAACAGGAATGGTAGGCCAGCGTTTTGTGGACCTGCTGGATGGCCATCCATGGTTTGAAGTAACAGCCATTTCAGCAAGTGCCAACTCTGCAGGCAAAACATACGAAGAATCCGTTCAGGGCAGATGGAAACTCGCAGTTCCTATCCCGGAAGCTGTGAAACAAATCGTTGTACAGGATGCCTCCCAGGTTGAAGCGTTTGCCAGCCAGGTTGATTTTATCTTCTGTGCCGTAGATATGAAAAAGAATGAGATTCAAGCGCTTGAGGAAGCTTATGCCAAAACAGGCACTCCGGTTGTTTCCAACAACTCGGCTCATCGCTGGACTGCCGATGTACCTATGGTTATTCCAGAGATCAACCCAGGACACCTGGAAGTGATTGAAGCACAACGTAAACGTCTGGGCACCAAAACCGGTTTCATCGCAGTTAAACCAAACTGCTCCATTCAGAGCTATGTACCTGCACTGCATGCGCTTCGTGAGTTCAACCCGACTCAAGTGGTTGCTTCCACGTATCAAGCCATTTCAGGAGCAGGCAAAAACTTCACGGATTGGCCTGAAATGCTGGATAATGTCATTCCATACATTGGTGGCGAAGAAGAGAAGAGTGAACAAGAGCCGCTTCGCATCTGGGGAAGCGTGCAGAACAACGAGATTGTGAAAGCTTCGTCTCCACTCATCACGACACAATGTATCCGGGTTCCGGTAACGGATGGGCATCTGGCTACGGTGTTTGTCAACTTTGAGAAAAAACCTTCCAAAGATGAAATTCTGGAGCGTTGGTTGCAATTCAAGGGGCGTCCGCAAGAGCTGGAATTGCCAAGTGCACCGAAACAGTTTATTACGTATTTCGAGGAAGAAAACAGACCGCAAACGAAGCTTGATCGTGACATTGAACGCGGAATGGGCGTATCCACAGGAAGACTGCGCGAAGACTCGCTCTATGATTATAAATTCGTGGGATTGTCCCACAACACGCTCCGCGGAGCAGCAGGCGGTGCGGTTCTGATCGCGGAATTGCTTAAAGCTGAAGGATACATTCAACCGAAATAAAAAAATCATATTTTAAATATAAAAAAGCGCCAACCGTTGTTGGCGTTTTTTTGGTTTACGTCCCTAGGCAGCCGACGTTTTATCTGCATTTTGCAGTAGTTGTGAGCGACGTCCAAGCAGATAACCTGTCAGGGAAGCCAGCATTTGCTGAAATACCATTCCGAGAACAACCGGCACAGCAACGGGAGGTGGGAAATAGGATACGGCAAGCACCGCTCCTGCGCTGATATTGCGCATGCCTCCATTGAATACGAGTGCCACCTGGTCAGCCTCATTCCAGCCCAGCAATCTTGCAATGAAATAACTAAGTGCATAGCCTAAGGAAGCCAGGAAAATGATGATTGCCGCAAGGCCTGCCAGTTTCCAGTTGAAATTGGCGAGATATGGAGCAACTACTGATCCGTTGATAGCAACTACCACCGCCATAAACAACTTGGAAAGTGGATTAAGCCTTGGTCCCCATACCGGTACGATGGCTCCTTTGGTCCATTCATTCAGCAGCATGCCCACCAACGATGGCACGACGATCATCCAGAACAGACTGCTCATGATTGCTCCCATATCCAGTGTAACGCTGGTGCCGATCAGCAGTGAAAGAACACCCGGAACGACAAAAGGGGCCAGCATGGTATCGATCAGAATGATGGATAGCGTCAGTGCAATATTGCCACGGTAAATGCTAACCCAGATGAAGCTGCTTACACCTGTCGGAATTACGGCTGCCAGAACCAGTCCGGTTATCGTATAAGCGTCCATCGGAAAAACCAGATGCCCCATACCCAGCGCGATCAGAGGCATCGCCAAATGTAATATGAACAGACAAACAAACAGGGGAAAAGGCTTTTTCAAAACATTCAGAAAATCCCTGAACCCTAGACTGATGCTTCCTGCAAACGTCATAAATGCAAAAAGCCAAGGGGATAAAAAAGTGTACGAAGAAAGAAAGCTTCCGCAAAGTACGCCTATGATAATGCTGATTGGAGTAATCAGTGGCATGATGCGGTTCAAGCGCTGATTCAAAGCCTGAAGCATATTCATGACATCCCTTTACCGTATGATTCTTCCATTATACATGTTCAATCCTATGAGTGCAGACCGATTTGCATTCGGGTATCCGGAACAGCTATCATTCAGTTAAGTAAATAACTTCTGATACAAGGAAGGGAAGATGCTCATGATTTTACGTAAACGAAGGCAAACACTGATCATGACAGGCTTTATTGCAGCAAGTATTTTTGTCATCTCGGCTTGTTCGGTAGTGGAGCAGGCAAACGAAAGTTTAAACTATGTTAGCGGAGCAACGGACTATATCGAGCAAATATCCAGTGCTGGCGCAGAGCTTCAGCAGCTCGCATCAGATGCCGTCAACAATCCTCAGATTACCGAGCAGATTCAAACGAAAATTGATCAGATTCAAGCAGAAGCCAGTGAATTCTCCCAGCTTACGGCTCCGGCCATCGGTGAGAGCATCCATGAAAATTTGGTCAGTTATAACAATCAGTTAACCGAAGTTGTGGATCGTTTCGAGACCACCATATCAGAGCAGGGCTTTACTGCAGAAAACTGGGAAAAGACCGGAATTCCGGATCTGATTAATAATATCAACAATCTAAAAGATCCGTTAAGCGGATTAGGAAATGAATAAGCCGGATTTCGAATATGAAGCAAAAAAAGGTGCCAAACGAAGTAATTCGTTTAGCACCTTTTTTTATATTTCTACATGCTGGATTATTCGATTTCACTTGCTCTCAGGGGCTTACCGCTTATCGAGCCAGCGGAGACGTGGTACAATGAGCAGGAATGTTTTTTATCATTTTGTGGTGTCATACACAATGCGTACACCGAGAGAGCCGTAGCTTTCTTCCTTGTAATTGCACTGGCTGCAAGTCTTGGTGGCGCAGAGCGAATCACTGCATACATGCAATTTTTCGTTGCAGTGAGGACATTTATTTTCAAAAAGAGTCTTGAACAGATTAAGCATGCTTAATCACTCATTTCTGATTAATTTACTTGGTTTTTATTATAGCCGATAAATTTCGCCGCGTATACAGTTTTTTGACAAGGTTTTTCAAGCGCAAGAAAGGAAGAATTACCGATGGATGTTCTGCTTTTTATCATCATGTTTATACTGGGTCTGGTCGGTTCCTTCTTTTCCGGTTTACTGGGTATTGGTGGAGCTATCATTAACTACCCGCTGTTGCTGTATGTTCCCTCTCTTATGGGAATTGAGCCTTTTACTGCTCATGAGGTTTCCTCCATTAGCATGTTCCAGGTATTCTTTTCCTCGTTGGCAGGTGTAGTCGCATTTCAGAGAAAAAAGAGGAAGGTCCGAGATGGGCATGCTTTGGTGAATAGGACGCTCGTGGTATACATGGGCATCAGTATTCTCATCGGCAGCTTGATCGGTGGCATCATATCCGGCCATCTGGATGGAGATGTCATTAATTTGATTTACGGCATATTGGCGGTTATCGCCATTATCCTCATGTTGATTCCGGGTAGAGGTACAGAAGATTCTTCTGATGTTGTGGAATTTAACCGATGGATTGCGGCAGGTTCGGCTCTGGCAGTGGGTGTCGTCTCGGGAATTGTTGGCGCGGGAGGTGCGTTTATTCTGATTCCGTTCATGCTGACGGTGCTCCGTATTCCTACAAGAACGACGATTGCCTCGTCCCTGGCCATCGTGTTAATATCCGCGATTGGTGGAGTCATCGGGAAAATCAGTGCTGGAGGCATTCCGATCGAGCCAGTCATCTACACCGTTATAGGGAGTCTAATAGGGGCGTCACTCGGTTCAAGAGTCAGTTCAATGATCAATGTAAGGGTGCTTCGCTATGGTTTAATTGTTCTCATTGCTGTTACTGCCGTTAAAGTGTGGGCTTCTATTCTGTAAAAACAAGGTTCAGTGGAGCGACCATGACGATTTCGTAACCAAACGGTTTAAGCGCCGTATAAAGGTTATGAACATGAGCTTGCGAATTTGGTACAGCATGAATTCACAACAGTTTTCGTCCATGGAGCACCCTCATACTCCTCTCATGGATACATGTTTAACATTAATAGAAGTTGAGGTATCCATCCTATGAATAACGCACTTATCGATCATGCCGAAGCAGGATATCAGATAGCCGAGCATAAGGCAGCCGAATACTTTACTTCCCTTCATGACCAGCTAATGAATAACACGTATACAACGATTCTAAAACAAGATTTTCATCTATGGCAAAAGAAACATATTCATCGATTCTCATGGTTACCCTGGATATCACGAAGCACAAGAAAACCCGATTCCCGGGATGTATATAGATATATCCACTGGTTGAACGTGACCGGCAAACTGGATGAGTATCTGGACCGCAGCATCTCCTATATTTATATGAGAGATCTGGGCAAGGCGCTGGATGCTCCTGAGACACAGGCTCGTATTCAGCGGATTGCGCAAGATACGAAGAAATATTTCATGCGTACCGATCGAGCGAAAGGCCAGGGCCAGCCCGATTTTATCAGTCTAGCGGCATTGTATCGCTGGGCTCAGAAGGAAAACGTGGAGACTGCCGTAATCTGGCTGATTCAGAAACTCGAAAACGTCGCTTCAAATATTCCGAAGGAGCTCGATGCAGAGCAGGCCCAACGCAAGCTGATTAAGATCATTCTTGGCGTTGTTCTGCATGTGAATGATGAACTTGATGAGACGACGCCAATCCCGGAACGTTCGAAGAGATTTGATGCAGCCATTAGATTGGGGTATTCATATGGGTTAACCTATCCCTTCATTGATGATCTGTTGGATTCACAGGCACTGACTTCGCAGGAAAAAGAGCAGTATTCCCTTCTGATACGGAAGGCGCTGCTTACCGGAATTGTACCTGACATTGGCGAATGGAACGGAGACAATGAGGAAGTCATTCGCTATGTTCACTCGGAACTGCGGGAGGCATTTGAATACATCAAGAATTACCAACGACCTGAAATGCAGCGAACCTTTTTCGAGCAATCCTATGTGTTTTTTCAATCGCAAGAGCTGGACCGGGCCAAGAAACTTACCAATGCGAACTATACCAATGAAGAGCTCTATATCCCGATTATTATCAAATCATCTTCATCCAGGCTAATTGTTCGTTCCGTTCTGAGTGCTTCGGAGGATGAAGGCTTTGATCTCCGCACGTTCTATTATGGAATTTACAATCAACTGGCCGATGATTTTGCAGATATGTTTGACGACTTGGAAGAGGGGGCAGTGACCCCATATACGTATTATTTGAAATACCGGGATCTGCGTCCTGACTTAATTAATCCATATGAGCTCTATTGGACGGTGATCTCTCACTTGATCCATAGCGTGTATGACTCGGATGCGAAGACGCGTGAGGTCATATTGGATCGTGCGATCAATGGCCTCAAGCGCAGCAAGGAAAGGCTGGGACCAGCGAAATATAATGAAATTATGGACATCTTTGCTTCGGGCCAGCCTGGATTTAACGATCTCGTTCAACGAATGGTTCAAAAAGCGGATGACGTAGATTTTCTCGATAAATTGCTCAGGGATCAGGTTATTGCCCATCTGAAAAATGACAAGAAGGAAAAAGAAGACTTTATTCAAACTGTTCGAACGGTTCGTGAACGGATTAACATGGAAGTTCAAATATCCAAACCGAATGAAATTCCGGAAATGAAAGAAACGCTGATTGATGCAGCCAATTATAGCCTGCAGGGGAGTGGCAAACGTCTGAGGCCGATTTTAACATGGGTTATGGGTGTGCGAGAGTATGGGCTGACAGAAGCGTCGATCGTTCCGCTATTAAGGTCACTGGAGTATATGCATACCGCTTCCCTCATTTTTGATGACCTGCCGACGCAGGATAATGCTTCAACCAGGCGGGGCCGTTCAACCTTGCACCAGGTGCATAACAGTGCCACAGCTGAATTAACAGGCCTCTTTCTGATCCAGAAAGCCATTGGAGAACAATCCTCGCTCAGTCAATTCGATGCTGCAACGGTGCTAACCTTGATTCGATATTCGGCTGAAAAAGCAGAAGATATGTGTATGGGGCAGGCGATGGACCTGAACTCCAAAGGAAAAGCTCTGACGTTGGATCAGTTGAACATGATCTGCTTCTACAAAACAGGCATTGCCTTCGAAGCAGCGCTGGTCATGCCTGCTATTCTGGCACAGGTAAAGGATTCTGAAATTTCCTCCTTGAAGAAATTTGCCTATCATGCGGGTATCGCTTTTCAAATCAAGGATGATCTGCTGGATCTGGACGGGGATAATCTGATGCTGGGTAAACCGGCCGGGCAGGATGTTCGTAACAACAATTCAACCTTCGTTTCCATCCTTGGGGAGAATGGAGCGAAAAAAGCGATGTGGGAACATTATTGTCTCGCAACGGATGCACTTGCCGAAATGCCAAAGCCTATCCCTTTTTTGAAGCATCTGTTGGATTACATTGTTGGGCGTGAGCGCTGACAGATTTTACTCGCGATTTCGTTGCACCATATGACTTATAATGAACTTTAGCGACAAAGGTCGGGAATTCCATGTCTATGGGATCCAGGCCTTGTTTCCGTTTAAAAGACACAAATCTCTTGGAAAGACATGTTTCAATCGCTATAATACTGGGTACTAAGCAGTTATTATGGTTCTAAAACCACCATTCCTTACGGAACGGACAAGATGAAACAAAATTTGAAATTTCGACAATCTATTACTTGAGTATATATTTCAAAAAGGAGATCTTAAAATGCAGGTTCAAAAGGTCGACCATCACGAATTGTTCGAGCAGATTTATAACCAAGCACCTATTGGAATTGCACTCGTGGCTCCGTCCGGTCAATGGATGAAAGTAAACCCTGCATTTTGCTGCATGATGGGCTTCACCAGTGTGGAACTCATGAGTCTAAGCTACCAGGATATTACACATCCGGATGACTGCCCGCAGGATGTCATCTATGCTTGTGATTTGTTTGAAGGCAGATCGAAAGAGTATACGTACGAGAAGCGCTACATCAAAAAAAATGGTGACGTACTCTGGATTTCATTGCATATATCATTGGCTCGGGATGAAACAACTGATGAGCCGCTTTATTTCATTTGTCATATTGTAGATATCACGGATCGTAAGTTGTCCGAACAAAAACTTTTGCACAGTGAAGAGATGTTCAAACTGATTTCGGATAATGCACAGGAGATCATCTACATCGCCAATTTTGAAGGGGTTTGCCGGTTCTGCTCACCTTCGGTTCGAGATCTGCTGGGTTACTCTCCAGAAGACATTATTGGCCAGAATAACAATGCATATTTCCATCCAATTGACCTGGAACAGATCTCACATATGGACTTGACTACCGGGAATATGCTGAATATCAGGGTGCGCCATAAAGATGGACATTATCTATGGTTCGAGACCACATACAAGATTATTGGGGATGCCGGGCAAGAACGGCAGATACTTACCATCGGACGAGACATATCCGAACGTAAGAAACATGAAGATATCAGTGCAGAGGCCGAACGGATTGCGATGATTGGTAGTTGGGAATGGGATATGGTCAATGACCAAATCGCTACTTCAGATCAGGTGCTTGAAATTTTCGAGCTCGAGCGCACACACAAACGATACCGTGCAAGGGATGTTCTTCGGGTGATGAACCCTGAAGATGCAGCATCCTTGCAAGAAAAAATCAGAGGCACAAAGCAAGGTGAGCCGCTTGATTTCGAATACAAACATATACGATCTGATGGAAGTGAGAAATATCTTCATTTGCGCGGGCTGATTACGTTTGATGAACATCACCAGCCAGTACAATTGAACGGAACGTTGCAGGACATCACCGAACGGAAACTCATTGAATTTAAATTGCAGGAATCCGTGGAACGTTACACTTCACTTAAGAAATATAATCATGATGCCATTATCTCGTTTAACATGGACGGCAACATTATGAATGCCAATCCTGTAGCGGTGAAGATGACAGGTTGTCCTGTGTCAGAGATGATCGGCACGAGCATTAGCAGATTCATCGGAGCTGTCAATCTGGGAATGATCCTGCGAAGCAACTACGAATTAGCTGAGAAGGAAATTAACGCCGTTCGTCACACGGATGGCAGTGAGACAGAAGTGTTGGCTACACTTGCTCCGATCATCATCAACAAGACCAATGTCGGATTCTATCTGATTGCGAAGGATATTACCGAACAGAAAAAGCTGCTTGTGGCCAAAGAGACTGCGGAGAGAATGAACAAGGCCAAAAGTGAATTTTTGGCAATGATGAGCCATGAAATTCGCACACCCATGAACGGCGTCATCGGTATGACAGACCTGCTTCTGGATACTCCGGGACTTAGTGGGGAGCAAAAGGAATATATTCATATTATTCAGAAGAGTGGAGATTCTCTGCTGGCCATCATTAATGATATTCTGGATTTCTCCAAAATTGAGTCAGGTAAAACCGATCTGGTAGACGATCCTTTTGATCTTGGAGAAATCGTGACAGAGACCGTGCAAATTGTGAAACCACTTGCTCGTGAAAAGAAGCTGGATATTCGTTTATGTTTGGACGAGGCCATACCGACTCCACTCTATGGCGATGCTTACCGTTTGAAACAAGTACTCACTAACATCATCGGCAATGCGGTCAAATTTACGCCAGAAGGCAGCGTGGAAATTGAAGTCGGAGTTAAGGAGCAGTGCAGCAATAACGTCATTCTTCATTTTAAAGTGAAGGATTCGGGCATAGGGATTCCAGCAGAGAAAAGACAGCAATTGTTTGAGCCATTCTACCAGTTGGAGAACTTTATGACCCGTAAACCTCAAGGGACTGGTCTGGGGCTAGCCATCAGCAAAAAGCTGGTAGAGCTTATGCAGGGCGATATCTGGATCGAGGAATCGGATGAACCTGGTACAACCTTTATATTTACGGCTTCCTTCAAACTAAACAATGATGAAGGTGGCAACCAGTTTGATCAACAGCAGAAAAAGAATAGAAGTACGCCTCTGCGCATTCTGATTGCGGAAGACAATGAGGTTAATCAGCTTGTTCTTAGCCGCATGGTAGAGAAAAAGGGACATTTTGTAGATCATGTAGCAGATGGTGTGGAGGCTGTTGAAGCTGTCAAACATCATGCATATGATATTGTTTTTATGGATGTGCATATGCCGCGGCTTGATGGATTTGAAGCCACCAAAGCGATTAAGGAACTTTCGGACCCTGAAGCATGTCCATATATTGTTGCGGTTACGGCAAATGCCGTCCGTGGCGACATGGATAAATGCTTGAAGGCAGGCATGGATGCTTATGTAAGCAAACCTATTAAGAGCGAGTCCATTATGCAAGTGATGGAGACGTATTACCACAAGAAACAGATTCATCATTGATCTCGAAAAGCGTTATCTCTGAACGAGCCAGCACTTGATGGGCAATAGAACCGCTCCCTTATCTTAGATAAGGGAGCGGTTTTTTGTTATCCCATATCAGCTTTCTTTTTATGTGAAGTGCCAACTTTCTATGGTTGGTTAACGTTAACTATTCCAGAAAGAATGGTTATGTCATTTGTTCCATGGGAGGATGTTACATGAAATTAAAAAAACTTGCTATATCATTGCTGGCAATTGTAATGATTGTCTCATTTACTGCACCTGCCTTTGCTGGGAATGCTACAGTAGAGGTTGATGATGGAGTACTATTCAATAATCGGGTTCTAATCCCTTTAAGAGTTGTATCCAGCAATCTGGGGGGAGATATAAAATGGTATAAGGAAGATAGATTTATACAGATTAAAACAAAAGAGAAGGAGATTTTGCTGGCTGTAAACTTCAAAAATGCGCGCGTAAATGACAAGATAATAACGATGGATTCGCCCGTGCTATTAATTGGAGGCGTGACGTATGTTTCCTTAAAATTTGTCAGTCAGACCTTTGGAGCGAAGCTGAACTGGGATGATAAGAGCAAGCAGGCTACAATCATGTTAGATGATCAGACGGTGGTTGTGAATGTCCAGAATGATGAATCCCGGATAACCGATTCTCTTAAAATAAGCCAAGGCAGGTTAAATTTATTGTCGGAAAAATTGAACGAAACGTCAAAGTTGTCTGAGATTAAACATATACAAACGTATTTCAAACCCTATTTTACAGAGAAGTTGGTCCGATCTATTCTTGGAGGGCAGGAGCTGCAAAATGAATGGATTCAGTATGATGTACCTGAGAACATCGTTTATTATACGAGTCCTACCATAGGGACGTTATCCCAATCATTCGTTCTTGGAAATACGCTAACAGGTGAATCTCACTATGTCTATGATCGAAATATTGAACTTGTATACCATGAAGGTGTATGGAAGGTCAATCAAATGAAATTTGTTTATAGAACGATTCCTAATCTGGGGTATGATCGTTAAGCTAACCACATATGATGATCGATATGTAGGAAATTACAATTAAGACAAAATGTTCTTGACGTAATGTGGTGGAACGAATAAGATAAATAACAAATATGTGTAACGGGTGGGTAGATGAATATGTTCATGCTAATAAGGGATATACATTCAATAACTGAATAAGCATGAGCATAGATACGATCTTGGGAGTAATGTCAGTGTGTGGACAGTCGTGCTTGTGCAGCCCCTGTCGTGAACACTATTCATTATTGCGATGCAGAGGAGAAATCCGGAAACGATTTTGATTTCATATGGTTCTCTTGTGATACAAAGCTGTAGATGAACATCAGTTCATCTATGGCTTTTTTGCATGCATCCCGCCAATGAGTTCACATGGAAAGGAGATCTTGTAGGTCTGGGCTTCAATTCATTTTATATCCTAAGGGAAGAAAGTAGGTAAAAGTATGAGTAAACCTTCTCAAAGTTATACGATTTGGTTTTCCCAGCGCACAGGAAGTACACTGCTCGGTGAAGCTTTAAGTTCAACAGGCGTTGCAGGTAAACCTGGTGAATGGCTGCATTTCCAGCACAAGAGTCCGGAAACGTTGCAGCACGCAGATCTGGAGCAAATCTGGGAGCTGGGTACAACACCTAATGGGGTATTTGGCATCAAAATCAATTTTGAACAGCGTTGGATCGATGCCATTCGCAAACTGTATCAGTTGCCATCCGAAACGCCTAGGGCGGAAGTATGGAGTACAGGTTTTCCGAACTGCACGAAGCATATTTACATGACACGCCGAAACAAAGTGAGATTGGCTGTTTCCTGGTGGCGGGCCATTGTTTCAGGTGAGTGGCATCGTCAGCATGGTGCTCAGGCTGAAGAGAAAGATATTGCAGATCAATACCATTTTGATGCGATTAAACATTTGCTTGTTGAGAGCAGCATGTGTGAAGCTGCCATCGAAGATTTTCTTTCGGAGTCAGGCATTGTTCCTTTAACGATCGTATACGAGGATTTCGTACAAAATTATGAAGGGACTGTTCGGAAGGTGCTGGAGTACTTAGATGTTTCGTCTGCTGACGTTACTGTTTCGCCTCCCGCTTTTGATCCTATCGCGGATGAGGTATCCGAGCAGTGGGTACAAAGGTTCCGGGAAGATTGCCAGAAGGGATGGGAGAATACGAGATGGTAAAACAACAAGTCAAATATGATCTTTGGGTGCAAGAGATGGTATTTCATGTTGTTCTGCATGATTCGTCTTAGCCATCAACCATGAAGGCGTAATGGAAGTTCATTGAAATAGGAATATAAATAGACGCAAAGGGGTGGGCAGTATGCCCAAACAAGAAAAAAGATCCATGACCTGGCTCTTGCGTTACCTGAAGCCTGTAAAAGGGCGGCTCGCTCTGCTGCTGGTAATGCTGCTGACATCTACCGGCTTACAGCTACTGAATCCGCAGATCATCCAGCGTTTTATTGATACAGCTGCTAACGGTGGAATACTCACAAGTCTGATTCAGCTCGCAGGCCTCTTTCTGGTCGTTGCTGTATGTAATCAGTTGATTACGGTGGCAGTCAGTTATTTTGGAAATGATGTGTCGTGGCGTGCAACCAATCAGCTGCGGGGAGATCTGCTTAAACATTGTCTGCATCTGGATATGCGTTTCCACAATGTGAAAACACCCGGGGAGATGATTGAACGTGTCGATGGAGATGTAACGAGCATTTCAAACTTTTTCGCCATGTTTATCGTTCAGGTCATCGGGAGTTTTGTATTGCTTGCCGGCATACTCGGATTTATGTTCACGGTGAATATACCTATTGCAATCGTCATGACCGTGTTTACGTTATTATCGATCTTATTTATGGTATTTATCCGTAACCTCGGTGTCCAATCTTCCAAAAATGAGCGTGAAGCAAGTGCATCGCTGTTCGGCATGATCGAAGAGCGGATTGCCGGAATTGAGGATGTACAGGCGAACGGACACGTGCCGTATGTCATGAGCCGTTTCTACAAATTAATGCGAATCGTATTCCTGAAAGGCCGGAAAGCCTGGATGCTTCGTGTAATTCCGTGGAATACCACCGTGATTTTATTTGCCGTTGCTGTCACAGTAGTGCTCTTGCTGGGTGTTCATTATTTTATGCAAGGGGCGATCAGCCTCGGAACCTTGTTTCTGATCTATCAATATACCCAGATGCTTAATGAACCGATTGAGATGCTGGGAGATCAGGTGCAGGAGTTTCAAAAAGCGAAATCCGGTATGCTTCGTTCCAGGGAACTGCTTGCCCTAAGCAGTGAAATCAAAGACGGAAACCAGGATCAGCTGCCGAGTGGAGCGCTGGGTCTTGAATTTGAACATGTACACTTCAGCTATAACATCGATAAGCCTGTTCTACAGGATATCCATTTTAAGATTGAGCCTGGGCAAAGGCTTGGTATTATTGGTCGCACAGGCAGCGGTAAATCAAGCCTGAGCCGGGTGCTGCTTCGTTTGTATAATCTGGACCGCGGTGTTATCCGCGTTGGCGGCAAGGATATTTCCAAGCTTAGCTTGAAGGCGCTGTACAGACGGGTGGGTATGGTTACGCAGGATGTTCAGCTGTTCGATGGCACACTGCGGGATAACCTGACACTGTTCAATCAAGAGGTGTCGGATAACATGATCCTGGAAACGACGGATCGACTTGGTCTGCGTCAATGGATTGATACCCAGCCCAATGGGCTGGGTACTCATTTGACTGCGGGTGGTTCTTCCTTGTCCGCAGGGGAAGCGCAGTTATTTGCCTTAACCCGGGTATTTCTGACTGAGCCGAGCCTGGTCATTCTGGATGAACCGTCCTCACGTCTGGATGCGGCTACGGAACACATGCTTCAGTCGGCTGTCAACCAGTTGATGGAGCAATGTACGGGAATTATAATTGCGCATCGTCTGGCTACCCTTGAACAGGTAGATCAGATCATGGTGCTGGGAGATGGCCGGATATTGGAATTCGGTGCCAGAGAAGAACTTGCGAATAATCCGAATTCACATTATGCACGACTGAGAATGACGGGCAGAGAGGAGGAACTTGCGTGAATGTAGCAGGATTTATGGGAAGACTGTTTCGGTTTAGATCTGTATTGTTTATGATTAACGGATTACTGTGGTGTATATTTCATTCCTTGCCATTAGCTATTGGTATTGGGATGCAGTGGTTTTTTGACCGGGTCACGATTGGATCCAATGACTACTTATGGCTGGCAGTTCCGCTAATATTCATTGCGCTAATAAGGTTAGTCAGAGTGGGTACGTTCTTTGCCGCTTTCTATGCGTGGATTACATACGTCTTTCATATTCAGGCCATTCTTCGTACCAATATGCTGGCCGGCATTATGCGGTGGCCTGGACGTAATCTTCCGGCTTCACCGGGAGAAGCGATGAGTCGCTTTCGTGATGATGTGGACGAAGTTGTCGAGTATGTTGAATCCTGGGTAGACTTCTGGGGAAGGCTCGTATTTGCAATTGTATCCATCGTCATTATGGCGAGTATTAACTGGAAAATCACACTGGTTGCCGTCTTGCCATTACTTGTGGTCACACTGCTGAACAATCTGTCAGGGAATCGCGCACGTAAATATGCCCAGAAAAATCGGGAAGCGACAGGGCGTATTACGAGTTTTATCGCAGAAACGTTTGGTGCGGTGCAAGCTCTGAAACTGGGGCAGGCAGAGCAGCATGTTTCAGCCCGGTTCAATCAACTTAATGAGGATCGCCGTCAAGCAGCCTTAAGGGATAATCTGTTCAAACAGTGGATGAGATCCCTGAATCAGCATGTACTCAGCATTTGTACAGGATTAATCCTGCTGATGTGTGCAGCCGAAATGAGAAGCGGACAATTCACTGTAGGTGACTTTGCCTTGTTTACATCGTATCTTGCAAACATAGGCTTTAGCATTTCCTTATTCGGGTACATGGTATTCCAGCATAAACGTTTGAAGGTCTCCTTTGACCGCATGCGTAAGCTATTTCGTCCTGGTGAGGAAGACTGCATCATCGAATCAAGAGAGATCTATCTGTATGAGGATCCGCCGGAACCTGTTGAACAACAGAGAGGAAAGGACGATAAACTTAGAGAACTGGAAGTCAGCAATCTGACATATCAGTATCCTAATTCTCCAAATGGAATTCAAAATATTAACCTCCAACTGAAACGCGGACAATTTATTGTAATTACCGGACGAATCGGATCGGGAAAATCCACGTTGGTGAGAACGCTGCTCGGATTATTGCCGAAACAGGAGGGGCGTATTCGATGGAACGGGGTGGAGGTAGATCCGGCGACATTCTTGATGCCGCCCCGGGCGGCTTACACTCCCCAGGTCCCTCGATTGTTCAGTGATACATTGAAAGAAAACATTGTGCAGGGCAAAAAGGGCAGAGTAGGTGAATCGCTCACACGTGCCATTCGTCTGGCTGTAATGAAGAAGGATATTGATCACCTCGATCAGGGATTGGAAACCTCTGTTGGTCCAAGAGGCGTGATGCTGTCAGGTGGACAGATTCAGCGTGCAGCCACAGCACGGATGCTAATGACTGAAGCGGACCTGTATATATTCGATGATTTGTCGAGTGCACTGGATGTAGAGACGGAACAGCAGGTATGGGAGGGATTATCCTGCGAGCAGCATGTGACATGTATTGCCGTTTCACACCGGCGTGCAGCACTTGCGAAGGCAGATCATATTATTGTGTTAAAAGATGGCCGTATTGAAGCAGAAGGAAGCTTGAGCGAGCTGCTTGCGACTAGTGAAGAAATGCAATTGCTCTGGCAGGGAGAACAAGCACCTGTGAAAGTGGGATAAGATCAGACAAACAACCATATAAAAAAGCCGTACAGTCAACTCTATACAAGAGTTTGTCTGTACGGCTTGTTTGTATTCAACATTGCTGCAATTCTTTATCTGAGCAGCTGTGCAATCAGGGAATAAGCGATGATCACCAGGAATACAATCGTAATGTGATTAATGGAGAAAATAAACATTTTATGTGACCATTTCTTGGTTTGGGTACGATCAAATGTTGCCACGCTAAGAATGAGCCATGCCAAGCTGACCAAGAAAGCTACAATCGCCACAAATGGGCTAAGCGGCCAGAATAAAAAGCTGGAGAGCAATAACAATACCAGATAGACATTCGTTTGAATATATGTGCGTCTGATTCCTTTCACAACAGGAAGCATTGGGACACCAGCTGCCTTATATTCATCAAATCGGCGGATGGCAATACCGTAGAAGTGTGGCATCTGCCACAAGAGCATGGTAACCACCAAAGCCCAGATTTCGAAATGTCCGAGCTCCGGTGAGATTGCCGCCCAACCAATCAGTGGTGGAACGGCACCGGATAAGCTACCTACTTCGGTATTGTATATTGTTGTGCGTTTGGTCCACATGGTATACGGGAAGACATAAAGCAACAATCCCAAGATACCGAATACTGCTGCTGAAGGTGAAGCAATATACAGTAGAATGCCCCCAATCACCGTAATGGTGATCCCCAGAATCAGTCCGGACTTGGTATCGACCTGACCCGTAACGGTCGGACGCGTTCTTGTACGTTCCATAATGGCGTCAATGTCCCGGTCATACAAGTTGTTGAACACACCAGCAGCCCCGATGATCAGGGAGGAACCGATGACAGACAGTATGATCGGTACAATGTTGGCTATGAATGAGGCATCAAATACATACAATGCCAGACACAAACCGGCAAGCATGGCGATCAGATTGGACTTGATGATTCCGACTTTGATCGTGTCCATGAATACTTTCGGAATGGAGCTATACTCTAGTTCAATTTTGGGTTGAGACCCCTTATTCAATGTTTTCAAATGCTCACTTCCTATATCTATACTTATATATCTCGTGCCCTTATTATAGCATTTAGTTTACTATGTGAATTAAAACACGTTTTAGTTTAAAAATACTGTCAATTGATTGTGAACAATTTAAAAACAAGGTTTTTTTTAATTGTTAAAATTGAATTTCTGTGCTACAGAATTCATGAAAAAAACAAAAAAATGATAAAAAATGAGAAAAATATGCTTGCGTAATTACAAACAAGGGTTTATTGTAGATATCAAGGGTCTTTAATTGATTTTAATTTCAGTCTCTTTATTATAGCCTATCTGGTTGTTATTGTCAGGTTAGACTATTTTGATCCATATCGTATGAATAAAAAGATTTTTTTGAGTTAATTAAAGACTTTAAGTATCTGGAAAGGGTGTTTAAAATGAATAAAACAGTAGATGTGATTATCATTGGCGGTGGACCATCCGGTCTGAATGCCGCACTGGTACTCGGAAGAGCCAGAAAAGAGGTTGTCGTTATCGATGATGGTCGACCGCGTAATAAGGTGACTCGTGAAACTCACGGTTTCTTGACAAGAGACGGGGCAACGCCTAGTGAATTCCGCCAAATTGCCAAAGAGCAGATTCTCGCCTATCCTTCTGTACATATCATGGAGGACACGGCCGCTGCCGTCACAGGTACTGAAGGTTCATTTGAAGTGACAACGACAGAAGGCAAGGTGGTAAGAGGCCGGAAGCTTCTTTTTGCAGTCGGTAAAAAAGACCAGCCACTCGACATTCCCGGACTGTCCGCGGTATATGGCAAGAGTGCCTTTGTATGCCCTTACTGTGATGGCTGGGAGTTAAGGGATCAGCCACTGGGCATTATTGTGAGTGGTGATAAAGCCGTACACATGGCCAAAGTGATATCCGGTTGGACGAACCGGTTCACCATATTAACGAACGGAGCAAATGGACTGACAGAGGAACAGCGAGAAGAGTTGAAACAGCATCAGGTGCCTGTATTGGACGCACCGATTCAATCCATTGAGTCGGAGGACGGAATGGTTCGGCAAATTGTGCTGGAGGATGGAAGTGCCGTGGAGTGTACAGGCATTTTCTTCGCACCAAAGCTTGTCATCGGTTCGGATCTGGCTCAAACACTGGGGTGTGAAGTAACGGAGTCAGGGACCGTTAAGGTAGATGCGTTTGCCAAAACGTCAATACCGGGTGTCTTTAGTTCGGGAGATGCTGCATCGGAAATGTATCAGGCGATTACCGCTGCTTCGTTGGGTGCTTTGGCGGCCGTAAGCATTAATAGTGAGCTGAACGCCGAGGCCTGGGATAATTCAGGTAAGTTATAAATCCTTTAATTTCAGTAGAGTAGTTCAATTTTGTTTTAATAAATGAAGCGATGTTCTCCAAGAGGTATTTGCCTGCAGGCAAATACCTCTTTTTTGCGTTCTCTAGCTAGAATGCAGCAGTAAATGAATAGTTGAATATGGATATAAAATGAATTATTATAATATCAAATGATAGATATAACTATCAATTTTAATTATAAAAGTGTATTTGATCGATCCAAATCTATCTGTATGTAACCCATGGGAGGCGTTAATTCATGAGAGAAGCCGTAACTGTACCACAGCCTAAAATGTATGGGCCACTCGGTAATTTGCCACTGATTGATAAAGAAAAACCCTCATTGTCACTTGGAGTACTCGCTGAACAGCTTGGTCCCATCTACCGTCTTACCGTGCCAGGCTACTCCGGCTTGATGATCTCCGGGCATGAACTTGTTGCAGAAGCGTGTGATGTAACCCGTTTTGACAAATTCATATATAACGAACTGGAGAACGTGCGTGCTTTTGGAGGTGACGGGTTATTTACGAGCAGGACCTCTGAGCCGAACTGGAAAAAGGCACACAATATCCTGCTGCCCACCTTCAGTAAACAGGCGATGAAAGGATATCATCCCATGATGATCGACATCGCCGAACAGCTCATCCATAAATGGGAACGGCTCAATCCGAAAGATACGATTGACGTTGCCGATGACATGACCAGACCAGACTTACCTTGGATACGATAGGATTGTGCGGATTCAATTATCGTTTTAACAGTTTTTACAGACAGGATCACAGTCCATTTATCGTAAGTATGGTTCGGGCCCTGAATGAAGCGATGCAAAAAAGCTCGAGGTTGAAAATCCAAAACATGCTCATGGTCAAAACGAAACGCCAATTCCAGGATGATATTGAAACGATGTTCTCACTGGTGGACCGCATTATTGAGGAGCGGAAATCCAGTACGGATCATCAAGACGTTGATCTGCTTGCCCGTATGTTAAATGGAAGAGATCCCGAAACTGGCGCAGCGCTGGATGATGAAAATATTCGATATCAGATTATTACCTTCCTGATTGCAGGGCATGAAACCACCAGTGGCTTATTGTCCTTTGCACTATATTTCTTGTTAAAACATCCTGATTCTCTGCAAAAAGCTTACGCTGAAGTTGATCGGATCTTGACCAGTGACACACCGCAGTATGAAGAAGTGCTCCAGCTGCAATATATCCGCATGATTCTGAATGAATCATTACGATTATGGCCAACAGCCCCGGGATTCGACGTCTATGCCAAAGAAGACACGATGATCGGCGGAAAGTATGCCGTGAAGAAGGGGGAAAGTCTCAGTATACTGCTCCCACAACTGCATCGGGATCCAGATGCTTGGGGAGAAGACGCTGAACACTTCAGACCCGAAAGATTTGAAGACAGTTCCCAGGTGCCTCATCACGCATACAAGCCGTTTGGTAACGGGGAACGAGCATGTATCGGGATGCAGTTTGCACTCTATGAAGCAACACTTGTGCTGGGGATGATTCTGAAGCATTTTGAACTGATCGATTACAGCGATTATCAATTAGATGTGAAACAGACATTAACGTTAAAACCCGGCGATTTTAAGATTCAGGTTAAACCTCGCACACAGGTGAAAGAGAGCTCTCCCATGAAGTCTGGCCAGCGAACAAAAGATGTGAAACGAATGAGTCCTTTACCGAGCCAAACAGAAACAGGAGCACATCAGTCATATCAGAAGCTGCTTGTCCTGTATGGCTCCAACCTGGGGACAGCGGAGGGGATCGCCCGCAATTTTGGTGAAAAGGCCCAATCTAACGGAATTCAAGCTGAAGTGTGCCCGCTGGATGAATGGAGCGGAAAGCTGCCGAAGCAGGCTATCATACTGATCATTACGGCTTCCTATAATGGCAAACCGCCGCATAATGCCAAAGGATTTGTGGATTGGTTAAGAGATGCTGAACCGGCTAGTGTCCAGGGAATTCGGTATGCGGTTCTCGGTTGCGGAGATCGGGGTTGGTCCGGAACCTATCAGAGTATTCCTCGTTACTTGGATGAACAATTAACGTTGCTCGGAGGCGAGCGATGGTTAACACGCGGGGAAATGGACGCAGGAGGCGATATGGAGAAACAAGTTGAGGAGTGGGAGGAATTGGCGTGGCAGTCATTACGTGATGTGCCAGGTATTCAGATTATTGATAAAGAACCCACCAAACAAAATGCACTGCACATGGAATGGGTTCAGGATAATACGGAGTTTCCACTCGTACAGACCTATGGTGCGGCTCACGCATTCGTGCGGGTAAACCAAGAACTCCATGCTCCGAAAAGCGATAGAAGTACACGCCACATCGAGATCATTTTACCTGAGGGAGTAACCTACAGAGAGGGGGATCATCTCGGTGTACTGCCGAAAAATCAACCTGATCATGTTAAACGTGTATTGAAACGGTTTGAGCTTACAGGTGAAGAACGCATAAAACTAACGACCAGAGGAACGAATCTGATGCATTTGCCTCTGGGCCGTTCAGTGAAACTACGTGACTTGCTCGTTCACTGTGTAGAGTTGCAGGGTCCGGCAACGAGAATGCAGCTGAGGGAAATGGCTAACCATACCATATGTCCACCACACAAGCGTGAGTTGGAGATGATGCTGGAAGATGAAAGTTATGCCAGAACCATCCTTGGAGCTGGGGTCAGTATGCTGGATCTGTTGGAAAAATACGAAGCCTGTGAGCTTCCGTTTGCGAATTTTCTTGAACTGCTGCCACCTCTAAAACCAAGATATTACTCCATCTCCAGCTCACCGCTGTTAAATAGGGAACAGGCTAGCATAACGGTGTCCGTGGTTAGAGAGCCTGCATGGAGCGGCAAAGGGGAATACCTTGGTGTTGCCTCCACCTATTTGTCCCAATTGGAACCAGGAGAATCCATCTTCATGTTTATTCGTACGCCAGAATCCGGGTTTGCCCTTCCGGAAGAGGTGAATACCCCGGTCATTATGGTAGGTCCAGGAACGGGTGTAGCTCCATTTAGAGGATTTTTACAAGCGAGGGCGGCGCTGAAGCAAAAGGGAGCAGAGCTTGGCGAAGCACATCTCTTCTTTGGATGCCGAAATGATGGTGATTTTATCTATCGTGATGAACTGGAACAGTTTGAACAGCAAGGGGTGGTGAAGCTTCATACCGCTTATTCACGGGCTGCGGATCAACCCAAAACCTATATTCAACATCTGATGAGCAGGAAGGCCGAAGTATTGGTTCGGCTGCTTGATCAGAATGGAAGAATATATATTTGTGGAGATGGAACCCATATGGCCCCTGAAGTAGAAGGGACGTTACGCCAAATGTACCAGGAGGCGCGTGGAGCCAGTCTTGAGGAAGCCCGTCATTGGATCATGCAGCTTCAGGTTGAAGGACGGTACGTTCAGGACGTTTGGGCAGGTAAACGGAATGATGATGTTTCAGAGATTGAGTACGAGCAGACATATTAGGATCAAGGCGGCGAAAAGCCGCCTTTTTTTATTATTCCTAGCCGATAATCAAGTCTATCGCTGCTTTTAATATGAAGATAACAAACTGTTAGCGTTTTCATAACATTTCTTTGATAAAGTTGTTGACAGTACTTCTGGAAACGGGTTTAATTATGTAGACCGATTGTTATAATTCAGATTAAGGAAGTGGCTCCATTGAGTGAAAAGTCTAATGCTAAAGAACAAATTGTCAGCACAGCAGCCAGACTGTTTTTTTCACAAGGATATCATGCGACCGGTCTTAATCAGATTATTAAGGAGAGCAGTACGCCGAAAGGATCGTTATATCATTATTTTCCGCACGGCAAGGAAGAGCTCGCTCACGAGTGCATCCAGAAAGCCAATGAACACATCATGCAGAAATTCGAGGATACCTTTGCAGCCCATGAGAGCACAGGGGACGCCATCCAGCGATTTATACATGACATGGCTGATGAAACAGAAGCGGCTGGTTTCACGGGTTTTCTGCCATTCAGCTTTTGGGCGGCCGTGGAGACTTCCTGTATCAGTCATCAACTGCGTGTGGCATGTCAGGGTGTATTCGCGAACTGGCAGAACATCATTACGAAACATCTGATGATGGAGGGCGTTGGTGAGGAGAAAGCACGAGAAACGGGTCTTTTGGTCATCTCTTTAATGGAGGGAGCACTGATTATCAGTCTGACCAATCAGGATAAACAGCCTCTGCTGACGGCTGCTGATTATTTGTCAAGTGTGGCTAAGAATGCCAGAGGGATTCAATAAGTCTGCACAAAGAGAGAAACAGTTATAACGTTTGAGGAGGATGGATCGTGGAGGTTTCCATGAAAGCTGGTTCTGTACAGGACCAAGAAGAAACAAAGCAATATAAGGTACTGCCCATATTATTCGCGATGCTATTGAGCGGATTCATTGGCCTGTTCGGTGAAACAGCGCTTAATGTGGCACTGACGCCGCTGATGACCCTGCTTGAAGTTGGACCCACAACGATTCAATGGTTGACGACAGGTTACCTGCTCGTACTAGGTATTTTGGTGCCGGTTTCCGGTATGTTGTTACAATGGTTTACAACGAGACAGTTGTTTACAACGTCTCTGATATTTTCGATTGCGGGAACAATTGTTGCTGCAATCGCACCAAGTTTTGAACTGCTTTTGGTTGCAAGGGTGTTGCAGGCTGTAGGTACAGCTCTATTGCTACCTTTGATGTTTAACACGATTTTGGTTATTTTCCCGATTGAAAAACGTGGTGCTGCCATGGGATTAATCGGTCTCGTAATCATGTTTGCGCCAGCGAGTGGTCCGAGTATTTCCGGATTGATTCTGGCTAATCTGAGCTGGCACTGGATTTTCTGGATTTCATTGCCGTTCTTCATTATCTCACTGGTGTGCGGCTTGTTGTTCTTACCGAATATTTCGAAACTGACCAAGCCGAAAATTGATGTTATTTCCATTATATTGTCTACCCTTGGTTTTGGCGGAATTGTATATGGATTCAGCAGTGCAGGTGGACATGGGGATACAGGCGGAGGCTGGACCAGTCCGGTCGTGGTAATTACCCTGGTTGTCGGAGTAGTGTCCTTGCTGTTATTCAGCATCCGTCAGTTACGAATGAAGCAGCCAATGATGGATCTGCGCGCATTCAAATATCCAATGTTTACGATCGGCTTGATCCTGATCTTCATCTGTATGATGATGATGTTGTCTTCAATGCTGATCCTTCCAATGTATCTGCAGCAAGGTATGGCTGTTACAGCACTGACTGCAGGTCTGGTATTGCTGCCGGGCAGCTTGCTGAACGGATTCTTGTCTCCGGTTATGGGACGTTTGTTTGATAAATTTGGTCCAAAATGGCTCGTTATTATTGGTCTGGCGATCGTGGCTGTTGTTCTGTTCATGTACACAGGCATTACGCCGACGACAGCTTTGGGTACAATCATTACTATGCATGTGTTTATGATGATCGGGATTTCCATGATCATGATGCCTGCTCAAACGAACGGTCTCAACCAGTTGCCACCGGAGTACTACCCTCACGGAACAGCAATTATGAATACATTGCAGCAAGTATCCGGTGCGATCGGTACTGCGGTTGCGGTAAGTATTCTGAGTGCAGGTCAGACTCGTTTCTTGAGCAATGTAACTAATCCGGAAAGCCCGGAAAACCAGCTCGCTGGTTTCACGTCAGGGGTACAGAATGCATTTGTCTTTGCACTGGTTCTTGCCGTGATCGGTCTGGTGACCTCTTTCTTTGTTAAACGAGTGAAGGTTGGATCTCAACAAGGCCAACAAGGTCCTATGCATTAATTCGATATCACATAACATAAGACGATGTTCTTCCAGCTGCGGCTGGAGGGACATCGTTTTTTTATATTTTGTCACCTTGACATGAAACGGGTTCCATCTATTAGAGTGGAAAAAAGTCAGCTGTGGCTCATCAATTGTCACATATATGAACTTGCAAGCAAATAGTTCATGTTCTGACGAAATTGGATATGTTCAACTTTTAATTTAGCGACAATAATAGTGAAGTGATGTAAGATTCATCACACAGAATGGAAAACGTTTTAGTTTTGATAATCGATCGAGGAGAACTCTTTATGAAAATCATTCAACCATTAGCACCACATATGGCGGATATGCTATCGCGTTATGAGCAGAACGGGCACTTAAACATGCAGGCTTCGCTGCTGGGAAAACAGTCTGTTGTCTATAAAGTACAGGAATACTGCCTCAAAGTGTATACCCAGCGTGGAAAGATCGGTGGAGAACTCGAGTGTGATGCCATCATGTCAATGCAAAGCAACCGCCATGTCCCCAAACTGTATGCCTACTCTCCAGGACATTTTATCTTGACCGAATGGATTGATGGATATAATCTGAGACAGTATCGAAAGTACTTCGGGCACATTCCGTGTAACCTGATCTACGATATGTTATATTCCGAACTTCAGCAGATTCAGTCTGGATATCGGGATTGGGATGTGATACGTTATGAAAATTTACTCTGGACGGGCGAGGGTCATGTTAAAAGAACTGACTATTGGCTATGTGAGCCTGCAGGACCCGAGCGAGAAGGTATGGAAGATGCAGTGATTCGAAGAATCAATGGGGTTCAAGCTGGTGATGAAGCAGAAGTGAAGGAAATACAGGATTATCTGTTTCGGCACGGCCTTACAGCTTCAGAGGCTCAGCGCGCACTGGAGCAGTTCCAATCCCGGGTTAATGAATCCATTATTTCATAGTGAACCAGCCATTATGCAGAACAGAAGGTAATAAGATGACCAAATACGAAAATCAGATTCCAACATCGATGAATATGAGCTTAAAGGCTATGCTGAGCATGCTTCGGGATTCCCTTAAAAGTGGTCAGGAACGAAGACCTTTGAGTCATATACCGATATTGAAAAGTGAGTTTAGTGAAACGGTAAATACTGATGTTCATCCACAAGTGACATGGTTCGGACATTCGGCTTTTCTGCTTGAAATGGAAGGAACCAGATTGTTTTTTGATCCCATGCTGGGTAACCGTCCATCTCCGGTATCATGGGTGGGGACAAAGCGCTACAATGTTAATTTGCCAGTTCAGCCAGAAGATCTTCCGCCACTGGATGCCATCATCCTATCTCATGATCATTATGATCATCTAGATTATTCCTCCATTCGGAGGTTGATGAATAAAACCGAACGGTTTATCGTGCCGGTTGGCGTACGCCGGCGTTTGATTCAAATCGGTGTGCCTTCGGATAAAATTACCGAGCATGGCTGGTGGGATGAGCTTCAATTCAAGAGCCTGACACTGGCATGCACGCCTGCAAGGCATTTTTCGGGGAGAGGATTATTCGATCGTAACTCCACGTTATGGTGCTCATGGGTGATCTCCGGACATGAAACAAAGGTGTTTTTTAGTGGAGACAGTGGGTACGGACCTCACTTCAAAGAAATCGGTGACAAGTATGGGCCATTCGACTTGACGATGATGGAATGTGGACAATATGACGAACGGTGGGCCAACATACATATGATGCCGGAAGAAACCGTACAAGCCCATCTTGATGTAAAAGGAAAACTGCTCATTCCCATTCATTGGGGGGCATTCACCCTTGCCTACCATGCCTGGACGGATCCGGTTGAACGGATTACCCAGGCAGCACGTGATGCAAATATCGATATCGCAACTCCGAGAATTGGAGAAAAGGTTCAGATCCATACCGGAATTTATCCAACGGAGCATTGGTGGGAATCCGGCTTCTAGTAATCTTACAGCGTCTACTCAGCACATGAGTGGACGTTTTTTAGTTTATTTTAACATTGAAATTGCACTATAAATTAAGAGAATACCCATCACTATATTAAACTGGCGTTCATATCTCACGAGTACATTTTGAAATATTACCCCGCATAACGCCCATGTCATATTGGCACTGATCCCCACAACCGTTAACAATACAGAGAATATAATCATGTGAGCATCTGATTGGGTAAGCGGCAAGACAAATACCGAGATTGCGGTTAAACCATACAAAATGACTTTGGGATTCATGAACTGTAGAGTGAAGCCAAACCAAAATGAATAGGGATTGGTGCGAGTGTCTCCCTGGATTGCAGACGTACTACGCATAATTTTGAATGCCAGATAGATCAGATAGACACATCCTAACATATTCAAAACAGGTCTGATTCTCGGAATATACTGCTGCAGAACCAGATTGAAATAACTGGATAGAAACATAATCAGTAGACAACCCGCGGCTACACCACCAACAAACGGCAATGTCTTGGCAAATCCCCGATGTCTAGCTTGGGTCATGGCGATAATGTTATTGGGACCCGGTGTAAATGATGCGACAATGGCATACGTCAATAAAGGAATAATCATGATTGACCTCCGCAAAAAGATTGTTGTGTGCTATAATTGCATGAAATGTACGCTATAACGTTTGTGCGTTACCATTGTACGATATGGACTTTATATTGCACAATACTAATTTTTAAAGAGGTGATTACAGAATGGAAAATATCAACGCTGTACTTGCTCAAAATCTGAAGCAGATCAGGGAGCAAAGAAAACTTAGTCTGGATAAGGTTGCCGAAATGTCAGGGATCAGCAAGACCATGTTAGGTCAGATTGAACGGGGAGAATCGAACCCTTCCATCGCAACAGTGTGGAAAATTGCGAACGGCCTCAAAGTATCATTCACTACATTGATTCATGAACCGAAATCGGATGCTTCGATTGTGACGGGCGATGATATTCAAGTGTTAACGGAGGAAAATGGAAGAGTACGGATTTATCCGCATTTTTCTTTTGAAGAAGGTCGTCGATTCGAAATGTATGTCCTGGAGATGGATGAGGCAGCTTCATGGAGTGCAGAGCCGCACGTTGATGGAACAGAGGAGTTGATTACCGTCTTTGAAGGAGAAATTACGATTCATGTCGGGGGAGAAGATTTTACGGTGAAACGGGGAGAGTCCATTCGCTTTCGAGCAGACAAGCCGCATCGTTATAAGAACTCTGGAGTTTCGGAGAACCGATTAAGCATGGTTATTCATTATCCCGGGTAAATCGGTTTCGATTTATCGAGTTAAAAGGACTGACTTTGTGGACGCTTTGGAAGCAAGCCGACGTTTACAATTCATCTGTAAATGCTAGCGATTTTTTGAAGTTGAAGGATCGGTATTTCTTGTCTCTAATTTAAAACATAAACTTAGAAGAAAAGAAGAGTATAGAAACATTACTAATTATAAGTAAGAGATGTTACTTTGGAATAACAGTTATCATCTCTTACTTATATGGAACATAACCGCACTATACGATTAGGAACTACCCGTTTGCTAGCTCAATCCCAGTTCCATACCTCTACACGACTCAATTGGAAATGATGGAATTCAGCTAACTTTGTAAGTTTCTCCAACTCCCGCACAGGACCTGTAACAACCGCACCATATACTTGAACTCCTGTCTTCTCTAAGTAGGCAAGCCGCTGTTTATCTTGTGTAGCTTCGTTGTAATCAAGATGATTAATCATCCATTTTAGTTCAGTCATCATGGCGTCAATCTGTTCCTGCATCTGACCTGTATCTTCAGGAACGAAGTAGTTAAACCACCTTGCACCGTTCTCATTAAATTCATAAAGAGGTTTAAGGGTAAGATGTGGAATATTATAATCGAACATACCTGCCAGTGAATAGGAAGCACCAGGCTGGGTGGATTCGCCTGAATAAATCGGCATAGCAGTCACCGCAACATCGTAATCTGAAAGAAGCTTCATCAGTTGATCGGGAGACGCTAGGTTTTTCAAGGATAATGACATCTCTGCTACATGTCCATCATCAATTTCAACTAGCCGTTTGAGGCTGCTATTTTCCTCAGAATCATTATGATCAGGTTTACCATCAACAAGTGAGTAAGGGAGATAGAAAGGCCCGGGGTTATTGCCATTCAAATACGCTCCTGTATTGGTAATAGAATAGGTAAACTTACCGGTTATACTGAGCTTAGCTTGAATCTCACCTGTGATTACCTCCCATGAACCCACGTGTCGGTAAATTTTCAGATTAGCTTTCTGAGTTAAAAAAGGAGTTACTTCAAAAGGTTGAGCAGATATTCTTTTTTCTACCCGCAGTCCATCACCATGCATTTCAACAACAGAGATAATAGAACGCAAGAAATTGTTACGTACCTCTGATTGATCAAAATAGATATGGAGAGCTGAGACGTAAATGTGATAGACCAAAAAAACTAGAAAAAGCGCTCCTCCTGCATTAAGAAAAAATTTCCATCTTGTTTTCCATACCATTCGTTTAAATTGCTTGTGACCCCATTCAGGACGCTGTTGTTCAAAATCATCTTCCTGAAATAAACGTTCCTCATCATGTGGTGTTTTAGACATATTCAAACATCTCCTTTCATTTGAAGCATCTCTGCTTTGAATCGTTCTCTGGCACGAAAAAGAGTGATCTTCACCTGGTTCATATTCATATCCAGGATCTCGCAAAGTTCCTTATAAGATAACTCGTTCATTTCACGTAGTAACAAAATGGTTCGATATTGTTCGGGCAGCTTCTTCATCACTTGTTGAATACGAATGGTATGTTCACGAGCAGTCAGTACTTCCTCAGGAGTCCGATATGTATTTTTTAAGCCTTGCTTCTCCAACTCTTGATTCATTTGCTTTTCTCCACGATATTTACGGTACCAATCGATAAATAAATGCCGAGCTACTTTATACAACCAAGCTCTAGCATATTTAGCATGCTCGGCTTTCATGGAAACCATAGCTCTGTAAAAGGTTTCTTGAACTAACTCTTCAGCTGTCTCCGGAGATCCACACATTCGGTATAGATAGAGATACAGGGAGGACTGGTACTGTTTGAATAGTTCGGTATATAGATCACTCCTCATTTCAAGTTTCCTCCTCCTTCTATTTAGACAACGGGGAATGGAGA
The DNA here is from genome assembly GCF_022346995.1 of Paenibacillus sp. ACRRY. Lineage (GTDB taxonomy): Bacteria > Bacillota > Bacilli > Paenibacillales > Paenibacillaceae > Paenibacillus. Next base: position 1,400,651 of record NZ_JAKRNM010000001.1, on the reverse strand, counting down.
CTAATGTTACAGTGAAATTGAAATTTATAGGAGATTTATTAGAATACATATCATTTAGGGGATTACTATTCGTAAATAGAAGCTTACTGTCCGTTAAACGATGCAGTGGGGGGGGTGTTGTAATTCATTCATAAAAATGAATGCAAGCACGATACATGGTTTACTACAATCACAACATATTAAGTCAAAATAAAAGGCATGAGCCCGGTATAATACCGAGAACATGCCAAACAAGTTGCATAATAATATTTGTCTAACTTTAAGAGGGGAGTTCTAAGGTGACTGCTTTTAGGTGGTATCATTTTGAATTAATTCAGAAGTTGATGCATTAGAAACTCAACCGTTCAAGGATGTGCGTCTGCTTGACGCTGGATGTCTTTGGCGCTTAGCGCCTTGTCATACACTCTAACCTGATCCATTTTGCCTTGATAGAACGGATCGGCAGCATATCGACTTTTGCCCAGATAGGCTTCCGCAGCTTGTAGATCCTTCGGATTGAACGTGATCTCAGAGCTGCTTGCTACTGATTTGCCGTTTACATATAAGGTGCCTGTGTCTCCTTGCAATGTGACAGCGACATGAACCCATTGATTGGTGGGCAGCGCTTCAGTCGCGATAAGACTCTGATCCCGACCCTGATCATGAATAGTGAATTGCAGAGCACCGGTATGCTGGGATGGTGTAAGGAACATATGTCTGGTCAAGCCATTGCCGAAGTCGAATATACGCTGCCAAGCCCCGCCTCCATCCCAGTTTACCCAAGCACTGAACGTGAAGTCCGTGGTGTCTGTGAGGAGTCCAGGCAGTTGAATGTAGCTGTCTTTTCCGTTAAAGGCAGCAGCCTGATTCTTGCTGCTAATTGCTGAGCTTACTACATTAAAGGTCTGGCCATGATAACCGTTTTTACTGAAATCCTGTGCGATTTTAGCGAGTTTTTTGTTGTCAAACGTATACTCGCCCAGCAGCGGGCCCATTGCCTGTTCAGGCACGATTACGCTGAACGTTTTGCTGGCCGAGGCCTTACCTTTCTGAATGGTTGCGGTCAATTTTACTTTGGCATCCCCTTTGCCGCTGCGTGGCCGGTTTACCGCTCCATCAGCCGATAGGACAGAGGGAAGAGAAGATTTCCATGTAATCTGACTATCACGTGTACCTGTGATGGGAAGGGAGAGGTCATAGAAGATATTCTCCGTATTTCCAATCGTCAGATCCTTTTTGACAGCCTGTACCACATCCTGATCTTTCATGGCTTTCATCTGACTTCCCCAGACCGCTACACCCGATGAAGAGAGAGCACTGAAGGTCAGGACGTTCTGCTGAGAATCCGCATCCCATTCTTGGGTGAAGACGCCTTCGTATACCACATTGTTGGACGTTATTCGTACCTTGTTGTCCTCCAGGAGGCTCCATGTTCCTGTTACAGCACCAGTAACCTGGCCGTTTGCCGCAAACTGAACGATCTGGGAGGATTTGATCTCTGCTGTGATATCCTTCCCATGATTAACCCACTTATATGAACCGGCTGCACTTTGTTCGGTCAATTGAACAGAATCGCTCTCCATGCCTGCATAACGGTAAGGAGATACGACTGGCCATCCTTCGGAGTTCATATGCATCTCATGAACCCGTACCTCATGTTCTTCTCCGCGATTCGGAAAGCGGGAGTGGAAGATGAGGAAGTGCTTGCCGGTCTCTTCATCATAGTAAGCAGAGTTGTGTCCTGGAGATACATATCCTGTTCCCTGGCCGGTGCCGGGGTCGCCGATCTGTCTCTCGAAGAGGTAGTTACCGAGCAGTTTTACGCCAAATGGTTCAATGGATTTGTCATCGAACAACGGCTTATCCTTATCTGCCATCACCTTGATCATATCGTTGCCTTCAGCATCGTAGAAGGGACCGTCAGGTGTTTTGGAGCGAGCAACGCGAATGTTATATCCACCATCAGCAGCGAGTCCTCCATAAGACAAGTACAGATAATAATAATCGGTTTCGGGACTGTAGAGCATATAAGGGGCCTCAATTCGGCTGTGGTTGCCTCCGGTCAGCTTCTTGCCATAACCTTGATTAGGAAGTGGTTTGCCGGTTGTTTCATCCATTTCCAGAATGAAAATCCCCCCGGAGTAAGAACCATACACCATCCATAGCTTACCGTCTTTATCAAAAAACACATCCGGATCGACCACGTTAGGATGCTTGGTGGCATCATATATGGTGCCATCTTCACTAATTTCATCCCACATGCCTGATTTCAGCAAAAGTCCCTGATCCTTGTATGGGCCTTCAATGTTGTCAGCTACGGCGACTCCAAGGGCAGACCGGGGAGAATCCCCTTTGCAGGCATTGTAATACATATAGAACTTTCCATCTGCCAGTTGAATGACGTCTGCTGCCCAGAGCGTATCCGTCTGAGCCCATTGCAGAGCTTCAGCGAATTCCTTGGTTACATTGGGAACGACGGGATTGTCATCCGTAACGCCAGAAGCGACGGAATCCCAGCTGATTAAATCTTTGGACTTAGCCACCTGTAGATGTGAGCCGAAGACATAATACATATCATCGACCTTAATAACAGAAGGGTCATGAACGGAGACGTTCTTAAATGCAGGTAACTGATTTTCGTTTAATATAGTGGAACTTTGCGAATTAAAAGCAGTTGAGGCTGTATTGTCCGCCAAAGCGGAGACTGGCGAAAGAGCTGGTGCAGAGAGCAATGCCGTACTAAGTGCAATGACCAAATAACGCTTCATACGTGTCCCCTTTCTTCATTCACAAAATATAAAACATGTTAAAAATAAAGCGGATAAACGTGGTAGTGCAGTCCTCCTTTCTGTTATTGCTCGAATCAAGCGCTTACATTTGCTATAATATCAATTAATTTATATTTTTGTAAACCATGTTGTTGAAATGAGTTAAAAAAAGCGAAATGAATAACTAAAGTTTGAATTTATTTCGAATTTAACACCGATTAGAAGTTTTTTGTTGAAAATCTAATTCGAAATGAGTACTATAACGAGTAGATAATATATTTATAAATTTATTAATGATTCATGTTTTTATGAATTAATTGACGATCTACATAGGAGGCATAACAATGAGCAGTTATCAGGAACATATCATTGCACACTACAAGTTTGAGGATGCGGGCAACATTGGTAAAGATTACTCTGGCCAAGGCAAGAATGGCATTGCTGCAGGTCTTTCCGTACCGTCAGTGTCGAAAGTGAGTGGAAGGAATGCCGCTACTTTTGCAGGGGGGGACAATGGAACGTCGTATCTACAGTTACCTTCAGATCTATTTCAACATGTAAGTGATAAAACAGGCATCACTGTGACAGCGTGGGTGCATCTGAACAAGGGGTCCAGTGTGTGGGAACGCATTTTTGACTTTGGAAAAGGAGAACAGAGCCCCAATCTGTTTTTGACAAGACAACTGAGAGGAACGATGTCTGCAGAAGGGGATTTGGTTGTGGATCCGGGCCGAGGATTTGCAACGGGAGAATGGATGCATATCGCTTTGTCGGTAGCGGGTACTCAGGGAGGTACGCTTAGCAGTGCTGGCCCGATCGTCTACGTGAATGGAGAGAAAATAGCGGATGGGTCTATCAGTCAGACGTCCAGTGGTAATTATGCGAAGCTGCGCAGATGGTTCGATTCCTTCACGGATTCGGCCAATTACAGCCAGAATTATATTGGTAGCTCTCAGTATGCAGCCGATGTGGATTTTGCCGGATCGCTGTCCGATTTTCGGATATATCAGGCCGGATTAACCATGGATGAAGTCATCGAAGTCATGTGTGAATCATTAACCGATGAAGAGATTGTTGCGTTGGCAGGAGATAAATATTTGTCATTTCCGACCCGGATCATTACGAAGAACATCTCGCTGCCTGCTGACTTGCTAGGAGGTAAAGTGAAGGTCCGCTGGCAGTCCAATCGCCCTGAAGTGCTATCACATGATGGAGAAGTGCAGCTCATAACCTCGGCACAGGAAGCAAGCCTGAATGCGATTTTGAGTAAAGGCGAAAGCACGCTGAGTAAACGTTTTGACGTATCCGTATTGCCGGAGGATCTGCCGCCTTATACCATAACAATCCACGGCGATCAGCAAGTCGCTGATATTAGCGAGGTCATGTACGGTTTGTTCTACGAGGACATTAACAATGCGGCGGATGGCGGAATCTATGCCGAGCTGGTTCAGAACCGTTCATTTGAGTCTTTTGCATTTGATACATACTCACATACCTCCGGTGAATGCGGATGTTCGACGGGGCGGAACCGGGATCCGTTATTCGCCTGGTCTGGCGATACCAGCAAAATGAATGTGCATCACGAAGGTGGATTGAATGAACACTTCAAACTCAAAGACCCGGATGCAAATGCTTACTATGTGACGGTTCAGGATGGCGCTACGATACGAAATCGCGGTTTTTCCGATACCAATCAGCATTGTGCCATGTCCATCAAAAAAGGTGAACAATACGACTTCACCATCTGGGCAAAAGCAGATTCGGCCGGTACGATCACCATACAACTGCAGGATGGCTCGAAAACTGCAATCAGTGATTCCGTCAAGGTTCATGTAGATGGAGGAGGTACCTGGAAAAAGTACGGTGCAGTCCGCGTCGATTCGGATACGAGAAATCAGGCTCTTGTTCTTACTGGAACAGAGACAGCACTTGGACAGCTCGTGCTTACGTTTGAAGGAGATATTTCCATCGATATGGTGTCTCTGATCCCACGAGACGTATGGGGCGCAGTTCCTGATGAAGCAGGCATTTCCGTATCAGCACATGCTAACTACAAGGGGAATCCGAACTATCGACTGAGGAAGGATCTGGTTCAGGCTCTCGTTGATATGCATCCCAAGTTTCTACGCTTTCCGGGAGGCTGCATCTCGGAGGGGTCCTTCATATGGGATAATGTGTACGACTGGAAGGACTCGGTTGGTCCGGTAGAGCTGCGCAAAGAGAACTACAATGTCTGGGGTTACATGATGACAATGGGTCTTGGATACATGGAGTACTTCCAGCTCGCGGAAGATTTGAATGCTGCTCCGGTTCCCGTTATGGCCTGTGGAGTTCTGTGCCAGGCACGTTCGGATTACGCACATCCGGCTGGCGGCGCATTAAGAGACTATTACATCAAAAACTTCACTGACTTGATCGATTTTGCCCTGAGTACAGATGTTGAACATAACGAATGGGCGGCAATACGCAGCCAAATGGGACACCCTGAGCCGTTCGATCTGCGCTACCTTGGTGTAGGTAACGAGAACTGGGGAACCGAATTTTTCGCCAACTTTGAAGTGTTCAAAGCATCCATTGATGATTATATGAAGCTAAACTATCCGGATCATGAATTGCATATTATTTCAACCGTTGGTGCACAAGCGGACGATGATGCATACCAACAAGGCTGGAAGTTCCTGAGCGGTAACCTTACGGGTTCGGCCCAAGTTGCATTTGCAGATGGACAGAAGGTCATTGAAGAAACGGTAACCTGGTATGAGAAGCAGGATGATTACATGGATACCATTGCAGACGAACACTATTATCGGTCCAATGATTACTTGATGAATAACGTGGATCGTTATAACTACTACCATCGGGCATACCAAGAAGAAGGGCAAATTAATTGGAAAGAGACTTCCAAAGTTTTTGTTGGAGAGTACGCATCCACGGACAAAAATACACTGGCGGGTGCCGTTGCTGAAGCAGCAATCATGACCGGCTTCGAAAACAATGCAGATGTCGTTCGTTTGGCTGCCTACGCGCCATTGTTCAATAAAGTGCTGACGGATGGAACCTATCGCTGGACACCGGATTGCATCTGGTTTGACGATGAGACGGTATGGTATACACCGAACTACTACGTTCAGCACCTTTTTGCCAAATACGTTGGAGATCAAGTGATCGGCACTTCGTTTAAGACGTACAGCAAGGGGAAACAGGTGGGACTCATCCCTCATGGAGGGATTGAGATTGCGACCGGTAATGCAGAAATTGTCGTGAAAAGGGTTACGGTCACATCCAATCAGGATGGCAGCGTGCTGTTGAGTGAAGATTTCAGGGAGCAGACGGAGCTGAGTGAGGCGTGGGGTCTGATTCCTGGTTCGAAAGGATATACATTTGAATCTGGAAACGGACTTATCCTGAAGGCGCAAACCAGCGGCCTGAACGGGATATATCTTCTGAATGATGAATGGACCAATTATAAGGTGCAGGTGGAAACCAAGCGCTTGTCGGGTGACGACGGTTTCTATGTTGGGGTGGGACTTACGGATATTTCATCTGACAAGAAGGATGTCATTGAATATGCGATTGGTTACGGTGGTGATGCAACGGGAATAAAAGTGTACAAACAAGGTATCGAAGGATATACTCTCGGTGATTATTCTTCAAGTTCAGCAGCGGGTAACCTGAGAGCTGCGAATTATGAACCGCTGGAGAGCGGTACCGATTATACGATCACTGTCAATTATGGCGGCGAAACAGGAAAGAGCTTGATCTGCTCCTACACAGACGGATATACAACCAGCAAAGTGCTGGATTACAAGCTCGAAGCATATAACCGTGAGGTGTTCCATTCCGTTACGAGAGATCAGAAGCATGTATATGTAAAACTGGTGAATGCAGATAGCGTGGACAAAGCTACACATGTCCATCTTGAGGATCTGAATGTGAAATCTGCAGCACGGTTGATCACACTCAGCGGAGATCAATCATTGGTTCATGTTCCGAATGTGAACCAGAAGAACGATGAGAAGGTGGTTCCATATGAGCAGGAGATTGGACTGAATGGTGAATCCGTAGTTCTTCAGTTACCCGCTCATTCAGTGAATGTATTGATTTTGGATTTGTAGTTTCATTTATGTTTCTCCCCTAGGAAGAGAACGTTATTCATGAAGAAACCGCGAGTAATCGCGGTTTTTTTGTATTTTCAGATGGAGAGTCAACAGAAGATACCCAAAGTAAATAACCTACACTATTTCCTCAGCATGCCTGCTCCTATAATAAATTTTGAAGGAGGAGACAGCTCATGCGTTCCAACTACAAACAATTTATCAGAAACATTCCGCTTCATCTTATGATTCTGCCAGGTTTGATCATCATTATTGTATTCGGTTACATTCCAATGGCAGGTCTCTCGATTGCCTTTCAGAATTTCTCTCCGATTGCCGGATTCAAGAACATGAACTGGGTAGGCTTGGATAACTTCAGATACCTGTTTGATCTTCCAGGGTTTGGCCAGGTCGTGTGGAATACGGTATTCATCTCTGTCATGAAAATTAGTTCCGGCCTTGTGATTCCGGTGCTCGTAGCCTTGCTGCTCAACGAAGTACGCAAAACTGGATTTAAACGAACGATTCAAACGGTCATTTATATGCCCCACTTTTTTTCGTGGGTAATCCTGGCGGGCATTATCGTGGATGTGTTATCCCCGAGCAGTGGAATTGTGAATATGCTGCTTAAGGCACTGGGGCTAGAGCCCATTCAATTTCTGGCCAGCAACGATTGGTTTCCGTACATACTTGTCATTACTGATCAATGGAAAGAGTTCGGTTTTGGCACCATCATCTATTTGGCAGCATTGACCAGCATTGATAAGTCTCTCTATGAAGCCGCCGTCATGGACGGGGCAGGTAGATGGAAGCAGACCTGGCATATTACACTGCCGGGGATTCGCCCCATTGTCATTCTAATGGTTACTCTGAGTCTTGGAAACGTACTTAATGGTGGGTTCGATCAGGTGTTCAATTTGTATAACCCGCTCGTCTATGAATCCGGTGATATCCTGGATACGATGATCTATCGAATCGGTTTGCAGGATGCCCAATATTCAGTTTCTACGGCACTTGGCCTCATTAAGTCGGTAGTTTCATTTATCTTTATCGGACTTGGTTATTTCCTGGCCTATCGGTTCGCCAATTATCGCATATTTTAGAAAGGAGGCAGAATCATGCACCATGCATCGAGAGCCTATCGCTGGTTTTTAGGTTTTAACTACGTCATCCTGACGATTCTTGCCTTGCTCTGTCTGTTTCCGATCGTGAATATATTGGCGATATCCTTCAGTTCGAGTGATGCAGTCAAAGCAGGGAGTGTTACGTTCTGGCCCGTGGATTTCACGTTATCGTCCTATAAGTACATTTTGGAAAATCAACAGTTCCTTAACTCGTTTGGCACGAGTCTGCTTCGGGTGGTATTGGGAGTTGCCACGAATCTGATCTTCACAATTCTTGTAGCTTTTCCTCTCTCCAAAGAAGCTTCCAGATTTCGTTCCAGAACATTCTATGCCTGGATATTTGTATTCACGATGCTGTTCAGTGGAGGGTTGATTCCAGGTTATCTGGTCGTCAAGGAAGCTGGTCTCCTGGATTCGATCTGGGCACTGATATTACCTGGGGCCGTGCCCATTTTCAATGTACTGCTGATGCTTAACTTCTTCAGAGGTTTGCCGAAAGAATTGGAAGAAGCCTCGTGGATGGATGGTGCAGGGCATTTCCGTACACTGTGGAGCATCTATCTGCCTATTTCTCTGCCAAGTATCGCAACCATCACGTTGTTTGCCATGGTCGGACACTGGAATGCCTGGTTTGATGGCATGATCTATATGAAAAGCCCGGAACATTATCCACTCGCAACGTATCTGCAATCCATGCTGCAGCAAGTGACGATGATCCAGAGTGAAATGATGACATTGGAGGATGCAACGCTGTTAAGCCAGGTGTCGGATCGAACGACCCAGGCGTCCCAGATTTTTTTATCCGTTATTCCCATTCTGCTCGTCTATCCATTTCTGCAACGATATTTCGTCCATGGGCTTGTTGTCGGCAGTGTAAAGGGATAAGATCGGTAGGAGGAAAACCGAGTAGAGGAGCCGATTTCCGGCTCCTTTTTTGCTGCTTGAGGAGAGGAGTGGAAGGGGAATGAGATTATTGGGGGGGAACTGGAAGACCAACTCCATTGTGGTCAAACTGATGATTGCTTTTGTATTGGTTATTCTCCCGCTATATGGAAGTAGCATTGTAATTACACAGTATAGCTCCAAGCAAATGCAGACCGAAGTGGAAAATGCGCATGATTCCAAGCTGCACTTCTACCACAATCATCTGCAATTCGAATTGGAGCGAATGAGCAGTCTTGTGAATGAATTTTCGTTCGATGAACCGATGTCCACATTAAGTACCAGAGCACCCATTATGAGCCGATATGAGATTACATCAAGTCTGAATGACATACATAAGAAACTCAGTCAGATCATGGTGACCAGTCCATACATCAGTGATGTGGTGTACTATGTTCCTGCGCTTCATAAGCGGGTAAGTGCAGTGGATGGCATCCGCAGCGTTGAGGACGACGAGTGGAAAGTTCTGCTTGCGACCATGGGGAATCTGAATGGGGAGTTATCGACTTCGGCAGATGATCTCTATTTCCTGAAGAGCAATCCGTACAATATGAATCACGAGGAGCCGCCCAATTTTATATTGGGAATACGCTTATCTGCGGATGAGCTGAAGAAAAGGCTGCAGCAGTTGTCGGAAACGGGTGGAAGTGATATCACGCTGAGCTTTGGTGATGAGCACGAAGTTGTCATTTCCTCCTCAGAGCAGGCTGTCTCTACCGGACTGTTACAGATGCTCCCAACCGAATCGCAGGATGCGCTGCAGGTAACGAGATACCACTCCGATGATCATTTGTACTACTCCCTCTATGATTCGGATCATTCATTCACACTAACCTCCAGTATTGCTGAAGAAGTGCTTCAGGCACCACTGGAACGATATAAGTTATGGTTATGGATGTTAACCGTAATGTCAATGGTCATTATTATCATCTTCTCATTATCTGTTTATAAATCGATCCACAAGCCGTTATCTGCACTCGTCAAAGGATTCAGAATGGCGGAGCAAGGGCAGCCAGACATTCGCATTCCACATTCAAGACGGGATGAATTCGGATATTTATACTCTCGTTTTAACCATATGATAGAGCGCTTACATCTTTTGATTGAAGAAAATTATGTTGCCAGAATACGAACGAGTGAAGCAGAGCTCAAACATCTTCAATCCCAGATTCAACCTCACTTTCTATACAACAGTCTGTTCAGTATTAAACAGATGGCAGAGGTGGAGAATGTTGAATTAATCCAGGAGTTTACCGACTATCTGGGTCAGTATTTCAGGTATATGTCACGTGACTCCCATACCGAAGTATCGCTCGGTGAAGAGGTAGACCATGCGATGGTCTATGCTGCGATTCAGAAGATCCGATTCGGATCAAGGGTACAATTGCTCATTGAGGATATGAACCCTGTGTACAGATCGATTGCGATCCCGAGAGTCATTGTTCAGCCAATCGTAGAGAATGTCTTCGAACATGCACTTGCCAAACGAAGTCAGGGAGGTATTCTTAAACTCTCCTATCAGACGGCGGAGGACAGGCTGTCCATTCTGATTGAAGATGATGGTGATCAGTTAACGGACAAGATGTTAGCTGAGCTGAATCAGTCCTTTGGGGAGCCTGCGCAGAGACAGGAAGATGAGGAAATTACGGGGCTTATCAATGTGAACCAGAGGCTGAAAATCAAGTTTGGTTCAGAGTGCGGTCTTGCTGCAAGGCGCAGTGACCTGGGTGGTTTATGTATTATCGTAAATGTTCCATGGAAAGGGGAGCTGCCTCATGCAGCGGATGCTGATCGTTGATGACGAACCGGTCATTTTGGACGGACTATATGCCTTCTTTCAGAAGGCGAATCTTCAGGACATGGAGATTATCAAGGCCCATTCAGCCTTCGAAGCGATCGAGTGGTTGAACTCTGTGAAGGTGGATATTGTACTTAGCGATATCTGTATGCCTGGAATGGATGGCATGGAGCTCATTGAGAAAATCATGGACCGATGGCCCAGATGCAAAGTATTACTGCTGACAGGCCATAACGAATTCGATTATGCACATCAGGCCATACGCAATCCCTGTGTGGTGGACTACCTTCTCAAGACGGAGGGCATGAGTCAGATTCGTACGGCAGTAGAACGTGCTTTAGCACAAATCTCGGAAGAAAATGATTTCAGGTACCAGAATGCCTGGTTCCGCAGCAAGCTGCCAAGAGCCCTGCCCCAGCTGCAGCGCCAATTAATGCTCGATCTTATGAAACGAACGGAAAGGCATGATGTTTCCTCGCTTCAGGAAGAATTGGATGCCGTACAGCTTCCTTTTCGCTCAGGGGAGGGTGTTATTCCCGTCATTATTCGAGTGGAGGAATGGAACAACTATCAGACGCAGGCCGATCGAAGTTTAATCAGGTATGCTGTGGCAAATGTGGCAGAGGAGCTGCTTCAGGATAAGTCGACAGTCAAGGCAATTGATCTGGATTATCAGGTTATTGCTTGTTTAATCCAGCCAGCCGCGTATCGTGTGAATGCACAGGAACAGTGGGAGCAAACGCTTCGCTTTGTCTATGGAACGCTTGAGTCTGTGCAGCAATCGTGTGCAGATTGCCTTAACCTCTCTGTATCGATCATGGTGAGTGAACAGGCTGTAGCTTGGATGGAATTGAATCAGGCGATCGCGCAGCTGCGATTATCCATTCATGAAGGACCTGGACTCGGGATGGAAAAGCTCCTTCGTGTCAACGTACAGCCGGATATAAACGTGGTACCAAATCCACTGAGCCAGCAGGCGGTTGCGTCTCTACATCTGGATCAGGTCAAGCAGCATGTCGCAGCGGGGGACAGTGAATGGATTACTTCTTATCAGAAATGGACTGAGAGTTCGAAGGAGGGGCTTCAAGATCCGTTCTTTCGAATGAAGGTATACACCGAAGCCGGGAGTATCTTGATTGACCTGCTTCATGAATTGGGTCTATATGAACCTGCGAAGGAAGAGGTGGGTCTCTCCCGCATGCTGCATTTTGATATCCATACACCATGGCCCGAACTCATCATCTTCTATCAGTCTGCCTTTGAATGGATTATATCGAAGCGGAGCGATACCCGCCTGAATGACCAGTCTCAAATCTTGATCTCGATCCATCAATACATCAAGCATCATCTGGAGGACGATCTCTCTCTTACCCGTATTGCGCAGGAAGTCTCTCTCAATCCTTCGTACTTGTCTCGTTGGTATAAACGAATCACGGGTAAGGGCATCTCGGAATATATTCATGATCGCCGCATCGAACGAAGCAAGGAACTGCTGCTCGGTTCTTCGTGTAAAATGCATGAAATTTCCGCCAAGGTCGGGTTCAGTGATCAGCATTACTTTTATCGTTTTTTCAAAAAAGCTATCGGCTGTACGCCTCAGGAGTATAGGGATCAAAAAAGTTAAAAACCGTTTTAAATGGTAAATCAAAGATACCAGATGTAAACGAGATCCACTCGAACTGATAGCGCTTTCTTTATACAATGAACACATACCTCACGGGAGGAACAAAAAGGGGGATTCGTCGTATGAATATGTCATTCAAAAGGCTTTCATTGTTATCGCTTAGCATGATCCTGGCAGGGACTCTTGCAGCCTGTTCATCAGATGCTGGTAACGCAGAGAGCGAAACCAAGCCCAGTACACAGCAGGATGCTGGAGGACCACTCACCAAGTATGACCCGCCAATTAAATTAACCTCGACGATGAACGAAACGGGTAAGGAATCGCTCGCTCAAGGGGATACACATGCGAACAATATTTGGACCCGCGGTTACAAGGATGAGCTCGGCATTGAAGTAACATATGACTGGATTGTGCCGGATGCCAATTACAACGATAAAATGAATGTGACCCTTGCAAGCGGAGATTTGCCTGACGTATTGAAAGTAAGTGCGGTGCAGTTCGAGCAATTACATGAAGCGGGCATGCTTGAAGATTTAACGGAAGTATATGATAAGTACGCATCGGATCTGGTCAAAGAATTTATGTCTGCAGAAGACGGAGCAGGATTGAAACCCGTGACCAAAGATGGCAAGATCTACGCCATGGTGAGTTTTCCGGGTTCACTTGATTCATCGGACATGATCTGGATCAGACAGGACTGGTTGAAAAAGGTAGGGCTTGAAGCGCCAAAATCGATGCAGGATGTCATCCAGATTGCAGAAGCGTTCACGTTCGAAGATCCGGATGGCAATGGCAAAGATGATACGTACGGGATCGCGCTGAATAAGGATTTGCCCATCAATGCGTTCTTGCTGGGGTATCATGGGTATCTCGAAACCTGGATCAAGGACGCATCTGGGCAGGTTGTGAATGGTACCATTCAGCCCGAGGTGAAGGAAGGCTTGAGAGAACTGCAGAATTTGTATCAAAAGGGCGTGCTGGATCCCGAATTCGGGGTGAAGGATTTTGCGAAAATGATGGAGGACGTGAACGCAGGGAAGTCTGGCATGTTCTTTTTACCGCAATGGGCCCCATTTCAAGTCAGCAGTATGATTAAGAAAGACCAGAATGTCGATTGGTTGCCTTATCCAGTACAATCCATCGATGATCAGCCAGCCAAAACACAGAACCACCTCAGTCTGGGCGGCATATTCGCAGTCCGCAAAGGGTATGAGCATCCGGAAGCACTCGTTAAACTCCTGAACTTCCAGGCAGAGAAGATGTTCGGAGAATCGGCAGAGAAGGAGCGCGCAGATTATTTGAATGGCTTAACCGGACTTGGTTTTCATAACGCAACGGTGTCCAATCTGCCTGCCAACAAAAACGTAAAGGCTCAGGACGAAGTGGAACAGGCCCTGAAAACCGGAGACATTTCTGGACTTGGGCTTGAAGCGAAGCTGTTCTATGATGATATTATGGATTACCGTAACGGTAATCTGGATAAATGGCATATGGAACGCATCTTTGGACCGGAAAGCTCACAAGGCGTTATCAAATACTATCGTGACAATGACCTGATTGTGATGAATGAATTTATATATGCTCCAACGAGAACCATGAATACGAAGCAGGCTACACTGGATAAGCTTAGAGCGGAGACATTTTTGAAAATCATCTATGGCAACCTGTCGATTGATGAATTCGATAACTTTGTAGCCAACTGGAAAAAGCTTGGCGGAGATCAGATTACACAGGAAGTCAATGAAGCCATTAATGCCAATAAATAAACAAGATGTGCCACAGTACAATTGAATTTGTATTGTGGCACTTTTGGTACTTGAATATACTTTCAATATATTAGGACTATAGTGTAATCCATGTGTTTTAAAAACGGAATGACTTCATTACTTATTTGCGTTTCAATAGTATAACCCCGGAGATCGGGGATGTGTTTTTACGATATACGACTTTAAAACCGATGTCATGGTCCAGCAAACAGTTTAGAGCATTGATTAACAAAGCACCGGGTACCAGGGAGAATGTGCATGGTGATGTGTTTCCAATCACACGAACACTTCTGATTCTTCGAGCAGATCCCGGTACAAGCGGGTTTCTGGACCAGTAGATTAACACGAGATCTGGTTGACGAGGTGCTGTTTTACAAGTTCGACAAGCCATCGTATCATCTCTTTTCTATTATTATAGGTTCTCTATATTAAATGAAAAGCAGTGATAGGATGTGCTAGACGAATTACTCCATGCTATATAAACAGGCTGATATCAATAAAGAAAGCTTTGGAAGTGAATTCGGTTTGATTGAGAGGAAAGGATCTCTACCGCGAGATCCTTTCACTTACGGGAACAATGATTACGAAGGAAGCTTAGTCCAAAATACTAGAATCCACTCATTTAACTTACTTTTTGGTTCCGTGCTGTTTGGTCGGCAGCTTGTCGCTCGGCGTTCCTTTACCATTGTTCTTGTTATGACGGGCCTTCTCGGCATTCTCATTTACCTTTTGTACAAATTCATGGGTGCTTTCCATGGACGATACAGCTCCTTTATAATCAAAATGTGTACCCGAATCTTAATATAACCACCCGAAGTCCGTTATATGAAACTGGACAAGGGCGAAGCCGATGTCTAAACTGAAAACATACAGAACGATACATATCCAGAAGGAGCGAAGGTCCACACATGTTACAGAAATTCGGTTTTACGCAGTACGAAAGTCAGGTGTATGAGGCCATCTTCGCTCAAGAGGAACCACTCGATGCATCATCCATCGTCAATCACTCCAATGTGCCCAAAGCCAAAATTTACGAAGTATTAAACCGGCTTATCGATAAAGGGATTGTATTGACCACCATGAATGGCAAGAAAAAATTGTATACGGCCGTGGATCTCCAGTCCGTTATTTTGAAGATCAAAGCGGATTTTGAGAAGGATATCGAGGAATTGAATGCTTATAAAATCAAACGAACGTTCACGGATGAGCATATTTGGACACTGAAGGATGAAACATCGATTGGTTCCAATATTGAACAGCTTATGGCAGAGGCCGATACATCAATTCTATTTCTGGCCTGGAATGAGAAGATGGAGAACTACCGTACACTGTTGGAACAAAAGGAACAGCAAGGTGTGCATGTTGAGGTGTTATCGGTGGGAGGATTAGAGACATCCTTAACGAACAAGTACGCTTTAATTCCCATGCTGGACAAGCTGGAACCATTGCAGCTGCTGATTGTAGACCATGCCTATCTGCTGTTCGCAGGCATTGAAAATGACTCTTGGAAAGCGATTAAGACGACGTCCAAGCCGATTGTCAAAGCGATGACGGATTATTTTTATCATGATATTGCCCTCACTCAAATCACCAAAAAATATGGAGATCAACTACTGCAGGATGAAGAAATATCCAAGCTGCTGGCCCGGTTGATCTATTAGAAAGCTATTCTTTTATGGAATAGTTTTTTTTATTGAATTTTCACCCTTTATAGGTTACTATCGTAGTTGTAACTTTTGAGGGGGATTTATGAAATGAATAAAAAAGTGTATTTGCTTGCAATTGCGGCATTTGTGGTTGGAACCGTGGAACTTATTTTGGGCGGTATTCTCGATCTGATTGCTGCAGATCTTCATTTGACTCTGGCGAAAGCCGGTTATTTAATATCCATCTTTTCGTTGGTATATGCCATATCTGCACCGATTCTGTTAAACGTAACGGCCAGATTTGAGCGTAAGAAGGTATACATGTACACCCTGCTGATCTTCCTGGTCAGCAATCTTATTTCCGCTTTCAGTGCCAACTTTTATATGCTGATGGCAGGCAGGGCACTCGGTGCTGCGACAGGCTCGCTCATTTTCGTATTGTCTCTGACACTTGCTGCTCGCATTGTGGAACCGAAGTACAAAGGACGTGCGGTAGGTATTATTACGATGGGTGGGAGTGCATCACTCATTCTCGGGGTTCCCCTCGGAATATTTGTGGGTAATCTGGCCGGATGGCGTGAAGTCTTTATTTTTATTGCCATTTTGACTGCAATTGTCATGGTAGCCATTGGTCTTGTCATGCAGCGGGTTCAGCCGGTGCCTGTCGTCTCTTTGAAACGTCAGTTTGCTGCACTGTGGAATCCGAGGATGCTCGCGATTCATGCGACTACCTTATTGGTTCTGGCGGGTCATTTGACGTTATATGCGTATTTCACACCGTTTCTCCAGGAAACGATTGGTGCAAGTTCGACGATGGTTACCTTTATCTACATGATGTTTGGCATCGCGGCTGTTGCCGGTGGCGGACTTGGGGGCGTGCTATCGGACCGCTTGCATCCAGCAAAAGCCATCGTCATTGTGTTAATTCCTTTCATTGTGAGTATGGCTGTTATCCCATTCAGTGTTGAACTGCCTCTAATTGCGTTCCTCATCCTGCTGAGCATCTGGAGTGCCTTGAGCTGGACGGTTACGCCAGTGCAGAATAGTCTAATTATCAAAACATCTCCAGAAACAGCGGAATCATTGATCAGCACCAATTCCGGAATTGCCCACGCAGGGATTGCCCTCGGCACGTATGTTGGCGGGATGGTGATTGATCATTCCACCATTCTGTATAACGGCTGGGTAGGTTCGATTCTGATTCTTCTGGGCTTGGTCACGGCCATATATGCGATTAGCCGCAAGGAACAATCGGTACAGGCCCCTGCATAAGAATGATACGAAAAGAGTGCGCCAGTCTATCGAACCAGCATAGACGGTGTGCTCTTTTTGTATTCGTAAACCTGAAACAACGCAGAACATGGGTCATGTCAACGATTCGTTTTCATAGCAGCCGTTTTTAATCACTTTCAAGATATTGTATAGTGGTTACATTGAGGTTCGAAATTTGGAGGCTGGAACGCTTATGAAAATAGCAAATGCTAATTTGATGAAAGAGATTAATATAAACAACGTGCGCCAAGTCATGAAACAGGTGGAGACAGCAACCAAGCCACAACTTGCGTCCTTGACCAAATTGAGTGTGGTTACGGTGAATTCACTGGTTAAGGAATTGTGCGAACTCGGGGAACTCTACGAGGATGAGACAATTCCCTCCAACGGGGGCAGGCCCGCGCTAACTTACCGCTATAATTATGATTTCAGCCTGGCCCTGGTGATCTATATGAATGACAAGCAGGGGCAGGATGTCATTACGGCAACCGTCATCAATTTGGAGAACACCATTTTGTTGAAGGAAGAACATACACTGCCTGTATTTGATCAAACACAATTTCTCGGAATCATTGAACCAATTCTCACTCAGCATCCTTCTATCAAAGGCATTGGAATCGGGATTCCCGGGCAAACGGTGAACGGAGAGATCACGGTAAGCAGTCATCAGCAGCTGAAGGGTGTTCGTATGGCCGAGGAGATTGAAGCAAGATTTGGACTGCCAGTCATGGTGGAAAATGACGTGAACGCTGCAGTTAGCGGTTATTGTTCTCAGGAGGAAATGGATGAGGGAAACAGCGTGATCGGAATTTACTTTCCGACCCATTATCCTCCGGGCATGGGCATTTACCTTAATGGAAAAGTGGTTAAAGGCAAGAACGGCATGGCTGGTGAGATCAAATTTCTTCCCTTGGATATGGACTGGTACAGTCCCATGCAGTCAGAAGTGTTTGCTGAATCGGTATATAAAATTATTCAAATCGTTAATGCGGTTCTCGCACCGGACAGAGTTGTTGTTTATCAGAGCCAGGTAGAAGCAGAGGCATTTATTCGGGGCTGGGAATCGTATCGAGCTGGGCAGCGCATGCCTGTTTTCCCAGAAGTCATTTTAAATGAATCTTTTCAGGAGCATTTTGAAGCGGGCATGCGGTGGTTAACTTTAAAAGAGCTTGAGCCTAACATCATTCAGATTACGTGAATCATTCAATATAATAAGTACCCCTCAGACAGAACACAGATGAAGTCGCTCGTATATAATGACGGTGCGTGCGTCTGTGTTTTCTGTATGAGGGGCCAATCTACAACTGATTCATTTTCATGATGGAATAATTACCGTTTAAGGCTTTTTCCGTTGGTTCCGATGACTTCCTTATACCAGTGGAATGACTTTTTGCGGTAACGTTCCAACGTGCCTGATCCATCGTCGTGACGGTCTACATAGATATAACCATAACGTTTTTTCAACTGGGCAGATGAAGCGCTCACGACATCGATGCATCCCCAGGATGTATAACCCATAACTTCAACACCATCTTCAATGGCTTCACCAACCTGAACCAGGTGATCGTTCAAGTATTGAATCCGATAATCGTCTTCTACCGTCTTCTCGCCATCCGGACCTGTAATAAGTTCATCCACTGCACCCAGACCATTTTCCACGATAAATAGGGGTTTCTGATAACGATCGTAGAACATGTTCAGGACATAACGCAGGCCCTGCGGATCGATCTGCCAGCCCCATTCACTAGCCGGGAGGTAAGGATTAGGGACACCGCCAAGTAGATTGCCTTCGCCTGGGACTTGTTTTTCCGGATCGGCCGTTTGGCAGATGCTCATGTAATAGCTGAAGGAAATGAAATCGACGGTATGAAGCAGGATCTCTTCATCACCGGCTTCCATCTTGATTTCAATGCCTTTTTCCCGGAAGTAACGTTTCATGTATCCTGGATAGCGACCTCTAACATGCACATCACCGAAGAAATAGTTGCTATGTTCGAATTCCATCACCTTAATGATGTCATCCGGGTTCGGCGTGAGCGGATAGGTTGGCATGCTTAGAATCATGCAGCCAATCTGAGCATCAGGGATAATTTCGTGACAGAGCTTCACCGCTGAAGCGCTGGCTACAAGCTCATGGTGAATGGCTTGGTACAGATCCTGTTTACTGAGCTTCTCCTTAGGGGTGTAAATACCTCCGCTCATGAACGGGGCTTCCAGGATCGAATTGATTTCGTTGAATGTGAGCCAGTATTTCACTTTATTTTTATACCGTTTAAATACAGTGGTAGCATAACGCTCATAAAATCCGACCATTTTACGGTTAACCCAGCCGTCGTATTCCTTCGACAGGTGAAGAGGCGTTTCATAGTGGGATAGCGTTACCAGTGGTTCGATGCCATACTTATGGCATTCGTCGAAGAGATCATCATAGAATTGCAGACCCTCTTCGTTAGGCTCCAGCTCGTCCCCTTTTGGGAAAATGCGGGACCATGCGATCGAAGTACGGAACACTTTGAATCCCATTTCAGCAAATAATTTGACATCTTCCTTGTAACGGTGGTATAGATCAATCCCGATCAGTTTCATGTTGTCTTCGGTTGGTTCTTCCGTGATGGGACCCATGATTCCTCTGGGAGCAACATCCTGTGTAGACAGCCCTTTGCCACCTTCGTTATATGCACCTTCCGCCTGATTGGCTGCAATGGCACCGCCCCACAGGAAGTTATCGGGGAAATGAAATGTTTGAAGTTGAGAATTGCTCATGCGTATCGCTCCATTCGTCATCATTGTTTGTTAGATTCGCAGCACTGCACAAAAAAAGCTTAAACGTTGGAACGGGTTACACGTCAAGTTTTACTTTTCATCTTTGGATGAGGCATACTATAATTCAGCATAGGCAGTAGGCAAGAAAGGTGATCCAATGTCCAAATTCGATGAAATTATGAAGCGGTCGGGCTATTCGAAAGCGACGGTATCCAGAGTGATTAATCATTCTCCGCATGTCAGCTCCGAAGCCCGTCAGAAAATTACGGAAATCATGAAACAATTGAATTATATTCCGAATCGCAATGCGATCTCGCTGTCTACCGGACAAACCAAACAGATAGGGATCGTCACATCGGCAACCAATGAGATCATACTGGCGTTTATGAACCAGTTCATTGATACAGCGATGGATTACGGGTTCCAGACCCTGATCTACACGACGCGTGGCGATGCGGAGATTGAGCTGCAGGCATTCGAAGATTTGCGCAGCAAGCGGGTGGATGGGCTGGTGATTATGACCTGTGTGAATCCTCCGGAGAAACTGAAGGCATATTGCGAATATGGACCGATTGTTTCCTGGCAGCGTATGGGACAAGATGAAATTCCGTCTGTAGCGATGGATCAGGCCGAAGGATACAGACTGGCGCTGGAGCACCTCGTTTCCAAGGGGTACACGCGAATTGCCAATGCTTTTGGCAGAGCCGAGAGCTTGAACACCCAGAGCCGGAGACAGGCCTATGAATCCTTTATGGAGGAGAAGGGACTCCCAGTGATGCGTGAGGCGTATCAATATTCCATATTTACTTCAACAGATGGAGAGCAAGCCATGCGTAGACTGGTCCAAGCTCCTGAGCTTCCACAAGCTGTGTTGTGTTCAAATGACTACGCAGCGATTGGGATTTTGTGCGAAGCGCGCAAACAGAATATCCAGGTTCCTGAGCAGCTCGCGATTGTCGGGTTTGACGATATCGAATTGTCCCGTGTACTTGGTATAACGACTATACATAATCCGATCGCAGAACAGGCAACCCAGGCATTCCATCAACTTTGGGCCGTACTGGGGAAGGAGGAACTGCATTCTGAGCGTCTGCGTTATCAACTGATTGAGCGTGAAACGACTTGAATTTAGCCGCAACTTTTGCGGCTTATTTTCATTGAACTGAAGGAATGGTTCAATGATGGGGATGCAGATTCAATAATTATTCAAATTTGAACCATTTATGCTTCCAAGCCATGCGTTATACTGAATGTGGAGAACGTTACATAATTCACAAACCAGGATTGGAAAGGTGAGATGGAATTTAATGAAGACAGTGATCGGCCGATTCAAAATTGCAGGAATATGCGAAGGGGTTTCCTTGCTCTTGCTTGTTTTTATTGCCATGCCTTTGAAATATTTCGCGGATATCTCTTCTCCGGTGGCCATTATGGGCATGATTCATGGGATATTGTTCCCTCTGTATCTTATTGCATTGGTACATTTGGCTGTTGTAAACAGGTGGAAGGCGGCACGCTGGTTCATGGGTGTCGTGGCTGGTTTGCTGCCATTTGGAACATTTGTTTTTGAATCTTATTTGAAGAAGAGAGACTGGAAATAAACCTTATACTCATGATGAAAAAGGCGATCAGCCTACTGTAAAGCACAGTAGCAGAAGAGACGCCTTTTTTTGTTAGCTGTGATCGTGGCAAATTAAATGCCTTGACTTTTACGGTCACTTAGGCAGGTACTTGACAGGGGTATGGTATAGTATAAAAAGTTTGGATGAATAGAATGAAGATGTAAGCAGGAGGTTTAATCGTGTACCAATACAAGGATCAGGAATATGAAGCAGTGCATTTTGACGGGCACGACTTGAGATACGGAGAGCTGATGCGCTGTGTTTTCAAGCAGTGTACCTTTATGAATGCCTCCATGGAAGAGATCGAGACGAGCAATTGCCGCTTTATCGAATGCGACTTCAGAGGAGCGAGCATGAACGGGTCGTTTCATACGGAATCTGCTTTTGAGAACTGTACATTCAGTGGAGCTAACCTTTTTGTCTCCAAATTTACGTCCTGTAAAATGACCGGTTCTGATTTCTCGGGAGCACAGATGGATGGCGTTACTCTTATACAGGGGGACTGGTCCTATACGAATCTGAGACACACGAAGCTGGGCAAGCAGGATCTGCGCGGCATTCGCTTCTACGAGACGGATTTCTCGGATACGGACCTTGGAAGGGCGGATCTCAGAGATTGTGACATGACCAGAGCAACACTGAGCAGGGCTAAACTAATGGGAGCGGACCTGCGCGGAGCTAACCTAGAAGGCATTGATCTGAAATCCTTGGACGTCAAGGGTGCTCGTATAGACAGGGAACAGGCTGTATTATTTATGCGTTCATATGGCGCTAAGGTAGATTGACACCAAATGAAAAGGACACAAGCCTGTATGAATTTACAGGTTCGTGTCCTTTTTCATGCCATCATGAAGCCGATTCGTTATATGTAATCACTAAGAAGTAAGCTTTTGAGAGTTTGTTAAGAAGTTAAGAACTAAAGAACTTCTTATTTAACTGTACCCGTTTGTCGATCCGAAAGTAGGTTGAATCCGTTGTCAACTGAAGCAGCGGAGGCGGAAGCAGCGAATGAAGCGAATAGACAGAGGGCAGCGAGGAGCAGCATGCTTTTTCTTTTCATAGATAAACCTCATTTCAATTAAGATGGTTATACACTTCTAGTGTAATTCAAATTGGGGTATTTTGGAAAGTGAGATTTTATGGTTCATGGAACTTCGCTTGGTATTGAATAGATGATTCACTCCGTTGTGCATTTTATAAGAGCATTTAATCATGGTACACTCATACTTGTTATATCAGTTTGGATTGAGACGGAGGCACAAATGAAAGAAATACATGAGTTAACGTCCATGGACATGGTTGATTCGTTTATCCAGCAGCATACCTTGACTTTACTGTATGTTAGCCGGCAGGAATGCAGTGTGTGTCATGCCTTGCTGCCCAAGATCAGAGAACTGCTACAGCCTTATCCTTCGATTGCTCTGGGACACATCGATGCGAACCAGGTGGAAGAGGTGGCATCGAAGTTCCTCATTTTCACCGTTCCAATTATGCTTGTTCTGGTGGAGCAGAAGGAAGTTGTACGCGCGGATCGGTTCGTTCGTCTGGATCGTTTGGGAGAGCAATTGGAGCAGATTTACAGCTCATACACATAGAAAAAGCATAAAGCATCAGCGTAAAAAAAATTAAAGTGTTGTGCTGAAAGCGGTTTTATGCTAATTTAACAATATAAAAACGTTTTTATAGTAAAGGACTAATCATTATGGCTAAGATTACGATCAAAGATGTTGCAAGGGAAGCGGGTGTTTCCATATCCACCGTGTCCAATGCTCTGAATGGTGTGGACGTACTGAACCCGGAGACCAAGTCTCACGTGCTGAAGGTAGCTGAGCGGTTAAATTACGTTCCCAATCTGAATGGCAAATTGTTAAAATCGGGACAAACCAAGATGCTGGGCTTCTTCACGACCAGTGTATCAGGACCGTATTTTTACAAACTGGTTGAGTCGATGTCCCGCGAGTGTGACCGCCTCGGATATGGGCTGAATGTATTTGTCACTAAGGATAAACAGGTCATCATGAGCAATATTATGGGGCGCCGCGTGGATGGTGTCATTATTTATGAAGAACTGCGCATTGATGAGCAGGATATTCTGTCCATGCAAAAAGACAAGATCAAGGCAGTCTTCCTGGACCGTGTCTATCAGAGTGAAACGATGGGAAGTATCATATTCGACTCTTATGTGGCAGCTTACGAAGCAACGAAGTACCTGATCTCACTTGGACACAAGAAGATTGCTTACATCTCCGGTGTGGATACGATGTTTGACAGCGTGCAGCGTAGAGACGGGTATCTGGCAGCTTTGCGTGAATACCAACTCCCGGTGGATGATGACTATATCATTCAGGGGTATTTTGAGGAAGAGGGCACGTACAGTGCCATTAAGTCCTTTTTGCACCTGCATCCAGGCAAACGTCCCGACGCATTTCTCGCAGGTAATGACCTGAGTGCAGTTGGCTGCATTCATGCATTAAAATCCGAAGGGTATGAAGTTCCTCAAGATGTAAGCGTGGTGGGTTTTGACGATATTGATATTGCCCCATATTTTTCACCGCCACTCACGACAGTAAGGAATCAGATTGCAAGGCAAGGAATACTGGCCATTAACCAATTGGTTGGCATGATCAAGAAGAAAGAGCAAGGTGTAGCTCAAAAATTATCGGGTGAACTCATCGTAAGAGGCTCAAGCCACGTAAAGATCGGCCGGAATGATATTGAAGCATAGTTGTGCAAGGTCATTTCGGTCTTTTTTTAAATGATTGAAGCAGAATAAGGGGGTTTTTATGCACAAAAATAAAAACGTTTTTATGAGTGTGGAAAGACAGAGGGGAGCTATGGAACGTGAGTAAATTAGCTGTTGAGAAGGCAGCCGGGAATACACCGACTGGTCCTGATCCTAAACACAGGAAGCCGCTAGGGCAGCGGGTTAGGGAGTTCGTCGTCGACTATCGCAGACAGTGGGAAATTCAGTCGATGATTATACCAGGCATTATCTTTATGATCATTTTTTGTTACATTCCGATTTACGGTCTAACGATTGCCTTCAAGAATTATACGGTCATTGATACGCTCGCTACCGCACCGTGGGTTGGCTTGGAGAATTTCAGAATTATCCTGTCGGATAAATATTTCTGGGACGCGGTTGTGAATACGCTGGGCATCAGTTTTCTCAAATTGGGGATCGGCTTCGTCATTCCCATAATTCTTGCAATCATGATCTACGAGCTGAACAGTGGACGGTTCAAGAAATTTGTGCAAACGGTTTCATATTTGCCGCACTTTTTGTCCTGGATCGTTCTTGGGGGCATGCTCATCACCTGGTTCTCAACGACCGGGCTATTCAACCAGATCCTGCTTAGTCTGGGCTTGATCTCACAGCCGCAAAACATCCTGCTCGATGCCGGAAAGTACTGGTGGATTGCTACGTTATCGGATATATGGAAAGAGGCCGGCTGGGGGACCATTTTGTATCTGGCCATTATGTCGAAGATTGACCCCACGTACTATGAGGCTGCCAAAATTGATGGTGCAAGCAGGCTAAGACAAATCTGGAACATTACGCTTCCGAACATGAGATCCATCATTAGCTTGAATCTGATTCTAACTGTAAGCGGTTTACTTGGCTCGAACCTGGACCAGACTCTCGTCCTGATGAACTCGCAAAACCGTGAAAAAGCAGAAGTCATCAACTCTTATGTATATCGTATGGGGATGTCTCAGGGTGACTTTTCGTATGCGACAGCGGTTGGACTCGGCGTCTCGATTGTGTCCGTCATTTTGCTGGTTACCGCAAACAAGATCACGAGCAAGCTGAACGATAATCAATCTGTGCTCTAGAAGGAGGCGTAACGCGTGAATGGAAAGGTGGCAAAAGAAGATCTCGATAGCCGGATCTTTGATACGCTGAATATTGTTTTGCTGGTCATATGTACGATTGTTATTGTGGTCCCACTCTGGAATGTGATTATTTCTTCCTTTAGTTCCGGCAGGGCGCTGGCGGAGGGCGGGTTCATCTTCTGGTCACCAGAGTTCTCATTGGAGAACTACCGTGCTGTATTTAATGATTCAAGTATTTGGCAAGCCTTCTTGATATCCGTTTCCAAAACGACAATTGGAGTGGTTACTCACGTATTTTTCTGTGCGATGGTGGGTTACGGCCTGAGCAAAAAATACATACGGGGCCGGAAGCTATATGTTGCCATGGGTGTTATCACGATGTTCTTCTCAGGGGGGATGATTCCAACGTACCTGTTGATCAAATCACTCGGACTGCTTAACAGCTTCTGGGTTTACATCATTCCGGCACTGTTCAGTTTCTATGATGTCGTCATTCTGATGAACTTCTTCCGGAACGTCCCGGATTCTCTGGAGGAGTCAGCCAAAATTGATGGCGCTGGAGACTGGCATATCTTCCTCAAAATCTTCATCCCGCTCTCCATGCCAGCAATGGCTACGATTGCGCTATTTAATGGAGTGGGACAATGGAATGACTTCATGACAACCAAGTTGTACATTACGGATCAGTCATTATATCCACTGCAGATGATGTTATATGAAATTATTGTGCAATCCCAGACGCAATCCATGCAAAATATCGGAGGCTCTGCGGTCATTGAAACGACGACCAAAGGCGTGCAGCTCGCCACGATCGTTATTACCACTTTGCCAATCGTGCTGATCTATCCCATCCTTCAGAGATATTTTATATCAGGAATGATGCTGGGGGCTGTCAAAGAGTAAGCCAAACTCAAGTTGGATCTATGAAGGTTTTGAATGCTTGTCCAGGTTTTACCACATTCTGAGGAGGAATCCATATGTTGAACATGAAGAAGGCCATCGGTCAGACGGGAATTAAACTAAGTGCTGCCCTGCTGACAGCGGTATTGCTGGTTACAGGATGCGGAGGAGGAGCAGGTAGCTCCGGTGAGGGGAACTGGGTTTCCATTGAAGACCGATACACGGTTGATCCAGAGAAGCCAGCATGGCAGCTCGACAAAAAAGAAGAGGTTACGGATCTAACCTGGTACGTCAACGCGGACTGGTGGAACACTGATTTTGGTAAAGACATCGTTACGAAGAAAATCAAAGAGGACCTGAACATCAACATTAAATTCATTACAGGTGATGATACGAAACTAAATACCTTTTTTGCCGGTGGGGAGATGCCAGACCTGCTGACTGTATTCGACTCGAACTCTCCAGTCGTGCAAAAGGCTGCAACCTGGGCACTGCCGCTGAATGATCTGGCTGAGAAATACGATCCGTATTTCAATAAGGTAGCTGCGGCAGATACCCTTAACTGGTTCCAGCTGGCTGATGGCAAGACCTACGGATATCCGAACTATTCTAATACACAAGCCGATTATGATAGCGGCAACATCCCGGCCAAAACAGCATTTGTCATCCGCAAGGATGTGTATGAGGCACTGGGAAGTCCAGTCATTGGAACACCAGAAGAATTCCAGAGTGTAATGAAGCTGATCAAAGAGAAGTTTCCAACACTGACCCCATTCGGATTTAACTCTATTGGAGAGGGTACAGGTTCGCTTGGAGATACACTGCAGGATTTCATCGGTGTACCTCTGGAGAACGAGAACGGCGAATTCTATGATCGTAATCTTGATGAGGACTATCTCGCTTGGTTGAAAACGCTGAACACCGTGTACAGAGATGGCAATATCAGTGATGACAGTTTTGCAGATGACGGTACGGCGTTCGAGGAAAAAGTGAAATCGGGAAAATATGCAACGATGCTGCTGGATGGCACACCACAGCAAGGGGGAAATCTTCAAATTTATATGAGTGCTAACCCTGGCAAGGAGTATATTGCAATCGACGGTCCACAGAGCAACAAAGGCAACGCTCCAACGCTGAATCAATCGGGCATAACGGGCTGGATGATCAACTTTATTTCCAAGGACAGCAAGGATCCGGCGAAAGCCATTCAAATCTTCACGTATCTGCTCAGCGAAGAGGGGCAGACGCTGATGAACTACGGTATCGAAGGTGAAACCTATCAGACCCAAGCGGACGGTACGGTTGAATTGCTGCCAGCGGTGAAGGACCTGCAGCTCAATAATGCGGATAAGTTCAAAAAGGATTATCGCATGGGCGAATTCATGTTCTTCGGTCATGACCGTCACAAAGCGCTAAGTGCGGATGCTTTTCCGGAGTCGATTAAACAAATGCAGGAATGGGGCAAAGGCAAGCTGAAACCTCATTTTATTCTGGAGAATATCAATCCGGATCAAGGAACACAGGAAGCACGTGCCTTGTCTGCCATCAACACCAAATGGAATTCGACACTCGTAAGCATGGTTCGAGCGAAGGATGATGCTTCATTTGATGGTGCACTTGCCGCTTACAAGTCATTCTTGGATGAAAATCGCTGGGATGAGATCGTGAAGGTTCGCAGTGAGAAGATGAAACAGAATAAGGAGAAATTAGGCATCCAATAAAAAAACGGAGGGGATTAGATGAGCCAATTCAGGATCTATCGATCAACAGGAGAACATGAACTATTTGAGCCTGTATCAGAGGAACAATTGCAACCGCTTCAAGCAGACCGGGAGATAATCGAAGTCAAGCTGGATGATCAGCATACTTTTCAGGAGATGGATGGTTTCGGAGCTTCATTTACCGATTCGTCAGCGTATCTGATTCATCAGAAATTGAGCGAAGAACAGAGGGAGGAGCTGATGATCAGGCTGTTCCACCCCAGAGATGGCATCGGCTTGTCGGTCATTCGCAATCCAATGGGCGCTTCGGATTATGCCAGAACGGTATACAGCTACAATGATCTGCCTGAAGGGGAAACGGATCCGGCTCTCGCCCGTTTCAGTATTGCGCATGATGAGGAGGATGTAATCCCCTTGACCCGGAAGGCGCTCGAATTAAATCCGGATCTGAAGCTGTTTCTTTCGCCTTGGAGTGCTCCGGGTTGGATGAAAACGAGCGGGTCGATGATTACGGGACAACTGAAGCTTGAGTATTATCCGGTGTACGCCGAATATTTTGCCAAAACGATCAAAGCATACGCGGAGTATGGATTGCCTGTCCATGCAGTGACACCTCAGAATGAAGCATTGTATGAGCCAGGCCATTACCCAGGCATGCTAATGCCAGCAGAAGCACAGGCGGATTTTATCAAAAATCATCTGAAACCTGCCTTTGTCAGCCAAGGCATTCAGAGCAAAATTCTCTGTTATGATCACAACTGGGATGAACCGGGTTATCCACTTACGGTGCTGGAGCAAGCGGGAGAGGAAGTTGACGGCGTTGCCTGGCACTGGTACGGGGGGGAAGCATCGGCACAATCGAAGGTGTATCAAGCATACGCCGAAAAGGAAGTACATTTCACAGAGGGGTCAGGAGGAGAATGGATTCCTCCATTCAAACAAGCCTTCTCTAATGTCATGCGTACGGGAATTCAGATATTACGCAACTACAGCAAGTCTTTTGTACTATGGAATATGGCACTTGATGAAAACAACGGGCCGACGGTTCCGGGCTTTGGTCGCAGTACTTGCCGGGGAATCGTGCAGGTGAATCAGCAAACAGGTGAGCTTGTGTATACACTGGATTATTATGCCTTGGCTCATTTTAGCGCAATCATTCGCCCGCAGGCCGTTCGGATTGACTCCAGTTCCAGTCGCGGGTCAATCTACAACGTTGCCTTCCGTAACAAGGATGGTTCGATTGCCGTAGTGCTCTTCAATGAGGGAGAGGCGTCTGAAAACATTCAATTGAAGCTTCACAATGATGAGCTCTTGAACCTGACAATGGAGCCACAAAGCGCCTGGTCTATCTTGATACCCAACCCATCATGAGAACAGAGAAAAGCCGATATGCAGGTGAGAAATCACTCTGCATATCGGCCTTTTGTATACGTTACATTTTTTATATCATCTGAATAGCCAGATTTGGTGTTCCTCCGCTATCGTCGACGAATAATACATATTGATTTCCACTCGTTCCTGTCAAGACAAGGCCGGGTTGATTCAAGACGCCCGGATTATAATATAACAATTGCTGCACAGCCGGTAGGACAGCAGGAAGCGTTGGCTGATTCAGAGCCATGATCTGGGTAGCTGCTTTTACACTATCCCCTGCCTCGATCACCCCACCGACACCAAGATTATTCGTAATAGATGCACTATCGTTAATCTGCAGGCTGTTCGCAATGGTCTGGTTTCCATTCACCTGCAGATCCTGATTGATGGTCTGGCTTCCCGTAACGAGAATGCTATTAAATGTTGGCAAACATATCAACTCCCATCTGGTCTTGATATAGTTTATGAGGACAAGAACCGGATGGACACGGGGTTCTTGCACATTTATGAGGAGAGTTCCCAATACTCCTGGTTGAACACCTAAATATACAACTCTAGAAACCTAGCCAGTCTTCCATGCATATTGTAGGCAGTGAGCGTCAATCCGCTTGAGACGGGAGGGATCGGTCATCAATAAAAAGAGACGGATGCAAGTCAAATCTCATAAAAGCAAGCTCTCTGCAGAGCAACCCAACCGATTGCTGATGAGACAGATGAATGCCACTTTGAATCGGAAACTGAAGTCAATTCAGCATCATTTGACCATCCAACAGGCGGATCTGCAGCAGCATTTGATGGAAACTCTACAGGATGTCATTCGTCCACCCAAGGAAGTTCCTCCGGATGTCGTCTACAAACAATTAAATGTTCTCTTCATTACGCCTTGTAATGATCGAGCATCCTCTTCCATTTCCATTCTCGTGGAACAGAGTTTGAGACATCTGGTGAAAAGCATATATGAGATTAAGGCGATTCAGCCTATTGGACCTTATCTGGAACCTTCCCAAACGGATTTGGCTCTCGTATTGGGCGGGGAGGAGGGAGAGATTCTGCCAGAGGAGAGCGTGGAAGCATTGAGGAATTCACCGGTCAAAAAGGCCATTTGGTTACACGACCTATCTGGTGTGAAGCATTCGGAATCATTCATTTCCGTATTCGACTATGTGTTTACACAAGAAGCACAGAACATTCCAACCTATGGACGCATGAGTAACCCACGATGTTATGAAGTTCCATTTCCGCCGAATCCTAACGTATATTATCCGCAGTCCGTTCTTAAGCATGATGAGTCGGACGTCTATATCATTGGAGATGCTCAGCCAGGCAGCATCCTTGTTCATTTGGCCAATTACGCGTTGTTATCTGGCAAAGTGGTTCGAGTGGAGGGGAAAGGGTGGAAGCGATTCGAATCATTTATTCCCGTACATGCTCATGAGGACCGAGCTGC
Source organism: Paenibacillus sp. ACRRY (assembly GCF_022346995.1). Classification (GTDB taxonomy): domain Bacteria; phylum Bacillota; class Bacilli; order Paenibacillales; family Paenibacillaceae; genus Paenibacillus. The sequence continues at coordinate 1,369,974 of NZ_JAKRNM010000001.1, read as the reverse complement.
GTTATATAACGGTAGCAAAATGGTTATTCAGGACAACTCTCCGGTTAGAAACGTATTGGAGGTAGCTGCATGTGGTACGTTTCAGCTGAATTCGATATCTACGAATAGAAATCTGGATACGGACGTGTTCCCAAGCTATAACTCGCAGGAGGAGCTCACCCAGAAGTTTGACTTCTACTGGAACCGGGTGGATCAGCGAAGATTGGCGGCTTCCAGGGCAATGGCTTATGTCAAATACAATCAATCCTATCTTCAGAGCAGCCTGCAGCTTCTGGATCGAATATTCCGATAAATCCCGCTGACGTATGGAGGAATCTCGATTGAAACTTATTGCGTTGCATTTACCTCAATTTCATCGGATTGCCGAGAATGACAGGTGGTGGGGAGAAGGTTTCACCGAATGGACCAATGTGAAAAAGTCAGTTCCCTTATACTCAGGGCATGTTCAGCCCAGGAAACCGTTACAAGAGAATTACTATGATCTGACCGACCCTGCAGTGCGCAAATGGCAAGCAGATACTGCAAGGAATCACGGAATTTATGGATTTTGTTATTATCACTATTGGTTTAAGGGCAAGCGTCTGCTCGAAAAGCCGTTTGATGAGATTATAAAAACCGGAGAACCCGATTTTCCATTTTGCCTGTCGTGGGCAAATGAAACCTGGACACGTAAATGGGATGGTCAGGAATCGGACGTTCTCATCTCACAGGACTATGGGGACGAGAACGACTGGAAAGAACATTTTGACTATTTGGTGAGGGCATTCAAAGACAAACGGTATATCCGGGTGGATGGTAAACCCATGTTCCTTATCTATCGGCCTGTCAACATCCCTCGGTGTGAGGATATGATTCGATACTGGCGCAAGCTGGCTGTAAAGCACGGACTTGAGGGTATTCATATTGTTGAAACGATAGGCGGTTTCCCGACCTACAACAGTCAGGTTTTTGACGCAAGCATGGAATTTGAGCCGCATTATACCTTTGCCCATGGTCACACAAACGAAATCTGGATCGAGCTGAATATCGGCAGTTACAAGCATATTGTGGTGAACTACGATAAGGTATGGTCTGCCATTCTGGAAAGATCACCGCATCGAAACAGGGAGATTATCTACCCTGGTGCTTTTGTAAATTGGGATAATACACCGCGTCGCGGCATGGACGGGCAGAGTACCATCGGCTCCACTCCTGAAAAGTTTGGGGTGTATCTGTCAAGACAGCTGGAACGAAGCCGGCATGGGAACAAGAGTGGGTTCATGTTCATCAATGCCTGGAACGAGTGGGCGGAAGGGGCATACCTTGAACCGGATGAAGAGTACGGATATGCCTATTTAAAAGAAATTAAGAAACTCCTCCAGGCAAGGAGTCATTGAAATCCATAACAAGCTGTTATAACTCACGGGGTTCCTTATTCAGGGAACTCCTTTTGAAGTTCTAGTGTAGGAATACATAACCAGTCTTATGTTACCAGCAGTGTCGTTTGTTTGCGGAATTCAGTCGGGGTTAAGCCGGTATGCTTCTTAAACAGCCTTGAAAAATAATACAAATCCCGAAATCCGAGATGTTCGGCAATCATGGTAATGGTGTTCGGCGTACAGCTGAGCAGCTCCTTGGCTTTGTCCACTTTTTTGCCCGTAATGTAGTGGATGGGCGGGATGCCAACCTGCTGCTTGAAGAAGCGAATGAAATAGTTGGGGTGCATATAAGCGATCCGCGCCAGATCCTGTATGGTGATATTTTCTTCAATATGGGCATCAATATAGGCCAGTATGGCAGACATTTTCTCCATGACGGGTATATTCAAATACGTGATCTGCTCCAAATCCAGATTCATCAGGTAATGGGATATAAGCTCCATTAGTTTGCTCTTGGCCATCATGTGAGCATACACTTCACCGGATCTGGCATGCAGAAGTATATGTTTGAAGATTTCATTGATCAACTCAGGGTGTTCTATGGAACTGAAATGGGGGAACTTCAGAATCTGAAAGAGATTGATTCCCCCGACCTTAGCACTGAAATGACACCAGTACTTCAGAAAAGGCTGATCGCTAATGACCGAATAGGATTGGGTGACCCCCTCAGGCATCAAAAAAAGCTGTCCAGGTACAGGATAATACTCTTGATCTCCAATCTTCAACCATCCTTCTCCCTCGCTGATCCAATAAAATTTGCTGTAGTCGGGAGTATAATCCAGATCACGCCAGTCGGCATCGCATCGATTATAGTTGACCATGAACAGTTCCACCTGCAGGTTGGATAGGTAGTTCGTAAGCAGTGTCTGATGATTCATGTGCTTATCTCCTTACAAGGTTAATATTGTGCATCCAAAAGTTAGTGTTCTGCATGTCTAACCCTTCATCATGCCGCTACAATACAAGGGAACAGAATAACGAAAGGGATGAGAACAGAGTATGGACCATACCGAATATTTGCAAAAGATTGAAGACACCATTGCTGAAGGCCGATTCAAGGATAACTGGAAGTCACTTCGTAATTATCAGGTCCCGAATTGGTACAAGAATGCCAAGTTCGGCATTTTCATTCACTGGGGACTATATTCCATTCCGGCTTATGATAGTGAGTGGTACTCACGTAATATGTATATCCAGGGTTCCAAAGCCCATGAACACCATCTTGAAGTATATGGCCACCCGAAGGATTTTGGATATAAGGATTTCATCCCCATGTTCCGTGCGGAAAAATTCGATGCAGACGAATGGGCCACGCTATTTAAAAAGGCTGGAGCCAGATACGTGATGCCTGTCGCTGAGCACCATGATGGATTTCAAATGTATAAAAGCTCCATTTCCCACTATAACACAGTTGAAATGGGACCCAAACGGGATCTTCTGGGGGAGATGAAGGCCGCTTATGAGAAGCAAGACCTTACATTATGCGTCTCCTCGCACCGGGCAGAGCACTGGTTCTTCATGTCCCACGGGAAGGAATTCGAATCGGATATCCAGGAACCCCTTAGTCGCGGAGATTTTTATTGGCCTGCCATGCCTGAACCAGACCATCATGATCTGTATGGATCGCCTCCTTCCAAGGAGTTTCTGGAAGACTGGCTGGTTCGCTGCTGTGAGCTGGTTGATCAATATCAGCCGCGAGTCTTTTACTTTGATTGGTGGATTCAGACTGCAGCCTTCAAGCCCTATCTGAAAAAATTCAGTGCGTATTACTATAACAAAGGAGAAGAGTGGGGAATTCCTGTAGTGATTAACTACAAACATGACGCGTTTGTTCTGGGCTGTGCTGTTCCCGACGTGGAACGAGGGCAGTTCGCCGATCTCAAGCCCTATTACTGGCAAACGGATACGGCTGTCGCCAAAAACTCCTGGTGCTACACGGAAAACAACAACTACAAAACAGCGAATGAAATCATCAGGGATCTGGTCGACATTGTAAGCAAAAACGGTAATCTGCTTCTCAACGTTGGACCCAAAGCGGATGGCAGCATACCGAAGGAAGACCGGGATATTCTGTTAGCCATAGGTGAGTGGCTCGAGGTGAATGGAGAGGCCATCTATGATACTACCTTCTGGCGTACTTACGGCGAAGGTCCGACTGAAGTGAAGGAAGGCCAATTCACAGACGGGGATACCAAGATTTTCACCAGTGAAGATATTCGTTTTACCGTAAAAGACAGCAGTCTCTACGCAACGGTTCTTGTCTATCCGGACAATGGAGAGGTTCGTATTCGATCCATTAAGGAGAATTCACATCACTTCCAGGGAATAATCAAAAGCATTGAGATATTGGGGTTTGATGAACAGCCTCAATGGGTAAGAACAGCAGATGCGCTGACGATCACTACAACAAATGTGCAGAGTGAATCGCCTGTCGTATTTAAGATTGAAATGGACTAAGAGAAGGATGGAGCCGGCAGTATTGCCGGTTCTTTTTGTTGTTCCAATGGATTACCCGAGGATGGTACCATGCATTTCAATTGTCTGTTACGCAGCAAGTCTTAGTCATAAAGACATGGTTAGAGTCTATCAAAATTTCGATAATGCGCAATTATGAAAAAACGATTTTAGTTAAGAGAGACATCAGACATATAAAAGCATTAAAAAGGCTTATTTTCTATAATTTTCTAGAAAAGTGCTTGTACATATCAAATGGTGACGATATACTATTCCATAAAAATCCAATTAAATTGCAATTTGGTTATTACACGTTATTTAAAGAGATTCCTACATCACTCGAACGAATCGCAAATGTACGTTTCATTCACTCCCTGGCAAAGCTTTCTGCTAACGCTCGTGATTACCCTCCTATATGAATGCTTATCGACATTCACTCTCATGTTTGAGCCTATCAATCTTCCATTTCTAAACTTCCAAGACTTACAATCTGCTGCTACCGTTTCATATCGCCTGTGTAACCAGACCTTTAAAGGAGGTGAGGCTCTATGTAATGATTCGGGCGTCTATTGGTGTCCGCAAAGGCCGTCATTCCATTTTGATTTTGATTGAGAAGGGCATAAGCACCAGAATAATACAAAAACCGGGTAAAAGGAGTGGAAAAGTTTGATAAAGATTAATCGGTTACGCAAGCCCATCTCCATGGGCCTCTCGCTTCTCCTTGCATTTTCGATTGTACATCCGGTTTCAGCTGAAAACTCCACATCACAAAAAATCGACATGAAATCAAGCCTGGCCAAGGTTTCGACATCCAAAGTCAACGCGAAATTGACCAAACAGTTTGAGGATAACGACTATGTCACCTATCTTGTGAAAATGAAGGAGCAGGTCGACACGTCAGCGGTCTCCAAACAGGCCATGGAAAAGGCGACGATCGAGAAACAGACGGCTTCAGCGACCAAGCTGTCCGTACGAAATTCGGTTGTCAGCTCTCTCCGGGAAACGGCTTCGCGGACGCAGTACACGCTCGAAAGCTATCTCGAGAAGGAAATTGACCAGGGCAAGGTCAAAGAATATAAAAGCTATTTTATCGTCAATTCTCTCGCTGTAACGAGTACCAAGGAAGTCATGGAACAGATTGCTCTGCTGCCTGAAGTGGAGAAAGTACTCCCTAACGAAACGCGTTACTTGCAAAAAGCTGAGGTGAACAAAGAAAAGGCAAGTGCTGCTCCGGCTGCAGATCCTGCAAAAACACCGGCCAAAGAAGATGCAGCAACTTCCAAGGACTCTGCATCTGCATCAAAGGATAACCTGGCAACAGAAAATGTCGAATGGAATATCGATTATATCAATGCACCCGCAGTTTGGGAGAGAGGGATCGATGGAACAGGCATCGTCGTTGCCAACTTGGATAGTGGGGTTGATTACAATCATCCAGCTCTTCGCAGCAAATGGAGAGGAATCGATGCATCTGGTAATATCGTTGACCCAGAGCTTAGCTGGTATGATCCACATAGTAACGCTTCCCTGCCTGCGGATGAAGACGGGCATGGTACACATACGATGGGTACGATGGTGGGTTCAGAGGAAGATGGAAGTAATCAGATCGGTGTGGCTCCAGGTGCCAAATGGATCGGTGTGCGGATATTCAATCCGGAAACTACCGATGCCATTATCCTGGACGGTGGGCAGTGGCTAATAGCTCCAGTGGATGCCGAAGGCAACCTTCACCCTGAACTCGCCCCGGATGTGGTCAACAATTCCTGGGGTGGTGGCGCAGGACTGGACGAGTGGTTCCGGCCCATGGTACAAGCCTGGCGCGATGCACAGATTTTCCCTGAGTTCTCGGCAGGTAATGTGAGATTAACGAATCCAGGTGGCCCGGGTTCAGTTGCGAATCCAGCAAATTATCCGGAAAGCTTCGCCACAGGAGCAACAGATATTAACGGTAATCTGGCCTCATTCTCACTTCTGGGTCCATCTCCATATGATGAGATCAAGCCGGAAGTCTCGGCACCAGGAGTCAATATCCGATCTGCTGTTCCTGGCGGAGTGTACGAGGGAGGCTGGGATGGAACTTCCATGGCGGGTCCTCATACGACAGCACTTGCTGCATTACTGCTTCAGGCCAATCATTCCCTGAGCGTGGATCAGCTGGAACAGATCATTATGGATACAGCAACACCGCGCACGGACAGTCAATATCCGACCTCGCCCAACAACGGTTACGGGCATGGCATTATCAACGCCTTGGACGCTGTGGGTTCCGTGCTTGAAGGAATAGGAACTGTATCCGGACGAGTAGTAACGGCAGGAGATGATCTGGAAGAACCGGTACTTCAGCATACACCTGTGAATTCAGCTTTTACCGGACTCGATATTCCGCTGACGGCTCATGTAACGGATAATGTGGGAGTGGTCTCCGTAGAGGCATTTGCCAAAACGACGGGAACAAGCCAGTATGTCTATCTGCCGATGGACCGCATAGCGGGGGACAGCAAGGACGGAACGTATTCGACTACCATTCCGGCATTCTTGATTGAACCTGCAGGCGTGGAATATTATATCCGGGTTAACGATTACGGCAACAACGGATTTGACAGTCAGGTGTACAAAGTGGCTGTATCCAATGGGGTCCAGCCTGGATATGTCCAGGATTTTGAAGAAGATCAGCTAGGCTTCACAACAGGAGGCACAGGAAGCACATGGGTATGGGGTGCGCCAATCAGCGGACCTGGCAGTGCAGCCTCCGGAGAGAAGGTCATTGCCACCAACCTGGAGGGTACGTACGCAGCAAATAGCAACACCTATCTGCTCGCGCCACCTGTTGATCTGACCGAAAGTCCTGAAGGGGCATTACTCTCGTTCAAACACTGGTTTGATCTGGAGAGCAATATTGACTTCGGTAAGGTATACATCGCGACGGAAGACAGTGACTATGTATTTGAAGAACTGTTAAGCTTTACGGGCACAGGCGGTGATTGGAAAACCCAGTATGTGGACCTGCGTGAATATGCGGGACAACAGGTGTTCATTCAGTTTAATCTGACCAGTGACAACTCTGTACAGAAGGCAGGCTGGTATATCGATGACTTCTCTGTACAATCACCAGATGATATCGCTCCGGGTGCACCTGTAGAGCTGAGCGCTACGGCTGACGTTTTGGGTAATGTGGCGTTATCCTGGAATGGACCTGACGATGAGGATCTGGAATCTTATGTCGTGTATCGTTCGACAACTTCGGGCACCGAATACGAGGAGATCGGAAATACAAGAGCGACAACATTTACGGATACGGCTACAGTAACGGATACAACGTACTATTACACCGTTGCGGCTCTGGATTATAGCGGTAATGAAAGTGAAAAGTCGAATGAGGTATCCATCTCGGTTGAGGTGCCGGAAGACATTTATGTCGACCAATTTGACGGAAGTGACGATAATGGCTGGACCCATTCGGGAACGAAGGATGAATGGGAACGCGGCGTTCCAGTCAATGGACCTGCGAGTGCCGTTTCTCCGCCAAATGTTTGGGCAACTGATCTGGACAGTACGTATGAGAACGGTTCAAACTATTCATTGGTATCACCCGTTGTGGATTTAACGGATACCAATGATGCCACCCTGACATTCAACCACTGGTATGAAATTGAGGGCGGATATGATTTTGGCTATGTGGAAGCTTCATCTGATGGTGGAAGCACATGGTCAGAGCTGGGCAAGTTCTCTCATAATTCGAATGGCAAGCAATGGACACCGGTATTTTATGACCTGAGTGCGCTGACTGGAAGCGAAGTTCAATTCCGATTCCGCCTGACTTCAGATAGCAGTGTGGTCAAGACAGGCTGGTATATTGACGATTTCCGCATCTTGAGTATTGCTCCGGAGACGGTAACACAGGATAGTTCGGTAACGCTCAGCAGTGACAAGCCAAAACCGGATTATGACAATTCCTGGTACAAAGTTACACGAACCGATAAAGCAGAATTCAATCAATCCAAGCAGCAGCCTGAAGCTGAGAAACCTGAAACGGGTTCTATTAATCCGCAAAGCCTGCCTGCAAGTGCAACGGTTACGGTGATTGAAACCGGACGTTCGGTGAAAACAGATCCATCCACAGGGAAATACAGCTTCACTCATGTGGCGGGTGATTATACATTGAAAGCAGAGGCTTATGGTTATTATCCACGCACACAAGCAGTAACCATCACCGATGGTAGTGGCGCAAAAGCCAATTTCAATCTGGAAGCTATACCTCATGGTACGATTGAAGGTATCGTTACCGACGAGCGGACAGGCGAACCTCTCGCTGATGCTTCCGTGCTGGTACTGGAGGATGCCCAGGTCGGTGAGGTTCGCACCGGGTCGGACGGCAGTTTCGTACTGGATGTGCTGGAAGGGAGTTATACCGTCTCCGTCAGAGCTGCAGACTATTATAGTAAAACCGTTAATGTGACAGTACCAGGGAATGGCACAGCTGATGCGAGTGTCGCATTGAAGCCATTTATCGGTTTCCCTGGGGAAATCGCATATGATGACGGTACAGCGGAGAATGCAAGAGCCTTTGTAGCCGCAGATAATGCCTGGGCTGTTCGGATGACACCTGAGCAAGCAACCGCTCAAGTAACGGGCGCATCGTTCCGGTTCTGGAACACAGAGTGGCCTGTACCTGGTGGAACCGCATTCCAATATGCTGTCTATGATGCATCCGGAGCAGATGGAGCACCTGGACGTTTACTGGCAGGACCGTATGACGGAACAGCACTGCGCAACGATCAGTGGACCAGCGTTGAATTCCCTGAACCAGTCATCACGAGCGGAGATTTCTATATCGTGTATGTACAATCCGTAGCAGGGACAAGTGCGCCAGGACTAGCTACCGATGAGAACGGCACCAATGCCGGGCGAAGCTGGCAGCGCGTAAGCGGCGTGTGGAGCACAGCACCGACAGAAGAAGGGAACTATATGGTTCGGGCGGTGGTGAGATATCCGGTAAACGCACCAGTTATTACTCCACCAAGCAATACCTATTCGAATAAATCGACATTCACCGTATCCGGTACTTCTCCGGCGAATGGAGCTCAGATCAAAATCTACAATGGCAAAGATGTCGCAGGGACAACAACGGTAACCAACGGAACGTTCAAGTTTGACGCCAAACTTCGTTCGGGGGTCAATGCCTTTACTGCAGAGGCAATCATTGATGGAAAAGTAACGGATCGCTCGCTTCCCGTTGTCATTATCCAAGATCAAACGCCGCCGCAGTTAACTCTTATTACGCCTGAGGAAGGAAGCCGAACCAACGCTGAAGTAGTGCATGTTACGGGCAGCGCAGTGGATCAATTCCTCAACAAGGTTACGGTAAACGGCGAGACAGTCAAGTTGGAGAGAGACCGAAGCTTCAGTCATCGTATTCTCGTCAATGAAGGCGAGAACACGATTACGGTCATTGCGACGGACGTCGCGGGCAATAAAACAACGCTAACCCGTAAGGTTTATGTGGAAACCACGCTGCCTGAGTTGACCAATATTGCACCTGCCGAAGACGTACGAATTGCTTCGGGAGAAACCGTGACAGTCTCCTTCGACAGTGCTCCAGGACTGCAGGCTGCATTCAGAATCCAGCTGCCACTGAATCTGAATGCAGAAGGCGGATCGGAGATTCCACTAGTGGAAACAGAGCCTGGTCATTATACGGTCACATATACTACACCTTCCTCGTTAGTCCTTGAGGGTGGAGTCATTGTTATTCGCGTTCAGGATGCAGCGGGCAACAAAATCGAGACCGAAGCACCAGGCCGGTTATACGTAACTGCCGGGGAAGAGAACACCCCTGAACCGGAACCCGAACTCGAGCCAGAACCAGAGTCACCTGGCGAAGAGAACTTGCTTCCTTAAATCTCAAATGAAATCATGAGTCAAAATCTGTAATTGGATCAAGACCAGGTGCCCATGCATTTGCATGAGCACCTGTTTTTTTAGATTTACATGGCTGGCCTTGTAACCCAAACATTACGGCTTCTAACACGCAATATCGTGGAGAAGGTGCCTTCCTATTTTGTTGAACTCAGAATGACGACTCTGAATAGGATGTCGTAATTTTATATATTTGTTGTCGCCTGTTTCTATTAAAATGTAATGAAGTCTGTGATAACTTATATTTAGATGTCAGGATATTATATACTAGGAGGTAAGACGATTTGACCATTCGAATTGGTAAAATAAGCTTGTGGCATGTGCACGCATGGGATTATATCAAGCAGGCTCAGGAACATGAAGACACTGAAATTGCAGCGGTATGGGATGACAATTCCGAGCGAGGGAAGGAAGCTGCCGAACGACTGAATGTCCCCTACTTTTCATCTCTTGAAGAGATGCTGGCACAGAAGGATATTGACGCCGTGATCGTGGATGCACCTACCCGTGACCACAAGGACGTCATCACCGCTGCTGCAAAAGCAGGTAAACATATTTTCACGGAAAAAGTCATTGCCTCAACGGTAAAAGAGGTGAATGCCATCCTGGCTGAAGTCCGTGAGCAGGGAGTCAAAATGACGGTGTCCTTACCACGTCTGAATGACGGGTACACGTTAACCATCCAGGATGTGCTTCAGCAAGGTTTGCTCGGAAAAGTGACTTATGTCCGAGTTCGCCTGTCTCATAATGGAGCAATTGCAGACTGGCTTCCTCAGCATTTTTATAACTTGGAGGAATGTCAGGGAGGTGCTATGATTGACCTGGGGTGCCATCCGATGTATCTAACCAGACTCTTTCTGGGCCAGGAAGTGACAGGCGTGAGTGCCAATTTCGGCTATGTCACTGGCAAAGAGGTAGAAGATAATGCAGTTGCAACCCTATTTACGGATTCTGGAGCGATCGGCGTGGTTGAGGCCGGTTTTGTGAACAGTCACTCGCCATTTACCATTGAAGTTCATGGTACGGAAGGGACCTTGTTGTATGGTACACCTGACGACAGGCTGCTGATCCGGACCAATGTGGGTACAGAGGCGGTTAAGGAGTGGACTGAGCTTCCGTTGCTGGAGAAAAGAGAAAGCGCATTCAGGCAGTGGATTTCCCATATTCAGAACAATTCCTTGGCTGCTGAGAATCTGCAGATTGCCGCCGAGCTGACACGCCTGATGGAAGCTGCCAACACCTCTGCCAAGGAAGGACGCAGGATCTCCCTCCGTGATTTGAAAGCTTAGGCTGGTTGGGGAGGTACGATATTGAACCGATATCCTTTTGAAAAAATGCTTGAACGACAGGATCTCCTCGAGCGTTTGGACATATCCATTGCTTGGGGACATTACGAAATACGGGTTTTACGATTTCACTTGACGTCATTTCCGGCAGGTCGAATCGTTGATTTTCATAACCATGCGGAATTTGAATTTCATTTTATTCCGCGGGGCAAGGGCAAAGTCATCTTGGGAGACCAGATGCATTCCTTGTCCGAAGGCATGCTATATTTGACCGGGCCTGGCGTCGTTCACTATCAGGAGGCTGATGCCGATGAGGACATGGATGAACTGTGTCTTCATGTGGATATTGTCGAGCAGCCCAGAGAGGATGTAGATCCGTGGGAAGCCGCAGAATCCGAGGAAACGATCGCCAAGCTCAAGGCGCTGCCCCTCGTTCCGGTGCATGATTATCACCGGGCCATGAACTGTTTTTTGGAAGCGTATGAAGCATGTGATCGTAAACTGATCGGGTATTATACATCCATTAAACAGCTTGTGATCAGCATTCTGCTGAGAACCGTTCGTGCCCATGATAACGGCGAAATCCGGGTTGAAGCACCGGAGCGGGATATGTCCATGTACAGGTATGAATACGCTGTCCAGTATATGGAGGCCAACTATTCTAATGCCGTAACACTGGAGAATGTGGCAGAGAAGCTACATATCAGCACCAGACAACTGCAGCGGATATTTTATCAGGTGCAGCCAGGAATGCCGTTCAGCCGTGTGCTGGAGGATATTCGCCTTGGCGCGGTGTGCCGCAATCTGGAGGAAAGCAATGGATCAATTGAACAAATTGCGCTTGTCTCCGGTTTTACCAATGCCAACTATTTGCATGCCGTCTTCCGCAAGCGCCTGGGGATGACCCCGTCTGCTTTTCGGAAGATGAAACAAACCAAATCAAAAGTGAGGGTGAATGGATATGAGTAAAGTGTATCGAATCGGGATTGTTGGATGTGGCGGAATTGCGAATGGCAAGCATCTGCCAAGTTTGAGTAAGCTAGATAATGTTGAACTGGTTGCATTCTGTGATATCGTTCCTGAACGTGCTGAAGAAGCCAAAGAGAAATATGGCAGTGCCGAAGCCGAAGTATATACGGATTATCAGGAGCTGTTGAAGGATGAAACGATTGATATCGTTCATGTACTCACGCCGAATATTTCGCATGCTGAAATCTCCATTGCTGCGCTTGAAGCTGGCAAACACGTCATGTGTGAAAAACCGATGGCGAAGACATCCGCTGAAGCACAGAGCATGCTTGAAGCAGCTGAACGTACAGGTAAAAAGCTGACCATTGGATACAATAACCGCTTCAGGGAAGATAGCTTATACCTGAAACAAATGTGCGAAGCAGGCGAACTGGGATCGATCTATTATGCCAAGGCACATGCGATTCGCAGAAGAGCCGTACCAACGTGGGGTGTTTTCCTCGATGAAGAAAAACAAGGCGGCGGACCATTGATCGATATCGGTACACATGCACTGGACCTGACACTCTGGATGATGGACAATTACAAACCCAAAGTAGTTCTGGGCACGACCTATCATGAACTATCCCAAAAAGAAAATGCAGCAAATGCATGGGGCCCGTGGGATCCGAAGAAATTCTCGGTTGAAGATTCCGCCTTCGGCATGATCGTTATGGAAAATGGTGCGACCATTATGCTCGAATCCAGCTGGGCGCTAAATTCCCTGGATGTGGATGAAGCAAAATGCAGCCTTAGCGGAACGGAAGCTGGTGCCGACATGAAGAACGGCCTGCGCATTAACGGCGAGAAATTCAGCCGTCTCTATACAAATGAGATCTCGCTTAGTGCAGACGGAGTAGCGTTCTACGACGGGAAGTCGGAAAGTGCGCCAGATGTGGAGATGAGAAAATGGATTGAAGCTATCGATAAGGATCTAGAGCCTGTAGTTACACCTAAACAAGCTCTGGTTGTATCGCAAATTCTCGAAGCTCTCTATGAATCTGCCCGCACGGGAAAAGCAGTGTACTTGAACGAGCAAAACTAATTGTTTCGAAGCACCACAAATTAAACGAATGGGAAGACGCTGCTGTAAATCGGCAGCGTCTTTTTCGTTATTAGGTTAGGGATTTTCGTCGGATTCAAAAAAAATTGTGATATTTTGAAAAAAAATCATTGCATATCTGTTTAGTCGGAATTATATTATGAGTAAGAGTTTAATGGTATAAGGTTTAGACATTATATCGATCGGAGTGTTGATATGTTCAACCAAGCGACTTTCCAGTTTGAGAAAGTTTCTGCAATAAAGGTCAGTGAGTTCATCAGAGAACAGTTGGAGGAAGCTATTATCCTTAAAGAAATCATGAGTGAAGATCAGCTCCCTTCGGAACGTGAACTTGCCGAAATTTTCAATGCAAGCCGAATTACGGTTCGTGAAGCCTTATCTGCTCTTGAGAGTAAGGGATTGATTGAAAAACGTGTTGGTGCCAAGGGAGGAACATTCGTACTTCCCATCACGGCCAATGCACACAAAAGAACCAAGGAAGAAATCATGCGTGACTGGGATCAGATGTTACATGTGTTTGAATATCGGACAATCGTGGAGCCGGAAGGCGCTTTTCTGGCTGCTGAGCGGATCACCGCAGGCGAACTGGAACTGCTGGAAGGTTACATCAAACAGAGTACCGAGCCAGAATGTACACGGGAATGGTTCAGGGCACTGGACGTCAAGTTTCACCTGACAATTGCCAAGGCATCAGGGAATCCTTACCTGGAAACGGCAGTCAGACAGATTCGAACCAAGATCAACCCTGCACTGGATCTGATGCCATACGATGAGAACATTCGGGTCCTTAACCAAGGAGTACATACCGAGATCCTTGAAGCACTGAAGTCACGTGATCCGGTGAAATCACGAGATACGATGAAACGTCACATTGCATTTTCCGCTGATGCCATCTATTCACGGTTGGTCTCATCGGAACCACAAGAAGGGAATGAGCACTAATGGAACAAACAAGACTATTGAATCTTGCACAGCAGCTGCAGCCAAAGCTCACGAACTGGCGGAGAGACTTTCATCGCCATCCGGAAATCGGATACGAAGAGGTGCGTACTTCAGGCATCGTGGCTGAGCATCTGGAAAGCCTCGGGCTTGAAGTGACACGTCATGTAGGCAAGACCGGGGTTGTAGGTTTGCTACGGGGGGAAACGGATGGTCCAACCATTGCACTCCGGGCAGATATGGATGCTCTTCCGATCCAGGACCAGAAAGCAGCGGAGTACAGTTCCCAGGTTGAAGGCAAGGCTCACTTGTGTGGTCATGATGCCCACACCACCATTTTGATGGGAGCGGCTGAACTGCTTACCGGTCTTGGCAGACCGAAGTCGGGCAACATCAAGTTTGTATTCCAGCCAGCAGAAGAGGGGCTAGCCGGTGCACGGGCCATGATTCAGGACGGAGTACTGGAGAATCCGAAGGTGGATGCGATCGCAGGTCTGCATATGACACCTGGCCAGGATACGGGCACCGTTGGTGTCAGTAAAGGGGTTGCTTTTGCTTCGGCAGACCGTCTGGTGATTCGTGTATTCGGCAAAGGTGGACATGCTGCACGGCCGCATGAAGGGATCGATGCGATTGCCGTATCCGCTCAGGTCATCACAGCGCTGCAGAATATCGCCAGTCGTTTGGTGGATCCGCTGGAACCCGTTGTAGTCACCATTGGCAAGATTACTGGTGGGTATATGGGCACAGCTATTGCGCCAGAGGTGGAGATGATCGGTACGGTCCGCACACTCTCACCCATCCTTCGTGAACGTATGCCTGCATTGATTGAACAAGTCGTTAGTGGGGTGTGCGCTTCCTTCGGCGCAGGACATGAGGTCGTTTACGGCGATGGATATCCGGTTGTGGTGAACGATCATGCGATGGTCGACTTGCTTACCGAAACTGTTGATGGATTGGATTGGGCAAAAGGATGGAGCAGCATTCCACCTTCTACCGGCGGTGAAGATTTTGCCTTCTATTGCGAACAGATTCCTGGCGTTTTCTTCCGTCTTGGTTCGGGCAATGAGGAAGAGCGGACAAGATATCCGCTGCATCATCCGATGTTTGATCTGGATGAAACGGCAATGCCTTATGGTGTAGGTTTGCTGTCATCCATAGCACTTGAGTTTTTGGCAAGAAACACGACTTCTGAGGGGGAACGTTCCGAATGAAAAAAAGACAATGGACTGGCATGTGGATTACATTACTAGCTGTAGCATTGGTGCTCAGCGCATGCGGTGGAACAAGTACAGGCACAGATAGCAACTCGTCATTAAGTGAAACGGAAGGCGGCGGAGCTGCCAGCACAACACTTACGATTGCAGCAGCTACCGATATTGAGAGCTTCGATCCACATAACAACAACAATACATCCAGTGAGGCAGTTCTGGTTAACGTATTCGATTATCTGATCAAAAACGACAGTGAACAAAATAAAGTGCCTGGACTTGCTGAATCCTGGGAACAAATGGATGACACCACCTGGCGTTTCAACCTGCGTGAAGGGGTTACGTTCCATAATGGCGATCCATTCACTTCAGCAGACGTCAAATATACACTCGAGCGTGTAGCCAAAGATGAAACGCTTAAACAAAACAGCTATTTCAAAAATATCGTTGAAGTCAAAGCGGTTGATGAGCATACCGTAGATATCATTACGGACGGACCAGATCCGCTGCTGCTTAACCGCCTCTCGAAAATGGGAGCAGGCATCCTGCCTGCCAAATATATCGAGGATAATGGCATGGATAATTTCCTGAAACAGCCGGTAGGAACCGGACCTTATAAATTCAGCAAATGGACCAAAGATGATCGTGTGGTACTCGTGAAGAATGAGAACTACTATGGCGATGAACCGAAATGGAATGAAGTCGTATTCCGCGTAATCCCTGAGGCTTCCACACGGGTATCCGAACTGCTCGCGGGTGGAGTTGACGTTGCTGCATCGATTCCATCTACAGACATTGCCCGTATTGAAGGTGAAGCAGACAAGAAAATTGTCAAAGCGCCAATCCAGCGCGTACTGCAGCTGATCTTCCGTCAAACAGAAGGCAGCATTACAGCTGATCCGAAAGTTCGTGAAGCCATTGATCTGGCCATCGACAAACAAGGTATTGTCGACAGCATTGCTGGCGGAGCAGGTATCGTCACCCGTACATCCGTAACGCCAGGTAACTTTGGTGCAGATCCTTCATTATACAAAACATCGCTATATGATCTGGAAAAAGCCAAACAGCTTCTGAAAGAAGCGGGTTACGCCGAAGGCGAAGCCGAGATGACCATTTCCGTTTCATCGCAATATAAGGAACAGGTTGAAGTTGTTGCTGCCATGCTGGAGCAAGCAGGCTTCAAAATCAATATGGATGTGCTTGAGCCAAGTGCTTTCAGTGAACGTTACAGTTCCAAATCATTCAAGGAAATCTTCATGATTGGTATCGGCAACTCCTTGTTCGACGCTTCAAATAACTACAACCGCTACATGTTGGAAGAAGCTAAAGGAGAGTCGGATTACAATAATCCGGAAGTGGAGAAATTGCTTCAATCTGCACTCGTGAACATGGACCCTGAGGCTCGGGAAAAAGAGTACCAGCAAGTACAGCAAATCTTCGCAGAAGAACGTCCAGCCGTGTATCTGTACCAGATGGAAGGGGTCTACGGAACGAATGCACGCGTGAACTTCACGCCGCGCAGTGATGAAATGTTCTATGCCGACGAGATTGCAACTGCAGCACAGTAAGACCCGGCAGAACAACTGGTCATTGCAACGATAGGCCGTGAACGGCAGGGACTGGGTAGACCAAGTTCCTGCCGTTCTTTTGTATCGCATGGAGGTGAATGAGGATGGGGAAGTACGTATTCAAATCTTTACTGCAAGTCATACCGGTATTATTTATTGTATCGCTGATTGTGTTCATTTTGGTCAGGGTCACGGGTGATCCTGTTGCCCTGATGCTGCCCGAAACCGCTACAGCGGAAGACCGCGCGGTGCTAACAGAAGCGCTTGGGCTGGATCAACCGCTCTACACGCAGTATGTGAAATTCCTGGGCAGTGCATTGCAGGGCGATTTCGGTCAATCTTTTCGCTATGGACAACCAGCCCTGCAGCTTGTACTAGAGAGATTGCCTGCCAGCTTTGAACTTGCCGTAGCAGCTATGTTTTTTGCCGTTCTGATGGCAGTGCCGCTGGGTGTCATTTCGGCGGTTAAGCGCAATACGTTTACCGATCTGATCATTTCGGGAATATCCGTGATCGGCAAGGCCATGCCGAACTTCTGGATGGGCATCATGCTGATCCTGTTGTTCTCCGTTATGTTGGGCGTTCTGCCCGTCTCGGGCCGGGGTGGTCTGTCGCATTTGATCTTGCCCGCATTTACCCTTGGCGTAGGTTTAGCCGCACAGATGACCCGTCTAATTCGTTCCAGTATGCTGGAAATTCTAAGTCAGGATTATATTCGTACGGCACGCAGCAAGGGGCTTGGCCGCATGGTCGTGATTGGGAAGCATGCGTTTCGGAACGGCTTGATCCCGGTGGTAACGATAATGAGTTTACAGTTTACAAGCCTAATCGGCGGAACACTAATTACGGAAACGGTGTTCTCTTGGCCGGGGCTTGGACAGCTTCTGGTCGTCGCCGTTAATACACATGACATGGCGATTGTACAGGCAGCCGTATTTGTCATTGCCGTAATCGTAGTTGTAACCAATATCTTGACGGACGTAGCTTACCGGCTGCTTGATCCGCGCATTAAATTCGACTAAAAGGAGGTGCAACCTATGACAGGGAGCAATGAAATGCCAATTTCGGGTGCGGAACAGGAAAAGGAGAGTTCACGTAGCCAAGGGGGATTTCGCTATATATGGAAACAACTGATCATCAGCAAGACCGGAATGCTTGGCTCTGTGCTTGTTTTGTTGGTCGTCATGATTGCCATATGTGCACCTCTGCTAACGAGTCACGATCCTGCAGCTGTCGATCCACTTAATCGCCTTAAACCTCCTGCCTGGATGGATGGAGGAGCCTCGGAGCATTGGCTTGGTACGGATAACCTGGGCCGAGACATGTGGAGCCGAATCGTATATGGTGCACGCGTTTCATTAATCGTAGGTATGGGGGCAGTCATTGTCTCGGGAGTGATCGGAGCCATCCTGGGACTGCTATCCGGATTTTATGGGAAATGGCTCGATGCGGTCATCATGCGGGTGGGAGATGCCTTCATGGCGATTCCTACCATTCTGTTCATGCTCGTTGTGATGGCTATCGTTGGCCCGGGAATAACGACCTTGATCTTTGTCATCGGTGTAACCAACTGGGTTCCGTTTACCCGTATCGTTCGAAGTGAGGTTCTCAGTATTAAGGAGCGTGACTTTGTTCATGCAGCCAGATCTATTGGAGCCAAGAATGGACGCTTGATTCTAAAACATATTCTGCCAAACATCCTGTCTTCCTTTATTGTCATCTGCGGTATGAACGTTGGAACCACCATTATTATGGAAGCTTCGCTTAGTTTCCTCGGTCTGGGCATTAAGCCGCCGGACGTCTCATGGGGAGGCATGCTCAGTGATGGAAGACAATATGTAGCCACAAGCTGGTGGGTAGCCACATTCCCGGGACTAGCCATCACATTCACAGTACTTGGTGTTATTTTCCTCGGTGATTGGCTGCGCGATGTACTTGATCCACGTACGGAAACGAATAAAAAATAACAGCACTGGAGAAAGGGGAGCTTCATATGAGCAACCGACCGATCATGCCGGAGGATCTATATCACTATCGTTCCATTAGCCAACCCGTAATCCATCCGAATGGACAGGTGGCATACGTAGAGCAGACCATAGATCGGCAAAAGAACGAGTACAACACCCGGATTCGGGGAATCTCGCTGGATGGAAGCAATGATACCGAGCTTACTGATGGCACCAAGGACACAGCGCCAAGCTGGACACCTGATGGAACACGGCTTGCTTTCTTGCGTTTGGAAGATGGAGGTAAAGGACTATGGACTCTTGCGGCAGGTGAGAACGAACCTGTTAATCTTATTCCGCCGGAACGAAAAATATTGGATTACGCATGGTCACCTGACGGCCTGTATATTGCCTTCACCAGCAAAGTGCAGATCAAAGACGCAGAGGGCAAAGATGAACCGAAGAATGAAACAGCACCTGAGCTGCGTGGCAAAGTGTATGAACGTACAACGCCGAAAGCGGAGGGATCCGGCTGGTGGGACGGACTATACAGCCATCTGTTTGTTTATGAGGTGGGAAGTGGAGAGATCACTTCAGTGACCACCGGAACCTGGAACGTCAGTGGACCTGCTTGGTCCCCGGATAGTCAGAGTCTTGCCTTTATTTCGAAGCAGGTGGAGGATAAAGGAGCTGATGCGGACCTTCTGTACTTTACAGACGTATACACTATTCGACCGGGAGTGAATAAGCCTTCCAAAGTGACGGATTCCAGTCTGCTGGTGAGCCAGTTCTCCTATTCTCCCGATGGTCAGGTACTCAACCTGATTGCCAGCGACCGGGAATTCGGCAGCGGCAGTCATAACCGATTATACGCAGTCCCCGTGCAAGGTGGAACGCTCAAGCCGATCACATCGAAATTGGATATGCAGTTAGGCAACGCAGCACTCGGAGATATGAAGTCTGCCGGTCCGTCTCCATCTCCGGTCTGGGATGCTAACCATCCTGAACGAGGTATGTTTGTACTTGGTACGCATGATGGAAGCGTGGATGTGTACCGCATCCATGAAAATGGCGACTGTCAGCCCGTGACCGGAAAAGGTGAAAAGGATGTGTATCAATACACATTGTCACCCGATGGAGCCACACTCGTCATTGCTGCTCTAACAGCTGACCACCCTGCGGAGCTGTATCGCGTGGATGTTGAGACTGGCGAAATGGACCGACTCACCCGAAGAAACGACGAATGGATAAACGCGCTCCAAGTGAATGTACCTGAACGGATTGAATTTACATCCACAGACGGCTGGCGCATCCAGGGATGGCTGCTGCAACCTGCGAGGCATGATTCGAGTGCCAAAACTCCATTAATTTTACAAATCCATGGAGGCCCGCATGCAATGTACACGGGTACTTTCAGTTATGAGATGCAGACACTTGCAGCACAAGGGTATGCCATCCTATGGGTGAATCCGCGAGGAAGTATGGGGTACGGACAGGAATTTGCAAGAGCTTGCCGTGGTGATTTCGCGGGTGGAGACTTTCGTGATTTAATGGAGGCGGTTGACTATGCCCTTGACACATACGAGCAATTTGATGAATCACGTCTGGGTGTTGCAGGCGGCAGTTACGGAGGGGTTATGACAAACTGGATCGTTGCCCATAGCAATCGGTTCAAGGCAGCTGTTACCCAGCGCTGCATCTCCAATTGGCTGTCCATGTACGGTACCAGTGATATAGGTATATCTTATGTTGAAGGAGTCATTGGGGGTAATCCGGCG
The DNA here is from genome assembly GCF_022346995.1 of Paenibacillus sp. ACRRY. Lineage (GTDB taxonomy): Bacteria > Bacillota > Bacilli > Paenibacillales > Paenibacillaceae > Paenibacillus. Next base: position 1,349,387 of record NZ_JAKRNM010000001.1, on the reverse strand, counting down.
GCGAATGCCGAGCTGTTATGGTCCCGTTCACCACTGGCTTACGCACATAAGATCGACACACCGCTTCTTATCATGCATGGAGAGCAGGACTATCGGACTCCGATTGCCCAGGCGGAGGAGCTCTATACCGCGCTCAAACGTTACGGCAAAACAACCAAACTGATTCGCTACCCTGGTTCCAATCATTCGCTGCTCAAAAGCGGCAAGCCTTCACTACGAGTGGACAGTTTCGAACAGATCAATGCCTGGTTCAATGAGCATCTTCGAGAAGAGGGGGCCTGAGCATGAGTCAGGTGCGGCTTTCGATTCCTGTAGGGATGCTGGTGGAGAATGTTCTGACAAGTGGTGAATCGATTGAGGTTATCATCGATCGCTTGCGTCGGAGAGATCTCGCACCTTTGCTGTCCAAGATCAAGGAACCGACCATGGATGTGGAAGAACGGTTGCAGACGGCAGAAGAAGCTGCCGAGGATTGGGCGGAGGCTCTTCGCAGCGGATACGAGTTTAAGTTTTTGCATATCAACGGACTGAAAAGGGTGCTGGACTTTCGTTTTGATCGTAAGATTGATCGGGACTATAGCCAAGAGGAGTTAACGCTGCGGCATATCCGATTAAACGCTCAAGAGATAGAATTGCTGCGCATGCTTATTGGCCGGCAGTGGGAAGTTATTGAAGAGGGAAATAATGAGGCAGGTGCAGCGCTCTCAGCCGATATTCTCGTGGGGATAAAACTGAAATATCAATAATTCAACCTAAATAAATCGCAATCTTATATATGGAAAGGTCCTGGGGAAATTACCAGGGCTTTTTTTGTTTTGATCAGCGGAGGGGCAAGATGCGCAGGACTACGCAGTGAATGAAAAAAAAGGAACAGGAACATTCGAGGGGACACTTATATTAGCCGTGACGGTTGATAGATTGGAACATAGTATAGTCTAAACGGAAGAATAGTACCTTTTCCTGCTGAGAAGGGAGTGAAATGTTTTGCCGAATAGTACAGGATTGATCTATAACCCGGTCAATGGTGCGACGCAATCCACTCAGGTTCTGATAACTTGCATTAATGATTCTCTGGATACCCCTATTAATATTGAACTTGAAATATTCAGATGGGACACAACGCAAACGGTACGTGTACCCGTTGGTCATGATTTGTTTGCATTAGGCCCGCAAATTACCAGAACAATCATTTATCCACTCATTAATGCCGCTTTTTTTGAGGTTCAAAGTGACTTTTTCAGCGCAACGAGTACTATGATTAATGTTTACGGTGTAGATTCTACAGGTCAGGTGATTCAACGGGTTCTACAGTCGGAAATGTCAATCATAGACCGATTCACAAATATCCCTTAAGGACGTGAGGTGAGCACTTTGCCAGTTGTTAATATTACCGGAGCCTTGGCAGGCAACCAGTTTGAACCTTCCATTGCTGTAAATACGTTAAATCCGAATATTATGTGCGTCGTTGCGGTGGACACCAGCACAGGGCCCACGCTAACTGGCTTCTATCGTTCAATCGATGGTGGAAACACATGGTCGACTACAGTGCTTCCACAGCCTGCCGGATATTCCGGAGCAGAGGCACCTACGATTGACTATACATTTCCGAACACCTTTATTGTGACGGTTCACGTATTTAACGGAATCAATGACGGGACGATTGTCAGTTATACTTCCTTTGACGATGGGCTAACGTGGCAACCTCCTGTGATTGTACAGGCAGGTTTCGGCACAGTTGTGCATAATGATGAACCTTTCATCGCCGTGGACCGTTCTCCGGGGAGTCCTTATCGTGGTAATGCATACGTGGGCTACACTCCGCTCGCTACAACTTCTTCGGCCATTTTCACCCAAAGATCCGTAACGCAGGGTCTGTCTTGGGATCCGCCAGATCGACAGTCTAACCCTCGTGGGATACATGACCGTGCGGCATTGGCTGTAGGCTTTTCTGGCGAAGTATATGCAGGATATATTCTTACAGGCCCTGCCAGTCCTTCTGCATTACTGAGGATATCTTATGACGGTGGAATTGATTACCAGCCTCCCATTCAGCGTCAGCCCACCTTTATCTCATCGGTCGTTCCTGCTCCTTCGCCACTACCTGTGCCCAATTACGCATTTCGAGTTCAAACCAACCTGTGTCTGGGTGCTGATATATCCATTGGACCGAACAGTGGAACCGTATACGGGGTCTGGAACGATGCACGTAATGGTTACACGGATGTGTTCCTCAGCGAATCTCCCGATGGACTGCTATGGTCCACGCCCATAAGTATAACGGGCGCCCCTCCGGGTACACAGAACTTCTTTCCTTTTATAACGGTGTCCCCGTTTGCTGGAACGATTCGGGTCATTTATATGACCAATCGGATCGACGGATTCCTTCTGGATGTATTCGTTGCTGAATCATTTGACGGCGGGGCCACGTTCAGTAACCGTAGACTCACGACGACTTCTTTTAATCCGAATGGAAATAACCCGATTCCAACACCACTCATTGGGGATTATATTACGGCTGCTACCGCAGCTCCTGATAATCTGGCTGCCGTGTGGATGGCGACTACGCCACCAACAGGGAAACTGGACATTTATTTTGGCACGTAACCATGATTTGAGGGCCTTGGCGACAAGCCAAGGCTCAATCTATAATTCTTTTCTATTAAGCCTACACCCGATCTATTCTTCTACATATGATGAAAGATCATTCATAGAAGAGAGGTTAAGCCTTGAACAATAAAGAGGGTGGACATGGGGTTTCCATTATTGTATGTACGAACCGGTCACAGTTTTTTGATAATATTCTGACGAATTTTAAGAGGCAACATTATCGGAATAAAGAGTTAATTATCATTCTGAATCATGACGGCATGAATCTGGAATCATATCGAAACCGTGTTCGAGGCCATGCCAATATAAACGTATATCAGGTTCCTGAGAGAATTTCGTTAGGACAATGTTTGAATGCGGGGATTGAACGTGCTCGCTTCTCGTTAATTGCTAAGTTTGATGATGACGATTATTATTCTGCCTATTATCTGAAAGAACAAGTAGGCGCATTAAAACGGACCCGAAGTGATATCGTGGGCAAACATTCTTGTCTGGTATATCTCGGCGCTTCCAAAAAACTTCTGATCCGATCCCCTAAGGAAGCCAGTAAATTCGTAGAGTTTGTGCAGGGGGGCACGATCCTGTTCAAAAAAGAAGTGCTCAAGAAGGTTCGATTCACCGACCGTTCCGTGGGGGAAGATGTTACGTTTCTGAGGCAATGCAGGAAGAGGGGCTTCAAAACCTATGCGACCTCACCCTATAACTATGTCTATCACCGGAGGCAGAATAAGAAAAGCCATACGTGGAAAGCAGATGATACATTTTATCTGCAAGGTAGTAAACTACTCACCGTTACAGACCAGTTTCGTCCTTTCGCAGACAAGGAAATCTAAAGGGTAACATCCATTGAAGTAAAAAGGCGCTCCTGTGAGCGCCCCATATAACTATGAATTAATTAAAGATAAGTCTGAATAAAACCTGGTGTACACACCAGGTCAAGGCTGACTGCTTCAAACATTTGCAGGAATATCACATCTAATCTTGAAGTAATCTGTAAGAAGTCTCATTTAAGGAGGACGAAATGACAGCAGCAGCAATGACCATAATCATTGGTATAGTGATAGTTGTGTTCGGGTTGACCACAGGATTGATTCTCGTCCTAAATGTCACCAAAAGAATGCGTACGGGTCAAGAGAAGATGCAGATCAAAAAGGAGATTCTAAAATTCGGAACTCCTGCAATTGCAATCATCCAGGATATCGCTGAGACTTCATCCAGCATGGATGGACGGCCTGGCGTGCGTCTTGATCTGTTAGTCACCCAGGAAGATGGTCAGACCTTTCAAACGATTGTGAAGACGTATATTCCGATCATTCATGTCCCGAAATTTCAGAGAGGTAGCGAAATAGATGTGAGATACATAGAGGATGGGGCAGCGAAAAAGGTAGAGGTTGTGGATGCTTACATCCCGTAACACTCCATTTCTCACAAATATTCTTACTGTAACCGCAGCAATGCGGTTTTTTCTTATGTCTGTGTCATGTCAGCATTCCTCATCTTTAAGCCAAAGAATGCTATAAAATGATTTTCTTGAAAAATAATAAATTGATAAATATTATTTATCGAATAGTAACTAAATTCCTTTCATGAAAGTTTCACAACTTCGTTTACATCAAAGAAAAAAAGTCATATAATTGTCATCGGAAGGTTAACAACTAACTTTAAGTTACCTAGTGTAAAAAAGAAACTAAAGAGACATCATGAAAGAAGGCTATTAGTAATGAACACATTTTTTGTTGATTCGAGCGGGAATCTGAAAACACAATTAAGAGGTAAAGATGTTCTATCCAATCCAATGCTGAACAAGGGTATTGCCTTTACCGAAGAAGAGAGAAAAGAACTTAACCTGAACGGCATTTTGCCGCCAATGGTATTAAATATTGAAGAACAGGTGAGCCGGGTATACCAGCAGCTGCAAAATGAATCTGATAATTTGCGCAAAAGCATCATGCTGAATGACTTGTTCAACCGAAACATTGTCCTTTTTTATCGTTTATTAAAAGAACATCTTAGTGAAATGCTGCCGATTGTATATACACCTACGGTCGGGCAAGCGATTCAGGAATATAGCCATCAATACCACAGACCTGGCGGAGTGTATCTATCCATTAACGATATGGACGGCCTGGAGGAGGCATTCCGGAACAGCGGTCTGCAAGCTGGAGACGTGGATCTCATTGTGGTAACCGACTCGGAAAGCATCCTTGGCATCGGAGACTGGGGTGTAGGCGGAATTAACATTGCTATCGGTAAACTGGCGGTGTACACCGCTGCCGTAGGGGTTGACCCAAGCCGAGTGCTTCCAGTGGTACTTGATGTGGGAACCAACAATCCTACATTGCTGAATGATCCATTATATGTGGGAAATCGTCATGAACGTATCCGCGGTGAGAAGTATGATCAGTTTATTGAAGCTTTTGTGAAGGAAACGACCAAATGGTTCCCGGACGTTCTGCTTCACTGGGAAGACATGGGCAGCGTAAATGCCAGAAATATCATCCATACATATGGAGAAGAGCTGCTCACCTTCAATGATGATATTCAAGGAACGGGTGCAGTCACACTTGCTGCTGTGATGTCAGGTGTTCAAGTTACGGGTGTACCTCTTCGTGAGCATCGTGTGCTTGTATTTGGCCCAGGGGCTGCCGGTATTGGTAATGCGGATCAAATCAGAGATGCCATGATGGAAGAAGGACTTACACAGGAAGAAGCAGAGAATCGTTTCTGGGCGTTCGATTATCGTGGTATCTTGACGGACGAGATCGAGGGATTGTTTGAATTCCAGAAGCCATATGTACGTCAAGCGGAGGAAATCCAGGATTGGAATCGGGATGAACAGGGTCAGGTAAATCTGCTTGAAGCTGTTAGCCGTATTAAACCGACCATTCTTATCGGTACATCTGGTGTTACAGGTGCCTTCAATGAACAGGTTGTTAAGGAAATGGCGAAGCATGTGGAACGTCCAATCATTATGCCGATGTCCAATCCAACATCCCTTGCCGAAGCAGCTCCGAAAAGCCTAATTGAATGGACAGATGGCAAAGCATTGATCGCGACAGGAAGCCCATTTGAACCCGTAATGTATAATGACATCCAGTTTGAGATCGGTCAATCCAACAATGCGTTTGTTTTCCCTGGTCTGGGACTGGGAGCTATTGTATCCAAAGCTTCGAAATTTACGAAAAATATGTTTACAGCAGCGGCGATCGCGGTTGCTGGTGCAGTGGATTCTTCTGAACCAGGAGCACCACTGCTGCCAAGAGTGAAAGAATTGCAGAATGTTTCTTACAAAGTGGCAGTTGCTGTAGCCAAAGCAGCAATAGAAGACGGCGTCGCCCGCCGGGAACTTGAAAACGTGGAAGAGGCCATTAAGGAAGCCATGTGGCATCCTGTATACAGACCTATCCTTGCAGCAGTTTAATAAACGTAAACACGCAATGGTTTTAATATGACAATACGTCACACCGAAGGGAATACCTGTCCATGCGTACAGGTATTCCTTGGCTGTGTCCAAAATTGAAAATAACATATCACATGATCAAAATTATTGTCATTTGTTGAATTGTTGCAAATGCTCAGATCATAAATGGAGGTTTGACCAACATGTCAGTAAGTGACATTTTCATTATATTAATCCCTATATTTTTTGTAATTTTACTCGGTTTTTTTGGAGGCTACTTCAAAGTATTTAACTCCGCATCCTCCAAAGGCCTGAATACACTAGTGACCAAGTTTGCGCTGCCGGCACATTTGTTCATTGGTATCACAACGACAAAAAAAGAGACCCTGATTGATAAGTGGCCATTCTTCATGACCATATTCCTGGGAATCATCGGCTTCTATGTTGTACTACTGTTGGTGATGCGTTTCATTTTCAAAGTAAACCTTAGCCAGTCATCGATCTTTTCGTTGAATGCTACTCAACCTTCGTTTGCATTTATGGGGATTCCGGTTTTGGGTAACCTGTTCGGTGCCGCTGAAGTCACCATTCCAATTGCAATTACGGGCATTGTAGTTAATGCGCTGCTTGATCCAATTGCGACCATTGTCAGTTCTGTGGGGAAGAAAACGGAAGAGGGCAAGCAGAGTGGTCATGGCGAGAGCTTGTTTAAACTTACAGTCCATTCCATCATCCATGGTCTGAAAGAACCGCTTGCCTGCATTCCGCTTCTGGGTGTAATCCTGACACTTGTTGGCTTCCAGTCACCTCAGCTGCTGCAAAGCTCCTTTGATCAGATCGGTAGCATTACATCCGGAGCAGCCTTGTTTGCAATCGGGGTAACGGTGGGTATTAACCGGATCAAATTCAGCCTGAATGCCATCAGCATTTCGCTGTTGAAAGTGATTGCTCTGCCGTTATTTACGTATATGTTTGCATTGTTAATGGGATTATCATCCACCGACATGACTATGGTCATCCTGCTTGTATCCTTTCCAGGTTCAGCCGTAGCTGCGATGATTGCATCGAGGTTCGATACACTTGAGGTTGAGACGGCATCATCCTTTGTCATGAGCTCCGTGCTGTCACTGATCTCACTGCCGATCCTCATTTCCATATTGGTATGATTCAGAAGAAGTCGCGATATTCGCGGCTTTTTTCATTTTCTGAATTTTAAAAAAGTTGCTTATAACATGAAAATTATTAATAATGTTTAGATGTGCGAAAGGGGGAGGTTTTTTGAAAAAGAAGAAGAATAGAATTCCGTTTACAATTCTCGTATTTTTTGTTCCTGCGATGATCTTAACTGTACAGATCTGGAATGATTATCGAGGTGGGGTTATGAGAGTCCAAGATCAATACTCCAATCTGACAGGCATGTATTATCTTGATGGGGGGAACAAAATTGTAGCTTTAACGGATGAAATGGACGGCGAGTATTCGAGGCTCCACCTATATGAGGCTAACACGGGAAACCTGATCAAAGAACAAATGATCCGTGCCAATTCACAAGGTCCATTAGCAGCAACTACATATCAGAATAACGGTGTGATCATCCCAACATTAGATAGCAGTCAGAGCTTACAGCTGACTCACGTACGGGATACGGGAGAAGTGACAGAATTAGCCCGAAGTACAATGCAGCTCGATACTCCTTGGGCAGGTTTACATGCATGGCGTGGCAGGCTCATTGTGAATGGAGAAACATCAGGTTCAACGACATACCTTGCAGAGGTCAGGGACGCAGAAGTAAAACTAGAGATTCTTAATAGTCCAGATGTACTTCCGTCGGATCCGGATAGTATCTCTGATGTAGACGGGAGCTTCAAAAACGAACTACCTGTTCCTTTATTTGAAGTCGTACTTGAACATGGCCAAAGGGCCTATGTGAGTGGAATTCTTCAACAGGATGGACTTCCGGCTGTGAAGGTCCAGACTGAGGATGTAGGTATTTTCCTTGCACAGGAACAGGCTTCCAATACGTTTGCCGAATCATTCGGCATTGAATACACCCGGTTGGTTCGCGCCCAGGATTCCAATCCCAAACAAGTCCGTTTCTATAATGCCAAAACGAATGAGTGGGGATCTGTCGTTAACACTCCCAAACCGGTATACCAAGCGAGTGTATTCTTATTGAATGACCAGGAGATTTTCATTGTTGGATCTTCCATGGAGGATGAGAAACAAGGTGAAGTTCGCGGTTATATCTACAATGATAAGAAAAAGTCTTTCATGGATGTAGGAGCAATGGTGGGGCAATTAACATATGAGGATCTGAAGAACACGGAGGTTGAATTTTACAAAGCTCTTGAAGATGATACGCTCTATTACTCGGGCGGCGAACAAGTGGCAGGCGCCATGAACGTGGAGACAGGACTAGTCCATATTCAGACGAAGGATCAGATGCTCGAATGGATCAGAACAGCGAATGAAGGACAGTTATCCTTCCGTGGTTTCCTAGGTCATATTGGTGATGGGGGGGGGCTTGTCCTCAACTGGGCAGTTTGGCTCGCCATTCCGCTGTTAGTAATCATCGTGCCACAGTTCGTCCTGCCACTAATATTTAAAAGGCGAACACAGCTGATTAACGAGGGTGAACTGTTGAATGGTACGATCATGGAGATGGCAGAGACAGGCACCTACGTCAACAATCAGCCGCTGGTTCGCTTCAAAATTCGTTTCGAGGTGGATGGTGAACGGAAGGAGGTTGAACTCAAAAAGGTGATCTCTCTCCTGAATGTTAATCGTATCGGCGATCAGGTAGTTATCAGCTATAATCGGGAAAAGGACAAGGCCATGTTGATATCCGATGAGGATGTACAGGCCCAGATGCCATCAACCATACATCATGCTGTTCTTGAACGTATTGATCATTATGGATTCCTCAATCGCGGCAAGGTCCTCCTGCTCCATTTTACAGCGGATGAAGAAGAATACGAGGTGCCGGTTGTGCAGCCCCCAGGCTTCAACTACCGTGAAGGGACCGCTGCAACGTTGATTATGGCTGGAGGCCAGGTTCGCCTTCAGTCTTATGGCGTGGGTACTTCCGAACTCACCGATCAATTACCATTGGAAGCTGAAGTTGTCCGAATCGAGAAGAAGGAGACAGAGTTTCTGGATCGGGAACTGCTGATCATGGATTTGATCATAACAAGTGGTGAGGACAGCATCCGCAAAACAAACAGCCTGTTCGTACCATCGGGGACTATTGTTCAGAACGGCACGCGGATTCCAATGCATATGAAACGTGAAGATTATGAGCGTGAGCTTCGTTTAGCGAAAGGCAAACAGGGTGCGGCAACGATTCGCTCTGTCACGTATGAAGGAATCACAGCCGGCGAGCGCCCCTTGGCGCTGATTACTGTAGATCGAGGTGGACAGAGCTATGAAATTTATCAGTCGATAGACCCTGTATTCGGTGTAGAGATCGGCGATGAGCTCTGGATCCGTTATGATGAACAGACACGTGAAGCCCTTATACTAAATTATTCATCAAATGAATAGCATTTCTGCAGCGGTATGTGACGAACTCAGATCCTTACTAGGACTCTGGGTTCGTTTTTACTTTTGTCTTCATGGGATACCTGGTTACCCTGAACACACCACCATAGAAGATGCTTGTGTTATAATGCCATGTAGATATGACGATCATATGAGAGATAATTGAATCATTGGATTGAATGAATCTTGAATCTCTCCAAAAGGTGTGAACGATAATGAAAAAAGAAATGACCTCCATTAAACAAACGAGGCTAAACAGCATTCTGGATGAAGCTACCAAGCTGCTGATTGAGAAACCGAATGCGTCCATGAATGAAATTGCCGAGTCGGCCAATATCGGCATTGCTACATTGCATCGATACGTCGAGAGCCGGGAGCAGCTGATGGTGTATCTGGGATTACGTGCCATTGAGGTTGTTAATCAGGCGATGCAGAATATCCAACTGGATGAAGAGAACTGTGAGAAGTACATACCGGAGCTCATCGAAGCACTTATTCCGTTAGGGGATAAAATCTATTTTCTAACCCATGATGCAACCATTCACTACAATCCTGAGATCGAGGGGGCCGATCTGAAGTTGCGAGAACCCATATTGCATGTAGTCGGTCTGCTGCAGCAAAAAGGGTACTTTCGTCAAAATGTGGATAAGAACTGGATTGTCGATGTACTGTATTCCATTTTGTTTCTTACCTGGCAGCAGGTCATCAGTGGCGATATTGCCAGAAAGTCGGCAGCGGCACTCGTGGTGGATACTTTTTATCATGGCTTTGTTGCGAAGTAAGAACGTAGGTGATGATTACGAATTCGGCTAGTTCTTGTATTTAGAATTTCATGATGAAGCATATTGAAAAAGCCGCAGATCTGCGGCTTTTGTTGTCTATGCATGGACGTTTAATTATAAGGTTTAACCTACTACGTTACTGCTCACCGTGTATTGATCCATTTTGGCTTTTAATTGATCAGATGCCGGCATGAGCGGCAGGCGCAGTTGATCGGAAGTAATGATTCCTTGATTGACAAGCAGCCATTTGAGCATGGCAGGAGCCGGCTCTGCAAAGAGGTGGTCAATAAAAGGAGCGAGCTCATTGAACAGCTCGAGCGAGCCATCCTTGTCTCCAGCGATGAAGCGATCATACACCTCAATGAATTGCTCCGTGTTAATATTGGCAGATGCCAGCATGCCACCAGCAGCACCTTTACTTATCATGTCGTAAAAGAATGCATCATCCCCGCACAGGATAGGTTTGGATCCGCTTCGTACCAGTTCCGACATTAATTCCACGCCGTTGGTGCTGTCCTTAAGGCCAATAACCCCGTCTAAGTTCATGATTCTTTTCATCGTATCCACCGAGACACGGACACCCGTGCGTGCAGGGATTTCGTATACAATAATGGGTACTCCCGCTTCGGCAGTCACTCGGAAATGTTCAAAAATGCCTTCCTCTGTTGGTCTGTTGTAGTAGGGAGTTACCACAAGAACGGCGTCCGCACCGAGTTCACCAGCCATTTGTGTTCGTTTAACCGTTGATGCTGTATCGTTGGTTCCGGTCCCAACGACGATAGGTATCGTTTTATTTATGCTTTGCAAGGTTTCCTTCGTGACTTGAACGAGCTGCTCCACTTCATCCCATGAAACCGTAGGTGACTCTCCAGTAGTGCCGTTAATAACCAAACCATGAATTCCGCTATTCGCCATATGTGTGATGTAGTTCCGAAAGGAAGGGATATCGAGCTGATTATCCTTCGTAAAAGGGGTGATTACCGGTACATAAATACCTTGAATCTGTTGTTCGGTTAGCATAATATGGCCTCCATTTATGTTGAAATGACAATAAATTCACTTTACCATGGGAATTGGCATCATAGTTAACTATAATAGATGATAGGTGTTATCGATTATTTTGATAAGGAAGGGTTCAAGAACATGGATTTGAATTATTTTCAAACCTTTCGTGAAGTGGCCGTGCGGCAAAGTTTCACCAAGGCGGCAGAAGAGCTTGGCTATGCACAGTCGAGTGTAACGACACAGATTCAAAAGCTGGAGAAGATCTATCAGGTCAAATTATTCGAACGTTACAATAACAATAAAATCCGACTTACTTCTGCAGGGGAAGAATTGTTCAAGCTCTCCGGACAACTCCTGGAGATATATGAACATTCGCAGGAAAAGCTGACCAAACAGGGCGGAGGTTCGCTTACTATCGCAACGATGGATTCGCTCGCTTCCTATTTTCTTCCTGCCCCAATTCAGACGACACGCAAGCAGTATCCTGAACTGGGTATTCGGCTGCAGACCGATCGGGAAGACATGATTTTGCAGAAAGTAAAAGAGGGAGAAGCCGATGTGGGACTTATTCTGGCGAATGCATCATCTGAATCAGGCTTGCAGTGGATTACCATCCGGGAAGAGCCGCTGGTCCTCATCGTTAACACAGATCATCCCCTTGCGAACAAGCAGAAAATTGAATTGAGCGATCTGGCTGACGAAGAATGGATTATGCCCGAGGATACCTGCAACTACAGGCAGCTGCTGGAGAGAGTGCTGAGGACGAACGGTATTCCTTACAAAGTAGGCTTGGAACTGGGAAGCCCTGAGGCGATTAAGCGAAGTATTATGGCAGGATCGGGTATCTCGCTTTTGCCTCAAATGATTGCGCTCGATGAGATTCGGCGGGAGGAACTTACCGTATTGCCACTGGAGCATGGCGAATTCAGACTCGAAATCCAGTTAGTCATTCACACCCGAAAATGGGTATCTCATGCATTGCGCCAATTCGTCACGAACCTCGGAGCCAAGGAGACTGAATGGTAACCCATTCGGTCTTTTTGTCGATTGAATATTTCGAAAACGTTTAGCAAAACCGGAAGTGATGAAATGTTCTATTCCATTATATCTTGAAGCTTAAATATCAAAATTTTGTTCTATCAAAAGCATGATTTTGTATATGACGTACAACGGAAAACTCATGTTACCATGATGATGGCGCTAACAAGCACCCAGTAAACTGTAAGCGCTTTAATTATTCCCGGCCGGGGATCCTTTCTCTACGAATTCATGTTACACCATTCATGAAGGAGGCGAATGATCTTGGGAAAAAGAAGGTTCTGGAAGATAGGCGCCGTTGCCGCACTGCTCATATCCGTACTGCCGACGAGCACCGGTATGGCAGCAGCAACACTCACGGAGGTACCTTATGCCATGGATTCAAGCAATCAGGCGGGATGGTGGACGCCGCTTGAGACATATGGCACGGGAAATGAGTATGCCTACTTGGCATACAACGGCCCGGGAGGCACAGAGAGCACACATACTGTAAATATTGCAAGACGGGATGGATCAGGAACGTGGTCCAACATTCCGGTGATGAATGGCAGTACCGTTGCTCAGTATAGTGATGACATCGGGCACAATCAACCTTCCATAGCCCGCGACGGCAGCGGCCGATTTCATGTATTTGCTTCCATGCACAACGATAGCTGGCGTTATTTCAGGTCAGATACCGTTGGAGGCGCCCCGCAGAATCATTCTTCCGATATGCCTTCCTTCTCCACTTTCAAGGGGACATACCCTGTTCTGACTACAGCACCGAATGGTGATGTTTATCTTCTGATCCGATCAAGCGATGACACGACTGGATATCGTCCTGGAATTTTGTATCGCTGGAACAATGCCCAGTCGAGCTGGAGTCAAGAGGCGGTCGTCGGTGCGAATGCCGGTCGGTCATTCTACCCCAATGATCTGGTTTTCGATGCACAAGGCGACTTACACATCCTGTTCGAATGGTCTGCTTTTGTTTCGAGTGCTCTCCGTCATGATTTGTCTTACGTGAAATACAGACCTTCTACAGGTACTTTCTATAAAGCAGATGGCAGTGTTATACCTTCGCCGGTATCGCTTAGTAATGTGGATATCGTTCAGCCGTTTGCTCCAACCGAGGCCTACGTCAAGGATGGAGGCGATCCAGGGGGACCGGGAATCCAGAGCGCCAAGCTGGCCGTAGATTCAGCAGGCAATCCGAAGATTGTCTACCGATACCGTGAGGAAGGAAGCACGAACTTCTCCGTGAAGTATGCCTCTTATGATGCAGGCGGATGGACGCAGCAGACGGTATACAATGCTACGGCAACGAGAGCAGGAATTGATATAACGTGGACGGGGTCAAATGTTCGGGTCTATTATACGAAATATAGCGGCACGGACCGTGCATATATGGCGGTTCCGGATGGCAACGGTGGATGGACCCAAACATCGATTGCTTCCGGCAAGCCGATAGAAAGGCTCAGTGTTGAGCGCAATGCCAATGGAGTCGACATTCTGTACCTGGTGGATATCACCAATCGCAAGCTGTATTACGGCAGAAACTGATTTGTTTATCCACTTCTGAAATATACCTCTGGAGAGTCAACCGCGCGGGCAGTGCGGGATTACTCCAGAGGTGTTTTTTTTTGATCATATTCAAATATTAATAGAGTTCAGAATTTAAGATTTTATAATTACAAGAAATGATATAAATTTCTAGTAGATCCAAAACATTACCAAATTAAGACAGCATATTCGGAACAAGGAGGCTGGTATCCAGACATATTTTCCAGAGTTAACAGCTTGAACGCATTTCATCATATCCAATTAGGAGGGATCCCATGCTTTATACGATTATTGTGCCAGTTAACCAGGATTATAACATTCTGAACCTGTTCACGGATTCACTGCTTCGGACGGTTAGCCCGTCCACACAGATTATCTTCATCAACGATGGTTCCGGCTCGGCAGTCTTTCAACATCTGGAGAAACTGAAGCAGGAAGTTCGAGAAGGGGTAACGATTGAAATTCTACAGCATGATTTTCCACTCGGTTGCGCGGTGTCCATTAACAGTGCACTGCGGCGAGCTGAGGGAGATTATATTTTCTTTCTGGATTCCGACACGATTCTACAGCCGGATTGGCAGTCGATGATGAGAGAGACGCTGGATAGCGATATTACAATCGGCATGATTGGCGGTGTGCTGCTGTATCCGCAAACCGGGGGCGTGCAGCACTGTGGTATTGCTTTTGCAGACACCATCGGCAGACACCTTTACCTGAATGCATCCCCTGAAGATATTCCGAAAGAGACGTTCTCGGTGCAGCTGGTTGTATTCGCCATGTTCGGCATGAAGCGGGAAGTCTACGAGACGATCGGTACCCTGGATGAGAAATTCTTCAATGGATACGAGGATTTTGATTACCAGATGCGTGCACGTGCCGCCGGTTATGATACGGTCATTAATCCGAACATTCGCGCTTACCACTGGGAGCGCAGCAGCGGCATTCATCGAAATTTCAACCGGAAAAACAATCTGGCCCGCTTCTGGAAAAAGTGGGGCAGTGAGATCGAGGCTGATGTTTGGCCGTTTGTGTTCAGCCACTTGAAAGAACAGCTTGATAATCAACCCGAGCACCAACATCTGCCGATTGTCGGCATTGATCTTGCTGAAGTGCGAAGTGATGCGGATACGTTCTGGACGAAGCTTGAGGAAGCGGAAATTGCACCTATTGCAGAGGTACGTGATTATTCCAACCGCTTCAATTCAAACGGGGCGATCTGGCTGCCGCAGGTACTGGGCAAGGAACTGATCAATAGTGAGAACCGGTTACTGTTTTTGGTAGATAACTTTGCCCGCTTGCTGGAAAACCGGTATTGGATCGAGATGAGACATGCACACCGGGCCAAGGACCTGATTATCGATTTGTATGGCAATGTCATTACGATGGATCGCATCTATGATGGCTGCTGGCCTGGAACCAAGGTCCGTTAACGTTTAAACCAAGTGTACAGGGAGGGAACATAGGTGAAATCAAAAGAGAGCACGCTGGACCGTGCCGTAAGGTTTACCCGGAATCTGGAGTGGTTAGAGCACGTCGAAAAGGTTATTCCGAGCGGATGCAGTACACTTGCCAAAGCACCTGAACGGTTGTTTCCAGGCCACACGCCCGTATGCTGTGCAGAAGCACGGAATTCCCGCTTTATCGATATTGATGGGAATGAATGGCTGGATTGCGAGATGGCGATGGGTACGGCACCATGGGGACATGCACGGCATGAAGTTCAATTGACCGTCATTCATCAGTTGAAAAAAGGGACAAGCTATTCCATCCCGGCTGACATTGAGCTGGAGTGTGCTGACCTCATCCTGCAGCGGTTTGGTGGGCGATACCCTTCACTGCGATTCACGAAGAGCGGTGCTGACGCTGTCAGTGGAGCCGTGCGTCTAGCTAGGGCAGGAAGCGGCAAAAGCAAGGTGATTGCAACAGCCTATCACGGGTGGCATGACTGGTCAGCCTATGGTTATTATGGTCGCGAAACGAAAGAGCGCGGTATACCAGTAGATATTGAACGTACAACGATCTGGGTAGACAAGCCTTCACCAGAGCGAATTGAAGCTCAGATTACAGCGTCACCGGAAGACATCGCATGCATTGTGCTCTGTCCCAATGAATGGAAGCGTGAACAGCTGGAGCAAGTCGTTTCCCTTTGCCGATCATTGGATATCATTGTGATTTTTGATGAAGTCACTTCGGGCATTCGGATGGGCAAGCAGGCAACAGCAGGAGAGTATGACATCTGGCCGGATCTGCTCTGTATCTCCAAAGGGATGGCGAACGGACTGCCCCTCGCAGCCGTGATGGGACCTCAGCATTTGATGTCCTTGTCAGGACAAGTCAGATTCAGTAATGCCCATTCCAGTGAGACCACTGCACTTGCAGCAGCCATCGCATGTGAACGATTGATGAAAGCTGCGAAGGTATGGCCAAGCTGGCGGGATGCCACAATCCGAATCATGGATCTGATCGAAGCAGAACTTGTACTTCTTGGGCTGACGGACCAACTGGCGCTGAAGGGAACCTATGCAAGCTTCTACATTCACTCGATTACGGAGGATAACTTCCAATCGGACCCCTTCCGTGAGTTTATCGTAAAAAAAATGGCACACTTCGGCATTTTCACCAAGGGGTACTTTATTTTCTCGGACGCCCATACGCGCGAAGAATTGCTATGGGTGGAAGAAGCACTCTTGCAGACTCTTTCGGACTGGAAAGAGCTGCGTAAACAGGAACACCTTGCTCAGTAACAATTTCGAAAACGTTTATAACTTCATCCCTATGGGGGATTCGACTAGGAGGAATAATCCATGAAAGCACTCGTATATCAGGATCATAAACAGGTAGCGTTACTTGATGTTGAACAACCAAGCATTCAAAAACCGAACCAGGTTAAAGTCAAAATATATGGCTCAGGCATCTGCGGCACGGATCTGAACATTGTCAAAGGTAAAGTTCCGGCAAACAAGGGAACGATTATCGGTCATGAGGGCGTGGGTACGGTCGTGGAGGTGGGCCCCGAAGTCCGCGGATTTAAAGTAGGCGACCGGGTTCTGATCGATCCCACTCAATCCTGTGGAACCTGCTCCTACTGCCGCGAAGGATTGTTTATCTATTGCGAAAACTTCGATGACTATCAGGTAGGCATGACCACGCACGGTACATTTGCGGAATATTACGTGGGGGATGAGAAATATATCTACCCAATTCCGGATTCCATGAGCTGGGAGACAGCGATGATGATTGAGCCGCTTGGTTGTGTGCTGCAAACGTTTATGAAAGCAGGTGTTAAGCCAAGTGATTCAGTGCTCGTTCTGGGTTCGGGCGCCATTGGTTCCCTGTGTCAGCTTGTAAGCAAACGATTGGCACGGCTGACCGTTGGCACAGAAGTAGATCCGTACCGCAAAGAGTTTGCTTCAAGAATAGCTGATCATGTGTTTTATCCTCAGGAACTGACGCTGGATAACGTGTACGAAATCAATAACAACAAAAAGTTTGATATCGTAGTCGATGCGGTAGGGAATCAGCTTCATGTTGGATTTGAGATGATTGCCAAAGGGGGAAGAATCATTCCCATGGGCTATGACGACAGCTATAAGGTGACATTCAAATCAACGGACGTGATTAATGATGGGATAAGCATTATTGGCGCCGTAGCCGTGCATTCGATGATTAGTACGGCATTGAAATTCGCGCAAAGCATTCCAGAGCTGGAGCACATGGTGACGGCCAAGGAGCTGCTATCTGATTATGAGGAGGCATTCAACGGTACGGTGGGATATCATCTGCGTACCGGGGAGCCCCTGCCGATGAATTCGGTCAAAACAGCTCTCATTTTATAGGAGTATAGAAGTCTCGGGATTGCCGCTGCGAAGGATAACCACCGCGGCGGCAAGATCCGCAGAAAGAGGGGGATATGGATTGAAGCTGCTTCAGGATTTGCCGAGAAATCCGCGGTATTCCATTTTACTTGAACCGGTATGGGCTATCCCGGGTACGATTGTCCTGTTTTATGCTCCATTATATATGAAGGAAGCCGGGCTTTCGGACATTGAAATCGGTTTGATCAATTCGGTGAATCTTTATTTCGCCTTTATATTTCAATTGTTTGCGGGCTCTATTACGAATAAGCTGGGCCGGAAACGGACAACGCTGATCTTTGATCTGGTTGCGTGGAGTATTCCGATGTTCATCTGGGCGTTTTCGCATAATTTCTGGCTGTTTCTGATTGCTTACCTACTGAATGCCACTTCAAAATTTGTAACGGTATCCTTCAACTGTCTAATCATTGAGGATGTCGAGGAACATAAGCGTTCCAGAGTGTTCGGCATTCTTAACATGATTATCACGGCAGCGGGAGTATTAACGCCAATCGCAGGCGTAGTTATTGCTGATTTTGGTATTGTGCCAACGCTGGCCAGCATCTATTTCGTCGGAGGCATTCTGATGACCGCGATGTTCTTCGTTCGCAATCGGTATACCGATGAAACCGAGGTTGGAAAAGAGCTGATGGGCATGCATAGTCAAACGAGGGTGCTGTACAGCCTTGCTTCAAGTTTGCGATTGTTTGGCAGATCGTTTTATAAACGAAGACTCTTTCCGATCATATTGATTACCGTGCTTTCCAATCTGATTCTGCAGCTGAATTTTTTTCAGGTCATTTTCTTCAAGGAACAGCTCAAGTTTAATGATCGTGTGATTTCATTTATCCCGGTAGTGACCGCATTAACGGTCATGCTGCTGTATCTGGTCATCATACCACGCCTGAAACAACGATCAGAGGAGAAGTATGTAGGGTTTTCCATCATATTAAGTACAATCGGAGCCGTGCTGTTTCTCCTGATACCTGTTGGAAGCATAGCCATGCTGTTCCTGACATTAATTGTGCTTGCAGCCGGTAATTTCATACTGCAGACGTATCGGGATTCCCTGCTTATGAACAGACTGGGCACGCATGAAAAAGCCGATATGTTCTCTGCCGTACAGACGGTTATGACACTGACTGCCATTCCATCAGGTTATCTGACAGGATTGCTGTACCATCATCATCCCGTACTTTTGTTCAGCGTCATTCTTGCACTGTACGTCATCTTGATGGTCATTATGTTATTCCTGCCTGATCCACAGAAACATACCCAAGCGATCGAAAATTACAAAAATATGTAGGAGAAGGGGTTTTCTGTATATAGGAAGAATATGTAATACAGAAAACGAACTTGGGAGGTTAAGAGATGTCTAACGTATTTGCAACAGAAAAGCGAAGCCAAATGAACTGGATGAATGAACCTGCAAGCTGGTCTTTCACAGAAGAGGGTGTACTCATTGTGGAGACTCAGGCAGATACAGACTTTTTCCAGGATCCCGCGGGCATTAACGTCCGTACATCCGCACCATTCCTGGCGATACCTGTTTCAGGTGATTTTGAACTGACCACTCAATTAACCGTGGACATGAAACACCAGTATGACTCCGGATGTCTGATGGTCATGGCAGATGAACGAAACTGGTGCAAGCTTTGTTTTGAGTATGATGGAAAAGCGGCAACCATTGTGTCGGTGGTTACCCGGGACGGTTCATCTGACGATTGCAATTCGATTGAAGTTCCCGTACCCGATCCATACCTGCGCGTACGCAAGGTAGAGGGCTGCATTTCATTTTTCTATTCACCTGATGGGGAAGAGTGGAAATTAATACGCTACTTCGGCATGCCGCTACAGGGGGAGATTCAGGCTGGCGTGGTTTCACAGTCACCAACGGGAACAGGTTGTACCTGTCGCTTTTTGTCCCTGGAGGTTACAAGTCCTGATTTGACTGCACGCTTCTAAGCCATTTCCCCTGCCGATTAATGGAGGGAGAAGAGGTTAATGATAAAAGCTTTTATTTTGGATTTTGATGGACTGATCCTCGATACAGAGACACCCTGGTATTATGCTTTTCGGGATATTTATCAGGAGCACGGTATTGAACTCGGACTGGAGCTCTGGTCCAAAAATGTAGGAACCAACTTTGAAGAGTTTCATCCGTTTCTGTACCTGGAACAGGCATTGCAAAAACCGATTGATCATGATCAGATCAAGCTGTTATCGGAACAGAAGTATACATCCTACCTGGGGCAGGCAACCATCCTGCCGGGAGTGCATGAATTGCTTCGGTCAGCCCGTGATAAGGGGATTCAGCTTGCCGTTGCTTCAAGCTCCACGCGTGATTGGGTGCATGGCTATTTGCACAAGCTGGGCATATTCGAACAATTTGCCGTCATTCATACGGCTGAGGATGTCAAGCGGGTCAAGCCGGATCCGGAATTATATCTTCTGGCTCTGCACAGTCTGGGGATCAAGGCTTCGGAAGCGGTTGTTTTTGAAGATTCGCCTAATGGGCTGAAGGCAGCCAAGGCCGCGGGGGTCCGCTGCGTTATTGTGCCGAACGAGGTAACTCGCGATCTGGAATTCCAGCTTCATGATCTGCGGTTATCCTCGCTGGCTGAGATAGACGTGGAGATTCTCTAACCCAGGTATTGCTTGCGCAACTCAATCGGAGAGATACCTTCGTATTTCTTGAATACGGAACCAAAGTAACTGGCGCTGTTAAAACCGACTGCTTTGGCAATATCATGAGCGGTAATGGCATCATTCTGGATGAGCATTTCCTTGGCTTTCAGCAGACGATATCGTGTCAGATACTCAAGTGGAGTCATTTGGAATTCCTTCTTGAATATCCGGTTTAAGTGCTGTTCGGTAACGTTCATCTGTTGAGCCAGCATGGAAAGCGAGATATCCTCATGATAATTCTGTTTGATAAAAGTAACGAGTCCGGCAAGCTTTAAGCGTGCATCGGAGCGTTCATAAGCACCATAACGATCTCCTTCGATCGTCAATCTGACCAGAAGCATGTAGAGCAGTGCGGATACGTGCCAGATCTGATCCTTGTGCCGGGACTGCAGCGCCAACGTTATTTCATGCAGCAGGATATGAAGCATTCCATCCGGCTTGAAGGCGCGCAGCTCCCCGATCTGCAAGGTATGCAGGAAGCGCGGCAACAAATAGCCATTAAACGTAAGACAATCAAACAGCAATGAATCACTCAGGTTGTGATAACGATAGGTAACTTCAGGAAACATAATAAGAGCGGTTCCTTCACGGATCAAGAATTCATGATTTTTGGCTGCGATTCGCCCGGTTCCTCCGATGCATTGTACAATGGTGTAATCCCGTGAATGGTCGCTCCAATGCTTGAATTCATCAGCATTCATCTGGATCTGCCCTGTAATCATTAGTGGCATTTCGGCATCCAGTGGATTCTCCATGCTAGGTTTCGGCATCGTTGAGTTATTCCTCTTTTCGTTAAAGGATCTTGTGCGTTGATGGCGCGGATACAGCGTTAAAAGAAACCTAATTTGAATTATATTACATAATTAACATTATTTTAAATAACACGATTGCAACATTGAATCCTAGAGCGAAAACCTTTTAGTTTGGCATATTGAAATGAGGATCTCTTGCTAATCGGATGCGAAACAGTATACGCTATAATGGAAGCAGTGATAGAGGAAAGGAATGCAAGCATGAAGAAAGTCATCGTAGTAGGATCAGGAATACTGGGGGCTTCGACAGCCTATCAGTTAGCAAAAATGGGTGCGGAAGTCATCCTTGTGGATCGTGGTGATATCGGACAAGCTACGGATGCTGCCGCAGGCATCATCTGCCCCTGGTTGTCGCAGAGGCGCAACCAGGATTGGTACCAGCTTGCCAAGGCCGGCGCACGCTTTTACCCCGGACTCATAGAAGAACTGCAGAGCGAGGGAGAAACGGAAACCGGGTATGCCCGAGTGGGGGCATTGAGTATCCATTCGGATATCGATAAGATCGGCAAGATGGAGGAGCGTGCCCATCTTCGAAGAGCAGATGCACCGGAAGTCGGGGACATTACAAGGCTTAACGAAGAGGAAACGCATGCACGTTTTCCATTGTTGGATCAACAATATCATTCGGTATATATTAGCGGTGCAGCGCGCATAGATGGGCGCGCCCTGCGAGATGCCTTAATTCGATCCGCGCAGCGGAATGGAGCCGTCCTCATTCATGGGGATGCTGCTCTTCTATTTGATTCTGGTCGAGTAACAGGAGTGTCGGTTGATACAGAGCGTTTCCTGGCAGATGAAGTCATTGTATGTGCCGGAGCATGGGCCAATTCGATCATGAAGCCTCTGGGTATTCACTTTAAGGTTCATTACCAAAAAGCACAAATTATGCATTTGCAGGTATCCGATCAGGTAGACACAGAAAGTTGGCCTGTGGTTATGCCACCTTCTGATCAATATCTTTTGGCATTTGGCGAGCACAAAATCGTGATCGGGGCAACACATGAAAATGAAATTGAAGGTTACGATACCAGAATCACACCGGGTGGTATGCAGGAAATTTTGAATAAAGGGTTGGAACTCGCACCTGGTCTGTCGGACAGCACGTTTCAGGAGGTAAGAGTTGGATTCCGGCCGTTTACGCCAGGTTTTCTCCCGGTAATGGGATCTGTTCCTGGATGGGAGGGACTGATCGCGGCCAACGGACTTGGTGCTTCCGGCTTAACGATGGGCCCCTTTATTGGCAGTCAGTTAGCGAAGATGGCTCTGAATCAGGAGCTGGATATCGATATCCAGCCGTATGATCTCGCCAAAGCGATGGATTAATCTTAAGAAGGAAATGATGAGGTGAACCATGACCTATTCACAGCGATTAACTCAAGCAAGTTCTTCCGATATATCCTATCTGGAGTATCAGATCGGTGCAGCGGAGGACGAATTGAAACAAGCCGAAGGGCAGCAGATCAAGTACGAATCTGAACTGAATCAGCTCAGGACGCCTCCGGCGGATGATGCCCATTTATTCCGGGATATCGACATTGAAGAAGACCTGCAGAATCAAATAGCCGAAGTGAAGAGTCGTATGGAAGCAATTCGTACACGGCTAATTCAATTGCAGGATGATATGGAGAAGTTGGCAGATTGAGAGGTCCTTATCCTATGAATAAACGAAAACAACTGCTTTTGGACACGGCACTTATGCTTTTTGAGAAAAATGGCGTGTCTAATACAACCATCCAGATGATCCTTGATCATTCAGGTGTATCGAAAGGCACATTTTATAAATTTTTCAGTTCCAAGGATGATTGTGTTCTTGCGATCCTTGAGCAGCGCATCCAGGAAGATATGATGATTCGTCAGAAACTTGAGGCACAAAATCATAACTCTGACTTTGACTTGCTGGTAGAACAGATCGTGGTGCCGATGATATCCCCGGACAAACAGCGAGTGGTTGAGTTGTTCTGGACAGGATTTTATTCCGGGGAATTTGATGTCGAAAATCTCACACGAATCCAGTTAAACTGGCTTGCTGAACGATTGGTACAGTTATTTGGTGAAGAAGTAAGGCCATACGCCTGCGAAGGGGCCATTTTTTGTTTCGGGATGGTTCACCAGATCTCGAATACGTGGAGAAACTTCCATCTGAACCAGCCTCACTGGAAAGCACTTGTGCCGAAGCTCCTGAACTATACCGAGGTTCTGCTGAGAGACATGGTGGACAAGCAGGAGCATATTATTGATGCAGCGAGTCTGGCTGTTATCAATCCTGAATTCAAGCAGACTGTACCGGATAAGCAGCATCTGCTTGCTGAGCTGGAGAAGTTTAATCGATCTATTCAGAAATCGCAATTATCCATCCAGGCTAAGGAATTAACCCAAGGACTATGGTCCCTGTTTCGGGAAGAGACACTTAATTTTTCAATGCTGAGGATTACGTTAACAGCCTTTCAAGCTGCTTTTGATTCCGGATCTGAACAGGTGCAATCCAGAACGATTGCTCAGTCATGCTGGTGGTTTATTGAAATGAATGGAAAGATGGAGACTGCAAAATAGCTGGTAAACAACATATTAAACTATTTAATATACGGATCGTATAAATTAAACCCTCTAATTTAGAGGGTTTTTTTAATTTAGTTCGAATGGTTTATATCATAAAATAGACGAATCGTATAAAATTTAACTAGGTGCTGAACTGTCAATTCATGTACCGAAGAAGGAGGAGGGGCCTTTACGATAATTCCAAGGCAAGAACCTTTACTCTACTACTAGCATTCAATCAAAAAATATTCCAGGAGGTGGCATCAGCATGTACAAAGAAGTGATTCGAGTTGAGGATATCACCGGATTTCAGTCCAGATCCGAGGAGTTTTTTCCCATCCAATGGTATCAAAAAATGTTGTCCGAAAGCCCAGTGCACTACCATGAGGATACCGATACCTGGAATGTATTTAGGTATGATGATGTTAAACAGGTTCTAAGCAATCATGAATATTTCTCCGCCGAGGGAACCCGAACAACCATAGCTGTTGGGGCGAAGAACAAGGAAGGCACACCTCCAGACAAGTTGAACATTTCAAGCATTGATCCGCCAAGACATCAAAAAAGTCGCTCATTGTTATCTGCGGCCTTTACACCCCGCAGTCTCAAAAACTGGGAACCTCGTATTCGCAACATTGCGAAGCAGCTGGTGGAAGACCTTGAGTTTAATACAACTATAGATATCGTCGAGAAGCTTGCTGCTCCACTGCCTGCCATGGTCATGGCGGACCTGCTCGGGATTCCGCTCACGGAAAGCCACCGGTTTAAAAGCTGGGTGGACATCCTGTTCCAACCTACCTCTGAAGAGAACGCGCAAGAAAGTGAAATAAAGAAACAGGCTGCTGCTCAGGAGTATTATCAATTTCTGTATCCACTCGTAGTGAAGAAGCGGGAGAATCCCGGTGAAGATATTATTACCGATTTGTTGAATGTTGACGTTGAAGGAGAGAAATTCACGGATGATGAAGTCGTCCGTACAACGATGCTCCTGCTTGGTGCTGGTATAGAAACGACAAGCCATATGGTTTCAAGCACATTTTATTCTTTCTTGTACGACGAGGGGAATCTATACGACCAGTTAAGGCAGAACCCGGAACTGGTTCCGCTTGCCGTGGAAGAAATGCTACGATACCGATTCCATAATGCGAAACGACATCGAACGGTCAAGAAGGACAATCAGTTGCTTGGTGTTGATCTGAAGAAAGGGGACGTCGTCATCTCCTGGATGAGCGCGGCGAATATGGATGAGCGAATGTTTGATAACCCGTTTGAAATTGACATTCACCGTCGCAACAATAAAAAACATCTCACTTTTGGCAATGGCCCACACTTTTGTCTCGGGGCACCGCTGGCAAGGATGGAGCTCACTCTTGTATTAACTGCCTTTGTGGAGAGGGTTGATCGTATAGAAGCTGTGGACACATTTGAGCTTGAACGAAATCTGTCCACTTCTGCTCCAGGACAGTCCTTGACGCATTTACCGCTGAAGATGCTCAAATAAGGTTAGGCTAACGTTAATTCAAGTAAAAAGCGACAGACAGGACATAAAGTTCGTCCTGATCTGCCGCTTTTTTTAGGTTACTATCATTCTCAGTTTAGTTCGAATTCATGGAAACTTTCTGTCTAACAGGCATTTTCACTTCTTCTTCAGTGGCCTGCTTCGTACGTTTGATAAAGAAAGAGAGTGCGAGCCCTACTACTGCTATGCCGATAATAACGACATAAGCATCGTTGATTCCCTGAATCATGGACTCCATCGCCAATTGTTCCCGGGACAAGCCGTTCGCAGCACCGCTTGCGATCATATCCTGTACATGTGTCGTTGTCCGACTGGTCATGACACTCACGAGTAATGAAGTACCGACCGCGCCAGCGACTTGTCTGACCGTATTGGAGATCGCTGTACCATGAGGACCGAGTCTTGGTGGCAGCTGGTTCAGACCTGCTGTTTGAATTGGCATCATGAGCAGAGCCATACCAATCCGGCGTCCAGTGGACATCAGAACCAAGTATGTGTAGCTGGTCGAATCGGTCAGATCGATAAAGCCGATCGTCGTTACGATTGTTATGACCATACCGATGATGGCAAGCCATTTTGCACCGAAGCGGTCGAACAAACGTCCAGTAACCGGCATCAGGAATCCCATGACGAGAGCACCAGGAAGCAGCAATAATCCGGATTCGAGTGCGGTGTAACCACGTGCATTTTGAAGATACAGAGGCAGCAGCATCATGTCTGCATACATGATCATCGTAATTGCGATATTAATGATCGTGGTCAAGGAGAACATATTATACTTGAACGCACGAAGGTCGAGCAGCGGGGTTGCAGAAACGAGCTGACGCCAAGTGAATAAGGCCAGGGCCACAATTCCGGCCACAAGACAGATGAGCACTTCCGCACTGGACCATCCCAGGCCTCCTGCGCGGCTGAATCCATATAACAGTGCACCAAAACCAATTGTCGATAGTGTCACACTAAGCGTATCGAACTTCGTATCTATGCGTTCTGATACATTTTTCAAATATACAAATGCACAAACGATAACAATGACCGTCAATGGAATCATTCCATAAAACATCGTTTGCCACGAATAGTTCTCGAGCACGTATCCAGCGAGGGTAGGCCCAATTGCCGGGGCAAAAACGACTGCGAAGCCGACCATTCCCATGGCAGCTCCTCGTTTCTCAGGGGAGAACAATGTGAGAATGACATGCATCAGCAGCGGCATGATAATACCTGCTCCAGCAGCCTGCACCATACGACCTGTTAGCAGTGTACCGAAGTTAGTCGCTAATGCCGATATGATCGTGCCGATCAGGAAAATGAACATGGAAGCCTGAAAGAGCTGCCTTGTCGAGAAGCGCTGCATGAAATACGCAGTAATTGGAATAAGTACGCCATTCACCAGCATGTAGCCGGTGGTTAACCATTGCGCCGTTGTAGCGGAGATATTGAAATCACCCATCAACTCCGGAGTGGCGACACTCATTAGGGTTTGATTCAATGTGGCAAGAAATGCACCCAGAATCATGACAAACAGTATGGGACCTTTTTTGATGTTTTTCTCATCATCTAATCTAGCCTGACTCAATCCATTCCATCCTTTCAATCTACACGTGACTAAATTTACAACGTGTTGTATAGTTTACATTGTATTTATTGAATTATATACATATTCCCGCAGATTACAATTTACACTTCTGGGCATATCCGTTGCTTATTTTACAGAATGTTTAATTATGTAGCTTATTGCGAAAATAAACGACTCATTATTTAAAATTGTAATTTTCTTAAATTGAAGGAGTGATACGTTATGAAAAACGATAACAAGTCAGCTACCGATCCGCGAATCCTTCGGACAAGACAGCTTATTCGGGATGCCTTCGTAGATCTGCTGCAGGAAGTGGATATTGAGAAGTTAACGGTGAACCGGATTGCCGAACGTGCGACCATTAATCGGGTAACCTTTTATCTTCATTATCGTGATATTACGGATATGATGGAGAAGATGGCAGACGAAATGAACGAGCATATTGAACGGATCGTTGATCAGTACCACCGGTTTGACAATAATGAGACAGAGGAGGCCTGGCCGGTTCTGGTGAAAGTGCTTGAGCATTTTGCCGATCATCCCAAATTCTATCGTGTCGTGCTCGCCTCCAAACGAACCCCTATTTTCACAGAACGGTTGTTGAAATTGCTAACTAGACTCGTTACAGAGAAAATAGAGAAGCTGGAGATGGAAAGTGTTTTTGCGCAGGCAGGCATCCATAAGGAAATTGCGATTTGGTACAGTTCATCGGCACTGATCGGAACCATTGTAGCCTGGCTTCGCAATGACATGCCTTATGCCCCTCATTTTTTGGCCAAACAATTTTCATTGATTCGCTCGTATTCTTACAAAGGTTTCATGTAAATAACAACGAAGAATGGATGTGGGATCCATGAACATTATCATATTTGGAGCGACCGGAAGAACGGGAAAGGAGCTGCTGCAGCGTGCACTTGATGAAGGGCATACCGTAACTGCTTTTGTCCGAAACCCTTCCAAACTGGGTATTTCTCATTCAAATTTAAAGGTCGTGCAGGGTGAAGTAACCCGGTATACGGATGTTGATCTTGTCCTGAAAAACGAAAAATTTGATGCAGTCTTTTCGGTTCTTGGTGCACAGAGCATGTTCAAAAGAGATCTCGTTCTTATTGATGCTCTGAAAAATATCATCCAGGCGATGGAAAATAACGAAGCAGGCAAACTGATTCATGTGTCGTTTATTGGTACTCACAGAGAGGCCGGTAAGCTCGGTTTCTTATACAAATATGTCATCCCGAACGTCATGACCAATCTGCTTCGCGATCACCTGGACAAGGACAACCTCGTAACCAGCAGCAAGCTGAATTGGATACTGGTTCAGCCTCCCGTGCTCACGATGGATCGTTATAATGGAAAGTATATTCACGAAACGGAGATCCACCCGGACAAGTCTCGGAAACTCAAGCTGTCACGTGCCAATTTGGCAGATTTTATGCTTAAACATGTGAACGATAGCACCTATGATCGTAAAGCCGTCTTGGTTACAGAGTAGGTCATCCTTATTGGGGTGGTTAATCAAGAGAGTGGATTGTGTTCACTTTGGTTATTGGTTAGAATGATGCTAATTTATAATTTCAAAAGGAGAGCGGTTACGTGTTGCAACTCAGTTTCAATGACCCGGATAAACTGGTAAGTGTCACCCATGCCTTGTCGACCCGTTCTCGGATTGATATTCTCCAGCTGTTACATGTGAACAAGTTAAATATTATTGAAATTGCCGAGGCGCTAAGTCTACCGATATCAACAGTCGCGAATCATATCAAGGTGCTTGAAGCTGCCAACTTAATACATACAGAGATGCTTCCGGCATCACGTGGAGCCATGAAATTGTGCAGTCTCAATTATAAGGATATACACATTGTTCTGAATCAGGTGGCGGCTGATACGACGTCGGATATGCATTTGTATGAGGTGCAGATGCCGATCGGACATTACAGTGACTGCGAGGTGACACCAACATGTGGCATGGCAAGCGGTGAAGGTGTTATTCTCAAAGAGGATGACCCGGCAAGCTTCTATCACCCCGAGCATGTGAATGCTCAGATTATCTGGTTAAGTGAAGGGTATTTGGAATACTTGCTTCCGATGGATATTCCTACTGGGGCAATGATTGAATCATTGGAATTGTCCATGGAAATGTGCTCTGAAGTGTCTCATTACAATAATGACTGGCCGTCTGATATTTCTGTTTGGGTGAACGGAATTAAGATCGGTATGTGGACAAGTCCGGGAGATCTGGGTGACAGGCGGGGCAAGCTGAATCCGGATTGGTGGTACAACGGCTCTACGCAGTATGGAATTTTGAAGACATGGCAAGTAGACCAGAAACGGACCACATTGGATATGAAGAAGGTCTCCGACATTTCTCTGACTAATCTGGCACTGGAGGGCAAACCAAAATTGCGACTCCGCATTGGAATTGATCCCAATGCCAGACACCAGGGCGGAATGAACCTCTTTGGTAATCAGTTTGGTGATCATGAGCAGCATATTATGATGCGAGTGAAGTATACGCTGAATCCAGCGTAACTCCGATGTTATGGGCATGCTACGTATAGAAATATCCAATTTCAAGACCGCCTATGGGCGGTTTTTTTCTAACTGCAAAATGCTTGAAGTAAAGGAGGGAACGTTTTGCTGATCGATTCTATCCAACATCAACGTCTGATCGGGATCTTGAAGTCATTTCCCCTGAAACAGAGGTACTCCAAAGCGGATCTGTTCATTAATGATCTGAAATTGGGATCAACAGGAGACGTTGAGATGTACTATTCTCCGCATAATGAATACATCAATTCCTCCGCCAAAGTTATGCTGGTTGGCATTACACCTGGCTGGCAGCAGATGGAGATTGCTTTTCGAACAGCTATCCAAGCCTTGAAGCGTCATGCCACCTACGAAACAGCCTGTCAGGAAGCAAAGTTTGCCGCCAGAATGGCTGGAGTCATGCGAACAAACGTAATTCAAATGCTTCAGGATATAGGCCTGCATCAATTTTTAAATGTACCTCATGTAGAAGCGCTTTTTGATCCAGAATGCACGCTTCTGCACACCACTTCCCTGATTCGGTATCCAATCTTAGTGAAACAGCAAAATTATACGGGACATCAGCCTGCCATTACCCAGAATAACTTTCTATATGAAGCTGTGCTTGGGTCTTTTCTGCCTGAGTGGAATCAACTGAACGAATCCTTGGTTATTCCGCTCGGGAAGTCAGTTGAAGCTGTGCTTCGTCAATTGCTTGATGAGAAACGGATACAGGGGAAAAGGATATTGTGGGGCTTCCCTCATCCGTCCGGTGCTAACGGTTATCGGCTCAAACAGTTTCAACAGAACAAGGCAGACATGCAGCGTAGATTGAGCAATCTCCATACAACTGCTCCAACCTATGAAAAGCAATGAGAGTTTCAAAGCGGAAGTCCGGACAAACATCCCACAGGGGGTCAACCAAGTGAATTAATAGTATAATAGTTGAGACTACTTAGAATGCAATGGAGGAAAAGGAGAAACACATGCCGACAATACTTGTTGCTGACGATGATGCGAACATTCGCGAACTTGTCTGTTTATTTCTGAAGAATGATGGTTTCACCACGGTAGAAGCTGCAGATGGCAAGCAGGCCCTGGCGGTTTATGCCTCGACACCTGTCGATCTGGTGGTGCTTGATATTATGATGCCGATCATGGATGGCTGGGCATTATGCAAGGAACTGCGCAGGGCAAGTCCTGACCTTCCCTTGCTAATGTTGACTGCAAGAGGTGAAACATGGGAGAAGGTAAAGGGTTTTGAACTGGGAACAGATGATTATCTGACCAAGCCGTTTGACCCGCTGGAATTGACGGTTCGGGTCAGAGCACTGCTGAAGCGCTACCGGATTGGTTCAACACAAACGATCCAGCTGGGCAAGCTCATTTTGGATAAGCAAACCTATAAAATCACTAATGGCACGGAGTCTCTTGCGCTGCCGCTCAAAGAATTCGAGCTTCTATACAAACTTGCGGGGACACCTGGACAGGTATATACGCGTGAACAACTGATCGATCAAATTTGGGGAATTGATTACGCTGGAGATGATCGAACGATTGATGTACATATTAAACGCTTGCGGGAAAGGTTTATGGCTTCAACGGATTTTCGAATTGAAACCGTTCGTGGTCTTGGGTATCGGCTTGAGGTTTGTGGATGATCAGATCTCTCTATATTCGTGTGGTCCTGACTTTTCTTGTTTCTGTTATCGCGGGTATCATTCTCGCATTTATTATTACTTTTTTGGTGTTCCGCGAGAATCTGAACGAAAATTTGCAGGACAAATTATTAAGCTTTGGGCAGGATATCGTACGGATCTACGAGACGATACCTGAGCGTGAAGCAGACTGGTTTGTAGCTGAGATGAAGCAGCTGGATACCTATCATATTCGCATGTTTGATGAGAATAATGAGTTCCGCTCCTACGGTAAGCTGGGTGAACAGTCCCCAGCTCCAGTGTCAGCGGAGCAAATCCAAAACGTACTGAATGGGGACATCGTTCGGGTTAATGCAACCAAAGAGTATACCGGTTATTTGGGACTTCCATTAAGAACGGAGTCAGGAACAAAAGCATTATTTGTTCAACCTCTTGTATCTCCCTATGCCTCCTTCAACGTAAAATGGATATCCACGTTCTTTATCTATTCTTTGGTTATCGGAAGTCTGCTGATTTTGGTTGCCTCCATATTCGTGGTTAAGCCGATTAACAAGCTTACCAAGGCAACCAAGCGTCTCGCATCAGGAGATTTCAATGTCAGGCTGAATATTAAGCAAACGGGAGAGCTTGGAACTTTGGCTAGAAGCTTTGAGGAAATGACTCATGATCTCCAGCACCTAGAGCAAATGCGCAGAGAATTCGTTGCTAATGTATCACACGAGGTTCAGTCGCCGCTTACGTCCATCTCCGGGTATGCCCAAGCGCTCAAGCAGGTCAATCTCGCGGAGCATGAACGAGACCGCTATCTGGATATCATTATTGCTGAAGCAAAGCGGATGTCCAAAATGAGTGACAGCTTGCTGAAGCTGAGCTTGCTGGAATCCGATTCGCAATCACTGCGATTTACGGAGCGCAATCTTGATGAACAGATCCGGCGCGTAATCGTGGCACTGCAGCCACAATGGACTGCCCGAAACATTGAGTTCGAGCTGGATCTGCAGGCGATCAAAGTAACAGCAGACCACGATCAGCTGGATCAGGTTTGGATGAACATTCTCGGGAATGGCATCAAATTTTCCGAAGATGATGGCACAATGGCTGTCAGCATTAGACGGGATCACTCTGATGTGATCATACGCATATCCGATAACGGAATTGGAATTGAAACAGAGGATCAGCAGCGTATTTTTGAGCGCTTTTTCAAGGCGGATCGTTCCCACAGCAGTAAATACGAGGGTAGTGGAATGGGACTTGCCATCGTCAAACAGATTGTTTCACTTCATCAAGGAGACATTCAGGTGGAGAGTAAGAAGGGCGAGGGAACAACATTTGTCATCACCTTGCCGATCGATGCTGCAGAAAAACATAGATAGACGGTTACAGTGTCTTCAACGGTCTAGCCGATATCTGCTGAGGATTACATACAAGAACATTTGTATGTGTCCTCAGCATTTTTTTCATAGAAAAGGACACTCTCATAAATGGAAAAAACAGGTTGACAGAATGGTTTTCTGCGTATACAATCGTATACATATTAATTCGTATACAAATGTATACGGTGTGGAGGTGTTCTTGAAATGAGAGAACAATACGCAAATGAGTCTGCAGAACGTCAAAATGTGCGTTCAGGACGTGGACGCGGAGAAGAAGAGCAGCGTGGTGAACGGTCCAGAAGGGGCAGAGGACATGGTGAACATCACGGTAAGCGAGGGAACGGAGCGCAAACGTTCCGCCGTGGCCGCATTCTGGTTTTTCTGGAGCAAATGCAAAATCGGAGAACGACCTTGGCAAGACAGCTGGGTCAAGCTGAATATGAGCATATTCGTCCAATGATTAGTGGTGAACTGAAAGCCATTGACCAGGTTATCGATGAGTATATTCATCTCTTCGAGCTGCAGGATGAACATGAAAGCCCTAATAAGGATTTGGAGAGTGAATAAGAATGATTCGTCGTTTCTTTTCGTATTATCGGCCTTACAAGAAACTGTTTGTTATTGATTTTGGATGTGCAGTGATCGCAGGGCTGCTGGAACTGGCATTTCCACTGGCCGTTAGCAAATTTATAAATGAATTACTGCCTGGTCAGGACTGGCCGCTTATTATCCTGGCCTGTGTTGTATTGTTGTCCATCTATGCACTTAATACAGCCTTGAATTATGTTGTTACATATTGGGGTCACATGCTTGGTATTAACATTGAGACCAACATGCGTGAGAAGATGTTCGCTCACCTGCAGAAGTTGTCTTTCCGTTTCTTTGATAATCGAAAAACGGGCCATCTGATTGGTCATTTAACAAATGATCTGAATGATATCGGAGAGGTTGCTCACCATGGACCGGAGGATGTCTTCATCGCCGTTATGACATTGATTGGTTCATTCTGGCTCATGGCGAATATTAATTTGGAGCTGGCATTGATTACATTTATTATCATACCAATCATGGCTTGGGTCATTATCGTGTTTGGTGGACGCATGACCAAAACGTATCGGCGTCTATTTGGCAACGTGGGTAATTTCAATTCCCGGATCGAAGATAACGTAGGCGGCATTCGTGTAGTTCAATCATTTGCGAATGAAGAACATGAGAAAAAACTCTTTTCCGTCGACAATGAAAACTTTCGCCAAACCAAACTGCTTGCTTATAAAACGATGGCGAAGAGCATCTCGGTCAGCTATATGATGATGAGACTGGTTACTGTATTTGTGATGATTAGTGGTGCATGGTTCTTTATTGATGGCAAAATCGACATGGGTGACTTCATGGCATTCCTGCTGCTCTCCAACATTTTCTTCCGTCCAATTGAGAAAATCAACGCGGTCATCGAGAGCTATCCGAAGGGAATTGCCGGCTTCAAGCGGTATCTGGAAATTATTGATACGGAGCCTGAAATCGCGGATGCCAAAAACGCAGTTGAGCTGAAACATGTTCGGGGCGATATCCGTTTTGAGAATGTATCGTTCGGTTATGAATCCAGCCGCCGTATATTGAATAATATCAGTTTGTCTATTAAACCAGGAGAAACTGTTGCATTCGTTGGGCCTTCCGGTGCAGGAAAAACAACGATCTGCAGTCTGCTCCCAAGGTTCTACGAAGTGGAAGAGGGTAGAATCACGGTTGATGGTGTTGATGTTCGAGATGTCCAGCTGCAATCCCTTCGCAAGCATATTGGTATCGTTCAGCAGGATGTATTCCTGTTCTCGGGAACCATTAAGGAGAATATCGCCTACGGGGATCTCGCGGCAACGGATGAGCAAATCTGGGATGCTGCGCGCCGGGCATCGCTGGAGGAATTACTTCTTACATTACCGGACGGCATCGATACGATCATCGGTGAACGTGGGGTTAAGCTATCAGGAGGACAGAAGCAGCGTTTGTCCATCGCCCGCATGTTCTTGAAAAATCCACCGATTCTGATCCTTGACGAGGCTACATCGGCTCTGGATACGGAAACGGAAGCTTTAATTCAGAAAGCTCTCGCAGAACTGTCTGTGGGCAGAACTACGCTGGTCATTGCACACCGCCTGACAACCATTAAGAATGCAGACCGCATCATGGTTGTGAACTCCGATGGCATTGCCGAGCAGGGGAACCATGAGGAGTTGGTCGCTGCTGGTGGGATCTACAGCCGACTTCATCAGGTGCAGTACAGTCATTCATAGAAAAAGGTTGTTGTGACCGAACCGCGCATTTTGCGCGGTTTTTTGCTGTTTAATTTGCGTCTAATAGGGCTTCAATCGTATTATTCGTCGGCAGACGTGATCATTATGTTGACAACGTCCACTAATCAACTTATTATAATGTTGACAATGTCCACTAAAAGGGAGGGCTTCACATCGACTCTCAGCATATACATTCTGATATTCTGGCTGACATGCGGCGTTTCAACCGTTTTTATACCAATATTCTTGGTGTATTGGATAAGCATATCCTTGGCACAGGGTATTCGTTTGCCGAGGTAAGGGTCATCATTGAAATTGGCATTCGTGGAGAAAGTATTGCCAACAATCTGGTGGATACACTGACCATCGATCGCAGTTATATGAGCCGGATTGTGAACAAGCTGTCCAAGGAAGGCCTGCTCATCAAAGTGAATTCGGAAGCTGACAGCCGGGTCAGTCTCATTCGTCTGACGGATAAAGGCAAGGAACTTTACGCCGAATTAAACGATAGATCTGACCAGCAAATATTGAAGTTAATGCAGGATTTGAATGAGGAAGAGATCCAAGAGGTCTATGCTTCCATGATGAACATACAAGAGAAGTTAACGAAGAAGGCAGGAGAGACAACACGATGATACGATTCGAATGTGATTATAACGAAGGTGCGCATGAACGCATTCTGCAAAGACTGATCGAGACCAATATGGAACAAACGAGCGGTTATGGCACAGATCCCCACTGTGATCGGGCGAGAGCTCTTATTCGTCAAGCATGCGACAGTGAGCAGGCTGATGTGCATTTTCTGGTCGGAGGCACTCAAACCAACACAACGGTCATTGCATCCATACTGCGTCCCTATCAAGGAGTCATTGCGGCTACTTCGGGCCACATCGCCGTTCACGAAACGGGGGCAATTGAAGCAACTGGCCATAAAGTACTTACTGTTCCCAGTGAAGACGGGAAGATCACAGCTGACCAAGTGAAAGCAGTCTATGAAGCGCATATGAGTGAGTCTTCTCCAGAGCACTGCGTACAGCCAGGAATGGTTTACATATCCCAGCCAACCGAGAACGGTACGATGTATAGTAAGGCTGAATTGCAGTCATTATTTGAGACAAGTAAGAAATGCGGACTCCCGTTATTTGTGGATGGGGCAAGGCTCGGATACGCACTTGCATCCCCGGACTGTGACGTGACCCTTGCTGATCTCGCCCGTCTATGTGATGTGTTCTATATCGGGGGGACCAAGATCGGAGCCCTGATGGGGGAAGCTGTAGTCATCCTGAATGATGCACTTAAGCCTGATTTTCGTTACATGATCAAGCAGAAGGGCGGTCTGCTCGCAAAAGGCAGATTGCTGGGCATTCAATTCGAAACGTTATTCGAAGACGGATTGTATCTGGAAATTTCGCGACATGCCATCGATATGGCCATGCGAATTCACGATTCGCTTGACGAACAGCATATCCCATTCTTATATGAATCACCAACCAATCAGCAGTTTCCAATCTTGCCAGATGTTTTGCTTGAGAAATTACGCAGTCAATACACGTTCACCTTCTGGGAGAAGGTAGATGCCACACATAGTGCAGTTCGTTTTTGCACAAGCTGGGCGACTGAGCAGGAGAATGTGGATGCGCTGGCTCGTGATATCGCACGATTAATGCATGAACCTAGTGAAACCCGGGAACTGGCTGAAGCACTGGTTTAACAGTGAAAATGTAGGATGAATAGTTGCGATATACTGAAAAAAGGACGACATTTTGTCGTCCTTTTTTTGTTCGCTTTTATTGAAACACTTGAGACATTATTCGCTCAAGATCAGATCGTATTTTTCCTTCAGTCGTTTAATATCACTTCGTGGAGGCGCGCCGAACATACGTGAATATTCACGGCTAAACTGGGAGGCACTTTCGTAGCCAACCCGAAATGCTACATCTGCCGCATCGGCAGACTCAGCCATCAGAAGGCGCCGAGCTTCCTGTAATCGCAGTTGTTTTTGGAATTGCAGCGGGCTCATGGCCGTAATCTCCTTGAAGTGCCGATGGAACGAGGATACGCTCATGCTGGCTGTCTCTGCAAGATCTTCGATGCGAAAAGGCTGCTCCCAGTGATGAACGATATACTCGATGGCTTCCCTGATCCGGTACGTACTGCTGCCTTCTACCGCGATCTGGGCCAACTCGCCTCCGTAGGGTCCCTGGAGAAGACGGAACAAAATCTCCTTGATGTACAATGGGGCAAGGAAAGGGATTTCCTCCGGAGTATCCAGTAAGCGGATAAGGCGAAGCACAACATCCTGAATGGAAGATTCCATCTGTCCCACGAACATGGCTCGTCTGGCGTTTTCTTTGGTAGTGACTTGGATATTGCATTCATTCAGTACTTCCAGAATCTGATTCTTCGTGAACTCCAGCTTAAGACTTAGATAGGGTGCATCAGCGGATGCCTTAATAATCTGCCCAATTACCGGGAGGTTCATGGAAGCGATCAAATAATTGGATGGACCGTATTCAAAGCGCTCTTGCGCGAGCAATACTTCCTTCAGGCCTTGCACGATAACACAAAAAGCAGGCTTATAAACTCTGTATGCCGGTTCAGTAATACTCGTATGATGATAGAAAAACAGGGAAGGGATCGGCGTTTCCATGGCACCATTACGAACGGAGTGGCGCTCAACCAACTCGCTCAGTTCCCGTTTCTGTTGAAGCAGTTCCTCAGTCATTTGGACTCCTCCTTGCGGCTCTAACCTCGTTTCATTATACGACTTAATTATCGAATACAAAAGGACCCCTGATAGGATTGGGCAATCAATTAAGAT
Source organism: Paenibacillus sp. ACRRY (assembly GCF_022346995.1). Lineage (GTDB taxonomy): Bacteria > Bacillota > Bacilli > Paenibacillales > Paenibacillaceae > Paenibacillus. The sequence goes on along the minus strand of NZ_JAKRNM010000001.1, from coordinate 1,311,823 downwards.
AAATGATATACCGCTTGGTAAGCATGCTTCGTCATAATGAGACTAACCTCACAGAATCAAGCAAGTGAGAGAGTATGATGTCCGAGTATCTGGATTGTTATCACTAATGAAAATAATCAAATGAGGAAGGATGATGAATGATGCACAAACGAACATTGGGAAACAGCGGGCTGGAGGTTTCGGCCATTGGCCTTGGTTGCATGGGAATGAGCTATGGGTATGGTCCTGCTTCGGAGAAGAAGGAGATGATCTCCGTTCTTCAAGAAGCAGTGGAGCGGGGTGTGACGTTCTTCGATACTGCTGAAGTATATGGTCCATATACCAATGAAGAGCTAGTGGGAGAAGCGCTTAAAACCGTTCGAAATCAAGTCGTCATAGCCACCAAATTTGGTTTCGATATACAGCACGGCAAACAGAGCGGTATGAATAGCCGGCCCGAACATATTCGCAAAGTGGCGGAAGAATCGCTGCAGCGTCTGCAGATTGAAGCCATTGATCTATATTATCAGCACCGGGTCGATCCGGATGTACCAATCGAGGAAGTGGCAGGAGCCGTTCAGGATTTGATCCGGGAAGGAAAAGTAAAACATTGGGGATTGTCCGAGGCAGGAGTGCAAACGATCCGGCGTGCACATGCTGTGCAGCCTCTTGCGGCAGTACAGAGTGAATATTCCCTGTGGTGGAGACGCCCTGAAGAGGAGTTGATCCCTACATTGGAGGAGCTGGGGATTGGTTTCGTTCCATTCAGCCCTCTGGGTAAAGGATATCTGACAGGAAGTTTTAACGCAAAAACGACATTTGGACAAGGTGACCTGCGCAACATTTTGCCTCGTTTTACACCTGAAGCGCTAGAAGCGAACCAGGTATTGGTTGATTTGCTAAAAGAAAAAGCCGAGGAACTACAAGCCAGCCCGGCCCAAATAGCGCTTGCGTGGCTGCTAGCTCAGAAGTCTTGGATAGTGCCGATTCCAGGCACGCGCCAATTGAGCAGATTGGAAGAAAATCTGAATTCCGCAGATATTGAGCTCAAGCCTGAGGATGTACACAGTATAAATGAAGCGGCCTCGAAGATCACCTTGATGGGTGCTCGATATACGGAAGAACTGGAGAGAAGAACAGGTCTGTGACGTTTATGAGAATGTTGGAGAGTCAATTTCTGCTGCGAGTTAACAGGAGTTTGTAGAAAGTTGGATGAATAATTTGATCAAGGAAGTATTGAAATGCTTGAAGCAAATTTTAATCGACAGGCTGGAGTCCCAGATCAAAATGGAAGGAAATCCAGTCTTCAAGGATGCATACCTTCGTTATTGGTTTACCTTAAATTCGGAAGAAAATAAAAGGTACCTCAACGACAAATAAAAAATGTTAGGAGTGCGTGATTTATGGAATATGTTAAACTTGGAAGAACAGGTCTGGACGTTTCGAAACTGTGTCTTGGGTGTATGAGTTACGGCGTCCCGGAACGTGGGATGGCTCCCTGGTCACTGAACGAAGAGCAGAGCCGCCCGTTTATCCAAAAAGCGCTGGAGGCGGGTATTAATTTTTTTGATACGGCGAACATTTATTCAGACGGAACCAGTGAAGAAATTGTTGGACGTGCGTTGAAGGATTTTGCCCGCCGGGATGAGATTGTCCTGGCAACGAAATTGTTTTTTCGGATGTCTCCGGGACCAAATGGTGCAGGACTGTCGAGAAAAGCGATCATGAACGAAATCGATAACAGTCTCTTACGTTTGGGTACGGATTACGTGGATCTGTATCAGATTCATCGTTGGGACAACACAACGCCCGTTGAAGAAACGATGGAGGCCCTTCATGATGTGGTGAAGGCTGGGAAGGCCAGATACATCGGTGCTTCCTCCATGTATGCCTGGCAGTTCATGAAAGCCCAGCATACTGCCGAGCGACACGGATGGACAAAATTCGTCTCCATGCAAAACCATTTAAACTTGTTATATCGTGAAGAAGAACGTGAAATGCTGCCACTATGCCTTGAAGAAGGGGTAGGTGTTATTCCGTGGAGTCCGCTAGCCAAAGGACGACTGACCCGGGACTGGAATGAACAGACTGCCCGTTCGGAGATTGATCCGGTTGGAAAAGCGTTCTATGAAAGTACAATGGTTGAAGCCGATCGCCGGGTGGTCGAACGGGTAGCTGAGGTGGCTGGAAAACGGGGTATTGCACGAGCACAGGTTGCTCTGGCCTGGCTGCTGCAAAAAGATGCAGTAACCGCACCCATCATTGGTGCAACCAAGATTCATCATCTTGAAGATGCGGTATCCGCGCTTTCAGTGAAGCTGACACCAGAAGAAATCAGTTACCTGGAGGAAGCCTATATCCCTCATCCGGTGACGGGTAACCTAAGTTAGAGTTGAAATAAATTGAATGAAGTCGCCTTACAGGCGACTTTTTTAATCGTTTAATTCTTGCTGACTGATAAGGAGTGGAAAATGGTTGGAACGTTTATGGACCAGGTCCTTTATTTTAATGACATTGGGATTGCTTTTTTTATTCACTGCCTTTTATATGCTGTATCCTACGCTCCCGCTATTTATTAAAGAGATGGGCGGCAATGAACAGCAAGTGGGACTGGCAATGGGAGCATTAATGTTATCTTCTGTCCTATTCAGGCCGTTTGTCGGTGGGTTACTGGATCGATTCGGCAGACGTCCGTTTATGATTGTGGGATTGCTCGTTTTCATTGCATCCATGTATATGTATAACTGGGTTGGTGGCGTCTTGGTACTGATGGGACTCCGAATGGTACACGGTATAAGCTGGGCAATGTCGACAACTTCCATGATGACTGCCGTCACTGATATGATTCCGGCTAATCGTCGTGGAGAAGGGATGGGCTGGTTCAGTACCTCCATGACTTTCGCGATGGCGATTGGCCCCATGATTGGATTAAGTATCATGCAAGGCCAATCCTATCAGAGCATGTTCCTGTTTGCAGTTGTTCTATCTGCCGTTGCACTGTCATTGACGCTTGCAGCTAAAATACCTTTCACGCCGGCAGCGAATCAGAAGAAGATTCAGATATTCGAAAAATCCGTATTGCCTGTAATGGCACCAATATTTTTTCTTTTTGTGGCGTATGGAGGAATTACAACGTTTGTTCCGTTATTTGCAGCTGAGATTCAGGTCAATTCCGGCACTTTTTTTCTCATCTACGCAGCAACGCTTGCTCTTTCTCGTCCAATCGCAGGAAAACTCTCCGATCGCATTGGAGAGGTGGCTGTGATTGTGCCGTCTCTTATTATTACGATGGCAGCACTACTTGTCCTGAGCTTCTCAACCAGTTTGTTTGGGGTATTGTGTTCTGCTGTTCTGTACGGCATCGGTTTTGGATCTGCGCAGCCTGCTCTTCAGGCCATAACACTTCGTATGGCGCCGAAGGAACGTCAAGGTGCTGCCAATGCCTTTTTCTCGACAGCAACGGATCTGGGAATTGGTCTGGGCGCGATTTTGCTGGGTTTGGTTTCGGAATACATGAGCTACAGCGTTCTATTTAGTGTCAGCGCTCTATCTGTTTTGGTAGCCTTATTGTTGTTTGCTATATATGTGAAAAAGTCCATTCCAGGGAATAAACCGTATCTGCAGAAAGATGAAGCATTGTAGCAGCCATAACATCAACTTATGCTGTTTTATTTCATGTTGCTCTGAAATCAAGATTGATGCCATGGGAAAAAGGTTTGGCCAAAACTTAAGCGTAATGGCAGTGGTTTCTGGATACCAGTCGTGTGAGAATTGTAGCTTATAAAGGAGCGGGAAAGAAGTATGAAAATAGATAGCCCGAAAATTCAGGAACAATCGATGACCATAGAGACCATCCAGGTTTTGGAGTCCAAAACAGAATACCAGAATCAACTCATTGAACATATCTCACTGGATAACCAGGAAGCACTCAAAGTATCCTTCGAGAATATCATTTTCAGAAATATGATGATCTCTGATTCCTCGCTGGAGCAATTTGAATTTACGGATGTTGTTTTTGAAAATTGCGATTTCTCCAACGTCAATTTCTCAGGTGCTATCATGCACCGAACCGCATGGACCAACTGTAAATTTGTCGGCACGGATTTTTCCACCAGCAGGATGCAAAACGTTCAATTTGCTGCGAGTGTGGGGGATTACTCCAATTTTAGATTTGCCCACCTTAAACAAGTCGCTTTTGCTGAATGTTCATTAATTAGTGCTGACTTTGCCTATCTAGCATTGCAAAAAATCCTGCTGGAACATTGCAATATCGATCAGGCTTTCATGACAGGTACGAAATTAAAAGGCTTGGATCTTAGCAATTGCCAATTTGACTCCCTGGTATTGAACATGGAAGATCTGAACGGCTGCGTTATTTCACCCTATCAAGCGGCGACCTTCGTTGGATTAATGGGAATTGTAATCAAATCATAAAAGACTTGCCCCAAGGGGAGAAGTGTGTATAATAGGAAACATAAAATCATACGACATGCTTTCTAGGGTTCCGCGGGTGAGATCGGTCTGGTCCGAGAGAAAGCTCATAACCTGATGGTTGTGCCACGGAGGGATAAAAGCCTGGGAGATAAACTGCTTGAATGCAGTTTGTTTCCCAGGCTTTTTTTTTGTTTTGCTCTCTAATACACATACTAATTGTTGTTGTATGAAATTTGATAAAAAAGGAGTAGGTCAAAAATGAACAAAACCTGGTTGTCTGTTATTATTGCAGCCCTTTTCGAGGTGGGTTGGGTGATTGGCTTAAAGCATGCGAGTGGTCTGTTGGAATGGGGAGCAACGGTGATCGCCATTGCCGTCAGCTTTTCCTTGATGATTGCGGCTTCCCGTACACTCGATGTCGGAACGGTATACGCGGTATTTGTCGGATTGGGAACGGCTGGCACGGTGCTGGCGGAGATCCTGTTATTCGGTGCTGCTGTCCAGGCTGGGAAAATGATACTCATTGGTGTGTTATTGCTCGGTGTAATCGGACTGAAAATGGTAAGCAAGCAGAAAACGAAGGAGGCGCATCATTCATGAACTGGGTATTTCTTATTATGGCAGGCCTATTCGAGATGCTGGGTGTATTGATGATTAATAAATGGAACAAAGACCGTAATTGGATATCCATCCTGCTCTTAGTTGCAGGCTTTGGGTTAAGCTTCTGGCTGCTGTCTCTGGCCATGAAAACACTGCCGATGGGTACGGCGTATGCCGTTTGGACGGGTATAGGTGCTTCCGGAGGAGCGATTCTTGGCATGATTTTCTATGGAGAATCCCGAAACGCACTTAGAATATTGTTTATTGCCATGGTGCTTGGATCTGCGGTTGGGTTGAAACTGGTGAGCTGACATTGGGATTAAAAGATAATATACAGATCGTCTTTTTAATGGTATCCTTATTCGTTACGTGTGAAAACAAGACACATCTAATAGATATGGACGTCATGAAGGAGACTCAATGAAATTTAAAGACTTGAATATTATACCCCCAATCTTAGAAGGATTGAACAAAGCGAACTATACGAACCCTACACCTATTCAGGAACAAGCGATCCCAGCCGTATTGGCAGGCAGAGACTTGCTTGGCTGTGCGCAAACAGGAACAGGGAAGACGGCAGCGTTTTCGGTGCCAATCATTCAATTATTAAGCCAAAAGGCTGGTGGCCCCAGACAAGGACGCCGTATTCGCTCCTTGATTTTGAGCCCAACTAGAGAGCTGGCTATCCAGATTGCGGATAACATTAAGACGTATAGCCGATACACGGATATTCGCTGCGCCGCTATCGTTGGTGGTGTTTCACAGAAGGTGCAAGAGCGTGCGCTGAGCCAAGGTGCAGATATTATTATCGCAACGCCAGGCCGATTGATGGATCTGGTTAACCAAAAACGTATTGATTTGAAATCCATTGAGATTTTGGTATTAGATGAAGCTGACCGGATGCTGGATATGGGCTTTATTCATGATGTGAAGCGAATCATCTCCAAGATGCCGAGCAAGAAACAAACCCTTTTCTTCTCAGCTACAATGCCTCCGGAAATCACTAAAATGGTCAAAACGTTACTCATAGATCCTGTTAAAGTTGAAATCACACCGGTGTCTTCTACGGTAGACCGAATTGAACAGTCTGTGTATTTATTGGAGAATGGCAAGAAACAACATATGTTGAATCATATTTTGCAGGATAAATCCATTGTTTCGGCACTGGTGTTCACCCGCACGAAGCGCGGCGCTGACCGTGTTACACGTGAGTTGACCAAGGTAAATGTGACTGCTCAAGCCATTCATGGTGACAAGTCTCAGAACGATCGACAAAAAGCGCTGAACAATTTCAAAAGCGGAGTAACACGAGTGCTGGTAGCGACAGATATTGCGGCAAGAGGAATTGACGTTGAAGAGCTCTCTCATGTCATCAACTTTAACCTGCCTAATATTCCGGAAACCTATGTACACCGAATTGGCCGTACGGGTAGAGCAGGGAACAGTGGTATGGCAATCTCTTTTTGCGATAAGGAAGAAATGCCGTTCCTCAAGGATATTGAGAAGGTAATCAAGAAGAGCATTCCGGAAGTCAAAGATCATCCTTATCCGATGACGAGTGCTCCTGTGTTTGTAAAAAACAGCAAGGGATCGAAGGCTGCAGCCAACCATTCCATGACCAATAAACCTGCCAAGGCTAAGAAGAACCCCGCGCGCAAACCCAAGTCCGAATGGTTTACCAAGCCGGGGAAAACGAGCCATAGCAAACAAACAAACGCAAGAACAACGAAGACTAGGACAAACAACAGCAAGATCAGCAAAGGTTAACAAACGCATGAACGTTTACCAGCTCCTCGGAGCCAAACTATATTACGATAGACATGCCAATCACCGAAGAGCAATTTAACAATGCTCCTTGGTGATTGGCGTGGAACAGTGAAACAAAAGCATTAGATACGTATACATGGTATCTAATGCTTTTTTTATGCAAAAATAGTTGGAAATCGGATTTGTAAGCGTTGACATATGATTGTAGTCTCGCTATAATCCCGGTATAAATACAATAAATATGTAACGAATGTTCAATTGATTTATAAATTATGAAATAATTGAACGAACGATGTGAAGAGCGGAGGGAATCAAATGACAACGAAATCGTATATCAAAGATTATCCAAGACCACAATTTGTTCGCACACCATGGATGGATTTGAACGGAGCGTGGGATTTTAGCTTTGACGACAATCAGGTGGGGGTACGAGAGCAGTGGTATGATGAGGCTCAATTCCCGAAAGGGAGCACCATTCAGGTTCCTTTCACGTATGAAACCAAAGCCAGCGGAATTGGCGACGAAACATTTCATCCACGAGTCTGGTATCGCAAGCAGGTGACAATTCCTATAGAGGCCCAAGGCAAAAGGACTATACTACACTTTCAGGGAGTCGATTATCACGCAAAATGCTGGGTGAATGGAACGGTTGCAGGTGAACACGAGGGAGCTTACGCTGCGTTTTCCTTCGATATCACGCCTTATATCCGTTATGGTGCGGAGAACAGTATCATCCTCGAAGTAGAAGATAGTCAGAGCTGTGCACAGCCAAGAGGAAAACAACGCTGGGTGGATCAAAATTTTGAATGCTTCTATGTACAAAGTACCGGGATATGGAAAAGTGTCTGGATTGAATTTGTCCATGAAACAAGAATCGATTCAGTTAAAATGACGCCTGATATCGACCGGCATATGATCCGTTTGGATTTTCAACTGAGCGGAATTGAAGGCCGAAGCAATCTGCGTTTGGAGACACGTATTGAGCTGAAAGGTCAGCATATACAAACGGTAAACTTCTCCCCAGACAGACCCTGGACCACACTTGAGATTGATGTGCGGCACGAGGCAGGAGGTCCATGGAAGCAGCTTCTTTGGGCTCCAGGATCACCAAACTTATATGACATTGAGTTCGTCATGTATGAACATGAGCAGGAGATCGACCGTGTCCAGTCCTATTTCGGCATGCGGAAAATATCGATAGAGAACGGGCAGATTAAATTGAATAATGGTCCGCTCTATCAACGACTGATTTTGGATCAAGGCTATTGGCCGGAAAGCCATCTGACCGCGCCTTCAGAGGAAGCCTTGATTTTGGATATTGATCGAATAGCTGAGATGGGATACAACGGCCTTCGTAAACATATGAAACTGGAAGATCCACGCTTTTTGTATTGGTGTGATGTAAAAGGAATGCTGGTCTGGTCTGAGATGGCTTCCACGTTTGAGTTTAATGACGAGGCGGTTACCCGATTCACGAAGGAATGGCTGGAGATTGTGCCACAACAATACAATCATCCAAGTGTAATTACCTGGGTTCCGTTCAATGAATCATGGGGAATTCCAGCCATTGCCCAAGATGTTAGACAGCAGCAGTTCACGCAGACCATCTATCATCTGACCAAAACAATGGATCCTTATCGTCCGGTTGTGACGAATGATGGCTGGGAACATACCATTTCGGATATTTTGACACTTCATGATTATGTGGAGGCGGGCGAGGTATTTCAGAAGCAGTATCAAGATAAGGAAGCGATTGTAAACAATCAGATCTCCTTCAATCAGTGGAAATATGCGTATGCCCAAGGACATCATTACAAGGGCCAACCCATTATTGTTAGTGAATTTGGCGGCATAGCTTTTCAATCAGACAAGGGGTGGGGATACGGCAATCAGGTCGAATCAGTTGAAGCCTTTATTGAACGCTTCCGTTCAATTACGGGAGCAATCAAAGCGGTTCCCTATATTTCAGGCTATTGTTATACACAGCTCACAGATGTGCAGCAGGAGATTAATGGCTTGTTAAACGAAGAGCGAGAGCCAAAGGTACCTTTGGATGTCATTCGCAAAATCAATCTAAGCTAAACTTGCGCATATGCAAGATCGAGAAGACATGTACTCCGGATCATTGTTATTGTAAGGCGTTTGCCGAAATGAATCGTAATCATATAATCATAATAGGGAGCAGTTCATGCAGCGATGGCTGGATCAACTGCTCCTTATCATTCTACCATGAACTCAATTATCAATTAACGCGCTTAAATCTGCCTGAAATACTTTTTGATGATTTTGATTATAGGTCGTGAGCTGCACGGTAACAATGCCATTGCCTCTTCGTCTTGGGAGCAGTTCAATCACTTCGGCGACCACGCTCAGCTCATCATCCGGAAATACAGGCTTGATAAACTGAATATGATTCATCCCTGTACCTGCGACAACATTCTCTCCGTAAACGCCTACCTCAATCCATAGCTTGAAGGAGATGTTCATCGTTTGCATGCCCGAAGCAATCAGGCTGCCGAAACGACCTTTTTTGGCTTTTTCCTCATCCAAATGCATGTACTGTGGATCATAAATCTTCGCAAACTCCATAATATCGGTTTTGGACAGTTTAATCGATTTGGTTTCGTAGCGCTGACCTACGACATATTCACTAAATTTCAATGCGGGCACCTCGTTCTTTTCGTATGTTTATTTATATATCATTCATCATGTCACTCATGGCAAATTTCTGGAGAGACTCTGTGGCCGTTTGTTTATTTTTGGCATAGTCCATATTGTAAATGCAGGCGTACAGCACGTTTAACACATATTCCAGGGCAATCTGCGAAGAGAAGGTTCCGATCTTGGCGAACTTCTCCTCGTCGTTGGCAACCTGTAAACATAAGGTACTCCATTTAGCCAACTCACTCTGGGGTGCTGCTGTTATTGTAACAAACGGAATACCTTCACGTTTGAAGTGACGTGCTGCCTTCATGTAGCTTAATGACTTCCCGTGATACGTGAGAAACATGGCACAGTCTCTTGAAGTTAGATTGATAGTATGGTGTGCCCACTCGGAAAGTTCCGTCGCAATGATTGCGTATTTGTTGATTTTGAACAACTTATTTTGAAAGCTTTTGGCCCGGATCTGCGAATCACCCAAGGCATAGATGAAGATTCGATCTGCTTGGTTAAAAAGAAGTGCTGTTTGGGCGAGCAGGCCGTCGTCCAGAATGGCAGCGTTTTTTGAGATCGTTTCTTTCATCAAATCGGCAATTTCGGCAGCCACCTGAAGGGTGGATTCACCGACAACAAATGGATAATTGGGATCAACGTGGTTGGAACCATTCTGGGTACTTTGCTGGAATTCACGGGCAAGGGTGATGATAAATTCCTTGTAACCTGTCATCCCAAGTTTGCGCGTTAGACGGTTTATGGCAGAATGCGATGTGTATGTAACTTGAGCAAGCTCCTGAATATTGCAATGAAGCATGCGTTCCCGCTGACTCAAAACATAAGATGCAATGCTCTGTTCGTTAGGTGTAAAGTGCTGCATTTCTGACAATTGCATCAGCAGTTTCAATAGGCTCACCCCGGATTCTATACTTCTTTTGAGCTGAAATGATGTTTAATTGAACATTTTGCCCAATATTAATGTGCCATAGTAACTGATCTTTGGTCAAATGTACCATTATGCATGATTAACCTTTACGTACAGCGCTCTTCTTTTATAATAAAAGAAAAAGAGCAGCAGGGGGGAACAACCATGTTAACGATTGGTTATATTGGGAATGGCAAAAGCACAAACCGTTATCATCTTCCTTTTTCATTGAATCGGGAACACTTAAACGTAAAAACGATCTACGCCCGGAATCCGGACAAAACGGATTGGGACAAGGTGCCAGGGGTTCACTATACGAACGATATTTCGATCCTGATGAATGATGAAGAGATTCAGTTGATTGTGATCTGTACGCATACCGAATCTCATTATAGTTATGCCAAGATGGCACTCGACCATGGTAAACATGTGCTTGTTGAGAAACCATTCATGTTAACCAAAGAGGAAACGGAATCCATATTTCAATATGCCAAAGAGAAAAACCTGGTCATTCAATGTTATCAGAATAGAAGATATGATTCGGATTTTCTGACAACTCAAAAAGTTATTGAATCCGGGAAGCTTGGGGATCTGCTTGAAGTGGAGATGCACTATGATTATTATCGCCCCGAGACGCCGAACGGTACGGCCCACTTCTCTCCATACAACAGTTACTTATACGGACATGGAGTGCACACGATTGATCAAGTGATATCCTATTTTGGTCAACCGGACAAGATTCACTCTGATGTGCGTCAATTACTGGGTGCTGGCAGAATGAACGATTACTTTGATCTGGACTTTTATTATGCAACCCTGAAGGTATCCGTTAAATCGAGCTTTTTCCGTTTGAAGCCACGACCGAGCCTGGTCGTATATGGTAAAAACGGAGTGTTTGTCAAACAATCGGAAGACCGTCAGGAAGAACACCTGAAATTATTTTACCTCCCTAAAGGACATGCTGATTTTGGTGTGGATTTGCCCCAACATTATGGCACGCTAACCTATATCGATGAGGAAGGTGTGTATCATGAGGAGAAGGTGGTCTCTGAAAAGGGAGATTATGCCCGTGTGTACGATGATATCTATGAGGCCATCATTCACGGCAAGGATAAAGTCATCAAAGATGAAGAAACGATCACGGTGATGGGCATTCTCGAAGAGGGCATAAAAGGCTTAATCTAATAATTTACAGGTACTGGTCAGGTAGAAAATACGGATCGGTACCTTTTTTCTATAAACAAGGGTATGCCGAGGAGACATGCACCAGATAGCGTGATAAAATGCAGTGAATGAGACATACGATGTTGTTTCTAATAACAAAAAGGATTGGTTTTTTGAGGGAGCATTATAATGATAACCATTAAAGATGTAGCAAAGAGGGCTGGTGTGGCCAGTTCTACCGTATCCTGTGTGCTTAATGGGAAAGACAATGTAAGTGAACTGACCAGACAGAAGGTGCTCGGTGCAGCCAGCGAACTCAATTACGTTAAACATGGACCAGCGTCGGAATTAAAACGTAAAAATACCCAAACCATCGGCGTGATGGTTCACGACATGTCCAGTCCCTATTTTTCGGATTTGGTACCCGGCATCGAATCAGCAATTAAGAGTCATGGTTATGATCTGATTGTATGCAGTTCAATGGGCGGTGAGAAATCCACGGCGAACCGATATATTCGGGAAAAGCGAATCGATGGAGCCATTGTGATCGCGCAGGATATTCCTAATGAACTGCTCACGGAAGCTGCAGCCAGGGAGTTTCCGATCGTGGTGATGGATCGGGAACTTGCGAATGAATATATCGTTAATGTTCTAATGGATGATGAGCAAGGGGGATATTTGGCAACAAAATATTTGATTGATCAAGGTCATCGCACGATCGCTTACATTAACGGACCGTTCAGTTCGGATTGTAATCTTCTTCGTTATCAAGGTTTTTTGAGAGCGCTGAGCGAAGCCGACATCGAAGAAAAAAGCGAATGGAGACTGGGTGGACAATTTTGCAAAGAGAGCGGTTATCATGCTGCCAAAATGCTGATAGAGAATGGTCTCCCCTCGGCTGTGTTTTTTGCAAATGATGACATGGCAATCGGTGGTCTAGAAGCATTCCGCGAGCATCACATTTCAGTACCGGAGCAAGTATCTGTCGTTGGATTCGACAATATCCATGTATCACAATATGTTTCTCCGCCGCTAACGACGTTTCGACAACCTAAGACAGATGCCGGATTGCTTGCCGGACATTTGCTCATTCAGATGTTGAACGGAGAGCAAGTTAAGCCTGTATTCACCTTGGATATTCAATGTGTGGAACGTCAGTCCGTTCGTGCAGTGACAATGGTGTAACCTTTTCTTAGCCGCCATATCGAGCGGCTTTTTTTATTTGTGAATTTATTTTCCTGATCCATTCGAAAGGAATCCCGCTCTTCATGCATAATATGATTACTAGGGCTTGGAAATTGGAAAATATGGAAAGGGTGATCAGATGGGAGTTCCAACGTTTCTTGAAACAGGTCATATGACAGAAGGGTTTCCAATCCGGGTAATTCACACGGGTGAACAATTCAATTTTGCTGCACACTGGCATGAAGAAGTTGAATTGGTCGTTGTGAATGGAGAACGCGCGAGAATTGGAGTGAACAACCAGGTATTTGAGCTTGCGCATGGAGACGTCCTTCTGATCAAGCCGGGAGATGTGCACTGTTTTTTGCCGGGCACCGATTATTTAACAATTATCCTGTTTCGACTGGAATGGTTGACGGGAAATGTGGCAGCAGATCATGAATCCCATGACCTCCGCGAACTTTTTCATAAAACAGCAATGATTCCGTCGCCCATCTGTAATGAGAAGAATCTGGACCAGTATATTAAGGCCATTTCCGAAGAGGAGAAAAAGCAGCAGCCGGGATACCGCTGGTTAATGGTAGCAAGGCTGTATGATCTCATTGTCCACCTGCTGCGTACCAAGGAACCAACGACGGAATCATGCGCTTCCAAAGAAACATGTAACGGAGCCAAAAGATTCGAATTTCTTGAGTCCGTCTGTGAATATTTGGAGGAGCACTACGCTGAACCCGTCAAGCTGGATCACGTGGCTGAGCATATCAAATTCAGCAAATTTCATGTATGCAAGTTGTTTAAGGAGAATAAGGGAGTCACGTTGATGGAGTACCTGAATCACTTTCGTATTATCAAATCGGAATGGGCATTATTGTTTAGTCAGACCTCCATTTTGGATATCGCCATCGGGCATGGATTTAACAATGTGAATTCCTATAACCGACTGTTCAAAAAATATAATGACTGTACACCGTCTGAATTCAGGAAGAAACATCAGACTCATATCACAAAATATGAAGGATGATTCACAATATTTGAGGAGAAAGCCCTCTCCAAAATCACTATACTCGAATAAAATGTAAGCGTTTCCTTTTATTGAAGGAGGGGGCCCATGAAGACATTTAAATTGAAGTATCTCTCGATTATTGCACTTGTAAGTGCAGTGATGATCGTATCCGGTTGTCAGTCCAAGGGAGAGCAAGCATCCAAGCAGGAAGAAATAACGGTTTGGAGTTTTACTGATGAAGCCGGTTATGCGATTGAGAAGTTCGAAGAAAAGTATCCAGACATCAAGGTGAATTTCGTTAATATCCCCGGAAACTTTTACATTACCAAATTAAAATCAGCATTGCAGACCACGTCGAAAGCACCTGATGTATTTATGATCGAAAATGCCAACATCAGAGAGTTGATTGATGTACCTTATCTGGAGAATCTGTCTTCATCCCCGTATAACGCCGAGGAGCTGATTCCAGAACAATACCCCTTCGTGCAGGCAAATGAGAAGGACAGTGAAGGCCATATTCGGGCCATTGGGTATCAGGGAACGCCAGGAGGCATCTATTATCGCAGGGATTTGGCCAAAGAATATTTGGGAACGGACGACCCCGTAAAAGTGGGCGAGCAGATCGGTACATGGGAAGAAATATTTGAGATTGGAGAGAGGGTGCAGCAGGAGAGCGGAAATAAAGTACATGCACTGGCAAACTGGAATGCCATATCCAACTCCTATGATGGAATCCCATGGGTAAAGGATGGCAAGCTTGTCATCGATCCAACGTATATGGAGGTACTGGACCTTGTGCGGGAAGCTCGTCAGCGAAAGGTGCTTGCAGAGTATGAAGAAGGAAGTGCGGGGCATGCCGCTTCGATGCAAAAGGGGGAAGTGATGTTCTACCCTGGAGCAACCTGGGCTTTGCAATATACCTTCAAGGCGAATGCGCCGGATACCGAAGGATTGTGGGGGCTTGCATCTGGTCCGTCTGCATTTAGCGCAGGAGGCACATATATCGCAATGTACAGTCAGAGTGAGAAAAAGGATGCGGCTTGGAAGTTTATTGAGTTTTATAACTTTGACCATGATTTCCTGTCTGAGCTGGCGAAGGAACAGGATTATTTTACAAGCAACATGGTCGTAAATGATCAGCTGGCACCATCTGTAACTTCAGCTTATTTGGGAGGGCAAAAGCATTTCGAGTTTTTCTCCGAGGCAGCCAAGCAGGTTCCGGTTTACGAGCGAACCAAGTATGACTCCATTATTAATAGTGACATTTATAAAAATGTCCTTCAGTTGTATCTCAATAATGACATCCAGACCAAAGAAGAAGCGGTGAAGCGAATCAATCGCGATGTGAAATTGAGATTTCCTGAGCTGGAAGTGGATTAGCCGAGGAGAACGAAACCTTTTAATCATCCGATGACTGGAGGAACACATCATGTTTGCCAAATCTATTCGCAAAGACCACTACGGCTATTATTTTATCGCTCCATTCTTTATCATTTTCGCTATTTTTGGACTTTATCCCATTCTGTACTCACTCTACATCAGTTTTACCAACTTTGATGGCATCACCACGCCTGAATTCGTTGGGATAGGAAACTATATTGCTGTTCTGCAAGATCCGCTGTTCTATAAGACGTTGTTCAACACCTTATTTATCTGGGGGGTATCTGTCGTCCCGCAGCTCACCGTCTCTCTTGTTCTAGCTTTTATCCTGAACGACAAGCTGCTTAAGGGAAGAGACTTCTTCAGAGCCGTATATTTTTTCCCGAATATCGTTACGGCAGCATCACTTGGATTGCTTGTCAGCCTAATCTTTGATTGGCAGTCTGGCGGCCTGAATCACTTCCTGGTTCAGGTTGGGCTGATTGATGACCCGATCAACTGGAAAAATGATCCCTGGTTTATGAGACTCATTGTGTCAGCCATTCTGTTCTTTCAATATTTCGGATATTCAATGGTCATTTACCTTGCGGGGCTTCAGGGAATAGACCCGGCACTACAGGAAGCCGCTCAGATAGATGGGGCGAAGAAGAAACACATTTTTATTCATATCATTGTGCCGATGCTGCGGCCGATCATTCTCTTTCAGATGATTACTTCCATTATTGGAGGCATTCAGATTTTCGACCAGCCCTTCACGCTCACGAATGGAAGTGGTGGCCCGGACCGTGCAGCCATGACCAGTATAATGTATCTCTACAATGTGGCATTCCAAAGCACACGCTTCGGTTACGGCGCAGCTATCGCATTCTGCCTGTTCGTCATTATCATTCTCTTATCCGTTGTATCCTTCATCATGACCAGTCGGAAGAGTCGTTCATAGGGAGGGGAAGCATTATGCAAACCGCAAAATCGATTGAACAACCGAATGCAGCCATCCAGCATTATGTCAGTACGAAGCGACTTACGATCGGCAAAGTGATCATTTACTTGTTCTTAACAGGTCTGGCTGTAATCTGCATCGTTCCGTTTTATCTGATGATTATCTATTCCACGCATAATAATGCGACCATTGCATCCACATTTACTTTCCTTCCCGGACCATTTGTAGCGGATAATTATTTGAACATGGCTTCCAAAATTAACATTTGGCGCGGATTTGCGAACAGTCTTTTTATTGCCGGCACCTCAACCGTCCTGTCATTGTATATCGGTTCATTAACCGCATATGGATTTGCCAAATTCAAGTTTAAGGGACGGACCTGGCTGTTCATGTTTTTACTCGCCACGATGATGGTGCCTGGGCAGCTGGCTCTGATCGGGATGTACCGGCTGTTCAGTACACTGGGGCTGTTGGATAGCTACGCGGCTATTATTTTACCTGCGGCAGCCAATGCCTTTAACGTATTTTTCATCAAACAATTTATGGAGAGCAGTATCCCGGACGAGATCATTGAATCGGCACGTGTGGATGGCGCAGGGGAGTTTCGGACATTCAATCAGATTGTGCTGCCTATTCTGGGACCTGCCATTTCGGCACTGGGCATATTTACGTTTATCGGCTCATGGAACAACTTCCTCACACCGCTCGTTCTGTTTTTCTCATTGGACAAATATCCGCTTCCGGTACTCGTTGCTCTGGTTCAGGGCTATTATGGCATGGATTATGGGTTGTTATATCTGGGAGTTGCGATTTCCATCTTGCCGATCATCATCGTCTTTGCGATCTTCTCTAGGCAGATTATAGGCAGTGTGGCATTAGGGGCTGTAAAGGGATAGGTACCTTAAATAGATCAATGAAACTCTGGGCCTAGTGCCCTTTTTTTGTGCTTTTATAAGAATGAAATAGAACAATTGGGAAACTCTACATACATCGTGAATATTGTCAGATTTTTTACGCACAAAAGAGGGGGTGACGGGATGAAGGAGTCCGGCAAGGACCTCAGTTTGACCCAGGCGACGGTAACCATCATTAACGCCATGCTTGGTGCGGGCATCTTAACGCTCCCAAGAACGGTCGGCGTTCCCGGGGGAACACCTGATGCTTGGATCTCGTTAATGTTCTCTGGACTGGTCTTTATCGGTATTGGATGGGCTCTATGTACCTTGTGCATGAAGTTTCCCGGTAAGACTGTGTATGAGTTTGCTAGCGAAATTACGGGAAAATGGATTGCTTATGTATTAGGTCTGGCCATCATTCTTTATTTTCTGATCTCCTCCGCTTTTGAAATTAGAGTCATGGCGGAAGTCACGAGTATGTACCTATTGGAAGGTACGCCTCAGTGGGCAATCGTCATGGCATTCATGTGGATTGGCATATACATGATAACGGGGGGCCTCGACGTTATGATACGGGTCTTTGAGATCATCCTTCCCATCACTCTGGTTATATTTGTCATTGAGATTTTGTTTGCAAGTGAGTTGTTTGAACTTAATAATCTGAGACCGTTGCTTGGAGATGGAGTCATGCCGCTAGTGAAAGACTTAAGGCCAGCCTTGATGGCATACAACGGCTTTGAAGTCATGATTGTTATTAATGCCTATGTTAAAAATCCCAAAGAAAGTCGTAAGGCCATGGTATGGGGAATTTCCATTTCGATGATGTTTTATTTGGTAACCTTTTTGATGGTAGTCGGAAGTTTGTCGTTGGACGGGGTTAAAAGCCGGTCCTGGCCGACACTCGATCTGGTTCGAAGTTATGAAATCGAAGGATTGATCTTCGAACGCTTCGAATCCTGGCTGCTTGTCATCTGGATCATGCAAATTTTCTCTACTTTTGGACTCAAACATTATTGTGCTTCGAGAGGAATTGTTGATCTATTCCGACTCCCGAAGAAGTTCATTGCAATTGTCTTCCTCTTGATTCCTGTCGTCTATCTCATCGCAATGATACCACACGATGTAAATGGAATATTGGCTCTGGGAGACCTTCTGGGGGACTCCTTTATTCTGTTATTCGGGGCTATTCCTTTGGTGCTGCTGCTACTCACTTTTATACGCAAAAAGGGGGAAGGGCAAGCATAATGCTCGCTTAGTTGAAATGAGTTATAATGAATTAGGGCAAGACAACGAATTCCGAAGTCGCCATATGGCGGCTTTTTCCAGTCCTGCACATGATTTTAGAAAATTGATTATTAATTCGAATTAATTGCGACAAAATGGAGCTATTCAGAGTAAAATAACCTATACGATGCAATCAAGACAAGGTGGTAGAAAATCATGAATTCATATCAGTTATTAAGCAAAACCCTGTTTGACAACTTTCACGAAGACCGCATTCGATATTCCGAACCGATCCGAAATTATACGTACACGCGACTCGGCGGGGAAGCAGATATTCTGATATTCCCTGAGACCATAGATGAAGTAGCCACCATTGTGAAGCTTACGGTTCAGCATGATATCCCGTTAACTACACTGGGATACGGCTCCAATGTGATTGTCAGAGATGGCGGCATTCGGGGGATTACCATGTCGCTGAAAAATCTTAATCAGGTCAACGTGAATGGTCATACCATGACTGCACAGAGCGGTGCAGCAATTATCGATGTATCCCGCCAGGCGTTAGACGCAAGTCTTACCGGACTCGAATTCGCCTGCGGCATTCCAGGCTCTGTAGGTGGAGCGCTCTTTATGAATGCAGGAGCATACGGAGGACAGATGTCTGATGTGGTCGAGTCTGCCATTGTCGTGACAGAGGCAGGCGAAATTATCACGATGCAGAGCGAGGAGCTGCTGCTGGGTTATCGTAAAAGTGTATTTATGGGTAAAAGGGACATCATCATCGAGGTGAAGTTCCAGCTGCAGCCGGGAGATCCGGTAGAGATCAAGGCCAAGATGGATGAACTTACTTATGCGAGAGAGTCCAAGCAACCACTCGAATACGCCTCTTGCGGAAGTGTCTTTAAACGTCCTGAAGGCCATTTCGCCGGCAAATTGATTCAGGATTGCGGACTTCAGGGGACTCGAATCGGCGGTGCCGAAGTATCTCGCAAACATTCGGGCTTCATCGTGAATGTGGACAATGCCACGGCGCAGGACTACATCGATATGATTGCGCTCATTCAGGAGAAGGTGCGAAGCCAGTTCAATGTGAATTTGGAAACGGAAGTCGTCATCATTGGCGATGAATTGAATAAATAATTGGACGCAAGTCCACTCATTTTAGATAAGTCGCCCTTGGGCGGCTTCTTTTTTTTACACTTTTCGAAGAAGAGCACATGAATGGAGCATGTGGGTCAGCATAGACCATATAAATAAATATAACGGATACGACAGATTACAACGACGCTGTTAAGGGTAAGTGTTGTTAATTAAAGGATATCACTCATCCATCATAGGAGGTTTAATATGAATCAATCCTTGCATAGCCATACCGATATCGCCATCCTGGGCATGGGAACTGCACTACCTGTTCATGAAGTTGCCCAGTCCGATATTGCTGAACTCATTGCCTCATCGCTTGAGGATCAACAGGATTTAGCCCGGTTTGCCAAAAGAGTGTTCAGGTCATGCGGCGTAGAAACACGTTATACGGTTGAACCCAGTTATCTTGGATCACTTGAGGATTGTCGTTACCTGCCTTCTGGTGAGCATTCTCAGATTCCGTCCACGCAGGAACGAATGGATACATACAAACGGGAGGCTCTCCCGCTTGGGATGGAGGCTGCCCAGAAGGCATTGAAGGATGCGGGCATGTCTCCTGAACAGATTACACATATCATAACGGTTAGCTGCACAGGACAGTATCTGCCTGGTCTGGATGTCATGCTAATTCGCGATTTAGGATTATCCCCCCGCGTAAACCGGTTACCACTGATTTTCCAGGGCTGTGCGGCGGGATTAAAAGCCATTCAGATGGCTCGTGATGTCGTCCAAGGAACACCTGATGCACAAGTGCTGGTGGTGTGCGTTGAACTCTGCACCCTGCATTTTCAACCGGTTAAGGAGAGAGGGGCGCTGTTTGCAGCCTCATTCTTCGGGGACGGAGCGTCTGCTTGTATCGTTGGTGCTCCGGAATCCGAGCAGCGGCATTACCTCGATCTTGGAACCGGATATTCCGTTCTGCTTCCTGATTCAACGGAGGATATGACATGGGAGGTGGGCAATCAAGGTTACGATCTGTATTTATCACCTCGCATCCCCAAACTACTGGGTGCTCACTTGGAGAACGAGCTCTATCAATTGCTCGGGAGCGACAGTTCACCCGAACTATGGGCTATTCATCCAGGCGGACGGGGGATTGTTGACTCCGTTCAGGAAGTCATGAATTTAAGAGCAGAACAGACAATGTACAGCAGGGAAATTCTTAGAACCGTAGGCAACTTATCATCCAATACCATTTTATTTGTACTTCATGCCATGCGTGAGGATATGAAAGCCCGTAATCAATCTTCAACGGAGGGTGTGGCAATGGCTTTTGGACCTGGGCTGACCGCTGAGCTCATGAAATTTACTTACGTACCGTCCTATACGCCAGCGCTGAAGGAGAAGGATCATGTCCTTCTTTAGAAACTTGTCGATCCGTGCGAAGGAAGATGAATTGATGGATGATTTCTCCATGGGCGGGGAAGAATTGCGTGAAGCACTGCAGCACCTGCGGCGGCTCAATAAAATATTTGCCGCTCCCGGGCCTACTCTTGACGGTGTTGAGAAATTATGGATATCTGTCGGTAGACCTCTTAAACTGAGCATTATGGATGTAGGGGCAGGCTCAGGAGACGTGAATCAGAAGCTGCTGCATTGGGCGAAGCAGAAGGGTATTGACCTCACGATCACGTTGGTCGATCTGACCGAGGAAGCTTGTGAAGAGGCAAGACTGCTCTTTCAAAATGAACCAAGGGTCAATGTACAGCGAGCCGATGTCATGAAACTGCCGGATGCATCGGCAGATATCGTTACAGGATCGCAGTTTGTACATCATTTTGAGGGACAGCAGCTGCTTGAAATCGTTTCACATATGCTGCGTGTCTCCAGGCATGGCGTTGTGATAAACGATATCCACCGCCATCCGGTGTCCTATACCGCGGTATGGCTTACAACCCGGATGATCTCACGAAATCGTTATATCCGTCATGACGGTCCGCTGTCTGTTGCCAAAGGCTTCACGGCTAAGGATTGGCAGGAGTTAAAACAGCAATTGAACCATGACACCATGACCTATAAATGGAAACCGCTGTTCCGCTACTCTGTCGTAATACCGAATCATCAGGCAGGGTAATGAAGGTGGCATTACAGTCATGGCTGCTCAAAATTCAACTTAAAGGCAGGTGATACTAGATGTCCGAACCACTAGATATCATTGTACTTGGCGCTGGAATTGCTGGAAGTTCATGCGCCCTGCAGCTGGCCAGACAAGGTCATCGTACGCTTCTGCTGGATCGACAGTCATTCCCCAGGCACAAAACCTGCGGTGAATTCATGTCACCAGAGACCAAAGAAATGCTGGAGTATCTAAATATTCAGCTTCAGGAAGTGAAGCCCAGCATGATGGATCATGCACAGATCATTATGCCTCAGGGCGGTCAGATTGAAGCTCCCCTGCCAGGATCGGCTTATGGCATCAGTCGACATGAACTGGATCGAATTCTCCACAAGCAAGCTGAAGCTGCGGGAGCCGAAATTATAACAAAAGCAACCATCGTTGGTATTCAGCTGCTTGAAGATGATCATTACGAGGTGCAGGTCAAACAAGGGAATGAACGATTAAGCTATCGAACGAAGGCTGTCATCGGGGCGTATGGGACCAAAAAGCCGCGTGGAATGACGTCTCCGCCTGAAATCAGGGATGAAACCGTATATGTAGGGGTAAAGTCTCATTACAGCGGACTCGACATGCCTGCTAGGGTAGAACTTTATTTTTGTGAGGGAGGATACGTCGGCATTTCACCGATCGAGAATGGCTATGCGAATGTAGCAGCCTTGTTAACACTGGATACGGTGCAGGGAAGCGGCAAGTCTGTAACCGATATCCTGAAGGCTTCCTCTGAAACCAATGGCAGGCTCGCAGCAAGACTGGCAGATGGAGAGCCTGTTCAGGGAACTCAGGTTTCCATAGCCCCGCTTCACTTGTCGAACGTGCCTGAGCCTTGGTCTCAGTTCCCGCATATTGGAGATGCGATGCTGATGATCCCTCCCCTGTGCGGTGATGGCATGTCTATTGCGCTGCGTTCTTCCATTCTGTGTGCGGAGTGGACCAACCGTTACTTGCAAGAGGAAATTGGATTTGCACAGTGGAAGGAAGGATATACGAAAGACGCGAGCGATGAATTTACTGAGCTGCTTCGGCGGGCAAGGAGAATCCAAAAGCTTGCTTTTGCCAAAACCAACAAATATTATCCCGCTTTGGCCCGCTTATTTCCTGGTTTGGCAACATATCTGGTCAAGGCTACAAGGTTATCGGAGATGAATGCAGCTCGCGGTTAATGGGAAAACATGTCATAATGATGGATCTGAAAGGGGCGGCCTATGTCGACCTCTTTTTTATTGTTTTTGACGAATTTGAAGCAGACCATTTTGAAAACTGACAAGTACTCGTATAATAGAAAAGAATGTAGAAGTAATATTGAGCGTCAGATTTGAAGTAGGGAGGCACTATATTAAGATGAACTATTCATTTTCAAACCGGATTGCTGCGCTGCAGCCATCCATTATTCGAGAGATCCTGAAGGCATCCTCGGGTCAGAATGTTATTCCATTCTCTGCGGGAAATCCCGCTCCGGAGACTTTTCCCATTGAAGCCATTCGGACCTTCACACAGTCCATACTGGAGCAGGATCCGGTAACGGCTCTGCAATACGGGATAACCGAAGGGTACGCCCCGTTGCGCGATACATTGACCCATCACTTGAAGACGAACTATAACACAGGTACAGATTCGGACGAGCTATTTATTGTCTCGGGTGCACAGCAAGGTATTGAGCTTGCCTGCAAAGTATTCTGTAATGAGGGAGACACGATCATCTGTGAAAGCCCAAGCTTTATTGGATCGTTGAACTCCTTCCGGGCTTCAGGTGCAAGACTGGTTGGCGTTCCCATGGAGAGCGACGGCATTGATATCGGCAAGCTTGAACATGCACTGCAGACGGAGCAGAATGTGAAATTGATCTACCTGATTCCGAGTTTCCAAAATCCGACGGGAGTAACGACAAGTCTGGAGAAACGCAAAGCCATCTATGCTCTTGCCAAACAGTATGGTGTGATGATTCTGGAAGATAATCCATACGGTGAGCTTCGATTCAGCGGAGAAGATGTACCTACCATCAAATCCATGGACGAAGAGGGGCTAGTTATCTATGTGGGCTCCTTCTCCAAAATTCTATCTGCCGGCTTACGGGTTGGCTATGTGCTGGCACCGAACGAAGTTGTGCAAAAGATGGTAGTTGCCAAACAGGGAGAAGACGTACATACGGCAATGCTTCCTCAGATCTTGGCATACAAGTTCATGGCAGAATACCAATATGCCGAACACATCAGCAGTATTCGTGAGATCTATCGCAGAAAATCTGCCTTGATGATGGACAAACTCAAGGAACACATGGGGAATTCCATTACGTTTACCCAGCCGGATGGCGGTCTTTTCCTCTGGTGTGATCTGCCTGCTCATATTCCGATGCTGGATTATGCCAAGGCAGCTGCAGCCAGTGGTGTAGCTGTTGTTCCAGGCACGGCCTTCCTCGTTGATGAGAGTGAACCTTGCAATGCGATCCGATTGAATTTCTCCACACCTTCCGATGAACAGATTGTGAAGGGAATTGAAATTCTGGGGCAGGTATTGAAGCAGTATTCGTAATATCGTTTGATTAGAGTAGTCCCCTTTACAGCTGTTGTGGTAAGCATTCCCTTCAACTGTGAAGGGGCTTTTTTAATCAAAAAAAACCCTACCGCACTTGTACCGGTAGGGTTGTGAATGGAAATCAAATAATGATTAGTCTGATACGAGAAAGCCGTCAAAATTCTCTGGACCCACCCGGACGGTTCCGAGCAAGTTTGTACTGATAAATGCTGAATACGTTAATTGTGGTGTGATGGGCGGGTTGAAGTCATTTGCAGAAAAAGTAATGATTTCAGGTGCAAGCACACCGCTCAATCCATAAGTGGAGCTAGCCGAATAAATAATCGGGTCTGTCGCCAGCGTACCTCTCACTATGGTAATTGTCACGACAAAAAGCGCCAGAGGCAACTGTACCGTAATCGTTCCTTTGAGTTGAACTCTGGGATTAGCTCCTGTACCCGCAGTAATAAGACCAATCTGAGCAAATAACGTTGGCGTATTGATCACGGGTATGGGTACAGAGATGGAGTTGGTCGACGTTGCATTGATCGAGACTCTTGCATCCAGAAACTGAGTCATTCTGCATACCTCCTATCCGATAAGATAGAATAGTATATTCATAGAAGACAAGTTCGCATGGACTCTTTTCATGTGAATGGCTTGATGCATTCACATGAAATTTTACATAAACATGAATTTTTTTTAAAAATTATTCTTTGATCACCGACGCATTCACCGCGTCTTCCATCTGATTGCTGAATAGACGGAATAACCCGAGACGCCAGAATGCAGCTCCTTTAAGATTATATCTCTTGGCTAATCCAAGCTTGTCATCAACGGAGGAGACGGTTTCACTGTTTAAGTTGATCCCAAGCAGCAGCTTATCTTTTGGAACACCTGCGTTAAGTGCAAGCTGGATGGCTTGGTCAACGAGACTGTTGGGTTCAGGAACCTGTGCCTTGGTACCCGCAGGGTTATATTGATAAGCCATAATAATAAGATCGTCTGCCAAGGAAGCGAGCGTTTTGTAATCATAGCCTTTATATGCACTGTTTAGAGGCGGTACAGCCAGTGATATCGAGATGTCACCTGGCAAGGAAGCTTTTAACTGTTTGACATAGTCGTTAAGCAGCTTCTGCTGCTGCTTGGCATCCAGCTTGAAACCTAATCCTTCGAAATCAAGAACAACGCCCCCGAATTCATTCTCTGAAACGGCATCCGTTATACCCTGAATCGATTTCTCGCGCAGATTGCTGTCACTCAAAACTTTGGTTAGCTCACCTTGGCCATCCAATGCATATACCATAAGGTATGGTTTAATGTTCTGATCTGCAGCATCCGCCACGATGGACTGAGGGGTCACTTCGCCGGCTGCCTCAGGCAGATAATACTCCTCCCCTTGAAGCGTGAATTCGCCATTCCGGTCAATTCGACTCCAGCCAAAAGCTACAGAGTTCATGGATGGGACCAGATCGATTTCATGATATGCCCGAACAGCATAAAATGCTCTCAAGTGCATTTCACGTTGCGGAGATACGAGAGAAACTGTACGTGTGGCCTGATCCCATTTCACACCCACGCCGAATTGACTGCTGAACGAACTCAGCGGAATGAGCACGCGTCCTTCTCGTTGAACCGGGGCGGCGGCCAGCTTCACTTTGGTGCCGTTAACGGTAGCTGTGGTGCTTCCCACTTGAAGGAGGACCTCTGTGGCTTGACCTTTAACACTGCCTACGGCTTTGACGGTTTGCGTTTTGCTGTTCCACGTAATCTGGATTCCCAATGCTTCACCTACGGTACGGAAGGGGACATACGTAACTCCTTTATCAATTCGCGGTGCAGCATCAAATTGGAGTGCTACATTATCCAACTTGACCGATATGGCTGGTGCTGCTTGCACATCACCGATGTTTACCGACGTTCCAAGCAAGGACAAGCTGATGAGGGTGGCAGCAATGGTTTTACCTATGTGTTTACGTACCATTTTTTTATTTTCCTCCACATTCATAAAATAGTAGAAAAAAGACGTATGGACAGTAATCTAGCATAGTGTAGTATAGCAAAATTTTCATAGAGTTCCAATTACAAGATAACTAAACGCGGCTTTATTGATAATCATTTTCAATTGGGCTACAATAGTTGAAAGAGTAAACCAAAATGCGTTAGGCTGGTGGGTGTACAGTGTAACTGCAATCAGGAGGAATAATGATGTTGATTCAAACGCGCAGCATGATAATAGAAAAAGGGCACAGTGATAAGGTACTGGAACGTTTTAATGGTCCAACTCCAGTGGTGGACATGCCTGGTCTGATTGATTTTAGTGTCATGGTCAACAAGAAGAGCAAGGAACATGAAGAGGTTATGGTTTTGATTCGTTGGGAATCAGAAGAAGCGTGGAAAAACTGGGAGAAAAGCGATGCCCATATCCAGGGCCACCGCAACAAAAGAGGGCAGGAGAAACCAGCATATCTGATCAGTACAACCGTAAATATGTATGAAGTCCAGACGGTGAAAACTGGCAAAGGTACTGTTCAGCAATAGAGTTCATATGACGATCATCAGGACCTCCAATGGAGGTTGAAAATATACACTTGAATTATTCAATTTGGAGGCATATCAATGAATCAGCGTTTTCGTATCACCCGATCCATGCAAGAAGAGAATGAGCAACCATCCATTACTCTCGAAGAATGCAAGGCGTACTTTGCAACTCAGCCTGACTTTGCGTATTCACAGGTGTATACCGTTCAAGGAACCGAAAGTACCATGTCTATTGATGGTGAATTCTTTATGTGGAAGCAGGATAACATGGACATTCCTTTCCGGCTATATTCGGGGGATCTATACGTGGCCATTTCCAGTGAAGCTGTGGTTCCCAAGATGATTGAAGTCGCAACTGCTCTACAAGCAGATATCGTAGAGGGATAGTATATTCTAGCCTGGTCCTTAATTGGATCAGGCTTCTTTTTATGACAATATAATGATTCGGGGAATTCCTAAATATTGGATCGATATCAATAAAATATAAAATAATCCTACCGGAACGACAAGAATGTGTTGCAAAATGTAATAATTTAGTCCAAAACGTAAATTTAATCTCCAATTTTTTCATTTATCTTGTTATGATCTAAAGGATAGACCTGGTAATACACATCATAAGACAAGAGGTGAAAGGGATTTATGAAGCATCGTAGTAAGCTCAGCTGGATTGTCATCATGGTTTTGGTGTTCTCCACTCTTTTTGGTGGAATTGCGGCTGCCGAGACGTACACCGTCAAAAAAGGAGATACGTTGTGGAGCATCGCCAAAACAAATGGGACAACCGTAGCAGAGATGCAAAAGCTCAATCGATTGAAAAACGTGAATGTCCTTCAAATTGGCCAAACGTTAAAGCTTCCTGAGAAGCCGTCCACAGGGAGTGAGGTTCCTCAAAAAGAAGAGGAAGCTGAATCCACTACAATCACCATCCTGGGCACCTCTGACGTGCACGGAAATCTGTGGGGCTATACTTATGAAGACAGTGCGGAAACAACAAATAACGGGCTCGCACGGATATCTACATATGTTAATGAAGTGAAAAAGACCTCCCCTAATGTGCTGTTGATTGACAATGGGGACACATATCAAGGTAATATTTTAACGGATGATATCTATCGTAAAAACACGGATGTTATACATCCTGTTTCCAAAGCCATGAATGCGATGAAGTATGATGCCATGGTTTTCGGTAATCATGAATTCAATTTTGGACTGGATCATGTGGATCGAATTATGAACGAACTGAACTTTCCCGTACTTGGAGCCAACATCCAGACAGAAGATGGCGGAACGCTTGGAGAGCCGTACACGATTATCAATGTGGATGGTATAAAAGTAGGGATTATCGGTGTAACGACACCGAATGTACCTCGTTGGGACGGCGATAAGGTAGACGGCCTTACGTTCGAGCATATGGGTGAAACGGTGAAGAAATATGCACAATACCTCAAAAATGAGGAAAAAGTAGATGTACTTATCGCGAGTGCGCATGCCGGCATGTTTGCTGAATTCGACGAAGACGGAGCTTCAGACTCGGCTGAACGAATTGTAAACATGGTGCCTGAACTTGATGCCATGCTCGTTGGACACATGCATATCGTGGTTAACGAAAAAATCGGACAAACCGTGATCGGTGGCCCTCGTAACCTTGGCCGTGACATTGTGCGTTTTGATATCGAAGTGAAAAAAGATCAAGGTAAAAATAAAGTGACGGACCGTCAGGTTCAAGTGGTTGACATGGCTTCCTACACACCTGATCCAGCGATTCGTGACCTGGTGAAGAAAGAGCACGAAGCTACGATCCAATTCATTACAGGTGGTGGATCTGCGGGAGCGGAAGGCTCGTCTGGCGGTATCTTTGGTCAGGCAACCGAGGACTTCCAGCCTGTGGATGAAATTAATGGTATCCCTGAAGGCAAGCTTCAAGATACAGCCGTGGTTGATCTTATCAACAAGGTTCAGATGGAAGTGAGCGGAGCCGATGTTTCAGCTGCTGCACTCTTCAAAGACACCTCCAATCTGAAAAAAGGCAATATCACGTATGCGAATATTTTCGACATTTACAAATTCGATAATGTGCTCTATACCGTTAAGGTTACGGGTAAAGAACTGAAGGCGTATATGGAGTGGTCTGCTTCACACTACAACCAGTGGAAAGAGGGAGACGTTTCAATCAGCTTCGATCCTGAAGTTCCAGGTTATTTGTATGATATGTTTGCTGGTGTAGACTACAAAATTGACCTGTCCAAGCCTGCAGGGCAGCGTATCGTCGATGTAATGTACCAAGGCAAGCCTCTGGCTGATACGCAAGAACTGAAGCTTGCTGTAAACAACTATCGATACAGCAGTGCACTGAAAGCTTACAAATTGGTAGAAGCAAACCGCGATTGGGAATCACCGCGCAGCATTCGGGATTACCTGGTTGAATACATTCAAGAACATCAGGAGATTTCTCCGGAAGTGGACAATAACTGGGAGATCGTTGGAATCGATCTCGCAAGCCCTTATCGGGATGAGATCATTCAACTGGTGAATGAAGGCAAGATCGATGTTCCTTATGACCAATCGCTCAATGTGAACGAGCTGCTCAAACAAGGAATTATTAAGAAATAATATGAAGTAAAACTGCTTCCATATTGCAAGAACAAGAAGTCGCCATTATGGCGGCTTTTTTTGCATTCAAGGCAAATGCGTTAGGTCAGTTTAGGGGCTAATATGTTTTGGTTATTCTTCTTGTTGATATGATCATGAAATTAGACATCTGGTGAACGAAGGAGTATTCTTGTTTATACTTATGATCCATACAAGGAGACCGAAAGATGAAGCCGCATTCCAATGACCGTATTAAGATTCCAGCCGGATTCTGGGCAGGTTTGGAGCAATTGGGGATCGACTCCCATGTCGTAGCCCGCAAAGCACATCTGCCACTCACCAAGATTACGAATGCAATCGTCAATACTGACGAATATTTTGCAATCTGGCATGCTTATTCCGACCTCATAGGTGACACGGCTGAAGGAATTATCAAACTAGCAACCGCTTTTGAAACAGCCCACTATCCACCAAGTGTATTAGCCACTTATCATGCTCGTGACTACCGTGATGCACTGTATCGTATGGCCCGTTACAAACAGATGTGTCCTCCCGAGAGTTTGCGCATTACCGAGGAGAATGATCGCTGCATTATTGAACTGGAGTGGATGAATGGTGGACAGTCCGGGCCTCCCGTCTTGGTTGGAATCACGCTGGCCTTTCTTCTGGAGCTAGGACGACGAGGAACGGGGCAGGCTTTGAATGCGCTGCAGGTCGAATTTTCACAGCCCATGGGGGATGTGAAGGCTCTGGAGGCTTACTTCGGCTGCGATATCCGGATGGGTGCACCAAGCAATCGATTAATATTGCGTCAAAAAGATCTGGATCTGCCTTTCATCTCATATAACGAAGAGCTGATTGAGATGCTGACGCCCATACTTGATCGCTCGCTAGATGAACAGAAACAGGTTCAATCCATGACAGAAGCGGTTGTATGGATTCTCAAACGGAGTCTCACAGGTGGACGTCCCGATATCCAAATCGTAGCGCAGGAGTTAGGCGTAAGTGATCGTACATTACAGCGCAGACTCACCGATGAGAACACCAGCTTCAAGCAGCTTCTGACACAAGCCAGACATGAGCAGGCGCGAGTATACTTAGCTGATCCGTCACTTGATATCAAAGAAGTGGCCTTTCTTATTGGTTATGAAGACCAGAATTCATTTTATCGGGCATTCCGGCTATGGGAAGGGGATACGCCTACGAACTGGCGCTTAAAGCAAGAAGGTTGGCATAACAGGCTAGTTACGAAATGATGGATAGACGGTAAACTATCCTTATCGGCAAGATGGATTAACTATTGAATATGGTCAGCTTGCTGTGGGTGCAAACGACACGTTTAAAGGTTCCCGATCTGTAACTCCGATATTTCTATAACTATATACGATAGTTTTCTGACTTACCGATATAAGAACCTTGAAAATTCAAGGTTCTTATATTTTTGTTCCGGACAGGTTGGTTTAGACTAGACACCCATGTTGAATCCTTTTTAATAGAAAAAAAGGATAGGAAAAATTCAAAAAAAATAGATGGTTGACTTAAAGTGCACATTAATACTTATGATGTGAAAGAACCTGCCGGACACGTGAATCCAAAGGAGGAAAAAACGATATGAGCTTTACTATTAAAGAAGCATCGGAACGGCTAGGTTGCCCGGCACATAAAATTCGTTATTACGAGAAAGAAGGTTTGCTCCCATATATCAATAGGGATCAGAATGGAAATCGATTGTTTGAAGAAGAGCATCTGGACTGGATGAGAGTGATGTCCTGTTTTCGAGCTACAGGCATGAAAGTGTCTGTATTGAAGCAGATGGTCAATCTTGCCATGGAAGGTGCTTCAACGATACCTCTCAGAAAAGCGATACTCACGCAGTATAAAAAAGAATTGCATCAACGACAAAACGATCTTAATCAAGCTTTAGAAGCGGTGAATCAAAAATTATCAATCTATGATGATATGGAAAAAGACAAAGAGGATTCAGAGAATAAACTATTACAGGAAATGTCCAGTTTAAAACACATTTATTCAAACAGGAGAGGAAGATTGGGATGAAGTTTAGTCGTACATTGGGAAACAGTAATTTGGAGGTATCTTCGATAGGACTGGGATTAATGGGGATGTCTCCGGGCATGTATGGTGAGGTTAACGATGAGCTTTCAATCAAAACGATACATCGTGCTCTGGAAATGGGTGTAACGATGCTGGATACGGCAGATGTTTATGGAAATGGCCATAACGAAGAACTTCTGGGCAAGGCGATCAAAGGCCGGCGTGACCAGGCGATCATTGCTACCAAATTTTCATATACGCCAAATTATGAGCGAATTAGTGGTCATCCTGATTATGTAAAACAAGCAGTGGATGAAAGTTTGCACCGATTAGGCGTAGAATATATTGATCTCTATTATCAGCATCGGGTAGATCCCAATGTTCCTATTGAGGAAACGATTGGCGCAATGTCCGAATTGGTTCAGGCTGGAAAGGTACGCTGCCTTGGACTATCGGAAGCATCTGCAGAGACTATTCGCCGAGCGCATGCGGTACATGCTATTTCCGCTTTACAAAGTGAATATTCACTCTGGAGCCGGGATATTGAAGATGAAATTCTTCCAACCGTTAGAGAATTGGGCATTACTCATGTGGCCTATAGTCCGCTAAGCCGTGGTTTTATTACAGGTGAATTACGTACGTTTGAGGATCTGGCTGCGGATGATCTTCGCAGATATATGCCTCGTTTCCAAGGTGAAAACTTCCAAAAGAATGTTGAGGTCGTTGATCAAATTAAAAAAATAGCCAGCGAAAAAAATTGCACACCTTCCCAGCTTGCCATTGCCTGGACGCTGGCCAATGGAGCATTGCCAATCCCTGGAACCAAACAGATCAAATATCTGGAGGAAAATGTAGGAGCATTGGAAATCGAGTTGACTCCAGAAGATCTGGTACGCATTGAGAATGTAAGCCCCAAAAATGGGATTCATGGTACCCGATATCTTAAGGAGCAGATGACGCTGTTGAATGGTTAAATTAAGTGATCATGGCTGTATGAATATAATCTAATAGACACAAAAACCACTGAATTAGCATTCAGTGGTTTTTTGGTATTTATGGACTACATGATATACTAGCGACTATTCTTCATAAGGAAGAATGGCATAGATTTTCCAGCTGTTATCATTCATTTTTTTGAGTTTATACAATCCGTCCATGGAAACTGTTTCTTCCTGTTGTTCTGTACCCGAATGGATTGTTACTTTCATTTTGCCACCCTCTGCCTCTAATACAGCCAAGCGGTTAGAGGTTTCAATGACGGTAAAATTCGGTTGGGAGAGCATTTCAATATCCATAGTGGTTTCCTCATCTACTGCAGAAGTGATATCCTCCAGAGACGTAAAATTGGATGAAAGCTGATATCCTGTGTAATAGGTAGCATAGGTTACGGACAACTGATCATACTTATGCTCCGCCATGGCTTGGATCTCCGATTTCGTAGCAGTGGAGGCAATTGCGGTCAGTTCAGATGTCTCCGGAAGCTCTGTTTGCTCCAATTGTAAAGCACGTTCCAGCATGACTACAGCTTGGGCGCGCGTTGCTTTTGCGAAAGGCTGAAACGTTGTCGTTGTCATTCCTGAAACAATACCAGCCTGGCTCGCTTTGGTGATGGCGGAAGCAGCATAGTAGTTTAAAACGTCCTTGAAGGTTTTGGAGGCACCTTTAAACTCAACCGTATCGGAGAAGGCACGTACGACCATTACCGCAATATCACCGCGTGTGATCGGGAGGTCAGGTCCGAATTCAGTGCTGCTTACACCTCCAACGACGCCAAGTGAACTGGCAATCCGAATGGACTCCGCATACCATTTGCCTGCTTTTACATCACTGAAGGATTTTCCTTGAGTTGAACTATGTAGTCCTGTAGCCTGAACAAGAATAGCTACGAATTCTGCACGAGTGATGGGATGATTAGGCTTAAGAGCGACCTCGCCATTGCCCAGGCTGTAACCGTTAAGAAGGTCAGCGTTAACGAAATTGTCGAGCGTATCGTACGCCCAGTGGCCATCAATATCTGTCGGGAAATACAAATCTAGCGATTTGTACGAATCGGCAGCATGGGCTTTGCTCCACGAAAAAGGGGATACCACAAGGATCATGGCAAAGAAGAAAAGAGTGATGCGGTTAATCGTTTGTCTCATCTAGGAAGTTCCTCCTGTAAATTGAAATTTGCCGTCATTCAGCATAACAGAGAAGGGGATGGATGGCTAAAGGAAATCTTTACTAACCATTTCATCTATTAAAATTGAGACTAAAGATCCATTTAAATACCATTTATTCACTTATATTATATATAGTGTAAATTATATTTAGGAGAGTGAATAATGTGAAAAAGAGTAAATTATTTTTTGCCATGGTCATGAGTATAATAATAGTCATCTCTGTACCTGGTATCGGTCAAAGTTCGAAGGCAGCGGCAGCGACAGAACGGACACCTGTCGTTTTTGTTCATGGATTAACAGGTTCCGATAGCAATTTCACTTTTATTGAAAGTTATCTGCGTGGGCAAGGATGGTCCAGTAATGAGTTATTCGCTATTGATCTGCCGAGCAAGCAAGGCAATCAGCTGTTGAATTCTGCAGCAATCAGTCAATTCGTAGATCGTGTGCTAGAGGAAACGGGTCATAGTAAGGTCAACATTGTGGCTCATAGTATGGGCGGGGCTAATAGTTTATATTACATATTGAATCGAGGTGGTTCTTCCAAGGTAGACAAGCTGATTACTTTAGGAGGGGCCAATCGTTTGACTACAACTTCAGCGCCACAGGGAGTAACTGTGACTTCAATCTACTCTACCAGTGACACGATCGTATCTCCTGCACTTTCCCGTTTGAGCGGAGCGAATAACATACAGGTTTCGCTTGTGTCCCATATCGGTCTGCTCTTCAATTCACGGGTTAATGCCTTAATCAAGACAGCATTGAATGAATAGAGAGAACTCGGCAGCAGCTGAATGAAACATGAGTGATCTAATAGGTCACTCGTGTTTTTTTTGTATTTTTCTAATGGATGAATTTATAATAGATTGTATTGTACATTGTTGCTTCCATACATAGAAATACCCTAATAGACACAACGAAGGAGCTTACACAAATGACGATGACCGAGAAAGAAAAAGCACAAAAAGGATTTTTATATGATAATAACAACGACCCACAATTGGTCAACGAACGCCTTGAAGCAAAAGAGCTGTGCTACGACTACAACCATCTTCGTCCGCGCATGATATCCGAAAGAGAAGGCATTATGAGAAAACTTTTGGCGAAAACAGGAGAGAAGTTTTGGATTGAACAACCATTTTATTGTGACCAAGGTTACAACATCGAGATTGGAGAAAACTTTTATTGTAATCACAATGCAGTGATGTTGGATGCGGCGAAGATTACCTTTGGGGATAATGTGTTCATTGCACCCAATTGCGGTTTTTACACTGCTGGCCATCCATTGGATGCAGAACAGCGCAATCAAGGGTTGGAAATTGCTCTCCCGATTACAGTAGGGGACAATGTATGGATAGGCGGAGGCGTATCTGTTCTGCCAGGTGTAACGATCGGAGACAATGCGGTAGTTGGCTCGGGAAGCGTAGTGACGAAGGATATACCGGCAGGAGTCATTGCTGCAGGTAACCCATGCCGAATCATTCGAGCGATTACGGAAGCAGATAAGGATAAATACCCTAGAGGGTAAGTTGTTCAAAGTCCAATCGAATGGAAGAGAGAACGGGGACCAGGTTGCTGGAACCCGTTTTTGGTTTAATTGATTTAGCGTTGACGGATGCATTACCTTGAGAAAAATGAACGAAATGATCACGTGACTTGAGCTTCAGAGCAAAGTATTTCTTGCTGAAAAGCATTAATGTTATGTATGCAGGAGATGACAGAAGGTAGGAGTATGAATGGGTGTACGAACCGGAAAATTGATTAGTGCTCCAAAAGGGATGGAACTGGCACCGGACAAAGAGGGAAGCTTAAAATGGAATGGGCTAACGGTCATCCAATTTTGTTTGCATACGCAGGGAACCAAAGGAAGCTTTTTTCTGAAAGATCATCTGCTGCTGTTTGTTAAATCAGGCGTATATACGGTTAAATACAGGAATCAGAAGCATACGGTTCGGAGCAATGAGATGATATTCTTGCACAAAGCGATCAAGGTAGAATACGAGAAGTCTGGTGAGCCCGGTACTGAATATCTGCTCGATTATATAATGTTTTATCTGAATGGGGACATACTTCATAAGTTCGCAGATTTTGCAGAATGGAAGACCAATCATTCCACCGATGATGTCGTTCCGGTATCTGTCGTTCCAGTTAACGCACCAATGAGAGCATATATTGCCTCACTTAAGTCTTATTTTAACCAATCTGATTCAATCAGCGATGGATTGATAGGAGTCAAGTTCATGGAGCTGCTGTTTCATCTTGCTGAAACAAATACGAATTTGCTGCAACAGCTACTGCATCCTCATCCTACTGAACGGAGTCAGATTGCACAAATTGTAGAAGAGAATGTGACCAATCCCGTTTCCATTGAAGATCTGGCCTATTTATCTGGCAGAAGTCTGTCAACGTTCAAGCGGGAATTTCGGGCATTGTATAACTCTTCTCCGCTAAGATGGATTCGTAACCGCAGATTGGATCTGGCCAGTCAGCTTCTGCTCGAGACGACACAATCGGTAACGGATATTTGTTACGCCTGCGGGTTTGAAAATACGACTCACTTTTCCAAAGTGTTTAAACTGCGCTTTGAACTATCGCCAACCGAATATAGACGACTAAACATAAGAAAAGAATAACGAGGAGGACGAAGAAATGGAATACGTGAAGCTGGGGAAGACAGGGTTAGATGTGTCCAGAATTTGCCTGGGATGCATGGGATTTGGGGATGCCAGCCGCTGGATTCATCAATGGGTACTGAACGAGGAGAATAGCCGGCCAGTCATTAAGAAAGCTCTGGAGCTCGGCATCAACTTTTTTGATACAGCGAATGTCTATTCGCTGGGTGCAAGTGAAGAGATCCTTGGGCGGGCCTTGAAGGACTATGCCAAACGAGACGAGGTTGTTATTGCCACCAAGGTGCATGGACGAATGCATGAAGGACCGAACGGCGCCGGATTGTCCCGTAAAGCCATCATGAGTGAAATCGATAAGAGTCTGATGCGGCTTGGAACGGACTATGTGGATCTGTATCAAATTCATCGCTGGGACTACCATACCCCAATCGAAGAAACCATGGAGGCATTACATGATGTAGTCAAAGCCGGAAAAGTAAGATATCTTGGTGCTTCTGCGATGTATGCCTGGCAGTTCCAAAAGGCCTTGTTTGTCGCTGAGCGCAATGGCTGGACCAAATTCGTTTCCATGCAAAATCATTTGAACCTGCTGTACCGTGAAGAGGAACGGGAGATGCTTCCACTATGCAAGGAGGAAGGAATCGGAGTCATTCCTTACAGTCCGCTTGCATCAGGAAGACTGACACGTGACTGGTCGGAAACAACGCATCGCTCGGAGACGGATCAGGTCCAAAAATCCAAATACGACTCTACTGCCGATACGGATCGCTCCATTGTAGAGCGGGTTGCTGAGATCGCTAGCAAGCACGGTGTACCGCGGGTTCACATTGCTCTGGCATGGCTGACGCAGAAGCAGCCTGTAACAGCTCCTATTATCGGTGCGACGAAAATTTCACATCTGGAGGAAGCAGTTGCAGCCCTGGACGTGAAGCTGACAGCAGAGGAAATTGCGTTCTTGGAAGAACCCTATGTGCCACATCCGGTTGTAGGTTTAATTCCAATCCAATAATCAGTGTAAATATATTAGCGGATGAAGGGCTTGCCCTATCATTCGCTTTTTTTGTTTTCCCGTCTTCAACATGAAAAAGGGTCAATTGGGAAAGGATACCTTAAGCGCTCCAAAATATTACAGAAGAGGAATGAAGAAATGAGTAAAGCATCAGAGGCCTCAACGGAGGAAAAGAAACTAAAGTGGTGGCAGCTAAGCTTGCTTGGTGTAGCAGGCACAATTGGTACAGGATACTTTCTGGGCTCCAGCCTCGCAATTTCGATCGGTGGCCCGGCAGTATTACTGGGTTACATTTTGGCTGCTCTCGGTACATATGTTGTTTTTGATGCCTTGGCGAGAATGACATCAGATCATCCGGAGCAGGGATCTTTTCGTTCCTATGCCAAGAAGGCATTCGGAAGCTGGGCAGGCTTTGCCAGTGGATGGGTGTATTGGTTTTCAGAGCTGCTTATTATGGGAAGTCAGTTGACGGCCTTGTCCATTTTCTCGCGTTTTTGGTTTCCGAATGTACCTCTCTGGATATTTGCTGCCGGATTTGGAATTGTCGGACTTTGCATCGTGTTCTTCGGGAATAAAGGGTTTGACCGGGTTGAAAATGTACTTGCCATTATTAAGATCGCAGCAATTCTTATGTTTTTGGTACTTGCCATCGCGCTTCTCGCAGGATGGATTGGGGGAACAAAGTACGAGCATAACGTACCGCTAAGCATGACTGAGATTTTCCCGAAAGGCGGGATTGGTCTGTGGTCTGCGTTTCTATTTGCCTTTTATGCCTATGGGGGAATTGAGGTTCTTGGAATCATGTCTTACCGCCTTCAAAAACCGGAAGAGGCTCCCAAGGCGGGAAAAGTGATGCTGATCTCACTTTCAACGGTATACGTTGTGTCGATCGGATTGGCTTTGACGATGGTACCACTGGGTGCCTTCAATCCCAAAGAGAGTCCCTTTGTACTGGCACTGAGCAGTGATCATTTGGCATTTGTTCCACATTTGTTCAATGGTGTGTTGATTGTAGCAGGTTTCTCTACCATGACAGCATCACTCTACGCAGTGACTTCCATGATGTTGACCTTGGCCCAGGAAGGTGACGCTCCGAGGTTATTCTCGCGAAAATGGAAGAAGAAGTATCCATTATTCGCGCTGTCACTGATAGGTTGCGGGCTTATCGTGACCATCGTCATGTCTTTGCTGCTTCCTGGCAAGGTGTATGAGTATGTAACAACTGCAGCCGGATTGATGCTCATGTACAATTGGTTGTTTATTTTGTTATCTTCTGGCCGACTCCTGAAAGCAGGGAGGTTCAGCGTTGTCAAACGATGGATTGGACTGGTACTGATTGGCCTCGCTATAACAGGTACTCTTTTCCATTCGCTGAGTCGACCGGGCTTCTTTATCAGCCTGCTGCTAGTCTTACTTATTGGTATTAGCGATATGATTGTGCAAAGGGTTCGTAAGAAGAAGAAAAATGAAGAGTCTTCCACCACAGATCAGGGAGAAAAAGAACCACACAATACCTTGGAAAGTCCCAGCTTCCACATTACCGGGATTCGGCTTCGCAAGAGCAAACTTAAATGAAAAAAAGAAACTGAACGGCTTTGGCTCCGAAATAACAACCGAAACCGATGAGAGAGAGGCCGGAGATAATGGATATACCCTTGAGTACGCCTAAGGTAAGATACTTGCGAAATAAACTCGCAGCGGCGGCCATGAATATATCCCAGATCAAGATACCCAGAATAACGGCTCCGCTGTTAATCAGCGTCTGCTCCACGGTTGAATCATTCACGGCCTTGGCCAGAATGGATCCGTAAATGCCGAGCCAGAACATAATGGATAGGGGATTGAACAGTGACATTAGGAATCCATTCATGAACGATTTGGATAGCGCTGCTTCGTCCCCTCTCATATTCGACTGCGTAAGAGTTCCTGCATTTTTGATGCTTTCCACACCGGTATACACAAGCACAAAAAAACCAAACAGCCATAAGAAAGCCTTTACAAAAGGCAGATCAAGTAAATGTATAATGCCGAAATAAACGAGCAGCATGAAAATGATATCAGCAGCAATCGCGCCGAGTCCAACAAACCAGGCAGGCATGAATCCACCACGGACACCCTTGTCCAATTGAGCGGCATTGATGGGGCCGATTGGGGCTGATAATGAGATTCCAAGCAAAATATAACCTAGTATCATGGAACGTTGTTCTCTCCTTTCATGTACTTTATTAGCTTATTCACGGAAGCTTGGAGATAGGACAACGTCTATTTTTTGCATAATACTTACAAATATGAACCATATTATACGGAAAATAAAGGAGGTGAGAACATGCTATTCCGCTGGATGAAAAGAGTATTTCAATCACAACCATTACCTCAGAAGAGCGAGAAATCCTTTCAAAATCAACCAAAGCCATTTGCAAAACTGGATCCATCACTTTCTAATACACTCAGCACTATAAGAGAAGCTTTTAAGGATAGCCCTGATTTTGTCGTTCGTGAATTTGCTGAATCTGCAGCCTGCGATACCCCACTCGCGGTTTGTTATATTGAAGGTTTAACAGACCCAGTCCTGCTCATAGAGTTAATGGAACATGTCGTTCATCTTGTTAACACAGCCCCATCTATTGAGGAGTTACGAGCAGATGATGTCGTAAGAAAAACCTTACCTATGGGTCATATTGAAAATCTGGATTCACCTGATCTGATTTACCGAGCTATTCTAACCGGACATGTGGTTGTTCTGGTTGATGGTGAGAATTATGCCATAGCAGTCCCTGTCTCTGGGGGAGAAAGAAGGTCAGTGCAAGAACCGACTTCACAGACCGTGGTAAGGGGACCGAAGGAAGGGTTCACAGAGGAAATTAATACGAATATGACCTTAATTCGTAGGAAAATTCGGAC
Organism: Paenibacillus sp. ACRRY; assembly: GCF_022346995.1. Lineage (GTDB taxonomy): Bacteria > Bacillota > Bacilli > Paenibacillales > Paenibacillaceae > Paenibacillus. The sequence continues at coordinate 1,272,023 of NZ_JAKRNM010000001.1, read as the reverse complement.
ACCTGATTTGAAATTTCTAATGCACCATATTGGAGACGTTACTCAAACTTCAGTTGCTGTGACTTATATTGATGGCATCGCCAAGCCGGAAGTGGTAGAAGAGGTGAAGAAAAGGCTAAATTCCATCCGTACCGATAGTATTCTTGAGAGTGGTTACATAGAAGAATTCATTCAGGATGCTCCAATTACCCCTTTTCCAACCATGATTAATACCGAGCGACCCGATACCGTAGCAGGCAGTTTGCTCGATGGACAAGTAGCCATTCTTGTTGACGGAACACCCTTTGCTCTTATTGCGCCAGTCACTTTTTTTAACTTTTTTCAAACGACAGAAGATTACTACCAGCGTTATGATATTTCTACTTTTTTGAGGGCCATTCGATTAATGTCATTTCTGGTCTCTTTGCTGCTTCCATCTACTTTCATAGCATTAACCACATTCCAACAAGAGATGATTCCTACCACCTTATTGATTACACTTGCCGCACAGCGGGAGGGTGTTCCGTTTCCTGCGTTACTTGAAGCGTTGCTTATGGAAATTACGTTTGAGGTCATCCGCGAGGCGGGCGTTCGGATGCCACGAGCGATTGGACCAGCGATATCTATTGTAGGTGCTTTGGTCATTGGCCAAGCAGCAGTAGAAGCGGGATTGGTCTCCGGAGCGATGGTTATCGTGGTATCGTTCACGGCCATATCCAACTTTGTTATTCCATACTTCAGCATGGCAACAGCAGTCCGATTGATGCGCTTTCCATTCATGCTGCTGGCAGGTACCCTTGGATTGTTCGGCATATTGGTAGGTGCAGTGCCATTGTTGGTTCATTTGATATCGCTTAAGTCATTTGGTGCGGATTATATGATGCCTTTCAGTCCATTTTACAAGTCCAACATGAAGGATCTGATCTTGCGGGTCCCTTGGTGGGCGATGAAGACACGGCCGAATGAAAAAGCGGGACAGAACAAAACGAGGCAATCGGCGCATCAATATCCTTCAGGCTCCGACAACACTGTAGAACATATTCAAGAACCTAAACCTGACAGATAAGAGGGAGGCTGCTGTGTGATCCGACGTTTCTACATACTAATGCTCCTTGTTTTAGCGATTTCAATTGCCGGGTGTGGTAATCGTGTCGAATTGAATGAGCTGGGTATTACCACTGCTGCAGGGTATGACAGACAGAACGGTAATTGGATTATTACCTATCAGATCATTGTTCCACCTGCGAGCAGTACGAGTGGATCTTCAGGTGGATCACAATCAGCGGTGACTACCTTTTCCTCTCAAGGGAAAACGATTCGGGAAGCAGTAGCTAAAAGCAGTCTGGAGAATCCCAAAAAGTTATACTTCTCACATAACAATGTCATATTAATTGGCAAAGAAGCCGCACAATATGGACTGTCAGAGATCTTGGATGACTATTACCGCAATATTGATGCCAGGGAATCGGTTAAGGTGATCATTGCAGATGGGCAGGCAAGGGAGTACCTTAAGAAACTGGTCCCTCCTGAAAAGCATCCGGGTCGCGCGTTATCCGAGATCGTAAAGCGTAACAATGAGATGGGATCGTTCTATCCTATTATGAACCTGCATGAAGTTGCTTTGAAAATAACCTCCGATAGTGGAGCCGCTGGAATTCCCATCATCACGGTTAGTGGACAAAATGTTGGTCAACTGGAGTCTATTGATATATTTAAGCAGACATCAACGCCGAGCAAGCTGAAACTAGAAGGATTGAGTGTGTTTTACAAAGGTAAGGAAATCGGAGTATTGAATCAAAGAGAGAGCATGGGCATCTCATGGCTAACGGACCGAGTGAACAGGACGAACTTGAGTTATGTCAATAAACGTGGTGAAGTAAATTCATTTTTTGTCCGAAAAGCAAGCGTCAAGGTTCTGCCTATTAAGTCAGGCAATCATTACAGCATTCAAGTGAAAGCTAAAGTCAGAGCCGAACTGGATGAGAGTACAACACTTGTAGATATAACAAACCCCCACATTATTGACGAATTGCAGCTGCAAGCTGAGCAAATCATTACATCACAGATTATGGAGGGTTGGAATGCAAGTCAGCGGCTCCATGTGGATATGCTGGGCATTGCCAACAAAATTCATCAAAGACATCCAAAGAGCTGGAATACATTAAAAGATAAGTGGCCGCAGGAGTTGGCACAGATGGACATTAATGTAGAAGCGGACGTTATTTTAAGTCGAACCGGTTTGCTTCAGGACTCGTTTAGTCGGTTGCTTTATAAGGAAAGCCAAGGGGAACATTAACGCCAAGGAGATGTGTAATTATGAATTCAGCCGGAACTGTGCGTGTATCCGAATTGGCCGTATGTCTTTCCCTGTTCGAAGTTGGAAGTACAACCTTGTTTCTGATCGGCGGAGAAGCGAAGCAGGACGCATGGATAGCTATGCTGATTGGAGCGGTTGCTGGCTTATTGCTGTTAATTATTCATCTAATCATTCATCAGCAGGAACCTGAACTGGATTTGTTCCTTCTGTTACAACGCTATATGGGCAAGATACCGGGAACGGTATTATGCTTATCGTTTATCGGTTATTTCGCTTATGAAGCATCCCGGAATTTGCGGGATCTCAGTGAGGTAACTACGTTGACATTGTTGAATAAAACACCCATGTGGTTGATCAGTGTAATCACTCTTTTGGTTGTATCCAATACCGTGCGGTACGGGTATCGTGTACTGTTCCTCGTTTGCATGATATTGTTTCCTGTAATGGTTCTGGGTTACGTGTTAATTAGTATTCTTATTCCTGCTACAGGTCTTTTCCATACAGACTTGAGTTTGCCTGTAATGGAAAATGGGTGGGGGAACATTTTCAACGCTGCCATTCCAGAAATTATATCCTTTCCATTCGGCCAAGTCGTTTTGTTTTTGGTATTTTATCCTTATGCTCGTAAGGGGAAGAATCTGAACAAAATGGTAATCATAGCATACATTGCTACCGCGGTCAGTCTAACATTTATCAATCAACTCATTATTTTCGTTATGGGACCCGACATCGCAATGTTTAGCACACTCCCATTGTTGCAAACCGTTCAATTGATTGACATGACAGAGGTACTTGAACGGATGGACGCACTATTCACGCTGCTCCTGTTTTTGGGATTGGGGATCAAGATAGCCGCATTTTTCCAAGGTGCAGTAATTGGGCTTGAAAGAGTCACCGGAGCCAGTTATCGGAAATGGGTATTGCCTGTAGGGATTATGCTGTATGGAATGTCATTTTTGTCTCCGAATTTTACAGAGCACCTTGAAATTGGGCGAGGTGTTGCTTTGCTCTATTCTTCACCGATTTTTCAAATTTTCATTCCCTGCATATTATTAATTGTTATTCTCCTGAAGAAAAGAATGAAAACAAATAAGGGATGAGTAGGAACGAGCATAAAGTTGAAATGAAGATCTGATTTAGTTAGTAATAGTGGCAAATGGAAAAGCGAACAATAAAACGACTCAGTAAAGACACTGAGTCGTTTTACTTTAACCTTTTATTTGATGTCTGCTAATTTCAGAGCTGTATCCGACTTTTTCAAATCATGATCGATTTGTTCTTCGATATTATAAGGATGATACATTTCATTTTTTATCATATAATCGGCGATTTTTTGATGGGTATAAAATGATGATTGCAATGGATTAACGATTACTTATCGCTCGTTTTTCCATCCAAATCATGATGAAGTTCTGTGGCCGGGATGACAGGCTCGTAGACTTGTCCTTTTGGAACCGGGTTGGAAACGTACACGTAATCTCCAGTACCATCTGGAGCACTTCCTTTCGCCCATAAGCCTTCACTGGATTCAGTACCTTCCGAAAGATTCCAGAACTCATAGGCTTCAGGTTGAGATTCCTGCTCTGCTTCAGGTGGGAAGGAAGCAGGTACAACCACGCCGTTCTTTTCTTCCAGCTCCTGAATGGCAGCCATCCACTGGTACTGATGATAACGGTCACGAGCCAACATTTTGCGGAACGTTGCGCGAACGCCTTCATCGGTGGTCATGTGATAGAGCCTTGCTACTTGAAGACGCCCCTGACTCTCGGCATGCAGGTTAGAACGCATATCTGCGAGAAGGTTGCCACTTGCCACAATATATGAACCATTCCAAGGTACGCCGGTAGAGTTCGTAGGTAAGCCGCCCAGTCCGCTCACCAGCAGATGTTGAGGATTGATTCCTCCCATAATGGCAGCAGTAACAGGGTCCTCCGCTGCTTTTTGCTGTTCAGCAGGTGTGGCGCCATCCAGCAGCTGGCTAATCAAAGCGCAGAGCATTTCAACGTGGCCGATTTCCTCTGTGCCTATATCCATAAGCATATCTTTGTATTTTTCTTCGCCCCGACAATTAAATCCTTGAAAGAGGTACTGCATCATTACGGTCATTTCCCCAAATTGTCCACCCAATACTTCCTGGACTTGACGAGCGAATACGGGATCCGGGCGATCTACTTTTACTTCGAATTGTAGTTCCTTCTGATGTCTAAACATATGAATCCCTCCAGTGGTATGATTGATTAATTCTAAATGTATATAACCTGCCGGTATGATTCTAAACAAAGGGTATAGCAAAAAAAAGACAAAGAATAGAGAGGCAAGCTTCTCCTTCTTTGTCCTTGTATGAATTTTATAGGGGGTCAGAGATAATACTTATTATGCTTTGTCTGAATCAGGTCTTTTGATCTGAAGAGGTGGAGGGATGAGCCATCCTTTTTCTTTATTCATTTGCAGAATGCGCACACCCAAAACTGTCTTGGTTACGTGATATTTGGCGAATAATGCCCCAATATCTTCCCGGATGGATTGTCCAATGACCTGACTCGCTGCAACCAATCCTAGTGAAGTGTCGGCTGCGGCTTTGGCTACCATCGAACATTGCCAAACACTGAAGATCTCCCCGTAATGCATCGGTTCATTTTTGGGATTGCCGCTTAAAATGCCCATTGTTGTTCTCCTCCAAATTAAATTTGTCATTTTACCAGGTTTTGTTTACCACATATAAAAATTTATATTCCCGTCTTTAACCAAACATTGGTTGTTCAGGTAATCACATAAATCGAGGAATAAGGCAGAAACTAGGTTTGCAATTTACTTGAATGGAGGACAACCATGTTTTTCTATCGCGAAGACTTAATTAACATGATCGTCCCGGACAAGCCCGATCCGGCTGCAGCAAAAGTGCTGCAGGAAACCCTTGGTGGACAATTTGGCGAAATGCGGACCATGATGCAGTTTTTCTTTCAAAGCAGCAATTTCAGAGGGAAAGCAACACAGTACAGAGACCTGCTGCGCGGTGTTTTTCTCGAAGAATTAAGCCATATTGAATTGGTGCAGCAAACGATAAATCAACTATTAACCGGAGCAGGTGCAGAAGGAGCAGGAGATGCGGGTATTGACGGGGCTCCACTGGACGAAGCCATCAAGCACGCAAATCCGCATCACTACATTATGGGGGCTCAGAGCTCTTTGCCTGTAGATGCTGCCGGTAACCCATGGCTTGGGAATTATGTGTATGATCATGGCAATCTGGTCAGCAATTTGCTGGACAACGTTGTGTTGGAATCGACGGGAGTATTACAAAAAACTAGAATCTATGAAATGAGCACAAACAAAGCGTTCCGTGAAACGTTGGGTTTCCTGATTGTTCGTGATAATGCACATCAAAATGCTTTCGCGAAGGCCCTTGAAACGTTGGGTGTGAATTGGGGAAAGGTGTTTCCCGTTCCGAACTACGATATCAACAAATATCCGGAATGCCAGAAATACGTTGACCTCGGCTTCCATAATGCCCAGTTTAACTTCCGGTTGGACAATACCCGGATTGCTGAAATATATAGCGGCCAATCACCTAGTCGGAATGGCGGCGAACTGAAAGTTACTGACCCTCCACAGGGATTCCCACTCCCACATATGCCGGAGCTTCCGAATGAACATAGCCCGGGACTGCATGATTTGAATGCCTGAGCCTGAGCACTTACTTACATGGAATAATAGCTGCAAAAAAAGGAACCCATATTGGTGGGTTCCTTTTTTTATACATATGTTATTGACGATGCTGGTTTGGAAACTGTCCGAACGTTTGACCAGGAATGCCGACATTCGGGTTGTTATAAGGTTGTTCTAAGTATGAGACATGTTGAGAAGTCGTGCTCACGAGCTGTTGAGCGAGATTGGCGATTTGCTGTAATTGTTGGATGGCTGTTTGGTGCCCTTGAAGTGCTGTTTGAATAATATGAGCCGCTTGCTGCTCGCGTTGAGCGAGTTGTTCAAGCTGTTGTGCGTTGCTTTGCTCCTGTCTCAACAGTTGTTGATATTGCATGGATGCCTGCTGAGTCTGCTGTGTAAGCTGCTGGGCCAGTTGGGTAATTTGTTGGGACTGTGAAAATTGATTCAAGTGAGTAGCCTCCTAAGTGTAGTTTGAATTACTTGATGTAGTATGCAAGTAGGCTGCTTGAAATATTCAGGTTCTGATCGATTGTAATGCACTTAATTAGCAGTAATGGATAATTACTGATATGGTCTGTTAATTGCTCCCAAATTTATCATCTAGTATACTAATTGCATTCCAGATGTTTACATTCTACTAGACTAGTCATAAACGAGAAACGACTAAATTACTTTTACTAATGGGAGGAATACTCATGCTTCATATGCAAACTACGTCGCGTTATCAGAAACGAAATAAACCTCTTTTTCGTCGTACTGTGGCAGGAATAACAGCAGCAGTATGTATTGTGAGCGGGAGCTATGCTGCTTTTCCTGCGCAGGCCTCTGCAGATAAAGCAGATATATCGATATACAATTGGAATTCATATTCGAAATTCACGGTGCCTGAACTTAAACCTTCCTGGACAGTGAAGGTAGACCCTTATACGGAGCAGAATGAAGCCTATCTCGGACAACAGGCGGTTGCTGAAGACGGTAAGGTATTTGCTTTTTCCAACAGCAAGCTGGTCGCATGGGATGCAGCAACAGGTAAGCAGCTGTGGACGTATGGTAGTAATCTGACACCTAGCATCGTTTACGATAAAGGCATATTGTATGGCCTGTCCTCGAACCATAAGCCATATGCTGTAAATGCCATAACAGGAAAGGTTGTATGGCAATCGGGCACATCGACTTGGTTGGACACACTTGAACGCACAGAAGCGCTAATTCCTACAGCGGATACACTTTACGTAATTAAAGGTAGCACCACGTTTTCTTTTGATCGGAAGACAGGCAAGCTGAGGTGGGAGGTTGATGAAGCATTAGCCGAAGGTAATGGTACCGCTTATCTGCATGAATCGGATGGGGTTGTGCTGCGAACGTTCTTCGTACAGGGGGCACTGACTTCTGTGCAATTGAATGCCTATGACAAGAAAACTGGGAAAAAGCTATGGAGTGAGTTCGGACAGGGAGAGGCACTTCAAATTAAAAACGGATTGGTGTACTCCGTCGACTATTACACTCCGCTGCTTCAAGATTATGAATCTGTCCCGGATCGGAAAGTACAGGTAAATGCCTATAATCATAAGACCGGTGCACTTAAAGGGAGTTTGGACTTTACTTGGAAGATGCCCGGCGACCCGCCTTTTGAGCGGGGTCAAGGAAGCGTATTGGCTAATGACGGAAAGATATACATTGAACAAGCCGGCACGATTGCTGAATACGATCTGAGTACCTACAAAAATGGAGATGCTCCAATGAGGACGTTTAATCGACCTGGCGGGGTTCAAGGAGAACTGATGGGCATTGTTCAGGAACGTCTGATCTATAGAGACTCTGTTACAGATAGTGAATTAAAGGGTATCAAACTGGTAAACGGCAGTGCGGTTCAGTGGAATGGCGATGCCCCTGTGTCCCAGGTTAGCATATATGGCAAAGGGATGTATCGTGCACAGCGGAATGGAACGCTGCTTGGAATCAATATGCTGACAAGTCAGCCGGTTTTTCGTGTGAAAACCGGGGCTGACTTGCACGAAGAAACGTTGAAGACGGGTGGCATGATCATCATACAGGCCGAAGGCAAACTGATTGGCGTCAAACTTCCAGCTTCTCTGAAATAAGCACTCAACCAAAGGGTGAAGGTGTGTTGTAACTCTCAATAGTTGAACACAACATCATGTTAGGTATAAGATCCAATTCATGTGGCGTGATCTATAAGGTGATAGGGAAGGGACGGAATTTTCCGTCCTTTTTGTTATGCAGAGACATCCAACAAGTTGGGCAAATATGGATTGACGAATAAGTATATAGTGTGTATATATTATATATACACACTATATACTTAATAAACACCAATGAGGTGAATGACCATTAAAATTCTGATATCTAACGCTTCGAGCGATCCCATCTATATGCAGATATTAACCCAGATCAGACAGAGTATTTTGAGCGGGGAGTTGGTTGCTGGGGATAGTCTTCCCTCCATCAGGCAGCTCGCCAAGGATCTGCAAGTTAGCGTGATCACTACCAAACGTGTCTATGAAGAGCTGGAAAAAGAGAAATTGATTGATTCCGTCGTAGGCAAGGGCTGTTTTGTCTCCGGTGCCAATCAGGATTTTATTCGGGAGCAGCGGATGAAACAAATGGAAGAGAAGATGCTGGAGATTATTCGGGATAGCCAGGAAATAGGCATGACGAAGCAAGATGTAATTGATCATTTCACTTTGTTGATCGAGGAGGAAACTTCATCATGAATGCGATTGAACTGCGCAATTTAACGAAGACGTATCCCTTATTTAAGGTGGATAACGTATCCCTGAATGTAAAGCAAGGTTATATTACAGGACTCATCGGACCTAATGGGGCGGGGAAAAGCACCCTGATCAAAATGATCATTGGCTTGATCCACCCAGACTCGGGTACGATCAGGACACTGGGACATGAGATGCCTGCACAGGAAGTAAACATTAAGCAGCGCATTGGTGTTGTTTCCGATGAATGCTTTTATTATGAACATCTTACGATTCGGGAAATGAAAAAGATGATTGCACCCTTCTATAAAAAGTGGGATGAGCAGAAATTCAACGACTACCTGGAGCAATTTGAATTGTCCCCGAAGAAGAAAATCGCTGATTTGTCCAAGGGGATGAAAATCAAGTTTTCTCTCGCTATCGCTCTGTCACACAATGCCGATCTTCTCATTATGGATGAGCCGACGTCCGGGCTTGATCCTGTTTTTAGAAGAGAACTTCTGGATCTGCTCTCAGATCTGATACAGGACGAGACAAGATCCATTATTTTCTCAACACATATCACGACGGATCTGGAGCGTATTGCGGACTATATTGCATTCGTCAATCAGGGCAAACTCGTTTTTAACGAAACGAAAGATGATGTACTTGAGAAATATACGATCGTTAAGGGAGATATGGAGCTCCTTGATGGGGATATCCGAGATCAATTTATCGGAATTCGAGAGACGCCAGTTGGCTTTGAGGCACTGGCAGACAACAGGGAAGAGGCAGAACGGTTATTTGGAAGCTTTGCCCTTTTGCAAAGACCATCCTTAGAAGATCTGATCTATTTTACGGCAAAAGGGGGACGCAAACATGCTTAACCTGCTTCGCAAAGACTTCATAGCGCTTAAAAGTTCACTGTGGACGATTGGATTATATCTCGTAGTGTTTAGCTTGGCATTCATACCCAAGAGCGAAATGTCGATGTATTTTGTCGGGATCTACACTGCATTTGGTTCGGTGATCCTGGCTACCATGATTGATATCAAAAACCATAATCACAATTTCTTGCTTACCCTCCCGGTTAGCCGCAAAAACATCGTGCAAGCCAAGTATTTGTCTGCGATACTATATACCTTATTTGGTGTGCTCGCCTCGTTCGGCATTCACTGGCTGGTTGACTTGAATTTTCCTGAGCTGAACAAGCCAAGCTATAGCCTCATGGACATCTTGGTTTCCATAGGCATGGTACTGGTGCTGGTCTCCATCTATATGCCGCTTTTTTATGCACTTAGTAAAAAGGGAGCCGGCATTATCAATGCCATATTCATGGTTGCACTCATTCTTCTCGCGCAGCCCTTTGCCGTGCTTATGAATATGGTCAGTGAGAAGGGCGTAAATGGGCAGGTTATAGCCATGATATCGATTGGAATTATCTTCATCTTCTGCGCATCCTATGTTCTAACCACTCGTTTGTTTGCGAGAAAGGATTTATAGGGAATTTGTCTAGTCTGGATTTGTTCACTATATTATGAAATCAAAAATAAACCGCCGATTGGCGGTTTTTTAACTTTTCACACTGAAATTCTTCTGAAGACCGAAGCGATTTCAGACCTCCGAAGGATAACAGAGTGTGGGCAAACCAGTACGATGGGATTACATTCTTAGGAAGGTGGAATTCATTCAACATGAAAAGAACTTTGAAATGGACAGGAGTCATAGTCTTGAGCGTTATGACATTGGGACTGATCATCCTTTTTTTCCCGCGTGGACATCTTCAGTCAAAGGAAATAACAGCATAAGCCTTTTGCAAAAAGTAAAGCTAAATGGAACCACTCATGAAATAATGATACGTGGCGAGGACAGAAATAATCCGGTAATTATTAATGTTCATGGAGGCCCCGGAGCTTCTGAGATTCCTTACGCACGTCGGTACCAGGATTTGTTGGAGACACATTTTACGATTGTTAATTACGACCAGAGAGGAAGCGGCAAGTCCTATCATTTTGGTGAAGATTATTCTGGACTGTCTTCTGGCATGCTGGTCAATGATTTGCTCGCTTTAACGGATTATATTTCAGAGCGGTTCGGGCAAAAAAAAGTTATCCTGATTGGCCATTCATATGGCACATATATTGCAACTCAGGCAGCTTATCTAGCTCCGACGAAATATGCAGCTTATATTGGGATTGGTCAGATGGGGGATACGACTAGAAGCGAGATGGATAGCTTGAACTATGTTTTAAGCGAAGCCCAGGCAGCTGAAAATTGGGATGATGTAAATGAATTGCAGCAGGTAGCTGAAGAAGTCGGGAATGGCAAATCCTTAACTCCTCGTCATTATGTTGTAAAATATGGGGGCGCTGCACGGCTCATGAATTCTCCTGACGGCAATATTGTGCGCATGATCTTCAGCAGTGAATATAATGGGCTGGATGTTATTCGCTATATCCAAGGTATAACACATTCCCAGCGTAACTTAATAGAAGAAGTGTTTGAGAAACCACTGCCAATACGGGTTACGAAACTTGATTTACCATTTTATTTTATTATGGGAGATTATGATTATATGACTTCGGCGAATGCTGCTCGGCAGTATTTTGACCAGATTGATGCCGATCAAAAGGAGTTTATTACCTACAAGGATTCTGCTCATTATCCACAGTTTGAAGAAAAGGAAAGATTTTATGAATGGATGACCGATACATTTGCCAAATGATACGAAGGCAGAACCCCTAAGACAGAATGGCATAGAATCAGGTTTATTACATAAGGCAAATGACATAAGAAATCCCCGCCGCCTGATTCGTCAGGTAGCGGGGTACTTCATTATTTTGGATCTGATTTCGTGACTTCGATCTGAAATTGATCGGAATATGATTTGAGGTTGCCTGCTAGGCTGGCAAGATGACCAGAGATATCCGACAGTTCGCTCGCAGACCGCTGCTGCTCCACAGCACTGGCGGTGACTTCTTCAGCCATGGCCGAAGTTTCCTCCGTTGCAGAAGCGATATAACTTAGGTGCTGTTCCACTTCCTGACGAATGGAATGCATATTCATTGTACGGTTTTCCAAACGCTGAGCAAGCTCGTGCACTTCAGTTGATAAGCGGCTAACTTGTCTGAATGCTTGAAGACAATCAGCAATCTGCTCTTCCTGCTCCTTGACCGCCACCATATTCGCTTCAAAATGACTGCCCATCCGGTGGATCTCTTGAACAAACGAACTTAGAATCTCATCAATCTCCTGGATTGAACGTTCCGATTGCTGAGCGAGCTGCCCCATTTCACCAGCAACGACTGCAAAACCTTTACCTGCCTCGCCAGCACGGGCTGCCTCGATGGAAGCATTCAGCGATAGAATCTGGGTCTGTTTCAGGATATTGTGGATTTGTCCACTAATGGAGGAAGCGAGTTCCGATTGAGTGGTCAAAGACCTGGAAATTTCCTGCTGATGCTCAACACGCTTGGCATTCTCCCGGCCTTTTTCAAGCAGAACCTCATGTTCACGTGTAACTTGCACTTGTACGGCAGACAGCTGCTCTGAAGTATGGGTGAACTGCTGCACGTATGAACCTACTTCATCCATAATTTTGCCAAGGTTCTCTGAATGCTGGACGGAGTGTTCTGTCTCTTCTGCCTGTTTCATGGAGCCTATAGCGATTTCCTCGATTGCTCTGGAGAGTTCTTCGGTCTGACGCTGGTTCATTTGAGCCGTTTCTGCAATATTTGTCGAGGACTGCTGCAGCGTATTCGAACCTTGCTGTATTCCCATCAGGATGTTCGTCAACTGCGCAACCATGACGTTAATCAGATCACTGATGTCACCTAGCTGATCGTTGCTCATATGAGTGGATACAACTTTGAGATTACCATCCGCGACCTGTTCGAGGCTCGACTTAATATCGCGTACTTGTCTGAGGATGCCTCTTACCACCAATAGCATCATGACCAGCGATAGAATCAGTACAACCACAAAAATCGGGATAATGGTCCGATACGCATTATTCACCGATTCAGCGGACACTTGATTCACTGCTGCAGCGGAAATGTCAATGCCCAGATAGCCAACAACTTCACCTTGTGAATCCTTGATGGGTGTAAACGAGGAGAGGAGCTGCCCCCAGGTTGGATCGTCCACAATGCCTGTAGTAACGACTTCACCGCTTAACAAGCGTTCCTGAATCTGGGGATTGAATTCCATTGCCGTCCCATAAGGGCTATATTCCGCATCGTCCCAATCTGCTCCATCTACCGTGTAAATCCACCCGTCTGAGGTTTTGTTATACATATATACATAGAGGGCCCCCGATTGAAGCCGGACTTTAACGAGTTCGTCTCTAAGACTTTTGTATTCATCGCTTTCCTCTGAAGCCGTAGATGTTAATGTCTTGATTGATTCCGATTCCTCGCCTAGCAGGGAGGCGGTGTTTACTGCTAACTGCTGATTCTTATGCTGCATGGTCATTACAGATGCATTCTCACTGGAGTCGATGGTCGTCCACATGATGAGACCGCCCATGGCCAGTAATGGCACCAGAATAATTAAATACAGTTTGAGCCTTAAATCCATCTTTTTTTTGCGAGTCTGTCTCATATTCTGTTCCCCCTTGGAAGTAGTTAAAACAACATGGTTATTCGTATAACCCCATACTATTTATCGTAAATTGAAAGGAGGAAATGAAGACTAGCCTTAGATTTATATTTACATATTCCCAGAAGGGTTACATACACAGCGGCGATGACCCGGATATAAACCGAATTTCATCTGAATGATCATACCCTGCTAAGGGAAAATGGATGCTGTACATACAAAAAAGACCTAATCCAATTGGATTGGTCTTTTTTGAATTGCAGCTTTTGCAAGCACTATCGTCTTCTTTCAATTATATAGGTTTAGTGTTCATGCCATTCTTCAATTACTCAAATGCTGTACCAGCATCTCAACGAATCGGACAGCGAATTTTAGATCGCTTTGAACGGTAACGTGATCTTCTTCTGAAGCTAGACTCATTTTCTGCAGCATACTCATCATGGATACAAAGATAAAGTGGGCAGTGTTAAGGGGATCAGGGTCACTCTTCAGCGTACCATCCCTATATCCAGTCTCCAGGGCATCTAACAGGAAATGTTGTTCCTTTTTCCGCTTAATAAACAGATTGTATTGTTCTTTCAACTCTTGGCCGGAATCATAGGCTTCATAATGCAGGTCGAATAATAATACAAACTTGATATATCCGAGATGAGTGGAGGCGTAATTTACCCAGGCTTCAAGCATGGAAGCAAGCATTTCTTTGCCGCTCATTTCCGTTGAAGCGGCCATTTTCACGTATCCGGTCATACTCTCCAAAATCTCAACTTGGACCGCCAGAATCAGTTCGTTCATGGATTGAAAGTGTTTGTAAAAGGTAACCCGGCTTATACCGGCTTCGCTGCATACATCTTTGATATTTACATTAAGGAAGCTCTGCTTCATGCATAATTCTTTGGCTGCTGCAATTAAAGCTTCCCTGTTTTTGTTTTTGAAATTTTGGTGCCAGTTCTCAGTCATAGGAGATAACCTGTTCTTTCACATGGTTTGTTTTTTGCATCGTCAGGACAAGGGCGAGCCCAAGGATAAGTGCACCAACAATATAAGGAATATGAATGTGTTTGTCAAACAGCAATCCAGCAAACAGTGGTCCAATAATGTTGCCTATGCTGGAATAGGTTGTATTTAATCCTGCAGCATATCCCTGGCGGTCTCCGGCAGAATTGGCAATGAGTGTACTTACCGTAGGTCTCAAGAAGGCATTAAAGGCGAAAAAGAGTGCTGATACGGCCAACAAATATATTAGATTGAACTTGATGATCATCAGCAACAAAGCAACTGCAGTCATCAGAAGAGATAATCGAATCAGCTTCATTTCACCGAGCTTCTTAATAAGAATGTCCAGCAGCCAGATCTGAACAATGATACCGATCACTGCACCGACTGTGATGATAATTGAAATTTTGGTGGCATCAAATCCGTACTTCTGTTCCACAAAAAGAGCATAGACGGTTTCATAATTCATCAAACCAAATGTCATGATCAGAATAAGGAGCAGATAACGAAAATAGGGTGTGCGGAATGAGTTCAGTATTTGATTGCGGATTGGCTCGCGGCGTACCAATGCACTGGCTGGTTTCCGTTTCTCCTTGGGAAGGGTCTCTGGCATATACAGACTAAGCAGTGTAGCTACAAGTCCAAGTCCTCCGGCAAAAAAATAAGGTACTCTTATGCCAAATTCGGCAATTAAACCACCCAGTCCAGGGCCGAGTACCATTCCGAGGTTAATGGATGCGCCCAGATATCCCATGCCTTTGGCACGAGTTTCAGGTGTGGTGATATCTGCCACGTAAGCCATATTAGCAGGGACCATCAGACCAATGCCGATACCGCCAATAAATCGTGCGATATACAGCAGGGGTAAGGTTGTCGACAAGGCAAATAGCAGATCAGCAATAACGGTTAGAAACAGGCCGGAGATAATCATTGATTTTCGTCCCCACCGGTCCGAAAGCTGTCCACCGATCGGTGAGAAGATAAACTGCGCTGTCCCAAAAGCGGCAATGAGGTAACCGGCTGCTGCGCCAGCAGCATTAAATTCTTTTAAGTACTCTGGCAAAATGGGTATGACCATACCTTGACCTAATAAAGCAATAAATAAGTTTAGCATTAAAATAAACAGTGGAAATCTGGCTGACTTCGGCAAGCCGCTCATCTAAAATGGCACCCCTTTTGGTTTACGTTGTGTAAACATTTACTTTGTGTAAATCATCTTAAATTAAAAAACGAAGATTGTAAATGAACATTTTCCTCGGGTCAAAAGCAGACAACATTCCCTTCAACCAATCTGATATGGATTTATTTACATGTAATTTACGTAAACATGCAAAAATCAACATATTCCTCTCGTATGATATAGCTGGCTAATCTAGTAATCACAAATGAAATATCGCTAGATTCACATTATTGCCAATTGAGAGGAGAACATGATGATTAACCCATTGTTCAAAAAGGTTCTAGCCATCCTGCTATCAACCGCACTGATTATTGGATGGTTCGGGGGACTGGGCGCAGTCCCAGCAGTCAAGGCAGCAGAGACCGTTGAACCTCAAGCAGACATCTTACTTAGCAAAAATTCAACGTGGAAGTATTTTGATCAAGGTCAAGATTTAAAATCGGTATGGCAGGCTGTCTATGAAGACAATACATGGGCAGTAGACAATGCTCCTTTTGGTTACAAAGACAATGGTAACGGCATATCAACGACATATTTCGGACCGCTACAGACAGAAGTGGACTATGGTGGTAACGAAGATTTGAAACACCGTACTACATATTTCCGGACAACACTGAACGTAAACCAGGATCAAATCCAAAATTATGGTCAAATTCTGGGTACTTTCGGCATTGATGATGGTGCTGTTCTATATGTGAATGGAACGGAAGTTCGCCGATTCGGTATGCCTGATGGTGAGATTAACTATTCCACCAAAGCAACATCTTCAAAAGATCTGCCGGTCATGTATGAAGATGTGGATTTGACCGAACCACTTCAAACGCTCCTGCATGACGGGGAGAATATCATTGCAGTAGAGGTACATCAGCAAAGCGATGGAAGCTCAGATCTGTACTTTGATATGGAGCTGAGAGCGTTAGCTGAGGCACCGGCAATCGATATTAGCAAAGTAACAGCTACGTTCTACGGTGATGCCAAATCAAGTAAAGGATTTACCTGGTATACACCGCTTGCTTCGACCAATAGTCATGTGCAAGTGGTTAAGAAAGAGAACGGAGCTCCTGATTTCAATGCGGCACAAACGTTTAGTGGTGAAGCGATCATCTCCAGAAACTCTCCGGGAGAAATGGTTCATAAAGCAGAAGCTACCGGACTTGAAGCAAACACCTCATACTATTATCGTGTAGGTGATGAGAGGCTTGCCCTCTGGAGTGAAACAGGGGAGTTCAAAACAGCTCCGATTGACGGAGCATTTACTTTTGTCGACTTAACCGATACGCAAGCGAAGGATGAGGAAGAGGCGAGTTTATCAGCGGAAACGCTGTCAAAGGCATTAGCTACCGTCCCGGATGCAGAGTTCGTCGTTCACAACGGTGATGTTGTCGAGAATGGGACCTCGGAACAAGAATGGAACTGGCTGCTTGGTTATTCACAAGAGGATTTGATGAGAACAACGATCGTACCTTCTGCGGGTAATCATGAGAACAAAAACTATGCGTTTTATGACCACTTTAATGTAAAACAGCCAGAGAATGCGGCGACGGTCACAGGTGCTTATTATTCCTATGATTACAGTAATGCGCATTTTATCGTTCTGAACTCCAATGAAAATTCGACGGATTATGCGAACTTCTCGAACGAACAAGTGGAGTGGATGAAGCAGGATGTGGAGCAGGCCAAATCTGCTGGAGCTGAGTGGATCATCGTCAATATCCACAAAGGACCGTTTACAACGTCCAATCATGCTACCGACACGGATATTATTGGTGATAACGGTGTTAGAAATAAAATTGCTCCACTTATGAATGAGCTTGGCATCGATCTTGTGCTTCAAGGACATGATCACATCTATGCTCGGACCAAACCGATCAAGCAGGATGGAACAGCAGAAGAAGCTTCCAAAATTGAGGAAACTTTTAAAGGACAAAGCATCGAATACACGGTTAATCCGGACGGAACCATCTATATGATTCCAGGTACGGCAGGTGCCAAAGTATACTTCAAAAATACGAAACCCGCACTGGGCGATGCATACTTTAGCCTGTTTGAACGAGCAGAAGAGAATCATGCCCGCAAGTATGGAGATACAACGAGTGCAGCAAGAGGTCAGGTGCAGAATTTCACCTCACTGACTGTGGATGGCGGCAAGCTTACAGCGATCGTTTATGAAATCGATCAACAGCAAAATAATGCTGAACCTTTTGTCGTAGATACATTCGGAATTACGAAAGACAGTGAATCCAATGATGAGCAAGTGAGCAAGGTTACGGTTACGTTTAATGGAGATCCAACAACTAGCAAAGGATTTGCCTGGTACACATCCGAACAGGTTCCAGCAAGTGATCTTCAGGTTGTTGAAAAAACAGCAAACATGGCTGACTTCTCTAAAGCCATTTCTTTTGAAGGGCGTTCCAGCCAGTCCGTGAATTCGTCTACAGAACTTGTACACAAAGCGGAAGCAACGAATCTTAAGCCAGATACGGTCTATTACTTCAGAGTGGGCGAAGCTTCCAGCAATACATGGAGCAAGGTGGGCACGTTCCGTACAGCGCCGAAGACAGGAGCCTTTACATTTATTGACCTGGCCGATACGCAGGCGAAGGATGAGGATGAAGCGATCCTTTCCTCCGAGACACTGGACAAAGCACTTGCTACCATTCCGAATGCTCAATTTGTGGTACACAATGGAGATATTGTTGATAAAGGTGTTAAAGAAGAGCAGTGGAACTGGCTGCTCGGTCATTCTCAATCAAGCCTTTTGAATACAACAATTGTTCCATCAGCGGGTAACCACGAAGATGAGAACTTCGCGTTTATCGATCATTTTAACCTGGATGTGCCAGCAAACTCGGCAACAGAGACAGGTGCTTATTATTCGTACGATTACAGTAATGCACACTTCGTGGTGTTGAATTCGAATGAGGATTCAGAAGAGTATAACAATTTCTCGGCAGAACAGGTACAGTGGCTGCAGGACGATGTAAAAGAAGCTCGCAAAAACGGAGCTGATTGGATCATCGTCAACATCCATAAAGGCCCATATACAACGTCCAATCATGCGACGGATTCGGATATTATCGGACCAAACGGGGTTCGTAACAAAATCGCTCCGCTGATGGCAGAACTGGATATCGACTTTGTGTTACAGGGGCATGATCATATCTACGCCCGTACCAAACCGATTGATAAAACTGGAAAAGCGAATGATGCTGTTAAGATTACGGAGACATTGAACGGTAAACAGATTGAATACTCGGTGAACCCGGATGGCACCATCTATCTGATTCCAGCAACAGCCGGACCGAAAGTATACTATAAAAATCAGGATCCTGTTCTTGGAGAAGCATATTACAGCTTGTTCGAACGGGCAGAAGAAAATCATGCTGCGGAGTATGGACCAGATCCAAATGATGATCGTCGTCCGAAACGCGGACAGGTTCAAAACTTTGTGGGCATCACTATAGACGGTAACAAGCTTACAGCCGTAACGTATGAGATTGATCAGAATAAAAATAACGCTATACCGTTTATTATTGATCAATTTGGTATGATCAAGAAGACGAATACGGAAACGCCGAACCCAGGACCGGGTACATCGAACCCTGGATCAGGTGGCAGTTCTGGAAACAGTGGCGGGTCTGGAACCACTACCCCAACACCTGGAACAGGTTCTGAAACGTCGCAGCCAGGAACAGAGCAGGGAAGCAAGCCGGACACCATTAATCCGAGTCAACCTGGCACTGGAACTGTTGGCGGCAGCAATGGAAATCCGCCACAGCTGAAAGATACGGAAGGACACTGGGCGAAGTCGCTCATCGATCAAGCTTTGACTGCAGGTTTTGTACAAGGCTATGGTAATGGAACCTTCCGTCCGGATCAAAAAGTAACACGTGCAGAGTTCATTACCATGCTGGGCAGAGCTATGCAACTGAATACAAGCAGCACGGTAACAACCTATACAGATGCAAAACAGATTCCAATCTGGTCTGCTCCATATATTGTGGAAGCAGCTTCAGCAGGCATTATCAGTGGATACACGGATGGCTCATTTAAGCCGAATAAACCACTGAACCGTGCTGAAATGGTGACCATGATTGCTCGTGCAAGCAGCACACCGGAAGGTACCACGGCTTCGCTTTCTTTTGAAGACCGGGATCAGATTCCTGCTTGGGCAGCGCCTTACGTGGCTTCCATGGTTGAGGCCGGCTTGATTGACGGTGTAGGCGGTAATCGATTTGCACCATTGCAAACGGCAACGCGGGCTGAATCGGTCAAATTAATCTTAAGTCTTCTGGAACAAAACTAGATTATTCGTTGGTAGTCTGCCTGACCCTGGACGGTTATTTGCCTGGGGTCAGGTTTTTTTTTTGTAAACAGAACTATCCTTATATTTAAATTTCACAGATAGGTATTCGATTCTCTGATACAATGATAGACAAGTGCGGTTAACCCATAATTAGGAGTTGAAATCATGTTGCCCATTATTAACTTGCAAGGAGTCTGGAGAATGCAGCTTGACGAGAACAAGCTGGGGATTAATTCTCCGTATGACGACACGATATCCATGCCAAATACAACGTCCCATGCCAGGAAGGGAAAGAAAAACGAGCTGACTGAGGTTGGAGCGCTCACGGACGAATACGCCTTCGAGGGATGGCTCTGGCTGGAGCGGGAATTTGAGGTTCCTGAGGATTTGGAAGGAAAGTATTGCTGTCTGCACTTGGAGCGTACACGAGTGACAACGGTCTGGATCGATGATATTCCACTAGGTACACGTAA
Organism: Paenibacillus sp. ACRRY; assembly: GCF_022346995.1. Taxonomy (GTDB): domain Bacteria; phylum Bacillota; class Bacilli; order Paenibacillales; family Paenibacillaceae; genus Paenibacillus. Next base: position 1,251,799 of record NZ_JAKRNM010000001.1, on the reverse strand, counting down.
TAGTCTCAACACGCCCCATGAGTATGTTCTGAATGAAGGGCTCTCTGCAGGTACACATACGGTTAGGATCAAGGTGGACAACACGAGCTACCCAACCAAAGGCGGGCATATGACCTCCAAGGATACACAGACCAACTGGAACGGCATTACGGGTAAACTGGAATTGAAGTTTAGTAATGAAGCACGTATGAGTGATGTGCAAATTTACACCGATGCGATGCATAAATCGATAACGCTTTCGGTGAAAATGGATGGAGCGTTTCAGGGTACCCAAATTGCAGTGTCTGCCAAGAGTTTCGCCATTTATGAGCAAGCTTCCAACGTGGAAGAAGGCCTACATGAAGTTACAGAGCAGGTGTATCCAGTTGATCATAACGAAATGAGTATCTCTTATGCATTGGGAGATGAAGCGCTCTTATGGAGTGACGATGCACCTCATTTATATAAAATTTCAATCACGTTGCGCGAAGAAAATGGGAGAATCATTGATGATCGTGACATTGTAATTGGACTGCGGGATTTCAAGGCGAGTGGAGACAAGTTTACAATCAATAATCGGCCAACCTTTTTGCGCGGCAAGCATGATGGATTGATCTTCCCGTTAACTGGCTATGCACCAACGGACGTGAACGAATGGGTGAGAATTCTGGGGATTTCGAAATCCTACGGTATTAATCATTATCGCTTCCATACCTGTTGTCCACCTGAAGCAGCATTTATTGCAGCCGATCTGCTGGGAATTTACATGGAACCCGAGCTGCCATTTTGGGGAACGATTACGGATGAGAGTGATGCGAACCATAACCAGGCAGAGCAGGATTATTTGATTGAAGAAGGATTCGCCATTCTGCGCAGCTTCGGGAATCATCCTTCGTTTGTCATGATGTCACTGGGGAATGAGCTATGGGGGAGCAAGGAAAAGCTAAGTGCCATTCTGAAAGAGTACAAGGCATACGATCAACGCCATCTATATACTCAAGGCTCCAACAATTTTCAGTTTACCCCGGTTATTCTGGAGGAAGAAGATTTCTTCAGTGGTGTGCGGTTCTCCCGCGATCGCTTGATCAGAGGTTCCTATGCGATGTGTGATGCTCCTTTGGGCCATGTTCAAACCGATCTGCCTGGCACAATGAAGGATTATGACGAGCACATCCGCCCTCAGCAGCAAATTGGACTAGAGGATTCCCATTCACAGGAACAGGAGATTCAGATCCAATACGGGACAGTCTCCAAAACCGTGAAAGCGGCTGCAACGGACAAGGAGCTCATTCCGCATCTTCCAGTTGTCTCTCACGAGATTGGCCAGTATGCCATGTATCCGGATTTTGCGGAGATTGAAAAGTATACAGGCTCTATCAAAGCACATAACTTTGAAACCTTTCGAGAACGTTTACAGGCCAAGGGCATGGGGCATCTCGCTGAATCGTTCTTCCGTGCCTCAGGTCAACTGGCTGTAGATTGTTACAAGGAAGAGCTTGAGGCAGCTTTCCGATCCGAGCGCCTTGCAGGCTTCCAACTGCTCGATTTGCAGGACTTTAGCGGACAAGGGACGGCCCTTGTTGGCATATTGGACGCTTTTATGGACTCCAAAGGTTTAATCAGTGCTGAAGAATGGCGAACCTTCTGCTCGGATGCTGTCCTTTTGGCTCGCTTTGAGAAGTACAACTATGCGGCTCGTGAGACATTCAACGCATCGGTAGAGTTGAGTTATTATCGTCAGGTCCCTCTGAAAGGGGAAACGTTGCGATGGGAATGTACTCAAGGAAACCGCGTTATATCTGAAGGAGAACAGCTCATTACAGAGGATCACATGAAGCCTTACCAGAAGCTTGGGAACATTAATGTAATTCTTCCAAGTGTAGAGAATATGACTCAGGTAACCTTAAAGTTGTCCATATCGAATACGGATATTTATAAATCCTATAACATTTGGGTCTACCCTGACCAAGAGGATCGTCAGTTTGCTGATGCACCTGTATACAAGGAGCTGACAAAAGCAGCTCTGCAGAGTTTGGAGGAGGGGGACTCAGTTCTTCTGCTGGCTTCTCCCGGACAGGTTACCAACGCTATTGAGGGTTTATATAGTACTGATTTCTGGTGTTATCCCATGTTCCGATCCATCTCGGAAAGCATGAATAAACCTGTTCCGGTAGGTACGCTGGGTTTGCTGATTCAGAATGATCATCCGGCTCTTCAGCATTTCCCGAGCGAGATGCATTCCACATATCCATGGTGGAATATTGTTACCCATTCGCGTTCAATCATTATGGACGACCTCCCGGCAGAGTTACAGCCGATTGTACAGACGATCGATAACTTTGAGCGTAATCATAAGCTTGGACTGTTATTTGAGTGCAAAGTAGGCAACGGTAAAGTGTTAGTTGGGGCACTGGATTATGATCAACTGCTTGGTCAGATCGAAGGGCGACAATTTATTCACAGTCTGCTGCAATATATGGAAAGTGATGATTTTAAACCAACTCATGAGATGACTGTTACTGCATTGAATCAACTGCTGTTTAAATAAAATGGATGTAAGAAAGACCGCCACTTGTGACGGTCTTTCTTTTTTTGTAACATACACTAACCAAAATTTATGCCGAATATCTTGAAGATCTAAACTTCATAATACATTAGTCTGCGAAATGGGACATCCAAAAATAACAGATTAATCGGAGGTAATTCTACATGCAATTGCAAAACCATCAAAACATTGAAACAGGAACAATCCCACCACAACTCAATCATGGCGGACATGAGATGTTTGATGTCCATGAGGTGCTTGCTGGAGCAATCAATACGTTAAATACCTATACAATGCTGAGTCAACATGTTAAAGATCCGGAACTTCGTGATATTTTGTTGCGTCAAAAGCAATTCATGTCCGAAGAGTACAACATTACACTGGAATGCTTCAGAACAGGACAAGACCCATCCAAACCAACGCAAAGTTATAAGATGTCACAGGATAACGACTTCACGTATGGCATGAAACCAAGCCAACCAATGAAGCCAATGCTCTCCGCAACTGAAATTTGCGACCAAAGCATCTCTCTGAGCATGTTGAATGCAGTAAAATCGGGAGCAGTAATGAAAACATCGGCTGCGCTGGAATCAACAAACCCGGTGGTACGTCGTGTACTGGCAGATTCGCTGCCAAACTGTATCGAGATGGCCTATGAGATCTCGATTTATCAAAATAAGAACGGTTTCTATCAGGTACCGCAACTGCCTCAGCAGGACATGCAGCAAATGCTGAACGGGTTTGCGCCATCCATGATTGCATCACAAACAGGTGGAAACTTGCCGCACTAATCTTTAACGTGTATAACCGGACTCCATAGAGGACAGGCCTATGTCTTCTATGGGGTTTGTCATGCGCTTTGTTCATATACATAAATATCAGATATTAACTTAAGCAGTTTTTGCTCCGAATTGATCAATAAAAAAGGAACACCTGGCTGAACGCCTGATGTTCCTTTGAAGTACAGATATTAAATTTATAAAAAGATAAGTAATAATGTTCCGGCAATAAAACAATAGTAGGAGAAATATTTTAAATTTCCTTTGGCCATAATGCCCATGAACCATCTCATTGAGAAATACGTGACTACGAGTGTCGTTATGAAGGCGATAAGATAAGGAATGGCAAGCTCTGACCGATTGGGGTCGTTTGCAATGTCGGACGCTCCCAAGACCAGACCACCCAAGCTAATCGGGATGTAGAGCATAAAGGAAAACCTCAAGGCTGTTTCCTGTTTCATGCCGACAGCTATGGAAGCTATTACCGTTGCTCCGGAACGGCTGATCCCCGGAATCAGGGCAACGGCTTGAGCCAGACCAACCAGAATTGCATCTTTGGTTGACAGATCTCCATCACGTTTACGGCCGCGCAGATTGCGAATGAGCCATAAGGCAACACCGGTAACTAATAGAGCAATGGAGACGGTATGTACGGAAGCGAAAACTTCTTCAATGCGATCCTTGAACAGTACTGCAGCGAGCGCTGCGGGAATCGTACCGATAATAATGTATAGCACAAACATAAATTCTGCCCTGTATTGTTGGTCACGTGTACGAAGGTATTGAACAGCGCCAACAATCAGCTTTTTGATATCTTCACGAAAGATAAAAATAATTGCTATTAGTGAAGCTGTGTTGGTTAAAATTTCGAACGATAATCCGTTTTGTTTCATCCCCATCAGCCGTTGTGCAATGATTAGGTGTCCGCTAGAAGATACAGGGATGGGTTCCGTTGCTCCTTGGACCACACCCAAAAACAAATACTTTAACCACAAAATAATGTCTTCCATCTTCTCCTCCTTGACGTTATTTCCAGAAAATATACATAGGTTTTCATTCTATCATGATCATAGCTTGTTCTCTTATTGAGTTGCAAGTTTTTATATAAAACTTGCATGATTCACTTGAAATAATTGGTTGATTTTAAGGGAGGCCAACGGCTATACTAGACCATATCTTTTGAATTGAGGTGAAATGAATGTCTTACCGTATCGTTCGAAGTAACTAGTTTTCGGGCCGGATCAAAACGCGTACCGGCTATCAAGGGGTTCGTATGCCCATTTGATCGCATGAAACTGGAAACTTTGGATGGTGCCCAGGCAATCATTTTGTTCGCGGCCAGGACACACCAGATCCATGGGACCTACAACGTCCTTCTCATAGAGAAGGTCTAGCAGAAGTCCATGACTGGAATCGTCCTGGCTTTTTTCTCATTTTAGAAGATAAAGGGGCAAGAGAGCAGTGCTAAAACAATGTTTATTTCAATTAAAATGGTGGATATTTCTATACATTGCCTTAGGCTGGGCCATTCAGCTATTCAGCAGCTTGGGGATTTTCTTCTTCCAGAAGATATTGGATACGGCGATACAGGTCAATCGGATGGACGATATGATCCACTTGATTATGATCTACGGAGCACTTCTGGTGGGGACGGTCGTTCTGAACTACGCGGATGAGTATCCAAGCGTTTATCTGTCCAAGCGGTTGACCGAGCAATTAAAGATCATGGCACTGGCCAAAATAGCAAAAATCGATTATCAGGCTTATCAAAACGTGGGAACAGGTCAAATGATCAAAGTCATCGAAAATGGTGCAGAAGCAGGGAATGAGATCATTTATGGCTTTTATCTCAAGACATTACATGAACTGCTACCGACGATTTTGTTCAGTCTGCTGTTTATCAGTTTCTACGATCCACGGATTATGCTCATTATTGCGGCGGGTTATGTCGTCGTATTTGGAGTAACGAACCTCATCTTGAAATTTCTGTACCGAATGAAATCAACGATATTAAACGAACAGGAGTCCATCTCTAGATACTCTGTACGTGGATTCATGGAACTGGTCGTGTTTCGGACGAACAAGCGATATGAGAAGGAAATGGCGAAACTCAGCGCATCAGCACGGCTAATGATTAACAAAAGCGCGCAGCTGCGGATGATTCATGAAGCTTTTTTTGCCATATTTGAGGTCTTTATTACCGTAATCAAGCTTGTCATCCTGTTCTTTGGGGTGAAGAGCGTTATTATAGGAGACTCCTCCATAGGCGTTATTGTGGCATTGTTTCTTTTTATAGAAAAGATATACTCACCTATCGCCATTTTTAATGTCCTGTTCGTGGATTATCGGCTGAATCAAGTGACCTATAAGCGATTTGAAGCGTTCATTCAAGCTCCAGAGGACCGCAACCTGGATCGTGGTCATGAATTGATGGGGCTCAAGGGGAATATAGAGTTTCGCGACGTCTCATTCGGTTATGGTCAGGATAGGATCTTACATGATATCTCGCTGACCATTCCCCAAGGGTCTTCCGTTGCACTGGTTGGCATGAGTGGGAGCGGAAAATCAACGTTGATCAAGCTGTTGACCGGTCTGGTGAAAAAGAACAGCGGCAAGCTGCTTGTGGATGGCGTTGATATCGATGAGCTGAAGCTAAATAGCTACTATGATCATATCTCATATTTGTCACAGGAGACGCCAATATTCGATGCAACCATCCGGGACAATATTTGTTTTGATCAATCGGTTCCGGATGAAGTTCTCTATGAATTATTGGATAAAGTTCATCTTAAACATACCATTCTGAAATGGCCAGAGGGATTAAACACGCTTGTTGGCGAGAGAGGGTTGAAGTTGTCCGGCGGGGAACGGCAGCGGCTTGCCTTTGCTCGAATCCTATTACAGCGCAGAAACGTGTTGATTCTGGACGAACCCGTGTCGGCGTTGGACAATATTACGGAGAAAAGCATCATGGAAACTGTCCTGAAAGAGTTCAGCGGTAAAACTGTCATTATCGTCGCACACCGATTGAACTTCATCCGGCAGGTCGATCAGATCGTAGTTATGGACCAAGGAAGATTGGCCGGTCACGGACCTTTCGATAAACTGATTCAGAACTGCGAACCATTCCGGGAGCTGTGGCTCAGAAAGGACATGGAGCAAGATTTACAACATAGTCAATGATAGTGGTGGGTAGATCCATTTCATATTTAGCTTAGGGTTCGCATTGTACCAGGAAGATATGAAATAGAAGTAACCATAGAAAAAGGATTTCCGTCTTTTGACAGAAGTCCTTTCTCGTTTTTCTTGCTTAATCCATATCTTAGAAATGTCCATAAAACCGAAGTCCGACGTCTGCAAGCCTGAAAGGCTCTGATTGAGCTGAGCCCTTTTGTTCACATGAGCCCCATGCAATATCTAGCAATTACGGTGTAGTAGATCCTCAGCTTCATCCAGCAGGCTTATCCGGTGCAAACTGTTCCAGCTTAGCATCCAGTATGGACATATGCTCAGGTGACATGCAGGCATTGAACTGATTGGTAATATTCTGATTGCGGGGTCTCCTTTTCTATGGAGGACACGTCAACATCAAATTTCGCGGGAACGTCGAGAAAAAGTGTTTCAAGCGAGTGCTTAATAAGGTAATGGAAGGTGCACCTGTTGAGAGTTATAAGTACATGGATGAGACAAAACATTTTTGATTGAAAGAGGGATTATTGTAAATGATAAACATATTACGGGTGAATTCCGTACGAAAAAAACACATATTCAACATGCACCAAAAATTGGTTGGGTTGTGGAATGAACGAAAGGACGAGTGCGCTTTACAACGGTAAATAAAGAGTGAGTGCAAAACTATACTTAATTAGCCACCGGTCGAGCATCATATTGGAAAAGAAATCAATACTTAAAATTTAAAATGTTTATTTTCACAAAAACAATATGACTGTATAATGGGCAATACGTCTGAAAAAAATGTAACACAGTAACGTAGTAGACCGAGAAGGGGAGGACATATGAAAACAACAAAGGTCTCGTTTTTTGTACTTTCGCTAGTGCTGCTCTTGGTAACCGGACTATCCGGTTGGGCGGGGGCTGCTGATGCAGAGTCTAACACCAGCAAAACTTATGTCATCGGCACAGACATTACATTTGCTCCGTTTGAATTTCAGGATGTAAATGGTGATTTTGTCGGAATCGACATGGATTTGCTCGATGCCATTGCCAAAGATCAGAATTTTAAGTATGAAATTAAAGCTCTCGGATTTAACGCGGCCGTGCAGGCACTTGAGGCAAATCAGGTCGATGGTGTTATTGCGGGAATGAGTATTACTGATGAGAGAAAACAAAAGTTTGATTTTTCAGATTCATACTTCGACTCAGGTGTAGTTATGGGCGTTAGCGTCAATAACGATTCCGTAAAAAGTTATGAGGACCTCCGAGGCAAAAAAGTCGCCGTGAAAACGGGAACAGAAGGATACACTTTTGCAGAGTCTATTGCCTCGAAATATGGCTTTACAATTGTTCCGTTTGATGATTCCTCACAAATGTATGATGATGTCAAAACCGGAAACTCCGTAGCCTGTTTTGAAGATTATCCTGTACTTGCTTACGGGGTGAAGCAGAATAACGGTCTTAAAACGGTTACAGAACCCGAAATAGGAGGTTCCTATGGGTTCGCCGTAAGTAAAGGGAAGAACCAGGAACTTCTGCAAATGTTCAATGATGGACTAACAAATATCAAGGCAAACGGGGAGTATAAACGTATTACTGAGACCTATGTTGGTGAAAATGCTTCGACAACTGCCAATATGGGGCGTTGGGAGTTGGTTCAGAAATCCCTGCCATCCCTGATTAAAGGTCTGGGTAACACGCTCTTATACACCATTGTTTCATTGTTTTTTGCCTTTATTCTAGGATTGATCTTCGGATTTATGAAAGTGGGACATAATAAGTTCCTTCGCGGTGTAGCCACCGTATTTGTGGACGTATTCCGCGGGATTCCATTGATTGTCCTGGCTTTCTTTATATACTTCGGGATTCCGCAGGCGCTGGGCTTCACCATGCCTCTGTTCCTGGCAGCCATTCTGACGCTTAGTTTGAATGCAGGAGCATATGTTACCGAAATTATTCGCGGGGGGATTCAATCGATTGATCGTGGACAGATGGAGGCCGCCCGTTCACTGGGTCTGCCTTACCGCAAAGCGATGATGAAGATCGTTATTCCTCAGGCCATCCGGATTATGATTCCATCATTCATCAATCAGATGGTCATTACACTGAAAGATACGTCGATCTTGTCCGTCATTGGTCTGGTGGAGTTGACGCAATCGGGTAAAATTGTCATCGCAAGAACGTTCGCCTCTTTTGACATCTGGTTGACCGTTGCGATCATGTATCTGATTGTGATCATTGCATTGACTAAAATCGCTGACTATCTGGAGGTGAGAGTTCGCCGTGGGTAAAATTAAGGTTGAAGGATTGAAGAAAAGTTTTGGCTCGAATCAGGTTCTGAAAGGTATCGATATGACGGTCTCCGAAGGTGAAGTGGTTTGTGTCATCGGCCCGTCCGGTTCGGGGAAAAGTACGTTTCTGCGCTGTATAAACCAATTGGAAGAGATCACTGCAGGCCGGGTTATCGTTGATGACCAGGATCTGAATGATCCGAAAACCAATATCAATAAAGCTCGTGAAAATATCGGGATGGTATTTCAGCACTTTAACTTGTTTCCACATTTCAACGTGCTCAAAAATATCATGTTCGCACCAAGAGAGCTTGGTAAGCTGAACGAGCAGCAAGCTCGGGAAACCGCGCTGCGCTTGCTTGAGCGGGTAGGCTTGTCGGATAAGGCGGACAGTTACCCTAACAAGCTTTCGGGTGGTCAAAAACAACGGGTTGCCATTGCTCGCGCGCTTGCAATGAACCCAGACGTCATGCTGTTTGATGAACCGACTTCCGCGCTGGATCCCGAGATGGTTGGTGAGGTTTTGGGCGTAATGAAGGACCTCGCAAGCGAGGGAATGACGATGATGATCGTAACCCATGAGATGGGATTTGCCCGTGAAGTTGCCGATCGGGTGATCTTCATGGATGGCGGATATATCATCGAGCAGGGTACGCCTGCCGAAATATTCGGTAATCCGAAGCATGAACGAACCATCAGCTTTTTGGAAAAAGTTCTTTAATATCCAACGAAAAAACCTTCAAGACACTGTGCTTGAAGGTTTTTTTGTTATATATAAATCAGAAATCGAGAGGTTAAATATGGTAATATTAGAAGGGTTTTATTTTTCTCATAAGTTGATTTAAATAAACAAGGAGGTTCGGAGATAATGCAACTTCGAATGAAACGACGGATCGGGATACTTTTAGTTGTGATTATTTTCTTGATCTCCTCGTTTTTATCTTATGTCTATCTTAACGATAGACCGGGTGGATTTTCAGATCAACGGATGTCAAAATTGCTTGGCATGGATGAGACCATACATATCCCTACTGGGAAAACTCCGGAAATGGCGATTCAAAAGTTTAGATCTGAACAGTATACATCACAATTTATCCATGAAGAGCCAGTGGAAGGCGGTATGATTGTATTTACACAAAGAGCAAGCACAGAATCCAGTAACCTTCAAATAGAGTATGTGCGAAAGAGGATTTTTGGTTGGAAATGGGGATGGGGAGGAGGATACGGGATTAGTAAATCTCCATCAAATCCACCCGCATTGGACTATATGAGTATGCCTCGCTTGGAGCACATCGAGTCCCCTTTTCCTATCATATTCGGAAATGTACTGAACCCTGCAATCAAGCGGATAACGGTCGAAACGAAGGAAAATGGAAAACAGATTTCTACTGAAGCTAAAATGGTTGAGGTGGGGGCTGAAAGAAACATATGGTTTGTATTACTTCCCTCGTCTGCAAGCACTCCACTCAAAATAAAGGCATTTAACGAAGAAGGCGTACTTATCGTAATTAAGGAGATTGAGGATCCTAACGACAGCGGATCTCTAATGATTGAAGACTGATTACACTCAGCGTGTTAAGAATTGCAACCCGAACAAAAAAGCTAAAGTGTTACGCATTTTAGGTCGCCATATGAGGCGGCCTTTTTGATGCTTTTACCCTTACCAACCGATTCTCCACCGAATGAACCGATCCTGCAAAAGCTTGCTGTATAAGCGATTGGTTCATGATTTGGCCGATTGCACGATTGTTGATCATGCTGCTCGCCCATATGATGTGAACAGAGGATCCTGCTCATCATTCACATTATTAACTGCTAAAGGGGGCCCGAGATCGTATGGCTGAGCTCACGGAAACACCTGCACGGCAACCCGGAGTTACAGTGGGCAAACGCGTCAAAAAAGGGTATTTGCGAAACATGAGGAAACATTGGATGCTGTATGTCATGATCTTACCTGGTATTTTGTTTTACATTATTTTTAAGTATATCCCCTTGGGAGGAAGCGTCATTGCATTTCAGAATTTTCAGATCATGAAAGGGATCTGGAGCAGCCCATGGGTAGGCCTGGATAACTTTAAGTTTATTTTTACGTATCAGGACTTCTATAATGTACTTCGAAACACAGCTCTGATAGCGTTTTACAAGCTGGTCGTCGGGTTTCCAGCTCCTATCCTGCTTGCGCTGCTGTTTAATGAGGTACGGAAGATGCTGGCCAAACGATTCCTGCAAAGTCTGTTCTATTTACCGCATTTCCTCTCTTGGGTCGTTGTGGGTGGAATCGTCTTTGAAGTTCTTGCCTCGGGTGGTTTTGTAAACGCTGTCCGTGGATGGTTTGGCTTCGAGCCCATTCTGTATATGCAGCAGGAGCAATATTTCCGGCCCATTGTTGTCTTGTCTTCCATATGGAAGGAAGTGGGATGGGGGACCATTATTTATCTTGCAGCCATCAGTGGTGTTGATCCAACCCAATATGAAGCTGCCGTCATGGACGGAGCCAATAAGTGGAAACAGGCGATTTATATTACACTGCCCGCGTTGTTCCCAACGATCCTGATTCTGTTCCTGCTGAATATCGGCAATTTCCTGGAGCTTGGTTTCGATCAGGTCTATAACTTGCTGACGCCAATGACCTATTCGGTAGGGGATATTATTGAGACATATGTATACCGCTCAGGTGTGCTGCAGGGGCAGTATAGTGTCACGACAGCCATTGGACTGTTCCAATCCGTCATCGGGTTTATCCTGCTCTGGGTCTTCAATCGATTGGCCAAAAAGACAGGGGAGGGGTTGTGGTGATGAAACAAACCTTTGGTGAAAAATGCTTTCAAGTCGCCAACTATGTGTTCTTGACAGCTGCAGCTTTAACCATGATCCTGCCATTGCTTCACCTGCTCGCTGTATCCTTAAGTTCGCCGATTGCCGCCGATTCCAAGGAAGTTTTTCTGTGGCCGGTCGGCTTTACCATGGCTTCCTGGAAACATATTTTACAGAGTTCGGGTCTTTGGCAATCGTTTGGTGTAACCGTATTCATAACGGTAGCAGGGACAGCGCTGAGTATGCTCTTTTCCGTGCTGACCGCCTTTCCGTTATCACGCAAAGAATTTCTAATCCGCAAACAGGTCATGCTCGGGATTGTCATCACGATGATCTTCAATGCGCCGATGATTCCCTTCTTCCTGACGGTCAGAGAGCTGGGAATGATGAATTCCATATGGGCACTAATTATTCCGGGGGTCATCGGTACGTTCAACATGGTCATTTTGCGCACGTTCTTCATGAACTTGCCGAAGGAATTGGATGATACTGCCCGGATTGACGGCTGTCACGATTTTCGAATCCTGTTCCAGATCTATCTGCCGCTGTCCAAACCGGTTCTTGCCACAGTCAGCCTGTTCTATGCCGTAGGATATTGGAATACGTTCCAACGCGCCGTACTCTTCGTTCGGGATCCTGATCTGTGGCCGCTTCAGATGAAGCTGCGTGCCTATTTGACCAGTCCGGAAGAACTGGCTCAGGTCAATATGTTCCTTGATGATTACGACTTCAACACCACCACATTGAAAGCAGCAACGATTCTTTTTGCAAGCGTTCCCATTATATTGGTGTATCCTTATTTACAGAAATATTTTGTGAAAGGTTCGCTGCTTGGATCGCTGAAAGAATAAATCATGATCAAGGGGATGATTCGATGAGAAGACGACTGACCCAAAAGTTTGTACCGATTGTGCTCAGTATGGCCATGCTGGTAGTCGCCGGCTGCAGTTCCAATACCAGCAATTCAGGGAGTGGTTCTGCTGAAGGGAGCTCCGGTATTCCAATCGTAAAAGTATTCAAGAGTCATATGGGTATCGGGAGCATGCCCGCAGCTGACGATCCACACGTGAAATATGTCGCTGAGAAGACGGGTGTCCAATACGAGCTGATTACGACGCCTCCCGGCTCGGAACCCTCGGAATATCTGAACCTGATGATCGCTTCCGATGAGCTGCCGGATATTTTGCGCCCGATCGGTGGCGTTGAACAAACGTTGATCCAACAAGGCGGAGCCTTGCCGCTGGATGATCTGCTCCCTGAGTACGCTCCGCATGTCTGGGAAAGTATTCCCCAAGAAGCCTGGGATATTGTTCGCTCAGCTTCTCCTGACGGCAAAATTTATTATGTACCTAAAGTATTCCTTGTCCCCGAACGTGCACCTTTGATTCGCAAGGATTGGCTGGATAAGGTAGGCATGGAAATGCCAGCAACCGTTGACGACTATGTTGAAATGCTCAAAGCCTTCCGTGACAAGGATCCGAACGGCAATGGCAAAGCAGATGAACTGCCAACAAGCGGAAGAGAATTCGGAAGATGGATGGACCATCTATTTGCTATGTACGGAGTCGCCATGTGGGAAGGGTATCCGGAATGGGATGAATACAATGGCAAGATTCAGTATGCCGGGACAACAGATAACATGAGAGAAGCAATTAAATTCATCCGGATGTTATATGAAGAAAAACTGCTCGATAATGAAACGTTTTTGAACAAAGGGGAAGTATGGCAAGCCAAAATTAACAATAACCTGGTGGGCAGCTGGTACCACCTTCCGGCGAATGTTCGGGATCGACTTAACGCCATGCAGACACAGGCACCGGATGCCTATATCGCAGCGATGCCGCTGCCAAAAGCCGAAGGCTTCGAAGCATTCGTAACGCAGAAGAGCATGGGTGAGCCGGAATGGATGATTCCTGCCGCGAAGCAGGATAATGCACCCAATGCATTGAAGCTGCTTGATTTCTTTTACAACCCTGAACATGATGAATTTGTCCGTTTCGGCCTGGAAGGGGAGCAGCATGAAGTCAAAGATGGACGTAAAGTCATTCTTCCGCCTGCCGACAACAAACCGCTTGCCTTGGGTATGAAGAACTTGACTACCGCTGAGGACATGAACAAACGTATTGAAGAGACTTATCCTGAGGACCAACAGCAAATGGTGAAAGACATGTTCGTTGTGAGCACAGCTGATGCCCGGCAAATTGCGGGTGATGGTCTCCCGGCTTCCGTGTATGAAGGGTTTCCTGATATCCAGTCACATAAGCTGTTTCAGGAAGTATTGACCAAGATCGTTATCGGAGAGCTTCCTCTGGAGGCTTATGATGAATACGTGAAGAAATGGAATACCTCAGGAGGCGAAGTGGTCACCCAGCGGGTCCAGGAATGGTATGAGAAGGTGAAGAAGTGAAAAAAAGATATGCTATATGCGGAGTGAGCGGCAGAGCTTTGGGGCAGTTCGCCAAGCCTATACATGAGTTGTTCACTCACAATTCGGAGATCGTGGCACTACTGGATACGGATCCCGCACGATTCGAAGCCTATCGTGCGCGCTTTCCGCATCACTTGGAAGTTGCTGTGTATGGAGCATCTGATTTTGCGTCCATGGTGGAGGATACCAAGCCAGACTGCATTATTGTTGCCGGCAGGGATGATACCCATGTCCACTATATTACCGCCGCGCTGGAGCGGGATTTGGATGTAATTACCGAGAAGCCAATGGCGACAACCGGAGCGGACGCCCGGCGAATACTCGATGCTGAAGCACTGAGTAAAGGCAAAGTCATCGTAACATTTAACTATCGATATATGCCCATTCACATGCGGATTAAGGAAATGATACAAGATGGCAAGATTGGCCGAGTCACTTCCATCGATCTCAACTGGTATATTGATACGCATCACGGCTCCAGCTATTTCAAGCGCTGGAATCGTGAGCGGACTTATTCAGGTGGACTGTCCGTACACAAAAGCACCCATCATTTTGACCTGGTTCAGTGGTGGATTAACCAAAAGCCGGTGGAAGTCTTTGCTTATGGAGCACTGAATTATTATGGTGCAGATGGGGAGTGGAATCCGGCACGGGAAGATGGGCGGCATTGTCGTACGTGCAATGTTTCGGAAGATTGCGCGTACTACTCCCGTTGGACACCGCGCAGTCGGCAGATCCGCGTTCCGGATGATCATCTAAACCTGCTAGGTTCGGCAACTACAGACTTTCCGTACACAGCATACCGTCCGGATCAATGCATTTTTGATTCCACCATTGAGATCGAAGATACGTATACAGCATCTGTGAGATATAGTGGCGGGGCACTCATGAGTTATTCGGTCAATTTTTCCCTTCCTTATGAAGGCTATCGGCTGGCCGTGAACGGTACGAAGGGGCGCCTGGAAACACTTGAATATCACATGCCTGCGCGTACTCCTTTTCCGACACCGGTTCAGACCATCGACTATTTCCCCCTGTTTGGTTCCAAAGAGACCATACACGTCGTACATCGGGAAGGCGGACATGGTGGAGGGGATCCATTACTTCTGGAGGATATCTTTCTTGGAGAAGATCAACACCGTCCTTTCCGGATTCTATCCGGAGCCGTGGATGGAGCTTATTCCATCGCTGCGGGGGAAGCCGTATGGCGTTCGGTCTCCGAACATCGTCCCATATCCATTGAAGAGGTACTAGGCGGCTGGGGGAATACGGTGTCTATGCAGAATGCAAGAAGTGAGTGAACATTTAATTACATTAAATGATGGTGAAAACAGCAAAACAGTGGCAAGTATGAGATCAAGATACATGAAGAAGTCAAAATAGGCTGTTAGGCCGGGTCGCACCGGGCAGGGCGAAACTGTATAATTGCGGTATATTGCACATAAGGTGGGAGATAGCTGTGACCCTTTCCTTTTTGAAGTGGTTAAAATTCAATTTCACCAATACCCAGACCCGGCTGCTGCTTATTTTGACCATTGTTGTCTTCATGATTATTATCGCAGTAGGCATGACAACGTATTACTCGGCCAAGTCGGTTTTACAACAGGAGCTCAGTGAACCGCAGCACCAGATGCTGCGCATCAGTATGAATGATATTGATGAAGTTATTCGGGAAAGTGACCAGATTGCTGTAAAAATTGCACTGAATAACTATGTGTATAAGTTTCTCGCGAGTGAGGTTCAGGGGTCATACCACAATGTCACCGAATTGGTACAGTTTCTTGAAACCTTAACTAGCAGTACTTCCTATATTAAAAGCGCTTACATTTATGATGTGGAAAGGGAGAGCATGGTCGCTTTTCCCCAGGGCTATAGTTCAAGCAAAGTCAATTTTCCCGATTCGGGTTGGGTAGGTGTGGCTGCTGAATTAGATGACCGACCCATGCTGGTGAAGCGGCGGGAGATTGCTGCAGGTTCGGGAATTCCTGCCTCCCAGATTACACTTTATCGCAAGATTATGCTGGCGGGTCAACTTAAAGGAATCATTGCCATCAATTTCAAAACGGATCAAATGTTCAAGCACATGCTTCTTTCCTCCGTCTCTGATCTCGATAATCATCGTTTCATTCTCGATGCCGAAAATAAGCCATTATATGATCTTGGCAACTATCCAGTTGGAGAGGAAGCTGTGGAACAGGTTCTCGCGACTCTGGAAGGAGAAAAGCTTGGTGAGTTCAAGCACGAGGGCCAATTACTGCTCGCTTCACAGACGATGTCCCCGTATACAGGTTGGCGTTATCTTTCAATTATTTCCCAGGAAAGTTTACTGTCCAATGCCCAGAATATCAGGAACATTGTGTTCTTCGTTTCATTGCTGGCACTTGCCGCAGGCGCCGCTACGATTGCTTTTTATAACAGAGCAGCCTTTAAACCGGTGAAACGGATGAGACAACTACTTAGCGGATATGATCGTCACCGTATCAGTCCAGAGCTAATTGATCTCGAGAAAATAACAGGACAACTATTGACGGACCATGCACAGCAAGCCATTAATCTCAGACAAACACTTCCTGAAGCATCTTCCAAATTTCTGACCGATATCTATGCGGGACACATGACGGGTTACCGGGAAATGGGTGAAAAGTGGAACCGTTACTTCAAGGAATGGAGTGATAGTCCGCTGACAGTTGCTATGTTGTCTATTGATAATTATCATGCATGGTGCGAAAGGTTTAAGAAGTCGGATCAATCCCTTCTGAAATTTGCCATTGCCAATATCCTGGCAGAACTGTTGTCAGGGGAGTGGCGTCTCATTCCTGCAGATCTCGGCAGGGACCGATTGATAATCATGCTGCAACCGCTTGAACTCGGCAGAGAAATGGATGCATCCACTTCAATTGGTGAAGCGCTAAGGATGATCCCGAAACTGCTCAAGTTCCAGGTCTCCGCAGGTGTAAGCGAGGATCAAGGCGGTCTCAAGGAACTTCAACAGGCGATGCAGCAAGCGGACAGCGCTCTGGGTTTCAGGTTGTACCGCGGATATGAACAAGTGATACGGTTTGAGGACATTTCTGGTCATGAAGAACCTGGACGTGGAGAGGAAAATGAACTCATGACCCAATTGACTGAAACGATTGAAGCTGGCAGCGGTGAAGAGGCAATCAGGCTCATTGATAAAACATTGAACCGAATGAAGAGTGAACAGTGGCACCCGTCCTCGGCGATATCCTTTCTTGAATCAGTAGCGGAGACGCTGGAACGAATTCGCATGAAACGGGATCCTGAAGCTTGCGGGTTCCGAGTTTCAGGTCTTCGGACGATGAATCTGGAGTCTGCATGGTCACTGCTGCGCAATGAGGCAGAAGCGCTCGCAGCATGGTATGACAGTATGCAGCTCAGGAAGGATTATATCGTTTGCCAAACGATGATTGCATTCATGAATGACCATCTGGAAGACCCGGTTAGCATCCAGGACATTGCTGAGCATGCGGGTATCGGTTCAAGTTTGGCGAGTCAGCTGTTCAAGCAGGAAATGAACGATACCATTCTAGGTTACTTTACGAAGCTGCGTATGGACCGGGCGTGTGAGCTCCTGCTGGAAACCGACTACAGAATATCTGAAATCGCTTCTATGGTGGGGTACCAGCACGAGAATAGTTTTATTCGCGTATATCGCAAAACCAAGGATATTACTCCGGGAAAATACAGGGAGATGATGCGGGCCCGCAGGGATTCCCTATTGGAATCCTAGTCTCACATCCGAATCAAGAGAAGGAGGGACAGTTTACATGAACCGTAAAACGATTGTCACTCGAAACCATCCGATATTGACCCAGATTGAGCCCAGGTCTCCTTTGTCTGTCGGCAATGGTGAATTTGCGTTTAGTGCTGATTTTACCGGCCTTCAGACCTTTCCGGAAGCATACGAAATCCCTCTTGGCACGCAGTCCAATTGGGGGTGGCATTATACCGGAGGGCATGAGGTTTTCGGCGATGAGGATATCGTCTACCAGTCGTTTGAAACGTATGGATGGAAAGTGGAGTATCCAATGAAACCTGAGAACCGAGAAGAGGCTTATCACTGGTTGCGGCAGAATCCGCATCGTCTTCAACTGGGACGCCTCGCGTTCCGAATACTGAAAGAGGATGGAGAAGAAGCAGATACGTCACATGTGAATCCGGTACGACAGGAATTAGATCTGTGGACTGGTACACTTCACAGTGAGTTCACCGTAGATGGGTTCAAGGTTCTGGTGGAGACTGCCTGTGATCCGGAGAATGATGGCATCGGCATTCGTGTACATTCAGAATTAATCCGCAAGGGGCGTCTGCATTTGTTCCTTGTTTTCCCCTGTCCTGATATGACACATCGGAGCTGGTCCAAGTCCGTTTTTCCCGATTGGGAACAGGACAGCAGACATCGCACCGAGCTAATGGAGAACGATTCGGATTCAGCTTCACTGAAACGGATCTTGGATGAAGACGAATATGGAGTGCGGTGGATCTGGGACAAGGGGCGTCTGGAGCAGACCGGAGCACATGAGTTCACGCTTATTCCCGAAGCGCTGCAGCATTCGGATCGCTGGTTTTGCAGTGTTGCTTTTGCTGCGTCAAATCCATCAGTTCAACCAGCCGAGGCCGTATTCCAAGCCAGCTCGGTCCACTGGGAGCAGTTCTGGAACAGTGGGGCAGCTATGGATCTATCCGGTAGTAAAGATCCCCGAGCAGCAGAACTGGAGCGACGAATTGTGCTGTCCCAGTTCCTATGTGCCGTACACAGTGGTGGCTCCATGCCGCCTCAGGAAACGGGCTACATGTATAATAGCTGGTTCGGTAAAATGCATCTGGAAATGCACTGGTGGCATGCTGCACATTTTCCTCTGTGGAACCGTACAGATCTGCTTCGTCGAAGTATGGATTGGTACATCTCCATTTTGCCCAAAGCTCGTGAACTGGCACGTTCACAGGGATATTCTGGTGCGCGCTGGCCCAAAATGGTCGGATATAACGGTGAACAGAGCCCGTCACCGGTAGCACCGGGGTTAATCTGGCAGCAACCTCATCCGATGGCACTTGCCGAGATGTGTTATTTGGCCCGGCCTGAGAGGTCTGTATTGGAACGGTATAAGGACATCGTATTCGAGGCCGCTGATTTTATGGTTTCCTTTGCCCACTGGGATACAGATAAAGAGGCATATGTACTTGGACCGCCGTTGATTCCGGCTCAGGAGAATCATGCCATGAATGAAAGTCTGAATCCGCCATATGAGCTGGAATACTGGAAATTCGGGCTTGAGATTGCCGCTATGTGGGCGGAGCGGCTGGAGCGGCCAGCGAATCCGGATTGGAAAAAGGTTGCGGCTCATATGGCAAGTCCTGTGCATGAGAATGGAGTTTATCTTGCGCACGAGAATTGTCCTGACACATTTACTGCCAAGAACCATGATCATCCTTCCATGCTCGGAGCGCTTGGCCTGCTTCCTGGAACGCTGATCGACGAAAAAATCATGAAAAATACACTTCTCAAAGTGAAAGAATGCTGGGACTGGGAATCCGCATGGGGATGGGACTTTCCGATGTGTGCGATGACAGCGGCAAGGCTGGGAGAACCTGAGCTAGCGATTGATTTTTTATTGATGGATGCCACCAAAAACACCTATTTGCCCAATGGACACAATTATCAAAGGCCAGGATTATGGGCGTATCTGCCTGGAAATGGTGGACTGTTAACTGCAGTAGCAATGATGGCTGCCGGATGGAGCGGTCAGGAAGGTGGGAACAATCCGGGATTTCCGCAGGACGGAAGCTGGTCAGTTCAATGGGAGGGGCTTCACCCCCTGACCTGATCCCGATTAGATTCGAATTTGCTTGAGCAATAAAACGCGAGCGAAAAAGGAGCGATTACGTTGGTTGAAACGTTAACAAAGGTCTCTACTCAAAATCGCAGAATGTCTGCCAAAATTGCGGATACGCTGGTCTCCGAATGCCGGGATGGCAATCACCCCAAAATTGCGGGGAAATGGGGGTACGTTGCCGGAATGACGCTTCTGGCCCTGGAACGTGCCGCAGTATGGAACAGTGAACCTCGATACAATGAATTGGTTCGCCATCACATGGATGGCCTGATCGATAAAGATGGCACGATCAGTAACTACCAACTTGAGGATTATAACCTGGACATGATCAATGAAGGTAAAAATCTTTTTTCCATGTGGAAGCAAACTGGGGAAGAGAAATATCATCAAGCCATTTTACGACTCGTCGCCCAGCTGAAAGGGCAGCCCCGAACCAGTGAGGGTGGATTCTGGCACAAAAAAATATATCCGTTCCAGATGTGGCTTGACGGGATCTATATGTCTTCTCCGTTTCTGGCTGAGTATGGCCGTGTGTTCGATCACCCTGAGACCTTCGATGAAGTCGCGCGTCAGATTCTGCTGATTGAGCGGAAGACCAGGGATCCGCGAACCGGTCTGCTACACCATGCATGGGATGAGAGCAGGGAACAGCGCTGGTGCGACAAAGACACGGGTCAATCGTTCCACGTCTGGGGCAGGGCGATGGGGTGGTATGCGATGGCAGTAGTGGATGCATTGGAGCATTTTCCAATTAATCATCCTCAGCGCGGCCAGATTATGGGCATCTTCGGGAGAATGGCCTATGCAATCGCCCATGCCCAGGATCAGGAGAGCGGACTGTGGTATCAAGTCATGGACCAGAACGGCAGGGAAGGCAATTATTTGGAAGCATCGGCTTCGTGCATGCTGACCTACGCCCTCGCCAAAGGTCGGCGTCTGCATTATTTGGCTGAATTGGATCGCAAAGTTGTTGATCTGGCGTATGCCGGTATTCTCCGTCACTTTGTCACGGAGGATGAACAGGGGGTGCACCTGCACCGCATTTGTCATGGGGCTGGACTCGGAGGCAAGAAATATCGTGACGGTTCTTATGCCTACTATATTAGCGAACAGATCGTTAGCGATGCCCAAATGGGAGTCGCGCCATTCCTGCTGGCCAGTATTGAAATGGAGATGCGGGAAGCAGGGAAAGCGTGAAGAAATCTATCGGATTTCAAGCGGGCAGACCCGACAAAAACAAAATGATTCTAAAGTATCCCGCTTCATGGTGGAAGGGGATGTGGCGGGAGGCTCTTCCTTCCGGTAATGGAATAATGGGTGCCTCTGTGCGAGGTGGTATACATCAAGAGGTGATTTTACTGCAGCATGGTGAACTATGGCATTGGGGAAGAAAGGATGAACTCCCCGACGTCAGTCACACATTGCAGGAGACTCGGAGACTTATGGATGCTGGGGAATATTCGGAGGCAAGCTGGCATCTGACCCGTGCTGTGCAAGCGGAAGGATATGCTTCCAAACTATCCTCTCGTTTTCCTCTGGCTGAATTGTCACTCACCATGAATTGTGACAACGCTTTTCACCATTATCGCAGGGAATTGGATATGGAAACGGGAGAAATTCATGTCTGCTGGGAGGAAGGGGAACGAAAAATTTCAAGGAGTCTCTTTGTCTCTCGTGCAGATGATTGTGTGGTGTTCAAAATAAACGCTGAAGTATTGAGCACGAGTGATTCTCCACAGGTTCGGGAAACAGGAAGTACGCCAATGATATCGGGAAGTGTGGGGCTTCAATTTCCACCAGGTGACCATGAGCGGGAAGATGAAGAGTTTAAGGAACTGAAGATGTCCGTCATGGTCAGAACGGATGAAGATGAGCAATACGTATTTTATGGTGGCAGAAATGACGATGGACAGGATTATGGCGCTGTAATGCGTCTAATCTGTGTGGAAGATGAACCTGGGGCTGGAGTGAGGCCATCCCGGAGAGCATTACATTTCCCGGGAAAAGGGGTTGCCATTCCAGACAAGGATCAGCATGATGACAGCGGAAGACAAGCAGTTCACGCAGTACTCCCGTTCGAAACGTCAGGCGATGTGCTCGTTCTCGTTAAACTGTTTGTTACAGGCAAGCGAGAAGAGGAATGGGCACGGCTGAAGCAGGAGCTGGCAGGGTTAGATGCTGATTATAATTCAATGTTATCCAGACACAAGGAGCTTCATCAGCCGCTGTTTCACTCCGTAGAGCTTGATCTGGATGATGCGGCTGATGACGGACTCAGTAATGAAGAGCTTCTGCTAAATGCCTATGAAGGCAAAGCTCCCTTGGGGCTGATTCGCAAGATGTGGGCATATGGTCGATATTTATTCATTAGCGGAACCTCTGAGGAAGGAAATATACCTTTTGGTCTTTACGGACTATGGGGAGGAGATTACCGATTAATCTGGGGTCATCACATGGCGAATGAAAATGTGCAGATGATGTATTGGCATTCGGCGGTTGGGGGATTGTCCTGCATGAACCTGTCTTTGTTTCGGTATTACAACGGTTTGATGGATGTCTTCAAGGAAAATGCACGCAAGCTCTATGGCTGTCGCGGGATCTACATCCCCGCTGGAACTACGCCAGACATGGGCATCCCTAATCAGATTGTTCCTGTCATCATGAACTGGACCGGAGCAGCCGGGTGGCTGGCCAAACATTATTATGAGCATTTTTGGTATACGGGTGATTTGCAATTTCTGCGTGAGCAGGCGTTGCCTTTTATGAGAGAGGCAGTGCAGTTTTATGAAGATTTTCTGGTGCTGGACGAAGAGGGAATGTATATGATATATCCATCCGTTTCACCCGAGAACACACCGCAGAATTTCATGCCAATGGATGGAAAGCAGCTCGCGCATCCCATGCCTACAGCCATTAATGCCACAATGGACGTCGCCATCATTAAGGAATTATTGCAGCATACCATACAAGCGAGTCGGATAATCGGTGCTCACACCAGCAAAATACCAGAGTGGGAAGCCATGCTTAAACGTCTGCCTTCATACATGTTGAATGAGGAGGGGGCTGTCAAGGAATGGCTTCATCCTGCGTTTGAGGATCGGCAAGATCATCGTCATCTGTCCCATCTATACCCTGTTTTTCCAGGACAGGAAGTCAGCCTTGAAGACGACCCACTACTATTTGAAGCCTTCGAGAAAGCAGTACACCAGCGGAAACTTGGAGCACAGAGTGGATGGTCCCTGGCTCACATGTCATCGATTTATGCCCGGCTGGGCGACGGAGAACGGGCTCTGGACAGTCTGGATCATCTTGCCCGGTCCTGTGTTCTATCTAACGGATTCACACTTCATAACGATTGGCGCAATATGGGAATATGCCTGACGTTAGATACAGCTCCAGTTCAGCTGGATGCCAATATGGGCTGGGTTAATGCCGTACAGGAAATGCTGCTTATGGTCTCGCCTCAACGGATCAAGCTGCTCCCGGCACTTCCTGCCAGAATGTTGCGTGGAGAGCTTCAGAATTGGCGCATACACGGAGGCACTCTGTCGCTAACATGGGACCGCGTGTCAGGGACATTTCAAGCCGAGTTAGCCGCCATTCGGCCGGTGTCTACGAAACTTCAGCTTCCAGACTGGGTTGATATTTCCTTATGTAAACAGCGCGGGGAGAAGAAATTCAAATCAATCTCCATGGAAAACGGTGCATTCCTGCTTCAATTAGAAGAGGGGGAACAGTGGTCAGTGGAACTGAACACGGTGTAATATGAGACGCTTAAGAAGTCGCCCAAGTGGCGACTTCTTTTATTGTGTTACTAGATCATAGAATCTCTGGAGGATTTGTAAAAGTTAATAATATTAATATATTTTCGCTGTTTATATTAAGAAAATAAATCAAAAAACGATTAAAACTTTATATTGTTAACTTTCGGATTGTCTGTTATACTTCGGTTCATAACAAGTTAACTAATATGACATGAGAAGATGACAGGAGGAGTTATGAATGGGAAATCGATTGAAATGGAAGGTTTTCGCTGCTTTATCCATTGGTTCACTGCTAATACCAGGTGTGAATGTAGTTAATGCTGACATTGATCAAGTGTCGATCAAGCCAAAGACACATGTCCTGAAGGCGAATTCAGAAAATGTCCGGTGGGGCAATATCGGCAAGGGTGAAGCGGTACTAACCGTCAACTCCGGAGATATCGTTACGGTGGATGCGATTACTCACCATTCCGGTGACGATTATGAACGAATGATCAAAGGTGACGCAGGTGTCGAAGATATTTTTCATTGGACCGAATCCGAGAAGACGGAAGCAGATCGTGGTCCGGGAGTACATATCATGACAGGCCCAATCGCGGTTGAAGGAGCGGAACCGGGAGATGTACTGGAAGTGAAGATTTTGGATATGAAACTTCGTCCTAATGGCAACGGCGAATATGCAGGGAAAACGTATGGTTCCAACGTGGCTGCAAACTGGGGGCTGCTATATGGCGAGATGGAAGAAGAACCGGTGACTCGTGAGGTTGTGACCATTTACGAGATGGATTCAGAAGGCGGTACGGATTATGCTAAGGCACTGTATAGCTACAGATGGACACCTCAAACGGATCCGGATGGAACTGTGCATCCTACAATAGATTATCCAGGTGTGGTTGTCGACCATACAACGGTGGAGGAAAATCATAATGTTCTGAAAGACGTTCGAGTGCCTGTTCGGCTCCATTTCGGTACCATGAGTGTAGCTCCGAAGGAAGCGGATATCGTTGATTCCGTTCCACCTTCCTATTATGGCGGAAATATCGATGACTGGCGTGTTACCGAAGGAGCAACCATGTACTATCCGGTTTCCGTCCCGGGAGCACTGCTGTCGATCGGTGATCCGCACGCAGGGCAAGGAGACTCTGAATTAAATGGAACAGCCATTGAAACTTCTGTAACCGGAGATGTTCAGATTATTCTTCATAAAAAGGATCAGCTGGATAACAAATTAAAGTCGTTAAATTTCCCGCTGCTGGAAAATGAGAACGAGTGGGTAGTCCATGGTTTCAGCTACGCGAACCATCTTGAAGAACTGGGTGAGGATGCCCAGAAGGAAATCTTCAATAAATCTTCCCTCGACAAGGCGATGAAAGATGCGGCGCATAAAACCAAGGCGTTTCTGGTGAGAGGCATGGAACTAACCGAAGACGAGGCTTACTCTTTAATGTCGGTAACCACCGATTTCGGAGTTACTCAGGTGGTCGATGGGAACTGGG
Organism: Paenibacillus sp. ACRRY; assembly: GCF_022346995.1. Taxonomy (GTDB): domain Bacteria; phylum Bacillota; class Bacilli; order Paenibacillales; family Paenibacillaceae; genus Paenibacillus. The sequence goes on along the minus strand of NZ_JAKRNM010000001.1, from coordinate 1,226,674 downwards.
GAGTTCATGCTATTATTGACAAAAAATTGTTTGGAGAAGCTGAACGGACTATGACGCCATTACGCAGCAGCTTTGAACAATTTGGTGCCAAGATCGAATGGGAGCCAAAAACGAAAATGGTTTCAATTCTGTATAATGGCAATACACTGTCAGCAAAGATTGGAGAAACGAAGGCTGCATTCAATGGAGAAACCGTTAGATTGATTGCTCCTATTCAATTAAATGCCCAGAAGTCAGCGGAGGTAAGCGAGTACTTCGTCGATTTCTATCAAGCCAAGCTTTCGAAGACAAACTAACCCATTTCATAAAGCAATAATACCTTAATATTAACAACAAGAACCGTTGGTCTTTATGCCTGACGGTTCTTGTTTTTTAAATATTCAATCCATCCTGATTTTTGTGTCGTTTCATCAGAATCTGGGTTTCAGCGCGGACGATACCTTCCAGCGAATAGATGGATTCATTCATGAATTGTTCCATCTCTTCAATACTCTCGACAAGAATATGTATATGGAGAATGCAGGGGCCTGTCATTTCGTATAACACAGCAACTCGGTCATTTTGTTTCAGCACATTTATGATCTGATTCAAATGTGCAGGTTCCACTTCAAGCTCCAAATAGGCGGATATCTTTTTGCCGAGCTTTTCGGCACTAATCACAATGGAAAACTGTTCAATAATTCCTTGATTGACAAGCCGGTCTATGCGCTCTTTGACGGCAACACCAGACAATCCAACCTCTTTGGCCAAATCGGTATAGGATATCCGGCTGTTTTGAGCCAGTCTTCGTAGAATATGACTATCAATTGAATCTAGCATGAGTCTCACTCCTTTCCGCTTCATATTGTAACAGAAAATAAGACAGCCCGCCCGTGCGGGGTACATAATCCCAGTGATTTGGAACACACTAACAAACGCAAGGGAATGAGGAGTTTTTTTGCGAGTTGCTTTCAATATTTCTGCTTAATATTACTTAATATGTTAACTGGTAAATATATAGTAGCTTGACAATACTCATTAACAGGAGTACGATTAATTGTGTCAAATAAATGACAAAACTCACGTTATTGCTTAAACCATATGATTATGGTTACATATAAATCACGTTTAGTTTTGTCTAAATTACAACAATTACTGGAGGAATCACCATGACTAATCTTAAAGACAAAGTAGCAATCATTACAGGCGGAGCTTCCGGAATTGGTTTGGCTACAGTAAAAGCCTTCTTGGATAAAGGTTCGAAGGTTGTTATTGCAGATTATAATGAAGAGCACGGTAAAGCTGCCGAGCAGGAATTAAAACAAACATATAATGATGATGTACTGTTCATTAAAGTCAATGTTGCCGACGAAAAACAAGTTGAAAACTTGGTAGCAGAAACAGTGAAACAGTTTGGTAAACTGGATGTCATTTTCAATAATGCAGGCATTGGTGTGCAAAAGCCTTCGCACGAATTGACTGACGAAGAATACAAACGTGTCATTGCTATCAACCAGGACGGCGTATTCTACGGTGCGAAATATGCGATCCGTGAAATGCTGAAAACGGGCGGAGGATCTGTAATCAGCACTTCTTCGATCCTAGGCTCCGTTGGTGAACCAACATCCATGCCTTATGCGGCTAGTAAAGGTGCAGTCAACCAAATTACGAAATCACTCGCTCTGGAGTATGCTGACCGTAATATCCGTGTCAACGCAGTTGCTCCTGGATTTGTGGAAAGTGGCATGGTAAACAAAGAAGCTCTTGGTGAGTTCTATGATAGCCTGGTTGCTAAACATCCGATTGGACGTCTGGGCAAACCGGAAGAAATTGCACATGCAGTCGTATTCTTGGCCGAAAATGATTTCGTTACAGGAACTACAGTCTTCGTAGACGGCGGATATCTTGCTAAATAAATATGGATTTTAATATGAAGGAGGCTCCCTTGAAGGGAGCCTTTTTTTAATTCCTATTTTGGTTTGTTGTCATTTTAAGTAGGTGCTCACATTATTTCGAAATTCCCTGGGTGTAATTCCATACATGGCTTGAAAAACGCGATTAAATGTCCGCTGGCTTTCGAAGCCTGCACTGCTGCTTACAGTGGTTAAGGATACATTCGTAGTTCGGATTAATTTGGCTGCATATTCGACCCGCAACATGGAGAGGTAATTGCGAAAATTCATCTGTATCCGTGTGGAAAAGATGTGGGATATATAATATTTACTCACATTAAACTCGGCAGCAAGTGTGTCCAGGGAGAGGGGCTCCGTAAAATGATTAGCCATGTATTCCATAATTTTATGAGGCATATCCAGTACAGGAGTTCGTTGTCGCTGTTCCAGCTGGGTTTGAGACAGCAGATGCGACAAGATGATATGGGCCCAACCAAGCTTGATGGCATAGTCATCTTCTTTTTTCACCTTTCTAAATGCATACACCGCATCTTTATGTACATATTTCTTCAAAACAAAGGGAGTTACAGGCTGAAGCTGATTGAAATCGGGGAAAATGCCTTCAAATACTTTGGGATTAATAATAAGCAGAATGGCATTTGCAGTTTGTTGACCACTTTTAACATATCGATGAATGATATCCGGAAAAATGACAGCTGCGTCACCTGGTTGCAATTCATAAGAAACGTCGCTAATCTCGACAGACTGTGTGCCTGAGAAGACGTACAATACCTCAATTGCACTGTGCATATGTGTGGGAAAAGCGATTTGCCTGGCATTGCGGATAATTGCAAAATCATCTTTGCGAATCTCGTAAAATGGCAGCATGATTCAATCACTCCTGTGCAATATTTGGCTACTTTCTAATACGTTATGTCTAAACTCATATCATTTGCTGTGTTAAAATTCAAGTGAATATTACCAAATGGAGGGAGAAAGCAAGAATTTCTCCTCCTTTATTTGTAATCGCTTACACTTGAATGAATCATTGATCTTCGATATTTGTATGCCGATGGATAACCAGTGAATAACGCTACAATGTTGGAAGGAGGGAACTGTACTTTGAGAAAAAGTAAAACGTTTTACAATATTTTTATTCCGGTTCTGCTCCTTAGTGTTGGTATTGTTATCAGCTTTGGGAGTTACATCTATATCTCAACCACCAATTCAGTCGTGGACCGGGTAGGAGACGGCCAACAGAGCCTAATCACACAGATTCGTAATACGTTGGAACAGAAAATTCAAACCATAGAATATGCGTTTGCTACCTATAGCACGACTCCGTCATTTCGATCGGTCATCAATAGTCCGATGACGGAACAGGAATTTGAAGCGTATCGGGAGTTGAAGTCTCAACTGGGCTATATTGCTACGATGGGTCTTGAAGGAGTTCAGTACACATTAGTCAGCTTGCAGCAGAAGTGGAGTTTGTCCAATGGTACGGTGTTCCGATTGACTTCTGAAGAGACACAGGAGTATCAGAATCAGTTCGCAGAGCAGGAAGGCAGCGGCTTATATTGGACGAAAACGGCAGATGGTATCCGGCTCCTGCAGGGACTTCCTGTACATTCCAAGAAAAAACAAGCCATTGCTTTGTCAGATCTCTCCCTTCAGACGCTTAATCGTTCGCTTTTGGTTAAGCCGAATACATCCATCTATATTTTAAACAAACAAGGGGAGGCCCTGTACACAACGAAGTCGGATCAAGAGCACTTATCCAACCAGCAAATGAAACTTATCAGCGAGCGTACTGTCAATCAAGCACAGACTGGGCAATTGGAACTGCCAGGCACGACGGGGGATAAAATCATCGCCCTATACGCACGATCAGATTACAATGGCTGGACGTATGTTACGCTGCTTGACCCCAAAGAAGTCAGCGGCGCCTTAACGCCGATCCGAATAGGTCTTATTGTGATGGGGATCGTGATCATGGGGCTTATGGTCATTATAGCTTACATCATTTCCATCTATCTCACCAAGCCTTTTCGCAAAATTCAAAAGAGTCTGGCAGACACTTCCAAGCCAATGGTCAAGGATGAAGTCGATTGGATTATTCAGTCGATCGATTCAATCGTATCCGAGAAAAAGGATCTGGAACAGCTCATTCAGCTTGAAAAACCTAAACTCGAATCCCAATTTGTTCTTAATTTACTACAGAACCGTCTGACAAGAGAAGAAGTAGAGAAGAATCTGGAGCGATTCGGATATAACATCGACAGCAGTACGGTTTTCATCACGATGCTGATCCAAGTGGATCGATGCGGTGAAGGGTCACTGTCGGACAAAGATATTCTTTTACTTACAGTAAACCAATTGGTACAAGAGATTATTCCGGAGACAGAACGCATGCTGCCCGTCGTATTGAACGAGCGCACTCAAGCGACGTTATTGTTTTGCAGTTCGGACAAAGTAGCTGAGATGCGGAACCTGATCTCGCAATATGCGAAGAATATGATCATTTCTTCGAGAGATTATTGGAATGCCTCGGTGAGTGTGGGTGTTAGTGCACCTTATGAGGATCTAATGAACAGCCGTGAAGCATGTGCAATGAGTCTTGAAGCGTTATATCAGCGCTTGAAACTGGGTAAGGAATCCGTCATCTTTTATGAAGATATCTCTAGAGGGAATACCGGACCAACGTTACTTCATTACCCCAAGGAGCTGGAATCCCAGCTCTTTGATGCCATTCGGCTTGGAGACAAGGATGAAGCAACCCGGACGCTGTATCCTCTTCTGGCCGATATGATGAAGCATAGCCAGAATCCAATGAACCTGGAGATCACGCTGATTCGATTCGTGAACAACCTGATCCATCTGGAGCAGCTGATCGGGGCAGAAGTTTTGTTAACTCAGAGCAATGCCACGCTGTACCAGAGGCTCCTGAACACGCTAAACCCGGAGGAGATCGAGCATATTTTGGTTCATGAAGTCATTTATCCAATGGTTGTTAGTATGCAGGAAAAGGCGAACCACCAATTTCGTTCGGTCGCTGATCAGATCGCTGCTATTGTTCGTACGGAATATGATCAGGATCTTTCACTCGAATCCATTAGCGAAAGGCTGCATTATACCCCCAATTATCTCAGCAGCATATTCCGCAAAGAATATGGGATGACCTTCAGCGATTATTTGATGGGGTTCCGGCTTGAAGTGGCGAGGAAATGGCTGGTTGATACAGACATGCCGATCAAGGATATCGCAGAACGTCTCGGCTATCAGAATTCGCAGAACTTTATTCGATCGTTCCGCAAAAAAGAGCATGTCACGCCGGGCGCCTATCGAAAAATGAAACTAGAGCTGTGAAGGTAAGGGAGTTATTCCACCATGGCGATTACGTTTGGAGTAATGTAAGCAAACCAATCCCCTTAGGTTCTTGGCCTAAGGGGATTGGTTTTATATCGAGAAGCAGCATATCGATCAACCTTTTACTGATCCGAGTAAAGCTCCTTTTGTGAAATGTTTCTGTACAAAAGGATAGGCAATGAGCATGGGGACGGTTGCAACGACGATTACACTCATCTTAATGGTCTGTGACGGGGGTACAATATCAACCGCAGAACTATTGCCTTCCATTCCACTCGATACAATGACGATCTGACGAAGAAGTACCTGCAGCGGCCACATTTTGGATTCATTGAGATACAGAATGGCGTTCATATAAGTATTCCAGTAGGAGACACCGTAAAAAAGGGATAATGTGGCAATCGATGGCAGAGCTAGTGGAAGCATGATCTGCCACAATATGCGGAAGTCATTCGCACCGTCAATTTTGGCGGATTCCTCCAGGCTGTCCGGTAAGGCTTGGAAAAAGTTGCGCATGATAATCAGGTTAAACGCGTTAATGGCTGTAGGGATTATCATGGACCAGTAGGAGTCGATCAACCCGGCTGCTTTGACGATTAAAAAGGTGGGAATCATGCCACCGCTGAACAACATGGAAAATACGACGATAAAGTTGATGACGTTTCTCCCCAGAAGATACCGTCGGGATAATCCGTACGCCATAAGTGCTGTAAGTGTCATGCTGACAGCGGTACCGATGAGGGTGATGAAGATGGAAACACCGAGTCCTTTGAAGATGGTTGGAGTAGACAGGATATACCGATAGGCGTCGAGCGAAAATGACGTTGGGAACAGAATAAATTTCTTCTGCACGATCTCCTGGGTTGAGGCAAATGAACTGGCAACCACATTAATGAAAGGCAAGAGACAGGCAAGGGCAAAAAGGAGAAGAAGTGTATAGTTCACTACGTTAAATATGACGCTTCCGAGCGTTTCCTTCTTGAGTACGGCTTTTGACATGTCGATAGGTTCCTCCTTAAGAATTGATCTCTTCCCACCATATCAAGGGTTATGGATAACGTATATAATCATATCCTAAGACCTTGCTGCAGCCGGTTTGAGAGGAGAGTTCAAGGAGAATCAGCATGATAATCATTAACCGAGTTAATAATCATAAGCTACAATCCGCACGGGAAAAAGCCTTGTCACAAGCCCTTATGTCATGACTACCGGAAGCATGATAGCTAATGATTATGTACGGAATGAATCTGAGCGGATATGCTTGACTTCGAACACATGTTAACCGATCAAGGAGGTCAGCGAGCAGTGAAAGATTCCAATTCCTCAGTTGTTTCGTTACAAGGCAAACTGCATCGAAAAACCGGAATCGGTCATCAATTAAGAAGTGTTGCCGCCAACAAACTTCTATACCTGATGATTCTTCCGGGGTTTGTCTACTTTGTTATCTTCAAGTATTTTCCGATGGGTGGACTGATCATTTCATTCCAGGACTATCAGCCGTATCTCGGTATTAAGGATAGCCCGTGGGTCGGATTCAAGCATTTCATTCGGCTGTTTACCGAACCAACCTTTGCCATGCTGCTCAGCAACACACTAATATTGTTTGCACTTGAATTGATCATTTTTTTTCCGATTCCCATTATTCTTGCCCTGATGCTAAATGAAGTCAGACATAAGATGTTTAAAAATTCAATTCAGACCATTGTGTACATTCCACACTTCATGTCCTGGGTCATCATCGTTTCCATTACCTATGTATTTCTGAGTGTGGATGGCGGGGTTGTCAACGAGATGATTGCTGCTTTTGGCGGAAACAAAATCAGCTTCCTTACCTCACCAGAATGGCTTCGTCCCATGTACATTCTGCAAATCATCTGGAAAGAGGCCGGATGGTCCACCATCATTTATCTTGCAGCGATTACCGTAGTAGACACGCAGCTTTACGAAGCGGCAGATATGGACGGCGCGAGCCGGTTACGTAAAATGTGGCATGTGACTCTGCCAGCCATTCGCCCCGTTATTATTACGTTGTTAATTCTGAAGATCGGTAATACGCTTGAGCTTGGTTTTGAACATATGTATTTGCTTCTTAATTCACTCAATCGGGAAGTTGGAGAGATCTTCGATACGTACATCTTCACGGCTGGCTTGAAGAACGGGCAATTAAGCTTTAGTACTACGGTTGGCTTGTTCAAAGGCTTGGTTGGATTGATTCTGGTGATCATAGCCAATAAGCTCGCCAAAAAGTTTGGTGAAGATGGAGTCTATTAACTCGCTTAGAATAGCTGAAATAGATAACAACAAAACTCAAAACATGTAAAGGGGATATGTACATGAAATTCCGTTACGCCAAGTTGATAGCGCTTTCTATTTGTGGCAGTCTGCTGCTCAGTGCCTGCGGGGGAGAGAATGCAGAGCCGCAAACGAATGCAGAAGGAAAGCCTATTATTAGCTGGTTGAACATACTGCATTCTGCTTCGCCGCCAACGGATACTGTGTTGAACAAAATCGAGGAACTGACGAATACGGATATTCAATTTTCCTGGATTCCGGATGCCTCGAAAGAGGAGCGTTTGAACACCTCTTTAGCCTCTGGCTCTCTGGCTGACATTGTTTCACTCACGATTCTGGAGAATTCGTCGGTTCGAAATGCCCTGAAGGCCGGTGTCTTCTGGGAAGTGGGACCTTATCTGGACGAATTCCCGAATCTGAAAGAGATATCTGCGGATATGAGAAACTCTGCTTCGATTGATGGGAAGTTGTATGGCATTCCAATGCAGAAACAGGTTTCCCGTAACGGTGTTATCATTCGCAAAGACTGGCTCGATAACGTGGGATTACCTATACCCAAAACAACTGCAGAGCTGATGGAAGTTGCCAAAGCATTTACCGAGCAGGACCCTGATGGTAATGGCAGCAAAGATACGACCGGTTTCATTGATCGCAGCGATCTTGTATTCGGTGCTTTCAAGACACTGGGTTCATACTTTGGAACTCCGAGCGGATGGGCGGTCAGCGAGGATGGCAAGGTAACGCCCGAGTTTGAATCCGAAGGTTACGTTAAAGCAATGGATTATATGAAGGAGCTGTACAACAACGGCTATATTAACCAGGACTTTGCAGTAACGGCCAAAAAAGATCAGCAGGAGGGTTTTGCTCAGGGGAAAGCGGGAATCTATGTTGGTGCGCTGTTTGATAGTAAAAACCTGCTCAACCTGGCCAAAGGTGTACAGGATGACATGGATTTGATCATGGTAAACGACATTACTTCTACAGGTAACGAAAGTGATCGGGCCATCTGGTCCACGTCCAATGGTGTAGGCGGGCTGCTGGCATTCCCCAAATCGGAAGTGAAGGATGAGGCTGAGTTAAAACAGGTCTTGAAATTCATGGACGATCTGATGAGTGAAGAAATATATACATTAATGACTTATGGTATTAAGGATGTACACTACAGCCTGGAGGGCAATGCGGCAACAATTACCGATACCAAGCTCTGGGAACAGGAAGTACAGCCGTTCTCTTCCTCACGTCCGAATGAGAATGGATACGACATTCATGATTCTGACCCATTACGGGTGGAGTCTGATCGTTTAATTCAGGAGAACACAAAGTATGCAGTGCTTAATCCGATGTACTCTCTTGAATCTGCGACGTTCTCGGAGCAAGGATCGGAACTGCAAAAAATCATCACGGATGCTACGTACAAATACATTCTCGGCAAGTTGGACTTGCAAGGATTCCAGGATGCGGTGCAAACTTGGAGAAAGTCCGGTGGCGATAAGATTATTACGGAATATGAGGCTGCATATCAAGCTGTGCAGAACAAATAAAATCATGACTCATCGAAGGAGGAAGATAAGCCATGATTCAGATTCAGTCTCCATGCCTGTGGGCAGTGCATACCGCAGATACCATTATGGAGCGTACGCCCAGACTGTATGAGGCAAACGGATATCATGGGAAATGGTCGTATGATTATGGGGTTATTCTGAAGGGATTTGAGCTGCTGTGGAAAGTGACCGGCGAAAGCAAGTATGCAGAGTACATTCGGGACAACATGGATTACTTCATACAAAGTGATGGAACAATTCGCGGATACCGCCAGGATGAGCATAATATTGATCATCTGAATAACGGCAAGCTGCTGTTTGGATTGGTTCAGATGACTGGCGAGGAAAAATACCAAGTGGCTGCCTCTCTTCTAAGGGAGCAGCTTCGCAGTCACCCGCGTACATCAGAAGGGGCGTTCTGGCATAAGCAAGTGTATCCTTATCAGATTTGGCTGGATGGATTGTATATGGGCACGCCGTTTTATCTTGAATATATGCTTCAGTTCGAACAGAAAGATGAGCAGGATCTGGATGATGTGACAAGGCAGTTTATTCTCTGCGCACAACACAACCGTGACGGGAAGACAGGTCTGCTCTACCATGCCTGGGATGAGAAGCGAACGCAGCCTTGGAGTGATCCGAATACCGGACAATCGCCCAACTTCTGGGGCCGGTCCATGGGTTGGTTCGTCATGGCGCTGGTTGATGTACTGGAATTGCTTCCGGACACTCATCAGGACCGCGCGAAGCTGATTGAAATTCTGAATGATACGATGTCAGCACTGCGAAGTTTCCAGGACTCTTCTTCCGGGGTGTGGTACCAGGTAATTAATGAAGGAACTCGAAAAGGAAATTATCTGGAGGCTTCTGCCTCCAGCATGATCGTGTATGCCATGGCCAAAGGCATTCGACTCGGTTGGTTACAGGACGAAAACTGGGTGAACTCGCTGGACCATGCCTACGCCGGTTTAATTTCAGAATTTGTCATGGAAACCAAAGAAGGCTGGATCAATCTGTACAAAAACTGTCAGGTTGCAGGTCTTGGAGGAGAACCGAGACGGGACGGTACCTATGCTTATTATATTAGTGAACCCATTATTACCAACGATCAAAAGGGACTGGGAGCTTTCTTGCTGGCCTGCACCGAATATGAATATATGTTAAATCGAAAGGGATAGTTCATTCCACCTGTAAATGCCCGTATCCGTTAAATGGATCAAAACGATACGGGCATAACATACTCCTTACACCTTTTTTGTTCACAGGACAATACGGGTTATTCAATTTGATTAATTGTGATAACGCTTACATTGGATGAAGGGGGTGATTGGATCCGCTGAAGGTTAATTGCCTCTCAGTGCTGCGTTTGCCAATTGGAGTATACGAAACCGGAGGAGGAAGATTTAATTGAAAAGGATTGTGTCGCTCATCTTGATCGTATCGATGCTGTTCAGTGTTTTGCCGGGAATGGCTGCTGCGGAAGAAACAGGAGATTCAGGTATGCTGCCTGCTTTTCCTGGAGCTGAAGGCGGTGGGATGTATACGACTGGCGGCAGGGGAGGTTCAGTTTACGAAGTAACTACCCTGGCTGACTCGGGCCCCGGCTCTCTTCGCGAAGCCGTTCGTCAAAATGATACAACTGTCGTATTCAAAGTGGGTGGAACCATTCATCTGGAAGCTCCTCTGGTTATATCAGGTTCCAATCTTACCCTGGCTGGGCAGACTGCGCCTGGAGAAGGGATCACCGTCTCCGATTATTGGACCACATTTCAGGCAGATAACATTATCGTAAGACATATGCGTTTCAGGCTTGGAGACAAACACCCAAGTGAGGATGATGTATTTGGCGGGCGATATCATAAAAACATCATCATCGATCACTGTTCTTTCACCTGGTCTGTGGATGAAGTCCTTAGCATGTATGTAAACGAAAATACAACCGTACAGTGGTCCGTCATTGCCGAGAGCATGCTGATGACGACTCACCAAAAGGGCAGGCATGGATATGCCGGCATTTGGGGCGGAAACAACACCTCATTCCATCATAATATCATCGCCCACAATGTAAGCCGTAACCCGAGATTTGCCGGGTCTCCCGGATTTAATACTGAATCATACAACAATGTCGTATACAACTGGGGGTTTTTCTCTGCTTATGGTGGTGAGGAAGGCAACTACAATTTGATGAACAATTATTACAAATACGGCCCCAATACGTATCGTTCCGTACGGGATCAGCTTTTCCTTGATGTAAGTGCCAATACCCGTCTCCATGTTAGCGGCAATATAGTGGACGGATATCCCGAGATTACTGCGGATAACTGGCTTGGGGTCGGGACTCTGGCGAATCCGGAATCGAAGCTTGAATCTCCGGTTATCATGACCAACCCGTCACCAATGGATGATGCAGAAACGGCGTATGATCGTGTCCTTGCCGAAGCTGGAGCTGTCCTGCCGAGAAGGGATGCGATTGATGCAAGAATCGTTAATGATGTTAAAAACCGTTCCGGTCAGCATATCAATTCCCAAAAAGAAGTGGGAGGATATGTGGAGTTTGAAGAAGTATTATCCACACTGGCAGATGATGATCATGACGGAATGCCGAATGATTGGGAAATCGCTCAAGGGTTGAACCCAAACGATGCCTCTGACCGAAATGAAATTCATGAATCGGGATATACCCATCTTGAAATGTATCTGAACAGCATAACAGGTAATGGGTCAGCGAACCCTGTAACTTCGATTGATTCTCCTGCCAACCATACGATTGCAACAGAGGGGTCTTCCATCGAAATTGTGGCCTCGGCCTCTGATCCGGATGGCACAATCTCCAAGGTGGAATTTTATCAAAATGATATTAAGTTGGGCGAAGATGATACGCCTCCATATGCTTTGAGCTGGGACAATGTAAAAGATGGTACACATTATCTCACGGTTCGAGCTATTGACGATACGGGAACAGCAACCCAATCGAATAATGTCACCGTACATGTGAATAAGGAAGGCAGTATTGCACCATGGGCTTCAACAGACATTGGAGCACCTGGCGTTGCCGGCCATACACAGCTTGGTGCATTAGAAACGGATGTAACTGTAAAATCATCAGGTGACATTGCCGGCACTTCGGATCATTTTCACTATGCCTACCAGACGCTGGAGGGGAATGGTGAGATCGTTGCTAGAGTCGATCACGTAACAGCCACGGATGATGGAGCAGAAGCAGGTGTAATGATCCGCGAGAGTCTGGACGCTTCCTCTCCATTTGTCGCCTTAATGGCGTCCTATGTCAAAGGCGGGCAAAAGGCGATTCATTTAACGCGTGAAACCGAAGGGGCGGATGTCTCCGTTCAGGAACCAGAGACGTTCATCACGCTCCCTTACTGGGTGAAGCTGGTGAGGCTCGGTGATCAAGTTACATCTCTCGTCTCCAAAGACGGAGCAGACTGGTCCGTTTTGAATGCTGTAGGTTTCCCCGTGAACAGCACCGTTTACGTCGGACTTGCGGCGGATGCTTCCAAACCGGACGACGAAGTAGATAAACTGAATACATCTGTATTCTCTGGTGCAGCTGTTCAGCAGCTGGATGCAGATTTCCCTGTAGCTCCGACCCAACTAAGAGCAGAAGCAGGACCCAAATCGGTCACATTATCCTGGGATGAGGTGAACAATGCTGTCTCGTATTCTGTTTTTCGTGCGGAAATTTCCGGAGGGCCTTACACGGAGCTCCAGAGCGGAATAACATCTGCTTCATATACGGATCCGGACCTGACTGTCGGGAAGACGTACTATTACGTCGTGAGAGCAGTAAATGACAAAGGAACGAGCTTCTCCTCGGAAGAAGCGCACGCCGTTCCCGAAGGTGAGCTTGAAACCATCGAATATATTCATGATGACTATGAAGGACTTGAGGTTAACCAAACACCACCCGGGTATGTCGTGCTCCCTGATCCTCAAGATGCGGACCATCGGGTTGAGGTGGCGGAAGTACCTTCTGGAACCACCGGTAATACGTCGACAAAGTCTTTAAAACTGTATGATAATGCCCCAGGCACTACACAATTTACACGTGCATTTCAACCTCAGCTCGGCAGCTTTGTATTGGAAACGGATCTTATGTCACCTTCCTGGCCTGGAACAGCTTATGTATTGCAGCTGCAGAATAACGCAGGAACCCGCACGCCTCTTTCGATTGAAATTCGTAAACCGGCTGCTCCCACAGCGGAAGACACCTATACGCTGGTTTATAAGAAAGACGGCGTGGATCATAAATTGTTAGACGCCCCTGCAAACAATCAATGGTACAACCTGAAGATTACTGGCAATGTAGCTATGCAAAAAGCGGATATCTATATCGACAATGTACGAGTAGCGGATAACATTCCGTTTCAGGCGGATGTGCTCACCGATGGAATTGGTCGCATTCTGGCCAAAACCCCTGGTACAGGAAAAGGCACAATATATTATGATAACCTTCGTCTCTACGTTGAACCTGTGGCAGCACCTAAAGGACTCACTGCACAGCCCGGAAACGGAATGGTTAGACTCAACTGGGACGAAGCCGAAGGAGCATCAACTTACAATATCAAACGAAGCACAGGGGGAGAGTCAGCTTACGAACCAATTGCTTCTGAAGTCGCAGACACCAGCTATATTGACGACACTGTTGTAAATGGTACAACATACCATTATGTCGTCACTGCACTGGGTGCTTCAGGAGAAAGCGGACCCTCCAACCAAGTGGAAGTCACACCTTCAGAGGATGCCGTGAAACCCGAAGCTCCAGAGCAACTGGAGGGGAAATCCAGAGATGCACAGGCAGAATTGGCATGGCAGCCCATCGAACAGGCGAGTCACTACACGGTTAAACGCAGCGTTCAGGCAGAAGGCCCATTTACTTCTGTAGCGGCGAAACTGACGCAGCCTTCCTTCCGGGATGGTGGACTGGATAATGGAGTCACCTATTATTATGTCGTTTCGGCAACTGGCATTGGTGGTGAAGGAGCAGATTCAGCGCCTGTTGCGGTTACACCGTCCAGAGCGTTGTCTACACCTGAGCCTGTCGTAAAACCCCAGCCGAATTCAATCGAGGTGGAGTGGCAACCGATTGAGGGAGCGGCAACCTATCAGATCAAGCGCTCCAATGATTTAAACGGAACGTATGAAGTGGTAGCTGAAGCCCAGTCCCAAATTTCATACACAGATACAGGGCTCACGAACGGTGTGTCTTACTATTACAAAATTATTGCTATAAGCGGAGATACGCATAGTCTCGAGTCTGCCCCTACAGGAGCAAGACCGTCCGCTGATGACGGAACCCTCATGTCTCCAACAGGATTACATGCAGAGCCGGAAGATGGTGGAATCACTTTAACCTGGGAAGACGTACAGGGAGCAGACAGCTATGCTGTAAAACGTAGTGATTCCCCCGCTGGGTCTTACGTATCGGTTGCTGCCGAGGTGACCGAAACATCTTATACCGATTCGGGCCTAACCAACGGGAAGACATACTATTATTTGGTGACAGCAAATAACGACGCAGGAGAGGGGATGTCATCTGTTTCAGTATTTGAAACCCCGGCAGTCACTTTAACCGTCGCTTCCGATGGTAGTGCAGAATTCGAGCGAGTACAGGAAGCCATTGATGCAAGTCCTGACAATGCGACTATACCTACCATTATCCGAATCAAAGATGGAGTCTATCGTGAAAAATTAAATGTGCCATCGAGTAAAATCCACCTGCGTATGATTGGAGAGAGCCGTGAAGGGACCATTTTGGTCTATGGGGATTCGGCTAGCACACTAGACGGGAATGGCAATCCGCTAGGTACATCGAACAGCTACAGCTTCAGGATTCAAACGAATGACTTTACAGCTGAACATCTGACAATACAGAATGATGCGGGTGATCATGCCGGGCAAGCGGTAGCGCTATTGGCACGTGGGGATCGGCTTGTGTTTCGGGATGTCAGTCTGAAAGGCTGGCAGGATACGTTATATGTCAATGACGGCAGACAATACTATGTTGACAGTTACATCGAAGGCGATGTCGACTTCATATTTGGTAATGCCGCTGCTCTCTTTGAGAACAGCATCATCCATAGTCTAAGTAACGGGTATGTGACTGCGGCCTCCACAGCCGAAGGCAAGCCAGGGTATGTTTTTCTAAACAGTCGAATTACTGCCGAATCTGGACTGACAGGCAATGTGGCTCTTGGCAGACCGTGGCGGCCGAACGCGAGTGTTGTCTACATTAACAGTTATTTGGATGATCATATCAGTCCTGCAGGTTGGAATAATTGGAGCAACGCTGATAATGAAAAGACCGCCCGTTTCGCTGAATATGCCAGTTATGGACCCGGTGCCAATGCCAAAGGAAGAAGTAACTGGTCCACTCAGTTGACTGCGGAAGAAGCGGGACAATACCTTCCGGCTAAGCATTTTGCAGGATCTGATGCATGGAATCCATCGTTAGATGTTTCATTGGTTCATGCGAATCGGGATCTGGCCAGTTTAGACGTCAATGGTAAACCTCTATCAGGATTTAACTCGTCTCAGAAAAACTATGAGGTTGAAGTTAAAGCTGGCAGCGCCCTGCCTCTTGTTTCAGCCGATGCTGTATCCGGCAGATCTGTTGTTGAAGTGAAGCAAGCTGCGGCTGTACCGGGTAAGGCTGTGGTGAAGGTTACGGGGCAGGACGGTGGCGTGAAATCCTATAGCATCAACTTCTCGGCGGAAACCGTTAGAGATACCACGGCACCGGTGCTGAGGCTTAAAGTGAATAAACCGGTTCTGAAAGAAAATGCAAACAAAATGGAGACCATCCGTGTTACAGCCGATGCCACCGATCAAGGAACAGGGGTAGCCTCTGTCAAACTTATATCCATTACAAGCAACCAACCAGATAAAGGCAAGGGAAATGGAAACAAATCACCTGACATTCAGGGAGCAGTGTACGGCACTCCTGATTTTGAGTTTAAGCTTCGTGCCGAACGTACTGGAAAAGGTAAAGGTCAGGATCGTGTCTACACGATTACTTATGAGGCAGCAGATCGAGCAGGAAACACATCGCGATCATCGGTTAAAGTCGTTGTAAAAAAGTAAACCATGCTAAATTGACCTGGAGCGGTCTGAGTAAGTAGAACTTAAAGAGTAATTTTAGAAGAAAAAGAATTATATCAGTCACCAAAAAGGACGCCAGCATTGGCGCCCTTTTTGTGATGTTATTGAGGAATAAGCTTCAAGAAAGCCTTGTTATCAAAATCGTCAGCTTGTATTAGCCATGTACCATCTTTTTTTATAAGGGAAAGTCGTCCTTCCAATGGAACACGTTCCAGATTTCCGTTTTGCTGATCCAACACCAGATCCATCGTGTAGTCCAGATCGACGTAATTTTCGAGCTCCTGATACACAGTGAACTTCATATTTTCTGGTTGAAGTGAGGCCTGTTGAATCTGTGCTGCCTTCAATGCCAGCAATACGTAACTATAATTCACTGGTTTATCCTCATAACGTTCAGCATAGTAAGGCTCCATCTCGGCATACCTCTCCAGCACAACATCTTCAGGTAAGGGCGATTCCGGGACCTCGTCGATGGTATATTCTTTTGTCTTAAAGACTTCCGCTGCAATGGTGGCTTCTTGTGTAGGTGTAAGAATCGTATTTTCATTAGGTATGGATTGCTCGGTTTCGTTTGTTGCCTCGGTTTGAAGACACCCGGTCATCATTATAATGATAGACAATAACATCAACCCAAAGAGCCAAGAATGTCGCTTCATCCGTCAAAATCCCCTTTCGATTAGAATGACTATCCTTCTTATACGTTTCAGACGGGGATGAGGCTCCTAATTTTTGCTAAAGGAGTAGTTGTTGGACGGTTAGATCATTTCTAATGTTAGTCTTAATACTTAGTCGGGCTCAATGTTAGTTCGATTGGCTTTGACATATTTAAGCTGAGCGACAATGATGACGCTAATGATCACAAGCAGGAACCATGAGCTGATTTTGCTAAAACTAACCAATTGCCAGGCATCGTGCTGGTCAGGGTATTTCCAGCCATTAAAGAATGTAGCAATATTCTCTGCAGCCCAGATGAAGAAACCTACAATGACAAAAGCAAGCGATAAAGGCATGCGATATGTCTTGGTTCGTACCCGGTAGATGATCCATGTTTTCCAAAAAACGATGAAGACCAGAGCCGTGAGCCACCAACGAAAATCAGGAATGAAATGGTGGGTGAAGAAGTTGAGATAGATGGCTCCTCCGAGCAGAAAGGAGGGTGCAAAACCGGGCCAGCCTGTCATGTCCATGCGTAACCTGCGCCAGATCTGACACATAAAGCTTGCCACACTCGCATACATGAACCCGCTATACAGCGGCACTCCAAATACTTTGGTGAATCCAGGCTCAGGATATGACCATGAACCCATGCTTACTTTGTACAGTTCAAGTACCAGTCCAATAATATGAAACACACATATGACTTTAATTTCATCCCGGGTCTCCAACCCACTACGGTACATGAGATACTGGACGCCAAGCAAGATCAGGAGAATGGCATCATAGCGATGAAAGAATGGAACCTCGATCACGCTGGTGATGGCTAAGGTTCCGAAGATGGCCACAGGGAAAATGCAGCTCATCGCCTGATGATAGCCAAAATGCAACAATTGAATAAAAGCTTTCAAATCGTGGGTTCTCCTTCCGGTGCCTTGTTTTAATAATGATGTAGAATTCATGTTTGTCTTTTATACGTACATATGTAGAGCTACCGTTAATCATACAGAGACGAAACAGAAGAAAAAAGAGAAATTAAATAATGAATATCTTCGTGTTTTCGTATAGGCATATACGTGTCAAAATACCTAAAATGGTTTAAATTTATATACAAAAGTTGCTTCATGAGAGAAAATTAGGATTTCTACATATGAGAGAGAGGAAGATTAGGTTTGAAGAAATGGCATTACACTTTATTAACATTCATGCTTTTCGGGTTTCTTGTTGCTTGTGGAGGGCAGAAGGGGGTAACCCCGGAAGTGTACAAACAGATTCAGGAAGGCATGAGCCAGCCCGAAGTAGAAGAACTGGCGGGTCAGCCCGCTAAGAAAGAAACCAATAATCCCTATGATGTATGGATCTATGATGGACAAGATGGAATTGAACGCAGCGCAACGGTGCGAATTGAATTTTCCAAAGAGGGTCAGGTTCTGTTTAAATCTCAGAAAAAGCTGTTTGAGGCACCCAAGGCCGAAGAGAAAAAGTACAATCCGGAAGGAGAACTGAAGGAGTTCATCACCGCATTTAACAACCTTGTCAGTCAAAATGAAGACGTAGGGTTCCTTCAGCCGATCTCGACGGAAGGCCTGGATTTCAAGAGAACAACCTTTTACGATGGACAAGGCACGGTCATTACGGTATCCGATCCAGCAATGATCAATGATGCCAATCAATATTCGAACAAGATACATTTTGAAATTGAAGAGGATGGGACTTTAAACGAGATCTATTACATTGGTGCGGATCTAGAATATCCTGTTCTCGTGTTACATGCGCTGAACGTTAGTGAGGAAACCATGGATGAAATCCTGACAAGTTATAAGGACATTGATGTGGAGACCCTGGAAAGTAAAAGCTTTAACTTTAATGAAGGGCCTTACTCCATTTCCATAAAGAATGGATCACCTAAAACTTTAATTGTTACCAAGAATGATAGTAATTAAATATGTGTCCAGCGTACTGTCAGACCTGACAACTATTGTTGTCAGGATTTTTGTTATTTTATAAAACTTAGGTGATCTCTCAAGCCTTAAACCGTAGGTGCCCAAACAGATTCCTCAGGATACAAAAGAAATGCTCCATTCCATGGACAAAGAGCTGAGAGCGCTGGACGATACCCTGCAAGAATTTAAGGGAAAGGCTATTTACGCTATCGAATGGGGAGAGTTTTCAACCAAAGAGCAGATTAAGGATTTTACTCAGAGAGCCATTAAGCCTCATTTAGAGAAGCTGATTAAAATGAAGAGAGAGTTTGGAGAATAATCCAAGTTATATCACTGAAACACGTATAATGTTCCATAAGGAAAAATAGATGCCAAGATAGATTTCGTTATAAGTCGCCACTATGGCGGCCTTTTTCGTTTACTTCGGCAGTTCCGTATTTTTCCTATAATAGAAGTGACGTATGAATCTTTATCCCTTATAGTAGAAAATAAAAGCAAGATCCGAGGAGTCCTTATATGAACAAACAAGCAGTACCGTTAAACTCGTTGACCAGCGTCACGGACGGAGGCCATATCATTTACTTGTTCGAGGATTTCGATCGTTATGTTGATAATGCGGTATCATATATTCTAACGGGTATAGACCAAGGTCATCACATCTTATTGATAGAAGAAGCAGACACATATCATCATATTTATAATAAGCTCAACGATGCTATTTCCGGTGACCAGCTTAGGTACCTTCATTACGCAAACAACGTGGATTATTACGGATCACGGGGGGATTTTAGTTTTCAGCATATTCTCACTCATTTTCATCAGGTAATGGGGAATGTACAAGAGAATAACATGTCCATTCGTACGTGGGCCAATGTAATGACGTGGGGGGAGCATAACGAAGACAAGATCCAGGGAAATTTGGTCAATTATGAGCGACAAACATGCGGCGTAGTTCGTGAATACGGGATGGTATCTGTCTGCGCATATAATGCAGCCGCCATCTCTTCATCTTTGCAGCTTAAGATGATGAGAGAGCATGAGTATATGATGACTGACACGGAATTTGTGAAATCACCTTTATATAGTCATCTACTTTCGGAGGAGGTCGTATTCCCTTCACTATCAGTACAGAGAAGATTGCTTAACGAACAGAAGCATCTCTTGATCGAGAAGGAAGCCATGGAAATAGCCAACCAGGTGAAGAGTGAGTTTATTACCACCATGAATCACGAGATTCGGACCCCGATGAATGGCGTGCTGGGAATCACGGATCTGTTGGCTGCAACCGATCTTACCGATAAACAGAAGGAATATGTCGCCACACTGCAAAAAAGTGGGAAGTCTCTACTTCGCATCGTCAATGATATTCTGGATTATAGCAAATTGGATTCGAATCATGAACAGCTCCTGAAGGAAGCCTTTAGTGTCAGGGAAGCCGTAACGGAGACGCTGGATATTCTTCATGTTGGAATTCTGAATAAGAAACTGCAAGTCAACGTATCCATTGATCCGGATATTCCAGAGATTCTAATCGGAGATGATGGGAGATTCAGACAGGTGATTCTAAATTTGTTGGGAAACGCAGTGAAATTTACGGATGAAGGTGACATTGCCTTGGAGGCCAAACGGCTCTCCACAGATGCTGGTAAGGTCCGGCTTCAATTTAGGATCAGGGATACAGGGATCGGAATTCCTCAGGATAAACGGAATCAGTTGTTTATACCATTTCACCGAGTTGACAACAGCGTTACACGCCGGACAGAAGGTACAGGCCTTGGATTAGCGATATGTCATCGGATTGTACAGTTAATGAATGGTGACATTGCTATTGAAGCGGAAGATCCGACTGTGCGCGGGACCGCAATTACATTCACTGCGGAATTTGGTACGTATACAGCATAAGGAGTGCAATAAACCTATTTACTTAGAGGCTCATTTAGAGGACATATTAGTGCTCACCGATGTAATGTAAGCGGTCAGGTGATTACGAATTGTTAATTCTCCATGGACATATGGTAAAATGGATTAAGTATTTATCTTTCAGACCACATAAGGAGATCACTATGCAACTTATACAACCTCAAGATGTCCAAGCCCGGCTCAATGCTTTCATTGATCAGGATCTATACTTACACCTCGAAATGACAACAGGTGCGTATGCGAATCATTATGATAGTACTCGTCACCCTGCGTCGGCTTTCATTTCCAATGCGGCCATTCGATACACACAGGGATCAATTTCAGGCACGAACCCATACCGGGTTGGTTTAAAAACGACGACGGGTTGGGTTTATGCGGAAGGCCTTACCCATATTGATGAGAATGAAAAGGATCGACTGATTTTGGCTGGTCATGACAGCCAAGGAAAATTGGTTGTAGCCTTTCAACTTAGTCGGGAGAGTTTCTGATGGAAGCGGAGGATCGAAACAGCATGAACAATAAACCATACGAAAATGAACGCATTTTAGTGATATATCCCCACCCTGACGACGAGGCTTTTTCCGTTGCTGGAACGCTCGCAAAATATATTGATGGCGGTGCGTACGTTACCTATGCTTGCCTGACCTTAGGCGAGATGGGACGCAATATGGGCATTCCGCCATTTGCGAACAGGGTCACTCTGCCTGCCATCCGCAAGGTGGAGCTCGAAGAGTCCGCTCAGGCGATTGGTATTCAGGACTTGAGAATGCTTGGTTTTCACGACAAGATGATCGAATTCGAGGACGCTCATCTGCTCGATAGCCGCATCATGGATTTGATAGAGGAGCTTAAACCCACCATCGTCTTTACCTTCTATCCAGGCTACAGTGTGCATCCCGACCATGATGCTACCGGTGCCGCAGTCATACGGACTATTTCCCGGCTAGCGGCAGAAGAGAGACCAATCGTATATTGTGTAGCTTTCTCCAAAAATCATGAGCAGGCCATCGGAAAGGCAGATGTACATGTCGATGTGAGGGGATATCTGGAGCAAAAAATGGGAGCCATTCAGGCTCACCGTTCGCAATTTCAGGCTGCAGAGCTTGTCGGCAACCGGAAATTGGATGATGAAGAAATCCAGCGCAGATTCGGCAGAGAAGCATTCTGGACGTATCGCTTCGAGTAAAATGGCTTACCCTATAAACGAAAGAACAGCTGAGCCGCCAACATGGCGGCTTTTTTATTTTTAACCGAGAAGGACATACGGCTCAGAAACATTAGATTGACAAAGGTTCAAATTAGGGATATTCTTCTTAAAGAATATTAATAGGCTATGCTAGTATTTCAGGGAGGGCTTACCTGATGTCAACTCATCAAGAGAAAGATCCCATTGGATTGTTACTATCCAGAACGTACTTTGTCCACAAAAAAAGAGTTACCCATCTACTGCAGGATTACGGCATAACACCTGAACAATATGGGATGCTCGAACAATTGTATCAGAACGAAGGCATTACACAGAAGAAGTTATCCGAACTCCACGGTAAAGATCAAACGAGTGTCGGCAAGACATTGGAACGATTGGAACATAAGGATCTTATTATTCGAAGCACCGATCCTGTTGATCGGCGTGCCATCCTGCTGCGGCTTTCCGAGGAAGGGAAAGAGCTATATTTACAGGTAGTACCTCTGATGAATGATATGGATCAGTCATTAAGGGAATTAATTACCCCGGAAGGAGCAGAACAACTTGCCGTACTGCTCAACAAAATTTATAAAGGAATCTCCAGCTGATTCGTCAGCTGACTTTTTTTGCAGAGATACATGCATGGCCTATTATATGCTAGCCTATTAATTTGCAACTGGAGCTATATCCAAGAAGGAGAGAAATTCATGTCTGTTTTTTCAGTATTAAAAGATTTTTTGAAGATTCTACAAACCAAGATCGGATTGGTCTTTGCTTTGGTCGTTCCACTGATATTCACCATTGTCTGGTTAACGGGATACAACGGAGCAACTGAACGAGTGGACCAGCTTAAAATAGGTATTATTAACTCGGACGGAGCGAATGGACAGAAAATCGAAAAGATCATTCAGGAAACAGTCCCTTTCAAAACAGAGAACTATGCATCTCTTGAGGAAGCTGAGCAAGTCATGAATGATGGGGATATTGGCATGATCGTAAGCATTCCTGCCGAGTTCGCTGCGAACCTGGACCAAGGGGAAGGGCAATTAACGTATTATGTCAATCAGGCAGCTTCGGAAGTTTCCAGATCCATATTGGAAGGGTCGGCTGAAGGTATATCTACCAGCGTAGGCGTTCAGCTATCAGGGAACGTTCAAAAAGAAGTGGTCACGACAAATGTGGTTAAGTCTAACAACATCACCAATTTTGCACTCAGCATGCTGCCCATGATCCTTGGTTTTATCACATATATCGCAGTGATGACCATGAATATTCAATTGAATCTGTCGACGATGATCCTTAGCCGCAAATACGACCGATGGAAAATTTTCTGGGCCAGACAGCTTCTTTTACTGATGGTGTGTATTGTAGCGCCGCTCATTATTACGACAGTAGCCATGTTGTTTGTTACCCCTGTCGCTTCCTTCTGGGAAATGTGGGGATTCCATATTCTCGTATACATCGCCTGCGTATGTCTGACTCAAATGTCATTTGTATTATTTGGTGGATTAGGAGCTCTGTTTAACGTAGCCATGATTCCTTTCCAGCTCATGACAGCAGGCAACATAATTGCAACTGAAATGCTCACGCCGTTCTATCGACACATCGGAGATTTTCTGCCTGCATCCAACGCTGTACGGGGGTATGTCCGACTCATCTATAGCGGAGCGCCAGTGACTTCAGTCGTGATTAATCTTCTTTTAATTGCACTGGTTACATGGGGGATAACCTGTGTACGTGTGGCTTTGCATAGAGCGCCAGCACCTGGCGTAGCAACCACTAACGCTCATTAAATATGACAAGCATCATATAAGCACAGAAATAGAAATATGTTTGCACTATAAGTCGCCTACAAGGCGGCTTTTTTGCTGATAGAATGACTGTCATTTCAATGATTATTCGATGTATTCAGTTCCAATGGCATACCCTATTTAATTCTTGGGTACGATTGACAATCAACGTTTGCATATGTAACATTTAAATAGTAACAAACAAAAATATAATAACTAACGGAGGGATTTTCCTTGGCTAAAGTAAATGTAGGCGAAGAGAATGCACAACCAATTGAACTGTATTATGAAGATCTTGGCGCGGGAAAACCCATCATCCTTATTCATGGATGGCCTTTGAGCGGACGATCCTGGGAGAAGCAAGTACCTGCCCTAATCGAAGCAGGCTACCGTGTTATTACGTATGACCGTCGTGGCTTTGGTCAGTCTTCCCAACCTTGGGATGGTTATGACTATGATACCTTTGCTTCGGATTTACATAAATTGATTCTGCACCTTGATCTGCGCGATGTTACACTGGTAGGGTTCTCCATGGGAGGCGGCGAGGTAGCTCGCTATGTCGGAACTTACGGAACCGAACGTGTTTCCAAAGCTGTATTTGCGGGAGCAGTTCCTCCTTATCTCTATATAACTGAAGACAACCCTCAAGGTGGATTGGATGATGCAACGATTGCAGAATTTCAAAACGGCGTAAAAGGGGATCGTCTCGCATTCCTGGATGGTTTCACAACTAACTTTTTCGCTGCAGGAGATCGTACGGACCTCGTGAGCGAACCGTTCCGTATCTATAACCGGGATATTGCAGCTCTGGCTTCCCCTAAAGGAACTTTAGATTGTATTGCTGCCTTTGCCCTTACCGATTTCCGTCAGGACTTGGAGAAATTCAATATTCCGACACTGGTTATCCATGGTGATTCAGATGCCATTGTTCCGCTGGAAGTGAGTGGACAACGTACTCATGAATCGATCCCAGGCAGCCGTCTGGTGGTTGTAGAAGGTGGACCACACGGATTTAATGCGACCCACCCTGAACAATTTAATGAAGCATTGATTGATTTTTTACAGGGTTAAGGTTAACTGGACTGAAGACTTCTGAAAAAAGCAAGAAATGAAAAAGAGCAGGACACCCCATATGAAGGAGGGGCGTTCTGCTCTTTATTTAATTTTAAACTGTTTTGATGGCATGATGTTGTTCACGAGCAATTTGGGTCGCCTCAACCATGTTGCGCAAGGAAGCAACCGTTTCTTCACGTCCGCGGGTTTTCAGGCCGCAATCGGGATTAATCCAGAACAGCTTGGGATCCAGCACACGCAAGGCACGCTCAATCATGGTTGTCATTTCTTCCACGCTCGGGATACGAGGACTATGGATATCGTACACACCCAGGCCTATGCCGAGTTTGTACGTGTTTAATTCAAAGCTGTGAATGAGCTCGCCGTGACTTCGTGATGTTTCTATGGAGATGACATCAGCATCCATGGCTTCAATAGAATCGATCATGTCATGGAATTCACAGTAACACATGTGGGTATGAATTTGAGTTGTTTCTTGTACCGTACATGTGGAGATGCGGAATGCTTTGACCGCCCAAGCCAGATAATCAGCTTGCTCATTTTGTTTGAGTGGAAGGCCTTCACGAACAGCAGGTTCATCCACCTGAATCATACCAATACCCGCCTGTTCAAGTGCTTCCACTTCCTGTCTGAGCGCATAGGCCAGCTGATAAGCAATGTGCTCGCGCGGAATATCATCCCGGACAAACGACCAGTTCATAATGGTTATGGGTCCGGTCAGCATTCCTTTTACCGGATGTTGGGTCTTCGACTGAGCGTACTTGGTTTCTTCAACCGTCATTGCCTGAACAAAGGCTACGTCACCGAAAATGATCGGTGGTTTAACACACCGGGAACCGTAGGATTGTACCCAGCCATATTGAGTGAAGGCAAATCCTGCGAGTTTCTCACCGAAGAATTCCACCATATCCGTGCGTTCAAACTCCCCGTGCACGAGGACATCCAGTCCAATCTCTTCCTGAATTTGAATCCAGGCATCAATTTGTTCCTGAATAAATTGGGTATATTGTTCGTTGCTTAATTCACTCTTACGCCATAGTTGACGAGTTTTGCGTACCTCCGCAGATTGAGGGAAACTGCCAATCGTAGTTGTTGGAAAAAGAGGCAACTTCCATTTTTCCTGCTGAGCAATGTGACGTTTAGCGAACGGGAGCGAGCGCGAAGGCTCTTGCAAACGTATAGCTGCGACAGCCTGCTGCACGTCGATGCGATTACGTTCTTGTGACTGCTTAAGAGGCAGCAGCGCCTGATCTGCTTTATCAATCGCATGCAGAATGTCGGCATGTCTTGATGTGCATGCTTTTGTCAAAAGAGCTATTTCCTTCAGCTTCTCATCTGCAAAGGCGAGCGAGCTCTTGAGCGCAGGGTCGAGGTTGGACTCACGTTCTGTTGTAACAGGCACATGCAGCAGACTGCAAGACGATTGTACGATTATACGCTCGGGTGCAACCTGTTCGATCAGCTCATCAAGCAAAGACAGTTTCTCTTGAAGTGAAGCCTTCCAGATTCCACGACCGTCAATAATGCCTGCGCCCAAAACTTTATCAGCCGGGAAGCCTTTTGTCTTAATGGATTGCAGGTTGCCCGAGAGCCCATGGACGAAATCCAGTCCAATTCCTTGTACGGGAAGGGTAATGATGTCGCTATAATTATCTACGGATTCAAAGTAAGTTTGCAATAATATGTTTAAATTAGGGACTGCGTCTGCGAACGTCTTATAGATGTTCTGGAGCAATTGTAAGTCATCCTTGTTCAACTGGGTAACCAGAACGGGTTCATCAATCTGAACCCACTGAACACCTTCTTCAGCAAGTTCCTGAAGGACCTGTGTGTAGAGTGGCAGTAAACGTCCCAGCCAGGCTTCAGTCTCGGATTTGTCATACCCTTTGGAGAGCTTCAGAAAGGTTAATGGTCCGACGATGACCGGCTTGCCTTCAATCCCGAGCTTCTCTTTGGCTTCGCGGTAAGCGATCAGAGGTTTATTCTCAGTAAGTGCCGGAGTTACATCATTCAGCTCGGGGACAATGTAATGATAATTGGTGTTGAACCACTTCGTCATTTCGCTGGCTGCAGCATCCTTGGTGCCTCGTGCAATGCCGTAATACACGGACAAAGGAACGGCACCGCCGTCATATGTAAATCGTTTGGGAACAATCCCGAACATCACTGCTGTATCAAGAATGTGATCATAATAACTGAAGTCGTTGACTGGAATGAGATCGATTCCTTGATCATGCAGCTTGCGCAAATGGTTTAATCGGATCTCCTGCAAACGGGTGTGAAACGTGTCTTCATCCAGTTTGCCCGACCAGAAGGCTTCGAGTGCTTTTTTCCATTCCCGATCAGCGCCAATTCGCGGGTAACCCAATACACTGCTTTTTGTCATCTACATAACCCCTCTTCAAATGTGTTACAAAAAAGTTATCACAGATGTGAAGTTATAATGTAATTCCATTAAATTATATCTAGCTATAGCCTGAGACTATATCAGAAGAGAGGAGATTGGTGAAAAAGGAATTGGAGATTTAATCCATATGATATGATTACCTAAACGCATGCACAAAAATTGACTCTGATGAGGATAAGTCATTGATCTGAACAATTGGAGGGAAATGATGAACAAAGATCAAGAAACTCCCGAGATGATGAGAGAGCGACTGCAGCCACTTCCTTATACAAAAGATCTATCGATGGAACAATTGACGCTGCGTTCAACAGATGTTATTTTATACACATCCATAATACCAATAAAACCAATAGAGTAAAGGGGATTTGGCATATGTCGTTGGTTGTACAAGCGGCTGCTGAGGACGTACGCAGCGAGGATTCAGTACAGTTGATCCGGGAATTAAGCAGTGAGCTGGGCTTGTTATACGGCGGGGATGGAACCGCAGGCTTTCAACCATCGGACGTCGAAACGCCTCGTGCTGCTTTTATTGTAGCCAGACTGGATGGGCATCCGGTAGGGTGCGGTGCCATTAGGCCGCTGGATGATCAATCGGTTGAGGTTAAGCGTATGTATACAAGACCCGGTTATCGTCGTAAAGGCGTTGCTCAGGCCATACTTGCGGAAGCCGAGCGTATGGCTGCGGAATTCGGTTATACTAATCTGAAGCTTCAGACGGGGCCACTTCAGCCAGAAGCTGCAGCGCTATATGAAAGGGTAGGGTATTACAGCATTCCGATTTTCAGTGGCGACTGGGAAAGGGTTCTTGCCTTTCAGAAAGACCTGGTGCATCAGCGAGTGAATTGAATAAATATTGCTTATCCGAGTACAAAAAAATGCACATAAATAAAGCACCTTCAAGGCCTTTTAAGCTTGTCGTATGACAAGTGATGGCCAAGAAAGTGCTTTATTTTGGTTGGGAAACTAATAATAAATACAACAAACGTTGCGTATATAACGTACTTAATTAGTCCAGAAATGACGCAATAGACAGGTGAAATCCTATCCTATTTGACTTGCTGTTTTTCCTTTGCATTCAGTTCAGCAATGAGCTTGTCACCTTCAACATCGAGGTTGGGAAGCGAGCGATCCAGCCATTTCGGCAGCCACCAGGCTTTATCTCCGAAGAGAGACATGACTGCCGGAACCAGCGCCATCCGAACAACGAATGCATCAATCAAAATGCCCAAGGCCAAGGCGAATCCAATCTGTTTAATCATAATATCATGCGTGAAAATAAAGCCTGCAAATACGGATACCATGATAATGGCAGCTGCAACCACAACGCGGCTTGCCATTTGATAGCCATTCATTACGCTTTGATTTCCACGATGACCATGGACGTAAGATTCTCTCATCGAAGAAACAAGGAAGACCTGATAGTCCATGGCCAGACCGTAGAGAATCCCTGTTACCATGATTGGAATGAAACTGAGCAGAGGACCGCCCGTGTCAAAATCAAACAACGCCTTCGCCCAACCCCACTGGAATACGGCAGTAGTCAGACCAAACGTAGCGAGAATACTAAGCAAGAATCCAATCGTTGCCTTGATCGGAACCAGGATGGAGCGGAAGACCAAGAGCAGGATGACCAGGGACAGAATAACGATGATTCCGATATATACCGGGAAAACTTCAGCCAATTTGGCTGACATATCAATATTGACTGCTGTAAGTCCGGTAACACCAAGCTTCATACCGTGATTGGTTGCAATGGTAGAGTCAGGAGAACGCAATTCTTCAACCAGCTGTTTGGTTGCTGCGTCTGTAGGACCCGAATCTGGAATGAGACTCAGAATAGCCATTTTGCCATCTTCACTCACTCCTGCTGGTGTGACGACAGAGACATGTTCAAATTGTTGCAGATCCTGGGCGATGGCGCCCAATGTTTGTAATGATACGGTTTGGGAAGCGTCAGTAGGTTCTGCAACAATAAGCAGGGGACCGTTGAATCCTTCACCAAAACCTTTCGTAATGGCATCGTAACTTTGCCGTGCAGTAGTATCCAGGTTAGCGGTAGCGCCAGAAGGCATGCCCAGTTCCATTTTGGCTACCGGGATTGCAGCCGTACCCAGAACGACAATAACAGCTACAATGACAAGCCAGCGGAATTTAACGACACCGGAGATCCAGCGATTTGCAAACCCGTTTGATTTTTTGTGTGCGTTGGCCTGATTTTTCTCTCTTGCTTTACGAGAGCAGATGCGCTCACCCAGGAGACCCAGCAATGCCGGGAGAAGAGTAAGGGCAATCAGTACGCTGAACAGCACGGTAACCGATGCGACGATAGCCATCATGCTCAGGAAGGTAATACCAATAACCAGCATCCCACAAAGTGCAATAATGACTGTTAATCCAGCAAAGAACACGGCACTTCCTGCTGTTCCAACAGCTCTGCTGGCCGCTTCGCGGGCATTCAGATTCTGGTCGAAAATCAGTCTGCGCTGACGATTGACGATGAATAATGCATAGTCAATACCAACGGCAAGTCCGATCATGAGAGCGAGTACAGGCGTGAAGGATGTCATGCTGACAAAGTTGGAGACAGCAAATGCTCCACCAACACCAGCCGCAACCCCGAACAGGGCAATGACAATCGGCAAACCTGCGGCAACAACGGATCCCAGTGTCATGAACAACACAATTGCCGCAATGACCAATCCGTAGATTTCGTTGGTTCCAATCGGTATGCCCACTTCTTTCAGGGAATCACTTGGCAAAACCGAGATGTTTGTACCTTGTTCGGCTTCGCTAACTGCGTTCACAACCGAATCCGTGACACCTTTAGGCAGGGAGTTTTGCTGCACTGTGAATTGAAACTGGAACAGCGCCACATCACCAGCGTTCGAGATCAACACGCCAGGTACTGGCATTCCTTCAATCATGAGTGGTCCATAAGGAGGCAGGTTGCTTGGATCCGCACTTTGCTCGCCTGCTCCAGCAGCACTCTGACTGGCCTGTTCCTGCATAGCTGAGGCATCGGCGCCACTGGCAGCGGCGAGCTCAGCAGGGTTAATAACATAATCCAGTTTGTAAACCTCACTTACAGCCTTACTGATCGCTGCCAAATTCTCAGGCGTATCCAAACGCTCGCCTTCCGGGATATTAAATATAACGCTGCCCTGACCACCAGAGGCTTGAGGAAGCTCCTTTTCCAATTTGTCCAAGACGTTCTGGGATGCTGTTCCTTCGAGTTTGATGTCTGAAGAAACATGCACACCGTTTATGCCAAGCGCTGTTCCTACAATGCCGAGCACCAAAATCCAACCCATAATGAAATACCACGGTTTATCGTAGGCCGTTTTCCCCAGCCTGTAGAGTAATTTTGACATCGAATTGATTTCTCTCCTTATATCTCTAATGAATTAGAATCCTTCGCGCAAATACGTAAAAGCAGAATTGATGTATTCATCGAATGAAATGATCAATTCATCAGTCTCTTCCAAGTGAATCCCAGGCAGCTGAACTCGAACGCTCCCATCCAGAAGAGGGATGATGGCCGCACAAACGGCACCTGCAAGAAAGTGATTGTATCCAATCGGATAACGACCTTTAAATAGTTCATTTAATGCCTCTTGAGCGGCAGTCTGCAACCGATTCAACAGGCTTAGTGTGTGAGGCTTCAAGCTCGGAAATGTTTTGGATAACTCAATAATCTTATAGATCCTACCAAGGACTTCTTCTGTTAATTGCATCTTAATAAACTGATACATGACCTCAAGTGGTGTTATATCTTCGGGCAGCTGATTAATCATTTCCAAATACTCATCAATTCGGTGAAAGTGCTCGCCTGCCATGACCACAGCTTCTTCCTTGCATGAAAAATGATTGGCAAACGTTCTACGGGAGTATCCGGCACGCTGCACGACATCCTCAACCACGAAACCGTCCATTCCTCGTTCTAAGGCTAATTGAAAAGCAGCTTCAGATAAGGCACTTGCCGTCGCTTCCTTCTTCATGGCACGTAAACTTTGCTTCATATGTATCCACCTCCACTTCCAAATTAATATATGAACACATCTATAATATCAATTCGTTGCCCATTGTGCAATTTTGCATTAAGGGAAATGTTGCTCATAGGGAAGGGAAACTGGGTAATTGCATTCACATTATATTTGGATGAGTAAATATTGAGGTGGACTTTAAAGGGGAAATGACTTATGTTAATACTTAATTAAAGTTATTTTGTAAGTATTGGAGGTGAAAAGGGATGATGAGTAACATGATTACCAACAACACCATGCGCGTTAAAAAAATGAACCAGGAATTGGTCCGGCAAACGTTAAAAAAGTTGAAACAAGGTACGAAATCAAGGGTTGCCGAGGCTACAGGATTAAGCGTAGCAACCTGTCGCAGCATATTAATAGAACTGCTTGAAGCCGGTGAACTCGTTGAACTGGACATGGAGGAATCGAATGGAGGCAGACCAGCTCAGATCTATAAGTTTAATGAAAACTTTTCATATATTGCTTGTTTGATTGTTAAAGCGGGCGTCAAGTTCCACTCCATCTTGTTTACCGTAAACAACTTGTATGGGGAGACTGTCGAGGAAGGGTATCGGGAAATTCAAAAGGATCAAATGAATGAAGGGATTATTTATGAAATAATTGATAGCCTTTTAAGGAGATTCCCCTTAATTCGAGCCGTGGGAATCGGGGTTCCAGGTGCAGTCCACCAAGGTGTTGTCAATGTATCCGACATTCCTCGTCTGGTTGGTGTTCCACTGGGAGCATTCATTCGAGAAAAATATGAGGTCGAAGTTGTTGTCGAGAATGATATGAATTTAACCGTGTACGGTCTCTATCAGAAGCGGGAATACCAGGATGAGAATTCGATTGTTGTTGCGACTTTCATCGAAGGCTCCTTACCGGGAGCCGGGATCATGATAGATGGGCATATACACAGGGGGAATACCCAGTTTGCCGGAGAAATCGCTTTTTTGCCACTTGGCCTTTCTCATGATGAGCAGTTCAGGTTACTCCATAATCGGGATACGTTCCATACACTTGCTGCACGTTCAGTATCAAGTCTGATAGCCGTAATGAACCCCGAAACCCTTGCATTAACTGGAACGCTGGTACAGCCGGAGGATGTAAAGATTATCCGGAAGGAATGCTTGAAGTACATACCAGAGATGCATATGCCTCAGATGAGACTATTGAATGACCCAGATGAGGATTATATGTTCGGATTATTATCAATGACTCTGGAAAGCCTTTCGTATTCGCTGCAGCTTGTGGAAAAACGGATATAACCATGAT
Organism: Paenibacillus sp. ACRRY; assembly: GCF_022346995.1. Lineage (GTDB taxonomy): Bacteria > Bacillota > Bacilli > Paenibacillales > Paenibacillaceae > Paenibacillus. The sequence goes on along the minus strand of NZ_JAKRNM010000001.1, from coordinate 1,194,211 downwards.
TAATACAATATGGAAAGGGATGTTGAATGTGGATATGAAAACGGAAAAACAGAAGATGCTGAATGGAGAGCTATATAAAGCTTGGGATCCTGAACTGACGCGTGATCGAGCATACGCAAGACGGATGACTCGTATGTATAATCAGAGTACCGAAACGGATGAGGAACTTCGAACAGACATCTTGAAAAAATTGCTGGGATCAACTGGTGAGCACTTAAGCATGGAGCCTAACATCCGGTTTGATTATGGCTACAATATCCATGTGGGTGATCACTTCTACACCAATTTCGATTGCACCATCTTGGATGTGTGTGAGGTAAGAATCGGCAGTCACTGCTTATTTGGGCCAGGTGTTCATATTTATACGGCGACACACCCAATTGATCCTTTGGAGAGAAATGAAGGGCCCGAATACGGTAAGCCGGTAACAATTGGAGATAACGTGTGGGTAGGCGGACGAGCTACCATCAATCCTGGAGTCACCATTGGCAATAATGTTGTCATTGCATCCGGAGCCGTGGTAACCAAGGACGTGCCGGACAACGTGGTTGTTGGAGGGAATCCAGCCAAGGTGATCAAGAACATTGAAGTTTCGCAGTAACATCCTATGCTGTATTAAAAGCTACGAACGCATATCTATGTAACAGAAACAAATCAAAGCCGATATGGAGAGCATTCCATATTGGCTTTTTGCTATTGCCTATACAAAATAGGATTTCCAAACATTATTCATGTGATCATAAAGCTTTTTTGCATCTGGGCAATTGAATCCATCTTGTGTTAACATGTGCACTAACTAATCCTATTCCATGCTTAAAAAGGGGAACCCATGTCCATTCGAATAAAAATGCTGCTGTCCTTCACGGGCATGCTCGTGATAAGTCTGCTGTTTATCCTGCTTACAGCAAGTCTATATACGATTGCGGCAACAGGAGATCTGCAGAGCTTTCGTGATATTTATAAGGTACACTATCAGATTAACCCACTCACTGAACAGGGAGAATCGATCTTTCAAGAGATGAAGTTTATGGCCAAAAATGAACCTGATGAGCTGCAAAACAAAGTTTTGCTGCGTGAATACGACATGAAACTTCGAGCCGAGAAGTCAGGTCTCTATGTCAGACGCGAGAACAGCCAAATATTCGAATCATTGACATTCAACCAGCCTGAACTGAAGCAGGCACTGCCTGCCTATGATCTGAACAACTATCAGATTCGCAGTACGTTTAATATTGGTGAACGCTTCTATGCCTATGCCAAATTCGACTTTAAATATACGGATGGGGAACGGGGAAGCATCTTCGTCATTCGTGAACGGAGTCCTTTTGCCGAACTGACCCGTAAGCTGCTGCCCGTGATGTCAATCCTGCTCATCGGGGTGCTCATTATTGCAAATCTGCTGTTGTTCCGCTGGATTACTCGCAGCTTCATTAAACCGCTGAATCAGTTGCGGAACTCCGCAGAGCAGATTAAGGAAGGGAATCTCTCCTTCAAGCTCCAGCTTAATTCCAATGACGAGGTTGGCCAGCTCAGCGAAGCGTTTGAGAGTATGCGGAATCAACTGCAGCGTTCCAATGAACTAAGGCAGCAGGACGAAGCGAATCGCAAAGAGCTCATCTCCAACATTTCTCACGACCTCAGGACACCGATCACCAACATTAAAGGCTATATTGAGGGGATTCGTGATGGGGTGGCGAATACTCCGGAGAAAATGGAAACCTACGTCAATATCATTCATTCCAAGGCAGTCAGCATGGATAAGTTGGTGGACGAGTTGTTCCTCTATTCGAAGCTGGATTTAAATCAGGAGCCTTTCCTGTTCAAGGTCGTAGACCTTGTTGATTTCCTCGAAGACAGCATTGAAGAGCTGAGATACGATCTGGAGGATAACGGGGTTGTACTCGATTGGGACAACCAGGCGTCAGGTCCAGTTATGGCTTCAGTGGATCTCGATAAATTAAAACGTACTGTCGTTAATGTAGTTGATAATGCACTGAAGTATATGGAGAATGAACACAAACGATTCGGCATTACACTTCAAGCAGATAACGAATGGATTACGATGGCGTTTAAGGATAATGGCAAGGGGATACCGGAAGAGGCGCTGCCTCACATCTTCGAGCGTTTTTATCGGGCAGAGCAATCTCGCAATTCCTCGACAGGGGGAAGCGGACTAGGACTTGCAATCGCTCGTCAGATTATCGATGGACACGGAGGATTCATCTGGGCAGACAGTATGGCTGGTGAAGGTACAACGATTTATATTCAATTGAAAAGGCTTATGGAACAGGGGGAGTAGCGGGAGTGACAAGCATATTAATCATTGAGGACGAAACAACCATTGCCGAACTGGAACGGGATTATTTTGAGCTTAACGGATTCACTGTGGAGCTCTGTCATAATGGAGAGGAAGGCTTGAAGCTGGCTCTGGAGGGAGAGTACAGTTTGATCATTGTTGATCTGATGCTTCCGGGGCTCGACGGCTTCGAATGCTGCAGGCGCATTCGCGAGGTGAAGGAAGTACCGATTCTTGTCGTCTCCGCAAAAAAAGAGGAGATCGATAAGATTAGAACCTTTAATTTGGGAGTCGATGATTTTATTACAAAACCGTTCAGCCCAAGCGAGTTGGTTGCTAGAGCGAAGGCTCATCTAACCCGCTACGAGAGACTGCTTGGCATGAGCAAACCGGTCGAGCAGGATGAGATTCACATTCGCGGACTTCATATCGAAAAAGGATCGCGCCGCGTTTTCTTGAACGGTGAAGAGGTCGCGATTACAACCAAGGAATTCGATCTCCTTGTATTTTTGGCGAGTCATCCGAACCGTGTGTTCAGTAAATCCGATCTGTTCGAGCGGATCTGGGGCATGGATTCCAGCGGAGATATAGCAACAGTTACTGTTCATATTCGCAAGCTGCGCGGTAAGCTGGAGACAGATCCCAAAAATCCGGATTACATTGAAACCGTATGGGGTGCGGGCTACCGGTTTACCGTATAAGTTTCGAGAAAAATTAGCTTCAGTTTATATTTTGTTAATAATTTTGACCTTGGGAGTTTCTTTTTGTCCTCTATTCTATAGATACAGGCAAGACCAACCTATAGAGGAGGAATTCAACCATGAATCCGACAACCCGAAAAATCGCTACATTTCTGACCATAACTGCATTAGGTACAGCAGTATTCCCGCTTGCTGCAAACCAAGTACATGCAGCTACATACGTTACAAACGTCGCCGCAACAACGGCACAGCTTAGCAGCCAGCAGATCGACGCTGCCATCAAGGAATTGAACAGCCTGGGGATCATGAACGGATATGCCGATCAATCCATGGGTGAACAAAGAGCCATTACCCGCGCAGAACTAGCTTCACTGGTGTACAAAACCTTCAGTCTGGAAGACAAGACTGGAGAAAGCGTAGAACTAACGGACGTTAATCCGGCTGCATGGTATGCGCCTTATGCAACAAAGCTCGTTGAACTGGGCATCATGGAGGCAAATGAGGGTCAATTCAATCCGCAAAGCCAAGTATCGGATGCAGAACTTGAACAGGTTGTATCCAAAGCGATGCAGCGTGACGTGAAATCCGTTCACCATTGGATGAGCACGTTCTATGCCAAGAATGGTTCGTCTACTCGCGGCGAAACAGCGTTGCTGCTGAATACGGCCCGCCAGGCCATTCCTTCCGAGCAGGCTCAGATTGAGAGCGTCAGATCGCTGAATGCCATTACGTTAATCGTGACTTTTGATAAACCACTCACGGCAGCTGATGAAGTATTTGCCAAAGCACAAATGGATTTTGCGCTAAGTGGTGGATTGACGTTAACCAATATGCCTCGCCTGAAAACAGGATCCATTGCAACATACATCGTTCCAACGTCTGTTCAAAAAGCGGGTGAGGTATATAACCTTACTTATAAAGGGCAAGATGCTGGTTCCTTCGAAGGCAGTGGAACAAAATTAAATATGACGAAAGTTAGTCAAGTAACGAACGATACGTTCGAGATTGAAGCGTTGCAGGAAAACGGTGTAGTTGATTATGGTTATATCATCTCAGCTTACAGTGGTGGTCGAGGGGCAAATGCGTTCGTGCTGGACGACCAGGAACAAGCTGGAGGACAAACATACCAGATAATCTCTTCCATGCAAGCAAGACAAGTCATGATTACGCCGGAAGGCGGAGAACCGATCGTGGCCAGATATGTTCCGTTTACGCAATCAACAGACGGCAAACAAGAACCGAAGTTCAGATTGCCTGACGGACAGACCCTGCAATCCGGTGTCCAATATACAGTATCTTCGGATTGGGCGAACATCGATAATGCGACATTCACCGCACAATCGTTTGATGCGCTGCAAGTTGCAAGTGCACAGGCGGTGAGTGAAACATCCATTGAAGTTACACTTGCACAAGATCCTGGGGATGAGCTGTTTTCGGGTCGAAGTGTTACGTTAACCTCCCCGAGCGGTGACACTCTGACGGCGACATATAAATATTCAAGCCGGAAAGGTGCAACAGGAGTTTTCGACCTCGTTAACGATGGCAAGTTAAATCCAGACATTACCTATGAAGTAAGCCCAGTGGGGGATTGGAGTGTCGCTTCGGAGGTAACAGTGACGCTACAGTAAGGAGGCAGTATGAGCAAGTCAATATTGATAGCTATTCTAATCAGCACGATGTTCGTCGTCCAAGGCTGTGCTCCGGCAGAAAATAACAACTCCACGGTGGAGGAGCAGGCAGTTTCTCTGAATGAACAGCTTCTAGAAGCAGCAGGGGAATCAGATCATGAGAGGATTGAAAGGCTAATTCAAGAGGGTGCCGATATCAATGCTCAAGATGATAGCGGAAGAACAGCTACCATGATTGCGACTTACAACAATGATCTGGTAACGGCTCAATTGCTGATTGAGGCTGGAGCAGATGTTAACATTCAGGACGATATGAAGAACAATCCGTTTCTGTACGCTGGTGCTGAAGGGTACTTGGATATTTTGAAGCTCACAATTGATGCGGGAGCCGATCCATCGATGACGAATCGATATGGAGGAACAGCACTGATTCCCGCTGCAGAGCACGGATATGTGGATGTGATACGGGAGCTTCTGACTGAAACTTCAGTAGATGTGAATCATGTCAATCAACTGGGCTGGACGGCATTACTTGAAGCGATCCTGTTGAACGATGGGAATACACGGCAGCAGGAAACGATTCAACTACTCATAGACCATGGAGCAGATGTGAATCTTGCGGATGGTGATGGTGTATCGCCTCTGATCCATGCCAAGAAGAAGGGCTTCAAGGAAATCGAGGAGATTCTGCTTCAGGCAGGTGCGAAATAAAGTAAGGGAAGATTGATAATATGAAAAGAAACAGCATTGCAACGTAGCATGTGGATTATCTATAGTGCATATGATTGTAGAAGAAGTCGCCGATATGGCGGCTTTCTTTGTTTTAAGTACAGCAATTCCAATAATTGAAATGAATTCATTCCAATCAACTCGTTTTTCGGCTTCGTAATCTGCATGTTAGGCTGATGGGTGTTAGATATACTTTTTCATCTATAAAAATATATCTTTATTGGTGTATTATGGGTTATTATTTGAGAGGATCAATCTTGCGGTGTGAATTTTAGGCGGAAAGGAACGGGAGAGTGGAGAGAACATTTAAAACATTTTATCCAAGAGTTAAACGGAATTTGATAACCATGTCTATGTTGGAAATTTATTTTTTTGTTAGTCTCAACAGGAGCGATGAGCGATGGTCTACGATTTTTCTCGCGTTTTTTACCATATACGTTTTGACTTATATCATTGTGTTGTTAAAAATGTTATTTACGAAACTAACGTTTACGTTCGGAACAGATTACGTTGTTTCCCCGAAGGCAAACAAATACGATGCTTCTCAAATCAAGTGTATCTATATGAACAACCAGAGAATTGGTTTCAAGCTGCATGGCAGGCGGTTAGTGCCGATGGATTTATGTTTCTATTTTGATAAGAATGAAGAGCAGGAAGGGTTAATTGAACTTCACCAATGGGCAGAGCACAATAAGATAGAAGTGAAAAGGAAATTCTTTCAGACATGGACGTAGTATTCAGTTCAATAAGATCTGACAATCCGTAAGGGAGGGACTAATCAATCGTGATTACGCTCAGAAAGATTACATTGGATAACCGACGTACGATCTTTAACTTGGAAGTTGCAGAAGAACAGCAAAAATATGTGGCATCCAATCTTTCAAGTGTAGCTTCCTGTTATGTTTTAGCGACCAATGGAGGCTCGCCTTTTCCATTTGCAATCTATGCAGATAAACCTGTTGGGTTTGTAATGATTACGTATGGAATTACAGGTTATGATCTCCCCAACATCGCTGATAATAACTACTGCATATTACGGCTCATGATCGACAAGCAACACCAGAATAAAGGATATGGCCGTGAAGCAATGATAGAGGTAATTGAATTCATTCGCACTTTCCCGGCGGGGCCTGCCAAACTTTGCTGGATTCCGTATAGCCCAGATAACCTGGCTGCCAAGAAGTTATATGAAAGTTTAGGCTTCAACGAGAACGGTGAAGTGTGCCACGGCGAGCTTGTAACGGTATTAGAACTCTGAATCATTTAGTTTAGTTAGCCTTCGTTGGGGTTGCAACGAGACATGAAACTAGCGAAAACATATCAGAAAGGAACACTTAATGAAAAGACATCCTAAACATAGAGTAACTGCTGTAGCGGTCGTATTAAATGAGGATAATAAGATTTTACTTATCAATGGACCAAAAAGAGGTTGGGAAATGCCAGCAGGCCATGTTGAGGAGGGAGAGCCGCTTTCTTCGGCTGTGATAAGAGAAACGAAAGAGGAAACTGGAATAGATATTGAAATCATTAGGTTTTGTGGAATCTTCCAAGATGTAAAGGGATCAATTTGCAGTACATTGTTTATGGCTAAACCAATTGGAGGGGAATTGAGAACATCAAGTGAAAGTATCGATTTAGGTTATTTCGATATTGAGGATGCGAAGAGAATGGTTACTTGGCGATCTTTTGAAGAACAAATTGAGTATTGCATTCATCATAAAGATCCGTTTGTGTTTGAGTTCAATCAATAGAGAGCGGAGGGACCATGGATTATATTAAATGGATCAGAAGTAAGGTCGGAAAAGATATGATTATTCTAAATTTTTCAGGCGCGATTATTGAGAATGAGACACAAGAGATTCTACTTCAGAGAAGGCGGGACCGAAATGCGTGGGGGTTTCCTGGAGGCGCAATGGAGCTGGGAGAATCAGCAGTAGAAACAGCCGTTAGAGAAACAAAAGAGGAAACGGGTTTAATCATATCCATAGGGGAACTCGTTGGCGTATATACAAAGTATTTTGATGAATATCCTAATGGTGATAAGGCTCAGACCATTGCATTTATGTATCATGGAAAAGTAATCGGTGGACAATTAGCTGCCTGCAATGAAGAGAGCCTTGAGTTGAAATTTTTCCACCCTGAATTCATGCCGGAGTTGTTTAACCAGCAGCACAGAGATGCTTTTGACGACTTTAAAAATTACCGTATAGGGGTTACTAGATAGCCTGATGGATATGAAGTTACATAAGATCTTATCGTATAGAAAAATCTTTTTAATATGCCTGAAAGATAAAACCATGACAGTCCTGATGTCATGGTTTTTCTCATGGTATGAGGAATATATTAATCCCTTGACAGGTAAAAATCGGTTTCTAATGAAACGTTACCTATATCCCAAACAACAGGATACCTATAATTATTCATATGAGGAACATGACCAAATTAACGAACGAAAAGGAGTAAAGAAAACAAATGAAAGATTTTTTTCGCTATGACACGATGGAAGAAAGAGAATCTCTACTGGCTAGAGCCAGAAATGTAGCACTAAATGCATTACAGCAGTATGATTTGGCATGGGAACGCATTCAGTTCATACACGTATCCGATACGATCACTTACAAAGTTGAAACAAGTACACCCGATACTTATTTGCTTCGAATTCATTCAGATCGTTGGAGCAAGGAAGAAATACAATCAGAACTTATATTTCTTCAATCCTTGAATACAGTGGATGACATTCATGTCCCAGCGGGGATCGTTTCTCTTACAGGTGCTCATGTAGTAGAGGTGGATACGATTGAGGGTTATAGACGACCGTATGTTACGGTGATGAAGTGGGTGGAAGGAGAGCATGTGAAGGGCGAAATGACGGGAGCTATTGTTTCTAGAATGGGAGCGATGATGGGGAGGCTTCATGAAGCTGTTTCGGGCTTTAACTTACCTCGCAACTTTGTACGCCCCATCTGGGGAGCAGACTCTTTTAGAACGGAGTTGGCGAAGCTTGAGCGTTATTATACACGATTTTTGTCGGATCAAGCCTGGACGGAATATCAACATGCTATCGAGAAAATATTAAGTAGACTTGTGGGTATGGAGAAAAATGAACAAAACTACGGAATAATTCATGCGGATTTGCATGCCGGTAACATCGTTTTCAAGGATGATCTACCGTATCCAATCGATTTTGGAAGATGTGGCTTTGGCTATTTTCTCTATGATCTGGCAGGCAGTTTAATTGGACTTTATCCCAGAGAACGAATGACCTTTATCCAAGGTTACGAGAACGTGAGAAAACTGGGGACAGATTATCTACGAGACTTGGAATGTTTCTTCATTATGTTCATGATTGAGAACTACTGTCATCACGCCTCTAATCCAGAAGAAACGTCAAATTTAGTGGATGAACAACCGTACGCTCAAGCATTAATCAGAGAATTTTTAAAAGGGAACCCTTTTTTGTTTATACCGATTGAACCAGTGGATATGGACAAGGTTCAACAGTGAATTGCAAACCAAGAAATCATTGAACCCCTAGATCGGCGTTATGGTTGATTCTTAACTCCCCATTCACATAACTCTTCCATAATCGGCAGCAAGCTCTCTGCTTTGGCGGTGAGACTATACTCGACTTTGGGAGGAACTTGCGGGTACTCCTTCCGGTTCACCAAGCCATCGGCTTCCAATTCTTTGAGTTGTGAACTTAACATTTTATAGGTTATCGCTCCAATCTGCCTCTTCAAATCATTGAATCGAACGGTTTGACCTTCAGCCAAAAGGTAGAGGATCACCATCTTCCATTTACCCCCGATTACAGACACGGTATAACCAAAAGGGGTATCCTGAATGTTCTTCACTTTACCTTTATATTCAGTCATGCTCATACGTACACTATCCTTTCGGGTAGTACCTATCATTAAAGTGCGTACTACGATTATATATTTGTTCAGTTTATACTAGCCTTACTTTCAAGTAAAGGAGAGTATCATATGTCTACAAAAACAATACGCTTACTAATGCCGCAATGGCAGGGGGGCAATAATCCTAACTATTCTTTTGGAGCCGAACTTCTAGCTTGGCTCGCCCCAGATAATGATCAACCGCTAATTAAGGTTCCTGTTCATGCTTATGATGGAACACCGCTTGTGAACGAAAACGGCATGAATGGAAGAACACAACTGCTGGAACAGCTGGAGGCTGCCGAGCATATCATCCAAGCTCACAAGCCGGATCGAATTGTTATGTTTGGTGGCGACTGTTTGGTCGAACAAGCTCCCTTTGCCTATCTGAACGAACGATATGGAGGGGATCTTGGGTTAATTTGGATTGATGCACACAGTGATTTAGTGCGTTATGTTGGCTATGATAACGGACATACACTGCCGCTCGGGAATCTTCTGGGTGAGGGAGATGAGGAGTTCTCGAGACATGTGAAGGTTCCTCTGAAGCCCGAAAATATCTTTATGGCGGGATTGGCAGTTCCTACAGAACAAGAGATGGAAGTGATTTCGGAAGCATTTGAAAGAATGGGTGTATACACTGAGGAATCGGATACAGAAGTCATTCAAAGACTGGGAATCAAAACAGCCGGAACAGAAGAGTTATCGAGCAGCACAGAAGGGATAAAAGAATGGATCAGAGAAAGTGGGATCAAACATCTCGCTGTCCATATTGATCTGGATGTACTGGACCCCCAAAAATTCCGTTCTCTACTATTTGCTAATCCTGATGAACCGTATGTTTTCTCACCTGCAGGAACCATGCAATTACCTCAACTTCTGCACTTGCTTAAGGAGCTGTCTGAGGAAACTGAGGTCGTGGGACTGGGTATAACCGAGCATATGCCGTGGGACGCGATTCATATGAGAGATCTGCTCAGCGAGATCCCGATATTAAATACGTAATGGTGAATAGATTCGAACATAGGTGTGACTAACATTCTATCGGAATATTTGATACGATGTAGGGAGTCTGAATGAATAATGAGAGAGTTAAGAAAGGCAGGCTAACCATGAATCTTATATTTCCGAAAGTTAGTACACCAGAAGAAATCGCTGAGCTGTCCCGATTGGCCGCCGAGATATGGCAGGAATATTACGTATCCATTATTACGCTCGAACAGATTGATTACATGATCCAACAATACCAATCTGTATCAGCGATTACGGAACAAATCCATGAGCAGGGTTATGAATATTATTTCATTCAACGTGATGATGCGCCTGTAGGATACATGTCTGTAAAAGTAGAGGAAGGTAAGATGTTCCTGAGTAAGTTTTACATCGGCAAGGAACACAGGGGCCAAGGTTACGCAAGCCTAGCGTTCGCTTTTCTGGAGAAGCTATGCATGGAACGAAGCATTAATCTGATCTGGTTGACTGTCAATCGCCATAACGAATCAAGTATCGCTGTCTACGAGAAAAAAGGATTCCGGACTGTTCGCGAACAGGTTGCAGATATCGGCAATGGCTTTGTCATGGATGATTTTGTTATGGAAAAGGCAATCCACGTTTCTTAAACGAAGCTTCCAGGTCAGTTCAATAGGATGAGTCAGACGGGGAATGATGTATTGATCATCATGAGAGAAGAAGTCGCTTAAATAGCGGCTTCTTTTTATTTAATAAAACACGGATCTGAAAATACGCATATAAATGAAAGCCCTTTCTTCATTCTATGATATACTACGTTGTAACTGACATACCATGAATAACGAAGAGATATTTCTGCTGGTTATCCTCTCACTTTCACGCGCAAAGGAGATGTCTTGATGTTTAATGTTCTTGTTGTGGATGATGAGTGTGTTCAAAGAGAAGGAATCAAGGACTTGATTGCCCTGTATGGATTTCCTTTTCATATCATGGAAGCGGAGAACGGAAAGAAAGCAGAGCAGCTATTGATACGAAATGCGATTGATATCTTGATTACCGATGTCAAAATGCCACTCATGGACGGACTGGAACTTAGCAGGATCGCACGCAAAACACAGCCCAATATCGATATTGTTATTTGCAGCGGATACGATGAGTTTGAATACGCACGCAGTGCCCTCCGGCTGGGAGTTGTCAATTATTTGCTCAAACCTCTTATGAAGGAAGAGTTTTTGCAGGTGATGGTGGATATTACGAAGATGAGTCCGACCACTGGGAAGCCTGAGCCTGAAACCATGGAAATGAAGGTGATCCGGCAGGTTAAGGACTATGTGAAGGATCATTATCAGAAAGATATCTCCCTAACAGAAGCAGCTCACGATGTGTACCTGTCTCCAGGATACTTAAGCATTCTGTTTAAGAAAGAAACCGGAGAGAACTTCTCCAAATATTTGACGGATTACCGGTTAGGCCGTGCGAGCCATCTGCTTGTTCACTCCAATATGAAAATTAATGATGTTGCGGTGGCTGTCGGCATCGATAACCATTCATATTTTGCCAAGCTGTTCAAAAACAAATTCGGCGTTAGTCCTTTACAGTTCAGAGAGTGCGGGGTGCTTCATGATCGGGTGGATCAAGAGCAGGTTCAATGACATCAGGTTCCGCAACAAATTATTGCTATCTCATCTGGTCATTGCCCTCATTCCCATTCTTCTGCTTGGGCTGCTCTCCTTCATTCAATCCTATCGTATTCAGATGAAAGAGCTGCGAAGCGAAGCCGAAGCAAGCCTGGAGCAGGTAGCCAGCATTATGGATTACAAAATCAATCGTTACAATACGCTAAGTGAGTTTATGGTACTTAATCGAGATTTCTCCCAGATATTCACCAAAGACTATGATGAAAATTATTATCAGATGTACCTGGATTTTCGTGATATTATGGAGCCGATGATCTCGAACATCAAAATGATGGACGATGATATTGAAGGGATCACTTTCTACACATCCGGAGAACTGCTCGGGATTCGCAATAACATTTTGCCCATAGGGGAGCTCAGGAGCAAAGCTTGGTACGATGGTTTCCGGGGCAGACGCTGGATTGTGGACGGAGAGAAGGTCTACCTGGTTCAGGAACTGATCAGCAATCCAAAAGACAGCAACTTTATGGTCATATCGATACAGCATGACAGCATTTTTGGCGATCTGGATAATCTGTCTGAGCACGTATCCGTTCATATGGAAGATCCGGATCAACATATCATTTTTCAGGAAAACAGAAAGCGGATTGGCGCAGTCGATCTGGAGAAAAGGGAAATGACAGACCTGAGCTTAAGCCGTTCCCTTGCGAGCAATGGCTGGACGATCTACTACAATTTGCTGAATACCAATGCTTACGCGAATGCAATGAGCATTTTTCAAATTACGCTATTCGTCATTGTCCTTAGTCTGATCATTACCTTTCTGCTGATATATATCATCTCCACTAACTTTACACGCCGAATTCTTCGCCTCAAGACCAAAGTCGATAAGGTGGAACGAAACAATCTGGATGTGATCATTCAGAGCTCATCCCGTGATGAATTTGGTGAGCTGACGAATGGGATCGGTAAGATGCTCAGAAGGATCAACAGTCTGATCTCACAGGTCTATCACGCCGAGATTGCCAAGAAGGAAAGTGAATATAACAGGCTAATCAGTCAGATTAATCCTCATTTTCTGTATAACACACTCTCATTTATCAGATGGAGGGCCGAGAAGAAGGCAGATATTGAAACAAGTTATATGGTATCTGCATTAGCACGTTTCTACAGAACAACGTTGAACCAAGGAAGGCATATGACCACAATTGAGGCTGAGATTCAGCATATTAAGGCATATCTGGATTTGCAGCTCATTATGAATGATGGTCTGTTTGACGTGGATTATGATGTTGACGAAGCGGTACAGCTGGAACAAGTCATTCATTTTGTGCTGCAGCCGATTGTGGAAAATGCCATTAAGCATGGTTTTGTAGAGACAGCAGCGAAGGATTACTGCATTCAGATTACGGTTCGGCAAGTGAGCGAAGGCATCAGATTAGCTGTTACGGATAATGGCGTAGGCATGACCTCAGAACAGATCACACAGTTGTTAACCAGTGAAAATGGGGGATGCGGCATACGTAACGTAAATGATCGAATGAAGCTCTATTATGGGCAGGATTATGGTTGCGTTATTCGGAGTGAACCCGGTTCCGGAACAGAAGTGTCCATGGTGATTCCGGCATCTTCACTGTAAGCAGAAGTAGTACTCCTAATAAAATGCTAAAAAATGAAGGCGGTTGCTGCGGCAGCCGTTTCTTTTGTTTCCGTGTTAGAAATGACAGAGACCATCATATGGTAGAGGTCATGAAAAAAGTGATACATATCCGAAAAAAATTGCATATACGCGAAAAATGGAAACGCATACAATTTGATTATTCAAGTAAATCACATAAAGGGGATGACAGGATGCACAAACGCAGCAAAATCGCTTCATTGCTGATGGCCTGTATGGTACTGGTTGTATTCAGTGGCTGCAGTGGGGGGACTAGTGACAACGCCCAGCCGCAGATATCGGAGCAGGACTACGAACCTTACGGCAAATATGAGACGCCAGTCGAGTTCACGATCGGTCGTAATACCAATCATGTGAACAACCTGCCGCCTGGTGATACCATTGAGGACAATTTGGCCACACGATATGTAGAAGATCGGGTGAATGTCAAAGCGAAGGTGGCTTGGGAAACGGACGACATGGATCAGAAGCTGTCCTTATCCATGACCACGGGTGAATTGCCTGACGTCATGTTAGTCAGCCGGGAAATATTTAATCAGTTGGTAGATAATGATCTGATTGCCGATATGACTGAGGTTTATGAGAAGACAGCATCCGAAGGTGTGAAAAACATCTATGGCTCCTACGGCGACTTGCTGCTCGATCAGGTGAAGGTGGATGGCAAAATTATGGGGCTTCCGATGACGAATATCGGTAATCAGCATCAATTGCTGTGGATTCGGAAGGATTGGGTAGATAAGGTGGGTGCCAAGCTGCCGGAAACCGCGGAAGATGTGTGGAATCTCGCCAGAACATTTGTGGAAAAGGACGTATCTGGCACAGGCAAGACGGTGGGCATGGTAATGGATTCGAATGCGATGAATTTTAGCCCAATGTTCGCTACGCATGGCGCGTTTCCAACGAATTGGATCGAGAAAGATGGTCAGGTGGTATACGGATCCGTTCAGCCTGAGATGAAGCAGGCACTTGCTGAAGTTAGCGCCATGTACAAAGAAGGCTTGATTGATAAACAATTTGCAGTTCGGTCGAGTGAAGAGAAAGAAGCACTGGTGATCAACGGACAGGCGGGAATCGTATTCAATCCATGGTGGATCGGCTACACCAATTATAAGGATTCCATCAAGCAAAATCCTGAAGCCGTATGGGTCGCGGTATCTGCACCGCTGGATCAGGACGGTAAGTTCAGAACAATTCGTCAGGATCCTGTAGGGGGAGGGATCGTTGTGGTGAACAAGAATTTCGCCCATCCTGAAGCCATAATGAAATCGGTCAATCTGACTACGGATTTCCTGTATTCCTTAACGGATGATGCGATCAACTATAAGAAGGAACATCCTGATGAGATGTTGACTGATGCGAGCCGCTGGAATAACGATCCTACTCAGATTCCAATGCAGGTCGATTATGACGATGTGCTGAAGCGCTATTACGAAGATCTAATGAAAGCTGATGAGTCCGGAGATGCTTCTGCCGTTCAGGAAGACCGGGTCGTCTCGTTCAAGGCTTATCAGGAATTCAAAGAGAAAGGCAATGCCGTTGACGTCAACACCTATGGCGAATACCTATCTCGAATTGAAGGACAACGAGAAGCGAATAACACCAACCTGGAAGTGACTCCTGCAGGCTTTTATGGGACGACGGAGACGATGAAGCTGAAGTGGGCGAACCTGCAAAAGTTGGAAGAAGAAACGATTCTCAAGATCATTATGGGGCAAGCTCCTATTGACGAATTTGATACGTTTGTTGATACATGGAAGCGCACAGGCGGAGATGAGATTACGGAGGAAGTCAACGAGATGGCTCAGAGGTGATAACAAATTGTGTGAAGCAGGAATGGAGTATAGCGGAAGCCTGATGCCAGACTTCCGCTCCTGCCTTTAGCAGTATGACCTGCCTATAGATATGGCAAGATGGAGGTGAAAGTCGCAATGGCGCGAGCAGAAACGACGATACAGCCCATAAGGGAAGTACGCTCAGTCCAAAAGAAACGTAAGCGATTTGACGAAATGACTTATCATTTAATGCTTCTGCCCGGCATGGTGATGCTGTTTATCTTCTCCATTGTGCCCATGTTCGGCGTGATCATGGCGTTCCAGAAGTTCATTCCTGCCAAAGGCATATTCGGTTCCAAATGGGCGGGGCTTAGCAATTTCACCTATATGTTTCAACTGCCGGACGCGAAGCAGATTTTTATCAACACACTGGTGATTGCCGTTGGGAAAATTGTGCTGGGATTGATAGTCCCTATCGTATTTGCCCTTCTGCTTAATGAGGTTCGTCTGAAAGTGTTCAAGAGTTCGATTCAAACGATTGTGTACTTACCGCACTTTATGTCATGGGTTGTCTTGGGCACGATGCTGACCATGATATTTTCTTTTGACGGCATGATTAACAATTTCCTTGAGCTTCTCGGTTTGGAACGCATTATGTTTCTGGCGAGCAATGATTGGTTCAGACCGCTCCTGATCGTAACGGATACCTGGAAGGAATTCGGTTATGGAACCATTGTCTATCTGGCGGCATTAACGGCAATTAACCCTGCCTTGTATGAATCTGCTGCAATGGATGGTGCGAATCGCTGGAAACAGACTCTACACATTACACTGCCCGGCATGTTCCCAACCATTATCCTACTGGGTACATTAAGTCTCGGAAACGTCCTTAATGCCGGATTCGATCAGGTTTTCAACCTGTATAATCCGCTCGTATATGAAACGGGTGATATCATTGATACCTTTGTGTACCGTATGGGTCTGATCAATATGCAGTATTCGTTCGCAACAGCCATTGGTTTAATGAAATCGGTGATCAGCTTTGTTCTGATTGTCATTTCATATAAACTGGCTTCCAAGTATGCGGGGTACAGAATTTTCTAGGAGGGTTAGCATGATTCAATCCAAAACACTCGGTTCCAGGCTATCCCGACTATTGATTATGTTCACGTTGATCTTGATCACTTTCATGTCCCTGGCCCCGATCGTAAATACGATTATGGTTTCCATCAGCAGCAGTACGGCAGTGAATGCAGGCCGGGTTTACTTTCTTCCGGTGGAGCTGAACTTCTCGTCCTACGCACAGATTTTAAAAGATACGAAGTTCTGGAATGCGTTTCTGATTTCAGTTGAACGGGTGGTGCTTGGTGGTGCCATCAATATGATTTTGACCATTCTTATGGCCTACCCATTGTCACGCAGTATTTCACAATTCAGATCCCGGAACACTTACATGTGGATTATCGTGTTTACGATGTTATTCAGCGGAGGAATTGTTCCTTGGTACATGGTAATTAGCAAGCTTGGGCTAATTAACAGCATATGGGCGCTGGTTTTGCCGGGTGCGGTACCCGTGTTCAATGTGATCCTTCTGATGAACTTCTTCAAAGGAATACCCAAGGAACTCGAAGAGGCTGCCTTTATTGACGGAGCGGGTCCGATCAAAATTCTGCTTAACATTTTCATCCCGATCTCCATGCCATGTTTGGCGACCATTATGTTATTTGTCATCGTTGGACATTGGAATAACTTCTTTGACGGAATCATTCTCATTAACGATAGCTCCAAAATACCGCTTCAGACTTATCTGCAGCGGCTTAGTCTCACGCGAGACCAAATGCAGAATCTCTCTGTAGAACAGCTGCAGCAGTACAATAAAATTTCGAACACGACATTGAATTCTGCCAAAATTCTGGTCTCGATGATCCCCATACTACTAATCTATCCTTTTCTACAGCGTTATTTGATCCACGGTATCGTTCTCGGAGCAGTGAAGGAATAATCTGATGACTTTAAGAAAGGAAGGGATATCCGAATGCGAAAGAAGAAAATCGTAAGTTTGACGGTGGTGCTCAGTATTATTTTGGTTACTACGATGGGTGCAAGTGGTGGAGGCAAAAAGCACTATGCCAGTCAAGCGCAGTGGGCGCAAGAGAAACTGCATGAATACTACTGGAACGATGAAGCACAAATGATGAATAACGCTTATCCATCGACACCGGAAGGTGAAGAGCCTCTGAATTATTGGTGGAAGGCTCATGCTGTTGATGCACTGGTAGACGGATACGAACGAACAGGAGACGAAGCGTATACAGAACGGGCGGAAGAATTGGTGCGCAGTATTATTGAACGAAATGGTTCACTTCATAATGAATTTTATGATGATATGGAATGGCTGGCTCTTGCTGCTCTACGCCTCTACGATGCCACAGGCAGTGAAGAAATGAAAGATTACGTGCTGGAACTCTGGGCAGATATCAAGACTGCCTGGTGGGAGGATGACTTGGGAGGCATGGCTTGGAAGAAGGACCAGCGATACAACCGTAATGCGTGTTCAAATGGTCCGGCTTCCATTCTGGCAGCAAGGCTGTATGAGCGTTTTGGAGATCCTCAGGATCTGGAATGGGCTCAAAAAATATATGAATGGGAAAAACGCTATCTCGTAAATCCGCAAACTGGACTCGTCGCAGATGGCTTGGTACTGCGTGACGATGGCACGCTAGATGTGAATGAGGCCTGGATCTTCACCTATAACCAGGGTACGTTCATAGGTGCCGGAGTGGAGCTCTACCGGATTACGGGAGATCAGGCGTATTTGCAGGATGCAGAGAAGACAGCAGCAGGTTCCCTGAAGTCTCTGACGAATGAGAAAACGGGGATTTTCTTGGAGGATGGGGATGGAGATGGTGCTTTGTTCAAAGGCATATTGATCCGTTACATGGTGGAGCTGTATGATGCTGGACATAACAAGAATTTGAAGAAAGCGATCTTCCGGAATGCAGATGTGTTATGGAAAGGCAGCCGGAAAAATGGATTATTCGGTCAGGCATGGGGTCAACCCGCCCAGAATCCGCTCCACCTTACGGCTCAGCTAAGCGGAGTTTTTCTGCTGGAGGCAGCTGCGAAACTGGAAAAATAGAGTCAATAGAGTCAGAGAAGGAAGACAGAATCCAGCGTGGTGACAAGGTAACGTTAAAAAGGATTGACGTATCCTCATCTGGGAACTAATGTAATAATGTAATAAACCGGAATCTCCCGAGGAGGCATTATGAAATTACGTTCCCTTTCTTTTTTATGGAAGCTATTGTTGTTTTCTATTGTCATAGGAACTCTCCCGGTAATTGTTCTTGGTAGCTTTTCATACTATAATTCCTCTTTGACCGTTCAGGAAAAGGTGAATGAAGGTAATAAATTGCTGCTGCAGCAAACGCAGATGGGTGTAGAGCAAATGCTGAGAACCGTTGATAACTCGGCAACGCAGTTTTTGCAGTCTCCGATCGTTAGACAGGCATTCAGCAAGCCGATTACGAATGAGGATTTTGAAATGGTTCATGAGCTGTATAAGGGTATTGCTACAATTCAAACGTACGAGCTGGGAATTAAGGAGATCTATTTGTACAGTTTGAACAAGAAATGGCTAGTCACAAGCACCGGTGTGAATGAATACAGCTCCCCTGAATTCAAGTCACAACTCGAGAAGTTTTCTCATGAGCAGGCTGGATCTTTCTGGAGCAGAGGGCAGGACAATCTGCCGGATTCGTCGGAGTCTGTCTATTTCGTCAAAAAATATCCTTTTAACGCTGCGAATCCCAAAGGCCTGATTAGTGTATCGCTGTCTCCTGACGTGATAAGAAGAACGTTATCCGTTCAAAACGGGAAAATAGCAAACGCTTTCATATTGGATCGCGATTTAAAGCTTATTCATCGAAGTGATGGAGGTGCGTCACCAGGAAGCAATATGTCGGGTGAGTCCTATCTTCAACAGCTTCAAGAAACCGAATCCACCACCGGGCAGTACATATCCAAGCATGAGGGGGAGAAGGTAACCGTCACCTATCGTAAATCTTCCTACAATGGATGGGTTTATGTTTCGGTAGCCTCTAACGAACAAGTGAACCAACAGAATCAGATCATTGGCTGGCTTACCTTACTCGTTTGCTTTTTGATCCTGTTCATTACTCTAATTCTGGCCTGGTTCGGTTCAAAAAGAATGTATAGCCCGATTCGATCCATCTATTCAACCCTTGCAGCTGTTGCCACCCCGCAAGCAGGGCGGGAGAGAGCTGCCGGAGAGCTGCAAGTGATCGGAGAACGGGTAAACGATCTGATCCGTAACCACTCTGTTGTCATGAACGAGCTCCAGGGCCAACAATCACAGCTGAAAGAGTTCTTCATGCATAAATTGCTGAAGGGTGAGATTGCTCATACTGATTTTGAAGAGAAATTGGGACTGTATGGCGTGCAGCAGACATGGTCGTCCATGAGCCTGGTGGCGATCCAGATGGATACCCTTATAGGTACGCGCTATGAGGAGAGGAATCGGGACTTATTATTGTTTGCAATCAGTAATATGGTCGGTGAACTGATACCAGGTGATAACAGGTTGGTACCGGTGGTGACCACTGATTACCAAGTCACCCTGATCGGATCATCCAACAAGGGTGTAGAGCTTAAGGAAGAGTTGTTCATGTTGTGTGTGGAGGTCCAGAAAGCTATTGCCCAATATCTGGGGATCCGGGTTAGTATCGGAATTAGTCGTCCATTTCACGTTTTTGACCAAGCAAGGAATGCATTGCATGAAGCCATGACATCACTGAAATTTAGTGTGGGACTTGGGCAAGAGTCCATTCTGTTTATAGAGGACGTGCAGCCGCAGAAGAATGATCCGGGCAGATTTCCACATAACCGGGAACTAGCGCTGTTCGATGCCATACGAGCAGGAGATCTGGCCCAATCCGAGATCGAATTGGAACATTTTATGGAGGAACTGTTTCCGGCCCAAACACCATTTCAGCACTATCAGTTGTCACTTTTGAGGCTGCTGGTGAATTTTCTCAAATTCGGTCATGAGCTTGCTATTCCAATGGAAGGCATTGAGGGAGATGAGTCCTCGCTAATTGATACATTATTTAAGCTGCGGAACGTTACGGAGATGAAGTCCTGGTTTTGGACATTATTTGTTGTGCCATACGCCAAGGAACTGGAGCATCGCCGTGAAACGCAGTTTAAACATATATCGGAAGCCATCATCGACATGATTCAACGGGAATTCGATTCGGAGTTAACCTTGGAAAGTTGCTCAGCTCGAATCAATTATCACCCTCATTATGTGAGCCGGGTATTTCGACAGGAGACGGGGGTAAACTTCGGAGAGTACCTGACAATGTACCGGATGGATATGGCTAAGAAGTGGCTTAAGGAGACGGATATGAAAATTGCTGAAATTGCAGAGCGCCTGCAGTACAATAACTCGGCCAATTTTATTCGCTCCTTCCGGAAAATTGCGGGAACGACTCCCGGAAAGTACAGGGAAGAACAATAACGTGCTGCCAGCTTCTCTTAGACAAAATAAGCCCCTAGGTCGTGAGATAAAATTCAGCGTCCTAGGGGCTATTTGTGAATTTACGAGATGGTACCCGATATTACTTAGTGGCAGTTTTAGCATAATCTGCATTGATCTCTTCAATAATTTTGCTTCCGCCACCTTGCAGCCACTTATCCACCGCCTGATTCCAATCCTCTTCGCTGGCGGTACCCATAATGAATTTGACCGTGGCATCCTGTATGATCTTATTAAGTTCATTGCCGAGCTCAATGGCGGTATTAGAGATATAAGGAGAGGCAGGATTCTGAATGGCAAAAGTGGCGTTATCTTTGAACAATTCTGTGCTGAGCTTCTCCAATTCGGTACCGAAGTTCTCCACCTGGTCCTGCAATATCATAAACTGGTTGCTATCTGTCATTTCTGACCGCAACTTGGGATCCGGGTTTTGCTTGTATTCTCCATTTTCAACCGTGTACTGCTTACCTTCAACGCCATATTTTAAAAGGTTTTGCATGTCTTTCTCCGATACCTTATCGAAGTATGCAAGAATTTGCTTCAATTCCTCCTCCGTTTTGACACTTGTTTTCGGAATCATATACATTCCCAAATAACCTGTGCCTGCTCGCGTGCCGTCTCCGTTCGGGCCAGAGATCCGGTTAATCAGATCGATTTTGGCATCGGGAGTGACCTTCTTGATATTCTCTTCAATGTTCTTTCCATCCACCATGTTGTCAATCCACAATCCTGCCTTACCTTTGTACATCACCGATCGACCATCCTGAACGAGCGCAAAATCCTGATTGATAAGCTTCTCATCATATAACTTCTTGTAAAACTTCAAGGTATCCATATACGCACTGGTCATGTGGGCCGGGATTAACTGCCCGTCTTTCAGTTCCCATTCATTTGGGCCTCCCAGATAGACCAAGATGTCTTTGAATCCGGCGATATTATTTCCCTGCATCCCTACCGCGAGACCGACGGTATCCTGTCTGCCGTTTTGATCCGGATCTTCTGTGGCAAACGCTTTCAAAACATCATAAAGTTCATCCACATTTTTCGGAGCTTCCAAACCCAGATTGTTCAGCCAGTCCTGGCGAATCATCAGACCGAAACGGGCAATATCCCGTTCGCGATACAGGCCATAAATCTTGTTGTCAATGGATGAGTTGCTTAACACAACATCAGACATCTTGCTCAGATTTGGATAACTGTCGAGATACGGTCCCAATTCCCAGAACATGCCTGACCGAGCAGCATTGATGATAAAGGAAGCTTTTGGCTCCAAAGCAACGAACGTTTTGGGCAACTCGCCGGAGGCAACGGTAGCACTTAATTTATCCGTGTAGGATGATGAGGGGACCCAGGATACGGTCAGATCCGTGTTCGTTTTCTCCTCAAGCAGAGCCAAAATGGAGCTGTTCGCATTCATCTGTTCCGCACTATACGTAGGCAGCATCATAGTCAAGGGAAGAGTCCCTTGCTCACCACCCGTACCTGTGCCCTGAGTCTCGTTGGAATTGTTGCTGGCACAAGCTGTAAAGATTAAGCTTAATGAAGCGATGAGAGCTCCAGTGCTAATCAATGACTTCCGATATGATTTTTTCATATTCAAATCCCCCTAATCGTGATTTCATCATTTAAGTTACGATCAGCCTTTTACAGAACCAAGTAATACGCCTTTGGCGAAATGCTTTTGCAAAAATGGATACACGAGCAGGATCGGTAGAGTGGATACAACAATGACAGCCATCTTAATGGATTGCTCCGGTGGGGAAACATAGTCTGATTCCATGGCAGTGGAGTCCCCGATTCCGCCAGAAGCCAAAATAACGAACTGCCGTAATAGTACTTGAATTGGCCATTTGGTGTTATCGTTAATATAGAGAACAGCACTAAAGTAAGTATTCCAATGCCCTACGGCGTAAAACAGGGAGAAGGTAGCGATTGCTGGCATGGAAAGAGGCAGTACGATGCGAAAAAATACGCTTAAATCATTGCAACCATCGATCTTGGCTGACTCTTCCAAGCTCTCGGGAAGCTGCTGAAAGAAGTTCCGGATAATGATCAAGTTAAAAGCGCTAATGGCTCCAGGTATAAGCAAGGACCAGTACGTATTGATCATACCTAACTGTTTGACCACAAGAAACGTTGGAATCATGCCACCACTGAATAACATCGTAAAAACGATCAGCATGAGAATCGGTTTGCGGAAATCCATGTCCCTACGAGCCAATGGATAGGCCATCAAACAGGTCAAAAATATGTTGATCAGCGTGCCGAACACGGTGATGTAGATGGTAACAAGCAAGCTTTTGACAAGAGTAGGGGTTGAAAAAATGTACTTGTATGCATCCAGTGTAAACTCTGTTGGAAATAAAATGAACCCACGTAATAATAATTCCTTCTGAGTGGCGAAGGAGCCGGCAATAACATAAACGAAGGGGAGTACCGTGAGCAGTGCAAATACAGTCAACAGCGTTATGTTCAGTACATCGAAAATCCGACTTCCCACGCTAGGTTTGATAGGCATTTCATGATGAGCTCCTTCCTTAGTAAATTCCTTCTTCACCAAACCTCTTGGCCAGATGATTAGCTACAACTACGAGCACCAATCCAATTAGAGACTTGAACAAACCGACTGCGGTACTGAAGCTGTATTGCCCTTGGCTAATCCCTACGGAGTATACGTAAGTATCAAATACTTCCCCGACTTCCCGGTTCATGGCGTTGAGCATCAGGAAGATCTGTTCGAAGCCGGTATCCAGGAAGTTCCCCAGACGAAGAATCAACAGAATGATAATGGTGCTGCGAATAGCAGGCAGGGTAATATGCCAGAGCTGGCGAAGTCTGTTCGCTCCATCCATCCGCGCTGCTTCATACAACTGTGGATCGACCCCAGAAAGCGCCGCAAGAAAAATGATCGTTCCCCAGCCCGTTTCCTTCCAGATCACCTCAGCAGTAACGATGGTTCGAAACCACTCATTGCTCGCCAGAAAATTAATCTTATCCCAGCCAAAGTACACCAGAAGATCATTGACGATACCGCCTTCTGTAGTTAAGAAAATGTAAGCAATCCCCACGACAACTACCCATGACATGAAATGCGGAATATACACCAGTGTCTGAATCGTTCGCTTAAACAAGTGGTGGCGAAGTTCATTTAACATGAGTGCAATAACAATAGGTAAAGGGAAGAAAAACAGAATGTTGAGCATGGCAAGCATGAGCGTATTCCGGAAAAGAACGATAAAGTTAGGATCGTTAAATAAACGTTCAAAATGTTTGAGCCCTACAAAAGGACTATCCCAGAAGCCAAGGAATGGCTGGTAATCCTTGAAGGCGATGAGTATTCCATACATGGGCCAGTACTTAAATAAAAGAAAGTACAGCAGGCCGGGCAGAAGCATGAAATATAACCATCGGTTTCTTACCATTCTGCCTAACAGCGTTGGTGCTCTGGAGGCGGGGAACATGAGTGTGGTAGCTTTTGTATTTCTTTGCATCGGACATCATTCCTTTCCTCAAGAGTCTCATATGGGGATGCAATCTTAGCTGTATCATAGTGGAGGGATGAAATTACCGTCGATAGTCCCTGATTGTGGAGATAGCCCGTAGAGTGCGGAATAGCGTGACGTTACAGCGAGTAGTCATCCGTTGCGCCGGTGTTCATTACTTGCTTTTTGCCGTGTAAACAGCGATATAGCGCCCATCAGGAAGCACATATCTAGGAAGAGACAACAAAAAAGGAACCCTATAAACGGGTTCCTTATCTATCTCGGTATTCTTTAGGATTTGGAGGGTTGTCCAACCAACTAAGGCGGTTACTGAATATATCTCCAGAGAGAAAGCATAAATTCATACAAAAAATAAAACGAAAAACCGAGCAGAAGTATGCCTGCTGCAACCGAAACCCAATGGATCATTCGCCGGCTCATCACTTTTCGTGTGATAGAAACCAGTGAGACCAGACCCAGGTCGTGGATCAGAATACCGCACAGCACCCCACAAGCCGCAATAGCGAAGCTTTCCTTCCCAGCCAAACGATAGGAATCAGACAGCACGGCTCCGAATACGGATACCCAGAAGATCAGATTACCTGGGGAGATGGCTACAAGCAGGCCATTACGGTACGTTTTCCAAAACGATTTTTTCACTTTCTCGTCGGTTGGTGTGATATCCTGATCAGCATTTCTGATCGAATCATAGCCAAGATAGGCAAGAAAAGCGGCTCCAACAAGCCATAGAGGAATCTGGACATACGGTAGGGAAAGGATGGAGGCGAATCCAAAATACATCGCGAGGATCAATGCTGTGTCCAGGGTCATCCCGCCCAAACCAACAGCCCAGCCGTGAATGAAACCATTTTTTAAGCCTTGTTTGGTCATCTCTACGGTGATTGCTCCGACTGGCATGGCGATAGCTAGTCCAATCAAAACATATTTGATATACAGTTCTATGTCCATAATCATGTCCCTTTCCTGAATCCGGTTAATGAGACGCTCCTTCTAATATCTGCAGAGTACAGCTTATTCGAAGGAGGCCTCTTTTAGGACAAGGAAGGGTAAACTTCTATTCCTGGATCTTCTCCGCTTGTAGAGCGCGAAGAAAAGGACAACGAGAAGGGGAGGTGTCGTCATCTCTAAGAAAATACTGCTTATATTCAAGATTCCCCTGTGCTCCGTATTGTTTTAATTCCGGATGAGCGGGTACAGCATCGTATTCGGCAAGTCTTTCACGAATCTTAGGACCAATGGCAGCAGCTTTCTTGGGGTGAGCATTCCATTGATCCAGTACCCAGCGAGGCGTCATAGCGAGCATAAAATAAGGAAAACTTCGGCTCAGCCTGGACGTGTGAGCAGGGGTCCCGCAATAGACGAAATAACGTTCATCGTTATAACAGAACTCCCATAAGGGATTCTCCGGGTTCTCCGGTATATCTTCCGGCCATGGCTTTACATCCAAATCACTGACCTGGCTTAGCAGCTCCCAAAAAAACGCTTCATACTCCAAAACCGTTCTCGTTGTATCCCTTAATTCAAGAAAAACAATGAGGGATGAGTATTCACCAAAAGAACGCGATGCCCGGCCGTATTCTGAAATGATCTCCGCAAGTTTACGATACGAGGGCTGGTGATCTGAACCAGAAACAAAACCATACCGTAGATGCCCCATGGCGTAGGCCTGAGTCGCCGGAATACAAGGGAAACGTGCTTCCCGATCACTCATTTTGGAGGCAAACAAGCGGTATGCATCCTTTTTCCATGCTTCCAGAGGAGCATTGTCATTCTCCAGTTCAGAATGTTGATACAAAAGCGACATGAACAGTCCTCCTTTTACCTATAGGATATCGTCCAGAGGCAAAATGGTGACTGTCCTATATCACTTCAATGTGATAGGCGGGAAATACCATTCAGTAATATAGAAGGCGCCCACCGTCATTCCATTGACCGTACATCTTGTTGACTCTTGTGTGTGTAATGAATTTATCCAATCTGTGATTAAACATTGCGGGTTGATTCTCAACACTCTGGATTGTGTCGATGCGTACTCTTGTATATAAAGCGGGAAAAGCCATAAAATTCTCATAAGTCCGTGTATCCTCTTTAACCCGGATCTCTATATTCTCAGGAATGCGAAAAGAATCGATTGCCATGTTCGGCAGCACGTGTCTTCCTTCATCTCGCATGAATCCTAGCTTTTCTAGACGCCTAACCCGTTCTTTATTCAATTCAGTCCAGGAACTATTATGGCTTCGGGGTGACAGTCTCTGTGCAAGCTCTGTATTAGAAATTTTCTTCTTCAGCCCATCAATCCAACCAAAGCAAAGGGACTCTTCCACCACGTCCAAATAATATAGCGTACCCGGCTTTGGAGTCATGCTTACAATGACCCAGCAGGAAGTTTCAGTCCTGCAGTGGGTCTGCAACCATAATCTTAAGTCTTCTCTTGAGTTTACAGATAGTAAATTCTGAATTTCCATTGTTCGACTACTCCAATCCTTACGATCCTGATTCGGTGTTGATTTAATTGGACTGTACAGGTTGCTGATACCAATATAGACAATAGTCGTTCATGGTGGACGCATGTCCCATTTGACGCAGCATTGTAGAAACATTGCCCCTATGATAAGTACCGTGATTCACTACATGCAGCAGCATGTTGGACAACGTTGTTTCGCAGATGCCGGCGTATGGATTATCAAGTGTGATAGTTTGCTCCAAATCAGTTTGACGCTGTATCCATTCATTGTATCGTTCTGCCAATTCGGCATAGGTATCCAAGTACTCATCCACGGTAAGGAATGTTTTGTCATTTAATGGCATGCACTCTTGCAGCGCTTCACCCATTGGCATACCTGATAAAACGAGATACCACATCTGATCTACTGCGTAAATATGGCTTAGGGCATGGGCGAGGGTGGGGAACGAACTGTTTAATTCCTGACTAAGAACAGATGAGGGCAATTCCTTAATTCTGCCCAGGATGATTTGATTGGCCCAAGTGTGGTAATTGAACATTTCAATCGGATAATTAGTCATTTGAATGGTCTCCTTTTGTTGTACAATGATTTTTGTTTTGTTATCTGTTGTGATTATAAAAAAAGAAGTATGACAACAGCGTGTCATACTTCTTCGTATAGCAGAATGGCTTGTTGAAGCTGTTCTTTCAGAATCCCGCGAAGTTCTCGCGGCTTAATCACTTCGACTCCACTGCCCAAACTCAGCAGAAATGATCGAAGCCACCTTGCCTGTAGGGGTTGGTATACGGAAATTTGCATGGTCATGCTTCCGTCTTCGTTAAATTGCTTCTCTGCCTGATGAAAATGGTCAAGCGCTTCTGCTAATGCTTCAGGCGCAACCCGAAAGACAACGTCACTTATCTGATTTTGCCATTCCTCGTTTTGCAAAGAACGCTCTTTTGGCACCTCACGATGCGGTAGGAATGAGTCTTGGGTCAGTGAGAGATTCATCATTCGAGATAGACGAAATTCCCGGTAATCCTGACGTACTCGACAGAATCCATATACGTACCAATTTCGATATTTAAAATAAAGCATCACCGGTTCCAACTCACGGGCTGTGCGTTCATTCCGGTTGTTAATGTAATCGAAGCGGACAACGACATGCTTCGTTATCCCAGACCGCAGCTCGCGAAGCGCATGGTGATCTGTCCGATGAGTTTCCAAGTCCACCGCCAGGGTCGGGGGTTGCAGCTCAGAGCCAACCGTTTGCAGGCGTTCAATCGTGCCTTGTGCACGCTCATCTGCAAATACAGTGGAGAGACTGCGCAGAACCGTTATTAGAGAGTGAACATCGTACGATCCGAGCAGGCTCTTGTCCATTTTATATCCGTCCATCATGCCATACCCGCCGTTCATTCCCTGATAGGAAACCACCGGAAAGCCTGCGGCACAAATCACGTCGATATCCCGATATATGGTTCTTGGGGATACCTGAAACTCTTCGGCCAGCATGGAAGCAGAGACAACTTCGTTGTTCAGCAGCTTATAGATCATAGAGATTAATCGTTCCAATTTCATGAGTAAGGACCGCCTTGTCCACCGTTTTTATTCTTCATAGTTGGTCGTTATTATATCACAACTAATTGCTTAACAATAATAAAACAATAAAAATCAATAATTATTTATTGTAAAACGATAAACAATGTGATAAATTCAAATCACTTAAAACAAGTGAGGTGCTTTTTGTGAAACGAGGTTCAACGATCTTTCTAAAAATGGCTGTTCTGCTTATTGGGCTTCCCATTCTAGCTCTGTGTATCTTCGGCATACCTTGGTTAGCGAATCATCCGGTGAATCCGAATTATGCCGGTTCGCTATATCCTATTGTGATCATTATGTATATCTCGGTCATACCGTTTATCATTGCGCTGTTCCAATCATTCCGTCTCCTGAGCTACATCGATAAGAACGAAGCCTTTTCTTCATTCTCAGTCAGATCTTTAAAAATCATAAAATATTGTGCTATTGTAATTAGTAGCCTATATCTGGTGATGCTGCCGTTCGTTTTTCTGGTAGCAGATAAAGATGATGCTCCAGGGCTTATTATTATCGGAATGGTTCCCATCTTTGCTTCACTGGTCATTGCAGTGTTTTCCGCTGTTCTCCAAAGACTGTTACAGGAAGCCATTGATATTAAATCCGAAAATGACCTAGTGGTTTGAGGTGAAGACATGGCTATTATAATCAATATTGATGTGATGCTGGCTAAGCGGAAAATGACAGTTACCGAACTTGCGGAGAGAGTTGAGATCACGATCGCCAATATTTCCATATTGAAGAACGGGAAGGCGAAAGCGATACGTTTGTCTACTTTGGAGGCAATCTGCAAGGCGCTGGATTGTCAGCCCGGAGATCTATTGGAATATAGAGCGGATGAAGACGAAGACGACATTGAGCAGTCTTGATATACTATGTAGACACAGAAGGCAGTCGAACGATTATGTTCGGCTGTTTTTGATTTGGAATTAAAAATTTAAACATTATTCGAAAATAAAAGTAACCTTTTGTGAACCAGATGAAGCCTTTGACGATCTAATGATTAGATAGTATTGAGGAGGAGGGGAATTCTTCGTGGATTTAGCCGAGAAAGCAGAACTTGCACGAAAAGGGGATAAGCAAGCATTTGTATCATTAATACGGACGATTCAGCAGAGCCTCTATGTTATAGCAAGATCAATTGTAAGGAACAGCGAAGATAGTGCAGATGCGATACAAGAGACCATTACCAAAGCATTTACGAGTATACATACATTAAAAGAACCCGCTTATTTTAAAACATGGATTATTCGGATACTAATCAATGAGTGCAATCAAATGAATAGAAAAAAGAAGCGAGTATCTCTGCTCCCTTACGACTTGAGAAAGACTTCATACAAGGATGAGTATGAACAGGTTGAGCTATTCGAGGTGATTGATGAACTGGATGAACAGCTTCAAACCATCGTCACGCTCTTTTATATCGAGGATATGGCGGTTAAGGACATTTCGAAGGTACTCGAAATTTCTGAAGGTACTGTAAAGTCACGTCTGTTCAGGGCTAGAAAACTACTTTCTGAGCTCATGCTAGGGGAAGGGGAAGATAAATATGAGTTATCATGATCCGCTTGATCACGAAATTAGACAGTTTCTTAAGCCGAAATCACAAGACGTCATCCTCCCCGATGCAGTCCAAATGGCTGTGGAGAATGCTCTTTCTTCATTACCTGAGCAAAGGTCGAAAAAGCACGCTCGCTTTAATCGTTGGAGATGGGTTGCTGCGTCGATAGCTCTCTTATTTGCTCTAGGGGCGGTCATGATATATACAGTCCCAACCTTTGCCGGAATGATCAGATCTTTATTTACCAAAGATAACCCCGATATCGGACTCCTGCGAGCACAAGAGCTGGGATTGGTGCATAACCCACATATTAAAGTAAAGGACAAGGGTTATACGCTTGTCATTGAGGAAGTTGTAGCGGATCCTACACGAGTTACGCTTGCGCTCCAACTTTTTGATAAAAAAGGAGAGCATGATCGGCATAAGCTGAGTCTTGGAGAACCGAACACCATTACTATTAAAGATGCTCATGGAAACACCGTAGGCAGTATGTACGATATGGGTTATACAAATGATTTTTATTATATGGTGGAGTTCTTTAGTGAACCGCTCCAAACGGACAAGATTACGATTGAGGGGAATATTAATAATCTTGGAAACGGCAATCAACATACATTAGAAGGAAACTGGAATTTTAGCTTTGACTTGGATATGAAAGAGGCGAACAGTAAGACCCGAACAGAGGAACTTTCTGGAACTTACACAACACCACATGGATTGACTGTCAATTTAAAAAGGATCACACGAATGGTTCAGGGCGTACGATTCGAACTGGAGACTGAGCTTGACGATGCAGCAATGGCTCGATCCCCCGGTGATTTGTGGGAAAAACAAACATTGAGCTTTCACTTTGAGAATCTCAAAAACGAAGAAATACACTCAGTAAATCCATGGAAATCTGGTTACATGGACAGCCTGATGACATCTGACTATAGCGTAATTGAAAAAGGAAAAATGAGATGGAGCTATACGTTTAAGTATCTCCCTGAAAATGAACCTTACCGTTTTGTAATGGATGGATACTCTATTGCAGAAGTGGATGGTAGCAAGTTTTCCTTTAAACCTGCGGAGTTAACAGAGCCTAAGTCTTTTAATGTTTTAAAGGATAGATTGGACGTCATTGGGACTTCGTTGGAGAAATCACAAAGTGGTGGCGAAGCTGATGAATTAGCTGTTTTATTCTACGGAGAGATGGATAATGAAATTCGTAATGATGCTTGGAAAGCATATGATTCGGCAGGTAAACAATATAATGTTAGCAAAAGAGGATCATCGAGACTTGAGAACAGCCTGCCTGATCACTGGAGAGAGGGATTTATAAGCATGGGAGACCGTAAAACGAATAGTCCTTTCGAATACCGTATTGAGGGGTTAGATCAAATTCCAGAAGAGCTTAGCCTAGTGAGAGAAGTGGTAGATAAACGATATAAAGATCCTAATTGGTCCGAAATACTAAATGAGTAACCAAAAAAGAACTTATTCCTGTTAGGGAGTAAGTTCTTTTTTTGCCGTGGAAACTGTCTTTACTTGGATCATATATTGCTAACGAGCTTTTTGCAGTATCTCCAAATGAAATAGCGATCTCATCTTTTTTAAGTTTTTCCGGGTTTAAACTTATTTACTTCTTCTCTCTGTTCCTATCTGTCAATGAACTAGTGGCTATCAAAACAGCAATAAAAACGACGATTAATATGGTATTAGACGGTACTGTTTTAACGATGTAATCTTGAACCAATAGAATAATGATGGATATGGCTAAGACAGATCTCATGACTCGAGCTGATAAACGCCACGGATCTTTGGAATGTTGGGATATAAGATACATGACATACCACACTCCAAGAAAAAAGAATATAGAGCCTGTAATGACGATTGCAAACATGTAAGAAACACCTTTCAAAGAGCGATTTCGTTAAACGATTCGTTCAGATAAACATTTAAAATCAGATGCTTACCGATTCCTGAGTTGCGATTGCTTTCTCTATGGCTAGAGACAAGCGCACATCCTTAAGAGCTTCTGTCAGGGGATAAAAAGAAATATTCTCTCTCACAAAGGTAGACATGCGCGTCAAAATTTCAACCATGGCCAGCTCTTCATCGGAAAACGGGGCAGAAGGGAAGGGGCTTCGGTACAGGCACTCTTGTCCTGCGCGTAGCTCACGGAGAGAGAGCGGTCCCAAACTTCCTTCCATGCCGCTTTGAATTCGATGGATGGAGTATGTATCATACGCATCGGTACCTAAGCTGATTGTAACTTCGTTATCCCGGATCTCCCCATGGGACCCGCGAATCAGAACCCGGTTTTGACGAAGAGGCGAAAAGTATTGAGAACGGGTGAAGTCCAGCACAGCACTCTTGCCGTTATGGAAAGACAACATGGCGATCTCTTGAACTTCATTCTCGATTCGATCCTGGACTTGTCGACCTCGGTAAGGTACTTCCAGAATCGGAAGCTCGAAGCGACGGCCGACAATTTCGCAGCTGATATCCGTGAGCGACAGCCAGTTACGTATCAGACTGATCCCATGATAACCGTGTGCTATGGATGCTTGAACATGATGAACCTGACCCAGTTTCCCTGACTGGATCAGGGACATTCGAGCGAGCTGATGCGGCTGCAGGGGATACTGTTCTGCAATCTGGATCTGACCGTTTTTCTCGGCAAAAGAGGACATTGTCCTCAAGCTTTCTTCATCAAAAGCCGGCGGTGTTTCAACCAAGAGAGGAACCTGTAATGAAACAAGTTCTTCAAGGACGGCAGGAACGGATGTTTTGGACACCGCAACCAAAAGAAAATCACAATGACGGGCCATCTCATAGGATGACTCGTAAAGGGTGACGCCCCAACGTTTGGCAGCCTCCGCATATTTGACCGAATCACGCACGACTATTCCGCTAATTTTGAACACATGGGGGAGCTGCTTCGCAATCCGCAGATATGCTTCTGCTCTCCAGCCGAATCCTATAATCCCAAAGCGAATTGGTTTACTCAAAAGAATCTCCTCACTTCTCATGCTTCTTCTGGAAAAATATGTATGTGTATTGCCTATATTTTCTACTCAAGGATACCACGAAGCTAAGCATTTTCAACGAAAGAATTGGAAAAACACATGACAAAAAGCCCTGAATTGTTCGATCTGAACACATTCAGGACTTTAGATTATCTTAACTGGAGAATGGGACGGATAATTGTTCAATCGCAGCAGTTTTAACCCGATACAACGCGACTTGATATTGCGGAATGGCTTCAATGCGGCGGAATTCGGCGATCTCAACTCCCTCAAAGCGCTCAATTTGTGCCTGATTGACAAAAGTATGGACCGTTCCTCTGCGCTGCGGCGTTATGGATAAGTGCAATTCAGAGAATTCAAGCTGAGTGTAGAATTCTTTTAAGCCTATGGACCAGGTCTTGCCGTAAGAAATATGATCTGTCATGAGCCGGCCATTCAGGAACGCTTCGGCCACATCACCTTCATAATCCACCTCAAGCCATACATCATGAACATGAGCCGGCCATTCTCCGGCAAATTGCAGCAAGGCCGATTTCTCCGCTGGTTTCTTCATCAACACCTCTGGTGTATATTCAGGCAGGTCTATTGTATAGGTAGTAAAAAGAGTGGAACCCCCGTTCTGACAATGAACAGTGCTGCAACTTTGGGTTTGCAAATCTTGCTCTGGCTTCGGATACAGCGAAACAGCAATACGGGAAGATCCTGTCGATGTGCAGATAAGCTGATGATTACTGACTGTTACGGGGCAATCGCTGATAACCAGCGTTGGTTGTCCCCATAGTTCAAAGGTATATGCTTTTTGCGCTTCTTCTCTGGAAAGCAGCACAAAACTTACGGAATCACCACCTGTGGTTAGGAAGTTAACTGAATGATTTTTGTCCACGTTTGGTCGAATCACATAATATGACCCTTGGTCCGATATCTCACTTCCACTACACTGCACATCCTTTAGATTCGTTTTGGAAACGACGTATTCCGGTGTCATTCCTTCATGTGCATAGAAGAATACCGTTTTTTCTCGATTTGTATCAATCATGGTGAGCAGTGGAGCCGTTGCGCTAAGTAGGGAAATGCCATGAAGTTCCAGATTAAACGGCAGCATCAATCCAATTCCTTCAGGAAGCTCAAGTTCACCTTCAGCAGGGAAGGCAACGCTGCCTTTGGATGTTTCCAATTCGATTCGTATTTTACGGCGGAGCATGTCGACCTGGTCCTGAAAATTATTCAGGAAAACAAAGCCTGAGCCGTCTTGATGTCTAACACACCAGCGTAATGTCTCT
This sequence comes from Paenibacillus sp. ACRRY, assembly GCF_022346995.1. Lineage (GTDB taxonomy): Bacteria > Bacillota > Bacilli > Paenibacillales > Paenibacillaceae > Paenibacillus. The sequence goes on along the minus strand of NZ_JAKRNM010000001.1, from coordinate 1,159,947 downwards.
GTATCTGTTGGATCGATGGTAGACTGACCTTCAGGCAGAACCGTTTTCATCGGAGCAAGGACCGATCCGAAAGACTCAAGAAACAAAGAGATGGCGCGGATGCGATCATAGGATGCACCGACTCTGCCGAATTCACCCAATGGAGACTGGTAGTCATACGTAATTTTCGGCAGGAACTGCTCATTGAGATAACTTTTCTTGCCGACGGGGTTGGAGCCGCCATGATACATGTAATAACCGAGCAGATTGCTGCCGCTGGCCAGTTTGACAAGGGTCATGGCCTCGATGCTATTTTCCGGAACGAACGGTCTCACATTATAACTAACCTGCATACCACCAGCCATTTCGCAATACGCAACGGGATATTCGGGCGTGTCGAAATGAACAGGCTCTGCCGGAGTAATATGAAGATCCCGATACACAAATTCCTTGCTTGGAGGCTGGTCTGGCAGCCATGACGTATAGGCGTATCCTGCAAGCATGGGCAAAAATCCTTCCTCGGGAACGGCAGCTCCGCCCCAAGCGGTAACCGTGAAGAACAGGGGATGTATGCCTGCATCCTCGGCAATACGGCGCAGCTCGGCCAGATGAGCTGTACCTCCGGTTCCGGAGGACAGAAACTTACCGGTTTTGTAACCCCAAGCATCATTCGGTGCTCCGGCGTGCATGAATTCATTTTCCAATTGCACGGCAATAACGGGTCCTCCGTCTTGATACAGGCTGCCTTTCATTTGACTAGCGATTTCCCGATACAGTCTGCGTGTCAGCTTCAGATATTCGGGATCATTGGAGCGGATCTCAATAGGCTTGGAAACTACCCAATCCGGAATTCCTCCATTACGAACTTCGCCGTGGCAGAATGGACCGATACGAAGGATGAGGGGGAGATCCAGTTTGGCACAGAGATCGATGAAATGGCGCAGATTCCGATTCCCACCCCATTCAAAAATCCCTTCTTCTTCCTCATGGAAATTCCAAAATACATATGTGGCGACGATGTGAATTCCACCGGCCTTCATTTTCAGCAGTTCTTCTTCCCAGTACAAGTATGAAAACCTGGAGAAGTGGAATTCACCTACGATCGGAATGAAGGGCTCGCCATTACGAGTCATATAATAATTGGTGAATCCAAAGGCTTCTCCTTTGGGATTGGTTCCACCATGCATGCCCAATTTACCCGGATGGATTTTCTTACGGTCCGCATCTATTAATGATAATTTCGAAACGTGGCTCATTGCTGTGACGACCTCCTTGTGATATGTTCTTTACGATGAATTCTACTGTGTTCAAAAATAAAAGAAATATCGATACAGCTATATTTTATATGGAATAGATCATAGCGAGGTAGTGTGATAATGGCTGAAAAACATGCGGATTATGCTATAGTTGGACACAGGCCCTTTGGAATATTGATCGCAGGTCATTATAAGGAGTTGAACGGATATGAGATTCATCGACCAACAGGGAGCATCGACTGGTTATTAATGTATACGCTTTCCGGTGAAGGAGAAATACAGCATGGCAAGAATTCGATAACCTGCACAGCGGGGGATGTGGCAATTCTTATGCCAGGGCTTCCGCACCATTATAGAACCAAGCACGAACATTGGGAATTTATATGGGTACACTTCATACCCGATCCCCATTGGAGTACATGGTTGAAGCTTCCCGAAACGTCAGCTCGTTTCATCTACCAGCGGATTGTTTCGGAAGAGGTACGGCATGATATGCAGAATGCACTTCGAAGATTGGTGCGTCACGGATTTTCGGAAGGCCGTTCGGAACAATATCGCCGATTATCCGAGCTGGCCCTGGAAGAGACGTTGATTCACATTCAACACACCTATCCACCGGATGTTCCGGCGACGATGGATCCCCGAATTGCGGAGATCTTGCGCTATCTGCAGATGCATCCTGCGCAGAAGATAAGCATACCGGAACTTGCGAACCGATGCTGTTTATCCACCTCACGCCTCTCCCATTTATTTAAGGAGCAGGTAGGAGATACGATTCTTAATACAGTTCACAAGTTCAGGTTGGAGAAGGCAGCACAGCTTCTCGCTGGGACAAACCGGCAAATCGCAGAGATCGCTACGGATGTTGGATTTGACTGTGGCATACATTTTACAAGAAAATTCCGTGAAGCCTTTGGCGAGACACCATCGGCATTTCGGAAACAAAAAAATAAGCCAAATGAAACGATTTATAATGTGTAGAACGTAAAATACGCTTATAGCATCAGAGGAGGATAAGTGCAGCATGAACCTTTTTCACATTCAATCCATCATACACGGAACGGATCGAACTGCAGCATTCCTGGAAGATAACTTTATCGGGATCGATTGGCCAGCTACAGGGGATTTGGAACAACTATCGGCTGAAGAATGGAAAGAACAAATCGGGCAGCATTATGCAATACCTGACTCGGAACTGAGCGGAGTAATAGGTACCCTACAGATGTTTGTAAACATCATGCAGGATGGAGACCATGTCTTAATTCATGACGATGAGTGGGTATATGTTGGGGATGTGGGCGACTATTTTTACGATGATTCCGTTAGCATTGAGGAAGATTCGATATGTCATCGGCGAGGAATAACGTGGTTGGGAAGAATTCCACTGACAGAGATAAACGATAAAGTACGTACTCTGATCTCGAATGCTTCGATCATTTCAACATTCGAGTATCCACGATCACAGGCTCAATTGGATCCGTGGATTTCAAGAACTCCCGAAACAGAAACGGCAGTTCAACATTCGGTTGGCGTAGATGACGGAACAGTACAGGAAGCTCTCGACATACTAAAGAATGCATTACAGAGTGAGAACGAGGAACTTCGTATTCGTGCGGCGACGGCCATTTTACAATATGCCAAAAAATAAAAAGAACATGAACAGATAAGTATTAACGAAAATTGAATTAGCAGACGCACGCACTGTCAATGATCATTACCCTTTATGTCTATATACAAAGAAGCACCCAAAGCACTCATGAAAAGAGTGAGCTTTGCGTACTTTCGTACATATTATGAAGTTTTTTTGGATTGCATGCAGGCTGATTTGATCGTATGTTCGATCAGCGTAGCGATGGTCACGGGACCTACTCCACCCGGGACGGGTGTAATGGCAGATGACTGAAATATACTTCAATCCTTTAACTTTTAGCTATACTTGGAACTGTGTCCAGATTGGTATATACTTTTTTGAGTTAAGAAGATTAAAAGGAGATTATAAGCAGTGAATATTAAAAAATGGTTAGGTGCTGTACTCATTATTCTTGCGACGATGCTGTTCGCAGGCTGTTCGCTTGAATCGCTATCTGTAGATGATTCGACCCAGACTCATGCTGTCTTGAACCAATTTGACGAAGTTGCCAATTATCTTACCGAGCATCAGGAACTTCCAGATAATTATATTACCAAGAAGGAGGCCAGAGCTTTAGGCTGGGAACCAAGTGAGGGAAATCTGCAAGATGTGGCCCCAGGCAAAAGTATCGGCGGTGATATTTTTCAGAATCGGGAAGGCTTGTTACCTAAGAAAAAGGCAAGAACGTGGTACGAGGCAGATATCAATTATTCCGGTGGAACCCGGGGGAGTGACCGAATCCTCTATTCCAGTGATGGCTTAATATACAAGACAACCGATCATTATCGTACGTTTGAACAAATCAAATGACCAAAGGTAGGATGGTATGAAGACAGTAATCATTGATGGAAATGATATTCATGGAAAAGAAGAGCTGCATGATATTCTTCAGGCGAAGCTGGGGTTAGATGACTCTTACGGGCGGAATCTCGATGCGTTATGGGATGTCATTACTGGCTTCATTTCAATTCCGCTAACCATTCAATGGCTTAACTTTGAGGCCAGCAGGGCTGTGCTTGGAGAATACGCTGATCAGTTAGTGGAATTAATGCGTGATGCAGAAGAAGAGCTGGATCAGTTTCAATTGGATCTGAAAATGTAAAAATCGAACGGGCAGTCCACTGAGGACTGCTTTTTTTATTGTGCAACATGTTCCGTGAGATTGCCGTTAATGAGTTAAGGAATCCATAGGAGGTGAGGGTCATCCCAAGGAAGTTATTGTACTTCATTTATGTTCTGTCACTGGTTAGTTTGACAACATCTTGTGCAAGCAAGTTTACAAACACAGAGGCTGTAACTAGCTTAAGCGAACTATATCTTGCAGCATTGGAAGAGGTCATATTGACGGATTCAGCTCTTAATAGATCAATGGAGTATATATCAATAGACGATGTTCAGACTCCTGCATTAAGTGATTCGGATGGACAACATGTAATGGAATTCTTACGAACGAAATATAAGGTGGATGTTTATAACCTAACTTATGAACAATTGCTTAAGGAAAGTTTATATGAAGATAATCCAAGCAATCTTCGAGGGATTTTACTGCGGATTGAAAAGGTCGAGCTGGCAAACGAGAAGAATGAGGCCACACTTGTGGTAAGTAAATATCGTTCGAATGAGGGTTCCACCTCTGTAAAATTAACGCTGCAATATAGGGATAACAACTGGATGGTAGTTGATCATATTTCCTTGAAAGAGAGCTAATACAGGAGAAGGTTACGAGCGAATATAAAGTTGTCGGAAACTAAAAATCATGTCTTTAAAGTCGCCCTTGGCGGCTTTTTTGATCATGGAATGGAAGTCTGACTACGGGGTGAAACATCTAATATAACTACATTTTACAAAGAGAACTAGAATTAGCTTGTCAAATAGACTGCATCATGATAAAGTGATAACGATTATCAATATCAATTAAAAAAAGGTGGGTTTACATTGTTGAGACTATCTAATTCGGTCTTGCTTATACTGGCACTAACCGTGCTGCTGGTACTAAGTGCATGCGGTCAAACCGCAACGACGAGTACAGCGACGGATGCAAGTGCAAACACGACAGAGCAGACAACTGACTCAGCATCAGCAGCTGAAGCAGCAACAACTGACGAAGGGGAGACCGTTACATACCAATCGGATGCAGGAGAAATTGAGGTACCGAAAACACCGCAGCGTGTCATTGATTTGACGGCGTTTACGACAGGATACTTTGTAGCACTGGATGTTCCCGTGGTAGGAGCTCTCTCTGGAGCAATGGGCAATAAGTATATTAAGGATCAATTAATAAGTGAAGGAACAACCGATCTGGGTGAGCAGCCTACAGCGGAACAGCTGGTAAGCCTCAAACCGGATCTGATCATCGCTTATAAGGGCACAGAGGGCCTTGATCAATTGTCTCAAATTGCCCCTGTGGTGCAGATCCAGTATGGCAAACTCAACTATAAAGATCTGATGGTTGAATTAGGCAAGCTGACGAATAGGGAAGATGCAGCGAAAGCATGGGTTACAAACTGGGAAGCTCAGATTAACGAATGGAAACCCAAAGTAGAAGCTGCAGTAGGTGATCGTACTGTCTCCATTCTGAATCCATATGCGAAGGGACTATACGTATTCGGCCATAACTATGGTCGTGGTGGTGAAATCCTTTATGGCGAATTTGGCTTGAAGGCCCCAACCAAGGCTCAGGCAGAAGCGATTGACAGTGGAACAGGCTTTGCATCGATCTCCATGGAAGTGCTGCCGGAATATGCAGGTGACATCATCTTTACCAGCCCGTGGTCGGGAGATACGAGTGATGCCGAAGTCGTATACAGCAATACATTGTGGGAGAATCTGCCTGCTGTTAAGGCAGGACATGTCTTCCAGCTGGATAACACTTCGGACACATATAACGATCCGATCACTTTGGAAGGACAACTGAAATTTCTTACGGACAGCTTGCTTTCTGTGAAGTAAGCTGTAGAAGAACACTCCTGACCGTCACGAAGTGACGGAGGAGTGTTCAATTTTTTATAGCTGAATTATAATACGTAGGATTCCCCATCCTCAGGAACAGCAACGTTATTGGTGATCCCTTTATCCTTCAAAAAGCTTCTTAAATCTTCTCTGGAAAGACCCCAATGGTTAACTGCTTCCATGTGGACTACAATGATTTTCGCGTCTGGTGCAGCTTGATATACTTTATAGATATCGTCTATGCCCATAACCAAGGAACCACCCTCCAGAAACTGATTATCTCCTCCATTAACAACAAGAACTTCAGGTTTGTGAGTGTGGATCACTTCTTGAACAGATTCGACCCAAACGGTGTCCCCAGCTACATATAAAGTCTGCTCACTAGTGTGTTTAAAGACTACACCACATACTTCGCCAGCAAGCTTCAAGACTTCTCCTCTCCCATGCTCCCCTTTTGTTTTAATGAGTTGAATTCCCTGAAATACTGAATCTTCATGAAGAATCTCTACGTTGTTAAAGCCAGCATTTTTAACTTCAGTCGCATCAGCTTCGTTCTGTACAAACATTTTGATGTCTTTGGGCAGCGCTTCTTTTGCGGCATCATCAAAATGGTCCAAATGAAGATGAGTAACGATAACCGCGTCGATGCCACGGATTATATTTTCAACAGATGTCGGAAGATCGACCAATGGATTCTTCTGATCCTGCCTCGCAGAATTAGGGAATGGAGGATACACGCCCTTGTCAGCCAGGAATGGATCAATTAAAAAGTGTTGTTCTGCATACTCAACGATAATTGTAGCATTTCGGATTTGAGTTATTTTCATTGTAATTCTCCTTTGATCATGAATATATAAATAGCTTACAACCTCCGGATGTCTGCGTACATGCATAGAATCAAGTCTTTCTTCTCATTTACTTGAATTATGAAAGTATTTCTTTTCATGATGGGTTTGTATGTAGAATTGAGTAAGCTTTACTTATCTCATGAATTGGGTTTTCATTGGTGATGATACTAAAATTAAAGGGGTAGGATAACGAGTGCTCGATCACATAGATCAATTAATTATTCAAGAGCTGTCAGAGAACAGTCGCATTACGATGAAAAAGTTGGGGGAGAAGGTTCATCTCACTGGCCAAGCAGCTGCTTCGAGAGTGTTGAAGCTGGAGGAAAACGGAATTATTGAAAAATACACCGTCCAAGTAAATCAAGTCAAATTAAACTGTTTAATCCATGCGTTTATCACGATCAAACTGACGAATCCACATCATCAGTCGTTCCTGTCTTTTGTTAAAACTGAAAATGATTTTGTACTAAATAACTATAAAGTGAGCGGAAACGGATGTTACATTCTGGAGGCCAGATTTCCATCGAATGAAGTTTTGGATCAATTCCTTGTTCGTTTGAACGAACATGCGAACTATAGTCTTTCCATTGTCATTAACAAGCAAAATTGAATACGAAACAAGAATAAGGATGCCTGATCCCTCCAGCTCTGACCATCGGAGAGCACTGGATTTGGATCGAGCATCCTTATAAGTAGTCTATACGTACGAGACATGATAGCGTTTTTTTGTCCGAATCATCAACTTAGTCATCGGAATACACAGTTGCGTTAAAACTTTCCGGCCCGAGCCGGACATTGCTTACGCCGGTATCCGGACCATAGGAGAATGTCGCATAGACAGAGTAGACGAGCTGGCCATTTCCTGGTGGAGTTACGTTATAATCGGAGCCCGTAAAACTGAGCACACACGGGCTGAAGAAAGGGTTGCCGAGGACAGTCCTTTCTGCACGGTATACAAGCTGCTGTGAGACTCCCAGACCACGATATACCTCGATGGCAAGAGAACCGTTGTTAAATAATTGATTGGCCGTTACCGTTACGATACCTGAGAAAAGTGTGCGGATGATTGGACCCGGATTACTTACTTGCAGCCCAACTTGGGCGAACAATAATGGAACGCCGTTTGTGAAACTGGGAGTGAGAACGCCCTGACCTTTAGAGCCTTGAGACGTTCTTGCATCTAATGTCTTAACCATTTGAAGTCCTCCTTTCTTCGAAGCTAAGGAGCAATCGAAATGTGGAGTTAATCGTCGCTGTAAGCGACCGCATTGAAGCACTCCGGTCCAAGGCGAGTGGCTTGTTCTGATGCGGATACAGGGACAAACGTTGCAAAGCAGGAGTAGATGAGCTGTCCATTGGCAGGTGCAGGCACATTGTAATCCGAACCTTCAAAGCTCGCCAGAATCGTACTGTCGTTAGGAAATACAGGCTGGGAAACCACATAGATCGGTTGGCCCGTATATGTTGCCCCTCTGAATATTTCAAAACGAATGGAAGAAGGCAAGGAAGACAAATTGGATACCGAAATCCGATAGGTCCCATTGAATTGCGTTCGAATAATCGGCCCCGGATTGAAAATATTAAGACCAACAATCCCCAGCAGTGTAGGTGTATTTGCGCCAAGCGGAACGTTGAGAGGGGTAATACCTGCTGACCCCAGCGATGTACGGGCGTCAAGTGTACGAACCATAGCAACTCCTCCAATCTATCATTTTGCCATATGATATGTTGCTCACTTGAAGGAGTTGTCCGCTTAGCGGCAAGAACTTTAAGCTGTTCCAGAGTGATACAGCATGAATCAAACGAATTTATGTTTGGAGACTTGTAACGAACGTGTATACTTGATGAAAAGAGTAAGTCAACCAATAAACAAACGAACTTAACTAATTTCATATAGGAGGAATTTACTTGAACGAATTTGAAGATTTTTTGACACGGATGGACAACCCGGACCAGCGTGCTCGAGCCGAAGAAGTACTGAATTGGGTGGCTACGAAATTTCCTAACCTAAAGGCGAAGATTGCTTGGAATCAGCCAATGTTTACGGATCATGAGACCTTCATTATCGGATTCAGTGTTGCCAAACAGCATATGGCGATTGCTCCCGAGAAGGCAGGCATTCTTCAGTTTTCAGATGAGATTGTGGAGGCTGGCTATGATCATACGAAAGAATTGATTCGAATCAAATGGAGTCAACCGGTGGATTTTGCTCTGCTGGAGAGAATTATTGCATTTAATATTACAGACAAGGCAGACTGCTCAACTTTTTGGCGGAAGTAAAAGCAAAGCATGATATAACGGCGTTTCGCGAATGGCAATGGTTTAGTAAAGTTTAAATAGAGAGGTGTGAGCCAGATGGGGAAACATACGGGTAATCAAACGAAAGGTGATTTCGAAGAGACATCTGCTGAAGATACTGTAGGATATGGCTTGAGCGATACACCGGATTCATTAATGGAAGCGTTCAGAGAGGCTGAGTATATCGTTGGCGGTCATGGCAGTCGCAAAATCAGGGTTCTCCAGGAAGCATTTCAGCACATTGATGGTGAGATAGACAGCGATCATTACGGGAGCGGAGAAACCATTGAACACTTCCAACGACTGATGGCTGAAGTACTGGGCAAGGAGGCAGCCATCTTTTTCCCAAGTGGTACCATGTCGCAGCAGATTGCGCTGCGTATTTATTGTGATCAAAAGGGACTGAAGCGTGTAGCCTATCATCCCCTGTGTCACATTGAAATTCATGAAGAGAACACCCTGAAGGAACTTCATCAGATTGAAGCGGTTCTGTTTGGGGACAAGGACCGATTGATACGATTGGATGATGTCCAAGCCATCGAAGGCGACATTGCCTGTCTATTGCTTGAATTGCCACAGCGGGAAATTGGCGGCCAGCTGCCTGCATATGAAGAACTCGAAGCCATCTCGGCTTATTGCCGTGAACGCGGAATCAAGCTGCATTTGGATGGAGCGAGACTGTTTGAGATCACACCTTACTATCAGAAGTCGGCAGCAGAGATCTGCAGCTTGTTTGATAGTGTGTATGTATCATTTTACAAAGGCATTGGCGGTATAGCAGGAGCCATATTGGCTGGAGATACGGATATGATGAAAGAGTCCCGAGTTTGGAAACGCCGGTTTGGCGGGGATCTGATCGGTCTGTATCCTTATATTCTAAGTGCTCAATATTATTATGATCAACGTATCAATAAAATGGGAATCTATTATGAACAAGCGAAGCAGCTCGCTTCTTTGCTGAATCAATGTTATGGAATACGTACGCTGCCCGAAGTACCCGTGTCGAATATGTTTCATGTGCACGTCGAACGAACTCCGGCAGAGGCTGAACCCATTCTTACCAGAATGACGCGGCAGTTTGAAATAGGGTTAACTTCGTATCTAAAAGAAAATAGCGAGACCGGGCATTGTTCATTTGAACTTTCTCTGGGAGACCGATATGAAACCGTACCGGAAGAGAGGCTGCAATCTGCTCTCATGTGGCTGGATGAACAGCTGCGTTCGGATGGTCCGAAGTGCTGAATTGGACATCATGATGTAATTTGAGAAAATCATCCGAATTGGAAAAATCAGTCTTTAGTCGGAGGCGTGGGAAGTTGATGTCCGTATAATTATTGATGTGAAAGGAGACGTCATATCATTAAAGTATGGGCATCTTTATGACAAATGGAGGTTGAGGAGATTGAATAGGCACGTCCAAGGCACTAATGCAACAAGCCTGTTTCGCAATCGGTTTCTTCAGACAATCTTGTTATCCAGCGTTCTCCTACAGATCGGCATCTGGGTTCGGAATTTTGCAATTCTACTGTATGTGGCGGAGACAACGAATAATGATCCATACGCCATTTCACTCATCAGTGTGGCCGAGTTTGCCCCGATTTTTGTTTTTTCGTTCATCGGAGGTACCTTTGCTGATCGCTGGCGGCCGAAACGAACGATGATTTGGTGCGATGTATTATCTGCCGTATCGGTATTTGCAGTTCTCCTGACCATACATTACGGCTCATGGCACTCCGTTTACCTCGTTGCATTTATCTCGGCAATTCTGTCTCAGTTCTCTCAACCTTCAAGCATGCGATTGTTTAAGTACCATGTTGCAGAAGAACAGCTGCAGCAAGGCATGGCTCTATTCCAATCGCTGATGGCCATCTTTATGGTGCTTGGCCCGATGCTTGGCACGTTCGTATACAGCACGTTCGGCCTGGAAATATCCATCGCTGTTATGGGCCTCGTTTTCCTGCTGTCCGCACTCGTTCTTGTTCGTCTGCCCGAGGATCAGATGCAGACACAAACGGTTGCGGTTAAAGGGCAGTTCCGAAAAGAATTCGTGGAAGGGTTTCGTTACGTTTGGCAAAGTCAGGTGCTCCGGATGCTCGGGCTAGCGTTTATACTTGCTGGTCTCTCCGTTGGTGTAGCCCAAGCGCTCAATCTGTTCATTGTTACAGAGCAGCTCGACAGGAGCAAGGAATTCCTGCAATATCTCCTGATGGTGAATGGTGCAGCCATGCTAATTGGTGGGGGAATAGTAGCTACGTTTGCGAAGAGGGTTCCACCACAAATTCTGCTAGCCATTGGAATGGTAGCGGGTGCAGTCTGTACAGCCATCGTGGGTTATTCGACAAGTGTCCCCGTCACGCTGACTGTTCAATTTCTGAATGGGCTGGTGTTTCCTTGCATTCATATTGGGATTAGCACCATGATTCTGAAATGGTCGGAGGCTTCCATTGTTGGCCGCGTGAATGGCGTTTTGAATCCGATGTTCGTAGGCATGATGGTCATTTCCATGTCCTTCGCAGGAGCGTTAAAAGATGCCTTTTCGCTGAGCACGATCTATAGCGGAGCAGGTTTTTTATTTCTCATTGGCGCATTGGCCATGATTCCAATCATGAACCACAAAGCACCGGATAAATTACCACAAGTTGCCCAAGAGGTGTAGTACAGCAATAACATCATATGTGCAATACATAGGAATCGGCATGAAGTGCCGGTTCCTTTTTGTCTTTCACGATGAAGTAAACTTGCATATAACCAACGGTTCATACAAAATGGGATGGAAGGATTTCTATAATGGAGGAAAAAAGATCATGACGTTGGAAGAATTAACGGAATACTGCTTGTCTTATCCCAGTTCATATGAAGATCATCCATTTGGAGAAGGATGGACGGCGATACGCCACCAAGGAAACCAAAAACTTTTTGCACTCATATTGCACAACTACAACGGACATGTCAGTGTGAATCTGAAGTGTGATCCGGAACGTTCGGATTTCCTGCGAAACGCATTCCCGGAGGTGATTCCCGGTTACCATATGAACAAGGAACACTGGAACACGGTGAATGTGGAAGGCAATCTGCCTGTGGAGGATGTGCAGGGAATGATTAAGCACAGTTACGATTTGACAAGGCCCAAGCGGGTAATAAAGAAGAGCGAGGCTTAGAGCAGGATATGATATCCCTATTAAGTTGAAGCCAAAAGTTAAAAGACAAAAACCCACCTAACAAGGTGGGTTTCTTTGGGTAGCATTTAAGAAAAGGAGCTCTGGTTGTAGAGCTGATTAGCCTTTGACTGCTCCAGCCGTGAGGCCGCTTACGATATATTTCTGACCGAATAAGTACAGGATGAATACAGGCAGCGAAGTCAGTACAAGATTGGCAAAAATCAAATTCCAGTCCCGGCTGTACTTGCCGTAAAAATTGTAGATTGAAAGCGGCATCGTCCACGTGGAGCTGTCTGTCAGGAAGTAAACCGGAATCGTAATGTCATTCCATACCGACATGAACACCATTATTGCCACTGTCGCGTTAACCGGCAGAATGAGCGGCGTGACGATCCGGAAGAATACGCCGAACACGCTTGCACCTTCCAGAAAAGCAACTTCGTCGAGCGCTCTCGGAATGGTTTTGATAAAACCGCTGTACAAGAACACACTGAACGCCGTATTAAGAGCGGCATAGATCAGGATAACGCTTGTTATGCTTCCGTAGAAGCCCAAACCTTGTACAACCCGAATCGTTGTAATGATCGACATTGGAGCAATTAGCCCCATGAAGAAATACATATAGATCGCTCCGGAGACTTTTGTTTCTCTGCGTGCAAGAATGAATGATGCAGCCGAAGATGCTACGATATTGATTACCGAGGATACGCCAGTAATCCAGATACTATTGAGAAAAGCCCTCGATAGGCCGCCTTCTTCGAAGACCCGCACGTAATTCGAGAATTGCCATGTATCAGGTAAACTTAGGGAGAAGCTGAGTACTTCGGCGCTTGTTTTAAATGAACCGAAGATCAGGATCACGAGCGGCAAGAGAACAATCAGGGAGGCCAGAATCAGGAATCCTTCCACAATGTAATTGCGGATGGCAAGTTTGCGAGTATAGCCCATGTTATTCGGTAACCTCCTTACGACGCATGAAAATCAACAGTGGAATGGCGATAATGGTGACAACAACGAACAGCAGTGTGTTGACTGCGGTACCGAGTCCCCAGTTGCCTTCACCGAAGGAGCGCAGAATAATGGTACCCACAACCTGAGAAGCGTTGCCCGGGCCGCCGCCGGTCATGACGTAGACTTCCGAAAATACTTTGAGTCCACCGATTAGGGTCAGCATCAAGTTAATATTAATGGCTGGCAGCAGAAGTGGCAGCGTGATTTTAAAGAAGCTTTTCCATGAGCTGGCCCCGTCAATGGTAGCAGCTTCGTAATATTCCTGGGAAATGGATTGCAGGCCGGCCAGATAGATGGCCATTTGAAATCCGGCGCTTTGCCAAATGGAGACGATGGCGATGGTCCAGATGACGATGGACGGATTGGTCAGCCAAGCCTGGCTTAATGAATGCAAGCCTACAGCTTCGAGCAAGTTGTTAATTGTGCCTTCGGTTCGCAGCATCGGTGTAAACAAAATACTGATGACGAGAATGCTAAGAATGGAAGGGGAGTAGAAGATGGCACGCAGTAGATTTTTGGTTCTTAATCTCATGTTCAGTCCTACGGCCAGCAATAGACCGATGACATTTTTGCCAACTACAGTGACAATCGCGAAGATCGCCGTGTTTTGCAATGCCAGAATCAGCGTTTTATCAGAGAAGATCTTCTTGAAATTGTCCCAACCGATGAACTGAAGTTCCAGTCGATCCAGCCGCCAATCCGTAAATGAATAGTAAAATCCTGCGATGGCAGGGATGACGAAAAAGATGGAGTAGATCAGCAATGCCGGATATATCATGTAGTACGAATACAGATTTTTAGCCCTTTTCATGTCTCACGCTCCGTTATAGCTCGGGCAGCATAGGAAACAAGATTCTATGCTGCCCGGTTTTTTATTCTCTTAGAAACCGGCCACACCTTTGTCTTGCATCAGTTGGCTGAACTTCTCGTCCCACGCCTTCAGTACTTCTTCCGGTGTCAGTCCGCCTGCAAATTGATCCTGCAGTAATCTGTACAGTTCACTGCGGTCAACAAGCATATAAGCATCAGTAGTTAGCACTGTTTTCTTAGGTGTAATGTAATTGTCTACGATATCCTGTTTGTAGGCAGGCAGCTCAGGCGTTGTTACGTCACTGAAATTGGATACATAACCTTTCGAATCAACGATCTGCTGAGCAACTTCCTTTGAAGCAATAAAGTCCAGGAACTGTTTGGCTTCTTCCAGATGTTTGGATTTCTTCGGAATGAACAGTTGTCCGCCGAGTGGACTCGCGCCCAGACTCGCATCCTGGGAAGACGGAATAGGGAATACGCCGAGTTCCATGCTAGGGTCCTGCTCGGCCACACCTTCGATCAACCAGTCACCCATAAACATCATGGCTACTTCCTTGTTCAGGAATTTACCCACGGCCATATCGTAGCTGTCACTAAGCACGTCTGTGTTGGTGTAGCCTTTGGTGTACACTTCGTACTGCTGCTCCAGGAAGGTTTTGAACTCCGGAATATCAGACCATTTTTTCTTATTGCTGTTCAGGTCATCAAAGAACGTAGGATCATTCTTGGCTGTAAAGTCGGCAAAAGCTGCTGCTGGCCAAATGTTGGCAGCCCAGGCGTCTTTGTATGGCATAAATACGGGCGTGATGCCGCTTGCTTTGATCTTTTCGCAGATAGCCAAAAACTCTTCGTAGTTTGTCGGAATCGACAAACCAAGGTCTGCAAAGATCTGTTTGTTGTAAACAACACCTTGCATGCCTGTATCCTGGCTGACATGGAAGCTGTAGAGATGACCTCCGGAAGAAAGGACGTCCTTGTTCACAATTCTGCTTGCCCAAGGCTCGTTATCCAGAATTTCAAAATTGCGTTCCAGGTTCAGATCCGTCACGGCGCTCGCCAGGTTGTATTGAATGATATCAGGCGTTTCATCGACAGCCAGCTTGGTTTGCAGTACGGTCGTGGTCTGTTCTGCTGGAATAAGCTGCAGATTCACACGTACATTCGTCTGTTTTTCAAACTCATCCAGAATGTCCTGCTGAATAAAGGCAGAGTCCTGCGAGCTCTTGGAGATGGCGAGTTCCAGTGTGACCTTGGAACCCTTGCTGTCTCCGCCAGCAGCTGTTCCGGAATCACTTCCTCCAGATCCGCAGGCGGTTAATGATATGGATAATAAACTGGCCAAAACAATAGCTGCTGCTTTTTTTCTTTTATGATTCTTCAATGCAAATCCCCCTCTAAAACGTTTAATGAATCCGTTTACAAATTCGATTATAAATTTTTATCTGTTCCCGGTACATGTCTGTGCTTGAACGTTCATGTGTAATATTCTGAACTTGAAATCGCTATCATTTCAATCGTTCACATGATACAGTAGGACATAAATGGTTGAGAGACGCATCATGATGGGGGAACAGGAGGACATTTAGAAGGATGATAAAGCTGATACATCGGGCAACTCAATTCAGTTTGCAAACGAAGGTATTCTTGACATTTCTGGCCCTGCTAATGTTCGTGCTGGGCTGTTTTATCGTTTATGTAAACATGATCGTTGTCCGCCCGCTCAAACAAAAAACGGAGCAGGATATGCTTGTGACAGCGACTAAGGTCAGAGAGCAGGTTGATCTCTATGTCGAGCAGCAGAACCAGTTGTCCCAGCGAATTTTGGCCAGCAAGGATATCTTCGCAACGATGGAGAAGAGTTCCACGGCTCATAGTAATTACGAGAGGCTGAATCAGATCCGGAAGCTGAAAGACATTATGTTTCAGGCCATCGGACCCAGCATGAATATGAAGGACATGACGATCTATGACAAGGAAGGGGTGCTGCTCACCTCGTACCTGGGGAGTGGAGATCTTCCCGCGATGCTCAGCAATATGGTAGCTACCAGCGGCGATGGACGAGAGTGGGAAGGGAACGGATTCATTCTGGTGCGTCAAGAGGATACGATCTCCTTCGTCCGCACGATCAATGATCAGAACGGGAAGGTGTACGGTTATCTGAGTATTCAAATGGATCAGGCGTATATCCAAAAACTCACGGAGGGAATTGCTGCAGGCGAAGTGTATATTCTAAACCAGCAAGGTAATCAAATGACCGGATCGGAATCGGGAACCACTTTGTTAGAATGGACCAAACCGTTATCCGACGAGGGATTGGACGTGGACAAACAGAACAACTACGTCACGCATTCGACGTCCCCCAGCACAGGATGGATTACCTATATCGTTACACCCAAACATTCGGTATTAGGCTCAATCCATTCGGTACAGAGCATGTCGATTCTACTGATTACAGCCTTGATGCTGGTTTCTTTTGTATACATCCTCTTGACTACACGCAATTTGCTGCTTCCGATCCGCAAGCTTCGCAGTCAGATCTGGCGTATCAATTACAGCAATATGAATCTGAAGGTCGACGAGAGACCGAAGAACAATGATTTGCTGCTGTTGAATGAAGCTTTTCAGGATTTGATGGAACGATTGCAGCAATCCATAGACCGGGAAAAGGCAGCATTACATGAAGAAGTCATGGCACGTAATTCGGCTTTGCAAGCTCAGATTGCTCCTCATTTTATACACAACGTCCTGTATCTCATCAGCATCGCAGCACAGGAGGGAAAGACCAAGGTTGTATCGGATATGTGCAAACATCTCTCGGACAGTCTACGCTATATTGTTTCTTCGCCTTACGCACATGTGACTTTGGCTGATGAGCTGGATCATACCAGACATTACTTATCACTTGTACAGCAGAAGTATGAAGAAGATTTGGAGTGGGAGATTCATGCCGACGCTTTAACGAGCGAAATTCGACTTCCGAGGCTGGTCATTCAACCTTTCGTAGAAAATTGCATTGAACATGCCTTTTCCAATACTGCACCGCCTTGGCGTATTCAAATTACGGTGAAACAATATAACGGACTATGGGCACTTGAGATTAAAGACAACGGAGAAGGTTTCCCACTTGATAAAATGCAGGAGATCCTCGCAAAGGTTCAGGAATCCGCTGCTGGAGAGAACCATCTTCTCAACCATCCAACGTCCCTTGGTAATATGGGGATGCTCAATAGCATCAATCGGCTTAAACTGATGTATAGTAATCGGCTGTTTTTCAACATTTTCAACAATCACGCACATGGCGAAAACGGAGCCACCATTCAAATCATTGGTTCGCTGACAAAGGACTTTTACTAGGCAAAGGGGAGACATGTGATGTATAACGTCATGATTGTAGATGATAGCAAGCCAATACTGCGTAATGTAAAAATGCTTTTGGATGCGCTTACCCTTCCCATTCATGTGGTGGCTACGGCAACGAATGGAGAGGATGCCCTGGCTGCAATTCAGCTTGAACCCATTGATCTGCTGCTAACCGATATTCGGATGCCGAAGATGGATGGGTTATCGTTGATTGAGCAAGCGAAGAAGGAGAACCCGGACTTGAAAGTGATTCTAATTAGTGGCTATAGCGACTTTGAATACACACGAAAAGCACTCAACCTGCAGGTGTTCGACTATTTGCTGAAACCGGTTGAGCAAGAGGCGTTAGAAGAGGTCATGAGACGGGTAATTGACCAGCTTGATCAACAGAAATCCAAAAATTCAAATGACTTGCAAGAGATTGTCGACCCTCAGTGTTATGCTGAAGTGCAAAAGGGGGAGGATTTTTCGCTGCTTTCTCAGATGATGATTATTTTGCGTAAGCAGCCATTTACACCAGGGAAGGAACAATGGACACAGCAGACGCTTCTTGATGCAGTGGAGATTCTTTTTGCTCCCCAGTCTTGTCGTGTGTTACGTAGTCAAACGCCGAATCAATTTATCGTTTTCGTAAACAAGGGAGCGCTTGCTGCTTATTCCTCCATGCATGAATGTCTGGAATCATTACGGCGTCATTTGGTTACGTATCACATGGATGCGATGATTGGAGGGCAACTGCTGTCCTCCGAGTCGGGACAACTGCCTGAAGTCTATCATCAAATAACGTCGATATTATCTGCACAGCAGCGGTTAAAACAAGGATTGGCACTCGACACTGGAAATCCAGTATCGACGGCGAGACTGGAATCAGGATGTGTGGATTCTGCATTGGAATCCGCATTTGTACAAATGATACAGGCTTATCAGAAAGAGCGGTTCATTCTGAAGTTGTCCGAGCTGCTGGACCGATGGGCGGAGGAGCATGTGCATGTGAGAGAGGTGGAACGTTTCATAGGGTTATTGGTGGATACGTTCGCTCATCTGTACGAAGAACAAGGATCGGGGATCAGGCTTGGTCTGGAGCACCGGGCCAAACAGCTCTTGGAAGCAACGACATATGC
Source organism: Paenibacillus sp. ACRRY (assembly GCF_022346995.1). Taxonomy (GTDB): domain Bacteria; phylum Bacillota; class Bacilli; order Paenibacillales; family Paenibacillaceae; genus Paenibacillus. Next base: position 1,141,524 of record NZ_JAKRNM010000001.1, on the reverse strand, counting down.
CGACTTCTGCCGGGAACTACAGGAATGGACAGGGCAGTGTTTTGATATGCTGCAGTCGCATGTCCGAAAAAGCAAGGAGCTTCTATTCGAGCAGATGGATGAGTACATCAAACTCAATAAATATTCCCACTTATCCATAAACGACATCGCTTTGAAGTTTCACGTCAGTCCATCTTATGTTAGCAGGGTGATCAAAAACGTAACGCAAGCCACTTTTGTTCAGTATTATACCCGGCTGAGAATTCAGGAAGCCTGCAGGCTGATGGAACAGCAACCTGATATGAAGTTTAAGGAATTATCGGACCTTCTATCCTTCAGTGATCAGCATTATTTCTCTAAGGTGTTCAAGGAGTATACCGGATACAGCCCTACGGAATATAAGGAACTGATGCCTGGTATTTAGAATAATTTGTAATTACCCTTACTGGGTAATAATTAGATAGAAAAGTGATCCCATTCAATTTGTGATTAGCTGGAACAATCAAATTGAATCCGTAACCTTTCAGTAAGAAACACCAAAAAACCTAGGTCCGAATGGATTCTAGGTTTTTGGTGTTTCTTTAATTCGTCACTGATTGACCCATTTTATTTTTTTTATGGATATCTTCCGTTCCTGCAGCGATGGCAGTTTTATAATAGGCGCATTTGTGTTCAATGACTTCCATGGTCTTTCTCAGTTCTTCCATTTGTGCTTCCACACTGGCTTTGCGTTCAATGAACATGTCATATCTCTCCTGCAGCGTGGAGTCGCCTTCGGAACACCATTCAATGAAATCCTTGATATCCTTAATCGGCATACCCGTGAGTTTCAGGCATTGAATAATTTTCAGAAAATCAATGTCGGATTCTTTAAACTTGCGCACTCCGCTAGGGGTACGTTCGACAAAAGGCATAAGCCCTTCCTTATCATAATAACGCAATGTATATACGGTGAGATTCAATTCTTTGGCAACTTCGCTGATTGAGTATGTCATACGGATCTCCTTTTCTTACGGCATAGACTTCGAGTTAACTCTAGCTTCTGTGGGGAATCTTATCACGGTATATACAGGATGTCAAAGTCAGCAATGACAATAAGGGAGCTTAGAATTATCTTTAACTATTACTATAAAAAAAATTTAGAAAAGATATTTGACCTAGAGTTAACTAGAGGGATTAAGATGATTTTGCGAGAGAAAAAGAAGGAATGACTGATCATTATATCAATCATGATTCTTGCCACTGAATGGGTGTATTCTCTTGGAAAATGACATCTTAGGAGGTTTCAATGATGATAACTGCTAAAGCACGTGCTGTGGACGGACCGGATCAATCGTTCCGGTCGGCTGAAATCAAACGACGCGATCTGGACACACATGATGTCCTGATTGAAATCAAATATGCCGGCATTTGTCACTCTGACATTCATACGGCTCACGGTGAATGGGGCCCGGTGAATTATCCGCTGGTTCCTGGACATGAAATTGCAGGTATTGTCACAGAAGTAGGAACTGAAGTTTCAAAATATAAAGTGGGTGACCGAGTAGGCGTAGGATGTATGGTTGACTCCTGTGGGGAATGCGAAAATTGCCGCAGAGGAGAAGAGCAGTACTGCCTCAAAGGCAATATTCAAACGTATGGTGGGGTTGATAAATACGGTGAACCCACACAAGGTGGATATTCGACTCACATCGTCGTGACCGAAAATTTCGTTATTCGAATTCCGGATAACATTGCACTCGAAGCCGCTGCACCGTTACTTTGCGCAGGTATCACAACATACTCGCCGCTTCACCATTGGGAAGCAGCTCCAGGGAAAAAAGTAGCGATTGTAGGGATGGGTGGTCTCGGCCATATGGCTGTCAAAATTGCACATGCCATGGGTGCCGAGGTGACTGTTCTGTCCCAATCCCTGAATAAAAAAGAAGATGGTTTGCAGTTTGGTGCAAACCACTATTACGCCACAAGTGAAGCAGAAACGTTCGAGAAGCTTGCAGGTTCCTTTGATCTGATCATTAACACGGTAAGTGCCAACATTGACATTAACGCTTATTTCGGATTGCTTACGCTGGATGGTACACTCGTAAACGTAGGTGCACCTGGTGAGCCGCTCGCAGTAAACGTCATGTCTCTCATCGGTCACCGTCGTTCATTTGCAGGTTCCATGATTGGTGGTATCCGGGAGACCCAGGAAATGATGGACTTCTGTGCGAAACATGACATTACACCTCAGATCGAAGTCATCTCGGCTGACCAAATTGATGAAGCTTATAAACGTGTACTTGCTTCGGATGTGAAGTACAGATTCGTGATTGATACGAGCACGATGTAAGTTTTCAATTTAAATTAGTTTAGTTCCAGTTGTATAAGACTGCGAGGATGTCTCCAAAGTGTTGACTTTGAGGACATCCTCGCTTTTTTTACATGCAGTTAGACAAAAGTTAGAAATGTAAATTTCTATTGTTTAACTTGTAGATCTGGCTATTATTTATAGTCGCACTTGAATTCTGAGAATTCTGCCACAGATCCTTCGCCATAGGCATATAAACCGATGACTACGCCTGTAAACCCACCGGCTACCTCAGAGGATAGGTATTTCGTATGTGCGTTGCCTAATTCAATCTCCTTACCCTGGTTATCCAAGCTAAAGGTATAACGATCATTGGTTGCCCGGATCTTCAATGTGGCTTGGTTACGGCTTCCGAGATGCACTTCTTTTTCAATCGATTTGATATCTCCGATATTAAGGCGCTCGATCACCTTATAACCTTCAGCGTCTTTTCGTATAGCCAGATCATAATGATGGTGCTCATCCATATACAGGGTGATGCCTGCTTCTCCGTCTGTAAGGCTAACATCACAAGAAATGATGGCATTGAAGTCCTTTTGTCGTATACCGATGAAGGTAGGGGTGCCCGGTTGATCCAGCGAGACGTCCGTTCCTTTAAGCGTTAGCTTGTTGGATTGCAGCATATAATTCTGCGGATGAGGATGTCTGAGATAGCACCAATCCTTGTCCCATTCCGTGTTGTCAAAAGTAAATGACTTCTTCTCCACCTGAACGACAGATTCGGATATCCGGTCTGTTTCAAAAGTTAATAAAGTCGTTCCATTGTGACCCGCTGTAAACCAGCCGTCTTCATTGAAGGTCACAGGTGCTACAAAAACTTCGCGTCCAAGATGGTGAAACGTCTGCCATTGTCCGATCTGCCGGAATCCCAAGTGGAAGAGCCACCAATTTCCCTCAACATCCTGAACCAGATCGCCATGTCCAACACCTTGCAGCTCATAACCGCCCAGGTTACGGTTGGTTAACACCGGATTGTGAGGATAAGCTTCGAAAGGACCGGAGACAGAGGATCCGCGTGCATATGTTTCCATGTGACCGTATTCGGTACCTCCTTCAGCAGCCAGCAGATAATAAAGACCGTTGATCTTATACATATGAGGACTTTCCAGGTAACGTCCTCCGGTACCTTGCCATATGGTCCGGCTCGGTGTAAGCTTTTTGCCCGTTTCAATCTCGATCTCACATTGAACGATCCCCGAGACGCCGAAATCGTCAGAACCGTTACTCATAAAGTAAGCCTTTTGGTCTTCGAAATATAAGTCCGGATCGATTCCACCCTGATCCACGAATATGGGCTCAGACCATTCGCCATAGATATCGTCTGTCCACACATAGAAGTTCTGGCGGGTCGTATCATTCGTGGTCGTCATGTAGAATCGCCCGTTATGATGCCGAAGGGTAGGAGCGAATACGCCTCCTGAACTGTTCACATGTGCAAGTTGTACCTGACTCGTTTTCGTTAGACAATGACCAATCTGTTTCCAGTTAATCAGATCTTTGCTTTCGAAAATCGGTACTCCGGGGAAAAATTGAAATGAACTGCAAATTAGGTAATACGTATCGTCTACTCTGCAGACGCTTGGATCTGGATAGAACCCTTTGATGACGGGATTGTTAAACTTCATTTGTTATTTCACCTCGATGATAAATTCATAAAAATAAGAATTCTAATAATAGGAAGCTACTGAAATTAAACACCAACCCACTGTCCATTTCAATAGAAGGGACTTGTAATTTCAATTAATATTCTTTAAATTTATATAAATGTGATTTCACCGAGTGTGAGCAGGAGAGTGTAAAAAATGATTCAATCCAACGGGGAGTCCCGGTTTATGCCTTTATACGATGCGCTAGCCAGTGAAGTTCGCTGGCGGATTATGGAGTTGATAGCCGATCAAGAGATGAGTGTCAAGGATATCGCCGCACAGATCAAACTTAGCCCGTCCATTGTTACAATGCATATCCGAAAATTGGAAGAAGCCGAATTAATCGGAAGCCACAGAGTCCGGCGTAATGGAGGAACACACAAAATGTGTTTTCTCAAACAAAAAAAGATTGAAATTGAGCTGCCCGCAGCCAGCAGAGTTACGAATATGAGGGAACAGACCATCTCGGTTGGTCATTATACTGCGTTTGATATTCATCCCACTTGCGGTCTGGGTACGAGAGAGAAGGAAATTGGGGTATGGGACGATCCGCGCTACTTCCTGGATCCTGAACGGGTTCAAGCTTCCATCCTGTGGTTCGGGAGAGGTTATGTGGAGTATAAAACGCCTAACTATCTATATCCCAATCCCAGTGCGGACGCTATAGAAATATCCATGGAGTTGGCTTCTGAAGCACCAGGTTTAAGAGATGATTGGCCATCAGATATTACCTTCAGCTTTAATGGCATTGAGCTCGGAACGTGGACAAGTCCCGCGGATTTCGGCAGGGCGGCACGAGGAAAATATACACCGGAATGGTGGCATCGCAACGTGAATCAATATGGATTATTGAAGACAATTCGAGTGGATGCTTTCGGGACAACGATAGATGGAGAGTTGATGTCAGACGTGACGCTGAATGATGTGAGGCTGGGAGAACCGTTCTGGACACTCAGGTTTGCGGTTGAAGAGCAGGCAGATCATGTAGGGGGATTAACGTTGTATGGAGCTGGTTTTGGTAACCATGATCAGGACATTTTGATCCGAGTATATGTCGATGACAAACCAAATTATGGTTAACATAACGGTCCTATCTATGCTATAATACAAAACAAATAAGGCTTGTTACTGATTTTTATCAGGCAATACCTGTGTATATACATGCTCAAAGTTTCTTTGAGTGTGCATATATATGGGTTTTTTTGCGTTTACATACATCAATAAATTATCAATAAGGGGGGGACTTTCATCACTGGAGCAAAGTCGTTTACAAAGCAATATTAGCTATTAATAAAAATTAATAAATACCATTAATTAAATTATTTACTAGATATACCGATATATAGTTTTGTTCTTAATTTAACATGAGAGGGAGATCCATTTGAACGAAAAAAAGAAAAAGAATAAAGTGTCATTAATAAAGAGACTAGCATCTGTTTCACATTTAATGAGCACCAGGCTCATTGCAGCTTTCCTCACGGTACTTATCATTCCAACAGCACTTATCGGATATTTCTCTTATCACAGTGCACAGGATCAGGTCCAAAAAAGCATGACAGATCCGATGAATACCATATTAACAATGGCAGGACAGCATATTAATAATCTGGTAGGGACAAAAGCAGAACTGTTAAGTTATATAGATCGATTGGTAAGTGCTGACGCCAGTCAGGTAAACATTGAAGCAGTGCAAGCAGAATTAAACCAGTTAGCAGATACATATCCTGATATTCTAGCGATTACTGTAGGTAACGATCAGGGCCGTTTTATTACTTCTCCAGAGATCGGAGAGACAACATATGATCCACGTAGTACAGATTGGTACACCAATGGTAAAAATAATAATGGATCGGTCTATTTTTCCAGCATTATGAAAGACTCCGATTCGGGGGAGATATATGTCGAGATATCCCAAGCTCTCTCAAGTGGACAAGGCGTAGCAAGCATAAAGCTTGATCTGGCACCATTAGCAGAAGAGATCTCCTACGTGGATGTTGGGGGTAATGGAAGTTTGATTATAGTTGACTCCAATCGAACCATCGCAGCTTGGGCTGGTGCCATTGTAGATAGTGGAGGAGTGATGCTCGGCGGACCACTTTTTGAAGGAATACCTGTCCATCCCAATACGGCATCAAGTCCTGATGAACCCATGGCATTCTCCCAATTTGTCCGAACAGATCTGGAATATGACTTGGAGGTTAATAACGGCGTTAATGCGTTAACCGGCTGGAATGTTATCACTTTGATGGGCCATGAAGATTTTATCGCAGCTGCGAAACCAATCCTGGTCACTAGTCTTACCGTAATTATCATTTCTACAGTGCTGGCTGGAATGATCATATTCTTTATTTTGAGATCCTTCATGGTACCTATGCAAAAATTGCGAACGGCAACCCGTCGTGTACGGGAAGGAAATTTGACGGAACGGGTTAATCTTAGGAATAAAGATGAATTTGGTATACTGGCGAATGACTTTGACCAGATGACCATTTCATTACAATCTGTCGTTTCTGAACTTAATCAGACATCGTCGCTTTTAAACCATACCTCGCAAATGATACATGAAAGCACCGAACAAACGAACGCTTCTGTTCAACATGTTGCTGAAACGATCCAGCAGACCGCTGAAAGCGCAGTCGTTGGCGCAGAAAGTTCTGAACAAACAGCGAATGCAGTGGAAGAAATGGCCAGAGGGATCAGTACCATCGCAGAGTCTGCCAGTGCCATTGTAGATTCAGCTGAAGAGACAGAGCGTGCTGTCGCAAACGGTGGGAAAACCATCAACCAAGTCGGCGACCAAATGGAACACATCCTAGTGGCCGTCCAAGAAGCCTCGGCATTAATTAACGAGCTGTCTAATCTATCAGCTGAAGCGGGCAGAATGAACGAGGCGATTGCGGATATCTCTCGCCAAACGAATCTTCTTTCACTTAATGCTTCAATTGAAGCAGCGAGGGCAGGAGAGCATGGAAAAGGTTTTGCTGTCGTTGCAGGTGAAGTACGCATGCTGTCCTTGCAATCCAAACAAAGCGCAGAAGAAATAGGCGCAACCATCGGCAAAATGTTCGACCTGATTGAGAAATCCACATCACTAATGAATGATAACGTTCGAAATCAAGTCGGCGAAGGGATGCGGATCAGCCGCGAGGCTTCTGCAACCATATCGAACATTGAACAATATACGACTCATATTGTGGATCAGATCCAGGATGTATCTGCTGTATCAGAGCAGCTGGCAGCAAGTACGGAGCAAGTCTCTGCTTCTGTGGCAGAAATGGCCAATATCTCCAAAGTATCTGCTGACAGTGCCCAGACCACTTCGGCAGCAGCCCAAGAGCAAATGGCGGCCATGGAGGAGATTGCTGCATCATCCGTGCAATTATCCAAAACAGCTGAAAATATGCAAAATTTGGTCCGTCGATTTACACTCTAGATTAAATATAAGGTTATGATCAAACGTCAAAAGGCGCTCTTATAGGGAGCGCCTTTGTACATTTTAACTTACCAGCCGGAATGGTGTGTTTAGGAAGTACAGGTCAGGGAGATTTCTTCTTTATGATTGGGAGGCAGCATCCCCAAACATATCTTTTTGGTTTCGCTTGCGAAAGCTTCGCGGGGATTCGCCGACCGTTTTGGTAAATAGGATGGTGAAGTAATTGGGGTTATCATACCCAACTAATTTGGCAATTTCCCATATTTTCTTCTTGGTCGAGACTAACAGCCGGGTTGCTTCACCCATTCGTCGTTGGATCAAGTAATGATAGGGGGAAATGCCGTAGCAATTCTTATACATATGAATCAGGTAATAGAAGTCGATATGAAATTGTTCAGCGAGTTCCTTCAGTTTAATGTTTTGCCTGTAGTTCGTATCCAGATAGTCCTTAATACTCGCAGCAAGGGTGTTGCCCCGTATGATCTGTCCAGCAGATTGTTGATGGCGGGACATGCGTCCGATGATCAGTAGTACGGCTTTCAACACATGCTGGGAGATGCGCTCGTATCCATCCTCACGAATGGAGAATTCACTGAATAAGGTCTGCATTAACGAATGCAGCTCTTCCGAATACCGGTTTGCGCGAATGATTGGTTCACCACCTGGAGGTACGACCCAATCGGCATCGCTCTGGATACCCTCTCTGAAACGAAAGCCACAATAAAAGGTGGATAACGGATATTCGGGGTCAGACTTTTCTTCGTGAAGTGTGCCTCTATTGTATACGAGCAGGTCTCCCTTTTGGGCCAAATGCTTTGCACCATCAATGGTGAATGAACCTTTTCCTTCATTAACGTAAATAATCTCGTGCAGGTCGTCATGCTTATGAGTCGGAAAACTCCACTGGGGATTGTCCGCCAGCTTCCCGACATAAATAATGATACAATCCTGATCTTCATATAGTTGGCCGGGTTCGTGGCGTGTATCCATCTATGTCTTCCCTTCGAGGTTCTATGATGAAAAATGACAACATTCATAATGTTTTAAATCAAAACCACAACAACCTTGATTGTCGTCTGGCAACTCTGACAGTACAATTTCACTATCCAATATGTACTATATATCGAAACCGAAGGGATGGGAAAGCAGAAAATACATAGAGTAGGAGCTGTCTCAAGAATTGAAGCGCTTGCAACATTAGAAAGGATTAGTGAAATTAATTTGATGACCAGAACTAGAGAAAATCTACTTATTTTAACGCTCACGCTCGTAAGCTTTGTACTGGGAACAACCGAGTATGTCATTGTCGGTGTGTTGAAAGAAATCGAAACTTATATGAAAGTATCTCTCGCTGCTGCAGGTGCGCTGGTGTCCGGATTCGCTATTGCTTATGCAGTGGGGACACCATTCGCCGTGGCATCCTTGGCCAAAATATCCAGAAGAAGCTCCATCTTAATCGGATTCGCCATTGTGCTTGTGTTGAATGTATTAACCGTGTTCTCAACAACGTTCCCTTCTTTGATGGCTATTCGCATCGTTTCGGCCGTTGCTTGCGGACTTACGATATCGCTTTCGATCTCAATCGCCAGCGACGCCGTTCATCGGGATCGGAGAGGGGAAGCTATCGCCTGGATTTTGGGAGGGTTTTCCATCGCGAATGTACTAGGTGTGCCGCTCGGTACATTTATTGGACAGCATCTGAACTGGTCCATGACATTCGTAGTTACTGCATGCATCGGTGTTGTTCCGTTTGTATTCATGTTCCGAATCCTTCCACGCCGCACGACTACCGTTAACGGTTCGTTTGGCGATCAGATGGCTCTCTTTATGAAGCCTCGCATATTGTTAGCCTGCCTAATTCCAGTGCTGGGTAACAGCTGTATCTTCGTCACTTTCACTTATATTACACCGCTCCTCAGCGAGTCTATGGGGGTACCCGTACGTTGGATAAGCGCCATACTCCTGATCTACGGAGCGTGCAGCATTCTGAGCAATTGGATCGGTGCCAAAATAGCCAAGGGTGATTTTCTACCCAAACTTAAGTGGCTTTTCGTCATTCAAGCGGTTATTTTCCTCGGACTGAGTTTCGCTGTGTCCAATTTATGGCTAGGTTTGACGTTCCTGTTCCTGATCGGCTGTCTGTCGTCGTCAATGAGCGCTGCATCCCAGTTATACCTGTTTGACGTATCTGGAACGATTGCACCGGAATCCAAAGCTTTTGCATCCACACTGCTGCCTGTGGCGGCCAATGTGGGCATTGCTCTCGGCTCTGGGGTCGGTGGACTTGCCGTTAATCTTGGTGGTGTGGCATGGGTGCCTCCGGTAGCCGTGGTGTTAGCTTTGCTGGCTTTTGGAATTACAAGAATATGCCAGCGTACCATTCAGTTGAATTCAGAAGAAGAGGCTACTTCAAGCGCGGCCTAGTTTGATCTTGTGTGTTCTTCGTTATGTTAGGCATGATAAGTCGCTATTTTAGCGGCTTTTTTTGTTTTTTTTGATTCATTTTTAATTATAAAATGGGATAAGAAAAGGTTATGCTACAGGTGATGACTGCTGAAAGAAAGCAGATAGTTAACCAAGCTCTATTTTTCGTTTTAAGATATTATATAGTGTTTTTCGTATACAGGGATTCGGACACCCTTTCCAAAGCATCAGAGGTGCTGTTAAAGGCCTTAAAATCGATATTTTATACACATGTTTTTTGTGTTAATCTATCGTTGTTGATCCGGATCAAATATTATTGAAGATAAGGGAGCTTAATTGAATGGAATTTGTGCTGTACATTGTTTTGATTTTAATAGGTACAAAATTGGCAGGACATATATCGGTTAAACTTGGTCAACCGTCGGTGCTTGGTGAACTAATTGTGGGGATAGTACTTGGGCCAGCTGTATTGGGGTGGATCAGCAATGGTGATTTCATCCACTTTTTCGCTGAGATTGGTGTTCTCCTTCTTATGTTTATGGCAGGATTGGAAACAGACTTGGAGCAATTACGCAAAAACTGGAAGCCGGCTATGGCTGTAGCCATTGGAGGAATCGTACTGCCTGTAATTGGGGGATACGCTGCAGGCCAGCTCTTTGGCATGTCACCGATTCATTCTCTTTTTATTGGAGTTCTCTTTAGTGCCACATCCGTTAGTATCTCTGTTCAGGTATTAAAAGAAATGAATCAATTACACTCGAGAGAAGCCACAACAATTCTTGGAGCAGCCGTCGTGGATGATGTTTTGGTGGTGGTGCTGCTGGCGGTGTTAACTAGCTTTTTTGGAACTGGAGCAAGCGGCGATGTTTCCATCCCCTTATTAATTGGTAAGAAAATCATCTTTTTTGCAGTGGTGGGTGCATTGGGATGGCTAGTTGTTCCTAAAGTGCTCAGTTGGTCGTCCAAACTACGCGTTTCAGAGCCGGTACTCTCGATCGCCTTGGTTTTTTGTTTTGCGTTTGCTTATTTCGGAGAGAAAATGGGAATCGCGGGGATCATCGGTGCATTTGCGGCAGGAATTGCAGTATCCCAAACGGAGCATAAACATCATGTAGAGAAAAGAGTCGAGCCTATAGCATATTCTATCTTTGTACCTGTCTTTTTTGTAAGCATAGGGTTAAACGTTTCGTTCGATGGAGTGGGGAGTCAAATGGGATTCCTGATCGTTCTTACGATTATGGCCGTATGTACAAAGTGGTTTGGTGGAGCAATTGGTGCCCGAATTACGGGATTCAATATGCGGTCGGCATTGTCAATCGGCTCAGGAATGGTATCACGTGGAGAAGTGGCCTTAATTATAGCCGCGACGGGATTACAGGCCGGTTTACTTATGCAGCAGCATTTTACCACGATCATCATCACAATTATTCTAACAACACTGATTGCACCTCCGATGTTAAAAATTCTGTTCAAGGACGATAGGATTGCGGTTGAAAGGGGATAAGGAGCATATGGTTGCGAATATCTTTCTTTTTTCATATGAACCTTCTAAACCAGGCTGGACAGAGCGCTGTATTGAATCACATCTGGAATCGCTGTATGACGTAAAACATCTGCACAATAAAATATATTTGATCAAAACGGACGACGATATCGATTTACTGGAGAAATATCTCACAGAGTGCTTCAATCCTAAAGATCGGTATTATTTGCTCGAAGTTAAGGATGAGCCTTTTCGATTTCGGCGACCAAGATCTAAATACATCAAGCGATGGATTGAAGATGTTTAATACTCAGAACAAGATACGGCTCCTGAAGAACAGCATGTTCCAATTCAGGGGCTGTTTTGCCTTTTCAAGTGAGCAACGAATAAACTGGGTTAGGTAGAAAAATACAATAATTCGGTGAGTTAGTATATAACGAGATCTGATAAAATTGAATGAAAAAGATGTTCTATTCCAACCAAGCGATCAACAAGAAGATGACCATTAGGAGGTAAACCCATGAAAAAGCCCATGATTGGAGTCCTGCCGCTGTATGATTCCAACAAAAATAGTTACTGGATGCTTCCGGATTATATGAAAGCAATAGAGGGCGCGGGCGGGATTCCAATAATGCTACCGTTGACTACGAATCTTGAGATTATCACAACATTGGCGAATGAGTTTGACGGGTTCTTGTTTACGGGCGGGCATGATCTTAATCCGGAGCTTTATCATGAAAATGTAGAGGATACCTGCGGGGAGTTGTGTATCGAACGCGATATGATGGAGTCACTCCTATTTCAGAAAGTAATTGACCTCGATAAGCCTGCCTTTGGCATATGTAGGGGATTACAGCTGTTTAACGTGATACTCGGCGGATCGTTATATCAGGACATCCCTACACAATTTACGGTAAGCAATACCGTTAATCATAAGCAGACTCCTCCATACACGAATCTTGTACACGATGTACATATTGAAAAAAATAATTTGCTGCATGACATTGTTCGAGCAGATACGATTAAAGTGAACAGTTATCATCATCAAGGGATCAAAATGTTATCCGATAAGTTGATTGCAGTGGCAATCGCTGAAGATGGACTTGTTGAATCCGTTATTATGCCAAATCATAAATTTGTTTTGGCTGTTCAATGGCATCCGGAGTACAGTTACACCGTAGATGAATATAGCCAAAAGTTGTTTTCAGCGTTTGTTAGCTCCAGTGCATCCATAGGTTATGAGATCAATGTCGACGAGATAACAGCATAACAATAAAGCAGCCCGATCCGTGCGATCGGCTGCTTTTTTCAATATGGTCGTTAGATTGTAAGATCATTAACGACCCATAACGCCATTGGTGATTTTGGACAAGATTTTAAGTGAACAGAAATGAAGTATGGAGAGTGTGGTGATCACAATTAAAACAAAAACAAAAACACTAAGGAATATTATCGGGAAGAGGTCTGCGATCCAATTCCCTCCTAGGTAAATACAAACAAATGCAACGAAGATTGCTAAAGCCTAAGTAACGATAATTCCTATAATTTGCTTCGGTGAACAGGTCTTTAATAGATGCCGTTGTTTCCATACTATAAGTATTAGTAATAGTAAACAGATAAGTGTTGTGAAGGTTTCCTGGATATTAAGCAACTCCTTTCTATTATAGAACGTGAGTAATACAGAGGAAGTTTAACTTTTCATGATGTTCTGAAGTAAATAACGTTTATAACCGTGATATGGGAGATAGGTTGCTTTATGATTATAGATAAATATGTAAAAAATGTATGCTACAATAAAATTAAATAGTGAACTTGATCTGAATTTGGATTGGAGGTGAGAAAAATTGCGATTAACCATTTACATATTGCTCTTCTTGTTGGTACTAACAGGCTGTTCTGGAGAAAGTGAAGATACCATTATACCTGACAAAAAGATCTCCAACAGCCTCACGTTAACGCCAGTCGATCTGACCAAAGGAGAAGCTGCCAAATTAAAACCTTTTCTTGGCACGATGTCCGGTGCATTCAAATTAAAGTATGAGGGAGAGAAACCGAGGGCCAATTTGGATATGGACATTTGGAAGAATGGAGAGAAAGTCGATTTTGCAGGATCTATAGGAGACTTGTTTTTTAGTCCAGAAGGGCAAATGGAGAATAGCACTGAAATCGAAGTTATTATATCCATTGATACAGTAAGAATAGAGGAGCAAAAGGAAACATGTATTGTTAAGATCAGTACAGGTTCAGGGTTAGCTACGTTTACTCTGCCTTGGAATCCGGAGTTGAAAGGACGAGGGTTGATTCAACATACCGAAACTTTAACATATACAACCGATCGCCCGATTCCTACGTTTGCTATGCATGCCACAAGTTCAAACCAGGTATTTGCTGGAGACTTCACAGAGGAAGCATTAAGCAAAACGGATTGGGCGCTTGTGTTCACTGTGCGTTTTGACGAGTAGAAGACACTGAGAAGGTGTTTGACAATGTATCATTAGTTTCAGATCAAAGTTTATTTTCAATCGTGGAGCAGCTGCAGTGGCAGCTGCTTTCTGTTTTTGTTCAAAGTTAATTTAAACGAACTCACATCAAGAACTAATCAATGTTTTCGATACGCCATTCGCCTTCTTTATTTTCTGTAAAGAAGTATGTAATGGCTTTATTCTCAACAGTCCCATCCGAATAATTCTTGGCATATTGAACGCCTATCCGAATTTGTTCACGCCCATCAATGATTATTTTCTCTAGCAGGTCCAGATCATTAAACATATATTGAACGTTTTCTTCATGGAAGAAGAGAGATTCCTTTTGAGAACCTTCATAGAGATGAATTTTAAACTTCTCTATATCATTTTCAACAATACCTTCTAGATTGCCTTTGAATTTCGAAATAATGTCATCGTTAAAAAAGTTTTTTTTGTACCGTTCAAAATCAATAAAAACGCCTTTTTTAAAATCTTCCGCTCCAATCTCCTTGAATTCGTATCCTTCTGGATCAATTAATCTTTCCTCTTTATTGGCAGCATGGGTTGCGGCAGGTATTTGAATAGCTGGTGTATTGCTGTTTGTATGTGTGTGGCTTGGATTGTTCATCGATTCTCCATCGGATGCTGCACAAGCAGATTGAAGCAAGAGCACAGTCAATACAACAGAGAAAATGTCATAATACCGTTTATTCATTAGAGAGAGCCTCCATTTTCAATTAATCCCTACCATTAACTGTTTAATTAATGAACAAAATGGATGACAAAAGGTTTGAAACCACGAAGCAAAGATTTCAATTAACTCTAATTACAATATTTAAACATATGAAAAATTCACAATAGAAAAAACACTCTACGTACTTTGCTTCTACATTCCTTATCATTTATGTCAGATCACCCTCATTGTTTTAAGAAATTCACGATCCTTAAGAAAAATACAAGAACTTTTTCTGCGAAGATTGAGTTATTATCCTGTTGAATCCACTGTAATAAATAGGAGGAATTCAGTTACCGTTATCGTGGAAAAACCCGCATAAGTCCTTGTGTAACACAATATGAGAACGATCGGTAAAAATAATTCTTTACTGATCGTTCTCATTATGTTAGGATCAATTCACAGGAAAGACAAACCAATCCCCATTTTGTAGAACGATCATTCTCAAAATAGGGATTGGAAAGAGGGAGGATTGATTTGAGATGGACCATACAGTGGATGTACTCATTATCGGTTTTGGCAAAGCCGGTAAAACACTGGCTCCTTATCTTGCCAAACAAGGACTTAGCGTGATTGTCGTTGAACAGTCTTCACAAATGTATGGCGGAACCTGCATTAATGTAGGCTGCATTCCAACCAAAGCCTTGGCCCATCAATCACATTTGATTGCACAATATGGTCTGGGTAATACGGAAGCTCGTCAAGAGAGATACGCACAGGCAATCTTGGAAAAAGACGAATTGGTGACTATGCTGCGTGGGAAGAATTTAAAGATGGTGAATGAACAATCTGGAGTTACCGTTATAACGGGGAAGGCTTCTTTCCTCACAGATCATATCGTAGAAATAAAAACACAAGATGGGACGATCCTGGTGGAAGCAAGCCGGATACTTATTAATACAGGCGCGAAGCCGATTATTCCCGATATACCTGGTATTCAGAACAGTAAGGTATACACCAGTACGGAACTGTTGAATCTAGGTAAGCTTCCTGAACGCATGGCAATCATTGGAGGCGGGTACATTGGTCTTGAATTTGCTTCTATTTATGCCGGTTTTGGTACGGAGGTGACCATCCTTGAACAAGGTGCAACATTTTTGCCTAGAGAAGATCAGGATATCGCGAGTGAAGTTCGAACGGTACTTGAGCAAAAAGGGATCCGAATTGAACTTCAGTCGCACGTTGTTCAGATTGAAGACATAGAAAAGAACGAGGTCCAACTCGATCTATCATCTCCCGATGGCCTGAAGGAATGGAGAGGTAATGCCGTATTGGTGGCAACCGGAAGAGCAGCGAATACAGATGGATTAAATATTGAAGCTGCTGGAATACAACTAACGGCTCGCGGGTTCATTCAGGTAGATGATAAGCTGCAGACGAACAAGCAGCATGTCTGGGCACTTGGGGATGTGAATGGAGGCCCACAATTTACCTATATCTCCCTGGATGATTACCGGATTATAAAGGATCACTGGTTTGGAACCGGACTGCGGACAACAAGCGACCGGAAGACGGTGCCTACCTCGGTATTTATCGACCCACCATTATCTCGTGTTGGACTTTCGGAAACGGAAGCTTTGCAGCAAGGATATGACATTCGGGTCGTCAAATTACCGGTCACGGCTTCCACGCGTGCTCGTCAGTTGAAACAGACTGATGGTCTACTAAAAGCAATTGTTGACTCAAAAACGGAGCAATTGCTCGGGTTCACCATGTTTGGTGCAGAATCCAGTGAAGTCGTGAATATCGTTTCCGTATTCATGAACTCATCTCAGCCGTATACTGTTCTGCGTGATACAATCTTTACTCATCCTTCCATGTCAGAGATGCTGAATGATCTGCTAAACCTAGTTTGAAGGAGAAAATAAGACTCCAACGACATTCTTTATCGATCATTCTAAAAATGTTATGATGGCAAGATGATCGGAGGGAATTTGAAATGGCGAGAAGCAAAGAGTTTGAGGAAAACGAAGTTTTGGATAAAGCTATGAAGCTGTTTTGGGAGCAGGGGTATGAGAAAACGTCGATGAGTGATCTTGTTGAGCACATGGGTATTCATCGCAGAAGCATTTATGATACGTTCACCGATAAACGTACCTTGTTCTTCAAAGCAATGGAACGGTTCGGCAATCGTACCGATGCCAAATTGGCCGCAGGCGTCAAACAATCCAAGACAGCCAAGGAAGCTCTTCAATTTATCTTTGATTATATGAGCAGCACTGATGAGGGCGAGCCACCTGGATGCATGTTTGTGAACTCTGCAGTAGAAATGGCTTGCCGGGATGAGGATGTAGATGCCAAAGCTGTTGGGGCTTTTGAAAAAGTGGAGCATCTTCTTGTGGAGATCGTTTCCTGGGGGCAAGAAAATGGGGAGTTCTCAAGCCAGTATGGTGCACAAGAATTAGCAGAGTACTTGCATAATGCTTTAATCGGTATAAGGGTAATGGCCCGGACATCAGTGCCTAAGGAAAAGCTAGAGCGTATTTCCACAATGAGCATGCTGTTGTTAGAGAAGTAAGTAAAATTGTTGCTTTCTTGACGAGATATTTAGAACGGTTGTACTCAATAAAAGCAATGGCAGATTGTTAAGTGCAGGAGCCAGCTCCTGCCTTAATGTAGGACATTCTTTTGTGTCATTTTTAGAACGATCATTCTCATATAAAAATAAAGGAATGTTTAAAAATGAAAACCTTAATTATTCTAGCTCATCCGGATTTGCAAAATTCACGAATTAATAAAGCATTGGCCAATACGATGAGGGAGCAGCCGGATACGACAGTACATGTGCTCGATGAGTTTTATCAAAATAAATCAATCGATGTGATCCATGAACAAGAACTGTTGGATCGTCATGACCGGATTATTTTCCAATACCCCTTATATTGGTACAGCACACCTCCACTTATGAAGCAGTGGTTCGATGAAGTCCTCTCATATGGTTGGGCATTCGGCCCGGGTGGAGAGCATCTTAAAGGAAAAGAGATCGGCATTGCCATTTCGACGTCAGGAACGGCTGCTTCGTACCAACCTGGAGGCTACAATCTATTTACAATTCGTGATATTGCAAAACCAATGGAGGCGCTCGTCAACTATGTTGGAGCCCATTATCTGCCGCCATTTGCCATCCATAACGCCAATCATATCACAGATGAGCAGATCGCCATTAGCCAAGAGGCTTACGTGGATCATCTAAGAAGTGTAAGACATGTGCAAACATCGGGTTTGGTCACCATTAACAAATAATCATAAAACTTCGGAGGAGGAACAAAAAATGACGAACAAAATTGCATTGGTTACTGGAGCGAACAAAGGGATTGGGTATGAGGTCGCAAGACAGTTGGGGGAATTAGGCATTACGGTTTTGGTGGCTGCACGAAACCAAGCAACAGCTGAAGAAACAGCAAATGAACTGAGCAAGAAAGGCATCGAAGCCGTGGGTGTAGAGCTGAATGTGACGAACTCAGAGCATATTGCGGAGGTAACCAGATGGATTAGTCAAACATACGGACGATTGGATATCCTGGTCAATAATGCGGGGGTATGGGCTGAAAAAGAGGAATACGAAGGCGATGCACTACGTGAGACGTTTGAGGTCAATACATTTGGTCCTTATTATCTCACAGAATCTTTAATGCCTCTGCTTCTAAAAAGTGAAGCTGGTCGAATAGTCAATCAGAGCAGCGCTCTCGGTTCCATACAATTTCTGCTTACCAATGAGCTTGCACAGCGGATTGCTACACCTGCATATTCAGCATCCAAAGCAGCATTAAACATGCTGACAGCATATTGGGCTCAAAAAGCGCAAGGAACGAATCTTAAAGTGAATTCCGTACATCCCGGTTTGGTTAAAACACAAATGGGCGGTGAAAAGGCAGAGTTGTCCCCAGAGGACGGTGCAAAAACTGCTGTGCGTCTGGCTACCTTGTCTGAAGACGGTCCAACAGGCGGGTTCTACTATATGGATAGTCAGCTTCCTTGGTAAATCATTTTTTTTACAGTAGAATCATATAACTTCAATTTAAAGGAGCGAATATAGAATGACTCAAGAAACGATGAAAGCCGTAGGACTTTATCAATACCTGCCCATAGACAATACCAATAGTCTCGTTGATGCGGAAGTGAAGAAGCCGGTTCCAACCGGAAAAGACCTACTCGTGAAAGTGAAGGCAGTCTCTGTTAACCCTGTGGACGTCAAAGTGAGAGCGCCGAAGGAACGCACCGAGAATGAGCTCAA
Source organism: Paenibacillus sp. ACRRY (assembly GCF_022346995.1). Lineage (GTDB taxonomy): Bacteria > Bacillota > Bacilli > Paenibacillales > Paenibacillaceae > Paenibacillus. Next base: position 1,122,777 of record NZ_JAKRNM010000001.1, on the reverse strand, counting down.
AGTACTTGGATGGGATGTCGCGGGCATTGTAGAGCAAATCGGACCAGAAGTTACATTATTTCAACCAGGCGATGAAGTTTTCTATGCGGGGAGCATCGTGCGTCCCGGAGGAAACAGCGAGTTTCACCTTGTGGATGAACGAATTGTAGGATCAAAACCGTCCAGTTTGGATTATGCGGAGGCAGCAGCTTTGCCTTTAACTTCAATTACGGCTTGGGAAGGATTATTTGATCGATTAGGTATACCCATGGAGAAGTCCACAAATACGGGCAAGAAAATTTTGATTATCGGTGCTGCTGGCGGTGTGGGTTCCATTGCGGTTCAGCTGGCCAACTATGTCGGTTTAACGGTGATTGGTACGGCCTCCCGACCAGAATCGATTGAATGGGTGAAGGAACAAGGTGCAGATGTTGTGATTAATCACTATGAGCCATTTGTGTCTCAGCTTCAGGCGCTTGGTATTGATCAGGTTGATTATGTGTTCTGCTTGAACAGTACAGAGCAGCATTGGCAAAACATGGCCGAAGTCATTGCTCCTCAAGGGAAGATTTGTTCTATTGTAGAAACAGATGAATTACTGAATCTGACACTACTGAAAAATAAAAGCGCAACCTTTGTATGGGAATTCATGTTTACCCGTTCAACCTATCAGACGCCGGATATGATTGAACAACATAACCTGTTGAATGATATTGCACGTCTTGTGGACCAGGGTGTTATCCGCACGACCGTTGCTCAGAGACTGGAGCCGATTAACGCAGAGAATCTACGCAAAGCGCATTATCTTTTGGAAACCGGGCGGACAGTCGGTAAAATTGTTCTTGAGCATTTTTAAAAAACGCATGAGTTAAAGCCGCATATCGCGGCTTTTTTTGTTGATGGATGTTAGCTGAAGAAGCAACAAACCTTCCAATTGAAACGTCTGATATGTAGAAGGTAGTTGTGTTGTGAGGAGGAATACGATTGAGAAAATTGGTCATAGGAGTGACGCTACTTTTCCTTCTATGTACACTTAGTGGATGCGAAATATTCTGGAAAAGTGAAATTGGGGATTACATCCTTCAGAAGGAAAAAGATCGAATTCTGCTAGCGGAAAATATATCTAGAGAAGATGCGGTTCATCCTTTTGCTGATCTTAGAGAAAAAAAGGTCAATCTAATCCATTATATTGTTGAAGATTCGGAGCTCCTTGAGCAGCTTGAAGTAGGGGACAAAGTTAAAGTTACTCCCAAAGTGAATGAGGATGGATTTTATCTTGTCAGACAATCTGATCCACCTCAGATTATAGCGGGCAAGATTGAGAGAGAAGAATGAACCCGATGCTTGATAGTTTCCTAAAGTAAATAAGTACAAAGAAATGGGACAACATTATAAATGGGTAAAGGTGTAAAGTTTCGATATCTTTAGTAACTATACTAATGCCTGTTGATTAACATGATTTCATGGATAACTTATTGTATCTGCGACAGGAGGGATGATTCGCATTTCTTAAGTAAACGGTTATTGACCAATTGAAAATGGTTATTTTTCACTGAAGAAGATGATCAATCATATGTTGATGTTACATTGTGCAAACTACAAACATGCATCTGAGCAGATGAGAAACCAAATTAATTTCCAAAACAAACTCGGAAAGTTTAACGGAAAAATGGACAGCTGATCGAGTAAAAAGTTCGACCAGAATGAGGAAATAAGTTTTTTTTGAGTTATCCCTTGATTTTTTTAAAAGTGTTTGTTATTGTTTAACCTGTGATTTTGGAAAGCAGTTATATCAATTGGAACGAGCACTTTCCAGCAGATAATTTTGACCACTTCCATGAGGGAGTCAAGGCCATACGGACAGCCGGGTCAAACGCCGATTGGCAACTTATGTTGCCTTATTGATTGAGTTAAAAGCTCAAATTTTATAAGTTGGTTACTTTACAACCAGTGCAATTGCACATCAACTTGTGAAACGGTCAATAAGAGTGGTAAAGGCGAATTATTTGCTATATAGACTCTGATCTGATATTGATATACATGAGGGAGCTTTCCACCAGAGGAGTTCTTTGAACTTTTTTGGTTATGGAGACTTTACGTTTTTTCACGATGTATATCGACAAGCAAGTGTGATGATGCGCGGATTGCGGCATTTATTCACCTTGCTTTTTTTGTTGTCAGGAATTGACTGAAGTTGGAAAATGAGAAGACCTTGGAACGGACATTTGAATCAAAAACCAAAAAAATCTACATATGGGATAGGAGAATGTAAAAATGGGAAAAGCACTAATCATCGGCGCCGGCGGCGTGGCTTCTGTGGCAGTACACAAATGCGTTCAAAATAGCGAAGTTTTTGAGGAAATCTGTATCGCGAGTCGTACCAAATCCAAATGTGATGATCTCAAAGCCAAGCTGGACGGTGGCAAAACAAAAATTACTACAGCACAAGTGGATGCGGACAATGTAGACGAATTGATTGCTCTGATCAACGAAGTTAAACCGGATATCGTCATGAACCTGGCTCTGCCTTATCAAGATCTGACGATCATGGATGCATGCCTTGCAACCAAAACGCATTATATGGATACTGCAAACTATGAGCCAGAAGATACGGCAAAATTCGAATACAGCTGGCAATGGGATTACAAAGAACGTTTTGAAAAAGCAGGAATCACTGCACTGCTCGGCAGCGGTTTTGACCCAGGCGTAACTGGCGTATTCTCTGCCTATGCCCTGAAGCACTATTTTGACGAAATCGAGTACATCGACATCCTGGACTGCAACGGCGGCGACCATGGCTATCCATTCGCAACCAACTTTAACCCGGAAATCAACATCCGCGAAGTTTCGGCAAACGGTAGATACTGGGAAAATGGTGAATGGATCGAAACCAAACCGATGGAAATCAAACGTGTCTACGACTTCAAGGAAGTTGGCGAAAAAGACATGTACCTGTTGTACCATGAAGAGCTGGAATCTTTGGCGAAAAACATGCCTGGCTTGAAACGGATTCGTTTCTTCATGACCTTTGGCCAAAGCTACCTGACGCACCTGAAAGCACTTGAAAATGTGGGCATGACTTCCATCGAACCTATCGAATTCGAAGGAAAACAAATCATCCCGCTGCAATTCCTGAAGGCGGTACTGCCTGACCCGGCATCCCTTGGACCACGTACTGTGGGCAAAACGAACATCGGCTGCATTTTCAAAGGCAAAAAAGACGGCAAGGACAAAACGTACTACGTTTACAACATCTGTGATCACCAAGAGTGCTACAAAGAGGTTGGTTCCCAAGCCATCTCGTACACTACAGGCGTTCCAGCAATGATCGGTGCAGCTATGGTCATGACAGGTAAATGGAACAAACCAGGCGTATACAACGTGGAAGAGTTCAACCCGGATCCATTCATGGAAGAGCTGAACAAATGGGGACTTCCATGGGTAGAAGACTTCAACCCGGTTCTTGTTGACGAACTGCCAGAAGAAGCCAAAGAATCGGAGCTCGTTCGTTAAGATGCGGTTTGAGCAATTACCGACACCCTGCTTTGTTGTTGATGAGGCGCTTATTGAGAGAAATGTGAAGATCCTTAACGGTGTCATGCAGCGTACAGGTGCCAAAATCGTGCTGGCTCAAAAGGCATTTTCCATGACAGCGATGTATCCACTAATCGGACAATATCTGAGCGGGGCAACGGCAAGTGGGCTGTATGAAGCCCGTCTGGGCCACGAGGAAATGGGCAAAGAGAATCATGTATTTGCACCAGCCTACCGCGAAGACGAGATCGATGAGATTATTTCAATCTGCGATCACATTATTTTCAACTCTTTTTCGCAGCTTGCGAAATTTAAGGATAAAGCACTTCAGGCTGGTCGCAAGATTGGCCTGCGTATTAACCCTGAATGCTCAACCCAGGAAGGGCACGAGATTTACGATCCGTGCTCTCCGGGTTCGCGTTTCGGTGCCAAACAGGAGGATTTCCGCGCAGAACTGCTTGAAGGCGTCTCCGGTTTGCATTTCCATACATTATGCCAACAAAATTCCGACGATCTGGAAACGACGTTGAATGCGGTTGAAGAGAAATTTGGACAATGGCTGCCTCAAATGGAGTGGATTAACTTCGGTGGTGGACACCACATTACGCGTGAGGATTATGACATTCCAAGACTGGAGGCATGCATCAAACGCATGCAGGACAAATATGGCCTGGAAGTATACTTGGAGCCAGGGGAAGCAGTTGCGCTTAACGCGGGCTATCTGGTGACCTCTGTGCTGGATTTCCACAAAAACGGAATGGACATTGCCATTCTGGATACTTCAGCCACTTGTCATATGCCAGACGTACTGGAAATGCCATACCGTCCGCCGCTTGTTGGCTCCGGAGAAGCAGGAGAGAAGCCTCACTTGTACCGTCTTGGCGGTCAAACTTGCCTGTCTGGTGATGTCATTGGAGATTATTCGTTTGATGAGCCATTGAAAGAAGGCGATCGTCTGGTCTTTGAAGATATGGCGATCTATTCCATGGTCAAAACGAATACATTCAACGGAATGCCATTGCCAGCCATTGCTGTAAAACGAAAAGATGGAGATTGTGAAGTTGTCCGTGAATTCGGATATCAGGATTTCAAAATGAGACTGGCTTAGTTAGCTATTATATATATCCTTAATAACAAAACCGGATTCCACTATCAGGAATCCGGTTTTTATTTTTATCTTAGATGCAATACAAGGACTATAGGGACTATAGTGATTTATAATCTCGGCTGATCACATCTATAACCCGTTTTCCCCAGTTCGATGACTCCGAATCTGGTTCATTCCAGGCATAGGTGATAAGTGCTTTCCATAATGCCCAACCTCGGGCACGGTTAATCATATCTTGGTCAGCGTTCATTCGGCGGAGGAAAATATCACGACTGGTATCATCAAAAAAGTTCCATGCCATCACCAGGTCGCTGGAAGGGTCACCCACGCCCATCGTTCCGAAATCAATGACTCCGCACAATCGGCCGTCTTGTACGAGCAGATTTCCTACAGCAACATCACCGTGCAGCCAGAGCGGCGGTGCTTCATACTTCTTGGCAAGCGCAAGCTCCCATATTTCCAATAACAGCTTTGGATTGAAGTGACTGGGCAAAACGTCAATGACGGATCTGGTGTCCTGATCGTAGACAGCCAGGTTTCCTCCGCGATGAAAATTTTGGATGCCTGCGGGAATGCCCTCACTTGCATCGATCGCCTCCAGTTCAATTAGAAAACGAGCGAGATCCTCAGCAAATGTGTTCAGATCAGCTATATTCTCAACTGTGACGGTATTGCCTTCAATCCATTGGTTAACAGACCAGGGAAGAGGATATTCTGCCGTAGGCTCACCTTTTGCGATCGGTGCTGGAATTGGTAAGGAGAGATAAGGCTTGAATACAGGCAGCCATGTCAATTCTTTCTGAACAGCAGAGGCATATCGTTCATGACTCGGTAAACGAACCGTCATCTCATTTCCTAATCGATAGGTCCGATTATCGTGTCCACTTTTGTCTACGGGTGCAATAGTTAGGTGCTTCCACTGGGGAAATTGACTCTGGATCAATTCACGTACCAGTTCAGTCGTAATTTCAATCATTTCATTCGCCCCCTGCGGAAGTTGTTAGGTGTTCGTTGATGCTGTTTTTTGAAAGACTGAATAAAGTGATTCACATGATTGAAGCCCACTCTATGGGCTATCTCCGTTATTGTATAGTCGGTCGAGCTTAATAACTCACAGCTTTTTTTAATTCGATACTTAATTAAGTAAGCGTAAGGAGTCATATGAATTGTACGCTTAAAACTTCGGGTGCATTCCGATACACTTAGATGTGCTGCATCTGCGATCTCCTGTAAAGTTATCGGATCTGCATAATGCCGGTGGATGAAACTGAGCATGAATTGAAGTCTCTCCTGTTGCCGCTTCGCGTTCTCTGATGCTTCCTCTGTCGATAGCGAGAAATTGGAGATTATAATCAGCCACAGCTGTACCGTCTGAATGGAAACCTCATACTCCCAGCCCCATTGTTTGGTCATCTCAAATTTTGTTTTCATATCCTGCAGCATCTCTAATACTTGGATTTCCCATTTAACTTCGCCTTTGATTACAAGTGATACAAAGGACGAGTTGGTATACGGGAGGACATAGTTTTTCTCCATGGAGCTATCCGAGTAGAAAGCCAGTAGTTTCTCTGGAAAATTAAAACTGACATACTGTCCGTTATGCGTCAAATGGGTCGTCACATGAAGAATGCTTTTATTGATCAGAATGGCCTGACCTGTATGTAATTCATGATCCATCCCGTTAACCTGGATCACCAATGTTCCTCTGGTAACCAACGTAATCTGTAAATCTTCATGCCAATGCAGATCGTTAAATCCTCTCCCTTCAGGGATGCTATCGTGAACCGTATGCGTGTACATGATATAAGGGAATGAAGTATCGGGATATTGGATGGTCTCATGCAAGGGTTTCTCCATAGCCTAAATTCCTCTCAAATGACGATATTTCGATATAAATGAAAGATATTATTGCACTAATTAACTATAAGCGATGATATTATTATATCAGATCTTAAGGTTATCAATACAATCCTGTGCACAGACGATTGATAAAACATCCTGGAGGCCTTACATGTGAAAATCAAACAATCGTCATTACCGTTTCATCCGTATATATTGCTTTTAATCAGCATCCTGTCTGTTTCAATTTCATCAATTATGATCAAATCATCAGATACGGCAACTGCTGTGGCTGGAATGTACAGATTGTACATATCCGTAATCATTATGCTTCCTTTTGTACCCTGGAAATCCCTTCGAATCTCTGAGATGACCAAAAAAGATTGGGTTACCATAGTGGTAGCAGGGCTATTTCTCGGATTACACTTTTTATTTTGGATGGAATCCTTGGTTCATACTTCGGTGGCGAGTTCCATGGTCATCTTGTCATTGCAGCCTTTATTCGTAATGATTGGTTCCTATTTTATGTTCAGAGAACGAAATAGCATGTTAACGATCTGTTGTTTAATTGCTGCCCTCATTGGTTCAATTATCATTGCTTGGGGCGATCTCGGGATTTCGCGAGAGGCGATCTTAGGAGACGGACTATCCTTGGTGGGAACCATTTTGGTTTCTGCTTATATGCTTGCAGGGCAAAAGGTAAGTCGTAAAATAGACTCTAATGTATACAGTATCCTCGTTTTTTTCCTGGGCGGGACCGTGATGCTGGTTTATTGCTTGATCAAGCATATCCCAATGGTGGGTTACAGCTCTTCGGATTGGACCTATTTCTTTTTGCTGGCCGTAATCCCAACCATTTTTGGTCAGAATATTTTTAACCTGTTATTAAAAACGATAGGTGCAACGACGGTTTCTGTAGGAATTATTGGAGAGCCTGTTCTCGCTATTATTCTCGCATATCTATTTTTGGGTGAAACGATATCTGCATTTCAATCAACAGGTGGATTAATTACATTGTTAGGTATGGGCATGCACTTTTGGATACGATCCTCAAATCATTTCGTAGCTAAAGAAAAATGGATATAGTGTATTATATTTGAATAGAACAAAAGATGAGGAGATTATACATGGCAACAATTGAAGATTTTATGAAGCTGGACATGCGGATTGGGACGATTACTCACGCAGAATTATTTTCAGAAGCAAAAGTGCCTGCGATCAAGCTGGAGATTGATTTCGGAGAAGAGATTGGGATCAAGAAATCGAGTGCACAAATTACGAAAAGATATAAAGCGGAAGAGCTTATCGGCATACAAGTCATTGGGGTTGTAAATTTCCCTCCGCGCCGGATAGCCGGATTCAAGTCGGAGGTTTTGGTTCTAGGAGGTGTACCCGAAAAAGGGGATGTGGTGTTGTTAAAACCAGACATTGGACTACCACCTGGGACACCTATTGCGTAAAAGAACTCAGTCTTAGAGCTTAATACTTGATCTTAATAATCCGTAAAGGTCGCCAACCTGGCGACCTTTTTTTATTGGGAATCTCTATTCAACTGTTCAGCCTTGCTGCAAATGACTGAATGGAAGTACGTACTTATCTTTTATTTTACCAAGCATTGATATAGCTTAACTCTCACCTGACACAAGCTTGCTATACTAACGTGTATTTGGATTGGGAGAGGGGAAGAACAGCATGAGAAAATATGGACAACGTTGGTTGGCCACCGTACTTGCAACGGCCTTAGTCGTACAAGCATTATGGTCGCTGGCAGGAGGAAGCATTGCTTGGGCAGCTTCATATACCACGGAGCATTTGGCGAAGAACATCGTCATCAGCCAATTCTATGGAGGCAAGTTGGATGACGCCGAAGATGCGTATAGCAATGATTTTGTCGAATTACATAATCCGACAGGTGTACCTGTTTCACTAAATGGCTGGTCCATACAGTACGCGGATAGTCAGAAGAACAACTGGAAAATAGCCACTCTGGGAACAATCAATGATTCGATTCCCGCTTATGGTTATTATCTTGTGTCTCTTGGTAGTAACGGGAATGTTGGTGCTGCACTTCCACAAGCCGACGCAGAAGGTGCTGACATCAAACTAAGCAACAAAAGTGGTAAAGTGGTTCTCTTAAACACAACGCAAATGCTCATCGCAAACGATCCATTGGCGGACGCGTTGAACGTGAATATCGTCGATTTCGTAGGTTATGGTGCAGAAGCCTATCTGGGAAGTCCGGCTCCAGAAAGCGGCAAACAGAGCACAATTCAACGTTTTGTCTTTGATCCACTGAACCCGGACCAACAGACAACAGCGGCATCGTTCCCGAATCGTGGCAACAACTGGGATACTCGCAATAATGGCAACGACTTTGAGAAAGTTAAAGGTGCACCCGTTCGCAATTCTGGAACTTCAGCAGCTTACGCTATTCTTGAACAGAATCAGGTCATTCGGATGACATCCGAATCGGACATAGATCCGCAGTTTAACACGATTGTACTAACTGCTGTTGGCGGTTTGTTAAAACAAGGACAATGGTCCTCCAGCGACTTCAGCGTTTTTGGTCTGCCAGATGGGATATTTGCTGAGGCAAGCGCGAGTGGCGATCAGATTCATTTGAATATCCTAGGTGATGGTTCAGGTAACGTCTCTTCTGATAGCCAAATGACGTTTGAGATTAACCCAAGTGCATGGGACCAACCGAATAAACCGTTCGAACCTGTTAGCGTTTACCAGGGCACAAATCAAGTCACTTTGGTCAAATTTACGCCGGATAATCAGATTGTTGCATTACCGGATGCAAACTCGGCCGTTATTCGTATGAGCGGCGCAAGGGACCTGGATGCTCAGGTTCGCATTTCGCTCTCGACAGGTCAACCCGTGGATGGGATCTTAACACCAGATGCCTATTCGATCTCAGGACTTCCGTCTGGAAACTGGAATTTGACAGCGGAGGGTAATGCAGAAGATCAATCCGTTACCATTTCTATAGCGGGTAAAGCAGATACTGCATTGATGGACGAAGCGAAACTTCATATCATTCTGAATTCGCAATCCGTGCAGCAAGGGGATGAGTGGATTGCTTCCGAACCGATGGAAGTGACACTTCGCCGCTATACTAAGCCAGTTCTAACTGGTGAAACACGTAAGAATACAGTTGTACAAAGCATTATTGCAGATAACACATTTTTCAACGATCCGTTAATTAAAGAGTATAAATATGGAACAGAAGGTCTTGCTGCGAATGAATACACCTTTTTACGGGGTACCAACTCGCTATTCCAAGCCGATCTGGCATCAGGTCTGATCGCTTCACCAGCAGAGTGGATTGAAGGTTGGAACAATAAAGATATTCTGACCTACACGGAAGGCGATGCGCATATTCAAAATGTGGGCACATTCAATGATAGTACCCATCAGATGGTGTTTGGTCTCAATGATTTTGATTCAGCGGGCATCGGAAGCTTCTATGAAGAACTGCTTCGCTTTGTGACTAGCGTATATGTTGTTCAATACGACAAAGACAGTTCAGGTATTCAGCACCTGCAAACGTCTGATTATCGGGATGTTTCCCGAGTGTTCCTGGAAACGTACAAGGATACGCTGATTGCGATCCATAACAATAATAATCTTAAGAATACCAAGCTGACATCTAGCGATGTCACAGCATATACCAAATCAGTCATGAACAGTGTCTCCAAAAAATCCTATGAAGAAGCGCTTGAGAAATTGCTTGGAAAACGTGCGCTAGACGGTAAACTTAACATTGCAGGCAATCCGGATAAATTCGAGCAGCCTACAGAAGCGGAGGTGACCGCACTTCAAGCTGGATGGGAAGCGTACAAAGCTGAAGTGAGAAATAACTTTCCGAATCTGACCGATGAACAGTTTAATGAATATTTCACCATGAAAGACGCAGTAAGGCGTATCAACCAGGGGATTGGCAGTATTGGCGTCAAGCGCTACAACGTGCTGATCGAAGGTCCAAGTGACGGACTTGCGGACGATATCCTTCTTGATGTCAAGGAACAGACTCCTGACGCTTCCTTATCTAAAGATGCCTATTTGAACATGGGGGTTGATGTTGATGCCTATCTTGGTACGCTGGCCGCAGCTCAACGATCCTACTTGATTCGTGAAGTTTCACCCTTTAAGGGCGACTATACGGACAAACCTTTCCAAAGCAAAGAAGAGCTGGAGCAATACTTGATAGATTCAGCCAAATCCTATGCGTATGCGAGTTCACGTCTCGATCAAGTTTCAGATACGTTGAACTACAAATATGAAGATCGGTTCGTTACAGAGATTGTTCCAATGTGGGACGCACTCGTACCAGTGATCTTAAATGCTGCTGAAGATTATTCCCAGCAGATTGTTGCTGACTTTGCGCTCGTGAAAGAGGATATGCGAGCGGGTAAACTGATTGATGTAGCAACCTTGGATGAATTGACTGTGAACCGTGGCACAATCACACCAGTCTTCAAACCAGAAGTAACGCAGTATGGCGTAACTGTGGAAGCGGATGTGGCAAGCTTGGATCTCACTGCCAAGCCTACAGATGGCAAGGCGACTTTGATGATAAATGGTAATTTTTATTCCAATAATCAGCCACAATCGATATTATTGTCTTCCGGACAAAATCAGATTTCGATCATCGTGACTGCGCGAAATGGATCGATCCAAACGTATCACCTGTCCGTCACGCGTGGTAGTATAACAACACCTACAACACCTACACCTTCGAATCCTTCTGGTGGCGGTGGTGGCGGAAGCTCGACAGGTAATGTAGGAAATAACGGGAATAGTGGAAACACGGCGGGTAATGCAATGATCGTTCCTGTTCGTGGCGGAGAATTTACATTCCAGGGCATCAGACTTCAAGTCCCAAATGGAGCAGTACAAGCGAGTACGGAATTAAGCTTCACAAGCGTATCTAACGCTGCAGAGCTCGTGAGAAATACTGCTTTCCAATTCATTGGGGAGGCATTCCGGACCACGTCCAGCACATTCCTCAAGCCGGTTACGTTAACCTTACCTTTCGACAATACAAAGGTGGAATCGAATCAGACCATTGGATTGTACAGCTATAATGAACAGACCAAGCAATGGATGCTGTTCAATGATATGACAGTGGATCGGGCAAATGGAATCATATCCGGAACAACGACTACTCTGGGTACATTTGCTATATTGGTTTCAGGTGCAAGCGCAACGGCTGATCCTGTACCTGCTGACATGTTCAATGATATCAACGGACATTGGGGAGCCGCTAACATTATCGAGTTGGCTTCACTTGGAGCCATCAACGGATATCCGGATCAATCTTTTCAACCTGACCGCAATGTTACCCGTGCCGAGTTGATCAGTATGATGGTTAAGGCACTTAGATTGGAATCGGCGGAGAAATCCGACTTTACAGACACCAATGCTCACTGGGCGCATGAGGCAATTGCTGTCGCTCGTGGTCTTGGAATAGCCAACGGCTACGGTGATAACACTTTTGGGCCCAATGAATGGGTTACTCGTGAGCAAATGGCATCCTTTATTGTGCGTGGAGCCCAGCTTGATGCAAGCAGCCATAACATTGATTTCAAGGACGCTACCAATATATCGGACTGGGCTCGCCCGGCACTGGCTGCAGCAATAGCCGAAGGCATAATGAATGGATATATGGATGGAACCTTGAAGCCACAAGGGAAAACAACCCGTGCCGAGGCAGCAACAATGATTCTGCGTGTCATTCAAATGCTTGGAACTAAGTAACAATGATATGATGTAGAAGCATCAAATAAGGACGTTTATATTCGAGGCTATTTCCTGACAAGTACATCTGTCTGTGAAATAGTCTTTTATTTTTCATTTCCTTAAATTGAAAACACCGATTTTATAAAAAATATAACGTTTGATTAAATCGACAGCTTATATTTCAGATTATGGCTAGCTCATAAGAAATCTCATAAGAAATCTCATAGAGACAAGTTGACACGACACTAAATGACGTCTTACAATCACAACGTCCCTAAATGGTTTCTTATTATTAATCCATAATTAGGACAGACCTAAAAGTATCTTTGAAAATAGAAATTTACCAAAAAATAATCACCTTACTGCAAGTTGTAATTATTAATGAATGAATATGCATTAAGAATGGCATTCTCCTACAAAAAACTATAATAAATCGGAGGTTCTAACGCATGAGCGAATCTAATCAGGAGTACATCGTACTCACTGGTGCAAGGGAGAACAACCTCAAGAACGTATCCTTGCGCATCCCAAAGCGTAAAATTACGATCTTCACCGGAGTATCCGGATCCGGCAAGTCATCGATTGTCTTTGATACAATTGCGGCAGAATCCACTCGATTGTTGAATGAAAACTTCAGTATGTTCGTTCGTACGTTTCTGCCTCGTGTTCCGCAGCCAGATACCGATGCCATTGAAAATCTGAGCATGGCGGTGATTGTGGACCAGAAGCGGCTCGGCGGCGGATCTCACTCCACAATGGGAACAATCACCGATATTTCGCCTATTCTTCGTCTTTTATTCTCTCGCGTTGGACAGCCCTATGTCGGGCCAGTAAACATGTTCTCGTTTAATGATCCGCAAGGCATGTGTCCCGAGTGCAACGGAATCGGACGCAGACTTGGCGTGGATATGAACAAGGCTGTGGACATGGAGAAATCTCTGAACGAAGGGGCGCTCATGCTACCGGATTATGCCGTGGATGGCTGGGATTGGAACATGGTGCTGCAATCAGGAGACTTTGATCCCGATAAGAAGTTAAGCGAATACTCGGAAGCGGAATTGGACCTTCTTTTATATGGTAAGGCAAGAAAAGTAAAAATGGATTTCGCTGGTAAAGCAACGAATATTACCGTAGAAGGTGTTATTGAGAAATTCACGAACAAGTACATCAAGCAGGATGTGAAGACGAAATCGGAACGTACTCAAAAAGCGGTCATGCCGTTTATCTCTGAAGGTCCCTGCTCCAGCTGTAACGGTGCGCGACTTAGTCAGGCAGCACTCAATTGCAGAATTAATGGATGGAATATTGCGGAGATGTCTGCCATGGAAGTGGGCCAGCTTATTCGCACCATCCGGGAAATGAATGATGCCGTTGCAGCACCGGTCATCAAGTCTTTGTTGGAACGGCTGCAGCATCTAGTGGATATTGGACTGGACTACCTGACATTGGATCGTGAGACTGATACGTTATCCGGCGGCGAGTCACAGCGTGTCAAAATGGTGAAGCACCTAAGCGGCAGTCTTGTCGATGTCACCTATATCTTCGATGAACCCAGTGTTGGCTTGCATCCTCGTGACGTACACCGATTGAATGAATTGCTTCAAAAGCTGCGCAACAAAGGTAACACCGTGATTGTTGTTGAGCACGATCCGGATGTCATCAAGGTTGCGGACCATATCGTGGACGTCGGACCTTACGCTGGTAAACGCGGTGGTACCATTGTATATGAAGGAAGTTTCAGTGGATTGCTGGAATCTGGCACCCTGACTGGCACCCACATGAAGCGGCCTTTGCAGTTAAAACACGACTGCAGGCAGCCATCTGGCAAACTGCTTATTAAAGATGCGACGTTGCATAACTTGCAGAATGTAAGTGTTGATATTCCGACCGGAGTGCTTACTGTTGTTACAGGTGTTGCCGGATCGGGAAAAAGTACGCTAATCAACGACGTATTTCTCAGTCAGCATGCAGATGCAATAGTAATCGACCAGTCAGCAGTAGGTGTATCCACACGGTCGAACCCGGCAACGTACACGGGCATTATGGATGACGTACGCAAAGCGTTTGCCAAGGAAAATAAGGTGAATCAGGGCTTGTTCAGCTTCAATTCCAAGGGAGCGTGTGACAACTGCCAAGGACTTGGTGTCTTATATAAAGACCTTTCCTTTCTGGACAGCGTGAAGCTGCCATGCGACGTATGCGAAGGCAGAAGGTTCAAAGACGAAGTGTTGGAATACAAACTTGGTGGCAAGTCGATTGCTGAAGTGCTGGAGATGACCGTTGAGCAAGCGCTCGAGTTTTTTCAATTAAAAGAGGTGGTACGTAAGCTTCAGGCGATGAGCGACGTCGGATTGAACTATATTACACTTGGCCAGCCGTTAAGCACACTCTCAGGCGGGGAATGCCAAAGAATCAAACTCGCAAGTGAACTGCACAAAAAAGGCAGTATTTATGTAATGGACGAGCCGACGACAGGTCTTCATATGTCGGATATTGGTCATCTTCTGGAGATCATGAACCGTCTCGTGGATGCAGGCAACACGGTTATTGTGATTGAGCATAATCTCGATGTGATCAGCCAGGCCGATTGGATTATCGATATGGGACCGGATGGAGGAAGCAAGGGTGGACAAGTTGTATATGAAGGTATTCCTTCACAGATCATCCATGCAGAACAGTCGATTACTGGGCGATACTTGTCTATGAATTGAAACATTATTGGCTGTCCAGCCATACGATTCAGAACGTCTGATGATTACTTGGCGTAAATGGAAAAGGAACATACTTACGGAGGTTTACTTTTATGTTGATCAGAGAGATTGAAGAAAGAGATAATCAACAGGTGGAACATCTGATCAGAACGTGTTTGATCGAATTCGGAGCAAACAAACCAGGGACAGCCTGGACAGATCCACATTTGGGAGATTTCTATCATCTGTACCAAAATGCAGGGTCTAAATATTGGGTAGTTGTGCAAGATTCTACGGTCGTAGCGGGCTGTGGTATTGGTCCGATTGACGGTTATCCTCAGATTTGTGAGTTGCAAAAAATGTATGCATTCAAAGAAACCAGAGGTACAGGTATTTCAAGCGAATTACTGCACGTTGTCCTTGATTATGCGAAAGATCATTATGAACAATGTTACCTGGAAACGCTGAGCAATATGACTGCAGCCAACAAGTTTTATGCGAAAAATGGATTTATTGCATTAGACAAGCCCTTGAATGGATCTGAACATTATGCATGTGATACTTGGTATTTGAAAACATTGTAAGTGATCTGATTATATCGAAAATTTGCATTACCGGTAGACCCTGAGGATAGGGTTTATCGGTTTTTTATTTAACCACTGCAAGCGAGCTAACAGTAGCTAACTGCACAGGATTACCTTTTTATGTATAATCAGAGTGTAAAGTGGATTATCCATGACTTTGTTAATAGGATTTAATGGAGGAGGTAATTTATGCTCGCTATAATCTTAATTTTGGGTTTGCTCTTTATTGTTGTTTACTTGCGTGCGATCTATATGAAGCTTGAAAAAATAGTTGAGGTCTTGGATCAAAAAAATGAATCCTGAGAATAGATTGCCATGGGACTGCAATTATTATCAAGAAGAAGGTACTCATCTTAAAAAGCATTACATAATAGAGATCAATGAAGAGGAGCTGCAGCGGGCAGCTGCTCTTTTTCATTTTGAAGCACGAATCTGATCTACTTGAGCTAAAATATGCATCTATATGATTAGTGGTTTCGGATAAAGGTGACTTTGCTCGCCTTTACGTAGTTCTTAAATTTATAGCATATGAAGCTTAAAAAACTGCATACAGACATTTCAAGACGAGTGGTATTCTAAATTCGATATGTGTACCAGATTGGCAAAGACAACTTCTCGAGAAGAAAGAAGGACTGATGTATGCTTACATTAGACGACAAAACGGAATGGGTAAATCACGTTGTAGACAAAATCACGGCAAAAATGGATTGGGTCAGTGTTAAATCCAAAAACAAAATCCCATATACGACCATTGATGGTGAACATGATGACAGATCAGTCCATAATCCAACCTGTTCAGCTGACGACGGAATATGTTGGTGGACGAATGGATTCTGGGGAGGCATGATGTGGCAGTTGTTTAATGCAACCGGGGAACCAAAATACAAACAAATTGCTGAAATCTCTGAAGTAAAATTAGATAGCTGCTTTCTAGAGTTTGATGGGCTGCACCATGACGTAGGGTTTATGTGGCTGCCGACTAGTGTCGCCAATTACAAACTTACCGGGAATCCAGATTCGCGCAATAGGGCCCTGCATGCCGCCAATCTACTTGCTGGCCGGTACAATCCGGCAGGGGAATTCATCCGAGCCTGGAATGATATTGAGGGCGAAGACACAAGGGGATGGGCGATCATTGACTGTATGCTTAACATACCACTCTTATATTGGGCCTCCAAGGAAACAGGAGATCCGCGTTTTCAGCACATTGCGATGAAACATGCCGATACCACCATGAATAGCTTTGTAAGACCAGACGGTTCGGTTAACCATATTGTTGAATTGGATCCGGCGGTGGGTGGGGTCGTCAAAACCTATGGAGGACAGGGATACGAGGAAGGTTCTTCTTGGACACGGGGACAGAGTTGGGCATTGTACGGTTTTATGATGAGCTACAACTGGACGCAAAAAGAAGAGTATCTGGATACGGCTAAACAAGTAGCTCATTATTTTATCGCGAACATCCCTGAACACGGAATCATTCCTATTGATTTTAGGCAGCCTAAAGGGCCTGTACTGGAGGATTCAACGGCAGCGGCCATCGCGGCCTGTGGCTTGATTGAGATCGCCAAAGTTGTTGGAACTCACGAGAAACAGTTATATCAGGATGCAGCGCTGAAGCTGTTACTAACGCTTGATCAGTTACGGACCGATTGGACTCCCGGCTGCGATTGTATTCTCCAAAACGGTTCGGCAGCTTATCACGCCAAAAGTCACCATCAGTCTATCATTTATGGAGATTATTTTTTTATTGAAGCGATATTTAAACTAAAAGGTACGGATTTATATATTTGGTAGATTGATAACGATAATGTAGAGAAACAACCCACTACCGATCAAGTCGTGGGTTGTTTCATATGACTGGAACACAATCGTTGTATAATCGACGTGTGAAAATTGTGCAGCACAAATGCTGAAAAAAACGTACAATGAGATGCAATAAGATCATATCTTCTTCTGTGTGCTTCTATTCATTTTGGGATAAGATGCGAAGTTTAGGTTGGACCCCTATGTTCTATATGAAGAGTTGAGTTGTTCATTTTCAGCTGAGTTAAGGAGGGTGATTGTATGCAATACATAAAACTATTACTCGCAGATGATGAACCTATCATATTGCGTGGGCTAAAAAAACTGATATCCTGGGAACAGCTTGGAATTCGGATTGTGGCTGAAGCTAATGATGGGACCGAACTACGAGATCTGATAGCCAGACATAATCCCCAACTTATTATTAGTGATATCAGTATGCCAGGTGGAAGTGGGATAGAAGTAATTACGGAGTTGAATGAACAGGGATACAGCGGCAAGGTTATATTTATTAGTGCTTTTCAAGAGTTTGGATATGCCCGTCAAGCGATTCAGTTAGGAGCACTGGATTATCTGGTAAAGCCAATAAACAAAGTTCAGCTGGAGAGGGTAGTTGGGAAAGCCGTTTCCATGATCCGCGAAACATCGGACGGTGAACGAAACAAAAAGATGTTAAATTACTATGAGGAAAAAAATCGAGTTAATACCATTGAGCAGCTTCTTGACGGATTAATGGACGGTGATACGAATACCATAGCTGACTTGACACAATTGGGTGTCATCGTAGTTAGCCGTTTTATTACCGTTTGTGTATTGGAAATGGACGATTATGTCGTCACCTCCCGGTGGGAAGAGCGTGAGCGTCATTTGGTGAACTTTGCAGTGTCCAACATTATTCGAGAGACATTGGGTCAGGAATCGATGAAGGGAAATGGTTTGCTAGTTCAAAAGGAAGGATTATTTACGATACTGGTTCAGCATGAGGAGAAAGACTATCCTCTTCAATTGGCACAAGACCTTCGCCATAAGATTCAGCAATATTTGAAGCTAAGTGTCTCGTGCGGAGTTGGTACGAGCAAGGAAGGTATTGAGAAAGCAGAAGAAACATACCGCGAGTCGTTGAAAGCGCTTAACAGAAAATTTTTTGTGGGATCCAATCAAGTTATTCGTTTTGGAGAAGCAGCGACGGAAGTAAATAAAGAAAACAGGTCCATAACCGTTCTTCAATCCCATTTAGCAAAAGCATTAACCGCTATGGAGCGAGAGAAGATCGAACCGTTGATTAAGGAACTCCTTGATCAAATCAGGATACAAGTGGGCAACAACAAAAGCCTCGCGCTGACAGGAGTATACAATGCAGTTTTGACGTTGATTCAGGAATTGGAGAAATTCGGCGGAGAGTTAGAGGAATACCAACAAGGCTTGCTTGAAAAATTCACGGATTGTCTCTCTTATGCAGAGGTTGCTCAAGAGGTCGAAGCGGTATTAATGGAAATGCAGCAGCGCCTTGCGGGTAGGGTGCCTGGGAAAGAACGAGCATTGCTTACGAAAGTCAAATCGTATATAGAAGAAAACTATGACAGTAACATCTCCCTGGAATCCATGGCGGCCCTGGTCTATATGAACCCCTACTATTTCAGCAGTTTCTTCAAAAAGCACACCGGCCAAAATTTTAAAAATTATGTCACAGAAGTGCGTATGAGCCACGCACTAAAGCTGCTTATGGAGACGGAACTTATGGTTTATGAGATTGCCGACCGTGTAGGCTACAACAACGTAAGGCATTTTAGTGATATGTTCAAGAAAAAATATGGAAAGGTGCCGCAAGACTATAGGCAGTCCTTCCGCCAGTTTGAAACATAACCAATAAAGAAGGTGTTTCCTTCATGCGTTTCTTGACCAAAAGCATATTTGTCAAATTCTCAGCTTCCTTTATTTTGGTGGGGTTAATCCCACTCTTTGCGCTAAGCTATTTCTCCGTGCAAATATTCTCAAGCTATGTGGAACGGTACACTACAAGTAATCAACAGCAGATGATTATGTATATGAGTTACAATCTGAACTCAGCATTTCAGCAATATAATGATATTTCCAAGCTCATGTATAACGTACGCTACGAGGGTTTGGCCGAAAACATAAATCAAAATCAAACGTTCAATGTCAATGAGCTGGAACAGATCAATTCAATTCCCATCGACTCGTTTCTGAAGACATTAGTGTTTAGCGACAATTATATCTCAGCTGCTTATTTTATGAGGTCGTCAGACGGCAAAATCTACTCTCAAGAAAGAGAGAATAGAGGCCTGACAGAGGATACACTTCCGGTTCATGAATGGAAAGAAACGATGAGAAGCCAGCCTTCAAAAGCCTCGCTTATTCCGACGCATAAGGATGATTACTTTACTGGTTCCAAACGCGAAGTATTTACGCTTGCACGTAATCTGATTGATACCTCCGGACGCCTAACACGGGAACCTAAAGTGGTTGGTACGCTCTTCCTGGACGTCGATACCACCATGTTCCAGCAATTTCTGAATGAGGTTTCCCTCGGTACTCAGGATGAACTAGTTCTGCTCAATGATCAGAATGAGATGTATTTCAGCAACCAAAAGGATAGGACACTGGATGAATTCATCTCCAAAAGTAAGGATACCGAAATGCTGGTGCTCCGGGAAGACATCCCTTTTATTCATGGTCAATTGGTTGCAATTATTCATCGAGCCGGGTTGTTTGAACAGCTTTTCTCCGCCAGGGCTACCGTATATCTGGCCATCCTCATTTGCACCATTGTGTTAATGGTTATGGGGGCATGGTTTTCACGCCGGCTCGCGGCACCTATTCGCAAGTTGATTCAGCAAATGGCTGTAGTGGAGTCCGGGAAGCTGAATGCCAGACTCCCTGTAACCAGCAATGATGAAATAGGCAGACTGACCCATGGATTCAATCGAATGGTTGAGCGGTTGCAAGTACACATTGATGAAGCTTATGTCGCTCAGATCAAACAAAAGCAGACCGAGCTAAACGCACTAAAAAGTCAAATTAGACCGCACTACCTGTATAACACACTAGAAGTGATTCGCATGAATGCAGTAGATAAGGATGCTGAAGAAGTCGCTGACATGATTCATTCCTTATCCAATCAACTGAAATATGTCATTGATTACGGAGAAGATCGTGTAAGTCTATGGAGAGAAGTTGAACATCTGCATGATTATTTCTACATCATCTCCATTCGTTATGAAAACAGATATGTACTGCAATGTGACATTGCCCCTAACGTACAAATGGAATGGCCGATCTTGAAATTATGTTTGCAGCCTATCGTCGAAAATGCCATTCAGCATGGACTTCGTGAAAGGAAAAAAGGGACGGTTGGGGTAACGATAGAGAAGCAAGAGCAGAATCTGGTCATTGTTATTTATGATAATGGTATAGGCATAAGCGAAGAAAAACTGAAAAGCATTAATGAAGGTCTGTACACGGTCAATCCGCATAACAGATCAGTGGGGCTGAAAAATGTACATGAAAGAATCCGATCGATGTATGGAGAAAATTATGGCCTCTCTGTGAGCAGTCAGGAAAATATCGGGACGTCAGTGCTGCTCAGCTTTCCTGTTCCTGAATAGCGCCACTTTAAGAGCGAATGATCTTGTCCGCTCTTTTTTTATTCTTAAATTTACAGCACATGAGGCTTTAAAAAGTTCATACAAACAAAAACCAGGCAATGCTATTCTAGATACGAAAACGCTTACCTGTAAGGGAAAGCTGATTTTAACTTTGTTGATATGGAAAGGAGTTTTGTACGATATGCTGAACAAATCAAAATTCAAGTTGTCGGCTTTGTTGCTCGCAGTGACTATGACCTTAGGCGCTTGCAGCACAAGCAGTAGTCCGAATTCCGATGAAAACGGGTCAACGAACAGCAGTGACAAAGTAAGTTTCACCATTGGGTATGCTTCAGGTGATCCTGCTGCCAAAAAGGCGATTGCTGATTCCATCAAAAGATTCACGGAGGCGAATCCAAGTATTGAAATTAAGGATATGAGCGAGAACACAAGCAATTCCTACCTGGACTGGTTGAAAACAAAGGATGCAGTCGGCGAGTTCCCTGACCTTGTTGAGATGAGGGATACAGAGGTTTTTGCGGATGCAGGTAAAATCGTGGAACTTCCTTCTGACCTAATTGAACTATTTGATTCACCACCTGAGGTTGACGGGAAAATCTGGAATGCACCTATAGCCAATAATGTGCCTCAAGGGATTATATACAGCAAAAAGGCATACGCCGATGCGGGGATTACTGAGCTCCCCAAAACGTATGACGAATTCATTGCTATCCAGGAAAAACTGAAGGTCTCCGGTATAACTCCGATCGTTGTTGGAGGCAAAGATATATTTCATATGGGATTCTGGGTGAATAAGTTTCTGATTGATGAGGTATATGCGAAAGATCCAGAATGGAATTCCAAAAAGACAGAGCAAGCTGTCAGCTTCGCAGATGAAAACGTCGTGCAGGCGATGACGGATTACAAAGAGTTGTTCCAAAATTATGTAGACAAAGGTTGGCTAAGTACTCCTGATAACCAAACAGCTTCTTTTCTAATTACAGGAAAGGCGGCACAACTATACTCGGGTACTTGGATGTTCTCACAGATCGAAGAAGCAGATCCAAGCTTTGAATATGGTTTCTATGCGGTTCCGGACCGGGAGGGTCACGTGAATGTGATCGGACTTCCATCACCTGCCGGATGGACACTTTCTGCTGAGGCAGCTAAGGATCCGAAAAAGACAGAAGCCATCAAGGAGTTCATTCGTTTCTTCTTCGAGCCAGAGCAGTATTCTCAGTATCTTGCTAGTGTTAACGGAATCCCATCTACTCAAGCAGAAGTGACATATGAAACCGGAGAAGCGATGCAGACGGCCCTTGATCTGATGTCAGATCCGAATGTAACGAAGTCCTTGGCGATTAACAATTGGTGGGGAGAGAACTTAATCCCGCCACAATTTCGAAACTGGTTCTATAAAAAGCTGCAGGAAATGGTCCTTAATGATGGTGATGTGAAAACGTATATGGAACAGGTTGATGCGGAATACGATAACCAGGTCAAGGCGAATTCGATGTAAAACTAATTCATGGGGACCGCTGCTCGGTGGATCTCCTTGGATAAGGAAGGAGTATATGAAATGGGAATACCTGCATCAACGGAGAAAGCAACTTTGGCAGCTGCATCCGCTCGTAAACGGAAGAAAAAGCATCATGCTTTTGCTGTTGTTTTTATACTTCCGTCATTAATTCTGTACACGCTATTTGTTATTGTGCCTACTCTGGGGAGTGCATATCTAAGCTTTACCTCCTGGGATGGCATAAGTGATGATATCCGCTATATCGGCTTTGCCAATTTTATTGAGATATGGAGCAGCCCGAGGGTTCATAATGCCCTGAAAAATACGCTTATCATGACGGTGAGTCTGGTTGTTCTGGAAAATATCGCTGCGATCGCCATGGCCCTCATGGTGGATAAAGTCCGTTGGTTCAAAAATTTGTTTCGGAGCATATTTTACTTTCCTACCTTACTGAGCGGAATTGTAATGGGCTTCGTTTGGGCGATGATCCTGAATTACAACTTTGGTGTGGTAAATCAAATTCTGAACCAAATTGGACTCGGAAGTTGGACAGTGGATTGGTTGGGAGATCCGAAATACGCTATGCTGTCCGTGATCCTGTCAACCGTATGGAAGGGGGCAGGTTACTATATGATCATTTATTTGGCCGGACTTCAGAGTATTCCCGCAGAATTGTCCGAAGCAGCCAATATAGACGGTGCAAATGGCTGGCAGCAATTTCGATTCATTACCTTTCCACTGCTTGCAGGGTCCCTTACCGTATGTATGGTTCTTTCGATGATTAGCGCGCTGAAAATATTCGATCAAATTGCCGTAATGACCGATGGAGGACCAGGTTTCGCAACAGAAACATTGACTTATATCATCTACAAAGTTGGATTCGGGGAATTAAGACAGGGCTTCGGGACAGCTCTTGCCATGGTGCTATTTGTGATTATTCTAGTTATCACCGTGATTCAAGTGAAAATCCTTCGCAAGCGGGAGGTGCAGTATTAACATGAGTATGCAGACACGCAAAAAAACAACGGATGTCATGCTCTTCGTCGTTATTCTGATATTCGCTATCCTTTTCTTCTTTCCCATCTTCTTTAATTTAATGTCTGCCTTCAAAAGCAATGGTGAAATCATGCGCAATGCGCTCTCATTTCCAACTTCGTTGTATCTTGAGAATTTCAAGTATCTGTTGACTGAAACAGAGTTCCCGAGGGCGATCCTGAATAGCCTGATCCTGACCGTAGTCTCCATTGTGATGCAGATATTGATCATTCCTATGGCTGGCTATGCCATTGAAAGGAGAAATGCCAGATGGACGAATTTTGTATTTCTCTACTTCTTGGCAGGGATGATGATTCCATTTCAGGCATACATGATTCCGTTATTTAAAGAATTAAAAATGCTGGGCCTCTATGGCAGTCTCGCTGGTCCGATATTGGTTTATATCGCAGGAGCTATTGGATTTGGTTGCCTGTTATACACCAGCTTTGTCAAAGGGATACCAAAGGAGATTGAAGAAGCGGCAGAAATTGACGGATGCAGTCGTTACAGCATATTCTGGAGAATTGTATTCCCGCTGCTCGGACCGGTTACGGCCAGTATGATTATTCTAAACGGCTTGGGTATCTGGAACGATTTTCTCATGCCAATGCTCGTTCTTCCTTCAGGTGAGCCCAAAACCATGGTTGTCGAAATTTACCGCTATATCGGTGAGTTTTCCTCCAGATGGGATATGATATTTGCCGGAACTGCCTTGTCGGTTGTACCTGTACTGATCGTTTTTGTTGCTCTGCAAAGATACTTCGTAAAGGGGATCTCTGCCGGCGCGACCAAAGGATAAAGAACAATATACTTCTTATAACAATTGAAAAAAGCAACGATATGATAATAAAAATGGATAAAAAAAAAGAAATGAGCCAGTCGCCATTATATTTCAGATGACTGGCTCATTTCGTTATCGGAGTTGCTCTAAACCATGTAACTCAGGATCAATAGAATCGATAGAGTCGTACGCCGTGCGAAGGAATATTCGTCTGTAGAACGTCTCCTGTAAGTTCCGCTGGCGTTTCACTCCACAGCTCGGTGCCTGAGGTGAAACCCGTAAGATCAATGTCATCAACAGAGAGACTTACCGGAAGCTCAGAATCACCTACATTGAATAATGCAGCGTAACGGGATTGATCAGCAGCTTCTGCAGTCCAGACAATGAGATTGCCTTGGCGCAGCGTTTCCTTGGCTCCATGGCTATCCTGATTCATGCGCAACACTTCCTTGTTGGTTAACAGGGATAGGGTCCATTCGTCACAGTCCCGAAGCTCACCGCCGAATATGAGCGGAGAGCGGAAGATACTCCAGAGCGACATCATGGTCAGCTGCTCATCCCGTGTGAAGCGAGTCCAGCGATCCGCGCCGCCTCCGTCAACGGAACGGATTCCGATATGGCCGAGCGGGAGCATGTCGCAGTCCGGCCAGCAGCCCGCCTCCGGGATACCTTGCCAAGTTCGGCAGCGGTCAAACATATCCAGCAGCAGCGGCCATTGATCCCAGAAGTCATCCGTGACCCGCCACATATTGGCATGATCAGCGAAGAACGCGGAGTATTCCACAGGAGCGGGACCAGGAGAGAGACTCAGTACCATGGGACGGCCACAGCGTTCAATGGCTTTGGAGATTAGCTCGATCTCAGGCTGATGGGTATCATACAGTCTAGAGGCAGCGATGTCGTCTACCTTGACCAAGTCCACGCCCCACTCGGCGTAGAGTTCAAAAAGAGAGTCGTAATAGGCCTGTGCACCTTCCTTCGATGCGTCAATGCCATACATATCCGTATTCCAAGGACAGATGGAATTGGTATGTGCAATTTCGCGTGCTGTAACGCTTGTATTGAGAATAGGGGTAGCTGCATGTGCAGCCTGCCTTGGAATTCCACGCATAATGTGAATGCCAAATTTTAATCCAAGGCTATGTACATAATCGGCTAATGGCTTGAATCCTTGGCCGCCTTCTGCAGAGGGAAAGCGGTTCTCGGCAGGCATAAGCCGGGAATATTCGTCCATCACCAAAGGAACAAAAGCGCGGTATTGAGAGGAATTCGCATAAGGTTCATACCATTGGATGTCGACGGTAATGTAGTTCCAGCCGAAGGATTTGAGATGTTCAGCCATGTATTCCGCGTTCCCGCGAATTTCTTCCTCCGTTACGGCCGCACCGTAACAATCCCAGCTGTTCCAACCAAGCGGTGGTGTGGGTGCTGCATGCTTGTGATTCATGTGTAATCTCCTTTAACTGATTAATTATTGCTCTGGTTATGTTCATCTTAATCAAGGAGATACGCAATATCTATAGTAATCTTGGAAGCTGAATAGTACTATATTGCTGTTAATCAAAGAACAGTTTGCGATAAGCAAGGCTCTCGCCGCCGCTGCGAAATTCTCCTGGTGTAAGTCCGGTCATGGTACGAAATGCTTTAATAAAATAACTTCCGCTGGAATACCCAATACGCTCGGCAATCAAGTCAATGCTATGCTCGGTTCCCCGAAGCAGTTCCATGGCTTTATCTATGCGAATTCGAGTCAAATAAGCAACGGGAGTAAGTCCTGTGCTGGCCGAGAAGCGCCGGATCAGATGGTATTTGGACAAGGAGACATGTTCGGCTAACTGATCGATACTAATCATTTGTGAATAATGTTGTTCTATGAACTCAGCTGCACGCTTGACGTTATCCGGCCAAGTATACTTGTTCCGCAGAGTCGTAACCTGCAATCTGGCCAGCTCGGTCATGAATTGGTATACCGAAGAAGATGCGATCAAGGGATCGGAGATTCGGCCGGCTGCTGCGTCGTTCACAATCATTCGCAACAACTTTACTGGTGCACAGTCTGCTGGGAGGTAAGGGACTTCCCCTGCTTCGCGCAAAAATTTACGCCAGTGAGGCAGGATTATATTCGGGCGGAAAAGCAAAAACAGAAATTCCCACGGTTCACTGGATGTAGGGTGATAGTAATAACGATGGGGTCCAGGAATTTCAGCAAGAAAAGCCTGTCCGGCAGAGACACAGTGCAGCTGTTCTCCTGATTCGTATACTCCTTGGCCAGAAAGCGTGTACTGGAAAAGGAGGAGAGGTCCATCATTTCGCGTCAACCCGTCCCAATGATAGGAAGGATTGCTGATGGTATCGGAGCCTGCCGCGTATAATATACATAAATGCAATTCCGGATCTTCAGCAAATCGAAAGCCATATGTACCTTTGGGTATGTCCATGAATATCTCCTTATGGTTCTAAGAATATATGCGATTTAGCTAGTGGAATAAGTATGATTATAATGGAAATAGCGACCGTTTGTTATGTTTACTGTTCGCACGGGAATATTTCATGAATCTGACCATGAGCTGGCCTGATGGATGAAACGTTCCAAAATTCTTTTGGTCAAAGGCATAAAGATATTCAATATGAATCCGCCTAAACAAACGGTTAGGATCGTTCCTATCCCGATTGGACCTTTTAGGATCAATGCTAATCCAAGGAAAATAAGATAAATGAACGTTCTAGCTACAAAGAGATTCGTTCGAGTTAGTTCCTGTACAATTAATGTTAATCGGTCCAGAGGGATCGGTGCAAAATGCGTCAATAAGTATGTGGCAGTTCCTATTCCAATGAGGATCAGGCCGATAACTATGAATACCAATTTATGAAGCCACAACTCAGGTGTACTCCAGCTGCGCAATAGAAAAAGCCAAATATCGATGCCAATCCCCGTAACAAATGCGGTTAACAATCCTAGAATTTCCGGTCTGCTTCTCAGTATGAGCGAATTACAACATAGTAGAAGTAACGCTATGATAATTTCCCAGCTGCCCACAGAGAGCCCCACCTGAACGGACAAACCTATCAAAAGAGCGTCAAAAGGAGAGGTTCCGAGGTCGGAATGGATTGTGAGTGAGATGCCAAGAGTCAAAATCAAGATTCCAACGCAAAAAAATACATATTTCAATTCACTCTACCTCTTTTTTAGTTTTTTTGTTGCAAATACAACATGTTTGAAGTGGATTTAATATAACCACTTTTTATTGCATTTGCAACAAAAAAATGAGGGTTCAAAAGTAGAAAACGGACTACGAAGACCGTTTATTTTATAAAGGGGCGATAGCTTAAAATGACAATAAAAATTACAAAATGCAGTTGTGAAGATCTGCAGGTACTCCAGAAAATCAGTATAGACACGTTTCATGATACATTCAAAGATCAGAATACGCCTGAGAATATGGAGGCATATTTGGGAAAAGCATTTCACTTAGAACAGCTGGAAGGAGAGTTAGCCAATCCTTCTTCAGACATTTATTTTATTAATTACAACGAAGAACTAGCTGGTTATTTAAAGGTCAATGTCAATGATGCACAATCCGAGAAAATGGGTGAAGAGTTCCTTGAAATTGAAAGGATCTATATAAGAAATCAGTTCCAAAACTATGGGCTTGGTAAGCATTTATTGAATAAAGCAATTGAAGTAGCGATGGACAAGAACAAGAGCAAAATATGGTTAGGGGTATGGGAGAAGAACAGGAAGGCAATTGCTTTTTATAACAAGATGGGATTTATCCAGACAGGAGCTCATTCCTTTTATATGGGGGATGAAGAGCAAACCGATTTTATTATGAGCAAAACTCTCGCATAGCTTAGCAAAACTTCGTAGCTCTTGCATTGTGAAAATCTAAATATTGGTACCGTTAAAAAAAAGAACCTGAATACTGAATTCAGGTTCTTTTTTATGGTACACACAAGGGGAGAAAACTCACGAATGAATGATTGATTCCACTCACATGGCCTCTTCAATCTCTGGCAATGCCTTGGATACGGAAGAGGATCTCATTCGTTGATTCACATACAGAACGAGGCCAAGAGCGATCCAGCCCGCACCAAGGAGCAAGGAAGAAGCTTCAAGTTGAGTGATGAGATATAGAATGAACATGGCGCCTAATAAGGGAAAGACCATTCGTAGAATCCAGTCCTGCATACTGCGTTTTTTCTCGCGAATGATGTAATGACAGATGACGGAAAGGTTAACGAACAGGAAGGCCGTTAGCGCACCGAAACTGACAAACATGATGGCTGTCTCCAGACTAATGAATAAGGCAGCTAGGGAAATGACGCTGACCAGCACAATGTTGAACACAGGTGTACGGAATTTGGGGTGAACCGAACTGAATTTCCGAGGAAGCAAGGAGGATCTACCCATGACGAACAGCAGCCTTGAAACGGTTGTCATGGAGGACATGCCCTGTGCGAGCACGGAGAAAATCACGACAAAAGTGAATATAGATGCAAGCGTTCCTCCTCCTATAACCTGCATTAATTCGAATCCTGCAGCGTCCATATGTGTAAAAGTGAACGAAGGATACATTTGTTGAATTAAATATGCCGTTGCAAAATACATGATACCGGCGACGCTAACGATAATCAGGATGGCTCGAGGTATCGTTTTTTCAGGTTTTCGCGTTTCTTCTGCCATTGTTGTGATGGAGTCAAAGCCAAGGAAAGAGAAACAGACAAGAGATGCGCCTGCCATTACGGCGGAGAAAGGAACACCTTCCACGGAATGAAGAGGATTAAATCCTGCAGATACCCCTTGTGTCACAGCTTTGTATACAAGAAAGGCACAGAAACTAGCTATAAAAATGATCTGCATCAGAACAAAGATTTTATTGACGTTTGCTGACGTTTTGATGCCGATGATGTTGATGGTCATCACAATTAGGGTTAGAAGTACAATCCAGACAGGAGAAGGGATGGAGGGAAACTGAGCATGTAGATTAATGCCAAACATGAGTACAGCTACAATGCAGGAAAACAGATAATCAAGCAGAATCACCCAGCCCACCAGAAAACCGATAAACGGATTCATGGCCTGGCTTACATAGGTATATGCGGAACCTGACACTGGAAAAGCCTTGGCCATCTGTCCGTAGCTGCCAGCTGTAAATAAAATGGCTACAAAAGCAAGGACATAGGCAGCCAGGAGCATGCCCTGTGAACCCTCATGCAGCACGCCGAAACTTGTGAAAAAAATCATGGGAGACATCCAGGCCAGCCCCATGGTCACCACATGGCTCAAGGAGAGATTTCTTTTTAGTGTTATATTTTGTGACATAATAAAACCTCCTTCAGAATCGAGAATGATACATCGTAATGCTATGTCATGACACTTCACATTTTTACAGGGGTTTTATTAAAAATCAAGTTATTTTTTTAGAAATATACGAACATTAGTGCATTTTCTATAGTAGGTATTTCGTAATTTTGAGAAGTTTAAGAAAAAAGTGCAAGTGAAATTGGTTTCTTTATCGTATATTTTTAAAAAAAGTATTGTGAAATGTAATTTTACATGTTAGTATTCATAACATCAAATAAATAAAATGTTTTCTAGGGTTCCGAGCCATCCACTGGCTGACTGGTCCGAGAGAAAACGCATTGGGGATTACACCTGATGTACACGGCGGGACAAAAGCCCGGGAGAATCGATCAAAGAGCAATCTTTGATGTTTCTCCCGGGCTTTTTTCTATACTTTTCTACTGGAGGAATGAACAATGACAACCCTATTTACAATGACGATGCAGCCTGGAAGCAAATGGTCTGCTCATGTAGGAAGAGGAAAATCAATTACTTTAAAGGCAACAGGGGATCGTGCCAATTTATCCGCATTGTTCTTCCACGCCCATGATCCAGCGGAAAGGTACAACATGCCTGATACGCTTAAAGCCCAACATACCGCTTTTTTGACAAGTGGCAATATATTGATGACGGATCAGGGAAAGGCGCTTGCTTCCATTACAGAGGATTCGGTAGGCTGGCATGATCCATTATCGGGGTATACAACCCGAGAGGGTACGGATGAAAAGTATGGGAAGACAACATATCAGGAGCAGCGCAATGACTGGCTGAGAAGTGGGGAAGAGAACTTAAAGGTTGAATTGTTCCGGAACAATCTGTCACCGCGCGATATCGGGGTTCCGGTCAACTTTTTCTCCAAAGTCGTTTGTGAGCTGGACGGAACGATGAAGTACACGCTGCAGGAAACGTCAGAACGCTCGGTGACCATCCGCACAGAAATGGATATTCTGCTCGTGTTATCGAACACACCTCATCCACTTGATCCTTCTGGACAATACCCGGACGCATCGATTGTTGTTACCGTGGCAGATGCCGAACCTGTTTCTGAGATGGACCCGTGTGTACTGCACTGTGATGAGAATCAGAGAGCCTTTGAAAATACGTGGAATGCAAATATTTTGCTGAAGGGAGCCAACTAATATGAGTACATTTCAACCTGTCCAGAGTCCATTATTGACCGAAAAGGCTTTGTATGAACAAGTTATACCAGCAGGTGATGGCTGGATACATGATTTGCTCCCAGGCCAGGTTTTTCGCATTGTTGATATGGAAGGCAATCAAGCTGTTGATACGCTGTTTTATTCCACGGAGGATCCGTCAGATCATTACAGCGCAATAAGAACGATTACCCGCCAAGGAAATCTGTATCTGACAACAGGTTCGACTCTGCTCGCCGAATCAGGCCGAGAGTTGTTGCAGATTACAGCGGATACCTGCGGAAGGCATGACACCATCGGCGGCGCCTGCTCAGCTCAGAGCAATACCGTCCGCTATGCGCATGAAAAGCTGCCCATGCACAACTGTCGTGACACCTTTATGTTAATGCTCTCTCAGCGGGATGAATATACCAAGCGGGACCTCGCCCCGAACGTCAACTTTTTCATGAACGTGCCAGTGACACCGGAAGGAGAGTTAACCTTCGCTGATGGTTTATCTGCACCAGGTCGCTATGTTGAACTCCTTGCCCTGGCACCGGTAACCGTGCTGATCAGTAACTGCCCACAGTTGAACAATCCATGTAATGCCTACAACCCAACACCAGCCAAAGTCCTTATATGGGATGCAGAAGGAGTGAGCGCCAATGTTTAATAAGGTATTGATTGCGAATCGGGGTGCCATTGCGGTACGCATTATTCGGACTTTGCGTCAGATGGGTATCTCCAGTGTAGCCATCTACACTAAGGCAGATCGAGACAGCCTTCATGTTGAGCTTGCCGACGAAGCAGTACTTATCGGAGAAGGCCCTGCTAGAGAAAGTTATGTCAACGCCGAATTGGTACTCCAGACCGCAGCAGAGACAGGGGCAGATGCGATTCATCCCGGGTACGGATTTCTGAGTGAGAACGTGGCTTTTGCCAGAGCATGTGCGGAGCAAGGTATTACGTTTATCGGTCCCTCTCCTGAACATATTGAGCTCTTCGGCTTGAAGCATACGGCACGAGCAATGGCTGCAGAAGCTGGCGTCCCCTTACTGCCGGGCACAAGCCTGATACAATCGCTGAATGATGCGGTTCAACAAGCTGGAATCATCGGTTATCCTGTGATGTTGAAATCCACTGCCGGTGGTGGTGGAATTGGCATGCGGGTCTGCGAACACGAGGATGTGCTTAGGGAAGCATTTGAATCCGTAACACGTTTGGCATCCGCCAATTTTAATGACGGGGGCGTGTTCATTGAAAAATATATTGCGCGTGCACGTCATGTTGAGGTTCAGATTTTTGGCACAGGTAACGGTGAAGCGGTCGCTTTGGGAGAACGGGATTGTTCAGTGCAACGGCGGAATCAGAAAATCATTGAAGAAACTCCTGCGCCATGCCTGCCGGATGTAATCCGGCAAGAGATGCACGAGTGTGCCCGCAGACTGGCAATTTCGGCAGGATACCGTAACGCGGGAACGGTGGAGTTTCTGTACGACCCTGATGAGCAGCGGTTTTATTTTCTCGAGGTGAACACCAGACTTCAAGTGGAGCATGGGGTGACAGAAGAGGTACTTGGCATTGATTTGGTGGAATGGATGGTCAATGAGGCAGCGCACGAGAGCGATTCATTGAACGTTACGGTTCCCGCACCAACAGGACACAGTCTCCAGGTACGTCTGTATGCTGAGGATTGCATGAATGATTTTCGTCCAAGCGATGGACGCATTGATGCCATTCACTGGCCTGATGACGTGCGAGTTGAAAGCTGGATTCAGCCTGGATTGAATGTAACTACCTTGTATGATCCGATGCTGGCCAAATTAATTGTGCACGCGAGCACGCGCATGGAAGCTATAGACAAAATGAAGAGTGCGCTTCGTGAACTACGGGTATACGGTGTCACCACCAATCAGGCTTATATTGAAGCATTTCTGGATAACGATGCCTTCGCTAATGGAGAAGTATATACCCGAATGCTTTCGGGCTTTAAACCGAGGGAGCTTGCGATCGAAGTTCTGGACGGAGGCGTTCAGACGACTGTGCAGGATAGTCCCGGCAGAATCGGCTACTGGGATATCGGCGTACCGCCGTCCGGCCCGATGGATCAGCTTGCTTTCCGCATTGGTAACAGATTGCTTGGTAATGACGCACAAGCGGCCGGACTGGAAATGACCTTGCGTGGGGGAACTTATCGCTTCAGGGACGAAATGACCTTCTGCCTGACAGGAGCGGATATGAAAGCCGAACTGGATGGCGTCCACGTTGAACCCTACACACCAACGATGGCATCTCCTGGTGCAGTACTGACTCTGGGTGAAGCCAAACAGGGAATGCGAACATACCTGCTCGTATCCGGGGGTCTCGACATGCCGATCACACTTGGCAGCTCAGCTACATTTACATTGGGAGGATTCGGTGGGCACAGGGGGAGTGCGCTGCGAACGGGTGCAGTTCTCCGCGTGCATGAAAGAGGAGTAAATGCTCCGGTTCTGCTTGCTCCACTCCGTACAGAACGCAGACCGCAATACAACAATGAATGGACGATTGGTGTGATACCGGGACCTCATTGTACGGACGAATATGTTCTTCCGGCTTATCTGAATCAGCTGACTGAGACAACATGGGAAGTGCATTTCAACAGTTCCCGAACAGGTGTCCGATTGATCGGTCCGGCCCCGCTATGGGCAAGAACCGATGGTGGAGATGCAGGACTGCACCCTTCCAACATTCATGACAACGCCTATGCCGTCGGTGCACTGGATCTGACAGGCGATATGCCGATCCTGCTTGGTCCGGATGGTCCCAGTCTTGGTGGTTTTGTCTGTCCGGTGACAACGGCCACCGCTGAATTATGGAAGCTGGGTCAACTGAGCCCTGGTGACAAAGTCCGTTTCAGACTCGTGACCGTTGAGGAAGCCGAACAGTTAAGAGCGGAACAAGAGAAGTATATACGGGAGCTGGACGTTCTGCATGAATTGCCGGTTTTACCCGAAACATCAACTGGTGAGTATATGCCGATTCTGGCCCAAGCGGTGGAAGGCAGACGTTTCTCCATTACCGTACGCTGCTCTGGTGATGAAAATATTCTGGTCGAATACGGAGAACGCGAGTTGAACCTGTTATATCGATTCCAGGCATACGTACTCATGGAAGCAATTAAAGAGAATGGAAACATTCCTTATATCGAACTGACACCAGGCATTCGCTCTCTGCAAATCCACCTGGATGCTTCCCGTATGACGGTAAAAGAAGCGGCGGCACGGATCATGGAGCTGGACCTGCAGCTTCCCGAGCTGGAAACCATTGAAGTACCTTCGCGAATCGTCAAATTACCATTGTCGTGGGATGACCCAGCGACGCAACTCGCCATTGAGCGCTATCAGCAAAACGTTAGACCTGATGCACCTTGGTGCCCCAGCAACCTGGAGTTTATCCGGCGCATGAATGGACTCGGTTCGCTCGAAGAGGTGGCGGAGATTGTATTCAACGCCTCGTATCTCGTCATGGGACTTGGTGACGTGTACCTTGGAGCACCTGTTGCCGTACCACTGGATCCGCGCCACCGACTCGTAACCACCAAATATAATCCTGCACGGACGTGGACACCGGAAAATGCCGTTGGCATAGGCGGTGCATACCTCTGCGTATATGGCATGGAAGGCCCGGGAGGATATCAGTTTGTCGGGCGTACTGTACAAATGTGGAACTCGTTCAGGGAAACAAGCAATTTTGAGGCAGGAAAACCTTGGCTGCTGCAGTTCTTTGATCAGCTTCAATTTTATCCTGTTTCGGAAGCTGAGCTGCTGAAAATGCGTGAGGAGTTCCCGAGAGGAGGTTTTAAACTTGAAGTGGAGGAAACCAAATTCCATTTGGGGTCCTATCTGAACTGGTTGAAAACCATTGAGAACGAGTCCGGAACCTTTCGTCAGCAGCAGCAAAGTGCGTTCCAGGCTGAACGTAATTACTGGAAGGAACTCGGTATTGCCGAGTACGTATCCGAGCCTGAAGCAGCCGCAGCCCTGGAAGAAGTGGAGATGCCGGAAGGGAGTCTGGGCATAAGCAGTTCGATGTCGGGCAGTGTATGGAAGGTACTGGTGGAACCTGGCCAGGAAGTGAGAAAGGGAGACACTATTATAATAGAAGAAAGTATGAAAATGGAGTTTCCGCAGCTCGCTCCAACGGATGGAATTATTGCTTCCATTTATGTCTCGCCAGGTGATCAGATCAAGTCGGGAGACTGGATCGCTGCCATCATTCCAACGATCAAGGAGGAGGTTGCACGATGACGGTAAATGCCATTCCCAAACTCATGTCGATTCATGCACTGCGTACAGGATATCTACGAGGAAGCTTCACACCAGCGGAAGTGGTGGAGAGTATCATCAAGCGGGCAAAGGATACGGAGGATTACCATGCCTGGATCACGCAGCCATCCATGGAACGCATTACGCCGTACCTGGAGAAACTTCCATACTTGTCCATTACCGAATATCCACTGTGGGGCATTCCTTTTGCCATCAAAGATAACATTGAGGTTCAAGGGTGGCCTGTAACGGCTGGTTGTCCTGAGTTCTCATCGGTTTCGGAACAACATGCCGTTGTTGTTGAACGACTTATTGCTGCTGGTGCGATACCTGTCGGTAAAACCAATCTGGACCAATTCGCCACAGGACTAGTAGGTACGAGAAGTCCTTATGGGGAGACACGTAACGCATTGCGGCCCGAACTGATCAGCGGAGGATCCAGTTCAGGCTCGGCGGTGGCAGTGGCGTTAGGGCAAGCAGCCTTCTCCCTTGGGACAGATACCGCCGGATCAGGCAGAATTCCGGCTGGGCTGCATGGTCTGGTTGGTTACAAACCTGCAGTAGGCGCATGGCCTTCCTCTGGTTTGGTGCCTGCATGCCGCAGCATTGATTGCATTACCGTTTTTACCCATCACCTCGAAGATGCTGTTTCCGTAGACCGGATCGTAAGGGGCCCGCATGCCGAAGATGCTTTTTCCAAAGTACGTCCTTTGGGACCAACCCTTGCACCTGCCAAATGGTTGTTACCTAAGGGAGAGTTGACTTTCTTCGGTCCCTTCGCAGAAGCATACGAGACGGCTTGGCAAGCCGCCAAACAATCCTTGATGCAGTCCGGAGTACATGTCGAAGAGGTCGATATATCCATGCTGCAGGAGGCTGCAGCACTTCTGTATGAAGGACCGCTCGTTGCTGAACGATGGGCCGATCTGGAGATGTTCGTCAATCAGCATCCAGGAGCGTTGTTTCCCGTAACGGAGGAAGTGCTCCGAACAGGCAGCAAGGAAACATTTACAGCTGCTGCACTATTCCGTGCACAGCACCGTCTAGCCGAAATTCGGCGAAGCACGGCAGAATTGCTGCATAACGCCGTCCTTGTATTGCCCACTTGCGGAGGAACATGGACAAGAGAACAAGTGCAGCAGGATCCGATTCAAACCAACAGTCACATGGGATTGTATACCAATCATTGCAATTTGCTCGATTTGAGCGCCATTGCTGTTCCGGCAGGCAAGGTTGCAGAGAATATGCCTTTTGGAATAACCCTGTTCACATTGCCTGAGCAGGAAGCTTCCATGGTTGAAGCGGCAAGAATACTTGAGCCGCACCAAGAACGTCTGTTGGTAGCTGTCTGTGGACTGCATATGAGAGGCATGTCACTGGAACCCCAGATGACCGGGTTAGGAGCCTTTTTTGTGGAGGAAACCCGAACGGCTCCAGAATATCGTCTGTACAAACTGAACACAAGTCCTGCCAAGCCGGGGCTGGTGCATTCCCTTGAAGAAGGGAAATCCATTGACTTGGAACTGTGGAGCATGCCGCTTTCCTCCTTTGGTTCATTCACAGCAGCCATTCCTGCTCCCTTAGGCATAGGGAAAATTATGCTTCAGGACGGCAGGGTGGTATCCGGATTCATATGTGAAGCTTCGGCTGCTCAGGATGCGGTGGATATGTCTCATCTGGGAGGCTGGAGAAATATCGTTTCGGGTGATGCAGTAGGCACGAACTAGTTGTTCGTGTATACGGTAGACAAGTAAGGCTAAAACTGTTGCTTAATCATAGTAGCTTTTGTTTTAGGGACAAGAGCATATCCCCGTTGAAATCGCTATTTTTGAGGCATATTTATTTTATCAGTACAAGTTCTTGTCCGAGCCAAGGCCAAGAACTTGTACCGAACTAAGTACCATAATTCATGAAAGTGTTCACATTGTTATGTGACAACTGATTTGTCCAAATTGCAGGATGTTCATTATGTATTGCCGCATACAGATTGGAGCTAACAAATAAGAAGAAGATATAGCACAGCATATTGCTGATCATATCTTCTTCTTATTATTATGATTGAATTCGTTATTTAGATAGTACGCTCTCTTTCTTCTCAAGAGCATGTTCAGTTACTTGATGCTGCGCTTTCTTACGAGGTATGAATAGCGTCATCACGAGTGCAAGGATCCCTATAATCATCATGAAGAAGTATGCATCACCTGAGCCTAGTATGGAGGCAAGAGTTGCGATAAAGTCGGATGAAGCTGAAGGATTTTGAATTTGTAGATCAACCGAATGACTTGCTGCTTGAGCGGTATAGATCGTCATCACTACGGCTGTTCCGATTGCGCCTGCTAATTGTCGAACCGTATTATTGACCGCAGAGCCGTGTGTGCCCAATTGTCTTGGCAAGGCGTTCAAACCGGCAGTATTGAGTGGCATTGTAATAAAACTAAGGCCAATTCGTAGACAGATGGTACGGATCATTAAATACACATATGAAGTGTCACTAGATAAGTCAGTTACCGCCCACATAGATGGAATAATGAAGAGTAGTCCCGTAATAAACAGTGGTTTTGCTCCGAATCGATCATACAGCTTGCCTGTAACCGGAGATAACAGTGCATTGATCACCGCACCGGGAAGTAATAACAGGCCGGCTTCAAAAGCGGTAAAGCCTCTACCGCTCTGAAGATACATCGGGAGCAGAATCAAGTCCGCATACATAAGCATTGTAACGAGTACATTTATGACGGAAGTGAATGTAAAGATCTTATTTTTAAATACATCCAGGTTTAATAAAGGATCTTTGGATTTGATTTGCCGTATGCAAAATAGAAATGTAAACACAAGCCCAATGATTAAAGACAGGATCACACTGGAGGAAGCCCAGCCTTTACTTCCAGCGGTGCTGAATCCATATAATACACAACCGAATCCGATTGTAGACAATACAACACTCATTACATCAAGCTTGGCTTTGACGGTTTGAGAAACGTTAGCCAGGTATTTTAGCGATAGTAATAAGACAATTGCCGCGAAAGGCACTAGCCCGATAAAGAGCCATCTCCAAGATACATATTCTATAATGAAACCAGCCAAGGTAGGGGCTATTGCCGGCGCAAAAATGATGGCAAAGCCGATTAAGCCCATAATGCTGCCTCTTTTTTCAATAGGAAAGACGATAAGAATGACACTCATCATAAGCGGTGTAATGATTCCTGTACCCGCGGCTTGAATCATTCTTCCGGTAAGTAAAATACTGAAGCTAGGAGATATTGCACATACAATGCTTCCAATCAACAACAGTAGCATAGAGCTGACAAATAACTGTCTTGTGGTGAAACGCTTCATTAGATAAGCGGTGGCGGGAATAAGTACACCGTTAACGAGCATAAATCCAGTTGCAAGCCACTGTATAGTTGTAGCTGACACGTTGAAAACATCCATGAGATCATAAAGTGCTACATTAAGCAAGGTCTGATTTAAGGTCGATAAAAAACAACCTAAAATTAGAATGAATAATAGTATTCCTTTTTTTACATCGGGTTTCTCTTGTTCCATTAAGGTGCTCCTTCCAAGCATTGCTTTATCAACACAGTATCAATAAAATAAATGGTATCACAATGAAAAAGTACTAACCATTCGCAATTTCATGCAGATCGTCGTTTAAACAACAGGGGATAAAAAAACGAGTAAGAAAAATCATATAATCGACAAAGGAGAAAAAAATGTCTATAAGAAAAAATGAAGATCCTCGATCGGTTCGTTCTAAAAATATGTTCAAACAAGCCGCTCGTTCACTACTGATCGAAGAACCGTCCTTTTCACAGGTAACCGTACAGAAAGTTGCTGATCGCGCAGAGTTAAATAGAGCGACGTTCTACCTTCATTATGAGGATATTAATGATCTGATAATGAAGGTCACTAATGAGATCTTTGACGACTTGTCGATAAAGTTGGAGCCGCTTGTACAGTCTGAAGTTCTTGATAACGAAGACGACCTCACCCAGTTTTTGGATTATATCTATGATAATAGGAAGCTATTCGCAGTACTATTTGAACATAAGAGGTATGAGTCGAGACTATTCAATCTTTTTAAAAATTTGATCGAAACGAGACGAGATAAAGCTCAAATCAGGAGGGGATTACCAGAGCGCTTGGTATCAACCGAAATCCTGACATCTTCAATTATCGGAATCATCATGTGGTGGATTCGCGACGGAATTCACTTTAGCTCAGAACATATAGCGAATCAAATTTCAATGATTTATAGGAAATCACCAATAAGTTAGATCTTTGACC
Organism: Paenibacillus sp. ACRRY; assembly: GCF_022346995.1. Lineage (GTDB taxonomy): Bacteria > Bacillota > Bacilli > Paenibacillales > Paenibacillaceae > Paenibacillus. Next base: position 1,083,475 of record NZ_JAKRNM010000001.1, on the reverse strand, counting down.
AGAAGAATTTCATTTATGTAACAAAACTCCTTAGAGGCGCGATTCTTATTCTCATACCAAATATAAAGGGAGCTGCAACTACATTTAGGAGTATAGAAAGAACGAGTGCTACTCTATGGAACATACTTCTTCAAATCTATGAGTATTCATATTAATTATTATGTAAACCTTTATGTTTAACTTGATGACTGATTCTATAAATTTGATAGATGAAAGACCCAAACTATCCGCGTAAGAGGAATAGGCAAATATATGAGACAAATGAGATAACTGATAATATTTCATTTGTTGCATAATAGGATTAGGCGATTCTTGGATTAGCTATAGCTTGAATAGGAGGAATGCAGAATGGAATATGTGACGTTAAATAATGGGGTACAGATGCCGATTCTCGGATATGGAGTTTATCAAATTCCAGATCAGGTCGAATGTGAAAAATGTGTACTGGATGCGATAAGTGTTGGATACCGTTCCATTGATACGGCCCAGGCTTACCGGAATGAAGAAGCTGTGGGTCGTGCCATCCAGAAAAGCGGTGTGCCGAGAGAAGAATTCTTCATTACGACGAAAGTCTGGATATCCAATGCAGGTTATGAAAGGGCGAAAGCTTCAATTGAAGAGTCCCTGAGAAAACTCCAGCTTGATTATCTGGATTTGCTTCTGATCCATCAGCCGTTCAGTGATTACTATGGAACATACCGGGCAATGGAGGAATACTATAAGGCTGGTAAGATCAGAGCTATTGGAGTAAGCAATTTCTATCCGGATCGATACATCGACCTGGTCCAATTCAGTGAAGTAGTACCTGCAGTGAATCAGGTGGAGACACATGTTTTCAACCAACAGATTAAGGCGCATGACATTATGAAGAAATACAATACGCAGATTGAATCGTGGGGTCCTTTTGCAGAAGGAAGAAAGGATCTGTTCACGAACGCTACTTTGCAAGAGATTGGGGATCAATATAACAAGTCGACAGCGCAAGTCGCTCTGCGCTTCCTCATTCAACGTGGTGTGGTTGTAATTCCGAAGACCGTCAATAAAGATAGAATGGAACAGAATTTTAACGTTTTTGATTTTCAATTAACCGCTCAGGATATGGATAAAATCGCTGCTCTGGATACAGAGGAAAGTGCATTTTTCTCTCACTATGATCCGCAAACCGTTGAATTCTTAACGGATTACGCCAAAAAAGGGTTGGAATAAAGATGTAATATATGTGTACTAGTGAAGACCGTTCAATTGGACGGTCTTTTTTTAGCTTATGCGGATACCGTGATTCTGCCGGGGAGAAGTTTATTATTCGAATTTGTACCAATACTACATATCCAAGGGGGATGGTGAAAATGAAGTTACAACGCGAGTTTTCTAAGCAAATTCATCAAAATATAGATCTCATTTGTGACTTCATGGGAAACAGTTCGGATTTTGTTGTTCGTGAGATCACGGTGGGTAGTTACCACGCCGCCTTATTTTATTTGGACGGTATGACAGACATGCAGAAGATACAGGATAACGTAATTCGTCCGTTGCACGAGACTTCATCGGATGATATCCGTTTATCTTTCTTAAAAGATAGTGTTCTTGACGTTGGTGAAGCAAGTTTCACTAACAGTATTGAAGATGCGCTGGATCAGATTCTATCAGGTGGACTGCTCCTGTTAATCGACGGGATTGGGGACGGATTGGTCGTTTCCATACCTGGATGGGAAGAACGCAGTATAACGGAATCGAAGACGCAGCCAGTGATCCGAGGTCCTCAAGAATCGTTTACAGAGAATGTGCGTACGAATACAACGATGGTCCGTCGTAGAGTGAAGGATACAAGAGTTCGGCTAACGAACGTCAAGGTTGGCGAAAAAACAAAGACAGACATATCGGTCATGTATATGCATGGAGTTGCCGATGATGAATTGGTACTGGACTTGATATCCAGACTGAAAAACATGAATGTGGATCGCGTGCTTGAAGGGGAGTACCTCGAAGAAAGTTTAGTTGAGAAAAAGCAAATGACCATATTCCCAATCTTTTATAATTCGGATCGCCCGGACTCTATTGCAGCAGGTGTGATGGAAGGGAAAATTGCGATATTTATCGACGGAACTCCTTTTGTCATCCTTGCGCCTGCAGTATTTGTTGATTTCATTCAATCCGCGGAGGATTATTATCAATCTTTTATTTACAGCAGCATCATTCGAGTCTTAAGGTACATCTCCCTGGCAATATGTTTGCTGGCTCCAGCAATATATGTGGCACTAACTACATTTCATCAGGACATGATCCCAACCGTTCTATTACTGAGTTTATCTGCGCAACGTGAAGGTGTACCATTTCCTGCATTTGTTGAGGCGATGATTATGGAGGTCATATTCGAAATCCTGAGAGAAGCAGGTCTACGAATGCCGCGAACGGTCGGTCAGGCTGTTTCGATTGTTGGGTCCATTGTCATCGGACAGGCCGCTGTAGAAGCAAACATCGTTTCGCCCGTTATGGTCATTGTTGTTGCCATTACAGCGATTTCAAGCTTTGTTATCCCGTCCTACACCATGGCTATTCCCATTCGGATATTACGGTTTGCTTTCATTGGAATGGCCGCCATGTTTGGCGTATACGGATTGACGGTGGGCATGCTTATACTCCTTGTGCATTTGAATAGTCTTCATTCATTCGGTGTTCCGTATATGAGCCCCATAGCCAATTTTCAATCGTCGAAACACAGCGATGCCGTACTGCGGTTTCCATTTAGGAACAAAGCAAATCAAAACAACAAACCAGAGGAGTAAGCCAATGAACTCGTACCGATCCACCATGTCTACATTGCTAGTGTGCATCATGCTTATGGTCATTGTTACGGGTTGTTGGAATAGTAAGGAGTTAAACGAAATATCCGTCGTGATGGCTATGGGTATTGATACCGTAGATGGCCAATATGAGATCAGTCTGCAAGTGGTTGATCCCTCTCAAATGTCTCGTAATCGGGCGATGGAACGGTCACCTACAATCGTTTTTTCTAGCCGTGCAAATACGCTGTTTGAAGCCCTCCGAAAACTCACGACGGAATCATCACGGAAGATGTATCTGTCTCATCTAAAGTTTGTAATCTTTGACGAAGATACAGCAAAAAAGGGAATCAAAAAGCCGCTGGATTTTCTGTTCCGTGATCATGAAGTGCGGCCTGATTTTCATTTGGCGGTTGTCAGAGGCAGTTCGGCTAAGGATGCGGTTACGTTTGTGGCTCCAACCGAGGTTTTGCCTGCAATGGATATGTATAAAGCTCTAAATGTGTCTGAAAAGACATGGGCGCCCACTTCCGCGGTCAATGTCAAAGACCTTCTGCAGCGTCTAAAGAAAGATGGCATTGAGCCGGTCTTGACTGGCATTCGACTGAACAATCTAGACAAAGGATTGAACGTGGATAATGTGACGAAGTCACCACAACATGCGAATTATTTATTTACAGGCATTGGTGTCTTTCAGGGAGACCGTCTGATCGGCTGGATAGAAGAATCCAAAAGCAAGGCGTTTACCTACATATCGAACCGTGTTTCCAGTTCTGTAGCCTCCATCGGATGCCCAAACTCAGAAGGGGAATTTGCTTTTGAAATCATACGTAACAACGTCAGGATTCATCCGGAAATAAAAGAGAATGAACCGAGTATCTCTCTTGTCGTGGAAACAGAAGCGAACATCGGAGAGGTTTCATGTGATGCTGACCTAAAGGATGAGAAGACATTTAATGAGTTTCAGGCAGCAGCCAGAGAAGAACAAGAACAGATCCTGAAGGAAGGTATCGAAAAAGCGCAGCAGATTGGCTCCGACATATTCGGATTCGGGGAAGCCTTTCATCAAAAATTCCCTCGTCAGTGGCATCAATGGAGAGCGGATTGGAAGCAGAAATTTCAAAAACTTGAGGTAAAGCTAGATATCCATTTCCATTTAAACCGGGTTGGGAAAATTACCAATCCCATCGACTCTGAACCGCAACATTAGGAGTGAATGTATATGCTGTATGCGGTACTTATCATCTCGATCCTGACCATGTTTTATGAGTTTCGTCAATTGAAGGAGAAGCATCATGTGCGCGAAATGGTGGTTAGCTCCATATTGTTCACTGCAGGGGCGATATTGATCGTTCTGAACATCGTACACGCTGAACTGCCGAGTCCGTTAGCGGGTATCCGGATGATTTTTCAACCGGTAAGCCAGTACATTGCTAGTATTTTATCTTAAAGGGGGGGACGGGAGTGGGTAGCAAATTAACTGTTCGACAAGCCATCACATGGTTTGTGTTGTATCAGATCGGAAGTGCATATTTGGTGCTTCCAGCTGCGATAACTTCAGTTGCTAAACAGGATGCCTGGCTTTCCGTTCCGATTTCCCTGGCTTTTCATTTGCTTTTGATACCGTTATACACTTCCATCGTCAGGCAAATGAAGGGTAGAACCTTCGTTGAGTATCTCCGAAATGTCTTTGGTCCCTTGGGCGGGACCATAAGCATCATTTTTATATTTGCCTTTCCCTTTTTGGAGTGCATCATGACCCTTCGAAATCTGGGAGACTTTGTCACGACCTCAATAATGCCCGAAACTCCTTATGATGCCATATATTTTATTATGCTCCTAGCTGTCTATTTTGCCGTTCGCTCGGGTCCGGTTGTCATCGGGCGTTGTGCGGAGATTCTTATCTTTTTTCTTCTGGCCCTATACTTGTTGGTTAGGATCACACTCTTTTCGGATGCAGATTTCAAAAACCTTCTTCCTGTTTTGGAAAACGGACTGAAGCCTGTCGTTCTCGCATCCATTAATCTGTTTGCTTTTCCTTATCTGGAGGCGGTATTGTTTCTTTTCTTTGCCCATCACTTCCCTGATCCGAAAAAGTGGAGAAAATCGGTGATCGTAAGTGCTCTAATTAGTGGAGCTATGTACTTTTTCATGGTTATGCAGATCATCGCTGTGATCAGCGCTGGTGTCGTGGCGGACTTGACGTTCCCTACTTTTTTTATTGATCGGACGATTAGTATTGGTGAGTTTCTTCAGCGATTTGAAATCATCCTTGCCATTGTTTGGTTCGTTACGATTTTCTTTCGACTTGCATTGCTTCTATATGTTTCAGCACAAGGACTTGCAGAAGCTTTTCGTCTTCGAAGCATGAATTCACTATTCGTTCCTTTGATACTGATCATGTTGGCCATGGCTGATTTTATCTGGCCAAACGTTTCATATATCATTGAAATAAATCAGATTTGGCCTTACTATGCCATGATCTTCGGCATTGGGTTCCCGATCGCGCTCTGGTCGATTAGTAAAATGAAGAGTTCTTTGGAGTCTATCAACAAGTAGCAAGACCCTGGTCAATGTAAAACACCCTGATTGTGGAAACAACCACAATCAGGGTGTTTAAGTATTAGAAACAGCTAAATGAGCTGATCCGCTGCAAGTCAATGCCGCTGTACACCCAGAAGAATCCAGTCCAGCGGAAGCCGGCTACCGAATTTCTGCCGACAAATACCGGGTACATCCAGAAACCGGGACCGCGATTCGGCCAAATATATGTGTAGCGGAACAGACACCCGGAGATTGCTCTTGGATCTACTGCAAACAATGAAGGCGACTGCTGTGGAACAAATGAAGGCGGCGGTCCGGGAGGGGGCTGCACACCTTGAGGTCCACCGCCTCCACCTCCGGTGAACGGGGGAGGACCTGATGGGCCTCCTGGACCACCCGGTCCACCCGGTCCGAAAATTCCACCAGGACCTCCAGGTCCACCTGGTCCACCAAACCCACCACCAGGTCCAAAGGGAGGTAAAAATGTCATGTATCATCACTCCTGTTCATTAGTCTAAGGTATTGTATGTAGGCACTTGAACAGGGGAATGGGTTGAAGCCCATGGATGCCGAAATTTTATAGGCTGTTCGGTTTTATGGAATCAACACTCTTGTCCTGAGTATTGAGCTTAACGTATAGTATCTAATTGCTGGACAATTCATTAGATGGGGAGGTTTTCCGTGGCATCTACTTTGAAGGAAGAGAAATTATACATCAATTTGATTCGTATACTTGGAACTTTGCTCTTGGCATTATCCTATTATTATGAATATATCAATCAGGCTCCCATCAGCTTAATTGGTGGGTTTCTTGTATTGCTGCTGTACATGGTCTTAATTTGGGCAGAGACAACGTGGTGGAATGAAGTGAAGTATTATGTTGTTTCAATGATGATCATCTCGATTATTCTAGTTCTCCACTATGTTTTTGACTCACCACATATCACATTACTATGGCCGCTTTACTTTATTATCCTGATGATGAACCGAGTGTATCCCCGTGTTTCGCTGATTATGGGCTTAATTACGTTATCTTGTATTGCTTGGGTAAATACGTTGTCTTTGAGTACGATCTTAGGACTGCTTGGCGTGATGCTCGTTGCTCGAAGTATCAAAATCAGAAGAGATGCTCATCTACTGACAACTCTTCATCTTAAAGAACTAGATAGAGCACATCAGGAGCTGGAGGTAGCTCATAAGGAGCTTCAGGAAGCGACTGTACATTCGATACGTTATGCAGCGTTAGAAGAAAGGACAAGACTTGCAAGAGAAATTCACGATGGACTCGGCCATCAATTAACATCTCTAATTGTACAATTACAGGCGCTACAGATTATGCATGTAGCGGAACCTGAAAAGGCTTCGGATTCCATCAACCAGTTACTTGGCATTGCACGTCAAGCCATGGCCGAAGTACGAGTAGCTGTCAAGGAATGGACCAATGACGAAATGGGCCTGGGAATCGTTGCACTCAAAGGCCTGGTCTCTCAAACACAAGGTAGATCTTCCGTGCAGTTCAAATTCAATCAAAACTCGGAGTTATCCGAATGGCCAATTGAAACGAGTATTGTGCTATATCGAGTTCTACAAGAATCGTTAACCAATATCCTTCGTCATTCAGATGCAGATCAGGCCTGGATTGATATTGATGAAGCTGGTGACAGAATACAACTTACAGTCACAGATAATGGAACAACTGAAAAGGGAGGAGCGGGACATTTGGGTTATGGGTTGAATGGAATCATAAAGCGATGTGAAGAGTGGGGTGGAAGTGTTTCTATTTCATCAGTCGAGCCTCATGGTTTTCGTGTAAAAGTTATGCTCCCTGTTGAACGTATGGCTATTGTGGAAGAGAAGGAGTAATGTTTATGAAAGATGTAATTCGGATTGTACTTGCTGATGATCAGCTTTTTGTCCGACAAGGGTTAAAATACATCATAGATTCTCAGAGTGATATGGAATGCGTGGGGGAAGCGAGCGATGGCAACGAAGCTTACCACATTTCAATGAAAATGAATCCCGATATTGTATTAATGGATATTCAGATGCCGCATTCATCGGGGCTTGAAGCAACTCAAAAAATTCTGCATGATAATTCAAAAATTAAAATAGTGCTCTTAACCACCTTTGATGTGCAAACCTATGTTATCGAAGGTATACGAGCTGGCGCAGTAGGTTACTTGTTAAAGGACACGGATATGAAGGAAATCCTTGAAGGTATACGCTGGGCATTTCAAGGGAATGCGATCTTCAGGACACCAACGGCCAGCAAAGCACTGGCTGAAGCTATCTATAGTGATGGAAAACCCATACAATCAGGGCAAGTAACGAATTCGTCAGATTTGCTGACAGAACGCGAGTTAAACGTGCTGCAACAAATGTCTTACGGCCGCCGTAATTCTGAAATTGCTGAAATTCTATACATTTCCCAAGGTACAGTCAAAACTCATATCCATCGAATTCTCCAAAAACTTGAAGTTGAAGATCGTACCCAAGCTGTCGTTTTGGCAATCCGAACAGGTATGGTAGAGTGACCAGTGAAGTAAAGCAATATATAGAAAGACCGGCGAGAGTTCAGCCGGTCTTTCTTGATTTTATGACAAAAGTCAGGTTGACTGGTGACATGTATATCTCTAGATAGAGCTATTGCAAGACCAGAATCAATCGCTATGTGGATGTGGGGTATCATAAAATTCTTTACTATTGAATTATAAGTTCAAAAAAACTTCATTGCATAAGTGCATGAGATGACAATAGGAGGAAATATAATGAACATCACAGTCCAACAGATTATTGTAAACACACCAACCTGGGTATGGATGCTCTTAGTGGCTTTATTTATACTGGGCGTAAAAAATTCACAGGAAAGAGCGGTTAACTTGGCCAAGATGTTTGTTGCCCCATTAATATTCATGATATGGGGTCTGTGGACCATAACGACATCATTCTCTCATATCGGTCTAACCTTAACGAGTTATGTTATCTTTATCGTTCCTGGCTTTCTGATTGGATATGTCCTGAACAAAAACTTTCAAGCATTTTATATCAAGAATACAACCTTTTATAAGAAGACAAGTTATCTTCCTCTGGTGATTGTCCTGCTTAACTTTGTAGTTAAGTATGCTCTGAATGTCATGCTGGTCTTCTATCACAGTGATCTTTTCCACGTGGTATATTCTTCTGCGAACGGACTAACAGTCGGTTTATTCTTTGGAGGAATAGTGTATACCATTCTTATCAAATCAGAAATAAAGAATTGAAAGTCGTAGCGTAAATACTGCTGGGAGCAATTATCAATAAACGTCGTTCAGAACATAGACTTTCCTTTTATAAAGACCCATTGACTAACTGGAGAAACGTAAAAACACCTCGTAAGAGGTGTTTTTTATTTGGAAATTTGCTGTGAACCGAGAAAAAAGCCACTCACAGGTTAATTTTCAGATGTTGTTGACACGACACCATTTGGTGTCATATAATCAATTCGACACCAAAAGGTGTCTGATTAGGACATTTCACAGAAATATAAAGTGACATTACAAACAAATCCTCCGTATCATCCATGTTCTGATACAGCAGATTGGAGGGAAGTGGTGTGAGTGAGAACCAAAGATCACGTGATGTATTTGATGCCATTGCAGATCCAACCAGGCGCCGGTTGATGCAGATGTTAACCGAAGCAGAGGAAGTACCGCTTCACGAGTTGACCTCACAATTTGAGATGGGACGGACAGCGGTATCCAAGCACCTGACCATTCTTAAAGAGGCGAATCTGGTCGTTGACCGAAAAGTCGGCAGGGAAACGAGGTATAGGCTGAATGCTTCACCATTACAAGAAGTTCAAGATTGGGTGGCTTTCTACAGCAAGTTCTGGAGTATAAATATGATGCGCTTGGACCAACTATTAAAGGAGGAAGAAGAATGAGTTTAACATTGGAACTGGATTATCAGTACACGACTTCGGTCGAGAAGCTCTGGTCAGCCTTAACGGATTCTAGCAAGCTTGCCAAGTGGGTGGCCAACATTCATACCGGTCAAGGGATGGACAATAATTTCAAACCAGTCGTTGGGCACCGTTTTCAATTCCGTACGCAAGCTACAGAGTACTGGAACGGAATTATTGAAGGAGAAGTCCTAATCGTGGAAGAACCACATCGCTTGTCCTATACCTGGGAAAGCGGGGAGAAACATACGGTTACCTGGACATTACATGACTTAGGAAACGGTAAAGTAAACCTTCACCTGGAGCAAACCGGAATTTCCAACCCTCAAGCACTGGCTGGTGCTAAATATGGCTGGAGTAAATGGTGCGATGAGCTTGAAAAGCTTTTGGCATAATCAAAGGAGGGACATTGATGTTAAAAGGTGAAAGAAATACAAAAATTGATCCCTATTTCAACAAGCTGAAGAATTGGAAAGAAGAATTCGAGCTGCTGCGAGAGATCGTTCTGGATTGCGGGCTGACTGAAGATTTTAAGTGGATGCATCCCTGTTACACATTGGACGGTAAAAATATCGTTCTGATCCATGGATTCAAGGAGTATTGTGCCCTGTTGTTTCACAAAGGTGCGTTGCTAAAAGACCCTCATGGGATCCTGATTCAGCAAACGGAGAATGTGCAGGCGGCACGTCAGATTCGGTTCACCAATGCTCAGACGATTCAAGAAATGCAGCTGATCATCCAAGATTATATTGAGGAAGCCGTACAAATTGAGAAAGCGGGTCTGCAAGTTGAGCTTAAAAAGCATGACGAGTATACCATACCTGAGGAGTTAGCCAACAAATTCGTTGAATTACCCGATCTAAAAACAGCTTTTGAAGAGCTGACACCAGGACGTCAAAGAGCTTATATTATGCATTTCTCCTCACCCAAACAATCCAAGACCCGAGAGTCGAGAGTCGAAAAGTACATCCCGCATATCCTTGATGGGAAAGGACTTAATGACAAGTAGTTGAGTGTATGTGGTTATAAAATGCGTCACGCCTTAAGTCGCTGATATAGCGGCTTTTTTGTGTCTTTTTTTATATTTTCAGGACTTTACTTTTAAGGTTTGTGGAGGGATTCAATGGGTAACAGGAACGAAAAAAAGCAATACTAACAGTCATAATACATGCGAAAAATTTGTCAAATTGGTGATTATTAATATAAACTATATTTTATGAGTTCTTATCCAAGGAGGAAATTGAATGCATCAAAGAAAGAAAACAAAATCGAATAAGGCAAGAATTTTTTCAAAAGTATTATTGATCATCATCGGGGCTTTTATTACGGCATACGGTCTTGAAGCCATTTTGATCCCCAACAATGTCTCGGACGGTGGTGTGACGGGTCTGAGTATCGTTGGTTCACAATTGTTTGGATTGCCACTGGGGATGCTAATTGGAATAATCAACATTCCTTTTGTGTGGCTGGGATATAAGCAAATAGGTAAAAGTTTCGCTCTCTATTCCATTATCGGTATTGCCTCACTCGCAGTAAGTACCAGTCTGATGCACCATGTACCTACAATTATTGAAGGGGACACACTGCTGGTTACCGTTGTCGGCGGGATTATCATCGGTTTCGGTATGGGTCTTGCACTTCGTAACGGCGGGGCTTTGGACGGAATAGATATGCTTGCTGTACTGCTTTCACGAAAAGTTCCTTTTGGTACCAGTGATCTAATCTTGTTCCTAAACATGTTTGTATTTATCGTCGTATCATCTGTATTTGGTTTGCAAGGGGCCATTTTGTCGGGGCTAGCTTATTTCATCGCTTCTAAAGTGATTCATATCGTTGAAGAAGGCTTGAGCGGTTCCAAAACGTTTAAAATTATCACCAATCAACCCGAAATCATGGTCGAAACCATTCGTGACCGATTAGGTCGTGGAGCAACCTATACGGATGCTTATGGCGGATACTCCAATGAACAGTTCAAAGAAATCACTTGTGTAATCAACCGTATGGAAGAGAGCAAAATTAAAGAGATTATTCATGAAATTGACCCGAATGCTTTTGTTGTCGTGTATGATGTAGCAGAAGTGAAGGGCGGCAGCTTCAAAAAGAAAGATATTCACTAATACTTAAGCTTGTTGGCAAGACATAAACATAGATACAACAAAAGGTCGCTAAATCTAGCGGCCCTTTTTTAATGCTTTTAAAATTATTTTAATCTCAAACGACAATCAAAGGCTTCCGATCCGTTTCAAATGGAAATAAGGTTTGAGCAGCGTTAATAAAGGCATTTACGGCAAGGGTACGTTCATTCTCCGGACTCGTGGCAACATGAATATCCCGATAGGCTTCTGGTGACAGGCGTTTCAGACAGATGCCCGGCGGCAAATCCAGGAGGGACAACTCGGACATGACAGCCAATCCTTCGCCAGCCAGAATCATCTGAAGTGACGTTCTGTAATTGTAAAGGATGTATTCGACTTGTGGCGTGACTCCGGCACTTTCAAACCACTTCAGGACAGGCGGCTCATACCCGGCTTTCCAGAGAAGCATGGGCTCCTCCCGCAGATCTTCAGGGTGAATGATGTCTTTCGCTGTTAAAGGATGATCATCTCTCATGACAGCATATATGCCTTCACGATACAGAGGGAACGAATCTGTCGTCTCTTCGGAAGGAATGAGCAGGCCTACATCAATCTGTCGATTATCCAACCAATCCTGTACCTCCGCAATCGTGCCTTCCATGATACTGAATTCCAGGTTGGGGTATTGCTGCTTCATGTAACGGATCAGTTTTGGGACAAAGTAGGACGAAGCTACAGGGAAAGCACCAATACGGACGGAGCCAATCTCCAATCCTTTTTCACTCGAGATTTCTTGATCAATTTTCTCATAACCTTGCAGGATTTCCCGGAAAATCCGGACCATACGTTCACCGATCGGTGTGAGTGCAACACCGCGACGACGGTCTCGGATAAGAAGCGTAACTCCGAGATCGCGCTCCAGAGTTGTGACTGCACGGCTGACTGCGGGCTGTGTCATGTTCATTTTTTCACTGGCGAGTGTAAAACTGCGGGTCTCCGATATCGTAACGATTAACTGCAGAAGAGATTTGTTCATATCAAATTTGGTAACTCCCTCATAAGTTATATTCATTTTATTTATATTTGACTGTATTGTATCATGTTTATAGCAAAGCAGAAACAGAGGAGCTGTAACTAAACGTATCTGATTCCATTGACACATCACACTTTAGATGCCGGAATCTAGAACACAAGCGGATAGGAGGAAGATGATATGAAAGTAAGAGCTTGGTTATTTTTGATTTTGGCTAATTTATTCTGGGCAGGAAACCTGATGTTTGGAAAGGCCGTAACATCCGACTTTCCGCCGATCTGGGCATCTTTTCTAAGATGGGTGATTGCGGCAATTGTATTGATTCCGCTCGCGCAGCTGGTGGAGAAACCAAACTGGCTGAAAGTATGGAAGAATAACTGGGGCATTCTGTTATTCTTATCCCTGGTAGGTGTTGTGTCCTACACACTTCTCACATACACGGCATTACAGCACACATCGTCTACAAACGGCAGCTTGATTAACAGTCTAACTCCAGCCGTGATGATCGTGTTGTCTCTGGTTTTCCTGAAAGAAAAAATAACAGGATGGCAGGGCGCAGGGTTGGTATTATCGTTCCTCGGTGTCCTGACTGTGCTAACGAAAGGCCATTTACTTGGGTTATTCAGTACGCATTATAACCAAGGAGACGGCATTATGCTGCTGGCGGTGTTTTTATGGGCGGTCTATTCGATAGTGGGCAAAAGAGGACAACATCTCCCGCCAATTACGTTCGTTGCTTTTACAGCATTCATCGGTGTTATATGTATGATTCCGTTGTTATTCTTCCAGCCGCTGCATATGGAGAACATCACGACTTTCGGAATAACCGGAATTATATATCTGGGATTATTCCCTTCCATCGGCTCATTTCTATTCTGGAACCAGGGCGTTAAGGAGCTTGGACCAGGGAAAGCCAGTATTACAATGAATTTGATGCCTATATTCACTGCAATTCTATCCGTCATGGTTGGTCAGGAACTGCTGATTTCTCAAATGGTCGGCGGTATTATTGTCATTATGGGCATGTTGTTATCGGCAAATATAATGTCCCGTAGAGCATCGTCCAGAGCTTTTTGGAAACGTACACGGAGAACCGCTTAATATCGTCATGGTTTTCATTCTTCAGAGAACAAGAAGAAAATAAAGAAGACAGAGATTATGTCCCTGTCTTCTTGGCGTTCAACCTATTTTGCCGCCAGATTCATTTCTACGCACATGAGTATGAAGGCACCGGCCCCGTGCAGATCGTTTTCGCTGGTTGGTCGAGCAATATAGTGATCATAGTCGCCGATTCCCGTGCCAATACAGATATTACCGATGATAACGTTCCCGTTCTCGTCAAACTGAAGTGTGTCAATTACGCCTTGATAACCTTTCCATGCATACTGCAAATATTTAGGGTCCAGATAGCCGAATCGAACGGCTTTGGCAATGGCATGTGCAAAGAGTGCCGTACAGGAATTCTCATGCCAGTTATCCGGATGATCCCCTTTGTCGATGACTTGATACCATAATCCGGTAGCAGGGTCCTGGTAATTCGTCAGAGCAATCAGCAGGTCCTGTACGATGGTTACGAGTTTGTCTTTGTCCGGATGATCCTCTGGCATGTATTCGAACATTTCAAGCAGTGCGACCGGATACCAGCCTATAGCACGGCCCCAGAATTCCGGAGCAAGGCCCGTAACAGGATCGGCCCATTTGGCTTCTTTTGTTTCATCCCATCCGTGGTAGAGCAGGCCAGTGACAGGATCTTTTGTATGCTTTTCCATAAGCAGTGCCTGATAGGTCATCATATCGATGTAATCGCTCTCACCAAATGTTTTGGCGAATTGCACCGCGATGGGTCCAGACATATATAAACCGTCCAACCACATTTGGTTCGGATAATGTCCCTTGTGCCAGAATCCGCCTGAGGCATTGGTCGGCCAGGACTTCAGAAGAGGAACTAAGGTGTGCAGCGCTTGTTTATACCGTTCATCTCCCGTCTGCTCGTAGAGAGTGAAGAGAAGAACACCGGGCTGGATGTCGTCGAGTTCGTCAGACTTATACTTTTTGATGCTGCCATCCTCCAGGATCTGACTATCGACCCAGCCTTTCATGTAATCATAGAGCTTTTGTTCTCCAGTTTGTCGCCAACATTTCTCCATCCCAGATAAAAAGACACCCTGATGATAATGGAATCGGTCTGGCGGAAGATGTTCCGGCTCGAATTTATCCATAATTGCTTCACAGGCTTTTAACGCCCATTGAATTGGCGTCGTGGTAGATGAGGTGGTTTGCATGTATCCTTCCTCCTTGGTTGGTTGTACTCCCATTTTATCACCGGATTATGTACATGATTTGCGGAATCTGCCTATTTCTTCTTATTTCTTGCGATATAATATAAACATCCAGGACGGAACGGAAGGGAGCACACACTTTAATGGGGAACCTATATTTTGAGAATTCGGAGAATACATTTCTGGTATCTCACCGGAAAGCATTAAGCCATCACATGCCGGTAAGCCATTTTCACAGCACGTATGAAATTTATGTACTGATGTCAGGGGAGCGGGAGTTTTTTATTCAGGACCGGACCATTACCATCGCCGAGGGCGATGTGGTCATCATTGCTCCAGACGTTCTGCATCGCACAACCAATGCGGAACGGCCGAAGCATGAGAGGCTTATTATTAACATGCATGCACAGTATTTTTCCGCAGACGGTTCCCATGAAGAAGTGCTTCAGCCGATGCTGGAGCGGGATTATTTGATTTTGAAAGGTTCCCTGCGCAGTAGAGAGCTGATAGATTTGCATACAAGAGCCATTATGCAGGAGATGAAAGAGCGCGGAAGCGGCTTCGAATTGTATGCCCAGACACTTGCCGTGCAGCTGCTTATCATGTGCTGTAGACAATTCAGGCAGCATGATGCGGAACCGCTGGTATCACCGAGTCCCATGCATGAGCGAATTTCAGAGATTGTCCGTTATATTAACGACCATTACATGGAGGAACTATCGCTTCATTTGCTGGCAGATAAGTTCTATATCAGTCCTTATTATTTGAGTCGTTCCTTCAAAGAAGCGACAGGATTCGCTTTTGTGGAATACGTCAATAGTGTGCGGATCAAGGAAGCAAAAAAGCAGCTCGAGAGCTCAAACCTCAAGGTCAATTTGATTGCGAGGAAGGTAGGGTTCGGGAGTGTAACCCATTTCGGTCGTGTATTCAAAGCGGTCACAGGCCATTCGCCATTGTATTATCGAAGGAAAGGAGATTGAATTCCATGCATAAGCTTCGCTCTCTTATGGAACACTTCTGTAGTGCGAATAAACAGCACTGATTCCATTTTTGGGGAGGTGAGATGTATGAGCAAACCGGATAACCGTGAAGACAACGTGCAGCATTTGCAAAATGCGGTTCAAAACACGATCGAAAATTACCGGGAAGCAGAGGATTATCTCGAAGAATTCGGTGATGAAATTCCGGCTCGGGAAAAAGGTCAGATTGAGGAAAAAAATGAGCGCCGTAAACATAGCATTTCCGGATTCCGTGAAGAAATTCAAGATGAATCCAAACATCAGCAAAACTCATAATGTGGAGACTATTTTGATGGTGTAGGAGGGTTAGCAGATGACGAATCAGGATCCACAGGAACTTCTTAAACAGAAACACGAGCTGGACGAGCATAAAAGGCAGTTCACCAATTTTGCCCGAAGCGTTTCAGGTCAAGGTGAAGTAGAAGCCGGGCAAGAATTCAGTCATGACCGGCAGGATGATGATCAAAACCGCATGAAATCTGTTGAGAACAAGCGTGCTTAACGGATGAGATAAGCAAATAAGCTGATCCATTATCGGATCGGCTTATTTGTTTCTTTACCTATTTTTATCCGGCTATGACTCTCACCTGGATTTCCGTCAAGAATTGATCGGAAACGATGGTATCCCGATTATCAATTTCATAAATTTCAAAAGGATCTCCGGATATGTTCAGCCCTTGTTCGTTTGCATACGTCATAACGTCCAGCATTTTCTCGTGACTTTGACGATAATGACCCCGATAGTAGAGTGACAAATAATCACCAGCAGGCAGCGAATAATCAGGATCAATTCGTTCTGCTTCATCCGGATTAAATATAAAGAAGACCGAATTAAATATATCTTTTACACCTTGCTTCAAGTCTTCAAGAGAAACTGATGCCCCGTACAACTGATTTCCAAAATCCAACACGTGACTTTTATGTTTCTGGTGCAGCTTCTTAATGGCATAATCCATTTCTTCATCCCTGGTAATCCGTGTATTTAATTGCAAGCATGGTCTATCAGAGTAAGTTTTGATCGTGAAAACGCCCGTCTCGATCTGCATCGCTTCGGTCAGTACCTTGATTCTGCTCTGAATGATCTGCTGCGTCATTTCAAGCTTGGCAACCTGCGCCTGGATCAGCTCTTGTTCCTTGAACAACAATTCAAGCGTATTTTCAACACGTTGATCATCCAGATACGTTTTGATCTGCTGCATGGGGAAGTCCAGCTGACGCAGGTCACGGATGATGTTCAATTTATACATATCTTGAAGACGATAGAGGCGATATCCGTTGCTATCCCGTACAGGAGACAGTAATCCCAATTTCTCATAATAACGTAGCGCATCAACACCTATGCCGTAGAGCTTTGCGATTTCATTGATTTTATAATCGTTTTTCATGGTTTTCCCTTCTATCTGCACTTATCTATTTAATGCGTACGCGTAAGAGTCGGAGACGCCGTACACTTCCTTATACAATACGTTTCGAACCGTTTCAAACTCACTTGAAGTCAAAGGGGCCGGATAACTCATGATCTGAAGAGGCAAGGCACGCTGCCCTTCACGGAGAGGCGGCTGAACATACGCATAATCTTCCAAGTGGAATCCCAGTCGTTTATAGAAACCGATTCTTCTTCGTTTCAGATCATCCTCAGGCAATTCAACTTCCAATACAACGGGTTTGTCCGACTTCTTAATGAAACGTTCCATCATCCGTCTGCCGATGCCGCCACCGCGAATGGCAGGAGAGACGGCTACATTCTCAATATACCTGAATTTTTCGAACTCCCATCCTGCGAGGAAGCCGATCACTTCATTCTGCTCGTTCTTCTCAGTCAGTAGTTGATAACGTGAATTAGCCAGCAATCTCTTCTGGTGCGCATATTCTCTGTACTCTGATTCGGGAAAAGACTGCTTCATAATTTCAAATACTTGATCAAATGGATCGATAAACATTATTATTCCCCCCTGTTCGTGAAAAACCATATCTGCTATGGATCACGATAAACCCTGGTACAATACCAGAGTCAAGCCAGCTGGAATAGCTGTTCTAAACGGTTCAATTCCAATCTATACATTAAATCGGCATCTGCAACCTCAAAATGAAACTACACTTTTTTCCGAGCGTATCAGTTGTTTGAAGGTGAAACACATTGTCTATCGAATGGAGAATGCCCATGAGCGAAATAAGGATGACTGACACCGGAATATCCCCAAAAATGAATGCAGCAGTAATGAACGCGGTGGTCTACGATACCTACGGAACGCCAGAGGTCCTGCAAGTAAAAGAGGTAGACGTTCCGATGCCAAAGGACAATGAAGTATTGATCGAGGTCCATGCGACTTCGGTTAATTCCTGGGATTGGGATCTCCTTCGCGGGAAACCATTTATTAACCGTATCGGTGCGTTTCGTCACCCGCGTTACCCGATTCTTGGAGCAGACATTGCAGGAAAGGTGATCAAGGTTGGACCCGCTGCCAAACGATTTAAACCGGGAGATGAGGTGTTCGGAGATCTGTCCGGCTGTGGCTGGGGAGGGTTCGCGGAGTATGTATGTGCGAATGAGGAGGCGCTGACTCCCAAGCCAGCGGAAATCACTTATGTGCAGTCAGCATCCATTCCCCAAGCGGCCGTTCTAGCTCTGCAAGGAATTAGGAATCATGGGAACCTGTTAAAGGGAGAACATGTTCTAATTAATGGAGCTGGAGGCGGAGTTGGAACGTTCGCCATTCAATATGCCAAATTGCAGGGAGCAGAAGTAACCGCTGTGGATCGTGGTGAGAAGCTGAATATGCTTCTTGAATTAGGCGCCGATCACGTCGTGGATTATACCAAAGAGGATTTCACAGCGAGTGGAGCAAGATATGATTTGATTCTTGATGTAGTCGGCAACCGATCTGCTTTTGCGTTGAAGCGAGCGTTAGTGAAGGGGGGCACCTATGTCATGATCGGTGGCCCGATGCTGCATATCTTGCTTAACTTCGTATGGAGTCCGTTCGTTTCTTGGCTGGAAAACAAGAAATTAACTCTTCTTATCCATAAACCAAACGATGGAGACCAGACCATATGGAAGGAACTTGTTGAATCAGGACAGGTTACTCCACGTATTGATCGGGAATATGCTTTAAGTGAAACATCTCAGGCCCTTCGTGACCTGGGAGAAGGTAGGGTAAACGGAAAAGCTGTTGTCTGCTTGAAGAAAATTAAAAATGATGATTAATGATGGCAGTATAATATATAAAATGGATGTGAGATGATCTACGATCATTATAGAATTAAACGAAGAGATTGCAGCCGCATACTTGCGGCTTTTTTTGTGTTGGCTTCTCCGTATGACGTTAACCTAAAAATACTGTACTTCAACGCACAAACAAAATGCACTGCGAGCCCCTTTATAATCGATAACTGAAAGCGATTACAAAATACGGGGAGGGTTACAGCGCATGCCAAGGATTTTAAGACAAAAAGTGGGTAAGAGGATGCTCTCATTGGTAACGATTGCGAGTCTGATGATGGGTTCATGGGCCACTATACCGTCATCTGTATCAGCTGCGAACGAAGTTGAGTTCAAAACTCAGCAAGGAGGCGTGTTTGATGGTATGCCTTTGTTTGACGGTAATCCGGAGCATTTAAACTCTTTCGTGGATACCTATTTTGATTACACCGGACTAGAAGGACCAGCAGTATATGTTACAGGTTCTCGTAACCATTATACCCTTACGAAAGGACCGAATGCGGGCAAGGTGATTCCAGGCGCATTATCTGCTGCAGATAACGTTCAGGGGGTATCGACAGATTTTCCGGCGCTTATTGGCATGGGACAGAGTTGGAATAAGGAACTTTTGTCCGATATCGGAGAAGTAATGGGCAGTGAGAAAATCAGTAAACTGAAGGTAAAACAGGGCGAGTCCAATATACATGGGGGTAACGATGCATCTCTAAGCGTTGCATTCACGGTTGTCAGTGACATGCGGATTAATCCGCTCAGCGGCCGCTTCGATGAAGGATTCTCTGAGGACCCGAACATGGCGGGAGTGCTGATTGACAAGATGGCTACCGGTCTAAGCGGAGTAGACCAGCCGGCCAGTGAGGATGGATTCTGGATGCGGGCTGCCGTAGGAACCAAGCATTATTCCGTCTATAATGCACAATGGTTTAGACAAACCGCCAATAACAGCGCGGGAGCACGTTCGTTATTCGAGTATCAAACGAAAGCGGCTCTGCCGGGCTTCGAATCGGGTGCGTTAGCTGGTACGATGACGTCGTATGGACGGACGAACGGCATTCCTAATATCCTTTCTCCGCTGCAGCTATTAGCCAATATGAACGCCAAATATGGCGTATACAGCTCACCTGATTTTAATGGAGATGCCATTGTATCTAACGCAAACCAACTTGGGAACGGGTACGATGATCGGTATGCTGTAGATCGTGGTCATGCAACCGTCCTCATGGCTCTTGCCAAAGCCAATGCGGGACGGCCTTCAGGTACCACTCCTGCCGATGTGACTGACCTTGTGGCCCTTGTGGAACAAGGAGAGTACGGTATTACCAAGGAAGAGCTTATTGAAGCGGCCAGACCCCATGTAAACCAACTTGTGCGTTTGGGAATTTTTAATGAAACCGATGAGCAAGGCATTCCAAAAGATTATCCGTTCGCGAGTGAAGCGAGAGACGTACGAACATCTCCACCTTCTGACTACAACCAGTTGGACCATCAGGAAGTTGCCCTTCGTGCGGCTCAGGAAAGTATTGTGTTGCTCAAAAATGACAGTACGCTTCCACTCGACAAAGGAAATCGTGCTGCTGTCTCCGGCGTGTATGCCGATGCCCGTTTCAAAACGACATACTCAGTCGGGGCAACACCCGAACTGGAGAACTCCGGTGAATCTCCACTGCGTTCCATCATCAAAATGAACGGAAGCAGTAACGTAAACTATGCCCCTGGAGGTGAAGTCATTATGCTAACCTCCAAAGCCAACCAACAAACCGTTACGGCAGATGTGTACAGTCCAAATGCCGGAACGGAGGGAGCGCAGCTCATCACGACTTCGGATACGCCAGCAGAGGACAGTTCTTCCCATTTGTTCCGTGTATATGATTGGGGTCAAGCGGGGGCGAGTCTGCTGTCACTCCATAATCAACGTTGGATTACTTCGCCTGCGACCAATAATGCAGCGGTGGGTAACACGGATGGCACGAGCCTGAATCTGACAAATAACGATTGGAGCCTTCCGGATATGATGGGAGACACGAGTGCCATCCCGCCAACGCTGCGAATGGAAAACAATGAGGATGGATCCGTATCTATTGTTGCCAATGGCTACCGTACTGGATTCTCCGGCGACTTTACCAACTGGTATTATGCCAATGGGCGCTTCATCCAAGTAGATGGGGACGGAAAGCTCGTGACTGCACCTTCACCGCTAGGAACCAAAGAAAATGCTGCGAATCGCCCCGACGTGGCTAAATTTGAGAAGAGCATTGTGAGAAGTGCGGGCGAAGATGCCGCAGCAAGAGCTGCTGAAGACGATTATGCGATCGTTTTCGTAGGAGCACCACCACGTCACAGTGCAGGCGAGGGCAATGATCGCTCAAGCCTGGATATGGGTGAGGCTGATTATGCACTAATTGATAATGTATCTGCTGCCTTTGCAGCCGAAGGTAAGAAAACGATCGTTGTTGTTAAATCGAGCTTTCCTGTAAGTATGGAACGCATTCAAAACAATCCAAATGTATCCGCCGTTGTATATCAGCCGTACGGCGGTCAATATGATTCGTATGCACTGGCCCAGGTGCTGTATGGTGAATACGCCCCGACAGGCCGCTTGTCGTCCACGTGGTATGCGGGCATGGATGCTTTTCCGGCGATTAATTCCTACGTCGTGCCTGAAGGTAACGCATCTGGTCTCGACACGATCGACCCTCGTTTCACAGTAGATATGACAAATGCAGATCCCATTGAATCTGGGTTGACGTACATGTACACAGACGCCAAGGTGACCTATCCGTTCGGTTATGGACTGTCTTATTCGGAATTTACCTACGATTCGTTGAACGTACCTTCTTCGGTTACAGGGGAAGAGCCATTTACGGTTTCAGTCCGTGTTACGAATGCGGGTGAAGTTGAGACGTCCGAGGTGGTTCAGTTGTACGCCCGTAACAGCAGTTCCGCTTACGGTGCGCATGCGCCGAAAAAGAAATTGGCTGCATTTGATAAGGTCCATCTCGACCCAGGTCAAACGAAAGAAGTGCAGCTTGAGGTCGATCCACAAACGCTCGCATTATGGGATGTGAATTGGAACGATTGGATCGTTGAGCAAGGAAGCTATGATTTTATGATTGGAACTTCGGCGGCAGATGCGGACGTGCGAGTTTCCAAATCATTAAACATTACTGGGAAGTCTGTGGCGACTTTATCTCTCACCGAGCCTATTAATGTATTTGATCATGCATTTGCTTCCAACGAAGTCGTCTATCACGAAGTGTCCAAAGAACGCACTGCAGCCCAGTTAAAAGCAAAAGCGATCGTAGGAGGCTACTATGCCGTTCGTTCGAAGCAAAACGGATCGTGGGTTGCTTTACCGAAGGTCAATCTGACAGGTGCTCAGAAGGTGAAAGCGTCAGTCGCATCCAATGCACAAGGGGGAACGATCTCATTACATGCAGATAAGCCTGACTCTGTCCCACTTGCTGTATGGAATGTACCGGTGACAGAGCCTGTCTCTTACAAGATTAGTACCGCTAACGTCTCAGTCAAGGAATTAGGATACGCTGAGGTAGAAGTCGATATTTCTTCTGCCGTGAGTGGTGTGCATGATCTGTACTTGGTGTTCCATGAACCAGATCTTCGAATCGACGGATTATCGTTCACTGTAAAAGATACGGAGGTTAATCCAGGAAACCCAGGCACGAATCCGGGAACGAATCCTGGTTCGCCAAGCTCGCCAGGTTCGGGCAGTGTTGGTACTCCTGGCGAAACACCCGCATCAGAATCCGAGAATGAAGGCGAGATTGATTCGGGAGGGAATCCCGCTGCTGCCGTCTCTGTAGAAAAGGGAAGTGAGACGGACCAACAGAAGGTAAAACGCATTCAAAAATCGGGCGTGAAGATAATCGGGGAGCCGTGGAATGTGACCATTAAAACTAAGCAAGGTATATTCTTCACCGCAACTCTGCCGGTTGACGCTAACGTTGCTGCAGACGCCACAACAATTGCATATATTGGAGAAGAAGGAGCACTTACTCCAGTCCCCGGCGTCTTGACTCAGGATACAAATGGTAACAAGGTATGGAACGTGCTGCTTAATCAAGGAGGAACCTACGCAGCTATTCAGGCATCACGCAGCTTTGTTGACGTTGATTCATCGGCTTGGTATGCCAGAGATATAGCTAAAGCAAGCAGTTTGCTTCTGATCAATGGCGTTTCGGATCAACGCATGCAGCCGCAGGGAACGACAACATCCGCCCAAACGTTAATGGTCGCTCTGAATGTGTTAGGCATCGAGCCGGAAGCATCTGCATCCAATGAAAAATGGTTTGATCCGGTATTACGAGCTGCCGTGAAGTATGACTTGATGGAAGAAGGGCAATACGAGCCTAACGCTCCAATGTCCAGAGAGAACATGGCGGCGGTACTTGTCAGAGCATTGAAATTGGCTGGGGTAAATACAGAGCTGTCGGAAGCCGAAATGGATTCCTGGCTGGAAGACTTCAAGGATCAGGCTCAGCTAACACCTGTGACCCGACCAGCCATGGCAACAGCCATCAAGCTCGGTGTATTCCAGGGTTCGCCGAATGGACTACTGCAACCTAAGAGCACGCTGACACGCGCACAACTTGCTGCGGTCATTGTCCGAGTTCACGATCAGATTGCAACATTACTTGATCATTAAGCTATTAATCAGCACTACGACAACAAGGAACTGGGCCATCAAACATGGCCTGGTTCCTTGTTGTTTGCGGAGAAGGATTTA
Organism: Paenibacillus sp. ACRRY; assembly: GCF_022346995.1. Lineage (GTDB taxonomy): Bacteria > Bacillota > Bacilli > Paenibacillales > Paenibacillaceae > Paenibacillus. The sequence goes on along the minus strand of NZ_JAKRNM010000001.1, from coordinate 1,059,844 downwards.
TGGTGTTTTCTGAATTCCTCTGGAGTCCAACCCGTCACTTTTTTAAATACCCGGAAAAAGTACTTTGGATTATCGTAACCCAGCTGTTTGGCAATACGGTAGATTTTGTCGTCCGTACTCGCTAACAGGTGTTTGGCATGCCCGATGCGTAGACGATTCACGTAATCGGTAAAGTTTTCGGAGGTCTTTTCTTTAAATAGATAGCTGAGGTAACTCGGGTTTAGATAGAACAGTGACGATACCCATTCCAGCGTTAAATCCTTGGCAAAATGAGTATCTATATACTTTTTGACGTTATCGATTACCTGATCCGATGCGTAGGGATTATCATCTTTCAGCAGAAGTGCTGCTCCTGTCAGTACCTTTCTCATGTATTCCCGGATGCATTCCATATCAAACGAGACGTTTAGAACAGCCTCAAGACTTGAGGAAGCATTATTGCTGCTCCCGTTTTGAAGATAGTCATTTAACAGTCGCTTAGTTTCTGTAATAATCTCCCTGCATTGTTCCTTCAGATGAGTAAGCAAGGTGTCAGGCTGCCGGATGTAGAAGGCAAAAAAATCGGTGATGAGTTCGTCAACCTTCTGTGAATTTCCGCTCTCAATGAAGAACAGCAGTTCAAACATTCGAGTCCACTTCAGAGGACTGAACGGAATGTTTCTCTCGGAATACACGTAACACTTGCCAAAATCAGTTATGGATCGTTCATCTAAGGCAAGGATGGTTTGGTGGTGCGCTTCTCGGACACCGTCAATGCCTGTGAGCGGCGAGCTGATCCCAATGCAGATGTCTGCAGATTGCGCTTTCGTCAAAATCACGTTTGCTGTTTGAAGCGCCTTTTTCTGCAATTCATGAATTGTACATCCCTGCTCATAAATCAGGAAAAACAGCAGCTGCTCCGATTGCGGATGAGGAATGTACAGACCATTTGAAAATGTAGGCAGCTGCTGTGCCGAGAGCGGTTGAGGGCTATAGACCGTCATTAGAACAGACTGCTCAGATGCGAAGATAGCAGCAAATTCTGCAGAACGGAACGCAGGCTTTTTGCTGGATGCATTGGGAGCCAGCACAACATTCAGGAAGGCCTGCGTATCAGCATCAATATTCATCTGTTCTGTTTCGACGGTTCGCAGAATGACCTCGCGCTCCAAGGAGCGTTCCTGTTCGATAGCATGGATGGCCTGGTGGAGCGTACTGTGAATCTCGTCTCTGCTAAAAGGCTTCAGCAGGTAATTGACGACCTTGGCTGAGATGGCCTCCTGCATGTAATCAAAATCGGCATGGCCGCTAATGACAATAAGCTTCATCCGCGGATATTGCTGCCTTACCGTTCTGATTAGCAGCTTGCCATCAACCTCGGGCATGCGCATGTCCGTAAAGATAATATCCGGCTTGGATGAATCAATCAGAGCGAGTGCATCTGCACCGTTATCCGCCTCGCCAAGAAGCTTAAGCGTATGATCGAAAGTCTCTAATTTTTTCAACAGACCTTTGCGTATCAACGGCTCGTCATCCACAATGATAAACGTGTACATCGTTCGGTCACCTCTTTTCCCAATCGGCTGGAATCTCAATCGTAATTTGTGTTCCCTTATTCAACTCGGTATCGAAGGAAAGTCCGTAGGCCTCTCCGTAATACAGTGCAATTCTTGAATGCACATTTTTGATGCCAATACTTTGCTTCTGCCGCTGGCCAACGGCGACAAACTCAGGTGGTTGCAGGAGCAGTTGTCGAAGCTCTTCCGCCTGTGACTCTGACATGCCAATACCATCGTCCTTGATTTGAAATACAATTCGGTCACCTTGAAAGAAGCCTGTAATGGAGATGGAGCCTTTTCCGCGTTTGTTCTCAAGCCCGTGATAAATGGCATTTTCCACAAGGGGCTGCAGCAGCAGTTTCAGCATGCGACGGCCATGTATGTCCGGGTCCACATGAAGATCGAAACTGATTTTGTCACCGTACCGGATTTGCTGGATGGCCATATAGTTTTCGACATGTTTAAGTTCCTCGCTGAGCATGACCAATTCGCTTTCTGTTTTGATACTGTACCGGAACATGTCTCCGAGCGACTTGGTCATCACCACGATGCTCTCGACTTCTTCGATCTCTGCGATACTATTGATTGATTCCAAGGTGTTATAGAGAAAATGGGAGTTAATCTGGGCTTCGAGCGCTTTCATCTGTGAATCCAGCATGAGAATTTTATTCTGGTAGCTCTCCCGTATATGGGTGTCGATATCTTTCATCATTTTGTTGAACTCGTGATACAAAATGCCAATCTCATCGACTTGCCTGGCCACTTGAGGTTTGATAGTTGCGAATCGATGAGATTTGGTTTTACGCATCATTTTGGTCAATTCAATGATGGGTTTGGTGATCAGGTTCGACAGAAAGAAGGAAAGCAGCAGGAAGATGACTCCACAGCTAACAGCCACATAGAACAAGAGCTTCTGCGATATATTGTATTCCTCATACAGCCGATCCATGGAGATATTGGCGATCACGTTCCAATTGCGTCCTGGTACCTTTTGAATCACCGTCATCATGTTATCCTGTATGGATTTGTACTGGGCATTACTGGCGACTTGCTGAGTTGCCGTAACAAGAGAAGCAGAGAGAGGCGTGCCCATCTTGCTTCCATCTGATGAATAGAGAATCTCGCCAGCATCATTTGCCAGATACAGATTGGACAGACTTGGGGCCGGATTTCGGTTCAGTCCGTCAAAGATGTTCATACTGCAATCCAGCATAAACACACCAAGAAATTCATTATTGTTTGGATCGTAGAGGGCTCTGGAGAATCCTATTGATTCCTTCGCGTTAATGATATACGGTTTGACGCCGACTTCACCAATATATAGATCGCCTTTACGCTGGATCGTATCCAGGTACCACTCATCGCGAAGAGCGATATAATCGAGGCTCAGGTCGGTGCCGCTGCTGCCATAGCTGATCCATTTGCCATCTGGCGTGAACAGGTATAACCCATTGATGTAATTGTAGCCAAGCAGGATGTTTTCGAAGATTAATTTCAATTTGCTGCGGATCATGAAGATTTCATACTGGTCGTTCGTCCCGTTTAATTTGATGAGTTCGTCACTCACTGTGCTGTAAGCGGTTGCATTAGAGGATTGCTGAAGTAACGTGACGGATATTCGGTCAATGTTCTGCAAAATCTCTTCCATACTTTTTACCGAGTTGCCGATGGTTGTCGACGTCACGAGTGAGGTCTGTTCGTTCACCAGCTTTGTGTAACTTCGATAAGAACTGACAGAAACAACGATAATCGGCACAATCGACACGAGGACGAGGACCAGAAAAAGTTTAGTTTTGATGTTGAACAGAATCATACGTGCTCCTCCCGCCATTGTCAAATCTAAAAATAGTGCACCAAACGAGCCAAAGCAAATGCACTTGAGCGCGCCTTATGATGAGAATGTGCACAAAGCAAGAATAAACATGAATTGGGGGAATGACAAGATGAAAAAAAGAAAACGACTCTGGTCCTTAACGCTGGTGCTTCTCATGATCTTCGTGAGTGCATGCAGCTCTGGTAGCTCGGAAGAGAGTGGAACGGATAATAGCAATGGGGGAACAGAGGAGTCCGGGAAGGCCATTACGTTAACAATGATGCTATCAGGAAACAAGGCCTCTGAAGGAGAGGATTTTGAGCTGGAAACCTTACCGCGCCTCGTCAAGGAAAAGTTCCCGAATATCACGCTGGAAGTGCAGAAGCTGCCTGACGACCAGTACAACACTTCTGTGCGAACCAAGCTTGCAGCAGGACAGGGTCCGGACATTTTCTGGATCTTTCCGAAGAATGCGGCTGGCGGCGTTAATGATTTTGCGAAGGCAGGATTCGCTGCAGATCTGTCTGACCTGACGTTCTGGGATAATATCAGTCAGGGTGCGAAGGAAGACATGTCCTACGAGGGCAAGCCGTATGGAGTAGCGGAAGGACTTGATTTTCTGGGTGTTTACTACAACAAGGAATTGTTAGAACAGGTGGGGTATACCGAGTTTCCGAGGGATTGGTCCTCCTTCCTCGAACTGTGCCAAAAGCTGCAAGCTGCAGGCGTAACTCCAATAGCAATGGGCGATAAAGACCCATGGATGATTCAATTCGGCATGTATCCAATCGCTGCGAACGTTGTCTATCCGGGTGAGATGGATTTTGATGTTAAGCTGCAAAACGGTGAGAAATCGTTGACTGATCCTAAGTGGATCGAAACGATCTCCAAATATAAAGAACTCTATGATAAGAACTATGTGGTTAAAAACTCGCTTGGCATTGGAAGTGCCCAATCTGCACAGTTGTTCATCGATGGCAAAGCAGCCATGACCTTAACCGGAACATGGGACTACGCTTCCATGACCTCCAAGGGTGCAGCTGAATTTACACGCGGATTTGCCTCACTGCCGGGTAACGAGTCTGGACAGCCGGTGTTTGTATCCGCGGCAACGTCAGCCGGGTATGCTCTGAACGCGAAATCGGCGAACCTGGATGCTGCCAAAGAAGTGCTGAACTACCTTTTCGACGGTGAATCAGATCTTTTCAATGCGTTTGTGGAAGCCAACAGTTCAATCAGCGTGTACAAAGATGTGCAGCTTGAGAACGAATTGTTCAAGGAAGTTAACGATAACTATCAACAAACCGGAAACTCCGTTTATTTCAGCAATCAGATGTGGCCGGCGGGAGTGTCGGATGTTATGCAATCGAAGTTTGCTGAAATCATCGCAGGTCAGAAAACAACGCCTGAGGATGTGGCTAACGCCATGGAAACCAAGTTCAGAGAGCTGTGGAAAAACTAGAATGATGCTGTCTGCCGCAAAGGGAAGGAAAGGTAGTCTTTCTTCCCTTGCTGCAGGCCTTCTTGGAAAGGATGGAGCAGGATGAGCTCTACTGTAATGAAAAAGTCCATGTACTGGTTTGCCTTACCGGCATTACTTTTCTACCTGACCTTCTGGATCTTCCCGATCCTGCGGTTGTTCCAGTACAGCATAACGGACTATAACGGGTATGCCCAAGCCTACAACTATATCGGATTCGACAACTATAAGGAATTGTTCAGCAGCGATATCCTTGGCATTTCATTAAAAAATACGCTGATCTATACGTTTGTCACCGTGATCGCCGGCAATATCATCGGGTTGGCACTGGCTCTGCTGTTAAACATGAAAATAAGAGGAACCGGGATCTATCGTTCCCTGGCGTATATTCCCACATTGTTTAGTGCAATTGTAGTCGGATTTTTGTGGAGCTACGTCTATATGCCGGATTACGGACTGATTTCTTCCTTTCTCGATAAATTAGGTATCGCGAACGAATTGAATTTCCTGGGGGACTATTCGACTGCCTTATATTCAATTATCTTCGTCGAAATCTGGAAGACCATCGGAACAACGATGATTATCTTTCTCGCAGGGCTTCAGACCGTTCCTACTGATCTGCTGGAAGCCGGTCGAATGGACGGCTGTGGTTCCTGGAGATTGCTGCGCCATGTCAAGATTCCATTGCTGGCAACAGCGATTACCATTAACGTAACGCTAAGCTTGATCAATGGCCTCAAAGCCTTCGATTTCCCGTTTATTATGACGAATGGCGGCCCCGGAACGGCTACTAATACGCTGATCTATACGATTTATAAAATGGCATTTACGGAACAGCTCTTCGGTAAAGCATCGGCACTTGGTGTCATTTCATTTGCCGTAATTATCGTGATTACCGCCGTCTTTGTGCTGAAAATGAACAAACGGGAGGTGTCTGCATGATGCTTCGTAAGTGGCTTAGCAAAGGGTCAGTTCAGCTTGTTGTACTCGTCGTTATGGCATTGAACCTCATTCCGTTGATTATCGCCTTTTCGACTTCACTTCGTGATCCTAGCAATAATACAAACCCGCTGGCATTGTTTCAGGAATTATCTCTCGCAAGTTATAAGTCAGCCTTCGAGCGTATGCATTTCCCTGAAGCGCTCTGGAACAGCATTGTATTGACGGGTGTATCGGTCATATTCGTGGTTCTGTTCGCAGCCATGGCTTCGTATCCGATGGCGCGTTTGAAGACAAAATTAAGCAAGTTCATGTATCTGTTTTTCTTGTCGGGACTCGTTGTACCTGCACAGATGGTATTAATCCCGATCGTGCAGATGATCAATGCGCTGCATATTCCAACCAACCAATATACGCCCATCTTTATGTTTATTACGTGCAGTCTTCCGTTCTCCACTTTCCTGTATACCGGCTTCATTCGAAGTGGTGTTCCTGAAGAAGTGGAGGAGGCTGCACATATCGATGGGGCAGGGTTGTTCCAACGCTTCTGGACGGTGGTGTTTCCCTTGCTTATTCCTGTGACTGTATCCGTCATTATTACGCAGGGTGTGTGGATTTGGAATGATTACTTCTTCAATACGATCTTCATCTCGGGAGCAGATGACTCTCCATTGCCACTCGCCATGCTTGGATTTCTTGGGGATCAGCAAAATCCCACACAATGGAACGTGTTGTTTGCAGCATGTTTTCTATGTGCTCTGCCGCTGCTGCTCGCGTTTCTGTTCCTGCAAAAATATTTCATTGGCGGCATGACCGTTGGAGCGGTCAAGGGATAAGGAGGATATGTGTATGAATGAACACATGATAAAAACGACCTGGTTAGACCAAGCAAAACAACTAACCCCTGAACTGCATCAACAGAAAGTTTACCCGGAACGCATGGTGCATGTGGTTCAAGATGAGGATGCTTTCCAAGGGTGGGGCGTTGAACCGGTAGGTTCGGCTGCTCAAGTTTACGATCAGATTTTGAAAAAAGGCGATTGCATCACGCTGGATTTTGGAACTCATCATGTCGGTTATTTAACAATATCCCTTCAGAACGTGCGGAGTAATGCCGATGCGCCACTCCGCCTTCGATTGACATTCGGTGAAATGCCATGCGAAGTCGGAGAGGATTTCAGTGAATACAAAGGATGGCTTAGCCGGTCCTGGCTGCAGGATGAGATCATCAATGTGGATGTGCTGCCGGGAACGATCACGCTGGATCGCCGTTATGCATTCCGTTATCTGAAGATTGACGTCCTTGAAACCTCGATTCGTTATGACGTTCAACTTACCGATCTGTACTGCACGACAGTTACCTCAGCAGATTTGGCAGCAGTGCCCCCATTGGGACAAGACATCGGACTGGAAATGGCGAACATCGATCGGGTTGCTGTGCAAACGTTGCGAGATTGCATGCAAACTGTCTTCGAGGATGGTCCCAAGCGAGATCGTCGTTTGTGGATCGGAGACCTTCGCTTGCAGGCGCTCGTCAACTATGAAACCTTCGGCTGTAATGAACTTGTCAAACGATGCCTTTATCTCTTTGCCGGATCACGGCTTGAGGGCGGTCAAGTTGGGGCATGTTTATATGAGTATCCGGAGCCTTATGTGGACGAGACTTATCTGTACGATTACGCACTGCTGTTTGTAGCCACTCTTTATGATTATTATGAAACGACAGGGGATCGGAATACGCTGGAAGAATTGTGGCCAGTAGCGTACGAGCAGATTCACATTGCACTCGCAAGGCTGAACGAGCAGGGGATCGTACAAGACGATGACACCTGGTATTGCTTCCTGGATTGGCATGATGAACTCAACAAGCAGGCTGGGGCACAAGCGGTGCTCATTTATAGCATGAGAAGAGGATTGAAGATTGCTCATGAACTGGACTTGGTGGATCAGGAGGCTTGGATTAACGTTCAAATTCAGAAAGCCGTGAATGCAGCACTCGCATATCTATGGGACGAGGAACAGAAGTACTTCATCAGCGGAAAAGAGAGACAGGTGTCTTGGGCATCCCAAGTATGGATGATCCTCGCAGAGGTAATTGATGTTCCAAACGCCACAGCATTGCTCGAAAGACTGGAGCATCATGCCAATGCCATTGGCATGACAACCCCGTATATGGTTCATCACTACGTCGATGCATTGCTCTTATGCGGAGAGAAGGAAAAGGCGCTTGAACAAATTCGAACATACTGGGGAGGCATGTTGAAAGACGGGGCGGATACCTTTTGGGAGTTATACAATCCGGATGATAAAACATATTCTCCTTACGGCAGCAACCTGGTCAACAGCTATTGTCATGCATGGAGCTGTACGCCAAGTTATTTTATTAGACGATATGTGTATAAAGATACGAAGTAGTAAGATGATTCTCATCACAAAAGCAGCAGCCTCAGACATGTTACATTGAGGCTGCTGCTTGCAGTATCACGACGAGAACAACGCTGCTGAAGAATCGGCATGAGAGAATTATTTCCGAATTGTTCACTGAATAACCGAATCAAGCCGCTTAGGTGCGGAGCGTAGGTTTGATAGTGTCTTTATAAGGCTTTCTTTAGTGCTCCATTTTCAGCTAGGTCCAGGCTCCTTAAAGATTTTCGCTGATAGTAATTATTCTGAATCAAGGCAAAAATAACAAGTAGTGCACCGTAGAATTCATTCATACTGATTTTGTAGCCTTGTAAGGCCATGAGTACAAAGGTGGTTACCGGAACCACACTCATAAATAGGATCCCGTTTACGGTGGAGAGCATTTTGATTCCTGCATTCCAGCTCAGCAGAGCTATAAGACCAGGAAAAATAACCATGAACGTCATTTGATACTTAACAGAAGACAGCGTATGCCAATCAGGCGTCTGCAGTAAACCGAACAAGGAACCTAACGCAACAATAAAGAAGGAAACAATCGTCCCCAGCAAGCAAGTTAATGCAGAATATCGCAGAACAGACCATTCACCGAACTGGCTTCCTCCCAGTGAATACAGAACCCAACCTACCGCTCCAATAAATATAAAGAGGACGGGGACAAGGTGTTCAGCGGCCATTGCAAAAAAGGTAAGACTCCCATTGGTAATGACGAGTAAAGCACCTGTTAGAGCAATCAGGATACTGATCATCATGAATCGTGCGGGTTTGATTTTTGTTCTGAACCATAGAATGACAATGGTAATCATGGGCATAAGTGCTTCCATAATAGAGGCAATAATTGTACCTGAATCGCCCATCAAGTCCTGTCCGGAAAAAATCATGAAGTTATACAGGGTGAAGCCCATCGTTCCATAAAAAAGGAGCTTTCCTCCTTTTCCCTCCAACCGAAATGCGGATTTCCCTTCCTTGAAAACAAGCAATATCACGAGTACAACCGTCACGAAGAAATAGCGGAAAAACGAAAAATACAGCGGATCCATGAATTCTAATGCGCTGTGCGCTACGGGGAACATGGCACCCCAAGACATGCTGGCAATCAGGCACAGAGCAGTGCCCAGACTAACGTTCTTTCTGTTCATTACGACAACTCCATTTATTATTGGTGTCCAATCTGATCCATGTGAATCATATGATATAAAAAGTGGGGAGTAAAATGATTGAAAATCGTACTTATCATCATTTAAAATGATAGGTGAACGAGATAGATAGATAAGATAGATGGTTAACTGCATGATCATATACATGGGGGAACGAGCAATTTGGAATTAAATGACTTGAGGATTTTTAAAACTGTTGCGGAGCGGGGAAGCGTAAGCCAGGCGGCTGTTGAGTTAAGTTATGTTCAGTCCAATGTAACCGCAAGAATCAAGCAGCTTGAAAAAGAATTAAAGACCATGTTGTTCACCAGGCATAAACGGGGAATGATTCTAAACGCGGAAGGTAAACGGTTGCTGATATACGCGGAAGAAATATTGGCCAAGTTTGATGAGATGAAACGTACTTTTCAGAGCGCGGATGCCCCTTCAGGTATTCTTAACATTGGAATCGTAGAAACGATGATCAGCTTGCCTGGCATACTATCCTCCTATGTTGAGAAGTATCCCAATGTGGATTTCTCCTTGAATGTAGGTGTGAGTGAACAATTGCTTCAGGATGTGATGAATTTTAAATTGGATGGGGCTTTTGTTACAGGACCGATCAATCATCCTTTGATTGAGGCGAGTGAGGTTTTTCGGGAGGAACTCATTCTTGTTACCAAGAGCAGTTCTTTTACAATTGAAGATGTCACGAACACACCGCTGTTGTTATTCAACAAAGGGTGCAGTTATCGCGAGCGGTTAGAAGGCTGGTTAAGGGAGGAAGGTATGGTTCCAAGAAAGATTATGCAGTTCGGCACATTTGAAACGATAATCGGTAGTGTTACCGCAGGGATCGGGATCACAATTGCTCCCAAATCATCTGTAAGTCACTTGATTGAAGAAGGCAAAGTGCACGCATATCCTGTTTCTCAAACGTATAATGAGGTCTCAACTGTATTCATTCACCGGAGAGATTCGTTCCTAACCAATACACTTCGTTCATTCATAGACGAATTAAAAGTTATCCGCAAATCGTGACAGCCCATTACACTTGGATAAGTTGAAGAAAGACGAAAAAAGGACCAGACATATTAGTCAGGTCCTTTTTTTTTAATATTGCATATAAATTAACACGATGGTATGATCAGTTCACGAGTGTATTTATGCAAGTTCGCATAAATATTACATCTTATATTTTTATTTTAACATGCCGCTAAAATCTTGTCAAAAGATTTTTTTTCAATTTGATGATTAGGAGAGATGTTGAATGAGTTCTTTGGTTCTCAGTTTCCAGGAGATCGAAAAGACACAGCTTTCGCTTGTTGGCGGGAAGGGATTGAATCTGGGGGAATTATCGAAGAGGGAAGGGATACAAGTTCCAGACGGATTCTGTGTTACTACGATGGGATTCCAGCAAGCCATTGAACAGAACAAAACATACCACTCTTTACTCAGTCGACTAACGAGGCTTCATGCAGAAGAGCGAGATCAAATTGGTGAAATCAGCAGAGAGATTCGGCAGATCATTTTAAATTCGGAAATTCCTTACGATGTTGTCGAGGCAGTAAGCCGCTACCTCACCCAGTATGGAGATGAACATGCATATGCGGTACGTTCAAGTGCAACTGCCGAGGATTTGCCACATGCTTCTTTTGCAGGTCAGCAGGATACCTATTTGAACATCATCGGCAAGGAAGCCATACTGGAGCACATTCGCAAATGTTGGTCTTCCCTTTTCACGGATCGTGCTGTGATCTACCGTATGCAGAACGGATTTGATCATAGCCAGGTATACTTGGCTGTTATAATTCAGAAGATGATTTTCCCTCAGGCTTCAGGAATTCTATTTACTGCCGATCCCATGACGTCCAGCCGAAAACTCTTATCGATCGATGCCAGCTATGGTTTGGGAGAAGCACTGGTTTCTGGCTTGGTATCTGCGGATTGTTATAAGGTACGGGAAGAAGAAATTGTCGATAAAAGAATTGCAACCAAAAAAATCGCAATCTATGCTCGAAAAGAAGGCGGGACTGAGACGCGGACAATTCATTCTGATCAGCAAAAAAACCAGACACTTACAGATCAACACATTCTGGAGCTAGCTCGGATAGGAAGGCAAATTGAAGCTTACTTTGGCTGTCCGCAGGATATGGAGTGGTGCTTGTCCGAAGGCACTTTCTACATTGTCCAGAGCCGACCAATTACAACATTATTTCCGATCCCTGAAGTGAATGATCAAGAAAATCATGTGTACGTATCAGTTGCACATCAACAAATGATGACCGATCCCATCAAACCACTGGGACTGTCATTTTATCTCATGACGACACCTGCACCCATGCGCGTAGCGGGCGGGAGGTTGTTCGTGGATGTAACGCCTATGCTAGCCTCACCTGTTAGTCGAGATAACATAGTGAATGCCCTTGGCAAATCCGATCCGCTTATCAAAGACGCATTATTGACTGTAGTTGAGCGAGGAGATTTTGTGGAATCATTACCGAACGACAATCACGTAGAGAATTCCGGCCGAGGCAATAAAGAGTTGCCTCCAGCACGCTCTCATACACCAATCAATGAACAAGATCCGTCCATCGTTACTGAATTGATTAAGAACAATGAAGCATCTATTGAAGAGTTAGAACAAAACATTCAAACAAAATCTGGAGCTAATTTGATTGATTTTATCCAGGAAGATATCCAGGAACTTAGGGAAATATTATTTGACCCGCGAAGTTCAGCTGTAATCACAACGGGTATGAACGCTTCGTTCTGGCTGAATGACAAAATGAACGAATGGTTAGGTGAAAAAAACGCTGCAGATGCAATCTCCCAGTCTGTTCCAAACAATATCACTTCCGAAATGGGGCTCGCGTTATTGGACGTCGCAGATGTGATTCGTCCTTTTCCTGAGGTCGTTCAATACTTACAACATGTACAAGAGGATCAATTCTTGGATGAGCTTGTTCAATTCACGGGTGGTCAGGAGGCGCAAGAAGCAATCCATGCCTATCTTCATCGATATGGAATTCGCTGTGCCGGAGAGATTGATCTAACCCGAACTCGCTGGATTGAAAAACCACTGACACTAGTTCCCCTGATTCTGGGTAATATCAAAAACTTTGAGCCTAATGAAGGGAGCCGGAAGTTTGAGCAAGGGCGACAGGAGGCCTTGAGAAAGGAAGAGGAGTTATTAGGCCGATTGAAGCAACTGCCTGATGGAGAGCAAAAAGCAAAAGAAACAAAAGAAAAGATTGACATCATTCGAAATTTGAGCGGGTACAGAGAATACCCCAAATACGGCATGGTTCATCGTTACTTCATTTATAAGCAAGCTTTGCTCAAGGAAGCTGAGCGGCTAGTTCAGGCGGGTGTTTTGCGGGAAAAAGAAGATATATATGATCTTACTTTTGAAGAACTTCGCGAAGTGGTTAGAACCCGTAAAGTGGATGACCAGATGATCAGCAGGCGAAAAGACGAATACAAGCGATATGAAAAATTGACCCCACCACGTGTGATCACGTCAGATGGTGAAATCATTACGGGTAAGTATAAAAGAGATAACCTCCCAGCCGAAGCATTAATAGGTCTCGCTGTCTCTTCCGGTGTTATCGAAGGGCGTGCACGTGTGATTCTGAACATGGAGGAAGCTGAGCTGGAAGATGGAGATATCCTCGTTACCGCTTTTACAGACCCTAGCTGGACACCGCTATTTGTATCCATTAAAGGGCTAGTCACCGAAGTTGGTGGACTGATGACCCATGGAGCCGTTATTGCACGTGAGTACGGCTTGGCTGCAGTGGTTGGCGTGGAGAATGCAACGAAACGTATTCAAGACGGACAGCGAATTCGTGTGCATGGAACAGAAGGGTATATCGAAATCTTGTAATTGTAGTTACAACACCAAAAAGGCAACATAAGATCAAGTGTAAGACGGAGTTAGTTGCTGTTAGAGAGATATGTTTCAACTTCAAGTCGCTAGTTTAGCGGCTTTTTTTCTTTTTGTGGAGCAACTTATTTCGGATGGTAGTCAACGCTTACAAATGGTCGTATAGTAGTAATATGTGATTCGTGGAGTGGCCATGGTTCACAGTGTGCAATGATAAACGATTCTACATAGAAGGACGGATAAACATGGACTTTAAACCGCTTGCTTCATTTATTGATCGCATCACATCCTGGAGGATTCCGTGGGCAGAAGTGATGATCATTCATCAAAATGACACCGTTTTCCACTATCGTAATGGTTACGCTAACCTGGAGGAGAAAACACCAATCGCCGATGGTGCCATTTTTAATCTCTATTCCATGACCAAAATCATGACCTGCGTTGCAGCACTGCAACTTGTTGAAAGGGGGCATATGCTGCTTAGTGATCCAGTGTCCGACTATCTGCCGGAGTTTGCAGAGATGAATGTGAAGAAAATCATGCCGAATGGCGAGATCAGACTGGAGAAAGCAACAAGAGCCATTACGGTACGTGATTTGTTTACAATGACGGCGGGCTTCTCGTATGACGTTGGTTCGCCATCCATCAAAGAGGCAGTGGAAAGTACCAATGGAAAACTGCCAACACGTGATTTTGCGAAAGCGCTCGCGAAGGAACCGCTTTTGTTTGAGCCAGGCACGCATTGGAACTATAGCATGTGTCACGATGTGCTGGGAGCATTGATCGAGGTGGTAAGCGGCAGACGTTTCGGGACATATCTGCAGGAAGAGATCACTGGACCACTCGGCATGAACGATACAGCTTTCGATTTGAATGATAAGCAGCAGTCACGTCTGATTCCGCAGTACGCATACAATGATGAACTCGAAAAAGCCATCCGCATGGACGGTAATGGGTTCCGTGTTGGTACGGAATTGGAGAGCGGAGGCGCGGGACTGCTATCTACCGTTCGCGATTATGCGTTGTTCCTGAACGCACTCACTGGTCAGGGTACCACTCCTGAAGGTGTTCGGATTTTGTCACAGGCATCCGTGGAATTGATGCGGACAGATCATCTGAATGAGATGACCCGCCCTGATTACTCTTGGGATCATATGGGGGGATATGGGTTTGGACTCGGGGTCCGTACGCATATCTCCAAGTCAGAAAGCGGTTCTCTAAGCCCTCATGGCGAATTTGGCTGGAGCGGTGCTGCCGGATGCATGGCGATTATTGATCCGGACTCCGGGCTCACCGTCATGTATGCGCAGCATCTGCTTAATAGCCAAGAGCCTTACATTCAGAGACGTTTGCGAAATGTTGTGTACTCCTGCCTATAATATGAAGACGAATGCAGAGCAATAGTATTAAAACAAAGGGAACAGGGACGCGTGTAATGACGTGTCCCTGTTTCTTATTTTTTGTGTAATTGGTACCTGTCAGTTTGTATCTCACTGGAATTGAGACTAACCATGTAGAGTCTGAAGCGACTTATACCTTATACATGGATGGATTCAGTTTCATTTAAGCTACCTGTTTTATAGTTGATTTGTGCTCAAGGAGAGCTTAATCAAGTTCACTGAGTCAATCGTTTTAACTTGCTTAATAGAGCAAATACATCATACAGCGTACATCGTACATAAGGAGAAATGCACATGAAATTCAGAAAATTGAGATCGGTCAGAACAAGGCTTGCTGCTTCGCTGCTCGCCATGCTATTGCTCCCTAGCTTGGTCATCGGCGGATTCTCGTACTTCACGGCCAAGAATCAGGTGGATACACAGCTTGCCAATATGGCGGATACAGACATTTCATTAGTAAGCAGCATGGTTGATCAATACATACAAAGCAAAATAGCAGATGTTGGGCAGTTGTTCGAGTCCCTTTCATCTGCCGAAAATCCCGATATGCTGTTAAATGCCTATACAAATAACCATCCGGAAGTGGAAGCCGCGGTATTTGTTGCGGATGATGGTCAATTTACATATAGCTCAAGTAACCATAACGAACCAAGCAATTACAATCCAAAGGATCATGAATTTTATGCCAAAGCAATCGCTGACCCTGAAAACGTTGTGTTGTCCGAGCCTTATACCTCTGAAGAGTCGGGCCGTACCATTGTAGACATGGCACAAGCGTCCAGTGACGGAAAATCCGTTGTTTCCATTACACTGGACTTAAGCACACTTCAGGAAACCGTAGGAGATATTCAGATTGGGGATAATGGCTTTGTCGTTATTTTTAGTGCTGATGGTTCCATGATTGTGTCACCGTCTTGGGGATCGGAGGGTTCCGGCACGGAAGGAGAAGCACCGGAATCGGGAGATGCGCCGCAGGACGTTTCCACGAATCTCGAGCAGGGAGTTCCTCAAGAGGGCGAAGGGTCTCCGGCATCCATGCTGAATGAAGAATCCGGGCAGATAGAACAAACATCTCCGAATGGAGAAACGCGCGAACTGGTGTACATCACCAACGCATTGACAGGATGGAAGATTGCTGGCGATCGCTCTCCCATCGAGGTCGTACAAGCGGCTGAACCCATCTGGAATAATACGCTGCTGGTCATTTTAGTCTTTGTGCTGCTTGGCTTTGGACTCACTGTAGTCATTGTACGTTCCATTACCAAGCCGTTACAAACGTTGAATGAGTTCTCCATTGAAGTAGGCCAAGGGGACTTGAGCCGTAATACATCACTTGCTTCGCGAGACGAATTTGGTGATTTGGGAGAGGCCTATAATCAAATGGTAGGATCCCTGAATCGGATTGTATCTGAAGTTGCGGATTCATCCAGTCAGCTTGCTGCGGCTTCTGAGCAGCTATCTGCGAATGCTGAACAAGGTGCAACGTCAACAGGGCATATTACACAAATCATTGAACAGATGGCGGAAGGTGCTGATCGCCAGGTGTTGCTCGTTGAACAAAGCCTGCTTACCATACAGGATGTTGCTGGGAACATTGGTCATATTGCAGACAACGCCTCTACTACGGCTGTAGCAACAGCTCACGTTGCCCAAAAATCGAAAGAAGGCGGGGAAGCCATTCAGGGAGCCGTATCGCAAATGAGCACCATCCATCAATCCGTCAACCACGTGTCAGATGGCATCAACCATCTGGTTCAAATCTCGCAGGAGATTGGACAGATCATTAAGGTGATCTCTGACATCTCAAAGCAAACTAATTTGCTTGCATTAAACGCATCCATTGAAGCGGCCCGAGCGGGCGAACACGGTAGAGGATTTGCAGTCGTAGCCAGGGAAGTGGGAACACTCGCTGAGCAGGCAGCTCAATCTGCCGAACAGGTCAACGGACTGATTGGATCCATTCATGAAGGAATCAAGCAAGCAGAAGGTTCCATGGGTGCAGCAATGGGTGAGGTCTCAACGGGGATGGTCATCATGGATCATGCAGGACGTCTGTTTGAAGAAATTAACCTCTCCGTGGACACGGTTAATGGCAAAGTAGGAGAAGTGTCTATGATGGCAGAACATATTGTGAAGGAGACTTCCAATGTTGTAGCAGCAATTGAGGACATCTCTCATCTGTCCCACGAAACAGCAGCAGGAGCCCAAGCCGTATCTGCAGCAGCCGAGGAGCAGCTAGCCTCCATGCAAGAGATCAGTTCATCTTCCACTTACCTGGCGCGAATGGCTGCAAGACTTCAGGAGTTGACGGAGAAATTCAAAGTCTAATATGAAAAATAATGTTACACAATTACAAGTCGCTATGTTTAGCGACTTTTTTTTATTTCAAGCTTGGAGTTTGTCTTCCCTAAGCAAAATGCATATACACGAGAATAATCGTCATAATAAGGAAATGCTGCTTGAAGAAGGAAGTGGAATGAGAAAATTACCCAACCATCTGGCACAACCTCAAAAGATGATAGCATCACTCCAAGTTTGGGCGAATCCATCGCCAGAATTCAAGATATCTTTACGAATACTCCTGACTTGATCGTTCGAAAGCTCTGCATCAAACAAACCGGTGAACAAGCTGCCATCATATACATGGATGAAATGACTGACAAGACCATACTTAATCATGATGTTCTTTCTCCACTTCAGCTAGAGTCCGGTAATCCATCGGAAGACTTCATCACAACAGTGGGGTACGTAAAGCCTTATTCTAAGTGGGAGGATCTCAAACTTTCCATTATGATCGGCTACAGTGTGCTTTTTATTGAAGGGCGAAGTGAAGCCTTTGTATTGGATACAAAAGGTATTCCTCAACGTGCAATTGAGGACCCTCAACAAGAACCTTCATTGAAAGGGGCACATCAGGGATTTATAGAAAATGGTTCTCAAAATATAGCCATGATTCGACGTTATATCGCGGACAAAGAATTAAAGCTTAAACGGTATATCGTTGGGACACGAGGGCAGACGGCTGTATCCCTGCTTTATTTGGAGGATGTGGTTGAACCTGAGATCATAAAAGTTCTTGAAGAACGCATTCAATCGATTGATGTAGACGCCATTATTAACACGGGCGAATTAGTTGAGTTTATTGAAGACCAACCGCTTGCCTTGCTTCCCCAGATCATTACAACTGAAAGACCGGATACGGCTGCTTCGCAAATACTTCAAGGTCGGTGTGTCGTTGTCGTTGATGGTTCGCCGAGTGTAGTGGTAGCTCCTGTTACGTTTATGTTCTTTTTTCAAACGGTTGATGATTATAGTTCCAGATGGTCCATCTCGTCATTTCTTAGAATATTGCGAATTTTTGCTTTTTTTATCGCCATCTTTCTGCCGGGCTTTTTCATTTCCGTTATTTCATTTCATTATGAAATTATACCTATGAAGCTGCTGCTAACGCTTGGTGAATCAAGAGGCCAAGTTCCGTTTCCTCCATTCGTGGAAGCGATCATCATGGAACTCACGCTTGAGATGCTGAGAGAAGCAGGGGTTCGGCTTCCAGCACCGATAGGTCAGACAGTAGGTATTGTCGGCGGTATTGTTATTGGTCAGGCGGTTGTACAGGCCGGTCTGATTAGCAATGTCATGGTTATCGTAGTCGCGTTTACGGCGATATCCTCATTTATTATTCCGAATCAGGATATGGTGGCGGCTGTACGATTAATGCGTTTTATGATGATGATTCTCGCCACCTGGTTCGGCTTCATTGGACTGGTTGTCGGCATGATGACCATAATCGGCAGATTAATAACGTTAAACTCGCTTAACGCTTCTTATAGTACGCCTATTGCTCCATTCAGACCCGTGGATTGGAAGGATACCTTACTCCGGTTGCCGTTATGGATGATGAACACGCGCCCGATCAGCACGCGATCTAGCCAGACAAGGCGACAAGGAAATAGTAGGGGATGGAAGGAGAAGGATTAGTACATGAAGACATATCGCCCGATAACGACGCTTCAATTCATCCTTATGATTTCTGCTTTCCAGATCAGTGTTGCCTTCCTGGCTCTCCCAAGAGAACTTGCAAGACATGCTGGAACGGATGGTTGGATGACGATCTTTCTAGGATGGGGGCTGGTGATGTTAGCTTCCATAGCAATGGTGAAATTGATGAAACATAATCCGGACAGTACAATACTTGAATTAGTTCGACGTTATATGGGCGGGTGGGCAGCCAAACTGGTTACTTTTCTTTTTATGGCCTATTATTTGCTGCTCGCTTATGATGGTTACGCGGTTGCTACGCTGGTCATCAAACTCTGGTTGATGCCAACGACGTATATATATATTCTGGTCTTGCTGCTTCTGATTCCCACCTATCAGATCGCACAGCATGGATTTCAGGTGATCGGGCGGTACACCGAAATTGTTTCGATGTTTTCCATATGGATTCCCCTGGTTTATCTGTCAACGCTGCATCGTGCTCACTGGCTTTATTTGCTTCCGCTATTTAAAGAGGGTTGGCTTCCTGTACTTTCATCCATAAAGATCATGATCTATCCATTGCTGGGCATTGGACAGGTTTTGTTTTTGTACCCTCATCTAGTGAAAAAGGAAAAGGCCATGACGGCTATGTTAATCTCCAATACTCTTACTTGCCTGGCGTATTTGGGGATCACCATTATTTGCTTTGTATATTTTAGTCCTGATGAGATCGGGGAATACAATGATCCGGTGATCAGCATTTTGAAGTCGATTGAATTTCAATTCATCGAACGGGTTGAAGTGTTATTTATTGCATTTTATTTGTTTGTATTCTCATGTATTTGGCTTCCCGCCATGCACCTTGTATCCAGATGTTCTGCTTCACTGTTGGGCAAAGGCCGGGACAAAACTCATCTTGCCATATGGTGTATTGTCATTGAGATCAGTTTTTTCATCTATCGCCCCAGTTTTATGGCAGCTGCACAAGTCAACAGTTCACTTAATTTCATTGGATTTGTGATGGAATTCGTATTGCCCGCAGTCCTTCTTATGTATGTAATCATCTATAAAAAATGGAAGGGAGGCAAACGAACATGAAATGGGTTAAAAAATAATCATTTCTATTGTACTTTGTATATGGTTGTGTTCAATCACAGGGTGCGGAAGTGGTAAAACTAATTTGGAAGATGCTACCGTTCCACTGGCACTCGGCTTGGATGTCGAAGACCAAAAGCTTCATTATTATGTCTCAGCTCCTGTATTCAGCAAAGACATCCAAAAGAAAAGCCGCGAAGCAGAAGGGATAGCTGAGGGATTAAGACAGTCCAAGAATCAGCAGGATGCTCAATTTCCAGGTTCGGTAGCGGGACGAAATTATCAGGTCATAGTTGTAGGGAAAGAATTACTTAAATACAAGGATTGGTTTAAGGTAATGGATGTTACGTTCCGCGACCCGCGTAATACAATTACCGACAGGATCATCGCAGTTGATGGTCCAGTTTCTGATATCTTTAACTTCCAATCGAAGGATCAGCCGCCAATACTCATCTTTTTAAAAGCGATTGTCGAATCAGGAAGCAAAAGTTCAGCCACAGTCTCAACAACTGCGCAAGAGCTGCATCGACAATTGTATGACCGGGCGATGACCCCTGCCGTCTCGGAAATCAAAATTGAGAATAACAAAATTATACTTAAAGGAACGACTCTCCTTTCACATCAAGCCCAGTACCGAACGTCCCTGACCTACCAGGAAAGTTCACTTCTTCAAATTTTGAAAAAGGAGGCGGGACCTGGAATCAGTCTCACTTTTCCAGTGGATAAACTCCAACAAACGGTTCCGTATAACGTGGATAACGTGGATAAAGTAAGTTTTACTCTGGGGGGTACCTCGGTCAAGATTAAATCTTCTTATGAGAACGGGGAATTTCGATACAAGGTAAACGTAAAATCAATTATTGCCATCACGGAAAAGTTTCTTGAATTTGAACTCCTGCATAATTTCAATGACATGGAAAAAAAGTTGAGTGAGGAAATGAAAGTAGCCATTGAGAAGCTCATTGAAAAATTCCAGCAATATGAAATAGACCCTGTCGGTTTCGGATTCTTTGCGCGGGCATATCAGTACCCATCGTACAAGGAAGTGCAGGACAATTGGGGAAAAGAGTTGTCCCGTGCGCAATTTGATGTAGAAGTTGATCTTCGAATCGCTGCCACCGGGGCAGTGGAGTAATCTTGCAATAACTCGTCATGTATGCGGATGTATTCATAATAAATAACATCCTGAATTGGAGATTTTACATATTAAGCCAATCCGATAATACCAGCGATCCTTAGGACAGAAACTTGTTCTTTTTGACATGTGGGAGAAGAAAAAGTAAGGATACTGTTTAAGAAGGCAGACGTTCAAATAAACTAAAATAAAATACTCAAAGGTAATCTCAACTCTTCACTTCTTATGGGATTGTTCATAAATTGTATATTAACAAAAACAATAAAATTAAGTTTAATTAACAATTTTATTATGATGTAAAAGAATAAATTTAGTTTTCAATACAGATTTATGCTCCGGAAAGGCGAAGATTATAGATAATTTTATTCAATATAGAGATATGTACGAAGGGTATATAAAATGGGACTAAAAAATACAACTAATTTTTATCAAAAAAAGAAATGAAATTATACTAAATATTATTGTAGGGTTCATTATTAAATGGTATTGTTGAACTGTCCTATTATATATTCACAACATTTCAATTCTGCCAGAGCTAATACATAGATAGGACAAGGATTACTCACGTTGATTTATAAATCTACAAGTTTAAATCAGGGAAAGAGGAGAGGTAAACATGCAGGTGTCCAACCAAAAAAGTATTACCGAAGTCCATTACTCCGAGTCCGTAGCCAAGTGGGACAGAATTGAACTTGAATTCAGGGGACCAGCTCCAGGAAACCCGTATGTTGATGTGGAATTAAGTGCTGAATTTATAAGCGATGGGCAAACTTTGCATGTAATCGGATTTTATGACGGCGAGGATGTTTACCGTGTTCGGTTCATGCCAGAAACACTCGGTACATGGACGTTCCGAATGTCAAGCAATCTTTCATGGCTGGATGCGTCAGAGGGATCATTTGAATGTACCCCAGCTAAAGAGGGTAATCACGGGCCAGTGAGGGTACGGGACACATTCCATTTTGCATATTCAGATCTAACGCCATACCTCCCCATTGGAACGACTTGTTATGCTTGGACCCATCAGGAACATGAGATTGAGGAAAGGACACTGCGTTCTCTGAAAGTGTCTCCATTCAATAAAATTCGGATGTGTGTTTTTCCGAAATCCTACTTGTTTAACCATAATGAGCCGAGTTTGGAGGCCTTTGAACGTCAGGAAGATGGTACATGGGATACAGAACGTTTTAATCCACAGTTTTTCCGCCATCTGGAATCGCGAATCGACGACTTAGCTGAAGTTGGTATTCAGGCCGATTTGATCCTTTTCCATCCGTATGATAGGTGGGGATACGCAAAAATGGACGCAGATACGGACGACAGATACCTGCGCTATATCGTGGCCAGATTGGCTTCGTTTCATAACGTGTGGTGGTCTCTTGCGAACGAATATGATCTGATGCAAGACAAGTCACTGGATGACTGGGAGCGGTTTGCACACAATGTCACAAATCAGGACCCGTATGGACATCTTATCTCAAATCATAACTGCATGACATTCTACGATTATTCAAAACCATGGGTAACTCATTGCAGTATTCAACGTGTTGATGTATACAAAACCTCTGAAGCTACGAATGAATGGCGCGAGAAATGGAACAAACCTATTGTAATTGATGAATGTGCATATGAAGGTGACATTGATCAAGGATGGGGTAATATTACAGGTGAAGAGATGGTTCGGCGATTCTGGGAAGGTGCGATGCGTGGAGGTTACGTCGGGCATGGGGAAACGTATCTCAATGATGAAGAAGTGCTATGGTGGTCCAAGGGAGGGGAGCTGCACGGAAGCAGTCCGGATCGAATCTCATTCTTGCGTCAGTTATTGGAGGAAGCGCCTGGAGCAAAACTTGATCCTCTCCCATCTGAATGGGACGTACCGAGAGCGGGAGCGGAATCAGAATATCTACTGTATTATTTCGGCTTCAATCGGCCTAGATATCGCGAATTTCATCTTGTCCCCGGGACGAAATTCCGGGTGGATTTGATCGACACCTGGAATATGACTATCCAAAGGCTGGACGGAGTCTATGAAG
Source organism: Paenibacillus sp. ACRRY (assembly GCF_022346995.1). GTDB lineage: Bacteria > Bacillota > Bacilli > Paenibacillales > Paenibacillaceae > Paenibacillus. The sequence continues at coordinate 1,036,984 of NZ_JAKRNM010000001.1, read as the reverse complement.
GAACATTCCGTATAGATCTTCCAGGGCAACAATATATGGCTGTTCGGATGGTTCGTGCGGAGTAAAACTAAATTTCGTTTACACAAAGTCGCTAAGCAGCGGCTTTTTTTGTTGTGCTTTAGGGGATTGGGATGGAGATGAAAGCCGATTCTCAGAAGAACAGCAAAATGCAATTCATAATGCCGTTCAACTCATTGAATGAGATGTACCTTTTGACGGATGCGACGTTCAAATATAAATATACTTAATTAATTATGGAACGAAAATATCAATAAGTATACACAATAAATATTATGTAAACTAATTTGATTGAAATTTTGATGATTTGAAAAATGGTATGCCATTCCCGATCTTAAAATTAAACGAACACGCCATACACATTTCATTGTAAGTAGAAAATTGAAGACAACTAACTCCGTGATCTCTTGATATTCTCAATTGGTCACGGAGCTAGATTGTTGTCCATTTTCTTTCTCTTATAAAGGGAAAAGCGGATTGCCATTCATTCCGATCCAAAGTTCGGATGCTTCCAACTGGCCAGCCAGATGGAGCAACCAGTCTTCACGCCCTTTGGTTGCCATAACCTGTACGCCCATAGGTAAGCCATCGGCTGTGAGGTGCAGCGGCACGCTTATCGCTGGTTGGCCTGTCAGGTTAGCGAGTTGGGTGAAAGGGGTGTAGGTAAGACTCGGTTCAAACATTTCATAGATCAATTGCTGCTGGTGCACCTTGTCCAATTCGCTAATCTGCATCAGATGCTGAATTTGCTCCTCATGAGGGGTTAGTTCTCCAACTTTTGGTGCAGGAAAGGCATTAACGGGTGTGATATAGAAGTCATAACGCTCGAAGAGTGTAGACATCTGCGCGGCAGCTACGTCCCATTCGGCAAGACTGTGAACGAATTCCGCAGCCGATACTTTTTTTCCTGCCTCAGCCAGAACCCAAGATTCAATCTCCATATCGCTAGACGTCAAAGATCTGCCCATCGCATGCTCCATGGAGGAGATCATCGCCGCCATTTCACCACTGTTCATCATATAATAGTTCTCCATCAGCCGAACGCCGTTGACGGGGCTCAGTTTTTCCTCAACATGATGACCTTGTTCTTCCAGCCACCGAACCAGCTTGTACACTGCTTCCTTTGCATCCTCGCTAACAGGGGTGCCTACTGGTGAATTGGTTGTATAAGCGATTCTTAGTTTGCGTTGATGAGGATAGTTCATATCGGCCAAATAACTGCCCGGAAAGAGCGGAGCATGAAACGCGGCTTCAGGCTGAATAACCTGCAGTGTATCCAGTAGGGCGGCACTGTCTCGTACAGTACGGGATAACGCAAAATCAATGGATGCACCTTGCCATTGACGGCCAACACCTGGTCCTACAGGAGTTCTTCCACGGGTAGGTTTTAGTCCGAATAGTCCACTGAAGGAAGCAGGAATCCGGATTGAACCTCCGCCATCACTGGCTCCGGCCATGGGGACAATACCGGAAGCAACAGCGGCAGCTGCACCGCCGCTTGAACCACCCGGTGAATGATTCGTGTTCCATGGATTGCGACTCGGACCGTGAAGACGTGGCTCGGTAATATTTTTGAGGCCGAATTCAGGTGTATTTGTATGTCCAATAATAACGAAGCCTGCATCCCGGAGCCGGGATACAAAGTTGGAATTGCGTAATGCTCGATGATCCTTCAGAAGACGGGAACCGGAAGTCAGAATTTCCCCCTCCAGCGATTGCGAGATGTCTTTGAGGAGCAATGGAACGCCAGCAAAAGGCTGTTCACCAGGACGAACGTAGCCGGCTTCCTCGCGTGCGCGTGTTTCATATGTACGAATGACCGCATTAAGCTGCGGGTTAACTTCTTCAAGGCGAGCGTAAGCCGCTTCCAGCAATTCAACGGGGGAGACTTCCCGTGAGCGAACCAGTTCAGCCAGACCTATGGCATCATAGGAAGTATATGAAAATGAAGACATGATGATCGTTCCTCTCCGTAAAAATGAAATAGAATAATTACCTTTCCATATGTCATCGTACCACTGGAATTATAAAAAGACAAAAGGCACTGCAGATCCAGAAGGATGTGTCAGTGCCTTAATAAGTGCAAATATGATCTTCATTACTCTGTTCGAAGCTTAGGAGCCGCGTCTGCGGCTGTGGTAGATCGTTCCTGCTGTTTGGATATAGCAAACAGCGCAATCCAGATGAGGATGAATCCAAGCAGTTGTTCCCATGTGATGAAGGTTTGGAATGCAATCCAGTTTACAAGTACACCGGCCATCGGGAAGCTTAGCTCAGCCAGTGTGGCCACAGAAGCTTTGGTGGACGAGAGACCTTTATAGTACAACAATAGACTGAGTAAACCTGGTAATAACGCCTGCCCCAGAATGTTGAGCGCAACAGCTGCCTGTTCTCCTGCACCTGATGGTAAGGTCCACGCTGCACCTTCGTTCCAGGTCATGAAGATCAGCAAGGGTAGAGCTACGACGAAGCGGAGAGAGGTAACCGTCTCATAACGGGTTTGCCCCAGCATCAGTCGGCCCATGACCGTAGAGCCGCCCCATAAGGCAGCAGCACCAAGTGACAACAGGCTGCCCGCGTGAATCCAATTGTTCCAGTTTCCAAGCGGAAGTGTGAAGCCGAACGTAAGTAGATAAGTTCCTATAAGAGCCACTATGAATAACCAACCGAATCGGCGCGGCAGTGTTTCCTTTAGTAAGAATTTAGCCAAAACAATCGCGAAGATAGGCTGCATTTTTTGCAGCAACAAGACGGTATTAGGGTCATTGTGCGTTAACGCCAGTGTGAATAGAACCGTTGCCAGTGCTGAGCCGCCCCATGAGATAAAGATAACGGCGATCCAGTGACGGGCTCGCAGATTTTTCAGATCAGCGCGGAATTTCCATAAGACGGGTATGGCGACTAAGCTCACGATGATATGTTCCACCAGTACAATTTGAGTAGAGGTCATCGTTTGCAGCAAAATAATGCGGAACAATGGATCTACGCCCCAAAGGGCTGCACCGAGAACAACGAGCCAAAATCCGGTATTGCTTTGTTCCTTGCGATAAACAGTTGATGCATGCTGTGTCTTTTCCATATTCAGGACTCCTTCGTCAGAACACGGAATCTTCAGTTGGCAAAATCGACAAAAGCCCCCGTTTTGGCATACACCAAATAAACGGGGGCTCATCCATGAACATATCGTCAGGAAAGAAACCTCCCCCCTGAAGCGGTATGTCAAGTGTTGATCTTCTCTCATCCGGACTGTACCGTCGGCCTTGGAGTCTCACCAAGTCAGTCGCTGTTGTCCTTAGCAGTCAACAGCGAGTCGCGGGCTGGTTCCGAGTGGAACATCACCGCCGGTCGGGAATTGCACCCTACCCCGAAGATCCTATTCAATTTATAGGTTATAGTACAAGTTGTAACATTAATAAGTTCATCTTATTCCTGTAAGCGCTAGCAGTTCAAGCATTTTTTTTAGAAAATGATATTCCAGCTTCCCTGCTGTCTGCGTAGAAGCACGATCTGACCTGCGTGATACGCGTCGTGAAGGACCCAGCGGGCGAGTTCATGCCCCCACTTTGTCTCGGTATCCATATATGAAGCTTCCAGCTCAGATGGCTGTAAAGAGGCTATTTTCACCCGAAGTCCGGCAGCCACTGTATTAAGATCTTGCATGAGTTGATTCCAACCTTCATTGTCCTGTGGATCTCCAGAGTCGCCAAAAGTAGAAACATTGCTATCAGCTGGAGGTTGAGAAGGTGTGGTTCCTTCAAGCCGATTCAACAAACGATGGTTATAATAATACATATGATTGACCATCTGCCAGATGCTTGATCCACCGGACGGAGGAACCCAGGCCGCCTGTTCGGCTGTCAGTCCTTCAATCGCTTTTGACAGAGGGACGATCCAATCGATCTGATTCCAGGTACTATCTTTCTGAATGAGCAATAGATCTGTTGCTGTTGTATTCATTGATATACCTCCCTGAATTCATGGTAACTAGCTAAAGTTGTTCAAAGTAGTTACAATTAATGTAACACAATGACGGATATTTGTAACCATCATTTTTATTTTTAGATAGTTACATTCTACGGAGGTACGCATGGATAGACTTTGGACAGACTTTATTAACAGTGATTATCATGATTGGCGCGGCGGAGATCGGTCAGAGGATCGATTAGCGAAATCAGAGTGGCAGCAACGTTTTCTGGAGAAGTGGAGCCTGAAGGCGCCCACACCTGCTTCAATAGAAGAAGAGAACTTGATGAGAATGATCAGAAATGAATTACTTACTTTGGCAACTGAGCTTTCACACGGGGCATTATTAACAGAAGAAAATCAAAATTGGCTTAACTCCATGATGGATAAAGGGCGCGGGTACCAAAAGCTGCGTTATGTTGATCAAAAGCTGAAAGTAGAGTGGGTATCTGTCGGCTCTCAATGGGCGCACGTTTTGGCAGAGGTCGCAGCTGATTTTGCAACAACACTTGCAGAAGGGGAGGGGGCGAGAATTCGAGTCTGTGATAATACGGATTGCCGCTGGATCTTCTACGACGACACCCGAAGTCGCACTCAGAAATACTGTGATGATAAAATGTGTGGTAATCTGATGAAGGTTCGAAGATTTCGAGCCAAGCGAAAAGCAGAGCAAAATAAGTGATCTCACGTACAGAAGCTCAGAACAGAAGTTCATGTCATTCTAATAAACAAGAAAGAGAGCCGCGTCTATGGATGAGGCTCTTTGTCGCGTTTTAACGCTTCATTCCTTATATAGAAGACAACTTTTGCATGCTGAGGTCAGTGAAAAAAGACGAAATTAGCCACTATTTTTGATAATGCAGATAACAACCAGTTAATGCTTGATTTAAGCTAAAATTAGGCTTTAAAAAACTGCGCATAATTTATATTATACGCAGTTTTGATTTAAATCGATTTTCATTTTGCTACCTATCCATCAGTTCATGATATTATTCGCCTCAAAAGCACAAAATAGTACAGTGATCAAAAAAAATTTAGTATAGCAACGCGACAACGTGTAGAATACGATAGATTTTTGTAGGTGACCGGTAATATAGAACAAACGACTTTTTTATAGAACAGATCGAGATGAAGCAGCTATGAAGGTATACTTCAATCTACGCTTGTAATGAGAGGAACATGTCTATGTCAGAGAATCAGAAACGATCTTCGCTGCTTCGGAAAAAGCCAATTGCCTTTGGAGAAGAAAATAGTGCGTTAAAGAGGGCGCTGGGTCCTTTGGAATTAACGACGCTTGGAGTAGCGGCAATTATCGGTACAGGGATTTTTGTATTAACAGGAGTCGCAGCGGCAAATTATGCAGGTCCTGGATTAGTGCTCTCATTTTTGCTTGCAGGCATCATCTGTGCATTCGCTGCACTTTGTTATTCCGAATTCGCATCCAGCGTACCTGCCTCAGGAAGTGCATATACGTATAGTTACACTGCCTTTGATGAAGTCATTGCCTGGATTCTCGGCTGGGATCTGATTCTGGAGTATGGATTCGCCAGCGCGGCCGTGGCCAGCGGATGGTCCGGTTATTTTCAGTCACTGCTGTCAGGCTTCGGATTACAGCTGCCCCATGCACTCAGCAGTGCATACAATCCTGGAAAAGGGACCTATTTCGATGTTACCGCAGCAGCCATCACGTTACTGATCACCTTTCTGCTCACCCGTGGAGTCAAGGAGGCAGCCCGTGCCAATGGTATTATGGTAGCGATCAAAATTATTGTCGTGCTGATTTTTATCGGAGTGGGTGTGTTTTATGTACAACCATCCAATTGGCAGCCTTTTTTGCCGTTTGGCATCTCAGGGGTAACCGCTGGTGCGGCGACCGTCTTTTTTGCCTATATTGGATTTGATGCGGTGTCCACGGCAGCGGAGGAAGTCAAACGACCTCAGCGGGACTTGCCGATTGGCATTATTGCTTCCTTGGCGATATGCACTTTGCTGTATATCGTTGTATCTTTGATCTTGACAGGCATCGTGCCTTTCCACATGCTGAATGTTAGCGATCCGGTTGCTTTTGCGTTTGAATTCGTGAATCTGCATGGTCTGTCCTGGATTGTAGCTCTTGGTGCAATCACGGGGATAACAACCGTTTTGCTCGTTATGATGTATGGGCAGACCCGTCTATTGTATTCCATGTCACGTGATGGATTGCTTTCCCCGGTATTCTCGAAAATCAGTGGTAAAAGTCAAACACCAGCGACAGGTACATGGGTGGCAGGTATCATCATTGCGTTATTCTCAGGCTTCATTTCACTTGGTCATCTGGCGGAGCTTACCAACATCGGTACATTGTTTGCATTCGCAGTTGTGAGTCTGGGCATTATCGTTCTGCGAAAAAACAACCCTGAGCTCAAACGCGGCTTCAAGGTGCCTCTTGTTCCATGGATTCCGATACTGAGTGCGATTGGTTGTGTATATCTGATGACACGTCTAGCTGCTCTGACATGGATCACATTTTTCGCTTGGCTGGTTATCGGTTTGTTTATTTATTTCATGTATGGACGTCACTACAGTCACCTGAATCCTCTGCGAAGGGGATCAGCAGCTGATGAAGCCAAAGGGAAATAAATAATAAATATAATTGCTATGTAACACTAGATAGTCCTGCTGCATACTTACTACCCCACCACCCCATACTGCCTAGCTTACACTAGAGCAATATGGGGTTTTCTGTTATATAGTCAAGGATGAAATAAGAAAAAGAAAGTTGGCTCTAGACCTATATTCGAGTATCTATTAAAGTACATGTCCATACTCGACCATATCCAGCTCGGGGTTGCGGCCAGTTCAAATATGACATATATTGAGGAATGTGACATGCCATCAGACATAGGAGAGGGGATGTATCATGACCACATCAATACATACCAATCAGCTTCACCTGAATCCGAATTTCGGATTTGCACTAGCAGACTCTATCGTACTTGCAGAGGCGAAAGTGAATATCTCACATCCTGAGGAGAAGATCGCCTTTCAGCTGGAAATTGATCCGGATCGCAAGTTGAAAGATGGACGTAAAGTATCCGTTATTGCACAGCAGCTTGATGCACCTATTCACCGGGATGACGCTGCGATCATATATGGTCAGGAACTTGGTTCGGTCCAATATCCTGTTTCTTTGAAACCTGAAAGCACGATTTCTCTAGACTCCGTAGAAGGGATCCAGCAGGCTATACAGTGGGGATGGGCCGATTTTGCAGAAGGTGATTACGAGCTTCGGATTTCATTGCACCTGAAGACGCCCCGGATTGCCGAAGGTCCTCTGGAACCTGAACAAGAGGCGATGGTGAAATACGCGCAGGTTATTACGGTTTTAATGAATTTGTTTCCGTCAGAAGCAAATCAAGATCAATCTGCCGTTTCATCCGCATGGAGCAGAGATCATCATGTATTTGACGGGTATGGCAGTGGCGGATTTATATTGGCGGATCTGCCGCGCATGTCGAAACGAGTGGGAGAGCTTATTGGTTCTGGTAATCATAATTTAATTGAACAATTCGGAGAGGGTGACCTCTCGGACACTTTATTAGAGGAAGGACTTATGGCTATTGCGTGGGGGGTGTCTCCATGGTGTTACTCACTCTACTCCGCACCCGACAAGCAAGCAGCTTCCACACTTGCTGTGGACAAGCTTGGTGAGGAGCCTGAGTTCAGAGGCGTTTACCGGATTGCACCGGCTGTACAGCAGTTAAGCATCATACCTGCTCATGAACTGGCCAATTGGCCGGCATGCACCACGAAGGACTGGCCCGTGATCGATGTATCAGGGGAAGGGGAAACTTTACATATGGACCTGTATGTACAGATCTGTGAATCTGTTAACGGTTTGTATGAAAATCCGCTTCCATCATTTGTGCTTGCGCGCAGCGAAGGTTGTCCGAAGGAGATCAGCCCACTAATCGATGTCGTCATTGTTGATTAAATGAAACGTAGTTTATTTCAAGAACATTAGTGAGCAGAATTGGCCTGCCTTACTTATACACTAGAATGAATCGTGGTGACGAATACCGATGATGAGTGAAGAAATTCAGGAACAATACGCTGATGAACTTGAAGCTTTTCACATATGGATGAAGGACGCCGGTTACACGGGACACACTGTCAAATCATACACGGGTGACGTCGCTGAATTTCTCTCTTCTATTCAAGGGAAGTCGTTGGAACAGGTGAAGAAGCTGCATGTTTTGTCATTTCTGTCACGTGCCCGCGAACGTGGAGTTAGCGATGCGACGAGAAACCGCAAACATGCAGCGGTAAATTGTTTCTTCAAGTCGCTCATTGAATTGGAAGTGTTAACGAATAATCCGGCATCAGGAATCAAAAAATCCAAAACCGAGAAAAATCGGGCCCCCGTCTTTCTGGATGAGAGCGGTCTGGAGCGATTTTTGCAATCCGTAGAAGGAAAGTACCGTACACGTAATCTTGCGATCTTTCTGTTAATGGGATATATGGGATTACGGGTGGGTGAAGTCCACGCGCTTAACTGTAAAGACTATAATGTGGAGCGCCGTACGCTGGACGTCTTCGGTAAAGGCCGTAAATGGCGTACACTCCCTGTTCCGGAGATGGTTGCGGAGCTGTTAACCTTGGCTGTAGAAGAGCGTTTGTCTCCATGGCGGGCGAAGGAAGAAGCATTGTTTGTTTCGCAAAAGGGGAAGCGATTATCCATTCGCAGTATTCAGCTCATATCTACGGAAACCTTCGAACGTTTCCAACAGGAGTCTCCGACTCATCAACGTCTGCACTATTCCAGCCATAAGCTGCGACACTCTTTCGCAACGATGATGCTGCGGCGTGGCGCCGATCTGCGTACGGTTCAGGAGTTGCTTGGTCACGCATCGATTCAAACCACAACCGTTTATACGCACGTCACTAGCCGTGAGAAGGAAGAGGCAATGGCTCTGCTGGACGTCAGGCTTCCGGAGTTTGCAAGCGAAAAGTAATGTGTATCGATTCAGACCTGTCCGAGAGGGCAGGTTTTTTCGTTTTCGAGCGATATAACATTAACGAAATTCAATTTATTGCAATATGCAGTATTCGCTCGAGGAGGGTTAAAGTCAAATATATGATTTATGTTTACGAAATAAATATTATGTAAACTGAAATAATGATAAAGTATATCACATGTCCACCGATTATATAATCATACGAAAGAACCATCCGAATCAGCAGGAAACGTGATCCAGATGGTCCTTTGGTTATATTAGAATTATTGACATTATTCCAATCCTGCAATCTGTTCCTTTAATTTGTTGGCTGATGCCTGGAAAGCGACTTTCTCTGTCTCATTCAAAGGAAGCGGCAATATTTCACGTACGCCGTTGCGATCCACCACGCATGGAACTCCGAGATACACATCGGAGACGCCGTTGTAGTCTTCCAGCAATGTGGAAACGTTCAGGACTGATCCTTCATTGCCCAAAATGGCTGCTACAATACGATCCAAAGCAAGTGCGATTGCATAGGAAGTGGCTCCTTTGGCATTAATAATCTCATAAGCCGCATTTTTGGTGCGATCAAAGATATCCTGCTGTGTTTCCTCGTCGAGTTCCAGATCTGTTCCGGCCACGTTGGCTAGACTCCACACAGGTACTTCGGAATCGCCATGTTCCCCAATGATGTGTGCATGAATGCTGCGGGGATCAATGCCTTTGTTCTTACCAATCAGGTAACGGAACCGGGCACTGTCCAGCAAAGTACCGGAGCCAATCACCCGTGAAGCAGGCCAGCCACTCTGTTTCCAGGATGTATAAGATAATATGTCTACAGGATTGGTGGCTATAAGCAAAATACCATGTGAGTTCACTTCTGTAATACGTTCAATGATATCTTTGAATATGCTTGCATTTTTCTTCAGCAGATCAATGCGGGTTTCTCCAGGCTTCTGGGAGGCTCCGGCCGTAATGATAATGATGTCTGCGTCTTTGCAGTCCGAGTAATCGCCAGCCCATACTTTGACGCCTCCGGTAAATGGAAGCCCATGGTTCATATCCAGCATTTCGCCTGTAGCCTTATCATGATTCACATCCACAAATACCAACTCGGATGAGCGCTGTCTTAACATCAGCGTATATCCCGTTGTTGTTCCCACCGCGCCCATGCCAATAATGACTACGCGACTTGGTTTGAGCAATGCACTGTTTAACATGTTCATATCCTCTCCTTTTTGGGGTAGACTTCCATCCATATTAAGGTATAAATGTTTGAAAAGAAAGCGATGTCTATAAAATATTTCACTTTAGTTGTCTGTTTAAGGAAGAATGAGTCGAAAGTACGGCATGGGCATACAACTATGGAACGAGTACTTGATACCGGTTACCTTCTGATACCCTATTACCCAAGATGAGCCTTTTCGACATGGTTTGTGGTAGAATGGGAGAAGTGGATTCTGATGAATCGTAAAATGTATACCGATCGGACAGGCATGCGCGCCTGCTATTGGATGAGAGAGGTGAACTCCACTTGCGTTTGCAATGGACCAAAATCGCGCAGACAGCATTGCTGTCTATAGGAATAGCTGCCCTACTGGCTGCCTGCACCGACTCAGGTCAGACCCCGGTGGCAGAACCGCCCCAAGAGCAGGAAGAGATCGGAAATACCGGACAGACTTTAACGGTTGTTCCTCCTGATAACAGTACGCAAGCGACTGCAGATACGGCGGAATACCAGATCCAGACACGTCTGACCGACTTTCAGCTGCTTAATGACAACGGTGGGTTGGCATGGGGTGTTACAAGGAACGCACTGCGTTTATATTACACTCAGGATCAGGGTGTAACCTGGACGAATATTTCTCCTTCGGAGAATGTGCAATTTCCGGCCAACCCGCAGTATGGTCAAAGCATTTATTTTGTGGATCGTACCCATGGATGGATCGTGCGTGAAGGGTTGGGCGGAACCGATACGATGGTCTTGCGCACCAATAATGGGGGAATAAGCTGGAGCTTGTCTTCCTTATCCAAGACGGACAAAGTTACTGCGATATCCTTTGTATCCCCGGAGAAAGGCTGGATTCTGACTACGGTGGATACTGCAATCGGGAAGCAGGATAAAAAGCTGTATGTTACCGAGGATGGAGGCATCACCTGGAAGGAGATGTCATCCAGCGATGAAGACGATCAGCCGGCTTCGGCCGAGATTCCGACACGTGGATATACAACGGGCCTGACTTTTTCAGATCCGAAACACGGCTTCTTGACGGCCCTTGAATTTGGAACTCCGAAGCTGTATGTCACTACAGATGGCGGAGAGAACTGGAAGAATGGACCGACATTTTTTGACCGGAATGACTTCAATGGGTGTGGCAATTTTAACATTGGTTCACCTCAGTTTTTTGGTCGGGAAGCGAAGGGGGCCTGGATGCCTTTATCCTGTTCCAGCGGGGATTACACCAAGTTCAACGGATACTTCACAGATGATGGTGGTAAGAGTTGGACGTTATCGACCTTCGGCCTGAATAAGCAGAAGGGAATCAATCGTAACCTGACTCCCGCTTTCCTTAATGCTTCAGAAGGATGGGTAGTTCAGTCAGGGACGACGTACCAGACCAAGGATTCGGGAAAAAGCTGGAAGGCACTTCCGGGCAGTAAAGTCCTCGAAGGTATTCTTGAGGATTATCCGGAGATCGTAAAGCTGCAGATGGTTTCCTCGAAACTCGGCTGGATTCTGGTTGAGAATATGGATACCAAGAGATCCTTGCTCCTGCAGACTGTGGATGGTGGTATACAGTGGAAAGTGCTGTAGGTATGTTAAAAATAGGTGTTATATAGAAGGGAAACCGTCGGGTTTCTTTTCTTTTTAACTACTTTGTGAAATAAATCACAATAACTTAGATTAAATGATGTTATATTGAATTCAAGAAGAGATGGGAGTGATGAAGATGAGAACCAATGAACAAACTCAATTCACGCAGGCGGATGAATTAACGAGATACATGCTTCACTTATGCTACAATTGCGATGATGCCAACCGTTGCACAACCGAAGAAGAAGTGAAGGCCTGCATGGCACAATACACTCAGCCAGAAGAACCGGAACAAGCGGAGGGAGCAGAAGCAACCCGCGGTTTCATGAACCTGATGTATGCTTAAAGATCCACCTAGATAAAGAAATACTGTTATATCAACATTGCGCCCCCGATCGGGGGCGTTTCTTATTTATATTGGTTTTGTACTTCGATACATCTGAAAATTTGAGGGTCTCAGCAGAATAATTACTGGTTGAGAAATGTTAGTTTAATCTGAAACAACAAATCCATCAAAATTTTCAGGACCATTTCGAACGACGTTTGCCATATTGGAAGAAATATATGCAGTGTATGTCAACTGATCTAACTGCGGTGGATTAAAATCATTGGTTGAGAACGTAATTATATTAGATGGAGCGATCATAGGTAGTGTATAAGTGGCTAGATATACGACTGGATCTGAAGGTAGTGCTCCTCGGACCACTCTAATTGTGATACCAACAGGAATAGGTGGGAGTAAAACGCTCACTGTTCCTGCGAGCTGAACTCTTAAATTAGCTCCGGCTCCTTGGGTTTGAAGACCTATCTGTCCAAAACGAAAAGGTGCATTCAATAAGGGAAGTGGTGTATAAATTGATCCTAACAAAGGGGCATTTATCGAAACTCTTCCATCAAGAAATCGGGCCATCTATTCTACCTCCTGGTTTTGAGATAGAATAATATATTCAATTATCTTCACAGAAGATTGTACAAGGCCCTATGATGGATTGGATAAAATTGTAAATCGAGCTTGCGTGATTAATGTCTATGGATTCGACTAAAGGAATATGAAGGAAATACGTTAGCTGCCAGGACTGAGTTTTTTGTGCTTGAGGACTTGTAGGTATGTCCCATGGCGGATAAATACACATCACACGTTTACCACCCTCACCGTCATTAGATAAAATCTTCTTTTTAATAAGAATTGATTTGGGAACTATGAAATGTCCAAAGTTGTTACCATTCCTCGTGCTAACAACCAAAAATCGATGGGATCTTGGTCGTCATAGGGCTGGATTGGGTTATCCCCGATTCTTTTATAAAAAGTTACAAATTATCCGACCTTTTTGGGCGTTGTTTTTGCAACGCGGGAATGTATACGGCGATCATTCAAATTAAACATGTATGCTTCGTAATCAGCGTTTTCTAAGCACGGGATTGGTTTCGTACATACATCTACATAAGAATTATTGTTGTTTTTCATTTTGATGTTGCTACCCCGCTTTAAATGATTATTTTTTTAACGCAGATTTCCTATGTTAACGTAAGCAATAATCATACACAAGTTTGAAAGGATACAAAGTAGCTCCTTACAATTTGCTTCCCGATAACAAGTTCCATATGACTCGCGCATATATATTTACAGGAGACGGGTCAAGACTCTGGCTGTCCTAGGTGTAAGAACGGAGGGGAGAGACATGGGCATTGAATCATCCTGGATGTTTGATTTTTTCGGAACCGTCTTTCCAGTCGTATTTGTTCTGATTATAGGTATTGTGCTACTGTCTGTGGGGAAAGAAGTATGGAGATGGGGGCGCAACAACGCAGAGCCTCTGCTTACTGTACCTTCGCGGATAACGGGCAGAAGAATGCAGATCAGTCAGTCGCAAGCTGAACCAGGCAGTTCAGCCCGTACGCTGTATTACATTACCTTTGAAGTAGAGAGCGGAGATCGGCTCGAATTCAAGGTGAACGGAGAAGAGTACGGATTGTGCTCCGAAGGAGATGAAGGCCGTCTTTCTTTCAAGGGAACACGGTATATAGGCTTCGAGCGTTACAACCGCCTGTATTCAGAACGTGTACGCGGATAATCCGGCTGGCTTGCGCCATAGTGGCGTAAGCTTTTTTTAATGTTAATTTTCTTGGACAAGCGTTTCTTAAAGGTGGTATCGTGTTTTTATATAAGGAGAGGGTCTTTATAATAATAAGGTTTCTTGATTCGACATATTCGAATGTGATGATAGAAGCCTCTTAATAGAGGAGGAGTTAATCATGTCATTTACAGATCAAGTCGTTGTTGTAACGGGAGCAGCTCAGGGGATCGGACGCAGCGTTGCCGAAGCTTACGCGGTTGCTGGCGCCAAAGTTGTACTTGCCGATTATCAGGAGGCGGAAGGCGCCGCTGCTGCTGCTTCGATTCGTAATGAAGGCGGTGAAGCCATCTTCGTACAATGTGATGTTCGCAAGGAGCAGGATATTACGAATTTGATTCGTACAACCATGGAAGAATTTAAACAAATCAACATCCTCGTGAACAATGCAGGCGTAGCCAGGTGGAAGTCACCCTACGAGCTGACCTTGGAGGAATGGGACGATGTGCTTAATACGAATGTAAGAAGCTGCTTCCTCGCGAGCCGTGAAGCGGCCAAGCATATGAAACAAAATGAACATGGTGGCGCTATTATTAATATGGCATCGACACGTGCGTTTATGTCTGAACCGGAGACAGAGGCCTACGCAGCGTCCAAAGGAGCCATTGTGGCCCTGACACATGCGATGGCGGTCTCACTTGGCAAGGACGGCATTCGGGTCAATTGTATCAGTCCGGGATGGATTGAGACGGGCAGTGTGGACGAATTGAAGCCGGAAGATCATGAACAGCATCCTGCAGGACGCGTAGGCGTCCCTTCGGATATCTCCCGCGCATGTTTATATTTGTCGGATCCAAGCAATACCTTTGTCACAGGGACCAATCTGATGATTGATGGGGGCATGACTCGAAAAATGATATATGAGGACTAGAACCGGGATTCCCTCGGTCTGTTGTACAAATTGAATGCTCTAGCATCCGTAAGCCCAAGTTAAGCACTTGGGCTTATTTGAAATTCAGAAATCGGTTGCTATAATGAATGTGATTTTACAACAGAACAGGAATGGAGGGAGTATATGTTCGGGAATTCATCCCGGAAGATCATTGGCCTATTACTGCTGATTGGAGGGATCATAATGACAGGAATTGCTTCGCCTGTGGAGGCAGGCACGGGCGACATACGGGCAGCCTGGGTATGGCAGGCCAAGTCTGTCCAAGATGATGGAGGAGACGAGCTGCTGGCTAACGCAGCTAAACATAAGATTAACAGACTCTATGTGAACGTGGATATGAATGTATCCGATGACGTATATCGCACGTTTATATCCAAAGCCAGTGATGCGGGTATTGCTGTTGAAGCACTAGGAGGGGACCCGTCCTGGGCTGTCCATGACCGTGAGGCGCCAATGCTCCGATTGGCTGCAAGGGTGTCTGATTATAATCAGGGAGTAGCTGCAGAAGAACGATTTGATGCCATCCATTTGGACATCAAACCCTATGTTCTGCCTGCATGGAGAGATGATTCAGAACCTCTGGTTCAGTCATGGGTAGCCAATATGAAATTGTTGCTCGAACAGGTCGAGGCAAATGGTGCAATCGACATTAATGTGGATCTGCCATTTTGGCTGGATTCTTATACGATCGCTGGTACAAAAACAACAGATGATACGGATAACCCGCCGTTATCACGCTGGTTTATGGAACAGTTTAATCATGTTACTTTACTAGCTTACCGCGATAACGCACAAGGGAACAATGGCATTATTCAACTTATTGAACAGGAAATGAATTGGGCCGATGCCAGTGGTGCGTCAGTCACCGTTGGCGTAAATACGAAGCCAATGCCTGGTGAAGAGTTTACGACTTTTGCCGGAAAGGGAGCGGCACAGCTTGAGAGTGTCATGGCAGAGGTTGCGGAATCCTTACGTAATCACACTTCATATGGGGGTTCTGCTGTACATGATATTGTATACTGGGGACAGCTTGAACCCGAAGAACAGCCTGCGCCGGAGAAGCCAACCTTACAGCCTGAGATTCGCGGAACTTACATCTGGGAGGCCTCGCAGGTAACGGATGATGGCGGTCAGCATATTCTTGAATTCGCTACTGCACAGAATATTAATTTTTTATATGTCCGACTTGATCTGGACCAGCCCTATTCTAGTTACCGCAGTTTTGTAAAACGAGCTCAGGCACAAGGAATTGAGATTCATGCCATGGGCGGCCATCCGATCTGGGGTAGATCCGAGAACAGACCACGGATCGAGCGACTGATCAATTATGTGAAAAATTATAATGCCGAAGTTGAACCCGAAGAACGATTCAAGGGCATTCACCTGGATATCGAGCCCTACACACTGCCGGAATGGAATTCCGACCGGGATGCGCTTTTGACAGAGTGGGCTTCCAATATCGCCTTTTTCCAGGAAGAAACGAAGAAAGACAGCAGCTTGGAGACCAGTGCAGATCTGGCTGTTTGGCTGGATACGTTCCCTTTGCCAGGACAGGACATGTCTGTTAGTGAGTTTATGATCCGCACTTTGGATCATGTCTCTCTCATGGCATTCCGTAACACGGCTGAAGGGTCCAATGGAATTGCGGCAGTGGTCAGACAAGAGATGGAAATCGCCGACCGTTTGGGCAAGCCGCTGCTGATTTCGGTAGAAATGAAAGAGAATCACGAAGGCACCCATATTTCATTTTACGAAAGAGGAGCTGCCGAGATGGAACTGCAGCTGGCGAAGCTGCCTGAACTGCTGAAGGAATATGAAGCGTATCAAGGTAATATGGTACATGCGTACGATTACTGGATTAATGCCAAGCCTTAATTAGGCTGGTTATATAGGAAATGTTTTGTCTCGGGACTTCACATGGGGTGAGGTTCCGGGATTTTTTTGTGGGAAAAAGTTGGATTCGTGTCACCGAATAGGCTCCTGCACAATACGATGTACGGTGATGAAGAGAGCTGAAGCAAGGGAGGAAACAGAATATGGCTGTTATTAAAGCCAACTCAGAAGACGCCAAGCTGCTGGCAAGACTGATGAGGGCAGAGGCTGAAGGTGACGGCGAACAGGGCATGCTGCTCGTAGGTAATGTGGGTGTGAACCGGGTGCTGGTGGACTGTTTGGATTTTGGGGATATTCGTGATATTAACCGCATGGTATTCCAAAACCCCGGTGGGTTCGAATCAACCCAAAAAGGCTACTTCTATCAGCGGGCTAGACAATCCGAGATTCGCTTGGCACAACGTGTAATCAATGGAGAACGGATCTGGCCGGCCAGCAATGCCCTGTGGTTTTTCAGACCTGTAGGCGATTGTCCTGCAACCTGGTATAACCAGCAAAATACGGGCCGTTTCAAAGCGCACTGTTTCTTCAGTCCAACAGGTGAAGATTGTCCGGAAGTTTATTAAATTATGGGAGGAATTACAATGATTAATCAACCATATCAACCAACAACACAGGCACTGGGTCAACAAGCCAACTCGCAAGTTCAAGGAACATCCTATAAAATCGGTAATGGCGCGCCTTCGATGTCCCCAACACCAGGCATGGTATCTCCAAGTATGGTTTCACCAAGCATGGTTTCTCCAAGCTCCACAAGCGTACCGCCGCTTGTATCCAGCGGCAGTCCAATGACGCCAACTGGTGGCGTTGTAACGACAACTGCGCCGCAGTTTGAACAATCATACATCGAAAATATCCTGCGCCTGAACCTCGGCAAATTTGGTACATTCTACATGACATATGAAGGTAACAAAGAATGGAATGCTCGCATTTTCCAAGGCATTATTGAAGCTGCAGGTCGTGATCACATCATTATCAGCGATCCTAAGACAGGAAGACGTATTATGCTGTTAATGGTTAACTTCGATTATGCTACGTTTGATGAGCCATTGTTGTACCAATATCCAGGCGTTATCGGAAACTATCCTCAAGCTCCAAGCAGATTCTAATTCGTTATTAAACGGGGGTTCTCTAGAAAGACTGTTTAACCAGGCTGTCCTGCATGTGGAATCAAATCCACAAGTGGGACAGTTTTTTTCGTTATAATGGAGAGTATAGTAACCTTTACTCGCAATCATGGCACTTATACATATATAGGCTGAGCAAGACGCTCACAGAGAGGAGTTTACATCATTGAACGAGTGGATTGAGGGAGCCATCCGGGGCGAGCCTGAGGCTTATGGGCAGTTAATGAAACAGTTCCGCGGAATGGCGCTCGCTGTTGCCTATAACAAACTGGAGGATGCTTTCTGGGCTGAGGATATTGTACAGGAGGCGTTCACAGAAGCATTTGCTAATCTGTCGAAGCTGGAGACAGCCGAAGCTTTTCCAGGATGGTTCAAAGTGATCGTTGAAAGACAGTGTTACCGTTGGTTAAGGCGCAAACAGCACAGCACTTCCCCTGTACAGGAGTTACTGTACAAAATCGATTCGAGCACAGAGGGAGATAACCCCGAACAGCTTGTTTTGCAAAAGGAAAGGTATCGGATTCTTCGCGATTCCATATCCAGTCTGCCGTTATCCATGCGGCATGTAGTGGACATGTTCTATTTTCAGGGATATTCACTTAAGGAAATTTCCGATTTCCTTAGCGTATCTGTTCCGGCATTGAAGAAACGGTTGTTTGATGCCCGGGCGAAGCTGAGGCGTACATTACCCGTTGCGGACGTTATAACCGTATTTAATGAACTTTATGAAGGGGGCAAAGGCATGCTGCATATTACCAATGGAGACCATGCTGCAGATCGTTTGCGGCAAAGCGGGATCGGAGGGGAGGTTATGGTCTGGCGGGAACTTTATACATTTGGTCCTGTCGTCCAAGATATGGGGAACGAGGTGGAGCGAAGCAAGCGCGCTGCCTATCTGGAACAGCAGTTAGGTATCCCCCAGACGGAATATCTGCAAATCGCGGAGCTGGAGCGAAAGCTGCATGCGTTTCATCAGTACAAGGAGATTGTACTCTGGTTTGAATATGATCTCTATGATCAGGCGATGTTATCTTATTTGCTGCACTATTTTAATGGTCAATCGCTTGGGGACACCAAGCTGAACCTGTTATGTATTGATGCTTATCCGGAAATTGAGAACTTTCGGGGACTGGGCCAGCTAACTCCCGGACAGATCGGACGTTTGTCTGGTACGTGGCATGTCATGGGGACGGAGGAAATTCAGGCGGGAAGTCAGTTCTGGCAAGCGTACACCTCTTCCGATATTCAGGATCACATGGATTATTTAAAACAAAACAGTACGGTTCTCCCATTTGCGCATGCTGCATTTGAGGCTCACTTGACCCGCCTGCCTTCACAGATGAATGGTCTGGGTGCAATCGAACAAGCGACCCTGGAAGCTGTGAGTCGAGGTGTTGATCATCCATATCCACTATTTAAGCGTGTGAGTGAGCAGTTGCATGTATTGGGGATGGGAGACTTAGAATATTGGGCACATCTAAGAAGAATGACCAAGGAGCCTCATGCTCTGCTACAGATTAGCGGAGCAGACACGTTCCCAGATTTTACACAGCACGATGAAAATTTCCGCAATGCAGTATTATCTCTGACTGAGCTCGGCATCCAGGTACTCGCTGAAGAAGCAGACTATGCAAAATTACGAAGAGACGAAATGTGGATTGGCGGTTTGTGGAACAGACAAGGCGAAGAACCACAGTGGCGATGGGATCCGGCGTCCCGTTTCCCTGTTAAAATAAACACATAACGTTACTTACTTAACTCGCAGTAACATCAAAGAGTATTCCCTGAATTAGGATATCAACGGGAATACTCTTTTTACGTTTTACATTTTCCTTGAATCTGATTTAGACACCTTCCGTGTACAAGATATAAACAATAATCCATTCGGGATTGTTCAATATACTTAGTTAGCAAATGTAAATAAGACGGCGTATTCGCTACCTTTGTAAAGTAATTTGCTGGTTAGCATCATTTCGTTGTCATAGGACACGGATTGACTGTGTAGTTTAGAGTTATATAATAAAAGAAGCATATCCTTTTATTCGACACAAACTAGAAGGAGGTGGAAGCATTGGGAAGTTGAAATTGCATATGAGCGGCAGAATGGCTAATATCCTACATTTTCGAAGGAGGTGGACCTATTTGCCGAAGAATGACGGCGAATAGGATGACAATTTGAGTGACCCCTTACCGAGTATATTAAATTTATTTTTAATTGCTTTGCTTGTACTGATGAACGGTTTTTTTGTCTCGGCAGAATTCGCGATGGTAAAAGTCCGCGGCAGCCGAATTGAGGCTTTGGTGGAAGCAGGCAACAAAAGAGCCATTTATGCTTCTAATATTGTACGTAACCTGGATGCCTATCTGTCTGCGTGCCAATTGGGCATAACGCTGGCTTCACTGGGACTCGGCTGGCTCGGAGAGCCTGCCATTGCACACTTGCTTGAGCCCATGTTTACCGCGTTTGGACTCGGCCCAGTATATGTACACGGAATATCGATTGTGATTGCATTTGTTATTATTACGATTTTGCATATTGTACTCGGGGAACTTGCTCCCAAGACGATGGCAATCCGCAAATCGGAGACGGTCACGTTATGGTCTGCGGTACTGCTTACGTTCTTTTACAAATTGATGTATCCCTTTATCTGGGCTTTGAATGGTATGGCGAACAGCCTGTTGAGATTGTTTCGAATGGCACCTGCTTCGGAGCATGACTCGGCACATAGTGAAGATGAAATACGTATTCTCATGAAAGAAAGCAATAAGAGCGGTTTAATTGACAATACTGAATTGGCGCTTGTTGATAATATATTTGATTTTACGGCAACAACCGCCCGTGAAATTATGATTCCGCGGACGGAAATGATCTGTCTGAATGCCAATCAGTCCATGCTGGAAAATCTGGAAATCGCCAGTGAAAGCATGCGAACCCGCTATCCCGTCTATAACGGTGACAAGGACCACATTATCGGCTTTATTCACATCAAAGACCTGATGCGGTCCCAGCTCACAGATACTATTTCTGTAATCCGGCCAATTCTTGCCGTTCCGGAATCGACGCCAATCAGTGATCTGCTGAAGCGAATGCAGCGCAGCAAGACACAGATTGCGATTCTGATTGATGAGTACGGCGGAACTTCCGGAATGGTAACGCTTGAGGATATTATGGAAGAGATCGTGGGCGAGATTCAGGATGAGTTCGATCAGGAGCGTCCTGCCATTGAGAAAGTGGATGAGATGGAATACTCCATTGATGGCATGATGCTGATTGAAGAAGTCAGTGAGCGATTCGAACTGGATATGGATCGGAGCGACTATGACACGATTGGTGGCTGGTTGTACTCCAGAGTGGAGACGATTCCGCCTGAAGTTGGTCAATCCGTTGAATATGGAGGATATGTATTCGTCATTCAGGAGACGGAGCATAAGCGGATTTCACGGGTAAATGTAATTAAGTTAGAAATGTTAGTGGAGGAAGAAGGGGCTTAAGCCAAGCTGCTTTATTCCCGAATGAGTTAATCGAAGCAGTCTAGTGATGATATTTCATCCTGGCTGCTTTTTTCATGTTTTGAGATTTCAAACTTTGGGCTAAGGTGCATGGATATTAAACTCTGCAAGGCCTTTCTCCCCAATGAACATTCAATATAAAAGTTCGATTAAATGTTACGGTTTTCCGGATTTGGCTGAAGATTAATATATATATCTGATGTTGCTCATAGGATGAGTATTGACAAAGGAAGACCATATCCCGCATATTTATCTTAAATACTTTATAAAGTATATTTATTAACGTGGGTGATGAACTACATCAAGAGAGGAGTTACAAAGATGGCAACCTGGTTTCTCATCGTAATCTATCTGGCTTTTATAAGTCTCGGGCTTCCGGATTCGCTGCTTGGATCTGCATGGCCGGTCATATGGCCAGAAATAGGTTCGTCCGTAGGCTCAGCAGGGTTCATTTCCATGATTATTGCCGCAGGCACCATCGTTTCCAGTCTGGCAAGTGGGAAGATGATTCAGAAAATGGGTACAGGTAACATTACGTTGTTCAGTTGTTTGCTAACCGCAATTTCGTTAATTGGATTTTCCATGGCACCTTCCATGATATGGTTTATGATCTTGGCCGTTCCACTCGGCTTGGGCGCAGGAGCTGTGGATGCAGCGTTGAATCACTACGTCGCTGCAAATTACCAAGCACATCATATGAACTGGCTGCATTGCTTCTGGGGCGTTGGCGCTACCATGGGTCCCATCATCATGGCCGGTTATATAGCAGACCAGAACTTCTGGAGAGGCGGTTATGCTGCAGTTGGTGTCATCCAGTTCGTACTGGTTATCGTACTTCTTATAACGCTGCCGTTGTGGAAAAGGGTAGCTGCATTGCGCGAAACTGCACCAACAACGATGGCCGATAGCGAGACGAAATCGGAATTACGTATGCCGGGGAACGTCTTGAGATTAAGAGGGGTTAAGCCCTCGTTGCTCGCTTTTCTGTTATATTGCGGGGTTGAAACCACAGTAGGTTTATGGGGAGCCAGTTACTTGGTTGGAACGAGAAGTATCTCGGCAGAGATGGCGGCGGGTTGGATCTCTCTTTATTACGGAGGTATTACGTTTGGCAGGTTCATTACAGGTTTTATCTCGTTAAGAGTCCATAACCGATTATTGATTCGCTATGGGCAATGGATCACGATCTTGGGAGGTCTTCTTTTGTTACTTCCGCTTCCTTCATCGTTTTCGGTAGCAGGTTTTATTTTAATCGGGCTGGGTCTTGCTCCAATCTACCCTGGACTTTTGCATGAAACGCCGGCTCGCTTCGGGAAAGAAAACTCCGTTAAGTTAATGGGATACCAGATGGCTGTCGCTTATAGCGGTACGACGCTGCTTCCTCCGCTCTTTGGGTTTCTTGCAGCGAAGACCAGTACAGATTCATTTCCGGTTGTAGTGCTTGTTCTGCTCGTATTGATGTTATTTAGCGCGGAAACCGTGAATCGCATACTCCTAAAATCTCAGAAAGTGGGGAGGTGAGAAAATGGCATATGTTATTTTAGCTGTTATCATCTGGGCCGCAGCCTATGCGTGTTTAGCTTTGTCGAAACAGTCTATTGAAGTGAAACCCATGCGCTCAATCGATGATTGGTTTGAGTGACAGATGTATGGTTCTGAAAAAAGAGGGTTGACATGAAACCAGTTACATGGATTACGCTTGCTATGTAGTTTATTAATTGCATACCGATTGCCAAGTAAACATGATCATCTTATTTTTCTGTCCTCTTTATAAACATACATTATAAAGTTTGTATGAAAAGTGTAATGAACTAGCCTTAAACAAAGAGGGGATTGCTAAATGATTAAACTTGTAGTAACTGACTTAGATGGGACGTTCCTGAACAACAAGGGATTATTCGATATTGAATTATTCAACAAAGTGCATGCAGAAATGCAGAAGCAGGGAATGACCTTTGTGGCATGCACAGGAAAACAGTGTGAACGGGTAGAAAAATTATTTGGAGAACATGGCAAGGGGATATGGGTACTTGGAGATAGTGCAGCCAGAATTAAGAAAGATGGGGAAGTTGTAAAAGAATTCAGCATTGATCGTGAGCTTGCATTACAAAGCATTGAAACGATACAACGTTTTGCCCCAGACATGACCCTCATTGTATGTGCAAGCGATGCAGCATATGTTCACTCTTCCATCTCCGAGGGAATGTACAACGTGGTTAAAAGCTCATACGAACAGGTTAAGAAGATTGACTCATTCCAGGAGATCGACAGCCGTTTTATCAAAATAACAGTATACGATACAGAGGAACGGAGTAATGCCTTAAGGAAACATGTAGAAAAGACACTTGGCGGCCAAATCTACATTGTGGATTCAGAACCAAAGTGGCTTGATATCACGGCACTTCATACGCATAAAGGAGAGACGGTTAAAAAATTGCAGGAGCTGCTCGGCGTAACTTATGAAGAAACGATGTCCTTTGGAGACGGAGAGAATGATGTAGAGCTAATGTCTATTGCCAAATACAGCTTTGCCGTCAGCAATGCTTGTGAGAATACCAAAAAAGCAGCACGTTTTATTACGAAATCCAACGAGGAGAACGGTGTTCTCCTGACAATCCAAGACTGTATGGACCTTCAAAAAAACGTGAATTGAATGGGAGTTGATCACATGACTGAGGAAGAACGGATATTGAACGGGATTTTATTCAGTCCCAGCCACCCGGAACTAAAGAGCATTAAACTTCGTTCGCACAACTTGAGCCATCAATACAGCCAGATGTTCGAGGATCAGGCAGAGGAACGTGAAGCGATTCTGACACAGATTCTTGGTCGCAAAGGGGAATCCTGCTTCATTCAAGGGCCTGTATTCTTTCATTATGGTGTTCACACAGAGATCGGTCATCATTTCTTTGCGAACTACAATCTAACCATTCAGGACGATGCTAAGGTTACCATTGGAGACTACACCAGTTTTGGACCTAATGTAACGATTGTTACTCCAATTCACCCGTTTGTTGCGTCTGAACGCCGGCAAATGCTAGATCAGAACGGTGACCCGAAGACGTTATGTTACGCCAAACCCGTAACGATCGGAAACGATGTATGGCTATCTGCTAATGTAACGGTATGCGGAGGAGTTACCATCGGAGACCGATGTGTAATTGGTGCCGGAAGTGTAGTGACCCAGGACATTCCGGCAGACTCCTTCGCAGCAGGTGTACCCTGCAGAGTCATTCGCAAAATTACGGAGACAGACAGTATGCGTTATAAACCGGAAGTCATGGCAGATTGCCGTGTTATTGAATAGAAATCCATTCTAAAGGGAGCGAGCACTTGTCCAGATCCGGATAAGAACGGGCTCCCTTTGCTGCGCACGGATCGTTCTGCGAACTCTGAACCACATCCTTGACCCACGAATCCTATCCATGTTAAGTTTTCTGTATCTAAAAGTTGAAGCCATATGATTTTAAAGGGGGATAGAGTTATGACTGAATTAGAGGTTGTAGATGTTTATGTGGACCTGTCACTGGATATGAACATTGGCATGGTTCACCAAATCATGAATCGGAATTCGGAGCTTTATCCATTCACGCATCGTTTTACCTGGCTTTGAGCTTCGTATGCTTGGATTCTTTCAAGATGGGATACAATAAGGGAATCATGTCATGATCATAACCTCATTTATTTAGCCATCTGAATATAAATGAAAAGGATGATCCCTTATGTCAATGATAAACGTATCAAACCTGACTTTTGCCTATGACGGCAGTTACGATAATATTTTCGAAAATGTGAGTTTTCAATTGGACTCCGACTGGAAATTAGGCTTTACCGGAAGAAACGGGAGAGGGAAAACAACTTTCCTTAACCTTTTGCTTGGCAAATATGAATATAGTGGTACCATCTCTGCTCAGGTTGATTTCGAGTACTTTCCTTTCCCAGTTGAGAATAAAGACTCGATGACGCTTGATGTGATAAGTGATGTTTATCCAGACTATCAGCATTGGGAACTGGTGCGGGAGCTTAACCTTCTGAAAGTTTCCGAAGATGTTCTGTATCGACCATTCGATTCCCTATCCAATGGAGAGCAAACGAAAGTCATGCTGGCTGCCTTGTTCATGAAGGAAAATCAATTTTTGCTCATTGATGAGCCAACCAATCATCTTGACATGCATGCCAGAAAGCTCGTTAGCAGCTATCTAAGCAAAAAAAGTGGTTTTATCCTGGTATCGCACGATAGATCCTTCCTGGACCACAGCGTAGACCATATCCTTTCGATCAATAAAACAAATATCGAGATTCAAAAAGGCAACTTTTCCGCCTGGTGGGAGAATAAGAAGAGACAGGATCAATATGAACTTGCAAGCAACGAAAAGTTACAGAAAGACATTAAACGCTTATCCGACTCCGCTAAACGGACTGGCGGTTGGTCACATGAGGTTGAAAAGTCCAAAAATGGGACTAGAAACTCCGGTTCCAAAGTGGATAAAGGCTACATTGGGCACAAGGCTGCCAAAATGATGAAACGTTCCAAAAACATCGAACAACGGCAGCAATCTGCCATTCAAGAAAAATCCAAACTTCTCAAGAATATCGAAAGTTCGGAGCGGCTGCAGATTCATCAATTGGAGTATCACAAAAATGAAATCGTTCAATTGGAAAATGTGTCGATTGCATATGGCTCCAATATCGTTTGTAAGGATATTTATTTAACGGTTGAAAAAGGGGACCGAATCGCTCTTTACGGTAAGAATGGTTCAGGTAAGTCAAGCATTCTAAAGTTAATTTGCGGCGAGGATATTGACTACACAGGTCATCTTCGCAAGGATCCTCAGGTTAAAATATCGTACGTATCACAGGATACATCGGGTCTCGCGGGAGGCTTATCCGAGTACGCGATGTCACAGGGTATTGATGAAAGTCTCTTCAAATCAATATTACGGAAACTGGATTTCTCCAGGCTGCAGCTGGATAAGGATATCTCCACGTTTAGTGCTGGACAAAAAAAGAAAGTACTGATTGCCAAAAGCCTCAGTGAGGAAGCACATTTGCACGTTTGGGATGAACCACTTAATTTTGTTGATGTCATTTCACGTATGCAAATTGAAGACTTGCTGCTTGAACACTCGCCAACACTTCTTTTTGTGGAGCATGACAGCGAATTTTGCTCGAATATCGCCACGAGTATCATTGAGTTATAAATAACGTGGGTATGACTCTCTAAAGCCTATACGAAATGGAAAATATTTAGGTTTCACTCACGCTGCAGATTTCACAGTAAGAAAAGACGCTACCGACATGAAGGTCGGAGCGTCTTTTTTATTTTTGAAACCTATGACCTACTCTGTCCGTTTATACCTTACACAAAATCAAATATGACATTGGAGGAGGAATACATATGTTAAAAATGAGTCTGTCATCCCTTTTGAAAATCACCTTCGTTGCTGCATTATCGGTACCTGCAATTCTATCCATTCCTGTTGGCAGCACTGCCGCAGCTAGTCCTGACATTGTATCTGGTGCACTCACTGCACCACCACCGCCAGAGGAGCAAACTGTTCACTCACTGGCAGCTCTCAAGTATATATATCAGGCAGCAGGGAACGTTTCTCCGGGAGGAGGGCTGACAGCGAACGTCACTACATCAACAACCACCTACAAGGAAATGAAATCACTTCAGGTCGATTACCGGCTGGAACGCTGGACGGGCTCAAATTGGGTGACGTATCGGTCTGGTACCAAAAGTAAAACACAAACACAATCCCTGTCAGCACAGTCGAGCTGGACGGTGATTACAGGTTATTACTACCGGGTCGTTAGCACACATACTGCGAATGACGGAACGAATTCTGAAAATACAATCCATATTTCAAATAATGTATTATTTTGATTCATTGTCTCGTGCTGCCAGGGAATTTTTGTTCCTGCAGGTCATTGGCAATGGCAATCATTTCTTCCTTCGTGACCGTTCCAAACAAGCTCATGTTGACCGAACCCATCATCCACTGAAAGGTATTATATGGCGGGCCGATGGATACAAAAGCATCACTACCGTCAGCTAATTTGACTACACTGGTTTCACGAAGCATGGTCCCTTGGATGACCTGCCCAGGTTTAACATGGTAATAATCAAATTGAATAATTTGTTCTTCACCATTCACGCTATCACCCGTGTAACGGACTCTCATACGATCGGATTTATAATACTCATCTGAATCAAACGGAATTTCAGGATTCACGGTAAGTTCAAATTTTATCTCTTTAAAACGCTCGGGTATAGCTCTCGACAACAAAAAGTCACCATTGAATCCCGAGCGGGCTATTTCTTCCGTTACGACGATATCATCAAATAAAATGTCTTTCTCCACGGGTTGTTCTTGCAACTTCTCGGCCTCCTCGCCAGTAGCAATTATAGGAGCTTCGTTAAGTCCGGGTTCAGGCGGTGGGAGTGTTTTTGCGGTAGAAGGATCTGCGCCAAGCTGTGCGGTGCGATCTTCAATAATGATGGATTTCATGCCATTGCCCCAATCCTTGATTGATTGAACAAATGGGGAAACGGCCTGCGTTCCGGAGGGCAGACTGAAAATGACGCCCCCGATCGTTAGGGAGGCAGCTACCACAACGGATAATTTCAAGGTACGCATTCTTTTCTTTCTAACGGCAATCCGGGTAATTTCCTTTTGAACACGGAGCCAGGATTGATGTATCTGCTGGGAGTCGGGGGCAGGGGTAGCAGAGACAGCCTGATTGAAAGCCTCATCAAAGGCCAGATCAAACGCGGCATCAAAATATTCTTCTTCCTGCTCTGTATGATAATGCTCAATATGTCTATCTGACTTGCCTTTGCTCAATGGTCCCACCCCATTCCTTATGTAATTGCTTCTTGATACTGCCTCGGGCCCTGAACAAACGTTGTTTCACAATTTCTTCCGAAGTGTCCAACAGCTCAGCCATTTCCCGATAGGAGAGACCTTCTTTCCAGCGCAGCTCTATTAATACCCGGTATTCCGGTTTAAGTTGCTCCAGATAGAACTCAATAGATTCCTGCATCATTTGCGTCTCCACGGTGCTCTCTACGGAAGCTGCCGTCTGATTGATCGTCTCCATATCTATAAAAACACTATCCGTATCCAGTTGGTTACGGTTATTTTTATTTTTTCTAAGATAATTAATGGCGGTATTCCGGGTGACGACCTTAAGCCAGGCTTTCAGTTTGATTTCGTTCTCGAAAGAGGGTTTATTTTTAATAATTTTAATGAATGCTTCCTGAATAATGTCTTCTGCTGCAGCACGTTCCTTGATGATATAAACGATGAGTCCGTGAACCATATTATAGTATTCGTAATACACTTCTTCCTGAAGTGTGGGGCTCAAATTATGGAAATCTGAGGCCAAGAGTAATTGAAGCCGATTGGCCATGATGTTCTCCTTTCTGGTGAACAATCCACAAACATTGGTATCATTTCATTTTACAACATTATATGGAAACGATACAATGGGAGGTTGCTATGACAACCTTAGAAAGGTGAACCCCGAAACCAAAAGAGGCTGTCCGCCAAACCACTCAATCTGGTCTGCAAGACAGCCTAAAAATTTCAATATAACATGATTATGAATTGGAAAAAGCTTAAAATGCCCAATCTCCATTAAGGAAGACTGCTTCCCGCTCTCCGCTTGCCGTAATCCCGTAAATATTGGTCTCCGGAGAACCCATCATGAAGTCTACATGCGTAATGCTGGAATTCATGCCCCGAGAAGCAAGTTCTTCGGAGGACATGGTTTTTCCACCTTCCATATTGAACGCATAGGAACTGCCGATCGCGAGGTGACATGAAGCATTCTCATCATACAACGTCGTGTAATATAGAATGCCGCTCTCGGAGATCGGAGAATGGAAGGGTACAAGTGCAACCTCACCAAGATAGTGAGATCCTTCATCCATGCTAATTAATCTTTCCAGTGTGTCTTGACCTTCTTCCGCGTGAAAATCAACGATACGGCCATTCTCGAAGGTGAGAGAGAAACGATCGATAATACTTCCGCCATAACTCAGCGGTTTGGTGCTGGACACAGTACCGTTGACACCGTGTTTGCTAGGAGCCGTAAATACTTCCTCTGTCGGAATATTGGCTACGAAGCGAGTCCCTTGTTCATTTACACTGCCTGCTTGTGCCCAGATATGACCTTCAGGTAATTCAACCGTTAGATCCGTTCCAGGAGAGACAAAATGGAGTGCTTTATACTTTTTGCTGTTTAGGGCTATCGCTTTATGTTCCAAAAGATCAATATGATGTTCCCAAGCTTCAACTGGATGATCCAAATCTGCTCTGACAGCGGCAAAAATGGCTTCCCATAGCTGCTTCATCTGCTCAGAAGCAGGCAGGTCGGGGAACACTTTTGCAGCCCAGTCCGGTGAAGGGCAGGCTACACCTGTCCAGCTCATTTTGTCAGCCTGTTGATACTGTCGATATTTGGCCATGGCTTGTCCATATGTACGCTGATGGGTCGAAATTCGTTCAGGATCGATCCCTTTGAGCAGATCTGGACTTGATGAAAGTACAGTCAAAAAGGCAGCATTGTTCGCTGCCAGCTCTTCAAGCTCTGCAGCATGCCACTTTGGTGGTTCCTGGAATGATTCCAGCGGAGCCATCTCGAATCTTAGGCGATTGACGGTTTCATCTCCATATTTTACGATGACTTGTTTGGCTCCGGCTTCGTATGCTTTGCGAACGAGCAGGCGTACAAATTCAGCTGTATCGATCATGGCGCTGATGACCAGAATTTGACCAGGTTGAACATTGGCCCCCACCTTGACAGCCAGCTCGGCATAACGATCCAATTTTTGTTCAAAACTTAACATGGTAGTGACCTCCGTATCTATAATTTTACCTGCTTACGCAGGAAAAGAGAGGAGTAATCTCCTCTCTCCATGTAGCGAAAAAATTAGAATGCCCAGTTACCTTGCAGGAAGATCGGTTCTTCTTTGCCTTCGGAAGTGACACCGTGAATGTTCATGTCAGCCGATCCAACCATGAAATCCACATGGGTAAGGCTGGAGTTCAAACCATTATCGATCAGTTCCTGCTTCGACATGGTTTTGCCGCCTTCCAGGCAGAATGCATAGGCATTACCGATGGCCAAGTGGTTGGATGCATTTTCATCAAACAGGGTGTTATAGAACAAAATGTTCGTATCGGAAATTGGTGATTTATGAGGAACAAGAGCTACCTCACCGAGATAGTGTGCACCTTCATCCATTTCGATGAGATTTTGCAGGGCGTCATGTCCTTGTTCGGCAGTAAAATCTACAATACGGCCATTCTCGAAAGTAAGAGAGAATCCATCGATCAGATTACCACCATAGCTCAGTGGCTTGGTGCTGCGAACGGTGCCATTGACACCCGTTTTCAGCGGAGCCGTAAATACTTCCTCTGTTGGCATGTTGGCGATAAAGACATGACCCTGTTCATTCACACTGCCACCGGATACCCAGATGTGTCCTTCAGGAAGCTCGATGGTCAGATCCGTTCCAGGGGCAGTATAGTGAAGTTTTTTATATTTTTTCGTATTGAGCAGGTCGGCACGGGAATCCAGGTTTTGCAAATGTGTTTTCCATTCGGAAACAGCATCCTGTTCGCCAATACGAACGGTTTTGAAAATAACATCCCACAACTTATCCACTTGCTGCTCCGCAGGCAGATCCGGGAATACTTTGGCAGCCCATTCTGGAGATGGGACCGCAACGATGGACCAACTGAATTTATCAGCCATCTGATAGGCACGATATTTCTCCAGTGCTTTTCCGCGCGCTTTTTGACTGGTCACGATACGTTCTTGAGCCACACCATTTAAGAGATCAGGGTTCTCCGCGATGACGTGCAGGATGGCAGCACCTTCTTCAACGAGTTCGGTCATTTCGCCCGCAAACCATTTTGGTTCGATAGAGAATGCCTCATCCGGTGCGAGATCATAATGAAGACGTGTTACGGTTTCATCACTCCAGTTTACTTTGACCAGCTTGGCACCTGTTTCATAGGCAGCCTTCACGATCTTGCGTACAAAATGTGCTGCAGTGATTGGTGCATTTACAACGAGTGTTTGTCCAGGATGGACGTTTACTCCCACCTTGACAGCTAGTTCCGCGTACTGCTGCAGATGAAGCTCAAAATTATTATTCATGCTATATTCTCCTCCTGTATATAAGGTTTTCGTAGCTCGTTCACTGGAACATGAAGCCCTCATTTCATGTATGTAAGGATACTCCCGAGGGCCTTCATTTGAATAAGGTATACGTTGCTACGATATATATTGTACAATTAACCAATAATAATTACCAAACTAGGTTTACCATAATTGTTGTAGACCTGTTACAGATGAGAGATTAAAGGAGTGTATGTTGGTGAATATCGAAATTATTCGTGCCGAGATGCGTCGGGAAGACGAGAAATCCTATATTGGAACAACCGTTTTTCGTGCAGAAGGGGAAAAGTCCATTTATGAGGTAACGTTCATGAGCAAGAACGGCAAAGATTGGGATTATAGCCTCCATTTCACGGAGCAATCCGGTGATGAAGAAGAACTTCTGCGTATGGACGAGCTGCTCGAAAACGACGACGATGTATATGACAAGCTGCTTGACGCGGCTTTGGATGCCTTTCCTGCATAATCTGAACAGAGGAAGTTGTTCTATTATGTGAATGAACAGACTATACTAGACGGTGTGTGCCCGAACGGGTATGCATCGTCTAATTTTTATTAGATGAGAGGAATAGATATCCCAAAAAGGGGCAGTCTATGGATGGCAAACAGAGGGACAATCGCCTGAATGGGAGGTAACCGTGGATGACATCTGACAATCTGATCACAGCAGGAATGACGGGGCTTGAAGAAGTCGCGCATGATATCCTCAGTCTGCGTACATTATTTGTTAATGTAGTATTCATCGGTGAACCGGGAAGCAGGAACTGGATTCTAGTGGATAGCGGGATGGCGGGATTTACAGATCATATTGTGCGGATCGCTGCAGAACGGTTTCAGGGACCACCGTCCGCCATCATATTGACACATGGTCATTTCGACCATGTAGGTACTGTGATAGAGCTTGAACAGTTCTGGGGTGTGCCGGTTTTTGCCCATTCACTGGAGTTACCTTATTTAACGGGCTTTAAAGATTATCCACCAGCCGATCCTTCCGTAGGTGGGGGACTGATGGCAAGATTGTCTTTTGCCTATCCGAATGAAGCAATTAACCTGGATGATCGTATCTTCAGCCTGCCGGAGAATCATACGGTACCTGGTATGCCTGGATGGCGCTGGATCCACACACCAGGACATACACCTGGTCATGTGTCGCTCTTTCGCGAGGAGGACCGTTTCCTCATTGCGGGGGACGCCATTATTTCGGTAAAACAGGAATCGCTATGGAGTGTGCTGCTGCAGGATGAACAAATGCATGGCCCACCTGCATACTTTACAACGGACTGGGACGAGGCTCATCGATCCGTTCATGTAATCAGGAACTTGGAGCCGCGCGTAGTGGTCACAGGGCACGGACATTCGCTGACAGGTGATTTCTTGCGTGATTCGCTTGAGCAGCTAGATATGAATTTCGAACAGAATGCTGTGCCGGAACACGGCAAATATGTCGATTAAACGAATCGGAATTGCCATTTAGAGGACAGCCGCCGACAGCGCAGCTGTCTTTTTTGTCGCCTGACGATGAAAATGTTCTATATCACAGATTGGTATTTTGTGCCCAGTCATGATATATTCGAGCCGTATAATATAACCCTAGTATGCAGGAGGTACATATAACAATGACACAGCAGAATTCAGCGTATGAGGAGCAATTTGGCGGAATTCCGGCGGTATGGCTTCGATTCAATCAATTTGAGGTGGCCGTAATCCCAAGCGTGGGTGCTAACCTGGTTGCGTTTCGTGATACAGAGCGCGGTCATCGCTATCTTCGTGAACCTGATTTGAATAATATGGATGCATTCAAGGCTGCTCCGGCCGTTTACGGCATTCCCGTTCTTTCTCCACCGAATCGATATGAAGATGGCCGCTTTCCTTGGAATGGCGAAATCTATCAATTACCTGTGAATGAACCTGCTACGGGCAATCATTTGCACGGATTTTTGCACGAAGCAGAATGGAAGGTAGAAGGATATGGAACGACTGAACTGGAGAGTTATATCCTGCTGAGCCAAGAAATAAAAGAAGGACACCTTTTCCATCAATATTTGCCATTCACGTTCACGGTAACGCTTCGCTATTCTCTTGACAGCACAGGGCTTCAACAACAGCTGAAGGTTCGCAATAACGGGAAAGAGCTTATGCCCAATTTGTTTGCGTTCCACACAGCCATTAATGTGGCCTTTGTACCCGACAGTGATGTGTCGGATTATACCACCAAAATCACCATTGGTCAGCGCCGTGAGCTAAATGAACGTTCTTTGCCTACTGGCCAATTTCAACCGCTTTCACCGAATGAGGAGAAACTAAAGGCAGAAGGTGTCAGCCCATTCTTCGAATCCATGGATAATCACTATACAGCGGAACCACAGAATGGTCGAAATTATATGGAGCTCACGAACCAACGTACAGGGGATAAATTGGTTTATGATGTGGGAGCATCTTACAAACACTGGATGATCTGGAACAACAACACGGAAGGTGGATTCTTCTGTCCTGAACCCCAAATGAACTTGGTTAATGCACCGAATGTACAAGGCCTACCAGCCGAAGAAATCGGATTAATTGGACTTGAGCCTGGTGAGATCTTTGAACAAGCCAGTCGTTTGTATCCAATCTACTCGTAAATTCATTGATCAATAATCATTTGCGTGTTTTGATGTACGCTTACAATTTTGTCGAAAAGGTGAAAACCTGAACGAAAATCATGTATAATATGACAAGATAATTAAATTTTCGAGAGACATAATTCATCTTTTTGGAGGAGGAAAATCAAGTGGAATACCGCATTGAAAGAGATACGCTCGGAGAGATGAAGGTACCAGCAGACAGACTATGGGGAGCTCAGACGCAGCGCAGTAAGGAAAACTTCCCGATTGGTCACGAGCATATGCCGATGGAAGTCATTCGTGCACTTGCCATTTTGAAAAAGAGTGCTGCAGCGAGCAACCATAAGCTCGGCAAGCTGTCTGCTGCCAAATCGGATGCGATTGCCTATGCAGCGGACGAGATCATTGCCGGTCGGATTGACGATCATTTCCCGCTTGTTGTATGGCAGACTGGAAGCGGCACGCAATCCAATATGAATGTGAACGAAGTCATCGCCAATTTGGGTAACCAACTTCTTGAACAGAAGGGCAAGGAAGAGCGTTTGCACCCGAATGACGATGTTAACATGTCCCAGAGCTCCAACGATACGTTCCCGACAGCCCTGCATGTTGCAGGTGTACTTGCTGTCGAAGACCAGCTCTTGCCAGCGATTGCTGTACTCAAATCCACCTTTGCAGACAAATCCGAAGCTTTCAAGGATATTATCAAAATTGGTCGTACCCATCTGCAGGATGCTACTCCTATCACACTCGGACAGGAGATTAGTGGCTGGGAAGCAATGCTGGACAAGAGTGAGCGCATGATTCGTGACAGTGTTCATTATATGAAGGAACTGGCCATTGGTGGTACCGCCGTGGGAACAGGAATCAATGCTCATCCTGACTTTGGCGATTATACAGCCAAGGAGATCGGAAAACATACAGGTAAGGATTTTGTATCGGCACCGAACAAATTCCATGCACTTACAAGTCATGATGAAGTCGTTTATGCTCATGGCGCTGTTAAAGCGCTTGCAGCTGATCTGATGAAGATTGCCAATGACGTGCGCTGGCTTGCAAGTGGTCCGCGCAGTGGACTCGGAGAGATCCGTATTCCAGAGAATGAACCGGGAAGTTCCATCATGCCGGGCAAAGTGAATCCAACCCAGAGCGAAGCACTGACAATGGTTGTAACGCAAGTGATGGGGAACGATGCAGCCATCGGATTCGCGGCAAGTCAGGGTAACTTTGAGCTGAATGTGTTCAAACCGGTCATTATCTACAATTTCCTCCAATCCGTACAACTGCTTGCGGACTCCATCATTGCTTTTAACGATAAATGCGCAGTAGGTATTGAACCTAATCTGGATCAAATCGAACATAACCTGAACAATTCGCTTATGTTGGTTACTGCTCTTAATCCGCACATTGGATACGAGAATGCAGCCAAGATTGCGAAGCTGGCTCACAAAGAAGGATTGTCTCTGAAAGAGGCTGCTTTGCAGACCGGGTTGCTTACCGAAGAGCAGTTCGATCAGTATGTGGATCCGGCGAAAATGATTGCTCCGAAAGCTTAAGTTTTTTTACAGTTAAAAACGCTAGAGGAAGAAACGGCCTGAATAAGCAGGTCGTTTTTTCTTGTTAAGAATATGTCTAAACCTTCTTGACTATGTATGAATTCCGCACAGCTTACAACCTCAGAACATTCAGACTTTATCTATATCACCGAAATGCGTTTAACCCCAGAATGACAACCTTGAACTATGTCAATGTCGAAATAAGATTAGATCGGATATAATGCTTGTCAGACTTCATGTATCCATATAAACTACATAAGCAGATCTAAATTGTTGTGCGGTGAATTGATTGATTCCATTGGAGGTTTCCGCGTTGTCGAAGAAGAGAAGGTTTACGATACGCTCCAAAATTTTGTTGGGCTATCTAGTGGTTGTGATGTTATTTGGAGCCGCCTTGCTGGTTCTATCGGCTCAGATTAACGAATTGCAAAAAGAAAACGATTTTATAAGTCATCATGACCTCGAAGTACATAACCTGACCAATGCCATTGAGAAGGATGTACTCGATATGGAGACAGGACAGCGAGGATTCATGCTAACAGGTAAAGACAGCTACCTGGAACCCTACAACCATGCACTCTCGGAGTGGAATTCGAACTATGACCAGTTATACGGGCTCATCAGTGATAATCCATCCCAGCAACAGAGTTTGCAAACGATTAAAACGCATATTGAACGCTGGATTGAGGTTGCAGCAGAACCGTCCATTGAATTGAAAAAACAGGGTGATCAGGAGCAAGTGATTACGTTTTTTCAATCCGATCCGGGTAAGAACGAAATCGATTTACTTCGTTCTCAACTTACAAGTTTTCGGAATACCGAAATTGCTTTGACGGAAGCACGAGTAAGCAATCTTGCTGAACGCAGTTCAACCCTGCTTACGATCATGTACACCCTATGGGCTGCTATTGCTGCATTTTCAATCGGAGCAGCGATCATGGTGTCTGGTAATATTGTTAGAACGCTGCGCGACGTAAGACAAACCATTAGCGATATTTCCCAAGGGGGCAATTTAGCAGAACGGATTCATGTGCGAACAGAGGATGAAGTAGGTGACCTTGGACGGGAGACTAACATGTTGCTCGATAAGGTGCAGGAGCAGAATCGGGTGAAGGATCAGATTACGAATATCGCCACACTCCTGCAGAACCCGACTAATCTGGAGGGATTGTCACGTCTGTTCCTGAGCGAGCTTGCCACTCTGCTGGAGGTTCCCTACAGTGTACTGTACTACTCAAAAGATAATCGGCTGTTGCGCGTAGCTGCTTATGCAGCAGACGGGGACAAAGAGCGCTCCATTGGCAAAGTATCACTTGCACCGGGCGAAGGGCTTGTAGGTCAAAGTGCGGTGGAGAAACGGATACTGCGTATGAATGATCTGCCGCAGAACTATATTCGCATCTCTTCGGGACTAGGCCATGCTTCTGCAACATCTCTTACAGTCGTGCCTGTGATCTTCGAAGGCCGAACGATCGCGGTGATAGAACTGGCTTCATTAAAGCCATTACAGGAGAAAGAACTTGAACAGCTTAGTGAATTAATAGAAATCTTCAG
Organism: Paenibacillus sp. ACRRY; assembly: GCF_022346995.1. Taxonomy (GTDB): domain Bacteria; phylum Bacillota; class Bacilli; order Paenibacillales; family Paenibacillaceae; genus Paenibacillus. The sequence goes on along the minus strand of NZ_JAKRNM010000001.1, from coordinate 999,742 downwards.
TGTATCTCTCCACTCCACGGCGACTCGCATGGAACTGCAGCAGTTATATGATGAATCCCAGGTACTGAACGAGGAGCTTCAAGCTCAGTCGGAGAAGCTTCAGGTGCAGACCGAGGAAATGCTGTCACAGACAGAAGAACTGCAAATGCAAACCGAAGAGCTACATATGCTGAACGAGCGCCTGGAAGTGCAAAAAAATGCAGCCGAGAACTCAGCGAGCGAGCTTGCGAGTGTAGCTGACCAACTGCGGACAAGTTCGGGATACAAATCCGAATTTTTGGCTAACATGTCACATGAGTTGCGTACCCCGCTGAATAGTATGCTTATCCTGTCCGAGATTTTGGCTGAAAACAAACATGAGCACTTGAGTAGTGAAGAACAAAAATACGCATCTGTCATTCATACTTCAGGCAAAGATTTGCTTAATCTGATCAATGACATTTTAGATCTTTCCAAAGTGGAGGCAGGTGAGATGGACATTGATCTTGGCGATGTTTATCTCGGCGTGCTGCCGGAAACGATGAATCAGTATTTCTTAAAAACCGCTGAGCAGAAAGGAATCGACTTCAGGATTCAAATGCAAGGCCATTTGCCGGAAACCATAGTCACGGATGAGATGCGCTTGCATCAGATTCTAAGAAACCTGCTCTCGAACGCATTCAAGTTTACACACGAGGGCGAAGTTGCCCTGACTATCTCCCGAATGAATCTGGCAAGCCCGGAGGCTGGTGGCCCGGAAACGGATGTTATTGCTTTCTCGGTCAGTGATACGGGGATCGGCATTGCTGACGATAAGCTGCTGCAAATCTTCGACGCATTCAAACAAGCGGATGGTGCGACTGCAAGGAAATACGGTGGAACCGGGCTCGGTTTGTCCATTTCCCAATCCCTTGCCACTTTGCTTGGAGGTTCCATTTCGGCGACCAGCCGAGAAGGACAGGGCAGTGTATTTACCCTTTTCTTGCCATTGAGACCTGAGGAGCCTGAGACAAAGAACGCTTCACGACTATTCCTGAACGAGGTAGCTACAACGATTCCAATCGTGGGATCTCTGTCTAACACATCAAAGGATGAGATTCTGCTGACACCTCTGGAAGAATCACTATTAAGGGGACGCCAGGTTTTTGTCGTAGATGATGATATTCGCAACGTATATGCCCTTGCGAATGCACTTGAACAGTATGGCATGCATATCATTACCGCCCAGAACGGGTATGAATGTCTCGAGATGCTGGAAAGCGGGGAAGCCAATCCCGATATCATTTTAATGGATATCATGATGCCGGAATTGGACGGTTACGATACGACACGTCAAATTCGGGAACGATTGAAGCTTACCAAGCTGCCGATCATTGCATTAACGGCTAAAGCCATGAAAGAAGATCGTGATAAATGTATTGCAGCAGGAGCTTCGGACTATATTAGCAAGCCGCTGAATATCAAAGAGGTACTATCCCGAATGAAATTATGGCTAAGCCCGGAAACGCTAGAGATTTAAGAACTTATTTATCGTAAATCAATCCATTCAATACACGATATAAAGCCAATGATACATTGCCAAGCTCAGGCTGCAATGTTGTCATTGGTTTTATTTTTATCATGTAAGCTCTAAATTCAAAATTGATGTTATAATACTTAACAAATAGTTTGATTCTGATGAATAAAATGGGTTGTGGACCATGGAATGGGCTTTTTATTTCCATATTAAGAGAAAAGTATAACGAGTTGAGTTATATATATGGGAGGTCGTGTCTATGCAGCTTACGGTTAAAGAGGCTTTGCAAGTATACCCGTTATCTGAGGCCAGGCTCGTTGCCGGCGGGGAAGGGACTTCACGGATGATGAAATCCGTTAACGTCATGGACGCTCCAGATATCGCGGATTGGATTAAATCCGGAGAGTTGCTGTTCACTACTGCTTTTATCATGAAAGACAACGAAACCGATGCGCTTCGATTAATGCGGCGACTGAATGACCGCGGATGTGCAGGACTCGGCATTAAACTTGGGCGTTTCTGGCAGTCCATTCCTCAAGGGTTTATTGAAGAAGCGGATCGTTTACGCTTGCCGCTGCTGGAGCTGCCATTTCAATTCACCTTTTCGGATCAAATGAATGCTTTGTTTAAGGCGGAACATGAGCGTAGCCACCGATTGCTGCATGAAGTTGTACAGAAACAGAAGAAGCTGATGCATTTTGCATTACAACAACAGCAGCAGCATCGAAATGTGTTTGCCGAGCTTGCGACCGTATTAAACTACCCGCTTGCAGTAATAGGCTCCCGAGGACACGTACTCTATGGTAGTGAGGGCATGACCGGAGAGTCATTGGTGCAGGGCTGGCCATGGAAATCCGTCATGCATCGCGTGAAATGGAATCAGGGCAGTTGTCATCGGGTTCCCATCAAACAAAATGATGAAGAGTATGGGTTCCTGCTCGTGTTTACTGATTCAGCACTTTCCCTGCGGGCAGAGGAAGAATTATTTCAGCAGGCCGCGGACGTACTGGCTTTTTATATGGATATGACCTACCGGGAACACATTAATCCGACCGTGCAGGATGAGATGCGTACACTGTTAACCCAATACCTCGATAACAAAATGACAGTGGAAGAGTTGACCAGACTGAGTGAGAACAAAGGCGTTCATCTGTTTCAGGGTACCTATCAATGCGTGCTCATTACGCTGGAACCTTCGGTCTTCGCCGAGGGGAAACTGCTGAAGCAAATTCATCGTGAACTGCAGTATAATCCATTGATGCAATTTACGGCGTCGCAGCATTTTCAGATGGAAGATGGCATTTTGTCAATTTATACATGTCCGACAGGGCGCGATTATGGGGAGGAACTATCGGGGTTTCTGCTCAGTCGCTTCGCGGATGTATTATCTGCCCAGGAGGCAAAAGGAGCATCTGTGCCGAGATTCTGGATTAGCAAAATGAAACATGAGCCCAAATCATTGCGTGAAGCTTATCAGGAATGCCTGGATACTCGGCAGCTGGCACGTCGCTTCGGAATGAAGGATCGTGCACTCCAGTTTGAGATGTTGGAGTTTGCCTATGTGTTCCAACATGTCCCGGATAACATTATGGAGAATTACTGTAATAAAGTATTGGAACCCCTGCTGGCTAGAGATGGCGACCCTAATCACATATTGATGAACACACTCGAATCTTTCATTGAGAATGATGGACTGATCAACGAAGCTGCGAAGCAGCTGTTTGTTCACCGCAACACCATTACCTATCGCATGGAGAAAATCGGAAGCCTGCTGCAGATGGACTTTAAGAAAACGAATGACTTGCTAAAGTTAAAACTGGTATTTACGTTCCGTAAATTTGGCCGGGATAAAAGAACTGCAAGACCATAAATATGCATTAGACAGAGAGTGAACGGATTCCATTTAGAGATACACAACTCGAAGAAATCCCTCCATTCCGACATTTGTGCTTCATTACAATGATAATAATACAGAACAAGAACCGTATGCCCCTTATCAGGCGTACGGTTTTTTTAGTTTATATGACATGGGTACCCTTAATCCCTGTGCACAGATAACAGTTCACGAATATGATGTTATGTTATATTACAAAATTGCGTAGATATTATTGCTGCATCCTACCCTGAACCTTAGAATGAAGAACAACAATTCACAAAAGACCGGAGGTTCTGACATGAGCGATTTTATGAAACTCGTTAACAGCTGGTCTGTCACACAGTTCGTGCATACCTTTGGTAACTTATTTGAGGAATCACCGTGGGTAGCTGAACGTTCCTGGACTTTGCGACCCTTTGATTCATTGGATCACATGATGAATGTCATGAAGAATGTTGTTGAAACGTCTGACGACAAGGTCATCTTGCAGCTGCTGTGCAACCATCCTGATCTCGGCGCAAGAATCAGCATGAGCAGCAATTCGGTGAAGGAACAAGCAGGTGCAGGACTGGACTCCCTCTCTCCTGAGATGTATAGCGAACTGAACCAATTAAACAAGGAATATACAAGCCGATTCGGCTTTCCATTCATATTGGCGGTAAAAGGTCATACTGCTCAATCCATTCTCGAATCGATGCGTCAGCGTCGCTCACGGAATAGGGATGAAGAATTTCACACGGCTTTAGATGAAGTATTCAAAATTGCATCCATCCGTTTGGAGAAGTGGCTGGTTCAAATTGGGCATGAACATGAAATTAATCCGAAGCCTGCTGTGGTCCCCAAACGAACCATGTATTACGGCAAAGGCGACGTGTGGTTGTATCGCTCCTATGCCAAACCGCTAACCGGGATCGGATCAATACCGGAATCCCCATTTACCGGAAGAAGCAACGTTCTCTTCGGCATGAACATCAAGGTAGCCGTACAAGGAGATGCATTCTTGCCTTCGTTTAAGGAAGGAGATAATTCCAGTATCGTGGCAACGGATTCCATGAAGAATTTTATTCTCAAACACGCTGCGAGCTATACCGGGGCTACGGTTGAAGGTTTTCTTGCGTATGTGAGTCAGCTGTTTCTTAAGACATACCCTCAAATGATGAAAGTCCAGATGACAGCGGATCAGATCCCTTTTGAAGATGTACCCATCGGAGCCGATGGAAGTTATCGATCAAGCACGATAGTATTCCGTTATTCGCAAAATGATCGGGGTACGGCTGCAATAGAGGCTGCGCGAAACGGTAATCAAATTGAGCTGAGTAACCACTTCAGCGGTGTAGCTGATCTGCGACTCATCAAGGTTAAGGGTAGTGAATTTGCGGGATTTATCAAGGATGAATATACCTCACTGCCTGAGACAAGAGATCGTCCCTTATTTATTTTTCTGGATATCAACTGGCGGTACCACGACCCAAAAGATGGAATGGACGATATGCGCGGACGGTATGTGGCCGCTGAACAAGTAAGTGATATTGCTGCTGCCGTGTTCCACGAATGCCGTTCTGCATCCATTCAACATTTGTTGTATCAGATCGGACTCCGTGTATTGAAGCGATTCGAGCAATTGAGTGAGGTATCGTTTGAATCCAACAATCGGACGTGGGAAACCGTGCTGGAAGAAGTAGCTGAAGGAGAAGGCAAGGTGTATACCGAGCCCAGACCGCCATACGGATTTCAAGGGTTTTCAATGACCAGGAATGATCTTGAAACAGATGGCAATGACTCGAAGAGAGTAGGTAGATCGTAATGGCAAAGGCTGGAGGACGCATAACTACACATGTACTGGATACATCCAGAGGAGTACCAGCCGAGGGAGTTCGGATCGTACTGCATCTTGTACAAAAGGATGGAGAGTCGGAGTCCAGATTAAAAGTTACTGAATCGGTGACCAACGGTGATGGCCGTCTGGATGCACCCTTACTGGATGGAGGCCGTCTGGAACAGGGCATTTATGAGCTTCATTTTGACGTCGAAAAGTACTATGCGACTCGTTCACCCGAAGAATCGGTGGAAGCATTATGGACGGTTGTACCGATCCGTTTTGCCGTATCTGATACTACAAGTCATTATCATATCCCTTTACTAATCGCTCCAGGAGGTTACAGTACATACCGCGGAAGCTGAAGAAATTTGAACACAGGTTCTAACACAGGGAGGGCATCCAAATGACAAATTTCGATTCGATCATCCGAGGGGCCCAGGTCGTGTTAAGAGATCGTGTGCAGGAACTGGATGTTGGTATCACAGATGGGAAAATCACGGCTTTGTCCACGCAACTGAAGGTTGATGCAGGAACGGAAGTAATAGAAGCAGCTGGTTTCACCGTTATGCCTGGCGTAGTGGATATCCATGTTCATTTCAATGAACCGGGGCTGGCCAGCTGGGAAGGGTTTCGTTCGGGATCGGCTGCGCTCGCTGCAGGGGGAATTACCACTTATGTTGATATGCCGCTTAATGGAGTACCCCCAACGACAAGTCCGGAAGCTTGGGATATGAAAATGAAGGCTGCCCAGGACCGTTCCTATGTCGACTATGCATTCTGGGGTGGACTGGTTCCGGGTAATCAGCAGCAGCTAATGAACTTAGCCGAGTCCGGCGCAGCCGGATTCAAGGCATTTATGTCGGAGCCGGGCGGAGAAGGAGAGGACATCTTTGCGAGAGCCGATGAGCAAACGCTTTTGGACGGAATGCATGAGATTGCGAGGCTCAATCGCGTACTTGCCCTTCATGCCGAAGATGAGGAAATGGTTGCAGAGCTTGGTGCGAGAAGCATTGCCGAAGGAAAGACAGGACCAATGGATTATGTGAAATCCCGTCCTGCGGAAGCTGAAGTCTTAGCCGTGACCAAGGCGCTTCAATATGGAGAACAAACCGGGTGTCCGCTGCATTTCGTGCACATCAGTACGAGAGAAGCATTAGAACGAATTGCGGAAGCCAAGGAGCGCGGTCAGGACGTCACCTCGGAAACTTGCCCGCATTATCTGACGCTCACAGAACAGGATGTAGCTCGGTTGGGTGCTGTGGCGAAGTGTGCTCCACCTCTCCGCAGCAGCGCCGAACAAGAGACATTATGGGACGCGCTGGCATCCGGGCTTATTGACGTCATCGCATCCGATCATTCACCGTGCCCACCATCCATGAAACAGTCGGACAATTTTTTTGAGATATGGGGCGGTATTTCCGGTGCGCAGAGCACGCTGCTGATCATGCTGGATGAAGGGCATCTTGGCCGCCGTGTAAGCTTGCCTTTACTCGGAAGGGTTCTTGCTTTGCAGCCTGCCAGAAGGCTGGGGCTTGAGAACAAAGGAGAAATTGCGATCGGTAAAGACGCGGATCTTGTGCTTGTTGATTGGAATACGAGTACCACATTAAAAGTGGACGATCTGCTATATACCCATAAACAGAGTCCGTATATCGGACGTACATTCGCTTGTGCCATAGCAGAAGTGTTCTGCCGAGGGACCAGCGTATACAGCTCAAAGGGAGGGCTACCCCCTAATCCTGCAGGGCAGTTTATTGCTGCTGGCTCTTACGGGAAGAGTGGAGAACACGGAACGGAGGAGTATCATGACCGAATTTGAAACGTTCATGGGTTCCGGGACGGAAGAGCCGACTTTTCCCTTGCCGCAACTGGCAGAAGTGAAGCTGCAAGCCATGCTGGATTGGCTGTCTACGTTCGGAGCTGATGCCAAAGGCGGTGTAACTCGCCTGCTGTATGACAAAGCCTGGTGCGAGGCACAGCATGCGCTAGCTGCGCGAATGGAGCACATGGGACTGTCTCCCGAATTCGACCAATCCGGCAATCTATATGGCACGCTACAAGCCGCAGATTCTGCAGCAGGGGATGAGCAGCTCCCCATTGTGACCGGATCGCACATTGATACTGTCGTTTACGGTGGAAGATATGACGGCGCCTACGGTGTAGCGGCAGGAGTACTGGCCCTGGAGTACTTACGACGACACTTCGGGGCGCCCAAGCGTACGCTTCAAGTGGTCTCGCTATGTGAAGAGGAAGGAAGCCGATTTCCATTTGCGTATTGGGGATCACGAAGCATTACGGGAATTACCTCTCTTGAAGACATTCAACATTTGACGGATAAGGACGGAATACCTTTCTCACAAGCGATTCGCGAAGCCGGATTCGGGTCAGACAGTGGTTACAGACCGGCTGCTCAAAAGTATGGTGCCTTTATCGAACTGCATATCGAACAAGGTCAGGTGCTTGAACGACTTGGTCATTCGATTGGAATTGTATCCGATATCGTTGGCCAGAAGCGATTGAGCATTTCGCTTAGTGGCGAAGCGAATCATGCGGGTACAACGCCTATGTCATGGCGCAAGGATGCACTGGCAGGAGCAGCCGAGATGATTACGGCGGTTAGAACGATTGCTATGGCAGCAGGTGAACCGCTTGTGGCAACGGTCGGCCGAATCACTGCTGAACCTGGTGTAGGTAACGTGGTCGCGGCACATGCCGAATTCTCGCTTGATATCCGTCATATCCGGCAGGAGAGTATCGATCGGTGCTGGCAAGACATGCTCCAGGCCTTTCTCCAGATTGCATCCAAACTGCAGCTCGAATTGAACTGGGAAGAACACTTATCAGTTGCTCCGATTCCAATGAACGAACAGATTACAGCGGATATTCAGAACATCTGCAAGCAGGAGCAGCTGTCCTATATGCATATGCCTAGCGGAGCTGGTCATGATTCACAGATTTTTCAGCCTGCCTGCCCGACAGCGATGATCTTTGTACCAAGCCAGGCCGGGATCAGTCATAGTCCCCTTGAATTCACAGCTGAGGAGGACCTGATGCGAGGATTTCGGGTTCTCGTTCAGCTGCTCTATAAATACGGTTACGGGAGTTGATTGACCATGTCCAGCTATAGAGAATTATCCCCGTCCTTACGAACCATCATGACCCCGGGGCCAGTTGAAGTCGACCCGAGAGTTCTAAGGGCTTTGTCATTCCCGATCCTCGGACAGTTTGATCCGGAGTTTACGTCACTGATGAATGAAACGATGGCCATGCTGCGTGAATTATACATGACGAACAATGAGTGGTGCTATCCGGTGGATGGCACCTCACGTTCCGGCATTGAAGCAGTGCTGGTTAGTCTGATCCAGCCGGGGGATAAGGTGCTGGTCCCCATATACGGACGATTTGGACATTTGCTTGTAGAAATATCGGAGCGCTGCGGTGCCGATGTTGTATTCATCGAAGCTACTTGGGGATCGGTCTTTGATCCGGAAGAAGTAATCAAGGCCATTCATACTCATAAGCCAGATCTAGTGGCCATGGTTCATGGAGAGACATCGACCGGTCAGATGCAACCTCTCGCCGAGATTGGCAAAGTGTGTCGTGAATTGGATCTTCTCCTCGTCGTTGATGCAGTTGCTACCATCGGCGGTACGCCCGTTAAGACGGATGCCTGGTATCTGGATGCGGTAATGGGAGGAACTCAGAAGTGTTTATCCGTTCCTTCCGGCATGGCCCCGTTGACATATAACAGCCGCGTGGAGAAAAAACTGATGAGCCGCAAGACTGTCGAACGCGGGCTCCGTGACGCGACAAGCGCTAGGGCAGAGGGACGAACCATTGCAAGCAACTATTTTGATCTGAGTCAGCTGCAGGATTATTGGAGCTCTGCCCGGTTGAATCATCATACAGAGGCTACATCGATGCTCTACGGTCTTCATGAAGGTCTGCGAATTTTGCTTCAGGAAGGACTGGAAGCCCGTTTCGAGCGGCATCGGATCAACGAAAGCGCGCTCGTCGCCGGAATTCAGGGTATGGGACTTGAGATATATGGAGACATGTCCAGCAAACTTCCGGTGGTTACGTGTATCCATATTCCTGAAGGAATTGATGGTGAAACGGTTCGAAGCATGCTTTTGCATGATTTCGGCATCGAAATTGCGAGTTCATTTGGTCCACTTAAGGGGAAAATTTGGCGGATCGGAACGATGGGCTTCAGCTGTCAGCGCAAAAACGTACTGCATGTGCTTGGTGCCCTGGAAGCTGTTCTGCTCCGTCATCGCCACGGTCTGCCTGCGGGTGAGGCAGTGCAGGCAGCACTCGACGTTTACGCCGGAAAGGAGGGAGCCTTATGTTAAATCATATGCCCGTGTCCAGAGAGGTGATGGTCACCTCGCCACATTATCTGGCAAGCGCGGTTGGAAGCTCGGTTCTCCAGATGGGTGGTAACGCTTATGATGCAGCTATTGCCGTGAGCGCAGCACTTGGCGTAGTTTATCCGCACATGACCGGACTTGGCGGAGATGCCTTTTTCCTTATTCACGATGGAGCAAGCGGAGAAATTACCGCCTATAACGGAAGTGGCCGCTCGGCTGCAGGCATCCGTGCCGATACATTCAAAGCGATGGGCATGAACGCCATTCCCCAGCGCGGGGTGCTAAGTGCGATAACGGTTCCTGGAATGGTGGATGCCTGGTGGGAAGTGTGGTCCCGCTATGGGCGATTACCATGGGAGCAGCTGCTTGAACCAGCCCTGCAGTATGCGGAGAAGGGGTGTCCTGTGTCGCGCAATCTGCGTCTGTGGCTGGAACGGGATGAAGATTTCATTATGGGGCATTCGCCGCTGCGAGCGATATTTGCCCCTAAAGGCATACTTCTTCAGGAAGGTGAGCTGCTCGTACAGACCGAACTCGCTGCTTCCATTCGCCTGATTCAGGCGGGAGGACGGGATTCTTTTTATACAGGAGAGCTTGCAGATCGTCTGACTTCAGCGATTCGAGAAGATGGCGGCATGCTGGCACCACAGGACTTTGCAGCTCACAAAGGAGAATGGGTAAAGCCAGTCAGCACGGAATACCGGGGTTATCAGGTTCACCAAATGCCTCCCAACTCGCAGGGTTTCTCCATATTGATGATGTTAAATATGCTCGAACACATAGATCTCTCTTCCGTAGGTCGTACTTCGCCGGAGTTCTACCATCTGATGGCTGAAGTGGTGAAAAAGGCGTTTCGTGATCGTGACCGGTATCTCACCGATCCGGATTTTCGTGAAATCCCGCTGGATCAGCTGTTATCGAAGACTTACGGGGATGAGTTATGGAATGAGATCCAGTCCGCACCTCCAGTAGCACAGCCTTTCTTGTCCAAAACGATCGGGCAGGATACAGCCTACGCTGCTGTAGTCGATCAGGAAGGCAACGCCGTCTCGTTTATTCAAAGTCTGTACTTTGATTTTGGTGCAGCCTACGTTCCGGGAGATACGGGCGTAATTATGCAAAATAGAGGGTCCTTTTTCTCACTCGATTCAACAGATGCGAATGTGCTTGAACCAAATAAACGTTCTTTTCATACCCTCATGCCTGGTCTTGTCACCCGAGACGGGAAGCCTTATATGCTTATGGGTACACAAGGCGGCGAAGGTCAGCCTCAGACGCAGTTATCCGTACTTACTGGCGTTCTGGACTATGGCCTGACCATTCAGGAAGCAATCGGTCTGCCACGCTGGGTCTACGGACGGACATGGGGTGAAGAAGGCGACACGATGCGGGTGGAGAATCGCTATCATGATGACGTATGCGAGACGCTGGCCAACTGGGGGCATAACGTGGAGATCAGAGCTCCATGGGATGACATTATGGGCCAGTCGCAAGGAATTGTTATCCGTGAGGATGGCATGATTAGTGGTGCTGCTGATCCCAGAGGAGATGGCATGGCCATCGGTTGGTAACCGCAGTTGATTGCTGCTTGGATTGGTTTTGGTTTCTCATGAAACAGCGCAAAAAAAGACATAGATACGATAGGGGAGATTATCATGGGAACGATCCTGCTGAAGGGTGCACAGCTTGTCACGATGAATGCGGAAGAAGACGTATTTACAGGCGATCTGCTGATCGAGGATAACAAAATCAAAGAGATTGCCGAGCGTATTGACGTTCAGGCTGATCAGGTCATTGATGCTCGTGGCAAAGTCTTGCTGCCAGGCTTCATTCAGACACATATTCATTTGTGCCAGACACTCTTCCGCGGCCGTGCGGATGACCTGGAGCTCATGGATTGGCTTCGTCAACGGATCTGGCCACTCGAGGCAGCGCATGATGAGGAATCCGTCTATTATTCAGCGATGCTTGGGCTGGGCGAACTGATTTCGAGTGGAACCACGACCATTTTGGATATGGAGACTGTGCACCACACGGATTCGGCTTTTCAGGCGATGGCACAGAGCGGCATTCGGGTGATATCAGGCAAGGTCATGATGGACCATGGCGACGAAGTGCCTGAACCGCTGCGTGAAAATACGGCAACCTCGCTGCAGCAAAGTGTCGACTTACTGGAGAAATGGAATGGTTTCGGAGGCGGTCGCATTCAATATGCGTTTTGTCCGCGATTTGTCGTTTCTTGTACAGAGGAACTGCTCGTTGAAGTACGTGATCTTTCGAACAAGTATCATGTGAAGGTGCATACGCATGCTTCGGAGAATCGTGGCGAGATTGAACTGGTTGAACACGAACGCGGAATGCGTAACATTGTCTATCTGGATCATATCGGACTGGCAACCCCACGTCTGGTCCTTGCACATTGTGTCTGGCTTAGTGAAGAGGAAAAGGAAATTATTCGTAAGCGAGGGGTAAAAGTTACCCACTGTCCCGGCTCGAATATGAAATTGTCATCGGGTATAGCGGAAATTCCTGACCTGCTTAACCGCCAGATCGCAGTGGGAATCGGTGCGGACGGCGCACCATGCAACAATAACCTGGATATGTTTCAGGAAATGCGTCTGACAGCATTAATTCAAAAGGTTCCTCATGGGCCTACGATCATGGATGCACGCACGGTTCTGCGCATGGCTACGATGGGTGGTGCCGAAGTGCTGGGGCTGTCGAAGGAAATTGGAAGTCTGGAAGTGGGCAAAAAGGCAGACATATTGTTATTGGATCTGGATGATTTCCATACGTATCCTTCGTATGAGACAGATGTTTATTCCCGCGTGGTGTACTCCGCGACTCGGAGCTGTGTGGACACGGTTATTATTGATGGAAGCATTGTGCTCAAAAACCGCAAGATCCAGACCATAGACCGTGGCATCGTGCTTCGCGAGTCGGATAAGAGCATTGCACGTTTGATGAAGAGAATCTGAGTTAGGAATTTTCAGAGGGAAATGTTGTATAACTGCTGCTCGCAGAAGACTTTTCGGAAAGGTGGAGACGAATATGGAAATGCATGATCTGTGTGCAATTGCAGCAGGTGAGGCCCGCTGTGTACTTGCAACGGCGGTCAAGGTGGAAGGTCATGCTTACCGTAAGCAGGGAGTCTCTATGCTCTTGACCGAAGATGGCAGAATGTATGGCAGCATCAGCCCGGGATGTCTCGAGAGTGATCTGCAAGCGCGTGTTAAACATGTGCTGGACACGAGACACATGGCATTTGCCGAATACGACATGCGCCCTGAAGATGATCTCTCTTGGGGAGAAACGATTGGCTGCGGAGGATTGATCGTCGTCCTGCTGGAACCTGTCTGCGGCGAACTGAGAAGTGCATTAACTGAGATGCACGATTGTTTCAAATGTGGTTCAGCTGCCGAGTTTACCCGTTACTTTCAGCATAATTATTCCCTTATTCAATATGAATGGCATCGAGTTGATTCAATCGATAGGAAACTTGTTCCTTCCATAGATGTACCGCGCATGTCTTCCGATTCATACAGGACAGAAATTGATAAGGACGTAAAATCAAATGAGGCAGAGTACTGGAACCTGCCTTTACAGATAAAGACCATATACACTCCTAAACCGCGTCTTATTATAATCGGGGCGGGAAATGATGCGATACCTGTTGCCACGCTTGCGAGGGTATCAGGATTTCGTGTCATCATTGCTGATTGGAGAGAGGGTCTGTGTACGTCCGAACGGTTTCCGGATGCAGATCTTGTTCTTGGCTTTCCCGCTGAAATCATACCTGTGCTGAATATACGACGTGGGGATTATCTCATACTGATGAGTCATCAATTCCCACGTGAACGTGAATTCTTGGAGCTGCTGTCGGGAAGTGAATATGCTTATCTCGGTATTATGGGGTCCAGAACACGGACAGCACGTCTATTGAATGATTTACCAACGGTACCCAATCTCCATTCTCCGGTAGGTCTCAGTATCGGGGCAGAGGGTCCAGAAGAGATCGCCATTAGCATTGCTGCTGAACTGATTGCGTGCAAGCGCGCTGCTGTGACTGAAGACTGCTCTGCTCAAAGGGGGAGTACGCATGCGAGTAACGGGCATTCTGCTCGCCGCAGGTAAGAGTACCCGTCTTGGCCGGGATAAATTAGCAGTTGTTATGCCGGATGGGAGAGCATTGGCGGCCTGGTCGCTTCAAGCGGCACTCGATTCCGATCTGGAACAGGTCATCTGTGTGGTGAAGCCGGAGGATTCCTTGGCATGGCTTCCTGAGAACATACTCCACGTATCTGAATGTTCAAGCACCTATAGGAGAGGGACTAAGCTTCAAATTGCTCTCAGTACAGAATATTCCTCTGGTATGGCCGCATCGCTTCAATGTGGTCTTAAGGAAGCCACGGAGTACGGTGCTGAAGGTGTAATGATTCTTTTGGCTGACCAGCCATTAATAAGGGCTCAGGATATTAATCAGGTTTCGGCAGCACTGTCATTGAACAAACTGTCTGATTATGCAGCTGCTGCGGACGGCGAGAGGCTGAAGCCTCCCGTTGCCTTTCGCTCCCATATGTTTGAACATCTCCTTGCTCTTGGCGGAGATGAGGGGGCGCGGAAGATTATGCGCAATGACACCTTCTCAGGAACGCAGGTAACTTTGCCTGACTTTTGTTTCTGGGACGCTGATACCGAGTCTGAACTGAAACGCATCATGGATTATGTAAATGAATCAGCTCAAATGAAGTAACTTCGACCCAATAACATGTCCCCTCAATTGAATACAAAGAGTCGTAGGTTATCTACTTATCTCTGCTCTCTTAGCATAAACAGGTCATCCAGTTCGTTTGGTTGGCCTTTTTGTGTCGTTTATAGGATTTCACGTGAGATACAGTGTTAGGTATCGTAACTCGTATCATGCATGAAGCACAAAACGTGGATCGTATTTATACATTTATCCAAATCGATGTGAAGCTAATTGACGCTACTCCTTTAGTCTCATATGATTTGAAGAATTATCTGGATCCTGCGGCATGGATTAACTTCATTAGCCAACACCTATACGGATTAAATTCAGCCTAACAGCGTGCTTAAAAGAGAGAGGGGATGGAACGATGGTAATACCAGCATATGGATCAGGAGCGATGCCATCGGTATGGCAGCCGGAAGATCTGGAAGAACTCCGGATGTTGAGGAACAGGTTGAACGGAAGTTTCTGTTACGCTGCAGGCGCCACATTGCTGCGAACCCAGTGGGAAGGCGGTCTTGTCCCTGCACCGGAGCATATGATCAGTCTGGCCCGTATTCCAGGAACAAGTGACGTATATGTGGATGGAGATCGAATGGTGATCGGGGCGCTGACCCGATTGAATAGATGTATCACGGACGGATTACTTCATCATCTGCCGTTATTGCAAGAAGCTGTGAAAACGATAGCTGCGCCCTCCATTCGCAATGTAGCGACAATTGGCGGCAACATTGTATCAGGAGTCGGAGATGCGTTACCCGCATTGCTCGCATACAACGCAGAACTGCAGTGGATGACGGATACAGGGGTGGAAATCCGTACACTGGACTCCTGGTTAAAAGGGGGGCGTGACGGCAGTCGCAATCCAAGTGACGTGTTAATCTCGATCCAGGTTCCGCTGGAGAAGTTGCCTGTCTCCAATACGAAGAACCAAACAACTGATCCGAGAGAAATTGCATTTTATCGCAAGCTGGGCAGGCGAGAAACGTTTAGCGCATCTCTCGTGACCGTTGCTTTTCAAGGAGAGATTGATACAGATGGTCGTTGGAAAAAGGTTGCGATCGCTGCAGGTGGAGGGTCCGGTGTGGCCATGCGTTTACTTGAGTCGGAACAACTGTTGCTTCGCGAAGAAGCTTCTCTTATGCAAGCAGAACCGCTAGGAAGGGCAGTATCTTCAGAATTTGTGACCTATGGCGATGTATTTGCAACTGAGCATTACCGCAAACAGACTGCAGGTAATTTGCTGGGGGCTGGATTATGGGAAGCACTATACCGTTAATTCAAATCTTGATCAAGATAAGGGGAGAGAGACCATGCTACTGAATCGGGAACATAGTGGAAAACGGTGGCACTTGAGACCGGACGGAATTCCAAAGGTAACTGGACAGCTCCAGTACCTGACGGATATGACTCTACCCGGAATGCTTCATGGAAGAGTTCTGCGCAGCACCTATCCTTATGCTCGCATTCTATCTATAGATACTACGGAAGCAGAGGCGATGGAGGGAGTCTATGCTGTCATTACCTCCAAAGACGTACCCGGCCTGAATCGTTTTGGAATTGCGACGCCTGACCAGCCTGTATTTTGCGAAGATGTTGTACGTTATGTCGGTGATGCACTTGCGGCAGTAGCTGCGGATTCCCCGGAACGGGCAGCACTGGCACTCAGTGCAATCCAAGTGGAGTATGAGGAGCTTATCCCGCTGGATAGCACGGATGCAGCTCTTGCTCCTGACGCACCGGAGCTGCATCCACATGGACCGGGTAATGTGCTGCATCGCACCGAAATTAAGCGTGGAAATGTGGAGCAGGCCTTTGCAGCATGTGAACATATCGTCACGGAAACGTATTACACACCTCGTCAAATGCACGCTTATATGGAGACCGAAGGCGGCCTGTTTGTCCCGGATGAGGAAGGAAGGCTTAATGTCTACGCAGCCACCCAGCACGGGTACAAGGACCGGATGCAACTCGCACGAATTATTGGTTGTCCCGAGGAAGATATCCGTGTTGTATCGTCTCCCATTGGCGGTTCTTTCGGGGGGAAAGACGAATTGAACGTGCAGCCATATGGCGCACTTCTAGCATTGACCAGCGGACGTCCCGTGAAAATGCATAATTCTCGCAAAGAATCTGTTCGTGCAGGTCTGAAGCGGCATCCGATGAAAATTGAAATGCAGACGGGAATTAGCCGTGAAGGAATCATTCAAGCTCACCGGGTTCGCATTACAGCAGATACAGGAGCTTACGCTACACTTGGAGCACCTGTGCTGAACTTCTGCACAGAGCATTGTCTAGGCCCTTACTCCATCCCCAATGTGGATGTCGAAGGCTTGTCCGTGTATACCAACAATGGGCTATCAGGTGAATTTCGCGGATTTGGTGGCAATCAGGCTATCTTTGCTGTGGAAGGCCAAATGGATCGACTCGCTGAGATCATGAAAATGGACCCATGGGAGTTTCGCAGACGGAACATGAGGGAAAAGGCTGATCCTGGTCCGTTAAATCAGAGGATTCTGGCTACAGACGGGCTGTCACAAGTATGGGAAGCCATGGATCGTTCTGAATTATGGCAAAAGCATCAGCATCCCCAGGCAGATCCTTCTCAGCCTCCCTGGATCAAGCGTGGCGTAGGGGCGGCAATTGCCATGCACGGTGCCGGATTGGGT
Source organism: Paenibacillus sp. ACRRY (assembly GCF_022346995.1). Classification (GTDB taxonomy): domain Bacteria; phylum Bacillota; class Bacilli; order Paenibacillales; family Paenibacillaceae; genus Paenibacillus. Next base: position 982,760 of record NZ_JAKRNM010000001.1, on the reverse strand, counting down.
TACGGAATCCCGGACCCGGCAGGAGGCCGTCTATCCCTTAATTCCGAAGGCAAAATAGAAGTGGCTTTCAGTTACGAAGAGTTTGGTCAGGGGTTGATCGCTACATTGGAGATTATGCTCTGCGATCTGTTTCAATGTAGTACTTCAGATCTAAGTATCATCATTGGCGATACGGATCGGGTTCCTCACAGTGGATCAAGCACCGCTTCACGTTCGACAACAATGGCCTGGATGGCTCTGCAGCGATTGCAGACCCCTTTCCGTTCCAGAGTCCTATCGGCAGCTTCGGCCTTGTCTGGCATTCCGGCTAATGAACTGGTGACAGGACCTGCCGGTGTATGGCGTAAGGGCCAGCTGCCTAGTGATGATATTGAGGCTGAGTCATCGGGCTTTGTTACTGCCTATACGAATTTGGCGGGCCAGGGCACGGCGGATGAATGGGTATTTGATACTCATTTCGATTATCCAACCACGCCAGACCATGTCGTGGGCGGACACTATCTATATACGTATGCGGCGGTTGCCGCAGAGGTAGAAGTGAACACCTTAACCGGAGAAGCCAAATTACTCGATACACGGCATGTGGTAGCCGCAGGACCTGTCATTAATCCGATGGGCTTCATTGGACAGATCGAAGGTGGGAGTGTAATGGCGCTCGGGTTTACGTTAACGGAGGATGCTGTCATGCAGGATAGTCGATATCTAACTACTAATCTGGATACGTATTTGATTCCAACGATTCAGGATATCCATACCAATCTGGAGGTTGAGGCTATTGAAGACCTTCCCGAAGGAGATCCTTTTGGACCGAGAGGGATTGGCGAGATTGGTTCTGTTGCACTCGCTCCCGCAATCACTGCAGCAATTCATCAGGCTACCGGGGTGTGGGTGAATCGATTGCCCGTTCCGCGCGAACAACTGGTTCAATCACTACATGTACCTTTACAGGAAGGGGTGAGTCCCTCATGAGCAATCCGCTTGGTAACATCTGGTCAGCAGTAGTGAATGGGGACGAAAAGCGTCTTGACATTGCTCAAACAACCCGACTGGTGGATGTGCTTCGAACTCATCTGAACCTGACCGGAACCAAGGTATCCTGTGAAGTTGGTCGCTGCGGTGCATGCATGGTGCTTATGAATGGAGAGCCGGTCAACTCCTGCCTGATTATGGCTTATCAATGTGAAGGAAGTGAAATTACGACCATTGAAGGTCTTCACGGGGAGCGGGAAGGGAGTCTGCATCCGATACAGCAGGCCTTTGTAGAAGAGGGCGGGTTTCAATGCGGCTATTGTACACCAGGAATGGTCATTGCCACCAAGGCACTGCTTGATCATCATCCCCAGCCTACACAGGAACAGATCGAAACGGGATTATGCGGCAATCTGTGCCGCTGCACCGGATATGGAGGGATTATACGGGCGGTATGTAAGGCAAGTGAGAGTTGTACTGATTCATCAGTTGCACCCTCCCATGAAGTTAGAACCGATCGAATGACAGCTGTGCAGCAAGATTAAGAATTAAGGAAGAAAGACCAGAGAAAAGGGACTCCTTTTCTCTGGTCTTTTCTGTATAAACTATACGGATTTATCATTGAGAATCGAGAATGAGCAATCCCCTTTTTAATACGGTTAGAAATAAATGGATTATTCCAAATGAAATTTTAACATAAGATTTATTATGTAAACTTATAATTTTCAATACCTCCTATAAGCTGTATCTATACTGCTAAATGAAGAATAATCACAGTCATGACGATGATTAGGGTAATCACATTCATAACTTAACCAACAAAAGTTTAAATATTTCATTCCTAATATCAAGTGATTTCGTGAATATTCTTGTTAAAAGCGCCTGTCAGTAAATCGTTTTCGCAATGAGGTTGCTCACAGGGAGTTGAGCTAGGGTTAAATCGTATAAAGTGCAGCTATAACAATGTTTAAAGAATTTTATTTGGTAAAATTATTTCGATTGAAGCTGTTCTTATGAAAAAGAGAGTATCGTTTCAAAAACGAAAGGATATTTTTAATTTTTTCAACAATCGTTAAAGGTATTTATATGATGAAGGTCTTTAAAATGAGCACTAGTCATATTAACTGATCACATCAAAACAAAAAGGGAGAAACGTCTAATCGAAGCGTAAAGGGTGTATATAGATCATTTCCATACGGATTTGCGATGGATTTGGGAGTACTTTCCATGTATGCTGTTGAAAACTGGAAAGGAAGTGGGAAAAATGGAACGCGAACTGGCGTTGGAAATTGTCCGAGTAACAGAATTGGCTGCGTTAGCTTCAGCCCCCTGGATGGGACGAGGTGACAAGAACAGTGCAGATGAAGCGGCTACTTTGGCCATGCGCGCCATGTTCGATTCCGTGTCCATTCGCGGCACGGTGGTAATCGGTGAAGGAGAAATGGACGAAGCACCCATGTTGTACATCGGCGAGGAAGTGGGTAACGCTGAAGGACCTGAAGTAGACGTTGCTGTAGATCCTCTTGAAGGTACAGAAATTGTGGCCAAGGGACTGAACAACGCTTTATCGGTTATTGCAGTGGCGGGAAAAGGAAACCTGCTCCATGCACCGGATATGTATATGGAGAAACTGGCTGTAGGTCCGGCACTGGTCGGCAAGGTCAGCATCGAAGACCCGGTTGAGATTACGCTAGAGAAAGCAGCTGCTGCACTGAACAAAAACATTTCCGATCTGACCGTCATGATTCTGGACCGAACACGGCATGATAGCACGATTAAAACGCTGCGCAAGGTTGGCGTACGGATTAAATTTCTCAGTGACGGCGACGTAGCGGGTGCCATGGCGCCTGCATTCCCTGAGGCTGGTATTGACTTATACGTCGGTTCCGGCGGAGCACCTGAAGGCGTTCTGGCTGCAGCAGCGCTCTCATGCCTGGGAGGCGAAATACAAGGCCGCTTAATGCCTGCTAATGCAGACGAGTTCCAGCGATGCCTGCAGATGGGCATTGATAATCCTTACAAAGTCTTAACGATGCAGGACATGATCGGTACCGAAGATGTCATTTTCGCTGCAACCGGTGTGACGCCAGGGGAGATTTTGGGCGGTGTGCGTTATCTTGCAGATGACCGGGCCGAGACGGATTCCATTGTCATGCGTGCCAAGACCAAAACGATCCGTTACATTCGCTCCGTGCATTTCCTGCCCAACAAGGAAGTGCTGCACAAGGTACGTGAACTGCAAGCCACGCCGGAACCTTCAGACCGTATCCAAAGCCCGGTTAAAATAGTAGAACAGGCAGAGTTTAGTCAATCGTCGGTGAATCATAGTGTGTTGACATAAATATTACTACGCTCTAAAGGTCTAAAAGTCAATTTCAAACCATAGGTTATCTAGTAGACTCATCCATAATTCTTAGGACAAGATCTGTGCTCATAGAATGAACAAACAGGAAGGGAATCTGCTTATAGAGATCCTCTTCCTGTTTTATGTTAAAAGCATTGACAACGGTTACAACACATGAGAAAATGTACGCGCGTACATAAAAATCATCTTCTACAAATAGTATCGTATTTAAAGGACGTAAGGGGGTGAAATCCATGGCATCCCGCAAAGAGGTCGCTGACTTGGCAGGAGTCTCCGAAGCGACGGTATCTCGGGTTCTTAACGGAGTTGGACCGATCAAAGAGGAGACTCGCCGCAAAGTATTGGAAGCTTCCCAGAAGCTGGGTTATGTGCCGAGTGCCCTTGCACGTAGCTTCGCCAGAAGCAAAAGCGGTAACCTCGGGGTTGTTTTGCCTTATGTTCCGAAGGCGCATTTGTTTTCTGCTTATTTTTTCTCCGAAATGCTGAGTGGTATTGGTAATAAGGCGAGAGACAGCGGTATGGATCTGCTGGTCATGTTCAGATCACCAGGTGAAGTAATGAATTATGCCGACCTGTTCCGACGTCAAAAAGTGGACGCCTGCATTATTCTTGGGGCCAGAGATGACCCTGGGGAACTGGCAGCCATGCAGCAGCTGCAAGAGGAAGGTCATCCTTTTTGCGTTATGAATCAACATTTTACAGGAGAAGCCTTTTTGGAAGTGGATGCTGATCATGTGGAAGGCAGTCGGCTCGCCATTCGTCACCTTACCGATCAGGGTTACCGCAACATTGCTTTTCTCAACGGTCCGGACAGTTATTCCAACAGTCAGGAACGGCTGCAGGGTGTTCGGATTGGTTTACATGAAGCGGGAATGGAGCTGGATCCCAGCCTGCTGCTTGAAGGGAATTACAGCAGAAGAAGCGGTGTGGAGGCTGCAGCCACGATTGCGGCAAGGCTTGACGAGATCGACGCCGTATTTGCTGCCAATGACCGTATGGCTATTGGTGTTATGCACGGTTTGCGTGAGCGTGGGATTAGAGTTGAGGATTTCCCGGCTTTTGTCGGGTATGACGACTCCGATGCTGCCGAGATGGCCGTGCCTCCGCTAACCAGCGTCAGAGTACCCTTTTATGAAATGGGGGAACTGGCAGCATCGAAACTCATTCATGGTTCTTTGGTTGGAAGCGCTTCATCAGATAATTCGGAATTCTCATCTGAATGGCCCAGAGAGTTATTGCCGGCAGAGTTAATCATCCGGGCTTCATCGATTCGTAAGTAGTATAGAGCATGATTTTAGATTCCAAAGGAGGAAAAGAACATGTCACAACGTCTACGTGTCGGAATGGTAGGATACAAGTTTATGGGGAAGGCGCATAGCAATGCTTATCGGAGTTTGCCGATGTTTTTCCCGTCAGCACCGTTACAGCCTGAAATGTCGGTCATCTGCGGCCGGAATGAAAAAGGTGTCCAGGAAGCAGCGAATCAGTTTGGTTGGTCCGAAAGTGTAACCGACTGGCGTGAATTGGTACAGCGCGATGATATCGATCTGATTGATATTAATGCTCCGAGTGATGCACATAAGGAGATTGCACTTGAAGCAGCCCGTCAGGGTAAACATTTGTTCTGTGAGAAACCGCTGGCCTTGTCGCTTGCCGATTCTAGAGAGATGCTTCAAGCAGCTGAAGATGCTGGAGTTGCCCACATGGTGGGATTCAACTATCGCTTCTCTCCGGCTGTGCAGCTTGCCAAGGAATTGGTTCAGAGCGGTCGCCTGGGTAAGATCTATCACTTCCGTGCTTTTTTCCTGCAGGACTGGATCATGGATCCATCCTTCCCGCTTGTCTGGCGCTTGCAAAAGGAAGTGGCTGGCTCGGGATCGCATGGCGATCTGGGAGCACACTTAATTGATCTCGCACGCTTCCTAGTTGGTGAATTCCAAGAAGTCATCGGAATGAGTGAGACGTTCATTAAGGAACGGCCGCTTGCTTCCGAGATGACTGGACTTAGTGCGAAAGGCAGCTCGAATGCGGACGCACCGAAGGGCGAAGTGACAGTGGATGATGCGACATTGTTCCTGGCCAGGTTTGCAGGTGGAGCGCTTGGAAGCTTCGAGGCTACGCGCTTTGCAGCAGGTCACCGCAGCACGAATTCATTCGAGATTAACGGCAGCCTGGGCAGTGTCCGGTTTGACTTTGAACGAATGAATGAACTGGAAGTGTATTTTACGAAAGATGAAGAGGACGTTCAGGGATTCCGGCGTGTTCTGGCCACTGATCCGGCGCATAAGTATGCTGAGGCATGGTGGCCAGCAGGACATACCATTGGATTCGAGCATACGTTTACACACGAGATGCTGGAATTGGTTACAGCCATCTCTGAAGGCCGACAGCCTTCACCTAGTTTCCACGATGGTGTTGCCTGCCAGGCTGTGCTCGAAGCCGTAGAACGTTCCGTAACAGAACGGCGCTGGGTTTCCCTTGATGAGATGTGAGCAAAGTTTAGTTGTTTATACAGCGATACACAGGCAGGATCTATAAAACTATCCGAAAGCGAGTGATAAAGCGATGAGTAAGGCACTTATTGTATGGGGCGGCTGGGATGGACATGAACCGGAGCAGGTAGCAGCGATTTTTGAGCGTATTCTGAAGGAAGAACAGTTTGAAGTCGAGGTCTCGAACACATTGGAAGCTTATGCAGATGCCGACAAACTGCTGGGGCTTGATCTGATCGTTCCACTGTGGACGATGGGACAGATTGAACAGGAACTGGTCAACAATGTATCGGCTGCCGTTCAGAGCGGTGTGGGCCTCGCAGGTATTCACGGCGGGATGTGTGATGCGTTCCGGAACAATGTCGATTGGCAGTTTATGACTGGCGGTCAGTGGGTTGCTCATCCGGGCAATGATGGTGTGGAGTATACGGTTAACATCAAACGTGGTTCAAGTCCGCTGCTGGACCACATTGAAGATTTTCAGGTGAAAAGCGAGCAATACTACCTGCACGTTGACCCTGCAGTGGAAGTACTGGCAACAACTCGTTTCCCGGTGGTGGAAGGTCCCCATTCAGCGAATGGGCCAGTGGATATGCCGGTTGTATGGACGAAGCGCTGGGGTGCTGGCCGTGTGTACTATAACTCGCTAGGTCATCATGCGGATATTGTAGAGATGCCTCAAGTGATTGAAATGATGCGCAGTGGCTTCAAATGGACTGCAGCAGGCAAAGCGGTTGCTAACAACAAAGCAGGCAAAGCAGCTGAAGTGTACACAGGCATGGCTGATAACCAAACTTAATTTCCGCTTCTTTTAGTGTTAAACCAAGTGACATACGGTAGTGAGCAAATCTTGACCAGCATTCCACAATTCCGACTCGCGTGAAGGGGGCCCACCTGCATGAAAACAATGAAAGTTGGCATTATTGGCTGTGGTAAAATCAGCAGTATTTATATGGAAAACTGTCATCGCTTCGAAATCTTAGATCTGGTTGCCGTAGCGGATATTGACCGCAAGAGGGCTGAAGAGCAGGCAGCAGCCTATAATGTTCCGAATGTGTACACGGTAGATGAGATGTTGGCCAATCCGGAGATTGAACTGATCATCAATTTAACGATTCCTGCTGTCCACGCAGATGTATGTTTACGCTCTCTTGAAGCGGGGAAACATGTCTACGTCGAAAAACCACTCGCCGTTACACGCGAGGAAGGGCAGGCAGTACTGGAAACAGCCAAACGCAAAGGATTGCTGGTAGGCTGCGCTCCTGAAACTTTCTTCGGATCAGGCATTCAGACCTCACTCAAACTGGTTGAAGATGGCGTTATCGGCAAACCTGTAGCTGCTACGGCTTTCATGATGAGCCGTGGACATGAACACTGGCATCCCGATCCGGAATTCTACTACGCTTCAGGCGGCGGACCGATGTTCGATATGGGGCCTTACTATCTGACAGCATTAGTGCAGCTCCTTGGTCCGATCAGCTCCATTGCTGGCATGACAGGCAAAGCGATGGAAGAGCGTACGATCACAAGTGAGAAAAAAAGAGGTCAGACCATCCCCGTTGAAATTCCAACGCATGTGGCAGGACTATTGCAGTTCGAGCAGGGTGCCATCGGTACGCTGATTACGAGCTTTGATGTTTTTGGAGGAAGTGCGTTGCCACCGATCGAGATCTATGGCACGCACGGCACGCTACAAGTACCCGATCCTAACACATTTGGTGGCCCTGTACGTTACCGTTTGCTGGGTGAACAGGAGTGGACGGAGGTTCCTCTTCTTCCGGGTTATCAGGAAAATACACGCGGGATTGGTGTAGCTGATATGGCGTATGCTGCTCATAGCGGCCGCGCACACCGCGCGAGCGGAGAGCTTGCCTACCATGTTCTTGAAGCGATGTGGGCATTCCATGACTCTTCCGATGAGCAGTCTTTCTATAAAATGAGAAGCACTTGTCAGCGTCCTGCTGCTCTGCCGGAAGGTTTGGAACGATATACCCTTGATCAATAATCATCGATATGCAGCATGTTAATACAAGTAAAGAAGCCCTGACTTCCTCTCAAGGAAGCAGGGCTCTTTGTTATAGTCGTACAAACCGTATTTAAGGTTCAAAGCCCGCCTGACTGATCCATATCTCATCTTCCGCAAACTGCTTTCTCATCCGTTCTTCTACGATCTGATAGGCCTTTGGTTGATACCAATCTTCCATGCCTAACTCCTGATAGAGTGACTCCATGCCCAATCTGCGGGTTCGTTTGCCTTGACTGCCATCCCCCTTGAAGTAATCATCGATACATACACGTTGAACCAAAGGCCGAAGGAGGGAAGGGAAGTTGTCACTGCTCGGCAGCACAGGGGCAATCGCAACCTGGGTAGCTATACCTGCATCCCTTAGTAGTTCCAATGCATGTAATCTACCGGGAATGGGTGGTGCAGCCGGACTAAAATGCTTACGAATATCATCGCGATCCGTCTCAATCGTCATGCTCACACGCACCCGGTCGCCCAATTGCTGCAGCAGATCCATATCCCGAGTGACGAGAGGACTACGGGTTTGAACCAGTATAAAATCCGGAGGATGCTGTATCATGACTTCGAGCAGTGAACGCGTAATTTGCTCCTTATATTCAACAGGCTGATATGGATCGGTACTGGATGACATAAATATCGTCACTGTTCCTTTGGAACGAGCACGTTTCAACTCTTTGGCAAGTAGGCCAGCAGCCTCCTGCTTCACATCAACCCAGCTCCCCCAATCCTCCTTACGGAACAATGAAACGGGCATTTGCCTAACGTAACAGTAAGAGCATCCAAAAGAACACCCTGTATAGGGATTAAGCGTGTGAGTATATCCGGTAAGGAAACCGGTCCCTTTGTTCAATAGCGTCTTGGGTGTTTTATATAAATATTCGGTCTTCTTCATAGGCGTTTCTCCTGTTCCCGATAATGAGCAGGTGTCTGCCCTGTAAGCTTACGGAACACGGCACTGAAATAGGCAGGATTTGTGATGCCTACTTGACGACCGATATCTGAAACTGAGAGTGAACTGCTCACAAGCAACTTTTTCGCTTCGGTCATCCGTATGTTCTGGATATATTGCACCGGAGTCATACCTGTAATCCGTTTGAACACACGATGCAGATGATACGGGCTACCATGACTAATCTGGGCAAGGATATCCAGAGTAAGAGATTCTGAATAATGATGGGTAATATAATTCGTTACGACGGAAACCCATTCCTGATCAGGAACACGCTGTCCTGTAGGCTTGCAACGTTTGCATGGTCTAAAGCCTTGCGCCAGAGCATCTTCAGGATTATGGAAACCCAGTACATTTTCGTATTTCGGATCTTTGGATTTGCATGAAGGTCGGCAAAAAATACCTGTCGTCCTGACACCGTAATAAAATTTCCCGTCATAGGAGGCATCATTGCTGATAATGGCAGTCCATTGCGATTCATTTATTGAAAAAGAAGGGGACTCTGGTTTGTCACGAAGCTTCATACGATCACCTCACGACACATTATACCCTTGTACGAAAGATGTTCAACAGAATCTCGCATGAAAAAGCAAGATCTCAATGGCAAGCAGACGACTATCCCTTCCTTCCCAGGGAATGAAATATGCTACAATGAGCAGGATGATGTACATGCGAAATTCATTCATGAAAGAGGTAGGTAATAATGGTTCGTTTCGGAGTTGTAGGTACCAATTGGATTACAGAAAGGCTTCTTGAAGCTGCAGCACATGTGAAGGGATTCGAATTGACAGCTGTCTACTCACGGACAGAGGACAAGGCGAATGCATTTGCAGATAAATATAACGCCAAGCACCGATTCACTGACCTGGAGGACATGTCAGCGAGTGACACGATTGATGCGGTCTACATTGCTACACCAAATACATATCATGCCGATCAGACCGCGCTGTTTCTGAGAAACGGCAAGCATGTATTATGCGAGAAGCCACTAGCTGCCAATGCTGCAGAGGTTTCTCATGTGATTAATACTGCTCGTGATAACAACGTTTTGCTAATGGAAGCGATGAAGTCGACCCTGGTTCCCTCGTTCAAAATGGTACAGGCCCATCTGCACAAAATCGGACCTGTGCGCAAATATATCGCGGGGTATTGTCAGTATTCATCCCGATACGATAAGTACAAAGAGGGCGTTGTGCTCAATGCCTTCAAGCCTGAACTTGCAAACGGCGCTTTGATGGACCTTGGGGTGTATTGTCTGTACCCGCTAATCACCTTATTTGGTGCACCAAAACAGGTTCAAGCTCAGGCTATCATGCTGAATTCCGGAGTTGATGGACAGGGCAGTGTGCTTCTGGGCTACGAAGGGATGGAAGCCGTAGTGACTTACTCCAAGATCTCCAACTCTCATGTACCAAGTGAAATTATGGGAGAGCGCGGCAGCATTATTATTGATAAGATTGGTTCGCCCGAGCATGCGGAAATACGATACAATGACGGTACGGTTGAACCGTTGACAGCTGAGCAGACCTATCCAGCCATGTATTATGAGGTGGAGGAATTCGTTCAACTCATTCAGCAGGGGAAACAGGAATCCGAGATGAATAGCTATGAACGCTCCTATGAAACCATGCAGGTGATGGATCAGATCCGCAAGCAGATTGGTCTGGTTTTCCCGAACGATTAATAGAGCAACAGGAAAGTGAGCTGAGACGAGATGAGTAGAGAAGAGCAGCAAGAAAACAAGAGCGTGGGTCTCGAACTAGAGAAAATTATTTTTATTGGCCGAACGTATAAGGAATACATGTTAATGTTTAACCTTACACCAGAAGATCTCCGTGGCAGATCCATTCTGGACTGTCCGGGAGGGGCTTGTTCATTCAGCAGCCATGCCCGCAGGCATGGTGCGGACTCCATGGCAGCAGATATTGCATACGAACACGAAATCGACAAATTGGAACTCAAAGGGCAGCAAGACGTTGAACACACCATGGAGCAATTGAAACAGGTGCGTGACAGATACAGATGGGACTATTTCGGTTCGATGGATGGTTTGAAGCAAGCAAGAATGAATGCACTTCGGGATTGTGTGGCAGATATGAGAAACTTTCCCGAGCAATATATCTATGCCGAGCTTCCCGTGCTGCCTTTTACTGACGAACAATTCGATATGACTTTATCTGCGCATTTTCTGTTTACGTATGCAGATCGATTGGACTTCAGCTTCCATGAGCAAACCATTCTTGAATTGTTGCGCGTAACGAGACAGGAGTTGCGGATTTTCCCTACAGTCGATCTGTCTGGAAAACGGTATGAACATATGGACGAGATCAAGTCCTTTCTGAAGAACCTTGGATTCAGGGTTACAGAAGTCAGCACGACGTATGAATTTCAGCAAGGAGCCCATACGATGCTCAAAATTACAAAACCCGAATTCTGAGTCATGTGATAAGAGGTCTTTCCGTCCTTGAAACACAGGTTAACTGTTGAGTTACGGGGTATATTTGTTGTAGTATTGCATACCTCGCTATAATATACGAAACACCAGAAGAGGGTAGGAGGTCTATCGGATGAAAAAGGTACTCATTCTTGGCGGGACACGCTTTTTCGGCAAACGTCTGGTCGATCATTTGCTGTGGGAAGGAAAATCGCAAATTACCGTTGCGACGCGCGGCAAAACGAACGTGGACTTTGGGCCGGAGGTGAACCGGATCAAGATGGATCGGGAGGATCCACAATCTCTAGCTGAAGTGGCACAGATTGACCAGTGGGATGTGGTGTATGATAACATCTGTTACTCACCGGATGCGGCAAAGTCGGCGTGTGACGCTTTTGCGGGACGTACCCAAAGATATGTACTTACGTCAACACTCTCCGTTTATGGCGATCCCAAACCAGGATTTAAGGAAGAGGATTTTGATCCATACACGTATCCATTGAAATACGGGAATCACGAGGACTTTTCGTATGGAGAGGGCAAGCGGCTGGCGGAGGCTGTGTTTTTCCAGAAAGCTAGTTTCCCTGTCGTGGCGATGAGAATTCCAATTGTTCTCGGAATAGACGACTACACGAGAAGGCTGCATTTTCATATTGAGCATGTGCAAAAAGGAAAGCCAATCGGCATGCCGAATCCGGACGCCGAGATTGGATTTATCAATTCCAAGGAAGCAGCCAGATTTCTTGCATGGTTGGGGCATTCATCGATTACCGGACCTGTAAATGCCGCTTCGAAAGGCTCAATTACGCTATCTGCCATGATGAATCTGATTGAGACTGTGACTGGCATGCAGTCCCAAGTATTACGCGAAACCGTTCAGGAGGATATGTCGCCCTTCGGTATCTCGGAATCATGGACGATGGATACAACCAAGGCAGAGCAGGCGGGATATACCTTTGAAGCACTGATGGACTGGTTTCCGGGTCTCGTACGTGAAGTGGCACTGGCGCTGCAGTCCGAAGGTTAGATTTTTGGTAGATAAGCATGAATGGTAAAACAGGACGCTAGGGAGTGAGTAACTCCTTGGCGTCCTGTTTTTTTTATATTAATTTAAGTCCAGTCATACGGATTCTATCATGATTCCAATGGTTTCGATTGCCCTAATGGCAGGGAAGCTGAAGCACGGATACGCAGTTCGGATGGAAGAATGACCGTTTGTGAATCAGTCGGTGCAGTACCTTCAATTCTGTCGATTAGCATATGCATGCCTTTGGCTCCAAAATCATAGGCGGGCTGCGCTGCAACAGTGAGGAAAGGATCAAAAGCGGAAGCCAAATCCAGGTCATCAAAACAGACAACCGAGATGTCTTCCGGTACACGCAGCCCTCTTTTGCGGAGCAGACGAATGACCCCAATCGCGAGCATATTATTGGCCGCAAAAATAGCCGTTGGCTTATCCGGCTGCATAAGTAATTGTTCCATGCCAGCCTCATCACTGAAATCACGATAACCTGTCCGTAGGACAAGCATCGGATCAACCTTAAGACCTGCTTCACGTAATCCCTCTGCATAACCCTCTTCACGTAATCTGGCCGTAGAAACCTCAGATGAGCCGTTAACGAGTGCGATTCGGCGGTGCCCCAGTTCCGTCAGATATCGGATCAATAGAAGTGCACCTTGCCGGCTGTCCCCCGCAATAACATCCGACGTGATCCCAGGTACTGTACGATCCAAAATGACAAACGGGATGTTCCTCTCATGTAACTGCTGCAGATGATCGAGGGAACGGTCGCCCGCAGGGGCAAACAGGACTCCATCAACACGCGTTGACAGAATCGTCTCCACGTAGTTTTTCTCCTTGCTGTAATCTTCATCGCTATTTCCAAACAACAGACGATATCCACGAGCGTTAGCTGCATCCTCGGCACCGCGTGCGAGTGTTGTATAAAATGGATTGGTGATATCTGTAATCAGCAGAGATAACATCTGTGTTCGCTGAAGTACAAGGCTGCGTGCATTCGAATTAGGGATATACCCGAGTTCATCAATAACCTTCTGTACCCGTTCCCTTGTGGCCGTGCTGATGCGACCTGTTTGATTAATTACTTTGGAGACCGTCATGGCAGAAACATTGGCTTTCTTGGCAATATCATAAATAGTGATCAATAGAATCTAACCTCTCATAACATAGTCTTACCATTCTATAGGATAATGCCGATTGACAGCAATATGGGCGCGTGCTATGTTAGGGTTACCGATAACCCAAAGTAAAAAACGATCTTTTTTTTCAGCAAAACTTTTCACACTACTCAATCTTTTTCCGCTCCATACATCCGTTCCTGCAGAGAGACAGGACTGCATCATGGTGATCCATACATAAAGTGGACTTTTGTTCAATTTAAATTTGTAAACGCATTCATTTAATGAATTGCTCTCTTGTCCAGGACTGACGCACCAATGGGTATCGGAATTACATCTTCAAGGTCTGACCGCTTTAACTGCATCCTGAAAGACAACGTGAAATCAATTCGTACCTATCCAGAAACCACTTGAAGGAGGACGTATTAGTATGACACATCAGGATTACCGTTATAAACAGGCTTTTCCCAAGATTGGTATTCGTCCCACCATTGACGGCAGACGCAAGGGAGTACGTGAATCCCTGGAGGAACAAACGATGCGAATGGCAACATCGGTAGCTGAGCTGCTTACGGCAGAACTTCGTTATCCGGACGGCTCCCCGGTCGAATGCGTCGTTGCCGAATCCTGTATTGGCGGTGTAGCCGAAGCAGCTGCGGCGGCAGAGCTGTTCAATCGTTCGAATGTTGGAGTTACCATCACGGTTACTCCATGCTGGTGTTATGGTACGGAAACGATGGATATGTCTCCATCCATCCCTACGGCCATCTGGGGTTTTAACGGTACGGAGCGGCCTGGCGCAGTCTATCTGGCAGCCGTACTGTCTGCACATGCTCAGAAGGGGATTCCGGCCTTCGGAATCTATGGCGAGGATGTTCAGGATGGCGGGGATACGACCATTCCAGATGACGTCCGGGAGAAATTGCTTCGCTTCAGCCGGGCGGGTCTTGCAGCCGCTACGATGAAGGGGCGGGCCTATCTGTCCATTGGCTCGGTATCCATGGGGATTGCCGGATCCATTGTGAACGATTCCTTTTTCCAGGAATATCTCGGCATGAGGAACGAATATGTGGATATGAGCGAGCTGACCCGGCGGATTGAGGAAGAAATCTATGATCCGGAAGAATATAAATTGGCACTGGCTTGGGTGAAAGAGAATTGCATTGAAGGGCCGGACAACAACCCGACTCACTTGCAAACAGACCGCAAGCGGAAAGAGTATGAATGGGAAACTGTCGTGAAAATGACTCAGATCGTACGTGATTTGATGGCAGGCAATCCGAGATTGGCAGAACTCGGTTTCACAGAAGAATCGATGGGTCATCACGCGATTGTATCCGGCTTCCAGGGTCAGCGGCAGTGGACGGATCACTCGCCTAATGGCGATTTCCTGGAGTCGATCCTGAATTCATCCTTTGACTGGAATGGCAAACGCTCACCTTATCTGGTCGCCACAGAAAATGACAGCCTGAATGGTGTGTCCATGCTGTTCGGCTCGCTGCTCACCCATACAGCCCAAATCTTTGCAGATGTACGCACGTATTGGAGTCCGGATTCGGTAGCACGGGTAACTGGACACCAATTGGAGGGAAAAGCGAAGGACGGGATTCTCCACTTAATCAATTCGGGCTCAGCAGCACTCGATGGCACTGGGCAGCAATCCAAAGACGGTAATCCTGCTCTGAAGCCTTTCTGGGAAATTACAGATGAAGAAGTTCAGAACTGCTTGCAGTCGACATCGTGGAGACCTGCTTCAGTCGAATATTTCAGAGGCGGTGGTTACTCCGCTGACTTCCTGACCAAAGGCGGTATGCCAGTCACGATGACACGTCTCAATCTGGTTAAGGGTCTTGGTCCTGTGCTGCAGCTCGCTCAGGGTTACACCGTCGATCTGCCTGATGAAGTGCATAATACGCTGGACCAGCGGACGGATCCGACCTGGCCATCAACTTGGTTCGCCCCGATTTTAACAGGAACAGGCGCATTTACCTCCGTTTATGAAGTCATGAACCAATGGGGCGCCAACCACGGCTCGATCTCTTACGGGCACATTGGAGCAGATCTCCTTACCCTGGCTTCTATCTTGCGGATTCCGGTGAGTATGCATAATGTTCCGGATTCCGAGATATTCCGTCCACGGGCATGGGGGTTATTTGGAACAAGTGAACCCGAGAGTGCAGATTATCGTGCTTGCAGCGTGTTTGGACCTTTATACCGTTAGACTATCCTGTCAGACGCCAAATTCTGTCTAATCAGAATTTGGCGTTCTTCCAAAGGAGGAGGCAAGAGAGATGGGAGATAAGGCAAACCATGTGCTTGCTGCTGACTATGGTGCCGGAAGCGGCCGGGTGGTCAGGGGAAGTTTTGACGGTGAAATGCTCTCATTACAGGAAGTACACCGATTTAGTAATGATCCCGTTCAGCTTGCGGACGGATTGTATTGGGATTTCCTAAGACTATTCCATGAACTGAAACAGGGCATTGTAAAAGGCACTCAGGGATTAACCCACCCGGTTCGTTCTATTGCCGTGGATACCTGGGGCGTTGATTATGGCTTGGTGGATGGTGCAGGAAGATTATATGGAAACCCACGTCATTACCGGGAATCCCGTAATGCCGATTGGATGAAAGAGACGCTGCGCATGGTTAATGAAGAAGATCTGTATACCATGTCCGGCGTTCTGCCTCAGCAGATTAATACGGTATTCCAATTGGTTGGAAGCTTACGGGGAAACGCTGAATTACGACCAGATATGAGGATGTTATTCATGCCGGATCTGTTTCACTTTTATCTCTCGGGGCAGCAGGCCTGTGAATATACCATTGCCAGCACGAGCGGACTATTGCATGCCGGAGAGGACCGCTGGAATGATTCATTGTTTGGCCGCCTCGGTCTACCTGAAACACTTTTCCCACCCATTGTTCGGCCAGGCACTGTGTTGGGACGGTTAACAGATGATCTGTGTGCGGAGTTAAGGATCGAACCCATGCAAGTCATATCTGTAGGCTCGCATGATACTGCATCAGCACTTGCAGCCATTCCTGCGTCAGATTCGAATTTTGCCTTTATCAGTTGTGGAACATGGTCACTAATGGGCATGGAACGCGAATCCCCAGTATTGGATGAACGCAGCCGAAGACTGGGATTCACCAATGAAGGAACGGTCAGTGGCAAGACAAGAATATTGAAGAATCGGTCTGGTCTCTGGCTCTTGCAGGAGTGCAAAAGGCAATGGGAACGGGAAAACCATATTTTTAGCCATCAGGAACTGGTTCATCTCGCAGCATCGGCTCCAGCGCTACAAAGCTTTATCCTGCCGGGAGACGCGATATATTTAACGCCTGGTGATATGCCCGGACGAATACGTCAGCAGTGCAGTGCCACCATGCAGGTTACTCCCGAAACAATCGGAGCGATTGTACGCTGCATTTTGGAAAGCCTGGCGCTGGAATTTAGGCAGACGCTGGATGAACTAGAACTTGTCACGGGGAGCCGCCCAAGCGTCATTCATATGGTAGGCGGAGGTGTTCAGAATCGTTTACTATGTCAGTTTACAGCGAATGCCACCGGTATTCCTGTCATAGCAGGGCCAGTGGAGGCAACTGCCGCCGGGAATTGCATGCTGCAATTCCTGGCCCATGGCGAAGTAAGCAGTTTGTCTGAGGTCCGGGAGATTGCCGCCGCTTCCTTCACCTTTGAAACCTATGAGCCAGAGGATAGCCTGCCATGGCAGGAAGCCTATGAAATCTATCAAAAACTGAATGGGCGCTTAACGAAGGGATTGAAATAAAAAGAAGTTAAGGGAGTGGAGAAACACATGTCTGAACAGCTGGTAAGAGAAGAACTGACCAAATATGCCCGCAGATCGGTAGCGCAGGGTCTCGTAGTTGGACCTGGAGGCAATCTGAGTGCCCGTTCGAAAGGGACGATGCTGCTCTCTCCAAGTGGTTATGCACTTGAGGATATTGAACCGGAGGAATGGATTGCGGTTGATATCGAGACAGGTGAGACGCGGGCCGGATCAACACGTCCTTCCTCAGAAGTGTTAATGCATCTCTACAGCTATCGAGTAAATCCCGATATTCAAGCGATTGTTCATACGCATCCTGCATATACGATCGCTCTGAGTCTCGTGTACGATGAACTGCCTCACCTTTTTCCGGATCAGTCAGCACTTGTAGGGGACGTCGGTTTTATTCCTTACGTTCTTCCCACGACCAAACTGCTGGCCGATGCAGTCGCTGCTAAGGTGGAATCACATTCGGCCCTCATTCTCGTCAATCATGGATTGGTTACGACAGGAAAAAATTTGCGTGAAGCTTATTATCGAACTCAAGTGGTGGAGGAAAGTGCGAAAGTGTACATGATAGCCAAGGCAGCTGGAGAACCAAGAGTTCTTACGGTTGAACAATATAAGGAGATCCAATCTCTAGAGAGTGAAGCGTATCGTGTTCAATTGTTACAACAACTCAAGTCATAATACCAACATTAGTCATTACTCGTTGTGTTTCGTCGTAATTCGACATCAAGGGTAAGAAGTTGCAACTTTTTCCGACACCTATTGCATATCCTGAAAAACCGAGTATAATACTTGGTAAATAGACGAAAAGGGGATGCAATAAACGATGAAAACACATGCTGAATTAAACTCACTTCTTGTTGACGATTATCTGGATCTCCTGAACATAGCGACACAGTTAGGTGACGATGAGTGGAAAAACTCCATTCTTCAAGGACTAAAAGAAGAGGTGGATGCTAATCGTCACTTGGATTCCAAAGAAGTACGCCAGGATCTCTGGACCCAGTTTGAAGGAATTAATGAACAGATGCATGATCTCTTAATGCAGCTCAAACATGCAGATTCCGCGGAAGAGAAAGAGCAAATTGCTGAAATGCTCTGGGGGTTGAAAGTGGACCGTAATGCCATTACCCGCAAACTTGAAACCATAAGCCGTGCCAGTGCCGGTCAACAGTAAGCAGATATCAGTCATTATTATATAAAAGCCCGCTGTGTGCCCCTTCGTACTTATAGGGGTGGACAGCGGGCTTTACTATTTTTATTTCATGATTAAAACTGTTTCGCTACGGTACGAGCCTGTTCAATTGCATCCTGTTTAATCTGATCCGCACGTTCTCTGAATTGGTTGTGACCTTCAACGAAGATTCCCTCCAGCTTGGGTACACCAAGGAAAGACATAATGATGCTCAAATAACGATGCCCTGATTCCGTTTGTGCTGCAGGACCTTCTGAATAAATGCCACCACGAGCCTGAATATGAAGTGCCTTTTTATTCGTCAAAAGTCCGATCGGACCTTGCTCTGTATAGCGGAACGTTTTGCCAGCCACACATATGGAGTCAATGTACGCTTTCATGATTGGAGGAAACGAGAAATTCCACATCGGAGTAACAAAAACATATTTGTCAGCAGATGCAAACTGATCCGATAGCTCATTCAGACGGCTGACTTTGGATTGCTCCTCCGCAGTGAGTTCACTTCCTGATTGAAGTTTTCCCCAACCACTGAACACATCGGCATCAATATGCGGGATGTTGGAGCGATACAGATCAAGATGGACAACCTCATCCGATGGATTGCTTTCCCGGTATGCATCTATAAAAGCTTGACCTGTAGCCATACTGAAAGAGGTCTCATGATCATGTGGATGGGCAGTAATATACAGTAGGGTTGGCATGCAATACTTCCTCTCAGTCATGTATTTTGGTGAATTCATAATTACTCAAACGATAAAGTGACCGCTGTAGTATGCACCCTAAAATACTTTTTATGCTTGGATTCCTTTTATGCTTGGATTTCGGAAATCTCCTCTTATGTCATTAGCTACAGAAGGAATAGTGACCTGGTACTTCATGATGTATAATAAACTGGACTAGCAGCGAATTAAAATATGTAAGCAATATGGAACAAGGATTTCAAACGATACCATGGATGAGTGAGATGATTGCAAATGGGAATGGATCTGGAGAAACAACGATTAAGCATTGAAGCAGCCAAATTGTATTATCAGTCGGATTACAGCCAGCAGGATATTGCCGTCAGGCTGGGCGTGTCTCGTCCAACCGTATCCCGGTTGCTCCAGTATGCCAAGGACCGAGGGTATGTCCGTATTGAAATTATGGACCCGCTGGAGGACATTGATATCATTGCCGGAGATCTCAAAGCCAAATATAATCTGGATACCGCGCTCGTCTGTTTTGCACCATTGAAGAGTGATGAAGAAATTCAGAAGCATATCAGCAAAAGAGCTGCGGACTATCTGCAGGACACCGTACAGGATGCAGATATTATTGGAGTGACATGGGGAACAACGATGTACGCGGTGGCCAAACAACTTCGGGCTAAACAGGTTAAAGGTGTTGAAGTCGTTCAGTTAAAGGGAGGCGTCAGTCATTCGCACGTGAACACGTATGCAGCGGAGATCGTGCATTTGTTCGCGGAAGCGTTTCACACTGTTCCTCGGTACCTGCCCCTGCCTGTTATTTTTGACAATATTGAAGTCAAGAAAATGGTGGAAGCCGACCGGCACATCGGTCGAATTGTAGAGCTTGGCAGGCAAGCCAACATTGCTCTGTTTACCGTGGGTACGGTTAAGGAGGACGCACTCCTGTTCAAGCTGGGTTATTTCAACGAAGAGGAACAGCAATTGCTGATGAATTCGGGTGCAGGTGATATCTGTTCACGTTTCTTTGATGCTGAGGGTCAATTGATTAGTGAGGAAATCAACAGCAGAACGGTAGGGATTGATCTGGCCGAATTACGGAACAAAGAGAAATCGATCCTTGTTGCCGGTGGTCAACGCAAAATCGAAGCCATCCATGCAGCGCTTAAAGGGCACTATGCTAATATTCTGGTAACAGACCAGTACACAGCGCAGGCTTTGCTTCGATTTTAAATCTGAGGATGACAACATCTGCCACGGAAGAATGGTGGATGTTTTGCTTTTTTAGGGCAGAAGCTATAAGCGTTGTTTCGTTCAATACAGAGAGTGAACAAAGGTTCATATTGATTTTTACATATGTTCATGTTAGTGTAAGGCTATAAATAAACAGTTCAGATAAGGGAGAGATTCAATTGACTACAGCTCAATTAGCCAAAATGATCGATCATACCTTGCTTCGTGCGGATGCAACGCAAAGCGAAATTAACAAATTAACAGAAGAAGCGAAACAGTACCAATTTGCTTCCGTATGCGTAAACCCGGGCTGGGTTTCCTATGCAGCAGGACAGCTTCAAGGCAGTGGCGTGGATATCTGTACAGTGATCGGCTTCCCTCTGGGAGCTTCTACTTCCGAGACCAAAGCGTTCGAAACGACAGATGCAATCGCTAAAGGTGCTACAGAAGTGGACATGGTGATCAACATCAGCGCGTTAAAAGATGGAAAAGATGACGATGTGGAGCAGGATATTCGTGCTGTTGTTGAAGCTGCAGCGGGTAAAGCATTGGTAAAAGTCATCATCGAAACGTGTCTGCTTACAGATGAAGAGAAAGTACGTGCATGCCAGGCAGCCGTTAAAGCTGGAGCCGATTTTGTCAAAACGTCCACAGGTTTCTCTACAGGTGGGGCAACACCAGAAGATATCGCTCTGATGCGTCGCACGGTTGGACCAGATATGGGTGTAAAAGCATCGGGCGGGGTACGCAGCCTGGAAGACATGCAAAAAATGATTGAAGCAGGAGCAACTCGTATTGGTGCAAGCTCCGGCGTGAAGATCATGCAAGGCGGACAATCTACATCCTCCTACTAAGAACCAGGTCGTTGACCTGTTCTCTAGAATCCGGTATATACACCGATGATGGGGAACAGGTTTCCAACCTTTATAAAATGAATTATTTGTAAGCGCTTAATAAACTTTCTGAAAGTTTAATTTTATTGTATGGCCTTTGAGCTGAATTCAACATCTGGCTAAACTACCTTCAAAGGAGAGATCAAATGAAATTTCTAATTGCCATACTTGGTTTACTTGTTGTTTTTGGACTGGCTTATATTGCAAGTAACGGCAAGAAGCAAATTCGCTACCGGCCGCTGGTCGTCATGATTGTTTTACAGATTATATTGGCGTATGCCTTGCTGAACACTGGGATTGGTACGTTTTTGATTGGTGGATTCTCCACGATATTTGAAAACTTGCTTGATTACGCAAACGAAGGGATCGCTTTTGTATTTGGTGGTCTCACGACCATTGAAGCAGAAGGCGGCGGGGTACCGTTTTTCCTGAACGTGCTGATGCCGATTGTCGTCATCTCTGCCCTGATTGGTATATTGCAGTATATCCGAATCTTACCTTTTGTTATAAAATATATTGGTCTGGTATTAAGCAAAGTCAACGGAATGGGCAAACTGGAATCATATAACGCGGTTGCTTCCGCCATTCTGGGGCAATCTGAAGTGTTCATCTCCGTAAAAAAACAAATCGGTTTGCTGCCGAAGCATCGGCTGTACACACTATGTGCCTCAGCCATGTCCACGGTATCGATGTCCATTGTCGGTGCCTATATGTCCATGATTGATCCGAAATATGTGGTCACAGCGCTTGTGCTGAACCTGTTTGGCGGTTTTATCATCGCTTCCATCGTGAATCCTTATAAGGTAACCGAGGAAGAAGATATATTGGAAGTGCAGGAAGAGGAAAAACAATCGTTCTTCGAGATGCTGGGTGAGTATATTCTAGACGGATTCAAAGTGGCGATCGTTGTTGCAGCAATGCTCATCGGTTTCGTTGCCCTGATTGCGCTCATTAACGGCATATTTAGTGCTGTTCTTGGCATTTCGTTCCAGGAACTGCTTGGTTATGTGTTTGCACCCTTTGCGTTTATTATGGGCGTTCCCTGGAAAGAAGCGATTCAGGCGGGAAGTATTATGGCAACCAAAATGGTGTCGAACGAATTCGTCGCCATGCTGGATCTGACCAAACAAACCGCACTGTCTGCCCGTACGACAGGCATCGTGTCGGTCTTCCTCGTATCGTTCGCCAATTTCTCCTCCATCGGTATCATTGCCGGTGCGGTCAAGGGACTTCATGAGAAACAGGGCAATGTGGTGGCCCGCTTCGGTCTGAAGCTGCTTTACGGTGCATCGCTTGTCAGCGTGCTGTCTGCGATCATCGCCGGACTGTTCTTGTAAACCGGATAATTGGAAGGAGTGCATAAGTTATGTCAACATTCAAAAGAGTACATCTGATCGTTATGGATTCTGTAGGTATCGGTGAAGCGCCGGATGCGGCAGAATTCGATGACTTCGATGTGGATACGTTTGGTCACATTGCACGTGAACGCGGAGGTCTGAACATGCCGAATATGGCAAGTCTCGGACTGTCCAACATTAAAGAAATCGAGGGTATTCCTGTCGCGGATGCACCCAAAGCGTATTATACCAAAATGCAGGAAGCGTCCCGGGGCAAAGACACCATGACAGGCCATTGGGAGATCATGGGACTCTATATTGATACCCCGTTTCGTGTATTCGAGAATGGCTTCCCGGATGAGCTGATTCAGCGCATCGAAGAGGAAACTGGGCGTAAAGTCATCGGGAACAAACCCGCAAGCGGTACGGAAATCATTGATGAGCTTGGTGAAGAGCATGTGAAAACAGGAGCGCTCATCATCTATACATCTGCTGATTCGGTTCTGCAGATTGCAGCACATGAAGATGTGGTGCCATTGAAAGAGCTGTACGAAATTTGTGAATTCTGCCGGGAGATCACGCTCGATGATCCATACATGCTGGGTCGTATCATTGCTCGTCCGTTCGTTGGTGAAGTCGGTAACTTCAAACGTACGGCGAATCGTCACGACTATGCGCTTAAACCATTCGGGCGTACGGTGATGAACGAGCTTAAGGACGGGGGATTCGATGTCATTGCCCTTGGTAAAATCGCAGACATCTATGATGGTGAAGGGGTGACCAAGTCTGTCCGTACAGTGTCCAACATGGATGGTATGGACAAATTGTCCGAGACAATGGATGAAGAATTCACGGGGCTTAGCTTCCTGAACCTGGTAGACTTCGACGCATTGTTCGGTCATCGCCGTGATCCACAAGGATATGCTCAAGCACTTGAGGATTATGATGCACGTCTGCCTGAGATTTTTGGGAAAATGACAAACGATGATCTGCTGATCATTACGGCTGACCATGGTAACGACCCAACGTATCGTGGCACGGACCATACACGAGAGTATGTACCACTGCTAGTGTATTCCCCACGCTTTACTGAAGGTAAGCAGCTTGAACTGCGCAGTACATTTGCAGATCTTGGTGCTACGGTAGCTGATAATTTCGGTGTTCAATTGCCGGAGTATGGTACAAGCTTCCTGAAAGATTTGAAATAAATACCTTTGTTCAAGCTGAAATCAGATAATATCGGATTGTTAAATAAGATGTGCAGGTCACCGGAGCAGCTTCGGCTGCCCGGGATCTGGCATTACTATATTAATGGATAAACTGGAGGAGATTTAGACCATGAGTACACATATTGGAGCCAAACCCGGAGATATTGCAGAAACGATCCTTTTGCCAGGAGATCCATTGCGCGCTAAATTTATTGCGGATACGTATTTGGAAGATGTCGTTTGTTATAACGAAGTTCGCGGAATGCTAGGCTTTACCGGTACATATCAAGGACATCGCATTTCGGTGCAGGGATCAGGAATGGGGATTCCTTCTTTCGCCATCTATGCCAATGAGCTGATCAGCGAATATGGCGTCAAAAACCTCATTCGTGTTGGTACATGTGGAGGTATGCAGGAGCATGTGCGTGTTCGTGATGTCATTTTGGCTCAAGCATCCTGTACGGATTCCAGCATGAACAAGCTTGTGTTTGGCGGGTATGATTTCTCTCCAATCGCAACGTTCTCTTTGCTGAAAGAAGCGTATGACCGCGCGACAGCAAAAGGTTTGAAAATCCATGTGGGTAACGTATTCAGTTCCGATTCATTCTACCGTGATGACCGCTCCGTTACCGAAAAATTGATGCAGCACGGCGTATTGGGCGTGGAAATGGAAACGACAGCACTATACACAATCGCAGCGAAGTTTGGCGTTAATGCATTGACCATCCTGACAGTAAGTGACCACTTGCTAACGGGCGAAGAAACCTCTGCTGAAGAGCGTCAAAAAACATTCAACGACATGATGGTCGTTGCACTGGAAACAGCAATCATGCTGTAATTGTTGCATTTTATATTCAATAATCATTTAATTCTAATCGAAACTTTTGTTTTTAAGCACGGAGTGAAGGAACCGGAATCGATTGTGAAGAAGCGAAGCGTTCGCCTTTGTCTCCGAGTTTTCCCATTGCAAAATGGATCAAAAAAACTTGGAGACAACAGCGATCGGAAGAATGATCCGGGGCCGGAACGGACTTTGCACAAGTGTTCCATACAATCACTTACACGAGGAGAGATCATCATGAGAATGGTAGACATTATTGCCAAAAAACGTGACGGAAAAGAACTGACAACAGCTGAAATTGATTTTGTTGTTCAAGGGTATACACAAGGAGAAATTCCGGATTATCAAGTCAGCGCTTGGGCGATGGCCGTTTTCTTCAAGGATATGACGGACAAGGAACGTGCGGATCTAACGATGTCGATGGTCAACTCGGGTGAAACGATCGATCTATCCGCCATTGAAGGCATCAAAGTAGACAAGCACTCCACCGGAGGCGTTGGTGATACAACGACATTGGTACTGGCACCGCTTGTTGCTGCCCTGGATGTTCCTGTAGCGAAAATGTCCGGACGCGGCCTGGGTCACACAGGCGGAACGACAGACAAACTGGAGTCTGTTGCCGGTTTCCATGTCGAGCTGGAGAAGGAAGAATTTATTAGACTCGTAAATGAACATAAGGTAGCGGTTATCGGTCAGAGTGGTAACCTTACACCAGCCGACAAGAAGCTCTATGCGCTCCGTGACGTTACAGCAACAGTAAACTCCATACCGCTCATCGCCAGCTCCATCATGAGCAAGAAAATTGCTGCAGGCGCTGATGCCATCGTACTGGATGTAAAAACAGGTGCGGGTGCATTCATGAAAACGACGGAAGATGCAAAAGAACTGGCACATGCCATGGTCAGCATTGGTAACAATGTAGGGCGCAAAACGATGGCTGTCATCTCCGACATGTCTCAGCCACTGGGCCTTGCGATCGGTAACGCGCTTGAAGTGAAAGAAGCTATTTTGACGCTGCAAGGTAAAGGACCGAAAGATCTGGAAGAACTATGTCTTGCGCTTGGACGTCAAATGGTATTCCTTGCTGGCAAAGCAGACTCCTTGGAGCAAGCAGAAGAGAAATTGAAAGAAGTGATCCAGAACGGGAAGGCACTGGAGAAATTCAAGCATTTCCTGGCCAACCAAGGTGGCGATGCGTCTGTAGTTGACCATCCGGATCGACTGCCACAGGCAAAATATCTGATTGAAGTTGAAGCTGACCAGGACGGTTATGTGGCTGGAATCGTAGCGGACGAGATTGGTACTGCTGCGATGCTGCTTGGCGCAGGTCGTGCTACCAAAGAATCCGAGATTGATCTTGCTGTAGGCTTGATGTTGAACAAAAAAGTTGGCGACAAGGTCAAAGCTGGTGAATCGCTAGTAACCATTCATGCCAATCGTGAGGATGTGGCAGACGTGATCGCGAAGATCAAAGAGAATATTACCATCGCTGATCAAGCCGATGCTCCTGTTCTCGTTCATGATATTGTAACAGAATAATCAATCAGCTGCCCCGAGTACAATACGTTTTTGGACTCGAATTGAAAAACCCGAAGCCGCGGATTCATGGCTTCGGGTTTTTCTCGTTCAATGTATACGAGCCTGGATTGGAGTCTTAAACCTAGGTTTAAAACCATTCCTCTCATTTTGCCTGCAGCTTATCATAGGCCATTACGGAATCTGCGTTTGTATAGATATAAGGCGTGGATGGCTCGGAAACAGCAGTTATTTTCGCTGCCCTGATCTCAATGGTATCCTTGCCATTCACCTGGGCAGAACCGATGCTGCCATCAATCTGTACCCAGCTGTCGGTAGGGAAGCTGTCGGCTTCGGGGATGTGGATCATTACGCCAAATGGCGCTGCATCTGCTGGACAGCACATGACGAGGAACCGCCCAAGCGCAAAGTGTGATTCATGATCCATGCTTTCATCCCGATAGACAAAGCCAGTAAGGGAGATAGGCTTGCCTGCAAATTGTCGTTGAAACATGTCAATCGTTCCAAGCGTTTCGGAAAAAATCTCAGGATAAACCTGGATGACTGGTTCTGCATACAATTTTTCCGCTAGCTTAGCAAATTCACGGCTGTATTCATCTGGAGGAATGAATTGGACCTTACCAGATGACCCAGATGCAGCAGTTGGTGAATTTTGGGCAAAATCTTGAATGTTCAGGCTGGCAGCTTCCTCTGGTGCAGGTTCTTTACGCCGGATTTCGGGAGGAGCATAAGATAGCGACATGCCTTTCTGACTGGCCATGGAACTGCCGAGTGCCTGATCGGGTAAGAAAAAGCCGAGCAGCAGGGGAACCATGATTAAGCCGTAGGTCACTGAGCTTCGAAGCCCTCCAGACGGAGGTGGATGTTCACAATCGCAATGGACCTGGGCCTGACCCAAAAGTCCATGCGAAGCCATAATGACCGCGATGAACAATAGTGGTATGGGGCAGCATAACAACAAACGCTGCATCGTAGGTGCCAGATAATAATGTAAAGAATCATTCTCCTTCAAATGGAAGATATATATGGCAAGACCACCAATCCATACCGCACGGATTAATGAATGCCACTGGATGGAGTGCCTCTTTGGAGTGTGACTGTGGGTGTGAAAGGATGCAGGATGAATCATCTAATCACCTCTTTTCAATTTATAATGAAGTGAGCATATACGCTATACCAGAAGGTTAACAAGCCAAGATCCAGCAAAGACAAGAACAATAATGGCTAAGCTTAACCCAATGACAAACCTAGTACGGAAAGTGGACAGCAGCATCAGTGTACTCTTGAAATCAAGCATGGGACCAAGAACAAGAAATGAAATGAGCGGACCGAGAGCGAAGGTATGCGAGAACGCAGAAGCTACAAATGCATCGGAAGTGGAGCAAAGAGATAATACATAAGCAAATCCCATCATAAACACATAGGAGGCAACCGGGCCGTTTCCAAGCGCGATCAGGTCACTTCGACTAATAAACGTCTGAATGCAGGCTGTAATCAATGCACCAATGACCAAATACTTACTCATATCCACAAATTCATCTCCGGCATGAATAAAGAAGCTGCGCCAGTTTTTCTCATGGTTATGGTCGTGGTCTCCATTCTTAGGTGAGTGTGCCATTTTAAATCCGGAGTGAGTCTTGACTTCTGTCACGGAAGTCTTGACTTTGCGCAGAGGATTCTGCCGCACAAACAAATATACCAACAAGCCTATCGAAGCTGCGACGGCAAAAGCCAGTCCCATGCGGGTAATCGTGATTTCGGGATGAGATGGAAAAGCGAGCAATGTTGCGGTAAACACGATCGGATTGACTACAGGACCGCTAAGAATAAAAGTAACTGCAATGTATGCAGGCATGCCTTTGTGCATCAAACGGCGAACAACCGGTATCATGCCACATTCGCAGATAGGAAATATGATTCCAAGTAAGCCAGCCACCAATACTCCACCAACGGGGTTCTTTGGTGTAAGCTTGCGTACCATTTCTTCCGACACGAACCACTGCATGAGTGAAGAGAGCAGTACACCGATGAGTAGAAAAGGGGCAGCTTCGAGGAAAATGCCAATGAATACGGTTTTCATATTTTGCAAAGCTTCGCTGTTCCACGCCTGATTCAGATCAGAGGACATCGTGATGAGCACGGGAACAAGAAAGGCGCAAGGCACCAGGATAGACAAGAGCTTCAGATTGGCTGCAAGCTTCATACAACAGACCTCCACAACCGGACTTTTAGTAATCTATATGCTTGTACCTTTAGCAACATACGCAGTTTGGTCTTTTAATCATAAATATTACGATTTATTCGTCAGTATTGAATCGAGAAGTTGACAAGCGAAAGTCAAGTCAAGTATAGTGTTGATTGTTAATCGTAATCATTACGATTAACAATCAACCAAAAAACATATGGGTTCTTCCTTTTTATTAAAGAACCTTGGAGTGGAGGAGTAGACATGTCTGAAAAACAAGAGAATCGCCGGGTACCGGTAACCGTATTAAGCGGATATCTGGACGCAGGCAAAACAACCTTATTGAATCACGTGCTACATAATCGGGAAGGTATGAGAGTCGCGGTAATCGTAAACGACCTGAGTGAAGTAAACATTGATGCCGGGTTAATTCGAGATGGAGGCGGATTATCGCGTATTGACGAGAAACTCGTGGAGATGTCCAACGGCTGTATCTGCTGCACGCTTCGGGAAGATCTCCTGAAAGAAGTGGAACGTCTCGCTCTGGATGGTTCTTTTGACTATATCTTGATTGAATCGACGGGTATTGGAGAACCTGTTCCCGTTGCACAGACGTTTACATATATCGATGAAGAACTCGGAATTGATTTAACGAAGTTCACCCGACTCGATACCATGGTAACTGTTGTGGATGCGGCGCAGTTCTGGCGGGACTTTTATTCAAAAGAAACATTAATGGATCGGGGACAGGAGGCAGGAGAGGGCGATGTCCGGGGAATCGTGCATCTATTGACCGATCAGGTTGAATTCTGTGATGTGCTGATTCTCAACAAGTGTGATCTCGTCTCTGAGGAGGAATTGCTGAAGCTGGAAAAAGCTCTGCATGCGATGCAACCCGAAGCTAAGCTGATTCGAACGTCTCACGGGCAGATTGATCCGAAGGAGATATTGAACACGGGAAGGTTTGATTTTGAAAAAGCCAGTCAGTCTGCAGGCTGGATCCGTGAATTGATGAAGGAAGAACACACCCCGGAAACGGAAGAGTATGGCATTCACTCGTTTGTGTACCATCGGAAACGTCCATTTCATCCGGAACGATTGCTGCGCTGGATTGCGAAGTGGCCGGAGAGTATTGTCAGATCTAAGGGTTTGATGTGGCTGGCTACACGGAACCATATGGCCATCTCTTTCAGTCACGCAGGCACCTCCAAACAACTTGGACCAGCTGGCTTATGGGTAGGTGCCATGAGCGAAGAGGAACGGCAGATGCATTTTGGAGATACGTTACCAGCCATTCCGGATTGGGATGATACATGGGGAGACCGGGTAACGAAATTGGTATTTATCGGAATTGATATGGACCGCGCTGAGATTGAGAGAACATTGGACGATACATTGCTTACCGAAGAAGAAATGCAGCTTAACTGGCGTGAATTGAAAGATCCCTTCCCATCATGGGGTTGACAAAAGAAAAAGGATGGGATAGTATCATTAAACAGTAATAATTACGATTAAATATAAGGAGGTCACAACCATGAGAGTCATTGTAACTTTAGCATGTACAGAGTGCGGGGATCGCAACTACACCACGACAAAGAACAAACGTAACCACCCGGAGCGTCTTGAAATGAAAAAATATTCACCACGATTGAAGAAAATGACGATTCACCGGGAAACGAGATAAATTTTTTTTGTCATTTTTAAATCGTAATACTTACGAAAAGAGGACCTACCATGATTCTATCTTCCATGCGCGACGTGGTTTTTGGATATGGCAAAGAACCCGTCATTGATCAATTATCGCTGGATATTCATGTGGGCGAGTTTGTAGGCATTACTGGACCCAATGGTTCGGCGAAGACAACCATGCTGAAATTGCTGCTGGGGCTGTTACAGCCCTGGAGCGGCACGGTACATATGAATATTCAGAACAACCGTGGTAACAAACTGGAGATCGGGTATGTACCACAGCAGGTGGCATCATTCAACAGCGGGTTTCCCAGTACAGTCATTGAACTGGTGCGATCCGGATGTTACCGCAAGCTTGGTCTATTCCGAAAATTCTCACCCGAACAGGAAGCCGTAGTCGAACGCAGTCTTCGGGAAGTCGGCATGTGGGAATATCGCAATACACGTGTAGGCGCTCTGTCGGGTGGACAGAAGCAGCGCATCTGTATTGCCAGAGCTATGGCAGGACAGCCTCAAGTTCTAGTTCTGGATGAGCCGACAACAGGCATGGACCGCCGCAGCCGGGAAGGCTTCTATGATCTGATGCGACACTATGCAGATGTACATGGGTTGACCATTATTATGGTGACACATGGCCTTGAAGAGATGGGCAACCGGTTGGACCGGACGATCACCCTGGAGCGTCAAGAAAGTGAGGAATGGCAGTGTTTGAGTACGAATTCATGCAGCGAGCCTTTTGGGCAGGCGGACTAATTGGCATTATTGCTCCGATTCTTGGCGTCTACCTGATGCTTCGGAGGCAGGTGCTGATGGCCGATACGCTGTCTCATGTTTCTCTGGCGGGAGTGGCCCTTGGTTCGGTCATGAATCTCAACCCGGTCATCTGCGGGTTTGCGATCGCTGTCATTGGTGCATTATTGGTCGAACAATTGCGGAGAAGCTATCGTACGTATAGCGAAGTGCCAGTGGCAATTATCATGACCTCTGGCCTGGCACTGGCCGTGGTGCTCATGAGTCTGAAAACAAACTTGTCCAAAACCTTCAGTTCCTATCTGTTCGGTTCCATCGTTGCAGTCAGCAATGTTCAGTTATGGATGATGGCAGCTGTATGTGTCATTGGTTTGTTATTTTTCATTGTACTACGGAGACCGTTATATAATTTGACGTTTGACGAAGAGACAGCCTCTATTGGAGGCGTTCAGGTAAAAGGGTTATCGTTTGCTTTCGCCGTACTGACAGGACTGACGGTTGCTTCGGCTATGCCGATCGTTGGCGTACTGCTTGTATCCGCATTGATTGTGCTGCCAGCCGCGCTGGCACTTCGAATCTCTCGCAGCTTCGCTGCTGCATTGGTCATTGCCGTCATTACCGGGTTAATCGGCATTTTTGGCGGATTGACAACATCTTACCATTTAAATACACCGCCAGGTGGAACGATCGCACTCATTTTGCTGGCCTTTCTATTGACTGGAATATCAGCTCAAAAGCTGATTCAACTATACAATCGTAAACGGCATCGCAAGGAAGTAAAACAGCAAGGCGCAAGGATATTAATACAATCAAGGGAGAATACACCACATGAAATTCAGTAAAAAATCAGCAATGGGACTGCTGTTCAGTCTCACACTTATTGTAGCAGGTTGCGGACAAACCAAACCCGCATCCGATTCGGATGCAGCTTCAACAAGTACTCCGGCAGGAACTGAGAAAAAATTGAACGTACAGGTTAGCTTTTATCCGATGTATGAGTTCACCAAAAATGTAGCAGGAGATCTGGCTGATGTACATACACTCGTTCCTGCTGGTATGGAGCCTCATGACTGGGAGCCAACACCTCAGGATATAGCAAGCATCGAGAAAGCAGATGTACTTGTCTATAATGGTGCTGGGATGGAATCATGGATTGATCAAGTTAAGGATAGTTTGAGGAATGACAAGCTGGTACAAGTTGAAGCAAGCCAAGGCATTGATCTGCTTGAAGGCGTAGAAGATGGCCATCATCATGGGGAGTCTAGTGCAGATGAGCACGACCACGATCATGCAGATGAAGCAACTACAGAAGAACATGATCACGAGCATGGGGAAGAAGCTGCTGCAGAAGAGCATGACCATGACCATGCAGATGAAGCGACGACAGAAGAACATGACCATGAACATGATGCAGACACCGAAGAAGGGCATTCACATGATCATGGCGGGCTTGATCCGCACGTTTGGTTATCACCTGTTCTGGCTGTTCAGGAAGTGCGAAACATCGAAGCCGGGCTGGCACAAGCTGCACCGGAACATGCTGAGCAATTCAAGCAAAATGCGGATGCGTACATCGCCAAGCTGGAGACACTTGACCAAGATTTTAAAGCGGCTGTATCCGACAGCAAACGGAAAGATTTCGTTACCCAGCATGCAGCGTTCGGCTATCTTGCACAG
The DNA here is from genome assembly GCF_022346995.1 of Paenibacillus sp. ACRRY. Classification (GTDB taxonomy): domain Bacteria; phylum Bacillota; class Bacilli; order Paenibacillales; family Paenibacillaceae; genus Paenibacillus. The sequence goes on along the minus strand of NZ_JAKRNM010000001.1, from coordinate 950,356 downwards.
CAGTATGGTCTGCAGCAAGTACCTATCGCCGGGTTGTCTCCCGAGCAAGAGCCATCTGCAGCACAGATGGCATCTGTCATCGATTTTGCCAAGGAACATCAGGTCAAAACGATTTTCTTCGAAACACTGGTATCTTCCAAAGTTTCCGAGACTATTGCCAGTGAAGTGGGTGCCAAAACAGCCGTATTGAATCCCATTGAAGGATTAACCGAAGAGGAAATTGCTGCGGGTCTGGACTACATTGGCGTAATGGAGCAGAATCTGGAGGCCCTTAAACTGGCTTTGAATGAATAATTAAAACCCATTTGATACCAGTCATCGAAAAAGGTACAATGGTACAACATGCTGAGGAATGGCTGTGCCATTCCTTTGCCTTTTGCCAAGCAGAGAGCACAGCGATGTGCTCTTTTCTTGTGTAAGACGATCGGAAGACCAATCGGATAGGGGTGAAAAAGCTTATGGGTCTAAGTGAAGAACAGGAAGTATTGTTAAGTCAGCAGCCGCCTCATCTATGGAGAAGACGCAAGCAAGAGCTGCTGCACTGGACGGAACGCGATAAATATACCGTGTCTGCGAAAAGAACGGTGTTGTGGAACGGTGTAGAAATTGATGCAGAGCTGCTCGAAGCCTTATCCTCACTTCAGCAAGCTGGTGTTGGGACAGAGTTTTCATGTGCCGGAGTAAGTCCGCTAGATGAGCCGGTAGACCATTCGTTATATGCTTATGTTACACTAGTGCAAAGTGAAACCGCCGATCAATTCGTCCAATATGCACTGAAGCATATGCGAAATCGTCTGCTCGTTACGCTCGAGGTCGAGAAGGGACGTTATGATTTGTCTTCTTTCTTCATTGGACACAATCGCAGCTTCTGCTGGTGGATGGAATATTGCGCAGCCCACTTCACAAGGAGAAACGCGAAGAGGGTTGATACGTAGTATAACGATGGGCATGTTTAGTCGGTGAGAAGGAGGGAACACGGAATTGAATAAATGGCTCAAAACCATATTATTTTTGGTGGCTTCAGTTTTTCTAACACGTTTTATTCCGTTTTCTTCGTTGTTCCGGAACCTGGACACAATGATACATGAATTCGGCCATGCATTAATGACCCTGCTGTTATCCGGAAAAGTACTACGAATCGAATTATACGCGGATCACAGCGGCGTTACCTACTCATCCATGTTAACACCAGGCAGATCCATTTTGGTGTCATTGGCAGGGTATGTCACAGCTTCTCTCTTTGCATGGTTGTTATTCTATCTATACCGCAAAGGGCTGCATATGTGGGGGCTGGGTATCATGACCGCTGTAGCACTGGTTTCCCTTTTGTTATACGTAAGAGGAGAATTTGGCATGTTGTGGCTCACAGGCTTCATTGCGCTGAATGTCGTGATTATGATCTTCGGCGCCAAAATCGTGAAGTACTACTATCTGTTACTTGCTTTCTTGACGTTGGAAGAGTCTGTGGTTAGTGCCATGTACGTCGGTTTAATGTCCTGGACACAGCCTTCACGGGCAGGTGATGCAGCAAATCTGGCTCAGCAGACGTTCCTTCCAGCCCTGTTCTGGGGTACACTCTTTGCATTGTTTGCATTGTGGTGTGCAAAGGGGGCACTGAGTCTGTTTTTTCGCAAAGAAGCCACATCTCGTAGCCCACGATCACGTGCTGTACGTTCGCGAAACGCTTAGATGCATTTAGAAAAGGCACTTCCTTTTGGGATAAAGGAGGTGCCTTTCTGCGTCACATGTAATTTTGTATATCTTAATCCCCAAGATTATCCCATAGGACATAGAAATAATAAATCTCTTCCATTATCGCCTGATCATCTTCAGCAGCAACGCCTCCCCTGATTCGAGCAAGAGTACCCAGAATATCATAAATGGTCTCACGTTCCACACTAAACTGAATACGATTGACGATGCGATCCCAGGCTTGCATTGCATATTCAACTTGAGACTTGGCCTCAGTCCACTGTTTCTTCTCCACTTGCTTTTCCAAGGTTTGTACGGATTCGAGCAAGCGGTCCTGTGTACCAAATGGTTTTTTGAGAAATGACCCTGTGGCCATGATAGCTACAAACAGAACAAGCAAAAATATGGGCAGTACATACAGCAACCAGAAACGTGTTTTCATTCAACCGCCTCCATGCAGATAGTAAAAGAAAATTAGAAGGGTCCCTTATAATCACCCATATCCGTTTTTTCTGAGAATTGGTCTTTGAAAAGATCGACATACAATTTGTCGTTAGGCAAGATAGCCGCAAAAGCAATGTCCTGGATCGTAATATTTTTCTTTTTTAATTGTTCAGTCAGCCAATTGATGTCCTTATTTCTCTCTTTCAGGTTTTGCTTGATCAAGACACCTTCAATAATGAGCTCGGTCATCAGTTTGCTTTTTGGAGGATGCATATGCATGTCCTTGGCTGTAACTGGCTGATTCTCGGGCTTCAAAACGACGGAGAGATTGCCGTCCGGTTCTAGGATTGCATAATCCAGTGTCGTAATGTCAAATACGTCTTTTTGACGCAGCATCATGGTCAATTCATCGAATTTGACACGCATTTTCTGCAGGTTCTGCTCAAGGATTTTACCGTTCTGTATGACAACGGTAGGATCAGAATCCATCAGCTTGGAAATCATTCGATTTTTAAGTGTAATGTACTGAAAGATAATCGTAATGATTGTAAAAATGGTAAGTGCGACAAAATGAATCCATGCTTTAGAAGACAAATCAGTAGCGAAAGTTCCCGCAATGGAACCAATGGTAATCCCATTAATATAATCGAAATACGTAAGGTTACCCATTTGCTGTTTGCCGAGCACTCTGGTATAGATGATCAGGGTCAAAAAAGCAATTATGGATCGCACAACCACAACCCATGTTTCTTCCATCATGTATGTATCACCTTCCTACATTTGGCGTACTGCAAAATCACATGTATTTATTAGTAGACAACTAGCTGCCAATTGTTAGTGTTGACTATTACAAGCGTTGCCTCGGCTGGATGATCTTATTCGGAATATGAAAAAACCCGAAACCAGGATACACACTCCTGATTACGGGTCGTTATTACATGTTAATAATTATTTTTAGTGCTTTACTATTAAGATATCTCTTATAAATGTACCGATCGGATCATTAGACTCCAGCATAAGCCATAAATCCCCCGTCAACGGGGATAACCGTGCCGGTAACGAATGCAGATTGCTTCTCATCCGCAAGCCACATTAACGTGCCCAGCAGATCTTCAGGCTTCCCGAACCGGCGCATTGGCGTATGTGCAATGATTTTGCTGGAACGTTCAGTCGGGGAGCCATCTGGATGAAGCAGCAAATTCCGGTTTTGTTCTGTAAGGAAAAAACCTGGTGCAATGGCGTTAACCCGAATTCCCGATTCGGCAAGATGGACTGCAAGCCATTGCGTGAAATTGTTAATTGCAGCCTTGGCAGCACTGTACGCAGGAACTTTGGTCATGGGCGAAGGTGCACTCATCGACGAGATATTAATGACTGTTGCGGGTACATCACGGTCAATCATTTGTCTTGCAAAGATCTGGGTAGGGATAAGGGAGCCCACAAAATTCAGATCCATGACCTGGCGGAACCCATCCACACTGACGTCAAAGAACGTAGTGACATCGGGCTGCCCGAGATCTTCCAATCTGAAAATCTCATTCGTGGTATTAGCGCTGGCATGATTACCGCCTGCGCCATTGATCAGAATGTCGCATGGACCCAGCTTTTCCTGTACAATTTCCGCCGCGGCCTTCACACTGTCCACTTGGGTTACGTCACAAGCAACGGCAATGGCGGTTCCGCCAGCAGCTTCAATTGCTGCAACAACTTCTTCACCTTTGGAAACTGTGCGATTAAGAATGGCCACACGGGCTCCGTGACGAGCAAGTTCTTCAGCCATGGATCGGCAGAGGACGCCGGCACCACCTGTAATTACCGCTGTTTTGCCTTCCAGTCGGGATGATGTTTCAAATACATAGTCGCTCATGCTTTTGTCCTCCTTTGTAGGGAATCCCAGACACCCCAGAGATACATGATGCCTAGAGCGCGATCGTACAGACCATAACCTGGTCTGCATTCTTCGCCCCAGAGGTGACGTCCGTGGTCCGGTCTGGCATAACCTTCAAATCCAATATCGTGATAAGCTTCAACTACACCTGCAATATCCACGTTCCCATCTTGGCTGCGATGTGAAGTTTCAATGAAATCACCGTTCTCATACACTTTGACGTTACGAATATGGGCAAACGGAATCCGGTCGCGGAATTCATGAATCATACCAATAATATCATTATCCGGGTTGGCTCCAAGAGATCCGCTGCACAAGGTTACAGAGTTGTAAGGGCTATCATAAAGATTCAGATATCTACGTAGGTTGTCCTGGCTGATAATGATCTTCGGTAAACCGAAAATAGGCCATGGCGGATCATCCGGGTGGATCGCCATTCGAATGCCAAGCCGCTCAGCCGTAGGAATGATCTCCTGTAGAAAATATCGGGCATGCTCCCACATATCTTCCTCGGTCACATCTTTATAAGCTTCGAATAGGCCAGTCAAATACTGCAGACGTTCCGGTTCCCAGCCTGGCATTGTTAACGCGGAATTCTCCGTTATGCGCCGAACAAGCTCCAGTGGTTCAATATCTGCGAGCTTGCTGCTTTCATAGAAGAGGGCAGTGGATCCGTCTTCCATTTCCTTATGAAGATCCGTACGCAGCCAGTCGAAGATAGGCATAAAGTTGTAACAGATCACTTTTACGCCCACCTGAGCGAGTTTTTCCATCGTTTTTTTGTAGTTGTCAATGTATTTGTCCCGTGTAGGCAGGCCTAGCTTGATATCTTCATGAATATTGACGCTTTCCACCACGTCCAAATGTAATCCTGCCCGATCGGCTGCCGCTTTGACGGCCAGAATTTTGTCCATGGGCCATTCTTCGCCTGCCGGAACATCATGCAGTGCCCATACAATGCCCTCCACACCCGGAATCTGCCGAATATGATCCAGCGTCACCGTATCATTGCCTTCGCCAAACCAGCGAAAAACCATTCTCATCACGTTCACCTCATCAAGTGTAATTAGATAGAGCAAGACATGTCATTGTTGAAAATAGGATGGATATGTATCCTGAAGGATGGCCAGATCTGTGACGGTCAGGTGAAGATGTTCTTCCATAATTCGTTCCGCCGTCTTGGCATCATGCTGCTGAATGGCCTCCACCATGGACCGGTGCTGGTGTATCAGATGATCCCACTGATGATCCGAAGACAAACGAAGCATCCGGCTTCGATTGAGGTGCACATTCATTTGCTGGATCACGGTCCATGTCTTGCTTTTGTTACAACCTGCAAAAAGGGTGCTATGGAATTCCTCGTCCAGTTGAAACATTCGTTCATCGTCCGGTTGCAGCAAACATGCTTGCTGCTGAGCAAGGTTTTGCTCCAACAAAATCATCTCCTGATCCGGAAAATGCTCGCATGCAAGCCGGATCACAGCCCGTTCCAGCTGCTCACGCATGAAGCGTGCTTCTTCAACGAGGTCTACCTGAATAAGAGAAACATACGTGCCGCGCTGGGGATACACTTCAAGCAAACCTTCCTGTGCAAGTCTTACAAAGCTCTCTCGAACAGGAGTGCGGCTTACTTGAAACTCCAACGCTATTTCCTTCTCGGAAATAGCCGTGCCGGGAGGCAATTTCAAACTTAGGATCAATTGCTTCAACGTAACGTAGACGACATCTCGTGTTGAGGAAGTTTGCTTATTCATGGACGACAGACCGTTTAAGGAAGACGACAATCCGGATTTGGACGAGAACTTTGGGGTATATTCCACAACTTCAACTCCTTCAATGACATACTACCATACTTGTATGGTAGTGTGGAAGCGCTTTTATCATATTTCAACTGAAATAAATAAATGAATAATTGAGTTTTATTTGAAGGAGAGGTAAAATGGAGGTCGATAGGTTTAAACACTTAAACCAATTGATATTAATGTATACGATGATTGAGCAGATTGAGGTGAACAGAACATATGGGTCAACAAGCGATAAGTATTTTCCAGTCCTGCATCCCATTATTCCAGGTGCTAAGCGATAACCACCGTCAAAACATTTTGTTGATTCTAACCGAGCGGGGTCAGATGACCGTAAACGAAATTACAGAACAATCAAGTCTATCCAGACCAGCAATTTCTCACCATCTCAAGTTATTGCTTGAGAAAGGGCTTATATCCGTGGAGCAGAAGGGTACCCAGCGGTATTATTCTGCTTCCCTGAAGCCATCCGTTGAACTGTTGAAAGAACTGGTTGCAGCGTTGGAGAAAGAGTGTCTGTAGACAACTGACGAATCACAACGATGAAGTAAGTACTTTTTAGTCAAAACGTTCGTTTGTTTAAACGTTTCATCAATATAAGAAGAGGAGACATATGATATGAGCACCCTACAGGAATTAGATCGTAATGCGGTTAAACTGATTTTGGAGCAGCAGCACCAGTTTTTCCGTTCAGGGGCCACGCGTTCAGCGGAGACAAGAATTGAGCGTTTAACCCAGCTGAAACAGGCTATTCAGAAGTACGAGTCGAAGCTCACCGAAGCGCTGTATCAGGACTTGGGTAAAAGTGAGTTTGAATCCTATACGACCGAAATTGGCTTTATGATGGACAGCATCAAACATACAATACGAAAAGTGAAAAAATGGGTCAAACCCGTTAAGGTAAAAACGCAGATGGCTCTGGTTGGCTCCAAAAGTTACATTATTCCTGAGCCATATGGATCCGTGCTGATTATCGGACCTTTCAACTATCCATTTCAGCTTCTGATTGAACCTCTGGTTGGTGCGATTGCTGCTGGGAACACCGCGGTGCTCAAAGCCTCCGAAAACACGCCTGCCGTTTCGGCCGTTGTTCGTGAGATAATCGCTTCGGTATTCGAGCCGGGCTATGTTCAAGTCGTGGAAGGCGCCAAGGACACAACGACAGCACTGATTAATGCTCCGTTTGACTACATCTTTTTTACGGGCAGTGTACCGGTAGGTAAAATCGTCATGGAGGCCGCTGCCAAAAATCTCGTTCCTGTTACTTTGGAGCTTGGAGGGAAAAGTCCTGTCATTGTGGACGAGAAAGCTGATATTAAAGTTGCTGCTGAACGCATCATTTGGGGTAAACTGCTCAACACGGGACAGACCTGCATCGCTCCGGATTATTTGCTTGTGCACGAACGAGTGAAGGAACAGCTGATCTCGGAGATGAAAACAGCTGTGGAGTCCTTCTTCGGTACAGACATTCAGCATAATTCCGATTATGGACGGATTGTCAATCAGGCTCATTTCAGAAGATTAACAAAACTCATCGAACGGGACCAGGACAAAGTAATCTATGGCGGTCACTCTGATGAAGCGGATCGCTACATTGCACCGACACTGATTGATGCTGAATCCTGGGATGCAGCCACCATGGAAGATGAGATCTTCGGACCGATTTTGCCCATAATCAGTTGCCGGAACCTGGATGATGCAATCTCCGAGATCGTGAAGCGTCCAAAGCCGCTTGCTCTCTATCTGTTTACATCAGACATACAGCTTCAGGATAAAGTGTTAAGTGAGGTTTCTTTTGGAGGCGGTTGTATTAATGATACGATCACCCACGTAGCCAATCCACGGCTGCCGTTTGGCGGAGTAGGACATTCTGGGATTGGTTCTTATCATGGGCGATACAGCCTCGAAACCTTCTCACATATGAAAAGTGTGCTCAAAAAGAGCACCAAACTGAATTTGTCCATTTTGTACCCGCCGTACGATGGCAAGCTGAAGACAATCAAGCGTTTGTTGAAATAAGTACTGTACATCAGTTGAAATAAGTACTGTGCATCAGCAGAAGGATTTCATATCCATCAATTCGCTCTACTACAGGCTGACGACTCACTCTAAAGCGGGTTGTTCCTGTCGAAATCGAGACGGTGACATGCCTGACCAACGCTTGAATTGACGGCTAAAATGAGCAATATCCTTGTAGCCGAGCATTGCAGCGATACTTTGAACGGACAGCTTCGGATTACCAAGCAGAACCTTCGCTTCGTGCAAAACCATCTCAGAGAGCGCCACTCGTGGAGATTGACCAAATACCTGCTTGAACACACGGTTACAATGCGAGGAGCTAATCCCCAGTTCAGCAGCAATGTCATCAATTCCATAGTGGCTATCGGTTTCATTTCCTTGCTTAAACTGCTGGTTTACCAGCCCTTGCAGTCGATTTCGGATCTGATGAGCAAGCTCAATCCGTTCATATCCTTCAGAGAACAGATGCGCTGCCTCCTGAGAGACGGCTTCCCACAAGTGCCCGAATAATTCGAATACAGCAGATTGCAGCTGCATGCGCTGAACCATTGTGTTCGAGGTCGTTTCTTCATTTGCAGAATTCATTAATTTGCTCAGGACCGGCTCAATTTTTAATGTAACCGGATTGTCTGCATGGAAGAGGGTCTGCTTGATTCGGGCAAGCAAAGAGAGGAACAACTGATCATCGATATCAAAGTGCATGCAGAAATAGGTAAATCCCTGGCCGTGCTGGCTCTGGCTGGAATGTACGCTTCCTGGAGGAATGAGAAGCAGTTCGCCAGCCTTTTGTGTGTACATTTGTCCGTTCACCGACATGAGCTGAACACCTTCTGTTACATAGTTCAGCTCGTATTGAGGATGTTCATGTGCCGGATAATTCCAGTCCGCACCAACACTCCGCAGATGAATAGCAAAAAGATTGACGGTGGTCTGTACATCCGGGTAGAAGACCTCATGCACACTTTCACCGAGAGCGGGAGGCAAATAAGTAGATGACATAGGAGACCTCCTTTATAATAGAAACTATTAATTTGGACAGTCAGCCTTATGTGGCTGGCTTGTTCAAATTTTAATGTAATCGCTTTAATCCATTATAAACGATCAGCTTGATTTGGGTAAATATCCGATTGATTTGTCCATGGTCTAGTGCGGAATGAGCATGTTAGGATGAGGCTATGAAAACGCATGCAAACCATATTGAGAGGGGTCATCGTTCATGAGCACATCCAAATCGATCTTTTATAACGCCCACCACTCACCGATCGGGGCTTTTGCAAGTTTTACACTTGGATACAAGGGAGCCAAAGGTGGACTCGGCCTGGAGCTGGGAAAACCTGCAGACCAAAATATATATATAGGATTACAATCTCGCGATGGCGAACATTATGAGGCACTGCCCTTTTTTGCAGCGACCGAGGATGAGAGTGTTCGCTACGATGTTGAGAAGCTGGACAATGCAGAAAACGGAATAGAAGAGGGAGCCGAATCACAGGTACAATCTCAGTCACATACTCCAACCCGATCGAAGCGTCCGCTCATTGCAGCATTTCGTGATGAAGAAATCACACGTGAGTTCAAGTCCGGTACAGACACATGGACAGCGGGAGATCTGACTTTCCGGATCTATTCACCAGTACGTCCTGTACCTGAACCGAAGCATGGGGATCTTGAACAATTAAAGGATGCTTTGGTTCCAGCGGTCCTCGTGGAGATGACAATTGATAACACGCAAGGACAGCAGTCACGTAAAGCCTATTTCGGATATCAGGGTAATGATCCTTATTCGGCAATGCGCATGATTGGCGGACCCGAGGGCGGAAAGCTCACGGGTGTCGGACAAGGAAGGCTTACAGCGATTATGTCCTCAGATGATGGACTGTACCCTGCACTTGGGTTCACATTAGATAAAATCCTGCAGGAAAAACATGTGGAGAATTTGGCTTTTGGATTAGGTCGCACTGCGGCATTGCTAATGGAAGTCCCTGCTGGAGAGAAACGTACATATCAGTTCGCAGTTTGTTTTTACCGCGGTGGCATCGTCACTTCCGGTTTGGATACGACGTACTGGTATACCCGATATTTCGCGGATATCCAGGAAGCTGGCCAGTATGTCCTGGATCGTTTCGACACATTGACAGCATCTTGCGAGGAAGCTGAACAGCGTCTGGGTACCAGCTCTCTGTCGGATGATCAGGCATTTATGCTCGCCCATTCCATTCATAGTTATTATGCAAGCACGCAGCTGCTGGACGCAGATGGAGAACCGTTCTGGATTGTCAATGAAGGCGAGTATCGGATGATGAACACCCTTGATCTCACAGCAGATCAGTTGTATTTTGAACTTGCCCTGAACCCTTGGACCGTGCGCAACGAGCTCGAGTGGTTTGTGAAACGTTACAGCTATACTGATCAGGTTCGCTTCCCCGGGGAAGATCAATTGTATCCAGGCGGCTTGACCTTCACCCATGATATTGGTGTGGCGAATGTGTTCTCCCGTCCAGGACATTCTGCCTATGAGTTAGTAGGAATAGATGATTGCTTTTCCCAGATGAGTCATGAAGAGCTTGTGAACTGGCTGTGCTGTGCAACCGTCTACATTGAACAAACCAAGGATCAGGAATTTGTGAAGCAGATGCTTCCTGTAATTCAGGATTGCTTCGATAGCATGCTCAACCGGGATCACCCGGATGAAGATCAGCGTAACGGACTCATGGGACTGGATAGCAGCCGCACGAAGGGCGGAGCAGAAATTACGACTTATGACAGCCTTGATGTGTCACTCGGTCAATCCCGTAACAATATTTATTTGGCAGGGAAATGCTGGGCTGTATATGTGGCTCTTGAAAAGCTGTTTGCCGCGGAGAAACTCTCGGATTTATCCCTTCAGGCCGGACGTCAGGCTGATCGCTGTGCCGCGAGTGTTGCAGCCCAGTTGACGGAAGGAGGCTACATCCCGGCTGTTATTGCCGAGAATAATGATTCCCGTATCATCCCGGCTATAGAGGGGCTGGTATTCCCTTACTTTACAGGCTGTGAAGGTGCACTGGATGTTCACGGCCGGTTTGGTTCTTACCTACAGGCACTTCGAACCCATTTGAAGACCGTTCTAGTACCAGGTACTTGTCTATTCGAAGATGGGGGATGGAAGCTGTCCTCGACAAGCAATAACTCGTGGTTAAGCAAAATCTATCTGTCCCAGTTTATCACTAGAGAAATACTGGGCATGGAATGGGATGAATCAGGGCAGGCATCCGATGCCGCGCATGTGAACTGGCTGCTGCATCCCGAAGAGTCTTACTGGTGCTGGAGTGACCAGATCCTGTCGGGGGTTGCCGTAGGCAGCAAATATTACCCGCGCGGAGTAACATCCATCCTTTGGCTGCTGGAAGGCAAAGGTACTCGTTTGGAACAGATCTATGCTAGCAAGGAGGCGGTACGATGAATCGTTCAATCGTTCAACAAAATTTGGCTGGCCCGCAGTATGATGCGTGGCTTGGATATCTCTCTGGTGAATACAGTCGTAAGGGTACTGCAAGACAGACTGTTCCTGCTTGGGTGAAACGTATAAATACAATCGAGAAGCATGAAGTCATTGCTACAGCTCTGGAGGAGCTTACACAAGGACTGGAGAGATTGTTCGGTGAGAAACCAACAACAGTCTTATCCGGTACCGACCTTGCGGATAAACAGGCTACGCATGATCCTGGGATCTGGATGGGTACGTGGGCAGGCAATTCACTTCTTGCAGACACGTTCAGCGAGAGTGAACGTGCCGCTGTTCAAGGTGAAGGCTTCGTCATCCGTGAAGACCAGGAGCTAGGCAGACTCTTTATTGGTGCAGAGACACCTCAAGGTGTACTGTATGGTACATTCCATTTGCTCAGAGAGCTGGTACTGGCACAGGGGAGTTCAAGTGAAGCGGATACATCTCCGAATAAGTGGAGTCATGTGATTGAGCAGCCACGGAATGCGCTGCGGATGATTAATCAATGGGATAATGTAGATGGAAGCATTGAACGCGGATATGCCGGTAAATCCATCTTTTATGAAAATGGAGAATTCACGCAAGATAACGTACGCATTCGGGATTACGCACGATTGCTCGCTTCGACTGGCATTAATGCCATTTCCATCAACAATGTCAACGTGCACCAGCGCGAAACATTGTTTCTGACAGAACGCTTTCTGAGTGATGTAGCTCGTGTGGCCTCTGCATTCAGAGCGTATGGTATTCGACTATACTTAAGCGCCAACTATGCAAGTCCAATGGAGATCGGCGGATTGCTTACCGCAGATCCACTGGATGAACAAGTACGAGAATGGTGGAACATTCAGACTGCCAAAGTGTATGCGGCCATCCCTGACTTTGGCGGATACCTGATCAAAGCGGATTCCGAAAATCGCCCAGGTCCATTCACTTACAATCGGGATCACGCAGACGGGGCGAACATGCTAGCTGAAGCACTTCGTCCATTTGGTGGATTGGTTATTTGGCGCTGTTTCGTCTACAACTGCAAGCAGGACTGGCGTGATCGATCCACAGACCGTGCACGTGCTGCTTATGACCACTTTAAGCCTTTGGATGGTAGATTTGCAGATAATGTCATTTTGCAGATCAAAAATGGTCCGATGGATTTTCAGGTCAGGGAGGCGGTATCTCCGCTCTTCGGAGCGATGGATAAGACCAATCAGGTACTCGAATTTCAAATTACACAGGAATATACAGGTCAGCAGCGGCATTTGTGTTACCTGATTCCACAGTGGAAAGAAGTATTGGATTTCGACACTTATGCGAAGGGACAAGGTTCGGAAGTTAAACGTATTGCGGATGGTTCCCTGTACAACAGACCTCAAAGCGGTTTTGCTGCTGTTTCGAATATTGGTGCAGATGCATGCTGGACAGGACATCCGCTTGCTCAGGCCAATTTGTACGGTTATGGCAGACTCGCCTGGAATCCTGAACTGTCTTCGGAAGAGATTGCGGACGAATGGGTTAGACTCACGTTTGGGCACGACGAAGAGGTTGTTCGTCTGATCTCTGGCATGCTTCTGGACTCTCTCGACATCTATGAAAATTATACGGCGCCGCTCGGAGTAGGCTGGATGGTTAATCCGGATCATCATTATGGCCCCAATGTGGACGGTTATGAATATTCCAAGTGGGGAACGTATCACTTTGCAGATTGCAAGGGCATTGGAGTAGATCGGACCGTACAGAGCGGTACAGGTTATACATCGCAGTATCATACTGAAAATGCGGAACGATATGAAAATGTAACGGCCTGTCCGGATGAGCTGCTGTTATTCTTCCACCATGTTCCTTATACACATGTGCTGCATTCTGGCAAGACCGTCATTCAGCACATTTATGATACACACTTCAAGGGTGCGGAACAGGCACAAGCTTTAGCGGAAACCTGGAGAAAGCTCGAAGGTAAAGTAGACCCGGAAATTTTCGAAACCGTAGCTCAGCGTCAGGACAATCAGGCCGAGCATGCCAAGGAATGGCGGGACATGATTAATACGTACTTCTATCGCAAGAGTGGCATTGAGGATGAACAGGGACGAACCATTTATTAATAGAGAATTCTGCTACACATCTCTTTGTTATTGAATGAAAGAGCAGCATTGGCAACCAAGAGGAGGCGAAAATCCAATGGGACAGCATCAATTACCCCAGACCATGAAAGCAGCTGTAATGACGGAACCAGGACGAATCATCATCGAAGAACAGGCTGTACCGAAGCCTGCCGAGGACGAAGTTCTGATTCAGGTCATGGCAGTGGGTGTGTGCGGGTCGGATGTGCATTATTTTGAACACGGAAGAATCGGCAGATTTGTAGTGGAAAAGCCCATTATTCTGGGGCATGAATGTGCAGGTATTGTAGCTGCTGTAGGCTCGAACGTTTCACGCTTGAAGGCGGGTGACCGGGTTGCCATCGAGCCAGGCGTTACTTGTGGACGCTGCACGGCATGTAAGGAAGGACGATATAACCTGTGTCCAGATGTACAATTCCTCGCAACCCCGCCTGTTGACGGTGCATTTGTACAATACATGACCATTCGTGAGGATATGGTTTTTCCAATTCCGGATCATCTGTCCTTTGAGGAAGCTGCCATGAACGAGCCTTTTTCGGTAGGCATTCACGCTGCGCGTCGTAGTAAACTTGCTCCAGGAACCACGCTGGCGATCATGGGCATGGGACCTGTTGGGCTGATGGCTGTCGCTGCTGCAAAATCATTTGGAGTCGACAAAATTATCGTTACGGACCTGGAGGAAGTTCGACTTGAAGCAGCTCGGCGTATGGGAGCCACGCATACGATTAATGTGAGAAACGAGGATGCACAGACAGTCATTCGAGAGTTAACGAATGGAATCGGTGTGGATACGGCCTGGGAAACTGCAGGGAATCCCAAAGCGCTCCAATCTGCATTGTATTCACTGCGGCGCGGAGGCAAACTTGCCATTGTGGGCCTGCCGGCACAGGATGAGATTGCACTGAATGTTCCTTTTATTGCTGATAACGAGGTTGATATATACGGGATATTCCGCTATGCCAACACCTATCCAGCGGGAATTGAATTCCTGAGCTCCGGTCAGCACGATGTATTGTCCTTGATCACGGATCGTTATTCACTGGATGAAACTCAACAAGCGATGGAACGGGCTCTTCACAATAAGAGCGGCAGTCTGAAAGTGATGGTCTATCCCAACGGCAAGTAATTCTCTACTCAGGAAGTCCCGATTCAGGGACTTCTTTTTTTTCATTTTCACCAAATAAATGATTATACAAGCTCCCATAACATGGTATAATTCATGGAGATTTTAATATATAAATGGATACAAACCTCTCTGGTTGGTAAGCTACTTAGCGAAAGGAACTGAAGGTTGTGAGAACACATGAATTTACGATTCACTCTGATTTTCACCGGGATGATCTGATGTCTATATCTTCTCAAGCGTCACGTTTTGCCTCGGATATTTCATTGTCGTTTGTTGAGTCTGAGCATGAGCGTCGTGTAGATGTCAAAAGCCTGCTTGGCATGGCGCTTCTTCCGATTCGTCATGGCAGTATAGTCAGATTGCAGACGCGAGGAAGAGATGAATTGGAGGCTCTGGAGTACATGCTGGATGTACTGGAGAAGGGAATAACTTAGAACGTGATCAGGTGCAGATTGTGGCGAATAGGTAAATATTTATCGTTTCTTCAAATCCTGCTGGTACTTTGTCCAAAAAAAGAGTATAATAAAATTTAGTTCTATTCAAGGAAGTACCCATTTAAAGGAGTGTAAATAGATTATGCCAAAAGCTGATATCCATCCAAAGACACAAACAGTTATTTTTTACGATGCAAGTGCTGATTTCAAATTCCTGAGCTCTTCGACTAAATTCTCGAACGAGACAATGGAATGGGAAGATGGTAACTCTTACCCTGTAATCCGTGTGGACACTAGTTCCGCATCCCACCCTTTCTTCACTGGTAAACAAAGAAACGTGGACATCGGTGGTCGTGTTGACAAGTTCAACCGTAAATACAACCTCAAAAACTAGTTTGTCCATAGATGGCAAGATCAACCTCGGGAATTCGTTTCCGGGGTTTTTCTATGTCTTGAACATCATTTGCAGGTCTACCAAGGCTCCAAACTCTGACAAATTTTATTAAGGATTGCGCTTACATATCATTCGGAGGTAAACTAGGAAATGAGTGAAATCATATTGGAGGAGGAAATAGAGATGAGTAGCATTACACATATGGTTACGTTTACACTCTACGCTGGCAAGGATACAGCAGAGGCAGAAGCTTTTCTGAAAGAAAGTGCGGATGCACTTGCAGTCATTCCGGGCGTGGAGAACTTCCAGGTACTGCGTCAGGTAAGCGCCAAAAATGAGTTTGACTACAGTTTCTCAATGGTTTTCGCCGATCAAGCAGCTTATGATGCATATAATGAGCACCCGGTTCACCGCAAATACGTGGAAGAGCGTTGGGAGAAGGAAGTTAGCCGTTTTCAGGAAATTGATCTGATCAAACACGGAATATGAATTAAAATATTAATTTAAGATAAGGAAATGACACTTTTCGAAACCGTTTTAATTCATCATGCTGCAATTTCAGTTAATTCATTTATTGATTTAGAACTAGAGAGGTGCTGTCTCCATGCAATTGGATCTTACAGGCAAGACCGCGCTGGTCACTGGCTCCACTGGACAACTCGGGAGAGTAATCGCTCGTACGCTGGCTAGTTGTGGTGCCAATCTCGCGCTGCATTACATAAACAATGAAACCAAAGCTCTCGAACTTAAGCAAGAGATTGAGGCGAGTGGTAGACAGGCAGTTATCGTTCAAGGAGATATTACGAAACAGGAAACAGCTATACAAATGCGGGATCAGATTCAGGCTAGTCTTGGCGTCGCCGGGGTTGACATTGTGGTAGCTAATGCGGTTATTCAATATGAATGGACCACGGTGCTCGAACAATCTCCAGAAGACTACATCAGCCAATTTGAATCTTGCGTACTGCAGAGTGTGTATCTCGCCAAGGCATTTATTCCACACATGAAGGAAGCCAGAGGCGGTCGATTTATCGGCATTAACACGGAATGTGCCATGCAGAACTTTGCGACACAATCGGCATATACCGCAGGGAAACGTGGGATGGACGGACTGTATCGGGTTCTTGCCAAGGAAGTGGGAGAGTATCAGATTACCGTCAACCAAGTCGCTCCAGGCTGGACAATAAGCGATCGTGATCGTAACAGTGAGCCTGGGCATGATGAGGGTTACACGCGTACAGTTCCTTTGAAACGCAGGGGTGAAGATCAGGAGATTGCCAATGCGGTAGCCTTTTTGGCATCGGACCTGTCCTCTTTTATTACAGGTGCCTATATCCCGGTCACTGGCGGCAACGTGATGCCAGCTATTTGATTTGAATATGTGTTAGAAAAGAATGAATTGAATTACTTATATACTTATATACTTATATCTTGCTTAGGAAAGAATCATTGAAACACCCCTATCTAGCTCCGTGAAGACGGAATGGCGTAGGGGTGTTTTGTTTTATATATCCAAAACTACATATGATTTTGATTCGGTTTTCGAAAGATTGGGGTATTAGAATAGGTATATTGACGGGGTGGAAACATAACTCAAAATAAGCGATTAAAGGAGATCCGCTATGAAAACAACAATCGCAGATGTACTGGTTGAAGCATTATTAAATGCAGGAATTAAACGAATATATGGCATCGTGGGTGATTCACTTAATGCAGTGCTGGATTCCATCCGGCGTTCGGGTAAAATCGAATGGATTCATGTGCGCCATGAAGAGGTAGCTGCATTTGCCGCTGGAGCAGATTCACAGGTCTGTGGAAGTATCGCTGTCTGTGCTGGGAGTAGCGGGCCAGGAAACATGCATCTGATTAACGGCTTGTACGATTGTCACCGAAACCGTGTGCCAGTACTTGCTCTTGCTGCTCACATTCCGAGTGATGAGATCGGAAGCGATTATTTTCAATCGACTCATCCGGAATATCTCTTCCAGGAATGCAGTCATTATTGCGAGGTCATTACGACAGCCAAGCAAATGCCTCGATCGGTTACTATGGCGTTACAAACTGCGGTAGCACGTTCAGGTGTATCCGTCATTGTTCTTCCAGGAGACGTAGCAGGCCTTGAGGCAGCGAATCTGCCTGTCCCCGAGCATGTCTACCATGTGACACAGCCTGTTGTTCACCCTTCTGAACAGGAATTGCAGAAATTGGCCGATTACCTGAATCAGGACAAAAAAATCACGCTACTTTGTGGCGCGGGATGTGCAGGTGCGCGGGAATCTCTCATGCAGCTGTGTGATCGTCTGAAATCTCCCATGGTTATAGCTTTGCGGGGCAAGGAGTATTTGGAGTACGAAAATCCCTATTCTGTCGGATTGACTGGCTTAATTGGGTACTCATCCGGTTATCATGCGATGATGGACTGTGACGTCTTGTTAATGCTCGGAACAGATTTTCCATATCGTCAATTCTATCCAGAGGATGCAATCGTCCTTCAGGTCGATATACAGTCATCCCACCTTGGTCGGCGCACGAAACTGGACTATGGGTTGTGCGGAGATATCAAATCAACCATTGAGGCTTTGATGCCTTTATTGACACACGAGCATAATGACAAACATCTACGTAAAAGTGTGGACCATTATCTGAAGGTACGTAAGGAGCTGGATGAACTTGCTGTCGGTAAACCTGGAAAGAAACCGATTCATCCGCAGTATCTAACCAAAGTGATCAGCGATGCTGCAGGGGAGAATGCCATTTTCACTTGTGATGTAGGTACACCTACGGTATGGGCTGCACGCTACCTGGAGATGAGTCGTAACCGAAGATTACTGGGTTCATTCAATCACGGTACCATGGCAAATGCACTTCCACAGGCGATAGGCGCACAGGTAGCGAATCCAGGAAGGCAAGTGATCTCGCTGTCCGGAGATGGCGGGCTTGCCATGTTGATGGGGGATCTACTGACGCTCAAGCAGCATAATCTTCCTGTAAAAGTGGTCGTGTTCAACAACGGTGCGCTGAGCTTTGTGGAGCTGGAGATGAAAGCGGCTGGATTCCTTGAATCTGGCACGGAACTGGTGAATCCCAACTTCGCCTTGGTTGCACAGGCCATGGGTATCGAAGGTATCCGGGTCGAAGACCCGGCAGAACTGGAGGGTGCGGTGGAACGTGCACTTCAACATGATGGACCTGTTCTGATCGATGCCGTCGTGAATCGTCAGGAACTGTCCCTGCCTCCGAAGATTAATATCAAACAGGCAGAAGGATTCACGTTGTGGATGATGAAGGCAGTGCTCAACGGACGTGGCGATGAATTGATCGAGCTTGCCAAAACCAACTTGCTCAGATAACGTGCGAGTAACGTGTAGTCTACATGCTTCTATTGTACATCTCATATGAATGGAGAGCTTAAATTCACCGAATGGTGAAGATCTCTCCTTTCCGAGATGGCAAGGTTGTGATCCAGATCATGGTATGTACTCATATGATCTGGTTTGTTTTTATGTCGTAAGTCCATTAAAATAGATAAAGTCAGGCAGGATTTATGTCAGTTTTAACCTACATATGTCGCAAATTGTTGAATTACACTTTATCACAATGAGCCGATCCGATGACAAGATGACTAACACAACTGGAGGAGATCAGAATGAGTCACACAGGTAAAGTAGCCATTATTACCGGAGCAGGAAGTGGATTGGGTCAAGCAGCTGCACTGAAGCTGGCAGAGAAGGGCGCATCCATTGTGGTTGTTGATCTCGTCGAGGAGACTGGTCTAGCAACAGTCAAACAGATTGAGAAGCTCGGTGCCAAAGCCATTTTTGTACAGGCAGATGTTAGTAAGGCCAGTGACGTTGAGAATTATGTCAAAAAAACAGTTGAAGAGTTCGGACGAATCGATATGTTCTACAACAACGCAGGGATCGCAGGGCCTGGTATTAAGCTCATTGAACACACGATTGAGCAGTTCGACCAGATTATCGATATTAACCTTAGAAGCGTATTTTATGGACTGAAATATGTCATCACCGAAATGCTCAAAACGGGTGGCGGTGCCATTCTGAACACGGCTTCAACGGCAGGAATTGTCGGTGTTCCGGCAGTTGCTCCTTACGCAGCTACCAAGCACGGTGTAGTTGGTTTGACCCGTACAGCAGCCATTGAGTACGGCAAAGATAATATTCGTGTCAATGCAATTGCACCAGGAACAATCGAGACGCCAATGGTCATTCAATTCGGCAAAGACAACCCGGAAGTATTCAAAGCAACCGTGGATAGCATTCCGTCCGGACGTCTTGGTAAACCCGAAGAGATTGCTAATCTCGTTGCCTTCCTGCTCGGAGATGAAGCTCCTTATATCAACGGTGCTGTGTATCCAATTGACGGCGCAGTGACTGCACAATAATAGTAATTAAAGAAAAAGAGGCCCTGTATGTGTACAGGGCCTCTTTCTTTTGTCAGTGCTCTCCAATTTTATATTTGTCACCACGTTGCTCATGTAGCGTTAGCAGCATTGGTTTGGAGAGTTAACAAGCAGATCAGGAAGAAGTACGTTCTAACGAATCTACATAATCTTTGGCATCTTTAAGAGAAAGGTTTCTGGCTTCGCGAAGCTTTTTGATGGCCTTAATCTTATTGCCTTGTTGAATCATTAGGATCAACTCCTGATCCAGCTCTGACAACTCCGTTGGATGGTCTGACGAAGATGACAGGGTAGATGATGAAACAGAATAATTCAATGAGGAAGGTGGCGTTCGTTGCGTTATGCCAGCACCATTCTCAATACGTTCCACATCCCGTTTAAGTTCATTCAGTTGGCTTTGCAGGCTGATTAATCTGGTGAGTAGTATCACAATTAAAAGTAATAAGACGATTAAAAAAATGGTGTTGATTTCCATGATGTAGAATGCCTCTCTTTCATTACGTGTGAATCATTTCATCATTTGAGTTGAACCGGGAGTTCCTTCAGTCCTCGCACAATCATGCCGGGTCTCCACTCCAGTTCGGTAACATCGGTCTGAAGCTGTATTTCAGGATAACGGGCTAACAATGTACTGATGGCGATTTCGCCTTCCAGACGTGCCAGTGGCGCTCCAAGACAGAGATGAATGCCTTTACCAAAAGCGAGATGCTGGCTTTTCTCCCTTGTTATGTCGAAGATATCGGCATCCTTGAATTTCTCCGTATCCCGATTGGCAGAATCAAGCGCCACAATCACAAGCTCACCTTTGGCAATGTTCTGCCCACGGAATTCAACATCCTCCAGCGCCCAACGTGACGTACTGAATTCAACAGGGCCATTGTAGCGCAGCATCTCTTCAACTGCATTATGGATAAGCTCCGGCTTCTGAATCAGCAGATCTCGCTGCTCAGGGTGTTCAAGAAGGGCCAATACACCATTGCCAATCAAGTTAACAGTAGTCTCATGGCCAGCAATAATAAGGAGGGAGACAACACCGAGTAATTCATTTTCAGTGAGTTGTTGTCCGGATTCCTCTGCGATCACAAGCTGGCTTATCAGGTCTTTACCTGGATTCTCGCGTACTTTGGCAAACCAGTCGGTCAGGTACTCGGTAAACTCCTTGGCATGCTGTTCAAACATCTCCGCGTGATCGGAACTCGATGCATCAATGATCGAATTGGACCATACGCGGAACTTATCCTGATCCTCTACAGGTACACCAAGTATTTCACTGATGACAATAATCGGAAGTGGAAAGGCGTACTCATCAATCAAATTTATTTTATCTCTGGAACCTACTTTGTTTAGCAGATCATCAGCGATGTCCTGAATATGGCTTCTCATATCCGCAACCAATTTGGGCGTGAACGCTTTCTGTACAAGTCCTCTCAGGCGGCGGTGATCCGGCGGGTCGGAGAATAGCATGTTATTCACAAAAACAGTTTGATTTTCGGGTCCGTATCGTTTGGCTACATCCTTACTGAAGCGTTGATCCTTGAGTACTTCGACCGCATCCTCATATCGGGTAATAATCCATCCGAACTCGCCATGGGGAAACATGACTTTGAAAACAGGGTCTGTCTCTCTCAACTTTTCGTACACGGGGTAGGGATTTTGAGTGAATTCCTTGGTGAAGAATGCCGTTTGTGAAGTTTCATTCGTATTCAATTCAATTCTCTCCTCTCATCCAAGAGCTCAGTTATGAAGTCCTTTGCTAAAAGGATCATATGTATGCTTCTTCGGCTTGATACATAAAGCCTGCACCCTCTATATATTCAATATAAAGAGCGTTGAAACCTTGTTTTTATTGAAATCGGTTTTCCTGCGGAGGAGCAAAGAAGGAGAAGACATATCCATGGACAGGAAGATTTTATTGGAAGGAGAAGGAAAATGTAGACGTGAGGAAGAAACAGTAGTGAAACAAAACGAATGAAAATTACAAAGAGAGGAGCAACCTATCATGAATGAATCACGGCTTCCTCTGAATCGTCGGCAGATTCCAGCGAGTCCGCTTGTATTAGGTTGTATGCGATTTGGAGGCGAGTGGGACGGACTTCCCATCACCAATGATCTGGTACATGAAGGTCATCAGGCCGTCGAAGCAGCTCTCGAGATCGGCATTAATCATTATGACCTGGCTGATATCTATACACGTGGCAAAGCAGAGCATGTATTTGGACGAATTCTGTCAGAGAGAAAAGGGTTGCGAGATCAGATCATCATTCAATCCAAATGCGGCATACGTCTTGCCCTGGAAGACGAGGGTCCGCAGCGTTACGATACATCTGGTGCGCATATTCAAGCCAGTGTTGACGGTATCTTGTCTCGGCTCGGCGTGGAGTACCTGGACATTCTCTTACTTCATCGTCCTGACCCTCTTGCGCATCCTCAGGAGATTGGTGAAGCACTGGCGAGGCTCCATCAATCCGGAAAAGTCAGACATTTTGGTGTATCCAACATGGGTTCGGAACAGATTCGTCTGCTGCAGCTGAATAGTTCGGTGCCTCTTTTCGTGAACCAGCTCGAGATGAGTTTGGACAAAATCGGATTTGTGGAAGCAGGGGTTACCGTGAACCGTCCCCAAGCCAAGGATCAAGTCTTCCCTTATGGTACGATGGAGTATTGTCAGGCCGAGAATATCCAGCTGCAGGCTTGGGGACCACTTGCACAAGGGAGATTTACAGGCAGGGTGGTCGAAGGTCAGAGACCCGAAATTGAACATACAGTCCAGGTCGTGAATAAGATTGCCGGGGAACGGGGTGTGACGGCTGAATCCGTTGTACTCGCTTGGTTAATGAAACATCCCGCAGGCATTCAGCCTGTGATTGGTTCAATTCGGCCGGAACGCATTCGAGCCTGCCGTGATGCAACCCGGATTGAACTAACGCGACATGAATGGTATGAGCTATATTCGGCGTCCTGTGGAAGAAGAATGTAAGCAGGAGACATATGATTGCAGGTTAGCGGAAACATTTTTTCATAAACTGGAACGAAACACAGGCCGGTGGTCTGTGTTTTTTTATTTGTCTTATTATTGATAGATTCATCACTCGTATTAGTTAGTAGTCTGTGAATACATAAATGCGCTATATCCCATGTCCATAGACTTAGTTCAGAGTTCTGATAAGAGGGACGTTTCAACCATTTTTCCCGGTTTCTAAGGTGGTTCATAGACCACTGTGATAAAATAATAGGAATAAGAACATACGATCTGTTTTGTGGAAGGAGATTAAGGATAACGATGGAAATGCTTAAGCCGCCGGCTGAGACATTATATGAGACTGAATTACGCGCACTTCGGGAGGAAGACAAGGGAAAACGCCCCCCAAACTGGCTATTGTCTCCCGCATATGTGCGTGATTTCATTATCGGCAGGGACAAACCCGCCATGTTGGATGGAGAAGCCGTACCGATTACTCGTAAATTTTATGGAAATGACGTCTTAATTGAACGTGCGGTGGTAACGCTGGCGGGCAATCGCGGCTTAATGCTGGTGGGAGAACCGGGAACAGCGAAGACGATGCTCAGTGAGCTGCTGACAGCTGCGATCTCGGGAACCAGTCTAAACACCATTCAGGGTACGGCAGGCACAACAGAGGACATGATCAAGTATTCTTGGAACTACGCAATGCTGCTTGATAAAGGTCCATCGGAAGCGGCTCTGGTGCCAGCCCCGTTATACAGCGGCATGAAGAAAGGCATCATCACCCGTTTCGAAGAGATTACACGTTGTCCCGCTGAAGCACAGGATAGTCTGATCAGTATTCTAAGCGACAAAGTCATGAGTATTCCTGAGCTCGATGGTGGTGTGCTGTTTGCCAAGCCGGGGTTTAACGTTATTGCTACAGCGAATATTCGTGATAAGGGTGTTAACGAGATGAGCGGTGCGCTGAAACGCCGTTTCAACTTCGAAACGATCAAGCCGATCAGCAGTGTGAAGATGGAAGCGAAAATTATTGAATCCCAGGCACGAAGCCTTTTATTACATAGCGATATTGATATTGAAATTAATCCGGATGTGGTCGAGCTCCTTGCTACGACATTTATGGAACTGCGTACCGGCATGAGTCGTGAAGGTTACAAGCTGGACACGCCACAAGCTTCCATGAGTACCGCTGAAGCTGTTTCCGTATATGTACAAAGTGCTATGACTTCTTATTATTACGAGGATAAGGGGATCGCATTGGATCGTCTGGTTCAGAACATGCTTGGAACCATTGCCAAGGAAAATGACAAGGATCTGTCCGTTCTGAAAGCCTACTTCTCCAAGGTTGTGAAGGAGCGCTCAAAAGAAGAGGGGATTTGGAAGGACTATTACGAGGAGAAAAAATGGATCGGGTAGCGCCACAAGTGGAGCCGGATGTTACCCAGTTACAAACCCTCTTTGAATCTCAGGTGTATAGCCTGAATAATGGTACGGTTTATTTTCCGATAAGGCATCATAGCCCGGTTTGCTCTTATCATTTATTGCAATTGATTGAGGAATACAAGCCGGACAGTATTCTGATCGAAGGACCGGAGAGCGGTAATCCATTTCTCTCCGTGCTGGCTGATGAAGCAACGATCCCTCCGGTCAGCTTGTATTATACCTATGAGAGCGAGGATGACCGCGCAGCGTGTTATTATCCGATGCTGCGTTATTCCCCTGAATATGTAGCGTTACGGGAGGCATCGAGGCTTGGTATTCCTGCGCAGTTTATTGATCTCGATTACTATCATTTCTCTAACAAGGAAAAAGCAGAGCAGCATGAAATCTCTGTTCAGGATGAGACGCTGCTGGCCAGTTCGGACTTTATCAACCGTTTGTGTCAAAAAATGAACTGTCGCAGCTTCGACGAACTATGGGAGAAAGTGTTTGAGATCGGTGGCTTGGAGAAATCCACAAAGGAATTTGTGCAGGATGTGTTCACCTATTGTACGTTATCCCGTATGTGTTACACAGCTGATCGGTTACACCGTTCCGGTGATTTTGCCAGAGAAGAGCACATGCGAAGCTGCATCCGTGAGGCTTCCCTGAAATATGATCGCGTGCTTGTCATTACAGGTGGATTCCATACGTACGGGCTACTGGGCTTGGAAACAGACTCGGGTTCGCAGAAGTCTTCGGACAAGCCTGTGAAGAAGAACATAAGCTCTGGAGCCGTGAATTCAGTACATCAGCAGATGTATCCCATGGTGTACACCTTTGCAGAAGCGGATCGTCTGAATGGTTACGCGAGTGGAATGCCATATGTGAATTACTACGACATGATATGGAGTGAGCTGCTCCGCAAGAAAAGTACCGCTTACAACGTAACGGCGGTGAATCTTCTGTCCAAGCTTACACGTGCACTCCGTAAGGGCCATGAGCACGTATCGACCAGTGACGCGATTGAGGCATACAGCATGGTGCAGGGGCTTGCAGCGCTTCGGGATAAAAAAGAAGGCGGAGTCTATGAGCTGATGGACGCGGCAACGTCTTCTTTTGTCAAAGGTGAGCTTACACTTGCTACAGAAAGACCGCTGCATGAGCTCCAGCTTCTTCTGACCGGAGATGCCATAGGAAGTGTGGCCCCCAATTCATTCAACATACCGATCGTTGAAGATTTCAAAGCCCGCTGTGCGGTAGCGAAGCTGCAGATTCGTACGACCGGTCAGCACAAGAAGGTCCTTGATCTATATGCCAAACCAGAGCATCGGCAGCTTAGTCAATTGTTTCAATGCATTACCTATCTGGTTCCCGAATTCGCGAAACGCCAATCCGGGCCAGACTGGATCGCCCAGCGAGATATGAATTTGGTCCGGGAGACCTGGATCTATACCTATTCATCAAGAATTGAAGCAAGATTAATTGAAAATTCACTCTATGGTGGTACCGTTCAGGAAGCGGCAACCCGGAAAATGGCAGAACACATGCAGGACATCCCGGATCATCATAGTGGTGATCTTGCCAAATCCATGCTCCAGGCATTGCTCATGGGTTTACAGGATACAGCAGCGCAATTGTATGATCAAGTCCGATCAGCACTGAGAAAAGACGGGAATTTCCTCTCGCTCTGCGGGAGTCTTCATATTCTGGACCGAGTTCATCAGCACCGAAGATTACTGGGATTATCGGATGACAGTCATCTCCCAGAACTGGTTGCCGAGGCCTACAATAACGCTGTGGACAAACTACTGCAGCTCGCGAGAACGAATCCTGATGAGCATCAGCCTGTTATACAGGGGCTGAAGCTGCTCGCGATGCTGGCGGAATCTTCCGAAGAACGCTACCGGGATGAAACCTTCAGAGCTCATCTGAATGAACTGCTGGCAGACCACAGCCTTCCGGCTCAACTCGAAGGCGTATGCCTGGCCATTTCCTCGGGACTCGGTGATCGCTCAAGGGAAGAGATCGTTGATCGTGCTCGGGGGTACATTCGCGGAACGCCGGATCAAATGCGGCAGACTGCACTGTATTTACAGGGCGTATTTTCCGTCGCACGTGATGCATTTTTATATGAAGATCAGCTGCTATCAGAGCTGAATTACATGATAGAGCAGCTGGATCATGATGATTTTATGTTGATGATCCCGGAACTAAGGCTTGCATTCACTTACTTTACACCTATGGAGACAACTCTGATTGCGGATCGGGTTGCGAAGCTGCATCAGGTTCAAGCCGAAGAGATGGTGATGCCGGGGGTCGACGAACTAACGCTGATTCAGGTGAAATCCTGGGATGAAGCCATTCGGAAGGAGTTTGAGACATGGAAGCTGATTTGAACAAAGGGGAAAGAGCCCCAGTTGAATTGAAGCCCCTTCCTGTATCCAAACAGGCTGAAACGCTAAACCGATGGCGATTGATCTTAGGAGATTCTGCTGAAGAAGGCTTATCGAATACGGATGCATACGACGCTGAGCATTTCAAGTATACCGAAATCGATGAAATTCTGGGTTACCTCTACAATCGGGAATACGGCGAAGAACAGGGATACCGTAAAGAAGGAGGACGTGGATCCTCTATTCTTACGGTACCAAACTGGCTGCATAAGGTCAGGGAGTTGTTCCCCAAGCCAACCGTGGAGCTGCTGGAGAAACAGGCACTGGATCGTTATGGCCTAACAGAGCTGTTAACCGACAAAAAACTGCTGGAGTCTCTTGAACCCAACATGAACCTGCTGAAAAACATCATGCAATTCAAAGGACGAATGAAAGGGGACGTCCTGCGGAGTGCGAAGGAGATCGTACGGACTGTAGTTGAGGAACTTCAGCGTAAACTGGAGTCCCAGACCAGAGCCAGCATCATGGGAAAACGCAGCCGTTACACACCAAGTTCTGTAAAGTCCCTGCGTAATCTAAATTTCAAACGAACCATTACCAAGAACCTGAAAAATGTTGATCGAGTCAACCGCAGATTTGTGATTGATCGTCTGTATTTTGACGGTAATATAAAGCCGCATAATAAATGGAACGTCATTATCGCTGTTGACGAGAGTGGCAGTATGATGGACTCGGTCATCTACAGCTCAGTAATGGCCAGTATCTTCTACCGTTTGAATGCACTGCGCACGCACTTGTTTATATTTGATACCCAGGTAGTCGATCTAAGTGACAGGTTGGATGATCCGGTTGACGTGCTCATGAGTGTACAGCTTGGCGGAGGAACCCACATTACCAAGGCTCTGCGTTATGGCGAGACATTGATTGATAATCCTGGCAAAACGATCTACATCCTTGTAAGTGATCTGGAAGAGGGATATCCGATCCAACACATGTATAAAGCGTGCAAGGATATTATGGATGCTGGTTGCAAACTGCTGGTGCTCACTGCACTCGATTTTAATGGGGATACCGTGTATAACAAACATGCCGCACAAACCCTAACCAATATGGGAGCGCATGTCGCCGCAATTACCCCTAACGAACTTGCAGACTGGATCGGCGAGATTATCACGTAATGAATTTATAACAAGGTATGTTCACTCAAAATTTAAGGAGGAATGTGTAATGCTTACTACAGATCGCGCTGTTGAGGCGTTAGTTGAGAAGTTTGCCGAGATGTGCTCGAAGGATTACTCCCTGAAAACAGATCGGAGTCAAGAAATCATTGATTATGTGCTTGGAAACACGGACAAGTTTCCTGAAATGTTGGGGAACTCCAGCCATTATGTCTACTATACAATTGATGCTCTCATGAAGCTTGCCAAGAAAGATGATGGAGATATTTTTTTCCGGGCAGGTGCTATTGTCATTCACCTGGAATCCCATTACTCCAGACGGAATTCGTGGGCTACTGATGGTTTCACCATTTGTCTCGGCAATGATTCTGAAGCTTACGGCTTAAGTGGAAAGAGCAAAAGCCCGGATCGGATCGGTGGACTGCTGTCCCGATTGGAGAAAATACGTCAGTTTGCTGGAGAAAAAGAAATTGTAGATGAGCTCAAAAGCAGGCTAAGCCGTGTACAGGTGTTTGTTGAGTCCAAGAAAGGCAACGGTTATGGCAACCATGAGCGGGAAATTATCGACGCTTTGCTTCTCTTGAAACTGTATTCCAAGCTGAACGATGTTCCCTCACAGGCAGCGCAGCTGCAATTACTAAGCAACCAACTGCCTGAGTTACTTCAACTGGTCGTTGCTGATGATGCATTGCAGCTCCGTCCGACGTTACATAAGCTTATTGAGCCACTGATTGTGTGCTCCATGCAGAGCCGGTCTAATCGGTCTATGCATGATCTGGAACCGGAATTTCTTCAGCAAAAACGAAATCGCTTGATTGAAGAGCTGTACCCGGACACTTCATTGAATAAAAAAGAACAATTGTCTCAGAATGTGTTCCACCAGACCATGATATTGATAAGCAGTTCGTTGTTGTATCTGATCAATGTCCATGGGGGCAAAGACCGGTTCCTCGAAAACAAAGGCGAAACAGGTCATGCACTAATGGAAGCAATAACTCAGCTGCATGAAATCTATCCTTTTGAAATGCGCATGTATATGATGAGCATGGATTCCAGAGCCAAGAATGCCGACGGGCTGCTTGCTGGTCTACTTCCCCTGGAAGAACCATACCAACTGATCGAGCTCATGAATAACGAATTGAATATGTATACGATATCATGGCAGACGATCCAGTCGGCTATTAAGAGCGATCCGGAACAATCCATACGAGCTTATCATATTCTCAAAACACCATACCTCAAGTTGGTTATCCAAAAGATATTGGAAGATCAAGGTAGAGAAATCCCTGATGCGGACGGGACGGTTGAACAAGCTGTCTCTGCAGTACTCCGGGAGCCACTCGATGGTGGTCGCAGTGGTCTTGCCATTGCACGGTATCTGGAAGGTCAGACTTCGTTTGAAGATTACTGGAAAGACTCAAACAGCCGCAGTCTGTTTAACAATCTGAATCGGGACAAAAAACGCATTCAGAGTCTGATTGCCATCAGCTTCCTGCCAGTGGATTCAGAGGCGATGCGCCGGTTTGTAATTCTGGCTACCTTTCCGGACTGGACGCTGGATATCGTCTCGGATATGTATCGTTCCTACGCTTTCAGCGGAGAGAAGCTGCTGCAGCGTTATGGGCAAGATCCAGAGATTCAGCAGGATAAGCTGTTAACCAGTTTGATTTCGTTAAACGGGATGACGGATTACAGGTACAAAGCAATGCCTCAGGATGAGTATCGCCGGATCATTCAGCAAAATCTCGACTATGCTCTGGGACAGTATAAAAAGCTCCCAACGGACACACGTATCTTAATTTTGGAGATTACCTTCGAGCAGCGAAGTGAACTCAAGACGGAGAAACTGGCCGAGGCGATTCGCGCCGGATTACAGGATTCATCCAAAAAAGCCAATGGTCTCGCTTTATCCGAATTCAATCGTCTGCCAGATCCAAAACTCTTCACAACGATCTATCGCTCAGAGAAAAAAGCAAGCGTGAAAGAAATGGCGCTTAGCGCAATTCGCAGCCTGGATCATAATAAGGAGATATATCGTGAGCTTCTGGAGGGAGAGAAGTCGGCGGAATGGAAGAACTTGATTCAAATTCTGCTGGACACCGCAGATCAAAGCCCGGAATATGCACATGCTGCACTTGCTGATCAGGCGGATGCCAAAAAGCTGGCTAGATTTGGTTGGTTATCCCTGAAGGACTTACCTTCTCTTATTCGTTCGGAAGACAATCAACCTTTGGATGATCGAATCAAGCAATATATTCTGGTGCAATCGGTAGATCATACATCTGCACCGAACGAAAGGCTGAATGAACTGCGCGAGTATGCAGACGTAAAATCGTTATCGCGATTCGCGACTGAGCTGCTTCAGTTATGGATTCAGGAAGGTGCCCCTGCAAAAGAGAAGTGGCTGATGTATATCTCTGCACTCTTTGGCAGTGTGCAAATCGTTAACATTTTGACTCCTCAAATTAAGGAATGGACCGAAAACAGCCGGGGAGCTATTGCGGCAGATGCTGTGAAGGTACTAGCTTATCTAAAAGAACCATCTGCTCTCATGGCCATTGATAAAATTAAACGCAGTGTGAAGAACCGGCAGGTTAAAGGCGCGGCAGAAGAAGCACTGCAGCTTGCGGCCGACAACTTGGGACTTACGCCGGAACAGTTGGAAGACCGGCTTGTGACCTCGCTTGGTTTTGACGAGTCAGGAACGATGCGGCTTAGTTACGGTGAGCGTTCATTCCTAATTAAAGTGAATGGGGATCTGCAGGTCGTCGTTCTGAATGAAGAAACGGGTAAAACGGTGAAAAGCTTGCCTGCCGCGGCACAGAAGGATGATGCAGAGCTCGCTGCACAATCCAAAGCACGTTTTACGCAGCTGAAGAAAGATCTCAAAACAATGGTGGGCATTCAAGCACAGCGCCTGGAAGAATCATTGTCCAAGCAGCGTTTGTGGTCGGCTGAAGAGTGGAAGGCACTCTTTGTTAAGAATGTAATCATGCAAAAATTTGCTGTAGGTCTGATCTGGGGCACCTATGAAGATGGTCATCTGAATAGCACCTTCCGCTATATGGAAGATGGCACATTTAATACTGTTGATGAGGATGAATATGAACTGCCTTTGAATACACAGGTAGGACTCGTACACCCTCTTGAACTTGAAGCATCCACTCTGGACGGCTGGAAAACACAGCTCGAAGACTACGAAGTGAAGCAGCCTTTCGAGCAGCTTAACCGTGAAATTCACCTGCCTGAGGAAGAAGACATCAAGCTTGAGGAGTACTCCCGACTTCCGGAATCGGAGTTTTCACCGACAGCTTTCCCGAAAGCACTGGAGAAATTCGGTTGGATCAAAGGGCCGGCAATGGACGGCGGATGGTATCATGAATTTTACAAGGAGTACGATGAATATGTAGCTGAATTGCATTTCAGCGGTACCAGTATCACGTATTACGAGGGGATGGACGATATTACGCTGGAATCCCTTCATTTCTTCAGACCGGAGAACAAGCGAAACTATTATTACAGTAACAACAAAAGCATTGCTCTGGGACAGATCCCGGGTCGCGTCTTTAGTGAGACGCTCTACGATATCCTAAGAGCGTCGGGGCGCTGATTCCGTGAGTGAATTTGAACAGAAATTCAGGACATTTTCGAAATTGTGCACGGAAGATTACCTCATAAGACATGCGAATAAGGGATTATACAAAAGGTCTTTGAAAGACATGGATAACGGGGTGAGTGTGCAATATACGTGGAACGAATCATCAGTGAGCTGTCTGCTGAGTGATGGAACTCTCTGTACACTGGAAAGTACACTCGATCACTGGGATTGCTCCTGTCCGTCAGATCACATCTGTAAACATGTTCTGATCTCGATCCTGTATTATCAGCGTGAACATCAGACGGATGAAGATGCTATGGGGCAAGACATTCAGGCGGAGGCAGTCCCAACCCCTGATGCGACTGACAAGGATTCGAAGTCCAGTTCGAGTGCTATGGATGTAGAGGAATTAATCCCGGGTGATGAGTCCCGTTTCCGCTGGATAACAGAGTCTGACCTGTCTACGTTAATCAAATCCTATAGCTCTTCGATGATCGAAGAGGTTTGGTTTCGTTTAAAGTACCCCGAGCAGATCGAAATTCTGGAGGATTCGCTTCTTACCGTGCGACTTGTAAGACAAGATATCGAAGTTTCATTCACTCAGGAACCCAGTCTGGCGAAGGCACTGTGTAAGGTTAAACAATCGGCTGGAAATATGGCCAAACTGGAAGCCTTGCTTCGATATCGCAGACAACAACATGTGGACGATGAGCATGTACTGAGTGGAAAAGTATATGATACCAAGTTCTCCATTCAAACGGTCCGCGAATGCCGGAACATGCTTGCCGATCTGTTAAAAACCGGGCTTGCCAGGCTGCCGCAGTCCTATATGTCTCAGCTGGAGACGCTCGCTGTAGCTGCGCACAGCGGTAACCTCCCTGATGTTGAACGAAGTTTACGGGGAATTCAGGGCGAATTACAGCTCTTCTTCAATCGACATATTCGTTTCTCCATGAAAACCATGCTTGAACGGGTGTCCAAACTGTATCTCGCTTTGCAGGTCTTGGAGCAAGAAAGTACTTCTGCTTATATGCAGAGTCAGCTTATTGGCAGTTTCCGCAGTAAATATTACACGGTTCCGCAGTTACATCTATATGGTCTAGGAGCAGATGCATGGGAAACCAGGTCCGGTTACCGGGGCATTACGTATTTTTTCTACTGTTTTGAAGACGAGGAAATATACACGTACAGTGATGTGCGAGCTGTTTACTATGACGATAATTCATTTTCCTATGCAGAGCATTATGGGTCGTTTACGCCCTGGCTCACCAACGTGACCTTCCGTCAATTTGTGGGGGAAGAGCTACAGTTCCAAGCGGTAAAAGTGAACAACGACCGCAGGCTCTCTTCAGGGGATGGTGCGAAGCTGGAACTTATGACGCGAACCAAAGTGGAGGATGTGAATCTGGGCAAATACGTGCAGGATGTTTCTTCTCTACTTCTAGAGGATTCAAGGACATTTGAGCTATTTACCAACCCGAAGGAGCGTCTTGCCATCCTTCGGGTTGCCCGGATCGTAGATCACAGCTTTGACAAACGAACTCAACAACTTATCCTTACCATTGAAACGGAAGAAGGGGAGCTGATTCATCTGACGCTTCCTTACTCCATGGACTGGCAAATGATGATCCAGCGTCTCGAGTCAGGATACGGAGCTGCCTCGCTCGAACACTTTTATGCTTTTGTTCGAATTGAACAGAACAAATTCTACCCGATCAGCTTTCTGAAAGGACAACGGGTAATCAGCCTGAAATTGGATATAGGCTATGGAAGGACGGGTAGACTTGGAAGACTATAGTCAGTTCATGCAGCAGATTGGCAGCTGGACAGAAGAATTGCTGCTGCGCGGAATATCCCAATTTACCATGAAGGATGTAGGCGTGCTAGAACAGTTTCTTGAGGAGATCAAACGGTTTCAACTGACATTCCTTGAGGAAATTGTAGGCCTCTTGATTGCTGAAGGACGCAGCCTGGCTCTCGGTAATGGTAACGAAGACCTTATGCTGGACCATTATTGCCGCTTAACCCAATATGTACAATTAAGCATTCAGGAAACATCCTGAAGCTATCCGAAAGATTTGCAGAAGCGTGTGCCTCTGCAAATCTTTTTTTGTGGAGAAAGCGTTATTTGGTCTGCTTACCTGGTCTATCCAACTCCGTTATACCATACCCCATGTAGCTCACGATTCATTAGTAATATTCGATTAGATGTCATATCCCGGTTTATGATGCATACCATTAGGCGAATGCGGTCATAAGGGAGGAAACAGACATGTCGATGAGCGAACCACTGTTAACTCAAATCGTAAAACAACAACTTCCGGCCGGCGCTAATGTCGTCACTATACTTAAACCTGTGGAACATCCCGCCATCTACGCGGCCGATCTGACCGGAGACGGGATGCCGGAGATCGTTGCGGTTTATAAACTGGATGGGGAATTAACCTTGTTGATTTTGAAATTTGTGCAAGGACAATGGACGAAGATGTCGGTCACCAAAGGATTGGGGTACAACGCAACCTTGCTGACAGCTGCGCCTGTAACATCCACGGCCAGAAACAATCTTATTGTCGGCTGGCAACTCGGTTCCATCTGGTCCAAACTTGCTGTATATGAATGGACAGAAGCAGGGTTAACGGACGTAGCACCAGATAATCTTTATTTCAGTCATGCCGAGATTATTGATATGCCAGGTCAGCATGGGAGAGACGGAAAAGTGGAGATAGCCCTCTGGACGCATGATACCGGGGAGGCTTACCAGGTTGATATTATCCGGTGGCAAAACGGGAAGTGGGTACCCGCCACAGATGTATACATGTATTACTTTCCCAAGGTTGTGCAGTACTATGAACAATTGACTCAGCATTATCCAGACTACACCTTTTACTGGTATTATCTTGCCGACGCCCAGTATCGGGCCGGGTTATTGCCGGCTGCCCTGATTTCAGTTCAAAAAGCGTTAAGTTTCAGTGAGCCTTACCCATCGCGGGAAACGCTGCTTGAATTGGAGAAGCAGATCAAACAAAGTATGGGAGGTAGTCATGTACGTGAAACCACCTGGTTATTCCCCATTTCAGTAAGAACGATCCAGGGAACCCGGTGGGGCTATATGGATGCACAGGGTCGCATACGGCTAGAGCCCGTGCTCGATGAGGCACTTGATTTTCAGCCAAATGGCCTGGCTGTAGTTGTGAAAGACGGCAAAGCTGGTGTGATTAATCTGAATGGCCAGTACGTTGTTCAGCCTGTATATGATTCCATTAATTCATTCGAAGAAGAACGGGCAATTGTGATTGACGCTCAAGGCTTTAAAATGATTGATGAACAAGGCCATGTGCTTACGAAACGTGCTTATTCCTTTATCGCAAATATGAGTGACGGACGTGCGCTTTTCTATGAACCTTCGGGAGATCAGGTAGGTGGAGATGTCAGTCGTTACGGTTACCTGGACGCTGCTGGCAATGAGGTGATCCGCGCACAATTCGTGTCAGCCTACGATTTCAGTAACGGAAAAGCCGTTGTTCAGATCAAAGACAATGAGTTCGCACTCATAGATCGTAACGGAAACCGACTGGCGACATACCCTTACGC
Organism: Paenibacillus sp. ACRRY; assembly: GCF_022346995.1. Taxonomy (GTDB): domain Bacteria; phylum Bacillota; class Bacilli; order Paenibacillales; family Paenibacillaceae; genus Paenibacillus. The sequence goes on along the minus strand of NZ_JAKRNM010000001.1, from coordinate 915,392 downwards.
GTATGTAGGACCGCTAGGAGACGGTTTACTCGCTTTCCAGAAGGAGACACCCGGAAAATACGGATATATAGATGAACGAGGTCAGGTCCGAATTGAACCTAAATTTACTACAGCACTTCCTTTCAGTGGTGGGCTCGCGATTGTGAATACAGCAGAGGACTACAAATCCATTTATGGTGTCATTAACACGCAAGGAGCATTTGTCATTCAACCGGCTTACAATGATATCCGAGATTTAGGGGAGCAGCGTTTTGCGCTGGGGCAGGCCATTGATCCGGAGCAACCTTTCATTGGCTCATTGTATGCGATTGCAGATCCTAATGGCAGGAGACTTACAGAGTTCATTTACCGGGATGTAGGCGACTACAAAGGGGGGCTCGCTTTTGCATCGGATGGAAGACAGACGGTTCTGCTTGATCTGAGCGGACGCCCAGCACCAGGGTATCCCCGAGTAGAAGGTTCCGGTACACTGGGAGTCGTAGCGCCGGATTTGATCAAAGCAAACGTTGATCAGCGCCTTTTTTATGTCAATCGAGCCGGGCAGATCATCTGGCAGCAAAATACGATCGTTCCACTTCAGCCACCTTACCGTGTTCGTGAAGAGAAGTATAAACCCAATCCTGATTATCTGGTCTATTATCCGCAGGTCGAAGGATTAACCGACCAGGCCGTACAACTAGCACTTAATCTGAAATTGAGGAACTTGTCTCAAGTGAAACCCATCCCTCCGGATCAAAAGCTGGATTACAGCTACACAGGGGATTTTGATATTACATTTTATCAGCAACAGCTGCTTCAGCTGCAGCTTACGGGATATAACTATCCATTTGGTGCTGCACACGGTATGCCTACGATGATCTATGCCATTATTAATCTCGTCAGCGGGCAGCTGTATGAATTAAAGGACTTGTTTAAGCCGAATAGTGACTATGTGAAAGTATTAAGCCAGATTGTAGGAGATCAGATCAAAAATGATCCTCAATACTCTTATGTTTTTCCGGATACCTATGAAGGAATTAGCCCAAACCAGCCATTTTTCGTGACGGCAGACGCGCTGCATCTGTATTTCAATCCCTATGAGATCGCTCCCTACGCAGCGGGATTCCCGACGTTTACGATTCCTTTTGCCCAAATCAGGGACATTATAAATACCGAGGGTTCGTTTTGGAAAGCGTTCCATATGTAGTATAGGACTATAATATAACGTTCATGATGAAGCCATATTCCATATGGCTTTTTTTTGTGCAATTAAGGAGACATCATCTAAATACAAAATTTTGTAACTTTGATGGAACAGATCGTGTTTAAATAGTAGGGGTGATTGACTTACTGGATTGTGGTGTGAAACGTTTCTTATTATTGGGCCTAGTGTTTGTGCCGCTGATTCTAACAGGTGCAATTGTCCTCGAAGTATTGGAAGCATATCAGATGTACTATGATTAGAATATTGATTGAGGTTTGCAGCTGGGACGTGGGCGGGATATGGGTGTTCAATCAACTGTACTCCGAATACTTCGTTGTAGGATACGATCTGAATCGACTGACATCCATATGGATCTTTGCTGTAATCGGATTGATATGTGCCATAGTCGAAGATAGAATTATAAAAAGAAGAGGCGCTTGAGACGATCATTTAGGGGATAAGTGAATGTTTGTAAGAAGAATAATACAGAGAAGGAAACATATCAGAGTATTATATAAATGAGAATAATGATAAAAAATTCACAAAGGTTAGATTTAATTTAAATATGCTTTATAAGATATGAATGGGAAATTCTGTTATACTATCTTCAGATATACATACATAAAATTTAATTAATTCCATACAGAAAGGAGGTAGCACAATAATTTAAATTGTCTGGAGGAATTATTTTGTATAATGCAGGTTTTTGGATCAGACTGGGTGCAGCAATTTTGGATGGATTGATTATAGGATTGCCTTTAGCAGTTATAGTAGGAGCACTAACTGGGAACTTTGATAGTAATGATCCGTTCGTTAATGTATTAAGTTCGTTATATTCCATTTTTTTACCTGTTTTTTGGAGTGGCCGTACAATCGGAAAACGCATATGTGGAATCCGGATTCGCAAATACGATACGCATGAATCACCAGGAATTGTTGCAATGTTGTTGCGAGTCGTTGTAGCGGGAATTGTGTATGGAATTACTTTTGGGATTGGAATTATAGTTAGTGTGATCATGGTGGCCGTGCGTGAAGATAAACGTGCAATTCATGATTTTATTGCAGGAACAGAAGTTGTTTGGGAATGATCGGAATTTAGGCCGTACAGGAATAAATCCTGTGTGGCTTGAATTTTTTACAAGTATACAGATCCGGAAGAAAATTAAAAAGATTAAATCCAGTAAGATCAGATTTTTATTGAAACAAAAGTAATTCACACATTTATCCATACGATATTAGAAAATTCTCGAGGGTGATAAAAACAAAAAGATACATAAATCCATATGATGAAACAATATAAAGAAGAAGAAAGTTCCTAAGGGAAAAGAATGATTGAGATCAAGCTTTGATTTTTCACTACTGTTTCACAAAACTCGTATTTTGTACATATGTACCATGTGCTTTGTAGTATGGTGGGAAAAGTAATTAGCAATAATAATATGTTTTGTTGACGGTGGACAAAAACTTGTACCGTTAAAGGACAAGAACTTGTACCTATTGCCGTTTACGTTCCCCTATTCCTTTTCATTCTCAATTGATCCGGTCCGGGTTAAACACAAAAAAACCGGCAATCTTTTCAGATTAACGGCTTCAAAAACTCAATTTTTTCACATATGTCTCGACTGTTTTTTGGAGGATCTTATGTTCATCACTTGGATTACTCATGTTCAGCATCGCAACTTTTTGTGGTGTACACGATATCATTGATTGAATATCTTGTTTAGCGGTTTCATGTTGATTCGGGCAATTGCATTTGTTAGTCAACAACGGTTCTTTGTTTTGCAAATGATAATATTCAATGCTGCTAGATGAGCTGCTCTCATCAAAGTAGTATTTGAAAGCGACATCTGGAAACGAACGATCCCTCATATTCTCAATTTCCTTCCAAGAAGGAACACTAATTTCTTTACTTCTCTTCCCTGCGGTCTCCATCCAAGCACAGAAGAAATTCTCACAGAACTGTAAGACCAGTTTTTCAAGAATCCAGGAAAGCCCCCCCATATCAATACTTCTACGGATTTTCATTTGATAATTGACGACCTGATCAGAGAAATACTCCAGAATCTCCCTGATTAGAAGTGGCGCTACATCAGAAATCAAGCTCGTTCTTAAAGAATTAAAGCCGTAGAAATGCTCCTCCTTTAAAAGAGATTTTCTCCAAAAAACATAAGCATATGCATAGGGACAAATTTCAGGGAATTCAATCGTTTCATTCGATTTTCTAAGCTCCATCAATTGAGCTATGCAATGTTGATGAGACTTAAGTGAACTCTGAAATAATCCGTCTATAACTTGTTGAACAGCATTAGAAGTAACTTGCAGTAAATCTTTTTGGAAACGGTTAGAGAAGTAATCCTGTCTGTGCGCGGATTCTTCCGTATCAAATACTTTTATCTCTTCAGGTTCATCCGTAACTAAACGCTTTAAATTGCAATGTTGTGCATGAATAATCCATTTGGAATGCATATTTGATATCTTCATGTTTGTCTGGTTTGCTTGAACCCAACAAAGGACAGCAGGATTCATTCGATCAGGCCCTCTCCATTCGTTCCAACTGGACATATGAAAAGTAGCAAAGGCATATCCACACTTGCACTGAAATGCATGTTCTAACTGTCTATTCGACAACAAGAAAGGTATTGTTGATCTGCAGTTAGGACAAGCATTATTCAATTTGAGATCATGAAATGCGCATTCATCGAGAAGTTTAAACTGATGCAGCCAAGAATGATACCCCCCCTCCATACACTTCAAACACCAATGCAATTCACGATGAAACCAATGCTCCCACGAACTATATAGTTCAGAAAATGGTGCTACTAACGACTGAATATTCTTAAAATTGTGTTCTTGTAGGTTGAAATCCAGTGTTTGATGAAGCCTTTCGAGGTGAAAACCATTTAACTGTAACAGTTCTCTTTGCTTATCTCCAATGTGATGTTTAATGTTCTTTACATGAGTACTGCCAAAAACTTGTAGAATCTCGTTCCGATCCGTAAGGTTTACCAAAGCCAATTTTTCAAGTACAGACCAGGGCGATTCATATTCATTGATCCATTCTTTCCTCCACACGATATTCATTTATTAATCACCACTACCTGCTAAAGACATATAAATTTCTGACTCAATGTAGCCACTAAGCTTGATGGATTCTAACCAATGTTGAGCTGAGATCCATTCAAGCTGTTCCCCATGTGCCCCGTATATTTTCAGAGCGTTTTCAACAGCATACGTAAAGTACTCCATAGGGATCTCAAGTTTTGAATGGACTCCATGTTCGCTGCGAAGATCTTGAAATTGTTGATAAATTAAAGCAGCATCATCTTCCAAGCGGTACCCTTTCTCATATCCTTTAGGGAAAAAATGTCTAGTGAAGCTCCAGTCACTGTTTTCGGGATATGCAGATATTTCAGACGAATCGTAGCATCGAAGAACAGATTTGATATCGTCCAAGGAAGTAATACCGAAGAAACGATGTTCGTGTGTCATAAAGCGTCCAATGATTTGAGACTTACGTTGTCCTAGAAAGAATGTTCTTCTCGTGAGCAACTCTTCTTGACCGACACAAATCACTGTCATGCTGATTTTCGCACGATCCAGTTGATTGTATATGTCCATTAACCAAATAAAATGTGATTCTGTTAGACGATGTGCCTCATCCATAATTAAGATAACCCTTCTTAATCTAGACAATTCCGCTCTTTCTTTTAGCAAATTGACAATTTGATTCCGCATTTCTTCAGCTTTTCTTCTAGCTATAAACGGAAATTCAAAGTCATGGAGAAGATCTGCATAAAATCTCCCTTCGTTAGGAAACTTGTATGAGTTGCTGTTGGCTATAAAGATTGGTATGGGTGCATTCATAAAATGTGGCAGATTCTCCAAAGCAAATTTTAATGCAGTCGTCTTTCCTAGACGTGGACGACCATAGACAATCATTCCTGGTAATCGGTTCAATACAATCTTTTTGAGGTTATCCATTAAACGGAGTACCTCTTTGGTCGGGAGTAAATAATGCCCTACTTCAATAGGATGTGTTCCAACAGGTATCAAGTGATTTTCCAATGTCATCTTCTCCTTTTTTAATACATCTTTGTTTTAAATTGTTTTAATAGGCGCTCATAGTTATCCATATCATTTAGCTTTTCCCTATTCATTTGTTCTTCTCGAACTTTGTCTAATAATTCATGTTGTGCTTTTGCTTCTTCTAATGCTTTTGTTTGTTCTTCCGCTTCATCTGAAAGCTTGTGTTTGCTAACCTCTTTCACCTGAGTAACTCTATTCGTTGTTGATTTCTTGGAATTTTCTTTACTCAATAAATAGTCAGTGTACACGAAGATAGGGTCGTCCCAAGTCGTGTAATGAATCAGCTTCCGCTGAACTAATGAATTGATCGCACGTCTCGTTTGCAAGGAATGTGGAGTGAGTGACCACCTCCCGCTAGCTGTTAAATAACCGAATTCGCTGCCGTCAGGGAGATATGCTTTTATGAGACGCAGATCGTCAACATTCACATGTACAATTAGCTCTTGCTTTATTAGATGGGCAGAGTTCGCAAGTTTTTCACTCCGGTATTCTACACCTTCATATTGAATGTAGGGTTTTCTCCCAGTCACTAGAGAGCCTCTTACAGTTCGATTAATTTGGGTTTGCATAAACAACATCTCCGATCGTTTCTCTTCTTCCAGGCGCCTTGGTAATAAGCCTCTAAGTTGTATCCTTTTTTCAAGAAGTTCAAGGGGCGTTTGATGATAAATCCCTCCATGTGGTGTGCCATTGTAATTTGAAATCATTACATCAACGAGTTGCAATAAATGTTCATATGTGATGTTAAAACGAAGAGCGGTCTCTTCAGGATTGTTTCTTCTAGGGTCATCCGGACCACTCCCCGTTGTATTTGGTAACCGATGGAACAGGCTTCCTGCTAAGGTTTTAAAATATCTCTCAATCACTCCTCTTCTCATTGGAAGTGCTACGGGACCAAAGTTTGGTGTGCATCCAATTAAATTTGTGAGTCGATCTTGCACCATTTTAGCGTAATGAGATTTCGCATTATCTAGACACATTACATCCCACACTGCCCACTCCAACTCAGGAAACTTTTCTGATGGAAACCCACCTGGGGGATGATAACTCAGGCCTGGGATTGTCAATTCTAGCCGTTTATGTGGCATAATTGCATTACGAGCACAGTGCATTACGTCACTTCCACCATACTCTCTATTCAGTGAAACAGAATATCCTAAAATGCTGCGATTACTCACATCAATGATGGTAAGAATCCAGAAACGTTCAAGCGTCAAGGTCATAGGATCTCCATCTGGTGTATCGATATCTACAGTAAAAAAACCGTCAATTCGATGGGCGTCAAACTGAACTTTCTGATACGGGAATAAGTTTGAGAGTTGGTTTTGGTCTTCCTCCCCCACTCGGTTTGCTCTATGAAATGCATCTTTACCGTATCGCGCTGCAGCCTTTCTAAAATTTTGCTCAGCTATTTGTTTAATGTAACGTTGTAGAGCCTTATACCCCATCCATTTTGTATTTAAAGGGTATTCAGAGAGAGTTATTCCCTTTTCACGGCACTGATCCACAAAGCGCTTGTGGATATGCTTCACCTTCATAACCGGCTCTAGGGAACGATTTTTTCTGCCTAAATATAAATCTTCTACCATGTCTTTAATATCCGGATGCAATTCCAAAAAACGGTTGAATTCCCCGGTTTTTTGATCCTTATTTCTTTTTTGACCTAATAAATCCAACTCATATTTTTTTACATTTTTCTGAGGAATCAATCCACGGAAACCTAAAACAACGCCATCTAGATCATATTGAATACATCTTTGAACTAATCTTCTCAAGTTTCGAGGCGAGACTCCGGTCGTATGTTGAATACTATCTAAACTGTCCCTCCGGAAATACATTAAGACCGCATTTTTACGTTGTACAAACAATGTATGGGCAGTTTCATTGAGTACATTCTCATCTACTGAGGGCCAAAGTTCAGGATTAGCTTGGTCGGGTTCTAATCCGTCCTGCTCATAAATTCGCGATCTGCTCATTGTCTCCAAACCTCCATTTCAAATCCGATAAGTTGATCTTCCATGTTCGCTTTGATATCCCCCTCATAAAGGAGCCATTTTAGGCATAAAAGTACAGCTTCAACAGAAAGATTAGATAGTTCTCGCACAACTTCTTTAATCTTTATCCCTTCACCTGGAATAACACAAAGCACTTCCTTTAAGAAAATAGGCTTCTTACTATTGACTACTGCCATACATAAGGATGTTCTGTTTTCTATTGAGTGACGACCTCTTCTTATATCCTCTTCTGTACGAACAACGTAATGTTTATTATTCATTCGGCACCATTCTCGCTGTGCTTCGATTTGCCGTTGAGTTCTCGCATGTTTTGGATGTTTAGATGTCAGTTCCATCTTATATTTGACTTCCACAAAAATTTCCGCCCCATCCTCTTTTAAGATCCACATATCAAAGATAGAAGTACGAAGTCGGCCATTTAAAACGTAAGAAATTTCCAATGGTTGCTCACAATATGTGATAACTTCAGGGTCCGCATCAACCAGAAGCCAATGATCGTATTCCAGATCACTATATAGTTCAACGATCCGCTTATCGACTTTATTTCCACGCGGGGTCCAATAGTTATTTCCATATTTTTTACTTCGAAGTACCTTGATGGGCTGGTACTTCATGTATTCGTTTCTACTCATCACAAGTTACCCCTTTAGATTTGTTTTCCTGTATAAACAAAAATTCAAGTTTTTATACTCATCTATGTATAATATTTGCCTTTCTATGAACATACTAAGAAGTAATAGAATGATAGAAAGGATGAATTCGATATGTCAGAAGAAGAATTTTATAAGTGGTTAGGTGAGCGACTGCGGGATCTTCGCAAGTTAAAGAAGCAAACGCAAGAAGAGTTATGTCAGAATTATCATCTTGCTCGTTCTTCCCTTGCCAATATTGAGAGGGGAAGGCACGTGATCAGTGCGTATAACTTATATCTCTTATTACAAGTTTTAGATGCCCCTCTCGAATCACTATTGAAAAATCATCTTCAAAACAGTAATTCAACACACAAAATTTCATCTTGAACGTATTAAACTCATGTTTTTTGGGCACACATCCAGAAAAGAGATCAAGGATGGTGTCCATATATATGAAAGTACAAGAATCCCGAGATTTAGCCATGCTATCAGAGCTCATTGACGAGTTACCTTTAGCCGTAAAATGTTTCATTGAACATAAGCTAGACCATGATCGGTCTCCTTCTTCATTGTTAGAGTACACCAGAGATTTTCGTCTTTTTTTTAGCTGGATTGGACCCAATCTATGGCCCTATGTTACTGCGGAGAATGAACTTACGCTAGATATGTTCAACGATATAACCCGTGAACATGTGCAACAATTTTCGGATTATTTAACGCAGACAAGAAACTTGCAATATAGTTCCTTGGTTCGCAAGATCCATTCAATACGTTCGTTATTCGCCTACCTACATATGAGATTTGAGTTTAACGAAACTCCTATTTTGAAGCGTAATGTCTTCGCTACATTCACCTTGGAGAGGCCTAAAAGTCATATGGAGGTCGCACGTCATTTACAGAACAAGGTACTACGCGTCCATGAAATCCCTGAATTTGTTAAATTTGTACAGGAAGGCGTAATAGAGCAAAACAATATACAAGCTCAATGGTTCCATAATCAAAATCGCGCACGTGATGTCAGTATCGTCACCTTGCTCTTAGAGTCTGGAATCATGGTCAGTGATATTGTCAATTTGGATTTGGCCGATATTAGCCTTCAGGACGGCTACGTTATCGTGACAAGGCAGCAAGCTAGCGTACGAACGACACACCAAGTTTTGTTTGGCGATAATGCCAAAACCTATCTGTACGATTACTTGAAAATTAGAACTGGCACCTATGCTCCTCAAACAGGTGAGCGAGCGTTGTTCCTGGCAAAGCCTAACGGGGAAACACAAGGTAAACGAATTTCAAAGCGTACGATTCAAGCTATGGTTAAGAAGTACGCTTTGAAATTCGGTGCCTCAGAAGTTACTGCACGCCAGCTCACCCATTCATTTGGAGTTCAATACACAGCAACGAATACTGTCCGTAATATGAAACAACAATTGGCTCAACGTAATATGGATTCACTAGAGAAGTATCTTATCCTGTCGAGTCTTATCGATTAAATTCACTACCTATTACCTACGTCTTGTTCTCTTTGAACAAGGTTTTTTTTATATTTTAGTTAATTTGTTTTGTAATGTTCTTCTTAAGCTGCTTTAGTTGATTCAATCGGTCATGGTAATCATCCACTTCTTGAATGCTTCTCTTTTCTAAACTCACCCAAGTAGCGACACTTATCTCTTGATATTTTAATGAGATGATCAGAATTGCTTCGTAATAGTCTTTGATATGAATGATAGGAATCTTCCATTCTCCTTGATCTCTAGCCACGTCAAACCACTTCTTTTTGATCACTTCCCGATTGGTATACATTCTTCCGTTAAACAAAATTCCTTCTGCCGTTACCGTTGCGATTTCAATACCTGCTTTGAGTTTTTCATTCATCCTCTCCACCTCCCCTATTATTTATGTCCATTCAAATTGATATATAAACTTATCATTTTTTAAAAATAATCTATATACATTAATGTATTGAAGGTTTCGCATTGTTTAGACTAAATTAGAGGTGTGGCAATGAACGAACCTGTACTAAAATTAGTGGGACAACGTGTCCGTGAATTACGGAAGAAACAAGGATATTCGCAGGAGGAATTAGGCGAAATGGCCGGCTTCCACTTCTCCTATATTGGGGGCGTTGAGCGTGCAGAGAAAAACATAACCTTGTTGAACCTTCAAAAGATTGCTGATGCACTCCAAGTTAATGTACACGAACTTTTTCATTACAGTAAGTATGTTAAAGCAGGGATTAATGACAAAGAGAAGTTAGTGAACGAGATCAATGAGAAGCTTTGGCCAATGAAGGCTTCTGATCTAAAAAAGGTTAACCTCCTCTTATCTGAACTTTTCGATAACTAGACCAAAAAAGCCGATGTCTTTGGACGTCGGCTTTTTATTGCAAATTCAATTTAAACTTCCCATCCCTGTTGGCTTCGTAAATTCATCCAGGAATACCGGTTAGATTGTTGAATCATTCCTTCCATCATATTACGTTCACTTGTTAATGTCATGAGAATGTACTTCGTCCTTACATCCAGTATTTTTACGTTTTTTCGGACCTGAGTCATAGAAAAGTAGCCTTTGGCTGCGAATAGCTTTACTTGGTCTATATCAATCTTTCCACAGCGCTGGAGTAGTTCTGATCCTCCCCATTGAAATGCAGAATTAGTATTGACGCACGGATCCGGAATAACCACACTTATCTTTCCTGCAGACAGAGGGATAGTGGATTGGCTGTTATTTAGCATCTCCTTTAGAGCAGTAACACGTAAAGCAGTCCACTGATCAAACAGCCTAGAGTAGATCCATTTTTGTTGCTTCCATTTATCTAATAAGCCGTAAATGTCATAGTTGGCCATATCATTTTTGTAGCCACTGAGTACCTCTTCATTTTGTCCTTGAGCGATCCTTTTGGGAGTAAATCGCAAGTATGGCTTGCTAGCTAAACGGCATTCCTGAAGTGAGTTCTGTTCCAACTCATTTAACCTATTCCATTTAATTCGGATAACCTTAGGAAGCACACCATGACTATCTAGTAGCTCATAAAACTGATAGTTTTCCGTAATGTACTGCTTAGTTGCAACGAATTTGCCGACGACATTTTGCGCTGTCCACTCAAATCGTTGAAATCCAAGAGAAGCCTGATATTCACTGATTAGTTGTCTTAGAATTTTTACTCTAGATCTAGAGCAACACATCTCCTCGTAGTGGGGTGATTGAACAAAATGAATTATATTATCTATGCTCACTAGTTCGTACTCCTTTTTTTTAAGATAGTGAGTGGTATTGACGGTTCAAATAAAATTTATTCATCATGAGGATACAGAAAAAACAAAGAAGCTGCCAAACGGCAGCTTCTAAGATTAAACCTTTACATTTAGGAATGGGCTAGACACCATTGCTTAGACTTGTTAGTTGCTCTAAGCGTCTAAATGATGTTAAGTCAAGAATGATCTACTTAAGATAAAAAAATAAAGCAAATTGTCAATTCATGAGCTTGATTCAGGAACATTTTTTAAAGTTGAAAACAACTTTAATTGAGCATTTTTCTGAATCAACAATCCAAAGGAATTCTCATTCTGCAGTAGTAATGGAGTAATATCAATTAACTTTTTTTAATAAGATAGATTTCTGCCTCATTACTAGTAGGTTCTAAAGCGTCACCGTTTGGATGTAGCAGGTTCTAGACTCATTCCCTTGTTTTGCTTTGGCTGCCCACACTTGTACCTGAGATTTATTTTGTATATCTAAACGTGTCGCTACTTCACGTATACTCATACGTTCTTAGTTGACCGGCCGGACTACCTCCAATTTCAATTCCAAGGAATACCGCAGGAATGTTTTTCCTTTTTAGCCATGAAAAAATCCCCTTCGTTTACATGATTAAGTTCATCTTAACAGATGTCTTTCTATTCATGTCTACTAAAAGGGGATAATACCATTTAAGCGCTGGTTTTTCCTTGAAAGTCGTTTATTTAACTTTGAGGAATGACGGTATACCATATTTCGCCTTTCGCTGGTAAACAACGGTTACTTCTCGATCAGGACCACCATCTGCCGAGGGAGCCATGATTTTCACTTTTGATTGGTCACCAACTTGCTTTTGTTTATTGCATTCTTTATTCGTTTCACTCATTTTAACTTCCCCTCTCCGAGTGATAATTTAAGGTGCCATCGTGGCAACTAGTATTTCACCATGCAAGTTGTCCCATACGCTTCAAAAAAATCAGTTTTCTTACATAAGACCCTACTTTTTTTGGAACATTTTATGCTGATTATTTTGTTCACTCACAATAAGCATGTAGTTTTTTTGTGTTGTTTAGTCACTATCATCATGTAAAAGAAATTGTTGATTACCTAGCAGCAACATTTTTAATTTGATGAAATTTGATCATATATCTTTTACCCATTAAATATTCTAAAGTAACTTTATTTCTATGAAAAGAACTATCAATTTCCTCACTGTTGTGTATTAGAAACAGTTTATTAAGAATATTTACCATTTCAAAAAATTGAGAAATTTTACCTTTTCTTTTCCTTTCTGATATTTGGGTTTTATTATCTACACATTCTTCAAAATTACTTACTAAATGCTCTTGTAAAAAATCTCCACCATGAATAAATGAGCACGCTATCTTGTATTCGTTTATTATCCTATTGTATTCTATTTCGTTTAGTTCTAATTGATTTTGTTCCTTTAAATCTTTAAACGATTGTTTAGTAATATGCGTAATATTTAGTTGGTCTTTTAATATCATTCTCATATAATTTTCAATTATAGATCGCTGATTAAGATAATAATATCTCGTTTCTAATTTCAGATCATTCACTATTAAAGATAAAAAATCTGAAACTATAACTTGAATTGAATAAGTTTTCGGGTAAGCTTTTAGTATAAATTTAAAAAAAATGACTTGTTTTGATATAAACCTATAAAACTCGATTGTCTTTTGATCCATAGAAATATAATTAAAGTTGCCATTATAATTTTCCACATAAGAAATCAAGTTATCAATTTCTTCTTTACAGAGTTCAGTCCCTATATACCTCATATTTTATAACCATCCATCAAAAGTATTCTTTTTATTAGGCTGGGTAATTCTAGAGTCGATATACTTATACAGTTTTCGTTTACAGTTAAGATATTCATTTTCTGATAATTCATCAATAACCCTGACTGTTCGAGCAACAATTAAAGTTCTTGATGCTATGACATATTCTTTGAATTCTGTTTCAATAATATACTTGAGAAAATCAATTATATCTTCATTTTTACGGAATAACTCCGTTGAAAGTATCAATCTGGATATTATCCCTATAACTTTATATCTCGCAGGATTGGAATTTTTAAGTTCATTTTTATAAATAATCAGTTCGTTCATAAAACCTCCTCCCTCAACAATTATTGTATAGCTTCAATTTTCGCTATCATTTCAACCGTTATAGCAGCAATATCCTCTAAAGATGATTTATATCTTGTCGGCAAGGTACCACTATTACCGTATTGTATATGATTTACTACATGACTTACTGAGTCAAAAATATCTAAAGTATTTACAGATTTTTTTGATTCAAAATCATCCTTAATTTTTCTCTGTTTAGAATTAATTTTTTTGTTCATCATAGTATATATAATGCCTAGACACTTTAAGGGTATCATTTCGTCTTCGATTAAACTACTTACAGCTTTCTGTAATGAATCTATGCCAATTATCGAGTATCTATCAATTCTGTTTGGAATTAAATAAAAATCAGAGGCTAATAATGCACTATCTGTATATATTGTTAACGTAGGTGGACAATCAATTAAAATATAGTCGTATTCCTCTCTAAGCTTGTTTATGGTAATAAAGTTCCTAAGCCTCTTGAATAAACTGTGATCACTACTCTTATTTGCTAAGACTAGATTTAAGTCACCGCATACTAGATCTAAATTTTCTTTTACATTTATTATTATTTCTTCAGCTTTAGGCAAAATAACTCTATGGGTCACATCTAATTGTGGCTTGAACAATTGGAAAATAGTTTTATTTTCTTTCAGTATCTGACTGTAAAAACTCGGTATCTCTTCAATTTCAGATTCCTCTAGTTCATCCTCAGCCTCTTCTAAAGGTAGTGAAATTTCAACTTGCATATCATCTATGATTTCTACATCATGCGAATTAGACTTGGGGGCAATTTTCTTTTCAATATATGTATCTAATAATGAATGAGTAGCGTTAAACTGAGGATCTATGTCAATCATAAGTACTTTCTTATCAGCATATCTAGCAAGATAATCAGCAATACCAATGCTTAGTGTTGTTTTTCCAACCCCTCCTTTCATATTTATGAACGAAATAACCTTCCCTTGTCTAATCAAAGTTTACCCCTCCTAGTAGTTTTCCTAACTGTTTAATTTGATTGCATGTTAAGCTTCTACTTAGTAGTCCTTAGCTTGTTAAAGTATACATTGTATATCGTATTAATTGAAGTTACTTTTAAGATCAGCTTTCAAATCACTTGTAATCACCATTTACATGTGTAGTTCCTCTGATTGATAATACCCATCTTCTTGTCTTCTCCCAAAAACCAATTCATGACAGGAGGACGCAAACGGAAGTAACTCGCTGCACAGCATGTCAGAGAACTTTTGATTTTTAAACTTCCATTCAATGCGCTGATGGATTTTCCTGGATTTTATGTAATTCTATTAACAACTTTTTGGGATAGGTTAATTCTCTGATAAACAAGCTTGTGTTTCTAAGAAAAATTTACTGCGTCTAACTTGAGTTATATGTAGTTTGAGTTTTCAAAGATATAACAATGCATTAATAACCATGCTGATCTCGATCCTCTAATGAACAAATTCATAAGCTCTTTTCTGCCCCTACATCCCAATAGTTTTTCTGAGTAGTCATAATTCATCTAACGGGCAACAATCAACGTGATTGATTTTGAATAAACTGCCCGATAGTGTAAATAGCACCAGTTCCGAAAATGAGATCTGCCGCTAACAAAGCTAAGAGAATTGCCGATATAGTAAAATTGCTAAAATAGCCACTTCAACGGAACCATGTTTTTGTCCCTCGACTGACGAACAATTGAAATGCAATTTCTAACTTTCTGCTTGAAAACAAGAATAATTTTTTTATACACCTATTTTTACAGCAATGCTAAGCAGACCTCGTTGGAAAAATGAACAGAGAAGCCTGTGTTAAAAACAGACTTCTCTGTCTATAGTTATACTATCCTAAGATCAACTACAACTATTGAACGATGACCTTCATTTTTTCCGTTCTGCTTACTCCTGCAACATTTCGTAATATGGCTTCATATTCATAAATCCCTGGAGTTCTTCCTGTAATCACTGTTACTGCAGTTTGGCTATCAGGTGTTTGTACTGTTAGAGTTTGTGTGTCCACAAGTGTTCCATTTTCGTACAGTTCATATTCATTTGCATTGGTCCCCCACCACATATTCATCGTCACGTTGTAACTGCCATCTCCATCCCAATTATCGTTAGATAATATCGCTTCATTTGGTAAGGCATCCTTTACCGTGACGGTTAATGGAGCGCTTTGGGTGATCCCTAATGCGTTTATTAATTCTCCAGTATATACGTATGTGCCATCTGGTTTTTCAGTGATTTTAGTCTGTACTGATTGTGAAGAAGGAGTCTGATCCTCTAACGATACTTCGTCAATCAGCTCCCCATTCTCGTACAACTTGAATAAGGTTCCATTATTTCCCCACCAGAGATCCATCGATAACATATAATCACCATCTCTTAATCCTGTGTCAAACCCGTTATCATCTGACAATACGGGTGTTCCCGGAGCACTATTGGGTAGTGGAGTTTCATGAGTCAACCACTTGCTCCATCTTATCAAAACTTCTGCCTGTTCAGATGTAAAGAGCACATCCTTCATTGCATCAATATCGGTACTATACAAGTTTAACTTTTCGCGAGCTTTCTCCCCCTCATGTGCCATCGCTAACCCTTCGGCCTGCTGTAGAATGCTAATAAGCTGCACCGTGAGTTGCTGTGCTTCAGAATCTTCTGAACCAGCAGCAAAGGTACGCGTCAGTCCTCCCAAGCTTTTGAAAGTTGCAGTTACTCCGAAGCTGTGACTCGCACTTTGCTCCCATCCAGCCAGATCAGATACGGTAATCTTAACCTCATTTAATCCGGGCTCCAGTGTATATGCTGCTTTATTCAGTAATTCTCCGTTCATCTGAGCTACACCTGAGCCGGTATCTGTTGCAGTGTAACGAACATCTACTTGTTGATCGATCGTGTAATGCGACTGCCCCTGAACTTCAATGGTGGGTGGCGAAAGATCAATAGGTACAGTAAGTGATTGTACTGACTCCTTGCTTCCATCTTGACCGACACTCCAGTACTCCACGACATGAGTGCCTTCATTGCTTAATGATAGTTGTGTACCAGTCCGAATCTCGCTGTTATTGATTTGGTAGTACGTCACCCCAGCCCCAGTATTATCATTCGTCATTGTAAACGTTACTTGTACAGGTGATGTATACCACCCATTATGCGACTCGCCATTTACTTCTGCCTCGGTAATGGGCTTATTGTGATGTGACGAGGGCTCACCTACTAAAGAGATGCTCGGTTCCGGTGGGGTATCCATCCCTACACCTAGGTAAAAGCCTGTGTGCGGAGGCTGATTATAGGCGACATTCTGCCACGCAACGCCTAAACGATATGTCGGATCATGCATCAATGTGTAGAGACCATATTCAGTGAGGTCAGTCGTTGTATGAATTTGAAGGGAGTTGTTATCCAAAGATGGCAAAATAATCTCTTCTCGCCAGTCACCGAATATATCAGCCTGAAGTGCAGGTGTACCCTTTGTATAATTGTTGGTGCGAACACCTGAGGGCGCATAGATCATCTCAAGCTGTTCCGCTTCCCAATCCCACTTATCAATTTTTGGCAATCCGTAACCTGTGTCAAAGTTAAACTGATGATCAAACAGTTCTCTCAGAAGATCCCCATCCCACCAGACTGCAAAATTAATAGACTGTGGGCTTTTTTCAGAGATCACTTCACCCTGTACTGAATACAATGAAGAAAGACCGTCAGTTCCATCCCAACTTTTAGAGGCCCACATTTCCGCACCAGGATATCGCGGGTCGACATCTGCAGCGATCCCGCGTCCTGTATCTCCCCCCGTCTTGACTCCCCATACCGATTCTCCTGTTTCAGCATCATGCACACCAAAACCACGAGGCGAATCCGCAGGCTCATATACTTTAAAAATTTCCAAGCCAGGCCTGAGGGGATCGAAATCAGAAACATGTAACGCATCGCCATGTCCCCATCCTGTGGAGTACAGTCCAGTACCATCATGATCAATGGTTGCTGCACCGTAAGCAATTTCGTCGAATCCATCGCCATCTACATCTGCAACTCCCAAACTATGATTACCTTGTCCTTCGTAACTACTGTTACCGGGGTCTTTACTGTCAAACACCCAACGCTGAACCAGCTTCCCTTCTTTAAAATCATAGGCAGCCAGAACCGATCTTGTATAATAGCCTCTTGTAAATACCATACTCGGATGCACTCCGTCCAGATAAGCTACACCTGCAAGGAATCGATCTACACGATTCCCATAGCTATCTCCCCAGTCGCTTACCGTGCCTCTTGGTGGAGTATAATCTACCGTATCTAGTGCTTGACCCGTCTCGCCATTAAAGATAGTTAGATACTCAGGGCCATCCAGGATGTAGCCGGCTGAATTTCGATAATCAGCTTGAGGATCACCGATGACTGCCCCTGTTCCATCAATGGTTCCATCCGCAGTTTTAAATGCCACCTCTGCTTTTCCATCCCCATCAAAGTCATAGACAAGGAACTGTGTATAGTGTGCTCCGGAACGGATATTGCGACCGGCATCAATTCTCCACAATTTCGTACCGTCCAGCTTGTAAGCATCAAAATATACATTAGTTGTATATCCGGAACTAGAACTATCACGTGCAACGGCTTCCCATTTTAAAACAATTTCATACTCTCCATCACCGTCTAGATCACCAACGCTGGCGTCATTGGCTTGGTATGAATGTACTTCACCATTCGGAAGAACACCATCTTCTGGTTTATCCAGAGGAATTGAAAGGTATTGTTCTCCCCAGACACTGACTTCTTCAGTCCCAGCAGGGCCGACCCCATTGCGAATATAAAGTTTGTATTTGGCGTCTGCCGTACCTGACGAATCCAAATAGTTGGTGGAGGTACGGATAGGTTCAACGTTTACTTTTTCGCCATCGCGATACAGATCAAACTCTACCTCGTCTGGATCGGTTCCCATCATACGCCATCCCAAGTACACTCCGTCCTCTGTCTTAATAGCGATCAGTCCGCGATCCAGATATTCCATCTGGCGAACGTAATTGAACGTGTTCATTACTTCTAACGTGCATGACACGGGCGAGAGTCCACCGCCATTAACCGCCCTTACTTGATAATATAATTTCTGGTGTGTCGAGACCGTATCATCAATATAAGATGTTTCCTCAGTAATACCAATACGTTCAAACCGCTTATCAACAAAACGAGATCGATAGACATAATATAGATTCGCCTCTTCTGCTGGCTGCCATTCTAATTTAACAGAAGATGAAGTAGTCTCCGTGCTTTTCAGCCCCGCCGCTGCGGGTGGTTTTGTAATCTGATCGTCCTGAACCTGAACGCTTAATGTGTTGCTACGACCTGTCTCGAACTCATTCATCACCGCTGATATTTGATATTCATATTTATATCCGTAGTCAATATTTTCATCGACATATGCGGCGTCCTTTACTTCGGCAATACGGGTAAAAGCTTTCTGCGACTCACTCTTGCGATACACATAATAACCTGTTGCCTTATTTACATTCTCCCATTTCATATGAACAGAAGCTTTTGGAATCACATCTATTTTGGACAATGTCAAAATTGGCGTATCCGGCATGGGTACAACATGAATGGCATTTGTCCGGCTATACTGAGCTGAACCAAATGAGATATTCAGTTGACCATCTTCCACCTTAACTACACCAACATGCTCAGCAAACTTGCCAGCTTCGGTTCTTCCACTTATTACAGTTCCATCTTCAAGGGTGAAATTTGTACTGTCACTGTTGTCCTCAGAGCCTGAGATTACAGTAACAAGGTAGTTGTTGTTAGGCACATCGAGGATGAACATTCGGTTAGCCATCAGTAGAAAGTCACGCCTTAAATCGTCAGGTCCACCCTGATCACGACTTCCAGTGCTGGAATCTAAACCATAACCAAGCTCTGAGTTGTAAAGTGTATTGTTGTGTACTTGTTTATAACCCTGGGCAACTGGACTGGTTGGTGTACCAAGGTCGAATAACCATTCCGTGTCTGAACGATCAGAAGAGGTTCCGCTAGCAATAACAGTCGAATTAAAACATGTAAACAACATCAATACCATCATGAAAAGAGAGACATTTTTTTCACATTTTACCCCCATCTCACTTCATTTAATTTGGAAATTAGCGTGTTTAGCTCTATTGAATCCTAGCGTAGAGACTCTATTCAAGAGATTTGGTAAAGGACAATAAGAACCATCTTGCTTCTTTGTTTGCTTTTTAGGGTTATTCGTTTTAGAAGTATCTTTCAGCTCCACTCGTTAAGGACTTCATTCTCACGAACAATGTAAACTTCCCCACTCGAAGTCTGAAAAGCAAGTTCCTCTCCTTCTTCACTTGTCACAAGAACTTTTCCAGTTTTGGACTCTGTCACGTTAATGCTTTTACCAGAATAAACACGACATATTCCTGTGTGATCAGCTTTAATTATCGCCTGGCTAAGACGCCCTTGTTTCCACTGGATTTCTACTGTGTATCCTCCACGGGCGCGCAAACCTCGAACCATTCCGTCTAACCAGTGGTCTGGTAAGGCCGGAAGCAAACGAATCGTTCCACTGTGTGATTGCAGTAACATTTCTGCAATGCCTGCTGTATACCCGAAATTCCCATCAATCTGAAAAGGAGGATGGGCATCAAATAGATTAGGGTATACACCACCACGATGATAATTCAAATCATTGGCACTTACAGGCTGTAGCAAATGATCAATTAATGAGAAGATGCGATTTCCATCTCCAAATCGAGCCCACAAATTCATTTTCCAAGCCAAGCTCCAGCCCGTACCTTGATCACCCCGAGTATCTAATGATCGTCTAGCAGAATCGTAGAATGACTCCATACCCGGTTCCATGAGCCATTCGCCCGGATAAACTCCATATAGATGTGAGACATGGCGGTGATGGACGTCCTCATCTGCAAAATCATTTTTCCACTCTTGTAACCTCCCTTCTTTCCCAATTGAGATGGGCCATAGTTTTGCTAAAACATCTTTCAGCTCTATTGCAAAGTCTATATTTTCATACCCTAGCTCTTCAATAGCACTTAAACAATTCTTAAACAGATCCTGAATTAGCATCCGATCCATCGTAGCTGCAGTGGTGACGCCACATGTAGTATTATCGTCCAAACGGAATCGATGTTCAGGCGAAGTGGACGGAGATGTAATTAAAACACCATCGTTGTCCTCAACAAGCCAATCCAATATAAACTCCGCTGCTCCCTTCATTAGAGGGAAAGCCTCCTTAAGAAGATATTCCTTGTCCTGGTTAAATTCATAATGCTCCCATAGATGTCTGGATAGCCAAGCTCCACTCATTGGCCATAACGCCCAAACAGGATCTCCGTGACCATATGCTCCAACCGGTGAAGTCTGGCACCATAGATCTGAATTATGGTGAGCTGTCCATCCCCGTGCATCATAATGAATTCGCGCGGTCTCTGCTCCATTTTTAGCCAAGTTTCCAATGAAGTGGAGCAATGGTTCATGACATGATGCCAAATTACAGATCTCTGCAGGCCAATAATTCATTTCTGCATTGATGTTTAGAGTCCAGTTACTGCTCCACGGTGGACGTATTTCTTTGTTCCAGATACCCTGTAGGTTGGCTGGTTGCGATCCTGGCCTTGAGCTGGCAATCATCAAGTACCGTCCGTAATGAAATAACAATTCCAGAAGTCCCTTGTCACTCGCTCCTGACTCATTGATTCTAACATTAGTTGGACGAGAGTCACTCTCTGCTCCAAGGCTAAACTCCACCCGATCAAACAAGGATCGATGGTCACTCACATGTCGCTCACGCAGATGCTCATACGAGGTGCCCGATGCAAGTTTAATTGTGTGAGCAGTTTGCTTTTTCACTTCGTCAACATTGATACCGGGCAGGGTGTCGAAACCTCTGAAACTCGTGGTTGCACTGAATATCAGAGTGACCGTGTTGGCTCCGCATACTTCAATCTCACTATTCACCGCTATTACTGAACCTCCGTCAGCGTGGACTTGTAGACAGGCCGCGAATCTCATCGCCGGACTGGACTTCAGATCACCATAAATGACGGGATGCTTCTGATCAAAATAAGTCGGGTCTACATGCTCAGGTGCTATGCCTTCTAAGATTATTTGATTGTCTATCGCACTGACGTTATGACGAAGCTTACTACTCAGTCGAGCACGGAAGCTCACCATGCTCTCTTCGGATGAGATGCGGAGTACAATAACCTTATCGGGGTGGGATGCAAACACTTCACGTGTATAGCCAACTCCGCCAATAGCATAGCTTGTACTGCAAATCCCCTTCTGCAAATCTAGCGTTCGCGAGTATTGCTTGGCTGAGTTACCATGCTCGAAATACAGATGTAAATCTCCAAGAGGGAGATACGATTGGTTGTAAGGGCCCAGCATGTTCCTGGCAAGCTGTTCAGCTTGCTGGTAGTCCTCCCTTAACAATGCCTCCCTTACTGGCCCCAGCATTTGTAGGGCTTCGGGGTTATTGCTCTCACGAGGATACCCGGACCACAGCGTATCTTCGTTGAACTGTATATGTTCCGTCTCGATACCACTAAAAACCATGCCGCCCAGCTTTCCGTTTCCTATGGGAAGAGCTTCAGTCCATTCTTGGGCCGGTTTGTTAAAAAACATCAACAAGGGAGGTCCTCCTTTATATATTGTTAGCGCTTTCTAATTTGATTCTCGCATTCACTATAATTTATAAAACTCCTTTGCATTCAGGCCAAATAAACGCTGACGCTCTATATCCCCCCATTGTTCTGGTAAGGCGTCAAGCAGAATCAACATAACCTGATCATACTCAGCCGCCAAGAGGCACACCGGCCAATCGCTGCCGAATAGTACTCTCTCGGGACCAAACAGCTCCACAACCTTACGGACATAGGGAACAAAGTTTTCCCGCCTCCATACTTGGCCTGCTTCAGTCACCATCCCTGATAACTTACAATAGATCCCTGGATATTCCGACATTTCAGCTAAATATCGAGCCCACGGCTCCTGTGTACCCTCATGAATTGGAGGCTTTGCCAGATGGTCAATAACCCCACGTAGTGTTGGGATTTGCTGTATCAGTTTCAGTGCACATTGCATTTGTTCATGCTTCAATAACAGGTCTATTGGAAAACCCTCAGCAGCATATTCACGAAGAGCGTCTACGAAATTCGGCTCCAGGATGATAGTAGGATCAGGCATATCCTGAATCATTATTCTGATTCCTTTGAACTTCGGATGGAGTCGGTAACGAGCAAAATGTTTTCTATGCTCCTTGCTTGAGAGATCTAACCAACCAACAACCCCTAGAATAGACTCCGTTTGATCGGAGAGTGACAAAATGTAGTCTGTCTCTTCCAATGTCGCCGCTGCCTGAACAACGATACATCCATCGAAGCCGTGCTTTTTTAATATAGGCTCAACGTCAGCGGGTAAAAAATCTCGATGCAAACGGCTAAGATTTGGGGTAATCCAACCATAATCTCCGCGATCTATTTTCCAAAAGTGTTGATGGGCGTCAATTCTCAATGTGGAAACTCCTCTTCTAAAAAGAATAGTGTTTCAATAAGAGTATTCGAAAATGCTACTGTTTACATGCTTGCATCTTATTTTGATCTTAGCGGTCATTAGTAGCTATTTCACTAATGAACATAAGAGCGGCAGAGTGTTTTCTCCACGAAGAGTAATCTCACCCTTTCGCCCTTATGTCTTATTAAATTATTTGGAAACAGATGAAGAATCGTAAGAAGCCTGCATGATTTCAAGGTAACGTTTAATGTTCAGACCCTCGAGGCCACGAACATAGTCATCCCAATCCTTCTCTAGACTCTTCGCACCTGTAATGAACTGTAAAGCATTCTGATCAATGTAATCCTTGATGTTTGTCTGCATCATGCTTGCCTCGTCGGCAGTAGAAGGATCTACCCATAACGCCCAATGCGGAAATATCTCTTGAGGTTCTTTGCCTTCCATAGGTAAAGTTGCTTCATAAAGCCTACGCTCATATCCATCGCTCGCAAAAATATTGGTTCCCTGCACCTCTGCGTCACGGTAAGCACGGTGATGATTATATTGACTCAGTGATCCCCAGCTATCATTGCGCCGTTCTGCTCCCGATGGTAAGGGAATGGTCTTATATAGGGGCTCCACCTGTTCATTTAAAGCCACCTCTCCTTCTTGAGGCTTGCGCCAACTTGAACCTTCTTCTCCCAGAAAACCAGCCATCGCGCCTTCCTGTGTGTACAGATAATCCAACAGTTGAATGGCTTTAATCTGAGCGGATTCACTTGCCTTGTTTGTTAGAACAAACGTTGCACCCGGGTCAATCGGATAATTATAGGACGCGTATTCGGTATGCGGCCCCTTCAACGGTGGTATGGCCTTATAATCCTTCCCATATGGCGAGTCTTCTGCCGTATTTACGAATATAGCCGGATGCATGGCTGCCCCTGCACCAAGCAGCTGCGGATCTGCGTTATCGCCAATTTGTTTAAACGTTCCGGCGTTTTGTGTGAACGCGCCTGGATCAATTAATCCCTCGTTGTAGAGGGAGTGAATATAAGTCAATCCTTCTCTCCATTCCGGTTTGTCGGCTGAAATACCCACTTGGCCGTCTTTAACAATGAGATACGTTCGATCATCATTGTATATGAAACCGTTCATTAGAAACGGAACGATACGTACACCAAAATTCTCAACAGATCCACTAAGTGGAACTTCGTCTGCCTTTCCATTCCCGTTGGGATCTTGGGTTTTAAATGCTTCCAGCATTTGTTTAAATTCTTCAGTGGTTCCTGGCTCCTTTAGATCGAGCTGTTCCAACCATTTAGTATTAATCCACATTTTGTTTGGGTAGGAACAGTGAAAGCATTCATTTAAACCAGTTAATCCGTATATGTTACCATCGGGTGCTGTATTCATGGCTCTATAGTATTCATTGGTATCCAACACTTTTTTGATGTTAGGTGCATACTGCTCAATCAGTTTGTTAAGCGGGATAATGACGCCTTGCTGACCAAATTTCAGTAGATCTGTTTGCGAAAAGCGGTCTACCCAAGGAATGAGCATATAGAGGTCAGGATAATCTCCTGAGGCGAGTGAGATTTGCCTTTTTTCAGCAGCTCCATCGAAGGGTACGGTAGTCCAGTTCAATTGGACATCAAACTTCTTTTCCATTGCTTTCGTAAATTTGTTGGTTTGTAGATTTATATCCGAGCTCTGATGAGCGAAAACATCGATCGTCACTTGTGATGTGTTCTCATTATTTTCTCCTTCTCCGCTATCTGAGGATGAGCAACCAGTAAGTATAAGACAAAGAAGAAGAATGAAGGTGAATACGATAATTCTTGACTTTTTCACTATGATCTCTCCTTTTCCGATGGGAAGCGAACCTGATGCTCCCCATCATTCAAATGCTATTAACCTTTGACAGAGCCAATCAGCATGCCCTGTACGAAGTACCTCTGAACGAAGGGATAGATAACAAGAACTGGTAGACTGGCCACAACGATTAATGCAAACTTCATTAATTCTGCCATTTGCTGCTGCCTTACCATTTCGGCTGCATCTATCGTCCCACTACCGTTATTTAAAATTAAGATGCTGCGAAGGATGAGCTGTAGTGGATATAGCGATTGGGATTTCAGATAAATTAACGCATCGAAATAGGCATTCCATTGACCCACGGCATACATTAGTGAAAGTACAGCGACAATGGGCTTTGCCAGCGGAAGCATGACGCTGAAAATAAATCTGATGTCGCTGCAGCCGTCAATTTCTGCCGCTTCGGACAATTCCTCTGGAATTGAATTCTGAAAAAAAGTTCGTGCAATAATAACCTGCCACACCCAGACGGCATTCGGAATCAGAAGTGCCCAACGTGTGTCAATTAACCCCATGGACTTCACTACAAGATAGGTCGGAATCAATCCGCCGGAGAAAAGCATGGTAAAAGTAATAAACATGATTAGGGGACTACGTCCAATAAACGTTTTTTTAGATAGCGGGTAGGCAATCATGATGGTCAGCGTTACACTAATTAACGTTCCGCATACGGTATAAAACAACGAATTGGCGTATCCGCTAATCACTTGGTCGTTTCCAAGTACCGCCTTATAGCCATCCAACGTGAAATCCACGGGCCAAAGCCATACTTTTCCTGAAGAGACCGCTGCTGGGCTACTTAGGGATGAACTCAAGATATAAATGAGCGGATACAATACCGCAATCAGAACCACGGTTAAAACGATATACGTCACTGTAAGAAAAATACGGTCGCCAAACGTCTCCCGAATTGTGTTCTTTCCGTTATCCTTTCTGCGTTTTACATGTGTCTGCAAACTGCTCATGAAATGACCCTCCTCCTCTCAAAAAAGCTACCAAAGACTCGTATTGGATAGACGTTTTGCAATCGTATTGACGACTAATAGTAGAATCAAATTAATAAGAGAATTAAACAGGCCAACAGCCGTCGCAAAGCTATAATTGGCATTCAACAATCCCATCTTGTACACATAGGTAGAGATGATTTCAGACGTTGAAAGATTTAAGGGATTCTGCAACAAATAAATTTTTTCGAAGCCAATCGCCATGATATTTCCAACGCTGAGGATCAGGATAATTACTGCGGCTGGCAAGATTCCAGGCAAATCAACGTTCAAAATTTTTTGGAATCTGTTGGCTCCATCGACCTTGGCCGCTTCATATAGAGAAGGATCAATTCCAGATAGTGCTGCTAGATAAATGACCGCTGAATAGCCCATACTCTGCCAAACATCAGAAAACACATAAATGGAACGAAACAGACCCGGCTCACCTAGAAAATTGATTGCATCAAAGCCAAGAGCACCTGCAATTCCGTTAACGATACCAAGCCTCGGCGATAGGAATAACATGATGATTGAAACCATGACAACCGTTGAGATGAAATAGGGAGCATAAGTCACCATCTGAACCGTCTTTTTAAACCAGACGCTTTTGACCTCATTTAGGGCCAGTGCCAACAAAATAGGTAATGGAAATCCAACGATCAACTGAAAGAATGAAATGTACAAGGTGTTTTTGATTAAGGTAAAGAATGCTGGGTTTTGAAAGAATAAATCAAAATGCTTCGTTCCAACCCAAGGACTCCCCCAGATACCTTTAATCACATTGTAGTCCTTAAAAGCTAGCACCGCGTTTGCCATGGGTAGATACTTAAAAATGACAAAGTACGCGATTGGTGGAAGGATAAGCAGGTAAAGCTGCCAGTGCCTCCGTAGACTTTTGGAAATGGTACGTCTTATAGAAGACTTGTTCTGTAGTTCGACCTTTCCTACATTTGATATTGTTGTTTTCAGATTCATCCCTCCAAGTAGCGGTGATACCGATATAAGCATCACTTCTTATTGTTAGCGCTTACTCGGACGTAATCATATGATTTTTCTTTTGGCTACGTAAAGGTACAATGTTTTGGTTAAGGTACGATTTAAGAATTAGTTAGAATAACCTTCTCGTGCACCTGATTCAGTTTTGTTCCTTATTCCCAACAAACCGCCGATATGCGCTAGGTAATACGCCACGAACTCGTTTAAACGCTCTGCGGAACGAATGTGCACTATTGTATCCGGATTGTACTGCTATCTCGTCAATCGTTAAGTGACTTTCACGCAAAAGTTTCTCTGACTTTGTGATCCGGACAAGCTCCACATATTCCGGAATATTTTCACCGGTAAGCTCCTTAAACACTTGAGATATGAATTTTTCAGGTTTTCCGATTCGTTCTGCGATTCGGTACAATGTCAGTCCTGCGTCGATATGCCGCTCGTGTATAAATTCAATAATTTCGTTAACAATCTCAGTATTCGAATCCATTTTTTTTTGTTGAACAATTGTACATATCTCTTTGACGAGTTGATTGAATTTGTCTTGAAGCTGGACCACCCGTTCGGTTGTCTGAATTGATCTCACTTGATGTCTAAACGTATCAACGGAAGATTCATCGCGGAATATGATGACCTCTGCCACCTTAAGAAATGTCCCCTTGAGCTCTAGAACGAATTGCTGCAACATATCATACGATAGTTCTCTTTCCTGAAAGTTTCTGCTGAATAATTGGTCCAAAACACGGTAAGATTCCTCTGTCTCCCCCAATTTAAGTGTGTTGATTAGACGTTGCTCGGATTCCATAGGATAGTAGTACAATGCAGTCTCTTTCATGGCATCCCCGAAGCGAACCATAGTTTGTGCTCCAACATGAATACCATACTCCAGCGCTTGGCGGGCTTCGTTGAACGAGCGGCTAATATCATTCCAGTCATGGTAAGGTGAACTTAGACCAATTGCGGTTGATACTCGGTATTCCTGATATAAGACTTCAACCATCCCTACCAGTTCTTGTTCCAATTTCTGCTCCGACTCTTCCAAAGCAAGTCCAGTTAGTGGGTATACGAAAGCAACTTGGTCGGTACCCCAATCCGTAACGAGCATGTTGGGATTTCCTTTAATGATGGTCTGCTTTATGATTAGCCTAGCTACGCTCAACTCATGAACAATTTCTTCGCTATGAGGGCTACTATAACCATCTAATTTCAAAATCCCCACGATCCCATGTCCATTGTGGAGTGAAACACCAGTCTGGGACGATAGGGCCTCGAGCTCGCTCATCGTATAAAATTCTCCCGTTAATAAACGTGTAATAAACCCATCTCGTAGTAACGGCAATTGCTCGTGCAATGCCGTCTCCAATTTGTGATTGTTTTTAATTAAGCTGGCGATGTTGCTGGACAAGAAATCAAATGCATTATCACGCTTTTCATAAGAGCCTATGCCCTGCTCCCTGAACGTCGACAACAGCTTGTGGATCGGAGCACTATTCCGGTATGCCAGGAAAAGACCTATGATTAACCCAGAAACTAGCGTTACAAGTGTAATACTTAACGTGACTTGCTTTATTTGATTTGCTTTGGCCATCACAGAGTGTTCTGGAATACCGGTTACATACGTCCATCCGTTGAATTCAGAACGTGTTGAGATCAGCAATTGTCCGTCATCCGTAGCCCTTACATCATTGTTCTTGGGGGAAGATGTCTTATTCATCAGATTAGCCTGAGCTTTATCAATTCCTTGAGAAAACACAATTTGACCCTCTCGGTCAGTAACTAGTGTCCAACCACCATATTGCTGTGTGATGTTTTCCATTAAACTGGACATGAGTTTTTCGTCGATCACTACACCAATTGTAGCTTGAGGTTTATTAAAGCTATTCAACGGAAGAGATTGAAGGAAAGTTATAGACGGAGCGTCATCGAGAATCATGTTACGGGTCTCTCGCTTATAGTTTCGTAGCGGGAGGATCTCGTTTAAATGAGGTTTTTTCAGTACCTCTTCGGTCCATTCCTTGAATGTCATGTTTTCAAGAGAATTGGCAGCGTAGTAGTGTTCGGGTCTATAGTAAACCGTCGTTGGTGTAACGATGACATTATAATTTGGTATGTGAATAAAAAAGTGGGATAAATAATCATTCGTGCTGCTGTACATGGCGAGGCTCCGCTGCATTCTTCCCAACCCGTAAACATTGTTTGTGTCTGACGGCTTGGGATCAGCAATAAGCCTGTATAAGTCTGGATTTATCGCCAACTGTTTAGTAAAATCTTCGACCTGTGCCAAGTTACGTTCAATTATGGCTTGTCCCAAATTTAACGATTTGATGCTGCTCTCAATTGACCCCTCTCTAGCTACTTGAAGTGATACTCTGTAGGAAACGTATCCAGCGATTTGAGGTATCATTAGCAAAATTAAATAGGAAATAAGAAAGTTGCGAAATACCGGGGAAAATTTGGACCATTGAAGACGCATTTGGACCCTCCTATATTGGCTACGCTTTCATTTTGGTACCTTTGATCTTACATTGTCCTTTTATTAGAGGAAAGGTACAATTTTATCCTAAAGGTACGATTACATAAAGAGTGGGATACCAAAGCAACACATCTTCTTGAACTCGTCCGTGTGTATTAAATTTATGTGTTTTTCAAAAATGGCAGGTATCTTTTTTCTCTTTAAATCATCTATAAGTGAAGACACCGTTTTTGTTGGAAGGTTGTTATGTAAATTAAATCTTTAGAAATTCTTTAGAATTTCCCCCTGTAGTTCTTTATACAATGTTAATATGCTGAGCTCAATAATATTTATTAGGAGCTGAGCTACATGTCTCACTTTCGTCAACCAGCCTATTCTTCAGTATGGGCATCCCTTCTTTGCCTTTTGGCCATACCTGTACTTAATATTTTCTATGGTATTCTTAATAAAGCGGGAGACCGCGTATTTAGCCTTGAAACAAGTTTTGATCATTTGATCCCTTTTGCGCCGATATTTGTTATCCCTTATTTATTATGGTATCCATTTATCACCGGCGTACTAGTTTTGCTTGCCTTTAAAAACAGAAGGACTTACTTTCAGACCTTAATCGCATTATGTAGTGGTTTGATCATTTCATATATTTGTTTTGCCTCGTTTCAAACGGGCATTCAGCGTCCTGAAGTTCATTCGGAAAAAGGAATATTATCTCAATTAATAAGTCTTGTTTATAAAACAGACCAACCCTACAATTGTTTTCCAAGCATTCACGTGCTAACCAGTTACTTAATGCTTCGAGGTTCACGAGTATTTAACCGTTATGCTTGGGCGTTAGTTACAGTTATCTCCATACTTATCATCTTATCAACAGTATTTGTGAAACAACACGTAGTGTTAGATATTTTGGGAGGAATTGTTGCTGGAGAATTATGTTTCTTTCTTTCTGGAGTACTTATAAAACAAAAAACAAAAAAGCAACAATCTGCAACTTAGAAAGAGGTTAATGATGTTATCGCATATTAAAAAACACCAGTTACTTCACCGCTATTTTTCTGAAGGACTATCATTAAAACATAGCGTTTCACATTCAACACAACTTATAAAGACCGTTACGGATCCAATATACAGAGAACTACCTGGTTCAATAATAGAGCTCGGATCAGGAGCTGGTTTTATAACTGATGCCCTTGTAGAGAACGTTCTTCAAGACACAAAGGTTGTTCTCTATGAATCAAAAATGGAGCACTCATCTGAATATCGATCACGCTATGGATATCCCTGTTTTAAAACCATAAAAAGTCTTCGATCCTATCTAACTTCAATTCACTTAACACAAGTAGATTGTATTATAAGCGGACTGCCTTTACAGAAATTTCCTGCTCCATTAAGGGAACGTTTTTTGGATGATATCTTTTCTTGTCTAAGGCCTCAGGGGAAATTCATAGCATATTCAAATTCATCTAGAATGAAATGGCATTTGATTCAACGTTTTGATATAGAAACCATTCATTACGTTCCATTTAATTTTCCTCCGACTTTTATTTACCATTGCAGTAGACTAGCCTCAGATGATACGTGGAATTGATGATTTAATCATAGTATTAGATGAGAAGGGTTTTTTTTATGATATGAATGCCACTCAGAGCAATACTTGATATTAAGCCTTTTATAGGCTTTTTTTTCTGAGGTTATTCTTTAGATTTTCTTTAGAAATTTGATAAGTAAATCCTCAGCTTTTTTTCTTATGATATTTGTATATCAATGAGGGGAGACAACCATGAGTAATACCATCTTGGAGCTTATTCAGCAATATGGTTATCTATTTTTATATTGCGCTTTTTCACTCGGTCCATTTGGAATTCCGATTCCCAACGAGATTACCATTATAACTGGGGCAATATTGAGTCACAGCGGCCTAATCAATGCATGGTTGACATATTTCAGTATTTTAACGGGACTACTGACTGCCATGACCATGTTTTATTTGGCTGGGAAGTTATTCGGAATACCCTTAAAAAATCGTATTCAACATAAAAAGTACTACAAGAAAGCTGAGCATATCTTAAAGAAAAAAGGAGATATGGCAATATGTATTGGAATGTTTATTCCTGTCGTTCGCTATTTTGTTCCGCTACTCATTGGACTTAGTGGGACACATTACAGGAAATTTGCTTTGATTACTTATTCTACTGCCCTTTTATGGACCTTATTATTCTTTACTGCAGGAACTTTTTTTGGTCAGACTATTCTTACGCTACTATCTTATCTTTTTTAAACATATCCCAATTTATTATAACATTTTTATTTACATTCAAATTTCGTATTCTCACCAATAAAACAGAATTTTGTTGCCTGGTATGTTAATGCTAGATTTCACCACATTCATGGAGGTCATATCATTGCAAGTTTATGATAATATGCTCATGTTTCTAAGTTGTCTTAAGAATCCTAAACGAGTTGGAAGTATAATCCCAAGTTCGAAGTATTTGGCGGCAAAAGTTATTAGTTATGTTCCATGGGAATCAGTCGAATTGATGGCTGAGCTAGGAGCGGGTACGGGGGCAATAACTCAATTTTACAGTTCAAAGTTACCAATCGATACTAAAGTTCTATTATTTGAGAGAGACAAGCGGATGAGGAATCATCTAAAAAGCAAGTATCCAAACTTTCTGTATCATTCGAACGCTTCATATCTGCAGAAAAAAATGAACCAAGAAAATATTCAGCAGCTCGATTGTATAATCTGTGGGCTTCCCTTTTTTTATTTTTCAAATGAGATGAAGCAACATATACTCCAGCAAATTTGGACTGCTTTAAAGCCTGGTGGCTTTCTGGTTCTATATCAAAACTCGCTTCACATGCGTAAGAAACTTTCCGAACAATTCGATATTGAACGAATTGAATTTGTGGCCCTAAGCTTTCTACCGGCTTTTGTTTATGTATGCCGCAAAATTGAAGATAATACTATCTGTTCATCCAATTTATCTTCGTTTTCTTGATAATAGCTGAATTCATCCACACAAGGCAGTGATGCATTAGACTTTATACGGAATTATCTAAAGGAGCTTTATTAAAATAATGAGAGATTTGTTTCGAAAGATACCATGGTTTCAGTTTTCTAAAGTTATGTACAAAACAAAATTCATCAAAATCCTATTCCCTCTTACTCTGATTGTCTTGATTGCTGTGATCGGGAGACACGAACTTCAAAAAGTTAATATAGGTCGCATGATACACGAATTAAGTTCCATGCCCAGTCATGTTGTAATTATATGGAGTATAGCCTCTTTTTTTGCGGTATCTGCCATGAGTGCTTATGATTTTTTAATACGAAAACAATTTAAGCTTGATCTGGGTTGGAAAAAGATCTATCAGTATGCTTGGATCGCTAATTCCTTTAATAATATGATTGGTTTTGCCGGAGTTGCTGGTGTTGCCATGCGAACATTACTTTATAAAAAAAGTAACGTTCCTATTAAAACGATGGGGGCAGCGGTACTTTTTTTATCGCCAATCATACTTGTTGGTCTCTCCTTACTCGGTTGTTTTGTGCTAATAGGAGTTTTTCCTGTTGAACCAGTCTTTAAAGAACATGCTTGGCTTAAAATCGGCGTTTGGGGCATTGCTTGTTATTTACCGTTATTTTTTCTAATGCAACGTTCATCGCATTTCGCCAAATGGTTTAACAAGGGCCAAAGTAAGCTTCCTTGGAAGATCGTTATTGCCTCATTAGGATCATCTGTGCTCGAGTGGGTCTGTGCAGGGGCATTATTTTGGTTGTTCGCTTATTATTATCTGAGTGATATACCGTTTGCTCCAACATTTGGAATCTATATCGTTGCTGCTATTGCTGGGGTTATCAGTATGGCTCCTGGAGGTATTGGAACGTTCGATCTGATTGCATTACTTGGTCTTAAGACACTAGGTGTCACATCATCAGATGCACTTACCATTTTGTTTTTATTTCGAATCTTTTATTTCGTTATTCCATGGTTAATTGGTCTTTTACTAATGTCATATGAATGGATACCTCCTCGAAAAAAAATGATTGAAAAGCTAGCAAAACATTCGAATGTCATACGTAAGGGATGGAGCGGATTCTGGAACTGGCCTTCTCGTCCTGGCTTATTCACTGAACTCTTAGCATGGGTACTTGAAAAAGTTGTATTGATCTCAGGGGTCATATTATTACTTTCCGGTATACTTGCGGGACCATTTCATCTATTTGGACCCATTGAACCTTTATGGTTCATCCCCATAACAGCAATCTCAAGGCCTTTGCTTATTTTGATCGGTATATTACTTATTGTAATATCCCACGGTATGATTCTGCGTACCAGGCTTGCTATTATTTGGGCAGGAGCACTATGGTTAATTTCTGTAATTTTTAGTTCGATCACTGGTATGAGTTATAGGAGGGCCTTACTTCTACTCATTGTTGCAGGAGCTTTGTGGGTCATTCGCTCCCAGTTCGATCGGGAAAATGCTGCATTTTCACTTTTTTATATCTGGATTTCCATAATTCTTGCTTTTATTATATCGATTATCTATCACATTTCAGTCCTAACTCTTCATAGACATATCATTTGGCAATCACCTTTAGAGTTGCTGTATTGGGACTTATTTGAGAATGAACATATGCTTATGTCGCTGATCGTTTTTTTGGGTGGATTCGTAATCGTACTGTCTATGTTCATCTTGCGGCCTCATCGATACAATAAAATCCCTTCAGATACGATGGACATGGATAAATTGACTCCTTTTATCAAGAAGGAAGAAACACATCCCTTGACTCACTTATTATATCTCGGTGATAAGTATTTTTTCTGGGCACAAAACGATCAGGTATTGATCCCCTATTCGAGGGTAAGAAGAAAATTAATTGTACTCGGAGATCCCATTGGAAACAAACAACTTGTTGGTGCTGCCATTCAAGAGTTTCAGCGCTATGCAAGTCGATATGCATCAACCGTTGTGTTTTATCAGGCGACCCCGGAATATCTTTCAATTTATCATGAGAATGGCTATAAATTCTTTAAATTGGGAGAAGAGGCTTTAGTACCGCTCAATATGTTCTCCTTAAGCGGTAAAAGAAACCAAAATTTAAGAACTGCATTAAACAAATCTGACCGGGAAGGACTAATATTTGAAGTATTGACCCCGCCTTATGATGTAGAGTTATTATCCCAGTTACGTCTAGTTTCAGATGATTGGTTGGGTGGCCGTGCTGAAAAGTCTTTTTCACTGGGGTGGTACAGTGAAACATATATCCAACGTGCACCATTAGCTCTATTACGTAATAGTGATGGGAAAATATTAGCCTTTGCAACACTAGCTGCATCAACTAATCCAAGAAAGGTTATTACAATTGACTTGATGCGTCATTTGAATAATACTCCGAATGGTACAATGGATGTTTTATTTGTTCGGATGATGATTTGGGCAAAACAAGAAGATTATGAGTACTTTAATTTGGGGATGTCCCCGCTATCCAGTGTTGGTGTAAATAAAAATGCACATCGACAAGAAAAAATTGCCCATTTAGTATTCAGACATGGTGGACATTGGTATGGATTCGAAGGTTTACGTCGGTACAAAGAGAAATTTAACCCTGAATGGCAAACTAGGTACCTAGCATATCCTGCTAAATTATCCTTGCCTGTACTCACCTTAGATTTGATACAACTGATTTCACGTTGTCCAGAGCGACAAAATATATTCATGTCCGAAGAGAGGTCTTAGTGTGCTATTTCATTTGGAAATTCAAATGCAGCTTAATGTCTAATCAAGCCAATGAGTTTTAATGACAACGCACTAACACCCTATTCAAGGGAGAGATAACTATTAAGATTAGGAATTATCTTTTTACGAAGAATAATTTATTATTTAGAATCACAATCAGTCTTGTTATCAATTCATTGATTGTACTTATTCTGTCATCCTTCTTCTCTTATTATCTTATCAGTTATCCATATAACGATGAATCGAACATTAAATACGTTTTTGCATACATTATTCCAAGCGTAGCGGCTATAATGTTTGTTTACTTATGCTATATTATGAATCGACATATTGTAAAAAAGATTGTATTAATGACAAAAGCGTTACATGACATTTCCGAAGGCGATTCAGATGTACTGGCTCCTAAATTCGGGGTTTACGAATTAGATAAAATCGCAATAAATTTGAATTCATTGATCGAAAACTCACAGAATGTGAAAAAAACAGAAATAAGATATGAACGAGAACTTATTGAAGACTCCAAGAATGAGTATATCAGAGAGACGCTACTACAATTGCAAACCTCATTGAATTTGCTTATCAAAGACATAGCCCTCTTGAAATCGAACTCGTGGAGCAATTACGAAGACTACGATAAACTAATTCAAGAAGCTAATACTAAGGCAGACAAAATCAAAAAGGAAATCAATCACTTGCTACAAACTACTCGTCAAATGAATTTCATTTCAGAACAATAATAATAGAACCACAATTTCCTTAGTGGACTGACCCCTGTTTGTGAGACAGGATCAATACACCTTTCAAAGTCTAAGCAACCCGTTGCCGTAAATGAACCGGCGACTGGTTGTTTAGTTTTGCTTGAATACGAATTGAGTTGTAGTCTCGAACGACCTTAACGACGATTGCCATCGTTATACTGGTTAAAGATTTGAGATAGAACGTTTCAGACTTTAGCGTGGAATGAAACCATTCAATGGGGCATTATCAGCGGGCGTACCCTAGCGGGACATGCTCATGGTAATGCTTTTTCCTTTTACAGCCTTGATATGCCTGAGAGGTATAAAATCTATCCTAATCACTATAGCGTCTTGCTTATCAGCTATACTGTAGTTCACAATCTCGCCGTTCAGGTATAACATTTTTCCACCAAACGATGTTTGTTCGAGTTATTGCATGGGCGCATGGGCACGGGATTGACGTTTAACACATGTCTACGATGTGGGCTGGTTGCCGGTTGCCCGTAGGCTGCGTTTCTTCAGTTTGATACGGCGCTGTAGCCACTCCATCTGATTGTGATTACCTGATGTTCTTTCTGAAAGCAATGCCCTGATCTTTCGGTACCCATAACGAAATTTAGGCTGGTTGCAGAGTTCTCGAATTTTATCGATGACGATGTGACTTTCGCAATATTCTTATAGCCAGCTCTCCAACGATAGTAGGTGGCGAGAGGAAGTCCGATCCAAGCGTATGCCTGGCTCACACTGACCTCTTTACGAATGTACTCGATCCATTTGACAATGATATTGGGAGACACCTGATTTCCAAGGCCTTGTACTTTTTTATTAAGTCAACTTGTTGCTTAAAAAACGATTCTCTGCCTTCACTTTCTTTAGTTTCGAAGCATCAGGTACTTTACAAAAGTTATATTGTTTACCCACTGGCTGCTCCAAAGGATTCCATTGACCACTACGATGCCATCTCATCCAGGTTTCACTTTCGTCTTATTAGAAATTTAATCACTGCTTACTCTTATTGCCAACCAAAAAAACACCTTCAAGGTTGTCTCCATATCTTATGTTATGGCTGCATTCTCTTGAAGGTATTTTAATTTGTCTCAATCTATGGGGTCAGTTCCTTAGCGTTATCTAAACATAATTGTGGTTCTTTTATTCACTTCAGTTATCTCTGTAATTTTAATTTTTAACTGCTGAACTTCTTTAGATATTCTTTAGATTTATTCTTACAAATTCCTAAGTTTTTCTCGTTATGATGCTTATATCAACACGAAAGGTTGGTCATGATGACGAGAGAATGGAGAATGATAAATGAAATCAAACAATCTATTGTTTTTTAAAAGCTTTATGTCAAGCCCTAAGAATGTAGGAAGCATTATTCCAAGTTCCCGCTTTTTGGCTAATAAAATGGTTGACCAGATATCCTGGACAGATACAACTGCAGTTGCAGAACTTGGTGCAGGTACAGGTCCCATCACCCAATATATTTATCAACGTGCAAATGAAAAAACTAAGGTGCTTTTATTTGAAATGAACCCAACTATGAGAGACAAGTTATCAAAAAAATTTCCTGATTTCACTTGTCATCCAGATGCTTCAACTTTGGTTGATTCAATGAAGGCTGAAGGCCTGCAACACTTAGATTGTGTTTTCAGTGGTTTGCCATTTTTTAATTTTGAGCGTACATTAAGAGATACACTGATAGATCAAATTTACCAGGCACTCAAACCTGAAGGTCTTTTTATTGCATTTCAATACTCACTGCAGATGAAAAAGCAACTTTCCGATAACTTTATTATTGAGAAGATTGAATTTGTACCTCTCAATATCCCTCCCGCATTCGTATATATTTGCCGAAAAAAAAGAAATAATTAGAATATTTTGTGTGAAGAAAGGATATTTAAAATGAATACAATTTTAGTTGTAGATGATGATCCTGAAATTCGCGATGTGATCCATGTTTACTTGCGTAACGAAGGGCATCAAGTCATTGAGGCAGCTGACGGTCTTGAAGCTCTGAGGGCTATTCAATTAAATTCAGTTCAGCTCATTATTTTGGATGTTATGATGCCACGTATGGATGGAATTGCTGCATGTATGAAAATAAGAGAAATTTCAAATACTCCAATTATTATGCTTTCAGCGAAAGAGGAGGATATTGATAAGATTATCGGTTTAACCACTGGGGCGGATGATTACATGGTAAAGCCGTTCAACCCGTTGGAATTAATTGCTCGTGTAAAAGCTCAGTTGCGACGTCAAGCATTAATTGGTAAAGAGGAATTAACATCGCTGATTCTGATTAAAGATCTAGTCATTGATAAAAATAAACATTCCGTTAAATTAAAAGGCAATGAAATTTCGTTAACACCACTGGAGTTCGCTATACTGATGTTGTTAGCGAGTCGACCTGGACAAGTCTTTAGCTCTGAGCAAATTTATGAGAGCGTGTGGAAAGAACCTTATGGATTTTCTGATAATACCGTTATGGTTCACATCCGCAATCTTCGTGAAAAACTTGAAGAAACGCCAAGGGAACCTCAATACATCAAAACAGTTTGGGGAGTTGGTTATAAAATTGATTAAGCACGTTCGCAAGCTTGTGCGCGAAAAGAGCATTCAAGTTAATATTCTGATTAGGATTATCATAACTCTGTTTATTTCAATAAACATCAACAATGTATTTATCTCAGTCTCAATTAAAATAGGAAAATCCATGGATACAGATTGGTACCTTCATTTATTCCCTTACATTAACACGCCTCTGTTTATCGTGAACTTTATCATTATCTTCTTAATATTGACCCGCAGGATCGTAAAGGATCTAGTGAAACTTGAGCATGGTCTTGAAATAATTGCAAAAGGGGACCTTGATTATCGCGTAACACTTGATCGACAGGACGAACTTGGAAAGGTCGCGAAAAATATTAACAGAATGGCAGAACAGTTAGAACGACAAATTGCGAAGGAACGTAAAATTGAACAATCTAAAATGGAAATGATTACAGGTCTATCACATGATTTACGGACTCCCCTCACAAGCATTATTGGTTACATCCAGCTTCTTAAAACTGAATCTTATCGTGATCAAGATGAGTACACTCGCTTTATTCAAAATACGTACAATAAAGCCATCCATTTGAGGAAGTTGCTCGATGATTTATTCGAATATACCCGAATCACTTCTGTTGACGATACCCAGTTAAAGCGAAAAAACATTGCCTTAGATCAGCTTCTGGAGCAAATGGTATTCGAATTTGAACCCCTTGCGCAAGAGAATGGTGTCCGTATTGTCAAAGAAATTCATCCCCACCCCATTAGCGTTTATGTAGATAGCGATAAGATTGCCAGAGCAATTGACAACCTTATGATGAACGCTATTAAATACTCAGTCAAACCTGGGATAGTCTACGTTCGGTTGGAAAATAATGGTTCGAATACTTCCATCGAGATTGAAAATGAAGGCGCTCCTCTTGCAGAAGAGCAAGTCAGCAAGCTCTTTGATCGGTTCTATAAAGTTGATTATTCTAGAACTAGTGAAGGCATACAGGCTGGATCAGGTCTAGGACTTTCAATTGCAAGAAATATCGCCGAGCTACATCAAGGTAGTTTAACTCTTCACCATACCAATGGTGTGTTTCTGTTCAGAATGACCTTACCGATACTTAATTAAAAACAATATCAATAAAGTAATGCGTCTCCATTCAAATTTAAGTAATATAAATTCTTAAGATGTGTGCGAAATGAATAAATATCTAACCATTTTATTCCTTTTTTATTTAAGTGCCCCATTCTTATACGAGTTCATTGAAGAAAAATTGTAGTTTAAATGAAATCAGCTGAGTTATGCGAATTTAGTAACATCTCTAATATTTTGAGAGTGCTATCTCCTTTGGTAACAAAGTTAATCGTCTTCATTTTTTAAATTTCAAGAATCTAACACCCTTATACAGCACATCCTACTAATACTAAAATGAGTAAACAATATGACATTAAAACATATACTCATTCTTCCATAGTTATAGATTATCTTGACTTTTTTTAACTGAACAAAGCCCCTCCATCGCTGGAGTGGGCTTTTTCATTTTGTAGACTTACATGACGATTGCTTCACTTTCTGATCACCGTCTTTATCTTGTTGAAGAATAAACTATCAGGGTAGAACTACAACATCCCCTGGTTTTAGTCCACCGAGTACTTCAGTTTTGTCACCGGATTCCAATCCAGTTTGAATTGGTAGTTGCTCTGTCAAGCCATTTCCTTTGTCTAGCAGAACATAAGGTGTGGTCTGATCACGCATGATGGCCAGACTAGACAAAACCGTTGCTTTGTCTTTGCGCATTATCTCAATATCCCCCTCCAGGCTCACACCACCAAACATTCTGGAATCCGGCTTAAGATCAATGACTACATCAAATTGGGAAGCTTGTTTAAGATCCATTTCAGAGTTTTTACGAGCAAATTTGGAGACCTTACTTACCTTACCAACAAATTTGAGTTCCTTTTGGGCTGACATTCGTACTTGCACCGGCATTCCCACTTTGAGCCTCAACATTTCTTCCTCACCAACAATTGTCATGAATTTCAATTTGCTAGTATTTGTAATGTAACCAATACGTTGACCATCCGTGACTGCACGTGTTTTAAGATCTTCTTCATTCATTTGGAAAATACCCGAAGCAGCAGCATATGCAACCGATTTGGTTATCATTTCCTGTTTCTTTTGGATTTCCTGTTCCTTAAGTGACAATGCCTTTTCGTTTAATTCATTGGTCAGTCGTTTACCTTCACGTTCAACAAAGAGTTTTTTACGTTCTTCCTCCGTTACTCCAAGAGACTCGCTCATCTCCGCTTGATTTATGCTAATCTGATTAATTTCTGCATCCAATTTAGCTTTCTCCAGTTCACTCATCAGCTGCTCTATTTCCGTCTGTAAAACCGAAGTATCAAGTGTAAAGAGTACATCTCCTTTACTCACCTGATCTCCATTTTTCACATGCCATTTCTTGATATTGGAAGCAAACGGAGCGAAAACATCTGTCTCTTCGGTGTATACCGATTTACCTTTAACTTGAATCGTTTGTTTTATTGTTTCCTGTGTGACATCAAAAGTAATCGGCGGTGGAATCTCGACAGGCGCCTCTGGTTTTGGTTTGTACGTTTCATAGAGCCAGTAGCCCAATCCTGCCAGGATAACAACCATAATGATTATTGTAATCCATTTTCTCATGTTCCCATTTTCCTTCCCCGTGTATTAATTCGGGTCTGCCCGCTCGTTGTACACGTTTTAATTACATTGACTTAATCACGCTCAGTGCATTCGTTCGAGAAGCACTAATTGCTGGATAAATGCCCGAAAGAACTCCAACCAAAACAGCAAAAACAATGCCTAGCGGTAGAGCCGATTGTTGAATAACAACAGTCATTGGTCCATCTAACTGAGTTGTCATTTGGCTCGCCAGTAAACTATTGACGCCATCCAAGGCACCGAATGCAATCCCCAAACCGGCTAACCCGCCTATCAAACCTAACATTCCGGCTTCGGTAATAAACATTATTCGAATTTGCCACAGATTCGCACCGAGCACCTTCATCACACCAATCTGTCTACGTCGTTGATGCGTGGACATAATCATCGCTACGATAATGGACAACGATGCCAGCAGCATAATAAAACCACCAATGCCTATAGCAGCTTTTTGATACATGGATAGCTGAGCTGCCATTGCTTCCTCCTGAAATAGATTACTCTGAGTATTTAATGTCAGCTTTTTGATTTGTTCTTCTACCTGGGCTACATAGCGTTTGTCCTCGACTTTAACGAGAGCTGAATTTAGTTGTTGAACAGAACTGCCTTCACGTTGTAAGCCGAGCTCATCCTGTAAAGCTCGGGCCGTATCCAACGGCAGATATACTTTTTTTTCACTTTGAGCATTCATTTCATCCATATTGATAGGCTTCGTCAATTCTCCAGTTACCGTTACAGAGCCACTCAGTTTCGTTTTACCTGGCTCAGTATAATTATCATTTTTAAACTGGACTCTCTGCTGGACCAATTGTTCTTGCTTGGAGGACATGTCCATATACTGCTGCATAAGTTCATCGTTATAAGGGTCTGCAACTAACTGGTCCACTAATTTCTGAGTCAATTTAGGATCTATAAGTCCAAATGTAGCCCCGTAACTTGCCACCGCAACGCGACCATCTTCCCCTCCACGTCCTTGAGCATATTTGTATCCAAATCCTTCTAGGGTTTTTAAATCAGTTCCCGTAACTTCAACATAGCTGCTGCGACCATCCGGAAGGACCATTTCTAGTGAATCCAGCGTCAGCATTGGCGATACGGCAATGACATGTGGAATTCTTTGGATAATCTGAATCTTTTCTATAGTAAGGGCTCCCCGTTCAAACGAAGAGGGTTCCCCCTTCCCCTTTCCAGTACGAATACCTTCATTTGGAGAAATCGTTATCTCATCCATCTTATAGTTGTCATTTAACGTTTTTTCACTATATGTTTGTACAGACTGCCCTACGCTAAGTGCAATGACCATCGCAGCCGAGCCGATGGACAGACCAATCATACAAAGCAGCGTGACCATTTTTCTACGAATGATCTGCCCCCATGCCATACGTATTACATCCAGTAATCTCACAATTCCTCTCCTTTTTTCTCAAACTCCTTTACAGCTTCTTCAACCAGTAAACCACGATGCAGAGTAAGCACACTCTGCATCTGTTCAGCAACCTCCGCTTCATGTGTCACAATCACAAAAGTGGTATTCATATCCCGATTCAGACTCTGCAAGATTGCAATTATTTCTTCCTCGGTTTCGGTATCCAGATTCCCCGTTGGTTCATCCGCGAAAATAACCGAAGGTTCTGTAATGAGTGAGCGTGCGATACTAACACGTTGCTGTTGACCACCCGATAACTGGGATGGGAATAAATTCACTTTCTCTACCAATCCAACCTGCTCCAACAATCTCAATGCTTTCGCCTTACGCTTGGAAGGCCTTTCACCCATAAATACTAGTGGGAGCTCTACATTTTCTCGTATCGTAAGATTGGACATCAACTCATAGGATTGAAATATAAAGCCGATATGTCTGCGCCTAAACTCAGCAAGACGATTTTCGCTGAAGCGTACAATATCCTGTCCAGCGATAAAAATCTTACCTTGATCTGGTTTCATCAGGCCAGCCATCAGATTCAATAAAGTCGACTTCCCTGAACCTGAACTACCTAGCAGAGCTACCATCTTACCTTCGCTAATCGTCAAATTGATATCCTGAAGCACAGGCACACTTCCCTGGGCATTGCGGAAAGAGTGAGATAACTGTTCAACTCGAAGCATTCTTTCATGCCTTCCTTTCCGTGTTACTTAATATGTATAGATTCATGCAATTACACTATTTTCATTGTAGAGCCAAGATGTTTCTAAGTCGCCCGAGATTGTATCCAACTTGTAAAATACAAAAAACTTCAATCCGTTATACTAGCTTTCACTAGCCTTTTTATTACGGATTGAAGTCTGGACATTACCATCTTACCAAACTCTGAAAGTAAAGCGATACAGCTCACTCTTAGTTAATGAGCCTCCTACAAAGAACAATTCATCTTCATTCCATTTCAGTTTGATAAAATTATCGATATTACGATAAATAACAGTATCAGATGACAGTTTGTCATCGTTCAGATAGGCAATATGCATTTCATTATTCTGATTCTGGCTATCTTTCATAAGGAAGTACGCTATGCGAGATTCGTCTGCATTCAGATCGAAACTCCAAATAGATCCTTCCACTATTACGTCATATGAATCGTTTACAGGGTGATATCGAAATAAGCCTTGCACGTTATTCATCGTTCCCAGAATGAGCATATCGCCATTTTTCAGTAACTTAAATTGTTGGATTTCATCCAATGCCGCATATTTCTTCACTTCAAGGTCGCCCTCTAGTGAAACTCGATATATAGTGTACTTGTCTTTTAGTAGTACCAGCAGGTAAACCGATTTAAGATCTTCGCTAATTTCCAAGTCATCCATAAAAATAAGATTGTCACTCAAACTCTGGGTCGCTCCCGTTAATATTCCCATCAATTCATCATGAGTATAGATCACTCGACTCTCATTGGTAGTTAGATTCACTTGCTTCGCCAAAAGTTCATCTTGACCGATGTAAGAGTCATTCCCTGCAAAAACTTTGTAATACGAGTTGTCGTTTAATAGTTTGCGACGACCTCCAGTTTGAATATCATACTCATATGTTGAACTTTGCGTATGACCTGCTCGGTGCTGAGAATAAATCATTTTCTTGTGGTCTGGGCTTATCACGACCCC
The DNA here is from genome assembly GCF_022346995.1 of Paenibacillus sp. ACRRY. GTDB lineage: Bacteria > Bacillota > Bacilli > Paenibacillales > Paenibacillaceae > Paenibacillus. The sequence continues at coordinate 871,463 of NZ_JAKRNM010000001.1, read as the reverse complement.
GTAATCTGTACTACCTGCAATTTTCTTGACTTTGTTATCATCCAGTTGCATTACCGACAGTTGAATTCCCGTATAAGACGAATCTGGTTGATTCATAATAATCGTATTCCGGTTTACCACTTCAAAGTCATAAATTGCGAAGTCGTTCGGAATTTTGGTAGCCGATTCAGTATGAATAGTACTGCTGGGCGGTGGGGCCAAACGACTTTCAAACTGCTCACTTGGTAAAACCACCGTCCGAGGCTTGAGATTTCCTATGCTGAATATGCTGCCAATACCGAATATTCCTCCAACAAATACAATCATGATCCCTAATAGGATTAACCAATCCCGATATTTTCGCCAGAATTGGAAATATTTCATGTGTCTATTTCTCCTGGAAGACAGATATTTACTTTGGTGCCTTCATGTGTATTACTTTGCATTTCCACTGTCCCTCCATGACGTTCAACCGTGTTCTTAACAATAGACAATCCTAGGCCGGCGCTCCCTTTCTCAGCCCTTTTTGTTCCTTTATCCTGGTAAAAAGGTTCAAATACATGCTGGAGCGCTTCAGCATCGATACCTTCCCCCTGATCTCGAATTACAATTTTTATTAAATTGTCTACTCGGAAGGACTGCACTTCGATAATTGAATTTACCGCACTGTATTTTACTGAGTTATCCAGGATGTTAAGAAATACCTCTTTCAGCTTATTCCGATCTCCCCGAAGATATAGATGTTCCTCCAATTCATAGTGGATGCCCATATTGTACTTTCCTGCTTTGATGGACATATCCTCACAAGCTTCACGAATGATTTCGGATACATGTACCCGTTCAAACCGATATGCAGGGATGCTCGCAGATGATACAGAGACTTCTAGAATATCGGCTACCATCATATTAAGGCGCTGGCTTTCTTTAATAATATAATTTATTCCTTTGTCGAAAAATTTCTCGTCTGTAAAACCATTATCCCTCAAAATCTGGGCATAGCCCAGAATAGTTGTCAGCGGGGTTTTCAATTCATGTGTCACATTATCGAAAAAAACTTTGCTCCGTGCTTGAACTTGCTCCACTTCGTCTCGTTCCCGCTCAATTACATCAATCTGTTCACGTATTCGATCAATCATGACTGTAAAGCTTATAGCCAGTTCACCAATCTCATCTTTTGTTGAAATTTGAATATCAGCGTTCAGGCTCCCTTGAGCGACTTCAGCAGAACGTTTTGTAAGTACACGAATAGGGTGTGTGATTTTCCTAGAAATAAAAATGGATGCGATAAATACAAATACGAAGATAACGGCTGCGAACAGCATAATTGTGTTCTGAAAGCGAACATTACGCTTGTACAGTGCACTGTAATCCTTCTGCATTTGTACAATTCCTATTAATTGTTGATCTATCTGGAGTGGAAAAGATAGACTAGCGGTTATCTGACCTTTATCAGCGGCGGTTGTATAAGCGATATTGGACTGCATGGCTTCCTTTAAATCAGGAAAATTCGATTGATTTACGACATTATTTCCGCTCTCTGTCGATCCGTATGGAGATGCATTCGGGCGGTAAACTGTAATGTTCCCACCGGCAGCTGATCCAATCTGTTCTGCTAGCTCATGATTCAGCGTTTCTAGTGATTCCCTGCTGATACGCTTGTTTTGGATAAGAAAATACTGATTCAACGCGATGTCCAGATTTTTTTTTGCTTGCACCATATCTTCATGTACTTCCCGGTACATATTATCCTGAGCTACCTTATTGGATAAAATAAGTAGAGCAGAAAACCCAATGAATACGATGACCGAGAATAGAACCACCAATTTGAACTGGATGGTCCACTTCATGCAAGCACCTGAATATTTAGCTTGTACCCCACACCAAATACTGTTTCTATTATCGAAATCCCTTGAACCTCACTGTCCAACTTTTTGCGAATTCTTTGTACATGTATGTCCACCGTTCGGGTATCTCCTGCAAATTCAAATCCCCATACCTTGTCTAGAAGTTCAGAACGCGTGTGTACTTTACGGTGATGATTCACTAGAAATAATAGTAATTCATATTCTTTATTCGTAAGTTCTGCCCGTTCCCCGTTCTTCCGCACTTCACGTTCGTCTTTACGAATCTCAATGTGCTTGCCGAGTCGGACAACTTCGTATGACTGGTTGTCCAACGTATCACTAATGAGATCAATCCTACGGAAAATAGCTCGAATACGCGCAACCACTTCCCGGATATCAAAAGGCTTTGTAATATAATCATCCGCTCCGAGCTCCATACCAAGGACCTTGTCCAACATATCGGACTTTGCCGTAATCATAATAACGGGTATTTTGGAATTTACAGATAGTTGTCTGCACACATCAAAACCACTCATGTCGGGTAACATCAGATCTAACAAGATTAGATCGGGCTTTGAGTCTTGTAGCAATTCCAGAGCCTCTTTTCCCGAAGCAGCTTCCTTCATCTGGAATCCTTCCTTGCGTAACGAATAGGATAAAATATCACGAATGGACTCCTCATCCTCAACAATCAAAATCTCTCTTAATCTCATGATCTCATCGTAGTCTCCTTGCTCTTTAAAATTCATCTGCATATATTCTCTATCTCAAATAGTATCTTTGAACAGAGGGAAACAGTAAATGTTACAACTCCGATACAAATTCGTACGGTTTGGATACAACCTCCCGGTATACTTACATCATACAGAAAACAACCAAAACCGACATTGAACTAATCTGTATTTCCAGGAGGCTTCGTACCACATGAATGACATACAAATACATGATGCTTATGTTAACTATAAATCAGAAATTACAAGGTATCTAGCTCAATTCATTAAGCAAGCTCAAGATGCAGAGGATCTGGCTCAGGACTGCTTCATTAAGTTGATGCGCGTTTCTATTGATATTCCTGAAGAACGGATCCTGTACTATCTCAAACGAATCGCTCGTAACCTTGCTATGGATAACTTGCGTAGGAAAATCCGTACTCTAAAGCGCGACAGTCGTTTGAACTTACCTCAATATCACTTAGACACATTCAGTCTTGAAATTGATGAAAGCGTCGAGGATCTGGTCTCACATGTTGTCAACAAAGAACATCGGAAAATCTTAGAACTACGCATTCTTCATGGATATTCCATTAAGGAAACCTCAGACCTGGTTAACCGCAGTGAAAGCATGATCAAAGCTTCAGTATTTCATGCTGTTAATCGTATTCGGTCGAAAGTCATCTCATAAAAAACTGGCTTCTGCACGTTGACGAAATAAGCAACCGATCACGTGAAATGATCCCTTAAAGTTAGACAAATGTTCTTATGCAACTTGTTGGGCATGAGCTCGGTATTGTACCGGCTCATGCCTTTTAATTTTAACTTGATGCGTCAGCCACAGAACCAGCTCCTATGAAGCACAGTTTCATCCTCGATATAGATGATGATCCAATAAAGTCTGGACTGATTCTCATTTTAGCGCTCCATTCTATTTAAAATACAAACTGGACAAAGATCATATAAAGTAAAGTACCGCCTGCGATGGATAGCAACATATTTCTTTTCCAATAATGAAGTAAGATGACAATAAGAATTGATAAGATTTCGGGTATACCATAAGATTCAGAAAAAAAAGAAATATCTTTAATACTATAGATTACAAGTAGTCCCAGTGCAGCTGAGGGTAGGACCTTGCCCAGGTACTGTACATATTTTGGCGTGGGGCGACCTGGTGGGAACAAAATAAATGGGATAAACCGGGTCATCATTGTACCCAGTACTACCATTGCTATAGTTATGACGATTTCCAAAGACGTCATGGACATGCAGATTCACCTCTATTCTCTATTTTTTTTCGCATAAGTGTAAGAGTAATAAGAAGCCCCATCATGGAGGGAATGATAAAGTTTGTACTGTCAAAGATAATAAGACATAAAATGGATATTCCTAAACCCAGCAATGCACTATCATGTGTGCCTTCCTTCATCCATTGCTCGATGAAAATAACAATGAATAGAGCTGTCATCACAAAGTCTAGTCCCTGCATGTTAAGGGTAACTAGTGATCCAAAAATCCCACCTATCGCTGCACCAACAACCCAATAGCTATGATTTAGGAACGTTATGAAGAACATATACCATCCCCTATCCACGTTTTGTGGAATATCCGCTGTATAGTTAATTGAGAATGATTCATCGCATAATCCAAAGATCAAATATATTTTTTTAAAACCCGTACCTTTATATTTATCAAGCATTGATATTCCATAAAAAAGATGCCTTGCGTTAACCATCAAGGTCATGAGCAAGGCTCCAAGTGGATTAAATGAACTGAGTAGCAAATTCACTGCAACAAATTCCATGGAACCGGCAAAAATAAGTAGTGCCATAAGAACAGCATAAATCACATTGAATCCGGAAAGGTTCATCAGAATACCATAAGCGATTCCTAAAAACATAAAGCCAGCTAGGATTGGAATCGTAGGTGGGAAAGCTTCTTTTAAAGCCGGCAAGAGTAGATTATTATTTTTTAACATTTCTGCATCTCCTTCTGAACATTCAATACTTTGTCAGTTTAACAACAGAAATACATACAATCAATGTTATAATTGTATGTATTACAATATAGTTATGAGGTGTATCTTCATGCCGTTCAACTCTTTTGATCACTATCCTATGTCATGGAAACCCAACAAAAATCAATTAAGACGTCCTATTTATCGTTCTCTAGCACAATTGCTGGAGCATGATATCAATCATGGATTCTTAGCTCCTGGTACAAAACTTCCGCCACAACGAGAGTTAGCGGATTATCTGGATGTGAATTTTACCACCATTACGCGTGCCTATAAATTATGCGAACTTAAAGGACTCTTATATGGCGTTACAGGTAACGGTACTTTTGTTGGCGCCAATGCTGCTCGATCGGTTACTATCTCGAAAGAACATAATTCAAATAAAGTTATTGATCTTGGTTTTGTCGCTTCATATGAGCAGACGAATGAGATGGTTTCGGAAGTGATCAAACAAGTTGCAGAGAAGAATTATCTGGAGCAGTTATTGAATTATAATGATCCTTCCGGTATTCCTCATCATAAATTGGCTGCTCTCAATTGGATGCAAACACTAGGGATTCAAGCCGATACGGAGCATGTGGCCATCGTTTCGGGAGCACAAAACGCCATTGCAATTACCTTATTTGCCTTATTCGAACCAGGTAACCGAATTGCAGTCGATGTTTACACCTACGCTAACTTTATTGAAATTTCGAAAATGTACCAAATCCGGTTGGTCCCCATCCTCGGTGATGAGCACGGAATGCTACCTGACGCTTTGGAGGAACAATGCCAACAAATGAATATTGATGGAGTATTTTTGATGCCATCTTGTGCGAATCCAACAACCATCATGATGCCCATAAAAAGAAAAATGGAATTGGCTCATGTTATCCAAAAGTATGCCTTAATTCTAATTGAAGATGACTTTCATGCCTTTTTGTCAGCTGGTACTATTGACCATTATGGCCAACCCATGTATCAAATGCTACCAAATCAAACTGTCTACATATGCAGTACATCCAAATCCATCTGTTCAGGGCTAAGAGTGGCATACGTTGTATTTAACGAAGTATTTAAAAGTAAGATGATTAAGGCGATATATAACGTCAACGTCAAGACATCTTCTTTGGATGTCGAGATTATCACAGAGCTAATTCTCACTGGACAAGCTCAAAAGATCGTCGAAAGAAAAAAACAATTAGCTGAAGAAGGCAGCCAATTGTTTAGAAAATATTTTTCACTTTCACCTCAAGCCGGACATCCGCTGAGTTTTTTTCGATGGCTTCCTATACCACAATCTAAAAAAAACCTTCTTACCGAAAGGTATTTCTTAGATAATGGCATTCGTGTGTTTCACTCCAATCGTTTTTTGAGTTCTTTTAGTAAAGAGCCTGATCATTTGAGAGTCGCGCTTTCTTCCACGTCTAATATGGAAGAGTTAAAGGTAGGATTGAAGTTGTTAAGCGAGTTGCTAAATCTTTATCAAAGATAAGATCTTTATAATATGTGGAGTTTGTAACTAACCTGCCCGTTAGCTCATTAATTAACGGGCAAATGACGATTAGATATACACCTAATCAGGAATAGGAACATGTTCTTGTCCCCCGACAAATTTTCATTTATTTCAAACTCGATCTCCTCAATTAGATGAAGACCACTCATACGTATACCTCCTAACTTAAAAACAATTGATATTATTGCTTGCGTCTGATGCTATAAAAGCGCATCCCTGCGGGTACGCCTTTAATTTCAAGAACTCCTTTATAGATGAGCTCCCTTAACCGATATTCGAAATAAGCATCTCCGATATATTGCTCACAGTATCCGATGGCCTCTCCAATAAGACGGGCTGATTTCAAGAAACCCTGATTACCAGCAGGAGGCTTAAGATCGTCTAATTTCTCTAACAGGTAATCATCATAATAATCCGCTGGCACTTCTAAAACAGCTTGCTCACTCCAAATACGTAAAGTTCCTGACTGCTCCGTGATGACCTTCCATTCTTCTTCCAGACGTGCAGTATCAGCAGAGTCTAATCTTTTCTTGTCGTCTAACCTGCTGATTGCTTCCCGCAGCTTTTCAGATGGGATCTCTCCTGAGCACCTGTAATGTATGAATGCATCAGGCAGGTTGTAAAGTTCTTCACAGACTGCACAAGCATCATATAACGAGATAGCATTAGGTTTACTGCGAAGTAAGTGAACCGCATGGCGTAAGCCTATCTGCTCACAAGCATTGCTACTAGTCCAAACAACGATCTCTGCTCCTTCCGGTATTAGATCTAATTTGACTAGAGTCTCATTGTATTCATTTTCAAATTCATCATATTCTTCAAATCCACCGATGATGTTATTGCTAAACCAATTCCTGCGTTCCATACGTCCTTCTGCTGAGTTCAGGCCAAGCGGACCAATAGCGTAGTTATCCTTTAACGTTATAACCTTATGCGTTTCTTCGAAACCGAGTCCTCTTAAAGCTTGTTTCATGCTGCCCGCAAAGGATTCCCCAATCACAATATGAACGTGAGTACAAGTAGGTACTGGAGACCAGAATATTCTTCTCTCTTGAAGACTCATCAGCTCATCATATAGTTCAATTAGTTCGTGAGCTACGGTTTCACTTGTTCCCTCTTGCTGCTTCATCAATTTGATTTTAGCCAGCATAAATTGAAGATAGGGTTTTAATTCTCCTTCTCCCAAACTATCGGTTGCTCTTTTAATTACTAGGAAATCTTTAAGATTCAAATCATCTTCCCTCCTTTTCGTATGCACCGTACATATTCTCACACATGCGTTCAAATGAGTTCGATCACGCAATTGAATAGATACACAACATTCTTTCCCTTATATCAAACGCTCAGCTTGCTTCCCCCTATTTTTATGATTCCTTTGAGTTGTCATCCATGAAGTCGAAATATCCTGGTGCGCCGATCGAGACGGTCGTAAAATAGTAATAACGCTTTTCGAGCGCTTGATTTTCTTCGCTCATTTCCAGAAAATCCGGGTCTTTCAAGATTTCATCATTCATAATGCCTTCTCGCCAGAAGCACAGCTCGAGTTCTTGAAACGCAAAGGAATACCCCGTTCTTGGATCATCATCCCCGATCATTGGATACTTTTTCATAAGAGTATTGATCAAATCCTCAGCCTTAGTCGTGAAGACATCCATGTCTTGAAATAAACAAGGGATATGAAATTGACTATGATAGTGTGGGTTCATTAGTTGAATGAATTTTACCCTGCCGTTGGAATCGTATTCAAAATGACTGCGCGTAAACAGCATCTCGATATAACTGGGATTAACGGGTATCCCATCATCAGCTCTCCAATAGTCCATATTCTGAAAGGTCTGCTCCACCTTTTCCCTACTCATCCCTAGCTGAAAAGGACCGATGCCGACATGTGGCGTTACCATAATTGCTTCCACCCTGAAAAACTCCTTTCAAGGACAATTTTTTTTAAAGATTCAACCAGCTGCTCGGGTAATTAAAACCTCCCGTTAGTTGAATTAGAATGGATTTTCACCTTTAACAAAAGGGATAAAGACGGCATAAATAGAGCCAACAAAAAAATCCAAAAGGTTATTGATTTTATACGTTTTCTAAAGATACTGTTATTATTAATTACAATTTGAGAACAGGTTATAGTACAAATAAAAAACAAAAGATAGGAGAGCCCAAACCAGTTAACCCATACGTTCCCCATAAAATGAATATCAAAATACTCATAAATGTATCTCAGTACATTTTCAGTTAAAATGAAACCAATAACGAAATATCCTATGATCTCAAAATATTTTAAAACTTGCTTTTTCCATACAGACAATCCCTTCCCCCCCTCATTTTATTCAACTTAGTTGTTTGCTTAGTAATGATATGTAGCCGAGTAAGTTGAGCGTTTCCCCTTATGTCTCTATCATAAGCTTGCATCCAGCTAGTTTAATTACTATCAAAGACATGCATATGATAATGCGACAAATCGTTAAATTCAACCCCATTTTGAATGATGGTTATTCCATCTGGATTGAATTGTGTTTGGATCAGCCTTTTTAGCAAGATAGATGCCTTCATAATTTCGTTAGCAGTTATATCGTCCAAATCATCGAGTTCGTAGTAATGTTGTTTCGGAAGGATGAGAACATGCCCTTCATTTAGTGGCTCAATATCCAAAATACAAGTTACGTAATCATTTTCATAAATTGTGTTCGTATCAATCATTTTGTTTGCAAGCTGACATCCTAAACACATCCTATTCGCCATATCTACTCCCTCCACTTCTCATAATAACCACTACTATTTCGTTTTACCTTACGTACATTGCATCACACAAATTACTCGTTCAAAACATAGATTCGCAAGATCATCTTCATGGATCCAATAATAAATTCTACCAGAATCTCCCACATCACCCCTGTCTTTTCTTCTTCCGAGTCTATTTGTAGAAGTAATCGCCACTTTAGTGCAGAATTCAATACTTTACCTCGAATCTCAGGGTCATTGTTTTCAATCCACTTATACGGTCCATAAGTTAACTCACAACTAACTTGCATATCTCCCTGAATTGGATCCGGATGGCCCATAAGTCGATTAATATATCCTTTTGTACTCCAATTCGGTAAAAATAATCTCCAGTACTTCTCAAAATTCTCAATGTTTCCATTCCAGCCGAGTCCCAGGCTTTCGAGGTAAGCTGACTCAGCGGTGGGTACTGAAAAATTATGCTCAAATAAAATCTGATTCGGCTTCAGCTTTTCTAAATCAGTTAAACTTGTAGGTGTGTTTCTTCGTGCTGATTTTTCGAGACGATCAGAATCGAAGTAGAACACTCGGCATGTAGAAGGATCATTATAACCTCCCATCTCTGCATACATAGGTTTTACAGCATAAAAAAAGGATAGTAGTCCACTCGTCGGAAGAGACAACTGTTGAGGGCAATCAGATAAGTTAATCTGCAAGATAAAAGACATATCATATTCTTTCCACGTTAGCCATTCGAGGTCTTCAGGAAGATCTGGATTACCTCCTACCTTACTTCCTCCTAAAAGAATATCAGAATCGGAAACGGGGCTCAGAAATAGTTGAGCCGTCGGAAAAACCCAGTTGGCAATAGCATTACCATATTCTTTTAGACCCACTTGTTCGAGCTGTCGTATTACTTCCTCTTTGTTTAGCATTGAGATGCCTTCTGAAGGTAATTTCTTATTCGCATGGATAAATCATCAGTGCTTATTTGCTCTACTACCGTTTCTTTGATATTAAAAGTGTTGATGTTACGGTTGAATTTGAGTTCATCATATATCCTTCTTGCCTTTTACATCGTCTCGTTCACATGTAGTCAAGCCAGCCCTGAGCAGCCTGACTACAGGCTTTCACGTTTTACGACACAGACGCAACTGCTTCCGGTAATATTCTTTCGTATTCTTTATGTAACACATAACGATGAACGCCTCTCGAAGCATTAATTGCTTCCCTTGCATGCTTGATGGCCGTTTCTCGATGACCTGCTTTAATTTCTATTTCCGCGAGCAACGCAGATCTCATCCAGCGCTTTTTAATTGACTTGAGACATTCTCGTGCCTGAGTACTTTTCTCGTCCTCCGATAGTAAAATGGTTTCATAATATGCACGGTAATCCGAAAATCGGATATACGGTACGGCTTCCCGAACATCATGCATATCCTTGCGATAAACCCCATAAGCTGCCTTGTACACTGCTTGTGCCTTTTCCTTTTTATGTTTGCTCATAATCTGCTCCATAACCATTCTTGATTCATCCTCGAATCTATTCGCAAGTACATATTGAATATAAATTTCAGGTGTATTTTTCTGGCCACGTAAAAAGAATTCCACACGATCCATACGCTTCTCAAGAGCTAAAGGATAAAAGTAGTGGATGATAAACGCAACAAGGGTTGCCCCCATACCGACCCCTACTGTAAGGATTTTCGAATACCCATTTAAAGTCATAAATAAAACAAGCAGGAACACAGCGATCTCCTTTGAAATTTGTAATTAACAAGCAAGTATCTATTATATAAGAATATATTCTCTTTTTTGTAAATGTTAGGAGTGGTAGATTCTGAATGTTCCGTTCTCTGAGGTGAGGTTTTTTATGGACGCAGCATCACATTTTTTTCAACTAAATTCTTGGGCAGAGTCTCCACTAAATTGACCCCCTTCAATTAAATTCAATTTAATTTTATATTTCGAGTTTAGAGCATTGACACCCCAAATGTTGGACACCATTTACCAATTGGAGGTGTTCACACTATGGTTGGCGCTTTTATTAAACTAACGTTTCCCGTTAGCTTAATAAAAGCGATGTAAACTTCAGTTAGTTAGTTATTTATCTAATCGGTAATCGGCCCATGTTCTTGTCCGTTTCGGCAATCGGTACAAGTTCTTGTCCTTGGCTTGGGACAAGAACTTGTACCGATAAAATAAAAAAGCCGCTAAATAGCGACTTTCAATGGGAATATGTTCTTGTCCCCCGACATATCGCTACAACTGTTATCAATATATCGCTCACCTAGAAACAAGCGGTGAAGCTCTTCCGGAGCTTCCTGTATTTTGCCTGCCGCATGCCCCGTAGGAAAATGATCGTCATCCAGCAGCCATACCTTCATCCCGCGCTTACGGGCTTCATCCATAATAATGTCCATGTCTGTCCACCATTTCGGTCCCAGAAAACACCAAACATATCCCCAAAGGTACCTGGACCAAATGCAGGCTTGTTGTACCACTTTGGTATGAAAACCAACGTCCCAACCCAAAAAAATATTACTCCCACAACAGCAACCCAGAAAATAGCCAAACTTCTCTTCATGCCTTCACTCCTACCCAAAATATGCTTTGACTCCTTCCAGTATCAGGCAGTATAGAATCGGGGGTCAAGAGTGATATTTGAGTTGAGTTGGTTCCGAGATATAGTGACCATCAGATGCTTTCATACGCTCACTCAGATGCTGATCTCCGCTCGTCTATGGAATGATTCCTGTATTCGGACACTCCAGTTAGACAGGTCACATTCTGTCATATGAGAGCAAAAGAAAAAGCACCCCGAAGGATGCTTTAATTTACTTAATTTTAGACTTTTTGAATATCTCCAATCCGATAAAGACAATAGCTGTACCCAACAAAAACAATTTTTCTAATCTCAAGTTGATTTTGCTATTATCTAAGATTCCGGTCTCATTATAAAATGTGTATTCATCATAAAAGAGATGGTGGTCAGTAATATAAGCGAGACCTGAAGTGCTCATTACCGTAACATCAGCCATATTATCAGCTACCCAACCAATAAAGAAGTAAGTGACAACTAACACTAATGTTATTATCAATTTTTTCTTCATAATTATTTATTAGTAAAAGACAATTCTCCATTTTTAATGTATACGAGAGTGCCAGCAGTCATTTTACTTTTAATAATATTGGAGAGCGCGGTGTCTGTAGTACTGCCGCTGCTAGGATATGAACCTCTACCCACAGCATTATTATAATCGTCCATTGTAGCCGCAAGCTGATGGGAGAAATTATACTTTTCATGAATATCAGCAACTTCTTTGGCTTGCGATGCTCCAATATCTCTAGTCATCAGAATATTCCAGAATGCGTGTCTATAGGCATCCGCTTTGCCATCTTCTATTCCCGTGTATCCAGAACTTGCCGTGTATTGAATAGCCGTATTTGCGTTAATTTTAGCTTTTGCTGCGTCAATTGGGTCAACTGCTGCTACAGCAGCAGCCATTTCCGCCACATTATTCAAAATTCCATTATTATATCCCGCCATAGGTGTAACTATGTCATAATCAAGTGATGCATTTAATTCCGCCATTCTCTCCCACGCTTGTTCGTCCGTAGTGATAAGACCTTGTTCTACTTCCTCAACCATTTATAGATATACTGCCATACTATAAACCGGCTGTATGGAATTTGCTTCTTGACTTGGAGCAGTTACAATGTTAGAAGAATTAGTTCCTTCGGCAGCAAAGATTGTAGCAGGTGATGCTACCAACATACTAGCTAATGCGATTGATGATAGAATTTTAACATATTTCACGAATTATTCCCTCCAACATATATGTAATTTTTTAACCACTTATGGAAATAGAAGGTATAAATTAATGTTACATGATATTCCCAAAATATCAAACATAATTTTCCTTTAAAATCATAAACAGTCATAAGTGACTAGAAATAAATAGAATATGGTTATAAAGACCCATTATCAATCATCGAAACTTATCTTATTTAACTCCTTTGTACATTTTGGTCTACTACAGAACTGCTTCACTCCATCCCATCTGCCCCATACACAACCTTTACACTTCTCCGGCTGCTCTCTCGGTCGGATCAGTTTCTTCTTCCGTCTTCTACTAACCACTGCTATTCCTCCAATAAAAAAAGCCGATCCAAGAAGGAACGACTTTAAATGTGTTATGTATGATGTTGGTGCTACGTCCTAAAAGCATGCGCCCGAAACGGTCGCCGCAAAAACGCTGCGCTCTTTGCTTTAAAAGCATTCGTACTTTGTAACTTTAGAGGAAGAACAAGACCATTTTACTGAAGCTACCAAATCCGGGTCAAACACAGGAAAACGGGTGAGGTTCGATCAGCACTAACCAACACACCGTTTCCTCTGAAATTCTCATTAATTCATGTTAAGTCATCCGATATTTAGATAAGTTTTTTCTGGATAGATAGATCCTTCAGTACCTTCCATAAGAATGAAACAAGGAGTTCTTCCTCATCGGATTTGTACACCTGTTCTCCATCAAACAAAGCTATCCAGTTGACTCCAGCACTACGTACTTCAAATTGGTTATGAATTCCCATAATGTTAATCATTGCACCGGTAGAAAATAAGGGGATAATATCGTCATCTCCAATAAGCTTACCTCCTGAATATGTTACACCTCTACCCTTTTCCAATCCTTCAATAAAGAAAGCTTTGTTTGGGTTCTCCTTAATAAAGAACGAGTCTCCCGGCTTTATATCATAGTGGGATGCATCCATTACAGCTTCCCAAACTTCGGGCGCAGTATTTAAAACCTCTTCAATTGTCAGTGTGTCTCGTTCGTATTGCATTCCGGCATCTCTCCCATGTTGTGATAATTCTTATTTTGACAACAGGTAGAGATTACCTTCATACAGCACAACACCTCGTCGTTGCTTTAATGAAACAGAAAAGGCGAGAAGAGGAACGCCCAGATCTAATGCTGCATTGTGCAGCCGTGCGTTTCATTCTCGCTCGATTTCCAGAATACAAATATATCACCTAAAAGTCCAACGAAGTGCCATTCTTCATTCAAAAATAGATTATTAATCAGTCACTGATTTCATAGCGAATAGTTCCTTTATGTAAATTCTTTGTAAATTTATATAGTAATATACCTAAATTTTGCAATCATAGATTTCTAATGCTATAATATTCCTGTAACAACCAAATTCCATGAAAAGAGGTATGAATCTATGAAAAAGGTTAAGCAACTGGGAATCGCATCATTATCTGCACTCTTGTTGTCCTCATTTACTCTTCCCGCTTTTGCTAGCGCTCAGGTTGCGAATGGAAATTCTACTAATTCGGGAACACAAATCGAATTACCGTCTGGCCAAATCAATCTAGACAAAAGAATTGAACTTGAACTTAGACAAGTAGATTACGATACTCTCTTTAGAACGGTTGGCGCTGAGCTTGGTATTACTTCAACTGCAGGCGATGTTACTACACAAGGTTGGAAGACAAAACTAGCAAAAGAAGTAGCACAAGAATTGATCAAAAAACTCAAAAACGTTGGGTCACGTGCTTGGAATGAACAGATTAAAGTATACGTAGACAAATTACCATTGACAGCTGGTGCAAAAACTACTCTTAAAACATATCTTAGTTACCAGGTACTCATGCAGGCATTGGATATTATGGTAGACTTCACAGGAACTGCAGAGGATGGCCTCTCTAACGCATTACAATCGGTTGGTATTCCGGCATGGTTAAGCGATCCAGCTGCTAGAGCTATTGTATTCTTCCTACTGTAAAACACCAATATTTAAGGGGGACTAAACGTGTACATACTTCCATTGATCATACTAATAATTACAGGTTTAGTATCCATAATTGATATTTTATTCGGCTTAAAAGAATCGGGCGAAGGTATCAGAATATTTGTCAACGTCTCGCAAGCTCTATTCTTCTTGTCGATACTATTCTTTGTAATAAAGATGCCTACCCGAAAGAAGTAAGCATCGAAAAAGGAGAGCTGTTTATCCAGCTCTCCTTTTTTTCGATACGTTAACATAGAATTCTTGGCTTAGCTGAATGTAAATGATTTGTCTATATTCACTTGATTTCACAACCACAGCTTTTTTTTTGGAGTCGCAACTAGTTAAGTACTACTGAAAATATTTAGATGACTAATAGATCATATTAGGCTGAATTCCTTTTCCTCCGGATCTAACTCACGAGTTATTTCCGATACCGTACGATAAGAAACGGGATTATTTATTAACTTTTAGTCCCGAATAATCCTTAACCGCGTCAATGGATTAAACCACCTATCCACGAGTCCATTCGAGTGATTTTCAATCAAGCCGCATGTTTGCGAGAAGGAGTAGAGTAGGTTTTACTCCGTTAATATGCCAAAACCTCCTATCCCGCCTGCAGGCGGGATAGGAGGTTTTTTGAGCTATAGCACTTCGAAATGCTGCTATTCTATAATTCCTGTCCTTCTCTAAAAAGCAAAATAGGTAGCGATATATGGTTCCGCTACCTATTTTGCTTGCTTTGAAATTGTTTAGACTACTCGGAATAAATATTCTACTTTCTGCTTCTTTTATCATTATCCTATTAGCTATTTGGAACAAGTTGACCGTCCAGGATGCGTCTGGCCGTCGACTCATCAGTTATAAGCATATTAATGTACCTGCCGTGCAAGGAAGCAAGTATGCACTCAATTTTGTGCAGACCAAAGGCCATCCCGACAACCGTCTTTGCCTTTTTCAACTGCTCAAGTCCAAGTCCAATGACTTTGCGGTTAATCGAATGTTTGGCGATGGATCCGTCTCGTGCGATAAACACGGAGTTAATGTCTGCAACCGCATTCATCGCTTTAAGTTCAGATAACGCTTGCTCATTGAGGTATCCTGAACGTTCCATGGTGGACATCGAAAACGGATTGCCGATGCCGACCAGTGCTAGATCAATTTGTTCTGCCTCTCGCAGAACCGCTGCAATGTTAGCCATGCCCACAATCTGTTCACGCAGTTCTTCAGTCTCTACAACAGCAGGGGCATATAAACTCTCGCATGAGACTCCCATTTTCTTTGATAGCTCATATGCGATCTGATTGGAGTGCATTTCATTGCGATAATTCCCCGTTCCGCCGACGAGCGGAATGATTTTGACGTTTTCCTTTTTCTCTAACGGAAATTCTCTAACCATCTGATACAACGTGTTACCCCAGGAAACGCCTACGCGATCCCCGTTTTTAATCAAACGCTGCACAAACTGGGCAGCTGCTCTTCCAACCGCACTTGACACCAATTCCTTGTTTAAATCTTTGGTCGGAACAACCAGAACTTGCTTCAGATGAAAAGCTTGCTCGATCTCTTTTTCCAGATTGGAAATTTCACGATCGTCATCATGAATCACAATTTCAATGATGCCTTCGTCCTTAGCCCGCTGCAGCATTTTGGAGATGACCGGCCTGGATACGCCCAGTTTCTCCGCAATCTTCTCTTGAGTCCACGATTCGTAATAATACATCTTACATACCCTGACTAAATTTTTGCGCTCTTCTATATTCACATACAAGTCCGCCTTTAGCTTTATAGTGCGTACACATGTCCCAATATAAAATGCTGTCATGCCCGAGTCAAGCGAGGAACATCTTTCCAAATTGTTTTTACAAAAGTTTGACATTCGTTTGACATCCGAGTAATTCATCTTCTACCTTTCAATATCCCACATAGATAGGATCTGCGCTATATTTCATTCCATTAGGTATAAGAGACGAGGGCTGAATTTTCTTCACATCTGACAACGTTTGCCGTCTGTGGATTGTAAGTTTATGATTCACTAGGTCATTAGAAGAATAAGACGCTTAGCAAGGAAATGGGGTGAATAAGGCATATCATGGCGTAGCCATGTAATAATGGTTCCAATCAGGGCGGAAGAACCAAACCATATTGCAATCTCTTTGTGATTAGCAGATTCTTTTATTTCAACTTCCGCCTCTGCCCGATTAATTTTACCTTGGACCAGTCTACTGAGCAATTTGAACAGTCGTTCTGTGAATATCGGTGTGTGCTTCGTGGCCAGTACCACCTTATAAAACTCAGCGTTATCTGCAAAATGCTCAAGCAGTTTCACCAGTACAGGCCAAGCTTCTTCGATTCTCTTATTCTCATATTCAGGAGCATATTCATTCACAATCCGTTCAATATGCTCAATCATCTCCTCAGCCATCTTCTCCATCATTTCAGAAATATCCCGATAGTGCAGGTAGAAGGTTACCCGATTGATCATCGCTCGTTGAGCGATTTTATTCACTGACAACTTTTCAATATCCATTTCCTGTATCAATTCAATAAATGCACCTCGAATTAACTGACGCGTTCGCACAATTCTTGGGTCTAACGCTGATTTTTTCTCGTCCTTCACACCCATCTCTCCTTCAAATTTTAACATTACAATTTTCAAAAAAATAGTTGCTTATTTTCGACTTACACAACAGATTAATCACTTTTGTACAATAAACAACAACAACACTCAATGTGTCAATTGCAATCTGTCCAAATCCATATATAATTTTAATATACACTTGTAAATTATACAACACGGCGTAGCATTAGTCACGGGTGGATTGAAAGGATGAAAAGAATTGAGTCAAGCTAAAGTACAAAATAGGCTATCATCCGTAAAGAAAGGCCCTATCCTGATTATCATGATTTTGGGAGCCTTTCTTGCGACCTTGAATCAAACCATCATGAGTGTCGCTACACCGGAGTTGATGGGTGATTTCAAAATTTCAGCCGCAACAGCACAATGGCTAACGACAGGTTACCTGCTAGTCAATGGGGTGCTTATTCCTATCACGGCCTACTTCATGCAACGTTTTTCAACCAAACAGTTATTTCAAGCATCGATGTTCATTTTCCTGATTGGCACAATCGTATCCGCTGTTGCAACTCATTTCGGTACATTGCTGACAGGTCGCATGATTCAGGCGGCGGGCGGCGGTATAATCATGCCACTCTTGATGCACGTTATTTTGACTTTATTTACTCCTGATAAACGAGGAGGCGCGATGGGGATGATGGGCTTAGCCATCATTTTTGCACCAGCAATTGGACCTGCCCTCGCCGGTTATATTCTGGAGAACTACTCTTGGCAAACGATGTTCTACGGCATGATTCCATTAACTCTCATTGTCATTGCCTTTGCGTTTGTATACCTAAAGAATGTATCCGAACGGGTCAACACGAAGTTCGACACCATCAGTGTCGTACTATCCACCATCGGATTCGGAGCATTACTGTATGGCTTCAGCAGAGCTGGAAGTCTGGGATGGTCAAGTGCAGAATTACTTATCTTCATTGCTGCAGGAATCGTTGCTCTTGCCTTATTCACATGGCGCCAACTCGTTTCAGATACTCCCCTACTTGATTTGCGAGCTTTCAAGTACAGCATGTTTTCCCTGACTACGATCATTAATATCGCGATTACGATGATCATGTATGCTGACATGATGTTACTTCCTTTGTACCTCCAGAACGCACGTGGTTACACTGCACTGGATTCCGGATTATTACTCCTTCCGGGTGCCCTTGTCATGGGCTTACTAATGCCTATAAGTGGAAAATTGTTTGACCGGTTTGGTGCAAAGTGGTTAGCTGTTATCGGGATGATGATCACCATCGTGACGTCAGTTGGTTTCATCGACTTAACGGATTCGACGAGTTATGGTTACTTGGTATTAATGTCAACCGGCCGTCGAATTGGTATCGCATTGCTCATGATGCCGATTCAAACTGCGGGTCTCAACCAACTACCAGCCAGACTCAATGCACACGGCACAGCAATCTCTAATACGGTCAGACAAGTTGCTGGCGCTGTAGGTACTTCATTACTCATAAGTGTCATGACCTCCCGTGCAACAGCACATGCACAGGATATGTTATCTACAGGTGTAGCCAATGGCTTTAGTCAACAACAGTTGTCTACAGAATCCATGATCCAAGGTATCAATGATGCTTATGTTGTTATCATCGGAATTGCTGTTCTTGGATTGATCCTTTCCTTCTTTATTAAACGTGTCAAACAAGCCAATGAAGAAGAATTGAAACAGGTTGTAAGCCAATAAGTTCCCCTGAACTCAAACTAAATTGTTAAGCTTGCATACCAATGCGGCAGATCAAGACGTTTACGTCTGATCTGCCGCATTTTTGTTTCCGTATGAATCTTTTTGCTACCTACGATCTTCAATGAAGATGGGTTAATGACTATCCCAGAGTTGAATTGTCGATGCTCCAGAATAAAGGGCTCAACCGGTTCAACTCGATCTATCTGAACGGTTTTGGTGTTCATATCTACCATCTCAAATTTTTGGCAAGAAAATAACGCCACTTAGGCGCTAATAATCTTTGGAGTTTTTGTACTCGACAAAGCTGATGATTAATAGCAATATCGATCCTGGAAAATATGTAAAAAAGTAAATCTCTTTTGGTGCATATCCATTGGACGAAGGACTCCTAATGTCATCCAAACAAAAGCTAACACATAAAATTTAGTGTACTTAGACAACTATAAAACCTACACAAACATTAGATATTAACATTCTACTACAGTAGAACAGAAGCATAATATTGTGTTGAGCCATGCCTTTACTTAAGGTGTCCATTTTCCATTAATGAGATATACGATTCGGGTTCCGGAAAAGATAAACCTACTTTTTGGTCCTGATAGGATACCGTGACTTTTGCTATCTCCACAGACCGAATGCCTGCATGCTGAAGTTGCCCTTGTCTCCACTCCATATCTACTTCGAATCCCCCACGTGCTCTAAGGCCACGAACAACCCCTTTAGACCAAGCTGCTGGCAATGCAGGAAGCAAGCGAATTTCTCCACCATGGCTGTGGAGAAGCATTTCAGCGATCCCCGCCGTTCCCCCTAGGTTTCCATCAATTTGAAATGGAGGATGATCACAAAAAAGATTCGGTAGTGTAGAGGAACGCAGAAGTTCAATAATATTGTTGTAAGCAAGCTCCGGTTCCTCCAACCTGGCCCACATGTTTAAGATCCATGCCCTACTCCACCCAGTGTGTCCTCCTCCATATTGCAACCTTCTATCCAATGTGACTCGGGCTGCTTTAGCCAAATCTGGGGTTGCTTCCAACGTAATTTGTGTTCCAGGATGGAGTGCAAATAAATGGGATATATGCCTATGCCCAGGCTCCAGCTCATTATAGTCGATACTCCACTCCTGAATCTGACCATGTTTCCCAATCTTTAGCACTGGGATTCTCGTCAAAGCGTGGCGTAGCTCTTCCTCAAACTCCTGATCCTCTTGCAATATATGCGTACTTTCAATACATCGCATAAAAAGCTCCCTGATAATCTGACTATCCATTGAAGCACCGTAACATAAAGCTCCGGATTCTCCATTAGGCAGTGTATAACGATTTTCAGGTGAGGACGAAGGGCATACTACCCAGTTTCCAGAGGGGTCTTCCACCAAATAGTCCAAGAGAAACAAGGCTGCCTCTTTCATTGTACTGTATGCCTTTTTAAGAAAATCAATATCCCTGGTGTACTCATAGTGGTCCCACAAATGTAATGAAAGCCATGCTCCTCCCATCGTCCAAAAAGTCGAAGTAATACATACATCCTGCGGGGCAGAATCTGCCCAAATATCTGAATTATGATGAGCGACGAACCCTCTGCACCCATACATCATTTGCGCAGTCTCCCGACCTCGAACTCGTAGCCGTTCTATAAATTCAAATAACGGAACGTGACATTCAGCAAGGTTACAACTTTCGGCTGGCCAGTAGTTCATCTGGGTATTAATGTTGATCGTATACTTGCTGTCCCAAATTGGAAGCATGTCTTTATTCCAGATACCTTGAAGATTAGCTGGTAATGAACCCACCCGACTACTTGAAATAAGTAGATAACGACCGAATTGAAAGTACAAGCTAATAAGCTCGGGATCAGCTTTCCCGGATTTCAGCCGTTCCAGCCTTTGATCGGTGGGGAGTGCAGAATACAGGCTATCATTTTCCTCCCCTTGCAAATTAAGTTCTACCCGATTCATCAGAGAATCATAGTCGCTCACATGATTGGTCAAAAGATCATGATACGTCTTGGCTGAGGCCAAATCGACTCTTCGGATACATTCGTCTTCCATTTGTTCCACTGGAACTCGAAAATCTGAGCAAGCCGAAATCAAAATGGTAGCTGAAGTGCCGTGTTTCAAAGAAAGTTGTCCACTTGCATAATGAAGCTGTCCTTCCTCTGATACGATTCGAATTGCGCAACAGAATCGTATGCCTCCCTCTCCACCACTTCTTCCGCGGATAATCACAGTATCTGAACCCCGGCTTTCGATTCGATCCAGATAGGCTTGGAAACCGACGGGATGTTTGAGGATATCAGACCATGGTGTGGGTTCGAGAACCGTCCCCCTCCCAAACAAGGTTGAGAATGATAGTTTTCCAGGTATACTAGAGTTCAGATGAACCACAAGCACCTGGTCCGGAAAACTCGAAAAATATTCACGCTGATACATAACTTGATCCGCAACATACCCAACATGTACAGTCCCTTGACTAAGATCGAGATGCCTATGGTAATCCCTCAACTCTTTCTCTACATGATCCATTTGTATGTAAAAATCACCTAAAGGCTCATAGTGTCGCTGTCCATCAGGCACTCCGACCAAAGCAATAGATGCGAGCTCTTCTGCCCGTCTTATTTCTCCTTTGAAAACAAGGTCTCTAATCTCATCCAAATGTTCAAGAGCATGAGGGTTGTCTCGTTCCATTGGACCACCGTACCACAGACTGTCTTCGTTTAGTTGTACCCTCTCGATGTGGTTCTTACCAAAAACCATGCCGCCAAGCGTCCCATTCCCTATAGGAAACGCTTCTTCCCATTTGTCAGCAGGACGATTGAACCAGATTTTTTTTTGTTTCATGATCTATACCCTCTATTCTGCAATATTTGGTTTCAACAAGCCATCGTTCAACTAACTGTGTGTCTCTCACGTTATCATTTTTCATTCTACTTTGGACTTATCCATAGATGAATGAATAATATTAACTTAAACTTAGACAATTCTATCGAGCCCTGCATATCCGAGTAAAGTTTGTCCTTCCTTGATGTAACTAAAATACAAAAAGCCGCTATACTAAACAGCAGCCTCTCCTTTAAAATAAATTCATATGGATTTAACTCATGACTACAATCATTGATCGTTTCTAATTTATTAATACTTGAAAGGTATTTTCACAATAAAGTGGATGATGTCTCCTTCAAATTCAGGATATATAGTTCCGTTATATTTAGATACGATTCTCTGCACGGTAGTCAGTCCGATTCCTTCATGCGATTCTTTCGTAGAATACCCGGGGTTGAACATGTTTTTATAACTGTCCATATTATTTTGAATGCTATTGGATACTTTAATTACATTGTTATTACTACGCTTTAAGATCATTACCTTGATCCAAGATGGACGATCGGGGTGCTGCTCCACTTCATCTATGGCATTTTGAATCAAGTTTCCAATAACCTTATTGGTTTCATACACCGTGCATGGCATTTGTTCCAGATTAT
The DNA here is from genome assembly GCF_022346995.1 of Paenibacillus sp. ACRRY. GTDB lineage: Bacteria > Bacillota > Bacilli > Paenibacillales > Paenibacillaceae > Paenibacillus. The sequence continues at coordinate 849,096 of NZ_JAKRNM010000001.1, read as the reverse complement.
AATAGATCATAAACTCCAGTTTAATACCCTTTAGCGAGGCCATTTCACTAAACGTATTCAGTAATGCACTTACAGCTGGATGACTCAGAGGCAATACATCATTCATCGTACTGGCATCCTCTACCATCGTCTTTACATAATCACTGCAATCCGAATAGTTTTTGTTCTCTAACATGCCATAAATAGCTTGGAGGTGAAAATTGAAATCATGACGCTGCGAGCGGATAATATGCATAAAACCGAGCAATTCTGTTTGATATTGCTTATCCAGAATGGCTTCAATACGTTCCATTGCATCAATGGACAATCGTCTCATGAAAGAAACAAAAATGATAAATAAGATAAAGGTAAATGACGCGAAATAAACTTGGTGCGAAAGAGTATATATACTTGAATTTTCAATGAGAAATCCAATCCAAACCAATAAAATGCTTAACACAATCATCATAAGAACTAAATAATATTTAAAATTCTTTTTTTGACTTTTTTCAGCAATAGCATACATTTCAATATTTTGTGGGAAGATCGTAAGTTGGGTCGAATGTACAATGAATGAAAGCACAGAAGATAGTAATGCTAATATCAGATTTACGTATAGTTTATACTCGGTTGAATTTATACTGTTATAATGAGGTAGAGTTTGACTAATCATGATCTGAAACATGAATAACACGAAAGTGAGCAGAACCGCAATCACAGTGAATGCATATGATATTTTCAGTACTTTCTTTAATAAGGGAACCCACAGTAAAAGGATAACGAAAAGATAATGGGTGTAACTGACAACACTGCTCAATCCCCAGGCAATAATAGCCATGATCACTACTGCAAAACATACCTCTCTCCATACCTTTTTTGGGTTTTGCCCAATCAAGGAGAGTCCTAATATGAGTGGACCAAAGATTGAACAAAATTGGAAAATATAAAAATGTTCATTTTTCAATGGAACTTCATTCCTTTTCGTGAGAGGCATTTTTTCAATTCACTATGCTTGTCCCTACTTAGGGGAAGAATCTCTTTTACGTTTTTCAGCCTAAGTCTATAGGACCTCTTGAATTCATCGATATGAATGCTCTCGATTCGCTCTAACGGAACTAAAAAAGATTGATGTGATCGAAAAAAATTGTATTCAGAAAATACAGACTCCAATTTCTGTAAAGAGTCGCTTGAATGAATTTTTTTCCCTCCTTCACAACAGATATATACTTTACGTCCGCTTTTTTCTATATATGTGATATCAGGAACATTAATAATTTCCATCCCACCTTCGACATGAATGCCAATCTGAGACGCTTTTCGCTCTTTGGAACTATATTTCAATTCCCTTACCTTGGATAATGCCCGTTCGAGTCGTAATAATGGCACAGGTTTTATTAGAAAATCGACAGGTCTATACTCATATCCCCCTAACGCAAAATCAACATTACCAGTTAGAAATATTAACAACATATTCGGGTATATTGACTGTATGTGCTCGGCCAGTTCAAATCCATTGATATCTTGCATCATAATATCAAGGAATATGACATCAATTTCGTATTGTTGCAGAAACTTGATTACATCATTACCATTGGTAACTTCACCAACCACGTTAACATAGTTAAAGACTTTTAGAGAGGCCTGAAGAATATCCAGACTTATTCGCTCGTCATCCACTAACAACACGTCCAATTGTTGATTCATCAAGAAATGCCCTCCCCCATACACTGTAATAATCAACATTTGCCTGCTCCATCATTCAATTTGACTATTGAGTCAATTACAGTATTGATTAAGAGCACTCGGTATAAAATACCTTTTGTTAGAAATTGTATGATTTAATATACACTGGAGACAGTACAGATTATTAAATAAAATTAAGCTCAATTTAGCATGTCTTTGTACCACAATTCAATAAATAAAATTATATTGGATAAAAAAAGGGGGGGCGATTCATTTTTTTCTTGAATAAAACAACACATTTCAATGCAATTAAATTACACGATAGATAATCACATTTATAGAGAATTACGGAGTTAAGTCACTTTCATAAGAGGGATTTTCATGCTACTGTCCGTCATAATCAGGTCAACAAAGCGAAGAGATTTAAATGATCTTCAATCCCTTCGCTTCTAATTTATTTGCACCTGTTACTTCTTTGACAGTAAAACTTTGTTAAGCCAATTCCGCTTCTCTTACTCTTTCTTCAGCATAATTAAACCATTTAACAAGCACCATTCCTTTATACCTGCTAACTATAAAGAAATCATAAGGGTGTGATTTTTTCGCTTCCTCAATGGATATACCATGCATCGCTGAGTCCTCTTTTATTTGCTCTTCATATTGTGCTTGAATGCTTTGTAGGTTCTGATCTTCTTTATTATATTCTAAGAACAAAAGGATATATTTTATCGAATTCGGGGTTCCATTCATTAAGGATTCCTTGAACTCATCTACGGATTTTCCATAATATTGGCTGACCAGTTCCTCCAAGGGTACGTTTTCCCGTCGGGAAAAAAGATCGTAAGCATTCAATTGTAGTTGATAAAGGTACGAAATGTCTTCCTCAGAAATCGCAAATTCACTGTTATTGATCACAAAGTCCACGATGTTCTGACATATAGCACTTGTTCTTTTTTCTTTCAAATCCTTATTTATTAAGTGTGCCTTATATTCACTGACTGTTGTTACGCCTTTTATATTTAGCGATAGAATAATTTCGTTGGATACTTCAGCAAGGCTCCTTCTCTGTACACTTTGTACATCAACCAAAACATCATGCCCATGAACATTAAGAGTTTTAACCTCACCTCTGCTCATCCCAATCACTTGAGTTTCAAGTTCGGAATTAAACATCCCTAACCCTACCGTTAATTTTAGATTTTTTCTATTGAATCTTTCCTGATCTGCTTTGAGATTCAGTACTGCAAAATCGCCACTCTCGATCTTCTCAACATCTGTAGTTACAACATTCCTTTTGGCAAGTTTATCAAGAAAACCCTCTATTTCATTCTCGTTCAACGGTTCTCCACGCATATCATCGGTAATTTCCATATCTTTATAATTTGCTAGCTTAATTAACGTAGACTTTAGCATTTAATCATTCTCCTTCATTATTATGAATTGAATTGCAATTTATGTGATGTTTTCTCATAATGCTAACTTCTCAATTTTGCATTTCTATCCAATCTGTCAATGTTGTTAAATGGAGACTCTTTGTTTCATATTGAATTATAAAAAATAAGCCATTGGAATTAGGGGTTGACCTAAATTTCAACGGCGTATTGACTTTTTAATACATAATCTCGCTGATCAGCTCTTTAATTTGAGCCAAACCCATGCTACCCACATGATCTTTGACCAATTCGCCATCCTTATAAAAATAAATCACAGGGACCCCACGAATATTATGTTTCTCGGCGATCTCATGTTCAACGGTTGTATTTACTTTAATAATATCGAGAAATGGTAGTTCATACACCAACTCATCCAATACATTGGACAAGTAATCACATGGACCGCATCGTTCTCCGTAGAAATCAACAATGGTGAAACCTTCCTTAATCATTTCATCATACGTTTCCGGATTATATTCAGTGATAGCCATTTGCCAACGCCTCCCAAAGTAAAAATATGCTTCATGTTGTAAATGCTATCATTCAAGGTTTGGCAAGTCTAGGATGCCGGTCAATTCCGGTAGCTGCATTGCTTATTCTGTTCCTTTTCGAGTCAAACTCCACTCCATATTCAGAATCCCATGACAGGAAACCTATCACGTTTTTCGGAGTTTATCTCTAATACGGATACGTTGATCAATTCGTTTAGGAGTTGATCGCTTGAACATCCACTTCATAAAATTTTAGAATAGACCTTATTGTTTTCTAACAATTCTATTTGATACGTTAAAAAAAGGACTTTGGAGGAATTTCTTCAGATTTTCTTTAGAATTATACCCATGAATTCCTTAGTATTTTTTATTATGATTTGTTCAATCGGCAACATACTCAAATAATATTTTTATAAATATTCCCGATTGAATTTGCTTAAAGGTGGAGTCGACGACACAATGAAAGACTTGCTTCAAAACCTAAAATTGTTCCAGTTCCTAAGTGCATGCTTTCGTTCCAAAACAATTCGAGCACTGATCCCTTTAGCTATCCTAGTCCTGATCTTTATATATGGGAGGCATGAGGTCCAAAGTATTAATCTAGCAAACATTTTTTATGAACTACATATGAAGCCTCTACATGTATTGTTTCAATTGATCTTTGCTTCTTTTGTAGCTGTATCAGTCATGAGCACGTATGATTTTTTAATTCGTAAACAATTCAAGCTAGATATTCACTGGCTAGCCACATTTCGGTACGCATGGATTGCCAATACTTTTAACAATATGGTTGGATTCGCGGGTCTCACCGGTGTTGGTTTACGTACATTTCTCTATAAGAAAAGTGGTATTCCAATGAAAACGATGGGTGCTGCTGTACTTTTTCTATCGCCGATCTTATTAGTTGGTCTATCCTTACTTGGTTGTCTTGCACTTATTGGTATCTTGCCAGTGGAACCTGTGTTTGAGAAACATTCATGGCTCCGTTACGGTGTGTGGGGAGTTGCTTTATACTTACCGCTCTTCTTGCTTATGCAACGCTCCTCCCTATTCGCTAAATGGTTTAATAAAGGAGGCAATGGTAAATTACCCTGGAAAGTGGTTATCGCTTCGCTGGGTTCATCTGTTTTAGAATGGGCGTGTGCAGGAACATTGTTTTGGCTGTTCGTCTTTTATGATTTATATCATCTACCATTCGCTCCGGTTTTCGGTGTATATGTGGTAGCAGCTATAGCGGGAATTATTAGTATGGCTCCGGGGGGAATTGGTGCCTTTGATCTAATCGCATTACTTGGATTACAAACATTAGGTGTTGAATCCTCGCGAGCACTAACAATTTTGTTTTTGTTTCGGATGTTTTACTTTGTAATTCCTTGGTTTATTGGTCTTGTATTGGCTGGGCTTGAGTTATGTCCAAGTCGTAAACAATGGCGCAAAATCATATTGACCTGTGTGAATATTACACGTAATACATGGATCAGATTTTGGAGTTGGCCATCCAGATTTGGATTACTTAGTGATTTAGGGGCATGGTTGCTTGGCAAATTAGTATTCGCTAGTGGTGTCTTACTGCTCATCTCTGCAGCCTCACCGGGTCTCATTGATCGATTACGCTTCATGGAGCATCTGTTATCATTACCAATTATGCGCTTATCAGAACATTTGTCCGTTATTATTGGTATCATGCTTATTGCGATATCACGTGGAATATCCTTGCGAATTCGCCGTGCTTACCTATGGACAGGTGTATTGTTATTAGCAGGGGCTGTCTTTACGTTCACTAAAGGGTTTGACTACGAAGAGGCTCTCATTTTATTAACCGTAGCATTCATTCTATGGATATCCCCTACACGTTTTAACCGAGAGAGTGTCCGTGTTTCAGGAAGAAGCATCTGCGTTGGAGTATTCCTGGCTCTAATCCTGTCGTTATCATATTACATTGTTGGTTCTAATATGCATCCAGCTATCGTACAACATCTGCCCACAAGTGTGCAGCAATGGGTTGTACGTCCCCATAATTATGCACTGACAGCACTTAGTGTCTTAATGGGAGCTTTGCTTGTTATAGCATTCGTTTTAACATTACGTCCATCTCGCTACCCAGGAAATCGTCCTGGTCAAGAAGATTTTGAGAAACTAACTCAATTTGTCGCTGCAGAAGACGGTAATCTGCTCACGCATCTTTTATACCTAGGAGACAAAAATTTTTACTGGGCGCAAAATGACCAGATTTTGATTCCCTACTCACGAGTCGGTCAGAAACTAATCGTACTTGGTGATCCGGTGGGAAATAAGGATTTTGTTGGTGCTGCGATTCAAGAATTTCAGAACTACGCACATCACTATGCATTGACGGTTGTATTTTATCAGGCCACACCTGAATATCTATCGATATATCATGAGAATGGATACAAATTTTTTAAGTTGGGCGAAGAAGCTTTGGTACCTCTAGACACCTTTACTTTAAGGGGGAAATGTAATCAAAATTTACGAACAGCCCTAAACAAATCAGAACGTGAAGGGCAGACTTTTGAAGTACTTTCCCCTCCCTATACTTCAGAATTATTATCTGAGTTGTGTCAGATTTCAGATGAGTGGCTCGGCAGCCGTAAGGAAAAAACCTACTCATTAGGTTGGTTCAATGAAGCTTATATTCAGCGCTCACCCTTAACCATACTCCGTGATGCTGAGGGCCATATACTGGCCTTTGCGACACTAGCTCCATCCTATAGCCAACATCAGGTTATCTCTATTGACCTGATGCGCCATTTAAATGATACGCCGAACGGTACGATGGATGTATTATTTGTACGACTGATTGAATGGGCAAAAGAACAAGGCTATTCCTATTTTAATTTAGGGATGTCCCCACTCTCCAGTGTAGGTGAAAACCAGAATGCTCATCGTCAAGAAAAACTAGCACGCCTGGTATTTCGATATGGGGGATACTGGTATGGATTTGAAGGTTTACGTCGATATAAAGAGAAATTCTCTCCCGAATGGCATGCACGATATTTAGCGTATCCGGCAGGTATTGCACTTCCCATACTGACCATTGATCTTATTCGTTTGGTGTCTCGTCAGCCTGATTAATCTGTATTCACGTGTCACTTCGACTTTGGAAAAAGAATTAAACAGATAGGAGTGATATGAACATTGATAGATCGCTTACCCTGGTTGTTAAAGAAGCATAGTATTCGATCGAATATTGTACTAAGCTTTGGTTTTAGTTTTTTAATTGCAAGCTTCATGACTTTTGTGTTGACGTTTATGATATCTGCATCACCTCATTTAGCCAACCTGCAGACATATGGGTTGCAACTTTTAAATTTTGTTCCTGTTGTATCTATTGCTTTTTTTGTACTTTTCTTTTTCATTTTGACTCATCCTATTATTAGAGAGATTGTAACTCTAGAAAGCGCGATAGACACGATTTCAGATGGAGACTTGAACCACCGTATACCACCGATGAATTTCATTGAATTAGAGATATTTTCGCTTCACATCAATTCCATGGTAGAACATATCCAAGATCAGATCGCTAATGAACGTGAAAGTGACATTGCCAAAAAGGAATGGATTGAACAGATAATCAATGAGTTGCACACGCCTCTAAATACTATTGTTCGTAACGTTGACATGCTAAAAAGACACTTATATCAAACTGACGAGTATCATGTACAAATCATTCATGAAACGTATACTGCAGCAGTCCAGTTACGAAAGTTAATTAATGATTTATTCCAATACGCCCGCTTATCTTCCCATGATATTCAATTGGTTTTTGAAGACACAGATATAGTTCAGGTTATTAATCATTGCTTATCTCAATTTATACCGGTTGCTCTTGAACAAGGTTTTTTGGTTGAGAAGCAGTTACCCTTCACTTCTATTATCGGACGCATTGATAGAGAAAAAATAGAATTGGCTTTTCATAATATTTTAATGCACCTTATGCAACATGCAGTTAAACCAGGACTTATTCGCCTTAGTATTCGAAGAGATCATAATCACCTTCTTATTGGGGTAGAAAGTAATCAGCGTGGGACCAATCTTAAAGCTGCCTTAGGGATTCATATAGCTAGGAATATTATCGAGTTGCATCGGGGGGCACTATCCTTAAGCTCAGATAATAACATTATTATTATCACACTTCCGCTTATTCACTATTGATGAATAAACCCTTAAAATCTTGCCAATATACAAGTTGGTAAGATTTTTTTTGATTCAATGCTGACCCATAAGCTATTGCTGATCAAATCTTTAGATTTCCTTCAGAATAATCCTCATTAATTCCTCAGTTTTTTTTATTATGCTTTCAGTATCAACAAAAGAGGAGCTACATCGATGATCAGTAACACCATTTTGGAACTACTTCATCAGTACGGATATTTTATTTTTTATTTTGCCTTCTCCCTTGGTCCTTTCGGCATTCCAATTCCAAATGAAATCACAATTATCAGCGGAGCTATATTAAGCCACACAGGAGTAATCAGTGCTTGGATAACGTACTTCTGTATTTTGTCTGGGCTTTTAACAGCTATTACTATTGCATATTCTGCCGGGAAATTTTTCGGACCAAAAATCAAGCTACGATTGCAACATAATAAACATTTTATCAAAGCCGAACAGATTTTGAACAAACCTGGCAATTGGGCAATGAGTATTGGCCTATTTATCCCACTGGTACGATATGTTCTCCCATTAGTAATGGGATTAAACGGCTTACCTTTTAGAAAGTTTGCACTTATCTCATATTCCAGTGCTCTGTTATGGACCATAACTTATTTTACTATCGGCACCTATTTTGGATATCCCTTCTTAACCATGATCCATCACATTAAATTTTAGTAATTCGCCCTAAATAAACCTTATGGAGGACTATAAATTGAACTCAAATGATTATATCTTATTTATGAAAAGCTTTCTTCACAGCCCCAAGAATGTAGGAAGTATTATACCCAGTTCCCGTTTTCTAGCCAACATCATGGTTAATCACGCCCCTTGGTTAGAGGCTAAAGCTGTGGCTGAACTGGGATCAGGTACTGGAGCTATCACACGTTATATTTATAACCAGGCACAGGATTCAACCAAAGTGTTGTTATTTGAGATGGATGAGACAATGAGAAATAATCTGCAGAGAACGTATCCAGAGTCCACTTGCTTTCCGAATGCTGCTCACTTGGTGGATTCAATGAAGCAAGAAAACATTGAGCAATTAGATGTTATATTTAGTGGTTTACCTTTTTTTAATTTTGAACCTGAATTGAGAAATACCTTAGTAGATCAGATCTATAAAGCACTTAAGCCTGGAGGATTATTCATTGCATTTCAATACTCACTGCAGATGAAAAAATCACTTACCGAACACTTCGATATTGAAAAAATAGACTTTACTCCTCTAAATATTCCACCTGCATTCGTTTATGTCTGTCGTAAAAAGGAAAGAATTTAAACATTCTCGGCTATAGTTTACACTGATGTTATCCTCTTTATAAGGATTCAAAATTTATTTAAAACAGGTATTAAAAGGAGTGTTGAATTATGAGTACCATTCTCGTTGTGGATGATGAGCCCGATATCCGTGATGTCATTCATGTCTATTTACGTAACGAAGGATACCATGTCATTGAAGCAACCAATGGTGAAGAAGCATTAAATATTATCAAAACAACATCGGTCCAGCTCGTTATACTAGATGTCATGATGCCTATTATGGACGGAATCAAAGCCTGCTTCAAAATAAGAGAAATATCAACCACTCCCATTATTATGCTATCAGCAAAGGAAGAGGACATTGATAAAATTACGGGCCTAACTACTGGAGCTGACGATTACATGGTCAAACCGTTTAACCCGTTAGAATTATTGGCTCGCGTTAAGGCTCAGTTACGGCGTCAAACACTGATTGGCAAAGCAGAATTCAATTCCCTTATCCTGATTAAGGACCTTGTCATTGATAAAAGTAAACATTCCGTGAAGCTAAAAGAGAATGACATTCCACTAACTCCACTGGAATTTTCCATTCTAGTGTTGCTTGCCAGCCATCCCGGACAAGTATTTAGCTCAGAGAGGATTTACGAAACCGTATGGAAAGAACCTTATGGATACTCGGATAATACGGTAATGGTTCATATTCGTAATCTGAGAGAGAAGCTTGAAATGAACCCAAGAGAACCTCAGTATATTAAAACGGTGTGGGGAGTGGGCTATAAAATTGACTAAGCGATCTAATCTCTTTCATCGAAAACGAAAGAAAAAAATACAGATCAACATTTTGAGCCGAGTTATTTTAAGTGCGATTGCTGCAGCGTGCTTTAATAATATGCTCATTTTCCTCTCTATAGATGTTTTCAAAGCTTGGGAGCAGGCATGGTTCCGTAATTCACTTCCGTATGTCATTACTCCAATTTTTATATTAACTTTCATCATAACCTTTCTGTTATTAACACGTCGAATGGTAAAAGATATCATTCAGCTTGAGCAGGGGCTTCAATTTATATCTGAAGGTAATCTGGACTACAGAGTGCCTGTAGTTCGGCGAGATGAACTGGGGCGAGTTGCTTCCAACATTAATCACATGACTGAACAGTTGCAGCTGCAGATGATCAAGGAGCGCGAGCTGGAGAAATCCAAGATGGATATGATCACGGGCATCTCACATGACCTGCGTACACCACTTACTAGTATAATTGGCTATATTGAACTTCTTAGATCAGATTCCTTTCAAGACAAAGCAGAGTATGACAGGTTCATTCAGAATACCTATAACAAAGCAACGCATTTAAAGATGTTGCTCGATGATTTATTTGAATACACGCGTCTAACCTCAGTAGACACCCAATTGGAACTGAGAAAAATTGATCTAAATCAACTTTTGTACCAGTTGTTGTTTGAATTTGAACCTTTAGCTCAGGAGAATGGTGTTCATATTGAGAAAGAGATTGGCGGTACACCCATTATGGCCATTGTGGATAGCGATAAGATTGCTCGCGCCATCGATAATCTTCTTATGAATGCCCTTAAATATTCCTTTAAGCCTGGTACGATTCACATTCGAATGAACATATGTCATGAACACATTACTATTGAAGTTGAAAATAAAGGAGCGCCGCTCACATTAGAACAAAAAGACAAACTGTTCGATCGCTTCTATAAGGTGGATTATTCAAGGAGTAGTGAAGGCATTCAATCGGGGTCTGGTCTAGGTCTTTCGATTGCGAGAAATATTGCGGAGTTACATCAAGGCACGTTAACACTTCAACATGTTCATAACGTATTTACGTTTCAGTTAAGCTTGCCTTCCAACGTCCAGTGATAATCACCTTATCTCCTGCCTTCATCTTTCAAAAATCGTTTGGAACATCTTAATGAACACACGATGGAGGATAAATCATTGAAAAAATTTGACAGTCTCCTTTTTCTGCAAGCATTTCTCAAGAATCCAAAACGAGTAGGAAGTATCCTACCCAGTTCAAAATTTCTGGCAAGCAAAATCATCCAGTCTGTACGATGGACTGAAGTTAAAACCATTGCCGAGCTTGGTTCAGGTACAGGTGCTATCACTCATCTCATGAAAGCAAAATTACCAAGCTCAGCAATCGTGTTTTTGTTTGAAAGAGACAAAGGAATGAGGAATAATCTGAAAAAGAAATATCCTGATTTCATGTTCCATTCCAATGCATCCTATTTATTGAAAAAGATGCATCAAGAGCATATTCATCAGCTAGATTGTATTATTTGCGGATTACCGTTTTTTAATTTTTCAAGGGAAATGAGATTGAACATCCTTTCTCAAATCACTGCGGCACTAAAACCTGGGGGTTTGTTAGTGTTATATCAACACACACTTCTTATGAAGAAAAAGTTGGCTGATCAATTGGTTATTGAGAATATTAAGTTTGTGCCCTTCAACTTCCCTCCTGTCTATGTGTACACTTGTCGCAAAAAAGAAGACGAAAATTAAAGAAAGTGAAACCACTCATTACTAACTTGGGTTTGACGGAACCCATCTTTTTTTTGGATTTGGCTGATCACAGGAGGGACAAACTGTTAAAAATGTTGCTGCTGCCCCATGATGCAAATCCAGCATCTGCATCACGGGGCATATTAATAAGGAAGGAACCACTCATACTTTAGAAAGCGCCTGTTCTACATCCAATATTATATCTTCGGTATCTTCTAATCCTATAGACATTCGAACCAGACTGTCCGTTATATTGCACTTTAACTTTTCTTCTAGTGGAACACTGGCATGGGTCATCGTTGCAGGATGCTGAACGAGCGTTTCGGGATCACCCAAACTAAACGAAATCATTGCCATTTCCAGGGCGTTGATAAACCTTCTTGCCTCCTCATATCCTCCTTTTACCTCAAACGATACAATGCCACCCATATCTTTCATTTGTTTCTTGGCGAGCAAGTGTTGTGGATGAGTAGTGAGTCCTGGGTAATACACTCTTTCAATGCATGGATGCTGCTCCAGAAATTCAGCAAGTTTCAGGGAGCTTTGACAATGCTGCCTCATACGTACACCCAACGTTTTTAATCCTCGATCAATCAGGAATGAATCCCACGCATTTTGTACCTGTCCCAGATCACCAACCATTTTTTTATTCATCATATTAATGGATTCAGCATCTCCGACGATAAACCCAGCAATGACATCCCCATGACCATTTAAATATTTGGTTGCACTATGAACAACAATGTCGGCACCCAGGTCTAATGGACATTGCAAAATTGGCGTCATAAACGTGTTATCGACAATCACTTTTATACCGTATGAATGGGCAAGCTCGGATAACATTCGAATATCCAGAATGGTAAGGCAAGGATTGGATGGCGTCTCGATATATAACACTTTTGTGTTCCGCCTGATCGATCTTTCAACTGCAGAAATATCTGTACAATCAACAAAATCTGTCGTGATGCCATAACGAGGTGCTATATTCGTAAGGAACTTATAACTGCCTCCATAAACATCCTTCGTACATATTACATGATCATCCTTTTGAAGAAAAATCAATAAAGCGCTCGATATAGCTGCCATGCCACTGCTTACGCCAAGTGACGCTTCTCCATGTTCCAAACTTGCGATTTTGCTTTGCAAAATCTGGGTTGTTGGATTCCCATATCTGCCATAGAAATTCCCATTCATTTTTCCGGAAACCGTGTCAACAGCACTATCCAAATCTGGGAATGAATATCCTACAGCCGGAATGATCTTGCTGGCAATGGGACCAATCTTTTTAGGGGCTTTATGAACTCCGTGTATACAAGTAGTAGCACTGTTCTCCACATTCAAATCCTTAAACTCCTTTACCTTAGTTAGAATGATAAGTGAAAAGAATGAAGCTTTTAATGGAACTGTAAGTCAAAGTATTTACGATACAACGAATTTTCGGTGTAGAGTTGATCATGTTTTCCTGTCGCATTAACTTTACCTTGATCGAGTACGATAATATTATCCGCATTGGCGATCGTTCTGATATTGTGAGCTACAACTACCGTTGTTCTTCCTTGCATTAGATTATTCAAAGCCTTCTGAACCTCATGTTCATTTTGCGGATCAAGACTGCAGGTGGCTTCATCCAGTAGCAAGTAATCAGGATTGGTAATAATCGTTCTCGCTATAGCAATACGCTGTTTCTGTCCACCAGACAATTTGGAGCCCAAATCTCCGATTTTCGTGTGAAATCCTGCTGGTAACTTCTTAATGTACTCATAGATATTCGCCTGTTCAGCTGCGCGAATCACTTCTTCTTCTTTCACTTCACGATCAAGTCCGTACACAATGTTGTCCCAAATGGACCCCGAAAGAAGCGGGCTGTTCTGTGGAACATAGCCAATTGCACTTCTCCACTCATCCAGATGAATATCCTTCAAGGGTATATTGCCAAACGAAATTTTCCCGAATTTTGGTTCATAGAAACGTTCCAGTATATTCAGGATAGTCGATTTACCCGAACCACTGGGTCCGACAATGGCCGTTACTTTTCCCTTAGGAATGACAAAACTCAAGTCGGATAACACATTCTCTCTGCCATAACTGAACGACACTTTATTGAAGACAATATCATCGTCCGGCAGCGCAAACGATATTTTCCCTTCAACGTTCTCACTGTCAGACTCCATAATCTCACTAATCTTATTTGTAGCTCCTTGTGCTCTTTTGATCTCTTGGTAGCATAATATATATTGTGAGACCATTCCTGGGATAATTTGCGAGTACATTAACAAAGTAATCAGCTGCCCTATGTCCAGTTCGTTCTGATTAATAAGAACACCACCATAAATAAGTATGATGGCCATACAAACGCCTTGTGTTGAGAATATAAAGGGTTGCACAATCAAGTTAACTTTGGCCATATACAGTTCTGACTTATACTGGTCTTCTGCTGTTGCAAAGCCTTTCTGTATCTCATGTTTTTCAGAACTTGCAGATTTGATCAGGCGCAAGTTGGCTAATCGCTCCGTGACAAAATTGGTGAATTCCGAATATCTGGATTGTATTTTGTTTTGAGCACGAAACATAAACCTTCCAGGCAGTATGGTTACAAGTAACACCCACGGAATAAGAGCAAACATGGCAATAAAAATTTTCGTATTCATGTCATAGACCGTGATTAAAGTTAAAATCAAAGTATATGTCACATAAAAGAGAGCAAAGAACTGACTAAGTGCCTGACTAACACTTATAGCATCACTTGTTACACGACTTGTTAGTGAAGAAGGATTTAGACTATTTATGAAATTCATCGGCATTCTGATTAATTTTGTCCAAATAGACTTCTCAAGGTTACGATCCGTGTTCAAGTTAACCCAGCTGGTATATATGTTCACAGCTGCTTTTAGCAAAGTAGTGACAACTGTTAAAACAATAAATTGAGTAACCAGCTGCTTATCAAATATTTGACCCTGCATGACTTGTCCGGCTAATTGTGGCAGTTTTACAATGGCCGTCGACATAATAATTCCAGCCACCACTTGCACAACATACCATTTCCAAGGCAATTTGGATTTTAATAATAATTTGATGAATTTTCCCCACCCCTGCTCCCTTACAACAGAGTTATTCATGTAGTCACCCCCTCTGTGTTTCTATATGCCTTGTTGAATATCGATCATCCGCTTATACAATGCGTTACTTTCCAATAAGCTCTCATGATTACCAGTACCACTCACTTGCTCATCAGATAATATAATGATCTGATCCGCTGCTTCAATAGTTGCTAACTGATGCGCAATAATTATCGTAGTTCTGCCGACGCACAGTTTCTTCAAAGCTTGATTGACCAAGTATCCTGCTTCAGCATCAAGGTTTGATGTCGCTTCATCAAGTAATACGTATTCGGGATCTTTTAATATAACGCGAGCAATTGCAATTCTCTGTCTCTGCCCACCGGACAATTTTGACCCAACCTCACCCACTTCAGTGTCTAATCCATTGTCGAAGGCCGTAATGAAATCCCAAGCAGAAGCAGCTCGAGCAGCACAAATGATCTCATCTTCTTTTATTTCCCGATCTATGCCATACGTGATATTGTCCCGGATTGTACCCGAGAATAATTTGGTTTCCTGAGAAACGCAGCCAATCGACTTCCTCCACTCCTGAAGGTTATAGTCGTCAATAGAGTGATCACCCATCTTTATCTCGCCCGTATCGGGCTTATAAAAACGCTCAACCAGATTGAAAATGGTAGATTTTCCGGCTCCACTTGGCCCAATAATAGCTGTAACCTTCCCATGAGGAATTATAAAGCTCACATTGGTCAGTATGTTATTTTCGGCATATTTAAAAGTTACATTCTCAAACAACAGATCACCATTTATTTCTTTGGCTTGTGAGACAGCATCGTATGGCTCAGTGGGTTCCATAGAGATTTCTGTAATTCGCCTTGCTGCTCCCTGGCAAGTTTTTAGATTGGTCCAGGCACTCATGACAACAGTTACAGTACTGGTTAGTCCTTGTGCATACAGATAAAATGCAATCCATATGGGTAATGTGATGATATCTTTAGAGACGAGATAGATGCCTAACACAATGACAATGATGGTTTGTAGAACACTGATCAGTTCATTCATCAATAGTAGTGTTTTAGTGATGACCTCATACATGAGTCGCGTAATATACAGCTTGTCAATTAACTCTTTTCCCCGCTTGTCTTCTCTGTTCTCCTTTGTGAATGTTTTAATAAGCGGAATATTTAATAGAAGTTCTGACAAAAACTCGGTTAATTGAGCCAGACTGGCTTGAACTCTGTTTGTCCATTTAAAACTAAGCCGACCATTAATAATCCCCAGCACTATGATGAGTGGGATTATTAATGCTTCGACGAAGGCCAAACGCCAGTCATAGCTAAACAGAATGACAAAAGTTCCAATTAAGAGATATATTGAAGAAATGGCATTTCCCAAATCTCTTGCAAAAAGATCGCTTAGTTTTGTGGTATCATCTGTTGTACGGCTGATCATTTCTCTTGGCTTATTGGCGTCATAATAAGGAACAGGCAGATGGATTAGATGTTCCCAAATCAATTTTCTAAATTTCAAAGAAATCTTGGCACTTGTTATACTCGCAACAAACTGCACCAAGCTCACCGTTAAGCCTATGCCAAATAATAAAGCAATCGTAATCCACATGGTTCCTTGGCTGATATCACCTGCTAAGATCTTCTGAACATACTGAGGGTAGAGCAGTGCGATACTGCCTTGAGAGAGTGTTGCAACTAAACACAGAGCAATCCACCAATATGGAAGCCTTACAGTAGCAATGAGCTTAAAAAATGGCTTCCATACCTTTACTTTCCGATCTTCATCCGTATTCATTAACATCCGCGCATTGGGTTGAACACTTGCTTGATTTCTCATCATAATCCCCCCTAGTACAACCACAAAACCGTTGTTGATTATTGTCCCGCTATAGCTAAGCTTCTCACCTTCACGGATGGTGCTGTAACACTGCCTCGAATCACCAGATCGTTCCCAATCTCATCCACATTGTTCAAAGCATCGAAAATATTTCCGGATACCGTGATTTGATTCACTGGCTTGATAAGTATGCCGTCCTCTATCAGGAAGCCTGAAGCATATAATGAGAAGTCACCTGATACACTGTTTATGCCTGAGTGTGTACCTTGAAGTTCAATGATGAAGATACCTTTTTCTGTGTCTTTGATGATTTCATCTACACCTCTCTCACCCGGTTTGAGATATACATTATGAGGACCAACTGCCACAGTGGAGCGATAACTGTACTTTGAAGCATTGCCGGTAGAGCTGACTCCTGCTTTTTTAGCCGATTTACGATTATGCATGAAACTTAACACTTTTCCAGCCTCAACCAAAGATGTTGTTTGGGTTGGGTAACCCTCTGCATCAAAGGCCGCTGCACCAGGTGCTCCAATCATAAGGGGATCCTCAATGATATTAATGTTTGAGCCGAGGACTTTTTTATTTAACTGATCCCGCAGTTTGGACAGTCCTTTTTCTACATTTTCACCTGAGAGGCTGGATACCAAAGACCCTAACAGATTCGTCGCCGTGTCATAACGGAATATCACAGGGTAACTTCCGGATGGCAAGGATTCCGCACCTAATTTTGATACAGCTTCAGCTGCTGCAGTATCTGCAATATGATGAACATCAATTTCGGAGAAGTCTGTCAGCGTAAAATCGTAGTAAAAGCCTGTTGAGGTCTGCTCCCCCTCGCTCGCCATTACATATACCGCTGCACTTGCCGTAGAACCTTGTGAATAACAATTCAGCCCTTTTGTATTCATAATGGCTACCTCATATAAATTTTTAGAAGCGGTACAATCGAGCACTTGTTTAATTCGAGAGTCCGCTTGTAATACCGTTCTCTCCATTGCGAATGCTGACTCGATTAGCTTCTCTACAGGCAATAGAGCTATATCCTCAGAATAATTATTAATGGCTTCATAGCGCTCACTGCTCTCAAATAGTTCCTCTTCATCATCGATTTCAATGACTTCCGCGTTCTCCAAGGCTTCTTTGAGCAGAAAATCAATAGATTCAACGCTTATTTTTTCGCTATA
Organism: Paenibacillus sp. ACRRY; assembly: GCF_022346995.1. Lineage (GTDB taxonomy): Bacteria > Bacillota > Bacilli > Paenibacillales > Paenibacillaceae > Paenibacillus. The sequence goes on along the minus strand of NZ_JAKRNM010000001.1, from coordinate 831,450 downwards.
TGAATAACCCATCTTCTCCTTATAGATTCCCCTGAAGGAAAGACCCGCTGATTCCGTGATGTTATAGTCTTTCACCGTGCCGTTCTGTACACTTAAGGAAGTGGATTTGCTCGATGAAAAGAATATTTCCATATCACTGAATCCATATTGCTTTCCTTGTTCAAATAATCCTTTTTGAAATTCATATATATTCATTGTCCAATCTCCTCCTATCTTCCACCTACAGTTAGTTCTGAAACTCTAATCGTTGGTTGGCCTACAGTTACGGGGATCGTCCCACTTCTTGCCCCACACATGCCAACGCCATAATCTAGATTACTACCTACCATATCAATATTCTTCAGCGTGCTCATCCCGTCTCCGATCAGCGTTGCACCCTTGATTGGCTCAGCGAGTTTCCCGTTTTTCACCATGTACCCTTCACTTACATTAAAATTGTACTCGCCGGTTGCTGTGTTTACAGACCCGCCTCCCATATACTTGGCGAATATTCCGTATTCAGTGTTGGAAATAATCTCTTCAGGTGTCGAATTGCCGGAGGCAATGAAGGTATTCGTCATTCTCGATGTCGGACTATAACGGTAAGATTCACGTCTTGCTGATCCGGTAGGGGCCATGTTCATTTTGCGACTGCCGATTTTATCAATAAGATAACCTTTAAGTATGCCATTCTCGATGAGGAGATTCCTTTGACTCGGCATACCTTCATCATCAATATTTTCAGATCCCCAAGCATTGGCTATCGTTCCGTCATCATAGGCACTAACGAGAGGTGAAGCAACATACTCTCCCAGCTTTCCTGAGAATACGGAAGCATTATCTGCGACACATGTCGCCTCAAGTCCGTGTCCACAAGCTTCGTGGAACAATACCCCACCAAAAGCATTGTCAATGATGACCGGAAATTTTCCGGACGGAGCATATTCGGCGTTTAAAATGGTTTTTGCACTTCTGGCAGCTTCTCTCGCACAGGACTCAATATCGAGATTTCGAATATGCTCTAGTCCACCTACATAACCCGGATTCACATATCCGGTCTCCATACTTGTTCCAGCAGTTGCAATCGCCATGAAGTTAAGTATGTTCCGAGTTCTGCGATCTTCCACATGGATGCCTTCCGTATTGGCAATCAATACATTTTGAATCGTCTCGCTATAGGACATTTGGGTCTGGCCAATGACTGGATCATAATCCTTAGCCGCGAAATGTGCCCTTCTCAGCCAGTCAATTTTTTCTTTTTTGCCAATGCTGTAGGTTGGTATTTCTATATGGTGAGCATCAAAGGTTTCATTTTTTATCAAGTTCAAAGTAATATCCTGTTTCTTTCCTTGAATCCCTTTAGCAGCCGAACGGGCTACCTTGATTAGATTCTCTTCTGCAAAATCATTCGTATAGGCATAGACACAGAAATCTCCTTTTAATATTCGGATTCCAATTCCAAAATCACGCCCTGAGACAGCTTTCTCCAGTACCCCACCTAACATACTCAAACTGGCATTTGTCTTATCCTCAACGAAAATTTCAGCGAAATCACCGCCTGTTTCAAGAGCGGCATTTAACATTTTTTCAATCTCAATTTTTGATATCATCATATTTGCTCCTGTCATGTTTTTAATAATAATACATATGTGATAGTGATTGTGTCATGTCACGGTAGATTGATTAACACAACAAAATATGTTCTTAATTTAATAGTTTAAGCGAATTAATACAATAGGATTTGTCGATTCCGGTAGTTACCTTGTTCATTTGGTAATTCCTCAACAACAATTAGAATATATACTTGCCTTTACTGCGAGAACTGGGATTCATAAAAGAAAAAAGCCGCTTTTTAAACACTTTTCAATGCATCTATGTATTTTTTCTTTAGAAACTTTCAACCTACAGATGATAGTATAGTGGCTTATGAACTAATCATTAGACTGCAATCATTACTATTGAGAGCATTCTTTTACCCACTTTTTCTTGTCAATTCAGGCAATCGGAACAAGTTCTTCTCCTTGGCTCGGGACAAGAACTTGTTCCGATAAAATTATGACCACCCGTCCATAGCCTATAATTTCTACTCCTTTGTACTTACACAAACGTTTGAAGATTTCGATTAAATTTCTTCTCACTTGATTATAAATTTCTTTCCCTCTATGCTTCGGAGTGAACACAATGTTGTATTTACACATCCACTTTGTGTAAGCTAAGCTGGTTGAGCCTGAACACCTCGATTGTATTGGAATGGTCATGGTGGTCAAACCCTTAATCCCTCCACCTGCATAGCGAGTGTTTTTGTTTCGAGCGTTTCACACACTCAACTCGCTAAAGCCATAAATAAAAAAGCCGCTAAAATAGCGACTTCACTGGGGCCGTGTTCTTGTTTAGTTGTGTACTGAGCTCAGAATATCTAAAACTTCTTGAAGAAGTGTATGGTCTATCGGTATATCAGGAATACAGATCCCAAAGATGAAGCTCCAAAACTTAAAATAGGTATCATCCAATCCCGTAATTGGATTTACCGAACTTTGAGTAACCTCGAGATTTTACTTTTGATCATTACTTTTTCACCACAGAAATTTCATAGATCTTAATTCACTCTTCAATCACCTTTGTTTACTAGCGAGGCTGGCAGGTCTGAACTGAAAGCATATAAATTGCGCTTTTCATTATCTCTATAACTTGTAAAACTCCTCTGCATTAGCACCAAATAACTGGTTGAATTCGTTCGCGCCCCAACACTGCGGTAGGGAATTTACTAAAATATCCATAACTTCTGAATATTCTGCTGCAAGTAGACATACCGGCCAGTCACTTCCAAAAATCACACGTTTAGGTCCGAATAACTCAACCACAGTTTGGATATATGGAACAAAATCTTCTTTGACCCACTTGTTATGATTTGCTTCGGTAACCATTCCAGACAGTTTGCAATAAATACCAGGAAACTTGGAGATTTCACTCATATACTGCTTCCAAGGCTCTAATTTACCATCTTTGATCTGTGGTTTGGCAATATGATCAATAACACCACGCAAACCAGAAACTTGTTGAAGTAATTTCAATACAGTTTCCAATTGATTCGAAACCAGTAATAAATCGACTGGTATATCTTCTGCTGCATAACTACTAAGCGCATCCAAAAAAACTGGATTAAGAACATCTGTTGTATTGTACATATCTTGAATCATTACTCGAATACCTTTGAACTTTGGGTTAAGTCGAAAACGCTCAAAGTGTTTTCTATGATCTGGATCAAACAAATTCACCCAGCCAATCACCCCGAGTACTGAAGGAGAATGTTCAGCAATCTTAAGGATGAACTCTGTCTCTTCAATAGTCGGAGCAGCTTGTACAATGATACTTCCATCCAGATTATGTTTTGATAATAAAGGTTCAAAATCCGGTGGTAAGAAATTACGATAAAGTACTGACAAATCGGGCGTAATCCATTCATAGTCACCACGGTCAATTTTCCAGTAATGATGATGAGCGTCAATTCGCATTATGCCACACACCCCGTTCATTTTCCTAAATAAATATTCTTTTCTAGGATCATTGTATATCAATCAAATTGGATAAATAATTACTTAAACTTGCTTATTTATAACAAATTTTGATATCTTTCAAATGCATTTATATTATATTTCATAGGGGATGATGTTCTTGAAACCGATTAGAAAGCCCTTTTTTGGAGACCCTCTCTTTCCGTTTGAACTTACTTATAAGTTGACGAAGCATCAAAGCAATGAGCTGCCTGATCACCTACATGACCGATATGAGCTTGTTTATATCCATCAAGGAAAAGGCACTTTTTTTATTGATAATAATTGGTATGAAAAAAAACAGGGTGATCTCTTTATCATCCCCGGAAATACCATTCATCACTCGATGCCACACATTGAAGATCCAATTGTTTCTTCTGCTCTTTTCTTTGCACCGAATCTACTCTCAATGGATCCCATCGACGATTCATACAAAAGTCTTCTTTGTTTTGATTACGCGATAAAGAAAAGAAATTATCGGATTGAGTTGCCAGAATATTTGATTGCACTTACAGAAAATGCCTTGAAACAAATTCAGCACGAACTAATCGAAAAAAAAATCGGTTACCAAGAAGCAATCAAGCTCATATGTTGTCAGTTTTTTTTGCAAATCAATCGTTACATTCAATCCATCCGTGGGCGAAGTGCTGTACTTGAATTAAAAGTTGGTCCATATTGGATGAAGGATATAGTGCATGACATCGACAAGCATCCAGGGCGTGTAGCATCGCTATCCCAGCTAGCCGCTAAAGCGAATGTAACAGCACCACATTTTTCAAGAGTCTTTCGACGAATGACAACGATGAATTTTACTCAATATGTCAATGTCAAAAGAATAATTCTTGCCAAAGGGTTACTTATTGGTTCTGATAAGAAAATCACTGAAATTGCAGAGCTCTGCGGTTATGACAGTCCTACCCACTTTTATCGTATGTTTAAGTCCTTAACAGGAGTTACGCCGAACAAATACAGACAGCATAGTTCGAAACTTTAGTAAGCGTTTGATTAATAAAACAGTCAGGTCCCTAGACGAGGTTAAATATTTACACAAGGCGGAAACCTGTTTTTACATTTACCATTAACCGTATGATAGTTATCATCTATGTAAGCGCTTAATCAAAATTATTCCGGAAGATTCATCAGTTATGAAGAAAGGTAGTCGGCAGTTGCAACAATATAGCCAATTTGAGGGGAGAATATATGATGAGAAAAAAGAAAGCAGCGTCCACCTTGGCAGCCCTCATGCTGTTTACTGGAATTGTTACTGGTTGTGCAAGTAAAGGCACGGATGAAGTAAGTAGCGAAAACTTAGGAACTACCGACAAGAATAATGTTACCATTAGTCTTTCGGCTGCGGCCGACTGGTTGAAACCTGTAGACAAAGAGATTATTGAGGATTTCACCAAAGAGACCGGAATTAAAGTTGATGTACAAATTATCCCTACAGATCAGTATGCCAGTGTACTAAAGGCAAAGTTGGCCTCTGGCGAAGGCCCTGATCTATCCATTATCTGGGCTCAAGCCAATGCAGCTCAATTCCAACCTCAGGATAATTTTGTGGATTTGAGTGGTGAGGAATGGGTAGGACGGATGACCGATGCTGCAAAGAAAAATTCTACCTATAATGAACAAGTTATCGGCTGGGGACCAGAAGGTGAAAATGCCGGTTGGGGCCTAATGTACAACAAGAAAATCTTTGAACAATACAATTTGCAAGTTCCAAAAACTTACGCCGAGTTCACCGCTCTTTGCGACAAGTTACTCCAAAATGGTATCACTCCAGTGTATGAGCCACTCAAAGATAGCTGGCATTCTGGCGTTTGGTTCGCATTAATGGGCCCAGCAGGTGAAAATGCTTCTTCTGGCCTCTTTCAAAATCTTAACGATAACAAAGCAACCTTTGAAGGTGTGACTACGTTTGATATATTTCTAAATCAATACAAAGAAGCCTACAATAAGGGGTACTTTGGCAAAGACGCACTTTCCAATACCTATGACAAGCATATGGTTGCGATGGAAAGTGGCAAATATGCCATGACAATGGTACCCGCCAACGAAGATGTGCAATCCAAAGCCAAAGGTGAAACGTACGATTTTTCGAAGTACGGTATGATGCCTGCACCATTCGTAGATAATCAGGCACTGGCTGTATATGATGGAAGCCTTATTCGTGTAGTTAACAAGAACAGTAAAAATATAGACGCAGCCAAGGAATACTTAAACTATATCTCTAGAGTTGATGTTCTCAAAAAATTCTATGATTTTACGGGCTTAAATCCATCCTTCACCGATCTGCCTCAGAAGCAGGGTGAAATTGAAAAATCGTTACGTGCAAACTCAAACGGATCGGTAAACACCATTATGGAAACCGGTATTAAGTTTTGGGATAACACCGTTGTCGGTAACTATGTTATAGAATTATTGCTTGATTCAAAAACCAGCACGGATGTTCTAAAAGCCATAGACAACGATCGATTGAAGTTATTTTCGGCGGCAGAGTAAGAGTTTCTAAATAGATCAGTCGCATGTGGGGGCATTCATATTATCACGAGTGTTCCTTCATGTCGGCTAAATACCGAAGCAAGTGAGGGTGGAGAGCATGAACAAACTGAATAATCAGAAAATCATACGCAAAATGTACCCACAATATCTGTTGATCCCTGCATTCGTATTATATTTGGCCTTATTTTTGGCACCAAACCTAACAAGTTTTTTTTACGCATTCACTAATTGGAATGCTTACGGGAATGCGATTAAATTTATCGGTCTCGATAATTTCCGCGAGATTTTTAGTGGATCTTCCGGCAATGGCGGAGTTTTTATAAACACAATCATCTTTGCCGTATTTACTACAGTGCTAAAGATTGTATTCGGGCTCTTCCTGGCACTTTTACTAAATGAAGGCCTACGCACGAAAAATGTGCTTCGTGCCATATTCTATATGCCTATCACTCTATCAACAGTGTTACTAGGCATTACCTTCTCGGAAATCTTCAATCCAGATGGCCTGCTGAATAAAGTTCTTAAATCGATCGGACTTGAATTCTTGACTAATTCATGGTTGTCCGATCCACAACTAGCGATATGGTCAATTTCTTCGGTTGAAGTCTGGCGCGCCTCCGGTTTTGCTATGGCGATCTTCCTTGCTGCACTTCAAACCATTCCCAAAGAAATTCATGAGGCTGCCGAAATGGACGGTGCTGGATCCTATCATAAATTATTTAATATTACGTTACCTTATTTGTACCAGTCAATTGTTATCAATACGATTTTGGGTATGATTGCAGGTCTTAAAGTATTTGATCTGATTTATGTAATTTCGAATGGTGGTCCAGCCAGAAAATCGGAAGTATTGAATCTAACAATACTAAATGAATTTGGCAAAGGTAATTACGGATATTCCACCGCACTGGGGCTGCTTCTGTTTGTGTTCGTAACTGCAGTGTACTTCATAGTGAACGCAATATTCAAAAAATTTGAGGTGGATGTATCATGAGCAAACGCTACGCACCAAAATTTTTAATCGAAATTATGATGTGGGCACTAACACTCGTCATATTCTTGCCACTCTATTTTATACTCGTAAATTCGCTGAAAGACGGCATGGAGGTTAGTGCAATGTCGATCGGCCTACCTTCGGTTTTTCACTGGGAAAATTACCTTGAAGTATTCCGGACAGGCGACATAGGTCCAGCCTTTATGAATAGTCTCATCTTCAGCTTCGGCTCAATTATTATCTGTTCAGTATTATCTGCTATGGCCTCGTACATTATTGTAAGAAGAAAATCGCGCATTAACGCTATAATTTTCAATTTATTCCTAATCGGTTTGATTGCCCCGATGAATATGGTGACCACCTTCCAGTTCATGAAAGCACTACATTTCATTAATACTTATCATGGGTTGATCTTACTTTATGCGGCTTACTTCATGCCATTTACGATTTTTCTGTACAACGGCTTCATCCGAAACCTTCCGGTCGATTTAGATGAAGCAGCTACCATTGATGGCGCAGGTCCATTATATCGTTTCTTTGTAGTGATATTCCCACTCATAAAATCGGTGACGGTAACCGCACTAGTGATCAACTTTGTTAACTGCTGGAATGACTTCATGTTCCCATTATACTTTGTAACTCAAACCGATAAATGGGGGGTTGTACTCCTATTGTTTCAATTTACCGGAACCTTTTACGGACAAGACCAGCTTCTCTTTGCCAGCGCACTGGTCATTATGGTTCCTACTCTAATCGTTTATCTTTTCGGACAGAAATATATTATTTCCGGAATGACTGCTGGAGCCGTGAAAGGCTAGTTTCTTCCCGGCTCCTTGAATAGTCTTCTCTATATTAGTCCGTTTTGCTAAAGCGAAATTCTGAAGGTGTCTGACCGACTACTCCTTTAAATACCTTGCTGAAATAATGCTGATCGAAGTATCCCGTCATCTCGGCAACAATTCGTATATCGAGATCGGGGTGCTCGATCAATAACCGTTTAGCTTCAGACATTCGATAATTAGTCAGATACTTTACAGGACTCTCACTGGTATACTTCTTGAATATTTTGGTCAAATAAGCAGATGAAAAGTTCATTTGCTGCGCTATTTCCTCCAGAGAAATATCCTCCGAATAATGGTTTTTGAAATAATTTTTTATGGATTCAACCAGCTGCGAAGTTTTACCAACGCCTGATTCCTTATAGCAGTTCCTTTCAATCACTTTCCAAAGCCGCTCACAAACCTCTTCAAAAGTTAAAGATGTGCATACCATTTCAGCTATTTCATATTCAATATTTGAAAAATTTGTTGCCGACATTACAACTTGATTTCTTTGAATCATTTTCATAGTCTCTGCAAACATCACTTCTGCTTGTCTTTGTGGGATTGCTGCATTCTGGATAGCAACAAGGTGCTCTGTAATAAGATTATGAAGCGCTCGCGGATTATCCAACACTGACCTAATCTGCTGTACTGAAAGCGATGGAATTACGGATGGTGTTTGTCTTTGATCATCCGGAAAGAGCATAAATTGAGACTGACCAATGCAAACCCCCTGTTCCATCAGCATTCTTAAATCCTGTGACGCCTTCCAAAGTTGATCTTTCGCAATCATTTCTGCATGCATACATATTGATACTGTATAAGGAGCTAGTACATTAATCAGTATACGCCAAAGAGTTTCTCCTGTAGCAAGAATATCTTCTTTGTTTCCTATAGGATAAGCAATAATAAGGAACTTTTGATTCAGCATTTTCTCGTCGATAAGCCACCAATCCAAAATCGGAGTAGTTGTTCGGTTTATGAGCTCTTGCCAATTGATTCGGAGCCAGAGTGAGTTAAACGACGCAGAATGTTTTAACGAAGTGATATGGTCACATAAATTCCCAGCATTTATCAAGAACATTTGGAAAACAACATGTCCTAAATCATTAGGAAACAACGTATTGTCACTCTCTCCATGAAGCATAGAAGAAATTACCTGCCGCAACTGATTCGTGTTTGCAGACAAGACCTTGCTTCGGATCTGATTTAATGTACTAAGGAGCATTTCTGTATCCAGTGGTTTAAGTAAATAATCCAATACGTTCAAACGAATTGCTTGTCTTGCATATTCGAATTCATTATAACCACTGAGCACGACAATAGGTATTTCAGGCATAACAGCGCGGATATTCGTGATAAGCTCCATACCATCCATTACAGGCATCCGAATATCGGTAAAGACAACATCCGGATTTAGTCTTAATATCGCATCAAGAGCATCCTTACCATTAAATGAACTTGCGATTACTTTAAAATCAGGTGCTGCTTGCTCAATTTTGGTTATAATATGATTTTTAATAATCGGCTCATCTTCGGCTACAATGACAGTGATTTTTTTCCTTTGGCTCATCATTTACCTTCCTTCTGCTGCGTAAATCCTCCGATAGTGACTGCGGCCCCACCTTCACCGCTTTCAGAAATGTCAAAAATCATGTTTGTCTCATAAAACATCCTCAGTCTGATATATATGTTAAGCATCCCCATACCGTCCACGCTGATTTCTGGAATTCTCGTTCCACTATCAAACGATCTGAATTTCTCTTTCAGCAGTTCTAGCTTACCGGGATCAAAACCCGTCCCGTTGTCTGAGATGGTAACCATCCACCCTCCCGACAAAATCTTCCCTGTGATGCGGATCACCCAAGGCGGTTGACCACTTGCACCATGTTTTATCGCATTCTCGACAAGTGGCTGTATAACTAGTTTCGGAATTTTTATAGATTCCATTTCAGGGGGAACATTCACCTCACACCTCAGCATTTCTCCGTAGCGTTCTCCCATCAGTTGTACATAGTCTCGAGTATACTGTAGTTCTTCGACGAGACCCACAGAACTAAAGTTATTAGAAGATACATATCGGAGCATCCTAGACAGACCCTTACAAAACATCTGTGCTTCAATGTTCTTACCTTCTTCACACAAAATGCTGATTACAGATAAGGAATTATACAGAAAGTGAGGATTCATTTGTGCTTGAAGCGCGAGCAACCGGGACTCAACTTCATGAGACCTAGCAGAAACCGCCTCCTCTAGGGATTCTTTTAATCTACTACGCATTTCAATAAATGTACGGTTCAATTCCTCCAACTCATCTATGCTGCTAATTGGAATTGACTTTTTTGGTAGACCTAAAGTGTCAAAGTCCAACATTTTTATCGATTTGCTGATATGCTTCAATGGCCGAGTAAGACTTCGTGATACAAAAAAACTCATTGCCAACGCAACAGCAAGTGCAGAAATGCCTAATAAGATTATATTCATGTTAAAAGTAACAATTGGCTCCATCAGCGAACTTTCAGGCTCTTCGAGTAGCACTGTCCAACCAGAGAAACTTGATCTGGAGTATACGGCAAGGGTTCGGTCATAGTTTAGTTGATGCTGAATCTCGCTGCTCTCAAGTATATTAGCAGACAGATTCTGAGTTATAGCTTCATGAAAAAAATTAATTTTATCCAGCATCGCTGAATTAATTTCCTTATCCTTTGAGTAGGGATAGACCAGTTGTCCATTCTGATCAATTACATACACCTTTTTATGCTGTGTCTTTTCCAGATCGTTAGACATTACTGCTTTTTCAATGATTCTTGCAAACACCTCGTATTTCTGTTCCACTGTAATGATATTACTTGCTTTTCCACCGAAAACTTCGGCAAAAGCCATATTGACTGAGATAATACTTTGATCTGGCTCATCCTTGTCTTCACGTGGAGGAGAGATGCTCCTTTTACCATTCTGCATTAAGGTTTGAATTGCCCAATCTTGTTGAAGGAGTGTCTTTGCATCTCCATTAACCGCGTCAAATTCTTTACCGTATTGGAAAATGAATCCGTCATTTCGATACATATACAATTTATAAAAATTAGGAATGGGTCCATTTATACTCAATACAGCACTCGCTAATTTATTTCTCACATTGTAAAGAATTGTTGGATCACTTGTATCTTGAAAAAAGGGGGCCCTTACAGGTTCAGAAGCGACAATTTTCAGTGCAGTACTGTACAAATTCTTCAATTCCAAGTTGACAGTGTCAAGGATGTTAGCCGAGATTTGATTCATGGACTGCACCGACTGCTTACGCAAAACGCTTTCCATATATAGACTGAATGCAATTAAAAAGACAGCGATTAGAATGGTAATTAGTGCAGAGTAGCGGATAAATATTTTTGCGTTAACCGATTTAATTCTCATGGATGTAATATGCCGTCTCAGCTGTTGTCTTAAAACCGACTTGTCCAACACCTGAAGCTATAGTTATTCCAGTTTTCACTTCAGTTACAGTGACACCACCACCGGTATAAACAATGCAATTGCCGTCAGTATCCGCTTGTATAATCGCTTTTACTAGTCGACCTTTCTTCCATTTAATATCCACAGTAAACCCTCCTCGGGCACGTAAGCCTTTAACTTCACCATCTTTCCATATATCCGGTAAAGCAGGGAGCAACCTCAGAACATGATGATGAGATTGCAACAGCATTTCAAGGACACCTGCGGTATAACCGAAATTCCCGTCAATCTGAAAAGGAGGATGCGCATCCATTAAATTGGGGTAAAGTCCTCCACGATGATAGTTTAAATCCTGCCCACTAACCGAATGGAACAAATTACGGAATAGGGAGTAAATCTTATTACCATCTCCAAAACGTGCCCACAAATTTATTTTCCAAGCCAGACTCCAACCTGTCCCCTCATCTCCCCGAATATCAAGAGAACGTCTAGCAGCTTCAAAGAAAGTCTTCATTGTATCCTCCATTAGCCATTCGCCAGGATAGATCCCATAAAGATGGGACACATGTCGATGATTTACATCCTCATCTTTGAAATCAACGCTCCATTCTTGTAATCTCCCCTCGGCACCGATAGAAAGCGCCCATAAATTGTCTAGAGTTTGCTGTATTTCTACACGTAAGTTATCTTGAATATTAAGTATCTCCATTGCTTTCAAGCAATTAATAAACAAATCCTGAATTAACATTCGATCCATTGTTGAAGCGCTACTAACATCGCACAACGTACCGTCCTCAAGACGGAAACGATGCTCTGGAGACGTGGAAGGAGAAGTCACCAATTGTCCTGTATCATCTGCAACCAACCAATCTAAAAGAAACAATGCAGCTTCTTTCATAATTGGAAACGCATTCTCTCTTAAGAATTCATAGTCTAATCCAAATTCATAGTGCTCCCAGAGATGCCGGCAGAGCCACACTCCTCCCATGGGCCATAGCGCCCACACTGGATTTCCATGTCCATAATCTCCTACAGGTGCAGTCTGACACCAGAGATCAGCATTGTGATGTGCAGTCCATCCTTTTGCACCATAGTGCACCTGAGCTGTTTTAGCACCATTATGAGCCAAGTTTCCTATAAACTCAAATAAAGGCTCATGACAATCAGAAAGATTCCCTGCTTCTGCTAGCCAGTAGTTCATTTGTGCATTGATATTCAGAGTCCAATTGCTACTCCACGGTGGCCGTACGTCGTTATTCCAAATGCCTTGAAGGTTTGCCGGCTGCGAACCAGGTCTGGAACTAGCAATGAGCAAATATCGCCCATAATGAAACAAAAGTTCAAGCATACCGAGATCTTCAGCACCATTTTTCTTCAATCTCTCGTCAATTGGTATTTGCGATTCTTTGTTTTTTTCACCAAGTGTTAAATTTACTCGATTAAATAATGCTTGATGATCCATGATGTGTCGTTCCCTTAATTTTTCAAAAGGCATTTCCGAAAGTGGTGACAACAATTTACTTACCCGCTTTGAAACTTCTAGCACATCAGTACCTGGCATTTGATTAAATCCTTTAAAACTTGTTAAAGCATTAAATACCAAAGTAACAGAATTAGCATCAGAGACTTTCAAAGTTCCGTTTTCAACTCTAGCGGATCCTCCTTCATTAAATACTCGCAGCAAAGCAGCAAATCGCATAGCCAAACTATTCTCAAGATCACCATACAACACTGGTTCTACTCGATCATAATAGCTAGGGTCTACATGTTCCGGAGCAAGTCCTGTAAGAATAATGGAATCCTGTACTGCCGTGACGGTATGACGTAACTTGCTCCGTAAGTTTGCAGAAAATGTAATCATACTCTTTTTACCTGCCGCCAATCGGATTATGATGGCTTGGTCCGGGTAAGATGCAAACACTTCACGAGAATAAAGTATACCACCTATAGTATACGAGGTAGTGCAGACACCCGTTTGCAGATTCAATGTTCTAGAATAATCTTTAGCCACATCTCCATGCTCAAACTGAAGGTACAAATCGCCTAATGGAAGATATGATTGGTTATAAGGCCCCAGCATCTGTTTAGACAATTCTGATGCTTCTTGATACTCATTACGGGAGATTTGCTCTCTTACTTTCAATAATACTTCGAAAGCCTTATCATTATTAGAATCTTTTGGGTATCCTGACCACAGGGTATCTTCATTCAGTTGTATGTGTTCTTGCTCAATACCACCAAATACCATACCTCCAAGCCTTCCGTTACCAACAGGTAATGCTTCAGTCCATTCCATGGCGGGTTTGATGTATTTCATTAACAAAATAATACACTCCCTTTTTATTGTTTGCGCTTCCAAAAAGAAATATTTATATCCCACTCCTAAATATAGCAATGTGAAATCAACTTTTGAATAGATTATAACAAACTGCTAACGTAGAAATTTTTAACTCATCTAAATAAAATAGCTATAACCATCCAATCATAATGATTTGAAGGTTGATTACTTTTGGGATTATAAAGCACTTCGATTTTCTCCATCAGTTTAAAGAATCTCCCGTCTTCCTTAATTAGGGATGAAACTCTATTGCTTAAGTTACCCACGTGTTACTCACACACGGTCAAGATGACCATGCTTGATCTGATCAAGAAATGGATCACAAATTTATGTAAGCGACCGGATAGAAGTATGATGGAACAGCTGATTTTGTAACTGAAAATCCGCACACTAGCAACATTGTTCCCCGTATGATTCATAACATCCTATTTATACAAGACAAACAATTAGATAATATTATCATTCAAGTTTAGCTAATGAATGATAATTATTTACTGGTGATGTTTTTTCTTGGATGTTGAAACAAGAAGTATTCTTCAGAAAAGGTTTGTCAATTTCGCTCTCTCCCTTACACCTTCTATAAGTAATGGGAGTTTGAACTCTGCAGCAAGTTTCAGCTTGTCCAATTCTACATTTGAAAAGGGGGAGGTTTAGCTAATGCAATGAGTTGGTTTTTGTTGATTTCAACAAAAAATATAAATAATAAAAAGGTTATTAAGCCCTTTGTAGATTCAACTATTCTCCCCTTCAGTTTAAGAGGAAGGGTATATTTAACACTCACTTATAGATTCCCATTTACTTGCTTACAAACTCAGGTTCTTCAAAACAAAAAAGCCGCTAATTTAGCGACTTAAACAAAGAAAGTTACTTTTTCAATTGCATAATTTCCTGTTCAGTTAATCCAGTTGCCTTGGCGATCGTGGATATATCTAAATTCAAATCCAACATATTTTTTGCCACTTCAGTGATACCCGCTTTTCGAGCTCCTTCGAGCATTGATGCTTCATCATGCAAATATTTCTGACGCGCTTCATACAAGCGACGGGCTTCGGAATCCTGGCTCAAAAATTGCAAGGTATCCATGGCCTTCTCTAATCCTGGTTCATTCATCTTCAGCACCTCCCAATGTGTAGTATCCACACCTTTCAGAAACAACAACCAGTTCTCAAGACCACCTTGTGACGGAATAACGTCATCTAACTTAGGTAATTCCAGAAAATGTATCTCGATATCGTCAATTAGGGTTAAACCTGTTCGGTCTTCTCGAAGATGAAAAATACTATGGTAATCATCATTGGCTAAAAAGGCATAGTTCAGGATATTAATGGTGACGCATTTTTTCAACTCCTGATACTTCTCTCCCTCATGAAGTTGACTGGAATAGCGTTTACTCCAATAAAATAACGTTCTTTTCTCAATATCGTACTTATTAAATAGCTGCATTTCAATATCAATCAGTTTTCCCTCTGAAGTTTTAGCATAAACATCAAAGATGGATTGCTTATCGAGCGGGTCATCTTTGTCCGTGTAAGGATTCATGAGGATGATCTCTGTAAGTGGTGGATCTCCTGCTTCAGTAAGGACTCGATTCAGAAATGCGAGTAATACGTCTTTATTATTTTCACTGCCAAAGATACGTTTGAAGACAAAATCCACTCTCGGATCAAGCAATTCCATAACAGCAACTCCATTCTATATACACTTCCATTATACCAAAAATCAAAGCGTTCAAAGCAAATTTCATTCAGACATCAACCTATTTATGCCTAGCCAGCATAAGGGTTGTTTCGCCAATTGCGTTCAAGGGAACA
The DNA here is from genome assembly GCF_022346995.1 of Paenibacillus sp. ACRRY. Lineage (GTDB taxonomy): Bacteria > Bacillota > Bacilli > Paenibacillales > Paenibacillaceae > Paenibacillus. Next base: position 816,004 of record NZ_JAKRNM010000001.1, on the reverse strand, counting down.
TTTACGGTTGCCATAGCTCTTTTCTTCTGTTCATCATTAACGTGCGTATAAATCATAGTTGTTTCAATCGAAGAATGCCCCATAAGTTCCTTCACAACGCGTATATCTACATCATTTTTCAGTAACATGGTGGCAAAAGAGTGCCTTAATTTATGGCATGAAAGTTTCATATCACTAACATTCGGATTGCCTTTCTTGAATGCTTCAAATGTGAGATTGACGATTTTCTGTATCTGCCTAATGGATAGTCTGCGTCCTTTTTGAGATACAAAGAATGCTTCTTCCTGAAGTCTGTAAGGAGAAATCCTCTCCTTTTCTACCTCCAGTAGATAGTTCAGTAATACGTCTGGTACAGGTATCTCATTCCACTTTCGACCTTTCCCAAACACTTCAATCGTTCCTCTAGTTTTTTTCAAATCCTTTAGATTCAACCTGTGAACTTCCCCTACTCGCAGTCCACAATAGGCCATAAGTAAAAATATCGCAATATTCCTGTTCTTATAGCGTCCCTCAATATATTTAAGGCTCTCGGATAGATCCTCTTCCTCCAGGTAGATGGGTTTCTTATTTTTTTCAGTTTTAGACTTTTTCACTTCAGCAGCCGGATTTTTTGATGCAAGTTCAAAATCAATCAGAGCCATATAGAATGTTCGAATGGCAGAAAGAGATCGATTACGTGTTTTATCACCAACAGAACCCTGCTTGTCACTTAGAAACTCCATGATGTGCAATTTCCCTGCATCTTGGGGTAACGATCCATTTAACGAGTCTAAAAAGATCATACTTTCTCTCATATACTCTTTCTGAGTTGATGCCGTATATCCGGATTGTTTTAGATAAATTCGAAAAGCCCGAATTTGTTCGCTATACAAATCCTCGAGTTCATATCGGTTACGCATTTCGCTCACTCCGGTCTCGTATAAACACTAATTTAGATAAGAATTTTCGGTGATCAACTTCCAAAAAATCAGCACATCTATTTAATTGAATTAATTGAAATAACAGGTTATTTTCACAAGAAAAATTCGTGTATAATGAGTCGGATTCATACATTAAAATCGATTAAAAATTAAAGTGCGTCAAATTCATGTTTAGCGCTATTATATAAAGTACAATACAGACAAACTTAAAAATTTCCATTGAATATTAAGTACCGATAACATTAGTCAACTGCTTTTTTGGTTCTTACACTATAGTTTCCCGTTAGTTGAAAACTCAGTATGTATTTTTATCGTTCTTTGCTAAATCAATGGCCACTGCAATTTTGATTTGATAAATTTTACTGAGTCCCTTCAAGTAAGACTTAATTGGATAAACGTCAACTATTGGCTCAATTGCTTCATCATAACGATCCAATTCTATCTTAATCACTGTGTCAGTATCAATAAGAAAGCTTATTATATCCTCACTCTGGTCTGGTGTCCAAAATAAAATATGAGCTGTATTCATTGTAGGAAAAGTTGTTCTAATAATATCTAGAAATCTGCGCATAGAAGGGTCATTGAATAAATAGTATTTTGAGCTTTTAAGTTCTCCTCGATACGCATGCTCCGTAAGAGACCCTCTAAGTTTCATCTTTTTTTCTCCCTTGGCTTCAATATGACTTTCGTTTTCCTGTAATTTCATTGTTCAGATTCCCATATTGCATAGCGAGAAATGGCATGAATTACATCATCCCAAGAAGTTTTTTGACAATTTCCTATAATTGTTTTTATACGATACTCTACTTTTGAAATACTATAATCACTTGTTATTAAGTATCCTCGTCCTAGTTCAATTTCATCTGAATTTTCTAGTGCTTTCAATAACCACTTAGGGCTGACAATATAGAATCTAAATACCTCAGATCCTTTACTTCCGACTTCACCTATAAAGGCATCTATACAAACGTAAAATTCCTCAAGATCAACCCATTCTTCTGACATTACATGTGTGAACTTTAACTCTGGAACTATCAAATTTCCACCTTCCTTTTAATTAGATTCTATCATACTCCTCTAAAACTAACCTGCCCGTTAGTTTAATGAATTGAAGGACAAGATGACGATTAGATACACGCCTAATCGGTAATAGGAACATGTTCTTGTCCAATACGGTAATCGGTACAAGTTCTTGTCCTTGGCTTGGGACAAGAACTTGTACCGATAAAATAATAAAGCCGCTAAAATAGCGACTTCAATGGGAATATGTTCTTGTCCCTCGACATTTGTATATGGTCTTCTGTTCTTCTCTTTTTAATCAACTGGAAGCATCTCCATCATGATACAATCCTAATCCGAAATGACACCAAGTTCTTGTCCTCAGCTTGGGACAAGAACTTGGTTCCTTAAAACAGAAAAAGCCGCTATCATAGCGACTTTGAATGGAACAATGTTCTTGCCCCGCGACATTTATTTTTCAGATTCATTAAATGAAAAGCTGACTCCTACAGGAATCGGCTTTTTACAGTTATATGTGCTAATAGATACAAGTCGGTCAGTTTACAAATTCAAGGCTTCATTTTTTTCACAAGAGGCTACTTCATTCTCTACTTGGGCATATACATCATCTATGACTTGCAGAAGACCCCTGATCTGTTCATTCCTCAAGGAATAGTAAATGTACTTCCCTTCCTGTCTACTTACAATAATGCCGCAGCCTTTTAAACAAGCGAGATGCTGCGAAATGTTGGATTGGTTTCCTCCGAGTTCTTCTACAATTTGTGAAACTGTTTTTTCTTCCTGATGTATGGAGTCCAAGATCAGTAACCTCGTTTTGTCACTGAATCCTCTCATAAATTTGGCTTTTACTTCGCAACCGGTCGTATTCAAACTATATCCCCCCAAGCCTTACGCTTATGATGCTAACTTTAATTTAGCATTTTGACATAGAAGATTCAATTAACCCCTTGTCTCATCTCAATGACCTTAACCTTCTTAACCTTTCATGCGCAACAATCTCATGCTGTTCAAAATGACCAGCAACGCCGCACCTGTGTCACTCATTACGGCAGCCCATAAGGTTAACCAGCCAGGGAAGATGAATGATAAAGCCACAACTTTAACCAACAATGAAAACCAAATGTTCTGCTTAATGATTCGAAGGGCTTTGCGACTAAGTTTCATCGTATGAGGGAGTTTATCCAGATTATCAGCCATCAGGACAATATCTGCCGTTTCCATGGCCGTATCCGTGCCCGCTCCGCCCATGGCGATGCCTAAATTGGCTGTAGCCAGTGCGGGAGCATCATTAATCCCGTCTCCTACCATAGCGACGAGTTTGCCTTCTTGTTGAAGTTGTTCTACTGCGGATACCTTATCTTCGGGAAGCAAATCAGCAAAATAACGATCAAGACCCGCTTCTTTAGCAATTTTACATGCCGTACCCTCGTTGTCTCCCGTAAGCATGACGACTTGCTCAATGCCCGACTGTTTCAGTGCTTGCATCGTGGTGACTGTGGTGTGTCGAATGGAATCAGACACGGCAATCATGCCAAGAAGTTCCGATGTCGTGCCCACCAAAATCAAGGTGTTTCCTTCTTGTTGAAGCTGGGAAGCCTGGTCTTCCAGATGCTCCATGGATACACTCATGTCTTGGAATAGCTTCGGATTACCTGCGAAATATTCGATGCCTTGAATGGTTGCATGTGCCCCTTTACCCACGAGTGCACCATATCGTTCACCTTGAAGTGCGGATAATTCCTGCTGTTTGGCGTGCTCCACGATGGCAGATGCGATAGGATGTTGTGAGTGCTCTTCAATCGTTAAAGCAATGCGGAGTAAATCTTCTTCCGAAACCCCGTGTTGCGTATATACCGCAGATACTTTAGGTTTGCCCTCAGTCAATGTTCCCGTTTTGTCAAAGGCAATGGCCTTGATCGAACCAGCAACCTCCAGGAATGTTCCTCCCTTGATCAACACACCATTTTTGGCTGCATTCCCGATTGCGGACACGATGGCGACCGGAGTAGAGATGACAAGCGCACAAGGACAGGCGACGACCAACAGCTCCAGCCCACGGTAGAACCAATCCCCCCATGTGCCCCATCCAAACAGAGGAGGAATCAACATCATGAGCAGTGCGATAGCAAACATGATGGGGGTATAAATTTTAGCAAAACGGTCGACGAAGGCTTGAGAAGGTGCTTTCTTCTCTTGGGCTTCCTCTACTAAGTGAATGATTCTCGCAATCGTCGTATCTTCCACCAGTTTGGTGACCTTGACATCAAGAGAACCACTCTCATTTACCGTACCTGCATACACAACATGACCTGGTTCCTTATCAACCGGTACAGATTCGCCGGTAATGGGAGACTGATTGACTGCTGAGTGACCACGTGTTACTTCGCCATCCAACGGTATCTTTTCACCAGGTTTGATGACGATGACATCCCCAATCTGAATGTCTTCCACGGACGTGCGTACCAGCTGTTGCCCTTGCTTGATCCATGCTTCGGGAGGAGCCAGATTCATGAGGCCTCGAATGGATTTTCTTGTTTTTTCAATCGCTCTATTTTGAAGGGTGTTTCCTAATGAGAATAAGAAAACAACCGTGGTACCTTCAAACCATTCGCCAATCAGTGCGGCGCCTAAAGCGGCCACGGTCATCAGAACGTTCATATCCAGTGAAGCGCTGCGTACGGCATAATAGGCACTTCGGGCAGGTTTATAGCCCCCAATAATGATAGCCGCAGCATAAAGCAATGTAATAATCCATTCGGATACATGGCTATACGATCCTACAAATCCCATTAACAAAAATATACCGGAGTATAATGTTGCAGGTATGGGCTTCTTTAGGTTCTCTTCCACCGCTTCAGATGAATTGTGTTTACTGCTAGACAACAAAGCTTTGAAGCCCGCTTTGGATACCTCTTCTTTCACTTGATCATTCGTTAAATCATGATCGATCCGCATCTTCCCCGTGGAGAAGTTAACGTTAACTTCCCGGACTTCGGGAAACTTAAGCATATGTTTTTCCAAGGTTATTGCACAAGCCCCACAATCCATGCCATCAATGACGTAGGTCTGACCGGTTTGCCTCGAAGCGATGGGTTCAATGGTATACCCCAATTTTTTGACTTGGGATTCAATCTGATCTCCAATGGTTGGATCAGAGATAGTAACACTCATCTTGGCCGTGCTGAAATTCACTTGTACCTCTTCTGTACCTTCCATGCGGGCGATGCTTTTTTGAATCGTTTCCGCACAAGAAGAACAGTCCATACCCTGCACCCAATATTGGAACGTCTGACCTGGATTGGCTTTCGGATTGGACACGGATGTAATGGGAACGGATGATGTAGTGCTGGGACAACAAGAGTCTGCTTTACTATTTTCTTCCCCTGCGCTGCAGCAGTTTGGTTCGTCCGTGTCCGTGCAGCAATCATCTTTTTTCACTGGTTTTGAAGTCATCGTGAACTGAATTTGTTGCTTAAACTGTGTACTTGGCTTCACACTAGTTTCGACGGAATCGTTACAGGAAGGGCTTGAAACACAACTATCTTGCTGATCCTTCTGCGCTGTCCCCAATTCCTTTTCTGATAAAGTGCATCCACCTGTTTCAGAACAGCAGAAATCCTGATGTTTACCTTCAGACATATCAATCACTCCGATTCTTTACTCGAATTCGTATACGGAAAAGTATTGCAATATATATTAGTATTTATTAATATGTTAGTCATATTAGCATTCACTAATGTAAAGGTCAATGCTGAAATCCAGCATTAACCTCATTCTTGTTTGCGAATATACGTCTTCACCGAATTCGAACATGCATTTTAGATAACTCGGTTATAGGGAGAGGATTATAATGAAACCTTACGATGTCATTGTTATTGGTGCGGGACAGGCTGGTCTTGCCGCAGCATATTTTTTGAAGAATCGAAAACTTCGATTTTTATTAATTGACAAATCTAATCGGATAGGAGAATCATGGAGACAACGCTATGATAGTTTAACGTTGTTTACACCAAGATCCTACAGTTCACTACCAGGCTTGCCGCTAGAAGGCGATCCGAACGGATACGCAACTAAGGATGAAATTTCGACTTACTATGCTACTACCTTTACGTTACCAATTCAGCTATCTACCGAAGTGGTTTCACTTGAATCAGCCGAGCAAAGTTTCGATGTGTATACAACCAAGGGAATGTTAAAAGCAACTAATGTCATTGTAGCCACAGGCCCGTTTCAATCACCTTACATACCTTTAGCTACTGATCAACTGTATAAAAGCGTACTTCAGGTTCATACTTCGGCGTACGCTCATCCCAAACAATTGAACAAAGGAACTGTTATCGTTGTTGGTGCCGGAAACTCAGGAGCACAAATTGCGGTGGAATTGGCCAAGGAGCGGGACATTTTTTTATCTGTTGGTCGTCCATTACACTTCATGCCTTTGCAAGTCATGGGAACGAGCATTTTTTCTTGGTTCAGAAAATTGGGGATCATGAATGTCAGTGCCGAAAGCAAATTGGGCAAGTTTATTCAAAAGAAATCGGACCCTATTTTTGGTAAAGACCTAAAAAAGATGATCCGCAATAAAAAAATTAAACTTGTGCCACGGGCAGTTCAAGTGAAGGATCGACATGTGCAGTTCGAAGATGGCAGCAAATTGCAGATTGATAATGTGATATGGGCTACCGGTTTTCGTACAGACTACACCTAGATCAAAGAAAAAACGCTATTCAATGAAAAAGGCGGTGTCCAGCATCAAAGAGGCGTAAGTGATGTTCAAGGGTTGTTTTTTCTAGGAATGCCGTGGCAGTCATCCAGAGGCTCGGCTCTGATTGGAGGTGTTGGCGCAGATGCAGAATATATTGTGAGCCAACTAAAATAAACAAAAGCCTCGCCCTAAGTTTGTAACCGGGTCATTATTGGGCCGGATTATAAGTGCTACTTTACATTCTTCGAATAATCCTCATTGCACATCAAATACTTGAGTTTCGCTTTCAGACCAATTTCGCCATAAATGTATGAACAATTACTGAATTATTAAAATTTGATCTATTGTAATTACAATAATTACACTACAATATGTAGTACATAACTATATAAATTTTTATATATTTTCAGATTGATTTTTTACATTGAATAGATAGGCCGAACTCAGTCACCAGATATTAAGGGGGGTTAAAAAAGTGATCTTAACAATAATAAGTATAATTATGATTGTATTATTCACTGGATACATTGGTTTCGTTACCTTCAAACGAAAAGAGAAACTTGCAGGTATGGCTGGAATGATGATTGCTATGACCGTTGGTATGATATCTAGTCTTGCCCTCGGTTTTCAATTTGGCATAGTGTTTCAATATAGTTTAGAAGTCCCTTCAATAATTGCCATTTTGTTTGGTTTGGGAGTGGGATACTTTATCGGAAAACCTGTAAGTTTAATGGCTGCTTTGGATGGAATGCTTGCAGGAATCATGGGTGGATTGATGGGTGCAATGCTTGGGGCCATGGTGAGTTTTTCTTATATCATGGTGTTGTTTATTGATATCCTTTTTATTTTTATTTTGAGCGTTGTTCTCCAATTGGCCAATCAAGAAACGGACCAAACTCATGAAACCAAGAAAAATGGAATTGGTTTACCATTTATTTCAGGTATACTTATGGTTGGTTTTGGAACCCTTTCGATCGGGATACTACTGTTTTTTCAGTTATACGATAACCAAACCACTGCAATTCAACCACAAAACTTACAATCAAGTGATCAAAGTATCGTTCAAGAAAATACAGGATATCAAATTGTTTCAATTGATGTAACATCTAAAGGCTTCAGTCATGAAAATATAGTGATAAAAGCAGGTGTTCCAACAAAAATAAATTTCATAAAACACTCAGGTTATACTTGTATACGGAGCATTGAATCTACCGATTTAGGATTAGATGTGTATCTCGAAAAGGGAGATAACTTCGTGACTTTAAATGATTTGAAACCTGGAAAATATCAATTCAATTGCGGTATGTACATGTATTATGGAACGATCACCGTTACGTAACACATTCTATTAATGAAATGAATTACCTTCAAACCCACACAAGCTGCTATCCGTCTGACTCACCTGGCTTGTAAGACCTAGAGTTTCTAGTGAAATTATACCCTATCAATTCAACTATCCTGCCCGTTAGTTGAACAAAAGCAGCCAATCATACATATGAACTGCTCCCCAATTGTTGGACAACTTAACAATCGGAGGTGCAGTTCAAAGGATTGGGCTGCCTTAACATTATAAGGGGTTCGTGCTGTTACATCCCGAACGCTTCCTTCACCGTTTCCACCAAAAACGTGAGGTCCTCCTCTGTTGAGGAGAGTGGCGGAGCAATAATCAGGACATTGCTGAAGCCCGGGATGGTGTCTCCGTTTCTTCCGATGATAACCCCTTTTTGCTTGCAAGCTGCAATAATTGAGCCAACAAAGGCATCGGATGCAGGGACTTTCGTTTCTTTATCTTCAACGAGTTCAATACCGTACAGGAAACCTACTCCACGAACATCGCCTACTCGGGCGTGAGCAACAAGTGTATGCAATTCGCTTAATATTTCATGGCTCTGATATTCGACTTTGGCAACAATATTCTCCCGTTCTATGATCTCTATGTTTTTGAGTGCTACCGCACAGGAAGCCGGGTGTCCACCATAGGTGGAGACGTGCCGGAACTGATTGTTATGCCCGGAGCCTTTGAAGCACTCGTAGATTTCCGCTTTCACCGCCGTTGCTCCAAGCGGCAAATACCCGCTTGTCAGCCCTTTTGCCATCGTGATGATGTCTGGCTGAACGCCCTCGTAATGCATAAAGCCGAACATTTTGCCCGTGCGACCATAACCCGAAACCACTTCATCCATAATGAGCAGTACATCGTATTTCTCACAAATCTCGGCGACACGTTGCAAATAACCGTCAGATGGAATAATAACCCCGCCACCAGAAATGAAAGGTTCCATGATGACACCTGCGACGCTATCTGCTCCCTCCCAGACGATCATTTCCTCCAGCATATTTGCAGCGATGATATCCGCCTCCGGTGTATCCCCGAATGGCGACCGGTAACGATACGGAGGCTGTACATGCAGGAATCCTGGCGCAGGAGGGTCGTACCGATGCCGACGATTGGCTTGAGCGGTTGCACTTAATGCCCCTAACGTATTGCCATGGTAAGCCCGATATCTGGAGATGAATTTATATTTCCCGGGATTGCCGTTTTGCGCATGGTATTGACGTGCAATTTTGAACGCGGTCTCATTCGCCTCTGATCCACTGTTGGAGAAAAAGGTTTTATAATCTCCCCCACCCAACAATTCACTGATTTTTGCCGCAAGCTCGATGGCAGGCTCGTGACTTATGGTTAAGGGCGAATAGGACAATTTCATCATTTGCGCTGCTGCGGCATCGGCGATTTCCTTGCGTCCATGCCCAAGATTTAAGCACCATAATCCCGAGACTCCATCGAAATAGCGATTGCCGTCTATATCCGTGAACCAGGAGCCTTCGCCGGATGCCGCAATGACAGGATTGGCTCCCTCTATGTCTTTATAGAGTGCATGCCATAAATGCTGCTGATCTTTCTCAATCAATGTACGTGTCTCTTCTTTTGTTTTCAAGTCATTTCCTCCCCCGGAATGAATTAAGATACTGCTATGACTTCTTTCGTGATCATCGTCTCAAGAGGCGTAAATGACAAATTCATGGCTTGTGCTACAGCATGGAATGTAACCTCGCCCTTAAACGTATTAACCCCTTTGGCTACCGCCGGATTGTTCAACACGGCTTGTTCAAATCCCTGATTCGCAATAAACAGCCCGTATTGACTTGTTGCATTCGTCAAAGCATAGGTCGCAGTTCTTGCGACAGCTCCAGGCATGTTGGCCACAGAATAATGAATTACACCATGCTTCACGTAAGTAGGCTGATCGTGGGTGGTTGTATGGTCAACCGTTTCAATGGACCCTCCCTGATCAATGGCAACATCGACCACTACAGAGCCGGGCTCCATCTCCTTGATCATGCTTTCAGTGACAAGTTGCGGTGCTCTGGCACCCGGAATCAGTACTGCACCGATCAGCAGATCCGCTTTCTTTACTTCCTCAGCAATGTGGAACCGATCCGATATAACGGTTTGCACACGCCCTTCGAACAGATCGTCGAGCTGTCTGAGCCGCTCCGGATTGACGTCGAGAATCGTCACGTTAGCGCCCAGTCCAACCGCCATTTTTGCTGCGTTTGTTCCAACCACGCCGCCGCCAATAATGACCACATTGGCTGGTTTCACTCCAGGAACACCACTAATGAGTACACCCTTTCCACCTTGGAATTTCTCAAGGGAATGCACGCCCACTTGAACAGACATTCTGCCGGCCACTTCACTCATCGGTGTCAATAGTGGCAAAGAGCCATTGCCAAGCTGAATGGTTTCATAAGCGATAGCTGTTACTTTTTTTTCCATAAGTTTATGAGTCAATTCCGGTTCAGCCGCAAGATGCAAGTACGTAAATAATATCAAGTTTTCACGAAAATAAATGAATTCCTCCTGTTGAGGCTCTTTCACCTTCATAACCATCTCCGCTGACCAGGCTTCCTGGGCTGTAGAAACAATTGTCGCACCAGCCTGAATATATGCGTCATTGCTAATGCCGCTGCCCAACCCCGCACCATCTTCAATCTGTACCTCATGTCCCGCATTCACAAACGACAAAACGCCTGCCGGGGTAATTGCTACCCGGTTTTCATTGTTTTTGATTTCTTTGGGTACGCCTATAATCATGTCTCACACACTCCCGATTCGATTGGTATTAATACAATAACAGAATGCCTGTAATAAAAATGATGGAATGCACGACGATCAAAAATGATGTCTCCGATATTTTTTCATTCAGCCACTTGCCTGCAAAACCCCCTGCATAAATAAACGGAATAAACAGCAGCACCAGCAGCAGATTTTGAATGGACAGTGTTCCAAGAACCAAATAAGATACAATTTTGATGGAATCCATAACAGCCAGCAGCATCGCAATGTTTGCCGTAAACTGTTTCTTCGAGAAGGATGAATCATGCAGAAATAATACGATCAGGGGCAGTCCGCCCGAGTTTGCGGCTGCGCCGACAAATCCGGATGCGAGTGCGCCCAGCTGATAAAGTACAGTTTTTTTTGTGCTTTTTTCTTGGAGAGGAGAATTATCTGCCAGATCAGCAGTAGCTTCCCGATTTTTTGCACGATCTTTCCTTTTACGGCTTGCAATGAGCATGACGCCCATCATGATTGCACTAATACCAATGGCTGGTTTCAGAATATGGTCATCTACGTAGGCCAGGATGATACTTCCGAAGAGAGTACCTGTTAGAGCCATCGGCAGCATTCTGGCAATTAGCCCCCACTGAATTGATGCGCGGTGCACTCTTGCACCTGTAAAATTGCTAAACCACAAAATCGGAGCTAACAGTGTTGTCGCGGTGGCAGAAGAAACGAATAACGTAAGTATTGGATTTAATATCATGCCAGCTCCAAAACCAAAGCCTACTTTGGCAAGACCGCTAAGTACCGCGAAGAGAATGAGAATTCCCGCTAAACCTACGCCCATTTCTCCTCATCTCCTTATACGTTCCTTCAAATCAAGTACGTACATAGACGGTTTTCCATTCCGTAAAGAACTTGATGGCATGGCTTCCCTGTTCACGGAATCCGCCAATACCTGTTGCTTTGATCCCACCGAATGGCATATGTGGTTCGCTATACGTTGAAGGCATATTAATATGCACCAGCCCAGATTCAATCTCATCTGCATACTTCATGGCTGTGGCAATATCTTTCGTATAGATCGTCGATGATAATCCATATTCAATGGCATTGGACTGCTTCAGGCATTCATCAAAATCGGAGAATTGGATCAGCGCCAATACAGGTCCAAAGATTTCTTCATTTGCGATCGTCATCTCCTGTGTCACATGATCAAAAAGCTTGGGTTTGATGAAAAAGCCGCCTTGCGCCCATTGATCTTCCGGCTCATCCTCACCGTATATGAGAGCTGCGCCTTCTGATATTGCTTTCTCAACATACGACCGAATCGTATCATATTGCCGTTGATCCACTACAGGGCCAATGATCGATGCTTCTTCTGTCGGCAGACCCAGGGTGACCTGATTCAACGTTGAAAGCATGTGATCACGGAACGTTTCATAAATGGAGTCATGAACAAAAATACGACTGGTCGCTGTGCAGCGCTGTCCTGCGTCCAATAAACCACCAGATACAATATCCTGACAAGCCTGTTCGATATCCGCATCCGGCATAATGATAAATGGATTTTTGCCTCCCATCTCTGCCTGAAAACGAATGCCTCTCGGCGCTAATACCTGATGAATCGTTTGCCCTGTCTTCGTCGAGCCCGTAAACGTCACCGCCTTGATCTGTTCATGGGATGCAAAGGTTTCACTAACGAGAGGACCATCAGCAATTAGCATGGTGACTACATTTTCCGGCAATCCTGCTTCTTCCAGCAAAGACATGAATTTTTGGGAAATCATCAGCGACTGCGGTGCAGGCTTCCACACAATGCTATTGCCCGCAACCAATGCCGGAGCCATTTTCCAGATCGGAATCGCCAGCGGTACATTCCATGGTGTGATGACACCAACGGTCCCCAGAGACTGTTGTTTCGTATAAGCGAACACACCGGCTTGTCTGGAAGGGATGGTTTCCCCGGTCATGCGGTAGCCTTCTCCCGCGAAGAAACGAAGAAACGAAACGCTGCGATGAATCTCAGCGATGCCATCCCGCAGACATTTTCCCACTTCTGTGGTGACGAGCAGTCCCCAATCTTCTGCCCGGTCCTCAAGCAACTGAGCTATTTTTAGCAACAGCTCCCCTCGTACGGGTGCAGGTACTTTACACCAACTTTTTTGAGCTGCTGTAGCTGCTGAAATGGATTCCTCAATGTCGACCTTGCTCATCATTGGAAATTCGGCTAACACTTGCTTGGTGGATGGATTAATGGAAACCAGTTTTTCCTGTTGTATGAATGTACTTGTCATGTCATCTCTCCCACTTGTAAGGATGTATTTACAACTGCTTGATAAACTCATCATAAGATATACTGAATTGTTTTAGTTTAATTACGTCAGATTTTCTAACATGTTTTTTTTAGGTGTACAAAAAAAGTGAAGAGCATCTGCGCTCCTCACTTTTTTCACTAAAAATGGATTGGTCCGATGGGCATTAATTCCTCATGCATCGTTCCAGCCTGGTTTTTACCTACTTGCTCAATGGTAAAGCGGAACCTTGAACCTAAATACAAGGCTTTATACTTCTCAATCGGCATATTTCTCTCATTATGCGCTACACCATTCCACAAAATCATTGGCGTTCCTGTATCCACTTGCAAAAGCTCAGCCTCTTCAGCTAATGCTCCAACAGCCTGAAAGGATTGAGACGAGCCCATGGCTACATGCCCTTTACGCTGTAATAAATCATATAAAGGAACTCCCTCCAAATCCTCCTCCAGCAATTCCGGATACAGATGACAAGGGATAAACGAAGTTCGAATAGCCAGTGGTTCATCATTGGCCAGTCTAAGACGCACAATTTTGAACACATTGCTGCCTGGAGCGATTGCGAGCTCCTCCGCAAGTTTGTCAGATGCTTGAATTATTTGACCATGAATCAGCTTGGCCTGATCCGTCAGACCGCTTGCACGCATCCCCTCGGCAAATGTCGTAAATACATTTGCATTTCCAGTAATAATTGGTGAAGAAACGAACGTGCCCAAACCTCTCTTCTTGATCAGATAACCTTCCTGAACAAGTTCTCCAATGGCTTGCCGCACGGTGGGCCGACTAATGCCATGCTGCTGAGCCAAATCCATTTCGGAAGGAATTTTCTCCCCTTTTAACAGAATTTCATTGTCGATCTGCTGCAAAATCCATTCCTTCAATTGCGTATAATAAGGGAGTTTACTTTTATTATTGATCAATATTCACTTACTCCTTTCGCCAGCTCTGGAATGATCAAGCGTTTCCTACTGGATTGCAGACCCAGGAAAGCCAGGAAAATAAGGATACCAAATGCACTTAATAACCAGACGGCACCATCATATGATCCCTTAAACAGATCAATAATCAGTCCCATTCCTACAGGTGCTGCAAATCCCGCGATCTGTGCGCCGATATTAACCAATCCAACAGCAGATCCACTTGTCTCTTCGGGTAATCGCTTAATGGGAAGGCTATAGATGATGACCGACAGGAAGGCAGAGAATACAGGCATAATCGATTGATATATGATGACTCCTGTGATCGATGCAGCGTGAAACATTAAATATACGGTTACGGCAAGTGCAACACCGCTAAAGGCACCAAACCACTTCTCCTGTCCACTTTTCACTTTATCCATAACTGCTCCGGCAATCAGGAAGAAGAGGATACCTGAAACGGCCGGAATCATTTGCAGAATGCCGAGTGAAGATAGACTTAAGCCGCGTTCATTCACCAGATACGTTGGCATCCAGGAGGATGTGCCCCAGCTGATAAAGCCGTAGCCGAAAGACGCGATCATCAGGCTCCAAATCATTGGTGTTCTTAATAAAATCTTGATATTGCCTTTGGCCTGGGGTGCACCATGTTTTGGGTAATCGCCATTGTTCGTGACTTGCTGTTTCAAGACGCTTGGTTTTAAGAAAATCCAATATAATAAGGCAATGCACAGACCACATATCCCGATAATTAAAAACATGGTCCGCCAGCCAAATTGCACAAGCATCGTAGTTGTGAGAATCGGTGCAATTACACCGGCTACGGTTAGTGCGGAAAGGAAAACAGACATGGCACGAGAACGTTTATTTTCATCAATACTGGTGGAAATCAATTTGGAACCTGCCGGGAAGAAACTGCCTTCTGCCATGCCAAAAAGAAAACGGATAACTAAGAGTGAAGCAAAGGACCAGGCTATAGCTGTTAAACCCGTAAATAACGAAAAACCGATGATGGAAATGAACAGAATAACTTTTTCTCCAAATCGGTCCGAAAGCCAACCACCAGGAATTTGCATGAGCGCATATCCCAAGAAAAAGACACTTAACATCAAACCACTCGCTGAAGCACTCAGCTGGAATTCATTCGAAATTTGCACAACCCCGAAGTTGATGACAAACCGATCAAATGCAGAAAACAAATTTCCAATAAACAGAAGAAAAATGATCATTTTGGTATGTTTCAACGCTCCAGCTCTGCTCACTACATGTTCCTCCTTCTATTATAGACGTTTCACTTGTACTGTCACTTCTAAACCTTTACATTCTTGTTTTCATATTCAACTACCCCGTCTATAATGGTATACAAAACTTCTATGTCTTTGATATCCAACGGGTTCACGGTGGTCAGATCCTTATCCAATACTGCAAAATCGGCATACTTCCCAACCTCAATACTTCCGCAATTCTGTTCCTGAAAATTCAATATGGCTCCGTCGATTGTCATTGCTCTCAACGCCGTCATCACATCGATTTTTTGATCAGGTCCCAATATGTCGCCTTCTCTGGTTTGACGGTTCACTGCAGCCCAGATTAGAAAAAGAGGAGAGATTGGCGTTACAGGACAATCCGAATGAAGGGTGAACAGTAGGTTACGATCTACCGCATCTTTCAATGGACTTATTCTTTTCGCCCGTTCAGGACCCAGAAAAATCTGCTCATGGCGTTGGCCCCAATAATAGACATGATTGATGAAAAATGAGCCTGCTACTTTCAACTCCGCCATTTTGTCCAGATCTTCTAGTGCCGCCGTTTGTACATGCTCAATCCGGTGGCGGTGGTCCAATCGTGGCATCGCTTGTAATGCATATTCGAAACCTTCAAGGATCGAGCCTATTGCTCGGTCACCATTACCGTGAATAGCAACTCGAAATCCTCGTTGGTGCAAGCTGGAAATGATCTCGTTAAGAGCAGCCTGCTCGTAAAATAATTGGCCATTCTCTTCCTTGTTGCAGTAATACGGATCCCGTAAAGCACCAGTTAATCCCTGAATTGAACCGTCCTGAAACAATTTAGCACTGTCCAGACGAGCTCTTCCATTGGAACGTTTGTCAATTTCCTGTTCCACCTCACTTGCAGAGTAATTTGCAAACAGGCCCTGCTCTGTTAACAAAGAGTGCATAATCATGAGCTGTGATCGCATAGGCATAATGCCAGTTTTCGCAGCTTCGAGTATAATGGTTAAACTTTCTTGATCCCAGACCCCTGCATCCGTGGTCATTGTAATACCCTGCGCGACATAATCTCGAGCGGCTTCGCCCAGTCGTTCGAGAAAAGTGGACTTATCCATCACCGGAAGTACCGTTTGGAAAGCATTCATCGCTGGAGCTTCATACAAAACCCCGTTTAATCTTCCAGCAAGATCTTTGCCAAAATGAGGATTGTCTGTATACTGATCATCATCAATGCCCGCTAGCTCAATTGCCTTGGAATTGGCTACGGCGATATGACCGCTAATATGTGTAATGTAAACGGGATGATTCGGAGCGGCCTGATCCAGATCCTCACGGGTGGGGTGCCGTTTGTCAGCCAGCGAAGTATCATCGTAACTGTGGCCCTGTATCCACTCTCCAGCAGTCATAGTAGCTGCTTTCTCTTCGATTGCATTTAAAATATCCTGAATTGTGGTATTCAAGGGACTGCTGCAATCTACGTTTCCTTTTAAGTAGGCACATGCCAGAATGTGATTATGCGTCTCGATAAATCCCGGAATAACCGTTGCACCCCTTAAATTCAAGACTTTGGTTTGCGCTGACATGTTTACCGCATTTGAAGGCGGTTCTGGCTGGCTCCAAATACCGCTAATTCTTCCTTTGGTTACAGCGACCGACTTTGCAACTCGATTAGCACCGTCCAACGTGAGGATATTTGCATTGGTAAGAAGTAAATCCACGTTTTTCATCTTAAAGCCCCCTTGCATATGAATGATGTACTCTCTTTCTTGCTTTCTCAGTATCTTCGCTTGTCATCATGTAGTGATGTCATTACAACTGATACTACAGTTATCTTAAAAAAAATCGTTCTTGTTGTCCTTATGTCTGTTATATAATCTAACATTATTTTTATTTTTTTGATCTTGCTTGATTTCAAACGTTCTGAATCCATCCTCTAGATGATTGGCGATCTCCATCAGCGTCTCAATGTCCTTAAACGAATACTTCCGATTTCCTGTACTTGATCTTTCGGGAAATATCAGTCCTCGCTGCTCGTAATATCGAATTTTTCTGGCGGACAATCCAGTCAAATCACAAACCGTTCCAATGGTAATAACTTTTTTTTCTTTATAATTATCTTTGTCCAACATTAAAAGTTCACCTCTTTTAATGAATTTAATTAACATAATGTTATTTAATATAACGTAATATTGTTGCTTATTATCACACGAAATTGACTGTGTTGTATATAACTTTGAAAAATAATCATAAAAGTAATCCCTTTTCATGGTCAGTGCTACAATCAAAAACTAGATCGGGATGGCAGCCACAATTGTGGACAGCCATTTTTCCCAACGGACTGTATACATGTTCAAAAACGTCCATATGTCTCACCTCGTTCCTTTATTGGTGATAGCATGAGTGCTTTCCTTTGTTTTTTATTCGCTTATTTACCCTTAATCCGCTTTTTCAATACGCCAATGACAATCAGCAAAACAGGCAGACCGATAGCAAATGTTGTAATCCAGCCTATCCAAACCGTTGCATTAAACTTGTTCTCGTAAATAGAGTTAGGAAAAATGTCTACAGAGATCACAATTAACAAAAAAGCCATGGGGATAACAAAGGATTTTTTGTGTTTTATGTTCAAGATTTGCGTGAAGCCGAGGAAGGCGGAATGGAAATATACGAGTAATTTAACAAAAGAGGTTAACAACCAAATTAAAGCAATCACAACTTCCACCCGGGTTATAAAACCCCCAATTTCTATTTTTTGAGCTAAGTGGTACGCGGGATATTCCTGAATGGATGTAACGTTTGATCCTACAACCAAAATATTTAATAAAATAATGGATGCATTGATCAATGAGCCAATGAAAACACCCACAATAAACGATTTAAAACTATTTTTGGGATGTTGCAACTCTTTGGGTTGAAGCATGAGAAAGAAAATCAGGGGGAAATACACAATACTAGCGAGTGAAAGGGTCGAATACGTATATTTATATAAAGGAGCCTCAAAGATGGGTTGAATATTTTGAATTTTGATTTCCGGGATCAAAGCAATAACCATCATGACAAACAGCAGCACACAAAACGGAAACATAATCTGTACCATTCTGACCAGAGTGTTAAATCCCGACATTAATCCGTAAACCAGCAATAGAGTAAATAGTGAATTAATAAATATAACCGAAGTTTCCGGCATAAAAACAGTCTTGATAAACCTGCTTACATCATAAAGTACCATGGCAGCCGCCAAAAACGCTGTAATGATAAATAATATAGATAGACATGTCCCAAACCATGAACCCAGGATCTCCTGCATTTTTTCGACGATGGTTTTGTTAGGTTGATGATTAAAAAGCCACTTGTAAACACCCAAGAAAATCACTGCCGGTATAATTGAAAAAAAGGGAACCAACCATGCATCCTGATTTAGAGCTTGTGCCAAACTACTCGGGGTTATGAGGATTGAAGTACCCACTGTAAACAAAGTTGTTAGAATCGTAAATTGAATATAGTCTGCTTTTGCGTCATTTTTCATCGTAATAATCCTCACATGTTCTGCAAATTGGAAACGAACTGACTTATCGGATGAAATATCCAACTCACCAAAATAAGAGGAGTCGGTGGGCCCCATCGGAGTAGTTTTAATACACCAATAATTCCTGCAATAACAATAATCGCATTGTAAATAAATAGTTCTCTGGGTGATGTTCTCAGAACATATGTACCAGCCCAAATAAAAAAGGCAACGAGCACGAGCATTCCCGTGACGTTAACACTGATCATCAACCATATCACTCCTTCATCTTATCTAAAAAGGAATTTTTGGTTTTTCCTGTTTCACGTAGTTTAAAATCCACATTAATTTCAACCGGTATTTCCTGCAGATGATTGGACCAGTCTTGCTTTAATTCCTTCCACAGGCTTGGCTTCAACTGATGAATACGTTTGCCGAGCCCTAACAAATCCGCTTTTATCGCATATTCTTTGTTTAATGCTTTTTGAATGAAGGATTTAATCTCCTCTTCGATAAATTGTTCAAGCTCGGATATTTCTCCGGGTTTCATAAGATCAATCTCGCATTGAACTTCATCTATATTTCCTTCAGCACGTATTCGAATTCCAAGATGCTGCTTTTCATTCTCTTTTCTGATATGGATATCACTTTTGGAGTCCAGTACCTCGATAGAGAGTCTGCCGCTTTGGTTTGGGCAACGGATAGTCCCCACAGTCCCTTTTACTTTGTTTTGCACATAATTGTATCCTTTACTCTCATCCTTATCTAACCAGTCAATTAATTTATCTTTATTAAAAACAGCCAGACCATCATACTCTAATCGGGCAGGAGGGCTCGTCGTTTCAAAAATTCCTTTTTTGTTAAGTTCGGGCTTATCCCCTTTTAATCTCACACCAGTCACAACAAGAGAACTTCCTTCGGTCATTAATTCATCAATCAAATCATCAATTTTGACTGTACTTGTGGATGCCCACTGTTTACTTGATAATTCCAGCGTAGAAAACAAGTTTTGTGCTGGTATTTTGTCAATCACCGATAGACTTTCTATCACCGTTGTTGCCTTCAGATCTTTGGCAACAATGATATCAAAATCGGCTCTTAATTCGTGATCTCGAGAGACAAATTCAATGATTTTGCCGAGTCCTTCCCTTCGCGCAGTTTCTTCCCCAACGACAAAAATACGTAAATGTGAAAAATACAGT
The DNA here is from genome assembly GCF_022346995.1 of Paenibacillus sp. ACRRY. Lineage (GTDB taxonomy): Bacteria > Bacillota > Bacilli > Paenibacillales > Paenibacillaceae > Paenibacillus. The sequence continues at coordinate 796,122 of NZ_JAKRNM010000001.1, read as the reverse complement.
TTTCTCGGGGTAGTATTGGTTAATTTCCTGATGGCTTCAAAAACGGTTTTACCCGTCCCTTTGTACACGGTCACCGGAGCCTCTCCACTTCCCTTGCTATTGACCCCTAGTTCATTCGGGTTTACCACTTGTACAGACACTAAATAATCATTACCAACCTTATCAATGCCTAAACCCACAGCAATAACGAGTTGTTTAATTTCCATCTTATCCCAGCATCCCGTCATAAGGGTTACCATAGCCGTTAACATCAACAAAATTCCGAGTTTTCTTCCCATTTCCATCACCTATTCGTCTCTTTTTTTGTATACCCCGCGCAGCAGCAATCCATATAGTGGAACTCGGATGAGCGTGTCTCGTTGATCAGCAAGCTTAAAGGGGGACAATGGTGATAAATAGGGTGTACCAAAGGAATATAAACTGCAGAGGTGAATGATCAGTAAAGCCATACCTATAAAAATGCCAAATAAACCAAACGAAGCACTCATCAACATGAGTGGGAAACGTAAAATCCGAACAGATATGCCCATATTGTAAGCTGGTAAAACAAAAGAGGAGATCGCGGTGATCGAAACAACAATGACCATGCTAGGTGAGATAATCCCTGCTTCTACGGCAGCTTGACCTATCACAAGCGCACCGACGATGGAAACGGCCTGTCCTACGGCTTTGGGCATTCGAAGACCAGCTTCTCGCAAAATTTCAAATGTACCTTCCATGATAATCGCTTCAATGAGTGTGGGAAACGGAACGCCTTGTCTTCCTGCGGTAATACTAATGAAAAGTTCAGTGGGAATGATCTCTTGATGAAAAGTGGTCAACGCAATAAACAAAGATGGACCAATTAATGCTATGAAAAAAGAGAAAATCCGTAATAACCGCAATAGGCCATAATCGGTACGTTGATAATAGTCCTCTGGCGCTTGAATAAATTGTATAAAAACCGCGGGAACCAACAACACAAAAGGAGAACCCTCAACGATTATCGCTACTCTCCCTTCCATTAAACCTGCTGCAATAATATCGGGTCTCTCCGTGTTATAAATAGTGGGAAAGGGAGAGAATGGATTTTCCTCAATAAATTGTTCTATGATTCCGCTATCCAACACGCCTTTAATCTGTATATTGTCCAATTTTGATTCCAATTCTTGAATGACTTGATCATCAGCCAGTCCTTTTATGTAAACAATTGATGTGCTCGTTTGAGAAACGGAGCCTATTGTTTTAGTCTTGATCCATAAGTCTTTGCTTTTTATTTTCCTTCTAATCAGGGCTGTATTCGTATTTAAGCTTTCGGTAAAAGAATCCCGTGGTCCCCGTAGAACCACCTGTTCTTCAGGTGGAGATATGCTTCGTTGATCCCCTCCTGGTGTATCGGATACAATGGCGGAATTATGCCCATCCAACAGAATGAGGGTGTTGCCGTTAAATATGGAAGAAAAGACTTCATTGATATGAGTAATCTCTTGTGTGCCAACCAAATTCTTCACTAAAGAGAATATGTCAGCGTTGGAATTTCGTTGTTTAGAGAAACTCTCAGAGTTCAGTATCTTCAAAATATTCTCATGGATATCCTGGATATCTGTTAATCCATCAATGTATATCAGACAAGCATACAAGTCAGCCTGCTCATTTGTTTTCAATTCTCTAACAATCAGATCACTGCTATACCCCAATTCCTTACGAATAAAAGCAATGTTGGCATCTAAATTGGTAGAAAATGTGATATCTACCGTCTGAGTCTCTTGAGAATTTTCTCCGGCAACCATACTGATCCTCCTTTACTAACTCAGAGAAATTATTCGCGTTAGTTAAAGAATTTATGCAAAGCTAAGAAATAATTCAATTGCCGTATTATTCGCTTCTGTTATCTGTGCTGGTATCTGGTTTAGCGTAGTATTTCAATGTGAAAAAATTAATTTTCTAAGTTATACAAAGAATCTAGTATACGAATGTAGTGGCCATTTTTTATTTAGTAAAACACTCAACTAACCTGACCATTAGCTTAACAAAAGCAGCCGATTTCATGGATCAGCTGCGTTCTTAGTTATAATGAGCCTAATCCGACAGCGCCCGCATGATGTTGGATTTCGCCTCTACCGCAATCGTTTCATTCCTGTCATCGACCGCTTGCATTAAGATCAGTATGGGGATGTATACCGCGATCAGCCGCGCTAGCAGCTTCGTTTCCTCGTCCGCTCCTCCGTACGTTTCGAAAAACACGCCGCGAGCGTAAGGTGGTAAAAAGCTATAAGCAACGCTCAAATCGCAAGCTGGATGGCCTACGTTCAGATCGCCCCAATCAATGATGCCGGAAACGATCCCGTTCTCATTCACAAGCATATTTTTGAAATGAAGATCACCATGTAGCAGTGCATTCACCGCCTCAACACGGTCCTCGCAAAAATTTCGCCAACGTCTCTGCCGATAAAGCCCGGCATTCTTCCGTCAAACCGATTGGGAAATCTCCTCGCACGTAGGCATAGCCAAGAAATGGTGCCGGGTATTCATCACTTGCTTCGCCATAAAACAACGGTTTCGGATAGGGGATGGTCATATATGCCTCCAGCTTCGGCAGTAACTTGCTTTCCATACGAATCGAACCAACTGCAATCGTTCTTCTTGGAAACCGGAACACGTACTCGTCCCCGATGAGAAAAACCGTATTGTCCCAGCCCCAGCCCAATCGCTTTACTTGCCTCGATGACAGCTGAGGGAATTGTCTGCCAATCAGCGTCCGCGCCTGCTCTTCGTTAACCTCCCAATCCGCATCCCATACATTCGTTCCTGCCATGAATTGTCTGCCTCCTCATTCCTTACGTTATTTAGATGTTTACATTCCCTGGAAGTTAGTCATAATTACCCGTTAGTTAATTTGCTCATCCCTGATCACGTTCATTGACCGCTCTCCATCTACAAATGGATATTTTAATATAACTATCCTGACTTTAGTTGCACAAAAGCAGCCGCTCACAGGGATCAACTGCTTTCTTGGTATTATTGAGCTATCGTTTCCCGTTAGCGTAATGCCTTCCCTCTCCTATTTGATTTCTAATCTTATACTTGAAAAAGAGTGTGCATGGTAACGCAATCTTCGAAGCAGTAAAGAAAAACGATGACAAGTACGATAGTGGCACATACTCTGCACCTTTAAACTGTATAAACAATTGGTTGCCAACAGGGCCGCAGCGATCAGGGAGCTCGAATATGAACTTCCATGTTTATAAGTGAGTACTAAACATAACAATCGATGTGTATTTATCAAAAAGAGTAGGCACTCGCCCATTATCGAAAATGTTGCAGTCCATTATATAGGCATCTGCATAGAATATAAGTAAACACTACAACTGCGAGGAGAATTAATATGTTCCATAAATTATCTCGTCACGATCATCATGGGAATAATCCCATGCCCAACACCTGGGATAACGACGGCCATTATGGGGTGACCCCCCCATTGAGCAAGGGAAATCAGAACGTTAGTCACCTTTCCCCTTTAGAGTTAACGGATTATGGGCAACGGCCTCTTGTAATAAATATTGACCAGGCAGCAAAACATAATCAAACGTATCGAACTGCTCTATGGACGGGTAAGTATTTTCAAGTGACTCTGATGAGTATTCATGTTGGCGAAGATATCGGTTTGGAGATACATCCGGCAACCGATCAATTCATACGTATTGAAGAAGGTCAGGGACTTGTTCAAATGGGAGATCGAAAAGACAGATTAGATTTTCAAGTGACGGCCTATAAAGACTATGCCATTATGATACCCGCTGGAACATGGCACAATGTTACAAATACTGGCCATATACCTCTTAAATTATATGTAATATATGCCCCGCCTCATCATCCATATGGAACAGTTCATGAAACGAAATCCATTGCGCTGTCTTCCGAAGGAGAATCGGTTTAATCCCGTTCACGTGAACTTACAGTCTTACATACAAAAGTCTGATTCTCTTTAATAGGCACAGAGAAATCAGGCTTTTGTAATGAATCTATAAGAGACATTTTTTTGTTTGAAACTGATTTTTAATAAAATTCGTATCCACACCATAATAACTCCAATTTAAAATGACGCTTGTCGAAGTGAAAGCCTACCTTGAACAATCCCAACTAGCATTTTGGGGATATTCTTGGCACGGAATTTGTTCATCTATCTTATTAAACTAACGTTTCCCGTATTTAAAAACGTCCGTTCATGACTTCTCTAACCATGTTTCCGCTACTGGAATAAACTATTTTTTAAAATTCTCATCGATTAAAGGTTTCCCTTCTTGATCAACCAAAACGGTTAATCCACTTCCAGCAGCAGAAAGATTCAACATATATAGAACCCCCGTCTGATTATCACGAATAATCTTAAAGAATTCTAGGGATCCTTGAGTATAAATAATTTCAAAACGTTTGCTATCCATTAACCCACTCTCCCTCAATCCTGTAATTGCTAAAATGTTTTACTACTTTAAGTACAATTCCTTGATAGCCGTCTTAAATTCAATAAAACATTTATATGCCACTTTATTTAAGCTATTACACAGTTAATATAAAATTTTCTATCCATTATGGTTCGTTGTATAGAGCTTTACTTCGTGCTGCACAACTCCAAGTTTAATTCACTGGCTCTTACAAAGATCTGACTTGTAGTAGATCCATCAGGAAAACCTAGTTTTTCAAGGATCCAGGGAAGCCCCCCCATAACAATACCTCTGCGGATTTTCATTTGATAATTGTCGATCTGATCAGAGAAATGCTCCTCCTTTAAAAGAGATGTTCTCCAAAAAAATAAGCGTATGCATAGGGACAAATTTCAGGGAATTCAATTGTTTCATTCCATTTTCTAAGTTCAATTCATTGAGTAATTGACAAGAAATAGTACCGTTCATCAACAAATTATCACTTCACTCTTTCGGAAATATTTATACTTATTTCTTCAGGATTTTCAACACCAATGATCAGCTTTGATATTTTGAACATACCAACTTTAAAGCTATTCAAATCTAAATGAAGAGTTTCAAGCTCATTTTCAAAAAAGTGCAGTTGATAGCCACCATTTGATCTGAATAAACCATTTCTCATTTCTCCTAATAAAGCACCATATAGTTTAAAAGCATTTGGTATCGGTCTACCTGTTGTTATTCCCTTGATTGAGGAGTATGGAATTTGCAACCCTTTATCTAATTTTAAAAAGGGTGAGTTTTCAAATTCGATATTTATGTAGGTTTCCATTAGTTGAATTTTACGCTCCATATTTTGATTCCCCCATTATCTTTTCAAATAATCCATAATTACATATAACACCATTAATACCTCTTTTAATTTATAAAAGTCTAAGCACTGCCCGTTATTTCAATAAAAGAACGCTCCCGGGCCTTCGCGAGTTACGTCCTTATTATATTTTTATTTCCAATCACGTATTAAAGAACCTACGCGTGTAGCATGTACTGCTTAATCAGTGGACTTATCTTTAACTTAAGCACTAAGAATATACTTTATTTTCATTGGACAATTGCTACCGTTTTTTCAACGATTCCTGCTCCTTCATAACTTAAAACGGGGAATTCGCAGTAAGATGCTAGTTTCTTTTCCTTCTATAAATATCTGCAAAATTCGGTCCGACTGCTTTCATACTTACTAATATTTCGTCAGGCCCGATAACCGGACCGAAATTTCAAGATATTCTAGTACTTCCGCTCCCCCGAATTTATTAAATACTGGTACTTTTAAATGAGCTGCAAGTTTTAAGGCAACTTACTAGTACTTGTTGAACGGTTCGACGCATTATCTGTAGAGCGAAATCGAAGGCACCCTACTGGGTGCCCTCGATGTTCTTACTGTCTCTCTTTTGCAAGTTGGATAAACGAAATCAAAACATCAATCAACCTTGTTGGCACACTCATTCACTGTACAGAACGTGCAAGTGCTGCAACAGAGCCGCGGAAATCCGGTCTGCCGTCAGCCGTCCACAAAAGCTCCGTCACAAATGTATGGCGATTCGGATCGTACAGCGGATCTCCTATAATGTTTTTGTACGTTCTTGCGTGAAACACAAAGAGCGTCTTTTCGCCCGTCTCTGACACCGTGAAGGAATTATGACCGGGACCATACATAGAGATACTCTCATCTGTCGAGAGAACCGCTGCTTGCGACTTGCTCCATGAGGCGGCATCGAGCAAATCCGCATCCGCATCGGCTTCAAGCAGGCCCATGCAATAATTGAAATCTGTGGCGCTAGCCGAATAAGAGAGGAATACCCGATTCCCCTTGCGAAGAAATGCCGCGCCTTCGTTCACTTTATAACCAATGATCTCCCAGTCATATTCCGGCATCGAAATCATCGTTTGCGGCCCAGTCAGCGTCCACGGATTGGCCATTTTAGATATATATAGATTGGAGTTACCTTCGATATTCGGATCCTTTTGTGCCCATACGTAATAACGGCTGCCATTATGCTCAAAGGTAGTGGCATCGAGGGCGAAGCTTTCCCACGAGGTACGAACCTGTCCTCTTTCCGTCCAACTGCCTTCGAGTGGATTAGCATTTTCATTCTCTAGCACGTACATCCGATGGTCAAACAAGCCTTCATTCGTATCCGTCGTGTGTGCGGCAGCGAAATATACATACCATTTGTCATCAAAAAAATGCAGTTCAGGCGCCCAAATATTGGCACTAAGGATACCCGTCTCACGCTTTCTCCAGATCACTACAGGACTTGATGTAACAAGCCCCTCAAGGTTCTGGGCTCTACGGATTTCAATCCGATCATACTCCGGAACGGATGCTACGAAGTAATAATAACCGTCCGAATGTCGGTAAATAAACGGATCTGCTCTCTGCTCAATTAATGGTTGAATGTCGTGGGATGCTCTTTGTTGGATTTCCATCTTATCACCTGCTTCATCATAATATTTACTACCCTTTAACAGCACCTGCAGTCATACCGTCTATGAAATATTTCTGGAAAGCAATAAACAGTATGAAAATTGGAATGATGGAGAAGAAGGAGCCCACGATCAATAGATCATAGTTATTACCATAAGGAGTTAATAACGTTTTCAAACCGATTGGAAGTGTATATTTACTCTGATCTCCGAGCACCATGAATGGCCATAATAGATTATTCCAGCTATTCATACCATTCAGAATGGCCATTGCTGCAAAGGATGGCTTCATAATCGGCATAATGAGTCTGAAATAAATCGCATACTCGTTTGCGCCATCAACCCGTCCAGATTGAATAATCTCTTTGGGTATGCTTCGTAGATATTGCCTGAAGAAAAATATTGTCGCGGCATTGGCTATACCGGGCAGAATGATTGCCGAATAGCTATTCACCATTCCCAAATCATTAACTAAGCTGTATAAAGGAACCAGCAGTATTTCGAAAGGCACCATCATAATAAGCAAAACACATATAAAGAGGAAATTCTTCCCTTTAAAATCATATGCTGCGAAACCATATCCAACAAATGCGCTTACAAAAAGTGTTAAAACCACTTGAACGATGGTTAAAGTCATACTGTTCCAAAACCATACAAAATAATCATGTTCTCCAGTAAACAGATAGATGAAATTGTCAAAACTCATGATACTAAAATCCAAATTTAGGTTAAGACCATATCTAATTAATGATTCACCTGGTTTAAAGGAAGATAGGGCCACTGCATAGAATGGAATCATAATTATAACGAATAGAATTATGAACAAACAAATAATTACTATTCTGGAAATAAAATTATTCCTTGTCTGACTTTTGCCCACTTTAATCCTCCTCCTTTTTGAACATTCCACTTAATTTCAACTGCGTTAAATTGATAACCATAGCAATGATTAACAGAATGATACCAACTGCAGCTGCGTAACCCAGCTTATTCTTCTCAATCCCTTGTCTATACAGAAATCCAACAATGGTTAAGCCAATATTTTTGGGTGAATTGTTACCGTTAAACATCATCAGGCTCTCGGTAAACATGGCTAAACCTGCATAAACACTAATTGTCGTAACATATACCGTGGTCGGCTTCAATAATGGCATTGTGATCGTTCTGAACTTCTGCCAAGCAGATGCCCCATCAATTGAAGCAGCCTCATAATATTCATTGTCAATGCTTTTCAAACCGGATAGATAATACAGCATATTAACACCTGTCCATCTCCAACATGCGAGGATTAACAGTGCTGCCATACTCCATTCTCCGTCTTTCAGGAACTTAATAGGCTCTACACCAAATAGACCTAGGAAACTGTTCATTAATGAACCTTCCATTTCACCAAATGTAAGGCGGAAAATGGTACCCGCAACTGCCACAGATGTCAATGCAGGGAGAAAGAACGAAGATTTAAAAAACTCTCTTCCCAGCATTAACTTACTGTTGATCATAACGGCGAATAACATGGGAAAGGGAATTAACAGCACTAAGGTTCCTATCATGTACACAACGCTATTTTTAATAGCCGTCAAAAACACTTTATCTGTAAGTAATTTCGAATAGTTCGCTTCACCAACCCATTTAGGATCCTGTCCCAACATCTTATCTTGAAAGCTCATTATGAAAGAATTTACAAGCGGATAGAACCAGAATAACAAAAATATGAGTATAAATGGCAATACAAAAACATAAGGTGCAACCTTTTGAGAGTATACAAATTTCTTTATCATATTCTCAATCTCCCTTGACTATGGTTAAACCTGCCGACCACTATACCTGCCGACAGGTTTAATCAAATCATTTACTGATTATATTTATTTCAATTCCTGTTCAATTGCTTCTTGTGCTTCATCCAGCGCTTCCTTCACGTCTTGGCCATCCTCAAAGATAGCATTCAAGGTAACCGTATTGAAGATATTGCCGATGGTCGGTGAAGCTTTAACGGACTTGATCGCTCTAATTTCGTCCTTGATTTCATTCAAAGTATCAAATGCATTTGTTTTAAAGTATTGGACGTATTCATTATCAGGGTTTTTCGTTACTGCATCATCTTGCCATACTTCCATGTTGATTGGGTCAAATCCAAGTGTATTCCAGATTTCAGTCGTAGCTTCTTTCGAAAGCTTGGCAAAGGCTACAAATTCTTTGGCCAACTGAACGTCTTTACCATTCTTAGTAACAACTGTGCCAGTACCCCCTAAGCCAACAGAACGAGGATTACCTTCTTCAAATACAGGCAATGGAGCAATTGCATACTTCCCTTTAAGGTCCTTCATTTCGTTTACAAAGCGGGACATGTACCATTCAGGCATTAATGCGCTTGCGTAGTTGCCTTTGTTGTATTCGCCTTTTGCTTCTTCTGTGTCGGGTTGACCGCCAGGGATCGTATGAATAACATTGTTCTTCTGCAGATCGACTAACATTTCATACGCTTTAATCATTTCAGGCGAGTTCACTTTTGGATTACCATTTTCATCTGTAAAATCAGCATTTTGCTGAGCTAGCAGAAGCGATGCTTGCCACGTAGCTGATGTATCAGCAGTACCTAAGTACTTGCCAGTCTTTTCATAAACCTTGATCCCTGCTTGTTTGTAATCTTCCCACGTTTTGATTGTTTTGTAGTCAACACCTGCTTGTTCGAGAATTTCAGTGTTGTAGAAAGCAAGCGTGGCACCTACGTGATAATCAAAGCCATAAACCTGGTCGGCTTTGGAGTAAATCTCGACACGTGAAGGAACAACAACGTCTTTGTATGGTGCAAATACATCATTCAAAGATTCCAGTGGAACGTTGTCACCTTCCAGGAATTTAGGGAATTGACCCAGCTCGATATCCGTGATATCAGGAGCACCTTTTCCGCTTGTAACTGCCAATAAGAGCTTGTTGTGCATATCATCGTAAGGCATGACCGTTACATTCAACTTAATCTGTTTGTCTGGGTTCTCTTGGTTCCATAACCCCAGCATTTTATCCAAATGCTTACCGTGCAAATCTACGAAGGTCCAAAATGACAATTCTGTTGCATTCTCACCGGCATTAGCGCCTAATTGCTGTGTTTCCGTTTTTGAATCAGAAGGTGCACCACAGGCTGTAAAAACAAGTGACATAATAAGGACTGTAACGATGGAGATTATAGTACTGCGTTTTTTCATTTGTTCGTCATCCTCTCTTTTTTGGTTATGCATTTGAAAAGTCGGCTGACTAGTTAGTTCTATTAATTTAAGCGGGTTCAATTTACCTAGGCACCACCACCATCCTTAACATAAATTCTAACCGTTCAAAGAAAAGACCCCTTCGCAACAATTTCTCAAATACCATATTGTAAGCGCTTTACATGCCGTATTATAATATAGATGAAATATGCTTTATATAACCAATTGATTATAAAATCATAAAGTTTATGGGGAGATGCAACTTTTTGAAAAAGCTGGCGCTCTACAAACAAATTCGAGAAGATATTCTTCAAAAAATTAAATCAGGGCAGCTTCGGCCAACGGACCGCATTCCTTCTGAGCAAGAACTAATGGACGAATTCAGAGTAAGTAAAATAACCGTCAGGAACGCCCTAACCCTGCTAGCTGACGAAGGCTTAATTATACGCGTTCAAGGCAAAGGCTCATTCGTCTCTTCTAGTCTTCTTGTTTCCAGCATCAAGTCTCCGCCATCCCCATGCAGCGCGTCCTCCATGCCGCTCATCGGCTTCATCATTCCGACGATGAGGACCCGTGTCATTCAGAAGCTCGTTGACTACACGGAACAATTCCTGCATGAAGCCGGTCTCAGCATGATCCTAAGCATCACGCGCGAGTCCTCCTCTATTGAGTCAAACGTCATTCGTACACTAACAGAGCTCGGTGTGAAGGGGCTGATCGTTTTTCCGACAGAAGATGAGAAGTACAACGAATCATTACTGCGTCTGTCGCTCGACAAATTCCCGTGTGTGTTCATCGACCGCTATCTGCGCAACATTGAGACGTACACCATTACTTCCGACAATTACGGCGGTGCTTACAAGGCTGTCTCCCATTTGCTATCCAAGAGTCATCAGCAGATTGCGCTCATCTCACCTGAAAATGCCAATACAGCCGTCGAGGATCGCACGCTCGGCTTCGAGCAGGCGTACACAGATCAAGGCATCTCGATTGACAAGAGCTTGTGGTGTCACATCCCTCTCGACATTCTACGCGGCGAGCAAGCATTGGACTATGTTAGCGACTTCTTGCAGGACCACAGTGGAATTTCGGCAGCCTTCTCGCTCACTGAAGAAACCGCACGTCTTACATCGGCCGCGATCAGTCGTCTGAACGATCACTCAAATATCGTTTTGCTATCTTTCGATAATCCACATCTTTCAGGCGTAGCTTATGTGCAGCAGGATGAACAGGAAATGGCACGAACGGCCGTAAAGCTGTTACGTGAACAAATGGAAAATATTTATTCTCCTAAGAACGCCGTCATTCCCGTACAACTCATCTTCCCTTGACACGACAAACGTTGCAGCCAGACGATAGATGAACTGGGCATATTAATTGGATTTTACCGACGACATTTTTCATAATTGTCTGCACAGAAAAGCTAGTTCATGATACAAAAAAACTCGCTCAAGCGAAGTTTCAATTCATTCTACTTATATCGCCACATGATTCCATCATAGTACTATTTAGATAATTAACTAATCCGAAATGACACAATGTTCTTGGCCTCAGCTTGGGACAAGACTTGGTTCCTTAAATCAAAAAAGCCGCTATAATAGCGACTTCAATGGGATCATGTTCTTGTCCCTCGACTAGTAACTCGATGTTCGTTCACTTAGCTCGATTTGTTTGTTTTTATGTTCCCCTTCCTTGCTTTTTCTTTTAAATACTGTGCTCCGGTAATACTTTCTTATTTGCAGTGATAAATCATTCGTGCTTATTTGATTCTTATCATGGGTGCTCAACACGCCAGACATTGAGCTGCCTTTGTATTTCAACCCGCACATCGTCCAAACCCGCCTGCTTGAGCTCCTCGTTGAACTTGGGCAGCACCATATCCACATCCACACTGCCTGTCATCAGGCTCGAATAGTACTTTTCCCAAACCATTTTTATGAGATTGACCTGAATAGACACTCCGGATAAATCCGGCGTGAATCCGAGCAACTTCGATTTGACGTATTCCGCATTGGCCGCACGGTACTGATCCCACTTATCCAATGGATCCGGATATTCTCCACCAATCGTTTTTAGAATGAACCAGTTTCCCTGCGTATACTGCACACCTTCATATCCGACTGGCGCAACCGGATCGTCACTTTCTTCAGACGTTTTTAGCAGCACTTGTCCCTTTTCATCCAGCGTATAATGCACACCTTCGATACCGTAATTAAACAAATTACGGATCTCGGGGTCTGTGTTGAGTAGATTTAAAAATTTAACGCTCTCAAGCGGATGCGCTGACTTTGCGTTTACCGCCATAATCCCGCCCCGAACAGATTCTGTCGTAATCAGAGCAGGCGTCACGGGATGAGAGACGACCTTGTAGCCGCGATCCTTACTCCAACTGTTTTCCGAAAGCGGACCTCCTCCTGCAGATTTCCAGAAAACTTTTTGTTCACGTTTGAGATTTTGGCTCTCCCGTAAGGCAGCGTCCTCGTTGATATAACCCTTCACGTAAAAGCTTCGGATCGTATCCAGCACCTCTCTAGCTTCCTTAGTCTCAAATATATTGATAACCGGCGCGTTTGGATCCAGGGAACGCACCATGAGAGGCAGTGGTTTGTCCAGCACATATTCGTAACCGTACATAGCGAAGAAGTTTTGAGAGTCTTTGTCCAGCTCCATCGTCTGATAGGAAGGTTCTTTGTCCTTGATCATTTGAAGAAGGGGTTCCAGAGACTCCAGGGTGTTATACTTCGTAATGTCAATGCTATACTTTTGGACAAGCGCTTCTGGATACATCCACTGCATACGAACCGCGAGCTCCTTATTCGTTGGCACGCCGTAGATGCCGCCGTCTTCCATGCGTACACCCTGCCATAATATAGGGTCGATCGTATCGTACATATCCTTGCCAATACTGGATAAATAGCTGTCTAGTCTTAACCAAGCCCCCCGTTGAACGTAGCTTGAGTAATCTGTGGTAAAGGCGATGTCAAAAGGGGTCCCCGTTGAAATTAACGTATTGATCCGGTCGTTGTACTCCTGCCATCCAATCTTTATATATGTAATGGTGACTCCAATTTTCCTAGCCAACACCTCGTTGATTTTATCGTTAACCATCTTCAGATCCGGATCAGAATTGCCGAGCGTATAGTAAATCAGATTCACCGTTTCGATATCGTCAGCCTTCTCACTCGTGTCCAAACTTGAGATACAGCCAGACAAAGGCAGCGCCAACAACGTTGTAATCAGGACAACCTTTACAAACGTGTTCCGGATACATTGTTGTATCATTTTGCACTACTCCTTCCTCCGCAGATCAGAAGGCGATTTGCTGAAGTAAGCTTGGAAATGCGTATAAAAGTAGTTCAGATTGGCATAGCCGACGGACAGAGCAATTGTCGAAATTTTCTCGTTCGTTGCTTGAATACGATCTCGTGCACATAACATCCGGTAAGCCATAAGATACTCCGAAAATTTCATCTTCGTTTCCTTCAGAAACAGCTGTCCAAGATAAGTGCCGTTCATGCGAAACCGATTCGCCAACAACTTGAGATTGAGATTTTGGTCGTATTCAGCTCTAACCATTAACAGAATGCGGTTGGTCAGCTTAGACAAGCTGTCATAGCGTACTTGCAATATGGGATCTATATCACGTTGGTCCAAATTGCTTCTCTCCAGCGTACCATTCAAATCTTCGACGATGACCCTTTCAACCAGAGCTTGAAGCTTTGCACGCTCAACGGGCTTGAGCAGATAATCCTTAACCCCGCAATGAATTGCCTCCAGGGCGTATTCGAACTCGCCATAACCACTCATCATGATATAGGTCGTCGGTAGCCGCAATTTATTAAGCTTGTGAATGGCGTTATAACCGCGCTCCTTGCCGATGCAAACGTCAAAAATCGCCAAGTCCGGCCAGAACTCCATGGCCTTCGTTAGTGCATCATCATAGGTTTCGCTGGTCTCGATCTGACTAAATCCATGCATTTCCCAGTCCAGCGTTCGCTTGATTCCTTCCAGGATTAAAGGCTCGTCGTCAACGATCAGAAGCTTGTACATACATTATGCCTCCTTCACAATAGTTAAGGTGATTTTGACACCAGCTTCCACGTTATTTTCAATTTGCATGGTAAAGCTCTCTCCATAGAAAAAACGAAGCCGTGTATACACGTTGCGCAAGCCAATGCTTTCCTCTGCAAAATCCCCCACAATAGACAGATTGCGGCGTATATCGGCCAATCGATCTTCCGAGATCGAGTTCCCGTTGTCTACGATATCCAATACATATGAGTCGGCATATTCCGAGCCGTTCACAACAAGCAAATTAAACTCTTCGTCTGAATGGAATCCGTGAACGAAAAAGTTCTCCGCGAGCGGCTGCATCCAGAACTTAACGGTAGGCAGAGACAGTAATGCCTGATCCACATTGATTTGATAATAAAACCTGTCAGGATATTTAAATTCCATGATCTTTAGGTATTTCCCCAGCAAATCCAGCTCGCTTCCCAGCAGAATGATATCTTCGTTTTTCACGATTTCACGGTATAAAGAGCCTAGTGTAGCCACTGCTTCCGCTGTATCGACCGCGCGGCCTGCCAGCGCGAAAGATCTAATAATTTCAAGTGTGTTATACAAAAAGTGAGGATTAATTTGATTTTGAAGCGCTTTCATTTCAGTCTCCTGCTGTTTCAGTTTCAGTAAATATTCCGTCCGTATATGTTGGTTAAGCTGAAGTGTCATATCGTCGAGTTCCCTAGCGATCATTCCGTACTCGTTCTTCCGATAGCGTGTCGGACTAACTGGCGTGAAATTGGCTGATTTTACACGTTGGATGGAATAGATAATCCGTTGTAGAAAACCTGCGTCCTCACGGAGATTGTAGCCGATTAGCAGGAGAAAACTGACCATAGCCGCCAAGAAAATGAAGAACACGATAAGCAGCATGCCGGATTTTTGCTGAATAAGGACGGACATGTCTACAATGCTGACCATTTGGTAGTCGTAAGCATTCGATGAATGGGTCACATAAAACACGCGGTCCAGCTTACCTAACTGCATAAACCCTTTGCTACGTTCGTTCGATGCCACCCTTCTGAATAATTCCTGTTTGGCGCCGTCTCCGGTGTTCAAGAGGTAGACATCCCCAGCTGTACTGACGACTCCTGTCTCAATCCACCGATAGTTTTGCACATCTTTAAATAATACATCACTGCTGACCAGAAACCGGAATTCACCGAGCTGGCGTGAAATTTGCTTTTCGTCCAGCAGCTGTTTTCGGATGACAAACCCTCTTTGAATTGTCTCTCGAAATATGTCATCCGTGTTAGGCAGATTAAATAAGAAGCTCGTGGCTCCGTTACTAGCGAAACGCAACACATTACCTCTTTCCTCGGTATGTAGGCTCACCTGGAGGATATCTTCCTGACCATTGCCAAGAAAAGCTTTCACGTCTTCTGGAAACGAAGCAAGAGGTTGATCGTAACGGCTATTCTGAAGTCTTGCCGTCAGATAGCCTTCCGCGCTATTAGCGAGAAAAAAGCGAACATCTGTCACTAGACCATTATTAGAGTATACTCGCTGCAAATAGGCTTCGATCCGATCAGAATCATTTTGAAGCATACTTTCAACTCTGGAGAAGGCATCTGCGGCTTGATTTTGAGCATTCTCTAACCACTGCTGCAGCAAAACAAGCGAAGTCAATATGCTCAAAATCAGACCCATGAATAACGTAAAAATCGTATAAGCAATAAATTTACGACGGTAGATTTTAATTTGTAAAAAGGAAAACATAACGCTCTCCTTAACCGTTGGATTATATTGAGACTTATAGTTTTACCATATAGCTATTTGTAGAACAAATCAATCACTTATAAGCGCTCGAAATGAATGCAAAGTCTCTATAAATCTGAAAACCCGAACGGCCACAACGAATCCGCTCGGGTTATTGTTTCTCAAAGATTACGATTTGAAATATGTGTTGATCTGTTCTTGTGCGGCTTCCATGATCTTATCCATGCCGGCTTTCTTCAACTCTTCTATGATTTGCGGTATTCGCTTCTCTGGATCCGATGCGCCAGTAATCAGCTCATAACTGTATTTATTCCATACAGCCTTTACATTGGCTACTTCAGTACCGAGTTCACTAATATCTAGTGCAAAACCAAGTATCGAAGATGACGTCGCCGCCTCGTTCAGCTTGCGGACCTGATCCCACTGATCTTCAGGTGCTCCCTTCGTAACTGCCATGTTGAAGAATGTGCCTTGGGTATAGGCGGCTAGCGGCCACGAATCCGTTTTCCGTTCAACCGTATTGTCGTTTACATAATCAAAATCAACACCCTCTTCACCATAGGCAAGCATATTACGAAGCTTAGAATCGGTGTTGACCAGTTCCAGATATTTAAGCGCTTCTTCCTTATACTTCGAATTGGCGGAGATTGCGTTCATGGATCCTTGGATCGTGCTGGTTGTATAGATTGGACCCAAAATTTGAACCATGTCGTATTTCTCAATGCCTGCGGAAATTTGCCAGTTCACTTCCGCACCAGGGAATGCTTGAGCGCTGAAGAACGGGCGATAAGGGTCAGCTTCGATTTTGGTCGGCGCGTCAGGATTAATGATGCCGTCATTGTACCATTGATGCATGAGCTTCAGCTTCTCCTGGATATCCGATTGTTCCAGAACGGAAACGACTGTACGGGACTCATCTTCGGCCTTCACACCGATCGGCTGAAAGCCCAAGGTCATATCGTCATAGTCATTAAAGAAGCCGCTAATCCCTTCGCCCTGAGTCAGGGAGAGCGGGTAGAATCCCTTGCCTTCGCCAGCCTTGATGTCTCGGAATGGCTTATCCAGATCCTGCAGTGTCTTGATGCCCGCTAGGTCGATGTTATACTTTTGAACGAGTGCATCGTCAAACACCCAGTACTGGGTTAAAGAAGAATCCTTATATGTTGGAACAGCGTAAATCTTGCCCCCGATCCTCGTCCCGTCCCATACCATTTCTGGGATATAGCTGTTCAGGTCTGGCACCGTATTTGGCACAAGGTCAGTAATATCCGTAAATGCGCCCATGTTGACCTGCTGGCTGTATTTTCCGTTATTCGTAAACATGATGTCGAAAGCTTCGCCGGAGTTTACAATTGTATTGATTTTGGTGTCCCAATCGCCCCAGCTGGCAACACGGAGATCAATTTTCACACCAATTTTTTCGGCCGTATACTCGTTTATCTTTTCGATTGCTTGGTCGAAATTAGCTGGCACTTGTCCACCGATCGTCCACCATACCAGCGTAGGCACCTCACCGGTAGCATTCGTTTCCTGGTTTTCCGCCGACGTGTTGTTTGCCGCATTATTGTTGTCTGTACCGGAACAGCCTGCCAAACCGATAATTGCCATCGATATAGCTCCGATCAAAAGCGGTGCCTTTAACCATGTTTTAAACCGTGCTCTCATTCTGTATTCCCTCCCTTAAGTTATCACGCTCTGATCCCGTGGAAATATGATAAACCTGGAAATCCAGATTTATTTCGGGTTAACCCTTGACTGCACCCACCGTCAGACCGGAAATAAAGTATTTCTGGAAGAAGGGGTAGGCCAGTGCGACAGGCAGTACGATAATGATCGCAACAGCCATACGGGCTGATTCTTTGGGCATGGTGGCTACAAGTTCAGCATAGCTTATGCCCATTGTTGAAGCGTTCTTAGCCAGCGCGTCAACGTTACTCATCAGGCTGTTCAGCAGTGCCTGCAGTGAATATAAGGCTTGGTCGTCAATGTACAGCATCGATTGAAACCAATCATTCCAGTACGAGAAGCACAGGAATAGGCCAATCGTCGCTAGAACAGGAAGTGAGATTGGAAGCACAATCGTGAAGAAGATGCGGAATTGCCCTGCTCCGTCGATCTCTGCCGATTCAATCAGCCCGTCGGGAATGGTCGTTTTAAAAAACGTTTTACAAATGATTACATTGAAAGAGGAAACGGCTAAAGGCAGAATCAGCGCCCAGATGGTGTTACTTAATCCCAGCATCGTTGAATTGATGTAATAGCTAGAGACCAGGCCCCCATTAAAAACCATTGGGATGAATACGATCCACGTCAGCAGTCCTTTTAGCTTAAATTGTGGGCGAGACAACGCATAGCCCATCGTTGTGGTGAGCAGAACACCGATCAGCGTGCCTACTAACGTAACGAATACGGAGACACCGAGCGCACGTATAATCATGGAGCCCTGCTTGACGATATAGTTATATGATTCAGCCGAAAATGCTGATGGCAGGAGTTGGTAGCCAGTCTCTCGAATGGAAGCCTCGCTAGACAGTGAAATGGACAACACCACGACAATGGGTACTACGCATAACAAAGCCAGAATAATAAAGATCAGATGAAAAAAAATGTTGGTTCCTTTGCCGACTCGGTTGAACTTATCAAGACCGGAATCGTAGCTAGTTGGTGTTGACATTTTCCCGTCTCCTCTCTAAATCAGCGCGCTTTCTGGATCTACTTTACGAACAATCCAGTTTGCAAATAGGATCATTCCGCAGCCCAGTACAGATTGCATGAAGGCAGAAGCGGACGCCATACCAACCGTAGCGGTTTTGAGCTGTTTGTATACGAGCACATCTACCGTCGTGGTCACATTGTAAAGAGAATTGGAATCTCGCGGCACCTGAAAGAACAAGCCGAAATCTGTGGAGAAGATACCTCCGACCGACAAGATAAACATCAGCACAATAACGAATTTCATTAAGGGAAGTGTAATATACCATGTTTGCTGCCACTTGCTAGCTCCATCAATGACGGCCGCTTCGTAATAGGTCGAATCCATACTGGTGATTGTTGCCAAATAGACAACCATACCGTATCCAAGACCTTTCCACATATTCATAAATACAAGGAGATAAGGCCAATATGAAGGTTCCATGTACCAATTTTTGGGATCTTGATTAAAATGGGTCAGAACTTGATTGGCAATCCCCTTGTCATAGCTGAGAAATGCCCAAAGTACTGCGGAAACGACAACCCAAGAAAGGAAATACGGCAGAAACATCATCGTCTGATAAACCTTAGCTGCCTTGCGGCTGTGAAGCTGCCCGACCATCAGTGCAAGTGACACGGGAACGACAATACCCAGAACAATAAAGATAATGTTGTAACCGATTGTGTTTCGAATTACGATCCATACGTCGTTCGAACTAAACAGGAATTCAAAGTTTTTAAAGCCAATCCATTCGCTGTTTATCACATTGCTGAGAAAGTTTCCGTGAATCTTGAAGTCTTTAAAAGCGATAATGACACCGAACATCGGCAAGAAACTGAACAGAATGTACCAGATCGTGGTCGGAAGTGCGAGCAGCGTGAGCTCGGTATCATGCTTGCGCCAGCGGGTTCGTATTCTTTTTCGGGTGACTTTTGCTTTCATATCTTCTTCCCTTCTTCTTGTAGTAATGACTGAAGAGCAATCTTCTTTAGTCTCCTCTCCATTTGGTAACGCTTTCAATGATTGCGATTAAATCTGTCCCTAAAGGCTGAACTGCCCTCAATTAATTGTTATTCTATGTAAATCAATGAATGATTCCTAGAGCAAATACGCAAGACTATAGTCAACAAACAATAGGTCTGGTTATTATTTTTGTGATTATCTAATTCACTTACATTCACGAGAGCTTGAATGTTTACCATCCGGGTCAAGTATGGGTTCTTCCCAAGAAGCTCCGACTTCTAACGGTAGTTAAGTCGGGGTAGGTAGCTGAATAACCACTTGACTGTACATTTACCTGTCTTCTTGAGAAATTACAAAGTAAAAAGCGAGCTGCACGTAAATAACGTACACTCGCTTTTGGCTTACTTTATATAGATCTAATTGTTTACCTAATATCCCTTGCCCAAACAGAAATGAGCTTTTCATCAGAAAAACTAGTCGGATTCATACTGCTCGGTAGGACATCCAGTGCCCTTGCGACCATGACTCCCATCGCAGCTCGCGAAATTGGTGCGTTAGGACGGAATCTGCCTCCTGGATAACCACATAGAATTCCTGCTTGTACTTCATGGGCAATGGCCTATTCCTAATAGATCATTCAAGCTTCCAATTCAAGGTGCATCTTGGCTTCCGCCTCATCCCAAGGCACCGAGTAACCCGCCCCCTTGGCGCAAAAGATGGAGGTAGATGTATATAGTGGGTCTGCCCCTTTGCGGTAGCCCATCCGCTCTATGACTTCCTCCGTATTGTGGCAGCGGTCGTAGCCGCTGAACACGCAGCGGATGCTGCCTCGTCCATGCGTAAAGGATGCAAATTCGGCACTGTAGTTCATGAAAGTAGACACGGGCACCCTGCCCGTAATCACCGCTTGAGTTCCGACTGTCTCCGGCGGATTAAAAATACCTGAAGCACGCTGAATATCGGATAGCACCCTGCCCATTTCATCGATAGCGACTTTGATTTTGAAATCGTAAAAGGGCTCCAGCAGCACGTTGTCCGCTTTCTCCAGACCCTGCCTTAGTGCTCGAAAGGTAGCCTCACGAAAATCGCCGCCATGGGTATGTTCTTTATGCGCACGGCCTTTCAGTAGCGTGATGTTCACGTCGGTGACAGGCATGCCGGTCAGCAGTCCGTTATGCTCCCGTTCGTAGAGGTGATTCCGAATCAGATTCTGATAACTGACATTCAGATCATCAGCATGACATCTGCTATCGAACGTGATGCCAGTGCCTCTTTCTCCCGGTTCAATCTTCAGATGCACTTCCGCATAATGTCTGAGCGGTTCGAAGTGGCCATACCCTTTCACAGCCGATTTAATGGTTTCCTTATACAAGATTTCCGGTTGTCCAAAAGCGATAGTAAAGTCAAACCGCTCTCTTACAAGCTGCTCCAGCACTTCCAGTTGAATCAATCCCATGACTCGGATAGAAATCTCCTGTAATTTCTCATCCCAAACGACGTTCAGAGACGGCTCCTCTGCCTCCAGTGTGCGGAAAGCACCCAGCACCTTCTGTACATGTATCGAATTGTCGAATAATACCCTCGATTGTAATGTCGGTTCCGAATCGTAGGCTAACTTGTCTGTGATCGCCCCAAGGCCTTGTCCGGTTTCGGCGGCGGACAATCCGGCAACTGCAAACAAATCGCCAGCTTCAACTTGTTCCACGGGCTGCGATTTAAGGCCGTTAAATAGGAAGAGCCGCGTAATTTTTTCGTCATATTGAATCCCGCCGCTTTCATAACTAAGCTGTTCTCTCACCTTCAACCGACCACCTAGTGCCTTAATGAACGTGAGTCTCACTCCGCCTGCATCATGCCGAATTTTATAAACCCGCCCCTGGAACAAAGCATCGTCGTCATATGTGCTTGTCGTCAGCAGATGTAGCTGATTCAGAAATTCAATGATGCCTGTGTCCTGAAGCGCAGAGCCGTAAGCACAGGGAAAGAGAAGGCCCGCCGCTATCATCCTCTGCATGGCCTCCAACCAGAAGCCAGAATCATCTTTCCCCTCCAGAAATGCTTCCAGCAAAGCTTCGTCCCGCTCTGCCATAGTCTCACGCAGCGGCTCGTCGATTATGCCGTCAGTGATACCCTGTGTAATGCAACATACTTCACCTGTCAACTGCTGACGGATATCCGCCTCCGTTCTGCCTGCATCCGCTCCGATCCGATCCGTCTTGTTGATGAAGAAAAACGTTGGCACCCGATGCTTGCGCAGCAGCTGCCAGACTGTCTCCGTATGGCCCTGGACACCTTCAACTGCGCTTACAATCAGAATGGCATAATCAATGACCTGAATCGCTCGCTCCATCTCCGGGGAGAAATCGATATGTCCTGGCGTGTCTATTAAATAGTAGCTGTCTCCTTTGTACTCTATTACCGCCTGATCTGCGAACACGGTAATGCCCCTTGCCCGCTCGATGTCGTGGCTATCCAGAAACGCATCCTGATGATCCACCCGCCCTCGTGACCGGATACTGTTCGTATGGTACAGCAGCTGTTCCGCAAATGTTGTTTTACCTGCATCCACATGGGCGAACAGGCCAATCGTTAGTCGCTTCATCAAATCCCACTTTCAACATTTCTTGTTTTTACTGCTCGTTTCATTAAAGCATAGAACTCGGGAGCGTGGGTAGAAATAAGACTGGAGAGATTTTTATTGAACTAACGTTTCCCGTTAGTTTAACACTATAACCTCATCCAGTTGATTAGTCGTGTTGAACAGAATGTGCTTCAACAAATGTTACTACGTTAGGAGTAAAATCTTTCATTGATTGGAAATAGGTTCGCTGTGGTTTAACTAATTCAATATGCCTTTCGAAACTTGAACGTTTTCTTGTTACATCATTTTCTTTTCTAAGCGTAATTCATTTATTTCTATGTAAAGGAGAAAGTTACTTTTTGGGAATTTGTTCCAAAGGTTATTCATATAAGCTGAAGTTGTACGCCCAGCTTTACCCGAGAGGTTAGCCCGTTTGCTTAACAAAAATAGCCGATGGTGTTCATCGGCTGCTTCCTTGCTTTTATTTAGCTATCGTTCGAATTGTTGGATATCACTTTTATAAAGTTTGTTATCGGATATTGATGCAGTACAGTACTCCACCCACTGTGCTTTTTCTCAACCTTGCGGATTTTGTATTCACTTTTTTTGAGCGAAGTTTATTTTAGCTCCCGAGAAATTCTTTTAATTCTAACAGGTCATTAGGAATTTTCCAATTGCAGTATTCTATACGCTGCTTCTTATCTTCCTCGCGATAACGGTAAACTTCTACCCCCATAAGTAAGGTCAAATATAGGTTGTACATATACAATCTAATCCTATCATTGCGTGTAAACGTAAATGGTTTTCCGGATATTAAACTGTAGTTCTCCATGAAGGTTTGGCTTTTTAATACATCGCCACAGATGGTTGCACTAGAGATAAATTCGGCATAGGGGTCACCAAAAAATGCACGCTCATGGTCGATCATAGCATCAATATGGTATTCCCCATCTTTTTCAGCCAGCATAATATTTTTACTCCACATGTCGAAGTTCACAAGAGAAGGCACCGTAATCTCATTCAGAATTTCCCATAGCGGTTCAAATGCACTCATAATGGCGTCGTATGGAAGGTCTAGCCCTTGCTCGCGCCCATCCTGAATCAATGAAATCATCATCCCCTGGAAGGCTGAGCTCCAATCCGGGAATTGAAACTTCTTATCGTCCTTTATATATCCAAAAAAATCACCTTTAACGTTGTGAATCGCAGCCGTATACCTCGCAAGTTCAGCAATTAATTTCTCCTTATTTTCCGGCGTGATCTGTTCTTCTAATTTCATCCAGTTGCTTCCCTGAAGCTTCTCCATGAAACAATAATCAAAATCGACTAACGATTTGCTAAAATCTTGTGTAATAATTTTGGGAATGGGAACAATTGTATCTTCTAAAAGGCGATAAACAAGCACCTCTGCACGCATGATATCTCGCTCATAAGTAAGCACATATTTTGACGATTGCACACCTGTCTTCAGAACCAATTCTTTAAACCCGTGTACACCTTGCCCGGTAAAAGATACGACATATATGGCGTTAAACCAACCTTCTGTCAATTCCGTAATATGTTCAACCACAACTTCCTTCCCAAAATTTTCTCGAACAAGCATCTCGATCCTTTCCCGTGACAAAATACTTTTCGTGTTACTAATCATGCTATATTCTCTCCTTTGTGTTTCCATTCTGACGTTTCAGGATTAGCTGCAACAAGATGATTGCCATGAAGAACGTAATTCCGTCCGAAACCAAGTAGGTAAACCATAAGCCCTGTAGTTCGAATAACCAAGACAAAATATATAATGTAGGTAGCGCAATCAGTACGATACTCATCACTGGAACAACAAATGCAAACAAAGCTTTTCCTGTAGATTGAAAATAGGCAGCCGTAATGGTCAGAGCTCCCATGAAAGGAAACGATAGAGCGATGAATTGTAAAGCTGTTATACCGATTGAAACAATGGGTTCTTCATGAATAAAAATACGAATCAATTCTTTGGGTATAAGGAGACAAACAAGCATAATAAACAGACCATATAGCACTCCAGCTAATAGGGACAAATGTGTTGCTTCTCTCATCCTTTTGTGTAATCCAGCCGCATAATTAAAACCAATGATCGGTTGCAAGCCCTGTACAATTCCGCTAATAGGCATATACAAAAAAGATCTCAACCGGCTAACGATACCAAAAGCACTGATTGCCTCTGGACCACCAAAAGCTCCAAGTCTGTGATTAAATGCAATTAAAAAAATACTGTTACATATTTGAGATAGTAATGCGGGAGAACCAATACTAAGAATCTCTCCCATGAGTCGTGGCTTCACTTGAAAATGACGTCGTTGTATCGAAAATACATGCCTTTTGGATAAGAAATAGTAATACATACATAAACCCATGGAAACCATTTGAGAAATTACAGTAGCTATCGCAGCCCCTTCGACTCCCATATCAAAGTAGAAGATAAACAAAGGGTCTAGAATCAGGTTCACAATTGCAGAAACCGTCCATTGAATGATCGAAAATCGAATGTTTCCTTCTGCCCGAATAAGTGAGGAAAAACCGGTTGCTGTTATAGCTCCAATCAGTATGATTTGTGTATATCCTTTAGCATAAGGCATCAAGACATCATCTACCGCTAGAAGCTCTAACAACGGATTCAGCAACAGCAAGCCCAGGACCGAGAATATGGACGAGATCATCCAGAAGAATAACAAAGTATTACCAACCGTTGAGGCTGCTTTTTCTGGATCATTCTTGCCTAAAGCTCGGGATATGATGGAAGCACCACCTGCCCCAACCGTGCTTGCAAAAGAACCGATAATTAACATGATGGGCGTAGATAGTGCAACCGCGCCTGCCGCATATGCACCAACGCCTACTGCAACGAAATAGGTATTGATTAGCGATTGGAAGCTATACAGCATAACCGACAGAGTGGTTTGAGAGCAAAAGCTTAGCAATAGCTTTGATATGGGGTCCTTTGTTAATTTTTCTGTCTGACTTCGATCCATGCGAAACTCCCTTTCAATTTTCTTGCCTAATAAATAATCCTCCCTCTGAAAATTCTTAAACCCTCACGTAAATTCAATTTTATTGATACTTGTTAGCGCTTTATATATAATTATTGATTGAAAATATCACTTTATTAACAGAATGTTAACGGAATGTGGTGAACCTCATCAAAAATTTAATTATTCCTGTTGATCAGGATCTAAACAGCACAATTAAACTCAATCCAACGTTCCCCTTCTTACTTTCCCGAGATGATTTAAGTGATTATGTGGGTGGATTCGTTAACTGGCATAAACAAACGGCAGTGGAAATTTCTATTGTTTTAGAGGGGAGTATTCATGTGAAAGTTCTTGAACATGAAGAAACGATGGAAGTTGGGGATGGATTCTTAATCTTGCCTGAGCGACTACACACATTAAAGCCAAACAAAGGTGCTAAAGTCGTCAAATATTTCACGTTTATATTTGAACCTGCCTTATTGACTGGGTTTAAGGGTAGTTTCTTTGAGCATGCCTTTTATTTGCCAGCCTTAAGTAAGAAAGGAACCTTTTATAAGTTCAACATGCAAGATAAATGGACACACCCCATATTTGAGCAAATGAAGTGGGTCTATGACCATGAGTCTGAGAATAACCCTGCTTTCCAATTAAATGTACAGCGGATCGTTCAAGATGTATGGATTATTCTATGGAACAATCTATTGTCCAAGGAAGAAGAAGGCAGTCGTAAATATCATAATGCTCGAATTCTGGAAATGATCGAATACCTGCATAAGAACTACACTTCGAAGTTTTCCTTAACGGATATGGCCACACATTGTAATGTGAGCCGAGGAGAATGCTGTCGCTATTTCAAGAAAATGATGCACATAAACATATCCGATTATCTGATGGAATTTCGGGTTTCAAAAGCTGTTGAACTTTTAGAATGTACAGATCTTGCCATCTCTGAGATCGCTGAATCAGTAGGATTCAGTAGTCAAAGTTATTTTATCGAATCATTCAAGAAAAAAATGAAGCTCAGTCCCCTAGCATACAGAAAATTTTTAAGGGGGAAATCCAACGGCAATAGCTTTATTCAGTGATTGCTGCCCTTTGTTGTCATAAGCTTTCCCTTAGTGGACATTAAAAGGTAAAAGTAGTGGAGCTTGTAACATATAAAAAACTGGAATAGTTGGATCACTCAGCATTCTGAGTTCCCAATTACACAGGATTCGGTATATTAACTTGCATTTATAAACCGATCGGTTTATACTGATGCAAACGGTATAGAAAGCGAGGAAAATGTAATGAATAATTTAACTCCCCCATTCACTCGTGAGACAGCAATCCAAAAAACGCGTGTGGCCGAAGACAGCTGGAATAGCCGCGACCCTCAGCGCGTCTCACTTGTGTATACTGAGGATTGTTACTGGAGAAATCGGAGCGAATTTATAACAGGCCGCCAAGAAATTGTCTCTTTACTAACTAGAAAATGGGCCAAAGAACTGGACTACCGCCTGATCAAGGAGCTTTGGTCATTTACGGATAACCGTATTGCCGTTCGATTCGCATATGAATGGCATGATGATAGTGGCAATTGGTTCAGATCGTATGGAAACGAGAATTGGGAATTCGCTGACGACGGCTTGATGAAGCGCAGATTTGCTTCGATTAATGACATGCCGATTAAGGAAGAGGAACGAAAATTTCATTGGCCTCTCGGTACGCGCCCCGCTGAACACCCAAGCCTAAGTGAGTTAAACCTATGACTCGCACTGTTTTTGAAAAATCTGATGTCATCCCTCTCATTACCGAGGTATTTCGTGAATTAGGTTATGAGGGGGCATCTTTAAGTAAAATTACTGCCCGGACGCGTCTATCTAAAGGAAGCTTATATTATTTCTTTCCGGGTGGAAAAGATGAGATGGCTGCTGAAATTCTTGCTCATATTGATCAATGGTTTATCAAGAACATTTTTGAACCGCTCGAACAGAATGAACCGCGGGCAGCCATTGATCGTATGTGGCAAGAGGTCGATTCTTATTTTCAATCGGGTCAGCGTATATGCCTTATTGGTGCATTCGCATTGGACGAAACAAGAGATCGATTCGCTGCAGTTATTCGGCAGTATTTTATACGATGGATTGAAGCCTTAAGCGCGGCATTAGTTCAAACAGGTATCTCTAAAGAGACAGCCGACCAAATTTCAGAGGAAACCATCGCAAGTATTCAAGGGGGATTAATTCTGAGTAGAGCACTTCATGATGAATCCTTTTTTGAACGTACGTTGGCAAATCTGTCTCAACGAGTCTCAACTTATGTTTCTAAAAGCAACACTGGTCACTGACACAAAAGTATTTTTAGTAAAACTAGCGGAATTTCTTCACTCAAAAAAACAAGTGATTTTTCCTTACGATTTCATTAGCAACTTTATGGGAGGTCAATATCATGAGCAATGTTGTCGCAGATCAATTGGGTTTTGTTCGCCGTCAGGCAGTTGAATATGTGAGGAATATAAATGATTCTGCCTCGGAAATCATTCCGCCAGGTTTGAAAAACAATATAAAATGGAATCTAGGTCACATGTATGTTATTCATGAGAAGTTCGCATTCCAACTTACTGGGGAAGAAACCACATATCCTGCTAATTTTAGCAAGTTGTTTGATCCAGGAACTAAACCGTCTGACTGGAATATAGAGCCCCCAACGTTGTCTCAAATAATCGATTTGTTAACTGAACAAATTGAGAGGGTTGAATCGGTACTTTCAAACAAATTGAAAGAAGAAATCAATCCTCATTACAAGTCTTCTACAGGACTTATCTTTACAAAAGTAGAAGAATTTCTGGGTTTTCTGATTTACCATGAAGCAATGCACTTTGCAACAATTAAAAATATCAAGAGCATAATTGACAGTTAGGATAAGCAAAGAATTTGTTAAAACGAATGTCTCGCCTTGAAATACTGAGTTATCTTATTACATTATTAGTAGTGTCCCTTCGCTAAACGAACAAACCGACCTTAAATTCGACTAAAAATCGGATTAAGTTCGGTTCTTTTTTATAACTTCACCATTCTAATCGAAATAGGAACATGATTTCTCGGCAATCGGTACTAGTTTTTGTCCCTCGACAAGGAGACCATATTGCTTAAATGTAAACAATTCATGAGCCTCATTCTTAAACCGATAAACTCGCCTTCAGTATTCTTGAACGAAAATCCCCACAATGACGTATTGAATCATTGTGGGGACATCTATTGACTACCTGTTGAATTCAGACAGGTTTTAGTTTTTTCAAGCCAGCCTAGCCGCTTCCACCTTATAATGTACGAAACATGTAGCCGTATCCCCATAAGGTCTGAATGAATTCACTGCCCTTCGGATAATCAAAGAAGGACAGCTTCTCCCTTAATCGTTTGATATGGGTATCCACCGTTCGATGATCGTAAATCTTGTGATGGGTTGACTTCCATACTTCCCTTAGCAATTCCTCACGTGAAAAAGCCTTTTCCTGATGCGTAACTAGAAAATAGAGCAGATCGTATTCTTTTGGCGTCAGGTGGACTTCGTTGCGTTGTACAAGAACACGCC
This sequence comes from Paenibacillus sp. ACRRY, assembly GCF_022346995.1. GTDB lineage: Bacteria > Bacillota > Bacilli > Paenibacillales > Paenibacillaceae > Paenibacillus. Next base: position 767,446 of record NZ_JAKRNM010000001.1, on the reverse strand, counting down.
TGGCTAAAGGCTGAATCACAATCTCGGCAATCAGAATTTCGTTGCTTGAGGACGAATTGAAATCGAAAATATACGTCCCTTGGGTGCGAGCCATAATACTTCGGATACGTAATACGACTTCCCTCGGACTGAAGGGTTTGACCACGTAATCATCAGCCCCTGCCTTAAAACCTTCGATTCGGTCCTTTTCTTCCGAGCGCCCAGATAGCATCATAATTGGAATACCCAGGTGATTGTGTTTCACGTATTTGCAGATCTCAATACCACTCATATCGGGCAATAACCAATCCAGCACCATGAGATCGTATTCCCCATCGGTCAAGTAGCAATTTCGAATGGCTTGTCCGCCACTGTCGGCCTCTTCTACAATGAAGCCCTCATTTTCCAAATATTTTTTCAGCAGCATTCGGATTCGTGTTTCGTCATCTACCAGCAAAATTCTTTTATGCCTAAAGACCATGTCTCACCACCTCCATTCAGATTTGTTACCCTGCAGCTTCTCCAATCATTTGCAGCTCAATTTGCTTCATTTCATAAAAATATCCTTTCTTCTTCATCAACTCCGTATATGAACCCATTTCCACAATACTACCTTGCTCAATGACCACAATCCGGTCCATTCCTTCCAAACCGATAAGCCGATGACAAATCAGTAGAAGTGTACCTCCATCCGCTTGTTCGTACAGATGCTTCATGACGCGTTGTTCTGTCACGTAGTCCAGCGAAGACGTCGGTTCGTCCAATAACCATAACCGCCCTTTGCGCAGCATGGCCCGCGCCATAGCCAAACGCTGCTTCTCGCCGTCCGATAAGTTCTCTCCTTTTTCAAACACTTTATCCGTTAACGTCATCATCGGTAACTGCACTCTAGTGAGAATGTCTAATAACGTATCGTCAGCATGTTCTTCTCCATCGACCAACAGATTATCCCGGACCGTTCCCCGGAAAAAATGGCTTTGCTGCAACACTACATTTGCCGTTTCCCAAACGCTCTCCTCATCCAGGTCTTTGACCGAAACACCGTTTAACCGCACATCGCCAGCCGTTGGTGCACGCAGTTTGAGCAGTAATTCGAGCAGAGTCGATTTACCAGAACCGCTTGGTCCAACAATCGCTGTTTTGGAACCCGGTGGAATGTTCAGGGAGATGTCCTTGAGTGCTGGCCTCCATTCCCCTTCAAATTGAAACGTCACATCAGATAGCTCCACGGAAACAGGATAATCATTAGACAATGTAGAGCTTGAGCGCAATGACTGCACAGCAGAAGGCGGTACTGTTTCCGCCAATCGTTTAGCTGCATGCTCACTATCTTGCTTATACGCAGGTAGTGTGGCCATCGCCGCTGCTTCTTCAAAGACGGTTAACGAGGCCATCACCAGCATAGCCAGAAATACCCCAGCAAGAGCCCCGTCCATAATCAAATAGGCTCCAAGGACCAGCACACCCCAGGAAATAAGAAACGTAACAAATGCATGTAGGGATTGTCCGCGCAACAAATGTCCGGCTGCTCGTTGCTGTTCGCTCGCCAACACAGCGGAAGTCTGCTGAAGCTGCTGCTCCCGCTTGGCCAATTGCCCATAAACTTTTAAATCCCGGAAACCATATAACACCTCTGTTACTTCCGTGGACAGCAGCGCTCGCTGCTCGCGAACACGCCCATGCATTTTCCGTTGTCCAAGCAGTACAATACCTGGTACAACCAAGGCGGTTCCCAACATCCCGAGAACAAACAAGCACGCGATCCAAAACGAAAAGGAAGCAGTAAACAGTATAGTGGCCAAAAAGACCATGACAACGATGATAGGCGGATAAGCGACACGCAAAAAATAATGTTGTAAGCTTTCCACATCCCCAACGATACGCGCAAGCAGATCCCCGCTTCTATTTTTGTTTAATATCCCAGGCGTTAACGGAACCAGCTTGGCAAAAAAAGAGGTGCGTAAACGGCTAAGCATAGAAAACGTCGCTCGGTGAGAGTACAAGCGTTCTCCGTAACGACTAGCCGCTCGAAGGAATCCAAGCAATTTGACCAGTGATGTGAGCACAATTAAGGTATATAGCGGTGGGGCAAATACCGTTTGCGAAATCATATATCCACTCGCGGAAAAGAGGGCCACACCGGCTATACCGGCAATAAATCCACCCAAAATCGAGAAGATGATATCCTTCCGCTCTCCCATCATTGCTTTTGACAAAATAGCTAACTCGCTCATGCTGACCCCTCCTTTCGTTGAACGTTGACCATTTCGGCATACAGAGGCAAGCATTCCAATAGCTCGTCATGGCTTCCTGAAGCTACTACCTCTCCATCATCCATAAACAAAATCTTGTCGGCCTGTCGGATCGTATATAAACGGTGAGCCACCGTAATCATTGTTGCCGTCTTGGCTAAGATCGCAATAGAACGTTGTAATACGCGTTCAGTGTGCAAATCAAGTCCCACCGTAGGCTCGTCAAACAATATAATGGCCGGTCGCTTTAAAAAGGCTCGTGCCAAGGCAAGACGTTGCTTTTCCCCACCGGACAGCCCGCGGCCCCCTTCACCTACGAAGGTATCAAATCCATGTTCCAATAGCGCGGCAACCGTCGCAAGTCCTGCTTCCTCAGCGGCCTGTTCGATTTCAGCCCTGGTGACGTCACGACCAGCAGCAATCGCGATATTTTCGGCGAAGGTGCCTGAAAAAATATACGGATGCTGCGTAATGTAGCTAACATGTTCAAACCATACGGACTCATCATGCTGTGAGAGAGGTTTTCCATTCACCATGATTTGCCCCGACGTCGGTTTTAACAAACCAGCAATGAGATTCAACAAGGTCGTTTTACCAGATCCGCTTTTTCCAACAATGGCAATGTGTTCTCCTGGTCCAACCGAAATTCGTTCAGCTTGAAGTTCGAATGAACTCGATCCATACTGAAACCGGACATTATTAAGTTCTATGGAGAGTGGCATTGAAATTGGTTCGGCAGGAGAGCCATAGTGTTCTTCTGGATGTACCAACAGCTCGTCAGCATCGCTAGAGTATTTTCCTTCTGGATTTGTATGCAGCGTAATTTCACTAGCTGAGGTTTCCGCAAGCATCTTTTCAATCCTGCGTACCGCTCCCATACTTGTTCTCCCGCTGTGAAAAGCCGTTCCCATATTCTTCAACAGACTATAAAACTCCGGGACAAGCAGTAATACGAGAAAAGCTGTGTGGAACGACATCGTTTTGAAAACAAGCAACTGAATAGCCAGTTCTAGAGCAACAATACCAATACTTAACATGACGATCGATTCCAGCATGAACGTATTCGTAAACGCAACCCTCAAAATACCCATGGTTGCATCCCGATATCCTAGGCTGCTGCGTTCAATGACCTGCTGCTGACGCCGAGCCCGTCCAAATATTTTCAATGTAACCAGCCCTTGAAGCGAATCCAGAAACGTTCCCGAAAACTCGGCCAGTTGCGCATATTTTTCTTCGGATTTATTTTTCGTTTTGAGCCCCACCAGGATCATGAATAGGGGGATAAATGGAGCAGTAAACAACAGGATAAAGCCAGAGTTAGCATGTTGGAAAAACGTAACGATCAAAATCAGAATCGAAATCATTGCGACTTCCACCATACGAGGCATGTATTGACTGAAATAACTGTCAGCCTCATCGACAGCATCCAGCGCAAGGCTCACCTTTTCCCCGGTTTGTCCGCGAAGGGCTAAAGGCATAGAATTCTGGGTCAATTGCTTCAACACGTCTGCTCTCATGTTCGTCTTGGCAGTGGCAGCCATAACTAATCCGATTCTGCCGTTACCATAAGATAATAGTGTGCGTATAGCCATAACGACTAACAATACACCGAGCAACCCGGCAACCGATGAAATGGAGACTTTCTCCACGAATATCATTTGGACAGTTTCGGCCAGCAATGTGGCCTGACTTATAATAGCTACGCCCAGCGCAAGCGAAATAACTACGAGGTAAACGAGACGTTTTCGTTGCCTAGACATTTGCTGCGCGATCAAGCTTGTTTCTTTTTTCACATAACTCCCCTCCTCTAGGTAAGACTCCTACAAGGAATCTTACCTCACGTACAGTAATCATTGATCAGCTTACTTTTTTCCTTTCACATAGTCCGCGTCAAACAGGAAAAGTCTGAACACCAGAAATAGAGAAGGAATCAACAAACACATGCCGCCGATAAACACAACAACTAGTGCGAAACCCATCGATGGTGAAGTGACGCTGCTCTGTATCGTAATATACGGGTCAAGGATATAAGGATACTGCCCAATCCCGTAAGCGAAAAAGGCGCATAAAAATTGCAGCATAATGCATATGAATGCTAAGCCATAGCGGCGCCCGCTATATAACAGCCACATTGCAATCATAAAGAAAGCAACAGAGAGAGCAAGCAGCCACCATAAATCCATCATATTTTGAAAATGTCGCTCATTGTGTTGACCCAAATAGATAAATGCAGTAAGTGCAATGATAATAGTCGGCGTGCTCCAGAATAGTGCATAGGTTCGCATCAGTTTTAATGCGCCTTGATCCTCTGCCCGGGAAGCGTAAAAGGCCAGAAATGCTCCACTTATGAACAGCACGGACACAATCGCCAGACCGACAATGCTCCATGATAACGGATTGGTCAATAGCGCCCAGTAATCCAGAGAAACCGACTCACCCTGCTGCAAGATAAAGCCACCCTCAGACAGTGTCAAGGCTACTGACAACGACGCCGGAATAAGCAAACCCGATGCTCCGTACAAAAACAGATATACGATGTTATTTTTAGATCCATAATTTTCAAAAGCATAGAACGAACCACGAATGGCAAGCAAAATGACCGCAATGCTTCCTGGGACAATCAGTGCCGAACCATAGTAGTACGCCGTATCTGGAAAGAATCCGATGATGCCAATGTAAAAGAAAACAAAAAATACGTTGGTGATCTCCCATACGGGTGATAAATAACGCGAAATCAGGCGATTAATCAGATGATCTTGCTTCGTCAATCGGGCATAAAAGGCAAAGAAGCCTGCTCCGAAATCAATGGAGGCCACAATTAAATATCCGTACAGAAACAACCAGAGTACCGATATTCCAACCAACTCGTAATTCATTATGAGCGTCCCCCGTTTACTGTGGTTTTATCGCCCGCATGCTGTTTCCATTTCTCCATCTCGGTTTCCACGGGATTATTCCTGAACAAGCGCCGAAGCACGAAAACGCAAACGGTGCCCAGTACGATGTACAGGAGAAGGAAAAGGAAAAATAGAATTCTCACACTTGGCGAGGTCGTAGCGGCCTCTTCCACGCGCATATACCCTCTTAGGATCCATGGCTGACGTCCAAGCTCGGCGTAAAACCAACCTAATTCAACGCCTAGAAAAGCAAGCGGCGCGCTTAGAGCAATCACTCGAAGTAACCACTTGTTGAACTCATTTCTCTTATTCCAAAATACAAACAGGAAATACAACAATGAAATGCCGAGCAAAGCGAATCCGATGCCTGCCATCAAGTCAAACAAATAATGCACCAAAAGTGGTGGTTGTTCGTCCAGAGGAAATTTATTTAGACCGGTTACTTCCGCATTGAAATCACCATACGCCAGAAAACTGAGAAGTTTAGGCAGGTGAAGTGCGCCTATAATTTCATGCTCGGCATTAAGCCAACCCAACAGAATCAAATCCGCGCCGCTTTCGGTCTCAAAATGCCATTCCGCTGCGGCCAGTTTTTCCGGCTGGTGCTCAGCCAAAAATTTGGCAGATACATCTCCGGCTAATGTATTGAGCAATCCAAACACCATAACAACAGCCATCATAAGATTCAGTGCTTTTTTGTGGTATCCAGATACACCCTTACGAAGGATTGTAAAAGCTGCAATTCCTGCTAACAGCGCAGCTCCTGTTAAATAGGCTGAGCTTAATACATGGAACACCTTGGAGAACGTTGCCGTATTGAGCATCGCTTGCACCGGGTTAACGGCGGTGAATACTCCTCCTTCCATCGTGAATCCCTCAGGCTGATTCATAAATCCGTTTACCGTCGTAATAAATACCGCAGACATGCCTGCCCCTGCCACAATGGGAATCGTTAGCAACCAATGCTTGTAAGGATTTTTGAATCGGTCCCACGTGTACAGATAAATGCCCAAGAAAATCGCTTCAAAAAAGAACGCGAACACTTCCATAAATAGTGGAAGCGCAATAACATTCCCTGCCAGCTTCATAAAATTCGGCCACACTAAGGCCAGCTGCAGTGAAATCGCCGTGCCTGTCACAACCCCAACGGCTACGGAAATGACAAACCCTCGAGACCACCTTTTGGCCATCAGTATGTAGTGGGGATCTTTCTTGCGGATGCCGATGAACTCGGCTATCGCAATCATTAGTGGGACACCGACGCCTAGCGTCGCGAAAATAACGTGAAATCCCAAAGTCATTCCTGTCACCAGCCTGCTCCACAGCACTGTATCAATGTCCATCTGATTACTGCCTCCCTTCAAAAATCGTCAATCAATAGCAAGATAATACACATGCCTAAGGTGACTTCTCCGTGTTTACATCTAATAGCAGATTCAGCCAAATTCAACAGACAGATTCGTTACCTTGTGTTCATCACTCATCTACTTCACACCTAGAAAGAGAAAAATTTCACAAAGTAAGCGGCAAGAATGATACCCGCTCCCTCAGTCTTCCTAACCTGTTGTTTGAATATGCTTGAAACATGGCAGAATCTGATATTTAAAATTATTATATCTTTGTCATTTAGCATTTCAATTGTGGTCACGCCTTTGCCCCTAAACGTTCAAGAAAGGATCAATTCTTTCTGACATCTCGGTGAATAACACAAAAACCACCCAATAGAGCTATTGATTGATTAAGCTTTACGTGATGAGCCTTTACTCTAACTTCTTATTTCATGGACCATAAAGTGCTTGCTCCTCAAGTGGAGTAGCTTTATTTTAATTTTCACCAGTTAAACAGTCACTTGCGCGGCTCTACATATTCAATAAAACTACCATCAGGATGTTGAACAAAAATGCTTGGACCAATAGGGCCATGCTGATCCCTTAGTATAAGGGTATTTTGTTTTTTTAATTCTTCCTTTAATTCGTTCATGGAATCAACATACACCACAGCACGGAGTGATCTGGCAGGCTCCATGGCCTCATACAATAAGACAAACGCTATAAGCGCCGTAATGAAGATTTAGTTAACACACACGCCGACCACGAGCTGGGATCGGCTTAATAAAGATTGATAGAAAACACTTCTTGTTTCCAATATCGAAAAGTCCCTTTTTCCTCTAATGAATAGAATAAATAATGGTTGCCCCTCAAAAATATGTGGGCAACCATTATATTTGTAACATGTAGATTTTGAAGTTGTCCTGATTCTACTTTTCTAGGTTTGTCAGCAGTCGGTAAATGACTGTCACCGCTTGCGCACGTGTAGTCTGACCATTCGGGTCAAAGCGGCCATCCGGCATACCTGTAATTAAACCACCCTTACGAACAGCCTCTATTGCTGCCGAGGATTCCGATGAAAGATTCTCTAAATCAACAAATTTCACAGAATCATCTTCCCCTTCAGTTGGCAACGTAACATTCAAATTGCCTGCAAGCCGATAAATCATTACGGCCATTTCATCGCGGGTAATTGGCTCATTGGGACCAAAGCTACCATCTGCTTTCCCTCTAACAATGCCCAGCTTATGAGCACTTGCGATTGAAGTGCTATACCATGCGCCTTCTTTAATATCGCTAAATGCAGTTGTTGTTGTTTCATCCAACAAATCGAATGAGTTCATCAGCGTTTTGAGGAACTCTGCGCGGGTTACTTGAGATGCCGGATTGAAATCTCCAGATCCCGTTCCCTCAACAGCTCCTCTTGCTGCAAGGGCTTCAATGCCTTCCACAGCCCAGTTCACATTGATCAAGTCCTTGAAGGAAACGTTTACGCCAAGTACTCCGAACATGCCGCTTTGCTGCATGTTAAACTCAAACATTTTAGTGGATGCATCATACTTACCACCGACTACAGCTTGGGCTATACCGGCATCGTTCAGTGTAAATGCAACCACTTGATGCCCTTTTATCCCTTCCTTCAACTGATAAAGCATGGCTAGTCTAAGACCTTTTCCATGTAGTTCTTTCGAAGAAAAACTTTTCCCATCTGCATTCACTGTGATGTTGCTAACCAAGTCTGCTTCAAGAAGTTTTCCAGCTTGTTTTGGCAACTGGCTTGGTTCGACGGCTTCAAAGACCACACCCAGATTAGTGACGTCCCTAATCGTAGTTAGGAATTGATGAGGTATCGTCAACACGGTTGATCCCATTTCAATTTTCACACTGGTTAAAGACTTCGTCGTACTAAGCGTCTTCCACGGAAGCAAGGCTTCGACTTGTTGTATTTCCAAATCTTTTTGGATGACAATGGTTAACTTCCCGTCCTTCATATCCTCCAGCGCTGCTTTAATATCATTCTCTGTAAGTTGAACTTTGACCTTACTATCTTTGCCGGTGGCAGCTGCTTTTACTTCGATTCTGCCTTGGCTCACGGTAACTGGCGTAAGCTCTTTTGGATTCGTAGGTGCAGGAGCTGGTGATGGAACTGGTGTTGGAGCCGATGGCGATGGGCTTGGAGTCGGTGTAGGTGTCGGCAACAGTTTTAATCCCGCAATAGCAGAATCCAGTGCAATAACCGCAGCATCAATGTCAGCCTGTGAAGCGGATCCGCTCGTCAACAATTGTTCGGCAGTGGAGATCTTTTCCGCTAAGATCTGCCAGCTAGCCGCCGTGTAGCGTTCTTGCTTCAACGCCCGTGCTTCATTCAGCTTTGTTTGAAGCGCAGCTGTATTCACTGGCGGATTTTCTGTAACCTTCAGGACAGTGTACGTCTTCGTTGTGATTTGATCAGAACCTGTTAACGTCACTTTGTATCCTGTCTTCAAATCAATGGCCGACGTCAATCCATCAGATTCGTAAACCGCAAATGTCACACTTGCGGGAACGTTTAAGCCCGTTTTAAGTTCCTCAAGCGTTGTCGTTTCAGGAATAACAATTTCCTTGGCTAACTGATCCACAGAACCGCCCGGAATGTTGATTCCTATAATCGTTACATTGTGTTCTTCTACAGGCTCTAGGGCTTCAAAAGCTTCCAGCAACGCTTTGTACGCTGAATCGATATCTCCTTCAGTCGAAGCATCATTATTGTACACGTCACTAGCTAACTGCAAAGCTGTTTGTAACGTTTGCCATTGTTCTGGTGTGCCAACATAGTTCTCTTCGTTCACGGAAGAATCTGATGCTGCATCAATTGCCGCTTTCAGGCGGGATTTATCATATTTGACATAAATACGAAGGCTTGCTCTTAGGTCGGTTCCTTCCACACTGCCAAGCACAACAAAATCAGTTGCAATGGATAGCTTATTTTCGGGGATCTCATCCCATTCGACGTTAACCAGCCCTTTCGTTTTGTCTTCATAGGTCACGGTGACTTGTGAAGGCAACTCCGGCATGATGTTGATGGTCGTATTAACCGATAATGGCTCAATGGCTGTTATCGCACCATGGTCCGTTTGAGGTGGTTCTTCCCCTTCCGGTTTGGCCGAAATAGCACGCCATTCTTTTAAACCGGTGTATACCGAACTGCTTTGGTTTTTCATCGTTAAACGTAATTTGTGGGTCGTGACCTCATTAAAGGTGACTTGGTTGAATTTTCCCTTTTCCATTTTCTTCTCACTAAGTCCGCTTACCGCCACATACTCGCCCGTCTCCTGATCCCAATATTCAAAGTCGTAATCGGCTGGAACCTGTACGCCCCCTCCATCATCATAAAAGTACATTGAACTGCCGGACAGGGTCACAGGCGTTTTCCAGGCATACTCCACCCAATGACTCTGGTTAGACGATCCCCAGTTTCCATATTGCGTTTCGATGTCCGGATTGCCGATGCTGCCAGGGACTAAAGGAATATACCCGTCATTCACCGAGTTCAAAGATTCCCATGCTGATGTATAAGATGCACTCGGCGTAGCTAACAGAGCAGCATTGCGGTAACGAAGACTCTCTTCAGCAAGGCGCACTCGATTCGTCATGGACTGCACTTCATCCAGCGAGTAATCATCTCTTGCAAGAAGTTCCTTGGCTTCAGTTAATGCTTCTTGCAACGCTTGCCAAGACTCCAGTGTAAAGTCATCTGCATTGCGGACAAGTTTGCCCTGTGGCGATACCCGGTCTGCAAACTTAGCAATGACATTAGACAATTCGGCCGTCGCTACAAATACCGTGATGGGTACTTCTACCTTCGTGACTGCTTCCCCGTCACTAACACTCAACTCGTAGACGTATTCGCCTACCGCGCCAAATGTCACATTCAATGTCGCCTGATCCAGTGTCTCTGCCTGCACTGCACCAGTATCGCCTGATATTAGATTCCATGCATAAGTCAAACGTCCGTTTGGCAGACCATCATCTGTAATTACTGGTGCCAACTTCAATGGAGCTCCTTGCTCCACGTTCACCGGCAGGTCTAGTTGCACTTTGGGTGCAAGATTCTCCGAAGGTGTAACGTTCAGGTCGTTATTGTAGATTTGAATTTCCTTAATTCCTGTTGAATAGCCCGATGCATGCGTAAAATGGACTCGGATCGCAGATGTGTTCACAGCACTGAATTCAACATTATTGTAATTAGCGGCCACATAGTTTGGATAACGGAATTGCCCTTCTACAGGCTTCCATGTGGTGCCGTCCGCATCCAAGTATTCCACACCAAACGTTTGCGGAGCTGCATAGCCGTTGGGCCGTCGGTCATTATAGAAGTACACTTTTACGTTATCCACCGTTTGGGCTCCATCAAAATGAAACGTAACGGAATCAGATGGATTTGGCGATCCGCCGAACAACGCAGTATTTGAGGTATGGGTAATGGACGCAATCGTAGACCCGTCTGCCAGTCTGTTCACGTTGGAATTGCTATGGATATAGCTGGATTCAACCGTAGTACCAGCTGCCTTTGCCAGGTTTACGCCGTTATGCTCCACATCAACTCCTGCTTTATTGAACATGTCAACAGCTTTTTCATTGCCTACAAGTGAAGTATCGTCTGCAGAAGCCAAATGAACTGCACGACCAATTTCATAAATAACGTTTGTGTTTGTGTTGTCTCCGACCGCTCCTGGTACGTCTCCGTCCGGTTTTTCTACCTTACCCGTAGCTGTATCAAAAATGATATGCGACATTTCATCCGTAGTCATGACACGTTCGCCATTGATGAACAATGAGTATCCTACAGGGATATCCTTGTAATATGGATCGGTATCGCTATACTTTGCCGGGTCTTGCCACACAATGGACAGATTGGCATCATGGTAGCGCACATTGTCCACGGCGAAATGGTCATATTGGATATCAAGTGGCCATAACTCGATTTTATCGTCCGCTCTTGGCTGAAGGCCTGCCATATCCTCCATGACGGAATAATTCATCATGCCCAGCGTATCGTGGTGAATCCAGGCACGAACCATCTTCCCACTTGGGTTTGGCGGATTTTGTGGTGTCCAAGGCGTACCAAAGAAATAATCTTCCAGCCAGAAAAACTCATTGGAATCCAGGTGATCGGTATTGCCTGGTTCAACCGTATGTAACCAAGCGCCCCAGTCAAACAATGTTTTGTAAGTGTCGGTGTTGATATTCTCCACTGGATAATGACGTAAGGAAGCACGAATCGTATTGATGTAATTCCCAAAGTTGCACCAAGCGAACTGGTCCGTTCCGAACGCGCTTGTCTCTCCATTCTGGAATGCTTCCACACGTTTCATGATACTGTGCTGATCTGCCGTAAAGAATGGGAAAATCGGGTAATAGTTCGGATCACCGTAATCCGATAACTGGGTCAAGTACTTGGATTCGTATCCTGCCTCCCCTTCTTTCGGCACTACACCGAAATTAAACACAAACATATTGTTGTCACGCCATGGATTGAATACATCTTGTTGGTTGATGACTTTTTTGTGCAAAAAGCTGCCTTCGCCGTTCGTATCAACTTCGCCGTCACCGTCAAAATCCGCTTCGTCGTACCACATGTTGTTCAGAATCGCGGTCCGAATTCGCTGTGCCACCTCTTCCATGCGCTTCGCGTTTGCGTCATCCCCAAGTTGTTCGTACATTTGCTGGGTGGCTACTGCGTTTGCATATGCTGTAGATGAACCATCCAAACGCGCATAGTTTCCGTTTCCTTTCCAGTGCATGGACACCGTGTCACCATCATTGCCTGTAATTGGTCCGTGATTGTAATAAACCAAATCAGGATTGGTTCCCCGGAAATGATTCAGTGTGCCCGTCACATCGCTCGCCGAGAAATCAGCGAATTTTTTCAACACCTTTTCTCCGCCACCATAAATCTTGTACGCTTCCCAGCCGACTTGCGAGGTATTTTGCATCATGTCCCATGTCCAGATATTTGGTCGTCCCGGATTGTTTTTGTAATTGGCGTTTTCAGAATACTCGCCTTGGGCAAGCCAAGTCCCGTAAGCATAAGATGGGTCTCGCAGCCACTTCAAATCTTGCATTACCCAGGGAACACTAACTGTGATGCCGTTGTTATAACCCAGCACCCCTTCCATGTTCATCGGGAATTGCCAGTCGTTTCCGGGAATGTTGGCTTCCAGCAAGTTGAAGCGATTGGACCACCAACGGTAATACAGAACCTTCTTCACATTTTCGTCTGGAATATCGATGTAGGGGATATTTTGTGCCCACCATTCGTTATATTCCTTCACCTGATCATTGAAAGCCTTTTCATTATTGCTTGCTTTAAATTCAGCATACTGTGTTTTCGATGCTGGGATTTCTTCCGCCAACCACCCCATGACCACTTTCTCATCCATCGATGTGCCTGCAGGGACTGTAATCTCTTTCACCAAATCATTGCCAACAGGCGTCATGCCATCCCCGCTGAGATGAACGTCAACATGGGACATCGCTTCCACATATTTCTCTCCAGCACGTCCAACCATAATTGGAGCAGCCACCCGTTTGCCGATCAATTCATCTCCCTCAGCTTCGGTTACAAATGGAGATTTGACAGTCATGGTTAACGTAATTGGCGCATTACCGTTATTGCTTAACTTCAGTAGCGTAACTGCACTGTTAGAGGAGGTAATAAATTTGCGCTGGCTGATGTCGAGCCCGCCGCTTTTGTATGTCTGGTCAGCATGGCTAGGGTAGTTTTTACGAGCAGCCTTGTCTTCCACAACGGCACCCGTAGAAAGTGTAATGTTGTACATCGTATCCTTGTTCAGGGTATCCGCATAATGTACGGTCCCGACAAAACCGAGTTGCCGGTTATTCTGCGTTTTCATATACAGTGCGCTTCCCCGGCTGAAGAGAGTGTTGGCACTGCCATCATCATTGTTATCGTCTGGGATGACACCTTCGTTAACCAGCAACTTATCGAGCCATGGTAAGTCGGCATGATCTGCAGCGAATTGGTCAAAATCAAAGTCTTCGATCGCTTTCATCATTTGACCGACAGTTTCCTGACTGAAATCCACGGGCTCGCTTACGATCTGATTGTTCTTCCACGTTGCATCACCATAATCGGTACCTACGCCTTCATGAACAAAGTCTGTCGTATAGTTCGCCGATGCAGGTATGATGCCTGTATTCAAGGTTACGACGGTGGCCAAAGCGGCCACCCACATTTTTGTTGCCCATTTCCTCTTCTTTGTCGCCATTGCTTCGTCTCCTCCTTATTAACCTTTAATTCCCGTCAACGTAATGCCTTCTACGAAATATTTGTTGCCGATCAGGAAAAACACCAGGCAGGGAAGTGTTACGATGAGTGCAAGCGCCATGACCTGCTCATAGTTTGGAATACGCATTCCGTTCACCATGTACAAGCCCATAGGCAAGGTATAATCGGCCTCGGTCTTCAGATAAATCATGGTATAGAAAAATTCATTCCAACAATTGATGAAACTGAATAGGGCAACAACGATCATGGCAGGGCGAATGAGAGGCAGCATGATCCGGTAATAGATGCGGAAATAACCTGCGCCGTCAATTTTAGCCGCTTCACTCAGTTCAGCAGGGATTGTCATAAAAAATTGTCTGAGCAGAAAAACGAAATATGCATTGCCGCCTGCGCAAAAAAAGGCTGGAATAATAAGAGCAGGTTTGCCTGCAAGCCCAAGCGATGTATATAACGAAAATTGTGGAAGCAATGTAACTGCACTAGGTAGCATCATACTGCTGATAACAAGAACAAACCAGGCGCCGCGCATGGGAAAACGTAATTTGGCAAACGCGTATGCTGCAAAGCTGGTCGTGATAACGGTGCCAATGACATACGGAACAACGATGGAGACCGAATTCCATAGCTGCCGCCAGAACTGAATCCGTTCCAGTCCTAGTCTGAAATTCTCAAATCCCAGCTCCTTCGGAAAAAATACAGGTGGTCTGGCCAATATTTCCGAATGACTCACCATTGCCCCGCGTAACAGCCAGTACAATGGAAAAGCAAAAATTAAGGCAAGCAGGAGAGATAACACAATCAAGCCGAAATGAATCGCTCTTCTTCGGTTTTTGGACTGCTTGATGCTCGTATATTTCATCGGTGCAGATACCGTTTCCATCATCTCACCCACTTTCGTTTACCCATAGCATCATCACGTTTGAGCGCGCCTTGAAAGTAAAACAACACGCCCGTAATCACCAAAGTGATCAGAAATACGATCCAAGCTTCCGCCGATGCTAAACCTCGCATCCCCACTTGTACAAAAGAATGGTCGTAGATCATAACGTTGATAAAGTATGTCATTCGGTCAGGTGCGCCGTTTCTCGATAACACCACACTTTGGGTGTAAATCTGGATTGACGTCATCATACACATGATGAGCTGAAAGAAGAGTACGGGTTTAATCGTTGGATAAGTAACTTTCAAAAACTTGTGCCAGGCGTTGCCGCCGTCCATCTCTACGGCCTCCAGCAATTCTCCTGGGACGTCCTGCAACGTAGCGATAAATACAACAATCGTCCCGCCGCATGTCCACAAGCTCATAATAAATAAAGTGTAGAAAATCCGAAGTGGGTCGTTGAGAAAATCCCATGGCGCAATGCCCATTTGTAGTAGAACCCAGTTGACGAGCCCGCCTTTGGCCTGGTTTTGTAATAGCATCTGCCATACTATCGTTGTCGCTAGCATCGGTATGACGGATGGCAGAAAGAAGATAGCTCTTAGCAAATTTCTCCCGATAAACTTACGGTTCAGCAGCAAAGCAACGATCAGGCAGAACACGATAACGAGCGCAACGTTTACAAAGGAATAAACCAGCGTAACCGTAATCGATTTTTTAAATTCAGAGCTCGGATTGCTGAAAATATATCTGAAGTTATCTAGCCCAATCCATTCCATGACCTGACTGCCGCTCATAATCGTAATTTTATGAAAACTGTAATATAAACTGGCGAGCATGGGGTACATCGTCAGCACCAAAAATCCGATAATGGCTGGGGCAGCAAATAGATATCCGGCAATGGCCTCTTTGGTGGCACCTTTTGCAATTTTTCTGGCAGAAACGGTTTTCGAACCGATTTTGCGTTCTGGATTCATGAGCATAGCCTCTCTTTTCGAATTCAAACTTCCTTCCTATGATTAGGAAACCTTGCCGCTTTCCCACAGCGACTTGATTGCCGGCATAATGGCATCATAAATTTCTTTGACACTTTTCTGGCCGGATAATGCCTGGTCAATCGACTTTTCGTATTCTGTGTTCATTTTTAAATAAGCAGGAACATAATACGCTGGCCATTGGACAATGGCACCCTCGGTCGTAGCATAGCTAAGGATGGTTTCCTTTGCGCTAGCGGGCAGATCAGCAGTCCATTGATCAATTAAAGCTGGATCTGTATACCAGTCCGCCTGATTCGGCAGCCATGCTCCGCTTTTCAGCAGATCTAGGCTATTTTCTGGGTTAACCATATAAGCGTAGAATTTTTTGGCTTCCTCGATATGTTTGGAAGTGTTGTACACTACGAGTGGAGCTCCAGCATTCATGGTCACTGCTTTCTCCATTTTCGGGAGCACACCTACGCCAATATCCTCATTGCCTTTGATATTAGCTAAATCCCAGGATCCGCTCACAGCCATAGCGTAACCCCCACTTAACGCATCCACAGCAGAGCCTATTCCAGTACTCCAAGTGTAGCTAAAGGCAGAAGCAACTTTGTCTTTGTTCACAAGATCAGCCAGTTTTTGAATACCTTCTGTCGTTTGTGGCAAATCCCATTGAAACTCTTTTCCATCCGGGGATACAATGCCTCCTCCATTAGCGTTCGCTGCCCAGAAATGATGAAATTCACGTCCTGCTGTAAAACCTAGACCATAGTTCTCCGTCAGTGCAGCGTCAAATCCAGCATCGGCGGCTGTCTTACCACTCGAATCCTTGGTTAGCTTCTTAGCATTGGCAACAAAGGTATCCCAATCCCAGGCTTCTTCAACCTTGGTAGGTGGATATGAAACGCCTGCCTCATCAAATTTCGATTTGCTATAGAACAACAGTTCCATTTGGTTGGACAAGCCTACACCAATCACTTTCTGTTCAGGTGTTTGGATAGTGATTGCAGGAAGTTTCTCCGGAATGCTTCCATCCGCAAGCAGGTCGGAAATGTCCTCTAAGATGCCCATCTCATTATACTTTTGAATGTCAGCTTCCCCCATGTAACTGATGTCTGGCAGTTCTCCGGATTGTAGCCTCGTCTGGATGAAGGTGTCGAATGTGCCGTCTGCCGGCAACACCTGTGCATTAATTTTCACCCCGGTGTCCGCCGTATATTTTTCTGCAGCGGATTCCACCAGTTGCTTCTGTACGTCATCTCCCCAATACAACAACTCAAGGGTGATGCCCCCAGCGGACGTATCCCCGTCGCCCGCTGCTGCATTTTTGGCATTGCCGGAAGTGTCCGAATTGCCGGAACAACCTGCTAGCGTGGAGAAAGCCAAGGTTAATGCGAGAGACAGAATCAACTTGCGCTTACCGAACCTCATGTTTGTTTCCTCCCTTTTTCAATGCTATTTATTTCAAGTCAACGAATTTAATCGTTTAACTTAAAAACTTGGTCTTTTTTCATATCCGGATAATTATACGATTGCTGTTTTTTGGCCAAAGCCTATATATTTTCTGTTTTAGAACGAATGGTACTGCCAAGTTTGTAGACGGGTCATAGACAAGCGGAAAACTTTCCATGTTCCAGGCGAATGCTCTTTTGCAAAGTTCCTTGTGGAGCTCTGAACTCTAAGTCTTCTTCACGGAATACGTACCTAGACGGATACGCCGCATAACTTTTCACGGTCCAACCATCATGCTCTTCTGTGACGAATCCGTTGACACATTTTAAAGTGCCTTCTGCATCCCGATAGAGGTACGTCGTCGTTCCAAACCCCAGCAAATAAGCTACTAATTCTTCACCCATATCCCAGTCATCCCCCGATACATCGGAGAACAAGGCGGCAAACAGTGGATCGTCTGCTCCCACGAATACCGATTGTCCAAAACGATTACGCGATAACGCCGGCATGTTCAAGTTGGGTGCAGATACACTATACGTCGATGCGGCTTCACCTTGCTCCAGCCTTCGCGGGGTAGATCTTACATTCCAGTCATAACAATGAAAGATTGCCATGGTAGAGCGATAAGCTGCTTCCAGATATTCCGGATCACCGAGATGTTCATATGCAACAAGTGCCGATGATGCTGCTAATCCGCCCCATAAGGAATGAATCATTGGGGACAGTGCTTCCCACCATCGATCCGGATTCTGCAGCCTATAGTCGTTGCTGAATCCGATATTCGCCAAAATAAGCTGACCATATTGTGAAGCCTCGTCAACATGCCCAAGAAAACATAAGGCTGTGCACGTTGGACCAAATCCTGCATTATCATAAAAGTGTTCTGTAACGGCTCCGCCGTAGTGCCGAACACCAATTTCCATTTCCCGCCCAAAGCGATCCCATAGCTGTCGTAGTCGGTTGTGTAATTCAGCATATTCTTTGTCTTTCAACGCTTGTAGTAGTTCACGTATGTACAGAATAAACACACCATTTAGACGCGATTCATCCTTTTCTCGCTGACCTGAATGACAATCTGGATCAAGTCGCAAACACATCACTTCGGCGGCCCATTTCAAATACTCGGAAGGAGAATGTAGATGAAGCAGCTCTTCATCCATTTGTGATAATAGATAAAAAACGTGCGCAATATAATCGAAATCGTAGATACGATAAAAGTTACCATACAAAGGTCGCGGCCTGGACAAATCACCATCTATGAACCAATGCACCTTCATATCTAGCACCGCAGCTGCTTCCGCCTTCGTAATCTGCTCGGGAACAGGTGAAGACATCCGATTTTTCAGCAATAGAAATGCCAATTTTCCCAGTGACTCACCTTGGTTAGATAACGGACGGAACGCATGAGGCCTCTCCGCTGCCTCCCTGCCTTCATAGCTATTTACTGCCAGCCATTCTGCTCGCTTTTCAAGCAAGATATGCACGGGTTCAAGGACATTCCAAACCAGCATGTCACGACGTCCGTCCTTGAGTATCAACTCCAGTTTACGTTCTCCCGGTACGTCAGCGGGTAAGGTTACTATGAACTCCTGTTCAACGATGGGATTGCTAGTTTGATGAGAGTCAACGTCCCGTGAAATAGACTTCCCTGAAGGAATCAGTAGTGTTGTGATATCCTGCTTAACGATGTCATTCATGTTTCCAGGTGCACTGTATAGCATTAACGTCTTAATTTCATGTTCCCTAGGCAAACGGACTGAGGCTGTGAATTGTCCTCCTACAGGCACAACGGGTGTAAAGCTCCAGTGAGGATGTCCGAGAGACTTGCCTTGGTGGTAGAAGTCAGCCAGGTTCTGGAATGACAAAAATCCGTACTCCCAATTTTCAGATTGCCCAGGCTTTAACGATAGAGATTTGTAAGCGTCATCATAAATCCAATCGGTAGGTACCAATTCTTTCAATGAGGTCCCATCCTCCACCAAAGAGATCCTATGGTATAACAAGCCGTCCAAAGAAGGAGAAACCTGCTCTAGAAATCGGTTACAATACCGGCAAAGAGAACCCAAGGTTGATGTTGTTCCTCTAAGCGTGTAAATTCCCAGATGAGGACCTTCGTTACTTCGTCGTACAGCAGCAAATTTGGCAAAGTCCCCCCCGATGTGTGAAAATACGGCACAAGATTCTTGCATGTTACGGTACACATCTTGCGTTCGAAACATAATGTAGGCGAGAGAAAACCAGACATGCAATCCCTGAATTTTAACCCTCTCATCCGATTCATTGGTTAGTTCGATACCCCAGCGGAGTTGATCGCCTTCGAGTAAATATGAAAATGAGATCTTGACCTGTAGATCTTTGAACTCAACGGTAACATGTTGTGTGCTATGTTTCGTAATAGCTGGCTCCAACATCGAGCTTTGAACAAACCTATCATTCAACTGCAAACTCCATTCTCCAAAGAGCTTATCCTCACCATCTTGAAACCCAACCTCTCGTAAATAATGAGGATCCACTACCCAATTCATCTCATGCGGATCATCTTTCATCACCAATGACTGAACAGTACCACGTTCACCAAACTCGATTCTATATTTCTCATTACTAAGAATGGTCATCCAGATCACCCTTTCATCGATCAAAATTAAGTTAAACGTTTAAATTGTTTTGAAAAGAGAAACTTAAATTCCTCTATGGTATTGCGAAGCCTACCTGCGTTTGTTTTATGTATGGAAACTGGATGCTTCTATTAGCTTTTAAGCATCCAGTTTCCGAACAGAATCGCGCTCGATCAAGCAGCATTCCGGCATGGTTAGGTTTTGAACATCTTCTCCATTAATCAGGCGGTAAAGGGTTTCAATCGCTAAATATCCCATCTCATGAAGCGGTAATCCCATTGTTGTCAGACGTGGACTTAGGTAATCGCTAAATTCCCTATCGTCAAAACCAATTACAGAAATATCATCAGGAACGCTAAGTCCCTTTTCCTTCACGGCCTGAAGAATCCCAACGCCCATAACATCGTTCATGGACAGGATCGCAGTCGGCGGATTGTCCATATCGAGTAACTCGTTAGCGTACCTGTAGCCAGAATCTCTTTCCCAATCCCCCATCTTTATCATGGAAGGGTCAAACGGCAATTCAAAATCGGTAACTGCTTTGTAATAACCGTTTAATCGGCGCCTTGAAGGGATTGAATCCATTAAGCCGCTAATTATGGCGATGCGACTGTGTCCCATTCGTACCAAGTACGACATCGCTTCATAAGATGCCTGTTCATCATTATACTGAATTGAAATATCTTCTTGGGTATAACCGTAGGTGTAGATAATCGGTTTACCTTCAACATTGATCAGTCCTGTCAAGTCGCGAGTGTGTACTCCAATGTAGATGATACCATCTACCTGTTTACCAAGCAGTTCAGATACAGCACTGGATGCATACTTGCGGTAAGCCTCGACGTCTTGAAAATTACGGCCGATTCGTTTGTCGAGCCTAAGGTTAACCAGCAGAATATGAAGGTCGTGACGGTCTCCGAAGTCGTTAATACCATCGATAATATCCGGAGCGTTAAATACAGTCACATCCTCCGTAATAACACCAATGGTGTTGGTACGGTTTCGTTTGAGGCTTTTAGCAATCTCGTTTGGTTTGTAATTCAATGCTCCGATGGCCTCCTGGACCCTTCTGCGCGTTTCGGGACGGACATTGCGTGTGCCGTTAAGTACATAGGAGACAGTAGCGATAGAAACATTAGCCCTAAGTGCGATGTCCTTTATGCTGGTTTTTCTCATAGGTCACTCCTGTCTAAGCATACGAACCATCGTTCATTAGCTGTTTAAACGTTTAGATAAAATTTGATAGTTGAATCTTACCTTACATTCACTGATTTAGCAATCGTTATTTTGGATTTTACTTCCACATTTTTTTACGCTCTAGCTTTGATTATACCATGACTAATAATCTCTTTTATTAGACTAATATTAGCGTTACAGCCCCATACCTACTGAGCATAACAGTTTATTAAACACAAAGCCGCATTGAGATAAGTAGAACTCAAAGAGGAAAGTGATTGCTCGTGGCTATCCTCAGAGTGGTCTCTTCATCCTTTGCCTGTTAGTCGCTCATAAGAGTCCCACTACTCACACTAAGATAATTATCTAATCGAAAATGGAATATGTTTTATCCTCTCGGCCATATCAAAATGGACGCTAAGTTTGTTTTTTTATTTGAGAAGCTTTCTCTTCCAATTCACGTTAATGCAATGAAGCTGCCGATCCGCCGACAGCTCCATCCTAGTCGTTAATTTGAATCATTGCTCTTGCTTATTTTGTGCCTGGCTACTTTTCATAAACCCCAGATAAGTTAAAAAATCTAAGTTTTTCTGGATTTCGGATAAGATAAATGTGGTGAATTGAGTATCCTTCGCCATGAATTAGCGCTACCGTATCAACTTGCTCATTCAAACGGATAACGAGTCCGATTTGACCGTTGATCTCGCTCATCTCTAACTGAATACCGCCCTCATGTTGGGATGATTTATGGAATGTACCAAAAAGGAATTTGGCAACGGCATCGCGGTATGTGATTGGTCGAATAGCGGCCAGGACCTTTCCTCCCCCATCGGAGATAAGCACAACATCGTCGGCTAGCATACAAATAACCTGCTCTGTGTTGTTTTGCTCTAGCGCGGAAACGAACTTGCGAACCCACGCCTCTCTATCCGTCTCGGTTACATTCCGCTGTTCCCCACTGATACCCATCTTTTCCTTTGCCCGACTGAAAATCTTCCTGCAGTTCACTTCGCTTTTACCAATGATCTTGGCAATACCGACATACTCGATACCAAGTGCCTCGCGTAATACGAACACTGCCCTTTCTACTGGAGAAAGCTTCTCTAGCAGTACCAAGACTGCATAGGATAGCAGCTCATCACGGACTAGGAAATTGAGCGGATCGTCTTCTGAAGTCGGAACGGGTTCGGGGAGCCACTCTCCGACGTAGCGTTCCCTCCGCCGACGAGCTGATTTATAGAGGTCACGGCAGCGATTGACGACCATTTTACACAAATACGCCTTTGGTTCTTCGGTCAAACCAGCCGGGTTACCATTGCAAACTTTCATAAAAACGTCCTGTACAGCGTCTTCCGCATCGGACCATGTTCCTGTCATCTGGTAAGCCAGTGTGAGCAACAACTTTTTATATTGTCTGTATAGCTCCTCCAACGTCACCACCTCTTCTCCGTCCCCATTCTTATTCAATTCGTTAACATACTAGCTGTATCCCAAGTATACATTTTTATTTTCCAGCTTAATTTACCTGTGACGACGAAATCGAGACCCCATTTGTTCACCCAGGTTAACCCTTTGTCAGGACCTAGCCCGATGCTGAAGGATTTCATATAGCTTTCATGAACTGGCGCTTGGCGTCCTTCAAGATCTGCTAGCATAATTCTGGCAAGCCGAGCCGCTTGAGGAATCGCTTCCTTGCACGTCTTGCCATCGACATGCCCGTTAATGGGGTCCACGATTCTGGCACAGTCACCGATACTATATACACCCGTCATATCAGCTACCCTGTAACTGACATCAACGTGCACATACCCTTGGGTGGTAACAGGCAATCCCATGGCAGATAACATCGGATTAGGCAGCAGCCCAAGCGTCCAGATGCACAAGCCTATAGGCTGCTTTTCGCCATTTGAAAACCATACAACGCCGTCTTTTTCCTTAATGACACGTTTATCATGCATGGTATTAATTCCGATGTCTTGAAGTAATTGATCCAGTTTCATTCCTACTTTAGCAGGACCGTCTAGAAATAGACGTTGATGTGCATTGTACAGAGTAATTTTTACGGCTTGGGGGTCAAGTCCCAGTTGTTTTGCATCCTTGCGAGCGTAATATGCAAACTCAGCAGCAGTCTCTATACCACTAATACCAGCTCCTGCAATCGCGACATGCATTAATCGCTCACGTTCTCTTGGTTTATTTTCAGAAGCGGCTTGCTTTAGATTAGTAAGCCACAAACTTCGAATCTCTTGCGCATTTTCTAATGAGGTGAGTGCAGTGCCACCCTGTTCAGGTTCCGGACACCGGATTACACTGCCCGCGGTCACCACGAGCAAATCGTAGTTCAACTCGTTCTCGGCACCTAAAGAATCCACATACAGCAGCTTCTTCTCTTCCGCTATGATGTTTGAGACGGTTGCCTCAACCATTTCAACTCCGTTTGGAAACAACGTAGTCAATGGGATTCGTATGTCTTCATTCGTAACGGCAGGTCTAAACATGAGTACTTTCCGCAAATGGAAAGAGTTTTTGTCAATTAAGACAAGTCGCAGCGGATACATACTTACTTGACCCTTGAACAATTTTCTGATTTCCTTAACGGCATGAATTCCCGCATACCCGGCACCAATGACGACGCAAGTCAATGTTCTCATAGCATCTACTCCTTCTATAGTTTGCATATAGAACGAGATAGCGGCTTCTAATGTGACATGGGACCATAGAAAGTTACAACTTCTAGAGAACTACGAGCTGAAGTGGCGGTAACCGTTCTATCTCCCCCTATTTTCATGATTTCGTTTATCCTATAAAAATTATGACATTCTCATCGAGAAATGCTTCATGCATTTTCTCTTGAAGAATGCTAATTCGATTGATTAGATGTTCAGAATCATTTTCGTTTAAATGCCGTCCAGTCTCAGCCCAGTCCTTTAATAAATGAAGTTCATTCAATAACTTCGGAAGATGCTTTTTATCTAAATCAACGCCAGGATCAGGAAAGAGAGAAATCAATTCTAATTCCAAAGCTTTAATTCCAGGCTCCCAGCATCTTTTGAAGAATGCTTCCGTCGATACTGGGACATAAAAACTCTCTTTACCCTTTGGCTCCATGATCATTGCAGCAATTGTCAGACCAATCACCCACGTCCATTATATTTTGATCTTATGTATATAACAAAGTCCTTTTCCATGCAGTTTCTTAGAAGAAATATTTTTTCATCCGCATTCACCTTGATAATGCTGACCACGTCAGCTTCTTCATGAGGTTTTCCAGCTTGTTTAGGCAACTGGCTTGGCTCTACCGCTCAAAAGCCACTCTTAAATTATGGATGTCCTTAAACGTAGTCAGGATTTGATGAGGTATCGTCAACACGACTGAAAGGTAAAGAGACACTGATGTTCTTCATCAGTGTCTTTCAGCCACATATTTATTCACCTTCATCATGTATCACCGTAGAACGCAGAATGATTTAGTTCAACCGTAACCGCTGTAACTTACTTTATTCCCTTATAACAATTCAATCAGAAAGTTGCAATCCTAAAGCAACTTAATTAACTCTTCTAACTCATCAACCAATACTTTGGCAAGTTCAAAATTAGTATCTTTTAAAGCCAATTCTATTTTCATTTCAATTGATTTTTTCTGTTGTTCAGTTTCTAAATAATCTTTATTAAAATGACTAGCATAAATCATCTGTCTAAATTCTTGCATACTCATTTTGCTAATCGTTTTATCGTCAATGATTAAAACATAATCCATACCATTTACAACAGAATAAAAATCATGAGAAATCATGAGAATCGCACCTTTATAGTCCTCGATGGCTTTCTCCAGTGCAATTTGTGAGTAAGTGTCTAGATGGCTTGTCGGTTCATCAAGAAGCAACACGCCCGCTTGACTGGCAGAAACTTTAGCCAGTTGGAGCATGTTTTTTTCTCCACCAGATAATGATTCAATCTTTTGATCAAGGATTTCTCCTTCAAAGCCATAACTTGTAAGATGCGATCTAATCTCATCATACGTATTAAACCCGGCATCTATGAAATCATGTAGTATGGTATTCGAATCTTTTAGCATTTCACCTTGAAGCTGAGATAAATAAGCCACATTAACATCATCATTTATTTCAATGGAATCCTGATTGTTTTTATAGATTTCACGGAGCAAAGTCGTTTTCCCGGTACCATTTGGACCGATCAGGGCTACTTTATCTGTCGAATTGATCTCGAAGTTCACATTTTCCAAAAGCAACTCGTCAAAGGAAACGCTATAATTATTGACTTTAACCACAACGGTGTCTTCAATTTCCTTATCGATATCAAAACGGATATTCGGCTGCTTAATATCGACAAATGGCTCTTTTATTCGACGTGCTTCCAATCTCTCTTGAAACTTGACTCTGGCTTTTAACGCTCTGCCTCTGGAGGCTTCCGAATTATATGTGGCGATCTCTCTGAGATTGTCGATGATGTGATCGTATCTCTCAATCTCTTCAGCTTCAGCAACTGCGATTTCTTGCAGCTCGATCTTAGTCTGAAGCAGCGAGAAGTTGTACTCGATATATCGCCCGTCAAACTCTTGGATTTCCGTATTTTCAAGGTGGATAATTTTGTTGAAACAATGATTCAATAGATATCGGTTGTGCGTAACAACCAGCAGCATTCCCTTGTAGGAATTAATCAATTTTTTAAGCGAATTCAGGTTTTCAAAGTCCAAAAATACATCGGGTTCATCCATAATCATTAAGTCTGGGCGATTAAGCATTTCCTTCATCACTTGGATCAGTTTGAATTCCCCACCACTTACGTCGGATATACTAAGATCTTTGAGCTTCATGAGGTTCGCCAGGTTTAGCTGCTTATTAATGGTGTTTTCGAAATTATCCCCATCCATCGATTCGAATGCATCCAAAGCCGATTGAACCTTCTCCAGCAGAGAATCCATATCAGACGTGGTGGCCATCTCCGCATACAGGGCTGTGATCTCATCTTGTAGCTTGATGAATTCTTCTCCGATATATTCGAATACGGTTATTTCTTTCGTTTTGTCGACTTGCGAGAACTGACTGACATATCCAATTCTGCAATCCGGATCTATCTCTAACTTACCCTCGAACAAATATCTTTCCGGATCGATCAGTATATCGACCAGTGTACTTTTCCCACTGCCACTTGTTCCTATAAAAGCGCAATGTTGTGCCTCTTCTAACGTAAATGAAATGTTGTTATATAGTTCTTTTTGCGGAAATGAGAAGGATAAGTTTTCAACTTTTATCATAGTGTTACCTTTCTTTCTAACCAAAATGGTGACTAATATTTATTATATTATTGAACACAGGCTTTCAGAGTAACACTGTTTACCAACTAGTTCAATCCATTTAACGATGTTCAGGGGTCTTTTGTTGCTCTTGGAGCAACCACCTAGACTTTTTCTGCTTATCTCCAGAACATCACAGCCAAGAGATTGGCCTTTCAGCTTGGAAAGCCACTGAAGCATAGTATCGAAAACGTCCTATGGGAAACTGGCACAGCCTATTATGAAAAGTAAGAAATCCACTTCAATGTGAATAAATTTGGATTCCAATGTAAGTATAGACTCTGGTTTTATTTTACATATAAGCCTATAGGATACAGCAAAAAGACTCCGCTCACTAAGAGGAAGTCTACAAAAATTTAAGCCCAAATGACAGCTGCCTATTTTAATTTTTATTGTTTTTCCCAGTCTTCTTACTAAAATGTAATTACAATTTTACCTACAGCATGGTGAGTTTCACTCAAAGCATGCGCATCATAAATCCCCTGTCTACTGAACGGGAATGTTGCCCCCACAATCGACTTAATCTTTTTCTCTTCCATCAAATCTGCAATTTTCTGTAATTGATGACCATCTGGCTGTAGCCAAATCCCCTTTGCTGATACATTGTGAGACTTAGCTGTATCATGATTGGGTTCACCAACAATGGTAATCAGTCTTCCGGTATTAGGCTTAAGCACCTTATAGCTATTCTCAGCTACTTCTCCACCCATCGTGTCAAATACTAAATCTATATCTTTTAGAATCTCTTCGAATTTTTCTTTTTTGTAATCAATGACTTGATCAGCACCTAATGAATGGAGTAGTTCATGGTTTTTTTCACTTGCTGTTGTAACCACATGAGCGCCAGCATACTTAGCTAATTGAATGGCGTACATACCTACACCACCAGCACCAGCATGAATAAGTACAGTTTCACCTTCTTTTAGATGCCCATGAGTAAACAATGCCTGCCACGCCGTTAAACCAGCTAAAGGTACAGCCGCAGCCTCCTCATATGAGATGGAATCAGGCAGTTTTGCCAGTAGATGCTCATCAACTGCTGTATATTCAGCATATGTACCGAAACGAGTTGTTTCAGGACGACTGAATACTCGGTCCCCAACTTTCCACTTCGAAACGTTTGAACCAATTTCAGTTATGACTCCAGCAGCATCCCAGCCTAAGATAATAGGGAATTCCCAATCAAACATTTGTTTTAAGTAACCTTCTCTTAATTTCCAATCGATCGGATTAATCGATGTTGCCTCTAGTTTTACAACCACTTGATTAGCTTCTGCCCTTGGTTTATTCACTTCCTGCTCAACTAACTCTTCTTTACTCCCATATTGATTAATCACAACTGCTTTCAATGTTTATTTACACTCCTTTAAGCTAATAGTTTTTTACCTGGTATTCGCAATTATTTATAACTAGCCCCTGCGTGTTCATTATTTTTGTCCTTACTTATTTTTTAACAACTAGTATAAAATTATGCAAAGAACATTTGCTTCTTCCTCGCAAATCCAAGTAATTATGTGTAAATATAATAGTGATTATTCAAAGTAAGTACTTATTGTAAATGTGTCCCTGATGATTTCTTGATTTTATTAAGCGAACTAGTTTAATGAATTTATATATTGCACGCAACTGTAATAATAAATGACAACCGAATAAACCACGTCATCTGCGTTGCTGTTTTACAAATATCACCAGCAAGATGAACAAGGTTAGAATAAGTACAAGAACTAAATCGATTGTGAATTGATTATTTAGTTCATTGTTAGCAGAATGTATTTCTAGATGATTATCTTGAGTGCTAGTTTTCAAAGGTACATACCCCGTTCCCAAATCTTTAAGTTCTTCTTGTGCGGATTCGAGATTTTTAGTTCCCTCACAAAGACCAGTTTCAAGTCGATCTAGTTTTCCATAAGCAAAAACGATAAATTCTTCATTCACTTCAAACCCTTCATATCCACAACTTTCAGAACTCAATGCGGTGTAAACAGTTGTTCGAGAATTCAGTTCTCCCTTCCAAACCATCGTCACTTCGAATTGTGCTTTTACAAGATCTGCGGAAGACCAACTTGTTGTTTCAACTGCTTTTGTCAAACTCAATAATTTGCCCGTAAAAATGGCTGTTTTTCGATTTAATTGATCGTCTATACCTGGGGGTTCAGCGCAAGAGCATGCTTTGACAGTTAAAGGCGCGGCCATAAAACATGTGGCGAGCAGGAATATAAAAGGTAGCAAGGTCTTAGTCATTCTATTCCAAATTTGGATCACCCCCTCGGAAAATCGGAAATTTCCAACCTAACTGTTTAGACGTATTTTGTGTGAGTATGGTTGCTTTAACATGCCTACGAGACTAAACGAGAAAATACCTGCCCCTCTCCAGGGCAGGTATTAGAGGTGAATCGTATGAAAGGATTGCCAACATCGATCACTATACATTAATCCAGAAGGCTGTAGATCTGAATGCTCTCCACCTTGACATCCTTGATATGAAACGACATCACATCCACATAATTGGATGGCTCGTAACGGAAGTCATCCTCCTCATCAGGGGCTCCATCACCAAGCAGTTTTCCCTCAGGGTAGGCGTTTTTGAGTGTATCCAGGCTGTCTCCTGCTTTAATGTTTCGTACTGTTGCGTACTTAGGATCCGTAATTTCGATATGAAAGATGGAGTCTTGTTTCCCCTCCGGTATACTGATTGTTTTAATTTCCAGGCCAGGATACGTATAAACCTTTTCTGTAAAACCGATTAACGTATCCATGTTTGTTCCATCGTCGGCAGTGTACGTATGGGATTTCAGGTTATCCGGTTTACCCAGCATCTGTTCCATCTGATCTTCATTCGCTGTATCGGAAATCGCAATGGTGTGCTCATTATAGACAAAAGCAAGCTCCTTCAGCACCACATTTCCTTCCTTCTCCATCGAACCTTCCTTAATCGCTTCACTACTCTGTTCTTCGGAATTTTCTGACGTAGGTGTAGTAGAATTGGAAGCTTCTTCGCCTTTGGCCTGCTCGTTCTGCGCCGCTTCTGGTGACTGGGCACCATTGGACTGACAGCCCGCCAGTGCCATCGTTAGTATAATACTAAGCAGGATAACAGCTGTAGACTTGTTTTTTAATTTCATCATGATCCCTCCATAAATGTGTGATTTCTTCTTATGAAGTGATTATAAAAAAAGCATTTGTTAGTCTCATAACAGAATTGTATCAGTCTTGTAACGTTAACTATTTACGCACGGGGTAACACAACCGTAACGGCCGTTCCTTCCCCGATCTGACTTTCCATATCGATATATCCATTAAATCGCTCTACGATCTCTTTGCAAATCGAGAGTCCAAGACCTGAACCGTTCGCTGTGCTTGCATTTTTCGCCCGGTAAAAGCGTTCCTGCACTCTCTCCAGCTCATCGCCCGCGATGCCGATACCTTGATCACGTATCCGTATAACTACCTCGCTTGGCGTATGTGTAAGCTTCAATTCGATTAGCGATGGACTGTCCGAATATTTGATGGCATTGTCTACAAGGTTGGCTATTGCATGGGACATCAGCATTGGATTTACGTTGGCGTGGACTCTCATCAGATGCTTATCCGGCGGTTCCGCTTCCGTCTCCCTGACTATAATCTCGATACCTTTATCTTTGGCCTTGGCACTCATATTCGTTGCGACTTGCTGAATCAGTTCGTTCATTTCCGTCTTCCGGGCTTCCAGTTCGTTAGAACCAGCCTTGTCGAATCGGGATAGCAGCAAGAGTTCATTAATCAAGCGCGTCAGCCGATCCGATTCCTGCAGCAGATGAGCATAGATTTTTTGCAGTTCCTTGTTCTCGCTCTCCCCTTCAACCAGGTATTGAGAGAAACCGCGAATTGCTGCCAAGGGTGTTTTTAACTCGTGAGATACGTTAGAGACAAATTGTTTCTGGTACTCAATGTAATCATGAAGCTGCCGCCCCATGGAATCCAGCCCTTCTGCCAGCATGCCCAGCTCATCCTTCCGGTTAAGATGAACTCTCCGAAACTCTTGTTTAGAGAAACTTTGCACTGCTCCAAGCAGAAGCTTAATTGGCTTGGTTGTGTTGCGGGCAATCCACAGACTGGATAATGTAATGAGTACAATAAATCCGCCTGCACCCGCTAACAGCACGTAACGAATTTGATCCATGATTGCATAAAAGTATGAAATGTCCTCCACGAACTCATACACATAAGCATTTTCGTAAAATTGATTCTGAATGGGCGTGGCAAAATAAAGCAGATGGTTTTCCGTTACGGTGTAGGCATAGCTGCCACTCAGGGCTTTCTCAATATTCTTCTCGAAAATAAGAGGCTTGCCATCATTAATGATGATGCCATCCACAGCCAAGCCTAGTAGCTGCTTGGAGCTGTCATAGATACGCACTTCCTTGCCTGAAGCTTTCAGCTTCTCCAGCGCAAGTCTGACGATTTCTTTTGTCTGCGGCTCTCCTGTCGATGATCTATGCTGTGCCAACACCTCACGGAAGGACAACTCGGACAGATCCGCCTTCTCCATCATCTGTTTTTCAATGGTAATGAAGCTGTAGTAATCGATGGCTTTATTCACCGCGAAAATGATGATGCCAAAGGACAGCACGGAAAAGAATAAATAATTCAGCAGTAACCGGGTTGCATACTTCAGCCCTCGCCACCTCCAAGTTGATAGCCAAATCCATAGATCGTCCTGACATACTTCGGTTCGTCCGCGTTATCCTCAAGCTTCTTCCGTAATCGCATGATGGTCATATCCACACTTCGACTGTCTCCCATAAAGTCATATCCCCATCCGATCTGCAGCAGCTCATCCCGGGTAAAGATTTTGTCTGGCCTTCTGAGTAACGTTTCCAGAATTTTAAACTCTTTGGCCGTTAAAGAAACGGGTACACCGTTTTTCAGCACCCTTCGGCTTTCCAGGTCAAATGTCAGCTCTTCATGAATGATGCGTGTAGATTTCACTTCTGTTCCTTCACTTGAATCCTCCTTGCTCTCGTTTCTTCTCAGAATCACCTTGATTCGAGCGAGCAATTCACGATTGTCAAAGGGTTTGGTCATGTAATCTTCCGCCCCTAGCTCTAGTCCGAGCACCTTGTCGATTACCTCATTTTTGGCAGAGAGCATGATCACGGGAACGGCACGTTTCCCGGTGATTTCCTTGCACAGATCATATCCGGAGCAGTCAGGCAGCATCAAGTCAAGCACCACCAGGTCCGGCCCAAAAGCATCCAGAAGCTGCAGGGCTATCTTACCGTTTTCAGCCGTTTGAACGACGTAGTTTTCTCTTCTCAGTACGAGCTCAATTAAATCTCTAATCGCGACTTCATCGTCAATAACAAGTATTTTCTTCAATGTGCACCCCCTCTAGCCTTGTCCAGCTTGAATCAACATTTATTCTCATCTTAGCACAGTCACTTTAGATTCCTCCACCAACTGGAAGATGAGGTATATTCCACTGACCCCAACATAACTTGTAATAAACCCGAAGAAAGGAGTGTCAATCCATGGATCTGCTCTGGGTACTTATTGTTGGTGGACTTATTGGCTGGTTAAGCGGCAACTTGATTGGGCGAGACGTACCGGGCGGTGTTCTTGGGAACATTATTGCGGGTTTTATCGGTTCCTGGTTAGGAACAGAATTGTTGGGACCAAGAGGGCCAGTGATTGGCGGATTTCATATTATTCCAGCTATTGTTGGCTCGATTATTGCCCTGCTCATCTTCTTCGCTCTGGCACGCGGCGGAGCCTTCCGAAGACGTTAACAAAGAGAGGCGGAGTCCGTAACCGTCGTTCAATGGATATTTTTATAAAGATGCTGTAAAGGTATGAAGGTACAGGATAAATATAAAAGGACCGAATCATTCATCGATGGGAGATGAATACTTACGGTCCTTTTTTTTGGAGCCTAATTGTACTCGTTCATCTCTGAATAAGTTCACCAATCGGCAAATCTTGTCCATCGTTCTCGATGTATGTAAGGAGCGAGGCCTCTTTTTGTTGCAGTAAAAGAAATACCTTTTATTGAGAATGAAATTTTTCTGGATGATAACCA
This sequence comes from Paenibacillus sp. ACRRY, assembly GCF_022346995.1. Taxonomy (GTDB): domain Bacteria; phylum Bacillota; class Bacilli; order Paenibacillales; family Paenibacillaceae; genus Paenibacillus. Next base: position 735,224 of record NZ_JAKRNM010000001.1, on the reverse strand, counting down.
TACGACCGAACATATTACCAAACAAATGAAACTCATTGAGAAGAGATTAGAGTTACAAGATACATGTGTGACCATCGGGCATGTTGGAAATGCAGGACTTAAGACTGCAAAGGTAATTAGAACAATGGTTCCTCAATGGTCTGGTAACATAGTGCCGATCAGTATTAGTGAAATGGTGAAGTTAAACGCGAAACCATCATCAAAACCTCAAGTTTCCTCCAAAAACAGATAACAAAACCCAAGCCGAAGCTTGGGCTTTTGCATTTTGATGTGAAGTCAAACTATATTACAACATCTAGGTTTGTTTATTCTGATATGCATGCATTACCGTTCTGAATTGATCTAACGCTTCTTGATATTTAAGCCTATCCTTATCATTGGAAGCGAGCTCTTTACGCATCATTAGATCATCCTGTAGTCGTTTCACTAACTCCGTAATTTGATCCTTCGGACTTGAATTGGCAGGTTTGGGGAAAGATTCTGTACCCGTCTGTACGGAGAGTTCTCCCTTACTATCGATCTGACCAATATACACTTGGTCCAATGTCAAATTAAGTTTGCGGAGCTCCTTTCGTACCCATTCTTCTTTCAGTTCTGCTGTTTTTAACACATCTGATAAGATATGACCGTCCATAATGATTGTTCTCGGTTCTTCTTCGGATGAGATATGGTAACCTAAACTATCTGCGGTGAGTGGTTGATACTCCTTTTTGAGCATGACGCTGATATCTCCGCTCTGTTCCATGACTGCAAACTCAACATCGGCAACGCGAAACACATCTTTCTTACGAAGCTGCTCCAGAAATTCATCGATCGTCAATCGCTCTTTCTCTAATGCTTTTTCATTTACAGTCCCATTTTCGATGAGAATCGTTGATCTCCCATCCACGATGTCCCGGATCCTTTTACTTTTCATCGTTAAATATTCCGCTCCCGTAGACACGACTACCCATACAAACAATGCGATGAAACCTAAGTACCAAGTGGTATCTGTGTCTAATGATATATACCCCACCAGGTTCCCTAAAGTAATCCCTGTTATATACTCAAACAAGGATAATTGAGAAATTTGACGCTTGCCTAAAATTTTTGTGATTATAAACAGAATTGTAACGGCAGATAACGTTCGAAATACAACCTCTAACCATTCTGGCACGTTGATGTTCCTTTCTTGCTAAACGTTGTGTAATATGTCTTTCTTTAAATGTTATAATTACCACTATTTCATACGGTATACAAGCAAGGCACCAGACTTCTATATCCAAGCTCTCCCTTCCCACAAGGTCACCATCCATTCACTAAGAAAAGAAAATTACCGATAACTACATATTGGCTTGCATTAATAAATCCTCAAGGGCCAATCTTCCAATAACCTCATATCCTCTGTTATTTCCCAGCGGTTTTACTACTACCGTCCCCATATATGGGATGTTACCTAGCCCAATACCGGATGGAAAAGAGTGAGCTATTATAACTCTATTTGAATGATTAGGTGGTACATGTTCAACATCATTGGTAAATTCCTGAAGTATTTTTTGTGAATCTTCAGCACCTATGTTCTTGCTAAGCTCATATATATTCAACCAAAATTCTTTAATAGTTACATTTTGTGTACCGAATGCCGCTTCGGCAGTTTGAACAGTTCTACATAGTGGACCTGATTCTACCGGAAGAGTAATGGGTATATTGAGTTTTCGAATGGCTTCACCATATTTATTTGCTTGATCTCTACCTCTGACACTTAAGTTCCTTTGGGTGGAACAATCCATCGGATTAAATCCAGGTTGATCCTCTCCTACATTCGCCTCCCCATGACGAACATAAAGAATATACCCTCCTTTACGGAGTTCATTTATAAGAGAACTTGCATCTTCAGAGGATGGGGAAGCATGCGCTGGTGAAACCAACATACATAGACAGATTAACGATATAAACAAACGATACATTTCTTATCCACCTTTTTCTTCATACCGTCTCCATTCCAAGTTCACGTTATACAAGGTATAAAGTGGATAAAAACACCTTTTTGAACTAAACACAGTGACTGGATCAAAAAATTTATAAATTGAACCTAAATGGGCTTTTGAACATATAGTGACCATTATTAATTACGGAGGGATTAACATGTATAACACATATCCTTATTACTATAGGTCCACTTTCGCACCTATTTGGTCCACCCCAACGGTAGAGGCCATTAACTTAATCAGGGAAGCAGTTCAAGGTGAAAAAAATGATGAGTTATTTTACGATGAGCTTATCATTCTCGCTCCAAATTCAACTCAAGCTACAATTATTACAGGAATACGAAATGATGAACGAGGACACAACATGATGTTTCGACAAATGTATAAAGATCTCACGGGCCAAGACGTATCAGGTGAGAGTGGCGAACAATATGTTCCAATAAACTCTTATATAAGTGGACTACAAAGGGCTTTCGAAGGTGAATTAGCAGCTGTTGGAAAGTACAGAAGGATTTGGTTTGGACTTCCGTATGGAATATACAAGGATACTCTCTGGGGAATTATACTTGACGAACAAAAACATGCTGATAAATACAACAATTTGATAACGTATAACTTGTCGAGATGAAACACATCAATAAATCACAAATACAAAGTAAAAAAATACATTTAATGAAAATATGTGAGAAGGTCAGCTTTGGTGTACTGAAGCTGCCCTTCATGTACTCCTGGTGAGATAAAAAACCTCCTGGAGGGGACCGTTATGTCATATACTCCTTATAATGAGGCCCACATAACTGTTTTTTAAGCTTTGTTAAGCTCCAGACTACTTAAAAATCGTTCAACAAAAACATCACCATACATTTTCTTCATATGTACCGTGTTGAAAATATATTGTTCCATATGCTCAAGCTTGCGCAAACTGCGTACAAGTACTTTTCGATCATCGTCAGATAAATTAGGGTCATCGTCTATCTTCGTCATCGCATTTTTCACACGTGCGGATACCTGTTCAACATACAGATGGTTTTTGGATTTTGGCGGTATACATTGTGTCAGGTCACAGTTTACAAAACGAACACCTTCAAGGATGCAGTTTTCAAAATTGGCGATTAGCTTTTGTTTCCCATTTCCCTCAAATGTAATATCCACTAGCTTGCCGGTAAAGGAACAATTGACGATATTCGCCGCTTGCAAAATCCGGTCATTGAATCTACATTTAACAAAAATACAGTCGATAAACGTAGCATTCTCCAAGGTCATGCCTCTCATATCGCAGGAAGAAAATTCGCAATTGGTGAAAACAGCTTCGCCTCTGGCAATGCCAATAGAGCGCAAGTCAGAACGAATAAATGTACAATGCTCAATCGTACTACCGGCAAAAAATCTCGCATTTGTAAGATCACAGTTGTCAAATACAAGATGATGCAGAGTACAGCTCCAAAATATGGGTGAACCAATATTCGAGTTTTTTATGGTCGTTCCGCTTAGTGTTACGTGTTCATACCTGACAATATCTAAAAATAATTCGTTGTCTATTGGTATACCGGACTCGAGTCTTCTCATCTTTCTCTCCCTTTCATTTCTTCCTTCAGAATCTCTATAACTAAAAACCGAAATTCTCGATCCATCATCTCAGGTTTAACAGGCAATTATAGATAACATATTATTTTGGCAGAATCTATACAAACCGTCGGGTGTTTCAACACAAGGCGGTTTGTTTTATTTTATCAACAGCTGGCTTTCCGAAATATTACATGCTGGACTAGTAAATACTACGGAAAAGTTGGATGAAGCTTACATAACGGAGGTCTCTTCATGGTATTTACAATCACAATTATCATCGTAGCACTATTCGCAATATGGGGAGCTGTCGCCCCAGATCAGCTGGCTAATGCAGCTAACGTAGCCTACAACTTCTCTATTCAGAATTTTGGCTGGTTTTATTTGCTGGCGACACTGTTCTTCCTGATCTTCGCTTTTTATCTGGCATTCAGCCGATTTGGCAGTATCAGGCTGGGGGATGACGATGATGAACCGGAATATTCTACGGTTTCCTGGCTGTCCATGCTGTTTAGCGCTGGTATGGGTATTGGGCTGGTTTTCTGGGGAGTTGCTGAACCGCTGTCCCACTATTTATCTGCACCGGAAGGAGCGGTACCCGAAACAACGCAAGCCGCAAGACTTTCAATGCGTTATTCCTTTTTCCACTGGGGGCTGCATCCCTGGGCCATCTATACCGTCATCGGCTTAGCGCTCGCTTATTTCCAGTTTCGGAAAGGCTACAAGGGGCTAATCAGTTCCACCTTTATTCCTTTGATCGGTGAACGGCTTGCTGCAGGCTGGCTTGGCAAGGTCATTGATATTCTGGCCGTCATTTCCACCATCTTCGGTGTTGCGACTTCGCTTGGTTTGGGTGCACTTCAGATCGGTGGGGGGTTGAATTACTTATTCGGTATTCCCAACTCAACACTGTCCCAAGTTGTCATCATCGCCATTGTAACTGTTTTGTTTTTAATCTCGGCAACCTCCGGTCTGGATAAAGGTATTAAGATTTTGAGCAACACCAACCTCGTTATAGCTGTGCTATTAATGTTGTTTGTTTTGGTGACTGGGCCGACTTCTTTTATATTTGATACATTCACGACCACCTTGGGCAGTTACCTGCAGAATATTATTAACATGAGTTTGAGACTGACGCCGTTCTCCAGAGAAACCTGGATTGGAACCTGGACGCTATTTTACTGGGCATGGTGGATCTCGTGGGCACCTTTTGTTGGCACGTTTATCGCAAGGGTATCCAAAGGAAGAACCATTAAGGAATTTGTAATTTACGTCATGGTTATTCCAAGCCTCTTCGGATTTATCTGGTTCTCCGTCTTTGGAGGAACCGGACTTCAGTTGGAATTGTTCAATGCCACCCATCTGGCGGAGGCCGTCAAAGAAGACACAACAACCGCTCTATTCCTTATGCTGGAGCAGCTGCCTCTAGGCACGATTACAGCATTCGTTGCTACTCTTCTGATCATGATCTTCTTTATTACGTCGGCGGATTCGGCTACCTTTGTGCTGGGCATGCTGACTTCAGATGGCAAGTTGGATCCGAGTACAAGAGTAAAATTAACCTGGGGAATCTTGCAGTCCGCCATCGCGGTAGTATTATTGATTAGCGGTGGTTTAAACGGCCTCCAGACAGCCTCCATTGTGGCCGCGCTGCCGTTTGCTGTTGTCCTTATCGGTATGTGTGTTTCCCTACTTAAAGCCTTGCAGGCTGAGGACAGAGAACGCCGTCAGAAGGAAAAACGGCAGCGCCAAAAACTGAAACGACTGCTGGAGGAACAAGAACTCGCAAAATGAGATCCCTTGCAGGTAATATATACTTGATCACTATAGAGATGGCACCTGCCTTTAGGCGGGTGCCTTTTTATGAGACTTTAGCGTATTTTCTCAACTCATACATACAACCATTGGCTTACATTCATTTTTTCTTAACTTTATTCTAACGCATTGACGGCAACCGAATGTTTGCCCCATTTTGTCTCGTCAGTTTTATGCCATGGTTTTAGCTTCACTCTTATATTCGCTGAACGTACATCTCGTTTAAAATCTGATGAACACGATACGAGTTATCAGGTAAGTGAGATTCAACAAACGACTGCACAGCGTCTCTTTCAATGTTATACATGATTTCAATTTCTTTGGAGAAACGTAATTCTCCTGCATGAAGTGCTTTTTCTAATGTAGGTAGCTCTTTAGGCTGGAGATCTTCACTGACCATTTGCTGTAGAGCTTGCACGTAGGTTTCCAGAGATCGCGCTCCCACAATTTTTACGCCTTTATTCTCTTCATTGACCATAACAATGGAAGGGAAACCTCTGACTCCAAGACGAGCTACCATTTGAAAATCCTCTTCCAATAGATCCTGGGCTGATTCTAAACTGGCCTCTTCCACAATTTGCTTACCATCCATACCCAACTGGTTAACGATATCGACCAATATTTCTTCTTCAGCAACATTTCGATTGAAAGCAAACACCGATTCACGAGCACTTCTTAGAAATTCATGTTCTTTCCCACCCTCTTTGCTTTGAATTACTTTATATACTCGGGAAGGAGGATACGAAGAAAGAATAGGGTTGGTATGCCACAATGATCCATCTATCGGCATCCGGGAGTGTTCACCTACTTCTTTCCAATGCTGCGCCACATCAGAAGGTTTTTGGATTCCATTACCGCCATCCAAGAAACCCTGCCAGCTAGCAAGTAGTCCTCCCATCACAATGTTTAGATCGAAATAGTGACCGTACTCTTCCACAAAACGATTCAATACGGGTTCAAGTGCCCAGCAATGGGAACAGATTGGATCTGTTGCGTAGTAAATCGTTACCTTCTTTTCAATTGGATTTAGAATAAATTCTTGCACGGCATCATCGCCTGTCTCTCCACATACTCCCGTTTCCAGATCACACATCATGTTTTTTTCATTCATGTTTATCCCACCTTTTCGTGTTTAAATCCCGTGAACACACGATTTCAGTAATATTTTTTCAAAGTGATACCATTGAATATCTTCGTGTAGTATGATTATAATACCTACATTATTTTGAACAAGTACTATTATTTTTCTTACCTAGTATCAATAAGTAACTATTGGAGGTTTTAAGGTGAAATACAACTTTAAAATGGATGAATTGTGTCCAGCTACTTATGCGTTTCAAGTGATTGGTGGTAAATGGAACTTGCCAATACTAGCCATTCTTAGTGAAGATAAAACCATTCGCTACAATGAATTGAAGAGAAAGCTTCATGGCATTACGGGAACCATGTTAACCAATTGTTTGAAAGATCTGATTGATTATGGGATTGTGCATCGAGAACAATACAATGAAGTCCCACCCCGAGTCGAATATTCATTAACAGCCTCAGGAGAGAAATTAGTACCTTTAATAGAATCCATAGTAAGTTGGGGCGAGGATCATATTAATTCAGGAGGAAAACATACCAGTTACACCTCAAGTTAATTAACAACCAAGCAGAAAACTCCTTAATTAAGTGCGCTTCTGCTTGGTTTCGCTAAAATTAGATGCTACTTTATCGCTTCTGTTCCTGATCTACACATTTCATCGACAACTGACTGTTCATGCAGCAGCACATTAGCGTAAATAATACATGCTATAGCATGTATTTGAAGATATTTATTCTAGCTACCTTTCTCCACTATTCCTCTTGGACATTGGAATAGAGTTTATTCAAAAGAGACTTTAACTGCGATAACTCCTCAGTATCTAGTCCTCGAGTGACATAGTCATGAGCGTTTTTTACCGTTACTAATAATTGCTGTTTCACGTCAGCGCCCTTCTCAGATAGATATAAATAATGAGAGCGTTTGTCTTGATCATTTAGTACTCGGTGAACCATTCCTTTACGCTCTAAAGAATGTATCATTCTAACTACCGTCGTCTGATCACGATCTATGGCCTCCGCTAATTCTTTCTGCGTCAACGCTCTGTCAGAATCTAAGTAACAAATAATGCTCCATTGCTCAGGAGTCACATGATAAGGCTTTAATTGTTTAGTGAAATAATTAGTTAATTTAACATCTGTGCGATGAATTAAAAAACCGGTAACGTTATATAAGTCCATGGAATTACCCTCATTCTTCCTATTCTTATGACCATTATAGGTGATCTACGATGGTCTTACAAATCACAAGAAAGCACTAAGGAGAAGCTGTAGCCAATAGGAACTATAGCGTTAACTGATTCCGGATTTCATCTCCAATTTATATCCTAGCCCCCAGAAAGTCTTAATCATAGAGGATGCATCTGGTGAGATCATCGCATAGTGAATACGATTAGAATAAGTGGATGATAGACACACTCAAACTAAGTACAAATAATACAATGGCTGGAATTGCTTTTTGAAATGGATCTTTTGCCAGAACAACTAGTGTAAATGCTGCTGCCAGCATGGTGCCTCCCAAGAGCAACCCTGCCCAAAGAGCTATAACCGGAATCCAGATACCAATAACCATTCCCACGGCCCCGACAAGTTCGAACAAACCTGTCAAGATATTAAAGAATGATGGAAGCCCAAAACGTTTGAATTCATCCGCCATTTGACCTGAAATGATTTTAGAACCAGTAAAAAGGAAAATAACACATAATATTACTTGGATAGCTGTAACTAAGATAAACATAGTAACATCCTTCTTTCTTCTGAAATAACTAGCGAAAATGAAAACATGCTATAGCATGTTTTATGAGTGATGCCTAGTCTCATCAACAGCCACACATCATAATCATATATTCACACCCCTCCAAACAAGATACATGCTACAGCATATATTTTGTTTGATCTGATTCACATTGTCAACATTGAATAATTCTTTTCACAAAACAAAAGCAACCGTTCTACACAGATCGGTTGCTTTTTGAATACTCTCTAAGGATTCAGTTTAACGGCTCCAATTAAAAGCCTTGCTACCGTCCATATTATGGATCGATGATTTGCCTACCCACATTCACATCATCAACCTTCCATTGGTTATCAACGAAAGTATAGAATACATACCGATTAATAAGCTCCATTTGGATAGAGTTCGTATCAAAGTAAGCCGATTGGTGCATTCGTCCTGATGTGGTACTGTCATAGCTAATACTGGCTGTGTTTGTTAGGATGGCGTTATTTTGAATTCCTTTGCTACGAATAATCTTGTTAATAAACTTTTCCGTAAAATAAGGCTTGAAATACTCACGAATTTGCGAATAACTGGAGAGATCAGTAGCTTCATTTATCTTCTTATTCAGAACGTTTATTCTCTCCTGACTCATCCTCCATGGCTTTAATGGTTCTGTATGGATATAGACCTGTTCGAGACCGATCGTAATGGTTGTTTTTCGCTCTTGTTGGGACCACAGCGCTGTTCCACCAAAGGCTTCAGCAAAAAGACGTGCTGGCACATACGTTGTCCCGTTATTATCAATTCGTACAGGCATATCAAGACTGATCGCATTGTTGTTAATAAAGGCAGTGCGAGAATTAACACGCAGCAAGAGTTCTCGCTCTCCGCGAGTAATGGTAATGCTTGCTTTATCTTGGTTCCAGATCACTTCTGAATGGAAGTGTTCTGAGACAGCACGTATAGGAATCAGCATTCGCCCATTTTCGATTTTCCCATTGTCGATTGGATTCGAAATACGATCTGCGAAGCTAGTCCGAGGATTACCGATTAGTAGAGTACACACTAATGAGAGTGTTAGTACGAGTATTGTTTTTTTCATGTATGCCTCCCCTTATGTTCGCTTTTATACTTTAACCCTATTAGATTAACAGTCAAACCAATCTTTTTCGCATTTAACCAATCATAATTCAAAAACCTCCGGCAATATTTACAGGAGGAATTTGTCCGTAAGTAGTGATTCTATTTTTGTTTAAAGATTATTACGGTTTAGGGATTCGCGAAATATTCTGCGGGGGAACCCAGCAACTCGGACACAATGCGTACGGGCACCAATGAACTATTCTTCTTCAAAAGTAAAGGTGAACTGCTTTCCCGTTCACTTTCGCTGTCTTCGAGTTCACTTTCATACGGATCGTCATGTTATCTTTGCTGATGGTTACCTCTTTTTTTGCTCTGGTTTCATTCCACCTTCAAACCCAAACGTTCCGAAACAAATCGAATGGATACATAAGCTCGGCTCGATTCAATAAACGGTGCTACGTTTAGCGCAGAGGATCTCTCCCCTATCAACCAAGGTTACTGATTTCATATCTTTTCTGCATAATGGGAGCATTTTCATCCTTTTTAGAAGCTGCTTTATGGCTTGCTCCAATTGCTCGTCTTGAAAACTTACTTCAAGGGTATCCTGCTCCATCTATGCCACTCCTGGTGAGCTGACCAAATGATAAAAACCTTAATCATTTGGTTTCTATCCCCTCTTCTACTGGTGTGTAATGGTAATTACGCTTATACCTGATAAGAAGTTGTGGTCCAATATTTTTCATCTCACTAAAAGATCAAGAAGTTTCATATGTAAAAACAGAAAAAATATATTCTTGGGCTATTACTTAGCAAATAAAATAAAAAACGCAGTACCTTGTTGAATTATTAACAAGATGCTGCATTTATTCATTAACGTTCCTTATAATTCTACCTTTATCTCCTCCCATGTGTCTATGTATCGATTCTGTACCACTTCGTCATCCATATCTGCGATCAATTCCTGGATAAAATGGTTCAGTTCATTCAGCGAATGATTATTTGCCCATTGTGACAATTCCTCTACGACTTCCTCTTGATAAATGACAAGGGAGCCATAAGCCATATCATCAATTCCTTCATGAACAGGCAATGAGATACTATTCCCCTGATAACGATCCAAAAGGAGAAGCAGCTTTTGGGGTAGCAACATTTCAGTTTCCGCCAAGCTGAGGGAGAACATATCTGTAAGATACGGAATATCATCAATGACACCTGTTCCGGAGTCGCTCTGTGACTCCCGTATGACTCTGTTGCTCCATCGTCATAAATGTTCAGATTAAACGGTTTCTTACTGTCATACGGAAGTATACTGTCTTTATCCGGATCAGTAATCATAATGTGCTCTGTTCTAGTAAGATCTGCGGGCAGTTCTTCTTCCAACGAATGTCCGAGAACTCCCGGATTGCTGCTGTCCAGTCTTGTTGAAAATCCCTCCGGCATAGAACTTCCGTTTTCCTCATAGGTGAATCGTCTTGAAATTTGATCGACTGGAACCAAAATATCTGATGTAACATGATTAATGACAATAGGACTACTAAAATGATTTGCCAGTGCAACCGGGGAGAATGCTTCCCATCTTTCGACATCTTCTTTATCCGGAAAGTTATCCAATATCGGCTCAAACATACCGGATACCATACCTAAAAACGGAATCGGCAAATCCATCATCGCTTTCAACATTTCTTTTTCACCGTTATCTGCGGCAGTTATCATTTTAAAGAATCCTTTAAGCATAACCCAGCCCATATTGTCGTTTATGTTGTTGCCCTCCAGAAAATACTGGTAAAAATTAAAGTATACATTAGCAATCGGTGAATTTGCGACCGAAGCAGTAATCCCCATCTGCAAAGCATTAAGCATGAGTGTCGTATATCCACCTGCGCTGCCCCCAACCAGGGCGATTCTTTGATGATCGACTTCTTCCATATGACGAAGTGTATATAGGGCGGCGTTATTGAAAACTAGATCATCATCCGTCAGCTGCCCGTTGTACTTATTATCAAAGTTTGTCGGTGAAGCAACCATCCATCCTTCAGCCAGATATTTGCGCAATTCCACAGCATCCTCGGTCATTTCATAGTGAGGAATATAGATGACCGGCATCGGCTGCTCCCCCTCCGGAATATAGAGCCTCATTTGGCGGGTGTCCACAATATTGTCCTTGCTGATGTATTTTATATCAATAACTCTCTGCTCAATATTTTTAAGAGGAGGAAGTTCTTCTTGAGACTGTGCTTGTTGGGCAAAAATCTTATCCATATCTAGTTCACTGCTATCCACTTTAGAAGGGAATAACATATTTTTAATTCTCAGTCCCACGATCAAAAGAACGATGACCAATATACAAATACCAATTATTTTAATCATTTTTCTCATATGAACTCCCCTTATGTTTGGGTCAGCTTCTAGCATTAAAAACACTTTTATACTGAACGAGTATCCCCACTTGAATGCACTTCACAATGATAAAACTGAGAAACAACAGTCCGAGGAAGAACAGACCCATTTTTATAAATTTCATTATTCACTCCTCCCCACATATTGGAGCAGATTCAATCTATTCATTACGCAATGCTTCAACCGGATCTTTAGCTGCAGCCATTCGAGATGGAAATACACCGGCTATAAGGGTCAGAAGCGTACTTCCCAAAATAAGAGCTACCGCATGTATGGGATTAAGAATTGCGATATTGGAAATCTCAGCGTATTGCTGAATAAGTAAATTAACGGGATACGTGATCGCATAGGTGATTCCAACTCCCAACACACCTGCAGCTAAACCGATAATAATCGTTTCTGCGTTAAAAACTCTTGAGATATCTCGCTTGCGAGCTCCTACACTGCGGAGGAGTCCAATCTCTTTGGTACGCTCTATGACAGAAACATACGTTATAATTCCAATCATAACTGTCGAAACAAATAAAGAGATCCCGGCAAAACCCGTTAATACATAAGTAATTCCATCTAATAGTTTTTTCGTAATAGAGGTAATGCCCTCTGCAAAATCCGAGTATATGATCTTATCTGTGTTTGATTTATTATCATTATAGTGATCCAGATAACCTTTGATCCGTTCTTTACCCTCAAAATCTTTAGGGAATATGTCGATACCAATTGGCTTTGTAGATACCCCTAGTAAAATCTCTGCTCGGTCTCGGGCCTCCTCATCTACAAAAGGAGTGCCGCTGAGTACATCAATATTCGATTTTGCCTGAACCTTTGCAATCGTGCTTTGTTGAGAATCCATAAGGAGCGTTTTGGTTAATTCGTAAGTATGAGCTATCCCTTCAGTTAAAAGCCCACCCTCAGCCCCTTCTTTTGCACGCAAAACCCCTGTTATTCGGAGACTGATTGCCGTTGAATGATTGTATAATTTGCTGTATTCATCTGGTGTGGCAGCTACAAATACGTTATTACTTTTCCTTGTGTAAAATAGATTGTTTGGGATAACCTTCAGGACGGTTTTTCCAATAAAATCAGTCATTGAATAATTCGATTTCACATCCGTGATGCCCATTTTCTCGAAAAATCCATTATCCAACCGGTTAAACTTGTCAACAACTAAGACCACTTCATTCATCTGAGTAGGTAATCGGCTTCCTTCCCCGATTAGATCATACTGCGATAGGACGAGGTCTTGGTTTTCCGGAAGTTGCTGCCAATACGACGTCCCGCTCAAGTCTCCTGCTTTGTTGAAATCAACTACGCTGTCTTGTCCATTTGCCAAAAGGTTCAGGTGTAATCCGTATTTAAACGTTACATTGGAAACGGAGTTAGGAAGCTCTGTATTGAGATCGCGGATATCGTTAAGAAATGAATCTGTGATGTTGTTCACGTGTTTCTGACTCTCCGCATCGGAAGGAATAGGATATATCAAATCTTGAATTGGATATTCTGTCAGGTTAGTTGTAGGATTAGAGCTTCCTCCTGTTCCTTCGACTGTGCCAGCAGTGATGTTGATTGGTAATCCACTTAAGGTACTCGATTGCATGGAATCCAGATAAGTTGATAAACCATTGGAAAGTGCCAGAACCAGCGCTACGCCTATAATACCGATACTGCCTGCAAAAGCGGTCGTAAGTGTTCTGCCTCTTTTGGTCAACAGATTTCGAAACGATAGCATCATTGCGCTTTGCAGGGACATGGATGTTTTCTTCATTTTTATTTTGTCCGTATTAGAAGTTGTTTCTTCCATTGACACATCATCTTCATGTAAAGGATCACTGTCAGATACGATCTGACCGTCTAACATGCGGATAATGCGATCTGAATAGATTTCTGCTTGCTCGGTGTTATGGGTGACCATGATCACTAGTCTTGTTTCGGAAACGGCTTTTAGAATATCCATGATCTGCTCACTGGCATGACTATCTAGAGCACCTGTTGGTTCATCCGCAAGGATAATATCCGGGTTATTAACCAGTGCTCTTGCAATGGCAACCCGCTGCATCTGTCCTCCGGACAACTGATTTGGCTTTTTCTTCATATGTTGTGAGAGTCCTACCTCGCGTAGCGCTTGTTTGGCTCTTCTTTTCCTATCAGCCGACTTAACCCCAGATAGTGTCATTGCGATTTCGACATTCTGCAATATCGTTTGGTGCCCGATTAAGTTATAACTCTGAAATACAAAACCTATGGAATGATTACGATAAGCATCCCAATCCCGTTCCTTATACTTAGCTGTGGGAATTCCATTAATCAATAGATCTCCGCTTTCGTATTGGTCCAACCCGCCAATAATATTTAAAAGCGAAGTTTTGCCACATCCCGAGGGCCCGAGTATGGAAACCAGCTCATTTTGACGGAAACCCACACTTACTCCTTTTACGGCTATTACATGTTCACCGCTCGTGTACGTTTTTTTAATATTCATTAATCTAAGCTTCATTCTATGTTCCTCCAGATTTGATTCAATTCAATACATTGCCCTTGGCTCTTAAAGTACTATAGCGGATTCAAATAAACTGAAAATAAACGAAAGGAAAAAAAAGAAAGATCCCTATTGGCATAAGGAACTTTCCATGTAAAACTCAACTAAAACGTATACATAGGGACGATCTTCATACATGTGAACCTGCCGAAGAAATTATTTATAGCAAGTAGTCGTTCATTCCCCGTTTTGGGTGTTCCTCATACAATGATCCACCCACACCTTTCTAGACCCATATACAGGGAGTTTGAGCAAACCAGATTTATTTCTACGAATTCAGATTTTTTCACTAAAAAAGGACTGGAATCCAGTCCTTGATCAGAATGATCGCATGGTTATAGCAGTATGTCAGCATGAATCATTGACTTCTCATAACATCTTGCCAGTTCTCATTTGCAAGTAACTCTGCATCGTTACCATAGAATACGTTTCCTGCCTGTGGATCACCTTTCAGCCAATACATAAACCAGGCTGTCATATATCCGTCAGCATGGGTGAGCATATCACCGTGGTCCGTGTTGACCCGCCTTGCCATAACTTTGGTTACTGTATCGGGAATATCCGTATAATTTTTATAAAGTGACCAAAGTGGAGTAATACCTTGTCCTTCGGTTGCCGTGATGTCTTCGGCAGTTCCCGCATCAAAAGATCCTGTACCAGCAACCATAAAATAGGGAATATTGATCTTTGATACGTCGTAGCTCCAATCCGTTCCCAATTGGTTTTCCTGTCCCCAAAAGCTTGAAGTGGTGCTAGCTGTATACATGGCTTTGTAATAGCTGCCGTTGTCCTGCTTGGTTACCGCATTTATTGCTCCTACGCCGCCTTGTGAATGTCCCCCAATTCCGATGTTATCTACATCAATCTTTCCATAAAAATCACTAGTGCTATCCTCGTTCAAACTTAGCATGAAGTTAAGGCTCGCAGATGATGATGCTCCTGTTCGCGAATTTTCGTCCTCATTACCAACCACAATGAACCCCCATGAAGCCAGATGTTTAAAAACTGCTTTGTATTTTGAAGCTGTGATCCCCGTACCGTTGGCCATGATAACGAGGGGAAGTTCAGACGAACTTTCTTTCATTTCGGATGGGTACCAAATCTCATTTTTTTTAAAGGCTTCATTTTCTGAGTCAAATTCCTGATAAGAAACCTTGTATGGCCCGAGTGCTGTATACTGTGCTTCGCTAGGTTTATCAGTCTTTACTAACTTATAATAATTTTGATTACGATACGAAAAAATCGCTAAAATCCCAACAATAACAACAATTACGATAACCACTACAGTCAGCGCTATTCTTTTGATTATTTTCATAAACCTTCACCTCATTAACCTTTCCATTCTCCCCATCATTTAACGGTTATTTCATGAAATCATGGCCAGAATAACATGCACATGATTTTGTAAACCTAATTTTACAAGCAATTGATCATTCTAATATAGATCCGGCACATCCTGAGTTTGATAATTGCACGCCGCTGGACTTACATTACCATGAGTATATAAACTGAAAATAAACAAAAGCGTCTTACTCGTGGTTCACATCAAACAGGAGATTATGATAGAATGCCAGTTCAGTTATTACATAGTTACGGAAAGGATTGATGGGAATGTTTCAAATTCTCGTTGTAGAAGACGATAAAAATACGGCCAAATTAATGAAAACGATCATTGGGTCTGCAGGATACGAGGTGTTTTTGGCGGAGAACGGCACCGTGGCATTAGAATTATTAGACAAACAGCATATTGATTTAATGGTTCTTGATATCATGATGCCTCAAATGGATGGATTCGAGCTGACTCAAACGATCCGAGAGAGCAAAAATGATATTCCTATTCTGATGGTTAGTGCAAAACATTTGCCGGCAGACAAACGTAAAGGCTTTATGGCAGGAACAGACGATTATATGATCAAACCTGTAGACGAAGACGAAATGCTGCTTCGGATTAAGGCTTTGCTTCGGCGAGCCAAGATCCAAAATGAACGGAAGCTTCAAATAGGAAAAATCATGCTGCAATACGATGAATTATCGGTGTCAAGAGAGAATGAAGTGCAGACATTGCCGCAGAAGGAATTTTATTTATTGTACAAATTGCTGTCGTACCCAGATAAGATATTTACCCGTATTCAGTTAATGGATGAAATTTGGGGTATGGACTCTGAAACAAGTGATATTACGTTAAATGTTCACATCAACCGTCTAAGAAAGCGATTTGGAGATTATCCGGAATTTGAAATCATATCCATCCGAGGTATTGGCTACAAGGCGGTAAAACATAGTGAGTAGAAGGATAATAAACTTTCTCAGAGAGAGATCGTTACGTGGATTTGGGCTAACTTTTATGTTTACGTTCATTGTGTTGTTTATTTTGCTCATATCCATTTTTCTTTCGTTGGTCATTGTCGTGTTTTTTGTGTATATCGGACTCTACACTTCCCCTCCAGCCGAAGACCCTAATTCAGGAGGCGGCTTAGTTCTTGTTACATATTTTGGAACCGTGAGTATTCTGGTCAGTATCCTTGCATCGTTGATATTTAGCCGAATCCCGCTCTCTCCCATTCGAAAAGTTATACATGCTTCAGAAGAGCTGGCCAAAGGGAATTTTTCCGTCCGTATTCACCTTAAGGGGCCTAAAGAGTTAAGAAAGTTGAACAGAAGTTTTAATCACATGGCTGAAGAACTCGGTAGTCTTGAAATGCTGCGGTCCGATTTTATTAATAATTTTTCGCATGAATTTAAAACACCGATCGTTTCCTTACGAGGGTACGCGAAAGTTCTGAAAAGAAAAAACTTATCCGATGAGGAACGCAATGAGTATTTGGATATCATCATCAATGAATCGGAACGTTTGGCAGAACTTGCTACAAATGTGCTTCAGTTATCCAAGATCGAAAGCCAAGCCATCATCACTGAGAAAACAACTTTCAACTTAACCGAGCACATCCGAACGGTTATTGTATTGTTGGAGCCGAAATGGTCTGTGAAAAATATAACCTTTCAGTTTGATTCTTCTGAATTTATGGTTACTGCAAATGAAGATATGCTTAGTCAAGTTTGGATCAATCTTCTGGACAATGCCATTAAGTATTCGCCTTCGTATTCCGAGATCACAATCGATATGAATTCGCAGATTCAACATGTTAGTATATCTATTCACAACAACGGTCCAGGGATTGATGCCTATGAGCAAAAGCACATATTTGATAAATTCTATCAAGGAGATCCTTCTCACGCCTCCCCTGGCAATGGATTGGGTTTAAGTATAGCGCAAAAGATTGTTATATTGCATGGTGGGACGATTCGGGTTGCAAGCTCAGGTGACACAGGTACAACTTTTGAAGTGATTCTTCCTTCAACCTAGAATTAATCCCATTTTCTCAGCATCTAGATTGAGAAAATGGGATTATTCACTTATGGTATGCATATTCAAATTCCTGCAACTACAGGAAATTAATTCTTATTTAACTCACGATTTTTTAAAAGTAAAGTCATTTCTTCTGAAGTTTCCTGCATACCTCTAGCAAACCATTCTTCAATCCATCCGAACAATCCATATGAAAAATAAGCTGCTACATAAGCACCAAAGTTTGGATATTCTGGTTTTGGCCCGAATAGTTCTTTGAGTATTTCTTTCAGCAGATAGAACAATTTCCTTTGGCTAAGAAGCAGATAAAAATCTCTATTTTTACTAAAGTGTCCGAACAAACTCCCCAAAAGTTCATCTTCCGATGTACCACCACTATCTTGATATTCCTTATACCAACTGTCTATTAATTGATAAAGATATTCTTTCAGCACATCTTCTTTTTCATCATAATTTCTGTAAAACGAAACGCGACTTACTTGTGCTGTTGAGGTAAGATCACTGATTGTAATCGCCTTGAGTTCTTTCAATTTCAACAAATCAAGAAGTGATTTTGTAATTTGAAGCTTCACATGTGTGTTTTTCAATCTTTTATCTTCCACGTTACATTTTTTCCTTTCTGTATCATTTTCTGTTGATTCATTGATTCTGATTTTAACCAATGATACATTTGTTACACAAAAAATGATACGTCTATTTTATGGAGTTCATACAACGGATGTATTCAGTAGATAAAGGAGAAATTGATAACCAAATCCCTCTGACGGAAAAGGCCCGAACATTATGTAAAACAACTCAAGGGATAACACCCCTAAGAAATGGATAAGGAGATTAAGAGATGACACTTTCACAAAAGCGTATAGTTATTCTGATTTTAGTTATCATCGTAGCTGCCGTTTTGGGCCGTCTTGCGGTGCGGGCATTTATGAACTTTTTGCTCGGCGGTACATTGTTTGGAGGTAACTTCTTATGAAAAATGAAAGAAAAGGCAGGAAAAAAATATTGTGGGGATTTATTTATGTAGGTGTTTTTATTCTTGTGTTCGCGGCTTCAGCAATCATCAAAATGACATACAATCCACTGTCTGGAGAGATGCAGGTTCATTGGAATGACACCGTTGGGCATGTATATTCTGATATCGCCTATGACGATAAGAAGCAAAATAAATTTGATCTCTATGTCCCAGCAGACAATACAAAGAAAAATTATGGTCTTGTCGTCTATCTCCATGCAGGAGGTTTTTCGACTGGTGACAAAAGCGATGATGCCAATATGCTGGAATGGCTTACTTCAAAAGGTTTTGTCGCCGCTGGTATTAATTATACGCTTCGTAATGAAAATAACCCCGAAGCCAGTGTATACACTATGTCACAGGAGATCAAAAAAAGTATTCCCGTTGTAAAAGCGGAAGCGGAAAAGTTAGGCTACAATCTCGATAGAATGGCGATATCCGGTGGCTCGGCAGGTGGAACTCTGGCGCTATTGTATGCTTACCGTGATGCGGACACCTCTCCTCTTCCTGTAAAAATGGTGTTTGAGATGGTAGGTCCACCGAGCTTTTATCCAGAGGACTGGGTTACCTACGGTTTGGATCAGAATCCAGAGGCAGCAGCAAGCTTATTCAGCGTTATGTCTGGTAACGCGATTACAACAGATATGATAGGAAAAGCAAGCTATGATGAAGCAGTCAGAGATATTTCACCGTTTATGTGGATTGATAAAAATACTGTACCAACGCTAGCTGCCTATGGTAAATACGACAAGGTCGCCCCGTTCGGAACAGTTAAATATCTGATCAATGCATTGGAAGAAAATAATGTTCCCCATGATTATTTCGAGTTTTCTCATTCGGGGCACGGTCTGCAAAATGACAATAAGCTATATTTAAAATATATAGAAAAGTTGAATGAGTACCTTGATCGATATATGGGGAGTAAATAAGACAGATTAGTCCGCCTAATACAGATCAGAAGCATTCTGACATCAATAAATCTGCTGTAATGTTGAGTTCCGCGAAGAACGTGATGAGCAGACTGCACCTCTGGAAAGCTGCATCAAAAACACAATGAAAAGCTGCTCTGAATCATTAGAGCAGCTCTTCTGTTTGCATCTTTATTTATTTTCTCATAACGGATACGTAGCCCCAAGCAACAGCCGTTCGACCATCTCTAGCAAACTCCAGACTTATTCAATTGAATGGGTCCAATAAGTCCACTTGGTTCCTGTTGGGCAAAAGATGACAAGAAATCTCGCTGATCTTTTACCAACGTATTTGTAACTTCAATAACTAGTTTATTCTCCCCTTTCTTTAACTCCCCATTGATTTCGAATCGATAAGGTGGACAGATCCGAACGCCAATATGCTCACCGTTTAACCACACTTCTGCCGTTTCGTACACCTCGCCCAGATCTATAATTGCTTGGTTAACGAATTCCTTCCATTCAAATTGTGTTTCATAACGAAACGTTCCGGAAAAATGTGGCAGATAATCGGGCGAACTCATATTGGTTAACGTCCTTAATTGGCCCCACTCCACAAAATGAGGATACTGTTCAGCGTCCGCCGTTGACACTGTCCACTTGGCTTGTAGATCCATGGTTTGGTTGAACTCTATATCTACTGAACCTATCACATGACTACCCAAGTGATCTCCATAAAGCAGAACGATGGATTCATAAGGATACAGCGTCAGCGGCACCGACCTCGGATGAGTGTCTGACGTAGTCAAGTGGCTCAAGCGATTCCGAAAAGCATCATAGGCATAGATCTCGCCTTTTACAGGTAAAACAACCTCTGTACGTATCGTGTCATGCGGACTCTCATTGAAGAACATAAATACATCCAAATCAGGATGAACATAGTGATAATGCCGCAGATAAGGTTCATGCGAACACAACTGAATATCGAAATATCCATTGCTAATCAGATCCTGAGACACCTTGTTCAGCGCTACCTTCTTAACGTTCCTATGACTCGCAAGACAGGAGATCTCACCAGCAACTTCAATGCCTTCGCTGGAACGTGTGGGCAGTCCGTCAATAAAATATATGGCCAGCCCCTGTTCAGTAAACTGAACTAAACGCCGCAGAAGCGCCGCAGGAAGCGCATCCGCATTAGGCAGAATCAGGCATGCATAATCTTCCAGATGCACATGCAGTCTGCCATCCCTCACACTCGCTCCGTCCAGAAGAACATCGATCGGAAGAATATCGCAGTCAATCTGATGCTGCATCAACTCCCTGACGGGCTCCTGAAAATACATGGCTTCCCCTGACCACTCGGCTTCAGCGTGATAAACAACACCTGCAGTTGCCACGTGCCTTCCACCAGAAATTAAGTGACTAATTCGGTTCATATATTGATTTAGATGTTTGTAGTATCGATACTGCGGATTTTTACCGCCTGCATACATATGCGGTGGGCAATCCGGATCCAGGAAGGGTTTCTGTGTAAAAGCATGCGGGACGAAGTAGTTAACTCCGCGCACCAGCATATGGTCGGTAAGCCACTTCATCAGCTTCAAGCCTTCCGTCCAGCCGTAGGCCCCGTACAATTCGCACATGGTCCGGCCTTGTTTTTTCGGATCAATGTGTCCGAGCGATACGGCCAGCTTCGCCAGGCCATAGTGGAAGAACAGACTGTCCGTCTCTCCTGAAGTGGTACGGAAACTCAATTGGTCGAAGCCGGGTACAATCTGCCATAACACCACATCAAGACCCGACATGTCCTGTCCCCAGAGCGAGCGGAAGAAGTGTCCCGCACCGGGTCCAAGCCTAGCATGAACATTGTTGTCTTCGAGTACATGTCCGATATACTCAACTCCGCGAGCTCGGCACCAATCCCCGATTTGGCTACAGAAGTTGTCTGCGTAGAGCTTGCTAACGATATTCATATAAGTGTATCGCACAGTATTTGATCGTTCTCCCCCATTCTCCCAGAGAAGATAAAGATCCTTACGATAGTCCTCACCGAGGGCCTGCTCCATCAAAGTCGGCATTTCAAGGCTCCAGGGAAGCGACACCCCTCGTTTGCCAGGTCTCGAATTGAAGTCGAAGGTGGTGGGGTCATTATAAAATCCAGGTTCGTCCGAAAAGAAACCCGCAAAGGTCTTACCGAAATCTGCCTGATATCGTTGATAAACCTTCTCATAAACTGTATCGATCAGAATCCGTACCGAAGCTCTATCCAGTGGGTTCAGGTAATCTTCCTGCGCCTTGCTGCCGCCCTCCTTATTGGCAGAAATTATAAATACGCGCCAGTATCCTTCGGGAATGTCCCAATACAGAATACCGTCCCGCACATGTTCAGTGATGTCGACGCAGTCGCTTAGTAATGTTCCATTGGACGGATCCCGGCGGACTGCAACAGCGGAAACCAGTTGATTTTTCCCTTTTGCATGTTGACGATCCGATATCGTAGGCCGAAGCCCAGTCATCAGCAATGTATCCAGCAAAAAAGAGGCACCTATTGCTGGGCCCAGGGTATCTATATAACGCTCACCTAGAAACAAGCGGTGAAGCTCTTCCGGAGCTTCCTGTATTTGGCCTGCCGCATGCCCCGTTGGAAAATGATCGTCATCCAGCAGCCATACCTTCATCCCGCGTTTACGGGCTTCATCCATAATAATGTCCATGTCTGTCCACCATTTTGGTCCCAGAAAATCAGGATGCGGCCGAGCTTCAACACACACAGCACCGATGCCTGCCTCATCCACACGGGCCATCTCTTCCCGGATTACCTGCTCCTCTTCTCCATGCTGCCACAGAAATGGTAGGATATAATTATGTTCCTCACCCTTGAGCACTTCCATTAACCGATTTGTCATGATTCCCTCCTGGTCCGGCTTCTATTTCAATCCGTAGATTCGTACACTGCATGTCAGATCCATATTAAAATTCGCCCGCCTTCAACAGAATGCGGGCGAATATCTTCGTTAACTCATTATTTCTGGACCTTGGCGTACCACTCTCTTGCGCGTTTGGTCACTTCTTCCCCGCCTGATGTATTCCATTTATCTACAAACTCATCAAACTTGCTAATCGGGTACTGTCCCAGAATGATTTTCGTGGCGTATTCCACATATAGCGTTCGATTATTAATATCAGGGAAGCTGTCGTACACGCTGGCTGGCATACCGTCACCGGCAATGACTTTCGCGTATTTCTGGGCTTCCTGCATATTACGGGTCACCTGGTCGATCGCCCATTGACTATCTTCTGATGACGTACTGTTAAAGAGGTCTATCGTAAAATCAAGTGTCGCCAAAGTCGAATATGGATTCAAAAGTTGATTTTCCTGACTGCTCTTGTCATCGGGAAGCTTTACGGCTTTGCCGTCCTTCATCTCATAGTGCATGCCTTCTACGCCCAGGAACAGATCCTTCCAGTTCTTTTTGTCATATATATTGTTCAGCAGCTTCAGGGTGGCCATCAGCTTGTTCTCATCCTTGTTGTTCTTGATGACCCACTGCGGAGGTGCGAATCTCTTCATTGTGTAGAAACCTTGATATCCTTCGACTTTCGGTACAGGAAGCACGGTAAAGTTAGCCTTCACGCCAGTGTTCTTCTCCAGGTTCTCCAAAATCATATTGCCATGCTCGACCCAGTGAAAATAGTTTCCTACCTTGTCAGATTGAATTTTTCCATCCCACTTATCCTTCGTGTTCAGAAGGGACTCCTTGTCGATTAGCCCTTCCTTATACAGCTTGGCCGCGAATTCCAGAGCTGCCCTCATATTCGGAGTCACTGCAGAATAAGTCAGCTCTCCGTCGTATATATCCCATTCCGGATAGCCTTCGAACATCGCTACCCCGTACATGGCAAACAAGTGGTCCATCCACCGGGCCTGCTCCCTGCCCCCGGTAGGAAGCTCATCCTTCTGGCCGTTGCCGTTAGGGTCATTATCCCGAAATGCTTCGAGTACCTTAACATATTCATCCTGAGTCTTCGGCATCGTCAGACCCAGTTGATCGAGCCAATCCTGCCGGATCATGCTCGCGTATCTTCCGTATTCCACAACCCCTGGAATGTAGTAAATTCTTCCCTGACCTGTTGGATCATTTGCCTTAACTACATCCCACATCTCCTGCGGGATGGCTTCCCATACATTTGGCGCATATTTGGGCAGCAGGTCGGTCAGGTCGGCAATGGCACCATTTTTAGCCAAGCTGTCTTCAATGCCCTGCTGAGGTATGAACAAGTCAGGCATTTCATTGGCAGCGATTTTCAGGTTCAGCTGGTTCAGATAGTTGGTGCCTCCGTTCCATTCCACATACGGATGAATCACACCCACACCAAGCTTTTCCTTATAAAACTCATACAACTGGCTGCCCTTGGTAATCGGTTTATAACCGATGTTCGTTCCCCATACTTCGATATCGACTGTTCCATCCTCATTGGCCGAAGTCTGGCTAGAAGCGGAAGAATCACCCGTGGAGCTTGAACTACAGGCGGTAATCGTGGTTATCGCCAGAACGCCTGCAGCCATCATTAAACCCATCTTTTTCAGAATCATAGCTAATCCCCTTTCAATCATTGTTATTCTTGTAGATTCTTCTGTTCATTAATAAAACGAGATCAGCCCTTCACAGAGCCCAGCATGGCTCCTTTGACAAAATACTTTTGCAGGAAGGGATACACAATGATGATCGGAATGATCGCAAAAATGACAGTTGCTGCCCTCAATGTCCGTTCATTGTAATTCAGGTCCACCGTTGAAGCAGCGCCTGCCATCATCACGCTATCGTCGGTGATAAACTGCCTGATCTTGATCTGCAGCGGAAACCAGTTGGTATCCTGCAGAAAAAATAACGGATGCTGAAACTGATTCCACAGTACCACACCATAAAATAAGGCAAGTGTTGCCATTACAGCTTTGGACAAAGGAAGAACGAAATGGAACAGCATTCGGAAATAGCCACAGCCTTCAAGAAAGGCTGCTTCCTCCAGCTCTTTCGGAAATTGTTTGAAGAAGGTTCTCATGATGATCAAATTAAATGGATTCAGAATATGCGGCAAGATCAGGACCAGTGGATTATCATAGAGTCCAATACTGCGGACCGTCAGGAAATACGGTACGATCGGTGCTTTGAAGATCATTGCAATCACCACGCATACCATAATCACGGCGCCCCATCGAAACTCTGACTTCGACAGTGGATACGCGAACAAGGCCGTCATCAGTAGAGCTAGTACCGTTCCAATCACGGTCGTACCTACTGTCAGAAAGAAGGACCTCCACAGATCGGGACGATCAATGATGTATTTCCATGAATCTAGCGTAAATTCCTTTGGCCATAGCGTCACCAGGTTCATATCCACGACGCTTTTGGAACTAAATGAAGTGGAAATTACGGACAGTAACGGAATAATGGCCGCAATGGAAAACAGGATGAGAAAAATGGTAACCCCGGTAACAAATGCTCGCTCTCCTCTCGCTTCAACCATTTTTACCAAAGCCCCCCATCCGACACTTTTTTGGACAATTTATTAAATACAAACACCAGGATAAAGCCAATGACCGATTGAAATAACCCGACCGCTGTCGCAAAACTATACTGCCCTTGCTGAATACCGGTCCGGAACACGTACGTATCCAAAATATCTCCCACACTGTACGTCATTGGGGTGAGCATATTAAATACCTGATCAAATCCGAGATCCAGGAAGTTACCGATTTCGAGCAGGAAAAGCACAAGCACGGTTGGTAAGAGCAGCGGGAACGTAATATGGCGAATTTGACTTAGTTTGGATGCCCCATCGATCATTGCTGATTCGTAGAGTTGCGGGTCAATCGCGCTAATGGCTGCCATATACACCACAGTTCCCCACCCGGCGTCTCTCCAGATGGACGAGATTGCATAGATGGGTCTGAAATAGTCACTTTCCTGCATGGCCAGCACAGGATCCAGACCAAACCATCCGATAACGATATTGAACAATCCGCTTAATGAAAAGAAATCGAACAATATTCCGCCCACGATAACCCATGATAAAAAATGAGGGATATACAGTGCCGTTTGGATTCCTTTTTTTAATGCCGATTTACGAATCTCGTTAATCATCAGAGCCAGTAATACAGGCACCGGAAAAACCAACACAAGTTTCAAAAATCCGAGCATTAGCGTATTTCCAAATACCCTTGCAAAATCGGGATGTTCGATTAAAGTTTTAAAATGTTTGAGTCCTACCCACGGACTGTCACCGAACCCTTGAAATACCGAGTAATCCTTGAACGCAATGATTGCACCGCCCAGCGGGACAAATTTAAACACAATGAGAAAAACGATACCCGGAATAGCCATCACGTATAGTGGCCAATACACTTTCATTCGTTGAAACGCAAAAACCTTCAACTTATCCCCCCCAGTATTCTCTAATGAATCCGCTTACAAGGTAACTATACAGCCAGAATAATCCTCACTCAATTAGGCATTTTTAAGTTAAAACAAGTGATTTTTAAGAAAAAGAATGCCACTTCGTTATGAAGTGGCGTCCCTTGATTTTTATTGTTTTGCAAGACTTTTCCGATATTCCCTTGGTTTGAATCCAGTCCATTTTTCGAACATGCGTGCAAAATGCTGCGCATCCGAATAACCTACCTTATGGCAGATTTCATACACTTTCATATCTGTCTGTTCAAGCAATTCCTTCGCTTTGCTGATCCGTATGTGGGTCAAAAAATTCAAATATGTTTCACCTGTCTTTTGTTTGAAATATTGGCTTAGGTAATATGGGTTCATATAAAAGCGAGCAGCTAATTCGGCCAGGCTGATAGGTTCATCATAATGGTCTGTGACATATTCCTTGATCTCTGAAATCATGTCCTTTTTCTTGGGAGTACGTTGTTCCAGCAAAAATCCAATGATTCCACCAATGACTTCCACCATCCATTGTTCCAGAGACGCTAGCGTCTTAAACCGCGAAATACCTTCCAAAGATAACAGCTGACGACTTAATAACCTGTTCTGCTGAAGCTGCTGAAAAGATACTTTCCGAATGCTCAGCAAAAGGATGTTTAAGCATTGCAGCTGGAGATCTGCCGGACTGAAACCTGAGTCAGCTTCTATTTTTCTGAAGATCCGATGGATCATATCCACGCTTTCCCTTTCATCCATGTTATCAATGGCAGCCTCCAGGTCTGCGATCATCTCCTCTGTAACCAGCTCGCTTTTCCCTGTCAGATTCATGATCTGGGTAAACGAAATGATGGGCTCTGCTCCCTTGATGACTTGATAGCTGAGGGCATTTCGCGCCTCCTCAAAGGATTGGCTAACACCACCAGGCCGATTCTGAACGCTGCCGATGCCAATCACGCTGGAGACGTTCAGTTGTCTGAACAGAACCTCATGAAGGCGCTGTGTCGTGTTAACCATATCTCTGCTCTCCAAAGCTTCATCGTGCATCACAATCACCGCAATTTGTGCACCTGAATAGCGAAAACGATACACATTACTGTACTGTCTGAATACCAGATCAATCTGCCTAAATACAGGATCAAAACCGAGCTCCTTTAGACGATCTGCCTTACTGCGGATTTCAATCAGGATACACGTAAATTGTGTACCCTGCTTAGGCATGCATCCGATCCTTTGCAGCTCCTCTGCAATTTCGGTATGGTCGTTACCCATATCCAGAATATCTCGCAAGCCATCTTCCTGGATGCGTTGATATGATGCCAGTTTTAATGCATCCATTTCCTGGACTTTGCTTCGCTCTATGCGAATTGTATCCATGACCTGACACACACAGTCACGCAATTCCTGTTCTTCAACCGGCTTATTGATGTAAAAATTCACACCAAGCTGCATGCCTTTCCGGGCATATTCAAAGTCCGCATATCCGCTTAGCAAAATGAATTTGCTCTGAATGTCGACCTCTTTGAGCATTTGAATCATTTCCAGTCCACCAACCTGCGGCATTCGAATATCGGTAATAACGATGTCCGGCTGCCATTTTTGAATCAGCTCGAAGCCTTCACGCCCATTGTAAGCTGTTCCGACCACTTCACATTCCGGAATATAGCGATCTATCATCTTTTTGAGTCCTTCCAATATCCCTTTTTCGTCATCTACCAAAATCAATTTCATTTCTCTCACCTTCCTTTTTCGCATCGAAACTTATATGCTTAATCTTGCCTATGCCGGGAATCCGAATTTCGATGGTCGTGCCATTCTCGATACCAGATAGCACCTTAATGTAATATGAATCTCCATAATGGAGCTTAATTCGTTCTGCAATATTGGTCAGGCCCAGGCCGTTCTCTCCAAGGTCATCTTGGTTTTCCAGACTGTATCGGTTTGAAGCCGCCTGTTCCAACAATGAATTCAGTTCCGTCCATTTCTCCGGCGGCATTCCGGTTCCATTGTCCGAAATTCGGATCAGAATCTCTCCGTTTTCCGTCCAGCTCCCCTCGATTTTAATAATTAAGGTCTGGCTGTAGCCTGCAAAACCATGATGGATGCTATTTTCCACAATAGGCTGAAATACCAACGGTATGATGCTGCAATCTAGCATCTCATCCGGCATATTGACGGACAATGTGAACATATCATCGAACCGGATGTTTTGAAGCTGCAGATAGTTCGCTGTGTACTCCAGCTCATGCTTAATCGAATGATGCCTTCCTTCTTTCCCAAGCGTTAACCGGAACATTCGAGCCAGAATTTTAATCATCCCTGCCGTATCCTCGTCATCTTTTACCAATGCCTTCATCCGAATGGATTCCAAGGTATTGTATAGCATATGGGGGTTAATCTGATGTTGAAGAGCGAGGAACTTGGCCTGCCGCTGCTTGATTTCTGCCACATATACCTCTTCTATTAACGTTCTGATCGTAATAATCATTTTGTTATAGCTGTATACCAGACTTCCAATTTCATCACTGGTCTGTTCTTTCTCTATGGGAAGATATTGACCTACCTCAGCCTGCTTCATGCTTCTTCGAAGTGCCTTGATGGGTCTTGTAATTGTATAACTGAGCCACAGCGAGATCAGGAAAATAATCAGGCAACTTGTCGTGATCACGATCAAGGTCAGGCCTTTCATCTGATTGATTTTCTGCAGCAATTTGGAGCGGGGAATCTCGGTTTTGATAAATAATTCCCCTTGGGCCGTGTGTTCCGATAGAATAATCCGCTCTTCATTTGCGCTGTCTCCCGTAAGCTCGAATCCGGAATGGAGCACCTGCTCCCAAGTAATTCGGCCACTTGCAGCTTCGGAATGATAAACAATCTCTCTACGATCATTGCTTATAATCACGCTAATGCCATATTTATCACGAGCCTGCAGAAACTCATGCTCAAGCTGAAGCAGCGTAAAGGGATCGAGATCGATGAGAAGCATGCCGGCATATGCTCCTTTTGAATTAAACAGTACTCTTCCCACGGTCACAACGGCTCCAGCACCCTTATCCTCGTAATAGGAACGATCATGCAGACCGCTAATAAAAAAGGTTTGATCCGAAGTGCGAAGCTGATTGTACCAATTTTGGGACAGCAGTCTGCTCTCATCAACTCTGCTGGTTGTAGTCGTGTATTGGTACACGCTGTTGTCGCGACTGATCAGCATTACGGTACCAATTTCGGATTTGAGCAGTGACACCCTCATGAGTAGCTGCTGTACGGCGACCCGTTGATTAACCTCCTCGTTCATGGGTATGCTTGACCCTTCTCCGAGTCTGTAGATCAATTCGTTTTCCACTAATACTGACTTCGTAATCTTGTCATATTCCTTGATAAATTCATTCAAAGAGGACTTGATCTGGGATGTATACAAGGAGGCAAATTCCTGTGAGGATTCTTCCAGCCCTTTGGCTGATTGTTTAAAAATGAATACGCTTACAATTAATAGTGGAATGATGCAGGCAAGAAGGTAACTCAACATCAATTTGTTTTGAAACCTCAACTTTTTTATCATGGGCATCCCTTCCTTTGGTGCTCATCTCATCTTTTTTAAATCTATCGCCTGTCTTTAATTGCGTTAACTTTAACGCTCATCCGCCTATCTTGTAAAGGGATTTTTGGTGGCTTCAAGCTTAGTTTACAGCAGAATGAGGCCTTGGATCATGCTCCACATGTACTGTCTTAAAAATGACTATGTATTTTCTTAAAAACAACCTGTTGATAGTGGAAAGGGAACCTCCTTTTTCCGGGAAACTGCCTTTACTTTACTGTACACTCACACGAGTCTATGGTAGGTTTAGGCAAGCATTTGGCACGAATGTTATATGGTTTGTGTTGTCATTTAGTACATAATAAAAATGTACGATTGATTCTATTCAGCCATGAATAGAGCGTTTATTAGCTTCCCAAAGTGAATGTAAAGCTTTGACCAGTAAAGTACAATTAGACGAGATAGAGCAAGGTCATGTATGGTGATTACACAACAACAAATTCTGAGGAGTAATTTTACATTATGATCAATCGATTCATCAGCTTATTTTCTATTCCTTCGTATGCATTACTCTTTATGTGTATGGCATTACAGGGAATGGGCATTTCGCTCAGCACCCCCTTTTTATCTATTTATTTCACGGAACAGCTTGGCGTATCTATTGGAATGTTTGGTCTTTATCTAGCCGTTACATTAATTGCAGGAATATGGATCAGTACGCTAATCGGGAGACGTTCTGACCTCGGCTTAAATCGGAAGAGCGTATATCTTTTCTCTACTCTCTCTAATGTCCTGGCCTTTAGTGGATACTTATTCATTCAAGATTTTCCGATTTTGTTCATTTACATGACTGTGTTTACTGCCCTTGGTGCACCAGGAATGCCCCAGTTGTTCGCTATTTCTAGAGAAGCAGTGATAAAGAGTCATTTTACTGAGCGTGCGTTTGCTAATTCTACCTTGCGTTCTGCTTTCTCTCTCGGCTTTATTACAGGTCCTTTAATCGGCACTCTATTACTCGCTGCTATTGGATTTAAGGGGATTTTTTTGGGTACAATCGGAGCTTTCCTGCTCGTTGCTCTGCTTGTTTTCCTGTTTCTCAAATCAAGCACTGAAATGAAGAGCAGTAATGCTGAAGGGAATATAAAAAGTTTCCGGCTGGCTCAAAACCGAGATATCTTAATTCCTTTTCTAATTCTGATACTCATGTATACGGCTCATTGGATGAGCAGCATCAACACGGCTCTTTTTATTACAAACAATCTTGGGGGAACGACAAGCCATGTCGGTTTAGTCAGCAGTATATGTGCTGCGCTGGAAATTCCTTTTATGATTGTACTCGGTCTACTTAGTGCAAAGTATAGTAACCGAATCTTGGTGTTTTGCGGGGCTATTTTCGGAGGAGCTTATTATTTCGTTATCCTTATTTCGAACGCGATGTGGCAAATGCTTGCAGCACAAGTTTTGCTCGCTGTTTTTGTCGCCGTCATTTCTGCGATTGGAATTAGCTACATTCAGGACCTGCTGCCTAATATGCCAGGATATGCTTCCACACTCTATTCGAATTCATCCACAATCGGCAGGCTGATTGGTAGTCTTGTTGGTGGTGGAGTAGCCAGCATTGTGGGTTACCGATACTCATTTATCTTCTGCTTGATACTTATCATTGTTGCTGTAATTATGCTTGTGGTAAGTGGACGACAGCCTGTAGATGAACCGCAAATTTCAACTTAACTACCAGCACAATAGTCGAACAAAAGCAGCCGATCATTGATTAGCTGCTCTTGTTCGACTTTTGAATTATCATTTCCTGTCAGTTTAATTAATAATTTCCGATTTGATATCATTTTGATTTAAAAATTTCATTAAATCGTTACTCAGCAGAACAATCTCATTGTTAGCATTATTCGCATAATCCGGCAACATCATATCCCTAACCATATTCGTTCGTAGCCATGTCATAAAGAAAAGATCCAAAATTAAGTTTGGAAAATGAAGCACCATTTTGAGTATTGGTGGATCTATTGAAACGCCAGCTTTTTGTATTGCCCTAAGATACGCTTTTAAAGTGACCGTTATTTTGCGTGCCGTCCTTCTGGTTCTGGCTGTTTTTTTGTCCATTATCTTATTCTCGGATTGTAAAACGCTCAACATGGCAATGTCAGATACGGAATGTGTGATTAGATACGACTGCATATCCTTTTTAATAACGTAAGGAAGCTTTGCTATTTTAAATATTTTTGCGAGGTTTTCTATGCGTTCTGTCACTGCACCATTAATTTCTCCAAATGCTGTTGCCGCTATAATCTTTGGTAGAAATCGAGCATGCAATACTCCATCCTTAATCTGTCCGCCGAAGCCAGGAAAAGCTGGTAAAAGTCTATCCCCCACGATATCCAGCCACGAAGAAAATCCCATTGAATTACTACTCATCGTAACTACATTTTTGCTTTGATTATCTTTTAGCGCTAACAATGCTGATTCGGACCGATCATAACGAACGGTAACGAAAATGAAATCGTATATATCATCATTTTCGAGCGTATCAATGACATTCACTTGTATCGATCTAACTGTACCTTTGTCCTCATACTGCAGGCCATTTTCTCTTAATGATTTATATTTATTAGAACGTGCAAACAGGGTAACGTCAAAACCCGCTTCCATAAGCTTAATTGCGTACATGCACCCGATGACACCTGCACCAAAAATTAAAATTCGATCTTGTTTTGTTGACATTAAAAACACTCCTACTTCTTAACATTTCTTTTTGATTATCCGACAACATGTTGTATGATGTGATTATAAATTTTCATTATTCATTGATCAACCATCAGTTTTTTATGATTTGTTGGATGATATTCTCATTCGCTAGTAGGAGGAAAACATGAAAAAGCAACCCCAAATAACGGAGAAAACAAGACAAACATTTGTTGAAGTTTTTTGTGAGTTATACAGCCAAAAACCAATTGAGAAAATTTCAGTTCAGGAAATTGCGAATAAATCAGGATATAACCGCAGCACCTTCTATCAATACTTTACTGACATTTATGAATTGCTAGATTATGTTGAAAATGAGTTGTTAAACGAAATCAGAAAAGAGTTGGCGAATAAAGAGCTATCGACGCATACGTTTCAAGATACGCTCTTTTGTCTGGACAATAGAGAACATCTCCTGGTTCTTAATGCCCTTTTGGGTGATTATGGAAGTGCACGTTTTTTAAAACGTTTAAAAAAAGAAATCACTTTGAACCAATTGGAACTAAACGTTCCACAAAACCATGCCTTAACGCCATACTTAATTGAGTTTTACCTGACAACTTCCCTTTCTTTATTTCGTCTTTGGCTCCAGCGTCAAAAGGATTTATCGTCAGAAGAATTTTTCAAGTTAGTAGAGAACCTATATTCAAGAGGGATTACGCCCTATATTAAAGAATAACCCACTCTTACGGTTCCGCATTCTGTAAATACACACTCCTCCAAGTTTCTTCCAAGAAACTTGCCTCTATTTGTGCTACGGTTCTCCGCGTTGTCTTAACGGCAAGTCGCCCATGGCTTCAAACTTCCCAATTCGGTATTTCCCAATCTATATTGTGAAGCCCTCTACTCTAATTAATTTTTCCGTCCACCGTTTCTGGCTGCCCCATGATTACAGCAAGATTTGAAAAGTGTATTTTTAGCCCTCGTGTTATTTTGAGATCATTCATAATAATTGCAACAGAACGGAGGGCGTGGCTAATATGCTGAATCAATCGGCAGTTTTTTGATAGGTGCATATATGTGGAAGGCAGATTGAAAATTATGAATATCATCAAAAGTTTGAATGAGCTCGATATGTGAATCCTCCGTTTCCTGCCTAGAAATTTTTAAAAATCTGGCGTAATCAGTTTTAAGGACATCTCCTATTTCAAGGAGATCACCAAAATACTTGAATTTGGCACAGAAGAGCTGTGGTACGTCAATAGTAAAATAAAAAGGTTTATTGATCTGAATGTCATACGGAATTCCAAACAGAACTTTAAAGCGGGTTGAATTAGGTTGGCAATTGGAATAGATGACATAACATGGACCACTTATTGTTTTATCAATGCTGTGCAACAGTTTGTCAGCGTGAGAGCGAATCTTTG
Organism: Paenibacillus sp. ACRRY; assembly: GCF_022346995.1. Taxonomy (GTDB): domain Bacteria; phylum Bacillota; class Bacilli; order Paenibacillales; family Paenibacillaceae; genus Paenibacillus. Next base: position 701,680 of record NZ_JAKRNM010000001.1, on the reverse strand, counting down.
CCTTGTAATCATCATCAGCCAGATCAACTTCAAAAGCTATGCCGGTTACCCTTATGGTATCAAAGTCTGTTAGGGTGAAGTCAGTGACAATATCACCATTGATGTTTTTAACGGGTCTTCTGACCACTGATGGCATGGGTATTTGAGGAATGCTCATGTTTTGTACTCTTAGAGCGCTCGGGGCTATTCCGTATTGGCGTTTAAAAGCACGAGTAAATGATGATTGGGCTCCAAAGTTCAGCAGGTAAGAAATATCTGTAAGTGATAGTTGATCGGATTCAATGAATTGTAGTGAAGCATTCAATCTTCTGGATAAGATGTAATTGTTTAAGGAAGAACCTGTTATCGCAGAGAATAGTCTGTGAAAGTAATATTTCGACATGTTGACTGTATCAGCTACAGACTCTAATGATAAGGGCTGATCTAAATTGTTTTCAATATGGAGTAGAGCACTCTCTATGACTGCGTAATGGTCCATAATAACCTCCAATCCATTTTTCGGAGTAACGCTGCAATATAAATCTAAACAGTAAGTAACTTAAGGAGGTAGGGTAATGACGCAAGACAGAAGGAATGGGATTTTAATCGGCATTTTTTATATTGTAGCTGCAGTCACTTCAGTCATCGCTGTGATCTCATATGAGCCGGTATTATCTGAACAATGGTATTTGTCCGTAGCAAATGGTTTTAAAACACAGATCTTGCTTGGGGTATTTAACGATCTCATGCTCGTTTTAACTGCAGTTGGTACATCGGTCATGTTGTTCCCTTATCTTCGTCGTTGGAATGAACCGCTCGCATTAGGATATCTATGCTTTCGTTTCATGGAAGCTGTGCTTATTGCCGTAGGTGTGGTAAGTATTTTAGGTTTAGTACAGCTTAGTGTACATTATGAAGCAAACAGCTTAACAAGTGTAGAAAATCTTAACGAGATCGGTTACATGCTGCAAGCTTTTCATCGCTGGACGTCGATGTTAGGGCCCAATTTTATGCTGGGTATCAATACTGCACTCTATAGCTATTTGCTTTTTAGAACAGGTTTAGTTCCAAGAACGTTAGCACTGTTTGGTATAACTACTGCTGTACTTGTATTTATAGCAGGTCTATTAGAAATGTTCGGTATGATAGAACCTCTTTCTGCAGTAAAAGGAATGATTGCTCTTCCAGTTGGCATATATGAATTGAGTTTGTCTGTATGGTTGATTGTAAAGGGATTTGACAAGCGAAACCTCGAGAAACTAGAAGCGAATTAAGAGTTTTCATAATCTTACAACTCAGATAGATCAATAAATACGAAAAATTATCCAAAGAAGCTGTTCTATTATCAATGGCCTTGTCAGAAAGCTAAAAGTAGTGCTATAGCGAAAGATTTCCAGCATTCCTTTATTGATGATGTTCCCATCATGTTTAGAACATACAAGGTCTTTCATTAATGTGCTCACATTATCATCAGGTTCACATAGTTAAAAACGTTCATATTAAACATTTGCAAGGCATCATGCTGAAGCATTCCCTTAAAAGGAAACCGACCTTGTTCCTGCATATAACAGGACCAAGGTCGGTTTCTTTAATTACAGCTGCAAGAAAATTTTATACAGAACCTGAGCAGCTTCTGCTCTGGTTGTCGTTCCGCCAGGACTCAAGATGACATGGCTTCGCCCGTTTATGAAACCCATTTTAACCATTGAAGACATATCATCAACTGCGTACTTTGCTACCTTTGCCGCATCTGTGAATCTCTTGAGATCCTCAGTTGAAGGGGTCTGCTCAGTTTTGCCCACTGCCCGCAAAGCCCGCATGGTCAGCACAGCCAAATCTTGTCTAGCAATTTCCGTTTCCGGATAGAAGCTGCCGTTCGTGCCCAGAGCGATCCCGAGTGCTTTGGCGATTCCGATTTCCTCGTAATAGAGGTCTGTTTGCTTCATATCACTGAAGGTGGTGTTGAACTCTGCTTTGAGATCCAGTGTCCTTACCAACCAAGCTAGATACTCACCTCTTGTGACCTTTTGCCCGGGACTAAAGCTTGTTGCTGATGTCCCGTCGATGAATCCTTTGGACGCCATTGTTTCAACCGCTGGTGCGTACCATGAATCCTTGATGACATCATTGAAGAACTTCTTCGTATAAACAACTGCATACTGACCTGTGTTTGCCGCTGGAAAAACCATGGCTTGTAGTGCACTGTCATATTTGCCATTCAGTAGCTGAACAAATGTACTATTTGCAGCCACGTACGAAACTGTAAGGTATTTGGAATTGGCCAATTCTTCAACATCAGGTACATAAGGCAGTCTGATTTCTGCCGGTGCATTCAAGGTTGCCATTTCTTCTCCATCTAATTGAACAGCGAATGCAATAACAGGTCTGCTGGCTATCACAGATTTTACATCTGAATGAAGCTTTACCGTATCTAGCCGGCTCAGTGACAGTTCCACATATTTGGCCCCTGATACATACTTCAGCAAATTAGAAGGTACTGCAACGGCTCCAAATTCCGTATTAATCTCGATCTTGATGTTGGCATGCTCTGCGGTTAGGGCAGCCGCTGGAAGCTCAACCGCATAGGAATTGGCTCCCTCTGCTTTCGGTATGTCCACCATGAGCGTTTTAACATTACTGCTATTCGTCTTTGCATGCTCCAGAGCCTTATTAAGGTCTTCCTGCCGGATGGGTGCTCCTTTAGCTTTACCGGTTTTGGTATCCGTCTTTGGTGCCACAATCTTAATCCAATTCCCTTCGACTTTGATGTTTTCAGGAGCCGGTGAAGGTGTGGTCACTGACACAGGTGCATCCGTTGACGGCGGTGTTTCCGTAGGCTTCGGATTGATGACTGGATTGCTGATAACGACAGTAAGGGATTGGCTCGCATAATGAGTTGCCGTTTCTTTATATCTTACTTCGTAGATTCCGTTGCCAAGACCTGTAACCTCTGTGCCTGTGATCGCATTCCAGCTGCCAGCGTCCACTCCTACTTGCCGATATTCCATTACAGGACTTACACCAGTGATCTTACCATCCTTGGCCCCAGCCGCAGTAACATTTACAGCCTTGACCTCTGCACTGGACGGCGGACTTTGCTCCTGCTTGGCTCCGTCAGGCACAACGATCAGGATAGCAGGACTTGGATTGCTCAAATCCGTTCCGGCGTACCGGAGCTCGTAGCTGCCTGCCTCGAGGTCTTCAATGCTGGTTCCATTAACCGGCATGTAACCACCTTGTTCCGCCTTGCGGTACTCCATATCGACAGTCACATTTTCAATTCTGCCATCATTCCCGCCTGCCGCTGTAGGCGGTGTAATGACGAGTCCTTCCGCTGTTGGTGCCTCTCTGTCTGCCTTGGCTTCATTGCGAATGTCCACGGTTACCGGCGGACTTGCCTTTAGGCTGTCTGTGGCTGCATACCGGATCTGATAGCTGCCAGGCTCCAGATCGTTGATACTGGAACCTATAACAGGCGTGTAGTCCTCTTCGCCCAGCTTCCGGTATTCCATCCTATCATTCAAGCCCTCAATTATGCCTTTAATGTCGGTATCCGAATTGGCGTGTGAGATCACCCACCCACTTGCATCTGGTGCAGCCTGCTCCTGTGTCTGCCCTTCCGGAATAACGACTTCTTTATCTAGGCTGGCGCTCAGCGAACCGGTCTTCATATACCGGACATAATACTTACCGGCGGTGAGACCTGTGACCTCAATTCCTGCAATTGCAATATATTCATCTTCGCCTTCCTTCTTATACTCCATTTCTGTTGTCACACCAATCAGTTTGCCGTCATCTCCATCAGGAATGGACGGTGCCACACCGGCCGGTGTAACTGGAGCCTCACGATCAGGACTGGATATGGCCTGGTGAACTTCCCATTCCCATAGGCCTACACCGTTATCGCCTGCCCGCGATTGTTTGGTTAGGGTAACCCGCAGTGCCTTTACATTCAGCACCGAGTCAAACGTGTACGGATTGGAGGATTCCGCTGGAGTATGTTCAACCACGTTGATTCCCTCCGTAACCGTTCCCGCTGTTATCCATTCATCAGTTGCGCTATCCGCCGGGATGTAAGAATAAACGATTTGGGTAGGCGGCTTGATTCCGCCGGCATCTGACCACAGCACCAGATTCGAACTTCGGATAGATGCACCCTGCGGCCATTCATATTGCACCCACTCCTCTGCGCCTTCATGCCCCCAGGTACCCCAATGCGAAATGTTGTTGCCATCCTTCTTACCGTCGTTTACTGCAGCCAGACTCTCCCAAGGAGAGGTATAGCTGGAAGAAGCATTTGCTAGGAACGCCATATTGCCGTCTCTCGGACTGAGCAGACGCAAATCCGTCAGTAGCTTCTCAAGCGCCAGGGTAACTTCTTCGTCTGTGGCATTCGTATTCTTGATCACAGCAGACGCTTCTGTCTTCGCCGCTTCGATTGGCGCAAGCCCTGGATCTGCAAGATTCGAAGCAATTAATGTATTTACATAGTTATAGACCTTGATCAGTTCTGTCTTATCTACCGCTCCAGTATAACCGTATACCTTCCATTCCAGAATACCGCTCCCATTAACGGAAGGCTTCATGTCCATACGAACACCTGTAATATAGGCTGGCTCAAAAGTAGTTGTATTATATTTATTAAGTTCATTGCCCAATCCCTTTATGTCCCGCGGGGTATACCATTTCCCGTCTTCGCCGCGAAGCATAAGCTGCATATCCTTCGGACGGAAGTTCCCGCCGTTGTCTTGAAATACATACACATCCATGGATGAGGCCAGGAATGGCTGATCCCATTCATACGTCACCCATGCAGGATCTCCTTCTCTACCCCAGTTATGCCATGCACTGTTGGGGGCACCTCGGTTCGGTGAAAAATCTGCCGAGCTTTTAGGTTCAATGCCGTTATTCATCGCTTCCGGATAACCGTCGCCACCAGAGAAGCTAGCGGAAGCCTTGGCTGTCAGTGCCGCATTTTGCAGCTCAGTATTCACGACATGTACGGCAGCCCATACCTCCAAAGCAATACCATTGACCGTTCCTCTGGCTTCAAATTGGCCTACACTAGCATAGCTGCTGGGATCAATAGCATCCCAAGTGATTTCCTGCTCTAGATACCCTTCCTCTGACAAAATATAGATTTGTCTAGGAAGTTCTGGTTCAATATCCTTCTTAGTGACAACGCTGAGTGCCCGGTAAACGTCAACGGTATCTTCCTTGATTTCTATCGTTACATCCTTGCTGGACTTCTTATCTCCATCTGCCGCACTAAAGGTAAACATATAGGTGCCTGCCGTGCTTATACGCGCATAGGCTGCTGCTTTGTCACCATCCACAAAGGAAATGTCCGCTGAACCTTCAGGCTTTTGCTTGACGGCCCAAGTGTACTTCAACTGGGGTTCTTCTGCCTCGCTATGCACAGGGTCAGGAATGGCCTCTCCGGACAATACAACAATACTGTTATTGGTAACATCCTGAACCGCAGTCACTTGGCCAATTGCTGGAGGCTGTTTATCCGGCGGTGAAGCCAGCTCGAAGATGACTTGGCTGGAGCCAGTCAGTTGTCCATCACTTGCACTAAGCTTAACCGTATATGAGCCTGCTTTGGTACCCGTAGCCTGTGTAATGCTTGCTTTCGGATGAGTAAAGGTTAGCTTGCCGCCTTCCGGGGCGCTGACCACTTCCCATTGGTGTGACAGGGTCCCTTCAGGCGCGCCATCATCGGTTACAATCCCATTCAGCATAAATGGAATCAATGCCTGTGGATGTTGTGTCGCCTGCTCTACAGTAATTTGCGGAGATTCATTTTCGCCGCCGGCTGCCTTTTCAATGATCAATTCAGCACGCTGCACGCTACCCATCTGAAACATGGCAACGCCTTCATTGTTCTGAACATAGAACTGTCCGGCAGCTGCACCATTCAGCTTCATGGTATAGTATCCATTCTCCATCCCTGCTCCATCGAACAAAATCCGTGAAGTATGCTCTTTCCATGATGGATTCAGGAGCTGAAGAGTATAACCCTTACCATCTTTTTGAATTTGCGCGCTTTCTACTTTATCGCTTTCCAGCTCCAAATAGATTTTCTCATCGATCAGATTGATCCGTTTGCCGAAACCATCTTTCGGCGTAATGTTGTAGCTGTCTCCTTCGTCACTCACCAGCGCTCCATAACCGAACAGCCCAAATATCGGATCTGTAACAATATCAGAGCTGATGCTGAGAAGGGAACCATAGAGGCCTTCTTCCGATTCGCCTGAAAAATCATTCCAGCCGTTACTCATGACGCGTGAGCCGCCATCGTATACGTCCTTCGTACCTGTGCCTCCTTTATACATCGAATATCTCCAAGAGGTACTGCCAACTGAATTAGCCGAAATCTGTCCCATATTGACGGCATTAAAGTTCGAAATCTTCGCGGCATAATTTCGCTGCTGTGCAATGGCCTTCTGCTCCACCGATCTGCCATCATTCTCATACCTTAACCAGTCATTCATAATGTATCCTGCTAGAGACGCAGTATATTGGAAATTCCACCAGCCTTCACCGCCGCGGAAAACGGGCACGGAATAATGGAACCAGGTAGGCTGAATACCGCGCATGGCACGTGTTTTCCAATCGGCCATTTCCATACTTTTCTCAGCTGCACCTGTGAGTGCGTCTGCTGGATAGTAGGTGCGCAGAGCCTTCGCTGCTGCATAAGCCCCTTCTTCGCCAGTATTGTCATATTCAAATTCAGAGCCGTAAGGATAAGTGGCTCTAGTCATATTCCGTCCCTTATCGAGGGCGAACTTCTTCTGCAGATTGGCTGACTCGGTCTGCATCCCCTCTTCCTTCAGTGCTTCAATCATATCCGGAATTTGCTGCTCGCCATAGAATCCGATGGCCCCGGTGGAAACGCGTTTATAGTAGATGTTATAAGCTTTCTCCAGATAAAATTGAGGCGATTGCCGGTACTCGATCAGATTAGGATAAGCCTTCTGAATCCGGTACATGTTGAAAAATCCGGTAGCTTCCATGATTTCGGAGAACGTACGTGTATAAGGCTTATCTTTGTCGGTGTACGCTCCAGAATCTTTCAGCCAGTTCGCAACGATGTAGCTATCCTGAGTATTCTTCATGTATCGTTCCCACATGAAATCAATCAGGTATGTCTCGATAGAGCGAATTTCATCTGGACTTGGAGCCAGATAGTTCTTCATCGTCATGAAGTTGATGTTATCATGGCTCCAGTCATCTCCCCAATGGCTTGTATTGAGATCGATGCCGCTTGTAAGATACCAGTCGAAATAGTTACCATAAGTCGGACTTTCCGGATTCTTATCCTGTGTTTGCTGGACCATGAATTCGGAATGGGCATCCGAGATTGCATCCAGCTCGGCTAGAACATTGAATTCAAATTGAGTGAATTTATCCACCCATTCGTTGCCGTCCTTCAGCTTATATTCGATACGCACGCTGTTATTGCCGATCGAATCAAACTGAAGCGAATAGATGTGATGCTGTTCACCATTTACGATCTTGGTCTCCACAAACTCAACCGACTCATTGTAGCCAGGGTTCCCGTCAGGCAGTCCACGTCCGGCCCGCGAATTGTCAACCATTTCCTTTCTGCTCTTCCCAGGCTTGATATCCGGAATATGCGCTTCATCAAACGGATCATTCTCTGCCACATTTTGAATATCGATGGATTGTACATCAACGATACTGTCGTCATAGTGCAGGTCTAGCTTGACAGGCATATTGATTGCAGTCTGGAAGCCCGGCACCGCTACGGCATCAATCATGCCAGATTTATATAGGATGGACCGAAGATTGGCTTCACGGTCTTCCATCGAGGTCGAACTGTTATTTGGGCTTTGGGCACTTTCCTGCGGCGTGTTGTCTCCTCCACGGACTGCTGAGAATTTGAACTTATACGTCTTGGACTCATCCGGTCCCAGTACGAGGCTGGAAGCATCAGTGAAGTAACCGCGTCCCGTTTTCTGGATTTCTTTGGAGTGAATATAGAGCACGTTCAGCCCCGGATACCAGCCGCCACTATCTCCTGTCCAGTTTTTAAAGGTGTCTGCAGCACGTCGCTCTCCTGCTTCATGCATCCAATAATCCACATACTCGATTCGAGCGCCGCTTTCCGGCACCGGAGTGAAGAGCATAAAGTTTCCCTCACCACTGGTACGGATGGCATAAGAATATCCACTGTCAGCACCTGCAAAATTATGCACCGTCACACGGTCATCATAGGTATCGGATAAGGTCTGGTATTTGTTGTTCCAAGGCATCGGTAAGCCGATATCCCCGAATTCGATATACTGATTACTTTTGTTCTTCACCGTAATTTCCCAAAGCATTGAACCGTCATCGGTCTCCATATCAAAAACGGATTTCACATCGAAGCCCTTCATTACCCGCTGGTCTGTAGAATTTAGGTTCTGTCCAATAAAGTTGACTTCTACCTTCTTGCCGTCTGCTGATGCGGTCTTGTTCATATAGGGGTTATCCGGATTAATGGTCGAAACTTGTGTAGATCCCCCGGCAGCCAATGTTTTATTGGTATCAACTTCTACAAAACCGTCCCTGTTATCAGGGAACTGTCCGTTCGCACCCGTACGGTAAGAGAAGATCATTTCCCCCATCCATTGGTGCTGGGTACCATTCTGCGGCGATGTAGTGTTAGGCAGGACAAAATTGATTGGTTTCCCCTGTTTATTGGTAGGATTGTTGTTGATATAGAGCTCCTCAATCTGACCTAAGTCGCCGACTTTGGCCGACAGGCTGGCATTGGAGATACCGGTCTTTACAGCAGCCTTCGCGGCCCCAGGCAAAGCGCTAACCTGCAGCGGCAGACTTGAAAATGCCAGGAGCAGCGCGATCATAAGCGGCTTCCACTTCTTCGAAATCATTGTCATTATAACCTCCTGTATATATGTGATCATATCCATTAGGGGTTTACTTCTCTTAAACCGGTAAGTATAGTTTCTTCTACGAAATACCTTTGACCGATCCATCGAAAATGACGTTCATTCTTTCGTCTAAAGTAGAATATCTAAGTCGATTGTTAAGATAATCGAATCTTATAACCGTTACTCCACTTTCGTGGAGCTTACTTCGTGTAGACATACAGGGGCAGGATAATAATTTCCATTGGAATCATCATCACAACCAGCACGAGAGTGAAGATTAGGATGTAAACCTGAATCCGTTCAGAGTAAAAAACTGAACTTCGTAAGCGCTTTATTTTCTATGTTACTTGCTGTATCATAAAAAATAAATGCTCGATGCCAACATGAATTTTAAATATTTCAACCTGTTCGGAGGTGCCGGATTGGACTCGCCCATCCTTCATTTCATCACCCCGCCCATTCCCTATTTTATTGATTGCGGACGTGCCTGTTACGAAGCCGGTGAATATCACATTAGCCGCAGTGACATCGGTGTCTTTGATCTAATTGTCGTTACACGCGGTTCGCTTGCCATTAACGAGAACGGGACAGAATGGCTTCTGAACCAAGGAGAAGCACTGATCCTTAAGCCGGATGGACACCATTACGGCAGCGCAGCCTGTAAGGCGGAAACGGAAATGATCTGGATTCATTTTCAAACCTATGGCAGCTGGAGAGAGTCTGCCAACATGGACGAATGCCTCGCCAATCAAACCGAATTAATTGAGACACATAAGGTGAGCGCATATCTGAACCACTGTGATGTCTGTTCCATTTTCATTCCCAAACATTTGCACATTGCATCCAAAGACATGGAACTGCTGGAGCATTTCTCACAGCTTGATCAGGAGCCTCAGTCCATGCGCAATTGGAAACGACAGGCGACCTTCCAGCAATTTATGCAGCATCTGGACCTCGGGCTGTCTTCACTGTCCGACGTTGCTGCCATCCGGATTGCCGAGAAAGTTGAGCTCTACATCCGCCACAATTACCCGCTACCGATCTCCAATCCGATCCTGCAAAAGGAACTTAACTACCATCCAAACTATCTCGCACGCAGCATGCTGAAAGTGTATGGCATGACCCCCATGGAATATCTGCTGCATTACAGAATCGAACAGGCCAAAAAGCTGCTGCTGCAAACCGCCTGGTCTGTTGCTCGCATCGCCGAAGAGATCGGCTTCAATCATGTATCCTACTTCTCTTCCTGTTTCTCGAGAAAAGAGGGCATCTCTCCTTCCAACTTCCGCAGCAAGTTTACCAACTCAGATAAATAGACTGACTCAATCAGAACTGTTGCCGTGAAAAATATGAAGTGTCCGCTCACCAAAGATCGCGTTATCCTGCAGCGCGCATTCTGGGTCTATCGGGCGCTTTCCTTTTTGCCTACCTTTTTACAGCAGCACTAGTAGTCTTCTTCTTATTCGCTCTCCCGAATCCAAACGCTCATTTCTCCTTCATCCCGATTGGCCCAAGTGAAGTATGGAATGAACCGAAGCTCGGCAGGCTGTGTATCCCAGCGAACATCACTGCGATACAGATGTATTCCCCAGTCTTCATGGGATACTATGCGCTGCCCAATGGTTGTAAGTGCCGGAACCCCCAGAGGCATCCGTTCCTCGCTACCGATATGAAACTCGGCATCACGGGGCAGCTGAATGCGATGCAATCCTCGGCCATTGTCGACTTCTTCGAGACAGTACATAAACGGTCCCCGCTGGATGGCTACTTTTCCGAAAGTGGCTTTGATGTGATCATGCCCACTCATACGCAGCAACTCCATTGGGAAGTGAAGCTTGATCTCATCACCAGCTCTCCACGTACGGGTCACTTTTATGTAACCGCATTCAAAAATAAACCCTTCCTGTTCGGTCTTCTCCCCATTAATCCACAGCTCGGGAATCTTGCACCAGTCCGGCTTTCTCAGAGCTATCGTAAACTGCATTCCCTCTGGGGAATCGGGCCGAACGATCAGTTTCACATCTCCGGTGGAGGTATAGTCAGAGTCCATGGTTAGGGCTGCTCTCCTACCCTGAAGTGTGAATCCCCCTTCCCCTCCGATGTACAATTGCACATACAACGTAGCCTGTTCCACAACCGGGGTAAATACATATTGATCCAATGAGGCAATTAATCGCGCAATGTTCGGCGGACAGCAGGCACAACCAAACCACCCTTGCCGGCGTGTTCGCACGTGGGCATAATTAGGATTCACACGTTGAATCTCCGGATCGACTTCAAGCGGATTCACATAGAAGAAACGTTGACCATCCAGGGACATTCCACTAATCACCGTATTGTACAGGGCCCGCTCCATAACATCTGCGTACCGGCTATCCTGCTCCATCTGAAGCATGCGCTTCGCCCAAAAGATCAAGCCAATTGAGGCACAGGTCTCTGCGTAGGCCGTATCTCCCGGTAGATCATAATCGCCTGTAAATGCTTCTTCTTTGGCTGATGAACCAATGCTTCCCGTAATGTACATTCGCTTGCTTACGATGTTGCTCCATAACCGTTCACAGGCTTCTTTCAGCGGTATATCCTCCGTCTTCGCAGCTACATCTGCCATAGCCGCGCACATGTAAACCAGTCGAACCGCATGACCTTCTGCTGTCGACTGCTCCCTAATGGGCAGATGGGACTGGGAGTACGTGTGACGGTGAACCATGTCCAACTCGCCAAAATGTATGGTATGGCCCCTCTGCTCCCATTCTTCTACAAAAAAATGCGGACTCGCTCCCCGCTGATCCAGAAAATAACGGCTCAGTTCCAGATATTTCTCTTCCTTTGTCGTCTCATACAATTTGAAGAGTGCAAGTTCAATCTCCTGATGTCCATCATAACCTGGCAATTGTCCCGGCTCTGTACCAAACACGGTGCCTATATGATCCGCCAGGCGAATAACCACATCCAGCAGCTTGCGCTTGCCCGTGGCATGATAGTACGCCACACCAGCCTCAATCATATGTCCTGCACAATAGAGTTCATGACACTCGGCGAGGTTCGTCCAGCGCGCCCCAGGTTCACGCAGGGTAAAGTACGTGTTCAAATAACCATCGGCTTGCTGTGCCCGAGCTATGGTCACAATAACGGAATCCACGAGGACTTCCAGTTCCGGGTCGGGCTTCGCGGAGAGCAGATAAGATGCTGCTTCAATCCATTTCGCAACATCGCTATCCTGAAATACCATGCCAAAATGAACGCCCTCTTCATCCCCTGCAGCAATGCGGAAATTCCGAATAGCCCGGCTTGGTTCAGCTCCTTCGATACGGTCATTGAGCGCTTCCCATTGATAAGGAACAACCACGTTGCGGACAAGTTCAATATAATGCGACCAGAATGGATCATTGATTTTATGGCTATAACCTGATGTCTGCGGATGGTGCGGGACGTCTGGCTTTGTCATGTGAACCTCTCCTTGTTCTTTAATAAGCCTATTTTACAAATCATTACATCAGGGTGAAATCATCAATTCCAACTGAAATTTACATAATTACAACCTCGTACGACTGCATCAGCAATGCGAATACCAATAGTGGTTAACAACTGCTACCATTAACATAAACTCTAGTTCTTCAAAAGTTTTTTAACCTGCTCCTGTCCTTTTTGGGGTGGAGTTGGTTCGAACTAAGAAGAAAATAAACGACCGTTCCCCAGTAGGCTAACGGGAAACGGTCGCAGCTTAGTTGTGTCTTATGTAAGAATAAAGGCCTGGGCGGTATGCACCCAGACCTTTCACCTGGTTCAATTTTACCATCCGATAGCCGCACCATCGCAGCGAGGGTCTGTGCCCCCGAGCAGGAAGCCATTGTCATCGATCATAATGGCATGTGCATGCCCCATGACTCTAGCAAAATCTTCAACTTTTTGTACCTTGTGTCCGGCCAGCCGTAAACGCTGCTGCACTTCTTCCGCGATTCGGCCCTCCACTCTCAATTCTTGTGTTGCCTCTCCCCATGTTCTTCCCCACACCCAGCGAGGTTCCCGCACAGCGGTCTGGGGGGCCATGCCATAATCCACCATGCGGGTCAGCAGCGCCGTCTGTGTCTGGGGCTGACCTTCTCCTCCCTGGGTACCGTACAAAATATATGGCTTCCCATCTCGGCAAGCCATTGCCGGCATCAGGGTATGAAAGGTTCTTTTGTCCGGTTCGAGCCTGTTCACATGTGACGGATCAAGGGAGAAGAACGAGCCTCGGTTCTGCAGCAGTATACCCGTGTCTCCCCCAACGACAGCCGATCCGAACTCGAAATAGAGACTTTGGATAAATGAAACGGCATTGCCCTCACTGTCTACTACCGCCGCATATGCCGTATCATGGCCTACCGGCTGGGTATCCATCGGCAGGGCTCGCTCCATATCGATGCAGGCCGCCAGCTTCGCGGCATAGGATTTGGATAGCAGCCGGTCCAGAGGGATGGAGGAAAATTGCGGGTCTGTCAAATATCGATCGCGGTCACGGAAGCTCAGCTTCAGTGCCTCCACAAGCAGGTGATAGTACTCATAGGAACCATGCTCTATACTTTCCAAATCAAACTGTTCTAGAATTTGAAGCCCCATTATACCGGTAAAGCCCTGTGAGTTCGGAGGGACCTGATAAAGATCAAGCCCTCGGTAACTCCCTATGACTGGTTCCACCCATTCACCTCTGTGCCTCGCAAAGTCCTCCAGTGTCAGCAGACCGCCCTGCTCCTTAAGTGAGCGAACAATCTCTTGACCAATACTGCCTGAATAAAATACGTCTCGGCCCTGGTCCGCAACCTGCAGCAGGCTGTTTCCCAAATCAGACTGCACAAAGCGGCTGCCTTGCTCCGGGACCTTGCCTCCGGGCAGATAGATGGCGGCTGTCTGCGGATAAGCTGCGAGCAGATCGAAACGCTCGGCCGTATTGACATGCTGATCCGGCGACAGCGGGAAACCCTCCAGCGCATAACGGATCGCGGGCTCAAGCACTTCTGCCAGTGTCTTCGAGCCATATTCCTGCAATATGGCATCCCAGCCGTCCACCATTCCCGGCACGGTAATGACGCTTCGGGGACCACGCTGTGGGATAGCTGATTCGCCCGCAAAGCTGGCGGCGGTAATCCGGCTGCCCGAACGTCCACTCGCGTTATACGCCCTGACTTTTTTCTCTTTGGTGCTATAGGTTAGCCAGAAGGAATCGCCTCCCAGTCCCGTCATATGTGGGTATACGACGGCAAGACAGGCGCTCACCGCCACTGCGGCATCAAAGGCGTTACCTCCTTGCTGCAAAATACGCGCTCCTGCAGCGCTGGCTAAAGAGTGAGGACTGACTACCATTGTCTGTGTGCCTGTGACTTGTGCAACCATCTTGCCACCCTCTTTCTCTTCTATGTTCAACTGACAGTAATTCCTGTTTGTTGCCAATCATGTTACCATTTCAGATGCGAATGTCTGAGCTGTATGCAAAGCAGACTGCCATCTCCCGGAGGCATACACCCAGCGACTCATTTTTGTGCCTGATAGCAGCTGCGTGATATCCGAAGCATCCGTTATAACAAAGTTGCAATCATGCCCTTCCACTATTCCATACTCATCGCAGCCTGTGATTACAGCAGGTATATCCGTAATCATCCGCAGCAGGTGCACTAAATCTCGTTCACTGCCCATATGAGCCGCATATGATGTGATTTGGGCAATCTGTATCAGATCCCCGCGGCCGAACGGATGGAACGGGTCTTGAATATTGTCGGAAGCCGCAGCGAGTGGAATGCCTTCTGCAAGCAGCTCGCAAATTCGTGTTGTGCCCCGTCTTACCAGCCCACGATCTTCCCGTCCCTGAAGATACAGGTTCACCGCAGGCAGCGTTACTGCGTTCAGACCGGCCTCCTTCATCTTCGCTATCACATGCTGTGCATCTTTTTCCGTCATTGCGGACAACGAGCACAGATGATCTGCCGTCACTCTGCCCTGATAACCGTAGCGAATCGTATGCTCTGCTATGCTCAGCACGGTTTTTTTTCCAGGATGATCACTTTCATCTGCATGCAGATCAATGGGTACCCCGAAACGTTCCGCTAATCGAAAAACCCTGCCAATCTCCAGTTCAGGGTCGTCTGCCAGATGAGGGGCTCCACCCAGTACATCAATCCCCATCCGCAGTGCTTCCTCGATTGCCTCATCCGCAGCTTCTTGATTGCCGCGGAACGGAACCATAAGCGCATATTGGATAGCCATACTGCCCTTCAACTTCTCCCGTACCTCCAAGGCTGCCTCAATCGTCCGAAAGGCCACCTCTTTCCCCAGATGAACAGGGAAGTCAAGGTGGCTCCTTATGGTCGTGGTCCCGTAGCTCAGTGCCATCCTGGCTGCAGCCAGCATGCGTTCCGCTAGCTGCTCCTTGCTGAATGTCTGTACAGCCTGACTGTAATTAAGAATGGCTTCATGAAGTGTGCCGGATCGGTTCGACACCTGCTCGAGCGAAAAGGCTTTATCCAGATGCATATGACAGTCAACCAGGCCAGGCAGCATCATGCCGCCCTGCAGATCGATGCAATCCGCGTCTACGAGCCGTTTCAGATCCGGTCCGGCCTGATGCGGGACCATCGGACGGGAAGCACCGCTTTCCCGTGCATCAAGGAAGCGATCCTGCAGACGGATGCTAACCCATTTCCCGTCCTCCGCCTTTAGTTCATAAAGACCGAGGTCTTCAAGGTGCGGAAGGCATACATTAATGAAACGCAGCTCTGCACTCATTGTGCCGTAGCCAGCGCCTGAAGCACGGCCAGATCCTCCTCGTCAAGCTCGGTGGCCGGACCTGCTTTGATCATATCCGAGAACATTTCGTCCGGTACCATGGTCGTCAGACAATACAGGCGTGTGCTGCCCGTGTTGATAATATCGTGATGGTTGCCCGGCGGAATAATAATGAATGAGCCTTGGCGGATCGGAGTCTCATATTCGTCTCCAACTTTGGCAAGTCCCTCCCCTTTTAACACATAAAAATATTCATAAGCCTCCCGGTGTTCATTGGATGGAGTTCTGCCCCCAACTTCGAAGATCTCCACAAATGAAGTGAAAGGAACCTGCTCCCTGTCGCACAGTAAAATGAACTTGTTTGTATCCTGTGCGGAAATTTTGTGAACGGGACAACTCTCAAAGTTACCAGCAACCAGACCTGGAATGTTCACCATATACATTCAACCTCACTTTGATTGATTTTTTATTTATGCTTCGCTTTTCATCTTTTGAGCGGCAGCTTTAAACAGGAAAGGTCCTGTTCTGTACTGCGAATAGCCGTGGTGGCAATCTTCAACCCGTCTGTTCCCGTGCTGTTCGTCTCATCCAAGACACCGTTCGGATGACGGGAGAATAACGGGAAGGCACTACCTGTCAACTCAAGCCGGATATACGAGCCAGCTGGCAGTGTTGCCGCCATGGGACGCAGCCGGATACGCGCCGTTCTCCATTCATTGGAAGCATCTGCTCCTTCACTGCAGACTTCCGTGCGGCCCACACTCAGCAGCCGGGCCGTCCCTTTCTCGGATACGGTCGTGAGGATGGCCACCAGATCCGTCGGACCTCCCAATGTTTGGTACTGCACGGACAACTCCGGGGACCCGAAAATCGGGATATCCTCAGCAAGCGGTCCTCCCGTATATACCAGAATCTCTTGGCGTTCCTGAATGGCAAATCGGTCGGTTGGCAGGTAAGAGTCCAGACGCATCGGCAGACGTGAGTCATATACGAATACATCCGGCACAGCCTCCTCCACATCTTCCTTATGCTTTTCGAGTCTTCCCCCTCCTGTCGCACCGTTCGCCGGGGTCTGTGACCCCGACAGATAAAACCATTCGGTCGGAGAGGGCCCATCCTGAAATACAGGAGGCAGCTGTTCAGCCGTATGCCATTCATGGTTCAATTGGTCAAAATATCGGATCGGCAGTTCACCAGACAATTCCATGTCTTCCTTGCCCTTCAGCCAATAATTAAACCAGCGCAGCTGCTCCAGATGATGACCACCGTCCGCTTGCTCGCCATGATCAATTCCCCCCGCTCTGCGCCCCCATGGAATATGGGCCCAAGGGCCGACAATGAGCCGATGAAAACAATCCGATGTGGCAGTAGCTTGCAGAGCCTCGAACGACTGCAACGTACCCATGAGAAAACCGTCATACCAGCCCCCAATATGCAAAGCCGGCACCGGCTCCCGGGCGATCTCGTCGATCCAGTTCATCCGTTCCCAGTACTCATCGTACGCTTGATGATCGATCCAATCATAAAATGCCGGAAAGTATTGCTCCAGAATCGGATGTCTTTTATTCAATGGCATTTTCCAGAGCATCTCCTCGGGGCTGCGCATCAATTGTGAGCATTGCTCGGCCGTATCGAAGTCACCCGCCCGTTGCGCCGAGTCACGAGCCAGCTGGAAAGCCCACGGCAAATGATTGCCAAGTGCGAAGGAGCCATGCGGATAAAATAAACCATGATACATGTCTGCTGGACACATGCTCGGTGCAATCGCCTTAAGCGCAGGGGGATGAAGGGAAGCCGCTGCCCATTGTGTTAGGCCTTGATAAGAGAAACCGTACATGCCTACTTTTCCGGTCGATCCGGACAGACCTGCTGCCCATTCAATGGTATCCAACCCGTCCTCTGCTTCCTGAACAAACGGATGAAATTCGCCTTCCGACTCTCCCCGTCCCCTAACGTCCTGTATTACCACGATATATCCCTTACTTGCATACCAGACGGGATGGGCATGCGTAACGGTAGAGGCAATCGACCGTCCGTAGGGCTGGCGCATTAGCAGCACAGGATATTCCCCTGTCTCGTCAGGCATGTATATATCTGAATACAACGTTACACCGTCACGCATCGTGCAAGGAACCTTTCGGCGGATGACCACATTTCCAAATTTCATGCGACTCGCTCCTTTGCTGTAGATACGGATTTACTATAAGAATCCGTAAGGTACGTTATCTGCTGCTGTGTGGACCATTCTCCCGTCACCCGGTGATCAGACGCCGCTAACAGCCGAACGCTTTAATTTTTCCTGATTCAAAATTCCCTTTGGGTCGTTGCAGTGTTTGATTTCCCACAAACGATCATGGGCGTATGATCGCCCGCCTTCCTTCAAATCCCACGTATGCGGATTATTGACGATAACCCGGTTTTCCTCGTAACGTTCCATCAGCTGATTCAGGCTTTCCTCCGTTGTGAAGGGAACCAGCGGTAGGCCGGAGATCAGCATATTTCCGTTTTGCTTGGCAAACTCGATATGATTCATCACTTCCGGATATTCCTTTTTCATAGACGAGATTTGCTCGAGGGCACTGGATGGTTCAAAATTCAGCTGCAGGTAGGTCAAGCCCGGGTCTGCCTTGCGCGCCCACAATGTCGTATGATTCCATGTGAAATCGGAGACCCCTACACCCTTGTGGTACTGTTCGGCAGAAACTTTCATCGCCAAGTGACCTTCATATTCCGATATGATGCGTTCAAGTTGGGATTCGTTGGCTGTATCCACTTCAAGTAATGCGACAGCACGGCCAGCGGGGAGATCAAGCGGAAGAAAATAGGACGGAACAGGCCATTCATGGATGGAGATTAGCCTTTTCACCAAGGAAGTGTCCTCAGCAACCGTTTGCCCGAAGCGAAAAGCCTGTTCAAACCTGTCAAAGGTTACTGCCCACTGCATCCATTCCACTCGGGGAGCCAGATTGATCTCCACTTCGGACAAAATGCCGATTGTACCGTAAGTATGCAGGTAAGGCAGCACCTCGCCCCCCTGGAGCTCAATGGTACGGGGATGAACCTCAACGGTCTTGATTTTTAGAGAACGTACCAGCCCATCCCAGATCGTCCCCCAGCTGATTGAACCGATGCCGCCAAAACCGCCGCATAAAAAACCGCCGATCGTCGCTGACTGAAAGGTGGAAGGCATCGTACGCAACTCATAACCTGCCTTGCGGGCAGTGGATTCCATTTTTCCGAGTCTAGCCCCGGCCTGGACCCGCATCGTGCCATCTCCCGTTTCGAGCACCTTGTTGTACTTGGCCAGATTCAGGACGATTCCGCCTGTGACCGGAACACATTGGCCGTAGTTGCCGGTGCCGTTACCCCTGATGGTCAGCGGAACTCCCAGCTCTGCTGCAATGGAGAGCAGATCGTCAAGCTCCTGCTCGGTGCGCGGACTGGCAATGCACTCGGCGACCTTACCCTGCAGCTGACTGGCCAGCACAGGAGAGAAGTGATGATAATCCATCGAATATTTGGCAAGCGAGGCCTCCTCCCACTGCAGCAATTCCGGGTCCATGCGTTCTTTCAATACGGCTATCCAATGTTCATTCATTCGGTTCCCCTCCCGTATGTTGTAATACTGATCTCCTTAAAGGAATTTCTTAGGAATTTGGCATGAACTCATCCGTAAATACCTTGCTGACATCAGGCTCCTCTTTCAATGCCCCAATCTCCTTTAGCTGCTTTCCAAGCTCCGCCCAGCGTTCCTCCGTCATGTAACCAACACCGTGTTCCGCCGCATCACCTTCGTATACGAACGGGATAAGCGCTTCAGCGGCATAGTTCAGCTTTTCTTTCGTAAAATCCGGGTTTTCCTTTAAAATGACGTCATTCACGGTATCATAATTGGTCTTGTAATAATCCCAGCCCTTCATCGAAGCCTCGACATAACCACGCACAATATCAGGATGATCCTTAATATACTGCTCTGTGGTGAACAGCACATTGGAATACGGGTTATAACCGGCATCCGCCAGTAGCAGAAAATCAATGTCTACATTCTGCTGCTTCATCTCATATGGCTCACTGGTTACATATCCCTGAATAGCAACCGTTTCATCGGCTACAAAAGGAGCTAGAGAACCGGTATATGCCAATTCCTTCACGTTACCCAATTGGTATTTACTCTTTACAAAATCCCAGAATACCGAGCCCGTCCCCACGTAAACAGAGCGGTTGTTCAAATCGGCCAGGGAGGACATGTTCTGGTTGGCATGAACCATAAGTCCCTGCGGGCTTTTCTGGAATATCGTCGCAATCGCTACAAGTGGGATTCCTTCTTCACGAGCGACCAGCAATTGATCCGCCGTAGCAAGTCCGAACTGCGCCTTGCCGGAAGCTACGATCTGTGTTGGAGACACCTGCGGCCCACCTGCCTGGATGGTCATATCGAGACCAGCCTCATTGTAATATCCTTGTTCCTTTGCCGCATACAGACCCCCGTGCTCCGCCTGTGCAAACCAGTTCGTCACCTGTGTAATTGCCGTGAGTTCCTCGCTTCCCCCCGTAGCAGCGGCATTCTGAGCAGTTGGCTGATTCCCGCAAGCCGCCAGCAATGTGGATAAGGAAAACAATGCTGCCAGTAAAACTACAGTTCCTTTTTGTCTGTACTTGTTCATCTCATTACCACTCCCCAAGGAAAATTACGGATGATTTACTCTACTTCTGCTACCGGATTTTGGAGAGTCATAAAGCCACTGATTCTACATTCAGCGACATCTCCTTGCTGAATCCGGACGGAACCGGGTGTGCCCGTCATGATCACATCTCCCGGATGGAGAGTCATCATCTGTGAAAAATACGAGACAATGAACCATGGATGATACATCATGCGAGACACTGTATTGCTATGAATAACCTCATCATTCAACACAGTTTCAACGACGAGGCTCTGCAGATCGCCTATTTCGTCAGGTGTTAATAGCTGTGGTCCAAGACTAAAAAATGTATCGAATACCTTGGATCGCTGCAGGAATCTGGGGTTCCGTGCATGAATATCCTGGTTTGTCATATCCAGCGTTGCGGCAAAACCAGCAATGACCTCCTGTGCATGTTCTTCCGGCACATTTTTGCAGGTTCGACCGATGATAATGCCAAGCTCTGCTTCTGATGTCACATTCACATCCTGAGCCGTCAGCTGGATATACTCTTCCGGCCCGATCAGGCTTGAGTCCGGCTTCATGAAGCAGACTGGCTCACGCTCTGGAGGAGTAGATGCGAGATCGATCGCTTTCTGCACATAATTCATGCCAATTCCCCATATTTTACGAGGGTGGCGGAAGAGAGGAGCAGGGATGGCACCCTCTGGAGGTATGAAAGGGATTGATGAAACTGTTCTGTCCCCGTGCTTCTGATACCACTGGACAAGCTCCTCTAGCTGGCCTTGCTGCAAAATCTCCATAATGGAGGTGCCCCATGCGCTTCCTTCCGCCCTGTTGATCTCTTCCAGAAGGAAGAATCGTTCTTCATGCTCAATCGCTGCCCGTTCACCATCGCCGTGTATTAGACTGACGAGCTTCACGGGGTGCTTCCTGCTGGCTGCTGAACCGGTTCAGTCCCGCGGACATCGGTGATTTCAAAATCACACAGTTCCTCCAGCGCCTCCGACAAAATCGTTGAGATTCTATCCTGAATAATGCTGCCTTTCTCAGGCGTGGCCGTCGTAGCATCACCAGCAATGCCGGTAGCGGAGATATCAGCCATCTTCCAGGCGAAGCGAATTTTCCCTTCTAATGTAAGAAAGCGGTATGAGGACATATCAGGAAGCTCTTTGACAAGGAACTCCTCCTTCACCCAGTTCGGTTTGATGGACATTACGAGTGAAGTCTCATAATCGCCACCATGAATACCGAATTCCAGTTCCTCGGAAGAGAGTAGATCCTCCGCCACATTCAGACTGCTGGGACTGAGATAGAAAACCATCATCCCTGTTCTGATCCGTATTTCTCGTGATACAGTATTCAGCAAATCCACATTGCCACCATGGGTATTAAACAACAGCAGCTTGCGAAAACCACTGGCCTTTAGACTTTCTGCAATGTCCAGCATGATGGCATGCAGTGTGCTCGCAGATAATGAAATGGTTCCTGGAAGCCCGATATGTTCATTGCTTTTGCCATACGAGACCGGAGGCAGTAGCCAGATTTCCTTATCCGGCCGCACGCGCTCCAGCGTTTGTGTTAATGTCGCTTCTCCAATCAGAGTGTCCGTGTATACAGGCAGATGGGGTCCATGCTGCTCCACAGCTCCAACCGGCAGAATAACCAGAGCCTTATCCTTCGGCAGTTCTTTGACCTGTTTGCTTGTCAGACGGGGCAAAAATCGCTCCTCCCACGCAGTTCCTTCATATCGTTGAAACATAACCGACACCCTTTCTCCTGAGGCTTTAATGTTTTTTTCCAGTAGCTTAATGTCCATATATTGAATGAGGCTCTTATCCTTTTACTGCTGAATTTAATGCTGGAAAAAGGGATGCGACCCATTCCAACAGACGTTGATCCTGTCCCGGACCGGCGATGATAGAAATACCGACCGGACATCCCAGTACCTCGGCAGCAGGGATTGTAATCTGCGGCAGACCCGACAAGCCGGCAATGCAGGTCAAACTCATCGTTTTCACTCTTCGTTCTTCATTTAAAGGTCCTCCTAGCCCCAGCTTCGGGGCCACTCCAGTCGTCGTCGGAATCACAAGCACTGAATCCGTTCTGAGCAGGTCAGTCATGTGCTTGCACACCTCTACTCGGCGTTTGGCTGCCTTCTCCTGATCAGCACGTTCAATAGTGCTTGCCCAGGAGAATCGCCCGGCCGTATCTGGTCCGAAGGTCGGCTGCTCACGTTCAATCCACGCCCCATGCTCCTGCCATATTTCGTAGCCTTGGATCGTCCTGAACATGGTCATCCATTCAGGTAGACCCTGCGGGGCGATGCGAACCGTTTCATGGCTCGCAGCCAGGCCGCACAGCAACTTCAGGTAAGGGGCAAGCGCATCTATGCTCTCCGTGTCAGCAAGCTCCCACGCCTCCTCACTGATGAGCACCCGGCTAAATCCGGTACCAGACTCTGTCTGCGGCAGAAGCACTCCACCTACCCGGCACAGCGTCTCGAGATCGCGTGCCATCCAGCCGACGGTGTCGAAGCTGGGAGCGAGCGGGATAACGCCTTTCTCGGAGACCATGCCATGCGATGGACGCATTCCATAAATTCCGCAGTACGAAGATGGCACCCGTACCGATCCTCCCGTATCCGTTCCAAGAGAGAAGTCAGCAAGCCCGGCGGCGACGGCAACCGCCGATCCGCTCGATGAACCGCCAGGAATACGATCGAGGGCCCTCGGATTCACTGGTGTTCCATAATGGACATTTTCGCCATTCAAGCTGAACATCAGCTCATCCGTATGCGTCATCCCCGTTAGCCTAGCTCCTTGCTGCAATAGCAGGTTGAGCGTTTCTGCGTGTTCCGCCGCCGGCCCATGCGTCTGGAGCCAACATGGATTACCCGCGCTATTTGTATGGCCACGGACGCCAAACACATCCTTGACCATAAAGCTGAGTCCGTTCATCCTACCCTGTCCTGTCGGTTCAACGTTCACCTGGTTGACAATGGCGTTCCATTGGTCCTTCATTGCTTCATCCCATCCTTCCGCTCAGCCTTCTAACGATGCCAGCTCTTCCGAGGTGTTTCTCTCTATAGGAGTCGCTCCCCCGTTCAGTTCTTGTACCAACCAAGTGGAATCTGTAACGAAGCCATAACATTGCTTGATATTGTACAATGTCGCTTCTATGCAGAAATCTGGGGAGCTTGTTGCCGAGCAATCCTCCAGAAGTATGCCGTCATATCCGAGACAAGCCGCGTCCTGCAGTGTATGCATGACACACTGATCGAGATTTACCCCGGCAAACAACACCGTTTGAATATTAAGATTGCGTAGAATACTGTCCAGTGGTGTATCCCAAAACCCGCTCATGCGGTATTTATCCACATAGATATCATCGGGGGATGAGTCCAGGCCATCAACAATCGCCGTTCCCCAACTGCCTTTCTCCAGCACCTTGGAGCCGTTTCCCGGTAGCGGGTCCCCGATGCCGTTGCCCCGTCCATCCGAATTGTACACATGGAGCACGGAAGGCGGCACGTTCATTCGGTCTTCCCGGTTACCCCAGTTCACCCAAATAACAGGCACTCCCGCTTTGCGCAGCTCGGGCATGAGTCGGTTCAGCCGGCTGATCGGGTTAAGGAGCGGCGAGGTATCGACCCCAATGGAATCCAGCCATCCACCCGGTGTGCAGAAATCATTCTGCATATCGATGACAATGACTGCGGTATGTTCGAGATCAAATATGACTTCCTGCGGCTGTGCAGGGAGGGTTACTGACTTGCCGTACTTTTGCGTTCGCCTTAGATCCACCAGCGTTTCGGACACTTGCCAATAGCTCTTTCGATTTCCAAGTTTGAACATATTAAGTCCCCTCATTTTTTCTGAAATTTCTGATTTGAAGCTTAAAATACTTTTGGTCAGGTTTATGGCTTCATCAGATACTCCGTTGTAAATGCCTTGGTAACATCTAGTGCCTTCGTTAATCCTCCACCCTTGATCATCTGATCCTGCAGGGTGTTCCAGCGTTCCTTTGTCATGTAACCAATACCATTTGCTTCGGAATCCTTGTTAAGAATAAAGGGTTTTTCCTGTACTGCCTCGTAATTCATAGCTTCTACCGTCATATCGGGATTATAGGTTTGAATAAACGGGTTTACCTTTTCATAGTTGTCTAGATAATAGCTCCAACCTTTCTGACTTGCCTGCACTACGGCTTCAACGACATCAGGGTGCTCCTTGAGGTAATCTTCCGTCGTAAAAAGAACGTCTGCATAATTCGCATAACCGGAATCGGCAATTTTCAGATAGTCCACCTCAACCCCCTGCTGAGCAAGCGCGTAAGGTTCATTCGTGATGTAACCCTGATTGAGCGAACTGGGGTCATTGATAAAATTGACAAGCTGCCCGTTATACTTCATTTCTTTGACTTCTGTCAGATTGTATTGGCTCTTGATATATTCCCAGTAAGGCACCGCTGTACCAATGTATACGGTTTTGCCGTTCAGGTCTGTGAAATCCTGAATGTTCTCCCCCTTGTGGTACATCAGAACCTGCGGTGTGCTTTGAAAACCGGCAAGGATACCGACAACAGGGATCCCCTGTTCCCGCGCCTTCAAAATTTCATCCGCATAAGAGATACCGAATTCAGCTTTGCCTGCAGCGACAAGCTGCATGGTTGACACCTCGGGTCCTCCCGGCTGAATCGTCATGTCGATCCCTTTGTCCTTATAATAGTTCTGTTGCAATGCCGCAAAATAACCTCCATCCTCCCCTTTGGCGTACCAGCCCTCGATCAGTTTCACCTGCTTCAAATCTGTAGCGGTTTCCCCTCTCGCTGGGGCGCCGGATTCAAGAGCGGAGGAATTGGAGCATGCGCTCAGAAGCATTAGGATCAAAGAAGCAGCAGACAGCAGCCATCTCTTGTAACGAAAGTTCATATGATGTTTGGACATGTTGGATCTCTCCCCCGGTTCTGGTATCATTTCATTGCTGACTCATGCCAGGACTTCAAAAGTTTGTTCGACACCATGTTGATAATCAGGAAAAATGCGATTCCTAGAGCGGATGCTGCTAAACCGCAGGCGAACAGATAAGGAGTTTGCAGACGGGTTGCAGCAACGGTAATCCCGTAACCAAGTCCGCCCTGTCCACCACCAATGCCTGCAATGTATTCACCCACGATTGCTCCGACAACCGAACTGGAGCATGAAATTTTCAGTCCTGCCATAATGTACGGAAGTGCCGCCGGAAATCTCAGTCTCCAAATGGTTTGCAGCTTGCTTGCATTGTACAAATAGAATAAATTCTTCATGTTCTGATCCGTTGAGTTCAATCCGATCAGCGTATTCGATAAAATCGGGAAAAAGCTGATTAAGAATGAAATGATCACAATGGCATTTATTCCCGCTCCGAACCAGATCACTATGATTGGCGCTACCGCAACGACTGGAATAGTCTGTAGGATAATAGCGTAGGGATATACGCTTTTTTCCACTGTTTTGGACAGGGCCAGTAGAATGGCCAATGAAATACCGAGCACTACACTGATCGTAAAACCGATCAACGCCTCCACAATGGTTGTGCTTACCGACATAATCAGATTTGCGCTGTTCTCAGCAGCGGCTGCGGCAATATCGGATGGCTTGGGCAAGATATATGGGGGCATTCCGAGTATCCGCACGATTAATTCCCATCCGCCGATAAACAGGACAAACACGACGATTGGCGGCAGAATTTTTTTCAGCAGTCCAATGACTGGGCTCTCTTCTGCCGGATGATGGCTGCGGGCATTATCCTTTCCAGAAGCTCGGATACCTGGTGTCGTTTCAACAGCTGGATTAGCTACCATCTCTTCCATGTTGCTTCCCTCTCCTCTCGTTTCTGGCTATCAATGTTTCAGTACAGCGGATACGCTGCGTACATATTCACCGAATTCAGGCTGGGTCCGGAATTCATCATCCCTCGGATAGGCAAACGGAATATCAATGAAATCCGAAATTTTACCGGGACGAGGCGTCATCACCACGACTTTTGTTGATAGGAACACACTTTCGAACACGTTATGCGTAATGAACAGAACCGACATCTTCTTGTCCTGTTCCCAAATATTTAGCAGTTCATTCTGCAGCGTCTGCCTAGTAATTTCATCAAGGGCGCCAAACGGTTCATCCATTAACAGCAGCTTGGGACGAGATATCAACGCTCGTGCAATAGATACCCTCATCTTCATTCCGCCTGACAACTCACGTGGCAGCACCTTCATATAATCTTTCAGGCCTACCAGCTCTAGAACCCGCTCCCCTTCGGCAACCCGCTCCTTTTTGGATACGCCACGCAAAGTAAGAGGCATGGTAACATTATCAATAAGCTTGGCCCACGGGAGCAGGGTATGCTCCTGAAATACAAAGGCAATTTCATTCTGTTTACGTGCTTCCTTTGGGGAAGTACCCAGCACGGTCAGATGACCGGAGGTCGGTTCCGTCAAACCGGCAATCATATTAAAAATGGTAGATTTCCCGCAACCGGAAGGGCCGACAAAACACAGGAATTCCCCTTCCCCTACATGCAGATTCGCATGCTGCACAGCTACAGTGCCATTGGGGTAGATTTTGCCGACATCATCGATAACAAGCATGGAACGACTATCCTTTTGGGCTGCTGCCTGTTGATTTTGGGTGAGCTGCATCTGAATCCCCTCTTCTCTTTGAAGTTGTGTCCTATCATAAAGCCAAAAAATATGTATGTAAATATACCTGACACAAATTTGGTTTTTTATCTAACGGTATACGCTTCCTGTTGGTTTAAAAACAGAACAACCCACACTTAAGAGTTAACTTATATGACATATATGTAACAAAAGGGATTGCAGGATCTCGACCAGACCCTATATAATTGCTAAAAAAGTTACGTCGTGTCCGGTACCTGATTCAAATATGTATCGTTTAGGAGGAATGATTGATATGCATTTAACTATAGAAGATGCGTTGGCGGTGTACCCATTATCGGAAGGGAAGTTGGCAGCCGGTAAAAAAGGAATTTCCCGAACGATTAGCTCCATCAATTTGATGGATGCGCCGGATGTGATCAACTGGATGAAAGAAGGGGAACTCTTGTTGACTACAGCGTATGCGATTAGGGATTCACCCGAGGAATTTGTAAATTTGCTACAAAAGCTGAATGAACGTGGTGCCTCCGGGCTTGGCATTAAGCTTGGTCGATACTGGGCGGAAATACCAGAGATTGCCCTGCTGGAAGCCGATCGGCTGGGCTTGCCCCTAATTGAGCTTCCCTTTCAATTCACCTTCTCCGAGCAGATCACCGCTCTCTACCAATCCGAGTTCCAACGCGATACCCGCCGGCTGAATGAATTGCTTGAAACACAGAAGAAGTTGGTTGATTTTGCGATGCAGGCGGATGAGTACACCAATTATTTTCAAAGTATCACAAGCATTTTAGGGGTTCCTTTAGCCATCGTTACCTCTGAAGGACAGACCTTGTATAACATGACCCGCTGTTCCGATATGGAGCTGTTGAGCGATTGGCCCTGGAATCAGGACAATCGGTTTTACAAGTCGGCGAGCAACCTGCTGTACCGGGTCCCCCTGCTGAAAAACGGAACATCATACGGTTACTTGCTGATTCAAACTGAAAATCTTCTGGAAGCACATGAAATGGAAGGCCTTTTTCACCAAGCTGCCGTGATTCTTTCCTATCACCTGGAGGTCATCCAGAATCAGGAGGCTACTGCGGCAGGCAGTCGTCTTGGCACGGCCATGGAACGTTACTTAAAGGGGAACGCCTCTCTGAAAACGGTGCTTGAATTTGCCGAAGCCTTGGGAAGCACATTTTGGAGCACGCCCTACGTATGCATGGTATCTTCCACAAGAGTGGATGCTTGGGACCATGAAAGTCAGAGGCGCAAACTGAGGGAGATTCAGAATAGGCTTCAGGACCATCCCAAAACGTCCTCCTTGGAATCCCATCATTTTTATGTGATGAACCGCATATATTCACTCTTCCCCCTTCTAGAAGAAGAGGCCAAGGATCGAAGGAAGTATGAGGATTCGGTACGTTTGTATGCGGATTTGATGCATTCATGGGACCACGGAACAAGGACATGTTTTATCAGTAAAGTGAGAACGGGTATGGAGGAGTTCATCGACGGGTTCCGGGAGTGCGGGGAGGCTGAGAGAATCAGTACGGAGCTTGGTTTAAGTGAACCGGTTGTCATGTTTGCTGACCTGGAATTCATTTATCTCTTCAAGCATATTCCACAGGAGGTCATGGTCAGGTATTGCTCTTATTTGTTCCGTCCAATGCAGGACAAAGAGGAGGAATACAATAGCGAGATGATGCACACCCTTGAGGCCTATTTCGCCAACAACGGCCAAGTGAATGATACTGCACGTGAGCTATTTATCCATCGCAACACAGTGCTGTATAGGTTGGAGAAAATTTCGGGGCTGCTGCATCTGGATTTGAAGAATACCGATCACCTGCTGCTGTTAAAGCTGGGACTTATGTTTAGACGTATGATGTCGCCCGAGAGACAAACTTGAAAAAGGGAAAACCTCAGCTTGATTAAACCAGCTGAGGTTAATAAATTTACTGTGTTTGTTCACTTACTATTCATAGCTGCTACCACTTTGGTGTTTTTTAACTTCGTTTAATTACACATCAGGTGCTTCAAATACTCCTAATTGGGACTACTAGAGTCGCACCTGGTTTATTCATTTAATTACTTCAACCTTTTTATCCCCTGCTGTCTTCGCTACCTCTAATGTTGCTTTACCTTGGATAGCGACTATAACGCCAGTAGCCAGCATAGAAACGATTAAAGCTGCGCTGAGGGTTGTGGATATTTTCTTCTTGACCATAGCCATACCTC
The DNA here is from genome assembly GCF_022346995.1 of Paenibacillus sp. ACRRY. GTDB lineage: Bacteria > Bacillota > Bacilli > Paenibacillales > Paenibacillaceae > Paenibacillus. The sequence continues at coordinate 672,516 of NZ_JAKRNM010000001.1, read as the reverse complement.
CAATATCTTATTATGTAATTAGCAGTTCAAAACTTTGACGAGCCGAGGGTTACTACATGACTGTGAAAAGTGAAATTACAATATTTCGCTTTTATTGTTAAGTAACCCACCTGGTGATTGTATTATAACTTACTGTAAATTATTGTAAAGGTATTTTTAAAATTTTAAATAAACAAACTATTAGGCACGGAAAATAAAGCTGCAGACTATAACTCCGTCATTTGGCCTCTTCCGGCAAACTACACTGCTAGAATTAGAGGAGCAAAACCACATTTCATTCCCCTCCGCCTTGGCTACCGTCAAATATGCCCAATCTTCTCCAAGCCTGATCGGACTGCAGGTAGGTTTTTTTGGAATATCCTGATCATCCTTTTATCTCTTAAACCTCACCAGCAGAGGAAGCGTAAAATACGTCTCCATGCATATGTTTAATTCGATCCCAGTTAGCGGGATTGGTTGTGTCCAGGGCTCGGTTCTCCAATATTGCTTGATATAGAGCAGTCTTTTCTTCCAAATGAGCTAAATGCCGTTTGGCTTCTTCAAACTTAGCAAGAGCTGCTTCTCTATGCTCCATCATGAGTGTGTAACGTTGTGGGATAGTTGAATCTCCTTCAAGGCAGTAATCAACATACAATTTAATGTTTTCAATCGGCATCCCGGATTGTTTGAGACATTTGATGCCATGTAACCAGTTGATTGATTCTTCGTCAAACATTCGAATATTATTCTGATTGCGCTGTACACTTGGCACCAAGCCTTTATCTGTATAAAAGCGAATCGCGTGCTCGGTGAGTCCTGTTATCTGCGCGGCCTCTTTGACGGTGTGCATGAGAAGACCTCCTTGAAAAATATAAATTCGAAGTATGCTTGCCTTCGTGTAACTTTTACCAAATCCTTAAATAAGCTACAGTTGGATTATCTCGATTTATATCTAATACACCAGCCGTTTGGTGATTACTACGGCGCTTGGCGTGCAATGGAAGAACTGTACCATGAAGGTAAAATCAAGGCGATCGGTGTTAGTAACTTCCTGCCTGACCGTCTGATGGACCTTATCGTGCACAATGAAATCGTCCCAGCTGTTAACCAGATCGAAACTCACCCGTTCTATCACCAAACCGAGAGTGCCACCTTTATGAAAGAACAAGGAGTTCAACATCAGTCTTGGGCTCCGTTCGCTGAAGGGCTTAATAACATGTTTGGTAACGAAGTGCTGATATCCATTGCTGCAAAACACAGGAAGTCTGTCGCGCAGGTCGTGCTGTGCTGGCTTGTGCAGCGTGGGATCGTTGTCATTCCGAAATCAGTAAAAAAAGAGCGGATTGTCGAAAACTTCAACATCTTCGATTTTGAGCTCAGTACCGAGGATATTGAACAGATTACGGCCCTTGATACTCGGAAGAGTCTTTTCTTATCGTATCACGATCCGGAAGTCGCCAAGATGATGGGAAACTGGAAGATTGATCTGTAAACCCTATTGTAATGTGCAAAAAGAATGTTGATCTGTCAGATCAACATTCTTCGTTTTTCTTCACCATCCGATTCAAAAGCAGACTATTTCAGGACTCGTAATTGAAAAATTCTACATCCTCATAGCCTTGTTGTGTTTCGCGGTTCGGGTTGTATATCCCACAAGTTTTCACCATGCAAGTACCAAACCGATCTAAACCATATGCTCGATGTATTAACCGACGGTCCCCATATTCGTTACCAACTTTTCAAGTTTATCAGCGTCATCCATTGTTAATGAATTGAACTGAATATCAGCCAAGTTATACAGATTGGGAAGTATACAATCTACTAAGTGTTTGCCTTTATCCGTTAGTTGTACAAATATTACTCTGCGATCTGAATGACAAGGGATCCGAGCTAGCAACTTTTTATTCTCTAATTTGTCCAAGATATACGTCAAAGCACCACTAGTCAAAGAAACACTTTGAGAAATTTGTTGAATGGCTTGTTTTTCTTCATGTTCAAGCGATACTAACACAGAAAGTTCCGTGAAATTAAGATCTGCTTTCTTTAACTCGCTCCGAAATTGGTCCTGAATCATTTTTGACATTTGAATGAAATGAAGACATGCTTGATATCGGAAATTATTCATTGTTTCTCACTCCATTTTATATATCTCAATTTTAAGATTCTCTATTTAAATATTACTTGTTATATGTACTTTTGTCAATTTCAGACCAATCTCAGCATCAAAACTTCTTGTTATTAATAACATAAAAAATCTCCACATTCTATTACTTCGGATCCCAGATAAACGCAAAAAAACCTCCCAAGCTTTAATGAGCTCGGTTCGGTTTTTCTTCACAGCATGATGACACAGCTATCTCAGTCCAACATCTTTAAAGCGATTGGCTATGGTTTCAGGAAAAGCCTGTTTAATCGCATCAATGGCACGTTGTTCCGTTTCTCTCGCTTGATGGAGAAGCGCTATCACAGACTGTACACACTCCGGTTCTTTTACATCCCATAGGTTGAACTGGTCAACCCAACCAATCATCTCCAAATAAAGATCTGACAACGACGTATATTCTTGTATGACCTGAACCATGTGGTCAGAGAGGTATCCAAGCTTTGTAATATAGAAGGCAATATTCTCTCTTGATTTGCAATAATATCGCAGGACAGTAGCAGCTTGCCTCGGATCATAAACCCTTGTTTCCAGTGCTGTAGCAATGGCAGAGTAAGCAGCAGCTCCGCAGGCATAATCTTGAGGTGGCAGCATGTAGTCATGAGTTTCCCATTTGTATACAGCCTGAATCAACGACTCCTTGCAGACCTCCCATACATCTACCGTTCTACAGGATTCAAGCACTTGATAATACCAATAAGGCGTACTATTTCGCCCAAAAGAATCGTAAGGCAAACGAGTAACGTCACGGCCTTCGCTGTTACAGATGAGTAAAACCTGCTCCACATCATCATACCCGGCAGCAATAACAAATTGGTCATGCCATACTATGGCCCCCACACCCCGATCAATGGATGACTTAATGTCCACCAATGCCTGCTTTTGATACAAAGGAAACGTCGGTGCAAATGAAAACCCTGCTGCCTGACTGGCCGTTACTCCAATAAAATCAGCAGCTACAAAGTTCTCTGCCATCCAGTTGTAGGCTGAGATTGATTCTTCGGTCAGATGCCGATCTACGACCAACCGAAACACAGTTGCTGTCATGCCCGCAATCATGTGACGCGGGAAATCCGTCCACATCTTATGTAATAAAATACGGTGCATCACATCTGCATAGGAACCGCTACTTATAATGTTCGGATCCTTAGAATACTGGGCTTGTTTGCCTTGAATCAGGTCAAGATAAACTTGTGTAGCCATTATCCTTCCTCCCTTTGCCTATCTTGCCGAGTGCGCTCCCCATCGCGGCACAGTAGAGCGCTTACGATCAGGGAAATTCAAGGATATCATGCGGAAAAAATGGACTGCTTGCTCTTCTAGTGCTTTTGCTTCCATTAGAACTTGTGCCAGTTTGTCCACTGCGTCCAGCTCTAGGGTCCATTTGCCCTCCTGCTGAATCATGAATCCCCTCATCTGGTGAATTAACGTTCCAAGTTGGTCATAACATGAATAAGCTTGGTCCAGCTCATCCCATATTCCTTGCATATCCTGCAGGTACATTCGAATTTCATCACGAGACTGACAATAAGATTCTAAAAGATAAGTTGCCCCCGTTGGATCATAATCTCCACTTCGTAGAGCTTGCACCCATACGTCATATGCCAATCGGCCAGAAGCGATGTTTTGATCTGGTAGTAGGCGATAAGGGATATCCCAGTCCTCGATAGCAAGTCGTAAGGATTCCAACAACATATCCTGTTTGGGTATTGGAATCTGCTCACCAAAGATCTGACAATACCAGAACCCTGTGAAGTTTAGCCCGAAATTGTCATATAGCAAAATCTGAGGCTCCCTACTCCAACCATCTTGTAAGTAAAAGATACCATCGTCGTCATCATATCCATGGATAACCCCGAACTCCGGAATCCAATAGATTACTCCTTTTCCCTCGTCCAGACTTCGCTTTACCCATTGCACTGCATCCATCTGATAATAATCGAATGTAGAATGGCGCGTACGTCCTCCATCCCAGATTGTGAATATTCCCAGGTTGTCAATTCCAGGGCGGTGTGCTTCTCCCCATTGTCCATACGCCGTTACCGACATCGGAAGAAGCCTGCGATGCACCGAAAGTTTAAAAGCCATCCCTGTATACCCGGAGAGCAAATATTTAGCACCTTGAAACTGACCTGTATGGGTTAATATAGCATGCAGGCTATCCACAAATGATTTAGACTCTCGCTTTAACATCAGGTTGTTTAGCTGTAATTCTGCCAAGATCAATTCCCTCCATGGTCTTTACTTCACGTGAGCATGATTAGAATTATGAAGTCTATTAAGTATTACGTTTGCATGGCTCTGCATCTTGTTTCTTAGCCACCCAGGAGATATTAATTCCTCCCACTCACTTATAAATAAATGCTGCATGAAAGCCTCTGTATCATAAAATTCTATAAAGTGGATTTGATCCTGTTTGTCTCGAATGCGGTATCCTTGCCACTGCTCTGTTTGTTGCACTTCTTTTAAGCGAATCTCAGTTACAAATGGTTTTCGAACAGGTAGAGGTTCTTCCCATCCACTGAGCTGCATGTCTGAATTACATTCGAATGTTTCATCCGTCAATCGTACATGAACGATACCCTCCAGACGAATGGCACTTTGCTGTACAGGATCCGTTTCATAGCCAATGACGTAATCAGCATTGTACTGGGATATGATTTTCAATGGACACCAAGGAAACTGCCTTTCTCCGGAATAATCTCTGTAACACATATGTACTTTAAGTGATTCTGTTATGGCATGGGATAATAATTCAAAATGCTGAAGAAGCTTGGGAGATGCAGAGAATGTGGGAAGTGGACTTCTACATATCTGCTGCTCTTCAGCCGTAAATCGTTCTAACAGATGCGCCACACGCTTTACCACATCAGATTGTTCGTAGTTAAAATGCCGATAACGATGAGCCAAATACTTGAGGACGCTCTGTTCTTCTTCCGTCATATATAAATGGGGTAAGCGATAGGTCTGGTCCTCATAACAATACCCTCTATATTTCGCAAGATATAGTAAAGGGGCACGTAATGAAATCGCCATATATTCAATATCCCGCTGTGCCTGACGCCGGGATATTTCGAATTCACGAGCAAGCCAGCTGCTGTTCGGAAAACGTCCGCTTCGAATCTGCTGGTCAAACCAGTGAATGCGGTGCATATTACTCATCTATACAGGCCCCCAATTGATTCCACAATGTGCTAAACGTAAACCCATTATACCAAACGAATGGCCCGCTCCGAAGAACAGGCCTGCTACGTTATACGGTTGCTCTATCCACTCTGGATTGTACAGCCTTGGAACATTTCTTGCATACTTTCAGGCTCGTACCATCTGTTTTCGTTTGCGAATACAACAGTTTTATACGTGTGCTGCTGCATACCGGACATGTTCCCCGCCCCCGAGAAGGAATATTCCATAAGATACGTCCTCTTTTGGTTTTTGCCAATGGTGTGAACCTCTTTTCAATGTAGTTTGTGTGTTCACCGTTATTATAGGGGTCATGGTACGACACAGAATGTCGCAGCAGTACGTAATGAAAACAGTTCAATCCACAAAAAAATAAAAGCTCGCACCAGGCAGGGTATTATAACTTCCCTGCCTGTACGAGCTTCTACGTCAAGTTGCACTCAAACGGTTTGATCCGCGTGAGTATGTTTAGCAATAGTTTATTTCATCGAGCGGTATTCCAGTAAATCTGTCAAATTGGAGATCTTCTGCAGCAGCTTCTCCCCAATGTTGGTTTCCCTCACCAGTTTCCGCGCCAGTTCTTTGTCCACCAGTCTTTTTATAGATAATACATCCGTTCCGTTACATAGCACATCTTCTTTTGAATTAAATTTCTGATGGGCGACGAGCTGCATGCCAAAGGAATTATACAACAAGGTATATCCCGCGATGCCCGTTGTGGATTGATAAGCTTTGGAAAAACCACCGTCAATAACGACCATTTTTCCGTTTGCTTTAACAGGGCTCTCTCCACGAATTTCTTTCACTGGCGTGTGGCCGTTAATGACATGTCCATGATCCGGATTCAAATCAAACTCCTGCAAGATCTTTCGACAGATCTCTTCCTTTTCACGTAAATGGTAGTAAGGGTTCTTTCTCTCTTTATGCGCTTCTTTATCTTGGATAAAGTACCGTTCAAAAGTGGTCATTTCCCTCTTTCCAAAGAGTGATGAACATTCCCCTGTCCAGATGTACCATACCATATCCGTCGCCAGATCATCTGTTTCTTCCGGATGCGCAAAGGCGTACCGTAAGTTATCCTCAAAAACATCGAGCAGCTGACGGCCCGCATACGTCTTGTCTTCAATCTGCATTTCTTCCATATTTCCTTCTTCATCCAAAGGAATACAGCCGTGGATTAACAAGTTGCCGTTGTATTTTAAATAAAGGCTGCCCTTTTTCATAAGAAAATTCATATGCCTAGCCAGCTTCTCGGAATGCTGAACGGAGAACAGCAGCTTCTCCATCACCTGGCGTTCTTCCTCCAGCAATTGTTCAGGGTTCTGCGGATTTACAGTTTCAAAACAGGTGTTTTCCAGCTGGTACGTTTTTCCGCAGATGTTGATTTCGTTTTTGTCGTAATCGATCTTCTCCAGCAGAAGTCTTTCAGACATATTAAAGTCTGGGCGTCTTTTGATAATCGGAATTTCAAGCTTAAATTGAATCATGGCAATGGCCTGGTGAATCTTGGTGATCTGCAGAATTTCCTGCTCCGATACGTTATGGCCGCCCTGCAGCTTAGGTCTGAAAGATGGATTATCTTCATAGTATTTCTCCGCCAGGTTCAACAATGGGCGAAGATTGATTCCGTATACATCTTCGATGATGTCCAGATTGTCGTATCTCGCGCAGATCCGGATAATATTCGCAAGGCAAACCAGAGAACCTGCATAGGCACCGATCCAGAGCACATCATGGTTTCCCCACTGAATGTCTACAGAATGGTAGTTGATTAACGTATCCATAATTTTATCGGGGTCTGGCCCCCGGTCATAAATATCGCCAACCACATGAAGGTGGTCAACCACCAGACGTTGAGTCGTGTAAGCAAGGCCGATAATGAGATTGTCCGCCTGACCCAGGGATATAATCTGCCGATATATTTCCTCGTAATAAGGATCCTTATTGTTGGTCGTATCCGTCTTGTATAGAAGCTCTTCTACAATATATACATACTGTTTCGGCAGAGCTTTCCGCAGTTTGGAGCGAGTATATTTGGAAGAGGCATAAGAAACAAGCTTAAGCATGTTTTCTATCGTTTGTCTGTACCACTGGTTCAAGGCCTGTTTATTGCTCAGGTCCCCTATAACCAGCTTTATTTTTTCTTCCGGATAATACACTAACGCCGCAAAATCATTAATTTCCTGCTCTGTCCAAACTTCACGAAATAATTCTTTGATTTTCTCTTTGACGGTACCTGAACCGTTTCGTAGTACATGCTGAAAAGCCTGGAACTCCCCGTGCAAATCACTGACAAAATGCTCGGTTCCCTTCGGAAGATTGGAGATCGCTTCAAGATTGATAATCTCTGTTATGATTTTTTCTTCTGTATCATATTTCTCAGCCAGTAGATCTAAAAATTGCTCATCCAAAACAGATGTCCCCCTTCAAGGAATGATCGTGATGTATAGTTGGGTCCAATCTTTACAAATACAATTATAACCACTCTTTATATGTTTTTTTACCAAACACGGAATTCCTTCTAAAGGCTATCCACAAAGGCCATTATACTCCAGTTTCTCATGGTTCAACAAATTTCATTGAGTGAAAGTACTTGGCGTTTGCTTCATTTAAGCCTACTAGACAACATCAGTCCATATGGAAGCAACGTCAAGCTATGGCTGAATTCACATGTATCGTTTAAGTTCATTGTAGTTATTTTGAAATAACAATTGTGTTCACGCTATTCATAACTTATGAAACGAGGATTTAGGAAGGAAGCGATATTATGAGCAATCATTCGTTAATGGGGTTTGCCCCTGCACTAGGATGGAATTCATGGAATACCTTCACGTGGGACATTAATGAGCAGTTGATTCGGGATGTTGCCGATGTGTTTGTAACAGAAGGTTATCTGAACGCCGGGTACGAGTACATCGTCATTGACGATTGCTGGAGTCTGAAGGAACGAGATGCAGATGGCAATCTGGTTGTAGACCCCACCAAATTCCCGAGTGGAATGAAGGCGCTTGCAGATTATATCCACGACAAAGGCCTAAAATTTGGCATGTACTCCTGTGTTGGCACACATACTTGTGCTGGTTATCCAGGCAGCTTCGAGCATGAATTCCAGGATGCTGCGTTATTCGCCGAGTGGGGCGTGGATTATTTAAAATATGACTACTGTTTCAAGCCGCGCCATATCTCAGGTGAGCTGTTATACAAGCGTATGAGCCTTGCACTCAAAAACTGCGGGCGGGATATCCTGTTCTCTGCATGCAACTGGGGAGAGGACAACGTATATGAGTGGATTCGTGAGTCAGGGGCTCATATGTATCGCTCCACCGGTGACATTCGTGACAACTGGCAATCGGTCAAGGACCTGGCTCTGTCTCAGCTCGGCAAACAAAGCTACACTGGCTCCTTCTGCCATAATGACATGGACATGCTCATCGTAGGCATGTATGGAGGAAGCAACAACGACTTTATTGGAACCATCGGCGGCTGTAATGACACTGAATACAAAACCCACTTCTCGCTCTGGTCCATGATGGGATCACCGCTCATGATTGGATGTGATGTACGCAAGGCCAATCAGGCAACCAAGGATATTCTGATGAACCCGGACCTGCTTGCCATCAACCAGGATGCGGAGGCACGCGGAGCCTATCGCATCAAACCCGAGCCTCAATGGTTCCATACCGATGATGTATTCATGCTGGTGAAGGTGCTGACAGACGGTGATCTTGCCATCGGATTCTTCAACTTGAGTGACAGTCAACGCGAGCTGTCCCTTCAATTCTGGGATATGGGGCTGCCTTACGCTGCGGGTTATTCCCTGTCACTCTACGATTGCTGGGAACACAAGGAGCTGGGTGTATTCCGCGAGCGTTATGCACCGGTGGTTGGGGCTCATGATTGTCTCGTCGTGCGAGCCAAATTGGTGAAATAAATGGCACAGAACCGGCTGTGCACCACTTGCCAGGTTCCGCTCTCGTCGGATGATGTGGGAATTTATCTCAAACTGGTCTCTCGCACAGCCCAGCAATACCTCTGTATCGACTGTCTCGGTGTGAAGCTGAATTGCGGGCGGGATCCGATTGAGAAGCTGATTCGTTACTTCCGTGAATCCGGGAACTGTGCGCTTTTTCGATAAAAGCAATATGTAATCTGTCTATTCGTTAGTGTACTGAACGTTTTCCCTTAGAGTTCTGCTTGTTTCTGATGTAACAGCATATAGGCTGTTGGTGTATGTGATGTTGCCTTTTTGAATACTCTGGAAAAATAAAGCGGATCATTATACCCAACCGAATAGGCGATGGATTGAATGGACAATCTGGAAGACTTCAGCAGCTCACAGGCGCGCCGGATACGGCATGCCGTTATATACGCCGAGATGGATTCGCCTGTAGCTTCTTTGAACCTGCGGAACAAGTAGCTTCGCTCCAGATTCACGGCCTGTACAATCTCCGCAACCGTCAAGGTCGATTTCCAGTAGTTCTGCTCAATATAGGTCCTCGACAGCCACACATAATCTCTGGCTTCCTCCTGCGTCTCGCGTGGGAAGTACTCCATGTAATAGGATAACAACAGGTGCAAACGCGCATCCGCCCTAACCACTTCACTTGGTGATGCCCCCGCATTCCAGGCCAGGTGAAACCAGGGTTCCAAGGTTTCCGGCGCAGCTGGCAGTACGGGATGCTGGACCGAGAACTGTGTCAACGCTATAAGTCGTCCTGCGTCTCGTCCATTGAACTCCATCCATACGTATTCCCACGGGTCGGCGGGATCAGGGTAGTAATAGATTTCTTTTTGCGAAAAAATAATAAAGCTCTCCCCCGCACCGAGCCGAAATTGCTGGCCCCCGGTTTCCAGTGTACCCTGCCCTTGCATGATATAATGCAGCGCATAAACGTCACGCACGCCCGGTCCCCACTGGTGAAGATTGACGGGTTTATGGGCGCCGCTTATAAAATAAACCTGACTCGCCCTGCTCCCGTCTGTCCATAATGAGTCCACATCCGGCTCCTCCCTTCTTGATACCAGTCATTATATATGATTTTGTGGAGTTTTTGATTTATTTTGATGCTAGAAACTTCCTTTCAAGTTGCTTATGATCGGAATAGCGGTCTCATAACCAAACAGAGATATGTAAGCGCAACCACAGACATCTTGGATCGACATGAATAAGGATGCTCAATTCAGAGAGGAGAATGTTGTGTTGCTTAGAATCGTTCAGGTAGAAAATGGCCAAGTTCAGGGGCTGCCTGCCGCAGACCCACGTGTTACAAGCTTTAAAGGTATCCCATTCGCCGCCCCACCGGTAGGCCAGAACCGCTGGCGTGCACCACAACCTGCATCCGATTGGGATGGGGTGCTGCAAGCTTTTGATTTTGCCCCCACCTCTATGCAGGCCCCTACCGTCATTGACGATAATAACATCTATACGCGAGAGTGGTCTGTTGATCCCGATCTGCCGATGAGTGAGGATTGTCTATATTTAAATGTGTGGACACCTGCCAAACGAACGGATGAGAAGCTGCCTGTGTTTGTCTGGTATTTTGGCGGTGGGCTTCAGGTGGGTCATACTGCTGAAATGGAATTTGATGGTGAGCGCATTGCCCGCAGGGGCATTGTCGTGGTTACCGTCAATTACCGTCTGAATGCGTTTGGTTTCCTGTGCCACCCCGAGATTAGCGCTGAATCCCCACAAGCACCTGCGAACTTTGGTCATCTGGATCAGCAGGCAGGTACGGCCTGGGTGAAACGTAACATCTCTGCCTTCGGCGGTGATCCGGATCAGATAACCATTGGTGGACAATCTGCAGGCGGCGGCAGTGTGCTAAGTCAGATGACTTCCCCGCAGAACAAAGGCCTGTTCCAGCGAGCTGTCATCATGAGTGGAATTGCGACCGAACTGTATCCCAATGTGCGTGTATCTTCAGTCCGCGGGACACTGCAGGATGCCGAGCAGAAGGGCGTTGATTTTTTCCGTTTTCTGGGCGTATCCACTTTAGATGAAGCCAGACAGCTGGACGCGGTCACGTTGCGGGATAAAATCCTGGAATATCAAAGCTTCTGGGGAACAGTCATCGATGATCAGTTCTGTACGGGTGATCCGTTCATTCGTTTCATACAGCATAAACGCGAACTCGTTCCCGTTATGCTTGGGCATACCTCTTCCGAGTTTTGGACCCAGCCTGCGGTAAGCAGTATGGAGGAACTGAAGCAAATGGCGACTGAACTGTTCGGAGAGGATGCGCCCACCTTTTTGCAGCGCTGTGGAGCCGATACTGGAGATCTCGATCAAGTATTACAGCAGGCATCAATCCGCATGATTGAGCATGCGATTCAACTTGTGATCCGCTCCAATAGTGGTCATCCTTCCGAGACACCGCTCTATTATTATAATTTCGATGCGGAGATTCCGGGCTGGGATCAGCCAGGCACGTTCCATTCCGTTGATCTGTGGTTTTTCTTCGAAACGCTCGCCAAATGCTGGCGGCCTTTTATCGGTAAACATTATGACCTGGCACGCCAGATGTGTAATTATCTGTCCAATTTTATTGCGACAGGCGATCCGAATGGTATGGATTCCACGGGCAAACCCTTGCCCTATTGGATTCCAAGCAGTACCGAGCAGCCCTACCGCATGGAATTCGGTGATACGTCCCAGTTACAGCGTGCAGAGCCGGGGCCTGTACTAGAATTGGTCATTGAACAGTATTTCAAAAAGCAGAATGAGCCTGTAGTGTAGACATCATACATTCATGAATCAGACATTAAAGAGCCCTGCAAGTATGCATGGCTCTTTACGTTGTCTCGACTGTTTTAGATCAGATAAAATGACTATCCAGTTTCAGCAGTCTTTCCGCGAAAACCTCGTTTGCTCTGGTAGGAATATGACCTATCCGACGAACTAAGGAAAAGTTTCGTTCAAGGTGGATATCTGGAATGGTGATTTCCTTCAACATGCCAGCGGATAACTCCCTTTTTACAACCCAGCGGGACAACATGGCGATGCCTAATCCAGAGAACACCGCTTCTTTGACGCCCTGACTGCTGTTGAACACATAAGAACGGTTTACCCGGAGTCCTGTCTGAGCCAGAAATCGATCACTAGATGATCTGGTTCCTGATCCCATTTCGCGAAGTATCCACACTTGATCTTGCAATTGTTCCAGATCCGCATTCACCGAAGCGTTAAGAGGATATCCTTCCGCTGCCACTATAATCAATTCATCCTTCATGAATGGCGTCACGGTCAGATCTTGGACCTCAATGTCCTCTTCAATCAAACCAAAATCCATATGATTGTCTCGAATAGCTTCAACAACTTGAGAAGAATTTCCGATGAATACTTCCATGGCCACTTCAGGGTATTGCTTTGCAAATGACGAAAACAGGCGAGGTAAAACATACTCTCCAATTGTAAAGCTAGCCCCAATCTGCAATGAGCCACTAACATTATCGTGTAATCTGGCAATATCCAATTTTGCCGACTCGTATAGATTCACCATTTCCTTGGCACGTACATATAGCAGCTCCCCAGCCTCCGTCAGTTTCACCCATTTGGGCGAACGATGCATTAACTTTACATCAAATTCCTTCTCTAATTTACGAATGTGTACGCTAACACCGGGTTGAGATAAATGCAATAGTTCTGCCGCTCTAGAGAAATTGCGCTGTTCCACTACAGTTATGTACACTTTCAAGCTTTCCACGATCATATAATGCATCTCCCTAGATAGTATTTAGCCTCAAATATCATTTCAATCATTATGATTTGTTATGATATGCATTTCATTTCGGTATTTCTCTTTTCAATCATAACTAATTATAGTTACAGGTGTAGAAGAAATAAAGAAATCGGACGTGATATCAATGAATCCAACTTCTGTCATGCAACAAGAGAAAAAGAATAAACAAGGGTTTGTGCTGGGAATTGGGCTTACTCTAATGCTTGCGCTTGCTGCCAAATATGCAGCCAATTTTCCTTTTCTACACATCATGGGCCAGCTTGTACTTGCCATTTTGTTTGGCATGATCTGGAGAGCGGTTAGGAAAGTACCTGATCATATGGTAAGCGGAATTTCCTTTTCAGCTAAAAAGCTTTTGCGATATGGAATCATTTTGCTTGGCATGCGGCTCAATTTGAAGGACATTCTTCATGCGGGACCCAAGGTTGTCTTGATCTCCTTCCTGAACATTACCATAACCATTTTTGTTGTGTATGGTATTGCCAAATTCTTCAACGTCGAGAAACGTTTGGGGTTATTAACTGCATGCGGAACAGCTATTTGTGGAGCTGCGGCAGTTGTAGCCATTGCACCTCAGATCAAAGCCAAAGACGAAGAAACCGCCATCGGTGCTGCTACTGTAGCGATTCTGGGAACTATTTTTACGATGGTTTACACCCTTCTATATCCTTTTCTACAGTTGTCTGCATCAGGATACGGCGTTTTTTCAGGCGCTACATTACACGAAATCGCACATGTGATTGCAGCTGCAGAACCTGTGGGCCAAGATGCTGTGGACCTGGCTGTCATTGTTAAATTAACGCGTGTGGCCATGTTGGTGCCCGTCGCTATCTTGATTGGATTCTGGACGAATCGTTTGGATCGCTCCAAAAACTCCGGAAACAGCAAGTTGAATAAAAGAAGCCTGAAATCACTTCCGATCCCTTGGTTTATTTTCGGATTCCTCATGATGAGTGCTCTGAATACGCTGCAGGTTATTCCTTCAGGTTTGACGAATCTAATCATTCTTGCGGCTTATATGCTGATTGCTATGGCCATGGCTGGTCTGGGCCTCAGTGTAGATACAGTTACGTTTCGGCAATTGGGCCTAAAAGCTTTTGCAGCCAGCTTTATTGGCTCCATCGTTCTTTCCCTCATCGGATATGTATTTTTAAAACTATTAAATCTCGGCTGATAAAAATAGTATGTGCCATCCATCCTACTTTTGAAACCATAAGCTGGACTAACTTTACTACGACAAGTAGAAAAAAGCCGCTAATAATAGCGGCTTCGATGGCACCATCTTCTTGTTCTTAGACAGTATGTTTACGAACTAGTGACATATTCTGATCTTTTTTTATACTTCTAAACTAAATTCTTCTGCAACTCATTCATTCATATCATAGACATACGATACACTTTATACCAGTTTGGTTGTGCCTCACTACTCTTTGTCCCATAGAGAGGTTGTATCAAGGCTAACGATTCCAGTTAGTTGAATGATTTACTTCAGAGGTGATATCACAAATTTTCCGATTGCAGCAGCCACGCCATCATTATCATTTGAATCCGTTATGTAAACTGCACATTTCTTGAGTTCAGTGATCGCATTTCCCATGGCTACAGGAAATCCGGACAGATGGAATAGGCCTAAATCGTTAAAATCATCCCCAAACACCATTAGATTTTCTGAATTCACCCCGATTTTACTTAACACCCATTCCACGGCTTTTTCCTTTGAAGCTGATTTATGCATGATTTGGATCAATGCTCCTCTATCCGTTGCAATCACGTTTACATGGTCACCAAATTGCTCGCTTAGATCCTTCCCTGTGTAACAACCTTGAACTAATATTTTGGTCGGCGATAGAGAGTCTATATAATGTTGGTCAACAACCTGAGGTCTCGGATCATTCGAACGGATACCGAAATGAGCGCAGTGGGAATCAAGAATTGGTTTACTTGTGTACCATGAATCATTAACCTCGTATGAGATTATGGATTGAGGCATGTTTACCTCGATGAATGTATTAATCTGTTGGTTTATCTCCAGAGGGATACAAATATGCCGCTCATTTTGTTTGGATTTACATGTAACTAAAGCGCCATTGTAATAAATCATGTAATCTACAAAAGGAAACTGCTTCACAAATTGATTTGCCGTTCTAGGCGGCCTTGCTGTGGCAACAATAATATGTATCCCAGAATCATAACATCTTTTAACAGCCTGAACATTCCTGGGAGAGATCGATTTATCACTTCCTAGCAAAGTTCCGTCCAGGTCCAGTACAATGGCCTTAATTGCAGACATCTGAGTCCTCCCCATAAAGCTAAATTGGTAAAATAATACTATGCTTCAAGAGGTGCCGTCAACAAGAAAGATATGTTATCCGCTGTTGAACAACTATTGATTTCAACCTTATTTCCTTCGTTAGTTTCTACAGTGGACTATGTAGTATTGGTAATAATCGCACCAAAAATGACAAGTGCTAGTAAAAGTCCTACGAACGTTGATAATAAGCCTACTCCTATTGTAGGGATTGCCATCCCAGTGTAACCCGCGAGATAGTAAGTAAAAATAATGGTTGGACGTTCGGAAGGTTCTCCCAAGCTGCCAGCTAATTGCATACTTGCTTGAAACGTCTATCCATTACCGATGGCTAACATGATCACTCCAACAATTAATAAAAACATACTTGATGTGAATCCTGCCGTAATCATAATCCAGGCACCATTGAGCAGCAAGACAATACCTATCTGAATCCGGTAATTGGTTCGTTTTGGCTATGCAATCTGTTGTGTAATAGCTCCACCACCTAGAAAAATAAGAAGTAACAAACCAGACCAAGCCAGATTATTCGAGTTTAAAATGGTGTGAACAAATGCCTGGATTTAAGGGTACCGCTCAATTTTCAAAGAACATGCGGATCATATTAGTTTCTGAGTTTCACTGTAGACTGTGAAACTAACATGATAAGGCAGCTCGTACTTATATTCAGAGAAAACTAGCTTTCTTGGATAGCTAAGATTAATGTTGTTAAAACTATTAAAAAACAGTTGCCTACATAGGCAACTGTTTTTTAGGTTAAGTATAACATCGACAGCAAGACGTTACCCTGGCAGTTAGCATAATGAAACTGATATTATTCACGATGTTGTATCCTCTTACTCCATATCATTCCATCGTTGATTTTTCAGATACATTAAACGTAAGTTTGGGTTTCTCCCCCAAAATTGCACTGGCTTCCGCTCGGAACTGCCTGGCCGCCTGTTCGGGTGTAATTCGGCCAAAAAGCAGCTGGTCGTAAATCTCCCGCAGGACCGCGGTCACTTCTGATCCGCTAGCCGGATCGGGGGGATCCATTGGGCTGCTGTTCTTTTCTACCCAATCCACATAATCAAATACCTGTTGTACCTCTGGGTCGACAATTTGTTTGATCTGCACTTTGACCCTTGATGAGAGGGGAACACCCCGTTCAGCCTTAAGCAGTTTATTCGCTTCAATATCATTAACGAAAAAGCTGATAAACCGGGCTGCTTCTTCCTTGTGTCTGGAATTGCTTGCAACAGAGAAGAACATGCCGGGCTTAAGGAAAAGTGCTTCCTGGCTATGGGGTCCCGGCATGGTGGCAATAGCCAAAGGCTTGCCGTATTCTCTTGACGTGGCAATGAACTGATTCGAATAGCCCCAGTTAAACAGGGCTTGGCCCCTATAAAATGGATCCCTATCGGGCTTGCCGATATCCGAGGCCCATATATCTGGTGGAAAAATAAGTTTCTCTTTGGCCATTTGCTGCATACGGCTAAAATAATCGATGAACAACGAATCATCATCGTACCCGAGCCGCTGTCCATCCTCAGCATACAGCTTCATTCCATGCTGCCTCAGATAATATGCAAAAAACTGTTCTGGCGTAAAGTAAGTGCCCAAATACATATCCTTGCCATGCAAGCTGTTTCCCATGGCATAGAAATCACCCCAAGTCCAGTCCTCCGTGGGCGCTTCGAGGCCTTGCTCACGCAAAATCTCCGGGTCATAATACCCCATCAAGGCATTGACCCCTAGACTCATGCCGTAAACTTTTTCATCCATTTCACCGAGCCGGACCTTGGCTTCGTCCATATCGCTGGTGTCAATTATGCCTCGATCCATGTATGGCACAAGATCTTCAAGCAAGTTGAGGGAACTGTACTGAGACAGATAGGAGATATCCATTTGTATAATGTCCGGCAATGTATTCCCCGCTGCATAAGGGGCTAGTTTTTTCCAATATTCATTGAAGTTGCTGTACTCATACTTAATATGGACATGAGGATTCTGCTGTTCATACATATCTATCACTGCAGCGGTTGCCTCGTTGCGCATCTGTCCACCCCACCAGGCCATATGCAGTGTAATGGGCTCTTCTTCGACAATCATGCCGGGTCTCGAGACAAGCTGGGGCATACATCCCGCAAGAATCGTTAGGAGACACAGTATGCCGAGGAATCGAAACCATATGCTCACAGCTCTTCCTCCTTTGGCGGTGGTAACAGCAGGATAACCCGGGTTCCCCTACCCGGACTGCTCTCCAGAATCATGTCGTACTCTTCCCCAAAAGCAAGATGGAGCCGATCCCGGATATTCAATAACCCGATCCCGCTTCCTCTGGTTTGAACCTCACCACGCATTACCTGTTTGACGTATTCTTGCTCCATGCCAGGACCGTTGTCCTCTACAAATACAGCCAGCTTATTTTCACGCATCTGAGCGTACAGACGAATCACGCAAGGACCTGTCTGTAATTCCAGGCCATACTGGATGGCGTTTTCGAGCAGTGGCTGTAAAGTCATTTTGGGTATATTGCACTGCAAATAAGCAGAGGGCATATCCATTTGCAGGTCCAGCCTTGCCTGAAAGCGGTATTGCTGAATCGTGATATAATGGCTCACAATTTCAAGCTCTTCCGCAATGGTAATTACATTTTGCTTGAAACTGATAGATGTACGGAGCAAATATCCAAGAGACAAGACCATGCGTGATATCTGTTCCTGCCGGCTCTTTTTGGCAAGCCAATGGATCGAATCCAAAGCATTATACAGAAAGTGGGGATTAATCTGAGCTTGTAATGCTTTAAATTCTGTTTCTTTGATCACCAGCTCATTAGCATAATTCTCCTTAATTAACGTATTGATACGGGTAATCATGAGCCGGTACGTACGCTGTAGCAAACCTAGCTCGTCCACATGCTTGGAAACTGGAATAGTAATGGCGGTATCCATGTTCTCCAAACTTCCGTGCTGAATGTCTCTCATCTGGGTAATCAATTGCTGAATTGGCCTGGTCAAGCTGCGCGCAAAAGCCATACCAAGTGTCAGTACCACAACAATTGCAATCACATAGACCACGATAAGTGCATTCTTCAATAAAATAATGCGCTCAAATATCTGTTCATAAGGTGCCATATTATAATAAACCCAGCCTGTCTGCGCAGACTTCTTCTGTGCCACAAGTACGATTTGGTCATCCAGCTCTTTGATCTCGTAGCCTCCACTCCCTGGAAGCGGTTGCAAATCTGCAGATAGGCTATCTGAAAACTCCCGGAACGGATATATTACCTTTTGCCCTGCTTTGAGCACAATATCACTGTCCTTGTTGTCTATGCCGGCATATTCCTCGATTAGTTTGTCAATGTTGATCCGAAAAAACAGAATGCCTATCGGCTCGAGCGTCATCGGCTCGTAGCTTCTCACTTGACGCACCATGGACAGCATCCGATCATCTTCATCCGGATACAGCCAGCGTACCGCTCCGTTTGCTCCTTCTGCTGCTCGGATCATTCGGTTGTACTTTTCACTGGAAAAAGTCAGCGCTTCGCCGTATTTAACCAACCCGCCTTGAGAATCAATAAGATGAACGGACTGCACATATCGTGCAGCCCCACTAGCGTGTTCCCATATCCGGTCAGCCATCCGGTTTCGTTCAACAAACCCCGTATAATCCGTATCATCCTGGGCGAGCGACTTCAGGGACTTTTGAATAACTCTGTCCGAGATCATCGCATGCGATAATGCCTCCAGCTTCCTGAGCTCTGCATCCACGGTGGACGAAGAGAGGTTAAGCAGACTGGACGATTTGTCATACAACTGTCTGTCATAGACGGAGTACGTATAATATAAAGAAGTAAATGCCAGTGTGATGACCAGAGCCATCATCAGCATAATCATCAGAAATACTTTCATTTTGATGCTTAGTTTGCGATAGGCTGTCATGGCAAGCGCGCTCCTTTACAACACGTGTTCTCTATATTTATAACACATGGAGGAGAAATTTCTTGTCGAAACAAACATGAACAGCCCTAAACTGACTTTTATTTTGACTGATAGCGATCGTAGGCCGCCTGATGCACGGCAATGGCCTCGTCGATGCCCATACTTTTAATGGTTTCGACCATTTTATCGAATTCCGTGATAGGTTTCTGGCCGTTAATGATCGCGGTCATCGTTTCATTCAGATACGTATCGACCTGGCTCATGATTGAGGTGCTTTTACTGGCCTCTTGCGTAGTCAAACGAATCGTCGGAAGGGTACGAGCCGAGCTGGCTTTCATCCATTCCTCGTTAGCTGCACGCTGCCCATCATCGAAGAGAAGCGCATCCAGATACCTGCTGTCCTGATTGATTGGACCATCCATGATCGATAGTGCATAGGCAGCCAGTGCCTGGTCATAGGTCAATCCCTGCGGATTATCGGTGATGACTTCGGTAAATTTTACACCATCACCTTCCTTCACATAGCTCTCATTCTCGATGCCAAAGTTGAACAAATCACTGCCATCTTCACTGTAATTATAGTCCATCCACTGTACGATGTATTTCAATTTATCCTCGTCCGCCGATGAAGTGATGGCTTCGCCGTAACTCAGCACTTTGTTTTCCAAATTAAAGGAAGAATAACCTGTTCCATCCGGGGATATCGGCCATGGAGCGCCTGTCACATTAAAGTTCGGGTCTGTATCCCGCATCAGGTTGAAATACTTGCCCATTCCACTAAATACACCACCCTGATAGGCTCCAGCCAGGTTGTTGGTGACTTTGTAATCAAACGCCTTGCCATCATTCGTCATGATTTCCGGATCAATTAATCCTTCCTTATACCATGTGGACATGTTCTCCAGAAAGTCTCGATATCCTGGCTGTATAGGTCCGTATTCCACCTTGTCCCCATTCAGCTGATAGCCACCGATGACACCGAATCCGGGTGCAAAATCATGCAGCTTGGTCAGATTGCCTGGTCCCCAGTTGCCCGTAAATGGCAATTCATCCGCTTTGCCATTACCGTTAGGATCTTGCTCTTTGAAGGCTTTAAGTACCGTATGCCACTCATCGATTGTCGTAGGAACCTCGAGTCCCAGCTTATCCAGCCAATCCTTGCGTATAATCAATCCTGAAGTGGCATTTAGCTTCAGTGCATCCAGCTTCATTAACGGGAACATATAGATTGTTCCATCATCCAGAGCAATTTGCTTTTTCACATCCGGATCGGATTCAATTATGCGTTTCAGGTTCGGGGCGTATTGATCTATCAGTTCATTAAGCCGAATGATTCGGCCATCCTTAATCATTTTCTCCGGGCCGCCAACTGCATCCGCCCAGTTGTAATAGATCACATCAGGCAACTGCTTCGTCGAAATTAGCAGATTAAATTGGTCACGCTGCTGTCCCAGAGGCGGATGCGTAAAATTCGTCTTGATGCCGGTCAGTTCTTCCTTCTTTTTGTAGGCTGCCGTTTCACCGAAATTCCCCAGAGAAGCCGTCAGTTTGGCATCATTGGCACGCCAGTATTCAATGGTAAATGGCTCGCTTGTAATCGGCAAAGAGATTTCGGTAATTGCCTCTGATGGAGTTACCGTGTTGTTGTCAGGTTGGGTCGTTTCGCTTCCACCGGTGCAGCCTGCAAGCAGCGCCATCGTCAGAAGAGAAGAGAGCATGATGGACCCCATTCTTTTTTTCATGTCATTCGCCTCCACATAAGTCATTTATAATATCAGAAGTCGTGACCTTAGGCAGTCGCGGCTCCTAAATATTTCACTTGAATTGCGTTTATTGTTTAACAGCACCAATTAGTGCTCCCTGAACGAAGAAACGCTGGATAAACGGGTATACGAGCATGATTGGCAGTGTAGAAATGATAATCGTTGCATATTTGATATTCTCCCCGATAGCAAAACCGGTATCTGCCCCGGCACCCATTGCTTCTGTACTGCTGCTGATCAGAATATCCCTCATAATGATCTGGATGGGATAAAGCTCCTGACTGCGCAAATAAAGCATCGGTCCTACGTAATCGTTCCAGTGATCCACTGCATAATACAGCATCATTACGGCAAGGATCGGCTTCGATAAAGGCAATACGATACGGAACAGGATCAGAAAATCGTTTGCCCCGTCCAGCTTCGCTGATTCGATCAGACTGGTCGGAATGCCTTCGAAATTCGTTTTCATAATGAGGAAATAAAATGTACTGATTGCGCCTGGAATAATCATGGCCAGTCTTGTATCCACAAGGCCCAGATTCTGAATCAACAAAAACGTCGGAATCATGCCACCACCAAAAAACATGGTGAAGGTAATCATTTTCATTAATGTTTTTCGCCCCATCAGATCTTTTCTTGACAATCCGTAGGCAGCCAAGGAGGTCATCAGCAGGTTAATCGCCGTACCGGCGACCACGTAGAACAGCGTGTTCATGTATCCCGTATATATCCTTGTATCTTTGAAAACGGACTTATATGCTTCCAGCTGAAAGCCTTCCGGCAGCAGCATCAGGGATCTGGAACGCAGCATCTGATCCGGGTCGCTGATGGAGGAATTGAATACGTATAACATGGGGTAAAAGCAGATCAACATGAAGATGATCAGAACAAGAACATTGATTGCATCAAAGATGTGTTCCCCGACAGACCTTTTCATCGTTTCACCTCCGCTTACCAGAGACTGGTTGAGTTCATTTTTCTGCTAATCGCATTCGCGATAATAAGCAGTGAAAAATTGATAATGCCGTTAAATAACCCGATAGCCGTGGAATATGTATAATTACCTTCCAATATCCCTGATCGGTACACGAAGGTGGAGATAACGTCTGATGTTTCATACGTTGGCGCTGTCTGCATTAACAGGATCTTTTGAAAATCGGAGTTCATCACCGCACCAAGACGAAGGATCAGCATAATGACAATCGTCGGCATAATACCTGGCAGCGTGATATGCAGCAGTTGTCTCCAGCGTCCGGCCCCATCGATTTTGGAGGCTTCATACAATTGGGGATCAATGCCGCTGAGTGCCGCCAAAAAGATAATGGATGCCCAGCCGGCCCCCTGCCATATGTTCGATAAGATATAAATGGGACGGAACATGTCCTTTTCGGCCAAAAACATGACCGGCTGTAAGTCGAAAAAATCCCGAATGACATTAAATAAGCCGCCATCGAGTGTTGAGAACGTTTTCAACATTCCGACCACCACAACGACTGAAATAAAGTGAGGCATGTAGCTGATCGTTTGTACTGTGCTCTTGAACCATTTCTTGCGAACCTCATTCAGCAGGATGGCGAGCAAGATGGGTGCCGGGAATCCAAATACAATGCTGTAAAAACTTAAAATGAGCGTGTTTTTAATCAGCCGCCAAAAATAATAACTTTCGAAAAACATTGTAAAATTGTCAAAACCGATCCACGTTCCTGCCAAGATCCCGTTGACCGGGCTGTAGGATTCCTGAAAAGCCATCAGCAGCCCGTACATGGGACCATAACTGAATATCAAATAATACGCGACAACAGGAACGAGCATCAGATATACATATTTGTTTCGAGCCAGTTCCTTTTTGACGACACCCCATCTGCCTGGTGGTTTCAATGTATCCGCATGCACCACCGGACCTCGTTTCAGTTCCATTCTCCTTGCCTCCAATTCCGATGTTCATTCGTTAACATCCTATGGTAATCATAAAATTTGCAGGCCATGCTTCCCATGCTCATTTCCGCTCTGTTCATGTTCAAAACCGACTTCCGGCCGACAAAAAACACCCTGACGCCTATTGAGGCATACAAGGTGTTTGATGCAGAGAATGGATTACAGAATCGGCAGGACTATGGAACCTTTTTATACTCGGAAGGCGAGAAACCCGTATATTTCTTAAACACTTTGCTGAAATACGGCCAGTTGGCTCCAAAGCCAGTCTTCTCCGCGAGCGATGAAACCGTGCAGCTGCTATCCTCCTTCAAGAGTTCCAATGCTTTTCCCATCCGATAACGAAGTACATAATTCGTAAATTTCTCTCCGGTTTCCTTTTTAAATATTTTGCTGATATAGTCCGGATTCATGTAGATCTCTCCAGCAATAGCCTGAAGTGTCAGGGATTCATCCTCATACCGTAATTCCACGAGTTCCTTGACAGCCCGTACCATTTGAGATTGTCTAGAGCGCTGCTGCCGGTATCGCTCCAGTGCGATTTCTCGTGCTGCATCCAGAATAAACTGCTGGAACGACTGAAGTGTACTCGTTTCCATCATGCAAGGCAGTCGATCCATATATCCTTGCATCCCCGCAGGATGGCTAAGCCGAATGATCTCCATGAATGTTTGGATAAGATAGGACTTGGTCTGAGATATGTCATAACGTTGATCTGACAGTAAGCAGAACGTCTGCTTCAGCTCCTCCTCCGCCACCTGCCAATGTCCGGCCTGAATGGCTGAAACAAGTCGCTCCTGATCCATCTCAAATTCGGAATAGCCATGTTCCTCCGGAGATAGAATGTCCCTTTCCATGATAAGGCTGCCCTCACCCAGGTAAAAGCGATGATTCAGGTATGCTATGGTCTGCATGTACAACTGACGTGTCTGCGCCAATTCTCCCGGCTCACTGAGAGCCATCGTCAAGTCGTAGTGGTAATACCGGGTGAAGGTGTGACGAATCTCGTCGATATTATGAAATAATTGCTCTTCTGGAAGTTTGTCTTCCATGATCAGCAGCACATGACGTCCCAAGGTTGTACTGAGAATGGGATTGTGAAAGACATCTTCGGCGATGTTCTGGATGGCAAACAGATGCAGGTACTCATGCTCTCCCTCAATCTCAACCAGCAGCATTCGCACCTGCTGACTTCGAAAATCCACACCAAATAACTCGCCGAAGTGTCCCCACTCCTTGGTACCATAGGTCTTGTTGGTGACAAGTTCCTTCAGGAAGTATTGCTGCGCATGCGGCAGTACACGTTCCAGGTTGGTTTGGATCGTTTGCACAAACTGGGCCTGATCCGTCCATTCATCCTTTTCGCCAACCAGTTCAGAGATAGCCTCCATCAGGCTCTCTTCACTGCACGGCTTAAGCAAATAGTGCTTGACTCCGTACTGCATTGCTCTCTTGGCGTACTCGAATTCAGTAAAGCCTGTCAGCATAACAAATGATATGTCCTGATACTTTTCGGCAACCGCTTCAACCAGCTGCAGGCCATCCATGCCAGGCATACGAATATCCGTAATAATAATGTCAGGACGTTGAAGTTCTATAAAAGCAAGCGCTTCCAATCCATCCTGCGCGGTGCCTATCAATTCTGTGCCAAGTCGATTCCAACTCATTACGCTGGCAATTCCGTCAAGAATCATCCATTCGTCATCAACCAGCAGAACCTTGTACATTCGTTATTCCCCCCTGTTGGATATGCTTATGTCTCTATTATAATGAGATGGTGCCTCAAGACGAAGAATGAATTGTAGTCCAATCATGAAATATCTTCAATTCCTGCTCACGAAAACTCAATATACGTTCCATGTTGATCTTCCATATACCAACACGGTTGTGTTTTTGTTTTCGCATTTTACGCACTTCATTGGCTCAAGCCGTAGATAATGCATACACTTGTTATAACTGCTCTCCAACCAAATCAATGCGTTTTCAATTCTGGATGGCTGGCCAAAGTAAAAAAGCCACTATAATAGTGGCTTCAAAGGGAGTATTTGCTTCGTGTTCCAGCACTTTATTAATGTTTAGCCCAACCTTTATCGGTCAGAAACTTTTTCATAAAAGTTCGAGGATGACGAACGAAGCTTCCTACTGCTGACTCTGACCATATTTTGTTCTGTTTTATCCCTGAGCGAGTCGAATAATATAATTTAGTCAATTCATCATATTGATTAATAAGTCCTTTGGTATCATTGTTATAATTATTTTCATGATAGACAGCCTCAAAAGGAAGTCTAGGTTTTGTATCGTTACGTTCATTTGGATATCCCACCACAATTCCGAATACGGGCGCCACATACTCGGGAATATTTAGTAAATCCGATATCCCGATGATGCCGTCTCTAACCCCGCCAATATAACATACGCCTAGGCCCATAGATTCGGCAGCAAGAACCAGGTTTTGTGCTGCCAGACTAGCATCGATCGCACCTACTAGAATTGCATCCATACCTTCTATGGTACCAGAAATATCAATGTTCATATCTTCTGCAATTTGTTTATGACGATTTACGTCAGCACAGAAAACAAAGAAATGTCCGCCTTCAGCAATAAATTTTTGACCGCCTGCCAGATCAGCTATTTTCATCTTAAGTTCTTGGTCAGATACACCAATAATAGTGTAGGCTTGCTGAAAACTTGCGGACGAGGCAGCTTGGCCCGCCGTTACTAACTGCTTAATCTGCTCTTGTGTTAATGGTTGGTCTGTAAAGGATCGAACAGACACATGATTTAAAATGGTTTCAATCGTCGAGTTCATTGGTATGCTCCCTTTTTTATCGTTATTTTGGACCCGTTTTTGTATTTTTTAATTTTGTAATGAACTGTACAAAATTGTGCAAAAAAAATCGGCAATGCCGACTATTTTATGTTTGCCATAGTACCCTCAACCATTTGCTCTGCCATACTACGATTTCGTGTAGTAGCGTTAATCGTTCGTAGACCATAATAGCTGCATACAAATGTTCTTGCCAAATCAAGAGCAGATCTGTCAGAATCAATCTCTCCAGATTGAATCCCTTCCTCCATCATCTTAAAGAGAATATTTTCCAGGCGCTCTACGTGGCGACTCGATACACTTTCTACTGTGGCGTCGATCCGACCACGCTCCATGGTAGCGTTGATCAACAAACATCCCTTACTTGTATCTTCAAAATCTCTTTCAACTGCCCATTCCAACAAGTTGCGAAGTCTTTCTTTGACGGGTCCAGGACGTTCCAGCATGGCCGTTTGTTCCTGAATCCAGTGCTCATGATAGCGATGAAGCGTCTGCTCATACAGTTCATGCTTGCTGCCAAATGCATTGTATAAGCTTCCCCGGCCAAGACCTGTACTATTACATAAGTCCTCCGTAGAGCAGGCTTCATATCCTTTTAACCAAAAGGTTTCCATTGCCGCATCTAGAACGGCTGGCTTATTAAATTCACGAGGTCTTCCGCTTTTACTCATGATATCTCCTTTCATAGAGGCAGTTACAGACACAGTATAGGTATTTTGTAACGAACTGTCAAGAATTCTGATTCCTTTATATTTCAACGATATTCTCGTCTTGTATATGAATAGTCCAACCTGACTTTATTTTCCTATGATCTCCTTGGCCTGCTATACAGCATAATTGATATCTAGCCTACAAGCCCACAATGGGCTTGTATGAAAACAAAAGGAGCACCTCTACAGGTGCCCCTTCTACTAAGACTTCTTCCAGCTATACGCTATATAGATGATACAAAATAGAATGATGACGAGAAACGAATAACGATACATCATCGCATAACTGCTGGCTTCGGCTAGACGACCAAGAAGTAACGCACCGCCGCCGATGCCAAGGTCAAACGCCGAATAAAAAGTCGCATTCGCAGGTCCGCGCAGTTCGGGTTCTACCCGGTTTAAGATCCACGCTTGCAGCGAAGGCTGCACTGCGCCGAACCCAAAACCAAAAAGAACTGCTGAAATGGCCAACATAGTCATGCTATGGGCATAGGACAAAACGAGCAGCGAAGCGGCCAGTAAGACGCTACCGGGCAATATGACCCAGGTGTGCCCCTTGCGGTCGAACAGACGTCCAGAGATAAACCGCACGATAAGCAGGCAAATGGCATTCAACGTAAAAAACAAACCAACATTACCAATCTGAGCTTCTTCACCAAATAGTGTAATGAAGCTGACGATTCCGCCGTAAACAATCCCGATCAGCAGACCAAGTAAGGAAGGAAACAGCGCCTTTGGCTCGAATAACTGTGACCGGAATGAAGTTTTCGCTTGTACCTGATCTCCGCTACCTGACGAGGCATCGCTCTGTTTACGCTGTTTCTTAACGCCCCATACACATAGTAAAGACAGGACCGTACTGACGGCTGCAACGACAATAACGCCATGCATCTGCCATTTTCCGTCCAGAAGTGCAAGTCCGATCGCAGGCGCAAGAGCCATGGCAAGCGTACTGGCAAGACCGAAAAAACCGATCCCCTCTCCCCGCCGATTAGCCGGAATAATATCTGAGGCGATGGTGCTCGATGTGACGGTGACAATCCCCCAACCAACGCCGTGAATACAGCGCGCCAGTAGAAGCATGGCAACCGAAACCGTCCAATTGTACGAGGATATAATGAGAAAGCATAGAATAAGTCCTGCAATCAGCCAACCCTTTTTGCTCCGATTCATAAGTGCTCCGACCAATGGCCGGGTGAATAAGGAGAATACGGTAAAAATACTAATGATTAAGCCGACCGCCGTATTGTTTCCACCCAAGTCCAGCATATAAACCGGCAACGTAGGCAGCAGTATTTGAAATCCGAAGAACAAAAAGAAGCTAGCAGCTGTAATCAATACAAAATCCATCGTCCATAACCTAGGCGACTGCTGTTGCTGTATAAGTTCGTTGTCCATCACACGCCTCCTTAGAACTGCCTAGCCAAGCTTGCTGCATTTGCCAGCCCTTGTTCAGTCGGTATTGGATTTTCTCTGACGAGTAATACGTTAATCATGGTGAAGCCTCCAGTATGGTTAATTAGTGAGTAACCTCACTTTTTTTATTATATAGTGAGTTTACTCACTAATTTTCAGGAAGTCAATCCTTCTGCGGCTGGCACAATTTGAAAATGAGAATCTTTACGATAAAATAGAGGAAGACTTATTCGAAAAGAGGATATATAAGCAAATGAAAATATCGTCATATGACTACCCGGATGAAGAAGCTGCTGATACCTTTTATTTACTCATCACCAGCTCACGTATTTTAAAATTTGAATTCGATAAACGTCTGGCTTCGTTAGATCTGCCCATTCCCCTCTCCGGGGCCCGTCTGCGACTGTTGATGGAAGTTTGGAAAGCCGAGCATATACGCATGAATGAGCTTGCAGCTGTCATGGACTTAAAACCACGAACGATCACGGATTTCGTGAACGCCTTGGAAGAAAACGGACTGATTCAGCGCACTGTTGACCCGACAGATCGGCGTGCGACCATTCTTTCACTTACTGATATGGCCAAGCCCCATATTCGGATGATTCGCTCAATAAGCGCGGAAATCTCTGAGAAGCTCATGGCTAAACTTACAGTCGAGCAGCGACGACAATTGAGGGAAATGCTTCACGTTTTAGTCGAGTAATGATGCTTCCTAAATGCAAAATCCCTGCACATGAGTAGTTGTGGAGGGATTTTGCACCTGCTCTGATATGTTCGGGACTGCTTTCCGTTTCGCTAATCTGCCCGTTTGATACTGGAAACAGCCGATCATGTGGATCGGCTGCCTCCTCGTTTATTCCCTATCGTTTCTCGTATGTTGAAAGACATCTTATTTAGCATAAAAGTGTTTCGTTCGGATAGGGTTAGCTAAAGGGAAGCCAACCATCGATTCCGGACAAAATGTGAGCCGCTGTATACTCGGATGCTTGCTCTTCAGTCAGCCTCTTGGCCCACGAAGCCCTCTCTTCCGTACTCGCTGCTCCGGGACCCTTACTATTAAATTCAGCGTATACAACAGTAGTTTCGGCATCTGGTTTGTTCCAGTTATGCCAGCCCTCCAGCTTAACATGAGCACCAATCCAGCAGTTCAGAAAGCATACTTTAGCATGATTCCGCCACGGCCTGCCGAGGTATACCGACTGTGGGGGAGCGTTGCTGGTCAGGGTGCAATCGATGAACACATAGCCATAGCGAACGTCTTCGGGTGTCGAAGCCGCAGTAATCCACCCATGTACCGTATTTTCTGCTGCAGCAGTATCTGATATACGATTTTGGGAGAAGATTTCACACCCCTTGAACACGGCCGTAGCGGAGCCAAAAATAAAATCAACATCGCCTTCTATATAACAGTCCTCATAGTACTGACGGAGTTTCCGACGTTCTGCCCCATCGCGCGGCCCCCCGAAAAAACTTCGGTCCATGGGCTTTGGCGGGAGCGGTCCGGTGAAAATGGTATCCTGATGCCCGATGAAGCGACATTTGCGGAAAGCTGCACGGTCACCATCCACATATATGGCAAGGGCTTGCCCGACATCCTTGCCTGGACCTGAAGAATTTACAAAAGAAAGCCCCTCTGCTGTGAAATCATCCTCTCCGATGAAGGCCGTGTACGAATGAAATGTATGATATAGCTGTCCGTCAGGGAATTTTTTTAGCGCATTGTCATCGTAAGTAATAACTGTTTGCTCTGCCCCCTCCCCGATTAAATGAATCTTAGGCTTATCCATATGAAGCTTCTCATAATAAACACCTTTCTTGATTCGAATCTCCAGCGCATTGATGGCATTATCTGGCATGGCGTTAATTGCAGCCTGAATGGTAGAGAAGTCTCCGCTTCCATCCTGAGCCACCGTGTAGTAACGAGATGGATAGGGCTGATTTATACCATTGAACACCTGTTCATCCCTCGCTTTCGTTTCAAGTCTGTTTATACGAGAGTTGTTCTTGTGTGCCTCCATATTCCACCTCCTCTGGCGTTGTTATTGCTAAAAGTCCCCGGCTATCGCAGTTGAATTACGATGATTCAGTTTCGGTTGGATGACAACAGGATAATCCACTTCTTCATTGCGGATTAAGGATACGATTAGTTCTGCAGCCTGAACAGCCAATTCATCCAGTGCAGGGCCGATTGTGGTCAGTGCAACTTCAGCATATTGCATATCTGGCAGGTCATCATAACCGATTAATGAGATCTCACGGGGTACGTTGTAGCCTGCCTCCAGCAAAGCCCGCAGCGCTCCTCGGGTTACAAGGTTATTTAAACCGATAAAAGCCGTCGGAGCCTTTGGACCAAATGTATAGTTTCGAATTGCAAAATACCCGTCCTCCCAAGAGGAATGTGCTGGCAGCACGTAATCTTCTTCATATTTTAGATTTGTGCGCTGCAAAGCTTCTCGGTACCCTTCCAGCTTGATATTTTGCGAGTTTCCAATGAAACCGATACGGGTGTGTCCGAGCGAGTTCAAATGCTCTACTGCTTTAAATATTCCCTCTTTACGATCAACTTTGATATAAGGGGAATTGGGCGTCTCATCTGTACCCAATACAAAGCAAGGCATATTAAGAGTGGAAAACTTCTTCCAGAATGCATCCCGATTTTCCAGTGCATAATCCCACAATATGCAGCCATCTACGCGGAGCTGGCTGAACACATCTACCCCATCATCTGCAACGACCAGAATCATTTGGTATCCACGCTGTTTCAGTTCTGCATGCAGAATGCCCGATATATTCGAGAACAATGGATTGCTCAATTCATCAAGCACAAAACCTATAATATTGCTTCTTCCAGTAGAGAGCTGCTGAGCTAGAATGTTTTTTCGATACTGGTGTTTCTCGGCGACTGCAAGGACTTTCTGTCTAGTCGCCGGTTTAATCCGGGGGTCTCCATTAAGCGCCTTGGATACCGTGCTATAGCTTACCCCCGCCAGTTTGGCAATGTCCTTAATCGTTATCAGTTCAATCAACACCTCTCATACTGACCGCCTTCAAATACTACTGTTGAGCAGCCTTGTAACGGTCATATTGTGCCTGTCTGCCAGCAATAACCTGCTCAATGTTCATTTTTTTCAATGTTTCAATATAACTGTCAAACTGATCCAAGCCGGTATCTCCGCTTATAAATTTAAAATTCATCTCTTCAACATACGTTGTAATATCTGGCATCGCCATACTCTCTACGCTGGCTTCATCGGGTAGAGCATAAACAAATGGAAAAGGTTCACGAATATATGGCTCTAGCTCCTTGTCGAGCTTTGCATGCCACTCTGCGACCACGGAATCGGCAGAGTCAGTGGACTGAATATTAGGCAGATTGACAGGACCTATGCCGAGTTTCTGGATATACTCATTGTCTTTACCCTTATCCGTAAACGCTTTCACCCCATTCTCCTCCGTATACGTATCATCTTTGATGCCCCATGTATAAAACGTTTGTGCTTCCTCACTTACCGCATAATCCAGGAATCGAAAAGCAAGTTCTGGATTTTTGCTGTCACGCGTAATGCCAAAGATACCACTCACCGGTGTACGTCCAACATAGAACTGATCTCCATTCGGCCCTTTCAAAGGTAGAATACCTTTGAAGATGGGCTCCTTCGGATCGTAATCCTTGAACAATGGACTGTAGACCATTGACATGTACCAGCTAAAATTAAACGTTGCTCCAGTCACATCCTGAGATATACGTGAGGTTACCTGATCGCTTGTAGTACTCGCATAATCCACTCCAAGCAATCCTTCCTTATATAGCCCGTTCAAATAAGTCAGGTATTCTTTGTAGGCAGGTTCATAATAGCTAAAATGGACCTTGCCCTGATCATCCGCATAAAATTGGTTGGCCAGATCCAGGCCAAAGACCGGCCCAAACGCCATCGGCACAAACTTCGACTCCATAGATAATGGGATCTCATCTGCTTGACCATTGCCATTTGGATCATCTGTCTTGAATTTGCGAAGCATTGCCGTGAACTCATCCAATGTTGTAGGCTCATTCATTCCGAGCTTCTTCAACCAGCGCTGATTAATCATAAACACAGGCATATAATTTCTGGTCAACGTTTGCTGCGGAATATAATACATTTTACCATCTGGCGTGGTTAAACTGGCTTTGACTGAAGGAGATTTTTCATATATTTTTTTGAGATTCACCCCATACTTATCCACCAATTCATTAATCGGAATAAATAACCCGCTGTTAATATACTTCATAAGTTGATCCTGATCAGGCAAATAAACGATGTCTGGCAGCCCCGTACCAGCGGCCAGTCTTGGATTCACAGCATCCGCATAGTTTTGCGGCGGGATTAGATCCCAATCAACCTGAACACCCGCAATATCCTCAATTTTCTTCACAATTGCAGCAGTCGATAGATCTACATTTGTCGTCCATGCATTCGTCCCGAGGATAGATAACTTAGCATCCGTCTGATCGGTCACAGGTCCTGCACCTGTGTAATTAAATGCCGGTTCCGAGCTTGGTGGACTGCTACCTACATCTGTTCCTGTTCCGCCACTACAACCCGCAAGGCTGACTGCAAGTATTGCTGCCATTACACTTTTTCTTCCTGCCCCTTTAATTCTCATCCATCATTCCTCCTTGGTATGAACAAACTTGGTCAACCATAATGCTCAATTGGACTATCCTTTCACGGCTCCGAGTGTAATACCCTTGACGAAGTACCGCTGGATAAACGGGTAGATCGTAACAATTGGCAGAATACTGACTACGATGGATACATATCGAACCTGAAGTGTGGAGACAGCCAGTGCACCTGAGGTCATCGTACCTCCCATCTTCTGCATCACTTCTGGGGAGGCCATAATCAGAACCCGCCTCAGGAACATCTGTAGAGGCTGCATATCCTGTTTGCCCAGATACAGCAAGGCCGAGAAAAAATTATTCCAATGAAACACTGCGTAGTAGAGGGTAAGGACAGCAAGTGTCGGCTTGATGATGGGAACTGCCAGGCGATACAACATGGTGAGTTCGTTTGCTCCGTCTATACTCGCACTCTCGAAGATTTCATTCGGAATACCTTCAAATGCAGAACGGCAGATCATCACGTTAAACGTAATAACCAGTACAGGCAGCACCATTACCCAGCGGGTATTGTACAGACCGAGTGATGTAATCAGCATGTAGACCGGAATGAGCCCGCCGGAGAAATACATCGTGAATGCGATAAAAAAATTAAGTTTCCTGCGCAGGAAGAACTGCTGTCTGGATAACGGAAAAGCAGCAAGGCAAGTTGCCACAATGTTTAACAGCGTTCCCACCACGGTATACCAAAGGGTATTATAAAAGGACACCCATAACTCCTTGTATTGAAGTACCATTTGGTATCCTGAAAGGGTAAAACCGACTGGCCACAAGACAACTTTCTGTTTATCGATGGCTTCCACGGAGCTGAATGAAATACTAACCACATACAAGAACGGGTACAACGTGACGACAACTGCCAAAATGGTAAGCAGGTAGACAAATCCGTAGAACATCCGGTCACTTCTCGATTTTTGCATACAGGTCTCCTTTGATTCAGTTTGGAATCTTACCAGAGTGACATTTTAGTCAGGCGGCGAGTCATTGTATTCGCTGCAAAAACAAGTACAAAGGTGATTATGGAGTTAAAAAGGCCAACAGCCGTTGCAAAACCATAGTTTTGTCCTTCGATTCCCATTCTGTATACATAGGTTGATAACACATCGGCAGTCTCGTACGTGGCCCCGTTGTATAGCAGATATACTTTCTCGAAGCCTACGCTCATAATGCCTCCCAGTGACAGCAGGAGCAGAATAACTATAGTCGGCTTGATACTCGGAAGGGTAAGATGCCAGAGCTCCTGAAACTTGTTGACGCCGTCAATTTTTCCGGAATCGTACATCTCTGGATCAATGCCCATAATGGCTGCGATGTAGATAATGGAGCTAAAACCGAAGCTTTGCCAGATATCGGAACTCGTGAAAATAGTACGGAACCAGCCAGCTTCCATCATGAAGTTCACTTTTTCCATCCCAAATTTGGCAATCAGCGTATTGACGATCCCATCCGTGGGTGATAGAAAGTTGATAATCATACCGGCCACGACCACGGTTGAGATGAAGTGAGGGAGATACGTAACCGTTTGGGCAAAACGTTTGAATGTTCGGTTTTTAATCTCTACGATGCAGACAGCGAATAGAATGGGGATGGAGAAACCAAAGAGCAGAGGAAGAAAAGCAAGCAAAAATGTATTACGCAACAGTCTCCAGAAGTAGATTGAATTCACAAATTGCTCGAACCATCTCAGACCTACCCATTCACCACTGAACATTCCCTGACCCGGCATAAAATTGCGAAAGGCAAGCAGTACACCAGGCATGGGAACGTACATAAAAATGATGTAATACAAGAAAATAGGCGCGAACATAAGCAGCAAATACCTATCCCTTTTGGCCAGCACATACAACGTGAACAAACGTTTTTTCACCTTGAAGACACTTCCCTTCGCTCAGAATTACAACGTTGTAATTTTTAAACATACATACTCCCACATTCTCGAAAGTAATTAGGATTTAATAGTATTAATACAGTTATTCGAACAAGGTGAGAACTTCAATTTAGAAATTTACAACGTTGTAATTTTAATCTAAATGTATGCGCTTCCATAACATTTTTTACATCTTAGCAAACTCCCCTGTATTTGGCAACAACAAAAATCAGTGCTATGTTGATGACTACAATGGAGCACTTCATATCATCAAGTATATAAAATTGCATAAATGTTACGTAGTTAATGTTGACACAAACATTACCTTCAAATACAATGTCCTGTAAAAAAATACATTTTTTAATGGATGGTGACTTTTTTTTAAAAGGCTTTCATTTTTGGCACTTGCTTTCGTTCTCATGGTTCTGAATTTCTCCACTCTCCCCTCTACGTATGGGGCAGCCAATTTTCCGAACACTGGTGCAACTGGTCTGACAGGGTTTGCAGGAAATGCTAAGAATGAGAATGGAATTGCGAAGTCTGCTGTAACAGGCGGCAAAAACGGCCAAATTATTTACATCAACAATCTAAATGATCTGAGGACACACATTGCTGATACTGTACCGAAAATTCTTGTCATTGAAAAAAACATTTCCTCTTCCACTCTACAAAAAGTAAACTTCGGAGCTAACAAAACAATCGTTGGCTCGTATGACAACCACATATTGACTAACATTCATTTCCGATCAACCTCCTCTTCAAGCAATGTTATTTTCCAAAACCTCAATTTTGTTCATTCTGCTGGCATCAATGCAAACGATGATATCCAGATGTACATTACCTCTGGGTCAAACTATTGGATAGATCATGTCACCTTTTCAGGCCATAGCTATAGCTCTAGTGGTTCTGAAGTAGATAAGTTGCTCTATATTGGCGACAGAGCGGATTATATAACCATCAGCAATTCCAAATTCGCAAATCACAAATATGGAATTATTCTGGGTCACCCCAATGATGGCAACAGCAGTTATAACGGCGTGCCTCATGTAACGATGGCCAACAATTACTTTGAAAACTTATACGTTCGAGGTCCTGGACTGATGAGATATGGATATTTCCATATTAAAAACAACTATGCAAACAATTTCAACCAAGCAATTACGATTGGGGAAAAAGCACGCATCTATTCGGAAAATAACTATTTTGGTGCCGGTGCGGAAAAAGGCGGCATCCTTGATGACAAAGGGAATGGCGAATTTACTGATACAGGTAGCACACCAGCTTTATCTGCCCCAAGATCACCCAAAACAAACTGGAGACCAAGCAGCAATTACAGCTATGAAGTGAGGGATGCAAACTATGCACGTGAATTCGTGACCAAATATGCGGGTTCTTCTAACACAACTCTTGTTTTTGGCAAATGAGCGATCCATTGCATGGATAAAAAGGAGAGACCGCTATTTTATACAATCCTAGATAATCATTTAGAGTTAAATTACAACGTTGTAATTGTGTTGGCTTGAGGAATGAAACAAAGTTCTTGTCTTAAAAAATCAACAGACAAGAACTTTGTTTGTAATTACAAAATTTCATATTTTACGAAAAATGATAAGAACACCCATGACTTGTTCCATTCGAACAAGGATAAATAGATATAGTTGCATGTATAGCTGAGTCGTCACATCATTTAGAATAAATACGCACCGTAAGTCCATCTGTGAACCCCTCAAGAGTAGCAGTCAGATCTGCATGATTCAGAAAGTCAAGTGCTTTGCTATCCGTTGTTATAGTAGGCTTCAGTTCCCCATTCACCTGCTGGTTAACGATATGAATAGTGCATCGTTCCCCTTCATAGTCTATCCCTTCCATAGTATACTCTGCACGAACCTTGACCAAATTCCCTTCATGATAGTCTTGTATGTCCTCGGCTCCTTGTAAAATCTCGCCTTTAAAGTAAGGGCATTTGCAGCTCCCAGTAAAAGAGATGGCAATTTGCTTATCATCTCCTTCTTCTGTACGTACTTCACTGCCTGTAATCCGTACGTCGATCGTTAAAACTTCTTTCTTTCCTAGTAGAAATTGATGTATGGATACAAGAACACTCGCCTTTTGTTTATCGGTAAAATGATGACCGGCCTCCTTTACTAATTGTAAATGACATTGGCCTAATTCATATGATTTTTGGGCTTCAACAGAGTAATTATAATGTACTGTCTCGTCTGAGGTACCATGGATCAGCAATACGGGATTTTTGTAAGGCAAGATTTCCTGATACGGATTCATATCAACGACAGTCTCATGAAACTTTTTGCCAATAGTCATCTTGCCGCACTCTATGATCTCTGGAACATCATGGACATCATACGATGATCTGGCAAGAGCACCTCGCCGAGCATCGTCCGGAATACAGAGTGCCGGATAAAGGAGAATTAATGCTTCCACTTCTTTTGCATATTTGGCAGCTGTAAGCGCTGAGACAAATCCACCCTGACTAAACCCCATCAAAGTCAATCGGTTGTCATCTACATAAGATAATCCTAGTACATAATTCATTATGACTTCCAAATCGTCACATTCCGTCAGAACTGTCATATCCGTTGAATTCCCGTCACTTCTTCCCTCTTCATTCGCGCAACCACCACAGAAGTCAAAACAATACGAAGCATACCCCCACGATGCAAACGTTATGCAATATTCTTCCAAATCCCTGAAATTCCCACCAAATCCATGACTTAAGATTATCGCTGGAAGTTGATCTCCTTTGGGCAGAAATTCTTTTCCACGAATAGTCAGTCCATCTCTTAAGCAACTAAAATCACGTTCAATGATTTCGTTTTTCATTACATTTCTCCTCTCAAAGTATAGGCAACAACTAAACAAATTCACTTGGTATCGCTTACATAAATATCGTTTCTGAATCAAGCAGGAATCAATTATTGAGTGAATATCTTATATAAGTATACGAATAGCACGCTTAACATTTTCGATCTGCGAATTTTGATGCTTAATTTCCCCAGTGGGCAAGTAATAAATCATATTCATGCTGTGCAATTGGCAGCACGGATCCATGCCGTTTTTTTAGAATATCGAACGAGTAATCTTCTGCCTTCAGCTTCTCCCAACATGCTCCACTGGTATCTCCAATGTCGGTCGTTACGATCGGCAAGTATCCTCCGCTTGTAGCATATTGGTCAACAAGTAAAACCCATCGTTCTTCATCATTAAACTTGAAAAATACAGGTCCCTCGACATCCTTGCCTGTTAACTCTAGTCCCAGAGATTGTAACGTGGATACTTTCCTCCAGCGACCGCGAAGTTGTTCGGAGGACTCAATGGTAATCTGACCATCACCTGAAGCCCGATAATATTTGTTGCCAACTTGAATAATCGTTGTATCAATAATCGATTCATTCGCGCCGCGGGTAATATACCGTTCGGCAGGCGAGAAAGATTTGAAGTCTTTCGTCGTGCTGCAATAGATGTGCATTCCCCGGCCTTTTCCGTCGCTAGCTTCCATACTCGAAGCCCAGAATACGAGATATGCATCCACGAGATCATCATAAATGGCTTCCGGAGCCCATGCACATCCCGCTGCCTGTGGTGCTACGTCGACTTTTTGGGCCGCGGACCAATCGATCAGATTGGAAGACTCCCAAATAATTAGCGAACGGCTTCCGGTGAGCATGGCCTCTGTCTGCTCCCACCCGCCCCTGTGATAGATACTAAGATCAGTTGATAGGATGTAGAATCGATCGCCGCTTTTGCTGCGCAGGATGTAAGGGTCTCTTACGCCCTTTTCTCCAATGACAGATCGGAGGACAGGTTGACGCTTATGCAAATCCTCCCAATGCAGCCCATCCCGGCTTAACGAGAAATAGATTTGCTCTCCATCGGGGTTACTTTCTCCAGTAAAGTAAACGAACAAGTATCCATACATAGAATGATCTCCTTTTTTTTAAAAAATCCTGTGCCGGATATTTCATGATAACGCCTGCTTTTTCATAGCTGCGAACGAAAGCAAGGTTTCAATAAAATGGAATTTCCATTCTGGTTACTCCATGCTAGCACAAAACACAGTCATTTGCTTCCACGTTGTAGAGCATAAATAAAAAAACTATGAAGGGGATCTAAAAAAATCCGCTCCATAGATTAAATTTGATTACAGCTGATTATTGATTTTCTTTGAAGAACAACGTGTATTTATCTTGTGAAATCCGGGAAACTTCAGCAGACGTTTTCGTGCCTGCATAAAAGTCATCGTATAGAGTATAGATTTCTTTCGAGAACATGGACTCATAGTTGGCAAATGATTTAATGTTCTTGAGCATGGTCATAAATTCATCTACATCTGTTTGACTCGGTTTTTTCAGGTGAAGATGAATTTCATGCAACTGATCCAAGACGACAGCGAATTCTGGTACGCATCATTAGAAAGTACATCTGCATAGTTTTGTAATCCGACTAACTGCTTGGTGAAAATATTGCGAATGCTGCTGAAATAAAAGACGAGACCAAATGGAATGATTGAAAAAGTCATTACTCCAATCAGGCTCGGCAAGATCCAATGCCAACTGTTCCATGTATGTATCCATCGATTATTTTTTTTTCTGATCATCCCACTCTGTCTCATAATCATCCTCCCAAAAACCTTTCCCTGTTTATCAATCGTAATATTTACTATTTGCATACGGGTATTCTCCAGATATTTGGCTTGTGACATTTTGTTTACAACTTGATCAAACTTTAGCGACAAGTCCCTTATATATTGAGTTAGTAACGTTGCTAAATGCACAAGGTTAAAAACAGACTAAGGAGGAATTTGAATTGTCATTAAACGTTTTGACATCAACTGTACCTAGACACGAGGAAGCTAGAGAGGTATACCCCGATGACTCCGATTTTCAGAACGATAACTCGAAGTCATCGACTGAGCGGGAGAATCATCGCGGATCGGGACGTCGCCTTCTCGCTCTTGATGCAGCAAGGGGTCTTGCAGTGATTGGCATGTTCTTACAGCACTTCGCTTTGAATGAAAGAAATGCTTTTGTCGCGGGGAATACAACGCTGCTATTTGTTCTTTGCGGAGGCATTTCTTATTCGATAATGGCCCAGCGAATGAAAGAACGTGGAGAAGCAAAAACCATTTTTCGTTCAAAAATGCTTGCTCGTGCAGTATTTGTTGATGTGATTGGTTACTTGCTTATCATGTTAAACACGCCTTATGGTATTATCTTGCCTGCTTACGCTGCCATGTTTGTCTTGGGATTGGTGCTGATCAACCGTTCAACTCGTGTTCTCGTGTACACCACCGTTGCCTTATGGATATTCGCCCCGCCACTTATGATTCTGGGAATGAGTTACTTCTCTGGAAACTATCTATTACAAGATATGGCTGGTGGTCCAATATCCGCTCTCGCTCTTGCTCCTGCTTTTGTTGCAGGAATGACAATTGCACGATTCAATTTAACGAACAAACGAATAGCCATGACACTTGTGTGTGCTGGCTTCATTATGCTCATCATTGGTAAGCTACTAGCCATTTATGTTCTACCAGATTTAACGACTTCCTTTGAAGATTGGCTAGTTCGTGTTCAACCTTCAAGTCCAACTCCAATTGACGAATATGCCATCTGGCCAAATAACGTAACACCACCACTAATATGGCATATGCTCCTGCAGACAGCTCCACATACCGCATCCTCGTTTCAAA
Organism: Paenibacillus sp. ACRRY; assembly: GCF_022346995.1. Lineage (GTDB taxonomy): Bacteria > Bacillota > Bacilli > Paenibacillales > Paenibacillaceae > Paenibacillus. The sequence goes on along the minus strand of NZ_JAKRNM010000001.1, from coordinate 632,338 downwards.
TGATGATTGGAGTTGGGATAGCCTTTCTGGTCATAGGCCTCGCCTTCCTCATACCAAGAAAAATAAGTGTAATATTAACCCCATTTGCTTCCGTTGGACGTGTAGCTCTTACGATGTACGCTGCACAGTTCATTATCGTTTGGGTGTTGACACTCTTGGGAATTGATTATGGTCTAGGCGAAGTCCCCCTTGGTGATCTGATCATTATAATCATCACACTTCTTATTGGCTCCCTAATTGCTCTAATGCCTAATGGGCCACTTGAGTCAATGATGCGATGCTTTGACCGAATTTTCAGTTCGTTTGGTTCAGCTTCAACGAAATGAACAGTTCCTAACAACAATAAGAGTTAATGCGTGAACCCCCATTCATTCAAATTCGAACGGGGGTTCTTCTTTTGAAGTTTATTTTCGCCAGCAAATGGAGCAACGGTGTTTCGATCGATAAAATTAGAAAGCTGCTGTCCATCACACTATTGTTGTACCGCATCCTCCTCATCAGAGAAATCTGTATCTTCGGACTCTATTATGGTACGGACATACTCTTTCAAATTGTGCCTGCTTGTTATATCCAGTACTGCTGCTCTACCAACATAGGTCTCTTTAAGCATCTTCATTGGGGGAATTTGCTCACTTGCCTCCATCTTGCTTTTGTATCCGACCGAGGCCAGCTGCCACATATCGCTTACAGACAGATTGGTATCGATATAAGGACTGACTTCCTCCAGGATGGATGGAAGCTTCATAATGGAAGTCGTACTTTTCATTTTTTCTACGACAGCATTGGCAAAATCACGCTGCCGCTTCGTCCGGGAATAATCAGACAGGGCATCATGACGGAAACGAACATACTGAAGCGCTGTTTTCCCATCCAAATGCTGTTCTCCTTCTTTCAAATGGATATCATACTCGTGATTATCGGCTTTACTTTCATAAGTCATATCTTTCTCTACATGGAAATCAACCCCGCCGACAGCATCCACAAGTTTGATAAATCCCTGGAAGTCTGTATAAACATAGAATTGAATTGGAATTCCGAGTAAATCGCTAACAGCGCGCATTGCCGTCTTGGGTCCATGAGTGACTGCTGTGTTAATCCGGTTTTTACCGTGCTCAGGGATATCGGTGTAAGTATCTCTCAGAATGGAAAATACGTTGATCTTTTGTTTGACCGGGTTTAGAGAAACAACCATCATGCTATCCGAGCGGGGAATTTCTCCCTTTTTGTTACCGCGAGCATCCACGCCCATCAGCAAAATATTAACTGGCTCTGTGCCCAGCCACTTCGGTGGTTCTACGACGTTCTCTTCTTGCGCCATGACTTCCATAAAGGGAGAGTTGGCCGAGGTTTTTTGTAATCCTGCTAACCCCTTATATATGGAAAGGAAATAATATAGTCCAAAAGCAATAACACAAAATAGCAGGATGAAAAGAACAGCTACAATTTTCTTCTTTTTTAACGACATGTTATACTCCTTTTCTTGATTCTCTATTTGGGAAATTCATTTTTTTATTTTCCTTGCAAATGCTGTATCAAAAGTGATGCATAAAACCTGCTGCCATCCGGCTTCAGATGTACTCCATCGTTGTAGAAAAATTCGTCTTTCCCTTGGCTTGCCTCATACCAATCAACGACCTTAGCATTATCAAATTCAGGAACGACTTCCTTAATGTTTGTGTTCACGGTATCTTGCCATCGTTTGGGCACCCGGGTTGTCACGACGAGAACTTGTCTCGCTTCCGACAGGGAAGTGAGCAAACTGCGAAGTTGATCTTTGGAAAAAGGACCATTGGTTCCAAGTTCTATAATGATGTGATCTCCCAATTTCCCTTGTGAACACAATTCTGTGATGAACTTGCTGGCCTGAGACATCTGTCTGCCAACCTTTCCTTCAACCGTAATTTTAGGGAGCATCTCTTTCAAATAAGGTTCCACACCAACAATGACTGAATCGCCGATGACCGTTACACCTTCACCGTCGTTGGATACAGCTATTGAGTCGTCCGCTTCTTGCGAAGGTTTGTTATTCTGGGGTTTAGTCTGGCCTAGACTTGAAGTGTTTTTGGATGTTTCAGAACGTTGAGATGTTGTTTGTTCCTGTTCACTTTTGGAGGAGGCCTGGGAGTGGAAACCCATATATCCAAGTATGAGGATCAGGAGCGCAAGCCCCCATGTCATCCATGATTTTCGTTGTTTCATTGTTTATTTCATCCTTTCATCGTAGATCTTGAATATGGTTAACTATGCGTTAGATTCGAGATGTTCGACCAGCATAGATGCATAATATCGCGCTCCTTCAGGGGTTAAATGAACACCATCCTGAGTAAATAACCCACTTTTGCTCTCACTGGCTTCATACCAATCAATAATGCTAACATTGGGATGGTCATCTGCAGCATCTCTCAAGGCATCATTCACGGTATCCTGCCAAGCTCTGGGCACTCGGGTGGTTACCAGATAAACTCGCTTGTCATGTAAATGTTCCAATAAGGTTCTCAGTTTGCTTTTGTTAAAGACCCCATTGCTCCCCAATTCTATAATGATCCGGTCACCTAATTGGCCTTTGGCTCGCAGTTCATCGACGACTTCTTGAGCACGAGACATTTGTCTTCCGACTTCCCCATCGACCACAATGCCTGGGAGCAACTTCTTCATAGTTGAATCGACATCCAGTGTAATGGAATCACCGATCATGGTGATGCCCTCCCCTGAGTTGGACGTGTCAATGAGATCTTCTTTTGAAATATTTTGCTCATCGTCCTCAACTAGCAGTGTATTACCGTCGGAGTAAGACGATTGGTCATCGTCTCCCGTCTTCGGAAGTTCGCCAAATGGTGTGCTTACAGTACTCACAGGTCGAGCATCAGAAGGTTGCTCTTTCGCTGCGTCGGATATCCAGGATTGTGCAACAAAGAAAGCGAGTAGTGTTACACTCAAGCCGATCAAGGGTTTGAAGCGTTCATTCTGCAAGAGCGCACGCCATTTGCTACGAAATTGCCCTCTTCGAATCGGCTCTTCGATGAACTCGAATGAGAATATGGACAAAAGCACTATGATCAAGAGACGCATTAGTATTGGGGTAAAGCCAAGTCCTTCCGTACTCGCATCTGGTTGCATGAGAATAATTACAGGATAGTGCCAAATGTAAAGACTATAGGAACGCTTGCCGAGCCAGATTAGTGGCCTGCAACCCAGAACTTTTCCCAGACGGCTTGCTGGATGTACCAGGACTGCAATGATGAGTGCCGTAACCAGAGACAGTAACAAAAAACCGAACTGGTACAGCGCATCATCATACTCATTCATGCGATGGAACATGATGATTATAAAGAGTACTCCTAGCGCACCAACCAAATCCAGCGCAGTACGCGCTCCAGGTGAAATGTTCTCACCTAACTTCCAGCTCGGCCACATCACCGCCAAAGCCGCACCAATCAGTATGGCGAAGGAACGGGTATCTGTTCCGTAGTATACTCGGCTCGGATCTGTACCTGGTACATACATCAACGCCATGGCCAATGCGGAGAGGACAGCCAGACCTAAAATAAGCAACACCAGCTTTCCACGCCGCGGAGCGAACTTTAAACCAATGAGTACTAAGATGGGCCACACGACATAAAATTGTTCCTCGATGGAAAGTGACCAGAGATGTCCAATCGGTGAAGCAGGTCCGTAACTTTCAAAATATGACACTTCATGAAATATGAGATACCAGTTATTCACGTAAAAAATCGATGAGATAAAATCTCCTTTGAGTGATAAGAGTCTCTCCAGATCTGTAGTTAATAACCACATGGCAACCAGAATGAGCATACACAACATAGCAGGCAACAATCTGCGAAACCTTCTCATCCAGAAGTTCCAAATCGAGACGTAATGGTTCACTTTCCACTCCATGAGGAGCTGATCTGTTATCAAATAACCAGATAGCACGAAAAACACACCTACTCCGAGCAAACCACCCTGGGCCCACTTCAAATCCAAATGGTACGCAATGACAGCCAAAACAGAGATGGCTCGTAAGCCATCAATTCCAGGCAAATAACGCTTTAACGGTTGATTCAATTCCCCACTCATATGTCTCAGTCCTTGTCTGTATATGGGCTTGTTCTCTTTAATCAATATAATCAGCAGATGTCGCCAAAGTTTGATCAAGATGTAAACAAGTTGTCACAACAGGCGTATGTCTGTTGACACAGAAAAAACACGCAGACACGGATGGCTCCGTGATGCGTGTTTGAATGAATTGGTGCTATTCAAATTCGATAATAAAAGCAGGCTCCTCTGTGGGATCATCACTCTGAATGACGTTCGGACTCGTAAAGGCCTTAGGGCCTTGAATGAACAGACGGTTATTGTCCGGACTCCACTTCATATTTAACGGTAAAACACCATGGTAGACGGGCTCGTTGTATAGCACATTTCTTCCTTGCATTTTGCCAACATATACAGCATCCTCATCTTGAAGTGTATACGCTATAAACTTTTTGTCTGAAGAGAGTTCATATGCAGAGACTCGTTCCATAATGACGGATAACTCTCCATTACGCTGATCGTATTCATACAACGTACCGTCCCTTCCCAAAAAAGCAAACTGATCATCTCCGATCCAGGTCATCTGCTTATCTGCTATTTGACGTTTGTACTTAATCTGCAATTGACCATCAATCAGTTTGCCAAGCACTACAGTTGTTCTACTCGATTGAGTGGAATCAAACAGCTTGATCAATGCATTTTGGCCATCATTAGATACCTGGAACCCAATCAACGTGTCATCATCATTGAAACCATTTAATACGTACGATGCGGATTTCCTGGTTTTTAAGTCGTAGATCCTTAGCATATTCTTTTCTGGATGGACAGCGTCAACAATCAGATAACTGATATACTCACTGTTGTCCGACCAGGACAAACTCTGCAAGTAATTCTGGCTCGTTAAATTAAGGGTTTCAGCTTGTGTTTCTTTACTGTTCTGTATTGAAAACAACTTTAACGTTGCAGTGGTTCTTGTTGTACTAACATCAGCAAGGTGGGTTCCATCCGGCGAGAGCATCATACGCGTACTATCCATGTCGATCTCTGAAATAATTCCACTCTGTTCGAAGGGATACACCAACCCTTTCAATTGCAAGTGTTCAGGATCTAACGCAGAATTGAATGCTCCAATCATTGATTTCGTTGAGGACCAGCCCAACCAATATCCCTTATCTACATTTTCCTTGGGGAGACGATAGATTTTACGCACTTGAACGGGACTCAAGTCCTCATGTGTTTGTTCCGATTCTTCCGAGCCAGAAATGATAATAGTTTCGTTTTGCGGACGTGTACCACAGCTTGTAAGAACAAGGATCATAAGAACCATCATACCTAAAAACCATCCACTATGTGTTCTAGCCATGACGTGTCCCCTCCTCTACCGTTTTTATTCGGTTAAATTCTACAGTGACTATGGTATGGTTATCTTGGCTCACCATCGAAATTGAACCTTCCAATTCGTCCACAATTGACTTGACGATGCTTAACCCCAAACCAACACTACCCTCTTCTGAATCCTTCGGGTGCGCCAGATAGAAAGGTTCAAATAGTTTGGAAAGCTGCTTCGCATCGATTGGATTACTTGAATTTTCTACGATGAATTGAATTTTACTGTCCACGTGGAAACCTCTTACGTTTATTTCCGAGAAGTCCAAGCTGTATTTAATCGCATTATCCAACAGGTTAATAAAGAGTTGTCGAATTCGGTCCTCTTGCGCAAGCAAATATAATCCGTTCTCAATATCTACTGTTATGTTTTTTTTGTAACGCTGTGCTCGTATGGACATGGATTCACATACATCTCGAAGAACTGCTCCAGCTTCAACGTTGTCCAGTTCTTGATTAGTTGCATGACGTCGAGACACTTCAAGCAGCTTGAGTACCATATTGTGTAGGCGCTTGCTCTCTTCTACGATATGGTCCATTCCTTTTTCAAAAAAGCTTCGGTCTCGTTCTCCATGGGTCTTAATGACCTCGGCATAACCCAATATGGAAGTCAAAGGCGTTTTAAGTTCATGAGTAATATTATCAAAGAATCTTTTTTCCTGTTGATGAAGTTCTTTGAGGTGGTCCCGATCCTTTTTAATGATACTCATTTGCAGGTCGATCTGATTAATCATCTCATTAAAATTGTCAGCAAGTCGACCAATCTCATCCTTCCGTTTAAATCCGATACGCACGTTCAAATTCCCATTTTTCACTTCGGAAGAGGCCCGTGCAAGTTTGCCCAGTGGCAGAGTGATATGTCTGGACAAGATGAAGGAGAAAATAAATGTTACTGCAAAAATAGCTAGCGTAATGTAGAGCGTAGTATCCAAGATTCGGTTACTCTGCTGATATAACAAACTAAAATCTTTGTAAAAACGCAGAATCCCCACTTTTGCTCCATCGATCATAACAGGATAAGAAAACAATACGGACGTCTTGTTCTCATCGTACTCGATGTTAAATGCGGTGCTGCCATGAATAGCCTCTTGCAGATCCGTTCGCTGTGTTTCGGAAAACAAGGATTTGTCAGAAGCATACAATAACTCTCCGTTAACGGTATACACGCCAACACTATTTCCAGTCGCATGATTCAAGTTGTTTCCGAGTTCTTCGGCCATCTCTCCAAAATAAAGTTCATTGCTCGTGAAGTGATTTATCAGATAGGTCTGACGTACATAGACATTACTATTATTTTTAAGCCCTTCGAGTTCGGTGATAATCAGGTTTTGGTTGCTTGTATGAATGATCCCTTTTACCGTCTGACTTAGGACAACAAAAGAAAAAGTGAAGATCAACAGAAAGCCGAGGAGGAATTTGATACTGATTTTATGCATGTTTAATCACCTGTTTTTTTGAACTTATAACCAACCCCGAATACCGTCGCAATGTTATCCATCGCATCCAGCTTTTTGCGAAGTCGCTGAATATGGGTATCCACAGTTCGTGTATCCCCTGCAAAATGATATCCCCACACTACATCAAGCAATTCAGATCTGCTAAAAATTCTCCCTGGATTTCTCACTAGCGTCATGAGTAAATCGTATTCCTTGGGCGTTAATTCAACCTGTTGACCTTTTTTACTGACTGATCGTTCTTCAGCTCGAATCTCAATGTCATGAAAACGAATAATTTCATGATGTAGATTATGATGATCCTTTTGATTGGACTGCTCCAATCGGCGAAGAATGGTTCGAATCCGGGCAATGACTTCTCGAAGGTCGAAAGGTTTGGTGATATAATCATCTGCTCCAAATTCCAGACCCAACACTTTGTCGGTAATATCCGACTTTGCAGTAATCATGAAGATGGGAATGTTATACTCGGAGGTCACTCTTTTGCATATATCCAGTCCGCTCTGATCTGGAAGCATCCAGTCTAGAAGTAACAGATCAGGTTGGAACATCTGTAGCTCGCTCATCCCAGCTGCTCCACTTGAGGCGATCCTTGTTTGAAATCCCTCCATGGAAAGGCCGTATGAGAGTAAATCGGCAATGGGTGCATCGTCTTCAATAATTAGAATTTTCGCGTTATTCATGATAATCCCCGTCTCGTATAAATAATCATGTCTTAAACGTTACTGACATTGTTACTTATGTTAACGATTTGTATAGAATTAATCAATTTCGTGTTTTATCATGCACGGGAACGAAAAAGTAAAATCGTTAAATAAAGCCTTTGAGATCCTTGAATCCTCCCTGTTCAGTTTGAAAAGAAAAAAGAGCCGACCACATTGATCAGCTGCTTTTTGGCTTTATTGAATTATCATTTTCTATTAAATACTTAATAGGTGCATAGGAACATTTGTACTTGACTAGTAAGCATAACTATCCTTTGGATTCGATATGCTGATCATTATGATGGACATCTTCATTGAAGTAATGTTCAAACTGTTTTTCCATTTTATGTGCTAACACGTGGGTGTGACGAGAATGAACAATCGCTGTAATGACAAAATAAAGGGTAACTAATGTAAGAATGAAATAAATGATGTTCATAGAAAAACTCCTCTCCAGAAGTCAGATGATCGGAGATTACACGATTTCATTTGACTTAATACGAGCCTTGCTTTTATGCAATAAAACGATCAGTTCCTACCATTCAACTTGATCAAACCGCATGTCTTTATAGTAATACTCTCGATCATGATCTGTAATCTCCCGAAGCACTCTGCATGGATTCCCAACTGCAATTACATTCGCCGGGATATCCTTGGTTACCACACTACCAGCACCAACTACACTCCCTTTACCAATCGTGACCCCGGGCACAATAATTGCTCCGCTTCCGATCCAGGCCCCATCTTCGATGACCACGGGTAATGCAAACATTCCGCCTTCCTTGCGCTTTTCGGGATGTACAGGATGATTGGTTACAGCAATCGTTACATTTGGTCCAAACATGACATCATTCCCGATAGTAACTTTGTAGTCGTCGACTACAGTTAGATTGAAATTGATATATACATTATCCCCTACGGTTGTATTGGAACCATAAGACATGCGAATTGGCGGTTCCATCCATACATTTTCTCCAATGCTTCCAAAAAGTTGCTTCATTAACGTTTTTCTCATTTCAACATCATCGGGGTGCAGATTATTAATTTCATAGCATAATGTCTTACCTCGCTGACGCGCTTTGGCCAACTCTGCAGCCTCTTTCGGATAATTCGCATCGTGATCTGTGAATAATTGTTTGCTAGCCATTCGTTCTTGAATATTCATGCAACATTCTCCTTTGTATATGCCTAAATTTATTTAGAGTAAATTGCCTAACCCGTAGTGAAGACCAGGTTTATGCAAAGTTTCTAGTAATGTTGTTAAGCCACTTAAACTGTCGATATCGAATAAACGTGATGGGTAATTTAATGATCTCGTCTAAGCTGATGATGATATACAACAATATCGGCGGCACTTGCCAAACAAATGCACATAAGTAACTAAGCGGCAGAATGATTACCCACATGACAACGGTGTCACACCAAAATCCAAATTTGGAATCCCCACCTGCCGTAAAAATACCAGCTATAATCGTAGAGTTTATTGACTTGGCTATACAATAGTACGCACTAATGTAAAGCATGCCATCCAGGTAACTTTGTGCAGTTGGATTCAAATGCACGATGGAGTATACAAGCGGTTTAATGACTAGGATCGTACAACCTGCAATAATTCCAAATAGCAAAGCGTAAAAGCCCATTTTGTTGCCTGCATACTTTGCTTTCTCGAGTTCACCCTGTCCCAAATATTTCCCAATAAGTACAGAGCCACCTGTCGCTATACCTCCACACAGGACAACCGCCAGATTTTTAACAACTGACGCTATTGAATTTGCAGCTACCATGTCTGAGTTCACATGCCCAATAATGGCAGCAGTAGCGGTAAGCGCTCCTCCCCATACAATATAGTTTCCCTGTACAGGCAAGGCGTATTTTAAGAAATCCTTTAGCAATTTACGCTGAACGTCATCTCGTAAGGGTAAGCGAAAACGCACAGATCCCTTCGTCGCGGAGTGAATAATGCAGCATGCAAATTCAATCACCCTTGCTGCAACCGTTGCAAGAGCTACTGCCGAAATAGCCAGCTCGGGCTTCGATGGAAATATAACAAAGATGCAAACAGCATTGAACAAAATGTTTAAGATTAAACATAGTGAACTAATCCACGCGCTGAGTTTTGCATTTTCCATACTTCTAATCACACTGAGATACATTTGCGAAATTCCCATGACAAGATAGGAAAAGGAATTCATTTGTAAAAACCGTGAGCCATATTCAATTAGTTCTATATCACTGGTAAACAAGCGCATAAGGGCTTCTGGCATAATGAAAGAGGACAAAAAAAACAAAATCGAGACGCAAAAGGAGAACATGCAGGCAATACTAAGAATGCGCTGTATGGTGGAGATATCCTTCTTTCCCCAGTATTGCGCAGTAAGGATACCAGCCCCTGTTGACATCCCCATATAAAACAATGTTAATGCAAACGTAATCTGCCCTGCGAGTGATACAGCTGACATTGCAGATTGGCTAATCATGCCCAGCATAATGACATCAACAGATATCACGGTTGCCGATATTAAATTTTGTAACGCAATGGGAATAACGAGTGTCATTAACTCTCGATTAAAATCCCGATTCTCCAATCCTCTGAGTTGTATGCGATTTCTCAACGATATCCTGTCCTCTCCATTGATTTACACAATATAAGAATAGGATAATATCTTTGTACTTTCCATTAATATTGGCTATAATTTTATTAAAATCGTATACACTTAAGGGTGATCTCGTTGACGAAGAATTTAGAGGTGTTTTCTGATTTATCAGAGCGTTTGGATTATAATCTTCCTGATATACCGCTGTATGTCCGAAAGGGAAGCCTTCATCAATTTAACAATTATGCGGCAGTCGCACATTGGCATGTGGATGTGGAGTTTATCTATGTACAAAAAGGATCGATGGAGTTCTCTGTTAATGGAAGCATCACTCGATTGCATCAAGGAGAAGGAATTTTCGTGAACAGCCAACGTTTGCATTTCGGTTATTCTCTTGCCGATCATAACGATTGTGTCTTTCTTGTCGTCGTTATTCATCCCTCTATCCTTGGCGAGAAGACTTCATTTATTCAAACATACTGGACGGAAAAGTTTAGTTTAACGATGGCTGATTTTCTTGTGCTTACAGAGAAGGTGGCTTGGCAGCAAAGCATATTAGAGTCCATTCAGGATATTTATAGGGAAATGCACACGGAACATACTCAGCCCAATCCACTTCGTCTGGTATCACAAGCTCTATCTTTGTGTGCCAGTATAGGAGAACATTTGCAGCCCAATTTCGAGCAACCTGGAGTATTAACGCACGTTCAGGATATGACTCGTTTCATTCATCAAAACTATGATCAAAAAATAACTCTTGATGAAATCGCATCTGCAGGAGCAGTTTGCCGAAGCCGTTGTTGCACGCTATTCAACAAGTATGTGGGGCAAACGCCCAATAACTATGTCACTCAATATCGTCTACAAAAAAGCTGTGAAATGTTAAAAGAAACACGTAGATCCATAAGTGAAATTGCGCTTGCCTGCGGTTTCCAAAGTTCGAGTTACTTTTCGTCCATTTTCCGTAAACAAATGGGGATAGTTCCCCAAAATTACCGAAAACAAGTTACGAGTAACGACTCCTCTTAAAATGTAAAACAACCCGATATCCCCACATCACTCCGTGAAGATACTAGGTTGTTTTTTAGAATTAATCGGAGAAGAATACCATATTCTTAATCTATCTTTCAAACTCCCCTATTCGTCTGAAATATGTTTAAGCACCTTGGCTGGATTCCCCGCAACAATCGTGTTTGGCGGCACATCCTTCGTTACTATTGAACCCGCTGCCACAATGGAATTATCCCCTATTGAAACACCCTGTAAAATGGCGCAGTGACCTCCGATCCAGACATTATTACCAATTACGATGGAAATGCCGTGACCCGATTTGTTTCGATTCATTGGTGCTATATTATGACCAGCCGTGTAAATGCCGACATTAGGTCCTATCATACAGTCATCACCGATCCGAACCTCCGCCATATCCAGAATGGTGCAGTTGTATCCTGCATAGAAGTTTCGGCCAACATGAATGTTATAACCCAGATCACAGTGGAAATTATGCTCAATGCTAATGCCTTCTGATATGCTGCCAAATAGTTCCCGAATCAATCGCTCTTTCTTTTGTCCATCTTCCGGATCGCAATCATTAAAGGCCTTAACAAGCTTTTGGGCTCGTATGCTTCTATCACGTAATTCCGTCGTTCCCCGTTCGTAATAAACCTTCTCTTTATGTTGTTTCATTTCTTCCTCCAGGCAAAATGGTTTTACTAATTATATACTAGTCTCCATATGCATTGTAACTTACCTGATGATCAATGAAACAATGTCCTCTATTTTCGCCCTATGTGAAGAAAATTGCTGAATCTGCTGCGCAGCGAAAACCGACATTACCAGAGGAACTGTCTGGTGTATTCTTATTGCGGGCAGCTACTCGGTATCGGTAACAATAGGAATCCTAGGGGACTTTATTTTATTTGCCTTGGACGAAGCAGATGTTTGTGCTGCTTTGTCCTTTTTGCATGTTCAATTCGAGCTTGCAGAACCTGAACGAGAAAAGCTAATAAAGTAGTGTATATAGTCATTCTCTTGGACATTTATTTTTCAGCTGTTGACTTCAAAAAATCATAATGTTAATATTAGTTTCACAATCTAACAGTTAGACAATGAAACTAATTTGATGAGGGAGGATTAACTATGGATATGGATAATAAGCAATTAGAACAACATATTGATATGTACAATCAGAGAACGCAATCAATAGGTATGAGTATGCAATCGATTCACAAAAGTATTTCTAAATCTAGCAACGTTACTCCAGAACAGTTTAACGTAATGAATATCATTAATACGATTGATAACTGCACAGCAAGTTTCTTGGCTAAGGCACTTAATGTCAAAAAAAGCTCTATTACCGCGATTGTAAATCGATTAACGGATAAAGACTTAATTAAACGTGAAAATAATGAGAAGGATAAACGATTGGTCTTTCTTGAGTTGACCGAAAAAGGAAAAAATATTTTGATAGAAGAACGAAAAAAAATACTAGAGGTACTCATGCCATTAGGAGACAAGCTCACTGTTAAGGAGCTGGAGAAATTAAACGAGTTTTTATCTGTAATCGATGCACAATTAAATATGATTAAGAAGGACTTGGTCGAGAATGAAGATTAATATGAGGTTGTACGGATTTATTATAGGGTCGATAATGATTTTATTATCTTGGGCACAGTCATTTTTGATTAATTATCTAATCCCTTTAGGGGTAATCGCAATAATTATGTCTGTAGTTAATATTATAGTAGTGAAGAAGCACTTCAATGAAAAGCTTTATCGTGGTTTATTCGTTATTTCGACTTTATCCATAGCTGCTGAAATCCTCTGGATCCTATTTGATAAAATCGAATTATTTGTAGTTGCACAAGTTTCATTTGTGGCATCTGGATTTGTATTCATTATTTTCGCCTTAGGCGTACATACGAAAACGAATCGAAGTTTCACATCCACAGCTCTGAGAATCGGCCAATGGATTCCCATCATTGTTTTAATGCTGGTGACATCGATATTAATCCTCATTACAGTCACGCCAAAACCAGTTACTTTATATTTGCAAAGTTCTTCTGGGGCAAAAAACACTTTTCATGCCGAACCGTCTATTACGACAACTATTGATGGTAAATATCAACTAACAAGCAATATTCAATACGGTGAGCAGTATCCCCGAAGTTTTCTAAATATTATTACACCCAAGGGATCATTAGACGAAGAACGTCCAACATACTTTTATGTACATGGTGGCGGCTTTATTGCTGGAGATTCTATAGGAGGCGATCCAAACGCGGGAGCGGCACAGAATACAATGTTATACCACTACGAATTAATGGTTGACCATGGTTATAATGTGGTAACAATCAATTATGCGTTAGCTCCTGAATATGTACACCCGACACCAATTAAGCAATTATCAGAAGCCGTACAATTTATGCAGCAAAACGGCAAACAGTATGGAATTAATATGAATAATGTTATCTTTGGCGGAGGAAGTGCAGGTGGATTTATCGCTGCCAACTTTATAACCATTCAAGCTAACCCTGATTATGCAAAAGAAATCGATATTAATCCCGTCATCGAGCTTAAGGATATCAAAGCTTTAGTTCTAGAAGTCCCTGCTCTTGACTTTACTCGGGGACATAGAACCGTAACTCAAGACATCGTAACGGACTATATTTTCGCTCAATCTGGGAGTGCTTACATGGGTCAGCCGGTAGTTAGCGCTGATAAAGAAGTTTTACAATCATTAAATGTAATACCGAAAGCGACGAGTAATTTCCCTCCAACTTTTATCACCGACGGAAACACGGGGACTTTTCCAGATCAAGCTGAAGATTATTATAAACGGTTAAAAGCATTAGGCGTCAACACAGATTTATATATTCCGGATATCCATGAGAGCAAGGAAGTTCACGGATACATGAATACAATAGATACTGCGGCTACTCGCACTTATATTCAGAGAAAACTAGCCTTTTTGGATAGTTTAGAGTAATAATGAAAACAGTTGCCTGCTTAGGCAACTGTTTTTTATCGATGTGCTACACTCTCTCCATTCTTGCCTCGCTCATCCATCCTGCCTTACTTGCCTAAACCATTCCAGAATGTTTGGAAAACACCTTCCTCCACCTCAAAAACTACAGGTACATTACCGTAACGCACCAGTCCTTCTTTGAACAGAACCAGTGGAACTTGCGTCTTGTCTTCCAGCGCTAGGTAGATGATCTTACGGTCTTCCTGACCATAAAGACGCTCTTCCAATTCTGAAGTCATGGCTAGTGGTTTGGACTCATATAGTGCCGAAATGAATCTTTCCAATGATGGGTCCGCTGCCAATGGCTGTAGCTGTGATAGGCCATTATTCCAGCTTTCAAAGGTCTCCCATTGTGCCGAAGTCATGTTACCTTCGAGATGCAGCTTACCAAACAGATCGTCACCGCTCCCAATCGTGATGCCATTGTTCTTGTCAAACAATTGAGCGAACACCTGACCATCAAGTTCAGTGTATGACATGATACGGAAGTCCTTATTGTAGCCATTAACCATATAGATATCCGCTTCACCGATGTTGGAGGCCAGCTCTTTATATTCATCCTGGCTACTCAACTCATTGATGCCACCCGTTGTAGTACCCAGTTTCTCACCGCGCAAAGCCAGGGCATCCTCACCGTTAAGCGATGTCGGGGACTGCGTATAGACATTCCCCTGATATACAACCAGTTGAAGCATGCTCGCTTTGGGGCCGCTGCTATTTGAATTCGGAAGTTCTGTCTTCGGAATCACTACCGGGTCATATGAAACGTTTGCAGTCACCTGTGTCCCCGATGGTGTCGAAACGTTCCACTGCTGCCATAAGCTTGGAGCAGCCAGGCCAATGCTGGCAGCAATGACGACACTCGCTGCAATATAAAGAGGCTTGCGCTGACGTTTTTGTTTATGGTGCTGCACGTTGGAGATTTGCTCCATGCGTTTTTTCATTTGGTCACTTGTTTTCATCTGATCCACCGCTCTCTTATAATTTCGTTTGAATTGTTCCTCGTTCATTCAGTTCCTCCCCTTCAAGCTCCAGTTTTAACAGCTGTCTCCCCCGTTGTAATCGCATCTTCACCGCTGACTCGCTAATCTGTAAAATCTCACCGATTTTTCGGACTGGATAATCTTCGTAATAATACAGATGAACCACTGCTCTATACTTGATGGGCAATGACAGCACGAGTTCGATTAGCACACGATCTTCAGGGTCATCTGTTGTTAGAAATTCTGCTCCCTCCAGATTAACCTCCCGTTTGCGCCAGCCTCTACCTAATAAGGACTTGCAGTGATTGGTGATGACTCGGATCAACCATGCTTTCTGATGCTCCGCATCGTTGAACGTGGGGGCTTTTTCCATTAGCTTGATGAAGGTATCCTGAGTAGCTTCCTCCGCGTCCTCTCGTCTACCAAGGTGCACCATGGCTATTCGGAACAGAGTATCCGCATAAGTCTCATATATGTTCATCACATGATCGCCCGGTTGGGGTACGGATCGCTGCATGGTTGTTCAGCCCTCCTTTATACCTCTAACACTCTTAAGGACGGCATTTGGTCACATTTTGTTGAATATATCTGAAAAGTTTCAGTATGTTTGAAAAAACGATTGGCATCCCAATTGACAGACATTAAAAAAAGCCGCAAATTAGCGGCTTGTACATCCTCAACTGCTGCAAGGCAGACAAAAAACCGACCCTTCAATTTCAAAGGTCGGTTTACCCATTCGGGAGAAGAAAACAATGGTTATAATTGTATTATGTCCACGCTTCTCAGTTATATACCATCTTCTGCTCTAACTCTAGTTGTTATTTGGACAATTCAGTAATATCAACATTCATATGTTCAGTTAGCATTAAGGTTACATCCACCTTCACTTTGCTCCATAATAATGTCATTTTATGAATGTAACCTCTCACCGAATAATTTACCGTTAGACTTAGCTCGGATCTCTGTTCATCAATGATTTTTATATGATGTTCCTTTAAGCTTTGTTTCGATTGGTACATCTCTAAAGCGATTTTCTTTTGGGTACCGTCCAAATAGTCAACATAGACCGATTTCATTTTAAAATTTGAAGCGTATATTTTGTGCTTATCTACTTCCAGAGCGCTTAACAGATAGGGAAGCTCTACCAGCCTCTTCACGAGTGCAAGTTCCTCAGAAGTCTGTCTCACCGTACACGCCTCCTTCTTCAAGCTTTACCGTGACCAATTGATCAAAATCGACCCATTCAAATCCATTGTGCATTTCAATTTTGATTTTCTTCCCAACGGTACTGATTGAAGTAACGATCCCGTGTATATATCGATTGCCCGACTCATTATACACTTCAATGGTGGCTTGTAATGTATAGTTGAGCGACATATCTACATTTTGAGCAATGATCTCCCACTCATCTTCATGAATTAGCGGTTTCGCTTGAACATGAATTTGAGTACGATGCTGTATGATTCGCTCTTTATGTTGTGGAAGCATCATCCGGCTTGATTCCCATAATCCATTAGCCTCAAGTTTTTTGCTCATTTGTAGTGCCCCCCAATTTTAGATGCTCTATCGATCGCTTGACCAGCAGCCGTAATGGAGCTTGCGCGAAGTATGGCAATGTCGCCAAATCGATCCTTAATGTCGTCCATCACCTGATCAATAGCCCGTTTGTGCTCCTGATCATCAAAGAAAGACAGTTGATATGTATCCGCGTTGGATAATTGAGAAAGGGATACGCCTACACGGCGCACCGGTTGCCCATCCCAGTGTTGATGAAATATGCGTTTGGCGATCTTGCACACATCAACGGTTATGTTTGTTGGATCAGACAGCTTAACCTGCCTGTGAAAGCCCGTTGGATGGTCGAAATCCGCTCCAGCCACACTCACGGAAACGACACTACCCATCAGACCTTTTTTACGTGCTCTTCGGCACACTTCTGTACAGATATCGAGGATAACCACTTCAATCTCCCAAGCCTCTGTGTAATCTCTAGGCAAGGTCATTCCGTTCCCGATATCCTTTTGTGTACTGTGCGTATTGACGGTTACTGGCGAGTTGTCGAGTCCATTGGCGACTCGCCAGATGACTTCTCCATTCACGCCCCATTTACTTTTGAGTTGGGTAAGAGATGTATTCGCCAAGTCTCTAATCGTTCGGATGCCCATCTTCCACAGATGTTTTTCCATTCTTGAGCCGATCCCCCACATATCGCGGATGGGCTTATCTCCAATGTGGAGGTGTAACTCTTCTTTCTTTAAGTGAAAAATGCCACCCTCCGCTTTTTTAGCGATCATATCGCAGCACAATTTACTGATGATTTTGTTTTCACCGATACCCGCTCTCGCGTAAACCCCTGTTTCATTATAGATCTTGTCTTGAATTTGCTTCGCCAAATCGACGGGATCATTACCGAACAGATGCATAGACCCTGTAAAATCAGCGAATAATTCGTCTATACTATACGGCTCAACCAGATCGGTGAACTCTTCAATAATGGACATGATTTGAGTGGATACTTCGATGTATTCTTGCATGTGAGGTCTAACTATGATTAGTTCAGGGCACTTCTGCAGCGACTGCCAGAGTGGTTCTGCCGTAGATACACCTCTCGCTTTGGCTAATGGACAAGCAGCAAGAATAATGCCAGAACGTCTTGCTGGGTCGCCTGCAACGGCAAGTGGTCTATTTTTGTATTGAGGCATTTTTGCCTTTTCGACTGAAGCATAAAAGCTCTGCATATCAATGAGCATAATGGTTCGCTGCTTAGTCAACACTGTAATCACTCCTGTACTTTTAAGAACGTATGTTTGTATATATATTATAAACCGAACACACGTTCTTTATGCAAGAGGTAAATATTTATATTCATCGAGATATAGTCATACTCAACATTCAGAAGCGTGTCTTATGACAAAGAAAGACCCTGAGGGGGATAAACCCTCAGGGTCGATTAGAGACTTCTCCATGATTGATCTCTTTTTCTCTACTAACTACCCAATACCTCATATACACTCCAACGATGCTTCAAAAGGAGCCCTGAGCTTTTAAGCCATTAAGATATCTATTGTGTAATTAATATATAGTGCATATCCCTTCTATATAAACAGATTATGGTTTGCTTTGTCAGCCTGGCCTAGATAGTAACCTACCCCACCAATCGTCACTTGATCCATGATCTCTTCCCGTTGGATACCCATCAGATCCATAGACATTTGACAAGCAACCATTTCAACACCTTGAGCTAACGCAGTTTGAATCAATTCCTCCAGGGAGGCTACGTTATTTTTCTTCATAATGCCGCGAATAACTTTAGGACCGACACCAATCATATTCATTTTGGACAAGCCTAACTTGTGACTACCACGTGGCAGCATAAGATCGAACATACGGCCTATAATGTTTTTGGATACCGGTCCCGTCGGATGCTTGCGAATAATATTTAGTCCCCAGAATGTATAGAACATGGTTACTTTGCGCCCACTTGCAGCTGCGCCATTAGCAATAATAAGAGAGGCTATTGCTTTATCCAGGTCGCCACTGAAGACAACCATCGTACTGGCAGGTTCAACATTTTGAGCTTCCGAAGTTGATGATCTGACTGTCTCTGACTGCTTGGTTAGTACTGCTTCTATGATACCGCTCTTACCACGTTCCAGCTGTATGAGTGAGGAACCAGACATTGCTGCCCATGCCTTCACATCTTCGTAAAACCCTGGATCAGAAGCTTTTACCCGTAGCGTTTCTCCATCGGATAGTTGATCCATCTTCTGCTTTACTTGTATTAACGGACCAGGGCAGCTCAATCCGCACACATCCAATTCTTCATCGATACGCAGTGGCTGGGTAGACAGTTGATCAGTCTGATGCAATGCATTTTGCTTAAGATTAGAAATATGCTTGTTATGATTTTGGTCATCTGTATGATCATCTCTTTGATTAGAAAGCGGAGCTGGCTTAAATTGCGCTTGTCGATACGTTTTAAATCCTCCACTCAAATTTTTAACGGCGAAACCATGCTGACGCAAAATTTGTGCTGCAGTATACCCCCTTAAACCTACTTGGCAGTATACCCAGATTTCTTTAGAGACATCTAACTCATGCATTCTTTCCCGAAGCTCATCCACTGGGATGTTTAATGACCCTGGAATATGGCCGTTACGATGCTCCAGCTCGCTACGTACATCCAGGAGTATGGTTTGCTCCGGCTGGCGCATGGGCAGCTGGTCATAGGTATACGTTTTGACACGTCCGGACAAAATATTTTCTGCTGCATACCCAGCCATATTAACCGGATCTTTTGCAGATGAATAGGGCGGTGCATAACTCAGTTCAAGTTCAGTCAAGTCGCTTATATGACCCCCAAAATGAATAGCAACCGCAATATCATCAATCCGTTTGTCCACTCCTTCGAATCCGACTGCCTGAGCACCCAAGATTCTTCCTTCAGGGGAAAACAGCAATTTCAGAGTAATTGCACTCGATCCTGGATAATACGATGCATGAGAAGCAGGATGAACAATCACCGTATGATAATTAATGTTAAGACGTTTTAGCATCTTTTCATTACTGCCCGTAGTTGCTCCAGTCAGTCCAAACACTTTAATAATAGAAGTCCCTTGTGTTCCTTTGTAGGTAGAATTAATGCCGGCAATCCGATCCGCAGCAATACGTCCTTGTTTGTTGGCAGGACCTGCAAGCGGAATCGCTGTCTTGGTTCCATGGATGTAATCACTGACCTCAATTGCATCACCAACCGCATATATATGCGGTATATTGGTTTCCATGGCCTCATTGACAATGATGTGTCCACGTGTCCCCAAGGAAATACCACTGCTTTGCAGAAATGAGGTATCTGGCGAAACGCCAATCGCAAGAATCACAAGATCTCCTCTTAGAACATGACCATCTGCAAGCTCGACCCCTATGCCTTGCTCCAATGTACGAAAAGCTTTTACACGCTGTGAAAACAGCAAATTAACACCATGCTGCTCCATTTCTTGTGCCAGTGCAGCTGCGAGCTCAGGATCAAATGGAGTCAGCAATTGTTCATTACCCTCGACCAGCGTTACATGTAGTCCAGCTTCCCTCAAATTTTCTGCCATTTCGACACCGATAAATCCACCACCAATTACGATTGATGACTCGTTGTTAGATGAACTTATTGCATCTTTGATTCGATCAATGTCTGGAATGTTACGCACTGTATAAATCAATGGATTATCTATACCCGGCACATCGGGGATCTTCGGACGTGCACCTGGGGACAGAATCAACTCGTCATAGGTTTCTTCATATTGACCGCGCTCCTCGCTGTTCACTTGAATCGTTTGTTGTTGGGGATTAATTGACATGACCTCACTCTGTGCACGTACATCAATTCGAAAACGATCTGCCATCCCTTTAGGTGTTTGTACCAGCAAACGGTCACGCTCAGCAATCGTTCCGCCGATATAATAAGGTAAGCCACAGTTGGCGAATGAAATGTAGGGACCCTTTTCAAATATGACTATTTCGGCATGTTCGTCCAGTCGGCGTAGGCGGGCAGCTGCTGACGCACCCCCCGCTACTCCACCAACAATGACTACTTTCTTGCTCATGATTAACATTCATCCTCTCCAAATAAAACAGTTATAATCTGTTCAATACGTTGGTTTGCAAGTATATAATTCACTTCGAGGCCATTTCGCTCCGTATCAACAATTCCTGCACTGCGCAGCTTCTGTAAATGCTGGGAAACGGTTGACTGCGGCAGATCCAGACACTCCTGCATATAGGAAACATTACATTTCTTTTTACGCATCAACCCACGCACAATGCACAGGCGTATAGGATGAGAAAGGGCCTTCAGTAAGTTAGCAGGTTCCTCAAACTGTTTTAAATCACGGCTATCGTGAAATTCGAGTTTATCCAAACGTAATCCCCCTCTGTATCGTTATATTAGAATAATACGATATAGTAAAATGAAAGTCAAACTCCTGTATTTGTTATTTTCTATCCTTATGTCACCAACAGCGTGAATATCATAACGTAAAATGCCTCCAATGCCCTTCGGAAACAACTTCTACTGTTCCATCGATCACTTTGATGGCGGTTTGATCATCAATCGCATATGTAGGCCCTTGAATACCAGCGGCCCATCTTTCAGCAGCAGCCATAGTGTTTTCCGGAAGCTTTTCATGGTCAAGATGCGGAAAAATTGCAAAGTCAACCAGACCCAGTGTCGCATCACCACCGCCGGGTGGAACCCAGCCAACAAAGTATTCCCCAATGTGGGGTGCCATCACCATACTACCCGCGCTCATTCCCACATAAACTGCCTGCAGCGATGGTAAGAGGTCTGCCAGTCCGGACTGCCGCATCCAGTGGTTCAGAAAGAGTGCGTCGCCGCCCGCCACCAGCAGGACGTCTATTTCCTGAACCAGCGGCACCCAGCGGTTTTTACTGATGCTTGGCAGCGCGGTGAGCTCTAACACACCAACAGACTTCCAGCCCAGGTCAACCATGGGGTTCTCGGATTTCCCGCTGATGAACTGCCAGGTATTGACGCCAGGTCCGACCCAGGGGTGTCCGTACATTGCGGTGGGAATACACAGTGCGTTGGAGTCGGCGATCGGCTTGTCCAACATGTCCACTAACGCGTCGCGTATGCTTTTGTTATTAACGCCCGCAGAAGTTAGTAATAATTTCATAGCTTCACTCCTAGTCGCTTGGAACTTTTTAATTCAGCTTATTAACTATATCATCTACCCTATATCCATTAAGACCATCTCGTCGAAACGTCATTTGAACTGTGAACGTCAAAATTATTTTTATCAAATGCAATCACCTCATTGTTGGGATATTTTATTTTTCCCATAATGAGGATTTGAATGCTGCTTTTAACTAATTTCCTGCAGCTTTTTTAAAGAACGTAGACATTTCGTTGAAACCGTACAGACTGCTGCTAGTAAAAGTAATGGTTTCTCCCTTGGTGTTTGTTAAAAAATGTTCATTCCAAGAATCAATCATGGAGGTAGTCAATTCAGCCAATTCTTTATTAGCGAAATACCCTAGAGAGACATGGGGTGTATAGGAAAATCCGCACGTTTTTAATCCGAAATGTCTCTTATACTCTTCGATGAGGTATTTTCTTTCTTTTTCAATCTTATGTAAGATGGCTTGAGAATGAGAATTCGCAGGTTTTAGACTTGCTACTAGCACAGAATTCCCCCATTTTAGGAGTCTATCAAATTGAAACGTAATGGGTTCTTTCATGTTGATATTTAGCGGCTGGTCTTCGGTACAGAGAAACTCATTTTCTCTCAGCAAGGAATGCGGTAAACCTTCAAGCAGATCTTCGGCTTGGAACCTATGTTTGCGTGAGACAGCTTGAACGTTGGCTTCATTAATTCCATCCCAAAGCGTCACATGATAAGAATGGGAAGGCAAAGGGCAAAACAAATATGCATTGTTCAATTCTGTGAATATTGTAAGAGTTTGATATAAACTTTTGTATAATTTTAATTCTTCAGTTTCAATATCACAACTAAGTAACCTCAGCTCTCTACTTTCATCTAAGGGCAATAATCGGTCTGATGGATTATCAAATAGGATTGAGAATCCTCTAAATTGTGACCACTGGGGCGTAAATCCAGAAACTTTAGGATTAGTAATTAGAAACATATTCACCCTCCATTTAATAATCTAATTTGACTACTATTATTTCCATGCCAGTAATTGTAATCCCTTTTCTTTCATTAAACTGTCCTACCCGTTAATTCAACGCGACTATGATAAGGTTTCCCATACATCCTGTTCAGCTAATTAGCTGTCCCTCTAATCTATTATTTCTCTTCTATTTAATAGGTAGAAGCACGATCGTTGCGATTAGTAGAATCATATATTAATACATAGACATGAATAACTATGAAGGAAGTGATAAGATGTTGGATTCTGTAATCTCTCCTTCCATTACGATACTAGGCAGCAGCGGAGGTGCTGCTAAAGCGGTATTAGCCATTCTTAATCAATCCGTACAAGATAATAATGACCCTATACACTCTATCATTAACCAATCACAATTCCACCTCATTGATATGAACCAAAAGGATAAAGCATATTATGATCAACTCTTCCCCCATCTTTCGAAACAAATCAAAATCCAACAGCTGGATCTTAAAAATGTCAGCGACTTTCAGAAACACCTTACTAAAACAAACACAAAAGTAGTCATTGATGTATCATGGGCCGATACGATCGAGATGCTCAACTGCTGTAACGAACTGGGCATATTATATGTTAATTCTGCCCTTGAGAATGAGGAGGTGGATAATAACGAGAGCCTGCACGGGTTTCCCCTTGCAGAGCGAAATATTAAATATCAAACTAGAAAAACTGATTTCACCCAGACAACGGCCATTACATGCTCAGGTATGAATCCTGGTGTCGTACAATGGATGGCTATAAAACTCATGCAAGAAAATCCAGATAAAAAACCTTTAGCCTGCTACATTGTTGAGCATGATACATCCTTTTTTGCAGACCAAACATTAATTGAACCTAACACCATTTACACTTCTTGGTCAGTCGAATGTTTCCTGGATGAAGCCATATTAAGCTTTCCGATGTTTGTTCATAATCATTTGCCTCATTATTTTTATGAACAAGTCTATTCAATGGAGTACAAAGTAAGGTTAGGAGACAAGGAATTTTACGGATGTCTGATGCCGCATGAGGAAGTGCTAACACTAGGTGAGTTATTTGATATGCAGATTGGATTTATTTATCGTGTTAGTGAGTATACAACGAATTTAATTCGAAACCATTTAGATCGTGTAGACGATTTATGGAATTGGAACCAGCGCATAATTGATCCAGATAACGGGGAGGTAGAAGGTGCAGATCTCGTTGGAGTTCTTTTGGTTTACGAGGATCATGAAAAGTTTATGTATAATTCGATGAAAAGTAGTAGCATTTATGCCCAGTACAAAACAAATGCCACGTATTTTCAAGTCGCATGCGGCATTTATGCTGCCTTGGCCAGCCTAATTCTGGATGATATTCCTGTAGGTATTTACAACGTCCATGAGCTCCTTCTCAAAACCGAAAGCAAGTACGAAGAATATCTAACGTACCATATGACCGATTTTGTCGTGGGAGAAAATAAAGACTCCGATGGATTACTTCATCAAAGATTAATATGGACTAAATAACTGTACGTATGGATTAATTCGAAGCACGATCACCATAAAATGTTTTTCCTAATTCCTCCCTAGTTTTCATCCCGATTAGGTTGACTCACTGCTTTCATAATGGATACAAAAAAATCCGGAACTGGTTGTCCCGGATTTTCCTTGTGGTTACTCTACTGCCAATGAGTTTTATCCATATATACTTAACATAATTTCAAGTGGATTTTCGCTCCCTGGTGGTTAGGCTCCAACTGTAACGCTTCATTAAATCGTTTTTTGGCCTCTTCTTTATTCCCAAGCCCCAGTAATCCAAGGCCAAGCATAAACAAGCAGTGGGTTTGATTTCGCTTATTCAAATCATCTTCAAATACCAGAAAATCTGGTAGGGATACAGCAAAGTAATCGATTTTCACATCATCAAAAAGATGTCTTTCTGCGTAATCCATCAGCTTGTTAAATCGGCGCTTGGCTTCTTTCGAATGGTTTAATTGACCCCACGCAAGCCCTTGATAGAATATCATCTCTGGTGGCTGATCATTGTAATACATCGCACTGGCTGGTTCCTCGAGCCCCTCCGAAGCGAGTTTCCAATGATAAACAGCCTCTTCTAGCTGTCCGAGTCCCTGATAGGCCATGCCCAGCTCATAATGAATATTGTTCTCTTGTGCGCCTTCAAGTTTGCCTTCACCCAGATTCTCCGGATATTGAAGCGCCCGTTGAAGCAGTGAAACGGCCTCTTGATAGGATTGACGGGCATTCTCCTTCTTGGCAAGCTCAACGAGAGCAAGTGTATATTGTCCTGTTGTTTTTCCCTCTCCGCCTTCCCAAGGGTGAAAACGACGACTTAATAATAAAGACAGTGCTTCATTATGTTTGCCTAGCGTATTCAGCAGCGTAATATATTCGAGATATAGGTCGTCACGATGTTCGACCAGGTGCATATGTTCCTGAAGTTTTGTTAATCGTTCTTGTGCAGAAACGCCCGTTTTCTTAAGCAGCTGATCGAGCTCGTAAAATACTCGGGCATCATCCTTATCACATTCAAACGCCTGATGAAGCGATTGCAATGAAGCCTCTGCGTCATGACGTTTGTTATAATAGGCCAGCGCAAGATTGCGGTGAGCCGTGGCGAATTGATGTTCAAGGCCAATGGAAATCTCCCAGTGCTTTATGGCCTCTTCCGCTCGTTTTTTATCATAATAAAAGTTACCTAAATAATAATGGGCCATACTGTCAGATGGATTTTTGTGGACTGTATGAAGCAATACACTTAGATCAAACAGGCTGTTCGGGAAACAGTAATCCGGTGCAGCAGTTCCTCCAAGCTGACGTTCATGTTCTGCTTTTTCAGTGAGTCCCATCTTGTCATAGACATAGGCAAGTGTGTAATGAACCATTGGATATGCCAATCCATCCTGTTTGGATGAAATTTCTTCTAACAGCTGGGATGCTTCCTCATAGAAACCACTTCCTGCATAATCCCAAGCCAGGTTCAAGTAATTATGTGCGTCACCTCTCATAAATCGTCGAAGCTCAGATTGTACGTAAAGAGCCTCTTCACTTTTTCCCATGGCTTCGAGATTCATGAATTTCTCATGTCTAGCACCAAAATCCGCAATGTCCATCGTCAGCGTTTCGTCTGCAAACGCAATAGCTTCTTCATAACGACCCAACTTGCGAAGCAGTACCGTTTTTACGAGCCTTGATTTGTAGTTTCTTGTATTGCGAATCAATGCACGTTCTACCAGATCCAGTGCTTCTATATATGCCCCCTGCTCGGAAGCAATCTGGCTTAATGCGTAGTAGCCACTATCCTGATATGCTGCAGACCACACTGCCTTATAAAACGATTTGAAAGCCTCTTCATTTCGTTCTTGGAGCCGGAGTGTTAAGCCAAGTTGATAGTAAGCTTCACTGTCATACGGATTGGGATTTCGCCAGGTCAATGACTCAATCGCCTTACGGAAATGAGTTTCCGCTTTCTCCAAAACCCCTCTGCGAAGCAGCAATGTTCCATAAGCAATGTTGAGACGAATATCAGAAGCATCTCTTCTCAATCCTTCTTGATAATAGCTTTCCGGTTCAAACGTAGCGTGCCTGTACTGCTCCAAATGAAGACCGGCAAGATACAACTGTTCTGTACTTTTCAGTTCTTCGGGGAGAGGAAGCGGTTTGGCGGCATCCGGAATCTGTTCGATGGATGGTTTCGCTGGCTTGTAGCTGATGAGCAGATTATGCTTGGCATCTCGAACTGTGACAAGCAAGTCATGTGGTTGATCTTCATCGTCCAAGGTAATGATGGTTTTGTAAGTTGATTCTGGTGAAATGGTGGCAACATCATTGACATAGGTCCGCTTACGTCCCTTCAATGTTATGGTTGCTCCTTCAAAGACCGATGTAGCATAGGCCATAACCGTCGCCACTCGGAGCTGTTCATCCACTTCCAAATTCACTGCTGCGTCCACGGAAGCATTTTTGACGACCCCAATGTTTTTGTACGGCATGAAATATTGGGTAAACGACTTTTCTTCATACGGCTGGAGCCAAGTAAAATCAGGCTGGTTGTCGGTGAATACACCAGTCATCAACTCGATGTAAGGCCCGTCTTCATCCGTCAGGCTACGGTCCCAGGCTTGGCCGAATTCACCGTTGCCCCACGTCCATTGCTTCTTGCCTGGAGAGACATGATGATTGGCTACATGCAGCAAACCTGCTTGCACGCTATGGTCGTAACCGCCTACAAAATTGTAGTCTGATTTATATGCCATATAAGAAGTCGGGACCGGGATATTTTTGTACCTGGAGATATCGACGCCTTCGGAATAATCCATTTTGTAATAAGTCCCTGTAGCAATCGGGAATTTGGATACATCCCGTTTGCCGTGGTCAAATACAGCTGTAACATCAGGTGGAAATACGGTTTGTGTATGATCGTTGACAGCCACGGCCGGGTTGGCCCACCACAAAAAGGTTTGCGGCTCGGAGGTCCGGTTGTACATTTGCGCCGTAATTTCGATATAGGCCTTACCTGGATGTAATGTGAAACCAGTGGTTACTTTTGTGCCATACATGCGATCAATCTCACTAACCCATACGGTTGCGCTGCCGTCCTCATTCTCGGTTGCCGTGTGCTGTACAGGCCCAAACGTATTCGGTCGATGATGCTGCGGCCAGTTAAATTCGATACCTCCTGAAATCCATGGGCCAGCAAGCCCAACAAGTGCCGGTTTGATAACACGATTGTAATACACGAAATCATAATTGTTTGTTTTATCTAATGCGCGGTAGATGCGCCCACCAATTTCAGGCAACATTTCGACGCGAACGTATTCGTTCTCAAGAATGGCCATGCAATAGGATCTGGATTTTTTCTCATCCAGGATTTTATCGATGACCGGATGCGGGTAGACTCGTCCGGAACTCCCCTGGTACACTCGCTTCTCCAGAAACATGGGATTCTTGTCAGGTTTGCCAGTTCCGTAAGTGGGAATTTCAACCTGTTCCTCCCAGACTCGCACCTTAGAAACAGCTGATGACTCTTTTGTACTCATATCGAGATCCTCCTTTGGGTTATACATTTAATTTAAATGCCACTCCCCCTTTTATACAATTAACGAAAGTCGGTAGTTGATGGATTATATTCTTAAACTTAATTTCAATAACGACCTTCTTATCAAGGGGTATTATGATAATATTAAATCATATTCTTAAGTAAGGGGATTTTTATGGCAGAGGCGAACTTGAACATGAAGCCAGATGGATTTGAAGAAGAAAAGATTTTTATACAACCTGAATTTATGCTCAAAGAATTACAAAATCATGCATTAACAAAACATTTCCATGTGAGCGATATCGGTTTTTTTCCTGATGCAAAATTTCATTACAGAGAAAGGCCCAAGGGTTGTGCAACTCATATTCTCATTTACTGCGTCAAAGGCGAAGGTTGGGTGGAAACCCACAGATCTGTTCGAATTGAACCGAGGCAGCTTATCGTTATCCCAGCGGAAACCCCTCATCGATATGGTGCATCGAATGAAAATCCATGGACCATTTACTGGATGCACCTTACAGGGACAGATGCAGAATCTCTAATTCAAACATACTCCCTAGATAACGGACCGCTCCCTTTTACATTAAACTTGCACGCAAGGTGGCTCGAGGATGTTGAACAATGTTATGGCATGTTGTCAGATAAACCTTACGCCATGAACAATCAGATCTATGTATCACAATGTATTCGGCACCTCATCAATCAAGTGGGTTTTAGTTTGATGCACTCGCTTCAAGATCGTAAAAGTGAACGTTATTTGGAACAAGCCGTGCAATATATGACGGATCGGATGACCGAGTCCCTTTCACTTCCGAATTTGGCAAGTCATTTAGGACTGTCCAAGCAACATTTGATTTACTTGTTCAACAAGGAAACAGGCGTGCCCCCGATTGAGTTCTATCTCAGACTGAAGATGCAGCGAGCTGGACAGATGTTAGCCTTATCGGATAAAAGCGTAAAAGAAATAGCCGGATCTGTTGGTATCAAAGATCCCTATTACTTCTCAAGGTTGTTCAAAAAAATAATGGGATGCTCCCCGACCGAATATCGGAGCATCCCAAAAGGTTGACCTAAGATATAAGAAATGAAATCACCAATTATGGAACCAGATGATCTGTTAAATGACCGGCAAAACTGCGTAATGAACCCGTTATGACTGAAAAGCCGGTCGGTCTTTGAACCTCTAATAGGATATCATCCCACCTATTTTGAGGTATGTCTGCTAAATGCAAAACACATTGCTCACCGGGCTCTAAATCCGGGATCTCTTTTGTATAGCAAACATCGAGTGAATCTATAAGTTTTAACGTATAACCAGATACCTTATAACACGGGATATCGTTTGAAGTAACTATCGTTACTCTTACTCTACCCACTCTACTTTCGAGATTTACAGATACATGAATCGGAGAGGCCAATTGACGTAAAGCTTCGTAGGATGGTTTAGGCTTGCCATCCAGATACATGGAGCCGTGCACACGTTGGCGCAGCATGCCTTCACCTGCTTCGCCCATCTGTGTCCGATAATCGTTCAGACTGAAATAGATGAGAGCAGCAATCCCAGGATGTTTTCGGTATTCCACCGTGTTGTCTGTGAGGATTTGCTTCCGTCGTTCATCACCACCCTCATAAGCAGGCTCACATAGTCCATATTCAGCAACGATCACAGGTTTATTCGGATACGTCTCTGTAATGTCTTTGATGACTGCTGGCCGATCTAAATCGCCATGCCATGTTCCGATGTAATCATTCCACATAATGACATCACCTACGCCAGTAGCATCCATGGAGGGATTTTCATGAACCGTATTGGAAACGTAGTTAATTAATCGGGTGTCATCCAGATCGTGGACAAGTGTTTTGAGTTTCTCAAAATAACGGACCGTTACGGGAGATTGCCCATTGACCTCGTTACCTAATCCCCAGGCATAAATACAGGGATGATTGTAATGTCGATTAATCATTTCGCGGGCATGCTGCACGGACGTGCGTATCCAATCGTCGTCTGGATCATGCGGCGTCTGCCAGTGCGGTACCTCTTCCTGTACCAATAGACCGTTACGGTCACACCATTCCAGCAACTTGCTATCTTGCTGCCAATGAAAACGCGTAATAACGCAGTTGGCCGCTTTGATATGTCGTAGCATCTCCGCCAGTTGGCTCGTCGTTTCAGCCATGCCTCGATTCGGGTGTGATCCAGGCATCCATTCCACCCCCATAAGACGAACCGGCTCTCGGTTAAGAAGCAATGTATTGCCTTCTGAGCGAATTTCCCTGAAGCCAACCTCGGTGGATACTTCATCCGAGATTATATCTTCCACAAACAGAGCAAGATTCACCTTGTATAAGTGAGGATGGTCAAAATGCCACAACTTGAGGTTATTCACCTTGATGTCCTTGAAGCGCAAACCGTCTTCCTGGCTCAACATCTTCCATGTAGTCGCAATTGTTGTGCCATCGTCACACGTGACGTTTACACAAAGCTTCAAAGCTTGATTATTTATCCCGCTATTTTGCTCCCACAAGTGAATCTCACCGGATAATAAACCATAAGGGGAATCAGCCGCTTCCCCATCTTCGTCAAAGACAGGGACTGCCTGGATTTTGGTGTAATCAATTGCTGTGGAACCACTCACAATAAGGGATACGCCGCGTATAATTCCGCCGTCGTCGGCCCAGTCAAAGCTATTTCCTATCGGAAGAGCTGTTTGACTATTCTCATTATTGGCCGATACCACAATCCTGTTGTTTTCTCCGTAGACAACATGGCTTGTGATTGCTAAAACAAACGAGGTGTATCCTGAGTCGGCATGTTCCCCCACTTTTTGTCCATTAACCCAAACGACCGCATCACGATATACCGCATCGAACTGCAGGCGCAGCAGCTTGCCCTCCCATTCAGCCGGTGCAAAAAAGATGCAGCTGTACCAGCCTGTTCCGCGAAATTCCTGCAATCCATTTTGCACATTCCACGTGTGCGGTATACGGATCTGTTCTCCTTGAGGAGGACCATCCTCATACCATTTATGCTCCAATCCTTCACTCTTCGTATCTGCCTGAAATACCCATGATTCTTCCATTGGAATGCTTAATCGGGCGTTCATGTAAGTTCCTCTCTTTCACACAATTTGTGCTTTATTATAGAGAAGCAACGCGTCCAAAGCCATTCAACATCTTCTGATTTCATGGACAATATGCTGGAGTTTTTCAGATTCACCCCAAATGATCCCAATCGTTAGTAAGAAATTCCTACACGATACTTGCTATAAGAGTCATCTTCAATTTGATTGTACGCAAATTCTGCTGTATCGCTCACGGATATCTCCGTGCCGCCTTCAGGTAGAACGTCACGCTCTACTCGGTATACGCCTATACGTTCTCCATCCGGTAAATACGTAGGACACACTATTGTCCATTCCAATGTAGATTCTCGAAGCAACAAGTACACTCGATGATGTTCCTCAGCAGCACGGGTGGATTTACGCCTCGATTCACTGGATTGATATCGTAGAACATTCGGAGTGAGTCTGCTTTGTAGAATACCTGCTGTTCCTATAGTAATGATTCGTTTTATTCCCTCTTCATACATTGTTTCAATGATCAACGGCATACTTTCGGATAGTGTATTGGTCCCGTCTGTGTTCAGTGCACTAATCACGACATCGGCTCCACGAATAGCATGCTTAATATCTTCTTGATTCAATACATTACCTTGTATGATTGTTAAATTTTCATCATAAACCTGGCATTTTTCGGGATGACGAACCAATACAGTTACATGATGTTGTTCCTTAAGAGCCTTGGCAACGATCTGACTACCGACTCGTCCAGTTGCACCCAATACTAAAATTTGCATATTACGAATACCCCTCCATCTTCTGCAATGATCCATCTATTATCTTTTGATTAATAACAAGTAACTTAGACAGCAACAACATTTCTGATTAAAAGTATCAGACAGTATGACATCAAATCAATAACAGACATTTAAAATAAAAGAAAAAAGCCGCTAATCAGCGGCTTATTTACCAACATTAGAACCTGCTATTCACTGGATACACCAAGCGCTTTGTTCCGTTCCTTAAATCTCTCGTTATGTGACGATACATAAGCCATTCTCGGCGCCTCGGGATCGATATACCGTTTGGCGCTGTTAAGCGCTAAGGCCGCATCCGTGAATGCCCCTGCAATCAGGTTAAGCTTGCTTTCGTAGTTGGCGAAGTCGCCAGCCCCGAAGATGCCCGGCAAGTTCGTCTCTAGTTTCGGGCTGACGAATATGTTCCAGTCGTCCATATCCAGTCCCCAATCTTTGATCCCTGTAAAATCGGATTTCAGTCCGTGGTTAACGATAACCTCGTCTACTTCCAGCTCACGGGAATCCCCTGATTCGATGTGGTTAATCGTCACCCGTTCAATCGACTTTCCGTTGCCGCTGTATAACTGCGTGACTTCATATGGCGTAAGCACATCGGCAGAAGACTCCTTCATTCGAATAACGTTTTTCTCATGCCCGCCGAAGTGGTCTCGTCTATGTACCACTGTGACCTGAGCAGCGATGGAAACCAGCTCGTTCGCCCAATCGACAGCGGAATTTCCCCCTCCCGAAATAAGGACCCTTTTTCCCCTAAAAGGCTCCAGCTCCTGCACCGTATAGTGCAGATTGGACACCTCATAACGTTCAGCCCCTTCCAGCTCCAGCTTCGCCATTCGCAGAATACCCCGTCCAATTGCCAGAATGACCGTACGTGTCCAGTGCTTCTCCCCCGTTGCCGCCTCCAGGATGTACGTCGAATCCGCTTGTTTCTCCAATCCGACAATGTGCTGGCCGAATACAATGGTCGGGTCGAACGTCTTCGCCTGCTCCGCCAATTGGGCAATTAACTTCTCGCATAGGATCGGAGTAACCCCTCCAACATCCCAGATCATCTTCTCGGGATAAATAAGCATTCGCCCGCCCAGCTCGTCTTTCGCTTCGATTAGCTTTGTCTTTAAATCTCGCATTCCACTATAAAAAGCAGTATACATTCCCGCAGGACCACCGCCAATAATTGTCACATCGTATAATTCAAGCTGCTCAGTCAATTGATGTCCTCCTCCAGCCGGCTTATGTCATATCCGTGCTTATGATAATCATTATCAATATCATTGTAGCTTCGACAACGTGACAATAACAATGGACAAAACCGACGGTTGCTTTATACAAAATGGAGGATGCAGTTCAGTCAGTCACAAACGAAACCAAATTAAGCTAACGATCGCAGGATATCATCAATTTTTTTGCCGTTGGAGATAATTCCGTTATTCATCCAAGTTAGAAAATCAACCTCGTAAACGCGGTTGTTTCGTACAGCGGGCAGAGCACGCCACTCTGGCTTCTCCAGCAGTTCTCTTTCCTTTCCTTCTGCCTGGCTATGCCACTTATCAAAAGTAATAAAAAGATGATCCGCGGTTAACGTACACAGGTCCTCTACGGAGAGGTTAAACATTCCTGGCCGATCCGCTTTTGAAGCTACTCCTATTGCGGAGTGGGGGCGCAGGCCAAGATCACCATAAAGAACCGTCGAAACGAAGCATTGTCCCTCTTCCGTATATTGAATAATGTGGTCCGCCGAAATACGCAAAAAAGCGACCGTTTCACCTTTCATTACCTGACTCAGTGTATGACTCGCGCTACGCGCTTTTATATCATATTTAGCAATAACATCATCGGCCAACTCCGTCCGACCGAAATAATCAGCGACGGTACGCAGCAGTGTACGCCAATTGTTGGTCTGCTCACGCAGGATGCATGTATTGGTTATGCGTCGGCACTGAGAGTATTGCTGTTGCTCGTAACGATCCATAAGCAATATTAAATCGGGCTTGTAATAGGAAAGAGCGTCGAAGCTGCCGCTGTTCTCATCGAACGTCGGAATATGGTTTAAGCCTAAATAGTCTTGTTTCCCCCATTTCGCATGACAATATTGGGCGATAGGCTGCATATCCAGCGCGACGATGAAATCTTCCAAATACGGAGCTACTACTCTAAGCTGTCCCTTGCGGCTGCGACGGTATTGTCCAGGCGATATGCCTACCGTCTGCTTGAAACGACGATTAAAATAATACTCATTGTTAAAACCTGCATTCAGCGCAATATCTAGCAGTTTGTCATCGGCGCTTGTCAGCCACTTCTTGGCTTGATTAATCCGTACTTCATTTAAGTACTGGAGCGGTACTTGACCCGTAACCTCTTTGAACAGACGGGTATACTTCCAGCGATCAATGCCTGCGAGGGAAGCCAGCTCATCCACGGTCAGAACCTCACGGTAATATTGATGAATATGCTGTATGCTAAGCTCTATCCCATGCTGCTCCATATCTGTTCCCTGATCCTCGGCTGCAGCTGCATTTTGGCGGAATAAAAAGAGCAGCAGCTCCTGAAATCTCACAAATCGTTGAAACCGTCCGAGCTCGTCGCTCGCCCCGCGGAGTTCATATATCTCACCCAGCAGCTCTATCGTCTTGGCGAAGGGTGAGCAGGCAAGTTCCTGCTTATCTGGCAGCAAGCTCGAACCTGAATCATATCCGCTCGTTACGAAGCACAATCGGTAATAGCTGCAGCTCATAATCTCTTGATCCATAGATATAGATCTGCCAGGCATTTGCAAATAGCATTTTCCTTGTCCCGTCCCGCTCATGATAAAAAGTAGTTCGAAACTTTCCTTATCGTATCTATCGCTGCCGTCCATATTATGTACTTCTGCTTGCTCGCCCGGAACGATTAAGCGGATCGATCGCAGCACATATTGGACTAATGGAGCCGCCCCAGCTTGTTTGCGCTGTTCAATATCCATCGTTACTATCAACCGCCTTTTAATTGATATTCATTCTCAATGAATATAGTGTAAAACAAAAAGAGCCGCCCATCAACCTTCGTTGAAATGCGACTCGTTCTTGCTCCGTTCTGGAGACAAGCGCCATAAATAGAACATACTTACTCTTGTTTCCTTATTTAAGGAGCAAGCAATCGAAGTAAATCATCCATCTTCAATCCGTTGGCCGTAATGGCTCCCGTCTGCCAATATGATCTCTCTACCGGATATACATGGCCATTCTTAAATGCTGGAACGGTCTTCCATAATGGATCTGTCTTCATTTCCTCAAATGCTTTCGCGTTGCTCTCTTCGTCCCATGTCCCGTTGGACGGAAGCAAAATAATATGGTCCGCATCAAGCTCCGGAATGACTTCATTCGACAAGACGATATTTCCCTCCGTCATCGCCTCGGCAAACGCAGGTGCCTTCAGCCCAAGATCCTCATACAAAATTTGTCCAACAAATGTGTTATGTAGGCCAAAAATGTTAATCGATTTGTCTACGACATTCATCCGCAAAACAACGATCTTCTCATCGCCGATCGCCGCGTTCAGCTTCGCCTTCACATCGGCAATGCGGGCATCGTACTCGGCCAGAACCTGCTCAGCCTTATCGCTTAAACCAAGCAAATCGGCGATTAAGGTCAATGTTTTGCGCGTATCCGCAAGCACGTCGTCCGGCAAGCGGAACGTCGGCGCAACCTTGGAATAGAGCTCGTATTGTTCGGCATCAACCTCTCCTGCACCGATAATTAAGTCCGGCTCGGATACAAGCAGAGCTTCGATGTTTCCGGTCACGTCGAACAAGGGTACGTCCAGCTTCAAATAATCCTGCTTGCCCCACATCGGGTTATAATACTGCACAATAGGCGTTACCCCAAGCGCAACCAAATAATCTTCACGATAAAGTGCTGAAATTCGCTTCGGATTGGTCGGAATCTCTACCTCGCCAAAGGCATCAGTTACAACGCGCGTTTCCGTCTGGCTTGTACCTTCGCTTGATACTGCCGCTGCCTGTGCAGGCTGATTGGTAGTCTCTGCGGTTCCGGCTTGTTCGGCTGTCGAGCCGCAACCTGTCACCGCAATCATTGCTGCCGTTATAAGTGATATCCATCCTGTTTTCAACAATCCCGATCTTGCCATGATTAAATCCACTCCCACAAATTTTTATATTTTGTAGCAAAATAATTCGTTTATGTATAATGATAATCATTATCATTTTGCTTGAGTCGATTTTACCCTAGATTGGATTGCATGCTCAATATACATTCTCTACGACCGGCTTTATACAAACTCTTCACTTGCTTACTGACTAAAAAATACAATCACCAAGCCGTTTTCAAATGAACAACAAATAACCGCCAAGTTAAGGTAAAGCTCCGCAGTCTTTTTGTCTTCATTATTTAATAATTGTTCAAGGCTTCCCTTCTTAAGAGCTACATTTACAGCTTGTTCACTCCATTAAGCAGAATGGGCTGGTTTTTGAATATCTCCGCTGCGATCGATATACGCAGGCCACTTGGGAAGCCCCTCCTAGCTTTCCTACATCATTCGAGTTTTTATTCCATTTTTCAACATCCATGATAAAATCAAGATAACTAAATAAACGCTAATAAGGAGTATTTTGAAATGAAAGCTATTCTTATTGACGATGAAGTTTTAGCGTTGTCTTATTTGGAGCTTCAACTACTGAAGATGGAAAATTCCAGCCTTGATATTATCGGTAAATGTACAAACCCATACGATGCCCTGGATATCGTTAAACATGCCAAGGTGGATATCGCCTTTATTGATATAGAGTTACCTGAGATCAATGGTATTGAGCTGGCGGAACGATTGTTGGAGCATGAACCTGATCTGATGGTGGTATTTGTTACAGCCTATCAGGAATACGCTGTGGACGCCTTCGAATTAAACGCCTTAGATTATATTGTCAAGCCGGTTCGTTTTGATCGATTGTCCAAAACAATGAATCGGATATTGAGCAAGAGTACAGTCAGTTTGGATATCCCTGATCCACATCAACCTCTCAGAATGACCATGTTCAAACAAGTCATGATTGAGAAGCCACAGTCACCAGGCCAATTTTCATTAATGCAATGGAGAACCTTCAGAGCACAGGAACTCTTCCTGTATCTACTTCAGCATAGAGGACAGCTTGTTCGCAAATCGTTTATCGTAGACTTATTATGGAGCAATACAGATGTAAACAAGGCCTACTCACAGTTATATACAACCATTTATCATATTCGCAAAACGCTTACTCCATATGGAAAGAGATTTCAGATTAAGAGTGCAAATGAAGGATATTTATTAGAGTTAGACCATATCATTTTGGACGTATCCCTATGGGACAACTCTTTGCAGACAATCGATGTCTCAGAGAATAACCTGGAGCTGCATCTGGAGAAGATAAACAGCTATACGGGTGAATATTTGCAGGAATTCGATTATTTGTGGGCAGAGGCAGAAAGGCAAAGACTTAAACAATTATGGCTAAATACAGCTCTAAGCGTCGGTAGTTGGTATGAGGATCAGCAGAGATTTAGCGATGCCTTGACTACATATTTACAAATTCAACGCCTCTATTCGATAGAGGAAAAGTCTTCGTTCGCCTTAATGAAGCTGTATGACCAATTGAACGAGCCACAGAAAACGATGGAGTGTTATCAAGAACTTACGACACGACTAAAAGAGGAATACGATATTCTCCCTGGATACGATATTCAACTATGGTTCAAGGAGTGGAAAGAGAAACAGCTTCCCTTTTAAACAGCATTTTAGATGTATGTTACTCAGAATTTGTAAAGAAAACTACCAAATAAGAGGCCATTTTTACAAGCCCACTATAACGTATGACAAAGGATTGTTCATGTTGCCATCATTCACACCTATTAAGAAAATCATATCCAAACACAGGATAGCTTGGCTCATCCTCTTTTACGTAGCAGCTTTAATTGGAGTAAGGCTGTTCTGGTATACGGAGTTCTCCCCTCCTAGTCAGCCACATGCGTCCCAGGGAGAACTTGATTTATCCTACTGGAAATTTACCGATCAACAGACGATTACACTGAACGGGCAATGGAACTTTACCCCGGGTACCTTCATTCATCCCAGCACATCCTTTAGTGATACATCACGAACTGCAAATTTGACACAGGTTCCTGGTACTTTTAATGATACGAGTCCAGAATCCAATTTCGGAACTTACCGACTGCGCGTACTTTTGCCAACATCTAATGCGTCTTATGGCATTCATATTCCTGAAATAAAGACTGCTTATCGCTTATATGTTAATGGAAGCCTTCTATACGAATCAGGCCACCCTGATGAAAATCCGATAGGAACGATCTCTAAGGTTGTACCCTATACAGGTAACTTTACAGTGGAGCAGTCCACAATGGATATTGTCATTCATGTCAGTAATTTTCACTATCATCATGAAGGTGGCATCATTCAATCCATTAAATTTGGAACTCCATCTGCTGTCCTGAATGAAATACATTTTAGCGAAAATATGCAGTTGCTAGTCGGTATCATTTTGCTGCTACATATGTTATATATCGTTATTCTTCTTTTCGTAGGGCACCGACAGAAAGAGCTTCTTTATTTTGCCGGGATTATTTTATTTGCCTTGATTGTTACGTTAATAGACGATGACAAAATGCTGCTTCAGTGGTTCCCAATTAATTTTGAATGGGCAGTGCGTCTTAGGATTGTTGGATACTCCGCTCTTTGTTATTGTCTAGTGTTATGTACAAAGCACCTGCTTAACGTACATAGTTTTAAGAAATTGATTTCTATTTTTTCAATTTTCTTTTACTTATATGTATCCATTACACTAATCTTTCCGATCAGTTGGCTGGATTATACCTCCAAAATTCTGGGTATTTTCATGCTCACAGCCATCTTACTAGTACCTATTATTTCAAGACAGGCCGTGAAGACTGGTCAAGAAGCAGCGACTTCAATATTACTTGCGGGTATTGCCGTATCATTTAATATGGTCTTTAGCGGATTGTTCAAGTCATGGTTTGATAAAGATTTGCCTTATTACCCAATTGACCTGATAGTAGCCTTTGTTGTGTTTGCATCCTTTTGGTTTGTACGCTTCACCAAAACAGCAATACGTGCTGAAAAACAAGCGGAAGCGCTCAAGAAAGTGGACAAACAAAAAGATGAATTTCTCGCGAATACGTCACACGAGCTTCGGAATCCGCTTCATGCGATCATGAATATGGCTCAATCCATCATCATTCGGAAGAGCAGTAAGCTAGATACACCTGATCATGAAGATTTGATGCTAATTACTAAAGTTGGACAACGCATGTCACATCTGCTCGATGACTTGATTGATATTACTCTTCTCAAAGAAAGCCGGGTTACGCTAGAACCAACAAGTGTCTCTTTACCAGCAGTGGCCAAGGGAGTCGTCCATATGCTGAACTATATGACGGTAGATAAGAACGTGAAGCTGCAGAATGAGATTCCTGATATATTACCTAACGTAGCAGCCGACGAAAACCGACTTACCCAAATTATGTTCAACTTAGTGCACAATGCTTTGAAATATACGAAGGAAGGCCGTGTTACCCTTCGTGCGGAGACCCGGAATGAAGCTGTTTATGTCCATATAATAGATACGGGTATTGGAATTGACGAAGAACTGCAGCAGCGCATATTCTCCCCGTATGAGCAAGCGGATTCCAGCATAACTTCTCAAGGCAGCGGCTTAGGGCTGGGACTCAGCATAAGCAAAAATTTAGTAGAACTTCATGGCGGAACGTTAGAGGTCACCTCTGCGCTTGGACAAGGATCCGTCTTCACATTTTCCTTACCCCTGGCAGACGCCATAGCGGCTGTTAAAGGTGTACAGAACGATGAAGAAATAGAGTCTCATTTCAATCACCTGGTATCCGACGTGATGGATGCAACGATGGAAGCCGCTGTTTCTTCAGAGAATAAATACAAGATAGATCATATCAAGGGGTCTATTCTTATAGTGGATGACGATGCCATCAATCTGAAGGTTATAAAATCATTGCTGGAGCTGGACAACTATGAGGTTACTGCTGTAAATAGTGCTGAAGAGGCGCTTAGACAGATTAACCATAAACAACAGTGGGATCTGGTCGTAACCGATGTGATGATGCCGGAAATGTCCGGATATACCCTGACCGAAATGATACGAAAGAAGTTTACGATTTTCGAGCTGCCTATACTGCTATTGACGGCTAGAATCAGACCAGAAGATATTCATACCGGGTTTCTTGCGGGTGCTAATGATTATTTAACAAAACCGGTTGATATGTTAGAGCTTCAGTCAAGAATTCGCGCTTTAATCCATTTTAAACAGTCTGTAGACGAGCAATTACGTATGGAAGCTGCATGGCTCCAAGCTCAGATTCAGCCTCACTTTTTGTTTAATACAATCAATTCCATTGCTTCGCTCAGTCTGTTAGATCCAGACCGCATGATTACGCTGCTCGAAGCCTTCGGTGATTACTTAAAGGGAAGCTTTAATTCAAGGAACTTAGAGCGCCAGGTCCCTCTGTCCCATGAACTTGATTTACTTCGAGCTTACTTGTATATCGAAAAGGAGCGATTTGGGGAACAACTGGAAGTAGAGTGGAATCTGCCTGATCCGTTGGATGCTAAACTTCCTCCACTTACGATCCAACCTATCGTAGAAAATGCCATCCGGCACGGGATATTAAACCGTACCAGTGGCGGAAAGCTAACTCTATCTGCTACAAAAGAAGCGGATTACATCCAATTCATCATACATGATAACGGAGTGGGTATGGATGAGACCAAGCTATCTTCCCTATTAGATCGTAATAAGAAAGCGGGAACCTCCGGTGTGGGATTAACGAATACCGATCGACGGCTCAAAAAAATGTATGGACAGGGCTTAACGATTCAAAGTAAACCTGGTGAAGGAACGACGGTTTCCTTCATCGTACCAAACCCATAGCATACAAAAAGAAGGAGCAATCATGATTTCATGCGGCTCCTTCTTTTTGTATTTCTAGCCAAAAGCTTGCCTTTTACGATATCGCTCGCCGAATGGCGCCATTGGATGCTTTTCTTATAAATGAACCATGTTAGATACGATAATCTCAGTTTATAAACTAGGATTACCTGGTTCCTCATTTCCTAAGTACATCTCGGTTTTTTCTCCATTGAATAACTGCTGAATTTGCTTTCGCAATTTGGAAGGATACAATGGTTGCCCGATCAGGTTATCGATATCAAGCCATTCATAACGGACGTGATGTCCGTCATCTTGGAAAAGTAAATGGTCAGTTAATCCTTTATATTCACATAAAAACACAAAATCCACACGGTGAAACGCCTCGCCATATACGCCTTCAATGACAAATTCCAATGAATTAGGAATGATCTCTACTCCAATTTCTTCTGCAACTTCACGCTTCACTGCCTCAGTCAATGTCTCCCCCGCACTCTGGCTTCCACCAGGCAGTATATAAAAGGCATCACCATCATCGTCCATCTTAATTGCCAACATTTTTTCACCTTTAATGATGAGGGCCTTTACTGAATTTCTTATCTTTCTTTCCATCTTATCTACTATCCCCTATATTCCTATTGATTTGATCCTCAGGTTCAGTTGCGCTTAAAACGAAGTTAGCATATCAGTCTCAACAAATTCTGAACACCTCTAATATATTTTTCGTCAGTATTAGCGAACAGATTTAGTCAACGGGCAAGAAAATAATATTGGTAATATTTACTCATTAAACAGTGTTCACATCTTTGTTAAAGTGGATAAGCATTATGAAGACATAGACAGGAGTTTTAATAGACATGAACGTTCGTACCAAATCCATCATTGGTCTGCTTTGCGTGACAACATTAGCAGGCGCGTATTTCAGCTATACGGAGCATCAGAATAATCGACAATGGGAGCGGCAGCAACAGAGCAGTACGCAATACTGGTCGAATATACAATCAATCTACCTGCGCGATTTTGACTATGCGCTTGCGGAATCCCTTGCGGCATCTACGATTGCAGATCGGCAAGCAGCACTTCAATCTGCGATTGAACATGCCAATATTATCTCGGAATATGTTAGGATCGGATCGATCACAATGAACTTTCAATCTTCGTCCTCGTATGAGTGGTTCATCACGGAAGGCAGCCACTACTTGGCCTATCCCGCCAGCGAGAAGGGAAAGTCGCTTACCCCGGATCAATTAGAACAAATTCAGCGCTTGAGAGCGTTCGCGAGGACCGCTCTACCGTATCTCGAGCAGATGAAAAAGAAAGCTTTTGATTCCTCTTCTTCAGATATACAACAGATTTCGAACGAAATGGAAGATGCCTTGTCTGAGCTCAACCCATTCTTCACAGCCGGCTATAAAGCCTATAATGAATTCCGGTACAACCAGAATCCTTACATACCTCTGAAGCCAGGAACCGTTTTCGCTGGTGAAACCACGTATACGGCTACGGAGCTTGCAGCCAAAGCGAAAATCTTCATGGGGGAGGCTTGGAATAAAGGAGTAGGTAACCAAATCGTCCACATGGCCTCTGGCGGGAGCAGCCCCGAGTTCGGAGAAGTCATGGATTTCAGGTTATCGGACACCGAAGGAAAATCAACCAGCTCCTATACCGTAACACTAAGTAAAAGCGGACACGTGCTCCAAGTCAGACGCAAGGGCTCGATCTCCAAAGATGCAGCTGTAGAGCAGAATATGGACATAAAGCAGTTTATCGAAGTTGCGGACGCCTGGATGACTCGCTGGTCTGACGAACGTCTGACATTAGTAGCAAAAGAGATAAAAGAAACTTCCATTTATCTCGTCTATATTCCAGTCCGGGAGCAAATCTCCATTTCGCAGATGAAAGTCGTATGGCGGTTTGATCGCCGTACCGGTGC
Source organism: Paenibacillus sp. ACRRY (assembly GCF_022346995.1). GTDB lineage: Bacteria > Bacillota > Bacilli > Paenibacillales > Paenibacillaceae > Paenibacillus. The sequence goes on along the minus strand of NZ_JAKRNM010000001.1, from coordinate 589,675 downwards.
GTTAATGAGCTTTGATGCGTCTAATTATTTTTCCCAATACAATAAAAACTTCCCCCTTCAGCCGAAGCTGACAGCGGAGCAAGCCTCTGCGAAGCTTGGCCCATACGTAAACGTTTCGGGTAAGCCCAAGCTGAAGCTCCACAACGACAAGCTCGTCTATGCATTTCCCGTCACCGGGATCGAAGGCGTTTCTCACGTATACATTAATGCTCGCACAGGCGCTGGCGAAGGTATTGACTACAAACTGTAACTTTCTGAACCTGCAATAGAATAATGAAAGTTATTGACTTCATAGAAAAGTGCTCCCGCATCTACGACCAATGTACGGGAGCACTTCATTTAGTTACTGAAGTAGTAAGACTGTTGAAGGTCGGCAATCAGTGTAGGTTGACAGGCCTCCATCCAAAAAGTTCCTGAGTTGCAATGCTTGATCTGCAGATATCAAGTACTGCAAGTGTGCAATTCAATTAACTTCCTATCTATTTCCGCAACATCACCAATCTCCGATGTACCATCCCAGAGAATAATTGAAGAAGCTTCGTCGTTTTCAACAAAATCATGAAGTTCGCACAGTTCTCCCATAAAAAGTGCCCCATATTCTGTTCGTTTAGGTCCGTGGAAACTTGGCTGAAGTTTAAACTTCATTAACCCTTTAAATTCAGCCTTGTCCATATGTTGATTGGTTTCCTCAAACAATTCTCGAATTACACATTGCTCAGCGTTCTCTCCAGGTTCAATGATACCCCCTGGCAGTTCCCAGTTGTTTCTCCACTTATTATGCATGAGAAGGTACTTCCCTTGGCACTTCACCACAATTAGAGCATGTGTTAGTGGAGCATCCAGCGTAATTGTAATGAGTTTATCATACTCGATATGAATAAATTCCAAAAAAATGTTGCCTTTTGAATCCGTCATAATTGCCATGTACACTCCTCCATTTCTGTTGTGAGAAAAATAAAAAAACGCGCCAGACCAAAGTCCTGCGCGTTGTATATCGCAGGATGGGAAGCGCGTATAGCGTTAACCCATCCCCAATTTTTTCAAGGAATGGATTAACGCTCTCCATGGTGATGACATTGTTTTAATTCTAAAATGAACATAGTTCATTCTCCTAATGACTGACGTATGGAAATAATACCCACCATTGTACTTTAGAGTCAAGTATAAGTTTTGATGACCTAATTTTTTCTTTACGACCATCCAATTATGTGTTAGCTTTTATAACATTACCATTACGAAAGCGAGTGGGTTGAAAATGGATCTGCAGCATTTATTGACTATCCCCATTCTATCCAAAGCAAAGGTTATCGCCGGGCATCACGGCCTCAATCGCTTGGTACAATCCATTAACATTATGGATGCACCAGACATTGTACAATTCCTGAAACCAGGAGATATGCTGCTTACGAACGGATATATACTGAAAGACCGCCCCGATGCCCATCTTGGATTTATTACGGATATGCATGCGATTGGATGTGCGGCACTTGCGATCAAGACACAGCGCTTCTCTTTTGAATTATCTCCGCAACTGCTCGAGACAGCCGACAAGCTGGGGTTCCCGATTATCGAACTGTCCGAAATCGACAATACACTCGGTGAAATATTCCAGCATTCGATCAGCTCCATCCTTCAAAACAAAACTCATGAGCTCCACTACGCCCTGTCTATTCACAAGCAATTCTCCACGATGGTTATGCAAGGAAAAGGCATTCCATCTATTGTCGATACGTTGTCCCAGCTGTTATCTTCACCTGTATTGCTGCTGGACTCGAAAAAGCAGATTACGGCAATCTCCCATCATGCACAACATATAGATTCCTATTCTCTCGCTGAGCCTATACTGACATTTATACATGAGTACCCTTCCTTCCAGATTGCTTCCTCTATCTGCCTGCTTAATGCCGATAAATATAGGCATATCGAGCTGCATCCCATCTTCACCGACCGGCACGAGGGCTATTTGATTGCGCTGTACGAAAGCCCTGCAGCCTCGAAGCTCTCCAGTCTGGCGTTAGAGCAAGCCGTTAATGTCATCGGTCTCGAATTAACCAAGAAACAGGCAGTCAAGGAGCGTTCACGCCGGTACAAGAATGAATATTTCTCCGATCTCATTCAGGGTTTCTTTCGTTCTGAACAAGAGGCGCTCCATCGCGGTAAAAAATATGGACTGAAGGCACAAGAGAGTTCGGTTCTCATCCTTGCCAAGATGGACGAATCTCTAGCGGCCAGGCCTAATCCGAACCTTGCTCCTATCAAGGAAGAGCGATACATCTCGGAACGAGACGCTTATTATGAGCTGATTAAACAGGCGTTCGCCAGACTGAATCTCTCCTTCGTCATGTTCACGAAGAACGATCAGTTCGGCATTCTCGTCTTTTTGGGTGAGTCGTCTTGGGATGAACAAACGGTTGTCCAGCAGCTTGAGAAATTAGCGAGTAATCTGTATACGGATTCGCAGCTCAGCGTTTCATTCGGAATAGGCAACCCCTACACGAATGTGCTGGATATCGGACTTTCCTACAAAGAAGCAGTCAAGGCACTCCAATCGGGCTATCAGATGAAAAAGACCCGCTTCGTTCATTCCTATCAAACCATGGATATAAGCCGGTTGCTGCGCATGATTCCTTACGATGAGATACTACAATTTCATCAAGAAACCTTTAAACCCTTCGCTGGACGAGATTCAAGCGAACGTAGTGAACTCATGAAAACCTTGTCCTCCTTCTATGAGAATCATTGCCAAATCGGGGATACAGCCAAAGAGCTATTCGTCCATCGCAATACAGTTATCTATAGGCTGGAGAAATGTGAGAAACTGACCGGCAGGAACATCAAGGACCCGATGGAAAGTCTGCGCTTTCGTCTCGCCTTCGCACTTGAGTCCGTGTTGAATGCTAACCCCTCCCTTAACGAAGCTCCCCATACATTTTGAATCGAGTGTCGTGTCATTTATAATGACACGTTTATTTTTGTTTATCTTATCTCACGTTCACTCTCTGTGTATTTTAACTGATTTAATTCTGTTTTTATGTTTAACATGACTAATGACAATTGAATCGACAATCTTTATGATAAGAATATATCCATTGATGTTACATTAACTAACACAAAAATCATCGTCAACACTGGAAGAAAGGGGCTGCTCATTATGGCTATTCAAATACAAGGCGTCTCCAAATCATTCGTCAATGCAAACGGAGAAGATATTCAGGTACTGGCTGAGGTTTCAATGCAAATTAAGAAGCAGGAGTTCTTCAGTATCGTTGGGCCGAGCGGATGCGGCAAGAGCACCATTTTCAATATCATTGCGGGTCTGCTGAAGCCAACGAACGGCAAGGTTATCGTCTGCGGTCAAGAGATCGATCAGACAACCGGACATGTGGGCTATATGATGCAAAAAGATCTACTGCTTCCATGGAGGAGTATTCTAGACAATGTCACGCTAGGCTTGGAAGTGAAAGGCATGCCCAAAAAGGATCGCGACGGTATTGCCATGGATTATCTGGATCGTTACGGACTGGCTTCATTCGCCGGTGCCTGTCCCTCCACATTATCAGGCGGAATGCGCCAGCGTGTAGCCCTTATACGTACTCTCGTTACCCAGCCGGATATTATATTACTGGATGAGCCCTTCTCCGCACTGGATTATCAGACCAGACTCATTCTGGAAGACGAAATCTTATCTATCCTGAAATCCGAGGGCAAGACCGGAGTTCTTATCACTCATGACATCGAGGAAGCGATCGCCATCTCCGACCGCATCGCTGTCATGAGCAAAAGACCCACGACAGTGAAGCAAGTGTATGACATCGGTCTCGCTTCGCAGTACGGTTCAGCATTAAAAGCCCGTTCCGACCCCAAGTTCAAGCAGTATTTTGAATCAATCTGGTCGGAGCTCGATATTCAAATGGGGAGGATCAGCTAATGAAGAGCACATCACCTGAAATGACCCTAACGAAGCAGCATGCTGGGGTTGCGAAAAATAAGACCAAACGCAAACAGTCTCCTTTCACCAAAGAATGGACGATGACGATGATATGGCGGTTCATTATTGTTGCAGTCATCCTGGTGATATGGGAAGCTGCCGTTCAACTGAAGCTGGTAAACGGTTTCCTGATGGGATCGCCGAATGCCATTCTTGATGCCGCTATCACCATGTTCAGCTCAGGTCAACTTCTTACAGATGTTCTAGCCACGGTTAATGCCACCATTATCGGATTTGTCGCGGGAAGTCTATTTGGCTCTTTGGCAGGACTACTCATGTGGTATTCCAAGGCCGTCGCCCGGGTGCTTGATCCGTTCATTGTAGCGCTGAACGGCATCCCGAAGATTGCTCTAGCTCCAATGATTATCATCTGGTTTGGTTCAGGCATCTTTTCCAAGATTGTTCTTGCCTCCGTGGCAACGTTTATTGTTGCGTTGTTATCGGCTTACCAAGCGACTCACCAAATTGATGAGTCCCAGATTAATCTCATGAAATCCTTCGGAGCGAAGAAATCACAAATTTTCCGCAAAATTATTATTCCCTCCTCTCTGCCATGGATCATCTCCGCCTTCCGTATCAATATTGGCTTGGCACTCGTGTCTGTCGTAGGCGGAGAATTCATCTCTTCAGACAAAGGCCTTGGCCATATGGTATTTGTCGAAGGCAACCTGTTCAACCTTCCGGCTGTGTGGGTCGGCGTGTTTATGCTTATGCTCGTTGCCATGCTGCTCTACACCTGTGTCAGTTATATCGAGTCACGCCTCCTTCCATGGAATGACAATAAAAACAGCAGCAAATCCACTTCCGTATAAACAACTTACACCATAAAAGGAGCCTGATGACCAATGCGTACTTTCAAAAAGATAGCTATTCTATCAACGATGACCCTTTTATTGACTGCACTACTCAGTGCATGTGGAAGCCATGCGAAGTCTGTGAATGGAACAGACGCTATGGCGAGCGGAGGGCAAGAAGATACCAAGGTGGATACGATCATGGTTTCCGAGGTGTATCACAACCTGCTCTACCTTCCACTGTATGTAGCAAACAATCAAGGATTCCTAGAGCAGAATCACATTGAGCTATCCTCGATCCGCGCTGCCGGAAGTGGGCCAACAGCCTTGTCTTCGGTCATCTCAGGCGAATCGGCCTTCTCCTTTCACGGTCCTGAGCATGTCGCATTCGCTAATGCAAAAGGTGGAGATGCTCGCTCACTGGTCCTTCTATCGGGCAGCGCTCCCGTATGGGCGGTTGCGCGTGAAGGAGTAACTGTGAGCTCGCCAGAGGAATTCAAAGGCAAAACCATCGTTGTCGGCTTGGCACCCACAAGTTCCAACAGCTTAATGCGAAAGCTGTTCGAAGACAATAACATCGATATCGACAAGGATGTCACGATCACGGAGGTTCAGAATGGATCCGAACTTGGTGCCGTATTAGCCGGCAAAGCTGACATTGCATTCGTGTATGAGCCTCAGCTTGATCAAGGAATTGCTGAGGGACTGCACATCGTCCATGATTTTACGAAGGATTATCCTGACTTTGCTTTTGCAACAATGAATACAACCACAAGCTTCATTAAGAAAAATCCGGATCTCACCCAGCGCTTCGTCACCTCTATTGAGCAAGCATTGGACTACATTCACTCGAATCCTGAGGGCGCTAAGGCTGTCGCGGTAAAGGAATTCCCGAATCTGGACAAGAAAGTCGTGGATCAAGCCGTACAACGCATGATTGACAGTAAGGTATACCCTGCTGATGGGCATATCAATGAATCAGCCTTTGAGGCTGCGATCGGTATGCAGCGCTTCATTGGCAATCTGAAGGAAGACCTCGCTTACGAGGATATTATCGATGCAAGCTTCACCAAATAGAGAGAGAAAGGTTGATTATTCTGAATCAGGACGACTATCTCACCCACCAATGTACTGAAAACGCCAAATATGCGAATGGAGTTATTACGAGCGAGGAGCTTGCCCTATTCACAGCAGACTTGGAATTGATTCGCAGCTTCAAGCTTCCTGAAGGAATAGGACCCAATCCCCCTTACAGGAGAGTGCCTCTGCGATGATAACGAAACCACTTAACGAACTGTCGATCACCGAAGCGGCTGAACTGATTAAGAACAAAATGATATCTCCTGTCGAGCTCACACAGTCCTATTTGAAACGGATTGAAGAGGTGGAGCCTGCTGTGCAAGCCTTTGTTACCATTACTGCTGAGCAAGCCTTGCAGGCCGCAAAAGAATCGGAGCACAAGCTGATGAGTGGCGATTATCTCGGTCCACTGCATGGCATCCCATACGGAGCAAAGGACATTATCCATACTGCTGGCATACGCACCTCGGCTGGATCAAGCACTTATCCAGACTTCATACCTGAGACCAATGCAACGGTGATTGACAGATTACAGACGGCTGGCGCTATCTTGCTTGGCAAGACCACAACGACCGAATATGCCTTTCAGGGGGGAGAGCCACCAACTCGCAATCCATGGAATGTGGAGCATACCCCGGGCGGTTCCAGCTCTGGCTCCGCCGCTGCAGTAGCGGCTGGCATGGCTTCCTTCACACTCGGAACTCAGACCTTCGGCTCTCTGATTAGACCCGCATCTTACAACGGGTTAACCTGCATGAAACCCACATATGGCAGAGTTAGCCGTAACGGTGTCATAACAGCAAGCTGGAGCCTTGACCATGTGGGCGCCTTCACTCGATCGGCACAAGATAACGCAATTGTTCTTGAAGCCTTAGCTGGTCAAGATGAGATGGACCCCTTCTCGCTGGCTCACGGCAAGCCAGATTTAACAAGCACTCTTATGCACCCTATTTCAGGAATGGTTATCGGTTTGCCAAGCAGCTTTTTTCACACAGATGAACCAGTGATCATGGTAGCTGTTGAGTCGGCAATAGCTGTACTTGAGAAGATGGGCATGCACACGAAGCCGGTTGATCTGCCTCCTTATATGGAAGAGACTTTTGCTGCTCACCGTATGGTGATGCGGGCAGAAGCAGCCGCCTTTCATCAGGAACGCTTCGCAGAGGCAGCTGATCGTTACGGCCCTACGATGCGGGAGCAGCTTGAGCTCGGCTACCAGACGAGTGCCGTTGATTATTTGCAGGCACAACGCATCCGAACGTTATTCCGCAGCGAGATGATGAGGCTCTTCGATGAGGTCGATGTTCTATTAACGCCATCAACACCGTATGTGGCTCCCCATGGCTACAAGACAGGCAGCCCGATCTTTAACGGACCCTTTACCAATTCCGGTCTACCGTCCATCACGGTTCCTATCGGATTTGATTCAACCTCCGGGAAGCACTTGCCTATCGGCATGCAGCTCTCTGGCCCACACATGAGAGAAGACCGCTTGTTGTCCATTGCTCATCATTACCAGCAAACTACGCAATGGCATCTGGCAACGCCAAACCTAAACTCGCACTAGGAAAGGATTGATAGCTACGATGTCTACCATCATACACACAAGCGCAGCACCCCAATTCCCGCTCCCCTTCTCACACGCTGTCCGCGCAGGAGATTTTGTCTACGTCGCAGGTCAGGTAGGCGTTAATCCGCAGACGCTTGATCCAATCGGCGGCATTAAGGAGCAGACGGAACAGTGCATTCGCAATATAGAAGTTATCCTCCAGGAAGCGGGCCTCACACTCGATCATATCGTTAAGGCAACCACTCATCTGGCCCGAGTAGAAGATCAGGCCGAATACAACGAAGTATACAGGCGAATGATGAAAGAGCCCTATCCTGCCCGTATTACCGTATTCAGCGGATTAGGCCCTTACTTGATTGAGATGGAAGTGTTGGCGTATGCGCCTTCGGTGCGGGGTGAGTAGTATACCGCCCAGAGATGCCTCGGAATCTTCAGAATTCAATTAAGATTTAAAAAGGGACGAAGCAGTGTTCTAAGCTGCTTCGTCCCTTTCACGATATACGAAAATTCAGTTTGGCGCTCATCTAAGCTATACGTTTCTATAGATATGAATATCTATTCCAGTATTCGAAGGTATGCCTTCGCCCATTAGTTCATCATTGTTCAAATAGGACAATGCTTGGCTGTTCGTGATGATTTTAGGAGAAGTTCGAAACAATATATTCTCCAGTTTCTCATCGAACATTCCATTATTCTCGATATACATTTTACAAGCTTCACCTGTAAAATCCTTACCCTGAAGCATGTATCTTGCAGATAAGCTATGCCGACCGCCATTCGGGCCAATAATTTGAGTATCTACTCCTCCAGGAAGAATGTCACCTTCGAAGTATTTTCCTGTGACATGGCCACCAAAAGAAATCATGACTACGGAGTCGCCATCATTATTGTTGGAGAGATCCGTAGTATCGCCTATCGCAACATGTACCGTGAATATTTTTTCCCATGCCATGAAATTCACCTGCTTTTTAAGTATAGAGTCATCTACAATTTAATCGTTAATGATCACAAATCTATAATTTCTGTTTCTCCACCATCTTGTAATAACCCCCCATTTCTTCTTTTTCCAGCGGTTGAATAATGTTTTCTAAAATAGACTTATTCCACAGCCATCCCTTTTGGGGAATACTAGCTTGCTTTCATAAGAGGTTTTAGAATGGGATTGATGATCTCGTTTCTCGTTAGCTCAAAGACTCCGTAATAGAAATTAGCCAATCACGGCTGCTATCTTCAGCCACGACTTCATACTGTAATGCCTTGCCCCTAGTCGGTCCTACCTCCGCCCAAATCAATCTCTGTGATTCATTGTCTCCGATGTAAACGGCTTCGTTGGAACGAATTGTTAACTTCTCAATCGTTTGTTTCTCTATATCAGGTACCTGAATACGACTTTTCGTCGTTCCGAAAATCCGGAATTGAAATAGCGTTTCATCTTTAAGATATAATAAACTGACACCAACGAACGTATCATTTGGTTTGAGATCTCTCACAACATCTTTGCCAGTTTCTGAACTCTCCATAGCCATTTCATCGATTTCTTCCTCTGTCAGATTGTCAAATCCATAATAAACCTGAATATCCAACACATTAGCATCAGCAGGAAACACGGGCTCCCATGGTGATAGTTTTGCCATTAACTCTGTAACACCTCCGAGCCACTTCACTGCTCCGTAATTTGTTTGCTGACTGATTTTTTTATCTACGGCAAGATATATCCCTTTTCCCATCCCAGGTTTTAATTGGCGAACAATGCGATCAATGGTACTCTCCCCTTGAGATGAATCGATATTTAAAATGGCTAACACTTCTCCCTCTTCATTCCTCATTTCCAAAGTCTACACTCTCCTTGTAAGGTAGTAAGGACGCAGCTTCAAAATCATGAGTAACCCCCATCCCAGGAACCGATTAGCGGTTCAAAAGCAGGACGGGGGCTTGGCTAATTATTCTCTACATTGTCATAACGGTACACTTATTGGACTGCAGTGACATTGATGTTATCAATATTTGGCCCTTCTGTACCAGTTGTGACCACTTTAATCGTATTGGTTCCCGCGTTCATGGGGACCTGAATGGTTTTTTCACTCCAGGTCGACCAGCTGCCTGTTGCGGGAAAGGGTTCGTTGCTGATGACTTTGGTTCCGTTAACGAAAATGTCGAGATTACGCGTTCCGCTTTCCTGTGCGTAACGAAATTTTACGTTTTTGGTACCTGTTATCGTGTTATTGATGGCATTCCATTGAATGGCCGAACCTGTATACGCATTAAAGTTCACGTATCCGCTCCCAGTGTATCCCGGGTAGAGCGTCTCGATCACGGCATCGGTAAGTGTAGTGCCCGTTTCCGCCTCGTACGTGGTTCCGCTGCCTGGAGTGACACTACCACCGGTAATATTGGCTACAAACGTTGTTACGCTTTGGGCTGGCAATTGTGCTGTAAAGGCTCCACCTGACACCGTAATCGGTGCTCCGCTTGCCAGGTTTCGGCTGCTATCCGTAACCCAAGAGGATACAGTGGAAGCGTTACCATTCTGCAGGACAAACTTTTGGCTTACAGCCGAGGTGCCGCGATTAATCGCCACAATGACCGCCTTATTATCCCCTTTATAGGCTGAAACGAACGTATTGGTATCCGGATTTTTGGTTGCATCGACTCGGTAATAGCCTGGCCGCACGAATTTGGAGAAGTGGGCCATATTATATCCACGTTTGCTAATGCTTCCATCCTCATTCATCGGGCCATATTGTCTCCGAATGTACCACCATACATAAGCCTGGAAATCCCCTTCAACCATGGCATTATGCATATGGTAAGATACGTCCAGTGCCTCAGGCCAACGGTCTGACGAGTTGTTATCACTGTTCGGGTAATACACTTCGGTCATCCACAGTTCTTTACCGGCTCCCTTTTGCTTAAAGAGCGGGTATGCGAAATCTTTGAACTGTGTCCCGTACGTATGCGCTCCCAGAATGTCCATATTGGCGAGTGCCTGAGGATCATTTAGAATTGGATCAGACATGTTTTTCAAATACTGGAACGATTCAGGAGCCATGACTTTGGTATTCTGAATGGATCCTGCATTCTCCTTCATGAAACGAAGGATCTCCTGCGGTGTCCACCATGTCCATTCATGGGCATAATCCGGCTCGTTTTGTACCGAAATGGCATACAGATCTACACCGTTATCTTTCATATAAGTGACAAAGTCGTTCAGATGCTGTGCATACGCGGCATATTTGTCGTATCTCAATCGTTTAGCGTTTGTATCCCCGTTGCGATTGAAGGTTTCAACCATGTCGCTTGGCGGATTCCAAGGAGAAGCGAATACGAGCGCGCCTTGCTCTATGGCTCTTTTCGCGGTAGCCACCTCCCTGTACCAGTTATTTCGATTTTCGTCGACATAGATTCTCAGTATGGAAAAACCCAGCTGGTTCGCTCCGTTGCCAAAGGCGGTTTCACGCTGAGCTGGCGTCAAGTCGCCAATCCAGGCTGGGTGGTTAATGCCTCCAAACCCCTTGATAAGCTGTTTTTCGGAAGACAAATTAATGTTGGCATCACTTGCTGCTGATACGTGTGTCGGCGTTAACATTAGAGGCAGGGCTGTTAAACAGGCCAACAGAATATGAACTGATTTTTTTAAATTCATCTTAAATTTCAATATCTTCACCTTCCTCAAATTGTTGTAGATATGAAAGCGTATTCAAAAATATCAACTTGTCCAGCAGCGAATAGAAATCCATGTACCACTCCCTTTCAGATCAAAAACAAAAACTAGATTTTATTTGTAAATCTTACTATATTATTCATTTAGCTAAAACCTGACAAATTATAGGTTATTTCTCGTTTGCGTAAGTTGGAGATATATAGCAGACCACCAAATCAGCAGCTTGGCAGATGTCAAAGCTAAAAAAAAAAATGACCCCTGAAGAATACAGGAGTCATCTGTTAAGTACTTCGCAACTTCAAGGTTGCTCCTCACCTGTTTACTACAAAGGTCTTAATTCAGCATTGAATCGTCGTTTCGTTGTTTGTTTTCTTATACAAAAAGTAATCAAAATCAGCATGCTTACGGGTACCGCCAAGGTCCTGCACGCAGAGACCAATATAAGTTCCCGTAAACCGGATGTATTCCGGAGATTCATCGGACAGATGTGTGACATCCAACCATCCACCTGCAGGATACCAGGATCGGTCATCATCGCATGCATAGTAAAAGCAGGCACGGTCATACTCATATACCACCTTCAACCGAATCCGATCCACTGATTTCAAGGGAATATCCTCCAACAGTTCATCGTAAATTCCGTATCTAGACTGAAGTATTCCCAAGCATGTTCCTTTCTCTTCATGATAGGTAACCCGTAAATAGAGATAGTCTTTGGTATCGTAGTACAGTATTAGTCCTGCCATTTGCTGTGGATGGTCCGGGGCAAATTCCAGGCAAGTTTCAGCTTCACACCTGAAATCCTGAAGCCTCCGGGCGACCATGCTTTGTCTGTGTGTCGAGCTCATGGACTCCATCCCGCGCAAGCGCAAGTAACCTGGACGTTCCGTCAGGCTGAGCCAAGATGGATCAGGTGGGATACGAAGGGTATTCCAATCGTTCCGAAGCTCTGATTGGTCGAAATGGTCCATTTCCGGTGCCGGTTCAAATGGAACTGACGAGATTTTCGGTGCAGGCACCGAAACCTCCGGATGTCGACCACCGTTTGAAAGCTTCAGCCAGCCTTCATCGCTCCACGTACACGGTTGAAGAGCAGTCTCACGTCCAAGGATGCAAAACTTCTCCTGAACTGGCCTTCCGACCAGATGAGCCATATACCATTCACCCGTGTGAGTTTCGACAAGACTGCCATGACCGGCCTTTTGCAGAGTCAATTCCGGCCTTCCATATGAAGTAAGAATTGGATTCTCCGGATCAACTTCATAAGGACCTTGCAGGGAACGAGAGCGGGCAACCGTAACGGCATGTTCATAACCCGTACCGCCTTCAGCCGTAATCAAGTAATAATAGTCTTTGTATTTATATAGATGAGGCGCTTCTGTCAGCCCCAGTTCTGTTCCCTTAAAAATGTTAATGGCAGGTCCGATCAACTTTTGGTCCTGAACAGAGTATTCCTGCAGCACGATGCCTGCAAATCGATTTTTTCCCTTCCGATGATCCCAGATCATGTTGACCAGCCACTTGCGACCATCTTCATCGTGAAACAAGGAAGGATCGAACCCGCTGCTGTTCAGAAAAACCGGTTCGGACCATGGCCCTTCGATATCTGTTGCGGTCACAAGATAATTGTGAGTATCTTTGAAAGCCCCTACCCGGCTTTTGACATCTGTGTAGATCAGGTAAAATACACCATTGTCGAAGCTAAGGCATGGCGCCCATACCCCTCCGGAATTAATATTTCCTTCCATGTTCAGCTGAGTGCTACTTGTCAGCGGAGAAGTTATCGGCCGCCAATGAACCAGGTCCCGGGAATGGTGAATTCGTACACCCGGGAACCATTCGAAGGTGGAAGTGGCGATATAATAATCTTCCCCCGCCCTGCATATGGACGGATCGGGATGGAAACCGGGAAGAATGGGGTTGGTAATCATATTCATTATAGAAGCAACCTCCGGTATTAAAATAATGGCAGACACAACAAATGATAAAAATGCATCACCATGCCAGCGCTTTTTTGCCGGCTTCCAGGGCAGTTATGATCCGGTCTACATCATATATATTCCCTCTCCATGTTCCGCCGCTGACAGCTTGCAGCGCAGCCCAAAGCCTGGTATCATCCGGCAAATTTTCATCAGGACGCATATCTGGATGAAAGGTCCTTTGAGCCAGAATGAAAGCTCCTTCTTCCGGCGAAAATTCCGTATCTCCTTCTCCAATGAAGTTCACACTGCCCTCCAGCTTGCCCCGATCCACAACGATATCAATCAAGTCGCCGTTTCGGAGTTTGCCAATGGGCCCTCCTGCCAGTGCTTCGGGCCCTACATGACCAATACATGCTCCGGTTGAAACTCCCGAGAAGCGGGCATCGGTGATGAGCGATACATATTTCCCAAAAGACAAATGCTTGAGCGCAGAAGTAAGCTGATACGTTTCCTCCATCCCGGTTCCTGAAGGTCCACGACCGAGCAGTACAACAACGTCGCCAGCCAGAACCCCGCCAGTCTTAATGGCACGGATTGCCTCGCGTTCAGTTGTAAATACCTTTGCCCGGCCACGATGCCGATACACGCCATGCTCATCCAGCACATCAGGATCAATGGATGTGGATTTGATGACAGAGCCTTCTGGCGCGATATTCCCGGTTGGAAAGGTCACGGTCGAAGAAATCCCAAGACGCTGCGAGTGCTCTCTGCTCATGATCACACTGTCCGGATCAATCCCGTCCTTCTCTTTCAATTGCTTGCGTATGAGATGACGACGTTCCGACGATTCCCACCAATCCAGCACTTCACCCAGTGACGCACCTGTTACTGTAAGTACAGATTCATCCAGCAGGCCAAGCTGTCTAAGGTGAAGCATAACCTCAGGAACACCTCCGGCCTGAAAAACCCGTATGGTCGGATGGAAGATCGGTCCGTTCGGCAGAGCACTAACCAGTCTTGGAACGTTCTTGTTCACCTGTATCCAGTCCTGTACCGTTGGCACAGTTAAACCCGCTGCATGGGCAGCAGCCGGGATGTGAAGAAGTAGATTGGTAGATCCGCCGAACGCGGCATGAACGACCATGGCATTGCGAATGGACGCATCTGTAACAATGTCTGCCATCTTGATCCCTTGGGACTCCATGTTGATCAGTGCACGCGAAGATTGGCGAGCCATCTCGAACCAGATGGGCTGCCCTGAAGGTGCCAGAGCGGCATGCGGCACCGTCATGCCCATCGCCTCTGCTACCACCTGGGCGGTTGCCGCGGTCCCTAGAAACTGACAGCCGCCGCCCGGTGTAGCGCAGGCCCGACACCCTAGCTCCGATGCCATTTCAAGAGAGAGCTCTCCATTCGCGTACCTTGCGCCAATGGTTTGGATTTTACCTGCATCCTCCCCATCGGTAGGCGGAAGCGTAACGCCGCCGGGAACAATAACTCCTGGTAGCTGCGGCATACCTGCAAGTGCAAGCATCATGGCGGGTAATCCCTTATCACAAGTTGCAACGCCGAGCACGCCTTTTCGCGTGGGCAGGGATCGAATCAATCTGCGGAATACCATCGCGGCATCGTTCCGGTACGGCAGCGAGTCGAACATGCCGGTTGTTCCCTGAGACCTGCCGTCGCAAGGGTCGCTGACATAGCCAGCAAACGGGATTCCGCCGTGACTCGATATTTCTTCTGCGGCAGCTTTCATCAGCAAACCGACTTCCCAGTGTCCCGTATGGTAGCCAAGAGCTGCGGGACTGCCATCTTCATTGCGGATACCGCCCTGCGTACTTAAGATCAGAAACTGTTTTCCGTTCAATTCTCCAGGCTTCCAGCCCATTCCGACATTCTGGGACATGCCGAACAAGTCGCCGCTTGGAGCATTCCGCAGCAAATCATCGGTTAAAGGCAGACGTCCTGTTGCCCCTGGAGCATGCGCTATAATATCATAGCTGCTAGACTCCTTCTCCCCCATAATCGACATTATCTGTTCGTACATGGTAGCCTCCCACAGTTTATGACTTCACAAAGACTGTTTTGATCGCCGTAAAAAACTCGATGGCCGCTTGCCCCTGTTCTCTGGAATGCGAGCTTGACATCTTCATTCCACCGAACGGTGCCTGCAGTTCTACGCCGGCAGTTTCCGCATTAATTCTTACGAGTCCGGCATCCATATCCCGGATGAAGGACAGCATGGCCCCGACGTTTTGTGTATAGATTGAAGCACTCAAACCATAATCGCTGTCATTTGCCGACGCGATGGCCTCTTCCAAGGAATCCACAGGAATCAGGGCCAGAACGGGGCCGAATATTTCTTCCCGGGCAATGGACATGTGCGATTCGACACCTTCAAATACGGTCGGCTGTACATAAAATCCTTCTGCGAGCTCAGGATTGTCCGGTCTTTTTCCTCCAGCGAGCAGTACGGCACCTTCATCCTGTCCTTTTTGAATGTAACCAAGCACGGTACTCAGCTGGCTTTCACTCGCACATGGACCCATCCAGCTTCCGGAAGACATCCCGTCACCCAGACGGATTTCCTGGATTTGCGACAGGAGTTTTTCTTTAAAGGCATCATATACTTTTCGTTCAATAATGACCTTGCTGGTGGCCGTGCATTTTTGGCCAGTTGATTTCAAGCCGCCGCTGATGGTGGCCTCAACAGCCAAATCCAAATCAGCGTCTGCCGCGATGATAATCGGGTTTTTGCCACCCATTTCAAGCTGATACTTGGCTCCACGAGCAAGTGCTGCAGCGCCGACCCGCTTCCCGACTTCATTGGAACCAGTAAACGTTATTCCGTTTACATCGGGGTGTTCAGCAAGTGCGGAGCCGATTACCGAGCCTTTTCCGCTCACGAGATTGAGAACACCAGCCGGGATGCCGGCTTCCTCAAAGCATTCCAAAACCTTGGCTGCTGTAACCGCCGTTTCCTGAGCTGGCTTCAATACAACGGTGTTGCCATAGATCAGAGCCGGTGCCGTTTTCCAGATGGGAATAGCCACCGGGAAGTTCCAAGGTGCAATTACACCTACGACGCCAAGCGGCACACGGGTCGTGAACATCAGTGCCTCCCTATCTGTGGAGGGAATCACATCACCCGTTTTTCGCATACCTTCCCCTGCGTAATATCTCAAAATGGCGACGCCGCGCATCGTTTCTCCCTTGGCTTCCGGGAATGTCTTCCCCATTTCTCTGGTCATGGCTTCCGCCACCTCGTCGGCCCGGCGCTCCAACACATTAGCAGCTTGAAAAAGATAATTCCCCCGTTCCGCACCCGTTAAGTTCCGCCAGGTCTTCGCTGCTTCTTTGGCCGCTGCCACTGCATTGTTCAAGTCCTCTACACCCGAGGCTGGCACATAACCCACGATTTCTTTTCGATTCGCCGGATTAATGCTCGGTTCCGTCGATCCAGACGTTGGTTTAACCCATTCCCCGTTAATAAAATTGTTATAGGTCTCCTCTAACTGAAATGCGCTCATCGCATTCATCCTCCTTCTAAACTAATTTGAAATGACAGGATTGATCAGTGTTCCGATATCACTTATGGATATTTCAATGCGGTCTCCAGGTTCAAGGGTGAAATCATTCGGAGGCACGATGCTAGTACCTGTCAAAAGTACCGTACCGTCATACACATCGTTATCCCTTGCCAAAAAGGAAACCAGTTCATCCAGCTTGCGGTTTAATTCACTCGTACTCGCTTCACTTTTAACAACCACTGATTCATCCCGATAGATCTGGCAGACAATGCTGAATTCATAGGGATTCTTCACCGTTTCTGCCAGTCGAATAGCTGGACCTATGGAGCAGGAATTGCGCCATATTTTGGCTTGTGGCAGATACAACGGGTTTTCTCCCTCAATATCGCGGCAGCTCATGTCATTTCCGGCGATGTATCCCACAATGCTGCCATCCGCGGCAAGCACCAACCCCAGCTCAGGCTCCGGGATCTGCCAAGTAGAATCGCTTCGTAGCGTGACAGCCTCATTCGGCCCGACAGTCCGGGCTGCTGTGGATTTAAAAAAGATCTCCGGTCTCTCTGCGCCATAGACCTTATCGTAGAAGGTTTCCGCATCCAACTTTCCATCCGTAGCTTCATAATTCCGCGCTTCCCGGCTCCGCTGATATGTCACACCTGCTGCCCACACTTCCGGTGCATCCAGGGGTGTGATCAGGTGCAGAGAAGTCCAATCATCGGTCAGCTTGTTTACCGGTTTAAGAGCGCTTTCAATCCATTGAACCGGAGTAACACCCTTCTCCCTCGCCTGATAGATTAAAGTCATAAAATCTGCTTGCGGCAAACGATACGCTTGTTCATCATCCGTAACGGCTGCCAACCACTTCTGTTGTCCATCCAAAAATCGAATAATTCTCATTCCAGCTTGCCCCCTATCTCCCTACCGGGTTGATAACATTACCATAGCACCAGCGATGTTTCATGACGATGGACTTATCACTCCGACGACTTACCCTTTTCACGCATTATTTTTCTGTTAAAATATATCTAATCGTATTTGGAATACAGAGCGTTACGAGGAGGTAGCTGTGACCAAACTTTCAGAAGCCGCATATTTAGGCCGTCTGCCCGATGTTCGCATGTCTTTTCAATTGTTGGGACTGCATGCAAGACAAGTCGATTCCAACTGGACGTATCCGTCTCATGAGCATTCCATGTATGAAATTCACTGGATGTTGGACGGCGAGATGAACATGGTGGTCAACGGTCAGTCGTACAGTCAATCCGTTGGAGACCTTCTGTTTATCCGTCCGGGTATGACTCACTCCTGCACAGGTGCCGGACCGAAGGGTTTCACATACTTTTCTGTTCATTTCAGCGTACACGATACCTCCTTCTGCAGGGAACTCAACCGCTGCAAGGACATTTATTATCCGGCAGATTCGAGCCTGGCTTCAGGACTGTCCTCTTCACTATGTACCTTGTATTATCTGGCCACAGAACACTTATCCATGCCGTTGTCTTCCTCCAAACAGATGAAAGTCCATGCCGCCGTATTCGAACTGCTCGGCTCCCTGGTTGGCCAGTTATCTCAGAACGCATCCATTACCTTATCGAGAAAAGAAACCATCGCCCACCAAATTGCCGAGTACATTGAGGACTCCGTAAGATATATCCATCTTCATGGCGACGTTCGGGAGAGCGAACGAACCTGGATCCAAGACATCGCGAAGTCGCTGAACATTAGCCCTTCACAGATCAACAGGATCTTTCGGGAGGTATATGGTACAGCCCCTCGCAAGTTTTTATCGGAAACCCTTCTGAACGAAGCCCAGCGGCTGTTAAAACAAACAGACCTGAACATTGACCATATTGCGATGATGCTTGGATACAAGACCAATGCGCATTTCAGCCGTCAGTTCAAGCGATGGACGGGCATCACGCCAAGTGAATTTCGCATCCATTCCCAGCGGACTGCTGCAAAGGAGCATCTCGGTGATCAAGAACCCTTTCCACATGAAATTTGTATGTACAGGTATCAAAAAAAACTCCCCTTAGATTAAAATGTCCTTTACAAAGGGTACACTTTAAGATTACTGCTGAATACTATCTTTTCAAGTGAATCTCGCGAAATGTACGCTAATAGGGAAAATGCTCTCTTCCTATACCATGCCTGTTCCAGTAGCGATATTTTATTCTATTGCTGCGTAATCGTTAAGTTAAAATATAAATGGATCTATTAGACAATGGTCAGAACACAACTAGAAGTTCTCCCCAGATCCTGTGTCCTAACTCTAACTTTAAAAAAAAAGGAACTGCCCTATTAGCAGTTCCTTTTTTTATATTACAGGTAAAGCTCCGCAACTCCGCAAGCATGCCACTTTTGCTTAAGGCACTGTTTAATTCGAAAGTATTACAAGTCCTTTTACCGGCACCGCTTGGGGCCTATTCAGTGATCATTATACTAGGAAAGCTTTGGAGATAATGACTAACAGAATAAAAAGCACCAGAATAGCACCAACGGACGTAAAGCCACCGTATCCCCCACCAAGTCCTCCTACATTACCATTGCTGTATCCACTCATATTTCTTCCCCCTCTTCTGTGGTATGTGTTAGATTATTCAGAAATGCGTTATTTGACAAGGCTATGTATAAAAAGGGCTTTTAGCAACGCTGCCTTTGTTTTGTCTGATCCCTTAATTAAAAAACAAGCAGCCAATCACGATGTCGGCTGCCTTATTCTTTTATTCAGTCATGTTTACCCATGATCTACAAACAAGCTACTATGATACAGGATATCACCATGCGAGCATCAACTTAGGTCGCACCTTTTATTCGTTTAATTCGGCAATGGCAGGAGACTCTAGGCCTATGGATTCGGAGGTGTCGGAACAGCAGGTTCTCCTTCGCGGCCAAGCCGCCGGCTTGCTGTTTCTCTACGCCCCGTTGCCGGGACGTGGGCTCCCGCTTTTGCCAACCCAAAGGCCGGCATATTGTTGTAGACACATTCATATTGCCCTTCAGGAACCAGATAGGTTTCGTGGAAAATCCCTACATCTCCCCCAGTTCCAACTTTGCGGTTGAAATCCCTCCACGCCTTCAGGTGGTTAGCTCCGTGTCGGGCATAGTGCTCCAGGTGTTCAAAGCTCCTCCAATACTGGATGAGTGTAAGTCCGCGGCCTGAAAAGTGATAGGAACCATCCATAAATCCGAGCTCCTCTTTGTTCCGATACAGCTCCTGAATCATAGGGGACATGGAATTCATAACAGGCAGCCATTTATGTACCGCCCACCATTTGTTAATTCGAAAACCAATCACAAAAACAACGAAGGAACCTTCCATATGTGCGGTATACCGACCTGCAATCACTTTAGCCATGCTTACCCACTCCTTCTCCTATATTTCAAGCAGACCCAGATGCGTATCATAAAAGCGGCCAATCTCCGCTGAATTGTACAGTTGAGCCGTCAGAAACGCTCCATAAAAAATGGTGAAACAGATCTGTACAGACTCCTCCAAGGTAATAGATTTGTTAAGCTTTCCCACTTGTTGTTCTTCCTTCATGAACTGTTGAAATAAAACGTACATATTAGGTGATTGACTTCCCGCTTCCTCGTGACCTGGAAAGAGCAGCGATACTTCGGCCTGACTCAGCTCAGGCATGCAAGGCTGCATATTCTGTTCTGCGAGAAAGGAGATCAAACTCGGCATCATCCCCGGCCTTACTTGATGTTCCTTAGCAACCTCAGCCAGTAAATGGCGAAATGCCTGAGATCCTTTTTTCCCTTCCTGTTCGATCTCGATTATCCGTTCAGTAAGCCATACCCGCATAAAATAGATGAGCAAATCCTCTTTACGTTGGTAAAACTTGAAAAAAGTGACCTTGGATATTTCCGCAGTCTTGCAGATGTCCTCAATCATGACCTGGCTGAACATTCGATCCTTCATTAAGGATAATCCCGCTTCGTACAGCGCGATTTTGTTCTTGGCTTTTTTTAATTCCCTTAGGGAGATATCCTGATTCATAATGATTGCATCTCCTTGATGTTAACTTCAGTAAATAAATTAACACGAGTTAACTTATTTAGTCAATACGGCAAAACAGACAGATTAAACACCCCTAACATTCGCTACACAGATGCAGGGGTACAGCCCTAGTGAACTGATCTTTATTCAACTGGGATGCATAGTGTAATTGTTGTACTGATAAAAATAAAAAAGCCGCTAATCACGGCTTCTATATTTCATTTTCCATATTCTTTTTTACTATATCGATAGATTCCACATTTAAATGTGTAGTGCAATTATACACCGAACAGTCCCATCGAGATTGCGCTGTATGCAGTATGGTGATTGATGTATTCAATAAACTTTCTGTCATGTCGATATGCGGGATGAGTCTCTTCAGAGTTATTCCAAGGAACGCACCGTGACTTACTATTAAGATATTCTGGTCCGGGTGTCTATCTGATATGTCGGCAAGGCACTGCCTACCTCTTCTTACAATCTCATCGTTTGTTTCGATGCCGAGATCCAGCCTAAACCATCCATACCCCCATCGATTGACACGCTCTTGTTCTGTTGTCCCTTCTATAAGCCCACAGTTCATTTCTCTCAAGCGCGGGTCGGTTCTCACTTCAATATTTTTGATCTTACCGATAATTTCTGCTGTTTCAAGTGCTCTGGACAAATCACTAGAATAAATATAATCCCAATGTTCTGAGCCAATTCTTTTGGACAAGAGTTCAGCCTGTTGTCGCCCCTTCTCATTGAGCGGGATATCGGAATGTCCTTGTGTCCGATATTCGTCGTTCCAATCCGTTACTCCGTGTCGGATCAATCCTAACGTAGTCATCTGTGTCCCTCTTTTCCTACGTAATATGTAAACTGCTCAAGAGAAAACCTTCAATTCACTCAACGAATGTTCCCATTAGAGAGTGATGCTTAGCCCCTTTTCCTTTTCTTTCTTGCTCTCAGGATGAAGACGGAACTTACCACAAGGATTATTGCAAGGACGATATACAAATCAATATCCCGCTCCATCATAAACCACATCTTGTGTTTTAAATTCACTTGTTGTTTTGGCTCGAATCCCTCACCGAATTGTTCAGTTACTTCGTTAGGGTTATTCATTTCAATTGTCGAACTGCATGGACTACTGCTTATTTCGCCATCCATTTCACTAATAAATATGAGGTATTTGTTGCCTTCAGTGAAGTTAAAACCCCAAGTGTAGTCGGTTGCGACAATGAGTTGAGAATCTACTTCCGTTTTCCAGCTTCGTTCTACTTCCATTAGTATATATCTAACTTTCTCTTTTGTGCCCATTATCCCTTCTTGCTTCAGATCAACTTTAATTTTCTTTATTTCACCGTAAATGGCACCAGTAGATCCATCTAACTCTTCTTGGAGGCTTCCCTTCTCGGCACAGGATAGAGCTTTAGCATCTTGACCATTCGAAAAAAAGAATATGGTAGTGAAAAGAAATATGATCGTGAATAAACGATGTTTCAATTTCTCCACCTGCTTATCATCATATTTTTTCGTTCATCTTACAACTTATTGACTTTCTCAACAGACGAAATGTTGCACTCATCTCCCAGCTAGTTGAACAAGAGCAGCCGGTTACACAAGTCAGCTGCTCTCTTAGCTATATTGCTCTATCGTAATCAATTAGTTAAAAGGACTAATTATTGAGTGCAAGTTTCATCCCAACATGACTAGCAACAAATCCAAGTCGTTCATAGAACCTGTGAGCATCTTTTCGCTTTTTATCCGTTGTCAGTTGAATCAGCTCACACCCCATTGATTTGGCTTCATGAATAGCGTATTGAAATAGAGACTCTCCAACGCCTTGACCACGATAATTCCGGTCAATACGTACACCCTCAATTTGGCCACGTGTCGTACCCAGTCTTGCAATCCCCGGAATAATTGTAAGCTGAAGACAACCAATAACTTCGTTGTTATCCAAGGCAATGATTATGGAATTACCAATCTGCTGTTCAATTTTTGCAAAAGCTTCAACATATTCTTTTGGCAGTGGTTCTATGAAACTCTCCCGGGTAGCACCCATTTCATCATCTGCCAATAAACGAACAATGGAAGGAAGATGGGTTAACGTTGCAGTTCTAAATTCCATGTAGACCTCCAATACTGAATTGAATTCATTTATTAATTTACTACTTATAGAATACCAATAATCTTGCTCCAAACATCATCGAGAGAAAAAAATAGTTTCTTAAAACAAAAAAAAGTCGCTTATAGCGACTTTGAGTGGAACATTTTTTTGTCTTACGACAACTACGTCTCTGTTTAATTTACTGTTGTCTGATGCGAGGTCTCGATATAAGAGACGATTCCTGCTGTATCTGTAACCATTCCGAAATACGTATCCACTGTTTTCAACGTCATATCATGTTCTGCTTGTGAAAAAGCCGCACAGGCATCTTGTATAAGAACAATGTGATAATCAAGCATAAAACCTTCCCTCGCTGTAGACTCAACACACAAATTCGTGCTAACCCCTGTCATAATGAGGGTTTCTATTTTGAGCGTTTGCAGAACGCTCTCCAATCTCGTATGGACAAACCCGCTGTAACGATGCTTTTTGACAATGATATCATTCGCCTGTGGTGCCACTTCGTAAAAATTTGCTCCCCAGCTTCCTGTACGACAAATAGGGTTTACCCCATCCGGAAAACGTGAAAGCCATACTTCGGAGTCAGTAGCATCTTCATGGTTAGTTTGCAGAAAAATGATGGGAATTGAGCTTCGTCTTGCAGCTTCTAATAAAAAATGCAAATGAGGCATCATTTGTTTTACTGAGCTCACATCAATTCCGCTTTTGGAGATCGCCCCATCTGGATGACAGTAATCGTTTTGAACATCCACGACAATTAGAGCTATATTTTTCCCCTTGAGATGAATTTTCATTTTGTCCATTCCATACACCCCCAGAACTTATTATTTAGTGGGATGCAACCTTTTTATACAAAAATTATTAAAATCATTGTTAATTGGAAAAGGAAAAGCCCAAACTCAGCAAGTGATGATGAGTTTAGGCTTTTATTATTTCTTAGAGGATCTGCTCCTGCGTAATCCCTTTACTTTTTAAAAGTCCATTCCAGCGTTTTTCTTCTGCCTCTGGGAGATGTATGTTGAACTGATCCAGTGTTCGAAATGCAATATGATTGAAGATATCATCAAGAGAATCGGGATGATTATAGAACGCAGGCATTGGAGGAAGTATTACAGTCCCCATACGAGATAAAGTCAACATATTTTCTAAATGAATATCGTTGAGTGGTGTTTCTCGTGCCACTAAGACTAGCTTTTTGCGTTCTTTCAAGATGACATCGGCGGCGCGAGTAATTAGATTGTCACCAAGTCCTATACGAATGGAAGCTAATGTTTTCATCGTGCAAGGAGCAACAATCATACCATCCACTTGAAAGGAACCACTCGAAATCTTGGCTCCCAAATCCTTATTGGAATAGGAGTAATCAGCTAACTGTGTAACTTCCTTTGCCGTATACGGCGTTTCTTCTTGAATGGTTGCTGCGGCCCATGAAGATAACACGAGATGGGTTTCAATATCGGTATCTTGAAGAAGCTGTAACAGGCGAACACCAAACATAGCACCCGTTGCCCCGGTTATTGCTATAATTAATTTCATTTTACTCTCCTTCCCTCTGTGTTATATGAAACATATCAAAATCCGTATTTTTCCCAATTCTCAATAATATTCTGACGCATCTCTTCGGGATAACTTCTGAATGATGCTTCAATGGATTGTTCATCACTAGAGCCATTGTTTAAAGGCAATAAACAGTTATAAATGGCTTTTGTAGTGAGCGCCTCACGCTTTTCTTTTTCATCCAGGTATCCGACAAGAGGTAGAACCTTTTGTTCAGCCATAACTTCACGTTGATCTGGATGATGGCGAGTAGCAAACGCCCATACAACCTGATTAATGTTACTTGGATCAATATCGTCATCTAAAACGATGACTTTGGGTACGTAGGAACCCGCTCTCGTTGCAAAAACGGCTGCTCCAATGTCATGAGATAACTGTTCATTATCCACTTTTTGTTGACTACGATCTACCGTGACGACAAGCCAATGTACTGCAGACTCTAACGGAATAAAGCATTGTTTGATAGGAAGTCCTTGTTTTCGCAGTGTATTTTGAATATCTGCTGCAATACCGATGCCCCAATTCGTGGAACTTTCTTCAGGAGGTACGCCGGTTGCACTTACAGGTATGATTGGATTATTCCGATGTGTCATCGCTTTTACATCAAAGCGTGGTGTTGGTTTTTCATGACCGATCCATGTATAACCGGCGTATTCTCCAAACGGACCTTCCGGAACCATTTCTGTTAGGGAGACTGTTCCCTCAATTACAATCTCACTTGTCGCTGGTACTTCCAAATCATTCGTCTCGCATTTCACAACATCGATGGCTTCACCGTACCATCCTCCGATCAGTTCCCTTTCGCTAACATCACCGGAAAGAGGATAGCCTGCGATCATAGCGATACCAGGATCTACGCCCAAGCATAAGGCGAACGGCATCTCTTCGCCGATTTCCTTCCACTGACGGTGTATTTTCCCTAAATCCTGAGATGGGATAATAACACCCGCCAATGACTGGGGTCCATCAAGCATTACACGTGTAATAGACCAGTTAACCCAGGATCCATCAGGAGTACGGACAACAAGTATACCGTAAGTATTAATGTAACGGCCCCCATCTCCAACATGAATAAACGGTATAGGTAGTTTGGTAAGGTCAATCTCATCATTAAACAATTTGTTTTCTTTGCATTCACCGTTTTCAACTAAACGAGGCGGAATGGGAGTGACTTCCGGAAGATGAGACCACGCTTCAACTAGCTCAGGGGCAGTAGTGTTTATTGGCAGCCCAAGGGAGAGAGCTACTCGAATATAGGGATGTTCTTCATTGGGGCTGAGCCCTACTGGCGCTCCCAATACTTCAAAACCTGGTGTGCTGTCTTTCACATTTTTAAAAAGCGGTGCTGGAGCGTGAGTTTCATAAGCTCGTCGAATGATGGCACTCATTTCTAAGTTCCAATCAATTTCTTGATGAATCGAAACGACTTCGTTATATTCTTTCAATACTTCTACATATTCGCGAAAACTTTTTAATGGTTTCATATCCATTGTCCTCCTTGAAATAAGTTATTTGCTAACTGTTAATCTTGCTTATTCATTTTAAGACGCTGTATAACTATATGTAAAATATATATAATGATAGGTGTTCATCTGAAAAATATATGCAAGGGATGCTGAATTTATGGATTTGAAGAAACTATTTTATTTTGTAACCATCGTAGATGAAGGACAAATTACACGCGCTGCGAACCGCCTGCATATGGGACAGCCCCCATTAAGTATGCAATTAAAAGCGTTAGAAGATGAGCTCGGAGTCATTCTCATTAAACGCAATCATAAAAAATTCGAATTAACCCCTGCTGGAGAAACATTCTATACACGGGCGAAGGAAGTGCTAAATTCAATTGATGCAATGGTTACAGAAGTGAGGGAACAACAGGATGGACAACGAGGGAAACTCGCGATCGGGACAGTAATGTCATGCCTACCTTACCTCCCACCCATTTTAAAAATATTTAAGGACAACTATCCTCATATCTCATTTCAACTGTTGGAGGAAGATTCACGAAGAATTGAAGAGCTTTTACAAAATAGAGAGATTGAACTAGGCATTGTCCGATTGCCGCTACAGACAAAAGAAATGACGGATATGAGAAATCTCTCCATATACCCCATACAATCCGAGCCTCTTGTAGCTGTTCAACCTTCTAACGGCACCTTTTTCAAAGGAAAAACGATCTCCATAAAAGAATTGGAAAATCAGCCTCTCATGGTGTTACGCGGCCAAGGTGATTATAATGTTTTCCACAGGTTTGTTGAGACATGTAACAGTTTTGGATTTAATCCTAAAATTATTTGTGAAAGTCTTGATGTAACAACCTTAATGACCTTGGCAGATTCAGGATTAGGAATAGCGATTGTTCCAAAAATTGCACTACAGATCAGAACATCTGAAAGCTTGTCTTTTGCTGAAATTGTTCCCAATGTAAACTCTGAAACTGCCCTGATCTGGATAGAACATCGCCATTTATCCCAAGCCGCACAAAATTTTAAAGACATTCTGATTAATCATATAAAATAAAGGGTTTTGTTCCGAAGGTATATTTAGACTTTGCAGTGGTATATTTCAATGAGGGATTACAGTTTTATCACGCGTTAAAATTTGCACTATGCAAGGAGACACTTTTGGTGCATTGCTTTCTTGGAGGATCGCCATAGCAAGTAATATGAAAATACAACGTCGAAAAAGAAAAATACGTTGGCTTTATCTTGTTTAATGGCTGCAAATTAAACAAACATCAACTTAGACGAATATCTTTCTTTGCACTAAGTAAACAGAGCATGTGCTAGCTAACGTATTGTAAAAGAGCGTCTCAAAAGGGGGTAAATTTTAATGGAGGTTTCATTATGTAAAGCAGATTTAAATGATGCAATGACTATTCACAAAATGAAAGTTAAAGCATTTATGCCCTTGTTGGAAAAATATCAGGATTTTGAAACAAGCCCTGCCAATGAAACCGTAGAAAGAATTCTTACTCAAATCAATCAGTCTTTCACAGATTATTTCATAATTCATCATCTTGAGGCTGCTGTGGGCGGAATTAGAGTCGTGAAAAAAGATGACCAAATCTATAGTGTTAGCCCCATTTTTATACTGCCAGAACATCAGGGAAAAGGCATTGCTCAAAAAGTCTTTACAATGGTTGAGCAAATATATGATGATGCTAAGTCATGGAGACTGGGCACCATCTTACAAGAGAAAGGAAACTGTTACTTGTATGAGAAGATAGGCTATAAAAAAACGGGTGTAACCAAAGTAATTAATGACAGAATGACAATGGTATTTTATGAGAAGCACTTGTAGATGAATAGCCATTGGATTAAGTGAACCGCCTTTCAATGGGCGGTTCACTTTTGTATGAACTCACAAGCTCAGCTATTTCATAAATAACGCACTGAAAATAAGAACATCCTGCAAGAAATGAATCGCCAACGCCCAGAAGAATCCTCTCGTTTCTAACATCGATTTGGCTAAAAACCAACCGATAAAAGCTGCCATGAATACACCGGGTATCCCGCCTGGATGTCCAAAATAATGAACGGCCCCAAAGATTGCAGCCGCCAGTCCTTGAGCTATATACGGGGACAAACCATAATTGCCAACAACGGCAACAAATGAAAACCGAAAGATGATTTCTTCAGAAAAAGCATTCATTAGTGCAAACACAAGGATGAGAATAACTCCGGGATACAATTCCAGTCTCACGGTTTCCCCGTGCACTACTTGGAAGTAGATAACCACAGCAGTTACCAACGTAATGATGACCGCAAAGTTTAGACCCAAGTGTTTCCATGTCTCTGTTTCTTTCGGCTTAATGCCGATCCACGGTTCGGACCGAATTTTTCCGTCTCGCTTTTTCAGATCTAAATACCTAAGTCCACCCTTACCTGCCAACCCGTATACTATGCCAATTACTATTACAGCTAATAACAACACCGTGATCTGATAACTCATCTCCAGGTTGTATACATCGCTTTCGAAGACCTTTAATTGGAGAAGCGGCCTGCTTCTAAACCATAACAGGAGAGGTGCACAAGCAACCACCACGATTGTGACCAAAAGGATCGGAATGAGTGTGGATCGTTTTTTATTCATTTTAATCTCCCCTGTTTGGATGACTTAACGTTTCCAGCGCATGCTGACACCATTCCATAGTCATTCGAAGATATCTCTCCCCATAGTCCAGTGTTAACAACCAGAGCTGGGCTTGTTTGCTTTCCCCTTTAGGAACACTCGCTTTAATTCCTGCAAGCATTGTGATTAGCTGCTCATTTGCTGCTAATTCCTCTTCGAGAAAAGTGATGAGTTGCGGGAAATGACGTTCATCGGAGACAAAGAGCTTCATTAGCAGTTCACTTCTCATAACGGGTTCTTCAGGTGGCAGAGCTAGCCAGGAATCAAGCTGCTTACATCCCTGTTCTGTAATGCCGAAGACAATTTTACGTCTTCCCGTCTCTGCTTCTTCCACCACCGTTACAGAGCCATCTAACTGCAATTGTTTGATACTCTTATGAATATGTCCATACGATTCGTTCCAGAAAAGGCCGATGCTCTCCTTCGAAAACTTAACAAGCTCATAGGCGCTCATGGGCTTCAACCGAAGCAAGCCGAGAATCGCAAAGTGGGTCGTATTGATTCTTTTCATATGCCCTCCCCGTTCATAATATATCTTTGAGATATATATAATTAGCATATTACTCCATTAGGATAAAGATTACAATTCTTTTTTGGCTATCTTTAACTCTGCTCTCCAATGCAAAAAAGGAGTAATTACCGTAAGGTAACACCCCTTTCGATCTATAATAATGCAATAAGCATAGAAATCATTTTTGAGTGCTGCTTAAACCTTTTAATTCCATTCCTCTTGTAAAGAAAACAATTCCAATTGCAGCAAACGTTACGTAATTACTTATCTTGGCTATAACTTCTTCATCATCCTCATAATTAATCCAGAACAGTAGAACGAACGGTGATACTATCATTAATAATTTCATAGCCAACATAAATACATAGTGAACTCTATGCTTCCACAAATTTCCTTCTTGCGAGGTTATTCTAAGACTAACCTTAGAAGAGTCGTAGATCGTTATTAATAGTGCAATGATGCTTGAGTATGCCGTTATTTTCAAGCCAATCTCAATCCATGGAACAAATGCTGCAACGGCAATACCCAGGTAAATCCCAGCAGCTAAGTAAAAGAGGTTAATCTTAATCTTTCTGTGCAAAATCCCTCGCCCCTATCATATCACCTGTATATTTTACCATCATTATACAACAATAAGTGTTGGTTTACTTTTGTTTTATGAACATCTCTGACAGGCCATCGTCACCTTCTCTATTTGTGTTGGATTCAGTTCTATACAACAGCCACTAATGATTTTATAAAATACAAATTGCACTGTGTTAAATAGGCCAATGGATGATCTAGTGTAAAGAGAGATTTCATCTCTCAAAGACTTCATTTTACCTCCTCTTTTTTCGATATATTAGGTACAGATTTAATTTAAATTTTAACTATTGAGTTCTGGGTTAGATCTGTAACATTGACATACTTAGGGGGAACTGAAGTGAAAACAAAGATAGGATCCATTCTAAAAATGAGAACGTTAAGAGCTAAGTTAGTCTCTTTGTGCTTGGTTATACTGATTGTGCCCACAATCGTAATAGGATTCAGTTCTTATACCGTTTCAAAAAATGAAATGAATGAATCCGGCAAGGCCGCACTTGAAAATAGTGTACGAATGGTCATTGGTATGATTAATCTCCTCAATGAGCAGGTAGAGAATGGAAGTCTAACATTAGAGCAAGCACAGGAAAAGCTCCGCGTAGAACTGCTCGGTGAGAAGAATGCAGATAATAAGCGACCTGTAAAAAGTGAATATACTGTAGGGGAAACAGGATATCCATGGGCCGTTGGCAAAGATGCTCATTCTGTGATGAATCCTTCAAATGAAGGTCAGGATTTGACAGATGTCGTTACAGAAGATGGTGTATATTTGGGGAAAGAACTCGTTAACGTTGGATCAGCCGGAGGCGGATTTGTCACCTACAAGTGGGCTCTACCTGATACAGGTGAGGTAGAAACGAAAGTATCATATGTTGAAATGGATCCGCATTGGGGGTGGATCATCGGTTCGGGTGCATACTTAAGTGAGTTCAACAGTGGTGCCACACAAGTTCTTTATCTTGTTCTTATTGTTACAGCTGTGGCAGTTGTTCTGGGATCCATCATCGTCAGCATCATCTCAGGACGTCTAACGAAGCCGATCCTTATGGTGGCTAAGCGATTGAAGTCAGTGGCGGACGGTGACCTAACCGTTGAAGAAGTTAAGATGAAGTCCAAAGATGAGATCGGTGAGCTTTCACAGGACTTTAACCATATGATTAAAAACATGAGAACACTTATAAGTCAAGTTGATCTCTCTACCAAACAAGTAGCCTCTTCTTCCAAAGAGTTGACCCTTGGAGCGGAGCACACCAGTCAGGCAACTGAGAATATCACCATTTCGATCCAAGAATCTGCAGCAGGTGCACAAGAACAACAAATGATGCTTCAACGAACTACCACCTCACTCGAGGAAATATCGATTGGGATCCAGCGAATAGCGGAAAGTTCATCAACCATTGCCGATTCTTCTGTTGATGCGATGGAACTCGCGAACATAGGTGGTACGGCCGTAGAGCATACAGCGAAACAAATGAACCTGATAAACCAGTCGGTAAATGAAACGGATGTAGTCATGAGAATGCTGGATGAACGCAGTCAGCAGATCGGTACGATGCTGCATGCCATTACGGATATTGCGAAGCAGACGAATCTTCTTGCTCTCAATGCTTCGATTGAAGCAGCCCGTGCAGGCGAAGAAGGACGCGGTTTCTCCGTAGTAGCTGCTGAAGTGAGAAAACTTGCTGAACAATCGAACCAGTCATCCGGGCAGATTTCCACGTTGATTCAAGATATGCGTTCAGATATAGAACAATCGCTCAAGACATTGAATCGAGTTAAACAGGACGTCGACTCCGGCATACAGATTGCTAATGAGACGGAACAACAGTTCAACAAAATCGTAGGGTCTACCAACTTTATCGCCCAACAAACGGAGGAACTCGCCAGCGTTACACAGCAGATCACGGCAAGTGTCCAGGAAATAACAGCGGGCCAGGAGCAAGTCTCCAATCTTGCGCTTCAAGCTGCAGACAACTCCCAAAATATAGCTGCATCTTCAGAAGAACAACTGGCTTCAATGGAGCAAATCACGAGCTTATCCACAACCTTGTCGGAAATGTCTCAACAGTTAGAGCGTTTGACGATTCAATTTAAATATTAATTTTAATTCATCTAGATAAAAAAAAGCAGCCGACCTCTTTTACTTTGGTCGGCTGCTTTGTCCGTTTTAAAACAAAACAGTATTTTCCTCAGCAAGCCACACTGATCAAGCTCCTTACAATTCCAGATCAGCAGCCCGGGCGTTCGCTTCAACCTGTTCCGGACTTTTGCATCCCGGAATGACGCAGCTGACAGCTGGATGCTTCAGACACCAGGCAAGGGCCCATGAGGCCATGTCGACACCTTCCGGGACTTCGTTCTTCTGAATTTCACTTACCAGCTGCAGTTTCTCATCGATCTCTTGACGCTCGCGTCCCTTTCTGACATTGTCATTGAACACCGCACCCGGTTTGTACTTACCGCTCAGATAGCCGCTGGCCAGTGGGACCCTTGCGAGCACACCAAGGTCCTGATTCTGGCATGACGGGAACACCCTCTCCTCGGGCTTCTGGTCCAGACGGTTATACACGACCTGAATAGCCTTCGCATTCAACTCGGTAGCCTTGCTCGTCTGATGCAGATTATCGTTGCTGCCAATGGAGATCCCGAGATTTCGAATTTTACCAGCCTGCACCTGCTTGTCCAGCATCGTCCAGAGCTCGTCGTTATCGAACGCCTCATCTGAACCGGAATGGAACTGATACAAATCGATATAATCTGTTCTTAGGGCTTTCAGAGATTCTTCCAGTTGAACACGGATCTGATCTACACTCCAGGCGTTTGTCCAGTGATCGTGCCACTGATGACCAAACTTCGATGCGATCACCCAATCCTCACGCCGGTCCCGGGACACAAAATCGCCGATAAAGTTCTCGGACATATGGTGAGGTCCGTAACATTCAGCTGTATCAATCAAATTAATGCCAAGTTCTTTGGCACGATATAGAATATCATCGACTTCTTTCTGGGTATAGTCTTTCCCCCAGTCCCCGCCAAACTGCCAGGTGCCCACACCTACGACGGATACATCAAGCTCGGTCTTGCCCAATCTTCTGTACTTCATTCTACTCACCTCGAGGTTTAATATGTTGGTCAAGTGACCGAATTGTACAATAAGTATTAGATTAACGATAACGCTTTCATAATAAAGGATAAATTAAAAATTTTCAATCTGAAGCGTGCTCTAATAAATAAAGCCCCTTAGAAATTCATTGGATAAACAGCGTTTATTCCAATATTTTTTCTAAGGGGTTCACTTTTTGATGACGGAAATTAGAGAAGTAAATTCTCTGTTTGCTTTAATAGATACTTTTAGGAAAATCCTAATTAACCTATATCGCTTAAACCAACGATGGTTTCATACGGTTGCAGCATCAATGGCCTCTTGCTATTTTCGTAGTTGGTAAGCCAGATCTCAGAGAAGTTAAGGCTAAGGTCTTCTTCCTTAAGCTCAACGGCTTGGTCAGAGAGATTAACGACTACCAGCACCTGTTCTTCTGCCAGAGTACGTGTATAAGCAAATACACTAGGATGTTCCGGCATAAGAAGCTCATAGATACCATATGTCAACGTGTCGTGTTCTTTTCGCAGCTGAATCATTTGTTTATAAAAGTGAAGGATGGAACGCGGATCCTGCAGTTGTTTCTCTACATTAATATGAACATAGTTGTCATTCACCTTAAGCCATGGCGTACCATTGGTGAACCCGGCTTGTTCTGCCGAAGACCACTGCATCGGCGTTCTGGAGTTATCGCGACTTGAAGCCCAGATGATGTTCATGATTTCCTCATGCGACATCCCTTCTTCACGTTTAATCTGATACAGATTCCGGTCAGCTACGTCGTTATAGTCCTCTATGGAAGGATAAGCCACATTCGTCATGCCAATTTCTTGTCCTTGGTAAATGAACGGAGTGCCCTGCATGAAAAAGTACATGGCTCCAAGAGCTGTTGAACTTTCATACCAATACTCCGCATCATTTCCCCAGGACGAAACTTTGCGCGGCTGATCGTGATTTTCAATAAACAAAGCATTCCAACCAATACCTTCCAGCGATTTTTGCCACTTGGTCAAGACGCTTTTCAGTTTGGGAACATCGAGCTGCCTGTCTGTACTGTTTTTCCACAGGTCAAGGTGTTCGAATTGGAAGACCATATTAAATTTGCCTCTGACTTCACAGATCCAATCATACAGATCTTCTTGGTCCTCTACTTTCACTCCATTGGCTTCGCCAACCGTTACTACGTCATATTTAGACAACGTTTCTTCTTTCATTTCTTGCAGATATCGCTGAATGCCTTTGACATTCATATGCTTCTCAAACGAAGAGATGTATTTGACGCCTTCTTTAATTGGCATATCCAGCAAGCCATCTTCTTTGTGGATGTGGCTGATTGCATCGACACGGAAACCATCAATACCTTTATCCAGCCACCAATTCATCATTTCATAAATGGATTTCCGTACGCTTTCATTTGCCCAGTTCAAGTCCGGTTGCTTTTTGGAGAACAGATGAAGATAGTACTGTCCGGAGACTTCGTCATATTCCCAAGCAGAACCACCGAAAATACTTTCCCAGTTATTCGGTTCTTCTCCGTTCTTCCCATCTCTCCAGATGTACCAGTCCCGTTTGGGACTATCCTGCGAAGATCTCGATTCGATAAACCACGGATGTTCGTCACTGGTATGATTGATCACCAAGTCCATGATGAGTTTCATGCCGCGGTGATGTACTTCATTTAATAATTGATCAAATTCAGCCATCGTGCCGAATTCATCCATAATGGAACAGTAATCACTGATATCATAACCATTATCATCGTTAGGCGACTTATACATCGGACAGATCCATATCAGATCAATACCGAGGTCTTGGATATAATCCAGTTTTGAAATAATCCCCTTGATGTCGCCAATCCCATCTCCATTGGAATCCATAAAACTTCTCGGATAGATTTGATAAGCTACTGCTTCTTTCCACCATACTCTTTTCATTTGATGCAATCCTTCTTTCTCAACCACTCGTCTTTATTTATAGTATTATTCTTTACGTTCTTTACGCATGCATAAGGTACATTCTCGCTTCATATGGACGCAGTTCGTCCAGAGGCAGTTCACCTGCATAATTCGATATCAGCAGTTGATTCGTCTCTGCCAATTGTTCCTGAAGCGGGAGCTCTATCGTATTTCCTTGAAAATTACATACGACAAGGATTTTTGTTCCATTTAGCGTTCGGGTATAAGCAAACACTTCTGGATCATCGGGGAAAACCAGCTCATAATCTCCATACACGATGACTTCATGATCTTTTCTCAATTGGATTAGCTTCCGATAGTAATGGAATATGGATTCAGGATTATTCAAATTGTCTTGGGCATGGATATCGGTATAGTTTGGATTAACTTTGATCCATGGTTCTCCTTGTGTAAACCCGGCGTTATCGGAAGAATCCCATTGCATCGGTGTTCGTGCGTTATCGCGTCCCTTGGCAAAGATCGACTCCATCACACTGCTTTCAGGGTATCCTTTTCCCATTCTTTCCTTATAGAAATTGAGCAATTCAATATCCCGATAGTCTTCAATCGCATATTGAACATTCGTCATGCCTAATTCTTCACCCTGATAAATATAAGGTGTGCCTTGCATGCCATGAAGAAGGGTAGCGAGCATTTTAGCCGATTCGATTCTATATTCTCCGTCATTTCCCCAACGGGAGACGATTCGAGGCAAGTCGTGGTTATTCCAGAACAAACTATTCCAGGCATCGCCCCCCAGCTCCGTCTGCCATTTGGACAACACTTTTTTCAATTCCAGCACGTCCAGAGGCTTGAGATCCCACTTTCCCTTGCCTTCTTGTTCATCCAAGCCGATGTGTTCAAACTGGAACACCATTGAAAACTCACTGCCGTCCGGGTTGCTGTACAGTTTTGCAATCTCAGGAGTAGCGCCCCATGTTTCTCCAACGGTTAGCAGATTTTCTGCTTTTTGAAACGTTTCCTTGCTCAGTTCCCTGATATATTTATGCAGATTGGGCCCGTTCCCCGTAATCTTCGCATCTGGCACTTTACCGATTAAGTCGATTACATCAAGTCTAAATCCACCGACTCCCTTGTCGATCCACCAATTAATCATGTCGTAAATCGCCTGCCGGACTTTGGGATTTTCCCAGTTGAGATCTGGCTGTCTTACAGAAAATAGATGCAAATAATATTGACCAATTTCAGGAACCCACTCCCATGCTGAGCCACCAAATGTGGAACCTAAATCGTTCGGAGGTGTTCCTTCCACACCATCTCTCCAGACGTAGTAGTCATGGTACGGATTGTCTTTCCCTTTTTTGGCTTCTTGAAACCAAGGATGTTCATCCGACGTGTGATTCAACACCAGATCCATAATGATCCGAATATCTCGTTTGCCGGCTTCATGAATTAACGATTCCATATCATCCAGAGACCCGAACATTGGATCGATATCCTGATAATCGGAAATGTCATACCCAAAGTCATCTTGAGGGGACTTACAAACAGGTGACAACCAGATCGCACCAATACCGAGTTTCTGCAAATAATCGAGCCTTGACACAATACCCTTCAAGTCTCCGATTCCATCTCCGTTACTATCTTGAAAACTTCGCGGATATATTTGATATACAACGGTTTCTTTCCACCATTTTTTATTTTCCATGTTTCATACAGCCTTTCTACCTTCTCCAGATAGGTGCTACCTCTCCGTTAAGGTGTGTTATAACGTCTCATCATTCTTTGACTGATCCAACAACAATGCCTGTTACAAAGTATTTTTGCAGCAGCGGATAAATCAACAGCAGCGGGATGACCGCGACTACGATCTTAGCCGCATTCAGGTTTTTATTCGAAATTTCAGTCAGGTTGCTGAGTTCGCTTGAGTTCGTACCAGCCTGAAGCAAATCGGCAATATTTACATTAAGGGACTGAATATAGGTCATAAGCGGATAATTGCTGACCTTGGTCATATAGATCAAACCGCTGAAGAAGTCATTCCATGTACCCACGATACTGAATAAGGCAACGGTCGCCAGCGCCGGAATGGACACGGGAACATACACTTTGAACAAGACTTGGAGCGGATTCGCCCCATCGATAAACGCTGCTTCTTCAAGTGCTCTAGGTACAGCAGAGAAGAAGTTCATCACGAGGATGACACTG
Source organism: Paenibacillus sp. ACRRY (assembly GCF_022346995.1). GTDB lineage: Bacteria > Bacillota > Bacilli > Paenibacillales > Paenibacillaceae > Paenibacillus. Next base: position 552,997 of record NZ_JAKRNM010000001.1, on the reverse strand, counting down.
AATATCGGGACAGCGCCTGGTAGAACAAGTGCCCATATCGTATTCAGCATATCCAGGTTTTTGATCAGCAGGTAACTCGGAATCATTCCTCCACTGAACAACATGGCAAAAATCATGATATTCATATAGATGTTTCTGCCTTTGAATTCCCTTTTCGATTTGGACAGCGGATAAGCCATCAAAATAATCAGAATCATGTTAAGCACAAGGGCTAGCGCAACGCGTAGAACAGAGATGCCAAAGGAACGCCAGAACTGTGCATCATCAATAATTTTTGAATACGCAGCTGTTGTAAAATTGACCGGAACGAGACCTACAGCATTCGCGGATACGGCCTCGCTGCTGCTGAATGAAATGGCAACAATATTCCATAACGGAAGAAGGCAAGCCAATGCCAGCATGATTACGATGGCATAGATGACAAACCGGCCAATTCGATCTTTAAAATTTGCAGAATAGGACACGGAATTGCCTCCTTAGAATATTTTTCTGTCTGTATATTTTTTGGCGAGCTGATTCGCAGACATGAGCAGCACGATGCCGATCACGGACTTAAACAATCCAACAGCCGTACCGAAGCTATACTGTCGTCCAACGAGACCAATCCGGTACACGTAGGTATCCAGTATATCGCCCGTTTCATAAACCACCGGGTTATACAAGTTATAGATTTGATCGAAACCAGCACTCAAAATATTGGTCAAGCTCATTACACCCATGAGCAGAATAATAGGCAGCATACCCGGCAGTGTAATATGCCATACTTTTCTCCACCAACTGGCTCCATCCATACCTGCCGCTTCGTATAGACCGGGATCAATTGACGTAATAGCAGCCAAATAAACGATGGAACTATAACCAAATTCTTTCCAGACATCTGTTCCTATGATCAGTGGCTGGAACCACGTATTGCTGCCAAGGAAATTAATATGATCCAGGCCAAAGAATGCAAGCATTTGGTTCACGATTCCGTCCAAGCTGAACATGTTGACCACGACGGATGCGAGTACAACCCAGGATAGAAAGTGCGGCAGATAGACAATCGTCTGCACGGATTTTTTAACGTATTTAATACGAATTTCATTCAACAATACCGAAAATATGATCGCCATCAACGTTCCGAGCAGAATCTTGGCAATAGCAATGACTAACGTATTGCTGATGACCTGAGCGATATCCGGCAGTTTAAACATATAAATGAAATGCTTCAGCCCTACAAATTCGGAGCCGAACATGCCCTTGGCAGGTACATAGTCCTGAAAAGCCGTAATGACACCGACCATTGGAATGTAGCTGAACACAAGCAAAAACAAAATACCCGGCAGCATCATCATATGGTACATGGCACCTGTGCCGAGCCGGCCTCTTGCTTTTAATTTCCCTTGTTTCATGGATGAACCCCTTTCCTGAAGAAAGGCTGCATATCGCAGCCCTGCTACTGTTCATGGATGTCTATTTTTTCGATGCGATCTCGTCTTCAATTTCCTGAATGACTTGATCACCGCCTTGTTTCTTCCAGTTGCTGACGAATGTATCGAAGTAATCCAGCGGTTCGGAACCCGTCACAATTTTGATGAACGATTCCTGCTCGAGCTTCGTCAGATTGGCCCACGTTTGTTTCATGCTTGATGTAGTTCCAGAGAAAGCAGGAGTCATCCACACGAATTTATTCTCCTGTGTGAGCTTGTCGATCAGTCCAACTCCGTTAATTCGTGAATGATATTTGGACCAGGCGGTCGCGTCATCCGTATCCATGTCGCTCAAATACGTTTTAATGCTTCCGATATTGTTCTTCGATTCGGTTGTGCGAACCTCATCCAGACCAATTTCTCCTTTAATTCCACGAACGACATCAGAGTAATCATCCAGCAGCGATGTAGCCGAGTTGACTTCGATATTAAACGGTCTCGTAGAACCGTCTACCCCAGTCTCCTGATACTTGGCAGCTTCAGGCATCGTTGTTGCCACATCTTTATCATTTGCCAGTTTGTCGTAGAACAGGTTTACAATCTTAACAGCCAGTTCAGGGTGCTCATATCCTTTTCTCACCACGATAAACTGATTGGATGGGTTGGCATGGGCCACGTTCACATTACCGTCTGCATCTTCCAATGTATACGCCGTGAATTTCGCATTTTTATCCATCTGCTTCACGCTGATCAGTCCCCAGTCTGGGATATGCCACGGTCCAAAAGCGATACCACTCTGGCCATTGGTATAGAGTGCAGTGATGTCATCAAAGGTGCGGGTTCCGAATTGCGGGTCAATGATACCGTTCTTGAACCAGTCTGCCATGATCCCCAGCATTTTCTTGGTCTCTTCTGTCGTGGAACCATATACAATTTTGCCGTCTTCCCCATTCATCCAATATTGCGGGAACGCGCCTTCGGTTGAGGCAACACCAAGCATGGTATAGGCAGAGGCATTATAATCTGTGGTATTCAGTGTGTTAACAAAAGGAATACCGACCGGATTACCGGTTTGACCAGGATCTCTTTTCAGGAATTCCTGTGCCGTTTTCTCTACTTCTTCGAGCGAGATGGCGCCATCTCCGTCTGCATCAAGTTGGATCCCCAGCAGATCCAGCCAATCCTGACGTACCCAAACCATCGCTGGTGCTGAATCCAGGGACGTTGCCGGAAGGCCCATCAAACGTCCATCAATCGTCGCATTATCTAATGCACGACCATCATAGGAATCGTACATTTGCTTGATGTTGTCCGTAGCGTATTGATCGTAAATGGCCGTCAGATCTTCAATCAGGTCATTATCCACCAGTTCTTTCAGTTCGTCTTTGGAGTCAACACGCATCATGTCAGGCAATTCCCCAGAGGCGATGGCGAGCGAAACCTGACGGCTGTAATCTTCACCATTGGCTTCAAACTGATCCGAAATTTGAGCGTTAAATGTATCTTTAACCAGTCGCGTATATGCGTTGTTCTCATAGGTATCTCCAGCCGGTAGTTTCGGGTTGGCTGTAGTCACCCGTCCCATGGTTACGGTGATTTCGTCTTTGTAGGCACTGAACGGATCCCCCGGTGTTACCTCATATTTGCCTGCCTCCTCTGCAGTAGGAGCAGTGGAACCGCCTCCACATGCCGCGAGAGCTGTAACCATCAGCGCAGACATCGACAGCACGGCCAGACGTTTCGTGAGCGGTTTGCTTTTCATGGACCATTTTGTTCTCATCTAATTCGATTCCCCTTATTCTGTTTATCATTTTTTGTTTACGCTTTCATTATAAAATGGAGTGAAGATCTCATGAGATAGGGATTGCACGTTCGTTTGGATAGAGAAATGATTACAGTTTTCAACCGCGATCCTAGAGCATTGGTTTGCTTGTGAACATTTACCCTACCAGCTGACTTACATTTGTCTATCTATCCTTTTTTCCAATCGAAAACAAAGGCCGGCAGCTCCTCAAAACAGGAAACTGTCGGCCTTCAATTTATCCATAATCGATAAAATGTCTCTCGCGTCATTTCCATGACGGCCTACAACGATAACTATGGAGACGGTCACTTTCCCTATGATTGATGTCCGTTCAATGGGAACACATCTGCTATATGACTTCTCTGCCTCTGCCGATATTCGCTTGGCAGAAGGCCTGTCATTTCACGGAAAATCCGGCTGAAATATTTTTCATCCGTATAACCCACTCGCTCGGCAATCCAGAAAATCGTGTTGTTTGTATTGAGCAAATACTCTTTGGACTTCTCTACCCGGATGAATCTGGAGTATTCATTAAAGGTTTTCCCCATCAGATCTTTGAAACATTGACTGAAATAACTTCGGCTGATGTTGAGTTGTTGGGAAAGGCCTGAAGCTGTATACGCCTGCTCCAGGTCATCCTGCATAATCATCACTGCTTTTTTCACAGCATGGATGATTTCCTGGGAATACGAGGTCTGTTCGTCGGCCTTTCGAATAACCCCAGCAGTCTGTTTAATCCATTCCTCAACCTCGTACCAGGAATCAAAAGCATGGATCATAGAGATCCTTCCAAGCGTTGTTTGGGCAAAAAGATGATTCCACTCCATAACGATGGAGTATAGTAATCCCATCAACTGACCCTTGTGTAATTGTAATGATGTAAACTGTTCAATGAGTTGGTCGTAGTACGTGTCATGATGGGCCCATGGTGTTTGGAACCAACTTTGCTTAATCCGATCTATGTCCTCATCCTGCGGTTCTTTTAGAAGAGTCTCTTTCTCGTTCATCGAAACGGCAATGACTTGGTCATCAGGGTTGTACGCATAGAATAGAGATGCCTCTGTATAATTCATAATCCAGTTTTTGATTTGCGACCACGTTCTCTCTTGTACATCGGACAAAACCAGTAACGTACTTTGGGGAACTTGATTCAGGGATGCCTTCAACTGATGGAACAGCGGGTCCTGCTCGTTGTGGGATGCTGCCCACATCCAGCTATTCCGTTCCACCTCCCACCTGATCACATCTCCATCGGTGGTTAGCTCCACTGGCCACTTCTGTTCGGATTTGCGATCTTGAGAAACGAGTGCATATACATTCGGATAATGAACATTGATTTCATTGCTAGAAGGCATCTTTCGGTTCGAACTCGTCAACCCGGTAATTCGGGTATGTATCCGATGCAAAACATGTTCGAATTGCTCTTTCTCCAGCTGGACTTTGGCTATATAATCAATGGCTCCAAGCCTCAGCGCCTCCTGGATATAATCAAAATCCTGATGCAAGGTTAACACGACAATATGAAGCTCCGGATACAGCTGTCTCGTCGCTCTCATCAGTTCGATCCCTGACATGACCGGCATCGCAAGATCCGTCAACATGAGATCAACTGGTTGAGATTTTAGGAAATCCAGTGCTTTCGCTCCGTTACTTGCTTCTCCTACAACTTCCATATTGAACTCGTTCCATGGCATCGCAGAGCTTATGCCTTTGCGTACCAGCTTATCATCATCCACAATCAGTACCTTAATCATGCCGAGATATCTTCTCCTTTAATGGGCAGTATGAGCAGTATGCTTGTCCCCGTTCCCAATTCACTCTCAATGACCAATTGGGCTTGATCCCCGTATTGTGACTTCAGCATGCGGTGAACGTAATTGAGTCCAATGCCCATTCCTACTTTTTGTTGTTCAGCTACACGGTTGTTTAGCAGTTTATGAATCGTTTCCTCGCTCATGCCTGCACCATTATCCTGTATCATTATGTTTAATGTTGTATTACATGTCACTTCGATTTGAATAAAGCCTTCGTCACTCAATCCATGATAGAGCGAATTTTCAACCAGCGGTTGCAGAATAAAACGAGGCACAGGAATTTGCAGCACTTGTTCATCTGCAGTAATGCGGACGTCGAATTCAAAGTCATAACGAATTTGCTGCAGAATCAGATACTGTCTTAATGCGTCAATCTCCTCTTCCATCGTGGATACTTGCCCTAATTTGCCCAGGTTGTAATAGAGCAGCTTGTTCAATGACTGCACCAGCTTGTCGATCTCCCCTTGTCCGTTCATGACGGCCAGCCAGTGTACCGTATCAAGTGTATTCATCAGAAAGTGCGGATTAATCTGATAGAGCAGTTTTTCCACTTCCAGGTCTGCACGAATCTTTTCTTTCTGCTGCACTTCCTTGAAGAGATCGCCAATTTGATGCTGCATATTCGAAAATTCACCGAGCAGAAAATCAAATTCGGGTATCTGGGTGCGAGCTCGGCTCCCCGTCGTTTGTGGATTTTTGGACATCCCGTTGATTTCTGAATGGAACAAGCCCAGTGGTTTGTACACCATCTTCCACAGGAGCCAAGCTAGAAATACGGTAAAGCCGAGGAAAAATAATGCGACCAGCAATATTTGAAGTAACCACTGATTTTTCTCCTGCTGATATTGAGCCTGTGAAATGACCGAAACGACACTCCATTTCTGTGAAGAATCCTCTTTGAACCAGTGATACCCCCGGGATATCCCGTCCTTGGCAGGATCGGCTGTCAAGCTGGAGAAATTCTCCCCGACCTTCATCGCTTCCGGTATTTCACTGTACACAATGTTGCCTTCACCATCCAGGATCAGATGAGACAGAGCCCCGTTGTACTGACTGTATCCCAGGTCATCCTGTGTGAGGCGAAAGCCTGACTCAACGTAAATGTACGCGTCGTCCCTTTCAGGCAGTTGTACTCTTCGCAGAGCAGACAGAACGAGTTGGTCATCGAATCGGTTCCTGCTGATATGCGGACCATAGTACTTAATGCCATAGGTCTGGAAGAGCACAGGCAGTGACTCCGGAGAAAAACCATCCTTAATCGGAAAGTTACCAAACTGTGTAGTTCCATCCTTCTGGAAGTAATATAAGGTCAAACCAATATTCGGATTGGTAAACGTGACCACACTTAACTCACTTTTTAATTCGTCTCTCGCCTCCATCAATAGGAATATATCCGAGGAAGGCTTCAAGAACTGATCCAGCTTCTTGCCAATGGTTCCACGGTAGGACAATTGCTGTGTAACGTGATTCAGATTGGTGATTGAATTCTCCAGTGAAGATGTCACCTGCTGCAAATTACTGCGGATGCCGTCATCGATTTTATTTGCGAAAATGGAGTCAATGGTATAGTAAGAAATCGCAAATATGCTGATAAAAGGGATGAACGCACTGAGGAAGAACAATAAAAAAATCCTTTTTTTAAGTGTCATTCTGACTTAGTCTCCTTCTAAAAATAAAAACAGCAAGCCTCCTGGTTATGGAAGCTTGCTGTGAGTATACATACAGCTATACCGAATATCGTTTTCCCCATAGGCTGAGGCCTACTTTGAAGCTTGTCGGCATTTCGATCCATTCAGGCGGACACCAATCAGGACACTTCGTCAGTTCCCGTCCACGTCCAATTTCCTTCATAATTATAGATCGATATTTGAATAAGTCAAACGCTTTCATCCCGCTGTAAGCTTAATTAAGTGAAATTGAATCACAGTAATTAAGTTCCAATACTCTTAAATCGCTGTACTTGTGAGGTAATGGCGACCTCCGTTGGAAGACGCTCCACGCTGGATGCACCGAAGAAGCCAGAGACTCCCTTAGTACGGCTAAGAACATAAGCGGCGTCCTCCGGTTCGGAGATCGGCCCTCCGTGGCAGATGACCAGAACATCTGGATTAACCTGTTTACCCGCATCGCTAATCCGTTGTACCACATCAACTGCTTCATCCAGTGTCAGTGCTGTTGAAGCTCCGATGGATCCCTTCGTCGTAAGACCGACATGGGCGACCAGGACATCTGCGCCAGCTTCAGCCATCTTTCTCGCCTCGTCTTCATTAAAAACGTATGGTGTGGTCAGAAGACCGAGTTCATGAGCTTGCCTTATCATCTCCACCTCCAGATCGTATCCCATTCCTGTCTCTTCGAGATTTTGTCTGAAGACCCCATCGCATAGGCCAACCGTTGGGAAGTTTTGTACGCCCGTGAATCCCATCTCTTGAAGCTGCTTCAAGTACACCGGCATGACGCGAAACGGGTCCGTTCCACATACTCCGGCAAGAACAGGTGTATCTTTCACAATCGGGAGTACTTCTGACGCCATTTCCACCACGATTTTGTTAGCATCCCCGTAAGGCATTAGCCCTGCGAGTGAACCACGTCCCGCCATACGGTAACGGCCCGAATTATATATGATGATAAGGTCAGCTCCACCCGCTTCAGCGCACTTTGCGGATAATCCTGTACCTGCCCCTGCTCCAATGAGCGTTGTTCCCTGGCTAACCTGACTTTTTAAACGCTGCAGTGCTACTTCTCTTGATATAGACATGGTGGCCCTCCTTATTCGCCGACCGTTTGACGGTCTGCTGATGAGTAGGCAATGATCATCCTGCAGGGTTCCCAGCTCGTTACCTTAGCATGATGGGGTACACCGCGGGGGATCCGCAGCATCATTCCAGGCTCAAGGTGGAACGTTTCATCCCCGAGTGTATGGTCGCACTCCCCAGAAAGAATGAAAATAACTTCTTCACAATTGGGATGAATATGCCGATTATTTTCCTTGCCCGCATCAATGTACACCATCCCGAACGTCATTTCCGCCTCTGAATCGATCTCCTTCCCGCACAGCCACTGGATTTTACCCCAGCCCATATCCAATAGACGGTGCTCCTCTTGCTTGCTTAAACTTGTGATGGTCGCCATAATCTCTCTCTCCTTTTTAATACTTATTTTTATGAACTTCGCTATGCAGCATTATTGGGTCAAGGCCAACCTTTCCTTGTACGCCTCATTAATCTCCTTGGTGATCTGCATATAATTGGAATCATTCTGGATATCCTGAATCAGCTTATCCCAGTCCTCAATTGTGGCTTTCCCCATGATGATCTGTGTTTTCATATCGGCCATCTTCTTCGCGTAGTCAGCACCGAGCTTCGTATCCGTCTCCGAAACAAGGCCAATGGCAACATCCGGCTTGGCGATTTTGGCTCGCTCGTCAATCACCTGTTTATTACGTTCGAAGACTTCCTTTGTCATGCCTGGTGCGTATGCATACATGTACGGGTCATATCGCATAAACAGCTTTCCGAATGCACCAACGCCTACACTGTCCACGACAGCTTGCTCCGTTGCTACCTTCATGCCATCCTCTTCGTTATAGTGAACACCCTTGATGCCATACATGGATAGAGTGCCTCCTTCTTCCGACGCGCCATAGTCCAGAAGAGATAAAATTTTCTTCACCTTTTCCTCCGGCACATTCCTCGGAATAGCGAGAACGCCAATGTATCCTCTATACTCAGGCGCGTATGGGCCATCTTGGTAAGTAAGGGAGGACATCGGCATCCAATCAACATTAGGGTCGCGCTTCCATTGATCATAGGTCCAGCGGAACTGCGCCTCGATGGTCTCCGCTGTCGCGCCTGCTCTTCCCGTCGTGGCCAGATCCCAGAATTGACTATCCTTCATAACGGAGAAGTCTGGCGGAATGAGACCCTCATCGAATAGCTTCTTTTTGAACAATATGGCTTCACGCATGCCGGGATCAAAGTTCGCATCGATTAATTCCCCTCCAACATCCTTCCAGCGGCCATTCGAATTCGTAAACACTCCATCTAATACCTCATGTCCACGCATCGTGTAACCGTACGTATCCGCTTTTCCATCAGGCTTCTGTTCCTTAAAGACCTTGAGCATGTGATAGAAATCGTCCACAGTTTTTGGCACCTCAAGCCCCAGCTTATCAAGCCAATCTTTACGAATGTTGGTGAACACGAAGCCATTAAGTGGCCTTGCTACGGGAATAACGTAGTTTTTACCGCCGATCGACGTATTGTTCCATACGGATTCCGGGTACGTCATCAAGTTCGGATAGGATTTCAGATAGGGGGTTAAATCCCAGAACACGCCCTGGTTGACCATCTGCTGGAAAAGAGGATTGGTGACATCGTTCAGCTTAAGTAAATCAGGCAGGTCTCCGGAACTCAGCACCACATTGATCCGATCAACATAATCCGTCCAGTTCGCTCCGGATACCCATGTGATATCCAGCTTCGTATTGGTGTTTTTCTCAAATTCCTTAATGATGGGATTATCTGCAGAAGGCGGCTGAGCGATGGTAAAATCCGACATGATTTTAATGGTGACGGGCTCATCGTCCTTCGCCGTATTGTTACCGTCCGTAGTATTGGCCGAGCAAGCCATTAGACTCGATCCGAGTGCAATGAATAGTGCCATCGCAGCCATCGTACTTTTCCATTTTCGTACTTGTAACATTTTTATCGACGACCTCCCATGTTGAACGAATGCTTGAATCTCAATTGCATAAGTCACCTGTTTGCTTAACCCTTAACCGAACCAAGCATGACGCCTTTCGTAAAATGTTTCTGCAAAAATGGATAAATGCACACAATAGGCAGCGTGGAAATGACGACAGCAGCCATTTTAATCGTTTGTGTTGGAATCTGTTGTTCTGAGATCATCTCCATTGCAGCTGCGCCGCCAGTGGAGGTCGACGAGTCTACGAGCATATTGCGCAGCACAATTTGAAGTGGAACTTTCGCAAAATCGTTGATGTATAGAACAGCCGAAAAAAACGTGTTCCAATAGGCAACGGCGTAGAACAGACCGAATGCAGCCAGAGCTGGCGCCGACAGCGGAAGGACAATCCGGAAAAAGGTGCCGAGATCGGTACTTCCATCGATCATGGCCGCTTCTTCGAGCTCCACCGGGATACTGTCGAAGAAGCTTTTCATCAAGATGACGTACCAGCCACTAGTCAATACAGGAATAATTAGCGACCAGACACTATTGATCAGGCCGAGTTCCTTGACGACGAGATACGGTGGGATAATACCTGGATTAAATAAAAGCGTAAGCACAATGGCGACGAGCATGAACTGTCTGCCGCGCAGCCGCTTACGGGACAAGCTAAATGCTATGCCTGCTGTGACAATGAGGCTTAATGCCGTACCAACCGTCGCTAGAAAGGTGCTCACTGCTGCCGCGTTAATAAAAGCCGAGGTGGAGAACAGATATTCATAGGCCGCAATCGACCATTTCGTCGGAAAGAGAATAAAGCCATTTTTCTCCGCGAACTCGTGCGAATCGGTGAAGGAAACGACGAGTACATAATAGAGCGGAAATAGCGTGACGATGCCAATCAATGAAAGTACCGCATAGTTTGCTGTATTAAACAGCCGGCTGGCTATGCGAGGTTTCATAAGAGTCCCTCCTTCCCGATACGGCTGGTTTTAATAGACTCCTTCCTCACCGAACTTCTTGGCCATCTTATTGGCGATAACGACCAGAATCAGTCCGACAAGGGATTTGAACAGGCCAACAGCTGTACTATAGCCGAACTGCCCGTTTTGGATGCCGTTACGGTAGACGTATGTTTCGAACACGTCTGCTACATCCGTCACTGCTCCGTTCATCATGAGAAAAATCTGCTCAAATCCGACATCCATGATATGCCCCAGGCGTAAAATCAATAACACAATGATGACATTACGGATCGCGGGTAACGTAATATGCCACGTTTGACGAAGACGATTGGCACCATCAATTTTGGCTGCCTCGTACAGTTGTGTATCAACGGAAGTAATGGCCGCCAGAATGATAATGGTTCCCCATCCCGTCTCTTTCCAGATGTTTTGTATGGTAAGCAGCGCCCAAAAGGTATCCTTGTTGGTCAGAAAATCATAGCTAGCCAATCCAGCCCACTGCAGGATCATGTTGATGATGCCAGATGACTGTGATAACAGCAAAAACGAGATCCCAACAATGATGACCCAAGACAGAAAATGCGGCAGATAAACAATGGATTGAATCGTACGTTTGAAAGCATGATGAGTCACTTCGTTGAGTAGTAAGGACAGCAGGATCGGTAGTGGAAAAAAGAAGAGTAGATTGAGGAAGCTAATCATCATGGTGTTGCGAAACAAAATGATAAAGTCAGGATTGGAAAAAAAGCGGATAAAGTGCTCAAATCCCACCCATTTGCTCTGAAGTATACCTAGATAGGGTGAATAATCCTGAAAGGCGATCACCACTCCCCACATTGGCACATACTTAAACACAATAAAGTACAAGATGCCCGGCAAAGCCAGCAAATAGAGGTATCGATCTCGCCTTATGTCCGGCCATAACGCTCGGCTACGAGCGTTTTCCTGTCTTCGGGACTTTCTACCAAGCTTAGCGATAAGGGAATTCACAGACGATTCACCTCCGGCTAGATTTACCCTGCGCCTCTTGAATTCCTTGCTGCATAAAATGGAGACATTGATGCATCCCCTCCTGGATCCCTCCGCCGCTCTCCTCATCTGCTGACATCCAGCCCACATATCCGATCTCGTGGATCGCTTGAAAAATCGGCACGAAATTGATGTCTCCCTCTCCCAGCACCCGCCAGTCTCCGCCCGCAAAATCTTTCATATGGAAGTTATCGATGTATGGAGCAAAACTGGTAATGATCTCCGCGACGTCCGAAATCCCTGACTTCACCAAATGGGCTGTGTCCATCGTCAAGCCTACAGTTCTGTCCTGCAGTTGATCGAAAAAGATATCAAAATCTTCTCGGTACATTACGGGCTGGTCGTAATGGTGGTGCAGGGAGAGCTGAACACCCCGCTGCTCGCAATCCTTGCCGAGCTCTGACAACTGACGGGCGAAACGGCGAATATCCTCCGCCGTGACATGTTCCCGGGAGAGCCCGTGACAAAACACGATGGTCTCCGTACCCACGCTTTCGCTGAAGTTAAGCAGCGAGGCTAGACGGGAGCGAATCTCGTCATCAACAGGTCCACCTGTAATCAGTGCCGACGCGATCCCGGGCCACGTTCCCCATTCGTCAAGGAAACGTTCTGAGTCATTAATGTATGAAGCGTACTGGGCATGTTTTAATTGAAGCCCTGCATAACCAGTTGAATGATATTCTCTAAATAGAAGGTCCCGTTCTTCATCCGTTTGGGTCGGCCGTGAAAAGGCAAACTTGACGCTCATACGACTACTCCTTGATTCAGTATTATTGGACGTTGCTCGCTGGAGGAACGATAGGCTGCATCCAGGATGGCCACTGTCTTCAGATTATCTTGTGCGCTATTTGGAGCTTCATCTCCGGTTTCAAGTGACACCAGGAGCTGATTTAGGCCCTCAAAAGTGGCTGTTTCACGAGAGACATCGTTGTGCCATGTTTGTAATGGGGACTTGGTGTCATTCCGGTACAGTTCAACCCTCTGATGAGTGCAGAACAAAGTGCCCGTTTCACCGATAACAATCATCTCCGTTCTCGGGAATGGAGACGAGAAGCTCTGAACATAGGTAGCCATCGAACCGTTCTCGAAGGCAACTTGAACCGTTGCGTCGGTTTCACCCGCACAATTGATTGCTGAAGAGGACCGCATCAAACTATTAACGGAAACAGCCTCTGAACCAAGAATTTGGCGGAATCCATCAAACCAATGAATCCCCATAACGGACAATGCATGACGCTCACACTGGAGTCGCCAGCCGCTGTCTTGGCGGAAAAACAGGTTGTTGAAAACAATTGAAGTTACCTTGCCGATGGTATCCTGAGTCACGATATCCTTAACGACATCGAAGGTGAAATGCCTACGGAAGTTCTGGTTGACTGAGATTGGCACGCCGAGCATCGCTGCCTTATTGGTAATTTCGGTGGCATCAGCCAATGTATCGGAGAACGGTTTCTCGACAAAAAGTGGGATTCCTGCTTCCAGCAGGGGGTAAACAACCTGCTTGCGAATCGAAGTGGGGGTGCAGACAACCGCAACATCGATGCCGCTATTCTGAATAAAGTCATCCAATTCGGTGAATTGCTGCCGAATGCCATATTGTTCTGCTTTTTGAGTAAGAATCTCTACATTCGGATCACAAATGGCAACGATCTCAAGCCGGTCTGGGTGATTTTTATATCCCTCCAAATGAAGCTCTGTAACACCACCTGCACCGACAAGACCCACCTTATACGTTTTCATTTTCCGTTCTCCTCCTTAAATGAATACTCTGTTATAAGCCTAGTGCTCCGCTTCTGGACCATCCGTAAGCATTCCCTTCAGCAGGTTAGCAGCTCTGTCCGCAAACGCTGGATCATTGATATTAACATCCATTTCATAAACCGGAATACTGTCTTTAACATGCTTGCGGATTGCATCAAAACAGGCGCGGTCCGCATCCGGATCCCAAAATGGTTGCCCAGGGCTACCCAAAATGGATACGCCTCTCATTGGAAGCAGGAAGGCAACTGGCCCTGAACTAGCATTGGCCTTCTCCGCAAGTATGCGGCCAATCCGCATATTCTCTTCAGGTGTCGTTCGCATGAGTGTAATATTCGGATTCCACTCGTAGAAATTACGGCTCGCATACTGGACGGGGACTGTGGCCCTGGCATGAAAATTAACCATATCCACGCAGCCCGGAGCGATGACCTGTGGTATACCTCGCTCAGCTGCTGCATCTCCTCTTTTGGATCCAGCTGAAAATACCCCGCCGGCGATTTCATCGGCCCACTCTGTCGTTGTGAGGTCTAGAATACCTCCCAGTAAGCCGGCTTCAGCAAGACTTTCCATCGTTTGTCCACCAACGCCCGTGCAGTGAAAGACCAACACTTCCATTTTCTCGGCCTCAAGCTGTGCTTTCGCCCGCTCAACGCATGTAGTCGTGTTGCCAAACATACTCGCAGCAATCAGTTTCCGATCATTTGCTGGCGTAATCTCGGATTCAGTCATACCGCATATCGCACCAGCTGCCCGTGTAAAGATGGCCCTACTGATTCGGTTAATTCCGGACACATCAACAACGGCGGGAAACATAACAATATCCTTCGTCCCTACATACTCCCTTGTATTGCCCGCTGCAACTGTAGAAACAATCAGCTTGGGAAAACCGATAGGCAGCTCTCGCATCGCACTGCTTGCTACTGCAGTCCCAGCTGTTCCACCCATACCAACTAAACCATGAATTACACCGGATGAAGCAGCCTTCTCGATGACTTTAGCAGCTCCTGAGGACATGATTCCCATTGCCTTCCCTCGGTCGTTTAGAGAGATTAATTCCTCTAGAGATGATCCCCCTTCAGCAGCGATCTGTTCTCGCGGAATGTCTGAATGCAACCGAGGTTCACCGATCACGCCTGTATCAAATACGTATACTCCGAATCCCCTACGTTCAATTTCGTTCTTCATAAATGCAAACTCAGTGCCCTTGGTATCCATCGCCCCGATCATACCAATGATCCGCTTCACGCTAGCCCTCCTTCACATGGACCTCCTTTTATAACAAATCAACTGGGTAAAACTTAAGTTTACTAATTCAACTTTTATTCAACCTTGTTGAATTGAGATCATCATACCTCATGTTATTCATTTAAGCAAGCGCTTTCTTTTGGGTTATTTTCAATTCATTATGGTCGGTCATTATCGTCATTACCCGTCAAAATTCGCATGAATGAACATCATCAATATCGAAGAGATTGAATATTCAACCTAGTTGAAGTATATTATACATTGATACAAATCTTAGATTAGAAAGAGGTAACCATGGATTTGGGAAGGCGCATTCGTCTCATACGCAGAGAGCAAAAGAGGACTCAGGAGGAAATTGCTGAAGCATGTGGTTTCACTAAGAGCATGCTGTCTAAGATTGAGAATGGCGGTGCGATGCCAGCTGTGTCGACTTTAATGAAAATCGCGAATGCTCTTGGGGTTAAGGTCTCCGACTTGCTAGAAGAGCAATCCAGCAACGACACGGTCATGGTTAATGCGAGTCAATATGAGGACGTTGAGAAATGGATTAAAACGAACAAAGGCTATTCGTTCTTTGCGTTCGCTTCCAATCGACATAATAAAATTATGCAGCCCTATATGTTTGTGGCAAAACAAGGGGAAGTTAATGAACATACCTTTTCACATGAAGGTGAAGAATTCATATATGTTATATCTGGTAAGATGAAGTATCGTGTGGGAGGAACAGAATACGAGCTAAGTGATGGAGATAGCTTGTACTTTAATTCACTCCAGGAACATACGGTAATACCGATCTCGGAAGAAGTTCGCTATCTAGCCGTATTTACTGAGTACCAATCGAAAGACTCATAGTAGATCCCATTTCGTAGATTAACGAGGATGCCGACATTTGTCGGCATCCTCGCTTTCATTTACATTAAGCTTTAATTTGCAGCAACATCTACTCGCCCTTTTACATTAAGATAAAATCAACTTTATTGTTTATTTTTGAGCCAGGATCATATAGACAGATTGGTTGGCAATTTGGGTTGACGGATAGATCTTATTAACGATGGAGAAGCCAGCATCAAGGATTTCAACTTCCATATCTTTGGAAGAAACTCTCGGCCCCGTTGAAGTCTCTGACTTTTCTAATTCAATACATAAGAACAAGCCTTGGTCTTTCAATATTCTGTTGATTTCTTTTAGAGCTGCTGCAAGTGGCTGAACTTCGTGTAAAGAAATTGAAGCAATAGCTATATCAAGAAACTGGTTACCTAACGGAATTTCTTTGAAGTCACCTACAACAGAATTAATGTTAGCGATGCCTCTCTCCTTCGCTTGGTTTTCCAGATATTCAAGGATATCCTTATCATTATCCAATGCATATACGGTGTTCACTCGTTCAGCCATAGAAAGTGAAATATAACCAGTTCCCGCTCCAAGGTCCAGTACATTGTCGGTTTTCTTAACAGGTAAGAGCTCCAATAATTCCTCTGCTGGAAATCTTTCGATATTTTCTAAATTGCTAATTTTCTTTTGTAATTTTGGATTCATGTCGGTCTCTCCTTTAATTGCAGATAAAATAACTCTTTAATAACTATAATAAACTTTCATTGTATTGTAAACCTTAACTTATCACCTTTACGTTCGATACTCGATATCCCATGGCGTTCAACTGCTTCTTCAAAATTCAACCCTGTTCCTTAAGATAAATGGAAGGAACGTTTCCAGTTAGTCTTATTTTCAATTGATTTTTTTGGAAGAAAAGGGTATTTTATAAGTAGCTTAGTGATAAGCAAGTTCCTTACACGAAGGGAGATGTTTTTAATGGCAGCTACTTATATGGTGGTTTCGTCTTAAAACTGAATAGTAGGCATATGCAAAAAAAGCGGGAAAATGCCCGCATTATTTGGTATGCCATCCAAAGTAACCTTTCGTGAATATTGCTGTTTGCAGATACGATGAAGGTCGTATCTTTTTTGCGTCCTTATGCCGCGCGACAGCAGCTTCTATTGAGGCTGCTTGTCCGTGGCATTTTTGCGTCCAAAAAACAACATTAAAGGAGCTAACCAAAAAACATGATCGATTTGAAAACCTATGGCTATACAGAAATAGATGCAATTCAAGGCGGATTATTGCCCGGCAGGGTGACGGAGCTTAGGCGCGAGCGCTTCACGGTCATGACCGAGCGTGGGGAAGTTACAGCGGTTCTCAAAGGAACATTTTATTACGGCGCCGCAGCACGCGTGGACTTTCCGTGCGTCGGAGATTTTGTCTCGCTGCACTATAACGAGAGCGGAAATTCTCTCATCGCTACAGTACTGCCCCGCCGCTCCAAATTCTCACGCGCGGATTACTCCGGTCATGCCACAGGTTATACCAAAACCGTGCTGGAACAGGTCGTTGCAACCAACTTTGACTATGTGTTTATCCTTTCATCGCTGAATGGGGATTTCAACGTTTCCCGTATCATGCGGTACCTGACACAAGCCAGGCAGAGCGGCGGCCAGCCGGTCATCATTCTGACCAAGGCTGATCTCGTTGAAGATTATACTCTCCCACTCTTAGAAGTCACACAAAGTATTCCTGGTGTGCCGGTTCACGCAATCTGCAGTCATACAGCCATGGGGCTGAACGAACTTAATCCCTATTTACTGCCTGGTAAAACAATTGTCTTTCTCGGCATGTCTGGTGTCGGTAAATCGTCACTGCTCAATGCTTTGATGGAAAAGAACGTAATGAAGGTTCATGCGATCCGGGATGTCGACAGCCGGGGGCGGCATACGACAACACATCGTCAGCTGTTCATGCTTCCCTCCGGAACGATGGTCATCGACACGCCGGGTATGCGTGAGCTTGGGCTTTTTGATGCCGATGAAGGCTTAAGCACTTGTTTTACCGATGTGGAGGAATGGTTCCCACAATGCAGATTTACGGATTGCCGCCATCAAACCGAGCCTGGCTGTGCCGTTCTCTCCGCGATTGCCGACGGTTCGTTGTCTCGTGGGCGGTGGGAGCATTATCTCGCCCAACAGCATGAGAACAAGTATGTTCAGGATAAAACGAGTTACCTCATTGATAAAAGGGCGAGAAACAAAACCCTCGCCATGTACAGCAAGAACACGAAGAGAAACGGGGGTAAGAAGATATGAATATTAAATCCGAAACGCTGAATGATGTCTTAAGCAGACGGTTTGAGAAAGATATCATCTCGGCCGACTACCAAACCATGCCGTTACAGGGCGGGACTGTGGGAAATGTACTCTTGGTTACGGGGATTGCCGAAACATCGGAAGGCGAAAGATTGTCTTACCGCATCGTGCTGAAGATTCAAAAGCAATGGAATCGTTACAATGATCCAGATTCATGGCGTCGCGAATATGACCTTTATGCATCTGACTTGGGTGAAACATTCTCAGATGCCTTGTGCTGGCCAACATGTTATCACGCCGAGATGAATATCCAAGAAGATGAATTCCACCTATGGCTGAAATACATTGATGGTGTATCCGGTTTGGACTTGACCGGTGACATGTACGAACAGGCCGCGCTGGAGTTGGGACGCTTTCAAGGCAAACTGTATGCCCAACAACCTGCTGTACTGCAAAGCCTGACGAACCTGAGCCATGCGGACCTCATGAAAAACACCTATCTGTACTACCGGTCATGGCCAGTCGTCTACGACTATATACGTTCAGAGGACTGCGAATTCCCTCAGCACGTGCGGCAAATGCTTATCGACATTGATGATCACGCAGACGACATATTTGACTGCATTGAAAAACTGCCCCTTGTGCTATGCCATAGGGACTTCTGGGTGACCAACTTGATCTATGCCGATGGGAAAATTGCGCTCATTGATTGGGATACATCGGGATGGGGCTATTTGGGTGAAGATCTAGCAAGTCTGATTGCGGATGAAGCGGATGTTAATTACATGGTCGATTACTACAAGCGGTGTGTTCCCGCCTATTACCAGGGATTTTCAGAATATGCGGATGCACCCCCTGCTGCCGACCATTGCGTCTATGAAATGATCCTTCTCGTATTTGGATACAGGTTTGTGGAGAGTTATCTCCACACAGAGGATGGTGGTAAGAAGACGCAAATTATCCAAATGCTACAAAAAATCCATGAAATGAAGAACATCACTGTTTAAATTTGCTCATACAGAGAAACTCCGAAAGCCCTTAGTGGGATTCGGAGTTTCTTTTGTAGTATCAATTAATTCGATGATATGGAATACGACTCTCCACCACTATTTAGAGATCCTATATACCGGCCATAGTGCCCATCTCAAAATTTGGCTGCCCCAAAAAGCAAAGACGGTCGTTCCAGTCCATGAGCTGCGTCTATTTTCGCTGTACTGATCGTTGATAATATATGTCCTTGTAGATGCAGGGCTTTTCAGACCTAGCTTTTCCCACTCCGATGGATCATTTGAACCTCCAAGTCTTACGAACATTTTCTCAGATTCCTTATTGATTTTATGTGGAATTTGCTCGTAGGCCTGGGTGATTTGCATATGAAATTGATCGATTGGATTACGGCTGGCTATGCTCTCCAAGTGAATGCTTTCGCGAAGATAAGAAACGTATGCCAGATGTTCCGCCCAGAACTCGTCGATATAAAAAAGACGTACCCTCTGTTCAGAGGGGCTCATCGGCAAGTCACCTTTTAAAATCTGAAGTCGCTCCGCGAACATAATTCGCCTCTGATCTTCCACCATATCTGAATAACTGTTCAGTTCCTGATGAATATCGAAGTTCTGCCCCATAATAACACGCTGAATATGCTCGATTTTACTGAAAAGCACCGAGTCCTCTAGAGCCTCATCCTGCCTAGGAACCCGAACCAGCTTATGGATGCCGAACTGAACCATCAGCTCATCTTCCAGGCTTACGAAAAATACCGTGGATCCCGGGTCGCCCTGACGGCCCGAACGCCCGCGTAGTTGATCGTCAATCCGCACGCTTTCGTTCACATATGTACACAGCACATATAATCCTCCCAGCTTGGCGACACATTCTGCCTGCTCAGGATTTCCTCCGCCGAGCCGAATATCTACGCCTCGTCCTGCCATATTTGTAGAAACCGTTACGGCACCAATTTCTCCTGCTTTAGCGATGATTTCTGCTTCTTTTGCGTCGTTTTTCGCATTTAAAACATGGCAATGTATATTAACCTTAGCCAGTGCTTCCGCTAGGTCATCGGACTCCTCAACGCTAGATGTACCAATGAGAATTGGACGTCCCGTCGCATGGACAGACGAGATTTCTTGTACAAGCGCTTTTCGTTTGGCTTCTATATGTGTGTAAATTCGGTGCGGGTGGTCAATCCGTATATTTGGTTGGTTCGAAGGAATTCGCATGACCTGCAGCGCATAGATATGTTCAAATTCCATTGCAGAAGCATGTGCTGTAGCCGTCATTCCACAAATTCCTGGATACAGGCTAATGAAGTGTTGAATGGTAATCGTGCCCAGAATTTTCCCACCTACCGTCCACTGTAGCCCTTCTTTGGCTACAAGTGCGGCTTGCAGCCCGTCGGGTAAATACCTGTTTTCAGCCACGCGGCCAGTATATTCGTCAATCAACTCGATTTCACCGTCTCGGACGATGTAATCGACATCTCTTTTTAGTAACGTTTCTACATGCAGTGCACAATTTAATGAAGTTAACAAATGAGCATTATGGCTATCATACAGATTGCCGCATCTAAGCATTGACTCTGCCTTCGCTGAGCCAGCTTCATTCAAGTAAACGTTCCGTTGGAATTCATCGAATTCATAATGCTCTCCTTGTTCGAGCTGCTGAGCCACTTCTGCGAAACGAATGTTGTCATTCTTGGAAGAGCCCGACTCTCCACTAATAACCAGCGGCACCCGCGCTTCATCAAGAAGCAGCGAATCTGCCTCGTCGACAATGACGAAATGGAACGGACGATGAACCAGTTCAACTTCATTAAGTGCGATCGTGTCACGTAAGTAATCAAACCCCGCTTCTTTAGCCGTCACATAGGTTATATCACTAGCGTAGGCTTCCTTTTTCTCGTATAAACTCATGCCCGCTTGAACCGAGTTTACGCTTAACCCAAGAAAACGATAGATCGGGCCCATCCACCGGGCATCTCGATTGGCCAAATAATCATTAAACGTCAGCACATGTACGCCTTTCCCTGTCAGTGCATTTAGATAAGCAGGCATCACAGCAGAGAGCGTTTTCCCTTCACCTGTGTGCTGCTCAACCAAAAATCTCTCATGCAGAGCGATGGCTGCCATGATCTGTACATCGTACGGCTTTAATCCAAGCGTTCTCTTCGCTACCTCGCAGACTAAAGCGTAAGCTTCGACAAGCAGCTCATCCAAGGGTCTGCCCCCTAATGCTTCCTCTTTCAGGCGTTGTGATTCCTCTTGAAGTTGGTCATCGTTCCAAGCCTCCAAATTTCTTTTTCTGATGAGTTGCACTTGGTTTCGATAGCCTTTCAACTGCTGCCGGGTATCGCGATCTTTGAGTTCACCCATCAACTTGGCTACTAGGTTCACTGGTTAATCCCTCCTCGGTCGAAGTGCATAATACGATAACGACAGCAACCTCACTAAGCAATTAACATAATCGTGAAGGAGGCTTTACTGCAAACCCTTTTGATCACTGAAATACAATTGAATTCGACATAATGAGTTCCAAAAACTCATCCAGATCATTTGCCACTTTTTCGATTTCTTCAAATTCAGGTTCATCTCCACGTACGATGGCACCTGTTTCATTGGATATATCAATCGCATAAAAGGAATAACCACCGTTAACTGATATCATGATTGGCAGGTAATGATTCCACCATGTCGTTATTTCTGATCTCCATTGATCGTCATTCATTGCTGCTTCCAAGCTGAGCAGTTCAAATTCATTCCATCGAAAATCATCATCTGAGCTATTATTATATTCATTCTCACAGAGGAACCATGTTTTCTCATCAGGGGTGATGCATTGTTCCACAACACGTAAAAAATCTAAATATCCATCAGGAATTTTTTTGTATCTGGAAATAAAACCAACATCGAAATTTAAATAAGAATTCGTTTGTTGGGTTATTTTCCAACCGTTTGATTCAGCCCAATTCATGAATTCATGGATTTTACTACTCATCGTGCACCTACTTCCTCCAATGGACTCACTTTCCTATTCGTTGTTTTGATTACTATTCTAGCTTTACGATTCCATACCCTTTTTGACGAAGTAATTCTTCACTGAGTAATCGCTCTAAGATAGGCGTATCTAAATAATAGGTTCTCCTCCAGTAGGACCGTAACATAGATAAAAAAAACCGTTCCCTCAATATGGACACTTGTATCGAGCAGCCACGTTGAGGGAACGGTTTATTAACATTAGGTGATACGTAATGAACGTTGTAATTGAACAATATCTTCATGGATTAAAGGGTATTCAGGCAACCTCGGCACGTCCATAATGAGTTTCTCTTTATTTTTGATGGAGTGTGTAAGTCTTTCGAAATAGACTTTATACTCTTGCACTCGCTCTTCCGCCCCTTCACCTGAAGGATGGCGAGACGCTGCGAGTAACATGTATCCCAAGTGCAAGCAATCCCCCACTGCAGGCCAGAGACTCGTAACCTTTACATCCCTGCGAAGCGACTCGGCAAATGCACTGTCATATACCAAACGGAGCTGAAGTAAAGCTTGCTGAAGCTCCTGTTGTTTGGAGGCTTGGATGCGCGTATGTTCACTCTCTAACATGGCAATCAACATCTTCCCTTCTTTTTCAACAGTATCTGAAAAAACGGTAAGCAACCGTTTGGAAGAAATCTTTCTCCATAACAACGTCGTCCCGACAATGGCCACGATGCTTCCAATGATGATATCGACGAGTCGTGCAGATATGAAATACCCGCTAGTCAGTGCTGGGTTAATTGTCGTTCCAATCAATAGGGTACTGGGAGTAATGAACATAACCGCGAGCGAATAATTTCGGGCGTAGATTAATTCCACAATAAACTGCAGTCCGGCAAGTGTTAACGAAATAAACAAGCCAGCAGGTTTCAGCCATAATAAAGCTGCCCCTATCCAAATCCCAATGATCGTGCCCACCGAACGTTGTATGCCCCGATGCAGGCTACTAACATATGTCCCGCCTCCCATTACTGCAGCCGCGGATAACGGAACCCAATACGAACGGTTCAAATGGAAACCATACGCAATAGCTGCTGAAATGATAATTATTGTTCCGTAACGGAGAGCCGCAAAAGGTATATGAGAATCCTTGCTGAACGCTTTTTGGATCAGATCACCAAATACGATTTTCGCCGATTCCGCAGTAGATGACGACACCGGAGCTGTAATCAAATCATTTGTCCCCGATTGAATTTCAAATGCACACTTTACGTTTGCATGGAGATCTCTAAGAGAAGAACTGCTTCCCTCTTCGGATATTCGAACGTCAAAATGTTTACTGCTATTTTTGTCACGGAGCTGATTGCTTATGATCTGCAGTGATTCGACGAGTTGATCTTCCATCTCATGCTTTCGCTCTTGTGAGACATCAAGAATAGATAGAAAGATTAATTCAGCTTGTACGTTTAATCTTATCAATTTTTCCAAAACGCATTTGTTCCGGTTCCGTTTCCCGAAAAACGTGGAATGGGATAATGTTCGATCTGCCTGTTTGATAAGAAACGCCGCCTGATGCTGCCGTTCCGTATAATGATCCGTTCCAATGGATGACAGAAGACTGGACAAGCTCTGGTATACCGCCGAAACTGCCTTGGTCTCGTTACCGTACGGCTTCACAAGCACTCCTGTCATAGCCACGATCCAGGCAAAGATCGCGCCCAGCAATACGAATAGCACATTTGGGCCGATCGCTGCCATATCATGCGGCATGGAAGTGCCAATCGCATAAGCCAGGACAAAAAACATGCCTCCAGGGCCGACAATTTGAAAAAGATTAAACAGCATGGTGCTCAGAAACCCAATAACCCCAAACATAAGCACCATAAGTACATCGTTATAAGAGCTTAACGCACCTAGTGCAAATGAAGCAGTTAATCCGAGCGCAATCCAGAACAATCTTACAGCACGCTGGGAATACGTTTCATTAGATACATACAGAAAGGTGAAACCTCCGACGGACGCTAATATGCCGAGAGCAGGATCTCCGATCAAAAAACCGACTAAGGAGGGAATTCCCACACTGATTGCGGAGCCAACTCCCCTGAACCAATTGAGCGGAATCGGTTTGATTCGAAAGGCTTCTTTGTAGGTTGCTTTCTTCGGAAAATGATGCTTAGAACGTCGTCTGTTCTCATGAGTAAATTGATGTTGATCCATCTTACCAACCTCTATTTCAAACTAGTTTTGTGTATGAGTTCTTGCGTTGTTTTCGATACGGGATAACACATTGCTAAACATGGCTAACTCTTCCTTCGTAATACCTTCCAATACTTGACCAAAAACATGTTCCAGATTCTTTTCGACCTCATTTTTTAATTTCGAGCCATGTTCTGTAATGAAGATCAAAAATGAACGACGGTCCTGGTGATTCATCTGCCGAACGATCAGGCGGTATTTTTCCAAGTTATCCAGTATTTTGGCCAAAGTAGCAGGGTCCTTATCCGTAATGGCAGCAAGCTCTTTTTGCGAAATACCTTCATGTTCATACACCCGCTTCAATACGGTCCACTGTTCAGGCGTAATAGAGAAACGCTTCAAATAACCAGTAAGAAAGCGAAGAATCGCTCTGCTAGTTTTTGTTAAGGCATATCCATATCGTTCTTCCGAGCTAGAATTCATATGTGTCTCCACCTTCAAATTTAGTTGCTATACATATAGTTTGCATACAAATTAATTATAGTTTTCACTATGATTAAAAGCAAATACGGCTTCTGGCTTAGACTTACAACCATTTGTTTTTACATATCATGTGGACTATAATGGTTGATGCACAAAATTTCAGACTTCTTTGGAGGAACATACACATGAGATCTTTTCAGTTTTACAATCCGACTCGATACATTTTTGGTAAAGGGCAAATCGAAGCATTAAAAACGGAAGTTCCCAAATACGGGAAACGCGTTTTGCTTGTATATGGCGGTGGCAGCATCAAACGGAGTGGACTGTACGATCAGGTGATCACCCAGTTGCAGGAAATCGGAGCAGAGATTACAGAACTGGCCGGCGTAGAACCGAATCCTCGTCTCTCTACGGTTCATAAGGGTGTGGAGCTATGCAGAGCACATAATATAGATTTGGTGTTGGCTGTCGGTGGCGGTAGTGTACTTGATTGTGGTAAAGCGATCGCGGTAGGTGCAAAGTACGACGGAGACATGTGGGATATCGTCGTGCGCGAAGCCACCCCTCAAGGCGGACTTCCGCTGGGAACGGTACTGACCATGGCGGCGACAGGTTCCGAGATGAACAACGGTTCAGTTATTACTAATCAGGATACACAGGAGAAATGGGCCTGGTTCAGCGAGTATTCTTTCCCTGCGTTTTCAATCCTCGATCCTGTAAATACCTTCACTGTGCCTCTTGATCAGACGGTATATGGGATGGTGGATATGATGTCTCATGTGTTTGAACACTACTTCCATCTGGACAGCAATACACCGGTTCAGCTTGGATTTTGCGAGACCATTCTTCGTACCGTAATGGAGACTGCACCTCGATTGATCAAGGATCTGGAAAACGTTGAACTGCGAGAAACCATACTTTATTGTGGAACCATGGCACTTAACGATATTCTGAATATGGGTCTTGCCGGAGACTGGGCCACTCATAATATTGAACACGCCGTGTCGGCCGTATACGATATCCCTCATGGAGGAGGTCTTGCGATTCTCTTCCCGCACTGGATGAAGCACAATCTGGATGTGGACATAAGTCGGTTCAAACGTCTGGCAATCAACGTATTTGATGTTAACCCTGAAGGTAAATCAGACAGACAGGTTGCAGAAGAAGGTATTGATGCACTGCGTAACTTCTGGACTTCCATTGGTGCACCTAGCCGGCTTGCGGATTACGACATCGATGGCAGTCAAATTGACGCGATGGCCGATAAAGCCATGCGTTTCGGTCCGTTCGGATTTTTCAAAACATTGCAGCGTGAAGACGTGGTCCAAATCTATCAAGCATCGTTGTAATGGCAGATCGGTATTCTTCTTGCAGGTGAGTTAATAAAAATGGACGTCCTTTATTGGGACGTCCATTTCTGTTGTTTATCCATAAATGTATGTAGGAGTACCTACTTGTGAACAAACTTGAGCAGATTTCAGCTCAAATATACTTCCTTTTACGACGAATCTAAAAACGTAAACATGCACCTTTACGATCTCTCAAAATATAAAAGTGCTACTCCTCAAATGGATGAGGAATAGCACTTTTTATAAACCTAAGCTACTTTAATGACTTGTGGTTGATGAACCCTTAACCTTTTTAGCCTACTTTCGTACGGTTACATTTAACTTGGAAGTTCTGGTTTCCCCTGAAGAATTACGAAGTACAGCTTCATACTCATAGATTCCAGGTCCCCTTCCGGTGATTGCGGTAACCGCAGATTGTGCATTAGGTGTATTCGATTGCAGCGACTGTGTGTCGATCAATATACCATTTTCGTAGAGTTCGTATTCGGTTGCATTCGTTCCCCACCACAGATTCATGCTGACATTATAGTTGCCGTCACCGTCCCAGTTGTCGTT
This sequence comes from Paenibacillus sp. ACRRY, assembly GCF_022346995.1. Taxonomy (GTDB): domain Bacteria; phylum Bacillota; class Bacilli; order Paenibacillales; family Paenibacillaceae; genus Paenibacillus. The sequence continues at coordinate 526,590 of NZ_JAKRNM010000001.1, read as the reverse complement.
TGATAGAACGGCTTGCCCCGGAGAAGCATCGGTAACAATGACTGTCAGTGGAACACTCATGGTGGTACCCAGTGAATTGATTAATTCTCCGGTATAAATATAGGTGCCATTTTTCTTTCCAGTAATATCTACTTGAACAGATTGAGCGGATGGTGATTGATCGACCAGTGCAATTTCCTTGATCAATTCGCCATTCTCATACAGTTTGAACTGATTGCCGTTATTGCCCCACCACAGATTCATCGTGACCGTGTAATCCCCGTCTTTGAGACCCGTATCGTAACCGTTATTATCAGATAACACAGGCGTTCCAGGCGCCCCGTTCGCTAGTGGAGTTGCTTGGTTGAGCCATTCTTCCCACTTAAGCAGCACATTGGCCTGCTCATCCGTAAATACGGTTCCTCTAGCTGCTTGAACATCATTACCGTAAGATGCAAGAAGTTGACGTGCCTTTGCTCCTTCATGATTAATAGCTGCCTGGTTGGCCTGCTCTAATGTGTTCGCGAGCTGCTCAGCAAGAGCATTTGCATTAGGATCTATCGATTCATTCGCAAAGGAGTTGGTCAGATTAATCAGGCTATCAAATGTAGCAATAACTCCAAAGCTATATTCTACCGTCTGTTCCCAGCCAGCCAAATCGGATACGTTTGCCGTCAACTTGTTCAGGCCGGGTTCCAGTGTATAAGCCGGAGTGTCCAGGAGCACACCCGTCGGTTCTGTTACGCCGGATACCGAATCGGAGGCTGTATAGCCAATTTCCACGTGCTGATCAATGGTGTATTCGGTTTGACCCTGAATTTCAATGGTTGGTGGTACGAGATCAATAGATAGGGTCAGAGTCTGCTCACTCTCTTGGTTACCATCCACATCGACGCTCCAGTAAGTGATGGTATGTGTACCTTCTTCACTTAGAGTCAACTGTGTACCACTCACCGTTTCGCCACCATTAATTTGATAATAGGTTCCTTCAATCTCGGAATCTTCATCAGTTGCTGTAAAGGTTACTTGTACTGGAGAAGTATACCACCCGTCATGCTTCTCCCCTTCAACGGATACCGTCGTATGCGGAGCTGTCTGTTCCGGTGATTCCCCTTCCAGTGTGACTAAGGCTGACAGCGGTATATTCAGTTCTTTCACAAGACGTGCCACAAGTTCAGATACCTTGATTGCACCGTTCATCTGCAAATGTGTATTGTCTTCCGTTGTACCTACCCACATGAATATCGACTTGGTTCCTTCTGTCCCAAGCTCCTGGAAATACTCCCAGCTTGCCTGGTTCAGATCGATGATAAGTGTTTCCGTCTCCTCCGCCGTTTCTTTCATGGCCTGAACATATTCCGGGAAGCTTTTGTTCAGGATCTCTCCAGTAAAATCACGACGGTTAACTGGAGTGACCAGAATCGGAATCGCCCCTCTTTGCCGAGCTCCATCAATGTATTCTTTCAAATATACCTTGAATTGCTCAGGCGTAAGATAGCGCTCCGGGCGGGACGGCGTGGAATCGTTATGAGACCACTGCATAAACAGATAATCGCCTTCATGAATATCGAGCAAAAGATCGTTGAGATATCCACCGACCAGGAAGGTCTTGCTGCTGAGCCCACCGACTGCCCGGTTATCAACGCTGATTTCATTTTGATCAAAATATCCGCCCAGCGTTTCGCCCCAGCCTGCTTGCGGGCGATAGTTCTCCGCGTAATTGGCAACGGTGGAATCGCTAGCCAAATAAATGACAGGCTTATCGCCCGCGCCGTTTTCAGGCAGACGCTCAATCTTCAGTCCATTAATCTTCGGTGTATTTCCAGCGAAGTCAAAGTTAAACACTCCGTCAATCAGAGCAATGTCATAAGTGATTTCTTTAAAATCACCCTTGGAAATGGTTGTAAGCGGCAGCTTCGTCATCTGCTCCGCGACGACACTTGCGCTTGTCGATTCCTCCGCATCCCCAACGGTCATCGTTACCCGGTAATTGGCTGGTTCCATTTCCACCAGGAAGGAAGTTCCGTTTACCCGCGTGAAATCCTCCTTGAGCGCATCTCCGGTTTCCCGGTTCACATCTTCGGTCAGCGCAGTATCGGCAAAGCCATACCCATTTCCTTCGATGTACGCTCGCTTGGCATCTACCTTGATATATCCATCAGCAGTGCTGCCGGAACCAAAATCAAACTTGTACTCACTTACCTCTTCAGCCGTCTCTTTGGTCAATGAACCCTTGGCGACATTTAACATGTTAAATGTGTGGTCAACCTGGGCCTGAGTGGCTTCTGTATTGAATATGGCTTCCGCAGCTGCCAAAGCCCGATTCACCACTGCTTTCGATGCTTCTGTATATTCCGACAGATCCAGTGCTTTGATCTCATCATACAGAGCAATCAAAGCCGTTTGATCGCCGCCCTCGGAAGGGAGCTGAGTGCCTTCAATTCGCACGTTATCGATCTGAGTCGTCCAGTTCAGCGTGCCTCCACCGCCTTTTCTCGTACCCAAGAACCTAAAGGCTCTGACGTTGTCCGCGTAAGCACCGGAACTCATCTGAATAGATTCGATCGTCTGTGTAACTGTCGGATCCGCTATGTTCGTTAACGTCATATCCAGCGTTTTCTTGGCAAAATTAACGGTTGCATCCACATTGACCCACTGGTTCTTGGAGATCTCTGTAGCCGTTCCACCTTCAGGTATGGCTGTATCGCCTGTGCCATAGTCCGGATTATAAGCACCGACATAATAATGAATTTTGGAACTTCCGGTTTTCGTATACAGTGTGAAAAGCGCATTTTCGTTAGAATCCATGATAGTAAGATGCCCCTCTGACGGATAGGCACTTACATTGCCCGATTGCCAATCAAACTTCACGTTTACCTGATCACCGTTTACGGCATCGAACAAACGGAACACTTTAGCCCGATGACCTGATCCGGATCCCGTGACGGACAGCACTTTATTTCCGCTTTGTTCTACAACGGTCCCTGTCATCGTTCCTGCAATACCCGTAGCATTGACCATCGCATACTGGTAGTCGGCAGCGTATCCTTCAAAATCCTCTTCGTAGAGCTGAATTTCTGGCTCCGGTTCCGGCTCGGACATATCCGGGTCGATAACCAGAGAAGAAATACTCAACTCCATGTCTTTGACCGCGCCTGCAACCAGTCCGGCAATTTTCTGTGCGCCATAACTGCTGAAGTGTGTATTATCGTTGATTCCATTTGGGTATTTCGGATATTCACCCGGATTAGCGTAAAGGAACACTTTCTCCGTTGCAGCATTACCGATTTTGTCGTAGTACGCAATGCTCAGCTTGCTGAGATCAATCAGCGGCACGTCAAGCTCCTCTGCCACCTCTTTGGCAGCCTGCACATATGCCGGGAAACTGACGTTGAATTCCTGCGTTACCGTATTGAAATCTCTGCGTCCAACCGGAGTAAGCAATACCGGTGTTGCACCTCGCTGTTTGGTACCGTTTACATATCGGGCCAAATACATTTTATAATCTTCTGGTGATGCATAACGGTCCGGTATCCCTGCACTGGCATCATTGTGACCGAAGGAAATGAAGAAGAAATCTCCCGGCTTGATTCGCTGCAGGATCGTATCCAGACGACCGTCTACCATAAACGATTTGCTGCTTCGGCCGCCGATCGCGTCGTTCACGATCACTGCCCCATTTGAGAAGTAACGACCGAATTGCTGACCCCACCCCTCTTGTGGTGCCTGCATTTCACTGTAAGATTGCATGGTTGAATCACCGGCCATATAGATCGTCGTTGCGGCACCGGCCGATTTATCCGGATATTTCTCTATGATAATGTCTTGGATGTCTATGGCTGTACCCGTGAAGAGGAAATCAAGCTGACCATCCACCAGGGCAATGTCATAGGAATACTCCAGCGGTTCTCCCGCTTTTACATTCGTCATAGCTAACTTCTGGACGAATTCGGATTTGACTCCAACGTTGGAGCCACGCGAATCATTCCCCAGCCGCAATGTCACCTTATAGTTGGCATTGGGCAGGTCAACAGCAAATGTCGTACCGGTCTCAACCGAAACCTGGTCTGCCCCTACGGTAACCCCACTTGTTTCTATGAAGCCGTAGCCCGTATCTTGTGCGTAAAGCGTATCCTGTACTGCCGTATTCCCTGACGCTGTCTCGGTACCAAAGTCAAAGCGATAGACGGACTCCAGCATTTCTGCTTCACGCGTCAGTGACAGATCCGCTTTAGGGAATGCTGTTGCTTCCGCTCCAAGATAGAAGCCTGTATGAGGCGGCTGGTTGTAAGATACATTTTGCCATGCTACACCAAGTCGATATACAGGGTCCTGCATCAGCGTAGGAATACGATAATCTGAAGGAATGGTCGTCGTATAGAGACGGTATTCCGAACTATCTTCGCTACGCAGTAGAATTTCCTCACGCCAGTCACCCAGAATGTCCGCCTGTAGCGCTGGATTTCCTTTGGTATGGTTGTTCGTTAACGTACCAGTCGCCCGGAAAATTTCATCCAGCTTTTTGTTCTCGTAATCCCACTTATAGATGAGTGGAATTCCTCTGGCTGTACTGTTATCCCACTCATGATCGAACAGCTCCCGCTGAAGATCTCCATCCCACCAAATCGCAAAGTTTGCGGTTTTAGGTCCTTCTTCCGCAGTATAGATAGCCTCTCCGGCAGCTGAGTAGGTATTGGTTACAGGGACACTTTGCCCATTGGTAATGGTTGTGGCCCATGACTCGTAGCCAGGATAGTTCGGATCAATGTCCGCCGACATTCCGCGGCCGGTGTCGAAACCTGTTTTTTGTCCCCAGAGAATTTCACCTGTAGCCGCATCTCGCATCTCCAGTCCGTACGCAGCGTCCGAATGCTCATGCACGCTTACGACCTGGTAGCCCTCCCGGTTCGGATCGAGCTGTCCGGCGTGCATGGCATCACCGTGACCGAGCCCGGTGCTGTACATCAAACCGCCATCATCGTCGATGGCTAAGGCGCCGAACATGATTTCATCTTTGCCGTCATTGTCGGCATCCAGTACACTTAAGTTATGGTTACCTTGTCCTTGATATTGTGCTCCTGCTTCGTTTGTGTCGAAGATCCAGCGCTGCACGAGTTTTCCGCCAACATAATCATAAGCAGCAAGCACAGTGCGGGTATAATAACCGCGGCTCATCACAACACTTGGCTTCGTGCCGTCCAGATAAGCGATGGCGCCAAGGAAGCGGTCTACACGGTTGCCGTACCCGTCGCCCCAATCACTGACGTTTCCTCTTGGGGGATTGTAATCCACGGTGGATACGGCCGCTCCGGTCTCACCGTCAAACAGCGTGAGATACTCCGGCCCTGACAGTATGTATCCGCCCTCGTTGCGGTAATCTTTCGTGCCGTCACCAATGACCGTGCCTTGTCCGTCTTTTGTGCCGTCCGCTGTTTTCACAACGACTTCGGCTTTTCCGTTGCCATCCAGATCGTATACCATGAGTTGCGTATAATGGGCTCCGGCACGGATATTGACTCCAAGGTCAATCCTCCACAGCTTTGTGCCGTCCAGCTTGATGGCATCGATATAGACATTGCCGGTATAACCTGCCTGCGAATTGTCTTTGGAATTACTCGGACTCCACAGGAAGACGATTTCATATTCGCCATCACCGTCCAAGTCCGCTACGGAAGCATCGCCGGCATAATAAGAGTAAGTTCCACCATCCTTGGTCCGGCCGTCAGCCGGCTTATCCAGTGGAATAGGCAGGTAATCGTTATGCCAGACCGATACAACCTCTGGCTGCATTTGCTCCTTGCCCGCAATGATGGTGGAAATCTGATATTGCGAGCTGTCGAAGCCGGTTGTGTCCACATAGTTTGTCACGTCGCTGATCGGTGACGCGTTCACTTTGGTTCCGTTTTTGTATATATTGAAAGCGATATCATCAGGATCATTGTTTAAATACCTCCAGCTTAAAAAAACGCCGTTGTCTACGAGAACCGCAACCAGACCCCGGTTAAGATATTCTCCCTGGCGGCCCGTCAGGATGTCTGATGACTCTGCACGTGCCGGAGCCGGAGGTACAGCCAATGAAATAACCATAAGGAATGCTAGAAAAGATACAAATATCGATTTCTGGATGGAAACAGTTCTTCGGTCCATTGGATTAGCTCCTCCTTTATCCAAAAATTCATTTTAGAATCTGGGGAAAGAAATCTTTGTGTTGTAAGACAGCCCCAGGAATATGGTTCATCTGCCCTGCTTGATGTTAGTCGTTCGTTGGACTTGTGAAGCACTATTCCTTTGTTGCAGGAAAACTTGCTTTCACTAACCAAAGGAACACAACGATAGTCACCCCCTTTTTATGTTACCGCTTACAATTATCTTACAGGTGTAAAAAAAGGCAGACAATCTAAAAAATGTGACGTATTATATAATATAATTGACTTTTTTAGGCAGGGGATGAAAGTATGGTTCATACGGTCTCTTATGCTTTTCGTAACGACGATACATCAATCATGACACTGGACTCTATTGGATGGCAGATCGTCTCCAGCGAGGAATATCGCTGTCCAAGTGACAATAGACCGGACCCTGGGCACGTTGTTTTTCAATACACGCTTAATGGACAGGGCTATCTGGATATTGATAATCAAACGCTTCCTTTACCTAAAGGACATGCCCTACTGGTTAAAATCTCTGGAGAACATTGCTATTACTATAAGCAAGAGAATAACGAACCTTGGGAATTTATCTGGATAAACATTCGGGGGGATGAAGCGAACCGGATCTGGGATATGATTCATGATAACGAGGGACATGTCATTCTACGAAACGCGGATTCTCCCCTGATTCAGGAGTTATGGCAGATCATCCATTTGATTCATCAAGAGAAAGTAACGGACAAGTATCGTTTGTCCATGCAAGTCTATCAGTGGTTGCTTATCTTGGTTCAGACAAGTCGGGATGCGGAGAGAGATATCGGCGTCCTTTCGATTACCACGATCGAGAAATGCAAAAAGTTCATCCGGGAGAATTATGCTTCCCCTTTGACGCTCGATTTGCTGGCCAGCCATTGTGATATCAATAAGCATTACTTGTGCAGATTATTTCAGAAATCGGAGAAAACATCACCGCTAGCCTATCTCAAAGACAGACGGATTGAGGTTGCAATCCGACTACTCCGCACGACTGAGCTTCCAATTTCCCAGATTGGTCAACAATGCGGTTTTGAGAGTCCAAGCTATTTTGGCAAAGTTTTTCGGCAATATATGTCCATGTCACCCAAAGAATATCGCTTGAATAAGTTAGAGTTTCCTTACGAAGCCATCTATTATGAGTAGCCAAATTCCTACTCCATTTCGGCATTAAAAAACCATTTATTCTAAACTTTCCTTGTACTCGGCTAACACCTCATTCCAGTATTCTTTATCCGCATCTGTAATTGATCTATGAACTCTACATGGATTGCCATGAGCAATCACATTTTCAGGGATATCTTTGGTAACCACCGAACCAGAACCAATAATACTTCCCTTCCCAATGGTTACTCCTGGATTAATGACAACATCTCCTGCGATCCAAACATCATCTTCAATGACTACGGGTAACGCATACTCGAGTCCTGTGCTCCTGACTTCTTTATCAATGGGATGAAGAGCAGTATAAATACTAACTCTTGGACCAATAAATACATTATTGCCGATCTCAATCGTATTGAGGTCTAAAAAGATACAATTAAAATTACAGAAAAAATGATTTCCTACGTTGATATGAGACCCATGACTACAATAAAAGGGTGGCTTCACTGTATAATTTTCACCTATTTTCCCAAACAGGTCTTTAATCAAGTCCTTTCTGAGAGCATTCTCTTCTTCTGTGGTTTGATTAAATAATCTAGAGAGATACCGCCCTTTATTTTTCATTTCTTGGATCTGTTCATCGGTTTCATACAATTTCCCCTCAAGTAACCTTTGATATTGTTTTGTCATAAAAAAACTCAACTCCTTGTTAAACAAGTATTTCGATTATTTACAGCGCAACATTTACATTTGTCTGAAGGTTGCAGTTGGAATGACCACATCCCTCCAATTTGGTGGAAGCTCGTAACTTTTGATATGATGATATGCAATGACTTTGACCTCGCCGGCATTGTCTATATGAAACGTAATCAGATCCTGACCAACACTTAAGTGGGGACCAACGTACGGTTCAACCGTTACGTGGGCAATAATGTATGAATCATGATAATCTATGCTTAGGTCATTCCCACCTAGAAAAGGAGCAAACATAGGTTTCTCAATCAATCGATCTTTATAAAAGAGGGTTAGTTGCTCTTCTATTGTCGGACTTAAAAGAGTTAGGATCAGTCTTTGGTCCTTACAATATGTATGCGTTTCAGCATAGGTTTTTGCGGGTTCCAAAATAAGCGTCAGACAGAGAAGCGATACAAGTAATCTTCTTACCACTCTTCCAAACAAGGACTTCACCTCCGGTTAGAGATAGCGCATTCCAACATTTCATCAATCTCCCTTGACTTCGATATCACTCGGAATTAATTCATACAAGGCACGAACGTCACAACCGATAGAGTCGGCGATCGATATGGCCATTTTAAGCGGCATCACCCGTTTGTTTTCCATAAAGTCGTAAACCCGTTCCGGTTTAAAAAGTAATTCTTTTGCCAGCCACTCTGCTGACTTTCCGGATTCCATCAAGCGTTCATTCAGTAAGCAGCGTCCTAGTTCGAATTTCATAAAACGAAAACCTCCTGTATACCGTCATATCTAACCTTACGCGTTGTTTATCCTCTACATGAGCGTTCCCTACTAGTGGCCCAATTGAACCCAACGGATAAAGTAAAAATTAAAATCAACCAAACAAATGGTTTAAACACGGAGTACCCCCAGAGTTTTTGTAGTATTGTACCCTTCGTTGATTTCAAATATCCTGTTCATTAGCACAGTTATTACTCCACAACAAAAAATGTCTAATGAACGAGTCAATCATCCATTAGACATTTCACCTTTTCTTCTTTTACTTCAATCAACTCTATAACGTATTACAGGAACCTTATGGTCTCTGAGAATCTAAAGCTCTTGAAGTGGTGATCCATATGGACACCATGAGAAGAAGTTCGTATATATTTGTTAAAGCTGTGCTTGCTAAGGGTATTTGGATCCCCTGCCCCACAAATAACAGTACGGTTCCAACGAACAGCCATACCCATTTTTGTTTTACTAGAACGATTACACCGATTAACAACAGCAGAAAACCAACGATGATAACCATAAAGGGCGGACCAGCAAGACTTTCTGACGTATACCTCAAAACCCCATACTCCTCTATGGGAGTGAGAGTGTTAACCTCATGTATAGTTGAACTTACAATTTGGTAAATGATAAGGCCCACTGTTATTAACCACGCAGCAATATGTGTAATGATGTGTTTTGAAAATTTGACTTGTGAGCTGCGCAGGATGTAGTAGCCTACAAGTATCAACGTGGGAGTTGCAAAGGCATGAAGCCAAAAGCGAACACTACTAAGTCTCTTTAGCAGCTCTCCTTCACCTATGAGATGACCAGCTGCGATAATTCCGTTATCGTACGCAAGACTGAATAATACAAAGATCTGGAAGATGGAGTAATTGAGCCATTGTCTTTTTCCAGATAATTGAGTAGCAATCCTGATCACAAGAAACAAATAAATTAGTGCCAAAGCCGAATAAATGACAAGATCCAAAAAGTTTCACCTTCCCTATACTTTTTATGAATAGCAACCTACATAACCAGAATAGTCATTTCCCCGTTATTAACCCACAATCATCAACCTGATTCACATAAAATAGGAAGTCTCTCTTTACCATAAGCCTTAAATGATTCATTATTTTTGCTAACGTTTGGAGAGATCATTCCAATCCCGATTCTCGTGTTTGATATATGAGCCGTTGTTATCATTGGTCTTACTATATTACTTCTATGTACAGTATAAAAAGAACAGTTAGTTGTTTTTACTAAGCAGCTCATGTCCTTCAACGTTTCGTATGTTACGTCAAACTGTCCAATAATATAATAAAAAAAGAAGCAGCTGCTCATTGGCAGACTGCTCCATTCTATTTGACTTTATCTTTGTTGGTAGCGATCATACGCTACTTGGTAGATTTCGATCGCTTTTTCAATGTTCATTTTCTGAAGTGTATCCTTGTATGTGTCGAAGTTCTCCAGGGGTTCGTTACCCATCACGAACTTTAACAGCATTTCTTTCATATAAGTATCCACTTCACTCATAATTCTGCTGATTTCCTGACTTTCACTCCCACTGAACAAGAGCGGTGGCAGCAGCAGTGTGCGATCCGCATTGAACCATCTTTCATTGGCTTCCTTGGCTTCCGGATGCTCCAGTTCAAATGAAGCCCAGGCATCATAACTCATCACCTTAACCATCCCTGAAGTCGGATAGGCATAACGCGAAACGGCTACTCGTGCTTCATAATTCGGGTCGTTCCATATGGCATCCGTAAATTTCTTCTTTCCATTCTCTATAACATAGCTCTCCCCTTCAAGGCCCCAGTTCTGCAGGTCACTCCCTTCCTCACTAACCATGAAGTCGAGCAACTTCATTACCTTCTCTGGATCTTTGGCCTGTGAGCTGACAACTGCTCCTTCGAGAGGTACATATTGTGCCAGTTGTTCCGCTGCACTGAACGATTGGCCTGCAGGTCCAACCGGAGGCGAGACACCTACCAGTTTAAAATCGGGAACAGCCGCCTGCATTTGGTTTTTGTACGTATTTATGCCGGAAATGGTCCCACCGTAAGCGCCTACAATATTATTCGAGAACTTCGCTTCAAAGCCTTTCTTGTCGGTAGCTGCGAATTCACTATCAATCAAGCCTTCTTGGTACCATTTATTCATCATAGCAAGATAATCTTTGAATGCGGGTTCATAGGGACCATAGGTGATCTTACCCGTCTGTGGATTCATCTGAAAGGTAACGAGTAGACCATATGCTGTGCTGAAGGATGTAATGCTGCCCATTCCACTTTGATCACCGAGCGGAATTTCGTCATACTTATCGCCATTTCCGTTCATGTCATTTTCTTTAAAAGCTTTTAATGCGATATACCACTCATCAATGGTCTTTGGCATCGAAAGCCCTACCTGATCCAGCCAATCCTGACGGATCATCGTTCCGGCCCACGCGTTGCGTCTAAGATCAAGATTGACCTGCGGGAATTTGGCTATTGTACCATCATCCAGCATAACCTGCTTTTTGATTTCCGGATTCTCCTCTAGCAGTTTCTTGTAGTTAGGCGCATATTGATCAATCAGATCATTTAGCGGTATGGCTACACCGTCTTCAATAAGCTTGGCTACGCCTCCAGGGTAGTTGCTCGGAACATATATAATGTCGGGATAGGTTCCTGAGGCCAGCATAATATTGAACTGGGAGAGATTGCTCGTATCATTTTCCTGAAAATTAATCGTGATACCTGTCCGTTTCTGAATCTCTTTGTACGCTGCCACATCACCATAGCCCTTAAGTTCTGGGATTTTACTGCTGAATTTACCGTTCCAGAGAAAGCTGACTGCTTCGTTTTTTGGGTCAGTTGTACCTTCCTGATCACCCGTTTTGACATCTCCGCACCCCGCTATTAACGATGCAGCCATCAGGATGCCTAAGGACATTTTTCCTACCTTCGTAACCTTCATACTCATCCCCCATTATTCAGCTAGTATAAGGTACTCAGCCCTTCAGGGCTCCTATCATGACACCTTTTGTGAAGTATTTCTGGATAAATGGATACAGCACCAGAATAGGCAACGTAGCCACGATTATAGTAGCGTACTTAACCACTTCTCCTAGGAATGGATCTCCCGTCGCAGTGGACAGGTTGGTTGTGTCCGTCGTGCTGTTCTCAATGAGAATCTCCCGCAGAACCAGCTGCAGCGGAAACAGCTCCCGATCCCGCAAATAAATTAGAGCCCCTGTCCATGAGTTCCAATGACCTACGCCGTAGAACAATGCCATCACGGCAAGTACAGGAACCGATAGAGGTAAGATGATCTGGGCAAAAATTCGGAAATCGGATGCTCCATCAATCTTTGCCGCCTCTTCAAGCTCAACCGGGATAGCCTGAAATGAAGTTCTCATAATAATGAGGTTCCAGGTGGCGATCAATCCGGGAATGATAAGAGCCCAGCGCGTATCGAGCATCCCCAGGTTTTTCACCAAAATATAGCCAGGAATGAGACCGCCGCTGAAAAACATGGTGAAGACAACCATCATCATCATATACTTTTTCCAATACATATCTCTTCGTGATAAAACAAAAGCAAACAACGCCGTAAAAAACACGTTTAGCGTGGTTCCAACCACTACATAAAACAGGGTGTTCTTATAGCCGGAGATGATCATCGGGTTTTTGAGCACTAATTTGTAGGCTTCTGGATAGAACCCTTTAGGCCACAGGAGAAGGCCGCTGTGTTTGACCAATTCTGACGGCACACTGAGCGATGCAAAGATCACATAGAGAAAAGGATAGAGAGTAATGATCATCAGCCCTGTCAAAAACACAATGTTTAATGTGTCAAATATTTTATCGCCCAAGCTGCGTTTTATCATGCCAGGTATCCTCCTCTACCATAGACTCGTATCATTGATTTTCCGACTAATCCGGTTTGCCAGAATCAGAAGAATGAAGTTAATGACGGAATTAAACAAGCTGACAGCGGTGCTGTAGCTGTAATTCGCCTCCAGAAGTCCACGCCTGTATACAAAACTGGAGATGACATCTGCCGTTTCGTAGGTTTGAGGATTATACAACAGGATTACCTTCTCAAAACCGACATCCATGATGCCACCAATGCGCAGAATCAGCAGTATAACGATCGTTGGCATGATGCCCGGTAACGTTACATGCAGCATTTGCTTCCACCGGTTCGCGCCGTCCACTGTGGCTGCATCGTACAGCTGAGTATCAATGGCTGATAATGCAGCGAGGTAAATAATGGATCCCCAGCCGATACCCTGCCATATTCCCGAACCTACAAATATGGTTCTAAATAGGGATGGATCCAGCAATAAATTTTGTGCTTCAACACCAAACCAGCTCAATATGATGTTAAACAATCCCGCTTTTCTTGAGAAGTCTACAATCATGCCACTAATTACAACAATAGACACGAAGTGTGGCAGATACGTGATCGTCTGTGTCAACCGTTTGAAAAAGGTATGCCTTACCTCATTTAACAGCAGAGCTAAAATAATGGGCGCAGGAAAAGCAATGAGCAGCTCGTAAATGCTGATGATCAGCGTATTCCGCAGTAACCTCCAAAAGTAAAAGCTTTGGAAGAAATCTACAAAGTTCTGAAAACCGATCCACTCGCTTCCCAAAATGCCTTTGACCGGTGAGTAATTTTTAAAAGCGATGCTAACGCCATACATCGGTATATAGCTAAAAATGATGTAATAGCTAATCCCGAACAGTCCCAGAAAGTAAACAATCTTATGCTTCTGGAAGTCCTTACCCAGCATATTAAAATATTCGCCCATACCCCGATTCCCGAACTTCCTATTCTGTTTCATAGCCAATTTCACAGTGTCACCTCCTTATGGGTGGATGTATAATGTTGCACGCCGAATATATCACCAGAAGGAAAGCGTTTACAATATTCAATAATTATATACAATTTTTATATTTCACCTGCAGAGGCCAATGTATATACGGTATTTGCGGCTGTAGTGAATTCGGTAATATTCCCCTTACGATCTGTAGCTACCGGCTGCCCGTCCGCGGTAGTTACATGGATAGGATGCTGCGAGAACAAACGGATGCGTCCTCCAATCTCAGAGCGTACGGACGCTGTCTTCATTTGTTGGTCAGCCCATGTCATGTCAATGACGAATCCTCCTCTGGCCCGCAGGCCGGTCACACTACCCGCTGGCCATACAGCTGGAAGGGCCGGGAGAAACTGAATGTAATTTAAATGACTTTGCAGCAGCATTTCCGCAATGCCTGCAATACCACCAAAATTACCATCGATCTGGAACGGAGGATGGTTATCAAATAAATTGGGCAGGGTTGATTGCCGAAGAAGTTGTTGTGTATGCTCATAGGCCTGCTCTCCATTCAGCAGCCTTGCCCAGAAGTTAATGATCCAGGCTCTACTCCAGCCCGTATGCCCTCCCCCATTTTCCAACCGCCGAATCAGTGTCGTTTTCGCACCTTCTGCCAGCTCTGGCGTCAGGTCAGGACTGATGGTTGAACCGGGATGAAGTCCAAACAAATGGGAGATATGACGATGGCCCGCATCTGTTTCGTCATAATCCACCAGCCATTCTTGCAGCTGTCCATGCTTGCCAATTTTCATAGGTGGCAATTGTTTGATCATTTTCTCCCATTGCTCCCGGAGATCTTGATCAACGTTCAACACAAGGCTCGCTTCCACGCATGCCCTGAATAATTCCTCAATAATTTGCGTGTCCATCGTGGGACCATAACATAATGTTCCTGCTTCCCCACTCGGTAACTTATAACGGTTCTCGGGTGAAACAGAAGGATTGGTGACCAGATAGCCTTCAGGACTTTGAACAAGAAAGTCCACAAAAAACAACGCCGCTTCCCTCATTGTGTCATATGCTCGTTCCAAGAAAACCTTATCCGGATAAAATTGATAGTGTTCCCATAGGTGGAGCGTAAGCCATGCCCCGCCCATGACCCACTGAGTTGCTGCAGCATAAATATCCTGGGGAGCGGTGTCTGCCCAGAGATCCGTATTGTGGTGGGCGACGAAACCTCTGCAATCGTACATCATTTGTGCGGTCACTTTCCCGTTGACCTTCATCCGTTCGACCAGTTCAATTAAAGGCTCATGGCATTCTGCCAGATTACACGTCTCAGCGGGCCAGTAATTCATCTGGGTATTGATATTAATTGTGTATTTGCTGTCCCACGGCGGTGTCATGGAGTCATTCCATATTCCTTGCAAATTGGCCGGAAGAGCGCCAGGCCTGCTCGATGAAATAAGAAGATACCTTCCAAAGTGGAAGTATAGTGTATTTAGCCCGGAATCTTCGGCTCCTTTTTGTACAAGCTCAAGCCGCTTTGAAGCAGGCAATAGATGATGATCATTTTCCGAAAGGTCCGCAAGCTCCAGCTTGACCCGTTGAAACAACTGTTGGTAATCAAGCACATGTTCATTCTTTAACTTTTCATACGTTTGGACAGCTGCTTGGTCAACCCATTCACAGGCTTGCCGTTCTGGTTTATCGTACCGGAAGCCGGAAGCCACGGACAGAAATAAGGTTACTTGGTTCGCCCCTTGTACTTTCAAATGCTCCCCAATCGCCTGAACAGTCCCCCCTGAGGCAACGGCTTTTACCACGGCCGTATATGACGCTTCGTTAACTCCTCCGCATGGATTGGACATTATGATGGTATCTTCACCTTTTCGATAAGACAGTTCCATATGCCGGCCCTTTTTTCGTTCGAATCTCGCCATGAAGCTCAAACTCCCTGGACGATCCGCATCCAGCCGAATCACCATGACCTGCGCAGGGTAGCTGCAAAATACTTCTCTGCGGAACCTGACGCCTTCATACACATATTCCGTACGAACAATCGCCTGCTCCAGATTCAGTTCTCTCCTGTAATCTGCGGAATCCACCGGATCTACCGTATGATTCATACGAATTATCAAGTCACCGGCTGTCATATAGTGCCTTTGGCTGCATGGCGTACCGGAAAGAGCTGCTTCCGCGAGTTCATGAGCTTCCTTTAATTTACCGTCGAACAAGAGCTGCCGTATATGAGGCAGATGTTCCTTGGCATCCGGGTTATTCCGATTTCTGGGTCCACCAGACCATATCGAATCCTCATTAAACTGGATTTGTTCCTGCTTGATGTTTCCAAAAACCATTCCACCTAACCTTCCGTTTCCGATGGGTAGTGCTTCCTCCCAGTTACGAGCTGGAGTATCGTACCACATCAAGGATTCAGATCTTAATCTCATTCACTTCACCTCTTTATTTGTTGTTTAGCAAAGGAAAAACTCGCGGAATTGAATTGAAGCAGGTTTCCCTGCCTAATCCGCTTAAACCTTTAATGCAAAACGACCTTATCACAGTCTTGAAAAGGCTTACAATGTACAAAATTTATGTGCTTTATTTATAAGCAATTTATCTGAAATCCACTAAATATAACTTTTCAGCTCTATAATCAAACTAATTGGTTATATCAAATCCTGAATATTTGCCTGCCAACCATCGCTGCCATTACCATTCTGAATGAAAAAGGAAAAAAAGGTAGATGTATGGAATGGAATCATCTAAAATAATGCTAATCACCTTGCTTGTCACTAACATGCTCGCGTGCTATACGAGCTTCGCCAGGGAAGTTTGCTAAAAAATGAACGAGCGAACCAATACTCTTTCAGGGGGGCTAAACGAGATGACCGACAACCATTCCTATAAAATCTTCATAAAATACCTGTTGTCCTACATCATCCTTCTTCTGCTTCCCATCACCCTGATTGCGATGTTGGTCTATAGTTTCTTCGTGAGCCAACTGGAGGAGGAAGTGATTGCCGGCAATCTGAATACGCTGGATAACATGCGTGAATCCATGGACGAGCAATTAGGTAGGATCGAAGATACCACGAGGCAAATGCTAATTGAAGATAACAGTTTGTACCCTTATCGAATTTCAGAGCAATGGGGTTATAAAGCTTGGGGAATCACACGGGAGTTAAAACGTTACCAACGAATGAGCCCGTTTATTCATGAAATCTGGGTATATTTCAAGTCGGACCCTGCTGTTTTTACAAGCAGCGGTGTCTATTCATTGCCGATGATCTCCAATCAAATTTATCAATTTGAAGATTGGCCCGCATCATCCATGATTACCGATTTGCAGGAATCCAGGACAGCTTCCCTGCTCTCACCAGGTTATGATGAAAAATCGGATGAACGCTATCTGAGAATGATTCAACCGATGTTTCCGAATCAAGCTAAACCTTACGGAACCATAGTGTATTTGATCAATGAAAGATCCATTCATCAATTAATGTCCACATATGAAAAAGCTGAAGGATCCATGTGGATCTTTGACCAGAATAATCAGCTCGTTACTTCTATTGCAAAAGAAGGCAGCCCCTCCCGTTTAGCCTTATCGAAGCTTATTACGGAAGGTAATCACGCTCCTTATCAGGAGATTACACTGGAGGGAACCAATTACTATCTTTTCCTCATGGAATCCAAGCAGTCTGGATGGAAATATGCAAGTTTGCTTCCGATCCATGTCGTAATGGATAAAGTGAATCATGCCCAAAACTGGCTGACCTACGGAATAATAGCCATTTTGATTGTCGGCGGAGGCATCATTTATGTAAGCATGCGTTCCAATTATAGACCCATCCATTTGCTGCGCAAGGAAAGCCATCGTTTATTCCCTCAAAAGATGAAATCATTGAATGAACTTGAAACCGTTCGTTATACGTTAACCAGCCTGGCCAATCAAAATAAAGATCTCGATAACCGTGTTAAAAATCACTCATCCGCTGTCAAAAAACAGATGGTTTTCGCGCTGCTAAAGGGTGAAATTCAATCCTTATCAGAAATCACTGAATATGATAGCAACATTGTAGAACTGACCGACGAGGCACAAACCCAGGTTATCATTATTGAAACTGCCGAGCATGTACATTCCATGAATAATCATACCGTTCAGGAAATGGAACAAAGCTATCCCGGTCCTCATCCCATTTTGGGAATTGAGCATTTTGAGACGGGTCGTTATGTATTCCTCCTGCTTATTCAAGAAACTATTACTGATGACACGCCTGCCTGTATGGATCAATTCCAAGAACGATTACATGAATTATTAGGCGGGACGGTAACTCTTGGTGTCGGTACCCGAACCTTGGTTTCAGAAAGTCCCCGTTCCTATCTTGAAGCGCAGACAGCCATGGATTATCGATTCATTCAAGGTGTTAACCGGGTTATTCGGTATCACGATATTCCGATGAGCTTCAATCACCAAGAGTCCTATCCCCACGCAGAGATGGAGAGCCTGCAGCGGGCTGTTCGTAAAGGCAAGATGGATAAGATTCAAAGTGCTCTCTCGAATATTACTGATTTTATCCGGCAAAAGCAGGTACCTTTAATTATTGCCCGTAGTTTGTGCTACGATATTATTCGTTCCGTTAATGAGATATGGATTGGACTGGGGATGAGCGAGCAACACTCCGCCCAATATCCCGATATATTTGTACTGGAGCGTCTGGAGACAATCGATGAATTCGAGCAATTGATTCAATCTATCAGTCAGGATTTATCCCTCGCGTTTGAGAGACTGAATAAGGAAACATCTGCAAAAGAACCAGCGTCCCGATCCCTCAACTTGATCACCCAATACATTGAGGAGCATTTTGACCAATGTGAATTTTCTCTTCAGGGAATGTCAGAGACATTTGGCATGGCTTTGCCCAATCTGAGTCAATTGTTTAAGGAACAGACCGGTCAGACCCCACTTGAGTATGTGACCGAATTACGGATGAAGAAAGCTCAGCATTTACTGACCACAACTTTGAAACCGCTATCATCCGTAGCGGAGGAAGTTGGGTATTACAACGTGTCAAGCTTCATCCGCCGATTCAAACAGTTAAATGATATGACTCCCGGTGAATATCGAAATCGCGCCGGCGCAACAACCTTGGAAAATAATCAAATCTCTACCGCAAAAAGCAAACCTTAAATTATACCGGTCAATCAATAACCGACAAAGAGACCTTTCCAATTTGGAGAGGCCTCTTTTTAGATAGTCGTCATGATTAAGGAGTCTTAAAAGGTAAACTATCTTTTGTAACATGGTATGTTCTGCTCTAGCATCATGATTCACTTCTGTTAACATAACGTTCCACTTCAAGGGAAGCAAGCAGATAGGGTGCCATTCCCATTGGAACATCTTCAACGATCTCCTCCGAAATATAATAGTCGTAGGAACCATTTCGATCTAGGCTTAATCCTGCTCCATGGCATATTTGTTTCAGATGTATACCATGTGCATCTTCTTCCGTGAGATGCTCTTCGATACCCTTATACCCTCTAAGCATCGCATTTTCAAATCCCGCTTCCAAATAACCACGCCTCAGTCCTTTTGCCAAAGCATATACAAACATGCATGAACCGGACGCCTCTAAGTAATTACCCTTCCGGCCGGCTTGATCCAGTACCTGATACCACAGTCCTGTTTCTTTATCCTGTACCTGAAGCAGGGCAAGGCACAACCGATGGAAAATACCAATTATGGTTCCACGCTTCGAATGCGTTATCGGGAAATGATCAAGGCAGTCTACAAGTGACATCATGTACCAGCCTACTGCCCGACTCCAGAATTGCGATGACAAGCCCGTGCGGCTATCTGCCCATTCCTGTTCACGGGATTCGTCCCAGCCGTGGTAGAGCAGACCGGTCCGAGGATCGCGAGTTTTATGCTCAATCAGCAATAACTGATGAGCCACCTCGTCCAGTAATTCGGGACGTGCAAATACCTTGGCATATTCTGCCAAAAAGGGTGAAGACATATACAGACCATCCAGCCACATTTGAAACGGATATACCTTTTTGTGCCAGAATCCACCTTCAGAGGTTCGAGGTTGACTAATAAGCTGTGCGGCGAGAAGATGAGCGGCCTCAGCATACCGATCATCTCCTGTTTCTTGGAGCAACCAGAACAGATTCTTCCCCTGATTAATCTGATCCAGATTGTACTCCTCCAGTGAGTAGGTCCGAATGGAACCGTCCTTCTGAATAAAGGTGTCCATGTGACGCCGTACAAACGCGGTATAAGCAGGTTCGTCAAACCATTTTCCAGTGCGCATCATCGCCATCAACAGCATCCCGGGTACGTAAGCCCAACGTTTCAGAACGTACTCATGCTCTCCCTTTTCATTACACTGTCCTATAACGGTATCCGCAATTTTCCGGGCGTTGCTTGCAATTTTGGCCTCTATCTTGGTCATCTCCGTGACCTCCTGTCATTTCAATAGTAAGGGTAATGCTGCTCAGTAACCTTCGGGATGCCATCCGTCCAGAATATTTATAATCTGATACTTCATCGTCTCCGCTGATGTCAGTTGC
Source organism: Paenibacillus sp. ACRRY (assembly GCF_022346995.1). GTDB lineage: Bacteria > Bacillota > Bacilli > Paenibacillales > Paenibacillaceae > Paenibacillus. The sequence goes on along the minus strand of NZ_JAKRNM010000001.1, from coordinate 506,487 downwards.
CGCGACCAAGAAACTCTTTCCGATGGATTAGAGCCTGCGCCACGACTCTCGTATTCCTCATAACGACAAGTTTTCTCTCTATCAGGCTCCCCCCAATTATGCCAGCCCTCGCCTGTAATGGAACCATCCATAACTGTTCGCAGAAAAGCAACATGCCCATAAGGACGCCAAGGACGCCCAAGATACACATCGTGAACCCCTTCACCACTTGTAATTCGGCAATCCAAAAAGACATATCCGAATGGTGTACCTTCCGGTGTGGAAGCTGCCGTTATGTACCCTCTTGATCTTTTATTATGAAGTTGGCAGTGATCAAAGAGCGCCGTAGCCGGACCAAAAATATAATCTACATCCCCCTCAATATAACAATCGTTATAATACTGCTTCCCTGGGCCCGTATATAACGTATCCTGGTTACCGAGAAAACGCACTCTGCGAAAGACGGCATGGTCTCCGTCAACAAAGGCGGCTACAGCCTGCCCCGTCCCTGGTCCAGAGGCATTTTGGATCGTTATATTCTCGGCAGTAAACTGCTTCGCAAATATATTTATGGTCCCTGAGCGAAATGTTCCGAGTGGTTTTCCCTCTGCATCCAGTGTATGTGCATTATCCGACCAGCTTATAATTGTGGTGTCTGAATCTTCGCCGAGCAATAGAATGGGCGGAGCATCAGATGGGATGGTTACTTTCTCTTGATAGAGCCCTGGTTTGATTCGAATCGTAACCTCCGATTTATGCCCTTGAGAGATCGAATCCACAGCATCCTGGAGATTGGAATAATCTCCGTTTTGTCCAGCAGATACAGTAATCAACATACGTTTCCCCTTTCAACCTACTTTGGAGATAAACTATAATGGTAATAACTACCGAGTGATAAGGAGCGGCCATGAAAAGTGTAAGCGTTTCCCAACCGAAATACCATGTGGCAAACGAGCAATTCAGCATCCAGCACATGAAACGTGCAGGCATCACAGCTATGCCCCGGGCTCACAGTCATCCTTTCGTTGAACTGTATTATCTTAAAGAAGGTGAACGTATATATTTTGTAGATAGTCAAGTGGTCACGCTTCAAAAAGGAGAGATTATTCTGATCCAATCCGATGAGATGCATGCGACCGCAAGCTCCGAAATTGCTGAATTTGAACGAATTCTAATTAATTATAATCCAGCACTTCTACCCACCCCGCTTCAGGATGATACGCAATGGTTTAACAAGCGCGGCTTTCACCTTTTTCGACTGATGCTACGAGAGCAGAACGAAGCAGAAAACCTTCTGATACGTATGGTTGAGGAATGTCAGGAATGTCGACCGTTTTACGAAACAAGTGTTCTAACTTTATTTGCTGAATTAATGATTCTCCTTCAACGTACAGAACCTCTCTCACAGAGTGATAACACGAAGCACCCACTGCACAACCTGGTTACCGACGTCGCTACTTATATTCGCGAACATTATGAGAAGCCACTGACTTTGGAAGAAACGGCCAGACAATTTTTCATCAGCTCTTCCTACTTGAGCCGCATATTCTACAGACTGACAGGCTTTCATTTTCGGGAGTATGTCGTGCATATTCGAATTCAACAGGCCAAGCGACTCATTACCCAATCCAATAGCAAAATCCAGGACATTGCCTCACATGTCGGGTTTGAGCATCTGTCCCACTTTAACAAAACCTTCAAGAGAGTAACAGGTTACAACCCTTCACACTATCGAAAAGAAATCAAATTTCGTCAGGGGGAAAGCCTGTTTCAACCTAATAAAGAACTCTAATTCAAACCTTCATAATCAAACCAATCAAAGTCAGCAAACGTTGTACTAGGAGCTCCCTGAGAGCTGGCGTACAGGCCGATGTATGTTCCTGTAAAGCCTCCGGCCAGGTCAGTGCTTAACAGCCTTCCATCGACATTCGTGCAGAGTGTCTTCCACTCATCTGCCTCTTCTGTTCTAAAGTAAAAGCTATAATCCTGATGACGGGCTTCCACTTTCAGCTGAACTCTGCCTCCATCACATCGGTCAGAACCAAGCTCTTTTTCTTCTCCCTCGAAACGTTCGATTAGGCGAAGAATATACCTGTCACCTTCACGTGATAAGACAAAGCGGAAATGAAAGTTCGCGTTATGCAGCAGTACTAAGCCAGCCACTTCACCATCCGCTTGAGGTTCAAATATAAGACGTACTGCAGCGATAAAGCTTAAATGCTGTTGGCGTCGTCCAATAAAAGAGGGGTTCCCTTGCGCAGTTAACTGTTCCGGCTTCAGTTTCAAACGCAGATATCCTGGATGTTCAGTTAGACTCCAGAACTCACCACGGGGTGTTCGAAGGAAATTCCAAACGGGAGATAGTTCTGGAACATTAAAATCCTCTCTCACAGAGGGGATCTCCCACGTGTGTTCTGGCAGATTCGGGGCAACCGTCTCAAATTCCAACATTCCTTTTCCAGGACTAACCACTGGCCACTCATTTTCCCAAATTACAGGTGCAAGAAACGTCTCACGACCAAGATTGCGGTAATAACCTCCCGCAGTGCGGGAAGCAAGACAAAACATCCACCACTCGCCATGGTGAGTCTCCACCAGTTCGCCGTGGCCCACGTTGACAATTGGAAACTCTCTTCCAAGATGCCTGTGAGTCAAAATCGGATTAGCTTTGTGACCCTCATAAGGACCCTTGACCTTCCTGCTCCTTGCTATGGTAACTGCATGAGTGTGGCCAGTTCCTCCTTCTGCGACAGTCACATAGTACCATTCGCCAATTTTGTATAGATGAGCACCTTCCTGTGCATGTGCAACCTTAAGTGCGCCCTGCCAGATACTATACTTCTCTCCAATCAGTCTACCTTGACTTAGATCGATTTCCTGCAACCAGATATCCATGTGTTTGGGATATTCCTGCCCGCCTGGAGGAACTCGGTTGCCTGTATAATATACGCGGCCATCATCGAAGAACAGGGATGGATCAATACCGGGAGCATCTTCTAGCCAAACAGGATCTGACCAGTCTCCGGCAGGATCAGTAGCCGTAACATAGAAATTATGCTGCTGTTTCTCATTATCGACGTAGGTTGTGATCATATAAAAGGTCCCATTATGATACCGGATCGTAGGTGCCCAGATTCCCATAGATGGAGCGATATGATCTAGATTCAATTGAGAAGGCCGATCCAGGATATGGCCGAGCTGACGCCAGTTAACCATATCCTTACTGTGAAACAGAGGCACGCCAGGGAAATATTCAAAGCTTGAAGTTACCAGATAATAATCCTCTCCCACTCTTATGGCTGATGGGTCAGGGTAAAATCCGGGGAGTACGGGGTTTTGAAATGTTCTCAATGTCAGCTCTCCTCCAGCAAATGTATTGTAAACACGCCCATTATAGTTCAATCAGATGTAAATTTCTTGCTTATTCCATGTTCAGTTCCCTTCTTTTTATACTTTCTTGTTCAATCCATTTTTGATTTGAAGTTATACATATAAATACACTTAACGACATTACGACCCAAATACAAACAACGCGCACCGATTGAATATCGATGCGCGCTGGCGGCATAACTTTTTTAGTTCAAATGCTTTTCGTTACTGTCTAAATTAGAGGTTGCCGGATTTGTTACGGAAGTAATTCTGTAGAAACTCCTTAGCCCGCTGTGATTTCGGGTGATTAAATACTTCATCCGGCGTTCCTTCCTCTACGATTTTCCCCTTGTCCAGGAAAAGTACCTTGTTGGCCACTTCGTATACAAAGCTCATTTCGTGTGAAACAAGCAGCATGGTTTGTCCGCTGGCAGCTGTTTTTTTTATGGTTTGCAGCACCTCACCTACCAGCTCGGGATCAAGTGCAGATGTTGGCTCGTCGAGCAGGAGAAGCTTGGGCTCCATTGCCAACGCACGCGCAATACCGACACGCTGTTGCTGTCCTCCGGACAGATGTTTCGGATAATAATGCGCCCGTTCGGCCAACCCAACCTGTTCCAACTGCCTTTTGGCAATTTCAGTGGCATCCTTGTCCTTCATTTTCTTGACGACCTTCAGACCTTCTTTCACATTGTCCAGTGCGGTCCGGTGCTGAAAAAGGTTGAATTGCTGAAAGACCATTGCGGTTTGTTTGCGCAGCTCCAGGCGCTCATTGCTTGTAATTTTGCTGAAGTCCACCTTAAGTCCTTCAAGGTCCAGAAGGCCTTTGTTTGCCTTTTCCAGGCAATTCAAAGAGCGTAAAAAAGTAGATTTCCCCGCACCTGACGAACCAATAAGGGCTACAACATCTCCCTTCTCAATATCCACCGAAATATCGTCCAAAATGAGATTGCCGTGAAAAGACTTTGACAAATTGCTTACCTTGATCATCAGATCTCCCTCCTTCCCATGGAGAACCAGCCTTTGTTCATCGTTTTTTGTACCGGATCGGGAATCGAGAATCTCTTCTCCAGGAAACGCAAAATTTGTTCAATAATAATCGTCATGATCCAATAAATGATTGCGAGTGCTAGATAAACTTCGAAAAACCGAAAATTGCTTCCGGAAATGATTTTACCTTGTGCAGTCATCTCGATAACCCCAGCGACAAATGCCAGGGATGTTCCCTTAAGCAAACCGATCAAGGCATTACCCAGCGGCGGAATGGCAACGACCAGGGCTTGAGGTACGATAACTCTGCGTAGTACTTGAAGATAAGTCATGCCAAGCGACTCGGCTGCTTCTATCTGCCCCTTGTTTACGGATTGCAGAGCTGCACGGATCGTCTCCGAGTTATAAGCAGCTTCATTAAATGCAAATGTCACCAGAACAAACAGCATCGCAGGCACAGCGTTAATGTTATAATCGGTCCCATACTGTTGATTGATGAACTTTAACAACAGTGGTATCCCGTTATACGTTAAGTACAGCTGTACAATGATTGGTGTTCCCCGAATAAACGAGATGAACACGGCCACAACCTGACTGAGTACAGGAATCTTTCTCATGCGGATCACGGCAAAGATCAAGGCAAATACAAGACCGATAACCATTGAAATACTTGTGATCTGCAGACTCACAGGCAGAACCTCTAATAGTCGGGGAATGGCAGAAAACACCGCATTGATATCAAAAATTTCTCCCATGAAGTATTACATTCCTTCCGCAATATGTTCTAAATACAGCAAGAGTGGAATTACTTCCACTCTTTAACGGTCAACACTTCGCCTTGGCGAACGATTTCTGTATGATAACGCTCCTTACTGACTGCGTTCAGCCGTTCAAGCAATGATGTCGTAGCATCTTCTGATGCCAGGACAGGTAGCCCGCGTTTGGTTACGGTCTGGTGAGTAAGTCTGAGATCGATTGGAATCAGCTCATAATCGAAGCGATTTTCGTCAACGCTGAGATCAAACGAAACAAGGAAGTTTTCGGAAAACTTCGGATCACTGTAGAAGCCTTGCCAGTTCCCTTCACTGTCCTTCGTTCTGTTTTTGTGCAGCGTAGATGGGGATTCGTTTTCGGAATAGCCGTAAGCCGTAAACATCTCCGGAGAAATGATCGACTCCCCAGCTTCAAACTCCATGAACAGACTGCCGATGTTATAAAAAATCGGTTGACCGTTATGCAATTCCACACCTCTTGTAAAGTGGGCCCCATGTCCAAATACACAATTCGCTCCTGCATCAATTGCACCACGCGCAAACGTTTCGATGAATTCAGCAGGATAGTCCGAATACCAGTTTTCATTCTCCCCTTCATGGGTGTGCAAGCTTACGAATACAAAATCACTCCGCTCTTTGGCATCCCGAATCGTACGGAGAATTTCCTGCTGGTCTTGTGCATGAGCTTCGGTTTTGACACGAGGGTTATCCCCTTTTTCGAACGTCAGATAACCTTCAAAGAGTGATCCGAATTCGTAGTGATTTTCCGATTTGCTCTTGTACGTTTCGATTCGCTTTCCTTCTTCCATACTTGGTGAAATCCCGATACGTTCGCTGATTTCTTTCAGTGTTTCAAAATCCTGATCATTCACGACATACGTGCGTGACCAGCGAAGAGGATTGACGCCTGGACGAGCTGGAACCCCGTTGCCAGGGTTCGAAGCAGCAAATACCTCGCTTCTTGTTACATCGATGGTGATGATCGCGATCCGTCCATCTGCCGTATCTACAAATACCGGTTTACGTGCATCGTGTAAACTGTGTCCGACACCCAGCGGAACCAAGCCGCGCTGCTCCGCCTCATCAATTGTGTCGCATAAACCTTCGACACCGTAATCGCCTGTATGGTTATTTGCAAAACTCACGTAACGAATATTTAGCGGACCAAACTCATCCAACGCTTTGGGACGTACACTTGTCTGATAACCACGGCCAGATGCCGGAATCGTATTTTTTCTCGGCGTAACGAATTCAGCATTGGTGAACACCTCATCTGCCCCGCGCAACAGTGCGAGAAGGTTAGGATCCATTGTTTTATGCAAATTGCTGCTTGAAAACAGCGCATCTCCTGTAACGATAAATTTCATAATTTCACCCTTTTCTCACTATTCCATCAGTTCTTTTTTCGGCAGGTAGTCTCCGCCCAGCTGTTCTTCGCTGATTTTAAGCAGCGTACCATCATTGTACATTTCCTTGATGCGTTTGTTGACCGCATCGAGCAGAGTACTATCAGCAGATTTGGTGAACAGGATATATGAACCTGGGTCACTGTTTTCTGTAGAGAATGGTACAACTTTCAGATTGGTGAAACCATGTTCTTTGATGGCTTTCTCCGCAGAAACACGGGAAATAATGCGCACATCGTAACGTCCTGCTTCGATGCCTTCAAACTGCTTCACGAAGTTTTCGTCTGTATACATGATGTCTGCTTTGGCATCCGGATGATCTGTATTGTAATTCTCAAGTAGTGTTGCACCGGAGTTTCCTACTTCGGTTACGGCTTTGTACCCTTTCAGATCTTCGATCGATTTGAGGGTGTTGTCGTCTTTACGAACAACGAACACATTCGCATTTTCAATGATGGGCAACGAAAAATCATATTTCTCACGACGTTCAGGATTAGAACTGAAATTGTTTGCTCCCAGTTGAAAACGTCCGTTATCCAGTCCTGTCAGAATTCCTTCAAACTCAATCGCTTGCACTTCCAATTTGTATTCTGGCAGCCCTTCGAAAACGGCTTTCATAACTTCAACATCGTATCCTGTCAATTCACCGTCTTTATCGTAACTGAATGGATTACTGACTCCGCTGGTTGCTGCGACAATTGTTTTTTGACCTGTTCCCGCACCACTTTGAGCTTCAGAATCTGCCCCGCTTTTATTTCCGCATCCTGCAATAACAATACCCAACAATAGAATAAAAACGCCTGGCATAAATCTCTTTTTCATTACAACTTCCCCCTCGTGTAATCACGGAAATTAAAATATCCGATATAACATAGTAATTTAGTATGAAAAGTATTATGTCACGCTAGATATATTGTGTCAATAAAAAATGGTTGTAAAATGACGAATAATAGCGAAATCAGTCGAATTGTAATATGAAACAAGAATCCCTCTTTATCGAAGCAACGCGAAAAAGTTCGAATTATCTTATTATATACATATTCAAGAGAATTTCCGATATTTTTTTTAGCATTTCCCATACATAAATGATAGATTGCTATGATGTTATGCGACATTCTTCTACAGAAAGATACCGGTACCACACGCCTATTTCAAAATTTGTCGCTTTTTGAAAGGATACTATTATTTTTTTTATTTGTATACTTTACATATTTAATATATAAAATAAAGTGATGTTTGCTCAGACTAAAACTTATGAAGGTAACACAGCCGAGTAGGCTTAACAATATGTATCTCGCCCAGAGAAAGGTCCAAAAAAAGACTGGCTCATTAGCCAGTCCTTGTTTTACTCCTTCTTTTTCTGAGTCATCAATATTCCGATTATTTCACTTGAGACAATAGCTCTCCAGTGTTTCAACCAAAGAAGAAGGGATATCTATTTCCTCCAAAATAGTGCTGCCTCCCGGGATATGAATTCCCTTAGCAGACAATCGTTCAATCTGAGAGACTAATCGAGCGGAAAAACCGGGCGATAGCAGTTCGGGATCCAAAGCAATAATAAATACTCCTGCTCCAGGCGATTCACTGCCTTCATCGAAGGATGGCGCATCAAGTGACCAGTTTGCACCTGTCGCACCTGCAGCGAGTATTTCAACCATGAGAGCAATATTAGCACCACGTGTACCTCCAAAAGTAAGTAATGCCCCCTTGATTGCTTCGCGCGGATCAGTAGTGTTATTCCCTTTCTCGTCAATGGCCCAACCTTCCGGTATATCCTCTCCTCGTTCAGCAGCTTTACGTATATTAACAAAGGCTGTGGCGCTGGATGCCTGGTCGAATACCAAGGGAGACCTGTTATCAACAGGTGCAGCAAATGCAAGAGGGTTCGTTCCATAAACGGCTTCCGCCCCCTGTCCCGCAGCCATTAAAGCAGGCCCATTCGTTGTTGCGAAAGCTACCATCCCCCTATGGGCTAGTTTCCTTACGTAGTAACCCAGTTCACCGGCAGTATAACTATTCTTTAATGAAAATATGCTTACCCCATATGTACTCGCACGTGTTAGCAACTCCTCAAAAGCACGATCAAAACCGAGCTGGGCGATACCACCCTTAGCATCGGCTTTTATAATCGTAGGGGTTGGAAAGGATATTTCCGGTTCTGCTGTAGCCGTTATACGACCATTCAAAAAGCCTTCCAGATAATCGGGAAGATGGGCGAATCCAACCCCACTGCGACCGGAACACTCTGCGCCGACGGTTGCTTCAGCAAGTGAAGTTGCCACTGCTTGGCTCGCGCCAGTCGCAAGAATTACACGAATGGCCAACTCTCTTGCACTATCCAGGTTATAACTCATTGTCTGATATCCCAGAGAGCCGTGTGAATGTGAGACCCTATTGTGGCGAGGAATGAGTTGTTCTGTGCTTTCTTGTTACCCTTTTGCATATGAATCACACTCCTATTTGAAAATTTTCTTATTGTCATATAAGCATATCATTATAGCATAAACCAAATTAGTCATAGCATGTTCTGTTAACCTTACTTGCTCTATTTAAAGCTACCTTCTGCTAAGAATGAATTTAAAATATTGATTTTCACCGCCTTACTCTTAAAGATACAAGAAAAAACAGCTGATCAAATTCGAACCTTACAGGCCAAATTGGTCAGCTGCTTCCTTGTTTCTATTCCATCTGTCGTGACTATTATTCCTTGGCAGAGGATTCTGTATCCTCAGCGGTAGCCGCGGCAGCATCCGTGCTTTCATCTGCTGGCTCAAGTGTGTTAACAATTGTAGCCTTGGAACGCAATTCGCTCATCCAATTGGTACTGAGTTCACCGACTTGCTGCTCCACGAGTATATTACGAATATCTTCTTTTTTGTCTTCTTGCGTTGGATTAGTAGCTTCTTTAGAATCTGTCTTCTTGATAATGTGGTAACCATAATCGGACTTAATTGGGTCGCTAATCTCATCGACTTTCATGGAGAAAGCTGCTTTCTCAAATGCTTCTACCATTTCACCTTCTCCAAAAAATCCAAGATCCCCGCCATTCGCTGCAGAGCCTGTATCTGTGGATTTCTCTTTTGCCAGGGTTGCAAAATCTGCTCCCTCATCCAATTGTTTTTTGATCTCATCCGCTTCTTCTTTCGTCGCCACTAGGATATGGGATGCTCTTACCTGCTCCGGAGTGGCGAATGTTGCTTTGTTCGCCTCATAATAAGCACTGATATCCTCATCTTTTACTGTCGTTTGCGGTTCAAGAATTTTACGGATCTTCACTTGGACTTCCGTATTTTTCTTGAGCGAATCCATGGTCATGCCTGATTGAGAAAGTGCCATGTTAAGCCCTTCTTCACCGCCATACTGGGTTTTTAGAGATTCAATCTCGTCGTTCACATCTTGTTCAGTAACAGATACGTTCGCTTTTGTGGCCTCCTGATCGATCAACTTCATTGTAATCATGCTGTTCAGTGTGCTCTCGCCACCAAGAGAAACCAATTCATTATACAGCTCATCCTTAGAAATGTCCGTACCATTGACCGAAGCCACAGACTCCCTGCCCCCGCCAAACGGTGGATATACGAGTACAACGATAAGTGCGGCTGCCAGTACTCCGGAGATTACCATCCAGACCACATTTTTTTTCCCTTTAACCACTTGTGGATGTGCCTCGGATGAATGCTGTTGATTCTCCTCTTCTTGTATTTCCGGCACCATCGTTGTTTCTACCTGGTTCTCCCGCTCTTCGGTCAAAGAATCTTTCATTTCTTCTTCATTGTCAGATTGCGACGGCTTGTTGTTGTCCATTAAATTATGATCCCCCTTAGGCTTTTCCTAAATCTACTTTTTAATTAAATATAATGTATTCGGAAAATAATACCTTAAAATAACATAAAAAATCTTAAATCCTTATTCATTTGATTCATCTATATGTGTTATTTACAAAGGTAGATTACCTGAATGCAAAGCTTCTATTTTTTTAGAAAGATTTTTTGTATGTGGCCTCATATAACTTTCTGCTTTTTGCAATAGATCAGAATTTCCACCAAGGTTGTACTAAGATATCACTAACCAAGCCAAAACCTCCTATTAATAAGCCACTCCATTTGTTTCACTAATGTTCCCTGTTAGTTGAGACACTTAGCATTTAGCTCCCAAGGGGATATCTACAAATGGTACATATTGGTTAGGCTTAACTTCTTTATATACACGAACAAAATGGACATTAAAGGTTGGATAAGGAGCTAATTCGTTTATTGCTAACATTTCCATTTCGTGAATTTCAGTCTCCTTCAACCCCCAGTTGGTTTGCCCCAAGGTCAAATGTGGATGATACTTATCCATTTCAAAGTAGCGATCTACAAGTTCTTGTGATGGAGAAATCACGTTTACCAATCTTCGATGTAAATCAATTACTTTTTCCGTTTCAACGCTAAGAAATAAGACTTCACTTCCGAACGACCCAGGTACCGATAATGTTAACGAAAAAGTTTGGATTGAATCGCATGTTTGTCTTACCTTTTCTAGCCACTTCAGATCTCCATGAAGACCACCCTGCGCTTTTACAGTGATGTGTGGCTCTGCTACGTCGTTCAGATAGCTACTCGACCAGCGATCACGGAATACCACTATTTTTTCTTTGTACTCATCTGGAGGGGTAATTCCAATAAAATATTTCATTATACAGCCACATCCTTTAGCAACCATTTAGGAACATTGTGCACTTTCGCTCACCATTCTTATTTCTTCGACTATTCAGACGATCCTGCCTGTTAGTTAAATAATGTGTCACTACCAAGTAAATCTCACCGTTAGTAATAAGGTCCTTCCAGTTATAAATAAAAAAGTAATTACATTCCTCCATTAATTTTATATCCAGGTCGAGACAATTTCTTATTGGATCAAAAAAACGATGTAGCAACCAAAAAAAGCCGCTAGATTAGCGACTTTAATGAAGTATGTTGTAATACCTCGAACATCTAAAATCCTGCTGCATTAGCGATAGTCTAACACTAAGGAATACATCCTAATTATATATGCCCACCCATTCCGATGACTAATTCAGGTGTCATAACTAACCAGATAATGATGAAGCTCTGTATTATAGCAGCCGATACTGTGCTCTATTAGTCTTCCTTCCCCGTCAAAGGAGTTACGCAGGCGCTTGAGCACATGCATCCCTACGGGGATCTCCAGCAGCTTACACACCTCGGGAGGTGCTGGCTCTACAAAGAAACGGTCCCTGAAGTTTTCCAGCATAATGTCGTTCTCCTCCAGTGAGTCGTACAGCGATTGAATGTCTGTATTCATTTCTCGCATACCTTCGCCGGGCAGGGCAGCTGTAGCCAAGAAGTGTATGAGATGAATATAAGGCTGACCGTTCAGAATGTAGAGCCTTTCAATCCGCTGGCAATACAGTCCGAAGCGGCCAAATTCCTCCGTCCCTTCATCATTAGTGACTATTTGGGAGTTCAGTACTCTCTTTTCCAGTTTATGTCCCTCTTCTACGAGCAGCTCCGTAAACCGCTTCCCCTTAGAGAGCTTCTGATGGGAGGTATTGCGCATCACAATCGTGCCAACACCACTTTTTTTCTGCACATATCCCTCTTGAGACAGCTCCTGGACCGCACCGCGAACCGTCATTTTACTGACACCGAATTCCTTCTCCAGCTGTGGCTCAGAGGGGATGATGCTTCCGAGAGGATATACTCCATGGAGTATTCGATCTTTGAGAATTTTTTGGATTTGCTGATATAAAGGACCTTGCTTCCGCTTCAAGGACACTCGTTGTTCACTACCTTTCAACATCTAAGGTATGGTCTGACAGCGCCCGGAGCACCTCACTCTCGCTAAAAAGCGCTGTATCGCCTGGAGTGGTATGGGCCAGCATCGCTGCAGTCACTGCCATATTAACCGTCTGCTGCTGCGGGTATTGCTGCAATTGCCCGTGGATAATGGCACTCGCAAATACATCCCCGGCTCCGATTCGGTCATACACCGGGAAGGTCAGTTTGCCGGAAAACACGAACGTACCTTCATGACAAATATGACCTGTCAGGGAATGCGTGTTGTCAGCATTAATCTCTCGTTGGGTTCCCGCGACCGTTCTGATGCCGAAGCGCTCCACAACTTCGGGAATCACTTGCTTTAACTGTGTTATTCTATCATAACCTCCGGCTCCAATGCCAAGAATAAAGCGCGCATCCTTCTCATTCATCAGTGCTATGTCCGCAAGTTCGAGCAGTTCTTCATAATGTGGGCGTGCCTTGGTATAGCCATCTGTTCCCCATAACGCAGGACGGTAATTGCAATCAAAAACAACCTTCCCCCCGGCACGCTTCACTTCCACAGCAAGTTGTTTCATCTGCTGGCGAACGCCTTCATTCATTGCCAGCGTGATGCCGCATAAATGAAGAACGTCAACTTTGGCTGCAAGAGCTGGCATATCATAGTTACTCGCTTCCGCAGTATTGAAGCTGCTGCCCAGCCGGTCTGTGTAAGTGACTCTGCCGGGACGTGCTCCAAAGCCATTCTCCAGAAAGTACATCCCCAGATGCTTGCCGCCACGGCTGATTAGTGAAGTATCCACTCCAAGCTTGCGCAGATAGGCGATAGCTGATTCGCCCACCGGCGTTTCCGGCAAGGTAGTTATAAGAGCACCGGTATGGCCGTATTTGGCCAGCGCTGCCGTTACATTTACCCCGCTGCCAGAGAACGAATACTCCAGCCTGCTGCTCTGAATCAGCGTTTCATAACCCGGAACCTGTAAACGCATCATCACTTCACCAAAAGCAGCAATCCTAGGCATACCTGTCCACCAGCGATTTCATCATATCGAGTAGCCTGCGAACATCCTGCACGTTCGTACTCCCCGTCTCTGGATCGATAATAGAGGAATAGACATGCGGGATAACTTGTGGCACACCTGCCTGAAGTGCAATCTCCAGTATGGTTCCGAAGTTATTCAGGTCGATTCCACCCGTAGGCTCCAGAGCAAATCCGGCTTCCCCGCAGGCCTTGGCCACCGCTCGGTACTCCTCTTCCAGCTTCATACCCTGCATTGGATAATATTTGAGCGCATTGCCACCCATGTCACGAACCAGTGCAATGGCGGCATGAACCGGAACAATAGCATGCGGAGTGGTCCCTGAACTGACAGGGCCTGTTGATATATTTACATAGCCGGGTTGCCCGCACGGTGAAACCAGGCTGTTAATCCAGCTGTCCTTAGCTCCCAAGTTGGCTCGAGTCGCCCCCACTGCTGGGAAGACCTGATTGATATGGCTTCCCGGATAACTTGCTGCAATTTCCGCCACAACTGCCGCCTGGCGGTTATCTCCGGCTCCGAGCCCGATGGATACTGCATCTTGAATAGCCTGACCATATGCAGTCATGGCAATTGCTGCTTCCTCCGCCGTATCGTAATTTTTCGAGAGCACACCTATCAGTACATATCCTTCTGCAGCTTCGTATACTTCCTTAGCGTTTCCGATACTGCCAGCCAGTACATTAAGTGCGGCTCTGTTCTTATACAGACGCTGTTGAATATGACTCATTTTTGCTCGCCTCCCACGATCTCTTGTATTCTTCTGATAATCACCTGAAGATCATCACCCTGCAGGGGCCTGGGATCAATATCGAAATAACCCTGCTTGACGCCATAGTCTCGGGTATATATCGCAATTTCCCCTTCACGCAGCTGGTCATTCACATCCTTCGCTTCCTTTCCCGCAACAGCGGAATCAACCTGGACGCGTCCACGGAAAATCGCTCTACCCGCTTCATCTTGCACGATGCATACTGAAACTCCAGGAATCTCAGTCAGCAGCTGAAGAGCCTCCAGCTCCTGCTTCTCCCGTTCGCTGTTATCGGTCTTGTTCTGGTATTCCTCCAGCGCCTGAAGCAGCCCGAAGGTAGTCTCTTTACCAACCTTCATACTGCGGCCGATCCCTTGCAGCTGTACCTTCAGCCACTCGGTGTATTTCTTTTTACCGGCGACAATCCCGGAGGTGGGGCCCTCAATCGCTTTGGATCCGCTGTAAATCGCCAAATCTGAATAATGGACATATTTGGACAGATCCTCTTCTGCTGCGGCATCAACTATTAGCGGAATCCCTCTGCGCTGTGCAACCTCCCAGGCCTCTTCAACAGAAATCATGTTCTTTTGTACAGCGTGGTGAGATTTGACATAGAGAATGGCCGCGGTATGTTCACCGATGGCCTGCTCGATATGCTCCTGGCGGCCTTCATTGGCGTATCCCACTTCCACAACCCGGCCGCCGCCAAGAAATATCATGGTTTCGACAGGTGCTCCATATTGCACATTATGGCCTTTTAGCATAATAATTTCATTTTTCAATACCGGCTCTTGGTGAAGGCGAAGACTAAGCCGCGGATCTCCGGCAGTCACCATGGCTGCCACTGACAGGGCTATGCCGCTGGATGCCGAGTTCACAACAACTGCCCCTTCCGCACCAAGCAGGTGTGCAATATATTCTCCCGATTTGTCTACGAGGTCTGCAATCTCTACATACTGCTGTCCACCTTGTTTCATTGCCTCCATGACTGAATCCGTTGGTGCGGAAACGCCAAGAATGCTCATTCTACCACTGGCATTTATCACACGCTTCAGTCCATATCTAGCTTGTAATGAGTGATCCATTAGCATAGACTCCTTTAACCTTAATATAGTGCTGTGCGATCCGGACATCGCCTTCCGAGTCCATAAGTTGCTTCTCACCTGCTTCAAGAGCAAACAAAGTCAGGTTCGCCTGCTGTCCCACCCTAATCTGTCCGAGCTCCGGCTTGCCGAGCCATGCTGCTGCGTTGATTGTAACCGCGCGGATGACTTCTTCCAGACTGTAGCCGAGAACGAGAAACTTGGTCAGCACATTCGACATACTGTAGACCGGACCGTTCAGCCGGTTGCCGCGGTAAATATCCGTACTGATTGTATTCAGCTCAATACCGGCCACCTTGGCCTGTTCTGCAATCCGGAAGGAGAAGCTCGCTGTGCCATGTCCCACATCCAGATGAATTCCACGGGAAGCAGCATCAAGCAGTCCTTGTAGTGGTGTGCCGTCTTCATGGAACAGATTATTGGACTTGCCATTAAGGTAATGGGTGATTACATCGCCCGGCTGTAATAGCTCCAATACTTCGGAGATTGCAGGCGGTGCGGAACCAATATGAACCATGAGCGGCAGCTTCGTTTCTTCGGACAATATGCGTGCCAGCTTGAGCGGCTCTACGCCGCAATCTTTGACAACGCTTCGGCTTATGCGTGCTTTCAGACCAACGATAAAATCAGGATAAGCCGCTGCCGCTGCCCGGGCCTTCGCCCGGTCTATCCATTCCAGCTGTGACAGCTCATCTGTCCGTGCGAGCCCGATCCTTGAAATATTCAATAGAGCAAACACCTGCGTAGCAGTCTTCAGGCTGGCAGTGTACAATGCACCGATCCGGTCTGCTCCGCAGCTTCCGGCATCCACCAGTGTGGTTACTCCCTGCTTCACACCAATTTCATCAATATCATCGCCGTAGGGATCAAGCTCCGGCATAGCATGCACATGCAGATCAATCCATCCGCTAGACACATATAACCCCGAACAATCTTGACCGCTCTTTCCTTCCGCAGCCTGGCCTGACGGTTTAATGTCGGTGATGATCCCGTCCTGAATGGCGATATCAATGATCCGCCCGTCAACAAGCTGCAAATTGCGCAGCACATTCTCTGTGCCCAATCATCCCATCTCCTTCTTCAACCCAGGTATACAGGCAAATTAAAAATAAACCTGATGAGCTACTTTATTCCAAAGATTATAATGTTATAATGTTTATGCTAACTTAAATATCATCCAGAACAGAACAGTAATTTATTATTCCAGGATGACTAATCCGACTTTTTAAATACGGGAGGGACAACTACATGGCTAATCCGGCATTCAAGCCATCCTTGCTCAACCAATTCAAATTCAGCTGGAATCATTTCAAATCAAGACTTCTACTGAAATATGCGTTTTCCTACATTCTTATATTTCTTATCCCTCTAACAGGTGTTACTATTTTTGTATATGAAAACGCTGTCAAGGGGCTTCGTGTAGAAATTGAACAATCCAATGTCAATCAGCTGAATCAGGTGAAGAACACCATAGATACCCGTATGAATGAACTTCAGGAAATAGCAGGGAGAATCGCCTATGACAAGTATTTGACCCCTTACATGGTGAGGGATCCCTACTACAGCATGGAGGCGATACAGGCACTTGCTAATTACAAAGCCAGCAGCAATATTGCCGAGGACCTGCTTCTGTATTTCCATAACGACTCCAACATCTATTCTCACCGTGGTCTCGCTGATCTTCATGTCACCTTTGATACTCTCTATCAATTTGAGCGTTGGACCCCTGCGGAGTTGCGGCAGGACTTAAATGAAACCCGACAACCGCTGGTACGTCCCGCGGAGAATGTAACCATTAATTCCCGGACGGATCCAATGCTTGTCATGCTCGTACCCATTAAACCGAATGACCCCTATCCATACGGAACCGTTGTCTATTTAATGAAAGAATCCAAGCTTACTGGAGTTATGGATTCAATTTTGAGTGACTTCACGGGGAGCAGCTACATATTCGGTCCTACTGGAGAGGTGTTGACGGCAAACAGCCATGGCGTCACCCTTCCCCAGAACGAGCTGGAGAACATATCCGGACTTGAGCCTGGGATTCATAATCTGAAGCTGGACGGGGAACAACACTCCGTCGTTTCGGTGCAATCGGAAGAAAATGGCTGGACCTATGTCACCACGATGCCAAGCTTCCAATTTTTTAGTCGTGTGGCCCATGTTCAGACCCTGATTTTAATTGTCTTCTGTATTACAGTGATCACTGGCATTGCTGCGGCACTGCTGCTGGCCAAAAGGCAGTACCATCCGATTAGGGATCTGATGGAATTCGCGAAGCTGAAAAGCAGCGGTAATGATGCTCCCAAGCTTCGCAATGAGTGGGAATGGATCCGGCAAACTCTTCACGATTACAGCGCCAAAATTGATCTACAGGAGCCCTTCGTCCGCAATCAGTGTATGCTGCTGCTGCTTAAACACGGCAAGCCGGACGATCCAGAAATTGAGCAGATGATTTTCAGTACCGGCTTCAGGCATCCTCAGGGGGAAGGCCTCTATTTCTCAGCTATTCTGTCCTGGGATGACACCAAGCCGGGCAGCAAGTCCTGGCAGGAACGGCATCTCCTGCAGGATATACTCAGCAATGTGTGCTTGCCCACTCCTGGTGCACAGATCTTTGGTGTGGAATTTTCGGTCAAGGACCAATTTGCCTTAATCATTTCACTTCCCGGAGAAGCGGACATGGTGGTCCAGACCCAAATGGAGCAGGTTATTGAAGGTATCCAATCGATCATCCGTGAGCACTCGCAGCTGTCCTTAAGCATCGGTGTCGGTATGGCATATAGCGACCTGAGCCGTCTTAATCAATCGTTTATCGAAGCTGCCGCGGCACTGGAACACCGAATGATCCGGCGCAGCGGACAGGTAACCTACTTCGAGCAGCTTGCAGAGCTGAACCCTTCCGCCACCGAGAGTTTCTGGATTCCGCGCAAATCCATGTTGAAGCTGGAGCAGAGTCTGAAACAGGGCAACGAACCGGTAGCCGTCCAGATGATTGCTGATACCATCGAGATGATCAAAGACGAGCCACTGCAAGTTCATCTGCTGCGCTGCATCTGCTTCGAACTGCTGAACGCTTTTCTGCGCACAGCCTCCGAACTTGGGATGGATAGTGTGTTTGCCAATATGCCGGAATTGACCTCCTTTGAAACGCTAGAAGAGCTGGAGAACCGCCTGCTCTCTCTGGCCGCTGACATTTGCATGCAGGTCGAGCGGAACACGGAGACAAGCGAATCTTCGTTAATGGATGACATTCTGGCCTACGTGGACGAGCAGTTCGCAGACTACACACTCAGCCTGGAACATGTGGCGCTTAAGTTTGCCATTTCGACCTCTTATTTGAGCCGGAGTTTCAAAGAGAAGACTGGCAGCAATTTCTCACAATATATCTGGCAAAAACGTGTGGATGAAGTCATCCGGCTGTTGGAGAACACTAGCGCACCGCTCAAAGAAATTATCGAGCAGGTCGGTTATTTGGATACGCCGAATTTCATCCGCAAGTTCAAAAAAGAAATCGGTCTGACACCAGGGCAATATCGTAAAGAACATGCTTTGAAGGGGACTGTTGTGAAAAGGCCCATTTAATTCCGGGCTTCCTTCTTCCCCTGCAAAGCAGCTGAATCACTAACCAAGCCGGCCCTGATTACTGCCCTTCCCGAAGGATATGCTCTACCAATTCATCCAGAGGAACCGTGGCGAGAGCAATCGCTGTATCCGTTACTCCGTAATAGATAAAGAGCAGTCCATCTTTGACCACGTTTCCGGTCGGGAAGATTACATTCGGAATCTGGAATCCAAATTTCTCGTAGTACGTCTCCGGCTCCATAATGAAATGATGGGTCCGGGCAATGATTTTCTCAGGCTGCTCCAAATCCAGCAGCATAGCTCCCACACGGTAGACGATATCTTCATCGACGCCGTGATAGAGCACCAGCCAGCCCTTGTCGGTACGGATTGGAGGCGTTGAGCCCCCGATTTTCCGCGATTCCCAGGACAGGTTTCCGGCGGTGGCGAGCAGCTTGGGCTCTTCCCAGTTCACCAGATCCTCGGAGTAGGTAATCCACATGGCCGCCTTATCCGTACCGTAGTCTTCTCCCACATATTCCTCGGGACGGCGCAGCAGTACGAATTTGCCACCTATTTTTTCAGGAAACAGAATATTATCCCGGTCGTTAATATCAAGAGGTGTCGTATCCGCCACAAACTCCCAATCCAGGAGATTATCCGATTTCAGAATGGAGGACCGGGTCAACCAGTGTCCCTCCTCTTCCCCCCATCCGTCCGGATATTCCGGAATTGAGCGCAGGGGGACCCCTGCTCCCGTTGGATAATAGCTCATTGCACAGGGACGCAGGGCGTAGTTCAGATAGAAGGTTCCATCAATCTTGACAATACGTGGGTCCTGCACACTGCCATATGGAAAACCCAGCATATCGGGCGTCACAATGGGTTCATCCTTCACGTGGGTGAAGTTTACGCCATCATCGCTCTCCAGCAGACCCAGATAATTCTTGCATGGAGTCAGGGAGCCTGCGGTGCGCTCAATCATATAAAATTTGTCATTATCTATGATGACTGCCGGGTTGAAGACCGTAACCTTTCGCCATTCATAGCCGCCCGGGACGACAATGGGATTGTTCGGATGTCTCGTTATTTGCATGTCTGTTCCTCCTGGGATTCATGTTCAAGGTATGGTTTCCGCGCTGACTTGATTAGTTGGATTTCCAGCGGTCATACGCAGCCTGATTAATTTCAGCCACACGTTCTCCACCCATTTTCTTAACGGTCGCCACATAATTGTCCCAGCTGGTAAGGGGCTCTGCACCGGTGATGAACTTCGCTTCCATCTGCTTCACGTATGTGCTCAAATCCGAATTCAGGTTGCTGATTTCCGTCTGCTCTTCCACGGTGAGGAATAGTGTTGGGAACGGAATCCGAGCACCTTTATCGAGAAGCTTTTGCTCCGTTTCCTTCTCTACCCAGAGATCAAAGTCTGTCTTCAGCCCTTTACTAATATCATCCATGGACAGGGTCGGAGCAGGAATACCGTAGTTAGGTGTCAGAGTAGCTCGATAATCTTCCATTTCTTTTCCATCCGGTACAGGCAAATATTTCTTCACCCGGTTTTCTTTGTCGGTATATTCCCAGAGAATGCCCTCTGGCCCTTTATTAAAGAACATGGCACCTTCGTAGGAATAGAGATAATCCACCCAACGCATCGAGGCTTCCGGCGCCGGGTTGCTTTCCGTAATGGCAAAGGCACCCGTTGTAATCCCTCTGTTCTTCGCAATCGCCGGTGCAGCCACCGATTCGCTGCGGACAGGTGCAAACATTGGATCTGCCGTCGAAGGCTCTCCGCCTTTGGACATGTAGGCATGCCAGTCGGAGAAGAGGGCGACCTGGTTGTTCTGTGCTTTAGCCTTCTTTTGCTCTGCCGTCTGCGAGAAGCTCTCATGATCCAATAGCTCTTCGGACCACAGACGGTTCATATAGGTCAAATATTCCTTATATCCTTCTTCAAGCGGTGTATAGTGCACCTTATCGTCATCGTCCACGTATATCTCTTCTTCATAAATACCGAAGGCACCAAGCAGCCAGGTGCGGATATCACGTAGATTGGCAGCAGGTGTTGTCACCGAGGAAATCGGAATTTCATCGGCTATGCCATTGCCGTTCGGATCTTCTTCCTTCACACGCTTCAGGTAGGTATACAGCTCTTCTGTCGTTTCGGGAAGCTTGTCAATATTCAATGCTTTCAGGAAGTCACCGTTATACCACATTGGGTTACGATACCAATGCTGACTGAGTTCTACTACCGGCAAAGAATAGATATGCCCGTCCGGTGCTGTAATTGATTTGCGGACATCCGGATTCTCATCCAGCAAAGCCTTGAAATTCGGAGCATATTCTTCAATCAGATCTTCCAAAGGAACGAGGATACCCTGCTCTCCATAATTCATCTGCTCTGCAGTGGTCAAACCTGCAGCATAGAGAATATCCGGGTAATCTCCGCTGGCGAGCACCAGATTCTTCTTGGTCTCGAAGCTGTCCTTCGGTGCATTCCTGTATTCCAGCTTAATGCCCGTCTTCTCCTGCATCTGCTGGAGCACGGTCATGTTCTCCCAGTTCTGAATCCCTACATCCGGCGCCATAAGTGTGAGAGTTACGGATTCATTGACAATCGGGAAACCCTCTTTATTCACAGTAACCGCTCCGGTACTGTTATCTCCTGCCCCTTTGTCAGCATTGCTGCAGCCTGCCAGCAGTGTAAGAACTAGAGCCGAAGACAACAGAAGCTTCCATGGTTTGCGTGTGGTCTGCATGAATAATTCCTCCCTTGTTATATACACCATTCTAATGGTTCAACCTTTAACAGAGCCAATCATGACCCCTTGGACAAAGTAACGCTGCAGGAATGGATAAACCGCCACGATCGGCAAAGTGGAGACAACAATGACTCCGTATTTGATTAGTGATGCCGTTTCAGCCTTATTGTTCATGGCGGTCGCCACCTCGCTATTGATCGAAGCGCCCGTGGTTTCGGCCGACATCTCCTGAAGGACAAGGATCTGGCGCAGTACCATCTGCAGCGGATACTTGGCTTCATCATTCAAATAGATCAGGGACGGGAAATAACTGTTCCAGTGGCCTACTCCATAGAATAAAGCCATAACGGCAATAATGGGTGCCGACAGTGGCAAAATAATGCGGATGAACAGCTTCAGATTCGTACAGCCATCCATGTGCGCCGCTTCCTGCAGTTCTTTTGGGATGGTCGTCTGAAAAAAGGTGCGGGCTACGACAATATTCCAAACTGAAGCAGCCACCGGCAAAATCAATGCCCACATGCTGTTGATGAGTCCGAGGTTTTTGACCAGCAGATACGTCGGCACGAGCCCGCCACTGAAGAACATTGTAAACAGAATGAGACCCATGAATAGATTACGCCCGACAAAATCAGATCTGCTGAGCGCATACGCGGCTGGCAGAGTAACGGCGAGATTGACCAGGGTCCCTACCACCGTATAAATAATCGTGTTCAAATAACCATTCCATATCTTCGGGTTATCAAAAACAAGCTTGTAGCCGTCCAGTGTCACATTCTTCGGAAACAGCCACATGGCTCCCGAGTTGACGTCCTGCGGCGAACTGATGGAAGCACTGAGAATATAGATCAGCGGATAGAGAACAACGAGCAGTGCAAGAACCAAATAAATATAGGTGCAAATCACAAACAGCTTGTCCCCTCTGGACTCTTTCATGGCAGTAACCAAAGACCTCAACTCCTTTCTACCAGAGGCTATTCTCACTGGTACGTTTGGCAATCTGATTGACAGTAACAAGCAAAATAACGTTGATTACCGAGTTAAACAATCCCACAGCCGTTGAGAAGCTATACTGGGCATCCACCAAACCGGCGCGGTAGACATAGGTGGAGATTACATCGGAGGCTTCCATATTGAGTGAATTCTGCAGCAGCAGAATTTTCTCGAAGCCAAGGCCCAGTATATTACCCATATTTAAGATCAGCATGATTGTAATGGTGGGTACAATGGTTGGCAGATTGATATGCAGCATCCGTTTAATCCGGCTCGCTCCATCCATAATGGCCGCTTCATGCAGCTGGGGATCTACGCCAGACAAAGCTGCGAGATAAATAATCGTCCCCCACCCGGTACTCTGCCAGACACCCGAGAAAACATAAATCGTCTTAAACCAGGCCGGGTCCGTCAGAAATTGTGCTGGTTGAAAGCCCAGGAATTCAATTAACCGGACAATCATTCCACTGGAAGGCGACAAAAAGGTGATGATCATCCCCGCCATAACAACAACGGAAATGAAATGCGGAGCATAGGTTACCGTCTGAACCGATTTCTTGAACGGACCGTTCCGTACCTCATTAAAGGCTAGCGCCAGAATAATCGGAAGTGGAAAGCCGATCGCAAGTTCATAGAAGCTGATGCTGAACGTGTTCCAGAGCAGATCCCAAAAGAAATAGGAATTGAAGAATCGTTCAAAATGGTCAAAACCAACCCATTCACTGCCTGTGATTCCTTTTGAAGGTACAAAATTCTTGAAAGCAATCTGAATGCCGTACATCGGGCCGTAATGAAAAACGAGGAAATACAACAACGCGGGAAGCATGAACAAATAAAGCTCCCAATTTTTCCAGATTCTTTTGCCAAGGGATTTGTTCTTCAATGAAGGTTTTACAGATACTGTAGCATGACTCACCTTCATTCTCCCACTCCTCTCTATGGTATTTTTTTCGTTACATAAAATAAATTTGTATCCGCTTTGCATTCAGCTGACCTCTTTTATGCTAGCGCTTACAATTCAAATTGTATTGAAATCAAGCTGACACCGTAAATATGTAGGTTGTGCATTGTCATGTTAGAAAGCGCGTGAAACCTTGCTGCTGTGGCACTTTCGGGCTTGTCGTGATGCAAATGTCCCGCATGAAACATGAATAAAATGTGTGAATTATGAACCTCTCTTTAAGCTGCAAAAGTTACATATTGTGATCACCAGACAAGTATGCAAACATTTGCTACGAATGCCAAGACTATCACATGCATTGATGATATCAGAAGCTTTGTATTATGAACCGTGCTTGCTACCTTATCCTAACTACGTAGGAGGAGTTTGACTATGAATCTGCCATCTTCCATTACCGAGTACTTGAATGAGGCCGACAAAAGACTTGCCCATCATCCCAAATTGCAAAAGCTGTTCCGCAACTGCTTCCCCAACACACTTGAGACGACAACCAAGCTGCTTGAAGACGGCACCACCTTTGTATTTACTGGCGATATCCCAGCCATGTGGTTGCGCGATTCTACGGAGCAAGTCCGCCACTACATTCCTTTTGCCAAAAATGACTCTGAGCTTCAGCGGATTCTCCGCGGCCTGATTGCACGGCAGATGTTCTATGTGAATATCGACCCGTATACAAATGCATTCAATGAAACTGCAAGCGACAAGCATTACCGGGCTACGGATGATTGCAATTTAAATCCCTTGATGTGGGAGCGCAAATACGAGCTGGATTCCCTCTGCTTTGTCGTTCAGCTGGCTTATATGTACTGGAAGGAAGCAGAGCAAACGGATATCTTCGATACTGAATGCTACCAGGCACTCAGCTCCATTGTGAACGTTATTGAAACGGAGCAGTACCACGGAGAGAAGTCACCCTACCATTTTATCCGGCAGACGCTTCAGGATACGGAGACGTTACACAATAACGGACGCGGTATGCCTGTCAACTACACTGGTATGAGCTGGTCGGGCTTCCGCCCGAGTGATGACAGCTGCGAATTCGGTTACAACATTCCCTCCAACATGTTCGCTGTGGTGATTCTGGAGTATATCCGCGAAATCGCCAGCGTTATCTATAAGGACGAAAGACTGGCTGCCCGAGCAGCGAAGCTGCGCAAGGAAATTGACTTCGGCATCCGGACATACGGGATTGTGAATCATCCAAAATACGGTCGAATCTACGCCTATGAAACTGATGGATTCGGGAATTATTCACTGATGGACGATGCTGGCACACCGGGATTACTATCTATTCCTTATATTGGTTATGTAGGTGTAGAGGATGAAATATATCAAAACACTCGCCGATTTGCTCTTAGTTTCGACAACCCTTTTTATTTCGAAGGTAAACATGCGAAAGGTATTGGTAGTCCGCATACGCCAGGAGGTTATGTGTGGCATATGGCACTGTCTATGCAAGCGCTAACAGCAGATAACGATGAGGAAATGAAAGAATTAATCGATATGCTGATCAGGACTGATGCAGATACCGGGTATATGCACGAAGGCTTTCACCCGGATGATCCCTCCGACTTTTCACGCGAGTGGTTCGCCTGGTCTAACAGCCTTTTTGCTACGCTGATCGGCAAAGCGATGGACAGGGGAATCATTTAAGACCACTAAGATATACGCTCTTTTAGAGACAGCTACAGCGAGAATTATCGTATTCCAACAAAAACCTCTGCACCGTCCTGTTTATAGGGAAGGCCGCAGCAGGTTTTTCGTTTTTTTGTAGGTTTCCTCACTATTCTATTATCCCGGTGAGCATTAGTACGTCCGATCTTGACAATGATAATCGTTATCAATAATGTGAATATAGGAAATACATTGATTAATTAACTTCAAAATTTATTCACAAACTACTATTGAAGTGAGGTCACACTGTGAACATAAACATCAATCTACTAGCAGAACACTTTGCACAAATTCCTTTTCAAGTAGAAGGAGTATACCGATATGGTAAAAAATCAGGAGTGCCCTACGCAGATTATACAGATTCTTTCCCGGGATTTGTGTTCCCCTTGACAGGGAAAATACAATTTTATTTTAATGGAATGCCTTATATTTTTACGCCAGGGAAAATTGTTCATGGGGGAGCGAAAATGAAACTAGAACAAAAAATGTTTGGTGACACTAACTGGGAGTATATTCTTGTGTTATACCGGATACATGACTCAAAATTAAAAGAGTCGTCCTTTTCTCATCAACATTTTGAATTGCCAACGGGAGATTCCACCCGTCTAACCGAATTAATTATACGGCTTTGGCATGTGTATAATCAGCAAGGTGGAATCTCGATGTTTCAGACTGAAATGTTGTTTCGTGATGCACTAAATGAAGCATTATTATGTGCGGATAACAGGCAAACTAGCAGTGAATCACATGCCTTATTCCAACGTGTATCGAAATTCATCCATGAACACTATTATCAAGGTCTTACAATACCATCGCTCGCAGAGCATTATAACGTTAATCGTAATCGACTTTCTTATGTGTTTAGAAGATATTCCGGTATGGGGCCAGCAGAATATGTACTTAAATACCGCATTAACATGGCGCAAAAAAAATTAATTACAAGTGATGTCTCAGTACAGCAGATTGCAGAAGCTGTTGGGATTACAGACCCCTTTTATTTTAGTAGAGTGTTCAAAAAACAATTTGGTCTTTCTCCCACCGAGTATAGGCAGAGATTCACCAATAATCCATGTTAGTTTCAACAGGCATCCATTTGAAACTAAAAATAAAAATTATATGCTAATAGCAAGCCAAGAAAACAAGATGTCTGGAAAATTGCGTATGTAAAAAACGTAAATGTCTGATCATCCCAAAGTGATATGTTACGGACCCCAGGTGGTGAATCGCCAGTTTCGGTGTTTGCAATCTTGTGAAGCAAAGTACATAAAAATAAGGAGTGATTACTATCCATTATCCAGTTATTAAACTGAGTGAGGAACTATCTACAATTCATGATCAATGGACTCCAAAATTCATTGGTGAAATGAATGACTATCAATTTAAGCTTGTAAAGATTGCAGGAGAGTACGAATGGCATGTTCATGAAGAGACAGATAAGGTATTTTTCGTGATCAAAGGGGAAATGATCATTGATTTTCGTGATAGCCAAGTGAAGATTTACAAGGATGAAATGATTGTTATCCCGAAAGGAACAGAGATCAAACCATCCGCCATAAAGGAATGTCATATCATGTTGATCGAGCCAAAAGCTTAGCAAACACAGGCAAGAGTGTCAGTGAGCTGATTCAAAACATTAATAACAATTCATTTACCCAAGAAAGGAGCTGGCAGCAGAAGCTCCTTTCTTTTTTTTCAACTCCTTGGTTGTTAGCAGTAATTTCCAGTATTTTTTTAGTGAGCTACCTTTAAGTGTTATCTCAAAGCCACTTCAATTCAGTGTAATGGTGATTATGATCCGTCGTTATAGTCTCGCAAACGTGATGTAATCGATTTGGGCAGGCTCTGCCGATTCAATTCGAAGCGCTTGGTTGATCTGTCCCCGGTGATATTGCCCATGTAAGATAACCTGTGACAGGATGTCCCGGACGGACGTTTGAAACAGAACCCCGCTCTGGTTCGCGTAGTCGAGCTTCTCGTCCAACCGGGATTCATCAAGTCCTTCCATATAGACGCGATATTGCTTGGCGTTTTCTTCGAACATCGACCGGATCACCGAGAGGTCTTCTTCCTCCTCCCACAACGAATATTGCCCGCTGTCCTTGCCATGCAATCGGGATAGCCAGACACGTTCTGCAACCGCGACATGCCTAACTAACTTCAACAGGTCTTTATTCCTCGTCGCACTTTCCTGAAGCGCGTCCAAGATGCGTCCGTCGGCCCAGTACAGATGCTCCATCATACACTTAATGGTCTTCATTTCGATAATCCCCTCCTCTTCTCATTGCTTTAAATTCAACAATTCAATTCAAATCAACTACATTCGACAAACACTTATTTTCTTATTGTGCAACTGAACAATACAATAGTTCACCTCATGGATTGTAATATTTTAACATATAAAAAAGGTTGAAATGATCAAACAATTCGATTATATTTGACTTATCAACTATTGACTAGTCAAATATTGATACATCAACTATTAGATAAAGGGAGAGAAATTTATTATGAAACCATCTCAAAAAACAAACGATTTTAATGAAATTATATACGGACGCCGCTCAATAAAGTCTTATGATCCATCCGTTAAAATCTCCAGAGAAGAAATGACTCAAATCATTAACGAAGCAAGCACTGCTCCTTCTTCGATTAACATGCAGCCTTGGCGTTTCCTTGTTGTGGATACGCCAGAGGGAAAAGATAAACTCGTGCCACTGTCCCGCTTCAACAAAGAAAAAGTAGCCCAAGCTTCCGCTGTTATTGCGGTGTTTGCGGACAAAAACAACTTCGATTATGCCGAAAACATTTATGGGAAAGCCGTTGAGCTCGGATTAATGCCGCAAGATGTTAAGGACTTTCAGTTGAATGCATTCAAACCGATCTATAGCAGCATGTCTGATGCTGAAATGAACGATGTTATTATGCTTGACTCCGGCCTGGTTTCCATGCAATTAATGCTGGTTGCCCGTGCGCATGGATATGACACCAATCCAATTGGTGGATATGAAAAAGATCAAATTGCCGAAGTGTTTGGATTGGATAAAGAACGTTATGTACCCGTCATGCTGCTGACAATTGGTAAAGCTACGAGCGAGGGATATACTTCCTACCGCCTGCCAGCAGAAGAAACTACATTCTGGGCTTAAATCCATTAGCTGCTTGCCATGATGCGAGAAGCCATCACATTGTGATATAGTTGCCTTTAGCTGCTGAATGTCTTGGAAGAGATGCGCCTTGGTTACCAGGCTGTCTTTTTCAAGATATTCGGCACCATTCAAGGAGGGGCACAACATGAATTGTTCACTGGAGCAAGAAAACCTATTAATCCTACTTAAAAATATAAGTAATCAGCTGAAACCCAAATTTGAACGTTGTACGGGGATCAGTTCTTCACGATATGTTCTGTTGTATCATCTCTATATTCATGAGGAAGTTACTCAAAGCCATTTGCAAAAAGCCATTCACATCGACAGTGCTGCGATTACACGTCACTTGAAGCAGCTGGAAGCAGACGGTCTCGTATCAAGAAGAAGAAACCCTATTGACCAAAGGGAAACCTTCGTCCGATTAACGGAACAAGGACTCACGCATATAGCCAACTTCAAACAGGATCGTAACCAGTTCGTTCATCAGATGCTTCTTGATTTCAGTGAAGAAGAAGTTGCCATGATGACTGATATGCTTACACGTATGCAATTCAATATGAAAGATATGTAAATTTAAAAGAACCCTCTGGAACTGAGGTGGCTAGGTCTATCTTATGGAGTTCTTTACGTCCTTTTAGCGAGTTTTATAGACCGTTTTTTTCAGCCCTGTTCTACTTCACATTAAACCATTGGATTTTTTAACCACTGCAGTACCTTGCTGGCCTTTTCTTGTATCAAATCCGGATCATGCGTCTTTTCCAATTGAGGAAAGTATTCAACATATCTAGTTAAGTATTCACTAACAGACCAACGGACTGCCCAATTGCTATCTGTGGAAAATGGGACCCACTTGGATACTTCTGATTCATTCGCATTTTGTAACAAACCGTGCGCATACCAACCGCGCACTCCTCCCTCGCTTTCCTCGCTTAATCGTTTCCAATAGAGCCTTCTCTCACATTCGTCTTCTGGTTTAGCTAAGGCGTATACTGCAATTTTCCTTACTACATCGGATTCATCTTCAGTATACTTCCATAATTCTTGTCGAGTTACGATTTGTTGTTGAACAAGTTTGGATAACGCTAACCCCCTTTCAATATCATCTGAAGATTCTATAGAATGGTCATGGCCAGCAATACGAACACTCGATAAACATTGGTTTGCTTTTTTCAGATTAACCTGCATTTCTAAACTATGAATTACATTACCAACATTTATTCTTGGTGCATTATTTTTGTAATCTTCTATTGGATCAGCATATTCAATCAATTTACTTCGTAAATTTGTTGAGTCTAATTCTGGATATTTAGAAAATAAGTACGCAGCAATACCAGTTACGAGCGTTGCTGCACCGGAAGTTTCCCAATAATATGATACCTGTTCTTCTCTCTCCTTGGATTCACAGAAAGGGAGCGTTAGGTATACTCTTGGAGCTAGAATATCTGGCCTAAAATGACCATCTCCATTCTTGCCAAACGGCTCATCGGGATAAGGCAAATGTAGGTGACGCTCCGCTTTCCCACGATCATTGAAGCCACCCACAGTGAAATATTCGATAGGTGGCATAATGTTGCCCAATCTTGTATTACCGTTTGAACAGATTACCATCAAACCTCTTTGTTCTGCAGAATGTAAAGCTTGAACTGTTGAATTCTTATGAGTTTTCTGTAGGAGTACAGGATTATCCGAAGCATGCCAACCTGTGCATAAAATTATTTTAATATTCCAGTTTGGCTGTTTTAGCACCCAATCAATTCCATATTTTAATCGCTCACCTTCACCTTCTCTAAAAGCACCATGGTCAAGCACAATGAAGTTTGCAGCAGGAGAAAGACCTATATGTGTTTTCCCTTCCAAAGAGAAAGGTTCATGAGATAGGGTTAATATGGTCATCAAGCCATGTTCACCGACTTCCTCATCTACTTCACCTTCTGAAGATTGGAATGCAATATTATTGCATTTTATAGTTAAATCGTTTTGGACAGTTACGTACTTAATTCGGTCACCCAAGTGGCGAATTGTATGATGGGGCTTCATTTTATCAATGATTACTATTCCAATATTCTTGCCGGAATTATGAAAATCCGGTGGTTCTATAAAACCTACCCTTGCCCATGTTGGATCAGGAAATGCCATCGTTGTTACCCCCCTATATCGTTCGTAATAGAGACATTAGTTTAGTTTTAACAGACTCTTCTACTATCCTGCCGTCAAAATCCTTTAACAGCGATTGTATAACAGAAAAAGACTCCCTAAGGAGTCCTTTCTTTCAATGCGTAGCCTAACAAATTATTTGTTACCTCTCTAGCCCATAAGATCAACTACACTACTTCTCCATTGGGAGTGGTGTAAATAGAAGGTTAACTGGCAGGTTACTTCCTGGCGCTGCTGAGAAAAGAATTGTTACACTTTCCGAAGAAGACCCTGTTCGGTGGAGTACGCTTTGTTCACTAGACGTGTTAATCGATAGGCTACCATCGACAATTTGTACAACTTGACCGTTCACAAGAGCTACTCCAAAGTACTTTCCACCACGTGGGTTAAACGAGATCAGTGTACGCGGCGCAACATTGCTTAACGTGATTTTGTATAAGACTCCAAAGTTACCTGCATTGGATGCATCCGTGTAAGCCATCGGATCCGTTCCAATCAAATTCGGGTCGCTTGCATTGTCTCCAAGAGGCAAACGCGCTGGCGTAGCTCCAACTTGCTGATCGTACGTTATAACACGAGTTGCATTCGGGTATGTGCCACGGTTGTGCACACCGTCACGATCGAGCACAGGCAGCGTTGGTAACGCTTCGAACGGGTCTTTATTTTCTTCGACCAGAATAACGTTATAATCCAGGGAATAATCGCTGAATGCATCCGAATAGAGCGAGATCACTTGCCCTTCTTTCATTGGTGTTTTATTGAGCTCGGTCAAAATCAGTTTACTTTCTCCTGGTTCAAAATATTCTTTCTTTTGATCAGTACCAGCCTGTATCGACTTGAACCATTTATCAATAGACAATTTACCGGCTACGGTAGCAAACGGAGTCGGTCCTGCGAAACCCATATTTTGCTGCTCGAATACCGCTGGATATGGGTTGTTATTGGTTGCAATAACATACATTTTTACTCTCTTGCCTGTATTGTTCACATGGTGAATCATGAAGCGCGTCTGCCCCGAAGAAGACTCTTGGTACACAATGCCTTCCGTATTAACCGTTTCCGGACTGTTGCTGCGGATGAGCAGACTTGCCTCATCTCTATACGTATAAGGTACTTTCTCCATGGAAGTTACTTCGCCACCATTAAAGGTAAACTTCTGTCCAACCGGTGTGAAAAGTAAATTAAAATCCGAAAAATTATATAACGTCTCATCGGTTATGTTTATCACTTTGGAATACGTATCAGTAGCCCCATGGTTGTCTGTGACGGTCAAGGTTACCGTTTTGGGTCCAGGTTCAAAGAATGCGAGCGGATTGTTATCCCAAACCGTTTTCTCAATCTTGCCTTCATCATCTGTACTTTGATCCAAATACGTTATTTTTTCACCCATCTTATATTGTTCCTTGTCCGTTGTGAACATGGCTACAGGAGGAAGATTAGGCTGCAAGACTTCAATTGTAATTGAATAGGGATCGCTCCACTGGCCGTTTGAATCCTGAACTTGATATGAAATGGTATATGTACCCGCTTGATCAAACAAATCCTGACGACCTGTCCAGCGTTCGTTCGTGATCTCCAGACCGTTTGGAGAACTATAGGAAGTCACATAATCCACTGTATCTCCCGCAAAAATTTCCTTTTGGGAAATCACAAAGCTTGCAACAGGCTTCTTATGTAGATTGAGCACAACGGTTTTCGCCGACTGATTTACTTTATAGGAAATGTTCAGCGCTTGAGTAATGGAAGTTAACGGCACCATAAACGTATTTTTTTGCTGATACGTAGGGCCTTTCATCGTTCTGGACTCACCATTAACGGTATAAACCTTGCTGTTTGTTTTGAATCGGAGCTCATTGTCACCACTGATAATGATGGTTTCTTTAGTTTTGTTATCGTATTTAACTCCGTACCCCACACGGTCCACCAGTGCACGGATCGCAACATAGGATACACCGTTTTTTACAGTCATTGGCTGGCCGGCAAGAAACGTATTCCCATCCTGCTCCATTTTGTTGCTATTCATGTACAGAGTAAGGTCTCCACCCGATGTTCCGGTAGCAGCAGTACCTGTTGCAGGTTGCTCGACTTGAGCTGGAGTAGCTGTCGTCTTGTCATCCTCGGTAGTTCCTTCCTGGCTCGTAAAATCCTCTTCGGATTCATTGGTTATTGTTTCTTCATCAGCAGTAGGCGAATCCGTGTTTATCGCAGGTGATGTCTCCACGCCCGCTGATTTGGTGGCTTCATTGCCTCCTTCAGCAGATTCAGCTTTTGAGGATGCTGTGCTGCTTTTTATCTTTACTTCATTCTCAGTAAGCGGCTGTTCTTCCTTAATGACCTCTAATGATTCTGCTTTGACAGGCTTTACAGCCGCTGCCTCTCCTTGATCTACGGGTTGTGCGCTCACTGAACCAACTGCAAATGCTTGAAGTACTGCTACCGCAGTGATTATGGACATATTCTTTTTCAAATTCATTCTTTATTTCTTCCCCTTTCGCTCCCTCGCAAATTTCAATCTATTAAAAGTCATACTATTAAACGCTCGAATACGGAAAAAGTTACTAAATAAATTGAATATTATGGATTTGATGCAGCTATTTTCAATAGAATACTATTCGTATAACAAGATTATTGAGTCATCTCTAGTTCAGGCGCTATCCTTTCGTTAGGTTAGAAGTAAATCAAAAACAGCTGATCATATTGATCAGCTGCTTTGATTCATTAACTAGTGATAGACTTTCAAGCTCTACCGCTGAACCGTTTAATCGCTTCCTCACTCACCGGCTGGAAGAGGTTAATGAGATTGCCGTCAGGATCACGGAACAACATCGCACGATTCCCCCACGGCATCGTAGTCGGTTCCTTCACCCAGTCATCAACAACGGGCTTCAATCGTTCGTATTCGGCATCGGCATCATGAACCCGGAACTCGAGGATGACACTGCCATTATCGGCAGCCACCACGGAACCAACACCGAACAGTGGTACCGTCTGGGAGTGACCTATAGCCAGAGTGCACGAAGGCATAACGAGTTCGGCAAAGACTGGTGCGGGACGTTCTGCTGAAACACCCATGACTTTCTCATAGAATTCGACTAGACGATCCACGTCGTCGGTAATCATACGTACAGAAGCGAAATGCATAAAAGAACATCCTTTCTCTAAATAAAAGATAAAATGTGATATTATCTTTTGAGGTAGAATTACTCTCCACCCTTTAAATCATAAAAGAACGCTACTGACCACGGTATGTCAGTAGCGTTTTAACTTTTTCATCTCTTCCAATGAGAAGCAGGTATAAGTCCTTTGACTATAAAAAAAGTTAAGCCGAGGCTTAACTTTAAGAAAACGTATACGATTACTCTTAATGAAGTGTTTTTTGTGATCTCCATAAAATTTCTTCTTTTATATGTGGAGAACACACATGTTTTTTAATAAATTTCACCATCGGCTGATTTTCTGCTTCCACGAAGAAAATCAATTCACTATACACCGGATCCAGTGACAGCCTCCGGCTTGCCTCGGCCATCAATGCTACACCTCTTGCCATACGCTGAAAAAGAGTGCGGACAAACATGGTTTTACACAGAATGGTTTTGTCATCAAAATGTTCAAAGATCAACCACCCCACAATCTCCCCGTTGTGGCGCAGAAAAACACTTCGACTTTTGTCAATCAGCTCTTCTTCTGCTAACGGATCCAAGATTGATGGATACCACTCTCCTAACCCAGCTTGTATCTCTTCCCGTTCCTCAGGAGAAATGGAATAAAAAGGCCGGGTTGTAAAGCTATCAGGCAAAGATAAGCTTCTTACCCATGGAAACTCTGATGGAACCTGCAGTGATGAACTGTATACATAGATACCAGGGACCGAAAGATCAAAGCCGCAAGCTTGGAAAAAAGCGGATACCTTCGGTTGATTTATTTCGCTCCTCAGATATTCAACAGTCAATTCATGTACTCCTGCCTTTCTAAGCAGTAAACAGAGCTGATTCATTAACGCTAGTCCAATTCCTTGCCGGCGATGCGCTTGATCAATATTAATATCAAGTAATTTTGCCGTTCGCTGAGAACCAAGAGCAGGGAGATGGATTAAAGTAACTCCTGCCGGCTTCCCTTGAATTAATGCACCCACCGCAGCGTAGAAATCCGGCATCTGCTTGAGAACAGCACGGTGCTCTATCGAGAGATAAGCCTGAAACTCGATTGGAATAGCTTTTTGAAAGATAGCAAATTCCAATCGTACTGGCTGGCTCAATCCTGAATAGCGGGAATGGAAACTTCCCACTGATTTTGTTCTAAGTTATTTTTTGCGTAATCTTGGTAGCCATTAAGTGTTACTCGGAAATTCCCAGGGGGTGCAAAGTTATACTTTGTAAAAGCAGCCTCGGTCAACATAATTACTAGCTGATTGTTAACCAAGGAAAACTGGTAATCTGTTTCAGGACTAATCATACCTGAAGGTCCTCCAATTAACACTTTCTTATCTTCTGCTGTGAAATCACCGCTAGGTGCATATTCCAGTGTATTACTACCCCCAGAAGGGAAAGAAACAGTGAGCGGCTCATTAAAGTTCAGCGTAATATTTCCGTTTTTATAAGTCGCATCCGTCACGGTTGGTTTTGTTTGATCAAACGTAACTTGTAGTGAAACCTGCTTGGATTGATCATTCCCCTCCTCGTGAAGTGTGAACACAAGCTTAGTGTTCATATCCGATAAAGAGCTAGAAGGAACAATAGTCAATCCGCTATCCCCATTTGGATTAATCGTCAGTGCATCCGAGGTAGAAGTGACGCTTATGCTGCCTAGCACATGCTGTTCCGCATCGATAATATCAAAATCTTTGTCTTCTGGATTGTAAAGGAGGTTCTCTACAGTCTCTCCCCGCTTAACCTGAATTAAACTCTTAATGCTGCGCTTATTGTAGTTTTCTGGATTGGCTGATACAGATAACGAGATTGATTCATTCACTCCTAAAGAAGGATTAACTACAAAAGAGGCATTGGGTGCAAGAGACAATGATAGTGAGGATTCATTCGTCTCAGAGTACTGAATTTTGTATTCATTAATTGACTGAGCCTTTTTCCCTGATAAGGTACGTAGAGCATTTTCCTCGGCTTGAGGTTGATATGAGATATACAGACACTCTTCCATTTGTACCGTGAATGGCAGTTTGATTAATACTTGTTTCCCTGAAATCAAGACATCGTCATTATTTAAAGAAATAGGGTAAATAACATCACCATCTGAGGCTTTAACCACCAAATCAGAGGTAATTGTATGCCCCTCTTCGTTAAAAACAGTAGGGATATGAGTCGTGTCCAATTCTTCATCATAATTCAACGCAATCGTACGGGCATCCAAGAACTCGATTGAAGTCGTTTGAATTGTGTTCTCTACTAACTCAATCGATGTAACTGAAGGCACAGAAACATTACCTGCTCCATCAACCGCAACTGCTCGGTACATTCCGGCAGCAAGCCCTTCGGTTGAGATGAAGGTTTGGGTATTTGCTGCTGTAACGGACTTCTTGGCAGCACGGTGATCTGTCACCAATGTATTGAGCCCCGATATTGCTGTTGGAATGTCTTCAAATGGTACCAAATAAACAACCCCGGTTTCAGAACTCGTTACACTTACGTTTCCTCCAACTGGAACAGGCGTGGATGACATGATGACAACCGTTGGAGCTACGAAATCCGTTGGGGCTGCAGGACTTCCATTGTTGCCGCTGCTGCTTCCGCTGGAAGAAGAAACGGGTGGAATTGGCACTACATCGTCAGTCGTTGTGCTCGGGGGTACTGCATTATCCTGCTCCTCGGACTGC
Organism: Paenibacillus sp. ACRRY; assembly: GCF_022346995.1. Lineage (GTDB taxonomy): Bacteria > Bacillota > Bacilli > Paenibacillales > Paenibacillaceae > Paenibacillus. Next base: position 470,218 of record NZ_JAKRNM010000001.1, on the reverse strand, counting down.
TGGTTCGCGAGATCTTCTTTTATTTTTTGCTGAGCTGCAAGAAATTTGCTGGCCACCAAAGCTACCTGCTCACGGCTGGCATTGCCTTGTGGATTAAAGGTACCATTGCTGTTTCCATTAATCAGTCCAAGCTCTACAGCTACTGCTACCGAATCTTTAGCATAATCTGAGATGGAGTTAGCATCCGTGAATTTCAGCTGCGATGCCTTACCAGCTGTTATATCAGCACCTGCAGTATAGCTTAGTGATCTTGCAAACAGAACGGCCATATCTTCCCGGGCAAGATTTTGTCCCAAACCGAAAGTGCTGTTACCAAGTCCTCTGATTAAGCCTGCTTGCGTTGCAGCTTCAACGTATTTGTAGGAGTAACTATCTGCCGGAATGTCCGAGAAAGTCGGCTGTACCGGCACTTTTTCCACATTCAGATTCAGAGCTTTCGCAAGAATGATTGCGAAATCCTGCCTGGTTATTTTGCCGGTCGGATTAAACTTACCCTCACCTTGCCCATTGATAATTCCGGCCTCAGACAGCTTCTGAATGGCGTCTTGGGCAAAAGAACCTTGGATATCGGTCAGTTCCGTTGAAGCGAAAGCAGGCTGGATGCTTGCACTAAGCAGAGCAGTAGTTGTCATGACTTTGATGAGTAGCTTCTTCTTCAAATGATTACCCCCTATATATGAATCAAAATAGACCTATCTCTCATGGAGTAAAGAATCTATGCTTATTCAATTTCGACATTTTTCTCACAATTCTTTATATGTAAATAAATAATTTTCCCTGGAAATTTCTTCTTTCAATCACCGTATCTTTTTTATTGGAAACACTGAATACCAATAACATCTCATTACCTCTTAGATCCTTAAATTCAGGAACACTTCTAACAGAATCAAATTTTATGTGTTAAAACAAAGACAGACTGCCATTTCCGCAGACTGCCTTTGTTTTTTGAGCTAACCTTTTCGGCTTTTAATCATGGTAGATGCCATAGACTAACCGCTTATATGACTCTGAGCGCCTTGGTCCCGGAAAGCCCGATGGCTCAGCAAGCCTACCAAAAGTGCTAGAATGGTCAGTCCAGCTGCGAACAAATAGAGATTCACGATCCCGATGTATTCGGCAAGTCCAGCCATGCCTAACAGCGAAATGCAAAATACGAGATGCATGAGTGAAGCTTGAGCAGATAACACCGTGGGCAGCTGCTGACTGGCTACACTGCGCTGAATCAATGTACGGCGGTTAATAATGGATAGTTCCGCAAAAGGCCCCATTAACATGACTAAAATAAGAGCAACGAAAGGCTGCGTGTTAAGTGCGTAAATCGCGGTCAGCACTCCATATCCAGCCATACCAATCATCATCACCGTTAAATAACGGTCACCAATAGTCCGTGCCAGCGCCAGTACCAGCAAACCACCGCCTATTGTCCCTGCAAAATAAGCAGCATTAATAAATCCCCACCATTCTTCACCTTGACCAAGTGCAACTTGTACGAAAGCAAGGGTAAATGCGCCTACCCAAATCGATGCCCCGAGCATGTCGATGATGTCCATAAAGGTGAGCACCCGCAGGCGAGGTGTCATCCATATCATTTTCCAGCCTTCAGTTAACGTATGCCATTTGGATGTGCCAGTTTCCGCAATTTCATTAGAAATGGCCTCCAATTCCTTGTTAACGACTTCCGACTTCTCGGGTTCTTTCACACCAAGTGTAAATACCGCGGCAAGACCATAAATAACAGCGGTGATCAATAAAGTGGGGCTAGCTCCCATAAATGCAACGATGATACCGCTTAGTCCCCAACCTGCAAATTGCACAATCTGGTCGCTGACGCTGAGTAGTCCGTTTGCTTTAAGCAGACCTTGCTCACGCAATACCAGACGTGGAACAAGTGCATTACGAGCTGGAGTTGTCCATCCGTCGAGAAAAGACATCACGAATACAAGCAAAAATACCAAAACAAGTGATGAAGCCTCTCCGTTCAACTGCAAATAAACCGCCAGGCAAATGAATAGCAAAAATTGCCCGACTTGCGACATCAATAGAAGGTTGGACAACTTGAAACGATTAATCAGTAATGGCGCAATCAAACTGCTCAACATTTGGGCTCCGCTACGCATTAGCGGCATAAGCGCTGCCGACACAAGAGAGTCGGTTCGATCAAGGACCAGCACTGTAAGGGCCATAATGTAAAGCACGTCTGCTGCATTCGCAGCAGTCTGGGTCGTCCACAAAAAGTAAAATGGACGGGTTAAATCGGATGACTTCATCGAAGCTTTTCTCCATTTCTCAATAATCTCAATATGTTACTTTATCAAATAAAAAAGTAATCCACCAAACTAGTCAATCAAAATAAGATTACGGCACTTAAAACAGTTTTACAACAAAGAACATGTAAAAAAGAACTAAATATAGTGAGTTCCTGCAGGGATATACCAAATTACCTCTGTGATTCTGTATTCATATATGTATAGCTTAATGGACTACTCAAAAAAACCGGCCTTCTCCACTTCAGAAGATGGCCGGTTTTGCTGTAATCAGACATTTTAACTCATACATTAACGTACTCGCATTCCTTTCTTAAAAACGGCTGCTCTCGTCGGGACAGACGCCACAGCATGTTGAGCATTTATTGCACGCACCAGCAAGAAGTCCGCGGGATCTCCCTCTGCTGGAATTAAATTGCCGGTAGATACCCACTGATATGTCCCAAGCAATCTCTCATCGCTAACCCAGTTTTCCCGCTCGGCCAAACGTGATGCACGCTGCAACATGTCTCCATTGCCAAAAGGCGACCAAGCATCACGGATATTATCGGAGCCAAGCATAAAATTCACACCAGTATCAAGGATTTGATAACCTCTAGGCATCGGACGATCAATTGGTACGCTTGAAATGAGGCTCACTCCGGCATCTTTAAGGATATCCAAAATCGGCTGCACATCAGCGTCTGTCATTTCACCCAGACAATACGCGTGACTGACCGCAGTACGTTCCCGAAGACCCGACTCCATCGTCAATTCCGCAAATCTCCGCATAGTCGCAAGCCCTGTTTCACCTCCATCATGGAGGTGAAGATCGATCCCCTTCCCAGTGAGCGTTGCTAAATCAAACATGCATTGCAAACTACGTTCCATGTCCCCGTCAAGGCCTGCCGGATCAACACCTCCGACAAGGTCGGCGCCAAGTGCCAACGCATCCTTTACAATCTGCTCCGATGAAGAACGAAGCAGCCCTTGTTGCGGAAATGCAACAATCTCGATGTCCATTTCATCTCGAAGTTCTTCCTTGACATACAGAACAGCTTCCAGGTTGCGCAGCCCCACCTCTGGATCAACATCAACATGAGTCCGAATGCGGGTGGTGCCGTAATCCAACATCTGTTCCACGAGCAACTTTGCCCGCTCTCTAACCGGTTGTTTCAATTCGCTGAGCAGCCTTTTTTCATAGGCAAGATGCTTCTCCAAAGTCTGAAAAGGTTCCAATGGAAACCAGCGTTCTCCAATATGGTGTTTGTCCAAGTGACAATGCATGTCTGCAAAAGTCGGGAGATACACCAACCCTGTCGCATTCCACGATTCGGCGTGTGTTCCACTTTCCACTGTCACCGCTTTATTATCGGATGATTCAGGCACAATATTCCGAAAGCGTCCATCTTCGATGACTAAACGATGCAAACCCGTGGGAAGCAACACATTATTCACAATGAAAGTCATTTCATTCTCCATTCTAAGCTGTTTTCGTTCGCCAACAGGCAACCCCGTTTCCATACCCCTATTGGCCGCGGGCGCTCAATAATTAACTGTCGCTTCGACTGTACCGGAAACATGACCAGATCCGCCTGTGCTCCGGCCCATAAACCATAATCTCGAAGACCCAGAGCCTTTGCCGCACCGTATGTTGCCATCTCCACCAATGTCTCTGTGTCTTTCCGGCTTCCCATAAAAGCGGCATGGCCAAGCAGCCAAGCCACATCAAGCGGGTTTCCGCTCCCAAAAGGCGTAAATGCATTCTGAATATTGTTTGAACCATAGATTACATTTACGCCGTGATCCCGCAGCAACCCGATTGGCGCAATACCTCTTCGGACGTTGTAATCGTCCCCGCGGCCATTCAGGTAGAGATCGGTCGCAGGAAGTGTCATGAGATGCAGACCCGCCTCCGCAATCTGTCCGGCATATAATGAAGCCTTCTCCCGGGACATGGCGGCGAGTGAGGTTACATGTCCAGCAGACACATTCCCCTGATAACCATATTCCACTGTCTTCCGAGCAATGTGGATAATTCCAGCATCTTCAGGATTTAGTGAAAAATCCGCATGGAAATCGATCGGCAGGTTAGAGCGTTCGGCAAGCTCGAATACAAATTTCGAATGTTCCTCCAGGTCGGGATCAACATACGTAATTCCACCGATCACGTCAGCCCCCATCCGGACCGCTTCCTCCATTAACTCCACCGTTCCCGGAGCACTCGCAATCCCTTCTTGCGGAAAAACGACGATTTGCATATCCACCTTGCTCCGCATCCGTTCTTTGACTTCCAATGCACTGCTCATCGCCCGAAGCTGAAGCATCGGGTCCACTTCAACATGGCAGCGAAGCTGGGTCACACCGTAACCAGAAAGTTTATTGATCACCTCTACTGATCTTTCGATCATGTCTTCTTCAGTAAATCCCGCTTTGAGCGCTGCAGTCATGGAGATCGCTTCCTGCAATGAGGCAGCATCGCCAGACATACGATCAAGTAGAAGTGCTTTTTCCAAATGGATATGCGGCTCGATGAGTCCGGGCAAGAGGAGTGCTCCCTGAGCATCTAATGTGAGCGTTTGGCCCGGCAACCTCGCTCGTTGCTCTTCATCCTCTTCGATATCCGTCAACCTGATATCCACTATTGATTCCCCATCAAGGGTCGATGGCATGATTCTTTCTATCTTTTCATCGCGTATCCAGAGGTCATGTAATTCATTGCTTTCCGAAATTCTGCAATTTCGGATGATCTGACTTGTCATCCCCACTCCTCCGTCCGTTATTTCAGAAAGCTCGCCGTGTTTATTTCTACAAAACCGGATGGGCTGATCCATACCCCGTCCACATCCTTCGAAAGCGCAGCAAGATTTTCGCCATTGCGGAACGGAAGAATCGGCACGTCGTTCAGTTCGATCTGAATGGCTTTTTCAAAAATGGTGGTACGTTTCTCAGGATCGGTTTCTTTGCGACTATCTTCAATTAGTTGATCCACTTCAGGGTTGCTATAGAACGAATGATTGCCCGGAACGCCTTTGGAACTGCTGTGCAACAGGTTGATTTGATTATAATCCGCATCACCGGTTGCATTTCCCCATCCGCTGAGGAACATTTCGGTTTCTCCTTTGGCTGCCGCATCGATATACGCCCCAAATTCCAACACTTTCACTTCAAGGTTTATGCCAATGCCTTTCAATTGGGATTGCAGCACTTCCGCCACATTCACTCTTGTTTTGTTGTCGCTGGTATAGAGCGTTGCGGTAAACCCTTCTGGGTACCCCGCCTCAGTAAGCAGCGATTTGGCTTTGTTCAGGTCGTAGCTGTAACCTTTGACATTAGGGCTATAACCGATGACCGTTGGTCCGAGTGTGGAATCCGTTACTTTGCCAATGTTGTTGTACACACCGCTGACGATCGATTCTTTGTCCACCGCATACGCTATGGCCTGACGAACCAGCTTATTGTCAAACGGCTCCTTGCTAGTATTGAAGCCGATATGGTCTGTCGCAAAAGCTTCATAACGACCCAGCTTCATCGTTGCAGATGCCTCAATCCGGGCAATCTCCGTGGAAGGAACTTGCTCCGCCACTTGCGCCTCTCCTGTCTCAACCATGGCTAACCGCGTCGTATCTTCAGGTACGGTTCTGAATTCGACTTTATCGATATTCGGTTTGTCCCCCCAGTAGTTTTCGTTTTTGGCGAGCACGATTTTATCACCTGGTGTCCAGGATTCAAATACAAATGGTCCAGTCCCTACAGGTTCCTTCACCATATCCGTACCTGCTTTTTCCAAAGAAACAGGGCTTAAGATGTTGCCTTCCGCACTGGCAAGCAAGGACATAATCGCAGCATAAGGGTATTCAAGCACGAACTGGACGGTGTAGTCATCCAGCACTGTAACTTCTTTGATCATCGAAAACATGCCCGCTTTGGGTGTACTTGGAATCCGTGCGAACGTTTTCTGCACCGCTTCCGCGTTAAACGGAGTACCGTCATGGAACATCACGTCCTCGCGCAGCTTGAATTCCCATGTCGTATCGTCCACCTGTGTCCACTCCGTAGCAAGTGCTGGTTGATATTTGCTGTTTTTGTCCATCAAGACAAGGCCTTCTGTGATTTTGTGATGATAGACGGCCATAGAATTGATCTGGGAGCTGTATTGTGGGTCCAAATTGTTGGCGTCGCTCTGCCGCGCGATCACAAGTGTTCCGCCAGCTTGGCGTTCTCCCGGTGTGGTGGGTTCGCCGCCGGAAGCTGTAGAACCCCCAGACGAACACGCACTAATGACAAGTGTCATGGACAGAGTCAATAAACTGGTAATAAGTCCTCTTTTTTTCATGTGCATGTCCTACTTTCCTTATGGAATGATGGTGACTTTATATTAGAGTTCTCCGTTAACGACCAACCCTTTGTATAAGAGTCCGCCGCGCGTCGATCGCCTTGCCACAGCTTCAGCCGAGCAGGATGCCTCGACCAGCACGGCAGTGGCGTCATCACCAGGACGAGGCCATTGCATGTTCCCCCGATCATCCAGTGGGGTTATGCCTCCCGTTATGTATCCAAGGGTTTCGGCCAATCCGCGCTCCGAACTCCAGCGTTCACGCTCAGCCAGTCGTCCAGCACGTTCCAGCATGTCTCCGCGGCCGAATGGCCCCCAGTGATCCGTGATCGTATCCTCGCCCAGCTCCACACGAACACCATGTTTCTTTAACAAAGAATACGGCATCCAGCGGTTGAGAGGCACCGTTGATGTAATCGACATTCCCAGTTCAGCAAATCGTTCGGCCAACTGTTCCTGCACCGCTTCCCCTATATCAGCAAATGCCAGTGCATGGCTTACGTTCACTCTCCCCTGCCATCCTGCCTGTTCAGTCATTGCAGCCAGCCGAATCATGGTAAATACACCCAGTTGGCCCGGATCGTGAATATGGATATCCACTCCTGCATCAGCTTCAACGGCAATATCCAAAATCGTGGCCAGTGACTTCTCAATGTTGTTGTCCACGTTGCCAGGGTCCACTCCACCTACCCAACGCGCGCCCCTTCGCATCGCTTCCCTCATTTCAGAAACAACGCCGCTGCGAAGCAAACCATGCTGGGGGAATGCTACAATTTCGCAGGACAAACGGTCACTGAATTGAGATATTGCCATTGTTGTGGCCTCCAGATTGCCAAGTCCTACCTGTGGATCGATATTACAGTGAGTGCGTACATGAGTAACACCGCTGGATTGGAATAGGGACAGCAGCTTCAAGGCCCGCTCCTTAGAGTGCTTCAATTGTCGCGGCAACAACTCGCGTTCCTCTGCCATCCGTTTAAAGATGTTTTCGGGCGGCGTAGGCGCAATCCATGGTCCACCATAATACGTTTTGTCGATATGAATATGCATTTCTCTGAAACCAGGCAGGAGAAGCATGCCCTTCGCATCCCGGTCAGGACCTTGCAAGCCTTGCCTAACTTCTCCAATGCATGCATCTCTACTTAATCCGTATGGTGATTCCTGCTCAGTCCTGCTCTCAGCCTCTACGATCATCATGATTTTTCCTTTTTCGATCCATAGATCAAACTTTCCGGTCATCGTTCCCACGATATGATTGTTCTCGTACCGATAACCTTGCTCCAGACAAACATTACGCAACCAATACGGATGATCCTGATGCTGTAAAATGACCCTCATTCCTTTCCGATTAAAATGTTTCCTTTTCGGTGACCCTGCCGGCTATCCCATACAAGGCGCCCTTTTGAAAAAACAGCCTCCCGAGCCCCTCTGCGGGCCACCGCTTCAGCTGCGCAGCTCGCATCTATCAGTACAAAATCAGCCGCATCGCCAGGAGCGGGCCATTCACGTTCGCCATGAATGTTTAACGTTTCTTTCCCGCCTGTTATGAGCCTTAGCGACCGTGCCAAAGCACGTTCATCAATCCATGCAAACCGCTCCGCAAGCCTTGATGCACGCTCCAGTACGTCACCATTTCCGAATGGCTGCCATGTGTCATAAACATTATCGCAGCCTGCTTCAACGCTGACTCCGTGCTCCCATAACAAAGGAATTGGCGGGATGACGCGACCATGAGGTGCGCTCGTAATAATCGTAATTCCTGATTCGGCCAGCAATTCGGCTGTGACTCTCGCTTCCACTTCGCTCACTTCACCCAAGGCAAACGCGTGGCTGATTGAAACCTTTCCCTGTAAACCAGCCTCCATCGACAAAGCGGCCAAGCGCTTCATCGTATATGTGCCCAAATAATCGGGATCGTGCAAATGCAGATCGATACCTGCGCCTGCCTCAACTGCAAGCTCCACCATCGTTTGCAAACTGGCTTCCAGATCCACGTCCATCGTTGCAGGGTCAACGCCTCCGACTAAATGTGCTCCTTGACGTAGGGCTTCGCGGACCAGCTCCTTGCTGCCGGAACGCAACAAACCATGCTGTGGAAAAGCAACAATCTCGTACGTTAACGTGTTGCGATAAGTGTGGAGCAGTTCTTGAATTGGACCAAGTTGTATCGTCCCCACTTCCGGATACACGTCTACATGGGTCCGTATATGCGTAGAACCTGCTTCAATCAAACGTTCCAACAAATGATTGGACCTTTCAAGTGGAGAAGTGGACAGCCTTGGAAGAATTCGCTTTTCAACCTCGCATCGCCCCGCTACGCCATGAGCAGGAATAACCGCCTGCCATGGCTCACCTAAGAGAGTTTTGTCCAAGTGAATATGTTTCTCCCTAAACGAAGGCAACAATAGCAGATCCCTTCCGTCATAGACAGAATTATTGTCCATTCCCTCTGCTTCTCCCATATTGGGGGGAATGCCGTCAGACGCGACGACTTGTGCAATTACTCCATCTTGAATGAACACATGACTCAATTCCGTTTGTGTACTGCGAACGACATCTCCTGCAACTTCGTAGCCACGTTCGATCCGAACGTTGCGCAGCCAGAAGCTGGTTGAATCCATACTGCTCAAGCCACATCTCCCCTTTTCGGCTTTGGATTATACGATTGAAGGCGGTTATGCCTGCCTTGAATCTCATTGTAACGATAATTTGTCATGTTTATTTACATGATTTTTACTTCGTTTTTAAATATCTTTACTTATTTCATAAAAATCATTTATTTTTCTGATTTATATGTTAGTTTTAGTAACATAAAATTCTTAAGGAGGCGCCTATGAGTCAAGCCACGATCACAACTGCTGCTTCTCACTCAGCCAAAAGACCTGGTTCAATGCGGAAGGTATTGACCCGAATCACTGCAAACAAACTCGCCTCTGCGGGAGGTTTCACCGTTTTCTTCTACATTATCGTGGCACTGCTCGCCCCATGGATCGCCCCGTACGATCCGTACAACATTCATCTGCCCGATAAGTTGCAACTGCCATCTTGGGAGCATTGGATGGGCACTGACGACAAAGGTCGTGACTTATTAAGTCGGATCATTTACGGCACGCGCCTATCCCTATTGATAGGCATTGCAGCTGTCACCATAGGAGCCGTCTTCGGAATCCTTTTCGGACTGATCGCAGGTTATTATGGCGGCTGGCTGGATGCAATCATCATGAGGATCATGGACATCCTGCTCGCCTTTCCTGGTATTCTTCTCGCACTAGCAATTGTCAGTGCATTGGGCGCAAGCCTCATTAATGTCATGATCGCAGTCGGTGTTTTTTCCATCCCGATGTTTGCCCGCATTGTGCGTGGTTCAACGTTAACAGTCCGCAAGCTCGAATATATCGACTCGATCCGAACGCTTGGGGGAAGCGATCTGCGTATCATTCTCGTGCACATTCTGCCGAACATTATGTCCCCGATTATCGTACAGGTGACATTACGTCTCGCCACTGCGATTTTGTCGGCAGCAGGTTTGTCCTTCCTCGGTCTGGGAGCGCAGCCTCCTTCGGCGGAATGGGGCGCATTGCTAAGCAGTGGGCGCGACTACATGTTCAGCGCACCGTATTTGGCCCTTTTTCCGGGATTGGCCATTTCTACGCTCGTGATTGGTTTCAACCTGTTTGGCGATGGACTGCGCGACGCGCTTGACCCCAAATTAAAATAATTCATCCATACTGGGAAAGGAAGGGAACACTATGTTCATTTACGTTATCCGACGCCTGATCCAAACGGTACCCGTCATCTTCGGCGTCATTCTGGTCGTCTTTCTCATCATGCAGATGGTTCCCGGCGACCCTGCCGTCCTGATTGCGGGAGACGGAGCTTCTGAAGAAGCCGTGCAAGCCATTCGTCACGATCTGGGGCTCGATCGCCCACTTCTGCTCCAATATGTCCAATACGTGTTTGACGTGTTCCGAGGGGATTTGGGAACCTCGTACCGCTCGGACCATCCCGTCGTGGACGAAATCATGCTTCGCCTGCCAACCACCATTCAATTAGCACTTGCCAGCATTATAATTACGGTCGTGCTTGGCATGACGGCAGGCATCATTTCAGCTACCCGCCAACACAGCAACGCGGACCGTTTTATCATGCTGCTGGCCCTGCTCGGTATTTCTCTTCCGAGCTTTTGGCTGGGCATGATGCTGATTTCTTTCTTCTCGGTCAAACTTCAACTATTGCCCGTTACCGGCTGGGGAAGTTTCAAACACGTCATTCTCCCCGCGATCACGCTAGGTACCGCAGGTGCAGCCATCGTTGCCCGCATGACCCGCTCCAGCATGCTCGATGTCATTCATCAGGACTATATTCGTACCGCGAAAGCCAAAGGTTTAAAACACCGGCTGATTGTATACAAACACGCGCTTAAAAACGCGCTGATTCCCGTCATCACGGTTATTGGATTGCAATTCGGAACATTGCTGGGCGGCACCGTTCTGGTTGAATCGGTATTTGCCATCAATGGGCTGGGTCGATTGATCGTGGACGCGATCCGCATGAGGGATCTGCCCGTTGTACAAGGAGGCGTGCTTGTCGCTTCTGTCATCTTTGTATTCGTTAACTTGGCCGTGGATCTGTTATATCGCTATTTCAACCGCAGAATTGAGATGGATTAAGGAGGGGCTTACATGTCATCGATACATCAGGAGAAATTGCTTGAGGTACAAGGATTGCAAACCTATTTTTTTACCGATGAAGGCACTAGCAAAGCGGTGGACGGCATTGACTTCACGGTGTACCGCGGGGAAACGCTGGGTTTGGTCGGGGAATCCGGGTGCGGGAAAAGCATGACTTCCCTTTCCATCATGCAACTGCTGAACAGGCCAGGCAAAACGGTAGGCGGACGCATCCTGTTCAAGAACGAGGACCTTTTAACAAAATCTGAGGAACAAATGCGGCGCATTCGCGGCAAAGAAATATCCATGATCTTTCAAGAGCCCATGACCTCGCTCAATCCCGTGTACACTGTTGGCGAACAGGTTGCCGAAGTATTTCGGCTCCACGAAAATTTGGGACGCAAAGAGGCCTGGGCCAAGGCTGTTGAATTACTGCGCGTGGTAGGCATCCCCTCTCCGGAAGAGCGTTCGCGTCAAGAACCGTTTCAGCTCAGTGGCGGCATGCGTCAACGTGTTATGATCGCGATGGCGATGGCGTGTCAGCCTGACCTCTTGATTGCGGATGAACCAACGACGGCACTTGATGTTACCGTACAATCGCAAATTCTTGACTTGATGAAGGAACTTCAGCAACGGATGGGCATGTCCATCATTTTGATTACGCATGATTTGGGTGTCGTCGCCGAAACATGTGATCGCGTCGCCGTATTGTACGCTGGTCAGATCGTTGAATATGCCTATGCGGATTCCATCTTCGAGCATCCCAAGCATCCATATACCCAAGGCCTGCTGCAATCCCTGCCAAGCATAGACCAAGACCAGGATGAATTACAGGCCATACCCGGAACGGTTCCCAGTCCTTACGACTTACCTACAGGCTGCCGCTTCGCTCCTCGATGCGCATACCGCAAAGAGATCTGCTCGAGCCAGAAGCCCGAATTATTGACTACTGATCACGGAGAACAGGTCCGGTGCTGGATGTATAGCGCTGAATGGCAAAACACCGATGCAACCTGCAAACACAACATTTCCCCATTGGGAAGGAGCGCACTCGCATGACATCTCTCGTAAATGAACTTTCACTCTCAGCTACAACCGACAGCATCCCGCCTTCCGAGATATTGGCAGAAATCAAACATCTTAAGCAATACTTCCCTATTCGCGGAGGTGTACTTGGCAGGGTCATTCAACATGTCAAAGCCGTGGACGATATCAGCTTCCAGATTCATGCCGGCGAAACGCTTAGCATTGTCGGCGAGTCCGGTTGCGGAAAATCCACCACAGGCCGCTCCATTCTTCGCCTGGACGAACCAACGAGTGGAGAGATTTATTTCCGAGGTAAGAACATTCTTCGCATGAATAAGGCTGAGTTGAAACGAATGCGTAAGGACATGCAGATCGTGTTCCAAGACCCCTTTGCTTCGCTGAATCCGCGCCAGACCGTCAGACAAATATTGAAGGAAGCACTGGAGATCCAAAAAGTGGTACCCCGCCATGAACAGGACCAACGTGTCAGGGAACTGATGGACAATGTTGGCTTACGGCCGGAACAAGCGGACCGGCTGCCCCATGAGTTCAGCGGTGGGCAACGTCAGCGGATTGGAATAGCCCGCGCACTAGCTCTGGAACCCAAACTAATCATTTGTGACGAGGCGGTATCTGCACTGGACGTTTCCATTCAGGCACAGATCATCAACCTGCTCCGCAAGCTGCAGAAACAACATCAATTGACTTATCTCTTCATCTCACATGATCTAAGCGTTGTTCGTCATATCTCTGACCGTGTCATCGTTATGTACCTTGGCAAAATCGTCGAGATCGCCGACAAAAAATCGTTGTTCGATCGACCACAGCACCCTTACACACGTGCCTTACTAAGCTCTATTCCTTCGACCAAACGCAACCAACCAAGGGAACGGATCCCGCTAACCGCTGATGTCCCCTCTCCCATTCATCCGCCAAGTGGTTGCCGGTTTCATACGCGATGTCCATATGCCGTTGAGCATTGTTCCACCGAAGCACCCGAACTGCGAATCGTTCATGAGGGCCATCAAGCCGCCTGTCATCTTATTTCATAAAAACAGAATGCCCCTTTGTCATCGTAGACAAATTGCTTCTTATTATATTGAAACGAACTTTCGTTTCCATTAAGATGACTATACATTTCGCTTGCGATGCTTATTAAGTATTGTTCGCGGACAGTTCTGAATCTTTTCAAGACAACAGCGATTATTGCTGGTATAGGGGGTGCATCATGATTAATCTTGACCAGTTCACCCTGATTGTACTTCTGTTCATCATCGCTCCCATAACGGGAGCGATTGCTCTATTGGTCCTGTTTTTTTTCGAAAAGCGGCTGGACTTGCTGCGCATGCAGAAGCGGCAATTCGAGCTGGAGAAGGAGTTCCAAAAATCATTGTATGTGCAGTTAAGCCAGCAGATCCAGCCACACTTCATGTTTAATACGCTAAACGTCATACTCAGTCTGGCCAGGTTGCGTCGTAATGAGCAAGTGGTAGGTGCTCTGGAAGTATTCTCCAAGTTCCTCAAATTTAAATACAACACCGACGAACCGATGATTCGCCTGGAAGAGGAAATTCGGTACACCGGGCACTATCTTGACATTCAGCGCCTCCGCTTTGGCGATAGACTGCAACTATCCACGGATTACGATGATCGGGTATTGGATGCGTTCATCCCGCCCTTTGTCCTGCAGACGATCGTGGAAAATGCGTTCAAGCATGGACTGGAACCGAAGATGGGGGCTCTAGAGCTGAGCATCCAATGTTATCGGAGTCTGGATCAGGTGATGTTAATCGTAACCGATAACGGCGTCGGATTTCACGACTCCTCCTACTCTGATGAAGAGATTCAAGGACACGGACTTGAAAATATCAGAACTCGGCTGCGCATCTTTTTTGGTGACGAAAGCTCAGTGAGCTTGAAACCAGGTTCTGCAGGTGGAGCCGTCGCCGAGGTATGCTGGCCTTTCATCCAAGAAGATGTGTCCAAAGGCGTCCATGAAGATGCATCGAATGAAAATTACGCGTAGAGGGGGATTTCTTCATGAATGTTCTGTTAGTCGATGACGAACCTCTGGAACTGGAGCAACTGGAATTTTTGATTCAGCCGCATTTCCCTTACTGGCGCCTGCACAAAGCTGCCGACGGAACGCAAGCCAATGCGATTGGACAAGAAATGCGGATTCAGCTCGCCTTGCTCGACATTAATCTTCCCGGCAAATCCGGGTTGCTCGTCGCCGAAGATCTTAGGCGCCTTCACCCCGATATTCATATCATCATCATCTCTGCACACCACAATTTCCAGTACGCACGTCAGTCCATCAAACTCAAAGTCATGGACTATATTACAAAACCCGTTATTGAGCAAGAACTACTCGAGGTGCTTCATCAGTTTGATGCCAGCGGCTCACCGCAAGTGCAATCCAAAGTCATTCAAGAAGCGCTGCAAATTCTGCACAAACATTTTGCAGGCAAAATCAACCTCTCCTCCCTCGCTGCGGCCGTTCATATAAATCCGGCATACCTGAGCAGACTGTTTCACGAAGAAGTTGGCACGTCGTTCTCCGAATATGTGAACCGGTTGCGCGTGGAAAATGCCAAACAGCTTCTCTTCCGCCATCCGGAACTAAACATCGCCGATGTTGCCGAGAGATGCGGCTTCAACAGCCAGCATTATTTTTGCACCCTATTTCACAAACACGAGGGCATGCCACCAAAAAAATACCGTGAAAAGAGGGCACTGGATGCGATCAACTCTTTTACGCGATAGTGCAGTCGGGCCTACTAGATTGGGCATTGGATTTGGAGTCATTGCTCTGCTTGGTAGGTGGCTGACCGGGCTAAACATCGTGGATTCGCCGCAAGCCCTCATGCGTTATGGATTATACGGTTCGCTCGGATATTCTTTGGCTACAGCCTTTTCCTTGATGTTGTTCGGCTGGCTTGGACAAAACGTGCGGAGACGTTCTCCTGGCCTCACGTCATGGGGGGAATGGCTGAAGGCAAAGCTTACCCCAGCAGGAACACGTTTGCTGACAGGATTGTTTGCCGTGCTGCTTCTTGAAGCGGTACTCTTGCAAGGTATGGTAGCCGGATTTTTCTTCCACAAATTATTCGCCCTTCCCGAAATGATTGGCCGAGCTACTTTCATCGCCTTCAGTTCTATGCTAGCTGGTTATATTGGTTTGAAAAAGCTATATCATCTAGCCGTTCCCCAAGTGATATTAACACTCGGCGTTGCCATCATTCTCCCCTTGTTTTATTTTATCCGGCAAGGCGTCGATCCCGTATATTCCGGCATCAGGCTCTACCACCCTTACATGCTCGTTATTGATAACCATGCGGCATTTCTGTTTATCGCAACTGGCATATGGGTTGGCTTGGGGCAGGTTATATCAGATCCAGCTACGTGGGAACGCTCGTTTCACATTGACCGTTCCAAAATGGTGCCTGCTTTTATCATGTCAGGACTGATCTACGCCACAGTATTGATGGCTTTTTTGCTGCTCGTCATGGTTGCCATTCATTCCGGCGGTCTCGCTGATGAACCGTCCCTCATATATCCATTGCTGTCCGTCACCCGCTCACCCGTGTTGTTCGGATTAATGGTCACTTGCCTTCTTACGATGTTTGCAGTCTCTTACATAAGCCGCTTTCAGGCATTACTGTCACTGTGCATGGAAACGTTCGCCGATGCCGCAACCCGCGGCAAACAAATCCGCAACGTGTATATCGGATTGGCCGCAGTGGTCGCCACAATCATGTCCATTGGGATATCGATAACGCCCATTCAAATCCTTTATTTATTCGGAGCCTTTCAGGCTTGCATGCTTGGCCCGATGTTGCTTTTGAGTTTCAGCAACAAACAGGTTCACGGCATTGCGCTACCGCTCATTGCCTTCGTTGGTTGGAGTACGTGGAGTATATTGCACAAACTGGGCACTTACTCTGGACTTGAACGAATCTGGATTAGCGGCATCATGTCATCCGCACTGTCCTGCATCTATCTATTCGTAGCTCAAGAGTCTCCCTCAGACAAAAAGGCCTCAGGCGAGACGTTCTGAATTCGTCTTCTGGCTGAGGCCTGCAAGGAACAGGATTCAATTTCATACTGGAGAAGGCTAAAATGCGAAGCAGCGCAGTACTTCCTAGAATCAAACTCTACCGCTGAACCGTTTAATCGCTTCCTCACTCACCGGCTGGAAGAGGTTAATGAGATTGCCATCGGGATCACGGAACAACATCGCACGATTCCCCCACGGCATCGTGGTTGGTTCCTTCACCCAGTCATCAACAACCGGCTTCAAGCGTTCGTATTCAGCATCGACATCGTGAACCCGGAACTCGAGGATGACACTGCGATTATCGGCAGCCACTGCGGAACCAACACCGAACAGTGGTACCGTCTGAGAGTGACCTATAGCCAGAGTGCACGAAGGCATAACGAGTTCGGCAAAGACTAGTGCGGGTCGTTCTGCTGAAACTCCCATGACTTTCTCATAGAATTCGACTAGACGTTCTACGTCGTCGGTAATCATACGTACAGAAGCGAAATGCATAAAAGAACATCCTTTCTCTCATAAAAGATACATATTATCTGTGGAGGTCAGAACAAGATCTCCATCCCATTATGTTTACTTCATGAATCATAAAATAACGCTACTGACAACGGGGTGTCAGTAGCGTTTTAACTTTGTATCCATAGCCTCGGGAAGCAGGAACAAATCATCTAGCAATGAAAGTTTTTAAAAATATCCAAAAAGCATCCGTAAATGAATTGCTGAAATAGATTCACACCAAACACATCCGGTCAGAGATCATATTTGATATTTGTCTGCTTCCTTAACTCAATCACATGGATGCCTTGGTAAATCTGATTCGATCTCTTTTGCAGAAGAAGACTTTAATCAGATGAATTTATTTCTAATCCGCGCATTTAGTAAATCGTTGGAACCATTCCTCCATCCATACGAATCGGTGAACCTTTAAATGGTGCTGCATAAGGGCTGCATACGAATGCAGTAAGTCTGCCGATCTCGCTCGGTCTGATGAAACGCTGCAACTCGGATTGCGGGAGATTCGCAGCCATGAATGTTTTTTCTTTTTCCTCAAAAGTCATGTTTTCATCTTGATATACGCTCTCGATGATCTGTTGTACATTCTCCGACAGTGTTGGTCCAGGCATGATTGTATTGACCGTCACTTCCGTTCCCACTGTCAGTTTGGACAGACTCTTCGATAACGAAAGCAGCATGGATTTGGTAACGGCATATTGCGGCATATGACCTGGCATCACGGCTTCTTCACTCGCTATGAAGACGATCCGGCCAAATCCGCTGTTCAGCATAGTGGGCATATAAAATTTGGTTAGAGCATTTGGGGAGAGTACATTGGTCTGAATGTATTTTTCCCACACGGCATCATTTACATCGTAATAAGACATGATCTCATAGATCCCGGTGTTATTTATCAAAATGTCAACCTGTGGGAACTTTGCAAACAATGCTTCCCGCTCAGCAACATTGACGATATCGGCTGTCGCATTTCGAGGCGAAGTATTCGGATACGCAGACTTGATTTCTCCGACAACATGTTCAACATCTTCATGATTTCGTCCATTAATAAGTACGTTGACCCCTTCTTTAGCCAACTCGATGGCAATCGCTTTGCCGATTCCTTTCGTGGAACCTGTTACCAACGCTGTTTTATTATTTAATCCCATATCCATGATGCATTTCTCCTCTATTCTGGTTGATTAATGAATATTCAATCTTTCTAAGGCATATCTTCTGCACGGATCTAATGATACGCGTAACGTTTCGATGTGTAACTAGCAGAGAGCGACAACAAACTAGCAGATCACGCCTATTTAGAATGATACGTTCCAGAGAACAAACCACGAGGTTTGGGGACGGAATCCGATTGCTCACAGACAAAAATTTCACATCAAAAAACCGTTGATCTTGATACAGATCAACGGTTCAAAAACTAATATTTAGTTACGCTTTAACGATTATCTTCTTTCGAGAATCTATTAAAGAACTCTTATTTCATAATTACTATGGATTTCATTTGATAATCAGCATTCTCATCTTTGACATTTCGAGCTGCCTCTCAGTATATCGGAGTGCTGCTCGTCTGTCGTTTTTGCCCATTCAGGAGAAAACGGCATAGTGCGAAGCCTGCCACGGCATACGCCCCGATCATGCCTATAATGCCGATCCATCCAAAATGACTGTACAAATACCCCCCGCCAGTGCCACTAACACTGGAACCAACATAGTAAAAGAATAAATACAAAGCGTTTGCCTGCGACTTATGATGGGCTGCAACAAGACCGACCCAGCTGCTGGCAATGGAATGTCCACCGAAAAAGCCGAAGGCAAACAAGCCGAGACCCACAATTTTGATCCATAAAGCCGGATGCATGGTGCAGATGGCACCCGCCAGAATGATCGCAATGGTAATGCTAAGTACATGGGACCGTCCATAACGGTCGGCAAGCCTGCCCATCCAGGTACTGCTGACTGTGCCCATAAGATACACGACGAAAAGACTTCCTACCAAGGATTGACTGAGATGATACGGAGCACCGGTCAGTTCAAATCCGATGTAATTAAACAGTGTAACAAAGCCCCCCATTAGCAAAAATCCCAGCCCATACAAACTGAGGAGTCGCGGGTTCCGGCATTGTGACCATAGAAGAGGCAGGGCTTTGGTTATTCCTGGAGAAGTCTTGATAAAATTCCGCGATGGCGGAATGACCAACCAGAAAACAACAGCCGCACATAGGCCGAGCACACCGATAAATCCGATGGCACCTCGCCAACTGAACCAGTCCGTGATGACCCCGCTTATGAAACGTCCTGCCAGCCCCCCGATTGAATTGCCACTGATGTAAAGCCCCATGGCATACCCCAAACTACCAGGTTCAATTTCTTCCGACAAATACGTCATGGCCGTGGCAGGCAGGCCCGCAAGTGCCACGCCTTGCAAGACTCGGAGCAGCAACAAGTCAGCATATCCTTGGCTGAATGCGCTCAGAATAGCGATGATGGAAGACAGCACCAAGGATGTCGTCATAATTAATCGCCGCCCAAGGGCATCAGAAAGTGTGCCGATAAACAACATGGTGATGGCCATGGCCACCGTTGAAACGGAAAGCGTCAGGCTCGATTGTGCCGGAGTAATGTCAAAGGCAACACTTATCTCCGGCATAAGAGGTTGGAGACTGTATAACAACGCAAACGTAACGAATCCTGCGGCAAACAACGCAAGGCTAATGTTTCGAAACGTCTTGGTTCCCTGCTGAATCATTGAAATTCCAACTTTCTCGGCAGGAAAGCTCCTGATCGGCAGCTGCCTGATCGCTTGCTCGAAGCCTTCCGGGATTCGTTATTTAATGAATAATTTGCGCTCCATATGCGTTAGAAACTCATATCCGTCCGGCGTCACGACAACCGTATCTTCGATTTGGAAGCCGCCTGCGCCAAGCTCGTAATACGGAACTTCTACGCAAAGAACCATACCAGGCTCCAGTATGTGCTGGTCACCCGGGGAAATAGTCAAGTCGTCATACAGCTCGAGGCCGATCGCATGCCCCACATGCTGTCTTCGGTAATGAGGGATGCCTTCCTTCTGTACACGGGATACCGCCGCATGAAATACATCCGATGCTCTGACACCAGGTCGTACGGTTTCTAGGGCTGTTTCCCAACCGCTCTTCACAGCGTTAAAATGTTTTTTCATCCAGGGCGTAGGTTCACCAGCAACGACGGTGCGTCCTGTATCCCCCCAGTAGCCGTCCAACTGCATGCATAGATCGAAGCGGATCTGGTCTCCCTGCTCGATCGTGTGGAAATAATTTTCGATCAGTGGCAGTGCACTGCGCGGTCCTGCTCCCACGGCTGTCATCGCTGGCGTACCTCCTGCACGCATCACGGCGATCCGATAATGATCGGCAAGTTCCTTTTCGTGCACACCTGCCGCGATAAGATGAATCAGCTCCTGCTCGATTCGTTCATTGACCTCTGCCGCGCGGCGCAGCCGTTCGATTTCAAATGGTGTTTTGACTAGTCGGATATGCCGGAACAATTTATAAGCTGGTATAACAGCTCCATCTGGCAATGCGTCCTGGACCTGAGCCATAATATCCGGCGCAATCCGCATTTCGTCGATGCCAATAGGCTGGTTCTCGATGCCAAGGTGTTTGAGCGCAGCAAACAGGGCATCTGCCGCTCCTTGGTGAATCACGGTCGTTTGCAGCAAGGAATAGAACAGATCGATGTCTGCGGTAGAAGGTTTGCCTTCAATCGTTCCCTCAACGAAGAAATCGCTATAAGCAAAAATGTCAACGTTGGTGATACCAAACTGAGCAACGACGCCCAGACGATTCGTCGGAATAACGATGCACGGCCTTGCAGAACGGTCAGCGGGTAATATCGCATAGATCTGCATCGTCCAATTGCTGGCACGCAATTGCGATCCGATGACATAATGGATGTTTTCCGGCGTCGTAGCGATAAGGGCGTGAAGTCCCTTCGCTTTCATTACTTCATCTGCGCGGTCCCTGTTTAAGCCTGAACCTTCGGATGGTTGCTGTGGATTCATGTTTTCGATTCCTCCCGTTTATTTTTTTCTGCTTCCAAACCATCCTTCGAGCCCCGGAATGGAGCGAAGCACCAGCTTGATGGCCAAGAATAGTGCCAAGGCACCGACAATCAATACAACCGATACGGCTGCGATCGTTGGGTCCTGCCACTTCTCCATATAGAGGAATAGCTGGATCGGCAGTGTATAGCTGTCCTGACGAAGAAGCAGCAGTGCAGCTTCGACCTGATCAAACGTAAATACAAAGGCGATCGATCCGGACAACAACATGGCGAATTTGAGCTGAGGCAGCGTAATGGTAAAAAAGATCCGCCAGGGACTTGCCCCCAGATCCGCCGCAGCTTCCCGATGGACCGGCTTCAGGTTGGCCAGTGCACTGCCCACGATGGTGAGCACAAACGGCAGTACAATGACGGCTTCGCCTAGTACAAGTCCAAATAATCCGCCTGCGATGTGCATTTTGGAGAACAGAATCAGATATGCGATACCCAGTGTGATTTTGGGCATGACCATTGGAGATACAAAGAAAGCTCGCAGCAACCCCGCACCCGGAAAAGGATACTGCACAATGGCTACCGCAGCGAGCGTCCCCGTCACCAATGCCAAAATGACAGCTCCTGCTGAAGCAAGCAAGCTGTTCTTGAAAGCATCAAGAAACTGCGTTTGTTCCTTCAGGTTGGCATACCATTCCAAGGTGAACCCTTGAGGCGGAAATTTGCTTGCTGAACCCGAACCTATGGAAGTGAATGCAATCATTAATAGTGGAAGCAGCAAGTATATGGCGACCGCTCCAACGAACACCGTGAGAAGCCATTTTGTCACACGTCCCGATTTAACCACGTGCATGTCCTCCTTCCCGGGAACGGCGGAACATAAGCCACTCCGCTCCTTTGTTGACCAGCAACGACACCACGACGGACGACACCAGCAGGAACAAGCTAGCCACTGCCGCCATCGGCCAGTTGGTGTCCAGTGTTCGCTGGTAGATGAAGACCGGTAGGGTCATTACCCTTCCCCCGCCGATTAGCTGAGGGGTCGTGAACGCCGTCAGGCACAAGGTAAATACGATTTGGATTCCGCTTGCAATACCTCTGGCCGACAACGGCAATGTTATGGTAAAAAAGGTCCGCCAGCTTCCGGCTCCGAGATCATGTGCAGCTGCTTTGAGTGAAGCATCACTCTGTGAGAGCACGTTCAGAATCGGAAAGACCATAAACGGCAGGAAGATGTGTACGAGTGCAATGACTACGCCAGTCTCGTTGTTCATCATATTGAAGCCTTCCTCGGTTAAACCCAGATGAATGAACAGCCAATTCATGAAACCCTGCTTGGACAGAAGCAGCTGCCAGCCATAGGAACGCACGACCGCACTCACGAGCAGAGGCAGAAACGTAAGCAGCAGCAAAAACTGCTTCCATCCCGGCTTCTTCAAGCCCGCGATGCAATATGCGAGCGGATAAGCGAGCAGCAGGCTCCACGCAGTTACCTTGAACGCAATGCGGAACGTATTTCCGATCAATTTCCAATAATATGGGTCCGTCAGAAAAGCACGGTATGTGCTCCAGTCCCAGCCTCGAACCAGTTTTCCATTGTCGTATATGTCGAAACTGTATCTTCCGAATATCAGCAGTCCGCCGAGATACACGATACCCATCAATAGCAGCGCAGGCAAAAGCAGAAGCAATTGGGTCGTCCATTTGCGATTGCCGGACGAGTATACATTGACGACCTTATCGGTAATCCGGCTCAAGATGCCGCACCCGTGCCTGATTCCGCTAGCAGCAGAGCATCATCTGGATCAAAACCCAGATGGACGGATTCGCCCCGGGAATATCGCGTGCCTCCGCGCTGATGCGGTACACTCGCCTGAATGTGAAGATGATCCAGCGTTTCGATGACATAACGGATACTTGCCCCGCCATATACACTCTCAATAACGCGACCTTGCAATTGGTTTGCACAATGGGTCGCGTCTTCCCCTAGACGAATATACTCGTAACGGATCGATAAGGAATGTTTCGCCCCTGGCCGGAATAAAGCAGGTTCTTCATTGCTTCCGGCGAGCAGCGAATGTCCCTGAATGCATACACGTATTCCATTTGAATCCGGCTCGACAACCGAAACGTCCAAAAGGTTGGTATCCCCGATGAACTTGGCTACAAAACTGTCGGCAGGTCTTTCATAAATTTCATCCGGGGTTGCGTATTGAAGCAGCTGACCTGCACGCATAACGCCGATGCGGTCAGACATGTTCATCGCTTCGCTCTGATCGTGTGTGACGAAGATGAAGGTACCGCCGAATTCACGCTGGATGCGTTTCAACTCCCGCTGCATATCAAGACGCAGCTGCATGTCCAGCGCGGAGAGCGGTTCATCCAGCAGCAGCACTTCCGGTTTGTTTATTAATGCTCTCGCAATCGCTACGCGCTGTGCCTGCCCGCCAGATAACTGAGACACGGCCCTTCTGCTGTAGTCTCCAAGTTGTACGAGTTCCAGCATCTCATGGACCTGGCGTTTGATCTCTGCTTTTGGGGTCTTTTTTACCTTGAGTCCATAAGCGATGTTATTGAATACATCCATATGCGGAAACAGTGCCAACTGCTGGAAAATCATATTGCTGTTCCGGCCGTATGCCGGAACACCTGTGACATCTTGCCCACCGAGCATAATGATTCCGCCGTCGGGTTGTTCGAGCCCACCCAGCATTCGAAGCAGCGTTGTTTTGCCGCAACCGCTCGGACCGAGAAGGGAGACGAACTCTCCCTTGTTGACCTGAAGCGTGACTTGATCGACGGCAGCCCGTCCGCCATAGATTTTCGTAACATGCTTTGCCTCAATTGAGACGGATTGGTGCACATTGCTCATCTGGGGTCCTCCTATTCCTGCCTGGTAATCACATTTCGTTTATGTTCCAGGCGACCATGTTATTGAAGATTGGTTTTTACGAGACGATCCCACAGATCCTTCCATGCGGAGCTGTTCCGAGCGAGTACGTCCCAATACGGATTGATGCCATTGCTCTGGGTTTCAACAGAGAACGACGGATCATCCTTGTATTTATCCGGTACAGCAGCAGCAGTGCTGGTCACTGGTGTGCCGGTTGCTTCGGCGTAACGTGTCAACGCGTCTGCACTCAGCAGCTCATTGATAATTTCACTCGCCACGCGTGTTTGTTCCGGCGTCGAACCTTTGACGATCTGGAGCGAGTACGGAAACGAGATTGCCCCTTCTTCCGGATAAGCTACAGCCAGCGGTGAACCGCCATCAATCCAGGTTTGAGCCACTTGCGCACTGAATGGTGCAATGAGGGCATCACCGGATTCGAGCAATGCTTTTAACTGGTCGTTAGATGTAACGAGCGTGCCGACTTGATCACTGTGGTCAGCCCAATATTGAAATGCACGTTCAGGATTGTCGTAGGATGCGCCGATCTTCTCTCCTTTGGTTGCAATCAGAGGTGAAATATAGGAATAGAACATGTAATCCCATAATGCCGTTTTTCCTTTGAATTGCTCATTATCCCACAGATCATTCCAACTGGTTGGCGGCGTAGTTACCAGATCTTTGTTGTAAACCAGGCCGAAGCTGGATACGCCCCATACGATGCCTTTGTTGTCAGGCTGGTGAAATTGTTCAGGAATGTCCTTGATGTTTGTTACAATGCTGGTATCCAGCCTCTCCCACATGTCATCGTTCACGCCTTTGGCTGTGGCATCTGCGTTAAAGTAACCGAAGTTGACGACCGGATTGTTGGGATCGGCTTGTTTGCCTGCTACCATTTTTGGATACATGATCGCATTGGAGGATTCCTCGAAAGTAACTTCAACGTTAGGGTGTTCCTTGACATATTCCGCAACCACTTCTTTAGGTACGACGTCCTGGTTGGAACCTGCCCAAATAAACATGGTCAGCTTGATTTTGTCGCCGCTGCTATCCGAAGTGCCCCCATTCTCCGAAGCTGTTCCCGAGCTGCTCGCTCCGCCGCAGGCTGAAAGAATAAGTGAAGCAGTCAGTGTTAATGAGGCCAAGCTGAGCAAACGTTTGCGTTTTGATTTAAACATACGAATTCCCCCATAAGATTAGTTGGTTTAATACTCATACAAGTTCACATTTTGCAGGCTTACGTACGATCGGCTCCCTTCAATCCGATGTTTTTTCTTAATCCGCTCACGGTGGAGGCAATTTCCTCTATTGTTACGGACAGGCCATCCGCATGCCTTTGCTCCAAGATATCCATCGTACGGCGTTTCAAGTAATCCCGAAGAGCTAGCGGATATTCCTTTAACGCTTGTCCCAACGTCAGCTGCATCTCATCGCTCCAGATGGCTTCGAATTGGTCTCGCGTTGAACCATAACTGAAATCTTCCCCATTGATCTGCATCGTCGCCCGCAGTGATTGCGTTTCAGACTCGTCAACATTCGTGCCCTTCACCACGACGCCATAAAGTTCACGCGCTTTTGCCATGGAAAGCAAACCGCTTCGAACGTCTGCGAGCACGGACTGGACATTTCGGTGTAACGGATCTCCATACCCTCCTCCTCCTTGGGACAGGAAGGTCACTGTATCCCCAGGTTGCAGCAGCAGTTCGTCAATTCGGCCAAGGTCTCTCTCTTCGGGAAGTCCCTCATTCAGAATAGCCTCTCCGTGCGTTCCGACATCGCCGCCCATTCTGCCCCAAGGCTGAAATTCCATGCGCTCCATGTTTCGCGCCGTCATGACCGTGTCTGGTGTGACGATTCTGACGCGCAACGCGATCCCGCTTCCGCCGCGATATTGCCCTGCACCCGCGGAGTCTTCGCGAAGCCCATAATGCTCAATAAGGACCGGCATCTCTGCCTCCACCGTTTCTGCCGGAATGTTGCGCAGATGACCAACGGCGAAATCCATACCATCAATGCCGTCTTTCATTGGTCTTGCTCCGGAACCACCGCAGATCGGCTGGATGACTCCAACCTTTTTCTTACCGTCATTTGCATCCGTCATCGCCATCATCACGATGCATGCTTGTCCCGCACCCGCCGCAGGCACTTTACTGGCCTCGGCTTTGCTAAGAGCCCCCGTGATCACATCCATCAGACGGATAAACGTGGCTGCTCGTGCGCCAACAGCAGCCATCGGTTCCGGATTCAGCACCGAGGCTGGTGGGGCGTAATTGCTCACCATGCGGATCATGCCGGAGTTCCATGGTATTGTCGGGTCCAGCGTGCGGAAATAACGAATCAACGCTGGAACAAGCATGTAATGGCCTTGCTGATTATGCGTTGGAATATTGAACGAAGCCCGGACCTGAGGGTCGGTGCCGCTGAAATCGAGATGAATGTCGCTATCTTCGATTGTCATTTTGCAGCGTAAACGGATTGGATAACCTCCTGGTCCCTTTTCGAGATAATCCCAGAAATCGTAAGCTCCGTCCGGAATTTCACGAACGATGGCACGAGCTTTCATTTCGGCATATTCGAGTAATTGCTCGATGCCCTGCTCAATTCGTTCAGCGCCATAACGCGCGATCAGTTCGGCAAGTCGCTGTTCACCCCGATTTAAGGCAGCCATAAGTGCCTTGAGGTCCCCGAGGTTTTGCTCCGGAATCCGGCTGTTATCCAGAAACATTCGCATAACTTGCTCGTTCAATACACCTGCTTCATATAACTTGACTGGTGCGATACGTATACCTTCCATATGAATATCGTACGCACTTGGAGAGACGCTTCCAGGTACTTTACCGCCAACATCGGATGAGTGTACGAAACACATCCCATAAGCGATGATGCGCCCTTTATGGAAATAAGGTTTAATGAGATGAATGTCGGGAAGATGGGTTACCATGCCTTGGGTTGCATAAGGATCATTGCAGATGACCAGATCCCCTTCCTGCCAGTTCTCAATGCTGCGTATCGTCGCTTCTGCAGGAATGCCGAGCGAAAGGTTATACCCTGTTTCCAGCGGTGAACCAAACGTCTCTCCTGAAGGAGACAACAGATAAGTACCGAAATCACCGGTTTCTTTGACAAAAGCAGTAAATCCCGTTCGCAGAACGACGTTTGCCATCTCCTCGACCGCTGCTTGGATTCGATTGTTGAAAATTTCCAAAAACACCTTGTCTGCGATCATTCCGTCACCTCCCCGATCAGATTGCCGTGCGCATCCCTTCTTACGTTATAACCTGGAGGAACAAAAATGGTCGTATCGTACTCCTCCACGATGACTGGACCCTGAATACTTGCTTCCAGCGGGATTTGCTCTCTTGTCAGCACTTTTGCCGTTCTCTGTGCATGATCAAATGTAATGGTTCGTTCCTCTGATCCACCGCTATGGTTGACTTGGGCAAACGAATCCACGCTTCCATGGCTTGGCACAATGCCGACGATTGTCGCACGAAGGCTGATGTACATCACTTCGGATTCCGGCTGGCTGATTCCGAACACATTCTGGTAGAACGTATGGAACTTCTCCTTGGCCTGTTCAGGATCGGCGATCTCCTCCTGCGTTAGTGCAATCTCCAGATCAAAAGCCTGACCTTCGTATCGCATATCGGCACTATAGAGACAGTAGACGCTCTCGAGCTCAACACCGCCCCGAGCTTCTACTTCTACCCAGCTTCGTCCCTGCTGCTCCAAATCTGCATAAAAGGAGGCCAATTCTCCACTGGCTAATGCATGGCTGCTTTTGTGCAGTGATAGGACAAAGTCGTTTCGAAGATTTGCCACCGTGCAACCCATGGCACAAAGTGTTCCAGGAGCAGGTGGCACAAGTACACGCTGGATCCCAACTTCCCGAGCCATCAGGAACGCATGCATAGGTCCCGCTCCGCCGTAGGCCAGCAGCGTGAAATCACGTGGATCAACACCCTTACGAGCCATTAGAGGCGAAAATTGGGCGTACATGTTCGCTGTGGCCACATCCAGAATCGCTTGTGCGGTCTGTGATGCGTCAAGTCCGAGCTTCGTGCCGACCGTGTTCAGTGCACGTTCCGCGAGCTCCGGATGAAGTCGCATCTGTCCACCAAGGAAACGATCTGCCTGCAAAATGCCAAGCTGCAGGTAAGCATCCGTCGTTGTCGGTTCCTCGCCACCACGGCCGTAACACGCAGGTCCCGGATAAGCTCCGGCGCTGCGTGGACCAACCTTGAGTACACCGACGCTGTCTAACCATGCAACCGATCCACCTCCTGCGCCAATCGCCGTAACGTCAACCGCTGGCAGAATCACCGGAAAATCACCGACTTTGTTCTCGGTGGAATACGCCGGCTCCTTGTCAATTAAGGCCACATCCACACTTGTTCCACCCATGTCGAATGTGATGACTTGATCGATGCCGGCCTTCCGGGCAATATGCGTCGCTGCAATGACTCCTGAAGCCGGACCCGAAAGCAGGGTACGAACAGGTTCACTCGCGGCGCTTGCCGCTGTCATAATGCCACCGTTGGACATCGTGGAGAGCAGGTTTGCTTTTAAACCGTACTGATGAATGCCTTCCTGGAGCCTGACAAAGTACGAACCCATGCGTTCTCCCACATATGCATTCATGGCCGTTGCGAGTGTCCGCTCGAATTCACGCTGCTGCGGCCAGATGGCACTACTGCGGCAAATGAACAATTGCGGATGCCGTTCCCTGATGATCTCTTCGGCTTCCTTCTCATGAGCAGGGTTAGCATAAGAATGCATGAAGCTAATCGCCAGTGCAGTAATGCCTTCGTCCACCAATTCGTCAACCGCTTGCACCAACTGATCTTTGTTGAGTGGTTGCAGCACGTCTCCACTGGCTAACGCCCGTTCGTCAATTTCTTTGACGAGATATCTCGGTATGAGCGCCTCCGTTTTATCACCATACAGGTTCGTCGTATCCTCCAGGCGAAGTCTTCGAATTTCGAGAATGTCCCGAAAGCCCTGGGTTACGATCAACCCGGTTACAGCTCCATTGCGCTCAATCAACGTGTTCACACCAAGCGTCGTGCCATGCACGAACAAATCGATATCGCCAATGTCCACACCTTGTTCCTGAAGCTGATCCAATGCATTAAAAATAGCCTGTTCTGGCGCTTCTGCAATAGATGGCGTTTTCAGTGCAGCCACCATCCTGCCTTGCCGATCAGTGACCAGCGCGTCCGTGAACGTGCCCCCGATGTCGATACCCAAGCGATAGTTTTTGTCCACAAGTTCATCTCCTTTTTAACGCGCTTCCTCGATGTTTAATATCTGGTTTTTTATAGAGAAATAACGTTTGACGTCTTCGATCATCTGATTGATGTGATTGACCATCGCGGCTTCGGCTTTTTCCGGGGAGCGTGATATGATGGCTTCCAGGATCTGACGATGATCAACCACCAATTCACTCCCTACGGTACGCCGAATATATGCAGTCTCCAGAAAGTCTCTGCTTGTGTCCCATACCAATTCCACGGCATGACGCAAAAACTGATTCTGGGCTGCAAAGGCGAGCAACCTGTGGAATTCCCGATCTTCCTCATAAGGTATGATATTTTGCTCCAATTTCCGATGCTGCTCCTCAATGGATTGTTCCAGCAGATGGATATACTCTTTCGTGGCATGTTCCGCTGCCAACGAAGCAATCTCCCGTTCAAGCGCTTTTCGCGCAACGAGAATGTCAAGAAGTGCCTTTTCACCAGAATGGTTTAGCGTCTGCATCAGGCGTGAGTTTGCATTTTTCTGCTGCAGCTCCCGCTCTATTGTCTTCAGCCGTTCTGAACCCGCTTCGGTCAAAATACGGCCTTTCCTGCCTTCCAGCGCCGTGTACCCTTCAACGTCCATCTCCATTAGCCGTCTGCCTATGGTGGCCTGGCTTAATCCGTATTTTTTACCTAACGTATGAACGAGCGTACTCGCACCGATAGGAGCAGTCGCATCCTTAAGTTCCTTCAGCAGGTCGTACTCCAATTCCAATTCATATAACTCTGGAGCCACACGTTCCCCTCCTATGTATGTAAGTTTCACTTTCTTGTTACTCACTGATGATTAACGCAATAAACAGAAGTATAACTTCTATAGAACATAATATCAATCATTCAGACCAAATTAGTATGAATTGATTTTTTAAATTACATTTTATCTGATAAGATCATGGATAGGCTCCAAACGTAAATAACCATCTATATTTTTGGAAAGGAAGAGATTCAATGGACGTTCGAGTGCTTCGTTATTTTCTTGCTATTGCTCGAGAAGGAAATATGACGAAGGCTGCCCATCTTTTGCACTTGACTCAGCCAACACTTTCCAGACAGATCAAAGATCTGGAACTAGAACTGGGAAAGAAATTATTTGTTAGGAGCAGCCACAATATCGTCCTTACGGAAGAGGGATTGCTTTTGCGAAAGAGAGCAGAAGAAATTGTGGACATGATGGAGAAACTGGAATCGGAATTTCAATCCATGGAAGAAACCGTCCGGGGAGATGTATATATTGGTGGTGGTGAAACGGATGCAATGAAGCAAATTGCACGCCTCGTTAGGAATATTCAAGAACAATTTCCCGAGATTCGATATCATCTCTATAGTGGTAACGAAGACGATGTTACGGAGAGACTGGATAAAGGTTTACTAGACTTTGGAATTTTAATTCAACCTGCCGATTTGTCAAAGTACAACTATGCAAATATTCCAGCCAAAGATGTTTGGGGGGTGATCATGAGAAAAGACAGTCCCTTGGCTGAGAAAACACATATTCAAGTGAACGATCTTTTAAACCTCCCTCTTATTTGTTCACGGCAGGCTATGAAACAGACCTTTTCCAAAAATGAGTTTCGTAACTGGTTTGGTGAACATTTTGAAAAGTTAAACGTGGTGAGCACATTTAATCTTGCTTATAACGCAGCGATCATGGTCGAGGAAGGAGTAGGTTATGCGATCACACTTCATAAAATTGTGAACACCTCACCCGATAGTAACCTTTGTTTTAGACCGCTGCAGCCCAAGCTGGAATCGGGTTTGAGTATTGTTTGGAGAAAGAATCAAGTATTTTCTGCTGCTGCTGAGAGATTCCTCGAAGAAATTCAGGCAAACTTTCAGAATCCTGATCTCGTGTTTTAAAATAAAATAACCCCCTCTTTGGAACATAAAGAATTCCATGAGGGGATTGATTTATGAGGATACTGTCCATTTTTCGGCTGAATTATTCAGGTAGCTTCTGATCAAAAGCATGATTAAACTTAATACAACGCTGAGAATACCGACTAATATAACATATTCCACCCCCATAGTGGAGATCAGTAAGCCTCCAAAGGCTGAACCTACTGTTGTACCCACGTTGCAGGAGGTCACAAATAATCCATTGGCAAAGTCAGGAGCATCCCCTGCCACGGATGAGATCAGGTACTGATTCAGATTGGCCATAATTCCCCCGGCCAAAATCCCCCACAAAATCGTTAGAAACGTCACAGGTACTCTGTACTCTCCAATTGCAAAAAGAACAACATAAACAATACCCAACAAGAGTGGAAACATAATGATAGACTTCGCGGGATAATCCGTAAGTACCTTCCCAGCAATGATGTTGCCTAGCATATTAGCTCCTCCGAACAGAAGCAATGTCATGCTGGTCCAATGTGGTGACATATGAGTCACAGCGTATAAATATTCTGTCACATAACTGTATACTCCGAAAACAGATGCATTTAATAATAAAACTGCAATCATGGATATCCATAATACCGGTCTTTTTAGTACCGAAAATTGAGCGCCATACGATAGTTTTTCCTTTACGGGCATGGAAGGGACAAATAGCAGCGTTGCGACAAACACAATGATATTGACAATCGCGATGAACGTCATAGCCATTTCATAGGAAAAGGTATTATCGATAAAACTTACGATAGGTACACCAGCTACCATCCCTGCTGAAACACCAATGAAAACTTTGGCGACTGCTTTGGGAGCTTCTTCTTGACTTACAGATGATCCGGCCACGGTGAAAGCCAAAGACATATAGATCGGATGAAAAAGAGCTGGAACAATCCGTGCGATGAGCAGAACTGTGAAGCTGGTGGTAAAGACTGAAACCACATTTCCAACAACGAAAATGCCTAATACAAGCAACATCACTTTTCGTCGGTCCATTCCAGAGAATACTAATGGTAGAATCGGACCCGAGACAGCAATTCCTAGAGCGAACAAGCTTACTAGTAATCCTGCCTGCGTAACTGTCACATTAAAGTTCTGAGCAATGGTAGGCAATATGCCTATGACTCCCATCTCCGTATTTAGGATACCAAAGACCCCTACCGTCAGTATAAATATTAATAATTTCTTATTGGTTAGCAAAAAAACATCTCCTGTCGTGAAGTATATAAGATGATCTGAACGACTAATTACAGTTCAGTCGAGATAAGGAGTTTTACAATAAGAAATCTCTAACTTAACTCAAAAAATAATTTTTATGAACTTACATAAAAAATTCTTTTCTTTTTCATTTTGAACTCAAAAACAGCATTGGGATGGTTTCTTCTCCCAACTGAGGCGCTTATTTGAGCCTGTGAATCACATCAACAAGCTAATTTGGCTTTTTTACGATGATGATGTTTCTTATTGGATCTTCGGTGCACTCGAATGATCGGATCTCCTATATCTTTATTGTATGGAGTATTTCATATATTTCAATTACCTATAACCGATATCATGAAATGCCTATAAGGCATTTCTAAACCAAATGATTATTACATTTTGGACCTTCTATAATTCGAATCATTCTTCTGCTATGTTCATAATGGTTCAAATATGGCAATTGTTTCTGTTATAAAAACCAAACAACGACAGTTGTACGGCTGCCGTTGTTTGGTGTTGCTATTACTTCAACTTGCGAACTTACGAAGTACCCCCATCTGACCCAGACAATTGTCATCCACAGTTTAGTTTATTTTGTTTTTATCCCCAAAGACCGGGAAGAAGCTATGCTCACCATAGTTCTGTATAGCCTCCACATTTTTCAACGTCTCCATATCTGCATCACTAATCACAAAATCTAGCTCTGCATTGATTCTCATGTGATCAGGATTTGCTGTCTTGGGAATGACCACTAGACCAAGTTGGATATCATATCGCAGGCTGAGCTGTGCTGCAGTTACGCCATATTTCTCAGCTATGATCTTCACTTCTGTATGATCAAGGATTGCTCCGTGTGCAATGGGTGAATATGCCTCGACGAGGATATCTTTATTCTGGCAGTAATTAATTAACTCCAAAGGTGAATTGCTCACATGAGCCAGAATCTGATTGACCATAGGCTTGACTGTACAGCTTGCAAGTATATTCTCCACATCGTCATGCAGAAAATTGGAAAGACCGATTGCCTTCACTTTTCCAGTGGTATAAGCATCCTCCATGGCTTTCCACACTTCTTTATTTTCTTTAAAATAGCGGTTCTCTTCACGAAATTCCTGCCAAGGCTGCGGGCTGTGGATAATCAGAAGATCAATGTAATCCAGTTTCATTTTGGCTAAAGACTCATTAATCGAATGCATAACTGCATCATAGGTTTTTGCTTCTGCAGCTACCTTTGTTGTAATGAATAGCTCATCTCTTGCCACACCACAGGAATGGATTCCTCGGCCTACACCAGCCTCATTCATATAAGCTTGGGCCGTATCAATATGACGATAGCCGATGGAAACTGCATCACATACTGCCTTCTCAGCCTGTTCATCGTCAAGCAGCCACGTGCCAAGCCCTAATTTCGGAATGGTAACCCCATTTGATAATTTGTAAGTTTCGTTGTACATCCTATGGTCCTCTTTTCTCAGTTATATTTTTGTGTTGCTTTGCTTCGTTAGCACGACTCCAACCGTTTTATGAGTAAGTCTCTTTTTTATGTTGTCGGCCAAACGAAACGACCGCCAACATAACGGCAATGGCCACAGATAATGCTGCTGTCCAACTCACCGCGTGAATCGAATAGCTGTGGGTTACAAGACCACCTATACCGCCGGCAGCCGCAATGCTCAACTGTAAAACGGAACCATACAGACTCAGCATAATTCCAGAAGCTTCAGGCGCCAACTCCACCAAGTTAAACTGCAGCCCCGGTCCAGACGACCAAGCAGAGAAGCCCCATAGCATAAGCAGCAGAATGGTGACCACTACGGATTTGGCAACTGTTGCAAGCAAGACAAGTGCAACGACATGGACAGTCATACCGCCCAAAAGCGAGCGTGGAATCCCCATCCTATCGGTCAAAAACCCACCAAACTTTGAACCAATTAAAGTTGCGATACCGAAGGCGAATAGCGCGAGACTGATGTGATGTGCTTCAAGTGTAGTGCCGTTGAGCAGGAAAGGTACAATATATGCGTAAAGAACGGCGTAACCTAACTGCCAGAAAAAGGTTATTCCAAAACCCGTTAGGATCATGGGATTCTTTATAAGGGCAATCTGCTTACGCAATGGGATTGGAACTTCTCCTTCGCTGGGAGGGATCATTCGGTACACTCCAAAAACGGCAAACAAGCTTAGCATACCAATGCCGATGAAAATAACTTTCCAATCAAAGGTCGCTGCAATTACCCGACCAATGGGAACACCTACTATTAATGCGGCACTAAATCCAATGAGCACTGTACCGATCGCTCCCGCTTGCTTCCCAGGTGGCGCGAGATTTGCAGCTATTGTTTTGGCAGCAATCACAAAAACACCAGCGCCGATCGCCAGAATGATACGTGAGACAATGAGGAATCCGAATCCTGGGAGCGTGATGGTCATGATACTTCCGAGCACAACAATCCAGAGCGAAACCATCATTAGCTTTCGCCGATCCATTTTAGCTGCTGCCATGACGAAAAGCGGTGAACCTATAGCATTTGCTATCGCAAATACCGTGATCAACTGACCCGCCGCAGACACGGAAACATCTGCCCATTGCGCTATATTGTCCAAAATACCAGCAATTACATACTCTGAGGTGCTAACAACAAAGCTTATCAAGGCGAGCATATATATTTTGACCGTGTTTCGCATCATTCACACCTCAGGATGACCGTGCATATTTTAGTCTTTGTCCAAATTACCATTACATCGTTCCTCCTCCTCATCGTTAATCGATGTTGATCGTTTATTCGACATATGTATATAATAATTAAAATTACACTTCAATCAATCGTTAATCGTACCGGAATCGTCGAATACTCGACACACCGTTCATATGTGTCAATTATTTAGGAAAGGTTGATACACCAAGATGGTTAAAATAGACAGAAGAATACTCAAGTCACAAGTTGCCATTAAGAAAGCGTTAATTGAACTGATGTCCGAAAAGAGCTTTGATAACATCACCATACAGGACATTTCAGACAAGGCCGATGTTCACCGCGCCACCATTTATCTCCATTATCAAGACAAGTTTGATCTCTTGAATAAACTGATTGAAGAACATATTCAGGCCATGAGGGAAATTAGCGATTGGGCTTGTGAGATCGATTGGAGAACAGCAACCCAAGCATATTTTGAATATTTTGAACAAAATTACTTGTTCTTCTCTACCATGTTAGCGAGTAAGGGAGCCCCTTCCTTTCGCAGTCTGTTTCTCCAGTACATCATGGAAGAATTTAATGATGAGATAGATCCATCCGAGGAGAGAAATCTTGAATTAACGAAAGAGGTCATGCTGCCCTTTATGGGAACAGCGTATGTAGGTGCGGTTGAATGGTGGATTACAAATGGAATGCCCTGTCCGCCTGAAGAAATGGCCAAACAAGTAGGGATTCTGTTAGAAAGAATTGTGTAGTTACGAGCCTCTAAGGAATTGAATGCGTTGTCTGTCCCCAAATTGAGATTTGAAATTATTTTGAAGAATCCTAGCTTTTCGCATGAAGGGAAACAAAAAACGGTCATTTCCATCCATTGGACGGAAATGACCGTGATGACGGAACCAGGTCTCCCCTGCCGTCAGCTCGCTTTCGCAAGTTTCGAACCACGAACTGATGATATCGCATATACGATAAGTGCAGTCCAGATCAGCGCGAATCCAACAAGCAGAACCGGCGATACCGATTCCTTAAATACAAATATACTTAAGAACAGCATGATGGTTGGCCCGATGTATTGTACGAATCCGAGTGCGGACAGCGACATCCGTGCAGCAGCACGTGCAAAAAACAACAGCGGTAGTGCCGTTACCACGCCAGAAAGAAGCAGTCCGATGAACATAGATGGAGACAGCGTCCATGCAGTCGACTCTCCTGCAGCAGCTAAATAGATCCAGTAGCCCAGCGCTATAGGCAGAACTACAGCCGTCTCCGACAGTAAGCCCACAGAGGCGTCTTGCACAGTCTTTTTCTTCGCAAGGCCATACAAGCCAAACGATACAGCCAGCGAGATCGCGACCCATGGAAAACGACCATAGTCGATGGCAATAATAAGTACTGCTGCACCAGCGATAGCAATGGCGAGCCACTGGCCGCGGTTTGGCTTCTCATGAAGGAAAACAACTGCTAGCAGTACGTTTAGCAGTGGGTTTAAATAGTAGCCAAGACTTGTCTCAACAACGTGCCCATTGTTGACCGCCCAGATGAAGATAAGCCAGTTCACTGCAATCAAGAGTCCACTTGCGGCGAGCGATAGCAGGTGTGACCGATTAGCAGCAATGCGCTTCATATCACCCCAGCGGCGCTGGACAGCCACGAGAATACCCATGAAGACAAACGACCAGACGACACGGTGGGACAGAATCTCGCCTGCTGGCACATCGTTGAACAATTTCCAATAGAGTGGGAGTATCCCCCACATGATATAAGCAATTATAGCGTTGACTAACCCGTTGTTCATGAATCCAATTCTCCTCTTCTCTCTCTGATGTCTGAACGGATTATACGCCTTGATCCTAACCTAAGTAAAGGAAATAATCTGTCATGCAGTAAGCCACGCCTTTATTTGATTGCGTTATTTCAGACATTGATTTCTTCGGACCGCACAATTTGCGTATCTCCTGCATGGCATTCGTTTCATTGAAATGTAATCATTGAAATTCCCCATAATAATAACGAAAATCAAAAAAGCAACCGATTGTTAGCCAGCTGCTCTCATGAAATGTTGCTGAATCAATAATAGTAGGATAAGAGAAAAAATACAGCTTGCTATTGCAATGATGATCTGAAGACAAGTAAACGAGATTTTTTCCAGAACATTTCTTCTCTTCTTTTTTTGATTAAAATACGAGTAAATTAACACAGTAATCACCACAGGCAGATATTGATGAAGGTCCGGTCCTTCCCTACTCGGTAATATTTTATGAATATATCCACCTATAGTCTCGTCAATGATCATAAAACTATATATAACTCCGATGATTGCAGAAATAAAAAACGAAAAAGCCACCTGAACTAGATCTTTATTCCGAATGATAGGACCGAGTTTTCGGTGTAAGTCCTTCATCATCATAAACTATTAGTAACCTCCTCCATTTATATGATCCCTCCTATACTTTACCACACCCTTCCAATTCATGCTGTCTTGGGCAGCAGCAGTTGAGTATAGTAGAATTAGTTAAAAATATATTCCAGGAGGCTACAGCCATGTCACAGGATATCTGGATTAACCTGCCGGTCAAAGACGTTGAGAAATCTACTTCCTTTTTCAACGAGATTGGATTCCATGCGGTGAGCGTTGGTAGCGAGAGAGCCAAGCTTACCATCGGCCAAACCACAATTCTGCTATTCCCTGATGCGGCGTTTGAGAAATTTACAGGTTCAACCATCGCAGATACTTCCCGTAGCGCAGAAGTCATTTTTTCAATTGGTGCTGATAGCAGAGAAGAAGTTGATGCTTTTATTCAGAAAGTTGAAGTTGCCGGAGGAAGTATCTTTGGCAAACCAAGTGAAAATGAAGGCTGGATGTACGGTGCCGGATTTGCAGACCTGGATGGTCATAGGTGGAACCTGTTGTACATGGATGAGAGCAAAATGCCGAAACGCTTAATTGAAAAACGCCGGTAACCTCCTGAAGGTCACCGGCGTTTTAGTCATACCTCTTCACTCTTACCCACTTGTTTCTTACTGATTACTCATGACATGAAGATAAAAGTTCAGATCGTTCTCCAGATGCTTTTTCATCAACTCTTCTGCTTTCTCGCCGTCTCTGGACTTGATTGCATTATAAATTTCTTCATGCTCATCAATCAGATGAGGACGATTATAGATGACAACGGTTTTCCTGAACAGATAAATAATAGCCTGCATCCGGTCTATAATATCAATCATGAGCGGATTATTACTCGCTTTTACAATGTCATTATGGAAGCTTTCATTCGCTGACATAATCTCATCTTTTGTCCCCGATCTGCCGATTTCCACATACTTGTACAGTTCCTCAATCTCGTTGTCTTTTAGGAAATTCGCCGCGCATTTAGCTGAATACCCTTCCAACAATATCCGAACATTGAACAAATTGCGCAAATCCTTTTCCGTTGGCTTAACCACTTTCTTTTGAACAATTAATCCTTCGTTCTCCAGTTTTCGTATGGAATCCCTTATGGGCGTTCTGCTAACTCCAAGCTCTGCAGCTAGTTTCTCTTCAACGATCTTTGTACCGCTAGGAAGCTCACCGTTTAAGATCTTGTCTCGGAGAATTTCGTAACACTGATGATACGCCGGTCGTGAGCTATTATTTTCATGCACTAACTTCACCTCAGTTTCATTTCTCATCATAAATATAGTACCAAATTATGTTCATAAAATCATTCCAATAAACGATGTCAGACAATAAAAGTATACGCTAATTCATAAATTGTATACAATTTTATATTTTAATGTATACAATTTTTAATTTTTAGTATACAATAAAAACGCAAACAACGATGTAAGCGGTTGCTGAATCGATCATTTTATTTTCAGTAACTCAAGTTACTTCAACGTTGTTTGAAACTAATCTGTGTACAGAACTTAATTCATAGGCATATAGGCCTTTCTTAGAAAAGTTATTAGGAGGAAAACATTATGGCAAAAAAAGTTGGTTTTATTGGACTCGGAATCATGGGGAAACCGATGGCTCTAAATCTCACAAAAAAAGGACACGAATTAACCGTTAATGACCTGAATCAGGAAGCGGTTCAAATATTGGTTGAATCCGGTGCAACTGCAGCTTCCTCACCTAGAGAAGTTGCTGAGAACTGTGAAATCATCATCACGATGCTCCCTGCATCTCAACATGTGCAAGCTGTTGTTCTGGGTGAACAAGGCATTTTATCCGGAGCCAAAGAAGGCTCGATTATTATCGATATGAGTTCCATCACTCCAGCTGTTTCCATTGCTCTTGCAGAAGAAGCTGCGAAAAAAGGCGTCGGCTTTTTGGATGCACCCGTTAGCGGCGGAGAACCTAAAGCCATTGATGGTACATTAGCAATTATGGTGGGCGGTAAAGAAAGCGTATTCGAACAAGCCAAGTCCGTATTGTTTGACATGGGGACGGCTGTTACCTTGGTTGGAGATAGCGGATGTGGAGTTACAGCGAAGCTCGCGAATCAAATTATCGTTAACTTGAATATTGCTGCGATGTCCGAAGCACTTGTGCTGGCTGCCAAAGCTGGCATCGATATTGAGAAAATGTATCAGGCAATCCGAGGCGGATTAGCAGGCAGTGCTGTTCTGGATGCCAAAGTTCCGCTCATTCTGGACAGAAACTTTGCCCCAGGAGGCACAATTGCGATCAATATGAAAGATATTACGAATGTCATGGATACAGCTCACGAAATTGGAGTACCTCTTCCCCTTTCTAGTCACCTGTTAGAGATGTTCCATGCCCTAAAAGTTGACGGGAAATTAATGGACGACCACGGCGGGATCGTACAGTACTATGAAAAATTAGCAAATGTCGAAGTTAGGGGTCTTGGCCATGAAAACAAATAACCGGTCTGTTGAAGAAGTGTTCAGCAACATTCCTTCTGTAGATACCAGCTTTGTCCTTGAAATGATCGATAAAGAGCTTCAACACTTTAATCACAAAATTATCGTGCTTGATGATGATCCAACTGGTGTCCAAACGGTGCATGGTGTATCGGTCTATACGGATTGGTCGTTGGAAAGCATCGACAGAGGTTTTAAGGAAGAGAATTCGATGTTCTTTGTTCTCACCAACTCACGTGGCTTTACAGCGGCGGAAACGACAAAAGCACACCAGGAGATTGCTGCAAATATCGTAGCAGCTGCCAAGAAAAACAACCGTGAGTTCACCATTATTAGTCGCGGAGATTCCACACTTAGAGGGCACTACCCGTTGGAAACGGAAGTATTGAAAGATACCGTTGAAGCCCAGTCAGATATCCGATTTGACGGTGAGATCCTCCTTCCTTTCTTCAAAGAAGGCGGACGTTTTACAATTGATAATGTTCATTACGTGCAATATGATACGGAACTGGTTCCTGCTGGAGAAACCGAATTCGCTAAGGACCGTACCTTTGGTTACACCAAGTCCCATTTAGGTGAGTGGGCTGAGGAAAAATCGAATGGTCGGTATAAAGCCGAACACATGACTTACATTTCGCTTGAAAGTCTGCGTACCATGAACATGGATCTGATAGAACAGCAGCTGTTGAACGTTGAGGATTTTAACAAAGTTATTGTGAATGCGGTTGACTATGCTGATGTACAGATCTTCACCATTGCTTTGATTCGAGCCATCAACAAAGGTAAACACTTTATGTTTAGAAGTGCTGCTGCCCTTACGAAGGTCATGGGAGGCGTTAGTGACAAAAGCCTGCTCACTCGTGAAGAGATGATGAGTGATCACACAAACCATGGCGGATTAGTCATCATCGGATCCCATGTTAAGAAAACAACGGAGCAGTTTGAAGAACTGAAGAAGTCCGGTGCAGTAGAATTTGTTGAATTTAATGTTCACCTTGTCCTGGAACCCGATCAATTCGAGAACGAGCTTAATAGAGTTGTGGAGACTACCAACAGATTCATTCTTCAAGGTAAAAATGTGGCTGTCTACACCCGAAGAGAACGCTTGGACCTTGGAGCAGACAGAAAAGAAGAGGAATTAAAACTTTCCGTCAAAATATCGGATGCTGTCACGAGTATTGTCAAACGTTTGGAAGTAAGACCATCGTATATCATTGCTAAAGGTGGGATTACCTCGAGCGATATTGGAACGAATGGTCTTGAAGTAAAACGGGCTACCGTTGCTGGGCAGATTCGTCCAGGTATCCCCGTGTGGACAACTGGAAGTGAAAGTAAGTTCCCCGGGATTTCCTATGTCATCTTCCCTGGTAACGTGGGTACCAAAACGGATTTGAGAGAAGTCGTTGAAATGTTGAGTTCGAAATAATTCTTATTAAGTTTAGTATGACCAGAGTGTAAGGAGTAACACTGATAAAGAAATAATACAAAATTAATAGTGCACTCCTTACACTCTGGTCTTCTTGATCAAGCCAATAAAGAAAAGAGGAAAAATATATGCCAATTATCTCTGTTACCATTGGGGTCATTTTACTGCTCATATTAATGATGGCCTTTAAGTTAAACGCTTTCATATCTCTGATTATTGTATCCCTGGCCGTTGGCGTACTGGAGGGTATGACACCGATTCAAGCTGTCGAATCCATTGAATCCGGTCTAGGCGGAACGCTCGGACACTTAACGATGATTATTATATTCGGAGGTATCCTCGGGAAACTAATGACCGATTCCGGTGGTGCACAGCGTATCGCCACAACCATGATAAGTGCCTTCGGTCAAAAACGGACTCAGCTAGCAGCAGTTATTACAGCGGCTATTGTTGGAATCGCTTTATTCTTCGAAACAGGAGTGGTGGTATTAATTCCATTGGTATTTACCATTGCGAGAGCTGCGCGTGTGCCAGTTCTGTATCTGGGAATGCCCGTTATTGCAGCCCTTATCACCATGCACGGATTCGTCCCTCCGCATCCTGGACCGACAGCCGTTGCTAACGTTTTTGGAGCCAACATCGGATTAACGATGATTCTGGGTATGATTATTGCGATCCCTGCATTCATCCTTGCAGGCCCTGTTTACACCAAGCTGTTTAAAAAAGAAGCATTACAGATCGATATCCCTAAAGGTCTATTCAATCCTAAGGAATTCAAAGAAGAAGAACTTCCTAAATTCGGAATCAGCCTTTTCACAGCTCTTCTACCGGTTATTTTGATCGCGCTTCAAACCGTTGTTGAGATTTTTGCTCCTGAATCAGCAATTTCGCCAGTAACGGACTTTATCGGTAATGCAAACGTGGCTCTACTAATTTCAGTTATTGTAGCGATCTTTACTTTCGGGTTGAATCTGGGCAAAAAAATGCCTGAGATTATGACCTCACTGAGCGAATCTGTAAGCGGAATCGGAATGATCCTGTTAATCATCGCCGGTGGTGGTGCGTTTAAGCAAGTTTTGATCGACAGTCATATTGACCAATATATTTCTGATCTTATGTCAGGCTCGACCCTCTCTCCACTCCTGTTAACCTGGCTGATCGCAGCAATCTTAAGAATTGCCGTCGGTTCTGCAACCGTAGCCGGTATGACAGCAGCTG
Source organism: Paenibacillus sp. ACRRY (assembly GCF_022346995.1). Lineage (GTDB taxonomy): Bacteria > Bacillota > Bacilli > Paenibacillales > Paenibacillaceae > Paenibacillus. The sequence goes on along the minus strand of NZ_JAKRNM010000001.1, from coordinate 427,861 downwards.
GTATAGCCGCACCTCTGGTTGCTGCAACGGGCGTAAGTCCAGAATTGATGGTTCTTGCAGCGGGTGCAGGTAGCGTAACCTTCTCTCATGTCAATGATGCAGGATTCTGGATCTACAAGGAGTACTTCAATCTTAGTATCGGTAAAACGATAAAAACCTGGTCGGTCATGGTAACGATAATCTCACTTGTGGGACTTGCTGGTGTCCTGATTATGGATATGTTCATGTAAATCGTAAATAGGTAACGAAAGAATAAAGGCACGTTCTTATCAGAACGATGCCTTTATTTTTTTGATCAAACAATAGAGACAGCCTTTGATATTCTCCGCTTCTGATATCTGTTAATCGCCCATTTTCCTTTCCTGAATATATTGTAGGAATTCGAGTGGAAGGACGGATTAGCATATGAACCTTACTGATCGTGAAGCAATCCTTTTTAATTCTAATGTTGGGGGTGGTTCGTACGACATTTGGCTTTATCACCCATTAACAGGTCAGACCATGAAGCTAACCCAGAATCTTGGTGAAGAATTTTCAATTCCTTATTGGTCTCCCGATCTTCAGCACATCGCCTTTATCGGCAAGAATAATATGGTCTTGGTATTAAATCTAAACAGCAGAACATGGGCACAGATTGATCAAATTGAACCTTATACTTTACTGAGCTGGTCACCAGATAGTCATTACTTGATCTATGTAAAGGACGATCGAATTGTGATCTACAATATACACGCCCATACCAGCGGCTCGATCGTTCAATATGGAGTCTCAGATGTTCAATGGTTTCCCTCTGGAGAAGCTTTCCTGTTTGCAGCACCAGATGAAGCAGGTATCACTCAACTGTATAAAATCAACCGGGACGGCATGAACAAACAGCAATTAACACATAATACGGAAGGGCCACTCCACAATGTCAGAATATCTCCTGATGGAGAGTTTGCTCTATATACTTCCCCGGGAGCCAGCATTTCCTTAATCACTACCGTTAATTTATCAACAGGCGTAAGCTACAAACTCCAAGGTGGACCTCAGGCAAAGAACTATTTTCCCGAATGGTCTCCAGACTCTACGACAGTCGCTTATAGCGCCACAGATATCGTGAATAATCAATACGTTTCATTAATCCAGACTGACAGCCGAGCTGGCGGGCAGCAAAAAACATGGTCGGTCTCCACCTGTTTCTCCACCCCGCTCAGTTGGTCGCCGGATGGGAAACGACTTGCATACTTATCAGGATGCAACAATCAAGAACACGCAGACGAAATTTGGGTTATTGATTTAGATCACCCTAATAATCCGACCAAAATTGTTGAAGCCAAGTGGATTACATCTCTAGCCTGGTCACCACAATTCCACGAACTTGATCCCTATAAATTATACCTAAACCAGATATACAAGGTATCCTTCTATTATCCGCGAAACTGGCGCAAAGTGACCGAAGAACGATTCGAAGGATCAGACGGATTTTTTCAGATATCGGCGATATCTTCAGAAGAGGAAATTCACGCAGTGTGCAGAGCCGAAGCCTTCCATGTCCTGCAACCCTATGGAACCAATCCTCGAATCTTCCCTGCATTGGTTCAAGCACAGGAAGCCTGTTTCATCTTTCCCTCAGAAGACCAACCCGCAGAAATGAGAAATCAGGCGGCACTTATTGTCAAATACCCTACTCCTGTTGTGATTCAAGGAAATACGTATTCCTATTTCATCTTGTGGGCCGATCAGGATCACTTAATCTCTCTGGTAAAGACTTTGACTTTTATTTAAGCTGAATAATGCTCATTTAAAAAAGGGGTGCAAAACACAAAAACAGCGTTTTGCAGCCCTTTACCAAGTCCATTATCCTCCTTGCCAACGAAATAGAAAAACCGCCATGAATAGGCGGCTGTTTTCCGTGAGCGATATGATATGAACTACCTTGTGTACCTTTCGATATCATTTATCTCAGAATGTGACTCTCTTCTATAATGATCCTCGTGCTGACGAACATCATTCTTCAGCTTTACTACGAATCCCCATCCCATGAAGGCAAGTAAAAGTACAGTAATCAAGGCATAAGCAAAACTGAATAAATTCATGAAAAAATTAATAAAAATTGCGCCCAGCATGAATCCCAAAATCCACAATACCCACTTTGTGCTCTTTTTCAACCATCTTCCTCCTTGAAGTAATTCCTTATTTTCCCTTCTATGTATCATAGTACAATCGAAGGTGATTATAAATAGTTTCCAACAAGGATTCAAAGATTTATAAATAGATATTACCGGTTTATCAAGTCAAACCATCCTTCGAGTCCAGCTACTACTTCCTCCAATTGCTGTTCCTCAGTGATTGCTGGTGCATGATCTCCCTTTTGTTCCCCGTACGAGCCAAACTGCCCGTGATTACCACCTTTGATGCTTACATATGTCGTGTTTTGCGGAAGATTTATTTTGGATTCTTCCCATTGTTCGAAATTCAGTACTCCATCATCTGTACCTGTGATCTGTAATGCGGACAAGTCCGTCTCCTTTAGGCTTCCACTGTCATCGGCGTAAGACGCTAAGTAAAAGACCCCTTCCAGCGTGTCTGTATGCTGGGCAGCATACCGTGATGCAAAGACTCCTCCTAGCGAATGCCCACCAATTACAAAGGCTTCGTCGGGATGTTCCTCAATAAAAGAATCCGCCTTGTTCCCCCCAAACATTGCTAAATTTAAAGGCATATCCGCAATATAAACTCTATGTCCTTCTTCTGCTAATTTTCTGGCAAATGGAGCATAACTGGTGGGTTCCACTAGACCTCCCGGATAGAAAATAATGTTAGGTTCCACGATCTCTGTACCTTCAGGTTCAAACCGATAGCCATTCTTGATCTTATTGATACTTATCTGACCATCCAGGTTCATGGCAGCTTCAGCTCTTACCGACGGACTATACGTGACGGATTGGAGATAAACAAAAAGTCCAACCACGACTATAATTACGGATAGACTAGACCAAATTACTATCTTTTTCCACTTGTTACTGCGCTTTGCTGTTTTCAACTTCATTCCACCTTTATTCATTACTCGTTTTAGTTTCATATAAATTATACTTACCGGTAAGTATAATTACAAGTTGATTTTGCTTATGAACGAAGTTTGTCATAAAATATTCATGGAGGAGAGTGTGCAATGCCAGATAAATCACCCAAGCGTTTACCCGGAAGACCCAAGCAAGCAGAAACCCAAATTTCCATACAGCAAACGATTATTTTAACTGCTTCCAAAATGTTCAAGGAATATGGCTACGAAACTGTCACGCTCCAACAAATTGGAAAACGATGCAATGTGTCTAAGCCGACCATATACTATCACTTTGCTAGCAAACCCGAACTTTTTAAGGTTGCCATGATAACCATGTTCCAGAATGTACGCCGAGTAACTTCAGACTTTCTTGATCATGCTGAACATCTGGAAGATGGACTTATACGGTTGGCCGAAGCCAGGTTGGCGAACCCGCATGCCGAGGTTGAAACTATGATTAGAGAAGCTGAGCCTTTTCTTGAAAAAAATCAAATTCTGGAAATTAGAGAAGCCGAGGCTCGCATTCATGAGGTATTGGCGACCCATTTCCAATTGGCCATGGACCAGCAAACTCTCCGCGAAGACGATCCCATGTTCTTAGCTGAGACTTTTTCGACCCTGATGTTAATGGGGAATCGGGAGAACACCTCGCAAAAGTATGAATCTAATCTTGCACTGGGCCAAAGGTTAGTAGGAATCTTTATGAGAGGTGCAAAGTTAACTTCATGACTTCTTTGCCAGCCTAACAAGGATCCATTTCGATAAACTGAAGGAACTATAGCAGATAAATTCCAGAATTGCATTGTTCGAATTGGTACCGCAGCCGAGTTTTTAATGCTTGGCTGCGGTTTTATTTTCTGTGTTGTAATTTAAACCATGGATAATGTATCTCTCCCTGTGGCTTGGTTAGATTTTCTATTTGATTGTTCTTGAATCGGGATTATAAGCGTTGGTCTCTAAATTAAAAAAAGCCGCTGCAATAGCGACTTTGATTGGAACGGCGTTAGTGCCGCTTGATCATCCACCTATTTATCATCCGGAATGCTCAGAACTAATTTGCCGAAGTTTTCTCCCTTTTCCATTCGGAGGAGTGCATCAGCTGCTTCTTCCAACGAATACGTTTTGTCTAATACGGGATGAATCTTATGTTCCTCCACCAGTTTGATCATATTGACAAAATCCTGCGGGCTTCCCATCGTTGAACCTATAACGGAAATTTCCTTTACAGTCATACTGGGCAGGACAAGATGAGGAACAGGTCCTCTCGTAGCCCCAAAGCTTACTACACGGCTTCCGATTTTGCCAAGTGACAGCAGATTATTAAAGACCTCGCCCCCAATACTGTCAACAGACAAATCAATGCCACCCGTTAATCTATCCATCTCCTTCACCCAGTCCTCCGAAGTATAGTTAACGCCTCCGGCTGCACCCAGTCCTTTGGCTTTTTCAATCTTTTCTTCGTTGCTAGATGTCACGTAAACTTCTGCGCCAAGTGCGGCTGCAAACTGAACCAAAAAGGTCGCTACACCCCCGCCAACACCGGGGATCAGAACGGTCTCCCCTCTCTTCACTTGGCCTCTCGTTATGAGAGCCCGGTAAGCAGTTAAGCCTGCCAATGGGAGCGCTGCTGCCTCTTCCCAAGATAAATGGGATGGTTTGAAATAAACATTTTCCGCGGGAACCCTTACATATTGAGCATAGGTTCCGTTAGTAGGAACGCCAAGAACCGTAAAATCAGCACCTTTTGTGTTTAAATTACCTCCCCAATTCAAACCAGGGTTGATAATTACTTCGTCACCAATCAAGACATTCTGCACTTTTTCTCCAATCTCTACGATCTCCCCCGCTCCATCCGATCCCGGAATCGCTGGTAGTTTAATCCCCGGGTATTGCCCATGTATGACTAGTAAATCCCGCCGGTTAAGGGCTGCCGTTTTCAATCGGACAACAACCTCTTTCGAACCAGGTTTAGGCATATCTACATTCTCTAGTTTCAATGAATCAGGGCTGCCTGTTTCTCTTAACATGATTGCTTTCATGCCTTCTCACTTCTTCCTTTTTCTATCTTTTTAAGCCTGCAAAAAAAACAATTACCTTACCGCTAGAATTTCAAGGCTCGGGTTCAAGGCATAAGCTACATAATCGTTAATACTTTGTTCAAGTTCCTCGTCTGACATTTGAGGTACTCCGTACAATACGTAAGGTGTCAAATAACGTGTGCCAATCAAGTTACTAGTTGCCTGGAAAGGACGCAGTAACTCAGGAATAGTATATTGAGCACTCCCCCCTGGAGAATAACCTTCATTAGTGACACCAGTCGTAGTAGCGATCAGCAATTCTTTTCCCTGCAGCTTGTCCCCTTCACTCCCAAATGCCCAACCGTAGGTAAGGACAGCATCCTCCCACTTTTTCAACAATGACGGCGAACTGTACCAGTAGAATGGGAATTGCAAGACGATTCGGTCGTGCTGCTCCAAGAGCTGTTGCTCGGTGGCGATGTCAATTTGCTCGTCTGGGTATGCTTGATATACATTGTGCAGGGTAACGTTATCTTGGTTTTCCATTTCTTCAGCCCAACGTCGGTTGACGCGGGATATGGATAGATTGGGGTGAAAAACGAGTACTAATGTTTTCATGCAAAAATTTCTCTCCTTTATGTTGTTCTCATAATGCTCACATCACAAGAATAACAAGAAGCAGAACCCGTTTCTTTGCTGTCAAGCTCATTTCTGTTGTTCTTTTAGCTCATTTCTTTTTTTCTGTCTGAACTCCGAGGGTGGAAGTCCAAATGTCCCCTTGAACACTTTAGAGAAATGTGCGATATTTTCAAATCCGCTCGAGAAACAAACTTCCGTAACCGTTAAATCCGTTCCCAGCAACATCTCCCTAGCCTTATCCAGCCTTCGATTACGAATCCATCTAAGCGGAGAAGTGTTATATATGGCTTGAAAATCTCTTTTAAAGGTCGCCAGACTTCTTCCGGATAAAAAAGCCAAATCGTTAAGAGAAACAGGATTGGTTATATTTCCTTCCATTATCTCAACAATATTGCGTCTGTCCTTGTTCATTGGCTGCATGATCTGATATATAAAACGTTCATTCGAATCAGTCACGTGAAACAAAAGCTCCATTAGTTTGATTCGAACCAGTCCTTCATTGTATTCTTCCGGATTTTCAATATAGGGCTTTAACGATTCGATATAACTTCTAATCCGTTCGTTAACAGGAAATACGGTTACCGGCGTGACTTCATCCACCAGATAGACTGGTTTGATCTCCGCAAATTTGAGGAATTCATCCACGATCTGATTATTTAGAAATACCATCATATAATCGATGTTGTAATTGAAGTTAGGATCACCCTTTTTCTCGAACTGAATAGCAATTGATTGATGAATAAACATCATCTCATTACTCCGTACAGTAAATGTCCGATCCCCGAACCGAAGAGTATAGATTCCCGATCGGACGACTAATAAAAGATGATCCTTCAAGAAATAAGAACCCTTCCTTACTTTCGTGTGATAGCTAAATTCGATGACAGACAATCCTTTCAGCCTTAAGCTGATTTTTCTGTCCGGTGTATTTGGTAATTCATGAGGCACCTTAATCATTTTGTCAGTTCTCGTCGTCATAAACCTGTCCTGCCTGGTTCTTGAAACAATGGTTTGAAGGTAACTCCACAATGAATTGTTTGAGCCAATGCAATCATATTATCTCCGTAAGTATCCACTTCGTTCTCCTTTCGCCTATCACGAGCTAGGTTCTTCTTTAGAATAACCGTAAATCAGCTGAATAACTTTACTGTGAAGCTCAAATCACTTGTTTATTTAGCTCAAAAAAACAGAGCATATATTATAATGTACAAAGAAATTCGTTTCCAAAACAAAAAAGCCGCTAAAATAGCGACTTTCCGTAAGAGCCTGCATTAGCACTCTTTCTATAGAGAACATGATCAGTAAACTCGTTTGAGTCCACACATAATTATGGGTTAGAGCTTCTGTAAAAAAACTAAATATTGAGATCAGACTGAACATGTTGAGAAGTATGATCTGATGCCTTCCTAACCAGTATGAAGTAAGTGATAATAGCAACAATACTGGTCCCTAACAAAGTAAGGCCCAATGGAACAGCCGTGTCTTCACCGGCAACCCCCACCAACGGAGCGACCAACGCGCCAAGCAAGAAGGGAACAACCCCAAGTAATGCTGCGGCACTTCCGGCACTTTTGGCTTGACTCTCCATGGCAAGTGGAAATGCTGCTGTTGACGTAATCCCGATAGAGCATACGAAGAAGAACAGCGGTATAACCAGAGCAAAAAGAGGGCCATGAGCCAGAGTAACCATCAAGGCAGCAATACTTGCTATTAGTGCAAGCCATAGTCCCGACAATAGGAGCGTCTGCTCAGAGATTCGCTGTGACAACCGACCTACAAGTTGAGAGCCAATAATTAGGCTTATCCCGTTTGAAGCAAATAATATAGCAAATACCGTCGGCGTGACTCCGTAAATATTTTGATAGATAAAAGGTGTACCTGCTACATATGCAAAAACCCCAGCTGTCATAATTCCCTGTGCCAACATGTAACCTACAAACTTCCTGTCACGTAAGAGGTGACCATAGTTACGCAACTGAAGTTTGAAGTTGGGAGCAACGCGTCGTTCCGGAGGGTTTGTCTCTTTCAGACGCCATTTGGTCATTGCCCATAAGAAAACTCCCAGAACGGAGAGTGAGATAAACACACCAATCCATGTCGTAAATGAAAGAACGCCACTGCCTGCGATCGGTGCTGCCAAAGGTCCCAAATTCCCCACGAGCAATAACAAGGAAAAGAACTTGGTAAGCTCATGTCCGCTGTATAGATCGCGAGCTATCGCGCGGGAAATAACGATCCCTGCTGAAGCCGAGAAACCTTGAGTGAAGCGGAACAAAATCAACAGACCAATATTGGGAGCGTAGGCGCACGCCAAAGAACAAATGATATAGGCGGCCATGGAGATCAGCAACGGTGTACGTCTTCCATAGGCATCGCTCAGTGGTCCCATGACCAGTTGTCCCGCTCCCAGCCCTAGTAAGCAAGCAGTAAGACTGAACTGAACAAGTGAAGCATTCGTGTTGAACGTTGCTGCAATCTCAGGGAATGCTGGTAAATACATGTCGATCGTGAAAGGGCCTAAGGTTGAAAATAAACCCAACAATAAGGCCAAGCCTGCAACATTCCATTTGTTGCTTTTAATCATTAATCCATACCTCTCTCTAATAATTACTTTAAGCCTTTAGACAGTATAGCTCTTAGAGTTAACTTTAGGTCAAGTTATATTTAAACGTTCATGATTCATTCGTTCTAAGAACTGTTATTAGTTAGCCACCCTTCGTTTATTAAACCAGGTCAAATAAAACCGTTAATCATTATAGATTAACGGTTACTGATCATTAACTATTCGTTTGACATAACCTTTGACCACAAACTACACAAAAAAAGCCGCCCTAGTACACGGCAGCTTCGTTGCTCTTGTTTCAGTATAACGTTGGAACTGGAGAACAATTGTAGGAACGAATCTCACGCAATCCAATTGAATACTGATTCCATCTTCCACCAAAAAATCTGTAGCCATAGGCTCTTGATTCACCGACCGCTGTCAGGAAAAACCAGAAGTTGTCTCCATTTCTAAGCCACATATACGTGAAATGGTAAATGCAATTTTGAAGTCCCACAGGATTAACAGGATAGGGGAACATGGATTGTGGATAAGCCATATTGTCAGATTCACTCCTTATAGGTAATTGACCTAACTCCACTTTATGCCCAGAGTTACGATTTGGATTGGGTGTAAGCCCAGGAGATCACCTGTTACACAGCTGAATTTACATTGATTTTGACTCTTAACTCCGTGAGAAATTGTTCTTCCCTTGAAGAATCATAATTAATCGGAAGCGAGACCTGGTAAACCTTCCCGTCGGTCGGTATCTGGTTGGTTTCGATATACCTGTATAAGCTCTGGTAGTGTGAATAGAAGTTATCTCTGGACCAGTCAAAAGCAATACAAACATATTCTCCACTCGGGATCGTCTCCAGTTGAATATCCGCTTCATCTAACTCCAGTTTTTCACCTTGGCAAACCTTCGTGAAGACACTGCTGCACCGAATGGCTTCAAACTTGGCATAAGGGAATAATTCAAAGATAAATCCAAAATAATTATCAATGATCTCTCCCCTTTCCTCCAGAACATCCGCCAACCTTCTGAAGTTGAAATCCGACTGATCATAAAGATCAGCTTCACAACTGTTGACCACCTTCAAAATGCTCTGTTCTTCAATATGACGATTATATATCGCACCCTCTTCATTTTTGGCACATATCTCCAACTGTTCACGGAGTTGATCCTTCCGTCTCAATAATAGTCGCTGTGAACGCTGAAGCTTTTCAATCTCCTGATCGATCACTTTCTCCTGCTCTCCAAGGAAGGTCTGCATGACCTCAGGTGTGCAAGAAGTAGTAACAATATTCTTGATTTCTTCCAATGGAGTCTGGATCTGTTTGAGGTACTTAATGATGTCGAGGTAAAAAAACTGCCTGAGGTGGTAATAACGGTATCCATTTTCAGGATCGATAACATGTGGTTTGAAAATGTCTATTTTATCGTAATAATGCAATGTTTGAACGGAAACGTTATTTAGACGTGCGGTCTCTCCAACGGTGAATAATTGCTTCATATTGTTATGTTAACTTCCTCTCCGATAGGATGATGAAATGCAAAACATACATACTCTAAAAATCAAGTGTTGACCCTATAGCTACTATAGGGTTTATTCTTGGCCATGTAAATTATAAAAATTCAACATAGATACGAAAGGTGAACACGATGAAAACTACAAGCAGAGTTGAGCAAATACTTGGAATTAAATACCCAATTATTCAAGCTGCAATGTCCTGGATTACTGATGCAACAATGGTCGCAGCCGTGTCTAATGCAGGCGGACTTGGGGTATTGGGGCCACATGGTGGTTACAATACGCCTCCTACAGGCGGGACGACTGAGGCAGGCGAAAGGCTTCGTAAGGAAATTCGAAAAATAAAATCTTTGACAGATAAATCCTTCGCATTGAATCTACTCATGCCCCAAGAAGGCTGGGATAAGTATGCTAGAACTACATTTGATGTAGCTTTGGAGGAAGGTGTTAAGTACTTTGTTGGTGTTGGGTATGTAAATAAAGAGATGATAAATGAGATAAAATCTAAAGGAGGCACCCTTATTTTCCGCGAATTAACACCTACTGCCAACGGGGCCAAGCAAGCAGAGGCGCATGGTGCTGATATCATTATTGCGACCGGTTATGATGAAGGCGGATGGCTGCCCCAGAACCGAATTGGTACATTTTCCATCGTGCCTACAATCGTTGATGCTGTTTCCATTCCCGTTCTGGCCACAGGCGGCATTAATGATGTGCGTGGTGTTAGAGCGGCCTTTTCACTGGGGGCTGAGGGTGTTTATGTAGGAACACGATTCATTGTATCTGAAGAATGCCCGGCATCTGACATTGTCAAGCAGGATATCATCCAATCTACAGGCTCAGATCTGCTCTTTGTTTCTACAATGCAGCGCTCCACTCCAGGTCCATTTGCACGTGATTTAGCCGCAACTTATCGAACTCCAGAAGATTCTGCAGTGAATGAGCAAAAAATTGGTGCAGTTGGCGGACTTCTCCCGGGTATGCTCCTTGGGAAGCCGTCCGAGGGTATTAGTTCGGTGAATACAGCCATTGATCTTATTAAAGAAGTCAAAAGCTGCAAAGAGATCATTCACGAACTGATGATTGATTTTATTGAAGAATAACTGGTTCAAATCTAATATTTTGACGGTAGAGCTGCAGCCGGACGAATGGATTCATAAAACATATTCTGAAGGAGATTCAATATGACTAAAGTTAATCCTGAACAAACCTTACGTTTGCTTTTTCCCCAGTGGCAAGGAGGCAATAATCCTCCCTACGTTTTGGGCGCGCGTCTCCTTAACTGGCTTGCGCCCCAGCCTGGGGGACCATTTGAAGAAGTACCTGTAGAGCTAGATACCTCCATGGTTGAGGAAGACGGCATCGTGGCAAAGACAACCGTTCTAAGACAGGCGCGAGCTGCCAAAGCTCTTATTCATAAGCATGATCCTGAGCGTATTATTGTTTTGGGAGGAGATTGCAGTGTCGAGCTTGCTCCTTTTGCCTACTTGAATGAAAAATATTCCGGTGATACAGCCCTATTATGGGTTGACCTGCATCCTGATGTCTCACTTCCCGCAGATTCGCCTCATCACCATGCACAAGTTCTTGCCAACCTACTAGGGATAGGAGATTCCGAGTTCGTCGCTGAGGTTAGTCGTTTGTTTCATCCCGACCAGATTCTCTATGTCGGTTTGAATGACATGCTGGATGCGCTTGATACCGATCCCTTACGTGATAAGAAGCTGGATAGCATCCACCCGGAAGATATGGAAAAGAATAGCGCGAAGGTGCTACAGTGGTTAGAACATCGAAAGCCTTCCAAGGTGATCATTCACTTCGATCTTGACGTACTGGATATGAAAGAGTTCCGTTCTCAACTGGTTGCTTACCCTGGAACTTATGAAGAAAACACGACACGGTTCCCAAGAGGATCAAGCATGGAAACGATAATTCAAATCCTGCAGGATGTCGCTCAAACATACGATATAGTCGGATTGGGTATCACAGAACATTTCCCGTGGGATGCATATTTTCTGCAAAACATGCTGTCCCGGTTGCCGCTAATTGGGGATATAAACAGGAAGGATCGCCCTCCCTTTAATACACTTTGAAAAAATAGGAGCATCCATTTCTCAGGATGCTCCTGTTCTCAAATCATCCTCTCTTTAAAGAAGACCGCTTTTTCGTAGGAAGTGTTGAAAATGCCGTCTATTGGCCCAGTAAACGTTCTTCGATTTCCTTATATTGATCCAAATCTTTATCTGCGACAGGGCGCAGAACTCTGCATGGATTCCCGGCAGCTATTACGTTTGCCGGAACGTCCTTCGTCACCACGCTACCCGATCCGATGATCGTATTATCTCCTATCGTTACTCCCATATTAATAATCACGCCACCGCCTATCCATACATTATTTCCAATGGTAACAGGATGAGCCTGCTCATATTCAGCTACTCTTAATTTAGGGTGAATGGCATGATTTACAGCAAATATACTAACATTCGGTCCCAGGAGTACATTATCTCCAATGGTGATTTTAGCGCAGTCTAATACAGTGAAATTATAATTGGAATAAAAGTTTTCACCAATTGTAATATTATAGCCGTAATCACAACGAAAAGGTGGTTCAATAAAGAAATTTGCTCCTGTTTTACCTAGTAACTTTTTGATTAAAGCATTCCGTTCTTCAATTGCACTTGGTCGCAATCCATTAAACTCAAACAAAAGTTCCTTAGCATGCTGACGTTCCCCCAGAAGTTCCGCTCCCATGGCTTTGTATGGTAAACCAGCAAGCATTTTTTCTTTTTCTGACCATTGTACCAACAGATTCATCTCCTTTGATATGTATGCTACTTAAAGTTCATTCAACTGACCTTTTCCATGGATGATCAGAAATGGATGGTCAAATGACTTAAACATGGATCTATTATTTTTGTATTTCACAAGATAGAATTATATCACCGTACTGTTGAACATTAATGTACTTTATTCTCTTAGAATGTAACGATATTCCCAATTAGGGGGCATAGCTATATGATCGCTGATAATTCGCACCTGGACCAAACGCTATATGAAAAAATTCAACATGGGCACAAGGATTTCCCCATTCAGTTTTATATTGATGAGCTGTACCAATTTAAGAACCTGAAATTCCCTCTGCACTGGCACTTTGAACCGGAGTTCTTTATTGCCCAAGGTGGTCCCCTTAGAGCTCAAATCGGTAATCAAATCCTCGAATTGAATCCAGGAGACGGCATTTTTGTTAATGGTAATACATTGCATTCGTTTGAACAGATTCACAACCATGATAGATGTAAATGTCCTAACATTGTGTTCTCAGCCGAGATGATTGCGCCACATTCAAGCATCATATATCAAAAGTATGTCTGGCCAATCCTGGCCAATTCGAACTTGCCCTACTTTGTTCTATATAACAATATCCCCTGGCACAAAGAGATTTTAAATCAACTTTCGTCCATCTTTTCCCTATTACATCAATATGGTCTGAAAAGTCCTTTTGGGGATTATCCCGATATAGATCTGCGTGTTGAAAATGTCGAAGAAGATTGTTTCGAAATGCAGGTGCAACGCATTCTTAATCAAATTTGGCAATCCATATACAAACATCAGGAACTAATCCCCAAAATCAATCAAACCCTAAGGGATGTGCAACACCAAGTACGATTGCAAAAAATGTTAACTTTCATTCATCAGAATTATATGAACGAGGTCTCACTGCAGGATATCTCGCTATCAGCGAATATTAGTAAAAGTGAAGCCTCCCGATGCTTCCACGCTTTGTTAAATTGTTCTCCAATTGATTATTTACTTCAGCATCGTGTTGAATCTTCGAAACGTTTATTGTGTCATACCACCCTTAACATTCAAGATATCTCCTTGGAGTGTGGTTTTAATTCACCCAGTTATTTTATTAAGGTATTTAAAAGAAAAGCTGGAATGACACCCAGAGAATATAGAGCTATCAACATCATTTGATTGCACAAGGCAGCCGATCACGTTGATCGGCTGCCTTCTTGGTATAGTGAAATAGCGCTCCTGATTAGCGTAATAAGCTATTGGTTTAGCTTTCATCCTTAAAATGAAAATGTTCATGATGAATCGCATCCATCCCAACCAACTTACCACTCTTCTTATGAAGATAGGCGAAGCTTTTATTTAACGGCATTCGAAGTACTTGATAATTGTGATCTCTTGGTAGAGCATTAACCTCATTCATAGCTAATTCACATGTAGTGTAGATACCTATTGGGAAAAAATTAGGGAAAATCGCTGTTCCATCAGCAACGAAAATTCCCCACACATAACCATTCGTCACATCCTTCACCCCCTTCTGCTTCCATATTATAAGCACAAAATTCTGTTTTCCTGAGTAAAAAAAGGTTTAGGCAAAAGTAAAATAAGTGCACGTTCCCTTCTTCTCCATTCTTCTCTCTGAGTCAAAAGTAAAAAACGTACGCGTTCTCGTCAATAACTTTGATATCGCGTTATCCCTTTCTAGATTACAATATTTTCAAGAATAGATTTGCTGAAATATTGCTAATAAGGGGGAAAAGAAATGAACAAGAAAAGCAAATTGGTCATGTTGTCTTTATGCATCTCATCCTTATTACTGGCCGCGTGTACCAGTGAAGGAAATTCCGGGAAAAATCCAACGACTACAGATTCTGGGACCAACGAGGCTGGAACGGTAACCCTTCACACGGTAACCTCTGAATACACTTCAGCCAAATATCCTAAGGGTGACGATATCACCAACAATGTGTGGATTAGGAGATACAAAGAGAAACTTAATATTGATGTTAAAACTGACTGGGTTAGTGATGAATACGATACAAAACTGAATCTGGCCATATCATCGAACGATCTTCCTGATGTATTCCGGGTGAATCCTTCACAATTACGGCAATTAGTCGAAGCGGATATGGTCATGGATCTTACAGATGCATTTGATCAGCACGCCTCCGACCGCCTCAAAGGTTATATGAAAGCGGATGCAGACAGTTTCGAATCGGGTAAAAAGGATGGCCAACTGTTCGGGATACCTCAAATGCATTGGGGTTTAATTGAGCAACCGGATTTCGTCTGGATCCGAAACGACTGGAAGGAAGAACTGGGGCTCGAGGATCCAAAATCGGTGGAAGACATCAAGAACATTGCACTGAAATTTATGGAAAAGCACGGTGGATATGGCATGGCGGTAGATCAATCGCTAGATTATCTGAATCTGCTCGCCATCGCATGGAACGCCCATCCGGATATTTGGATTGAGGATAACAGCGGAGAGCTCGTATATGGTTCAATTCAACCCGAGATGAAAGCAGCACTGGCTGAATGGGCTGAGTGGTATAAGCTTGGCATCATTGATCCGGAATTTGCGATCAAAGACTTTAACGCGATGAATGCCGATATTGTCGCCGGCAAAGTGGGAATGCAGCCTTACTATCAATGGTGGGGTTATAATCCTGGAGTTGATACCGTATCCAATTTGGGCAAGGACGCCATCTTCTATCCGTATATCATCCCAACAATCGACGGCAAAGAAGCAAAACAATCAATCTCCTTTGCGAACGGCAGCTATATTGTCATGAAAAAGGGATTTGAACATCCTGAAGAAGTCATCAAAATCCTGAATGACTATGCTTATATCGTCGATGAAGGCCAGGGTAAGGAATCCAAAGAGACGTTATCCGCCTTATTGGACAACGATATCGCTCACGTGGTTGGAGCTTTCCGTGTACTTAATCCGAACTCCGACTATGAGCAGTTTGAGGCTGTATCCGCAGCACTTCAGTCCAAGGACACCAGTGGGCTCACGACTTCGGGAATGTGGCAAAAGTATAACAACAGTGTAGAATTCATGGATAATGCCACGCCAGGAGCAGTCGGCGACTATCTGCAGCAAGGGGCTCCTAAGAATGCTTATGGTCTTGCGAAAAAAGTGCTCGATAGCGAGAACTATGTCAAGACAGGACTATGGGGAGTTACCCCAGAGGCACTGGCGAGCTACGGCACAACTCTGGATGATATCCTGACCGAGGGATTTACCAAGATCATTATGGGCACGGAAAGTATCGATCATTTCGATGTTATTGTTCAGAACTGGAAAGCTGCCGGCGGGGATGAAGCAACCCGGGCAGTAAATGAAGCTTACGGAAAATAAATAAGTTTGTAACGGGGATGAGGAATTTTAACTTCTCTCCCCTTTTATTTTGCTTGAGATTCGATCTTTATTACCGTGAACGGAGGAAAATGAATGCTTAGAAAATTAAAGCAGCAGAGTCCCTACCATTTAATGTTGATACCTAGCTTAATTTTGGTTTTCATCTTCAGTTACATCCCATTTTACGGCCTCGTTATTGCCTTCCAGAAATACAATCCGGGGCTGGGATTCAATTCTCCATGGGTAGGATGGGACAATTTCTCGCACGTGTTTAATCAGCCCAATTTCGTTAGGACGATCTGGAACACGCTGTATATGTCTGTCTTCAAGATCATTGGCGGCATTATCGTGCCTGTTATCTTCGCCTTACTGCTTAACGAGGTTGTAAGAAGCGCAGTCAAACGTACGTTCCAAACCCTTGTTTACATCCCCAACTTCCTCTCTTGGGTCATCATGGCCGGAATTATGCTCGATATTCTTAGCGCCGACGGCATCGTTAATACGTTTTTAGGGGTATTCGGGATTGAGAAAATCTCATTTTTAGGCACACCATCCATTTTTCCGTGGACCATGATTATAAGTGATATCTGGAAGGGTTTTGGCTTTGGTACCGTTGTTTATCTGGCAGCCCTAACGAGTATTGATCCCGGGCTATATGAAGCCGCTGTGATTGATGGAGCCAAACGATGGAAGCAGACCATATATATTACTTTGCCCCTTCTTATGCCCACCATTGTGCTCATGACCGTATTGTCGCTTGGAAATGTACTTAATGCCGGTTTTGATCAAATTTATAATCTATATTCTCCTGTCGTCTATCAAACTGGCGATATTATTGATACATATGTGTATCGTTTAGGGATTCAACAGGCGCAATATTCCATCGGTACCGCTGTTGGGCTCTTCAAGTCCATCATTTCCACTATACTGATGGCCCTATCTTATTTCCTGGCGTATAGGGTAGCAGGCTATCGCATCTTCTAAGGAGGACGATCACTATGATTAACGATAATAGTATAAGTAGACGTCTGTTTCATATCGTGAACTACACCATATTGATAATCATCTCTCTACTTTGCATTCTGCCATTTATCAACCTGGTGGCCGTTTCATTCAGCAGCAGTGCGGCAGTGTCGGCAGGCAGTGTTACATTCTGGCCCGTAGAATTTACGACAAAAGCGTATGAATTTGCATTATCCGGCGGGGCATTCTATTCTTCCCTATGGGTAGCCATCAAACGTACCCTGCTTGGAACACTCGTTAATCTTGCCCTGATTGTGCTTACTGCGTATCCGCTCTCCAAAACGAAGCAAAAATTGATGGGACGTAATGTATATATGGGATTTTTTATCGTGACCATGTTATTTAATGGAGGATTAATCCCTACATATCTCGTGGTGGTCAAAATGGGACTGATCGATTCGATCTGGTCACTGATATTACCCGGCGCTCTGCCCGTCTTCAGCATGGTCATTCTCATGAACTTCATTAGGGGTTTGCCAGAAGAGATCGAAGAATCCGCGATTATCGATGGTGCAGGTCCTTTACAAGTTCTTGTCCGTATTTTACTCCCCCTTCTTAAACCTGCTCTCGCAACTGTTGGATTGTTTAGTATCGTTGCCCATTGGAATTCCTGGTTTGACGGAATTATCTACATGAACAATCCGGACAATTATCCGTTACAGAGCTATTTGCAGACGCTCCTGCAGAGCTTTGAACAAATCATGCTGAAATCAGGCTCCGATTACACTCAGCTGCTCTCCATGATGAATGCCCGAACCGGGCGCGCCGCCCAGATGTTTTTGGGTGCCATTCCCATTTTGCTCGTTTATCCGTTTCTGCAGAAGTATTTTACAAAAGGTTTGGTACTTGGTAGTGTTAAAGGGTAACGTAAGAGGCCTGCAGGATGACCTGCAAGCCTCTATTTTTTATTCAGGTTTACTCGCAATAGCAGGCAGCAGGATGGAAAAAATCGTACCTTCCCCCACTATACTCTCTACCCGCACTCCATAGGGTTTGCCAAAATGAAGTTGAATCCGCCGCTGTACATTATGAAGACCGATTCCATTGGAACCGTTGCCCGTATCAAGCCTTCCTTCCATAAAACTCCGGATTGCATGATGTTCCATGCCGACACCATTATCGCAGACTTCTATTGAAATATGATCACCCTGCGGCTGAATCCGAATCGTAATTACGCCGTCTTCTTCGATCTCGGCTAGACCGTGGAAGATGGCATTTTCAATAATGGGCTGCAGGATCATCTTGGGCATAAGATAATCCAGCAAGTCATCTTCAATCTCATATCTCATCTGAATAGACCCATAATATCTGACGTTCTGAATGGTTGCATAATTCACGATATTATCCACTTCCTCGCGAATGGTTACCAGTGTTCCATCCGACTTGGTCGCATAGCGAAGCATCGAGATAAGTGCATCTGTCATTTCCACGATTTTGTCTGCTTGCTGCATGGATGCAATCCATTTTACGGAGCCAAGTGTATTGTACAGAAAATGAGGGTTAATCTGATCATGAAGTGCTCGCATCTCGGCTGCGGCTTTCTCTATTTCTTCTTTCTGCATCCGCTCAACCATACGCTTCAGTTCATGTGACATCTTATTGAAGCGAACTGACAAATGTCCGATCTCATCTCGAGAGCGAACCTCTTCAACCTGTTCAAACTGCCCTTTTTCAACCAGTGAGATATTACGTAAAAGTTTCTTGATGGGACGTGTGATCACATGAGAGAGAAAGATCGAAATAATGGCGGCAAAAAGAGACATGACGATAGCCAGCATGATGAGATTGCGACCTAGTATTTTGCCATCCGCAGTCAGCTCATCCAAAGGCATATATAAATAAGTGGTCCACTTTTGCTGACTAAGCGGACTGGTAACTACAATGTTCAATGATTCTACTGGACGAACGTTATCACGGAACAAGGTCCCAATCAGCTGGTCATTTACGTTGTATACAATCTTGTCATCCTCGTCTACGATCATAAATCTTGAACGAAGCCCTTCCTGCAGGTTGCGATTAACGATCTCAATGAATTTAATATCAATGCTGACGACGATAACTCCAAGCAGTTTTCCATTGGTCACATCATGAATCTTACGTGCGTGTGATACGGCCAGGATTTTATTTTCCAACTGCTTATCAATCCTGGTTGTCAACGTAATCGTGCGATCATTGGAATGCATGAACTTTTTAAACCACAATTCGTTCGCCATCTTGAAGTTGGGATCTATGGGCTGGTGTGGACTAACGAACAGATCCTGTCCTCCGTTCAAGTTATAGAGGTAAATGGAAAATACGCGGTCCTTCATCATGATGTAATTCATTAGAAGATTATAGGCCGCAATCTCATTCTGCTCCTTACCATCCCGCAGGAAATCCTGTATTGGAAAGCTTCCATCATGTGTCGCAGATAAACTGTCGTTAAGTCCATTGCTGGCCAGGAGCGAGATTTTCTCGATTTCCTTGAGAAACTCGTCAATGCGAATATTCGTCTGCTTGGCCAGATCGCTCAGCAGCTTCGTATAATTCTGTGCCAATAAGCGTTCAGAAGAGTAATATGAATTAATGGTCATCACGAATACCGGAAGGATAATCACTGTCATACAAATCACCAAAATTTTGTACTTGATACGAAAGAGCCCGGCACGCTTCATATGCTGCACCTCTATTCACGGATTACATGGATTCCAGCTTTTGCTCACGGTATTCCTCTGGAGTTACCCCTACTACCTTTTTGAAAATCTTACTGAAATACGTGTAATTGTGGTATCCCACCGTGTCTGCGATCTCGTATACTTTTAGTTCGCGACTTAATAGATAAGCCTTGGCATGTTCGATTCGAACCCGTGTTAAGTATGAGATAAAGTTCTCTCCTTTCTCCTGCTTGAACAATCTACTGAGATACGACGGGTTCACGTTGATCTGGCTAGCTACGCTTTGCAAAGAAATATCCTCGGCATAATACTTGTCAATGAGTTGAATGGCCAGATCTGCATAAGTAAGCTCCTGCATGATTTGGGAATCGGCTTGGAAGCAATATGCGATATGAGACAGCATTTCCTGATGAATGTCCTCCCAAAATTCTCCCCTCAGAACCCTTTCATAGGGCGACTTTTCATCTAAATAAGGCTTGCTGCCTCGTGTATCGCGTGTCATATGGGAGTGGAGCATTTCCATTACCGTGATATAGTGCATACGAATACTGTTCTCATCTCCCCGCTTCGCTTCCAGATCCAATCGTACCGTTTCAAGAAATTTCTCCGCTTCTTTGGCATCCTTGCTTACCCACAACTTATGAAAGTCTTTTTGTTGCTGCGGACTCAGTATCTCATTTATGTCGTATCGTGCTGGAGCTTGAGCCAGGTCCTCGTAAAACAATACCTGGTTGCTACCCGTGAAGAAACTCTCCCTAAGTGCAGATTCGGCCTCTTGACATGCCTTCCTAAGAAAGCGAAATCCGGAAACCGTTGCACTTACACCAGCCGTTAGTGATAGATTCATAAAATCCTTGATCGAGGATAAAAGCTTATTGCACAGTTTATTAATATCAACTTGGTTGGACCCACTGCCAGAAGGTAAATTGACGATAACCCAATATTCGGATGAACTTTCAACTAAAATTTCCTTGTCCCATTTGGATGGAATGATCTCTTCCATAATATTCACGATCGAAAAACGGAGCAGCTTCTCTCCTTTCTCGATATATTTCCTCTTCACTTCCTCGTAATAGTTTAAGACAAACTTGATAACCACAAGCCTGTCAGATCGTACGCGAAAATGCAGCTCATCAGCTTTGGTAATCATATCTCTTTCACTTATGAATCCGCTTACAATATCTTGGAAGAAACTATCCTTGAGATGTCTTAAACTCTTAGAATAATCATGCTGCACAAAGGGTACGTTTGTCCGACTGTTTTGTTCACTTTGCAGTTTCTGCCTGATTTTCGTAAGGAGTTCGATCAGGGATGTTTCTGTAATTTCACTTTTGATCAAATAATCTACAGCACCAAGCTTTAAGGCTTCCTTCACATAATGGAGTTCATCAAAATTACTCAGAATGACATACTTGCAATTTTTCAGTACTAAAGATGCTTCTTTTATGAGCTTCAGACCATCCATAATAGGCATCTTGATATCCGTTATTATCAGATCGGGAGAAACTTCGAGCGCAAGTTCCAAGCCTTCCTTCCCGTTTCCTGCTTCACCGACAACACAAAAGCCAAATTCCTCCCAGTTAAGCATGGAACGAATTCCAACGCGCATTAACAATTCGTCGTCCACAATCATCAGTTTATACATGAGAACCCCCAGTTTATGTTATTTCGTGATGAATCCTATTCTATTTTGATTGTGCTGATACATGTGAAATCCCTGGAGCTTTTTAGCTATTTTACCATTGCAAAGTGAACGAGCCTATCTCCTTCAGAACTAAAATTGTAATCCATATGTAAAGCCAGGAGCTTATCTACTCTCCAAACTAAATTGGCCCAATAAACTTTATGCAAATTGGCTCTGTTGAATCATCTGATTTGGCTCATAATTTGATGTAATTCTGTAATTCGATATCTACAACTTTGAGGAGTGAAATGAATGTTCCATGGATTAGCAGCTTTTCCCCTGACCCCTATGAATGAACATCAAATTAACGAAAGAGAATTCGTGAATCTAATCGAGCGCTTGGCGACTGCCGGAGTCTCCTCTATCGGAGCTCTAGGATCCACAGGAAACTATGCTTACTTGAGCCGCTCAGAACGTTATCGGGTCTTGCAACTTGCTGTCGATGCTGCGGACAGCATTCCTGTGATGACAAGCATTAGTGCAATACGTACCGCAGATGTGCTTCAGTTAGCAGAAGATGCACAACGAGCAGGGGCTCGCGCAGTCCTGCTTGCTCCAGTTTCGTATCAGACATTGACGGAGGAAGAAGTTTACTCTTTGTATGAACACGTTACTGCGTCGCTCTCTGTTCCACTTTGTGTGTATGACAATCCAGTTACTACACATTTTCATTTTACCGACGAACTACATGCACGAATCGCTGGACTACCCTATGTACAATCCATCAAAATTCCGGGCGTGCCTTCTGATCCAGTAAAAGCCAAAGAACGGGTGAACAAACTTCGTGAACTTATTCCATCCCATGTTACGATCGGAGTAAGCGGTGACCCCTTTGCTGTGACAGGCCTAAATGCAGGTTGTGAAGTATGGTACTCCGTTCTGGGTGGCTTATTTCCGAAGCTATGCTTGAGAATGACTCAGTTCGCACTGGAGGGCCGTGCTGTGGAGGCAGATTATTATTCGGTACTGCTTGAACCAATCTGGGAGCTATTCCGGCAATATGGAAGTCTTCGTGTCGCTGCTGCATCTGCAGAAATCATTGGCTTAACATCAGGCCCTGGCCTCCCTCTTCCCTTACAGCCACTTCACCCAACAGTAAGAGACCTGTTGAAGCCCGTGCTTGCGGAGATTGAATCCTTGGAGAGTTCTTTCTAAAGGCTCCCCGGTAAACAAGACAATGGAGCGCCTGTCGACTGACAAGCTGCTCCATTACGGCTTTCTTTTCTTATCATAAGAAATGACATTTAATACGCTTGAAACAAGCTATACGTCGATTCATCCACAAAGTAATAAAGCCGGTTGGATATCGGCTATACTAAGCCAGCGACCCATGGGGATAACTGCAAACTCACATCACTTGTATTAATAAGATCACCAACCGCAAAACCTGTAAGATTTTGAACTCTAAAATTGATTGGAATAGCATCATCTACAGTCCCAGTTCCTGTAGTACGGCCCCCTAAGGATGAACCGTTAATTTGGTTATAAACAGCTAAGTAATAGACTATATTACCTGCAAGAGTAACTGGTGCAGTTAATGGCAATATAAACAGGCCTGGTGTTATGGTTGTAGCTACAGTAGTGACACCAATGACACTTGCTGTTGTTCCACTGACTGGCTCCAGCACGGCCATCTGAAAGGTACCTGTATTTGTACCCATTTGAGTAACAAACGCTGCAAGTCTGCTGATCGTAGAGTCTTGACCATCAAAAGCAAGTGCCCCAATGGCCTGATTATTTCCGCTCCCAGCATTAAATGGGATTAACGTATCGATGTCTCCTAGTTTGAGAGTTTCAATATATGGCGAATCGATGCCAGCAATTCCAGTCGCCCCAGTCACGCCAGTGACTCCCGTTGAACCTGTAGCGCCTGTTGCTCCCGTTAGACCAGTGGCACCAGTCGCTCCAGTGACTCCTGTCGCACCCGCTGCACCAACGCCTCCGGTGGCTCCCGTTGGACCTGTGGCTCCTGTTACTCCATTGACTCCTGTCGCACCCGCTGCACCAGCGCCTCCAGTTGCTCCGGTTGGACCTGTGGCTCCTGTTGCTCCAGTGACTCCCTGCGCTCCCGCTGCACCAACGCTTCCAGTTGCTCCCGTTGGACCTGTGGCTCCTGTTACTCCAGTGACTCCCTGCGCTCCCGCTGCACCAACGCTTCCAGTTGCTCCCGTTGGACCTGTGGCTCCTGTTACTCCAGTGACTCCCTGCGCTCCCGCTGCACCAATGCCTCCGGTTGCTCCCGTTGAACTTGTGGCACCTGTTGCTCCAGTGACTCCCTGTGCACCCGCAGGACCGACACTTCCGGTGGCTCCCGTTCTTCCTCTAGCTCCGGTTGCTCCGGTAACTCCCGTGGCACCCGCTTGACCGACACTACCTTGTGTTCCTTTATCTCCTTTTACTCCTTGAAATCCACGTGGCCCTCTCCAGCCTCTCCAACCTCTTTTGCACTTTTTGCTCCTCTTCTTATTATATTTTTTAGAACATGCATCACTACTACAGTAAGGTTTATTATTCTTTAGGCGTTCATGATTTTGGATACTGCGATAACAAGGTTTTGTTATCTCCAGTTTCTTCTTCGTTGAAGAGCGATGGCTGGCCTTTTTCGGTTGCTGACGCAAAGAGTTCTCTTTTATCCGAGTAATCTGATTGAGGTCCAATGAAAAGGTCAACTTCAACACACCTCCTTATGCCTAAGATATGCGGGAGCTGAAAACTGGGACTAGGTAAACTCACCAATATATAGCCTATCGTCATATAGACAGGCGCTTAACGTAACCAAATCCCATAAGTAGGCCAAGCCAAATAAAAGTAAACCTCAAAAAGGCAATACTATGTATAACAGTTATCATCTTAAGTCTATACTCTATGATTCTCAGTAAAGGAGTTAGCTCCCACCTCGCTTTTGGCCAAACGATTATTTTGTTAGTCTACGATCAACTTGATATATTAATATGAAGAGCCACGTGGCAACTATAATAATTAAAGCTGAGTTCAAGTTTGTGAGGTGAAGCAAGTGTACAGCATAAGTGAAATGCAATCTTTATTGAATATCAATGCTTCGACTCTGAGATATTACGAAAAAGAGGGGATTCTCCCCGAAATTGAACGTAATGATGGTGGAAGACGAGTATATAGGAAAGAACATGTACTGCTGATGAAATTTCTCCTATGCTTAAAAGAAACGGGAATGAGCATTGAAGACCTGAAAGCCTATATGGACTTAGGTTATCATGTTGAGACTATGCTTGAAGATCGAAGAGATATTTTAATCAAACACAAAAAAACGGTAGAGCATCAGATCGCCCAAATCCAATCCAATCTGGAACGCATCAATCAGAAAATTGGATTCTATGATGATTTGATTTCGAAGAAGAACCTTCCTGAGTGAGGATGCTTGACTTAAAGTTAACTTTAAGATGTATGTTATGTACACATCACATAAAGGAGAATTACACATGCACTCAAACATAACTTATCGTCGTACTCCTCAGGAGCCCATTACATCAGGTTTCGGAAAACATTCCACAGCAAAAGAAACGCTCCAAGAAATCAATCTAAACAATAAAGTTTGTATTGTAACTGGTGGATACTCTGGCATTGGACTGGAGACCACACGTGCTTTGGCAGAAGCCGGTGCTACAGTTATTGTGCCTGCACGAACCATAGAGAAGGCTCGTACGGCTCTAGCCGATATCCCTCGTGTTGAAATAGAAGTGCTTGATCTCATGGACCCCGCTTCCATAGATGCTTTTGCCAAGCGCTTCCTGGATTCACAACGCCAACTTGATATTCTTATTAACAATGCTGGTATTATGGTTCCTCCTCTGACCCGGGATTTCCGTGGGTATGAATCCCAATTCGCTACGAATCATCTAGGACATTTCCAGCTCACTGCACGTTTGTGGCCTGCCCTTAAACAAGCAGGAAACGCTAGAGTGGTATCGGTCTCCTCATCAGGCATTGTGTTTGGCGGAGTTAACTTTGAAGACCCAAATTTCGAACAAGAGCAATATGAGAAATGGAGAGCTTACGGACAGTCCAAATCTGCAAACTCCCTTTTTGCCGTTTCATTAGATAAATTTGGGTATGATTATGGCATTCGGTCATTCGCTGTACATCCTGGTGCAATCTATACCGATTTGTCACGCTTTTTGTCCGAGGAAGAATTGAATAATTTGGACTTTGGCATGGATCTCAAGACAGAAGAGCAAGGAGCAGCAACGAGTGTATGGTGTGCCACAAGTCCGACTCTGGAAGATCAAGGTGGGGTTTACTGTTTAGATGTGAACATTGCCAGAGCTGTACCTACGGTGCAAGATATGCCGGGTGTACTGCCTTGGGCCATTGACTCTGATTCAGCAGAACGATTGTGGCAGCTTAGCGAGAGTTTAACCGGTGTAAAGTTTGATCTCTAACCTAACCGGAAGTTTACGAAACGGCACCTTTAATCATTATATTCAATTTGGATACGTCCACTCTAAGCCATAAATTTTAATACAAAGCCGCTCCAATGATGGAGCGGCTTCACTTATCTATAAGGATACTGACCACCTACACTTGCCAAGCCCTGCCACACCCATGCTATAGTTAATCCAAAAAAAGAGGGAGACTTCATGAGTTTTCAACAATTAAACACCATCATCCCCGTATTTAAACAAATTGAAATGTTTCATGATCCTTGTCAGATCATGCCCGATCCAGGCTATGAGAAACTAATCATCATTCGGAAGGGTTATCTGCTCATCATAACAGACACTGGTGAATCCAAACCGGTATCACACGGTTACGCTTGCCATTCCTCAAAAGGTCCTGTTGCTGTACAGCTGCCATCAGGTCGTCAAGCCGAATATGTTGTTATCACTTATGGAATTGTTCCTGTAAATGCTTCATGGAATTGGGACGGGCCGCTGCGCCTTCTAAGCGGGATCAAGGTTCAGTATATGGTTGACGCCTTGCTTCAGCTTCAAACCTCTTCGACGTCCGATGAGGATGAGGATGAAAGTCAGGCAAGCAGATTCCGCAGCCGCATGATGCTGGAACGTATCCTTTATTTTTACATGTACGAAAGTAGGATTAGTGATGATCTGCATTCGGCGGATACACGCATCGAGAAGTCCGTGCAGTACATTGAGGAGCATTACATGCTGAGATTGACGCTGACCATGCTTGCAGAACGCGCCAGCCTAAGTCCCGGACATTTCAGTGTGCGTTTCAAGGAGCGCATGGGCATGACTGTCAGCCATTATCTCAAGCAATTGCGTATCGAAAAAGCAAAGGAGTTATTCCAGCTGGATCGAATGTCTCCCAAGCAAGCGGCACAGAGTGTCGGCTTTGCCGATTATTTTCATTTTAGCCGTACGTTTAAGAATGTGACCGGCAAGAGCCCTGTCGAATATATACGAGATTTGCAAAGAATCTAATAATACGACATGCTTCATCATGGATTTATACATGTTGCTGTTTGAAATGACGTGATACTATCTGATAGAGAATAATTATCATTATCATTTCAAGGAGGAACATATGGTACACCATCGCATGAAACATTTGATTTCCCTCAGTCTGATCCTTGTGGTTATGCTGAGTCTGGCTGCTTGCGGGCAAGCTGGCAATACAAAGAATACGTCGGCACAAACGGACGGCGCAGCTGGGAACAGCACGACCAATGTCTCTGCCGACAGCGGTACTGCATCCGGCGGAATCACTGTGACAGACGCCCGGGGTGAATTGCAGCTGGACAAAGCACCTGAACGAATCGTGGCCATGGACTTCAGCTTCACCGACATGCTTGTCTCATTGGGCGTTCGGCCAGTAGGCATCGCCGATGACGGCACACCTGAGCTGTTCATGGATTCGGTGAAGGACAAGCTTGGTGACTACCTGTCTGTAGGCTCCCGCTACGAACCGAACATCGAACTGATCAGCTCCGTGCAGCCGGATCTGATCATCGTAGACATCAATAAACACGGCGCAGCAATTCCACAACTCGAGAAAATTGCTCCGCTATTGGTGCTGGACGATTTCCAAGCAGATTATGATCAGATGCTGAAGAACTTCAATATCCTTGCAACAGCGGTTGGTAAGGAACAAGAAGGCTCAGAACGCCTGGCTGAGCATGAGCAATTCGTTCAAGACATCAAAGCCAAGCTAACAGGCAAGGACCTGACCATTCTGCCCGCTGTCGTCAATCCCACTGGCTTTTTCGGACACTCTGACCATTCCTACACTGGCTCAATCGTGAAATTGCTCGGTTTCACAGATCCATTGCAGAACGAAAAGTCATACCCTGAGTTAACGCTTGAGAACTTGTCCGAGCTTAACCCGCAAGTACTCTTCCTCATGCCGACTGCTGAAGTCACGATTGCGAACGAGTGGGAGAAAAATCCGCTGTGGAACAGCCTGGATGCAGTATCCTCCAAACAAATATATACCGTCGAGCGCCGCAATTGGTCACTCTCCCGCGGTCTGCTCGGATCGGAGCAAATTATGGCTGATATGACAGCCAATCTGGAGAAATGATCAAGGTGAGAATCGGATTTATACCGAAGAGTAGGCAGAACCATTCGATGGTTCTGCTGCTTCTTTTTTTCTCCGCTGTCATGCTGCTTATTCTTAGTTTTCTGCTCAGTCTCAAAGTCGGTATGGCACGGATCAGCTGGCATACGATCTTCGAGGCCCTCTTCTCCGGAACAGGTAACTCGAAGGAGCATCTCTACATACGCACACTTCGGCTGCCACGCGCGGTCCTGGCATGTATGGTTGGAGCACAATTAGCTTTGGCAGGTCTGCTAACTCAGATTGTGACCAAAAATCCACTCGCTTCACCGCATGTGTTCGGCATCAATGCCGGAGCATCACTGGCCGTCGTCACAGGAATGCTCCTCTTTCCTGCGGCTGGTCTACTGTCCTCCATCGGACTGGCTTTCGCAGGAGCCATGCTTGGTGCTTTGGCGATCTGGATGCTTTCGGGCCAAGGAGCGCAGCAGCACGTTATGCTTGCTCTGGCAGGCATTGCTGTACACTTTCTGTTTGCTTCGCTTACCGAGGGAGCTATGATTCTGAACCAGTACAATACAGAGAGTATGATTTTCTGGCTGGCCGGATCAGTTAATCATGCCAGTTGGCAGCATATTCAACTGTTGGCACCTTTGCTGGGCATCGTACTGCTGCTAGTCGTCCTGCTACTCCCTTCTCTACGTACGTTGGCACTGGACGATGAAGTTGCTATTGGATTAGGGACCCGACTCAAAGGTGTGCGTGCATTTGCCATGATACTCGTTGTGCTGTTGGCCGGATCAGCTGTGGCAATCTGTGGCCCAATCGGCTTCGTCTGCCTGATCGTACCACATGTCGCCCGTGCAATGCTTGGTTCCGGCTCTTCGCCTGGCGTTCTTCTGACACTTACGATGCTACTTGGCAGCATCCTCCTACTGCTTGCCGACGTGATGAGCCGGTTGATTTCCTTCCCGTTCGATTCTCCGGTAGGCATTGTCATGGCACTTATTGGGGCTCCCGTCTTTATCTATCTCGCTCGCAGGCAAGGAGGCAAAGGCTCATGAGCAAAAAATGGATTCTCGGTTCAGGTATCATCCTGTTATTCCTGCTTGCCCTTGTTTCGATTGCAGCCGGAGCTGTCCCCATTGCACCACGAGACATAATCAGCGGGCTGACTGACCCTAATAGCCGATCCTATTTCATCGTACATGAAGTAAGGCTGCCGCGTACACTGGTCGCCATTGCAGCAGGAAGCGGCCTGGCCGTAGCTGGAGCCATTCTGCAAACCATCCTGCGCAATCATTTGGCAAGCCCGGATGTAATCGGTATAACACAAGGCGCAAGCTTTGCCGCAGTCTCGGTCATTTTTCTTTTTCCGGCAGCAACAGCAACCATTCTGCCAGCTGCTGCATTTGGCGGAGCACTATTGTCCCTGGCTATTCTTATCCTGATCAGCCGCAGACTGACACTGGCTCCCGCAACACTTGCACTCGTTGGTGTCGCCGTAGGCTCTGTATTTCAAGCGGGTATGCAGTACTATATCGTTACCTATCCTACCAATGTCAACATGGCGCTGCTCTGGATGTCGGGCAGTCTCTGGGGAAGAGGTTGGGAGCAATTACGACCACTTGCACCACTCCTCCTTCTGATGCTGACGATTGCCATCGGCAACGCCAAAAAACTGAATATTCTGGAAGTCGGTGATGCAATCAGCATCTCACTTGGACTTCTTGTGCGTCGGGATCGGTTATGGTTGCTCTTACTTTCCGTCTGTCTAGCAGGCGCTCCCGTATCGGCGGTAGGGGCAATCGGATTCATTGGCCTGCTAGCCCCACATATAGCCCGAACGCTTGTCGGTACACAGAACCAATGGCGCTTGCCCATGGCTGCTGTGATTGGCGCCATTCTGATTGTTCTGGGCGATATAGTGGGCCGGATAATCATTATTCCGCGCGAAGTGCCTGCAGGAATCGTGTCGTCCGTGATTGGAGCGCCGTACTTCATATATTTACTCCAGAGAGCAAGGCGAATAGGCAGGCATTAATGCCTGCCGGTTTAGGACGTATGTAAGCACCAGGAAGCGAGCCGTGTACTGCTAACACGAGCTCGCTTCTTTTTTTGTCTTATGGTAAGTTCAACAGGTTTTGTCATGTTTATTTTAATTCACTAGTGAACTCCTTGATTTTTTTAGACACTTCTTTGGGATGGGAACGATATAAATAATGTCCCGCATCCATGAGGACCATTTCTGCATGAGTAGAATCTTTTATTTGCTTCTCATGTTCGGGAACCCATTGATCTGTTGCGGCGTTATTCGCTTGAATCAAGAGGAGAACAGGCAAGTTTTGAGGGAAAGATAGCTTCTCGGCTTCAGTAAAGTTGGTATACATGTGCTCTGCCTCGTTCAATTGCGTATTGTTATACATGTTTTTACGTATGAATATGTCTATTTGCTCTTTGGTTTCTTGATCATATGGCAGTCCCTCATAAGGGTCTGTGCTTAGTTTTAACTGTATACGGTGGAAGCCCAGGTTACGAAACCATTTAATCGGCGTTGTCACCGATGAATCAATCGTCTGTTCTTCTTTCAGTGTTGGAACACTGCTATCCAGCCCGATAAATGCTCTCACTTCATCCGGATATTGGTTCACATAATCCAGACTATAGATCCCTGATATGGAGTGCGCCATGAGAATGTACTTGTCAATATGGAGGCTCTGTAATGCTTCATGAATTTCACTTACGATATTTGTAGTGCTGCGCTCCTTCTCGGTCTGATCGCTCAATCCGTAACCAAATGGCTCAACGACTACGACTTTGTAAGATGGTGATAGTTCTGCAATGAGCGGTTTAAAATCAAGAGCAGGTGCCGCTGTTCCATAACCGGGTAACAGGACGACCGTCTCCTCGCCTTTTCCCTGAATCGAAACATTCATCTGCTTCCCATCCACAGACACAAGCTGACCGTAGGGTTCCGTTCTTTTTTGTTCTGAATAACTGCTAACCTTGTTAAACGTATACACGCTGGCTACAAAAAGCAGGATGGCTATAATGATTGCAGCGATGATTTTAAGTAAAATATGTAACACTTTCTTGAATAATGTACGTTTCCTTACTTCCTTTGCTACTTGTTGTGTCAATCTCTTTCAGCTCCTCTTGTAATCTGTACAATGACCTTTCGGTCCACTGATGCCAGTCTAACCAATCAAGTTGTCCTCTGAATGAATACAATATGAACGGAGTATGAACAACGTAGAATAGCACAGGATTTACGTTCCTAAACTCCTTTCAGGGGTAATAAATCAACCCATGTAAACAAAAAAAGTCGCTAAATAGCGACTTTTAATCTTGTAAAGTTCAATTGTTCATATCCCTTTGTACCACCTAGTTCGAAGAAACAGAACATGATTTTGAAGCTTCTATAGGTCCAGTATCTAGTTTTCAGCTGATTTCCAAGCTATGAAAAATTCATGAACACTACTGTATCGTTGACCACGATCCTGACTAACCGCTCGTAGAGCGACTTCGTAAAGTGATCTGTTTGCTTCCCATTTTGCAAATGAATGATCCATCTCACCACCCAGCAACCCAAATGCAATGGCTCCCATGGTGAACACATTCGTTCTCGCATCAATAGGCGAACCCAGTGCGAATTCTTCCGGTGCCTTTGAACGTGCTGCTCCCCAAAAGTTCTCCCCCATGTCATTGACAGAAGGAGCCGCTCTGTAGAAGTCAATATCACAGATCTTCGTTTCATCCGTTGTAAAATCATACAGAATACTACCGTCATAAAAATCAACAGCAACGTATCCTTTGGATTCCACGTGTTGATGAAACACAAATATCGAATGAAGTGACAGCAGCCTTTGCTCAATAGATAATTGCTTATATTTATAGAAAGGCGACTCCGGATGACAATGTTTTGCTCTCCCTGCAAATAACCAGTGTGAATGCAGGCAGTCACCAGTAAACCATTCAAAAATGGCAGCATACCCATCTCTCGTTTCAAAATGATCTATAAGTTGAATGAGGTTGGGGTGAGCCAAGGTTTTGTACAGCGGCATGGCGCGCTTTAATCTGGAAATTGCATCTCTTGGATTCCCAGAGAAATCCATGGGTCTGCAACCCGCATATTTAACAAATTGCTTCCTGCCGTTATTCTCAATTCCAAAACTAATGTTACCCGAATCCTGCTGGTCAAACACGCTAAAAACGGTGCCAAGCGATTGCAGCCATGTGAAATTATGGTC
Organism: Paenibacillus sp. ACRRY; assembly: GCF_022346995.1. Taxonomy (GTDB): domain Bacteria; phylum Bacillota; class Bacilli; order Paenibacillales; family Paenibacillaceae; genus Paenibacillus. The sequence continues at coordinate 395,812 of NZ_JAKRNM010000001.1, read as the reverse complement.
TTCTTGAAGTTCGAATGATACACGATCCATCTTGAATGGAGTCGGTTTTTGATCCATATTATCGTCCCCTCACCATTTGGGGATTCACGCTGGTTATAGGACTACTAAAACGTGTTCCCCCGATTTTGATCTGCCCTGTTATTGTTTAAATGTCTTCTCATAAGACATCACTCCTCTCGGATCTTGTACCACTATTATCCATCTAAATGTAGTTTTTGCAAACCTTCATCAGGGTGAACTACTCCCCGTATTTTACTTAACATTGAAAACAAGAAAAAGTCGCTTAAATAGCGACTTATTGTTCAATCACTCATATTTAATTATCCAGAAAACTGAATTGGAAGCTCTCAAGCTTTTCGATTAATGCTGAAACACCGTCGGGAATTGTTGTACAATTCCCATTGTCATCATATCCGCCATCTCTAAAGCCTGTTGTTGAATGGGATCACTTATTGCAACATTTCTAACGTAATCTTTCGCTATCCGAGTTGCCACCTCTTCCGTGAGGAGACGTAAATGTTCATGCATCATACGCTGCCATTCGATTTGAGACCAGTATGGATTAATTTGGGCCAGAAAGGCTGCAATTGCATCTGCATTCGCATACCACCGTTTCTGAGCATCTTCTGCAGCTGCTGTGTTACCAGACTTCAAGTTACTAACAAGTTCGGCGGCAATGGTTAAATGTTCTCTGAACAATGTTTCAAATTGCTTGGCAATAGCCGTCCCGTACAACGGTTCAAGCACCATGGCGAAATCACTTGGATTGCGTAAAAGTCTTGCCGTTGTTGGCTGGACATCCTCAAGACCATCGACGATACTGTTTACGGTTAATCTCGTCCAGAACACATGCTGTTCCCATAGTGATCTGAGCTTCCTGTTTAGATCAACACTGGCTGGCGTCCAGCTCAAATGATCTGATTTTCGATAGACAGGATAATAGTACGTTGGAACATAATTCATCATGATCCGTCAGCTCCTTTTCTACAACAATATATAGGCAATAGCCTTTATTGGTGCATTCTAATGAGCAAAGTTGATACTTTTGTCATTCCTAACTATTTATGAAAAAAATAAAAAACCAATGGACGAATCAAGGTCCACTGGTTTACAACTTCTATATCGATTACACGGATTCTTCCCACATCTCTGGTTCAACATGTACATGTACAGTATACACGTCGTGTTCTCTGAGAAGTTCGTCTTCAACATCGGTGCATATATCGTGTGCTTGCTGCATGTCCAGGTCAGAGCGAACCGTAATAACGACGTCTACAACCGCATTATTTCCGTAGCTTCTTGCTCTTACATCTTTCACTGTCTCTACCCCATCAATTGTAGCAATGGTTTTTCTGTACTCCCGAATCAGCTCCACATCAAAGCCGTCTGTTAAATGGTGTGTAGCCTCTTTGAAAATATCCCATGCTGTTTTACAAATGAGGAAACCCACGATGACTGCTGTTACCGGATCAAGCCAAGGCAGGCCAAACTGCGAGCCTACAATTCCAACGACGGTACCCGCACTTACCCAAGCATCGGATATATTATCACGAGCTGCAGCCATGACCGCCTGGCTCTTGATTTTAGTAGCAAGTCGTTTGTTATAGCGATAGACCAAGTACATCACAACTGCACAGAAAATGCCTGTATATGCAGCAATCAGATCCGGCGATTCATTCTCTCCTTGAAAAACGGAACCAATGGCTTCGAACAAAACTTGTAAACCAACAGCCATCATGATGAACGAAGCAACTAACGAAGCAACGGTCTCCGCTTTCCAGTGACCATATGTATGATCTTTGTCTGCTGGTCGTTGAGCAAGCCTGAGTCCGATAAGGACGGCGATCGAGGCCACAATATCGGTTGCGTTATTCAATCCATCTGCTTTGAGCGCTTCTGAGCCTGCGATGGAACCGATAACCAGTTTTAATGCGGTCAGGCATATATAAGCAATAATGCTAATAATGGCTCCTCGTTCACCCATTTTTAAATTGTCGTACTTCAGTTGATCCACGAACAAATCCTCCTGCACTCTCCAGTCTTCTAGCACGTTTTTGATAGTATCATCACGAGATTGTGTGGGTCTAGAGAAACGTTTTGAGTATAGTGAAACATAATCTGAACGCGGCAAGACTGTTATAACAAACTAAAAGAATTGGAGCGGGTAAACTTTTTCTGCTAGTAGAACAATTAGAAAAAGCGAGCCGTCTGCTCGCTTTTTTTACAACCCTGCATCTCATCTCATTTTTTTGTTCTTCACGTATCTAGTTCATGTCTTGAGTCTTCATCTTGGCTAATTCCTTATTTCTCTTCAGTTGAAGTGATTTTCTACCCGCACTCCATTCAGCAATCAGGAAGAGCAAACCAAGTAGCAGATATAGAATGAAACCAAGAGTACTTTCAATACGTCCTGTAACAAACATCCATGTGGAGATTCCAATATAAGCTACGGGTACAACTGCCCCCCAATAAACGTTGCTTCTGGTTGAAAAAAAGTACTGAACTGCCAGTATTCCAACAATGATCAATAACCTATAAACGTCGTTCATCATTCACTTTTCCTCTCTTGTTTATATTTCTGAATAATTAGTTTTGCATCATCTACGCTTATCCGGTCATCAATGGATAAATTCTTAATGAATTTAATAAAATCTTCGTTATCTTCTGCTTCATTGACCCTTATTTTCTCAATAAGTCGATCGAGCTTAATTCTTACGGTTGGATACGAAACTTCATATATCTTCGCAATTTCCTTTAACGATCCTGAGTTCAGAACAAATTTTCGGATAAACTCCATATCCTCATTTTCCAAAGCTAAAACCCAATTAGGCACGTCTTTAATATCCATATTTCCCCTCCTTTTATAAATATAATAACCAAATAATTAAATAAAATCAAACTATATTTTAATAATATTAAATAAAAAATTGATTTAAATATAAATATTATAATAAAGTAAAAGAGACAAACACAAAAAACCATTGAGCTCTTCACAAGCTCAACGGCCCTTATATAGTTAAAGTCAATTCTTCAAGGCCGGAATCAGAGTACTCCACTCTTCCCCGTTAACGCTTCCCTCGAATTGGTACACTGGCTGGTAATAACCTTTTGAATCGTAGGTATAAGTCAGCTCATAACTCTTTACAATTAAATTGTCGCCTTTTTGCAGATCATTATACATGTAGAAATTCCCTCTGAGAACTTCTTCATACGCTTGCGCCGGACTGCTCACATCAACGGTACGAATATATTTATTTTTATTCATGGAATAGAACAAATCCTGTGGAATAAGACCTTCTGCCGCAGGAACAATGATGATCATCCCATGATCAAAGTCTCGCTGTTCTGTTAAGATATCGGAGTTGGTCATATGCAAATCCCATCGAACGGTATCTTCATTTTGTGTACTAAATACAGCTTCCTTAGGCAGTAATCCTTGCTGACTTAGCCACTTACCATAGGAAGTTCCTTTTTCTTTCAGAACCTCCGGCTGCATTGAGTTCGTCGCATACTGATCAGGTGCCAACGACCAATTACCGCTATTCACGTTGTAATTAAAGGTGTAATCGGCCCCTCCGCTATCATACAGATTCCAGATCCGGTTGAAGCCGTCAATGGAGATGTGACCTCTCTGCTGCAGTTGAAAATGATCACTCAGTAATGAAACCATCTCCTTGGCATACTCCATGTTATGAATCTCCAAGCTTCGATATAGTGCTACGGGTTCAGCTTGGTCGGGCAGTTTCGTGTCTAGCGTCACATTGACCTGATTCATTTTCTGCGATGTGGCTGGACGAATGGCAAGGTTCCCGAGCTCTTGGCTGGAATACATGATGAGTGCCCCTGTAAATAACAATACAAAGGTCAAAGGAATGCAGAACGCACGAAACATAGCTTTGAGTGATATTCTCTTTTGCTGCCTGATATCAAGGATTGCACTCATCAATCCGTATCCCGCTAAACTGCCGAGCGTATTGTGCAATATGTCATCCAGTTCAAAAATCCCTCTGCCTGTCACCATCTGAAATGTCTCTATACCTATTGTGATCATCAGCGATATGATGAATATCGACTTGAACCCACGTGTCTTCATTCCAAGAAGCGGAAGCAGGAAGCCTAATGGTGCGAACATCAACATATTGAAAATAATAAGCTGGAATTCGCTCAGCGACCATTGATTCCACGCACTTACATAGCCGCTGAACAACTCCAGGTTTACCCATCCGTCAAAGTTAGCACCTCTACTAAATGTTGTTAACATCATGACCATGATCAGCCAGCCCATCAACGAAAACGAGGCTATAAACTGCCATAATTTTATGATGCGTTTTCCACCTCTTTTTCTATACAACCTATACGCCATTAACACGATCCCCAAGGCCATGAGACCGACTATTAATGCAACCCCCACAACAGGTAATAGTTTCTGCACCACTTGAATGAAATCCATCTGTAACTCCTCCCATAATGATTGGCTACACTGAGCAGCCCTTTATGGTTCAAGTATACCGACAGTGGAAAACAGCTCCTATCTATCAAGCTTTCATGAATCTTTCAATCATGTAAGGTTGTGCTTGAGATCCATACAAAATAATCATGCTTTTATTTATACAAACGGGTTTGAATACCAAAAAGGAGAGCTGCCTGTAAATTACAAGCAGCTCCCCTTCTATATTAAACCGTTTTTTAGTGATCCAGAAATACAAGCTGGATGAAGAACAATACCGCAAACACGTAGAACACCGGATGAACATCCTTGCCTTTACCGCGAAGCAGCTTCAGAACTGGATAGAAAATGAATCCTACACCAATACCTGTCGCAATACTGTGCGTTAGCGGAGTAAGGATGATAATCAGGAAAGCAGGAAATGTTTCTTCGAGATCCTTCCAGTTGATTTTGCTGATCACGCTAATCATAAAGTACCCGACAATAATCAGTGCCGGAGAAGTAATCGCCGGAATGCCGGATATCACACTTACGATAGGTGTGAAGAATAGCGTAAGCGCAAGCAGTACACTTACCGTTACTGCCGTCAGTCCCGTTCTACCTCCCGCAGCTACTCCGGTGCTGGACTCGATATAAGCCGATGTTGGGCTAGTTCCGAGCAATGCGCCGGTGGTCGTTCCTACGGCATCTGCCAAGAGCGCACCGCGTGAACGAGGAAATTTCCCGTCCTTCAGAAGTCCTGCTTGTTCAGCAACACCGAGCATTGTTCCCGTTGTATCAAACAGCGTGATGAGCAGGAAGGTAAAGATGATTGTATACAAGCCATTCGAGAATACACCTGCCAGATCCAGTTGGAAAGCCGTTGCTGTAAGCCCCTCCGGCATGGATACGATCGATTCAGGCATTTGAAATAGTCCCATCATCCAGGCAAGAATCGCTGTAACCACCATTCCGATGAACAGATAACCTTTTACATTGTAAGCCATCAACACAACCGTAATAATCAATCCAATAATCGTAAGGTAGGTCATTGGCTCTGCCAAGTTCCCAATGGTAATCAAATTCGATTCGGAATCGGCAATAATTCCTGCATTTTGCAAGCCTACTGTCGTAATAAACAGTCCGATCCCTGCTGTAATCGCATGCTTAAGACTCGCCGGAATGGCATCAAGCAGCATGTAACGGAAGGAAGTAAGTGATAAAACAATAAACAAAAGCCCTGCGATAAATACCGCGCCCAGTGCAACCTGCCAAGACACGCCATATCCCGCAACTACACTATAGGCAAAGAATGCATTCAGTCCCATACCCGGTGCGATAACGATCGGATAGTTGGACCATATCCCCATAATCAGCGTTGCCACAATGCTCGCCAGTACCGTTGCAATGAATACCCCGTTGAACTCCATTCCCGTGCTGCTGAGTATTCCCGGGTTTACGATCACTATGTATACCATCGTGAAGAATGTCGTGATCCCTGCGATGATTTCTGTTGAAACACTCGTGCCTCTTTCTTTCAGTTTGAACCAATTGTTCATGGTAAAGCCAGCCTCCAACTTTCAAATTATTTCTGGATTAGATAAAAACAAAAAAATCCTAATCTTCGTATAGGATTGTAAATTTATCGCTCCTATATTCGTCATTAGGATTGAACAGCTAAGCTTAGAGACCCAAAAAAGTGATCCTCATATCTGTTTTAACCTGATGTCCATTTCGTATTTTAATAAAAGTAACACGTATTGTCAACGAATCCACCGATTTGTTCACAGTTATTTACGAACTATATTGATATATTGTAATGGATTCATTCGTTTTTTAGCTAGAGATACAGTCCCTTATAAGCCATCAGTAATCGGAAAAGCATAACAAAAAAACGGCACCGAGTTCGGTACCGCAGTTTAAGGCTAAGGATCTACACATCTATTCCAATTGCTTCATGTACTCTTTAAATTCCTCGGCAATTTCTTTGAATTTCGTATGATGCAGGTAATGTGAACCTTCCATGGGAATCATCTTGCCCTGGGCAGATTGTTTGGCTTGCTCTGCATGCAGCGGAACCCACTGCGGATTGTGTTCATTATTCGATTGGACAAAAAGAAGTACAGGCAGATCAGAAGGATAAGTTAGCTCTTCTCCATTTTTGAAGTTAGAGCCGAGATGCCTTAGCTCATCCAACAGCGTCGGATTGGTCGCGACCTGATTCGAAATCAACTCCATCTGTTCTTTGGTATGTTCATCGAAATCAAGGGATTCATAAGGATCGCCACTCACTGCTTTAAGTAATCTCATCAGACCTGAATCCTGAAGGAAGTGCATTAATCCCAGAGGCAGTTGAACATCCATGCCGGGTTGATTGGGAACACTACTGTCAATGCCGACAAAAGCAAGAACTTCATCCGGATACGTGTTCACATAGGACACTCCGTAAAGTCCTGTAATTGAATGCCCCATCAGAATGTAACGGTCAATTCCGAGCTGCTGTACAGCTTCGTGATATTCACTGATGATATTCTCCGTTGTTCTCTCCTTTTCCGTTTCGTCACTCAACCCATACCCAAAAGGCTCAATGGCTACGACTCTGTAATCGGGAGACAATTCATCAATCAACAATTTGAAATCAAGCACCGGCGATGGAGTACCTTGTCCCGGGAGCAGAACGATGGTCTGTTCACCATCTCCTTGAATATACGCATTCATCTTTTTGCCATCCACATTGACATACTGACCATACGGTTCGATTTTCTTTTTCTCGACTCCGTTACTGATGGCATTTACGACAAATACGATGCCAAGAAACAGCACAAGTCCCCCGATGATCCCTCCGATTATTTTTAACCATAAGTTTCGTTTCTTACGGCTTTTCGTTCCTGTTGTTAGTATTTCCACCGTTTTTGCCACGTTCATCTTCTCCTGTCTTCGCTTCTGAAACGTCGCCTTGGCGACTTAATTGAAGTGTAACCAAGCAAAATGTCCACTTCATGACGACAGTATGAACTGAATATGAACAAGCCAAAATCAAGTGAAGACATCGCTTCATCAACGCGACTAGTGGATACGATTCACATGCATTAAATGCGGCTGTGTCCCTCGTAACAAAGCCCTATGCCAGATATCTCTCCATAACCCCAGGGACAAAACAAAAGGGCTAGCGGAGAATTCACCGTCTAACCCCTTGTGCTATCAGTCATGTTTCTACTTGCTCAACAAGGCATCTGCCTTCTTAGCTGCTTCAGCAATAGCTGCCTCAGCCGTAACGGACGAATCAACAACCGCACGAAGGATCTCGTCCTTAATCATCTCACCAATCTCAGGATAAACCTTCTGCATCGGACGAGGACCTGCATATTCCAGTTGGTCTACCGCTACTTTGAACAGCGGCTTTTCCTCATATAGCTTCTTCATTTCATCACTTTCCACTGCGCTGATTCGGCTAGGCAAATATCCTGTAAAGGAGCTCGCATAGATCGTTTGCTCTTTCGAGGTCATCCACTTAATAAACTTCCACGCCGCTTCCTGCTTTTCGGGAGACAGACCAGAGGTCATCACCAGGTTGGCACCACCCGTTGGCACACCAAACGTATCATTCGCAGGCATAAATGTCGTTCCAAGTTCAAAGCCCTGCTCTTCTGCAACCTTCATATTATTGGTCAGGTCAGCAGTGGATGCGAATAGCATCGCTGAACGCTGATTGTGGAAATCCGTCTTGGCTTGCGTACCTGCATCGTCGGTTGTACCGATGCTCATGATGCCTTCATCCTTCATCTTCAGCCACAATTTCACTGGTTCAATTCCGGTTTCATTATTGAATGCAGCACTTTTCCCATCCTCGCTAATCATCGTTCCTCCGCTCTGTCTCACAAAAGCCTCATAGAACCAAATATCGACAGGCATTGAGATACCGTAGCGCTGATCTTTTATCGTTAGCTTGCGTGCATAATCTTCAAATTCGGCCCAATTCTGCGGTCCAGCTGGATCAAGTCCTGCCTCCTCTAGCATTGTACGATTCAAATACAGAATGGGTGTACTCCGTAAATAAGGCAGAGCATACAGCTTGTCGTTCACGTACGAATTTCCCATCAGACCTGGAATGAAATCATCCATATCAAGTTGATCTTTCTCCACAAAAGAAGACAGCTCCTGAGTCATACCGGATTCGGCAAATACACCGACCGAAGCAATTTCATTTTGCCATACTTCGGGAGCATTGCCCGCTGCGAAAGCCGCCTGTGCCTTGGAATGCTGATCTGCATACGATCCCTGATATTCGGCCTTCACAATCACTTCATCCTGTGATTCATTAAACATTTTAACCAGGTTCTCATTGTTCTCGGCGATCTTGTCCCCCCATGAGTACCAATATGTAATCTCTACCGGTTTACTAGCCGCGCCGTTCGAACTCCCAGAAGCAGCAGCATTATCGGTTGAACCTGCGGAATTGGAATCACCACAACCAGCTAGAGCAAGTGCAAGCGTTCCTGCCAACAAAAGTGAACCAAATTTTTTCATGAATAAACCCTCCTATAAATTAAGAATTGAATTATTTCACACCGGAATAAACGAATGCTTTAATAATTTGCCGTTGTCCAAATAAGAAAACAATCAGAATCGGAACGACCAAAATCATGTTTCCAGCCATCAAAATGTGCCATGCCGCCCCTCCGTCTACCTCGCGAAGCTTGGAAATCCCAATCGGAAGTGTTCTGGCAGCATCTGAGGTCGTCATCACAAGCGGCCAAAAATAATCATTCCAGTGTGCAATGAAGCTAAATAATGCGAAGGTTACCAGCGTCGGACGGGCCATCGGCACCATGATCCTAAGGATGATCTTCCATTCAGGTGTCTGGTCAAGCCGTGCGGCTTCAATAAGTTCTTCCTGTACCTGCTTGAATGACTGCCTGAGCATGAAGATCCCAAAGGCGCTGGAAGCGAAGGGCAGAATAAGTGCCAGCAAATTGTTTATGAGTCCCCACTTGCTCAGTAACAAATACACGGGCAAAAAGATGAGCTGACCTGGAATCATTAAAGTGACCATCGTAATTCCAAATAACAGCTTGTCTCCTTTGAAGGAGTATCTGGCAAACGCATAGGCTGCCAATATAATGGTCGTAAATTGAAGAAGAAGGATACTGATGGATACAACGACACTGTTCATTAAATATTTCAAGAAAGGTCCCGATTCCCACGCCGCTTGGAAATTGCTCCACATCACCTTGGAGGGAATCCATTTGGGTGGAAAGATCACGGTCTCCGGATACGACTTCAATGATGTTGAGATCATCCATAGAAAAGGGATAGCAAAAATCGCAACCAGGACGATCGTGGCAGTGACGTTCAGAGTACGCAGAATTGACTTTCGTGCCATGATATTGCCTTGCTCCTTTCTATTGGTAGTGAACCTTGCGGCTTAGCAGCTTGAAGTAGACTAATGTAAGCAAACCAACGACAACAAGCAGGATAACTCCAGCTGCCGAAGCGTAACCGATCTTGAAGTAGCGGAATCCGTACTCATAGATGTAAAAGACGAGCGTGTTCGTTGAATTGATTGGACCTCCGCCCGTCATGATGGCAATGGTTTCAAACACCTGAAATGAACTGATCAGATTAATGATAATTAAGAAAAACAGGGTCGGTGAAAGCATCGGCAGCGTTATTTTACAGAACTTCCTCCACCAATTGGCCTCGTCTAGAGCTGAAGCTTCATACACATCCTTTGGAATGCTTTGAAGTCCAGCGATGAAGATGAGCGCGTTGTAGCCCACGCCCTTCCAGACCGAAACAAGGACAAGTGAAAGTAATGAACTGTCGGGACTGCTGAGCCACTCCAGCTTGGGCAAGCCAACCATGTCCAGCAAACCGTTAAGCAAACCGAATTTGGGATCCATCAGCCACATCCACACCAAGGATACAGATACAAGAGAAACAATATGTGGACTAAATAACGCACCCTGAACAAACCCGTACCATGCGCCTTCCCGATTCAGCCATATGGCTAGCAGCAGTGAAATCACAATGGATAAGGATACGGAAAGAAGCGTATAGTTCAAGGAATTGCTCAGGACCTGAAGAAACGCACTATCCTTAAATAACTCGACAAAGTTGTTGAAGCCTACAAATTCCTTGACCGGATTAATGAAGTCCCAGTTGTAAAAACTGAGGAAAATCATATAGAAGATCGGATAGATGAAAAAGATCGAAAATATCACGATAGAGGGCGCCACCATGACATAGGGACGGAATCTGGACCAAACGGTCATGAATATTTCCCTCCCAGGACAATGAGCTCTCTCTCTGCGGAACTCTCATGCTGACGAGCACGGACTCCGTTCCGATCAAAGTAGTACAGGTCCTGCATGGAGACCGTGAGGTTCACCTCGGAAGCTGACTCCAGCGGCTTCAAAAAACTCTTCACAGACACAAGTCCAAGCGCGGATTCCAGTTGATAGATGATTTCTGCACCCAGTGTCTCACGTGTCATGATCCGGCCCGGGAAATGGACAAGTCCGGTCTGTTGCCGGTTATCAAGCGTCATCGTTGCTTTCTCCGGCCTGAAACCAACCTGCCCAATGTCGTCATGCAGCTGTCCATTCAAATATGGCAGGATACGTTCACGATCAATCACATTCATTGGCGGTGTACCGATAAATTGGGCTGTGAAAACATTATCGGGATCATCGTAGATTTTCATCGGGCCATCTGCTTGTTGAATAAGTCCTTTATTCATGATGACGATACGATCTCCCATCGACATCGCCTCAACCTGATCATGTGTAACAAAGACAAAGGTTGCACCTAGCCTTTTGTGAAGCTGAATTAACTCCGTTCGCATTTGATGACGAAGCTTGGCATCGAGATTCGACAATGGCTCGTCCATCAGGAAGACTGCAGGACTCTTCACCATGGCCCGGGCCAAGGCAACCCGCTGGCGCTGACCCCCAGACAGAGCTTGTGGCTTCTTATGCAGGTAGTCTGCCAGACCGACAACCTCCGTGATTTCCTTAACAAGGCGCTCGCGTTCGGGCCGGGGCACCTTGCGATTCACGAGTCCAAATTCAATATTCTCCTTGACTGTCATCATCGGATATAATGCATAGTTCTGGAATACCATGGCCACATTACGCTTGCCTGGTTCTACGCCATTGACACATTGATCTCCGATCCATATTTCACCGCCTGTTTCTTTCTCGAGTCCTGCGATCATGCGAAGTGTCGTCGATTTCCCACAGCCAGAAGGGCCGACCAATACCGTAAAGGAACCATCCTCAATGGTCAGATCCAGACCCTCAATGACTTTATCCTGCTTGAAGCTTTTTTCAATCTGCTTCAGCACAATTTGTGCCATGAGATTCCCTCCTCTTTCATTTATTGAGCGGCCGATGCGAATTGAACGGATAACATAAGGTCGCTTTCTTCTCCTAATGCACCTTCGACAGGGCCAAAGCCTGGCATATCACAACAAAAGCTCTGAATATCAGCGAGGAGACCCGCACCCTGTATCGGATGGTGAGTTATCTCTACCTTCCCCTCATGGACTTCGATAACACGATATGCGGGCACATCAAGGCAAGCTGCGGTCTGAACATAATGCCACTTACCCTGCTTCACGATGGAGTTCATGTGATTGTGTCCGCAAAAATAGAAGCCGCCTTCTGGTCGATTATTGAAGATGCTCTTCAGTTCATCCTCTGGACGAATGTACAGCTTATCGAGCGTCGAGCGTGCAGTGGTATTAAATACTGGATGGTGCCCGAAAAGGAGTACTTGCTTGTCGTGTGAATTGGTAAACTCGCCTTTGAGCCATGCCAGCTGTTCTTCGTCCAGCTCGCCTCCCCAATCTGCAGGATTCATTTCCTGGGTTGTATCCAGAAAAATCAGCCTGGCATGAGGCGTGTCAATCGCCCGATAGCGATCTTGACCTGTTAATTTGGAGATTTCATGCTTCGGTATCGAATACGTGTCATGATTGCCAAGCACATGAATGAAGTTCCGTTCGCTCCTGGAAAGGATGGAGAATATCGATTGGAATTCCTGAGCTGTTCCTTCATGCGTCAAATCCCCAATGGAGATATGAAAGTCTGCCTCCACCTCCAAAAAAGCCTTGAGCATATGTTCATATACACGAACTCTTGCAGCTTTCATCTCTTCCGTTCCGTGACTCATACTTGAATAGTGATAATCACCAAGTAACGCGAGACGCATGAACTCCACCTCCATCATTTTTCGAACCTACTGCTGTTTAAGTTCTCTTCACCTGTAACTCCGTTGAATGCTTGGACCGATTAACCTGCCCCATGATGCATTCGTTGAAAGAAGACCATATATAATCCGGAATGATGCCTGTTTCCTGGATATCCTCTCTTGAGGAGATACCTGTAAGCATGAGGGCCGTCTTCATTCCATTCTGTTTACCAAATAAAATGTCTGTTTCCAACCGATCGCCTATCATGAGACAACTGCTGCTGTTCACATTCAACAGCTGGAGTGCCTTCTCTGCATAATAAGGTGAAGGCTTACCAATCACGATGGATACTTTTTGCTGGCTGGCTGCCTCAATGGAGCTTAGAATCGAGCCGGTATCCGGAATGATATCACCTTGGACGGGGCAGCAGCTGTCCGGATTTGTTGCCATGAGAACCGCTCCATGACGAACTGCTTTTGCCGCCAGATGAAGCTTATCGTAATGAAACTGCCGATCCATGCCGACTAATACATGCGTTGATTGATATGGATCTTCCGTAAGGGCCATGCCGATCGCTCTTAGTTCACTCCGCAAAGCCTCTTCACCTACAACCAGTACCCTGGCATCAGGCGCATACTCTGCAAAATACATCCCTGACACATATCCTGCGGTCAAAATTTCGTCAAGCTGGCATGATACACCCAGACTCAGTAGCCTCTTGTAGCAATCCTCCCTGGTATGAATGGGAGTATTCGTCAGGAACAACAGACGCTTGCCTTGTGATCTCAAGCTGTTTATGAAGCTATTTACGCCAGGAAGGATCATCTGGCTAACATAAATCGTCCCGTCTAGATCGAAGCAATACGCATCGTAATCGTACACATTTTCCATGACCTTACCCTTGCCCACTCATACTGAGCTGGACAGCTCCAACACATCCATGAAGGATTCGAGCTCGTCTGTACAGACCCACACGGACGGGTAATCCTGAAATTTCTTCATTATGGAAGTCTCGTTAATTGTCCAGGCCATCAATTGAATCCCCTGTTCTTGACATCGATGAATATAATGCTCGGTCACAAAAGCATAGTGCATGGACAAGAACGTCGCTCCCATCTCTACAGACCAGTCAAGAATAGCCTTCGAACAGCCAAAGGTAATTAGACCGATGCGTACCTCACTAGATAATTGTCTGATTTTCTCCAAGGCGTCAAAATCAAATGACGTAATGACAACCTGATCCAGCATGTTGAATTCCTTGATCACTTCAAGTACTTTCTCCTCCAGCTGAGGATAGTAGGCTCCCATCTGCTTAAGCTCGATATTAAGCCCAATTTTTCCCTTCAAAGCTCGCAGTACCTCTTCAAGGGTTGGTATGTGCTCATCTTGTTTTATGTTGAAAGATTGCAGCTCCGAAGCTGAATAATCAGCTACCCTGCCCGTTCCATTGGTCATGCGGTCAATCGTATGATCATGAATGACAACCGGGATACCATCTTGGCTGAGATGTACATCCAATTCGAGATGTGTGAACCCAAGTTCCACCGCTTTTAAAAAGGAAGACAACGTATTTTCAGGATATTTCTTGGGATAGCCTCGATGAGCAACTGCTTGAATGATCATGCTCAATTACCTCCTGTTGTATTTTTTTGGACAACACAAAAAACCCAGCAGCAAATCACCCTCCTTCAACATCAAGGTTGTATTGATTTACCTACCACCGGGTTTTCTCGTCGTCTCCACCCAAGGATAAATGTATGAAATTAAGTCCAGAATTTCTCATGGCCTATCGAAACAAAATCTGCCCCACTCTTTAGGGCTTGCTGTATCTCTTCCTCATACCGGATCAACCCACCAACGATCAACGGCTGTGTGATGCGTTCATTCAGCTCTTCGATGACTCGCGGCATCAGTCCCGGCATCAATTCAACCTCATCGGGCTTATAGCTCTTAATCATTCGCACTGCAGTCTCAATGGCTGCTGAATCAATGGCGAATATGCGCTGAATGCTCCGTATGCCTGCTTGCTTGGCCGCAGAAACCGCATTACTCTTCGTTGTCACGATACCATCAACTTTAAACACATCGGCAAGATATTGAATGGCCGAGGCATCTCGTCCAATCCCGGATACCATCTCGGTATGTACATAGGCCTGTTTGCCGCTTTGATGCAACCTGTCTATGATGGAGCCAAGATTCGTAATGTTTCCTGTCATCAGAATAACTCGCTTCACATCGCTTGCTATAGCCTGTGCAATCTGTTCATCTACCGTAATGGAGGCGATGATCGGATAGTTCTTCATGATTCAGTCCTCATTCCCTCGTTTGTCATCTTAAATGTTAAAGCTGAAATATTTCTTTTGTTTCATGTTCATGTAAACGGGTTGTTAATTTCGCGTCTCAACTTTCACCATCCGGAGACAGCCTAAATGCAAAAGTAAAATGGGTTCGGAGCAGCTTGAGTTAACTAAAACGCTTCATAACAAATAGGCCCGTATCGACGAAATCGACTACAGACCTATTCTGTCACGCTATTCGTTTGTTCTTAGGCCATGTCCTATGCAACTACTCCTTCACCGAACCCAGAGTAATACCATGAATGAAAAAACGCTGCAGGAACGGATAGACAATAAGTACAGGAAGCATGGCAATGAAAATTTTTGCGGCATTTAGTGTTTGATTAGACAACTCGTTCATCCGTTTATATTGATCTTCCGTCATGTTCGACGCATCGATGACCACAACGAATTGCTGGATTAATGTTTGCAGCGGATAATGATCCTGCCCTGAAGTCAGCACCAATCCATGGAAGAACTCATTCCAATGGTAGACGATGGTGAACAATGTGACAGTAGCCAGTACCGGTACGGCCAGCGGTACATAAATAGTGATTAACATTCGCCACGGCCCGGCCCCGTCCACGAGAGCAGCCTCGTCCAGTTCCTTGGGCAGATTACGGAAATAGTTTACGATTAGAATGACGTTGAATACCGGCACTCCCCCGCCAAGAACAAGTGCCCAGATGGTATCATACAACCCAATCGCCTTCACCGTCATATACCATGGAATCAGGCCGCCGTTGAACAGCAGCGTGAACACAAGAATCCACATAAATACATTGCGCATACGGAATTCACGTGGGCTTCGTGAGAGCGGATAAGCCATCATCGTTGTCACCACAAACGTAATTGTCGCACCAAGCACAACACGCTGAATGGAAATCCAGAAGGAATTAAAAAAGGAACGGTCGCCGATAATTTGCTGATATGAATTGAAGTTGAAGCCAACGGGCCATAACCATACTTTTCCGGCAGCCGCCGCTGATTTTTCGCTTAAGGACACGGCCAGCGTATACCAGAGGGGCAGTATGCACAGGAATGCAATCAGGAGCAGCACAACCAGAAGCGTTACATCGAACACCCTGGATCGCAGCGTTGTTTCTCTAATCATCTCGCTCGACTCCTTCTCCTTATCAGAATATGCGGTAATTGGCGAACTTCGAAGCCAGCAGATACGAAACGATAATGAGCACAAAACTGACCACCGATTTCAGCAAACCAACTGCGGTTGCAAGTCCGTACTGCATGTTCAGCAACCCTTCACGGTAAACCCAAGTATCGATAATGTCACCTGTGGAGTAGAGCAGTGGGTTGTACAGGTTGAAAATCTGATCAAAGCCTGCGTTCAGTACATTCCCCAGGCTTAACACTGCCAAAAGCACAATTGTGGTACGCAAGCCAGGCAGCGTCACATGCCAGATTCTCCTCATTCGGGTTGCTCCGTCAATCGAAGCGGCTTCGTACAGGGATGGACTGATGCCTGTTAGTGCAGCCAAGTAGATGATCGTGTTGAAGCCGAACTCCTTCCATACATCACTGCCGACGACAATAAACGGGAACAGGTCTGCACGGGCGAAGAACAACACCGGTTCAATCCCCACGATGTTCAGTAATCCATTGACCGGACCAGTGTACGAAAACACGTCAAGCAAGATGCCGGACAGGATAACCCAGGACAAAAAGTGCGGAAGGTACACGATCGTTTGAACCCAGCGCTTAACCACCATAAGACGCAGTTCATTCAGCATGATCGCAAAGATTAAAGGCACAATCAGGTTACCCGCAATTTTCATGACTGCAATGTACACCGTATTGAAGAAAATGGTCTTGGTATCGTTCAAGCTAAACATATATTCGAAGTTCTCCAGCCCGATCCAGGTCGATTTCCAGATGCCCTGGCCCGGGTTAAAGTCCTGAAAGGCAATGGCAATCCCGAACATGGGAATGATACTGATGAACAGCAACCATACCAATCCGGGCAATAACATAATGTAGTAATGTTTGATGAAGCTTCGGTTTCGCATCCGGTGTTCCTCCTCCGCAATCTCCCATCCTGATCTTCTCAAGAAGAAGCGCCGGATGACTGACCCGGCGCTCTGGACAGCTGCCTACTTGACGTACTCCTTCACTTCCTCGGTGATTTTGTCGCCGCCTTGCTTTTTCCAATCGCTCACGAACGTATCAAATGTATCCAGAGGTGCAGCACCCATGATGATTTTCAGGAAGGTTTCATCCTCCAGCTTCTTCAGATTGGACCAGCGGCTTTCCATGGTGCGGGTCTGGGAATAGAGAAGGCTATACACCTTATTGTAGTCCTGCTGCAAGGAAGATGATCCAACCAGCAGTGAATAGATGCGGCTCCATACGCCAAGGTCAGCCTGAGGATCCCATTACTGTAAGTCCATATTGTCATACGGCTCTTTCTTCACCTTTTTGACGTTCTCAATGTCTGCAGCAAGCAGTTTGTAGCCCGGATCAGTAAAGTCTTCCGGTTTTTTCGTGCCAGCGAGTACTTCCTGCAAAGCTTTCGCTGAATATTCGCTCTCATCCATATAAGACATCGGTACACGCAGCGGATAGTGACCTACAGGCACAGAGATATCAAACTTCGACTCGTCCCGGATGAGCAGATTCAGCATTTTGATGACCGCTTCGGGATGTTCGTATCCTTTGCGCACGACAACGAATACGGTAGAAGGAGCGCCCATATGAGCATTAAATTGTCCTTCAGCATCCAGCGGCAACAAGTATGCCTGCCAGTTGGCGTTCGGATCGTTTTTGATTGCATCGGGAAGAGGTCCATATCCCATCCACCATGGTGCAAAGAAGATACCTGCATTGCCGTTAACCACAGGTTCGGACGCGGCTTTGCGAATGCCGAGTTCCTTGTCGATTAGCCCATTCGCATACATGTCGCGCAGTTTGGCGAGAGCTTCCTTCGTTTCTGGCAGAATGGAACCGTAGACCGGGTTGCCTGCATCGTCTTTTAACCAGTAACCAGGATAAGCCTTGTACGCCCCGAAGATCGGATCAAGTCCATACGTATTGTTCGTCGATTCCAGGAAATTGGCATATAACCGGCCGCCGTTCTGCTGTCCTGCAATCCCAATCGTATCGTTCTTTCCATTTCCGTCCGGGTCTTGTTCCACAAATGCTTTCGCTACGTTCTCCAGTTCCTCCATTGTTTTGGGCGGTTCAAGTCCCAGCTTGTCGAGCCAATCCTTGCGTATCCACATTTGATGAACACCATCGGAGTGTACTTGTATACTGGGAATAGCGTACATTTTCCCGTCAAATGTTACCGCCTCGGCAGATACACCATTTGTTTTCTCCATATAACTCTTCATGGCTGGTGAAGCATATCGATTAAATGCATCGGTTAGGTCCTCCAGCTGGCCCGCCTTCACCATGGCCCGCAGCTGGGTATCCTTGACCACGAGCGCATCGGGCAAATCGTTGCTTGAAATCGCGAGGTTTACTTTCTGCTCATAGTTCGTTCCGGTCGCCGCCTGCCAGGTGACTTTGGTATCAATGTTCAGGTTGTCTTTTACATACCGCGAATACTGGTTGCTCTCTGGTGTATCCCCGGCAGGCAAACTTTTGTCTGTTGGATCGACCTCTTTGCCATACCTCAGTGTAATCGTCTGATCGTACTTGCCGAATGGATCTGCCGGCCCTTCTTCAACAACGCCAGGCTTAGTATTTTCCGCCGTTTCATTCTCCTTGTTGCCCGCGTCGCTGCAGGCGCTCGTGAATGCGAGCAACAGCATCATTGCCACCATGACCATTTTTTTGCCCAAATGCATGCTCCCCCTTTAATGGAATGTCATTCGCGTCCAGCACCAACAATATAACACGGCCGGAAAACGTTTATGGATAGAGAGCCGGACGAAGAACGGGAGGTGAAACGTCTGATTTTGTTAACGCTTATAATTCATTTATCCTACCTTCTCTCCATCCGTCTACCCTCTTCTTGGTGTATTGCGGTATTCGCTTGGCAGCATGCCCACCTGCTCACGGAAAATCCGGCTGAAGTATTTTTCGTCCGCGTAGCCCGTATGTTCCGCGATCCAGACAATCGGTTTGGCCGTTTGGGTCAGATAGTCCTTCGCCTTGTCGATCCGAATTTTGCGCAGATATTCGTTAAACGAATAACCCATCATTTCCTTGAAACATTGATTGAAATAGCTGCGACTGAGGTTGACCCGCTTCGATACATCGCTGGCAAATAGCGGATTCTGCAACTCGTCATGTACGATTTTGACGGCGGTCATGATACTGCTGCTGACCTCCTTGCGCAGATACTGTCCACCCGATAAACGTAGCGCTTCTGCACGAAAGTTCGCCATCCATTCCACCACATCGTTCCATGATACAAAATGAACAGGTGTCGTCATTTCCGTGCTGACAATGTTTTTAAACGTACGGTTCCATTCTTCCGTTACACCGTACAGCAACTGCATCAATCGGGGTACAGGCAATCTCATGCTTTTCAAATCATGTAAAAGTTCACTCATATAACACTCTTCATGAACCCAGCGAAACGAATGCAACTTGTCCTTAATGCTCACATCGCTCGCTTCAATGACTGACGACCCGATCCGTTCACGTTCACAGCACGACTCACCGTCTGATTGAGTTTCTTTTCCTTGCTCCCCATAAAACAATGCATGCTTTCCGGATTCCATCGTGGCTTCGTTATTGAACCGTTTTCGCCTGTCGGCCTGGATACGGTCATGAATGCGCCCGAGCACTTCCTCGAACCGTTCTTTCTCAAGTTGTACTTTGGCAATGTAATCGATAGCGCCCAGACGGAGTGCCTCCTGAATGTATTCAAAATCCTGATGAAGCGTCAGAACCGCAATTGGCAGTTCCGGGTAGAGCTTACGGGCGGTGCGGATTAACTCGATCCCTGACATAACCGGCATGGCCAGATCGGTAATCAGTAGATCGACGTGGTTTTCAGACAGAAATTCAAGCGCCTTCTCTCCGTTTCCCGCTTCGCCAACGATCTTCATTTCAAATCTGTCCCAAGGCATTGCGAGCATGAGCCCTTTGCGCACAAGCTGATCGTCATCGACGATAAGTACGTCAATCATGAATTTTCCTCTCCTTCACAGTGTATTGGCAGTTCAATGACGATCCAGGTTCCTTGCCCCAGTTCGCTGGATACACTCATGCTGGCTTGGCCCTCATAATAAGACTCCAGCATACGCTTAACATAATTCATGCCAATCCCCATTCCGACCCGATGACGTTCGGCCTGTTCTTGTTCCAGCAGCTCTTTAATCTTTTCTTCGGAGATTCCCCTGCCGTTATCTCTGATCAAAATTTGAAGCCCGTCGTTGTGCCTGCTTACTTCAACTTCGATTCTTCCTTTGTCATCCAGTCCATGGTACAGCGAATTTTCAACGAGCGGCTGCAAAATAAACCTTGGCACGGGCACGTTAAGCAGTTTGTCATCGATATGAATGCGAACATCGAATTGGAAATTATAACGAATCTGCTGTAGGATCAGATACTGCTTGAGCGAATCAATCTCCTCCCGTATGGTTGAGCTCTGTCCACCCATGCGCAAATTGTAATACAGCAGCTTGTTCAGCGAAGTAACCAACCGGTCTATCTCCTCCTGTCCATTCATGACAGCCAGCCAGTGCGCAGTATCGAGTGTATTCATCAGAAAATGCGGATTGATCTGGTAGAGCAGCTTTTCAATCTCCAGGTCTGCCCTGCGCTTCTCCTTTAACTCCACTTCGGAATATAACCTTGCAATATGGGACTTCATTCGTCCGAATTGCGTCAGTAGCATTTCAAATTCCGGTATGCGCGAGTCCGCATCGACCACGTTGAAGTTGCTGTTCAGCATCAGCTTCATTTCCCGGTGAAATTGGGACAGCGGCCGATATACCATTTTCCACAACAACCAGCCTATGGCCAAGCTGACTGCGGCGAATAGCACGGTTAACAGCACCATCTGCATCATCCAGCGGTTTTTCTCCTGATCGTAATCTGCTTTGGACACGAGCGACACAACGCTCCATCCCTGATTACTGTATTGCTGGTACCAATAATAGCCCGAAGCGATTCCCGAAGTTGTAGAAGATTCAGAGAGGTGGCCCGAAACCGGAAAATTTGCGTTCTCAGGGAAAGCGTCCCTTAACTCACTGTAAGAGATGCGTCCGTGATTATCCAAAATGAGATGGGCTGTATTTTTGCTGACATCGTCCAGATCAAGAATGCTCTGTGTTAGATTAAACCCGGTTTCAATGTATACATAGGCATCCTCCCGTTCGGGCAGATCCACCTTTCGCAGCGCGGAAAGGACATATTGATCGTTGAACCTGTCGTTACTGATATGTGGCCCGAAATAGGTGATTCCGTAATAGCTCGCCATAATCGGCAATTTAGCCGGATCGAATGAATCCTTCACCCCCATGGTTTCAAAGAGATAGCTGTCGTCTTCGCGAAAATAGTACATCGATAATCCGATATTGGGATTGGTAAACGCAATCAGGTTCAGCTGATTTTTGATCTGGTCGGTCAAATAACTGCGGTCATATGGTTGATCCGCAAGCATGAGCTGCTCCAGCTGCTTACCAATGCTTCCCTCGAAGGCGAGCTGCTGCGATACATGGTTTAGGTTGCTGAGTGTGTTTTCCAAGGAAAGTGTCACCTGTTTCAGATTACTTTGGATACCGGATTGCAATTTGGTCGTCAAAATGGAATTAATTGTTCGGTAGGATAGGTAGCAGGATAAGAGGAAAGGAATGAGGGCTACAGCCGCAAAAAGCAAAAGAATTCGGTTTTTCAGCGTTATTCGTTCGATACGGGATTTTAGTACATGTTCTGGTTTCATGCATTCATCTCCGCTTCCGGGTTTCGAGAAGGCCAGACATGGCGGAAGTCCCTCGGATAATATACGAGGGACCTTCTGTCCTGCCAATATTGAAACCACACGTTATGTTCAGCTTGCCATTCTACGCCTTGAAACGGTGGAGTTGCTTAAATAACTCAATAACCTACGCTTCAATTACGCAGCCAGACGCTCATTTCACCCGGTTCACGGTTTCCCCACAGATAATAAGGAATGGCTGTAAAACGTACCGGAATGCGAGGTTTGCGGATCGGTTGGTACGGTTGATCCTCTGGCCATGCTGATCCATCCGCAGTCAGTCCGTCGCCCTCGACAACAACGCATCCGCCAAGTAAATTCGGTGCATCGCGCTCCGTTAAATTCGCTGTCCCGGCAATGGATAATGAAGCTAGCGGCGCTCCGTTATCCGCTTCTTCCACGCAATATACAAGTGGTCCGCGCTGAATGGCTGCTTTGCCTGCATCAGCCCGTATTTGCGGATGAGCTTCAATCAATTGCGTTTCAAGTGGCAGTAACCACTCCAATGAATCTCCTTCCGACCAAAGTCGGTGGATATGAGCGTAACCATTGTTCAATGTATATGCCTGCTCTTCGCCATTCACTCGCAAAACAGGCTGCCCACTCTGGAACCAGTTCGGAATTCGCAATGCGAGTGTGAATGAAGCCCCATCCGAGCTGTCTGGAGCAAGCGAGATATTGAAGCTGATTTTTCCGTTCCAAGGAAGCTCGGAATGTTGACTCAGCTTGACTGCCCTGCCTTCAGCTGACGTGAATTCTACCGTACTGCCAATGTATAAATGAACATGAACCGCGTTCTCTTCCGCAGATACATCATAGATATAATCGTTCAGCGAGCTAAGCAAACGGGCCACGTTTGGCGGGCAGCAGGAACAACCAAACCACTTCTGGCGAACTGGTTTCACATGATGCTTGTCCGGATTACGCATGCTGGCCTCTGGCCATACTTCAAGCGGGTTGACATAGAAAAAGTGTTTGCCGTCCTTGGACATACTGCCAAGCACATTGTTGTACAGCGCACGTTCCATCACGTCCGCATACTCACTCTTCGCCTCCAAACGAAGCATCCGGCGCGCCCAGAAGATCAATCCGATGGATGCGCAAGTTTCCGCGTACACCGCGTCATTCGGCAGATCATAATCGAAAGTGAATGCCTCGCCCAAATGTGTCGCGCCAATTCCTCCCGTGATGTACATCTGTTTACGAGTTGTATTGACCCACAGTCGTTCGCAAGCCGCTCGCAAGCTGTCATCCTTCGTCAAGCGGGCGAGATCGGCCATGGCCGTATACATGTATACGGCACGTACGGAGTGTCCGACGGCTGCTGTCTGTTCACGTACCGGAAGATGGGATTGGTACATCTCCAAGTTCGGCGAACCTTGCGACCAGATGTTTGTTCTGCCTCCCTGTTCCCATTCCTGGATAAAATAATTCGGGCAGCTGCCCCGCTCATCAATGAAATATTGGCTTAGTTTCAAATACCGTTCTTCTCCGGTTGCATGATATAACTTGACGAGTGCCAGTTCAATCTCCTGATGCCCGCAGTATGCCCGTTTCTGGTTCTCTCCCGTACCGAAGAGCTTGTCGATTAAGTCAGCGAAACGGCAAGCAATGTCCAGTAACTTACGTTTGCCCGTTGCATCAGCGTAGGCCACCGCAGCTTCAATCAGGTGTCCGGCACAGTACAGTTCATGAGCCTCATACAGATTTGTCCACTCTTTGCCCGGTTCCTTGATTGTAAAATAAGTATTGATATATCCGTCGTCCCGCTGAGCCTGACCAATGAGGTCGATTGCTCCATCTGCGATGTTCTCCAATTCGGGGTCAGGATGACTCCTCAGCGAATAAGCAACCGCTTCCAACCATTTATATAAATCACTATCCTGAAACACCCATCCGCCGAATTCTCCCTGTTCCAGACCGGCAGCAATTCGGAAATTACGGATGGCATAGCTGGGTTCCGCCCCTTCTATACGATCATTCAATGCCTCCCATTGATAGGGTATGACTGTTTGACGTACCAGTGTGGAATAATCCTCCCAAAATGAGTCCCGGATATGAACCTGTGTTGTCTGCATCAGTAGTACCTCCTATATTAATTGACTCTTTACGAACTCAATTATATGCTTGGTATAACCGACTTAATAGGAATGGAATGAACCATTTTCTATAAAATATGACACAAGCGAAAGGATGCGAACGTTCTGGGCGAAGACACCATGATTGAACTTCATATGCCCCCACTCCCCTATTATTTGGGATCGGGCCTGACAGAGTATAAAAGCGGGGACCAGCACCCCCATCGCAGCAACATCGGAGCATATGATCTGCTAATCCTTGTTCGCGGAGAGATGTATATCGGCGAGAATGGATCACAATGGACACTAACCGAAGGAGACATGCTGCTGCTGCTGCCTGACGGAGAACACTATTCGATCCGACCTTGCGATCAGGATACCGTCTTTTATTGGGTTCACTTTGAGCATGCACCGAGACGGGATGCATCTGTGGCGGAGCAAGCGGAGAATAATACATCACCTTATTCAACCAGGCCATTTATTAACCCTTACACGCTGCGATTGCCTAAATACATGCATTTGCCTGACTCACGCACGGTGTTCGGTATGGTAGAACAGCTGCTCACCCAGCCGCCCACGCTCTCCTTTTGGCAGGAACAGCAGCTTCTCGGAGAACTGCTCAGCTTGCTTGAAGAAGAATGTTTCGGCCGAACGGATTCGGTGGCTTCCCGATTGGCCGAGCGGACTGCCGCTTACCTTCAAGCTAACTATCGGGAGAAAGTCACCAATGAAGCCATCGCGTCCGCCCTGCACTTTCATCCAAACTATATTGTACGATGCATGAAGTCGAGATACGGATGTACGCCATCCGATTATTTGCAGCAGTTTCGGCTGGAGCGGGCCAAACGTCTCCTGGTCACGACCGATTGGTCCATTGACCGGGTCGCTGAGGAAGTGGGTTTTCGGTACTCCCCTTATTTTTCGTCCTGCTTCAAACGGGAATTCGGCTTTTCTCCGCTGCAATTTCGCAAGCAATACTTAAAATAGAATTGAGCTTCATTCCTAACAGATTTGAAAGTCTTCGTGATCTAATTCCATCTTCAAACGATCCAATTGCAAAAAGTGATGTCTGTAATGCATTTCGATTAATAAAAACCATTCCTGGGCGTCCAGTGCCCCAAGTCTTGGGTGAATAACTTTATCCGTTGCAGGCGATGGACGTAAAACTGCTTCCATCTCCCTCATTCCTTCTATGACTTGATGCAACCCACCAACCAATTGCTCCATGTTTTCCGGTGCCTTTGGAGTGTACTGCGGTGAAGCAGGGACTTTAATTCGAATAGCCGGAAATTGTTCTTGCTCGAATACTATCTCCCCCAGCTCCGTTTTTCCCTTATTCAAATTTTCCGATGGTTCGCTGTGAACCAAACATTGTTTTATATTAGGCAGGTGCATAAAGAGCGCTGATTGAATCAAATGCATATACATCTGTCCTATGGACCATTCCTCCTCATCCGTCTTTCTATGTAATTGCTCCATCTCGAACTGTTCCAATTCAGCCAAATACCTCTCTACAGAATTTTCAAAAGATCTCAATACAATAAGTGTGTTTTTCATCCTTCCAGCAACCCCTTTTCATCTTAGATTTAATCAAAGTATAAAAAAACACTACTGACAGGTGTATGTCAGTAGTGTTTTAGAATATTTTTCGCAACTTCTTGAATTCGCAAGCGCAGAGACTCCGGCTCAATCACTTGAACATCCCCACCCCATCCAAGCAAATGATGCAATAGTTCTTCCGTATGCCGGACACGAAAATGAAAAGTCACACCGTCCATATGATCCTCTATGGCATCGATATAGAAGTTGACTACTTCTATAATTTTGTCTGCTATTTCAGGGTTTGCCCTGATCAATACCCGTTCATTTCGATCATCAGGCGGCCGATATTCGCTTAGGTCAAAACCATCCGGTAAAAGAAAGCGATCCTCCAATACTTGAAGTTCCGTCATTCGGGACAGTCGGAAATGACGAATGTCTTGTCGCATATCGCAGTGTGCGATTAAAACCCAATGTTCATGCAAAAGGGATAATCCATACGGAGAAACCTCCCGAAGATTGCTTCGATTCCCGTCTAGCCCCGGCATTTTTTTACGGTACATAAAACGAATCTTGTGCCGTTCCAAAATGGCGCTGCGTATTTGCTTAAGATACGTTTTAACCGTCTCTCCAGTTAAGGCATCACTTCCATGAAGGAGTCGCATGGTTTCCCGAACACGTGCAGATTCATTTCGAACCGATTCTGGCAAGATAGCTTCAATTTTATGTTGAGCCGACGTGGCTTCACTTGCGTATGTATGATCCAATCTCTGTTCAATTAAATCTGCTCCCATGAGCAGGGATACGGCTTCTTCGACTGTAAAGCTTACCGGGGGAAGAAAATACCCTTCCATTAAAGAGTAACCCTGACCAGGTGCTCCTATTATTGGCACCCCAGCTTCGCTTAGTGCTTGCATATCCCGATATATCGTTCGTACACTTGTCTCAAACCGGGAAGCCAGATCTTCTGCCCTTAGCGTTTTGCTGCGCTGTAACTCAAGGGTGATTGCAAGATGCCGCTCCGTTTTATTCATACTTCTATCCTCCACGTATTCATCATCCAAACTGCATTCATTCTACCATAGTAAGGCGTACACGGAATTATCTCGTTAATTTGGAGTAACGGATCTTTTACTGGCAACCCAACTTAACTGAAAAGTAAAATATGCGCCAATCGCTAAATCTCATTCATTCCATACATGCGATATTGATTTTCATCGATACACGGCGGCAACAATAAGCCTTTTTCCTCAAAATAACGAACTATTTTTTCAGAATTACTTTATTCGCTTCTCGTATTTGAATAAAATCAGCTTTTGAGTAAGCTGAACCTCTTTAGTCTTTTGGTATCCAAACTTCTCATAAAAGAAATGATTACGAAAGCTTAAATGCGGTGTATATAAGGTCCATAATTTTGTATTTGGAAAATGTGTTTCCACAAATTGAATTGCTGCAGTACCTACGCCCTTACTTTGATTAGAAGGAGAAATAAACACCTTATCAATGTGCATGCGCTCATCGTTGCCTCTTACATCAATCGCACCTATAATTGTTTTCCCCTCTAAAATGGTAAAATGTTGATATTTTCTAATATTTTCAGCCAATTTTTCATAGGTTTCACATGCCGGATTAGATTCAAAGTCTTCGTACTTTTCCAAATCCTCTTGAAATGCTGCTTTTTGAAGAAGAAGCAATGTTTCAATATCTTCTAATGTTGATTTCTTAAATGTTATAGACATCTTTTATTCTCCTTTTCCATAAGAAAGCCAGTATGCTTCTCTGCATGTCTAAAAGAGCATAAAGGTTCACTTAAGTATGAATTGTACCTAGCTGTGATCGACATACATCCAAGGCACGATAGGCGGAGCGTTCCATGTATGCCAAGATCTCGTCTAATGAAAAAACACTCAACTCCTGCTGGACATGTTTCACTGGATAGTTAAAGTCCTCCAGCGCCTGTTTCTTCAAAACGAATACATTCTTCTCATCAAGTTCATCCATAACTGGTATGTAAACAGCAGCATTTAGTGCCTCGTAAAGTCCCTCAGAAGTAAACATTTCAATCAGCTTCGCATTGCACAATCGAAAGTCATGGTGATAGCGATCGTACAGTGTAGGCTCGTTATTCAGTCGCTCTTCCAATCCGCTAAAGTAAGATTTCATAGCCCAAACTTCATCCGCTATTAAATGAGTTAAATAACCCAGCATGAAAGGCTCAGTTATACGCTCCTTGTATTTGGTGATGAAACGCCCGTACTCCCATCGCCTGTTGAGACCATACTTGAATTGATCCCCTAGAAAATGAGTATCGCCTTTTTCAGATTTTGCATCTGGGGCTATGGCGCCAAGGAGCATATCACCCCGATGCTTGATAGACAGCTCCTTGCCCACAAAATCCGAAATCAACAAATGCATCAACCTAGAGCCCACTCAATCATCCCCTTGATTCATTTCAGATTACCTTATTCCAATGATAGTACCACATATTGGGATTAACACCCAAAATGCATCTCCGTTCCCTAAACAAAAACAGCCGATCCATTGATCGGCTGCCTTGATGTAAGATTGGGTATTGGTTAATCGTAAATGTTGTCCGTTCGTTTTACGATTGTTTCATACCCACTAATATCTTAAAATCCATAGTAATTTCTCTCAGATCCATCTGTAAAATGAGTTCTTTGCACTCTTGAGAAGCTCCCCAAGATAAAGGTGTCATCTCAAGCAAAGGTGCAATGAGGTGTTCACTGAGGCTTACCTGATATTGAACGTTTTCAACAGCTATTAGATTGAACCGTTCGTTAAAATAACGAATTGTAGGTGTATTTGAATAGACCTGTTTACCTGTTCCTTTGTAAAGGATACCTCTTAATTCTGTAAGATAATGCTGCTCAGGAACCACTTTAATTACCAAACCACGATCTGTGAGCAATCTCTGGAATTCGGAATAATTGGCTGGCGAAAGAATGTTAATGATGAAGTTGAATTGCTCGTTAGCGAATGGGATGTTTGCAATGTCTGCAACACACCACATGGCATTTGAATATTCCGCTGCAGCAAGACTAATCCCCTCCTTTGAAATGTCGATTCCCACAGCCAATGAATGGTTACGCTTTTTCTGATTTATTCTGGTTTGTATGCTGTTCAAATGAGAACCTTCTCCGCAACCTGCATCCAGTAAACGTATGGATTCTTTACTCATGTTTTGACTCACAATTATTTCACTTACGGCAGCCTGCATGGGATGAAATAACCCGCTCTCGCTAATTATTCTTCTCGTTTCAAAGGTTTGTCTATCATACTTAGATTTAGTGGAACGTGAGGATAGATTGATATATCCTTGCTTGGCAATATCAAAACAATGCCGATTCATGCAAATTAAGCTCTGCAATTGAATTAATTTCATCGGTTTACTGCATAACGGGCAACGAAATATCTCTTGCGACTCCTTGATTCTCTCAAGACTCATCAACTTTTTACTTTTGTTAAACACAAAAAAGCACCCTTTCATTCGTTTTAGGTCAACGAAAAAAGGCACAGTCAAACAAACCCGGGCATTTTGTTTAAAAAATCCGGGGCATGTGAGCTGTACCTTTTCCTACCTTAAACGAATGAATTGGATAATCATATTTAAGCACTCCTTATCTTGAAAAACCTTAAAGCACTTAAATAGTAACATGTTTCGAATAGATAGTGAACTTATACTAAATTTATAAATAAATTCACTATTAAAGATAAGGCGTAACTTCTCCTAGTTACCTAATTGGTCTTGTCGGAGCACGTTGTTCGAAAGTATCTGATTTTGCATCGAGTTGCAGTAAAGTGTCCATACTACTTCCGAATATATATAAGGGAGAGACTCGAATGGATCTGCAGAGCGGTAAGTTATACTGGCCGACAACAATAGCTAATCCCCCCTCTTACCCTAAGTTGGAGGAGGACATATCCTGCGATGTGCTCATTATAGGCGCTGGTAGCTCCGGTGCTCAATGCGCAAATTTCCTTTGTGACCAGGGAGTATCTGTCGTTATCGTCGATAAGAGAAAAGTTGGAGAAGGCAGTACCAGCACCAATACGGCCTTGATTCAATATGCAGGTGAGAAAAGTTTTGTATCGCTCAGCCACTCCTTTGGTGAAGAAGTAGCCGCTCGTCATCTTAAACTGTGTGAGGAGTCTATTAACCACATTGAGCGGGTAAGTCGTCAATTACCGATTGATCCGGATTTTATAAGACGTGATAGCCTCTATTACGCAAGCTATGAAGAAGATGTTTCCGCTTTGAATGAAGAATATGCCCTTCTACAGAAGTACGGATTTAAGGTAGATCTGTGGAATGAAGAGCACATATCCGGCTCGTACCCCTTCCGGAAAAAGGCAGCACTGTACTATCATGACGATGCAGAAATGAACCCCTTAAAATTCGTATATGGACTTCTTGAGAAAGCAAAAGCTCAGGGAGGAAGGATCCATGAGAACACGGAGATAACTGGAAGACGATTCGAACAGGATTATGCCGTCTTCTACACCAAGGAACGTCGCGAAATCCGAGCCAAACATGTAATTATTGCAGCCGGGT
Organism: Paenibacillus sp. ACRRY; assembly: GCF_022346995.1. Lineage (GTDB taxonomy): Bacteria > Bacillota > Bacilli > Paenibacillales > Paenibacillaceae > Paenibacillus. The sequence goes on along the minus strand of NZ_JAKRNM010000001.1, from coordinate 365,768 downwards.
ATGAAGATAGTGATTTTAAATCCGAAAAGAATGCTACGCTGGCAAGCTCCTATGCCGTCATTTCGAAGCCGATTAGCGACTTTTCAAGCTGGCACAAACGAACGTTAATATGGGAGACTGCACGTCCTTATGTGTATATGCGTACGACCCCGGACAATCGGGTTATTATCGGAGGAATGGATAAGGATACTTCCTTCGCCGCAACCCGAGATTCCAAAATCCTGGCAAGCAAGGACAAGCTCATCCAAGAGTTTAACAAGCTATTCCCTGACATTCAGGCTGAACCTGAGTACTATCTGGGCGCCTTTTACGGAGGCACACATGACGGATTGCCTGTCATCGGTCAATACGAGACCTATCCCCATTGCTATATTCTGATGGCATACGGAGATAACGGAACCGTGTATAACGGCGTTCTAGCCAAAATTGTTTCGGATAAGATTCTCACTGGATCGAGTTCGGATTTCGATATCTACCTGCAAAGCAGACCGCTTATCTCCAGATAATTCGAGATCTGCGCAGCGAATGGATTGGGTACAAGCCTGAAGCAACATGCTCAGGTTCTGGTTTCGCCTGAAACAAGAACCTGAGACACAAAAAAAGCCGATTTCACAATGGAAATCGACCTTCAACAACGCTCTTGTTCCCGTTACTCCGTGATAATAATCGGACCATTTTTGGTCAGGATAATCGTATGTTCAATTTGAGCTACATAGCTCTTTTTGGTAGCAAAGGTCCAGCCATCATTCTTTTGGAATACTTCTTCTTCTAAAGTTGAAATAAACGGCTCGAATGCAATTACCATTCCATCTTTTAGCAATTCATCATCCGACGTATCGTTGTAATTATAAATATGATCAGGTGCTTCATGGATTGTACGTCCAATACCATGTCCTGTAAGGTTTTTAATAACCGTTAATTCATGTTGTTTGGCGGTTTGGAACACTGCTTTTCCGATTCCGCTTTTTTTGGAACCAGGTTTTGCTTTTATAAGCCCTGCTTCAAATGCTTTTTTTGCAACGTCGCATATTTTCGTTAATACTTCTTCTCCCTCGCCAACGACAAAGGAGATTCCCGTATCTGCAAAATAGCTGTTCTTAGAACCAGATACATCTATGTTTACGATATCACCTTCCTGAATAACGCGCTCTCCAGGAATACCATGCGCCACTTCGTCATTAACACTGATACATGTGTACCCCGGAAAGTCATATTCACTTTTTGGAGCTGACACGGCACCTTCTTTGGCAAAAAGCTCACCAGCTATGTCATCGAGTTCTTTCGTTGTTATACCAGGAACTGTGCGTTGTACCAATTCATCCCGAATAGCAGCTACTATTTTACCGATTTCCTTCAAACCATTAAAGTCTTCTTCTGTCTTTGCAATCATTTTTTCTACCTCACTATCTTTTATCATCAATGGACTACATCAATGTTATTCTCTCGAATAACTTAAACAATGTAAATGGGTAACCATACCTCTAACTAACTCACCTAGCCCTTTTGGAGATTGGATGAGCCTTATTATAATCTCTCCAAAATCATCAGTGTTCAGAAGTAGAAATACTCGGTCATCTGTGACCACATCTATTTATAATAACGTAAATAAGCAATATTAACTATCCTGTCAATACGGAATTCAATTCAAAAACAATAATAATTCCCTGAAATTAGTCCATTCTATAAAGAAGTCTCAATTTACTCTGTAGAAAGAAGGGTATTCAAGATTGAATGGATTAAATGAATGGCTCAAGCAGATTGCACATAATTATGCACTGATCGTCATCGCAGCAATAGTATTTTTTGCAGTGAAGGCCGTGATTGGATTTATTACATTTAAACATTATGATAAACAATTAAAAATGGTAAACCAGAAGCTCAATACACTACTTGAGGATAAAAATAAGATGGACTAACGGATAGAGTGGCTTACCGTGCTTCAGGTCGATGAATATGAGGAGTGATCATCATGTTGGGAAATATTATTTTGGGTTTTATGATTCCTGTTCTAATTGGTGGATGGATTTTACGTAGACACCCCAAAATCCTCATTATTTTTTATCCGCTGGGCGTAGCCGCTTCTGCTTGCGTCAATAGTGTGGGTTTCAATTTTTTCTGGAACATTCTGCCTAACTCCAATAATCAGTCCTATACAGCTCTTCCAATGGATTTGGGTATCTACCCTATCTCAGGATGTCTTATGATGTTTGCCATCCTTAATAAAGGTACAAAACCCTGGCTCGCCATAGTCATTACAGCCGTGGTTCTTACCCTCATTGAATGGCTGGCCAAAGAAATGGGCAGAGTAGTGTACTTCAATGGATGGAATATCTACTGGACTGCCCTTTCCTACCTTCTTCCTTTGGTTTTAGCATACGGTTATGGGCTCCTTTTTAGGAAGCAGTTCATACAATCAGAACAATAAGAAGGGATTGTACGTGTCGGTCAATCCCACTTTTGGCTCCATCCTGATGTTATTTGCAGATATGAGAATTACGGGACGCTATTTTTTCTTGGTTTTTCGGATCGTTCCATTATCCTTGATTTCGTAGTGGAAATCCTTGTCCTCTGCTCCGCCTCTGTCGTTTGTCACCCGGAACGTTGCCGCATCTGCTGCCCGCTGCACAGCTCCCGTGACGAAGCAAAATACGGATTGGTCATCTGTCCCCCAATATCGATTCAGCATCCGGAAGCTCGCACCGTCAATTCCTTTTACCGTGCGTCTTCCATTGGCATTGTACAGTCCTTGCCGATCAACCGCCCAACTTTCTGGCCCCTCATCGAACAAATAAACGAAACTGGCACGGTCCAGCTTCTTGGCCAAGTTGCCCCACTGGTAAACCGCGTTTCGATCAACCGCCCAGCTTCCCTGCTCAGACAATAACTCGAAGCTTTCCGGGTCAGCTCCAGTAATGGGCTTCAAGATGTAATCCGGATGACCGAACGGGCTGTCTGTACGAACAAACTGAGCGTGGTAGACATTAAGAGCATCCTTGGAGAGGCCCAGATGCCCTGATGGCAGCAGACATCTAAACGTTGTACGATCAGCTTCTGCCACCATATACCCATTATAGAAAATATTCTCCGCATCACTTCCGAACAACCCGCCCAATGAATTGAAATTCATCGCGTCTGCTCCGCTAACCTTTCTCCAATGACAATAGATACTCTCCTTATCACGACCATACTGGTCGCTCAACACCTCGAACGTGACAGGGTCCGCGCCTTTTACCAAATTGAATATGGTACGTGTCCCCTTACGGTTTGAGGACCCAATCTCCTCACAGTAGAAGACTGCATAATTGGTTCTGTACCAATTTTCCCGAATTTGTTCCGCCCCTTCCTCTGTGTTTTCGTAGTCTGGATGCCACCAACCGTGTATGTCGGGATAAGTTTCCCTCAGCCATGAGCTCAGCTCATCCTTGCTGCCATTGGCGTACGACAGTGAGTCAAACAGATGAAAAACATGATCCTTATCGGTACAGAAATCCAGGTGAGCCACTGTTGTCGCCACATCTATATCGTCCCATGTGTGAAACCTGTCGCCGCTCTTCACATAAAGCCGATGCTTGTCCTTGGCGAAATATGGCGAGCCTGGCAGCAAGATAAACGTGGCAGGGTCCGCCCCTAGAATCAGCTTGTCTTCCAAGTAGACATGCTCGGAAGCCAGTCCGTAATCATCGTCCAATACCCGAAATTCGGTGGTTTCTTTACTCACTAAAGTCACTTTGGTCTTGCGTCCATCAAACCACCATATTCCATACTTGTCCCGTAGATATCCGAACGGATGCCACCCGCGATTGAAGATATGAATGATCGAGAAGCCCTCACTTGTAATGCCGCCTTTAATCACCACTGGCTCTCCTTCTTCCTTATTCAGCAAGACACGGTTAGCTTCGATGACAAACAAGCTCTTCATAGAATATCCTCTCCTCATAGGTCGTTTTGTCCATCATACACCAGTCCTCTCTTACCAAAAAGAAAAGCCCCTTACATCTGTCTAAGGGGCTGTAAGTTTATTATGCTTCTTCCTGTTCGGCCTGACTAGGCCCAGCCATAAGGCCTTGGACGGCACCCATGAACGGCTTGATGGACTTGATCATACCATAGCCCATTTTCACGACGGGCACGAATTGCTGGATCATGCCGAATAACCGCATTCCTCCGCCAAGTAATCCTCCAGCACCTCCAGCTGCGGCCCCGCCACCGAGCCCGCCAAACAAGGAACCCATCATAGGGAGAAAGGACGAAACCTGCGCTTGCGACATGTGACGCGAACGCGTAGATGGCTTACGTGTGCCTTTGCCCTGTTTTCTTTTATAAGAGGAGCCTCCCTTATTGCCTGTAACAACCTTTCGGTTCCGGTTAGAACGCTGGAGATTGCCTCCTGTTGTTGGAGTGCCCAATACGGTTCCTCCGCCAGTTAGCACCACTCCACCGTTATTCACTTCAGCGATATAACCAATGTATGTTTCACCATTATGAAGAGTCACGCAGACGGGTTTGGCTTTATATCGCTTTGCCTTTAGGCGTATATCGTTGATTTTAGCCATTGAATTCACCTCGCTCTACTGATCTCCTGTAGTTTACGCAATAAATGGACTGCTTGCCTGTGCGAATGGGGCATCTGTGAGGTATTCTTAATGCGAAGGTTTTTTTATGTGAACCTGAATAGGTTTAGCAGCTCTGGTAAGTGACCCTGAGATGATGACCCCAATCATCACAGCAATCATGGCATTCAGTAATCCAAAATGTTCTCCCAGGAAGCCCAGAAATGGCGGTCCAACCAATGAAGCAATATATCCAGATGTAGCTACAGCACCAACTCTTGCCGCTGCGCCTTCAGGTTCATCTCCGGCTGCAGACAAACCAACCGGAAAACCTAGTGAAGCCCCGAGACCCCACAAAAGCACCCCAATTGCCGCAAGAATGTAATGTTGGCCCCAGATTACGAGTATTAGACCCAAAATGGCTGAGACCGCGCAACCCGTCAATACTCGCACCCTCCCATACCGATTCAGAACCCACCCTCCTGAGAAACGTCCAAGAGTCATGGCTGTAACAAATAAACCGTAGATCAATGAACCTGTCAATGCATTCACACCATGTCCATCAACCATAATTAATGGCAACCAATCGTTCGCAGAACCCTCAGCAAATGCCATCCCCAGAACCATGACACCGATCAACAAGGTTCGTTTCTCCGTCCAGACCTTTAACTGCATTTTGACACCTGTACCCTTTTGAGAGGAGGCTTGGATCGTTTCCTTGCCAGTCACTTCAGGAAGAAAGCGAAAACAGCTCAATAATATTACGGTGATGAATAAGGCAAGAATTGAAAAATGAATGATAATTGGAAGCTCAATGGCTTCTGCGCCAATTCCGATCACTGCCCCAGCAAGTGTACCTACACTAAAAAAACCATGAAAAGCAGGCAATAAAACTTTGTTTAACGCCTTCTCGACTGCAGAACCTTCCATGTTCAGACCGACTTCGGCTGCACCGAAACCACATCCAAACAGAAGTAATCCAGTCATAACAATCGACATGACCTGTATTGATGCGCCAATCCCTATGACAACGAATCCAATCACAATCATGAGAGAACTGATCACGATCACTAATCGTGCACCTTGACGGGCAATGACAGATCCCGCCGTTAGTAATCCTGTCAACGAACCTATCGACAGGGCAAAAATGATCATTCCCATCTCTGCGGTAGAGACGTTCAGTGTATCCCTTACCGCAGGTGTTCGAGCTACCCAAGAGGCAAAAGACAGACCTGGCAAGGCAAATAACAGGAACAAGATGTTTCGAAGCGTTCGCTGGTGTTTTAATGATTCTGTCATATGATAGTGTTCATCCCTTCTCGATTTAATAATACTTTTAATAAGTACTATGTTAAAATACTTTATTAAGTGTGTCTACTCGTTTTTACCGTCTACATGAATCATTCAACTTCAACGAACTGAGCACGTACGCTTATAGTCTTCTTCAATCGTTGAAACCAGTATTTCTAAATAACCAAATAGGCTAGCCAGTACATACTGGCTAACCTTATCATGCAAAAAATATTCTGTTACAACCCCGCTTATAATCAGCATTCAGTATGAAATTCACCCGATATCTTTACCAGATTTCTATCTCAGTGGTGCAAAATGGCTGACCGACGATAGAATCTTCTCCGTTCGTTCGATGATATCGGAAGTAAGTTCCAGTTCGGTCGCTTTGATGTTTTCTTCAATTTGTGCCGGTCTACTGGAGCCGATGATGGCTGAACTTACAACAGACTGACGCAGAATCCATGCCAGAGCAAACTGGGATAACGTTGCCCCAAGTTCATTAGCCAGTTCCGACAGCTGTGCTGTACATTGAAGCACGTCTTCACGCAAGTAACTGTTGATAACCCCATTCGTTTGATCATTGGAGGCCCGTGTTCCTTCTGGAATCTGATGTCCAGCTTTGTATTTCCCCGTCAATACACCTTGCGCCAATGGAGAAAATACGATAAGTCCCTGTCCTTCCTGCTCACATTGTTCAATAATACCTTCTCTCTCAATATAACGTTCAAACATGTTGTAGATCGGCTGATTGGATATTAATGGACGCAGATTCAGGCGTTTGCCGATCCCAGAGGCTTCAGCTATCTGGGCTGCCGTCCATTCGCTGACACCCGCATACAATATTTTACCTTGTGCCTGCAAGTCATCCAATGCTCTAAGTGTTTCGTCAATAGGCGTTTCGGAATCAAAGCGGTGGCATTGGTATAAATCAATGTAATCGGTACCCAATCGCTTCAAGCTCGCTTCGCACTGCTCCATAATGTGTTTGCGGGACAATCCACGATCGTTTGGTCCCGATCCTTGTGGGAAAAACAGCTTCGTGGCCAGTACGTAACTGCTTCGTGGATACTGTTTCAATGTACTGCCCATTACCTCCTCCGCACCCGGATAGGAATTGGATGTATCGAAAAGGTTGATGCCCAGTTCATATGCCTGATGCATGCAGGCACGCGCAGCTTCCTCCGATGTAGCCGATCCATAGGTCAGCCAGCTCCCCAATCCGATTTCGCTTACTTTCAATCCGCTTCTGCCCAGTCTTCTGTACTTCAACCAAATCACTCCTTCACTGAATAGTAAAATGAGAGCTTATCTCCTGAAAACGCTCTATTGAACAATCTTAGGATAGTGGTTAAACTTAGGTTTAAGTCAAGCCATTCAATCGATTTTTTTGAAAGGAAGATTTGCTTGGAATTTACGATTAAACAAGTCGCGGAACGCACCCAATTACCGCCTTCCACTTTACGTTTCTACGACAGGGCAGGTTTAATGCCTTTGTTGAAAAAGACGGAATACGGTACGCGCCAATATTCCGAGATGGATATATGCTGGCTGGAGTTGGTACGCTGCCTGAAGGACAGCGGCATGTCCCTAGAGGACATCAAAGCATTTATGCTGCTATGCCTGGAGGGTTCTTCCACGAGTGAACAGCGAAAGGTTATGCTGGAGCAGCATCGGCAAAATATTCTGAAACAAATGGATATGCTGAACTGCAGTCTTGGGACAATTGACTATAAGCTGGAGCATTATAACGAAATTGGCATCTTTCACATCGACTCCAAATAGCACATCGATTGTTTAATAGTCCATAAGAAAAATGCCCTTCTGAATCTGCTGGTTCAGAAGGGCATTTTTATGGTCAGTGCAGTAATGTGCATGAACCTTGAACTAAGACAATAACAGGTTGGACTATGCGGGGAACGTTGCTATACAGCTTTCTTGCATCGCACTAGCTTTAAACGAAAAGTTTATAACAGATCGAACCGAGCCAGATAGCAAGCACGATCCACACCATAATAAACAATCCTCCCGCAACCCAATTCGTAGGTTTACCATTCTTCCGAATCTCCTCCGCCTTATCCCTGCAATCCCGGATGACTTCTTGTGGAATCAGCTTCAACGCAATTGTAATGCCTAACGGGACTATAATCAGGTCATCAAGATACCCAAGCACAGGTATAAAATCCGGGATCAGGTCTATCGGACTGAATGCGTATGCTACCACGCAGATCGCAAATAACTTGGTATACCAGGGTACCCTGGCATCCTTGTATGCCAGGTACAAGACAAATACATTCCGCTTGATTTCCCTCGCCATGGCTTTTACTTTATCGATCCGTTTTACTTGTTTCATCTTCTGCCCTCGCCGCTTGTCATTGTAATATGACTTGATCATAGACCATTCACATCCGGTTTGGTAGCAAATCATGAAAAAGCATGAGGTCTAGGCTGATCAACCAATTAAATGTCCACGCAGCTCACATTGACACGCAGTATCAATCTCTCCTAACATAGGCCAGCTGTTCAGATACATCGATAACGGACTCTGGTTTTAAAACTTCAAATTCGAAGGATTTGTCCAGATAAGATACTGTGAATGCACCGGTCTGCAGCGAACGTAACTTAGCCGTTTTCAAGAAACCATCTTTCCATTCCATTTCAATTTCGAAGCCTCCTCGTGCCCGAAGACCCCGAACATATCCATGTAACCACTGCTTCGGCAATGCTGGAAGGAGTCGAATCTCTCCTGCATGACTCTGTAATAACATCTCTGCAATACCTGCAGTCCCGCCAAAGTTCCCATCAATCTGGAATGGTGGATGATCGCAGAATAAATTGGGTAAGGTGGATGTTCGAAGCAGCTCCATTACATTGTCATAGGATAACTTCTCGTCCTCAAGCCTCGCCCACATATTTAAAATCCATGCTCTGCTCCAGCCCGTATGTCCGCCCCCATTTTGTAACCGCCGTTCCAGTGTTGTCTGAGCTGCACCAGCAAAATTCGGTGTTGACTTCAATGAAATCTGGGAGCCAGGATGAAGCGCAAACAGATGGGAAATGTGCCTGTGCCCAGGCTCCAATTCATCATAATCCATACTCCATTCCTGAATTTGTCCAAATTTCCCAATGGCCGGCCGAGGTATTCTTTCCAGTGCTCTCTTTAAAGTCTCACTAAATTCCTGATCCAATTGCAAAATCTCGGAACTCTCGATACATCGTTGAAACAGCTCCCGGATAATTTGGCTGTCCATCGAGGGGCCGTAGCATAATGCTCCTGATTCTCCGCTCGGAAGAAGATAACGGTTCTCTGGTGATGATGAAGGACAGGTAACCAGATTCCCAAGCGGATCCTCGACCAGATAATCCAAAAGGAAAAGAGCGGCTTCCTTCATCGTTTCATATGCCTTTTTCAGAAATTCAACATCTCTTCCAAACTCATAGTGATCCCATAAATGCAGACTCAACCAAGCGGCTCCCATAGTCCAGAAGGTAGAAGTAATGCACACATCCTGAGGAGCTGTATCAGCCCATAGATCTGAGTTATGATGAGCGACAAATCCCCTGCAGCCATACATGACTTTGGCGGTCTCCGTTCCCCTTTTTCGCAGACGTTCAATAAAATCAAACAGAGGGATATGACACTCAGAAAGATTGCAGCTCTCGGCGAGCCAATAGTTCATCTGCGTGTTAATATTAATCGTGTACTTGCTGTCCCAAATAGGTAACATATCCTTATTCCAGATCCCCTGGAGGTTAGCAGGTAATGCACCAGGACGGCTGCTGGAGATAAGCAGATAACGACCAAATTGGAAATATAGGCCGACTAAACCCGGATCATCATGCCCTTCCTTAATTCTGCGCAGTCGCACATCTATAGGCATTTCAGCTAGAGAAGTTGAACCAGGATGACCTTCGAGAGATAGCTTCACTCTGTTATAGAGATTCTGATAGTCTCTAACATGGTCTGTACGGAGCTGTTGATAGGTTTTATCTGAAGCTTGCTCTACCCTTCGTAAACATTCCGTTTCCAAACCTGCTGCGTCCATTCGAAAATCCGTGCATGACGACACCAGAATAGTAGCGTCATTTGTTTGCTCTATTTTCACCTGACCACCAGCATAGGAAACACTGCCTCCCTTGACCAACACTCGTATAAGGCAACAAAAGCGAATTCCACCTTCACCCCCGCTCCTGCCCGTGATGACCATGTCTCCATGTTCATTTTTTCTTATGTTATCCAGGTAAGAATGGAAACCTACAGGACGCTTCAAAATATCGGACCACGGTGTAGGATTGAGTACCGATCCTCTGCCAAACAATAACGACAGATTATAAGGATTGCTTGAAGTTTGTCGTATAACCAACACTTGATCAGGGAAACTGGAGAAATATTCACGGAAAAATGGAACACCGTTATCCCTATACTTGAGACGGACAACTCCCTCTTTTAGATCAAGTTCTCTGCGATATTCCTCGATATGCTGATTGTTGCTTCCACTAACCAAATAAAGGTCACCCAGAGGTTCATAGTGACGCTGTCCATCGGGTATACCGACCAGATATGTTGTGGCAAGTTCTTCCGCTCTCTGAATTTTCCCATTGAAAACAAGCTCTCGAATCTCACTTAAATGATCAAGGGTATCCGGATTGTTGCGTTCCATCGGACCACCATACCAAAGACTGTCTTCATTTAGTTGGATTCGTTCCAGATCTGTTCTTCCGTATACCATGCCACCCAGGGTACCATTTCCCATAGGCATAGCTTCTTCCCAGCGTTCAGCAGGTTGGTTGTACCAAATTTTATCATCATTGTTCACCATATTAACTCTCCTCTTTCTTTCTTCGTCTCAAGCGTATCAAGATCAAAGCAGCTGAGGAAATGTAGATTATTAACTTTTTTCTATACGATACTATCCAATTAGAAAGAACTCTTTGCATGAGCGTCTCTGATTTATGATCGTCTTTCATTGAAAATGAAGGATGAGTTGAAGCAGGTCACTACTCTCGATCATCTATAGAAACTAATAATCTCTTGATATTAACTTACTTATCATGTAAATTAATAAATACATTTTTACTTTACATCGCTAAAGATGAATCACAACGGAGAAGGGAAAGTTGAATGGAGATCTATCTGAAGTACTTTTTAATTGGCCTAGCTATAGCAATGCCTGTTGGAGCAATCACTGTAGAAATGACAAAACAAGGATTAAAGAATGGCTTTATTCATGGGTGGGCCGTAGGTATCGGGGGCATGACCGTAGATATTTTGCTTATTCTTGCTTTGTATTTTGGTTTCGCATCTGTACTTGCCTTGCCGTATGTACAAATTCCATTGTGGATCGTAGGGGCAGGCTTCCTTGCCTATTTGGGTTACGACTCCATTAAGAATGCGGATAAAGATATTACGCCTGCAGATGAAAAAACACAGAAATCCTTTTTTAGTACATATCGAAATGGTTTGCTTGTTGCCGTATCCCCGGGTAACTTGGTTTTCTGGGTATCTGTATTTGGAGCAGTCCTATCTCAATCGTATAGTTCTTCGCATTCAGGTACCTTTGCAATTGCAGCAATCGGCGTGATGAGCGGAATTTTGGTTCATGATATAGGCCTTCTATCCATAGTTTCCGTAACCAGAAAAGTCATGAGTCGTCAAATGATCCGATGGGTTTCGGTCATTGCCGGGATTATGCTGCTTGGATTCTCTTTATACTTTGTCTATGAATTTGTCGTGAGCATAACACGATTATTTTAGAATTACGTTTTACATTAGGTTGGGGATCTGCACTTGCAGGTCCTCTTTTTTGCAAATATTTTACACAATAAACACAGAGGACAGGGTCTTCTTTTACAGTCGAATGATAATCTTCATATGGACGGACAAATGAATAAAGCTACATATGTTCATGTTTAATAATAAAAGGAGGAATTATCGTGAAATTGTCCAAAAAAGTACTTCCTGCAGCTGCACTCAGCCTGGTCTTTGCCGCTTCTACCGTCTTGTCTGCCGGTCAAGCCCATGCGGTACAAGCCGTTAGTGTAGAGACAAAAAAAATCAAGAATATCATCTTCCTCATCGGTGACGGCATGGGAACGGCTTATACTTCCGCTTACCGTTATATGAAGGATGACCCTTCGACTAAGGTCATGGAGAAAACGGTATTTGATCATTATCTTGTAGGCGCTCAAATGACTTATCCGGATGACGACACACAAAACGTTACGGACTCGGCTTCCGCGGCGACCGCAATGTCTGCTGGTGTGAAAACGTATAACGCTGCCATTGCAGTTGACAATGACCATACTGAAGTCAAAACAGTTTTGGAGCAAGCCAAGGAAAACGGAAAATCCACCGGACTTGTAGCTACCTCAGAGATCACTCATGCCACACCTGCTGCCTTCGGCGCCCACGATATTAGTCGGAAGAACATGGATGCAATCGCAGATGATTACTATGATGAATTGATCAATGGGAAGCACAAAGTTGATGTTCTGTTAGGCGGAGGAAAAACCAATTTTGTACGTGAAGATCGTGACTTGACCAATGAATTTGAAAAAGCCGGATTTAGCTATGTGACTGATCGCAGTGCCCTTCTCAAGGATACAAATAAACAGATTCTCGGACTATTTGCTGACGGAGGTATGGACAAGTTGATTGACCGTACGAGCGAAACACCTTCGCTGGCCGAAATGACACATACAGCCATTGATCGCCTAAGCTCAAACGAAAATGGGTTTTTCCTCATGGTTGAAGGAAGCCAGATCGACTGGGCGGGTCATGATAATGACATCGTTGGTGCTATGAGCGAAATGGAGGATTTTGCTGCAGCATTCGAGGCGGCTATTGATTTTGCCAAAGAAGATGGCGAGACACTTGTCGTAGCAACGGCTGACCATTCCACTGGTGGACTTACGCTCGGGAAAGACGGAGAATATAACTTTTTCGTGGATCCGATCAAAGCCGCTGTACGCACTCCTGACTTCATGGCAGCTCAAATCGCTAAAGGGGCTTCCGTGGAAGAAACACTTAAGAGCTATCTCAAACTTGAGTTAACTTCCGAAGAGATTCAATCGGTTAAAAATGCAGCTAAAGATGCAGATGTCACGACGATCGACAATGCCATCGAAGCAATTATTGATAACCGCTCGTTCACTGGATGGACGACAGGCGGACATACGGGAGACGATGTGCCAGTCTACGCATACGGTCCGGCAAGTCATCGTTTCTCCGGCCTGATCGACAATACGAATAATGCGGAGATCATTTTTGATATTTTAAAGAAGCATAAATAATATACTGCCTCTCACCAATAGCCCTTCTCTTTATCCCACAGGAAAAGGAGAAGGGCTTTTCTGTTTTATTCATAAGTTACCTTAGTGAATGAGTGGTTATAAGAAGAAAAATGCAACTAATGTTATTGTTTTAACTTTTCCGGGTTCTTCACTTTGATCGATACCACTTCCCCGCAGTCCAGACAAACGGTATAAATCTTTTCAGACCCAATCGCCAGTTTCTTATCCACTGGACGGAGATTTATAAAATCCGCAGCTTGTACAAATGAATTTCCTCCACAATCTTGACATCTCTTTTCAGTTGCTCCCATGTAGACTGATTCCTCCTAGTCATTTACTTTGCTCATCCTTATGAATGGAACCTCCTGTATTATAGGAAATGAACCACTCTCAATATACCGTATTAACCAAATCAGGACAATATTAACACATACCATAAATGACAATAACACTGCGTTTTTAACCCTAATCCGAAAGGGTACAGAGTAAAAAAACAAGAAGCCGCGTATCCCGCGACTCCTTGTCTAGCTTAAGCTCCCCACGATTCAATCTTCCTGGCTTGTTAATGTAATCTCGAATTGTGCATCTGTCTCTCCTGCAAATACAACTCTCCCATTCTCCGGAAGAATAACTTCATTGTTACCGCTGACCACAGAGTGATTAATACAGCGGCCATCCTGATCATACACAGCAAAAGCGCCATTTGATGGCAGTTTGACCGTCATGCGTTTTCCTGACACTGAATTCGGAACTGAATACCATGTCGCATAGCCACTTGCCTGAATCGTTGTTTTCGATCGATTTCCCGAATAGATTGGTTTCACGATGTCTTCACTGGCATAGATGCTGCCTCCTGCGGAAATGTACTCCACGCCGCCCTCTTCTGACACTTCGAAATCCATTAAGTCCCTGCCAGCCATACCCGGAATCTGAAGCTCCCCAATAGCCAGTTTGGCATCTATGAGCCGATTGGTATACACACGGCCTGGTGCCTCATCGAACATTTGTAGGGAGACTATTGGCAATGCATTCATATACAGCATGGATGTGTACTTCTCGTTCATTAACACATATTTTTTCCCTTCACGTGCTTGCCATGCGGCTGACACTTCTGCGGGCACTTCGGGTGTTTCCAGCTTAACTGCCTTGTATTCAGAGGTAGCCAGTTGTCCCAGGCCTTTTGCGGACAAATACGAACGGGACCATAAGTAGGTGTTTCCATTTTCCTCCTCAATGAATGCTAGCTTTTCCGTCCCTGCTTCATTTACAAACGAACCATCAGCGGTATACACATACGATTGTTCCTGACTGTTCGGCGACGTAACGGTTGAAAGGGTTAATTGACCTTCTTTCTTCACATCCAACTTCAATATAGCCCTGTCCCTGGCACCATAGTTTCCTGCAAACTGCATGATTTCCTCAGGCATGCTTGCTTTTACAGGAGTCCCATACGACTTCTCCGGCTTGCGCTCTGTAATGATCTCTTTCTCTTCAAGTGCACCGAGCAGCAGCTCTCTTGCAATCAATTGATCCGTTGAGCTTGAACCGCCAGAAGAGGTCACTGCTGCAGCCATGTTGTATTCCGGAAGCACAACGAGCGAGGAATGGTACGATAACGTGTCCCCTCCTTTGGTTACTGCCTGGATACCATACTCATTGAAAGGAAACAGGTTTACACTATCCCAGCCGAGCCCATAAGCAATGGAGGAATCCGCCTCATTGGGCCATATGCCTCTTTTGTATTCTTCTTGCTCCATGGCTTCGACCGATTCAGGCGAAAGAATGTCAACTTGTCCGGTAAAAATCTGCGAGAACTTAACCAAATCTTCGGCAGTGGAGTAAATGCCTCCCGAAGCAATGATATTGTAATTTTCTTGCGGAAGCTGCCCCTCCACTCGTTGAGAATAAACTGCGGCCATTTGGGCTGGGTCCACGTTGTCCTGCGGTGTTTTGGTATGCTCCATTCCGAGCGGTTCAGTGAAATGTTGATGAATATAACCGGTAAAAGTCGTGCCGCTGACTTTCTCAACCAGAATCTCGGCTAACGTAAAACTATCGTTGGAATACACCGAGTATGCTCCGGGGTCTGCCTTCAGATTTTGAGTCGCTAATTGGTCCAAAAAGGTATCATGCGCCTGCGTATCGTTATCTCCGTACAAGGTGGCATTATGACCGGAAGTTCCAAGGAGTCCGGAGGAATGATTCAGAAGCATGCGCGGTGTGATCTGTTTATAACGCTCGTCCTCCATTTTAAAATCAGGGATATAGTTCACCAAAGGCTGATCCAGATCAATCTTGCCTTCGTCGACCAGCTTCATCACGGAGGCTGTAACCATCATTTTGCTGGTCGAACCAATGCCATAGATTGTGTTTGCCGTAAGAGGCACCTTATCGTTAAGATCATTTTTGCCTTCCTGTCCGGAAATTGCGATCTCACCTGCATCCATGAGCGCATATTGCACGCTGGTCACGCCATACTCCCCAGTCAATATTTTAGCTTTTTCCATAACGGTGGCCTTGGTCGCATCGTACGTTAGATCCTTCCCGCTACCTGAGACTGGTGCTGCCGTCGCGGACATGGGGGCCAGCATGGTGATCGCCAAGGTAATGGCGGCTATAGAGGCTGTTTTTTTCAGTGCCAATCACATCATCTCCTGTCTGGTTTAGATAAGATCACTGCTGCAAATTGGATCACCTGCAAGTTTATTCTATAAAAATGAATTGAATATGACGTGATTATGAACGGAAGATGAACGATAAACTTGTTATCATATAGTTAAGTGATTATAATTATATTAACTTAACGATCAGAGGTGTGTTATTTGTGGATTTGTTTCGTTCTATCAACGAACTTTACTATGAATTAGTCTTAGAAAATCTTCGATCCATGAACAAGGATAAGCTGTATAACAATTTGACTTACAATAGCCTACTGTACTTGGAGGTCATCCAGCATAACGAGAACTGTACTCCAAGTTTTTTGGCTGAAACGCTTCATGTTGCCCGTTCTGCAGTTACCATCAAAGTTAACGAATTAATTGCCAAAGGTCTCGTGATCAAAACACCAAGCCAAGAAGATAAAAGAGTATACCACTTAAAGGTCAGTCCCCATTTTACAGAAGAGTATACAGCTTACGATAAATCTCTACAGTCTGCTATTCAGGAAATTGAGGAGAACTTTGATGATAAGGAAATCGCAGGCTTTATTAGAATGATGGAGATCATTAAGAAGAATTATGGGAGGGAACTATGATGAGGAACCTTTGTAAATCAAGAGAACATATAACGCTTCAGAAAATACCACTCGATCAAGAAAACCTTATGAACTTAAGAAGATATCTTAAGCATGATTTCTCCTACATTACAGGACCTCTTTACTTCATGTTTTCCAGGGCACTAAAAAAAGGGCAATTTCACGGATTATATCTGAAGGATGGAGAAAAGGAGATCGGTTATGCCATCGTTAAGGATATTTCTAATCTAGGGTTAACGCTTATCAAGTTTCTGGCCATTCTGCCACCGTATCGTTCAGGAGGTTACGGCAGCGTCTTCATGGACCAGTTAAAACTGCAATTCGGAAATCTAATATTGGAAGTTGAAGATCCGGATAAAGTGCAAGACAACAATCAAGAGGAGAAAGTGACTAGAAGCCGGCGCATCACATTTTATGAACGAAATGGTCTTCAATTGGATCCGGATATCAAATTCATTCATGCGGGCTATCCGTTGAGAGTGATGTCGAACATAATGCTTCCCAAGGCGGATTGGCTGCACATTTTTAGAAATTCACACAATCAATTATATGGCTTGCCAATTTCGCGGTTTATTTTAAAGCTCGCCGACTAGAGACTGAGGATAATACTTGTTCCGATAAAACAAAAGAAGCCGCCTTATAGGCGACTTCCTCTGTGAAATTACAAGTGCGAGTTACATTAAAAGATGTTTAATCATGAATCAGCATATATACTATTTTAGCCATCTCTGCCCGTGTGACTTTACCTTTCGGATCAAAGCGAAGGTTTGCTTTGCCTGTCATCAGTCCAAGAGCATTGACATGTTCTACAGCATCTTGAGCCCAAGCAGATACCTGGCTTTGGTCAGAGAATACTGTGTTTACCGTAGATTCCTGCTTATCCATAAATAATACTTGCTGAGCTTTCATCAACATCACGGCTGCCTCCTCGCGACTGATCGAATCCTTCGGCCTGAAGAGATTACCGTTTCCTTGTACAATACCAAGTTCGGTCGCCTGAGCGACGGCTGATGCATAATATGCATTGGCTGGTACATCGGCATAAACCTCAGTTTTCTCAGAAAAATTCACCCCCGCCGCACGCATGATCAGGGTAATGAAGTCGCCTCGGCTTACCTGCAGGGCAGGACCGTAGTTCTCATTGTCCATCCCCTGAATCAGATGTTTTGCAGCCAACATATGGACGTAACGTTCAGCCCAGGAGTCCTTCATATCCTTGAATTGTTTGTGATATTCCAAGATTGCGTATAACCCTGGTTGCTCCGCCTCAAACGTCACCGTTCCAGTTACGAAGCGACCACCTTGATATTCCATGCCTTGCCCAAGCAGATATACGCCTGCATATTCCGATCGAATCTGTTTCTGCTGTTCAGCCGTCAACATTCGATCAATCTCGACCGGACTCCCGAAATTCGTAACCTCCGTCTCGTTCTCTCCCTGGATGAAGAACATACGAAGCGATTGTACAAACTCCGTGCGGGAGTAATGTGGAGTTCCCAATAGACTGTCATCCAATATTTGCTTCGCACTATCATTATATAAAGTACTGAAACGCAGCAGCAGCTGGTCTGTCTCTCCCCATTCTTGCGGCAGGGAACCAGCCGGAAGCGTGACTTTTAATACAGGTGAAGAGATCACTACGGTGAGTCCGTCTGCTTTCACCTTTTTCACCGCACTGGCAGGTAGGTATACATCAAACTCCCCGTCCTGCTCTTGTTTGCCAGCAAGTGTAATGACTATTTCCCCTCCACTCGCTGTATTCGCGGCTTGCTCCAGCGCTTGTGTCTCAGCACGATAAGTGCCATCCGAGGATGGATTGAGCGTGATTTGACCATTGCTGCTCTGTGCTGGTGGCTTCGTCACACTATCATTTCCTGCAGAAGCTCCCGGATTACTGTTACCTGAACCCCCTCCATTTCCCGGAGTCTGTTCCCCCGGAGAAGAAGTCCCTGTATGGAAACCCCAAATATCGGATAAAACACTGCCACTATATTGATCTTCCGCTTTGGCATACCACTGATAGTGACTTTCGTTTGAAAGTCCCTTCCATTCCACTGAGGCTTCTCGTCCACTCTCAACGTTAGCCTTGTAGCCTATTTTTTGATCCGTATAAACGTTCACCCCGATATAATCGGTGGCTACTCGCTTCATTGTTGGTGCCAGACCAAGATCCAGGCTAAATTCATCCTTGCCTTGTTCGGTCTCCGGATCGTAGTAATTATAATCGTCAAGATAAGGTGAATACGTTTTGATATGAAGCTTATTGTTTGTCATGTCAAACTGCATCAGCCGGATATAACCAAGTCCTCCTTCTGGAGCACCTTGATAATCCGCCAGCATTTGATAGACGTTACGGTCAGGAATACCATCTCCGTTGTCATCCAGCTGATCCACCTTCAGTTCGGCATCGTGATAGTGCCCGGAAAGAGCAGCAATCACATTTTTGTTCGGTTTTACAACCTTCTCAAAAATCTGGTCTGCAATCGGTGAACGGTTATTGGATACGAGCAGATACTCATGCAAACAGAGAATCGCTTTGCGTTCCGGATACTTGGAGACAATGTCGTTCATCCATTGAATTTCTTGTTCACCAAGTCCCCATCCCATGTACACAATGACAAAATCATTACCGTTCGCAGAAACCAAATCATAATGTCCTCTGTTATTCTCGTATGACCCGGCAAATACCTGATTATTTATGAACCGGTTCGCTCCAAAATACTGCTGGAACTTCGCGTAATCGTTATCCTGGTGTCCTACGTCGTGATTTCCTGCCAACACTCCATAAGGTATTGAAGCATCCTCAAGCACTTTCATGTTTTTGTCTGCTTCAATCCACTGGTATTCCTGATCTGCCTTATCGACAACATCCCCGGTATGAATAACGTATTTGATGTTCATATTTTCTTTTTGTCCGGCGATCCAGTTGACGATGTTTTGATAGATTAGTGGATAGCTCTGTGAATAATACTGCGTGTCCGACATCCAAACAAATGAAAAATCGTACGGGTCCTGTGATTCCGGCGTAGGTTTATTGCCTGTAGCAGCTGCTGTTTCCACTAGTTCGTCCTGCACCATAATCTGGATGACATGTTCGTTTTCATAATCACCCGCCTGTACCACAGCCTTTAATTCAAAATCCTCTGTACCCGCAATAACCTGATCCAGCTGAATCCATTTTTGCTCACTGATGCTCCAGGCATACAAACTTACTTTCCTTCCTTCAAGTGACTTGCCCTGCCAATCAATTTCAACACGATCCGTACTTTTCACGGATGGATCAAGCTTCACTTCAAAGCGTTGGTAAGGGAACTGCTCTACTGAATCATTGACCAGATATGTCCCGTCGATCGCAGCAATTTTTTTGTAATCCTCTGCATTCATGGCTTTTTCCCCGGAAGGAACCATTTCTCTAGGTGGCTCGGTTACGGAAGTATTCAAGTAGCCGGTGAAACCTTCTGGGCGACTTGCATCGTACTTATAACCTTTGTAGAACGTCACATCCATGACATCGTTGCTTGGATCTTGAACTTTAACCGTCAGGTTGGCATTTGAGCCAACATTCGTTTGATTTTGCTTAGGAGCCACTAATTCCGGCGAAAGGGGGTTCTCATCGGGCACTTCAAAATTCACCGTTTTTTCTGCTACATTGCCCACCTTATCGGTTGCCTGAATATGCAGGACATGCTTCCCGCCTTGCATCTCTCCCGACGAGGTTCTTAACGGAAGAGTAATCACACTGTCATCCAGCTTCACACTAACCTTGTCCACGCCGGCGATTGCATCCTGGATTTCGGCATCAATAACGAAATCTCCGCGATATGTCTTAGCATCTTCAACGGTCGGCTTAATGTCCGGTGCTGTATTGTCCACCATCACTTTGGCCGTTACCTGCTCTGTCCCATCCGTTACGGCTACTTCATGAGCACCATCGGGGAGGTGAGTTGTGTCCCATGCATAGGCTTTAGCCGTAAGATGTTCCGGATTCAGCTCAAAATGAAAGCCGATCGATTCGCTTTTCCCGGCAGAATCCCCCATTTTAATCTGTTTTTCTTTTTCAGCGTAGGCAGGATCCCATATTTCAGTCCCATCAGCCAAGAGCAAACGTACATTTCTGACTTCAAAGTCATCTTTGTTCTCTTCCGGACGTTGATCAAACGGCGAGGTTTTGGAACCAGCCCGGATGTAGATCACATTATCGCCCTGAAGCAAACGTTCGGAATCAATAGGAAAAGACAACGTCGTATAGCTCGTAATGGGGTTCATGAACGTATAGAGAATCGATTCATCCCCCAGTTCCGGCGGTCCCATCGTCACTGCATTTTTGAAACAATAATCGACGTTAACTGCTTCGAATACGAAGTACGCATCATGCTCAAGGGCGGCGAAAAGCTCACCTTCGGGCAGAGCTTGTCCGTCAATACGAAGTCGGGCATCCGCTCCCCCGATTTGCGAAGTTCCTTTAATCGTGTGGATCCCATGAAGGATATCCTGATCTTTGACATTGAGGCGAAGCGGTTCATTGCTTACTCCTCCGGTTACGGAAATGCTGGCCGTTTCCGTTCTGGTTTCGTTAATGCCGTCCGAAGCGACGAAATAATATTCAATGGTTTTGCGTCCGATGAGGTCGGCGGCTGACATGTTATAGTGGTACATCATGTCGTCGTAATCTTCCGTTAAACGGTGCGCCGTAAATTCATCCTGTTTATCTGAACGGACAAATACTTCAACCGAAGTCACCTCTCGGTCATCCTTGGCATCGACGATGAGTTCCAATCCATTGGATTGATCAACTTCGGTCATGCTTGTCATGTCCTGAACCGTTGGCGGTACGGCATCCAGCTCGATATGAACAGGTACGGAAGGAACTTGTCCCTGCAAAATACTGGCTGGCGAAGGTGTTTCCACTCCAGAACTTGACTTGATCATCATCGTGCTGCTGTTTCGAGGATAGGTGTAAGTGATCGCTTTATCTTCCTTCGTTTCATCCCCTTTGGTACCGTCTTCATAAGATTGATCGGCATCGTAATAGGCAGAGGAGATTTCCTTACCCGTGTTCGTTTTGATCACGAGCGCTCTGCGGCCTGAATTCGCCATACCATCACTCTGGATTGAGTGCAGCGTAACATTGGGGGTTAGGTTAGTTTTATAAAATTGGTTGAAATCCTCCTCGGAATAAGCAGTGTTGACGCTATTTTTGATCCAAAATACAACCGCTTGCTGCGCAGGAATAACAAAATCGGGATTAGCTGCTCCCCATTCCACGTCAGCGCTTGGTCCTTTATCAGGATAACGGTAGTACAGACTGTAATTTTTAAAATTCACCGGTTGGTCCGTATTGTTATATACCTCGATATACTCATATGCATCCGTAGAGGTACCCGGTACATTTGCTGTATTCGGAACAAGCTCAGTAATAAGCAGCGTTGGTGCTTTGGCCGGATCAAATGCATCCAATTGAACCTGTGCCAAATAAGGCTTGTCCTGATTACCTGCTAGTATCCGATACTGCAGCTGAGGTTCATGAAGTGCAGATGCTGGAATCGTTGCTGTATAATCGTCCGTTTCGTTTAGATTAGTCATTACTGTGACAGTGTATCTTTGCTGGGAAGGCGTTTTGTACAGTAGCTTAACCGCTGGCTTGCTCCCATCTGCATTTGTACCCAGATTCTTGATCTGAGTCTTCACCTCATAATCCTGAATTGCCAATGCTTCCGTTGGAGCCGTATGCACAATTTCGGTTTGTGTTCCCTCTTCCACAACAGGCGGAATGGCTTGTGACGGATCGATTACTCCTGGCGTGGCAAGGAGTTTTCCGGAATTGTTCATGACGCTCATCTGCATGCTTCCTGCAGCCGGATGCTTGAAGAATATTCCCATATTCGCTTTAACCTGAGCCGGATCATAAGCTGCTGAAACGATACTTTCATTGGCTTGATTTTTAATCACAAGAGATCTGGCGCTCCCGTTCGCCATACCGCCTCCGCCCTGAATTCGGAATAAGTGCTCCCCCTCAATCAGTGATGTCCCGTAATTTTGATTGAATTGCTCAGCCGTAAGATCGTTATTGCTACCGTTCAAAATCCAGAAAACCATTGGACTGTGAGCAGGGATCAGGACGTCCGTATCTCCTTCTGTCTTCCATGTATCCTTATTATTGTAGAAGAAAGTATAGTCTTTAAAATTAATCTCATGATCCGTGTTGTTATACACTTCAACAAACTCATACGCATCCGTACTGAGGTTGGGCAAATTGGTCGTATCAGGTACCATCTCCGTAATCAACAGATCTGGCCCTATGGGCTGCTGCATAAGAGACACAGATGGTCTAATTGCCGTTGAGTACCCTGTCGATTGAATGATATTTCCTTCTTCATCCATAAGGTCAATGACATAGTTTAACTCGCTGCCGACTAACGTCTCACCAGGAAGGTCTCCCGCGTAGGTACCTGGACTTTGCTCAACGGGTACAAGTGCAACCGGAGCATACATTTGGTCATCTACCGAATAAGAGATGCGTCCAGTCCACTGCTGGTCGGTGCCATATACCGTTGTGGTAACAGTATAGTTCTGCATTTCGTAAATCCAATCCGCTGGGGTGTGGCTTGCCTGAACGTTTACAGCTTGAATGACCTGTGTCTGTTCCCTGCTGTCTTCTTGCGGCAGCGTCTCTGCATGAACTGCTGGCAGGGATGTGAAAGGCATCCCGGTTGTCAAGATCATACTGCTAAATAAAGCGATTGCAACACTTCGCTGAAGAATCCTTCTTCTGTTCAATTTAACCCGCATCTCCTTTTATTCCATTTTTGCTTGCTCCAATTAGACAAACATTGTTTAGCATAAAAGGTATTTGTTAGAAGAGTGCGCTCCCTAAGTAAATGGAGAGTTAACGTTACCTCTCTCTCGGTTACTAGAGTTGTGTAGATCAAACAAAAAAAGCCGCAAAATAGCGACTTTTCATGGAATTATCTATTCAGTTACCGGGTTAAGGAATTCAACCATATTATTGTCCGTTTACCAAATCTTCAAATGCTTTTATATTCGTCTGAAAGTCAGGAACCGTTTGCGTCGCTTCAGCAGATTGGACCAGCTTAACAACCAAGTCGTTATAAGGGGTCGCGATTCCTGTACCTTCCGCCTTGCTTGAAACGACTCCATTAATGTAATCAATCTCGGTTTTGCGTTTTTTCTCCAGATCTTGAAGCATGCTTGCTTTGAGCAACCGGGAAGGTTCCATCACATATTTCAACGTTTTAATCCGTTCAGGAATATCTTGTTCACTCTTGAGTTCAAGGGAGGCGATATCAAATCCGTTCATTTTGACAAATTCAATTCCATTAGCATGTCCAACCTTAATCGTTTCGTCCGCGATATGAGCAGCACTCACAATACCGACTTCGTCATCCAGAATGTCTCCGTATTCTCCGTTCAATGCCGCCGACAGACCACTGAATGCATTATTGATCAGTAGCTTGGACCATTTGGTTCCCACTAAGTTGTCGGAAATGTGTGTTCCACCAACCAGGTCCAAAATCGATTTTACACGCTGAATGCGATCGGACGTTTCTCCATTTAATTCGCCAATCTGAAAAGCATACTTCTTGAATTGTGTGTACTCCGTTGTAAGGCTTGATACACCCGGTTCCATGAACGTGGCGCCAAATTCAACAGATCCGGCAATCACGCGCGCTGCACCCACAATGGAAGCAACGTTTTCTTCCGGAATACCGTTTTGCAAGGAACACACGATACTCTCATCATGTAAGAACGGAAGCAACTCCCGGAGGATGGTACCGTTGGATAATTGTTTGGTCAATAGCAGCACAAGATCATATGTTCCAGATTTTTGGTCAGGAGTAATGGCTTTAACTTTTGCATGAAACTCCGTTGTACCGACCACTTTAGCTCCCGTCTGGTTCAAGGCATCGACATGCTCCTGATACGCATCAATTAACTCAACATCCATGCCACCATCCGCCAGGTATGCTCCTACGATGGTTCCTAAAGAACCTACTCCTAATATTGCAATTCTCATAGTTAATTTCCTCCTTATTTCTGCTCTAGATAGTTATATACAGGCTGAGCTGCGTTCAAAGTCAGGTCTGTCAGGATATGTGAAGCTGAAACAACTTCCAATACTGGCAAGTCGGCAAGGGGTGCGAGTGCATGTTCAAACAGCTGAAGTCGTGCTGGTCCCGTCCATGCTTCCTTCACTTCGATATCCGTAATTTGAGTTCGTATCAGATCACAAATTCTTAAATTCCCACTGTAATCCGTAGCAATCTTCATCATAAAGTTAGGCCGACATATTTCGCGTTTGGCGATTTCCTTATCCATTGCAGCATGCTTATATCCCATCGTTGCGGTTGCAACACGAAGCGTTCCGTAATCAAGCGTACCCACAAGTGTATCTGAATCAATGTATAGTTTGGGTGCACCTAACTTTTTGGGATACGCCGTAAGCTCTCTGCCACTTGCAATCGCAGGAAAGTTATCCACGTACATGGAATGCACATAGTCGCCATCCTCACCATTGAATCGCACGGGGATGACCTGTCCAGCTTCTGTATAAGCACCTAATCCGGAGACATCAGGCATCCACATCACTTCAAATTTAACGAGTGGCTCATCAATTTCCAGTGGTTCTGGCACTGCCGCCCGTAATGCTTTTTCATCCGTTCGATAAATAATGTTTAAGTATTCCCGATTCACAAATTTATAGGGTGGCATGGGATAAGCCGGTGCCGTTAGGGGTGTATTCAGATTTTTGGCTATGTTATTCACATCGATTTTCATGAAGGACACCTACCTTTTATGTTATGTTTTTATCTCTCTCACAAATAAAATTCTACATTAATAATTAAATTTAATATAATACATAATAAATACTATATATATTTATGGAAATAAATAAGGAGTGCGAAATAAATGGAATTGCTACAGCTCAAATACTTTCAGACCGTTGCCTATACCGAACATATCTCCAAAGCAGCTCAACAACTGAATATTGCTCAGCCCTCCTTAAGCCTGACGATCAAAAGACTGGAGGATGAGCTTGGTACAACCTTGTTTGATCGAAAAGGGAGAAACATTCAATTGAATTCATCCGGGAAAATTTTGTTGAAGCATGTTAACCGAATTTTTACCGAAATTGAAAATGCTCAAATGGAGATTCAATCGGAAGAACATCACATTTCTAATATCATCCGAATTTCGATTACGAACCCTAGATTCCTTACAGGGCTGATTGGCGAATATATTAACAGCAACCCGCAAATCCAGATTCATCAAGGTATTGGAACAAAGAGCGAAATCATTACAAGCTTACACAAAGGGGACATCGATGTAGGAATAACAGGTCACCCGATCCAGGATGAGGAGATTGAGAGTTGTGTTCTGGTTAATGAGGATATCGTTCTTGTTGTGCCTTCCAATCATCCGTACGCGGAAAAAACAAACATTTCATTACATCTTGTGGCGAACGAGCCTTTCATCTCTCTTGCCGATAATGTGGAGTACAGCAACTTTACTACCATGCTCTGCGGGAAAGCAGGCTTCGTACCCAATCAGGCCTTTGAAGTGGATTCACACACACTGCTTGAAATCATCAAGCTTGATCAGGGAGTCGCTTTGTTACCTGTTTCCGTATGCAGAAAGCTGGGGTTACACTATATAAAAATTGCCGATGATTCAGCGATCTACCCGATTAGTTTATCCTGGACCAAACAGAAATCATTGTCTCCTTCGGTTCAACATTTTCGCGATTTTATTTCTATGTATTATGAAAAGAATGCGGACCTCTTCATGGTGGATTAAAAACAGAAAATAGTCATAATAAAAAGGCCCTTCTGTTAGGAAGGGACCTCTTATTTTCCACGTACCACTCGAAACCCCTGATCGGGGCCAAATCCATTGGCATCAAATTTCCCCGGAAAGGAAATCTCATTGTTGTTAACCCCGCCAATCCAGCCGCCCCCCTTGACCACACGCCAGGTATTCTCCGGGCTCTCGGGATGGCTGTACCAGTCCCAGCACCATTCTCTCACATTGCCTGACATATCATGGACGCCCAGTTCATTGGCCTTCATGGTGCCCACTTTTTGGGTTTGATTTCGGTTGCTCTCAATCGCAGGCCAGCTCCAGTCGCCAGTCAATATCTTGTCCCCTGCATTGATCCAGTACCAGGCTACTTCATCAGGATTGCTGCTTCCACTATAGACATAATCCATGCTTTTTTGGCCTCCGCTTGCGGCATACTCCCACTCTGCTTCAGTGGGCAAGCGATATCCGTCTGCTCCCTCATTTACAGTGATCGTCCATTTCAGATTGTCGTTTTCGTTCTTGTTACTTGAATCTGTCGTATTCTTGTCGATGGTATAGTAGGGTTTCAGGTTTTCCTTGATGCTGCGCTGATTGCAGTATTCCACGGCATCGTACCAGCTCACCATTTCAACGGGCAGGTCTTCTCCCTTGAAACCGGATGGATTATCGCCCATGATCTCCATCCATTCCTTCTGCGTAACTTCGTATTTCCCAATATAAAAATCAGAAACGGTTACGTCTTTACCGCTAAACGTCGACTTGCTGCTCTTAAAGGTTCCACCCTCCACATAAACAAAATGATCCCCTATACCAGCATTCGTTGATGAACAGGCGCTTAGGCAAGCAACAGCTATAATCAAAAGAAATAGCATCCACTTTTTCATTCTATGTCTCCTTCTGGTTTCTGGATTGAAAGCAAGACAGGCCTTGGACCTGTCTTGCTAGATCTCCTGTTCAGGAAATTACGATTGAACCATTCCCTGGGGATGATGACCAGAAGCTAGGCGTTACCAAACGGTCACGTTGGAGCTTCCGCTGCTTTGATATCCTTCGGTTGCCATAACCTGATATGACCAGCTGTTGCCCAGGTACATACCTTTGCTTGCCCATGCATTCACGTGATTGGTGAACGTAATCGTAGAGTTCACACCAATGGGACGCTTGGTTTGTCTCACACTCCAATATTGAGGGAAGGTCTGCGTGCCATCAATGGAAGGCGCATTGTATCTCATCGTAGTATAGATGTCATATGTGCCGCCATCACTGTTCACTGTGCCTTTGTATGTTCCGGTTGGACGATATGTTCCCCAGTTGTCCACCACGTAGTATTCAATAAGTGCATTCCGTGTCCACCCGTAAAACGTCAAATATCCGTTGCCGGATGGAGAGAATACACCCGCATTGTAATTCACTACACGATTAGGTGTACCGTAAGTCCACCCTTTACCAACAACAAAGTTCCCCGTGTTCTGCCAGTTTACACTGTAGTTTCCTCCCGAACCGTTCACGGCATTAACCGTACCCCCTCCATCTGTCCAGTTCTGCCAATAATCTGTTGCTGCGCTGGATGTAGCGGCAAATACTCCGAAGCTCATGGAAGCGGCAAGGACAACAGTTAACCATTTTTTTCCGAATTTAAACATGGTAAAAACCTCCTGATATTTGGATTAGGTTTTGAATAATTCGGTACTTTTTTGGGTAGACACTGGAGTTGGAGTTGAATTGGTATTTATTTAAAAAGACGTTTGGAAAACAGATACAGATCATTTTTCCACACTGGCCAGTCATGACCTCCGCTCTCTTCATACCAGATGTGCGGTACGCCCTGCTGCTCCAAATATTGATGTACGTCAACGCTAATTTGGATAAGATTATCCTGATCGCCACAGGAGATCCAAAGAAGCGACAAAAGCGAGATTGCTTCCTGCGGATTAGGAAGGAGCAGCTCTGGCGCTTTGGTGTTTGGAGCGGGAGAGAAGGCACCAACCCAAGCAAAATGGTTGAGATTGCCCAGTCCTATGTTTAGGGACTGGCCTCCGCCCATGGATAAGCCGGCGATTGCTCTATTACCCCTGGTTGTACTTGCGGGATAATTGGATTCAATATAAGGAATAAGATCATGAAGCAAGTCGGTTTCGAATCGTTCAAAGGCTTTTATTTTCTCCGGTTCAAATAGATCTCCCTCGGCTCGATCATTGGGCATGGCGCGACCGTTGGGCAAAACAACAATCATGGGCTCCAGCAGGTTATCGTTGTAAAGATTGTCCAAGATAATCTGCGGGCTACCATGCTGCTGCCATTCCATCTCATCTCCACCGATCCCGTGAAGCAGGTAAAGAACAGGGTATGTGTTTTCGGAAGAAAATCCTGGAGGTGTGTACACCAGTGCTTTCCGGGTATTCCCTACCGTAGTGGAATCATACTCTATCGTCTCTATTGCTCCGCGAGGTATATCATTGCGATATTGGTCAAATCCAGCCGGTGCTGAAGATATCATGTACAGTACTCCCTTCATAGGTGCATTTAGCAATTGGATTAATCTCCGGCCTTTGTTTTGTTAACTGACATAGCCAAAACCAAGAATCGTGAAGCGTTTATCCTCATGCCCTTCTGCCATTTCGATCTCGATCGTATGCTCTCTGACGTGCTTATCTTGAATCAGGAGCATGGCATGACAGCGTGTCCAATTTAATTCATGCGGATTGGCTTGTTTGGTGAGAACACCATCCACTTTGATAAGGGCTGTTCCGAACTCGTCGCTTCCGGAGTCTTTGAAAATTAATAGAAGACACCTGCAACGCATTTGCAGCTTGAACTTTTGCGCTTCGGCCCTATCACCGCGGGTATACATCCAATTGTGCGGGAAGAGCGGCGTAGCATAATCGTGATCATCCATCTCGGCCATCTGCAGGTCGGTATCCGTCTGCGCGAAGCACCCCGGGTTGATTTTGGCAAGCTGATTGCCGTTTTTTCGATCAAGCAGTTTCACGTGGACGAAATCATCCCCAATCACAGGCGGCCTTCTCAGATTATGATCGTCCTGGTCCAGTTCGGCATGATCCACTGCATCAAACAGGTGACCCAGTGCATCGGCCATGATCTGGTGTCCCAGGTTGGTCGGATGATATATGTCATGAAAATATTGCTCTTTGGTTACGACGTTACCTTCGTGCTCGGTCTTGTGGAATTGCTCGACAAGAGCATCCTTCATGCTCACCATGGGCAGATTGTAATGCCAGCCCACCGGAGCTAAGCGATCCTGTAGATTCCAATCGTTCTCAAAGACACTGAACAAAAGGATGACTGCAGGCTTGTTATCTGAAGCAAGCGCTTTCAATATTAAACTTTCGTAACAGTTCCCCCGGGTTTCATCGTCCGCATCATTAACTGCAAACTCAATAACGACGATATCCGGTTGAATTTGGCCATCTCCAAGCACATCACGATCATAGCGTATCATTCCCAGTTCAGAAGGCGTTCCGCCTACTCCGGCTTTAACCAGCTGAATGGAACGACTGTCTGATGGAGCAAACATCGCTTTGAACCGCTCATACGATCGATAGGCGTAACTACGGAGATGAATAGGAATTGCGCCAGCGCCGTGGGTGATCGAACCACCGATATAAGCCATAACAACAGGTTCACCCAGGCGAGCCTTCTGAATCGCCCGTTTTAATCTTACATTGTGACCTTTGTTCAAAAGAGATTGGCTAATCATTTTGTGATATTCAGGGGAGCAGTAATCGAACGTTGCCTCGTTATTCGTCTCCTTCACTCCAACGGGATCGCGCGGTGCAGTTATCCCTTGGTGTATATCTGCCTCTTGTGTATCTCCTGCATCGCGAACCATGTTTACCACCATCCTTTCTTCGATCATAAAGTTTCATCGTCATTTGAAGGAATCCAAACGGGTAAAACTTTATGCTTGGTGGGTCCTTCTTCACGAGTGTAACACTTACATAATTTAGCAGATACCCGATGAAGTATAGGACTTGCAGCAATCATATCATTTCAATTTGGTCATGAAAATTCAAAGAAGGAAAGAACTAAGATTTCCAATGTAAACGCTTTAATTTATACACATTTACCGTGATATAATGGGTCTAACGTTTGGAATAAAAGGAGGAAAACCCATGAATATCACCGGTCAAGGCGCCTATGATACACATACATATAACAATCTCTTTCACAAATTTGGTTATGAGGAACAGGAAATAAACGCACGGCTGGAGGAGTCATGGAACGAGCTGTTTTATGGAGAAGAGAATACGCGAATCTATTACCCGATGGGTGAGGACAAAGGCTATTTACTCGACACCGGTAATAACGATGTTCGCTCCGAAGGTATGTCTTATGGCATGATGATGGCTGTTCAGATGGACAAAAAAGAAGAATTCGATCGGCTCTGGAATTTCTCACATACGTTCATGCAGCATGCTGAAGGTCGATACAAGGATTATTTTGCCTGGCACTGCAAACCCGATGGAACCCGCTTATCTCAAGGTCCTGCACCTGATGGTGAGGAGTTTTTCGCGATGGCTCTGTTCTTTGCTTCTAACCGCTGGGGTGATGGAGATGCCCCTTTTAACTATAAGGAACAAGCCAGAAGAATCCTCCGCGCATGCATTCATCAAGGTGAAAATGGCGAGGGAGATCCGATGTGGGACCCGGAAACCAAGCTGATCAAATTTGTACCGGAATCACCATTCAGCGATCCTTCTTACCATCTCCCCCATTTCTATGAGTTGTTTGCATTATATGCGGATGAAGACGATCAAGCCTTCTGGAGAGAAGCAGCGGCGGCAAGTCGAGCTTATCTGCATACAGCCTGTCATCCCGTAACCGGGCTTTCGCCTGAATATGCGAACTATGACGGATCACCCGCTCCTGTTCAGCCGCATGGTGATTTTAGACACTTTTACAGCGATGCTTACCGGGTTGCCGCGAATATTGCTCTGGACTGGGAATGGTTCGGCAAGGATCCCTGGCAGGTGGAACAATCCAATCGAATTCAGTCCTTCTTCAGCAGCATTAATGTTGCCGACTATCGCAGATATACCATTGAAGGTGAACCGTTCGATGAACCTTCCTTGCATCCGATCGGTCTGCTCGCTACCAACGCGATGGCCTCACTGGCTGCAGATGGTCCACATACGGAACATTTCGTACGCCTCTTTTGGAACACCCCCCTGCGTCAGGGTGAGCGCCGATATTATGATAACTGTCTGTATTTTTTCAGCTTGCTGGCTTTAAGCGGCAGATATCGAATATATTAATCACTCTACAATGAGTCATCGTACAAACGGAAATCATGGATACTATATCGCATCACGCTGACCAGAGTTTCAACGAAAAGAGGACCTTCCCGAAGATAACAGCCGGGAAGGTCCTCTTTTGCAATGACGTTAATTGCTAACCGCAATAAATTTCCATTGTTGATTCGTTGCACCCGTGTAGGTGTTCTGCTGTAACTTGGCGCCATCGGATGTGGAAGCGTTTTCCACTTCAATTGCTTTGTTGCTGTTCACGTTAATGATGCTCCAATATCCATTGCCCAGATCGTTGACTTTGAAATGCTGTGCGGTCGTGTTCAGATTGCTCATGAGCTGAACCGCTTCACCGTTCGTGAGGGTACCGTTGCGAATATCAATCACTTTGTCCGGTGAGTTCACGCTGGTTAGTGTATAGCTGCCACCGCCGATGGAGGTCAGAACCCACTTCTGAGGATTGCCGCCCAGATCGCTCCACTGCTGAAGCTGAAGATTGTTTTGATTTTGTCCCCCAGGAACGTCAATGACCTTATTGGAATGTCTGGCCACAATTTTGTAGGTTGCACCTGACACAAGCCCAGTTGTGGGTCCACCACCATTTCCGCTACCTGGATACGATTGAGCACGTTCATGGTACCAGTTGAATAGGAATCGTCCCATGGCACTTCGTGAAGCATCGCCATCCCATTTCAGTCCGGCCGTTGGATCGGCAAAAGAACTGCGCTGCCCTGGCTCAAGAATGAAGCCGTTCATGTGAGCTGCAATACTAACGTTTCCAGCCGCATTGAAAATGGTTTTGGTATTGGTGCCGAAACCTTCGTTGCTGCCATTAAACAAGTTCCAGTAGGCCGAATCGCCAGGCTTGTTCTTAAACCAGGTTACTTCCGTGATATTAATCGGATACTTGTCTGCAGCTGCTTTCACATTGGTATTCCACTGATCTTGCAAAATGGAGAAGTTATCGTACGCACCGTAACCTGGATACCAGTGAACGGCATATCCGTAGTTGTTCAGGGGATCCGTCAATGGATGGCTTGCCGTCAGACTGTAGAACTGATTATATCCCAGACCTGCAGCCCAGATTACGTTATCGGCACCCTGGTTACGAATCGTGGAGATGATGGAGTTCTGGAAATTGCGCAGGTCATTCCAGTGATCCACAAAATCATTTTCCCCGTTGTATCCGCCCCAATGTCCATTCGCATACGATTTCACTGGCTCGTTAATCAGCTCGAAGTGAACGTTGTCTGCACTTTTAATCTCGGGACGAGAGGCAAGATATCCCCAGATTTGATTGAATTTCTGCAGGTTGGAAGCGGTGGTTGCCTGGTCATCCTTCAACGTAAAGTCGAGTCCCAGGACGACATACACACCTTTGGTTTTGGCATATTGAATGTAGGGGATAATGACGTTCTGCGTAACGGTCTGCACACCGGCAAAATTGTATGTACCCGCCGCCACATCACCCATGTCCTCACGATCAATGAACAGACGTACCTGATTCATATTCCAGCCATGATTGCTGCCGTATTTCGGACTTGTGTCCGCAAATGTATCGGTAATGTCTTTCAGGTAGGCCAGTGTAGCCGCATGACGGTTGTTGCCGTGCAGATTAAGATAATAATTGCTGTTCTGATAGGTCCAGTAAGCACCTGATGGTTGATGCCAACCGTTCAGAAGCACAGGCTGATTGTTGCTGTTCACCAGATTCTTGCCACTTACGTGAAGTTTGCCCATAGGCATGCCAACCCACGCCTCTGCACGGCTCCCTCCCCATGGAGCAATCGTAATCAATAAAGCCAAAACGAGCAAAAGTTTACAAGACATCCACATCTTTTTCACTTTATATCCTCCTGTCATGATCGATTGCTTCTCCTCATTGCAAATTGCGATGAATTGCAGCACAGCCTCAGTAGACTAAGCATCCGTTGGCGCACGCTTCCGCAACCCGTTCCAAACGTTCAGGCGCAAGACTCCTCCCCCTCCCCTTCACAGAAGATCGCTCTAACTCAATTCTCTCTTCACTGTGAAAAGCTAGCGTTTTAGCCAACGATCCCTGTACGTTCAACACTCTCCACGAAATAACGCTGTACGAAGAGATAGATGACAATCAAAGGCAGAATGGCAAGCAATATCCCCGTATCCTGAATCATGCTCAGATAGAAAGGATCTGCCTTGGAGGCACCATCACTGACTTGCTGTGCCAGATTATACGGAAGCGATGACAGTTGGGTCGACATGACCTTGCTCGAAGTCAGATATGTGGTCGTGTAGAAGCTATCATTCCACTGCCATACAAAGGAAAACAGCATTACGGTCACCATGGATGGAATTGCATTCGGCAGCATGATTCGGGTAAAGGTTCGCCCGATGCCAGCCCCGTCGACATATGCCGCCTCTTCCACTTCCTTAGGGATGCCGCGGAAGAACTGACGAAAGATGAAAATATACAATCCGGCTTTAAGCGAATTGGCCGTAATGGCGGTCAGAATGAACGGCCAGTAGGTATTCAGCAGATTCACCGGTTTGCCGGCAATCAGTGTCATCAAGCCCATCAGGTCGAAGCTTTTCAAATTCAGATACACCGGAATCAAAATCGTCGTGGGTGGAACGAGTATCGTGAGAATCACACCTGCGAACAGCAAGTTGCTCCCCTTGAACTTCAACCGGGCGAAACCATACCCTGCAAGGGCACAGGACGCTGTCGTTAACAGTGTTGTTGTCGCTGACAGCGCGAAGGTATTGAACAGAGTCGCCCAGTAATCCATAACCCGGATAGCTTGCTGAAAATTATCGATAGAGAAATTCTGGGGGATCCATACCACCACTGCGGAATACAGGTCACCCTTATCTTTGATGGACGTTGAGATTTTCTGAAATATGGGAAAGAGGATAACAAAGGAAAGTCCAGTAATCAGTACGAACCGAATCACAGACCAGAGCCAGCCTTTCCAGTGTTCCAGCGATAATAATCGAGAAGTCGTCACGTTGAACGTCCTCCTTTCTAATCTTGATAGAAGACTCGCTTCGAGAAAATAATGGATACAATTACGAGAATGATGGCAATCGCCATAAAATACACCCATGCCATTGCCGAGCTGAGGCCAAAGTCGAACTTCACGAATCCGGTATCACGGATCAGTTCAGTCATGGCGTTATTGGCAAACGAGTCAATAATGGTGTAGATCGCGTTGACAAAAATAAGCGGACTGACCATCGGGAATGTAATCTTCCAGAATGCTTCGTACCCGGTCGCACCTTCCATCTTGGATGCCTCATAGAGCTGAGGCGAGATGGTCTGGATACCAGCCAAAAAGATCAATATCTGCACGCCTGACTGGCTGACAATCTGATAGATCCGATCCACGGCACTGCTCAGATACGTCACGATCCATTC
Source organism: Paenibacillus sp. ACRRY (assembly GCF_022346995.1). GTDB lineage: Bacteria > Bacillota > Bacilli > Paenibacillales > Paenibacillaceae > Paenibacillus. Next base: position 330,893 of record NZ_JAKRNM010000001.1, on the reverse strand, counting down.
GCTCACCCCGGCATCCAACATCAGATATTCCAGCTCGAACGTGCCCAGTGCGCTTCCGCCTGTACTGTTTTGATTAACAGCATCAATCAAGCTGGTGCTCTCCAGCGACATAATGACACCGGAAGCCAGAATAACGGGCAAGAAGAAAATGGAGCGTGCCACGGCCCGGCCTCTGAACTTCTGGTTCAGGATGACGGCGAGAAACAGACTGAATATGACAATAAGAGGCACATTGACGAGCACATCCGTAACGGACTCAATCAGTGCACGGTTAAAACTGGTATTGACGGTGAGGGCCTGGATATAGTTGGCGACACCGGTGAATTGAATGGCAATCCCTTCCGCATTGGCCTGAATCGTGCTCATGCTGTAACGCAGCGAGGCCAGCAGCGGGATAAAGAAAAATAATACAAATCCGACCAGCCAAGGAAGCACGTAGATGACACCCCACATGGCTTTCTGCTGAGCATACGTGCGGCTTCCCCATTTCCATTTCAGGAGTGTCTTCAGAGCTGCTCACCACCAGTCACATAACCTTGGGCTTTCACGGTTTGGCCCTCAACCTCTACAGAAAAATCATTATAATTCACAATCACGAAGCCACCGCCGTCATAGGTTGTTCGGTACACACCTTCCGCCAATGATTCATGCGATTTCATGGAACGCCCTGCAAATGGTAGATTGGTCTGATTCACCTCGTTGTACATCTCGGCAGCCAGATCCATCCACTGCTCGTAATTTGCCGCGTACAGCTCGTCATAATCGGTCTGTTTGACTACATGATTAGGCGCATTAAACCAGGCGAAGTACGGACTCGCACCGTATTCAATCAGCTTCAGCACATATTGTCTCGGGTTCGTATACGTCGAGAGATTGTATGGAGAGCCCGTGTAACTGATATTGCCATGAATCACCAATTGGAAAAATGGAATCTCCTCATCCTCCAGTTTGAACTGGCTGCTGCTCATTGGAGCGTCCGTCAGTCCGGTAACATAAGGCAGGGCATACCCATTGCCACCTTCGGCCACAACGGAGCCTGCCTGCTGTTTGATCTGTTCCAGCGCTTTGGTGACCACGCCCAACGCTTCTGTTCGATCCAGCAGCTTCTTGGGATTCATGTCGCTGTTCAGCTGTTCAGCCAGATCTTTCAGGCTCAGTGATTGCGCCTGCTCCTCTTTTGAAATGGACTTCATCTCATCCAGCATCTCGGTTGTGACCTGATCCAGCTTATTGGGCGAAAGTACATAGGATGGTGACCTTTCCCGGTCACGGCGCTGTAAAGCTTGATTCATCGGATACACTACAGCCGGTTCCTGGGTTAACGTTCGTGAAGCCTCTCTATTCGGTTTGAACCCTTTCTTCGACTGCACATTCAGCAGAGCTATATCCGGATAAAATCCGATACCCGCTTCCCGTGCGTAATTACTAAAGTCACGCATGCCCTTCTTGCCACCAATGGCTCCGTCCACCGAAATGGAATCCGGCAGTCGGTGGTGCAATCCATCATTGAACCATCCGGCGTAGCGAACCTGAATGTTGGATACATCTTTCTCCGTCAGCGTGGACAGAATCTGCTTGGCTTCCTCAAAGGTCGTAAGCGCCTCAGTCGAATCATAAGGGATACCCAGCATATGCTGCCGGGTTGTCATCCCGCCGAACAATTTCAGATAAAATGGAATGCCCGCCTGTTCTTTACCCGCTTGCTGCTCGGGAAGTCCACCAGTTTGCAGCAGATAATTCCGATAGAGTTCGGCCAGCCCAGAGTAGGAAGCCTTCTCCCCGCCGACAAAGGCGTAACGGACAACAAAGTCTGACGCTGTCGGTTTTTTCTGGAATTTGGGAAGTGTTCGCACCATGTCACTTGCCTGGAGCGTTACATCGCTCTTGTTCATGACATAGAAGCTTGGATATACGTTGTTGTAGCTGTTCAGCTTGCCGCTGATATCCGCATTCACCACTGCCACAGCGTCTCCTTCCTCGATAATGCCAAGGAAAGCTCCATCTTTGTGAATCAGTCCAAAGACCGGCAATCGGGCTTTGGCTTCATTCGAGCCGGCTTCCCGCAGCTTCATTGTCGAGTCCGGGCCGTAAATATCTTGTTGATAACCGGGATACTGGAGCTTTCCATTGTTAAAATGGATCAGTGCTCCTGAGCCGTCCGGTACAAATATCGAGCCCTCTTCTTTCGTGCCTCCGGCTCCGAAATATTCCAGTACGGATATGGTGTTGATCGGATACTCTTCCGGAAAATAAATACCGGATGCAGGAACACGTACCAGCAGATTCTCGCCATCCAGTTCGTATTCCAAAGTCATCATGAAGAGCCGTGGTCCAGTGCGCTCCTGATCAATCCCATGTTCGGCATGATCCTGTGCCAAGTCTTCTTCCGTATAACCGGCCGTGTCAAATGCTTTCAATGCACGGGACAGCTGAAGACCCTGCAGGGCTTTGTCGATTCGAACATAGACACCCTCTTCTTTATCTTCGGTATACCCGATCTTCAAGGCACGTTCTCCCGCCTTGTCTAGCTGTGCTAGCAGTTTTTGCTCAAATCGTTCCTTGCTGATTTTGACCGGCAAATCTTCAATGGAGCGCTCGGTGCTCCCAAACTGATAGTGAACCCTGACCCCACTTGGCATAGCTTCATAGCTAACCTGCTTGTGTCCGATGCTATCCGTATAAGAGTTCACCGTACTGCTCTGACCCTGGCTGTTGAAAAAGCTAAGCCTGGCTTGGGATGACAGAAGATCCTTGTTAATGCCGGCTGCAATTCCGTCCTGCTCTCGATCTGCCGGATTGCTGCGCCAGATCTGTCCACTCTCACTATCCAGGACAGCAATCTCTGCCGTCTCTTCATCGATAAACAGCTGCAAGGCTTCATTTCTGGCAATACCAATCATGCCTTGCAGGCGAGGATCGCTGAAGGAAGATTTCAGTTGTTCTCCGGGAGGCAGTGAGGGAAGATCGGCCTGATCTACAGCTGCTGCTGCCTCACGAGCTTGCGGTGATGGCGAGACCTGGCAACCACTTAGAAGCAGACTGCCAATGAGCAGCATTCCGGTTATTTTTTTTGCTACAGCATATTTCACTGGATGTCCTCCTTCCTTAACCCCGAAGCACGATTTCCTGATAGATGGTTACGACAAACGATACGATCTGCTGCACCAGGCTGAAGAAAAGCAAGCACAGAAAAGCCATAAAAGCCATGGCTACAAGGGTAAGCAGCATCGTAAGCACCGTCTTAGCCGGTGTGTACTGATGAACGGTCATGTTGCCCACGAATAACAGATACACCGTCCAAGCCACAGCAAGTGCGTTGGAGAAATAATAAAAGGCTGTCTCCTGCGCGGAAATGACGAGACTCAACCAGATCCATGGGAAATGAATCAGGAGCAGCGGCACCAGCGCAAAACACGTCGACATGAAAATCTCCGAAAACTTACCTTCACCGTCCATCAGGGTGGTTAGCGACCAGTTGGCCACACACCAGAACAGGACCGGGATCATGACATACAACACTTCAAGCAGACTGTTCAGAACCTTGGGATTGTTAAAATTAATGAGAAATCCGCTGTACTGGGCATGCAAAATCTTGGTCACCGTCAGCAGCAGCATAATCATGCAGGCAATCAGCAATGTCGTTCGTTGATTACGTTCATATTTCAGTTCCCAGTACCCATCGAACGGGTGAAAGATGAGGTGCAGCGGATACTGGTAAAGCTGCTTACTTGGCGCTTGCATTTGTTGTCCTCCTTTTCTGCCTGCGAACGATGACGACGGTAACAAACGCAGCAACAGCAAGGAATAGACCTGACATCATCCACGAAAAATGCTCACGCATCAGCTCCTTGCGGAACAAGAGAAAAGCTTTGGAGTAACCCTGCCGCTCCATGCTCCGTTTGAAATACTGCGCAGATTCGGCATAATCCTTCTGGCGAAGCAGTGACTTGCCAATACCCGCATAGGCATACTCCAGGTTCGCATTCATCTCGGCAGCCTTGGCAAACAGCACCGAGGATTGATCTTCATCCCCGTTGTAATAACTGCGTACCGCTTCGTGAAGCGTGCGCCCATATTCCGTTGTCTGGAATACCGTAATCTCACCGAGCGCTTTATCCAGAACAAGCATTCGATCTCCTGCACGTTCCATTGCGATCGGAGTGTTAAACTGTCCCAACCGATTGCCTATTCCCCCAAAAATATGGAGCAGGTATCCATCCCCGTTATAGGTGAATATTCTCCCTCTGTTGGAGTCTAGTACCGAATACATGTCGCTGTCTCCTACGTCTACATCAATCAGGCGCGATGGCCCTGCTTCATTCGTGTACATCAGATCGCCTTGTGGGTAATGATAACCTTGTCTGCGCAAGATATCGGTCCCCTGGGCATTCAGCTTCTTGATTGGGTCTTTGCCGCGGTCGCCGCTCGTGGCGTAGATGAACCCCTCTTCGTCCATATCCAGATTGGTGAATTCCGTCGGCGTGAACATCACCATCTGACTGCGCTGCTCGCGCGTGGCAAACCGTTTCCACAAATACTCTACCGGGTCAACTTGAACCCTGTTCGCTCCGATAAAGGAGGAAAATGTGCCGTCGGCACTGAACTCCATAAATCCGTCAAATACACCCGCTGCCATGACGTAGATGCGGTCCCCTTTATCCATGACAACCCGAACGGGCTTGAATTGAAAATCCGCCTGTAACAGATCCGATTTCGGCTCAGCCACAATCTTGATCAGTTGGCCTTTTTCATTCAGATGAACGACCCGTTGATTGTCGGTATCAGCAACGAGAAGATCCCCTTTTTCATTCACATACAGCCCTTGCGGATTATTGAATTGCTCCTCCTTGCCCTCATGTTCAAAGGAATCAATCGTCCGGACCAGCTTCAAATTACGATCCATCTCCACGATGCGACCATTGCCGGAATCCAGTACGAACACCCGCTGATCCGCTGTAACATGCATGTCACTCGGTTCTTTGAACGCGCCGGCGTTCAATTTATCTCCCGTAATGATGGACGTGGCCTCGTACGCTGCAGGAGCCGGAACGGAATCGCCCCAGTAGGAATATTGGTAAGCATCCTGCTTGCCATCTGCACTTGCGGGTGCTGCCTCCTGGCTGAACCACAGGAGGCAGACCATGCCCATGATGATCCAGCCCTGCTTGTTCCATGTGCTTTTCCGCACCTCGCTGCCTCCTTTCTACTCTTTCATGCCCGATGTAGCCATCGTCTGCATGACACTGCTCTGGGAGATGATGAACAGGGTAATCGGTACGATCATAAGCAGCAGTGCAACCGCTGCACCAACCCCTGCTCTCGCTATTCCTCCCTGAACAATCTGGCTGAGCGCGTAATGCAATGTTTTAAGATTTTCACTGTAAATAAAACTTCCACCGTCTGTTCCCCAGAGGGCCGGAAACTGCAAAATCATCAGTGTAAGCCAGGCCGGCTTCACGTTAGGCATCACAATACTCCAGAAAATCCGGTATTCATTCGCTCCATCAATCTTCGCTGCCTCCAGCAGTGCATCCGGGATCTGTTCCATGAACTGTTTCATCAGAAACAGTCCCAAGGAGAACGCAAGGGATGGCACGATAATTGAAGCATGACTGTTAATCCAGCCGAGCCAGGACATCACCATGTAGTTCGGGATCGCTGTGACATGCGGCGAGAACATCAGGGACAAAATGACAATCGTAAACAATACTTTGGAGCCGGGAAAACGATATTTTGCCAGCGGATAGGCCGCTGCTGAGGCCAGTAGGATATGCCCTGCCGTTCCCAGGATCGTAATCAGCAATGTATTAGCAATATAGCGGGATAACGGTACCCACGAATTGCCCATCAGATTAATCAGATCCGCGAAATTCTCCGTTGTCGGATTGTTCACCCAGAAGCGCGGTGGAAAAATAAATAATTCATCCAGTGGCTTAAATGCGTTGTTAACAGCATAGATGAGAGGTAACACCATAAATGATCCAAATACGGCCAGCAGGCCAAACAGCATCAGGCTGACGGTAAATGACCGATTCAGTCTTTTGGGCATGCCGAACACGGCACGTACTTTGCTGGTCATTGTCATTCACCTATCTTTCTCAGCATTTTTTGCGTCAAGACGTTCGTACCAAGCATCAGTGCAAACAGCACCGTTGCAATGGCCGAGGCATAGCCCATCTCGAAGCGAATGGTGCCGAAGTCCATCAAGTGGGTAACGACCGTATGCGCTGCATAGTTAACACTTGGGAAACCGGCCAGGGCAATCGAAATTTCGGCTACCGCAAATGAAGCCGTAATCTGCATGACGGCGCCAAACATGAGTTGGGGTCTCATCGATGGCAGGGTAATATACCAGAGCTCCTGCCAGCGATTTTTGATCCCATCCACGGTACCGGCTTCCACCAGCGAGCGGTCAATCGTCTGCAAACCTGCGATAAAAGCCAGGAAGCTGGTTCCGAGACTGAGCCATAGTTGAACGATGATGACGATGGCCAGCACGTATCTCTCATCTGCGAGCCATTGGATGGGTTCCAGGGTGACGCCCAGACGCATCAGGAAGCCATTCATGTACCCGTAGCTGTCACCGGAGAAGATGATCAGCCAGATGAAAAATACGTTACCGGATATGGACGGAGCGTAGAATACCAGCGTCATAACCGCCCGGATTTTGGGCGACAGTTCATTGATGATCCAGGCAAACAAAAAGCAGGCAATATAACTGACTGGGCCGGTGATGACGGCAAACAGCAGCGTATTTTTCAGAGCAATTAAAAAGACATCGTCCCCCAGGAACAAGCGTGAATAGTTTTGCCAGCCGATAAAACGCGGCAGCTCCAGCATATTGAAATGGAAAAAGCTGAGCCCAAGCGAAATGCCGACCGGAATGACAGTGAACATGAAAAAGATCAACATAAACGGTGCCATCAATACGTAATAGTGTCTGCTGAGATACAGATCCCTTTTCAAAAGGGACCACCTGCTCGCTTTACGCGTATGGATGGCAGGAGCGGCTGCTGTCTTGGCTGTTTTGGCTTGCAACCGTTACCCTCCCTTCCTTCTACTTCAGATTGAATTCCTTGCGCTTTAACTCGATTTCATCATCGATATACAGGACATAGTCCGACAGGGCCTCACGCGGGTTTTCGTTGGCGTTGACCACTTTACGGAATGCATTGTCCAGATGCCTGCCTGTGAAATAACCTCCCGGCAGCTGCGGGATACCTTGTACCCATTTCCATTGTTTCTCCAGATTTTGATAATCCTTCACGGGCCAAGGAAGCTGCTGCAGTGCCTTAATATTAGCCGTCGGATAGCGGGCAGCTGCCCCCATCAGGCCTTCCATTTCTCTTCCGTATTCGATCTGGGTCTGCTCATCGGTCCACCATTTCATGAACTTCCATGCAGCTTCCTTGTTGCCTGCATTTTCGAGCATCATCACGGCGCTGGTCGCACTAGCTACCTCATGCCGTATCGAACCGTCCGGAAGCTCCGTACCCGGAACAATGGTAAAATCCCAGAGGTTGCGAATTTCCGGTGCCATAACCGTCAACATGTTATACGTGGTATAATCGGCGATGCCAATCGGCATTTCCCCAGTACGGAACCGGTTTGGAAAGTCTGCCTTAAGCGGAAATTTGTAATTGGTATAGAACTGGGTCCAGCGTTTAAAAGCATCCATTGAAATCTCCGAATCCAGTGCACTCTTCTTCTGATCTTCCGTATAGAAGGTGCCATCATTCTGATACAACAGCATGGCAAAAGTGGAATTCGGTACAAGGTTTGCATTGTTCAGCGTATCCTCGATCGGCAGATAGAACTCCATATTGTGTTTTTGCAGCACCGCGATGGCGTTATAGACGTCCTGCCATGTCTTCGGCGGTTCAAGGCCCAGCTCATTCAGGATATCTTTACGGTAAAAAAGCATCGGGAAATGCTGCTGCTCCGGCAGCGCGTAGACCCCGTCATTGTATCGGTAAGGCGTAAGTCCGCTTTCACGGAAACGTCCGGAAATCTCTTCGAAGTCCGGGAACTTGCTCAGGTCCGCTGCCGCATTTCTCATCGCATAGTTCACGGGAATGTCCTCGCCCATCTGCATGGCCACGTCCGGTCCTTCCCCCGAAAGCGTTGCAGGAAGCAGAATGTTGGGCGGAACAAGGCGCAATTGTACCGACACATCGGTATCCGGCGTAAACGAATCGTCGATCAGACCTTTGAGCACCTGGGCCTGATCCCGTCCAGTCGTAATCCAGACGGTAATCGCGTCTTTCTTTTGCTCCACGTTGCCGATACTGTCGTAATCTTCCGTATAGGAAGCCACATAGGCTCCCAGTTCATGCTTTACTTGCTGGATGGCCGAAGAATTTGCATCCGGCAGTGACCCACCTGGCTGGGATACGACAAGGTAATCCATCGTAATGGGCTGCTCTCGTACGGTCAGAATCCAGGTACCCAGTCCGCCCACGTTAATCTTGAATGTATCCAATCGTTTCGGTACCGTCTCCGGTCTGGCTACCATATCCCTAAGCTGAACGACCATCGCATTCAGAATCGCGACTTTATCGCTCTGCTCACCCGTGGCCTCCTCCAGATAGGCTGCAACCGAGCTAAGTGTTTCCGTCTGTCGTTCAAACACCTCCGTCATCTCCGGAATACGCCGTTCGAGCTGATAATCCCGCAGCGGATCGGGCTGGTTCGAAGTGATCATCAATATTTTGCGGTACATCTCGTTCAGTTCCAGCACGCTGGACTCCACCGTACGGAGCAGAGGGGCAATATCACCCAGTGTGACCGTCATCCGAATGCGGTGTTTCCCTTTTTCAAGATGGAACTGATAGGGCTGTTCTTCTCCGGCTCCGAGGACTTGCGTTTGCCAGGAAGGACTGTAATTAAAACGAATGCGTTTCATTTCCTTGAACGGTACCTTGCCGTCAATGGTCAGACTGCGGGTGGCATAAATGCCGCGTAGTTGATCCTGCTTCACCTTTAGTGCAATCTGGTATAATCCGTCTTCCGGCACGTCAATCTCCCACTCAATCCATTCACCGGGAAGTTTCCAATTTATCCCTCCAATGGCGTTAATCCGAATCTTGGAAACGTCATATGGCTCCAGTGAAGGACTGGATCGATCCGAGATGGGTGCCAGTGTCGGCGAAGATTTGCTCGCTGCCTGCTCTGCCTGAACCTTCAGCATGACAGGACCAGCCGGTTTCAAGCCACGTGTCTCATAACTTGCCTGCAAATCCCCATAGGAGGGGACATCCTCTTCCTGATACAGTTCGATATAATCAATGGCCATGCTCTCTCTTAGCGAGGTGAGCGTTAAATCCTGTGTACCCTTTTCAAAATAAAATTGGAACGGCTCCTCGAAGTAACCTGCGCTATCCCTGAAGGAAGCGAGCTGCCAATCGGGCTGTTCCACTTGTCTCGGCCTGAGATCGTTGCCGCGGTCATCCCGCCTGATGTCCTCTTCACGATTGCCCCACACCCTGTCGAACAGCAAGACGTCAGCACCCCTGAATGGCACCTGCCCGTTTATCTCCAGCCTGCGTTCAATCCCTGAACTTTTGCCTTCAACGGGATAATAGTGGATGCGGACATGGTACAGACCACTCGTTTGAACAGGAACATCCCAGCGAATGCTTCCGGTTTCAGGCGTAATGACGGCTTTGCCATCCAATCCCGCGTAGCCCTGTACAACTTGGAACGCTCCGCCTTCCGCCTGAACATAAGACTCGCCTTCAATTCGCATGACGTTATCCGGCTTAGCACTGCTGGCATGCATACTCAGATAGTGTTCATAGCTGCTTTCATCGTCCGTGTTCGAGACCGCTTCAAAATCTTCGAGCGCATGTACCGTTCCCGTGCCTGGATTACGCGTTGGATAGATCGTCCAGATCGAGAGCACTAAGGCTAGGACAAGTAACAGGATCAGTCCCATTTTCTTACGTGACCGCATGTTCAAATGTATCCCCTTTCCTGTAAGCGTAGCGACCATTTAACGGTTGACTAACCCGGACAGACCGCACCGATAATGATGCGTTCTGCCCGGTATAGTGTAGGTGCTTATTTATATACCTCATCAATCGCTGCCTGGAAGGGAGCTTTGTATTTCTCAATCAGCGTAGAAACGGATACGCCCTCTTTAAGCTCTGCATCAAAGTCCCAGAATGGCAGGGACGGGAATGTATTGTGGTCGAGTACAAGCATGCCCTCTGCAACCTCTCTGGCGTTATTGATGTCCGCCTCATCCGTCAGGTGTGTCTCCAGCGTGGATTGGCCGGGATACTCGTAGATCGAATCGATCTCGTTAATTTTCTCCCAGATGTACATCAGTTGTTCCGGGTTCTCCACCGCTTTAGGAATTGTAATTGCTTGGTAGCGTGATTCACCGGAGTGATATGCCGAAGCACTTGGTCCTTTTGGAAAAGGTACAAAGCCGATATCATAGTCCTTCATATCCGTCATAATGCCTTCCACTTCGTACATTGCCCCTGAATACATCAGCGTATTACCTTGACGGAAGAAGGTGGATGGTTCTGTCCAGTCACCACCTTCTGAAGCTCTGCCGACTTTCTCAGTTGCTAGTTTGGACAGGAAGTTCAGCGCTTCTTTGGTCTTCGGATCTTCCAGGTTCTGCTTATCCTCTTTGGTCAGAGAAGCTTCGTTGGAATACAAAATTGGTTCAAGAAGGCCCGTCTGAGCAAGTCCCCATGTATCCAGCTTGCCATCATTGTTTCGATCCTTGTTTGCTTCTTTTGCGACGCTTAGGAATGTATCCCAGTTCCATTCATCGGCATCCACATATTCCTGCAGTGGCTTCATGCCCAGTTCCTGCATAAGGGTCCGATTGTAGAAAATGCCATTGATAAACGAAGACTGATCTTCGGTAAACCCATATCCCTTGCCTTCGTACTGCATATATTCCTTGGTCGTTTTCTGGTTGAATACCTTGTCGTTTTTGATATAGTCATCTACTGGCCACAACAGATCCTGTTTGGTCAATGCGGGGATGGCGTAGTCCTTACCGAGCCTTACAAAGTCCCCAAGCGGTTCACCTGCCATCAGGGAAGCCACCACTTTCTCCTGATACTCACCAAAGTCGATGGAGATATATTCGATGTTAAAGTTGTGTTTTTTCTTCAGTGCTTCCAGATTTTCGAGGCGCTGAATATTGTCCGGGTTATTGTCCTGAATCTCCATATCCCACCAAGCAACCACTTTGATGGTCCGGCCGCCCATATCAAAATCCATCTCCGGCGTGGAGTTTGGATTCACGGGCTCAGTTTCGGCAGGTTGTTGTTCCTCCTGAGGTGTCGGTGTCTCCGGTTCAGGTTGTGCGGTTGGCGTAGAACTGCATGCAGCAATGAACAGCATGACCGCGAATACCAGGCTCAGCAGCATAAACTTGTTTTTTCTCATCGTCTTCCCCCCTGATTGTCGTTTGCTCCCACAGTGTATCTCTCGGATGAAAGCGTAAACAACCTGATGAAAATTAGATATTTACCCTGACAAATTATAGAAAGGCAGGCTTTTGAAGTGAAACGCTGTCTTTTTAATGGGAATTGGTAAAGAAATGCACTGTCTGCAAAAAGTTGCACATTGTATGCGCTTTCTTTTATTCCCATAATAAAATTATGCCTTTATCCAGAGATGAAACGCCCGCACGAAATTCAGGAAGGTGAGGTCATGCTTCTTGTACAATATGCTGCTTGTCGATTACAGTCGCCGTTGGTGCAGAGAACTTCAGCAACTGCTGAACCATAACAAATCGCAGTATGTGATCGGTGAATGTGTCCATTCTGCTCCTGCAGCCCTGACTGCTTTGTCTGAACAGCAATTTGCCATTGTTGTTGTATTCACGGAGCGGTGTGATACGGCTGGGCTGTGGTTATGTCACCACATACGGAAAACAAGTGATATTCCAATCCTTCTGCTGGGTGGAAGAGATCACTACCGACTTGTGCGGAAAGCGCTGGCTTATCAGGTAAATGACTATTTGTCCGGTCCAGTCCGGCCCTCTGATCTGCTGAATAGTTTACTTGGAATGCAGAACAGGCTGAGCTCTGAACCAGTCAAACCAAGTTTGCCTAGTAAAACCCCAACCCCTATTCCAATCTACGGAAAAGCAATGAACTCCAGTCATGTCATCCGCCTGGTCAAAGCCTATATTCGGGATCATCTGGGGGAAGAAATCACGCTAAGGAAAATTTCCGATATGCTGCATTTCAATTGCGCTTACCTGGGTCAGAAGTTCAAGCTGGAGGAAAATATGTCTTTCACGGATTACTTGCTTCAGCAGCGTATGGAGAAAGCCATGCAGCTTCTATCCTCTACCAGTTTGCGAATCTACGAAATAGCTGTAGAGGTCGGTTATAAGGATATTGATTGGTTCTACAAAAAGTTCAAATCATATACCGGTTCAAGTCCCAATGCCTACCGGAGACAGAAAACCCATTCGGCATAAGTATAAATTAATCTGCTATTTGGAACGCTTCCAGACAAAACCAAAAAAACGCAGGAGCAACTGCTCCTGCGTTTTTTTCATATCCGGATCTTTATGACATTTGATGAAGACAGTAAACCTATAATCAATGTACGTAAGCATACTTGACTCTTGAAACATGTCTCAGCCAATCATTTCTGTTTCTTACATTTCCCCTATCGAACCAGCAAGGATTCGCGATATTCCTGCGGCGTCATACCTGTCAGCTTCTTGAACAGACGCGTAAACGAATGAGCTGCTTCATAACCGACTTGCAGCGCGATCTCCCGCACCATTAGATCCGTATGGGCCAGCAGCTCCTTGGCTCTTCGAATGCGGCAATCGTCAATAAACTCAGACAAATTGATCCCGGTTTCCTGCTTGAAGAACCGTGAGAGGTAGGATGGGTTGAAATGATTCATTTCAGCCAGTCGGACCAAGGATAAATCCTTCTCCAGATTGTTTTTGATGTACGTGCATATCGTTTGGGTCACCAAATTAGCCCGTTCCGCTTCATTGGCCTGTTTGAATTGAACCAACTGATCAGCAGCTTGGTACAGGTTGTGTACGGCCTCCCTGATACTTCGATAATCTCCGAGATGAAGAAGGCGTCGCTGATCAGGGATCTCATTCGGAAGCCCCCAACGATTGAATGTGGTGTACAGCATCAGTGCCAAGTGATAGTACGTCTCCATCGCTCGCTCCATGATCATATCCTGCTGCAGCAATTCGTTGACCAGCTCTTCAAAAACGTCATAAAAAGACTGGAACCTGCCGGTTTCCAAATATCCGATCATTATTTCGATCCGGCTTGAAATGCGGATGTATTCCTTGGAAGCCCCCACTGCAGGTTCTTCGGTTTTATCTGTTAACACCATGGATACCCCGTCCCCGATCTTCATCCATTGCAGGAGACGCAAACGTTCGTATTGTCTTGGAATTTGAGACCATGGACAGCCCTGTCCGCTTAATGCGAATGCTATGGATACACCTAAAGAGGACTGGCAAGCTTCTTGAACCAGTTCCAATGTACCTTCGACATAGGTGACAAAATGATCGTCCCCGCTGACGTTCTCTCTATTCGGTTGAATCAGCCAGACGGCATCGCCATAATGATCGGTTACGCTGGCAGATATCGCATGTTCACGGATAAGCGAAGAGCCGATCACTCGAATGGATGCCTGAACATGTTCGAGATCAGCGGGGTTTACAGGCATCGTGTTGAAGCGTCCAAGCACCAGGAAGACCGGGGAATCGGCATGCAATTCAATGTTTCTTCGCGTCAGTTCAGCTTGAATCTCATCTGCTGAACCGGCCGGCTTACACTGCTGAAGAAGCTTACGCACATATTCCTCTTGCTGCAGCGCGGCTAATCTGGAAGTAATCTCATCAGACTGTTCCAGCACTTCATTCATGGTATGACTTTGCCGAATCTCTTCGATGACCTGTTCGACGACGGTCATCACTTTGTCATAGCCCTCCGTTTTGAGTAAATACCTTACGTTGCCCATTTGAAAAGCCTTGTAGGCATAATCAAAATCACTGTGTCCTGTCAAGAAAATAACGCGGCATTGAGGCCATCGGGCCTGAATCTCCTCGGTCAGCTCCAGACCGCTTGTTCCCGGCATGCGGATATCTGTCAGAACAATGTCGATCCTGGAGCGCCGCATCCAAGATAACGCCTCCGCAGCTGAATAGGCTTTGCACACGTCAAGGCTGTCTGGCATATATCTGGCAAACGTCTCATACAGACTATCCGTTATAATTTCCTCATCGTCCACGATTAAAAGTCTATACATTCGTCATTCGTCTCCCCTTCCTTCCGCCTGAATCCGAACAGCGACTCTGAGCCCCTGCAGCTCACTCTTGGAGAGAAAAAGACCGCTTTTTTCCCCATAGGTCAGTCTAAGGCGCCGGTGTATATTCATTAATCCGGTCATTTCATCTGTACTTGTTTCATTCAGCAGCCGTTCTTGGAGGAGCTCAATATCTTCCATGCGCAGCTCGTTACCGTTGTCTTCCACGACAAATTCGATAAAGGATTCCTCCATATAGAAATGTACGCGCAAGAGACCCATATCTGTATTTTTTTCAAGACTGTGCTCGTAAGCATTCTCAATAATCGGCTGAATAATCAGCCTGGGTACCTGAATCTGTTCCATCTCCAGGGGTACCTGCCCGAAGTCCACCTTAATACGTCTGGAGAATCGCAGCTGCTGAATTTCCGTATAGATTCTTGAATGCTCCACCTCCTCCTTCAAGGGAACATGATCGGTCCCGTTTCGGGTGATGAAGCGGAAATACTCGCCAAGCATGTTCGTAAATTGTTCGATGCGATCCGTATCTCCTGTTCTGGCGAGGGAATTCAAAATAAAGAAGCTATTGTACAGAAAATGTGGATTAATCTGGGATTGAAGCTGTTTTAATTCGGCCCGCTGCATCATCATGGTCATTTTGAAATCACGGTCAATCAGCTGCCGGAGATTTTCGATCATAAGATTGAAACGGCTGTACAAAAAACCGAATTCGTCTTTTCGATGATGGTTGATTGGAATATCCAGCACGCCTCCCTCCATTTTCTTGAACCTTTTGACTAGCAGCAGCAGCGGCATGTGGATCAGCTTGTAGCTGGAATACAGATACGCTGCGATGGCGATGAATGAAGTGATGGCAAAAATCCAGGCCCATTGAACAAATCTGCTGAGAGGTTTGGTTACGATTTCCTCCGGCAAATAGGTGGCTACGGACAAGCCCAGCGTACTTATATGAAGCTGGTTCACATGATACACGGTATCGTCCACACTCACCTGAAAGTTGCTTTGCGAATTCGTAAGACTGGACTTGCTGTGACTGGACAGAATGGCATCACGCCGCTGGTCCGAGATGGCAAGCCCCGTTTGGTCCTCAATCAGCAATGTTGCACTCTCGGGATAAAGATTAAGCTGTGACAATTCATTCTGAACTTCAGCGTTATCCAGTTCCACTTGGACAACAAACAGCGGATCCTCACCTATTTGGCCTGTTAGTCTCACAGCGCTGAGATTCAGGCTGTCCCCTTTCACAGTAAAGCGAATCCCTTTTTCTTCTCGGGTTGAGCTAAAGTAGCTAAAGGATTCCTGATCAAAGTCATCAATGCCCTGCACGGCCGATACGCTCTTGTTGACTGAAGGGATATGTACGTAAACGTTCCTGATGTAAGCACTGCTGTTTTTGAAAGCAGCCAATCGTTCCGATAAATAATTCAACGTTTCACGTCGTTCCACTTGATCCATCATGTTCCATAGAATCGCAAGCCGGTTCAGTTTGCGGTCTTCCGCGATGTCGAACTGCTGCAGCTCCATCCATTCGATCTCCCTGTTCAGCTCCATGGCAAATTGGTTCAAACGCCGATCTGTCGACAAGGATATTTCCTGGCTTGCAGTATCATAACTCCAGTGGTATAGATATACGCCGAGAAGAATCAGTGGAATGACAAACGCCAGGTAGGTCATGATTAGTCTTGCAAATATGCTATTGAGCCACGACTGGGCAGGGATCCTAAACAACCCTTTCACCTCCTGTGAACCAAACCGCGAAAAGGTTTGTGAATTAATTCGAAGATGCCAACGAGCCGTGATCCCCTCCACCATTGGTTCTGAACCACGCATTCACCTCCGATGTAATTTCTTCCCCACCCAACTTGTACCAATCGTCAACGAACCGATCAAACTCTTCGAGGGGTGAACCAAGGATAATATTCATGTAGGCTTCAAGCTGGAGATCTCGTAGAATAATTTGCCGGTCAACCATGCTTTCAGTTATCCCCCCCGTATATTCGTCGTACATCAGCTGCCCGTTCAAGTCATAGGCATCGGCAATGCTAAAAGCACCCGAAGGGCCATAGGTCTGTTTCCATCCCCATCCACTCTTTACGCCTTCGGAGTCATAAGCAACTATTCGTTTGTGGATCGCAAGTGCTTCATTCTCCAGGCTGGAGTAATCTCCTTTTTCTGTGGCGTCACGAATATCTCTGTAAGCATCTATGTTTTTGGTTCCTGGAAACGGAGTTACTGGCGAAAGCTTCCACACGGCAAGTGAGTCATCATTGTAGTACTTTTCATACTCAGCTTGTTCACCCCAGTTTTTTTCCAGATGCAGATTCATAAGCTTGACGATGACCTCAGGATGCGCAAATCCTTTTTTTACGGCAAAATATTGTCCTGTATTGGAACGCAGCGGGACCCGTATGACTTTTCCAGACTCGGCCACAAGAGGGTATGCATGCCACTCTGCTCCCGGGTCCTTATCGCGCGTAGTCTGAAGCATGAATGGGGTCCACTGTTCACCATACAGCATGCCTATTTTACCGTCCTGAACCAGTCGAGACTCCTTGCTTCCGTTTTTGTAGGCAAACTCGGGATCCACCTGGCCATTAAGGTATAAGTTCCGCAGCATCTCAAGCGCTTTTTTGACCTCTGATTGTATGCCACCATAAACGAGATTCCCCTTCTTGTCCTTGATCCAGATATTCGGATAAGCCTCGTAACCCGCCATGAATCCGGATACGCCCATGACGGGATCCCACAAATAACTCGTCATTGCCATTCCATAGGTGTCGTTTTGCCCGTTACCATCAGGGTCCCCTTTGGTGAACGCTTCCGATATGTTCAGGACATCCTCCATCGTTTTGGGCGGCTTTAGGTCCAATTTTTCCAGCCAATCCTTTCTGATCCACAGATACTGCGCCGTTTCAATGGAAGATGACGATTCAGGGATGGCCATCAGTCTACCGTTTATGGTAGCGGCGTCGAATGCACCTCTTCCCTCAGCCTCCAATATTTTTTTGGTAAGAGGAGTGGCTTGCGTCTGGTACACTTCGGTCAGGTCTTCAATCAATCCGGCATTGCTTAACTGCCTGAGCTGGTATGGGTTTACTTTGACAACGTCAGGGAAACGGCCTGAAGCAAGGGCTACCCCCAGCTTCTGATTGTAAACGTCACCCGTTGCGATCCAGTCATAACGAATCTGAATACCGAGTTCTTCTTCATATAAGCGTGTCCAGCGATTATCTATCAGACTTTCACCCGGTAAATCCTCAACCATTCGCTCCAGTTCCTCTCCTGTTTCCCTGACAAAAGTGACTTGTATGGACGGAACATATTTCCCTTCATCCTCATAAGGCTCTCCCTGCTGCCCCGCGGGTAACGGTTGCGTCTGCTCCGACATTCCTTGCATAAGGCTTACAGGCATGAGCACCGCAAGGAGCAGAATTAAGGTCCATCTTATCCTGTACTTCCATCGATTAGACACGACAACTTGCCCCATTTCTATTGGAATGAATCATGCCATTTATTTAATGGATCATCCGGAATTCAACATTCTATATCTAATGATCTGTAGGCGTACAAAAAGCCGCCACCAGGCGACTTTATATACCATTGTGTATTTATTGCCTAGACGACCCGGTATTCAAAATTGGAGAAATCGGCCATGCCTCCAATGACTTTCGTTGAGTAGAGGAATAAGCCAATCCGGCAGCCCATAAAATGGTCCAATTTATAGAACATCTTGTGGGGGATGCCAATAGGCTTCCACTCCGTATCATCAAGGTAGGCAAATGAACACTCATCCTGATTATTCACAAAATGACCTGACGCCTGGAGCGTAACGACCGGCCCGGCTACGGGGATTCGTGCATGTTCCGTCGCTGGCTCCTGATCAATCAAATTCCCGAATATGCTGGGATCCTGACTTTCCCGCGCCTGCATGACAAGGTAAAACTGTCCCTCATCCCTTGTTAAAGCAATCAAACCGTAAGTTCCTATTAAAAAACATATTCCTGCATAATCACCATCGTTTAATCCGCTACCATCCAGTGTCACGTTAACCGTACATGCAGGTCCCATCGCGCGCTGGGTTAATGTATTTACAGCAAACGTTAAGTTCGGACTGAGCTGACCGCTCCGAATACGATATGTACCAGGCTTCTCGGTTACAGTCCAAAGCTCATCATGGGGCGTATGATTCCACTGCCAAAAATCACGCAGCCGTACTCTACCGTCTTCTCCAATGTGATAACTGAAATCGTCGCTGCCTACCAGTGGGCTGTATTGATAACCCGGCCTTGTGCTAGGAATATCGATTTCTTTTGGTGCCTTGCTTGCAAAAACGGGTATGCTGCCATCAAAATGCAGGGGAACAAGTACTGGAATACGACCCACCGCACCATGATCCTGAAACAGCATGGCATACCATTCTCCATCCGGTGTATCCACAATCCCACCTTGCGCAACACCTGAATTGAAATAACCCATATCATCGTTAAAAACTTCCCCACCGACAAATTCACCGTCTATCGTATCCGCCATGAAGTAAGCCTGTGTTCTTCGTCCCGCCTCTTTCGAAATGTGAATCAGGAACACATAATACTTCCCATTGATTTTATAGAAATGGGCTCCCTCGTAACCCAGATGGAAAGGCTCTCGCTCTTTAACGATTAATCGCTGCAATCCCCCCGGTTTAGGTCCTGACAGATCAGCCTTTAACTCGATCAGATGAATTTCGGTATTACCATGTACCAGATATACCCGGTCGTCATCGTCAAAGAAAAGTGAGCAATCATGATAAAAGCCCTCAACAATGCGTTTGTTCCATGGCCCTAATATAGATGAAGAGGTGTACAAATACGTCTTTCGCGTATCGTTGGCTACAAAGATTACATAAAAAGTCCCTTGATGATACCGAAGTGAAGCTGCCCACATTCCTTTACTATAAATCTGCTTACCGTCTTCCAGTCTTTGGGCGGGCGTGTCATCCAGTCTATCATACACATGAGTAGCCACTTCCCACTGCATCAGATCATATGAACGCAGGATGACACATCCTGGCATCATATGCATCGTCGTACTCACCATGTAATACGTATCTTCTATGCGGATAACATCGAGATCTGGATAATCGGCCCATAGAATCGGATTGTGATGAACCATGCCTTAATACACCCCGCTTATTTATGAATAGTTTAAAAATATCGTTAAAATTAGCAATTCAAACATTGACTCTTCAGTCAAAATCATTTTACATGTTTTAATCCAGAAGCGACAGAAAAAAATAACATCTTTCTCCATTATGATGAAGGTTGACTCTGGGAGTTAAGCGCTTTCAATAATAGATAAGATAATATGATCTTCTCTTTAAAACCAAATACAAGCTCAAAAAAAGATTTTATAGGTCGGCTTCAAGGTATGATTATATAACTAGGGAGGCCCGTGAGGCCCCCCTTAAACTTGTTATTTTTCCGGGTATGGATCAATCATACGAATGGTTCCATCGGAGTTATACGTCAGTTCGGCAAATTTGACACAGCGCTTGTAATCGACACCACCGGACAGAGAACAGTCATGATAAAATAAATACCATTTATCCTCAAATTGAACAATGGAATGATGTGTTGTCCATCCCAAAACAGGCGGTAATATGGTGCCCTGGAACGTGAATGGTCCCATAGGATTGTCACCTGTAGCATATACCAGCTTGTGCGTTGTTCCAGTGGAGTAAGACAAGTAATACTTGCCATTGTACTTGTGCATCCATGGTCCTTCGAAATATCTGCATTCTTCGTTGCTCGCGGTAAGCGGCTTGCCTTCCTGATCCAGGATTACAATTTCCAATGCTTCCTTAGACATAGAGAGCATATCCTCGCTGAGCTTGGCAATTCTTGGGCCAAGCGCAGGCGCATCCGGAGCAGGACCTTCAGCATCTTCCACGTAGCTTCCCGTCTGCCACTTCTCCAACTGACCGCCCCACAGGCCGCCAAAGAGCATGTAGGCTTCGTTGTCCTCATCAATGAATACGGCAGGGTCAATGCTGAAGCTGCCTGGGATGTACTGCTCCTCCGGTTGGAATGGACCTTGGGGAGAAGAGCTTGTTGCTACACCGATCCGGAAGATGCCATCATGATCGCGTGCGGGGAAAAACAGATAATATTTCCCGTTTTTGTATGCTGCATCTGGCGCCCACATCTGACTGGATGCCCACGGGACATCCTTAACGTGCAGCACTTCACCATGATCCACGACCGGTGAGTTCAGATCGGCCATGGACAAGACATGGTAATCCTCCATTTTGTATTGGTCTCCGTTGTCATTCACCGGACCGTCATGATCCAGATCATGAGATGGATAGATATAGATCCGATCTTCAAAAACATGCGCTGATGGATCTGCAGTATAGATGTGGGTGACTAACGGTTGATGCGGTTTAGGCACTTCAGACATTCAAATACTCCCTTTCAAAAGAGATGATTCAATTCCAAATTTATTTTCGGACGCTTTAACGATATAAGTATCACTTTTTCTCCATTGCAGCTTGCTTCGGAATCTGCGCGACGCGCTCATAAGCCGGTTTGGGAGCATGTGATTCATCGAACAAAAATGGCCAATTTTTTCTGCCTCTGACCGGGAAATGATCAAGCCAGGTATAATCATCTGCTGCTCCCCAGAATGTGACGGCACTAATGTGTTCACGATATTCGTAAAGGAGACGGAAAATGGATTCATAACGCTCGGCTTGCAGTTCCAGCATCCCCTTCTCAGGAACAGTCAGGTCCGTACGTCGGTCGTCAAAGCGAAATACCGATACGTCAAGTTCAGTCAGCTGAAGCTGAAGGCCAAGCTGGGCATAACGCTCAATGGCAGCACGCATGTCGTCCAGCGTGGGGTCGTATAAATTCCAGTGTGCCTGCAAACCTACCCCATGAATCGGTACGCCTTGATCCAGCAGTGAACGAACAAGTCGGTAGATGCGCTCCCGCTTATGCGGGTTGGACTCGTTATAGTCGTTATAAAACAAGAGAGCCTGTGGATCTGCTTCATGAGCAAACTCGAATGCTTTGGCAATAAAGTCCTCCCCGGCAATATCCAGCCATTTGGAAGGCCGCAGAAATGCACTTTCATCATTCTCATCAGAGATGACCTCATTCACAACATCCCAGCAGTAGATAACATCCTTATATCTGCCGACGACAGTCTGAATATGCGAGCGAAGCCGTTCAAGCAATAAATCCCGCTCCGCTTTTCCGCCCGCTTCGTTTTCGAACAACCAATCGGGAGTCTGATTATGCCAGACCAGCGTATGTCCTCGCAGTGCCATACCTTGTTCTCTGGCAAATGACGCTATGACGTCTGCGTTCTCGAACGTGTACAGATTCTCCTCCGGGTGTAGGCTTGAAAATTTCATTTCATTCTCTGCTGTTAAGCTGTTGAAGTGGTAGGCCAGCAGCGAGCGCTGGCTGTTGATCGTCAGGGGGTTAACCGCTGCACCGATATGAAAAGCATCCTTATATAAAGTCTTCAATGATTCCTCTTCACGCCTGGATTCCATAATTCCCCTCCTCCTGATTACCGAATAAGCAATATTAGTTCGTCTCGTTAGATCAGTTAGCTAGATTTCATAATCGAACCAATCGAAGCGTGCAGGTGAATGACTTGCCTGGCCGTTGCCAGTGGCATATAACCCGACTACCGCTCCGGTAAAGCACATTTTATGCACAAAGTCCTCCGGAGAGATGCCCCGTGCTGAACCCGTTCCAAGACTTACCCAGTCCTGTTCATTCAAGGAGCAGCTCAGTTTGTAGTCCGTCTCCGTTGATTCAATCCGAAGGAACAGCTGCTCTGCTTCTGTCTCATTCTCGTACACGACTTTCGACTCTTCACGTACCGTCAGACGGGCAAAAATGAGGTTGCGTCCTTCCGACCTTTTAACACCAAGCTCATAATGCGCATCCTCATCCCGACGAATACACATGCCCGCTTCTTCTCCATCCGCAGTCGGCACAAATGTCATGCTGGTTGTATAGCAAGCCTGAAGATGCTGCTGTCTGCGGCCAATAAACGTAATCTGACCAACGTCGCTGAGATTTGCCTCCTGCCCGTAAAGTGTCAATGAGCCCGGATGTTCCGTTATGGAGCATGCTCCTTCTGACGGATTGCGCACAAACATCCACTGCGGACCCAGTTCTTCATTGAAGTCATCCCGGCCTGCAACAATTGCTGCATTTCCATCCACTTGAGAAGGAACTGACATCGGCTTTCGCTGAATCGTCATGTCCAGGCTTACTGTGCCTTCATTGTTGTCAATGTGCGGCCAGCCCTCATTCCAGACAACCGGCGCAAGGAATGTTTCGCGTCCAAGCACGCTATATCCGTCTTCTGTCAAGCGGACGCCAAGGAATACAGCCCACCATTCTCCGTGATGATCCTCCACCAGATCGGCATGGCCCAAATACTGGATAGGGTGGTCCAAATGGCGGTGAGTCAGAATCGGTTCTGGATACCGTTCGAACGGACCATACGGATGTTCGCTGCGACCGATGATTTCGCGATGCTCCTTAGCCGTCCCTCCGGAAGCAGACATCATATAATACATCCCGTTGATTTTGTACAAGTGCGGCCCCTCGGTCCACGGTCCACCGTCTCCGTGCCATACCACCTGTGGTTCGGACAACGCCTCTCCTGTCGTGATGTCGATCTCATATTGAATGGCATGAGAATCGTAGTCCGCTCCTTGCTGAGCGGTGACATACACTTTCCCGTCATCGTCAAAAAACAGAGAGGGGTCGATTCCCCCATACGGAATGCGAATCGGATCAGACCATGGTCCCGCAGGGTTGGTTGCCGTAACATAGAAGTTCCCGATACCTCTAACATCTGTCGTAATCATATAAAACGTACCTTCGTGGTATCGCAGCGCAGGGGCATAAATCCCGTCCGAACTCTTTTGACCAGTCAAATCAAGCTGGCTTACCCGATCCAATATGTTGCCGATCTGCTCCCAGTGAATCAGATCCGGGCTCCGAAAAATCGGAACCCCCGGAAAATACTCAAACGAACTGCAAACAAGGTAAAAGTAATCCTCTGCCTTCACAATGCTCGGATCCGGATAAAATCCGGGAAGAATCGGGTTCGCATAGCGAATTTGTTGTACTTGAAGCTGTGACATTTATTCCTTCACACTCCCTACGTTAAGTCCTACGACAAAGTATTTTTGCATGAACGGGTATACAAGCAAAATCGGAACGGAAGCTACTATGGTTACGGCTGCACGAATGGAAATTGGGGTTACCTGAGTCGAATGCTCTGCCCCTATACCATTGGCAACGGAAGGATTGCTGTTGGCGTTCATACTGGATGACAACAATTTCATCAATTCATATTGCAGCGTGCTGAGCTCTTGACGAGACGACGTGTACAGAAAAGCATCAAACCAGGAGTTCCAAGCCCCGACGGCAACAAAAAGCGCAATGGTCGCCAGTACAGGTTTACATAGCGGGAAAATAATTTTCCAGAAAATCCGGAAATCTCCTGCACCGTCTATTTTCGCAGATTCAATCAAGCTTTCAGGTATCGTGTAAATATACGTACGAATGACGATCAGGTTAAACGCACTTACCAGTGATGGCAGGACATACACCCAGAAGGAGTTAATCAAATGCAGATCCTTCATGAGGAAATATCCTGGAATCAGACCGGCGTTGAAATACATGGTCAGTACAAAAACAGTTGTAATCAGCTTACGGAAGATATAATCGCGCCGGCTCAGCGTATAGGCCAGCATGGTGGTCAAGAAAATATTAAGCAGTGTTGAAAGTACGGTCCGCGCAACTGAAACCAAAAACGCATTATAGATCGTGCCTGAAGCAAAAACTGCTTTGTAATTCTGCAAGGTGAAATCACGAGGCCATAAATATAAGCCTCCCCGAATGGTGTCATTCCCTGCATTAAACGAAACTACAATGGTGTTCAAAAATGGATACAGCGTCACAATTACGAGCACGATCATGAAGATCGTATTAAAGGTGCCGAACAGAAACGGTTCAAGGCCTCTGGCACCAGGACGGCGTATCGAAAGCGCCGATGTATTTCCTAAACCGGACAATGGTGTTTTTTTCATCTTATAAGAGCCTCTCTTCCCCAAGCCGCTTGGCTGTCCAATTCGCTACAAGCAACATCGTAATGCTGACCACGGTCTTGAATATACCGCCTGCAGTCGCAAGCGAATAGTTACCCTGTGCAATCCCGTATTTGAGCACAAAGATATCAATCGTTTCTGCCCAGTCAACAACCAATCCGTTACCCAGCAAATATTGAACCTCGAAACCGGCCTCTAGAATATGCCCAATCGACATAATCAACAGGATGACAATGGTAGGCTTGATTCCTGGCAAGGTGACATTCCACATTTTTTGATAACGGTTAGCTCCATCAATGTCGGCAGCTTCGTACTGTGCCGGGTCAATCGAGGCCATAGCCGCCAAATAAATGATGGTACTCCATCCAACTTCTTTCCAAATGTGGGAGCTTGCAACAACGCCCCAGAAGTACTTACCTTCCGTCAGCCATAGAATAGGCTCATCAATTAAATGCAATTTCATCAGGATATCGTTGACAATACCGTCAGAAGCAAGCGATGTCGCTACGATTCCGGTAACGATAATCCATGATAAGAAGTGAGGCAGATACGAGATCGTCTGTACCGTCCGCTTCCACAGGACCTTCTTGATCTCATTAAGCAGCAATGCCAGAACAATAGCGGTTACAAAACCCAAAATCATGTTGATGACACTCATGGCTAGCGTATTACGAAGCACTCGCAAAAAATTGTCATCGGTAAATAAAAATTGGAAATGCTTAAATCCTACCCACGTCTGCTGCGAGAAACTCCGGGCCGGTTTATAATCCTGAAAGGCCATCGTCCAACCCCATACAGGTACATACGCAAAGACAATAATGTACGCAAGCAGAGGAACAGACATCCAAATGAGTTGTCTCTGTGCTTTAATATTCTGCCAAGTAATCCGCCTGATTTTCGGTTTTTTCTTCGGGCGGAGCGGCTTGGTACCCACTACAATTTCCTCCATAATATCAAGCTCCCTATCCATCTTTATAATCAAAGGAAAACGTCGAAACAACCAGAACACATCTGCCATAACCATGTTTCAAAAGAATCAGGAAGGAAGGTTATCTTCCTTCCTGACATAAGTTGTTTTTATTTCACAGACCAGTTATCAATTCTCCACTGCAACACTTCATTGATACGATCTTCATATGCCTTGATGTCAAGCTTTTGAATCTCGGAAACGTATTCGTTCCAAACATTGTCAAACTCTGATGTACCGGCCAAGATGGCTTTTGGCAAATATTTGGTCGACAATTCGTTCAGCTTCGTATTGGCAATCTTGGCTGGAGATCCCTCTACCACGTCGACAGACCAAGCAGGGTAAGTCACTGGATTTTCCGGTGGAGCACTGAAGAAATCGATATAGCTGTTGAAACCATATGCATCCAAAACTTCCTTATCAAACGGTTTCAGGCTTGCCTGGTATTCTTCTGGCTGATTACTTGCCGAAGTTGCGTTGCCATCGCTAAAGTAACCTTCCATTTTCGGTGCAGTTCCATAAAATGCATCTGCTTTGTTAGCAAGCTTCCAAGCAGCATCCGCTGCCTTGTCGCGTTGTTCTTGTGTCTTCATGAAGCGGCCTTCTTCATTGACATAATAGTCTTCATCCACAATGCCCCAAGTGAGTGTTTTCTGCCATTCTTCCTCCATCAGTTTATCGAGCACTTTGAGGATTTTTACAGGATCTTTGGCACTCACGGTAATACCGAAACCATTGTTGAGATTCAGTGCTGCGCGGTCACGATAATAGTCTTTGGTGCTGCTGTCATACACGAGCGGGAAACCTACATAAGTGCGTTCAATTTTGTCTTGCGTTATGAGTGAATCTTCCGCGCTGCCGAAATTCCAATGTTGATCGAACATGCCGAGTACGGCACCACTGGACAATTTGGCCATATATTGGTCGTAGTTCTGTGCAAACGCTTCCTTATCAAGCAAGCCTTGTGCATTGATTTCATTTAACTTCTGATAGTACGTTTTGGCATAATCCTTATCAGCGAAGATTTCCGCCTTGCCATCGTTGACAACTACACCACCATCATTCGGATGACCGATCAAATGCTGAGGCGGGTTCAACAAGCCCCAGTTTTTCCAGTCATAGTTCAGTACCTCAAAACCAATTGTCGGCTTACCGTCAATGGTTGGATATTTCTCTTTGTATTTCTCAATTAAATCGAAGTATTCGTCCAGTGTTTTTGGAGTCGGATAACCGAACTCTTTCAGTACGGCTTTTTGAATCCAGAACGCAGGACCGCTGTAATAGGTGTCAGCTACTTCGCCGTTGTATGCACCATAGTTCGGCAGGTAGTAAATATGCCCATCGTTCGGGTCCTTCATTTGATTCCAGTACTTCTCGTAATGCTTCTTCAAATTCGGGGCGTGTTCCTCAATTAGATCTTCAAGTGGAATGACAGAACCTGCAGCTGTCAGTTTGGTATCCGCCGAGATCAGGTCTGGATAATCACCACCAGCAATCATAACACCGAGCTTTTGGTTCTTGTCACCGGCCAGGAATTCGAATTTGAATGATACGCCGAGCTCTTCCTTCATTTTTTTGTAGATCTTGTTGTCAGCGGTTGGCTGTTGACCGGCCTCGTTTAGGAATACCGAGATTTCTATCGGGTTGTCAGCCCCTACCGCTGTCCCACTTCCCTCTTCTCCGCTGCCTGGGTCATTTGTGCCACCGGAACAACCAGCCAGCACAACGCTCAGTGACAACAACATGGTTGCCCCCATACGGAAAAACTTCTTTTTACTGTCCCCCATAAAGCACCTCCAAAGTTTGATCTCGCCCTTGATGAAAGCCCTTTCATTTTAATAATTTCATTATAAATTTAATGGTAAATGGAAAATACACCCGAATTATAGCTCTTTCCGAGAAAAACTCAGGTTTTCAATCTATAATCTATAGATTCAACCGTTCACATTTTATAAAAGGTTTTCTTATACATGTTTCTTATACTCATTCGGAGACATGTTCAGCCTTTTCTCAAACTGCTTCAAAAAATGATGGTAGGTGGAATATCCCACTTTTTCCGAGACCTCGCTATTTTTGTATTGATTCAATTGGAGTAAACGGCAAGCTTCCTCAATCCGCAAATTATGTAATAGTTCATTAAATCCAATCCCATTTTTGCGTATGAGCAGTTGTCCCAGGTAGGCCGGATGCAGGAAGAAACGCTCCGCCAGCAATTTAATGCTCAATCCCTCTCGGTAGTGCTCATGAATGTAATCGTTGATATCCTGTACAATACCTTGCGTTTCAGAAGCATTCTCCTTAAGCAAAAGCTCAAAACAGACTCGACCGCACGATTGAAGCATGCCGATTAGATCATCCAATGTCAGCAGGCGTTCATCCAGATTCGGGATGTCAAACAGACGGTTCGAATCTCCTGCATCCTCCGCCAGTTTGGCCCTCATGTATGCTCGGATTTCATGAAGCAGGTAGATCAGGAATTTGCGGGCCTCCTCCGGGTGAACTCGTATCTGGCGAAAAGACTGCTCAATAAAATCCACTGCGGATCGGTAGACATCGTGATCAATGAGTTGAAATGCTCCCATAATTCTCTCCAGGAGTTCTACCTGATCGTATTGTCTTTGAAACCTAAGATCCTTAAGTCTGTCATAATCCATCACGCCGTTCCTTTCCGCCTCATAAAAGGCATGCAGGAGCGCTTTCTCTGCTGTCGCCAGGGAATGATGAATGCAAGTAAGTGAAGATTCTTCTTCACCAATCGCCATAAATGCGCGAAAGCCCGCCAGGCGGCGAGCCAGTCCCTCCAATCGCTGTCTTGCCGTGTCGCTCGTGCCCATGGAGGCAGATGCAGCACTACCAAACACGATGGAAACAAGATCATTTCGCAAACGAATCACATACATGGCTTTGGATCTGTCCAAGAATTCCGCAGCAATCGCGCTCCACTTGCAATAATCCTCTGCTGCAATCTGAACGAGGCATACATTCCAAACATCAGATGATTTTGACAGGGACTCCAGTAAACTTGCTGCTTCTGTGGACAGACCCTTGCCTATCAAAGCCTCTTTCATAGCCAAATTTTCCTTCTCTCTCCGTGCCACCTGACCAACGTATAGTTGTTCCCTCTCCTTAGCCAGTTCCTGTCCCATCTGACGGATCTCTAGCTCGGCCTGTTCCTCGTCCAGCGGTTTAAGCAAATACCGGGAAACTCTATATTTAAGTGCCTTTCGTGCATAATCAAAATCACTGTACCCTGTAAGAATAATGAATTTGGTAGATTCGTTGCCCCTGCGTCTCCACTCCTCAATCATCTCCAGGCCATCCATCATCGGCATATGAATATCAACCATAACCAGATCGGGCTTCAGCTCCTCCATTTGTTTAAGGCCTTCCGAACCGTTTCCGCAGACCCCGCACACTTCAAAGCCAAGATTTTCCCATGGTATCCATAACTGCAGACCCTCAAGCGCCAAAGGTTCATCGTCAATTAACAACACTTTAAATGCCATTGTCCACGCCTCCTTTTACATCCTGACGTTCCAGCAATTGCAACGGAATTTCGAAGGATACCTCAGTCCCCTCTCCAATCCTGCTTACCAGGTTAAAATTCACTTTATCGTCGTAGTACAATTCGAGGCGGCGATATACATTTCGTATTCCAATATTGTATCCTCCGCTCTCTTCCTTGCTTCGCATGTGATATAAAACCTCTTGAAGCCGTTCCTTATCCATGCCCTTGCCATTGTCAGATACGACTATACGCAGATGCTCATTTACAATTTCAGCTTGAATCTTCACATAGCCAAGTCCCTCAATAGCCTGGATGCCATGTTTACAAGCATTTTCCGCCAATTGCTGGATACTCATTTTGGGTATTTTATATCCCCTTGCCTCTTCAGTGATGTCAATATAGTATTCAAACTTGTCCCGGAAACGGAATTTCTCAATACCCAGGTACATAACCGTAAAACTCATTTCCTCCTCCAGCGTGACCACATCGTCCTTCCAATTCAACAGACGGCGAAGCAGCTTGGACAGATCCTTGATAATATCCTTCACGTCCGCATAGTTATTTTTGGTGCTAACCACTAGCAGTGCATTCAATGTATTGAATAGAAAGTGAGGGTTCATCTGGCTTTGCAGCAAATTAAGCTCAGCTCGAATGCGCTCAGCCTCCTGGCTTCGCTGCTGAATTTCAAGCTTGTACACGTTGTTGATCAATGAGTGGATTCGTGCCGTCATCATATTGAAATTGCCAATCAAATGACCAATCTCGTCTCGACCACCATCCATGTTGATCAATTCAAATTTTTCGTTGCCCACCTTCTGCATATGCCTCGACAGCCGTTTGACACGATAATTGTAGGAACGGAGCATGACATAAATGAAGATGGAAGTGATCAGGGTAATAATCCCGGCCAGCATTCCAAAATAAAGCTGCATCGATAACATCCCTTGTTTGACACGTGTTCCCTGGGGAACACCAATGAGCTTCCAACCCTTCACATAACTGGCACTTCCGATTGGTACGGTATGTAGGTCTTTGTCTTCCGCCTTGCTCATATCGAATGTTGCATAACTACGATCCACCTCGCCCTGATACTTGTCATCCGCAGACACGATAATTTGATTCTGGGCATTCACCAGATATAGATCGAGAGAACTCTTTTCTCTGGCAATCACATCATAGAAACGATTGAGGTAAAAATCGATACGTACCAACTTCTGATAAGAGTTGTCGGCGTTGTAATAGTCCATTTTTTCGATCACGCTTAAATACGATGAGGTCGCAGCACGATCATTTGTTGCTTGATCACGGTATGCAAGCACTTTTAGGGTTTCCCCAGCGGCCTGCCACTGCTCGAACCAGGTTCTGGAGCGTATGTCATTGTCCAGAACATAATAATCCCCACCAGGCACAATGGTCGGATTTTCGGTGTAAACTCCTATTCGCTGAATCTGATTGTTCACGGGAATATAGGAAGTCACCCGGTGGCGCAGCTGATCATCGAGTGTGTTATAGAAATCCAGTTGACTGTCATACACCCGGTCCATGGATTCAGACAACAACTTGTCCGTAATCAAAGCATGACTGACGGCAACGCCACCATCAATCATCGTATGGATATCCTTTCTTGCACGCTCCAGTGAGATTTGTAAATTCTGCTCTTCCCGCTCCTTGATCAACCCCGACATCCGATCCATGAACAAAACATTGCTTACAAAGATAGGAAGCAAAATACCAATAATATAGATCAATATAAATTTGTAATTCAAAGGAATATCGTTTACGATGCTGCGAAAACGAATCTTTCTGAACATATATGCTATCGCCATCCTTCATTCGTACTTCTCATCTATCCGGGGGGCTATTGCTGCTTACGAAATGCAGAAGGTGCCATGCCCGTCATTCGCTTGAACTGACTTACAAAATAGTCTGCATTCGGATAACCAGACTGTACCGCAATATCAGCAATACATGCGCAGCTTTGGCGTAGTAGCCTTTTCGCTTCCTCAATCCGTTTATCGTTTAAATATTCCCGAAACGTTTGGCCAGTCTGCTGCTTGAATGCTTGCCCCAAATAATTGGCGTTCATATGAAATTGCTGTGCGAGTTCCTGAAGCTGCAGCTTTTGACGGAACTCCTGATTGACGTATTGCACCACACGAAAAATGGTGCTGCATTCCTTTTCTTTTCGCTGCTCCTGCAGAGCCTCCAAAGCGTTCAAACTTAACACACGTGCATAATCCCGAAACGCTGGGTAGGAGTGGATTTTAGTAATGCCGCCTGCCCTATTTTGAACATCAAGCATAAAACTGCCCATATCTCCCTCCAGCTCCTTCAACTCCTTGAGAATACTCATTTCAAGGGCAAGCAATTGAACCCGGACGTATTCCATATTGGAGACGGGTAGTCCTAAGTCAGAATCAGCAAGAAGTGCTTGAATCTTCGCTTCCAACCTATCCTGTTCACCTGAAAGAATGGCTTCCATCAGTTTGGCTAAAGCTTTTTGATTTACGCTGGCCAATGGGTCACTCTGCGGCAGATCCTGATGATGAACAAATCCGCCCCCTCCCTGATAACGCTTCCATCTTAGAGCGAACAAAGCTCTCTCGTATGCGGATCGCATAACGAATTCTGTACCCGAATGAATTCCAATGGCTACGATCATGGACGAATGACCGGCATAGATCTCCAATATATTTCTGCCCATTGACTCAAGCTGCTTCAAGGAATAATCAATATCGGCAGCGAACACTCCGATATTTCCTTCAGCATCCACGAAAGGTTCCGACCAATGGACACCACCAAAAGCGTGTATTCGTTCTTTCACGTCTTCTTTACTGATATCCGTGGTGATTAGAAGACAGGCCATATCCTCATGGCCTTCCATTTGCAGCATCGTATTCACTTCGGCTTGCAGCTCCATGCTCTCTTCCCCTTGAATCAGGCGATCAAACAAACAATTCACATACAGGGCACGATCACGCTGGTGTACTGCTGCCGAAATCTGTTCTTCCTGAATTTTACGACCCATTTGTTCCAACACTTTTTCTATCTCGATCTCATCAATAGGCTTGAGCAAGTAGTCCTCTACTCTCTGCTCCAGCGCTGTTTTTACATACTCGAAGCTATCATATCCGCTTAAAATAACGAATCGTGGTGCTTTGGCCAGCCCATGCTTGGAACGGTCGATCAGTTCGAGGCCACTCACGGATGGCATATGAATATCTGTAAAAACCAGATCCGGCTGAAGACTTTCGATCATGGACCAGGCGGCATTGCCATTCTCTGCCTCACCACAGATGCGAAAACCGTATTTATCCCAATTCACCATGGTTCTCAGGCCTTCAAGTACCCACGGCTCGTCATCCACCAACAAAACATTCATCATTCGTCTTCCCCCTCTTCAGTAAATGAAGCATGCATCGTGTTTGATAGCGAACTTATAATGTTTTATTTCTTCAAACCAATACTATCATATGCTTAGCTTCATTAAAGCTAATAAATGCGTCGAATCTTCTCTCATGATGGAAAGAAATTCAACACATCTGAGCTATCCTCAGGTCTAAATGACTATAATAATAACTGTGTAACATTATAATTATCCAGAGCTTTTACAACATATACAACATACAATACTTGATTTAGCATCCAAAGCTTTACTATTTAATGATATTGCGACATGTTCATAGCGATATTGAAAAGATCTCATGTGTAAATTGTACATAAGAAATAAAGGATATGATCAGCTCTAATCACTTTGAAGCCTGCATGCATAAATTAACTTCATAGCAACCACATCATTATGGAGGGCTGAAAATGAATGAGATATGTAATAATGCCAAATCGACAGGCACTAATTCAGATAAGTCCGGTTTCTACAGGGACATTTGGGAATGGAGGGCTTCCATTTCCTCCGGTAGTGATGATAAAGTCTCCCCTTTTGATCTTGGTGAAGTCGCCAATTACGAGATACCTAAAACCCTTGAAACGGAAATTCACCGTTATTTGATGCCCTATAGCGTTCATCCCGAAGGCGGGTATGTTGCATACATATCGAATGGGCGTGTTTGGGGAACATCAGGTTCCGTCCTGACATCAGATGAAAAATTGATCTTCGACCTTTCTCCCGAATACGATGGAAGACTTAATAGAATGTTGACACTGGAAGAGCACCCTGCTTTGTATCGGAGTATGATACAGGAGCAACTGTATCTCCAAGGGACTTCTGCCGTTTTGACTTTTTGCGGGAGTCATAATTACTTTCATTGGTTATATGATGTGCTGCCTCGACTGGGTATGCTTCAAATTCTAAATATTCCTTTTCAATCGCTGATCATGAATCCTAATCCTCATGCATCATTTGTGGAAGAGACGTTACTAATGTTTGGCGCATCGGTATCGTCCGTGATTCGTACTGGAGACAATCGGGAAATTCAGGCTGACCGTTTGGTTGTGCCTTCCCTAATGATGAATTCACACTATCCGCCTTGGGCTACATCTGTCCTTCGCATGTTTATGCTGCCTAGACGCGACACAACGCTGGATTCACCGGAGCGCATTTTCATTTCTCGGAGCAAAGCCTCCGCACGACGGATAGCTAACGAGCGTGAAGTCATCCGGCTTTTGGAGGCGTACGGGTTTGTTTCGGTCTGTCTGGAGGATTGGAGCATTGCCCAGCAGGTTCAGCTCTTTGCTTCCTCAAAAGCGATTGTTGCACCGCATGGAGCCGGGCTGGCCAACCTCGCTTTCTGCATGCAAGACACCCTTGTCTTCGAAATTTTTCATATCCGGCATGTGGTACCTACTTACTGGATGATTAGCAACCATAACAAACTTGATTATTATATGATGTATGGACAAGATGATGGAACGACACCAGACCGTTTTTCGGGATTAGAGGACTTCACCGTGGACCTGGATCGACTGGAGCAAACGATGCGTATAGCTGGTCTGAATAAACAGGATACCTGAATAATGTTCAGGTCCCTCAGAGTCACTCAGAATCACTCATAACTAAACGGTAAGAATGCGGGTTCCTGATTACTTAAAATAATAATAAAGGGCTACTGACTAAGAGAGTCAGTAGCCCTTTATTGAACTCGGAATGCATCAAATCGAAGATTATGGATGATGAATACGCAATGTAACATCATAGACTATTCATGTGACATCATGAATGGGAAAGAATGTTATGCACTCATAGGTGTCTTCTCTTGTCGCGATATTCGGTACTTGGGATCGAAGGACGATCGTTTAAGTGCCCCCGCCTTCTGCATACTTATCGTAAGTTTCTCCATCCTCCGTAAGCAGAAATATCCTCTGCTCCTTCTTCAGCATAGCCTTCGCATATAAACCCGGATACTTCTGTCCCATCTGCTAATTCAATTTTGCCTATACCTAGCGGGGCCGGAATTAATGCAGCGAACGCGCCAAAAGAAGCGACTGGCATCTGCCACAATTCAAGTGCAAAGGCACTGCCGCCTGCCTTCTTCTTCAGCAGCCCAGGCTTAGCCGGTATGGTAGGCAGCTTCAGCATTTGATACTTCTCCGCCGTATGCGACTCACCAATGAACTGGCTCCCGTGCTCCAGCATTTGTTTCTCCAGTGGATAACCTCTCATGTGCAGGCCGCAGACGGCAACCAGCATCGTTTCTTGCCTTTTTGCTTCCAAAGGCGGCAAATTCTCTTCCAGAAACGAGGCCGCAGCGTTTTCTATCAAGTGCTCATTTCCCGACAGCGAGAAGAGCGTAATTCCAAACGGTAGTTCTGCCACCGCATCACCTGCTGGTACAGCAACCGCGCATAAATCTAGGAGATTACAATGGTTCGTATACCGCCCCATGTCCGAATTCGCAGCTATCGGTTCGGCTTCAATCTGACTTCTTTTCCACGTTCCTCCGCACGTCGGCATGACAAGTACGGCTTCCTGAAGAAGCTTGTTGCTTATCATTCGCAGCTCCTGAAGCTTATGTATTGCGGTAAATACAGAGGGTGCATCATGCTTGTCTGAGTTGCCTGATCGCAAGATTTGTTCCGTCACGGGGACAGTGACTCCTGGGCTTGACTCAATGAATCCTCCTACACTGGCCCATCGCTCAGCTACCCAAGGTCCATCATACAGAAGTGCGGCAGCCTCCTCAAAGAGATCGTAATCGATATATTCGACTGGCAGCTCCAACCGTTCGACCCTCTGGACGGCTGCATCCCATGCCTTCCTGTATTCAACCGCCAACGGACCAAAAAACGTTAATGGATTTTTAGGCAAATACAACTTTTGGGGAAGCTTATCGACCCTTCGCGATATTTCCTTGGACCATGGGTCTGATGATTCAAGGCCCCGCATTTGCACATCGACAATCCTTGCTTCCTGTAAAGAATGGGTAAATACAGTTACACAGTCCAGGCTGGCACATGCGGGAACAACACCTTTTGTTGACCAGGCTCCTAAACTCGGTTTATAGCCGACAAGACGGTTCAGCGCCGCAGGAACCCTTCCGGAGCCCGCGGTATCCGTGCCTAGGGCGAATGCTGCCTGCCCCCTCGCTACGGCTACGGCAGATCCTGAACTGGACCCGCCGCTGATCCATTCAGCGCTTCGCGCGTTATGCGTTTCACCGTAAGGACTCCGGGTGCCTACAAGCCCAGTCGCAAATTGATCCATATTCGTTTTACCTACAGGAATGGCTCCTGCGTTTAACAATCGTTCTACAACAGCAGCATGCCTGTCTGGAACATACGCATATTCGAGACAGCCAGCCGTCGTTGGTGTGCCAGCCACATCGATATTGTCCTTAATGGCGAATGGTACACCCCACAGCGGCAAGGAAGTATCCATTGTTTTGAGACGGTCCAAATACGGCTTGATTCTCTCCAGTACAGGCGGCGTAATCCAGATATTCATCCCTTCGTCCTCACGGGAACGGCAGATGATCTCTTCAATGACCTGCTCTGGCTTGAGTTTCCCGCTCCCATATTGTGTTTGCAGCCAGTCTATTGTCAGTTCACGCGGTATATTCATATCCGGCTTACTCATCCGTCACCCCTCCTTGATGCGTACATATTAATCAGGCTGGTCTCATTTCATTCAACTTCATTGCTAGATGCAGCTGCAATACATCATCGCCATTATCCATGCTGATCCCCAGCAATTCACATACCCGCTCTACCCGATAGGAAACAGTATTATAATGAGTGAAAAGCTCCGCTGACGTCTTTTTCACATTTCGATTATGCTTAAAATATACCTTCAACGTTTCAAACAGCTGGGAATTATGCTTGGCATCATACGTAAGCAAGGGCTGAATGAATCGATCACGGTACTCTTGTACCTCCTCCGTATCCGGTAGATGGTATAAGAGTTGGAACACCCCTAGCTTCATATAGTCCACATAGGGTTCACGGTAATCGCAAATGGAGCTGATATGATGAATCTTTTTGGCATCGTTATAGCTCTCATACACCTTCTCCGCAGCTCCGGTTCGATTACCGATACATAGAGAATAGCTCTCTGTAGGGAAAACCAGCTTCATATCAGCAATAATGGTGTCCATCGCCACATTTCGATTACCATACATGACTTCTGCGAAAAGAAGAACCAGCTCTCCCTCCAGTATAGTTGCCTGAAGTCCCTCACCTTTGGATTTGGTTCTCAGCCTTTTAATCGCCTGCTGCATGGTCCTGATGCTAGGTTTGACGTTCAGAAATCGCACTAACGCGACATGGCGCGGCTGATCATCTTCAAGTGGGTGCCCGCACGCTTCCGCTCGCAGCTTCAGATCCTCAATGGTTACAATTCGGCCTGTAATCCAGTCCTGCAGAAACTGATCGACGTACTTCAGCTCTACTTCCCGCCTGGCGTTGGCATTGATCATCTCGAGCCCTACCAAAACGCCTACGCGATCAATCGTCAGCCGATCAACAACGGAGTGCTCCTGATTCCATTCCAGCAGAACCAGCAAGCATTTGTCGTATTGCTTGTCATTAACGGCTGATACATATACACGAATTCGACGCTCACCTAGCGTTATGAAACTCACACCGAGACTGCTCTCTTCCCGCAAACCGGACCACAGCATTGGATTGTCTGCCTCCACAATCTCTTCTGCCTGAGGAGAAAGGAACAGATGATTGGAGTCATCAAGCAATACAATGGGATTGTTCAATATGCCATCCAGTGTTTGCAAAAATTCCTCTAATCCTTTCCCGTACAGGAGTTGTTGAGACAGCTTGTGAAAACGGCTTTGCAGCAGCGAAAGCTCTCTTGCCTCCTGCACAAGGACTCGTTCCATAATATCTCGAACAACATCCGAAAATACGATCGCGGCCGGAAGCTCAAAGATCGGGAAATCCAACTGATCTGCCAGTTCGAGTGCACGGCTAGGAATATGATCAATGAATCGTTTCGTTTTAATCCCTAGCGCCGATACACCTTTCTCCACCAGCTGCGGTATGATATCCGCTATAGCCTCTGGCTGATCACGAAATGGAAATCCACTGGTAATCAGAAACTCCCCTGGGCGCACCCAATCAATCACATCCGGCACTTCCATCACGTTGACACGGTTAATGATTCGCTGCATGCCACTCGCTCCAGCCAAGACGACAGCTTCCTTAAAGTCGTGGATCAACAAAACATCACTGCACGTGAATCCTGCCTTCTTGTGATCTGCCATCTCCAATCCCGCCTGACTATTTCAATTTGGTGGTAAAGACATCTTCCACTAATGTTGTATTAAAAAAGGAGTTAACCGGAGCATTCTCTTCAACCGGCAAGAAAATGCTGATCTGTTCTGTCGGCTGTTCATCATCATTAGCTACCGAATGAATAACGCCTGCCGGGACATGGAACGTATCGCCTGCCTGATAGCTCTTCCATTCTCCATTGCATAACAGTTTTACTTTCCCTACCGTGATGTGAATGATTTCAGCTACGTCATGATA
This sequence comes from Paenibacillus sp. ACRRY, assembly GCF_022346995.1. GTDB lineage: Bacteria > Bacillota > Bacilli > Paenibacillales > Paenibacillaceae > Paenibacillus. The sequence continues at coordinate 293,054 of NZ_JAKRNM010000001.1, read as the reverse complement.
GTGGGGCAGTACCTGACCGCCAACTCCGATCTTTTCCCATAAAACAGAGCTGGTACGGAAGCCCATCTGATCAGCCTGCTCTGCAGACACAATTTCGCGGTGATACAGGTGAATATGATTCGGCATGAGCCCCCATTGCATCTCTTCCCCTGTGATAACCTCCGTTTTCTTGGCTGTAATCATCTTGTCATTCCTCCATTTGTGTTTTTTTATGGATGTATCCCGTCTAATCCCTACGCTTAAAAACCACAGCCACCGGCCCGCCGCCTGGGGGCCCCTGATGTTCGGCTCCACCAGACACATAGATCATTGGATCACCACACACCGAAGCAAGCACACCTCCGACGACAGCCCGCGCATGTCTCGTATGGTTAATATCCGAATCATCAAGCATCGTATGCCGGTGACCCCGGATGAACCCGGTGGGATCGGCCTCTGCCTTGGCCATCACCTGCACCATTTCAGCATCTGCATGTATATCCAGCAGGCGCTTGAGCGCAGGGGCGTCAATGGAATCTTTCATTACAGCATGGTCGATAAAATATGGACCTTCCGCGAAGTCGGAATTGCCGAAGACGATCACCTCACAATATGCCAGCTCGCTGCCTGCCGACGTGGAGGCTACGCTGCTGAACAGCTGCCATGAATCGCAGATATCCGTATCCTGAAGTCCAGCTCGTTCCACCTCTCCAAGAGCAACTGCCGCACCAAGTGCAGAGGCTCCCCGTGAATATCCCATGGATTTGTAGGTATCATCTGTCACGGTGGTTTGAGATCTGCTCAAGGCATCATACACGCCTTCCGACGTCAGCAGCGGACACTTGATTTGCACAAAATGTACATCTGCCGAAGATTCGATGCCAGCTTCTGCTATGGCTCGCTGAACGGCAGCAGCCACTTCGTCCACTTGAGCCAGCCTTCCAATCTCCTCCGGAAGGAAATCCCGTGTTTTGGCGACGCCAATGGCAAGAGAGTGTTGATCTTGTCTCTGACTATCTTGGTTATAAGCACCCTTGCGGCTAATCACTGTAAAGTGAGGACTCAATATGCCCTCGGTTCCTCCAGACATCACATAGGATATGGACGAGGTTGATTCTTTTCGATATTCTCCAAAAAATTGTTTTAACGCCAGCACAGCATAACCACGCGTAAAATCGTTCACGCAGCCATTGCCCTCTGTTTTACCTAGTACTGCAACCACATCTTGGGGATCAATAACTCCCTCATGGATCGCTTTCTCCATCGCAGCCACATCGTTAGGCGAACGGCTTGGAATACGGTTCACAGTGCATCTCATCATAGGTCATCCGTCCTTTGCCAGAATATAATTCTTTTCTCTAGTAAGCTGATGGCCCAGAAGAGAACCAGGCCACATAGTGCGGATGCAATAATGGCGGAGAACATCACAGGCGTATCCATATGGTATGAAGATACCAGTACGACATAGCCGAGCCCTTTGTTTGCACCGACAAATTCACCGACAATGGCACCCACGATAGCCAGCGAGGTCGAGATTTTTAACGCAGAAAACACATAAGGCAGACTTGCAGGCAGTCGTAATTTCCAGAAAATTTCTGACTTGGTGCCTTTATATGTGGAGAACAGTTCCCATGCTTCGTGCTCAATGGCTTTCAGACCCTTTACGCTGTTCACCAGAATGGGAAAGAAACAGATTAGCATGGAAGCTACAACCTTGGAAGAATACCCTGTGCCCATCCATACGACCAACAGCGGAGCCAGAGCGACGAGCGGGGTCGTTTTGAGTGCAATCGCCAGCGGGAATACTCCCTTTTCAATCGGCTTGGAATGCACGAAGATCACAGCGGTAATCAATCCCAGGACATTGGCAAGCACGAAGCCTGCCAAAGCCTCCAGCAGCGTGACCAGCATATGCGACCATAATGAGCTGTCCATAACCGATAAGATTCCTGTGGGAGATGGGAGCAAATAAAGGGGGATGTCGAAAAGACGAACAATAAGTTCCCATAATATAAGAAAGGCAATGGCGAATACGACAGGATACATGGCATCTTTGATCTTGGTTTTCATAGGTGTTTGACCCGCTTTCTTAACTCATTGACTGTCTGGTGGAAGGCCGGAAGCTCATCCATACCGATCTCCCTCGGTGAAGGCAGCGGAACCGAAATAATGTCCTCCACTCCGGCAGGTCTTGGTGACATCATGATCACGCGGTTGGATAGCAGCACGGATTCCTGAATCGAGTGGGTAACCATAACAACTGTACTTAGGCTCGTTTCGGGACTCTCCCATAGACGCAGCAGTTCGAAATTCAGCTTTTCTCTCGTAAATTCATCGAGTGCCCCAAAGGGCTCATCCATAAGCAATACTGTCGGATCTGCAGCGAGTGCCCTTGCAATCGCAATCCGCTGCTGCATGCCCCCGCTCAGCTGATGCGGAAAATGATTCATGAAATCCTGAAGTCCAACCAACCGCAGCGAGGATTCCGCTTTTTCCTTGATCTCTTTTTTGGTGAATTTCTTCTCTCCGATCGTGAGAGGCAGCGATATATTTTGGATTGCGGTTAGCCAGGGCATCAATACAGGCTTCTGAAACACCATGCCGAGCGAGAGATCCTTCGATGGATAGACGATCTCTCCTCCTGCGTTTGGCTGAAGCAGATCGAGCATTAACCGGAGCAGCGTTGACTTCCCACAGCCGCTTGGGCCGAGGATCGAAACAAACTCATTTTTATAAATATCAATCGACACATTGTTCAATACGTTGACGTCACCAAAGGATAAGGAGCAATTTTTCAACGTAACCGCGATGTCACTTTTGGAAGAAATGGTTGTCTGTTGTACGTGGAGCCTCGAAGCTTCTTTCTCCAGACCACTGGTCGTTGTTAGCATAAAATCACACCCTATTCGATAAATTCGTTTGAAAATACGTCTTCTAGCTTTTGCTCTTCCTTCAAGAATTCCAAATCAATCAGGTTCTTCTGCAGCACGTCCCATGCCTCGGACTCCATCTTCCCGAGTGGGAGCTTCTCCGGCTCCAGCAAAGAAATGCTTGCATTCATCATGCTGACCTCGTGATCAAGGGTCAATTTATCCCCGTATTTCAAGCCAAATTCGGCAGCCTCTTCAGGGTTCTCAATAGCGTAGCTCCAGCCCTTCATGGAAGCCTGGACGAAGCTTTTCACCATTTCGGGATCACGCTCGATGATGTCCTCTGTCGTAAACAACGTATCCGCATAAAAGTTAATATCATAATCGCCTGGCTCAATAATATTGACTTCATTCCCCTGTTCCTGTACGGCGAGGACCTCATTAATTACATAACCGGGCCATGCCTTCACCTGTCCGCTGAGCAATGGACTGAGGTCATATTTTGCAGGCATTTCTTCCACCTTGGTTCCGTCTATGCCCGCATTTTTCACCATTGCTCGGTAAGTCAGCTCTTCATTCCCTCCAAGCTTCACACCGATCTTCTGGCCGACCAGATCCTCCATTTTCGTGATCCCTGAATCCTTGAGACTAAACAACACAAATGGCGTTTTTCTGTAAATGGCGGACAATGCCTTCACGGGAACCCCTTTCTCCCTGGCCATCAGTATTTGATCTGCGCCCGTCACGCCGAATTGCTCCGCACCTGATGCTATCATCTGTACGGAAGGAAAATCCGCGCCGCCTGGTCTGATCTCAACATCCAAACCCGCTTCCTTATAAAACCCCTTCTCTACAGCGGTATAGAAGCCGGCAAACTGTGCTTGATGAACCCATTTTAGACGCAGAACCACTTTTTTCAGTTCTCCGGATTCTCCATTTCCTGAAGCTGAGCTAGGCATATCGTTCGACCCGCAAGCTGTTAGTGCAAGCAAACAAACCGACATTACGATAAGCAGTGACTTTCTGGACCATCTCCACATATGATTTCCTCCCATGTTGTTGCTTTTTCTATTGCTGTGGCAGTGATTGATTAAAAAACAGCTAGCGCTTTTAATACCTCGCTGGAGTTGCTGACGCTGCCGAACACGCCTCCCTGCATTTTGACCATCTGGAGCGCGGCGTGATGATTGTCAGGATCGGTCGCTCCCGTGCAGTCATCCAGGATCAGACATTCATATCCTCTGTCGTTGGCTTCACGCATCGTTGTATGCACACACACATCCGTTGTAATTCCCGTCAATATCAAATGAGTTATTCCTTTATTCTTCAGGATCAGATCCAGGTCTGTGGCATAAAAACTGCCTTTGCCGGGCTTATCAATGATCGATTCACCTTCGATCGGAGCAAGCTCCTCTATAATCTGCCATCCCGGTTCACCTCGAACCAAAATGCGTCCTGCTGGTCCGGAGGAGCCTATCTCTGCCCCAATCTGTTTGCTGCGCCAACGTTTGTTTGCAGGCAGATCGGATAGATCCGGTTTATGTCCCTCTCTCGTGTGGATGACATGAAACTGTTCTATCTGCCTGACCCGATGCAGGAGTTTTCGAATAGGCTCAATGGGTTTGGCCGTCAAGGACAAGTCATACCCCATCTGTTCCACATAACCGCCCTTGCCGCAAAAGTCGATTTGCATATCGATAATGACTAAAGCAGTTTTACTGGGATCGATATTCCCGTCGTAAGGCCAACTGTACGGTGCTGCTGTAATTTGCATAGGTATTCTCCTTTTCAGAACGAACAGAAATTCATGTGTTAATCAAATATTGTGTTATATAACCTAACTCGTTTTCTTCTTGTGTCATATTATATTACGATCGATCAGGGATGTCTTTGTAGTTTTCCATAAAAAAGCTTCATTATTTTTTGTTGTTTTTCACAATCATTCAAATGTTGTGTTATAAATTATCACATAGCCTTTATCGCTTAGCTTAAATAAAAACACAAAAAAGCCGCTGATTCAGCGACTTTGGTTGATATGAATGGATATGATGATTTTACTTATTTAGAATTCATAAGGTTTTCTGTGCAGCTATGTAGCCACTCCCTGGTTCAGGATGATACTGTATTCGATAAAGTCGATCCGTTCCACGCGATACAGATCATAGATCTGCTCCCTGGCATTGATGGATCCATATAATTCATAATGCGAATGATTGGCCAGTTTTACATAGGGCAGTTTTTGTGCAGCTTTGCTCGACCGGATATTTTGTTTGCGAATCTTCAAAAACACCGTTTCTATGGCATGTTCGAGGAAAAGTTCACTCAAGAAGACAGATTTCGCCCGTTGACTGTATCCGTTACCGAAGTAAGGCGCTCCAATCCATGTGGCCAGAAATCCTGTATGATTTACGATATGATACAGATCAATGGTTCCGATGGGCAGCCCTGTTTCGTTAAGAATCGTTCGAGAAATGGTGATTTTCTGTTCTTCCTCGTCCATCAGCTGTTTGGTCAGGAATAAATACTCCTCAGGCGACTGACATTGGTAACGAACATAAGGTGACACTGAGGGGTCCGTCAATAAGCTGTACAGTGCGTGGCATTCATGCAAATCGCGTTTTTTTAACATCCTGTCTACCACCTAGTCCTTTTAGTTCGCTATATAAGCAAATTAAGTATATAAAAGGTATTGTGGAATTTAATGAATTCTGTATGTGGCTTATGTAAAATTCATTGGCAAAATGGTATTGGTGTTTGAACGATTTTGAACGAATAGCACAAAACAAACGGCATGTCCCTTCTTGTGAGAAGACATGCCGTTTTGTACAACTTAACGGATAATTTGATTACTGCATACCTTGCATGATGGCATTAATGATGCCTTGCTGGGTTACTGTGTTGTTTGAGCGGTTAAACAAAGCGAAACCATGCTGACCGTTATGTCCATTGTCCCAATACACCGGCACGGCCCCGTACTTCTTGGCAGTTGCCGTTACCGCTTTGGCATAAGCTTGACGATAAACGTTATTGGTTGAGTCATACGCCGTTTTATCAATGGAGCCAAATTCTCCAATGACAACTGGATAGCCCTGCGTTACAAACTTATCGTACATCGATTTGAACTGTGCATTCAGATAGTCTTCCTGACCCCAGGTCGATTTCTTCGAAGGATTTGTTGCCGCTGCACCCCACTGCGTGATATTTCCGTTCTCCTCACCAGCAAAATCCCATGGAGAGTAGTAGTGTGCAGAGATCATGATTCTCTTCTGAGAGCTCGGAATTGCTGAAGATCTGAAATTATCTGTCGGAAGAGCAAAACCGTAATTACCCACCGTGTAGTCGATATTCGTGTTCCAGCCAGGAATCAGTAACCACCTGGCGTTGTTGTTGCCTCCGGTCTTCCGGACGGTGTCTACAAAGATTTGATTATAGGCGTTCAAATTAGCATAGTAAGCAGCATTTGGATTGCCATAATTTCCGTCGAACACTTCGTTCATTGATTCAAAAATAAGACGTTCATTATAATTGCTGAACTTGGTAGCAATCTGCTGCCACACCTTTTGGTATTTCTCCTTAATAGCAGCCTGATTACTGCCATTCACAAGAAGCCATCCGCCTGGAATAGAATTATACCCATCTCCATGAATGTTAATGACGACATATAAACCCTCATTGTAAGCATAATCAACGACGGTTTGGACTCGATTCAACCACGCAGCGTTAATCGTGTAATTGGGAGCGCTTCCAATATGATTGAAATAGGATACAGGAATGCGAATTGTCTTGAAGCCTGCTGCCTTTACCTTTTTAATCAACTCTGGAGTAACGACAGGATTGCCCCAAGCCGTCTCACTGGGGACGCCATTCACGGTTGCTTCAAGCTGGTTCCCCAGATTCCACCCTGCTCCCATCTCCGATACAATCTGTGAAGCGTTCAATGATCTGAAATCATCTGCCGATGCTTTCGTACTCCACCCGGTCAATGCCGCAGCCGCAAACAATACAAGTGCTAAACTGCAAACACCATATCTCTTCATTTGTTTGAGCATAACCAAACCTCCGCTTATTCACATTTTATTACAAGCAGTGCCGTTACTCTCTTTATACCAATTGAATGAATCGAAAATATGCCCCTCCCTTCTATATCGATCAGACAAATGAAATAGTCGCCTATCATCAACAGAATAACACAAATATGGAAAATAAAGAACAATATTCTCTACGGAATTTTCGACAAAAACAATCTATTCGCCAATCTAACCAATCAAGTCTTGCCAATCTTTCGCAAGGCTTTTTTTAGGTTGAATGGAGATATGTTGTTGACTTGCTTAAACAATCTTTAGATTTTCTTTAGAAATATACTCATTAATTCCTTAGTTTATTTCATTATGATTTTGCTATCGACAAGCGAGGAGGTAAAACCATGGTCAGTAATACAATCTTAGAGCTGCTTCACCAGTATGGTTATCTGATTTTTTATTTTGCCTTCTCCCTGGGCCCGTTTGGAATTCCGATTCCGAATGAGATCACGATTATCAGTGGGGCCATCCTGAGCCACACGGGTGCAATTGATGCTGGGATCACTTACTTCTGTATTTTATCCGGACTTATAACGGCCATCACCGTCGCCTATATTGCAGGTAAATTATACGGGACGAGGAAATTATGCAGGTTTCAACATAACAAACATTTTATCAAAGCCGAACGAATACTGAACCAACGAGGCCACTGGGCGATGTCTATTGGTTTGTTTATTCCAGTCGTACGATATGTTCTTCCTCTGGTGATCGGGCTGAGCGGAGTACATTTCAGAAGATTTGCAATTATATCCTATTCCAGTGCTCTACTTTGGACCTTAACGTATTTTGCTGCAGGCACCTACTTTGGAGATCCCATTCTGTCTGCGCTTCAGCTATTACACTTTTAAGTCCGTCTTGTAGTTACAAAAATTCGATATAAAACCCATGGAGGAACTTAATTTAATGAATTCCAATGAAACGATTTTGTTTTTGAAAAGCTTTGTAAAGAACCCCAAACATGTAGGCAGTGTCATACCAAGCTCTCGTTTTCTGGCGAGCAACATGGTTAGTCATGCACCTTGGCTTGAATTCAAGGCCATCGCCGAGCTCGGAGCAGGAACAGGGGCCATCACCCGTTATATTGAAAAACAGGCGCAGGATTCTACCAAGGTAATCGTGTTTGAGTCGAATCAGATCATGAGAACCAACCTGCAAAATGCATTCCCAACGTTCTCTTTCTATCCGAATGCCGCTCACTTAGTAGCTGCGATGAAGCAAGAGGGCATTCAGCAGCTCGATTGTATCTTTAGCGGATTGCCGTTTTTCAACTTTGAACCTGAGCTTCGAAACACGTTGGTAGACCAAATCTACCAGGCTCTCAAACCTGGAGGTTTATTCATCGCCTTTCAATATTCGCTTCAAATGAAGAAGACACTTTTCAAATATTTTGTCATTGAGAACATCGATGTAGTGCCACTGAATATCCCTCCTGCGTTTGTTTATGTCTGTCGCAAAAAGGAAACAATTTAAACATTCTGGACGATGGATTACACTGGTAGATGTCACAAGTTCATTATATTTATTTTATAGACTGGTCTAAAAAGGAGCTAGATTTATGAACACCGTACTCATTGTCGATGATGAACCCGATATCCGTGATGTCATTCATGTCTATTTACGTAACGAAGGATATCACGTCATCGAAGCAGCCGATGGTCTGGAAGCACTTCATATTATAAAAACAACATCGGTTCAACTCGTCATTCTGGATGTTATGATGCCCGTCTTGGACGGAATTCAAGCCTGTCTTAAAATTCGCGAAGTATCCAACACTCCGATCATCATGCTGTCAGCTAAAGAAGAGGACATTGATAAAATCACAGGCCTGACTACCGGGGCTGACGACTATATGGTCAAACCGTTTAATCCATTGGAATTACTCGCTCGTGTCAGGGCTCAGCTGCGGCGCCAAACCCTGATTGGGAAAGCTGAATATAATTCTCTAATCCTAGTTAAAGACCTTGTCATTGATAAAAGTAAACATTCCGTGAAGTTGAAAGAGAATGATATTCCACTCACGCCGCTGGAGTTTGCAATACTTGAGCTGCTTGCCAGCCACCCCGGACAGGTGTTTAGCTCTGAGAAAATCTACGAAACCGTGTGGAAAGAACCTTACGGGTATTCGGATAATACCGTGATGGTCCACATCCGCAATCTTCGTGAGAAGCTGGAAGTGAACCCAAGAGAACCTCAGTATATTAAAACGGTATGGGGAGTAGGTTACAAAGTTGATTAAGAGACAGCCGCTATCCAAGCAAACGAAAAAGATACAGTTCCACATTCTTAATCGATTGGTGATCAGTTTTGTTATTTCAATTGTTGGTTCCGTGTGCGTGAATAATATCCTTATTATGACGGTTTCCAAAATCAGTGATGGATTAGAATGGCACTGGCTTCTTAACTTTTTCCCTTATGTCATTACACCTATTTTTATATTGATCTTCACATTCACTTTTTTAATAGCCACACAAAAAATAGTCAGAGATCTGATCTCCTTGGAGCAAGGTCTTCAATTCATATCGGAAGGTCACCTGGATTACCGGGTAGCCGTTAATCGTCAAGACGAATTGGGACGGGTCGCTACCAACATTAATCTCATGACGGAGCAGCTGCAACAACAGATCATGAAGGAACGCGAATTGGAAAAATCCAAAATGGACTTAATCACAGGCATTTCCCATGATCTGCGCACGCCTCTTACAAGCATCATTGGTTATATTGAGCTTCTGCGAACCAATTCCTTTCAAGACGAGGCTGAGTATACACGATTCGTAGAAAACACCTATAACAAAGCGACGCACTTAAAAAAACTGCTGGATGATCTATTTGAATATACCCGTCTTACCTCCGTCGATACCCAATTGGACCTGCGTAAAATTGATTTGTTTCAACTTTTAGACCAGATGTTATTCGAATTTGAACCTCTCGCTATGGAACATGGCATCCACATCGAGAAAGACATCGGTGATTCACCAATGATGACCTATATCGACAGTGATAAGATGGCTCGCGCCATCGATAATCTGTTAATGAATGCCCTGAAGTATTCCTTGAAGCCGGGTACGATTCATATCCGAATGGCCACACACTCTGAACATATTACAATTGAAGTCGAAAATAAAGGAACCCCCCTAACGGCAGAACAGATGGACAAGCTGTTTGACCGGTTTTACAAAGTCGATTATTCAAGGAGCAGCGAAGGCATTCAATCAGGATCCGGGCTCGGCCTTTCGATTGCGAGAAATATTGCGGAGCTGCATCATGGCACCCTCACCCTTCAGCATGAGGATAATATATTTAAGTTTCGACTAAGGTTGCCTTATTCCACTCCAATGCCTCTTTCCTAGTGAAGAAAATGAATCAGGAGCAAATTCAACAGTTGGATTGCATTATTTACGGATTACCATTTTTTAACTTTTCCAAGACAATGAGAGAACACATCCTTGCTCAAATTACACAAGCTCTCCGGCCAGGAGGCATGTTGGTCTTCTATCAGTACTCACTTCATATGAAGCAACTGCTGGCTGAAGAGTTTATTATTGAGAATATCCAGTTTGTCCTCTGCAATTTTCCTCCTGTCTACGTGTACACATGCCACAAGAAAGATAACGAGGCCTGAAAAATATCTACGCTGCTCATTTAGATTCAAATGCTTCCATGACTTATGCACTGTTCTCTTGAAACGAGAAAAGCCGCTAAAATTAGCGGCTATTTCCCTCTTAAAGCTCAAGTTCATAGGTTTGTTCGATGTGGCGTACTCCCCAGGCATCGTTCTCTTGTTCTTTGGTTTTGACAAAACCTTGCTTGGTATACATGGCTATAGCTGTTTTTTGGTCTTCCGTCGTTTCCAGAAATACATTGGAGTATCCCTTCTCTTTACAATAAGCCATAGCTTCATGAATGAGTTTCTTGCCAATACCCATACCTCTGTATTCCGGATGTAGAATAAACCACCTAATCTGGGCCCTTTGTCCTGGATGCTCAATAACCGCGATACTACCAACGATTTCATTGTCGCATTCCGATATCCAGAACCGGTCCTTATCCGGATCGTACGTCTGGAGTAAATCATAGAATGTCTTGCAGACATATCCTTCAAATATATGATTATAACCGCACTCCTTGGCGTATACCCAACCGTGAAGATGGATTAATGCTCCAACGTCCCCCGGTCTCAATTCAGACCTGATTTCTATGGTCTGTTCTTCCGGATTACCGGATAACTTGTTCTGAATCGTGTTCATGCTTTCGGCAATGCTTAACTGACTCTGTTCAGGCAAATCAACAATCATATTGCGTATCTGATCATCGGATAATTCGTTTAAGTGGACCAACGTTTCTTCACCAAGCTCTGACAAATACAGCAAGGACGATCTTCCATCCTCCTTGGACTGCACACGATAGGTTAATCCCATTTTTTCAAACCGTTTTAACATTCGGCTCAGATAGCCCGGATCGAGTCCTAGCTGCTCAATGAGCATGCTTGCCTTGCATTCTTCGGATTGACCAATTTCATAAAGGACCCGGACCTCCGATAGTGAGAACTCGCTATCGAGCAGGTGCTTATCCAGCAAACCCAGCACCTTGGTGTAGTATCGGTTAAATCGGCGAATGATTGGAATGATTGATGTTGGTGATTTCATGGTATCCTCCTGACATACAAAACATAATTTATCGGGTTTGTTTACTTGACTAAGTCAACTATATACACTTTACCCCATTTTATTTGACTTAGTCAAGCAAATGGTAATAGCCCTCCAATATAAAGAAAAAACCGAATTGCTGTCCTTATGAGGACACAACTCGGTTTCTTGTAACTACATTTGTTTGATTAATGTTTTGGTTTGGTACGTGACCAAATGATCACAGGAATAAGAAGCAAGGACAAGACTCCTCCCAGTAATGAAAGTGTGGAATAGCTTGTTTGCGCTGTAACCATGCCTGACATCGCGCCCCCTGTTGCCCCTGCCAGAGCGATTAGAACATCCACTTTCCCTTGGGTTTTTGCACGAAGCTGAGGAGGAGTTGCATCAACAATGGCTGCAGTTCCACTGATTAGACCAAAATTCCATCCCAGTCCAAGTAAAGCTAAGGCTAAAATAAGAAAAACCATTGAGTCAGCCGGTGCAAATGCAGCCAGCAAACCTGCGATTAGCAACGTCACACCAGACGCGTAGGACATCATTGTACGTCCAAACCGATCAACAAGAATCCCGGTAATTAAGGAAGGCAGATACATCGCAGCAACATGAATACCTATCACCATTCCCACAGCACCTATTCCATGTCCGTGATGCTGCATATGAACCGGAGTCATCGTCATTATGGCAACCATGACAATCTGAGTAAGAATCATGACTGTTGCGCCAATCATGATACCTCGCTTATGAACACTGGAAATGATATGCTCCGATTGTTCTGCCCGGTTGTGATTCTCTTTTTCTGCGATGCCCTTGGCTACCATGAATGGATCGGGACGCAGAAAAATAAGCAATATTACCCCCGCTACAATGTACGCTAACGCTGCAAGCATGAATGGACCAGACAATACCGGAGCACCTAAGGACTCAGCAAATTGCCCTGTTACGTTAACCAGATTGGGACCGGCAACCGCACCAAATGTAGTGAAAACCATAGCCATGCTTATCGCTTTTGCCCGCTCTGTTGGTAATGCCAAATCGGTACCAGCATATCGAGTCTGCATGTTCGTGGCCGTACCTCCCCCATAGACCAATAATGACAAGAAGAGAAGCGGAAGGTTGTCAAAAATAGCAGCAAGTACGACGCCAATCGCTCCCAGCCCTCCTGCCAGAAATCCTGCGGCCAAACCAATTCTGCGGCCCTTTTGTTGCGATAGGCGTCCAACAAGCAGTGCGGCTGCGGCAGAACCTAACGTAAACAGTGCGGTTGGAATTCCGGCATATTGATCCGTTCCCAGCATGTCCTGTGCAAGCAGTGCTCCTACGGTGATGCCGGCAGCCAGACCTGCACCGCCAAATATTTGGGATGCGATGACAATACCCAATGTCTTTTTCTGCAGCTGACGCTGCTTCTCACGTGATTCTATGTACCCCTGAATGACCACGTCATGGCGCTCAGTCTTTTCCTGAGCCCTGCCCTTATTGGAAGACATATCATTACACACCTCTTTTCGTTCATCTGCTCATTTCATTATAAAAGAGTATGATGAGTCTACAATCCCATAACATTGGGATTTTGATATACCTGGAAGCAGACCACACCAAAAAAGCCGCTACATCAGCGACTTCTTCGGCAGTTCGAGTCATCCTATCATTAATAAACTTAATGTCCCTTAACTTATCCCAAAATCAGATTTTGATCAATCCATCTGTATGCCAGACACCTGGGATCATCTCACGTTCCAATTCCAGAAGTTCTTTGATGATCTTGTCCGCATCACTGATGGAACTGACAAGAGGATCCGTCAACATCGCTCTTCTAAGCTTCTCGTAGCTCTGCTCCACAACGGCTTCTGCCGTAAGCTCATGCGTATCCAGTACAAGCTCCTGCATTCCCCGAATTCCTCTCGGCATCTCACCAACATGAACCGGCTTCGCCCCCTCCATGCTTACGTCACATAACAGCTCCAGGAACGAATCAGGATTCATATTAGTCACTGCCCCATTGTTGAGCGTGTTCACGAAGAAGCGTTTCCCCAAATTGCCCACCATATTTTCAATAATGTCTGTTGCATGATCCGGGCCGAAGGAGCTCATGTAATCGGCAATGGGAATGTCCCCCGAAAGGAAGCCGTCCACCTGGTTCCACATCTCGTCGTGACGCAGATAACGATCCTCTGTCTCCCAGATCGATAACGGCGGGATACGATCCGGCGATTTACCATGACCTTGCCAATAACGTACATACTCCTTCGTATGTGCAGTACAAGTAGGGATATATCCAAAAATATCGTACAATTCATACGTAATGGCGTCGTTATGGAGAGCTTTGGCACCTTGATCGCCACCATTGTTCTCCTCACCAGCTGATTTCCGCATAGCCTCTGCAATCGTAGGCATAACATCCTTGCCTTCGAACTCCGCCTTTAGGAGCCATGTAAAATGATTGACTCCGGCAATACGGAAGTCAAACTTCCGATCGATTTCCTCGGTAAACTCATTTCTATCGCCGATGATGCCTGCTCGTACAGCATAATAAGCCTTCTTATGAGGCATATGATGACTGTCACAAAGCGCAAACGATTTCAGCTTCGGTGCATAACGGTGTAATGCAATACCATGGACGGTAGACGGATTGATATAGTTAATCACCCAAGCATCGGGACACAGCTCTTCTATATCTTTGGCACATTCCATAATGACCGGCAATTCCCGCATCGCACGGAAAATCCCTCCTGGACCGATGGTATCTCCTGAGCACATACGGATGCCATATTTCAAAGATACCTCGCAATCAATCCCCCGATATTTTACCGATTGCTCAGCGAAGCTCAGTACAACGAAGTCAGCCCCCGGAAGCACCTGTCTGCGGTCTGTCGAGCCCTCAATCTTCAAAGATACGTTGTTCTCCCGAGCAATCATCTCCGCAAGTTTCACCATTTTTGCCAACCTGTCATCGTCCGTATCCACCAGAGCCAGCGTGCCCTGGTTCAAGTATGGGGAATGAACCATCTGCCATATGGACTGGCGACCAAAGAATAGACTCCCTGCTCCGATAACGACAACCTTCGGCTGCGGCATGTTCGTAGTGTTCATGAATAACCCTCCTCATGTGATATAAGTTCATTATAGAAGAGTGGCTAATAATCGGAATGTGCAATAGTTTTCAATACATGTCATATCGTACGATATTTAACAACCTTCAAAACCTTTGATATAATGAGTTAAATTTAAAGATGTCATGTGGTAAAGGTGGATGAGGAAATCGAATGAGTGAGAACAGATTGAATATGAGCATCCTCAGCGAACTTTCGGAATATATTCATCTCCGGATGAGCTCCTATCTAGAACAAACTCACGATCAAGACTGGACAGAACATAAATCCCATCCAGATTACGACCTTTGGTTCATTCAAGAGGGCTCCGTCAGGATGATGATCGATGGGTTCGAATATACGGCAGTCCCAGGAGATGCCATATTCTTTTATCCGGATATGCCCTATATTGCTTCGACGCCCGAGGACGGTTGCCGATTCATTTACATCCATTTTAACTTTGGCATCGGGGAACAGCAGCGAATTCTGGCCGGGTTTCAACTTCCGGGAATTGTGCCGGGTAACCTGATTCAGGAGGAAACCTTGCTGTTCACCAGGGCATTTCGTCGATTAAAACAGGAGAACGGCACGTCAGGGAACCAACTCTACTTAAAGGCCTCTCTTCTCGCCGTAATTGCAAAGATTCTCGAGCTTCACGGTCAGGGTGCCTATGTGGGTCAATTCCTGAACGGTAAGAAACCTAGAAAAACCGAAGGTAGCCTGGAAGTATTACAAGATGTATTTCAATATGTGGATGCGAACCTGCACCGTCCCATCCGAATGAACGATCTCGCAGCGATGACAGGGATCTCCGAGAAGTATTTCATTTCTTATTTTAAGAAAACCGTTGGGATCACCCCCGGTCAGTACATTTCCCAGATCAAAATGAATCGCGCAAGGGATTATCTCTACGAAAAAAAGTATACGATCCAACAAATCGCCGGCTTCCTGGGCTATCCCGATCCGTTTACGTTCTCAAAAGCTTTCAAAAAATACTATAACGTGCCTCCATCCAAGTTCGAATGATTAGCTTTCTCTCAAAATGAGCCAAATGCTGCAGTATCTTGGAATTTACGTTAGTCTTGATACTAATGATCTTCAATTAACTCACCATGCTTATCATAGTATTTATATTTAAATTCGTAGGTTTCACTCTTTGATTCAGGCAAATCAATCCAATTAACAGACTTCTGATTGACGTCCAACTCCTGCTGAATCCCTTGTTCATTGATGTACAATTGCATTCTAGCAATCTCATTATATTGATTTGTTACGATCATAAACTGATTTATCATAGCTTCCTTACTCGAATCTCGAATGAGAAACGAAGCAAAAGATTGATTTGGACGCTTTTCGAAGCCACAACTTATTTGATGGTCTCCTCATCATTTCCATACCATTTTTTTGACTTGTCTAGAGATAAAATGACAACTAAAACAACTAAGATTAAGGTGAATGAAATATAAACGAAGCTGCTTTTCTGTAACATAAGCCAATTCATCCTCCAAATAATTCTTTTCTCAGCACCTTATTACTATATTTTGAAATCAACCAGTTTTCTTTCGTTTCCGTTTGTGTAACCACCCAACCTATATCATATGCACATTATACTTTTGAGTGCCCTGCTCCGCTTCGTTCTTAATGTCACATTCGCATTCAAGAAGATACGCACGCTCTCTGGACTTTTGATTTAGGTTACCTTTTTCAAATTAAACTTAATTTTATTTTATCATTTCATATACCATCTGGAAATTTATTCAATTTTCTGGATGTAATCCCTTTTAGCTATTGAAAAAAGATCAGTTTGCCCATTGGCAAGCTGCTCTTTTAATTTCCTACAAATGTATCCCTCTACCCTTCATTCGTACAGTATTGAGTCGTCCTGAAGTTAGTTCATTGTCACTTTTTCATAAAACTTACTTATGCGGGGAAAGAGACGAAATGCGTTGCCGTAAGCAATTGCCTTCATGTTATCTTCGCTAATCTGCATGGCTTCATGGAGTACCGACTCACGCTGCATGCGAAGCACGCTGTCTGCTGGCCAAGGAATGTCCGCACCGAACAGAATTCGATCAGGCCCAATTAACTTCTGGATCGTGCCAAGGTTCAGCGTAGAATCATAATAGAGATGGTCCAGTTTGTCCATTTCAGCCTGGAATTGTTCTGGTGTCGCTTCTACTTGAATGGAATCCTGCCCTATGGCTGCAAGTGCAATTCTCCATTTGATGTACGGAACCATGCCCCCTGTATGAGGAAGAATAAACGTAATGGAAGGGTATTGGTCGAAAATGCGATGGACTGCCATCGTAGTGACAGCACGAGTCGTATCAAAGGTTCCCTCTAGCAGCGCAGGGCTAAGTCCGGCAATTTTCTGTGGAATGAGAATGGGATGAAGAAACACAACCGCACTACGTCGATCCAACTCGCTTAACAATTCGGCGTAATCCGGATGGCTTAAATATTTCCCTTGATAACTAGTGAGCATTGCAACTCCATCCAGTCCAAGAACATCAAGCGCATACACGGTCTCTTCCAGGGCAGCTCCAGCATCCGGGAGCGGAAGCGTTGCGAATGCACCATACTTCTCAGGATACTGCTGTGCATATGAGGCAAGCTCTTCATTCATTTTCCGTGCCAGTGTATTGGCCGATGGCTGGTCAATGAATGTCAGATCTGACGGGGCCGAAAGAAACGAAAAGGAAATGTCGGCTATGCCCATTTTCTCAAGTCCAATCTCCGGTGTCCACTTCGGCATAAAACTTGGAATCTCTATGCCCAGCTCCTTCTGTTTCCTTTGCATTTCTCTAGAAATGATATGATGATGCACATCAATAACGGGATTAAACATATAGGATCAGCTCCTTTTATTTGTTTTCAAGCCATTGGTTTAGCTGGTTTTGCTTTTCTGTTAATATCTTGTCTACGCCTGCACTCTTTAATTTCTCGATATAAGCCGGCAGTTCTGCTGGGTCAAACGTGCCTGTCTGAAATCCAGCGTCATACTGATTCTGGACATTGGTTACCGATGTAATTTGCGTTTTGACGGGATTGATATCGAAGCTGAATCCCATTGCTCTTGACTTTACGGCACTTTCATTTTCACTCTTTAACACCTCCCACATATCGGGGTCATTACCTTCCCAGATATAGGACAGGAAATTGTTACCAACCGCGTATTGATTGGAATCATATCCTGACGAACTGACACCGTCCGGCTTGGCAATGAGGCCATCGCTTTGTTTAACATAGTGCTTGCCCTCGATTCCATTCGTGAACAGATTAATGACCGCTTCGTCCGAGTAGAACAGTTCCAAAACCTGAATTGCCTTATCCGGCTGCTCACTGTTCCTCGCCAAAGACATCATGTTGGAAGCTACGCTATTTCGCGTCATATAGGAAGCCTCCAGGGGTACACATGCAAGCTCTGTCCCTGCCGCCAGCGATTCCGAGTAACACTCATTGATATTCCGGATATAGGAGAAGGCTTTGCCCGCCTTAATCAGGTTGGATCCCGTTTCCTGGGATGTTGCAACATCCTTGCTGAAATAACCTTTCTCGTACCACTCTCGCATCAGATCGGCCATCGTTGAGAAGCGTGTCGTGGCAAAGAGATTTTGCACCGTGTAGTCTGTTCCACTGAAATCCAGTACGCCAGGCGCTGTTCCCAATGGATCGAAATTCAGCATGGCTTGTCCGGGAGTTTCCTGCGAAGTATAACTGACGATTGGTGTGACTCCCGGCTCTTCTTCCTTGATACGTTGCAATACATCTGAGATATCACTCCAAGTCTTTACGGACGCAAGGTCGATACCCTGCTTATCCGCCAGTTCCTTGCTCATCACAAAACTTGGAGATAATGCCCAGGCTTTGATGCTTGGAACACCATAGGTTTCACTATTCATTCTTCCGGCTTCCGCCGCTTCCCCCGGAATGGCCTCCAGAATTTTTTGGCCGAATTCGTTCAGATGTTCGTCCATAGGCAGCAGCTGCCCCCTGCTGATCTGGGACTCCAGACCGAACCAAACACTGGTATACACCAGATCCAGTTTGTCGCTGCCAGCCAGCATCAAGTTCATTTGATTCGCATAATTGGAGCCATTTACCGGCAGGAGCTTCACCGTTGCGCCTACTTTTTCAGCTGTAATTTCACTGATGGCATCCTGAACTTCCTTGACATCCGTCACATCCCCAAAAGCCGGATACGTCATGACCACTTCATACAAGCCTTTCTCTGCTTCATTTCCGCGAACAGATTCTTCCTCGCCGCCCGAGCTTCCGCATGCTGTTACTAAAACACCAAACAAGGATGTCACCAGCATGAAACCTACAAACCTTCTTTTTGTAAACATCTTTCTTCACTCCCCCATGTTTGCTATTGGAACAACCTATTGGATGCCGAGCTCTGTTAGCCTTTTACAGCACCAATGGTCAACCCTTTAACGAAGAACTTCTGAAAAAACGGATATGCTGCGATAAGCGGTAATACACCGATGACGGCGATAGCCATTCTCACGCTTGCAAGAGGTACGGATGAAGCGACAGCCGTCTGGCCGGACAAACTGTTCTGTTGCAAATACTGCACATCGGACAACATGCGGTTAAGCAGGTTCTGAATACTGTATAAGCTTCCGTCATTGATGAAAATCAGACCGTTGAACCAATCGTTCCAGTACGAAATCATGAGCATCAGACCTATCGTAGCCAGACTGGGGAGCGCTAGCGGGAGAACAATTTTGCAATAAATGACCCATTCATTGGCACCATCCACATAAGCCGACTCCACAACTTCACCGGGAATTGACGTGGAGAAGAAACTGCGCATCAATAAAATGTAGAAGCCATTAGTCAGCAAATTCGGGATGATCAAGGACCAGATAGTGTCTTTCAAATGGAAGAGGTCCGCATACACCAAGTACATGGGCACGAGCCCGCCATTGAAAAGCAGGGTGAAAAATACAAAAAAGGACAGGAACGAACGAAACGGAAGCACATTTCTCGATAATGGATAAGCGATGAGGGTTGTAATCAGAAGGCCAAGAATGGTTCCCACTATTGTGATGAACGTGGTAATTCCGTACGAGCGCAGAATCAATGAATACTGATCGAACAAGTACACATAAGCGTCGAAACTGAATTGATCTGGAATCAAGCTATATCCATTTCTAATGATGGCTTGTTCATCGGTAAGCGAAGCGGATATGAGGAGCAGAAACGGAAATGCTGCAGCAATTGCCATCGCGATGAGCACGAAGTGAACCGTTATTTGATACATTCGATTTGAATACAAGTTGGCCACCCCCTTTTACTAAAACAGAGCCAGATCCTTGTCTTTTCGGCGAACAAACGCATTGGTCGTCAAGACTAACAGAAAACCGACGATGGACTGGTATAGCCCTGCTGCGGATGACATTCCAAAGTCCCCGAAAGTCATCAATCCACGGTAAACATAAATGTCAATGACATCCGTAGTGGTTTGCAGTGCACCTGAATTCAACGGGACCTGATAGAACAGACCAAAATCGGAATTGAAAATGCGTCCAACCGAAAGCAGAACCAGAATGACCATTGTGGGTTTAATCAGAGGAAGGGTGATGCTCCAAACTTGCCTCCACTTGGAAGCTCCGTCCAGCGTAGCCGATTCGTAGTATTCCTGGCTGATGCCTACGATGGAGGCCAGATAGACGATGCAGGTATAACCAACATTTTTCCACAGGTACACGACACTTAATATGTAAGGCCATTTCCCTGCGTCTGCATACCACGACACCGAATCGATTCCCAGCCAAGGAAGCACGTAATGGTTGATGAACCCATTCTCCTCGTTTAGCAAGGCTAGTACCAAGTAAGCGACAATAACCATTGAGATGAGGTAAGGGAGTAAAATAATGCTCTGATACAAGCGAGAGACGAATCTTTTTCTTACTTCATTTAGTAATACCGCGACGGCTACGGAGAGTATCGTTCCAAGCACGATAAACGCACCATTGTACAATAATGTGTTTCGGGTAATCACCCAGGCATCCTGCGTTTGGAACAGGTAAGCGAAGTTGTCAAAACCTACCCAGTCGCTTCCCCATATCCCCTTTGCGAAATTGACATTTTTAAACGCAATGATTATGCCAAACATCGGCAAGTAGTTGTTGATGAACAGATAGATGATACCTGGTAAGACCATGACCAATAGCAACCAATGCCTTTTTATGTTTTGGATGCGATATGCAAAGGCACTACGACGCATGCCTTTCTCCCGCTTTTCTACGTAACGATGCTTGGTGTCGTAAATCAAATACATCCCTCCTTTTCTTATTCGTGTAAGTTTATCTAACGTTATTTTCTTCTTACAAGAATAATACGCTGTTGAGACCCCCTAGTCATTGGTGTAATCGTATAAAAAATTCAACGCATCTTGGACTGATACACCAAAAGAAAATCTACACCCCGGCATACGTGTCAACAATAGTTACGTGACCACACAAAATATCTAATTTTTTATACGCTCTACTCCCGCAAACAAAAAAAAGCAACGCATCGACAAAGGACGCACTGCTTTTTACTCCTAGCAAAAAATAGTTATGAATGGATCTCTGCCATGTGCCTGCTGGTCGGGAACGCACGGCCTCCAACAAGTACACCTCCCGAGAATACCGCTTCTCTTGGAGGTGCCGCTGCCAGCGCATGCATCGCATTCAGGGCATTTACTAATGAGAAATTACCGCGATCACCCACTTTTGGAGTTAACGGCGCATTGGAAATAAGCTTGTATGTCTCAAGCAACCAGTGGTCTTCTACCCAACCGGATGCTTCAGCTAGTCGCGACCCACGTGAGAGCATATCGCCATTGCCGAATGGACTCCAGGAATCCAGAATATTATCTGAACCGACATGTACAGCTACTCCCGCTTCCAGCAATAGCTTAATGGGCGGCATAGGCCTATCGATAGGTGCACTTGTCATGATGGATACGCCGGTCGCACACAGCTTTTCCGCCAATGAACGAACCTCTGCTTCACTAACTTGACCCAAACAATAGGCGTGGCTCACTGAAGTGCGGCCGGACATGCCTGCTTGTTCCGTTAAGTCAGCAAAACGATCGATCGTGTATGTCCCGAGGTGATCCGGGTCATGCAGATGTAAGTCGATTCCCGCAGCAAATTCTGCCCCTAGCTCAAACATCGCTTCCAGGCTGGCGTCCACTCGGCGGTCCAGCCCGGCCGGATCCACACCACCTACATAGTCGGCTCCAGCGCGAAGCGCTTGCCGCATGACGGCTACAGACTCGGATCGAAGTAGTCCTTGTTGAGGAAATGCAACGATCTCCATATCCATGCGGCCTCGATATAAATCTCGAACTTCCAATATCTCCTCCAGATGCGAGAGGCCGATTTGCGGATCGACGTCAACATGTGTCCGTATCTTGGCCGTACCTTGGGACAGCATTAAATCGAGCAACCGTTTAGCGCGTTCTCCTGCTCCAGTCGGAAGTTCTCCCAGCATGCGTTTCTCGAATTTCAACTGGCCAGGCAGGGTGACAAAGGGCTGCAGTGTCTTCCACGGCTCGCCAAGGAAATGTTTGTCCAGGTGGATATGCATATCTGCCATCGGCGGAACGTAATGCAGACCATCCGCTTCAAAGACATTTGCCGCGTTATGGTTGGTACCTCCAGATGCAAACTCCGCATGGGTTGCGGCTGTTACAATGCTGATGATCGTTCCCGTCGTTCGATCGATCGTTAGATCGAACAGCTCATCCGCCCATTTGACATTTTTAATGATGGTTAACTTTCTCTCCATAGATTCGTCCCCTTCACATTGTGATCGAATTGTGTAAATAACACCTGATTCCGCAGTTGTACTATTCTTTCTATTTCGTACTCCCAACCTGCACTCCCGATTTCCAAACCGTACGCGTTTCCGGCTTACCGAGCAGCACATCCCTTTCTGATCGTTCCCGGAACAATACCATATCTGCCGGAGCGCCTACCTTCATTCCATAATTCTTAATACCCAAAGCCTGTGCAGCGTTATATGTCAGCATATTGATCAACGCAAGGGCATCCCTTTCCCCACCCATGTACGAAGTTACTGCCAGAAGCCAGGCGACCTCTAACGGATCCGCTTTGCCAAACGGTGTAAACGCGTTGCGGACATTATTGACGCCAATTGCTACATTCACACTGCATTCCTGTAACAATTTCACCGGCGCCAAGCCTCTTCGCGGCCCTTCCGCATCTCCCCGACCATTTAAAAACAGGTCAGTCATCGGTAGCGTAATGACGCTAATCCTGGCTCGATGCAGAAGTTCCGCGATATCCATGGTTTCATGCTCAGGCATAGAACCAAGCGAGGTTACATGTCCTGCAGATACCTGCCCCTGCATTCCTGTGGTGAGTGTCCTTCTGGCTATTTCCGCAACAGCACGATCATGGGGATTGTCCGAAAAATCCGTATGAAAATCCAGCGGTTTCCCGTATTTTTCAGCCAGACCAAATGTAAAATCCAAGTGCTCTTCCAGGCATTCATCCTGATAAGTGATTCCTCCGATGACATCAGCCCCCATACGCAGCGCTTCCTCCATTAACTCTTCCGTCCCAGGACTTCTGAATACGCCTTCTTGCGGAAAGGCAACCACCTGCAGATCCAGTTGATCTCTTAAAGATTGTTTCAGATGGAGAGCCGACTCCATGGCCCTGAGCCCAAGAATCGGATCAACTTCGGCATGGCAGCGCATATGGGTAACACCATTGCTCACGGCTTGACGAATGGCAGCAAGCGACCGCTCGTTCATGTCCTCGTCTGTAAAAGAACTTTTCAGTTTAGCCGTTATCTGAATTGCGTCTTGGAGAGAATCTGCATCCCGATCCATGACATCCAGTAAATAGGCTTTTTCCAGGTGAATATGCGGCTCGACCAAGCCGGGCAGCAACAAACCTCCTTTGGCTTGAACGACATTCATAGCTTCGGATATCCCTTCACCGGATGGTGAGATAAATGCAATTTTACCTGAGGATACCCCCACATCCATTCGCCTTCCATCCTTGGATAACACGGTATCGGTAATAAGCAAATCAACCATGACAGCCCTCCAATCATGTACGCTTTTGTTACATGTTAAAAACAATTCAAGCATATTCCACTCTGCTGGGGGAAGTCATTGGATGATAAAGATAAAAATAATTTGGATTATTGGACGAACAAACCAAAGATATTTACTCACAAGGATCATAATGTTATATTACTTAACAATAGTTTAACTTGTTCCAGAAAGGGATGGGTCGATGTGCTGCTGATAGATTTGCTCAATAACGGCATTTACGATGATGCCAGAGTGATTACTGGGCACAAGGGTCTTACGCGCGAGGTTCAAACCGTTAACATTATGGACTGTCCTGATATCATACGGTATTTGAGGCCAAACGAGCTCTTGCTGACCAACGGCTATTTTATGAAACAGCAACCGGAGGTTTTCATTCACCTGATTAGGGACATGCAGCGGCTTCGCTGCTCGGGTTTGGCCATCAAGACCAAGCGCTTTGAACTTCCGATCCCTGATGAAATATTACGTGAAGCCGATCAGATCGAATTTCCTATCATCGAAATTTCTGATGTATGCCTATCCCTCGGTGAAATTTTGCAACGATCGACCAGTGTTATTCTGAACAATAAGAGCGACGAACTCCAATATGCACTTAGCATTCACAAAAAATTCTCCGAAATGATCATGCGAGGTAAAGGAATTTCCGGTATTGTCCATTCCTTGTCCAAACTGCTTTCATCCCCAGTCATCCTGCTAAATAACAAATGGAAAACCATTGCTGCCACCAATCAGAATGCAAACATTACTGAGCTCACTGCTGCTGCTGTTCCTGCACTTCAAGACTTATCCGATACCTCTAGTCCAACATCGTTGTGTTTAATCGACTCATCCCTTCGGGATCGCTGCTGCATGTTAATATATCCGGTTAAAACTTACCGCCACGAAGGCTATTTGTTATCTTTTCATTCGCCGGATCAAGGGACCAGTCTTTATGGTTTAACGCTTGAACAAGCCTCCAACGTGATTGGAATGGAGCTGACCAAATCCCAAGCAGTCAAGGAGCGTTCCCGTAGGCATAAAAACGAGTTTTTTTCCGATTTGATCGAGGGATATATCACTTTCGAGCAGGAGGCGCTGAACCGCGGCAAGAGATACGGGCTAAGAAAGGGTTATTCTTGTGTCGTGCTGGCTATTCGTAATGACGAGGGGGCGGTGGCTCTTAAGGGAGACAACTTGACCGAACAAGAGGAGCAATACGAGCACATTAAACGTCATTTTGGTGCGTTAGAACACCCCTTCACCATGTTTACCAAACATGATACCTACTGCCTTCTGCTATCCATCCCGGAGTCAGGCTGGGACGAGGCGAAGCTCACCGAGCATCTCATTCAAATGCTCAAACATCTGCACCATGAGAATGGAATGAGCATGTCAGTTGGCATCGGAAAACCTGCAACGAATGTGCTCGGCGTTCGCCATTCTTATACAGAAGCAGTCAATGCCTTGCAATTCGGCTACCGATTCAAACGCAAACAATTTGTCCAATCCTACCAAGCCAAGGATATCGGATATTTATTCCATATGCTTCCTCACGATGAACTAAAACAATTTTACGAATCAACTCTGGATGGATTATTGCAAATTGCAGACGAATCCGAAAGAAAAGAGCTGCTTCGTACCTTGAGTGCTTTTTACGAAACACAATGCCAGCTTGTCGAAACATCCAAACAGCTTTTTGTGCATCGGAATACCGTGGTGTACAGATTGGAAAAGTGCGAAAGACTCCTGGAGGTAAGACTCAAAGATCCCGCAGAAAGTCTACGAATTCGTATAGCGCTAGCGATCGAACCTTTATTGCTACAAAAAGATTAATAGACTATATGGTCATGAAGTCCTTATTTCGTCAAACATCCTATGCGACGCATCTCGCTATTCTGCCTGGTATCTCACTAAAAAAGCAGCCGCTCTCAGGATCTCAGTGGGCGGCTGCAGATTATTTTTTTTCAACGAGTGCTACCATTTACATGACAATACATACATTCATCGCCGGAGCCCGAAACCAGAAGCTATCGAAAGAAGAAGGCCGATTGCTAGCAGCGATGCCCATGAGTCACGAGCAAACATTTGAACAAGCTCCCACACATTTGAAGGACCAGAATAAGGCCCCTCATGATATGGATCGTTAAAAACCAGAGGAATTGCCGCAATGATGATAAGAACCGCTCCAAGCATAAGAAAGAATTGTAATGTCATTTTTCTCATCATGGACTAACTACACCTCTAATTCATTATTGTCTCAGTTTTTGTGAACATAAACGCCTGATCACACTTCTCCCCAAAATATCTCCGTTTCATAATCAAAAAGAACAGTACCCTCCCGTTTATTTCGATCAAATATATTCTGAAGCTCAGTCATCATCGGAGTATAATTGGGATGCCCGGGCTCAGGACTGTAGGAAGACGATTGCAATCTGCCTTTCAACCCCTCGAAGTCCAACTCCTGACTCATTTGAAAGTTCGCTTTCTGCATCGTGCCTTCCCTGAAAAAGGAATGGAGTACAGACTCAGAAATGTTCTTATGGTTTACTTTCTCATAATCGGTTCCGTACGCATGCAGCAGCTGATCGTATTCAGTACGAAACGAGTTACCGGTGGTAAGACGGGAATTCCAGACTAATACGACTTTACCTCCGGGCTGTAAAATCCGCCTAAACTCGGTCTGCGCTGCCAAGCGGTCAAACCAATGAAACGCCTGTGCGCACACAATAAAATCTACCGACTGATCAGGTAATCCCGTAGATTCTGCAGAGCCTGATATTGTCTGCAAGTTCCGTTCATTTTCTAGAATCTGCCCTGCGGCTGTGCGCATGGCCTGATTTGGCTCGACGGCTATAACATAGCTTCCACGTTCCAGAAGTAATTTCGAGAAGATCCCTGTACCTGCACCGATATCTGCGATCTTACTGTTCGAATGCAAACCAACGGAGTTGTATAGATAATCAATTGCCTCTTTCGGATAACTCGGGCGGTAGTTCGTATAGGAATCAACCCGGTTTGAAAACCGTTCTTCGTTTTCCATCTGTCATCAGGTCTCCTTTGATTTAGACTATCCAAAACAAAACACCATTTCACTACTTTCTCTCTTTATCTCAGAAACCCTTCCTGTTTATTCCAGTATTCGTCCCATAAAAAAATAACAGACCCCCAGCAACTTGTGCTCGTGATCTGTTATTGCAATTGAACTTGTTCGATGCATTCTGTGTTTTACTTTAAATGGATCTTGAAGACATCGCCGGCTTCACCACCGAAGACGATAAATCCTTCTTTCGGAAGCACAATGGATTGTTGAGGGGTTGCTACAGAAAAGTGTACCACTTCGCCCTGCTCATTATATACAGCGTAACCTCCGCCATTCGGCGAATCCACAGTCAACGATTTGTTCGCAGAACGAGAGTCGATAGCATACCAGCGGGCTTGACCGCTCGCCGGAATGGTAGTCTTCCCTGTTCTACCGCCAAAGATCGGTGTAATGGCATCTTCCGCAATATACTCCTGTCCATTCTGAATCAAAATCTCAGCATTATTCCTGGTATAGAGTTCCAGATCGAATGCGTCTCTTCCGTTGGTCACAGGAATCTGCGCGACGTTTACAGCGTGGTTCGGATCAACAACTAACGTGCCATTGGCGTAACCGTTCTCTGTATCAACGGTCAGATTCTTGATCAGCATTGAAGGAAGCAGATAAAAGATCGACGTTATTTTTTCATCCAGTGCGTAATATTTCGATCCGTTGCGAGCCTCCCACTTCTCTTTCGTTGCTGAATCCAGAGCATTATGCTCCAATTTCTGATAATCATAGGTGTTCATCACCATTTGGCCTAAACCAGGCAACGCAATATTCGCCATAACTTTAACATATATCTTGTCTTTATTTTCTTTCTCAAAACTGATCTTCACGCTTCCGTCGGGGCTTGTAAATTGTCCTTCACCTGTGTACACATAGTTCTGCTCCGGGATAAGTCCTCCCTGCAAGGCAGGCAGTTTGAATTCGCCGTTTTGAATGTCTATTTTCAACGTTGCGCCTACCGTACCATACAGACCAGAATATGCCGTCAACTCCGTTGGCATTGTCGCTTTAACGGGGGATGTGAATATCTGATCCGGATGGATCTCATCTATGATATTTTGATCCTTCAATACTTCAAGCAGGACTTTACTGGCAAACAATTGATTGTAGATGGAAGACCCACCTGAAGATAGAACCGCCATTGAAATATCGTGTTCAGGTATTGTGATTAACGATGCGTGATACATCATGGTGTCTCCACCTTTGGTAAGAGCAGTAATGCCATAATCACTGAACGGTGCAAGCGCTACAGAATCCCATCCAAGACCATAGTTGAAGGTATTTCTCTCTTCAGACACCCAGATTCCATTACGATATTCATGATTTTGCATGGATTCTGCAGCGGATTTGGACAGAATATCCGGCTTGTTCCCCATTAACACCTCAGCGAATTGGGTTAATTCTTCTGCAGTAGAGTATATTCCACCTGTGCCGAGAATATTGGCATTTTCAACTGGCATTTTCATTTCCATCGTAGGCCAGTATGTCTCAGATAATCGTTCTCGATCGAATGAATCCAGTGGTGTCTTGGTTGCTTCCAGCTGCAGCGGATAACTGATAAACTTGGCAACATAATCGCTGTAGCTTAACCCACTCACTCGTTCAACTAGGATCTCAAGCAATTGAAAGCCATCGTTGCAATAGACGGAATAAGCACCAGGCTTAGATTTCAGTTTTTCAGACTTCAGTTTGAGCAGAAGTTCATCATGATTGCGTGTATCATTATCGTCAAACAACATACTGTTCCCATAGTGTGTGCCGTAGAGTCCTGATGAATGATTCATCAGCATTCGCGGTGTAATTTGAGTATACCTTGCATCCGCCATCTCAAAGTCCTGAATATAGGTAGTAAGAGGCTTATCCAAATCTACTTTCCCGGAATCGACGAGCATCATGGTAGCAGCCGTGACAACCATCTTGCTCACCGAACCAATACCGAACATGCTCTCTTTGTCCACTGGTATCTGTGATGCCTTGTCCTGAAGTCCAACGCTGTCTGACAAAATGACCTTGCTTTTAGACCTAATGGCATATTGGAGACTTGTGACACCGTAGTTCCCCACCAACTCTGTGGCAATTTTGTTTGCCTGAACCTCAATCGTCGAGCTC
This sequence comes from Paenibacillus sp. ACRRY, assembly GCF_022346995.1. Classification (GTDB taxonomy): domain Bacteria; phylum Bacillota; class Bacilli; order Paenibacillales; family Paenibacillaceae; genus Paenibacillus. Next base: position 264,121 of record NZ_JAKRNM010000001.1, on the reverse strand, counting down.
TTATTTTCCTCTGCCATAACACTCTTTACGGGAGTGACCACAAGCACTGCCGTGCATAACATACTGATTAGTTTTTTCATCGTAACTTCCTTCCTCAATTGCTGTTTGTATGATAACTTCATCATATACGGGAAGATGCCCATCAAACGGTAATGAACCCTGAATGGAAAAAAACAATCCCTGAACAGTATGTTCAGAGATTGTTAGTATGAAATGGAAGGACAACCATGTTATTAAATGTTCGATGATGGTTCTCAATACGCATATGTCCACCGTACTTCTCACACATTCTGGATATATTTGTAAGACCGATCCCGTGATAATCCGGATTTGGCTTCTCACTCTTCAAATGAGTTAATGGTTTCTCCACATGATTCGTAATTTGGATAGCAAGTGCTGATGCCGTGGAGTGAATTGCGATCAGGATATATCGGTCTTCCGCTTGTCTGACTTTCTTGGAAGCCTCTACGGCATTATCCAGCATATTGCCAAGCACGACGCACAGATCATATCGATCAATGTGTACATGCTGTGAGTGCAGTCCGATTCGGGTGTCGATTTTGATCCCGTTTGCCTGTCCCATGGCAATGGTATTCGTGACAAGTGCATCGATCACGAGATTGCCGGAGTTTACCCGCTTGTACACGCCTTCAATCTTATTCAAGGTAAGTTTAATATGATCACCTGCTGCATCAAGTTTATTTTGCTTGATACATTCATCAATGTACAAAAACTGCTGGTTGATATCATGGATGATGCTTTTAATATTTTTGAAACTGTGCACTGTTTTCTCGTAGTTGGCATCCTGATAATCCATTTGGCGCTGTAACTGGGTGTTCTCATGCGCGAGTTGAACCTTTTCAACCATATTATCGAATACATAGACAATGAACACATTTAGTAACAGCGATCCTAACACGGAAACGACATAATAAATGTTTTTTTCACTATAGGTTGAGGCTACATTAATTTGATATAAAGTAATGGTCGGTACAATAAGAAACAAGAAATAATATCGATAATGCACTCTGAAACTTCTGCGTTTGGCAATCAAACGCACTACCTGAACGACTATAAACATGATGCTGCAACCAAGGAGCATTACCTTAGCAAACACCCAATGATCTTCCCCGTTGAAATGATCCCATATACTGTAATCCCTGGAGTCGAGTGCACTAATAACATATACAGCAATGTAATTCACGGTGGTCAGCAGTACTGCATACAGAATCGTAAAGACAAGTTTTATTTTCAACTCCACCTCATAGGATTGCGCCAGACTGAAGATAAACAATAATGCAATAAAAGACGAAACGACAGGAGGAAACGAAGAGGCCAAATAGAAATAACCAAGGACGATAAACAAGACAAAGTAAATGGCTCTTCGAGGCTTTTGTTTGGATTTGCCCAGCACAGAATCGAAATAAAAATTCACCTGAAACGCCATAAGTAACGGAACCACAATGATAGACAAGATCACATAAGTATCCATATTATTGAACCCTCATAATCATATATTTGGTATAAGCATCCTTGACTTCCTTGACTTTGGAACGGCCGATGGGCAATTCAGCACCATTTAACATGACGACCTGGGAGCCGCTAAACTTCTGGACATGCATCAGGTTAATGATAATCGAGCGATGAATTTGCAAGAAGCCATGATCCTTCAAAGCATCCGCATAATTCGAAATAATGCCTTTACTTTCATGCGTGCTTTCGTTGGTCACAAAATTCAGTTTGTTTTTGATTGTTAGACTTTTCATCACTTCAATCCAGAGAATATCATCGTATTTCAACAGCAACTCTTCATAAGCTGATTTAATTAATACAAACTTTTTGTCCATGGATCTCAAGTACTGACATAGTTTAATCATTTTCTCCTCGAAGATATGCGCCTGGATCGGTTTGATCAGATATTGAAAAGTAACCACATCGAAGCTCTCTACCATATACTCGGGATAGCTGGTCAGAAACATGATTTGCACATCCAGAAACTTCATCGTTCTGATCTCTTTGGCCGCCTGTATGCCGTTCATCCCGTGCATCTCCACATCCATAATAAGAATATGAAAGGTATCCCCAACCGTTTTGTAATGAGAAATCAACTCTTCACCGGATGCAAATAAGGTAACTTGGAAATCAATATTCGTTTTCAGAGATAAGGAGATCAGCATCGCTTTCACGAGCTCTCTTTGTTTCTCCTCATCATCACAAATGGCAACATTAAACATGTTTGAACATCCGCCCTTCATTTGACGACAATTCTGAGTTTCACTCTCAAATATAATATTTTATCATAATTTTCAGGGGGAAATGGGATAAAACGCATGTTTCAAACCCTAAACTGCATGGAGAAGGTTGGATCGGGTAAAATTCCTGATTTATCGAACCACTATTGCTTGCTATCCGTGTCATTGATCAACTTCGAGAAACGTTCTTTAAATGGAATAAATAGGCTAGATTATGCACCATCCCAGCTAGTAGTACGTAATAGAAGTAACTACTCAGATATCGAGGTGGTTCAAATGAAGGCTGTAATGCGGTTAATGTTCCTATGTATGATTCCTCTGTTCTTGTCTGGCTGCTTACAAAACTCGGAAAGTAATCAACCAATTAATACTTCAGATCTGAAGTCCCCGGTTAATATTTCAGTTGAAGAAGCGGAAACTAAGATTCCGTTTGAAATCAAACAACCGTCAGTTCCTTTCCATGTTACTCATCAATCAGCAAGGATATTAGATACCAATGAAGAATTTGATGCAATTGAAATCACGTATGCAAATAGCGATGAAGGAATGAATCTCATCATAATGATTACAAACTCACAGATTGATACACCTCCGACTGGGAAGAAAGGATTGAAATTAACTAACGGTTCGCAAACATGGGACCAAGGAAACGAACATGTGAGTGCCATCTATTGGAGAAACGAGGGTCTAACCTACTCTCTTATTTCAGGAAAAAATAACAATCTTGAACCGTTATACAGTTACCAAACCTTAATTGATATAGCAAATACATTAAAGAATTAGAAAACAAATCGTACTCATAATGAGAAAAGGAGCCCACTCTTAGAGTTGGCTCCTTCTTGAATGTGAATATATAGTATGAATTATACAACTTCGGTTATATTACAGCCCCATATCATCAGCAAGGTTCTCAACACCTGTGAAGATGGAATCACCGTAACCCCAAAAATTGTTGAAATCAATAACATAGATTTTCTTGTTTTTCACTGCGTTAATACTTTGCACCTGCTTGTTGGCAAGCAACTTGTCAATCGTTTCTTGTGGATCAATACCGCCAGCATATTTGGAAATGATCATCACATCGGGATTGATCTCAATGAGCTTCTCCAGGCTGAGTGTGCCTGTTTCATTGATCAACATATTATGTACGTTGATTAATGACATTGCACTTTCAATAAACGTATCTCCATTTCCGTTATATATCGCAATGGTTCCATCACCATTATCAGAGAAGGACGCATAGTTGATCGTTTCAGCGCTAGCACGAGCCTTCAATGCTTCCTCGCGTACTTTAAGCTCCTCAATATAGGCCGCCGCGTTAGCTTGTACGTTAAAGATCTCGCCTAGCTCGGTGATATCCTGATACAGACTATCCAACGAAGCGTCAGTAACACTTGTGCTCTGCACAAACGTTTTGATACCCATATCATTCAAGCCGTTGACTGTACCCACACCCCAGTCGGCATCCTCAAACAATCCACCACGTCCCATAATCAGGTCAGGCGAAGCGCCAATGGTTACTTCCTTACCCACATATCCTTCGGCCAGGACAGGAATTTTCTTAAACTCATCAGCAATATCCTCAGGTACACTACCAAACAAAGCAGCTACACCCACGAGCTTGTCCGTCAAACCAAGGCGAATCATCAGCTCGGCTGCACCTTGGGTATTGGCAACAACACGCTCAGGTGCCTTATCAAATGTTTGTTCCTTCGCGACCCAAGTACCGTTCTCTGTTGTATAATTCGATACGGTTACCGGGTAAGTTGTTTCAGCTGCAGAAGAAGTATCTGCATCGGTTTTCTCCCCATCTGCTGCTTCATTCGACACGCTGCTCTCCGCAGCTTGCTGTGAGCTGTCATTGGCATTATCACTGCCACCACTTGAGCACGCAGCTAACACCAAAATCATTGCAGTAATCAAACAAAGAAACATTCCTTTTTTTACGGACACCAACATGTAAATAACCTCTCCCTTTTCCATTCTCGTCTGTCTTTTTGAGCATTATGTAAAATAACTATTGTCAGTATACAGTAAATGTCGGAGTGTGTAAATGAGAACAATAATCAATATCAATTCTATAGGAAACAAAAAAAGCCGCTAATATAGCGACTCTCACATGTGATTCTATTCTTGCCTCTCCATGAATACTATCAAACCGCATTAACAACCGATCCAACAGGATTACCAAAAGCGTTCCTTAACCCCCTTCAAAATCGATATCCCTTCTACAAAGTAATAATCGCCGTAAATCAGTGGAACATCGACATTTTTCTGCTCAGGGAAGTGGCTCGTTCCATGCAAAATAAGGCCTTCTTCTGCTTCGGAGTCCCAAGCACCATAATTCATATACAAGGAATGTAGAATTTTCTCTCCGCTTTTGAGATACATCTCTGCTTCAAGCCCATCAACCTGATCAGCTAAAAGCAGCAGTCCACAAGCAGCACAGGCTCCTGCCGACGAGTCACGAACTGAGGATTTTCCTTGAGGTGTACGAAAATCCCAAGTTGGAACCTGGTCTTCCGGTAAATTGGCCAAGAAAAAATGGGCCGTCCGTTTGGCTGCATCCAGATAATGCTGGTTACCTGTATAATGATAACTTAGACTCATGCCATAGATCGCCCATGCCGTACCACGGGACCAAGCAGACTCTGGAGAATATCCCTGGCCTCCCTTTACTTCAAGCTTCTCCCCGGTTTCCGGGTCAAACACGATAATGTGGGCAACAGAGCCGTCCGGACGATAAAATTGCTGCAGCACCGTATCCGCATGCTTGACTGCGATGTGTTTGTACCGGGGATCTCCCGTTACACTGGATGCCCAGTATAGCAGTGGTAAATTCATCAAGCAGTCTATGATGGCCCAGCCAGCCATATGCTCCCCATTCCATGCACGAATATAATTCCCTTGGATATTAAAGCGGGCAGCCAGGAGATTAGCGGCAAGTAGAGCTCTCTTTTTGGAATCCTCTGAACCTAGAAGCTTATATCTGGCACCGCTTGTTAATGTCCACATGAAACCGATATCATGATCAACCATCTCGGAATCCGTTAACAATGCATCAAGCTGGCGTTCGCAGGATTCTGCCGCTTCCTTAAGATCGTTATCTTTGGTGTCCCGATAGACAAGCCACAGTATGCCAGGCCAGAAGCCCGCGGTCCACCAAGATGGTTGTTCTAACTGATATTCTCCATTTACACTTGCGTGAGGGAAGCCATCCCCGATTCGACGAGAAATCCGTTTCACTTTTGCCTTCGTTTGATCCCATGCCTCCTGCACCCAATCCGGTTGAATCATCATTTCTCATTCCCTCCTCTTCAAATGTGCACTTCTAGTGTTGATCATGGTAGGCTTTATCCAAATTGACCTCTCCTCCGGACCATGCCTTTCGCGAAGTCCACTCGGCCTCTCCCTGCCAGAAATCAGAATCAGGTGAGAGTCCTAACGCAAGAAATACAGTCGTACAGAGATACAGGCTGCCCGTCGATATATAAACTTCTCCTACTTCCGGCTGGCTTCCGGCGAATCCAATTCGCAGCCATCCGGCATCGTCAAACGTCCCCGGCATCTGAATCTGCCGCTTGATTACCGTAGTAAGTGCGCAGCGAACTTGAGCTGGTTCCACTTCTACCGGCAGTTCCTCTCTTAGCGCCATGAGGGATAAATGCTGAAATGCTCCGAAACGATAGGCAAGCGATCGTCCAATGGGCGGGAAGGTGCCTTCCGGTGAAATCAAGCGTTCCAGGATGGCTGCATAGCGAGTTGCTCTGTCTAGCACCTTGACCCTAATCACTTTCCAATCCTCGAATTGATCTCCTAACGCGTCCAATGTATCCACGAGCATGGGTTGAATCACAAAGCTGTTATAGTAATCCCAATGAAAATCAGGCCCGTCACCATAGGCACCATCACCCAAGTACCATTGGTCATGCTGCCTTACCGCATAATCCACTCGCATACGATCCCAAGTTTCTACGCCCATTCGGGCAAGGGCCGCTTCAATGATTGCACTAAACAACAGCCAGTTGCTGAATACGGGGCGTATAATTCGTGTGGCGAGAAGGGCTGACTTCAGATTATCTTTCGCTTTCTCGTCCAGCAGTTCATACAGCTCACGTGGAGCCCGAAGCACCGCATTCGCAAGAAAGGCTGCGTCGACAACAGGCTGGCCGCCTTGCGTGAAATTCATAAAATCGGGTGAAGCTGGATCTGTCGCCACTCCAATTGAACGCCTGGCCAGGTCTGCCATCCTGGCTCGAACCTCCCCTTCCTCACCTGAACGAGGGCCGTGTTCAAGCCATGGTGCAATCCCGGCCAGTGTGCGGCCCAAAGCTTCTAGATAGGCGTATTCTGCTCGATCTCCCCCCTTTGATTCGACAGGCATATCGCGAACAAGTCTGCTTTCCGATAAGGCGTAGAGTACAGGATGTGCTATACGAACCAATGTATCCACCCAATACTTTCTGTCAACCGACACTTCGTCTTCCTCCTTCAAAATAAACATTTTTAGAAAATTATAGATGGTTGTGCACACTTGAACAATAAACTATAATCATCAAAAACTGACCTATTGTGCTTAGGAGGATAAGGCATGCTTACGTTACTTTCTTGCGGTTATCGCACCATTCACCATGAAGGGATTGTGAGAAACCGACCAAATGGTTCAGGAAACTACACCTTTGTGTTTTTTAATAGCAGAGCAGAAGTGAGAATGTATGACAACATAAGCACGGTTGAGAAGAATACCTTCATTTTGTTTCAACCTCAAACGGCCCATTATTACCGTGAGCTGGAGAGTCCATTTATTAATGATTGGTTCCACTGTAACGGCAGCGAATTCCACGAATTTCTCCTACGTATTCAATTTCCTGTGGACACGCTTATTGAAGCTACAGATCCCTTGTTGATTTCCAGAAGCATCGCGGAACTTCAGAAGTGTTACAGACTGGATGGAAAGCTGCGTGAGAGTATTATCGATTGCGACCTTCGGTCTTTCTTCATGAAATTGAGCGACTTGCGGGAAAGAACCGCTCCCCACCAACTCAGCCGATATTACGTCCAATTTACAGAGCTGCGCAACGATATCTATCGTTCTCCCCAGCAGAACATATCCGTGACAGAGCGAGCTTTACGATTAAATATGAGCAAATCGTACTTTCAACACATCTATAAGGAGCTATTCGGTTGTTCCGTGATGACGGATATGATTCATGCCCGGCTTGAACATGCCAAATATCTTTTGGACCACAGTGAGCTCTCCGTTAATCAGATTGCGTACGCATGTGGATATGAGAATGACACCCACTTTATGAGGCAGTTCAAGAAATTTGTTGGTGTTTCGCCCCGGAAATACAGATTCAGAATCGAGCCCAATTGAGTTATGTTCGTTTGCACTTTAAGTCCGTTCTCGTTCTATAAAATTACAAAAAACCGTTATTCAATTAACGAATGAACGGTTGCATTACTTAACTATATCTGTTAAATGATGCGATTTCTATTTTGGAGCGCAAATCTAGTAAAGATAGCCTAGCAAGTCCAGATCACCTTCATCCCAACTCATCTCACTTACTTCCTTGATCATGATTTCGCTTATCGGCTCGTGACCTATTCCATTCGTCATTTGTAATTCATTATTAATCTTCAACCACTTTACCCGATTTTCAACTCGTTTATATCCATTCTTAAAATACAGAGCCATGTTATCTGCAAACAGAAGATGAAAGTCAATATTCCTACCGTTGGAGAATGCATCAACTTCCTTAAGCAGCTTGGACCCCAGTCCTTGAGAGCGCTCATTTTGTGAGACGCATAGATCAATCACACCAAGGACTCTAATGCGTTTACCATTTAGATTCATCACCCTGTAATCAAGACCCACTTGCCCTACGAGATCATTCTCATCGTTAAAAGCCAAAAATCTAAACTGAGGTACTTGCTTGAAGTAAATTCGATCCACAGGATAAACTTCAGGAAAGCTTTTGATTAATAACGCTTGTATTTTCTCAGTTAGCTCCGCACCAATTTCAAATTCAAATACCTGATCTATTCTCAAATGACTCCTCCTAAACGAAGATATTGTTTTAAACCTTTATGCATTGCCTTCTATACGGGTTCGCTAAAACCCTTTTATATTAACGCAATAGATTTCTATAAAAGCAACAAAAAAACACCCTTACGGGTGTCTCTGTCGTTCACTCTACACTTTAGTTCATGAGAATCTGGTCGTTCACTTCGTCGCATTGTTGTAAACTTCATCCGTGACAGGTTCAAGCCACTCAGGTGTACCTGCAGTGATCGCAATGTGTTCAAACCAGCTGTCTTTTGCGGCACCATGCCAGTGTTTTACACCATCATGCGTAACAATAACATCGCCGGCTTTCAGGAATTGGGCAGGTTTGCCTTCCTCCTGATACCACCCTTCCCCACCGGTGACTAATAATATCTGAAATCCGTCACGGTGAATGTGCCAGTTGTTTCGGCATCCCGGCTCAAAGGTCACGTTCCCTACACCAACATTCACTTTCGGATCTGCAACCAGAGCTTGAAGATAGCTTTGCCCCACAAAATATTGTGCATATGCTTCATTCTTCTCTCCTACCGGAAAGATAACGCCGTTCTTTACCTCTTCATGTTTTGTCATATCTGACTTCTCCAATCTGCTGATTATAATAATTTCTCTTCATTTTCCGGAATCACTTCATTGATGCAAGCAAGTGCATTTAGTGTCCTTGGAAAACCCATATAAGGAAGACAATGTGTGATCGCTGCAATCAATGCTTCCTTGTCATTTCCCACATTTATATTTCCCTGTACGTGTGCCTTAACTTGACCTTCGGCTCCTCCCAATGCACTAACCATAGCCAGTGTTAACAATTCTCGGATTTTCAAATCAAGTCCGTCACGAGTGTAGAAATCCCCGAAGCAAAAAGCCGAAAGGTATTCCTGAATGTACTTCTGATTCGAAGGTGCACTTGCTCTCATTTTTTCAATAACTTCACCAAAAATCTCAATCTGTACAGCAAGTCCTTTCTCCAAACGATTATGTTCTGAGACCTGGCTATGATTATCAATAGGCAATGCAATATTACGGGAAATGAAAACCTCATTCACTTCGTTAATGGCATTTAATGTTTTGGGAAAACCGATGTATGGAGCACACTGGTAAACGGCCTCTTTAATTTCTACCGGAGTCACTCCAACATTCAATGCCGCACTTACATGAGCCCTGAGCTGAGGTAACGTCTGGTTGACGGTAAGGATTACCAAGGTCAGCAGTTCCCGCTGAATGTCCGTCAGAGCACCTTGATAGAACACTTCTCCAAAGATAAAACGACCTAAAATATCCTGAAATTCAGGATCTGTTGCATAAGAAGAAGGAACGCCTTCACCAAACAGTTGTTGGTATTTTTCCTTGCTCTTTTCAATTCGATCCAAGTGCTTCACCTCCCTGTAAGCTTCTCTTCTATTATTTCAGTGAAGGAAACATAAATAATTGAGATAATACATATTGATGCGTTACCGCACATGTGTATAATATAAAGGGAAAGTGATGCAGCTTCAATAAACAAACCGTCTTCATTCGTGCGCTACCGCACAAAATTAAAATAATGTGTGAATACAGTCAGAAAGGTGGTAATCCCATGTCCAAATTGGATCGAAGAGTACAGAAATCTCAAGAAGCCATTAAGAATGCGTTCACGCAACTGATGTCTGAGAAAAGTCTGGATCAAATTACGATCCAGGACATTTCCAATCGGGCAAATGTTGGTCGAAGAACGATCTATGATCATTACATGGATAAATTTGATCTGCTCGACAAAGTCATTCAAGAACATATCCATGAACTACGTAAACTATGTGAAGCAGCATCTGAATTAAGTTTTGCTGAGGGAAATCTCCTCTGGTTTGAATACTTTGAACATCATCTCCCCTTCTTTTCAACCATGTTATCAAGCAAAGGAGCCTCTGTATTTCGTCATCATTTCCTGGCATTTGTTATTGAAGAATTAGAAGGAGAAGTGAATGTAAGCGAAGGAATTAATCAGGGATTAAGCAAGGAGATTATTCTTAATTTCTTTGGAGCGGCAATTGTCGAAATCGTTGAAGCGTGGCTTACCAATGGAATATCTGAGCCTACTCAGGTCATTGCAGAACAGGTAGGCGTTTTGTTGGATCGGAATTTCTAGGAACGGATTGCAGAATGAGATATCACAACAGAAGGGGTATTTGAACCATGATCTTTATTACTAAAAAATTGTTGGATCGGCTAACTCAATCTCATAGAGAACCTAACATGTACATATGTTATTCCACTCCGCAGAGCTTGTCAGCGAAGACAAGCCGGGCTATATTGCTCATAAATGAAGATAAATTAATGATCCTTTTTCTCAATTTTTTTTCGACTAAAGTCGTACATAAAGTTGAATACCAAACAGCAGAATTACAAGATCAAAAATTTCATTCTGGAAACTTATTGTCTGCAACATGGTCATTCCACGTTCATGGCCAGCGGTGTAGATTCATGATTACCAGAAAGATCCTTACGCTTGGCTCGATGCAAAGCGATTTTTTGAATTTTGTGAAACAGCATATCTATAATTAATGATCAAAATGTCAGATTGGTCTCCGTCCGTATGAATAAGAGCAGTCGATCCAACGAATCGACTGCTCTCCTGTGATCAATTTAACAGCTGTTCAACCAACCGACGTCTAAGCATCTGTATATAACTTATTAAATTACAAGCACTCTTACAGCTAAACATGTCTATGAAGCTTGGTATTACACTCCGATGTTGTCGCAGTGACATACTCCACGTAATTCACTGAACCTTGAAAGTTCAGATACGCTTCATAACGCATGCGGATTGCAGGTAGTGTAATATAATCCAGCACCTGTTCCTTAGGAACCCACCTGCATTCGCTCGTTTCCTCAGATGCGGCTAATCCCCCACCTTCTAATTTGCATACAAAATCAAACATGACCTTTGTCGGAACATCCGTCACACCGTCATACCACTTATGTACTGCTGTATTGGAGACAACACTAATTAAATGACTAACACTGGCGTCTATTCCACTTTCCTCTTTGATTTCACGTATCACGCCATCAATCAGGTTTTCTCCTACTTCAGTAATCCCGCCTGGGTACACCAAGCCATCGTCATGAGCCTTTACTAACAGGATATTTCCGTGTCCGTCTTCTACAATTCCGCCTGCCGATACAATATGCGTTGGAAAGACCATCTAACCACCTCCTCTACAGTGAATCTGTATATATATTCCACATCATTCATACAGCTTCCTGCTTAAAAAAAAGGCTGCATATTCGCAGCCTCACCAACGCTCCTAATGATTCAGTTCTACACCTGTATTGGATGGGTATTGATGATTTTTCTTGGCATAAAACAACTGCTCCATTCAACTTTATGATACAAGCCGCGGGAAATGTGATATGGTCTAGAATGTATTTGTTACATAACATACGCACTACATGTTGAGGAGAAGATTACACGTGAATGAGAGTCAAGGAATGAAGAAACCACACCGATTTACAGATCCACTAGTTGTAACCCTAGTCGCAAGCCTATGCTGCTTGTTATGGGGAAGTGCTTTCCCCTCTATTAAACTAGGGTATATCGCTTTTAACATCATGCCTGAAGATATTGCTTCCAAGTTTGTATTTGCAGGGTATCGATTTATTCTTGCAGGCTTGCTGCTTCTGATCCTGTACCGTTTGATTGGAAAACGGAAGTTTGCTCTATCTGGACGGCAATGGACCAGTCTCTCCATGCTGGGAATCATGCAAACAGGCCTGCAGTATATGTTTTTTTATATAGGTGTATCGAATACGACCGGTGTTAAAGGCTCCATCATGAACGCAACAGCTACCTTTTTCAGTGTAGTATTAGCCCATTTCCTGTATCAAAATGATAAGCTAAGCAATAAAAAAGTAATTGGCTGCGTGCTTGGATTTATCGGAGTCATTATTGTGAATTTCAATACTGATTTACTTTCATTTTCCTTTTCCTTTACAGGTGAAGGTTTCGTCATTGTGGCTGCTTTTATATTCTCCATTACTGCCATCTATGCGAAGCATTTAACCTCTTCCATTGATGTATTGGTCGTCACGGGTTTCAGCCTGTTTGTCGGCGGATTGACGCTTGCTCTGCTGGGTCTGCTGCTGGGCGGACGGGTTACACATTTCACCGTGGAATCCACCAGTAACTTAGTCTATTTGGTACTGCTGTCATCCGCGGCATTTTGTCTATGGAATATGCTTCTTAAATACAACAAAGTAGGAAAAGTCTCTGTTTTCAACTTCCTTATCCCCGTGTTTGGCGCATTACTATCTGCTCTATTTTTGGGTGAAAGCATTATGGAACTGAAAAATCTGATTGCCCTCCTGTTCGTGTCGATCGGCATTTACATCGTGAATCGAGCAAGCTCTGCATAGCATTCGGCTGCTTGGAAACGATATGTCCCGGAACAATAGAAAAACCAAGTTCATCTCCTCTATACGGGATCGAACTTGGTTTTTCTTTAGCTTATCTATTATTTTCGTGCTTGGTTAACCCTGGCAATAAGTTCATGAATAACCTCATCAGGCGAACGCTCATTCATCCATTGTTGACCGAACATTTGGAATACTTTGATCATAGGGAAGTCTTCCCAGAATCCCACAAATTCCTCGTTAAGATATACCTTATCTGTAACATGTTCGTTCATTTCATTCAGGCATTTCCCCAATTCCGTTTTCGCTGCCGGATCACTCATCCATTCGCTGAGAAGGCTGAATTTGTGAAACGTAATCTCTTCCTTTCCAAAATCACAATGCAGACGTTCCGTGATTCGGATGTCTTTGGACGAGCTGCCAAGCGAAATCTGGAAGTATCCGGTCTCTGCTACCCAGCGGTTATACTTGGTGTTATAGTACGAAAAATCTCTCTCTTCCAGATCAAAGGTAATTTTGCGTTTCTCACCGGGCTCCAGTTCGATTTTGACAAAGGCTTTTAGCTCTTTCTCCGGACGGGTCCATGTGCACTCTTCATCGTGTACGTACAATTGAACGACTTCTTTCCCTTTACGCTTACCTGTATTTTTCAACTGGAAAGAAACAGTCACACCATCATTCGTCTGAGCTACTTTCAGATCCGTGTACGAGAACGATGTATAGGACAATCCGTGCCCAAACGGGAATTGAGGGGCCAGTTCTTTCCGGTCATAGTACCGATACCCCACAAAAAGACCTTCACGATAATACAGCTTGCCGTTCTCACCGCGAATCCGCATATGGGAAGGGTTGTCCGATAGCTTCACTGGGAAGGTCTCGGACAGCTTGCCCGATGGATTCGTGTTTCCGAATAATACATCTGCAACCACTTTACCCATGCCTTGACCCGACAACCACGAGTGAATCACACCAGGTACATGCTGTACCCAAGGGCGCATCGCGAGTGCGGTGCCGCTGCTAGTTACGACAATGCACTTGGGTTGAACCGCGGCTACGGCCATGATCAATTTCACTTGATGTTCGGGAAGGTCAATGCCTTGCAGATCATGCATCTCTGATTCGGCATATTCCGGTTGACCAACAAACAGTACAGCAACATCGGAATTCTTGGCTAATGTGACGCTCTCCTGAATTAACTTATCCTGAATGGAGCCATCCTCCGGGTATCCTTCTGAATATCCCATAGTAATATTCTCGCCGGCCAGATTCTTGATCTCATCCCACGGAATATCGACTCTTGTCGGCGTTACCTTCGCACTGCCTGCCCCCTGAATTCGAGGCTTCTTGGCAAACCTCCCAATTACGGCAATGGACCCCAATGATTCCGGCTGCAGCGGAAGAATCGCGTTCTCATTTTTTAGAAGTACAATACTTTCTGCTGCCGCTTTACGAGCAAGTGCATGGTAATCCGCATCTTCAGAAGGCCCCTCGCCTTTGTTGCCCGTTACCCGTTCCACCAGCTTCAAAATGCGACCCACGCTTCGATCCAATTGTTCCTCGGAAAGGCTTCCGTTCTGAATCGCCTCAACAATGGCTTTGGCATTGTAATGAGCAGGACCTGGCATCTCCAGATCAAGTCCAGCCTTCAGTCCGCGTATACGATCATTGACAGCTGTCCAGTCGGATAATACAACGCCTTCATAACCCCATTCTTCTCTCAAAATGTCATGCAGCAAATGTTCGTTTTCACTCGTGTACGTTCCATTCAATAAGTTATAAGAACACATGACCGTCCAAGGATCGGATTTCTTAATAATTCGTTCAAAGGCGCTCAGGTAAATTTCGCGCAGTGTCCGCTCGTCGATTTCCGAACTGGTCACCATCTTCTCAAACTCCTGGTTGTTTCCCGCAAAGTGTTTGACAGAAGCACCCACACCTTCGCTTTGGATCCCATTAATAAACGCCGCACCAAGCTCACCCGTCAAGTACGGGTCTTCCGAATAGTATTCGAAATTTCTACCGCCAAGCGGTGTTCTTTTCATATTGACACCCGGTCCAAGCAGCAACTCCACATCCATGGCTTTCGATTCCCGTCCTAGAGCCACACCGACCTCATGCAGCAATTCCGTGTTCCACGAAGAACCGATGGCTGAGCCTGTAGGGTAACAGGTTGCAGGTACATTTTCCGTTGTAATGCCCATTTCTTCATCACTATTCGTTTTACGGATGCCGTTTGTGCCATCATACATATGAACTGGCGGAATGTTCAATCGTTCGATTCCCTTTGTCATCCACATATTTAATCCCGCGCAGAGCGAAGCTTTCTCGGCAAGCCTCATTGCCGACAGCAATTCATTAATCGATTTATTCATGGTAATCACCCTTTTTATTTAATTTTGTTCCTGTTCTTTCTTCAGTTCCTGTGCATCATACAGTTTGAAAAACGGGAACCATACAACAAATACAATGAGCAGAACCACAGCCAGCAAAATAAGACCGTTAAACCCAGACATAATATAGGTGGACAGGCCAATCGGCGTGTACCATAGCTGGAAGATCTGGCTTGGAATCCGCACCCAACCCCAGTCGAGAGCGAAGTATACAATCACCGGCGTAATGAGCGCATTGATCCACATGGGCACCATGAGCAGCGGATTAAAGGCAATCGGCGCTCCGTACACCACAGGTTCATTGATGTTGAACAAGGACGGAATGATGGTCGCTTTACCGACAGATTTCAGCTTTTTGGATCGAGCCATCAGGAACCAAACTACTAACGGCAATGTCGCTCCCATCCCTCCAATACCAAGCCATCCGGAGAAGAAGGTTTCAAATGTGTTGATATTGACCGGATCTTGTCCCGCTGCAATGAGAGAAGCATTCTGTTCAATTGCAGGTATCCAGATCGCGTACCAGATCGGTGTCATAACCCATGGGCTCACGCCGAAGGAATAGAGCACTACGCCGATAAAATTAAATAATAAAAATCCAGTTAAACTTTGTCCTACAGCATTGATCGGCTCGAATACGTTCACAATCAGACCAAAAATATCAAAATGAAGCTGATATACGAGAACCCATCCTGTTGTTAATACCAGGGCGATCGGTACGAGAAAGTCGAACCAGTCCATAATGAATTCGGGAAGTGAAGACCCCTTTTTGAAGAACGAAAATTTGTTGCACATGATCATCACAAGAGCAACGAATACACCCACCAAAAGTGCTGTGATCATGCCCGATGGTCCAAATCGTTCAAGGATGAACTGAATGGTACCATCTTCGTTTATTGTCGGGTTAAGCAGCATAGCGAACAGGGATACTCCTGTCATTCCCGCCAGCAGCTTGATTTTGTGTCGCTCCTTTTTTTCCATCACCACATAAGGCGTCAAGAAAGCAATAAACAACCCAAGCAAACCGAAACTGAATGTCGTGATCGGTGTCAGGTCCGGCATACCCGGAATAAAGTCCTGCAAAATTGAAATCAATGTAATAATCGAACCGATGAATATCATCGGAATGGCGACCATGATGGCTTCCTGAATCGAAGAAACCCAAATATTATTCGTAAACGCCTCCAATCTTGGCGCAAACGAATCTGTCATCCATTTCATGAAACGCTTCATCCAAACTCCCCCTGTCTTCCTCTTAGCTGCCACAACCATAGTATATCGATTCGTGTGAACGCTTTCTTGTTGGAACTTGCGACTTGATGGTTCGTTTTTTGTCCATTTCTAGTCCTACGTTCTAGCTTGCCTGCCTGTACAAGAAATAAACAACAAAAAACATCCCTCCATTGCCGAAAGGATGCCTTAAAGATACTGTTTCTAATATTGTCTATTCAAAATGAGCAGCGTCACGCCATGTGGCGGGAGCAAAACCTCTCTGCGCCAACATTCATCCCTAATCATCTCTGTCTCCATAACAGGACCGCTCCTACCTTCCAGATAAGAGATCTCTTCTTCCGTTAAGGCGTATGGCGATCCCATGCGTATCCACTCATCAAATACGGATCCATGATCCCGATCGAGTTGATAACTGGTGCATTTATAAGGCCCAGGGAGCTTGTTAAGCGTGAGTTCAAAAGCTTTGCTGCCTTTCTCCTCAAATACGTCATATCGGGTTGAACAGGATAATTCAGACCAATCTCCACTCGCAAATAGCTGATCTACATGCACATAATGATAGAACAGAAATTGCATGCTCCCGTCACTTTTTCGCGTTCCGACATAACCGTCTCCCTTGATTAGCAGCTCATCACCCAGCTTCTGCATAAGCTCAAATGCATAATAGCTAGGTTTCTTCAGACCATCGCGATTGATCAGGCCAAAGCCTCCATAGAAAGGAGAAGTTGGAACGATGCTTTCTTCGAACACATCGGTAAAAGACCAAAAAGCCATGGCTTTCACATCACCGAGTGTATTCATGGTGTGATAAATGACAAACGGAGCCATGAACATGGTATCGTGCAGCAAGTTACGGTCATACAGCGAAAAGTTCCACTCGGTGACATGGAGTTCAATAGGCCCGTACGAAGACGCCTTCATTTTTTGTCGTAAAAGATCGATACTTTCCTTATAAAACGAAGGCGGCATGATTTGAGTCAAGCGATCCTCTTCAACTTTCCGCTTGGGATACTCCGAATAGATATGGAACGAGAAAAAGTCGAGAGCAACTTCACGCTTGCTGCAGTATGACAGAAACTCCTCAGCCCACGTATCGTTCCAAAGAGATCCATAACCCATCGCTGGGCCTCCCACTCTCAGATCGGGCAATACAGTTTTGATGGCGTGGACGGTCAATTCGTAAAAAGCAAAATATTCTTCCTTGCTTCCTGCCCAACAAACGCCAGCCAGATCAGGCTCGTTCCATACTTCGAAATACCACTTCTTCACTTCTTCCGTCCCATAACGATTCAAACAGTGCCTGATGAACTCGCGAACAAGTGCCTGCCACTTGGCAGGGTCAGATGGCGGACTAATGTTCCCCCTCCACCAAAACAACGTTTCTTTGGATCTCGCCAGCTGGCTCGGCATAAAGCTTAATTCCACGAATGGCCGAACTCCCTGATCCAGCAAGAAATCATACAACTTGTCCACATAAGACCAGTTATAGACAGGAATGCCTTGCTCCGTTTCGCTGTACACCATCATCTCATCATTAAATATGCCGTGAAATCGAATATATTGAAAAGGTACTTTTCCTTTTAATGCGGACAGCTGCTTCCGCCAATCTTCACGCAAACCTTCGATGGCTCTCCCTGCCGTCATGGTGATATTCCAGTGCTTTTCGTAGACGAACGATGTCTGATCCGCAATAACTTCAATATAAGTTTGGTCTGACAGATGATTCACAGAAGATATTGGGAGCGTCTCCTGTTCCGCGTCGCCCTTGGCATCCAGATATCGATACAGTGAGCCAATCGCGTTCAGCGTTTCCATCTCGTAATAATCCCCGCTTGAAGATTCCTCATACGTTTTGGGCTTACGGTTCACGTTCAACTGATGAGGCTCCGGTGTACGCGAAGCTTCACGGTAGGAACCGGGCGTGCAACCATACTTTTCCTTGAAGTATTTGTTAAACAGCTTGATGTTGGCGAACCCGCAATCCAGAGCGATTTCGGATATTTTTTTATCATTTGCTGCCAGTTGGGCCTGGGCTTTCTCCAAGCGTATAAGGGTCAGATATTTTTGGAAAGGTATCCCGATCTTATCAGTAAAAAAGTGGGAAAAATAATGCAAGCTTAAATGCTCGGAATGTGCCATATCCTGAAGCGTAATCTTCTCATTGTAGTGAATATCAATATATGTGAGGACCCTGTTCAGCCTTTTATAATCATAATCCTTGCTGCCTTCTTCCAACGTCGGATTTGTTCCACTGGAAAAGTACCTTTGCAGGTAGCCGCATAACATCTGTAGTCTGCCCATGGTGAAATTTTGATACCCTGGCGTTTTTTTGTTGATCTCCCATACCATCTGTGCAAGATGTTGTTTAATGCTATACAGCCGGGGAACGTCCTGCTCCACGGTCTGGGCAGAGTTACAGGAGATAAACGCATTATTGTTCATCAACTCCGGACCAAACTGCAATGTTAGTAACACGTTGTCCTGATTGGTTCGTTCAATCTTGTGCACGGACATGCTGTTTACCACAATCAAATCATCTTCTTGCAGTGTATACTGCTGCTGGTCCAGATACATGTTGATAGAGCCATGGAGAACATAGACCACTTCCACTTCCTTATGCCAATGGAAATCGATATGTTTCACTGAGTTCACGAAGAGTTTCATAGGCAGATCGTCGTGATGTTGAATAAACTCATATAGATAGCGAATGGTCTGCACCTTCCTTCATACCGCTTATTATAGACACAGCATTTTGAAGATATCAACAAGCAGGTCCTTGTAATATCCGTTACATCAAGAACGGCCAGCTTTGTTCGTTTGTCTGTATAAAAATCTTCCATAACATTTGTCCAAACAAATTTGATGCGATTTTTACATTGTCCGTCCTATGGAAGATGCCTATAATTACAATGTAATTGATAATCATTATCATTAACACACATAGAAAGCAGGGGACAACAGAAATGAACAACGTATTCAGGAAACAACTAATGATATGGGGAGCAAGCTTCCTTCTTCTATCCTTACTCGCGGCGTGCAGTCGTGCGGAAAGCAATTCTTCTCAGGAGTCTGCAGAGGCCAGTGCGTCAACCGTAAGCTATTCCACCCAAACACGCGAACAAACCGAAATTCCGGCTCAGCCGCAGCGGGTCATTTATCTGGGTAGTGCGCTTGGCGATCTGCTCGCAATGGACATTCCCGTCGTCGGGGCAAATCTCATTCATGCCGATGGAAGCTATATGGAAGGGAAGTTGGACGGTATTGAGGATGTCGGCAATCCAGGCGATTTGGAGGCGATCACCGCCCTCCAGCCTGACTTGATATTGAATGGTTACACGCAAGATGCCGATCGGAACACAGCTTTTACCAAGATAGCACCTACGATTCCTTTTAATTCAGCGCTACCGTTCAAGGAACGTGTGCATGAACTTGGCAAAATATTCGGCAAACAGGACGAGGCGGAAAAGTGGATTACCGCATTTGATACTCAAGCGGAAGCGATGTGGGACAAGTTGCAGTTGGCAGATGGCGAGACGGCCACCATCTTCCTGCAGTTGGGCAAACAGCTCTATGTCATGGGCAATCGCTCCCTAGGGGTAATCCTGTACGGTGAACACGGATTCGCAATTCCGCCAGCCATTCAAGAAAATATAGTCGACAACAACCAAACGTTTATTGAATTATCGGAAGAATTACTGCCGGAGTATGCAGGCGACCATCTCTTCGTGCTTGTTCTTGATAATGAAGAGAGCCAAACAGAGTCAGATCGGCTGCTGCAAAGCACATTATGGAAATCGTTGCCTGCCGTTCAGCAAGGACGTGTGTATACTGCCTCCGCTGAATGGAATACCGATAACCTCTTAGCGCTGGAGCAGCTGCTTGATGAGCTGCCAAAGTGGATGAACCGTCAATAAAATCATTGTCATGATAAGCAGTAAGCAGTTAATCCCCCAGCCTGTGGCTGGGGGTTTTTCTAATTGCATCGACCTGCAACACATATAATACCTGATCCTAATTCTAGGGTCAGTGAGGTGAAAAATATGTTAAACTGTTACCACCTGAGAATTATTATCATTAGATTGGAGAACATTAGCATGCAAATGACTTCCCTATACATACAGCTGAAGCAATTTACTCTTCTTGACCTTTCCCTCCCTCCGAAAACCGAAAAACGATGTACACCAACTGAGATGGGCGACGCCGATTGCTGTACGCTACTCATTTCCCTCGATCGAGGTGTTCGCCTGCACACAAATGGTATTGCCCAAGATTTGCGCCAAGGCGGCTGTATTATGCTCCCGCCGCAGCAATCCTACAGTTTAGAAACGACTCGCGAGCAAGCGAAGGTCTTTCGGTTTACCTTTCTGACTTTTGAAGTAAAGGAGTTGGCCTTGCATCCTGTTGCTTGCCCGCCTCTTATTCCAGGATGCTCTTACAACCTGCCTGTTTCCACATTAAAACTCGCACTGGCAAGTGAGGAATGGGCAGCATCACGCCCGCTGCAAGGACATAACCAAGAGCATGAACAAGGTAGCCGGCACAGGAAAAGCAGCACCAAACCCGGCACAGCGCTCTCAATTCTACAGGCAAGACTGCAATTGGTGCTCGGGATGATGGCTCAGTTGGAGCAAGCGCCCCCTGCTTCAGTAAGCGATGAACAATCCGTCGAGCGTACCATAAGCTACATGACACAGCACTACAACGAGGATTTAACGGTAGAGCTTTTGGCTGAGATGGCCGGGATGGTACGTTGGAAATATAGTAAGTTGTTTAAGGCTATTGCAGGCAAAAAGCCTACGGATTACCTTGCAGAGCTGCGGGTTAATCAAGCCAAGCTGCTGCTGGCGAGTTCAACGGAGCCATTACGGGAAATATCCCGGCAAGTCGGCTACAAGGATGAATATTATTTCAGTCGCCGTTTTCAGCAGCTTACAGGCTGTCCGCCGCGAGAGTATGCCAATAAACAACTCCGTAAAAGACAGCGAACCATAACCGATGCGCTAGGTAGACAGGTGCATCTTCCCGAAGAAGCAACGCGTATCGTCGCTACTGGTACGAATACCCTCGGCGAGTTGCTTGCCATTGGGATCAGCCCTGTCGGGGCGGGTATCGCGACCATGAAGTCACAAGTCATGTATAAAAACAAACTTCATCGTATTATCGATATTGGACTGCAGGCAGTACCAGATCAAGTATCGCAGCTGAATCCGGATCTAATGCTGCTGGGTAATTATTGCGAGCAGCATCTGCCTCATTTGGATGCCATTGCTCCCACGATTGTCTACCGTGACACCAACTACAGTACCTATGAGGGTCTTCGTTACATTGCCGACCTGTTCAATCGCGGCAAAGCAGCTGAGCAATGGATTGAGCGCTACGAGAACGGTGTAAGGCGAGTAAGACGGCATCTGGCAGGTCAATATATCGTGGGAGAACATGCAACCGTCTATCTCAGGTTGGGGCAGAAGGTGTATGTGATGGGGCGGACTGGCTTTGCGGCTACCTTATATGAGTCCCTCGGCTTTCGTCCCTCTGTGCAAGTCCATCAGCTGATCGAGGATGGCAAACCTTGGATTCAAATTAAGCCAAACGAAATTAGCCACTACACCGGGGAACGTAACTTCGTGCTGGTATCCCAACAGGAGCTGCGATTAGCTTCCCCCCATCCGCTGCTTTCAGTGCTCACAACCCTGACACCAGGCAAAGTCCATGTGGTAGAAAGCGGTTGGAATTATGACGATCCCATTACCCGCGAGAGACTTTTGAAGGTTCTTCCTTCTATTTTTGCCAAGGCGGAACTGGCAGCAAAACTAATGTAAGAATGTCCGTCGGGTAGTCTACTTCCACCTGCTGCCGAATTCAATCGAGTTTACGAGCGTGGCCCTGCATTATTCTCATAAGAATAACAAAAAAGCCGATCAATTTTACTCCATTGATCGGCTTTATTTCTAACTATTTAGACTACCTACTTCATATTGAAGTCCCTTATTTCTTACCAACCGCGATCGGACATACGCTCATCCGCAGACAGTTTGGAAATCTCAATCCCTTTCATCGGTGCACCCAGGTTTTTGGACACTTCGGCAATCAGTTTGTAATCCGTGTAATGCGTTGTCGCTTCGACAATGGCACGAGCGAACTTCTCAGGGCTATCTGATTTGAAGATACCGGATCCAACAAATACACCGTCTGCGCCCAAATGCATCATAAGTGCAGCATCCGCCGGAGTGGCTACACCGCCTGCAGCAAAGTTAACGACTGGAAGTTTGCCATTCTCGTGTACTTCGAGCAGAAGCTCATAAGATACACCCAGGTTTTTCGCTTCAGCATACAACTCGTCCTTGGACATGTTTTGGGCTTTGCGGATTTGGCTGTTAATCAGACGCATATGACGAACAGCTTCAACAATATTGCCTGTTCCCGGCTCCCCTTTGGTACGAATCATCGATGCGCCTTCACCAATGCGGCGAAGAGCCTCTCCCAAATCTTTGGCTCCACATACAAATGGTACAGTGAATTCATGTTTATCAATATGGAATACTTCGTCAGCAGGCGTCAGTACTTCACTCTCATCGAGATAATCCACGCCCAGGGATTCAAGCACTTTGGCTTCGATGTAATGACCGATACGTGCTTTGGCCATCACCGGGATGGATACCACTTTCATAACCTCTTCAACGATCGTTGGATCTGCCATGCGAGCTACACCACCGGCTGCGCGAATATCAGAAGGTACCCGCTCAAGAGCCATTACAGCTGTGGCCCCAGCTGCTTCCGCAATTTTAGCCTGTTCTGCATTCATGACGTCCATGATGACCCCACCTTTTTGCATTTCAGCCATTCCTCTTTTAACACGATCTGTACCTGTTTGCATGATTGTAATCCTCCCAGTTTAACTTTTGATTGTTTTTCAAAAAGGACATCTTATTTCAGCAAATGTAAATGATCTATTTTTCGATGCCACTATTGTTTCCCCTCAAACTATGAATTAGTATAAAATGAGAATGGATACATAAAAAGATCCAATATCACCGGATTTTATTGTACCACTTCGAATGTATTGAACCACTTTACCTAACCATTGGAGGATCTATGCAATTTCATCTAGCCTACAGTTCCTATATAAACCGACAATATACCAAGATGAAGGCTCTCTATCATGCGGTGCGTGATGCTATTCATGAAGGTAATCTTGTTTACGGCGAAAAGTTACCATCCACAAGGGAATTAGCTGCGTCATATCACATTTCCCGAGGAACCGTGAACCAGGTCTATGATACGTTAACTGCTCAAGGTTACCTTCAGTCAGAGCACGGAAGAGGTACCTTTGTCGCTTATCAAGCAGATTTAAGCAATGAGGAGTACCCAGTAAAATCCTGTACTCATCACTTGTCAGCTTGGGGAAACCGTATTCAGCAGCTTGAGCAGCAGTCCGTTCAACGAACGACACAAAGCCGTGACCACAACAAAGAGAGCCGTGAAGTTATCGACTTCAGCAAATATCAGCCGGATCTATCCAAGTTCCCTTACGATGAATGGAATAATCGATTGTATGCAGAAATACGGCATCGTGAGGAGCACGTTATCCATACTTCTGCCTCTGTTAGTTCAACAGGAGACCCGAAATTAAGAGAAGCCATTGCTGCCTATCTGCGGAGAATGCGGGGGATTCATGTAGATGCGGATCATATCGCCGTAACGGCAGGTTCAATGCAGGCTATAGCCCTGCTCACTCAGTTGCTCGCAGACCCTGGCGATCATGTCGTGACGGAAAGCCCTTGTTATGTCGGAATTTCTCAAGCGATTCTGGCTGCGGGCGCCAAGTTGATTGAAGCCAATCTCGATGGTCAGGGACTGGTTCCCCAAAACTGGGATGCACGTATGTTGTTTGTCACCCCATCGAGGCAATTTCCAACCGGTGAAATGCTTAGTCTCGAACGCAGACAAACCCTGCTGGACTGGGCACATCGCCGGGATGCCATGATTATCGAGGATGATTACGACAGTGAGTTCCGATATCGAGGAATGCATGTTGAACCTCTGAAAACACTCGATAAAGAAGGGCGCGTCATTTACCTTGGAAGCTTTACCAAAACATTGCCTTTTGAAGTCCGGCTGGGCTATGTGGTCCTCCCTCCCACCTTGGCAGACACCTTTAGAAAGGCCCAGGCATTGTATGAGCCAAGACCTGTCAATCTCATCGAACAGCGGGCGCTCGCAGCATTTATGACAAGCGGTCAGTATGAGCGCCATCTGCGCAGGATGAATCGTCTGTACAGCCGCAAGTTCCATATGTTACTCAAGCTGTTGAATCAGCAGCTCTCTACATGGTTTGATTGGGTGGAAAATGAAGCGGGTCTGCACGTATTCGGGTGGTGGCGGGGTAAAGCCTCAGCTTATGAAGCCTTTCGGGCATCCGCCAGATCGGAAGGGGTCCACTACTCGGAAGTCAGCAGTTCAACATCGGATGGCATGAAAGTTGGTATTTATTTATCTTTTGCCCATTTGTCGGATGCCCAAATACAGGAAGGCGTAGCGAGATTACAAAAAGCTCTAGCGCATTAGCTCCATCATGAGGCAATTTGTCTCTTTAATAACAGTAAAAAAAATCCCCTCATGTGTGGCAGGAAGAACTCACAGGCATGTGTGATCTCTGATTGATCCTGTCACCCCGAGGGGATTTTTTTGTTTAATGCCTAGGCATTGTTAATGTATGATACTCCTATTTCATTGCTTCTCATTGCTTATTTATTAAATGTTACCTTCTCCAAACCGCCTTCAAGAATGATCGATGTGTCCCGTGGTTTCGTTTCCGCGATTTTGCGGCCGCCTCTGAACGAGTAGAGCACACCGGCTTGTTTGCGGATGGCTTCATATTCATTCTCCGCTTCCAGAACGATGAAGTTGGCCGGCTTGCCTTCTTCAATGCCGTACACATCCTCGATGTGGAGCGTTCTTGCACTGTTTTTGGTAATCAGGTCGATAGAATTCACGATCTGATCGTAACCAAGCAGCTGGGAAGCATGGATACCCATATGCAGGACCTGAAGCATGTTACCTGTACCGAGCGGATACCATGGATCGAAGATGTCATCGTGACCAAAGCACACGTTCAGACCTGCTTCCTGCAGCTCTTTGACACGAGTCAGTCCTCTTCTTTTCGGATACGTGTCGAAGCGTCCCTGCAGGTGGATGTTAACCAGCGGGTTGGAGACGAAGTTCAGGTCAGCCATTTTCAGCAATCTGAACAGCTTGTACGTATAGGCGTCATTGTAGGAGCCCATTGCCGTCGTATGACTCGCTGTCGTACGGGAACCCAGCCCACGTTCGTAGGCTTCCTTGGCAACAACTTCCACGAAACGGGATTGCTCATCATCGATTTCATCGCAGTGAATGTCGATTAGACGGTCATATTTCTCAGCCAGGTCGAATGCAACCTTCATTGAATCGACGCCGTATTCTCGCGTGAATTCGAAGTGCGGAATGCCTCCGACGACGTCAACGCCCATTTTCAGCGATTCTTCAATCAGTTCCACACCGTTTGGATAGGAATGAATACCTTCCTGAGGGAAAGCAACAAGCTGGATGTCAATGTAAGGGGCCATTTCTTCTTTTACTTCAAGCATCGCTTTAACGGCCGTCAGGCTTGGATCAGTAACGTCAACATGTGTCCGCACATGCTGGATGCCCTGCGCCATTTGCCATTTCAGCGCCGTTTTGGAACGTGTTTTAACGTCTTCATGCGTCAGGAATGCTTTGCGTTCGGACCAACGCTGAATGCCTTCGAACAGCGTACCGCTCAAATTCCATTCCGGCTCACCTGCCGTTAACGTTGTATCCAAATGAATATGAGGCTCAATGAACGGTGGCAGTACAAGCGAACCGCCCACGTCGAATACTTCCTCGTTGGCGGTAGCAGCTGGCTCCTGCGTGATTTGTTCAAACTTCCCGTCTTTTACGACGATATTCCATAGCCCTTCTTTACCCCGCAATTTCGCGTTCTGTATAATCATTTATTTTCCCCTTTTCTTTGGATTCTTTCGCAGATACGATCAGCATAAGTACGATGTAGGCTACTGCTGTACCAAGAAGTGCATTCAGCGGTGTTACTCCAGGTGCCAGCTGAGCGAAAGCCACACCGATGGCCCAAGCAGCCATCGCTATCCAGTTTACCGTTTTGAAAGTCATCTCGGCAAACGGTTTATAATTTCTGCGCTTCACGAAGAAGTAATCTGCAATGATAATGGCCCCGATGGACGGTACGGCAGCACCGAGTACGTTCAGAAAACCTACGAAGTTGTTGTACATCCACATTGCAAAGATGGTACCCACGATGCCGTTAATGATGACGAAGAATTTCTTCGAAATTTTAGTGATGTTGGCAAAACCAAGTCCCGAAGCATATAGAGCATTGTCATTCGTTGTCCAGATATTCAATCCCAGAACGATGATCGCAGGAATGATCAAACCTTGCAGGAACATAACTTCCGAAATATCTGCCAGGTTATAGGCCATGGCGCCTACTGCACCGAACAGGAACATGAGCGAGTTACCCAGGAAGAATGCAATAACTGTTGCGGTAACTGCCTGGCGTGAAGTACGGGAGAACCGGGCAAAGTCTGGCGTTAACGTACCACCGCTGATAAATGATCCGATACAAATGGTTAGTGCAGCTGCTGCAGTAAGCGACTGTGCCGGCGTGTAATCAAACAATCCTTGCAGGCCACCCAGCGTGTCTGCACCTTCGAACATGGAGTAACTCCCGAGAATGGCAATGGCCGGAACCGCGATATAACCCAAAATGACAAGTGACTTCATACCGAAGATGGCAGACGCCGTCATGGCGAGACCAAACACGATGATTAATAGGTACACATTCCAATCCATCGCTTTGGCGACCGGAATCGCGAACATGGCTACGCCGACACCGAACCATCCAACCTGTGTGAAGCCAAGCAGGAACGAAGGCAGATACGATCCTTTCTCACCAAATGCATATTTGGCCAGCAAGTGTGTGGACAAACCTGTCTTCGCCGCGATATGTGCGAGTGCTCCGGTATAAATCCCAAGGACCAAATTACCTGCAAGCACGATGCCAATGAACTCCATAAACGTTAAGCTGACACCAAGCGTTCCTCCTGCCAGCATGCTTGCTGAGAAAAATGTGAACCCCAGCATAACGGACAACGTCTTCCAAAAATGGTTTCTCTGCGTTTTTGGCACTGCCTGCCATGAAAATTCTTGATCTTGTTTGCTCATCAGAATACCCCCAACTTAAAGTGTCCTGATACCAAAAAGCAGAAAAAAGAGGCTACTCGTCAGGTCGTAAACTGACAAGTAGCCTCTTTTTTGCATCATAACCCGCGCGAAGACGCAGAGCATCCCTGAACGGAATATGCCCTGTTTCACGCGTGATTATAAAAATCCGCTGCCCTTGCCAGCCTCTCTGGACTGAATTAAAGGTACCAGTATTCAATTACGTTCTATTATTTTGGAAAACGCCACAGATGTCAATGTAATTATTATCCAAACAGTGTATTAGAGACATGCTTTCGGACTTAAACTGCGCATCCCCAGCCTTCTTTCAGCCGTAATAATTATAATTCAAGCAAATAGAATGTAAAAAGTTTTTGACATATAATTAAATATTAATTAAGATAAATATGTAAATAGTATTTTACATTCCTAAGGTTGGGTGACGAAAATTCTTGAAGAATAATATTAGGGATCTCCGCAAAAAAATGAGAATCTCGCAAGATGAGCTTGCGAAAAAATGTGGCGTAACAAGACAAACCATCAATGCAATAGAAAACGATAAGTATGATCCCACGTTATCTTTGGCCTTTCGATTAGCAGTTCACCTTGAAACCGTCGTTGATCAATTATTCATCTTTGAGGAGGATTCAGTATGAAGTTGCGAAAAGCGGATGAAATGGAACAGGTCCAAACTGAGAAATCCGCCAAGAATGCGTACATATTTTTCACCCTAGCTTTGCTGGTTTTGTCTCTAGTGAATTGGATGGCTACAGGTAAAACAGGCTGGGAATTTTCAATCCTTTTGGCAGGCAATGCGGTATTCCTCTGGTCTAGGGTGTACTACAAAAGAAAAACGCAATAGCAGTCCCTTCTAGACTTAATTTAGACCCTCTAAGCCATATAAAAAGCAATAACGAAAAAATAAGCCGCACTAAGCGCGGCTTATTTGGATTTCATATTCTGTATAACCTATCTAATGGTAGAATGCCTGCTTCCCTTGTTTTAATTCGTTTTCACAGGCAACTTGCCGGTAGCTTCTTGATGACCAAGCAGTACATTGATTCCGGCTTCTGTATTGGGTTCCTGTTTGCCATAAACAGCAAGTCCTGAGCGAATGTTCTTCAGATATATCGTTTCATAAGGATTGCCGAGCGACAATAGCGTGTAGCGTTGATTTCGAGTGTTCATCTCATTAATTAGGGTTTGATAAGCAGTCCATCCAAACTGACTGGCCACGTTACGGAACTGGTAGGAAGCCAGGATGACATAATCGGCTTTGGCAACCGTCTCTTTGGTTTGTGTTTGTCCAAGTATGGCAATTTCCGTCTGTAACGACAGGTTATTTGAATCGAGCTTCAACTGTCTCTCAAGCTGCTTAGCCGTCTCTTCCTCCGCTGCAACAATTACGACCCGATCTCCTTGTTGCAATGAATCCGGGCGTTTACCGTCACGGCTGGCCAACAGGGTGACTGCTCGCTCTGCGATTTTCCGCTCCACCTCGCGATGTCCCTGTGAACCGATCACTTTGTTAAGCTCAGCTAACTTATACGAAAGGCTTTCACTGCGTTCAAACAAGCCATATTTCGCTTTTAGCTCCAAAATGCGCTCAACGGACGCATGAATGGTATCGATCGGAATCGTTCCGTTCTTCACCGCATTCACGAGTGTTTGATGAGCAGCCGCAGAATCCTGCGGCATTAGGATGATATCCACACCTGCGTTCACAGCCCGTTCTACCGCTTTATCTTCACCAAAATGTTCCGCTATCCCATCCATGGTGAACGCATCTGAAATGATGAGCCCCTCATACCCCAGCTCTTCCCGAAGCAGACCATTCAATACCTTTTTGGATAACGTGGCAGGAACAGGCACGCGTTGTCCGTCTTTCAGCGAAGTGACCTGTTCGTTGTCTATGGCAGGAAAAGCAATGTGTGCAGTCATGATCATCTCCACCCCGTTCTCGATTGCAGCCTGAAAAGGTTTCAGCTCCACCGAATCGAGCCGCTCGCGGTTATGCGTCAGTACCGGCAATCCGAGATGGGAGTCCACCGTCGTGTCTCCGTGTCCTGGAAAATGTTTAACTGCCGCAATGACGCCCGATTGACGCAGCCCTGTTATCGTTGCGAGACCAAGTCTGGTGACCAGATCTGCATCTGAACTGAATGATCGCATACCGATGATCGGGTTGTCTGGATTACTGTTAATATCGAGTACTGGCGCAAAGTTGATATTCAGCCCCAGTGCTTTCAGTTCTTCGCCCGTCAGCTGTCCGGCCGCTTCGGCCAGGGCTGAATCTCCAGTTGCGCCTAGAGCCATTTGACCGGGCAAATTGGTCCCACCAGGGATTCGCTTAATCACGCCTCCCTCCTGGTCAATGCCAAGAAACATCGGAATATCCCCTGCTTCCATTTGCAGATTGTGCGTGAATGTTGTGATCTGCCGAGTGTCCACAATATTTTTATCAAAAAGGATTAAGCCACCCAGATCCTGATTATGGATGCTGCTTTTCAATCCTTCATTGACTGTCGTTGTCACTTTCCCGTTCCACTGCCGAATGTCAGGCATAAGCATCTGACCGACCTGCTCACTCACGGTCATATAAGATATCAACTTGTCCCAATCCTGTGATTGTATCGCTGCCTGGCGTTCGAACTGAATCAATCGTGACATAAATACGGCATATTCTGCTCGCGTGACCGTTTGATTCGGACGGTAGGTGCCATCAGAATATCCGCCGACCAAACCATTGGAGCTCATGACGAGAATCGGCGCTGCTGCCCAATGGTTTTCTGTATCGGACCAATTGACGGTTTGCTTGCCTTCGGATAGAGAATATGCGCGCGTTAAGAAAGCTGCAGTTTCAGCGCGGCTAAGCGGTGCATCCGGACGGAAGGAACCATCCGGGAATCCGCTGGCAAGTCCATTTTTAGAAGCTATCGCAATTTCTTTATTAAAGGCATGTGTCTTTGGAACATCAGAGTAGGTTGTACCTTCAGCGGGTTTCTCAAGCTGTTCCGGATATAGCTCACGCACCAGAAAGGTAACAGCCTGTGCTCTTGTGACAAGCCCTGCGGGTTTAAATTTCCCATCTCCGTACCCTGCGACAGTTCCCCGCTTCGCCATATATTCAATACCGTCTTCTGCCCACTTCGAATACTGTAGGTCGCTAAAACGCTCTTCCGCGGCTGCATTTCCCGCCCATATGAGCATGGAGCCGAGAACGGCGCCGAATATGCCTATCATTTTTCGCTGCATTTGTTTCACTCCTGTTGCTGTTCTATGTAAGATAAATAGACGCTATTGATATACGTTTAGTTGCGTTTTATAGCCATGGACTTGATCATCGCTTATGTACACTTGACTGTAAATGACGCATCTAAGATAATTAGGGTTTCACTAAAAATAGCCGAAGCGGAAGATTTTACATTAGGAAGTGAGGTGATTGTCTTGAACTGGTTAAATGAACTCTCCAAATCACAGAAACGCAAACCGAAAAAGGACCTCGAACGCTCGCTCGTTGATGGCATCTTTCGGGTGTATGACCGTTTTCCCCGAATGGGTCTTCGCGAGCGGATTGGGCAGCAGGATATGTCTCTGGATATCACGGATGCCTATGTTAACGGGCGCAATGCCATGATTGAAGCCGGTGTGGGTATCGGCAAGTCATTTGGATATCTCATTCCCAGTCTGCTCATTAATCAAGTTTCACATCAGCCCATTATTATCGCCACATCCTCCATTCAGCTTTCGGAACAGATACATAAGGATCTTCGCGTCATCGGTAGCCGGCTCGGCTTCACTACAGTTCGCTCCGTCGTAGGGAAAGGCATGGGGCAGTATGCTTGCCGAAAAAGGGCTGCAGAGTTGTTCAAACCAGACGACCCCAGTTCCCCATTGTCCACCCTTGCCCAGCGAGTAATCAATTATGAAATTGATGAAAGAGCGGACATCCAAGGTGGTATTAGTGATGCCGAATGGTCTAACGTGTCCGTAAATGATTGCCAATTCGAACGTTGTCATCATAAAAATGGATGCTTGTTTTACGAAATGAGAGCCAAAATTAATGCAAGGCCAAGCGAGATTGATTTTATTATTGTGAATCAGGATCTGCTCATCCGGGATCTGATGAAGAAAAAAGAAGGAACAAGGGGCATCATTACAGAACGTCCGGCTCTAATCATCATTGATGAAGCCCATAATTTGGAGGCCAAAGTTAGGGACGCAAGAACGCTCGAGTTCACGTTAAGAGGCATCTACCGTACGCTGGACGACACGGTGCAATTGCTCATGAAGCAGTCTATGGATAAGAGTCTTCTTTCCCAATCCAAATTCATGAAAAGATATACTCAGCATATTTTCAAACAAATTGACGCAGATCTGCTCCGAGAGGCCAAACAGGATAGCGACCGTATCAAAATTTCTGAGATTCAAGGCATTCCATTTCGCCAAGTCTCCCAACATTTGAAGGACTTTAGTCTCCGCTTATCGGTTCTGACCTCCCGCAACGAGCGGGAGATTGACGAAGTTTATGAAGCTGTGAACGGGCTAATATCTCTCATGGATGTTCTGGCTAACACAGACGAAAATCATCTTAGTTGGGCAAGCAGGACACTTCGTGCGACCACAATCAGCATCTGTCCCAAAGATATAAGCCAGTTTCTGAAACACACGTTGTTTAACGGCAAAACTTCGGTGATACTCACGTCCGCAACGATGTGTCAAGGCGGAGAAACGCTGGAAGAACAATATTCCTATTTAACACAATCGCTTGGTTACAGGGGAGATTATATGGACCGCAAACCTTCTCCATTTGATTACACCAACCATGCCATGATGTACATCTCGAACAAGATTCCAACCTATCATTATGATCAGCGCGAGCTGTATCTTGAAGCCGCCTACCACGAAATGATTCAGCTCTGTAATCTTACTCAAGGAAGAACACTGGTCCTTTTTTCTGCCAAGGAAGACATGAAGTATATTCATAAGAAGTTGATCTCGGATGTGAGCAAGCATCGATGGGCGGTACATGTTCAGAAGGAGGGATCTTCCCAAGATGAGGTGATTGCTGAATTCCGGGCAAGTAAAGGTGTGTTGCTTAGCACAGGCGTTTTCTGGGAAGGTGTGAATATCGAGGGCCCTGACCTGTCACAAGTCATTGTTTTTCGGCTGCCCTTCCCTGTTCCATCCGACCCCATCTATGAGTATAAGGCTAGTGTATCGGAAAATTCGTTCATGGACGTGTTTGTACCGGACATGCTTCTTCGTTTACGGCAAGGAACGGGACGATTGATTCGCAGTGAAACAGACCTTGGGGTGCTCAGCATCCTTGACTCCCGTCTCAGTTCCGCAGCCAGGAAGAATTACCGGGATCAAGTGCTGGAAACATTGCCTTTTAAGAAGGTGACAGAGGATTTTTCGGTACTGAAAAAATTTGTCCACGAAAAGGGCATCCAACGGTAAGGTGGAAAATTGGATAGGACTGTGAAACGATTGGTGGAGGACACACATTAGAGAATCGGAATTTGCGAGCGTTCGACTTGAATAAAGCTGATACGGCCTTGTCACCCGTATCAGCTTTTTCAGTTTACAATCCAACAAGGGAATGTACCTTGGCAATCACTTCTCAAATAATCACTATCTCTGTTCCGTTGCACGTATGCGCAGCGCAAAATAAGGTCGGCTTGGCAAAGGAATTCGGCTCATGCCCCGAAATGTTTCCGGCAGTCTGGTGATAAACATCCCCTGCGTGTCGATCCATTCAGCCTCAAATTCACGGTCTTCCGGAAGCTCCACTTCACGGTATCCTGGCTGGTGCTGTCCATAATAGTGCAGGTAGTATTCGCCTTCCACACCCATCACTGGCACATCACGGATTGGGATCGTACGCGTGCCAGACGGCATTTGCTCTGCAATGCTGCGAAGAAAGCGGATGTGTTCATGGCTTCGTCCGTATAAAGTCCCCCCTTTGGCCCACCAAATGTCATCTTCAGGATGGAGATATGTCTCACCATGACTGGCGTATCCGCCCCGTGCAAAACTTTCCCATATGCGATGTGTCATTTCTTCCGCACTCAGATTACCCCATCGCTGCTGCAGATTCCCTTCATAACCACATTCATCGACGATCACTGGTTTCCCGTATTGGGTCCTCCATAAGGAGACCAACGTGACGTCCCAATGCTGAATGCTACAATGGGTAATTTCAGGCCGGGTATGATCATACATCACTATGCTTTCAGGAACGTACATGGCCGTTCCATTATGAATGGATAACAAATGATGATAGGGATCTTCTGTCGCAGCCAGGCTAACCAGCCTGTCCCAATCCTGCATTGTTTTTTCCTTCATGAAATCATATTCATTCGCCAAGGACCACCATACGTTCCGGTAAGCGCCTAATCGGGCAATCGCATATCGAAGATAACGTTCATCTTCCTCGGAAGACATGCGGTCGAAGCCCCATCGCCCTTTATCATAAGGATGAAACAAGATGAGATCCGCTTCGACCTGCAGCTCAAGCAGTGATTCGATGCAGCGCTCGGCATGTTCCCAAAAGGCCGGATTAAAACGAGTTTTGTCAAATCCCTTCTCAGGAGAACCTAGGAAAGGGAATAATTCTGGCTCCTGGGCATTGAAAGAGTAGTTTTTGGGAAACAAACACATGCGAATTTTATTAAAGGGGCCTCCAGCAAGAGTCTGCAGTGTTGCCGATCGCAATGTCTCTGTCTGATAAATCCAAGCATAAGCTGTCGTTCCAAATGGATAGTACGGTGTACCATCTGCATAAGCGAAACGATCCTCGTTCCGTATCCTTACCGGGCCGTGAACCTCGTATGCTGCAGAAACGCAAGTAAAGCTTCCTTGTACCTGGTTCAACTCGGGACGGTGACTGAACGTCTCGTAAGTCCACTTTCCGGTTTCGGGTGGCATGAATCTGGCGACGTACTCGCCACTTCCCGCATAGAAGCCGGACACCTTGTATTCCTGGTCACCCAGACGAAAAACGATCGTCCATTCTGTATCCACAAAGGGATTACCTTCGGTAGGGCCTGGCAACCGAAGTTCGAACCGTGACCACTCAGCAACGGTTTCGTTAAGCATCGCGTTTTCCATGAATCCTCCACCTTTCCCATCGTATCTCTCCTGAATTGTAAGCGTATTCGATTGTTTGTGTTCACTAACCATATTTTAGCATTATTTCATTTTATGATCAGCAACACTTCTTTAAAACCTAATTTAGATTACAGGGAACCAATGTACATATGGAGATACTCTACTGTCTGTGTCTTGCGCGATAGTTACTAGGCGAAGTCCCATTTAGTTGTTTGAACATCTTACTAAAATGAAACTCTTCTATATAACCACATAGTTTCGCAATCTCCTTGATCGGATAATCCGTAAACTCTAAATAGCGGCATGCCTGTTGATTGCGCAAATGATTTAAATATACTTTGGGACCCATACCGATCTGTTTGACAAATATTTTCCGTAAATAGGACGCCGATATGGAATATTCTTCGGCCAAAACTTCTATGCGCAAATTGTCTTTGTAACGATTCTCTATATGACATTTTACTTGTTCGTAGGCAGCAAAAGCTCCCGAGTCTGCCACATTCCAATCCATTTCTTCATTCTGATGCAGCTTATGCAGCAACATTTGCATTTTGGGATGAGCAACGGTTTCACCAACGGCAATCCCGGCCACCCACTCGTTATGTATATCATGGAACATCGAGCCGATCTCCTCAGCCTGCGCTCTTCGGTATTGACTCAAAAAGGGCAACCTCAGCTTCTCAATGGGAGAAATCTGCTGCCATACACCCGCTTCGTATACAAATTCTGCACAATCAAAAAGAACCATGGTCATTCGGAGGGGGGAATGTGGTTTCGAACGCATCGATAGCTTCAGTCCTGGTTTCAAATAAGTTAGCATGCCCGCTCGAACTTCATGTTCCGTATTCGTTAGGAACGTTCCCTCTCCTTCATGTATCCAATACAAGCTATGTACATTCACCAGATTACGTATATCCTCCCAACCTGGATACGTCTCTTTATCTAAAATAAATCGAATATGAAGGGCAAGATTGTTAATTCGATAAGGCTCTTCTTTCATGACTCTTCCTCCTCCAACATGACACTACATCAGGATCGATATTGACATGCCTATCAAGGTTTCTTCCATTCCTGAGCAAAGAACCTCATGTTATGATCCATACTAGCACCACAATGATTACAAATCTACCCAGAAAAAGTCATGTTAGGAGGAACGCCGTCTTGAGAACGTTTCGTGAGCATCATATTCGTCATACTGAATGGCTTGATGGTCCTTGGGACTTTATCAAAGATACCGAAAATAAAGGGATACAACAAAAATGGTTTGATCGTTTTCCACATGAATATACACCCATGTATGTTCCGGCCTGTTGGAACAACGAGATCTCTCTATTTGATTACGAAGGCGTCGGTTGGTACCGGAAAAAGATTCATGTTCATGAGACTCAACATATCCGATTGATCTTTCACGCCGTGCTTGGTCATTCCGATGTATATCTCGACGGCAATCATTTGGGATATCACTATGGCGGTTACACCCCTTTTGATTTCGTGATTCCGTCTTTGGCCGCAGGAGAGCATGAGATCATTATTCGCACAGACAGTACACTGGACCGTTTAACGATACCCACAGAGCATGTGGACTGGTTTCATTACGGGGGCATTATACGCTCCGTCGAGCTTCAACGTCTCCCTGATCTATACATTCAGGATCTGAAGATCGATTATGACTTGATTGGTACGGATGCAGATGTACAGATATCCTTGAAAATAAAGTCACTGTCATCGACCCATGCAACTACCTCGCTAACATTGTTTGAAGGCAGTAATGAATTTCATTCTACCCGTATCTCCGTAGATCCCGGCGAGTCTATTGACTATCAATTTCATGCAAACTGGTCAAACGTTCGATTATGGAACGTTGGCGAGTCCCAACTATATTCCATCCATGCTCAAACTTATGATGATGACAAGGTGGAACGAATCGGCTTCCGTACCATTGAAACGAAAGACCACAGAGTTTGGATAAACGGTTCTCCCGTGTATTTGAAGGGCGTAAACCGCCACGAAGAACACCCCGAATGGGGCTTTGCTTTTCCGCCCAAGTTGATGAGCAAGGATTTGGACATCATTCGGGAGTTGGGATGCAATACCGTCCGAGGCTCTCATTACCCACAAAGCCCATATTGGCTCGACTTGTTGGATGAACATGGTTTTGTATTTTGGAGTGAAATTCCCATGTGGGGAGCATTTATGCCAAACGGCACGGTGAAAGAATCCCTATTCCAGAAACGAGCAATGACCATGATCGAGGAAATGATTCACCTGCATTACCATCATCCATCCGTCATCTTTTGGTCTGTTCACAATGAGATTGATTCCCGCACGCAAGATGCCTATAACATGTCAGAACAACTCGTTTCGTTGGTCAAACGACTTGATTCCTCCCGCCTTGTTACCTTTGCCACCATGCATCCGTTGGAAGATGTTCTGCTGCCTTTGTTCGACGTGATCGGAATCAACAAATACTATGGATGGTACGAAGGGGATACCAACAACTTTCGGGACATGCTGCATCAATTTCATGAAAGGGCCGCAGCCTTGGGAGCAGGTGACCGTCCGGTACTCATGACGGAATTTGGCGGAGCAGGCATATACGGTGATGTAGGCTGGGAGCCCCGATTGTTTAGTGAAGACTACCAAGCCAAAATCGTAACCGAAGCGCTGGCCATCTTCAGAGACGATCCGAAGATCGGGGGCACATATATATGGCAATTCGCCGATGTCAGAGGAGCACTGAGCAGCGATAGCCCATATTTTCGGGATCGGGCGCGCAGCTTCAACAATAAAGGACTGGTCAATGAGTATCGAAAGCCCAAACAGTCCTATCGTGAGGTTAGCCAGATCTATAAATCATGGAATGAATAACAAGTTAGGGGATGACGATTGTGCCACATCTTCAATTCGATGAACAGCAAATCACAGACATGATGGACCGAGTCGTCGAACGGACATTTCACATGGATTTTAGCTGGGATTGGCCTGGCGGCGTTGCATTTTACGGCGT
Source organism: Paenibacillus sp. ACRRY (assembly GCF_022346995.1). GTDB lineage: Bacteria > Bacillota > Bacilli > Paenibacillales > Paenibacillaceae > Paenibacillus. The sequence continues at coordinate 226,417 of NZ_JAKRNM010000001.1, read as the reverse complement.
GTGTGAAGCCTATGAGGTTACAGGCAACCCTGCCTATCTTGAAAAGGTAAAAACCTGGGTCGATGAATATATGGATGAAGGCCTTCCGAGATGGACGGTTAATGCCGTTTCGGTCGGCCATGTTCTATTAACCTTATATACCTCCACACAAGAGGAAAAGTATATTGAGATAGCCACACAAATGGCTGATTATCTGTTACATGATGCAGCTAAATTCGGAGATGGTGTTCTTCAACATACTGTCAACTCCGATAAAGACATTTTTCCGGAGCAGGCCTGGGTGGATACGATGTTCATGGCAGGTTTCTATTTGCTGCGGATCGGTGATCTGTTAGGAAAAACGGATTATTTCAATGAAGGGCTGCGTCAATATCACGGACATGAGAACCTTCTGCAGGATGCAGAGACCCATCTCTACTACCACGGCTGGGACAATATTGCACAGAATCACATGTCATCCGTCTTTTGGGCACGAGGGAATGCTTGGGCTGCGTTAACCATGTCCAAAGCGCTCAAACTCATTCCGGTCACCCATCCTTCCTACATGATTATTGCTGGATCACTACGAGACCAGCTAAGTGCACTTGTACGTTTACAAGATTCGTCCGGATTTTGGCACACTGTGCTTGACCGATCAGATTCTCCATTAGAAACTTCCGGTTCGGCAGGAATCGGCGTCGCACTTCTAAGCCGCGGCACCCTATACAATAAGTTTTCGCAGAAAACACTGGACGCCCTTTCCGCTAATATTACAGCCAATGGATCTGTCACCCATGTTTCGGCGGGAACTGCAGTAATGGATGATGCGCATGGATATATGCAAGTACCCGATAAACGAATTCAAGGCTGGGGGCAAGGGCTTGCACTTGCTTTCTTCGCTCAACTGCTTCAGTCCAAAAACAATAAATACTGATGTAATAAAAAAAGCAAGCAATCCGCCCGCTTCGGATCGGAACAGGACGGTTGCTTGCTTCTTCGCTTTTCAAAAGTGGCTGTACACTTAGTTTTCTTTAAAATTTTTCAAGCTCAATTCAAACACATTTTTCAAGCTACCTTTATCCGGCTTAGATACAATAAGGTTAACATCCGTAACCTTCAAATCTTCAATATCCTCGCAGATTAATCCCACCTCGCTGGAAAGTTCGATATTCTCAAGTCGAATTTCTTTTAATCGTTGTTCAGGCAGCCCTTTGAGTTCTATGGCAATCTTAGCATTTTTACCTGTAATATTCCGTACTGCGATCTTATTAAATATGGATGGCTTCGTTGTTCTCGGTACGACCGTACTGTACCCGTAATACATATTGATCTGGATGGCTTCTTCCCGAACATCGTTGATCTCAATCTCTTCGAAACAGATATTCTCAACGGTTCCACCTCGGCCGCGCATGGATTTAAGCCGGATTCCCCGATCACCGCCGCCAATATAACAATGATGTGCGTAAACATTACGGACGCCTCCAGACATGCCGCTGCCGATTACAAGACCACCGTGTCCCTCTTTCATCGTGCAATTTCGAATGACGATATTTTCACAGGGCTTTCCGACTCTCCATCCGTCCTCGTTCATGCCTGAATTAATGGCAATGCAGTCATCGCCGGTTTCGAAGTAACTGTCTTCAACGAGTACGTTTCGGCATGAGTCTGGATTGAGACCATCCGTATTGGGTCCGACACTAACTACATGGACCTTGCGGATCAACACATTTTCACAGTATACCGGATGAATCGTCCATTGTGGGCCATTCTGGATGGTGAGGCCTTCAATCAAAACGCCCTTACAGTTAATTGGCTGGATAAATGATGGCCTCAATGCGTCCTCTTCCGTGCCATAGATCCGCTCTTCCACAGGAATGCCATCGCTTTCTGCATAACACAACTGATTCGCCGCCTCCTGTTGCAGCTGTTTCCAATGCCACCATGCTTCACCGTTCCCGATCAGCGTGCCTTCTCCCACTATGGCGATGTTCTCGCAATCTTTGGCATAGATGAGCGGAGAATAGTTATAGCATTCCATTCCTTCCCAGCGCGTGAATACAACCGGTAAATAATCCGAGAAACGATTGCTGAATCTAACGATGGAACCTTTTTCAAAGCACAGCTGAATGTGACTTTGAAGATGCAGCGGTCCCGATGCCCATTCTCCCGCTGAAATGATGACGGTTCCACCTCCTTCTCTGGAACAAGCTTCGATCGTTCTTTGAATAACGCCAAGATCTGTATGCTCATCGTCTGTTGTGAAATGGGCTACATGGAAGACCTTATCTGGGAACGTTGGGGGCAAAATCTCTTCCATTTCAAAAGGAGTATGATAATAATTCGTATTCATTTGAGGGTGTACCAGCCTTTCTTTATATAATTGATGTACGTATGGCTATGCCTTAATCGACCCTAGCAAAGCCCCTTTAGAGAAATACTTTTGCAAGAAGGGATAGACCACGATAATGGGCAAGGACGTGACCACGATCGTTGCCATTTTGACCGATTGCGCAGGTGGCGGCGTATCCGAATATATGGAGGCATCATAGTTTAATCCACTCGCCAAGACCACAATTTGCCGCAGCCATACCTGCATGGGCCATTTTGTCGAGTCATTGATATACAAGATCGCGCTCATATATGTGTTCCAGTAAGTTACTGCATAAAATAACGAGATGGTTGCGATCACAGGCATCGAACATGGAATTACGATGCGAAACAAGATCCCTACATCGTTACAACCATCAATTTTGGCTGATTCCTCTAAACCAGCAGGCAGATTTTGAAAAAAAGTACGTAATATAATCATGTTGAACACACTGATAGAACTCGGGATGATGAGTGCCCACAACGAATCGATTAACCCTGTCTCTTGCACAATAATAAATGTTGGAATCATCCCGCCGTTAAATAACATGGTGAAAACAAACAGGAACATGATCACTCTTCTGCCATAGATATCTCTTCTCGACAAACCGTAGCCTGTCATCACCGAAAACAACATGCTCCATAGGGTGCCACCAACCGTAATCAGAATGGAGATGACCAGTGCACGTATAATCGTGTCCGTAGAAAAGATATATTTATATGCATCGAATGTGAAATCCGTGGGAAACAATAGAAACTTTTTGGAAGCGATCTCAGCATTGGTCGCAAAAGAACTGCCTACCACATGCAAAAACGGAAACACGCATAACATGGCAACGATCGCTAACAAAATGCCGTTAATCCAGTTGAACATACGACTGCCTAGAGACTTCTCCAGAATCATTGTACTAGCGCCCCTTACTCTCTAATATATTCCATCTTCGCCATACCGCTTGGCCAGCCAGTTGGCCAACACGACAAGCACAAGTCCGACGAATCCTTTAAAGAAACCAACAGCCGTCGCGTAACTATACTGCCCTTGCAGAATACCCGAGACATATACATACGTATCAAATATTTCCGCCACTTGCCGATTGGTTGAATTCAGGAGCAGATATATATGCTCGAAGCCCAGTTCCAAGGTGTCTCCAATCTTCAAAATGAGCAGGGTAATAATGACATTTCGGATTGCTGGTAATGTAACATGCCACATTTGGCGAAAACGATTGGCACCATCCATTTTGGCTGCTTCATATAATTGTGGGTCAACCGCTGCGATAGCCGCTAGGAAAATGATCGTTCCCCAGCCCGCTTCGCGCCAAATGACCTGGATAATATACATGGGCCGCAACCAGTGTTCACTTAACAAAAAGTTGATTTTGTCCAGTCCCATACTAGCCAAAATACCATTAATCAGACCTCCATCAAGGGTAAGCAATACATAACTGATCGATACGACAACGACCCAAGACATGAAATGCGGCAAATAAACAAGAGATTGGATCGTTCTCTGATACCACTTCACTCGAACCTCATTAAGCATCAACGCTAATATAATCGGAATCGGAAAATAAAAGATGAGCTGCAGCGCGAACAAAATCAGCGTGTTCGAAAAAATCATTCCAAAATCGGGTGAAGTAAACAGCCGCTCGAAGTGTGCCAGTCCTACCCATTCACTTCCACTGATCCCTTTATAGGGTTTATAGTTTTGAAAGGAAATGATAAGTCCATACATCGGAATGTATTTATAGATCAAAATGTAGAGAACACCCGGAAACAGCATTAAATAAATCCATTTGTTGCGAACCAGATTGCTTATAACCGGATGCCTTCTCAAAAGTCCGTTTCCATTCATCCTGACATCTTCCTTTTCATTTTGAATAAACGTTTAATTGGCATTCTGCTCATAGGAAGCGTTAAGTTCTTCGATCACTTGATCTCCGCCTTCACTTCTCCACCGGTTAATCTCTGCCTGGAACCCCGCTTCATCGAGTTCACCAAGGATATAGTTAAAAGTAGCGTCATTCATGATTTGCTTCAATCGGTCCTTGTTTAAGGACAGCGTATCGGAATCCAGCGTAATCGTTGGATCTGACACTACATACTTGTCATTGTCCTCAAATAATTCCGCAGCCTTGTTCGCTGGCTCGTACGATGAGTTTCCGAGCAATCGTCCATTCGTTTCAGGCTCGCCAATCTCGAAAAACATGTAAGGATACACTTCCCGGTCGATCTTGGATTGATCCTCAATCGGTATGGCAGCTCCATCGACAACGTTGTAATGTTCACCTTCAATCCCCCAAATCAGCAGATTGGAGATCTCTTCGGACATCAGTTGGTCCATAAATGTTAGAACCTGCAGAAGCTCCTCTTCGGACTCAATGGCGGATTTCGGAAACAAATAGGAGTAATTGTATCCATTGATAGCCCAAACGGTATATTCACCATTTGGTCCCTTGATTTGGTTAAACACGTCAAACTCAGCTTTCGGATTGAGTTGTACTGCGTCGGTATGCAGCTGTTGAACGTTACACATGCAGCCGATATACACGCCAGCCGTCCCGTTTGCCACCATGTTCTGTTGATCTACCTTGCTTGTGACAGGGAAATCCTTGTTCATGTACCCTTTATCCCGTAACTCCTTCATATAATTCATAGCCTGTTTATACTCCGGTAACATAAATGCAGGAGCCAGTTTGTCGTTTTGGAACCCCCACTCATTCGGTGCGCCGAACCAGGAAGCAACCGTTTTAAACGCACCAAAAGTCAGATCATCACGGTCGGCAAGGCCAATCGTATCGTTAACGCCATTACCGTCTGGATCATTCTCCGTAAATTGTTTTAACATGTTTAATAACTCATCCGTATTCGTAGGGGCTGCCAATCCCAAATGATCGGCCCAATCTTTACGATATACGATGCCTTGGCGCGAAAGCGGTCGGCCTTGATATAAGGCGTATATTTTGCCGTCCACTTTTACATTGTTCATGATCTCCGGTTTCAGCTTGCTCAGATTTTCGAACCGGTCCAAGTAAGGTCCAATTTCCCAAAATTGATCGTCACGAACGGCTTCTTTAATAGGTCCATCCAAGGAGATGCTGGAGACATCGGTTAAGTTGCCTGTCGCAAATGCTGAGTTTAACCGATCTACGTAAGTTGCTGCGGGAATCCACTGAATCTCCAAGTTCACGTTCAATTTCTCTTCCAAAGCCTTTTCAAGTTTTGGATCAGGTGTCTCTGCCGTCTGCAGGATGGACATGAAAGAGATCGTTGGCCGCTCTTCCTTTTTGGAATTGCCGTTGCCGGAAGAAGCCCCCTCTCCTCCGTTGCAAGCGGTTACTAAAATGAGCATGATCACCACGGTTACGACAAACATCATTTTATGCCTTGCCATCTTGTCATCTCCCCTTCGGTAGGTTGCGGTTCATTTTGATGATAAAGGCAGACAGGAATAACGCATATAATCATGTCTTTTGTAACGCTCCATTGAGGACATATCCAAAAACATGATTATTGGTGTTACACATAATTTGTAAATTAGACATCACTGATTATGATGCTGAGAACGATATTGCCCCGGAGTTATACCTTCGATTTTGCGAAAGGAGCGGATAAAATTCTGGGAGTTGCTGTATCTGAGCCGCTCTGCAATCTCCTTGATGGTCATCTCGGTATTCTTCAGCCATGTCTTTGCGAGCTGTTGTCTATAATCTGCGAGATATACGCTGAACAATTGTCCTGTTTCCATTTTAAAAACACTGCTCAAATAGCTGGCATTATAGTTCATGCTTGCTGCGCAACGTTCCAAGGTCACATCCTCTTCCACATGCTGATGGATATAATCGATCATTTGTTCCGATAAATTTTGGAATTGGAACTCCCTGCGTTCATCTAAAACGTGGATTATGGGGATGATCATCTTCACGGTGAACCACGCTTCAATCTCTTCGCTCATATGCAACGAAAAAAGTTCCATATACCTGGAACTCTTTCGGAAACCCAATTGCTCGTAACTGATCCCCATCTCTTGCTTCAACATGAGGAAGCGAGTTAAAAGCCTCATCATAAATCCTTGGCACTCGTGTAAGGGTAGCGTATCATTGCAAACCAAGCTCATCCACTCTGCAATCGAATCCCTGGCTGCTTTTTCATCTGCAATCTTGATCGCTTCGATGATTTCCGTTTCAATCTGAACGGGATAGTCATGGATAACAGTCGCAAGGTTGGACTGAGTGCTGAAATATGGGACAATAACGCTTTTCCCAAGAAGAACCCTGTTTTTGAGTGCTTCCATTCCTTCCTCATATGCCCTGGCTGCATAGCTGATATGGTGAAAAGAAGAGCTGATCCCAATGCTCACGGACAGATGGAGATATTGCTGAATTGCATTTTTCACCGACTCGGTTAACTTGTAATCTGTCTCCCTCAACTTGTCGACTTCGCTGTGCGGATGTCCTTTGAGAATAACTAACGTCTGATCGAACCATACACTGGGGAATCGTTCTTTGCTGTCCACCATTTCATCCACGATATTCGAGACCGCAAACAGCAGCAGATCAAGATCCTTCATATCATAATGGGTGTCATCGAGCGTATCCAATTGAAGCGTCAACACCGTCATACTGCCCCAACGATTCATCCGATCCAACCAATCGAATTGAAGCAATTTGCCATGAATCTCCTCGATTCGGAGTGAACCACCATATAAACGGCTTAAAAATAACGTTTGAACTTGTTGGTGGTACGCGTGCATCACGGTCTCAAGATCCGATTTCGACGAGTACAGGTCGTTCATATAGTGTTCAATAACTTGAAGTTCATTGCTTATTTTGTCATTGGAGTCGCTTTTGTTTTGATGAATGCGTTGGATCAATCGGTTGACTGGAAAATAAATATGTTTGGAGATGAAGTATACGAATATCATCGATATGGCGATGGTAACTAGGCTGATGATTAGTGTAAACCAGCGGATTTGTCTGGATTCCAGCGTCAACTGATCAACGGACACGATGGATAAATAGGTCCAGTTATTCAACGATGATTTGTTATATGTCACGGTGTATGGCTCCCCGGATTGGGTTAGTGAAAATTGTCCGGAAGCTTCGGAGAAATTTACTTTTGAATCAAAATTAGGGTGATCCAACAGATTTGTGCCGATGAGTTCATGATTGCGATGGGCAATGATGTTATGTTGTTCATCGATAATCATCGTTTCATTGGACCCTTCGCCCGACGAAATCATGTCAGCAATGCTGCAAGCAGGGATGTTCAGGAAGCTCAAAGCAGAATGATCTTTTCGATAATGAGGCAGTTTGCGAATCTCGCTAATCGTATAAGGACAGCTTGCATTTTGAGGGAGATCCTTATAGTCACTGTTCTTAAGCAAGTGCCAAGAAGAAACATCTTCGAGTGTGAAAAATCCCATGAGTTTTTCAGCACTTGGGTGAGCTTCCAGTCGCCGAATCCCCTGATTTAGGATGATCCAATTTTGCCGTTTATTGAGGATAATGACCTCCCCCACTTTTGTATCGAATGACTGTAAATTGATAATTTCTCTTCGTAGGCGATTGTAGAGTTGAAAATGGTTAGCCTGAAGGCCGCTATTTAAGGCATCTTCCATGACTGTCGATTCCAGCAGATTCGTAAAGGTGTGATCGGCAACGAAAACGACCTGTTCAATGTTGGATTTCACCTGTTGAATCAATTGCATTTGGGCAAGATTGTTCTGGTTTTGAATCTCTTTGGAAGATTTGAAGGTGGAAAAAGCGCCAACGAGCACAACAGGAAGAATGCTGACCAAACTTCCGAAAACAAACAATTTAATCAGCAAACTTTTTTTTCTCAAAATGGATGATCTCCTCTGCACAAATTTGTTGCAGTCATTTTATCATCCGACGTTCGAACGCCAAATGGAAAAATAAGAAAAATCCATGTATATTTCGCTCTTCATTTTTTCTGCAAAATATCTGTTCTTAATCAAAAAAGGATAAGCACATTCAATGTACTTGTATAAAAGTGCAGTTAGATTTTACTACTTCGTTTTCATGAATAAACATACATCGAACACGATCAGGTTCTTCTTGACTACCTAATTTTATTTAAATATTCAACGAACCTAGTCATAATTTCCTGAAAATCGCGGACTTTAAGCAAGTTTCTACAAAATATAATAATTGCGCCGATATATTAAAAGGAACTAGACAACAAACTAAAATACACTAAAATAAGGAGGTTTTTATTTCCTTTGTCAAGATATTGTTAAGTTATTTTCACTAGAATCGTTTTACGTAAAAGGAGAATCAACAAATTGATTATTCATCTCAAAACGGCATTTATTAAGTCCAAGTTTGTATTATCTGCAATCCTGCTTATTGTAACGGTCTATGGTTTTTATCCTGCAGATGTCAGTGCAGCTGGGGCACTTCAGGTAAACGATAATGGGAAATCTATTGTTGTTAATACGGGGGCAGGACTGGAGTATGCCATTAATGCAGACAATGGAGATTTGACATCCGCCAAACTAAACGGCATTAAACTAACCACTAGCAGCGGAAAAGGATCTCACATCAAATCCGGACTTGGATCGTCTGCAGATGTCAGTTGGGCAATGTCCTCTGATGGATCGTCTGTGATCATCACAACGACTGAAGCAGAGGATGATTTGACTCATTATTATATTTCTCGCAGCGGAGAGAACATCATCTATATGGCCACATATCTGGGCGACGGAGCTTCGTTCGGGGAGATGCGGTACATTTTCAGAGGTAACGGAGCCGTACTAACCAATACATCTCCGAATTCCAACAATGGAGGGTCTACCGGGAACGTTGAGAGCCAAGACGTAAAAGGCCACGCGAACGGATACACTACTTCCAAGTATTATGACAATGATCAAGCTATGGATTTGGGGATTCGTGGAGTTACGGGAGATGGTGTTGGCGTATTTATGGCATACGGCAACCGGGAAAAAAGTTCAGGTGGTCCCTTCTTCCGGGATATTCAATTCCAAAGCGGAGGAGATACGGAGATTTACAATTACATGTTCTCAGGCCACAATCAAACGGAAAGCTTGCGAAAAGGCTTGCATGGTCCATATGCATACATATTCACGACCGGAGAAACACCGAGCACACCTGACTTTAGCTGGATGTCTGAATTAAATTTACTTGGTTGGGAAGCGGAACGCGGGAAAGTAGTACTTAATGGCCTCGCGGGCATGAACTCTAGCTATTCCTACACTGTTGGTTTTTCGAACAGCAACGCCCAATATTGGATGACAACCAGCGCAAAAGGTTCAGCAGCGAAAAGCAACATGATTCCAGGGACTTACACCATGACTGTTTATAAAGGTGAATTGGCCGTGCACGAGCAAAACGTCAATGTTCTGGCAGGCAGCACGACAGCCCTGAATACCATTACGATTAAAAATGATCCGAGCAGTACGAGTGCCCTTTGGCGTATCGGAGATTGGGACGGAACACCGCTGGAGTTCTTAAATGGGCAGAACATTTCCAAATTCCACCCTTCGGATATCCGAAACCAAAGCTGGGAACCTGTCCATTTTGAAATTGACAACGCCGCTAACGAATTCCCGGCAATTCAGTTTCGTGGTCAAAACTCTCTAACAACCATCACGTTTGATATGGACGCTACGCAGTCTTCGTTCCCTCACGAATTCAATATCGGGATTACTGCAGCTTCCAATGGCGGACGGCCAAGCGTTACAATCAACGGACATGAGTTAAAGAATCCACCAAATTCTTCCCAGCCCAAGTCACGAAGTTTCACGATCGGTACGTACAGAGGGAATAACGCTACGTTTAATTGGACAATCCCTGCCTCCTACTTTGTAGAAGGGACCAATACCATTTCAATTAAACCCATCAGCGGTAACACCGACTCTGGTCCATGGCTGAGTGCAGGATGGGCATATGATGTTGTAGAGCTCTTAAATGAATAAACGGCGAATGGAGTTCGAAAAGTTCGTTAAACAAACCTAATTTATATAATAGTTAAGATGAGAAAACAGAATCAAAAAGCAAAGAGGGTATAACATTTGGTTATGCCCTCTTTTGGTGGTTCCATTTACATCATGCTGATTTCTCCTGCCTGGGACAGTGATTTGCATTCTAATTTTCATGCTCTTTAATGACTTGCTCAATCCCCATCAGAATCAGCTTCAAACCAAATTCAAAAGCTTGATCGGTCCCCATCACCTCAAAAAGCCCGCTTTTGTACATTCCTCGGAATAGTCCCGCTTCCGCCTCGGTCATGGAGTCCAGCAGAACGTTCATCTGCCCGTCTGGAATTTCTCCCTCGTCCTCCTGCATCACGGCAATATTGCGCTGATGCTGATAATCATCCAGTACAAAATAGAACACATAGTTTGTGAGCGTTATAACAGCTTGCAATTTCTGCTCTTGCTCAAGTGGGGTCGATTCTACGCAAAGTAACATCCGGTTGGTGAATCGGATCATGTCAGGTTCATGGGGCAGCGTCATCATCATGAGCTGCGTGGAGCAGGGATAACGACTGAGCACACTCCGAATGGTTATGGCTAACTCCTCCAACTGCTCTTTCCAATTCCCCTCAGAATTGAATTCCTCCAGAATGATTTTCGATATCTGGTTAGCCAGACGTTGGTAGAGATTCTGCTTGCTCTTGAAATACCAGTAAATCGAAGGCGCCTGAATCCCTAAACGATCGGCTAGTCGTCTCATGCTGAATTTCTCGATGCCCTCTTCGCCCAGAAGCCCCCACGAGGCTTCCAATATTTTATCTTCCGAGATTTGTGGCTGTTGTTTTTTCATTTGTATCCGCCCTTTTATCTAACAGTGTAAGTTTTTCTTTACAGGTTCATACGCTCATGATATCATCTTACACTGTAAGGCACAAACTAACACTGTTAGATTGTCAGCAATACTAAATTACATGAAGAAGGTAGTGACCCCCATGGATGCAGAAAACCTCCATTATTTCGAAAAGGCACCAATTACCAAAGCCGTAGCTCACTTTGCCATCCCCATGATGCTTGGCACGTCAATGAACGTCATCTACTCCATCTTGAACGCCTATTTTCTCGGTACGCTGGGCAATACAGCGATGTTAACCGCTCTTGCGCTAACCTTGCCTTTGTTTGCCGCCATTATGGCGTTAGGAAACTTGATTGGCATAGGCAGTGGTACCTTTATTTCTCGTTTGCTGGGCGAGCAGAAATATGATGATGTAAAACATGTGTCTTCCTTTGCGTTCTACAGCAGTATAGTTCTCGGTTTGCTCGTCATGGCCATCGGTCTTCCATTGATTGACCCTATCGTTCATGGCCTTGGGGCAACGCCGGAATCATTTGGATTTACAAAAGAGTATGTCACCGTTATGCTGATTGGCTCGCCATTTGTGATCCTGTTTTTCACACTGGAAAATATCGTACGTTCCGAAGGAGCGGCCATCACGTCCATGGTCGGCATGATCCTAAGTGTCGCCGTAAACGTCATACTTGATGTTGTAGTCATCTACGTTTTTCACTGGGGCGTTATTGGTGTAGCATCTGCTACCGTGATCTCCAACCTGGCTGCGAGTGCATTCTACGCCTTTCATATGGGGAATAAAAGCCATATACTCACCATTTCTGCCAGATGGTTTAAGGCAAGCAAAGACATCCTGAGCAATGTATTCAAAATTGGTGTTCCTGTCTTTATCATGAGTATCTTCCTGGGGGCCATGTCGCTCTTCTTGAACCATTTTCTTGCAGACTATGGGGATCAGGCTGTAGCGGGATACGGGATAGCATCACGTTTGCTGCAGTTTCCTGAATTTATTCTGATGGGGTTATGTGAAGGGGTTGTGCCGTTGATTGCTTTCACGTTTACGGCGAACAGGCTGCGTATGAAACAAACCATTGGATTTACGATTAAAAGTATTATCGTTCTAGCCGCCGGGTTCGGCATCATCGTTTATCTGATCTCGGATCATTTAATCGGACTATTCACAAGTGATCCGCAGCTCATTGAAATGGGAAGCTATATTCTGCATGTGACATTTCTGTCCCTGTTCATCTCAGGAATGACGACGCTGTTCACAGGCATTTTCCAGGCAACTGCCCAAGGAACCGCCGCATTTATTATGTCCATTATTCAAGGCATTACTTTAATTCCAGTGCTCTTTATTGCCAACCACCTGAACGGTTTTCACGGCGTGGTCTGGTCGCTCGTTATTGCGGATGCTGTTGCTTTCCTAGTTGGCGCTGCCATGGTGTTTATTCTGCGGAATAAACTGGAGCATGAGTTGGAACACCTTGTACAGTAGTATTCATTATTAGTGAAGCAAGGTCAGAATTCTACAAAACAAAAATAAGCCGCTTAAATAGCGACTTATTTTTGTATATTACTAGTGTACATTTTTACAATGCACCTTGGCTTCTATCCATTTACGGATTCGTTGACCATAGACCAGCATGCTTCAAGAGTACGCGTGGGTGCAGCTTCAGTTGTGCTACAATCAGGTCTGCCAGATCTTCAGGCTGCATCACCTTGTCCGGATTGCCGTCCGTCAGCTTGAGCTCGACTGCCATATCTGTAGCAACGGTACTTGGAGTCAGAGCCGTAACCCGGATGTTTTTCTTGCGTACTTCGAGCATCAAGGACTCGGTGAGTCCATTCACAGCTGCTTTGGATGCAGTATACGCGCTCGTAAGCGGCGCACCTTTTTGTCCTGCCGTAGAAGAAATGTTAATGATATCGCCTGCATTGCGCTCCATCATCTCTGGCAATACTGCACGGGTCGTGTAATATACCCCTTTGACGTTGACATCAATAATATTGGTCCATTCTTCCGGTGTTAACTCCATGAATCCGCCGAATTTGCCGATACCCGCATTGTTGATCAGAATATCGATCGCTCCGAGCTCTCCTCGCACAGACTCTACCGCCGCTGTAATGGAATCCAGATTGGACACGTCAGCTGCAGCAATCGCTACATTCACATTGTATGATTTAAGTTCTTCCTTGACTTGTTGCAAATTCTCAAGCGTACGGCCTACAAGACCTACGTGGATGCCCTCTTGTGCAAATGCAATGGCAATCGCGCGACCAATCCCTCGCCCCGCTCCTGTAATTAATGCTACTTTCCCTGCAATGGACTGCATATTATTGTTCGCTCCTTTGAATGTTAGTTAAGTTAAATTGAATCCAAACCTAGCCAGAAAAACATCGTTCTCAACTTCTATTCCATTCTAACTGCCCTTGCTTGGAATGAAAAGAATGCACTTTTTGGTGCGGTGGTTACCAAACGGTAACTACCACAACCATTTACTTGATTTCTTCCTTAAGCTGACTTAACCGATTCAGGCCCCAAGTATACATCATTTCCACGATGGGCAGTATGCTCATTCCTACTTCTGTCATCGAATATTCAACCTTGGGAGGGACATCCGGATAAACTTCTCTATGAACAATGCCATCCTCAATCAGCTCACGCAGCTGGCTTGTCAACATTTTATGTGAAATTTTAGGAAAGAGCTTTTGTAAATCGCTAAACCGATGAGGTCCTTCGACTCCCAGATGCCATAAAATAACCACTTTCCATTTGCCGCTAAGGATCGATAACGTATACTCTTTCTCACAATGGTAATCCTTCTGGGCTAATCTATCTCGAATATCTTGTCTCAGCGAATCTGTCATGTCATATCATTCCTTTATTGAATTAAACTTCTGATGCCAATCTCCCTACCTTCGTAGATCAACACGACAACGTAATTAAGCGACCTTTCTATTATACCATCATATGTTTGAATGGAAGAAGATAACGTGAAACTGATCTGAACAAGAAGCTACCACGAGAAAAGACTGATCTTGGTTTAGGGTGTAATGTATTTGTTTTCCAACCCTGCTATGAACAAATAAGATAATCCTACAAACGAGCTAATCTCTAAATTTTATTACATATATTTACAAAGTTTGATGTGTATGTTATGTTTTCTTCGAAAGCGCATCCATGACTGGTTTTATACAGAATTCCTGATCTTATTTCACATGAAAAGGGAGATGAGAATGAAAAATCAGCTCACCAAGGCAGGCGCAATGTTGTTGGTACTTACCTTATTGTTTGGATGGATGAACATGCCTGTGCATGCAGATCCTCCTCTATTCACAATTGAAAGCGAAAATGCTCAGCTGACGTCCGATCTGCAAGTCGTTACTGAAATTTACGGGCAACCCAAACCGGGCTTCTCCGGAAGCGGATTTGTATGGATGCAAAATTCCGGCACGATCACATTCACCGTTATTGTTCCGGAAACCGGTATGTACGCTATCTCCACTCAGTACATGCAAGAGTTGAGCCCTGACGGAAGACTTCAATATTTAACCGTTAACGACGTGACTAAAGGATCGTACATGCTGCCCTATTCGACAACATGGTCGAATTACGACTTCGGTTTTCACAAGCTGAATCAAGGGACCAACACCATCCAAGTTAAAGCAGGCTGGGGCTTTGCTTATTTTGACACCTTCACTGTGGATCATGCCGATCTCGATCCTCTGGATGTACAGCCTGTACTCACCGATCCTGAGGCTACACCCGAAACCCAGCTTTTAATGAACTATTTGACAGAGGTTTACGGCAACCACATTATTTCCGGACAGCAAGAGATTTACGGAGGCGGTAATAATGGAGATACCGAATTGGAGTTTGAATGGATCCATGACCTTTCCGGTAAATATCCGGCCATTCGTGGTTTTGATTTCATGAACTATAATCCTTTGTATGGTTGGGAGGACGGCACAACCGATCGCATGATCGATTGGGTTAATAACCGAGGCGGGATTGCTACAGCTGCATGGCATATCAATGTTCCTCGCCAATTCGACACCTATCAACTCGGAGAATTCGTTGATTGGAAAGAAGCAACCTATAAGCCAAACGAGACCAATTTTAATACGGCGAACGCAGTCGTTCCTGGAACGAAAGAATATGAATACGTGATGCTAACCATTGAGGATTTGGCGGAGCAGTTGAAGATTTTACAGGATAACGATGTGCCTGTTATATTCCGGCCCTATCATGAGGCTGAGGGTAATGGCGGATTGAATGGCGAAGGTGCGTGGTTCTGGTGGGCTTCGGCTGGAGCAGATGTGTATACGCAGCTATGGGATCTTCTATATACCGAGCTAACAGAAACCTATGATCTGCACAACCTGATCTGGACCTATAACAGCTACGTGTACAGCACTTCTCCTGCATGGTATCCTGGTGACGACCAGGTGGATCTGGTCGGTTATGACAAATACAATACGATCTACAATCGATATGATGGATTATCCGGTGTTCCCAATGAAGATGCAATTACGTCGATTTTCTATCAGCTTGTTGATTTGACAGGCGGCCAAAAGATGGTGGCCATGACGGAGAATGATACAGTACCAAGTGTACAAAATTTGACGGAAGAAAAATCGGGATGGCTCTACTTCTGCCCTTGGTACGGCGAGCATCTTATGAGTTCTGCCTTTAACCATCCGAACACGCTCAAAACGCTCTATCAAAGTGATTATGTCATTACGCTTGATGAATTGCCGAATTTGAAGCTGCATACTGGAGCCCAGATTTCTTCTATAACAACCGCAAACGATAAATAAACGAACTGAACGATGAAGAAATAAAAATACGGATTTATGGAAGAGATTCCATCAAATCAATTTATTCAAGTGTTGTAAAAGAGATGTCATAACACACAAACAGGCCCTTCAACATTAAGTGAAGGGCCTGTTTCGTGCTGAAGGCAAGGTTCAATTCGTCCAGACTCTGCACTAGAATAATTTACCCTATTAAATATTAACAACATAAAGTAGCAGATTCCTGGCATTGAAAGGTTGAGAATATGTCCAGGCATATACTACAATTAAATCCAGAGCTAGGAATCCAAAGGAGGCGCTAACATGCTTGAAAGACCAACGACAGAGGAGTATGCAGCTTATTATGAAGGGTACATAAAACTTGTTCCCGAAGGGAATATCATCGAACGGTTGGAACAACAATCCAATATCGTACATACCCTTCTGTCCTCATTGACTGAGGAGCAAGCCAATTACCGTTATGCTGAAGGCAAGTGGAGTGTAAAAGAGGTCATTGGCCACCTGACGGATAACGAACGTATCATGAGCAGCAGACTGCTTCGCATCGCCAGAGGCGACCAAGCAAATCATCCCGGTTACGATCAGGATGTCCTTATGCAAAGTCATCCCTTTGATGCGTACACCGTAGCCGATCTGAACGAGGAATATACGGTCGCACGTCGCTCGACCCTTCTTATGCTCCGTCACATCACGCCCGAAGCTTGGCTGCGTAAAGGAATTGTTAGTGATAACCCAGCTTCGGCTCGATCTATTGCGTATGTTTTGGTTGGACATGAACTGCACCATCTGTCGATTCTTCGCGATCGTTATGCTGTAGATGTGCCATTATAATTAACTCAACTTTTGGAAGTGACATCCCCATTATGGTTATTGGACAGACGTTGAACCTTCGTTCCCTGAAGATATCAACATCTGTCCGTCATCCTTTAATCCGTCCATCTACGCTTACGTTGATTCCCTATTACTTATTTTTCAAAAGAGATTGAATTTTTATCCTTTTCAAAAGTTAATGCAGTGTAATTATTCAGTATAGGCATAGCGTTTTCCCATTCAATCGGCAGTACCACATAGCTGGATTGAAAATAATCTGCTCCATTCCAGCGGTCCGCAAAGTACAAATATTCCTGTTCGGATCGCTTCAGTACAAAAGAAGGCTGCGTGTGATATGTCGTTTCGTCTCCGAAATTCCTGAGCATCCCCCACGGTCCATCCATAGTCTCCGCCATCGCTACCTTCCCTTGATTCGGATCCCAACCCGTACAAAAAGAGGTTAACATGTAGTATTTCCCATCCCGCTTGAAGACCGCCGGCGCCTCCCGATACTCCCCCTGCCACAATTTTCCGATCAGACTGTCGACATTCAGGTAATCCTGCTGCAGACGATAGATATGAAGATCCGCATTATCTCTGGCAGCTGATATAAAGTAGGCAGTCCCGTCATCATCCTGAAAGAGCGTGCAGTCACGCGACATATAACCATATGGATTGAAGCTGCCATGATAGATGAAATGGCTATCGGGATAATCGGATGTGGCAATGGCACATGCTGCATCATTATAATTCGTTCCGTTCTCATAGTGGACCCAAAGAACAAACTTTTTAGTTTCCTGATTAAATAGCACTTTGGGTCGTTCGAGGTTCACTTTTCCACCGCTATCATTCATTAATTTCATGTTGGTTCGTACCCTGATGGGGGCAACCGGAGTGGAGGTGGTAAGGATATGATTACGAAACTCCCAATTGAACAGATCTCTGGAACGGTAACAGCTGACATAAATATCATCTCTGCGGTCTTCCCCATACCAGTAATAATAATGGTCATGGAACAACATATGTCCACCATGGGCGTGGATCGGCTGACCACTTATATCATGCCAGATGGTCCCATTGGTTAATTGTTGATTATTCAAACCGTTATCCCTCTCTTCTTATTTGTTTTTCAGGTTGGAGTATTTGCTATTCTTCATCTGCTCCAAATACCTTCACTTCCCACAGCCTTGGTGTATACCAGTTGTTCGGGTTGTTATGGAGCTTAGCATTCTGCATATGGATTCTTACATATCTCGCCGGACTTGATAACGTATCCGAGGTGAAACCGTAAGAGGTGTTATTGGTACGATCCAATGCTTCAGTCCAATTCACATTGTCTGTACTTGTCTCAATTTTATATTTGTAAAACCCTTCAGAGCCTTTTTGCATCCACCAGGAAATTTGTACATTATGAATCTCTTGAACCGACCCGAGGTCTACCTTCCACCAATGTGGCCAGGAACTACCTGTACCGATCCATTCCGTTTGATAGTTACCATCGTTCGCATAATTTGCCGGGTTCGTCCCGGTAGCCGTTTGCGCTGTTGCTGGTTTGCCTTGGGACAACAGCTTTCCGTTCTGGACAGGGACTACGACATCATCGTTCGCACTGTAGAGGACTTGATCAAAATAGTCATAGAATGCGTAACCATTGGAGAAGGAAACGGGAAGAAGCCGCTCTTCTGTTGTTCCGTTTTCCGTGCCAGCCCAGCCGAACATCCATCGATAAGCAACCATAACCACATGGTTACCCGTGTTTGGTTTTACCCGCATGACAGAACCCGATTGTGCCGAGAAGGTTGACGTGTTGCCTATCGTTCGTAACTCAGACCACTCTCCATCGATGCTTGAAGCGGAGGAATACATAGGTATACTCGGGTACCAACCCGCAGCTTGGGACGAGAACAAATAATAAACGCCATCCTTTTTGATCACTTTGGGCAGTTCCCGATGTTGATTCTGATAGATTACGGAAACCTGGTTTTCCACATCCAGCCAATCAGAGGTCAATTTATACAAAATCGTATCTGAATTATTATTCGCTGTTGAGATCAAATAAGCTGAATCGTCGTCATCTTTGAAAATGGAGATATCCCGAGACTCATTTCCTTCCGGCCGAAAGCTTTTATGAAAGGTGAAGTTCTCTCCAGGCGTGGCAGAAGCTACTGACACCCTGGCAAGTGTGTAATCTGTGCTGTTCTCATAATGGGCCCAAAATACGAATTTGTTCGTGGGAGCATGGTATAAGATATTAATTCCTTCGAATTTGGAATTCGCCAAGTCCGGATGATCCGTGTAGGACAGTACCACCTTGTCATTCCCATAAGTGATATCGTCAGTTGACGTCTGTTGTATCATCTGGCCAAAGCCGCCTGAGGACTTTTGAACAAAATTAAATCTGTAGTAGGTATCCCCTACTTTAAGTTCATTCGGGAGGTTTAAAGTAGATTGGCTCGTATTATCAAAAGTTGTGAGGTTATCCGGAAGGGTGTAGGGTACATATTCCGGCGAGACAGCAGAGGTTAACAAGGAGGTTCCGCCATATGCTTTCACTTGATATCTGTATGTGCTGCCTACGGTAAGGTCATAATCATCCATCGTTGTTCCGGTCAAGGTTTGCAATAAAATGAAGGGCTCATTGTTCTCGGATCGATATAATTCATATCCGTTTGCTCCGTTAACAGGTGCCCAGTGTATTTTGGCATTGGACACTTCGGATGCGTTCTTAAGCACAAACAGTCTTGCTGCAATCTGGGTCCCCTCACTATCTTCAGCGTGAACGGTTTGAGCAGAGAATAATAGATGGCAAGTTAACACTATCAAAGCAATGACAATAGCCATCCCTCGTTTTTCTATAACCATGTCTCATCATCTCCTTTTTAGTAGACCAACCTTCCTTATGCCGGAAGGCTGATTTTGGTAGAGTGTGACTTTATTTCAACTTCATGAGTGCCATGACATCCGTCTCGCTGGCCTGGCTGTACCAATCGTTTACTTCTTCGATGACTTGGTCTCCGCCTTTTTCGTGCCACTGCTTCACAAAAGTATCAAATGCTTCAATTGGCTCATTACCGTATATGATTTTGGTGAAGGTTTCTTGCTCCATGGTAGTCAGCTGCTCCCACACATTTTGCATCGTTGGCGTAGGTGGACCGTTAAACTCGTTTGGAAGCAGAACATCCCGGTTTTCATAGGAAATGCGATATCCATCTTTGGTTGTTTGATCCTTAAAATCACTTTGGATGAGCACACCGGTATCGGCTTTGACACCGTTCGCCAGATCAAAATATGATTTTCCGGGACCATCTACACTCGGCGTATTTTTGGTGAACCCCATTTTCCCAACACTTTGTATCGCTTCAAGAGGTGTGTTGAATTTTTTCGGATCGAATGTCACCTCTTCATTGACGATATCGTAATCGTAACCCTGAGCGTAGCCATATTTGAAATCCCCCGTACTGAAGGCCGCATCGTACATTTTATCGTAGTACAGGAAGAATGCCTCCATGTTTTGGAATTCGTTATTGAACATGAATACGCCATCGTTTTGCTGAGCAGTCTGATATGTCTTATCACCATTCACACCTTGAATGGTCGGGTAAGCTTGGATTTTGGCGCCCTCGATATTTTTCTCCACATCCTTCACACTGTCATAGAGCCACGGACGTCCAATGATGATGCCTGCCTTGCCTTCAGTAAAATCAGACAATGCGTCCCATGCGCCCTGAGTGGCCAGTTCTTTGTTCAAATACCCTTTGGCATACCAATCCCGCAGCTTGGCGAGTGCCTCCCTGTTGCCTTCAGCCACTGATCCATAGGTTAATTTGCCATTGTCGTTCACCCATTGCCGCGGAAGGTGTTTCCCTGTATATGCGCTGAAGATCATGACGGGATCACTGACCCAGCCCGTGTTGTAGGAATCCTTGCCCGAGAATGTAAACCCGTATGTGTCTTGCTTGCCGTTACCATCCGGGTCCTCTGTGGTAAATGCCGCAATGACGTTCTCAAATTCTTCTATGGTTGTTGGCGCTTTCAATTTCAACTTATCCAACCAGTCCTGACGGATCAGCATGACTTCGCCCTCCGTCAGATTCGGTGCGATCGCCATTCCGTAAACCTTCCCGTCCCTGACCACCGGATTGAACGTCGTTGGATATTGTTTGTAAATCTCTCTCATCCGCTCTGGCATATAAGCTTCAATATCTTCCGTTATCTCTTTGACCCGGCCCGATTCGATCAAATCATTGACCAGCATGGTGTCATACACCGGCAGGACATCAGGCAGCTTTTCGGAACCGGTTAACGCCAGCCGAAGCTTGGTATTATATTGGGAAGCATCGCCACCCAGCAGTGTGGTTTCGATCTTGATGCCCAAATTTTCTTCTCCCCAACGGGTCAATACATTGTCATTCAAACTTTCACCATTGATATATTTACCGGCATTTTCATCCTGTTGTTTCGCAATCGTAATCTTGAATGGAGGATCGTATTTTCCGTCCTTAAGCACCGATGTCGGTGCAGATTCAGTACTGCTTTCTCCTTGGCTGCATCCAGCCACAAGCATAGCGGACAGGATTAACAAGCTAACCATTTTCCGAATCCTTATTCTTTCCTTCATTGAAACATGCCCCCTTCGTCCATATCGTACTGCTTGCTAATCATTCTACTGCTCCTGATCATGATAAAAACTACTCTTTCACAGCACCTAACACAATGCCCTTCACGAAGTAACGCTGCAAAAAAGGATAGACCAAAATAATAGGCAGCGTACTGACAAAAATTTGGGCTGCCTTGATGCTCTGCTCCGACATGGCTGCGACTTCAGACTGGCTCATCGCCATGTTCTGCATGTTGCTCTGCACCACAACCGTCTGCAGGAAGGAAGCCAGCGGATACCTGCTCGCATCCGACATGTATAAAATCCCGTCAAACCAGGAATTCCAATGTCCGACCATGATGAATAAAGATACGGTAGCTATTCCTGGCAGAGATAACGGCAGATAGATTTTGCTCAGAATCACGAAGAAGGATGCACCGTCAATAAATGCTGCTTCTTCCAGGGCTTTCGGAATGGTCTTGAAGAAATTGACGAGAAGGATGAGATTATAGGCTCCAAAAGCCCCTGGCAGCACAAGCGCCCAGATCGTATCCTTCAGCCCAAGGCTAGTTATCAATATGTAAGACGGTATCAGTCCCCCGGAGAAAAGCATGGTGAAGATAAAAAACCACATGAGTGCGTTGCGGCCCCGAAATTCCTTGGACAGCGCATAGCCTGCACAGATCAGGATAGACATGCTGATGGACGTTCCCAATACGGTTCGGGTGATAGATGTCAGCATGGAACCGATGAAATTGGAATTGTTGAACGTTTTTACATAGGCATCCACATTGAACCCGACTGGCCAGAATGACACCAGATTACCGCTAATGGCTGCTTTGCTGCTAAGCGATTGCGCCAATAAATGAAGCAGTGGGAGAAAACACGCCAGTCCCGCCAGGATCATGAACGCATAATTAAAAATCGAGAATACTCGATAACCTGTCGTCTTATGGTACATTATCCCGCTCCCTCCTTGTTAGAATATTTTATAATTGGCGTACTTGTAGGCCAGCCTGTAGGATACAACGATCAGGATCAGGCTGATCCCTGATTTGAACAGACCAACAGCGGTCCCGAATCCATATTGCCCGTTTAACAAAGAAGAACGATAGACATAGGTGTCGATGATATCTCCCGTGCTGTAGACAAGCGGATTGTACAGATTGAAAACCTGATCAAATCCGGCGTCCAGAATATTGCCCAGACTGAGTGTAGATATGACGATAATCATCGGCAGCATGCTGGGCAAGGTGACGTATCGAATTTGCTGCCGGCGCGTGGCCCCATCAATCTCGGCCGCTTCATAAAAGGAAGGATTGATTCCCGCTATGGTAGCCAAATAGACAATCATGCCGAAGCCGAAGCTCTTCCACACGTCACTCACAACGACCGTGTAACGAAAGAGATCGGGATCACCCAAAAAGTAGATCGGATCGTTTCCGAACATCCAGGTCAATATTTGATTGACGCCTCCGTCTAATCCCAGAATGTCAATCATCAGCCCCGCGACAGTGACCCAGGACAAAAAATGTGGCAGATACACCAGTGTCTGTACACTTTTCTTGATCCCGATATTTCGTATCTCGCTCAACAAAATAGCCATGATGATCGGAACGATAATACCTACGATAATTTTGGAAACGGCAATAATCAGCGTATTAACGATGGCTTGAGTCGCTTCATCATACTGGAAGATCCTCTCAAAATTCGCTAACCCGATCCACCGGGAACCTCCGATCCCGAGCCATGGTTTGTAGTCCTGGAACGCCATGAGCAAACCAACCATGGGTCCATACGAGAAGATACAGACAAATACGAAAGCGGGAAGACACAGCACATACAACGGCCAGCTTTTCCTGATTTCGGTTTTCCATGGACTACGCCTTTTAATCCTGGTTTTTACTTTTTCTGCGGATGTAACGGTGCCCATCTCATTAATGTTGCATACCTCCTTTATGAAAAGTCCTGGAAATAAATCCTCCAATCAAGCTTAACAAAAGCGCTTTCATTCCAAAATGCCAATATTTCAAGATCATCACCCCAGCCTGAACCACTTTAAACCGCTTTCATTTTAGCGTTGTGCCGCCCTTCCTCTTTTCGGTCGTTTGGCTTATATTAAAGTTAAATTGGTAGGGGCCTTATTACTCCCAAGCTTACGGTCAGGAAAGGGAAACACGATGCTAAGAAAAATGTACATGAAGCGATTTATCTATTTCTTTGTTTTTTTTCTGCTGCTGACGTTAAGTTTATTTTTCGTGATGAACAGTTTGAGTTCCAAAACACTGGAGGACAATCTGATTGGAGCTTCCAAGAACCAGCTTGATTATGTGAAAGGCATATTGGACGGAATTATGTATGAGGCTAACATGTACGGGGTCCAGTTTGCAGCCGACAGTGACGTCCGGTTTTATCAGAGCCAAGTGATTGAGCTGAGTAACTACGATTCCCAAATGAAGAAAAATGAAATCGTTGATCGCTTACGTCAAATTTTGCTTTCCAGTCGTTCGATTGAGTCCATCGGCATCTACTGGAAGTCTGAAGAATCGTTCCTGTCCACCAACAATACGCTGGAGGCAAGACTTCCGTTCAAGGAAGTTCAAGAACGGGGATGGCGAATTGTCGAAGGCAGCCTGTATTACTTTGCCGTCTACCCTTATATCCAAAAAAATGGACAGGTTGAACCTGCCCAATATGTCGTTGGCGTAAAACTGAAAACCGATTATTTGAAGAGCCTGCTCAAGAAGGCGGTCAACAATGACAGCTCGAATGCTTTTTTCCTGTTTAACCAACAGCAATTGTGGAGTGAAAAAGAAGTTGATAACGATTTGTTGAAAGCGGTTACCAGCATGCTCACGCCCCAACCGGAGTCAACTGTAAAATATGATTATCATACCAAATCGGATGATTACTATGTTCTCTCAAGATACATTGAACCGATTGACGCCTACCTGATTACATACACACGTACGAATGATTTTCTGCAGCCGCTGGATCGCAATCGCAAAGTTTTCCTTGTGAGCATTTTAGCCGTTTTGACGCTCGGTTTGTTTGTTATCTTCACGTTTTACCGGAATTATTACCGAAACATTCGTCTGTTGGAGAAGAAGTTCTCACAGGTTGAACAAGGCAATCACAACACACGAATTACCGAGAACACCGATAAGGAATTCTACAGCCTATTCCGCAGTTTTAACCATATGGTTGCAGAGATTCAGGAGCTGTTCGTATCCTTGAAGACCGAAACGGATCTGAGAAGAAGTGCCGAATTAAAACAGCTGCAAGCCCAGATTAATCCGCATTTTTTATACAACAGTTTGTTTTATATCATGTCGGTTGCCCAGTTTTCGCCGGATGCCGTCATGCGAATGAGCAAGCACCTGGCGGAATATTACCGCTATTTAACCAAATTGGACCGGCACGAGGTAACACTGGAGAGCGAGCTTCAGTTTGCGGAACATTTTCTTGTCATCATGACACTCAGCAAAAAGATTGAGTACAAGATTGACCTGCCAGCTGAACTTGCCTCCCTTCCTCTGACGCCGCTGATCATTCAGCCTGTTGTTGAGAACGCCATTCAACATGGAATTGAAGGACGACAGGGAGCCCATCAGGTCACGATCGATGTCAAACGCACGCAAACTGCCATCACGATCAGGATCTCGGATGACGGAAAAGGGCTCTCACTGGAGGATATCCACAGGCTCGAAACTCAGATGGAGAGCGACACACCCCCTGAAGGAATAAGAGGCGTCGGGCTCTGGAATGTAAACCGGCGTCTGAGAAATACGTACGGCGAGCTGAGCGGACTTCAATTTTCCACCAATGATTGGGGCGGCTTGTCGGTTCTGATGCTGATCGATATTTCTGCAGAGAAAGGAGAAAATGTATGAGACTATTGATCGTGGATGACGGACACTACGTTGTGGAATATATGAAACACTTGCTTGATTGGAAGTCTCTTGGGATCAACCAGATCGAAACAACAACCAATTCGATTGAAGCCAGAGAATGGTTGAATCAACGTCATGTAGATATTCTAATCACCGATATCCGAATGCCCGAGGTTTCGGGAATTGACCTGCTCCAACACATCCATCAACATAACTTGCTTACCAAAGTCATTATCCTTTCGGGCTACTCCCAGTTTGAATATGCGCAGCAAGGAATTCGTCTAGGTGCACTCGATTATTTGCTCAAACCTGTAGACAAGGATGATGTGGAGAAAGCCATGGCTAAAGCCATCAAAAATATAAAGAACACAACGCCACGTCCGGCCGTCCAGTGGGAAAACTTCGATGGTCTGGGCTGGCTGCTATCACTTCTTGGAGAAAATGCGACGTTAAGAAAGGAATTTCAGGCTTTTACCGACTTATTAGGAAGTCGCCTTTTTCGCTGCTTGAAAATGGACAATTGCACACAAGCTGATACAGAAGATTTGCAGTATAAACTTGGAGATCAATGGACCTGTCTCGTCTGGTCTTCCGGAACGCAGCTGGTCGGTTTAGTTCCCGAAGAAGTTGCCGAGATGCTGATCATCAAACCGGGCTGCTTGTTCTTATCCCCACCATTTTCAATAACCGACCGGAACGAATTCCGTCAGCTGTTTTACGAATTCTTCCTGGGTGAGTACGTGCAGTCTGGTGACTTTAGCGGGATATTGAACGTTTCTCCATCATGTGGGGATTGGGAGTCGGCGGGTAACATTATGAAAAGCTATGATCGAATCCATCCGCGAAAGGAAAAAATCCTCTTCCTGATGGAAACCATCCTTTATGTATATATGGTGGATAAAGAACGGAATCCTTCGGAGACTGCGGATTGGATATTCAATCGGCTTAGGGATCCGGACGAACTATGGTCGACACTCATGGATACAGTTAGCCAGATCAGGAACAACAAGCAAATGTCCATTCAAACGATCGTGGGTAAAGTGCAAAAATATATCGAAGATCATCTTTCACATGGTCTCAGCCTCGATGAATTGGGAAAAGTGGCACACCTTCACCCTGTCTACCTTTCCAAACTTTTTAAACAGGAGACTGGAGAAAATGTGTCCAGCTACATTGCCAAGAAACGACTGGAGAGAGCCTCCCACCTCCTGCTGGATTCAGAACTCCGCATAGCCGATATCTCTCAAATGGTTGGCTACAAGAAAAATCAGTATTTTATCCAATTGTTCAAGGAAGAGTTCGGGGTTACCCCTTATCAATACCGTAGAAATATGATCCATCAATAAGCATAACAACAAGTGGCTAGACTGCTTGGAAGAGCCTAACCCCTCTTCACCCACTTATGCCTGGGTATGATAACCATCCCCTGTTTAACTCGATATGCCCAACGATGAGCTGTACCTTAAAGCTGACTCCCAGCTCTAAGATACAGCTCATTTTTTGTTGCTTATTACTTGCCATAAAGAGAAGGAACGATGTAGATAACATGATGTGATATAACAAACGATATAACAAACACGCAAAATTCTCAATCAAGGTAATTTGATTATAATACTACCTTGACAGTCACAGTAGTATGACGTATTATACAATTGCGAGGTGATTACATGAGCCAAAACAAAATTACATCCGACCTACTACGCGGCCATACCGATACGATGATTTTACGGCTCTTATCCGAAGCTGACAGATATGGGTACGAAATTGTCAAAATGATTGCTGAGCGCTCAGGCGGTGAGTACGAATTAAAAGAAGCCACCATGTACTCCAGCGTTCGGCGACTTGAAGCGGAGGGTGATATTGAGTGGTATTGGGGCGATGAATCTCAAGGCGGACGCCGCAAATATTTTAGAATTACCGAAAAAGGCAAAGCAACTCATGCCAGCAACAAAGAAAACTGGGAGTACGCGAAGCGCGTGCTTGAAAACTTATTATAAGGAGTGTTGAGGTTATGAATGAAAAGCTCACTCACTATTTAAACGGAGTTTTTGCACCGTACGATGGGGTAAAAAGTGTCACCGAATTAAAAGCAGACCTGCACTCCGATTTGCAAGAAAGGTTCCGTGACCTCAAGGCTGAGGGCAAAGATGATGAAACTGCTTTTGAGATGACCATTGAAAGCATCGGCGACATTGAAGAGACTGTACAGGAGGTTGCCAACCTCTCCCGTTCACTGGAACGGCAGGTAGTGACAAACTTTAACGCAAGTAACCTGTCAACGAGCGATTTTGCTGGTGTTACCGCGCATAAAGGACAATTCAAATCCAGCGCGCTGCGAGGCTCCGATTTCAGGGATGCAGATTTGACCGGCAGTTCTTTTTCTAGCAGCGATGTCCGGGATGCCAATTTTGATCGTGCCAATCTGACAGACTGCACCCTGTCTACACTGGATCTTGCAAATGCGAGCTTTAATCAATCTCTTCTTGTACGCACGAACTTCAGCAAGTCGGGTATGGACGGAGCCAGATTCACAGAGGTTAGACTGACTGACGTTACGTTCTCCTTGACTGATCTTAGAAAAGCCCTTTTCGATAACTGTATCTTCGACGGTGTGGAATTCAAGTCTTCCGACCTGAGCGGTCAGCGTTTTGATGGGCAAACCTTTATCGGGGTCAAGTTTGACAAAGTGGCACTGAACGAAGTTTCATTTCAGAACGCTACACTCAAAAACGTATCCTTTCCAATGTCTTCCTGGTCAAGAAAATATTACCGTGTGATCAAAACCGTCTGCTTTGACGGTGCGATGATGGATAAACTCACTTATGCTGCCCTCAAAGGCATGGAAGCCAATGTATCCAAAGTTACCGTTATCTAAGGAGGGGATCTTATGCAAAACAAGTCCATTCAAGTTATTGGCCTGCAAAAATCCTACAAACAGCTGCACGTCCTAAAAGGCGTAGATTTCGAAGTGGAAAAAGGCAGTATCTTCGCCCTTCTCGGCTCCAATGGTGCCGGCAAAACAACCGTTGTCAAAATTCTCACCACGCTGCTTAGAAAAGACAGTGGAACCGCCACCGTGAACGGATTCGATGTTGCAACACACCCTGACCATGTGCGGCAGGCGATCAGTCTGACTGGACAATTTGCCGCCGTGGATGAAATTTTAACCGGACGGGAAAATCTGATCATGATTGCCAAACTTCGATATCTTAAAAATCCGCGTCAGATTGCAGAAGAATTGCTTCAACGCTTTGGTCTGACGGATGCTGCGGACCGCAGGGTATCGACGTATTCGGGCGGGATGCGTCGCAGACTCGACATTGCTCTAAGCCTTGTGGGAAAACCACAGATCATTTTTCTCGACGAGCCAACGACCGGGCTGGATCCCGAAGCACGCATTGAGGTATGGAAGATTGTTAAAGAGCTGTCGGATGGCGGGACGACAGTATTTCTGACCACACAGTATCTGGAGGAAGCTGAGCAGCTTGCTGATCGAATCGCCATTCTCCATGAGGGCAGAATTATCGCCAGCGGCACACTTTCCGATCTGAAGAAATTGATTCCGTCCGCAAAAGTGGAGTATGTCGAAAAGCAACCTACACTTGAGGATATATTCCTCGCAGTCATCGGCAAAAAGGAGGCCAATTGAATGGAAACGGTAAAAAAACACTTTTTCAGTGATATGAGCGTGATGCTGGGACGTTCCTTGCGCCATATTCTACGCAGTATGGACACCATCATTACGGTAACGATCATGCCGATTGCTTTCATGCTGCTGTTCGTCTATGTGTTTGGCGGTGCGATTCAAACGGGGACGGATAACTACGTCAACTATCTATTGCCCGGTATACTACTCATTGCGATTGCCAGCGGAATTTCCTACACGGCGTACCGTCTATTTATCGATGTACAGCGGGGCATATTTGAGCGGTTTCACTCCATGCCGATTTCACGCTCCACCTTATTGTGGGGACATGTACTGACCTCACTGGTTTCCAACGCTATTTCCGTTGTCGTCATCATATTAGTAGCACTTGTAATGGGCTTTCGCTCACCAGCCGGAATTCTCTCATGGCTTGGCGTTGCGGGCATACTCGTTCTGTTTACACTGGCATTAACCTGGGTCGCAGCGATTGCCGGACTGTCCGCAAAATCTGTGGATGGCGCAAGTGCGTTCTCCTACCCCATTATATTCCTTCCTTTTATCAGCTCTGCATTTGTACCAACCGAATCCATGCCTTCAGTCGTTCGCGTCTTTGCCGAAAACCAACCAGTAACCTCCATCGTAGAAGCAATCCGTGCGCTGCTCTTAGATCAACCGGTAGGCAATGAGATTTGGGTCGCTTTGGCATGGTGTGTCGGGGTCCTGCTGGTGGCATATATTATTGCAATGAGAGTGTATAACAAGCGGGTGTAATCATCTGTTCTCTGTCTATTCCTCCTCCCTGTTTAAACTCTAATTCCACATTTAATTACTATGTATTCACCAACGCATTGTGCAGCAATAAAACAAGAAGGCCCAAGTATGCTGCTTATTAAGCAGCACTTGGGCTTTGGTTTTAGTGTGAATTAGCTCGCCAATTGAGGTTCTGAGGCTTCTGTCAGATAATCAGAAGGCACTTCCATATATTTTAGTTTTCAAGCATACTGAGAACGCATCAACGTGATGGTTTAACGGCATCTTGCTGTTTATGGCGAACTATAACGGATGGCTCTGTAAGTCCAAGATGCTCTCGTAACGTTGTCCCTTCGTACTCTTCACGGAATAGGCCTCGCTGCTGAAGCTCAGGAATGACATGCTGGACAAAGTCCTCGAGATCCCCCGGCAGAACGGGTGGCATGATATTGAAACCATCGCACCCATATCCATGAAACCACTCTTCCATTAGGTTGGTAAGCTGCTCTGGGGTTCCCACAAATTGCATATGACCACGAGCACCGAGAAGCCTTCTCCCAAGCTCGGTAATGGACAACCGTTCTTTGCGTGCCAGGTCCATAATGAGCTGGACACGGCTTTTCATTCCATTACTTGCTTCCACCGGATCGGGGATGTCAGGTAACGGGCCATCGGCAGGGTATCCGCTGAGGTCTGTCTGAAGCATACCGGATACCATCATCACAGCCTCCTGCGGGTCAATGAGGTCAAGCAGCTGTCGTTCCTTACGCCGGGCTTCCTCCACAGTTGAACCAAGAATTGGCGATAGGCCAGGCATGATGAGCAAGCTGCCACGCTCACGGCCCACGGCCAGAAGTTTTTCATTCACCTTCCGATAAAAATCCTGCGCAGCTACGAGAGACGCCTGAGCCGTGAAGATGACCTCGCCGACTTTTGCAGCGAAATCCTGTCCCGGATCCGATGAACCTGCCTGAATAAGGACCGGATATCCTTGTGGTGGACGTGGCACGTTCAAAAGACCATGCGTGGAATACCATTGACCTTGATATTCAGCTATGCGCAGCTTGGATTCATCGACAAACGTACCCGATTCCCGATCCATCACGAATGAATCTTGGGGCCAGCTGTCCCATAATGCCGTAACAACATCAACAAATTCCTGCGCCATCTCATAACGCGTTGCATGCTCAGGATGCTTGTCTCTACCAAAGTTCCGGGCTTCCGTGTCGACTTGAGACGTCACGATATTCCACCCTGTCCGGCCTCCGCTGATGTGATCAAGCGTGGCCAGACGGCGGGCCGCATTAAACGGTTCGTTATAGGTTGTCGACAGCGTTGCTGTTAACCCAATTTTCTCAGTCACCGTGGACAGCGCCGAGAGTAGCGAAACTGGGTCCAACATGCCTGCAGCAGCCCGGCCAGGGTATATTAAATGCAATAAGTCCGCAAAAAAAATCATATCGAACTTCCCCCGCTCTGCGGTCTGAGCAATTCGTTTATACCATTCAATATCGAACATCTTCTCTACACCCGATTCCGGATGACGCCATCCCGCGTGATGATGTCCGGTGAAATATATGAACGCACCAAGATGAAGCTGACCCTGTCGTTTATTCATCATATCCGTCCCCCTCTTCCATACTTCGAAGATCTCTAATTATTTTGAAATCTGTCCATTTACCTGATTTTCTATAATCAACCTTTGTAAGTGTTACTCCATCGCAGGAATCTTTTTTCAGCCAGTCTAACGACTGAATCCGACAGTTTACCAATCAACGCAAACAGAATAATTCCAACAAAAACGATATCCGTCTGTGCGTAAACGCGTGCATCTTGAATCATATAACCCACCCCTGCATTTGCACCCATCATCTCTGCGACAGCAAGCAGCAGCCATGAAGCCCCAACGGATAACCGGATGCCAAGCAGGATGTTCGGCAACGCCGAAGGGATAATCAGCTTCGTTAACAGCATGAACTTGGAGTATTGCAAAATACGGGTAACCTCATAAAGCTTACGGTCAGCACTACGTACACCTAGATGCGTATGGAAATAGAGCGGGAAAAACGATCCGAGTGCGATCAGCAGTATTTTGGATATTTCCCCGACTCCGAACCACAGAATGAACAGCGGAATAACCGCTAGCAACGGAACCGTCCGCAGCATTTGGATAGTTGGATCAAGCGTTTGTTCAGCCCACTTGCCCAAGCCCGTGAATATCCCTAGCAGCAATCCCATTGCCGCTCCAAGTAGAAATCCTCCTCCCGCACGAATAATGCTGGCAGCCAGATGTTCCGTCATATCTCCATTTGTGCACAAATGCCAGAAGGTTAGAGCAATTCGGGACGGAGCTGGCAATACCGAGTCGGATAACAGCTCAAGAGCAGATGCTGATTCCCATAACACAATTACAATGACAGGCAGCATCCAGCCGTGCAACCAGCTCGGCAATCTCCACTGGGGCCTTCTTCCAAACGCTGTTTGCTTCTCGTTTGTCTTAGCGTTTAATGACACATCATTCGTACGCATTATCGTTTATCCCCCTCCCTCTAAGGAATCCTGCCAGCGCAGTAATTTCTTCTCCGCCAGCTTTACCAGTGAATCCGTTACCTTGCCGACAATCGCAAAGACGATGATGCCAACGAAAATGACCGACGTTAGTGAGAAGGATCGTGCGTCGTTAATAATGTAGCCGATTCCAGAGCTTGAACCCATCATCTCCGCGACAACGAGGCCGAGCCAGCTTACGGCAATGGACAGTCGAACACCGAGGAATAATGAAGGAAGAGAGGCAGGAATAATCAGTTTAGTAATGGTCTGAAGTCTAGTGAATTCCAATACGCGTGCTACTTCAAACAAATGGCGATCTACTGAACGAACACCCAAAAAGGCATTAACGTATAGAGGAAAAAAAGCCCCCTTAGCGATCAGCAAAATCTTCGATGTTTCGCCAAAGCCAAACCACAGAATAAACAATGGAGCAACAGCCAAGTGAGGCAGTGTCCGAAGTAACTGAAGCGATGGATCGAGCAACCGTTCAGCCTTTATAGAAAATCCGACCCACAATCCGGTAGCCAACCCCAGCCCGCCACCAATCAAGAATCCAAGTGCTGCTCTCCCCGCCGAGATGCGCAAATTCGTCAGCAGTTCTCCTGAGGAGATCATCCGTCCGAATTCAGTCAAAATATCCTTGGGAGGCGGGACTAACACCGCATTCACCCATCCATTAGAGGATGCAATCTGCCATATGATTAATACTGCCGCCGGGAGCATCATCCCGATCAGGAGATGAATAGCCCGAAGTACAAACCTGTTTCCCGATATATGCTGCATAACCGCACCTCTACTTTATTTAAGTGCTTCCTCAATGTACTGGTTGTCAAACACGTCAGCCACGTTGATTTGCTTGCGGATGGTACCTAGTTCGAATTGGAAATCTGCCGTGTTCTGTTGACCCGCTATGGTTTCGTCGCTGACCGGAATGTTAACCATCGCTGCACGCGATTGCATGCCTTGCACCAGCTCAATCGGAATGCTCCGCTCATCGGCATAGCGCTGGAAGGCTTCCTCCTGGTTAGTTGCTTCCCACTGGCGAGCCTGCTCAAATGTCTTTAAATATAGGGTAACAAGCTCCGGATACTCTTTTGCAAAATCTGAGCGAACCAATTGAAACGACGGAGACAGTACACCCTCGGTCTCCCCATCAGCCAGTACCCTCCCTTTGCCGCTAAGTGTATTCAGGGTAATATAGGGATCCCAGACGGCCCAGGCATCCACTTTTCCACTTTCGAATGAAGGCTGCGTTTCATCTGGTTGTAATTGAATTTCTTGAATATCGGATTTTGCCAAGCCAGCCTTCACGAGTACTTGATAAAGGAAATTGTAAGCATTGCTGCCCTTGGTAACAGCGACCTTCTTGCCCTTTAGATCGGCAATGGTTTGAATGGGACTATCGGTCGGCACAATGATTGCGACATTGTTCTTACCATCAAGAAGCTGTGAGATGATTTTGAAGTCAATGCCGGCTGCCTGAGCCGATATGGGCGGCATGTTGCCCATGCCAGCAAAGTCCAAGTGATTGGATGCCATGGCTTCAACCATTGGAGGACCGCTCTGAAACTCCACCCACTCCACTCTTGCTCCCACTTCTCCAAATGCTTCTTCGAACCACTTCTGTTCTTGCGCCTTGCCGAACAAACCTCCCTTGCCTTGCACCCCAATTTTCACCGTGACATCCTCGTAGGATGCCTTTGAATCCAAATTGCCTTCTTTCGCCGAGGTGCCTGCAGTTTGTCCAGAGCTCTCATCCTTCTCACCGTTGCCAGCATTGTTGTTAGCGTTGCTGCATCCCGCAACA
This sequence comes from Paenibacillus sp. ACRRY, assembly GCF_022346995.1. Taxonomy (GTDB): domain Bacteria; phylum Bacillota; class Bacilli; order Paenibacillales; family Paenibacillaceae; genus Paenibacillus. The sequence goes on along the minus strand of NZ_JAKRNM010000001.1, from coordinate 192,390 downwards.
ATCAGGATCAGGACTAATAATGCTGTAATCAAGCCATATCTTTTACTCATCTATTCGCATCCCCTTTATAAACACATAATCGTTAATGCATCTCTATTAAATACCGGCTCCCTCATCAATAAGTGGAGGATGCTCCACTTTTTCAAACTCACATAGAACCCGGGAACGAAGCTCCTGAAAGGAACCACCACTACGCTTACGCGGATAGGGAAGGTCTACGTTCATCACATTGCGGATATGCCCAGGACGAGGGTTCATGATGACGACTTTCTCTCCGAGAAATACCGCTTCGTCTAAGTCATGTGTAACAAATAACATGGTCGTCCGGCTGCTCTGCCAGATATCCAGCAGGGCTTCTTGCATATGTGTGCGTGTGAAGGCATCCAGAGCTCCAAAGGGCTCATCGAGCAGCAGAATCTCTGGTTTGCGCAGCAGTGCTCTAGCAATGGCAACCCTCTGGGCCATTCCTCCGGAAAGTTCCTTCGGGTACGCTTTCTCGAATCCTTGTAGACGAACCAATTCAATTAGCTCTTGAACTTGATAGCGAATCTCTGCATTGTTCAGCGAAAGGTTAGCAGCGATATTCTTTTCAACCGTCATCCACGGGAACAAACGTGGCTCCTGAAATATAAAACCTTTATCAACACTTGGTCCCGTAATTGCCTTCCCGTTCAGCTCCACCTTGCCTTCATATGTCGTATCAAGTCCGGCAACGATTTTGAGCAATGTACTTTTGCCGCAGCCGCTTGGTCCGATAAAAGTGATAAATTGTCCCCGTTCAACCTGCAACCGTATATTGCTTAGTGCCATAATTGGCCCCGTAGGAGCAGAGAACGTTTTGTTCAACCGCTCGATAGTCAACATCGCATGTTACCTCCAATTTAAAATAATTTTTCATATCAATTTACTTGGTTTTATAGTCATAAAAAAAGGCCTTCTGCTTTTAAAATCTCTACCCTTTGAACGATCTCTGGCTGTCCAGTTGATCTCTCGTTCACAAACCGAACGTTCACTCGGTTTGTTGGGGAAATTGTAGCAGTGGCCTAACTCTCTTGTCAATCATTTCTTTCGGTGTTGCTTAAAATTTAATCTTTCTTGCTTGTTTTTCTTATCAGGTGTACCTGATAATTGAATCCCATTAATCGACGTGTCTTGCGGCAAATAATGAGACAATCGATTGCGCCTGCGCACGGATTGGTACTTCAGCACCTGGCATTTTCTGCAGCGTCAGCCCTTGAATTAAACTTACAAAATAATAGGCAAGCTCCACGGGAACACCACCCACAATCAATCCCTCCTGCTGTCCCTGCTCCATAATACTGGCTACAGGGCCAAGGTTATTCGTAAATCGTTCTGTAACTTCTCGCCGAATCTCTTCGGAGGAACTTTCCGAAAGACGTGCCGTATGGATAAGGATCGTATATGCCCAATTGTTCTCCAATGCGAGCCATGATTCAGACAGGAGTAAAAGCTTGCTCAGGGCGTCGCCTGGTTGCTCGGCAAGTTGGGACACATGTTCGCCGTAACTGGTCTGGCCTCTTCTCAGAAGTTCACTGATAATCTCATCTTTGGACTTGAAATAGTGATACATATTGCCAATACTCATTCCTGAAGCCGCTGCAATGTGGTTGATGCTTACTGAACCGATTTCTTTAAGGGCGATAATCTCCAATGCGGAATCAAGGATGTGGTTGATTCTTTTTTCCCGTTGCTGGAGATCTTTCTCTATGTTTCTTGGTGACATTACCGTGCAACCCCTTTCTGCAATTCATTATAGCATAGCAATCTTGAAGGCTTGATGAGCACAGAAACACATCAACGTATTCCTTTATTCCATAAAAAAAACCGCTGCATTAGCGGTCTGCATGGCTTAGAACATGTTCCAGTTCATCTGTGTTCCCGGCTATACTCTCATTGTTAGAAACGATGTCTTCCTCGCCTACGCTCACGTTCTTGATTACCCACTGTTCTACATGTTGTACAAATCGCCTTGTCGCTGGTGAAGCATCCTTTATGGAACGGACAGCCAAACCCAAAAAACGATAACTGGGTTCCTCCAGTTCCAGATAACTGACTTGCTGCTCATATCCCTGCATTACAAGCTCAGGCAGAATGCTCACACCCAGGCCATTCTTGACCATGGCGATAATGGCATAGTCGTCCTTGGAGAATAAACGGACATTCAGATGAATACCGGCCTTTCTCATCATTTGCTGCACATCATAGTCCGTTCCTCCCTGGTGCATGATGAAGGGATGATGCTCCGCCAGAGAGAATGGAAAGTAGGACAAGGTGTCGAAGGGAGCCATTCGGGGGACAATGCCCATCAACTTTTCCTTTCTAAGCGGAATGACATCAAAGTTTTCTCGTGAAGGGATGGTAATAAACCCACAATCCACCTTGCCTTCGGCAATCCAGTTCTCGATCTGTTCATAGCTGCCCTCCATCAGCTGAAATTCCACATGTGGATACTCAGCCTGATACTCCTTCATGATGCCAGGCAGCCAGTGGACCGAAACGCTGGTGAATGTTCCGATGCGAACGGTACCCGTTTCAATCCCATGGATGGAGGCGACGACTTGCTTTAAGTGTCCGTTCCAATTCAGAATCTCAACGATGGGCTTAAGCAGCTTCTCCCCGTTCGGAGTCAATTTCATGCCGGAACGCCCGCGGAGAAACAGCACCACACCGAGTTCAGCCTCCAGACTGCTGATGGCATGGCTGACTCCTGATTGTGTAACTCCCAGCAGATCAGCAGCTTTGGACAAACTGCCCTGCTCGACCACCTTTATAAAAGCTTCATATTTATGTATGCTCACTTCGTCACACCTTCACTATCCTAATATATATTATGATCCATTTCCAAGACTGCGAGAGTCCCATTCGACGGGTATAATCCATGATTTTTTCTCATGCTTAGTATAACAAACCTTCAATATTCGTGCCGCAAAAATCGGAGTATACTGATGAAGGAAAATCGGCATGGTTCTTGAACACGCTGAAATACCAAACCTACTACACTGTTTAAAGGATGCGTGTCAAGTTGAATACACAGAAAGCCAATTTGCTTGTTTTGCTCGTTACCCTGGGTTGGGGATTTTCTTACCTGTTTATGAAAATGGGGCTTGGCTCCATGGAAGAATTTAATTTGCTTGCTCTCCGTTTCGGAATTGCCTTCCTCGTGACCGGCTTTGTTTTTTACAAGCGTCTGCGACGGATTAACAGAACGACCATCGGGTACGGAGCGCTGCTCGGTGCCATTTTGCTTGGGGTGTGCGTCTCTATTCTGTACGGCCTGGAAACCACGACTACCTCTAACGCAGGGTTCCTCGTTGGTCTTACAGTTATTTTCGTTCCCCTGCTGAGCGTCATGTTTTTTCGAAACAAGCTGGAGATTAGTCACTTAATTGGAGCTCTTCTTGCTATAGCCGGTATTGGATTATTGACCTTAAACAGTGATTTGCGAATTCATCCGGGCGACATTCTATGCATTGCCGGAGGAATTGGTAATGCGTTATATATTCTGGTTTCTGGTGCGGCGGTGAAAAAAACCGACTCTATTACCGTCGGCATTCTTTCATTGGGATTCACGGCCGTCTATGCCATGATCTTCTCTTTTATCTTTGAGTCCCCCGTCCTCCCTAGTACCTTTAACGGATGGATGGCCATACTTGCTCTTAGCCTGGTTTGCAGCGCTTTTTGTTTTATTGCACAGTCGGTTTCCCTGAAGTACATTGCGCCTGTTCAATTGGGATTAATGTACGCACTCGAGCCGATATTCGCTGCTCTGATTGCCTTTGTTTTCGTCGGAGAACGACTGAGCATGCAGGGTTACCTCGGAGCTTTGCTGGTAGTCGGCGGGATCCTCATCTCCCAATGGCTGGAACAGCGGAAAAAGATTGCTACGTATACCGCTTCAACCTCATAGATTAATGATCATGTTAAGGTCGTTGAGATTCAGCCTATCGGGCTAATTTCACGACCTTTTATTGTACATAAATTAATAAATGCAATTTCCATTAATTGCTCTCTCTTTTTCCTGTGTTATAATGAACCCTAACAATAGTGGGTAATTTTAGGAGGTTTTTATATTGAATAGTATTGGTATCTCAGGATTAATCATTCTCATCCTAATCGTTTTATTAATAATATGGTTTGTTCGTAAACTGATGGCATCCTTACGCCGTTAGGTACGTGTTCTTGTCCTCACACCTTAACCCCCTGCTATATTCAGCAAAACAAAAGACGCTATAATAGCGACTTATATAGGATGGATATCTGTAACTCGACATGTCATGAATACGGCACTGACGACCATCGTTTTACCTAAAGGAGTCCTAGGCTACGTATCGCTTTGCACGGTCGACAGTGAAACGAGGACTGGTCCAGCGAAATCGGATGCCTCTTCCCCTTTTGGATTATGAAGCCGGAACAGAAAAGCATCTCCTGCTTCAGACTTCCATACCATATAATCGCTTATTCCTTCCTCTCCGGAAGCTTGAAGGTAAAGCTCGGCGAAACCAAGAGGATGTTCAACCAATTCGCCACTATAATCGGATACCTCACCAACTGCACTGAGTTCCTCTTTGCCTTCAGCTTCAAGCTGAGTCAAATCGTAATCGGAGGGCAGCGGTTCAATGTCCACAACATAATCAGGATTACTGCTTAACGACAAGCGGCCTGCTGATTCATCGAAGGCAAATTTCTCAAAGACATACAAGGAAAATCCGTTGCCTTGCTTCAGCACCGCTTCCATGGACTGGTTTCCATCTGCTGTCATCAACTCAAAACTCTCTGTCTCTGGACGAGTAGTTTCATTAGCTGGCTCCACCTCGGAGGGTGGAGGTGAAACCGATTCAGATTCTGGAGTTTCACGCTCCGGATTAGCGGTTGGCTCCGCTTCGCCTGTACAAGCAGAAAGTATCAGAACCAGGATAACCATCGGAATGTTAAGCCACAGGGCATAACGCGTTTTCAATGTGATCGCTCCTTTCGAACGTAACCTGACAGTTTAAATCTGAATGAAGATCTACTCAACAAACAAACGATCCAACTCTTCCTAATGATACAATAATGTGTATTACCCGCTACGTTGATCGTACACTCAACATTTTTACTCCAAGCTCCCCAGGTTGGCTGTTTAAGTTTAAGGATTAATATTAAAAAAGCCGCTACATAGCGACTTCAACTTCAAACGTATTTCTTTATCTCACTCTTGCCCGGTATTGCAAGCAATGTGAATTAGCCCTTAACAGTTTGACGTTAATAAAATGACTGCCGGACAGGTTGTCCGACAGTCATTCGCTTAACTCGTAGTATGCTTCTCTTCATATTCGCTTGATAATTCTTTAAGCGATCTGATTTTACCATGAGGATGCTGTTCTTGCTTTCGTGACTTCCAAGCAGCTTCCTGCCTTTTCTTCTGGCGAGCCATAAAAGATCTCCTCCTCAGGAAATTAGAGTGACACTACTTCTCTATGATGTGAATTATCACTTGCTTTCATGCATGCAACGCTTCATCTGAATCATCGACTATTCAAATACAAACCTCTCTTACTGAGCAGTGTATCCGCCATCCACGATCAGGCTGTTTCCTGTCATATAGGATGAATCATCGCTCGCTAGGAACAGAACGGCTTTAGCCATTTCTTCTGCTTGACCGAGACGTTTCATCGGAGTTGCTGCCGAAAGAGCCTGTTTGCTCTCTTCAGGAATAATCGGTGTATCAATAAAACCTGGACATAGTGCGTTAACCCGAATGTTATTTTCTGCATATTCCAACGCGAGCGAACGAGTCAAATTCACGACGCCGCCTTTGGCTGCATTATAGGCCGCAGAACCAGGTGAACCAACCCATCCGTACATGGATGCTGTGTTAACGATCGTTCCTCCACCGATTTTGAGCATTTCGCGAATCGATTCACGCGCAACCAAAAATACACCGTCCAGGTCTACGTTGACTGTATTACGCCATTCTGCATAGTCCAGTTCATGCGAAGGATGCACACGTCCGATTCCTGCGTTATTGAATACGATGTCCACTTTGCCAAAAACTTCAACGGTTTGTTTGAAGATCTCAGCAACCTCTTGTTCACTTGTGATATTGGCTTTAACAAAAAGGGCATCAGCTTTAAGCGCTTTCAGTTCCTGCTCGAACGCCTTGCCTTTTTCTTCATTCAGATCGACCAAGACCACTTTAGCTCCCTCGGAAACGAATAGACGTGCTGTCGCTGCGCCGATTCCGGATGCTCCTCCTGTGATGACTGCTACTTTATCTTGAAGTTTGCCCATGAATAATTCCTCCAGTATAATATTTTGAATAGCGCCTATATAAATAGTGCTATATGATGTTTACAAAACTAATTGTATGCTTAAAATTGTAACAATCCAATCATTAAGATAAGATCAAGTGTCTACCCAATAGACACTTCTCTGAACAATGTCGATATTAATAGGAGACTTTTTGAATGAATGATGAATTTATTGTGACAACTCAACATCGTAATCGCACCAAGGAACACCTCAAATTAGCCCTAATACAGCGCATCAAGAAAAAAGGGTTTCATGCGGTGTCTGTCAAAGACATCGTGGACCAGGCAGGTTACAATCGCAGTACATTTTACCTGCACTATCAGGATAAGTTCATTCTCGCCGAAGAATTGTTGAGTCAAAAGCTTGAAGGATTAAGAGGTGCCGTAGGCAGACCCTATTTGCATGGCCAAAAAGTCTTCACGAACAAACTGAATTCGGACTCCTTTCAAATTGTGGATTATATTCATGAAAACCGAGACTTCTTTGAACTGATTCAATACGATGATACGCTGCCTGGACTGCATACCGGTTTTCCACAGACCATACTCAAGATCTATGAGGAGCAATTTATTTTCGAAACGATCAACAACTCCCCCGTTAACATGGAATATTTCAAATACTATACCGCTTATGGTTTCTTCGGCTTATTAAACAATTGGATATTAAGCGGATTTCGTGAATCGCGTGAGGATTTTATCAAGAACGTCATTGAACTTACCAAAACACATATCCAGTCATTTCATTATGTGGGGAACAAGCTGGACCCTGATACCGAGTGAGCAGCTTACCTTAGAAACTACATACAAGAAGAGCCGCTTTATAAGCGGCTTCCTATGAAAGTGCATTATGTCCTCCGATATGTTCTACAGTTCAATCCATCTTTATGAGTTGGCTAAATCTACAAAATACGCTGCGGCCAAACGTACAGCCAGAATACTTGCGCTATTTAGTGAATTATCGAAGATAGCCACATGATCATTTTTCACGGCCTCCAGTGAGTTCCATACCTTCGAAGATTCCTTCTCCTTGACTGCAGCCTCTGCGACATCAATGCTGTGCTGAATGATAATATAATCCGGGTTCATGTCAGAGAGTCCTTCCAGAGAAAGTGACTCCCCTTCTTCAGGATATCCTGCTGGAGCCAGCAATCCAAAACCCGCGGTTTCATTATAGTACATCGTGTTCTTAGACCCTTGAGCATTAAAATTTGCTTTTCCGTCTACCCGGAGCAAGGCAAATGTTTTATCCTGAAGAGCACTTAGTTGATTTTTCGTTTCTGCGATCATATCTTGGGTTTCCTTAATGATTCCTTCTGCGAAATCCTCTTTGCCAACGATAGTTGCACAGAGTCGGGTCGTTTTTTCCCAAGTATCGGTGTAGTCAATCAAAATCACTGGCGCAATTTTGTTTAATTCATCGTAATTCGTGTCCACTGAACCCTTGAACGTGACAATGACATCCGGATTCGTTTCGATAATCTTTTCCAGGTTTGCTGAACTGCTGCCGAGGTCCATCACTTCTGCAGATCCTGCGTAAGGCTGTAATGTGGCAAACTCCTCCATCGCTTCCGCTGCGTTGACGGATGCGACCGGAGGCGTATCCAGAGCAAAAAAGTAATCCATGTACAATGGATGAAGAACTGCTATACGCTCTGGTCGTTTCTCAAGTACAACACCATGGTCCGATGCATCCATGATTGTTCTTGGCCATCCATTTCCCTTGCTTTTGCTGGCTTCAGAAGTATCTTCAGCGGGCGTTCCAGAACATCCAGCGATTACTGCTGCAACTATAAATATCGATAAGAATACTCCCCATAATTTGTTCATAATGCCTTCCCCTCTATCTATTAACAGATTGTCTTTGCAGCATTCTTGATGCTTTCGCTATTTAATTCAGCTTCGTTTCTGGTAATGGATCAGATATCTAAATGGTCGCGTAAAGTTTCTCCCGCATATTCGCTTCGGAATAAGCCTCTGTCGACCAATTCCGGGATCAACTCCTCAAAAAATAATTCCATCGATCTCTCTGAACCTCCTGGCAAGGCGATGAATCCATCGATAGCACCAGCCTCCAACCGCTCGATTATATCGTTCAGTACAGTCTCAACGGTCCCCACAGATACCCAATGGGCAGATCCGACAACCTCGGGACGGTCCAGAATCTCACGCACTGTAGGTTGATATTTGATAATATACCGGCGTAGCAGTTCCGCATGTGTCCGGCTGCGTACGGTCTGATTCGCATCGGGAAGCATACCCGCCGTGACGCGTTGATCCATTGGGAGATCATTCAGATCTAATCCCATAACCGATTGGAGTGAGGCAAGTCTACGCTCAAGACTTAAATGAGAATGAGAAGCTTTATGTAATTCCAGTGCTTCTTCGTGCGTATCGGCGAGGAAGAAATATAACCCCGGCAAAACCTTAATGGCATCCGGATCACGTCCATGTTCCATGGCTCTTGATCTCAGATCATTCCGTAATTCTACCCCTGACTCAAGATCAGGCATGGCTGCAAAAATGGCATCCGCTACGGAAGAAGCGAAATTCCGGCCGATATCAGAAGCGCCAGCTTGAAATAAAGGAATCCTTCCCGATTCATGTGATGGCAGAGTTAGCGGCCCCTTAACGCTAAAAAATTCACCTGAATGATGGATGGCGTTCACTTGAGCCTTATCCGTAAACATGCCAGATTGACGGTCTATCACGATCGCTTGATTCGGAAAGCTCTCCCACAGCTTACATACAACATCTGTGAACTCGGCCGCCTTTGCATACCTTTCTTGCGGTGATGGCATGGGGGAATCACTGAAATTATCGGCTCCTTCAATGGAAGTAACAATATTCCAGCCGGCTCGTCCTTGGCTTAGCCAGTTTAACGACTGCAGCTGCCTGGCAACAACATACGGAGGATTAAATGTCGTAGAAATAGTTGTAACCAGTCCGATCCGATTGGTTTCACAAGCTATCGCTGCAAAAAACAAAGTAGGATCGGGACTGCCGAAATTGGAAGAGTCGCCTAACATTTGAGGGCTAATATAGAGATAATCCGCTCTAAAAAGAAAATCGAGCTTGGAGTTCTCGGCTATTTTTGCCCAATGAATATAATAGTTAATGGATCCTGTTTGCTCCACTCCACTATCCGGCCGCCGCCAGCCGTCACCCTTGTTCCATGTCGCATTTAAGGACAATCCAATACATAGCTGCTTATTCGAAGTCATACTTATCAACCTTTCTTCTATTGTTTTATTCTTCGAAAGACCTTCCGACAAAATGTTTAGATCTCCATATTAATAATGATTCTCATTATCAGAAGAAAGTGTAACAAGGAAATAAGCAAATAGAAATACACAAGTTACTAATTCGATATGCATTATTGTCTAATTCAAGCTATTGCCTCGTTTGCTTCTTTTAGAAAACAAAAAAACCATTGATCAAATGTTCAACGGTTTCTCTAAGTTAAAATGCTAAGAACTCCTCATCCTATGGCATCCTAATAGACTCTGTTTAATTACTTTGGCCGGTACTCCAGCAACAACAGCATTTTCAGGGACGTCCTTCGTCACGACTGCGCCTGCCGCAACAACAGCGTTGCTTCCAATGGTTACATCTGGCAAGATTGTAGCGTTCGATCCGATCCACACATTATCATCAAGCATAACCGGAGACGAGAACGTTACATTTCTTGTTTCCAGCGGCAGTCCATGATTGAGGGTAGCCCGAAACCCGGATAGAACGGCGGGAAACAGGTGAACGTTGAATCGACTGTTTGGCCTGTCAGTCTGCTGAGGATCTCAACAATTGCTTCTTTGCTATGAAATGATGTGTTCAATTCCATCTTGATTTGTTGAGCATCGTAGCTGCATTGAACTAATAGCCCATGTAATTCTTTATCTTCACCGGAAATGGGTTTCCATGTTTTGCAGAAGTCAATAAAATCGTTCATATCCATGATATAACCTCGCTTTGGTTGGATTAATGTAATCATGTCAGTCCTTTTAGTTAACTCTGAAAAGATCAATCATTGAATCTCTTTCCTGTCCGAAGTGATCTTCGGGGAAATACCTTGCAATTAAAAAACCAAAAAGCCGCTTATGGCGGCTTTTTGGTTTCATGCTTCTTAGAACTGAATGCAAATTAATTGCTGCTAGTTAATATCCTTCCCTGTCCACAATCTGACGCGATCTTTAATCCACTCCGTATATTGCTGTTCCATCTCGACGGCTCCAGCCTGATCAATTTCAGCAAGCATACCATCATAGATGCTATCAAACGCACTCGGCGTAGCAGTGATCGCTTCGGCGATTCGTTTCTGGATGATATCCTGTGTTTTCTGCGAAATCACGTTGTAATCGCCGCGATCCGAAGGTATAGGCATGTTATACGCTGCTCCCCATTCTTTGACCGGAAACTCTTCTTCCGAAGGGAATAGATCCTTCCACGTGCTGATTCCATACCCCGCAAGGGCCTCCTTCTCTGCTTCCGAATAACTTTGCTGAATTTGCTCAGGATAATTGGTTGTAAAATAATTTCCAGTGGAATCCTTCACTCCATCGCCGTAGTGAGCTCCGAAAATGTAGTACAGACCCACACCGGACTCCTTGGTAAATGTATTATTGTCTTTGTTTTTCTTTTCCTGGATCTCTGCCGGTATGGTGCGAACTCCATCTTCTTGGACATAATGCTCTCCCTCAACTCCCCAGTTTCTAAGAATCTGGCCTTCTTCGGAAGACATCCAGTCCAAAAATTTAATCGCCCGAACAGGGTCTGGGCAGTCCACCGTTATGCCAATTCCATAACCGTCAAAACCAATGTTCTGGAAGTCTTTGCGCTGGAATGTCTCATCAAGCGTTACAGGATAGTATCCATAAGTCATGTCATCTTTCCCCACACTTTTGAGTGCATTTTCTGCATCACTGTAACCCCAGTTCGGGTCAAGCAGAGACAACACTCGTCCACTGGCAATTTTGGACTTATACTGATCGTCTTTCTGAACAAAACTATCTTTGTCCAATAGTCCCTCATTGAACATTTTGTTCAGCCAACGGAAATATTCCTTCTCTTCCGGGCGCTTGTAATGAAGCTTAGCTACGTAGGTTTCAGGATCAATAAAGTACTCCCCGTCTCCCGGGCCTCCGGTTGCCATGGCCGCCGGATCGGTTACGGTGATCATCCGGCGCCATCCGTCCGCGCTGAGTGTCAGTGGAATGGTTGGCTGTCCGTCTTCAGTTGTGGGATGCTTTTCATAATATTCTCTTAGCACCTTCTCATAATCATCCAGCGTTTTGATCTCCGGATATCCCAACTCTTTGACCACACGATGCTGGATAGCAGCGCCATTATTCGCATCAAAGCTAATCTGGTCGATCGCACCATTGGTAGGAATCCAGTAAATGGATGGATCTTCATTGCTATATTTCAATCGATTGAAATGCTCCCCATAAATTTTCTTCAGGTTTGGCGCATGCTCTTCGATTAGCTCCGTCAAGTCCAGCATGGCACCCGCATCTACCAATCTCGTTAAATTTCCTTTTGGAAAGATCAAATCCGGATAATCACCGCTTGCAGCCATAAGAGAGATTCGGTCATTACCTCCTCCACTTGATATATCATATTCTGCATCAATGGTGACGCCTGTTTCTTCAATAATCTTTTTGCCTACAGCGTCCTGCATCTTGTTCCAGTTAGGACTCGCATCTGCCCCGAAAAAAGTGAACGTAATCGGGCTATCCGAGTCGCCACCCTCCGAACTGGAATTGTTCGATGTGTTACTGCTGCATCCGGCCGAGATCAGTAAAGTGCCTGTTAAAAGGCATGTTCCTATTGCTTTGGATAGTGTGCGCATTTTTTTTTTGACCCCCTGTATCTGGATTAACTTGTTTCCAAATCGCTGTCCTTATATTGATATCGCTTTCATGAATGCGTTTTCGACAATACTACTTGAATCTCTTTAATCTCTCGCCTCACTCCCCTTTTTTTCTATATAGTAGTATGTATGCATTCATTCTAACCTTGATTATTCAGTCAGAAATATAGCATGATATAGACAAATCTCGATTCGGTGGTGGTGATTTCTTGAAGAACGTTCGTCTAAGATGGTTTACGAGAGACGAGGAATTTCCATTTTTCATTCAATACGGGGAGCATGCAGAAGACTTTTCCCTTCATAAACATACGGACTTCTCTGAACTCGTCATTGTGCTTAATGGCCATGCAACTCATATCGTGAATGATGAAATTTCTTTTATTAAAAAGGGACACGTGTTCGTCATTAACGGGGAAACCACGCATGCCTATAAAGACCCTTGTAGCTTTGAGATATGTAATATCATGTATAAGCCGGAGATGATGATTCAACTTGGTTCCGATTTGCGTTCGTTTGAAGGTTATCATGCGATGTTTGTTTTGGAACCGCTTTATCATAACAAGAAATCAATCAACAAACATATGTATCTGTCGTTAAACGATATGGAATTTATTGAAGAGTTTATCGCCAACATGATCGACGAATATCACGGGAAAAGGCCGGGTTACAAAACTTTACTGACCTCCAAATTCACCGAGCTCGTAGTCTATTTATCCAGGCACCATGAATCGAGCGGAAAAACGACAGAAGGCCAAGTCATGCATCTGGCTGCGGCTGTCTCCTATATTGAAGATCATTATTTGCAACATATCACTTTGGAGGATATCGCATTATATGCCAACATTTCCGTACGACATCTGAATCGAATTTTCAAATCCTTTTATCAAACGTCCCCCATTGCCTATCTTCAACGTTTGCGCATGGAACGTGCGTGCCAGCTCTTGAGGTTAACGAATCTGCCTATTACACAAGTTTCATACCAGTCCGGATTTAATGATAGCAACTATTTTACGAGACTATTTACCAAAACGTACGGGTTGTCTCCGAAACTTTTCAGACAAAAGGAAATGGTAATGGCCGAGTCAACCTCCGAATAAAGCAACCTTCGCCTAAAGTTCCCTTCTTAGAAAGTTTGAATCTTCATGCTCAATCATCCCAAACTCAAAGAGTAAATAAAAAAACCGCCCTGGCTCATTTGGCCAGGACGGGATGTAAGATCATTTAGTTGTTTGCATTTTCCTTGGTTACCAGCTTCAATTCTGCCGGGATGGACTTCTCCACCTGTTTGCCGTCCAGGACATCCAGAGCAGCTTGCACGGCCAGCTGTCCAATCAGTATCGGCTGCTGAGCGACGGTTGCTGTCAGTTTTCCATCCTGAATGGATTTGATTGCATCATCGTTGCCGTCAAACCCGATTACTGGAATGTCTTTGCCCGAGCTTTGAATCGCTTCAATCGCACCAAGTGCCATCTCATCGTTGTGGGCAAATACAGCCTGTACATCCGGATTTCCCTGCAGCAAGTTTTCCATCACATTCAAACCTTTGGAGCGGTCGAAATCCGCCGACTGTTTGGCAACCACGTCAAGCTTCTGGTCAGCCACCTCGTGGAACCCTTTACCCCGCTCACGTGTCGCGGAAGCCCCTGGCACACCTTCAAGTTCAATGACTTTAGCACCTTCACCGAGCTGTTCAACAAAATATTCTGCTGCCATCTGTCCGCCTTTGACATTATCGGATGCTACCAGAGCGGCTACCTCACCTTTGTCTGCGGAGCGATCCAGTGTAATCACGGGAATGCCTACGCTGTTGGCGGATTGAACTGCCGTAGAGATTGCCGCAGAGTCCGCTGGGTTAATCAGGAGTGCATCAACTCCCTGTTGAATAAGATCATCCACATCGTTGGTCTGCTTGGCCGAATCATTTTGTGCATCAACCACGATAACCTGAATGCCTTGTTTTTGAGCTTCGGCAACGACTCCGTCTTTCAATGAAACGAAGAACGGATTGTTCAGTGTTGAAATCGAGAGACCGATTTTCTTCTGTCCTTTATTTCCGGCAGCGTCCGGCTTCGCCCATTCAGGCGGCTCCAGAGAGCAACCGGCCAGAACAATGATCATGATCATGCTTACAAGTGTTAATGTCCATTTTTTCATAATTGTTTCTCCCCTTAAGCCGTTTTCTTGCGGTCCAACAGGACAGCAATCGCAATGACGACACCTTTTACAACCATTTGATAGAAGGAGTTCACGCCGAGTAGGTTCAAACCATTATTCAGCACGCCGATAATCAGAACACCAATTAATGTGCCCACGATCCGTCCGCGTCCACCCGTCAGGCTTGTTCCGCCCAGAACAACGGCTGCGATCGCATCCAACTCATAAGAAGTACCTGCTGTTGGCTGTGCGGAATTCAAACGTGATGTCAGAATTGCACCTGCCAGAGCTGCGAGCATGCCTGCAAGGGAATAGATCATGATCTTCACACGTGTGACTTTGATACCCGAGATGATGGATGCTTTCTCATTACCACCAATAGCATACGTTTTGCGGCCAAAAGCCGTTTTATGCAGAATCGTCCATAGAATCACGAATGTAATCAGCATCGTTATGGCAGGTACCGGAATACCTAGCAGATAGCCGCGGCCAAACAGTTGGAACAGCAGACTGTCCCCGAGTCCTGTGATCGGATTACCATTCGTATATACAAGCGTTAGCCCGCGGAATATGGTCATTGTCGCCAATGTTGCAATAAATGGAGCCATTTTACCCTTGGTAATCATGAGTCCGTTCACCATACCCATTACACCACCAAGTGCTACCCCGATGATGATGGACAAGATCGGATCCAAGCCAGATAACATCATGTTTGCGACAAATGCGCTGGACAAAGCCAGTATGGAACCAACGGACAAGTCGATCCCGCCTGTCAGAATGACAAAGGTCATACCGAAGGCAATCAGTGCATTAATCGATACTTGGCGCAGCAGATTCAAGATATTAAGCGGTTCCAAGAAGCTTGGATTCAGTACGGATACGATAATGATAAGAATGATTAGACCCAGCAGCGGTCCTAATTTTTGTGTCACGCTTGATAAGCGGAATCCGCTTCCGGTTGTTTTGTTATTCTGCATTGTTGTCATTTCACTGTCCCCCTGTTGCCAATGTCATAATGTTTTCCTGCGTTGCTTCTTCCTTGGCCAGCTCTCCGCTGATCTTTCCTTCATGCACAACCACAATTCGGTCACTCATACCAAGTACTTCGGGAAGCTCCGAAGATACCATAATGATGGCGACACCGCGATCTGTCAGTTCATTCATCAACTGATAGATTTCACGCTTCGCTCCGACATCCACACCTCGCGTCGGTTCATCCAGGATGAGCACGCTTGGTCCGATCCCTACCCATTTGGCGATAACAACCTTCTGTTGGTTGCCCCCTGATAGGTTACGTGCGGCTGTCTCCGAAGATTGCGTCTTGATCTGCAGACGCTTGATCAGGGTATCGACGAAATCCTGTTCTTTAGAAGCTGAAATGAACCCTTTACTGGAGAAGCTGAACAGATTCGGCAGCGCCATGTTTTCTCGAATGGAGAAGTCCAATACGAGCCCTTCATCCTTACGGTCTTCTGTTATGAAACCGATGCCGTGTCTCACTGCATCCGAGGGCTTCCGAATGTTCGCTTTTTTGGCACGGATCATGACTTCTCCACTGTCCAGGGTATCCAGACCAAAGATCGCTCTCATGATCTCTGTCCGTCCCGATCCCATAAGTCCGGAGAAACCAACAATCTCACCTGCTCTTACGTTGAAGCTGACATTTTGGAATAATCCCTTAATGCTTGCGTCCCGTACTTCCAGAACAACTTCGCCATAAGAAGGATTCCGGGCCGGATACCGCTCGGTTAACTCCCGTCCAACCATTTTCCGCACCACTTCATCGAAGCTTGTCTGCGGAATAGGCTGGGTATCTACCGTCCTGCCATCCCGCATTACCGTGATCCGATCGCAGATGGTGAAGATCTCCTCCATACGGTGAGATATATACACGATGGATACTCCGTTTTTCTTCAGTGCAGTAATCACGTCAAACAACTTCTGAATTTCACGTTCCGTCAGCGCTGCAGTGGGTTCATCCATAATAATGACCTTCGCATCCGTCATCAGTGCCTTGGCAATCTCAATCATCTGCTGCTGTCCAACGGAGCACTCTCCTGCGGGACGTTCGAGCGGGATTTGTACCGACAGCTTGGCGAATTGTTCCGAAGCTAGCGCTTTCATTTGTTTCGTATTAAGCAATCCTAAGGAAGATGTCATCTCCTTACCGATGAACAGGTTATCAAGCACTGTCATTTCGGGCCAAACGTTCAGCTCCTGATGAATAAATGCGATACCTAACTTCTCTGCTTCCTTCGGACTGCCAAAATAGGTTTCCTTATCATCAATGGAGATCGTTCCCTGATCACGTGGATGAAGTCCGATCAAAATGTTCATCAGCGTGGATTTTCCGGCTCCGTTCTCACCCATCAGGGCATGAACCTCACCTTCCCTCAGTTCGAAATCCACTCCGCTTAACACCTGGTTGGTGCCAAATGCTTTATGAATGTTGTGCATCTGAATATGCATCATGCAACCTCCTTTTAACCGAAATGAACACCTGATTGTAAAATGCAATTGGCATAGGGTGTAGCTTCACCTGTGCGAATAACCGCCTTAACCTGCCGGGTTAATGCTTTGAATTGTTCGTGGTTGATGGAAGCATCAATGGCATGGTTGCCAAATTTCTCTGTAACGAACTGTAGAGCTTCCGGATTGCCTTCCTTAATCTCTTCTGCCACGATCACTCTCTCAATAACCATATCGTCTGCGATCACTTCAACAACTTCCTGAAAGCTTGGCGTTCCAAGTTTCAGAGCGAGATCAATCTTAATCACTCCTTCAGGAACCGGTAGACCGGCATCCGCAATGGCAATCATGTCTGTATGACCCAGATCAGTCAGTATTTTAGAAATGTGACTATTTAGTATGCCGTTTCTTTTCATGATAAACTCCCCTCCACTTCGTCTCTCGTCGGCATGCCGCCCTGTGCTCCAAACTTGGTCACGGACAACGATGCGGCACGATTGGCGAACCGTATGCTCTCCTGCAGCGGCTTGCCTTCCGCTAAGGCGACCGCGAATGCAGCATTGAATGTATCCCCTGCACCAGTGGTATCCACTGCCTCTACCTTATATGTTGGCACGAGGATTTCCTCCGCTCCGTCAAAGTAACGAACTCCCTTGCTGCCTTCCGTTATGAACAGTTTGTTCGGGTATTTGCGCAATGCCTCAGCCGGGCTCATGCCTTGAAACAGGATTTCGGCTTCATGCTCGTTCGGCGTGATGTAAGCGGCATTGTCAATGACTTCCTGCGGCACTTTTCTCGCCGGAGCCGGATTAAGCAGCAGAGGTGTTCCGTATTCAGCACACAGGCTGCTCACATGGACAACGGTTTCTTCCGGAATTTCCTGCTGGATCAGTACGATATCGGCATCGCGAATTACTTCGCCCGCATGATCTACATAAGAAGGAGTGACTTCGCGATTTGCCGCCTCGACGACTACGATACTATTATCACCTTCTGCCAATATGATATGAGCCGTTCCACTTTCCAAATGTGTAACCGGTTTCACATTTTGCGTATTTACAGCATTTGCTTTGAAATTATTCAAAATGTCTTGACCAAAAGCATCGTCTCCTACCCGGCCAATCATTGTTACATCACCGCCCAGTCTTGCTGCGGCAACGGCCTGATTGGCTCCCTTACCGCCAGGTACCGTTTTGAAACTTTCTCCAAGGACGGTTTCACCCGCCCCCGGACGTCTTGATGAAGTAACGACCAAATCCATGGAACTGCTTCCGATTACGCATATTTTAGCCATCTGAATTCACCTTTCTGGTTGTGCCTCGTTCGATAAAACTTACGGGCATCTGTATGTTTTTGTTCTCGATTGGAGCTTGTTCCACAAGCCCGATAAGTAATCCCGCCGCTTCCCTTCCCATCTCGTATGCAGGCTGGCGAATGGTGGACAATGCAGGTGATAAAAGGCTGCTCATCGGAATGTCGTCAAATCCGATCACTTGCACATCGTCTGGAACCTTTCTCCCGATTCGCGAAGCTTCATGCAGTACCGCCATAGCTGCAATGTCATTGCTGGCAATAACTCCATCTGTATCAGCATATTTGCTGAACAGCTCTTCTGCCCATGATCCCGCTTCATTAAAAGAGAACGAGGTCGTCTGGATCACATGATAATCCAATCCGGCATCCCGGATGATTTCTATGGCTCCCTCGAACCGATCCTGTGCAGGCTTGATATGTGAAGGACCCTGCATAACCGTTATCCTGCGACTACCGCGCTTGATGATTTCTCTCGCTGCCAGTCGTCCGCCCTCTCTTCCGTCCGCATAGACAGAATGACTATCCAGTGCAGTCCTGTCAAGAAACACGACAGGTATTTTTAATTTTTCATATATTGGAGAATGAGGATAGTTCGTGGATGAGATCACACCTACGACGTTATTTTGGATAAACGTCTGGATGTAATCCTGCTCCTTCGATTCATCCTCATCACTATTTCCGAAGATAAGCCTGAACTCCTGCTCCTGCATTCGATCTTCTACACCCCTAGCTAACTGTGGAAAGTAAGGGTTTGCAATATCCGGCAGCAGCAGACCAATCAGTTTGGACTTACGTTTATATAATGAGCGAGCTACTTCGTTAGGGGAAAAGTTAAGCGCCTTCACGGCATCTTCTACTTTCTTGCGTGTATCCGCATGTACATATCCCCTGTCATTGATGACCCTTGATACGGTGGCTACTGATACGCCAGCCAGATTCGCTACGTCTTTAATTGTTGTCATGAAATTGTTCTCCTCTATGTGTAACCGGTTACAGACATTAAATTATCATATATCTTTTTATTTGACAATCATTTTCTTGCTGGAAATTTATCCAAGTTGTTCTGTGTTTTCTGCTGCTATTGAATAAATGAACCCAAAAAGCCACGGTTAGCGCGGCTTTTTGTTCGTTTCATTTATTTTTTTCATCGTTTAATTCTTGTTCTTGGCGAGTGTAATTTCAAATGCTGAACCGATATCACCAGCAAAGACAATGACTCCATTCTCAGGTAGCACTACCTCGTTTTGACCGCTGACCACGGTGTGATTCATGGAAATACCCGCTTGATTATACACGGTAAAAGAACCTTTTGAAGGCAGTTGGACCGTCATAACTTTACCTGCGGCTGTTGCAGGGATCGAGTACCATGTGGCATAACCATTCGCCTGAATCGTTGTCTTCGACTGATTTCCGGAATAGAGCAGCTTCACCGCATCCTGGCTTGCATAGACCTTACCCCCTGCTGTGACATATTCCACTCCGTTTTCCTTGAAGAATTCGTATTCCATCGTATCACGACCGGCCAAGCCGGGGATTTGCAGCTGGTTCACAGCGAGGTTCGCGTCTATGATTGTATTGGTGTATACCAAGCCTGGCACCTCATCAAACAGGTGAATCGGGATGATCGGTGTAGCACTGTCATATACCGTTGAAGTGTATTTCTCATTCACAAGAAAGTAATTTTTGCCATCACGTTTTTGCCAGGCTGCCGCAACATCCGGGGACAATTCACTCGTTTGCAGCTTCTCAGCCTTGTATTCGGAAGAAGCGATCTGCCCAAGCCCAGACATGGACTGATACGAGCGTGACCATAAATAGATTTTTCCGTTATCCTCTTCAACGAATGCTAATTTTTCCGTACCTTTCTCGTTGGCAAAAGTTCCATCCGAGGTATACATGTACTTTTGTTCAGGACTATTCGGTGTTAAAGGCGAGGACAAAATTAGTTGTCCATCAGCCTGTACATCAATATTCAGTAGCGTGCTGGCTCCGCCTCCATAGATGCCCGAATACGCTGTTAATCCCTTAGGCATAATTGCACTTACTGGCGCCCCAAATGACTTGTCCGACTTTCGTTCCGTAATGATTTCCTTCTCCTCAAGTGCACCAAGCAGCAATTCCGTTGCAATCAATTGATCTGTTGTGCTTGTTCCTCCAGATGAGGTGACGGCTGCAGCCATGTTATATTCGGGAAGCACAATCAGAGAGGAATGGTACGAAATCGTATTTCCCCCTTTGGCAACAGCCTGGATGCCGTATTCATTGAAAGGAAAGAGGTTTACACTATCCCAGCCCAAGCCATAAGAAATAGACGAATCTGCATCTTCCGGCCACATGCCATTTTTGTATTCTTCTTTTGCCATCGCTTCTGCCGATTCATGCGAAAGAATTCCTTCGACCTCACCCGTGAAAATTTGCGAAAATTGAACCAAGTCTTCAGCCGTGGAATAAATGCCTCCCGAACCAATCATGTTTGTGTTTTCTTGTGGAAGTTGTCCATTATGCAGGGCTGAATACGTCACGGCCATTTTGTTCTCACTTATCAGATCCTGTGGCGTTTTGGTGTTGTTCATACCCAAAGGCTCAGTGATATAGCGGTGCATAAATGCAGTAAAACTCATTCCACTAATTCTTTCAACCAGAATCTCGGCTAACGAAAAACCGTCGTTACTGTAAACGGAATATGCTCCGGGGTCTGCCTTTAGCTTCTGCGTTGCGAGTTGATCCAACAATGTATCATGTGCGTAGGTATCGTTATCCCCGAACAGGATTGCGCTGCTGCTTGAAGTTCCAGGAAGTCCGGAGGAATGATTCAACAGCATTCGCGTCGTGATTTCTTTGTAACGTTCGTCCTTCATTTTGAAATCAGGGATATAATGTACGACTGGTACATCCAGATCGATTTTCCCTTCATCCACCAACTTCATCACAGCAGTAGTTATCACCATTTTACTGGTTGAACCTATACCATAGATCGTATCTGCTGTGAGAGGAATAGCGTTGTTTATGTCATTCTTGCCGGCTTGCCCGGAAATTACGATTTCACCATCATCTATGAGTGCATACTGAACGCTTGTTGTGCCATAGGTTTCGGTAAGAATTTGTGCTTTCTCGATCACTGCTTTTTTAGTCATCTCATACGTAACATCGTTGACGTTACTTACTGGCGCAGCCATTGCAGACATTGGAGCAAGTATGGTAAACACCAATGTTACAGCTGTAATTGAAGTTCGTTTCTTGATGGACAAAATTATCATCTCCTGTTTTTCTATGTTGGCTACCATCAGGTGGCGTCAAGATTAGTGTACTTAAGGAAAATGTACTGCCCGTGTAATCCATATGAACTGAACATGAACTGCAAAAAAACCGTCAATGCGGCTTGATCAAGACACGATCAACGACGTTATTGATGTTCCAGATTATTGGTTCATTCTTCCAAAGGTATTGATTCATTCTACGCTGATTCTATTTTCGAATATTTTTGTTGACTTTTGTTTATGGATAATGCAGTTTTTTGAACGATTGGGAGCTCGATTGAAGCTTTGTCTGCTGGTAGAAACAAAGTACGGAATATGGTTTTATTATTGTGAATTTTTCATATATTGAAATATTATAATATTGGAATAAAAAAAGAACCTCCAGATTCACAATAACGTGATTTGAAGGCGTTTGAATTAGATAATATACGATTCTAACCTGGGTTTCCCATTGCTCTTTCCTACGTTGGTTGGTGTTCCCTTGCCCGTAGTCGTTGATGAGCTATACATAAAAATGGAACACCGCATACAGCACTTATCGCAATAGGTGCAAAGACTAGCATTGGTTGGTTAGCCCCGAAGCTGTCCAGCAAAAAGCCTCCCAGAATCGGTGCACTGACGTTGCCCAGATTGTTGAATCCGATCATGCCGAAATATGTCCCTTTCAGTTCAGGCTTCGCAATCCGATCCACCAGAACATCCATCAGCGTAAACATGAGTACCTCTCCTACCGTAAAAATGACAACTGCCGTCACCAGCATCCATGGGCTTTGCGCCAACCCAAACAGCAGCAGACTGACAGATACCATAATATTGCCTGTAATGAGCGGCACTACAGGTGGAAAGCGACTCGCGATACGAACCACCGGAAATTGAACGGCGAGAACAACCACTGCGTTTAAGGAAAGCATATATCCAAACCATTTTGCGCCATCTGTCATATTCGGGTTAATCGCCATGAACTGTGGAAGAGTCGAGCTAAAGTGTCCATACCCGAGCACACAAAAGATAGTCCCAATCAAAACAAACATAAAGACAGGATCCCCGCTTGTAATGCGGAATGCTTGTTTCAAGCGAATCGGCTCCGCCGTCCCCAAACCCTGCTCATCCCGCTTCAGAGGATGAAGAATAAACTGAACAATTAATAAAATGCCGTAAGCTATGTATACTCCTCCAGCGACCAGAAAGGACAAATTGGAATCTGATAACCCCAAATACAGTCCCAATAAAGGTCCGAACACAACTCCCAGATTTATCGCTGCATACCTCAGATTGAATACAAGCAGCTTGCTTGACGGTGGTGTGATATCCGATAATAATGCTCTGGATGTCGGTTCAAACAACGCCCGGCAAATGCCATTGAGTGCGTTCATGATGAAGAACATCCAGATCTGGTCCGATAGGGCAAACCCAATAAATACGAGCGCCCAGCCAAATACCGACATGAACAACACTTTTTTGCGTCCAATCCGGTCAGAAATGTAGCCTCCATAGAAGCTGGCAAAAACACCAACGAGCGCACTCACGGCAACGATTATTCCTGTCTGGGTTGGTGAAGCCCCCATCTGCTGTGTCAAATAGATGGACAGAAACGGAATGCTCATGGAGGTCGCCATACGTCCAAAGATGGTACCGACGATAATCGTCCATGCCAGTGGATGAATTTGTTTTAACTGTGAAGCCATGCTGTTCCCCCTTGTTGACCACTCCGGATTTTACATGTTCTTATAAACATATGAGTTCTATTATAAGGCCCGTGAACTTCTTAGAGGGACATTTTATTTAGGAAACAGACTTGACTTTTTTACGTTCTGGTTCGATTCTCACTCTTTTCCTCGTCACAGGCATACATTTTATCTATATCCGGTACAAATACATGAAGAGTGTTTATTATTGTGAATTTTTCATATATTGAAATTATAAACCATTTCATTTTGCGAATATTCTCCCATTTTTCTGCATCTTCTTTAGCTTGGATTCCACTAAAAAAAGCCGCCCAAGGGCGGCTTTCAAAAATCGACGGTTCCTTATCGAACCGCTCGCTCCATACTTCCATTACGTTCGTCCGGTCCAATCCGATCCGGCGATTTCCTTCCATCTTGTCCTGATTTCATCGTACAGTTCATGCGGAAGTGCACCTTTTGCGACCAGATCAGCATTTTGCTGCCAACGGTTCGGTTTCGTTGTTCCAACAATAGCCGTATCGACTCCCGCCGTACTTAACGTGAAACGAAGGGCCGTTTCGACCGCACTTTGCACGTCATTACCTGTCAGAAAACCGTAGCCCAGCTCCTGCAACCGTCTCCAATAAACGAATGGATAAGCATCTTCGGAGAGTGTGTCAAACGTCCATGCGGCATTGGCAATCGGTCGTTTGGCGATAACACCCATGTTTCTTTTTCTCGCCTCAGGCAATGTCAAATCAATGGCTTCTTGGTCTGCAATGTTTAGTGAAGTTTCCAAACTGTCGAACACCCCGGTGCCAATGGCATAGAGCGCGTCCGTTGTGTCCCCGCTATAACCGATAAACCTAGTCTTTCCGGCTTCTTTGGCTCGCTGCAGCACTTCGATCACTGCCCCTTGACGAAGAACTTCTTCAGAGCAGCTATGCAAATGAATGACATCCACATACTCCGTTTTGAGTCTTCTCAGACTGCGGTCGATCGTTTGCTCCAGCACCTTGGGATCCCAATCAGGTCCATCTACCCCGGCAGCATGTCCACATTTGGTAAACAAATAATAGTCATCACGCCGATGCGAAAGTACTTCTCCAATCAATTCCTCACTGTTCCCATAACATTCGGCGGTATCAATGACATTCAATCCGGCATCCAAAGCGGTATTCAGGAGTGTTTCCACGTCTTGTTTGGATACGCTGCTTCCGATTTCGGATCCGCCAAATCCGAGCGTGCTTACTTTCATGCCTGTGTTTCCATATTGGCGCAGTTCCATGATTGATTCCTCCGAGCTTCGTTAATATAGGTACAACTTATGAAAGAATGACAACTCTATGGGTTATTACCCGTTAGACGAACATTGCACCCATTTTAGATCTATTTTTCCTACATTTAATTCCATATATGAAGAGTGCCGTCTACCCTTCCAAAAGTCATATAGGATTCGATCGTGTCACACGCTCCTTATCAATCCAATATGTATGAATGTCAGTCAATTAGTTCACCACGTTGCAGTCACGTTACAAAAAACTGGCTCGGGTTACCGAGTTCCGGATGAAATTTTTCACGAAATCTTCCTCCTGTGTAGGCTCCGATTACTTTCCTCCAAAATGCTTGAGCGATCACATTGTTGCGCACCTGTGTTACTTTCCATCTTCCCGGAAAACGATGGAACAGCTCGTGTGCCGCTTGAGTCCCTATTCCGCTCCGCCGATATTTTTGCATAACAAAGAATTCGGTCAAATAATAATCGTTATCCTTGCTGCCAGGCTCGAAGCGCTCCACCAGTGCAAAACCGGCCGGTGCTCCATCACACGTGATGAGAAAAGCAAATTTAAGGCCTTCCTCCTCCCAAAATGCCTCCAAACCGGGATACTCCGGAAAAATACCATCGCTGTCCACATCAATATTTAAATATTTCGTAAAATCATACAGATAAAATTGCATTAAATGCCGGATTACCTGCTTCCGTTCCCGGGGAACCAGCTCGATTTGCATATTCATCCGGTTCACCTCCTCTGCTTAACTTATACTAGTTACTTTAAAGGTTTGTAAGGCGAAGGGCAAGAATATAGCCCTCCTCTGCACTAATCCGTGAACAGGCTGTGACCAAGCAAATTATGGTACACTAAGACATAGACTATTTGAAGAAGAATTAACCAGGAGGTGCCGGACTTGACCAATGTGCAAAAAGAGATTGATCGACGCAAGCTGGATGATAAACTGCCTTCCATGCCTTGGTTCGTTCAGCAATTCATTGATTATAAGCTGCCCGATTTATCACCCTCTACCCTGCTGGAGTACTTAAGGGATTACGATACTTTTTTCAGTTGGCTGCGTGCAGAAGGGTTGTCCCAGGCTGATTCTAACCGGGAAGTGACGTTAATTGAACTTGAAGTGTTACGGATGGATTCGGTGACCTCGTTCCGTTTGTTCCTCGCTACTAAACGCGAAGGAGCCAACTCGAGAATTACAGTATCCCGCAAATTGTCCTCTCTGCGCTCACTCTTTCATTATTTGAGCCAAATTGCCGAAGATGAAGACTTCTATCCGCTCCTGAAACGAAATATTATGGCCAAGATTGAGATCAAGCGCGCACATAAGCCAAAGGACACCGCCGCGAAGCTGAAAGGGAAACTATTAGAGGATGAGGAGCTGCTTGAGTTTATCGGATATATCCTCGAAGGATATGCAATCGACATGCAAAAAAACAAACAAGCTCTCTACTCCCATGAACTCAACAAAGAACGGGATGCATGCATTGCCAGTCTTATTCTGAATTCTGGACTACGAGTATCTGAAGTGGTTAACCTCAATGTCGATGATCTGGATTTGAACAACAAACTGTTATATGTTTACCGCAAAGGTAACAATGATGAAACGTTCAAGACACCCGTATATTTCAGGGAGCAGGCCAAGGATGAACTGGCCAACTACATGCAGCTTCGGCAATCAAGGTATCGCACACCCAAACGGGAAAAAGGATTATTCATTGCGCTTCGTAACGGTGAGTCTGAAGGCAGTCGAATGACCAAACGTGCGATTCAGGCCATGATTATGAAATATGCCAAATGTTTTGGCAAACCGTATCTGACAGTGCATAAGCTGCGGCATTCCTTTGCGACAGACTATTACCTGCAAAATGATATCTATAAAACAAAGGAACAGCTTGGACATGCCTCGACAGAAACTACCGAAATCTATGCACATCTTACTGACAAAACGATGTCTGAAGCCATTGAGCGTCGTTCAGAAGGTACGGGTTCATAGGAGGCTCCCAAGCCAAATAAACAGCGGATACTTTTTACTGATAACCAGTAAGAATATCCGCTGTTTTTTCGCTTATTCAATATACCTATCATAACGAATACGGTGGAGTTTGCTGAAACGAAACTGCATTATTCTATCGATCACACCAAATTCTTCCCCGTTCATGATTGCTCTTTATTCACATGTTCCAGCAACCAACGGGCAATAACTTCTGGCTCCTGCACAGAGTGCCAAACCACATCGCTGAGTGGATCAGGTTCACTCCCTGCTGAAGGTAAGGATTCTCTCGGAAACCAGGAAACGACTGCCATCACTCCCCTTAGCTCCTGAAGTATAGCCACATGATTCTCTTCACGAATCATCACCAGTTTCGGATAGGCTGCCGCTTTGTAACCCTCAATCAGAATCCAATCGTAATCCGATAGACGAGTCAGCATGGTCTCCAGACTGGTTGGCTGCTGCTCAATAATTGCCGTTCGCTTCTCTGACATTACAACAACTGCTGAAGCTCCCGCCTGATTGAAACGATATGAATCTGTTCCTTCATGATCCATCTGGAAATGATCATGTCCATCATGCTTAATGACGGCAACCCGCAGCCCTTCCGAAGAAAGAAATCTCGTGAGTTCTGCTGTTAAGGTGCTTTTCCCCGTATTTTTGTATCCCACGATCTGCACAATAGGTGGTAATGTACTTCTATTGGCCATGAGCCCTACCTCACTTGTCCACTCGGCAGCTTAAGAATGGTTACCTGTTCTCCTGCAGCAATCCCTTTCTTGTCAGGCGGGATGATGATCAGGCAATCACTGTCCTTGATGGTAATCATGACACTGGACTCATCCACCCGTGACGCAGCTGGCATCGCATATACCCTGCCATTCCGGATCTCTGTGCGGCCCCGTACGAATCGAGTAAAATTGTTCACTTTTGTATATTCTTGATCAAGGGTCGCTGTCCACTCTTCCAAATAAGGGCGGGCATCATTTTGCATCATGCGAATGGTAGGCCGTACGAACAGACCAAATCCTACAAAACAAGCCCCAGGATTACCGGATAGAGCAAATAGTAACTTCTCACTCACAACTGCTGCTGTCGTAACACTTCCTGGACGCATCGTCACTTTATTAAACAGCATCTCCATGTTGCCTTCCCGTACCAGATCGCCCATAATATCATAATCGCCAACCGATACGCCCCCAGTTGTGACAACAATATCGTTATCCTCAACTGCTTCTGCCAGTTTAGCACGAGCCGTATCCATATCATCGGCTATGGACCCATACATGACAGGTTCGCCACCTGCCTCCACGACCAAGGACCGAAGCATATGACTGTTACTGTTACGAATACGACCCGGCTGCAAAGGCTCATCCACCTCCAGCAATTCCGTTCCCGTTGCAAAAATGGCGACTTTCGGACGCCGAAACACCGGTACTTTGGCTACGCCAAAAGTAGCCAATACGGATTGTTCTCCTGCCTGGATAATTGTTCCGGATTCAAGCAGCAGCTCACCTTCCTGAACTTCCAGTCCAATTGGCGTTATATTGGCATTGGGCTGGATATGGCGCTTCAATGCAATCCATTGTTCTCCATCCTGTTCCCTGCTCTCTGTCATCTCCAGCATTACAACGGCATCCGCCCCTTCAGGCACTTGTGCACCTGTCATGATTCGCGCAGTGGTACCTGGAGTGATGGGTACACTCGATGTATATCCACATGGAATTTCATCAACGACTCGCAGCCAGATCTGTTGATCGCTGGACGCATGAGTTGTATCACTGCTGACAATCGCATAACCATCCATACCTGACCGTCTGAAGAAAGGATATGGATGCGGAGCATGAATCGTTTCAGCCAGCGTTCGTCCATGCGCAGATTCCAAGGTTACTTTTTCGACTGAAGCTGTAGCAACATGAGGTGATATTCTGGCCTGAGCAGCTTCAACCTGCACGGCTGTACGGTTAAATTTGGGACTTGTCATATCATCTGAATGTGTATTGATTTTCAAAATGGAAAGAACCTCCTTGGGACAGAACTTGTTTAAGAAAGTGTAGCGTGAAAGCTGGGGTGTGACAAGTACTCGCCTCGCGGGTAACATGAAACTGTGAGCTTATGCCCATAATAGGGATGAGAACGGAGGAGTAGATATGAGCAACCGATGCGAATTATGCGGTAGAGAGCCTGTGGAAACAACAGTTCATCATCTCACGCCCAAGGAAATGGGCGGGACTTTCATGCCTACAGCTGATCTATGTATCCCATGTCATAAACAAATCCATTCGCTGTTTACCAACCAGGATATCATCCGTCTCCAATTAACAGAACTTCAGGCACTGCGAGAGAATGAACGAATGGCCCCTTTTGTTCGCTGGATACGCAAACAACCACCTTCCACCATTCCCCGGACGCGTAAATCCAATCATGTTCGCAGATCTTAAATACATCTATACTTCCTAATATAAAACAAAAAGAACAGCCACAAGGTGAGCTTTCGCATGGCAGGGTTCATTCTGCCTTACCTTGTGGCTGTTCTCTCTAAACTCTTCAGGCTGGCAAATCTCATCTTTACCTTCGCCTCATAATTCGTCCGCCGCCTACCCTTGTTTTGGGTTTCTTATAGGAGCTCTTTGGTGAATTAAACAATCCACCACTCTTGTTACGTTCGACGGTACCGGTGCTCGGTTCCTTTTTACGGCTAAACAAACCACCGCCTGAACCTACACTCGTATCGGTGTCTCCTCCCCGCCGGGTAATGGATCCTTTTCGGTCAACCGTGATGGGCGGAGCTGCCTTTTTGTCATTGTTTGTTGGTGCACGATAAGTACCTTGATTCGGTTTGTACGTATCACGATCGGTGTACCCTCTGTACTTTCCGTATCCGCTACCGCCAAAGGAATCAAACAAATTGCCAATGAGCGTTGCGGTCAAATACCCCTGTAAAAAGGAAGAATCATAATTCTGGCGTACGTATTCTTTGGAATCCACTTCAATTAAGGTATCTTCCTTCTTGTTCGGGTCTTGCTGCAAATGATAATACTGGTCCTGATACACCAGGAACATCCGCTCTTCGTTTTCCGCCGAGATTTGATCAGGTTTGCGCTGTTCGGATAACTCCTGAGCGACTTCCGGAACAGAACGATCGGCCGCCCGATACACATAGGATGTCGTATTGCCACTGCCACTTACAGACTCAAGCGGATAAGTGTCCTGAACGGAAGGCATCCCGCACGCGGACAACAGGGACATGACAAGGCTGAGGACCAGCATTAATTTTAATCCAAGTGCCATGCGCTTTTTCATTGGAACCTCTCCTAGCTCGAACGAATCACTTTGATATCCGCAGGAAGAATGGACTCACCTTCATACAGAGTAAATCTTCTGTCTTGCCATTCCACACGCAGAAGCATGTTATCATCGGACTGGTACTGCCAAACCAATTGCTCTCCAGCCTGACCATAAGGTGTCCTGCCCGCAGTGGTAACCATTCCTCCATATTCTTCCTCGAGATGATATGCGCGTCCGTCCAGATCAAGTAAGGTTGGTACTTCGTCCGGGGCATCAAGACGGCCATCAATTGGCGTATAGAGGGCATAACGTGTCAATTCTCTTTCTTCTACATGCAAATGTCTAAACGTTGTACCGTCCTGCAGTGTTAGTACCACCGCTTTTCGAGCACGATGCTGCACCCGCCCCACGACTTCATACGTTACGAGCGAGACCTCACAGATATCTCCAGGCTCAAGGTCCAGCATGGTTTTCTCTGCTCGTGGTGGTTCGGGTTTGGCTAGTATTCCTTTAATCCGTTTCCATACACTCATACCCATTACTCCCGTTCGTTATCTTATAAACAAGCTGCAATAATTAATGCGCCCACGATGTGCAAAGCACCAGAGAACAAGCCATATCCTGTCTTCCCTTGCTGAATTCCGGTGTCCAAATCGAGATTGGCCCACGTGCGAATCATAAAATGCACAACGCTTTCCAGAATAAGCAGGATAACAAATGAAACAACGGATACAAGTAACGCTTCACCAAGATGACCCGCTGTCGAAATCGAAGTTGCAAGCACATATCCTTGAGCAAACAGCTTCATGACCATCCGTGTTGTAACTGCCATGTTCCCTGCCTTAACTTCCGCAAAATCCTTATACTTCGTAAACAATGAATCCACATACATCAAAACAAAAAGCAAAACCGAACCAGATAATGTCCAGACCAGCATCGCCAAAATGTTCAAATCCATTTACACAGCCCCCACTTATCAACATGAACCGCATTTAAAAGCGAAGGAGAAACACTGTCTCTCCTCCGCTAGGAACCCTGCTTAAGATGCAAGGTTTAGTTCTTATTTTCGTACTGCTTCATGAGTGCCGCCAGTTCATCTTCAACGGCCTGATCCTTGCCGAGTTTCTCGAACTCTTCATCAAGTGATTTTCCTTTGGAAGACATCTCGTTGCTCGCTTCAGCCTGTGCTTCCATTTGCATCATTTTCTCTTCCATACGTTTCATGCCAGCACTTGCTGTGTCGGAGCTGAATCCGTTCAGCGCTTTGTTGATTTCGGTTTGTGCTTTTGCTGCGTTGTAACGCGCTACCAGCGTTTCACGCTTGTTTTTCATTTGTGTCAATTGCTTACGCATCTCATCCAGCTTGCCGCGCAGATTGTCTGCCGACGCCTTGTTCTGATCATAGCTTGTTTTGTATTCCGCCATTTTTACTTCGGCAGCTTTTTTCTCTTCCAGAGCCCGGCGTGCCAGATCCATGTTCTGTGCACGTGCAGCGGTATGAGCTTGCTCCTCACGTTTTTTCACCAATGCTTCCTGTTCTTCGAACAGCTGCTTGAATTTTTTCTCAATCGCGATTTGTTGAGCAACAGCCTTCTCGGCATCTTCCAGATCTTCCTGCATATCACGGATATATTGATCCGTCATTTTGATTGGATCTTCTGCCTTGTCAATAATGGCATTAATGTTAGACATCGTTAAATCACGCAAACGTTTGAAAATGGACATTATGGTATTCCTCCTAGTCGATTTACATCTTGTATATAATCATACATACGTGGTAACCTTCATTCCGTTTCAATTTTACCAAAAAAAATCATAAAACACGATTCAGATTCACCTAAAATCTACTATTTTGTATCATTCACCAGGGTTAAATGATCATCGAGCAGCTTTTCCGCCGTCTGTACGATCTCATCGATCTGCATGCGTGTAATGGGGTCAAAATGTATGCCCATAATAACGGTGACGGTCACCTTGAGAGAATTTGCTGCCTTACGTGCAAGCCGCTCGCATAATTCCTGTTCCTTATGCCCGGGAATATGGACTGCTGTTCCCACCACACGTTCTCTTTCCGGGTAAAAGGTCGCCACAGCTCCTATATGAGCTTTCCCACCCGTGACCAAAAATATCTTATCTTCTCCAGCTTCGATGACCTGCAAATGAACTGATTTCAAATCATACGTACTCATCCTAATCCACCCATCCTTTGTGTGTATATGTAATGGTGGAATTATGAGCCTTATCAACCGGATCGGACAATGAAACTTCTCACATTATGCATAATGGACCATCTCCGCGGGCATACCAAAGAGAACGCAATTTGACAAAGGAGGCTATATCATGCGTATTCGCCTCATCGCATTCTCCATGCTGATCCTTATATTTATGAGTGGAAGTTATGCACCTGGACAACTGCTGGCAAAACCCGTTCCAGATAGTATCCCTGCTGCAAAGCCAGACTTATCTGAAGATGAACAGCTGACCCTCGGTCAGCTAAGGCAGAAATATGCCGATACGTTCAAGACCAATGGTCCTTCGACCAGACAGGTAGCACTGACTTTTGATGATGTGCCTGATCCGCGCTTCACTCCGCAGGTACTGGATATTTTGAAGAAATATAATGTCAAAGCGACTTTTTTTATTGTCGGCAACCGGGCAGAGAAACATCCCGACCTCGTCAAACGGATCGTTGGGGAAGGTCACATTGTTGGAAACCATAGTTACAACCACCCTGAATTCAGTAAGCTGTCTTTGAATGCTTTTCGCAAACAAATTCTACATACCGGTGACATTATTCGTAAACTGGCCGGGTATACACCGAAAATGATTCGCCCTCCATATGGGGACATTAATGAGAAACAATTGCAATGGGCCGCAAGACAACAATACAGTATCGTCAACTGGAATGTCGATTCGCTGGATTGGAAAGGCCTCAGCAAAGAGCAAGTGAAGCAGAATGTTTTATCAGCAGTCAAGCCAGGCTCCATCATTCTTCAACATGCGGGCGGAGGCGTGGGCTCCAATCTGTCGGGTACCATTGGAGCACTTCCGGAGATTATAGATGAATTGCGGTGCAGGGGCTTCAATCTGGTGACTTTGGACGAAATGCTGCAAATGCCAAAAAGCAAATAATACGCAGCTTAGTAGGCGAAACACATATTGTTATTAAGCAAACAAACTTACGTTTTAAAAAAGACAAAGGGTACCCTTATTTCACGTTAGTCGTGTCATAAAGGCACCCTTTTACTGGCGCTGATATTTATTTCAGGATATAAAGTTCAACATCCTGAAAACCGAATGTGCTCACAGACTTCTGGCTTCCAGGAATGAAAATATCAATTCGTTTCCCTTTGATCGCCCCGCCGATATCCCGGGCAGTAGCCACAAAAGCCTGCTTAGGCAGCCCCGGATGGGAGTGACCTGTAACGAGAACCTTTGTACCCAGTGGGATCACACTAGGGTCTACTGCAATCGTGCCGAGTTCAAGTGGATTACCGAAGTAATCAACTGCACCCCATCCACCATTTTCAGAAGCGGCCGCAGAGTATGCTGTTGCTTTCACTTCAACAGACTTACTGTAATCAAACGTTTTGCCCCATGCTTGAACGACTTTATCGTCAGCATTTACATCAAGGCTAGCAGTCGTAATTGTTTTTGCATCCGTAGAGCTCTTCGCTGCTGGAGCAGCCGAAGCCGTGTTTGTTTTTCCAGGAATCGTAATTTTCAAACCACCATAAATGTTGTAAGGTGAAATATCACTGTTTGCTTTAACAAGTGTGTCCAGTCCAACTCCATATTTTTTCGATAAGGTATAGAAGGTATCCCCCTCTTTGGCCACGTGAACAGAATCAGCGTGAGCTGGAACGGCCTGAATGAGCATTGCTGCTGTCAATAGGGCTGTTGCTGTTTTGGCTATAGTTCTCTTCTTAATCATGGTCTTCCTCCCTCATTGTGCCTGCGAAGTTAGTTGTCGGATTCGGATGGAGGAAACCACCCTATAGGACTCTGTTACATTCGTCTTGCGTTATGTACCCCTAATTCACCCCAAGCAGCGTGCGTTTCAATCTTCCCCTCCACGGTCTGCATCATTACATCCTCCACACTTCCTCCTCGGGAAGTTTCGGCAGGAACAATATATCACAATTTTGTAACCAGGGTCCGTAGTAAATGTTACCAACTGTCCTAAACAACTCATTATACTGCTTTAAAATAAGGATTTTTCATAATAAAGAGCGACCAGGCAGCTCTGGAACGATGACAGAAACGTTACTTTTACGAAATTGGATACTTATGTATGCAAAATAAACAGCCCTGCTAACGTAATGTTAACAAGGCTGTTTGATTTCGAATTCTGTTAGTTCAATTGAATACGGTCAGCTGACTCGATCATGATTTAAGGTTATGACAAGACTTTACCGAGGAAGTCACGTGTACGCGGATGCTTGGGTTGACCAAATACTTCATCCGGTGTGCCCTCTTCCACAATTACACCGCCATCCATAAAGATGATGCGATCACCCACTTCACGAGCAAAGCCCATTTCGTGGGTAACGATCACCATGGTCATGCCGCCTTCTGCCAGACGTTTCATAACGTCAAGCACTTCACCGACCATTTCAGGGTCAAGTGCAGACGTCGGCTCGTCAAACAGCATCACATGCGGTTGCATCGCAAGCGCTCTGGCAATGGCAATCCGCTGCTTCTGTCCTCCCGACAGCTGACTCGGATAAGCATCCTTTTTATCCAATAACCCAACGGTTTTGAGCAAGTCTTCGGCAATCTGCTTAGCTTCCTGTGCAGACTGCTTTTTGACTTTAATCGGGGCAATCGTAATGTTTTGCTCCACGGTTTTATGCGGAAACAGATTAAAGTGCTGGAACACCATCCCCATTTTTTCCCGGGTTGCATTAATGTTGTGTTTGTGATCCGTAATGGAGTCACCTTCGAAATTAATCTCACCTGAAGTAGGCTGCTCCAACAAGTTAAGACAGCGCAGGAAGGTACTCTTGCCTGATCCTGAAGGACCAATCACAACAACGACCTCGCCCTTGCCAATCGTCACATCTATGCCTTTAAGTACTTCGTTTTTATCGTAGGATTTGTATAATTGTCTAACGTCTATCACTTGCACTCAACTTCCTTTCCAGTCGACCCAGCAGCTTGGACAAAATGAATGTCAATACAAAGTATATGGCTGCTGCAATAAGGAACGGATTCATTCCTTGGTACGTAATGTTTTTGACTACACTTGCCTGGTACATGATATCAACCATACCAATGACCGAGATAATGGATGATTCCTTGATAATGGTTACAAATTCATTACCGATGGCAGGCAGTACAGCTTTGAAAGCCTGTGGCAAAATAATAAATCTCATTGCCGCGCCTCTACCCATCCCAAGCGAACGTGCTGCTTCCAGTTGCCCCCGGTCAACCCCTTGAATCCCAGCACGGAAGATCTCTGCAAGGTAAGCACCACTGTTAATGGAAAGTGTTAGGATACCCGCCTGAAGAGGCGAGAACGTAATACCAAATGTCAAGGCAAGACCATAATAAATAATCATCAATTGAACAAGCATCGGCGTACCGCGAATGACTTCCACATATGCCGTACCAATCCACCGCAAAATAACAGTATCATGCATCCGGAACATGCAAATGATCAAACCGATAATTACCCCGAAGATTACGCCAAGTGCGGACAATAGGAGGGTATAACCAACCCCCGTAGCATAGAAGCTTTTGTATTGCCAGAATACTTCAAAAATATTCGGTGATTTGACCTCACGGTCTGCCATTAATTGACTGGCTTCCGTTACCATCTGGTCAATTTTATTTTCGCTCTTCAGTCGTTCAAGCGTACCATTAACGGCATTCAGCAATTCCGTATTCCCTTTGCGAATACCGATCGCTGCTGCTACCTGCTCTTCGTCCGGAACTGCAGGAGCAAGTCCGATCATATCATCCAGGTATCCTGCGGCAACTGTATCTTCAACGATAGCAGCGTTGATTCGTTTAGTTTGCAGTTGAAGCACAATGTCCGAGATTTTATCAAGAGACGTCAGCTTGGCTCCAGGAATCTTCTGTCCGATTGTTTCCTGAATCGAACCTTTTTGTGCTCCAATCTTTTCATTTTCCAGTTCAGCCATGGTTGGGTATTTGTCTTTATCCTCATTGCGAACCATGATGACTTGTTTCGATTTATAATAGGTATCCGAGAAGTCGATACTTTTCTTGCGGTCCTCTGTCGGTGTCATGCCCGAAATAACAATATCCACGCGTCCACTCTGCAATGCGGGCAGAAGGCCGTCAAAACCCATATCTTCTATTACAAGTTCTACGCCCAAATCAGCAGCGATCTCTTTGGCAATGGCAATATCAAATCCAACAATCTCATCCTTGCCATCGATGACTTTATGGAATTCATATGGTGCAAAGTCGGCACTCGTGCCGAGCACCAATTTTTTACTGTCTGAAGTGCCCGTAGTTCCACTTGCCAGCGCCGAAGGAACGGCCGCCGTCAATAAAACGACAAAGGTCAACAGCATCATGGTGTAACGACTAATCAATTTCAACCCTGTTCTCCCCTTACAATACATTATGTGCTTTCTCATGTTGATGCCTGAGTCATTATAAAGTACAATGCATGATTATGCAATGAGTTTTCAACTTACAAATCCTGACTTGTTTCTGAAAAAATCAAGCAAACATGATATAATGACTAAATTATTTTCATTTTGCAATAAGGAGTTCACGATGACACATACCAAATCACAAATTTTGTCGGTTATTGATCAATATGCTTCCCGTTTTAAGGAGATTTCATCATACATTGGTGCCAATCCCGAACTCGGGAACGAGGAATATCTCGCTTCTGCCCGCTTAAAGGAAGAACTGGTATTTCACGGTTTCGAAGTTGAAGCTCCCGTACTTGGACTGGATACGGCTTTTATCGGCACCTACGCTGCTGCCAAAACCGGACCAACCATAGCGCTGTTGTGTGAATACGACGCACTTCCCGAGATTGGTCACGCTTGTGGCCATCATCTGATCTGTATGATGAGCTTGGGTGCTGCTGTCGGTCTAAAGTCCATTCTGGATGAAGTTGGAGGAACGCTAAAAGTCTTCGGCACACCTGCGGAGGAAACTCGTGGCGCCAAAGTTCCAATGGCTGAAGCAGGTCTATTTGATGATTGTGATATCGCACTGATGGCCCACCCTTACTATGCTTATGAGAAATCAGGCAGTTCTCTGGCCATTGATGCTGTGCAATTTGAATTCCACGGAAAATCCTCTCACGCCGCGGCCAGTCCGCATGAAGGAATCAACGCTCTTGATGCCGTCATCCAAACATTTAACGGTATTAATGCATTCCGCCAGCAAGTGAGAAGTACTGTCCGGATCCATGGTGTTATTAATAGCGGTGGTCAAGCTGCCAACATCATTCCAGACTATGCTTCAGCCCAAT
This sequence comes from Paenibacillus sp. ACRRY, assembly GCF_022346995.1. Classification (GTDB taxonomy): domain Bacteria; phylum Bacillota; class Bacilli; order Paenibacillales; family Paenibacillaceae; genus Paenibacillus. The sequence goes on along the minus strand of NZ_JAKRNM010000001.1, from coordinate 155,320 downwards.
TTTACGTACGCGCCGCAACCAGAAAAGAGCTTAATACACTAACGCAGCGTGTCATACAGATTGCCGAGGGTTCTGCGCTCCAAACAGGCTGTCGTCTTGTGACTTCCAATTATGAAACGTCATATGATGAGATGGTAACCAATGAATCCTTATCTGCAGCGTTCAGTGAAAACCTCATGGAACTCGGTATTCCACAAGAGGAAATTGTTAGCGGGGATGATCATGGCTCCATGGATATCGGTAACGTATCCTTACGCTGTCCCGCAATTCATCCTTACATTCGGGTCGTTGATGAGGTTCACACCCTTCATTCCATCGAATTCCGCGATCTGGCATTACAGGAACGGGCACTGGATGGCATGATCTTGGGTGCAAAAGCACTTGCCACAACAGCTTATGATGTGCTATCGAAGCCTGAGCTGCTGCAAACGATTCGAACAGAGTTTGAACAGGCCCGACGATAATATAAGTTTAGAGTTATATAGGGACAACCAAAGAGGTGTTCTCTACAGATTGGATGGATATCACCCGGTCTGCAGAAAACACCTCTTTTCTTTATTTTGCATACGTATATTCAGGCCTAACCTGGAGATGCTTGTGAAATGAAAACGATGAAAACAATGAAAAATTTACTAATTATGTAAACCTTTCTTGATTCATTTGCTGTCTAGCTTGGTTATGTAATGCTATAACTCATCTTGATACAGGAGGTGCTGTCATGCTGCTCGAAGCGATGTATCACGTTCCCCGTGATAAGTGGGCCTACGCCTACAACACGTCTACGATTCATCTGCGTGTACGTACGAAGAGAGATGATGTAGACTATGTGACTGCACTGACCGGTGATAAATATGATTGGGACGGAACCTACAGGGAAATCCAACTGGAAAAAGCTGCTTCTGACAGCATGTTCGACTACTGGGAGGCTGCGGTTAAACCTAAATTCAAGCGACTTACCTATATTTTTCGTGTCACGGCAGGTCATGAAAGTGTATTCCTGGCCGACAATGGGATTCACCGTGAACCTCCCTTCCCTACGGGAGGATATTACGAATTTTCGTACATTCATGAAATTGATGTGTTCAAGGTTCCCGAATGGGCCAAAGAAGCTGTGTTTTACCAAATTATGACCGAACGATTTGCCAACGGTAATCCTGCTCTTAATCCGGAAGGAATTCACCACTGGGGTGGAACGCCCGAGCTGGATAATTACTTTGGCGGAGATCTGCAAGGCGTCCTCGATCATCTAGATGATCTAACCAAACTCGGCGTCAATGCCATATATTTTACCCCTCTATTTCAAGCCAACTCCTACCATAAATATGACACCATTGATTATAAAAAAGTTGATCCGCATTTTGGAGATAATGATCTGCTCAAAAAAGTCGCAGAGGAATGCCACTTGCGTGGTATCCGCGTCATGCTTGACGCCGTTTTTAATCACTGCAGCGAAGATTTCCCGCCTTTTCAGGATGTGCTGAGAAATGGAAAACAATCCAAATATGTGGACTGGTTTCATATCAATGAATTCCCTGTCCGCTTTAAGGATGGCATACCCACCTATGATACCTTCGGTTTCTATGGCAATATGCCGAAATTTAACACAGCCAATCCGGAAGTGAAAGAGTATCTACTCGATGTCGCCGAATACTGGATTAAGGAAATCAAGCTCGACGGATGGAGACTGGATGTTGCCAACGAAGTGGATAACCACTTCTGGCGAGATTTCCGCAAAGTAGTTAAGACTGCGAACCCGGAAGCCTATATTGTGGGCGAGGTTTGGAGTGATTCCCTGACCTGGCTGATGGGTGACCAGTTCGATTCCGTTATGAACTACCCTTTTGCCGACAAAGTCCTGGAGTTCTTCTGCGGTTCCATGGATGGTTACAATTTTGCAAATGAGATGGGGTCACTCATTATGCGGTATCCCCAACAAACCAACGAAGTGATCTTCAATATGTTATGCAGTCATGATACACCTCGCCTGCTCTCCCGATGCGGTGAAGACAAACGGAGATTAAAACTGTCCGTTGTGTTCCTGTTTACCTACATCGGTACGCCGTGTATCTTCTACGGAGATGAAGTGGGCATCAGCGGTGAAGGAGATCCCGATTGCCGTAAATGTATGGAATGGGACCCTGCCAAGCAAGATCGGGAACTCTATGACTTCTACCGGCTGATGATTGATCTGCGCAAAAGCAATGAGGCACTTCGCAAAGGCCGCTTCCGCTTCCTGAAAGCGGATCAGAGCGATCCTTGTATCGTATACGAGCGAATGGATGACCAGCTTCACTTTACCGTCTGGATGAATAACACACCAGATGCACGCACTTTATCCCACCCCATGGAAACCAGGGACTGGAGAGATGCTCTAACCGAAGATCCCGTTATTCCCACAGATGGCATCATGAATATTAAGCTTGATCCTTACGGTTATCGAATTTTATACAGACAACTGGATCCTTCATAAAGGAATCTCCTAATTCATCAGATCAATGCTCCAGTTCTTCAATCTGGTGTTTAGGAGGTTTTTTTATGTTAACTTTCTAAACTTTTGTCCCCTTAATATTACCGTTGGCATCGACAGTGACTCTCCAGCGGGTGGAATTGGGACCCGTCAGTACAAGGTCGTTCACCAGTTGATATACGAAACCATTATTATCCTTAACGATATCAATAACGACGTTCTTTCCATTCGAAAAAGCGCTGGACCCGTACAAATATCGACCAGTAGCACTGGGTGATACCAGTAACACATTATCTTTGATGATGTTATTTTCCACAACCCGATTGGCATTATCAAAATGAACTGCCCACCAATTACCATCATAGTTCATGCGATTACCCGTTATAACACTGTTTGATCCACGGATTTTCAATGATGTTCCTTTACCCGAAATTGAATTGCTTGTAAATGTCACATGATCATTAATACTGACCATCCGGTCAGGATTGCTCGTGACAAAACCAGGCTGAATGATATTGTTAGCGGCGACTACACCATTGCTTAAGTCCATTGCGATGCCTGCTTTGGCAATATAATTGCCCTTGATGATGATGTTACCGTCTGCGATGATCCCCCAATGATTGCCATTAGGAATCACAATATTATCGGAGATGATGCCAATATCCATGCCTTCAATCCCATTATTGGTCCTTGCCTCAATCGCTGCTGTTGAACTCGACCTCAAAATCGTATCAATATAATTGCCCTGAATCACAAAAATATGGTTGCTCACATCATTGGGGTTGAATTGGGAAGGGAGAAAGGAGACAGAAACTACAGAACTGTTTCGAATATTACGGAAGAAGTTTGAAGTGACGAATGCACCTGTAAACCCGATAAGCCCTACACCAAAAGCCGTCCCGATTACACTGTTATCATGGATATGCAGACTCCTGGCCCCTGTCTCGCCGCCTTCATTGTTACATGTAATACCTCCACCTACTTTGGGCACATTAGAACCTTGTTGGCCTGCTGTGAACGTAGTATAGTCTGCATCGGTGGACAGTACGGGTGTATGAAGATAGTTGTTCGTAATAAATACGTTCCAGGTTGCTTTAATGAGAATCCCATCACCCAAATATCGGTAGCAATCATTTTGGCTAATCATGACAAAGGCCAGATTGGTCCTCACTGCAATTGGCTCTTCACCCAAGTGGTGAAGCTTGTTGTTTCTAATGATAACATTTCTTGAAGGATTCTCCTGGCTGGTTGAACCATTCACGCCAATGCCGTCCGTAAATTTACTGATATCATTATTCTGCAATATGACGTTGCTGGAGTTCTCTACGTAAATGCCTGTTCTTCCTTTCGCCCAGCCAGCCTGAGTTGTACGCATTAAAGTTAGACCACTTACTTCGATATGGTTGCTGTTCTCGAAGCGTAAACCCTGGTCTGAAACTTCCAATATGGCTCCAGGATGAGCTCTGATGGTTACTGCTTTTCCATTAAACGTATAAAACCATCCCGATTTTATGACTTTGTAGTGTCCTGGCGTGAATAGTAATATGTCACCTTCTTGCGCCGAGTCAAAAAAAGCTTTGATCTGTGCGGATTGATCCGTTCCATCACCCGGAGCAAAATTTCTAACGTCAATGATATTTCCAGGTATAGAAGATTCAACCGCAGCAATATTCCCCAAAATTTGACCAAACATTGCATTCATCTTCAGAGGATCAAATGTTTCGTTTCCACCCCATGCCTCCAAATTCGGATTATAAGCGGAGGTGAAATTAATATGATTGGCCATTTTACCAACTCACTTTCATCCAGTTTTCAACCACATTCATGTCATCCTTTCTCTACAGGGCATTCCAACATGGCTCCGGATCTGCAAAAAAAGCCACAGTACGATATACTGCGGCTCCGTGGTTTAATCATTAGTTTGTATTCTCAATAGTAATGTTACGATAAATGTCCATGTATTCGTCAGCCGAAACATCCCAGCTGTAATCCCCGTTCATGCCATTTTTCACGATCTTCTTCCAGTGGTCGGGTTCGCGATACAACTTCTCTGCACGACGGATCGTGTTCATCATGTCATGTGCGTTAAAGCTGGTAAACGAGAAGCCGTTCCCTTCACCGTTGAACTCATTGTATGCCTGCACGGTATCGTTAAGACCACCCGTTTCACGGACAAGCGGCACACTGCCATATCGGAGTGCTAACAGCTGACTTATGCCACATGGTTCAAACTTGGAAGGCATGAGAAATATATCACTTCCTGCATAGAAACGACGGGATAATCCATCGTTGAACTTGATTTGGGCTGACATTTTCAGTGGGTAACGATAAGACGCTTCCCGGAACCAATGCTCATAGGCAGGATCCCCAGTTCCCAATACGGCAAACTGTATATCGTCATAATACAACAGCTCATCCACTATGCGACATACCAGATCAAGCCCTTTAGAGTCGACAAGACGGGTAACCATTACCATTAATGGTGCGTCTGGACGAACAGGCAGCCCAAGCTCCTTCTGCAGCTCAATCTTGTTCTCCGTTTTCTTGGATAAGCTTGTTCTGTACTTAACTGCGATTTTATTGTCAGTCGCCGGGTTATAACTCTTGGTATCAATACCATTCACAATTCCGGTAAAACGTTCGCCAAGCGAGCTAAGCAATCCGTCTAGGCCATAACCGTAATAGGAAGTTTTCACTTCCTGTGCGTAGGTCGGGCTTACTGTTGTTACATGGTCTGAATAGACAATACCTGATTTCAGAAAATTGACATTACCATAATATTCTGCGCCGTCCATGGTGAAATATCGGTCGTCCAGTTCAAGCAGATCGCTGAATAACGAATGTGGAAATACACCTTGATACAACAGATTATGTATGGTGAATACGGTACGTATCTCACTATAGAATGGCTCATGTGCGTAATGTGCCTTCAGGAGCAGTGGAATCATTCCCGCGTGCCAGTCGTGGCTATGAAGCACATCGGGCTTGAAGTCCAGTAGCGGCAATACCTCGAGCACTGCGCGATTGAAGAAAGCAAATCTCTCCCCATCGTCCATATACCCGTAGACACCGTCACGGCCAAAATAGTACTCGTTATCGACAAAATAAATCGGAATTCCGTCATGGACGAGCATTTCAATGCCGCAGTATTGTCTACGCCAGCCGAGTGGAACATCGGTCACGATCACCGGCTTCATTGCTTCCTTATATTCATCAGGGATCCCTTTATATTTGGGTAAAATGACTCGAACATCTGCCCCAGCCTTTTTCAAGGCTTGAGGCAAAGCTCCAATAACATCAGCGAGTCCACCCGTTTTGATAAATGGATGACCCTCGGCAGCAGCGAATAAAAGTTTCACTCCTTTTTCCCCCTTTTCGATTTGGCAGTGGTCTTATTTGTATTTTTTAGTGTTTTAGGTCTGACAGAAGCGACTTCATTTGCTGTCTCATCCGTTTTCCGACGTGTATTCTTTTTTAGAATAACCACGCTTAGCGGAGGCAAAACAATTTCCAGACTGTGGGGATGGTCATGAAAAGGAATCTTTTCGGTAGCTATCTGCATATCATTCAATATACCTGATCCCCCGTAATCGGGATGATCACTGTTCAGAACTTCGGTATACATACCGGGACGCATGACACCAATCCGGTAACGCTCCCGCTTGACCGGCTGGAAGTTAACAAGCACAAGGAGTGTATCCGCAGGTTTTTTTCCTTTGCGTACATATGAAATGACACTTTGGGCATGGTCATCCGGAGTGATCCATTCATATCCGTCCAGGGAATGATCAAGCTCCCACAAAGCTTTTTCGCTCAGGTACAGCTCTGACAGGTCACGTTCAAACTTGTGGAGTTTGCGGTGACTGTCGTAATCAAGCAAGAACCAATCCAGTTCATCCTCATCTTTCCATTCAATAAACTGACCAAATTCTCCACCCATAAAGAGCAGCTTTTTGCCTGGGAAAGTCATGAAGTAACCCAAGAAAGCTCGCATGCCATCAAACTTTTGTTCGTACGATCCAGGCATTTTGTCCAGCAAGGACTTTTTGCCATGAACAACTTCGTCATGCGAAAGAGGCAGCACATAATTTTCAGAGAAGGAGTAGACCACAGGAAATGTCAGCAAATGATGCTTTGATGGACGATCGTGGAATTCGGTTTTCATATAATCCAGCGTATCGTTCATCCAACCCATGTTCCATTTATAATTGAATCCCAATCCGCCTACGTCCACAGGAGATGTGACCATCGGCCATGCACTGGACTCTTCAGCCATCATTAGTGCATAAGGATAATACTTAAAAATCGTTTCATTGAGTTGCTGCAAGAAGGCAACAGCTTCTTTATTTTCCAACCCGCCGTCTACATTGGGGCGAAATTGGCCAGAATGCTTTTCAAAGTCAAGCCTTATCATGCTGGTAACCGCGTCTACACGCAGACCATCAAAATGATACATTTCCATCCAGTACAGCGCATTGGAGATAAGGAATGAACGAACTTCCGGTTTCGAATAATCAAAACTTAGTGTGCCCCACCCTGGTTTCTCAGCAAGCAATGGATCTGCATATTCGAACAGCGGTGTGCCATCAAACAAACGCAGACCATGAGCATCTTTGGCAAAGTGTGCAGGCACCCAGTCAAGCAACACACCTATTCCAGCCTGATGAAGTGTATCCACTAAATACATTAAATCCTGAGGCCCTCCAAAACGGCTTGTTGGGGCGAAGAAACCCGTACTCTGATATCCCCAAGAAAGGTCGTAAGGGTGTTCACTGAGCGGCATCATCTCCACATGTGTGTATTTCATTTCTAATAAGTAGGGAACGAGCAGATCCGCGATCTCTCTATAACTGTATAGGGAGCCGTCTTCCTTGCGCTTCCATGTTCCGATGTGCATTTCATAAATATGTAAAGGCTTGTTATATACAGCCCTCTGTTTGCGTCTCCATGCACCATCGTTCCATTTATAGCCTTGGATCGAACTTGTAATGGAAGCTGTGCGTGGCCTAACTTCGGCGTGAAATGCATACGGGTCTGCTTTCAGCAGTTCTGTACCGTCTTCCGTTAAAATACGGAATTTGTATAATGTTCCTTCACTGATTTCCGGAAAAAAACGAGTCCAAAATCCAGAATCGGGTATCTTATATAAAGGTTCCTGTTCACCTTTCCAATCATTGCGGTCAAGAGCCAAACCTACTTCTTTGGCATTCGGTGCCCAGACGGTGAAGCGATACCCCTGACGATGATCCTCAGTCGCAGGCTGTGCGCCTAATATTCGATAACTGTGATGAAGGTTTCCTTCATGAAACAAATAGATATCCTCCGGCGAAATGGCCGGATCTGCCAATGGTTGAATGGCCAAGAGATCACCTTCTTCCCCTAGAAAATAGATATAACGTTAACCATTACCCCATTCTAGCCAAGTTGAAAAGAAAAATGACGTGTTTAAAAAAATGTTGTAATTTTACAGGAATTTTACAGTATACATCGTTTCAACAGCTCCACTTTGCGTTTATGTAAGTACTACACTGGACAAATATCTTGGGAGGGAAACGATTATGTTTAATAAAGATTGCATCGCTATGCTGTTGGCGGGAGGAGAGGGGAAAAGATTAGCCCCATTGACCTCAAGTATTGCTAAACCCGCTGTACCGTTTGGCGGGCACTACCGGATTATCGATTTTCCTCTCAGCAACTGCGTGAACTCAGGAATCGATACTGTTGGAGTATTAACGCAGTACCAAGCTGAATCTTTACACGATCACATTGGTGGAGGAGAACCATGGGGACATGGGAATTCGGACGAGGCAGGAATCTCCCTGCTTCCATCTTATCATACAGGAAATGACGAATACTTGGGAACGGCGGATGCCATTTATAAAAATATCGACTATATTGACCAACAAAACCCCGAAAATGTTCTAATTTTGTCGGGAGATCATATTTATCACATGAATTATCGCGACATGCTGGAATCCCATAAAGCGAATGAAGCTGTTGCGACCATTTCGGTTATGGAAGTTCCTTGGGATGAAGCACATCGCTTCGGTATTATGGCTGCGGATGAAAATATGCGTGTGACCGAATTTGCTGAAAAGCCGGCAGAACCAAAAAGTAACCTGGCTTCCATGGGTATTTACATGTTTAACTGGGAGTATCTGAAACGCCATCTTCTGCTGGATGCAGCTAACCCGAATTCCAGTCATGACTTTGGTAAAGATGTAATCCCTCAAATGCTAAATGAAAACAACTCTCTTTTCGTATATAACTTCGATGGTTACTGGAAAGATGTTGGTACTGTAAAAAGCTTATGGGATGCACACATGGATCTGCTGCATAATGAAGAAAACTGGAGCCTGCACAAAGAACACTGGCCGATGTTCACTCGTGACTGGAAAACTAAATTAAGTGCTCACAAAGCTCGTCATACTCGTGCTGAGCACATGTCCTCTATGGTCCATGAATCTTGTGCCATTGAAGGCCGTGCAGAGCGCTCTGTTATCTTCTGCGGGGCTGAAGTAGGAAAAGGTTCTGAAGTCAAAGACAGTGTTATTATGCCAAATGCCCGTGTGGGCAGAGGTGTGCACATCGAACGTGCCATCATTGGTGAAGGTGCCGTTATCAAGGACGGTGCCATTGTCAAAGGTACTGCTGATGAAATTGTCGTTGTAGGCCCTAATGAGGTCGTATCTGCCAAACCGGCAGTCCGTACTCAACCTGCACGTATTCTGAAAGAAGTATATGAGAAAACCGGTCGCTTGCGCGCTGGCGAACTCTCTTCATAATACACCAAAAAAGGCAAGCCATTCATGGCTCGCCTTTTTTGGTGTATTCAGGATGTGTCATTTGCAATCGTGTGCTATTCGCTTTTGCCTATTTCCGAATCCGGTTTAATGTGTTGCGCTCCGCTCTCTTGTTCCGTTTCTGAAGCGACTTCATTAGCCTGAAGCTCGGTTACAATCTCTTCTTCGGGCAAAGCGGGCAGTTCAATCGTTACTGTTGTACCCGATCCCAGTTCACTTTGCATCGTAATCGTTCCTTCATGCAGTTCCACGAGTTCTTGCGTAATGGCAAGCCCCAATCCTGTTCCACCATTCTGGTGATTCACCTGGAAGAATCGATCACGTACTTTGATGAGATGCTCTTCGCTAATCCCGATCCCGGTGTCCTGCACAGCCGCTATAATCTTCCCGTCCTCTTCTTTTACCGACAAGTAGATCCAGGAATTTTCGTGTGAGAATTTGATCGCATTATCCACGATGTTCAGGAACACCTGTTTCAAACGATTTCCATCACCATGCACGTTAAAAGCACGGGTCTCATCTGTGTCCAGCTTCAAATGGATTTGCTTTTGTTCGGCTTTGGCCCAAACGTTTAGCATCGTTTCCTGCACAATCTCACGAATGCTAACCGTACCTTTGACAAGCTTCATCTGATTTTGCTGCAGTTTGGAGAAATCCAGCATCTCTTCGACAAGCCCGATCAAGCGTTCTGTTTCTTTCGAGATGATGCTCATTCCAATACGTGTCTCGTCCGGATCATATCCGCCTGAATCCAGCGTTTCACTCCAGCCTTTAATACTGGTCAGAGGTGTTCTGAGTTCATGGGAAATGGATGATATAAAATCATCCTTGATCTGATTACTGCGGACAATCTCGTGAGCCATAAAATTCAGTGTGGATGCCAGTTCGCCAAGTTCGTGCTTATAGTTCCCTTTGACTCTGACATCCAGACGTCCTCTCGCCATCTGGGCGGATACCGCAGTAATATTATTGATGGGACGAACGATGGAGTTCGCCATACCAATGCTGATAATCAGGACAACGGCCAGAACGGCGATCCCAACGGCAACGGCAAGCAATCCCATGACAAGCAGCTTTGAGTTTACATTTTCGAGTGAAGTCAGATATCTTACAATGTACGTATTCTCCCCACCCAGATCAAGTTTGTGCGAAACGGCCATTACTTGTTCACCGGTGCCCGGTTGTCTACCTACCCACCGTCCCGTATTGCCATTCATGGCCTGCATAATATCACTTGTCTGCATTACGGCCCGATCTGACTCGAAGGCCGCAGAGCTTGCAAGCACCCGTCCGTTAAGATCAAGAATCTCGAGTTCTGTGCTGGATAGTTCCAGGTTCGTAAGTAACTTCGACAGATTACCATTATCCGCGTTATCCTCGCGGGCGATGGGCTCCAAAAAGTCTTTTGACATGGAAATATGAGAGCTAATGGTGTTATAGATACTCTCGTAATAATACCGCTGCACCGCAAGCATAAAAATAAATTCCACCAATAACAGAGCAAGCAGAACTACGAAAAAATAATGTAGTACGATCTGCCTGGTGATACCTTTTTTAATCATTGCTCCCGGCCCTTCCATTTGTAACCGTGACCCCATACAGTCTGCAGGTATTCAGGTTCGGAAGGATTATTCTCAATTTTCTGGCGTAAGCGGCGAATGTTCACATCCACAATTTTTGGATCTCCCATATATTCCTTGCCCCAGACATGATCCAGAAGCAAATCACGGCTAAGTGGTGTATTCTCTTTTTCCAGGAAGAATTGAATAAGTGAAAATTCCGTTGGAGTTAATTCAATCAATTCATTTTGTTTTTTAAATTGTTTTGAGATCAAATCAAGGGAAAACGGCCCTGATTGGAATGTGACCTTAGCTGCAGTCTCCCGATGCACATTCACTCTGCGCAGCAAGGATTGGATTCGTGCGATCAGCTCGGTCGGGCTGAATGGTTTGCTTACATGATCATCTGCTCCAACAGAAAGAGCATACACCTTGTCCTGCTCCTGAACCTTGGCCGTCAAGAAAATGATGCCCAAACGTTCATTGGTTTCACGGATGCGTCGACACACTTCAAAACCGTCAATTCCAGGTACCATAACGTCAAGAAGGGCCAGATCAATATCAGGTACAGTTTGTAAGATACGAAGCGCTTCATGCCCATCTCCTGCTTCAAGCACTTCGAACCCGTTTCTTTTTAAATTGATGACTATAAAACTGCGGATGGATTCTTCATCCTCAAGAATAAGCACTTTACTCATTTAGTTCTCCCTTTCTGTTCAGCTGAGACATATTATCAAGTAATCCTTCGTTACTATCCTGCGCATTACGTGAAGCAATCACCCGGTCGTTTGTACGGGTAATTTCTTTCCATCTCTTCCCTTTCTCCTGTTCCCACTGAGAAAGCGTGAAGTATTTAATCTCACCCACGGTTTCATCCGTATCAATCATTTTAAATCGAATATATTTTTCCTTTTCCGATTTGGTGTCAATCGTAATCTTGCCGTACCACTCCGGCTTTAGATTTAAATGAAACAAGTTGGCATCATCGCGGTACTGGAACGAAACAAATTCTTTTCCATCCTTGCCATCCCATTGATAGAAGGTATAAAACCACATGCGGGAGTCAAATACGTAATGTTCCCAGCCTTTTGGCGTTTCCTTTAGTCCAAACTCAATAATACCATCATTGTTGAAATCACCGCTTAAAATTTTGTCATCTCTATAGGTTTGATCAGGCGATTTGAAGGCATTCACCAGTTTGTTATCCTTCACATAGATAATTTGTGAGAAAGAACTGCGGTCATCCAGCTCTGCGTCCAGCACAATACCCATCTTATCTTTGGCGATTTCTCCACCAAGCGCATTGTAGATCTCTTTAACCGTATAATCGGTCTGTAGTCGATCAACTTCCTTAAAGCTGCCTTCGTCATACTGGTATAACGCTACACTTGCAAACCCACTGTTATTTAGGGCTACAATGGCAAAGTCGCTTTTTCCATCCCCATTCAGGTCCAGCGTATTACCTTGCAAATCATCAATAATAAACTGGTTATAAGGGACACCACCCAATACTTGCTCAAGTGCGCCGCCATTATATGAATACGCCGTCAGTGCTTTTTGCTCTTGCAGACTCACACCAAGAATGATATCCGGATTTCCATCGTTCGTAATATCCAACACTTTGAAGGATTGCAATTCGCTTCCCGGAACATCAAACGTCAGTTTCTTAACCCACGTATCTCCCTGTTCCTCCAGGAGCATGCCATGGATACGTACATTCTCATTGGGCGTTTCGTAAAATACGATAGCTTCACGCGTTCCATCCCCGTCGAGATCCTCAACACGAATCATGCTGGTATTGTTCATGTCTTTGGGACGAATCAGATTGCTCTCTGGCGGCTGCTCTTTCTGAACAACGTAAAACAATTTTTGTTTGTCCGTGGACAGCATGGGTTTCTTCATCAAGCCTTTGGGGTCGCTTATGACCGTACATCCGCTAAGAACGGAGCCAAGCACCATCGTCACTGCTCCACACGCTAACAGGCGCCCCCATCTTGAGTTAAACAATTTCATCACTCATTTCAATAGTCTAAATCATGTTTTTTTCTTTCTGTGTCAGTCTGCGTCCACGTATATCAAAAGCAATCTTGCCTTCCGCAAGACCCCAAATGCGAGTTGCATGTTTCTCCGCCATCTCAATCGGTAAAACGGCAATAACCGTTGCCCGTTCTTCTTCGCACAGTTTCCGCAGTGTCTCGAGAACCGTATCGGCAGTATGTGGGTCAAGTCCAATTACTGGTTCATCCGCGAGAATGACTTTAGCCCCATGGGCGAGTGCACGGGCAATCGCAACACGCTGCTTCTCACCACCGCTAAGCTTTTCTGCGGTTTGATGAGCTTTGTCCAGAAGACCAAGCCCTTCAAGGTAATCCATGGCACCCATGTAATCGTCCGAACGGACCATACCAGTCACCATTCTCCACCAAGGCGTCTGACCTGACCGACCGATCAATACGTTTTTGAGTGCTGACTTTCTAGGATATAGCTGAGGATTCTGTTCCAAGTATGCCCATTCACGCTTAATTTTCCGCTTGCCGGACCAGCCTTCTTTTAAAATTTCGACACCGTCAACCGTAAATCGGCCACCATCCCATTTCTCCATCATGGCCAGGCACTTGAGCAGCATGCTTTTTCCACTGCCGCTTGAGCCGACTACGGCGATCATTTCACCTTGTTGCATATCAAATCGTATATCCCGCAGAACCGGAACACGGTCCGCTCCAACGGATTTACTCAAATTCTCAACTCTGATCATCGCGATGTCTCCTCTTGTCCATGTTTTTCCCTACTATATAGTGTACTCGGAAATGGACATCAATTTCCATGCGAACACCAGCTTCTATTTTAACACAGAATGAGAGATTGGTTTATGCTGGAACAGGACACCTGCGGCACCAAATATCAGATAAAAACAACCAAGCAGGATAAATATGCTTCCCGGTGAAATCCAATTGATCATCTGACCACCCAGATTCGGCCCCAGAATACTGCCTATCGTAAAATGGAATGAGGCCACCACGTTCGCTGCAGGAAGAAGTGCCTTTGGTAAAATATCCGCTGCATAAGCAAGTCCGAGCGAGAAAAAGGAACCTACCAGCCCACCTGCTACCGTTAGTAACACCAGCGTCCACCAGAAGTGAGTCCCGGCCACGGGTACCAACATGAACATAACGCCACCTGCAATACCAGCAGACATTAACACTTTTTTACGTCCAAAGCGGTCACTTAGGATACCCAGAGGTAGCTGCAGGAACAATCCTCCAATTCCCACAAACGGCAGTAAAGATGAAATCTGATTGGCATCTAAACCGATCCGCAATCCGTATACCGGGAAGTTGCTGTTCATACCAGCTTCCATATAACCATAGAGAAGCGCTGGTATTAACGCATACCAGGCCCAGGCCCAGCTGCGACGGAACCGGCGTTCCGGGAGCTGACCATGCTCTGCTTTTTCCGGTTTGGTATCAGGAAGCTTCATTAATACGAGCAGGAGTACGGCCCCCATACAAACGAAAAGAACCCAGAACGGCACTGCCTCACCAAATCCGAGCAGCTTGATGCCCAAAGGCCCGATACTAAAGCCAAGTCCGTAGGACATGCCATATAGGGATATGTAACGACCTCTCTTTTCCGGTGCCGTAACGAGAAGAACCCAGAGCTGAGCAGCATAATGTAATGCACTATCGCCTATACCAACGACGAGACGAAGAATAAACCATATTTTAATATCCGGTAAATACGGAAAAAGAATCAGGGGAAACATAACAAATAGCAGTCCGCCGACAATCAGCTTTTTAAAACCCACCGCTCCGAGCAGCCGTTCAGCGACCAGAGTCATTGCAAAGGAACCTACATACAGGGCTGCTGCATTGAGGCCGTTCAATCCTGGGGATACCCCTTTTTGCTCCAGAAAGATGGATAGCACAGGAAGCAATAATCCTTGACTAATCCCTGCTACAACTATAACGATGATAAGTATGAGATAGTTGGATGTAGAATGTGATGATTTTGCGACATTGATAGATGACACGAATTTCATTCCTCCTGCGGACAACCAAAAGAAAAATCGCCATCGCTGACGACTTTCCGCATGTTATTCATATTCATATGATTAAGCGTTGCTTCACCGGTGTATTTGCCCCGGACTTGAACATTATAGTGGACAACGCCCTGCAAAACAAGCCATAATAGTACATAAGTCGCTGCGTACATTTAGATGTGACGGGAGGATTCTGCATCGTTATGACTTATCATGTCAAGATTGATGTTTCACCGATATATGAAATGCTGAACAGTTTTCTTGTTTATGTCACGAAAAAATGGATTCAACATCTGGATGTTGGACCCGAATGGATTCTTGAAGTGGAAGGCAAACTAAGTTCCAACGTACGGGCTGCACTCGCACCTGCGTCGACTTGGCCTTTTGATGATTTTGATGTTTTGTTCGCATGGGCTGCCTATCGGACCAGCTCTTCGGAGAATCAGGATTTTCTTAATATGCTTGCGAGTCTGCCAGCAGAGGAATTGTTTGCACGTGTGTCGCCTCTTCTGCCGAGTATTACAATAGAAGAAACAAGTCGTATTCGGGACAGTTACGTGCCGCTTCTTCGTCTCTGGGATCAGCATTACTGCCAGAATATACGTGACGATTATCGTACCTGGCTGGAAGAGGACGCTCATGAGAAGCGAATTCTTTTGGAGAAAATGGGACCTGAACTGCTTATCGAATATGCTACAGCAGGTGTCAGTGTAGAGCCGATGCCCGGATTAGATGAAGTGATTCTATTCCCCACAGTACATAATCGTCCAATTAATATCTACTGCTTTTACGAAGGCATGATGATTATTCAATATCCGGTTGATGCCCCTGAAGAGAATGAAGATCAGCCACCAACCTGTCTGCTGCGTTTTACACATGCTTTGGCTGATCCTGAACGGCTTCGCTTGCTTCGTTACGTATCCGATGAACCGAAGTCGCTTGCGGAGATGTGTGAAGAATTGAACAAAGATGAAGACATGGTTAAAGATCAGGTTATGGCGCTACGTGTCGCAGGTTTGCTGCGAACCCATCTGCTCGGCAGTAATCGCAAAGAGAAATACAGTATCCGGCCGGATGGCGTGTCTGAATTGAACATGTTCCTGGAATCCTATATTCGCATATAAATGAGGATGTAACTGGAGTTGCCGGCTGCAAGGAGTGATTTTGAAATGAACACGATTAAACAGCATATTATTTTCGATCTGGACGATACGCTCGTCTATTGCAACAAATATTTCAACCTGGTCCTCGGTGAGTTCTTCGAGAACATGCAGGAGTGGTTCGACAATCATGCATTAACCGTTCAGGACATTCGTGATAAACAACTGGAGATTGACGTGACTGGTGTGAACCAAGTTGGATTCGCCAGTCACCATTTTCCGCAGTCACTTATTGATACGTATCGCTATTTCTCTCAGAAGTATGCTAGAGCCACTTCCACTGAAGAAGAAACGTTCCTCACTAAGCTTGGCATGAGTGTATACGATCGTGAGGTTGAACCTTACCCTCATATGGTTGAGACACTCGAAAGCCTGCAATCAGCTGGACATGCCCTCTATCTGTATACCGGAGGCGAAACGGTGATTCAACAACGGAAAATTGATCAGATGAAGTTATCCGCTTATTTTGATGACCGAATCTATATAAGGCAGCATAAGAACGTTGAAGCCCTTGAAGGCATTTTATCTTCCGGCCCTTTCGACCGCAAAACAACATGGATGATCGGAAACTCATTACGCACGGATATTTTGCCGGCAGTCACGGCTGGAATCCATAGCATATATATCAAACAACCAAATGAATGGCAGTATAACATTGTTGAACTTCAGCCCAATCCGGAGACTTCGATGTACACCATCACGGCTCTTGAAGAGGTGCCTCAAGTCATTCATGAGAATATTCAGCAACAGCAGCAAAAAAGGACCCTGGGTTAAGGGTCCTTTTTGTATACATCTCATTCGTGAATGTTCTATTTTTATGAACTATTCTACGACTCCTGCCTCTCGGCTGACAGCTTACCCGAAGATTGGTCCTGCAGGATGATCCGGGCTTTAACCGTACTCCCGTCCTTACGTTTGAAAGACAGCACCTGAGTACTTCCCTTCTCAACCAAAGACTTTAACATCGTACTGGTTATTTTCTTACCAACATACTCTTTCCAGATAACAAACCCACAGCCTTCCTTAAATCGCGTACACCCATACCCTTTTTTCCCCTCTATAATCTGACCGGTGCACCCCGGCGCGGGACAAGATGCCAAGGGCTCACGAACACCGGTATTTGCCGAGCTCGCAGAAGCAGTCTTTGCCATTGAGGTGGCCGTGTTACTCGATCTGGAGACAGACCCTGAAGGCTGCCGTGATGTTTTTGGGGCTGAAGCTGCTGTTTTCGCAGTTGTTCTTGTTCCTGATTTTGAGGCTTTTGCTCCCTTGCCTTTGCCACGTCCCCCACGTGAATCTTCACCAAATGCATCTGCAGGTGCAGGGGCTTGTACACGCACCTTATCAATGATGGACATCGTAAACTTCTTAACGTTCTCCATAAACTTGTCCTGACCGGCTTCCCCTTTGGAAATCTGATACAGTCTTCTCTCCCATTGTCCAGTCATCTCCGGGGAGGTTAACAAATCAACTCCGGCTCGGCGGATCAATTCAATCGCTGTTCGCCCTTTCAGCGTCAGCTGCATCTTTTTCCCCTGCATCGTTATATAACCGACATTTTTAAGCCGCTCAATGGTTGCAGCTCGTGTCGCTGGTGTGCCCAGGCCGCTGTCTTTCATGGCATCTCGCAGTTCTTCGTTTTCGATCTGCTTCCCCGCACTTTCCATCGCTTTCAGCAAAGTCCCCTCCGTATAACTTTTGGGAGGTTGAGTTGCTTTCTCCTTGAACTCACTCTTGCTACACTGCACTGGAAGTTCTGGCTGCACAGAGAACGACTTGTCCGTCCATTCCTCGGATTCTTCTTCCTCATTACTTTTCTTCTTCGTTTTTTTCTTTCCCGATCCATTTTGCTCTTGATCTGTAGAAGGCAGAACGACTTTCCATCCGAGTGATAGCAGTTCCTTCACAGAAGTTTTGAACTGATGCTGCTCTACTTCAGTAAGAACGGTATGCTGCTTATATTCTGCAGGCGGATAGAAATGAGATAAGAACCGTCGGACGATCAGGTCGTAGATGTTCTGTTCATCCTTTGATAAGGTACCTGGCCGTTTCAACGTAGGCAAAATGGCATGGTGATCCTCAACCTTGGAAGGATTGCAGACTCCCTTGTTATTCTTATGAACCAATTCAGGTTTTGCGCCAGTTGCAATGTCACTGTAAGGTCCGTTCTTTAGCAGGTTTAGTGTTTTGTGCATACCCTCAATATTCTGTTCCGTAACATAGTTGGAATTCGTCCGCGGATACGAAATAACCTTGTGTTTCTCATACAAGGCCTGTGCAATGTCCAGTGTCTTCTTCGCTCCATAACCATACTTGGCATTGGCTTCACGCTGCAACAGAGTCAGATCATATAATTTATAGGGATATTCCTTTGTTTGCTTCGCCTCATACTTGGTAATATGTCCGGTCTTGCCCTTTACACTGCTCGCTATAGCTTCAGCAGCCTCTGCGTCCGTGAGCTTGTCTCCTTGACGTAACCCTCTGTACTCCACACCATCCTGACGGAACCAGGCGGCTACTTCATAAAATGTTTGTGATTGAAATGCCTCAATCTCCATTTCCCGATCATAGATCAACGCAAGAACGGGTGTCTGTACACGTCCCACAGATAACAGCGCGTTATGCCTGGTCGTAAAAGCGCGTGATGCATTCATGCCAATCAGCCAATCAGCCTCACTTCGGGCGCGAGCAGCATGAGTCAGATTTTCGAACTCCGATGCATCCTTAAGCCCGTCAAAGCCACGCTTAATGCTCTCTGCAGTCAGGTCCGAAATCCATAGTCGTTTAACGGGCTGACGCAGCTTCAGCTGCTGTTGAATCAATGCAAAAATATACTGGCCTTCTCGCCCGGCATCACATGCATTTACGATCGATGATGCTCGTTTGGCAAGTTCTCCAATAATCTTAAGCTGATCTTTTGTCCTGGGATTCGGAACGATTTTGAACTGATCCGGAATAATGGGCAGATCCGCAATATTCCATCGTTTGTATTTCGTATCATATGCATCCGGTTCAGCAAGCCCGAGCAGATGACCAATCGCCCAAGTGATAATGTAATGCTTACCTTCAAGATAACTGCGATTGTTCTTGGCTCTTGGTTCTATGACGGCGGCAATGGTTCGACCCATATCAGGCTTTTCCGCTATAACCAGTGTCTTCATCCGTCCATCTCTCCTCCTTCACCGTCCGCATGACGGCAAAAAGGGGCCTTCCGCCCACGGAAGCCCCTTGCTTCTGAAACCTATTATATCAGATTTTGAATCCGGGAGCATCCTCCGTGGAACAATTAGCCTGCAGCTTGTTCATTTACGGCCTGCTTTTCCCTACATTCCCTGCATACACCCTGGAAGTCAAGGCGATGATCCGTCACGGCAAATCCGTATTGACGTTCAATCTGCTGCTCCAGACGAAGCAAGCCATCTTCCATAATTTCTTCTACTGTTCCGCACTCCGTACAGATCAAATGGTGGTGATGATGTGAGCCATCTGTGCTCCGCAGATCGAAGCGTGCAGCACCATCTCCAAAATTAATTTTCTCTACAACCTGCAGATCACTTAGCAGCTCAAGTGTCCGATATACGGTCGCCAGACCGATCTCAGGAAACTGCTCCTTCACTAGCAGAAATACTTCCTCTGCACTAAAATGATCCTTTTCATGTTCAAGCAGCACACGTACCGTCACTTCACGTTGTTGTGTCAATTTATATCCTTTGTCTACCAATTGCTTTTTAATGTCAAATATCTGTTCTGAAATGGACTTCTCCCGGTTTCTTGCCATAGCTTGTCGCACCTCCGGATTTAAATTCTCTATTTAACGATGTCATTTGTTATCTTATTTATAATTATTATAATCTAATAATAAATCTTTACGACTTAAAAAGCAATGCTATACCGCACACTAGCCCAAAATATTTGTTAAGCAACAAAATTATGAAACAAAAAAACAACCCCCACTATAAGCGAGAGTTGTTTTTTGTTTCATATCTTTTGTTCCAATATAATATATGAAATTATTGCTCAATCCAAGTTAAGCAAGAACGGTGGCACCCATCAGGTATTTATCTACTTCACGAGCCGCTTCGCGTCCCTCATTGATTGCCCATACAACCAGACTTTGTCCGCGACGCATGTCGCCTGCAGCGAATACTTTATCCACATTGGTATTGTATTTGCCGTAGCGAGCTTTAACATTGGTACGACGATCTGTTGCAAGCCCCAGCTGTTCAACCAGTGTTTGCTCCGGACCATCAAACCCGATCGCGATCATTGCCATTTGTGCAGGGAAAACACGCTCTGTACCAGGGATTGGCTGGTAGATCTTACGGCCTGTTTCATCGACAATACGCTCAATTTGAATGGTGTGCAGCTCTTTGAGATTGCCCTCTTCATCTCCTACAAACTTGGTTGTCATGATGGAGAATTCACGCGGATCTTGCCCAAACAATGCTTTGGCTTCCTCTTGTGCATAATCCAATGTGTACACGTTAGGGAATTGCGGCCAAGGGTTGTTAATGCGATCACGTTCCATTGGTGCTTGTGTATGAGTACCAAATTGGGTTACGGTACGACAACCGTGACGGAGCGATGTAGCCACACAGTCCGAACCGGTATCACCGCCACCAATAACAATAACGTCTTTATCTTTTGCAGAAATGTAGTTTCCGTCTTCCAGGTTCGAATCCAGGTAACTTTTGATACTGCCATTCAGGAAGTCCATAGCGTAGTTTACGCCCTTCAAGTCGCTTCCTTCAATGTTGAACTCCCGCGGCTTCGTAGCACCACCACATAGCACAACTGCATCATACTCGTCCACCAATTGCTGAGCAGGAATGTCCTTGCCAATCTCGGTGTTTGTCACGAACTGAACGCCTTCCGCTTCAAGCAGATCCACACGACGTTGAACCACTTTTTTGTCCAGTTTCATTGTAGGAATGCCGTACATCAGCAAACCACCGACACGATCCGAACGCTCATATACGGTTACCGTATGACCAGCTTTGTTCAACTGAGCTGCAGTTGCAAGACCTGCAGGGCCAGAACCAACAACCGCTACGCGTTTACCTGTGCGTTTCTCCGGAGGTTGGGGAACTACCCAGCCTTCTTCAAATCCTTTTTCGATAATGGCTTCTTCAATCGTTTTGATAGTAACCGGCTGACCGATCAGGCCAACGGTACAAGATCCTTCACATGGAGCCGGACAAACGCGACCTGTAAACTCAGGAAAATTATTTGTTTTGTGCAGACGATCAAGTGCTTCTCTCCACAATCCACGATATACAAGATTATTCCATTCCGGAATCAGGTTATGCACAGGACAGCCCGACGTTCCGCCAATCATATCTATACCTGTATGGCAATACGGGGTACCACAATCCATGCATCGTGCACCTTGTGTTCTGAGCTCTTCTTCAGCCATATGTTTATGAAACTCTTCCCAATCCTTAATCCGCTCAGCCGGCTCCCTGTCCGCAGGCAGCTGCCGTTTGTATTCCATAAATCCAGTAGGTGTAGACATCTTACGTTTTCCCCCATCCGTTCTCGTCTTAATCCTTTCATTGGCATGGTTCTATATGAAATGGATTACTCATGCTGAGTTTTTTGTCTATTGTATCACAAAAACTTCTCAAAGATATTTCAATTATAGTAGCATTTCGACAACTGAATATTAAATGGATTATCCGCATAATTATTTGTATTTTATTCATCATATCGTCAGGTTTAGCTGTGGTCAATACCCTTATTCTGGAGCTGAAAATGATTATCAAGAGTCTGATCTAGCGTTTATTATGTCGAAAAATAAAAAGAACGTCATGTAAATGTGAGCTAATTTGCCATTAAAACCAAGCAAGTCAGTACTGTAAACCTCTCATTTCCGAATATTCACTCGAATTTAGGGCTTTACAACGGTGAATCCCCATAACTTTTATACTTTTTTACTAGTCATAATGAAAATCGTATTTCTGCGCCCCAATTTCTCACAGCTACAAATGTTATATTCGTGTAAAGCACAAAAAATGGCAGAGGACATCCTACATTTTCAAAATAATTAAAAAGACGCTGTTCACGAATATTTCGTAAATCAGCGCCTTTCGTATTTATCAGATCACACATCAAATTTCAAATAAATTATCATCTTATCGGTTAGCTTCAGCTTGAGCGTTTGCGCTCATAAAACTCAAACGTATAGGCGTACACATTTTTCTCATCCTGTTCGCCCTCAATCTGCTCCTTCAGCTCCCATTCGGACCAATCCACTTCCGGGAAAAATGTATCTCCTTCAAATTCTTCATGGATCCTGGTAACCACCAACCGATCCGCCAACGGGAGGAACTCACGGTATACCTGTGAGCCCCCGATCACACATAGTTCCTCGCCTTTGGTAGCCTCCAAACCTTCTTCAATGGAATGCACCACTTCTGCCTGTTCCACCTTGTAGTTCAGATCTCTGGTAACCACAATATTCCGCCGCTGCGGAAGCGGCTTACCACCAAAGGATTCCCACGTATTACGACCCATAATAATCGTTTTGTTTAACGTACGACGCTTAAAAAAAGCCATATCTTTGGGCAAACGCCATGGAATCGAATTGTTCAAGCCAATAACACCATTTTCACCCATAGCCCACACAAGTTCAATACTCAACATGCTACACTCCTTCTTCGAGTCTGCTTATACCGCAATTGGAGCTTTAATACCCGGATGATGCTGATAGTTCTCAAACTCAAAATCCTCAAACTTATAATCAAAAATCGAATCCGGCTTACGTTTAATGATCAACTTAGGCAGTGCGAAGGGCTCACGCTCAAGCTGTGTTTTCACTTGCTCCACATGATTGGAGTAGATGTGCACATCGCCACCCGACCAGATGAAATCTCCCACTTCAAGGTCACACTGTTGGGCAATCATATGTGTCAGCAACGCGTAGCTGGCAATATTAAATGGCAACCCCAGGAACGTATCCACGGAGCGCATCGTAAGCATACAGGATAGTTTACCCTCTGCCACATAAAATTGAAACGCAAAGTGACAAGGCGGAAGCTTCATGTTGTTAATCTCTGCCACGTTCCATGCACTCACCAGATGACGTCGTGAATCCGGGTTATTTTTAATTGAATCGATAACTGCTGCAATTTGATCAATTTTCTCTCCACTTGGCGCTTCCCATGTTCTCCACTGTGAACCGTAAACCGGGCCTAGATCGCCATTCTCGTCTGCCCAATCGTCCCAGATCTTCACTCCGTTTTCTTTTAGATAGGCAATATTCGTATCCCCACTCAAGAACCATAATAGTTCATGAATGACGGATTTGAGGTGAATTCGCTTCGTCGTTACAAGCGGAAAGCCTTCGGACAAGTTATATCGAAGCTGTCTGCCAAACACGGATTGTGTACCTGTTCCGGTACGATCCCCTTTATGAACGCCATTATCCAATATATCTTGTAATAAATCGAGATAGTTTTTCAAGTTGATTTCCCCTCACATCTCTATATATGTTGCCACTCAGTTCCAGATTGGCCTGAGCTACATCATGTCTGATCATCTTAACAGTTTATCACACTGTGCACGATGGAAAAAGAGTTGAAAACACATTCAATTGGGCCCATGTTTTACAACACAAAGTACATGATATAACTCTACGGAAGGCTTCTTCACTCACAAAAAAGAGGCGAATAACGCGTTAGCGCTATTCACCTCTTGATTTACGTATGATGCCGGACGAGTCCGAAGCTTAGACGATATTAGCGGGAAATGATGTGGATCGGGTGACCCATAACCAGTTCCGCAGCTTCCATCACGATTTCGCCCAAAGTAGGGTGAGCGTGAATAGTCAGAGCCAGATCTTCCAAAGTAGCACCCATTTCGATTGCAAGACCAAGCTCAGCAATCAGGTTGGAAGCTTCCAGACCAACGATTTGGCAACCAAGTACAAGGCCGCTTTCTTCGTCAGCTACGATTTTCACGAAGCCTTCAGCGTGGTTCAAAGATACAGCACGGCCGTTACCCGCATAAGGGAACTTACCTGCTTTTACTTTGTAGCCTTTTTCTTTAGCTTCTTTTTCTGTGTAACCTACGCTGGAGCATTCAGGATCTGTGAACACAACTGCTGGCATACATTTGTAATCAACTACAGACGGTTGTCCTGCGATCGCTTCAGCAGCCACTTTACCTTCATAAGAAGCTTTGTGGGCAAGTGCCAAACCGGATACGATATCACCGATTGCGAAGATGTGAGGAATGCTAGTACGGCCTTGGTGGTCAACTTTAACGAATCCACGCTCGTCAACGTCCACACCGATCAGGTCCAAACCAAGCTCACCGTCCGTATTTGGACGACGTCCAACAGTAACGAGCAGGTAGTCTGCAGTTACTTCTTTGGACTCACCATTTACGGAATATTTAACAGTTACATCTTTATCTGTTTGCTCAGCACTTTCAGCTTTTGCACCCGTTACGATTTCGATGCCTGTTTTCTTCATGTTTTTAGCCACAAGGCTAGTCATGTCTTTATCGAATCCTGGCAGTACAGTATCCAAACCTTCGATGATCGTTACTTTAGCACCGAATTTGGAGTACATTTGACCAAGCTCAGCACCGATATAACCGCCACCGATAACGATCAGGCTTTTCGGTACTTCAGGCAGGTTCAATGCTTCAGTCGAGGACAGAATGCGTCCGCCAAATGGGAAAGGTTTCAGTTCGATTGGACGGGAACCTGTTGCAATGATTGCATTTTTGAATTTGTAACGCGGAGATTCATGATCGTTGAATACACGCGCTTCATTTTCGTTGATGAACATGCACTCACCATTGAAAACTTCAACTTTGTTGCCTTTAAGCAAACCAGCTACGCCGCCAGTCATTTTCTTAACAACGCCGTTTTTGAATTCTTGAGTTTTGCTGAAGTCCACTTTCACGTTTTCAGCAGAGATACCGAATGCTTCACCGTGAAGTGCATTTTCATATTGGTGTGCAGCAGAGATCAGAGCTTTGGATGGGATACATCCACGGTTCAAACATACGCCGCCAAGCTCGGATTTGTCTACAATCAATACGCTTTGGCCCAGTTGAGCAGCGCGGATGGCAGCTACATAGCCGCCAGGACCCGCACCAATTACTAATGTGTCGATATTGAGAGAAGCGTCGCCTACTACCATATCTTACACCTCCATAACAAGCAGCTCAGGGTTAGCGAGCAGCTGTTTAATGTAGTTCATAAAGTTTTGTGCTGTTGCGCCATCGATGATACGGTGGTCAAAGCTCAAGGAAAGAGCCATTACAGGAGCTGCAACAACTTCCCCGTCTTTGATAACCGCTTTTTCGCTGATACGTCCAGTTCCGAGGATTGCAACTTCAGGGAAGTTGATGATCGGAGTGAAGAACATACCGCCAGCAGAACCGATGTTACTGATGGAGATTGTGCTTCCTTTCATTTCGTTAGCGCTCAATTTGCCATCACGGCCACGAGCTGCCAGATCACGAATGGAATCAGCGATCATCCAGATGGATTTACGATCAGCATCTTTGATAACAGGAACGATCAAGCCGTTGTCTGTATCTGTTGCGATACCGATGTTGTAGTATTTTTTGTAAACAATTTCGTTAGCTTCTTCATCAATCATTGCATTCAGAGCAGGGAATTGACGGGAAGCTGCAACCAATGCTTTAACGATGAACGGCAGATAAGTAACTTTCGTTCCTTTTTTCTCTGCGATTGGTTTCATGCGAGTACGGAAAGCAACCAACTCAGTTACGTCCACTTCGTCCATGATTGTAACGTGAGGTGCAGTGTAAGCCGATTTAACCATAGCATTGGAGATTGCTTTACGGATACCTTTGAATGGTACGCGCTCTTCTTCAAGGCGTTGGTCAGCTGCCGCTGCTGGTGCTGCGGATTTTTTCTCTTCTTGAGCAGGAGCTGCGGAAGCTGCTGCGGATTGGCCGCCACCGTTTTTGAAAGCTTCAACATCTTCTTTGGTTACTTTACCGTTGTTGCCAGTACCGTTAACCTGAGCGATGTCTACGCCTTGCTCACGAGCAAATTTGCGTACGCTTGGTGTTGCCAGAACGTCTTTGGCAGGTACTGCCGGAACGCTGTTGTTGCCGCCTTCTTGAGCTGCATCCGAGCTGGAAGCTGCTGCAGAAGATCCACTAGTGTCAGCTCCACCTTGAGCTGCATCTTTCTCTTGTGCACCTTGGTCACCAGCAGGAGCGTCGTCTTGCTCAGGCAGTTCGCCTTCTGCATCGATAACAGCAACAACTTCACCAACGTGACAGATTTGACCATCTTTAGCGAATACTTCAGTAACTGTTCCGTTAACCGGACAAGGTACTTCTACTACCGCTTTGTCGTTTTGTACTTCCATGATGATATCGTCGTCAGTTACTTTGTCCCCGACTTTGATGTGCATCTTGATGATTTCGCCTTCGTGAAGGCCTTCGCCTAGTTCAGGGAATTTGTATTCAAATTTAGCCAACTGAAAAACCTCCTTGATTATGTGCTCAATCCTGAAAACAACCCTTAGCTCCAAGAACTAACCGTTACTGCTAATGCAAATAACTGTCAATCAAGGGGCTAATGGCTGTTTACAGTGCAGCCTGTGCTGCGATGTGAATCACCATACTGCGCCTTGCGGCATGTCAGATGATCAAATTAGAAATTTACGACTTTGTTAACCGCAGCAACGATACGTGCTGGGTTAGGCAGCCATGTATCTTCAATTTGTGCGAATGGATATACAGTGTCCGGACCTGCTACACGCAGAACCGGAGCTTCCAGGTGGAGAATTGCTTTTTCATTGATTTGGGCAATGACTTCAGCTGCAACACCTGCGCTCTTTTGAGCTTCTTGTACAACAATTGCACGGTTTGTTTTCTTAATGGAAGCAACAACTGTGTCGATATCGATCGGGCTGATCGTACGAAGGTCGATTACTTCAACTTTGATTCCTTGTTTTTCAAGTTCCTCTGCTGCTTTAACGGAAGTATGAACCATCATACCGTAAGTGATGATAGTAACATCGGAACCTTCACGAACAACGTTTGCTTTACCCAGTTCAACAACATAGTCTTCTTCAGGCACTTCTGCACGGAAAGCGTGGTACAGGTTCAAGTGCTCCATGAAGAATACAGGATCGTTGTCGCGGATGGAAGCGATCATCAGACCTTTTGCATCGTAAGGGTTAGAAGGAACTACTACTTTAATACCCGGAGTTTGCGTGAGCAAACCTTCCAGAGAATCAGTATGCAATTCTGCCGCTTTTACTCCGCCACCGAATGGTGTACGGAATACGATTGGAGAATTGTATTTTCCACCGGAGCGGAAACGCATACGAGCAGCTTGCACTACCATTTGGTCAAGTGCTTCGAAGATGAAACCTACGAATTGGATTTCAGCTACCGGACGGAAGCCTTGAATACCCAAACCTACAGCCAAACCACCAATAGCGGACTCAGCCAGCGGAGTATCAAATACACGCTCTTCGCCAAACTCTTTTTGCAGACCTTCCGTTACACGGAAAACGCCGCCTACATTACCTACGTCTTCACCGAAAAGCAGAACGTTAGGATCACGTTTCAACTCAACGCGAAGCGCATCACGGATTGCTTCTTTCATGTTCAATTGTGCCATTTGCTTCATTTCCTCCTTAAACATTGACAGTTCACATTTGAATTCATACATGTATACCGAGACACCACAACTGGCGCCGGATGTTTATGCTTTATCGGAAAAAACTTATTGGAAATCAGCTTTTTGCTCTTCCAAGTGCTTAGGCGTTTGTTCGAACATGCTGTCGATCAAGCCTGAAATCGTCATTTTCTCGGTTTTTTCCGTTTTTTTGATCTCTTCATTTACTTTAGCTTTTGCTTCTTCTTTCACACGAGCTGTATCTTCTTCAGTCCAAAGACCTTTTTTCTCCAGATACTTAGCGAAACGTGCGATTGGATCTTTTACGCTCCACTCAGCCTCTTCTTCTTTTGTACGATATTTGGAAGCATCGTCAGAAAGGGAGTGAGGACGGAAACGATAAGTAACCGCTTCGATCAATGTAGCGCCTTCTCCGTTACGTCCACGTTCAGCAGCTTCCTGAACAGCTTTGATAACAGCGAAAATGTCCATACCGTCAACTTTAACACCTTTGATCCCTGCTGCTACCGCTTTGTGAGCGATGGACAGAGCTGCTGTTTGTTTAGCAAAAGGAGTTGTGATGGCATAACCATTGTTTTGTACGAAGAAGATAACTGGCAGTTTGTATACACCAGCGTAGTTCAGACCTTCATAGAAGTCACCTTCAGAAGAACCGCCATCACCTGTGTACGTAATAACAACTTGCTTTTGTTTCTTCAATTTGTAACCCATAGCGATACCCATTGCGTGCAGAATTTGTGCACCAATGATGATTTGTGGCATCAATACGTTAACGCCATCAGGAATTTGTCCACCATGTTGGTGTCCACGGGAGTACAAGAATGCTTGATAAAGAGGAAGTCCGTGCCACACGAGTTGCGGAATATCGCGATAGCCTGGAGCAACAAAATCTTCTTTTTCAAGTGCAAACTCACTACCAACCATTGTTGCTTCTTGTCCAGATACTGGAGCATAGAAACCAAGACGACCTTGACGGCCCAGGTTTACTGCACGGTCATCCCAAGTACGGGTAAATACCATGCGGTACATAATTTCTTTTAATTGATCGTCGGAAAGTTTAGGCATCATGTCTTTGTTTACAATTTCGCCGTCAGGAGACAGCACGGACAGAGCTTCTACATCCTCCGTATACACTTCATAAGGAACCTTGCTCATTTTTTTCTTCACCTCAACAAAAAATTTGAATATCAAGTTCCGCTGTTATAATATTATTATACACCTGTTTCACTGCATACGTCAAAGATATCCGTAATTTTTTTATGTTTCCTTCCGGATTGTATGTATAACAGGGGCTTAATATTGGTATAACAGCATAATACATGATTGCGTGTTTGACCCATCCCCGCACCAGGTTAATCTTACCGTATTGCGCGGACGAATGCAAAAATAAACCGAGAAAGGTGACGTTTTATGACGGATTCCCGCTATTTGAAACGTACGATTGTAAAGGAAGAAATCGATAGCCGCTATCTTGGAGAGAAGCGCACACTTCGAATTTATCTTCCACCAGGCTATAACGAATTACTCAGCTATCCTGTCGTTTATTGTCAGGACGGCGAAGAATTCTTCAACTTTGGTCGTATCGCTACGACTGCCAACCGTATTATTCTGGATGAGGGTGCCGAACCTTTCATTATTGTAGGTGTTCAAGTTGATGTCTCTGTTCGAACTCAGGAATATGCTCCATTTGGTAATCGATTCAAAGCATATACCTCATGCTTTGCTGAAGAGATTATTCCCTATATTGAAGAGAAATATCCTGTAAGACGCTCTCCACAGGAACGAGTGCTCGCTGGCGATTCCCTTGGTGGCAGTGTTTCACTGCATCTGGCCCTGCTCTACCCGGATCTGTTCACACGAGTGATCAGCTTGTCCGGAGCCTTCTATTCTGCTTCCCAAGAAATCTATGCAGCTGAAGAAGACTTGTCCTGGCTATCCATCTGGATGATCGTCGGTTTGCAGGAAACTGCCTTCGAGGCGGATACTGGAACTTATGATTTTGTTCAGCTAAACAGGGACACTCGTGATTTGCTGGAGAAACGTGGTGCTCTCGTCTCTTATCGGGAAAAGGATGGTCATCATCAATGGGGATTTTGGCAGAAGGAACTGCCTGAAGCCTTGTTATATTTCTTGGAAGAGAACTAGTGTGCTTCATATTACAAGCGGCTGTACTGGCCGCTATTTTTTTCACACCATTTGATAACGCTTACAAATATCCGCTTAAAAAAAGCAGGAATCTCCTGCTTGTCTATACTCTCATTTTTTGAAACAAATCCTGTACCTCTTCGGATTAGGCAAGAGAATGATCTTTTTGAATTTGCTCCAAAAGTACATTGCAACCCGCTTCTACCAGCTTGTACACTTCTTCAAAGTTACCTGTAAAGTATGGATCTGGCACTTCCCTAAGGGATTCATTTGGCAGAAGATCCATGAATTTCATAATATCCGCTTCGGCTCCGCCGGTCATTTTACGCACGTTAGCAACATTGGAATCATCCATGCAGACAACATAGTCAAATTGATCAAAGTCAGAACTTCCAAATTGCCTTGCAGCCATATTGTCATAAGAAATTTGGTATGAATCCAGCAGCCTGCGAGTACCTTCATGTGGAGGCTTGCCAACATGCCAATCTCCTGTGCCAGCCGAATCCACCTGAATCTGGTGTTGAAGTCCTCTCTCCTCTATCTTGTGACGCAATACCGCCTCCGCCATAGGTGATCGACATATGTTACCAAGACAAACAAATAAAACACGAACCATGATTACTCCCCCTTGCTTAACGTACGCTTAAGCGCTGACTGTGAAGGCTGTGTTGGAACTGCTTCTGCTCTTACCAATGAACGGCGAGGAAGCTTCCATTTATAATGTACAGAACACATCCGGAAAAATACAACTGCTGCAAAACATATCAACAGTCCCATATTCGAGGTAAACCATCCCATACCTATTACAAATCCGGCAGTCATAGCCCATACCGCATAGATTTCGTCACGGAGTACTAGTGGCTTGCGACCAGCAAGCAAATCACGAATAATTCCGCCGCCGATCCCCGTTAACACTGCAGCAACGATTACAGCGCTGATGGGATGTCCCATATTGGCAGCATACAGTCCACCTTGGATGGCAAACGCCGCCAGACCGATCGCATCAAACAGCGCTTCTGTCCTCTTCCAGTGACCAATCCACTTCAGAGGCAGCAAGAACGCTACAGCAACAGATACCAGTGCAAGCATGATTAGTCCACCCTGACTCCATAAAGTAGTGACTGGCACCCCAATCAGTACATTACGAACAACCCCGCCACCGAAGGCGGTCACTAGCCCTAATACGAGCACGCCCAAGATGTCATATTCCTCTTCCATTGCCACGAAAGCACCAGACATTGCAAAAGCAACGGTGCCTATGATGCTGAACACTTCAAAAATGTGCAAGTCCAACCTGTTCAAACCTCACTTTTCAAGTCATCTCCATGTCGCTCTACCCATTGTATCCGCGAGGACTGAAATTGTGCAACCACATTTTGTGTTTTATACTGAGAGCATTCGTGAATACTATGAAATGATGTTATACGTTCTACATTAATAGAAAGGATGAATGGAATGACTACGAAACGCATTGTAATTTTCACAGGCGGTGCTCTCTCTCCTCAGTTTCTTGAAGAAATTAGACACGATGATATGGTTATCGCAGCTGATCGTGGAGCACTGTATTTAATTGAACATGGCGTAAAGCCTCATATAGCAGTTGGAGATTTCGACTCCATTACAGAGCAGCAGTTGCAAATGGTGCGTGAAAACAGTGAACGCATGATTACGGTTGATCCTATTGCAAAAGATTGGACCGACACCGAAATGGCCTTTGAGACTGCACTAGACCACGAACCTACCCATATTCTGATGCTTGGAGCTACCGGGACTAGACTGGATCACACCTTAGCGAATGTACATATTATGGTTCGTGCCATGCAGCATCATATCTTTTGTACCATTCAGGACGAACATAACTATATGATGTTAACAACATCACAATTAGAGGTAGAGGACCGGGGTTATGAATACATTTCTTTACTGCCCCTCACTCCAGAAGTTACGGGTATTACATTAGATGGCTTCCTGTATCCACTTGATCAAGCTACGATTCGGATGGGACAATCCTTGGGAATAAGCAATAAACTGCTTGGAGTTTCAGGTACTGTATCCATAGACAGCGGAATATTACTTATTATACAGAGCAAAGACTAACCCTCTATTTAAAAGAGTTATTACGTTTTTGTAACTTATGAATCAAACGAAATCTAAGATCTAATTTAGAAAAGACCCTTGATACTCAAGGGTCTTTTCTATTTTTCTGCCCAAATACATTAGTCAACGATTAATTTTTTGACATTTTTAATTATTTTTTAATAAAGAAACCCAAACCTAGGCTGTACAAGGGATTATAGCAGTGTATCCAATTTCTAGGCTGTTACAAACCTGTTATACTCGCTTTAGCAACTTAACGAAAACGAATTTTGGAGGTAACAAACAACATGAAAACAAACATCTTAGTCCAAAAGGCCGTAACCGTCGGGTTGTGCGCTACATTAGGTTTTGGAGCTGTATTAATGACAAATGCACCTGTTGCACAAGCAGCAACTGCATCCGTATCTACTGGTCAACAAATCGTAAACTACGGCAAAAAATTTACGGGAACACCATATAAATTTGGCGCGTCAACGTCCACTACGAAATATTTTGACTGCTCTTCTTTTATGAAATATATCTTTAAGAAGTATGGTGTAGATTTGCCACGTACGTCTGTAAAACAATCCAAAGAAGGTAAGGCTGTATCGAAGGCTAATCTGCGTGTAGGAGACCTGGTATTCTTCTCGAGTGGTAGTCGTTCCACAGGTTCAAACATTACTCACGTAGGTGTATACGCTGGCAATGGCAAAATTCTGCACACTTACGGCTCTCCTGGTGTAACCATCTCGGATCTGAATTCCGGTACTTGGAAAAGAACATATATTAAAGCTCGCCGCGTACTGTAGTTATAATCTAACTTCTACTATGGACAGGCAGTTGGGGCCGGATCATCGATCCGGTCCTTTTATATTTACCCGGATTTCTCCGTGTTACAAACAGGAGCATTTTGGCAATTCAACGTAATATGGATACTGGAAGCGTCATTCATTACCTGGTATGAAGCATGTAGCCGATGCCGCGTACGGTATGAATCAGTTTAATATCTCTCCCTTTATCCACCTTCACCCGCAAGTGTTTAATATATACATCCACAACGTTGGTATCCATCGCAAAATCATACCCCCACACTTCCCTTAGAATTGCACTCCGCGTACACGCCTCATTCGTGTGCCTGGCCAAAAATTCCAGCAGTTCGTATTCTTTTGGTGTCAACATAAGGTATTCCCCTGCACGGCTTACCCTTCGTGAACGCAGATTCACTTTAAGATCATGCACGACGATGACCTCCTCGTCCATTCGGGCTGCATTCGCGAAGACACGGAGTAAGTTTCGAATTCTCGCCATCATCACTTTCCATTGAAACGGTTCGACAATTACATCATTTGCGCCTTGATCAAGCCAAGCTACAATCTGTTCCGGGGTTGCCTGTGGTGTAATCACGATAATCGGAACGATGCCTTCCTTGTGATCCATAAGCCATTGAAGTTCATCCCCTATTGAATTGTCATGAATCTCATCCACCACGGCAATAATCATGCTGCAGGTTTCCAGTCCAGAGTCCTGTCCCTGATACAGCTCTTCCCATATAATATCAAAAACGGAGTAACTCTCGGTACATAACACTTCTTTAATTGAGTTTGTTCGGTCTTTGGTACCAATAAGTAAAATGGACGTTTTCATTTCGTTTCACCCGGCCTGTCTCAAACCGCTGTCATGTCGAAATGATCAATCTGCTTC
Organism: Paenibacillus sp. ACRRY; assembly: GCF_022346995.1. Lineage (GTDB taxonomy): Bacteria > Bacillota > Bacilli > Paenibacillales > Paenibacillaceae > Paenibacillus. The sequence continues at coordinate 121,723 of NZ_JAKRNM010000001.1, read as the reverse complement.
TCATCTCTGCCTGAAGGACAGCAACCTGTTGTTTGTTTATCATGCCGTAAAACGAAAAAGTCCATTCCCCTACAGGGAACAGACTTGTGAAACATTCAATGATTTAACCAAAGTATCGATGAACGAGTGTGCGGGCTTCTGCAGTATCTTTTGTACCATGAACCAGAACACGTCCATCCTGAAAAATAACCAATCGATGCGCCCCTATTGTAAAAGAGATCAGGAACGGATTGACTTCGACTGCTCCTTCCTCAAGCCTCCTCAGGCGCTCAGCCGTATCTTGAAGATTCAGCTTCATGGAGCGAGAAGGACGAATCTGTACCGTATCCCTACCGCATAACACATCGGTTTTCTCCAGATTGGCAGCGGAAAGGTAAGGATAGGAAGCTGTATTTCCACAGGAAGGACAATCTGCTTTTTTGGCCCCATCGACATTTATGGATATGTACTCGTTCCGCCATACATCAAACGACAACAGCTTACGCCGCAGCGCACCTTCATTACCACTAAGGAGCTTCATTGCTTCTGCTGTCTGGTTCGCCGTTACCATCTGCACAGCCTGGGGTATAATCCCCGAAGTATCACAAGTATCTCCACCGAGCGGTACCTCACCAAGTAAACAGTTTAAACAAGGAGTATCTCCAGGTAGGAACGTATACGTAATTCCATAACTCCCCACACATCCCCCATAAATCCAGGGAATGCGATATTTCTGGGACATATCATTAATCAGCAGTCTTGTATCAAAATTATCCGTGGCATCCATGATGAGATCTGCATTTTGAATGAGATCTTCGAGCTCGTCAGCACGGACATCCATCACCTTGCCTTCAATGACAACCGAGGAGTTGATATCGAGAAGGCGCTTTTCGGCTGCCATCGCTTTTGGCATTCGCTGAACTGCATCCTGTTCCACATAGAGCTGCTGTCGCTGCAAGTTGCTCCATTCCACATAGTCCCGGTCTGCAATGGTAATATGTCCAATACCTGACCTGGCGAGCGTCTCCGCAATACCGGTTCCCAGTGCACCGGCGCCCACAATAACAACCCTGCTGTTGTTCAGTCGGCGCTGCCCTTCTTTGCCAAGCGGAGCATATCGTTCCTGTCTCGAATATCGATCACTTTGCTCCGTTGAATTTGTTTCTTCTATCATGTATGAACCATTCCTTCCGCCGGACTGCTGGCTGCCGCATAACGCTTAACGGGTATCATGCCTGCTTCATAAGCAAGTCTTCCAGCCTCAACTCCCATTCGCATCGCTTTTGCCATTTTAACTGGATCTGCCGAACCGGACACCGCCGTATTCAGCAGCACACCATCCGCCCCCAGCTCCATGGCATAAGCAGCATCTTTGGGAGACCTTAATCCCGCATCCACAATTACAGGAACAACCGCTTGCTCCAAAATGATTTCCAGGTTATACGGGTTTATTATGCCTCTTCCTGCTCCGATTGGTGAAGCACCTGGCATGACTGCATGAACCCCAAGCTGCTGAAGCCGTTTGGCTAAAATCACATCATCCGAGATATAAGGCAGTACGATAAATCCTTTTTCCAACAGGATCTCACAGGCCTTGTACGTTTCGATCGGGTCTGGCAGTAGCGTGATTCCATCTCCGATCACTTCTACTTTTATCATATCACAAAGTCCTGAGGCACGGGCAAGTTCAGCGGTTCGGACCGCCTCTTCTGCAGTGGAAGCACCCGCGGTGTTAGGAAGTAAAGTGAATCGCTTCAAATCGAGTGTATCAAGGAAGTGGCGTTTACCCCGTTCTTCCAGGTTCAGGCGTCGAACGGCAAAAGTCAGCACTTCGGTTCCTGACGCTTCTACCGCTTGACTCTGTACATCCAAATCGTCAAATTTGCCCGTACCTAACAACAATCTAGAATGAAATGAATGATGTCCTATCTTCAACATGTGTTAACCGCCTCCCACAAAATGTACGATCTCAATTCGGTCTCCGTCTCTTAATACAGTCGATGCGTGTTGCTCTCTCATCAATATCTGACGATTTAACTCAACCACCACAGTCTTCACCTGCAAATTAAAGGATTGCAGCAGCTGATCCACATGATTCAAATCGTCTTCAATGTTCATGCTCTGCCCGTTTACGATGATGTTCACTGCATAATCTCCTTTCTGCTCAAACGCTCCGGACTCAATTCATCAATACCAAGTTCCTCCGAAGAATGGCCAGCAATCAAATCAGCCATCAGGCTGCCGGTTATTGCGCTCAGTAAGATGCCGTTTCTGTAATGTCCAAATGCGGCATATAGCCCAGGTATACTTTTACAAGCTCCCAGATAAGGCAAACCATCAGGAGTCGCTGGACGAACCCCTGCCCAAGCACGGATAAACTGGGCTTGCTGAATTCCAGGGACCCAGCCTGCTGCAGATGCAAACAGCTTTTGAATACCGCCAACAGTAACATCCCGATCTGAGCGCCCCGGTAAACTGGTAGCTCCGATCCAGACTTCGCCGTTTGCTTTGGGGACAATGTATACATTATCTGCATAAACGGTCTTGTCAGGTCTGTAATCTGCATCATGTTTCGCATATTGAATTGCTGCAATTTCACCTTTCACCGGAAGAACGGGCAGGTTAAGACCCACCTGTTTTAACATCTCTCCACCTTGCAATCCAGCTGCGACAACTACATGTTTACACATCAATCTTCCTATCGACGTTTCCACCCCCTGGATTCCACTCGAATCAACAGTTAAACTTACATCCTGAACACCTTCGATTACTTTGGCTCCCATTGTTTGAGCTGCCCCCGCATAGGCACGTGCCAAATTGACAGGAAGAAGCTCACTTTCTGAAGCTCGATATAATGCTCCGTAAGTTTCCTTGCTTATCCATGGGGCTTCACGATGAAGTTTGGTGTGATCCCACCAGATTTGCTCTGTAAGCGGATGAACACTTCTGGACTCGCTATATTTTTTCATCTCGTCTTCGTTGCGAAATGGTGTAACAAATCCAGTCTGCTGTAGGCCAATTTCAATGCGGCTTAGTCGTTGAAGCTGTTCTTTTTGTTGAAGCAGTAGATTTCTACTTTCATATGCAAGCTTTGACATCACGGTAGTATGAAACGCCTCGCTATCTGCAGCTAACATGCCCGCTGCGGCGCAAGAAGTCTCACTTGCAATGCGTGAACGCTCAATCAGGATCACTTCCTTACCTCGTGAAGCTAACTCATACGCAATGGCACAACCTATAACGCCGCCACCCACTACAATGGTTTCCGCATGAAGTTTGCCACGAATCTCTCCGCGTATTTGGCTTGCAAAAGCTGTTCCATTCCGGTAAAGGCTGCCACTTCGTCTTAGGCCTCTTACTTCTCCGCTCATTCATTCACCTCCGTAATTCTTTCATATTCTCTATCGTTCACTAGCCTGCCTTAAGGCAGCTGCCGCGCGTTCCGGATTATCGCTAGCCCAGATAGATGATATTACTGCCGCACCACTTGCTCCGGCTGCACGTACAGCAGCTATGTTTGCCGGTTCAATGCCGCCAATGGCAATTACGGGAATGGAAACGGCTGAACATATTTCAAGCAGGGCGGATAGCCCTCTCGGCTTGATCCCAGGTTTACTGCTCGAGGAAAATACATGACCATAAAAGAGGTAATCTGCTCCGCGTTCTTCAGCTTCTCTAGCTTCGTGAAGAGAATGAACAGAAATGCCGAGACGAAGTCGATCGCTTTTGTTTAGGCTGCTGCCTTGAATAGTCGTCATATTGGACTGGCCCCAATGAACCCTCTGAAATAATACATGTTTTTCCAACTCATTCAGCTCAAATAGACCATTGATCACAATCCTGTCAGATGGAATTCCTGCGTACAGCAAACTATACGCCCATTGAATTTTTTGTTCGGTCGTTAGATGGTTCTCCCGGATGTGGATATAGTCAAGCCAAGGCCATGTATCCGCTGCAATCTTCACAAAACGTTGTTCATCCCCTACCCCTGGCGAAACAGCATGCAGTTCAAACGATGATGAATTCACAAGTTTCTTAGAGATATCCGTTTGGTTTCACCTTCCCTGCCGTCACAATATGTATGCACAAAAAAAGCCACTCCCGTAGGGAGTGGCCGCGATAACATGTTAGTTAGTTAAGTGAGCTTTACAGCTTTACATGCCAGTTGTCAGGTATACAAGCTATTAAACCATAGCCTTGATATATACGAGATACCTTCATGTTCCACTTGTGAGCATCTACATTCGCTATAAAACCGAATATTTATTTGCCCATATCATTAACTAAAACGCGCCACTTCCCTACGCTGGTATAATCCAGATCAGGTGCAAAGGGTCCGGAATCGCATTATTCCATCTCAGCCGCAACGAGCGGCCCCCCTAGTGATCGTATGAAGTTGTAGCCTATGTTACCATAGTCACCTTTTTTTGTCACCGTTGATTTTTCGAACTAATGTTGATGAAAGTTTTGATTATAGAGTACTTAATGAGCTCGAAACACCTAGTTTTTCTCAGACCAGGCTTCCACGTCCCAGGTTTTGGTGACCCAATCCTGATAGAATTCCGGTTCATGGGAAACGAGCAATACTGTACCTTTAAACTCTTGTAAAGCCCGTTTTAGCTCTGCTTTTGCTGTTACATCCAGGTGGTTTGTCGGTTCATCAAACAGGATCCAATTACTTTCACGCATCAGAAGCTTGCACAATCGGACTTTCGCTTGTTCTCCCCCACTAAGTGCACTTAGCGGACGGGTGATATGTTCGTTTTTCAAACCACAGCGGGCCAGATGTCCTCGTACTTCGTTCTGCGTCAGGTGGGAGAACTCGTTCCACACATCTTCAATAGGCGTAATATTGCCGGCACGGACTTCCTGTTCAAAATAAGCCGTCTCCAGATAATCTCCCAGGAACGTTTTACCGCTAATCGGAGGTATCTTGCCCAATATGGTTTTAAGAAGTGTTGACTTACCTACACCGTTACATCCAACAATGGCTATTTTCTCACCACGTTCGATTGTCATGGTCATTTTAGGCAGCAAAGGATAGGAATAACCAATCTCAAAATCAATTCCCTCGAATACTGTTTTGCTGCTGGCACGGGCGTCTTTGAATTTAAATGTCGGTTTTGCTGCTTCATCCGGGCGATCGATTCGTTCAATCTTGCCCAGCTGCTTCTCGCGGCTTTTGGCACGTCCGGAAGTGGAGGCTCTTGCCTTGTTACGCTGAATAAAATCTTCCTGTTTCTTAATATATTCCTGCTGCTTCTCATAGGCATCAATATGTTGCGCTTTTTGCATATCGGCCATTTCAAGAAACTTATTGTAGTTGGCAGCATAACGCGTCAATTTAGCAAATTCCAGATGATAAATGACGTTAACGACTTCATTCATGAACTCCGTATCATGCGAAATCAGGATAAATGCATAAGGGTAATCTTTTAAATATCGCGTTAACCATTCAATGTGCTCCACGTCCAGGTAGTTTGTTGGCTCGTCCAGCAAAAGGGCCGTCGGTTTCTCGAGCAACAACTTCGCAAGCAATACTTTGGTCCGTTGCCCTCCGCTTAGAGCAGCAACGTCACGATCAAGCCCAATAGCGGATAATCCGAGACCGTTCGCCATTTCTTCCACTTTCACATCAATCAAATAAAAATCGCCCTGCTCAAGCTGCTCCTGGATTTCACCCATTTCTTCCAGCAGTTTTTCGAGCTGGTCCGGGTCTGCATCAGCCATCTGGTCTGTAATGGCCATCATTTCTTTCTCCAGCTCAAGTAGTGGCAGGAAGGCATCCTTTAATACGTCACGGATTGTTTTGCCAGGAGTCAGCTTGGTATGCTGATCCAAATATCCGTACCGGACTTTTGGTGTCCACTCCACTTTCCCGCTATCTTTCAGCAATTTTCCGGTCAAAATATTCATTAACGTGGACTTTCCTACACCATTTGCTCCGACCAGGCCTACGCGCTCTCCTGCAAGTAAACGAAAAGATACATTTTTAAATAACGTGCGGTCACCAAAATTGTGACTGACGTTCTCTACTGACAATAAACTCATAAGATGAGGTTGCTCCTATCTATTTAACATTACTTTTAATTCGGTATTATTGATACCGGTCAAGTTCTGAACTGAAACCCTATTTTAGCACAGGACCTGCCTTTTCTGAAAGTAATGTAATAGCGCAGCCGTCTTACTCAGTAAATAACTTTGTTAATGTAACAATTATACTCAAAATACCCCGCCGCCGCGGCCTGCCTCCCATCCGTAAAGACTTCTTCAGCTCGAAAATTATTCTTACAAGTTGCTGGATAATAATACTTGATGCCTGTAGAAGGTTCTATCCCTCCGATTACTGCTGTTCTTTTAACCAACCTTCCGCCACCGATGGCATAGGTATTCACCTTATGGCTGCCTACAGGCAAGCCCTGAATAAAGGCCATGATACCTGTATCAGTAATCGTATTGTACCAATCTTCCTGAGAAATAAGGGGCAGCGTAAACGTATAGGATATCCCATTTCTTCTTGCAAACTCATTATGCCGATTAATGACTTCGGCAAGATTTTCCTGCACGCTCATCACGATACGAGTTTGTCTAACCTGCTCAAACGAATCTGAATTCTGCAGCAATGGAATTCCACTAGTTGAAGCCAGTTCACTTTGAAAACCTTCAATCCATTTACCCTGAACGGCATCATAAGCATATACATATCCATCAAGTGTAAAATTAATGCTGCTGCCGTCTGAATCTGAATATGTATAGGGCATTTTGGGACTCCATACCTGGTGGTACGAATCATCAGTCTCACCAGTCATCTCCGCTTCCTTAGCTAAGATATAATAACCATCGTAATCAAGTACAACTATGGCTGGAATATAATCGAACAGTGCATGTATCGCATTAGGATCATCATGTATGCCCATATTCAAGGCCATCGTCTGAGTAAATGTCTGAAGCGCCAGCTCTTTATCTGCCTTTACGAATTTGGTGGAATCATAACCTGCCTCACTGTTTTGCCTCTCATTCTGGTGCATTACGTTTCCCGCGTCCAACACAGCTGTTTGGAGGGCTGATCTATACCTTTGATTTAGAAGCTGAGCTTCATCCGCATCATGAGTACTCCGAGAAACCATCCAAAAAAAGGGTAGAAATATTAGAACAAACACAATGGACAAATCAGTAATCTTCATTCAGAACCATGCCTCCATAAGTCGTAAACACTGCTGCCGCAGGAGCCGTACCATTCAGCCACTCGCGAATCAGCATGGCTGGGGTCCGATTGGTATTTTTAAGTGTAATCGTGAAAAAGTCACCCATGGTCAGTGTGTATCTACGAAGTGGATCATCGGCTTGGTATGTACCCGAGACAGGAAACATCTTTTCCAAAATTTGCGCTGAGTAATATGCATCCTGTACCGTCTCATACGTTCCTGTAAATGTATCTTGAACCATAGGATCCGTGTAATGAGGAACATATTTTTTGTGCAAATGCTCCATGGTAATCTCATAAACATTGCCTGTTCGCGCCAGCTGTTCTTCAAATTCGGCATACATCCCAGGAGAGATGTAACCTTTTGTTCTGACCGAATCCACAAAACGGGTAACCGTCTGATAAGTGACCATTCGCGCTATATCATCTTGTCGATCTGCCGTTTCCGCAGTCGGATATACATATAGCAGAAGTACTGCCAGCATAACTGCTAGCAGCTTGGATACAGCATTTATCAATTGATACTGGCCTCCTTCCAAAATGCAATTCGAAGTAATTCCCCGCTATCATCTCTTATAAACTCCGGTTTATAGAATGCAGACACGTGAACAGGTATGGTCGCACTTCTGTTGATAAGCGGGTCTATCGTATACTTTGCCCCGTCAACCTGCACATCGACCGCTGTACCAGTCATTTGTCTAACCGTATGTAAAACCTCAGCTCCGCTGTAACGAAGTGGTTTGCTTATTCTTAATGTCGTATTTATTCTTCCTTCCATTTCTTCATTCGTGTGCACGCTGGAACTCAAAGCACTGGCCAATACGCTAACGCTTTGTTGTCCATACAGACAGGCTGTTACAAACAGGACTATTGCGGTGCAAAACAACATGAGCTGCTGTGTATTCTGGGACAATGGAAACCAACTCCTGTCAGGATTGCTGGAAGATAAGTCCTCTCACCACATTTGATTTGTCTTTAACGATAACAGCCTTGAACTTTCCACTTGGATTAACGTATTGATTCTCCTTTTCGCTCATTGTCTGATTAATACTACCCACTTTGTTATCTGGAGCAACAACTGAACCGTAGTCCGCATTATTGATATCCTGAGAAATATTCAATTCATTTCCATACCACTGACCACCCTTGTTTTTCCCTGTAATAACCTGGATACCAAATTGATCTTTGTCCGCATACTTGCGCAGTGCGTTAGTAACTTGGGAGCCACTGATCGTTGTCCCGTCATACACCGTAAATGCTGCCTGAGACAATTCTGTCTGAATGTCCGCAAAATTGTTTTGCGCCGTTTTGGTCGCCTCCTGAGCAGAAATAAACAACAGTACCACAATCGTAATAAGGGCAATCGTCAAAAAGATCCCTGCGGCTACCTTTAAAGCACTTGAAGCATTGTTCATGTTAAATCCTCCTATGTTTTGATAAATAAATGTATATCAGACTGGAACAGGTTCAACCTGAACCTCTACAGTTTCTGAATTTGTTCATAATAAATGTTCATTTGCAAGAAGCTCATACCAACAAGCGGGATCACCAGATAGAGAAATATAAGGGCATACATCGGGGTAAAACCAATCATTCTGCCCCACGAGGCTTTCATATCTATCATTCTGGTATACTCCTGCTTCCGCTGATCAAAGTAAAAAGCCATCATGCTGTCGAGATCATCAAATGCTTCCCGGATCGATATTTTACCCAGCGCAAGCTGCAGTTTGTCTACCAAACGTTGAAACTCAGGCAGGCCCGCGTCCTCTTTCAATTGCTCAAGCGCATTTTCTGGCCCATGTTCAAAGTGCAGCAGGCATTTTTGAAGGGGGCGTTTGAAAATGACGGCAAAGCGATTAAGCCATTCCAAAATCTCTTCAACGGACATTCGGTCCATCTCACGCAAAATGGAGATCACCGTCTGATATTGGTAAATTTCATGCTTCATGTCCATACTTCGCATTTTACGCTGAAAAATCATGAGCCATATTGGCATGTAATATCCGGCCGCACCGATAAAAATGGCAATCAGCAGCTCCCACCAGTGCATATACTGCTTGTTGTATATTTCGAGCTTTTGAATAATGCGCAGACTCGTTTCAGTGTGCGTATCGGAGTCTAGTGGGATGGTGGAAACCTGTTGTAACATGTTAAACACATCATCGTAGCTAGTTCCACGTTTCATGCCTAATCGTTCCATCACCTCTCGGTCCAAAGCTGTTTTTTCAACAGCCTGTTTCAGTTCCGCTTCAGCCATCGCTCCAAACATTCGGTCATCTCTTACAGGATCGAAAAGAACATGATTTCGTTCGATATGATGAAGCAGCAATATACAACCGATAGCCAGTGCAAAGGAACACACAAACAACATCAGTCTGCGGATTGCCAGCCACTCGTATTTTAATTCAGCGCTGCTCTCCCTCATCAACCTTACGGTCTGGGTATAATTTGTACTTCCTGGTTTAGCAGCAAACAACATGGCCAATTTACGAATGAATTTTTGGTTATACAAAAAACGGTCTATGATGGAAAGTTTGCGCCCTGATCGGTATCGCGTTTCATCGTAATGCTGAAGTCTCTGCAACAGCAAGTAGGCCAAAATAATGATAATATAAATTGATATTTTGGTAACAAATCCAAGCTTGCTGCGGTAAAACTCATCCATGGTCGGGAAACTGCCTCTAGCCCAGCGTTCAATGGGGGCGGTAAACAATACTGGAGCCAGCGCAATCATATTCAATCCTTTTAAAAGGTAATCCAACTTGTCCCGCCTCAAAATTTCCAGGTGGATTTCCTGAGTCAGGTTTCCCAAGCCTTTCAGGTATATTGAACCTTGAGCCCTGTCTTTGTCCCCAAACTCCATGACCATAAAGGAGATGCCAGCAAAAGCCTTCAGAAATCGGTTGGGGGCTATCTCGTAATACCTCTCCAACGCTTCATTGGGATCTGGTGAAGTTAGCGCCTCATAGATCAGCAGCACCTGATCGGCTGCTTCACCCACACCAGCTTCTCCAGCTTCATAGAGTGCTTCTTCGATCATCCCGTGCTGATGGTATCGATGTCTCACATCCGCGAACAGATCCAACATTTGGACCAGCAGCCGCTTCTCTGTGCGATTCAGCCACAAGTCCACGACAAGACTATTGATCACGACCGCGCAAAGTACAGACAAAATAACGAAAGCAATCCCCGGTTGCAATAAAAACAGCACGATACTAATACTTCCGTATCCTCCCGCAACAATCAGAACAACAGTCATCGTTATCCGTCGTAATGATGCTTCGTCTCCAACATGTCTGAATGAGATCCGTTTCTGTATTAAATAGATGTAAGATGACAAAAGCGGCACCCTCACCCCCCAGCGATAGGACTGCAGCAAAAATGACCTCACCCACACCGTTCGACTGGCAACAGGAGTTAATGCTCCAGGAGCTCTACCGCTTAATCCCTTTCCTCTCTTTTGAAAGAAATGGAGAGCTAGGAACGTAACCACGAGCCCCGAGATACATATCCCCAGCAAAAGGATAAGCCACGATTTAGTTGTCATGCATATCACCCCAGTGCCGCTCGATAAACTGTTCAAAAAGTGATGCATCGTGCAATGTCATTTGGTCCCGCATATCCATGATGCTGCCTGTAGACAAGGGAGCGGTTACCACATATTCGCCATCCTTGTATTCAATGACATTCCGAAAAGCAAACCCTGCCCGCTCTTCCACACTGTCCACCTGATCAGCACGAGGCAAGCACTCTGTTATTCGCTCTATGTATCTGCGTCCTTCGGGATCCTTTTTCATGTGCACATCAAAATTGATGACACTGACGACCTGTTCCTCAGCAATGTGCTCATGTTGAAACATGCCTGTTTTGAGCAAAGAGTTGCGGAGCGAGAATACCAGATCCCGAAACGTCTTGGCATGGTGGGTAAACAGAGTGAACAAACTCGCCACCTGCGACATTTGAATCATCCAGGCAGCAACCTCATCACTCGCAACCTCTCCAAGTATATTGACTGTTCCATCTGTTTTTTTCTGTAAATCCAGTCCTTGTTGACCTGATATATGCTCCGTCTCCCGAAAGCTCAAAATATTACGACGACTGTAGATTCGACGGAGCTGCAGCTCGAATGCCATTTCTTGTACACGCAGGGTGTATGAGGCATAGATATGCTTGACCATCGCCATTAGCAGCGTCGTTTTACCAGATCCCTGAGCACCCGTCACAGCCGTAATACGGCTTCCTTTCATGAGATACTGCAACAATGTAATTGGCAGTTCGGCATTGCTCCCAGTTATTAATTGCTCAAGTGACGCATTGGGAATATCGAATTTCCGGACAAAAAACGCCCATGATTCTGCAAAAGGAGGCCGCACCACAACTACACGAGAGCCATCCTTCATTTCGTTAACCTTATATCCATTCGCTTCAGATAGCTGACCAGGGTAGTTATATTTATAAATATTTTGACAAACCCTTTTCAGTTCCCGTGTACTGCCAAACGATAGAAATGATAGATGGATCGACTTCCCTTTGTAAAAAATCCAAACACTTTCCATACCACTTAACGGAACTTCAACTGGTGTATCCTCCAAGCCATCTTCCAACAGATCATTCCAGGAAGCTGGGTGCTGAACTCCCATATCCTGCATGGCATCCAGCATACCGCTAACCCCACCGCTAACCCCGTCAATTCGCTGGTCTCTGATTTCATCTACAACCGAGAAACCCTTGTAGTGCTGGTATATCCGCTGGACGATAATATCCGTTTTCTCTCTAAATCCAAGTTCACGGTACTCGCATTCAAATACATACCGGATATCTTCCTCAGAAACATAATATCCACCGCCATCCTCAGCACCATCCTCCAACCGAAGTCTGCCCAGATCGTAAGTGTCAATCAAACGTGACAAGGCATCGACGCCGAACTGCTGTCGGTACAGGTAAAAGACAATTTCAAACTGATCTTGAACGGATAACAGCTCGGGTTCCGCAAAAAGGATGACTTCATCCACATTCGTTTTGTTCAGACCTATGTTTCGAGTAAGTAAATCAGCGATCAGGTTCTTTACATAGGTTTTGTCACTTATGCTGCCAGAGACGCAACCCTTCAGCGCTTTTCTCATCTCGGCACGCTGATTGATTCTCCTGCGATATTCTTCTTCATGAAGACCGATATCTGCAAGCTGACTATGACTTAATTCATGCAGCGAGTTCTTCACCTGTTCAGTTAGCATTTCAACCGTAAATGCCTCGCGTTCAGGAGTTCCTGCATTTTTTTGCCGATTAGATGATTTCGTTTTGATCCAGATATATGTCAAAACGGCTATTACAATAATACTGATCCCTATCGTATTCCAGAGCATTGGAGGTTCAGGCTCCCCTTTCCAGCCTTTTCAGAACAGTGCGCATACCTGCACCGTCCATAATCAGGCGAGCAAGTTCAGCCATACTGGCGGCCATGCTCCCTTTTCGAAGATCTCTACTGTCACTCAACCCTTCAAGTTGCAGATACGTAGCCGTATCCCGCCGATTCACAGCATCCAGAAATGCAGTTGTGTAAGGCACAATGGATATGGATCCTTTGTAACGGAAACGTCGGCGAATGTTGTTAACGGTTGCCCTTGCATGCGGATCATACTTGTTGATGACAACATGCATGTTTTGGTTACTCAAGCTATCAGGTTTGATGTGTTCAAAAAACAATTCCAGATCCCGCATATTCTGTGTCAAATTCACTACAACATAATCAGCTTGAGCCAGTAGAACCGTCGCATCCATTCCCTCACGGTCAACATCCAGCAATACCATATCGTAGTACTCATTCGCCACTTCCAGCAGTGCTTTCAACGTTTCTATATGTTCTTTTGGCGTACGTTCCATCTGGTTAATTCTTCCTGTCAATAAATCTAATCTTTCCCGTAATAGCGGCTTCGCGTAATCTCTCAAATTATGCTTGCCTAGACTTCCGCTTATATGTAAACGTTCTACTGCATCCCATCCACCCTCTTCAAATCTGAACAGCGCGTCAGAATGCCCTGACTCCATAGATGGAAGCGGTGATTCAATACCGCTGCCGACTGGACCTGTGTTTACTAATAAAATCCGAGTCCTGTATTGAAGTGCCATGGCGTAGGCGCTAATTACTGCACTGGACGTACTACCCGAGCCTGCAAAAGGACTCCAAAATAAAATGTTGCTCATGCTCTCATCCTTTCCGCTTCCTTTATAGCTCGGCGACTTCGAACACTTTCCCATCCAGTCAATTGTTCGAACAAACGACATAGTGATTTTTTGTAGCTCCGTGACAAAGGCCCTAACCTCACCCGACGATGATGTTCATTTTCTAATTTCACCGCAGCAGTCAGTTCATCCCATGGAAGTATCAAAGATTCACCTGTCCAAACAAAAGGGCTTTCCTCCAGATAGGCCCATAGGTAGCGTTCTTCCAATTTGCAGTCAACTGCATTAATCAGTATGCGCTGAAATGAAAGCTCTGTTGGTAAAGACTGCTCTTCAAGAAGCCGCATTAACCAACCCTTTCCTCGTTCCAGATTGTAACGTTCATAATCACTCACCCAGACTCGAATATCAGCCGTTAGCCATAATTCTCTGGAGGCGAAATGGGAGGTTTCCATGTCATACAAGACATAATCATAGGATTCCAAACCTTCTCCACTAGCCTCCAGATGACTCTCAACCGCGGCCGAAGTTACAAAGTGACAGGCAATATCAAAACCCTCAAATTCAGTGATGCGCAGAGAATGTTGTCCTTCTCCAACCCCATACCCGTACTTTTGTTGTAAAGTTCCGTCAACCAGCAAAACCCGCTTGCCTGAAGTGGCTAAGATTTTGCACAGATATAACATAAGATCATTTTTTTCACATAATCCAGCAAAAATCCAAGTTTGCAATTGATACTCAACCCCTTCCCTATAAAGCATTAATTCGTTGTTATCAGCATTATATTTTTACATTTTGAATGTCTACTATTCTCCACCGGTCAACAGGCTTTTCTGTTCATCCGTATATGCGGAGGACTCGGTGGATTGATTATTTTCATCTGTCGTTTGCTGATTGCTTCCTGATCCATCATTCCATATGACTTCGTCCGAGGTATTGTTAGAGCGAGGTCTGCTGTTATGGGAAACGGATGATTGTGCAACATCTTGCTCAACACTTTGGGACGGCGCTGTTATGGAAGCAGCCAGAGAGCTCTCAAGTGAACTCCTTACCTGTCTCGACAACTCCTGCTCTGCCCTGCGAACAATGTTCGGGTCACTTTCAAGCAGTTTCAGCACTTCATTATTGGCAGGGTACGTTGGAATTGCAGCTGTCTGAAACTGAGGCTCAACATACGTGAGTGCATAAATTGAAGCTTTATGTAAATAGGCATCTACAATGGCGCTAGACAGCGACAGGATCTCTTCCTCGGTCATGGTAATCCACAACGTCGCTTCATTCAGGCGCTCTACTTTCTTCTTGGACAGAAGGATATAGTCCTGACCTGTTGGGAATTGGATGCGAATGTCTATATTATCACCTTGTGCAAGTGAAGAGGGTAATAAAACGACCTGCAGTTCACGATTTCTTAGATCTGGCGGTGCTGGCGTGTCTTCGTACACCATTTCGGTTGTTATCGCTGTTCCTTTTTTCAGTTCTATTTTGGCTACTTGGCCTTCCATCTGTTTGGTGCTGGACCATAAATTACGTGGTGCTTGAGCATCAGGCACTGCAATAAGCTTAATATCCTCGGGCAAGATCGGTTCTCCAGCTTCAACGTCGCGTACCGTTACCCAGCCTTGTGCCCCTGTGTTCCATTGCTGCATTAGTTCTGCCTCTTTTTGCTCATAAGCTGAAGCATACTGGGACTCCATTTCAGATTTGGTGTCATTCATTGTAATCACGTTGTAGATGACATATCCCCCGAACAACAATCCTACTGCTCCCGCACCGGTTAGTCCGGCATAGATCATTTGTCGGCTTTGTTTTCTTAATTTGGACAAAAAAGGCTCTCCTTTCCCAAGCTCCTCTAATCATGATTTTATTCTTCTTGCAAAAAACGAACGCTTCTTGGGCAGCTGCCCGATCAAATGATTCAAGATATGGGCTAATACCTTGTCTGTTTGAGGCTCCCTGTCAAAAGGATCGATGTGCAGTGGAAGTCCGTACACACTTGATGTATTCAATGTTCTACGTACACGCTGAACAGCATCAGTGGCTGCAAGCGGCAGACAATATATCCATTTGTCTCTCGGATAACGATGATGCGAACGAACAAATGCATTGATCTCTGCCTGTTTCCACTCAGCACCTGAACCCACAACAATGGGCAGGTCTGCACGCAGAAACTCCTCCAGTCGATTCTGATCCTGACCACTACCCAGATCCATAACAATGAATTGATAGCTGCCACCCAGCAGAGACAAAATATCTGCTCGTCCGGACTGTTTCCAATAGTGCACTCCGTCCACTGCAAACTGTCTGCCTGCCGATAACGGCTTCCCAGCCTGGGCAACTTGCTGAATTCTTGCAAACGATTGGGAGCGCGGAGACATCTCGATGACTGCCACCTTAAACTGTTGTCTCTCTAAGTAATGGCTAATGGCTATAGCGGTATGCGTAACCCCAACACCTGAAGATGCTCCTGTCAAAGCAATAACTCTAGTTCCGCCGCTAATTGTCAATGTTGTCGATTCATTGCTCTCCGTTATTCCAGGTCTTCGAAGCAGTTCTTTGCGGACTTCATCGGCAGTTTGGAAGCGCTCCTCCGGGTTCTGTCTCAGCAATCTTCGTACAACCGGAATGTAAGTGCGTGGCACATCACTGCGTATAGAACTTTCGACGCCCTGTATCCATTCCGTATACGTACCACCCGTCATGAGGTAGAGCAGCAATGCTCCGAGCCCATACAAATCCGACCTTGCATCCGTCTGTCCCGTACCGTATTGTTCTGGAGCAGCAAACCCTGCCGTACCCAGTTTCACCGTATCCTCTGTATGCTGAGCTTTGAAGCTGCGAGCAATGCCAAAATCAATCAACCTGACTTCATAGTCTGGAGTTATCATAATGTTGGATGGCTTCAGATCGCGATAGATCACTGCTGGATTCAGACCATGCAAATAACTGAGCACGTCAAGTAGTTGAAGTACAAAATCTGTCATATGTTCGAGGGGGATCTTTCCGCGACATTGCTTGTGATAGTCACTCAGTGTCTGACCCTCAATGTACTCCATTACCAGATACGTGTAGCCCTCTTCATCCGGCACAAAAAAATCAACAATCAGCGGTAATCTGGGGTGCCTGAGTGATGTCAGAAGAGCAGCCTCCGTCTCCATATTGGATTCGTAAGGGATCGTTGCAACACTTTCTTTAATCGCCCAGGTCTTACCTGGCAACTTCATATCTTCTGCCTTATATACGTGACTCATTCCACCTGTACCTAGTACGGACTCGATCCGATATCGTCCTCCCAGCAGGCTTCCGTGTTCCAGCCTCGCCGGATATCTCATTTATAATCCTCCTCCCTGCATAACAAAAAAGGGAAAGCTTACCGAAGTAGAACAGACCGGTTATCCGGACTTGTCCACCTCGGGATGCTTTCCCTTGGAATCATTATGGTTAATATTGGTATCATTATAGTATACGCCATAAGATATTGTAAAGTAGTAAATTTAAAATCTTTATCGGCTTAATATTTAATCATATAAAGTGTTATTTCCTCACGATTGTGGAACAATTGTTTGGATCGTTGAATCTGCATCCGTGAACGCTCAAACGTATCAATGACTTCCTTGATCAGCGCGAGTGGTTTCTTATGAAGCAATTTTACTGTAACAACCGCTGTTCCACCAGATTGAAGACTGTATAACAAGTCCGAAACGAGTCGGCTCATCAGTTTAGGACTCCAGCTCATGTCACAGACAAGCAGGTCAAATTCACCTTCACGGAACCGGACATCACCTGCATTCTTTTTTAAAAAAGTTAATTTGGGTGATTCCAGAAGCGTGGCATCCATTTTAGCCGGGTCCACTGCTGTGACTTCAAGACCACGTTCAAGCAGAAAGGAAGTCCAACCACCAGGGGCCGCACCAATATCAAGCGCTTTGTGAAACGATGCAAAATCAATGCCAAATGTCTGCTCTGCCTCAAGCAGCTTGAATTTCGCTCGTGAGATCTGGCCTTCCTCTTTTTGAAAGCGTACAGCTCCCCCGGACCAGTCGGAAAGGTTCTGTTCAGGTCGTGATATACCAGCATACAATGCATCATCTGCCGCAAACACAGAAATAACAGTGTCTGCATCGCGAACAACCCACTCACAGCCTAGAGCATCCAGCTTTTCGGTCAACAATTGCTTCAATGAAGCGGCGTTATCCAGCCAAAATGAACCTTCCGTTTTGCGAACCTGTAATGCCACTTTGGTTCCGGTCAACTCCGTATGATTTGTAATATAGGCAATCAGTTTCTCCATCGTCTGATCAGAATCTTCCGTATTCTCTTGAAACTGAACAGGCTGAATGTGACGTAAAAACGTTGGATTTTCCTCAAGGAGTTTGATCGATACCTCTTCCTCTGTTACCGGCAAGCCGGCAAGAAGGATTTCACCCGGTACGAGTACCGTGCTTTTAACAGCACCGAATGTACGGCGCAATTCTTCCTGAGCATAAGGTGCAAAGCCATGATTAGCTGTGCAGATAAAACGGGAGAAGTTACCTTCTCCCCAAGACGACTGTGTACTCAACTTGTGTTACCCTCCAGAACGTACGCGAATCCACGGTCGATCATGATCCCACTGGATGTCGACCGGAATGTCGTACGTATGCTTAATTGTATCCTGTGTCAAAACTTCATATTTGGTTCCCGCCGCAGCAATACGACCTTCGCGAATCAATGCTACATGTGTAAATAACGGCACGATCTCTTCCACATGATGCGTTACATATACTACTGTTATATTACGCTGACGAAGTCGGTCGATTTCAGCCAACATTTTTTCCCGTTCATACAGATCGAGTCCAGCGCACGGCTCGTCCATAATTAATAACTTAGGATCCGCCATCAATGAACGTGCCAGCATGACTTTTTTTCGCTCGCCTTGGGAAAGTGTACCCAGCGGGTGGTTAGCCAGTTTAGCAAATCCCATGTCATCCAGAAGATTCAAGGCTTTGGTTTTTACTTCATCGGGAATCGTCTGATAAAAACGCAAAAAGGCAAATGCACCTGTCGCAACGACCTCCCAGACCGGATCTCGCAATGTCAGTTTCTCAATCAGCGTTTGACTGATATAACCAATCTCTTTTCTGACCTCACGAACGTCACATTGCCCATATAAGTTCCCCAGCACCTCAATACGCCCTTGACTGGGAAACATATATCCATTCATCATTTCCAGCAGCGTTGTTTTGCCTGAACCATTACGTCCCAGAATGACCCAATGCTCGCCCTGCTCAATATGCAGATGAACGTCATCCAGGATCTGATTGTCCTCACGGCGGAGAGAAACATGCTCCATCGAAATAATCCTCATTTTAGGACCGCCTTTCGAATTTCGTTTAGCAGATGCTCCACCGAGGACATTCGATAAATCATTTTTGGTACATCCTGTTCTCCATCAAACAGCATCACTGCAGGTACACTTGAAATTTGAAACTGCTGCACAAGATCCGGAATATCATGGATGTTCATTTCAAATAATGTGTTCTCGGGCAGCAAATGCTCCGCAATTTCCAGCATTCTTCTCGCTGCAGCACATGTACCGCATAAAGGGGTGTAGATAAATACAGCCTGAGGAATGCCTTCCCACACACCGCGCATCAAAAGCTTCGAATGGATGGGCTTCATAAGCTATGCTTTCCAGCGGCAACCCGCAGCATAACCTCACCTGTCATCGGACCGTTGTGTACCTTTACAGTGTCAGGTTTATTGGTATATAACAATTCGTACATCTGACGTTTGCCGTACATGCTGGATGTGTGTAGATAAATTTCGCGCGGAAACAGCCCTTCCCGTACAATGGCAGCTGCAACTTCTCCGCCATTTGGCGAATCCGGACCCAATTCATAATCCAGAGACAGGATATCCACATCACCTTCCCTGAGCAGCATCAGACATTCTTCAGCATTGGTAGCCAGGACAAATCCCTTGGGACATGACCGGTAATCATCCAAGAAAACATGCATACAACCACTCCTCTCCCCGTTTACATCCAGGAACGCATGACCTCAATATCCTCTTTATGCGTCCCATCCTCACCTGTCTCGGTTTCCAACACAACGACAGCCGGTTGGAACTCAGGCGAACTCAACAATTCTTGCATCGCTTTGCTTCCTATATATCCCTGACCGATTCGTGCATGTCGATCCTTGCACGAGCCGGAAGCATATTTGGAGTCATTAAAATGCACAGCAGCAAGTGCATCCCAGTACCCGAGCTGTCTGCCTTTTTGAAGCATATCCAGTTCCATATTGCTGTGCCACATCCCTGAAGCAAAAGCATGACATGTGTCAAAACAAAAAGCAATATGATCCGGAAATTGGCTCAGCTTGCGAATCTGAATCATTTCTTCCATGGTCGTGCCCATTGGCCCGTGGTCACCTGCCTGATTTTCGAGCAAAACTTTTGCCTGTCCATTCCAGTCTTCCAGAACTGTATCGAGACAATGGATGAGATTCTGATACCCCTCAAGCGGTTGATCACTCTTAAGATGACCAAAATGAACCACAGTGCCTACTGAGCCGCACGCATCTGCAATATGCAGGTCATTCCTTATGGAAGCTACAGTAGCATGAAACCCCGCCTCTCCACGGGTGATGCCCAAAGCCGGATTCGTCGGATAGGGTGAGTGTGCAATGGACGCGATGCCTTTCTCCTCACACCATTCCCTGCACAGCTCAGCATCTTTAAGGTCAAGATCTTTCAAACCAAGACTCCGGGGGTTCTTCGGAAAATATTGAAATGCCGTAGCCCCCATATCATATGCCCTCTTGGCTGCTTGTAAAAATCCACCTCTCGTGCTGACGTGTGCACCGATTCCGTAATTAGGCCTCATGCTGACAATTCGGACAGAAGAAAGCCTTCTTCCCCGTAATTTCTACTCGTTCAATTGTGCCTCCACAACGTGGACAGCTTTCCCCTTCGCGATCGTATACCCTGCATTGCTCATCAAAACTTCCTGTCTTCGTGTCCCCTTGCATCAGCGGCATTTCCATATAACCGCCCTCCGAAGCTGCTTCACGGAGCACCGATTGCATAGAACGGAACAAACGCTCTGTAAGTTCTGGAGAACTGGCGATATTCTGCGTTTTGGAACTTGGTCTCAAACCTGCAGCAAAGGCAATTTCATCCGAGTAACAATTGCCGATACCAGCAATAATGTGCTGATTAACCAAGGTCGTTTTGAGCGTTCCACGGCGTCCTTTCAGCAATGAAGCAAAACGCTCAGGATTCATGCGCCGATCAAGCGGCTCAGGTCCGAGATCGGACATGGCTTCTTCCGTTTCCTTGGATGTAAGCAAGTGCAAATAACCCAATCGGAGTCCAATAAAGAATAAGATACGATCACCAAATTGAATCTCAACTTGTGTCGACCGATCGGGACGATCTGCCTCAGTACCCCAGTAAATCATGCCACCCAGCATGAGATGGAGCACCAGTCGTTTACCGCTTGCCAAATGAAAAATAAGATGCTTAGCCCGGCGCTCGACAAAAATAATACGATTGCCTGTAAGTTCGCGTGTAAATTCCTCTGGATCCTTGTTGATGGATTTTTCCCGATTAACGACAACACCAGTAATAGGTAAATCAAGTATTTCTGCGGACAATAATGTCCGATAGTTTTCCATTTCCGGCAGTTCCGGCATCTATATCTATCCCTTCTTGGATGCTTGGCTCGCGTGTTGCGACAACCACTCAATCAGTTTATGCAAATTATCAAACACATGATCAGGACGTATCTTGGTAGCGCTAATATGATTGTCCATATTTTCTTTCGTTGTGACTCCAGTCAATACGAGCAATGTCTCGCATCCAGCCGCAGCTCCTGCTGCAATATCGGTACGCATATTGTCCCCGATCACAGCGACTTCATCAGCCCTTAGATTTAAACGCTCAATCGCTGATTTCATAATTATACTTGAAGGCTTGCCGATTACGGTTGGTGAAACACCTGTAGCCGCTTCGATCGCAGCACCAATGGTTCCTGCTCCGGGGGTCAAGCCATCATCAGATGGGAGCTGCAGATCTGGATTGGTCAGGATTGATTTTGCTCCGTCATTGATCCACCGCAGTGCCTTGGTTAGTTTTTGGTAGGAAAATTCTCGGTCAATGCCTTGGATAACGTATTCCGGCTTTTCTTCCGTCCTTTGCAATCCTGCTTCATCGATAGCCTGAAGTAAACCAGCTTCTCCAATGCAGGCAACCTTCGCACCAGGAGATTCCTCAGCTACATATTCAGCAGCAGAAACTGCAGATGTGCATACTTGAGAAGCTTCCGCTGGAATTCCCATTTCGTTCAAGTGATCTGCAACCCCTTGTGGTGTACGGGAAGAATTATTTGTTACAAATAAATAAGGTACAGCCTGTTCATTCAGCGTCTGAATAAGCTTGTCTGCCCCTTCAATCCGATGTCTGCCATGATAGAGTGTTCCATCCAGATCGATCAGATAGGCCTTAATCATACAGAGCACTTCCTTTCTTTTAGACCATTAACAATTCATGTCCTTAATTACTTTTGATGATTTTTTGATCCATAGCTATGTATTTCAAAAAATAATATGGGCACGCTCGTATGAACACGCAACACGTCGAACCGAATCGAACCCAGACGTTTTGACTCGCGCGCCTTCTGTACAAGCTTGTCATTTCCTGCGCTTTCCCGGAAAATAATTTGACTCATTTCCCTGCTCATATTGCCCATCCTACACGCTTTCCGATCAGATTGCAAAAGGGACCTCAGGGCCTATCCCCTTCAGTCCCGCCTGAATTTCCATCTTTAAACCAAACTTTTTTGGAGCCAAACTGCCTTAACTATAACTGAGCTCCATTCTGATGATGAATGACAGGTATCAACTGATGCTCATTCGCCAATCTGGAGTTAGGAAAAACGGCCTTTGCCTCCTCCAAAAGGGGCTGCAGCTGTTCTTCATCCTTATAGCGAGAGCTAAAATGAGTCATAATCAATTCTCCAACATCTGCTGCTCTAGCCGCCTCGGCCGCTTGCTTAGCAGTACTATGATAATACTCATGAGCTGTATCGGCCAAATCATTCATAAATGTTGCTTCATGTACAAGTACATCTGCATGCTTAGCGAGGGGCAATACATTCGCACACGGTCGTGTATCTCCCAAAATGGTTATCACTTTGCCGCGTTTGGGAGCTCCTAACACATCCTCCGGACGAACTGTACTGCCGTCATCCAAGGTTATTGTCTCTCCCCGTTTAAGCCGACCAAAAAGAGGACCCGGCTTCAAACCGTACTCAGCCAGCTTGGCTTGATCGAGACTGCCTGGACGATCCTTCTCCGTAATTCGGTAGCCGTAGCTGTCGATTCGGTGTTCCAGCAATGCAGACTCTACAATGAAACTCTCGTCTTCAAACAGCAAACCACCTGTATGCTCAATAATCTTCAACTCATAGTTAATCCGAGACTGACTTAATTCCATTACGGTTGTAATCATACGTTCTGTCCCAGGCGGTCCATAAACCGTAAGGGGTGTCGTCCCTCCCTGGTAAGCTCTACTCGAAAGCAGGCCGGGAAGCCCGAATACGTGGTCTCCATGAAGATGGGTAATGAAGATTTTCTCCAATTTACTCAGTTTTAGTGGTGAACTCAAAATTTGGTGCTGGGTTCCTTCCCCACAGTCAAACAACCACAAAGCTCTTCGCTCATCCAACATGCGGAGCCCAATGGAAGTTACATTCCGCTGCAGTGTAGGTACACCAGCGTTAGTTCCCAGGAAATATAGTTCCATCCGGATTGCACCTCTTTCTGTTGCCAGCAAAAAGCCTCCGACGATGCGGAGGGCTCTGCCTGACCTCTTATTAATTATGCTTTTTCAACATTAAAATACTTGGCCTGCGGATGGCTGAACACCATCGCGGACACGGAAGCTTCTGGCTCCATCATAAAGCCTTCCGTCAGTTCCACACCAATGTCCTCAGGCTGCATCAGCTTGAAGAGTGGCCCCTGATCTTCCAAATCCGGACAAGCCGGATATCCAAATGAAACCCGTATCCCTTGGTAACGCGCGCCATGACGCTGTTTCATGGTCATGTTCGCCGGATCCGGGAAGCCCCATATATCTCTCATCATATGATGAACCCGCTCAGCTAATCCCTCTGCCACTTCAAGCGCTACAGATTGCAGAGCATGTGATCGAAGGTAATCCCCTTGCTCTTTCCAGGCCGTTGATAGCTCACGTACACCGTGACCGGCTGTTACAACCATGAATCCAACGTAATCCATTTCTCCAGACTCCACTGGCTTCAGGAAGTCCGAGAGACACAGGAAAGGTTCAACCTTTTGCCGCGGGAATGTGAAGGTATGCAGAATGTTGCTTGTATTCTCCGGATCGTAAATGATGATGCTATTGCCGCTGGACTGTGCCGGGAAGAAACGGTACATCGCATGTGCCTGAATAATTCCATCCCGGACAGCTTCTTGCATAATCCCGTCTACAACCGCTTTGAGATCGGTTGCTTTGGGATCACCCGAAGCGAGCAGCTGCTCCACAGAACCACGAAGGCCAAGATGATGACCAAGCAGCATCTGCATGTTTACATACGGTAAAATATGTGACAATGGATAATTACGCAGCGTGTGCCGCTCAAGATCCGGAGGAACTAGAACAGGATTATCGATTGCGATATCCGACCGTTCGACTCGCGTTAGCTCCGGCAGCGGTTTAACCGTTTCTGCACTGGAAGCGTCTGCTTCTTTTTCAGCCTCCATCTCCAGCTGCATGACTTCACGGGAAGCCGGGTTCATCAGCTTGTTTGCCAGATCCAGACCGTCCATGGCGTCTTTTGCATATACAACCATTCCGTCATACTCTGGACGAATCCGGTTTTTGGTGAATTTGCGCGTAAGTGCTGCTCCACCCACCATGATAGGTACATCGATACCCGCTGTACGCAAATCTTGTGCAGTGACGATCATCTGCTGTGCTGATTTGACGAGCAAACCGGACAGACCAATCGCATCCACTTTTTCTTCTCGATATGCTTCTATGATTCGTTCTGGTGGTACTTTTATACCCAAATTAATGATTCGGTAACCGTTATTGGATAGGATAATCTCCACCAGGTTCTTACCGATGTCGTGCACATCACCCTTAACTGTTGCCAGAATGATTTTACCCTTCACCGATGTTTCATTCTTCTCCATAAATTGTTCCAGATAAGCAACTGAAGCCTTCATTACTTCCGCGCTCTGTAAAACCTCGGCAACGATCAGCTCGTTGTTGTTAAACAGTCGCCCTACTTCTTCCATCCCTCGCATAAGTGGCCCATTGATGACTTCAAGCGCTGAGTATTTGGCAAGAGCCTGTTCCAGATCTGGCAACAATCCCTCTTTGCTGCCTTCGACAACATAAGAGGCCAGACGCTCTTCTAATGAAAGATTCGAAATCTTTTCTTTCTTCTCAACCTTTTTGTTACGGAATGCCGCTACGAATGCAGCGAGTGTTTCATCATTCGTATTATAGAGCAGCTCTTCCGACAATCTGCGTTCTTCCTCTGGGATGGAAGCATAACGTTCCAGTTTCTCCGTGTTTACAATCGCGTAATCAAGTCCGGCCTTCGTACATTCATACAAGAACACAGAGTTCAGGACTTCCCGGCCAGCTTCAGGCAATCCAAATGAGATGTTACTGATACCCAGAATGGTATGACACTCAGGCATGGCTTCCTTAATAACCCGAATACCTTCAATGGTTTCCTTGGCAGAACCGATATACTGCTCATCCCCGGTACCAACAGGGAACACCAATGTATCAAAAATCAGGTCTTCTGCCTTCAATCCGTACTTGTTCACCAGCAGATCGTATGAACGCTTGGCAACTTCCAATTTATCTTCCCGACTGATTGCCTGTCCACGTTCATCAATCGTACCAACTACAACGGCTCCGCCATATTTGTGGATAAGAGGAGTCACAAGCTCGAATTTCTCTTCCCCATCCTCAAGGTTAATGGAGTTAATTATCGCTTTACCTTGGGAGTACTGAAGTGCAAGATCAATAACCTTTGCATCGGTTGTATCAATCATCAGCGGAACTTTTACTTTTTTGACGACCAGTTCGAGGAATTTTTCCATATCCTCAGCTTCTTCGCGGTCCGGATCCTGCACACAAACGTCGACAACATGTGCACCATTTTTCACCTGTGCCCGTGCAATTTCGGAAGCTTCCTCATATTTTCCTTCAACGATCAAGCGCTTGAATTTCCGAGATCCAAGCACGTTGGTCCGTTCACCAACCATATACGGACGATTGTCCTGCTCTATATATACCGGATCAATACCGGATAATGCAGGCGGATGTGTTCCGTTCATTTCTCTTGGGGGGTACTTGGCAAGCGTATCACGCATCGCCCGAATATGTGCTGGAGTTGTTCCGCAACAACCACCGGCGATGTTTAACCATCCCTGTTCGGCAAACGCTCCAATTTTCTGAGCGAGTGAATCAGGTGACTCATGATAATTACCATTTTCATCGGGCAGACCCGCATTCGGGTAACAGCTGACTGCTACTGAAGCCATTCCGGAAAGAGAACGAATATGGTCACGCATGAACTCCGGGCCTGTAGCACAGTTTAGTCCCACTGAAATTGGGTTAAGGTGTTCTAGGGATATATAAAAGGATTCGATGTTCTGACCCGCAAGAGTTGTGCCCATCGGTTCTATTGTCCCAGAGATCATCAAAGGGAGCTTAATTCCGCTCTGCTCAAATGCTTGCTGGATACCAATGCTGCCTGCTTTGACATTGAGAGTATCCTGCGAAGTTTCAAGCAGTAGCGCGTCAACGCCTCCCTCAATTAAAGCGAGCGCTTGCTCGGAATAACTGTCGATGAGCTCCTGGAACGTTACGCCACCCGTAACCGAGAGCGTCTTCGTTGTAGGTCCCATCGCACCTACCACATACCTTGGAGAATCTGGAGTCGAGAAGCGATCTACCGCAGCTCTCGCAATTCGAGCAGCTTCGAGGTTAATCTCGCGAGCACGATCCTGGATGTCATATTCGGCCAATACAACCGAAGTAGCTCCAAATGTATTGGTTTCGATTAAATCTGCACCAGCTTCCAGATATTCTTCATGAATGCGCTGGATGAGTTCTGGACGTGTAAGTACCAACATTTCGTTACATCCATCCAGATCATCTCCGCCAAAATCTGCACCAGTGAGATCAACTTGTTGAATCATGGTCCCCATCGCACCGTCGAGGATTAATATTCGTTGTTTTAATGCATCATGTAGACTAAGCTTATCCAATATCTTCACCCCCGCAAAACGTTAAATCTTAGTTTAACAGAAACTTACTTATTGTGAAAGATCGGTTTTATTCAGCTGTATGGCGGGTTTCAGACGATCAAGGTCGAATTTGCGAATCGACAAAAAGGTAGACATCCGATATAATATCTATTAAACCAAGTGGAAAAGAGGGAAAGAACATGGCTGAAATTGTTATCAGAAATACGAACGAACGTATCACTGGAGACGAAAATGTTCGAAATTTCTTGGACAAATATGAAGTACTTTATGAAAAATGGGACGCATCCAAATTAAGTGCTGAATTACAAAATAACTTTGGATTGACTGATGATCAAAAAAATCAGGTTCTAGAAACCTACGATTATGAAATCAAAGACCTCGCTGCACGTCGCGGATATCAGATCTGGGATGTCATCACCCTCTCTGAACAAACGCCAGATATCGAAGAGAAATTGGCCAAGTTCGAAGAAATCCACACACATGCCGAAGATGAAATCCGTGCTATTGTAGCGGGTAAAGGGATCTTTGTTATCAAAGGCACAGATGATGTAGGCTACTTTAATGTAGAATTGTCTCCTGGAGACGTCATTTCCGTACCCGAAAACACACCGCATTTCTTCACTTTGATGGAGAACAAACAGATTATTGCTGTTCGTCTCTTTATTGAAAAAGACGGTTGGGTTGCTGACCCATACCCGGATCCTACTTTTATTAAACAGGCGTAATCTTATATTAATGATATCTTTCATTCAACAAACCCCTGTCCATTTGAACAGGGGTTTGTTGCAGTTTGGATCATTATACAACATTAGATTGATTATATAAAATAATGTGGATACTTTGCTTTGACTGTCTCCTGTTCAACGACGACAAGTCTAAGGTGAGCTTCCATCACCTTCATCGCTTGTTCAGTTTGGCGCTCCTTGATGAGCTGGTAGATTTCTTTGTGTTGGGAGATAATAATTTCGGAATTAATGTCTTCGGACAAGCGAAGGATGCGCAGACGATTAAACGGAATATTAAGCTGCTGAAGCATTTTCCATGTTCTCATTTTGCCAGTTCCCTGAAACAGGATCTGATGAAACTCCTCATCCAGTTCATACAGTCGATAGAAGTTCTTCTTATCCATACACACTTCCTGCATGGCGATATTGGTTTCCAATCTAAATTTGAATTCTTCTGCAAATGAGGTACATGCCAGCGCTACAATTTCCTTTTCTATTTTTTCTCGCATAAATCTGCCTTCTTCCACATGCTCCAGATTTATATGTGAGACAATGGTTCCGCTCTGCGGGATAATATCCAAGAGTTCCTCTTCAGCAAGCTTCATGAAAGCTTCGCGAACGGGAGTCCTGCTAACCTCAAGTTCATCCGCTATTTCTTTCTCTGAAATCTTCGTACCAGGCTTCAGCTCAAGGTGCAAAATTCTTTCTTTTATCAGCTCGTATGAATAAGCCCGGGTCGAACCTCTAATCTTTTGATTAAGTGACATTCCTTAACCTCTTCCTCTCAGCCGTATTCATTCATCTTAGCATAAATTGCCGCTTCACTAAAATGAGCTCAGCGAAACGGCAATCGATTAAACTTTGTCTATCATGCTACTGCTGTTTGTTCTCTTTATACTTTTTGTACGTATCGTTGGAAATCTGCAAGTACTGAGACAACCCTTGTCCTTCCAGTTCTTTTACGAAAGCATCGAACTCGTCAAGACTGCGTTCACCCAGAATAAATTTAAGGGTATTTTGGTCCGAGTAGTCCTTAAGTGGAGTACTAAGCAATGTCACCTGTTCACGGTCAAGATCTGAATACGGGATTGGAGGTTCAGCAGGAATAACTTCCTTGGTATCCTTCATGTCCTGCTGGAATTTCAATTCTTCTTCACTAAACATGGAGTGCAGCAGATCAGTTGTTCCACCATAAGCAAACACACCACCAGAGAAACCGTAATCAATACGCAGATCTTTTGTGCCTTTAGGATTCAATCCATTATAGTTCACATCATCCGCAAGCTTGCGAACCCCATCCTGTTTCGTGTAGTTCTCTCCTTCAACTCCCCATTTGGTGAATTCCTGTCCTTCATCGCTGTAGTATAACCAGTCAATAAATTGCATTGTTGCTTTGAAGTTTTCACTATCTTTGATTTTACCGGAAATCATGACACCGTTTTCAAGTCTCGATCCAGACATTAATTGACCCTTTGGACCACCTGGAACCGTAATTTTGGCAATGGAGAATTTTCCTTCGCCCAATGTTTTATTCATATCATTGCGATGCAGTACTACCGTTTGAGAGTTACCGTTAATGATAAACGATTTGCCAGAGACAAATTTTTGTATCGCTTGATCATCGTCTTGAGTTAAACTTTCCTTGTCCAGCAACCCTTCTGACACCAGTTTGTTAAAGTATGTCAGCATCTCTTTGTACTCAGGTGTAGTGGATGTATATACGAATTCATCCTTGTCTTCCTTATACGTTAGACCATTGCCGAAGCCCCAACCGCCCTTTGTTCCAAAACCAGCAGCGGCAATATTTAACGTACTGTTAAATTCAAATCGGTCCGAGAAAGGGATCGAATCTGGATAGATCTCTTTCAACTTCTTGGCAGCATCATATAATTCATCCCATGTCGTTGGAATAGGAATATTGTTTTCCTCGAAGACATCTGTTCTAACAATCAGTGTATAGTCTGGCCATACTTCTTCATGCAAACCAGGGAGAACATAATACTTCCCGTCTTCCTGACGGAGACCCTCCAGTTCATCCTCAAGCCCCCACTTCTCTACCTTGTCCTTGAAATTAGGCATCAAGTCAACATAATCACTTACTGGTAAAACGGCACCGGATGATACAAAGGCAGATTCTTCTCCCGGATAGGTTTTAGGGATAACAAGAGGTGCATCTCCTGAACTGATCAAAAGAGATCTTTTCTGAGGATAATCGGACATCGGTACGATGGTAGGATCCAATGTCACACCAGTCAGCTCAGTAATTTTCTGGAACAGCAACCAATCTTTCTTGTATGGATATGCTGGCTGATCACTATAAAGTATGGATAAGTTAAACGGCTCTGAGGCTTTAAACGTCTCACCGACACTGTATGACTCCATAGCCCCTTTGGATTCCGGTTCTGCTTTCTCTGTTCCCGCTCCGCTGCTGCATGCTGCCAAAACGACACTCATCATTGTTGCCAAAACCATCTTGCCTACAAGCTTGCGTGGTCTCTTCTTCATTCCTTTGTCCCCCTGCATGTGGTTTAGATTGGCCTTGCGTCTTAGAGATGTTAACTATATGCACTTGGAATTACTGCTTGACAGATCCCAACATGATACCGGTTACAAAGTATCTTTGCACAAACGGATAAATCGTAAGTATTGGCAGAATCGTCAGTACCATTGTTACCGACTTGATATTAGCAGAGATTTGAGTCAAATTATCAGCCGACGCTCCAGCAGAAGCTCCTCCTGTTGCACCCGCAATCATATTGCGCAAATAAATCGTCACAGGGAACAGCTCTTTTTTGTCGAGATACAGGAAAGCCGGAAACCATGAGTTCCAGTGACCCACTGCATAAAACAGAACCATTGTAGCCATTACAGCCTTACTTAGCGGCAATATGATACGAAGTAAAATACCATATGTGTTCAAACCATCGATGGCTGCAGCTTCCTCCAGCTCCTCGGGCATGTTCTCGAAAAATGATTTCATAATTAACATGTTATAAATACTGATTGCTCCAGGTACAACCAACGCCCACATCGTATTATTCATGCCAAGGGAATTAATCAAGACGTAGTTTGGAATCAATCCGCCACTGAAAAACATAGTGAACACGGCAAACATCGTCCAGAACTTGCGTCCCATTAATCTCTTTTTGGAGATCGCATACGCGAAAATGGTTGTCATGAACATGGATATCAACGTACCTACCACAGTGTAGATAATCGTATTTTTGTAATTGGTCCAGAACATGCTGTCACGCGAGATTGTCTTGTAGGTTTCCACATTAAAACCTCGTGGGATGATGCTGACTTTCCCGGAATTGATATAGGATTCACTACTAAAAGATTGTGCAACGACATTCAGGAATGGATAGAGTGTGATAAACACCACGAGCAACAAAAAGATGGTGTTAAATACTTTGAAGACTTTGTATGATTTTGATTCCTGCATGTTACCCCTCCTTTACCACAAGCTTCGTTGTGTTAGTCTGCGTGAGATTGCATTAACCGAGAATACCAAGATCAGTCCGATGAGTGATTCGAATAATCCAATCGCAGTCGCGTAACTGAAGTTGCTGGATTGCAAACCTACACGATACAGATAAGTGGAAATCACGTCTGATGTATCATAGATAAGTGGATTGTAAAGGAGGAGAATTTTCTCAAATCCGACAGCAAGAAAATTACCCATATTCAGAATTAACAATGTAACGATTGTTGGCAAAATGCCTGGTATGGTTACATGGATTGTCTGTTTCCAGCGATTCGCACCGTCAATCCGTGCAGCTTCATACAAAGAATCATCGATCGTAGTTAATGCAGCAAGATACAAAATGGCTCCCCAGCCCATGCCTTGCCAAATTTCAGAAGTAATATAGATTGTTCTGAACCATTCGGCACGCTGCATAAAAGGAATGTTGTCTCCAGTAAAGAATGAAACCAAGCCATTGATTGATCCATTCACTGCCGTTAATTGCAAAATCATACCGGCTACGATAACGATCGATAAGAAATGCGGTAGATAGGATGCAGTCTGAACAAACTTTTTGAAGCGTTTACTTTTTACTTCATTCAAAAGTAGAGCAAAGATAATGGGAACCGGGAAAGTGAAGAGTAAGGCAAGTCCACCCAGCATCAGTGTATTTCCAAATACTTTCCAAAACGTTGGATCCTGAACGAACATCTGAAAATACCTTAACCCAACCCAAGTTTCACCAAAAATGCTGCCTCCCGGTACAAATCTTCTAAAGGCGATCACATTACCAATCATCGGTCCGTATTTAAAAATAATCAGATAGATCACTGGAAGTATTAATAGTGAATACAGCTGCCAATCTTTGCGGAGTAAGGCTCCAGC
Organism: Paenibacillus sp. ACRRY; assembly: GCF_022346995.1. GTDB lineage: Bacteria > Bacillota > Bacilli > Paenibacillales > Paenibacillaceae > Paenibacillus. The sequence continues at coordinate 89,983 of NZ_JAKRNM010000001.1, read as the reverse complement.
CGTTCTTAACCTGCTTTCTTTCCGTAATGAGGTCATCGTAAGCGTGGTTTTAGCAGTTTCTGACTTCATATCTGATTCACTCCGATCAAATAAACTTGATAAAATCAAAAGTACTTCATGACAACTCCCATCTTCTCTTCTTTCTACCGAAGACCTTACAGAAATTTCACCCCCACTGCATAATAGACATTTGGTAATGTAAGCGATATCAATTTAAACTAATGTTAATGGATACACTTAGGTTCATATTGTGATCTTATTGCTCAATCTCACGGGTACCTGTTGTATTCCAAAATTAATATTTCCCAAAACTATGTAAAGCGCTTACAATGTAAATAAAAATAATAAAGCAATAGCTCCTGATTCCAAAACCTGGATATGTCAAAAGATAACTGCTTTAGATAATTTCCATACTAGTCATACTAGTATGTTAGTTATATAATAAAACAGCAGTTCTTACATTTCAATACCTTTTTTTATTATTTTTGATATTTCCTCAATACGCTGTTGTTTTAAAGTTTTCAACCAAACAAAAAACATTGATAACCGATGAATGATTTTGCATCATTCACCGAGAGTATCAATGTTTTAAACTGAAATATTGTTGAATTATGAATTAATCAGAAATTAGAGATGATACGTTCTAATTCTGATAAGTGCTTAATCTCATGGTCAGGTACATACGACTCCGAGTTTACTTTGTTCTCACGATTAATCCAGACAGACTGAATTCCAGCTGACAAAGCTCCGCGGATATCGGTCGTAAGTTTATCTCCTACCATCAAGCCTTCTTCTGGTTTCACTCCAAGTTTGCTGAGTGCATGTTCAAAGATAGACGGATCCGGTTTTCCTTTTCCAAAAGAACCCGAGATGATGATCTCATCGAAGAAAGGAGCCAGTTCAGGCACACCATCCAACTTCTCTTGTTGCAGAGCAGGACAACCATTCGTTAAGAGCAACAGTTTGAATTTCCCTTGCAAGTGACGTAGTGTGTCCATCGTTTCCTCATACACATGAGGTCTGGATCTGCGCTCTGCTCCGAATTGTGAAGCAAGACGCTCAGCCAAATCTTCACGGTCCACTCCTAGCTTCAATAAGCCACGACGCCATGACTCCTTACGATATACAGGGGCAAGCTGTTCCAATTGACGGAATTCCGGCTGATCACCACCTGTAAAATTAGCCCATAGTCCTTCAAACGGATTGATGCCAATCATTTTGGTGAATGGAAAGGTTTCATAAGATTCATATAAACTACGAGCTTCATTACGAACAGCTTCTTCCAGTTCCTCAGCATTAATGCCGGTTTCTTGCGAAGCGATCAGGCAAGTTTCATGGAACGCTTCCCGCACACTGCGCTCATCCCACAACAAAGTATCATCCAGGTCGAACAAAATCGCTTTTAATGCCATTCCGGTCATCTTCCCCTTTGTGAATAATTACTTTTTCTCGTCTGTTTCCACAGTAATCTGATGTGCTTTGGCAAATTTCAGAAGTCGTTCAGAAATGGCATCTGTGTCATAGCGGTTCAGCAGTTTAGTGAACACCCATCTTTTTCCACGGCTGTTATGCTCGATAACTACCGTTCCCTGCTCAAATCTAAACTTAACGATGTCATCTACTCCAATGGAGCGTTCCCGATTCCCTTTGGTTGTTATAATCCGGTTGCTACCGATTTTAATGTATGGACGACGAAGCATAAAAATCACAGCCAAAAATACATACAAAAGCATCGTTACCCAGTCCCATGTTGTCATCGGAGCTTTAACAAGAAATGTGCTCATAAACAGATACAAAAACGCAAGTCCAATGAGGAAAATAGGAAACAGAAGACTGCGTCCTTTGAAAATGTCCTCACCGGGCGTACCCGAAATCGGTTGACCATTTTTTTTGCGTTGCTGATTCAACTGCTTTGAATTTTTCCGAACCGTTCTCTCGAACGAACGAGCCATGAGAATCCCCCTTATGTCATCTTTGTATCGGCTTACAAAAATCGTAAACCGACATTCCCCCTATAAATTTGCATTCTCAAAATAAAAGGAAGAAACCTAAATATCATAATGATATCTTTAGGTTTCCTTAGTGTTTGAGTTTGCCTTGGTGGCCTTGATCTTTCTCATCATCTACAATTTCAATGGAATCCAGTTGCTGTCTGAAGTTGCTGCGGATGTTGTTTAAGTAAATTTCTCTAAGTTTAGCACGTTCGGCAAGTTCTTCCTCTGAAAGTCCAGTGGACTTTTGTTTACGAGCCAATTCGTTAATGCGTGCTACCAGGCTATCTATATCCAATCTTGTCCCCTCCAAAAATACAAAGTCATACTAACTTTGACATGATCGAGGCGGCTTGTCAAGGCTGCTACTTACTCGCTCGAATGAATCATGGTATTAACGTGTAAACTGAGGCAAAATTAGGACTTGTCCAGCTTGAATTGAAGTGGTTTGAAGCTGATTCACTTTCTTAATTGCTTCTATATATACACGCGTATCCATATTTTCCGGTTTATGTTCCAATGACACGCTCCACAGCGTCTCGCCCTGGGACACTGCTATTTTGCTGCCAGGAAGAACATTATTCTCGTCTCCTGCAAACACAGTCAATACAGTGCTGCAGCCAATAAATATAATTAACGATGCCATAATCATCTTCAACATCCATGTTGGCATCTTAGCTTTTGCAAACCAGTTCTTAAAGTTACCTATGTTAGACTTGACCGCTTCCGAGTTCACCGGTTCATAAATACTTTGATAAGTGGAATATCTCATAATTAATCGTCCTCCAAACGTTTGTTCCTATCTGTTAAAATCAATATAACACGAACACTTGTTTTGTACAACAGATTTTTAGAACAATTGTTCGCTTTATTTTAAACCCCTTATTTCCCGAAAGTTTCTAGGTGAATTCAAATCAAATACTACTATTCTATTCAATTGATGCACTAGACAAAGAAATCACTCAAAAACATTGGTTTTAACGGATTTTATTTAGAACTTATGTTTGTACGAACGGAGGTTCTATGTTATAATTTTCCCAAACGTTACTAAAATGGGGTTGATACGGTATGTCGAAGATATCCAGCAGGCAGCAAGCTATTCTGGAGTTTATACGCAATGAAGTCCGGTTGAAGGGATATCCTCCTTCCGTACGTGAGATTGGAGAAGCGGTTGGACTGGCTTCCAGTTCTACGGTTCATGGACATCTGGACCGCTTGGAGAAGAAAGGTCTCATTAGACGTGACCCTACTAAACCGAGAGCCATTGAGTTGTTAAGCCAGGAGGAATCAGAACACTCCCATCAGTTTGCACACAGTGTTGCTCGCATTCCCGTCGTAGGTAAAGTCACTGCAGGGGTACCAATTACCGCAACTGAGAACATCGAGGATTACTTCCCGCTACCGACACATTATGTTGGAGAACAGAAAGTATTTATGCTCTCTGTTGTTGGTGACAGTATGATCGAAGCAGGGATCGTCAATGGAGACTACGTTATCGTGCGCCAGCAGCAAACAGCAGATAACGGAGATATTGTCGTTGCGATGACTGAAGATGACGAAGCTACAGTTAAAACATTCTACAAAGAGAAAGACCACATTCGTCTACAGCCTGAGAATGCAACATTTGAACCACTTCGTTTAAAACATGTTAGCATTTTGGGTAAAGTGATTGGCCTTTTCCGTGATATTCACTAGTCTTTCTTCCAACAGCAAGTCAGATGAACCGTAACGACTAAAAGAGGTTGCCCTGTTCAACAGGACAACCTCTTTTTTTGCTATTCAGTCGGCTTTGCTGACTTCCATTTCTTATCGTTTAAGAATGCTTTTGTGATGGGAGAATACTTCAAAGCTTTGTTGACCATGATAAGACCCCATACCACTCTCTCCTACACCGCCAAACGGTAAATAGTGTGAAGTCATATGTGACAACGTATCATTGATGCACCCTCCACCGAAGGATACTTGTTCCAAAACCTGATTCTGGAGCTCCTCATTCTGCGTGAACAGGTAAAGTGCCAGCGGTTTAGGACGTCGCACAATCTCAGTGAGCAGAGGATCGAGATCATCGTAAGTCATTACCGGAAGAATTGGACCAAATATCTCTTCCTGCATAACAGGTGAACCCCAATCCACATTTCCTACCAAGGTAGGTTCAATTAGCAGTTGATCACGATCAGAGCGACCACCAATCAGAGCATGACCACCTTCTAAGAAAACAGATAGTCGATGAAAGTTACGTGTGTTGACGATATGCGGAAAATTAGGATTTCCCATGACATCCTTACCGAATTTATCTTGAATCTCCGTGTCAATCTCTTCAAGTAGTTTATCATGTACGTCTTGATGTACAAGCAAGTAATCCGGAGCAACGCAGGTCTGACCAGCATTCAAGAACTTGCCACGAACGATCCGCTGGGCTGCCAACTGCAAATCCGCGTCTTTATGAACAATTACAGGGCTTTTACCACCCAATTCAAGCGTCACGGGGGTTAGATGCTCAGCTGCTGCTTTCATGACGATGCGGCCAACACCTGTGCTGCCCGTGAAGAAAATATAATCAAACCTCTCTTTCAACAAGGCTGTGCTGGTTTCGACTTCACCTTCCATGACCGCTACATATTCCTCAGGGAAAATATCCGTAATCAGATCATACGTCAGACGTGACACTGCCGGCGTCAATTCAGAAGGCTTAATAACAGCACAGTTACCCGCCGCAATTGCTCCAATCAAAGGACCAAAGGCCAATTGGAACGGATAGTTCCATGGTGCAATAATAAGAGCAACTCCATAAGGTTCTGGATAGATCGTGCTTGTACCATCAGGTATAACAGCACTTGTAGGCACTACTCTAGGAGCCGCCCATTCCTTAAGATGTTCTAGTGCAAAATCCAGTTCACCCAAAACGATGCGAATTTCAGAGTTATATGCCTCTGTTTCCGATTTATTCAAATCTGCATGCAGTGCGTCCAAGATCCGTTGCTGATATTTCTCTATCCCTTGTCTTAGTTGCTGAAGAGCATTAATCCGATACTCGATATTTTTAGTTTGTCCTGTATAAAAGAATGCCCGCTGATTTGCAACGAGTTGTTTCGCTTGATCCATATTAACATCTCCAATTAATGATTTAAAATTAAATTGCTAAAAATATAATTGAATTATAACTTGTTTATATGAAATTATCAACATATTGAAATATCTTTTCTTTGGAAAATATGTATCTTCTCTCTTCCTATTATATGTATACTATTTAACGTTGCTATTTTTTAAGAATATTACACACCGCTGTCCCATTATGTTATCCATCAAAAAAAGCCCTTGGCGCTATTGCGCCAAGGGCTCTCCATACTAGTACAGCGTGATATATTGATCGCGTTCCCATTGGTGGACTTGTGTACGGTACATATCCCACTCAATTTCTTTCAGCTCGTAGAAGTGAGCCAGGGCATGATCGCCAAGTGCATCACAGATGACTTCGCTACGGATCAATTCGTTCAAAGCTTCTTTCAGGTCAGCTGGCAAGCTTGGAATGCCTTCTTCCACACGCTCTTCTTCTGACATGATGTAGATGTTACGGTCAATTGGAGCTGGTAAGGAAAGCTCACGTTTGATTCCGTCCAAACCTGCTTTCAATAAAACAGCCAAAGCCAAGTAAGGGTTAGCAGCCGGATCCGGGTTACGAACCTCAACACGTGTACTCAGACCACGGGAAGCTGGGATACGGATCATTGGGCTACGGTTACTTGCGGACCATGCTACATAACAAGGTGCTTCATAACCTGGTACAAGACGTTTGTATGAGTTCACAGTTGGGTTAGTAATTGCTGCAAATGCACGCGCATGCTTCAGAGTTCCAGCCATGAAGTGACGTGCAGTTTTGCTCAGACCCAGCTCGTCCGACTCGTCAACGAATGCGTTCACTTTGCCTTGGAACAAAGATTGGTTACAGTGCATACCGGAACCGTTCATACCAAACAGCGGTTTCGGCATAAAAGTAGCATGTAGACCATGCTGACGTGCAATCGTTTTAACAACGAGTTTGAACGTTTGGATCTGGTCTGCTGCTTTTAGAGCATCAGCATATTTAAAGTCGATCTCATGCTGACCTGGAGCTACCTCATGGTGCGAAGCTTCGATCTCAAAGCCCATTTCTTCAAGTGTGATAACGATGTCGCGACGACAGTTTTCACCAAGATCCGTAGGTGCAAGGTCGAAATATCCACCTTGGTCGTTCAGTTCATTAGTTGGGTTTCCTTTTTCATCTGTTTTGAACAAGAAGAATTCTGGTTCGGGACCGACGTTGAAAGAAGTGAATCCCATTTCTTCTGCTTCCTTGAGGTTTCGTTTCAAGATACCACGTGGATCTCCTGGGAACGGATTACCATCCGGAAGATATACGTCACAAATCAGACGAGCAACACGGTTCTCTGCTACCCATGGGAAAATAAGCCAAGAATCTAGATCTGGATAGAGGTACATGTCGGACTCTTCAATACGTACATAACCTTCGATGGAAGATCCATCGAACATCATTTTGTTATCCAGAGCCTTAGTCAACTGGCTCACAGGAATCTCAACGTTTTTGATAGCTCCAAGCAAATCAGTAAATTGCAATCGAATGAATCGTACGTTTTCTTCTTTCGAAATGCGGAGAATGTCTTCTTTTGTATAACTCACTATAACCTCTCCCTTTCTTATCTGCGTATTTGGCTTGCCTGTTATATTTGTACATTAGAAAGTTCCACGGGTCAAGGAGTCTGCCATCACAACTGCATGGTTTCCCTCACTCGCCAAGTTATGCGAACTTACTTTTTATTAAAAAATCGAGAAAGCTCTCCCTGAATGAGAGATACTTGACCAGGTCTCTTACCCGAAACCAGTTGTTGCTTCAATAAACGGTGCAGCTGTGTATCCGACAGTTCCCTGCGCTTCACTTCTGTATCTGCGGTGATGACTGTCGCTTCTTCGGATTCCTTGGATACTGGATTCATAACCTGCTTGATGCCAGCAATGTTAACGCCTTTTTCAATCAGAGCCTTGATTTCCAGCAATCGTTCTACGTCGTTAAAGGAAAACAAACGTTGGTTACCTGATGTTCTTGCCGGTACAATCAAGCTGTGTTGCTCATAATATCGAATCTGACGAGCGGACAGATCCGTAAGTTTCATAACAATACCTATCGGGAATAAGGCCATATTTCTGCGAATTTCGTCACCCATGTTCATCAACCTTCCAGTCATCTATTCTTCACCCTATTGTACATTTAGTTATTACCAAGTGTCAATGACGTGTTAGATAAACTCACAATAATTTACGATCTTTCATTGTTTGGAGCGCCATCAAAACGCCATATTTAACATGAGAGTATGTTAATCCCCCCTGCATGTAGCCGATATATGGCTCTCGGATAGGTGCATCCGCTGACAACTCCAGGCTTCCGCCCTGTATAAACGTACCTGCCGCCATAATGACGGGATGTTCATAACCAGGCATGTCCCATGGCTCAGGAACGACATGACTATCTACTGCAGCAGCCCGCTGAATTCCCTGTACAAAAGCGATCAGATGCTCCGCGGAGGAGAACTGCACAGCTTGGATCAGATCTGTGCGTGTCTCATTCCAAGCAGGTTTGGTTACAAACCCCGAAGCAGCAAACATTGCAGCGGCAAAGGTACTGCCCTTAATGGCTTGTCCCACAATTGTCGGAGCCATGTAAAGTCCCTGGTAGATCCCACGGGTTGTTCCCAACATGGCACCAACCTCACCACCTATGCCAGGTGCAGTCAAACGATATGCTGCCAGTTGTACATACTTTTCCTTCCCGCATATGTAACCCCCGGTTTCAGCAAGGCCTCCGCCAGGGTTTTTGATTAGTGAACCTGCCATCAGATCTACCCCGACCTCTGTCGGTTCGCGTTTCTCAGTAAATTCACCATAACAGTTATCCACGAAAACGATAACATCTTCTTTAATGGCCTTCACCCGTTTTACCATATCTTCTATCTCATCAATACAGAAGGAAGAGCGCCAGTCATATCCACGTGAACGTTGGATACCAATGACTTTGGTTGAAGCAGTAATGTTCCCTTTAACGGCGTCCCAATCGACACTACCATCTGCGAGCAAAGCGGTTTCACGGTATCCTATTCCAAAGTCCCGAAGAGATCCGGTTCCATCCTCCGGACTTCCAATTACTTTGTGCAATGTATCATAAGGTTTACCTGTGATGTATAACAGTTCGTCACCTGGGCGCAGTACGCCAAAGAGAGCGGTAGCAATCGTATGTGTACCTGAGGCAAAATGAGGACGAACTAACGCTGCTTCTGCGCCAAATACGTCCGCATATACTTCATCCAGCACTTCCCGGCCACGATCATTATATCCGTAACCCGTTGATCCGGCAAAATGATAATCACTGACTTGTTTGCGTTGGAATGCATCAATGACCTTCCACTGGTTGTAATCCGTAATACCGTCAATCATTTTCATCTGTTGTTCAATCTGGGCCTCAACTTGCTGTTGCAGCTCCACAATCTGTGTATCCAAGCTTACCATCTTACTTCATTCCCCTTCATTGCACTAATCTAACGCATAATATTGATTATCGTGTCAACTTACCATACCAATATGTCATGTATATTACAATTCAATGAAATCTTCAAGTAAATAACCGAATTTTTCATATTCTCCTTTTTGCAGTTCAACTTGATAGATCACATCGTTTTCTTCAAAAGTTGTTTCAACAACATCTCCTACCTTATAAAGAACGGATGTAAGATCTCCCCGCTCTGCTGGAATACGGAACCGCTTCGTATCGCCCGTCAGCTCTTCCTGAATTCGCTCCCTAATCTTCAGCAGGTCCGCTTCTTCCAGTGCACTTACCTTCATGTGGTCTTTGTCCAAAGGAAGCATTTCCAGCTGCTCCGGTGTACATGCATCTTTTTTGTTATAGAGCACCAATTGAGGCTTGTCCCCGGATCCAAGCTGCTGGAGGATTTCATGCACAGTTCTCATCTGATCTTCCCGCATTGCCGAGGATGCATCCACAACATGCAAAATAAGATCGGCTTCGTTCACTTCTTCCAATGTTGCACGGAAAGCTGCTATCAGATCATGTGGAAGGTTTTGAATAAACCCTACGGTATCCGTAAGTACGATTTCTTTACCGCTTGGAAGCTCCATCGTACGTGAAGTCGGATCCAGTGTTGCAAACAACTGATCCTGAATATATACGTCAGCGGCAGTTAATTGTTTAAGCAATGTTGATTTGCCTGCATTCGTATATCCTACAAGTGCAACCTGTACAATGCCTGTCTTTTTGCGACGCTCGCGGTGAAGTTTGCGGTGGCGTGTAACCTCTTCCAAATGCCGTTTAAGATCATCAATGCGACCCCGGATATGACGGCGATCCGTCTCCAGCTTGCTTTCCCCCGGTCCACGTGTCCCAATTCCCCCTCCAAGCCGGGAAAGGTTTTTGCCATGCCCCGATAATCGTGGAAGCAAATAGCTAAGTTGGGCCAATTCGACCTGAATGATACCTTCTCTTGTATTTGCACGTTGAGCAAAAATATCCAGAATCAATTGGGTACGGTCGATAATTTTGAGATCCAGTGTCTCTTCCAGGTTACGAACCTGAGCTCCGGACAACTCTTGATCGAAGATGGCTGTGGTAGCGCCCAATTCCTCTGCGATGGCACGAAGCTCCTCCACTTTCCCTTTTCCGATAAACCATTTCGTATCCCGGGTTTCACGGTTCTGAGACAACACACTCAGCACTTCAACGCCTGCTGTCTCTGCAAGCTTCACCAATTCCTCCAAAGAATACTCCGGATTAATACCTGAGCGCTTCACTTCATCTGTAATCAAGCTTACTAATACGGCGCGGTCTTTCTTGACTTGATCTGTATCATGGGTTGTTGTCATATTTAATGTGACCTCCTTCTAAAACTCAGCTTCATCTATTACGGTTATTGTTCCCTCACAGCGTACTTTAAGCCGAACCGGTTAACCCGGCCGGCTGCTCCAAAAAAACCATTATCGCTTACTTTCGCTCAAACTTCAAATCCTCTGTCCGAATCGTCATCAGTTCCAATTTTCCCGGACTACCCTGGGTATACTGTTCCAGCAATCGAACAGCCTGATGACGTATGGACCGCTCAATTGCATTTCGAACATACCGAGCATTGCTGAAGGCATGCTGAGATTCATTTTTTTCTTGCAGCAAATGCTGCTTCAACTTCAGGATAGTTTGTGGCATTAAAATATAGTCTCGCTCTTTTGCCATAATCTCTGAAATCTGTATCAACTGATCTATACTGTAATCCGGAAATTCAACCTGGATAGGAAATCGGGATGGTAATCCCGGATTGGTCTGCAGAAAGAAATCAATTTCTTCAGAGTATCCTGCCAGAATCAAAATGAATTGATTTTTGTGATCTTCCATGGATTTTACAAGTGTATCAATAGCTTCCTTGCCAAAATCCTTCTCGCCACCGCGAGCCAAACTGTATGCCTCGTCGATAAACAAGATGCCTCCAAGTGCCTTTTTCACCAGATCACGGGTTTTCTGTGCCGTATGTCCAATATACTCTCCGACCAGATCGGCCCGCTCCACCTCAATAAGATGACCTTTACTGAGCACGCCCATCTTTTGGAACAGCTTTGCCACAATCCGCGCAACCGTTGTTTTTCCGGTCCCTGGATTTCCTTTGAAAATCATATGATACACATGTGCTCCACTGATTAGCCCTGCCTCAGAACGCATCTGGGCGATTTGCAAAAATGCATAGATTTCAAATACGAGATCCTTGATGTTTTCCAGCCCAACTAACTGCTCCAGCTCACCTTGAATCTCCTGAAAATGGCTATGCTTAGCTAATCCCTTTACTGCCTGAAGTGGTGTCTCCTCTTCCTTGGCCAACATCTGAGGCTCCTGGTTGCGCAATACAACATTAATTTGTCTGGATGGTCTGCCTCCCGGTTGCCCTCCTGCAGCCATGACCCGTCCGTTCATTCGCCATCACCTCTATTTTATCGGGCTGATCTCTCCTGATTATTAATGTATTCTATCAGATGCTCCAATATTAGAAGGATGGCGAAGTAATTCTCTGCTTGGTCAAAACTCAGATTTGAACGTTTTTCCGAAACTCTCCGTTTTCAAACAAGGTTTGCCGATGCTTCAATGATAGTTGAAAATAAGGAAACACATGAGCATCAATGGCATGCAGCAATTCCTTGGCCGTTCGGTTAGCCAGATCATAATCACCGGTTGTAATATGCTTACGCGAAAGGGCGTCTTCAAGCTCATCTTCATCCAGCAAAAATACCTCTCCATCTTTCAGGACGACTACATCCAGATAGAGATCATCAAACCAAGGAACCCCCTGATCCGTGATACCCTGGCTTCGACAGGTGTCAATGTACCATTCAACGATCCGTTCCTGATCGTCAAACATGGCCGTTACCACGAAGTGCTCTCCCTTCGGATAATACTGCAACCATGAATATCCTTTATCGGCGATGCAGAACGTACTCCCCCCATAGGTTTTCCACAAGGGTTCTTTCAAATCCTGTATGGTATACAACGTAATGTAACCCGTAAAAACTTTGGATTGTACGAACCGGCATGTAAATTGTCGGTTCGTAATCCGGCGCCAGTTCGCGCGGTCCCCGAATTTCCGTTTCATACGAACCCCTCTTTGCCGACTACAGGTCCTTGACCTGTTTCTCATATTGGTGAACACTGAATAACGTCCGCATATCCGATTCCATGACTTACGAATCAGTTTTGCACAACGTATTACGATAGCTACAGCTTACCATATTTAAGTTATACACTCAAAATTAAGCGTTGCCACACCAATTACTCAATATGAATTGAGTTAAAATACGGCAGTTTAAAACAAAAAAACCTGCTTCACCGATCATTCGGGAAGCAGGTTATGAGCTGCGTTAATGATATTTAGTTAAAATTAACCCTCGTTTCCGGTCTGTGTTTCAACCGAACCATCATTTTCGCCTGTATTGCTTTCTGTTCCGGCATCCGGTGTAACAACTTCGCCAGGAGTCGTAACCGAACCGTCGCTGGAGCCATCACTGCTTCCACCAGGTTCGGTAGTACCCGTTCCAGGGGATGTACTTCCATCACCCGACTGGCCGTTTCCTTGTCCCTGTCCTCCATTGTTGCCGTTACCGTTACCATTATTGCCATTGTTTCCATTACCGTTACCATTATTGCCATTGTTTCCATTACCGTTTCCATTGTTACCGTTGTTGCCGTTATTCCCATTGTTACCGTTGTTTTCACCCGAATTTCCATTATCCGGTGAACCGTTATCTGGATTCTCTATACCCGGCTGTTCCGTTCCTGGATCCGTTCCTGGGTCTGTACCCGGTTCTGGTTCCACTGGTTCGATCTCTTGGGCTTCAATCATAAGTGAGATCGTATTGGAAGGATCCGTTTCAAGTCCGGAGGCCAGATCAACCGCTGTAACATAATACTCATAAGTCAGACCTGGAAGTGCACTCAGATCCTGCGCACTAGTCGATCCCACTGAATCAATCAGATGCGTGAATTGCGCTTCGGACGTTTCTTTACGATAGATACGATACTGAGTATTTGCGTCTCCCGTACCTGTCCAGTTAAGCGAAACTGTCTGAGAATTCGGATCATACGCTCCGCTTAATCCACTAACCGACAATTGCGGCTGCTCCGGTTGCGTTTCTTCCGGTGGTGGCGCCTGCGCACCTTTAGGTGCTTCAAAGTCCTTCACAGGTACACCCTTCAGAGCATCAGTCATAACTTTAGCGAAGAAAGCAGCGGATAACTTACTGCTATTTTTGAGCATATGGGTTGCATCCGGGTTATCGTATCCCATCCAGACTGCAGCAGTCCATTCAGGCGTATAACCGACAAACCAAACATCACGGTTCGCGCTGTTGCCAGCGATGCCGCTTTGCACCGTACCGGTTTTACCTGCTACTGGACGATCCAGTCGTGCTGAACGTCCTGTACCATCATTAACTACGTTTTGAAGCATCTGTGTCAATGCGTATGCATTTTGTTCACTCATGACACGTGTCGTGTCCGACTTGTCATGCTTGTAAACAGACTTATCCGAGCTGTCTTTGATTTCCTTGATCGAGTATGCATCTTGATATTCACCTAGGTTTGCAAATGCACTATAAGCCTGAGCCATTTCAAGTGTATTTGTACCTTTACTCAGACCACCCAGGGCGATCGCGAGGTTTTTATCCTCATCTGTAAGCTGTATGCCTACACTCTTCGCAAATTGTACGCCTGTATTTACACCTATTTTATCAAGCAGCCATACAGCAGGAATGTTCTCCGACTTCGTGATGGCCTCCGTCATACTAATTGTTGAAGAGTATCCGTGCAAGTTTCCCGGGCAATAATTGCCGAAGCACTGCTTCTGATTGCTCAGCGGCGAGTTGGCGTTATAGTCGCCAGACTCCAGTGCAGGGGCATACGATACGATGGGCTTGAATGCCGATCCCGGTTGTCTGCGGCTCTGTGTTACCCGGCTGTACCCCTTCGTTTGATAATCACGTCCACCCAAGAGAGCAACGAGACTGCCATTTTCATGGTTCATGATAACCATGGATCCTTGAACCTTCTGGTCATCCTTGCTTTCCTCAAATAAACTGTCATCCGAGAATGCACTTTCCATCGCCGTCTGTGCCTGGGCATCCATGGTTGTATAAATCTTGTAACCACCGATGTTCAGATCATCTTCTGTTTTGCCTGTTACGCGTTCCGCTTCACGAAGAACATAATCAATAAAGGCTTGATATTTTTGCTCTTTTTCCGGTGGGGTATAATCGTAATCCACCGCTTTCGCTTCATCCATTTCTTCCTTCGTGATGTAGCCCTGTTCGTACATCAGCTGCAGCACCACACCGCGGCGTGCTTTGGAATCGTTCGGGTTGCTCAGCGGGTTATAGGCGGACGGCCCTTTAGGCATCGCTGCCAGCGTGGCAATTTCCCACAAATCAAGGTCCTCAAGCTTATCCTTGCCAAAATAAAATTCGGATGCGGCTTTAATACCATAACGCTGATGACCGAAGAAGATTCGGTTCAGATACATGGTCAGAATCTCGTCTTTTGTGTACTTGCGCTCCAAAGCCATCGCAATGGATACTTCCGTCGCTTTCCGGAAGAATGTTTTGTCACGGGACAGGAACATGTTTTTCGCAAGCTGTTGGGTTAGCGTACTACCGCCCTCCACCATGGAACGGGCCATGACGTCTTTAACAGCCGCACGTCCTATGGACCAGATATCCACACCCTGATGCTCATAGAATCGTCTATCCTCTGTTGCGACAAAAGCTTCCTTTACCAATTCGGGAATCTCATCTTCATCAACGGGTTCCAGCTTCTGAATCGACAGCTCCCCCATTAATTGCCCATTGCGATCATATACTTTCGACGTCTCATTAATTGTTGTTTTGTCCATGTTGGCTGTAAGCAGCCGCTCACCACTTACCATGATGAACAGATACCCGCCAAGTGCACAAAAGATGGCGATTGCCATTGTGAAAAATAGTGTCCACCCAACGCGTTTACCCGTAATTTTTTTCTTTTTAGAGGTCTTTGACTTCGCTTTTTTGGTTGACTTGTTATTGTTGTTGCGATTGTTAGACCTCGACAACGGATCGTTTGGCATGTTACCTCCTGACTCCCTTTCGGTTGCGTAATTTCTATTCGCCTGTATTGGCTAAGGCTTATCATAACCCTTTTTTGCCCGGAATGAAAAGAACAACCCTTGTTAAGGTTGCTCTGCTTCAATTCCTATACTTGTAGACGAAATGGTTGTAGAAAAGGTTTCGAAATTTTTTAAGCTTCGCCGCTGTTATCCTGCTGCATCAGCGATACGCTGCGTTGCGGCGTGAACGTGGAGATGGCGTGCTTATAGACCATTTGCTGGCGTCCGTCGCTGTCAATGACGATCGTAAAATTGTCAAATGCCTTGATCGTTCCACGGATTTGAAAGCCGTTGGTCAGATAGACCGTAGCAGGAATGTTTTCTTTCCGCAGTTGGTTCAAGAACGTATCTTGGATGTTGATGGACTTGTTCATTAGCCGTACCCCCATTGGTTCATTTGAATTCGTGTTTAAGATAGTATTCAATATCGCTGAGTAGCTTTCGTGCTATTATATCATGAACAGTTTCATATAATCCACAAAAACCCCTTGTCTACTAATTTGCATCTCGGAATCAGCCTGACGTGCAGTTAGAAGACTTATCCATTATACACCGCTTGTCTAAAATGCAAAAGAGGGACAAAATCATCGTTTTAGAGCGCTTTATTCCTTACGTTCCTGGTCAACCAACGGGTTAGCCAATGCTTTTGTTAACGGAATTTTCTGCCGTTCTTTTCGATCATGTATCAGCATTTTCAGGTATGTATTGGTATTAGACAGAACGATAATTACCCAAATTAGGGCAATAAGACCCAGAATGGCAACGGCAACTCCATATATTCCGGACAAAAAGAGATATAAACTCGTCACTCCACTTACACTTGAGTCCATTCAGATTCCTCCTTTCTCATTTGAACACATCGTCATTGTCTCATGTTGTTATGTGTTTTCATCTTAATGACAATGTTATTTTTTTACAATCATTTTATTGATTCTATCCCTTTATTTTCTAAGTTTTATACTCAAAATAAAAAACCTCTACTCTTTTCGAAATCAAGAGATAGAGGTTCAAACGTCCCATAGGGGACCTATTCACACGTCTGGAAATCATTTAAACTTTTCATTAATTAATGCACATACCTGTTCATAGTTCCCTGCGAAATCTTCGGTATCTGTCATATCCACCCATTCAATGTCCTTCATATGCCGGAACCAGGAAAGTTGGCGTTTGGCAAAGCGGCGGGTATCCCTCTTCAGCCATTCCACCGCTGCATCCCAGCTGACTTCGCCTTGAAGATACGCCGCGATTTCCTTGTATCCCAGTCCCTGCATGGAGATATGTCCTCTGGCCACACCGCGTTCCAGCAGTGACCTCACTTCTTCTACCAAACCTTGCTCAATCATCAGGTCAATACGTTCTTCAACCCTGGCATAGAGCTTTTGACGATCCATTGTTAAACCTATGATACTCAGATCATACGGGGATTCTTTTTTCTGTGACGCCAGTTGTTCAGATAACTTCTCCCCTGTCAGATGGTAAATCTCAAGAGCCCGAACAATTCGCCGCTGATCGTTCACATGCAGCCGGTCCGCACTAATTGGATCTATTTCCCTCAGCTTGTCATGCAGTGCCTGAGCACCATGTAACTCCGCATAGCGGAACTGTTCCTCCCGAAAAGCCTCATCCGACCCACTTTCCGAGAATTGAAATCCGTAACAGACCGACTCTACATACAGACCGGTTCCCCCAACAATAAAGGGCAGCTTACCGCGATCCTGTATTTCACTGATCAGACGGGTACAGCACTCCTGAAATTCCGCCACTGAATATGGATATTCCGGTTCATGAATATCAATGAGATGGTGGGGTACCCCTTTCATCTCTTCACGGGTAATCTTGGCCGTTCCGATGTCCATCTCACGATAGACCTGCATCGAATCTCCCGAAATAATCTCGCAATTAAATGCTTTTGCGAGCTCGATACTCATCCTTGTTTTACCTACTGCTGTCGGTCCGACCAATACAAGCAGTTTCGGTTTAACTTCCGCTTTCAACATTTATCACTCCGTACAGTGTTTTTGCATTGGCGCGATCCAGCACCTCGAATCCAAGCCTCATAAACTCCGCGCTGCCGCGCTTTTCTTTCATCACAACCCGCTTCCGGGCTACCCGTTTGGCCTCCATGATACTTTGAATATCCAGTGCATGGGAGTTTGCATAATCCCGCAAGGGCTGAATCGCACTTGAATCCATCATCGGCTCGCGGAACATGGGGTCGAAGTATACTGTATCACAGCTTCGATCCGGCATTGAACGAAGGAGATCCAGATGATTGGCATGTCTTAATTCAATTCTGCGAAAGGCTTCATCGACTTCGGGCTGATTACTCTCGTAATAGGACATCCCCTCAACCAATAGCGTATAGAGCTGCAGCGAGCTTTCACAAGCAATAACCTGCCCCTGCTTACCTGCTGCTACGGAGAACACCAGCGCATCCGTTCCCAATCCGGCTGTACAATCAATGATGGTATCTCCTTCAAGTACGGCTCCCGCTTCCAGCATAGGATCTGGCTCTCCGCGCAGTACACGCTTCGCACGTACAAATCCCATGCTTGGATGAAATTCAAGCTGCGGCGCATTCTTGCGATACAAGCGCGCCTTGCCCTGAAGCACGACCATGATTTCGTTAACGCCATAACGTTCAATCAGCCTGGGCAAAGACTTTTTATTGCGCGGCACATAGGTGCCACCCGTCGTTTCCGCGAGCTTGCGCGCGCGTTCCACAAGCGAAGGCGCCTCTGTATCACCGGTTGTAATATACATAACTTCCTCCTAAACAGCTACATGACCCGCTTGAACAATTTCTCCAGATCATAGGTTGAAAATGAAACCACTATCGGTCGCCCGTGTGGACAAGTATATGGCTGCCTGCAGGAACCGAGTCGCTGAATTAGCGTCTCTGCTTCCTGTTCTGTCAGCTTTTGATTGGCTTTAATTGAAGCTTTGCAAGAGCACATGATGGAAGCAGCTTCCCGCATTTTCCCCACATCAATGCTGCGCTCGCTTAGCACCCATTCAGACATTTCCTCAATAATATCCTTCTCGTCCCCTTTGGGAAACCAGAACGGATGGGAGCGTACACGAAACGTCTGTCCACCGAAATGCTCCAGATAGACCCCAGCCTGTTCAAACCAGGCCAGCCTTGACTTGAGTTTTTCCGTTTCGGACGGTGTAAACTCCAGTGTGATTGGCAGCAAAAGCTCCTGTGAGGCTTGAGCCGGATTGCCAAACTTTTCATAATAATACTCATAATTCACCCGCTCATGGGCGGCATGCTGATCAATCAGATAGAGGCCATCTTCATTCTGGGCTATCAGATACGTACCGTGATGCTGACCAATCAGGCTAAGCTCAGGAAACGCCGGCAACGTCGCATCCGACTTCACCGCTGCTGCCAGCTTCGCAGTATCAGGTAAACCTGAACCCTTCCAGCTGCGCTCCATATTGGAACGATTAGACGCTTGATATGACGGCCGGTTTTCTCTAACTGGAGCATTCACGTTGGTGGGACGATATGTCGGCGCTGTGTCCTGAGCTTTCACTTCGCGTTCATCTGCCTGAATCCGCTCACCAACAATGGCATGAAACGGATTCATCGGGTTGAGCTGATCTGGCGGCGGAGCGTCAGGCAAGGGAGGTACCTCTGGAAAAAGTTCTGCAGCCTGTCCCGGTTGAATATCAGCGGGGGCATCCAGATCGTCCTCTTCCACAGACGTGTTTCCAGGCAGAGGGGTGTTATTCTTTTTGGACTGTGCACCCTCATCTTCTATCGCTGGCTCATCCTTGTATGGTCCTCGCGGAAACAGAAACTGTTCCTGTATAAATGAACTGTCGTCTCCACGTCGGATCTGCTGTTTGGTCACTTGAGGTATAAGCACTTCCTGCCGCAGAATTCCCCGTACTGTCGTTTCAATAAATTCGTACAACTCGGCTTCCTTGCTGAACCGCACTTCCAGTTTTGCCGGATGAACGTTTACATCCACGAGTGAAGGATGCATCTCAAGCTGCACCACAACAAGCGGGAATCGATTGATCGGCAGTAACGTGTGATACGCTTTAAGAATGGCTTGATTAAGACCATAATTGCGAATAAAACGACCATTCACAATCGTTGACATGCCGCCTCGATTGGCCCGTGTCCATTCCGGAAGACTGATTAATCCACTTACCCGATAATCCAGATTCTCGCCCTGGATGGGCAGCATGGCTTTGGCTGCACTCGTTCCGTAGATTGCTGCAACCACCTGGAGCAGGTCGCCGTTTCCGAGCGTCTGCAGCAGCACGTTGGCATTATGCCGCAGCGTAAAGGAAATATGCGGATGGGACATAGCCATCCGGTACAGCACATCCGAGATATGTCCCAGCTCGGTTTGGATCGTTTTCATATATTTCAACCGTGCAGGAGTATTATAAAATAATTCTTTGACAACAAACTCTGTCCCTTGAGGTGAAGTAGCATCCTCATGTGTACACAGTTTGCCACCCTCAATCACAATCCGGCGCCCTCGGCCGTCGTCTCCGCTAGCCGTTAGCACTTCGACCTTGGAGACAGCCGCGATACTCGGCAGAGCCTCTCCCCGAAAACCAAGACTTGTGATCTGGAAGAGATCACGGCCGTGCGTAATTTTGCTTGTTGCATGACGATAGAATGCTGTTTCCAGATCCTCTGGCTCAATGCCTGAACCGTTGTCTTTCACACGAATACTGAGCAATCCGCCCTCTTCAACGGAAACTTCAATTTTGGTAGCCCCAGCATCCACGGAATTCTCCAGTAATTCCTTTACAACCGAAGCAGGCCGTTCAACTACTTCACCTGCTGCAATCTGGTTGGCAATATGTTCGTCAAGGACATGTATTTTCGCCACAGGTTTCCCCTCCCATCATATCAGGATAATTGCTGTGCCTTTAGCTTAAGCTCGTTCAATATTTGCATCGCCTGCAGAGGCGTCATATTCATAACATCAATGTCTTTCATGTTGCGTATAAAATCTCGCGCTGGTTTATCCACTGCGACCACAGCATCGGGCTTGCTTCCCACGCTGGGCTCATCATCACCGAATATCGACAGTTGGACAACGTCCTGTGGTTTGGAACCAGCCTTGTTCTTATTGCCTTGCTCCTTGGACGGCTCTCTCTCCATGTATGGCACCGTATTAGGTACTGAAACTACAGCTTCCTCGCGTACTACTGTGACACTTTCGGCATTTTCCGTTCCAAGTGTATTATTGTAGTCCGATCCCGAAATGCGGCTTTCCTTCCCGGCAAACTCACTGCCGACCGCCACCTGTGCGGCCGCATGTTCGAAGCCGTGCAGTAAACCATTCGCTCGTTCAATGATGCTATCCGGCAGACCCGCAAGTCGTGCGCAGTATATACCATAACTGCTGCTGGCTGCACCCGGAATCAATTTGCGCAGGAAGTTTACTTTATCCCCGCTCTCTTGTACAGCCATGGAGTAGTTCGCCAGCTTATCCAGACTTTCTTCCAGGTGAGCCAGTTCATGAAAGTGCGTTGATACGAGTGCTTTACAGCCTATAATGTCATGCACATACTCAATGACGGATTGGGCAATGGCCATCCCCTCGCTTGTTGACGTACCCCGGCCCAGTTCATCAATAATGATCAGGCTCCGCGGCGTTGCTTTGTCGGTCATCACCTGAATATCCGCCATCTCCACCATAAACGTACTCTGACCGCCAATCAGATCGTCGGCTGCCCCAATTCGTGTGAAGATACGATCCATGATAGGTACCTCTGCCTGACCTGCAGGTACAAAACAACCGATCTGGGCCATGATTGAGATCAGGGCAACTTGTCGCATATACGTACTTTTTCCGGCCATATTCGGGCCAGTAATCAGAAGAATCCGTGCTTCTTCCTTTTTCATTGCCGTGTGGTTGGCGATAAAGGCACCATCTCGCATAACAGCCTCCACCACGGGATGACGTCCTTGTTCCACAACAAAGTCATAACCATCTGTCAGTGTTGGTCTCACAAAATTCCGCTCTGCACTGATTACTGCGAAGGATTGATACACATCAATCTCCGCAACCTGTTCAGCCAGTTTTTGCAGTCTTGCTATTTCCTGATTCAACCGATCCCGAAGCTCAGCAAACAATCCGTATTCAATATCGACCATCTTGTCCTGTGCTTCAAGAATCAATGTTTCCTTTTCCTTCAGCTCCGGCGTAATGTAACGTTCTGCATTAGCCAACGTCTGTTTCCGCTCATAACGGCCTTCCGGCAAGGAGGCCAGATTGGACTTCGTAATTTCGATATAATAGCCAAACACTTTGTTGTAGCCAATTTTCAGGGAGCGGATGCCCGTAGCTTCACGTTCTTTTGCTTCCAATTCAGCGATCCACTGTTTGCCATTAACCGAAGCTTCCCTGAGTTCGTCCAGTCGTTCATGGTAACCTTCACGGATTAATCCTCCGTCCCTTACGGAAACCGGAGGCTCGTCCACAATGGCACGCCCGATAGCATCCCTTAAGTCACTACAGTCATCCATCATCTCCGCAATGTTCTGCAGCGTTGTAGAAGAAGACTCTGCACAATACTGGCGCAGTCCAGGTATTTTATCCAGCGACAGCTTGAGTGCATTCAGATCGCGTCCGTTGGCATTCCCGAAGGCAATCCGTCCCACCAGTCGTTCCAGATCATAGATATCCTTCAGTTCAGCACGCAGATCCTCACGCAAAATAAACTGATTGTATAGCGTGTCCACTGCTTCAAGCCGCTCATTAATTTTCCCTTTTTGCAGCAAGGGCTTATCTACCCACCGCCGCAGCATCCGCGCACCCATGGATGTCTCCGTCTTGTCCAGCAGCCATAGCAACGAGCCTTTTTTGGAACGCTCGCGAACCGTTTCCACAAGTTCCAGATTACGTCTGGTGAATGGATCCAGAATCATGAAGTGATCCGGCTCGTAAGTCGAGATTTGAGTCAATTGCCCCAGAGAACGTTTCTGTGTTTCACTCAGATAAGAGAACAGACGCGCGACACACGCTTGACGTTCCGGCTCCAGTCTTGCCCATGCAGCCTCACCGAATTGTTGCCGAACAAGGTCTTCCTTGCTCTTGGTCCACGGAGTATATACAACAGGTCTCCCAATTGGTGAAGACTGCGCAGCGACGGTATCCAGAAGAGGCGCATCGCCGACTAATTCGGAAGGTTCGTAGATGCCGATCTCGTCTTTCAGCCATTCCTTGGAATATGGCACGGACGTCACGTACAATTCACCCGTTGACAGGTCACATGCTGCCAGTGCCAGTGTATTTTGGTTCCCCGTCAGGCAGACCATATAATTGTTGGATTTGTCCCCAAGCGTCTTGCCTTCCATCACCGTTCCAGGCGTGATGACACGTACAATCTCCCGGCGTACCATGCCTTTTGTTACGGTTGGATCTTCCATCTGCTCACAGATGGCGACCTTATATCCTTTTTCAATCAGACGCTGTATGTAATTGTCCGCCGAATGATAAGGCACACCGCACATCGGGATTTTCTCTTCCCCACCGCCTGCACGTGCAGTCAGCGTAATTTCGAGCTCACGTGCTGCATTGACAGCATCATCGAAGAACATCTCATAGAAATCACCTAATCTAAAAAAAAGAAAAGCGTCTTGCGCTTCGGCCTTCACTTGCAAATATTGTTGAATCATTGGCGTATACTGAGCCATGAATATCCTCCATCCGTTCCTATGTTGTCAGGAAGAGTCCCTGCCCTAGAAGGAACAATAAGGCGGTCAGGCACATCTTCGTGCCTCCGCCTCATGTTTCGGCCATCTGCCGCTTCCTTCACAGACCGCTGTCTGCATGTCTTCCATAGCTGTAATCAGATCCAAAATTGACTTGATTTCTATTATAACAAAAAATCATCCACTCTTCATGAACCTGCACGAATATTCCAGACTTTGCGAATGTCCCGGCTCTCATCCCACGTCTTTCCCTCTCTCAGGTGACGTATGAGCGGAGCGGCATACTTTTCATATTTTGCGTATTCCTCCAAACCCACCAGATCATCCATAAGCGCTGGAATGTACTCCTTCATGTGTTCCCGGTTTCCTTCATAAAAGGAAGCGTGCACGGTTGTGTTCATCAAAGGACGAAGGGGAAGACTGGGGTAGGAGGCAGCAATAAGTCCAGCGAGAGCGACGACTCCTTTGGCAACGAGTGGAGAAATTAGAAAGCTGGGCAGTGTTCGATACTCGAATCCGCCATAGTTCTTCAGTCGAAAATCACCCAGCGCTCCGTACCTTGGACGCCTGCCCGAACCACGTGGGTCCTGCAGAAACGCAAGCGGCAATGCCAGATAATTGTCAAGCACACGCAGCAGATCCCCATTAAGAGTTACTCCGCTGAAATGGACATGTCCCCCAAGTGGCAATCCACGCTGCGGCATTCCCCCGGCCTGCCAAATGAGCGAATGGTCGGTTATGCTGCGGGATGCAACGTCAAAAGCTCTAAGTAAATGGGTTAGCAGCTCTCGCGGTTCCGAACTGGGAGCAGGACGTAGTTCAGCAACCGGATAGATCCGCCTCCCCCCGATAGTCACAGAATCGCAGCCCACCATTCCCGTGCGTCCCAGAAACCTTGAGGCAGGTACAATCTTGGATTCCGGCATCTGAACGAGCAGAAACTCCGGGTCCATTCCAAGAACGGGCGTTACTTTGTTGTGACTTTCCTCATCCAGTAGAGACTGCAGCTGCTTCCAGCCTTCCCGGTACATGACGGATAGATCTGTCATGCCCTTCCACGGACGCGGGTCAATCGAAACAACAGTGCATCCGTTTTTCCCCGAAGCTTCCAGCCGTACAGCGCCGTGATCCAGTCCAAGGGTATATAAGGTTTTAACAGCGAGCCGCTCGATTCGTTTGAACAGCGTCGATGCCGCTTCCCGGTCCAGTATGCTTTCCTGCGCACCGCCCATGCCGCTCGTATCCCGACGTTTAATCCGAAGCGCGTACAGGCAGCATATCTCGACATCGTAACGCACTCTCAGGCCGGGCTCCCTTTTTTGCCTATCACGTGAGGCAAGTACTTCGATACCGGCTCGCTCCAATCGTCCTGTCCGTTCTCTTGCCAGCATGCGTTCGTAACGCTTAACCGCTTGCTCTGCCTCTTCCATCACATTCATTCGGTTCCTCCTTTCCACCGCCCAAAAAGAAAAAAGAGGGCTTGCGCCCTCTTCAATGCCGCTTGCGGCGCATATGATACCTTAGCTAAGGATACAAGAGACGAAGAAATTACAGTTCCTCGTCAAGCAGGTCCGGATCAAGATCATCATAATCTTCATCCGTGCTGCCAAAGTCATAATCCTTGTCTTCGTAGTCTCCGCAACCATCTGTGCATACCTTCACGCAAACTTTGGTTTCGGCAACCAGTTCAACAGCGAATTCCCGTTCTACCCGGATAATTACGCTGCCTCCACCTGCGGATACAGTGGCTTCCACACAGCTTGGTTCCTGCGTTGCATCCGCAGCTACCTCTACTGTGGAAGCCCGATGTTTCGGATCCAGGTAAGACAAAGGCACATGTTCTACATACGACACCGTTTCTTTGGCTACATCTGTCTGCGAATTTTTGTCATAGGAATACCAAATGTTGATATCGTAAGTACCAATAACTTCAATTCCGTCCCCCGCTGATACGGCTTCATATTGGTGGTTGATAATCCAAGCCCCCAAAATACTGGTCGGACCATTAGGCGGAGTCACGGTATGTGTTACGGTAGAGAACTTACGACCTTTGCCGCAGATCGCCTTCGTGATGATCTCTCTACATTGATGTTTATGACTCAATGACATCTTTAAACCTCCTCCATACAATCATTCACTACAAGTGTATGCAGGGCATCCGTCTAGGGTGACAACTATTTTCTATTATTCGTTTGTAGATTGGGACCGGTCCGTAATTGGGGACGGCGCTTTGTCCTTCTTCGCAATTTTCAGATACAGCGCGAGTTCCCGGCACAGCTGGAGAATCGCGGAACGAATCTCGAATTCTTCCCTTGTATCTGGCAGGTCCATTCGCCTGAATTCTTCTTGCACATCTGCGAGAAGTTTTTCGGTTCGTCCAGTGTAAGACTCCGTGAGCACATCCTGACTTAGCTGGTCAAACAGCTCCGACACCATTTCGGCGTGTGGCATCTTCTGATAAATTTGGGATACCAGATGCATCATATGCTGAATGGAGTCCAGCTGCGTTTTTCGCATGTAAAAGTATACACTCCATTCTTCGTTCGGATGAATGACCTGATTCTCAAGTGAACGCTTGGCTGCTTCAATGCCGCCCAAAACAGCCTTGTCCGCTTCAATCAGTTCCTTCCCTGCCCAGATCTCATTCGGATTACGAAGAGTCGCGGCAAACTCCTTGAAGATCACGGAGAACAGTTCGTCAATCCTTTTGCGAATCTGAAGCATTTGCGGATCGGCCGCTGGCATGTAAGCCAGATTAACGACCATCGCAGATCCAAGACCAATCAGCAACAACCCGATTTGTATCAAAATGACTTGAACATCCATCTCCCCGCCACTGAAGACGCGAAAAACCACGACAGACCCCGTCACAATGCCTTCCTTAAATCCGGCCCGAACAATTACAGGAAATGCAATCAGTATGTACACGGCTAGAACCCAATAATGGAAGCCTAGAAAGTGAAAAAGTACACTTGCAAACAAAAGACCTACCACGGAAGCAAAGAAACGCGCCGATATCGTGCGAATGCTCCTTTTCCTCGTAACATCGACACCCAGAATGGCCAGCAAGCCTGCCGATGTTGGCCCAGGCAAGCCGCACCAGTCCGCAATCAGCACAGCCATCAGTGCAGCAATTGCAGTTTTGATTACTCTAAAACCCATTTCTCATTTCCTCTCCTCTAAGCTGCTTATATGTCCAAGCCAGCTCTTCGTCCCATCCGGTTGAATGCATGTCCTGCTTCATACCTCTAATAAATCTGAGATAGCCTAGTTCCGCAATATGTAGTATTACACAGCCTGAGGCAAACCATTTCACGTTTCATAAAAAAGAAGCGATTGAAGGGGTGACACAGACATATGCAATCACATCAGAATGAATAAACGGCATCAACCGACATGCCCATGCATGCCGGTCACAACATCGCGTCCCGGATGTGGGACGCTGGCAATTTTGATCCATGCGGGCGATGGCCCATCTCTCCAATCACCGCATACATGAAGGACTGCACGGAATATTCGTATTAGTATGGTACTTGATTTTCGGTAAGCGGGCAACGTGACACCCCTTGTGAAATTGTATACATAAGACGATCTATCATGTTCTATTAATCGTATTTGCGGCACTACCTGCGCCCTGCCAGCAATTTTCTCTCCACATACACCACTAGCTGATACATCGCTGTAGCTACGGCCGCGATAATAAGCAGGCTTGATAATACCAGAGTAAAATTGAAGACCTGAAATCCGTAGATAATCAAATACCCGAGTCCCTGTTTGGCAACCAAAAACTCACCAACAATCACCCCGACCCAGGCCATGCCCACATTGACTTTCAACGTAGAAACAATCGCTGGAAACGATGCCGGCAGTACAACTTTGGTAAAAATCACGGACCGGTCGCCCCCGAACGTACGAATGACCTTAACATAATTGCTGTCCACTTCGTTGAAACTGTTGTACACGACCAGGGTCGTAATAATTACCGTAATGGACAACGTAGTCATGACAATCGCCGTAAAGCCTGCACCGAACATGACGATGAAGATAGGGCCTAGCGCCACCTTTGGCATGCTGTTGAATACAACCATGTAGGGATCAAGCACTTTGGACAAAAAAGGAGACCACCAGATCAGGACCGCAAGCAGCGTTCCGACAAGCGTCCCCAGCAAAAAGCCAACTGCCGTCTCCCCAACGGTGACTGCGACATGTATCCACAATTCACCACTGGCGATGTCCTTGCCGATCTGGGCAAAAACTTTACTCGGATAACTGAACAGCAGCACATCAATCCAGCGCATCCTGCCAGCCAGTTCCCATAACAAAAACATGCAGACCAGCAGGGACAGCTGAACCGCAAGTACCTTGCGGCGCCACTCAGCGACCTGCTTCATGTGGCCTTGGTGCAGCTTCTGCATCCATTCATCACGGCGCATTTCCTGCTTCTCTCTCGTCTGATTCACCCGTTCTTCTCACCTCCTCCGGACTGTTCCAGTTCGCTCCATAGCGCCTGAAAAAGCTCATTAAAACCTTCCTGTTCCCTTGCATAGAAGGGCTGGGATTTCCGAATGGCTTCAGGAATGATGAACTCTTTCCGAATTCGTCCTGGATTGCGATCCAGCACAATAACGCGGTCACTCACAGCAATCGCTTCGGACAGGTCATGTGTGACCAGCACCGAGGTTTTCCCCGTTTCCTTGAGCGTATCCGACACCAGATCCTCCAGCTGCAGTTTGGTCTGGTAGTCCAGCGCAGAGAATGGTTCATCCAGAAGCAGCAGGGATGGATCGGTTGCTAGCGTCCGCACAAGCGCGACACGCTGCCTCATGCCCCCGGATAGTTCGGAAGGATATAAATTCTCTGTTCCAGCAAGCCCCATCTCAGCAAGCAGCTCGCTTGTTCGTTTACGACTCCGTTCATCCAGCCTGCCCGTCAATTCAAGTCCGATCAGTGCATTATCCAAAATGGTACGCCATGGAAACAGATAGTCCTGCTGCAGCATATAGCCAATCTGGGCAGAAGGACCTTCAACCAGTTTCCCTTTAATTTTCACATCTCCCGCGGTTGGAGTAAGCAGTCCGGCAATGATGGACAACAATGTCGTTTTGCCACACCCGCTCGGACCGACAAGACTGACAAATTCTCCTTGCTTAACCTGAAGGCTCAGGTCTTCGATGACCAATGAGGCTTCACGCTCATTGACATAAACTTGCGAAATTCCTTCCAGTCTAATCACCGTATCGGATTCAGGCATGACGATCACTTCCTTTCCTGAATGCCTGGTTACTTCACAGATGCTGCTTGTTCCGCATAGGTGTTATCAACAATCGCTTTGGAATCCACCCGTTGTTCAAGTTCTCCAGCCGCACTCATGACGTCCAGTAGGTTGTTCCATTCTTCATCATCAATAATCGGATCTGTTGCATACGTCCCCTGTTCCTTATAGCGATTAATACTACTTACGAGAATGGATTGATCAATGTCTTTAAAGTAAGGTAGGATGACCTCGGCAATTTCTTCAGCGGAATGGGAATCTACCCAAACCTGTGCTTTGTGCAGCCCGTTTGTAAATTTCTGTACAATTTCTTCGTTGTCGTTGATGTAGCTTTGTTTCGTCATGAAGACTGTGTAAGGCAAATGTCCACTTTCCGTTCCAAACGATGCAACGACCTTCCCTCGGCCTTCCTGTTCAAAGATGGACGCCTGTGGTTCAAACAGCTGTACATAATCTCCTGTGCCCGACGCAAATGCAGAAGCAATGTTGGCAAAATCGACATTTTGGATCAATTCCAGATCATTCTGCGGATCAATGCCGTGTTTGTTCAACGTGAATTCTCCAGCCATCTGCGGCATCCCGCCTTTGCGCTGTCCGAGAAACGTACTTTGGTTCAGCTGATCCCAATCAAAGCTGCCTTCCGCACTCCGTGCAAACAAAAATGTTCCGTCTGTCTGGGTTAGCTGAGCAAAGTTAATGACCGGATCTTCAGCTCCCTGCTGATAGACATAGATGGATGTCTCTGCTCCGACCAGAGCGATATCTACGGAGCCCGCGAGCAAGGCAGCCATCGTTTTGTCACCACCAGCCGTTGTCTGGATCTCGACCTCCAGTCCCTCTTCTTCAAAAAAACCTTGGGCTACGGCTACATACTCCGGTGCGTAAAATACAGAACGCGTCACCTCGCCAATCGTAATTTTCGCTTCGTTTTTCTCTTTGTTGCAGCTCGTGAGCGCCACAATGATAATCAGCAATATAACGATGGCACGGATGAACCAGGGCGTGTATTTCATGCTGTTTCCCTCCTTCGCTGGTTTCAGCAGTTTCTCTCTACTATGAATATGCCGCTGCCCATCAAAAGGTTAAGAACTTGCACACCAAAAAAAGAGCCGGGCATATGCCCGGCTCTCTCTAGTGCCTGCTTCCTGTTATGTGATTAACAACTACAGTTTATAAATCTCGGTATATTTTGCTTCCAGATAGTCAGCCAAATAATCCGGGTTCAGCTCTTCACCTGTCACTGCAAGAATCAATTCGGAAGGCGTGCGGCTCTTGCCGTAACGATAAATCTTGTCCGTTAACCATTCCTTGATCGGTATTAGATTGCCTTCAGCAATATAAGAGTCAAACTCCGGCAGTTCCTGGCGCAACGTATGTAGAATCTGAGCAGCATACATATTGCCGAGTGAATATGATGCGAAATAACCAAAATCGCCACCGGACCAGTGAACATCCTGAAGCACGCCTACACCATCATTTGGAGGAACAATGCCCAGATATTCTTCGTACTTGGCGTTCCAGGTTTCCGGCAAATCCTTAACTTCCAGTCCCTCGTTGAACAGCATCTTCTCAATTTCATAACGGATGATAATGTGCAGATTATACGTTAGCTCGTCTGCTTCAATTCGAATCAGGGAACTTTCGACGCGGTTGATCGCACGGTAGAAATCTTCCAGTGCTACTTCGCTCAATTGCGGAAAATGCTGCTGCAAGTCTTGATAATAGCGAGTCCAGAACGGACGGCTGCGGCCAATCATATTTTCCCAGAGACGGGACTGGGATTCATGAATACCCATCGACGTTCCTTCAGCCAAAAGGGTACCTGCCAAACTTCCGTCAATATTTTGCTCATATAGCGCGTGTCCGCCTTCGTGCAAAGAACTGAATACCGCGCTCGTCACATCATCCTGCAAGTAGTTCGTCGTGATTCGCACATCTCCCGGGTTAAGTCCTGTCGCGAACGGATGAACGCTCTCATCCAGTCTTCCGGCATCAAAGTCATAACCCATCTGTCCCAAAATGAACAAACTGAACTTTTCCTGTTGATCCGTATCAAACAGCTGGTTTAAGAACTCCGTGCTCGGCTTGTTTTCGGAAGCATTAATTTTTTCCTGCAACGGCACCAATCGTGCTTTCAACCGGGCAAATACCGCATCTACTTTCTCTACGGTCAGATCCGGCTCGTACATATCAAGCAGCGTATCATAGCGTGTATCTTTCACGCCCCAGTAGTCGATAAACTCCTGTTTGAGTTTCACGATCTCTGTCAAATAAGGGGAAAAGCCTTCGAAATCACTATTATGCTTGGCATCTTCCCATGCCGTTTCTGATTTGGCTGTGAGCACCGTATACGCTTGAACCTTCTCAGGCGGGACGGACTGACTGCGATCGTATTCCTTTTTGCAATCCACTACCAGACGGCGGTTTGTATCATCCAGTTCTTTCAACACCTCTGGTTTTGTCAGCGTGTCCAAATAAGTTTTCATCTCATCTGAGGTTTGAAGCTTGAACGCTTCGGTAGATAACATGCCGATGGTTTCCGAACGAGTCGGAACGCCTTTCTTCGGCGCACCAGTGCGCAAATCCCAATGAAGCAAACCAATGGCTTCGTGATAACTTTTGATTTTGCCGGCCAAGTTAAGGAATGATTCCAGATGTTTCAGTGTTTGTTCTTCCATTGTTATTGTTCACCTCTCCAAAAAAAGTTTAGACTCCCTATTGATGATACTTTTTGCAATGCGTATAATCAACTTTTAACAGAGGTAAATGGCTTGATTCTTATTTTAAGACATCGTGTCGTTTGCTGACCGTGGTATAATCAAGACAAGGCGTGGGACAAGCTGCATACCGATGCAAGCAGCCGTGCTCATCGTATTGGATAACAGGAGGCAATGGACATGAACAACATTCAAGAGATTTTGGAGTACAACAAATCATTTGTCGAGACGAAAGAATACGAAAAGTATACGGCTGGTAAGTTTCCAACTAAAAAAATGGCAATTATCACATGCATGGACACGCGTTTGGTGGAATTGCTGCCTAAAGCGATGAATTTGAAGAATGGTGAGGTTAAAATCCTTAAAACGGCCGGCGCCATTATCTCTCAACCTTTCGGTTCTGTTATGCGAAGCGTGCTTGTAGCTATTTATGAGCTCGGGGCAGACGAAGTTGTTGTTGTCGGTCACACCGAGTGCGGTATGGCATCTTTGCAAGCAGACACCATGATTGGCCACATGCTTGACCGCGGTGTATCCAAGGAAGTCATAAATGCTCTGGACAACTCCGGAATCAATTTGAACAATTGGCTTCGAGGGTTTAACAGTGTTGATGAAGGGGTAAAACATACTGTAGGAGTCATCAAAAATCATCCCCTGTTTCCACAGGGAGTACCCGTTCACGGCATGATTATCGATTCCTCTACAGGCCAGCTTGAGCTTGTGGTTGAAGGGTACGAGTAACAGGCATCTCTCTAAATGGTTTTGGGTGCGGACCTAAGGGTCCGCACTCTTTTTTTGTCTAAATTGAGGCAGTTATGCTGTCAGGTTGTCAAACCATACAGTTTCAGTGTACACTTTTATGAAAGCGGTCATTGATGGCAATATTGATTGTTTTCACTGACCCAGCCCTAATATTAAGGAGACATGTGCATGAACATACTTTCCTACGGATTGCTCGGGCTGCTTACCCGCGAGGAGTCGTCTGGTTACGATCTGATGCTGAAAATTCAGCCGCATTGGCAAGCCAAACACAGTCAGATCTACCCGCTCCTGTCCAAGATGGAAAATGATGAACTATTATCTTCCCGCTGGGTGCAACAGTCTGACAAACCGGACAAAAAAATGTATGCAGTCACGGAAAAAGGTATCGAGAAACTGCTCGGATGGATGATCACTCCTGTTACCGCTCCGGTAACACGTGACGAATTCAATTTGCGTATTTTGTGTGTCGGCATTGCCGAAGATGGAAGCATGAGACGCATTCTGAATGAGCGCAAAAACTGGTTTATGGAGCGCATCCGTTATTTCGAGGATTTGAAGTCTCGCATCCCTCAGGATAACCTCCGCGTAGGTAGCCGGGAATTTGGGAGCTACATTTTGGTTCAAAAGGGATTAATGAATGCCCAGACCGGCCTGGAATGGTGCAACTGGGTGACTCAGCTGCTGGATGGTCAGGCAGCCATTCAGGACCCTTGTCCGATTATTTCGGAAAATTAAACAAAATTTGAAACGTTCCTGCATTTAGTCCGTATTACATGAGTAAGGCCCATTTTTAGGGTTGATCACACAATTTAATCGGGGGGTTACGATCTTTACAATGAAGAAAAAATTTGGAATTAAACATCTGATGATGGTTTTTATGGCTTTCACTCTGTTGTTCGCAACAGTAGGCGTAGCAAATCCGGATTCTGCTGACGCAAGACGTGGTGGCGGTTTCAAATCCGGCACGAAAAGTTATACCAATACACCTAAGAAATCCGACAACAACAATGTGAGTCAGTCCAACTCGAACAACAACTCGGGTACAGGCGCAGCTGCAACTAACCGTGGCGGATTCTTCGGCGGTGGCGGCGGATTCATGAAAGGTATGATGCTGGGTGGTCTGGCCGGTATGATGTTCGGCGGATTGTTCGGTGGCATGGGAGCTCTCGGAAACATCCTTGGATTGCTTGTAAACGTTGCTGCAATCATGCTGATCGTAATGCTGGCAATGGCACTCTTCAGAGCAATTGCGAATCGCCGTAAACCGGCTGCAGATGGTCGCTATGACCGCCGCAGTGATCGTGATGATGATGAACGCAACAGAAACGGACGGTACTAATCATTATGGTTCTAAGCATGGATGAGATTGTTAACGCAATCTGTCTTCACATGGCTGAACGCAAAGGTGTGCGCCCGACCGATGTCAATGTTGAACTGAGCTGGGAAGAAGATACGGGATACTCCGCTGAAGTCTGGATTCAAGGCCGTAGTCAATACTTGGTTGAATCCAACATGATTGAAGCGATCCTGCGCTACCTCCACAGCGAATACAACATCCGGGCTTACCGTGAAAACGTCAGACTTGATCTGGACGAAGAGATTACAGCCATTGTGAATCAATAATCAAATCAATTATTTGCGGATAAATGGTTAAAGGGCCGTCTCCATATGTCATTGACATATGTGGAGACGGCCCTTTTTTGTGCACCTTGAGAATTTAAATATCTTGGGAATTGAAACTATCGTTGTCCTTCCCAAGATATTTATGATACTGTAAGTTCCTACTTCAATTTCACAAGGCTGTAGTTCTTCTTGCCTTTACGAATAATGATGAACTTGCCACCAATAGCATGCTCCGCAGAAACTGTAAATTCCAATTCTGTAATCTTCTCTCCGTTCATGGAGATCGCACCTTTGGTGACATCCTCACGTGCTTGGCGTTTGGATGGCTCAAGGCCAAGATCCACCAACCAGTCCACAATATTTTTGGATTCGCCGTCTGTTTCAAACGTAGGCATTTCCTTGAAGCCCTGCTCGATCTCATCGGCTGTCAGGGAGCGAATATCTCCACTGAAGAGCGCTGCGGTAATGCGTTTAGCTTGCTCCAGCATCTCTTCGCCGTGAACGAATTTTGTCATTTCTTCG
Organism: Paenibacillus sp. ACRRY; assembly: GCF_022346995.1. Taxonomy (GTDB): domain Bacteria; phylum Bacillota; class Bacilli; order Paenibacillales; family Paenibacillaceae; genus Paenibacillus. The sequence goes on along the minus strand of NZ_JAKRNM010000001.1, from coordinate 56,675 downwards.
GCGAGTGCCTTCTGTGCTTCACGTTTGTGCGGCTCAGTCTCCACCTTTTCAGCCAAAGCTTCAATTTCCTCTTTACTCAGGAAGGTGAAGTATTTCAGGTATTTAATGACATCGCGATCATCTGTATTCGCCCAGAACTGGTAGAATTCGAATGGTGTCGTTTTGTCCGGATCCAACCAGATCGCACCGCCAGCGGTTTTACCAAATTTCGTACCATCGGCTTTGAGCATCAGAGGGATCGTCAGCCCGTAGGCTTTTGCTTCAGATCCTTCTTTTTTGCGGATGAGGTCCAGACCACTCGTGATATTACCCCATTGATCGGAGCCACCAATTTGCAGCTGTACATCCTCGTTCTGGAACAGATGATGGTAATCCAGAGACTGCAGGATCTGGTAGGAAAACTCGGTGAATGAGATTCCGCCTTCCAGTCTGCTCGCTACCACATCTTTTGCCAGCATCGTGTTAAGATTGAAGTTTTTGCCGTAATCACGCAAAAACTCAATGACGTTAATTTGATGTGTCCAATCGTAGTTGTTTACCATGCGAACCTGGTTGTCGCCTTCGGTTACAAATAATTTTTTCATCTGTGCAGTCAACTTATTGACGTTCTCTTGGACCTGTTCCAGTGTTTGCAGCGAACGTTCGGATTGACGTCCACTTGGATCACCGATTGTACCCGTTGCCCCCCCAATCAGGATCACCGGACGATGTCCCGCAAGTTGAAAACGTTTCAGCATCATGAACGGAATCAGGTGACCGATGTGCATACTGTCTCCAGTAGGGTCAACCCCACAGTACAAGGATATCGACTTGCTTTCGGTCAGCTCACGTAGCCCCTCCGCATCCGTCTGTTGGTTTATGGCGTCACGCCATTCAAGTTCATCAATAATATTCAATCCAAACAACCCCTTTCTCTCCTAATCGTTCTCAGTCATGGACTACGTAAATGGTAAAAGAAATACAGACGGGAGCATCTTTTTTGGACACAAAAAAATCGCCTCCTTGTCTTCATTAGACATAGGGACGATTATCATAACCGTGGTACCACCCAACTTGCACGGACAGATGCTTACGCATTATCCATACCGCTTTTGGCAATATATCGTTTGCCCATTCCGCTTGGCATTACCCAAGTACTCCAGAGTGTAATTCGCAGCCCTTGTATGTATCAGGTTCCATCAACCCCTGACTTTCTGTAACAGGGACAAAGCCGCTACTGCGCTCCATCAACGTAATTCATGTATTAGATTATAGCCAGTATAGCGGAACGTTCAATTCATTGCAAGAGCCTGTATTCATCATCTGCTGACCGTACAGCGAAAGAGACTCTGATCTTATACTATGCCTCTATATTCAGCTTTCTATGATAATACGTATATGCCTTCTCCGCAAGCTGATCCTCGTTATCCCACAATTGCTGATCCAGTGTATCTAACCTTTGTTCGTCTTCTGTCGTAAGTAAGCGGGGAATATCCCACAATGCTGTCAGTCTTTCATCATCCGCCAAATGCTCTATGCAGCTATACTGCTCTTGAATATTGCCCAGCATCTGGTTCGCACCAGTTATATGTAATGCCCGTAAAACATGTAGATATGCTTCTTCTCCCCAGTTGCAGAAAAATTGAATGAACCCACCGTTATAAACGTCTACTTCGAACAACCATAAGGCTGCAATCTCCTGCTCCTCGGATGTTAATACGGACCATCCCTGTTCATGTTTGTTCTTTTTGTCCACAAACTTCAACGCATAATCATACCATACATCATTGATATCTTGATTAGTCATGCCCTTCACCCTCCCTTATGCTGCACACTCTCCAATTCCTGGCGCTTACCGGTTTGATGCCAATGCAAATAGGGTTCTCCCAATTGCTGAAAAGCGTTTGTAATGTTGCGGTCCATTTCCTGCATTACTTCGCTCGTATATTTTAAATGAGTGTTGATATTATCTACTTCGTATTTTTTCAACATCTCCACATGCACCGTGGTAAAAATAATGTCCTCCAGCAGCCAGTAGATAACCATCTCGGTCTGCTTCAACTTTTTCTTCAACATGGGCATTCCACGTTCATAGATGGTAACGATATAGGTTCCATTCACCGTTTCAACATACGGCACGCCTTCCCATTTAAACGGGTCCAATAGACGGTTAACATATGTATTGCTCTGTTCTTCGTCAAAGTCTGTTCGTGATAATAATTCAAGCAGCTTGACTACTAATTCCTGTTTCGTTAAAACATTTGACATGGCTACTCACCACCTGTAATTCATTGAAATTGCATTCCCCGTGGCATGATAATGAAAAAGCTGCCGGTGGCAGCTTCTTCGTGATCACAAGGTTGATTGTACTCCTAATGCATCTATTGCATAGGCATCTCTTGATTGTTTTTTCAATCTGAAAATTTTCAATCTAAAACAATCTGCATTCCCTATCAGGTTCCGCAAAATGTCCGATAAGATGGATCACAGGTCGTCGGCAATGTGGCGTATTCTTCCTGTTCTGGTGTATGTGCATAAGGTTTCTGGAGAACGGCTAGCAGCTGATGCATTACGCTATAATCCCCATCATTCTCTGCCCGTTCGAGCGCCTCTTCCACTCTGTGATTCCGAGGGATTATTGCAGGATTGCTGCTCTTCATCCGTTGCTCCACAGTTTCTCTTGATTCAGACTGCCGGCCCAGTCTCGCTTTCCAGCGTTCGTTCCATTCCGCAAATTCCGTTGCTTCGTTCAGATTCGAGTTCTCCCACTTATCAAAAGTTAAAGCTAAGAACGTATTCGTATAGTCCGCCGATTGCTTTTCCATCAGTTCCAGAAGATCTTTAATCAGCGTTTCATCTTCGTTCTCTTCCGCGAACAGTCCCAGCTTGGCACGCATGCCGGATAACCATTCATGATGATACTGCTCCGAAAATTGGGCAATGGCATCCTGTGCAATCTGTATGGCCACATCTTCATGTTCATGCAGCAGCGGCAGCAATGTCTCCGCAAGACGAGCCAGATTCCAGCCCGCAATATAGGGTTGGTTGCCGTAGGCATAACGGCCTTGCGTATCGATTGAACTAAATACTGTAGCCGGATTATAAGCATCCATAAAAGCACAAGGCCCGTAATCAATCGTTTCTCCACTGATGGCCATATTGTCCGTATTCATGACACCGTGTATGAATCCAACATTCTGCCATTTGGCTATCAGTGAAGCCTGTCGTTTGATAACTTCCCGGAGGAAGTTCAGGTAACGGTTATTATCTAAAGGAATGTCAGGAAAATGTCGTCCCAGCGTATAGTCCGCCAGTGCTCTCAGTTCGTCGACAGTACCCCACCTAGCTGCATACTGAAAGGTTGCCACGCGGATGTGACTGGAGGCTACTCGGGTTAATATCGCACCCGGCCGTTTCGTTTCACGAATAATGTTTTCTCCAGTAGTCACTACCGCCAAACTTCTCGTTGTAGGGATTCCCAGTGCTTCCATGGCTTCGCTTATTATATATTCACGCAGCATCGGTCCAATCGCTGCCCGACCGTCCCCTCCACGGGAGTAAGGTGTTCTTCCTGAACCTTTGAGCTGAATGTCCACTCTCTCGCCCCGTGGCGTAATCTGTTCACCCAGCAGCAATGCCCGTCCATCACCAAGCATATTGAAATTGCCAAATTGATGCCCTGCGTAGGCTTGAGCAAGAGGCTCGGCTCCAGGCGGAGTTTCATTGCCTGCGAAAATCGCTGCTCCCTCCTTGCTGTTCAGCGCTTCAGCATTCAGTCCGAGGCTGGCAGCAAGGGTTTCATTTAAGATGACAAGCTCAGGTGACTGTACCGGTGCTGCACCCTGACTCGTATAAAAGGTCTGCGGCAGCCGGGCATAACTATTATCCAGATTCCAGCCTGCGCCTAACTTATCCTTTTCCATGTGCACTCCACTCCTTCTCCTCAACAAAGGAACTCCTCTGTTTATATTCATTTTAGCCTGTGTGAACCAATGCTCATTTATGTAGTCGCATGGAATTTCGAAATGATGAACATATCATATGTTCATAAGGAAACTTTAGCATATTTGTAGGGCGTTTGCATGTTTCATCGTGTAGGGCAGCCAAATAAGCCCACAAGGTATTCATTTAGGAAGAAGGATATATTCCACTCTTTCCAGCAATGAATCCGATGTGGGCTTACTCGATTAATTCGCTATTAGTCAGTTAAGATGGAATTAGGTATGTGCCTCCTGAGTTCCAGCTACAGGCTGAACAGGCAGACTTTCCTTTTTGAAACCAAGATTGAAAAAGATATTGAGGAGAATCGCTGACAAACTTCCTGTGATAATGCCATCGCTCACAATGATCCGAATGCTTTGTGGCAGCTGAGCAAACAGGTCTGGTACGGCTGTAACACCAAGCCCAAGCGAAACCGAACAAGCGACGATCAACAGGTTGGACTGCTTGCCAAAATCGACGGATTGCAGCATTTTGATTCCAGAGGATACGACCATGCCGAACAGAACAACTGTTGCTCCGCCTAGTACTGCACTTGGGATAATCGTTGCAAATGCCGCTACCTTCGGAATAAGTCCGAGGAAGACCAGAATGCCTCCGGCTGCAACCACGACATTTGTTGTTTTCACCTTGGATAATTGAACGAGTCCGACATTCTGTGCGAATGTATTGTACGGAAAAGCATTGAATATACCACCAAGTACAAAAGCCAAGCCTTCTGCACGATAACCACGCGCCAGATCCTTCTCATTGATGGGTTGATCGCAAATTTTGCTCAAAGCCATAAATACACCCGTTGACTCGATAATCACGACAGTTCCTACGATGATCATTGTAATAATCGGGCCAAGCTCAAATGTTGGCATTCCGAAATAAAACGGTTGTGGCAAGTGGAACCATGACGCTTCCTGAACAGGAGAGAAATTCACTTTTCCCATGAAAGCCGCAATGAGAGTTCCTGCGATGATGCCAATCAGGACGGCAAGAGATTTAACGAAACCACGAGCATACCGGTTCAGTACCAAAATAAAGAGCAGTACTCCGAATGAAAGTGCCAGATTGTCCAAGCTTCCAAAGTTCTCACTGTTTGCCCCGCCAGCCATATTCTTAATACCGGTAGGAATAAGTGCTAGACCAATAATGGTTACCACGGTACCAATGACAACGGGAGGGAACAGTTTGACGATTTTGCTGAAAAATACGGCACAGATGACGATAAATAATCCGGCTGCTATGATGGACCCATAAATGGCTGGAATACCATACTGAGATCCGATGGCGATCATGGGCGTAACGGCCACAAAAGAACTGCCGAGTACCGCTGGCAAACCAATGCCGAGATACTTTCCTTTCCTAGCCTGCAGCCACGTTGCAACACCACATGTGAGCAGGTCAATGGATACCAGATACGCCAGCTGCTCTGCAGTCAGATTTAAAGCTCTCCCCACGAGCAGAGGTACCAAAATGGCCCCGGCATACATTGCCAATACATGTTGAATCCCCAGTGAAAAAATTCTCATCTTTTTTGTTTCGTTCATCCGCACTCGCCCCCGAAATTAGAATCAACCCATCGCACTGAACAATCATGTTATGTTGATTCACATTATATAAACTATTTCGAGAACTTCCATGATACATGAACGATAATTGTTACAAGAGATAAAGAGATCGTATCATTTTGGGCAAACGAAACAAAACATCGGATTCCTAATGTGATATTATTTAACATCGCTGAATTTTGTAGTGTATATAAGGAGAAAAGAAAAAAGCCAGCACTACATGTGCCGGCCTGCTGCTCACTCATTTATAATATAATTTCACCCGAGGTATCAGGACTTCTAGGTGGCTAATTGGGAAGCAATGTAGGCCCATCCCTCCTCCACACTCCGGAACACCCATCCTGCAGATTCGATTCCATCTTTACTGCCAACCCCAAATAGAAGTGTTCTGACCGCTTCTTCTGATTTTGGTCCAACGGTAAGCGCAAGCGGGAATGGACGGTACCTTGAGATCTCACTGCCTACGTCAAAAACGAGATCCAACTCATCTCCCCAATCATACTGCATGTCCGACAGATCAATCACGAGCCCGTCCGGCCTCCATGCTTCCAGCACAGCTTTGCCGATTGCACTCATATAACGGGCATCCGAGTTGCCTCTACTGCCAAACCCGTAGACACCTATAAATTTCAAAATCATGATCTTCCTATAGGAATCCTCTGACACGCTCCCGATACGAACCTCGTACTCAAGATCACTTAAATCTTCCAAACGATACGGTCTGATATTTAAACTCATACTCGGCGTTCTCCTTCATTACCTGTCTTACTTCGAAGGGATGGGAAAGTCCGTTACAATAACATTCTCTACCCATCCGTTAAGGGAAGCTACAAAAGCCTGATGGGCGGGATGTGGACCATATGCACGCAAGGCTTCTTGGTCTTCAAACGTCACTCTTAATCCAAGCGTGAATCCCTGAATATGATCCGTCTCTTCCGTAACATTGATCCCGGCAGTCAGATCGATGATCCCAGGAATCTCGTCCTGTAAGGCGAGTAATTGCGAGACAAATTCCTGCTGTTTTGCCGGCGTAATGTTATCGTTGAATTTGAATACCACCAGATGTTCAAACATGAAATTTCCTCTCCCTCATTATAAAAATATTCATCATGACATAGTTCGGATTTTATATGTTTTTTCCACATGTTTCAATTCCAGCTCCTTACCTGCTCACACTTTAAATGCAAAAAAGGTGCGTTCAAAGCCAGACTGTCACTGACCTGACGCACCTCTTCGCTCGCACGGTGACGCTAAACGCGCTTAATGCCTTAACGCTCTGCTCTGAACATGGTGAAGGAGCTTCTGCAACCATGCAATGTTGCTTTCTATCGTGTGATAAGCATGATCCCTCATCAGCCACAGTGCATCCATCAAATCCTCACTTACCTCAATCTCCTCTGGTTTCTGCTGGTCGATATACTCGAGTTTTTTTCTTTCTTTCACGATAATATCTTCAATAAGGTATGCGATCTTCTGATTATCCACCTTATCCAAATTAACCAGCGCTGCATAGAGGGACTGAATGGTCGTGAACTTCTGAAACACTTTATAGATGCTCTCTTCCAGCGCGAGCCGCCCTGCATCGGTAATCCCATACATCGTCTTGTCTGGTCTATTCTCACTCTGGATGGTTTCAATCTTCTCGATCAGACCCTTCTTATGCAGCACTTCAAAATTGTAATAGATCGTACCTTCTGTAATTCTGGCCTCGGTCCGATCCAGATGTTTGCCAATCTGCTTCTTAATATCATAGGGATAACAATTCCCTTCACTTAATGCACCGAGAATAAATATTTGAATTGACATGTGACTGCCCCCATTCTGCTCTTACCAAGGGCACAGCTTCTTGCAGAATATCGCCTGAGCCCTTTATTTCTTATTTTATACTATAGCGGGCTGTTGTGAAGACTCTTGCAGTGGATTGGTTTGCTTGGCACTTTTGAAATGGTGTATCGCTGCATTGAGAACGAACGCGACCAGTCCAACCAGCGCGAGTCCGATCGCATAATGGGCCGTTCTTCCACCGCCGAAGAGAATATTGTAATCCAAATGGGTGGAATAGAACATCGGCGTAATCTGACTGACGAATTTGAAATATCCAGGCATCATCTCCGGTGACATGGACGTACCGTTGGCAATGGATTGACTAAGCACGAATACCATGTTGATCAGCATACCTCCCTGACCGAGAAGCATGATGAAGATACTTGTAAATTCGATCGATACGAATAATTGCAGACTGTGCACAAGCCACATTTTCAGAAACACTTCCACCCCATATCCTTGAACCATGAAGTAGATGCCTATTCCAACCAGAGGAGCAATCAGGGAAATGAGCAGGTTCGTCCCACGCAGGGCAAAAAATGCTTTCCATTTTCCGATTTGTGCACGCAGCTGCTGCATCCCGCCCACACTCTGCATGGAATAGATCATGGCTCCGACGTAAAGTGCCATTGTGATAAACATCGGTGCCATCTGATTTTGCATACCGGCAGGCTGCGGATTGCTCATCACGATATTGGATGAGACTTTGCCCGTGGTGGATTCCACAATCTGCTTGGATTGCTCCGCCGGAACCTGCATTCCGTTTAATACCGCTTCGAAGCTTTGAGCTTGAACCTGAGCGCTAATCTGGGCCGTAATTTCTGTTGCTACATTTTTCATCGAACTGGTAATTGTGGTTGGGTTAGATTCATTAATCAAATATTCCAACTGCGCTTTGCCGCTCTGTTCAGACAGTTTTTCCGTAAAATCACCGGGTATACGTATGACCATATGAATATCACGGTCTTCCAGACCCATCTTCGCTTGTTCCAGCGACTCATCGGTTACAATATTGAACGGGAGCTGCTCTTGCAGCTTCTGAACGAATTCAGTACCGGATTGTTGGTCCTCATTTACGATAGCAACGGTAAGATTCGTTACATTTTTGGGGATGGCGCTATATCCGGACATGAAAACGGTCAGCATCACAATCTGATAGAACACAATCATGAATATACCCGCTTTGACTCCTTTATGCTTCAGCATGCTCTTCACTCTCTACTCCACCTTATTATTATAATTTAAACTACTTGAATTAAAGTACTCTTGTTTGTTATATTTGTCAATGACCCCAACTAAGGAGGTAAGATGAATGAAGAAGAGCACGATTATTTCTCTGTCTGAAATCACGAAATTCCAATCGAAAGAAGAAGAGTTTAGCCCTTATCGTTGGTATCGCCACATGCTCAAACAGGAACCTGTCGTTTACAATGAAGAGACAGATTCCTGGCATGTGTTCAAGTATGATTTGGTGAAAACCGTATTAAACGATCATGAACATTTCTCCAGTGTAAGAGAAAGATCAATTGTTAACGTGGGATATTCAAGTGAGGGGGAAGGTGCGGACAGCGAGCACCACATTCCGGACAAGCTGGATATTCACAACGTGGATCCCCCGGAACACCGCAAGCGAAGATCACTATTGGCAAGTGCATTTACCCCAAGAAGTCTCAAACTTTGGGAACCGCGCATACAGGCCGCAGCAGACGAGTTAGTCACGGAATTTTCTCAGCTTCCCGAGGTGGATATTGTACAAGCCTACACAAGTATGTTTCCAGTAATCATTATGTCTGATCTGCTTGGCATCCCTTCCAAAGACAGGCTCCTATTTAAGGAATGGGTAGATATTCTCTTCATGCCAACAACGGATGCAACCTTTAGCCGCATCAATGAAATGAAGAAAATTGCGGGTCAGCAATATTTCGAATACCTTTACCCTTTTGTTGTGTCCAAACGAACAAATCTTGCCGAGGACATTATCTCGGACCTGATCCAGGTGGAAGTGGATGGTGAACATTTTACGGATGAGGAAATTGTGCGTACCACCATGTTTATTCTGGGTGCAGGAATTGAAACCACAAGCAACCTGTTGGCCAATTCCTTCTATGCGCTGCTCTATGATAAGCCTGAACTGTACACGGAGCTGAGAGATAATCCAGAGCTTGTTGGAAATGCAGTGGAAGAAATGCTGCGGTATCGTTTCCATATCAGTAAAATGGACCGCATGGTCAAGGCGGATAATCATCTGCTCGGTGTTGAACTCAAAAAAGGAGATGCCATCGTAGCCTGGATGAGTGCAGCCAATATGGATGAGGACATGTTCGAGGATCCTTTTACCTTGAATATTCATCGTACGAACAATAACAAACAGCTCGCTTTTGGCTTCGGCACACACTTCTGCCTGGGTGCGCCTCTGGCTAGGCTGGAAGCCAAAATTGTTTTGACGACATTTTTAAGAACCTTCTCAAGTATTGAACCCGTCAGCGGATTTATACTGGAAGATCACCTGACCCCGTCTGCAGCAGGACAATCTCTGACAAGCCTTCCCATGAGGTTATATAAGTAGTACTCTATAGGTTGTTAACAGAAAAGGAGCAGGAAATCTGCTCTTTTTCTGCTGCTACCCTGCTATTTATGGCATGCGAAGGAGCAATATCATCCAAGAACTTACCTTCTTTTCCGTTTATAATGACAAGAACTTACAAGAAAGAAGGTGCAGCATGATTCGCGAAGTACGAACCGTTGTATTTGATACTGATCTGCAGCTTGAAGCTTATCAATTCCAGGGCATTATGCAGAAATTCCCCAATCACTTTCATGACTATTATGTCATTGGTTTTATTGAGCAGGGCAAGCGATATTTGGTCTGCAACAATCAGGAGTATGTGCTGAATACAGGCGACATGATCGTATTTAACCCTCATGACCCCCATGCCTGTGAACAGATTGACGGAAGAACGCTCGATTATCGCTGTATTAATATCCAGCCAGAGGTCATGAGAGAATACACTCGGGAAATTACTGGACAAGATTTTTTGCCACGCTTTACAGCACCCGTACTCTATCAGCACGAGCTTGTCGGGTCTCTGCATGATCTGCATTTGATGATTTTGGAGGAGCAATCCGATTTTGGCAAAGAAGAACTGTTGCTCTTGTTGCTGGAACAGCTGCTTCGGGATTATGCAGATACTGATTCTCCCGTCTCCTCTCAGGATGTGACGACCGAAGTCAAGCGTATTTGCGAATACATAGAGTCTCATTACATGGAAAGTATATCGCTGAGTGAGTTAGCCGAACGAAGTGGAATGAGCAAGTATCACCTGGTGCGTCTATTTACTCGCCAAAAAGGTATCTCACCATATCGCTATCTGGAAACCATTCGTATTAATCAGGCCAAGCGTTTATTGGAACAAGGGACGCTGCCGCTTGAGGTATCCGCCCAGACAGGATTCAGCGATCAGAGCCATTTCACGAATTTTTTCAAAAAACTCATCGGCTTGACGCCCAAACAATATCACCGCATCTTTAACCACGAATACGAGTCCCAACGGCTGCAGGACCGTGTTTCACGATGAGTGAAAATAAACATAAGGCCGGTCACCTGCTCGCTTTGCTTACGATTTTGATCTGGGGGACTACCTTTATCTCCACTAAAGTTCTGCTCATCGACTTTACACCTGTGGAAATTTTGTTGTTCCGTTTTCTGATTGGATATGCGGTGTTGTTCCTGATCTACCCACGTGTGATGCGGTCATCATCGATCCGGGAAGAGCTGCTTTTTATGGCTGCGGGACTGTGCGGGGTCACATTGTATTTTTTAATCGAAAATATCGCACTGGTATTCACATTGGCTTCCAACGCAGGTGTCATTGTTTCCATTGCACCTTTCTTTACCGCTGTGCTTGCACATTTCTTCCTGAAGGATGAGCCGTTATCCCGGCGTTTTGTCGTCGGTTTTGGTATTGCTTTGACAGGCATTGTGATCATTGCGTTCAATGGGCGTTACAGCCTGCAGCTGAATCCACTGGGCGATTTGCTTGCTTTTGTAGCTCCTGCTGTATGGGCGATCTATTCCGTCCTTATGCGCAAAATAGGCGATCTTCACTATCACACCATTGGTGCAACACGCAAAGTATTCTTTTACGGGCTTTTGTTCATGCTCCCTGCCTTATTCCTGTTCGAATTCCGTTTTAACATGGAGCGATTAGCCGATCTGACCAACCTTTCCAATCTTCTTTTTCTCGGGGTAGGCGCTTCTGCATTGTGTTTTGTAACCTGGAATAGGGCGGTAAGCCTTCTGGGAGCAGTGAAAACCAGCGTTTACATTTATTTGGTGCCTGTGATTACACTGTTAGCCTCCGCACTGCTGCTGCATGAACCCATTACTTGGATCATCATGCTTGGTGCGGTGTTAACACTCGTGGGTTCAATTATCTCAGAACGAAAAGTGCGGAAGCATGCCCCCGGATCGAAGCTGTCCGAGATCCATTAGGTGCTGGTCGTTTTGAACGCAAAGAAGGCACCATCCATTCGGGATAAGTGCCTTCTTTGCGTTACAATGACTTGCCTTTTGCACAAAATGTTATTCTTCGAGCTAGGAGTAGTTACCTAATTCAGCCTGGCAAGCAGTGTATTCAGTTCATGCTTCTCCAGATGCCTCCATTGTCCTCGTTCCAGCTGATCCAGTGTTATATTCATAATACGGATGCGCTCCAGTTTTAGAACTCTGTACCCCAGGGCTTTGCACATTCTGCGAATTTGCAGGTTAAGCCCCTGTGTCAGAATAATCCGAAAAACATTCTCGCTGTGACGATATACTTTGCATGGCTTGGTTATTACGTCCAGAATCTCGACTCCCTGGGACATCATCCTTATGAATTCGTCTGTCACCGGTTTATCCACGGTCACCACGTACTCTTTCTCATGATTATGCTCTGATCGCATCATTTTGTTGACAATCTCTCCATTGTTCGTAAGCAAAATCAAACCTTCCGAGGCTTTATCCAGCCTACCTACGGCAAAAATACGTGATGGATAATTCACATACTGTATAATATTCCCCTCGACTTGTTGTGCTGCCGTACAGACAATACCTATTGGTTTGTTCAGAGCCAAGTACACAGGTTGACGAGCAACCTGAGGGATTTTCTTACCGTCGATAAGGACGATATCCTCTGCCTCAACCTCAGCCCCTTTTACACATACCTTACCATTGATCGTAATGCGCCCCGCTGCAATTAAGCGGTCTGTCTCCCGCCGAGAGCAGAATCCCGTTTCACTTATGTATTTATTAATTCGCATGCTTCACCGCTTCTCATCTGTAATATTGCCATCATCTCACTTATAATGAAATGAAGCAATCAAGTCTACACGACAGTCTTAGGATAAGCAACTAACTTTTGAGGAGATGCTCATGGACAAAAAATGCATGAAAGTGCTTAAAAAGCTGTATCTACATGCCAATGGAAAGTACGACAGCGAGCGCCAAGTGATGGCGTATCAAACAGATACACTAACTGCTGACGAACAAGAAGTACTGCATACGAACGGCTGGGTGCCGAATGATCTGGAGCGAATCGACCATGATCAGATCATTCAACAATTAATCGATTTGCAGCAAAGTAAACATCTATCCTGGACCACGATCACTAATGCATTTGTGGCGGGTGTTGGTGGAAGTTATCCCCGGGGCATAACTACACTTGGAAGCTATCATATGATGATTCACATGCAGCACCATGCTTATGAAGAGGCGGAACAATTCCATTGTTGTAAATACTGCGGTTTAAGCCGTAACAGCAATGACTCATGGGATAATTTGTCCTTTATTCGCTATGCCGTTCATTTGGGACATGATTACAGCTCGACTAGTTTAGGGGCATATGCTGATTTGACAGAGCTAGTTTCCCTGCTTGAACATGAATCCATTATACCGAGTGAAGAGGACATTCTCACCTTCAATCAACTGCTTCATAGTTTGGATCGGGCAGAGAGTGATGAGTCTCCGGGAAAATATGAGAAACGGCTCACAGCCGAGAAATTGATCAAAGGACAGGCTGGCATCCGCAGAGGCATATTAAAATCGTTATCCCGAGTAGGTGTTCTACCGAACCAGATTCTCCCCCTTCGTCCCGATCATTGGACCAATATTGAAGAACTGCTGAATGCCGAATTAGTGCTCAGCAATACGAAAGGCCGCTCCGACATGGAGATGCCGTGGGCTGGATGGCAAGGTAAACTCGGTGTGGATTGGGACAAGGCCCGTCAGCTTTTTGGGAGTATGATCCTCCAGCATTCCTAGTCGTAAAACAACCCAAACAGCCTCAATTCGATGAATTGAAACGGTTTGGGTTCGCTTGCTGCAGCTGTCTTTGAACATGTATTTCTTTGAAAATGTCTAAACGGAAATATCCAGACTACTTCCCAGATTCGGATGTGGAGCTGGAACTGATTTTAACATTTCCGTAAGCTGTTGACCTTGTTGTTCTGCCATGTCTTTCGACATTGACATCACCTGCAAACTCGCCGACTGTGCCAGCGATGTTTGACTCATGGCCATTGATAATGCTGCAATATCCATGTTCTGCACTCCTTTATGTAGCTATTAAATGAGCGTACCTAATATATATCGGATACTGTACAGGAATTATGTAATCTAACGCACCATTATTACAATTTAAGCGGGAGAAATCTCATGAACGGGAAAAAATTTGTATTTCTTTTTACGCTCCTATGCGGACTGTGTGTGGGCGGCCTTGGCGGGCTTCTCTTCTGGATCCTGACCTTTATCTCTAAGTCTTAACATTGCAAACAGACATCTCCATTATAGGAGCTGCCTGATCGCCTTACTATTTTGGATTGCTTGAGAGCGTTAAGACTGAATTAAGCCATACTTCACAAAACTGTGATACAACCCGTCTTCCTCTATGGTTTCGGTAATGTCATCGGCAATGGCTTTCAGACCGGGCTTCGCATTGCCCATGGCAATGCCTATATTGCAAAATTCCAGCATCTCCGCATCGTTCATGCCGTCTCCGATGGCCAATGTGTCTTCCCGAGACATGCCCAGGTGTTCCAGCAGATCTACAATCGCAATTGCCTTGTGAATGCCAGGAATCATGAGCTCCCCGCTTCCCTCTCCAAAGATGGGTACGGTGCACTGGATAACCTCGAATTTGCCCTGAAACTCCTGCTTAATCCGATCAAACGGAACCACAGCACTTTCCAGAAAACAAACCTTGTTGACATCATCCTTGTATAAGTCGGCTTCACCGTAGGTTAGACCCGCAATAAACGGATGTGGCTTCTGTTCCTTTTTGGCTCTGGCTGCTGGATCATTCTCCACATCACCGTATATGCGACGTTCGAGGTGGGGTTGAAGATTGCTGCTTGCGTATAAGGCCGAATTGGATTCGAGATAGAAATCAATCTGATGTTCATTGAAAAAATCGACCATATGCCGAACATCTTCAGCTGTTACCTTTTTATGATAGAGAACATCCTCGCCGAATTCTACGTATCCGCCACCTGCACCAATCAGACCATCGAATCCGACGTCCCAGATGGAATCATAGATCTCCGCCTTGGAACGCCCTGTACACAAATAGAGCAGATGTCCATTCGCACGTGCCTGCCTACAAGCCTTCTGAGCTGAAACAGGTATGTTCCCATCATCATCCACAAGTGTGCCATCAATATCGATAAAGACTATCTTACGTGTCCGTGTGTTCATCTGAATCTGCCCCCCTTATGTCTCAAGCCATGATGTATCCATCCATTCATCCATTCATTCATGCAAAACACTTATTCGTCTATGTTTTCCAACGAGCCGGTCTTAGCACATAAACAGCATAGTGAAATTACGGATTCCGAGGGGTTCGTTGATCAATTAACTTCTCCAAAAATTCGGCGAAGGAGTCCGCATACACTTCAGGCTCGCCATTAAAATAATCCAGCCGCATAACCTTGTATTCCCCACGGTCATCAGCGGTCAATGTATCAAAGTAGTAATACTCGTCCTCATCCGGAATAAACAGTTCCAACTTGCCTTCCTGCTTCGCCTGTTCATCAGCAAGCCGGTATATGTACAGAATATCCGTGTCTGCATATTCTCGGTCCTCTGGAGGCGCAACGGTTAGAATTTCTGTCCCGCTTAACATCGCTTGACCATAATTCAGGAGCCACCAGCGATAGGAAGGAGGCAATGCGAAGCCGAGTTCTTGTTCTACTTCGATAATCCAGCTCTCCTGAACCTGATGATTGGGGAACCAGCGTATAGCCTCGGTATGCTTCAGTTTTTCAATCAGACTTGTATACATAAATACATCTCTCCGATCTCTGGCGTTTTCGATTTGGCCGTTACCAACTGCGCTCGTTTGCTTGCTTCGACTTGATCATTGCTACCTTCTTTACAGTAAAGATTACTTCCCAGCTGGCTTCTCCATATGCACAATTTGCCACTCATTATGCTCTTCGGTCACGATTGTAAATCCTTGACGCTGCCAGAAATCTACAGCCCCAGGCAAGAAACGGTGGGTATGTAAGTATAACGTGCTGTACGGCATCTTTCTTACCACACGCTCCAGCTCCCTCACCAAAAGTGAACCAATACCGTATCTGCGATAGGCAGGATCGACATAACATTTTACAATTTCAGCTGCAGATTGTTCCGGGTACCGACCTTCGATCACCTGAATCCGACCATCATATGGCAAAATACCGATGGAGCCTACAATGCCCGCTTCCTCCGTTAAGGCTACCAGAAAGACCGCACCCGCTGTCTCCATATAATGTTCTCTAAATTGCATCAGATCCACAGGTATCTGTTCATGATTCATCATTGGAAAAACTTCTCTGCGGACACGCATGGCAAAATCAACAGCTTGCTCAATCTGATTGAGCTGAACCTTCATTATCTTGGGCACTGTCTGAAGCTGTGTCACGATATTTTCATTCCTATCCTTTAGATTAGAGCCAGGTTTATAGCACCTACCCCGAACCCGCATTCTTTCCGAGTTCGCTCTCTTCCATCCATCTTACCCAATTTATTTTCTTCTATCAATCTACCTACACTCCTATCCAAAATGATAGAAAGCCCGCGCGATTTGAGAGATTCTGCATACGATAAGGCGTATTACCATTTCAAACTCACAAGGGGGAAAAAGCGATGTGGCTATGGCTGGGTATTTCTACTGCATTTCTGCTCATGCTTGGATTTGTATATCGTTACGTAGAAGACATCCTTGCAACGCGAAAGTTTCATCCCCATGCTCCCAAGCAGCTCCTGATCAAATTTAAAGACGGCACAACAGCAGAACAAATGCACGCTCTGCATAAAAAAGGAAGATGCAAAGTTGCTGAAACCTATGAGGATCTCGGCTGGTATCGAATAGAATCAAGCAGAGTCATGCATCGCATGCTCAAGAACTATAAGGATCATGAACTCATTGAACATGTAGAACCCAATTACCTCGCTCAGGCATCCTATACCCCGAATGACCCCTACTTCCCTTATCAGAATAACCTGCAAAAAATTAACGCACCTGCGGCTTGGGATATTAGCCAAAGCAACAGCTCCATCAAAATTGCCATTATTGATACCGGAGTGCAGCTAAACCACCCTGAGCTTGCCAGCAAACTCCTTCCAGGTTATGACTATGTCAGTTATGACACCATCCCCGAGGATGGAAACGGACACGGCACACATGTGGCGGGAATTGCGGCTTCGGTCACGAATAATGGAGCTGGCATCGCTGGCGTTGCTCCGCTGGCGTCCATCGTACCCATTCGTGTCCTAGATGATAGCGGGATGGGGACCATGGGCAATGTCGGCAACGGGCTGGTCAATGCTGCCAATAACGGTATACAAGTGGTGAATTTGAGTCTGGGCGGACCTGTCGGCGATGCCTTTTTGCAAGCTGCCGTACAGTATGCCTGGGACCGCGGGGCAGTCATTATTGCTGCTGCCGGCAATGACAATACTTCCTATCCAATTGTGCCCGCCTCCTACCCCAATGTAATTGCCGTCGCTTCCACCAATCCTTCCGATCTGAAATCCACTTTCTCCAACTATGGTTCATGGGTTGACATGTCTGCTCCGGGTGACAGCATACTGTCCACGTACCTCGGTAGCTCATACGCTTATATGAGCGGAACATCAATGGCTGCGCCACAGGTCGCGGGCGCGGCTGCCTTGCTTGCTGCCCAAGGCAAAACCAATGCCCAGATCCGTGATGCGTTGTGCTTTGCCTCCGATCCCGTATCCGGTTCAGGGGTCTATTGGCAGTATGGCAGATTAAATGCACATCGGAGCCTGCAAGTCCCTTAATTGGTTCACTTATATGAAAATATAAAAGTGAACTTGCCAAAGTTCTGTTCAATTGAACAAAAGAGGAGCAGTTCCGTGTGTAAGACGGGATTGCTCCTCCCTTTTTTTGAATTCCACTTACTGGACAGCACTTAGAAATATTGTGCACCATGAGTAGCAATGACGTCTTTGTACCAGTGGAAACTTTTCTTTTTCACCCTTCTCAGCGAACCCGTGCCGTCATTGTTTCGGTCTACATAGATGTAACCATACCGTTTCTTCATCTCTCCTGTACCTGCACTGACCAAATCTATCGGGCCCCAGCTCGTATATCCAATGATCTCGACTCCGTCCTGAATGGCTTCTGCCATCTCGGCAAAATGCCGGTCCAGATAGTCAATGCGATAATCATCCTCTACCGTGTCATTATCCAGCAATACATCCGTAGCACCAAGTCCGTTTTCCACAATGAATAGTGGCTTGCCGTAGCGGTCGTGCAGCTGATTGCAGGTAATTCGCAGACCTTTCGGGTCAATGGTCCATCCCCATTCCGATGCATCAAGATAAGGATTTTTCACAGAACCAAATACATTGCCTTCTGTCGAGTCCTTCAAAATCTCCGGATCCGTGCTAGTGCAGCGGCTGGCATAATAGCTGAAGCCAATATAGTCCACCGTGTTCTGCTTAAGAAGTTCTGCATCTTCAGGCTGCATGTTGATATGAATGCCGTTTTCTCTGAAGAAACGCTTGGTGTAGCCCGGATAGGCCCCTTTGGACTGAACATCAATGAAGAAAAAAGACTCGCGATCCTGCTCCATCGCCTTCCATACATCCTCCGGATTGGAAGTGTAGGGATACACCGTACCTGCCGCCAGCATACACCCGATCTGCGCACTGGGAATCATCTCGTGACACGCCTTGACGGCAAGTGCACTGGCTACCAGTTCATGATGCGCCGCCTGATACAGGACCTGCTGCTTGTCCTCTCCCTCTTGCAAGACGATACCTGCACCAATATACGGGAGATGCAGAAGCATGTTGATTTCGTTAAACGTCATCCAGTACTTTACTTTGTCCTTATATCGATGGAATAACGTCTTCGCATAGGCTTCAAAGAATCCAATCATCTTGCGGTTTTTCCAGCCGCCATAAGTTTGTACGAGATGTACAGGTACATCAAAATGACAAATGGTAACGACAGGTTCGATATTATATTTCAACAATTCATCAAAGACATCATCATAGAATTGCAGGCCTGCCTCATTGGGCTCCGCATCATCGCCATTCGGGAAGATCCGAGACCAGGCGATCGAAAGTCTTAAACATTTGAATCCCATTTCGGCAAATAAAGCAATGTCTTCCTTGTACCGATGATAGAAATCAATGGCTTCATGAGAAGGGTAGAACTCGCCTTCCTTGGGTTCGAACGAATCCAGGTTCCCCATCGCAATGGGGAAGCGCTGGGACCCGGTAGGGATTAGATCGACCGTAGTCAATCCTTTCCCCCCTTCCAGATAGGCTCCCTCCAGCTGATTCGCTGCAGTTGCTCCTCCCCAGAGAAAATTCTCCGGGAAGGAAGTTGGCTTTTTAAACATCAAGCACTCCTCCTATTCATCCAAACTTGATTTAACCAAGCACAGTCAGCAATTTGTCTTTTTCGTTCACCGATGCACTCTCTGTGCCCACAACATCCAGATAATTTGAAGTATTCGTAATAATAATTGGAGTAACCGTCTCATAACCGGCATCCTTGATTGCCTGCAGATCAAACTCCATAATCAAATCTCCAACGTTGACCCGGTCACCATCTTTTACATGAGCATTGAAATGTTGACCTTTCAGTTGTACCGTATCTTGTCCAATGTGGATCAGCATTTCTACACCATCATCCGTTACTAGCCCAATGGCATGTTTCGTGCGGTAAACCGTTTGTACGACACCTGTGATTGGAGATACCACTCGGCCACTTGTTGGTCGAATCGCAATCCCTTTACCCAT
This sequence comes from Paenibacillus sp. ACRRY, assembly GCF_022346995.1. Classification (GTDB taxonomy): domain Bacteria; phylum Bacillota; class Bacilli; order Paenibacillales; family Paenibacillaceae; genus Paenibacillus. The sequence continues at coordinate 37,010 of NZ_JAKRNM010000001.1, read as the reverse complement.
ATGCTCACCAGCAAATGTAATGTCGTTAATTTCCTTCAATTGAATAACTTCGCCAGCCATTGGGCTGAAGATTTCGTATTTGCTGTTCGGATTCGGATCGAGTACAGGTACTGGCGCAGCTGCCGGAGTTGGTGCTTGTGCAGCAGCTTCCTTGAAACCAACCACATACGTAAGAACGAAACCAAGTACGAACGCAACGGCTGTTGCTACAAGTGCCATGTAGAATGCAGAATCAACACCTGTGGCCGGGTTAATGAAGGTCGGATAACCGAATACGCCTAGTCCGCCAAACATGTACATTTTCGAACCGAAGAATCCCAGTATGGCGCCGCCAATACCACCTGCAATACAGCTCATAATAAACGGTTTTTTGAGTGGAAGGGTCACACCATAGATTGCCGGCTCGGTTACACCGAAGATGCCTGAGATGAAGGCCGGAATACTTAATGATTTCAGTTTCGGATTTTTAGTTCTCAACATTACTGCAAGTACCGCACCAATTTGAGCAAAGGAAGCAGCGAACGACATGGCAACCACCGGATCAGCTCCGGACGTACTGAGATTCAGCAGCATGACTGGAACCAGACCCCAGTGAAGACCGAACAGTAATAACACTTGCCACAGACCACCAATGACGAGTCCTGTAAGAAGTGGGCTCAGATCGTAGATCCCGGTTGCTCCTGCACCGATTAACTGTCCTGCCCAAGTGGATACTGGACCAATCACAAGGAATGTTGCCGGAACGATAACAAGCAGAGTAAAGAATGGAACTAGGAACGTACTAACCACTTTAGGAATCACATTTTTGAAAAATCTTTCGATCTTCACGGCAAAGAATGTAGCAATAATAATTGGAATAACCGACGATGAATAGTTCATCAGGATCACAGGAATACCCAGGAATGTAATATGAATCGGTGATTCAAACAGCGTACCCGCGAACAAGGTATACAATGGATCTCCCGCAGTCAAACCGGACAGTGTAGGATAAACCAGTGTAGCCCCGATGGCCATACCCAGGAATGGTGAGCCGCCAAACTTCTTGATAGCCGTATAACCAAGGAATACTGGGAAGAAGTAGAACAGACAGTCACCGGTTGCATTGAGCAAATGGTATGTTCCAGATGTGTCCGTCAACCAGCCAAAGGATAGAAACATGGCTGTAAAACCTTTGATCATCCCTGTTGCAGCAAGCAAGCCGAGAAGTGGAGTGAAAACTCCTGAGATCATATCAATAAATCGGCTGAACAGTCCTACTTTTTTCCCCGATTCTTCCTTCGTCTCTTCAACCTGACCTTCTGTTGGTAAGTTGCCCACCTTCACTATTGCTTTATATACATCCGGCACTTCATTGCCGATGACCACCTGATATTGTCCACCACTCTGCATAACTGTAATGACGCCAGGCAGATTTTTAATCTCTTCTGTTTTAGCAACGCTTTCATTTTTTAATTTAAAACGTAATCTGGTTACACAGTGGAAAACGCTGTTCACGTTTCCAGAACCACCTACACGGGATAGGATGTCTTTGGCCAGTTGATCGTAATTCATAGTAATTCTCCCTCTCTAAGTAGACTCCCCATGCTTGTGAAACAAAGAAAACCTGAACTACTGAACATACACAACGTGCCGGATGATCCGGAAACAAGTCGTGTTATTCAGCAATTCAGGTTTTGCCCTTAATGGTTGCAACCCTGTAAGGCTGTACACAGCGATATTCGGTTGTTAGTTCAACAACTTCATCTTAAAGTAAGTTGCAACCAGTCTTTACTGACCTGGAGTGATCGGCATTGCCTGATTGAACAGTTACAATCCGATTTTGTATGCGCTTACTTTATGGATTCATAATAGTATAACTTCTGAACTTTTGCAAGCGTTTTTTTAAGAGAATATTTCGGTTCAACTGAACTACTCTGAAGTGGCGTGCACGACGCGCTCAATGTGAATCGACAGATACATCATTTCCTCGTTAGTAAGTTGATACGTGTAGTTATTTTCAATAAATTTTTTGATTTTTTCGGAGCACTTGTGCGCTTCGGGATACTTCTTCTGGATCAATTCAAACAATTCATCATCATTATTATTTTTGTAGTGCTTTCCTTTCACCAGACGCTGGGCAAAAAATTTCAGATGCGTCACAAATCGGTAATAGTTCAACGAGTTTTCGTCAAAATCCATTTTGAAATGGTATTTGATGATGGTCAGCACCTCTTGCATCACCTGCGTCATGCTTCGAATATTCGGCATTTCTTCGTTAAGTGCTGCATTTACGAAATGCAATGCCATAAATCCAGCTTCATCCTCTGGTAACAGGACACCAAATTGATCACAGATCATATTAAGGGCCTCTAGTCCCACTTCGTACTCATCCTTGTACAACTGTTTCGTTTCCCACAGTAATCCATTTCGTATAGGCAGGTTCTTGCGATATCGCTCAATGGCGAAATGGATATGATCTGTAAGATGGAGATAGATGCTGTCATTCAATTTTTTGCCCAATTTCAGTTTGGCATACGCGATGATCTCTTCGGAAACTTTCATGTATTCCAGCGGTATGCTGGCGATTAATGTTTTGAAGTTTTCCTGGATATCTTCATTCTGTAAAGTAAAGATCTTGTCAATATGCTCCTCGGAGACCCGATCACCTGCCCGCTTCTGAAAAGCTATTCCTCGGCCAATGACGATGACTTCGCGCCCATCCTGAATGGCAACTACAGCATTATTGTTCAGCACCTTCTCGATTTTCACTTTATCCACCCCAATATACAGAAAAAGACAAGCCACACCTTCAACGAGGTCATAGGTCCTGCCCTTTTCAACTTCAATATCTACGATATGTGCGTTCATGGTATTACAATTTTCTACAATGTGCAACAATAAATTTAATTTGGTTCCATCTGTTTTATTTTATTCAACCTCTCCCGTATGTTCTTAAAGCATTTGCATTAATTTCTCTTGAATTGAAAAAATAATCTCAAAAATAAAGAACACAACTCATCTAATTGTCGGTCTATTATAGCCAATATTTCATGACATCTATGGTTAATTAGGGAAAGTTAATTGTATTATGTGCCCGCCCGAGGAGATTCATCTGCTCTTTGCATTAAATTGCAGGACGAAACGGACGGCACGCCTAGTTTTTCTTATTTCTATTTTCCTTCTCCAGCTCAGCTTCAATCCTCTTGTTGATCACACTCATCTCATCGGAACTAAGTTGATCCACTTGTTTGAACTCTTTATCGAATTCGTACTCTTTTGATTCCTTATTGTTCATCAGCCCCAAATGATTTTTAATCGCACGAATGTCCTCACGAAGATACAACGTATTTCGATAATTATCCACCACAAGACCGAGTATAATGCCAATGACGATGACAGTGCCGTACGGCACCAAAAGACTAACAACAGCTCCTGCAACCATTAAGACTAAAACAAACAAAATGATTCAACTCCTTAGAATTTGTAAACATTAATACAATCGTTTCTCATACGATTCTTGCATAGAACGGACGACATCGTCCTCCGTAACACCCAATTTGCCAGCGTGCGCAGCGATAATACGTGCTGGTTTCGGTAATTCCTCCTTGGTGAGCCAGTTCTCAGGTTCCCATGTATGCGAACGTTTAAAGGCTTTGCCACAATGCATATAACATTCTTCTACCGTTACAGCGATACCAAGTTTGGGTGTTTTGCCCTGCGCCTGCATTTGCGTCATCATGTCCGTATCCCGAATAATCATCGCTCTACCATTGATACGCAGTGTCTCATCAAGTCCAGGGATAATAAAAATCAATCCAATGTGCGGATTGGACAAAATGTTTAACAACGAGTCAAAACGTCGGTTGCCCGGCCGTTCCGGAATGACCAGATGATGCTGATCCACGACATGTACAAATCCTTCTCCGTCACCACGGGGAGACACATCACAAGAGCCAGAATGATCGCTGGTTGACATAAAGAGCAGGCCAGAACGGGCAATGAATTGCTGACAATGCTCATCCAGATAGGCAATCGATTTATTCTTCACCAATTCTCCCGGTGTACCGCAGATCTCTCGAAGAACGTCCTCCGATGCTACGATGTCTTTAAATATATTGTTGGTCAACATGACCACGTCCTTTCTATCCTTCTAAATTCTGTTTGATTAGCTGCTTATAGATCAAATCTTTTCTTGATGGCTTCCGCCACCGCTTCAGGACTTTTATTTGTGTTATTGATTCGAATATAGTGCTCATGTGTAAATTCTCCCGGTGTTGAATTCAGTTGGTGCTTCTTCATGCTATCTAGCAAATCCTGTTCGGACCATTCTACATTTCGCTTCGTTGCTTTATGCAGCAGCCGGTGAGGACTCCGGTTACGAGTCAATCGTTCCGCCCTATCTGCCTCCAATTCGACATAACACACCTGCCCCCCTTGAGAAGTGAACAGATCACTGATTTTGCCGATATATTCTGCATCCTCTTTAAGATCAAACGCCCACACGTATGTAAAGATCAAGCCCGGAAGATTGCTCTTCGCCACTTCTTCAAAAATTTCCTGGCGAAACAGACTTACAAGTCTTTTACCTTGAGGTGTACCATAACTGAAATAGGGAGATACCAATTCAATGGTCATGTGATTATGAAACAACTTCAGATTTGTAATCTTCTCCAGTTCCTGGCCGACGGTCATCTTCCCGACAGCTTGTGGACCAAAAATGATGATAAACTTCATCCCACCACTCCTCATTTGGAAATATACCATTTGAATTTTCTGGGCATTCATCCATAATACCTCTTTAAAAGCAAATAAAAAAGAGATACAAGTTCCTCCTTTTTCATCAGGAGCCTTAGAATCTCTTATTCATTATCTTAAATATATTATTCAAATTTATCGCCCAATCAGTACCCAGCCCCATTTCATTCGCCGTAATCCAATCGCGATCATCCATGAGAGCAGCAGGGCCACGACGTATGAAAGTAGTATGCCAAGACTAAAATGCTGGGCCAGTTCCACCGAGAACTCCCGTCTCCAAAATAACAATACTAATGGGTGCATCAAGAATACCCCGAAAGCTACTGTACCCAGTGAGTCCAAGAGACGATGAGTCCGATGTGCTCGATCCCGCTTTTTTGCCGCTATTCGTTCACATCCCATCAGCAATAATAAACATGCAGAAAGTGTAAACAAATTCCGGAACAAAAACAACAAGGTATACAACATGATTGGAGACGCAGCTAAAGACATTTTTATGTAGAGACTGCCATAGATAAATATAAAAGCTCCGCTTAAAAAGGACATAATTAAGACAGAGCGGTATGAACGCAGTTTTCCCAGAGAAACGTTAAAGTTCAGACCAATCCATGCGCCAAATCCAATAACGATCAGGTAACTCGGCAGAAGACTTCCCATTCGCTCGAAGTGAAACTGAAGATGCAACGCATAAAAGACAGCCTGAGCTGCAACAAAGAATAAGGGCAGATAACGCTTAAAGAAATGAAACCGGGTTAACGATAAGAGTAGCGGAAATACTGCATAAAACTGAAGAATAATAAGGAAAAAGTATAAGTGCGTATGGGCTGTGCCTGTAAGCAATTGTTTAAGAAAAAAAGTAAAATGAGACATTGGATCATGACGTGCCAGCAGCTGTTTGACCCCAAAATAAATCAATGACCACATCACATAAGGTACAAACACATACAGCAGACGCTTTTTATAAAATCCGAACATCCACCCCGTTTCCTTCACCCTGGCACTGTAATTGTAGAACAAAACAAGGGAGGACAAAAACAGAAACGCAGGCACCGCAAATTGCAGTATACTGTTCCAGAAAAAATAAAAACCATGGCCCTGCGAGTGATTGGGATAATGTGTAACTGCTGTGGATGTTGCATGGATGGCAACTACTGCCATGATGGCAAAAGCTCGAAAGAGATCCAGGTATTCAATTCGCCGGGGCCGATTAACCGGTTGATTCATGATAAAACCTCACTTATGACTGATATGGGATGATAGTTTCCGGCCGCAATCCAGATTCTACGCTTCATTGTAATCAGCCTGCGAGGGTTATACAATCGATATCTATATTATTTTCGTCAATTCACAACCATATTCAACATTATTCGACATTGCGGATCCGAATCTTTACATATAAAAGAAGAAGGACCTGCGTTAATGCAGACCCCTTTTACTCAAAGTTCTTATGTTCCCCTATCTATATTACTTCAAATTACCGGCTCCGATTCCTCCACACACTTGTATGTGAACTGGTAACTTCCTGATCCCAAATCAATTTTCACGTGAGATTCTTTCGTTTGAACACCCTGCAGATGAGGTACCTTGTGCAAAGGAAGACCACTCTCCCTAACTGTCTGAAGACTTGCATGCGGCAAAACAACGGTTCCTGTTGTATTCGCAGGAATGGTTACGTGCACTTCCATTTCATTGTGTTCCCGGCGATACCATCTTGAACCCACACGTCCATACATCGTATCAAGACTTGCTTCCACCCAATCCAGACCCGGACCAGGCTTCGGCTCTATACGCACAACACGGAAGCCCGGATTATTCTCATCGGAACGGATGCCTGCAACATAACGATATAGCCACTCTCCAATGGCACCGTACGCATAATGGTTGAATGAATTCATATCTGCACTCCATAGGCTTCCATCTTCTTTTATCCCGTCCCAATGTTCCCAGACGGTCGTTGCCCCTTTCGTTACCTGATACAGCCACGACGGGTAGTCTTCCTGAAAGAGCAGCGTATAAGCCAGATCATGATGGCCTGTATCGCTAAGTACAGGATTCAAATATGGCGTGCCCACGAAGCCGGTTGTCAGATGATTTCCTGCATCTGCAACCAGTTTTCCCAGTTGGTCAATGGCCCGCTGTCTTGCCTTAGAATCCAGTAATTCAAAATGTAGGGCAAGAACATGAGCTGTCTGTGTAGGAACCGCCAATTTCCCCGCAGGCGTAACAAATTCCTCGCGGAATGCAGTTACAATGTGATCATGCAGCTTTTCATAGTACGCTTCATCTTCGTCACGCCCAAGAACTGCGGCCGCCTTCCTCAGGAGTGAGACCGAATAGGCATAGAACGCGGTTGCCACAAAATCCTTGTCCGTGGCACCAATATAGCTGTCCGGCTTGGAATCGAGTCCCAGCCAGTCCCCGAAGTGAAATCCCGTGTTCCATAAATATGGATTGTTACCTTGCTCATGAATATAATGAACCCAACGTTTCATGCTATCATATTGCTCGGCAAGCAGTCTGACATCACCATACATCTCGTAAATGGTCCAGGGACAGATGACCGCTGCATCGCCCCAAGCAGCCGAAGAATGACTGGTATCTCCCCATCCCTCGGAGGTTGAACTTCTTAGATCCGGAACGAAAAAGGGAATACCGCCGTCCTCGCCCTGATCTGCCTGAAGATCCCGCAGCCATTTCGTGAAGAAGGGACCCGTGTTCATTAGATATGAAGCTGTCCGAATAAACATCTGGGCGTCGCCGGTCCAACCAAGACGTTCATCCCGCTGTGGACAGTCTGTCGGTACGTCAAGAAAATTCCCCTTTTGTCCCCAAAGTATGTTGTGATGGAGCTGGTTTACAAGCGGGCTGGAGCATTGGAAATCACTTGTTCGCTCCATATCGGAGTGCAGTACCACTCCCCTAAAGTCATCTAGATTTATGGATTCCGCGAAGCCGATGAGCTTAACATAACGGAATCCCTGAAATGTGAAATGGGGTTCATATGACTCAACCCCCTCACCTTTTAAGGTATATCGAATGGACTGGGTTGCTCCGCGCAGATTCTCGGTATAAAAATTACCCTCATGATCCAAAATCTCAGCGTGTCTTAACTCAACGGTATGCCCTTGTTTGCCCTCTATGTTGAATTTCACCCATCCCACCATATTTTGCCCCATGTCCAGCACGCGGTCTCCCTGTGGGGTCGTAATCATGGCGATAGGTTCCAGCTCCTGCACCTTGGTAACAGGTACATTCTCCTGAGCAACGATAATATCCTTGGTATATTCAAGTACTTCCACAGGTGACCAACGATTGGAAATGTCGTCGGTCCAATCCGACTCCAATCGTGCATCATATGTCTCCCCCATGTAAATATCCGACATACGTATGGCACTACTCGCCGTCTTCCAGTCCCCATCAGACAGAATGGTTTCTACGGTTCCATCCGCATAGTGAACATGAAGTTCCAACAGTAAAGCTGCTTGATCTCCAAATATCCTTTTTTCCTTCTTCCATCCCAGATGACCTTTGTACCAACCGTCTCCAAGGTATGCACCGAGAGTATTCCCGCCTGCTTGAAGAAGATCAGTGACATCATACACTTGGTATTGCAACCGCTTACTATAACTGGTCCAGCCGGGCGTAAAATAATCCTGGCCTACTCTTTTGTTATTCAGGTGCAGCTCATACAGTCCAAGAGCTGTTACATAGATTCTTGCACGGGTTACTTCTTGTTTCAGTTCAAAAGTGGTACGTAGGCGAGGACAAGCCGTATCATGCTCGTCTTCGGGACTTGAGGTAATCCAATCAGCCTGCCAAGCATTTCTACTGTCCATCAGCATCAGTCCCATTTCGAAAAAGGCTGTTTCTGACCAGGCAGATTGCTCTTCAGCAGCGTCCCAGACTCGAATGCGATAATAATAACGGGTTCGTGCCTGAGGCTCCCAATCAGCGAGTTCCACATGGATGGACTGATCGGAGATTACTTTCCCGGAATCCCATTCGGTCTGTTCATGGCCATCCGTTAGAGACAATTGAATTTGATAGGCTGATTGAACACAGTTTCGCTGGTCCGACTGCAATTGCCAGCTTAATCTGGGTGACTTGACATCCAGTCCAATCGGATTTACTTTATACTCGCAACGCAGATGATTGATGGTCAACATGGGATAAACATTCCTTTCCATCTTGGTTTCCAACACAGGCTTACGCTATAATTATACTGATCCCGTTCAAGGAAATACCCGGTAATGAGGACTGTTTAACCCGGTAATTCGGCCATGACTATAAGGAGGTTAAGACATGAATTCGTCTGTGCATCTGTTAAAAAGTGAACTCTTCTTTAACTCCGATCTGCAGCTCTTTGTGAATAGATGTACCGAGGACTTCAACCTGCCTTTCCATGCCCATGATTTCCTGGAATACAGTTATGTTGCGGAAGGCGCGGGTTTCCATCACATTGATCAGGACATTGTCCCGGTTCAAAAAGGCATGCTGTTTGTCATTCCGGTTGGCGTTCCCCATGTATTTCGTCCATCATCCTCCAATATCTCAGAGCATCCGCTCATCATATACAACTGTCTGTTCCATACAGAGCTGATACATAAACTGTCCGTCACCATTCAGGAAGAGGACATTCGAAACCACCTGATCGATTTGGCCAACAATGAGATCTCTTATGTATCTATTGGTGATCAGAATCGACAGATCGAAGAATTGATGGTGAAGCTCTACCGCGAAACCTCAGTTGCGGGAATCGGTTCTTCCAGTATGTTATTCACACTCGTCTCCCAGCTTATCGTAACGACCTACAGACTGCTGCATCAGAAAAAGCACGGTGAACAAGGGCCCTCTTCTGATTTTGATTACATCCTTCAATATCTGGATCAGCATCTGGGCATGCGCATTCGCATGAGTGATCTATCTCACCGATCAGGTTGGAGCGAAAAGCAAATTGGCCGCATGTTCTTGAGCTATACGGGACAGACGTTCAGCTCTTACCTGCAGCACCTGCGCATACAAAAAAGCTGTGAACTCCTGAAGAGTTCACAGCATAAAGTTAGTCTCATCGCTGAGCTTGTCGGATATCGGGATGTTGATACATTCTACACCATCTTCAAACGAATTACAGGGGAAACTCCGCTGACGTACCGTAAAAAGTCCAGAAGCTGAAGTCCTGGACCTTCCTTTTGGTACGTTGTCTAGCCCCTTGCAGTCTCAAACAAATCATCTATGTACGCCTTGGCACCTTTCCAACTGGACATCAAGGGAAACGGATACTGTTCCCGCTCACTCCCATTCCACGGATGAGGGATACAAATGACTTTCTTTCCCTCTTTCCAAGCCGGAATTAAATTATGTGCTCCGTCATCAATTAACAAGTCAAAGTTAATCAGATTTTTCCGTTTGCATGTGATAAACTGCTCCGCCGTGATAAAGGGCATATGGCGTTGAAGCCAGTTCCACTTTTCCACCACCGTCTTCGGGTCTGCTGCCGTCACAATAATAACATCATAAGCTTCATTCAGCTTCTGCATTTCGTCCACAACGTACTCGTCATACAGCTCCAATTCCTCAAATAGTCCCGGCCGACCATAAAAAACATCGTGAGTGCTCTCCGGATGACGCAAGTGAGACGTATCCCAATGAGTCATATCCTCATAACGCAGCGGATGGGTTGGGAAGTTGATGTTGTTGTGATAAATGGCTCGCCGGACCAGATGACAGATCGTATCATCCATGTCTACAGCAATAATTGGTTTCTTCATGTTATCCCTCCCCAGTACGAACACAGTATATCACCCCGGGTGTCATGAAGCTATTCTTTTTACAATCTCCTTCTTTGGGCCAAAAAAAAGGCGCCCCCTGCGCCGCTCTTCTGCTGCGCCTGGGGCTGCCAATTTGAATTAAGCCAAATCTTCACCGTTGGAAGCAATGACTTTTTGATACCAGCCAAAGCTTTTTTTCTTATAACGGTCCAATGTACCTTGTCCATTGTCGTCCTGATCGACGTAGATTACGCCATAACGCTTGGACATCTCGGAGGTAGATGCACTGATGATGTCGATCGCCCCCCAGTTTGTGTAACCCATGAGGTCCACACCATCCATAACGGCTTCCTTCATTTGCGTAATATGTTTTCTCAGGTAGTCAATCCGGTAATCATCGTTAATGGAACCGTCTGCCTCAACCGTATCCTTGGCACCCAGTCCGTTCTCCACGACGAATAATGGTAATTGATAACGATCATACAGCTCTTTGAGCACTACGCGGAGTCCGATTGGGTCAAGCTGCCAGCCCCATTCTGTACGTTCCAGATTCGGGTTTTTAATCGTGCTGTACAGATTGCCTCCAGTTACTCCATATTCCTCTGGATTTACAGCAGATACCAAGGAGGTGTAATAACTGAACGAGATGAAATCGACAGTGTGCTTTTTCAACAGTTCTTCATCGCCTGGTTCCATGACAATGGAAATTCCATGATCAGCCCAGTAACGTGCCATGAAGGTTGGGTAACTTCCGCGAACCTGCACATCGGTATGCAGCAGATTCAGTTGGTTATCAATCTGTGCCTGTAATACATCTTCCGGTTTCGAAGTAGCCGGGTAGTGAATCATGCGAGCAAGCATGCAGCCAATCCGGAACTCCGGATTAATCTGACGAGCTTTTTCCGTAACCAGACTGCTGGCTACGAATTGATGATGAAGCGCCTGATACGAAGCCTGCATCACATTGTCCACACGGTCTTCGATAATGCCTCCACCTGTGAACGGTTCAATGATGGTTGTGTTGATTTCATTGAACGTCAGCCAATATTTAACCTTGTCTTTATAACGGGACATTACCGTTTCAGCATATCTCATAAAATGACCTATGACTTCCCGGCCAGCCCAGCCGTTATATTTCAGTACCAGTGCCATTGGCATTTCATAATGAGAAAGTGTTACGAGTGGTTCAATGTTGTGCTTGCGCAGTTCATCGAATACTTCGTCATAGAAGCGCAGTCCTGCTTCATTAGGTTCCGCATCATAACCGTTCGGGAAAATACGTGGCCAGTTGATCGATAGACGAAATGTCTTGAAGCCAAGCTCAGCGAATAGTGCTATGTCCTCTTTGAAGCGGTGATAAAAATCAATGCCGTAGCGTTTTGGATAACCCTCCGCACTGTGGTGGGACATGGCTTTCTCAACTGTTGCAGTCGTCACATGCATAAGCTCTCTTAGATTGGTATAGTCTTTTTTCTCAAAATAAGGAACCATGTCCGCCGTGGACCAGCCTTTGCCACCTGCATCGAATCCACCTTCAGCCTGATTGGCGGCAATGGCGCCGCCCCACAGAAAACCTTCCGGAAATCCTTGTCGATTAATCATGCGTATCTCTCCTCTTCTCGTTGATTAAGATTAAATTTGGGCTTTCAATACCTCTTGCCCCATCGTGATCTCACCCAAATTTACTGGCTGAATGTCTTTGTAGTCTGCCGTGTTAGTAACAACCATGGCCGTTGTAATGTCATATTCTTTCGCAATTTGATCGAGTTCGAAGGAAAGCAGCTTGTCTCCAGCCTGTACGCGAGTTCCGGCAGCAACATGGGATTCAAAATATTGTCCGCGCAGTTTGACTGTATTGATTCCCACGTGGATCAGGAGTTCCATGCCGTTATCACTGCGGACAACGATCGCATGTTTCGTTTTGAACACATTCATAACCATTCCTGTTACTGGAGATACGAGCTCGCCCACGCTTGGAACAAATGCAACACCTTTACCCATTAATTCATCGCCAAACGTTGGATCATTGACTTCTTTCAGCGGAATCGCTTTTCCTGTCATCGGAGCTACAGCTGTCGCATCACTTGTTGGTGTTGGTGCACCCATATCATCCACGTTCACCGCTGCTGCCTCATTGGAAGGGGCTGCTGCTGGAGTAGAAGTAGCACCAGGGGAGAATTGAGCAAGCGCTTCTGCGTCTCCTTCTTCTTCCTTAATTCCAAATACCGTGGACATAATCGCTCCTACCACGAAAGCAAGAATCATACCAATCAGGGAATACCAGAACGTTTGTCCAATCAGGGAAGGCAGTCCAGGAAGTCCGCCGTTACCCGCAAGTACATAAGCTTTGGCTCCAAAGGCCAGTGCGAATCCGCCACCTACAGCACTACCGATCATGGCTGCAGCAAATGGCTTTTTGTATTTCATGTTTACCCCGTACATTGCCGGTTCAGTTACACCCATGAGGGCTGTAAAGCTGGTCGATAATGCAACGGTTTTGAGCTTTTTGTCTTTTGCTCGGAAAAATACGCCTAGCGTTGCTCCGGCTTGACCCATATTCGAGATATACGTCAGCGGCAAGAATTTATCAAAGCCAAGTGTAGCAATGTTACTCAGGATAATCGGAACAAGCGCATAGTGCATACCTGTCATAATAATCAGCGCCATTGCACCGCCAAGTACGATACCTGCAATCAATCCGCCTTCATTCAGCAGCCAGTTAATACCGCCAGACAATCCATTACCTACGAAAGTACCCAATGGACCGATCGCGATCAGCGTAACCGGAACCATAACAAGCAAAGTAATCAAAGGAACAAGCAGCAGCTTCAAAGCGGCTGGAATTACGCGGTCAACCCACTTCTCAACATAGGACATGAGCCATACGGCCAGCAAGATCGGGATAACCGATGATGCATAGCTTACTGCCGTTACCGGGATGCCGATAAAAGCAACGGATTCGCCGCTGGAGAGCAGCGTGCTCATATCCGGATACATCAACGCCGTACCTAACGCAATCGCAACAAACGGATTACTGCCGAACTTGCGAGCAGCACTGACTGCAATCAGCAGTGGCAGGTAATGGAAGACGCCATCACCGATGGCTGAGAGAATGCGATAGGTGTCCGTACCCGCCGACATCCAGCCGAGAGATACAAACAGGGCAAGCAAACCTTTGAGCATACCTGCAGCGGTGATCGCTGGCAGCATCGGTGCAAAGACCCCTGCAATCGTTTCAAATATTTTAAGAATTACATTTTTCTTGTTGTCCGACTTGGTCTCTTTCTTTTCCGGGCTCTGCTGCAGTGCCGGATGTTCTTTGACCATCGCATCAAACACTTTTGGTACATCATTACCAATAATGACCTGGAATTGGTCTCCGGAGATGTTGGTCCCCATGACTTTATCCAGCTTCTTGATTGTACCGTTATCCACTTTGTCATTGTCTTTCAATTCAAAGCGAAGACGGGTAATACAGTGGTACACCGAGTTGATGTTGTTTGTTCCCCCAACGGCTTTGATAATTTCCTGCGCCGTTTCTTGATGGTTCATGATGTTTTCCTCCTCGTATTTTCCAATAAAAAATACCCGAACGAATACGACACGTCATGTGCGCGCCATCTCATTCGGGTATTGCCTGATTGAACAGTAACAAGCCCATGGGATATTTAATTAAGATCTAATTTTCTCGCTTGGTTTTCATTAACCGCTCCAGATGGAGCGTAAGATATAACTGTTCCGAGTGTGTCATGTCGTATTGATAATTCTTATGGATAAAAGTTTCGATCTTGCCAATACATTTGAAGGTTTCTGGATAGTTTTTCCGAACCACCTCATATAAATACTCCTCTGCATCATCATGCGTTGAATGGGTGATGACTCTCTGGCAGAAATATTTCAAATGTGTGATAAAACGGAAATAGTTAACGCTATCTTCATCCAATTCGACATTGAAGTGATATTTGATAATGTTCATGATTTCCTGAAGCAGCTGCATGAGATGAGTCACATCATTCATGGAATCATTGACTTCCGCATTAATGAAATGCAGTGCAATATTGCAAATCTCATCTTTGGGAAAATCAATATCCAGTCTTTCCTTGAGCAGCGTGAGCGCTTCTCGGGCGACATCATACTCCGCCTTGTAAAAGTGCTGCACTTCCCAGGAAAGCGGATTCCTCGTAATCATGCCCTTTTCCAGACGCTGGACGGCAAAATGAATGTGATCCGACAACGAGACATAAATCCCGTCACTGATGGTTTTATTCAGTTGCGTTCGCGCCAGCGTTACGATATCATCCGTTGCCTGCAGAATTTCAATCGGCACTTCAGTGACGATGGACTTGAATTTCTCATAGATCGATGCATCCTGAAGACGGAACACTTTCTCTATCCGTTCCTCATCAATCTCATCACCGACTTTGAACTTAAACCCGATACCCCGGCCGAGGATCAGCAGTTCCTGATTTTTGTCATCCACGGTACTGACAATATTGTTATTAAATATCTGTTTAATAATCATTTAGGACCACCCGTTTTTTTTGAGGATTAAAAAAGGGCAAAACCAAAATAGAAATAATAAAATCATTTCCATAGTGGTTTTGCCCGCATTACCGGTAACAAGCCTCGGGTATAATTTATCACAACCTGAAAACGGTGTCAACCAAAAATGCTACCACTGTCTTATTTACATCGATTTATTAGATAGAAAAATCCTTTTTATTAGGGCTTTAATCTTAGCAATTTCACTTTATATCAGGTATTTCACCTATTAGACGAACAGACCCTAAGAAGTATTGCCAACGACTTGAGATGTGAAACCTATATTCAATTATCAACGTGTACTTGCCTTACGAATTGGGTTCTGTCGGTCACTTCAGTTATTAATGATTTTTTATCTAAACATTTAAATCGTACGAGCTTGTAGCTGTTTATCCACTGATCATTATCTGCATCTCTTACGGTAATCTGTGCTACATAATGCTCATATGTATCCAATATGTTCATGTCTATTGTCTTGTAGTCACCTTCATCGATGCCATAATAGACGTAGATCCACCCTTCATGCTCAGCAGCTAATACTTCAAATTTTCTGGCTTGTTCTTCAATTACCTCCATGACCTCAGATGGTGCCTGAGCAAGTTCAATCGTCTCAAAAGCAACCTCAGAAATCTGCGTCTGGTCTCTAATCCAGTAGAAATAGCCGGCCAATATAACCAACATCAGACCCATGACGAGCACTAATCGCTTTTGTATTCGGGAATGTCTTTTTGTGTTCAACTGATCATCTCTTTCTTAGAAGTATTGTATGTTAATATCCTAGATACCGAAGTAAATAAGCTCTAGTATGTAAACACAGGTTAGATGGTTTTGGTTTGCTTAGAGTAGACGACATCCATAAAGAAAGACCCTTCAATTGAAGGGCCTTTTACTATTATTGCTGGAATGTCACATGAATCTGAACAATTTCTGAGCGACTGCTCGTGCGGATTGGCGGTCCCCAGAAGCCATAACCCGAGGTCACAATAGAGTGCATCGAACCTTTTTGCAAGTAACCCCAATCGTTTTCGTATATCGCCTGGGTGATGAACTGAGCTGGTGCAATCTGGCCGCGGTGGGTGTGACCAGACACAACCAGATCCACATGATTCTGCTCCGCAATATCCAGATCATACGGCTGGTGATCCATCATCAGCACCGGCTTGCTCAGGTCGGTATCCTGCATTAACGTTGCCACTTCAGCACGATCGTCTTCCGTTCTGTCTTTACGTCCAATCAGGGTAATTTTGTCGTCCAATACGATTTTATCATCATAAAGAACCTGCATATTGCTCTTCTCCAGCGCAGCAATCAGATCTTCAATCGGACCGTCGAATTTGTCATGATTGCCCAATGAAGCGTAGACTCCGTATGGCGCCTGGATACCACTGATAATATCTGCGATGCCACTACCCAGGTACATGTCCAGATTGTCATCGATAATGTCACCGGGATAGAGAACCAGATCAGGCTTCAAAGCATTAATTTCCTCCACCATGCGTTTGGCATGTGCCGGTCCTGATAGAAGTCCAAAATGCATGTCTGCAGCCATAACAATGTTGAGACTGTCGATCCCTTCCACCTTTTTATCAATCTGAATACTGTACTCTCTGACGACCGGACTATACGCATTGTAGATCCCGTATGCCATCGTAGAGAGAAGTAGCACCAAAGTCACTACACCCGCCCACTTCTGCGTGTGATGTCTGGGGATCCGTGTTAATCGGAGCAGCCACAAGGTTAAATGGATAACTGGCAAGATCAGCAGCAGCAATGAAAAAATTGCAAGCCAGTAAGAACCAATTACACTTAAGAAGGATATACTTCCAAACAGCCGGGCCAGAATGAATGAAACTGCAAGAAATGCTAGGGCAACAATATAGAACCATCGAAATCTGGCTGACACGACGGGCTTCATCCAGCTCCAGCCGCTCCAGCCTATGTAGAACACCAATAAACCGTATACTACCAAAAACAAAATGCCTGCCAATACGAACATGCTCCGGTTAACCTCCACGTCAGTAAGTTGATTGCTGAATTTACACCTAACAAACGAGTAGTCTGTCTGAACCAGTATACCGCAGTTTGCAGGGTCGAGGCATCACCTTCACCAGCATAGATACGTACATTTTATTACAATTTGCGGATACTTAAATTTCATCCACTCGCAATCAATACTATTGAATAATAGGGTCCCTATTAACATAAAAAAGCATGCCTGCATTCGCCTAGAGTATAACACTCCTAAACGATGCAAGCATGCTTGCTTGTTCTATTCAGTACATTGAATCAACATATCTTACTCGTTTGTATCCATCCATTGAAAGTGGAATGAACCTTCTTTGTCCACACGTTTGAATGTGTGAGCACCGAAGTAGTCACGCTGCGCTTGCAGCAGGTTTGCAGGCAAACGCTCTGTACGGTAGCTGTCGTAGTAGGAAAGCGCGCTGGAGAAGCCAGGTACCGGAATACCTTGTTTTACAGCAGCTGCTACAACTTCACGCCAAGCATCCTGGTAGGATTCCACGATGTTTTGGAAATATGGATCCAGAAGCAGGTTTTTGAGTTCTGCATCTTTGTCATATGCTTCTTTGATGTTTTGCAGGAACTGCGAACGGATAATGCAGCCGCCGCGGAAGATCATGGCGATGTTACCGTATTTCAGATCCCAACCATACTCGTCAGAAGCCGCACGCATTTGGGCAAAGCCTTGTGCGTAGGACACGATTTTACTTGCGAACAATGCTTTGCGTACACTCTCGATGAACGCTTTTTTATCGCCGGAGAATGCTTCAGCCTTCGGTCCGTTCAGGATTTTGCTCGCAGCTACACGCTCGTCCTTCATCGCGGACAGGAAACGGGAGAATACGGATTCTGTAATCATGGACAATGGTACGCCGAGATCCAGCGCGCTTTGGCTTGTCCATTTGCCTGTTCCTTTTTGTCCAGCCGCGTCCAGAATAACGTCAACCATTGGTTTGCCGGTTTCCGGATCGTATTTGGAGAAGATATCCGCCGTAATCTCGATCAGATAGCTGTCCAATTCGCCTTGGTTCCACTCTGTGAAGATTTCGTGCAGTTCCTCAACGGAAACATTCAGTACGGATTTGAGCAGGTGATACGCTTCACCAATCAACTGCATATCTCCGTATTCAATACCGTTGTGCACCATTTTGACGAAGTGTCCGGCACCATCCGGTCCGATGTACGTGCAGCAGGCATCATCGCCAACTTTAGCAGAGATCGCTGTCAGAATCGGTTCAACCAGTTCGTAGGCACTTTCTTGACCACCTGGCATGATTGCCGGGCCTTTCAATGCGCCTTCTTCACCGCCGGATACACCAGCGCCAATGAAACGGAAACCTTTCTCTTCCAGTTCTTTGCTGCGACGTTGCGTGTCAGGGAAGTAGGCGTTACCTCCATCAATAATGATGTCGCCCTCATCCAGATGAGGCAGCAATTGTTCAATCGTCGCATCAGTCGCTTTACCGGCTTGAACCATGATCAGAATTTTGCGTGGGGATTCCAGGGATGCCACGAACTCTTCAATGGAGAACGCGCCAGTCAGGTTTTTACCCTCAGCTTCTTTCAGAAGATCATTCGTTTTCTCCGGGGAACGGTTGAACACCGATACGGAAAATCCTTTACTTTCAATATTAAGGGCCAAGTTTTTGCCCATTACTGCAAGTCCAATAACACCAATCTGTTGTTTACTCATTATGTCCTCCCCATGCTCCTTGTTTTATAAGAAACGTTTAGTTTGATTGAATTCGCTATTCGGGAAGTTACCCTTATTGAACTGTTTTTTTCCAGTCAGCTGCGAATTTATCCATGCCTTGATCTGTCAGTGGGTGTTTGGAAATTTGTTCAATTACAGAGAATGGAACCGTAGCAATATGTGCTCCAGCCATCGCTACACGTGTAACGTGGTCTGGATGTCTTACGGAAGCCGCGATAATTTGAGCATCCAGGTTATGTGTACGGAACAATTCAGCTACTTTGGCAACCAATTGAACGCCATCTTCCGAAATATCATCCAGACGACCGAGGAATGGAGATACATACGTAGCACCTGCACGTGCAGCCAAAAGGGCCTGATTCACAGTGAAGATCAACGTTACGTTCGTTTTCACGCCTTTTTTGGTCAGGTAACGGCATGCTTCAAGCCCTGCAAGTGTCATAGGCAGCTTGATTGTAATGTTTTTGTCGTTATTGTTGATTTTGATCAATTCGTTCGCTTGAGCGATCATTTCTTCAGCTGTAAGGGCATCCGGTGTTACTTCTGCAGATACGGATTCAACTTCAGGTACTTCACGCAAGATTTCCTCAATGCGATCTTCAAATTTAATGCCTTCTTTGGCTACCAGTGATGGGTTAGTTGTTACACCAGACAGGACGCCGATTTTGTATGCTTTTTTGATGTCTTCCAAGTTTGCTGTATCGATGAAAAATTTCATGTTAAAACCCTCCAGTTAATTTGTGTTTTGAATTACAAGTTTGAATTGACAGCTAGTGGTGCAGCCAGTACATCTTCAGCAGATTGTTCTGACGGCTCATCAAACCACCAGTGATGACCTTCGACAGCAAGCATCTCGTCTGATTCCACAGGACCATAGCTACCTGCAGGGTAGAGATGAAGTGGCAGCAGATTCTCCTCAAATGCCTCCAAGATCGGTTGAACCCAAGCCCAAGACAATTCAACTTCATCCCAATGAGCGAAGAACGTTGGATCCCCTTGAAGGGCATCACGGATCAGGTTCTCATAAGCTTCGGCAAGATCTCCCCGATCAGGTGCCAAATCAATGTGAACCGGCTTGAACTCCCCTTTGTTCTGAGGGTCACTCGCATTGAGCTGTAGCGTCATGCTTTGATCAGGACTCATTTCAATGACAAGCAGATTCGGCTTGGAGCCATTGCTCTTCACTGCATTTGACTGACCAGACGGTTCCTTGAATTCGATGACGATACGTGTTGATTTCTCCTTCATTCGTTTACCTGTGCGGATATAGAACGGAACCCCGCGCCAGAAGAAGTCATCAATCTGCAATTTCGCAGCAATAAATGTATCGTTCATTGTATTTTCGGCAACGCCCGGCTCGGCAGCATACGCGCTCACCGCTTTGCCTTGGATGGATCCTTCAGCATATTGTCCACGAATCACGTTGGCACCCACATTTTGTTTCTGCAGCGGCTCGATCGATTCCATAATATGCTTTTTCTTCAGTCCAACCTTTTCGGTCGTGCTGTTGTATGGAAGCTGGATAGCCATCATCATGAGCAATTGCAGCATGTGATTCTGGAACATATCCCGCACAGCTCCTACATGATCATAATAGGAAGCACGCTCCTCCACACCAACAGTCTCGTTGGCTGTGATTTGCACGTTGGAGATGTACCGGTTGTTCCATAATGCTTTCATGATCGGATTGCTCTGATGCAAGGTTTCCAAACGCTGTACCATCGGTTTGCCAAGATAATGGTCGATCCGATAGATCTCTTCTTCCGTGAACGCCTCACTCAGTTTGCGGTTAAGATCACGGGCCGATTGCAGATCATGACCGAACGGTTTCTCAATCACGAGGCGCTTCCAGCCATCGGTGGATCCAAGTCCGCTGCTTTGAATATTTTCTGCGATCGGTTCGAAGAATTCTGGTCCGACAGACAGATAGAACAGGCGATTGGACGGAATGCCCAGCTCTGCTTCTCTCTGTTCAACCAATTTTAACAGCTGTATATAATCTTCCTTATGGCTAATATTCAATACATTGTATCGAAAAGCCTGCACGAACGACTTCACACGTTCTGGATCCGCTTGGCGTCTAGAGAATTCATTCAGTGACTTTTCAACTTGTGCCTGAAAAAATTCATCAGACCATTCTCTACGGCCCAGGCCAATCAGTGAGAAGGTTTCAGGAAGTTTCTGCTCAATATATAAATTGTATAAGGCAGGATATATTTTTCTTTTGGCTAAATCGCCAGTAGCACCAAATAAAATAATGCTCGTTGGTTCCATATCACCGTTCTCCTTCCAAGTAACTCTGGTTTCTTTGCTGTAGTTACACTATAATACGTTTTATAGCCATACAAGTAATTAATATATTTCACAGGAGCTATAGATAATATCTATGACAACAAATTATGAGTTATATAAAGTCTTTTACTGGGCTGCCAAAACCGGAAGTTTGACTCAAGCCGCCAAGGCACTCTATATCACCCAACCCAGCGTCAGCCATGCCATCAAGCAGCTGGAAGAGAGTTTCGGCCTTACGTTGTTTTATCGAAATTCCAAAGGAGTGGCATTGACTCAGGAAGGCGTTAGCCTATACTCCTATATTGAGCAATCCCAGATCCTAATCTCACTTGCGGAAGAGAAAATGGCTGCATTGAAAAGTCTCGACAGTGGAGAGCTTCGAATCGGCGGCAGTGACTCCTTGTTCAAGCATTACATGCTTGCCTACCTGGAAGAATTCCATACTCTCTATCCCAACATTAAGCTGCATCTAAGTCATGGGACAACGCCTGAAGTCATTACCTTTCTGAAAGAGGGCAAAATTGATCTCGGTGTTGTACGGATGCCGATTGTTGATCCGCAGCTGGAGGTCCGCGAAAGCATTCAGCTCAAGGATTGCTTCGTCGCAGGCGAACGTTATGCCCAGTTGAAGGACAAAGTCATGACACTGGATATGCTGCTTGAACACCAGCTTATTCTCTTCTCGCGGAACAGCCGGGTTCGGATGGCCATTACGGAATTGTTTAATAGCTACGGTTACACACTGAAGCCTGAAATTGAGGTCGGGAGCGTGGATCTGCTCATTGAATTCGCACGGCGGGGATTGGGTATTTCCTATGTAACCCGTGAGTTTATCTCCAAGGAGCTGGAAGAAGGTTCACTGTTTGAAATTCAGCTCGATGTCCCTCTTCCCCCTTCACATGTGGGGATTATGACCAAACGGAATATGCCTATTTCCCTGGCAGCCAATCGATTTATGGACCTTATTTTTAAAAGTTAAATAACTCCCTTAACACAAACAAGTGCTTCTACTCCTGGTTAGGAACAAGAAGCACTTGTTTATTGACGACTTGATATTGCTCTAATTAAAAAACCTACTTTTACTCGTGAAAAACTTTTCGCTGCTTCATTCTCTTTACACTCCGTACATTTGCTCCAGTTCCAGTAGACGGCTCTTGATTCGCTGTGGAATAGTCTCAAATAACTTGTCCCATATCATAAACTTTTCCGGTCCAAGTATATACTCCTCGAACTGCATTGCGGGCACAAAGGCTTTTGTCTGGAGATATTTCCGTACCCGGGCATTAATTATTTCATTAGTCTCATAATCATTTTTGAACAAGTCGTTTACCAATAGGCCGTCACATCCGGCTTGGATACCTGCAGCGGAATACAAATCGGGCAGCAGCTCAAACACGACAGGCAGCGGGGAGAACGCGTGCTTACCTGGCTGCGAATAGAGGCAGACGTGACGATCAACCATATTTACCCGATCCTTCAGCATCCCGCGCAGCACTTTACCGTGAAAACTGGCTTCACAATCCACTACCTCTCCATCATGACCTACATAGATCCATACATGTTCCATTTCATACAGGTGCCCAATCTCATAATCCCACCATATCGCATACTCAATCACAAATTGTACGGCCTCAACCGGGAAAAGGATCTCCCGCCTAAATGAAGGTGAAGGACCAGGTTTCTCTAACAGTGAAATACCAACCAGATCCGGATAAAACGGTTCGTTCTGATCAAACATCAAAATGGGCGCATAACTCATTGCTGTTTCTAGCAATGCCATATCCGTCATTGTCATGGATGCTCCCCTCCTTTAATCGTATATATGAATCATGTTAAATCTATATTAACCAAGAAACTTGCTTGTGTATATTTGTGCAAAACAAAAGCCCGCAACCAGACGCGTGTACTGGTCACAGGCTTCGCCATGAGCTGAAATGAAACTAAAGTCATCCTTTGGTTTTGGATGCTGGGTTCACTTGGTCCGAAACGGACTCCACACAGCCGATTGGCGGTCCCAAGATCGCATCATTTTGTATGGATGCAACCGCTTGGGCATAGGCTTCTTCGTCAATGCAGTAGGCTCTATGCGCTACTTCAGGAGGTGTTGCAGCCAGGAAGTCTGCTCCCAGCACAATATCAGGCGTCGGCTGATCGAAGATAGTTAGCAAGTGAACATCGTCCGTATCTGCCACAAACCAGTGGAACCATCCTTTGGGGAAAATGGAGACTTGGCCGGGTTTCAAATGATAGTTAATTCGCCTCCGGGCAAAGGGATCAAACACGGAAGTTGTAATCTCCCCACTAATCAGAACAATCATTTCTGTCGTGTTGGTATGCCAGTGAGGCTGAACTATAATCCCCTTGCTCATGTGTATATTGAAGAAGCCATTTTGAATGGTTGGCAGTTGTTCTCCAAATAATTGCGTAACATAATTTCGCGGATCGCGTTGATAATTCAGTACAGCAGTGGAATCACCCGCAAGCTGAATATTCGGGATTTGCAAAATCGGATTGATCATGCTAATTTTTCCTCCTTATGGGCGAACATCTCATTATTGTAATGTATGCGCAGAGCACAGAGATAATGCAGCTATAAACGGAGTTGTGCATGACGTCCTTCCTTGGTCTGTCTGTATTTTTTTGTGAGTCATGACGTATATGCGGGTAAGAACAAGTAAGGACGGAAAGGTGGGGTTATCATTTGAAGTGGAATACAGTCACATATCTCGCACTAGGGATCATTGTCACTTTAGCTCTGGCAGCCTATAGTTCAGCTCCTGAGAAGCGTTCAGAGATTCAAACCCCAGAGACCATACAGAAACAACAGAATATCCAGATGGGAAGCTATCCAGCGGAGGAAGCAGGATTAGAAGGAGCCCGAACTAACAAAAAGTCAAGCGACCCCTTGGAGGGTCAGCCACTGACCGTTACCGAAGCATCCACAAGCATTATTAAAGCTCTTCAAGAAAAAGACATGGAGGCTGTAGCTTCATGGGCTTCAGCGGATGGAGTCCGCTTCTCCCCTTTTGCCAACATTGACCCAGTAAATGATCTGGTGTTCACACCAGACGAGATTAGCAATCTACTGAAAGATCCCACCAGATACGTATGGCGAATCGCACCTGATTATGATGAGGACAAAATCAAAATGACCTATGCGGATTATCATCTTAAATATGTGTATAACAAGGACTTTATTCATGATGGCGAAAACGCCGTGAATGTACTTCTTGGCCAAAATGCTCACCCCGGCAATATACACGTAATATATCCTGAAGCCAATCATGATTTTGTTGAATTCCATGTTAAAGGCGGCTCAGATGCCGACGAAAGAGATTGGCACACACTGCGTCTGGTATTTGAAAAGATTGGTCAGGACCACTCCCTTGTCGGAATCGTTCATGATCAAGGGGTACCCTGATAAGACTGCTTTTCTAGCACTCTTGTAGCCCAGGCTTGAATATAAATAACGCCCCCGACCTGAATGAAAATGAGGTCTGAGGCGTTTTTGAAAGCCTATAATATTTTATTTTAGGTTTGCGCACGCAAACTTTATCCTAGAGACTTGAATTATACTTCAGTCAAGCCAGATCAAGATACCCGCAGCGTTGTTCCACAATACTCACAATCTGTTGATTGTTTAGGATAGACTTTCGCTTTCGCCCCGCATCCTGGACAATTCACCGATACTGGTCCCTGTGGTTCTTCATCTTTTTCTTTTTTATCTGCTTCTCCATCATTTCCTATATTTGATAAATCCATGTTGCTAAAATTATAGGTGTTGTGGCTTGTGTAGCTGTTATTACTCGTGTAGCTAACCGTGTTGCTATTGTAACTTGAACTAAATCATATCGTTATCGAATATCTAGGTTCAGGATATTCGAACTGTCGTTCCACAATATTCACATTCTGTCGACATATTTGGATATACTTTTGCTTTAGCTCCACATCCGGGGCAATTAACCGAAACAGCCTCCTGGGGTTTCTCAAACTCATCTTCATATTGTTCATACTCTTCATCATATTCTTCCTCGTAATACTCTTCATAATTGGAGTCGTTATGGTAAGGATCAGCCCCATAAGCATGAGGGTGAAATTTCGGTTTACTACACATTTTAATCCCCGTTACAAGCACTATAACACCAGGTACAAAGAATATAATGGTACTAATGATGGCAACATCCGTGCCTTCTGATACTAGAAACAGCGAGAAAAGAATAGTTAGCGATGAAATCAAAATTAAGATGATCCCAAAAAATTTCTTCATAGCTTTTCCTCCTGAAAACTCATGATTTGCTAGCGATTATTTGTTGATTTCGTTCAGTTAACCGGTGTTTTAATTGTGATAATTGCCCAGCAAGACGCTCGCTGTTAACCCCTTCACCGGAAGCATGCTGATTGGCAAGTTCACTATTCATTAATTCAATATCCAGCAAAATTTGGTGATCGTTATATGTAAGTGAATCTGGAGTAATGGGATCACTGTATCTAACGAGCTCGATGAGAGATTTCACGTCGTTCCTCTGCTCAACTACGGTTGCTGTTGATGGATTTCCAAGCGTATGATGTAATTGTTGAAGAGCTTTTTCGATTAGCTTCAGGGTTACCATTTTCGTTTGCCCGCCTGCTTCCTGACGTTGCATATTTCGTATATAAATCATAATAATGCCGCACAGAACCAATGCCAGCGCCAATGTTACGATATGTGCTAACGTGAATAAGCGAAGTGAAAGATGAGCTATGCTTGTGAATAGAGAGTAAAAGACTACGCAAAGAAGGTACATGACTGCAACTACACCCAATGCTGTATAACCAGGCACAAACCGCTTAACCTGTTCCAAATTCCTCATGATATAACGTACATATATCCAGATAGCTGTAATCGCGGCGTAGGAAGCGACCAGATTGATCCAAAATGCAACCGACCCAACCGAATTATTAAATATCGTGAATGAAACGACAGAGGTTACCACGATACAGATCAGATAGATTGCATTTAGAATCAGGAAATTACTTTGTTTCGTAGTCACTAGACCTGTCCCCCCTCTTGCAGATTATGTCCGCAATCCAGACAGAACTTCTGACCCGGTTTTACCTCATGCTGACATTGACTGCATTTTAATGCCAGACTGGTACCGCAATTGCCGCAAAATTTGGTGTTTCCAGAATTCATGTGACTACATTTTGGGCAGGGACTTGGCATGGGCTGATGACATTGAATACATTCTACAGCGGTCTCCGAATTATCTGCTCCGCACGAAGGGCATGCATGATATTTGTCACCGCAATTAGGACAGAATTTGGTCCCCTTCTGTAATGAATGTCCACAATTATTACATTCCGTTGATGCTGCTTCCTTTTTCAAAGACTTACCGCATTTACTGCAAAAAGAGGCTTGTTCCTGATTCGGATGGTGGCAGTGCTCGCACATATGCATGGATGGCGTTTCAGTAGTAGACATTACCCGTGACATTTGGGACATTTCACTGCTGAAAGAACCTCCGAGACCAACCCCCATACCCATACCAAGCCCTGCACCCATAATGTCGGACTGCATGCTTCCTTCATTTTTGGCTGCCCCTTCAAGCGTGTCGAAAGAACGTTCCTGCTGATAGGTGTACCCGATAATATCCATCTCGGCTTTGCGTGCCAATGCTTCCCTCAACCGGATGACCGAAGGATCCTCTTCAGGCAGATTGATATTATGAATATACAGATTGATTAATTCGATGCCGAATTCTTCAAATGTGGAAGCTATTGTATCTGCAAAATGCCGGGATATTTCTGCGATATAGGCGTTGATTTCCAAGACACTAACTTTTCTATGTACTAAATAGGAAGACAACATGGAGTTAATATTCATAATGATTAACCCGCGGAAATAATTGACCAAATTGATTTGGTTAAATTCAGGCAAGGTTCCTACCAACTTCACCAGAAATTTGCGTGAATCAGCAATCTTGATTCCCATCTGTCCAAAGGTCCTTACAGGAACGATAATGTTATATTTGGGATCTTGAATCTGAATTGGATTCGCTGTTCCCCATTTGACATCCAGAGCGCTTACTTGATTTATGTACCATACTTCTGCTGCAAAAGGTGACTTCCCACCGAACGGTAGGTTAACAATCCGGTTTAAAATCGGGATATTGGCAGTACTCAACGTATGGCGCCCCGGACCGAATAAATCTAGCGCCCTTCCATCCTTGAAAAGAATGGCTTGTTGTGACTGATTCACGATCAGTTGGGTCCATGTTCCCAGTTCATTCTCTGGATGCTTCCAGGCAAAAACATCGGGTGAACCATCATACTTAATTACATCAATAATTGCCATGTTCAATTCCTCACTTCAGTATATGATTACTACAAAAGCTCAATCAGACTATGATTCTAAAATCTCATTTATTAAACAAACTAGTTAAATGACTATATATTATTCTACGGAATTCTTGTTTAAGCATTGCTATTTTACCATTTCTAACCTCTTTTCGCATCAAAATAGTTCATTTTTCCCGTGTTATTTTTCCTAATAAAATTATATCTGCTCCAGGCAAAAAAAACGCCTTTTGGCATGTAGAATGCAAAAGACGCTTAAATGTAATATTGTCATTCCTTTATGAAAAGTATACATATTGTCTGCTAGTTTAAAATCACTTCGATAAATGGTACAGGTTCTCCCATAAATGCATCAAACGTTCCGAGGTTTGCATATTCCTGATGTTCTAAATCAACGTAACCAATGAGCTTTTTACTGGGATTCCAGACCAGATGAATATGGGAGTATTGATCTAAATCGGCGGATAAACGAAGCAGTTTCTGTCTTCCCATCTTCATCTCCACAGTGTCTAGTAGACTAAAGAAGTCTATATATTTAATACCTGATTCGTTATCCGGCAATTCCACCCGCCGTGGCCCTTCGTTAAGAAAATGAACAAGTTCCTTTGGCAGCTTGTAAGGCTTTAACGCATGCAATTTGTTGCTTAAATCATGGAACTCCTTCGGTTCTCGAGCCTTTAGGTAATCAGCCATCTCGTCATTTTTTTGACTAACCGCAATCGTGTATGCCCGTTCCCCGTCTTTTTCCTGAATGGTCACATCTGCACCCTGTTCCACGAGAAATTGAACCATCTTCATATTGTTGTTGCGAGCCGCGACAGTAAGCGGGGTTGCTCTATAAGGGTACACCATATCCGGTTCATTATAGTTAATGTCTACCCCTTCATCCAGCAAGTACTGTATCGTTTTCATATCATGGTCAGACACTGCTGTCCGCAATGTTTTCCCACCATATTTTCGAATATCCAGTCCAAGCTCGTTCAGCACAGCTATATTCTTTTTGTTGCCGTAATAGGCTTCATCGTACGCACTCGATTTCACCTTGTTTAAACCAGTCAACTTCGCACCCTTCTGATGCAGATACCGGATGACCTCTTCCCCTCCGTATCGGGCTGCGGTAAGAATAGCCGGCTTACCTTTCATATTGAGATTGACGCCGTTCTCTACGAATAACTCTACGATCTTCTTTTGATTGGTGATCAAAGCAAGCTCTAGCGGTGTCAAAGCTATGTATTTACTGAGGGCGATCGATTCTTCCAAATCCACACCCTCGCTAATCGATTCTTCTACAGCAGCAGTATCTCCCTTATAGATCGCCATGGCGAAATCAGGCAGCGTTTCAAACGTTCCTTGACTTCCAATTTTGAACAAAGGTGTACCCTCCCAATGGTTAATATTAATAAAAAAACTACTTTTAATGATCTACTCTATTATAACTTCAATCTATATTTTTTGCCTAAACTGATCTTATCTCCTTTACCACATTTGAGCTCTGCACTTTCCTATGCTAATATTATGAACACCTATTTTATAAACAACCTCAGAAAGGAACACTATGAATCCTTCATCCGTACAATCCATATTTCAACAACAGATTCCGCCATTGGATCTGCGAAGCTGTCTCGTTAGCATGCAAGGTGAGAACATATACAAGCATTATCGCAATCAGGACGCAGCAAGTCAGATCGCCAAAGTCAATTCTTGCACCAAAAGCGTGCTGTCTGCACTTATTTGTATCGCTATGGATCATGGATGGCTGCCAGATGCATCTACTCCACTCTCTGCCTTTTTTCCGGCGCTGGCTTCAGATCCTGACCCCCAGAAACCGCAAATCACCCTGGAGCAGCTGCTCACCATGACAGCCGGTTTCAACTGGGATGAGTTTGGCGGACAGAATTCGTTTCCACGTATGACACGCACGGAGCATTGGGTAAACTTTGCTTTGGAGCAACGTCTTAGTCATACACCAGGAACCCATATGGAATACAATTCGGGAGTCTCCCAAATCCTTGCGGCCATCCTTATGCAACATACTGGAATGAGTGTAGCTGGATTCGCAGAACGATATTTGTTTGGTCCATTGGGGATTACGGAGTATCAGTGGGAGTGTGATCCTCAGGGTGTGCATACTGGAGGCTTCGGGTTAAAGATGCTGCCCGATGATTTGCTGAAATTCGGTCAGCTCTTTTTGCAGAAAGGCAAGTGGCATGGTGAGCGCTTGATGTCAAGTGAACTGGTTACTCGTTCTACAGAAGCATTCATTGCTGTAACACCACCGAATCGTGGAAGCTACGGCTGGCACTGGTGGGTCGATACTTGCAAGAGTGATGAACCATCTGATTTTAGTGGAGAACCTAAACCATCGTCCGTGTCAGAGTCCACCTCCGTTAACAGCTCTGACCGAAACGAAGCTGTACTTGACTATTATTACGCTCGTGGATTTGGCGGTCAGTTTGTATACATTGTTCCTCAGCTGGAGCTTGTTACGGTTCTGACGAACGACAAACGAAAAAAGGAAAAACCTCCATTGGATGTTTTCCCTAGATTGATCGCACCACAGTTACTTAGCCTATTGTAGACCGCATCTATCGGTTTATGTGAGACACATTTTAATCCCAACCATGACCGGATACCCTCCGATCGGTTGGGGTTATTGGCGTACATTGATTTT
Organism: Paenibacillus sp. ACRRY; assembly: GCF_022346995.1. Lineage (GTDB taxonomy): Bacteria > Bacillota > Bacilli > Paenibacillales > Paenibacillaceae > Paenibacillus. The sequence continues at coordinate 6,931 of NZ_JAKRNM010000001.1, read as the reverse complement.
ACTTTATTACAACTCAAAAAGTGTCTCTTCAATGGCAAGTGTTATAGGATATGGACCTGACTCCTTATTGGAAAGTACGACTAGTTGAGTAGAATATTCCGGATATACCGAAGACATAAACGACACGCCAGGATCAAATCCCATGACATGTACTTTGAAAATCCCTTCACCTTTTTGATCAACCCAAACACCCTGTCCATAGTAAGTCTCGCCTTCTTCATGTACATGAGGTGTAATCAAATGTTGGGTTGTTGATTCACTCAATAATTGATATTTTAACAGTCCATCCCAGAAACGAATCATATCAGGTGCTGTTGTAAATGCCCCACCATCGGCCCCGCCCTTGACTGGGATTGAGAATATGTTGGTGTTCCAGGTTCCATCCTCAATGTCGATATATCCGATTGCTGTGTTTCGTGGAAGCTGATCGGTCAAAAAATAACCGGAATTCGTCATTCCGCAACGTTTAAAAATGTGTTCCTGTACATAATCCGTGAAAGCTTGTCCCGATTGTTCTTCCACAATTAAGCCTAACACGATAAATGCCGCATTATTATAGTGGAAACGTCCACCCGGAGTTGACTTCATCGGCAGATGCCGGAACATCGGCAAAAAGTCGCTCCCATTCCGCATGGAATAGACGGGCAGCACCTTCCACAATTCAGCGAAATCCTCCATGACCTCTTCGTCAAAGTAATCCGGTATACCTGAGGTGTGCGTTAAAAGTTGTTGAACGGTAATCTCCTTATGCCACAGAGGAAAATCAATATTTAATGCCTCTGCAAGCCTCGTGTCATATGACAGCCTGCCCTGTTCAATTAGTTGACATATGCTCACTGCCGTGAAGATTTTGCACCCTGAAGCAATTCCAAACCGGGTATCGATCTGGTTGAGAAGCTCATCGCTGCGATTCGCGTATCCCCGGCTCAAATTCAAGAGTGTCTGTCCGTTTTGTTTTAACAAAACTACTCCTGAAAAATCATTAGAATTCATTACTTCTTCCACTTTACGTGCTACATCCGTTATATTCGTCATTTATTATTCACCTACTGACTTGGTTTTTTCAAAAAAATATCCCTTCTTAATCAGCCTTGTTATAAATTTCATATCGGTTAGCAGTTACAAATTCAGCTCCTCTTTCAGAGCAAGCTCCATACTTTTCGTAATTACTCCTACCTTCTGACAAGGTCATATGGTTGGGTCCACTATACCTGCTTGGAACATTGTTACCATCGTCCTCCCAGAAGCAAACTGGACAGATATCATATTCCCCTCGTTGTTCCAAGGTTTCGTAATTACAACAGGGACAGGGTAATAATTTCTCTACGTAGCCTTCAACCTCAATATGGCTTCCTACGATTTCTGAGACGAGTTTAGATAAATATTCGTTAGGCATTCCGTAGAAACTTCCTTCTGTAACCTTAACTAACAATTCATTATAACGGATGTCCATTACATCATTTGTTGGTGCACCTGAACTTAATAGTTCATCCTGCAACTCTTTTGAAAAATGATGAAACTCAGGGTCATGTTCATCGATTCCCCAAGAATTCCATAGCATAACCTCACGTTCATCCCTAGTAAGTTTAGTAATATCATTTTCTATGATTATCTTTATAGCTTCTTTCCTTAACACCATATCACCCCATATAGACCTTTACTCTATAGCTTATCTCTATCCTATTATGATTCCGCTATAAGCCCCTTTACTTTTGACTCAAATACATCCCACTTTAAATCAAACCCCTTTTCGAAGCTCCACCCGTTAGAACGGAGTTTCTCGCCTAAATAAATGAAATTAGCATGTTGCTCATCGTTTAAGCTCACATCAAAAAGTTCTTCACTATACTTGAACTGATCCAAGTACTCGAACAATTCCCAGAACATATCAACTTTATTATTGTCTTCTTCCAATCCATGATTTAAGAGAATTGAATCAATGGCATCATCAAGTTTCTCTGTAACAAGGGTTTCATTTTGCCAATTATGTTCGATTTGATACTGAATCGTCTCTTCTAGTTGAGCTAGATCTCTGTAAATGGAAGAATTCAATAATTCATTTTTAATTTCTTGTTTCCTGCCTGCGCGTTCATGATTTTGAAAAAACGCCAAATTCCCGAGCAGTGAGAATATTAAGATTATTTTAAACCAGTCTGTTTTTTTCATGCTCTCCTCTTTTCCTCACCACTTAGATATTCCCAATTCTATCTTTCTATGATCTTTTTTTCGATGATGTAAAATAATAAAAAACCGAATATAAGGCCACTAATGGTATGAGGAGTTGTTCCAGAAGTGATCAATAGATAACCTAAGGGAAAATCATAATAAGAAATAGGTAGACCAGACCAATACAACAGCGGAAATAAAGAGACATAGAGTGAAGGTATGCCGAATATACAGAGCTTAATCCAATTTATTTTCCATTCTCCAGGCTTTCGCAGTAAATCAAATAATCTTAGCAAACCAAGTAATACACCAAAGAACATTGGAAATAAAACAGAAAAAACAATACTTGCTTGAGGTTGATACGTCGTGCGAGCTTCTAACTGTAAATATTGTTGATATTTTAGCCCAAATATAAAGACCAAGACCATTATTAGTAATAATCCCAAATAAACAAACAAGTTATTTAACAATAACTTTTTCATATATTCACCTCATTTAGTTTAATAACCCATACTCCCCAAGTATAGCTTTATTAAGAAACGATATCATTTAATAAACGCTATTTCTTATGGATTTGTTTGTTCTTTATCACTAAAATATCCTGCTCTCTGGGTGAATGTTTCCGATAAAATAAAAAAGCCGCTAAATTAGCGACATTAATCAGAGTATATTCTTTTCTCTTGACATCTGACGAAAGCCCGGGCAGTTAATCATCACTTTTTATTTGTTGATTTTGCATTAACGAGATAATACAGCGTCACATAGATCGTAAGGATAAATACGCCAAAAAACAGGCAAAACGCGAGCGATGGACGACTGATACTTTCTATCATTAAGTTAAACAGCGTATCACGATTAGTTAGTGCATCCCAGCTATTAAGGCGGTAGACCCTTCCGAGCAATACACCGTAACTTCCCAACGCACAGCCCGCCACTACAAAGACCCACGATGCCACATTTCCTATTTTCCGATAAATAACTTCTTGAAGCTGATACATGGACAAAAAACCAAGCAGCAGACCTGTCCAAACAAACATCAGCAAAACAATCAGATCATACCAGTACTTATAATCCAGACCGTTACCAGCATAATAACGTGAGCTTCGCGCCGTCAGATGAACAAGATCCGTTACGATATAAGACGCATTTGGGAAAAACAATAACCATAAGAGCCCACTTGCCACCGCAAGCCATGAAGCAGCTCTCCACTTCGATGTACTGAAGCCATATGATATAAAAGAGAAGACAAAAGGAATCCAGGCCAAAAACAGATTCCAGATGAGAAACCGGTAATATCGTTGATTCAGCCAATCAGCAGCTGCAAAGTACAGTCCTACTGTCACCACAGTAACTACGCTTAGGAAAATAAAAACTTTAAAATAATTCAGCTGTCTCAATAGAGCTTCCCCCACTTATTTTCGGAAATTTCGTATAATCGCTTCCATCCTCGTCCTAGAAATGGCATCAAACACCACATTAGAATCATACCACGCTCATAACCAGAATCAAATTCACACCTATTCGGATTTCACTACGAAACACGTGTAAGAGCATTATATCTGTTTTTGAATCTGATCTTGTATAACAGAAAAAGCGGCTGTCCCTATTGCAGGAGCATGCCGCTTTTTTCATTATCATTATTGTTGGATTTCTGCATTCTGGTTCAATGACTTCTTGCTGCAATTGTCTTGAGTTTATCTGGGTTAACGACCAAATAGACCCCGTCAATTCGTTGTCCCGATAAGTCGGGTTGTAGACATATGACCTCGCTTACCTTACCATTGTTCAAAAGCGCAACCTGAACCTCTCCATTGATGATGGTTGGCACCCACTCCCGTTCCCTTAATCGGGTAAGCACACGCCGTGAAGTCAGAAGAGCTAGGACACCCTTGTGAACCTTCATTGTTCTCATCACCGTATGTACCCGCCCACCACCGTCAGCAGTAAATACAGGTTGTTCAGAGAGCAGATCGAGCATGGCCGTCACGTCATAAGCAAGAAAGGCAGTAGTAAAACGCGCGAGCAATTTTTCTTTAGTAGCATAATCTACTGTGGTCTGGTCTTTATCCGGAAGGTGATCCGGCAGGTTGCGTCTGGCGCGACTAAAAATCTGACGACAATTGCTCTCCGTTTTGCCAAGCCAATCGGCAATCTCCCTGTACTCATATTGAAAGGCTTCACGAAGTACAAATACAGCCCGCTCCACGGGTGTCAGACGTTCCAGCAGTACCAGATAGGCATAGGAGATCATTTCTTTCTGCTCATAGGTTTGCTCAGGCAGATCCACTGCATCGCCTATCGGTTCAGGAAGCCACTCACCAACATAATGTTCTCTTTGATTGCGCGCTGAATTCAGTAGATTCAGGCTCCGATTTACTACAAGTTTGGCAATGTAGGATTTGGGATTACGGATAACCTCGTCAGATTTGCTTTGCAGCCCTGCAAAGCAGTCCTGTACGACATCCTCGGCCTCCACTACACTCCCAAGCATTCGATAAGCAATGGAGAAAGCATACGCTTTATAACGGAGATACAGTTCACCAACTTCCAGAGAAGACTCTTCCGGTTCAGTGGTGAGTTTATTAGGATTCATATGGAGGCCTCCTCTGGCAGTGGTTATTGGAAATGTTTAATTAAAGCAGCCGGGATACATGCCTGTCGTGATTGCAATTCGGTTCCAGTTGTTAATGGTATTGATCGCCATAACCAGATCTACCAGTTCAGCTTCACTAAAGTATTTCCGGACCTTATTGTATAATTCCAATGGAACCCCTTGTTCAGAAATTCGGGTCACAGCTTCAGCCAGTTCAAGCATAACACGTTCTTTTTCCGTAAATAAAGGAGCTTCGCGCCAAACGCTAAGCAGTAAGATATGATCTGCGTAATCACCAAGCTTCATCAGATCTTTGGCATGCATATCAAGACAGAAAGCACAGCCGTTGATTTGTGATACTCTGATTTTTAACAATTCATATAAAACTTTATCTTCAAATTGACCCGATACAAACTGTTCCATGGCCATTAATGCCTTGAAAGCCCCCGTATTCGCTGCTCTGTAATTCATTCTCAAACTCATATCATTCGCCTCCGTATTATAGTGTACATACTGAAGACAAATGAACAGATGAATCTGTGACATTCATTTCAAAAAATTATGGGGGATAATTAGTATCTCCAACCGTTACCAATAATAGGACGCTGTACAGTGTACGGCATATAATCTGACTCTGATGGTACATAAGCAGCATTTGGATTTTGCCCATACGTTGGATTCATTGGATCAGGGTAAATATATTCCGGACTTGGCGCGTATTGCATCTGTACATAAGGCTGAATGTTTGGTTGGACATTTGGTTGCACATTCGGCTGGCTGTTCGGTTTAGGCATGTTATTAGCAGCTGGTGACACTTGAGTTGCACAATCTGCAGGCGGTCCAATGAATACCGTCTTTTGAATAGGAGCTAAAGTCTCTTTAACCTTGTTCTCATCCAGACAATACGTATGGGCCAGCACACTTGCAGGCGTCAGACGCAGAATGTCTGAACCAAATATCGCTTCTGGGACCGGAGCATCGAAAATGGCCAGCAGGTGAGTCTGATCAACTGTCGCAACTTCATAATGCCACCAGCCTTGGGGAACATTCGCTACCTGGCCAGGGTTAATGGGGAAGTTTAACAATTCGTTGGTAAAGGGATTGATCAGGGAAACGACAGCAGAACCACTGATGCAATAGACCAGCTCTGTTGCATTTTGATGTATATGAGGTTCAACGACGTTACCAGTGCTCAAATAAATATCCAGCAGGGACGCATTCCCCAATGTATTTAATTGTTTAATGGATAGTGAATTGATGTAGTTATTTTCATCCTTTTTGAACAATTGATTCTGGTTCACATCATACGTGAACTGCGTGGTTGGTAACGTATAATCCATATAAGAAGTTGCCAAAAGTTAACGCCTGCCCTTCGCTCATGGTTTAGGTAAAAACCTATAACGCCAGCTTATGCCCTGGGCATTTATGCGTGAGCCCATTTCTGCAGGAGCCCATTTCAGGGCAAATAAAAACATGAAAAAACCCTTGAAATGGCTCAAGAGTTCTAATTATAAAAAGACAGGATCAAGAGTGAAAAAGGTACTTAGTCCTTTACTCTCTTAATCCTGTCTGACAATTCAGAGATGCGCGTGGAGGGACTTGAACCCCCACGTCAAAGACGCTAGATCCTAAGTCTAGTGCGTCTGCCAATTCCGCCACACGCGCATATTAAATTATGGTGCCGGCGAGAGGACTTGAACCCCCAACCTACTGATTACAAGTCAGTTGCTCTACCAGTTGAGCTACACCGGCGTTTTTTGGTAGCGGCAGAGGGGATCGAACCCCCGACCTCACGGGTATGAACCGTACGCTCTAGCCAGCTGAGCTACGCCGCCACATTATGTAGTTATAAAACACCCAAAAGGGTTTCGCTTGGCAACGTCCTACTCTCCCAGGACCCTTCGGTCCAAGTACCATCGGCGCTAGAGGGCTTAACGGTCGTGTTCGGGATGGGTACGTGTGGAACCCCTCCGCTATCGCCACCAAACGATGCTGCTACACTCAGAGATTATTCTCTGAAAACTAGATCCGAAACGAAACGTGCGACTTACAACCTGCAATTTGGATAAGCCCTCGACCGATTAGTACTGGTCAGCTCCATGCATTACTGCACTTCCACCCCCAGCCTATCTACCTCGTCGTCTTCAAGGGGTCTTACATACTGGGAAATCT
>NZ_JAKRNM010000019.1 GCF_022346995.1 Paenibacillus sp. ACRRY | reverse complement strand
AGACAGGCCTATCCGCTTTGTCTGAACTAGATCATCTGAAATGGCTGGAGATTTCCAACAACGAGATTGCAGATCTGACTCCGCTGGTCAATCAATCCCGGCTGCAGCAGCTGAACGTAGCGAATAATCGGCTTCAATCACTGGCTCCACTGGCCGATATGGACAATACATTATTGAGATTAAACGTGGCAGGCAATGCAATCTCAGACCTGACCCCCTTGCAGCATATGACGCGTCTTCAGGCGCTCGATATCTCAAGTAATCAAATTCAGCATCTCAAGGCACTTGAAGCCTTAGTGCGGTTAACCGAGCTTAATGTGGAATCCAATCAAATCTATGATCTGGAGCCATTACGACAGCTCACCAAGCTGGAGGTGCTGAAGCTCGCAAACAACCGTGTATGGGATCTGACACCGATTGCCGATTTTACTTTTACACAGGCTAATCCCGTGAATGCAGTACAGGACATCGGAGCTTCCACATCTGTATCTCCGAACGTACAGACCCCGGTAACCGAAGCAGAGTCTGCCGGATTGACGGTGCAAAACAACTACCTCGACGTATCGAGCGGCAGCAGCACCATGGGCCTGCTTAACGAGATGAATGTGCGGGAACAAAAACGCACACCGCAAGGCCGTTTCCAGCGTCTGATTGAAGGATCTACCACGGCCTACGTGGGGGATCGCACATACGCTCTGGAAGCTGCACCTTTTATCCATGAAGGGCGTACGTATGTGCCACTGCGTTTTGTGTCTGAACAACTGAATGCCCAGGTGGATTGGGATCGCAACAAGCAGGAGGCCGTAATCACACAAGGTGATAAAACCATTCGCTGGACTACCGGCAACAAACAGGTGGTTGTAGATGGTTCGCTCCTGATGAATGATGCCCCATTGTTGACCGAAAACGGCACAGCTTTTGTGCCTGTCCGCTTTGTTTCGGAGCAGCTTAATACAACTGTCGGATATATCGGGCGAAGTAAAACGATCCTGATTTTTGAAAATAAACAGGCGGGAAACAGTTTAGGATTATAAAGGTTTACGAAAATAAGCCTACCTCATGTAGTATCCTTCTCCGCAAGAGATACATGAGGTAGGCTTATTTTTCTGCTTTTCAAAGTGTTATATTAATATGTTATAACAGGTTGTTGGCGGTCCACTCAAGTACTTTAAAACAAATTAATATAATCGTTCGGCTCAATCAAAAATTCAACAAGGAAACCCGAAATTGCTATAAGAATACCTACAAAAATATTGGTTTTCCTCTCACTTAATCCTGATTTCTCGCATAACACAACAAACAATATTAGAAAAAGTAAATACCATAAATTTTGCCTACCTAGATTGCCACCCAGAATCTCTGAAAACCAGGTTGATAAACTAAGTGCTAATAGTATCAAAGGTATTCTTAATTTAATTTTTTTTCATTGTTAAAACTTCCTTTTTTACCAAATTTAGTTGTATGATGTCGACGGCTATGATAACATTATAATAAATTATGGGAAAAAAGAGAAAAAATATGAAATTTACCAAAATTATTGTTTCTTTAGCCTTATTAATTTTTATGTTTAGCTCAACTTCTTTTGCTGCTAATTTGAAGAGTGAAGGCTCTCTAGCCGAATTAAAAGAAAAATTTGATTTGAGAATTTCCGAACTAAACCATCAGCTTTTAAATATTTATAAAGATTACAATGGTTTAGAACGCGAAACTATGTTAGAAGATTTTTTTTCAAGTGAAGAGGTAGTAAATCTGCAGCAGGATTATAAAGAGGAAGTTTTAGGTAAACCGGAGTTAGAACAAGCGTACTTTGATCTTATTAAAGCTATTAATACTCCTGCAGAGATCAAAGAAGAGCAAACATTCTCACTTAATTCTCTAATGAAAAGTGATAGCTCTAAAACTGAGGAAATAATTGAATACGAAGATGGAAGTTTTACTGTAGTCACTAGTAGTGTCAAGGAAATTAAAAAGGATGACGGCTTAATTACACCTCAAGCTTATACAAATGGTATTGGAGATTATGAATATAAATGGACATTTGAAATTAGACACCTGCTTTACCCTAATACTAAATTAGATTTGAACACCTATTATTCGACACATCAATCTTCACCACACCTGAAAGTATATAATGCTTCGACATCAGGTACCTTTAGTCAATTACCAATCGTGACTGTTGCCTCCTCAGCTGCAGTTAACCAGCCAAATGCAACTAAATCAACACCCGCTAGAACTAGTGGTACTTATACCGTCACTTATGCAGGGTACAACGGTATAGGCTTAGCCTCCGAGACTTACACGACTAACGCAAAATTTATAATACGTTCTTATACAAGCAATACAGTAACAATCTCTACTGAAGCCACGAATACTTTGTAGTATTAATATATTCCGTCTAGTAAATTGTTAGCCCTCGGCCTTTCTAAATAAAAGCCGGGGGCTTTTTAGATTTAAAATTCTATTTGGTTTAATATTATTTTTTATTGAGCAATATCTGAACATACCCTGCTAACTGTGTGCTAGCTCCTTAATCTTCTGAATAAAAGAGTCCACCTGGATGCCGTTCGTTTGTTCCGTAAATTCACGCAGCTCCTCTGATTCCCCTTCATACGCAGATAGCACGTAATCCCCATCCACAATATAGTACGTTCCGTAACGGGTAAACGAATAACCTCCTACCTGCTCCCCCGTTGTACCCTTCTTGACCACGGTAACGATCCTCATGCCTGGTTTGAGTTCCGGCTCCATGCCTGCAAAGTCAGCATTATAAAAGAGAAATGTGTCCTCTTTCACATCCTCACCTGTTAAAACCTGATGCACGTTCACCTTGTACGCAATGAACTCAGGCTTGTATGGAGCAATGCCAGCAGCCCGATCCTTCTCTGCAGAATCACCTTCAGGTGTACCCGGTTCGGCCCTCAAGTCGACGCTAAAATTCGGGAGTTCGCTCACTACCTCTGCAACAATGACGGCTTCCCCGAAATCCATCATCTCTCTGAAACTCACTTCCCTCATATTGATCGTCGGTGGAACGCCAGTGGAACGTGGATATTCTTCTCTAAGTTCCTCTATCCGGTTCAGGGGCAGTCTGTTCCCTGCATCTTCATGAGCGTTGGAAAAAGGGGTAGAGCAACTAGTTAAACCCATCAGTAATACAACACTTATGAACCAATGCTTGGCACGAACCCGTTCCACATCCCCACCCCCTCATCCGGCGTATTCAGATTCATACAGCCTGGTTTAATCCTGCGGCACATCCCAGTTAGCCAGCATGCCTCTCGCCATCTCCATGGTCGACTCTTCCCCTGTGATTAGAGCAAACTTAGCAACCAGTACCGGGTAAGCAGCCCACTGCTCCCGAATATGTTCAAACATCAGGGGCCATGTTCTTCCTCCTGCCTTTTCGTACCGCTTTAACAGATCGCGCAATCCATCATCCTCGAAGAGTCCGTAATAAATCACGAAATCCTTACCGGGATCAGCGATCTCCGCTTCCGTCCAGTCGATGAGCCCGGTTACCCGCTGTGTATGATCGACGATAATATGCGGTGGATGCAGATCACCATGATTGAATGTGACGTGCTCAGGCCAGAAATGGTCTGTTGATAGCCAGTTCTCCCACCTCTTGGCCAGCCGATCTGGCACCGTGAAGCTCTGCTTGATCTGCTCCATATTGGCGGCAAACTCCTGCCGCACTTCTCTAGGCGTCTTGCTCCGCACTCCGCCTTGTACCGCTTCACTGGCATCAATGCCATGCAGTTGTACGAGTGCAGCAGCCAGCGAGTCGAAAAATACATCCGATAAGCCTTCCTGCGGAAAGCGCCATGCATATCCTCCCCCAGCAGGATCGACCACAGCAATGGGTTCACCGTCCAGCAGGGGGTAAGCAATTAGCTCCGGTGTACAGATTTGCCAATCCGGCACCTTAACAGACAAGTGCTCCTTCACAATCCCCAGCACATGACGCTCATTTTCAGCACGCTGCCCTACGTCTCCACGTCTTGGCTGACGCAGTACCCACTTTTGCCCATTCTCGTCCGTAGCAAAGGTCACCCTAAAGTCCATCCCGGACTCATTGATTTCCATCGAATCTTTGCGGATTCGAAGCCCATTTTGTTCAGCGAGCAGCCATATCTCCTGTTGAAGTTTTACCTGTTCATTCGAAATTGGTCCTGTCATACCCATTCCTCCCCTTTTCCTCAGAAAATAAAAAAACACAGACATCCACGCCTGTGCCTTGATCTCGGATTAAGGGATATACCTAGATATGTGCAGTCCCGTAGTAGTACAGCAAAGAACCACTCCTATGCAAGAGTGTCCACTATGGATTACGGCATACGTGTAAATAGGCAAACCTCTCCCGATTATCTGCACACAGGCAGCAAACAGCACGCGTAAACAAACGTTTCGCTACTATCTCAATCGGAAAAAATGTGCCACACGTATCCCTCCGTTCAGTAAGTTACCCCTATGCTAACATATTCCAATTCCTGGTTCCAGCATGAATTTCCTGATTTGCCCACCTATCTGGATCAATTCCTCCGCTGGCCTTCCTGCATATAGAGTATAATGAACAGGTATACGATATAGGTATGGTGCAATGCTTATAGTAAGCATCCTGCACATCTCTGGTATGAGTACTTAAAACTAATGCAAAAGAGGTTAACGATGAGCAAGCAACAATTCAAAGATTATAAACTTGGTGAAGAGATCGTCCGGGCACTGGATAGTCTGGGTTATGAAACGCCAACTGAGGTTCAGACTGAAGTGATTCCGGTCGCTTTGGAAAATAAAGACCTCGTGGTCAAATCCCAGACAGGCAGTGGTAAAACAGCTGCGTATGGTATTCCGATCTGTGAGCTGGTGGAATGGAATGAAAATAAACCGCAGGCTTTGATTCTCACACCAACCCGTGAACTGGCCTTGCAGGTCAATGAAGACATCACCAACATTGGACGCTATAAGCGGATTAAAGCCACGGCACTCTATGGACAATCTCCTTTTTATATTCAAAAAGCAGAGCTAAAACAAAGAACACATGTCGCCGTAGGTACGCCGGGACGTGTGCTGGACCATATCGAACGCGGTACACTGCCGCTCGAGCGGATTGCCTATCTCGTCATTGACGAGGCGGATGAAATGCTGAACATGGGCTTTATCGAGACAGTACAAGCCATTATTCAGGCCTTGCCTCGCGAGCGCGTAACGATGTTATTCTCCGCTACATTCCCTGAGGACGTTGCCCGTCTCTCACGTAAGTACATGGATCATCCGGTAGAGATCGAGATCAAAGCAAGTGGTCTCACAACAGCTACAATAGAACATGAGGTTGTTCGGGTATCCGAAGTCAACAAGACTGCTGTGCTGGAGGATCTGTTCATCGTAGAAAATCCGGACAGCTGCATTGTATTCTGCCGTACACAGGAGAACGTGGATAAACTGTTCCGGGTGATGGCGGACCTGGACTACCCAGCAGACCGAATCCACGGAGGCATGGAGCAGGACGAGCGGATCGAAGTCATGAATGCATTCAGAAGAGGCCAATTCCGTTATTTGGTCGCAACCGATGTTGCGGCACGCGGGATCGATATCACGAATATCACTCATGTTATCAACTATGATATTCCGCTGGAAAAAGAGAGCTATGTGCACCGCACAGGCCGTACCGGACGTGCTGGTAAGACAGGCAAGGCCATCACGCTGGTTACACCGAAGGATGGCAGACGCCTGGCCGAGATTGAATCCTATATCGGATTCAAGATCCCCGTTGTTCCGGCACCATCTGAAGAAGCCGTCGATCGCCGTAGGGAAGAATTCGAGAAGCGTCTGAAGATTGTACCTGAACGTAAAAAGGACAAGCGTGAACAGCTGAACCAGCAGATCATGAAGCTGAACTTCAATGGCGGCAAGAAGAAAAAGCTGCGTGCCGTGGACTTTGTAGGTACCATCGCCAAACTGGAAGGCGTCACCGCAGATGATATCGGGATTATCACTATTCTCGATAATGTAACCGATGTGGAGATTCTAAACGGCAAAGGCCCGCTTGTACTGGAAATGATGCAAAACACAACGGTCAAGGGTAAGCAGCTGAAGGTCCGCAAAGGGAAGCATGTATAAGCAGAAGATACGAAGTTAATACACTTTAGAAGAGGGAGTGTCTTGAGGCACTTCCTCTTTCATGTTGTTTTTTTACTGTCTGGAATCCCTGACGTTGGCCTCTACAAACGCTGTAATATCATTTGAGTACTCATCCCATCGGTAATCTCTATTCTCGATTACCAATTTTGGTATGTCCCATGCATCTATTGTTGTTCTAACAAAGGTCTGGCTACTTGACCAGAGTTCACCCGCTTCTCTGAAATCATCGTCCGTATGTAACGATACAGGTCCCCACTCATTGCCACGCACGCTGCAAATAAACCGCCAATGTGCCTCAACATCCATCTGATAAAAGTAAATCAGGACCGGGTTCAGCGGAGCTAGAATCTTCGCAAGACTAACCGCAAAGTGGCGCAGCTTATCCGAATTCATTCCCATATGGTGTGCACTGTTAATCGTATCCTGGAGCATTACACTCTCGATGATGGTTACCTCATCTTCATGTTCCAGTCTCTCTTGAACAAACGCTCGGTACTTCTCCAAGAGCAATGTGATAAACAACTCCGCCTGTTCTTCTTCTACCAATGAATCAAAGGAATAACCATAAATGAACAGCGGATGCTCCGCTTCAAGCTCCACAATGCATCGATTTGAGATATTCCAGGCCGAGAGCTGCTCCGCAACCCGCAGTGCACTGGTCGTCTTGCCCGACCCTGGCATGCCATCCATAATAATCAGTTTCTTTTGTCTTACCCCCATGTTACAGACCTCCATATCAATCTACTCTGTACTCCTCTGCTAGCTACTTATCTCATGTTAAACGCGAGCTAAATTATAAAATATACCATTAATTACAATACATCTCTATTCTTATTCTAACGGTTGAATCTTGATTTCACCATAATGATTCTTTCGTCTCTCGTGAAGGATCCCTCCCGCTCTCGCCGCTTTGTATCGAAAAGCACTTCTTTGTTCATTAATGGATGAATTGTTCACTTGAAACAAATGGGAGTCAAGCTAGAATATATGTGAAAGCGCTACAATTTACTCATAACCTTGGGGAGGTGCATGTAATGAGAAGCAGGAAGTATGCATGGATTCTGGCTCTGACCCTGACACTGACGATGTTTGGCTTCCATCCCGAACGAACGGACGCGGCGAGCGTGACCATTAACAACGGCTCCGATTGGCTGGATACCGCAGGTAACCCCATTCATGCGAACAGCGGTAATATTCTGAAAGTGGGAAGCACGTATTACTGGTATGGCGAGCATGCGGTAGGTGGCAAGTTTGACAGTGTTAACGTCTATACTTCAACCGATCTGAAAAACTGGACATTCAGCAATGCCATCCTCACCAAGGATTCTGCAACGGAGCTTGCCTCCAGCAAGATTGAGCGCCCCAAAGTGATCTACAATCCCGCTACGCAGCAGTATGTGCTCTGGGCACATTATGAGAACGGAACGGATTACAATTTGGGACGTGTCGCCGTAGCGACCAGTAATACACCGAATGGAAAATTCACGTATGAGGGCAGCTTCCGGCCACTGGACTATGAGTCCCGTGATATGACGGTGTTCGTGGATACCGATGGTACGGGTTATCTCATCAGTGCTTCACGCAAGAATGGCGGCGCGAACGATACGATGGCCATTTTCAAAATGAACGCAAGTTATACAGGTGTCGAATCCTTTGTAGGCTGGCAGTTTGAGAACAGCTACCGTGAGGCTCCTGCCGTTGTGAAAAAGGGAAACCGCTATTACCTCTTCACCTCCCAGGCCGCTGGCTGGTATCCGAATCAGGGGGCTTATGCTACAGCCACATCCATGGCTGGACCATGGTCTGCACTTACCCCCTATGGCAATCCTTCTGCCTTTGGATCACAGATTCATGATATTGCCACGGTTACGGGCAGCAGCACCACGTCCTATATCTATATGGGAGACCGCTGGAATCCAATGAATCTGGGCGAGCATAAGCACATCTGGCTTCCCTTGACCCTGAACGATACCAACGGAACGGCATCACTGGAGTGGTACAAGGATTGGAGTATTGATGCTGCTACAGGTACGGTAGCGCCGTCCTCTCTCGTCAACCACGCTCAAGGCAAGACAGCTACGGCCATATCGACAGCCTCCGGTTCATCCGCCGCCCATGTGAATGACGGCAACTATCAGACTTCGTGGGCAGCTTCTTCCAATACATGGCCTGCGTGGTGGCAGGTTGACTTCGGATCGCCGAAGACCATTACCGAGATCGATATCTCCTGGTTTATGTATAAAGGATCGGAGGGGTATTACAAATACAAGATTGAGATCAGCAATGATGGCGTCAACTATTCCACACTGGATCGGACCAATAACCTGACCTATGGATTTACCACAGATGCAGTACACTTCACGGCCCGCTATGTACGTATCAGTATGGTGAATGCCGTGCTGTGGAACAACCCGGGCAATTGGTACACTCCAACGCTGCATGAGGTCAAAATGCTGGGTCCTGCTGCCCCGGAAGCGACAGGCTACAGCCAGTTCAGCTCACATAATTATCCGGATCGTTACATCCGGCATTCCAATTTCACAGCTCGTGTTGATGCGAATGTCTCACCTGTACTGGACTCCCAGTTCCGCGTTGTTCCAGGTCTCGCCAGCTCTACGGGCATTTCGCTGGAGTCCATCAACTTCCCGGGGTACTTCCTGAAACGAAACAGCAGCAATAAAATTGTGCTTGAAGCCTATGCAGACACTACTGCTTATAAGGGAGATGCAACCTTTCTGAGCAGCCCCGGCTGGGCAGACAGCTCCAAAATATCACTTCAATCGTACAGCCAGCCCGGATATTATATCCGGCACTATAACTACGTACTGCAGCTCGATACCATTAATGCATCCAGCAGCTCAACCGTGAAAAGCGATGCCACGTTTGGGCGAACCAATTTCTAGTTTTACGTTATGAAGTCTGTCTGATCTAAGATTCCACTATCAAAAAGGCTGCCTCTTAGAATCTGATCTAAGAGTGCAGCCTTTTGTTATCTTGATCCGTTCGTATCACGCTACTCTTTTACTTCATAAGCGATATTTTGCAAATCTTTGATATTATAGGTGTCGTCCTGGATGCGCCATTCGCCTTGGTCCTGTAAAAAAGTGATATCACCTGATAATGGTATGTTTTTCAACTGTTTGCCTTCGCGATCAGTCAAGACTAGATTCAGTCTATATTCTACAAGGATCCAATCGTTCTTGCTCTCTTTGATCTCCACGAGTATATTTTCGGGATGAAGTAGAGCCTTCTCCTTGTCTGCCACCATTAGGGGTAACGTTGCATACCGATTAGCCATGTAGGACTCATAGTTCTTCTCCGTCAGAAATGGTTTCAACGTCTCCCCTTTGGCCAATAGCCCCTCTACGGTCAGAGTATCTTCATAATCTGCGTAATCAACAGTTAATTCTGTTTTCTTATATTCCAAGGACATATCCAGAGCCTTCTGTTCATCCTGAGCCGTAGCCTTCTCGCTCGTTGGCATATTCTGCTCGTTGGTTGGATGTGTTGTCTCTTGAACAGGATCGGTCGTCTTCGATTCAGTACATCCCATAATCATTGCTGATGAGAGTAGTACCGTACTCATAGCACTGACTAACTTACGCATAGTAGATCAAACCCTTTCGTTCCTTCATTACTTTCAATTATCACCTTTATTTGGTTAAAATGTCCAGTGTTCAGAAATATTCAGCTGGATTACCTTAACGTTCATACGTAACCAATCTCCGTATTCAATTTATACATCCCGTTGTACAGGGCGATAATTTCATTGTATGTTCTTTCGCTATATATGAAGGTGTAACGAACATTTAATAACGGATCTTTACACAAAAAACCACATTAGATTTCTCTAATGTGGCTCTTCATCTTTATTTTTTGGAATACACAATTTTCTTGATACTGTCGATGGACAGGAAAAATCGTTCCGTCAGCTCATGCACGGTTAAACCTGCAGCGAACAGGCGCCGGATCTGCTCATT
Organism: Paenibacillus sp. ACRRY; assembly: GCF_022346995.1. Classification (GTDB taxonomy): domain Bacteria; phylum Bacillota; class Bacilli; order Paenibacillales; family Paenibacillaceae; genus Paenibacillus. Next base: position 44,765 of record NZ_JAKRNM010000019.1, on the reverse strand, counting down.
ACGCTCTTTCACAACCGCCCTGCTGCCCGATTTTTCGCCCCACCTTTTATGAGCTTCCTTAGGCTTTGGAATGTAAACCAGCCCACCTGGGATGTGCCTCTGGATCTCTTTTAATAGTTCTTCCGGCAAGATGGCATCTGCATTGATATAATTCATGCTGCTCCGCTCCTTAAAATTAGTCTTTAAGGCAGCAGAGTCCTACGACGTACACTTCTGAGTTCTATGTGGCGGAAAGGAAAGTCATGGCTCTATGCAAACAACCGCCGTTGTTCATCGCATGGACTCTGCATAGAGCGCATCGTGAAACTTCTTATGAATTGAATCATGGTAGCCCCCCATTCGGCACCCATATGTTAGGCGCTGTTTGATCCCTGCACATTAATTCATTCGATTACAACGGAGCGATATCCTCTTAATATACATAAGGTTCATGAATACTGACTCAGACTCTTCTCCAACATCTCCCGAACAGCATCCTGCAAGGGTGCTGGTGTGACCACCTTAACTTCAGGACCATAGGCAAGAAGCCTCCGTGCGGTGAACGGGAATTCCTCCGGGGGAACCAACCCTCGCCATTCATTGCCTTGAATCGACTGGAACAGCACATCCGAATGTGCGAGCCTAGTACCAAACTCGGTGAAATGCAGTACTACTTCCACGCCTTCCCTGTCGTCTTCGGATTTAAACCATGCTTGCAGGCTGGGAATGGACTCATCTATGGAATCAAGCAATCTCAATTGCTGCATGCGGTCCACGCGATATAACAACACGCGCTCCTTATGGCGGGCAGGCATGTACCAAAATCCATTTTCATAATAGATGCCGATGGGATACACCTGTGTTGTTTTATTTCCATTCCGGGAATGATACGTAAATTCAATCTCTCTTTTATCTACAGCAGCATGAAGGATCTCCGTCGTTAACATCTCATCGTGCTCACCCGGATGCTGTACAAACGTCACATGTTCTCTCATGCGTACAATCAGATCCTGCACATCCTGCGGCAACGTGGAGAAATACTGTTCCGCCAAATGCTCGCGCATGGATCCATACGGAAAATCCGGGACCTGCTGCAAATATTCGATCATCAGGAACAGACCGAGTGCCTCGTTCTGTGTCAGCTGAAGGGGCGGCAGAATTCGATTAGGCAAAACCCTGTAACCTCCATTCACGCCAACCTCCGTGTACAAAGGAAACCCTAACTCCTGCAGCGCATCCAAGTCACGCTGAATGGTCCGGACGGATACACCGAATCGTTCCGCCAGTTCACGGGCGGTAAACTTTTTTCTTGAATCCATCAGTCTCATTATGGCTAGTTTTCGACCATTCATGATTCCACCACCTAACTACGTCAATATTTGTCATAGTTAAAGTGTATCATACGAAACAGAAGGGAGCGATCAATAATGTCCAATAAAGTAGTGCTGTACATTGCGATGAGTCTGGATGGTTATATTGCAAGAAAGGACGGTTCGGTAGATTGGTTGTTTGACGTGGAAGGTGACGGTGGAGATAACGGGTATGCTGCATTTTATCAAACGATTGGAACGGTAGTCATGGGCCGAACCACGTACGAAGATGTGCTTAAGCTATCCGAAGATTTCCTATATGCAGACCGACCCACATATGTACTCTCCCGTTCGGAGCAGCCACCCGCCCCGCATGTGCAGTTTACAACCGAGCCAGTGGAGAGCCTGATTCCCCGTTTACAGCAGGCATCCGATGCCGATCTATGGATCGTTGGCGGTGGCCAGCTGGTTCAGGCTGTTATGGAAAAACGGCTGCTTCATGAAATTGAAGTTGCCATCATTCCGAAAATTCTCGGAGAAGGCATTCCCTTATTTCCTGAAGGAATTGTACCGAGTAATCTGAAGATGATGGGAACACAGACACTCGGTCAGATCATATCCATCCGTTATCAGGTTCAGATTTAACTCAACCAATACGAGAGAAGACCACGCCTCCCCAAAAAAGAAGTGTGGTCTTTGTTTTATTCAGGCCAGCCTTGGTCCGGCATTCTTCATTAAGCCAGAATTCCTTGCAGGTATTCTGCTAACGTCTCTGCTGCCCGCCTGTGGGATAACTCGCCCGGATGAGTCCGAGCCCCAATTGTCTCTTCCGTTGTATCCGGGAGCTGCAGGATAGAGACCATTCGGTCGCCTGTCCGCTTCGTATAACGATCAACCGCACGATAGATGGCAGGCATCATGGGAGAACCAAGCATGCCATAGGCCCAGACAAGCTGTGCCTTCGGATTATTTTTGCGGAGTTTGACCAGAAACCGGTCTACCGCATTCTCAAAAGCAGTCAAATCCTCTTCATGATAGCTCCCGTCATCGTTTAAACGCTGTTTATGTACCTTTCCAGTTACCGGATCTCTCCATTCCGGTGTCTGGAAGGCACCTCCATCGTTGCTTCCCAGGTTGATCACAACCACGTCCGGCTGCCAGGACTCAAAATCATGCTGGTCCCCGGCTCCGAGTGCCTGGTTATTCTCACCCGCGAGCAGGCCACAGACTTGTTCATAATAATCAGGAATGTTATTGTTCGGGTTGTTGTCCCAGCTTGTGAGTACACCCCAACCACTCTGGGAAACGACCCTGTAGTCCGCGTTCATTGCTTCTGCTGTCATGTACGTATAGTTATGTATCGCGCTGAACCACATTGGGATCCAGTCTTCTTCCGCTCTGGCCCCTATTGCACCTTCTCCAGATGTGATGCTATCACCAATAAACTCAATCTTGTACGGCTTCTCTTCCATAGGCAGGAATGCACCATCCGACTTCAGGGCGTAGAACTGCAATAAGCAACCTGGGTCTGCACTCATGGCTTGCACATCCTTGACGATGCGTACGTTTTTCACCGTACCCTCACTCATGCCCCGGAAGACACAGATCCAATACCGTCCTGCTGTGACCATCTGCCTGCTTACAGGAACTCCATTGATCAGGATACTGATCCACGGTTCATAGATATCATAGTCCGACTCCACTTCCACCCAAAGCTCAGATCCTGTGACCCGAAGTTCAATGGCGCTGCCTGTCCAAAATAACGTCAGCGGTGTCCTCTGCTCTGTTGTCCTGCCATGCACTTTCAGATTCTGTATCTCTGACAGGACATGCACCTGTAACTTGTCACTCTCTTTCACCCGGTATTCCTCCTCTACGATAACTAATCCAAGCCATGCAGGATATGAAGCGCTTCCTCTTTTGTTTTTACAAAAAACACATGCTTGCCATTATTGCACTCATAAATGAAATCCTTCAGACTTTTGCTGCTGTAACCGTCAAAATCGCCAACGATGGCAAGCTTCACCTGGTAGTTAACGTACTTTTGCAGGATCTCACCGGCCAGCTTCGTCTTCAGATCGAAGAATTCTTCCGTAATGTTGGATTTGTCGATGATGAGCTTGTATGCCTCGTTCAGATAATTCACCGACGCCATCAGATCCAGCGCATCTTGCACTTCGTTGATGACGATGTCGTTACTCTTAATAATAGCCACCTTGGAGTTACCCTGTTGATCGATCATAATATCCATTTCACGTGCTCCTTCCATATCTCATTTCCCTATACTATCTCGCAAATCCTTCGTAAAAAGCAATGTGTTTTTCACAATCGGAATGGAAATTTTCAGTCTTCCGACATTCTGGGTTTTGCTTCTTATTTGTAATCACTCGCTGGAATTCCTCTGCTATAATGGATTTATTTCCTATAGAACTATATTTCGAGATTTGCCTAAGAAAGAGGGATGCTAACATGGACATGAAGTGGCTCGATTGGGCTAAACAGATTCAGGCTATTGCTCAGACCGGTTTAACTTATGGCAAAGATGTATACGATATCGAACGCTACGAGGAATTAAGAAAGATTAGTGTGGATATCTTGGCTAACTATACTTCTGTAAACAAGGAGAAGATATCACTCACTTTCGCGAATGATTCTGGATATGCAACGCCCAAAGTCGATATTCGAGGTGTTGTTTTCAAGGATGATAAAATCCTTTTGGTGCAGGAGAAAATCGATGGAGCCTGGGCATTACCAGGAGGCTGGAGCGACATCGGTCTCTCTCCATCGGAAGTAGCCGTGAAGGAAATCAAGGAAGAATCAGGCTTCGATGTAGTGCCCCTGCGCCTATTGGCCGTATTGGATAAAAAATTCCATGGCCACCCACCCGAACCTTATCATGTATACAAGATGTTTATTCAATGCGAGATTACAGGTGGTACAGCTGAGTCCGGTGTGGAAACCAGTGCAGTCCAGTTCTTCGACAGGCATGATCTGCCTGAGCTTTCGCTTGAAAGAAATACAGCAGCGCAGGTGAAGACCATGTTTGAGTTTCTCGATCATCCCACCAAAGAAGTCATTTTGGATTAAAGTCGAACACGCCAAATAGCGACTCTCCCTTGTGATGGGTACAGTCGCTATCTTTCTGTTTATCACAGATTCTGATCTGCGCGGATCGTGTTCTCGAGTTCCGCTCCCTTAATCAGGTTCCTCTTGGGAATCGACACATCAAAGGCGGTTCCTTGCCCGCTTTTCTCAGCAAATTTGACCGTGATATGTCCCTCCAGAGACTGGACAATATCTCGGACATGGGACAGACCAATTCCTGTCGCGGCAATGCCAGCCTGATTGAATTTTGTCGTATAGCCAGGTTCAAAAATAATATTTCGTTTGGCTTCAGGTATACCCTTGCCAGAATCGATTACTGTAAAATGTACATCCTCATCCTGCTCATGTACCTGTATCCGAATAGTCCCTTCGAACTCGATCACTTCCACCGCATTGGCGATCAGATTGTTCATCACCGTTAAGAGTGGAATATAAAAAGGAGATTCGCAATCATACTGTTGCTCCATTTGAATTTGTATTCTTTTATCCAGCATCTCGCCATATTTAAGATTGCCCTTCACGGCAAAATTCAGAACCTCCGACAGGCTCATGTTGACTGCTTTCTCACTGTCATATAGTTTCAGCAATCCGGCCAGAATGCGCTGCGAGTCTTTCTTCACCTCATGGATCTGCTGAGCAATCCCCAGTGTCCGATGACTGTATTGATTCATGTCCTGTTCCCTAAGATCCCGATAGAGGTCGTAGCTATCCGCCGTTATGCCTTCGATTGTCTTCATGGCCTTTTTCAGATAAAAGACCTCGCCGTAGAGGCCGGAGTTTACATTGAGCATTTGTTCCATTCGCTTCTCCTGCTCCGCATGCATGAGCCTCATCTGTCTCACCGCGATACTGTTATACAAACCGCTTATAAAGTAACTTCGCAGCCCACCCACAACGAGCAGATACAGCCATTCTCTCATATCGAAGATGCTGGTCCCATTCAATACGCCGCGAATGAGAAGCTCAATGAGATTGGAGGAAAAATCTACACATGTAATTAAGCCACCCAGGAGCAGTGGTTGGATCTCGTGAAATCTGTTCTTGAACTTGCTTAGACCATAAGTGAAGACGATATAATAGATGCCAGCTCCAATGTTGTCATGCAAGCTTTCCAACACCGACATCGAATTCACATCGTACAGTAAATCAATGGATTGCACGATAAAGCTCACGATGCCCGTCAGAATCCCCGTCTTGACATAAGACAGATGCGGCATGATCATAAGCAGGAATAATAGGATACTTACGCCCAAGCCGATTCGAAAATAGTCTTCCTGAAAAGGATTAATCTTAAATTGTGCACCAATGGCCGTAGCCAGGGCGATCGCTGTCATTTGTACATTCTCATTTTTAAGCCAATTACGCATATCTTTCTCCTACTGTGAACTGGATCCGTATTGATCACTCGTGCTGTATTTCTGATGCCCTTGTACTAGCATACACATTTTCTATATGAATTAGTTAAGGTAGCGGCTTTCGTTACTTACCCATAAAAAAAGCAGCCCTCGGGGCCGCTGGACATTCTTCATTTCAAGCTCTGCAGAATGTTTTTCATTTTGTTGTAATGCCCGCTTACCCGGTCAACCATGTAGTTATACATGAGCTGGTTCTCCGACAGGTTCGCCATTTCGGCATCAATATCCACATTATTGCCGTTGTTGTTCATCGTTGTTTCGGTGTTCTCCACAATCCGGTATGGAACGACGGAAGAATTGAGATCTTTGGCAGGCAGATGCTTCGGATGTGTCCGGTGCATGTCCAGCTCTCTGGTTGTACCATTTTCAACGATACGTCTCAGCGCTTCTTCAAACTCCACCGATTTCTTTTTGTAATTGGGTGTGTCTGCATTGGCAATATTGTCAGTGGTGACTTTGTGCTGCACGTTCAGCACTTGCAAAAGAGATTCATTGCGTCTTGACGTGTTGGATTCAATCACGGCTCAGTCTCCTTCAGAGCATAATGGTGCAGTCCCACTTATCATAAGAAAAAAAGTTGCCCTATGTCAACATTCACTCAATTCTTACATATAAAACTTAACACAACATTACCGATTCAACTTTTCAAAAATCTCCGCTAGTTTCTCCCGGTCCTGTGCTGTTAGCTTTTCAAATAACGCTCTGCGCAGCTTTTGCCCCTCCATGGATGCTCTGCTAAGAACTTCGGAGCCATCCTCGGTGATATCCAGGTAACTATTGCGGCGATCGGATTCATCAACGACTCTGACAGCCAGTTTCTTCCCGACAAGCTTATCGGATAAATAACTGAGAGTCGGCGGGGTAAGCCCTAGCACTTTCGCAATATCCGACGGTCGACTTTTTCCGTTTTGCTTCAAATGGGAAAGCACAAGAACATGAGATACGCCCAGGTCCTCATTAAATGATTTGTTCCACTGTATAATCAACTTGTTGGTGAAGGTATCCATATTGTGTATGATTTCAAAAATTGTTTTCTCTTCCATAACTGCCTCCTCATAAAAAAGACAGCCCCTAATGAAAATTAAGAGCTGTCATTATTCTACACACTATTGTGCGGAGTATCCACCATCAATAACCAGCTCGGAGCCGGTAATATAGGAGGAATCATCGGAAGCCAGGAACAGTGCAGCTTTGGCAATATCCATGGCCTGACCCAGACGCTGTAGAGGCGTTGCCTGAATCAGCCGACCGAGCAGTTCTTTGGACGTGCTCAGAGATTGGGTCATAGGCGTTTCGATAATCCCTGGGAAAAGAGCGTTGACACGAATGCCCTGACGTCCGAATGTCGTAGCCGCTGCTTTGGACAACGCACGTACCGCGCCCTTCGACGCCGAGTAGTGATTGAAGCCCTGCCCAATCATCGCAGTATACGAAGAGATATTAACGATAGAACCTTTCTGCTGAGCTGCCATATATGGAGTCACATGCTTCATGCCTGCAAACGGGCCAAATCCATTAATGGAAAGCATCTTCTCCCAGTCCTGTGCATTGATCTCCTCAAAAGGTTTTTCGGATGAGATACCTGCATTGTTGACCAAGATGTCAATTTTGCCAAAACGTTCGCTCACGACCTTCGCCAGTGCTTCCCAGTTCTCGTCTGACGCAACGTTTAATTTCATTCCATATACATTCTGCTTCTGGCTAGCTGTCTCCAACGCTGTCTCATTAATATCCGCTGCAATAACGATGGCACCTTCCTGTGCAAAAAGATCCACCATGCACTCGCCAATGCCTGAAGCTCCGCCTGTAATAATAGCTACTTTACCTTCCAATTTTCCCATGTCAGTTACTCCTCACTTTGTTTTGAGTGTTTTTTTATAGAAATAAAACCAGCGGTGAAGGCTTATAAGCTTTGCATAAACTGCTCGAAGTCAGGAACCGTTGGATTAGCGATATAATGCCCGCCTTCCACCTGAATCGTCTGGCCGGTAATAAACTTAGACTCGTCGGAAGCCAAGAAGAGAACAGTATGTCCAATATCATCCGGTTCTCCGTGATAAGGCAGTGCATTATACTTCGCAAACATGTTCAACACGTCCTGTGGCATGTTATCCTGCGCTGCCGGTGTCAAAATCAGACCAGGTGCAACAGCATTACAACGAATGTTGTGCTTCCCGTATTGAGCTGCAATATACTTTGTGAGATTGACAACACCTGCTTTGGAAGCTCCATAAGCCACACGAACGGCATCACCTGTAAAACCTGCCATGGATGCTGTATTGATGATGGATCCTCCACCTGCACGGATCATATGAGGAATGGCGAATCTGCTGCCCAGCAGTACACTCTTGAGGTTAACATTCATCAGTCGATCCCACTCATCCAGATCTACATGAACCACGTCCAAATCCTTCTTAAGGTTCGTCAAGCCCACATTGTTAAACAAGCACGTGAGTTTACCATACCGCTGTGCCGTAAATTCAACCGCTTCACTGATCGAATTTTCTTTTGCAGCATCGACGAATATGCCTACGGCATCGCCGCCTCGGAGTTGAATGTTTTTGGCAGCTTCTATAGCTCCATCGACATTAAAATCAGCAATGACCACTTTAGCACCTTCCGCAGCCATCAGGTTGGCAGTGGATAAGCCGATGCCAGAAGCTCCTCCGGTAATAAGCGCAACCTTGTCCTTCATTCTGTCCATATTAACCACGCTCCTTATATTTAAGAAACCTGTAATGGTTCTAAGATGATTATTACTTAGATATATAACTATTAGATGTCTAAATAATAGCACCATAGCATCCGATATGCAATGGCATGGATACATTTAACTTATTTTGGTTATCGGGTGAACTAAAATACCCTGTCCAACGCTCTCATTTGGAATGATAGAGTCAGACAGGGTATTGGATGAACTAACTTACATCGAATCAGAAAGGTCAGGACGATGATTGTCCTCATTGACGAGACTACGGACAAAGGTATCAAAGTCGGGAGCAATCCATGTGATCTTATAGTTGTTTCCCTTATCCACATGAACGACCTCAGGCTCACCCGCATTATCCGATGCACGGTAATCCAGCATAATGATCTCAGCGTCGGATGGGCACTTACATAGAACCACCCCAATCTCCGGATAGCCACCTTGCTCAATGATCCATCTGCTGCCCTCTTCACCGCACAGGGAATGTTTCTTCTCCTGACCGATGCCCAGCATTCCGGAAATCTCAATGAGTCTCTTCTCTGCAGCCCCAGCCTCGCTGACTGGAATATACCTGTAACGAGGGATCCCACCATTATGTATTTTCATCATGTCGACATAGGCTCTAGGCAATTTGAAAACGAGCCGCTCCTCTACCGACTCAACCTGTTCGTCCGTAGGTGAAGGCAGAACCCAGTTCTGCATAGCTTCCGCGTCGTCATTCCAGAAATCCGTGGAATTCGGATCACTAATACTGGATTGCTCCATGGAGATTGCCGGGACGGAGTAAGCCGTCTCCTGAGCTTTCACTTGAGTTATCTCCTCAGCAGGCTTCTCGGCAGTTTTACTATGAATCCATTCGAGAAACTCCAGTGTATCTTCATCTCCCGGATCCAGTCGGTCTGCTGTTTCAAAAGCACCACGTGCCTGCTCATATTGTTCCAGGTAATAGTATGCCAGTCCAATACGATAATGCCACAAGGGGTCGTCCTGCCCCTCTTCGGCAACCGTCAGAAATTGTGCAACTGCCTCTTCGTAACGCTCCAGGTTGTTCAGCGCTCTACCCAAATGACCGATCAGCTCATAGTCGCGCTCTTCCACATTAATGGCTGTGATCGCATCCACAATCTCTTCGAATTCATCCTGTTCATGCCACTCTTCCAGCTGCTCCAATAACTCTTCTCTCATCCTGCTTACCTCCCTGATCATTCGCTCGATATACCTTGCTGAAAATTATACCATTTATCAGATTGCCTTCTCCAGCAATGTCATTCCTAACAAGTATTCAAGTTGGCCTCATGTCATATTCAGCACGAGCGAATAGGTTTTGAATACCCAGGAGTTTGCCAGTTCTGCTGCTGCATCTCTACTAACCCGCACAGAGGGCTTAAGCTCCTGCACATCATCCGTTGAAGATCCTACTGAAAAGCGCAGCAGCTTCGTGTATTTCTTGATATACTTTCCCACGTCCTCGTAGAATGCATGCGTTAACGGGAGATGTTCACGAATATCTTCATAGACGTAATACTTTCCTTTTTCATCTTCAAGATGTACTTGAACACCTTTGGGAAGTGAGAGCATAATGCTCGGTAATTCGTCCTCAGCCCACGCTCCGCGATAAGGAAAGCTGATTCCTTCGTTTTTTATAAAAAAACCAGAGATCTTATCATCTAACTTCATTGTTATGGAGTATACAAAATGGGGGTGGTAATGGAGCTTTTCCTGTCCTGTAAAGTACTGATAATAAGCAGTATAAGCCTTGTGCACCTGATTTAGATCATGGGTGGTTCTCGCAGCATTCGAAAGACCAAACTGTGCTTCCTTTTGTTCAAAAAGCTCTAAAATCCCTTTGAATTCCTCTGGTGTGACCAGAAACTTAAGCTTATAAAATCCACTGTTTTTCAAGCGATCCATGGTTACCACCCCCAAGTATGATGTCATACGACTGAATGAATGTAATTCTTCCAATGTTTATGAAACAGGTCGGTTACCCTTTCCACGTATCCGGTCTATTTTCCTGCTTCACCTTAGGAATACTAAACGTTGCTTTAGCTCTTACGGATCGGAATCCATATCTCGCTTCTGTATTGCGGCAAGGTAACATCCTTGTGCTCATTCCACAGCATTTCCGGTCCTTCACTAAGTTCATAATCCGATGAAGGAAACCACTCGGAGTAGATTCGTCCCCACACATTCTGAAGCGCACTCGGAAAGGGGCCAACTGCAGTAAACACAGCCCATGTCGATGCGGGTACTTCCAAGCATGCCAGGCCCTCGGGGGCCACTTGGGTCGTGGCTGCACCGATATAATGATCCAGTTCGCCCTTCTCCTCCATCCGTCCTTCGCTAAAATGAGCCGAAGCACTGATGATCCCCAGCGGCTGAACATTGGATAACCCCTTGATCGTCTCGATCAATTCCGGGGTAAGCTGCTGATACATCGCAGCAATGTCCGGGTTCACCCCGTTGAACACGATTGGCACCCTTTTACTGATTCCCACAATCCGAAAGGCTTCTTTCTCTTCGATACGATAGTTCATTTCGCTTCCTCCTTGAATGGTCAATTGAAATGTCATCCGGGGGAAGGCCTTGAGCGAAGGGCCATGATTCCTCGCTTCCGAGGGTGTGACCCCATGCATGCTCTGAAAAGCCCTGGCGAAGGAATCCGGCGAGGTATATCCATATTTGAGCGCAACATCGATGACTTTGCTATCATGACTGCTGAGCTCCATCGCTGCCAGCGTCAAGCGCCGGCGACGAATGTACTCTGATAAGGTAATACCGCTAAGAAAGGAAAACATTCGTGTAAAATGGTATTCCGAGCAGCACGCGATTCGCGCGACCTCCTTCATATCCAATGTCTCCGTCAGATTATCCTCAATATAGGCTAACCCCTCATTCAGTCGTGCCAGTGTATTCATCATCATTCCCTCCCCCATTGATCCAAGCATAACAAAGCCTTTCTTCCGGCATCCGACAATCCCTGCACCATTCTGCAGGCAGCATTTTATTGATCCGCAGACGTCCAGCATAGACGGCGAATTCTCCATTTTATAGCAATGCCGTTCCTCTTACTTGTCATGTACATATTTTATAGAAAGATAGTTTTGAACCTCACGGATAAGGAGCGCGATCGAATGGGAGCCAGCCCGGGAATAGTCAAGAGCAAACAAGGCGTGTCTATCATTGCCTGCACCAAGCGCCACAATTATATCCATAATCTATTTAAGAATTACAGCCGACAGAAGCACCCCAAGAAAGAGATGATCGTTATCGTCAACAATGATAATATTCCTCTTGCTCCTTATCAAAGCTTAGCCAAAAAGCTTCGGAACGTACACGTTTTTCGTCTGCCAGAACGTACCTCTCTCGGTGCTTGCCTCAATTATGCGATCAAGAAAACAAAATACAGCTATATTGCCAAGTTTGATGATGACGATTACTATGCTCCCTATTATTTGACGGAAAACCTGCAGACTTTCAAGAGAACGGATGCCGATGTCATTGGCAAGCGGGCACATTATCTGTATTTAAGAGGATCCAGGAAACTGCTCCTTCGTTTTCCCCAGGATGAACATCGTCCTGTAACCCTTCTCCCTGGTGCTACGCTTGTCTTTAAACGGGATGTATTCAGCCATGTTCAGTTTCCGAATCGAAGCGTCGGTGAAGATGATCTGTTTTGCATAAGAAGTAAACGGAAGGGATACAACGTATACTCGGGAGGCAGGCATAACTTTGTCGCGATCCGCAGGAAAAACTCTTCCGACCACACATGGATCATCAGTGATCACGAACTCATCTCGCAGAGCAAGAAGATCCGAACAGCGAAGCATTATAAGCGATATGTACAGAAGAAACCAAAGGGCGATTTCTGATGGCAGCTCCAGTTCGTATTCGTAGTCAACATGCCGTTTCCATTATTGTCAGTACCAAACGGCAAGAATGCATGGACAACCTTTTCCGTAACTACGGGCGCCAAAATTACAAGCATAAGGAGCTTATCGTCATATTAAACAATGACAAGCTGAAGGTGAGCAACTATATGAAGGCCGCTAATCAATATGAGAACGTAAGGGTAATCTCCTTACCAGAAAATCTATCCCTTGGCCTTTGCCTTAATCACGGGACTGCACTGGCCAGATATGCCCTCATTGCCAAATTCGATGACGACGATTATTATGCACCGAGCTATCTAAGGGATAGTGTGCGTACCCTGGTAAAAACCAATGCAGATATTGTAGGGAAACGCGCCCACTATATGTACCTTAACAGCAAAAAACTCCTTCTTCTTCGTTACCCTACGAAGGCTAATCAATATGTCCCCCTGATTCAAGGCGCAACCCTTCTTGTTAAACGGCAGGTGGTCACTGAGGTTGGATTTCGTGATAAAAATCGAGGAGAATGCGTAGCATTCTGTTCGGACAGCTTGGCAAAAGGCTACAGGATCTACGCGGGGAGCCCGTCCAACTTCCTTGCGGTCCGTAGAAGGAACTCCGCAGATCACACATGGATTGTGAGTGATAGAGATCTTTTGACGAAAAATGTGAAGGTGCTGAAAGTGAAGAATCCAAGAAGATTCGTACGTGCTCACTAGCCTTATCTAACAATTAATTTCACCTGTTCTCTGTGAATTTAAAATGAGATAACACAGCAAAAAGAGCAGCGATCAGCTGCTCTTCTTCAATGTATAGCTGTAGGTTTCTCTATCTTATCAAGCCAGGTACTCCGCCATAATCTGCTCGATATCATACGGGGTAACCCCTTGCTCCACCGAATAGACTGTGGCCGCCTGATCCAGCGTATCTACCCGTTCGCCTCGGGCCTTTGCATGCAGCATGAACAGGTCGTACAGATTGGGCTTGCGTAATGCGGTCATGGCTTTGCCCATCAAGACCATTCCCTTCTCATTGCCCTCTACATTGTTGTAATAGTGTGGGTGGCTGGTTAGGGCAAGATCGGTCCAGATCACCGTGCGATCTACTAGATCAAGTATGACAGGAATCGTAATCTGTGTATCTGCTGTAATATCAATTTTGTTAGCCACCGTAGATGGTTCAAAAATCTCTCCCGACCCTGGCTTCTTGCGCATCATCCACCCCGCGAAGCATTCCGGAAGATCGCAATACGGATGACTCGTGAACGACAGCAATGAAGCCACAACATATCGGCCGCCATAATTAACGATTGACGGAATATGCAGGTCAATGAACTCGCATGCACCCTGCGGAGCCGATACGATATCTCCACTGTGGACAGCCTTGTACTTGGTGGAACGCAGATTCGTATAGGAGATGTGCTCGACATAACTCCAGTTCTCGTCATACATTACCGCAGACAGGTCAATATCGACGCGACCTGTGTCCTGCCCGTTGACCATGCCTTCCTTCCACCAGTTGAAGAAACGAATTGTATCTCCTTCGCCCATGGGTACCCGGCTGCCTCTTACAAGGGTACGCAGGGCTTTGCTAGCGGAACGTTGGGAAAAAGGCACGAGATAGTCATGAAGCCGTTCATCGATATACGTCTTACCAAGCGGAGGAAGCGCAGCGAACCGTTCGACCAGAGCCTGCTCGCACAATTGCACAACTTCCCGGCACGTCGCCTCATCCAGCTCTGGCAGCTGATTCGGAACGCCAAATGCCTTTGCCACGTTTCCTTTTGGGAAAAAGACACGAAGATCCTGTGGTTCATTACGCTGGGCAAAATGTTGTCTCACCTGCAGCAGCACCGGCGTCGATACCTGTGCAGTTACCTCACTAAATGCCAGCAATACATAGGCCTCATCCTCGGTAATTCGCAGTAGATGATCCAGCCTTCTGGCAAACTCACCCGGACGCTGCGACAGCAGATCGATCAGGCTCCAGGTGTTGTGATACTGGAACGCCAGCTCCATGCTTCTATTAAAGGTGGCAAACGGCTTGTTATTGCGCAGAATATTAAAGGCTTCTTCGCAGCGAGGATACCGAAGCTTATATTCGGAAGGATGCAGAATCTCGCCCAGACGCACCCAGCGATCCTTATACCGGAGCATGTCCTCGGTGATCGGCCCGCATTGCTCCAGTAGACCAAACAATAGACGTCTCTCACGACGTTTGAACTTGCGGAAGCGTGCAGGTACAGCCAGACTGACATCGCCATCCGACCAGGCAGCAGCCAGACGAAGGACGTCGGTTGCCGTTTTGAAGTACGGGCCGATTCGTTCCATACTCGCCTTTTCATGCTTCAACAGCGAAGCCACCACGAAGCCCACATTCTCCTTGAATGGAATTTCAGTAGGCAGTATCGCATCTACCTCATCCGGTTCTGCATGTTCCAGTACGGTATCAATGTCTTTCTTGTCCGTCTCCGAAATGGAGCCCTTTGCTTCAATCAACTGGCGGATAAGTGTTCTGAACCCTTCCTCACATCCCAAGTGGATCACTTTCAGATTGCTTTTCTCGGACAAAGGCTGTCTATCAACCGGTTCACGATCAGGATATACGAGGGTTAGGTAGTGAATGATGGCATTGAGATACAGCTCTGCTTCATCTTCCTGCATGACCTGCATGGGGAATCCCGGATACATCGGTTGGTACTTCACATGTGCCCCGACCATCACTCTCAGATCCGCTACCAACTGAACAACGAATGCTTCAAAGTGTTCTTTGGATAATCTTCGTACGGCTCGCATCAGTTCGTCGGAGAACATGTATCCTAGCGTTTCTATATTTTTTAGGGCAGTAGCCAGGTAAGACTTGGGCAGTTGTTCCTCCCCTTGATGTTCAATAATCAATTTGTTTGCTCGTCGCAAATAAATGGTGTTATGGTTCATGATAAAAGAGTCCAGGAAAGCTATATCCCTATATAACATGAAAGGTTAGCATAAGAAGGAAGGAATATAATAGCCTGGACGCCTCCTCTCTTGAATAGAAATTCTTCAGGAGAGCTGCGACCCTATTCATCCAATTGAGTTAGAAGGAAGGATCGCAATAGCCTGAAGGCCAGAGGTCCGAAGTTCGTGACCCGAACCTTTGGTAGACCCATCATCTCAGATTCCACGATCTCCCAACAGGGTGAAAGTATTACGACTGCATCAATCGTTTCCCAATATCACCCTTAATCGATACAGCTCACTTGATGGAAGGCCGAAAATAGGGAACACCACAATTGGCGTCGAATACCACTATGTAAGAGTTAGTATAGAACTACGCATGAATCGAGGTTAGGACAGATGGAACTTCAGACGCTATATAACGAGTATCTCAATATCAAGTTCAAACGCGGATTGCCGCCTGTACGGACGAAACCTTTCGAATACGGCTTATACGAAGATGACAGTGCTGGTTTGTTTCTGACGGATCACCCGGAAGAGACTTTCACGAATTGGATGTCCGAATTGATACCAAGAGATCCGCATTATATATCTGCACCAGACTGGCAGCCTGTTCTCGCAGATGTTTTTCAGCAGATGGATATATATGATGAACAGGTCCTGTATTATCTTCTGTTCACCCTCAACACTACGCTGTCCATTAACTCGCACAACGCATACAGCACCATGAATGATTTCATGAAAAGCTACAGCTTCTTGCAGCTGTCTCACTTGAGCGAGATCACTCGTTTAAACGAGGAACAGAAGCACCAGGTAAGAGACTTTTTCTTCTTTTACTACCTTTATGCACATCCGGTTAATGAGGAAACGCTCTACGCATGTTCATTTGACAGTCAGAACTTGGTACATACCAAAACGGATATTTCATTGGAGCGTTATTTCACGGCATTTCATGATCACTATAGTACAAATATGAATAAGTACAGCGGGCAGATCACCATTGCTCCACACGACATCCAGGTCTGCAAACACCTTACATTGGAGATTTTGCGTTGTATTGAAGGAAAATCTGCCAAGCTGAACATGCCTGAGGAGGAAGGATTAGAAGCAATGCTGCGGCTCATCAATGACGTGGATCAGATGCTGCATATGAATGACGACAATAAAACCGCGTTGTTTGAGATCATGAAGGATTTCCTGACTGAAGCTCGTTCCACTCCCTATCGGGACCATTGCTTCAAGACGCTGCTTCAAAACTATGTTTCCTACATCCTGTTTTTCAGGTTTGACGAAATTCATGCATTGGTTGATTATTTCGAAGTCAACTCGGAATGGTGCAGAACGATCATCAATAAAATCTTCATGGACACAGTTTTCATTGATCGGATAATGAGACAGCAGCGCATTGATATAACCGCGTACCCGAATGTAACTCAGTTCTTTGAAGACGAAGCAAAACGGATCTATCTGTAGTTTCGGAGGGAGTTTCGTGCACTAATCCAAAATAGTACGTCAAAAAGCCTTCGCCGACGTTAATGTCAGCAAAGGCTTTTCGCAATTATATCTTTTACTTATCAATCAGATTCGTAATTTTTAGCATTCTGGCAACAAGTGCCGAAACTTCCGCTCGGGTCATTTTTGCGTTTGGACTGAGAACCTCAGGCCCGTTGCCTTGGATAATTCCTGCTTGGATCAGTTGCGCCACATCTTCTTGGGCCCAAACGGACACATCAGCAGCATCCATGTAGCGAGCAAGCTCAGAGGTAATCTGGTCACCATTCATTGCAGTATCGGGTTCAATCAGACGGTATGCACGAGCCACCATGGCAAATCCCTGTTCACGGGTGATTTCCTGATTGCCATAGAAGTTTCCGTCATCATAACCCCGAACGATACCGAATTCATTCGCCAGAGATACACTTGAACGGAACCATGCAGAATCAGTAACATCAGGGAATATATTTTGCGCTGCATCCTGGCGCATTAATCCCAGACCGAGTACCACAATCTCCGCAAACTCTGAACGAGTCACACTGCGATTCGGTGAGAACGTGTTATCTCCGTTCCCCTTCAAGTCCAGTCTTGCAGCAATATTATTAATGTCCGTTTGGCCCCAGTGGGAGCGAACATCACTGAAATCCTGTGGATTCCAAATGACGGAGTAGGTGCCACTGCTGCGCAGATCATTAATGAGTGCATAGTAACGGCTGTCGATCTTCGTTACAACCGTCGGCACGTGGAAGATGCTTCCGTCCGGATTGATAATCACACCTGTTGTAATTCGGTTTGGATCTACCCCATCCGGGAGTGCAATATATTTCGGCGCGTATCCGCTCAACTGTCCGGATCTAATAGTCTGTCCATCTTTGGTGAATGTTAGGTCAAGATCGACCGGGTTCACGAGCAGCTCATACCCTTCGGCAGCCGCTTTATTTTTTGCATTTTCAATGGTCGCTTCCGAAGAGCGTTTAATATCAACAAGTACAACAATATCGGTAGGTGCAGCATTACCAAGCTGCTTGGATACACCTGCTATATCCATTTTGCCGCCAGGTACAGGATAGATGGCAAGCGGATTACTGATATTCAGCTCAGCTCCCTGATCCGTCAATCGTTTCAACGTCTCCACTGTTAATCCGTCTACCTTCAGATTTCCTTCGTTAGGCGAATAGATGACAAACTGCTGGCCTTTGCCTTGATTCAAGGCATCGTTCAGCTTGGATGTATCCACTTGGACCAACGTTTGGTTGTCGCCGCTTGACTTGGAAGTGGCAAACGGTTGATTATTCCCATCCAACGTTGTTACCAAATTATCCTTCGGCGTTACAGGTACAGGAGTTGGAGTTGGCACAGGTATGCTTCCGCCGCTACTTCCACCATTGCCGCTATTGCCACCACTATTATTGTTATTGGCCGGTGCTCGGTTTGCGATAATGTTGTACTCCGTTACATGGCCAAATGAATCAGTAACCTTAACAACGATCTTGTTTTCCCCTACATGAAGGGGCAGATTCTCACTTGCGATACCACTTGAAACCACCTGCCAATCGCCATCTCCAACGGAAATTTCAATTTTGGCATTTGGATCAATCGCTGTGGGTGTCAACTGAATTTGGTATACGCTATTCGAGACCGAAATGGCGTAAGATTTTTTTGCCGGGTCAAAAGCCGGAGATAGACTGCCTGTAGATGGAATTAGCATTTGCAGCATAGAGGAGTCTGTATCTACTACGTTCGTAAGTTCCCTCCGCGCATCGGACAGATCCTCAAGTGCCTTGTCTACTTGCTCTTGGGTTGCTTCCGGGTCATTCAGTACCCGATCTGCTTCAATCAGCGCATCTTCGAGTGTTTTCCAGCTTTCTGGTGTGTATTGAGACTCTTCCAGATTCTCGCCTGTAATATCATCATGCTTGTGTTGCAGGAGACTTTTATCCACACCAGGTATTGTAGGTGTTAACCCAGTCCGTGCATTCAATAGATCCTGAAGTGCCTTGTCCACCTGCTCTTGGGTTGCTCCCGAATCATTCAGCACCCGATCAGCCTCAATCAACGCATCTTCGAGTGTTTTCCAGCTTTCTGGTGTGTATTGAGACTCTTCCAGATTCTCACCTGTAATATCATCATGTTTGTTTTGAAGTGCTTCTTTATCGACCACCACTATATCCCTCGTTAGCGGTCCAGCAGATACGCCGTTATTGGTCGCCGTTACTTTTAACGTATATGCTCCAGGGACCAAAGGTGAAGACGGGGTAAACTCCCAACTTCCATCATCAAGAATGGTTGCTTCCCCTTCAATCGACTTAGATGGGTCCAGCTGATTGATTAATGTTACCGATACTGTTGCTCCAGCACTAACCGTGCCGCTTAGTTTCGGATTGGTGCCAACAACATCACCTTCTGCAGGCTTTGTAATGTCCAAATCAACAGGTTTTCGATACGTTAAAACGACTTTGTTGACAGTCTCATCGTAGGCAATAGCCGCCGTTGTGTTGATATCAGATACAAAGTAAGCTTGATCAGCTTGCTGTGCCTGATAGCTGCCCCCGCCGATTGCAATATCGACCACCGGATTGATGTCGGCATCAGGCATGATTTTAGCGTACACGCCAACCTTAGCCCCTTGTAGCATAGGACTGATCAAGGTCAAGTAGGCACTGTTTGTAGCCGTCGTATTTTTCAGATATACGTTTCTCTGCTCCCCAGCCGTATTCAAATTATCGTAGACATAGGCTGTACCGCCAAAATCAAACCGGGCTTGGGAGGCACTGCCACGCATAAAAACAGCCACATTACCTACGGTTTCCCCTCCATTTAATTCCGTTCCAGACAATATGTTTCCTGTTATCTTCCCACCAGTCATCTTGAAGTTTGGGCTCTGATATAATCCAACCCCAACAATAACGCCGTTTCCTTCTAAGATTTCATTGTCCGTGATCAGGCCGCCCTGAATTTCCAAAGTCCCACCCGATCCAGCGCCAAGTATTGAAGATGGGTTCTCTGCTATAAAGCCAAGGACCTTATTGTGATGAATAAGCGTTCCCTCCTGAATCATGACCGCCGAGTTGCCGCCACTTGTGGTGATGACACTTCCCGGCTGACTGCTGCTGGCTTTTGCAGTATGATTTCTGATCTCGGTATTTATGAAAATCACTGTACCACCAGTTGCACTGACGCCATAGACTTGGGCATTGGTATCAACGTTGTTTCCCTCTATAATCAGGTTATCAAACGCAATGCTATTCGTCGCTTTACTTCCAGCACTTACTTGGATTAGGTGACCATTAACCAAACCTTCCCCGCGAATAATAGAGAATTTGTTTCCTGACTCTGAGGTTATTGTGATATTCCTCCCCAGAGAGGAGATGGCTAACGTTGTGTCCAACGTAATGTTACTCTGCAAAATAATTGTCCCGGTATTGCTTACATTTTCAAGGGCCTTCTCAATGGTTGCAAAAGGATCTCCTTCACTGCCTGTCACGTTCTCTTCGTCGCTTCCGTTAGAAGACACATAAATAACGTCACTTGCTGCCATCGCTATAGGCGCTGGTGAAATTATGGACGTGATGACCATAATAAGAGCCAAGAGTGATACACTTAACGCTCTAATCTTACTCAAACTTCTCATACCTCCCTATTTATGCTTACAATAAAGTCATTGAATCTCTTCACATTTCAGTCTATTAAATCGAGCTATACAAAAACTCTACATCCCTCTACCAGTATGAAAATGAACCTAAAAAACACCCGAATATTCTGGTGTTTTTTGTATGGTTGAACGACAAAAAGCCAAGTACGGCTTAAGCCGTCTTAGCTTTCTGTGTTTATTAGATTCAGATCCCGTGCTTAAGCATATGATTCAGCACTTTACTCGCTATACCGAAGCAACCTTCTTCTCATCTGTCAGCCCAAGTGCCTTGGCTGTCGTCGTATGAACCTTGCGAAGAAGATCCGGATTCTCCACCAGGGACTCGCCGTAGGAAGGAATCATTTCCTTAATCTTCGGCTCCCATGAATCCATGTGCTGCGGGAAGCATCGCTGTAGAATCTCCAGCATGACTTGCACTGCAGTGGAAGCCCCTGGTGAAGCGCCGAGTAATGCCGCTATTGAGCCATCTGCAGCAGTAACGACTTCTGTACCGAATTGAAGCGTTCCTTTGCCGCCTTGCACCGTATCCTTAATAACCTGCACACGCTGACCTGCCAGAACCATATCCCAATCTTCGCTTTTGGCACCTGGAACAAAATCACGCAGTTCCTGCATGCGCTGCTCTTTGGACAACATAAGCTGTTGAATCAGATATTTGGTCAGTGAGATCTCTTTGACCCCTGCAGCAAGCATGGTCAGAAGGTTATGTGTTTTGACTGACGTGATGAGGTCGGCATTCGAACCGGTCTTTAGGAATTTAGGTGAGAATCCGGCAAAAGGGCCGAACAGCAGCGACTTTTGATTATCAATAAATCGGGTATCCAGATGCGGAACCGACATCGGCGGAGCGCCCACCGAAGCTTTACCATACACCTTGGCATGATGCTGCTCCACGACCTCCTGATTTTTGCACACCATGAAGAGTCCGCTGACCGGGAATCCGCCGATATGTTTACCTTCCGGAATGCCGGTTTTTTGCAGCAAATGAAGGCTTCCGCCACCTGCACCGATAAAGACAAACTTGGCTGTATGGCGCTCTACTACACCGTTGCTGAGATTCTTCACCGTTAATTCCCAAGCTCCATCTTGCTTGCGTTTAATATTTTTCACACTATGTTGGTAGTGGATATCCACGTTTTGATTTTTCAGGTGATCGAGCAGCATGCGCGTTAAAGCACCAAAGTTAACATCCGTACCGGAGTCGATTTTGGTGGCTGCGATCGGTTCTTTCCCCTTGCGGCCTTTCATCATCAGAGGAATCCATTTTCGCAATTTTGCCGGGTCGTCCGAGAATTCCATACCTTCAAATAAAGGGTGGTTCGATAAGGCTTCAAAACGTCTTTTCAAAAACAGGACATTGCTCTCTCCATGCACATAACTCAAATGGGGAAGCGGCATAATGAAGTCCCGCGGATTACGAATCAGATTGCTATTGACGAGATAGGACCAAAATTGTCTGGAGACTTGAAAATGCTCATTCACCTTAATGGCTTTGCTGATATCTACAGTTCCGTCCGGTCGCTCAACGGTATAGTTCAATTCGCAAAGTGCAGAGTGGCCGGTTCCGGCATTGTTCCATTCGTTGGAGCTTTCCTCTCCTGCACTGGCGAGCTTTTCATAAACCTTAATATTCCATTCTGGTGCCAATTCCTTCAGCAAGGTTCCCAATGTTGCACTCATAATTCCGGCACCAATCAAGATAACATCTGTACTCGTTTGTCCCTGGCTCATGTCTACCGTCCTTATATCCTATATTTGCCAAAAGGATGTAAGCGTTATCGATTTGGCATTTGCAGCGAGCCCGTTCTAGACTGGCCCAAACCTCTTCTGAACGAAATTAAACCTTGGTCATAGTGTATCAATATTACGGTTAGATTGAAATATGCAATTTTAAGTTACTTGGTTTACCTGTTAGTATACTTTAGTTTCATCCTTACCGCTAACCCGCTTATAGGGGTGAAAGATTTATTTTTTCAAGATAATAGAAAACATGGCAAGCCATAACGCCACTTTAGGTCAGGTTTCTAGTTCGTATTCTCCTCATGAGGAAAAAGGAATTGAATCGGCCGCCTCTCGGCAAGGAAAAAGCCTATTCCAAAGGGTGAATTCCTGGAACAAGCTTTGTTTTACTGTGTCCTCTTAGACCAAGCGTCCGATTAGCATGTTACTCGCCAGCATGTACATGGTATCTTCCCCGGGGTACGACCAAGGGGGAGCCTGACAACGGATCTTCTACTACAGTACAGTCCAGGCCAAATATGTCTTTCACCATGGTGCTTGTAATGACGTCAGAAGGAGCACCCTCTGCGACTAGCTTCCCTTCCACCAGCGCAATGATATGATCCGCATAACGGGCTGACAGATTGATATCGTGAAGCACCATGACAATGGTTGTTCCATGCCTCCGGTTAAGGTCGGTGAGCAGATCGAGAATCTCAACCTGATAGGTAATATCCAAAAAGGTTGTTGGTTCATCCAGAAAGAGGATATCCGTCTGCTGCGCCAGAGCCATCGCAATCCAGACCCGCTGTCGTTGACCGCCTGAAAGCTCATCGATGTTATGGTTGGCAAACTCGGTAATGTCCATGATCTCCATGGCTTCTGCTACCGCTTCGTAATCCTTCTTGGTCCATCCGCTCAGCAAGGACTGGTGCGGAAACCGCCCTCTCCCCACCAAATCGGCCACGGAGATCCCTTCCGGTACAATAGGGGATTGGGGTAACAGCCCCACCACCCTGGCCAGCTGCTTGGGTGGGAATTTACTGATCGGCTTTCCATCCAGTGTAATTTTTCCCGATATAGGCTTGATCAGACGTGCCAATGTTTTAAGAAGCGTAGACTTCCCGCAGCCGTTAGCCCCAATGATGACACTGATTTGGTTGCTGGGAATCGCAAGGTCTACGCCATGAATAACGGTTTTATTGTCATAGCCAGCCACTAAGTCTTCCGCTTGGAACACATGCGTCGGTTTCATTATAATTCTCCCTTTCGATTCATTCGGATGAGCAGGTAGATCAGATAAGGTGCTCCGAGAATGCCGGTGATGATGCCGACAGGATATCTGACCTCGAACGCAAATTGCCCGATGAGATCTGCAGCCAAGACCAGGTTAACGCCAACAAGCCCCGCCGGAATGGCATTTGAGAAGCCTGACCCAGCTAGTCTCTTCGCGATAGGTCCCGAAAGGAAAGAAACAAAAGCGATCGGACCGGTAGTGGCTGTCGCGAGAGCGATCATACCTACAGAACACAAGATGAGTACCACTCTTGTCTTATCCGTAGCAACGCCAAGTGATGTAGCCGATTGTTCTCCAAGCTCCAGTAAACCAAGATGTTTGCCTAGCACAATAATAAACGGCGACAGGATCAGAACTGCTATGATTAAAGGAGGAAGCTCGTCCATCTTGGAGCCGTTGAGACTACCGCTGAGCCAGCGAAGTGCAGTTGGAATATCCTGCTGCGAACTTACCAGCAAAAGATAGGATATGACCGCATCCAGCATGGCTTGTATGCCTATTCCGACAAGGATCAATCTTCCGATCGAGAAGGTTCTTCCCTTGGATAATACATAGATCAATACCACTGTCGCTAGACCTGCAATGACCGAAGCAATGGAAACAACGGCTCCGTTTGCATGAATGACTGTGATGCAAAACACGGCTGCTGCGCTTGAACCGGAGGTTATACCGATGACATTCGGATTCGCCAAGGGGTTGCGCAGCATGGTCTGAAAGATATACCCGGCCATACCGAAGGCAAAACCGGCAAACAATCCTGCAAGCATCCTTGGTAAACGTATGGTATGGATTGCAAACGTCGCCCCCTTGATCTGCTCACCGGAAAGGACCCGGATGACATCACCAAGCGGGTAAATGGTATTTCCCAGCAAAAGCATGGCGCAGCATAGAGCGAGCGCGAGTATAGCAAGTAATGCAGTAACAACGGCCCACCGACGTCGTCTTTGACGTCTGCCCGATATGATAAATTCCATCGTATTATTTTTCATAATGAACGCACTTTCGATTTGATCGCTAAAATGATGAGAATTGGAGCTCCAATGAAGGCTGTAACCACACCGACCTCAAGCTCTCCCGGACTGCCGATGAGCCTGCCAAGTACGTCGGATATCGTCAAAATAATCGCACCTGAGATGGCCGACATCGGAATAACAAAACGCAAGTCAGAGCCGAGTATAAGCCGAATCACATGCGTCGCCAAAAGTCCGATAAAACCAATGGGACCGGCCAGTGCCGTTGTTGCACCGCACAATAGAACCGCCGCAAGTGCTGCAATCAGCCTGAGCACTCCCGTTCGAACACCCAGCCCGGTTGCTACGTCGTCACCCAGTGCCAATGCATTCAGTGCTGGAGCTGTAATAAAAGCAATGATGATACCAATGGCCAGAAATGGCACAAACGTACCGATATCGCTCCAGTTGCCTGAACCGACGCTGCCGACTTGCCAGAACCTGAATTGATCCATAACATAGGCGCGTGGAATCATGATGGCAGTCACTAGAGAAGAAAGGGCTGCCGTTATGGCCGCTCCCGCTAGCACCAGTTTGATGGGTGTAGCGCCGCCCCGCCCCATGGAACCGACAGCAAATACAAATACAGCAGTAAGCGCAGCACCGACCAAGGCCAGCCAGATATATTGGCCTGCCGAGTTTATGCCCAGAAAGGCAATGCCGAAAACAACAAACAGAGACGCCCCCGTATTCACACCCAGAATACTCGGGTCTGCGAGCGGGTTGCGCGTGACCGATTGCATCAATGCTCCGGAGACGCCCAGTGCAGCTCCGCAAAATAAACTGAACACGGTCCGGGATATTCGTTTGCGGACAATATTTGCCCCGTAGGAGTCCACATTGGAGTGAAACAAACCGTCCATCAGTTCATTCCATCTTACGAGCCGGGAACCCAGTGTGAGTGATGCCAACACGCAAACGCCGAGCAAGACGATGCAAATGAACAGCACCGTCTTGAAATGTTTAGGCATATGAAGTTTTAAAGAATGCTTTTGGGAAGTCGAAGAACTATTCATTGATCTTGTCGATCGCTGCCCCGATTAATTTCAGGTAATCATCAATAGTATACGCAATCGAAAGCGGGTTCGGTGTTCCGGCAGCCACCAGAGGTGTGTCGCTATCGATGAAGGCAACCGAGCCTCTCTCGATCGCAGGAATTTTACCCAGCAAGGAATCGGCCTGAATGGCCTTTAACAATTCATCATTACCGTATCCAATCAGCAGATCGGCATCGTTAAGAGCCTCTGCATTCTCAGCACTTAGCTCCAATGAGTAGCTTTTCGGATCCTTAATGAGTTCGGTGATACTTTCGGGATTACTCAATCCCAGTTCTTCCAAGAAAGAGACACGAGAGTCAACTGGCGTATAAATATGCAATTTGGACATATCTTGCGCAGAGAAGTTCACCCAAACAACTTTTTTGCCAGCAATCTGAGGATAAGCACTCAGTTTCTCCTTAATCATGTCTTCGGTATCTTTGATCAGCTGCTCACCTTCCGCTTCCATGCCCATGCCTTTAGCGTTAAGGTTTACTTGTTCACGCCACGTCGTTGCCCATGGAGCTGTTGGATAAGCCACAACTGGAGCAATCTCGCTTAATGTATCGTAGTCTTCTTGTGTAATACCGGAGTACGCGGCAAGAATCACATCAGGGTTAGCATCCGAAATGGCTTCAAAATCAAGACCATCTGTATCCTGGAACACGTTGGGATCTGTTACACCAAGCTCGTCCAGTTTCTCTTTGGTCCAAGGAAGCAGTCCGCTATCATCCTGAACACCGAAGTTTGCTGCTGAGAATCCAACAGGGACAACGTTAAGAGCAAGGGCAATGTCATGGTTGGCCCATTGTACGGTAACCACTCGCTCAGGCTTGCTTTCGATCACTGTCTCTCCAAGAGCATGCTTGATGGTAATTGGATATTGTGTACTTTCATCTGGAGTGACCGCTGTTTCTGTCGTTGATTCATCCGTGTTTGCCGAACTGTTCGCTGCTGGAGTTGAACCTGTTGTCGAATCGGATTGCTGTGTTGAGCAGCCCACCAGTGCCAAGATCATAATCATCGAGATGATTAGTGCTTTTAATGAAATGTTCTGTTTCCCCTTCATGTGTAGACCCTTCCTTTTCTCCATTAAATTTTTGGATATCATGATGACTATCCTGTCTTGCTGTTACTGTAACTACGGTCACGAATCATTGCGAGAACGTTTTCAATCAACCTGGGCGATTAAATGAAGCTGATGTCCCGAATTGTTGTGGCATGCATCTGCTCACCTGAAACTCAGTCTCTATGTATCGGTGTCAAACAACCTATAACAAAAGTAGAGAATGATGTTTTCGTATATTTATGCATTTATACTTATTGTGACACTGATAATGATTATCGATATCACAAATCTACATTTGTTTTAGTAGATTGTCAACAAAAAATATGGATACATACTATCGGGAGTCATGAAATAAAGGGGGACACGAATTATTAATAGGTATCTTATGTTAATAAGTAAGACGGGCAAGAGTATTAACTATTCGGACTCACAGACAAACAAAAGTAACATCAAAAAGCCACAATCAATATTAATTGAAAGTGGCTTTTCAATTTGGGTATGTCTAAGTCCCTCTGTATCGGGATTTAATCAGAAAATTGAAATGAGTTCCTTCGTATACGGATGACGTTCCTCAGCGAATAGCGCAGCCGCACCAAATCGATCGACGATTTTTCCTTCTCTCATGACGATGATACGCTGGCTCATACGGTGTACGGCAGCCAGATCATGCGATATGAACAAATATGAAAGTCCCAGTGATGTCCGTAAGTCGGTTAGCAATTGCAGCACAGCACCCTGTGATATCACATCCAGGCTGGCTGTCGGTTCGTCAAGAACGATAACGTCCGGTTCGATACCAATGGCACGTGCGATGGTTACGCGCTGACGTTGCCCCCCGCTTAACTCGTGCGGATAACGCCCCGCGAGTTCACTTGGAAGCTCAACAGCTTCAAGCAGCTGCTTCACGTAGGCGTCCTTCGATGTATAGGCGAAGTGTGACAGCTTAACATCTCTCCCGAACTGCTCATACGGGTCGATCAGTGAATCAGCAATCTTCAGCTTAGGGTTCAGTGCCGCAGCCGGATTCTGAAATACAATCTGGATCTTCCTGCGATGTGGACGCAGGCGTCGGCCGCTAAGCCGCGCAATGTCCTCTTGGCCCAGCATGATCGAGCCTGAATCAGCGTCTTCGATCCGCAGCAGACAGCGGGCGAGCGTACTCTTGCCACAGCCGCTCTCGCCAACCAGGCCAAGGCACTCCCCTCGATTTAAGGTGAAGGAGACGCCGTTTACAGCTGGATGCTCAGCGCCAGCATAGGTGCGGCTGAGATGTTCCACGCCCAGTACGGGTTGGGCAGACAACTCGGATTGACCCTTGTCCTGCTGCACAGGTGCCTCTACCGGGAATGATTCCTCTTGGTACTCCATTTCAGTTGTCTTCATTGCGTTTCTGCCTCCTTTAGACCCGATTTCAACGAGCGGCTCAGGACAGGGGCTGCTTCAATTAGTTGACGTGTATACTCATGCTGCGGATGGTCAAGAATACGGTGTTTCCCGCCCGACTCGACGATCTGTCCTTCCTTCATAACAGCTAGCCGATTGGCGTAGCGGCGCACATGACGCCAGTCATGTGTAATGAAGAGAATAGCGCAGCCAGTCTCAGCCTGCTTACGCGCTAGCAGCTCCAACACGCGGTGACCCGAGACGCTGTCGAGTGCCGTAGTTGCCTCGTCGGCAATCAGCAGCCTTGGCGATAGCATGAGCGATGTCGCGATGGAAGCACGCTGAAGCTGACCACCGCTCAACTGGAACGGATAGCGCCGAAGCAGCTCTGCGCCAAGCCCGACGGACTCCAACGCCTCGATGGCGCGTTTGTGCCGGACGGCAGAAGACTTTTCTCCATGGATTTTCTGGTATTCATCGAAATGTCCGCCAATACTTCGAAACGGCGTAAACGCCCCCTGATAATCCTGAAAAATATATGAGATGCGGCTTCCCCGCAGGGCGCGCATCTCCTTCGGTTTTTTTTCGAGCAGGTTACTGCCTTCAAACATGATTCGCCCCGATGCGTGCAGGTTAGATGGAAGCAGTTGGCCGATCGACTGCGAGAGAAGACTTTTGCCACTACCGCTCTGCCCGACCAGCGCCATGAATTCGCCTTCCCGAACGGCGAGAGAGACGCTGTCGACAATAGTACGCTCACGGCTGAAGATGCTTAATTCCTCTATGGAGAGAATCACGGCTGCACCTCCTTTTTCACGTCAAAGCGGTCTCTCAGATAGTCGCCGAGCATATTCGCAAGCAGTACTACCACTACGATGGCTAGACCAGGATAGACCATAAGCTCTGGCCTTGACTGGAAGTATGGTCTGGAGTCATTTAGCATCGCTCCCCATTCAGGTGTTGGTGGCTGAGCCCCAAGTCCGATGTAGGATAACGAGGAAATGAGCAGGATGATCTTCCCCAGATCGAGGCTTGCCAGTACGAGCACATGCCCAGCAATATGCGGGAGCAGATGCTTGGTCATAATGCGTGCGTCTGACAGTCCATTGGTCCGGGCAATACGGATGTAGTCCTTTTGCGACTCGGACAGGACGGTACTACGGACAAGGCGTGCATAGCTGACCCACTTGACGATCACGATCGCCAGCACCAAATTACCGATACCCGCCCCAAGCAGCCCACTCAGCACGATAGCAACAATCGTGTCAGGAAAGGCAAGGAAGCCATCAGCAATCCGCATAAAGAGCTTATCTATCCAACCACGCTTGTATCCTGCAATTAGGCCAAACGGAATTCCAATGAGCAGTGCCGCTCCAAGCGCCAGCAGACTATAACCGAGCGTCTGTCCGCCTCCAAGCAGCAATCTTGTCAGTACGTCTCGACCCAGATGGTCGGTGCCAAATGGATGGAGAACACTTGCACCCTGCAGCCGTCCACGCAGGTCGGTTAGTGTAGGGTCATGCTTAAGATAAACAAAGGCATACATGGAAGACCCGATGATCAGCAGCACAAATAACAGGGCAATGATCGCCTGTAGGCTGTGTTTTTTCGATTTTTTAGCGGCCAGTGGACGCAGAAGCATCGTTTTCATCGGTGGGCCTCCCTTTCCTTGAGTTTCATTTCCGGATTCAAATATCGATAGGACAGATCGACCGCCGTATTCACGAAGAATACAACGACCGCCATGATCAGAATGTAACCCTGAATCAATGGATAGTCGCGCTGGCGGATGGCATCAACGACGAGCTTGCCAATGCCCGGGTAGGCGAACAGCACCTCAATGACGACAACCCCACCAATGAGGCTGCCTAGACTGACACCAAAGACGGTTATGACTGGTGGCAGACTGTGACGGAAGGCATGCAAAAAGAAGATGCGACCTTCAGATAACCCCCTCGCCCGAGCAGACCGAACGAACTCCTGACTCAGTGAATCCAACAGGCTGGAACGCAAAAGTCGTACATAAACGCTGGAGATGGCAAGTCCCAGCGTCAGAGATGGCAAAATAAGTGATGCGAATCCGTCCCGCCCCATCGTCGGCAGACTGCCGAAGCGCACGCCGAACAGGTCGATCAGAATCAGTCCGAGCCAGAAGCTGGGCACCGCCGCGCCGACAATGGACAACAACCGGCTGCCCCGGTCGCTCCAGCTGCCACGATGCAATGCTGACAATGATCCTAGTGGGATGGCCACAGCCAGCATGACCAGCAGAGCGCCGATCGTAAGTTCCGCTGTAGCCGGAAGCGCCCTCATTAGCGTTTGCATAACCGGCTGCCCTGTCGAATACGATACACCGAAATCCAGGCGGATGAAGTCAAGCAGCCAATTGCCAAATTGAACTGGCAGTGAATCATTGAAGCCCATTTCTTCACGCATAGCCTCAACCTGTTCCTGACTGACAGATAGTTCGTCTACGTTCAGAATCGTGAGCACCGGGTCGCCGGGAGCCAGACGGATGAACAGGAAGCTCACGAACATAATGAATAGTAGAAAAATAAAAACTTCGAGAAACTTGCGAAGCAAAATGCGAAACATTACATCACATCCAGCTTATTGGTAATCATGTAATACTCACTGCGCGTTGTAACCCAGTTTTTGATCTTCTTGCCGTTGTAGGCAACGATCGTCCCCGGATGCAGGACAAATGAATTCAGCACGTTGTCGTGCACGTAATTGGCGGCCTTTTCCGCAAGCTCTGCGCGCTTCTCCGGATCGACTGTGAGGTTCAGCTCATCGATGATCGCCGTTAGCTCCGGATCCTCTGATCCACTAAAGTTGAGTGCGCCCTTCGGATGATATGTTGCATTCAGATAGTAACCAGCATCACCTCGCGGTGCTGTTAGATTACTATAGGTTGCGATATCCCAATCCCGATTGGACGCCATATAATCCTCCGGCGTGTCGATCTGGCGAATTTGCACATCGATGCCAATCTTCTTGGCGTCAGACTGGAAGACTTGGGCAATGAGCGGCAGGTCTGCGCGAGCCGAGTATGTAAGCAGCGTCAGCTGCAGTGGCTTGCCATCTTTGGTCATAACGCCGTTTTGCAGCGTGTAGCCGGCTTCCTTCAGGTAATGAACCGCAGCTTCTTCACCTGATTGTGATGCTGACTTGTCATAGGTAGGTGCGAACGGCAGAGACGGCAGAAACGGCCCGATAGCCGACTCACCATAGCCAAGCAGAATGGTATCAACGATACCCTGACGGTCAATTAATGCATCCAGTGCACGGCGTACGTTCAGGTCCTTAATACTTTCACGCTGCATGTTCATCGTCAGCTGGTGAACGCGGAACGTGGAGGTGGACTCGACCGTCATGCCATCGATTGCTTTAAGTGATTCCAGACTTTCTACTTCCGGACGGTATACGACATCGACTTGTCCGGATTGAAGTGCGAGTGTACGAGCATTGGCATCCTCGTTAAACGAGAACGTTACCGAGTCGAGCGGTGAAGCACCGTCCCAGTATTCATCATAGCGATCCAGTTCTAGCTTGCTGCCCGGAGTAAATGAAGTCAGCTTGAACGGTCCGGTGCCGATCGGCTTGTTTACGATATCCGGCTCGCTCACGTCAATAATGGCTGTATTCGGGTTAACCAGCTCGGATGCGAATTCCGGAAACGGCTGTGTAGTTGTGATCTCCAGTTTGTCGCCCTCGGCTTCAATCGTGTCGATCTTAAGTGCATTCTGAATGGCTGCACTTTCAGTCAATGCACGCTCAAGTGATGCCTTAACAGATTCACCGGTCATCGGCTTGCCGTTCTGGAATGTTACATCGTCGCGTAGATCAATGGTCCAATGCTGGCCGTCTTCACTTTCCCAGCTCTCAGCGAGCCATGGTGCAACCGTCAGATTATCTTCGTCGAGACGAACCAGCGTTTCCGTGATGCCCGCACGTAGCGGAACATAGCTGGAGTCGACATGGGGGTCAAGTGAGTTTGTGGAAAAGTTATATAGGAAGTGAACGTTTTTATCGGTGGAAGGCTGCGCAGCGGGACTCGTTTCGGAAGATCCACAGGCGCTCAACAGTCCGGCGCTCAGGACCAGGGAGGTCAGCACCAGCAGCGGCGTCTTTTTATTCAAGGTAATGCCCCTCTCTATCAATCGTTATCTTAATCGTAATAATTATTATTTAAACAATGAGTATTATCATATCGTAATGATTACGTTTTGACAAGATTAATATTATGTTGAAATGCAAAAGAAACCCGACTCTCAAAAAGAGAGCGGGTTATCTTATCTCGGTGTATTGGAACAATATTCTATTAATCTCTTTTTTGCCTGCTTTAGATTATAGCCTTAAAATTAACTTACACGTACTGTGAATTAAAACAATCATTGATTCACCCATGCTGTTAAGCCTTCATCACTAATATCAATAGGTTTTTGTTTTGACATGTAGTCAGCGTTTGCTAACGGAAACACATAGCCCCCAGCAATAATGTCTCCGTGTCGTCTTCTAACGGTTCCTCCTCTTTCAATTAATCGAATGAGGGGTTCGTACAAATCATTAAACTTCAATGCTATTTCATTTCCTGAATCAATTAAGAATACCCACTCCAAATATGCTTCACAGGTCCCTTTCATAAAACTGTTTGTCAGCTTCGCTAACTCAGGGCATTTTTCTGTTAAATCCAGATCAACGTCATGACCGATTGCATGAGAAGCTTTAAAAAAAGGGTATGGAGATTTTAAATCATAGGACGTTATTAATAAGGCTGCTCGTCTGATATATTCTTGTATTAGTGCCATATTT
This sequence comes from Paenibacillus sp. ACRRY, assembly GCF_022346995.1. GTDB lineage: Bacteria > Bacillota > Bacilli > Paenibacillales > Paenibacillaceae > Paenibacillus. Next base: position 11,965 of record NZ_JAKRNM010000019.1, on the reverse strand, counting down.
GACGGTACGTCAACACTGCCAGAGATGCTCCAATCTATGTTGTTAATTCTTTCTAGAGCCTCGGAAAAACGATTCATAATTACCTCCACTGTTCCAAATTCACATATGGTTTTTACGATTATTTAAAAGGATCAAAACCTTCAAAGGTTCCATACTCAGGTTGCTCTGGGGCTTTTTTATGTGCACCATCATTAGGTGGTTGATCAGTATATGTTTTCCTCTCATCTGACCATGACTCAATTCGTCTATATGGGATCCCTTCACTCATCAATTTTGCTTCAGTAAGTTCATGATCGGCTAGCTGCTTAAACCAATCCTTCTGTGCTTGAGTCAGTTCTTTCTTTTGGGCCAACTGCCATGCATATGCTATTTCATCGTCAGGCGAGAAATGCTCTTTTTTTATTAGAATGCCTCCAGCCTTCGGGATCTCATGTTTCTCCAAAAATAAATGCTTTTTTAAAGCTGTTATATCTGAAACACTCAAACCAGTATTGTTAGCAACATCCGGAACATCCTCTAAATGCATGCTCCTAATTTTATCATATGATTTCATACCGTAATCTGAAATGCTATCTTCAAAGAGAATAAGATCATCCAACTTGTCGAAGGAAGAGTTCGGCATCTCATGTTTATTGACTTTTATGACTTTATTATCATGGGTAGTAATCTCCGAATAATCATCGTAAACTTTCACTTTTTTTGCATGTTTACGAATGTCCTGTATATTATCACCAGAGATTATTTTCCTTATTGTATTCTCTGTCTCAATAGGAGACTTTCTTGATAAACCTGAAGTCTTGCCATCTATCTTACCATTTTTCGTTTTAGCAGCCTCAATATGCTGCTTAATCTTCGCCACAGCTGGGTTGGATGATGGCAAACGGAACGGACCTTTGCTGCCCGGCATACTCCCTTTAACCATCGAAACGGCCATAAAAATCTGACTAAGCTTAAGCGACGTAACCATTGTTTGAGCATATTTATCTGAGACAGGCTCGCCTGTAAACGGATGTATCCCATTCTCAAATGCCTTGATCTGGAGTGCGAAGATATCTTCACCTGGCGGCTCCATGTTCATAGGACCTTGCATGCCTTTTACATCCAAATTCCCTTTATCCTTCTCATAGGCCTGGAGAGCCGCCTGATCCGTAACGCCTTTCTCATTCACAGGAAGCCATACTCCAAATGCTGAGTTATACGCCATCCGATAACCCTTATCTTCCGGGTTTCCATTACCGATCAATCTTGTCGTCATCCCCATCGCACCAACAGCTCCGGTTGCACCTGCCAAACTTATCTGCTCCGCATCTGCTTCTTGAAAACGGGTAGCGATATCCTTCAGATCCTTGGACGTGTTGACCATACTCTCTAATGCTTTCTCCAGTATAGGCTTGGATCGCTCAAACTCATAGTAAAAACGTTCCTGCGTCGCACCCATCCACATCGCCTGGACGAACATAATCTGCCTGGTCAGATCACTCCGGATGCCCTCCAATTGTTGTCTGGCCTGATCTACCTGATTGGATACGTGATGTAGTTGTTCAGGGGTAACTTTAATTGTACTCATATGTATCTCCGCTCATTGAAATAGGATTAACCTATGTTAGCAGAAGTTTCAAGCACAATACATCCGGCTAACATCCTGATTTTACCTAATTAATAGCATAAAACCCTGCTCTCATCAGTCCTATGGTCCTATATGCATATACCCAAGTTAAGGGTTTAAAAAACAAATGACACCAATTTGGCTTGGTGCCACTTGTAAGACATTATTTATAGAAGTGTTGTTATTCCCACCTCATCAAGAAACGCCCCGCTCTAACTCCGCAAACTCAATCCTATTCCGCCCATTCTGCTTCGCCTGATACAGTGCCTTGTCTACCGCTGCAAACAGTTGGGTCAAGTACCCCTCCGGATTATCCGGTACATAATCACATTCAAAATCTTCAATAGAAAGAATCCCAACGCTGATCGTAATGGATACCTGTCCAACCTCATGATTCACCACCATACGGTTGGACTCCACGGACAGCCTCACGCGTTCTGCAATTTTTTGAGCTAACTGGCGTTCCGTGTGCGGAAGGTAGATCATGAACTCCTCTCCGCCATATCGCGTTAGGATATCGGTGCCTCGAATGGACTGTTTCACAGCTTGAGCTGTGCGGTACAGCACTTCGTCACCGATGACATGTCCATAGCGATCATTGATTGCCTTGAAGTAATCAATATCCAGGAGAAGGAGTGAAAACGGCGTCTTATAATGAACATTCGTAATGACCTCATGCGTCAGCTGCTGGGTCAGATAACGGCGATTGTAGCAGTGAGTCAGACTATCCGTAAGCGCTAGTTCCTCCAGTTTGAGATTAGCCTCGGATAACTCCTGCCGAATGCGATCCAGCGCATGATTGCGTTCCTGAAGCATTTCATTCTGTCGATTCATTTCTTTTGCATAGTAGCGCTCTTGCGACACATCCTGAAACGTCAGAAGATGACCAAGAGACATCTGATAATGATCAACGATTGGAGATGTCTGGAGGATAAAATGACGCTCCATATTACGCTCCTCCACAATAATCTCAATCTGAGACAGGGTATTTTCCTTTTCCCTATACTGATCCAGAAACGGCCCACTGCTGCCCTCTACACGAACCGATCCCAGAAATGCCTCCATATCAAAACAATCCCCAACATGCAGATCCATAAAGGATCTAGATGCCTTGTTTGCTTCAATAATGGTCTCATTCTCATCCAAAACCAGGATGCCATAGGGAATCGTATTAATCACATCCTCATGAGCAATGGAAACCAGATCGAAGACATTGTACCGCTTAATAACATAGACAAAAAATAAATCCGACAGAAAAATCCCCAGCGACGTCAGTCCGGGAATGATGAACGGTATCCATGCTCGCAGAACCACATTTAGGAGGGCATCAATTGCCGCAAAAACGGCCAGGACGAATATGCCCCACAGCGTGATTTTCACCTGTTTTTTAATCGTTGGTGATTTATCGGAGGCGCGAAGTGCCCCGAACAAAATAAAGAGGGAAGCTACAAAGTAGCTCACCAAAACAATCATGACCACCCAAAACCATGGGCCATATGCCCGCTCGACATACCCACCCTCCAGTGGGGTTACAAACCAACTGGCTGGATTGATAATCACACCTATGGCTGCAATAATAGCCGGTACGAACAACAGCATAACTCTTTTTGTCCCTAATCGATCCGCATAACCGGTAATGAAGATCGTCAACAGCAACCAACCACTTCCAAGTAGGGAGACGGCGACGAAAGACAGGGTCACATAAAATAACTGCCAGCCCGGGTTATCCGACAACACGATCGCAAATTGACAGAAGGGCCAGAGCATCATCAACCCATGAAATAGAAAGTAAACCTTATGTAAGTTCGTGATTCTAGCGGTAGCAAAAACATAAACGTATACACCAAACAACAGGACGAATAAAAAGAGATCATACCATACCAATGGGTTCACAAATCTTCTCCTTCTTGGTTGCGACTACTACGATTTCATTGAACTAGGCTGTTTTCGTAAAACTAAGTAATACTAGATTCAGACTATAAAATGCTTTCTCTCACTAAAGTTTTGGTTAAATTAACCATATCTTATCACACACCCCTATGGGTGAGTAGGCCATACACTGGAAATACAGCCAAGCTCTGCTTTATTTATGCGTCTATTTTGCTGATTTGTGAGTGTTTTTGAACGTTTAACTATTGAAAAAAGAACAAACTCCCGCCCGTTGCCGAGCGGTCTTTCTGACATGCCTACTCTTTCGCCAGCGGCAGGTTATCCGAGAAAAGATCCGGATTGGCCCTCAGCATCTCTGTAATAACTCCCTCTACTTTGGCCGCATCACATACTCGTACAATAGCGTCTCCAAGCTTTCCTTGACGCATTGCTCCTTGGCGCTGTAATACCTCATCCACTTTCCAAAAATGCTCCGACCACGACAACCCACAATGTCTGCGGGAAGGTACTGAAATCTCTGTTCCATCTGGCAATACGGTGTAGAGCTGCTCGTGCTCATCTGTTAAACGCCCCGGAATGTCCACCCACTCCTCTACGCCATGGATAAACGTGTTTCGTTTCAAGTCAACACCAACAAGGAGAATGGTAGCTTTACGATCAAGCAGCTTGCCCCAAGCTGAGCCTCTTGCACATGGTGTGTCATATAGGTGATCGTCCTTCGTGAATGCCACCCCATCTGGGCCGAATGCTGCAACCGAGTGAGTCGGATGCCATGAACGTACTACGCCTGGCCGTTTTCGAAATAGCTCAGGTAGAATCCCGACGCAGCATGGTGATGATTCCACGTGGAACATTGGATTACTCGCATTGATGGTGGACCAGGTGTGGGTTGGCAAAACCAGCAGTCCATCCTTCATATAATCTGTAAAAGCATCCAGTACGGTATCCGCCCTACCTTCGACCTCACCCATACTTTTCATGGAAGAGTGAACAAGCAACGTACCTCGTCCGTCAATGCCAAGCTCTTGAAGCTGATCAAGCAAGCTTTGTTGAGTATGCATAATGAATCGATAACCTCCTTTGGGCTATTATAGCAAAATGAAGGAAACTCTAAGTTGCGCAGCGGTGTGCTCCTCCTGAGACTGCACTACAGACTGTGACTTCTCTGCCAACCACATTACAGCATGACAAAGGGCCGAGGGAATCCCCTCGGCCGCTAGGCAATCATGGATATGAGTCGAATCACGATAAAAATTATCTTATGTTTATTTAATGACTACGTATTCCAGGTTAACCAGCTTCGCGTACGTTACGATCTGATCTGTTGTCAGGTTCAAGGAAACAACGGTGTGGTGACCGCCGCCATTTTCGATCCAGGCTTTAACCCCATCCTGGAAGTTTGGCTTCACGTTCCACAGTACACGTGCCACGGGCAGATTCGGTGCTGGTACAGTTGGCTCGAATGCAGAAACTTCATTGATCAACAGTTTATAATGCGTGCCGAAGTCAGCCATGGATACGACAACGCCCTCGCCTGCTTTGCCATCGAATACCAGACGTGCAGGATCTTCGCGATCGCCAATACCCAGTGGAGACACAATGATTCTCGGTTTGGTGCTGGCGAGAGTAGGATCTACTTCAAGCATGTGAGATTGAAGGATAGCTTCCTGTCCAGCAGCCATTTCGTATGTGTAATCTTCCATGAAGCCCGTATTCTCGTTATGGCTCATGACTTTCAGCAAGCGATCAAGTGCAGCTGTTTTCCAGTCACCTTCTCCAGCAAAACCATATCCTTGAGCCATAAGGCGTTGCACAGCCAGACCCGGAAGCTGCTTCATGCCATGCAGATCTTCGAAGTTGGTAGTGAATGCACTGTATCCTCCGTCGTCGAGGAAACGTTTGATCGCAATTTCATAACTGGCTTGCACACGAACACTGGCTTCCCAAGCTTCCTTGCTGTTTGTACCATAATCGAATTCATACAGCTCCGCGTATTGGCCGATCAGGTCATCAATTTCCTGCTCTGTCACATTATTCACAACTTGTACAAGGTCACCGATGCCGAAGTAGTCGACCGTCCACCCGAATTGAATCTGTGCCTCCACTTTATCCCCTTCAGTTACACCCACGTTGCGCATGTTGTCGCCAAAACGGGCTACTTTGATGTTGAAGCTTTCGTTATAGGCAACCGCCACGTCCATCCAATCGGCAACCTGCTGCTGCACTTCTGGACGCTCCCAGTAACCAACGACAATTTTGTTTTGTTTTCTCAGACGGGCATTGATGAAACCATATTCACGGTCACCGTGTGCTGCCTGGTTCAGGTTCATGAAGTCCATATCGATGGTGGCCCAAGGAATGCTCTCATTGTATTGCGTAGCCAGATGAAGCAGTGGTTTTTGCAGCAATTTTGTGCCACGAATCCACATTTTCGCTGGAGAGAAGGTATGCATCCAAGTAATAACACCCGCTACTTCGTCGCGGTAGTTGACTTCCTTCATGATGCTTGTGATTTTATCCGCGCTTACCGCCAGATCCTGCAATACGAGCGGGTATGGCAGAACGCCGCTTGCATTCAGGGCATCCGTAATCTTCTGTGCATTGGCTTTGACCTCGCCCAATGCTTCTTCACCATAGAGATGCTGCGAACCAACGACAAACCAAAATTCCTTTGCTGCTGTTGCTGACATGTAATCATCCTCATTTCATTTTTTTATAGTTCAACATATGGGTTTACACTTATCACTCTGATTGCAGTACCATCTTCCGATCGCTGGTTATCCCTGGATTTTTTTATTCCCTTTTTTAAGGGAAAATCCTGTGATAAACGCGAGGTATATCCTTCCGAAGTAGCTTTCTTACAGAAAGCTTTTAGCTTCGCTTCTTCAGATTGGTTCTGCACTCTCCGTTATCGTGTAAAAGTTTTATACAACTTCTTTGGTAGTAGTAACAAACAACTTATTCGATTGAAATATTATCAACCGATCGCTACATAACCACATTACTTCTGTCCGTAATACGCGTCTTTTCCGTGTTTCCGCAGATAGTGTTTATCCAGAATGCCTTGCGGCAGTTCTTTGGCGAAGTTGTTTAGTTGCCGCGCATACAGGTTCATTTTGCATACTTCCTCCAGCACAACACTGTTCACCACAGCCGCCTTTGCATCTTTCCCCCAGGTAAACGGTGCATGACCATGGAGCAGCACGGCCGGAACGGCCATAACATCAATCCCACGCTGTTCAAACGTTTCAATAATGACGCGTCCTGTCTCCGCTTCGTACCCACGATCAACCTCGTTCTGGTTCAGGAAACGTGCACAAGGTACCGCACCATAGAATGTATCCGCATGTGTTGTTCCCATAACAGGTACATCCAGTCCAGCTTGCGCCCAGATGGTCGCCCATGTGGAGTGCGTATGCACAATCCCGCCAATTTCAGAGTAATGCTTATATAAAACGGCGTGAGTTGCTGTATCCGAGGATGGTCTCATCTCGCCCTCGACCACATTGCCATCCAGATCGACAACGACCATGTCGCTTGGCTTCATGGCATCGTAGCTGACGCCGCTCGGTTTGATCACGAACAGTCCACTATCCCGATCAATGGCACTGACGTTACCCCAAGTGAACTTCACAAGACCATGCTTCGGCAGCTCCAGATTCGCCTCATAAACCTCTTGTTTCAGTTGCTCTAACATCTTAGTCCCTCCCGTTCTCTACCAGATGATCAACGGCCGCCTGCTCAATGGCCAGACCCTTCCGGTAGCGTTCGATAAATGATTCAAATCCTTTGACATCCGATGGATTCGGTGCTACTTCCTCTCCAGCGACATCACTGAATACCTTTTGCTCCAGGAACACATCCAGACTCTCCTGCTCATCCTTATTGATCATGTACGAAGCGAGAAGCGCCATGCCCCATGCTCCGCCTTCCCCCGCTGTGGACATGACGGATACAGGCACATTCATCGCGGCTGCAACAATCCGCTGTCCAACGACTGGCGTTTTGAACAAGCCACCATGAGCCAAGATGCCGTCGATAGCGACATGTTCTTTTTCCGTCAAAATATCCATCCCGATCTTCAGTGCACCGAAGGCTGTGAACAGATGGGTACGCATGAAGTTGGCCAGGTTAAACCGGCTTTCAGGTGAACGAACGAACAACGGACGGCCCTTATCGATCCCCGTAATGTTCTCGCCAGAATAGTATCCGTAGCTCAGCAGGCCGCCGCCATCCGGGTCCGCTTCAAGTGCTTTGTTAAACAAGACACTGAAGAGCTTGCCACTATCGGCCTCGTATCCCATGGCCTCAGAGAATTCCCGGAACAATCCAATCCATGCATTGATGTCGCTGGAGCAGTTGTTGGCATGAACCATACCCACCGGGCTGCCGTCCGGCGTTGTGACCATATCGATCTCGGGATACACTTTGGACAGCTCATTTTCCAGGACGATCATGGCAAAGACGGATGTACCGACAGAGATATTACCCGTGCGTTTTTTTACGCTGTTCGTCGCGACCATGCCTGTTCCGGCATCACCTTCCGGCGGACATAGCGGAATGCCTGCTTGCAAGTCTCCTGCAGGGTCGAGCAGCTTGGCTCCAGCATCCGTTAACGTACCTGCATGCTCTCCAGCGAGATGTACCTTGGGAAGAAGCTCTTCCAATGTCCATGAGTAACCTCGGCCTGCGATCAGTTCGTCGAACTGCTTGATCATGGTTGGATGATAGTTATGTGTAGACTCATCGATTGGGAAAATGCCTGAAGCATCACCAATTCCAATTGCTTTATTGCCGGTTAACAACCAGTGGATATATCCAGCCAGCGTGGTCAGGGCATCAATACGAGGCAGATGCTCCTCATCGTTCAATATGGCCTGATACAAGTGTGCGATGCTCCAGCGTTCCGGGATGTTGAACTGAAGGAGATCTGTTAACTCCTTCGCTGCCACTCCGGTCGTCGCATTACGCCACGTCCGGAACGGTACCAGCAGTTCACCCGTACGATCCAGTGCAACATATCCGTGCATCATGGCGGAGAACCCAATGGAGCCGATGGTTTGCAGCGTGATGCCGTACTTCTGTTCCACATCCTGCTTCATCTCGCGATACGCGGTTTGCATGCCTGCAATAATATCCTCTTGGTTGTACGTCCAATATCCGTCTTTCAAGAGATTCTCCCACTCATAACTTCCCGATGCGATGGTGTCGAAACGTTCGTTAATCAATACGGCCTTGATCCGCGTCGATCCGAATTCGATGCCGAGTGAAGTGGCTCCCTTCGCAATCGCCTCTCTCGTCTCCTCATGACTCATAACCATGGTTGTCCCCTCTCTAGATCGCCGTTTTACATCCCAAGGCTGGTAATTACGTTAAAGAGCCAAAGCTGCAACGGCATAAGATGAATTTATGAATTCGTATAAAATGTCTACTACTGTTGCGATCACTTCTGGTGAATGAACAGCAGCAAACCTTATTTAAGAAGGCGCTTTCCTTTTCTGACAGCCTTAGTATAATTTTTGTACGTACATCTGTCAATAATATATAATATTTATACTTACAAAGAACATAAAATTAGTGTTTAGCATGTCTTTTCCTGCTCGCTTAAGGGTATGCTGTAGTGTACAGTTTCATGTAATTAAACCAGAATTGTACGGTTTATTTCGAGAAATATGCGGTTTTATTTTCATTAGACTAGAATCATGCTAAAATATGTACGTACAACTATTTGAACCATAACGTTTCTATAGATGAGTAATGATGAAAGAAGTGGATTGCGTGAAGCCAAAATATCAAGTCATTATTGATGATATAAAGAGTCATATCCTTTCGGGTACATATAACGTGGGCGAACAGATCCCAACAGAGTCTGCTCTGCAGGAGAGCTACAATGTGAGCCGCCAGACGGTACGGAAGGCCATTTTGGAGCTGTCGAACGAAGGTTTTTTGAGAAGCGAGAAGGGATCTGGCACCTATGTCAGCAACCAATACCGCTCGAGATCCGGCGGAACAACGATGAAGAAAACGATTGGTGTCATCACGACGTACATCTCTGATTACATCTTCCCCTCGATCATTCGCGGCATTGAAAGCCGACTGAACGAAGATAATTATTCACTGCTGTTAGCCAGCACCAATAACGATGTCGCCCAGGAGAAAAAAGCGCTGGAGATGATGCTTTCCTACGGGGTCGATGGCCTGATTGTGGAGCCGACCAAGAGCAATCTGTACAATCCCAACATTGCGTACTACCTGTCATTTAAGGAGCAGGATGTACCGTTTACGATGATCAATGCCTTTTACGAAGAGCTGGAGGTTCCCTTCTTCTGTCTGGATGACGTACAGTCCAGCTATCTTGCCACCCGAGAATTGATTGCCAAAGGGCATACTCAGATTGGGCTTATTGCGAAAATGGATGATTTGCAAGGAAAGTACCGGATGAAGGGGTATATCAAAGCATTGGGCGAAGCCAAATTACGGTTCCATCCCGAGCAGGTGCTCTCTTTCGATACAGCCTCAAAACCGGATCTGTCCGCTAATCTGGAAACGTTTCTGAACGATAATAGGGAAGCTCTAACCGCCATCGTGTGTTATAACGACGAGGTGGGGCTGGAAGTGGTGCATGCCTGCCGAAGACTGGACATATCCATTCCGGATGAGTTATCCATTATTGGACAGGACAACTCGTATATCGCCAAGAACGCCAACATTAGACTTACCACGCTAACCCATCCCCAAGAGCAAATGGGCCGTGACGCTGCCGATTGGGTCATTAAGAAACTGCAAGGCAAGAAGGATCTGCCCACCGACACCTATTACCAGCCTGTCCTGGTCGAGGGTGAGACGGTGAAGGAGATTGAAATGGAGTAAGGGACGAATTGGTGTATCCCATACCGCTCACTCATAAATATTCGTTCCTTAACCACTAGATATAGGTGGCACTCAAGGATTTTACAAATGCACAAAAAGGCCGTCGAATTCATCGACAGCCTTTTTCGCTTATAAGTTCTCGCTTTATTACTACTATATCTTGTTTAAATTCTTAATTATCAAAGAACTGCTCTTTATCGTTTCCGGTAATAGTTATATCGGTATTCAAACTGTTGGATACAAGTTTAAATTGACTCTCATTTACTTGCTCAGCTGTGACAGAAACTGAGGCAGACTGCAATTGATTATTTAGATAGGTTACCAGGTTACTCATGTCGGTAAATTTTTGACGCAATACAATAGACGCCTGATTCACACCATCACTGACAACAAACGTGCGATTTTTGGTACTATCTTCGTCTGTGCCGGTCCAATGATTATTTTGAAAGAAAAATGACCAGTCGTTCCCACCTAGTGTTATAGCAGCCGAGGATCCAGTCTTAAATGTAGATATAAAGAATGTGTCTTCAAATCCGGATCCATAAACTGTCCGATCCCCCAAATTAATTCCATGTGCATTGCAGTAGTCCTGAATGAAACTATCGATAGCCGATCCAACTACCTGCCCGGTAGAGAAACCATTCAAAGGAATATCCCAGGTCAGGTCAACAGGTATTGTAATATTCCCATCACTGATTGTGAAATGTTTAGGGTTAGTTTTGAAATCTGTTGAGGTGATTTTGTTACTTTCTTCCCTAGCTGAAGTCGCATAGACATTGGTAAAATCGAAATTTGCAATTTCTTTACTGAGGATAGACTTAGGTTCAGCAACCTCAGCATGAACAGTAATATTAAATTGCTTAGTAACCGCCTTAATTCCTGAGGTAATGTTGGCTATGAGCACGATGTCGGTATCAGTTGTTAAACCAGCGCGGTTAATGTTACCATTCAAAACATCAATAATAGATGACTGCGTTGGATCTTTTAATGACCAAGTAACATTAGCTCCATCCTGATAGTTTGGCAATAAAACTGAAACATCGACTCCACTATACGTTACTTTCAAATTCTCTATAGCTAATGCAATTACTTGCCAATCAGCAATTGCTGCCTCTGCATCCGTCAAACGGGTGATATCTCCTACCAGCGCTTTTTGAGTCGCAGTGAGTGCCTCATACTTTGTTCGCGCTGCTTCCACCGCTGCTTTGTCTGTCAGCACTACTTCCTCTTTTACAGGTAAGCCTTCAATTGCTGCCTTCACCAGATTGGCCGCTTCCAGATCCGCTGCGGCTTGGGCTTCCAATTCAGCAATTGCTGCCTCTGCATCCGTCAAACGGGTGATATCTCCTACCAGCGCTTTTTGAGTTGCAGTGAGTGCCTCATACTTTGTTCGCGCTGCTTCCACCGCTGTTTTGTCAGCAAGCTCTACTTCTGCTTTTACAGGTAGGCCTTCAATTGCTGCCTTCACTAGATTGGCGGCTTCCAGATCCGCTGCGGCTTGGGCTTCCAATTCAGCAATTGCTGCCTCTGCATCCGTCAAACGGGTGATATCTCCTACCAGCGCTTTTTGAGTTGCAGTGAGTGCCTCATACTTTGTTC
>NZ_JAKRNM010000018.1 GCF_022346995.1 Paenibacillus sp. ACRRY | reverse complement strand
ACTTGCATGTATTAGGCATGCCGCCAGCGTTCGTCCTGAGCCAGGATCAAACTCTCCAATAAAGTATTGAAAAGAGCGATTAGCTCATTTTGAATCTGACGAGATTAAAAATCTCATTTGTCGATCTTGCAAGCAAGATCATTTACTCACTCGTTGTTCAGTTTTCAAAGATCAAACATTCAATCTACTGCTGTTTTTCATGTTGTCGTCGTTTTCAGCGGCGACTTTTATAATATATCATGTTCAGCTCCACTTTGCAAGCACTTTTTTTTCATGAATGTTATTCATTCATTTTACTGCAGTCACTTGTTTTAGTGGTTTGTCCTAAAAAGGAACGAAAATTAATTTATCATATCTAAACCAATAGGTCAACCCTTTTTCGACATTTTGTTTCATTGATGTTATTCCATCTATAGGTTCGTCTAGTTATAGAGGTACAGCGCTGGCTGTAAGGGCCGCACCTCGCTCAACAATTATAGTGCACATTTGAAGCTCTGTACCATGCATCTTACGGTTTAGACTTTTTGAGTTTGCCACTTCTTGCGTATTTGGACAACTCCTTCGGCGGAGCGAATCGAGCATACATGCGGAATACTGTTTTGTATCTACTCGCTATAGCGTATTTGATCTCCTGGTCGAGGCGATTATCACTGAGGTCAAACAACATCTCATCCAGCTCTTTACGTAACACATAATCGAGTTCCTTACATTCCTTCTCGTTAAACAGCATACCCAGCATTAAGAGTTCTCCTTTTTCTGCATATGGATAAGGCGCGCCCTTATATTTATATATTAAATCCCGCACCTCTAGAGTCAGGGCTAATATTAGACGCGCCGATTCCAGCCCCTCTGAGTTATAAAATCCTCTTCTCTAAGGGATTGCTGGAACCCGTTTTATTGTTATGGTCAACTTTCTGAAAATTTATGAATGACATTCCATACAAATTTATCCACGCACAATGCTGAAGGTAATCGTACTTTCAATAATAGCTGCAATGAACAGCAGGATTACAACCCAGCACGAGGCGGTTAGTGTCCTCCGCAAAAAAGTCTCCCACTGTTTTCCTAATCCATGCCGCTTGGCACTTCCAAGTTCAATCAGGCTTCTGGACGCCAGTCCCCCAAACTTGAGACCACAAGCACAGGCAATGATGATGACGGGAATTTCTATAATTCCGTGTGGTAAAAGCCCCTTCACCACGATATCAAAAAGGCTCGCTCCATTATCTGTAGTGATATGCACTAGAAAACCAATAACCATTCCGTTAATTACTAAAAATATAACAGGCAAAATTCCAAAGAAAATACCTGCATAGATCACGAGCACACTTTTGATGGCATTATTAAAAAAGATAAAGATAAAGAAGTTCCATTGCACATTTCCGCTCTGTTCGAGCTGTCTACTTACCTCTTGAAGTCCACCTATTTGGTTCAATAATATCTCCTGCAGCGGTCCCGTACTTACCCATCCAGCTCCTATCCCTGCTACAAACAATATGACCGACCAGATTAATGCGTTACGAATGGATCCTAGATCCCTTAGAAATGTACTGAATTTTAACATGGTAACCTCCTAATACATGAAGTTGATGGACAAACAAATTTCTCATGCGAATAACTGCGCTGTACGAGCATACATTGGAGAGTAAACAAGCATTTCTTATGGGAGAGGGGCGCTTATTGAATGAACTCGTTCTATGTATTCAGTGGCAAAAAGATTAAACGTTTCCTGATTGTGCTGGCTGCTGCCGTCTTTGCTATCGGGATTATTTATCTGGAAAGCGGCAATGTTTCTGTATTCTCGGAGGATGCACCTTCGGCTGTGTACAACGTACCAACAGAGAAAAAAGTAATTGCATTGACATTTGATATTAGCTGGGGCGATAAGCGCACGGAACCCATCCTTAAAGTGCTGAAGGATAACAAAGTAGAGAAAGCCACCTTCTTCTTATCCTCCCCCTGGAGCAAGACACACCCCGAGATTGTAACTTCCATCAAGGAAGCGGGATACGAAATTGGCAGCCACGGACATAAGCACGATAATTACAGCAGCATGACTGAAGAAGAAATTCGCAAGGAAATTTCGACAGCTCATAGCATTTTAACCGATTTAACGGGAAAAGAACCGAATCTGCTTCGTCTGCCTAATGGGGATTTTGACAAACGCGTACTTCAAGTAGCCAGCAGTCTAAACTACCAGGTCGTTCAATGGGATACCGACTCACAGGATTGGAAGAACCCTGGTGTCCAGACCATTGTAGATCGGGTAGTCAGCAAAGCTCACCCTGGAGATATCGTACTCCTGCATGCAAGCGATTCTTCCAAACAAACTCATGAAGCACTGCCAGTCATTATCGATAAATTAAGAAACCAGGGGTATGAATTTGTGACAGTCTCCGAATTGCTGAATCATTCCAGTGCCAAAGGTACAGAAGTTCGCGATCAAGCCAGTGCTCAATAATATAACACTCACAAGATTGACGGTTAAACTACAGCTGTATATTCAATACTAAAGGTTCAGCAGCAAAAATGAAAAGAGCTAACCAGGTTAGCTCTTTTTCGCGTTTTATAAAGGATCCTAAATAGCCATCTTCATTATGCTTGCTCCGTTCTCCCGCTCACTGCCTGCTCTGCAGATCCATCTACCAGCTTATGTAATATTAGCATTTGGTATGCATTACATACCAGCAATGGGACCACAATAAAGGTGGTAGCGGCATTTACATCGATTCGGAGCACACCGATCGTCTCAACCACGGTAACTGCAATCATAAAAAAGAGCGTTGGGACTAATGCCGAAATATGTGTCTTTTTCACTTTCACGTAAGCGGTAACAATTGCAGCTGCCAAAATAATGATTCCAAGCACGATATCGGACAAACGCTCTCGTCCGCCTCCGACGAACAAACGCAAAAACATAACGTCTAGCAAAGCGAGCACGGTTAAAACAAGCTGTACCATTTGCCATCCGCGTTTCGGAAATACGCCTTTACCCATATAATTCAGTATCAAGTAAGCGAAAAAACCCATCTGAGAATACACACTAATCATCACGCCTGATCCAAATAAAATCAGGAGATACAGCAGAAAATCGATAATTCCGTTCGTTCTCTCCCCGTTCACCAGCATCATAATGAGACCTGTAACTAGCGATCCGGCTGCTCCGATAAGTAAGGCTGTCCAAAATAGGAAAAACCATTTACGTAAATTCAAATGTTTTCCACCCCCGAGAGTTTATTTTACCAACCTTCTCAACAAAAAACCATCATCATTCAACATATTTAGTGCTTGCCCATCACATACTACATGCAGTATCTAATCAAGGAGGGGTTATGCACATGAAACGGCCTTTGTGGCAGCTCAGCTGCGCCCTTTTGGGGCTATCCGTCATGCTCGCCGGCTGCGGTTCAGATCAGAATTCTTCGCCTCCTCAGGGCAGTTATAAAGAGATGAAAACCATGGTCGTGGATATTCTAAAAAGTGATGAAGGCAAGAAGGCTGTAGAAGAAGCTCTAACTGGCCAAAGTTCCTCGGGGGGCGGCGGTGAAAGTGGGGATTCCGAACAAAGTGGCGGCGGATCGGGTGGCGGGTCTGGAACCATTGGTATGAAAATGTTAATGCCCATGCAATCTTCAGAACAAATACGTATTGCTGTTAAAGATACCATCACGGCTCCCGAGTACCAAAAGGAATTCGAAAAAATCATGACAGATCCACAATTTGCGAGTGAATTTGCCAAAGCCATTAACTCGCAGAGCAAACAGCTGCATATGCAGCTAATCAAAGACCCTACTTACCAGAAATCGGTTGGGGATATCATGAAGTCGCCGGAAGTATCCAAAATGTTTATGGACATGACCAAAACTCCAGAGTACCGTAAACAGACCATGACAGTAATGCAGGAGGTCATGCAGAATCCATTATTCCGAATGGAAGTGCTGACGCTGCTTAAAAAGGTGGTACAGGAAGAGCTGCAACCGAAAGTTGAATCCGGCGGACAGGAACAAGGCGGACAACAAGCGGGTGGCGGCGGACAAGAGGGCGAAAGTGGCGGCGGCGACAGTGGAGATGGGGGTAGTGGTGGTGACTCCGGAAGTGGCGGAGGATCATAAATCAGTAAGACATAGTTGATTTACAGTTGACCCTGTTATAGAAGTGCAAACATGTTATAAGCTATAAAAGCCCGCATCCGATGGATGCAGGCTTTTTGATGTTGAGGAAATTTTTTTCAATATGCTAAAACTTAGTCTCAATTGTCTGGGCTACTTCATCGTATATGGCACCGATGCGTGTATCAGCCTTATATACAGATGGCGAGAAATCAGGCTCCGATGGATGATTGTCCGGTGAACCAAGAGGAATCTGTGCGAGGAGCTCTGTATGCAGGCTTTCTGCAAGACGTCCACCGCCCCCACGGCCAAAGACATAGTCTTTCTCTCCACATTTGCCACACTCATAATAAGCCATGTTCTCTACCACACCCAGCAGCTCATGCTCGGTCTGAATCGCCATCGCCCCCGCTCTCGCAGCTACAAATGCTGCTGTTGCGTGAGGCGTTGTAACGATGATCTCCTTGCTCTGTGGCAGCATTTGGTGCACATCCAGAGCTACGTCACCTGTTCCTGGTGGCAAATCAAGCAGCATGTAGTCCAGTTCTCCCCAATTTACATCCGTGAAGAACTGACGCAGCATGCGACCCAACATTGGACCACGCCAGATTACAGGGTTATTTTCACGAATGAAAAATCCCATCGACATCACTTTCACACCGAAACGCTCGACCGGCTGAATGATTCCATCCTCTACAACAGGGTATTCTTCAATCCCCATCATATCAGGTACACTGAAACCATAGATGTCCGCATCAATTAATCCAACCTTTTTACCTTGCCGGGCGAGAGCAGCAGCCAGATTCACTGTGACTGTAGATTTACCTACCCCACCTTTGCCACTTGCTACTGCAATATAGCGAACACCCGATTCTGGGCTTAATAACGCATGACCATCCAGACCTGCTGCGTGGCCTTTTACAAGTACTTCCTCGTCATTCTGCTCATTCCCTGGTTGTCCTTCATTCACGCTCTCTCGTTCATGTTCTGATGCTGCACGCAGGCGTATATGTACATCCTGAACCCCATGTTGAGACAATAGGTTACGTGCGGCATCACTAAGAGCAGTTGTATCCTCAGTCTGATTGTCCAATGTAACAATGGTCAGTGCCACATGGTTTTCTTTTACCATGACATCACGAATCCATTGAAGCTCGGTCAGACTCACTCCCAATTGTGGTTCCTGTAAAGGTTGCAATAGTTCAAGTATCTGTTCTTTGGATATCATCAGACAGCACCTCAGCTTTATCTATTGGCATGTAATTAGGTATGCTGAGTTAATTATAACATTGTCCTAGTCTTTGTAACTAACTTTTGGGACGTTCCCCCGAGGAATACCTCAAGATCCCATTATAGATGGAAGCGGCTACTTTACGCTGATATGCTTCATCTGCAAGAAGACGTGCCTCATCGGGATGGGATAGGAAACCAACCTCAACAAGAGCAGACGGAATTTTCAATGCCTGCAGCAGATAAACGGTGTTTACCGTTTTTGCAATTCGATCTGTATTTTCAAGATTACGGATCATTTCTTGCTGCAACAGATTGGCCAATCCTTCATTGTCCGGGTGGTTGGGTGTATAAAAGACCTGTGCACCACTCCAGCGGTTCGAAGGGACACTGTTCATGTGAATGCTGATAAACAGATCTGCCTGCTTGTCTTCAATTCGTCTTACTCGTTGCTTGAGATCTTCTGTCTTCCGTTTGGAATATCCTCTGGTATCTGCCTCTGCAAGATCTGTATCAATCTCTCGCGTCATGACAACCAGTGCTCCAGCTTGCTGCAGATAGTCCCGTACATACAAGGCAATCGATAAATTAATATCCTTCTCGATGACCCCCTGCTTGCTCACAGCTCCCCCGTCTGGTCCACCATGCCCTGCATCAATTGCAATGACTTTGCCTGCTAGCGGCAGCCCCCAATATCCGGAAGTCTTGGATGAAGGGAGTTCATACGTCACCACAGCCACCAACATCGCCAGCAGACAGAGGCTTAATAGCACACGCTTTACTGTACGCAGCCGAATCCATACCACAAAATGCTTCCCCATATTTTTACGCATAAAAAAACCACCTCGTCCCTATAAATGACTCTAATCATCTATATGGGACAAGGTGGACAAATATACCGTTAGGAGCGGACTTGCTCCGCCATTCCCTCAATCAGTATTTCAGCTGCCTCAGGTCGAGTAAACTCTGGTGGAGGACACTCTCCATCACGGAGCAGACCACACTTTTGTACTGGGTAACGTCATGTGATGCTCTTTACCGTGTAGGCATGTTTTGCTTGATGCTATGTTGCCACATTTAGTGTGCAGAAAAAACTATGCTCGAAGAATAAAGGAGTGATCCCAGCTCTTCCGCTGTAAAGTTCGAGAAGATCTCCTGAGCTTCATAAGTTCCATAGTAATCACCCACACCTGCATGGTCACGTCCCACAATAAAGTGAGTACAGCCGTAATTATTGCGCACCATCGCATGGAATACGGCTTCACGCGGACCAGTATAACGAATAGCTGCCGGGAAGACCCAGAAAAGCACGATCCGCTGGATAGTCGTTCTCGAGTAGCACCAGATAACTTTTCATGCGGACATCGGCAGGGACGTTATCGGATTTTGGTTTCTCTCAAAAGAAGGTTCAAATAGGGCATCTACAATCTCCATGGCCCTCTTTTGAATGTACTCATGGGCACGATGAACCGGATTCCGTGTTTGGAGGCCCGCAACTTTCTTCCATCTTTTACCTAAAACATTCTCCGTGTCTCTGCAGGGCCAAAATAAAACTGTTCGAATATGGCCGGCTTAGGACGATTCAAGACTTGAAATGGTCTTTCCACATATGTTGCAGGTCGTCCCAATAGCTTTTCACACCTAGATGCTTTGAGCCATCCGTCATGAATACACGCCTTGCTTCTTCCTCCTGATCCACGGTGTACACACTCTGTACTTCCAGCAGGCCGTAGGTTACGTTATCATCTTCCCCAATCAGTGTAATTGTCACTCCCACCTTAAGAGAAGCACCTGCTGTTCGTCATCAGCTAATGTAATGGGAATACTCCATACCGTTCCATTCGAAAGACACATACGGGAGACCACCAAAAATAGTCTTTTTTCATTCAAGAACCCTGTAAGAGGGGAGAATGCACCTACTCCTATCATATCCAAGTCAGAAATGAATCAGCTGCTAATACGCAACGAGGATAAGCTCTCTCATTCGCGCAATAATTGTTCCCGTTCTTCTCCTTGTACGACACGCTACACCAGCGTACCTCATTGAGGCAGAATCGATGTAATTTTGTCAGCACCCTAATTCTACATAGTGATGGTTCGATAGAGAAATGTTCAAAGCTATGATGTGAAGTCTAAGAGTCTCCCCAACTGATTCGAATACATTATTTATGGAGTCCGCATTCTGTTTTGTCATTTCCGGACCAGCGTCCTGCACGCGGATCTTCCCCAGGCATAACTTGACGGGTGCAATATTCACAACCAATGCTCGGATAGTTCTGATCATGCAGCGGGTTATATACAACATTATTAGCACGTATATATTCCCACACATCCTCAGAAGTCCAATGAGCGATCGGGTTAAATTTCATAAGTCCAAACTTCGTATCGTATTCCACTTTCTTCGCATTCGCACGAGTCGGTGCCTGATCTCTGCGAATTCCCGTGATCCATGCATCATACTGGGAAAGAATACGTGTCAGCGGCTCAACCTTGCGAATATTGCAGCAAGCATTGGGGTCCGATTTCCACAATTCATCTCCATGTTGGGCCGCCTGCTCTTCAGGCGTAATTTTAGGAGAGACACGCACAAAATCCAAATTGTATTTCTCTTTCATAAGATCACGAGTCTCATACGTTTCCTTGAAATGAAAATCAGTGTCGAGATAAAAAACATCCGTCGAGGGACTGATCTTCTGCAGCATATCTACAAGTACAACATCTTCCGCACCAAAGCTGCATGCAAAAGTGATATTTGGGAATGTCTCAACAGCGTAACGAATAATATCCTCAGGGCTTGCATTTTCCAATTCTTCTGCTTTCTTCCGAGCAAGATCTTCTTTTTCCAACAAGTTCATTTCTGAATTTCCCCCATTCTGCTTTTCCCGAAAAATTTAATGCCGACCATTCTAATATGAATTATGTATAGTATAAATCTTTCAGGGGGGATGTCAATGCCTGCCACATGGTAAAATGACGCATTTGGAGCCCATTTTTCTGAGTGATTTAAAAATATTATGTGAAAGCACCTTGAATCTTTTCATTCAAACCATTTTAATAATTCTAAGCAGACTAGAATGTACTAGAGATTCAATTCGGCACGCTAATCATGAACCCCTTTGTCCTTTGGAGTATACGGCTTAAACTGTATTAAATTTGGAATGGATTTATACTCGTGCTAATCTCAAGTAAAAGATGCAATAAGACCTAAAATGTATGAAAAGACCCTTCATTCTTCGTGCATACATGTAAGCGACTTTTATTGTTTTTATAAAAAAAACTGATGATTGTCATCACGCTCAAACTGTACAGATTGACCACCTTCAGCCGTATTTAAAATTAGAAATAAGCCATATTTAGATTACCCATATATAACAAAATATCTGTGGGATTCTATTGGATCAACTAAACCTTGCTTTAAAAGACAACAAAAAAGCCTCTGGCCGAGGCCAGAGGCTTGTAGTGCATATTAACGTTTGGAGAACTGAGGAGCGCGACGAGCGGCTTTGAGACCGTATTTTTTACGTTCTTTCATCCGTGGGTCACGAGTCAGGAATCCTGCTTTTTTCAGGGAAGCACGGTATTCCGGATCTGCTTTGAGCAGAGCGCGGGAGATACCATGACGGATTGCTCCAGCTTGACCAGAGATACCGCCACCATGAGCGATAACCAAAACGTCATAGTTGCTAAGCGTTTCTGTCAAAGTCAATGGTTGTTTTACGATCAGTTTGAGTGTTTCCAAACCGAAGTATTCATTAATATCACGTTTATTGATGACAATGCGTCCTTCACCCGGTACAAGGCGAACACGAGCTACCGAATGTTTACGACGACCTGTCCCATAGTATTGTACTTGTGCCATGAAACTGTCCTCCTTTTAATTAACCGCGAAGTTCGTAAACTTCTGGTTTTTGTGCTGCATGTGGATGCTCAGTGCCTCTGTACGCTTTAAGTCTCAGCTTCATTTTTTCGCCCATGCGAGTTTTAGGAAGCATACCGCGAACAGCCAATTCCAACATACGTTCCGGTTTGTTTTTAACCATATCTTCTGCAGTAGTTACTTTCAAACCACCTGGGTGCATCGAGTGACGGTAGTATTTTTTGTCTTGCATTTTTTTACCAGTCAATACGATTTTCTCCGCATTGATGATAACTACGAAATCGCCAGTGTCCACATGTGGAGTGAATTGTGGCTTGTGTTTGCCGCGGATCAAAGCAGCTGCTTCGCTCGCCAAACGTCCGAGCGTTTTGCCTTCGGCATCAATGATGTGCCATTGGCGCTCAACTTCGTTAGGCTTCGCCATGTACGTGGTACGCATGAAAAGTTCCTCCTTAAAATGTTCAAAATCTCATTTTTCATTTATCTTCGTTCATTAAGTGATAACTTTAGGTGTTGATGGATAGTTGTTGCGATGTGAACCTCTTAATTGGGGCTGTGGGAAAGCCATTAAGAAAACACAACTTTTATATTACATGATAGGAGCTTAAATCGCAAGTGTTAATTAAGCTTTTCACTCACCAAATTTAATCTTTTTTGTATTCAAGATCCCAGAGCATTAAACCACAACTTACCGCAGTTGGTCCTGCAGCAGAGCGATTACATGCGGCAATCATATTCGGTACATCAGAGGCTTTCCGTTTGCCCTCTCCGATCTCCAGCAGTGTACCTACAATAATGCGAACCATATGCTGCAAAAAGCCGTTGCCGCTCACATAAATATGAATGACTCCCTGATCGCGCGGATGATCTCTACACATTGAACGGTCAACCTCTATCCATGCATCGTATACCGAACGTACATGATTGTCTTTCTGAGACTTGCGAGAAGCAAAGGAGGTGAAATCATACGTACCAATAAAATGACGAAGCCCCTTCTGCATTGCAGTTACGTCTAATCTGGCATGATGATGGTATTGCAGCCTTCTGTTGAATACATCCGGAAATTGATTTGCATTGATCGTATAGCGGTACGTCTTCGTTTTCGCTGCATAGCGAGAATGAAACTCAAGCGGTACCTCTATCGCATCAATAACAACAATATCCGAAGGTAATCTAGAATTAAGTGCAATGCACCATCGTTCAATCGGGATTTGAGATTCGGTGAAAAAGTTGAAGATCTGTCTGCGAGCATGAACACCCGCGTCGGTCCTACCTGACCCCGTTATCTTTACCGTCTCACCTGTCAATGCATGAATGGCATCTTCAAGATGATCCTGGATGGTATTCCCTCCCGGCTGTACCTGGAAGCCGTAATAAGCAGTGCCATCATAAGTTAGCGTCATACACAAGTTGCGCATCATTACCACACCTTTGTTCCATACTAAACATACCCTACCCCGAACAGCAAAAGAAGCCCCTTCCGGAGCTTCTATTACAGCACGAATTCCGAAATGAAGTGAAAAAAAGGGTTAATCCAGAATCATCGACTCTGTCCCCTTTCCTCATCTCATCTGTTTTACGCGCGGTCAACCAGTTCCAAGTAAACCATAGGCGCTGCGTCACCACGACGAGGTCCCAGTTTCAGGATACGAGTGTATCCACCTGGACGCTCAGCGTAACGACCGGACAATTCGCTAAACAGTTTTTGGATTGCATCTTGCTCACCATCGATAGTTTCGCGGCGAACATAAGCTGCCACTTGGCGACGGGCATGAAGATCTCCCTTTTTCGCTTTAGTGATCAGTTTTTCAGCAATAGAGCGAACCTCTTTTGCTTTCGCTTCAGTTGTCTGAATGCGCTCGTACAAGAACAGGTCGGTTACCAGGTCACGGAACAAAGCTTTACGTGCGCTGGAATTACGGCCCAACTTTTGGTATGCCATTGTTTTCCCTCCTTCACTTCAAGCACTCAGCTGTCTATTCTTCTGTACGGAGTCCCAGACCCAATTCTTCGAGCTTCTCTTGAACTTCTTCCAAAGACTTGCGTCCGAGGTTACGGACTTTCATCATGTCTTCTTCCGTTTTCGTAGTCAGCTCTTGCACGGTATTAATACCGGCACGTTTCAGGCAGTTGTAGGAACGAACAGAGAGATCCAGCTCTTCGATCGTCATTTCGAGTACTTTTTCTTTTTTGTCTTCTTCTTTTTCGACCATGATCTCAGCGTCTTTCGCTTCGTCTGTAAGACCCACGAAGAGCATCAAATGCTCGGTCAAAATTTTAGCGCCGAGGCTTACAGCCTCTTCAGGACGAATACTTCCGTCTGTCCAAACTTCCAACGTGAGCTTGTCATAGTTGGTTACTTGGCCAACACGCGTATTTTCCACAGCGTAGTTAACGCGGCTGATCGGGGTGAAGATGGAATCGACTGGGATGACGCCGATCGGCTGGTCATCGCGTTTATTCCGATCTGCCTGGACGTAGCCGCGACCGCGATTGGCAAAAATACGCATGTGAAGTCTCGAACCTGGTCCGAGCGTAGCGATGTGCAGATCCGGATTAAGGATTTCCACATCGGAATCAGCACGGATATCTCCAGCCGTGATTGCTCCTTCGCCTTCAGCATCAATCTCGAGCACTTTCTCCTCATCCGAATGAATTTTTAGCGACAAAGCTTTCAGGTTAAGAATAATCTCCGTTACATCTTCCATTACGCCAGGAACTGTAGCAAATTCATGCAGAACGCCATCGATTTGAACCGAAGACACTGCCGCACCCGGCAGTGACGAGAGCAAGATTCGGCGAAGCGAGTTTCCAAGCGTCGTTCCGTATCCGCGCTCTAGCGGTTCTACTACGAATTTCCCATAGGTGCCATCATCGTTGACGTCTACCGTCTCAATTTTCGGCTTTTCGATTTCAATCACTGCAATACCCCTCCTTCAAAACGTCGGTCCTCTATGAAACATTTACCTTCTCTTGCGAAAACATGTAGTAGTATGCCTAAACAACCATTATTAGCAGATTGTGCTGGATTTATACCACACGCAGGGGCAAATCTCATTAGACACGACGACGTTTTGGAGGACGGCATCCGTTATGTGGGACTGGAGTTACGTCTTTGATCAGGTTAACTTCCAGACCTGCAGCTTGCAAAGAGCGAATCGCTGCTTCACGGCCTGCGCCTGGTCCTTTAACCATAACCTCAACGGCTTTCATCCCATGTTCCATTGCAGCTTTGGCAGCAGTCTCAGCAGCCATTTGTGCAGCAAACGGAGTCGATTTACGGGAACCTCTGAATCCGAGGCCGCCGGAGCTTGCCCACGAAATTGCATTTCCGTGAGGATCCGTAATGGTAACGATAGTGTTATTGAAAGTGGAACGGATATGTGCCACGCCAGATTCAATATTTTTACGGTCACGACGTTTAGTACGTACGACTTTTTTCGGTTTAGCCATTTTCTCTTATCCCCCCTTATTATTTCTTCTTGTTCGCTACTGTACGACGAGGACCTTTACGAGTACGAGCATTCGTTTTCGTACGTTGTCCACGAACAGGCAGACCACGACGATGACGAACTCCACGGTAACAACCGATCTCCGTCAAACGTTTAATATTCAAAGAGATTTCACGACGCAGGTCACCTTCTACTTTGACCTCTTTGTCGATACTTTCACGCAATTTGCTGACTTCATCTTCCGTCAAATCACGAACACGAGTGTCCGGATTGATGCCTGTAGAGCTCAGAATTTTCTGGGAAGTCGTTTTACCGATTCCGAAAATATAAGTCAAGGCGATCTCAACGCGCTTATCACGTGGCAAATCCACACCAGCTATACGTGCCATTTTACGCTACACCCCCTTCATTAACCTTGTTTTTGTTTGTGTTTCGGATTTTCACAGATAACCATAACATTCCCTTTGCGGCGAATGACTTTGCATTTTTCGCAAATCGGTTTGACCGAAGGTCTTACCTTCATGTGAATTACCTCCTCAAAGTTCTGCTTAGCAAAACTCTCTTCGTAAGCATTGACCTCGTTTTACCATTGTAAAACCGGCTTCGAAGCTTTCGCAAGTTTTGCCGGGCAAAACCCGCTTCAAGCTTCACAGTTCATTGCAACTGTCTACTACTATTTACGGTAAGTTATACGTCCTTTTGTCAGATCATAAGGCGATAACTGAACAACTACTTTGTCACCAGTCAGGATACGGATGAAGTGCATCCGCAGCTTGCCGGAAACGTGAGCGAGAATTTGATGACCGTTCTCAAGCTCAACCTTGAATGTTGCATTCGGCAGCGGTTCAAGAACCGTACCTTCCACTTCAATGACATCTTCCTTGGCCATTAGTCAGTCTCCTTTCTCTTCAGCTTGAATGTTGGTGGATTCCAGAAACGAATGAACCGCATAGCGGAGTTTTCCGTTTGTCACCCGACCACTCTCGTTTAAACTGTTTACAACCTCGCTGCTGATCATCGGCTGGAGCTCCAGATGAAGAATATTCTTCTTCTTGGGTTGATCAAACTTACGTTTGTCTCCATCCGCTATATACACGAACCTACTGTCCGCTATAGCAACAATTACCGCGGCTTGGTCCGCATTGCGGCCTTTACGGATCTTCACAAGTTGACCGAGCTGCGGATTAGACTGATTATTCATGCCTCATCACCTACGCATTCAGTTTTGTGAAAATTTCCATGCCATCTGGTGTAACTGCTACGGTGTGTTCAAAGTGGGCACATAACGAACCGTCAACAGTTACGACAGTCCAGTTATCTTCCAGCGTTTTCACATACCGGCTACCTGCGTTAACCATCGGCTCTATGGCCAGCACCATGCCCGCTTTAAGCCGTGGTCCCCGATCAGGAAGACCATAGTTTGGAATTTGGGGTTCTTCGTGCAGATCCGCTCCTATGCCGTGACCGACATACTCCCGAACTACCGAAAAACCGGCATCCTCAATATATTTCTGAATCGCATGAGATATAGTAAACAAGCGAACGTCCGGTTTAACCAGCGCCAGACCTGCGTATAACGAAGCCTCGGTAACGTCCAGAAGACGACGGGCTTCTTCGGAAATACGGCCGACCGGATAAGTCCAGGCAGAATCTCCATGATACCCCTGGTACTGCGCGCCAATGTCAAACGTAACGATATCGCCCTCGTTCAACTTGCGTTTGCCGGGAAATCCATGCACCAACTCTTCATTTACTGAAGCGCACACACTGGCAGGAAAACCGTTATAACCTTTGAAAGACGGCACAGCTCCTTGACTGCGGATGTATTGATCGGCCATATGGTCAAGTTCTCCAGTCGTAATACCGGGAGCGATATGCTCTGCCAAGAGACGATGCGTTTCCGCAACTATTCTCCCTGCTTCCCTCATCAAGCCCAGTTCCGTTTCGGACTTACCAATGATCATTCAATTAACCTCGCAGTAAGGACACGATCTCTTGAGAGACTTGATCAATATCCTGTTCTCCGTTCATTTGACGAAGAAGACCCTTGTTCTCATAAAACGTGAGGAGTGGTGCTGTTTTGTTGATATATTCGTCAAGACGAGTTCCTACGCTCTCTTCGTTATCATCCGAACGTTGGTACAACTCGCCGCCGCATTTATCACAAATACCTTCCTGCTTAGGCGGATTGAATACGACATGATAAGTGGCGCCACAGTTTTTGCAAATGCGACGACCCGTCAAACGAGCCAGCAATTTGTCGCGGTCCACTTTCAGGTTGATTACATGATCGAGACCTGAGTTCAGTCGGTCCAGGATGCCATCAAGCGCTTCAGCTTGAGACAGGGTTCTTGGAAAACCATCCAAGAGGAATCCTTCTCTGCAGTCAGGCTGCTGCAATCGTTCTTCAACGATGCCGATGGTTACATCATCTGGTACAAGCAATCCTTGATCCATATATTCCTTGGCTTTCAGGCCAATGGGAGTTCCCTGCTTAATCGCCAGACGAAATGCATCGCCTGTTGAAATGTGGGGAATACCGAACTCTTTCACGATGACGTCTGCTTGCGTTCCTTTTCCTGCCCCCGGAGGGCCCATGAATAGGATGTTCACGTTATGTCACTCCCTCCAAGACTACCCTACATCAACAAACAGCACAATAGGTGCCGGCAAGTAAATCTTAGCTTGACCGGTACCTATTGCCTATTTATTGATAAAACCTTTGTAGTGGCGTTTGATCAATTGGCTTTCGATTTGCTTCATGGTATCGAGCGCAACACCGATAACGATCAGGAGAGACGTTCCTCCAATTTGCGCCGATTGAGGCAAACCAGAAAGTGCCCCTAAGAATACAGGCAGAACGGAAATGACTGCCAAGAAGATGGCTCCGGCCATTGTCAAACGAGTCATGACACGGGTCAGATATTTCTCGGTTGCTTTACCCGGGCGAATGCCTGGGATGTAACCGCCGTTCTTTTTCATATTATCAGCCATCTGCTGTGGATTCATCTGTACGAAAGTATAGAAGAAAGTGAAACCGAAGATCATCACGACATACAATAACATACCCAGAGGTTTGTGAGTAGTCAGATTTTGTCCGATCCACTGTGCCCATAAACGATCAGCCCAGAAGTTGGCGATAATCGTTGGGAACATCAACAGAGATGAAGCAAAGATGACAGGGATAACACCTGCTGCGTTAATCTTCAGCGGGATGTGTGTATTCTGTCCACCGTACATTTTGTTACCTACGACGCGTTTTGCGTACTGTACAGGAATTTTCCGAATCGCCTGTTGAATGTAAATGACACCGATGATAATCAACACAATAACAATTGCGACGATTACACCTTTAAGGATGTTCATGAACAACTGATCAGGTTGAATGAAGTCGGATTCGATTGTCTGTTTGATAATGTTAGGCACCGTTGATAGGATACCCGCAAAGATCAAAATCGAAATCCCGTTTCCTATGCCCTTCTCGGTGATCTGCTCACCAAGCCACATCAGGAATGAAGTACCGGCCGTAAGTACAATCGCGATCAAGATATAATCAGCAAAAGTGGCGTTAGGCACCATCTCTGTATTGTACAAGCGGTTGAATCCGATCGACGTACCAAACGCTTGAATCAATGCCAGACCAATCGTTAAATAACGAGTCAGCTGAGCTGATTTCTTCTTACCTTGTTCACCTTGCTTAGCCCATTCCGCTAACTTAGGGATAACGTCCATGGAAAGCAACTGTACTATGATAGACGCAGTGATGTAAGGTACGATCCCGAGTGCAAAGATCGAGAACTGGAACAGTGCTCCACCCGAGAACGTATTTAGAAGTCCAAAAACTTCTTTACCCGCAGAATTTGTCGCTTCGAAAACCTCTTTGTTTACTCCAGGTACTGGAACGAAGGATCCGATGCGGTAAATGATCAGTACAAAAAGGGTAAATAATACCCTTTTGCGCAGATCTTCAACCCGCCAGATATTCTTTAGGGTCTTGAACATTAAATCACCTCGGTTGTACCGCCGGCAGCTTCAATTTTCTCCACCGCAGATTGAGAAAACTTGTTAGCTTTAACAGTCAGCTTCACAGTGACTTCACCGTTACCCAGGATCTTGATTCCGGATTTAGCGTTTTTAACTACGCCGTTCGTCATCAAGAATTCTGGAGTTACTTCAGTACCCGCAGCAAAACTGTTCAGGTCTTCAATATTCACAACCGCATATTCCTTGCGAGTTGGGTTTACGAAACCACGTTTTGGCAAGCGACGATACAATGGATTTTGTCCACCTTCGAAGCCCGGACGTACACCACCGCCGGAACGAGCGTTTTGTCCTTTGTGACCGCGACCTGATGTTTTACCCGTACCACTACTTGGACCGCGACCAAGACGTTTACGCTCTTTGCGGGATCCAGGAGCTGGGGAAAGCTCATGTAACTTCATCGTTCGTTGCACCTCCTTAAAGATTTATGGGAATATCCCGTATTAAGCTTCTACTTCTTTAACAGCAACCAAGTGGCTTACTTTGTTAATCATACCACGAATGGCTGGATTATCGTTTTGAACCACTTTGCTGTTGATTTTACGCAAGCCCAATGTTTTCACAGTTGTTCTTTGCGTCTCCGGACGTCCGATCAAGCTGCGGACGAGGGTAATTTCCAATTTAGCCATGAGATTCCCTCCTTAACCCAGAAGCTCTTCGACGGATTTTCCGCGCAGTTTAGCCACGTCTTCAGCACGCTTCAAACGGGACAAACCTTCCAAAGTCGCATTGACCATGTTCATGGAATTCGAAGAACCCAGAGATTTTGTCAAAATATCACCTACACCAGCAAGTTCGAGAACCGCACGCACAGGACCACCAGCGATAACACCAGTACCTTCAGATGCTGGTTTCAACAGAACGCGTCCTGCGCCGAACTTACCTGTTACCAAGTGAGGAATCGATGTTCCTACGAGTGGAACGTGTACAAGGTTTTTCTTAGCATCTTCAATACCTTTGCGAATTGCATCAGGTACTTCGCCCGCTTTACCGATACCAGCTCCAACCCAGCCGTTGCCGTCGCCGACTACAACCAGTGCGCTAAAGCTGAAACGGCGTCCGCCTTTTACTACTTTAGCTACGCGATTAATATTTACAACTCTTTCAGTCAGTTCCAAAGTATTCGGATCTACACGCAAGTCGTTAACCTCCTTTTGAAAAATATCTTAAAACTCAAGTCCTGCTTCACGAGCCGCTTCAGCCAATGCTGCGATACGACCATGGTACAGATATCCGCTACGGTCAAATACGATGTTGGAAACGCCTTTGTCTTTCGCACGTTTTGCAACGAGTTCGCCAACTTTACGAGCTGACTCAACAGAAGCGCCGTTTTTGATGTCGCTGCTCAGTTCTTTGTCTACAGTAGACGCGGAAGCGATCGTTACACCAGCTACGTCATCGATAATTTGAGCGTACATATGTTTACCAGAACGGAATACGTTCAAACGAGGACGTGCTGCCGTTCCTTGGATTTTCTTACGAACACGCAGGTGTCTTTTCAGACGAGCCTTGTTTTTATCCTGTTTCGTAATCATCTCAGGGATTCACTCCTTTCAGGTTACCTCGCTGGCTTCAAACCGGAAGCCACGGGGTATATTAGAAACACACGAAGCAAGCAAGCCGAAAGCCGCGCAAAGGCGGTAAGAGAAATCTTATTTCTTCTTACCGGCTTTACCTTCCTTACGGATGATACGCTCGCCTTCATATTTAATACCTTTACCTTTGTACGGCTCAGGTTCACGAACGGAACGGATTTTAGCAGCGTAAGCACCTACGCGCTCTTTGTCGATCCCGCGAACGATGATTTTTGTATTCGAAGGTACTTCGAATTCAATTCCCGCTTCCGGTGTAATTTCAACCGGGTGAGAGTATCCAACGTTCAGAACGATTTTATCTCCGGATTTGCTTGCACGATATCCGACCCCAACCAACTCCAGAGATTTTGCGAATCCTTCAGTAACGCCGCTCACCATGTTGTTTACAACGCTACGCGTTGTGCCGTGCAAAGAACGGTGAGTTTTGTTATCGGAAGGACGCACAACTGTAATTTCGTTGTTCTCAACTGTAACCTTCATGTCTTTATGAAGTTCACGAGTCAGAGTTCCTTTTGGTCCTTTTACCGTAATAACGGTGTTGTCCAGTGTGATGTCCACACCACTTGGTACTGTAATTGGTTTGCGACCAATACGAGACATATGTTGCACCTCCTATCTTGTGACGTTATATTACCAAACGTAGCAAACGACTTCTCCGCCGGATTTCGATTGACGAGCTTCTTTGTCCGTCATAACACCTTTGGATGTCGAGATGATCGCGATACCCAGGCCACCAAGTACACGAGGTACTTCGTTGCTTTTCGTGTAAACACGAAGACCAGGTTTACTGATTCTTTTCAGACCAGTGATAACGCGCTCGTTATTTTGACCGTATTTCAGGAAAACACGGATAATCCCTTGTTTGTTATCATCGATAACTTCAGCGTCACGGATGAAACCTTCACGCTTCAGGATATCGGCGATTTGTTTTTTCATTGTCGAAGCAGGCATTTCTACTGTTTCGTGACGAACAGTGTTCGCGTTACGAATACGAGTAAGCATATCTGCAATTGGATCAGACATAGTCATTGTGAGTTAACCTCCTTCCCGTTCAGGACTTTTTACCAGCTTGCTTTTTTCACGCCAGGAATCTGGCCTTTATAAGCTAATTCACGGAAGCAAATTCTGCAAATTTTGAACTTTTGCAGCACCGAATGTGGACGTCCGCAACGCTCACAGCGTGTATAAGAACGCACTTTAAACTTTGGTGTACGTTGTTGTTTAACTTTCATCGAAGTTTTTGCCACTTTAGCCTGACACCTCCTAAATAATTTCGGAGAAAAGGGAGTCCTTCCAGACACCCGGAAACGTTATGCCAACTTTATTTTACGAAAGGCATTCCCAGTTGCGTGAGCAACTCACGGGACTCTTCGTCTGTTTTCGCCGTTGTTACAATAACAATGTCCATACCGCGGACTTTGTCTACTTTATCGTACTCGATCTCTGGGAAGATCAATTGTTCTTTCAGACCCAGTGTGTAGTTACCACGTCCGTCGAACGCTTTGCTCGATACACCGCGGAAGTCGCGGACACGAGGCAATGTAACGTTGAACAATTTATCGAGGAAGTAGTACATACGCTCGCCGCGCAATGTAACTTTCACACCGATAGGCATGTTCTCACGCAGTTTGAAACCTGCGATAGATTTCTTAGCACGAGTGATTACAGGTTTTTGACCCGCGATCAGTTGCAAATCGTTTACTGCGGAATCCAACACTTTGGAGTTTTGGACAGCGTCGCCCACACCCATGTTGATAACGATTTTCTCGATTTTAGGCACTTGCATTACCGTTGTATAGTTAAACTTCTGCATCAAACCAGGAGCGATTTCTTGCAGGTAACGTTCTTTCATTCTTGATGCCATGAATCATAGCCCTCCTTTCTCATTCGGTTCAATTAGTCGATAATTTCTCCGGAACGTTTAGCAACGCGCACTTTCTTTCCGTTATCCAACACTTTGTAACCAACACGGGTTACTTTTCCGCTCTTTGGATCGATGTGCATCACGTTGGAAACGTGAATCGGAGCTTCCTTCTCGATAATGCCGCCTTGCGGATTTTGCTGGTTAGGCTTCTGGTGTTTTTTAATCATGTTAACACCTTCCACAAGGACGCGGTTCTCACGAGGATAAGCAGCGATGACACGGCCTTTTTTACCTTTGTCTTTACCGCTGATCACCATAACCGTATCTTCCTTTTTAACGTGAAGTTTGTTGTTATGGGATTCCAGAACTTTTTTCACTCTTGGCATTTCGTACACCTCCTGTTTCTAAACATCACGAGCTTAATCTATTAGATAACCTCTGGGGCCAAGGAAACGATTTTCATGAAGTCTTTCTCGCGAAGTTCACGAGCAACAGGTCCGAAAATACGTGTTCCACGTGGGCTTCTGTCGTCTTTTACAACAACAGCTGCATTTTCATCAAAACCGATGTAGGAACCGTCTTTACGACGTACAGAACGTTTCGTACGAACGACAACCGCTCTAACTACATCACCTTTTTTGACAACGCCGCCTGGTGTTGCTTGTTTTACAGAACAAACGATCAGATCACCGATTTGTGCTGTACGACGTCCCGTACCGCCGAGTACGCGGATACACATCAGTTCCTTCGCACCGGAGTTGTCGGCTACAGCCAAACGTGTAAATGGTTGAATCATTTAGTATTCCTCCTTCCAGCTATGCTGATAATGCATTAGATGATAACCGCTTTTTCTACGACTTCAGTAAGTCTCCAGCGTTTATCTTTCGAAAGCGGACGAGTCTCCATGATTTTCACCGTGTCACCGATTTTCGCAGTGTTTTCTTCGTCATGCGCTTTGAACTTTTTAGTAACCTTGATGCGTTTATGGTACAACTTATGGTTTTTGTAAGTTTCTACAGCAACAACAATCGTTTTATCCATTTTATCGCTAACAACTTTACCAGTTTGCACTTTACGTGCGTTACGTTCTTCGCTCATTGTTGGCCTCCTTCCTGATTACGGACGGAATGTATATCCGACCTCTAATTAACCGATACCCAGTTCTCTTTCACGGATGATGGTTTTAGCACGAGCTATTTCTTTCCGCACATCACGGATTCGAGTCGGGTTATCCAGCTGACCGGTAGCGAGTTGAAAGCGGAGGTTAAAGAGTTCTTCTTTAAATCCGGCAATCTTTTGCTCGATTTCAGCAGAGGTTAGGTTGCGAAATTCACTAGCTTTCATTTGCTTCACCACCCAATTCTTCACGTTTCACGAACTTCGTTTTGATTGGCAGTTTGTGAGCGGCAAGACGCATCGCTTCGCGTGCAATCTCCTCCGGTACACCAGCAAGTTCAAACATGATCTTACCTGGTTTCACAACTGCAACCCATTTTTCTACGTTACCTTTACCGCTACCCATCCGAACCTCGAGAGGCTTTTGAGTGATTGGTTTGTCAGGGAAAATTTTGATCCAGACTTTACCACCACGTTTGATGTAACGAGTCATCGCAATACGAGCCGCTTCAATTTGACGGTTCGTAATCCAAGCCGGTTCCGTAGCTTGCAGACCGTATTCGCCAAAGTTCAGCGTAGTTCCGCCTTTTGCTTGGCCTTTCATATGTCCGCGTTGTTGCTTACGGTGTTTTACACGTTTTGGTACCAACATGATTAGTTGCCTCCTTCCTTAGCAGCTTGTTTCTTAGCCGTAGGAAGAACCTCTCCACGATAGATCCATACTTTTACGCCGATACGGCCGTAAGTTGTATGAGCCTCTGCTGTACCGTAGTCGATGTCGGCACGAAGCGTGTGCAGTGGAACAGTTCCTTCGCTGTAGCCTTCCGAACGTGCGATCTCAGCTCCGCCAAGACGTCCGCCCACTTGAGTTTTAATACCTTTTGCACCAGAGCGCATAGTTCTTTGAATAGCTTGTTTCAGAGCACGACGGAAAGAAACGCGACGTTCCAGTTGTTGTGCAATGCTTTCTGCTACCAGGATTGCGTCCAGGTCTTGGTTCTTAATTTCAGAGATGTTGATGTGTACTTTTTTACCGCCAGCAATTTTCGTAATTTGGTTACGAAGATTCTCAACTTCAGATCCACCTTTACCGATTACCATACCTGGTTTCGCTGTGTGAATCGTTACGTTTACGCGGTTAGCCGCTCTCTCGATTTCAACACGAGACATAGCGGAGT
This sequence comes from Paenibacillus sp. ACRRY, assembly GCF_022346995.1. Taxonomy (GTDB): domain Bacteria; phylum Bacillota; class Bacilli; order Paenibacillales; family Paenibacillaceae; genus Paenibacillus. The sequence goes on along the minus strand of NZ_JAKRNM010000018.1, from coordinate 41,619 downwards.
CTTTCAATTTATTTTTCAGGAATTCACGAATTTTCACGTCTTCCATCAAAAGATCACCGAAGTCTTTGCCTGCATACCATTTAGATTCCCAGTCACGGATAACTCCGACACGGAGTCCGACCGGATTTACCTTTTGGCCCACACGTTTTCCCTCCTTCTACTTTTCAGATACCACCAAAGTGATGTGGCTAGTACGTTTGTTAATACGACTTGCACGTCCCATTGCACGAGGGCGGAAACGTTTCATTGTCGGTCCTTGGTTCACGTAAGCTTGCGAAATGACCAAGTTATTAACATCCATAGAATAGTTATGTTCCGCATTCGCAATAGCGGAGTTAAGCAACTTCTCAACGATTGGAGAAGCGGATTTCGGAGTGTGACGGAGAATGGCAACCGCCTCACCAACTTGCTTGCCGCGAATCAAGTCAACAACGAGTTGAACTTTACGAGGAGCAATCCGGATAAACTTAGCATGTGCTTTTGCTTCCATTGTGTAACCTCCTCTCAAACATTAAAGATGTTCATTTATCTTCTTGTTTTCTTGTCATCATCAGTATGGCCTTTGTACGTACGGGTTGGAGCGAACTCACCCAATTTGTGTCCGACCATGTCCTCAGTCACGTATACTGGCACGTGTTTACGTCCGTCATATACGCCGAATGTGTGTCCGATGAATTGTGGAAAAATTGTAGAGCGACGGGACCAGGTTTTGATAACGTTCTTTTTACCGGAAGCGTCCATCTCTTCTACCTTTTTCAGCATGTAGCCATCAATGAATGGCCCTTTTTTCAAACTGCGACCCATGTGGAGATCCTCCCTTCAAACGTAGCGTTTATGCATCCGCAGATGCCTCACGAAGTTATGCACAGTGTGTATTACTTCGTGCGGCGGCGAATGATGTATTTATCAGATGCTTTATTTTTCTTACGCGTTTTGTAACCAAGAGTAGGTTTACCCCATGGTGACATTGGCGATTTACGTCCGATTGGAGCACGACCTTCACCACCACCGTGAGGGTGATCGTTAGGGTTCATTACTACACCACGAACTTCAGGACGTTGTCCCAACCAACGGCTACGACCGGCTTTACCGATTTTGATGAGCTCGTGGTCTTGGTTACCAACAGAACCGATTGTTGCACGGCAAACTTTCAGAATACGACGAACTTCTCCGGAAGAGAGACGAACGGAAACGTATTTTTCTTCTTTACCAAGCAATTGAGCTTCTGTACCAGCAGCACGAACCAATTGTCCGCCTTTACCTGGTTTCAACTCGATGTTGTGGATAACGGTACCTACTGGAATGTTTTCGAGTGGCAGTGCGTTACCGATTTTGATGTCGGATTCAGGACCGGAGAAGATTTGATCTCCAACTTTCAATCCTTTAGGAGCGATGATGTAACGTTTCTCACCATCAGCATAGTGAATCAGGGCGATGTTCGATGTACGGTTCGGGTCATACTCGATCGTAGCAACGCGGCCCGGTATTCCATCTTTAGTACGTTTGAAGTCAATGATACGGTATTTACGTTTGTGTCCACCACCGTGGTGACGAACTGTAATTTTACCTTGGTTGTTGCGGCCTGCTTTTTTGCTCAGTGGGGCCAACAACGATTTCTCCGGCTGATCTGTGGTGATTTCCTCAAATGTAGATACGGACATGTTCCGTCTTGCCGGGGATGTCGGTTTATACTTTTTGATTGGCACTGGGTTTCCCTCCTTACTTCAACAATTTCAATTATACAGTTTCAAAGAACTCAAGCGTTTTGCTGTCTTGTGTCAGTGTTACAAACGCTTTTTTCCATTCGCTAGTATATCCGGAATAACGTCCGTACCGTTTAGGCTTAGCTGGAACACGAAGAGTGTTCACGTTTTTCACTTTTACGTTGAAAATAGCTTCCACGGCTTTTTTGATCTCGGTTTTGTTTGCACGGATATCGACTTCAAATACATATTTCAAGTCATTCATCATGTCAGCAGTACGTTCCGTAATAATCGGACGTTTAACAATATCACGAGGATCCTTCATTACGCGAGCACCTCCTCTACCTTCTGAACTGCTTCTTTCGTAATGATCAGTTTGTCGTGCGCAAGCACGTCAAGAACATTAATGCCGTCAGCTGCTACGAATTTCACGCCAGGAATATTCCGTGCGGAAAGAGCCACATTATCATCATAGCTAGGAGCTACGATCAAAGCTTTGCGTCCAACTTTCAAGTTGTTCAAGATGGCTGCAAATTCTTTAGTTTTAGGTGTGCTCAGCGAAAGAGCATCCAAAACGATAATGTCATTGTCGAGCACTTTGGATGAAAGAGCTGATTTGATCGCCAAACGGCGAACTTTCTTAGGCAGTTTGTACGCATAGCTCCGAGGTGTCGGACCAAATACGATACCGCCGCCTTTCCATTGTGGAGAACGAATCGAACCTTGACGAGCGCGACCTGTACCTTTTTGTTTCCAAGGCTTACGTCCACCGCCACGTACTTCAGAACGTCCTTTTACTTTGTGGGTACCTTGACGAAGGGAAGCGCGTTGCATAAGCACTGCATCGTACAGAACGGAAGTGTTCGGCTCTACTCCGAATACTGCATCGTTCAGTTCAACTTCGCCCACTTGGCTACCATCTACATTGTAAACTGATACTTTTGGCATTTTGTGTTCCTCCTTTCTTCAGTGGTTATTTTTTCACCGTTTCTTTAACTTTTACAAGACTGTTTTTCGGTCCAGGAATGGAACCCTTCACGAGCAACACGTTACGCTCAGCGTCTACTTTAACAACTTCAAGACGTTGGATTGTAACAGTCTCATGACCCATGTGTCCTGGCAAGTGTTTGCCTTTAGGAACGCGGTTAGCTTGGATCGAACCCATCGAACCCGGGCCACGGTGATAACGAGAACCGTGAGACATAGGTCCAGTGCTTTGTCCCCAACGTTTGATTACGCCGGCAAAACCTTTACCTTTAGAAATACCCGTTACGTCAACGAATTCGCCTTCTGCGAAAATGTCAGCTTTCAACTCTTGGCCAACTTCATATTCCGCGATGTTGATGCCGCGAAGTTCACGAACGTAGCGCTTAGGGGCAGTATTCGCTTTTTTAGCGTGTCCTGCTTCTGGCTTGTTGGCATTTTTCTCTTTCTTATCGGAGTATCCGATTTGAACCGCTTCGTAGCCATCGTTCTCAAGATCTTTCTTTTGCAAAACAACACAAGGTCCTGCTTCGATAACTGTTACTGGTACTACGTTACCTTCAGCGGTAAACACTTGAGTCATTCCAAGTTTTTTTCCTAAGATACCTTTCATGTTGACACCTCTTTTCCTTTATACATGGTCTTGTTGATTTATATTACAATTTGATTTCGATATCTACACCGGACGGCAGATCCAAGCGCATCAAGGCATCCACAGTTTGTGGAGTCGGGTTAACGATGTCGATCAAACGCTTATGTGTGCGTTGCTCGAATTGCTCCCGAGAATCCTTGTACTTGTGTACCGCACGAAGAATAGTAATGATTTGTTTTTCAGTTGGAAGCGGAATCGGACCGGATACACCAGCACCCGAACGTTTTGCTGTTTCAACAATTTTCTCCGCGGATTGATCAAGAATTCTGTGGTCGTAAGCTTTCAAACGAATACGAATTTTTTGCTTTGCCATTTTAGTCCCTCCTTCTATCGCCCAATTTATTATCGGACATACTCCGTGAAAATTTTCCAACAACCCTCCCATGGCAAAGGGGCCGGGTGTGCCAGTAACCTCTCACATCATCGCAACGTCTCAGAACAACATTCATTATTATATAGAAAAAATGGGCGTATTGCAAGCATATTTAAGAAAAACATTTAAACTAATCTTTTCATATAGAAATGACGTTGTTTAATGTGTTATTTCACCGTTATGCAAGCTGCCTTAACCGATCCTTTTTATACATCTGAATGTTCCTCACCATTATGACGCAGGTCCCGAATCACTTATACATAATAAAAGAGTTCTTTATCCGATGTCGGATAAAGAACTCTTCCGAAGCTTCGTTACAGTACAATGTTACTCGTTCCAGTACACTGTTGCATATGCTTACTCAGCGAAAAGCTGAATTATTTTTGGATGGATGCTACCGCACCGGCACCAACTGTACGTCCACCTTCGCGGATCGCGAAGCGTGTACCTTCTTCAATCGCAATTGGATTGATCAGTTGTACAGTTACTGTGATGTTGTCGCCTGGCATTACCATTTCAGTACCTTCTGGCAGGTTGATGATACCTGTTACGTCAGTTGTACGGAAATAGAATTGTGGACGGTATCCTGTGAAGAAAGGTTTGTGACGTCCACCCTCTTCTTTAGTCAGAACGTATACTTGAGCTGTAAATTCTGTGTGTGGTTTAACAGAACCTGGTTTAGCCAGTACTTGTCCACGCTCGATGCTTTCACGGTCAACACCACGCAGCAATGCGCCGATGTTGTCACCCGCTTGAGCGGAATCCAGCAATTTACGGAACATTTCAACGCCCGTAACTACGGATTTTTTAGTTTCTTCGTGGATACCCACGATTTCGATCTCTTCACCGACTTTAACAGTACCACGCTCTACACGACCTGTAGCTACTGTACCACGACCAGTGATGGAGAATACGTCCTCAACTGGCATCAAGAAAGGTTTGTCAGTGTCGCGCTCTGGAGTTGGGATGTAAGTATCGATTTCTTTGAACATCTCAACGATTTTTTGAGCCCACTCACCATCAGGGTTTTGCAGAGCTTCACGAGCGGAACCACGAGTGATTGGAGTATCGTCACCTGGGAACTCATATTCGTTGAGCAAGTCGCGAACTTCCATTTCAACCAGTTCCAACAACTCTTCGTCTTCAACCATGTCGCATTTGTTCAAGAATACAACGATGTAAGGTACGCCTACTTGACGGGAGAGCAAGATGTGCTCACGAGTTTGTGGCATTGGGCCGTCAGCTGCGGATACTACCAAGATAGCTCCGTCCATTTGTGCCGCGCCAGTGATCATGTTTTTAACATAGTCGGCGTGACCTGGGCAGTCAACGTGAGCGTAGTGACGAGCGTCAGTTTCGTACTCAACGTGAGCTGTGGAGATTGTGATACCGCGTTCGCGCTCTTCTGGAGCTTTATCGATTTGATCGAAAGCGATTGCTGCGCCACCGTAAGTTTTGGACAATACAGTAGTGATTGCAGCAGTCAGAGTTGTTTTACCATGGTCGACGTGACCGATAGTACCAATGTTAACGTGTGGTTTATTACGTTCGTATTTAGCCTTTGCCATTTGAACGTGGCCTCCTTAAAATGTTAAATTTTATGTTTTCACTGGACCCTAGCATCTAGAAGATTAAACCCCTATGCACTAGCGTCCAGTGTGAGAAAACTACTCGGTGCCTTTTGTTTTGGCAACGATCTCTTCAGCGATGCTCTTAGGAACTTCTTCGTAGTGAGAAAGCTCCATGGAGAATACGCCGCGTCCTTGAGTACCGGAACGAAGAGTTGTAGAGTATCCGAACATTTCGGACAAAGGTACTTTAGCACGAATGATTTGAGCTCCACTACGGGAATCCATACCTTCGATGCGGCCACGACGGGAGTTAAGCATACCCATAACGTCACCCATGTACTCTTCCGGAACGGTTACTTCTACTTTCATGATTGGCTCAAGCAGAACTGGACTACATTTGTCTTTCGCTGCTTTCAGCGCCATAGATCCGGCAATTTTAAATGCCATCTCGTTGGAATCGACATCATGGTAAGATCCGTCTACAATCGTAGCCTTAACGTCAACAAGCGGGAAGCCTGCAATAACGCCGTTTTTCATTTGCTCTTCAATCCCTGACAGTGCTGGTTGAATGTATTCTCTAGGAACGGAACCACCGACAACCTTACTTTCAAACTGGCTGCCTGTACCCGGCTCGAGAGGTTCGAATTCAACCCATACGTGACCGTATTGACCACGACCACCGGATTGACGTACGAATTTACCTTCAACGCGCGCTGGAGCACGGAAAGTTTCACGGTAAGCTACTTGTGGTTTACCCACAGTAGTTTCAACCTTGAACTCACGACGCATACGGTCGATGATGATATCAAGGTGAAGCTCACCCATACCTGCCAAGATTGTTTGGCCTGTTTCTTCGTCAGTGTGAGCGCGAAGAGTTGGATCCTCTTCTGTCAACTTGCCGAGAGCAACACCCATTTTATCTTGGTCAGCTTTGGTTTTAGGTTCAACGGCGATTTCGATAACCGGATCAGGGAAGTTCATGGATTCCAAGATAACCGGGTTTTTCTCATCACATAGTGTATCACCTGTACCAGTATCTTTCAAACCTACGGCAGCTGCAATGTCACCGGAGTAAACTTCAGTGATCTCTTGACGGCTGTTCGCGTGCATTTGAAGGATACGACCGATACGCTCACGTTTGTTTTTAGTGGCATTCAATACATAAGAACCGGATTGAAGAACACCGGAGTATACGCGGAAGAATGTCAATTTACCAACGTAAGGGTCAGTCATGATTTTGAATGCCAATGCAGAGAATGGCTCTTCATCGGAAGACTTGCGAACCGCTTCGGTTCCATCTTCAAGGAGACCCTTGATCGCTGGAACGTCAATTGGAGCTGGCAAGTAGTCGATAACAGCGTCCAACATAAGTTGAACACCTTTGTTACGATAAGAGGATCCACAGATTACTGGGAAGATCTTAACTTCTACTACACCTTTACGGAGAGCGGATTTGATCTCTTCAACAGTGATCTCTTCGCCTTCCAGGTATTTCATAGTCAATTCTTCGTCGAGTTCTGCAACCCGCTCAATCAATTCGTTGCGGAGTTCTTCAACTTGATCTGCAAATTCCGCAGGAATTTCGGTTTCTTCGATATCTTGACCAAGGTCATCTTTGTACATATGAGCTCTTTGTGCAACGATATCAATGATACCTTTAAAATCATTTTCAGCGCCGATTGGCAGTTGAATCGCAACTGCGTTCGCTTGAAGGCGATCACGCATGTCGGAAACAACATTCAAGAAGTCAGCACCGATGATATCCATTTTATTTACGTAAGCGATACGAGGTACGCCGTACTTGTCAGCCTGTCTCCATACAGTTTCAGACTGAGGCTCAACGCCTTCTTTCGCACTGAATACACCAACTGCTCCGTCCAATACACGAAGGGAACGTTCAACTTCAACAGTGAAGTCAACGTGTCCCGGGGTATCAATGATATTAACGCGGTGGCCTTTCCAAGCAGCGGTAGTCGCAGCGGAAGTAATCGTAATTCCGCGCTCCTGTTCCTGTTCCATCCAGTCCATTGTCGCAGCGCCTTCGTGAACTTCACCGATTTTGTGCGTACGGCCTGTGTAGAACAAGATCCGCTCAGTTGTCGTGGTTTTACCCGCATCAATATGAGCCATGATCCCGATATTACGTGTATTTTTCAAGGAGAACTCTCTTGCCATGAAATGGGTCTCCCTTCAAAATTGAAGTTTTTATTGTGAACTGAATCCTACCAACGGTAGTGAGCAAACGCTTTGTTCGCTTCAGCCATTTTGTGCGTATCTTCACGTTTCTTAACGGAAGCGCCTGTGTTGTTGGAAGCGTCGATGATCTCAGCTGCCAAACGCTCTTCCATTGTTTTCTCACCGCGGTTGCGGGAGTAGTTCACGAGCCAACGTAAACCCAAAGCAGTACGTCTCTCTGGTTTTACCTCGATTGGTACTTGGTAGTTGGCACCGCCGACACGGCGAGCTTTAACTTCCAGGACTGGCATGATATTCTTGATTGCTGTCTCAAATACTTCCATCGGGTCATTACCCGTGCGTTCTTGGATCAACTTGAACGCATTATACAGAATGCTTTGAGCAACACCGCGTTTTCCGTCGAGCATGATGCGGTTGATCAAACGAGTAACCAACTTGCTGTTGTATACCGGATCTGGCAACACGTCTCTTTTCGTAACTGGACCTTTGCGTGGCATGGATATCCCCCTTTCTTTCTTGTTAAGCTAACCCTTGTCCTCTGGACATTAGACCAGAAGATATTCAGGATTGCTTCTTATAATGTGTTAGGCTTTTTTAGCTTTAGGACGTTTAGCACCGTATTTAGAACGAGCTTGCATACGGTTGTTCACGCCTGCTGTATCGAGTGCTCCACGAACGATGTGGTAACGAACCCCTGCAAGGTCCTTAACTTTACCTCCGCGAATCAATACAACACTGTGCTCTTGCAAGTTATGTCCGATACCCGGGATATAAGCAGTTACCTCGAGACGGTTCGTCAAACGAACACGGGCATATTTACGAAGTGCAGAGTTCGGTTTACGTGGAGTCATTGTACCTACACGAGTGCAGACACCACGTTTTTGTGGGGCACTGATGTTAGTAGATTCACGTTTCAAAGCGTTGAACCCTTTTTGCAATGCTGGTGATTTGGACTTTTCAACTTTAGCTTGACGTCCTTTGCGTACCAGTTGGTTAATAGTTGGCATGTGATTGCCACCCCCTTCCTCAATTGTTCATGTTTCTTTATAAACCTCTTATCGCTAAGTCCACAGACCCAGGCGGTTCATAAAAAGACAAATGAAAAGTTTTTGCCTTGGAGAATCCCTAAAAAGTTCTCGGACAAAAACGTTCCTTACCGTATCATTTTGCGACAGCAGCCATTGCTGCTCCCACTCCAATCCCGCAAGCCTTGCCGAGATTTTTCATTGTGTCCACTTTCGTGTACTTCACATTGTGTTGTTCACACAAGGCAATGATTTTGGAAGTGAGCTGCGGATCACTATCTTCGGCCACATAGACCTCAGCAGCCATTCCTGACTGGACCATCCGCATGGTCTGTTTTGTTCCTATTTTGACATGAGCATCTTGCAGGCCTTTTTCATTAGACATTGTTCATTCCTCCGAATAGGACATATACAATCAGCTGCTCACGCACCTTTGATATATTAGCATCTAGCGCAAGCAATGTCAATGCTAATCGTGAAAGATTTATTCAAAGTTTTCGCACATCAGGAAATGTCCGTCTGTATTAAACATACGTCCATCCCCTGACATACAAAACTTTATCTTCACCCTACACAGGGGGAATCTATTTAATCAACGGAAACTGGTTCAAGTTCTTCAACTGAAGATTGGCCATCTTCCGGCTCAGCAAACTTGATGCTGCGGTAACGGTTCATACCTGTACCTGCAGGGATCAGTTTACCGATGATTACATTTTCCTTCAGACCGAGCAACTGATCGACTTTACCTTTGATCGCTGCATCTGTCAGTACACGTGTAGTCTCTTGGAACGATGCCGCAGAGAGGAAGGAGTCTGTTTCGAGAGATGCTTTTGTGATACCGAGCAAGATTGGTTTGGCAACCGCTGGCTCTTTATCACTAAGAATCGCTGTTTTGTTAGCTCTTTCGTACTCATGCGTATCTACGAACGATCCTGGCAGCAGCGTTGTATCTCCTGCATCGACGATGCGGATTTTACGCAGCATTTGACGGATCATAACTTCAACGTGTTTATCATTAATTTCTACGCCCTGGTTACGGTATACGCGTTGTACTTCCTGCAGAATGTAGTTCTGTACACCACGTACGCCTTTGATGCGCAGCATTTCTTTTGGATCGATGGAACCATCTGTCAGCTCGTCGCCTGCTTCGATCTCCATGCCTTCGCTTACGCGAACACGGGAGCCGTAGGTAACGGAGTAAACTTTGGATTCCGCTTCACCTTGAATTTCGATTTCGCGACGATCTTTCGCTTCACGAATCTCTTTGACAATACCGTCAATCTCACTGATCGTTGCTTGACCCTTAGGATTACGAGCCTCAAACAACTCCTGGATACGCGGCAAACCTTGCGTGATATCGTCTCCGGCTACACCACCGGTGTGGAACGTACGCATTGTCAGCTGTGTTCCTGGCTCACCAATGGATTGCGCAGCGATAATACCAACTGCTTCACCGATCTCCACGTGTTTACCAGTCGCCAGGTTGCGACCGTAACATTTTTTGCAGACACCATGACGAGCACGGCAACTGAGTACGGAGCGGATTTGCAATTTGGTTACACCTGCTTTGATGATTGCCTCTGCTTTGTCAGAGTCAATCAATTCATTGCGGTGCGCAATAATTTCTTTTGTTTCCGGATGACGAACAGTTTCGAAGCAGTATCTTCCTTCGATACGGTCGTAGAGATCTTCAATAACCTCTTTACCATCCTGGATACGGCTAACCGTGAACCCTTTATCTGTACCACAATCATCTTCACGCACGATAACATCTTGTGCCACGTCTACGAGACGACGAGTCAGGTAACCTGAGTCGGCTGTACGCAACGCTGTATCGGCCAGACCTTTACGCGCACCGTGTGTCGAGATGAAGTACTCGAGTACCGTCAGACCTTCACGGAAGTTCGATTTGATTGGGAGTTCGATGATACGACCGGACGGGTTGGCCATCAGACCACGCATACCACCCAATTGGGTAATTTGCGATTTGTTACCCCGTGCTTTGGAGTCAACCATCATCATGATAGAGTTGTAACGATCCATCGACTTCATCAGAATCTCGGTGATATCATCTTTCGATTTAGACCAGATATCAATGATGCGGTCATAGCGCTCTTCGTTCGTAATCAGACCACGACGGTACTGGTTTGTAACGATTTGTGCTTTTTCTTCGGATTGTCTGAGGATCTCTGTTTTCTCATCTGGTACCACAACATCCGAAACCGCAACCGTAATACCGGCACGAGTCGAGTAAGTGAAACCAAGCTGTTTGATTTTATCCAGAATAACGGCTGTTTCCGTTGTATGGTAAATTTCAAAACAACGAGCGATGATTGTACCCAGATATTCCTTACCAACACCACCTGCTTGAGGTGCATTCATGATTGCTTCTCTCAGGTCAGTCCCCTTCTCATAAACAAAGAAATGCTCTGCAGTACCTTGATAGAGGTTTGCACGAGTTGCATCATTGATGTAAGGGAAACTTGCTGGGAAGATTTCATTAAAGATGATTTTACCAACAGTTGTCAGCAACATTGCATCTTGTTGTTTTTCAGTAAAGCTAGTTTTACCCAGAGCTTTAACTGGAATCGCTACGCGTGCATGCAAACCGGCAGTACCGCGTTGATACGCAGATACAGCTTCGTTCACTGTACGCAGGATCATGCCAGTTCCTTTTTCTTCCTTGTTGTCCATAGTCAGGTAGTATGAACCTAGGACCATATCCTGGGAAGGGGTAACAACTGGTTTACCGTCTTTCGGGTTCAAAATGTTACCAGATGCAAGCATCAGGATACGTGCTTCCGCTTGTGCCTCAGCAGACAACGGAACGTGCACGGCCATTTGGTCACCGTCAAAGTCGGCATTGTATGCCGTACATACGAGCGGGTGAAGACGAATGGCTTTACCTTCAACGAGAATTGGTTCAAATGCTTGAATACCGAGACGGTGAAGCGTAGGGGCACGGTTGAGTAGAACCGGGTGCTCCTTGATTACTTCCTCAAGAACATCCCAAACTTCAGGACTTACACGCTCAACTTTACGTTTAGCGCTCTTGATATTGTGGGCAAGCCCTTTATTTACAAGTTCTTTCATAACGAAAGGCTTGAACAGTTCAAGTGCCATATCTTTTGGCAGACCACACTGATACATTTTCAGGTAAGGTCCGACAACGATAACGGAACGACCAGAATAGTCAACACGTTTACCGAGCAAGTTTTGACGGAAACGTCCTTGTTTACCTTTCAGCATATGGCTGAGAGATTTCAATGGACGGTTACCAGGACCCGTTACCGGGCGTCCGCGACGGCCGTTGTCGATCAATGCGTCAACAGCTTCCTGCAGCATCCGTTTTTCGTTTTGCACGATAATGTCTGGTGCGCCCAGATCAAGCAAACGTTTCAGACGGTTGTTCCGGTTAATTACACGGCGGTACAGATCATTCAGGTCAGATGTTGCAAAACGTCCACCATCCAATTGTACCATTGGACGAAGTTCCGGCGGGATAACAGGAAGTACATCCATGATCATCCACTCAGGTTTGTTACCCGAGTTGCGGAAAGCTTCAATAACTTCCAAACGTTTAATTGCACGGTTACGACGTTGTCCTTGTGCAGTGCGGAGCTCTTCCTTCAGGAATTCGAGCTCTTTGTCCACATCAAGGTCTTGAAGCAGTTTTTTAACCGCTTCTGCACCCATGCCTGCTTGGAATCCATATCCGTATTTTTCACGGTAGCTGCGGTATTCTTTCTCGGACAACAGCTGTTTTTTCTCAAGTGGAGTTTCTCCTGGATCAGTTACTACATAAGATGCAAAATAGATAATCTCCTCAAGTGATCTTGGAGACATATCCAAAGCGAGACCCATGCGGCTCGGAATACCTTTGAAGTACCAGATGTGCGATACCGGAGCAGCGAGCTCAATATGGCCCATCCGTTCACGGCGTACTTTGGCACGTGTTACTTCAACACCACAGCGGTCACAGACAACGCCTTTATAACGAACGCGTTTGTATTTACCACAGTGACATTCCCAGTCTTTCGTAGGGCCAAAAATCTTTTCGCAGAACAGCCCTTCTTTTTCCGGTTTCAACGTACGATAGTTGATCGTTTCCGGTTTTTTCACTTCTCCGCGGGACCAAGAACGAATTTTTTCTGGGGAAGCAAGCCCGATCTTCATGTATTCGAAATTGTTGACGTCCAACAAGGAGCAACCCTCCTTAACCAATTCCTGTATTCTAGGTTACGCCTTCTCCGGCCGAAGCCGGAGCAAGACGCGAGCCTGATGAAAAACGCCGGTCATCATGCGCCCGAAGCGGTTACTCCACTCCGACCTCTGAACCCTCAAGGTTGAGGCTGAGCTTGTCGCTCGCAGCGTCATCTTCATCGTCCATTTCTTTCATTTCAATCTCTTGTTCATCTTCACTCAAAATCTTAACGTCCATACCCAAGCTTTGCAGCTCTTTGATCAATACTTTGAATGATTCAGGAACACCCGGCTCCGGAACATTCTCACCTTTGACAATGGACTCATACGTTTTCACCCGACCAACAACATCATCGGATTTAACAGTCAAGATTTCTTGCAGTGTGTAGGCAGCGCCATATGCTTCAAGCGCCCAAACTTCCATCTCCCCGAAACGTTGTCCACCGAATTGGGCTTTACCACCCAGCGGCTGTTGCGTAACGAGTGAGTAAGGACCTGTGGAACGCGCATGGATTTTATCATCAACCATGTGCGCCAGCTTGATCATGTGCATGACGCCGACAGTTACTTCACGTTCAAACTCTTCACCCGTACGGCCATCGTACAGAACGGTTTTACCATTACGCTGCATGCCTGCTTCTTCCATCGTATCGAAGACGTCATACTCTTTCGCTCCGTCGAATACAGGGGTAGCTACGTGGATACCGAGCTGCATAGCAGCCATACCCAAGTGAACTTCGAGCACTTGACCGATGTTCATCCGGGAAGGTACGCCCAGCGGGTTAAGAACGATTTGAACCGGTGTTCCGTCCGGCAGGAAAGGCATATCTTCTTCCGGCAGGATACGAGCCACGACCCCTTTGTTACCGTGACGTCCGGCCATTTTATCACCCTCGGAGATTTTCCGTTTTTGAGCGATATAGACACGAACGAGCTGGTTAACACCTGGAGGCAGTTCATCACCGTTTTCACGGGTAAATACTTTCACGTCTACGACGATACCGTCAGTACCGTGAGGCACACGCAAGGATGTATCACGAACTTCGCGTGCTTTCTCACCGAAGATTGCATGCAGGAGACGTTCCTCAGCAGTCAGTTCAGTTACACCTTTAGGCGTTACTTTACCAACCAGGATATCGCCAGCAGCGATTTCGGCACCAATCCGGATAATACCACGCTCATCAAGGTTACGCAGCGCTTCTTCCCCTACGTTAGGGATGTCACGTGTGATCTCCTCAGGTCCGAGCTTGGTATCACGCGCTTCTGACTCATACTCCTCGATGTGGATGGATGTGTAGACATCTTCCTTCACGAGTTTTTCACTAAGCAGAATCGCATCCTCGTAGTTGTAACCTTCCCAAGTCATGAAGGCAACAACGACGTTGCGTCCCAAAGCCAATTCGCCCATTTCCGTCGAAGGACCATCAGCGAGGATGTCGCCAGCTTTGACAACAGCACCACGTTTGACAATCGGACGTTGGTTAATGCATGTTCCTTGGTTCGAACGCATAAATTTGTGTAATTTATATTTAACGATATCGCCTTTAACTTCTTGGCCATCTACCTCTTCCACACGACGGAGCCAGATTTCATTCGCAGAAGAACGCTCAATAATCCCGTCATATTTGGAGACAATACATACACCGGAATCTTTTGCAGCTTTGTGTTCCATACCTGTTCCTACAAGCGGAGCTTTAGGAATCAAGAGAGGAACCGCCTGCCGCTGCATGTTTGATCCCATCAGTGCGCGGTTGGAGTCATCGTTTTCAAGGAACGGAATGAGCGCCGTAGCGACGGATACAACTTGTTTAGGAGATACGTCCATGTAGTCAACGCGCTCGCTCGGCATCGTAAGGATGTTATCCGATTGTTTGTTGTAACGTACAATGATCGCTTCTTCTGCAAATGTTCCATCTTCATTCAGTTTCGCGTTCGCTTGAGCGACAACGTAGTTGTCCTCTTCGTCTGCTGTCAGATAATCGATTTGCTCGGTTACGACACCAGTCTTCGGATCTACCCAGCGATATGGAGCTTCAATGAAACCATATTCGTTCACACGGGCAAATGTAGACAAGGAGTTGATCAAACCAATGTTTGGTCCCTCTGGAGTCTCGATTGGACACATCCGACCATAGTGGGATGGATGGACGTCACGGACTTCCATGCCTGCACGCTCACGTGTCAAACCGCCCGGTCCGAGTGCCGACAGACGACGTTTATGCGTCAACTCACCCAGAGGGTTCGTTTGATCCATAAACTGTGACAATTGGGAGCTACCAAAGAACTCTTTAATGGATGCAATTACAGGACGTATGTTAATCAATGCCTGTGGCGTGATCACGTTAGCATCCTGAATGGACATTCTCTCACGAACAACACGTTCCATACGGGACAAACCGATACGGAACTGGTTTTGCAAGAGTTCACCAACCGAACGCAGACGACGGTTACCCAGGTGATCGATATCATCTGTGCTTCCGATGCCGTGCAGAAGGTTAATGAAATAACTGATTGAAGAAATGATATCAGCTGGTGTTACGTTTTTAACTGATTTATCAATGTTAGCATTGGCAATCAGCTTAACAACTTTACCATCTTCAATCGGTGAGAACACATCGATCGTTTGCATCGGAATATCATTCGCATCCAGAACTCCGTTAGCCACGTGATACGTACGGAAGCCAACACTCTTCTCCAGATGAGGCATGATTTCATCGAGCAAACGACGGTCAACCATTTGACCTGCTTCGGCGATAATTTCGCCAGTTTCAGTATCAACGAGAGACTCAGCCAAACGTTGATTGAACAAACGGTTTTTGATGTGAAGCTTTTTGTTGATTTTGTAACGACCTACGTTAGCCAGGTCATAGCGTTTTGGATCAAAGAAACGAGCTACGAGCAAGCTTTTCGCGTTATCCAGCGTTGGTGGCTCGCCCGGACGAAGACGCTCATAAATTTCAATCAGCGCTTTCTCCGTGGAATCCGTATTGTCTTTGTCCAGCGTGTTGCGAATATATTCGTCATTACCGAGCAGATCCAGAATCTCAGCGTCTGTGCCAAAACCAAGAGCACGCAGGAGAACCGTAACTGGAATTTTACGTGTACGGTCGATCCGGACGTATACAACATCCTTCGCGTCCATCTCCAGTTCGAGCCAAGCGCCGCGGTTAGGAATAACTGTAGCGGTATACGTTTTTTTGGCGTTCTTATCTACTTTGGTACTGAAGTAAACGCTAGGAGAGCGAACCAACTGGCTGACAATAACCCGTTCCGCACCATTAATAATAAATGTGCCGGTTTCGGTCATCAGCGGGAAATCTCCCATGAATACTTCCTGCTCTTTGACTTCTCCGGTTTCCTTATTAATGAGCCGGACTTTGACCCGAAGCGGTGCTGCATAAGTAACGTCACGCTCTTTCGCGTCGTCTACTGTATACTTCGGTTCACCGAGACTGTAATCGATAAATTCCAAAATCAAATTACCTGTAAAATCCTGGATCGGCGAGATATCCTGGAACATTTCGCGCAACCCTTCCTCCAAAAACCAATCGTAAGATTTTTGTTGGATCTCAATCAGGTTCGGAACTTCGAGTATCTCGTTAATTCGTGCATAACTGCGCCGAGTGCGTCGACCATATTGAACAAGATGTCCTGCCAACTTAAACTCACCCCTCAATGTCTACTCACTTTAAAAATTTCGTTGCGAACCTCTGTTTGTAACCTTATAATGGTACACATACAGAGCAAAGCAATGCATCCACAAATAAAGAAAAGCCCTTACTCGAATGTCGTTCGAAAAAAGAGCAACTTTGATCGGCGGATGTCTTCCAAAATCATACTTATCCCCAGTTTGCCCAAAATGTACATATTATACGCCAAACGTAGGCATAATAAGCCCGTTCGGCGTAAAAAAAGATTGACATTTTTAGTTAGCTAAAGCCAAGTAGGGCATCTTAATACTGACATTTTACAATAATACCACGACCTGAATTTCAAGTCAATAGTCCTATTGCAAAAAAAATGCTCCCCTGCTTACTTTACAAATCGGAAACTAGCCTTCAGACGAGTCCTCCGTTTTCACCGCTTTGAAAATCCGGTAGCCTTTATCTTTCGTTACTTCTTCCACTCTGCCAAACAAGGATTCCAGCTTCGCTTTTGCCGAAGGAGCCCCTTGCTTTTTTTGAATGACAATCCACAACGAACCGCCCACCTTCAGATGCTGATGCGCCTGCTCAAAAATGGTATGAACGGTTTCCTTCCCTGCTCGAATTGGCGGGTTGGTTAGAACTGCGTCAAAGTCCCTCTGGTTCACTTCAGAAAGTAGATTACTTTGCATTACCGTTACATTCGTAATTCCATTTGCTTTTGCATTTTCTCTGGAAAGCTCAACCGCTCTCTCGTTGATATCAATCATGGTGACATGCCCTTCGGGTACAAGCTTGGCTGCCGTAAGACCAATCGGTCCATACCCGCAACCCACATCCAGAACATGAGCCCCAGCAGTTAACTCTATTGCATCAATCAGCACTCTGCTGCCGTAATCGATTCCGCTTTTGGAAAATACACCTGCATCGGTAACGAATCGCAATTTCCATCCACGAAGCTCCGCTTCCGTTGCCCGTCTGTCATGTGCGACCTGCGGTTTGTCCGAATAATAATGATTGGACATGTCCTCACTCACTTTCCATATACAATTACAGCAACAAACCCCTTGATATAAGTCAAGGGGTTTGTTGTTTTGTTCATTTAGCTTATAAAAGCCAAATTATTTAACTTCGATTGTAGCGCCTGCTTCTTCCAATTTAGCTTTGATGGATTCAGCTTCTTCTTTGCTAACTTTTTCTTTCAATGCTTTTGGAGCATTGTCAACTACTTCTTTAGCTTCTTTCAGGCCAAGACCTGTGATTTCACGAACTGCTTTGATAACGTTGATTTTGGAAGCGCCAGCGCTTGCCAAGATTACGTCGAACTCGGATTGCTCAGCTTCAGCAGAAGCAGCACCGCCACCTACAACAGCTACTGGAGCTGCAGCAGTTACGCCGAATTCTTCTTCGATTGCTTTAACAAGATCGTTCAGTTCCAGTACAGTCATGCCTTTGATTGCTTCCAAGATTTGCTCTTTACTCATGATTGAACCTCCATATATAATTTTATTTTTTTGTCATTCAATGCCGCCTAAGCAGCTATTAGATCAAGTAGCTTACGCGCCTTGTTCTTCTTTTTCCGCAACAGCTTTAACCGCAAGCGCGAAGTTGCGCACTGGCGCTTGAAGCACGCTGAGGAGCATGGAGAGGAGACCTTCGCGGGATGGCAGTTCTGCCAATGCCTTAACTTCTTCTACTCCGATTACACGACCTTCAACAACTGCACCTTTCAATTCCAGTGCGTCGTTCTTTTTAGCGAAGTCGTTCAGAATTTTGGCTGGAGCCACAGCATCTTCGGCGCTGAATGCAATTGCAGTAGGACCTGTAAGAACGCTATCGAGTTCTGTCAGTTCTGCTGCAGCAGTCGCACGGCGAAGCAATGTGTTTTTCAGCACTTGGAATTCAATTCCGGCTTCACGAAGCTGCTTACGCAGCTCAGTTACTTGGGCAACGTTCAGACCGCGATAGTCAACAACAACTGTCGTAGCGCTCTCGCGCAATTTCGCTGTTACTGCATCAACGGACTCTTGTTTTGCTTGAATCACTTTTGCGTTTGCCAAACTGTACACCTCCTGATCAAATTTATCCCATTAAGAAAAGCCTCCGTAGAATCACGAAGGCTTGATATATACTCATAATCGATTTGCATCGTTCTAAGTTCTATAATCATACCTCGGTAGGAAATTAAGCCTGATGGCACCTACTGTCTACGGCAAGCATATTCAAATGTCAACGGTCAGTCACTCGGACTCACAACTTTTATATCATACCAGAACAGAACAAGTCTGTCAACAGATATTATCTAAAAGATGCTGCGTTCACGCGTGCGCCAGGGCCCATCGTGGAAGAAAGAGAAACGTTCTTCAGATAAACACCTTTTGCTGCCGCCGGTTTAGCACGGTTCAGAGCGTCCATGAGAGCTTTCAAGTTCTCGTTAAGTTGCTCTGCAGAGAAAGATGCTTTACCGATCGGTGCATGAATTTGACCTGCACGATCCAGACGATATTCGATTTTACCGGCTTTGATTTCTTGAACAGCCTTGGATACATCGAAAGTTACCGTTCCGGCTTTAGGGTTAGGCATCAGACCTTTACCGCCGAGCAGTCGGCCCAATTTACCTACTTCACTCATCATATCTGGTGTCGCTACGCAGACGTCGAATTCGAACCAGCCTTGTTGGATTTTGTTGATCATGTCTGCATCACCAACATAGTCCGCGCCAGCCGCTTCCGCTTCTTTCGCTTTGTCACCTTTTGCAAATACCAATACGCGTTGTGTTTTACCTGTGCCGTGTGGCAAGACAACTACACCACGTACAGCCTGGTCTTGCTTACGTGGGTCAACGCCCAAGCGTACTGCTGCTTCGATAGTTTCATCGAATTTTGCAGTGGCTGCCTTTTTCACAAGCTCTACAGCTTCTGAAGGCTCGTAAGTTGCTTCGCTGTCGATCAGCTTAGCAGCTTCCAGGTATTTTTTACCGTGTTTAGCCATGTTATATTCCTCCTTTGTGGTTTTAGCGGATATACCTCCCACATCAACCGGCCGCGAATCGGCCGGCTTTACGAAGCCATGTTTCAGATGAAAAATTAGTCTTCGATGGTGATACCCATGCTACGGGCAGTACCTTCGACCATACGCATTGCGGACTCAACGTTCGCTGCATTCAGGTCAGGCATTTTTTGTTCTGCGATTTGACGTACCGCATCACGTTTAACGGTAGCAACTTTTTTCTTGTTCGGTTCGCCGGATCCTTTTTCCACTTTAGCTGCCACTTTCAACAGAACTGCTGCTGGTGGAGTTTTAGTGATGAAAGTAAAGGAACGGTCCTCGAATACTGTGATTTCAACAGGAATAATCAATCCCGCTTGATCGGCTGTAC
Source organism: Paenibacillus sp. ACRRY (assembly GCF_022346995.1). Taxonomy (GTDB): domain Bacteria; phylum Bacillota; class Bacilli; order Paenibacillales; family Paenibacillaceae; genus Paenibacillus. Next base: position 21,889 of record NZ_JAKRNM010000018.1, on the reverse strand, counting down.
GAGCGTTGAACTCTTTACAGAATGCCATGATGTTGACACCTGCTTGACCCAAAGCTGGACCTACCGGAGGCGCTGGATTCGCTTTACCTGCTGGAATTTGCAGTTTTACCATTTTGATTACCTTTTTTGCCATGATTGACACCTCCTTGCAAAATAGTGGTTAACGAACCTTTCGGTCCTCCCACAAGAAACTTGAAGAGACTATATCTTCTCCACTTGTGTATATTCCAACTCAAGCGGTGTTTCCCGTCCAAACATGTTCACATGCACTTTCAACTTGCTTTTGTCTACCAAAATTTCTTCCACGGAGCCCACAAAATTCGCAAAAGGACCAACTTTGATTCGTACGGATTCCTTAATGTCGAATTCAATTTTCGGCTTCGGCTCAACCATGCCCATATGCTTCAGAATTTGTTCCACTTCTTCAGGCAACAGAGCAGTTGGTTTGGACCCGGAACCTGTCGAACCGACAAATCCCGTAACACCCGGTGTATTGCGAACAACATACCAAGAGTCATCCGTTTGGATCATTTCCACCAAGACATAGCCGGGGTAAACTTTGCGCATAACGGTCTTTTTCTTACCGTCCTTGTTTACCACTTCTTCTTCCATAGGAACAAGAACGCGGAATATCTTGTCTTCCATGCCCATGGACTCTACGCGTTTTTCCAAATTGGCTTTGACCTTATTCTCATACCCTGAGTAGGTATGAACGACGTACCATCTTTTTTCCATATCAAGCCACCTGGGACCCTTCTTAAATAATCGCTTCGATCACAGCGGAGATGCCGATATCAACGACCCAAAAAAACAGCGTCATAACCACAACAGTACCAAGAACGATCAATGTGTAGTTGGTCAGCTCTTTACGATTAGGCCAGCGAACTTTTTTAAGTTCAGCCCAGCTTTCTGAGAAAAAGGAAATCAGAGATTTGAAACTACGTTTCACGCCGACTACACCTCCCAAAAACTATCTGGTTTCGCGATGAGAAGTCTGCTCGTTACAAAACTTGCAAAATTTCTTCATCTCCATGCGGTCGGGGTGATTACGCTTGTTTTTTGTCGTAGTGTAATTTCTTTGTTTGCAGTTTGTACAAGCCAAAGTAATAATTACCCGCATGATGTACACCTCCCGAAGACTTCCACTTTAAAGGAGAGTCTCTAAATTGATCCTAAAAAAAAGCCGCGAATTTAGGCCTACCTAAAACACTTTATCATAAGGGTATAACCATGTCAATGAAAGAATAGCCTTTCATCACTGGTAAAAGTTCCGTACAAAAATCGTGTAGTTCGAGCGTCTCTGATTTTTCTCTTCTCCTGCTTGGACCAAGCGATTACTAGTATTATCAAACTTTTGACTTATAAACTTAGAGCAGCAAAAAAAGACTCAAACTCCGAGCCTTTTCCGTCAACAACAACATTGTTCAATTATCTCGAACTTCCAGGTACTTTTCAAGTTTGCGCTTCACGCGCTGCAGTGCATTATCAATGGACTTCACGTGCCGGTCCAAATCTACTGCAATCTCTTGATAAGATCTCCCGTCAAGATACAACATCAATACTTTTCGTTCCAAGTCACTTAAAATCTCCGACATCTTATCTTCCAGGCCCACAAACTCTTCCTGATTAATGATAAGCTCTTCCGGATCACTGACCTGAGTTCCACAAATCACATCGAGTAACGTACGATCGGATTCTTCATCATAGATTGGCTTGTCCAACGATACATAGGAATTAAGCGGAATATGTTTCTGACGTGTTGCCGTCTTAATTGCCGTAATAATCTGTCTGGTGATACACAGCTCGGCAAAAGCTTTGAACGAAGCCAGCTTGTCTCCTTTGAAATCCCGAATGGATTTGTAGAGACCAATCATTCCTTCCTGAATGATATCTTCCCGGTCTGCCCCAATCAGAAAATAAGATCTTGCCTTGGCGCGTACAAAGTTGCGATATTTGTTAATCAAAAACTCCAGCGCTTCGCTCTCACCTTCACGGACCGCTTCGACAATGTCTTCGTCACTTTGGTAATCATACTTTGATAACATGATATCTTTGAGGTCGACACTCACAGACAATCCCTCCGGCTGCAACGCAAGGTACACCGTTACTCTACTCTATGAAATATACGAACAGTATATATGATGGCACCTCACACCGTCAACCACGCTATCCCTAAAAAAGAACATCAATAACATAATTGTCAAGACTTTCAAGATTGAAATATTTGTAAAACAGTTCCCTATCCACGTCGCCAGCGCTCGAATTGCTTCAACACATCCGGGCTAAGCTTGGCCCCAAGTGTATTGCGTGTGGACTTGGCCTGATCCTCCTCCAAACGCTTCTGCAACTCTTTCTCATTCTGCTCCACTTCGATCAGCAGTTCCCTGGCAGACACACGTAATGCTCCCTGTCCAAAAATGACATGCTGTTCTACCATATCGCTTGTGGCTACATAGATTTGGCGTCTCCGCGAGCTTAGTTCCCGTACGAGTCTCTCAATGCATTCGTCAGCCGTCTCTTTTTCCTTGGTAAAATAGATCTGTACTTTGCTCTGTGTGTATGTTTTACCAAGTCCGGGTACGAGATAGGCATCAAAAACAACGATGACCTTGCGACCGGAGAACGCCTGATAGTCGGCAAGACGGAAGAGAAGACGATTCCGCGCCTCCTCAAGCCCACTCTCTGCCAATCTGGACAGTTCTGGCCAGTCACCAATCATGTTATACCCGTCTACCAGAAGCACATCCCGGGAATCTGCCATACCATCTATCCCTGTGCTTGGCGCGAACGAAGCACTTCGTACATAACAACACCCGCCGCCACGGAAGCATTCAGGGAGTTAATCTGCCCCTGCATCGGCAATTTGACCAGTACATCACACTTCTCACGAATTAGTCGGCCCATACCTTTGTTTTCGTTCCCGATAACCAGGGCTACCGGTCCTGTGAAGACGCCATTGCCAAATACCGCCTCTTGTGCGGTCACATCTGTACCCACAACCCACACGCCCTCTTCCTTGAGACGATCAATGGTCTGTGCCAGGTTGCTAACCCTGGCAACCGGTACATATTCAGCCGCACCTGCAGAAGTTTTTGACACCGTTGCAGTCACTGATGCTGAACGCCGTTTAGGGACAATCACACCATGAGCCCCCGTGCAGTCAGCTGTCCGCAGAATAGAACCAAGGTTATGAGGATCTTCAATTTCGTCCAGCAAAATCAAAAACGGATGCTCATTCTTCGATTTTGCCGCTTCCAAAATATCCTCTACCTCAGCATAAGCATACGGGGCCGCTTGTGCGACAACACCCTGATGCTGAATGCCTGGCACCGTTTGATCCAATTTGCGCTTGTCCACATGCTGAATCACGATTCCGAGTTTTTTGGCTTCCGCGATAATTGGTTGAGTCAAGTGTTTCTGTGCTGTATCAGCGATCCATATTTTGTTGATGGTCCGGCCTGAACGCAGCGCCTCCGTCACGGAGTGCTTACCAGCAATCCATTCTTCTTCCATATTGCTTCGGTCCTCTCTATTACGTCCTGCATATACCTCTTTATTGGCTTGTACCACAGGAACGACTAAGTTGTTATTTTTATTTTTTGTTTGGTGCCGGTGACTGCTGCTCTGCATGCTCAATACCCTGCGTAATCAGTTGGATCATGCGCTCATGCCGACCACTACTGTACAGGTAACCAACAAGACACTCTAGAGCAGTGGCATGTCTGTATTCAAGCACATCGGCATTCTTGGGAATACTGCCCGACTTGGCATTCCGCCCCTGTCTTACAACGTCGCGCTCTTCTTCGGTCAATTGTTCCTCGATACCTGTAAGGATTCGACTCTGTGCCTTGGCTGAAACGAGACCCGTCGCACTGCGGTGCAAGTGATTCGGACGCATATTGGCTTTGGACAACAGATACTGCCTTACAGCTACCTCATACACTGCATCACCGATATAGGCGAGTGCAATCGGAGGAATCAATCTTGCAGGGCGGGAAGGCGGGTACGGAAACCACCCTCCCTGTGTCATAGCCTCTGTGTGCTCTTCAGCAGGCCGTTCCCCCTGCTCAGAATGATCGACAGAATCAGACAGATTTCTCAACTGGTCCTCGTTCATTTGCGCCGCCATCTCATCCCTTGAGCCGTATCTTCAAGAAGGATGCCCTGCGCTGACAATTCGTCTCTAATTTCATCAGCCCGTGCCCAGTTCTTGGACTTGCGCGCTTCCGTACGCTCTTCAATCAGGCGTTCAATCTCTTCATCCAGGAGCTCTGGTTCTGCTTCCGTATAAATGCGAAGCACCGCATTCAACTCACCAAACAGTTCAAGCAATGCACGAATTTCCGCGGCGTTTACGACTTCCTTTTGCAGCAGCTGGTTTGCTTCCGCAGCCCATTCGAACAATGCGGTAATGGCATCCGGAGTATTGAAATCATCCTGCATTTTCTCGTGATACTGCTGGCGAATCTGCTCCAGTTTAGTAGCGAACTCCGGTGTAACATCCTGATCTACCGTTACCGCCTGCAAACGATGCTTCAGATTGCCAACGGCATTCGCGATCCGATCTACACTGTTTTGCGCTTGCTCCATTGTATCTTCGGTAAAGTTAAGCGGGTTGCGGTAATGTGTCGACAACATGAAATAACGAATAGCTTCACGTTTGTACTGGGTTCGAAGGTCTTTTACAAGCACTCCGTTACCGAGTGATTTCGACATTTTTTCGTTATCGATACGGATAAATCCGTTATGCATCCAGTAGTTGGCGAGCGGTTTGCCTGTAAGCACCTCGGATTGTGCGCATTCGCACTCATGGTGAGGGAACTGCAGATCCTGTCCACCTCCATGGATATCGAGCGTATCTCCCAGGTATTCACGCGCCATAGCAGAGCATTCGATATGCCAGCCCGGACGACCATTACCCCAAGGACTGGACCAGTAGATCTCACCTGGTTTAGCCGCTTTCCAGAGCACGAAATCTTCGGGGTGCTCTTTGCGCTCATCTACACCAATCCGGATACCGAACTGCAATTCCTGCAGGTTCTGCTTCGACAGCTTGCCGTACTCCTCGAATTTGCCTGTGCGGTAATATACGTCACCACCATTTTCGTAGGCAAAGCCCTTTTCAACCAACTCACGGATAAAATCGATAATGAGCGGCATATTCTCTGTAACTCTCGGGTTGCTGCTGGCTTTGGGTATCCCCAATCCCTCAAGATCCTCATAGTACGCAGCAATAAACTTCTCTGCAACATGAGGAACGTCAGTACCCAGCTGTTCAGCTTTGCGAATCAATTTATCATCAACATCCGTGAAGTTTACAACGTAGTTTACTTCATGTCCTATCTGTTCCAAGTAACCGCGAACGGTGTCGAAAAAAATAACAGGACGTGCATTCCCGATATGAATGTAATCATATACTGTCGGTCCGCACACATACATTTTTACCTTCCCCGGCTCTTGGGGAACGAAATTTTCTTTGGTACGACTCATCGTATTGTAAATTTGAAGCGTCATGGTCACTTTCCTTTCATTCATACTTCCCTATTTATTTATTGTATCACGTGAAGTCTCATTCTTACGGCTATCCTGTAGTGTACGCACTTCTTCGCGCAATCGTTCGATCTCTTGCTGCATACTGCGCAGAGAATCAATGACCGGATCGGGCAGCTGCTGATTCAGACGATCGACCCGGCGTCCGTCCTGCTTGACGATTCTCCCCGGTATGCCTACAACCGTACTGTTGGATGGCACTTCTTTCAATACGACCGAGTTGGCTCCAATGTTACATTGATCACCAACGCTGAATGAACCGAGCACTTTGGCTCCCGATGAGATAACCACATTATTGCCAATCGTCGGGTGTCTCTTTCCTTTTTCTTTCCCTGTTCCGCCAAGTGTAACCCCCTGGTAAATAACAACATCATCGCCTATCTCACAGGTTTCACCAATAACTACACCCATTCCATGGTCAATAAACAGCCGATTTCCTATGGTCGCTCCAGGGTGAATCTCGATTCCTGTCATAAACCGGCTGATCTGCGAGATGAAACGGGCAACCGAGAACCATTCGCGTTTGTAGAAAAAGTGCGCGATCCGATGAGCCCATATCGCATGCAGCCCCGAATAGGTGAATACCACCTCGAACCATCCCCGGGCAGCCGGATCGTTTTCAAACACCGCCTGGATATCTGATCTGATCTTCTTGAACATGCTCGTTCCCCTCTTGTTCAGGTCTTCGTCCTCCGGCATACCGGACGGCGCAGCCCTCTTGGTAGTGTACTGCTGACTCGCCCCAAACAAAAAACGCCCCTGCAGCATTATGCTGCAGAGGCGTTAATCGCGGTCCCACTCTGCTCGGCCCAGACTTATATATCAGAATTATACAGTCAGCAAATGTCTGCCACCTGTTCCGACAAATAAGAATGAACCCTCAAGCGGTTCGGTAACGGAAACCAACCGTCACAACCTATCCTGACGTTTTCCTCTCCTACACGTACAAGAGGCGGGGCCGGATTCGGCTATGCAGCTCACGGGCGCATTTCGACCGATAGACAGTGGATGGTTCACAGCCACCGCAGCCAAAGAAATTCATTCTTCGCTGCAGGACCATCCTCTCTGGAACTGTCCGGTTCGGTTTACTCCTCCCGGTCTTTGCTGTTCTATGATGAATGCTGAAACATGTCATTTAACCTTTGTGTTGCTATTATAGCGAAAAGGTACTGGACTGACAACAACCTTGCAATAACTTCATCCCAGGCGATACCCGCCCTCATTGGCGTCAGTACCAGGATCGACAGCGTTCCTGGATTACGCGCCTTTCACCTGTGCATGCAGACGCTCAATAACCGTATCCCGCCCGAGCAATACAATCGTCTGATTCAGGTCACGTCCATGGGTCTGCCCAGTCAGTGCTACACGGATAGGCATAAAGAGCTGCTTACCTTTAAAGCCGGTTTCCTTCTGTACTTCCTTGATCAATGCGGCCATTTTACTTGGGGTAAACTCTTCACTCGCCTGAACTTTGTCGGCAAAGGCCTTCAGAACGGTTGGCACCTGCTCTTCTCCAAGTACAGCAGTCGCTTCTGCATCCAGCTCCAGATGGGAGCGGAAGAATACTTCAGACAGTTCCACAATGTCAGAGGCTGCAGTCATTTGCTCCTGGTACAGATGAACGAGTGCATATGCCCATTCCTTCTGTTCAGGTGACAGCTCAGCTGCGATGCGTCCTGCCTTTTGCAGATGTGGAATCGCCATTTCGGCAATACGATCCGGGTCTGCATGTTTAATATAGTGATTGTTCAAGTGCGCCAGCTTATGCGTATCGAATACAGCCGGGCTCTTGGACAAACGTTTGGTATCAAAGATGGAGATCAACTGTTCCTGCGAGAAGATCTCTTCTTCCCCTTCCGGCGACCAGCCAAGCAGGGAAATGAAGTTGAACATCGCCTCCGGCAAGTAGCCGAGCTGATCATATTGTTCGATAAACTGAATGACGGACTCGTCCCGTTTACTCAGCTTCTTGTGATTTTCATTCACGATCAGGGTCATATGACCAAATTGCGGCGGCTCCCAGCCGAGCGCTTCATAAATCATCAGCTGACGCGGCGTATTGGAGATGTGATCTTCCCCGCGGAGAACGTGGGAGATTTTCATCAGGTGATCATCCACTGCAACGGCATAATTGTACGTGGGAATGCCGTCTTTTTTCACAATGACGAAGTCCCCAGATTCCTTGCTGTTGAATGAAATAGTCCCTTTAACCATATCATCGAATGTATACGTACGCTCTTCCGGTACACGGAAACGAATGCTCGCAACGCGGCCTTCAGCTTCAAAAGCACTGATCTGCTCTGGCGTTAGGTCCCGGTGTTTACCCGAATAACGCGGCGTTTCTCCACGTGCCGTTTGCTCTTCACGCTCTTGCTCCAGCTCTTCTTCAGTGCAGAAACAGCGGTAAGCCAGACCTTTGTCCAGCAGCTCCTGGGTGTATTTGCGGTAAATATCCAAACGCTCCGTCTGACGGTAAGGTCCGTATTCCCCGCCTACATCAATGCTTTCATCCCACTCGATTCCGAGCCATTTCAAATATTTAAGCTGGCTTTCCTCGCCACCCGCAATGTTCCGTTTTACGTCAGTATCCTCAATACGAATGATGAATTTCCCGTTATTATGTTTAGCATACAAATAGTTAAAAAGCGCCGTACGGGCATTCCCGATATGCAGATGTCCCGTTGGACTTGGCGCGTAACGCACACGAACTTCTGTGCTCATAAAATATCCCCTCCGTATATTAGTTGGTTGATAATATCACACACGAACAAGGCAAACAACCGATTGGGCCGCAATGCCCTCTCCCCGTCCAGGGAATCCGAGTTGCTCCGTAGTCGTTGCTTTGACATTGACCTGATCAACATCCGCTTCCAGTGCCTTGGCAATAACCTCGGCCATCTGTGGAATGTAAGGTGCCATTTTCGGTTTCTGCGCAATAATGGTGGAATCGATGTTGCCCAAACGATATCCGCGATCTTTCACGAGCTGCCATACATGCTCCAGCAGTTTGAGGCTATCCGCGTCCTTGAACTCCGGATCGGTGTCCGGAAAGTGTTTGCCGATGTCCCCAAGTGCAAGTGCACCCAGAATGGCATCACTGATGGCATGCAGCAGCACATCTGCATCCGAGTGACCAAGCAGTCCTTTTTCATAAGGAATCGTTACCCCGCCAATGATGCACGGACGTCCCTCCACCAATTGGTGTACATCAAATCCCTGTCCTACACGTATCATCGCTTCTTTTCTCCCCCAAGCAAAAACGCGGCATATTCCAAATCTTCCGGCGTCGTTAATTTGATGTTGGTATAACTTCCTTCCACAACCTGGACGGACATCCCCTGGCGCTCAGCCAGCATGGCGTCATCCGTCCCGAGAAATCCGTCCCTTGCGGCCGACTCGTAAGCAAGCAGCAGTGAAGAAAGACGAAAAGCCTGCGGGGTTTGAATACTCCACAGACTGCTGCGGTCAGGCGTCGCCGTAACGATTCCTTCCGCATTCACTTGTTTAATCGTATCTTTAACGGGAACGGCAAGTACAGCGGCTCCCCCCGACATCGCGGCCTCCATGCAACCTGTAATCTGATTACGGTCAACAAAAGGACGTACCCCGTCGTGAACGAGAACCCAATCCGTCTGTAAGGCCTTCAGGCCTTCTTGAACAGAATGCTGTCTCTCTTTCCCTCCGGGGATGACACGGACACGCGACTCCAGTCGGTATTCTTTTACCCAATCCAGGCAGCGTTCAACATCTGCGGCTCCGGTTACCAGCACGATCTCGCTGATCTCGTCCAGAGCGGCAAACACTTCAAGCGTATGTATGAAAACGGGCTTGTCCTGCAGCAGCAGAAACTGCTTGCTCTCGGTTGTTCCCATTCGGGTTCCCCGACCTGCTGCCACAATGACGACACCCCACCCTTTATCCATGCCGTAATCCCTGCCTTGTCTGTCAGTTTATCGTTCTACGATACTGAATATCTTCAAGCGATATAAATATCGGTGAACGATACACTACCCATCATACCCCTTTATTGGGCTTTTTCCAACAGTTTCGGCTTGGCAAAAATCATTCGTCCCGCGGAAGTCTGCAGCACACTGGTCACCAGCACTTCCATCATCATGCCAATATACTCGCGTCCGCCTTCCACGACAATCATTGTACCGTCATCCAGATAAGCTACACCTTGGCCATGCTCCTTGCCATCCTTGATGATTTGCACCATGATCTCTTCACCAGGCAGCACCACTGGCTTCACCGCATTCGCCAGATCGTTGATGTTCAGTACAGATACACCCTGGAGCTCGCAAACCTTGTTCAGGTTAAAGTCATTGGTAACCACCTTGCCCTGAAGCACTTTGGCCAGTTTGACCAGCTTGCTGTCCACTTCTGATATTTCTTCAAAATCCCCTTCGTAAATGAGCACCTTCACGTCGAGTTCTTTTTGGATTTTATTCAATATGTCGAGTCCACGCCGTCCTCTGTTTCGCTTCAGCAGATCGGAGGAATCTGCAATATGCTGAAGTTCTTCCAGGACGAATTCCGGAATCACGATTGTACCTTCGATAAACCCGGTCTTGCATATATCTGCAATACGGCCATCAATAATGACACTGGTATCCAAAATCTTGTGTTCTTCCATCCGTCTGTCTTCATCCAGCTCGGGGTGACCCCATCGCCCAGACATCCAGAATGCAGCGAGGTCCTCTTTCTTCGCCATGGCTAGCATGTACCCCGTATATCCGCTAACGGCCGTCAGCGCCACCTGAAGCACCTCTCCTGCTGTTCCCAGCCAAGTCAGACATGGATAGAGCAGCAAAGCCACCAGTAACCCTGCAACGGTACCTGCTGCACCAGCAGCCAGTTCGTTCATCGGTACTTTAGCCAAAGCATCAATCCCATTTTGCAGCCTGCTTGCCAGCAAGGTTCCACCAATATTACACACAGCCATAAACAATACAGCGCCCAGTGCCGTTGCTACTCCTGCCCCCAGCAGCCCTGCTGACTGAATCCATTCAGCCATCCACGGGACGGATTTTCCTGCCAGATGATATGCCGTGTAGCCAAACCATGCACCGCACAATCCTGTAAAAGTTAAAATGCCTTTTTTCCACATATGTCCCTGCACCTCCTTTAATTGTCCTTCATCTTCATATCCAGTATGATCCAATTGTTGGATTGCTAATCCCGGTTGCAAGAACTTTTTGGAAATGTTTGCAATCGTCAGTTGAAAGAAGGTAAATTATTGGCATATAATGAATTCAATTCATATCCCGAGGTGAGTAGCAAAATGAGTACGCTAAGTTTACAGGCTTTTCAGGATCAGGTTTCCGAGCTGTTGCTGCGTCATCGCAGTCTGATTGATGTACTGTCCAAAACAGGACAAGCCGGAGCTTCTGTCAACCGTGCCGTGTCCAAGGCCATTACCGAATGCGGCTGCATTGAGCTGCACGCCACCAAGCAGAAATATGCCCCCGAGAGCGGTATTGCTCAAACCAAGGGCCTGCTGGAAACGCATGTGGAAGGTGAATTGTGTGAGAATTGCAAAGAGGTCATCAGCTCCGAACTGGGGCGAAACCTGTTTTATATGTCAGCTCTCTGCAATCTGCTGGATATCAACATGGAAGAAGTCGTGAATCACGAGTCACAGAAGTGTTCGACGTTAGGGATGTTCAATTTGTCGTAAATGATTGGCCAAGTTGCCGTACAAAAGTAGGTACCGTATAGATTCGAATCAATAAAAAAAGCACGTACGCTCCTGAAGGAGAATGCGTGCTTTTTCTTATGCATTTCCGGGGTATTGTCCCAATTAAAAAAAGAATTACCGATCAGAAGGACGGGAAGACTTCTCTTCCTTGCGCTTCTTTGCCCGGTTGCGGGAGGCGGCCGTCCGCATATTATGCTTCATTCCATATAGAGCGTAAAGCACCAGCGGAATAAAGATCAGCTTCGACAACTGTTCCGGGAAAATGACAGCAACCGCTACAGCGAATACAACCACCCAAGGGGCGATCCAGATCGCTTTTCGCGGCAGACCGACCTTTTTGAAATTCGGATATTTAAGCGAGCTGACCATCAGATAGGATAATAACAATGTGGCTATCATCATGCTCACGGGACCAATATCCTTGTTAAACAACGTCAGCGTTGCAAGCACACCTCCAGCTGCCGGAATGGGCAGGCCGGTGAAGTATCCGGGAATTCCGGGTCTTACATTAAAGCGTGCCAGCCGAATGGCTCCGCAAATGGGGAAGCTTGCCGTAGCGATCCAGGCGAGAACCGGCGTTGCATCCTGGAAGGAAACCATAAACATAATGAGTGCCGGGGCTGCACCGAACGAAACCATATCAGACAGGGAGTCCAGCTCCTTGCCAAATTCACTTTGGGCATTGAGTGCACGCGCTACCCGGCCATCCAACCCATCCAGCAGCATCGCAACGATGACCATAATCGCAGCCAGGCTATAATTCCCATCAATTGCAAGCAGTATCGCCATCATTCCAAGAAACAGATTACCCAAGGTAAAGAGGTTCGGAATGAATCTGGTTAACATTGTTGTTTCACCTCATCATCTTCAGGGCCGTTATAGGCAAACCTATACTGATAGCTCTGGATTACATTTGTCTGTCAATAAACATTTGCTCCTGCAGACGCTTCAGCCCTTCTTTAATGGTCCGAGCACGTACCTCACCAATACCGTCGACTTCATCCAGCTCTTCAATCGTTGCCATGATCACATGCGGCAATTGTTCAAATTGGTCCACAAGGTTATGAATAATAACATTCGGAAGGCGTGGTATCTTATTCAATACCCGATATCCGCGCGGTGCAACCGAATCTTCGGATGTCGCAGCTGATGAAGGATAGCCGAGCAGACGGACAATGTGATGCGCATCCAGCAATTCATCATCCGACAGGCGCTTGAGGCCCACGATAATTTCGCGGATCTTCTCGTCACTATCATCACGTGCATAGTCCTTGTACAGCAACCACGCTTCTTCCTCCGTCGTTCCAACCAATTCTTCCATCTGCATGGAGATGAGTCGTCCTTCATTCCCAAGTTCATGGATGTAGCGCTTGATTTCCGTTTTGATGCGCATCACCATTTCCGTACGTATAATGACGTTTACCACTTCAGGGATGGTGACAAGTTCTTCGAACTCCGAGGCACTTAGATTCGTAAGGGATTGGGTAAGTACAGCTTTGTACTTCTCCAACGTTTGAATCGCCTGGTTAGCCTTCGTCAAAATAACTCCAATTTCCTTGAGCGAATATCTAAGCGTTCCCTGATATAAGGTAATAATATTCCGGCGTTGCGAGATGGATACGACCAATTTGCCTGTTTGCTTGGCTACACGTTCTGCTGTCCGGTGACGGATCCCTGTCTCAGAGGAAGAGATGGAGGAATCCGGAATAAGCTGGGTGTTGGCATACAGAATACGCTTTAAATCCTCGCTAAGAATGATGGCACCGTCCATCTTGGCGAGTTCATATAGATAGTTGGGGGAGAAATCGCAATTAATCGAGAAGCCCCCGTCGACCACTTCCATTACTTCAGGGCTGTATCCTACAACAAGCAGTGCCCCCGTCTTGGCGCGCAGCACGTTCTCCAGACCTTCGCGGAAAGGTGTACCTGGTGCGATCAGCCTCAACAATTCATTCATATTATCCAGTTGGCTCGAATCTTTCATCTTGTTATGCCCCCTAATCTAAAGCAACCGCTAGTGCATCTGCCACGGTATTCACACCGATCAGTTGTATCCCGCGAGGATGTTTCCAGCCCTTTAAGCTTTTCTCTGGTAAAATGACTCGTTTGAAGCCCAGTTTCTCGGCTTCCTTCACACGTTGTTCAGCCCGTGATACGGCCCGTACCTCACCTGTCAAACCAATTTCGCCAAATATCACATCATCTGGCTTGGTCGGCACATCCCTCAGACTGGATGCAATGCTGACGGCAACCGCCAAATCCACCGCCGGTTCATCGAGCCGTACTCCCCCGGCCACATTCAGGTACGCATCCTGCGTTTGCAAAAACATGCCCATTCGCTTCTCAAGCACCGCAATAATCAGGTTCAGCCTGTGATGATCTATCCCTGTTGCCATACGGCGGGGAGACGGGAAATGTGTTGCAGAGATGAGTGCCTGCAGCTCAACCAGCATCGGTCTTGTGCCTTCCATACTTGCAACTACCGTAGAACCCGCTACACCGAGCGGTCGTTCAGACAAAAAGAGTTCAGAAGGATTGCCCACTTCACGCAAGCCGTCTTCGCCCATTTCGAAAATACCGATCTCATTGGTTGAACCGAAACGGTTTTTCACCGCACGTAACAGTCTATACGTATGATGCCGTTCCCCTTCAAAGTAAAGAACACAGTCCACCATATGTTCCAGCATACGCGGACCGGCGATAGCCCCTTCTTTCGTAACATGCCCCACAAGCACGGTTGCAATGCCTCGGCCTTTGGCGATCCGCATGAACCGGGAAGTACATTCCCTTACCTGTGCTACGCTACCGGGTGCACTGGTGACTTCTGGAAGGTAAACCGTCTGAATGGAGTCGATGACAAGAAAATGCGGCTGGATCTGCTCCACAGCTTCCTCTACACGTTCCATATTTGTTTCACACAGCACATACAGTTCAGGAGAGAGTGCATCCAGGCGGTCAGCCCGCAATTTGGTCTGTTTCACCGATTCCTCACCCGAAACATATAACACGCGCAAACCCGAATGCGTTAGAGCATGCGAGGTTTGCAACATCAGCGTTGATTTTCCGATTCCCGGATCTCCGCCTACCAGCACGAGAGACCCCGGAACAATCCCGCCACCCAATACCCGGTTCAGCTCTCCGATTCCAGTCTGCACACGCGGTTCCTGACCGCTATCTATATCTATGATGGGAAGCGGTTTATCTTTACTGTCAAAGAGGGGGGAATTTCTCCCTTGTGTTTTGACAACCGTTTCCGTTTCTTCCACCATGGAATTCCATGACTGACACCCCGGACATTTGCCATACCATTTCGGGGCTTCATAACCACATTCCGTACATTGAAACTTGGTTTTAACTTTGGCCACTTCAGCACTCCTAGGATTTATTTTATAACAGCATTTTGCATTTTTCGACGAATTTTGCCCTGAATTTCTGACGTGCAGGGTTAATAAAAGTTTACCATTGTTTGAGATTTTTCGTAAAGGATTATCGTAAACTTTACACATGTTCCTAACATAATCATTTGTGTTAAGTCCATACATCAAAAAAATCCTTCCCGGCCGGGGCCGAGAAGGACATTCAGAATCAATAGCTGTTGGGCTTAAACCCAACCTATTCATCCTTTATTTTGTTTCAATTTCTTCATTGGCTTCATTGGAAGGAACGACGGCTTCCTTTTTGGTTACGGACAGTGCACCGTTCTCTTCGTCAATCAACAACGAATCACCTTTGGTTACCGTACCTGTAAGCAATTCTTCAGACAATTTGTCTTCGATATGCTTCTGGATTGCCCGGCGAAGCGGACGAGCACCGTAAGCTGGGTCAAAGCCAGCTTTGGCCAGGAAGGCCTTGGCGTTGTCTGTGAGCTCGAAGTCGACCTCGTATTCACGCAGACGTTTCCGAAGCTCCTCGCTCATCAGGGTGACAATCTCTGCAATGTGTTTCTCTTCAAGAGAGTGGAATACGATGATCTCATCAATCCGGTTAAGGAACTCTGGACGGAAGCTTTTCTTCAGCTCATCCATGACTTTACCCTTCATGTTATCGTAATCCGCACCTGCATCCACAACAGCTGTGAAGCCGAGTGTAGAGTTACGTTTAATCGCTTCGGCACCCACGTTGGATGTCAAAATGATCAATGTGTTGCGGAAGTCCACGACACGACCTTTCGAGTCTGTCAGACGGCCATCCTCAAGCACTTGCAGCAAGATGTTGAATACTTCCGGATGTGCTTTCTCGATCTCGTCGAGCAGGACTACGGAATACGGTTTGCGACGAACTTTCTCTGTCAACTGACCGCCTTCTTCGTAACCAACATATCCTGGAGGCGCTCCAACGAGTCTTGAAGTCGAGTGCTTCTCACCATACTCGGACATGTCGATCCGGATCACTGCATTTTCATCGCCGAACATAGCTTCGGCAAGGGCACGAGCCAGCTCCGTTTTACCTACCCCAGTAGGGCCGAGGAAGATGAAGGATCCCATTGGACGTTTTGGATCTTTCAATCCAGCACGAGCACGGCGAACCGCACGGCTCACTGATTTCACGGCTTCATCCTGACCGATGACACGTTCATGCAGGATGGATTCCAGATTCATTAGGCGTTGTGTCTCTTCCTCTTTCAGCTTGTTCACCGGAATTCCCGTCCAGTTGGCTACCACTTGTGCGATATCCTCAGGCGTTACTTCGGAATCCGTACGACCTTGTTTTTCTTTCCATTGGTTCTTCGTTACATCCAGCTCTTCACGTATTTTTTGTTCCGTATCGCGCAGAGCTGCTGCTTTTTCGAACTCCTGACTTTGGACCGCAGCGTCTTTTTCCTTACGGATATCTTCGAGACGGCTTTCCAGTTGTTTCAGATTCGGCGGAATGGTGTATGAGTTCAATCTTACTTTGGAACCCGCTTCATCAATCAGGTCAATCGCTTTGTCTGGCAGGAAACGATCTGTGATGTAACGGTCAGACAATTTAACCGCCTGTACAATAGCTTCGTCCGTAATTTTCACGCGGTGATGCGCTTCATAACGATCACGCAGGCCGTGCAAGATTTGGATAGCTTCTTCTGGAGAAGGCTGATCTACAGTAATCGGTTGGAAACGACGCTCAAGCGCTGCATCCTTCTCGATATATTTGCGGTATTCATCCAGGGTTGTTGCACCAATGCATTGCAATTCTCCACGAGCCAGGGCCGGTTTCAAAATGTTCGAAGCATCGATGGCGCCCTCAGCTCCGCCTGCACCAATTAGGGTGTGCAATTCGTCGATGAACAGGACAATGTTACCTGCCTGACGAATCTCATCCATGATTTTTTTCAAACGATCCTCAAACTCACCACGGTACTTCGTTCCGGCAACAACAGAACCCATATCCAGGGTCATGACACGTTTGTCGCGCAATGTTTCCGGAATTTCGTTGGCGATGATTTTCTGTGCAAGACCTTCAGCAATCGCTGTTTTACCTACACCAGGTTCACCGATCAATACAGGGTTGTTCTTGGTACGACGGCTCAATACTTGAATGACACGCTCGATTTCTTTGCTGCGGCCAATAACCGGATCCAGGTTGTTCTCCTTCGCATAAGCGGTAAGGTCACGTGCCAGACTGTCCAGTGTTGGTGTGCTAACATTAGCAGGCGTTCCATTATGACTGGATACAGCCTCACTGCTGCCAAGCAACTGCAGCACTTGTTGACGTGCTTTGTTCAAACTAATACCAAGGTTGTTCAGCACGCGTGCTGCAACGCCCTCGCCTTCACGAATCAATCCGAGCAAGATATGCTCTGTACCTACATAGGTGTGGCCCAATTTGCGAGCCTCATCCATGGACAGTTCAATTACTTTTTTCGCACGAGGCGTATATGCAATGTTCGTAGGTTGCTCTTGGCCGCGGCCAATCAGCGTTTCTACTTCATCTTGAATTTTTTCCAATCCGAGTCCCAGGCCGATCAGCGCTTTGGCTGCGATGCCTTCGCCTTCACGAATGAGGCCGAGCAAAATGTGCTCTGTACCGATGTTATTATGACCGAGACGGACAGCTTCTTCCTGCGCGAGTGCGAGCACCTTTTGGGCCCGTTCCGTAAATCTTCCAAACATCATATCTCCTGCACCTCCATGGTTTTGGATAAAACGGGGGCCTTGATCATGATCCCGCCGTATAATTCATATCATTTTTGTTTGCAGCCATGCTGCGAATAAAGTCATTCAGCACTTAGGTAAATGCCTATTTTATATAAAGCCGCAGATGCGGCATGAAACCTTAATATTAAATCTGACGAAAACAATTACTAGGATTGATTGGCTGCATTGATCGTATCACGAATCAACTGAGCCCGGTAGATGTCACGCTCATCTGTGCGCATATCTTCTCCGAATGTTTTCTGCAAAAAGCCTGGTTGTGTCATCACGTTTAACTCGTTCATTACCGTAATGGACAATCCGTTCAACAGCCCCAGATCTACACCTAAGCGAACATCCGAGAGACGCTGCGCGGCTTCCTTAGAATCCATAATGGCTGCGTGGGACAAAATCCCATATGAACGCATCACTCTATCGGTAATCCGCAGTCTCGAGTCGGAAATTAACCGCTCTCTGGCAGTACGCTCATGCCCAATCATCTGAAGCACAACGCTGTGCAGATTATCGATGACCTCTTGTTCCGTCTGTCCAAGCGTAATCTGATTGGATATCTGGAAAAGGTTGCCCATCGCCTCGCTGCCTTCGCCATAAATTCCACGCACGGTCAATCCCACTTGAGAAACAGCTGTCAGAATGCGTCCGATCTGCTGTGTCATCACCAGAGCAGGTAGATGCATCATTACAGATGCTCTTACCCCTGTACCTACATTGGTAGGACAGCTGGTCAGGTACCCTCTGCGATCATCAAAAGCATAATCCACATGCGCTTCAAAAGCATCGTCTATGGCGGAAGCTTTCTCCCAGGCTTCTTTCACCTGGAACCCCGGATAGAGGCATTGGATACGAAGATGGTCTTCTTCGTTAATCATAATACTGACAGATTCATCCTCACTGAGAATAACCGCACCATTCTTTGATTCATTCGCAAGACTGGGGCTAATCAAATGTTTCTCCACCAGCACCCGCTTATCGAGGTCATCAATATCCATCAGGTCCAAGGTATGGAAATCTCCAAAGGCATGAACGTCATCATATTGAAGTACTTCGCTCAGCTTATTCAGCACTTCTTCCGATTGCTCATTGGAAGCAAGCATTGGAAATGGATAATGCTGAAGATTACGTGCGATCCGGACACGGCTGCTAATGACGATTTCGGAATCAGCCGCATCGCTGCGCATCCAGTCGCTGAGCGCCTTCTCTGTAAAGCGCAGATTAGGCATTACGCGTCCCTCCTACTCATGACAAACTCTACTCCTGAGCTATTTCTTTTTCAAGTTCCCTGATCTGGTCACGGATCTGAGCCGCCTCTTCAAATTCTTCCTGGGCGATACTCTCCTGAAGATCGCGTTTCAGGTCGGCAATCTGCCGCTTCACTTTAATGCGACCACCAGCTCGTGCAGGCACTTTGCCCACATGGGTTGTGCTGCCATGAACCCGTTTGAACAATGGATCCAGACGACTGTCAAAATATTTATAACAAGAACTGCAGCCGAATCGGCCGATTTTGCTAAACTGTGAGTAAGTCATGCCACACTCTTCACAACGAAGAGTCTGAGCAGGGGGAGCCCCGGCATTTCCATTCTTAGGTTCGAAATCAAGCAACCCGGACAACAGATTATGAATGGAAAATCCATTCGATGTTCCCGGAATCATTTCTCCCTTTTCACGGGCACATGACTCACAAATATGGAATTCCGTCTTCTCGCCATTCACGATTTTGGTGAAATGAAGAGTCGCCGGACGTTTGTCGCATTCTTGGCACAGCATTTAGGATGTACCTCCTTGATCCCGATAGTTTTCATTTACCGAGCAAAGATATTAACATCGCCTTTAACATTCTGGCACGAATTTGATCCCGGTAAGGAAGTTTGACCAATAAAATTTCTCTTGATACAGCTGCACGCATCAGCCCGGCTTCCCTTTTACTCAGAAAACGTGCTTCTTCCAGCTGATATATCAAGCCTTCGGCAGCTGTCTGTCCAATCTCATCCCCGATGCTATGGTGCAGATGATTATGCAGAGCAGAGTGAGCCGGCAATTCGATCCGCTGTATGCGGACATAACCGCCGCCACCACGTTTACTCTCTACCAAATATCCTTTTTCAAGAGTAAAGCGTGTGCTTATTACATAGTTGATCTGGGATGGTACGCATGAGAATTGATCTGCAAGATCATTGCGCTGAATTTCAACCATTCCTTCGGGACTTTCATGCAAAATACTCTTCAGATATTGTTCGATAATATCAGAGATATTACGCATCCACTCATCCTCCACTGTCTGAAACGTTAAGTCAATAAGGACCCACACGCCCCCACAGAGTGCACCTTCTCAACCATTTTAACCAAACAGGGAAACAACGAATCTTGATTTCCGCTGGCTTATTCGGGAGAGCAAGGACGCACGAAGGTCCTCTTGGTACTGCCTCTTTCCGATGATATCCATCGTCATGAAATGTGTCTCATCACCGGAATGTAGAAAGAAAGCTACGTAAGTATTTAACCTTCGGTTGACTTTGACTTTCTTTGACTTTATATACATTATAGCATATTTTGTGGTTTTGCCAAGTGGGGTCACTATTCATTTTTTACGATTTTACACGAAATATTCCCCGGACACAAAAAAACCTCTCCAAAAAAGCCGGAGAAGTTCATTTGTCTCACTGTAGCACTGTTTTTCTATAAATACGAAAAGGGAAAGCTGCCAGTATAAATTGGCTCGGAAATACTCATAAACACACTTGAAAAATCAAAAGAAATCCATCAGGTAAGTCTGGCGAACAGGTATCGCTTTTTCCAAAGACTGAATATCCTCTTCCGAGCCTTGGATCCTGTCAATCTGGGCCATCTCAGAGGGTCTGCGATACCCCATCAACAATGCCGTAAGCGATTGGATGTCGAGTCTGATATGCTTAGCAGGCTGATCTTCCGTAGTAAGCTCCCCTTTTTTCCATATAGAAGCTGTTCCGTTCATGGCCACATTCAATTCCCATAGCCCTTCATTCCACGGTGCATGTGCATCTTCTACCTCAAGCTGAATCTGTACCGGAGAGTCTTGGCTTGCAAAAGGATACTGTGAAATAAACTGCTCCACACTAACGATTCTCGCCATAAAGTATGGGGTAACCTCCTGCTGAATCCGTGGATTATCAAGTTGAAAGGCCAGTGTATCGTTCGCAGGCGCTTTTAACGTCACTTCATCAATCATCGAATCATGGTTGGCGATAAACGTCCATAACCCTTGTCTTGCCTCTTCATTAAGATGCACCATCTCACCGATGGTAAATTTTCTTTCCTTCACCTCGTAAAGCACGTAGCCTTGAGGTAGTCCTGCTTCATCATAGTAAACAGCCCGCTGGCTACCTTTCTTAGCATAAACTGAATTTTCCCACCAAGCATCATTTCGGGCTAAGGTTCCGTTATAACGTTCTGCATACGTGTCATATACCTCCTTCAACACTGAAAGCTCTGGATTGCCTCGCCGGAGAGTACCTGAAGTTGGCTTCTTCGCAGGTAATTGATCGGTAAACAGCTTGTAATTTTTAAATTCTACATAAGTCTCCCATCCATATTTCCGATAAAAAGCAAACGAGAATGGATGCAGGAAGGAAATGCTCTGTTTATTCCGATTCATCTCTTCGAGTGCAAATTTAAGCAGCCCTGCTACCCAGCCTTTGCGCCGGTATTCAGGCCAAGTTGCCACACCCGCAATACCGCCCATCGCAAATGATCGACCTTGAATGTAAGTCTGAAAAGGAATGATCTGAAGCTTGGCTCCAACTTGTCCATCCTCATATACTCCCAACACATTGTGTGAAGCGAACTCCTCTCGGCGCTTTTCAATCTGTTCCTCGTTTAATACAAATTGGAAAGCGTACTCTGAAAGCGTCATACACGCTTCGAAATCATCCATGGTTAGTTTGCGAATATCCATATCATCCTGCACCCCATTCTTCAGAATTGTAAGCGACTCTAATTGTGCCCTTAAATGTGATGTATGTATCTTCTATGAGTGTGTCAGAGGCGTCGTACAAAGTCAAATATGAGATGCATTCGCATCTCCCGGTGTAATCATATATAGATCTGTTAAGTAGACAAACAAAAAAATAAGAACCACCACCGAAGTTCATCGGCAGTGGTTCTTTGCTTGGCAACGTCCTACTCTCCCAGGACCCTTCGGTCCAAGTACCATCGGCGCTAGAGGGCTTAACGGTCGTGTTCGGGATGGGTACGTGTGGAACCCCTCCGCTATCGCCACCAAACGAGCATTTGTGTAACAAATGCGTTCGCGTTCCATTCGGTCCAACACATTAGTGTGGATGAATGGTTCAGCGTCTGTGGAACTGAAAATCATACACACATTGGAGTGATGTACCGATTTTCATTTCAGAGATTATTCTCTGAAAACTAGATCCGAAACGAAACTTGCGACTAAAACCTGCAATTTGGATAAGCCCTCGACCGATTAGTACTGGTCAGCTCCATGCATTACTGCACTTCCACCCCC
>NZ_JAKRNM010000017.1 GCF_022346995.1 Paenibacillus sp. ACRRY | reverse complement strand
CTTGCATGTATTAGGCATGCCGCCAGCGTTCGTCCTGAGCCAGGATCAAACTCTCCAATAAAGTATTGAAAAGAGCGATTAGCTCATTTTGAATCTGACGAGATTAAAAATCTCATTGTTGATCTTGCAAGCAAGATCATTTACTCACTCGTTGTTCAGTTTTCAAAGATCAAACGTTGTTTGCATCCGAGCGTTGTTCTCTTCAGCAACTTTTATATCTTATCACATCCGAACCAATTTAGCAAGCACTTTTTTTAAGTTTCTTTCGAAGCTTTTCAATTTGCTTACCGCACCGTGTTTCTAGTGTTTTCTTGGCCGGAATTAGAATATACCATGTACGCATTTTTTATGCAAGTACTTTTTCGAAAAAGATTGCATATTCTAATTCGGCTCTCAGTAACATCCCTTTTTTTAAAAAACTTAGGTTCGCTGATTTCTTTGGTCAATCCCTTCATGGATATATACAAATGATCACATTGAGTGCCATTTACATGCTGATATATAATTTCTGATTAATTCTCTTATTCTCTACTCGACTTTCCTTGCAGGCATCTTCTTTGGCCAGAAGGTATAGCTGAAACTGATTATGAAGTCGATGACCACTATAACTCCCCATACTCTTACGATATTATTGAATGTTTCGGTACGGGCAGGATCACCAATCCACCAGATCATAATCAATAAGAAAGAACTCCCTATGATGTAGGCAGCCAGATGTCGTAACCATCCATGGCGTTCCTGACTCGCATGTTCGCTTCCGTATGCTTTCCTATTGCGTGGGTTCTCCCCGCCTCTGAACCAAAATAGAAAGTATCGATCTGCCCACGCAATCATCTGATGACCAAAAGCAATACTAACACCTATATATATGGCTGCAATACCATGAACCATACTTGCCGTAGCGCCTCTTTGCAGATCCACAACCGTAGCCACTAATAACAGTAAATCAATGATAGGCGTCGCCATCAGTAAAGCCATCCCCAGGCGTTTCATACCTAGCAGGTATCTTACACATAATCCGGCAGCAACGAAAATCCAAAAGGCAATTTCACATCCTATTATAAAATAGGCAATCACTATAACCCCTCCCTTTATAACACAATTGTGCTAAATACAATTTAACACATTTGTATTATATTAAGCAATAGTGTTATAATTCACATATGCCTAAAATAGTAGATCATGACAAACAGCGGCTCCTTGTCGCTGAAGCGGCTTGGCGCATCATACGCAGAGATGGTATGGAACAAGCATCTGTCCGAAATATTGCTGAAGAAGCGGGAATATCCGCCGGTTCAATGCGTCACTATTTCTCAACTCAATCCGAGTTACTCCTATATGCAATGAATCTGGTATCCGAAAGGGTATCAAACCGAATTCAGCAGATGTCATTCAACGGCTCTCCTATGGAGAATATGAAACTCCTTCTGCTCGAATTCATGCCTAACACGGACGAAAAAATGGCCGAAATGGAGGTGTGGTTTGCTTTTACAGCCAAGTCCAAAACTGATCCAGCCCTCAAAGCACTTGCAGACAAGGTATATGATGAAATCAGACAAGCCATGGCTACTGTAATCATGTACCTTGTTAAACATAACCTCTCACGAACGGATTTTAACGAAGAACTGGAGATAGAGCGTCTCTATGCCTTGGTGGACGGACTATCCATTCACGCTGTGCTCAGACCCGATCAGATGACCTCTGAAATTATGGAAAGTGCTCTTTCTTTACATCTCGCCTCATTGTGTCGGGCAGAAGAATAAAAGCTTGGTGCTATTTTATTACAACTAGACTTAACGAAAGCTTGAACAACAGAAGACATACCCATAAAACAAAAAAACCGTCAGACGTTTCGAGTCCAATTCCTGTTAGTGCAGGAGGTAGACCGCTGTCTGACGGTTTTTCTCTATCCGATAATAATCCGGCCTTCCGGATGACGGTACAACTTCTTCTCTTTACGCGGACGAAGGGCATACGCAATGGTTAATGGTCCGATCCGGCCAACAAACATCGTAAAACAGATGATGACTTTTCCTATATCCGTTAATTCATGTGTGACTCCTACGGACAGACCCACTGTACCTATCGCGGAAGCAGCTTCAAACATCAGTGGCAGGAATGGGGCATCCTCCGTTGTAAGCAGGAGCATGACCACAATCATGAAGATGATTAACGAGACCATAATGATGGTCAATGCCCTCATGAGCAGTTCTTTGGGAACACGAGAACGGAAAAACACAATATCCTTATTGCCGCGAATCATGGCATATACCGCTCCAATCATGATCAGGAACGTCGTTGTCTTAATTCCGCCACCGGTTGAACCCGGCGAAGCTCCAATAAACATGAGCAGTATGAAGAAAAACTGGGTCGCTTGTCTCATCTCCGTTATATCAATCGAGCTTGTTCCAGACGATCTCGTAGAAACAGACTGGAAGATGGAAGCATAGACCTTCTCAGGCCAGCTCAACGAAGCAAGCGTATGTCCATTAGTGAATTCAAAGATAAACACCACAAGGGCTCCAATACCAATCAACGCACCCGATACGGAAAGTACCAGCTTCGACTGGAGCGATAAACGGCGACGTTTATGAAATTCAAACAGGTCATTCAGAACCACAAAGCCCAGTCCACCAGATATAACGAGCACAGATGCAGTCAGGTTAAACAACAAGTCACCGGTATAATACTGAAAACTGTTGCCAAACAGATCAAACCCACCGTTATTAAACAGTGATACCGAGTGAAATATTCCATAATAGGCCGCTTGTCCCAGAGGCATTTCCGCTGCCCAGCGCAAAGCCAGGATGACAGCAGCCACACCTTCAATCGTGAAGGAAAAGATCAGCACCTTACGAATAATGCGCACAATACCTTCCATGCTGTCTGCATTAATGGCCTCTTTCAAAAGCAGTCTGTCTTTGAGGGATATCCGTTTACCCAGGACAAGTGCAAACAGTGTTGCAATGGTCATGAAGCCGAGCCCGCCAAGCTGCATGAGTACCATGATGACAATCTGTCCAAATAGATTAAACGTCGTTCCTACATCCACAACGACAAGTCCGGTCACGCATGCTGCTGAAGTCGCTGTAAATAACGCATCAATGAACGCCAGATGCTCACCGCTTTGGTTCGAAATAGGCAGCATCAGCAGGATGGTACCAATAGAGATAATCAGCAGGAAACCACCAACCAAGATAAGCGGGGGTGACAGAAATTTGGCAATGTGAAGCCTGAATTTCATGAAGGGCACCTCCTTTAACATAATACAATCTGTAATCAGATCAAAACGAATCAAGGAACCTTGGAAAGCTTCCTATGTAAACCTAAAGAGGAACTTGCCCCAGCATGATACTGAATGGCAGGTTCCTCTTCTATTATGAACGTATAATATGTTCCTTATTATTCTTGCGTACGTGGACGCATGTGAGGGAAGAGCAGTACGTCACGAATGGACGGTGAGTTGGTGAGCAACATGATCAGACGATCGATCCCGATACCCAATCCGCCTGTTGGCGGCATTCCGTATTCGAGTGCACGGATGAAGTCGTCATCCATTTCATGTGCTTCATCATTCCCGTGTTCTTTCTCCAGCAGTTGGGCTTCAAAGCGTTGACGTTGATCAATCGGATCATTCAACTCAGTGAAGGCATTTGCGTGCTCGCGTCCAACGATAAACAGCTCGAAGCGGTCTGTGAAACGCGGATCTGCATCGCTTTTCTTCGCCAGCGGAGAAATCTCAACCGGGTGCCCCATAATAAATGTTGGCTGAATCAGCGTTTCTTCAACAAACTGTTCGAAGAATGCATTCAAAATGTGGCCAAACGTCATATGCGGCTCAACCGGAACCTTGTGCTCTTTGGCCAGCTGATGAGCTTCTTCATCCGTCATTTGCACGGAGAAGTCCACACCTACAACTTCCTTAACTGCATCTACCATCGTTACACGGCGCCATTGCGGAGTAAGGTCTACTTGGTAATCAGCATATTGAATCACCTGTGTTCCAAGCACTTCCTGTGCAATATGAGCAACCAGATTTTCAGTCAATTGCATGATATCTTTATAGTCGGCATAAGCCTCATACAGCTCAATCATCGTGAATTCAGGGTTGTGACGAGTCGACATCCCCTCATTCCGATAGACACGGCCGATTTCGTACACTTTTTCGAGACCGCCTACGATCAGACGTTTCAAGTGAAGCTCAATCGCAATACGCATGTACAGCTCCATGTCGAGTGCATTATGATGCGTAATAAACGGACGTGCAGCCGCACCACCAGCGATGCTGTGCAGTGTAGGAGTTTCCACTTCAAGATAACCAAGGGAGTCCAGGTAGCGGCGCATCGACTGAATAATTTTGGAACGTGTAATAAAGGTCTGTTGTACTTCCGGGTTCATGATCAGGTCAACATAGCGCTGACGATAACGCAGCTCTACATCGGTAAGACCATGATATTTATCCGGAAGCGGGTACAGCGACTTGGACAGTACTTCCAAATCTTTAACTTTAACAGATGTTTCACCCGTTTTAGTCTTGAAGACTACGCCGCTAACCCCAACGATATCACCAAGGTCCAGCAGGCTAAAAGCTGCAAACTTGTCCTCAGATACCGTATCCTGACGAACATAGATCTGGATTCTGCCGCTCAGGTCCTGAATATGTGCAAAGCTTGCTTTACCCATTCCCCGCTTCGCCATAATCCGTCCGGCAATACTGACTTCGATCTGCTTCTCTTCCAGCTCTTCCTTGGTCAGTGTTTCATACTTCTTCAGAATAGAACCGGCTTCTTCGGTACGTACGTATTTTTGGCCAAAAGGGTCGATTCCCAATTTGCGGAGCTCGTCCAATTTGTCGCGGCGAATTTGCAAAAGCTCGCTAAGTTCGGTTTCCTGATTCAAGACTTCATCCGTCATGATCTATATTCATCTCCTTATTTACATTGCAGACATCCTCAGATGTGTTCTTCCTCAAATGTTGAAAAAAGCTTCCCTAAGGAAGCTTTTGTCTCAGTGCCCGACTGCTTCATTACAATATACTGACTATTGCTTCTTAATATCTACAATTTTATATTGAATTACGCCAGCTGGTACGCTTACGTCAACAACAGTACCTTTTTTCTTACCCAAAATGGCTTTTCCAACAGGGCTTTCGTTCGATATTTTGTTCTGAAGCGGATTGGATTCCGCGGTACCTACAATTGTGTACTCTGTAATGTCTCCGAATTCCAGATCTTCTACAGTTACCGTTGCACCTACACTTACCGCATCGGTATCAATTTCATCGCTGTTGATGATCCGCGCATTACGGAGCATTTTCTCCAGAGTAATGATACGACCCTCAATGAAGGCCTGCTCATTCTTCGCGTCTTCATATTCGGAGTTTTCACTGATATCGCCATACCCGATGGCTACTTTGATCCGTTCAGCCACTTCGCGGCGCTTAACCGATTTCAGTGTTTCCAGTTCTTCTTCCAGCTTCTTGAGTCCCTCTTGTGTAAGGATAACTTCCTTATCGCTCATCTCAACCGATTCTCCTGTCATGGGAATAATTTGATTGCACGGCAACGGAACCAGTGCTGTTTACAGAGCTCCGACCGCATATATCTTCAAAACTATATGAAGTTCTCCAGAGAAACAGAACGTTCCTCCTGATGCACTAGCCTTATAACGCACATGGCGAATTTATACTGTGAAATTATAGGGGAACGGTCTCGAAAAGTCAATGTTACACCCCTTGTATCTGTAAACGTTTTACAGGACAGGATCAGGATGCATTTTCGGCTACCGCTGATTCCACATCACCGTGCTCTTCATTTTGCATTTGGCCTACAAAGTTCTCCAGAATCTGCACCATCTCATCACGTTTGGTTCCTTCCATAATAACGTCCTTGATGCGTGCAGAACCTTTCAATCCTTTCAGGTACCAAGCCAGATGTTTACGCATCTCCTTCACCGCTACAGCCTCATTCTTCAGAGCAATCAGACGGTCCATATGGAGAATGGCAACACGGATTTTCTCTTCTGCACCCGGATCAGGAAGCAATTCTCCGGAACTCAGGTATTGAATAGTACGATACAGCATCCATGGATTACCCAGTGCAGCTCGGCCGATCATGACCCCATCACAGCCTGTTTCGTCCAGCATGCGACGTGCATCTTCCGGTGAAGATACATCTCCGTTCCCGATCACCGGGATGGAGACTGCTTCTTTTACATTTTTGATATGGGACCAGTCTGCTGTACCTGTGTAGAGTTGCTCACGTGTACGGCCATGCACACTTACCGCCTGACCTCCAGCGCGTTCTACCGCGAGTGCATTTTCAACTACGAAGATGTGCTCATTGTCCCAGCCGATACGCATCTTGACGGTCACGGGCTTCTCGACTGCATCCACTACAGCGGATACCATATCATAGATTTTGTTCGGATCAAGCAACCAGCGCGCTCCTGCATCACAGTTCGTTACTTTTGGCACAGGGCATCCCATATTGATGTCGATGATGTCTGCGTTGGTTTCTTTGTCCACAATCTTGGCTGCTTCAACAAGCGCTTCACGGTCTCCGCCAAAAATCTGCAGGCTCAGCGGTTTCTCCCGCTCATCTACAAACAACATCTCACGTGTACGCTTGTTGCCATGCACGATGGCTTTGCCACTTACCATTTCCGCACATACAAGCCCTGTTCCGAATTCTTTTGCAATCAGGCGAAAAGCCGGATTACACACGCCAGCCATCGGCGCAAGTACGACCTGGTTTTTCATTTCAATGCCACCGATTTTCAGCATTTCTGTGTTTCTCTCCTTCTAAATACCGCAGATTCTTGCATGAACCCCGGTTATGTTGTGCTATATACAATCAACGATTAACGATATGTGTCTTTGTAAAACATGTTATATGACTCATGAGTGACTACAGTGAATTATCTCTACTTGCCCTGCAATTCTTCAACGCTGATGTTCAGCACGCTCGCAATGCGATCCAGCTCTTGTTCGGATACCTTGCGGTTCCCCCGTTCAATCGTTCCCAGAATAGCTAGCGATATGCCAGTACCAGCTGCAAGTTCCTGTTGTGTTAAACCTTTCAGCTTCCGAAAGGCCCGGATGCGGCTCGCCAGTTGCACGTTTTCCAAAGCTGTATTCCATCCTTTCCATCCAGTACAGACAACGATGAGTGTACATAGGTATACAAGCCTGAAAGCTCGCCTTCAGGTACGATATCTGACAATGGAACAAGCACAAATGCCCGTTCGCCCATCCGCGGATGTGGTAATTGAAGCAATTCGGTATCCCGACTCTGCCCATCCATCCAGAGCAAATCGAGGTCTACTGTCCGAGGGCCCCAGCGAATATCGCGAACTCGCCCAAGCCGATTTTCGATATCAAGCAATTCGGTCAGGAGCTGCTCGGGAGTAAGACGCGTCTGTACAGCAGCCGCCATATTCAGAAAAGATGGCTGATCCACATAACCTACAGGCTCTGTCTCATATAGCGATGAACAACGAAGGACCTCTATTTCATGGTGCGCATCCAGTAACGTCAACGCTTCAAGCAGCGTCTGTTCCCGGTCACCCAAATTGGCCCCTAAAGCAATATAAGCCTCTGAATATTCAGAGGTCGAATGTGCAATCATGATCGGTTCTCACTTTCTTGTGCGGCGAAGCTCTACTGTCACGCCCTCAAAATGAATATCAAACGGTGGATGCGGCTTCGTCACCTTAACTGTCAATGCATTGATAATAGTATAAGTGTCCAGTAACGAAGATGCAATATGTTCGCCCAAAGCTTCAATTAACTGGAATGATTTGTTTTCAACGATATGTTTCACAAGTTCATGAATTTCTGCATAGTTGATCGTCTTGGTCAGATCATCGTTACGTCCGGCATCACCCAGATCCATATCAATCTCCAGATCAATATAGTAGCGCTGTCCGAGCTTCCGCTCTTCTGCAAAAACACCATGATATCCGTAATATTCCATCCGATGCAGTACCATTCTATCCATAAGATCCGCCCGCCTTCTATAATATTGAGATTGTGTGCTACTACTCGTTCATTACCTCGTGCAAAACGCTACGCTCCAGAGCGGGTCCATCGGACCCGCCAGGTTATTTCCTCCGCAGACCCGGAGAGGCATACAACATGGCATCACACATGTCTGCCGTCCGCCGAATCGGCTTCACATCATGAACCCGAACCATCTGGCAGCCTTGGGCGATGCCGAATGCAACCGTTGCTGCCGTCCCTTCTACTGTGTCATTTGCCTGCACTTGAAGGGTATTCTGAATGAATCGCTTGCGTGAAGTAGCCAGCAGAACCGGATACCCCATCTCGTTAAGAAGTCCAAGGGAAGACATCAGAGTCAGATTCTCCGTCAGATCCTTCACGAAACCAATACCCGGGTCGAGAATAATCTGATCCGGATGCACTCCGGCGTCCAAGGCAATTTGAATGCTTTCTTGCAGATCCTGAACCACATCATCCAGATAACTTGTGTAATCCCGTTCGGGTCTATTGTGCATCAAAATGATTGGACATCCCAGATCTGCAGCCGTGCGGGCCATATCCGGGTCTGCCTTGGCTCCCCATACATCATTAATTATGTGAGCACCGGCTAGGATAGCCTGACGTGCAACTTCCGCCTTATAGGTATCCACGGATATTGGAATATGCGGAGCCTGAAGCTTCAATGCTTCGATCACAGGTATAATTCGGCTGAGCTCTTCCTCGGCACTGACGGTCTCCGACCCTGGGCGTGTCGACTCGCCTCCGATATCAACCAGATCTGCCCCATCCTCCATCATCTGTATCGCATGGGTAACTGCCAGGTCTACCTGATTGTAGCGTCCTCCATCAGAGAAGGAATCTGGCGTAACATTAAGGATGCCCATGATCTGTGTCCGTGTACCAAGCTTGAGTTCAGCTGGCCCCCATGAATAATTCCGTTCGTAAATGACTGGTGTGAGTGTCATGAAGTATACCCCGCTTTCTGACGGTACATACCCAGAAGTGCTGCTGTAACCGGGCCGATATGTCCGTTGCTGATTATCGTTTCGTTTCCGTTCTGTCCTCGTAAAGTCGTAACCGGCACAATCTCTGCTACCGATCCTGTCAAGAATATCTCATCTGCTTCCTGCAGCTCATTCCAGGTGTACAAGCCCTCGACGCTGGCTAATCCCATATCAGCTGCAAGTTCCAGAACAGCTGCCCGAGTAATGCCTGGTAAAATCCCAGTCTCTGTGGATGGTGTATGGAGAACACCCTGTCTCACCCAGAATACATTGCTGACAATGCCTTCAGCCACATGGCCTTCCCGGGTCAGCTGCAGGCCTTCCGCCCCTTGAGCAAGCTTGCCGTATCCATTCAATTCCCGTTTGGCCATGATGCTGTTCATGTAGTGCAGTGATTTGAATCGTATATTCCCTTCAGGTGTGTTGCGCACCGTCGATAAGCATTGAAGCATTCTGCCCTTCTCGTATAAGGATGGAGAGGGCTCAGGTAATTCTTTTGCAAATACAATATGATTGGGGCGTTCATAATCCCCGGAGGGCAATCCTAACGCAGCTTCACCTGCCGAAACCGTGTATCTTACATAGGCATCCTGAAGCCCGTTTGCCTGCAGCAGGTGGTTAATCCAGTTCTTCACTTCATCCACTGTCGTTGTAAACGGGATTCCAAGCTCCGCACAACCTGCAGCCATTCGTTCCAGATGGCGTTCCAGCAAGAAGGGGACACCCTGATAAGTCCGAAAAGTCTCGAACAAGCCCAGTCCGTACAAAAAGCCGTGATCCGTCACCGGAACCACGGCTGCCGCCATATGGACCACATTCCCGTTTATCGCGGCGTACTGCATCCCTATACCTTCACCTTCTGAGACAGAAAGTTACGCAGCATCTGATGCCCATGATCTGTAATAATCGATTCAGGATGGAACTGTACGCCCTCAATGGCAAACTCCTTATGGCGCAGTCCCATAATTTCACCTTCTGCCGTCTCGGCTGTGATCTCCAGGCAATCCGGCAAACTGCTGCGCTCTACAATAAGGGAGTGATAGCGTGTTGCCGTAAACGGGGAAGGCAGTCCGGCAAAGACAGACGTTCCATGATGATGCATTTCCGAGGTTTTGCCATGCATCATGCGATCTGCACGAATGACGTTGCCTCCAAAAGCCTGTCCAATGGCTTGATGCCCTAGACAAACGCCAAAGATCGGAATACTACCCTTGAAGTGATCAATGACAGCCAGACTGATGCCTGCTTCATTCGGGGTACAAGGTCCTGGAGAGATCAAAATATGATCAGGTGCGAGTGCCTCAATGCCTGCCAGATCAATCTCATCATTCCGGCGAACCTCCACCGTCTCTCCCAGCTCACCCAAATATTGAACCAGGTTATATGTGAAGGAGTCGTAATTGTCGATAACCAGTATCATATTCTTGTTCCTCCTCTTCTTCCGTCATGTAATGACGGTTGCTTCGATTAGTTTAGTTTGACTGCTTCCGCTTGCTCACTGTAGTTCACGGCCCTCATCATGGCCCTTGCCTTATTCCGGCACTCCTTGTATTCCCGATACGGGTCGGAGTCAATAACAATGCCTGCTCCCGCTTGAACATAGCCCACTCCATCCTTGATGGCCAGTGTTCGGATGACGATGTTCAGCTCCATATTCCCACTGTAGTCCATCCACCCGATGGATCCTGTATAGGGGCCTCTCCGCACAGGCTCAAGCTCCTCAATAATTTCCATAGTCCGTACTTTGGGAGCGCCAGTAATCGTTCCACCAGGGAATGTGGCTGCAATGACATCGAAAACGGACAAACCATCAGCAAGCCTCCCCTCCACTTGGGAAACCAGATGCATAACATGCGAGTACTTCTCGATGGTCATCAGTTCGGGTACATGAACCGACCCATAGGCTGCAATGCGCCCAATATCATTGCGCTCCAGATCAACCAGCATAATATGCTCGGCCCGTTCCTTCTCACTGTTCAACAGCTCTGCCGCCATGGCTTCATCCTCAGCTGTGTCACGACCTCTTCTCCGTGTGCCCGCAATTGGGCGTGCACTTACCTTGCCGTTATCCACTTTGACAAGAAGCTCCGGTGAACCACTCACCAGTTGAAAGTCCGGACTGCGAAGCATTCCCATATAAGGCGATGGGTTCACAAGACGCAGCCATTCGTATATATGCTCGGCACTGGATTGGATTTGCTTTTCCTGCCGCAGCGAAAGGTTTACTTGGAACACATCACCCTGCCGGATATATTCCTGCACGGTACGTACAGCCTGTTCGAAATCTTGTTGGGGAAATGATGTCTGCCATCCTTCTGCTTCCCTGTCCGCATCTTCCTGCTTCTGCGCCAGATGCATGTGCCTGCTGCGATGCTCCAATGCTTGCTGCTGCTCCTCTGCCTGAGCAAAGCCCACAATATGCAGCCACCGCTGCCTCATGGCTTCAGCTCGCTCTTCGGCTTCTGCATACAAGACTTGAAGGTGAGACTCGTCCGGTTCAGCTCTTAGCGGCAGATGGACCATGCAGTACAGTGCCTCTTGTTCATGGTCATATGCCCAGAGCTCTTCAAAGCGCATCCACCAGTAGTCAGGTAAAGCGGGATTGTCTTCAGCCAATGTTGGCAGCTTCTCCAGTGATCTGGCTACGTCATAACTGAGGTAACCTGCACTCCCCCCACCAAAGTCCGGAGCCCCACTCACTTTGGGGGCACTGTACGGAGCAGACCACCTTTTTAATACGTCCAGCGGCTTACCCGTATCTGTGGACGTGAATCCTTTTTTCAGATCATAAATCACTGCTTCATGTCCCTTGCCTGAAATAACGGATACCGGGTGCAATCCCAGAAATGTATATCTTCCGCCCTTCCCGTTCTCCAGCACCATGGAATAGGGCGAAGCCTTGTGCCAAGCTGCTTCCCATGTTAACGGTAAACCGCCATGAACCGGTCCCTCATCCGACTTGATCATATACGGCATCATGGTCCATCCTTGTCTGGCCCAGTCTGTCCAGTCGGCGTATGTTGTCATCAGGTGTGTCATTGCGGTTAGCCGCCCTCCATCTGTCGCTAGTTCTATTGTCTGATAGTATACTAAAGCGCCGCATC
This sequence comes from Paenibacillus sp. ACRRY, assembly GCF_022346995.1. Lineage (GTDB taxonomy): Bacteria > Bacillota > Bacilli > Paenibacillales > Paenibacillaceae > Paenibacillus. The sequence goes on along the minus strand of NZ_JAKRNM010000017.1, from coordinate 56,185 downwards.
TTTTAAAAGCATTCAGCAAAAAATCCCCCATACCCAGCATGTGGGTACGGAGGATTGATAGCATTATACTTATGCTTAAGCTTCGAAGTTGTATAGTGGTGTGCTGAGGTAACGCTCTCCGTTACTTGGCACGATAACAACAACACGTTTGCCTGCACCCAGTTGTTTGGCTACTTGCAGACCTGCACGAATTGCTGCACCGGAAGAAATACCGGACAGAATGCCCTCTTCCTTCGCTACCTGACGAGCCGTTTCGAACGCATCATCATTCTCAATGTGAATGATCTCGTCATAGATTTCCTGATCCAGAATCTCAGGAATGAAGTTTGCACCGATTCCTTGGATTTTGTGAGGACCCGGCTTGCCGCCTGCCAGAATTGGAGATGCGGCTGGCTCTACAGCAATTACTTTGATCGAAGGGAAGGCTTCTTTCAACACTTCGCCTGTACCTGTAATTGTTCCACCAGTACCTATCCCTGCAACAAAGGCATCCAATGTACCACCAACAGATTGAATCGCTTCAACGATCTCAGGACCTGTTGTTTCACGGTGAATTTTTACGTTTGCTTTATTCTTAAATTGCTCAGCCATGAAGTACGTTGGGTTTTCCTTAAGCAATTCTTCTGCTTTTTTGACAGCACCGTTCATTCCCTCGGATCCGGGCGTGAGCACCAGCTCAGAACCATAGGCACGAAGCAAGTTACGACGCTCCAAGCTCATCGTTTCAGGCATAACAATGACAGACTTGTAGCCTTTGGCTGCAGCTACCATTGCAAGACCAATCCCTGTGTTACCGCTAGTTGCTTCAATGATGGTATCACCTGGTTTCAACTTGCCTTCTTTTTCCGCTTCTTCCACGATGCTGATCGCGATACGGTCCTTAACGCTCGAACCTGGATTCTGATACTCAAGTTTCACGAATACTTCAGCACTGCCCTCAGGTACGATACGGTTGAGACGAACAAGCGGAGTACCTCCGATGAGTTCTGTTACGTTATTAACAACTTTAGCCATATGAATGCCCTCCTTAGTGGGATGAATAATACTTAAGTCCTGTTGCTTATATTGTGCGGCCGGAGCAGCCTCTTGATGTTATAGAAGAACTGCGGATATCCCTTACTCCACCTGGCCCTAACCATGGAATGGATCTGAGGTCTCCGAAGGTTTCTTAGGGTTTAAACATTGCTTTTAATCCGAGTAAACGAGTAGGTATTTATTATTTTTATCTTATCAACGTTGCGCGTCATTGTCAATATGAGTACTCAAAAAAATACTCTGTCCTGGGCCCTAAGCCTGTAGACAGAGTATTTTTATCACGATGCAGCATCCCAACTCATCCATGGATCAAAAAGATCAGGAAGCAGGAATTTCGGCAATAATCACGGCTTCATATTTGTTGCGCAGCCTCTCTTCCACCTGGGGAAGTGGATCGGCCTGGCTCAGAGCCAACTGCATCCGGATATCTTCGCGCACCTCTTCTGCGGATTGAACCTGGGCATCCTGCTTATCGTTTAATTTGATAATGGCATATGCATCTTCGACCTGCACTGGCCCAGCAATATCACCCACATCCAATTGTTCAGCCAGGTTCATGACGTCTTCCGGCTGAAACGGATCATTCTGTTCAATCCAGCCAAGCCGCCCTCCAGCATCACGAGTGAAGCTGTCTGTTGATTCAGCTCTTGCCATATCTTCGAAGTCTGCACCCTGCCCCAAATCATCCAGTAACGAATCGGCTTGCTCTTCATCTTCCACCATAATCATGGACAGATCGTATTTCTCGGGAGAGATAAAGTCCTCGCGATGCTCGTCCCAATAATGCTCAATGTCTGCATCCTTGACCTGAATGCCGCTCGTAGCAATTTTCTCCAACAAAAGTCGATAACCAGCTTCCAGTTCAAGCTCTTGTCTCGTCAAGCCAAGCTGGGACTTCATCTCGTCAAAGTACGCCTGCTCCGAATCATAGCCATCCATCGCAACAGTCAGTTCCTTTGCTATTTCCTCTGGCGTGACTGTCAGGTTCCGATCAACAGCCTCTGCATAAACCGCTTTGCGGTTCAGCATCTGAAGGAGCATGTCGCTACCATAACGTCGTTTTAGCGCATCGGTCCATTCCTTGTCAGTAATGACCTCTCCGTTAATTGTGGCAATGGCACTCCCTTCTTCCTGACCTTTATCATGAGGTGCATCTGCATCATCCCGACCTGATCTCATACCCTGGACAACCATTACCGTCCCCATCACCAGCATGCCGAGGGTCAGGACAATAACAGCTGTCCACAGCCCTTTTTCCTGTCTCGTCATTCCGCGTCCCGTCCCCGCTTATATCAGTTCTTGGCTTGCTCTAGAATGGTCTCGAGTTGTTCCTTATTGAAATCATAAGCTTCATTGCAGAACTGGCATACTACTTCTGCTTTGCCTTCTTCTTCGATCAGTTGCTCCATTTCGTGCTGACCTAGACTGATCAACGTTTTTTCGACCCGTTCACGGGAACATTGACAGCGGAAATGAATGTCCATTCCATCCATAACCTGTACATCCGGCAGTACACGCTTCAGCAATTCTTCCAGTTCAAGCCCTTGCTCCAGCAGCGTCGTCACAGCAGGCAACGTGCCGATAGAATTCTCAATAACGGTAATTTCATCGTCGGTCAGCCCTGGCAGCAGCTGTATAATGAATCCGCCGGAGACAATGACAGAATTATCAGTATCGACAAGCACGCCAACGCCTACAGCTGAAGGAGTCTGCTCCGATTTGGCAAAATAGTATGTGAAGTCTTCGCCCAGCTCTCCCGAAACAATCGGTACACTGCCACGATAAGGCTCCTTCAGGCCAAGGTCCTTCGTTACGTTCACGAAGCCCTCTGTACCCACAACGCCTCTAACGTCAAGCTTACCCATACTGTTGCTAGGTAAATGTACATGCGGATTCGTCACATAGCCACGCACTTCCCCTTTGGCATTCGCATCGGCAACAATCTGTCCAATGGGACCGTCTCCCTTGACCTGAATGGTCAGCTTCTCTTCACCTTTAAGCATTGCACCCATGATGGCTGCAGTTGTTACCGTACGCCCCATGGCAGCTGTAGCCGTGGGAAACGTATCATGTCTTCTGCGCAATTCCTCAACCAACTCTGTTGTTTGGACAGCAAAGGCTCTAACCCGTCCTTCCATTGCTGTACCTCGAATCAAGCGGTCCTGTTTGTTGTTTTCCAAGTCATTCAGCCTCCTTTGGCGTATACTATAGTATCTCTGATACACGATATATAAATTGAATATAATATTCGTTCAACTTATAAATCCGTTCAATTTACAGAAAAAACGGCACAATACGTAAGACTGTAAAATCAGCCCGCTGCATGCCGTCTCTTTCCTTACCTTTCCCGGTTCCGCTCATAAATGATACGCAGCCCTTCCAGCGTAAGCAGCGGATCGACTTCCTCGATGCTGCGTGTTTCCTCTGCAATCAGCGGTGCAAGCCCCCCGGTTGCAATAACTTTGGGCTGTACGCCCATCTCTGTACGAATGCGATCAACAATCCCGTCGACCTGTCCAGCATAGCCGTAAATGATACCAGCCTGCATGGCATGCACCGTATTGCGTCCTATAACCTTCTTGGGCTTCTCCAGTTCGATGCGAGGCAGCTTGGATGCCCGCTCATAGAGCGCTTCAGTGGCAATATGAATGCCCGGTACGATGGCTCCCCCAAGGTAGTTGCCCTTCTCATCAATACAGTCGAAGGTCGTCGCAGTACCAAAATCAACAACCACAAGTGGACCACCGTATTTCTCAACAGCTGCCACTGCATTAACAATGCGATCTGCGCCTACCTCACGCGGATTCTCGTACCTTAGGTTTAGGCCGGTTTTGATGCCAGGTCCCACAACCATCGGCTTTTTGCCAACATATTTTTCACACATCGTTTCCATCACATGCACAAGAGGAGGAACCACCGATGAGATGATGACTCCTTCAATGTCGCGTGTTGATATATCCGACATATGAAATAAATTATAAATCAATACGCCGTATTCATCCACTGTGGACTGACGGGATGTGCTCAGACGAAAATGGTGGAGCAACGACCGGCCTTGATACACGCCGAGTACAATATTACTGTTGCCCACGTCTACAACAAGAATCAAAGAGGTTCACCCCTCTTTCTTTTCGTTTAAATCTAGGCTGATATCAAGGCTCTCGAAAGAATAGGTTAACCTTCCAACCGAAATTACATCCACACCACTCTCGGCAATTCCACGGATTGTATCCAGAGAGACATTGCCTGATGCCTCCACCTTCACATGCGGAGCCTGTTTACGAATAACCGTAACGGCCTCACGCATCTGATCCGGATGCATATTGTCCAGCATAATAATATCCGCACCTGCATGCAAGGCTTCGTTCACCTGCGTCAGATTTTCTGTCTCCACCTCAATAGTCATCGTATGAGGAATGACTTCTCTTGCCCGCTTCACGGCTTCTGTAATGCCGCCTGCTCCTTTAATGTGATTATCCTTAATCATAACGGCATCGTACAATCCGAATCGGTGATTCGCCCCTCCACCGACCCGTACTGCATATTTTTCAAGCATGCGGTGACCAGGGGTTGTTTTGCGTGTATCAACCAATCGGGTAGAGAGGCCCTCTAATGCATCAACATATGAACGTGTGCGCGTTGCAATACCAGACATGCGTTGCAGGAGGTTCAGCGCCAGGCGCTCACCTGTAAGTAAACTATGGGTGCTTCCTTCCACTTCGGCCAAAGTTGTTCCCCGAGTAACCTCATCTCCATCTTGTACCATCGGTCTAAATACGAGGAATGGGTCAACCACCTGAAATACCAGTTCAGCTACCGAAATGCCCGCGATGAACCCATGGTCTTTAGCATGAATAACTGCCTTGGATTGATGGCCTGCCGGAATCGTCACACTTGTAGTAACATCCCCTGCACCCACATCCTCGCGAAGCCAATTTTTGATGGATTCGATGAGTCCTTCATTATATCCGTTCAGTATCATGACATCAATTCCTCCACAATCGCTTGTTCTCTTTGCTGCAAACTATGCTTCTGCCAAGCCGTATCATCACGAAGCGGGTAATCCTCACGGTAATGTGCTCCCCGACTCTCCTGACGATGTAATGCTCCACTGGTGACCAGCCAAGCACAGGTCAAAAGATTGGCGTATTCCATCTCTTCCTTGTGTGTCAGCAAATAATTGAAGATGTCCATTTCCATCTCCAGTTTATCCAGGGCTCCCTGTAAGCTGGCACCGTTACGTCTGAGACCAACCTGACGAACCATCATCTTCTGCAAACGCAAGCGCCGTTCCGAAATTGGCTGCTGCTCTTCCCATTCTCTATTTCCGACACTATGCGGCAAAGGTTTTTTAATCTGAATTAAATTCAGCGGTGGCAGTGTTTGAATGCGTTCAAAAATTCTGTGCCCAAAAACAATGGCTTCAGACAATGAGTTACTCGCCAGACGATTGGCTCCGTGGACTCCCGTTGAGGAAACCTCACCACAAGCAAACAACCTTCCAATGCTGCTCTCCCCGTTCAAATCCGTTTTAACGCCGCCCATCATATAGTGTGCTGCAGGAGCAACCGGAATCCAGTCTGTGGTCATATCCAGTCCGTACCGCATACATGTCTCATATATGGTAGGGAATCGATGCTTGATTAACTCAGCCGATTCATGAGTAATATCCAGATACACGAATGTACTGTTCGTCGCCTCCATCTCACTAACAATCGCTCTTGCAACAATATCGCGCGGAGCGAGCTCAAGCTGTGGATGATAACGTTCCATAAAACGCTCACCTTTGATATTTCGCAGAAACGCTCCTTCGCCCCGTACCGCTTCAGAAACCAAGAAGCGCGGAGCACCCGGATAACATAGGGATGTCGGGTGAAATTGGATGAATTCCATATCCCGAATGACTGCACCTGCACGATATGCCATGGCAACGCCATCAGCCGTAGCTACCTCCGGATTGGTTGTATAGCGGTACAATTGCCCTGCCCCACCGGAGCAGAGAACCGTAGCACGCGCTTTTACAAACACCTTTTCACCGTTCGATTTCTGGACCAGAGCCCCAACACATTCTCCGTGATCCGTGATCAAATCAATGACAAAATGCTCATCCCAGACTTCAATACCTGAATGTGCACTCGCCTGAGCTGCAAGAGCCCTTACGATCTCATATCCAGTCGCATCGCCATTTGCATGCAAAATACGGCGGTGACTGTGCGCACCTTCCTGCGTCAACGCCAGCTCGCCGTTCTCCACATCAAACAATGTGCCCAGACGGATCAGTTCCTGCACTCCATCTGGGCCTTCGTTTACCAATGCTTCCACTGCCTCGCGGCGACACAGGCCCGCTCCAGCCACAAGTGTATCCTGTAGATGGTATGCAGGGGAGTCATCTTCAGCGATTACCGCAGCGATGCCTCCTTGCGCATAACGGGTATTGCTCTCCAGTAATGACTTCTTCGTGATCATCAATACCTGATTATGTTTGCTTGCCCTGATGGCTGTATACAATCCGGCAATGCCAGAACCAATAACCAATACATCCGTCTCCACCGCTGGCAGCTGGGACAGATCAAAATCCACTAAATATTGCGGTATCATCCTATTCACCTGTCTCGGAGCAAGAGTAGCGCATGCTACTTCACCAGTAACATGCGCTCTAGCGATTCTCTAGCTTTGTCGGCAACGGCCGGTGGTACGTAAATTTGTGGCTTCATCGTTTCCAGGCATTTAACCAGTTTCTTCAGGTTATTGACCTTCATGTTTGGACACACCAGGAACTTGGTGGCAAAATGAAACTCTTTATCCGGGCTATCCAGTCGCAGCTGGTATCCTGTACCATCTTCCGTTCCTACGATAAATTCCTTGGCGGAAGAATTTTTGCAGTATTCAAGAATTGCTGTCGTGCTGCCTACAAAGTCTCCCATCTCCACGACTTCCGGACGGCATTCCGGGTGGACGACAAACTCGGCATTTGGATATTTGGCTCTCATCTCAACGACGTCTTTTACAGTCAGCATATCGTGTGTGTTGCAATACCCTTCCCAGATGATCATTTTTTTGTCTGTGTGCTGCTGAACATAATGTCCCAGGTTTTTATCCGGCACCCAGATAATCTCATCAGAATCAACAGATTGAATAACCCGGACTGCGTTGGCCGATGTACAACAGATGTCGGTCTCTGCCTTGATCTCAGCCGAGGAATTGATATACGTCACTACTTTTGCATTGGGATGCTGCGCTTTCAGTTTACGCAGGCCCTCAACATTGACCATGTCTGCCATGGGGCATCCTGCACGTTCATCCGGAATGATAACCGTCTTGTTCGGGGCCAAAATTTTAGCGCTTTCACCCATAAAGTGAACCCCGCAAAATACAATGACATCCGCATCTGTTTGCGCGGCTTTCTGTGCCAATAGGAATGAATCTCCACGAAAATCGGCTACTTCCTGTACTTCGTCACGTTGGTAATAATGAGCAAGAATAATAGCGTTACGTTCCTTCTTCAACTCCATCAGCCGCTCTCGCAGCTCCCGGTTCATCTCAGCCTTGCGCTCTAAAGCCAGAGCTTCCACCTGTGATCCTCTCCTTTGACGGGACAGCGCCATGCGCCGTTTCCTGTGACTATCTGCGTCGATATTTTCGCTTGAGAAACGAATCACAAGCGGTTTAACACCTAATGTACACAACGTTCACGACTCTGTCAATAAATGAAAAGGGCACAGAACAACACCTTAATCAACCATTTCCTGCGTAGTTCGCGCTCTAGCTCGCAGTTATCATTATCTCTGTAATTTGAATAAAACGCACAAAAAAAGAGAGCCTCTCGGCTCTCTTTGATCTGTTCTCAGAACAGGTTCTGTTAGACATTAAGATGTTGGCTTCGTACCGCCATCATCTGGGTCATTACTGTTGCCTTTATCCAGATTCGGAGCATCGTTAGGGATATCTCCGGCTGGTGGCTCAGGTGTTTCGTCTTTGCCTTGAATGCGAACACGCACATCACCGATATTATCGACGATTGGCTCTCCGCCTTCACTTGGCGTACCTTCGTTGTCATTATCGCTCTCCGGTTTTGGAGTCAGGGAACCTGTCTCGATCAATTGTTTGATCTGATCCATTTCCAGTGTCTCCACTTCAAGCAACGTTTGAGCGATCAAGTGCATTTCTTTGGAATGTTTTACGAGCAGGTCTTTACATTTCTCGTAACATTCATTGATAAAGCGCTGCATTTCCTGATCGATCTCATAAGCGATGGAATCCGAGTAATTCTGTTCATGGCCGATATCCCGTCCTAGGAATACCTGTCCTTGTGAACTTCCGAATTGCATAGGTCCCAATTTCTCACTCATACCGTACTCCATAACCATGCTGCGAACAATACCTGTCGCTTGCTGGAAGTCACTGTATGCACCAGTACCAATTTCACCAATGAACAATTCTTCTGCTACACGACCCCCGAGGAGCCCTGTTACTTTGTCCAAGAGTTCTTGCTTGGTTACCAGCATTCGGTCTTCTTTTGGCAACATGATTACATATCCACCCGCACGTCCGCGTGGAATGATGGTCACTTTATGTACCATATCGGCATGTTCCAGGAAGTATCCTACAATGGTATGGCCTGCTTCGTGATAAGCAACGATTCGTTTCTCACGATCACTGATGACACGGCTTTTCTTCTCCGTACCTACAATGACACGGTCGATCGCCTCATCTACCTCACGCATGGAAATATCTTTTCTGTTACGGCGTGCCGCAAGCAGTGCCGCTTCATTCAGGAGATTCTCAAGATCCGCACCAGAGAAGCCTGTTGTACGTTTCGCAATAATGTCCAGTTTCACATCTTTTGTGAGTGGTTTGTTGCGGGAGTGTACTTTCAGTACCGCTTCACGACCTTTTACATCAGGGCGGTCAACCGTGATTTGACGGTCAAAACGTCCCGGACGCAGCAAGGCAGGGTCCAAAATGTCTGCACGGTTCGTTGCAGCAACGATGATAATTCCCTCGTTAGCTCCGAATCCGTCCATTTCAACGAGCAACTGGTTGAGCGTTTGTTCACGTTCATCGTGACCACCGCCAAGGCCAGCTCCACGCTGACGACCCACAGCATCAATCTCGTCAATAAAGATGATACATGGGGCGTTTTTCTTTGCATTTTCAAACAAGTCACGTACACGGGATGCACCGACACCGACAAACATTTCGACGAAGTCAGAACCCGAGATACTGAAGAACGGCACACCCGCTTCACCTGCAACGGCACGAGCAAGCAACGTTTTACCAGTACCCGGAGGCCCCACGAGCAATACGCCCTTAGGAATCCGTGCACCTACAGCTGCGAATTTGCGAGGATCTTTGAGGAAGTCAACGACCTCAACAAGCTCCTGCTTCTCTTCGTCCGCACCTGCGACGTCTTCAAATGTAACCCGCTTCTTCTCTTCGTTATAGAGACGGGCACGGCTTTTACCAAAGTTCATTACTTTACCGCCGCCGCCTTGCGCCTGATTAAACAGGAAGAAGAACAGCAGGAACATAATGATCAAAGGAATAAAGGATGTCAGAAGTGTCAGCCAGATGCTGTCACCTCTCATTGGCTCCTGATTTAACTTGAAATTATTAGCTTCACTTGCCGCTACAAGCTCACTAATCGCTTCATCCGTAGGAGGAATGTACGTTGAGAAATTTTCTGATTTGGCTTCGCTAGGCTTCTCTCTATATTGACCGGTCACAAGAAAAGACTGACCGTCAAATTGAACCGTCAATTCCGAGATGTTGTTCGCCTTAACCGCCGTGCGCAACTGATCATATCTAGGATTATCTGTGGCTTCGCCGCCATTGCTGACGAACTGCACTATGCCCACCACGACTAAAAAAAGAATCAAATAAAAACCAGAATTCCGGATGAACCGATTCATCCCCTACCTCCTCTCGAGACACTTTAATTATTTTAACATAGCCCGACATGGCTTCTCAACAGAAGGCACGAGCAGAACTGGGCTTGGAACTAGCATGCTTATTAACTGCTGTATACTTCCGGTTTCAAAATCCCGATGTAAGGGAGATTCCGGTACTTCTCGGCATAATCCAAACCATATCCAACGATGAATGCATCAGGAATGTCAAAGCCGGTGTAATGAGCTTCAAGCTCCACCTTACGGCCTGAAGGTTTGTCAAAAAGCGTAACCACGCGCACCGTTTCGGCACCGCGATTTTGAAGCAGCTCAATCAAATAGCTGAGCGTAAGTCCACTATCGATAATATCCTCGACAATGAGAACCTCACGACCTTCAACCGAGACGTCGAGATCCTTGATGATCTTAACAACGCCTGACGATTTGGTGGATGCTCCATAACTGGATACTGCCATGAAATCCATTTCAACAGGTACCGTTATGTTTTTAACCAAATCAGCCATAAATATAAACGCACCCTTGAGCACACAAATGACCAAAGGATTGCGACCTGCATATTCGGCACTTAGTGTTGCGCCTAATTCCTTGACTTTACTTTGAATTTCTTCTTCACTGATCAATACTTCCTGAATGTCGTTCTGCAACTGTGCGAACCTCCTAAGTTATACTATGAAAGCCTTACCTGAACCATAACCACTACCCCTGAATCGCTGAATTGCCTACAGTCATGTACAGGATGGCGGAAGTATCCTCCTTCACCGGTGCAATATTCGACCGGCGAACACCCGGCAACCAGACAATGTTGCCTGCTCCGTCACAAACCACGGGAATACGCGGACGGACAGAGGGGGGGATTTTTTCATCGATGAAAATATTTTTCACCTTTTTGCTTCCGTTTAATCCCATGACTTTCATGGTATCTCCAGGTAACCGTGAACGCACAACCAGCGGCATGAGCAGTTGATCCGCATCAAATGCGGCCTGATCTGCCGTTTCCGGCACAAGATAGTCCTCGGGACTCATAGGAACGATCCGAAGATATCGGTCAATCTCCCTGAGTGAAAGCTCATAAGTTCCGTTCCATTGCACGAGACGATACTCGAAAGATTGATCCTGTACGTCTGTCCGTATGCCAAAGGAAACCAGATCATACTCCCGGGTACAAGCGAGTGTCTGTCCTAAATCTAGGCTCCAGGTCTTCGCATAAGGCTCTATTACCTTGCGGCGAATGGTTTCGATACGGGTAAAGTCGACAAAATCACTGTCCAAAGGCAGATAATTCAATATTAGTTTAATCAACCTTCGTTGTAAAGCGACATGTAACTTCAAAAAGGAAGGCACCTCAAAGGTTTGCCTTCCGCCGTTCACCTGCACTAGACACCTGTATGCGTCATATGCACTTTGTTCCATGAAATCGTCTTCATCGCCCACAATTTCGGCAAGCCGATTCAAAGACGGCGTGAGCTGTCCATTATATTGCCCCAAATAAGGAAGCACATCCAAGCGAATGGCATTACGCCGATATTTACGCTGGGAATTGCTTGCATCATTAAAGTACAGAAATCCCTGAGTATTACAAGCTTCTACAAGGTCTGTCTTGTTTATACGAAGACATGGGCGAATAAGTTCCACATTTTTTTCGCGCCGTTTAAACTTCATTCCGGACAGTCCAGTTAGTCCGCTGCCACGTAATAAATGAAGCATAACTGTCTCTGCCTGATCATCCGCATGATGTGCCAGAGCAATGCTTGCTGCACCATATTTGTCAGCTACCTCATGCAGAAATGCATACCGCCTATCGCGTGCCGCTTCCTGTGATCCCTTCCCTGTAAGCTTCATATAAGAAGGAATATCGGCCTTCACCCATTCAAAAGGAATGTTCAGCTGTGCTGCCATTTTCCCAACCATTTCGGCCTCTTCATCCGATTCTGTACGGAACCCGTGATGCACATGAGCACAGACCAGTTCCAGCGGAACATGTCTTGTACTGATCTCATGCATAATATGCAAAAAAGCCACCGAGTCCGGTCCGCCCGATACTGCGACGATGATCCGATCCCCGGGAACCCATAACTGATGCTCTTCCGCTGCCTCCAGCACATGATTCACCAGCTCATTCCAGCGTAAAGCCTCCATACCTGTTCCTCATTCCTTGCGTTATGTATATGCACCTGTAAAAATTAAAAACGCAGTGCATAGATGAGTACCCCAATAAGTAATATAACGGATACAGCGAATGCATTTTTTAGCCAGCGTGGTGTAGAGCTCGATGAACGCCGGCGAAGAGGTGTAGGCCGGGCCATCATGTCTTTCCAGGATTTGGCTGCATGTCCGGCATCCCGGAACTGTCCCCGAAGGGCCTGAATCGTCCAGTTACGAAACGGTCGCAGCCTTTCGCTGCGCTCCACCAGGGTCGTGAGCTGATTGACACTCCGCAGTTGTGGCAATCCTTCGGCAGCTAGCGCCTTGAGCGCTTCCCCCTCCAATACGTGAATCAGTAACAAAGCAAAAGCAAAGACATCGTAGGTGCCATCTGCTGTTCGGCTTCCGCCATTCCAGAAGCCCCTGTCATACCATTCGGTAAACTGTTTCACGCTTCGTCCAATCGACGTAACTCCACCATAATCAATGAGCTCCACTTGACCAAAATCGGATACCAGTACGTTCTGAGGCTTAAGATCGCCAAATACCCATCCCGCCTGATGTAATTGTGCCAGCTTCTGCAAGAGTCTAAGCCCAACCAGCAGCGTCCAGTCCGTCCCTTGACGCCTGATGAAGTGGTGAAGAGCTTCACCCCGAACATAACGCATCACATAAAAGGGAATATCCCGTCCCTGAATGGCATAATCGTCCACATCCTTGAGATAGGAAGGAATACCACTCTGCTTCAGGGCCTCATGATTACGCTGTAGCTGAAACGATTTGAGTACATTGATCTCTGATTGCAGATCGAACGGATCAAATCCCATCTTAAGTGCATAGTGTTTGCCATTCTCACCCCGCTGGACAAGAAAAACGATGCCGTTGGCGCCTTTGCCCAGCAGCTTGCGAATCGTATAACGGCTGCGATTCCATTTCCCCGTAATTACTGTTCCTGGCGGGAAAGAGGCATCAGACAACGTTGTCACCGAGCATCCCTTCTCTTTCAATGCGATAGTTCCCTTCTATTTCCTGCTGTCCCTCCAGTGTACCATAACGGTAAAAATCAATCACCTTCTGAATCGCAGGACCTGTCGGGGTCGCACCCTTCATCTGCAGACGTCCAAACAGCGAACGGACACTGCCCAGATCCGATGTCCAGTTGATATCCATCACAGCCTCTTCTCCACTATGGCGACCCGGGAAATGAAATACCGAGAGCTTGCTCTGCCCTACACGTGACTGCAAGCTCAACATCAAATCCCGGATTCCTTCTTCAACTGCAGCGAGCTTCGGCTTCATGCTTGCACTTACATCGATTAACAGAATGACCTGAAGAGGGGCCGTTTCAGCCAGGTTATCTATCACTTCTACCACCTGAGCACGCTGTGTAGGTTCAAGGTCAGTTACGGTTTTGGACACCTTCTCTCCCAGAATTTGTGTTAACTCTCTATTAACCGCCTGCTGAATGGTCTGAACCACCGTTTTCCTTGTCATCATCTGCATCGTATGGGCAAGCTGCCTTGTTCCGACAATCTGGCTGATTCCACCCCCAGCTTTGGCAATATCCTCAATCTCCCGGCTACCCAGTTCACCAATGGTCCCATAATCAATCACACCAACCACATTAACCGTAATTCCCTCTTCACGGGCTTCTGCCGCTGCCAGCACAGGACTTGTACCTACATTAGAACAACCGTCGGTGATCAACAAGATCTGCTTCATCCGAAATCCCTCCGTTTTTGTTACTCTCCAATTCTATGACTAGCATTGCCAGAATGGAGAGACTTCAAACAGAGAATCATGCAATTAACTTACTGTACGCGGACGCTCCATCCGGTTAATACCCGGTACGCGCAATGTTGCCCATTCAGGACGGTAATGCTCTACTTTTCCTACAACGACAGTCATATCATCCAAAATCTCATGCTGCTGATATCGAATTACGCTCTCAAGCAGGCAGTCTGCTACCTCTTGTGGATCGTCACTATCAATCTCCTGAATGAGACGTTTCATCCATAGCTCCTTGTTGACGGCATACCCTGGGGCATCATAGATTCCATCCGTCATCATAATCAATATATCGCCCGGTTGAAGCTGTACAGTGACCAGATCGACTTCGATGTCTTTAATAATGCCAATGGGCAGGTTGCTGGCCGATACCTGAATAACCTCCTGTCCGCGTTTAATAAAGCTCGGAGTTGAGCCGATTTTCATAAATGTGGTCTCTGCCGTATATTCATCGATTAAAGCCATGTCCACCGTGGCATACATCTCTTCAGGAGAGCGCAGCATCAGCACAGAATTCACGGATTTTATCGCCAGCTTCTCATCCATGCCGGATTGAAGCAGTTGTTCCAGAATATTTAATGCGGCACTGCTCTCCATGCGTGCACGTTCCCCGTTGCCCATACCATCACTGAGCGCCACCGCGAAGGTACCATTTCCCAGTTCAACGGTGCTGAAGCTGTCCCCGGATAATAAATCTCCCCCTTTGGCAGCCGCAGCTACCCCTGTAGTCACTTCATAGGTTTTGGCTGAGCCAAAGGTCACGGTAGCCAGACCCTGACGGGGATCCGTCATCGTCTCATGGAGAACTGCAATATGCTCGTCCAGGACATCCGAGATCAGCGGCGCAATCATCTTCCGGCATTCATCAAACCCCCTCGTGTAGGCATGAACAATCTCGATTTCCACATTGCCTGCTTCCAGATTGATAATTTCAATTGAATGAATGGACAGGCCCAGTGACTCCAGTGCATCCCGAATCTGCTCCTCCTGCTGTACCATCTCCTCACTTTCCCGTTGAATTTCTCTCGCCAGGTCCTCCATCACCTGGGATACTCCGGATAATTGCTCGGCAACCAGCTGCCGACTGTCCACTATCTGACGCTTCCACTGCATATTATGCTGGTAGAGCCCGTACTGGGCACGCATAACCTCGAGCACCTCCTCCGGTTTGGCACATACCCTGTTCCACTCCACCGGGATTTGTTTGCCAGACATCTCCGGATTGGCCTCAATGGAACTCATCACATCCGTCATGTATTTATAGGTTTGAATAAACTTTGCATCCCAGCACTGTGCACGTTTAAAGCACCCTGCGCACGTTCCCTCTGCTACCTCATTCATGAAATGCTCCATGCCGCCTTCGTTCTGTACCGGTTCCCCCGTACCGGACATCTGATCGAAGCTGCGGGAAAGCTGGCGGAATACCTGTGAGAAGCGGGTCACCCGTTCTGCCGTGATATCCCGAATCCGCTTCGCATATTCATGCTGCGATTTGGTATGATCCTGTGTGCCTGGCACATATTTGGATATGGCCGCCATCATGCTCTTAGGTGTAAGCATGAACAGAACAATGGCTGCGCACGTCTCCCATAAGGAATTCATCACGTCACCTGGACCGCCCAGATATATGGATAGAATGGATGAGCCCAGCAGCATCCCCAGTGCAACGCCTGCACGTTTGCCCTCTCTAAGCATACCCGCCAGCATCCCGGCAAAAGCCAGCAAGCTCATTTGGTATACAGCAGACATGTCAGCGAGACTCAAAATCAGACCTGTAATGACCCCGACCGATGCCCCAAGGGGGGCTCCGCCCACCAGCGCGAAGATCAGAATTAAATAACGAGAGAGCATATGCTCCACGGAAAGGGACTGAATGGTCCAGCCCACCGCTCCTGTCATAACGGAGGCCAGCAATATGATCAGGCAGAGGATCTCCTCGCTCTTTAGGTTGAATTTCTTTTTGCGATACGTAAAAATCGGTATGGCTTGTATAAAAACCAGGGTGAGCACGAAGCTGAGTATGGAGTCCATCGTGAGCATTAACATGGCGTACCAGCTGAAAGACGGCCCAATGACGACCGCGAACAACTTGACCATAAAAGTAGTCGTAAACACCATTGTTGGTGCATAAGATAATTCAGCACGGTCATAAGCCTCCAGCCCTCTAAACAAGAGATAGAAGATCGCCATCTCAGACGCAACGATAAGCGGAACCGGAAACGGAGCAAAAAGGCTCCCTGCCAGCAAAGCGGCACCAACGGGAATAATGTAATCCCTGCGCATAAAGGCAATCACCGCGAAGTATGCAATTGCAAATGGCGATAGTTCATTCAGGATCATGGCTTTCCCCAATAAAAATCCCATAAATGTAAGGAGCAGCACCCATTTACGTGCAGCAACGAACTGGACAGCCTTCCGGGAGGTAATCCACTGTTTGAGACGTACGGACAGCTCCTCCCGAGCTTCTGTACTCCCTTTACCAGCTTTCATTCCCGGAAATTGAATGACATTCCACTTTTCCATCATCCCAAGGCACCCCATTCGATTATTTGTTTTCGTGTTTCATTCTCGATGGTTCTGATTATAGATAGATTAGAAGACGTAGTTTGTCACAATAGGTGGATAGGGTTCAAAAAGTTTACGACAAAAGAATCAAGCGTGGCGCGGAGGAGCGAAACCCCCGGCCTTATTGTCATTTCTTCCTTCACCACCTGATTTACCGAGGACGGGGTTGTCTGATTTTGAATGGCATTTGTTCTGCCTTCAACTTGAATTGAACGGGATACCTGCGGAATGGCATGGAAACATGTCGGTAAAAAATGGTAGACGACAAATGTTCTTATCTCCCCTGGTCCTTGTGCGAAAAAAGTGCATGAGCGGAGCACTACTTTACAAAAAAAGCCAGAAATCCAGTGGAACGCGCATAGGCGACGGTAAACCCCAAAATGTTTACGCAAGCAACGGACTATAAGAAAAAAAGGACAAAACGCAAAAAAGCCGTCGACCCTTACGGGTTAACGGCTTTTCTTATATTTTAAATCAGGTTGAGACAGATTACACGCGCTTGGCTCCACGGCCTCCGCGTTTGCCCTCTGTGTTCTTCTTGAGCGAAGAGATCCGCTCTTCACTATCTTTCAGGAAGCGTGACATTTTATCCTCAAATGAAGGTTTGCCTGCTGCGGGCTTGAAAGAACGGCCTCCACGGTCGCGGTTAAATCCACCGCCGCCGCCACGGCCTTGGCCGCCACTTGGGCCTCCACCGCTGAATCGTTCGCGATCTCCTCCACTGCGTTCCGGTCTTGGAGCTCTTGGGGGTCTGGATTGTGTTTGTTGCTCAACCGGTTTGTCAACAGCTTGCTTAATGGAAAGTCCGATTTTGCCATCCTTGTCAACGTTGATGACCTTCACTGTAACGACGTCATTAAGTTTCAGGTGGTCGTTGACATCTTTGACATAATTGTCGGCGATTTCCGAGATGTGAACGAGACCCGTGACACCTCCTGACAGATCCACAAATGCTCCAAAATGCGTGATGCCTGTCACCTTGCCCTCTAACTTGGTGCCCACTTCAATTGCCATAGAATAAAATGATCCTCCCTTAAAAATATACAACCCGATTTTTTAGATGCCAAAATCAATGCTGTGCTAAATGTAATTATACCTTATGCCGCAAACCAAGGTCAACAGAGCTCTACCCCGCAGGAGAGCCTATTTTTTACAGTATGACGGCTTCAGATATATGGATAATAATCCTTGCTCTGTTATGAGCGTAATTCCATCAGTTCCCTGACTCTTCAACCTGGATTGGCGTCTCTTCAGGCAGGTAATAACCTTTTTTCCGCGCCAGCTGTCCTATGTATTCAGGGTCCTTCAACCGACTGACTTCATACTTCAACTGATCCAGCTTTTTCTGCGTCTCTTCCTTCGAAGCCTGCTGTGCGGCCAAGTGCGAACTCTTGTCCGAAATCTGTGCATTCTGTACAAGGAACGTATATCCTGCCCAAATGACAAATACAACGATGAATGTCATCCAGAGCATGAGGCGTCTTCTTGCGCCGGCAGATTTCCCTTGGCCTGTTGGGGCTGCAGATCTCCCCACAGGTGTTTTACCCATTTTTGGACCTCCTTAAAACCAGCGTTTCCATATCGTTGCAATACTTGAACCCGCACGGATCATCCAACGGGGCGTTACCCAATGTTTCAGGAGCGGCCTAAACATCCAGCGGAACAACTTGCAGAAAGGTACCAAACATTGCAATACCAGCTTGCCCAGGAATATCAGTATCGCGAGCACAAAACCCAATATCACGCGAACTAGCTTGTATAGTCCCTTCGCTGGCATAACGAACAGGATGTTAAGGATATGTCCACACCAATGAATAAGTGTTCTTGCGAGTTTAATTAACATTACCACAAAACGCTGGGTTGTAACACTTAAAAGCCAAAAATAGAAGCAAACCCCTATAATTAGTCCCAAAAAGACATAAAACCGCAGCTGTCCGTGGTTTCCGGCATACAGCATCCGGAAGACGAACAGCGCGGAAGCAACCCAGTACAACAGGTCAAGCGTGTGCATGCTCCATCTCGGGAAGCGCAGCTGACCGGACAGTACCCGGTAACTGTCGTAGGCCATACCCATTACGATTCCCGATAACAGCATCCATGTTAATGTAATCCACTGCGTGTCCAGACTCATCGGAACATCTTGCCGAACAGGCCTTTACTATTCTTGTTCTGGGAACCGGGGTCCAGATATTGCAGAGAACTGACTGTGCCTTCAATGGATAGCAAGCCTTCCTCCAGGCTCAAGTTTTTGATATGTAAATTGTGCCCCCGGATGGTCAGATGCCCAAGTTCAGTCTGCAGCAAAAATTCCTCACTGTCGAAGCTCTCTACATTGGAGACACCTGTCAGATCCAGCAGTTTGCGATTTTGCATGCTCAAATGATGCTGTTTCGGTTTACCGTGCTCAACCATGGCATGTACCCCTCCTTCTTACACCTAGCTTATGGAGGCGAAGGCGGGAATAGAACCAGCGATCATGAAGGAAATGCTTCTGAAATGCTTCTGCTTATCCAAACACAAAAGCGCCCTTCCTGTATGGGAAAGGCGCTTCTATCTCACTTGATTTCATTCATAAAAGAGCATATCGGGCAGATGATTACCAGTTCAGCCCGTTATCCTTGGCGATCGGCTCTTCCTTAACCAAGGTATAGAGGCTGCTCGCCTCGTCCTTCTTGGTGCTCTCAGCAAGACGTTCCACCTTCACGGTGACCAGCTTCTGACCGAACTGAACCGTCAGCTCATCGCCCACTTTAACAGCGGCGCTTGGCTTCGCTTCACGTCCGTTAATCAGAACACGTCCCTGTTCGGAGACGTCCTTGGCCACAGTGCGGCGTTTGATCAGCCGGGAGACCTTCAGGAATTTATCAAGACGCATTATTTTACGGCTTCTTTAAGTTTGTTGCCTGCTTTGAATGCAGGAACAGTGGACTCAGGAATAACGATTTCATTCCCTGTTTGTGGGTTACGTCCGGTACGACCGGAACGTTTGCGGGTTTCAAAAGTGCCAAAGCCGATCAGTTGTACTTTGTCTCCGCTTGCGAGTGCATCTGTAATTTCTCCCAAGAAGCCGTTCAATACGGACTCAACGTCTTTTTTAGTCAAACCGCTTTTGGTGGAAATGTTGTTAATCAGATCTGTTTTGTTCATTTTTAAAAGCCTCCCAAATTAAAAAAAAAGTATCTGCGAATCCTGGCAATCCGCGTGATTGCCGCGGCTTTCGCGCAAGGTTACTACACATGTATTCTGGCTAGGATTCTGAATTCCTGCCTCGGCCTGCGACTTTTTTTGGCTTAGGATGAACCTGTGCCTATGGAAAGTCTAAGTCCAATACCCGGAATGTCATCCGATCAATCAGAAATAACCCTAATCCAAATATGAACACATGTTCGTATAGCATAACATACCATTGAAAAACATGGAACAAGGATATTTGAACAGTCTACATGGACAATCCTATATTACAGTCCAGCCTTCTTCGCTGCTTGCCAGAATTGCTCCATCTCTTCGACGTTGCTATCTGCAGGTGTCCGTCCAAGTTCACGCAGCCGCTCCTCGATATATTGGAAGCGCTGGGTGAACTTGCGGTTGGTGGCGGCAAGAGCCTCCTCCGGGTCTGTATCAATGAAACGAGCCACATTGGCCGTAGCAAACAGCAAATCGCCCAGTTCCAGCTTCCGCTCTTCAGCCGATTGATTGCTTTGCACCGCTTCTTTCAGTTCAGCCAGTTCTTCTTCAATCTTGGCAAATACGCCATTCACATCATCCCAGTCAAAACCAACCTTGGCTGCTTTCTTCTGGAGCTTGTACCCTTTCATCAAGGCAGGCAAATCGCGGGGAATACCATCCAGCACCGAGATGGTCTGTTGATCAAGTCCTTTGCGCTTCTTCTCCTCTGCCTTCATCTGTTCCCAGTTCTGCAATGCCTCATTCGCATTCTCGGCCTGATGCTCGCCAAATACATGAGGATGACGGAAAATGAGCTTGTCATTAAGCCCTTCAATCACATCATACACATTGAATGTGCCCACTTCCTCTTCCATCTGGGAATGCAGCAGAATCTGCAGCAATAAGTCCCCAAGCTCCTCTTTCATGTGATCAGGGTCATCTTCATCGATCGTTTCAATGACTTCATACGTCTCTTCAATCAGGTTCTTGCGAATCGACAGATGGGTCTGCTCCTGATCCCATGGGCATCCACCCGGGCTGCGAAGTATATTAACGATCTCATGCAACCTTGCAAAAGAGCGACGTCGCAGGGCATCATCCGTGTTTTTCGGCACATAAATGAGGGAGAGGTTTCCGTAACCTTCAATCCGGTCCAGCTCATGAAGCGGTACCTTGTGAATGATCTCCTGATCCTGTACACCGAGGGCATGTCCAACAAATACCGGATAGTCATCCGGATATACTTCCATCAGGCATAGCTTCACATCAGACGCAGTAAACACATCATAGACCTGTCCGATCAAGGTATGCAGCTGAGGCTGCACCAGCTCCGTGCTCAGGCTGCTGGCATCGAGAAGTTGGAAACCTTCAATGGGATCAAATCCGAGACGGATAAAAGCTTCATCCAGAAAACTCTCCCCCCCCATGACACGAAGTGAAATACCCATTTGCGGGCAGCGTTCTTTCAGCAGGCGTACACTTGCTTCTGCCACCATCGGATGACCTGGAACAGCATAGACAATCTCGGTTCCCGGCTCTCCCTGACGGGCTGCCTCAATGAGGCGATTGGCAATCTCGTCATAGACCTCCGGGAACGACGCTTTCGCCTCGTAAATTGCATCGAATGATGTCATCTCCAGCCCTTCCTGCTTCAGGTCATTCAGCACGGGATGATCCAATGTGCGGACATACAGCGTAGCCGCCTGTTTCATTTTCTTGATAATACCTACTGTCAGCTGATCTGCATCTCCTGATCCGAGACCAACGACGGTCAAAGCTGCTGCGCTCATTTTCAAGCCTCCATCCGAACCATTCTGCAGAATGCTTCCCATTGTTACATTGAAATGAGGAACATACGCAGAACAGCGCTCTATAATTACACGTATTATAACAGAATCCGCGGTTATCCAATAACTTCACACACAAAAGGGCGAGACAGGGCTACCGCAGGACATGCAGCCTGCGAAGCAATTGGGCCAGGCGCGGTCCTAGCTTCGGGATCGCGGCCAGATCTGTGGCGGTCAGCAGCCCGGTACGGGCTGACGCCAGCAAGAACACGGCTGCACCTGCGGCAATGCCAAGCAGGCTTATGCCTACCGCGGCCAACCTGCGATCGGCCGCGATGCCCATGCCGCCGAGCACTGCTCCGGCAGCCCAGGCCATGCCTGCCGCCGCCACGCTCATGGCGGCGATCACCAGCGCCGGCTTCACCAGGACGGCGCCAGGGGCAGGGCGCATCGCGGTACGCCGCGCCAGCAGGGCCACATTCAGGCCAGCCGCCAGCATATAGGCGACTGCGCCTGCCAGGGCCGCGCCACTGATGCCCAGCGCGGGCACAAGCATGACGTTCAGCAGCACCTTGACGCCTGCGGCGGCCAGCATGCTGAACGCGGGTGCGCGTACGGCGCCGAGCCCCTGCAGGAGCGCCGCCGCAATGATGCTGACGGTGCTGCCTGCTGCCGTCAGCGCCATGTAGCGCAGAGCTTCGGTGCCTGCGGCATCACCGTACAGCATGCGGTTGATCGGTTCTGCCAACACCGCGAGGCCAGCGGAGGCGGCCAGACCGATTAACCAGAACCAGCGCAGCGCGATGCTTGCCTGCTGCCTGACGGCTTCCGGCCCTCCCTTCAGGCGAGCTTCGGCCATCGCCGGGATGAACAGCACGGAAAGCGACGTGGCGAGCATCGTCACCAGCTGTACAAGCGGCAAGCCTCGATTGTAAATTCCGAACGACACCATGGATTCGACTTCATCCAATCCTTCACTCCTTAGAAGCCGGGGTACCGTGAAGGTATCCACCAGGTTCATCAGAGGTACAGCGAGCGAACCCAGGCAGACTGGAATGGCATATACCAGCAAGGTTCGAATCCATTGACCATTGGTGGGAAGCTTCTCCGCCCGAAGGTCTTCTCCTGTCCATAGCTCCGGTTGTCCCTCCCTGGCTTCCGATCTCTGCAAGCCATAGACCTCTTCTTGGGATAGACCAGGTTTCCTGCTCTTTCGCCGCCGACTGTACACATAGGCTAGCATGGTGAGTAGCCCCACGAATCCACCGGCAACGGAACCCAGCATGGCTCCGGCAGCAATAGTCTCCAGCGATGCATCCTGCTTCATCAGCCATAGCAGCAGCACAATCATTACCGTCACACGAATCGTCTGCTCTACGACCTGTGACACAGCGGTTGGCACCATCTGCTGTAAACCCTGAAAATATCCACGAAGTCCAGTCATTAGCGGGACAAATAGCAGCGCAAGCGCTGCAGCCCGAATAGAAGGAATGACATGTCCATTACCAATCAGATGACCTATAAGCGGTGCACCAATGTACATCAGGATGGCCAGGGTTAATCCGATGCCTCCAAGAAGTATCGAAGACAGACGGATAATCCGTTTGCCTTCCTCGGGCCTCCCCAGCGCATGTTGTTCGGCAACAAATTTGGATACGGCAACAGGCAGTCCGGCGGCAGCAATCGTAATAATAAGCATATAGAACGGATAAACCGTGTTATAAATACCAAAAACACCGTCGCCCCCTAGATTCTGTAACGGAATCTTTTGAAAAGCACCGATGATTTTAGAAATAATGGCAGCAAGGCCAAGCACAAATGCACCCTGCAGCAATCTTGAGCCAGTAGTAGACGGCTGTTTCATAAGTCCCTCCTACATTATCCAAGCGATTATATCCATTAAGCATACTTTGCTATTATACCTGCCTGAAGCCGCACAGACTAACATTCTGTTGAAGTTCCCTTTGAAGTTCCCGCTATCCGCTCTTCATTCAGCCTGAGCATTATGCCTTTTTAAAAGCAAAAAACTCCTGTCTGCCGGAAAGGCACCAGGAGTTGATCTGCTGTTTATTGTTCCATCTGTTTGCCAAGGAAGCCAGCAGCTGTCTCAGCCATTTTAACTTCCATCTGGGACATTTTCACGGATTCATCCTTGTTGTACAGAATGACGGTTCCAATAGGGTCTCCACCCGAAATGATGGGTGCAATGACGAAAGAGGATAATGTTTCATCATGATCCTTGCTGATCTCATAGGAGCCACTAGCTGTCTCAACGATGGTCTTGCGGTTTTCCATGCAGCTCTCTACCAGCTGACCTACCTGCTTGTCCAGATATTCCTTCTTGGAGCCACCCGCTACCGTAATAATGGTATCGCGGTCAGAGATCATGGTTACGTGACCTGTACTCTCATACAACGATTCAGCATATTCTTTGGCGAAATCGCCCAATTCGCCGATAGGCGAATATTTTTTTAGAATGACTTCTCCATCACGATCCACAAAAATCTCAAGCGGATCTCCTTCACGAATTCGTAACGTACGACGGATTTCTTTTGGAATGACCACACGGCCGAGGTCATCAATACGGCGGACAATACCAGTAGCTTTCATTTCACATGTTGCCCCACTTTCTCGAGAAGATTTTTCAACTACTGTTCCTTAATGGGTAGAGGAAAGTCCCAGAACGTTTAGTGTGATATCTTGACCATAGTATTCATCTGTTCCCATTTCCTTATACATACTTTGAAGAATATAGTTGTGTTCTCTTCACAGAAGGTGACCATGTACCCATTACGCTGCTGTCTGTACAAAAAGAAGCAAGGGGCAGGCCATAAGTCCTCCCCTTGCTTCTCTAAGCTTGTCCAGAAAGTAAGTCTGCTGTAGCTCGTTTCTTACTTGCTGCTTGTATCTGCGCTATCGCCTGTTGTTGCATCGGACTCTGTTTTAGTACCTTGATCTGTCTTAGCATCAGTACCTGTAGACTCGTCCGTTTTGGTTTCTGTAGATTGATCACCTTCGGTTCCAGTTCCAGTACCCGTTGTGCCTTCAGTACCTTCCGTAGTACCTTCTTCAGCCTTGTCTGTCTTCGGCAGATTTACTTCTTTCACGATCTTATCCAGTTCATTCGTCATAAACGTATCGATCTCTGCAGCTGCCAATTGGCTTTTGAGTGTTTCTTTTTGCTCATCTGTCAATTTGCTATAGTCTGCTTCAGTACGGGATTCCACTTTCATCACGTGATATCCGTATTCCGTTTCAACCGGATCACTGATTTTGTTGAGCGGCAATGTTTTGGCAGCTTCTTTGAACGCTTCTACCCAGTTGGATACAGGGGTATTTTCGTACAAACCGCCATTATCTGCAGAGCCTGGATCTTCGGAGTACTCTTTTGCAACTTTTGCAAAGTCTTCGCCGGCATCCAGTTTGGCTTTAACTTCTTTCGCAATTTTCAATGCATCTTCTTTTTTACGCTCTTTTTGCGTATCTGGGTCCGTGAAGTTAATCAGAACGTGACGAACTGAAGCCGTTGTGAACTGATCCTTGTTTGTTTCAAATTCTTTTTTAATTGCATCTTCCGTAACACCAGTTTCTTTATCCTTGATAACGGTCATGATGCGAGTCATGTAATCCTTGATGTTTTGATCTGTCAGGTTTTGAGCTTTCAACATTTCAGTCCATTGATCGGCTTGAACAGAAGCCTTCATTTTGTCGAACTGCTCGGTTGCCACTTTGGCACCTTCTGTTTTGGCTTCTTCACTGGCCTTGCCACTCAAATATTCATAAGCAACTTCCTGGCGTACCAGGTAGTCCTTGAAATCATCCATCTCCATCATTTGTGCATATTCCGGATAGAGGAATTTCATGACCCGTTGCTCCATATCGAATTCATTGGCTGTAATTGTACCGCCATCATATGTCGCTACTACAGCACTTGTATCATTGGTTTCTGGTGTAGCTGCTTCTTCCTTCTTGCCGCATGCAGCAAGCAGTGATAAGGACAGTACTGCAACCATACTCACGGAGAGTACTTTCCCTACTTTTTTATACTTTGGTAACATCCTTTGGTTCCCCCTTTGATTTAAAAGCACTCTTCATGGACTCCAGAAATTTCTCTACCAGCTCCATCAGTTGCTTGTCCCCAAGCCCTTTGCCTTTGACATGAATAAGCATATGGGGTCCTTGTTCAAATTGTACACGTCTTTCGAACTGATTTCCAATGTGCGCAATTTTCGAGAGCTCAAACGCATGCTCACGGCCTTCGTAGAACTTCACGGTAAGGTCGTCACCACGCTGCGTAATGGACTCAATTCCATACATTTTGCCATACACTTTCAATCTGGCTACAGCCATCAGATTAAT
Source organism: Paenibacillus sp. ACRRY (assembly GCF_022346995.1). Classification (GTDB taxonomy): domain Bacteria; phylum Bacillota; class Bacilli; order Paenibacillales; family Paenibacillaceae; genus Paenibacillus. The sequence continues at coordinate 30,435 of NZ_JAKRNM010000017.1, read as the reverse complement.
GACCGCTTCCGGAAGGTCGCCGAATCGGTCAACCAATTCGTCTTCCAGTTCCATTGCATCGTCGAAAGAGGCAATGACCGCCACTTTTTTGTAAATTTCAATCTTCTGTATACTGTCATAGATATAATCGCCCGGCAAGTAGGCATCAATGCTAAGATCGAGCGTGGTGTTCCATTGATCGGAAGGTACCGGCTCTTCCCCCAGCATGGTGACTTTACGTTTGTTAATTTCCTCTGCCAGCATCTGAGAATACAGGTCGAATCCGACTGAGGCAATGAAGCCGTGCTGCTCTGCACCGAGCAGGTTCCCCGCTCCACGGATCGATAGATCTCGCATCGCAATTTTGAATCCGGATCCCAGCTCAGTAAATTCCTTAATTGATTGCAGTCGTTTCTCTGCAACCTCGGTCAGCACTTTATCCCGTTGGTACGTAAAGTACGCATAAGCAATCCGATTGGACCGTCCTACGCGCCCACGCAGCTGGTACAGCTGGGAAAGGCCCATCTTGTCCGCATCATGAACAATCAGGGTATTTACATTCGGGATATCTACCCCTGTCTCAATGATGCTTGTGCTTACGAGCACGTCATATTCGCCATCCAGGAAGTCCAGGATCGTTTTCTCCAGCTCTGTCTCGGACATCTGACCATGCCCCACGCCGACTCTGGCTCCAGGAACCAGATCAGCAATTTCGGCAGCCATCTCCTGAATCCCTTGAACACGGTTATACAAATAATAAACCTGACCTCCACGTGCCAGTTCCCGCTCAATGGCTTCCCGAACAAGGGCCTGACTATGTTCCACGACATAAGTCTGCACCGGGAAACGATTCTCTGGTGGTGTTTCAATAACCGAGAGATCACGGACTCCCAGCATGGACATGTGAAGGGTACGCGGAATTGGTGTAGCCGTCAGTGTGAGCACGTCCACGTTTGTTTTCAGCTTCTTCAGTTTCTCCTTATGTGTTACACCGAAGCGCTGCTCTTCATCAACGATAAGCAGTCCAAGATCCTTGAATACCAGATCCTGTGATAACAGCCGGTGCGTACCAATGACAATGTCGACCGTACCACTTTTTATGCCTTTAGCCGTCTCATTTTGTTCCTTACGGGAACGGAAGCGGCTAAGTACATGAATATTGAATGGATATCCCGAGAAACGTTCACGGAATGTCTCATAATGCTGCTGTGCCAAGATCGTGGTTGGAACGAGTACCGCAACCTGTTTGCCTTCAATTGCCGCTTTGAATGCAGCACGAATGGCAACCTCGGTTTTTCCGTAACCGACGTCTCCACATAGCAGACGGTCCATGGGACGATTTTGTTCCATGTCCTTTTTGATTTCTTCAATTGCACGGACCTGATCACGGGTCTCATCATAAGGGAACATTGCCTCGAATTCCTGCTGCTCAGCAGAGTCCTTCTCGAAGCCAAAACCTTTTGAGGTCTGACGCTCCGCATAGAGCTTGATCAGATCGTCAGCGATATCCTGTACAGATGAACGAACTTTATTTTTAACCCGTGTCCACTCATTACCACCCAGCTTGTAGATCTTGGGCTCTTTCTCTTCTGACCCGACATATTTCTGAATCAGATCGATCTGTTCGATCGGTACGGACAGTTTATCCCCACCAGCATAGAGAATATGCATATAGTCCTTATGAATGCCGCCTACCTCAAGCGTACCAATACCAAGATACTTACCAATCCCGTGATTCTGATGGACAACATAATCGCCCACTTTCAGCTCACTATACGATTTAATCCGTTCTGCATTGTCCACATTACGGCTTGGTTTACGTGCCTTGCGCTGCTTTTGGGAGAACATTTCACCCTCGGTTACAACGGCTAAATGAATGGACGGCAGTTCGAATCCGGTCTGCAAGTTACCGATAAGCATTTCCGGTTCTGGTATATCGTAGTCCATGAGGACGCGCCGCATACGATCGAGTCTCTCTTCCCCGCTCGCCAGCATAAGCACATGCACTCCGGCTTTTTGCCAGCGCTCCATCTCTGCTTTAAGTACATTCATCTGTCCATGGAAATCCTGCATGCCACGACTGATAAAATTCAGAATATTTTGAGGCTGCGTGTGTGGAACCTGACGCAGGAAGATCGACATAAACAGTGTCTGGAATGGACGTTCATATAACAGCTCATCCCCATCTGCCGACAAATGAAGATCAGGCAGCGTCTTTCCGTTTTGCATCAAATGCAGGTTCCACTCCGATTCATCCCGGTCGAGCTGCTTGGACGTTTCAGCCAGTCGCGCAGGTTCGTCCAGAACAAGCAGGGTGTCCTCTGGCATGTAATCGTAGATGGTTTTATGCTCTGGATAGAGCGGTGATATATATTTATACATTTCAGAGAAATACACATGCTCCCGCAGCAGCTCGATCTCCCGGTGAATTTCTTCACGGAGACGCAGCTTGGCCTGGCGGTCAGTCATTTTCTCCAGCTGTTTTTCCAGCAAAACGACAGCTTCATCCGCAGCCTTCTCCATACGTTCGCGGTCAGCAATCAATTCCTTGCACGGCAGTACGGTAACTTCATCGATACGTTCAATTGAGCGTTGATCCGCTGGATCAAATGTTCGTATGGAGTCGATTTCATCGTCAAACAATTCTACCCGGTAGGCAATGGACGAAGTTACTGGATAAAAGTCGATAATTCCTCCGCGCACGCTCATCTCGCCGCGAGATTCAACCCGTTCCACACGCTCATACCCAAGCTTCACCATCTCCAGAAGGAACGAGTCCAGATCGAGTGTGTTCCCTTGTTTGATGGTAATTTGGGCATTCGCCATCACTTCCGGAAGGGGTACATAACGCCGCACGCCGGAAAATGGAATGACAACAACGCCCCTAAAACCTTGGGCGCAACGAACTAACACATCAATACGCTGACCCAGTGTTTCCGGACTGGAAACGGCGGCTTCAGCGGCAACAAGTTCATTCGCAGGATAGAGCAGCACCTGATCAGGTGAAAGCGCTTCCTGTAAATCTTCTGCGATTTTTTGTGCGGAAAACATATTGTGTGTAACGACAAGCAGTGGTCGGTTCATCTCTTGGTGCAGAGCTGCCAGCATGATCTGGCGCGCTGATCCGGACAATCCTGAAACCAGCTGCTCTTTCATACCGGACGTAATACCGGCAGTAATGGATCCAAAATCGGGATCTTTGGAAAAAGCCTGTATAAGTGCTTGTAACAAAAGGGGCACCTCTCTTATAACTTACTTGATTAGTTCACGCCTAAGCGCAGTATTATCATCTTTAAATTGGATACAAATTCCTTTTTGTCCTGTTTCATCATATCGGATTACTCGCTGCATTACCACATCGGGTTAAACCAATTTCCTAAATTCCGTCATGGTCATTTTCATTCCAAATTGAAAAGAAGCCTCAGCAGGCTGCCAAGGCTATAAAGGTGGAGCGGTATTCCGCAGCCCCCATCATCTGTTATCCATCTTCGCTGCGAACCAGACTTATTATTGAAGCGGGCTCGCCAGCAGGCTGAGCTCAGGATTGAGTTCAAGTGCTTCTTTGCAATAATCGCATGTAATCCGAACGGTAATATCCCCACCGGAATTATACGCTATTATATCCCTCCGCTCGTCGGGGGTCAAGAAATGAAAGCCTAACTGTGCTTCTGATATTCGGGCAGAATCGATTCGTCCAATAAAGGTACGGCAGTGCCTGCATACATAATTCACTGACATGTTTATGCCTCCTGAACATGGTTTATACGTTCAGTATGCCCATTATGACTGAATTGAACCCGGTTTTGATCATTTTCCCAGTATGCTTCCACAAGTACTACCCGTTAAACTTGGCCATTGTCTGCTCAAACGTATGATTCAGGCTATGCTCCAGAGCATCACAGGTTTGCTCAATAGTATGATCGAGCGCTTCCTTCTCTTTCTTCATAAACGTGGATAATACATAATCAACAATGGCATGTCCGGGTTCCGGGCGGGAAATGCCCATCCGTACACGGTTGAACTGCTGTGTGCCGGTATGCTGAATAATGGACTTGATTCCATTATGGCCGCCAGCGCTTCCTTGATAACGCAGTCTGACTTTGCCAATCTCCGTGTCCATGTCATCATAAACGACAATCAGATCTTCCAGACTGACTTTGTAAAAGTCCATATATGCCCGTACCGATTCACCGGACAGATTCATGAATGTCATGGGTTTGATCAACACGGTTTTTACACCACCAATGTTTCCTTCTCCGATTAACGCTTTGCATTTGCTCTGAGTAATGGAGATCCCGTGACGACTGGCCAGTTGATCCAGTGCCATAAAGCCAATATTATGTCGTGTTTTGGCATAGTTTGAGCCCGGGTTTCCCAGGCCTACAATCCACTTCATCTTATTCCCTCCTTCGGATCACATGAGGTGAGGCATAGACTTCGAATGTTATATTTCATATAATATCAAGAAAGTGAACTTCCTATTTACTGTAATTTTCACGATTATTATCTTATTAACCCAGGAAGGTGAGCGGGTTTTGCGCGAAGATAACGGACAGCTGACTCAACATAGTGATTTTATCTACCATCTCGAATATCATGTACCTGTACAGGTATATGACCGCGACGCCCATATTGAGATCGGATTAATTACACGTTTCGATAATCAATTTGTCGAAATTGCCGACACTCTTTTCCATCGGCGGCGTTTCCGCTTCATTTCACGGCCAGGATATTAATCATCCGGCCTCTCCATGCATCGTTATAATGGCACGCCGACAGGGGTTACATTTTCCGTTCGACCGGAAAACGTAACCCCTCTACTACTTTGTGCAGACATCCTTATTCAATTTCAAACAGCTTGCTGATTGACAATTCCTCATGAACCCGGATAATGGCTTCCCCGAGCAAAGGTGCTACAGACAACACTTTAAGTTTGCTTGTCGGATTGGCATGCGTAATTGGAATCGTATCCGTTACGATAACTTCCTTCAACGGTGCATTCTCCAAACGCTCCATCGCTGGTCCAGACAATACCGGGTGGGTACAGCATGCGTATACTTCTTTCACGCCGCCTTCCATCAGGGCGTTTGCACCCAGCACAATGGTTCCCGCTGTATCGATGATATCATCGATGAGGATCGCTGTTTTACCTTCAATGTTACCGATAATGTTCATAACTTCACTTACGTTCGGTTCCGGACGACGTTTATCAATGATCGCCAGAGGTGCATTCAGGAAATCAGCCAATTTCCGCGCACGAACTACACCACCGTGGTCAGGGGATACAACGACCGGATTTTCGATCTGTTTGGACCGGAAATATTGAGCCAGAATCGGCACACCAAGAAGATGATCCACTGGAATATCAAAAAAGCCCTGGATTTGCATGGCATGCAAGTCCATCGCGATTACGCGGGTAGCTCCTGCTTTTTCGATCAAATTAGCTACCAGTTTCGCTGTAATTGGGTCACGAGAACGTGCCTTACGATCCTGTCGTGCATAACCGTAATACGGAATTACAACGTTAATTGTCTTGGCTGATGCCCGTTTCAGTGCATCAATCATGACGAGCATCTCCATCAGGTTGTCATTAACCGGCAAGCAAGTGGACTGCACAATGTATACGTGACAGCCCCGAACGCTCTCGGAGAGCTTCACTTGAATCTCACCATCGCTGAAGCTGGTTGTGTGAGATTCACCCATAGGAATTCCGATATAATCAGCAATTTGATGGGCAAGCTTGGGGTTAGAATTGCAAGTAAATATTTTTAATTTCGAATCAAAATAAGTCATAAAATAAAAACCCTCCGTGCTGGTTCATTGGAATCTATAAGCGTCTGCGACATGTCGGCACCTCCCCAAGATCGGGAGGCAATCAGAATATCAATACCCCTTATTCGGGTTTGGCATTTTGTTTCTTGGCTTTGGCACGTCCACGAATTTTCTCCGCGTAACCAGGTTTGTTCTCCTGGCGAGGACGAGCAATAGCCAGATCGTTCTCCGGAACGGAATGTGTAACGGTTGAGCCAGCAACCACATAAGCGCCTTTTCCTACCGTGATGGGTGCAATCAGATTGACATTGCTGCCTACGAACGCATCATCTTCGATTGTCGTTACAGCTTTATTATATCCATCATAATTAACCGTTATTGCCCCGCATCCAACATTTACGTTCTTCCCTACATTAGCATCCCCAATATAGCTGAGATGTGATACTTTGGATCCTTCATCAATTGTAGCATTTTTCACTTCGACAAAGTCACCAATTTTTACTTTCCGGCCCAGCTTGGTGCCAGGACGCAGGTAAGCAAATGGTCCTACCGTTGTCTCTTCGCCTACTTCGGCCTGAGACAACACGGAATGTTTAATCGTTACACCGTTCTGAATAACACTGTCTTCAATATCGGCCTGAGGGCCAATATGACAGGCTTCACCAATGGAAGTTGTCCCTTTCAGAATGGTTCCCGGGTACAATACCGTGTCTGATCCAATCGTAACATCCGCTCCGATATATGTCGATGACGGATCAATGATCGTAACACCGTTCAACATATGTTTTACAGCCAAACGTTCACGCATATATGCTTCTGCTTGGGACAGAGCAAGTCGATCGTTAACTCCGATGGATTCCGCGATATCATCTGACATATAAGCTTCAACCACTTCACCATCGTTACGGAAAATACCAACAACATCTGTCAGGTAATACTCTCCTTGAGCGTTCTGGTTGGTCACTTTCTCCAGTGCAGCAAACAATTTCGCATTGTCGAAACAGTAAGTCCCTGTGTTAATTTCATTCACAGCATCTTCCTGCTCGTTGCAGTCCTTCTGTTCCACAATGCGTTGTACAGAACCGTCTTCTCCGCGAATGACACGGCCGTAGCCTTTTGGATTGTCCAATTGAGCCGTTAGCACTGTTGCAGCAGCTCCGCGACTCTCATGAAGCTTCATCAGACCTTCGAGCGTTTCACTAGTTACCAGTGGTGTATCTCCACAGACGACAATAGTAGAGCCTTGCTCACTACCAAGCAATGACTTCACTTGTTTCACCGCGTGACCCGTTCCCAATTGTTCAGCCTGAAGTGCATACTCTGCTTTGGAACCCAAAAATGACTGCACCGCTTCGGCACCATGACCAACCACGACCACACTACGCTCCACGCCTGCGCGTAGAGCCGCATCCAGCACATGAGCTACCATAGGTTTACCGCATACGGGATGCAGTACTTTGTACAATTTAGATTTCATTCGTTTACCTTGCCCTGCAGCAAGTACAATTGCCATTCGTTTCAATTTCACGACCTCCTGTTCTGAAAACCCCATCTGTGAGACCTACCTTAGTGGATCATCCCTGACAAGTATCGTTCAGCCGGCCTGAAGCCGGTCTTGTTCATCGCCTGCTGTCTCTGTTATCACACGTAACAACGCGGACACGAGCAATCGTGACCTATATGTATACGCCGTGTACCTGCGAGCCTTAACCGAATCCCAATGACTCTTAAGATGCCGCCCTGTCACCAAGCGCACGCTGCGCTATTGTTTTCTTCAACATTTTCCAGCAATAAAGCTGATAAATGTTCCTGTTTGAATAAACTCAATACTGAATATATCTTATTCCGGTCAAAAAGAAAAGAGAGCCATAAGACATGGCTCTCTTTTCCTTCGAACCCCAATAATGTTCTCAGGCACCTTCTTCAATGACTTCTTCCTCAGTTGCAGCGCGGTCATACTCAGTCAAAACAGCAGCCTGAATCTTCTCACGAGTACCGGAAGAGATCGGGTGGGCGATATCACGGAATTCTCCGTCAGGAGTCCGCTTGCTCGGCATAGCAACAAACATTCCGTTGTTCCCATCAATGACGCGAATGTCATGAACGACGAATTCGTTATCGATGGTAATGGATGCGATAGCCTTCATTCTCCCTTCCGAGTTAACACGGCGGAGTCTGACATCCGTAATTTGCATGTGTGTGTTCACCACCTTTTTCCATCAGAACTTGGTGTATAATTCCACACAGCCTATACGAACTCCTTCTTTTTATAACCACAAAAATGTCCTAATTTCAGGAATTTTTTTATTTAATACACAATTCGACAACGTTAGTGCCGGGTCGATGGAATAGAACCTTTCCCGACATGTCATTCGTCATCTTTCTACAGGTCAAAATAGTTACCAGGCTTCACCGAAATGTGTCTGCTTTTTGCATCCACAGCTGTCAGTTGCGCAAGGGATACGTAATCGGTCAGCAAACGCTCTTCCGAATCAACTGAACCGGATTCAACCAATACCCCTACACCTGCTACTGTTGCATTAAACTCGGCGAGCAAATCAATCATGCCCTGTACCGTTCCACCGGCTTTCATGAAATCATCCACGATCAGGACCCGCGAATGCTCACGCATCGCCCTGCGGGATAGGGACATGGTATGGAGACTTTTATGGGACCCCGATACATAATTGATACTTACGGCCGATCCTTCCGTAGCCTGATGGTCCCTGCGTACGAGCACTACAGGCAGGTTAAGCTGGGCTCCAGTCGCATATGCCAGAGGAATACCCTTCGTTTCTACCGTCATGACTACATCGATATCCATGTTGCCAAAAGCAGTCGCAAATATTTTACCTGCTTCATTCATCAATGCAGGCTGTCCAAGCAGGTCAGACATGTAGAGGTACCCGCCAGGCAAGATACGGTCAGGCTGCTCCAACTGATTGCTTAGTCGTTCGGCAAAAGCCAGAGCATGTTCTCTGGACACCTTCGGAATCCATTTAACTCCCCCAGCAGCCCCTGCCAGTGTCTGCAGTTCTCCCGACCCACCTTCTTCGAACACTTCCTTGATAATCGCCAAATCTTCACTGATTGACGACTTCGCGGCACCATAACGTTCGGCAAAAGTGGTTAACGGAATAACCGTATGCGGTCTTGACAATAAATACTGCGTCATTTCAACCAGCCTAGCGCTTCGTTTTAATTTCTTCACAGAGATCCATCCTCACGATCACGGAAAACATCCAAATCCGAATAATTATTTAAAAATATACCACCTTTATACGTGTTTGTACATTATAAAAGCGAATTCTAAGTCAACATGCGTACTGCGTACACTTCTTTGCAGAAGCCGCGCAGCCCATTATAGATCCGTGCAACCTTCGCTTCCTTGGAGACCAACCCGAATACGGTTGGGCCACTACCCGACATGAGTACCCCATCTGCACCCAGCTTCATCATGGCATCCTTCAGATGCTGGACTTCCGGGTACAGCTTAAGCGTAACATCCTCAAGCACATTCCCCATCTGTCCGCACACCTCTGCAAAGGAATGATTACGAATGGCCTGCTCCATTTTGGCTGCACTTGGATGCCGAACAATCTTGTCACTGCGGAATCTTCCGTACACATCCGCTGTCGATACATTGATTGGTGGCTTCGCCAAGATGACCCAACATTGCGGTGGATTAGGCATTGGTTTCAGTTTCTCTCCACGGCCTGTAGCGAGCGCTGTCCCCCCCGTAATACAGAAAGGTACATCCGAACCAAGCTCTGCCCCAAGCTCCTGGAGCTCATGATCCGGGATATTCAGACGCCAGAGGCGGTTCAAGCCGCGCAGCGTAGCTGCAGCGTCACTGCTGCCGCCTGCCAGGCCGGCAGCCACCGGAATCTTTTTGTCCAGATGAATGTGCACTCCAGTACGCACGTCGTAACGCTCTTTGATTAATCTGGCCGCCTGAAATGCCAGATTCTTCTCATCAAGCGGAATATACCCGGCCTGACTGGAGATAAATATCGTATCGCGAGGCAGTTCTGACATTTCCAGCCGATCTGCCAAATCGACCATGGTCATGATCATCTCGACTTCGTGGAAGCCGTCGCTTCGTTTATGTAAAACGTCCAGCATCAAATTAATTTTAGCAGGCGCTTTTTCGTAAATTTTCAAGGCGTTCACCCGTCCTCACCTTTTCCCTAAGACAACTTAACATATTATATCAAAATGGGGCTGTCAAGTCATTTTTATTCCGAGTTCATGGGGAAAAAGCGAGGTCAACCTCGTGGAAGGCCCCGCTCTCCAAACCGTCTAGATCGAATTACGATTTGCGTGCTGCCTCTTCAGCAAGCTGAATGGCACGCTTTACCATATTGCCTGCATCCTTGGCTTTGATGCCACCCCAGCCTTCCTGCTGTACGGTATCATAAAATCCCAGGTCTTTTGCCAGCTCATACTTAAGCTCATCTGACATCACACTTCTTCTTCTGCGGCTCATGAAACCATCCTCCTTGAAGTAGCAGTTCTGATTAGTCCATTTACACCAGGATTCTTCCTGACAGCTTCAGAGCCACCATTTCCGACGAACTGTTCAGCATATCAGTATAAGCCTGTTCAAGTAGTATGCCGTTTCTGGTCGAACCTCATTCCTGTACATGCCTGCCTGGACGGTAATTCTATACAAATAAAAAAGCAGTTCGCCATGAGGGGCGAACTGCCTGTAAAACGATGCTTACGTCTCCATGTAGGAGTTAGGCGTCTGGTCGCCTGGGTTAAATACCATGACTTCCACCGACTCCGTAAGTATATCTGCATAACTGTAAGATACTCGCTTGAAAGTTTCTTGCTCCTCATCAAGCTTGACGATAAAAACAGAAGGGTACGTTTCTTCCAATACACCCGTACGCTCGATAGTCTTACGGCGGCCACCATTAGCCCGCAACATAATTTTTTGACCTATATGAGCATCGAGATTGCGTTTGATATCCAATAGCGTATTTTTAGCCATTGTCGACGACCACCTCTTTTCTTGTCCATTATACCTGAATTTACAGTCAATGTCAAATCAAAACTAAATATTATATCAGCATGGAAAAGTTGCTGTCAATGAATTTTTTTGCAAATGAAAAAAGCCCCAAATCGGGACTTTAAATGACCTGTATCAGACGGCTGAGGGGTTAACTTTAAGTGTAGATAAATCGTTCAAACCAGGCAGGCCAACGCGGTAACTGCCGCGTGTTTCGACACCACCTACACCTTGGCTGCCACTAATTGTGTTATGCAGAATATCATTCATATTCACCGTTTCTCTAACGGATGTAAAGGCTGCCTTGGCTGCCACATATACCGGGTCAAGGGCATGAATCAGAATTCGGCCTGGTGAGCTGGCAAAGTTTGCACCTGCCCGCAGAAGTGCCTCGAAATGGGACTGACATGCTCCTGCAACGATCGTGAGCGCATCCAGATGACGCTCATATTGTCTTGCAACCTGGATTGCCGCCACAAAATTTTGTGAGTTCTTGTAACTTCCGAGACTGTATAAGTCGTAAGGCTGACGGGTCTTCAGCACCCCATCATGGCCCGTAATGACCACAATGTCAGGCTGGACTTTGGGAAGAAGACGATACAAGGCATCGGCCATAGCTGACTCATGGACATATTGACCCTCTGCCGGGACACGAAGCTGCTCATAGAGAGCCATACTTTTCTTTAGGTAATTTGGATCCCCATCCAAGTGAAGTACCTTGCCTGGCATTTCAAAATAAGCGGGCTCCCGCTGTGCAGACCAGTCCTGCGTCAGGCCTTCACGGTTGCGTTCCGCCTGTTCAATCCGGTTCTGCTGCAGTCTGGAGAGTGTCTGATGCGCTTTAACATGTGCCTGCCTGGTCTTGGCACTCTGCGGTTCATAAGGAACCTGTATCAAATCGTCCACCGGGGAGTCAGCAAGCAGCCGGAATTCGGTCCCTTTAATGACCGCGCTATCCAACTGGAGGCCTTCCACCCGAAAAGTCACATCTCCACCGTATGACTTACGAACGACCAAGTCTCCGATATTCATCAACATAATCACCTCTACCCCATCGTATGGGCAAAGACCCGGTTTGGTTCATCCGAATTTATTTACAAGCCAGCGCGAACTCCTGCATCCCACATTACCGTGCTCAGAGTCGCATATTCCTGCAGACTGAGTGTCTCCCCACGTCTAGACGGCTGAATGCCAGCCTGCTCCAGTAACTGGTCCGCCTGCTCCCGATTCTCCTTGGTGAAGAAGCGAGCTTTCAGATTGTTCGAGATGGTTTTTCTCCGCTGGGCAAATGAGGCTTGTACCACTTCGAAAAAGTGTGCTTCGCTCGGCACTTCGACAGGGGGCTGCTCACGGACCTTGAGCTTAATGACAGCCGATTCCACATTGGGCTGTGGAATAAATACGGTTGGCGGCACAATGCAAACCAATTCAGGCACACTGTAGTATTGGACCGCGATGCTCAGACTTCCGTAGTCCTTCGAGCCGGGTGCAGCTGCCATACGTTCTGCTACTTCCTTCTGAATCATAACGACAATGCTGTCTACCGGTAGTTTCTCTTCCAGCAGTTTCATCATAATAGGAGTCGTCACATAATACGGCAGATTAGCTACAACGCTCACCTTGCTCACACTAGCAAAGTCTGTGCTGAAAAGCTCTGCCAAGTCCAGCTTCAGCACATCACCGTGCTGTATCCGAACATTAGGATAAGGCTCCATTACTTCACCAAGGATCGGCAATAAACGCTGATCGATTTCCACAGCCGTTACAGGGCCGGCTACTCGGGCCAGTCTCTCCGTAAGTGCCCCAATCCCTGGGCCAATTTCGAGTGCGCCCTTAGACTCGTCCAGATCCGCTGCATTTACAATTTTATTCAATATATTCTGATCAATCAGAAAGTTCTGACCTAGACTTTTTTTAAATGAGAATCCGTGTCTTTGAATTATCTCTTTCGTTCGCTTGGGTGTTGCAATTTCCAAAGTCTCATCCATGCCATTCATACACTCACAATCCTTCACGTTCAATTTGCGATAATGCTGCAGAAAACTCTTCCCGGCTAATTTGGAATACACCCAGCCGCTTGTGGAACTGCTTTCCGTTGCAGTAACCTATGCCGAGCAGATTGCCCATCTCCATACGCCTTGCGGCTGCCTGCGGGTGCACAATCAGTCCTGCCGCAATCAAGTCCTCCCAATCGATCAGGCTCGGTACACCCTCATACGAGGTATGCACACGCTCCAGTGCATGGCGGATTGCTTCAGGTGAAGCATTCTCTACCCCGATGTCCCCTTTGCGGGTTGCATCCGCTTCCGGAATAAAAGCATGCTTGCAGCCTGGGACCTTATTTGCAATGATTTTGCGAATCCGCTCACCGGCATGATCCGGGTCCGTAAGAACAATCACACCTCGTCTCTCCTGTGCCAGTGCAATTCGCTTCAGGATTCGCTGGTTGATGGCTGATCCGCCGGTCTCTATGGTGTCTGCCTCAACAGCCCGCCGGATGGCGACGGTATCGTCGCGTCCTTCTACAACGATGACTTCTTTTATCATGTTCCATTTCTTCCTTTCTAACGCAAAAAGAAGAGGAATATCCTCTTCTCTGCCAAACGGCGGCGAGCCTGTTCAGACTCCACCGCCGCATATTCCGCATGATTCATTCATGCAACTATTTTATAGCATTCCCATTTCAAAGTAAAACGATTTTAGTTCGCTTCCGGCTTAACCGGACCGATCACATATACCGTCTTGCCTTTCTTACGTCCGAAATTCAGGGCATGCTTCACACTGTCATAATACACATCGATTTTGTTGCCTTTAATGGCGCCGCCAGTATCTTCCGCACGACGGAAGCCGAGGCCCTCAATGTACACCCACCAGCCAATCGGAATCACTTTTGGATCGACCGCAATGGTCCGTCCTTCAGTTACCCGGGTACCGGAAGCTGTTTTTGTACCAATGCCAGGCTCCTCAGAAGAGTACGCGGTCATCGATACATTTTTAAGTACTTTGGAATATTTAAAAGAAGTGCCTGAGACGGTAATCACTTTGCTGCCTGATGCAGCGGTTTTCTTCGAGTTCGTTGTTGTTTCTTTCTTTGCTGTGGAGGTTTGGGCCGATACCGTCTGAATCTCCGGCTGCTTCACAACAGGTTTCGCTTTGGTTCCGACAGCAATAACTTTATCGACACGGTTGGTCGATACCGATTTGCCCACCATCTTTTTGGAGACTAACTCTCCATCCTGAAACACCTTTTCGATATGCTGTACAAGTGTACCTTCTTTACCGTTTACGATGACACGATTATCACCTTTGTACAAGCTAGGGTCAGCCGTTTTGATTACTTTATACGCGATCGGCTGTTCCACATCCACTGTACGCTTTGTTACACGCACTACGCGAATTTTCATATCTGCCTTGATTGGTGTTGCGAGCGCAGGATAAACCTTATCCTCACTGGCAACTTCAATTCCAGATTTCTGAATTGCATCTTCTACCGATGAATCGGTTGTATACAGAGTCTTGGTGTCTCCGTCTGCCGTAATGTTGACTGGAACGGCCCGCTCAATAACAATGCGGTCTCCATCTGCGATTGCCCCGTTCAAAGGCATGGATACCTCATCATGGGGGCTGACTGTGATTGATTGCTCCTCCAGCATTTCTTGAAGCATTCCTGTACGAGTCTCTACCGCTTGAGCTTTGCCATCAATAACCAGCGAAATTTGTTTCCCGGCTTGACCGTAAACGACTAACAAGATCATGATTGTAAGCGCGATTGAGAAAATAGCGATCAGTGCCATTTGACGCATGTTCTCATGCTTCCACCGCAACGCGTAAGACTTACTGGATGATCGTGACTCATGGGTCTCTTCTGGTTGGAATGTGCCCACTTCTCCGTCCTCCTTCATAGCCTCGCCGTCTAAAGTTAATGCATGATGTCTTTGACGCGACTATACCAAATTTTCTACAGAACTGATCGATATCTCAATGACCGGTTCTGCACCATGAACCACTCTTCGCAACATGATGTCACCACCTGAATACTTACCGTATGATGACCTTATTTCTTTTATTCAAAAACAAAAAAGCCAAAGAAAGAGTGTAAGAGGAACTCTTTCGTGGCTTCCGAATGATTTTGAATATCGGAAATTCATGCACGAGGTTGCCTCTCTTTTTCCGCTTGCGAGGTTAGCTGTCGGGTTCGGGCGAAAGAGAGCCGCCCTATCTCCGGTCACCCGCTCATGGCGTATGCCCTTGAATTCACCCCGAGACCCAAAGAAGAAATCAAATAGCGCTTCGCAAATGCATCCGCTGCTTTTGGGTCAGCGAACGATGCGCATCAGCTGCTTACACTGATGTTTAAGCCCTATTGGTTCCCCCGCTCTCCGTTAACGGAGACTCAGCGAGATCGGTTCATGAAAAGTATTGTTGTGTCATCGGAAAGTGTCCCTTTGTTCATCCCCCGAACATCTGTCCAATTTTCCTCACAACAATTCACTGAAAAGATGATATCCTGTTTCGATGCATGTTGTAAAGCGTTGTTCAAGTACGTTTTTCTAAATATTTGGTTAAAATATTGTAATATTCTTCATTTATTTGGATCAAAAAGCAAATTCGCTCCGTCTAACTCTCTTTTTCACCGCATTTGCTTCGTTTTTTAACGAATACCAAATCGTTCCATGGCATTTTTGGTTGTTATTGCAGCAATTTCCTCTACAGAAATGCCTTTAATTTCCGCAGCTGCTTCTGCAACCAGACGTACATGCGCTGTTTCATTTCGTTTTCCACGATAAGGATGTGGTGTAAGATATGGGGAGTCCGTTTCGATGAAAAATCGGTCCATTGGCACCTTCGCCAGTACCTCTTTCGGCTGCTTGGCGTTTTTGAACGTAATTGGTCCACCGAAGGATAGATGGAACCCTAGATCCAGACAGAGTTTTGCCGTTTCCCAGCTTCCTGAGAAAGAGTGCATTACACCCCCGACTTCTCCAGCTTTCTCCTCACGCAAAATTTTGACAATGTCCTCATGAGCATCGCGATTATGAATGACAATAGGCATGTTAAGTTCACGAGCCAGTCCAATCTGTTGTCTTAATACACGATGCTGCACATCCTTGGGTGAAGTGTCCCAATAATAATCCAGGCCAATCTCGCCTATGGCAACGACTTTTTCATGTTTGCACAGAGACGCAATCCACTCGAGATCACCCTCCTGCATCGTAATGGCATCCTGGGGATGCCAGCCTACAGCAGCATATATAAAATCATACGTTTCGGCAAGTTTCATCGTAGATGGAATGGTCTCCCGGTTGAAACCGACATTGATCATACGGCCAACCCCCGCGTCTACAGCACGTTGAATCATCTCCTCGCGGTCCTCGTCGAATTGCGGTGCATCCAGGTGTGTATGTGTGTCGAATAACATCATGTGTATTTCTCCCTTCCTGTCGAATAACTATTTTCTATCCCGATCAAAATTATATAAAATGCACACATTTTATCATCATAATTGATTTTTCAGAGTACAACATGTGGAATTACCAAATTTAATTTCTACTATATATAGGAGTCCTTATGACCTCAATTTGTTCAAAAAAAGTGTACATTACAAAATTATGTCGATCTACATATACTCTCCATTAAAGCAGATTACTGTATCATGATAATATCTCGAATTAGAAATTCTTTCTATCATAGCTAATTTGTAAAAAATTTGCTCTTCAAGGCTCACTTCATGATCAGGAGAAGTATGGGCGAATATGAGATGGCAGCTCGTGAATGATGGCGTCCACCTTGTTTTGCGGATAGTACAGATGGTGCTTACCACGATGTATTCCGCTAATTGAACGGACGATGTCTGAAACCTCGGACAATTCATGCAGCTTGTCCTGTCTATCCAGCAGCAGAATTTGTTTGTCTGTTGATTCATCCGGACGAAAAACATCATACGGAAGATCTGTCGGAAAATCAATTTCCAGATCATATTCGGGATTAAGACCCGCTTTGGCAAAGGCAACCCGAATTTCTTCAATCGTTTCCACATCGATCTGTTCGACCTCTACATACTTATACAACCTGCGATCCATAAAACGTTCGCATAACTCGCTCAGAACAGTATCGTTCTCTTTGCGCCACTGCATGAATGCTGTCTGTATTAAAGCCTCATCCAATTGCAAATATTCATCAACAGAGAGCACTCCGTCAAACAGCTGCGGTAACGGCTCCAGCATAAAACGGAATTGGAATCCCTGCTTCACCAGCTCTTTCGCACGCTTAAATATTTGTCTCAGAATAATTTCAGAGCTTCGGGTCACCGGATGGAAGTAAATCTGCCAGTACATCTGGTAACGTGACATCAAATAGTCTTCCACGGCATGCATTCCCGATTCCTTGACTACAATTCTCCCGTGATAGGGACGAAGCATTCGCAGGATGCGGTCAAGGTCGATGGTTCCGTAGTTTACACCTGTGAAGTAAGCATCTCGAAGCAAATAGTCCATCCGGTCTGCATCAAGCGGGCTAGTGACCAGATTTACGACGATTGGCTTTTCATATGTTTTTTGGATAACAGATGCCACTTTCTCTGGGAAATCGGGAGCATACCGTCTCAGGATTGCCCCCACTTCGGTATCTCCAAGGATAATTCGGCAGGTCCAGTCCTCATGATTCATGTCGAAGGCTTCTTCAATGGAGTGAGAGAATGGCCCGTGACCCAAGTCATGCAATAATGCGGCGCAGAGAGCAACGGCTTTTTCTTCCTTAGGCCAATCGGAGTAGTGACTTCTTTCAAATTGAGAGATAATCTTTCGTGTTATTTCGTAAACGCCCAATGAGTGTGAAAACCGGCTGTGTTCAGCACCGTGAAAAGTCAAATAGGATGTTCCCAACTGACGGATCCGTCGTAAGCGTTGAAACTCTGGTGTATTGATCAACTGCCATATAATCGGATCTTGCACATGAATATAATTATGTACCGGATCTTTAAACACTTTCTCTTCCGTTAAACGCTGTTCCATGTCGCTTCGCTCCCTTTTATTTGAGTTGTGTTTGTCGCTTTCAGTCTTATCCAGCCCGATTATTCGACACATAATGACGAATTTTGTCGAATAAGGTACTTTTAATGTTTTCCAAATCGACAAAGCTGACATTGATGTTTAAATATGAAAAATCGCTCTTAACCCCTTGCCACCCGTAATCTTATCAAAAACAGCCTTAATTTTAAGCTAATTTTAAGGTTGACTGTTTTGGGAATCGTTGGTATGATGAGTATCATAAAACATAAAATAATGTCGAATAATGACAATGATAAGTAGCTGAGAGGAGCACTGATTATAATGATGAAATCAACAGGTATTGTTAGAAAAGTAGACGAACTGGGACGGGTAGTTATTCCAATCGAATTGCGCCGTACACTGGGTATCGGTGAAAAAGATGCTCTGGAAATCTATGTTGACGGTGAGCGCATCATGTTGAAAAAATACGAGCCAGCTTGTATCTTCTGTGGTAACGCTGAGAACGTAACATACTTCAAAGGTAAAATTGTTTGTAACGAATGTATTTCCGAAATCCCTGCACCTGTGACAAAATAAGAAATTTCAGGTATAATGGACTTATTGAATTGTTAATTCTAACCTTTTTATATTCCTTACTTGCCTTCCCGGTGTGAACCCCACCGTTGGAAGGTCTTTTTTTTATTACCCCATTCAGACAAACCCTGATACAGCTCATCCATAACTAGAAAAGCGGTGAAAAATCAAAAATATTTTTGCACCGCCTCGGACTTTTAATATTTCGCTAAGGTTTCCAATAAGAAACTTTTCAGGTTATGTTCCCCTATTTAACCGTGTGTTTGGATCCTGCATAGCATTAGATTAGCGCGTTATATACATCACGTTTCGTTAATCCTCGGTCTGCTGCTGTTTTTTTCATCGCATCCTTGCGGTGTAGTCCTTCACCTTCATAATGGCTGACGTGGTCTTCCAGGGACAATTGTTGCCACCAGGCTTCACGCTCTGCTTTACGTTCCTGTTCCTTAATGCCTTCCACAAGCAAACAGTACTCTCCAATTGGCGGATGTTCCTCCAGCCAGTCTATGCACTCGCGAACCGTGCCACGTGCAAATTCCTCATGTCGCTTCGTCAGCTCACGAGCCAGCACAACCGAACGATCCCCCAGAATCTCTTCCAGATTGACCAACGTTTTGCGAATACGATGCGGTGACTCATAAAACAACAAGGTACCGTTAGATTCGTCAAAACCCTCCAGCACTTTTCGCATATCCTTTTTCTCGCGCGGCAAAAAGCCGCCGAACGTGAAGCGTTCCGTCGGTAGTCCGGATACAATGAGAGCAGACAATGCTGCATTGGCACCCGGAATCGGAATAACATGAATCCCTGCTTCAATGGCTAGTTGTACCAGATCAGAACCCGGGTCTGAGATGGCCGGCAAACCAGCATCACTGACCAGTGCCAAATTTTTTCCTTCTATTATATAGCGTATCAGTTCAGGGCCACTTGCCGCCTTATTATGTTCATGATAACTAAATAACATGGAAGGGGTGATTTCAAAATGAGTGAGCAGCTTTCGGGTTTGCCTTGTATCTTCTGCCGCAATAATATCACAACTCTGCAGTGTTTTAATTGCTCGAAATGTCATATCATCCAGATTTCCAATAGGTGTTCCAACCAAATATAATTTACCCCTGCCATCATGAACTTCAGCATAACTTTTTTGAATGTGCAGTGTCACTTACACTCCTCCTTCCGTAGTACGCGTTGTATGTTGTGATCCGTAATAAATATCCATAATTTCATCACAGTAGGTTCCTTCTTCATTGTAGACAATGAGGGGCGGAAGCATGCGCACTTCCGGTTTGCCATCCTTCAACGCTTCGATTAACACCATGTTGGCTTCGAGGTGAGCGCGTGGATGTACCATTCGGATCCGCTTCGGCTCAAGCTTGTACTCCCTCATTAGAGAGATAATCTCGCCGAGCCGTTGAGGGCGGTGAACCATGGATACTTTTCCTCCATTACGCACGAGGCGATTGCATGCCTGAATAACTTCCTCCAATGTACATCCCAACTCATGACGGGCCATGGCTTGGTGTGTATTCATTTTAAGATCACTTCCATTCAGCGGCATATACGGCGGATTCACGGTAATCGCATCATACACAGCATGCCCTGTCTGTTTCACCAATTCCCGCAGGTCGCCTTCATGGATTGTGATCGATTGGTCCAGAGCATTCAGCTGCACGCTTCTCCGTGCCATATCAGCCAATCGGGGCTGTATCTCAATCCCTTCCAGGGCGGCCTGTGTACGCGTTGTCAGCAGAATGGGAACAACCCCATTCCCCGTACATAAATCGAGTACACGGCCTCGTTTAGGAACAGAAGCAAACCGAGCGAGCAACACGGCGTCCATGGAAAAACTGAATACTTCATCACTTTGAATGATTCTCAAATCATGAGAGAGCAGATCATCAATCCGTTCTGATTCATGCAAAATTACTTCTTTAGCTTCATTGGCTGTCATATGATACGTTCATCCTCCGGTACTCTATATCGCATTTAGCTTTAGTTTAGGTCTATAACCTTGAAAAAAAACCGTAGGGGCTCTTCCCTACGGTCACTTCATTTATTCAAAAAAGACAGGCAGAACAGACAATCGCCTTCCGTCCGCAAATGGCCGTAATAGACATTGCAGATATGGAATCCTTCGTGATACAGCCGGGCCAGATTATCATATCCTTCACCTACCACATCTTCACCTGTAGCCGGACCTGCCGGTCTAGCGGCTGGAGCCAGTGCAGATGAAACAGGTAGATCTACCGGAGCCTCACGCTTGAGCAGTTTGCGTAGCTGCTCATTCTCAATCGTAAGCCGCTGATTATCTTCAAGCAGCTCTTTGACAATCATTTTTAACTCTCCTAAATCACTGTGCAACTGACCCAATTGGGTTTCCATTTCATGAATGTGCGTAAACAGATTTTTCTTTTCCAAGTTTCCACCCCGAAGCAACCTTTATGGTTTACTTGATAACGACGTCATCCAGCGGAAGTTCTTTGACTTTACTGATGTCGAACAGTTGAACATGGACTGTGCGATTACCGGCATTGATGCCGACAACTTTCCCTTCACCCATAGAGGTGACGACCAACTTGCCTACAGCCGGCAGTTCTTCTCTCACACTTTCATAGTTATCATGCTCAAATTTCAGACAGCACATGAGTCTTCCGCACAACCCTGAAATTTTCGTCGGATTCAGTGACAGGCTCTGATCTTTGGCCATCTTGATAGATACCGGCTCAAAGTCTCCCAACCAGGAAGAACAGCATAATACACGGCCGCAAGGTCCGATTCCTCCAAGCATCTTAGCCTCATCCCGCACACCAATCTGCCGCAGCTCGATCCGTGTCCGAAAAATGCTTGCCAGATCCTTGACCAGCTCCCGGAAATCTACTCTTCCTTCAGCTGTAAAATAAAAAATGATCTTGTTGCGATCAAACGTAAATTCCACATCGACCAGCTTCATCTTGAGGCCATGGTCTTTGATTTTATTTAAACAAGTACCGAATGCTTCTTTGGCTGCCCGCTTGTTCTCATCCACCACACGGGCATCTGTATCTCCCGCAACCCGAATGACCTTTTTGAGCGGCAGCACTACATCGGACTCGCCTACTTCCTTCTTGCCAACAACTACCTTACCGTACTCTACCCCCCGCGCTGTCTCCACGATAACGCAGTTTTCTTTCTCAATGGGAAGGTCCAGGGGATCGAAGTAATAAATTTTGCCCGCTTTTTTGAAACGGACACCCACTACACTATACAAAAAATTAACCCCCTTGTAAGCCAATCCCACTTCGTCTGAAGCCCTGTCTTCTTAGGGAACCCTCCGAAGTACTAACCGTTTGCATATGAATGGAACAAAAACTGTCCTCTCCCCAGCCTTATGCCAAACCGATCAAAAATTGCTCCAGACAAAGCTGGCCATTGACGTTGAAACGCAATTTTTTTCTGCATGCTGCGGCCAAATCCATATAGGACACCCACTGCTCCGTGCTGCGGGTATTTGCCAACTGAGACAGCATGTCCAACTGATCTATAAAAACGATATGTTCATGCCTACCGTGCTGGACGTACAGCATATCCCTAAACCATAAATGGAATAGACTAAGCATAATATCCAGATGTTCTGAGAGTCCGGTTTTAAAAAGCTTCTGCTGTGCAGAGATTAATGATGTGCTGCCTCTGCCCAGGGACTCCTTCCCTAATTGTAACATTACGTTTCTAATTTCTGCAAACCAATTCTGCTGGAGAATTTCTCTACATGATTCGAGTCCTGACGCCAACTGAACCGCTGAACTTGCGAGATTGGCCGGGTAGCCCTCCGCAATTAAAGCTTGCAGCATTTCTTCCGGATTTAGTGCACTGAAAGGAACAAGCTGTGAGCGTGAACGAATGGTCGGAAGCATGGCTTGGCCATTGTCCGTGATCAGAATTCCTACCGCAGGCACCTGTGGTTCTTCCAGAAATTTCAGCAGACTATTCGCCGCCTGTACGGTCATTTTTTCTGCCTGTTCTATAATATAAACTTTGGGATGGCCAGCCTCTGAACGATATGAGAAAATACGCTGCAGATCCCTAATCTGATCGATTTTAATATTGTTTCCATCTGGTGCAAGCATCGTTAGATCCGGATGATTACCATGCTCGACCTTGCGGCACTCCAAACATTGTCCGCAGGCATCATCTTCAAGCTCTGTACAGAATATGGCTTTGGCAAACGTCACCGCTGTCTTCAGCTGCCCGCTACCCGCTGGCCCACTAAACAAATACGCATGACTGATTGCCTGGCGTCTCAAGCTGCTCTGCAACATCTGTTTGGCTGCCTGCTGACCCATAATTTGTTGAAAGGACATACTTCCTCCTCAGAAGCTTAAATTAATAAGCATTCCCCGAATTTCTCCTACTTGTTGTAATAACGTGATTTTACCTTCTTCCGTTTCGAGCAGTTCATCAGCCATGGATAACAGCGCAGAGTCGATTTCATCGATTAGCTTGTATCTTTTTCCTCTGCCCCGCCGATCCCATCCTCTGGTCTCTTTCATGGATACACCCCGGCGAACCGTTTCTTCCAGAAATCTTTTGACAAGCTGCTTGTATGCTTTCAGTTCACGAATCGTCATGGAACGTGCCAAGCGATCGCCCTGCATCTGAATTTCACTTAGTCGGCGGTTAAGCTCGGCTTGTGAGGCTCGTTCGCCCTGGTGACTCATCATGTCAGAGAAACTTTTGGATTGAACCGGTTTGGAACTGGAGTCCGTAGAATTGATCCCACTCTGCATCGGCCTGAATCCAGGATTGATTTTCATCGATATGCCTGCTTTCTAGTATAGTAGGCCATCGACCATCAGCACAGTGCGCGCTGCGCCTGTGCGTGGAAGATACCCTTGTATGAGTCTCTATATATAATGGTAGATAAAACTTGCCACCATTAACCTGCTTGGTAGTCAACTTCCGCCCGAAAAAGAAACATTCCCTTCATGAGATGGCCTAATTTCGGACGGAAAGCGCCGATTCCTGTTATCAAGAAGGACGCATATAAGTCGCCTAAGAACACCAGCAATCATTTTGCATCATAGACACAGAATGCTTCATTAGAAGTGTTCAAAACGATCCACTGGCAGAACAAACACGGTAGCTCCACCCACTTGGACTTCAACAGGCAGCGGCAGGTAAGAGTCGGTTGTTCCGCTCATCGGTGTGACCGGAGTCACGAGCTGTTCACGAACCTTACAGCTGCTGCGAATGACATTCATTACGGACTCGACTTGACCATCATCGACACCGATCATAAACGTCGTGTTGCCTGCCTTCAAAAATCCACCGGTACTGGCCAATTTCGTTGCACGAAAATTAGCTTTGACCAATGCGCTGGATAATCGGTTGCTGTCTTTATCCTGTATAATCGCAACAATCAGTTTCATCCTGCATAACCTCCTTCAGAATAAGCACCTTTGAAATGCCCTGTCTATATATTAGACAGTTACTCGCCAAAATCCTTCAAAATCCCTGTCTCTAACGACAAAATCAATGCTGCAGCGACTTCATCAGGTTGTCTGGAAGCATCAATAACATGGATTCGTTCCGGGAATTGTTCCTTCAACAGGAAGTACCCCTCCCGAACCTTACGATGGAATTCCAGGCTCTCTAGATCAAGACGGTTTACCTCACGTCCATCGTGGGCATCAATCCGGGAAAGACCAGCTTCAGGCTCGATGTCCAGATATAGTGTAACATCGGGCATGAGTTCACCTATTGCGAACCGGTTAATGGCCCAGACATTCTCTATTCCGAGCCCACGTGCATGACCTTGATATGCCAGACTGCTGTCGACAAAGCGGTCACAGATGACCGTCTTGCCTGCCTTCAGCGCCGGTTCCACCTTCTCGGCCAAGTGCTGGCTGCGTGCAGCTGCATAGAGCAGTGCTTCGGTACGTGCATCCATTGCTGTATGGAGAGGGTCAAGGATAATTGCACGTATTTTCTCCGCGATCTCGATCCCGCCAGGTTCACGAGTAACTACGTAAGGTATACCCTGTTCCTCGAAGTAAGAACCCAATCTGCTGATCATCGTTGTTTTACCGGACCCTTCTCCCCCTTCCAACGTAATGAATTTACCTCTGCCCTGCATATGCTTCCCTGCTTTCTATGTCGATAATGGCATCTTACCCTGCTGTGAATGTTATATGGCCTGATCTTACTACTTCAGATTATGAAATGACACGCCCAGAGGTGTATGTTCATGATCATGGTATTGTTCTTTGGGCCATGTTGTACAAGCTTCTTACTATAATACTATACATGATCAAGCGATAGTGGTCAGCTATTCCGCCAATATTTTCAATAGAGAAGACCGGTCAACCATAGATAATGGATACCCATAAGGGAAGGAACAATGATCCAGCTATCGCACTGACAATCATGGAGACGGAGCTTAATGCTACAGCGTTCTCGCCATATTCAAAAGATCTGGCCATGCCAAGTGCATGAGATGCTGAGCCGAGTCCAATGCCATATGCACTATTATCCTTGATTCGAATCCATTTCATCATTAGCGGCCCAAGTAATATCCCCGAAAAACCGGCAATCATTACAAATAGAGACGTAAATGATGCGTTGCCTCCTGCCTGATCTGCCAACTGGATGGCAACAGGAGTAGTGACTGACTTTGGCAGTAAGGCGATCACGATATCTTTGGGATAACCAAGCAGCAGAGCTACCGATGCTCCGGTAAACATCCCTACGATGCTCCCTCCAAGCGTACCACCTAGAATAGGAATGACGTTCCGTTTCAACACATCCATGTGTTTGGATAAAGGGAAGGCTAAGGAAACGACCGCAGGCCCCAGAAGATCCTGTATCCATTTACCACCCAGCATATAGGTATCCAGTTTAATTCCTGTAATAAGCAGAATAACTACAATTACTGCCGTTGTTGTTAATACAGGCATAAGAATTGGCCACTTTACCTTCTTATATAGACGAGTTGCCGGGATATACAAGGCCACAGTCAGAGCAATCATAGCTATTCCGATGATGAATGTTGACATGTGATCGCCTCCTTCTTGTCTCGATGCGATCTTATCCACGTCATGAGCCACTCACCAATTTTGGCAGATAGCAAGCAAGTTACTAGAGTACTGAGGATCAATCCCAACACAAGCAGAATTGTATTCGCAGTAAAGAAATCAAAGTGATTAATGATACCTACCGTAGGCGGGATAAACAATAACTGCAGATTAGACTGTAGCCAGGATGAACCTTCACTTCCCCAGCTGATCCTGATCCACCCCATTTGAATGACAATGAACAAAAGCAGCATTCCTACAATGCTGCCTGTCAAAGGTAGATGCAATATAGACTGTATCCAGGTTCCTATCCAATAAAAGCCATACATTAACATGACTTGCAGGACTATTCCTGTATATTTTTTTATCGGAATATCCAAAATAATTCCCTTCTTTCTTATGTCCAGACCGCACATGATGTCTTAGATGGTACGAATAATAAAATGATTGAGAAATAAGTGAAGGAGTGAGTACATAATGAGAAGTATTGCCCCATATTTTGGGTTTAACTTAACTTCTCCCCTTCTTTCATGATCTTCAATGAGCGAAGAGTGCCATCCGCTGCACCATGAAACCTCGCCCCTTCATCCCTCAGAAGCTTTATACGTTTCACTGTAGCAGGACTTATTCGTTCCCCGGCATATAGAATTGGGATTCCTGGAGGGTACGGAATAATCATCTCAGCGGATCGATAGCCTGCACAGTCTTCGAGTTCAACTTCTGCTGTGTCTTTTTCTGATATAGGTTGTAGGGAGAATGATATAGGCTCTGAAAAGGACTTCACCGATGCATCTAGTAAATTGTTCCACGTGGAAATATAGTGAACTGCCTTCTTCGGAGCTTGCGTTGGTCGCTCGTTCAGGCTTTGTCTAAGCTCATTCTCATTGGCTTGACTAATGCGCTCTAACGCCTGCAGCAGGTGCTCAGCGTCACTTCGCGTTGAGCCAAGGCTGAAGAGCAGGACGACGTACCGTTCGTCGCTCATCTCGGGCACGCAGCCGTATGCTTCCAGCTGCTGCTGCAGCCCATAACCGCTCAGTACCCCCGCCCCGTCATATATGACGGCTTTGAACGGGTCCTGAGCGGTGTAACCCGCGGCAGATGGCATCGCCGCCGCGGGAGGTGCTGTTGGCCGCCCCGATGCATCGGCGGCCCTGTTACCGCCAGCAGCCGGCTCTGCCTCGGCTGGCTGCTCTTGCTGCAGCGCCTGCACAGGCTGCAGCAGCTGAAAGCGCGGCAGCTCTGCAAGGCCGCGCTTGAAAGCATCCACGGCGGCAAGCCCCGCCGTGAAAGTGTCTGCGCCCTGCACATGCAGCAGGCGGCGTGCAAGATCAAGCGAAGCCATCACCGGGTATGATGGGCTTGAGCTCTGCACCATGGCCAGACGCTGCCTCAGCAGGGACCGATTCAACAACGGTCCCTGTATGTGCAGCATGGCTCCCATGGTGAAGGCAGACAGCATCTTATGGGTCGACTGCACCACCCCGTCCGCTCCGCATGACAGGGCTGAAGCAGGCAGCTCTGGATGCTGTCCATAATGTGCGCCATGCGCTTCGTCCACGAGCAGTGGCATGCCAGCAGCGTGACATATGTCGGCTATGGGCGTCAGATCAGCGCCCATGCCGTAATAATTCGGCAAAGTAACTAGTACCCCCTTTGCCTCAGGATATGCCTGGACAGCAGCCCCGACCGTCTCTACCGACGGCATAACAGCAAGTCCGCTGGATGGATCAACATGTGGCTCCAGAAACACAGCTCTGGCGCCAGCAAGCATCAGCCCATGAATGACTGATTTATGTACATTACGTTGTACTAGTACAATGCTGTTTGGCTCATCACACACTGTTAGCAGCATAGCCAAATTACCAGCCGTACTACCACCCACAAGGAAGAAGCTCTCCTCCGCACCAAAACAATCAGCAGCCAGCTGTTGAGCTCCCAGAATCACCCCTTCTGGATGATGGAGATCATCCGTACCGGTTATTTCCGTTACATCTATCTGCATCATGTCGAGAAAGGCCGCCATTGGCATAACGTCAGAACTTCCGTGCTGCTTCCTATTTTCTGGATTCATCCAACCTCGATAAGCTTGTCCATTCTTATGCCCAGGCACATGAAAAGAACGATTTCCCGACTCCTGGTAATGAAGCAGAGCCTCGTACAAAGGAGCATGATATGGTTTGTATTTCATAGAATTACCTTCCTATATAATCATTAAATTTGGATTCACGTTTGCTCTTTAACTTCCTATTATAATAAGGGCTCTTTTGCGAACTGTCCCTCTCTCAATAAGGTATTAAGTGAAAAGCACAAGATTACTCTTATTCTGTTCCTCAATAACCCTTTTATTATATCAGTCTTTTTGCCAAATCCACGGCTTCTTCACAATCCTCTGTTCTACATTTCCCCGTACCAAACAGAAAAAGGCCCTATGGGCCCCTGAATACACCTACATCAATGGATGTTTCGGTTTATGGTCATTATGCGTTTTTTTGCACCCAAATCTGTTTCATTTGGTGTATAAAATAATTATATTTGGCATCCTGTGCATCAGTATGAACCATCTCTGCTTCGCAAGCATCGCATATAAATTCAGATACAATAAAAATGCCTTCTCTTTTTTTCTGTTCGCAGATAATACATGTGTGTTCGGTGTGTTCTTCCATCAACCATCCCACCTTGTTTTACGTTTACTATCAGTATTGCACAGTTTCTATTATTTTAAACCTTTTCATAGTGCTTTCTTTCTGTAAAATATATATATTCGCCCAACACCCATTGGGTGTCTGTACCGATTCAAAAGTTCAATAAATCGCATACCGCTCGTACTTTTCTGTCCTCATGCTCTCCATAAAATTAACTCCTCCCTCTTATGTACACTTTCACCTTCGGCTCCACTAAAAACTTATATTCTATAATCTTAAAAAAACTTTGATTTTCAGCCGATATATAATACATCAGAACCTGACAGCCGATATGTTCGAGGATATACTTGTATGAGGTCTCCTACTCTTAAACTTGTACATTATCCCTACAGCGCTTCCAAGGTTCATATACGCATATGGATCATTTACATGACAGCAACGTAATAAGCATACGTCCACACACGAACGTGATCCCAAAAGGAGGATTTTTAATCGTATGACCGCTGAACCGGAGAATAAAGCTACATTTTATCAATACCGGCTTCTGAAAAAAAAGGCTATTGCCCGCAGTGTCATCTACAGTTATCTGTGCTTGCCTATCATTATGCTCTTCTTTAATTTACTGGCATTCTCCTGGACCGGCCTCTTCTTTTTTCTGCTGGCAGGGCCGATCACCCTTTGGATTCATTATGTCATTGCCAGAACCATATTGCTTCTGGTCCGTGCTTCTTATGCCAAACGCTGGCGCTGGAACTTCCATATGCCTTGGTTAGGTTACATTCCGGATCAGCACTTTAGCTACCGTATGTTTGTCAGAGTACATTTGAACATGAGCTGGATTGGACTATGCATCATTACCGTTTGCCTGATCTGGTCTCCGCTGTCCTTCACGCTTTCACTGATTTTCTGGCATCTGTGGCTGCTCTTCCCCCGTCTGTACGTGGTTATGATTCTCTCACGTGAACGCAAAGACGGATTAATCAAACTAAATGAAGAGGACGTTTCGTACTATCTGCAATAAACGCCTTACCTCATTTCTAAAAAAGCATTATGTACAAGTGCAATACATAAACCATGCTCCCAGCTTGTCTTAAAAAATGGCCTTTGGTCTTCATAAGCAATCGAGCATTCCTACTCTTTAATAAATAACAAAGGTTATCCACAGTGGATAACCTTTGTTTGTTCTAGCTAACCTTCCTTTTATCCACAGCGTGGGTACAAGCGATCAAGGTTATCCCCACTTATTTTAGTCCCGTTCTCTCCTCTATCTGTTGATCAGACACTTTAGCTGTTAGGCTAACTCCATAAGCAGCTATACTTCTGCTCCTCTTCGCCTCAAACCTACTCTTAGCTCGTGTCTCTACACTTTATCTAGTGTCTTGGACTGCCATGACTGAGATCGCTACACGCCCATAAATGCTACTTTAGGGCCCTCCCTCTAATACAGGAGCATATGGAGCCCATGGTACGTAAATTAACTTGGCAGCTTATGAAGCTCAAGTTATCTGGATCAGGTTTAGGAAGGACTTATAGCCTTCTAAACTAACGCAGCGTATCTCCTCTTCACCGAAATAAAAAAAGCCCCCGTAGGCTTACGGGAACTTGTATCGTCTGAACATTACAATGTTACAAAACAAACCGTACGCTTACTCTTCATCATCAACAAGGGATTTCACCGTTGTTGTCGCAGTATCATTTCGAGGTACCATCAGCGTAAAGAATCCATCATGTACAGCTAGATGCACAATATGCCCCTCTTTAGCAAACACACGAAGAGAGTTTGAGGTATTTGATGCACTCTTGGCTTGTGTCTCCGTCCAGCCCCAGCTTTTAATCTCGTCTAGATATACTTCAGGCAAGCTGGTGCTCTCACTAATACCAGACAATGTATATCGAACATAGTCCATCTCCGAATTGTTTCCGGATTGGTCCGATTTATTCGCTACTTTCGGTACAGGGAAACTCTTCTCGTTGACTGCGCCTTCATATGAAGTCCAGGAAGGTCCTGCATCACCGCATCCTGTAAGCACACCCAACAAACCAATCATTAGAAATGAATACAGCCCAAGTCTCCGCCAACTTAACACATACACCCTCCTTTTCACAGCTGCACATTTCACAGCTCTGTGGTCAGGTACTTTTAGCATATTTAACATAGTCCTATTATACTGATTTCTTACTTATATTCTGTAACAATACTGTTACCTTCTGATGACGCTTGCATCCTCTTAACACAGCCTTATAAACAAATAAAAACCACCACCGAGTATCTTCGGCAGTGGTTCTTTGCTTGGCAACGTCCTACTCTCCCAGGACCCTTCGGTCCAAGTACCATCGGCGCTAGAGGGCTTAACGGTCGTGTTCGGGATGGGTACGTGTGGAACCCCTCCGCT
>NZ_JAKRNM010000016.1 GCF_022346995.1 Paenibacillus sp. ACRRY | reverse complement strand
TACTCACCCGTCCGCCGCTAACCATCAGAGAAGCAAGCTTCTCTTCAAGTCCGCTCGACTTGCATGTATTAGGCATGCCGCCAGCGTTCGTCCTGAGCCAGGATCAAACTCTCCAATAAAGTATTGAAAAGAGCGATTAGCTCATTTTGAATCTGACGAGATTAAAAATCTCATTGTTGTTCCAGTTTTCATACAACCAAATGGCATGTACCAAAAACCTTCACGTTCATCCTGCAAGCAGAATGATTACTCACTCGTTGTTCAGTTTTCAAAGATCAAACTTGTTAATGTGTTTCTTTATCGCGTCAGCGCTGTGTTTCAGCGGCGACTTAAATAATATAACATATCGATTAGATCAATGCAACACTTTTTTCTTTTTTTTATTTCATAGATTTTATATAAGTAAGAACTCTACCAAAATCCATTGAAATAATATAGATAGGGATAAAATAAAACGTATGGATATATTATCACACATACAACGAATTAACAATTATTTTACAACTTTTCGTTTACTTCTAGTTCACATTCCTTCGTTTGCTCATTCTTTTCCTCTCATATCAAGTAAAGAGGCCAGCCTTTGAACATAGGCCGGCCTCTTTTTAACAATCAGGATTTGCAATCCTGTCTGTATTAGCTATGACTGTATCCAGGGATTACGACGTTTTTTGGTTGGATTACGTTTCTCCGTTTCTGTGTTGCGTCTTCCATTCGCAGAAGATACGGATACTTTGGACGTTCTTTTACCATTTGATTTGCTTGTTCTGCGTTTTGCCGTGCCGGTTTTTGCAGAAGCTTGCTTTGTTTTGCCTCCTGCATCGGTTACTTCTTCTCCCGATACATTGGACTGGCTTAAATCCGCTTCTTCACGTCCACCTTTTTTAGTTCCACCATTGCCTTGTGGTGGGTACATTTCCCCAAAAGCTCCTAATGGAGATGGGGGTACCATGTTTTGTGAAGGATACGGATTCTGATATGCATACTCTACAGGCTGGTTAGGTACAATGTTTGGTCCCATATGCATCTGCACACCGTACGGGTTATATGAACCGTACATTCCCCACGCAGGATCCTGATAACTGTATGCAGGTTGCCCATAATGCGGGTTATGCATATGTCCGCCACATCCACACGGTGGATAAGGGAGTGTTGAGTAAGGGGAAATAAACGGCTGCTGGTTCATATGTGTATCAGCAACAAATGGAGGGAACGGGCTATTGACTTGTGCTGCGGGCGCAACCGGATAAAAATTGTCCTGCTGATCAGAAGCCAAATTCGGCATAAAGTTATTGTGGTTCTGCTCTGACCATTGATCTTGGTATGAAGGGCTAACCGAATATGGAGTAGCTTCAGGTAACCCTGGGAACCCAGAATTGTGATTAAACCCAGCAATATGAGATGATTCAGGAACAGCATAAACCTCTTGAACAGGAACAGGGATTTGAGCATATGGATGTTCAGCCGGCGCATGATGCAATTTTTTCCCACAGCCACAAGGAGATTTGGTTGCAGGTGAAACGACTGACGGCGACTTCGTATTAGGGATGACTGGTAGCGGCATAATTTCAGGAGAAAGATTAGGCATGGTGTAAGTCGGCACTTCCGGTAAAGGCTGTACTTCGGCAACTGGGGCAACCTGTTCTTTTTTCTCAGGTGCCTTCTCCGGTTTAACCTCAGGAAGCTCTGGTAACTGCGGCAGTACTTCCAATTCGGGCATCACATTTGGCATGACCGGATTTGCTGGTAAAGGTGCTGGTGCTGGTGTAGGAACTGGCGTCTCTTCTACTGCCTTAGGTATTTCCGGTGCTGGTGCTGGTGGTGCTGGTGGTACCGGCTCTTCTTTGACGCCTGTATATTCCTTGCCTTCAGGCGAAAGCTTTTCATGAGCAGCAATATTACCCGCACTGCTTCCCGTCACCGTGTTTCCCTGTACATGTTGGGACGGGATATAGACTGTTTCTCCAACAAGCAAGGCATTCGGGTTTTTCAACTGAGGGTTGGCGTTGATCATATCCTTCAATGAGACTCCCCAGGCTTGGGACAGCTTCCATAAGGAATCTCCCTGCTGGACCTTGTGACTGTGAAGTATTCCTTCTGGTTTTGGTGTTACAGGCTCTGCAGGAATTTTAACTTTCATACCAATATCCAGCTTGTCGGGATCAGTAATTTGCGGATTAGCCGCAATAATTTTGTCCAGGCCCACATTATATTTTTGGGACAGTAAATATAACGTGTCGCCTTTTTTCACCATGTGTATTTTCACGGGGAACTAACCTCCTAGACGTGTTACTTGGGCAGCGCATTCGCCCATACCGTTACTACATCCTATGCAGTAACTGGGCTAATGACATCATCTAAACAAAAAAAATCCTCCCCGTCTCCAAAACCCGCATCCTATTTGGGATGCTGATCTTATTGGACAAGAAGGATATTGCATTTCAATATGTTTAGAAGAGTTAAGCTTCCCAAACCTTATAACCGTCTTTATCTACAATTTGACGGAACGCTTCGAGCAATCTCAATGTGACTGGGCCTGCTACACCCGATCCAATTGTTCTTCCATCAACCTCATATGCAGCGATGACTTCTGCGGCTGTTCCCGTGAAAAAGACTTCGTCAGCGATGTACACATCATGCAGGGTAAACGGAACCTCTTTTAACTCCAGATCTAATTCACCACACAGGTCAATAATAGCCTGACGCGTAATACCTTCCAGAGCTCCGAGGTAACAAGGCGGTGTGTAGACTACCCCATTTTTGATAATGAAAATGTTGTCACTGGATCCCTCGGTAACATATCCTTGGGAATTCAGCATGATTGCTTCGCCAACACCTGCATAGTTGGACTGGATTTTAACAAGTATGTTATTCAGATAATTTAATGATTTGATTTTGGGATTGAGAGCATCCGGAATATTACGTCGTTGGGATACAGATACAGCCTTTAACCCCGTAAGATACGCTTCCTCAGGATAAATCGCCAGCTGCTCCACAATAATAATAACAGACGCTTTCGGGCAGCGCAGCGGATCCAGACCCAGATTACCAGGCCCACGAGATACGATCAAACGGATATATCCGTTACGCATATCATTGCGGCGCACTGTTTCTGCCATTACTTCTAGCATTTCATCATAGGATAAAGGAATGTTCAAGCTGATCGATTTTGCCGAATCGTACAAACGGTCCAAATGCGCTTTGCATCTGAAAATATTGCCGTTATATATCCGGATACCTTCAAAAATTCCGTCCCCATATAAAAAGCCGTGATCATACACGGAAACGGTTGCGTTCTCCTTGGTTACGTATTGACCATCCAAATAAATCCACTGTTCTGACATGGATGACTGCACCTCCGTTTAATTTCCAATCATTAATTCCCGAATCTTGAATTCTTCCATAACATTGTACAACATGTGGCAAGCTTTTACGTTCACGTTTTACCTATCTCAGTGCCAATCCTCAACCGATCCTACCCGTTTATCAGGTGGTTTTCAATGAAGGATATGTATAACAGGGATAGCTGCCCAGAACACGGACCTGACAATTCAATGCCTCGATCTCAGCCATGGCTGCTGTGAGCAATACGGATTCTACGGTTTCCTCAACATCGATGTAAAAATAGTAACTTCCCAACCTTTTCTTCGTAGGACGAGACTCCAGCCTAGTCAAATTCAGCTTTCTCCAGGCAAATGCGGACAATACCTGATGCAGAGCACCTGGTGCATCTTCAGGCAGTGTAACCAGCAAACTTGTTTTTACATGATCCGGCTCACGTTGAATCTGTACTGGCTCATGACCAATAAGTACAAAACGGGTGTAATTGTTATCATGATCGGTCACCCGTTCAGCCATGATATCCAATCCATGCTTTTGTGCAGCAAGACGGGTGCCAATAGCGGCCCAGCCTTTTCCGGGATTCTTTTTTACCAACTCGACCGCTTCTGCCGTACTATTAACGCCTTCAAGCTCAGCATTCGGGGAATGAAGACGGATAAAGTTCTGGCACTGCGGAATAGCTACCGGATGGGACATGATCTTGGTAATTTTGCTGAAGTCGTATGCACCACTTCCGTCAGAGAACTCGGAACCATGTCCAATCACATTTTGTATGGAGGGATACACCCACTCCGCTTGCATTGGAATATCCACTTCGTTAACCAGCCAGTCCATATGCAAACTAACGGAGCCTTCAATTGTATTTTCAATGGGAATGACGCTATATTGTGACTTGCCACTATCCGTGGCGCGAAACACATCAGAAATCAGTTTGGAATGAAGCAGCTCCAGCGGTTCCCCATTAAACAGAAATTCTACAGCTTCATGGGAAACGGAGCCTTCAGGTAATACGGCAATTCGTTTCATGCTTTAACTTCCCCTTTAATTCTGTCCAAAAAAGGACGTTCATCTTGATCAGGCAGCACGGTTACACCGTCCAGGTCCGGATCCAGCCATAGAGACGTCGCATTAATGCCTTCCTTGGCCATGGTCTCCATCAAATACTGTTCCAGCTCGGCTTTGCGAGGATCATGCCGATCCACCAATGTCAGAACGGTTGGTCCAGCTCCACTTAGTGCAGCCCCCAAAGCGCCATGTTGTACAGCATGTTCCAAAATTTCAGTCATGCCGGGTACCAAAGATGTCCGATATGGTTGGTGAATACGATCGAGCATCGCCCTTTGTATCATATCCAGTCGCCCGCTTGCCAGCGCTGCAACCAACAGAGAAGATCTGCTGATATTATGCACGACATCCGACTTGCCAAATTGCTGCGGGATGACATTTCTTGCTTTTGAAGTCGATAGTTCGAAGTCAGGCACAATGACTAACGACTGTAAATCCTGGTGCGGCTCAATACGGATGTGATCCACACGAATGCCATCCCACGCAGCCGCAATGATACCCCCATATAGAGAAGCCCCCACATTATCCGGGTGCTTTTCGAGCGAAGTAGCCATATCCATTAACTTATCATCCGATAGCGGAGAACCAATTAATGCGTTCGCGGCAGCCAGTGCACCAACTATGGCAGATGCGCTGCTTCCCAGTCCGCGGGTAAGAGGAATATCCGAAACCATCGAAATCTCCAGTTCAGGAACAGACACACCTGCTTCATTGAATACCATCTGTGCGACTTCGTAGATTAGATTGGATTTATCCGTTGGCAAACCATTCAAATGATCTCCATACAGATGAAACACTGTCTGTTCGGACGGCTTCATCTCAATCCAGGCATACAAAGACAATGCCATGCCCAGGGTATCGAACCCTGGACCCAGATTGGCTGTACTTGCCGGTACTTTTACTGTAACACTTTGCTTCAAACTCATACGGATTGCTGCTCCAGCTGTGCAATAGCTGCCATAACTGCTTCTTCCGAATCATCTACTACAAGCGGCTCTGTTGCTACCGTTTTAATGGCGATGTTCGGATCTTTCAAACCATGGCCCGTCAAGACACATACAACCGTCTCTCCGCCTTTAAAGTATCCTTCCTCTTTCAATTTATATACTCCTGCAACCGAAGCGGCCGATGCCGGTTCAGCGAAGATACCTTCCCGTGCTGCAATCGTACGATATGCTGTCAAGATTTCCTCGTCTGTTACATAATTGATCTGTCCACCAGACTCTTCAGCCGCGGTTACAGCGGTCTTCCAGCTAGCCGGGTTACCGATGCGGATCGCAGTTGCCACAGTCTCTGGCTCAAGAATCGGCTCCCCCTTAACGATTGCCATCGCGCCTTCTGCTTCGAACCCAACCATCCGTGGCAAGGAGTCCGATTTCCCCGCCTCTTTGTATTCTTTGAAGCCTTTCCAGTAAGCAGAGATGTTCCCTGCATTGCCGACTGGGATTGCGAGTACATCAGGTGCTTGGCCCAATTGATCAACCACTTCAAATGCAGCTGTTTTCTGACCTTCAATACGGTAAGGATTCACAGAGTTCACCAGAGTAATTGGGTGCTTCGCTGTAATCTCACGTACAATTTCAAGTGCACGGTCGAAGTTACCGTTAATCGCAATCACCTTGGCCCCGTAGATCATGGCTTGTGCCAGCTTGCCCAGTGCGATGTTATTATTAGGGATCAATACGATGCAGTTCAGACCACCGCGTGCCGCATATGCTGCAGCAGCTGCAGAAGTATTACCTGTGGAGGCACACATGATCGTACGGCTGCCCTCTTCCATTGCTTTTGCAACAGCCATTACCATACCGCGGTCTTTGAAAGAACCACTTGGGTTCAAACCTTCGTATTTAAAATATAGATTCAGTCCGAGTTCCTTGGACAGATTTTCGGCATGAATCAGTGGCGTGTTTCCTTCCTGAAGCGTAAGCATAGGTGTATTTTCATTAACCGGAAGGTACTCTTTGTACGTTTGCAGCAATCCTTGATATCTCATTGTAATAAGCTCCTTTATGATTAAGTAATACGAATATGAAGACCTGAAATTATATAATGAATAATTGTGCATTCAATTCAATTCAACAATTCAAACAGTACATGATTATGGAGTTAACCCTACATTAACCCTCAACCCGATATACACTCTTGATGCGGCGAATAACGTTAAGGGATTCAAAGTGTTTCAACACTTTATCCATGCTTGCCTTGCTTGCATTATGAGTAACGATGATGATCTCGGCATCCGGGTTATGCTCGTTTGGCTGTTGAACTACCGAAGCCAGGCTGACTTCATACTCGGCAAAAATTTGCGTGATTTGCGCCAAAACGCCGGCTTTGTCGTCCACGTGCAGCAAAATGAAGTTCTTCGACATAATCTGTTCATCGCTTTGCAGACGCTTCTGCTTGTAAGGAACGATGGCTTTAAGTCCATTTACGCCAAGCTTCAGGTTTTTGATCACAGCCACCAGATCTGCAACGACGGAAGTGGCCGTTGGAAGTTCACCTGCACCCGCACCATAGAACATCGTTTCGCCTACTGCTTCCCCATGAACATAAACTGCATTGAACACGCCATTAACGGAGGCAATCGGGTGACTCTGTCTCACCATGGTAGGCTGTACACTGATATTGATCTCATCATCACGGCAATCCGCAATCCCAAGCAGTTTCATCTCATAACCGAGTCTTCTGGCATACGTAATGTCCTCACGGGTTACGGACGAAATACCACTAACCGCCACATCTTGCAGCTCCACATTGGTGCGGAACCCCAACGTTCCCAGTATTGCCATTTTGCGAGCGGCATCCAGTCCCTCCACATCCGAAGTTGGATCGGCTTCCGCATAACCCAGAGCCTGTGCCTCTGCAAGAACTTCTTCATAAGAAGCGCCTTCCTGGCTCATTTTGGTCAAAATAAAGTTCGTTGTTCCGTTCACAATCCCCATAATACGGGTAATCCGATCAGAGGAGAAACCTTCAATCAGGGTGCGGATAATGGGAATCCCACCGGCCACGCTCGCTTCATAGAAGACATCACATTTCTTCTCCTGTGCCTTCGCCAAAATCTCGGAGCCATGAAGAGCCATCAGGTCCTTATTGGCCGTAACGATATGTTTCCCCCGCTCCAGCGCTTCAAGGATGTACTCCTTCGTCTGTTCAATACCGCCCATAACCTCCACGATGACATCAATGTCCGGGTGGCGTATCACTTCCCACGGATCTTCCGTCAGTTTGTCACGATCCACAGCAATGACGCGATCCTTAACCGTATTTTTTACAGAAATCTTCTCGATTACAATCGGTGAGCCGACCTGACTGCTCAGATCCTCTTGGTTCCCTTCTACGATACGAACGACCCCAGTACCTACAGTCCCGAGTCCCAATAATCCCACTTTTACCGGTTTCACTAACGATCTACCCCCTAATGTCTTTTATGTCTGCCATCTCTGTACACTCTCTATGTACAATGAAGCAGTTTTTTTTCATATACCCGGACGTTATGAGATAAAATCCAGCTAACCCTGACCTACAATCCGTGTGCGCCGAACTCCCGGCATATCCTGCATCCGATCCAACATTTCTCCGATCTCTCCGTGAAGATGTGACGTCTCTACCGAGATAACGACATTGGCTCTTCCCTGAAGCGGGATACTCTGATTAATCGTGAGTACGTTGGCTCCATATCCTGCCACATGTCCCAACACACGAGACAATATACCAGACTGATGCTCCAGATCAATCGATATGGTGACGATTCTTTCCCGTTCCAATTGGTTGATGAGGTGAATTCCATCCTTATACTTATAAAAAGCACTTCGGCTTAATCCGACTTGCTCTACCGCTTCATGCACTGTTTTGACATCCCCTGAAGCCAGCAGCTCTTTCACCTGCATCGTCTTCACCACAGCTTCTGGCAAAATGTCTTCCCGTACTAAGTAATAGCGTTCATTCACAGAACGTCCTCTCCTCAAAGACTCATGTTTTCATATAGTGGACATTATATCGGATCTATACTAAAAGGGCAATACGTTACATGTCTATTTTTTTCAAAACCGTTTCTCAAAGTATACAAGGTTCTCCCTGCCTCATGTTAGGAAAAACAAAAAAACGCAGAGCAGCGGGTCTTTTCCCACTTCTCTGCGTCTACATGCTCGTTTATATGAGCACAGCCATACAGTAATTTTACATTTCAAACTTAATAGTAGCTGCTGCCTTCTACGAATTCAAATTCGAAATCGCCAATACGCACAATCGTGCCTTCTTCAGCGCCACGTTTACGAAGCTCTTCATCCACACCCATATAACGCAGTGTACGCGCCAGTTTAAGGATGGCCTCATGCGAGTTCAGCTGCATCCGTTTCATCATGCGATCAATCTTGGCACTCTCAACAACAAAGATTTCATTCTCCCGCACAATACGGAAGCCTTCGTCTTCTTTCTTATCCAGACTGTACACTTTACGTTCAGATATGTCCGCTACTTCTTCCACCACGACTTCGTCCGGAATCTGATCAAGCAGATCTGCCGCACGATACAGGAGTTCTTGAATTCCTTTACGAGTGAGAGACGAGATCGGCATGATTTCGATATCCGGTTGAACTTCACGAACCTTTTGCATAAATTGCTCCAGATTCTCTTCCGATTCCGGCATATCCATTTTGTTGGCTGCCACAATCTGAGGTCTCTCCGCGAGTACCGGATTGTACAGTTTCAGCTCGTCATTGATTTTGACCCAGTCCTCAAACGGATCGCGTCCTTCCGAACCAGACATATCCACAACGTGAATAATGATGCGGGTACGTTCAACATGGCGCAAAAACTCATGTCCAAGTCCGATGCCTTCATGAGCACCTTCAATCAATCCTGGCAAGTCAGCCATAACGAAGCTGCGTCCTTCACCTACTCCAACTACACCGAGGTTAGGTGTAATAGTCGTAAAGTGATAGGCTCCGATTTTCGGCTTCGCCGCTGATACAACCGACAATAGTGTAGATTTCCCGACACTCGGGAAACCAACCAAACCCACATCCGCCATAACTTTAAGCTCAAGCACAATATAGCGTTCTTGGCCCTCTTCACCATTTTCGGCAAGTTCAGGAGCTGGATTGTTCGGTGTTGCAAACCGGATATTCCCCCGGCCACCTCGGCCACCACGCGCAACGACAACCTGTTGACCATGACGTGTCAGGTCTGCCAATACTTCTCCACTGTCTTCATCCAAAATCACAGTCCCAGGTGGAATACGCACAATCATGTTCTCAGCGTTCGCACCATGCTGACTTTTATTACGTCCCTTCTCACCACGAGGGGCCTTGAAGTGACGCTGGTATCGGAAATCCATCAATGTACGCAAACCTTCATCCACGCGGAAAATGATGTCAGCTCCTCTGCCTCCATCACCCCCGGCAGGTCCGCCGTTTGGTACATACTTCTCACGACGGAACGAAATAATTCCGTCTCCTCCGTCTCCTGCTTTTACATAAATCTTCGCTTTATCTACAAACATGGCTACCCCTTCTTCCTATATTCCACACGGCATTCTAAATTGTATAAACGTGTCTTCAGACGGAATCTGCTCCGTTCTGACTTTTTTTCCTTTGAGTACGGCATTAAGCTGCCGCAATGTTTCCGGATCGGGTGTTTGATCCCCGTCCAGCCGAACAACCACATCCCCATGGTCCTGTCCGAAGTTCAAGGTCAGTTTGCGAACCTCTCCCCAAGACGACCGGCCGCCACCGTATTGATAGGCTCTGATTGCATCTGCAATTGCGCCCGTAAGCGACTCGCCATCCTCGGGAGAGATCAGAGCACTAAGCTGCAACTCTTCCTCGACTTCCACATGCAATTCCAGCGCGGCGCCACTGGCACGAAAAGACTGGAGATAAAAAACGAGTGAGGGAATGCCTAATTTGGAGATCCGACTTTCCTCGGTTACCCGTTCTTTTATTCTTTCCACACATTGCACGGATTTATCAAGTTTGCCCAGCCGAAGATATCCATATAACACCTGAAGATCGTTCATCCAATCATGCCGATGATGATTTAGTGATGCAATTGCTGTCTTTTCCATAGATTGTATGATGGTTCTGCGTTCCGCTTCCGCCTGCCTCTTCATCACATTCATCGAAACAAAGATTACGGCCACGGACCACAATGCGCATACAGCACTCGAAATGGCTGCCGGATACAGCACAACGAAAACCAAAGGAATCAGAAGTGAACATGCCGCAATCCACGGCACTCTTTTCCAAGATTTCATGGCTTCTCCCCGTTCTACAAAACTCGGTTGGTTTTAAACCCCACCGTAACCAAGTATAACATGTCTTTTCTGCCAGTTCATTATCGAAAACATCTATACCGATCCTAAATACAAAGAGCCTCCGGCAAAAATGCCGAAGGCTCCTTAGGCGGAATGCCGATATTATGCTTTTACTGCAGCTGCTACTGGAGCAACGTCCACAGGGTAAATGCTTACTTTTTTGCGATCGCGTCCCCAACGTTCGAATTTCACAACGCCGTCAACTTTCGCAAACAAAGTGTCATCTTTACCGATACCCACGTTCGTACCTGGGTGGATTTTTGTTCCGCGTTGGCGAACAAGAATGCTACCACCAGTTACTGTTTGACCGTCAGCACGCTTAACGCCAAGGCGTTGCGCTCTACTGTCACGACCGTTCTTCGTGGAACCTACACCTTTTTTCGATGCGAATAACTGAAGATTTAATTTCAACATGATTGGTTGTCCTCCTTCTTTACTTATTTGAGTTGCTCTATCTTAATATACTTCCCGTATGACTCTGCAATATCAGTGAGCATAAGAACCATAGATTCGAGCAGCAATTGCACCTGGGACCAAGTTCCGTCTCTCTCCAACACTGGCAAAGAAGCGCTTAAAAAGCCATTCTTCATTTTGGCATCCATTTCGATACCAGTCAGTGCTTCAATCGAATTCACTGTACCCACTGTAACAGCGGATACCCCGGCACATACGATATCTTCTCCCCGCTTGGCATAATTGGCATGCCCTTTGATGGAAAAGCGATCGATGCTCTCGTCATCGTTACGAAAGATTTGAACGATAATCACTTATCGCACCCTCTTACGCTTGGATTTTCTCGATAGTTACTTTAGTGTACGGTTGACGGTGACCTTGCTTCACATGGTAGTTCTTTTTCGGTTTGTATTTGTATACAACAACCTTTTGACCTTTGCCATGTTTCTCCACTTTAGCCGTTACAGTAGCTCCGGAAACCAATGGTGTACCTGCTGTCAAACCTTGATCGTTAGATACAGCCAGGACACGGTCGAACGTTACGCTTTCGCCATCGTTCGCAGTCAATTTCTCGATGAACAGAACATCGCCCTCTTGGACTTTGTACTGTTTGCCGCCTGTTTCAATAATTGCGTACATTTGCCTTGCACCTCCTCATGTCTCAGACTCGCCCGGTCTCAGGTGACAGTCTCCTTGCGGAGCTGTTCTTGTACCCGGCCAGTGCGGTTACAGCATGTGCAAGACCAATTGGCTAAACACATACCTGACGATTATATCATCATCGCGAGCAAAAATCAATGCAATGGAGAAATATATCTTTTACCTGTCCCATGACAAGAGGAACAAGGCTCCACATAAGGAAGTGTACTTTCTTCCCGAACTTTTTTACGCGTAAGTTCAAGCAGACCCAGCTTGGTCCAGCCCATGACAAAAGCCTTCGTTCGGTCTTTTTTGAGTTCAGCCTCCAGCGTTGCAGCAACTTCCTGCCGGTTGGTCGCTTCTTCCATATCAATAAAGTCCACAATGATCATGCCGCCAATGTCCCGCAAACGCATTAACCGTGCAATTTCAACTGCTGCCTGCATGTTGGTTTCCGTTACGGTTTCTTCCAGACTATCCCCGCCGCCTCCGGTGAATTTGCCTGTATTGACATCCACCACGGTAAGTGCCTCTGTATGATCAATGACGATGTAACCACCGCCGGGAAGCCATACTTTGCGTGCAAAATCCTTATTTAATTGCTCTTGAACACCATACGCAGCGAAGATCGACTCTGCTCCCCGGTAAACCTGTACCTTCGGCTGATGACCCGGACTGATCTCTTCCAGCAAAGCCCTCACTTCCCGGGCTTGTCCTTCGCTATCTGTAATGACCTCATCGCTGCCTGGAGTATACACATCCCGAATAATTCGCTGAACCATGCTGTGATCCCGATGC
The DNA here is from genome assembly GCF_022346995.1 of Paenibacillus sp. ACRRY. Classification (GTDB taxonomy): domain Bacteria; phylum Bacillota; class Bacilli; order Paenibacillales; family Paenibacillaceae; genus Paenibacillus. The sequence goes on along the minus strand of NZ_JAKRNM010000016.1, from coordinate 71,565 downwards.
AACAGGCTCGGTGAAGGCAAACTGTCTGCTTTTTCGCATATCAAACGCCACTGCTCACGCAACGTTTCCAAGTCAGCCTCTATGGCTTCCCGCTGCTCTTCTGCGGATACGGTTCGAATGATCAGCCCTTCCTCCCCACGTCTGAGCTGATCACCCAATGCCTTAAGACGGGAGCGATCCCCTTCACGGGCAATCTTCTTCGAGACGGCTATGTAGTCCGCTATCGGCATGTAGACAAGCCATCGGCCCGGTAGTGAGTAATGTGTCGTCACCCGGGCTCCTTTGCTTCCTACTGGCTCTTTCAGAACCTGAACGATGATATTCTGACCTGGACGAAGCAATTCGGAGATTGAAGGTTTCACCTTGGGTTGTTTCTCCAAATGAGGGTGCAGGACATCATCCACATATAGAAAGGCATTTTTTTTCTGACCTATATCCACAAAAGCAGCCTGCATACCCGGTAGCACGTTGACGACCCGTCCTTTGAAAAACGAACCAAGCAGTCCGCGTTCGCGTGTACGTTCTGCCGTAAATTCCACAGCTTTGCCCTCTTCCAGAAGCGCCATTTGCATGAGGTTGTTTTCATTATGTACGATCATTTGTTTCATGGCTTGACCTCTAGAAGACAATTCAATTCATCCACATCCATTCTGTGTCTTTGCAATTCTCAATGTATATGTATTACCCCAAATCGGGACGAGTTCACCAACTGCATTACAGTTTGTCTGTGTTCTGCTTGAAATAAGAACCGATAATACGCTGTTCAGGCAAAACGGCCATAATTCGTCCCTGTCTGTTCATCACATATACCATATGATATTTCTCTCTCTTTAATAGACGCAGAATAGTGTCCAAAGGTTTCGCCGGAAATGAGATTATCGGCTGCGCCAAACTGCCTGTAGCCGCATGATGGGCAAATGCACCTTCCCGGTTCATCAAAAAGCGGATAAAGCGATAAGGTACATTTCGATAATCGGTCACGTTGGAATAGAACAGAAAGAGACCAATTAGCAAGATATTCAGCGGGAGCCCGTAGTCTCCAGTAATCCATTTGCTGATGGCAAACAGAATAACACCTGTACTACATAGGATGCTAATCCGATAGGTCCACATTAATGTCGTATAGTAAGGAGCAACCAGACTGACGAGTGCCTGTACAATTTTACCGCCATCCAGCGGAAGTACGGGCAGCAGGTTAAACAGAGCAATCAGCAGATTCCCTTGGATAATATACGCCAAGAATACCGGATCTCCCAAGTTGGCGTACTGCAGCAGCAAGGTGATCCCGACCATCAATATGTTTTGGAGAGGACCGGCCAGCGCAATGAGGATTTCCCGCCCAGCCGTAAGCCGGCCCCCGTCTTCAATAACAGCCACACCGCCAAAAGGAAGCATCTGAATCGACAGGACACGGCAGCCCAGAAGGGCTGCCGCCGCAGCATGTCCACATTCATGAATAAATACGATCGCAAACAGTGTGATGAGTTCTATAAAATGTCCAGTAGCCAAGGAGGCCAGCATAATGATGACAAAAAACGGATGCAGCGAAATGCGTACACCCCACAACCTAATCAAGGGCAACCACTTCCGCAGGATCTACATACTCTTCGCCCTCTTTTACAGCGAAATATAGCGTGGCAGGTTGTTCGCCGCCTGTGGACTTGAGGCTGCCAACGACATTTCCAGCCTCCACCCAGTCATTTACTTCGACTTCGCTCTCGTTCAGTCGGCCATATATCGCAGTCAAGTTGCCTGTATGCTGGATGACTACGGTTATCCCATTCTCTGCATCACCAAGAACTTGCAGAACTCGTCCTGCATCCGAACTGACCACCTGCACAAATCCAGTCCCTTCTGCTTCCGGGACGATCTCTATGCCCTTCATGCTCAGCGCAAATGGTTGAACGATTGTCCCAGAGAGAGGTTTACCCAGCAATGATCTAACCCCCGAACCATTCACTGCATCTGTGGTGTGGCCCAACACGGGCAGGAAAGACGGTGTTCCGCCAAAGTGCCGTTCATACCAAAGAGCTGCCGAGGCAATGTCCATGTCCCGATGCAGCGCATCTGCAATTACCGTTTTGGGTGAAGATGTCCATGACGCATTCAGTTGAAACAGTCCCCATACGGCACCAAAAACCAATGCACTAACTACTGTTCTACGCACCAACGATTTCACCAGGTTAAACCGTGTATGGCCACCTGAACCGTAATGTCCGTTTTCTTTTTTCCACAGCCATTCGGGATCCCTTTCCTGTTCTGCCAGCAGTGATCCAACACGTCTTGTCCGATCCTGTATATCAGAAGAAGAAGTAGGTCTTGAGCTTTCGGCAATCTTCTTGCTGGGCCCCGAATTCGTTTCCTGCATAATCTCCATTGCTGCACCATCCAGCAACCGCCGTATCCGTTCTTCTCTTCTCTGCTTGATTCGAAGTTTCGTATTCATGGAATATCCTCCCGCCGAGGCTTGTTTAATACATCCTATGAAGAGCTCTTTCATAATATGAACAAGCTTCCGGATCAAAGCAAAATAACCCCACCAGTGAGATTAACCTGCACGAGTGAAGTTTGATGTGGAGAAAAAAGATAGAGATCTCTATGTACTGAAAGCATTAAAAAAGCCGGGCTGCAAAGGCCACGGCTGTAAGTATTCATATCTATGAGGACGATTGGTTTAACCCATACCAAAAAACTTTTTAAAGCGTGAGAACGCGCCCTTTTTCTGCTCTAACTGCATTAGTGGAACCGTATCCCCCAGAATGCGACGAGCAATGTTCCGATAGGCAATCGCTGCAAGCGAATCCGGATTCATGACTGTAGGTTCTCCAGAGTTAGCCGCTTTGATGACAAGTTCATCATCTGGCACAATGCCAATCAGATCAATGTTGAGGACTTGCAAAATACCATCAATATCAAGCATATCGCCTGATTTGACCATGTTGTTCCGAATACGGTTTACAACCAGCTTCGGTGATTGAATATGCGAGCTTTCGAGTAGACCGATGACCCGATCCGCATCACGTACAGCAGCGTTTTCCGGTGTTGTCACCACGATGGCCTGATCTGCTCCAGCGACCGCATTTTTGAACCCCTGTTCAATCCCGGCAGGACAATCGATAATGACATATTCAAAATCTTTTTTCAACTCAAGAATGATGTCCTTAACCTGTTCCGGTGATACAGAGTTTTTGTCTCTTGTTTGCGCTGCAGGCAGCATATACAATTCTTCGAAGCGTTTGTCTTTCACCAACGCTTGATTCAGACGGCAACGCCCGTCTGCCACGTCACACAGATCGTAAATGATCCGGTTCTCGAGTCCCATCACGACATCCAGATTGCGAAGGCCGATATCGGTATCTACCAGACAAACTTTTTTTCCGAGCAGCGCCAGCGCTGTTCCGATGTTTGCTGAGGTGGTTGTTTTACCAACGCCGCCTTTACCCGAAGTGATCACGATCGCCTCTCCCATGAGCTACACTCCTTTAAACACATTAAAATCTCGGCGCAACCGAACGATATTGCTCATCTTGTCGATCTGCATCTGATTGTCCTGTAAATAAGCAAATTCCATCCCGGTATCTCGGCTCTCCCATTCGTCAGGGGGACGGCTGATGATATCAGCAATTCGAAGCTGCGTCGGTGCAAATACCGATGCGGCAATGATTGACTCGTCGTCCCCGCCGATCCCAGCGTGAGCCATGCCTCTGAGTGAACCCAAAACATATATATCTCCGGTACACGTCACCGTGCCCCCCGGATTGATATCCCCAAGAAACAGGAGATTCCCTTCGTGATGAAGCACTTGACCTGAACGCACCATGCCACACATCGTAACAATTGGCGGTGGCCCTTTAACCTCTGGTTTAAGGGCTGGTGAATCGATGGAGCGAATGAGCAGATTCCCCTTTTGCTTCAAAATGTCCAATATCGCTTCTTTTTGGTCCTCTGTCACTTCGCGGCTGCCCAGTTTGATATCCACATGAACAATCGGTCCGGTCAAAATATTTTGATGGCTGTGTTCCAGCTTATAGCGGAGCTCATAGAGCAATTCCTCGAATTCACATTGATCGTCCAACAGGAAAACCAAGCCGTCTCGGATGCCTTTAATCGTTACGTGATTCGATTTTACCGTCATAAGCCTGTCCCTCCCATCTCATTACATTTCGTGCCCGGGCCTCGAAGTTCCTGCTTTTCACTCTATAAAATGTATCAGGATGCCTCCTGCACCTTGCTCTTTCTTTTGCCGATACGCTCCAGCTGCTTCCGCAGCGGAGTATAAATGATCAGGGCAAACACGAAATGAATGAACAGATTGGGAATCATATATTCAAGCAAAGCCCAGTCAAAAGTCACGTGATTGAGGCGGAAGAGCTTATATAAAAAGAACAACATGGTGTCATTAAGCAGACTCCCCAAAATGACGACTGTAACCATAACTGGAAGCGGTGCACGCGGTGCCTGGAATATAAGTCCCATCATATAAGCAGATAACCCCATTGCAAATCCATAAGGTCCGATCATTTCTCCATAAAATACAACGTCATGAAGCAGTCCAAAAAAGATGCCGAGCACCAGAGCAGTGTGGCGATGATGGTACACAGCGATAAACAGTATGACGATATAGACCAAATTGGCCGAAATGCGCAGTTGCCATCCGGAAGGAATAAGCAGTGGCAAAATCGTCCCTTCCGCGATGAACAAAACGAACAGCAACAGGAACAAGACTTGCTTGCGTGTCACCATTACTCCTTCACCTCGGGAGGAATAACCACCATCAGCTCTTTCCAATCCAGGAAGCTCGCATAAGGTTCAATCGTTGCTGTGCGCGTGAGTCCATATTCGCCAACTTCAATTTTTGTGACTTCCCCGATTCGCATATACTTCGGAAAATTATTGATAATACCTGATGAGATAATTTCGTCGCCTTTTTTGATATTAGACTCTTCCGAAATTTTGGTCATCTTGAACATGCCCGTCTTGGGATCAAAGCTCTCGATCATACCGAAAACGGTATCTTCCTTGCCCACCGCTGTTGCTGCGATAGCATTGGAATTGGGATCATTGGCATCCATTGAGGTCAACAGGTTCACCGTTGAAGTATAGGCACTAACGTGACTGATCACCCCAACCAGACCTTCCTGGGAAGTAACTGCCATGCCTGGCTTGATATCCGCATTCTCCCCAATATCAATATTAATCGTTCTGCTATTGGGATCCGAATTGGCACTGATGACCTGAGCAATACGATATTCGTAGTTGTACCGATTTCTCTGCTCACCCGTAAATTTAAGCAAGTCCTTATAACGATCATTGGTTTTCTCCATCTCGTTATACTTCAATCGATCCCGGGTATAGTGCCCCATCGCAATTCGCAACTCTTCATTCTCTTGATAAACCGCACGCATGTTCGCCACATCTTTGAAAAAGCCCGCTACAGCAGAAGCGGGCTTGTAAAATACGTATTGCACAAATCCGACTGAATCCTTCAGGAATTTTTCCGGCCAGGATAGAGCGGTTCGCGGACCGAGCGTAAAGCCCATTAACGCGATAAATGTAACAAGGCCCACCAGCAAAACAAAAAGTCTTTTGTTGCCCAGCAGCTTAAACAGTTCGAACACCCTCTAACATCCATATTCTCTTCCGAGCTATGCCCGGCGGGGAGACATTCAGACTGATAGTCCCTTCGAGAATATTCGCTGATCTCCCCGGGTATGCGGGTAATAGCTCTCCCGACTGAGGTCGGGTCCTCTTCGTTGGCTACTGATGCTCAACTCAAACGTGATATTAAGCAATCAGTGCCAGATTAACGTTTGGAACGAACTGCCGAACTGCTTCTGCTTTTGAACAAATGGATGTTCTCCAGAGCTTTACCTGTTCCGATTGCTACACAATCGAGTGGATTTTCCGCTACGATGACCGGCATACCTGTCTCACCAGCCAGCAGCTTGTCCAGATTGCGGAGCAACGCGCCGCCGCCAGTCAACACGATACCGCGGTCCATAATATCTGCCGCAAGCTCAGGAGGACATTTTTCCAAAGTTACTTTAACAGCTTCAACAATAGCATTTACCGTATCTGCCAGAGCTTCGCTGATTTCATCCGATGTAATCGTGATGGTCTTAGGCAGACCTGTTACGAGATCGCGGCCGCGAATTTCCATCGTTTCCACTTGTTCCAGTGGCATAGCTGAACCGATTTCCATTTTCAATTGTTCAGATGTACGTTCACCAATCATCAGATTGTACTGACGTTTAATATACTGGATAATCGATTCGTCCATCTCATCACCAGCTACACGAACGGAACGGCTAGTTACGATTCCGCCGAGGGAAATGACCGCTACTTCTGTTGTTCCGCCCCCGATGTCCACAACCATGCTGCCTGTTGGCTCCCATACCGGAAGATCTGCACCAATAGCTGCTGCAAACGGCTCTTCAATCGTGTATGCTTCACGCGCACCGGCCTGTTTCGTTGCATCTTCAACCGCACGTTGTTCTACCGCTGTAATTCCGGATGGTACGCATACCATAACGTTCGGATGACGCTGGAACATCGAGCGCTGTTTCTGCGCCTGACGAATAAAGTATTTAATCATCGTTGCCGTCGTATCAAAATCAGCAATAACGCCGTCCTTCATTGGACGAATGGCACGAATGTTACCTGGAGTACGTCCAATCATTTTCTTAGCAGATTCCCCAACAGCCTCAATGCTCTTGGTATCTGTCCGCAGAGCAACAACCGAAGGCTCCCGCACCACAATTCCTTTTCCACGTACATAAACCAGCGTATTCGCTGTCCCCAAATCAATACCCAAATCTTTCGTAAAACCACCAAACATGACGTAATCTCCTTTTCTACCTCATATTGCCGCCCTATTAACGTTCAGAGCGTTTCATTTTCATTTCCTCTGCAATCCAGCAGGGTTCATCATTCATTGAAATGTATTGCATCTGTAAAGTGAACCTATCTTCTACGGACAACGCCGTCAATATTCATAGGAAAACATCAACGCCAACCATTATATTATACTAAGCCCTTCTCCTTCAAACTTACGTATGTTCCATCGCCGATAATGATGTGGTCGAGCACATCTATGCCCACGATTGAACCTGCTTCGATCAGTCTCTTGGTTATTTGGATATCCTCAGGACTAGGCGTAGGATCACCGCTCGGGTGATTGTGCGCGCATACGATCGAGGCACTGCTGCATTTGATGGCAGCTCGAAACACTTCACGTGGATGAACAATTGAAGCATTAAGGCTACCCATGGAGAGTGTTTCCTGGGCAATAATATGATTTTTGCTATTCAGGAAAAGGCACACAAAGTGCTCCTTCTGTAAGTAACGCAGCTGCTCGAGTAAAATATCAGCTGCGTCACGAGGTGTGCGGATTGAAGGAGACTGCACCCGTCTGCTCTTCGCAATCCGGTGACCAAGTTCAATACCAGCCTTGAGCTGAACAGCCTTGGCCATACCAATACCTTTCATGGCAGTCAATTCGTTCAGACTCATATCCATTAGCGAACGGATACCACCTGCTTCAGTGAGAATGCGCTGTGCCATGTGCACTGCCGATTCCTGCCTTGTACCCGTCCGAAGTAAAATAGCCAGCAGTTCTGCATGGCTTAAGGCGCCCGCCCCATATTCCATCATGCGTTCTCTCGGGCGTTCTTCATGGGGGATGTCGCGCATCATGTAATGAGGCGACTCCATATATTCCCTCTTTTCACATCAATCATTTCCCACAATCAGGCTCGCGGCAGCACATGAACTCCGAATCCATCCAACATGTCGCTGAGCAGGGAAAGAGGCAAACCCACTACATTAAAGTAACATCCTTCAATGCGATCTATCAGTGAAGCGCCAATTCCTTGAATTGCATACGATCCTGCTTTGTCCATAGGCTCGCCTGTCTGAACATACGCCCTGATCGTTGCCTCGGACAACTCCTTCATCGTTACCTCGGTCTGCCGATAGTGTACAACGGACTTTCCATCTCCAGCATCAATACATGCCACACCAGTGAATACACGATGTGTACGTCCCTGAAGTCTGGCGAGCATATGTTCAGCATCCTGTTGATCCACAGGTTTGCCCAGAATATCTCCCTCCAGCACAACAACAGTGTCACTGCCTACAATGATGGCGTCCTGTTCCTGACCTTCAAGCCCACGATAGACAGCCATTGCTTTTCGCATGGCGAGCTCCTGAACCGTCTGTTCAGGAGTCCATTCCGGCGGTGTATCTTCATCCGCATGGCTTGGTATTACTTTGAAAGCTAGTTGAAGTGAAGCGATCAGATCCTTGCGCCGCGGCGAAGTGGAGGCCAGAATAATAGGGCGCGATTGTAATTTATTCAAAATAAACGGCTCCTTATGCTACGGCGACATCTGTCCCATCACCATAGTAGATGTCATTCGCTTAGTTTCGTCGTCAAAAATCGTCATTCTCCTACAGTCTGCGATACAGCCATACAGCCGCAATAATGCCAATCAAACTGAGGAGGCTCATTTGAAATTGAAATGAAATGTCATAACTGATAATATCCAGATCAGCCTGCGGTGACCAACGTATGGTCGTGGCTTTGGTTAGAATGGCTACAGCCTTGACTGGCTGCAGTGCCTTGGCGATCCACGCTCCGGCCATCCAGCCGAGCAGAAGAAACAGTATTAACATGCCGAAGTTTTTTTTCATCGGTTATCTTCCCTCGCCATTTTTTGACACCCACATTATTATACGGGGTTTTGTACGTCAATACAAACACAAATCCGGCAAGGGGAACTATTTCCAGTTCCTTGCCGGACAGGGATTTCGGGGCTGTGTTAGGGGAAGGAAATCTTATTGCTTCATCCCTTCAAGCCATTTTTTCTGCTGCAGGACATAATCCATCAGATCCGCTTGTACAGCCCACATGTGTACATCGGAGGGGTTTTTGTTGTACTCGGCAACTGCCGTAATTGCGCTGTTCATCGATTTATCCATGGCTGAAACGATCGGTGCTGCTTCTTGTCCGAGACCTGCCGAGAGTTTACCCATACCTGTTATCCAGGCCTGGTGCTGATTCTGTAATGCATTCATCGTTTCCGAGGCTACAGGCTCTGGATTTGCTTGACCAAGCTGCCCGATGGACAATGTGGATAGTTGTTCCACCAATGCGGTGCTGCTGCTGAAGAAGAGCTGAACATCTCCCTCATTCATACCGAGGGCAGAAGAATCAACTGCAGGATATGCAATCTCTTTGACATACAATTCCACACCCTCCGCCTTAAGACGAGAACTCAGCAGTTTCGCTTCCTCACGGTCAGAAGAGATGCCTGCATACACCCGATTTCCATCCTCCGGGTCCGTCCCTGCAGCAATACCAGCCTGTGAGAGTTCAAGCTTGGCCTGTTCAGCACGTTCAGGCGAACTAAAAACACCATACTGAAGCGCATAGTAACTGCCTCCGCTAAGTGCTGACTGTGCTTGTTGGTCCGTCCCGGAAGCCCCCTGCACTCCCGTCACACTCGATACCGGTTGATTGGTTTGGGGAAGCACGTCGGGACCTGTTCCTTCCCGATTAAAGAAAGAGAGAATAACCATACCGAAAAGGGCACCGGTGACCAGTGCTCCCGTAACCGAACCAATCATCTTCCAGCCTCTCGGAGGGCGATTTCGCTTGTAGGAGTAATTATCACGATCCGCCATCCAGTCATGACCCACATCATTGCTGTCTTCAGGAAGCTCTTTCTCATTTTCCTCAGGATACACTGTATGATCCGAATAAACATACTGCGATTGTACTGGATCCGGATTCCGTTCTTTTCTCTGATCCGACTCCAGAATGCTTGTCCCGGTTAGGGTGGTCTCTCCCCAATCTCCTGGAATATCCTCCGGTGTCCATGAAGGCGTGACATCGATCCGCGGAGCACTGTGCGATATCTCATCAGATAAGGATGGAAAGGTTCCAATCACCTTCTCATCCTTATGATTCGGCTTGTCCGACTCGTTCTCTCCGAAACGAAACGTCATTCTAGCATTGCTCACCCCGTACCCTCTCCTTTGTCCCATTTATATCAGCTATATGCCTAGAGACAATGAAAGATTCCTAGAAATTCAAAAACCCGCCTGCTTCTTTACGAAGACAAGCGGGTCAAAGAAATGGACTATTTCAGTCCTTTCGCCAGTGTGTCGCCAACTTTCCAGATATCCCCTGCCCCCATGGTGAGAACAAGATCTCCTGGCTGCAGACGATTCTGAAGATCTGCTACCACTTCTTCCTTGGTAGGCAAATAACGAGCAGCAGCATTACTGTTCTGAACAATCAGTTCAACCAGCTTAGCGGAGTGAACACCTTCAATCTGTTTTTCTCCCGCCGGAGAATAGATGTCGGTAATAAGTACCTCATCTGCTTCCGCAAAAGCACGACTAAACGCATCCAGCAGGAAGAAGGTACGCGTATATCTCTGTGGTTGGAATACCGCGATAATACGTTTCCCTGTCGCTTTCGCTGCACTGATGGTTGCCTCAATTTCAGTCGGATGATGAGCATAGTCATCGATGACCAGAATATCCCGTGCTTCACCCAGCACCTGGAATCTGCGTTTGGCACCATGGAACTGAATAATGGCAGCCGTGATTTTCTCAAATGGAATGCCTGCTTCCAGACAGGTAATGACTGTAGCCATGGCGTTGTATACATTATGTTTACCTGGAACAGAGAGTTCTACCGTTCCCAGTACGTTACCCTGATGGCTCATGGTGAAGGAGATCCTGCGGTCGCCCAACACGATATCCGATGCCATATAATCGGCCTTCTGATCAATGCCGTATGTCGTTATTCGGGATTTCAGATCAGGTAAAATGCTTTGAACGTTCTCATCATCCGCACAGACAATGGCTGTGCCTTCCGGGCGGATCTGACTCAAGAACTGTACATACGCTTTTTTGAGTTCCTCGAAGTCGCTATTGTAATTTTCCAAATGGTCGGCTTCAATATTGGTCACAATACCCAGCCAAGGATGATATTGCAAAAACGATCCATCGCTCTCATCCGCTTCAGCCACGACCCAATCGCCTTGGCCCGCCTTCGCATTGGTTCCCAAATTCATGATTTCTCCGCCAATGATATATGTCGGGTCTGTATCGCATTTGTCCATGACAAGTGCAATCATCGAGGAAGTTGTCGTTTTGCCGTGGGCACCTGCAACTGCAACACCTTTGCGCTCGTTGAGCAGGCGCGCTAGCATTTGTGCACGGTGAAGAATCGGAATATTAAGCTGCTCGGCTGCCACTCGCTCCACATTATCTGCCGGAGCTGCTGTAGAGTAGACCACGAGATCTGCTCCATTTACGTGTTCTGCCGTATGTCCGATATATATTTTCGCTCCCTTGGCTGCCAGCTTCTCAGTCAACTCCTGTGAAGCAACATCCGATCCGGTAACGGTGTATCCCATCTCCAGCATTACTCGTGCAATGGCACTCATGCCATAGCCGCCAATCCCTATAAAATGAACGTGTTCTGATGTATTTAACAAAACTTTCACCAACCTTTTTCAGAATCGGTTTGATGCAAAAGGGCTGCCCTCACATCTGCAATGAGATACAGTGTGCCGGACACCACCCCCAGATCTTCCGCTTCCGTCCGTGACTTCAATAGATCAAGTGCCTTCGCCCAATCGGGCTCGACGATGATTTCCAGATTTTCTTTCGCAATGGCAGGACGTACCCGCTCGACGATCTGCAGCAACTCGGCTGCATCCATCTTGCGTCGGAAATCTGGCTCGGTCAGGATCAGCGTATCCACTAGTGGCAGTATATGCTGCAAATACGCTTCGTGATGCTTATTCGCCAGCATGCCCATCATCAAATTTAACTTGTTGTGAGGATATACGTCGACAATGCTCTTGGCCAGTGACTCCGCCCCTTCCGGATTATGCGCACCATCCAGTACAATTCGGGGTTCGTGAACGACCTTCTCGAATCGGCCAGCCCAGAAGGCATTCTCCAATCCAAGGGCAATATCTCTGTCATCCAGAATGAATGCCATGTACTGTCTGAGCAATTCAAGCACCATAAGAGCACCCGCAGCATTATCCATCTGATAAATGCCCTGCATTCGAATGCAAACATCCAGTTCGCGGAATGGTCCTGCAAAATGAAAGGATTGACCATTCTCATCACTATGGAGTCTATGGTAAGAGAATTGTTCTCCCGACAAATACACAGTTGATCGGACTTGCTGGGCCTTTTCCTGAATCACCTTAACAGCCTCTGGCTGCGTAACACAGGTGACAACAGGTACGCCTGGTTTAATAATGCCTGCTTTTTCTCCCGCAATCGCTTCAATGGTATCACCCAGGACATCCGTATGATCCATACCGATATTCGTAATGACCGAAACTACGGGTGTAACGATATTCGTTACGTCCATCCTTCCCCCCAGTCCAGTCTCCCATACTACAACATCCGGATAACACTCTTCTGCATAGTACAAGAGTGCCAGGGCTGTAGACACTTCGAACATGGTAGGTGATCCAAGATCAGTAGAGGCCATATCTGTGACCAGCGGATGGAGTCGATTCGCCAACTTCAGCAGTGTCTCTTCCGGAATATCCTCGCCGTTGTATTGAAAACGATTCGTGAATTTCGTGATATACGGAGACGTAAACGTTCCTACATCGTACCCCGCCTGAAGCAGCACTGACGTCAAAAAAGCGCAAGTCGAACCTTTTCCGTTCGTTCCCGCGACATGAATAAATTTGAGACGCTGATGAGGATTACCGAGCAATGACATGAGCTCCGTGATTCGTTCCAATCCGGGTCTGATGCCAAAAGGAATAAGGCCATTGATCCAGTCCACAGCCTCGTCATAGGTATGCAGAGGGGCATCTACGCCCGTGCCATTAAGTTCCGTCATATGTTTCACCTTCGGTCCCGAGTTTGATTGAAAAAAGCGGCCGGATGGCATGCTTGCTCTCCATCCGACCCAGAAACATTAACCTTTCAGTTCCTTGATCCGGGCGATGACTTTATCCCGTTTATCCGAATAATCCGCTTGTTTGGCGCGTTCTTCCTCAATAACCTTGGCTGGTGCCTTGGCTACGAAGCCTTCATTCGCCAGCTTCTTCTCTACACGGAGTACTTCGCCTTCAAGGCTCTGCAGCTCTTTCTCCAGGCGAGCCACTTCCTGCTCAATATCAATCAGTCCAGCCAGTGGCAAGTAAAGTTCAGCCCCCGTAATTACAGCACTCATGGCCTTATCTGGTGAACTCAGATCAAGTCCGCTGTCGAACTCGGATGTATTGCAGAATCGTTGGATGTAATGGCTGTTGCGTTCGATAATGCTGAATGTCTCGGCACTGTTCGCTTTTACCATCAATTCAATCTTCTTGCTCATCGGCACGTTTACTTCTGCACGAATGTTACGTACGGCACGAATGGTATCCATAAGCAGATTCATCTCGGCAACGGCTTCCGGATTTTCCAGCGCAGGATCATACACTGGCCACGAAGCAAGTGTAATCGTCTCGCCTTCATGAGGCAGATGCTGCCAGATTTCTTCCGAGATGTAAGGCATAAACGGGTGAATCAGACGCATGGTGTGGTCCAGGACGTAAGCGAGTACCGATTGTGTTTTTTTCTTGGCAACCGGATCTTCACCGTAGAAGGACAACTTGGAAAATTCAATATACCAGTCACAGAGGTCATCCCAGATAAAGTTGTACAGCAATCGTCCTGTTTCCCCAAATTCGTATGCTTCGATTAGACGCGTAATATCGCGGGAAGTTTCGTTCAGACGGTGCAGAATCCAATAATCCGCTGTTCCAAGCTCTCCGCTGATGTCGCGATCTTCGTAAGTAAAGCCTTCCAGATTCATCAGTGCGAAACGTGATGCATTCCAGATTTTGTTCGCAAAGTTGCGTGCCTGCTCTACCCGCTCCCAGCGGAAACGAAGATCCTGGCCAGGCGTGCTGCTGGTGGAGATCATATAACGCATCGCGTCTGCGCCGTATTTCTCAATAACATCCAGTGGATCTACACCATTACCGAGTGATTTGGACATTTTGCGGCCATCCGCATCACGAACCAGACCATGCATCAGAACATCTTTGAATGGAATTTCGTCCGTGAACTCCAGAGCTGTGAAGATCATCCGTGCAACCCAGAAATAAATGATGTCATAACCGGTTACAAGCACACTTGTCGGATAATAACGTTTCAGATCTTCAGCATCTTCAGGCCAGCCGAGCGTGGAGAAAGGCCACAATGCCGAACTGAACCACGTATCCAGAACATCTTCATCCTGTCTCAGCTTACGACCAGCGTACTCTGGAAGTGTTGTTGGATCTTCAGCCGATACAATAATTTCGCCAGTCTCATCGTCGTACCATGCTGGAATGCGATGTCCCCACCACAACTGACGGGAGATACACCAGTCACGAACATTTTCGATCCAGTTCAGATACGTTTTCTCAAAACGATCCGGAACGAAGTTTACGCCTTCCCCGTTTTGCTGTTTTTGAATGGCTCTTTCTGCGAGAGGCTTCATCTCAACAAACCATTGTGTGGACAAATAAGGCTCAACCACAGCTCCCGTCCGTTCGCTGTGTCCAACTTGGTGTGTGTGATCCTCAATGTCGATCAACACACCAAGTTCCTGCAAATCTGCAACGATCTGCTTGCGGCAGTCGCTGCGATCCATACCCTGATATTTGCCTGCTTCCGCATTCATTGTACCTGTCTCATCCATGACTATGATCTGAGGCAAATTGTGGCGTAGACCCACTTCGAAGTCATTCGGATCATGTGCAGGCGTAATTTTTACAGCACCGCTTCCGAACTCCTTATCTACATAATCATCTGCAATAACCGGAATCTCCCGGCCGATGATTGGCAGAATCAGCGTTTTACCAATCATGTCTGCATAACGTTCATCTTTTGGATGAACAGCAACCGCAGTATCACCGAGCATCGTCTCCGGACGAGTCGTTGCCACCGTAACATAACCGCTTCCGTCCTTAAGTGGGTATTTCAGATGGTACAGGTGTCCCTGAACCTCTTTGTACTCAACCTCAATGTCAGACAATGCAGTGCGGTTCACTGGATCCCAGTTAATAATACGTTTACCTCTGTAAATCAGGCCTTTTTCATATAGTTGAACAAACACTTTGCGCACAGCTTGGGAAAGCCCTTCATCGAGCGTGAAGCGTTCACGTGAATAATCCAGAGACAGCCCCATTTTACCCCACTGCTGACGGATCGTTGTCGCGTATTGGTCTTTCCAATCCCAGACTTTATCCAGGAACTTCTCGCGTCCAAGGTCATAACGGGTCAAACCTTCTTCACGCAGCTTTTGCTCTACTTTGGTTTGAGTCGCAATTCCTGCGTGGTCGGAACCCGGGAGCCACAATGCGTCGTATCCTTGCATCCGTTTGGTTCGGATCAGGATATCCTGGAGTGTAAAGTCCAGTGCATGCCCGATATGAAGCATACCGGTTACGTTCGGGGGTGGAATTACAATCGTATACGGCTCAGCATCCTTGCGCTGACCAGCCTTGAAGTATCCACGCTCTGTCCAGGTGGAATACCATTTCTGCTCCGCAGCTTTCGGATCATACGTAGTCGGCATTTCTGTTGCAGCTGATTTTTTTTCTTCAGACATGTGTCATTCCTCCGTTACTTAATCATCATCGCCAAAAAACAAAAAAACCTTTCATCCATCAAAGGACGAAAGGTTAGCTTTCGCGGTACCACCTTTGTTTCACGCAGACAGAAAGAAACAACTTGCCTTTCTGAGGCTATCGTGACACTTCAAGCAGATAACGGCTGCTACCGGCCCATCCTACTTCAGGAACAAACAAATCACAATGACATGTTTCATCGTTCCTCATATTCAAACAGGCAACTCCCGGGCGACTTCGATCAGTTGGTTCCTGCGGAATTTCTCAGCGCTACAATCCCGCTCTCTGAAAGGCCTTGCTGTCTACTACTCCCATTCAACGTTATTCTTTAAAAAACCTAAACACATCATACCCTGACCGTGCCCGATAGTCAACCTGACAACAGCGGAAACGCGCATCAGCCCTGCATGTTAAACCAAAAAGCCACAAAAACCCGCAATCCTTATAGGATTGCGGGTTGGTAGGGACGTTATTTTACCTGTCAGAGGTCAAGGAATGTATAGAATCTGCCCCTCTTCAACGACCTGTTCAGATAGCCGATTGTATAACTGGAGCTCCCGAGTACTCAATTGGTAGCGGTCAGCAATGCTATCCAAAGTCTCTTCCCGCTGGACGATGCACAGTTTAACTTTGCGGAATGGTGTCTGATCCACAATCGTGCCCAAGAACAGGTTCTTCCACTGAACATCATCTGCCTGGTAGGCTTCTTCCTGTACGGAGCCAGCGACCGACTCGTCCTCCCGATCCGTTTCTGTATCCCGCACTGACCTACCCGATGATAACAGGGACGAGATACCCACGCCTTCTTCCTGTCTTGGTGAAGACTCCCTCTTGCTGCCAAACGCTACTTTGAGCTCTGGCTTGTCTTCTGTCTCAGCCACAGGTTCAGGAATAAACGAAACAGGCTCCGAAGACTCATTTGCATCCACTGCTTCCGGTGCAGAAGGTCTTTCTCCCTCCGCAGATTCCAGCTCAGACGCTGCAAACACATCCTGCCAATTCTCTGCCGGCGTCTCAGCCGGCGTCTGATCTTCCTGCGGTGAACCCGACCTGGAAGATTCGAAATTCCAAACATTCGAAGCAGCCAAGTCTTCCGATGGTTGCCGGTTCAGCCCCGTGTTTGTATGTAAGGTCTCCACGGAAGGCTCGGCCCAGACAGATGGTGATTCCTCAGCCAGAGGTAGCAATGGTTCTGACTCCGGATAAGAAGCCAGCCGGTCTGCAGTCTCCGCCATAAAAGAAGAAACCGGTGAAGGTGAGGCGGGCACTTCATTATCAGCCGCTACATCTTCTTGGGTAATTAATGAAGGAGCGTTTTCTTCAGCAGGTCGTCTGTTCTGACGGTCTTCTTCATTTTGATTCTCGAGCGTATCAGCATAGATCTGTTGCGGTGCTGGGGTTAACTGTTCTTCCGGCTGCACATCTTCTTCATAACGAATACTTTCTTCAGCGGCTTGCTGCGGATTCGCAGGGATTTCTGCTGCGTATAGGGAATCGGCCGTTATAGGCAGCCCTTCCTCTTCACTGCGTTGCAGCAGGTATTCTTGAGCAAAGGTGTTTAACCCAGCATCTGCATACTCTGCCTCCGGAGCGCGGTTACTCTGCTGCGGATCAGGGGAGTGTACCACGGTAAATTCTTCAGCTGACCAGGCCTGCGGCTCTTCAACAGGAAAGCCCTCTATGCCACGAAGTGATAACACACCTGTAATATTCAAGCTTCGGCTGGATAACAAATCCACATCAAAGTTTTCAATCTCAATCGAAATATCCTCAAGCGATCTTACCCGATTCAGGGGAACCGTGATCTCAACCGGAATAAAATGTTTCAATTCCTCCGAGATCTCGTTCTCTCCCCGATACGCACCTGTAAGCAAAAGATGGCCTCGCAACGTTGCATGATCATCCTGTCCGATGACTTGAATACGCGGGTATAACTCAATTTCCTCCAGTTCCTCAATGGCAGGGACTCCCTCGGACAAATGAACGCGCTCATAAATATCGAACCGCAAACCATAAGGTTGATTCAACAAAGGTGGCGTCCTCCTTTCGGCATATGTTCACCATGATCCTTCTCATGGGACTGATCCATGGTCCAAATCCTTCGTTACCCCATCTATATGCCATGGATGAGATGAGCATGCCACCTTTGTTCAAAGCTACCCTTTTTATTAAGTTATTCGTTCCCGCTGAGCCAGCTTTTCAAAATCGGAGGGCCACGGATCCCGAACTTCAATCAGCGCTCCCGTAAGCGGATGATTAAACCTTAACACTTCCCCATGAAGAGCCTGGCGTCCAATTGAATCAGCTCTTCCTCCATACAGCTGATCGCCAACAAGCGGGTGTCCGGCATAACTCAGATGCACTCTGATCTGATGTGTACGCCCTGTATCCAGTATCAAACGCACAAGTGTAGCATGTTCCCACACTTCCACAATCTCTACATGTGTTACTGCTTCCTGCCCACTCTCGGAAACGCGTCTACGCTGCTTATGATGCCTGTCCTTACCGATGGGCGCATCAATTTTGCTGTATTCCGGAGAAACCTGCCCTTCAGCAATGGCAACATACTGACGCCCTATTTCTTTGCGGCGCATTGCCTCATCCAATTTTGCCAGAGCAAAAGCATTTTTGGCATAGAGTACAGGGCCTGTTGTATCTTCATCGAGGCGATGCACATGACGCACGCTGGTGTCGATACCGTTCATCTCATAATAAGAAGCAACAGCGTGATCCAGTGTAATGGCATGATTGGCACGAGTTCCATCCGGATGGAGCTTCATACCCGCGGGTTTGTGCACAACCAGACTAAAATCATCCTCGTACAGCACTTCAATCTCTGCCCACCGGGGTTCAACATCAATGGGCTGAGATGCAAAAAGGGCCAGCCGAAGCCGGTCCCCTGCGAGTTGAATTCCGTGATTTGCCTTGAGCTGACGAAGCAGCTTTTCTGGGAACAAAAGTTCAGTGAGCAGCCACTGCTCTGCCGCAAGCTGTTTGTCCGAACTGCCTGTTACGACTTTGCCTGGCATCAGCTCAAGCCATTCTCCACGACGTTTCCAACTTTTGATCGTCATAGAGATTGAAGAGCCTTGCGGTTTGCTTCAATCGTATCGTCAATGTCCTGCTCTGTGTGCACACCAGAGACGAACATGCCCTCAAATTGGGAAGGTGCTACACTTATGCCGTGATCAATCATCGCTGCAAAGTAGCGAACAAACTGATCCAAATTGCTTTCTTTGGCTATATCGTAATTGGTAACAGGTATACTGCTGAAGAACGGACATACCATGGAGCCAACGCGGTTAATGGTTACTGCAATACCCGCCTCTGCTGCATTCTTTTCGAAGCCAGCCTGCAAACGAGCCGACAACGTCTCCAAACGATCATAAACTTCCGGTGTCAACAGCTTGAGGGTGGTATAGCCTGCTGCCATAGCCAGGGGGTTACCGCTGAGTGTTCCCGCTTGATAGATCGGACCGGTTGGAGCGATCTGCTCCATCAGATCCCTTCGGCCGCCATATGCTCCGACCGGAAGGCCGCCGCCGATAACTTTACCGAGACAAGTCAGATCGGGCGTAACACCGTATCGACCCTGTGCACAGTTCAGGCCTACACGGAAACCAGTCATGACTTCGTCAAAAATAAGCAGGCTGCCGTACTGGCTCGTCAGGCTGCGAAGGCCTTCAAGAAAGCCCTCTGCCGGAGGTACAACGCCCATATTCCCAGCCACAGGCTCGACAATGACAGCAGCCAGTTCCTCACCAAAACGTTCAAAGGCAAGGCTAACTGATTCCAAATCATTGTAAGGTACCGTGATCGTATTGGTAGCGACGCCTTCAGGAACTCCAGGACTGTCTGGCAATCCAAGGGTAGCGACACCAGAGCCCGCTTTGATCAGCAAGCTGTCCGCATGTCCATGATATGAACCTTCAAACTTCAAAATTTTGCTGCGGCCCGTTACACCGCGCGCCAACCTGATGGCACTCATGGTTGCTTCCGTACCCGAGTTGACCATCCGTACAATATCGATGGAAGGTACGCGTTCGCAAACAAGTTTAGCCATCTCGGTCTCCAGCAGCGTTGGAGCACCAAAGCTCGTTCCTTTAAGAGCTGTTTCACGCAGTGCTTCAACGACATCAGGATGGGCATGTCCCATGATAAGCGGTCCCCATGAGCCCACATAATCAATAAAAACATTGCCATCTATATCGTAAATTTTGGACCCTTCTCCACGTTCTGCATAGATCGGGGTAAGTCCTACCGATTTGAATGCCCTAACAGGGCTGTTTACGCCTCCAGGTATGTACTGCTTGGCTTCTTCGAATGCGCTGCGTGAGCGCTCATCGTTGCGTCTTTTTCCTGATTGTGCAGTCATGAACATCCTCCTTAATATGAAGGCCCTGCTTCTATATGAACAGAAAACTGATCCATACAAGTGACATTACAGGGTCGTGCGGGGCCTTGGTATATGTTTATAATTCTGTAACGACTCTCTGAGCAAACGTATAAAACTCAGAACCTTTACTTCTCAGCCAACCAGCGGGATGCATCTTTTCCGTAGTACGTAATGATCATGTCCGCACCTGCGCGTTTCATGCTGAGCAGAATTTCCATGGCGACCTTTTTCTCGTCGATCCAACCTTGTATTGCTGCAGCCTTCACCATGGCGTACTCACCACTTACATTATAAGCCACAAGCGGGAGGTCAAATTGATCCTTGATTGTACGCATCACGTCCAGATAAGAAAGTGATGGTTTCACCATCAGCATGTCTGCTCCTTCAAGCACATCTGTTTCAGCTTCGCGCAGCGCCTCACGGGCATTGGCCGGGTCCATCTGGTACGATTTGCGATCTCCAAACTGCGGTGTGGAATCCGCTGCTTCACGGAAGGGACCATAAAAAGCAGATGCATATTTAACGGAGTATGACATGATTGGAATATGGCTGAATCCATTCTCATCCAGTCCTGCCCGAATGGCCTGAACGAATCCATCCATCATATTGGATGGGGCAATAATATCCGCGCCTGCTTTGGCTTGGGATACAGCTGTTTTCACCAGCAGGTCCAGGGATTCATCATTCAGAACATCTCCGCAGATATGTCCGTCAACTTCAACGGTATGCACCATGCCGCAGTGTCCGTGATCCGTAAATTCACACAGGCAGGTATCCGCCACAACCAGAAGATCGGGATACCAGGACTTAATCAATTTCGTTGCTTCCTGTACAATACCATCTTCAGCAAAGCCGGAAGAACCAATACTATCCTTCGTCTCAGGAATACCAAATAACAATACGGCCGGAATTCCCAGATCGGCAATCTCTTTTACCTCTTCTTGCAGACGGTCAAGAGAGAAACGGAATACGCCTGGCATGGATTTAATCTCGGATTTTACGTTTTCACCGTAAGTTACATAGATGGGCTGGATAAAATCATCCACGGTCAGATGAGTCTCTCTGACCATATTGCGGATGCCTGCGGATTGACGTAAGCGACGGTGTCGTACAATTGGAAAACTCATATAGATACATCCTCTCTTAGAGTAAAGTAGAGCAAAAAGGGAAGCGCGCCGGTATCCTAACGAATTCAGCACGCTTCATCAATCTGCATTTTGGTATATGGATACAATCTATTACAATAGCGATATAATTCGTATTTTCAACGAGGCATAGCCCCTTCTGGAGAAGGCGTCCGTTTCCACTCACACAGCGCAGAGATCATACTCTCGATCGTTGCTTCTGCAGCCATCAGTGTTACCTTTAATCCAGCTGCTTCTGCCGTCTTGGCAGTCACTGGTCCGATGCAAGCAACCTCGACATGCTTTAACAAAGGTAATGGATCTTGGAGTCCCATCCGTTTAAGCATCTCCATGAAGTTCGTAACCGTAGAAGAGCTCGTGAACGTTACCGCGTGAATACCGCCTTCTTCCAGCAGCTTCAGAAGTTCATCATCATCCTCGCCTGCGAGTACGGTGTCATAGATGATCGCTTCCGTGACCTCAAGTCCACGTTCCTTTAACTGGTCAGGCAACCAGGACCGTGCCAGATCTCCATGCGGAAGCAGCACTTTCTGGCCTTCTTTCAATTCACTCTCAAATGCTTCCAGCATACCTTCCTGCTGAAAAGGCCCTTTGACCACTTCCGCAATAACACCGTGCTTACGCAGGGCATCGGCAGTTGAAGGTCCGACCGCGGCTACTCTTGCTTGATGGATAGCCCGGATATCCTTGCCTTGCTCTTCCAGATGACGGAAGAAAAACTCCACGCCGTTTACGCTCGTGAAAAATACCCAATCAAATGTATTTAACGCACGGAAGGCATCTTTGACACTTTGTTTAGCTGTTTCACTCGAAGGCATAACGGTTTCAATAACCGGAAACTCATACGGCTCACCACCGAGTTCTTCGATTCGGTTCACCAGTTCACTCGCCTGACTGCGAGCGCGCGTCACCAGAATTCGTTTGCCGAACAACGGCAGTACCTCGGCCCATTTCAATTGCTCACGCTGGTTTACCACCTCACCCACAACAATGACTGCAGGCGGTTGGAAGTTGGCAGCAATGACCTTCGCTTCTATATTTTCAAGCGTACCCACAAGGGTATCCTGCTCAGCTCTTGTTCCCCAACGAACCAGTGCGACTGGTGTCTGTGCCGGACGGCCATGACGGATGAGTTGTTCACTGATATAACCGATCTTGGCTACACCCATCATAAATACCAGTGTTCCCGTTGCGTTCGTGACTTTATCCCAATGAATGCTGCGATCCAGCTTGTCCGGGCTTTCATGCCCTGTAATTATGGAAATGGATGATGCATAATCGCGGTGGGTCACCGGTATTCCAGCATAAGCAGGCACACTTATGGCTGCGGTAACCCCAGGCACGATTTCAAAAGGAACGCCGTTTTTGTGCAGCAGGTCTGCCTCTTCGCCGACGCGTCCAAATATCGTTGGATCTCCGCCTTTCAGCCGAACAACCACTTTCCCTTCAAGGGCCAGATCGACGAGCAGCTGATTAATCTCTTCCTGTTTCATCGTGTGACGGTCAGGCCGCTTGCCTACGTATATCTTCACTGCGCCAGGCTTCATCTGTTTTAACAATCTTGGACTGGCCAAGCGATCATAGACTACAGCATCTGCTTTGCCGATGGACTCCCATCCTTTTACCGTTATCAGCTTAGCATCCCCTGGACCTGCTCCTACCAAAAAGACCTTTCCCACCATGTCCTCATCCCCTAACTTCTGCCAGTATCTGCTCTGCTCCCCGTTCAATCAATCTCCACGCTACTTCTTCTCCAAGACGTACCGGATCTGTTCCGGTCAGAGCTTCCTTAAGAATCAGTCCGCCATCCGGCGTACCAACCATACCCGTTAATTGTAACGTGTTTTGCCCATTCGGGGAATCTGTATCTTGCTGACGATTCCAGACCGCATGAGCACCGATAGGTACCTGACAACCCCCATTCAATACACTGAGGAATTTACGTTCTGCCAAAACGGGAGAAGCAGTCTCCGGATCGTTATACAGCTTCAACAGATGAAGCAGCTCCGCGTCATCCTCACGACATTCAATACCCAGTGCACCCTGGCCAACGGCAGGAAGACAAGCCTCTTCGGACAGATACTCGGTAATCCGATCCTGCCAGCCCATTCGATATAAGCCTGCAGCAGCCAAAATAATAGCATCGAGGCCCTCCGTCTCCAGCTTGCGAAGACGTGAGTCAATGTTACCACGCAGCGATTCGAGCTGCAGATCCGGGCGATATGCCTTTAACTGACTGGAACGACGGAGACTGCTTGTCCCCACTCTCGCCCCTTCCGGCAATTGATCCAAAGATAGACCTCCATTGGAGATCAGGGCATCACGCGGATCGGCACGGCGCGGAACTGCGCCGTTAATTAAACCTTCCGGCAGTTCGGACGGCATATCCTTCATGCTGTGCACAGCCATATCAATGGTGCGATCCAACATGGCCTGTTCGATCTCTTTGACAAACAGTCCTTTGCCACCGACTTTGGATAGCGTTACATCGAGAATCAAGTCTCCCTTCGTAACGATCTTATGTACTTCAAAGTCAAATGCTAAACCTTCCCGCTCACAAATGCTGCGTAAATCCTGAATTACATGGCCTGTCTGTGTCAAAGCCAGTGCGCTTTGTCTGCTTCCCACTTTAATTGTACGCATGTCTACAGCTCCTCCTGATTACGGGATATCCAGTTCCCGATTTCTTCTTCTGTCCACCACTGAAATTGCCCTGCACGGATATCCTCCAGCACATTCATTTCAGTCAATCGCCGCAGTAAAATGCTTCGCACACGCGGAGACGATACACGTGACTTCACTTGAATCCTCATCTGATGTAAAAATTCAATATACGTCTCGTATTCTTCGCCAAATTGCTGCTCCAGTGTAGACCGAATCTCTGCAGCAGCTGCCGGTCCTGCTCCAGCCGTTGAGATGGCAATGCTCAATCTTCCACGCCTGACCACACTGGGGGTAATGAAAGCACTGTTCTCGGAAGACATCGCGTCATTCACCAGTATGCCCGCATCGTTAGCTTCCTGTACTACTTGTGCATTGACTTCAACGTGATCCGTTGCTGCATATACGAGAAAGGCCCCCCGCAAATCACCTTTGCGGTAGGACCGGGCTATCCACTCAATTCGGGAATCCTGATGCAGTTGTTTCAGCTCCGAGGTGATTTCTGGACTAAACACCTTAATATGCGCTTCGGCGTGAAGCAAACCTTTAATCTTACGTTCGGCAACACGTCCGCCCCCGACAACGCAGCAGGTTTTGCCTGAAGTATTTACATATAACGGCGTATAGCGATCCATAGTCCTCACTCTCCTGTCCAACGATGAAACGCTGAATACGCATTGGATAAAAAGCTCATAATGACAAAACCATATCCAATCAATGTCCATCTTGCCATGATGATGTTGGAAAACTGCTTTCTCTGCTTAGAAACGAAATAACCGATATAGATCGCAATAGCGAGACCTGTTGCAATGACTTTTAGATCCAAAAGCAGATACCACCTGGTCTCAGCGACAATGGATAAAACGGCCAGCACCACGGAGACGCCAAGCAGCGGTGTTCCGATCAATGTTGCGCCATCCATGTATTTGCCAATAACTTCAAGACTCGGCATCCGTCGCATCGCATCATTCCATTTTTTGTTTTTCAATTTACGATGCAGGAACAGATACAACAGGGCGAAGACCGAAGCTACCGTGAGGGCAGCAAAACCCAGATTCGCCAGCGTAATGTGCATGATCAGCAGCCCGTGAACGGTCTGCCAGTTATGCAGCGATATCTCCCCAGCCGTAAACCACAATCGATTCAGTACGGTAACCGAGAAGCCCACGATATTCAATAGCAGGATGACAAATTCCGAACGCTGGACACGTATCATCCCCAGGGACATCAATACGATACTAAACGAGAAGATAAACAGAAAATCGAACGTTGTATAGATCGGAAAGTGGCCCTCGGTCCACATCCGCAAAATCACATGAACGACCTGAAGCAGCCAGACAACAACAAGAAACCCTGTGCCCGTTCGCTTCGCCCCCGCATTCCGTCGAATGCAGTCCGAGAAATAGAACAGAAGGCTCAGGGCATACATATAGATCAGAGCTTCATAGATTTGTTCAGAAAGGGTCAAGCTGTTCACCCGCCCTTATACACTAGCCGGAGCATAGACCGGCACTGCGTCTTGCCGGTTGTCTTTAAGATGAACGGAGGCCGATTTACCCAAGGCCGAGGCATCGCTTTGGTTTACTTTCTCTGCGGCCGTCTCCACTGCATCCTCCAAGGCAAAAATTTGGGTGAACATGCGTAGTGCTTCATCTCCATGCTTGCCGCCAGCCATTTCCTTGATCCGATTGATTGGATCTGTCGTCATTTGATTCACGATGCTTTTGGTTAAACGACGGATAACCTTACGCTGATGTTCGTCCAGTTCAGGCAGTTTATTAAAGAGACTCTCCATCGTATCTTCATGAATGGAAGCTCCTTTCTCCTGCAATGCCCGAATCACCGGACGAACGCCCAATGTCTTGAGCCAGTGATAGTAGTCTTCCATCTCCAGTTCAATCATTTTTTCGATTTTGGCAGCTTCCACCTTGCGCATCTCCAGATTGCTCTCCACGATCCCTTCCAGATCATCAATATCATAAAGGAATACGTTGGATAACTCTCCGATGGCCGGATCAATATCCCGAGGAACCGCAATATCGATCAGGAATAATGGACGTGATTGACGGCGCTTCATGCTCTCACGGACAACGGAAGCATCCAGAACATATCGATCTGCACCTGTCGAACTGATGACAATATCAACCTCACTCAGTCTCTCCAAAGCCTGTTCCATCGTGCAAGGGGTTCCCCTAAACTTGGCAGCCAGCTCCTGAGCTCTTGCAAGTGTCCTGTTCGCTACAATGACCTCTGAGGCTCCATTGGCGTATAGATGCTTGACCGTCAGCTCGCTCATTTTGCCCGCTCCAAGAATGAGTACCTTCTTGTCCGTAAACATGCCAAAAATACGTTTCCCCAGTTCAACAGCTGCGTAACTGACCGAGACTGCACTTTCTCCAATGGAAGTCTCCGAATGTGCTCTCTTGCCCAAAGTTACCGCCTGTTTGAACAACATGTTAAACCAGGTGCCTGTTGATTTCTCTTCCTGGGCAGTGAAAAAGGCCTGCTTCACCTGTCCAAGAATCTGTGTTTCACCGATCACCATTGAATCCAGCCCGCAAATGACACGGAACAAATGGCGAATGGCTTGATCATCTTCATATATATATAAGTGTTGCGTAAATTCTTCCCGCGGAACATTAAACCATTGTTCCATAAACGTACGAATAAAATAACCACACATGTGAAGACGGTCTACCACAACATACAACTCGGTACGGTTACATGTGGCTACGATTACACCTTCCAATACACTCTTGGTCAGCTTGAGCTGCTGCAGCGCTTCAGACAAGTCCTTTTCTGCAAATGTGAATCGTTCCCTAACCTCTACAGGCGCCGTGCGATAATTCAAACCAACTACAACGATGTGCATTGCAAGTTCACCTGCCTAATAAATTTCCAATCAAAGTGTTTTCTACATATCTCCATCCATTTATGCTTGACATGGTTAATTATATCACACATCGCGACCGCGACCGGGCCATTTTTATGAAATGTTTATGAAATCCCCATGTAGATCATCCTATGCATTGTCATTTATTGTAGTGTCTCACCAATCTTCTCCGTTATTCGTTCAAATCCATTTCTTCGAATATTAAAACAAATAGTCATGGAATAATTCCATGACTATTTATAATTCGGGATGGTTACATTCCGTCCCAATATGTGAACATTGTTCATGTTTATCTACATCAGTTATACCAGTTCGGTGGGTTGCATTGTCGGTGTTACGACTTGCAGTTCGCCCAATCCACGCACCAATTTCTTAGCGTACGTTTTCTCCGGTTTCAAAACGGATACCAGGTAGTCAATGGCCAGCTGTGGGTCTACCGTTTCACCACAAGTGTAGCAGTCGATCGCCGCAAACCCTCTCTCAGGATACGTATGAATGGAGAGATGGCTCTCTGACAAGAGCACAAGTACTGTCGCTCCCTGTGGCTCAAACTGCTTGGATTGCACTGACATTACTGTCGCACCACATGCCTCTGCAGCTTCAACCAGTTGGGCTTCCAGATACTCTGCACTGTTCAGTAGCTCAAAGTCGACACCCCAAACATCAACAGCAACGTGTCTTCCGAAAGTTGAATATTCCATCCTTCGGTTCCCCCTTCCTAGGAATAAAATGTTTGAAAATTTCATCCGCTAGGACCTACGTCATTCACTTCCCGAGGGAAAAACCTCTCGTAACATATAATGTCCTGAGTGAATCCTGGTTCCTATATTCTTTTCAACGAGAATAAAAATAACATCTATTTTAAAGGAATGCAACCCTTTTTTTACAGTTAAAAAATTAAATAATTGCCAGCCTAAATGAACGCATTTTTCACAAAAAATCCCCTTCGGATGCTGAACCGGCAAGTGCCTGCGATCAGAATCAATAAGGGGATGGATAAAGCATTTATAGTCGTATAACGGGCGTCTTAAGGTTCGTTAAGCCTCAAGTTCAAAGAGCCGTTTTTGATGTTGAGCAAGTCTTGCATCAATCTGACGAAGCTCTTCAGGAACTGATGTATGAATCCTAGTATCTAAAAGTGTGTCCACCTCTGCATATAAACGGTTAATTTCACGCTCAATATCCCGAGCCTGGAACTGACGCTGTAATTCAAGCAATGTGTTTTTGTATTCATAAATCAGGCGGGTATTTTCCCCGTTTTGTTCTACAATTTTACGAACAGAGCCTTGAGCATAAACATACGTCATGGTGAATTCTTCATAAATCCGATGAACAACACCATCTCCCTTAAAGGTCATAAAGAGTTTTCGGACAACGTTGGTCAGATGATGGTTTACCAGACGGCAAGACAACTCACAGATGTAAAACCCTTCCTGACGGTCAAAAGGAAAATGAACTTCCTCTCCACTGACATCTGCAAGCACAATTTCCTGACAACCGTTATCAAGCACCTTAACCCGGTGATGAATCCGGCCATCGTCTGACATGCGCAAAAACTGATGCATCTGGGGTTCTGACAATTTAAAAGTGGCTTTAACATACTCTGTGGCTAACCGCTGAGCCATACAAATCTCCTCAATTCTTTCCCGATTCTTTTGCCTTCCTGCTCATGGGCAGTTATCTCAAAATTCTTCAGGCCGGCAAAGCCGGTATTTTTGTTCCTGTGGCATGAACGCACCTATATTCATTATACACCACCGCAAAAACAATATGCTCCAGAACAAAACGATAAATTCACATGAAATCCCATGAAAATACGCATATAATCGATCATTCATTCATTATTCAGCCAGGTTACTCACTTTTCTGCATTAACTTGGCACAATTTCTTGCTCATTCATTCACTTCGCTGATCTCTTCGAGTTCAGTTTCATCGGAAGCATATTGTCCAATACCTGCATGGCGTGTGATGATCTCCCATAATTCATCTTTACCCAATCCTAATTCGGATGAAAACGGTACAAACAGATCTCCTGGACGAAGATCGAGCGCTTGCTTGATGACTTTGATATGTTTGGCTCTGCGTGTTTTTGGAATCTTGTCCATTTTGGTTGCTACGACTACCAATGGCAATCCGTGATGGCGAAGCCATTCATTCATCATCTTGTCATCCTTGGAGGGTTCATGTCTCATATCCACCATTTGCATGACAAGTTTCAATTCCTTGCGTCCGAGCAGGTACTTCTCCATCATTTTACCCCAGGCAAAGCGCTGCTCCTTGGAGACTTTAGCGTAACCATAACCCGGAAAATCGACGAAGTATAGATCCTGGTTAATTTTATAATAGTTCAGTTGCTGAGTTTTACCCGGTGTTGAACTTGTGCGTGCCAGATTCTTGCGGCTAATCAAACGATTAATCAGAGATGATTTGCCCACGTTTGAACGTCCAGCCAATGCAATCTCCGGCAGGCCATCATCGGGATATTGTTCAGGCCTAACGGCACTGATAATAAATTCGGATTGGTTTACTTTCATCATATATCTGTCCTCTCTGGATCTCATGTTCTTGCATTAGAAGCTAATGAAGGTATTATGCCTTGGATCATTGTTCTATCATACCAAAAAAACCGTTCCAGCGGACGCCGAAGCTTCCGCAGAACGGTTCATTCTTCATACGCTCCCTTGGTTAACCGGATCTACAGGTGAATTCCTGTCTGCTCCACGAGTGCATGCTGCAGCACCTGATCCATATGGGCTACTGGGACAAATTCCACATCTTCCTTGATGCTGTCCGGAATGTCACGCAGGTCCCGTTCGTTATCCTTGGGCAATAATATTTTTTTGTAACCGGCGCGATGTGCTGCCAGTGATTTTTCCTTCAAGCCGCCGATAGGCAGCACGCGACCACGCAGCGTAATCTCGCCAGTCATCGCAATGTCTTTCGACACATGTTTGTTTGTCAACGCAGAAATCAAAGCTGTGGCCATCGTAATTCCTGCAGAAGGTCCATCCTTAGGAATGGCTCCCTCAGGTACATGGATGTGAATATCATTCTTCTCATGGAAGTCAGCCGGAATACCTAACTGGGCAGCTTTGGAGCGCGTATAACTGAATGCCGCCTGAGCGGATTCCTTCATGACATCACCCAGTTTACCAGTCAACGTTAGTTTTCCTGTTCCAGGCACAACCGTGACTTCAATAACAAGCGTATCTCCACCTACTTCGGTCCATGCAAGCCCGGTTACGGTACCAATCTGGTCTTCCAGCTCGGCCATGCCGTAACGGAACTTACCAGGTCCAAGATAGTCCTTGATTTCATCCGGTGTGATATTGATCTGACCTTCCGCACCAGATACGATATTTTTAGCCGCTTTCCGGCACAGTGAAGCCATCTGCTGTTCCAGATTCCGCACGCCAGACTCGCGGGTATATTCACGAATAACACGGAGCAGGCTGTCATCGCCAATCTCCAGCTGTTCATCTTCCAGACCATGATCACGCTTCTGCTTCGGCAGTAGATAGTTTTTGGCAATCTGCAGTTTCTCGATCTCCGTATACCCAGGAATATTGAGCATCTCCATCCGATCGAGCAGCGGACGAGGAATATTATGCACCGTATTGGCGGTCGTAACGAACATGACGTTGGATAAGTCAAAAGGCAGTTCAACAAAGTGATCGCTAAACGTACTATTCTGCTCAGGATCAAGTACCTCAAGCAGCGCTGCAGAAGGATCCCCGCGGAAGTCAGATGCCATTTTATCGATCTCGTCCAGCAGGAATACGGGATTAAGTGAACCTGCCGTTTTCATTCCCTGAATGATACGCCCAGGCATGGCACCTACATACGTACGACGGTGGCCACGAATTTCCGCTTCATCCCGTACACCACCGAGGGAGATTCTCACAAATTCCCGGCCCAGTGATCTTGCGATCGAACGGGCAAGTGACGTTTTCCCCACCCCGGGAGGACCAACCAGACAGAGAATTGGCCCTTTAAGCTTTTTGACAAGCTTCTGAACTGCCAAATATTCAAGCACACGCTCTTTTGGTTTTTCCAGACCGTAATGATCGGCATTCAGCACATCTTCAGCTTTTTGAATATCCAGATCATCCTCTGTCATCTCGCTCCAAGGGAGAGCCAGCAGCCAATCCACATAGTTGCGAATGACCCCGCCCTCAGCGGAGCTGGCAGGCATTTTTTCCAGTCGGTCGATCTCTTTCTCGACCTTCTCCTTGACCTTGTCCGGCAGACCAAGCGTCTCCATCTGGTTACGGAGTTCCTCAACCTCACCCGCACGGCCTTCTTTTTCACCCAGTTCTTTTTGAATCGCCTTCATTTGCTCGCGCAAATAATATTCCTTCTGGGTTTTCTCCATCTGCTTCTTCACACGCTGGCTGATTTTGCGTTCAAGCTCCAGCACTTCCCGCTCATTATTGAGAATGTCGAGAAGCTTCTCCAGACGTTCGCGAACATCTATGGTCTCCAGGATCTCCTGTTTATCCTTGATTTTCAGGGACAGGTGACTCGTGATCACATCAGCCAGTCGGCCCGGTTCTTCAATATCGGACACAGCCGCAAGTGTCTCGGGTGTTACCTTTTTGGACAGATTAATATAATTTTCGAACTGGTTCAGAACCGTACGCATCAGGGCATCCGTCTCCGGATGGCTGTTCTCTTCTTCAGGCAGTTCCTGTGCCAGCACTTCGTAATATTCCTCGTTGTCCGTATATTCAATGATTTCAGCCCGTTCCAAGCCCTCCACGAGAACACGAATCGTTCCGTTTGGAAGCTTCAGCATTTGTCTGACCTTGGCTACGGTTCCGATTCTGAAAATGTCTTCTTGTGTTGGTTCTTCAATGTTTACCTCGGCTTGGGAACATAGGAGAATCAAATGTTCTTCTACCATCGCTTTTTCTAAAGCCTTGACCGATTTCTCCCGGCCCACATCGAGATGCAGTACCATACTCGGGTAGACGAGAAGTCCTCTTAAAGGCAGTAAAGGAAAACGACGACCTTTCGTTTTGCTCGGTCCCATCGCTTTCGCACCTCCAATGGCTCTCAGGTTGTAGTCATTCATTATTCTATCAAATGTTCACATAAAAAACCAATTGAAGGGAAGCGCTTAGCAGCTTCCCGAATCAGTAACCTGTCCCGGACGGGTCAGGTCAGCACGTAAAAATGAAGCAGATGCTGGAGGGAAAATCTCTGCAGCGGGTGCTGCTGGCTCATCTGCGTGCTTCAATTGCTCCGCCTGCTGAGAATCAGGCACCCAGGCAAATACCTCACGAAAAACATCCTGAACCGTATCTACCGGAATGACGCGTAATCCATCCAGATTCTCAAAAATGGACTGCCAGTTTTCGGCGGGAATAATAACGGTCTTGGCTCCCGCCTGAAAAGCAGCCTCTACTTTGGCGAGCACGCCGCCAATCGGTTTCACGCGGCCATGAATGCTGATCTCCCCAGTCATCGCTGTCTCATGATCAACAGGACGTCCCTGAATAGCAGAGGCAATTGCCGTAGCCATCGCAATGCCAGCTGATGGACCATCAATTGGTGTTCCTCCCGGGAAGTTGATATGCAAGTCATAGTCATTCGGACGTAAACCCATGGCTTTTAACACGGTTATCACATTTTCAACCGAACCTTTAGCCATGCTTTTTCTCCGGAGTGTACGCGAACCGCCTCCAATCTCTTCCTCATCCACAACGCCCGTAATATTGATCCGGCCCTGATCTTTGAGTACAGGCACGGCAGACACTTCAATCTCAAGTATGGTGCCCATATTCGGACCATATACGGCCAAGCCATTAACAAAACCGACCTGTGGCTGCTGAGGCACCTTGCGATCCGGTCGCGGCTGGATTTGGCTGCTGCCTGCTACCCACTCGACATCCGAGGCCTGAAGGGTCTCCCTTTTTTCAGTGAGTGCCAGTCCGGCAGCGAGTTGAATAATATTCACCGCCTCGCGTCCATTCGTAGCATATCGCTTGACCACTTCAACGGCATCCGGACAAGGACTGAAGCCGATTTTCTGCACAGCGTCCTCAGCAATCTTCCCGATCTCTTCCGGCAACAATGGTCGGAAGTATACTTCCATGCAGCGCGAACGAAGCGCTGGAGGCAGTTCATGAGGCGAACGTGTCGTCGCTCCGACAAGACGGAAATCGGCCGGCAGGCCATTTTGAAAAATATCGTGGATATAAGCAGGAGTATGCGTGTCTTCCGAGTTATAGTACGCACTTTCCAAAAAGACCTTGCGATCTTCCAGCACTTTGAGTAATTTATTCATTTGAATGGAATGCAATTCACCGATCTCATCGATAAACAACATGCCCCCATGAGCTTTGGTCACAGCTCCCGGTTTCGGTTGAGGAATACCCGCAACTCCCATGGCACCTGCTCCCTGATATATCGGATCATGTACCGAACCAATTAAGGGATCGGCAATCCCACGTTCGTCAAAACGGGCGGTTGTCGCATCCAGCTCCGTAAACTTGGCATCCGGTTTGAACGGTGATGATGGATTTTTTTTGGCTTCCTCCAAGACCACCCTAGCAGCTGCTGTCTTCCCAACCCCCGGAGGCCCATAAATGATTACATGCTGCGGATTCGCACTGCATAAGGCAGCCTTGAGAGCACGCAAGCCGTCTTTTTGCCCTACGATATCATTGATGGTAGCTGGTCGCGTCTTCTCTGCGAGTGGTTTCGTAAGTGAAATGGAACGCAATTTACGCAGTTTCTCCAGCTCTTTGCGAGACTCACGCTCAACGGCACTGCGATTGGTTTTCTGGCCCCGAAGCAAATTCCAGAAATACAAACCAATCACCACACCAAAAAATAACTGTATCAACATGAAGACCATGCCTAAATCACCCATATCTCAACATCCTCCTGTTCTTCTGACTGTTCCCTACGGAATCATACTAATACATGGTAGTATAGCCGTTTCACCAACAGGTAAACGGTCCAGTCAGAATTTATGGATGTTAAGACACCAAGAGCCCGCCATTGCTGACGGGCTCTCTGCTAAGCATATATGAATCAATCAGTGCGAGCGACCAGGAATTACTCCTGTTGTTTCATAGGTTTCGACGATTTTATCGATTTCCTTTTTTAATTCCTCTACCATGATTTCTTCAGGCACTTTACGGATCATCTTACCGTGACGGAACAAGAGACCTTCTCCACGGGCACCGGCAATCCCGATATCCGCTTCTTTCGCCTCACCTGGACCATTCACCGCACATCCCAGTACAGACACCTTAATTGGCACCTTGAGTTTGGAGATATACTCTTCCACCTCGTTGGCAATAGAGAAGAGATCAATGTCCAGACGACCGCAAGTTGGGCAGGAAATCAACGTGGCGGCATTCGAAATGAGCCCAAAGGTTTTGAGCAAATCGCGTGCAACCTTGATTTCTTCTACCGGGTCTGCGCTGAGCGAGATCCGCATTGTTGAACCAATACCCATGGAGAGCAGAGCACCCATACCTGCCGAGCTCTTAATTGTACCCGAGAACAGAGTACCCGCTTCCGTAATTCCCAAGTGCAACGGATATTTAATGATCTGAGCCGCCTTGGAATACGCTTCAATCGCCATCGGTACGTCCGATGCTTTCAGTGAAACGATAATATCATGGAAATCGAGTTCTTCCAGAATACCAATGTGATACAATGCACTTTCTACCATAGCATCAGCTGTTGGATATCCGTACTTCTCAAGCAAATGATTTTCCAGTGAACCCGCGTTAACCCCGATCCGAATGGGTATACCACGTTCCTTACATGCTTTCACGACTTCTTCCACTTTAGCACGTTTACCGATGTTGCCTGGATTGATCCGGACTTTATCGATGCCGTTCTCTATCGCAAGAAGAGCCAATTTATAGTTAAAGTGAATATCTGCCACAAGCGGAATGTTGATGCGTTTCTTGATTTCCTTAATGGCTGCAGCAGCTTCCTCATTATTTACGGTTACACGTACTATTTGGCATCCTGCTTCTTCCAGTCGCAGAATTTCTGCAACGGTAGCCTCAACGTCTGCCGTTTTTGTAGTACACATACTTTGAATAATGACTTCGTTACTGCCACCAATCGTTATATTCCCTACTTTTACGGGACGTGTATCTTGTCTTAAATACATGAGTGATTTCTCTCCCCACAACGTCAAAGCTCCACCCTGACAGAGACATGAATTCGCCTTCTGCCAAAGTGGAGAACTGACAAGTCTATATTTCAGAGCTGAGCAGGAATTCCGCCTTCAGTTAGGCACTTTCTTCCTGCTTATCGTCCTTCGATTGGCCAAGTTCAGGCACGACTCTTTTCTCAACGACTTCTTCGGTAATCACACAGTTCGTAACATCTTCACGTGAAGGTACTTCATACATGATTTCAAGCATGATCCCCTCAATGATGGCACGCAATCCCCGCGCACCTGTGTTACGTTTGATTGCTTCTTTCGCAATCGCAAGCAATGCACCTGGTTCAAACACCAGATTCACATTGTCCAGTTCAAGCAATTTTTGATATTGCTTGGTCAGCGCGTTTTTCGGTTCGGAAAGAATCCGTACCAGTGTATCTTCATCCAGTGGCTCCAAAGTGGAGATTACTGGGAGACGGCCTACAAATTCCGGAATCAGACCGAATTTCAGCAAGTCTTCCGGAAGGACCATACCCAGGTACTCACCCGGTTTAAGGTCTTTTTGTTCCGCAACGGTATTGAAGCCAATGACTTTTTTACCGATCCGGCGTTTGATCATTTGCTCGAGACCATCAAAGGCACCACCACAAATGAACAGGATATTTGTTGTATCAATTTGGATAAATTCCTGATGAGGATGCTTACGGCCACCTTGTGGCGGTACAGAAGCAACCGTGCCTTCCAGGATTTTCAGCAAAGCTTGTTGTACCCCTTCACCCGATACGTCACGTGTAATGGACGGATTCTCGGATTTGCGGGCTACTTTATCAATTTCATCGATATAAATGATACCGCGCTCTGCTTTTTCCACATCATAGTCAGCAGCTTGAATGAGCTTGAGCAGAATGTTCTCTACGTCTTCACCCACATAACCGGCTTCAGTCAATGAAGTCGCGTCAGCAATAGCAAAAGGAACATTGAGGATTTTAGCCATGGTTTGCGCAAGCAACGTTTTACCGGAACCTGTAGGTCCGAGAAGCAAAATGTTACTCTTTTGCAATTCAACGTCCTCAATCTTGCTTTGAGTATTAATACGTTTGTAGTGATTGTAAACCGCTACAGACAGAGACTTCTTCGCTTGATCCTGTCCAATTACGTATTGATCCAGAATATCGCGGATTTCTTTTGGTTTCGGTATATCTTTGAGGTCCAGTTCTTCGTCATGACCGAGCTCTTCCTCAACGATTTCGGTGCAAAGTTCGATACATTCGTCACAAATGTACACGCCTGGTCCAGCGACCAGCTTGCGCACCTGTTCTTGAGATTTACCGCAAAAAGAGCATTTCAGTTGCCCTTTCTCATCGTTAAATTTAAACATGAAACCACCCCTTTAGGAATTGATCGGTCTGCTGAGCACCTGGTCAATAATGCCGTACGCTTTGGCTTCTTCCGCACTCATGAAAAAGTCACGGTCCGTGTCCCGCTCAATTTTCTCAAGGGGCTGACCTGTACGATCGACGTATATTTGATTCAGTTTCTGACGTGTTTTAATAATCCATTCGGCGTGGATTTTAATATCCGCAGCCTGTCCTTGAACGCCGCCAAGCGGTTGGTGAATCATCACTTCGCTATTGGTCAGCGCATATCGTTTACCAGGGGCACCGGCCGTTAACAACAACGAACCCATGCTTGCTGCCATCCCTACGCAAATGGTAGATACATCCGGCTTGATATACTGCATCGTATCGTATATACCCATCCCTGCGGTGACAGAACCACCAGGTGAATTAATGTACAAGCTGATATCCTTTTCAGGATCGTCGGCTGCCAAAAATAAAAGCTGTGCTATGACAAGATTGGCTACATCGTCATCAATCGCACTGGTTAGAAAAATGATGCGATCCTTCAGCAAACGCGAATATATATCGTAAGACCGTTCGCCTCGATTGGTTTGTTCCACAACCATTGGCACCAGACTCATGAGACCAACCTCTTTTCTACATGTAATTAGACATAGGCTACCTGTAAAGCAAACCCAAATTCATTCTAACACGTTCCTGTGACAATGTCATTTTTCACAAGTAGTGTCAAGCATAAGTTAGTTTACTTTTCAGCCTGATCATATTTAACCATGTTTTCTATGTATGTGCAAATCGAAGGAATCCTATGCCGTTTAACCTTTATTTTATTTGCATGAAGTACATAGGATGCTTGAAGCGGTATAACCCTATCCAACATTATAACCATCCATATTATTACTGAATCATCTATAAAATGGATGCCATAATTTAAAAATAAGGCACGCAATGATTCACGTGCCTTATCCTTTATTCAGCTGTTTGTTGCCTCACAGCTTGTCTTATTTTTCGTCAGATTCTGCAGCAGCTTCTTCAGCAGGAGCTTCAACTGGCTCTACAACTTTGCTGTTCTCAACGAGAACATCGATCGTTTTGCGCAGTTTAACTTCATCGCGAAGGCTGTCGAGGGAACCATTGCTCTCCAGAATGCCACGAATCTCATCAGCAGGACGCTTGTAGGATTCAGCCATTTTTTCGAGTTCTTGGTTCACTTCTTCATCAGATACTTCGATGTTTTCCGCTTTACCTACAGCTTCGAGAACCAGGTTGTTGCGAACACGTTTGGAAGCATCTTCTTGCATTTGTCCTCTCAGGTCAGCTTGTGTTTGACCGGAGAAGCTCAGGAACATTTCCAAGTTCATGCCTTGGTTGCGCAGGCGGTTGTCAAAATCACGCATCATGTTTTGTACTTCGCTGTCAACCATTGCAGAAGGGATGTCCACTTCAGCATTTTCTGCTACTTTTTCTACTACCGCATTTTCTTGAGCTGCTTTGAACTCATCTGCTTTGCGGGAGTCGAGTTGTGTTTTCAGATCAGCTTTGTACTCTTCCAGAGTGTCAAATTCGCTGACATCTTTTGCAAACTCATCATCCAGTTCTGGCAGTTGTTTGCGTTTGATTTCGTGTACTTTCACTTTGAATACCGCTTGTTTGCCAGCAAGTTCTGCTGCATGGTAGCTCTCTGGGAAAGTTACTTCAACGTCTTTGAAGTCGCCTGTGGACAGACCCACAACTTGCTCTTCAAATCCTGGGATGAATGTGTTGGAACCCAGTTCCAAGGAATAACGCTCAGCTTGTCCACCTTCGAATGGTACGCCATCAACGGAACCATCGAAGTCGATAACTGCAACGTCACCGTTTTGTGCAGAACCTTCGTCGATTACAACGAGTTCAGCGTGACGTTGTTGAAGACGCTCAAGCTCTTCAGTTACTTCTGCGTCTGTTACTTCGCCTTTAGCTACAGCAACTTCGATTCCTTTGTAGTCACCCAGGGTAACTTCAGGTTTCACAGTTACTTTCGCTTTGAACTTGAATGCTTGTCCTTTAGCGAATTGTTCGATATCTACATCCGGACGATCTACCGGGAAAATATCCGTTTGGTCGATTGCTTCTGTGTAAGCTTCAGGAAGCAAAATGTCGATTGCTTCTTGGTACAAGCTTTCTACACCGAAACGAGCTTCGAAGATTGGACGTGGCACTTTACCTTTACGGAATCCAGGCACGTTCGCTTGTTTTACTACTTTATTAAAAGCTTTGTCGAGTGCTGCAGTTACACGATCTGCACCAACTTCAACTTCAAGAACCCCAAGGTTCTTCTCTATCTTTTCCCAAGTTGCTTTCATTGTATACTTTCCCCTCCAAAATTCACATGTTCACGTAGGCGATCACGTACAAAATAACCATTTTAGTATAAACAAGATTACATTCTTTTTCAAGGGGAATCCCTTGATGCGGTTTGAGGTAAACGTTTCCGGCCCTTATTGGCCCCCCAAACCTGCAGAAACAAACTGCTTCATCGAACGATATGCCTGCTCCAGACGGAAGCGCATCGCTCCAGTTACAGCATACATTGAACGGGTATCTTCTTCGTCGTGGGAGCCACCCAGGCTGTCTGCAACGGTCATATGTAGTGCTGCTGCCCATATATCTGTCATGGAATCATTTTCTTCCAGCATGGAATCGTAGTCACGTGTTCCATACACCGCCATGACAAACTGGATCCACAGTTCCTGTGCAAAATAAAAGAGTGTCGGTTCGTGAACTTCTGTCTGATCGGCCACTCGCTCGAGAATGCGCACGATCTGAAGCGGAAAATCCTCCGGACGCAGAGGGACCGTATCGATCTCCACTTCAACCTGCTCTTCCCCTCTTGTGAACGTGATGAAGCCCTGCGTACCCCGACGTCGCAAGGTTTGCAATACCCGGAACTGCAGCAGTGGATGAAGAGATTTATCGGTTAACCAGCTGCTGAGTGCCTCATCGATCTCCGGAAGTTCAAGATAGGCGAGCTGCTCCAATGCAAGCATCGTTTGTTCGGATAGCGGTTCTTCCATTACAGTGCGAAGCAGCTTATCCGCGTATCCTTGGTCCTGCTCCAGCTTGGACCTGGCGTGCTGACGCGCCATATCCTCCTCACTGATTTCCTCTTCTTCATGTATATCTGGGGCAATAGAGGAATCTTCCGCGTAATGAGGGAACGCAGCTTCAAGCCACTCCAGCAAAGCCCGCCATTCGTCATAATGGCGTTCTTCCTGTCCCTGACATTGCAGCAAGAAGCGGAGCAGCTTCATGGCTTCACCATATCGCTCATTTTCAAGCATGACCGTTAATTGAATCTGGTAATAGTCCAGCGTCTTAGGAAACAGAACAATATTGTTACTGTGCTCGTTTTCCGGGGTCGTGGATTCCTTGATAGGAGCACCTCCTCTATATCCTCAATCTCCAGTCGGAATCAACCATAAATAGATGTATATTAAACGAAAGTGATCTATTTTCTGAGTTCTCCTGATATTCTAACATAACCTTAAATATAATGAAAAAAACGTCACCTGCCGCCAAATATCATATACGAAAAAGTTATTTAAATAAAATGTTTGATATTCATCATTATTTATGATAAAATCATTTTTGCTTGAAAAATTTCATGTCTCAGTAGCTCAGCTGGATAGAGCAACGGCCTTCTAAGCCGTCGGTCGGGGGTTCGAATCCCTTCTGGGACGTACTAAGAAAAGCTTCCTTCGGGAAGCTTTTTTGCGTTCTGGGGATATATTCATCCAACTTCATTGCCCGATGTTGACATCGAATGTTATGCTTGATGGTATACGTATGTATCAAAGTATACATATTAGAAAAAATAAATAACAGGAGATTTACCTATGCCATCCTCTTTACATCAACATTCGCCTGATCATGCAGTTGCGGATAACTCTACAGCGTCCGTGAAACTCGGACTTCTCCTTACAGGCATCATCCTGATCGCAGCCACGATGCGATCACCCATTACAGCGGCAGGGCCTATCGTTGATTTAATCCGTGCCGATACAGGGATAAGTCATACCATGGCGGGATTACTCACTTCACTGCCACTGCTTGCTTTTGCGGCAATCTCTCCCTTTGCCCCGCAGCTGGCAAAACGATTCGGTTTGGAAGCAGCATTGCTGACCGCTATCATTATTGTAACATTTGGTATTGCACTGCGTTTCTTGCCATCAGTTCCTGCACTTTTTGCAGGCACAGCCATCCTCGGATGCGGAATCGCACTGAGTAACGTGTTACTCCCCAGTTTGATTAAACGGGATTTTCCCTTACGCGTAGGAATGGTTACTGGTCTATACTCCGTATCCATGAATATATGGGGTGCCATTGCCTCGGGAATTAGCGTTCCTGCAGCAGGATACACCTCCATGGGTTGGCATGCTTCACTTGGAATGTGGGCTGTGCTCTCCATTCTGGCTCTTATCTTGTGGCTGCCTCACGTTCGTAACGGACGTCGCGGAGAAGTCTATGTTGCATCCCGGAAAACCGAGAAGCCTGTGCGCCTTCGCTCATCTTCACTCGCTTGGTATATCACGCTGTTTATGGGATTGCAGTCGTTGATTTTTTACTCAACCATCACCTGGCTGCCCGAGATTTTGTCTACTCAGGGTTTTAACCCTTCTTCTGCAGGATTGATGTTATCCATGATGCAAATGGTCAGCGTTCCAGTGACGTTTGTTATCCCTATTCTGGCTGGACGAATGAAGGATCAACGCGTACTGACAGCCATCACCTGTACGTGCCTCATCTTGGGGTATGCGTTCCTCTTAAGCGGTATCTCATCACTGGTTACTGTTGGAGTGGTTCTCGCTGGTATTGGTGGGGGAGCTTCATTCGGCCTGGTAACGATGTTCTTCGTACTTCGGACTTCAGACGCGAGACAAGCAGCAGGATTATCGGGAATGGCTCAATCGTTCGGGTATATGCTGGCAGCTGGAGGCCCCTTGTTGTTCGGACTAATTCATGACTGGACGCATGGCTGGACCATTCCATTGCTTTTGCAGGTTGCACTCGCCATCGTATTGCTGATTACAGGCATCATGGCCAGTAAAAATCGATTGATTGGTGATTCAAAATAAAAAAAATTTGATTCGATGTATAGATATTTTTGAATTTTGCTCTCCTTGTGATGACAGGATAAAACACCAGTCACCGTAAGGGGAGTCTTTTATATCAACATGTATATGCAGTGTTGTTAATCAGAATAAACACTTTAGGTAACCTACAGTTTATTAAAAACTCCAAAACAAGAGGCCTTCACCCTATTAAATAAGGATGAAGGCCTCCTAAGAGAAAGAACAAAGTTTTAAACAAATACTTCACTTAACGTGTATAGATAGTTTATTAAGCCTGCTATCTTACATGAATCTTATAATTGAACTTACTTGACCTTTACAGTAATCGTTTCGGTACTGGTAATACCAGCTGAATTACTTAACTCGGCACGATACTTATACGTGCCTGAAGAGCGTCCAGATATCGTACTGACTGCACTTTGCGCATAAGGTGTAGCCGCACTGAGTGCTTGGGTATCAATTAACTGATCATTTTCGTAAAGGCGGTACTCCGTAGCGTTGGTACCCCACCATAAGTTCATGGTGACCTTATAATTACCATCGCCATCCCAATTGTCCTGAGAAAGCACTGCCTTGCCCGGAGATGCATTGGTAACCCGAACAGTCAGCCTTTGACTCCGTGTTGTCCCTTTGTCATTCGTTAGCTCAGCTACATACGTATATGTGCCATTCGTTTTTCCTGTAACCTCCGTCTGAGCAAACTGTGCCATAGGCGCATTGTATGTCAACTTCTGCGTATCTATCAATACTCCATCTTCATAAAGTTTATAGCTGGTTGCATTTTCGCCCCACCATAAGTTCATGCTGACGGTATAGGAGCCACCGAGCAGACCATTAGCATGTCCATTATTGTGAGAAAGGACAGGTGTAGCAGGTGCTCTGGTAGCCGGAGTCTCCGGTTCAGGCTCCGTAGATTCCAAGCTCAACAACGTGTTGGTTGTACCTGAAAGCCCTTGTTGGTCCTTCACCGTCAGTTCGACGACATATTCGCCGGATTCAATGTCCTCTAAAGCAAGACCAAAGCTACCA
Source organism: Paenibacillus sp. ACRRY (assembly GCF_022346995.1). Classification (GTDB taxonomy): domain Bacteria; phylum Bacillota; class Bacilli; order Paenibacillales; family Paenibacillaceae; genus Paenibacillus. The sequence goes on along the minus strand of NZ_JAKRNM010000016.1, from coordinate 29,166 downwards.
TCCTGTTGTATTTCAAAGTCGCCCTCTTTAACAATCGAATCATCCTGTTTTTTCACAACATATGATGCTTCGAGGGATGCTGCAGGGTCAAACTCAATGTTCCACCCTTCTTGGAGCGCAGGAGCAACAACGAAGTACAAGTCTTCCACGTTTCCGTTAATAGTTGCAGACTCATCGTTTTTAAATTCCAGCTTCTCTGGAGCAGTGACCACCGGTGCTTCTGTTTTCACCAAGAAAGGAGGAGTATCTTCTACGTACGTTTTGCCGTCTGTACCTATAGTTGTGATATCAACGGTGTACAAACCATCTGGAATTTTCGTTGCTTCTTCTGTAGCGTAATCCAAGTAATTTCCGGTCCAGGCCAAGTTATAACGGGTATTGGCATTGAAGTTATAGTAATTCCCAAAGATACTTCCAATGTACCCGTCCTGGTAAGGACCACCATCCATGTCAAGTCCATTGAAAATTTCGATCAACGCAAAGTTCATTGGGTTATGGAATTCCATCGCCACATTCAACGTATCCAGCGTGCCATCTTCCTTCAATGGATAATGGAATGGATTTGTCTCATTACCATACTTCGTTTCAATGTATTTCACGCCGGATTCAGTAACATTGAAGTGAGCCACGTACGGTAAGCTGTACGTTTTCGCTCCATGACTGAATTCAATATACCCCTGGGCTTCTCCTACAGTAGTCACGCCTTTTGGAACCGTAATCGTCACCGCTACCTCTTCTTCACCATTCAATTCGAAGGACGTCTTATCAACGGAAACCGAGACACCATTAATGGTGCGAGTAGGATTAACGGATACGGAATATTCCCCGCCTGTCCCTTTTAGTGACTGTACTTTGAGCGTTCTGCTGACCGTTTTTTCGTCTGTACTCAGGAAGTTTCCAAAATTGACACTGCCCGTAACGTTTTCCTTTTCTACTGCCTCGCCGTTTTCAGTATATTTCGTAACATCCATGACTTTAACGAAAGTCTCAGGATCAATCGTCTCTGTTGCCTGTATACGCCCTGCGCCTTGATCGAACACATCATAGTTCTCTGTATTCAATACCTTGGCATTGTTCATAAGTGCAACTTTGATATCGAAAGGTGTCCAATCCGGATGTTTTTCGATCAGCAATGCTATCAGCCCGGCTACATGCGGAGTCGCCATGCTTGTTCCCGATTTTCGTCCATACGCTTGATCGTAATCCGCTTCAGGCTCATCCTTGCCATACGCAGGAATGGTTGACAGGATGCTAGTTCCCGGTGCAACGATGTCAGGTTTAATGTCCAGTGTTACCTTGGCTGGTCCCCGGGAACTTGACGAGTTCATCTCATCTCCCTCTGTCATGTCTTTGACGAAATCGCTGAAGCTAACTTCAACGCCTTGACCAGCGTCGAGCTGTGCCTTGATAGCTTCTCCATCTTCCTTGCTCATGCTGAGGGTAGGGATAAATTCAAAATCATCACCTAGACTAACGCCAACTGGCCCAGGAATGTTATTGTAGACAATAACCGCAATCGCCCCAGCCGCTTTTGCATTGGCTATCTTATCAACAAAAGCCAGCTCCCCGCGCTGGATAAAAGCAACCTTGCCATTCATATCTTTCCCTTCAAAATCAGTTGGTTTGCCCAAACCTGAGTAGACCAAATCATATTGTCCATTCAGTACCGTTTCCGGATCTTCCGCTAGATTCCAGCCCATCACATCCAGACGATAGACCGACTCAGTGACGGTTAGTGGATTGCTGTTCGTTTCAGTTGGAGCTGCGACTTCCTCCTCTTCAGTAGGTGCTGCTTCTTCCGTAATCGCAATAGTTGTATCTTGTGTTGTTTCCGATGCAATCTCTGCTTGCTCTACTTGTGGCAACGTATCCTCGCCTGCTGATTCAGGCTTTTCAACGGTTGGCTCTTCTTCATCTGGTGTGCTAGCAGGAATGTCTTGCTCTGGAGTTTCTTGCTCTGGAGTTTCTTGAGCTTCAGTTCCTGGTGCTACTCCAAGTTCAGGTGATTGCTCGATCTCAGGTGCCGGCAATTCTTCAGGTAGTGTGCCTTCATCATCCTCACCGATCCAAAAATGTGTGTCGGCTGTGATCATCTGACTAGGCCCCGTAGAGTTGCCGACCGTGATTGCCATAGCCGATGCTCCTGGAGAACCTAGGGTGTAACGGTTCGGGCCTTCGTTACCACTTGCTACCACTGCAGTCACACCTGATAGCATGGCATTATTGAGGGCAACCGAAGTAATGTAACTTGGATCATTTGCTGTATTCCCCAGCGAGAGATTGATGATGTCCATACCATCTTTAACCGAGCGATCAATTCCGCCCAGTACCCAAGCTGTCTGCCCGCTACCATAAGGTCCTAATACGCGGTAAGCATAGATTTCAGCTTCAGGAGCAATACCAATAACCCCATAATCTCCAGCTTCACGAGCGGCAATCGTTCCTGCTACGTGAGTACCGTGGGATGTATAGTAGGAACTGCCTCTTTCGTTAAACTCGGGCTGTCCAGAACCTTTCCACTCTTCTCTTGTTGCTTCGTAAGGATCTTCATCGTTATCAACAAAATCCCATCCACCCTTATAACCTTCGATCAGATTAGGGTGCTCGTAATCAATCCCTGTATCAATAACGCCGACTTTGATACCATTTCCTTTGTATCCCAGATCCCATACTTCCGGGGCACCAATAAACGGAGCTGTGTCCTTCATATAGGGATTAACTTCATCGTTCTCTGGCGTTAACGAGATTTCAAGGTCAGGATACACACTGACTACACCTGGTATGCGAAGCAATTGCCCCATTTGGCTACCATTCACTTCAATGGCTACACCATTCAGGGCGTATGCGTAATTTTCCAATACTTCGTGATTGATTTTGTTCTGAGTGAGGCTATGTACAAATGACTGTTGTTGTTGTTCGACCTTCGTCACAGCATTTGTTTCCATAGAGGAGGTAAATGACTTTCCTAAGAGGGTTGATTCGCCTTGCGCTACAGCTACGGGTTTGTTTGAGAGTTCAACGATCACTCTTGTTTTCTTTCCACCGAGACCTTCCAGCCTCTGATCCAAATAAGGTTCTGCGGCAAGCTTCTCTTCCCGCTGGTCGAGGATCTCTCTCCACTGTTCGGCTTCAGCCTTGGTAGGCAAATTCCTGTCAAGCTGTACTTCTGCTGGAGCGGCTCCAGCCGCAGGCATAATGATGGAAAAGACCATAAGGACACTTAATAACATGGATATCAATCGTTTATTCAAGGCTATGCCCCTCCTTCGTAATATGAATACCTCACTAATCGCTGGGACCTCGCCTGAACAAGTACTGCAATACTTGAGTACCCTCACCATCCTTTCGGCAAGAAGATTGACCCTTGGTAAATTATTCAACTAAAATATCGCATTTTCCTTCTAAATAATTACAGATATGATATAAAAATTACTTATATGGTTCTTGAGTAAGAGGAAAATAATGAATTTGTATTTATTTGTCGATGGAGATATTGAATTTTGAAATAGTTCATAGGAAAAAAGACCACAATCCTCATTTAAGTATGAGAACCGTGATCCCTGCAAGATACAAACTTTAAAGAGTAACGACCATTTGAAAATCATTTAACAAAGCACATAATACACTACATTTTACTTATCAGGTTTTACAGCCTCCACTCGCAAACGCTTATAATCCGCATAGATGGCATCCTCTTTCCAGAGCTTGGGTAATACTATTTTACTCGTTTCAAGGCAAATCCCCTCGATCTGTTCCTTACTCAGACCATCAAAATAGTCCCCTCCAAAATGAGCTAACCACCCCTCTATACCCTTTTCCCCATCTTGAAGTTGGGTAGGACGATCGTAATGATAGGCCTGTCGAACCAGAAACCCCTTCTCTTCCAAAAGGGAGCTGTATTCACCGATTGTTGGAAAATACCAGGGATTGCGATCTGCAGCATGGATTCCTGTTTTTTGTTCGAGCACTGTCTCCAGTGCATTTACTATGGTCTGAACGTTCCCCTTTCCACCAAACTCCACCACCAGACGTCCGCCAGGCTTTAGTGCATTCCATATGCTTTCTACGACAAGTTCAGGGTTCTTCATCCAATGCAGCGCCGCATTGGAGAAGATTGCATCATAGGGTTTGCTTACCTTGAAATGATGTCCGTCCCCTTCCACAAATTCGAGTACAGGGAACTTCTTTCTCGCCCGTTGTATCATGTCCGGAGAGGCATCCATGCCAACCACCTTCGCATGTGACGAGGCAATTTCATGCGTCAAATCACCCGTCCCACAGCCTAAATCAAGAATATGTTCTCCCTTTTGAGGTTGAAGCCATGAAATCAAACTTTTTCCGTAACCCGATACAAATGCCAATTTGTGATCATACTCATCTGCCTGCCATTGGTTGATTGATTTCATCGATACCACCGTCGCTTTCGTATTGATAAGGTTATTGTGGCACACCTGAAATTATTATTAAAATATATAGTTTCTATTTCATCCATAGGTAAAACCTATATGTATCTTATGCCCCGACGAACCACCGGGGTTCTCATCCCCCGAACGTAAAAAAAGCTTCCCAAAGGAAGCTTTCTTGAACGTCCCAGGAGGGATACTCTCCTTCTAGTCGAGACTGCGAAGTAATCCTCTCGATGCTTATGCTCCGACGAACCACCGGGGTTCTCATCCCCCGAACGTAAAAAAGCTTCCCAAAGGAAGCTTTCTTGAACGTCCCAGGAGGGATTCGAACCCCCGACCGACGGCTTAGAAGGCCGTTGCTCTATCCTGCTGAGCTACTGAGACAAGTATGTATAAATAAAATTTTTGGCGCGATTTCTATTATACTCGGTTTTCTATATTTTTCAATACTTTTATAAAAAAATTAATAAGTTGCATCCCGTTACATTCATTTACGTATAATTTCATACGCTGCTCAACCGATCGAATATGATCTTGATTCGCAGGCAATATTGTTGATGGCAGGGTTAATACCCCATACAGGACATAAACTATTCATTGTCAGTGTGGCTGGGTAATCTTTTGCATACATACCTTTACACCTGAATTCATTCAAAGAAGGAGAGAATTGTTATGAGACAGCTTTTGTCCGCCTTATCCTATTTCAGTATTTTCTTCGCTCCTTTTCTGTTCCCGATTATCATTTGGATTGTTGCGCGAGACACCTATATTGAGGGACATGCCAAACGGGCCTTGTTTTCACACGTATTCCCGTTTCTCGCTGCCATTCCACTCTTTTACTTCTTCGTTACCTCCCAGAGCATCGGTGGCGCGATCGGCTATGTCATTCTGTTCTTTGTCATTTATGGATTAAGCTTTATTTACAATATCGTCAAAGGAATTCAAGTCCTTCGTGAGTATGCCTGACTTTTACACCGTCCCTACCATCAGATTACATGCAGAAACCCGCCGTTTCCAAATAAAACGGCGGGTTCTTCATTCCGGTTACTTGTTTCCCTTACGCCATGGATTTCTAAGCGTAGGACGCTTGCTGTTAACGGCGAGCACTTCCCCGGCAAACTCGGTATGATGCGCGTAAAGGTTTCCTTTGTTTTTCTTGAACTTGGAAGCCATTGCTATCACCTCCCCGGAACTTGGTTGTAGTATGCTCCGGGTTAGCTCCTTTATCCATGCTGGAAGATGATTACGTCTGACCAACTAAGTAACGTTGAAGGGTTGGACCGAGGAGCCCAAACGCAAATAATTCACTTTGGAACCGGGCTTTATCTTCTCCTGCGGTTACACCTTCGCTGTTCTCAAACGCTGTCTCCGTTGCATCCTCAAAGGCAGTGTGCATATTGTTGTTGTACCAATCAAGAACAGCATCTGAATGGTTGCGTACAATCCTAACCACTTCCAATGTGCTTCCAGGCTGAGTTGCCGCTACATATACTAATAAAGAAGGATCGCCTGCATTTGCTGGTTGTACCTCCACTTCTGCACAAGACAATCCATCCACCTCGGTTAATCTGCGGATCTTGGCATCCTGAATTGCATACATTGTTATCGCTCCTTATCATTTCATGTACTTTGTTCGATCTCTCGTCTTGTCTCCGGTGTTCCCAAACGGTAAATCTCTTGATACACCTGCTGTAAAGCAGCTTCATATGCCCGATTCACCGATTCTTCAGGTGTATCCGGCCACGGGAATACCATTCCTGGAAAGGCCTCTTCCTCTTTTTCCTGCATCAGGTTGAGGAGTCCCATTAGATGGTCTACTTCCTGAGGTGTCGCCTGAATAACCCATTCATAAGCAGCTGCGTGCTGATCCTGCAAAACGGAACGTCCACCCACAGAAACATAATAGGTTGTTTTGTCCACAGTCCATTCTCTCCTTCACAGGCATGCTGAGGCCGTTGTTCCTAGATATAGTTTCCGAAGAGGACAGACATTTTATGCCTGCTTTCGGCATATATTTGTTACGACTTCTGACGAAAAAGACAACATTTGCTGGCTCCATGCCATGCAACACTCCACAGGATCAACGACTCGACTAAGAAAGGATGAACAACCATGTGCGGTATAACCGGCTTCATACAGTGGAATCGGGATTTGACCCAGGAATCGGAACTGCTGCTCCGAATGACGGACAGTTTGTCGAACCGGGGGCCCGACGCTTCAGGTACATGGATCTCCAATCCTTGTGCATTTGGACATCGCCGGCTCAGCGTAATGGACCCGGAAAACGGCGCTCAGCCCATGCATGCGTTACAGGGAGACACCTCCTATACCGTCGTGTATAACGGAGAACTATACAATGCACCCGAATTGAAAAAAGAGCTGCTTCAACGGGGGCACCATTTCCGTACTCAATGTGATACGGAAGTTTTGCTCGCCTCTTATATCGAATGGGGACCGGCATGTGTAGACCGTTTTAATGGTATTTTTGCTTTTGCCATCTGGGATGGAGGACGCGAACAGGTCTTCATGGCACGTGACCGCCTTGGCGTCAAACCATTGTTTTACAGCAATGCAAAAGACGCTCTCGTATTCGGCTCCGAACCCAAATCCCTTTTGCATCACCCCGATGTCGAAGCTGCTGTTGGTCCCGAGGGCCTGGCAGAAGTATTTATCGTAGGTCCGGCTAGGACACCTGGACACGGTGTCTATTCCTCGTTGAATGAACTCAAACCAGCTCATGCGCTCATCTTCAACCGGAATGGAATCCGAACCTACGCTTATTGGAAGCTGGAAAGCCAGCCTCATGAGCATGATCTGGATGAAACTGCAGCCGAGGTACGGCGTCTGCTGCAAGATACGCTCGAGCGTCAGCTCGCTTCAGATGTTCCTGTGTGTTCCCTTCTTTCAGGAGGCCTCGACTCCAGTGCCTTGTCTGCACTGGCCGTAGACTATTACAACCGAACGGGTCAAGGTCAAGTCAGTACGTATTCGGTGGACTACGTGGATAACGCCAAGCACTTTCAGGCGCACTCGTTCCAGCCTGGTGCAGATGGACCCTGGATCCAGCGTATGGTAGATGAACTCAAGACAGATCATCACTGGATCGAGATTGAGAATGGAGAGTTGGTTCATGCCTTGAATCAGGCCATGTTAGTTCGAGATTTGCCCGGGATGGCCGATGTAGACTCTTCTCTCTATCTGTTCTGTAAGGAAATCAAGAAAGGGGCCACCGTCGCGATCTCGGGAGAGGCAGCCGATGAAGTGTTTGGAGGGTATCCCTGGTTCCATCGGGACGAGATGCTGAATTCGGGAACGTTTCCTTGGTCGGTAGCACCTGACATGCGTGCAGGGTTGTTATCAGCAGACATTCGAGAGTGGATCAGACCACTGGACTATCTTGCCGACCGGTATTCGGATGCTGTGGCTGAGGTTCCTTTACTGGACGGGGAGACCGGAAAGGCAGCACAAATGCGTGTCATGTCCTATTTGAACATCACCCGATTCATGCCTACTCTACTTGATCGTAAGGACAGGATGAGTATGGGGGCCGGGCTCGAAGTTCGAGTTCCTTACTGTGATCATCGCCTGATTCAATATGTGTTTAACATTCCCTGGGAAATGAAAATAACGGGCGGCCGTGAGAAGGGGATCTTGCGAAAAGCGTTAGAGGGTGTATTGCCTGACGATGTTTTATATCGGAAAAAGAGTCCTTATCCCAAAACACATAATCCAGCGTATTTGGCTGCCGTTAAGCAGCAGGTGCTGGATATCCTTGATGATGCATCTTCGCCAATTCTGCCTTTGATTGACAAGGCACAAATCCGCAAACTGGCTTCTTCACCTGATGCTTCGTCTAATCTGCCCTGGTTTGGGCAGCTCATGTCCGGTCCTCAGCTGTTTGCTTACTTGACACAGATTAATTCCTGGTTGCGCACATATAAAGTTGCCATTCGTTAAAAGAATGTAGTTTAAAAAGAGGGGTACCAGGTGAACAGCATTTATGCATGCACCTGGCACCCCTCTATATTCATTATCGCATCTTACTCTTAGTCATAAGCATAATCATAAGCAATCATAATCTCCATCTTACATAAGGAAATCATCGAGTCATCACAGCGGACTCCGGGTTTCGTTCAAGCAAGCCACGGCCATAAATCTCCCTGAATGGAGAGTCCGTCATATGAACGTATCCAATATAACAGCCGCACTTTTTCATCCTGCAGGGCCGATCCGCGGACAGCTTTTCCAAACCGTCACGGTACAAATGGCCAATGATCCGGCGATCCTTGTAACATCTTTTTACATGCCCCGAACCCTGCACATAAAACACGTCCGAGCCGGCCGCACAGCCTTTGCCATAACTCTCATAATCCTGTAAGTTCCCCTCAAACAGCGGATCGATCGACCGCAAATAGGCAACCTCTTCCGGCTCGTAATAATTAGGCTTATCCTTAAAGGCATTGATCCACATGTAGATATCGTCCGGCAGCGCCTCTCTCATGGACTGAATGGCAGGAAATGCACTGCGGAGTCCCACCGTGCCCACGCTGAATTCAAGACCCATTTCACGCAAAGTAAGGCATTGGTTAATAAAAGAAGATTCCTTGGTTTCACGAGGATGATAGGTTGCCCAGAAAGCAGCTGTCCCGAAATTCAGTTCACGGGCCCAATCCAACTTAACGGAAAGGTTGGTCTGCACAGCAATCTTATGGACATGGCGCATATGTGACAGTTCAACCATGGCTTCCCTGTACCAGCGCCGTACCAGTGCCTCGCCATATGGATTGAAGAAAATGGACAATTCGTGTCCCACCTCTTCCTGAGCCTTCACCCAATCCACGAACTGACGTAATTGTTGTTCGTCTGTTTCCAGCGTCTCCTTGGAATCCACGGTTTTGCTAAACGGACAATAGGGACAATCATAATTGCAGGAGGACAGCTTCCCACGATAATACAAGGTTGCTCTCATGAGAACACAAACCCTTCCATTTGCTCGCGAATCTCGGCAGATATTAACCAATCTCCAATAGCATCGGAATAACCCAAACCTTCTTTAGTTAAACGCAGCACCTGATGTTCATTCTCCTGCTCAATCACAGCCATTCCCTCTGTCAGCAGTTCTGAGAGCCAGGCGTAATCCGTCATAACTTCACTTCCGAACCGCTGGAGATAATCATCCAAAGTCAGACCTTCCCGATGCAGCAGTGCTTTTAAAATAAATCTGCGTTTCTGCTCTTCCCTGCTCAGCACAATGCCATAATTAGCAACATCATATCGCTCGGTAGCCACATAATCGGCGATGATGCTCTGGGTAGCCTTATAGCTCACTCCGTATTTTGATGCATAATGTACTTCACTGGTATAGGAACGAGCGCCACATCCAAGGCCAACCATGCCTTCCTCCTGGCAGCTATAAGGCAGCAGTTCTTTAGTTACATGTGAAGATGACTCTTTTGCAAACCTGCGCATGGAATACTGAACATATCCCCGGCTTTTTAACGTTTCTCTTGCGGCAGTGTATAGTTCCATCCGAATATCCGGACCTTGGCGTTGAATATCTTCCGGCTTCACTATTGTATTCTCGCGCGTATATAGCGGATAAATGAATATCTCTCCAGGCTCATAAGACAGGACACGTTCAAGCGAATACAGCCATGACTCCACCGTTTGGCCGGGCAGACCATAGATCAAATCCAGGTTCAGCAAAGGAAAATCGTATTTCGTAAGCTTCTCCAGTGCGCGCTCTACTTCCTGTGGTTTCTGCGGTCGATATATCGCTGCAGCCTCCGCTTCAATAAAGCTCTGGATCCCCATGCTGACGCGGTCCACGCTACGCTCTTTCAGTAACGCAAGCTTCGCTTCAGTCACGGTGTCAGGTGAGGTTTCGATTGAAATGGAAGCATGTGCGGGATCAAGTCCCATCACATTTTCCGCTATGTCAAACAAACGGTTTAATTGAACCTCATTCAGCAATGTTGGCGTCCCGCCACCAATGGCAAACCTGGAATACGGTCTGCGTGAGGTCATGGGGGCCCACTGCTTCGCCTGGCGTTCCAGTGCATCCACATAACGTTCATGTGTATCGTCACGCCGGTCAGGCAAAGTGAACAGATTGCAGAATCCGCAGCGGGCAGCGCAAAACGGAATATGCATATATAAAAAATACGTGTCGGTATTCTCACGTTCCCACAAGGGTCCCAAGGGCAGCGGCGGGTTCAATTCTCGATATGCCGTCTTATGCGGATAAGAGTATAGATAAGAGCGATAAGGTAAAGTCAGCACTTCCCTAAGACCTGTAGTCGTATTGGATCCGGACGCTGCGGAATGACCTGTTGTTGTAAACTCAGACGGATTATCCATCGGTTTCCTCCTGTCTCCGGTTGTTTTCATTCACAATAAATAAAATCGATGCCATTCAGTCTATAAAACAAATTCACGATAAGGCACATTCCAGACGACTTCATGCGCCAGTCTGTGCCCCTGATACCCCTCTTCGCCATAAGCCGTTCCATGATCCGAAAACGCAAGGCAGAATGTTGGCCGCGAACGCTCCCGCATGGCATCAAACAACGGTCCCAGAGCATCATCCACATACCGAAGGGCAGCCCTTTGAGTCTGAACAGAGTCCTCCCTTGCCCCTTCCACAAAATAGCGATTGGGACCATGAATTGCCGACACATTCAAAAATAGAAATACTTTCTCATCCTGTGGTATCTGTTCAAGCAGCTTCAATGCATGCTGAACCTGATGCTCTGTCGATCGAGGGTTGGTAACTCCGAAGTTCATTCGCCAATAACTCTGCTGAAAGTAACCAGGCAGCACTTTGGCCAGCGGATTTTTTTTCGTGAAAAATATGACTCCACCTATACAAATTGTACGGTATCCTTCCACCGCCAAACCAGATACGATATCCGGTGTATCAAACAGCCACGTATGCGGATGAGTCTTCAATCCGGTATTACGGGAATGAAACAGCCGGACATGTGAGGCCTTGTCCGTATTGGCGGGCGTAGGCATGAAACCACCAAAAAAGGCATGGTGCGCTGCATATGTAAAACTTCCTGGGGTATGGCGTTTCTCCCAGGGACCCGATCCGCACAGATTGGGACAATTCGCTTCCTCCTGCTTCGCTACGTCATACCTTAACGTATCCAGGGTAATCATTAACAGATCATGGGAGCCAACAATGGTGTTCATATCAGGCATGTTCGTAAGGGTTCTTTCGCAAAATATCCATCTCCCATTCGTATGTTCCAAGTCCATTGTGCTGTACATGGTACAACAGATCACCGAACGGATTCACATCCAGAACATAAGCACGCGGATTCGCCCCGACGGTGAGCATGACATCAATGCCTGCAGACCATGAATTCGGAAATGCTGCCATCGCTGTTTGAGCAGCGGTGTGGACCAGATCCAGCCTGTAGTCGTCCACTCCGGCTTCCTCTGGCAGCATCCGCTCGTTGCGTAAATGCAAATTCGTTATAGGCGTCTGGCTCAGCCTCACAATCGCATGACCTGCATGACCGCCAGCTACAAGCTGACGAATATCAAATACACGCGAGCCATATGAAGCCTTGGCCATCCAGCGCTCGACCTGAGCCCCTTCAGCACATAACCAGTCCAGCAGAATCTCAATCTCCTCTCTGGCGGTGTACCTCTGCATGCGACCTTCGTTGTAGAAAATCGGCCTACCCTTAACCACTGTCATCCCCACAGTGGTAACAGCTATCTCTGCACCCGTTCGCGGGTTGATCTGATAAGCAACAACCCCTGATGCAGCTGAGCCATAGGCAAGCTTAACAAATACCCGGTACATGCCTGAAGCCTGCATGGCTGCGCGTAGATCCGAATAACTCAGAATTCGCTCCGCAGATTGGAGAACGGGAGGAACATAAACTCCGTGACCAGATAAATGCTGTTGGCACTTCCTTTTGTCAAACATGGTAGCAATATCTTCTGGATCGTTCAGGAATCTGGCAGAAGGCCAACCTTCACCCGCTTCCCTTCCAATTCGCTTCAGACAACCTTTCCAGCCATTAAACCACTGGGCAGGTGCATAGATGCGCCCCCAATCCTGCCGCAGCTCAAGCGCCTCCTCTGCTGTAAACGACTCTCTGCTTAATGACTCAGTGTTGGGATTGCCGTCCTTCGCCCCAAGAGATAACAATTCACGCTCCACATCCCATTGCTCCCCCGGTGCATCAATTCGAATCAGGGGTGCCACTTCCGCTGTAACCTTGCGTTTTAAACTTGGATTGACCAGGTCGGCCAGGGATCCCCCCTGTCTCCAGGTCTTGAGCAAGTCGGCATAGGGAAGCACTTCAGCAGGACTCAAGCCACATCGCAGCCTTGCCTGCTGCAAACCTGTGGTTCTGCGATTATCCGGGTTTCCGATCAACCAAAATGGCCGTTCTTTGTTCCACTCACTGCTATGGGATTGTAGTCTGTGATCTGCTGTTTGGTTTGTCTTAACGCCTGACATCCCTTATTCCGTTAATGACGGATAACGCCAGTCATCTTCATCACTCTGCTGCTGATCGCTGACATCAACGGATAAGCCCGAACGTTTCCAGCGAATGAGCATTTCGTCTGTCATGTAGTGATAGCTGAGATCGAGATGCTTCAACTTCTTAATCTTGTCGCTGGCAAGCAGAGCCTCAGCCCCTTCATCCGACAATGTGCCTTGGGACAAGTCCAGCACTTCCAGTTGATCTACAATGGGAGCCAGTGCCACGGCTTTGGCGATATCATCCTGAATATCACTGTCTTTCAGGCCAAGGTACACAAGCTTGGGGAATCGTCCCTGTTCCAGCAGCGGAAGCACATCTTCAAGTGAACCGTCGAAGCCATAATCATCTACACCCAAGTACAATTCGAGCTTGCGTAGCTCAGGCAATTGAGCATTTGTAATGGAAGAGAGGACCTCCTGCGGAAGTCCACCACAGATAATGACCAACTCTTCAAGCTTGGCATGCTGCAAGGGTTCAAGGCTCAATCCACTACTGCCTTTTACCGTAAAGGACTTCAGTTCTGGAAAAGCCTTCAAAAGCGGGGTCAGATCTGTCTGAATAATCCAGGAGACCTCACACTCTTCAAAGCCCATATCTCCAATGAACAGCTTTTTTAATGACGGAAAACTTGGCGCCAATTCAATAAGAACATTCATGAATTCGTCCGGCGAACTCTCGTAAGCTTGTCCCCAGTCTCCAATGACCAGACTTTCCAATGAACCCGCATCGGGTTTGGCAGCCAATTCCTTGATCAAATTCTCCATACGGATACCGTTCTCATAGTCATCATAAGATACCGTAAGCTTCACTTCCTGCATCTGTTAACCCCTCCGATTGAGTTCATTCTTGATTCGTTAATTTGAATGTTACCCCATCCTGCACGGGGCTTGCAACTTCTTCCAACTCCAGTCCCAGGAGGATTCTCAAACGCGAAATGACTATACTTCATTAATTAGGAAAGGGAACATACGTTCTTCACCGATTGGTTTCGAAAGATAGATTCCTGTTAGGTATATGGATCGATATAAATAAAGATCACCAATGGTTACCTTGGTTCTATACATTTCGATTTTGTACACTTCCTAGTGATATGAAAAAAAGCGTTAATAGCCGGAGACCATTCCACAATCCGCAGGAATGATACTTCCTTCCATTAACGCCTTCATCTTTTTATATAGTGCTATACCTGATTCATAAGGCTCCTGTTAACCAGGATTCAGCCTTCAAGCCGGGATACAAGCGCTCGCAGTGCATGACCACGATGACTAATAGCCTGCTTTTGTTCCAGCGTAAGCTCAGCCATCGTCATCTCGTATTCTGGTACGTAGAACAGAGGATCATACCCGAAGCCGCCATTACCCGCTGCATCGCTCGTAATCCAGCCTTCGGCTGTACCCTCCGCTTCAAACTTGTCCCCTGTTGCCGGGTCATACAGAACCAGAGCACATACAAAGCGTGCCGGACTGAGCAGCGGCTGCTGCGTATCCTCACCGGATTTGATGGCTTCCAGCGCTGCAAGCAGCTTGGCATTATTCAGGGCATCCGTTGCTCCTTCGCCAGCATATCTTGCCGAATACACACCCGGCTCCCCATCCAGCAGATCCACACAAAGTCCGGAATCATCGGCCAGGACAGGAAGACCAAGTGCATCTCCTACCGCCTTTGCTTTCTTCCAGGCGTTCTCGGCAAAGGTTACCCCGTCCTCCACGACATCCGGAAGCTCGGGGTAGTCGAACATGCTTTTGACCTCTTTGCCAAGTGGTGCAAATGCATGGGCAAACTCTCTTACTTTACCCTGATTCCGGGTTGCAACAATGATGATTGGGCTGTCCAGACGCATCTTAGGCTTCCCCTAATCCACTAGCGCCGATCTTGAGCGCAATCGGTCCAAGCACTTCCTTTTGTCGCTCAATCATCTCCAGGATTCCCTGCTCACCCAGTTCCAACATGGCATTCAGCTCACGACGGTCAAATGGGGCTTCTTCACCTGTTCCTTGCAGCTCTACATATTTTCCGCCACCTGTCATAACCAGGTTCATGTCTACTTTTGCCTTGGAATCTTCATCATAGTTCAGATCCAGAACAGGCTGTTCTCCGACTACACCTACACTTACAGCTGCAATGAAATCCGTGATGGGGAAGGTTTGCAGGCGGTGCTGCTGGGCAATTTTGTTCACAGCCAGTGCCAGCGCAACAAACGAGCCGGTAATGGACGTTGTACGAGTCCCTCCGTCCGCTTGAATGACGTCACAGTCCAGGGTAATGGTCCGCTCGCCAAGCGCCTGCAGGTTCACAACAGAGCGAAGTGCACGGCCGATCAGACGCTGAATTTCCATCGTACGTCCAGTCAACTTCCCGCGGTTCGCTTCACGCTGATTCCGAGTATGTGTTGCACGGGGAAGCATGGAATATTCTGCGGTAACCCATCCCTTGCCTTGACCTTTCATGAAAGGAGGAACGCGTTCCTCCACCGTTGCGGTACAAATAACCTTGGTATCCCCGACTTCAATCAGTACAGAACCTTCGGCGTATTTATTTGTGTTAATTGTTAAATTCATCGGCCGCAGCTGTTCGCTGGTTCGTCCGTTAGATCTCATCATTTCTGCCTCCTACGACTTAAGCATCCTGTAATTGTTGAACTGAGTCACACTTTACTAATCCTTTTTATTTTACCAAAGAGTTCTGTTAAAAGCATCTATCCGCCAAAGACTCTGTTAACTATCCCAGATTTTGTCCAAATCCTAGATCGGAATTTCATTGATATACTCGGGCTTGGAGACTGGCGCACTATAATCCCGGTTATCGTCACCCATGACTGTTTTTTGGCCGTTCCACTCGATTTGAACTTTGGCATCCTTGCTCGCTGTATTTTCCGTCGTTGTCAATACCACCGATTGCAGCAGCTCGCTTGGCACGGCATCTCCTTCTACGAACATATCATCTTTGAGTGCGACTGTAACGGTTCCATCCTCCGCCGTTTTGACGGATTGCAATTCGGTACCGCCTGTCATGACCTCTTCCAGCTCACCATCCTTGGCTGGCCCTTTAATCAGCTCATTCAGCGCGGCTTGCACCCGATCTGTACCTGGTGTGACCAGGCGCGTAACCGGAACATAATATTGAATGCCCGCAGGCGAAGCAGCTGAGAAATACACGGTAACTGGACTGCTGTTGGTGGTGAACGTGTCTCCCAAATCAAGATTGATACCTACCGCCCGATTCAGCGGTTCAGGAAGCGGCGTACTGTTTACCGGCATTTGAGTCAGCTTTTTGCCGTCCACCCAGATCTGCACGTTCTCCACATCCGGTGTACCTGTCAACGTCCACGTTACGGCTTCCAGCATTTTGCGTTCATCCTTGGCGTCGTATTTGGCAAAGTTACCTGAGAACTCTACGACTGCAAGCTTGTCGTCCGGATGAACGGTCACATTCTGCACCACCGTGCCTTGTGGAAGAACGCCTTGGAATCCTTCAGGCAGCATACCTGCATAAGCACCACCTGTTACTAGTGTATCCAGGGCAGTCTTCGGACTACTAACGTCCGATCCAGCAGGCAGCGTCAGTGATACCGGTGCAAGCAATCCCTGCTGATCCTGCAAATAGACTGTTGTGAGCGGAAGGGTTGCGAGTGTCCCATTGCCTTCGGCTGCTTGAATCATGGCTGCCTCCTGGATGGGTGGCGGTGGATCGATAGCCTCGGATGACTGTGCATTAAACATACCACAGCCGGACAACACCAACGGAATGCTCAGCAGCGCTGCTGCTGATGCCGTACGCATATATCGGATCTTACTCATGATCACGTTCCCCCTCATCATTTTTACAGTTTGTACTACCATGTATACGAGCCTTTGCTCAAAAAATAACTACTTTTTAAACAAGCCCTGATACACCAAGCTAAAACGATATTGAAAGAAAGAAACACAAAACGGGTTAATACGTATTAGGAATCAAGAGTAGGGACATTGCTAACTTCAGAGGAGGAATCGCCCATGGAACATCCAGAACAAGAAAAAATCCCTTACAGCCTGAACAGCCGCAAAGTCGCAGACGCTACAAGGGAATGGATGCACAAGCGGGGCGTCACGATCCCTGAGATCGCAGAACTGGTCATGTTATTGCAGAAAAAGTACTATCCGGATCTTACGATGGAAGAATGTATCGATAACGTGGAGAAGGTTCTTCGCAAGCGGGAAGTGCAGAACGCCGTTCTGACAGGCATTCAGCTGGATTTGCTGGCAGAACAGGGGCAGCTCATTTCGCCTCTGCAGGAGATGATTGAAAATGATGAAGGGCTATACGGCGTGGATGAGATTCTTGCATTCTCCATCGTCAATGTATATGGCAGCATCGGATTTACGAATTACGGTTATGTAGACAAGCTTAAGCCTGGTGTACTTGAACGGCTGAACGATAAAAGCCTGGGACCTGTACATACGTTTCTGGATGATATTGTCGGGGCCATAGCCTCGGCAGCAAGCAGCCGAATCGCACACCGCAAACAGTCGGAGCTGGAAGAAACGTTAGGTCAGAAACCAGTCAGTGATGACGTCGTTTAATCCACATTTGTTATAAGGTAATGAGACATGTCTATCAAGGATGAACTCATGGAAAAAAGCGGCCCCTGGGCCGCTTCTTTTTCGTATATACATCAGGTATTGTTACGCCTATTTTAACCGTTCCTGTCTCCTCGCTCCAACGAGTCCGTATGCTTCGCCCCATTTGCGTTCCATGGCTGGCTGTGACTGTGAACGATTGGGTCCAATCGTGATTTGCGGTCCTTTGCGTTCACGCAGAAGCCCCCGCAGCACCGTAATGCCAAGGATGGACAAGCCGGTAAAGACGTACATTAAACGCATCAGTACATTCCCTGAATCGGAACCTGTAATCATGCCATGTACCAACAAACCGATAAATGCAGGATAGGACAGCATGTGGAATATAAACCACCATTTGCGGCCCAGTTTATTACGCAGATCACTGGAGAGCAGCACGATCAGCAAGGCGTAAAAGGATAACGTCCCAAGCCCGCTGCCAACCGGATGTACTGAGGCACTAAACGGAATAAGCAGTTCACTCCATGTAAACGGACTGTAATGGTCGATATACAGGGTTAGTGCATGCAGGATACCAAGTCCAAAGGCAAGCCAGGTTGTCCGGGTATGCCACTGGTACATGGCTGCTTTGGGTTTTCCTTTGGCGGCAGGCATCCCTTGGGCGATTCCCAGAAAGACACCAGCAAAGAGCAGCAGATAAGCGGCTATTCCGCTAATACGAATGATATTCCACGTCGGTACATAATCAACAATCCATTGTGCCATAACCGGCTCCCCCATATCTGATAGGACTTCTCATTTCATCACTTTGCGTCAATATAAATGAATGCAGGATACTTATCTTTAAATAAGGCTGAAGCAGTGATCCGGTTCAAAGCCTGGCCACCGCTCTTCGAGTGCGTCCATATCCCCTCTAAACCAGAATTCACCTTCCCGGGTCATCCATAAAACATCATGCCGGTCATAATGCCTGTTCAGCCAGCCCATCGCTTCAGCACTTCCGAGGATACAGACGGTCTTCGCGATAATCTCGCATTGCGAGACATGCTGGCCTAGAGCGGTGCATTGCACCACATCTGTATCAGCCGGCTTCATTGTCCGCGGGTCAATCAAATGATGGGACAGACTTCCATCCGCCTGCTGCCACTGTCTTCGTGCGATTCCCGAAGTCGCAACCGCACCAGAGTCTAACTGAATGCTTCCTGTCAGATTGCGTTTATCCAGCAAAGGGTCCTTAATATATACAGTCCATGCAGAAGACTCAGGCGTACCCCACATCTGAATATCTCCTCCCGCATTAATCATGCCTGCAGGAATGTAAAGCGTGCGCTGCAGCCATTCCGCAATGCGTTCCGTTGCCCAGCCTTTCACAATACCGCCCAGGTCCAGTTCAATCCCGGGATCCAGATGTACCATTCGGCTGCCCTCTCTGTGCATCCATCCTGGACAGGTATAATCGCGCTCCTCTTCCGGAATTAATGCGGCAACCAAGGTTGAGGTATGCTGCAGGGACTGCGTTATGCTGCGCTCATCCTGCCCGATCTGTTCGAAGCTGACATCATATCCCTGTTGCCGAAGGGCTTTTGAAATGCCCGGTTGAAAAATCCCTTCCGTCTGGCCTATATATCCGTATGCCAAACTCAATACCTCATCCATGGCAGCGGAAACCGGCATCCATCCCACCGATCGATTCAGATGATTCAATTCACTATTGGATATAAACCGACTGAAGCGCTGCTCTTGCGTTTCAAACCAGTTCTTTACAAGCGCTGCTGCATGCTCAGCTTCTTCACGTCCGGCGGTTACCAGCTGAACCTCCACATCCGTATTCATTGTACGAAATCTGAACTTAAACGGACGCTTGGTCTCCGCAGCGCGACTCATGATGCACCTGTGCGTGACTGGTAACTGCCACTGCCGGTTCCTGAGTCAGATACCCGATCAGACTGACTGGAATCCCGGCTATAGGATCTGCTCCGGTCTCCATGTTCCTCTTCCTGATTCTGGACAAAGCTGCCTGTCCATTCATCCATTACATCATCTTGGGTATTCGACTGACTTGCAGGTAAACTATCGGTATCTATTCCATTTGCTGCTGCGTATGCAACATCAAAGGCATCAGAGGATCTTACATATTGAAAGAGTGCAGCCACCGTTAAAGTTGCAACCGCTGAGGCTTGCCATTTTCTCCATTGATTTCGTTTCTTTCTGTTCATCGCTCTTCCCTACTTTCTCTGGCGAAGTTCATGCTCTTATCTTATGGGCCCTAAATTAAAAGCAGATGAATGAACCGTTAAGAAAGGCTAAAGCTTTCCATTTCCTCAGATCCGTAAACACAAAATAGGCCCTGAACCGGAGATGTTCTCCCCTTACAGAGCCTTTGCCTTATGAATAATTGCTTTTCCTATTTTCGAACGAACTCCATTATGCTTTTTTGAAAAAAAATGATCCATCCACTCGCTGTTCCTGCACAATATGCCCCCGCCGGATCAACTCCTGAAGATGAGCGAGCGTTTCACTCATGGCAAAGCGCAGCTGATGTGTACCCAATCGATCACCAAACAAGGAAACACAAACGTCGTACCCGTTCGACGGGCGCTGAGTAATATGTTCATCCATCTTCTGAAGCCGCTCCTCATGGTGAGCTAGCAGATGAGAGGTTCGTTCCGTAAAATGGCTGAATGGATTTCGATGTCCAGGATAGGCCTTCTCGACATC
Organism: Paenibacillus sp. ACRRY; assembly: GCF_022346995.1. GTDB lineage: Bacteria > Bacillota > Bacilli > Paenibacillales > Paenibacillaceae > Paenibacillus. Next base: position 8,973 of record NZ_JAKRNM010000016.1, on the reverse strand, counting down.
CAAACTCCCTAGACGATGCAGCCCCTGAAGATAAGATAACAATGGCTGGGCATCACTGCCCGGCTGCAAGCTGATATTGGGCGAAATCTGCGGCAGTACGGCATCCCCGCACAACATCTCTCTGGATTCTGGTGCATAAAAGGATAGATGCCCTGGGGCATGTCCACCTGTCTCGATGGTTATCCACCTTTTGCCGCCCATATCCAGCCAGTCCCCATCTTCAATGAACGTCACTTCTGGCAAGGGGGTAATCTGAGAGATAAATCCCTTCATATGTTCACGGATCTGTATGGTCTTCTCATCCGGCATCCCATGTTGGTGATAAAATTCCGGCAGTACGGCATCAATGGTTGCACTCGGGCCCCACATGTAATCTGCCTCCTGACGCGACCTGGCAGACATTCGTACAGGCGCGCCCGACTTCTGCTGCATCCACCCTGACAAGCCAAGATGATCGGGATGATGGTGGGTCAATACAATTTGGCTTATGTCCTGAAAAGACAATCCCAGATTGGTTAGAGCTTCCTGCCATTCCTGTTCTGTTCCCTGGTTGCGCGGGCCTGGATCAACCACGGTTATCCTTCCATCGGCTTCATAGAGCACATAACTGTTCACCCATCGCAACGGGAAAGACATCGTGATCTGGAGCCGATGCATGCCCTCCGGCATGCTGATCGTTTCCGTTCGTTTCATGTTCTTCTCTTCTCCTCCCTGCTGTTCTTACTCTACAGGCCGATGACCAACAAAAATCATGCGCGGGGAATCCTGCTCATCATATTCCTCTTCATCATAACCTCCATGGACCTGATCTACCACAAGCCCCGCCTCCAGCAGCAGCTCACTCAATTGTTCACGGGTGTATAGCTTGACACGTTCCTCATGAATCCGGGGTTTGTGACTGGAACCGGAGTCGGTAATGTGAATTTCCTTCTGCACAAATCCGTCTTTGATCTGGCGAAACTCCTCAATATGATGCCCTTCCGTCTCTCGTTTGGAATGCGGAACCAAATGACGGGTTACGTAAGCTGTATTCATAAAATCAATAATGTAGCTGCCGCCCGGCTTCAGCATGTGACGGATGACCTTAAGCACCTTGAGCTGTTCACCATCCTCACGAAAGTAACCAAACGATGTAAACAGGTTGACTACTGCGTCAAATCCACCTTCGAGTGGCAGATCACGCATGTCAGCATGAACCCACTTCACCCGGTTCTCGGTGTCCATCTGCCGTGCTTCGCGCAGAAGCACATCCGACAGATCAATCCCGGTTACCCGGAAGCCTGCGTCTGCCAGAGCCAAGGAATGCCTTCCCATACCGCAGCATAGATCCAGAACCCGCGCCTGCGGATCAAGATTTAACCAATTGATCATTTTATGTACTTCTTCATATGCTCCCTGAACATCCCTGTGCTTGTATACGAGAAGGTAGTCTTCTCCAAAGCTATCTTCATACCATTCCGTCATTCGTATCGCCCTCCACTTGGTCAATAGCCCTATTCTCTCTGTAACGTACTTGATATAGGGCTGATCATACCTAAGCTTGTTGTAATTGTATCTTCTTTATTCTTCAAACTCAAAGATTTCCAGCGTCTCCCGTTCATTGAACGGCCAGAGTTCGCCCTATATAATGTTAAACATAGTCACGTGCCCGCAAACCGGTTAACTATATATAAGCTATAGAAACAGAACAGCAGGAGGTGTTATTTATGATTCACATTGGACTCACAGGATGGGGAGACCATGATGATCTGTATCCCGATCGTACCAAAGCCAAGGACAAGCTGCGTTTATATGGACAGTACTTTTCAAATGTAGAGGTCGACAGTTCCTTCTATGCTGTTCAGCCACGGGACCGGATGGCACGCTGGGCAGCTGAAACACCGGATGACTTTTCGTTTATCGTCAAAGCGTATCAGGGAATGACTGGGCATCTAAGGGGCAAACCCTATTTCAACAGTACCTCAGACATGTACAAGGCTTTTCGGGAGTCACTGGAGCCGGTGATGGAAGCCGGTAAAATGCGGGCTGCCCTGTTCCAATATCCACCGTGGTTTGACTGCAATCGTGATAACGTTAACGAGCTGCGTGAGGTGAGGCTACGAATGGAAGGCATTCCGTGTGCGCTCGAGTTTCGTCATCGCAGTTGGTACGAGGATGGCATGCGTGAGCGGACTCTTGCTTTTCTACGGGAACAAGGCTGGATTCACAGTGTCTGTGATGAGCCACAGGCGGGCTCAGGCTCCATTCCAATTGTGCCGCAGGCGACGGATTCGGAGATGACCCTTGTGCGGATGCACGGACGCAATGTGTCAGGCTGGCACCAGAACGGTGCACCCAACTGGCGGGAGACTCGTTACCTGTACCGGTACAACAAGGAAGAGTTGATGGAATGGAAAGCATATCTGGAACAGCTGCACGAGCAGAGTAAGGATGTCTATGTGATTTTCAATAACAACTCCGGTGGCGATGCAGCAGCCAATGCACAAATGATGATGGAGCTGCTGGATATTCCGATCCGACCATTTCCAGATCGCACAGCTGACGAGGAAGAGGATGGGCCTGAGCAGCTGGAGCTGTTTTAAAAATCTGGAAACGAACATTATATACAATGATATATACGATTGGAGGTGAGTTCTTTAAGCTTGAATTTATAGTTTCAGACATTCACTGATTAAATTGATGTATTTGGAACCTCGAACTAAGGAAGTGACTAATGAGAGAACAGAATCGAGCTCTAGTGGGTGGAATTATAGGAATCGTCATTACAGTCGCTGCGTTTGGGCTTTATTATTTGGTTACCTTGAATACAACCTTTCAAAAGGCTGTTCTTGACGAGGTCCATAATGTGGATAATGCGTATCTAACTATCGTTCGTGTACCTAGTTCACCTGAGACCAATGAAGAAATTCAAACACTTCTAATGGATATGGATGACTTTCAGGACATATTAAATCAATTATCAAATCTTGAACTTCAGAAAATAAGTACACCAATTAAAGATAAAAGCTCATTTTATATCTATAACATTTACATCTATGATAAGAGTGCTCATAGCGAAATCGTCAACTTTGGAGTCGATAATAGTAAACAAATTTCTATTCGCAGTACGAAAGGTTATCAAAGATACGAAGTAACCAACTCATTTGATTATGATACATTTCGTGCCTCTGTTGACAAACTTATTACTAATACTAAATGAGTCAGAATACATATGTGCTGAGAATCAAAGCTACCCTTCTTTCAATAAAATATAAAAACCATATAATTAAGACCCCAAAAAGAGGACTACTTCAGGTCAAATCCCCCGTAAAATAGTCCTCTTATAATTAGTTGATTTATAGATCTCCTCAAGCCTTCTGCATCGTATCCTCTTCTTCAGTAACGTCCATTTGGCTCAACCACAAGTTCATTTTATGCGCTTCAATCCCTGCCAGAAGTACAATGCCGATCCCATGAGTATCGTTCAGAATCCAGCCCAGATCATCCCGATAGTAGAGCGCGGTAAAGGAATAACCCGACCCACGGCATACACCATATATATTGCCTTTGTAATCAATGGACAGATGGGTTATGCCAGCCCATCCTTTGCGGACAGCTTCCAGATAAGGCGCAGGTGTCTCAAGCCAGCCCTCGCGAATTCCACGGGCATAAGCGTAGATGAACATCGACGTGCATGAGGTTTCCTCATAGGAGTCTGGACGGTTCAGCACCTGATGCCATAGGCCATTTTCCCCTTGCAGCGCCAAATATCCCTGACACAGATCACGGTAGAAACTCAGCAATTCCGAACGCCTTGCATAGTCCTGAGGCAGAATGCTCAATAGCTCCGTCAGGGAGAAGAGAACCCAACCGTTTCCACGCCCCCACGGGATGCCTGTTGCCCGTCCACGCACAAAATCATACACATGCGACATGATCTGCTGCTCAGGAATATAGAGATATTGACGGAATAACAGAAACTGGTTAACTGCATCATCCCAATACGCCGTATTGCCCGTCAGTTGACCATAGCGCATCAGGAATGGCGTGCTCATGTACAGATCATCACACCACATCGTTTCGTGGCGCATCTCTCCGCTTCCGCGAACACGATAAAAGGCTCCATCCTCCAGACGTTCCTGCTCATCCGTAATGTAACGGGCAATCCGGTCTGCCGTATCTCGTCCTCCGCGAATGTCACCCAGTTCCATTGCAGCCAGCAACGTTGATCCGAACGAACCACAATCATCCAGACTGTCGATTGCTGACAACTGGTTGTTAATTCCCGCTGCACCGTAGGTTTCCCGATCCCATAGACCGTAACGGTCGAACGAAGTACTCAGGCCGATATGTTCCCGAACATACTGGATGTAATCGTCACGATTCAGCTCCTGTCCGATACGCAGAAGTCCAAGCAAGGTGACCCCTAAAGGATAATTCCATTTTCCGTAATGTGTATTTTCGAGATATGGGCGAACGCTCGTATCCGGTTGATCCACATGCCAGTATACACCTTTCGATCCATCGTCAAAAACAGTATCAGTCACGACAATCTCCGTGGGTGGAGGCTCAGAACCTGGAGCAAAACTCCCGGTATACAGCCATACATCTGAACTGCCCGCAACCGGATGCGGAGCGCTCAATCTCCAGCCATTCGTACCGGAGACCCCGGGCGATTCCAGTGTGAACCCCCAGCGGGCCTCCCCGGCCTTGGTTTCCCCTCGTGCCACCAGATCGGATAATCCATAGCGGCGCGGCAGCTCCACGCGATAAGGTCCACTTTTGTCTGAGGTATATACTTGCTTACCATCCAGGTACAAATGCAGTGCACCTTCATGCTGACCTTGCAATACCACAGGAGATGATTCCGGCAATGTTACATCCAGCTTGGTCCACGCGTAGGCCACGGCTGGTTGTTCTGTACCAAAGATCCTCGCGAAAGAGCCAGCCTCCCGCTCTTCTTCTGTCCATTCTCTTCGTGGATACCAGGAAAGCCCTGTTTCTTCTTCCGTCATTTCGTCATGGGGGATTGAGGTTACGGGTTCATCAAGAGGCTCGGAATACAGCCAGCCTTCCTGACCTTGCCGATTCACTCCCGGAGTGAGGAAATGAAGCGGGAAGTTCTTGAAGGAAGCGGTACCATAAATGCCGCCGAATCCTACCTCTGTTTTGACAAAACAAAGCAAAACGTCATTCCAGCCAGCCTTTACGGGAATTGGAATCTGGGTTCTTCGCTCGGGAAACAGCTCCTGCAGCAGCTCGGATTTGAAAGCCTCTACCCCGTTCACATAAATCGTTACCGGACTATAGCAGTTCAGGCCTGTGTTCAGCATAGTCTCCTGCTGGCTCCATAACTTGCCCCATACGTATACGTACTGCCCTGCACTCGCTTCTGGCCACTTGTCGTCCAGGTTCAGATCGTAACGGTAATCTCCCAGTCTGCGGAACCCTCCACGATGATAGGCTCGGAACAAAAAAGAATGTTTGGGATGATCGCCGATATAACGCTGGGCCACCGTCGTCAGAATATCCGGAATTGAATGATGCACCTTACCTGCAATCGACTCGTTTGCATGAAAATAGCGAATGATCATCAGCCCCTTCCCTATACCTTGATTCGTTCGGTTAAACGCAATGTCTCCCCTGCACGCACTTCAATGACCTGCTGATCTGCCGTAAACCAGACGGATATGGCCGACGGATTATGGATGATGGATCGGTCTGCTGAACATTCGAGGCGTTTGACCGCTTTCCAATAGGCAATGATCTCAACATTCGTCGCGTACCATATATCGTCCCTGCCCCCGATCTGCTCGCCAAACTGTTCAATGATCTCCCAATTATCATTATCATTGAATTCATAACTGTGTCCCCAAACATAGAGCAGGAGCGGTGTACCCGTTTTGGAATGCTGGATAAAACGATCGGCATGCGCTGCCAGGTCATTTTTATGATGACAGGTCGGATGCCATTCAAGCGGGCGTTCAGGCAGCGTATATCTGCCGTGGGATTCAACCGTCCGGGCATAGTCCAAGCCTAGCCACTCCAGTTTGGTGCTTAATTCGCGATCAAATCCTCCATTTGGATAGGCCATTCCCCTTACCGGGTAACCAACAAGCTGTTCCAGTGCACGGCGATCCTCCATGATTTCTTCGTTCAACAGCTCATCCGGTACATAAGGCAATGTAGGATGAGTAACCGTGTGCACAGCTACTTCATGCCCGGCATATAGTTCAGCGACTTCCTCCGGCTCAATTCGACCCGGTTTCCCCAGCGTACCGGAGTTCAGATTGAAAGTGCCACGCAGTCCAAAGCGATTCAAAATATTCACCAGCCTCCGGTCGTGGACCACACCATCATCATAACTAAGCGTCAATGCCTTCATCACACCGCCAGGATATCGATCAAACTGAATGCGATTCCCCATTTTGTATCTCATCCTCCTCACACTGTTTTCACACCGTTTCGTTCACCTCAAAATATCGAAAAACGCCTTGGCCTCCACGATTCATAGAGAGCGTGTTTAGAGCAAATACCCCCATCTTCGCACCAACCCAGAGTGCGGTTGTCGCCGTAAACGGTGCACCAATAGGCTGGAAGTCTTCTCCGTCCTTACTCCAGCTAAACTGGCAGCGAGCAGGTTCCTCCAGCGAAAAGCGGAGATGAACGGTCCAACCGGTTACCGGTGAACCATGCTCGCTCCAATCCAGTCCGGTTTCTTCCGATTCATCCGCATGCAAATGGTTGTCTGGCTGTTTGGCTCCGCGGAGCAGGGACAATCTGACGGCTCCAGTGTCCGTCTGAGACAGACTCAGGCAAGCATAATCGTCACCAAAAACAATGAGCCCCGCTCGGTCACCCTCCTGCTTCGACAAGAAAGTCAGCTTGGTTGTTGCTTCAAAGGCGGAGGCAGGAAGCTTCTGCATTAGCAGCTGCGGAACGCCGAATAGGGATTGTATGCCTTCAGGGTAAGGATGCATGTGTAATACAAGTCCCTTGTCAGGAACAACCTCTGCCCATTCGGGACGGGAGTTGGCCTGCCATTGCCACTGGACTCCTAAGCGATCATTTTGGAAATCATCTGAAACATCAGGAACCGTAATCGGGTAGGTAGCACCCACATCCGGTTTGGTGTATACATCCACAGGCTCACCTGTTCCATTTCCTTCACGGTCTACGCCAATGACAGGCCATCCGTCTTCGTTCCACTGCATGGGCTGAAGATGAACGATTCGGCCATATGCATCCCGATCCTGAAAATGAATGAACCATGATTCTCCTGATTCCAGTTCCACGTATCCCCCCTGATGAGGACCATTAACGTTGGAAGCTCCCTGATGCATAACGATCCGATCCTCATAAGGGCCAAACACCTGCTTGGAACGCAGAACGGTTTGCCATCCAGGCTTCACACCCCCGGCGGGGGCAAAAATGTAGTAGTACCCGTCCCGCTTATAAAACTTCGGCCCCTCAATCGTAGGATGATGAGCTGTACCGTCAAAAACAATCTGCCCTTCATCCAGGAGTCTGCTTCCATCCGGAGCCATGCGGCACACCTTAATCTTGCTTTTTATGCCAGTGCGGCTCTTAGCAAAGGCGTGAACCAAATAGGCTTGACCATCTTCATCCCATAACGGGCAAGGATCAATCCAACCCTTCACCTCATGGACCAGATGAAGAGGCGACCATTCGCCCTCGGGGTGATCTGCCGTTGTCATGAAGATGCCTTCATCCGGCGTGCTGAAGAAAATCCAGTACTTCCCTTCATGATACCGGATGCTTGGTGCCCATACTCCCTTGCCATGAAGCGGTACATCATACCCTTCCAGATCCAGTCGCTGAATGGCGTACTGCACCAGTTTCCAGTTCACCAGATCCTTCGAATGCAAAATGGGCAGCCCAGGTATGTGCGAGAAACTTGAAGCGGTCATATAAAAATCTTCGCCGACACGAATGACGTCAGGGTCAGAATAATCGGCATGCAATATAGGGTTGCGATACGTCCCGTCTCCCTGATCTGCGACCCAGACGGGTGCCATTTTTTCCTGTCCTGATTGGGTTGTACTCATATGCTCCTCCTTCACATTTCCAAATTTATTCTTCAACTAATCCAATACCAGTCTCATGCAAACTATGGCTTTCCGAATCAAAATAGGTGCCTTCGAGCAGACCAATCAACGTATTGGTGATGCGTACTTCGATCTCGTTGTCTCCTGAACGGAGCCAGGACGTTTCGCCACTCCAGCGATACGGAGACCAGCATCGCACGCCAAGGCTGTGACCGTTGACCAGAACCTCCGCCACATCCTGCACAAGCCATTCACTGAATTCGAGTTCAAAGGATTCGGCATTCGTATCAGGCTGATCCAGCCAGAAGCTGCGTTTATAGCTCATCTCTCCTGCATAATTCGGGTACAGCGGCTGCGGCTCAGGTGTGATCCGAATAGCTGTATCGGGCTCACGGACCAAAGAGACCATACCTTCGTGGTGAAACTCCACACCAAACCGTCCCTGCAAATACAACGGATCGAGAATTCCTTCCTCATCCTTCGTGATCTGTACCGTAATCGTTATTTCATTCAAGCCTGTGCCCAGCCACTCATTGATATCACAGCTAATGTTGGTATAATCTGTGATCTCAACGGACTCAAATTGATCAGGCCCAATTGTTTTGCCGTTGATCTTCATGATCCATTCCCCTGCAATGGCTGCTCGATCCATAAATATGCTGCACTCGGGCAAAGCCGTTCCCAGTTCAAAAGCTGTGGTGTACCGGCATTGAATCGGATAGGCAATTGTCGCTTTCTTCGGCGTGCCAAATACCTGATTAAACTGAACAGGCAAGTGATGATGTCCCGACAATTCAGCCGCTTGATCGATAAAAGGCTTCACGCCTGCATACTTGTTTTCCAAGATCACACCATTGTCATTCGTTGCCGTAAGACGGAACTGTCCAATCCGAAGGGTATTGGGCTGAATGGTCTCCAGTCTGTC
>NZ_JAKRNM010000015.1 GCF_022346995.1 Paenibacillus sp. ACRRY | reverse complement strand
GAGGGGTTCCACACGTACCCATCCCGAACACGACCGTTAAGCCCTCTAGCGCCGATGGTACTTGGACCGAAGGGTCCTGGGAGAGTAGGACGTTGCCAAGCAAAGAACCACTGCCGATGAAACTCGGTGGTGGTTTTTATTTTATATTCAATTAAGATTATTATAAGAATGACTATTTAATAACTATAAGGAGGCACTTTTCAATTAGAATAGTGCCTCCTTATATTATTATGATTCATAAACACATTTGTAGTTAAGAAAAAATAGGGATCAACCCGGTGGGGATGTTGCACTAAATCATTTGTTTTTCTACTTAAGATGAAATTCTTATTTATGTGTGACTTCTTATATGTTTAAGACCAGTTAGCAGCCTGAAGTTCTTTTTTCTTGCGGAGATTGAGCAATCGGGAACGTTTGATGCGTTCCATTTTCTGATTCTCTAATAGTTGTTTAACCCCTCTAATTAGAAGCCGATATCTTAATTCATCATCATGCCCAAGCTTATGCATTTCTTCAAAGTACGCCTTGTCCATTCGTTCGTGCACCATCCAATCATGTTAATCATTTAACTTTACCATAGTGATCTAAACAAATTCTGAACAAGTTTCTTAATGGTGATAGTAACCGGAAGGCTTGTTCAGTTGCTTTCAGCAACCTTTCAGCCGAATTTAACGTTAGCATCATCTGGATTGGATATAGTGGTATAGAGAAAGAGAGGCGAATGATAATGAATATATCTTCAACAGCAAGTTCAGCAACATCGTACATATCCTCATCCTCAAGCTCTACTAATACCAGTGCAATGGAGAAACAAAAGTCACAGCTCGAAGCAGAACTTCAGAAAGTCTCGTCCAGCAAGGAAGACGAAAAGACGAAAGAAACCAAAACCAAGCAGCTGCAGCAGCAGATCAAGCAAATTGAAGCACAAATTACAGGACAGAGCTCCCAAGGAGGCGGGGCGACAAACAGTACCGCAGGCTCCAAAGAACTACCTCCAGCTCAGCCACCTTCCACAGGGATGAACGTTGCTACGGCCAAAGAAATTGCAAATGCAACAACGGACAGCGATGGCCGTTTCGATATTCGAATATAGTTGGTGAAATTGGGTTAATCCAATTTGAACTAATTAATTCGCTTTCTATTACATTTAACCGAATAAGGATGCAAAAGACCTGTCTAATCCATGGATTAGGCAGGTCTTTTAAGTGTAAAGTTAAAATCTACTCAATAGTCAAACCATGAATCCTCTCCGAAACAGTACGTTTCCTATAGTAAACGGCAATCGTCACGAGGACTAGCATCTCAGAGAGAGGAACAGCAAGCCAGACACCCGTTACGCCCCAGAAAGATGGAAGGATTGCAATGAATGCAATCATGATGATCATCTCACGTGCAGCCGTGATCCAGATCGCCATTTTGGCATTCCCTACCGATTGGAAATAAGTGCTCATGACAAAGTTGATTCCCATAAACAGGTATGCAAAAGTAAATATTCTTAAACCATACACGGCATTGCTTGTGACACTCTCACTGAAGTTTCCGAAGATCTGAACGAAATAAGGTGCTCCCCATTGCACAATAAGCAGCAGTATGACACCACAGGCCAGAGCCGTTCTGGAGGCTATGCGAATGGTTTGTTTTTCACGCGCCATCTGTTTGGCTCCATGATAGTAACTGACCAGAGGTTGGGCAGCAGAAGCCAGGCCTAGAAAGGCGAGCAGGACAACACCATGGATGTAATTCAGTACTGTAAAGGATGCTACACCATCCGTACCTGCAATCCGGTCCAGTGAAATGTTGTGTGAGATGGAGAAGACAGACATGCCGAGTTCGGCAAGAAAGCTGGGAAAACCAATAAGAACAATGGTTCCGAGTAGTTTGGTATTCCACTTGAACCGAGTGAAGACAAGGTTATTGGATTTTTTGAAAAAGTGAGACAACAGGACAAGCAGGGCAAGAGATGCCGAGACGATTGTACCAATGGCAACACCTTGCACACCCCATTCGAGCACATATAGAGTTATATAATTAAGAACGATATTTGCTACGGCAAATGTAATCTGTGCGTACATGGAGGTGTTGGGATCACCGTCGTTACGGACAAAGATGGTCAGGGCATTTTCAATGGTGAAGACAAACCCGAACAGCAGCATGATGTTTATATAGTCAGCGGCATATGGGAACGTTTCTGCATTGGCGCCCAACGCATAAACCAGTTGGTCCTTGAACGTGAATGCGGTAAATCCTATAGCCATCGTAATCAGTAAAATAATCGTAATTGATTTCGTGAAGATTTGATTGGCCGTGGTGATGTCCCTTTTGCCCATATAGGTTGAATACAGGGTAGCTCCGCCCATGCCAATCCATAACGACATCGCTACAAAAAGGGTGTATACCGGTGAAGCGATACCAATTCCGGCGAGCGCAGTGGATCCAAGTTTGTGCCCTACCATAATGCCATCAATAATAAAATTAAAAGCAATGACCAGCATCCCAAGTATGGATGGCACAAGGTAGCTTACAAAAGCTTTTCCTACAGATTGCCTTTCGAGGGGATGCGTCCAATTCGTGTTCATAATAACCTCCGTTTAATAAACTGAATGTTCATTCTGTAATAAATAATACTGAACGTTCGTTCTGTATAATAACACGGGATGAATTTGCTTGGCAACTTTTCCTTGTAAACCTCGTTTATGTAGTAGAGTTACTGTGATCTTTTCTAATTAAGAAAGGGGGATCTGTTACATGAAGCAGAACAAATATGATGAGGCAGAATTTTTCAGGAACTATAGTCAGATGCCTCGTTCTACTAAAGGGCTTGAAGCAGCAGGTGAGTGGCATGAACTGCGAACCATGTTACCTGAGTTGAAGGACAAAAATGTATTGGATCTGGGCTGTGGCTTTGGCTGGCATTGCCGGTATGCACGGGATCAGCAGGCCAGATCAGTTATTGGCGTGGATCTATCCGGGAATATGCTGCAGCGTGCACGCGAGATGACGGATGATTCTCGGATTGAGTATAGGCATATGGCTATTGAAGATATTGAATTTGCCCCTGAACAATTCGATGTGGTCATTAGCTCGCTTGCGCTGCACTACATTGAACATTTGGATCAGGTATTTGCTCGAATTCATGCTTGCCTTGTCCAGGGTGGTACATTGGTATATTCAGTGGAACATCCGATATTCACGGCTCGTGCTGCGCAGGATTGGTACTATGGGCCTCAAGGTGAGATTATGCATTGGCCTGTGGATGACTATCATCAGGAGGGGAAGCGTGTCGCCAATTTCCTGAATCAGGACGTAGTTAAGTACCATCGAACGTTGGCAACTCATCTGAATGGACTGATCCAGGCGGGATTTGTGATTCAGCAGGTGGCTGAGTCCAAACCTTCACCTGAGATGATGGAAATGCCGGGTATGCGAGATGAGAATCGCCGTCCCATGTTTCTCATGATTGCTGCAGTTAAAGCATGAGCTATCTGTAAAGTTGACTAGAAAGGTTAGTAGTAGGCGGCATAGCCTGGATATGGCTTAACCAGTAGGTTCAGATTGTTGGAAACCTGCTGGTTTATTTTATTTAATTTTAGAAAAGGAAATGAGAAAATGATCGGATGGGAACCAAACCGGAAATGATACAGTCTTATTAAGTGAGGTGAACATCCGTTGGAATATCAATTTCTGGCCCAGGCCCAGACGATCGACAATTACACACTCAGCAGCATGATGGATGACTATGGAAATGATGTGTGGAACTATGCTTACTTTTTGACCAGAAGTACAGAGCAGGCAGACGAAATATCACAGCAAGTATTTATTCGGGCATACTCCGGGATCAAACACTTTCGCGGGGAGTGCTCCCTGAAAACCTGGTTACTCACCATTACTAGAAATACGACATTTACATACCGGAAATCAAGGTTTTTTCGCAGCAGTTTATGGGGGGAGACGCTTCCGATCGAATCAGAACAGGGACCTTCACATATTCGTGAGATGACGCCTGCACAATATGCCCATCCCTCAGCTGAAGCCGAGGTAATAAGTAGGGAGCATGTACATGAAATATGGGATATCGTTCTGGCTCTGCCGGATAAGTTTCGTGAGATTTTGTTGCTGCATCTGAAGTATGAGCTCACTATAAAAGAAATTGCAGAAATGCTGAGAATCAGTACAGGTACAGTGAAATCGAGGTTATCACGGGGCAAAGATAAAGTGCGGAAGCTATGGGAGGAGAGAAATAGATGAGGTTCAAGGATGAGGACTGGGAAAAAGAAATCCGGAAGGAGCCGTTTGCATCGTCTTCTTTTCAAGACCAGCACAAGCAGAATGTACTTCGTCAGGTGGAATGGATGAAAACGGGTGAGGAGCATGTAAATGATGCTCCAGATCACAAACAGAAAAAACATATTAATAGGCGGAACCGTCGCAATGTTCGTTCACGTCCCCGGAAAGTTGTTGTAGTGACGACAGTTGCGGTAGCAGCTGCAGCAGCTATCATGTGGAATGGACACGTTCTGGAACCCTTTGTAGAGAAGGTGTATCCTGTATCTGCTCTGCAGCTCTCGGATGACCCTAGCATGAACCTGCTAACAAGCGAGATGAAGCAAACTGTGGCTATGACGATGAGAGACTATTTAGGTAAGCAACTGGAAGTCCATTACGCTAAGAAAGGGCCAATTACCGGTTGGGTATATATCGAGGCTGGTGACGTGAATAAATCAGAGTATGCCAAGATGTGGCTGGATGGGAAGACTGGAGCACTGGTGGAAGCTGATATGCGAAGTGAGATGCCTGGGAATGAGCTTGAGCACCGGTTTTTGCGTCAAGTCCCTGGGCTTCTTAAAGGAATTAACAGTGATCCAACGCTGAAGCCGATCTCAGCAAGACGTTATGTGAAGATGAAGCAGGGTCAGGAGAAGCCTGTATGGTTTACCACATTATTTTTGGAGAACGGGAAGGGGAGTGGCAGCATTGAATGGACACGAGATGAAGCAGTTTCCGTGTCTGGTACAGTGAGTAGCGACACAGTGTCCACAGATCTGATAACCAATGCGAGAAGTACGATAGAAGCCTTGTCTGGTGAGGGAGCACCTGCTCTGAAAAGTGTAACGTTTAATCAAAATGATAAGCAGCTTGAGGAAACAACGGACCTGTATTTTGGTGATCGATATTTGGTAAGGAGTGTTAGTGGGAGATTTAGCAATGCATATACTGTAATGGATTTTCAAAGGGGCGTTCCAGAACTCGAAACGGGTGAGGAGTATGAGCTCTACTTTGAGAAGCTGAGTAACATGGACGAAAAAATAATCAGGCAGAATGCAGCGCCCATCATCCGAGAAATCTTCGGTATTGATCTTGATAAATATACCTTTGAGCGGGATACAGAAAATATCGGCATGGCAACATTCCGCTTGAAAGAGATGGCCAATACGATTCAAGTTCGTTATGAAGAAAATGCACGCATTACCATGATTACAATATCAGATCTTTAAGTTTAATCCATATGGTACAATCCTAATAGCTGAGGAATTGAACATAAGGAGAGCATAATGAGATATTTGGTGAGTTCATGTCTGGCAGGGATAGCTTGCCGTTACAACGGAACAGCAAGCCTGGATGAGAAGATTCAGGAGCTCGTAGCACAAGAACAGGCCATGATGGTCTGTCCGGAACTGCTTGGCGGATTCTCCACCCCGCGGGAACCGGCAGAGATTATCGGAGGTACAGGCAAGGATGTGCTTGCAGGCACAGCGCAGGTGATTGAGAGAGGTGGCAGGGACGTTACAGATCTGTATATCAAGGGAGCCTACCAGACACTGGAATGGGCCAAAAAGCTCGACGTTACTTGCATTGTGTTGAAGGAATTTAGTCCTTCCTGCGGCACACATGCCATCTATGATGGTAACTTTGCTAATCACAAGGTACAAGGTGAAGGGGTCACATCCGCTCTGCTTCGGCAAGAGGGCTATGAAGTCATTTCGGAAAATGAATTCATGGAACATTTGTAAAGCATACAGGGTATAGAAACATGCCGCCCAGGAGAACAATCATATTCTCGAAGTGGCTCTTTTTGTATATATAATTACACAATACTTACTTTTAGAAACTGAGAAACAATAATGTGCGTACTTTTATTTTATGGCTATAGGTTCTAAACTAATACTCAAGCAAACGATAATTAACGAAGACACCAATGGTGCAGCATACAACCCAAAAACATATGAGAAGGACGTGGAGTTTCATGGAGCCTACAACACAAGCAATGAAAAAGGAAGAAATTTTGAACGCGTATCATTTCCGGCATGCGACAAAGGTATTTGATGCTTCACGCAAAATTACGGAGGCAGATTTTGAGTTTATCCTAGAAACAGGAAGGTTATCACCGAGCTCAATCGGATTCGAGCCATGGAAGTTTTTGATTGTGCAAAAACCAGAGCTTCGCCAGCGTTTGTCTGAAGTATCCTCTGGGGCTCAGAAGCAATTGGCAACGGCGAGCCATTTCGTAGTCATCCTGGCCCGGACTGATGCAAGTTATAACTCTCCTTATGCGGAGTACATGCTCAAAGAGATTAAGGGCATGCCGGATGATGTGTTTGAGTTAACAAGTGCGGCATATGGAAATTTTCAAAACAACCAGCGTCTGCTGGAGAACCCAAAAACGCTATTCGATTGGGCATCCAAACAGACTTACATTGCACTCGGCAATATGATGACCTCGGCAGCTCTTATTGGCATCGATTCTTGCCCGATTGAAGGTTTCAGCTACCAGGATGTACATCGTATTCTTGAAGAAGAAGGTTTACTGGAAGATGGAGCGTGGGACATTTCGATGATGGCGGCTTTTGGCTATCGTGTAGAGGAACCTAAACGTGAGAAGTCTCGGCAGCCTCTGGACAAGATTACACAATGGATTGAGTAATTAATATCATCCGAAGTAAGCCTCGGTTATCTCCCCTGTTACATCAAGGAGGTAGCAGGGGCTACTTTTGTAAATGCCAACGTTTATTGAGAACTTTTATAGAAATAAGGCTTGCTTATATATAGATGTCTATGTATAATGGGGACATGCCAAAATATAATGCAATTGCACTAATCGCAAGGATCAGGGATCATGTAAACAAACGCATTGTTCAGGAACTGGAGCAGCACGACGTTACGGGGATTGTTCCATCCCATGGCGACATTCTGATGTTTTTGTACCGTGAAGATTCACTGTCCATCAAGATGCTGGCCGAACGTGTTCATCGCACACAACCAACGGTGACCGTGCTTGTGAACAAGCTGGAGAAGCTGGGCTATGTGGAACGCAGCAAGAGTGCGGAAGACAGCCGGGTGACGTTGATTCGCCTCACGGAGCAAGGACGGCAGCTTAAGCCCATTTTTGAACAAGTATCGGAGACGATTCAGGACATGGTCTATGGTGGTATGACGGATGAGCAAGCGGAACAGCTGGAAAGTCTGTTGATTGGAATCGTTCATAAGCTGTAAAAAAAGAAAAAAATTTTTTGGACTAAAACATAGATATCTATGTTTCTCCCTATCTAAGCAAGTATCAATTGCTTCACTATGCAGCAACATAATATAACAAAAACCTGGAGGTACTTTATTATGAAACATCTTATCGTATATGCACATCCCCACGCAGACAGCTTCAATCGCGCCATTCTGAACACAGCTGTAGAAGAACTTGAAACCCAAGGTCATGAGGTTGTTGTTCGTGATCTGTATGCCCTGGAATTTCAGCCTGTATTGAGCGCAGCTGACACGGCATCCATGCGAGCAGGACAGAATCCACAGGATATTGCGACAGAGCAGAAGTTTATCACAGATGCCGATGCAATTACGTTTATCTACCCAATCTGGTGGACTGGGCTGCCGGCAATTTTGAAAGGGTACGTTGACCGGGTATTCGCTTACGGATTTGCTTATGCGTCAGGCGAAGCAGGGATCGAGAAACTGTTAACAGGCAAAAAAGGACTGATTATCAATACTCACGGAACACCTAGTGACATATATGACCAAATTGGCATGACTGCCGGTATGAAAATGACCTCCGATGTCGGAATCTTTGATTTCGTAGGCATTGAATCCGTGGATCATTTATTCTTTGGCAGTATCGGATATCTGGATGCTGCGGCTTATCAATCCATGTTGGAGCAAGTGAAGCAAACGGTAAGCACCAAATTCTAACGAATACTGATGCAACATTTGGCAGGTCGATTCGCATGATGAATCGACCTGTTTGGTTTGCAAAATACAAGAAAGGGGGTATAATCAACCCATGGAACCTATACTCATATTTAAAGCTTTGTCCAACGAGACACGCAGGCAGATACTGTCATGGCTCAAAGATCCGGAGCAGCATTTCTCACCTCTGGAATTGTCTCAACATCCGGATGGAGGGAAGAGCGGGATCTGTGTCGGAACCATTCAGATGAAGGCTGGATTGGCTCAATCCGTCATATCCAGTTATTTGCTGACCATGCTCAAAGCCGGGCTGCTGCTCTCCGAGCGCAGGGGCCAGTGGACGTATTATCGCCGCAACGAAGAAACCATTCGTCAATTTGCCGAGTATGTACAGCACGAGTTATAAGCCGGACGCCAGGACGGAAGCAAGAATGCAGCTGCAGGCGGGGATTCCGTCCGGATGTAAACGGCGAAGTACACTGCTGTATATCCTATTTCTATGTGTTTTTACATCTATATATCTGGATATACAAAAATATATTTCACCAAAGGAGAACTTCTCATAATGACTACGGATAACCAAGTTTCATCCCATAAACAACATATTAGCGACGTTAAACTGTCCATCCTGGATCTGGCTCCTGTCGTTGTAGGTGCTACACCTGCTGACGCGCTCCGTAACAGTCTGGATCTGGCACAGCATGCGGAGGGGTGGGGATACCATCGCTACTGGGTAGCTGAGCATCATAATATGCCCGGTATTGCTTCTTCCGCGACATCCGTAGTGATCGGATACCTGGCAAGTGGCACGAACACGATTCGTCTCGGTTCCGGTGGCATCATGCTGCCCAACCATGCACCACTCGTTATTGCCGAGCAGTTCGGTACACTGGAATCCCTGTATCCAGGCCGTATCGATCTTGGATTGGGCCGTGCACCAGGTAGTGACCGCCGTACATCTCTTGCACTGCGCAAAGATCTGAACAGCGGAGAAGACTTCCCGGAATTGCTGGCTGAGCTTAGAGCGTACTTTGATGCATCGGCTACTTCCTATCATGCACCTGTTCGTGCGGTGCCGGGTGAAGGGTTGAACATTCCAATTTACCTGCTCGGTTCCAGTGATTTCAGTGCACGTTTGGCAGGGCGGCTCGGATTACCGTTTGCGTTTGCCAGCCACTTCTCGCCAGATTATACTCGCATTGCGCTTGAAACATATCGAAGCAGCTTCCAGCCCTCCGACACACTGAAGGAGCCGCATGTTATTGTAGGTGTGAATGCAGTTGTTGCAGATACGGATGAAGAAGCAGCATGGCTCGGCACAACGATGCAGCAGCAGTTCCTGAACATCATCCGCGGGACTACCGGACTGGTACAGCCACCAGCTGATATGGAAGGCAAATGGACCGACCGCGAGAGAGCTGGAGTGGAACAGACGCTGAAAGCTGCTGTTAACGGCTCACCCGAGACGGTACGTGGACAGCTTGAATCCTTTATTGCCCAGACGCAAGCGGATGAGCTTATTATTACATCCATGATTTATGACCATCAGGCACGTCTGCATTCTTATGAATTGATCGCACAATTGGCGGGTAAGGCATAACTTTAACGGCACATGAACAAGGAATAAAATATTGAATTCAATAACGGGTCGTCCTCGCAAGAGGCGGTCCGTTTTCTCTTATCAAGAACCCATCTCAATGAATATATGAGGCAGTTCTGATTTTTTAGGGTAAAATGACATTACGGTCTATTTTGAAACGGTTAAAAGAGCCGTACGTATAAACCAAGAGCATTATACATATGTTGGCTTGTACAAGTTTCTTTATTCGCATGTGCATGAGGCATGCAGTATGAAAGCTTATTTTTTTATCATGATCAGATACATAAGAGAGGAAGACATGCCCATGGAGCAACCCGAACAACCCCGCATTTGGCCGGATCGGTTTAAGCGGTTTTTTCTGAACAACAAGTTTGTCCTATTTCTGCTGATTCTGCTGCTGGTCGGATTAAACGTGATGGTGCTAACGAAGATATCCTTTGTTCTACATCCGATTGCGGTGCTAATCAAGACGATTGTACTGCCTATCATTCTGTCTGGAATCCTCTACTATCTGCTGAATCCGCTGGTGGATGTGATGGAAAAGTGGAAGATTAAGCGCGGATGGTCGATACTGATCCTTTACCTCGCGATTGGCGGCATTTTGACGGTTGTTGTATTGGCAGTCATTCCAGTGCTCCGCAATCAGATTATGGGGCTTATCGCCAATTTCCCGATGTATAGTGAAAATGTCAGACAGCAGTTCGAGGAGCTTACGGGCAGTCAGCTGTTCAGTCAGGTCCAGGAAACGGTGAACATGAACTGGCAGGACTGGTGGGGAACGATCTCCGAGAAAGCAACAGAGATTTTGAATTCCACCTGGAACAAACTCGGCGGTTTCCTTGGAGCTTTTACCGAAACGGTATTATCCATTGTAACGGTGCCATTTATTCTGTTCTACCTGCTTAAGGACGGGAAGAAGCTTCCGGAGAAGATCCTGTCGTTTCTTCCGATCAAAAGCCGTACGGGTGCCATGGAGGTACTTCACGACATTAACCACCAGATCAGTTCCTTTATTCGCGGACAAATTATCGTGAGCTTCTGTATCGGTATCCTGCTCTATATCGGTTATATGATCATTGGACTGGATTACGCACTGATTCTGGCCATTATCGCTTCCTTTACCAGCGTGGTGCCGTATCTGGGACCTGCAATTGCCATCACGCCTGCACTGATTGTGGCACTGGTGACTTCTCCAGTGATGCTGTTGAAAATGGTGGCGGTATGGACGATTGTGCAGCTGATTGAAGGCAAGTTTATCTCTCCGCAGATTATGGGCAAAACGCTCAAAATTCATCCGATTACGATTATCTTTGTCATTCTGACATCAGGCAATCTGTTCGGTGTGGTGGGCATTCTGCTGGCCGTTCCGGGTTATGCGGTGCTCAAGGTCTGTGTATCCCACATCTTTAACTGGTTCAAGAGCCGATCTGGTCTGTATGATCCGAATAATAACAATTTACTGTAGGGTTACTGCATGTGGAAAACGGTACCCTTAACGAAAGAGAACCCCTGTCATCGGCAATGGCCGAAAGACGGGGGTTCTCTTTGTCTGAACAGGCTGGCTTACGCCTAGCCATGTTTAATATGCTGGAGCGTTTGCAGGAAGATTTGCTCAATATGCGTATCATCCAGAGAATAATACACCGTCTTGCCTTCCTTGCGACGCTTGACGATCCGCATGTTGCGGAGTGAACGCAGCTGGTGTGAAATGGCCGACTGTCCCATATCAAGCAGCACCGTCAGATCATGTACACATAATTCCTTCTGCAACAGCGCATCAATAATACGTAGTCGGGTTGGGTCACTGAACGCCTTGAACCAATCCGCCATCTCGGAAGAAGTCTCCCGATCAATAAGGGAAGTGCGGATAGACTCTACGTCCGCTTCCGTTCCCGAGCAGGCCGCATCACAATCCGCTGGCGCTTTAACCGGTTGTTCCATTTCCTATCACCGCCTATGCTAGCAACTATACGCCTATTATATCCAAAAAACGTCTAAAGCGAAATGATTACTATTAGCATATTCTGTCTGTAAAATCATCATCGATCGTTGACACTACAGTTTAGGCGTGCATATAATAGGGTTAATCAAACATATGAATGATTGCTCATATATTAATTTTAATTAAAATATTCAAGCTGCTTCGAACTGCAAAGGGGAGAATTCACATGGGAACCGGTCAGGAACAGGTGAAAAGGGAACTGCTGCTGGATGGATTGGATTGTGCCAATTGTGCGCTGAAGATTGAGAATGGTGTCAAAAAAATAAAGGGTATTAAGGATTGCTCGGTTAATTTCGTAACTAAAACCTTGCTGGTGCATACGACTTCCGATATGGATGAGCAAGTTTTGGAAGAAGCGAAGCGTAAGGTCCTGCGGCTTGAGCCGCATATTCGCATCTCGGAAAAAGGGAGACCACCGCTTGTCAATCAGGCTTCTGCAGGGCTGGAAGGTCAATTGGAAGGCGGTATGCACACACATGCAGGAACTGCAGCCGAAGGGCACCGTCACGATCACGGGGGTCATTCTCATGACCATGATCATCATGAAGGAGCGCATCACCATGGTCATGGTGCTCATAATCATGCGCATGATCACTACAGTCATGCCGGGCATGATCACGGTCACTCCCATGGTCATGATGCGCATGCCGGGCATTCGCACGAGCACGGTGCAGGACAGACGAAGGTGCTGCTTGCCCGTCTTGCTGCCGGCTCTGCCCTCCTTGCTGCAGCTATCTGGTCCCCACTGGACGGATGGGCACAGCTCGCTCTCTATGTAGTCGCTTATCTGATCGCAGGAGGAGATATCGTTCTCCAGGCGTGCAAAAACATCATTCGTGGTCAGGTATTCGACGAGTACTTTCTGATGTCGGTTGCGACGATTGGTGCTTTTGCCATTGGTGAGTATCCTGAAGGGGTAGCGGTCATGCTCTTTTATCAGCTTGGGGAGCTGTTTCAGGGGATGGCAGTTAACCGCTCTCGCAAGTCGATCCAGTCGCTTATGGATATTCGCCCGGACTATGCCAATATTCTGATCGGTTCTGGCGACGAGACCAAGCGTGTGTCACCGGAAGATGTACGCATTGGTGATCGCATCGTTGTCCGTGCGGGTGAGAAGGTTCCGCTTGATGGAATTGTGAAGGCAGGACATTCCATGGTGGACACGTCTGCTCTTACAGGGGAATCCGTACCTCGGGAACTGGAGCCCGGAAGTGATGTACTCAGTGGTTTTGTGAATAAGAACGGTATGCTGACGATTGAAGTGACCAAAACCTTCGGAGAATCGACGGTATCCAAGATTCTGGATTTGGTGCAGAATGCCAGCAGCCGCAAAGCGAAGACGGAACATTTCATCAGTAAATTTGCGCGTTATTACACGCCAGTCGTCGTTATTCTCGCAGCGTTGATTGCGTTCGTACCTCCGCTCGTGCTTAGTGGTGCAACATTTGCCGATTGGATCTATCGCGCCCTGGTCTTTCTGGTCATCTCCTGTCCATGCGCACTGGTGGTTTCCATTCCACTCGGATTCTTCGGCGGGATTGGAGCTGCTTCCCGTAACGGGATTCTGGTGAAAGGCAGCAATTACCTTGAAGCATTGAATGATGTGAAAGTGGTTGTTTTCGATAAAACGGGTACACTAACCAAAGGTGTGTTCAACGTAACGGCTATTCGTCCGGAAGGTGGACGTACAGAAGGTGAACTGATGGAACTCGCAGCGATCGCGGAGG
Source organism: Paenibacillus sp. ACRRY (assembly GCF_022346995.1). Classification (GTDB taxonomy): domain Bacteria; phylum Bacillota; class Bacilli; order Paenibacillales; family Paenibacillaceae; genus Paenibacillus. Next base: position 71,849 of record NZ_JAKRNM010000015.1, on the reverse strand, counting down.
CTCAATCGAATCACCCCATCGCCGAATCCATTCGTGCAGCCTGGGCCAAAGATATCCGTACACTAGGTGTTGAGGGGTATGACGAGGTTGCTGGGCATGGGATCAGAGTCCGTGTGGATGGCCGTGAAGTGATGGCAGGTAACGCCAAACTGATGGAACAGGCGGGTATTACCTATACTAAGCCAGAAACGGTAGGATCAGTGGTACACATTGCTGAAGCAGGCGCATATGCTGGCCATCTGATCATTGCAGATGAAGTGAAGGATGATGCTGCGGCAGCGATTCAAGCCCTTAAGAAACTTGGCATCCACAAAACAGTCATGCTCACAGGTGATGCTAAAGCTGTTGGTGAAGCTGTAGGACAGCAGCTGGGAGTCGATGAGGTATACGCTGAACTTCTGCCTCAGCACAAAGTAGAACGGCTCGAAGAGCTCGAAGCGAGCAAGTCTCCGAAGGAGAAAATGGTGTTTGTCGGGGATGGCATCAACGATACACCTGTACTGGCTCGCGCAGATGTGGGAGTAGCCATGGGAGGACTCGGTTCCGATGCTGCCATCGAAGCAGCAGATGTAGTCATCATGACGGATGAACCATCCAGACTGGCAAGCGCAATCCGTATTGCGAAGCGGACACGAATGATTGTCTGGCAAAATATCGGTTTTGCCTTGGGCGTTAAGGTGATCTTCCTTCTGCTGGGAGTGTTCGGCATAGCTACGATGTGGGAAGCTGTTTTCTCCGATGTGGGTGTCACGGTCCTGGCCGTTCTGAACGCCATGCGGGTTCTGCGCGTGAAGAACATTTAAGTTTTCGAAACGAACGCCGCGGCTCTTCGTATATACGTAGAGCCGTTTTTTATTTTTATGGTCGCAGGCATGTTTAGAGGAATGTTTGAAGAGAAGGGGAGAACAATTTGGCAGGAGCAATTGTAGGGTTAATATGCGGAGTGTGCTATTTCGTGCTCGGGTTAATGCTGTTCAAAAAACCACCGAAAAAGATTAATGGCATATATGGTTATCGTACCCCGCGCGCCATGAGTGATCCCGATTTATGGGACGAAGCTCAGCGTTACAGCGCAAACCTGATGATGCAGTTTGGGGTCATTATTACGGTGTTCGGCATTCTTGGATTCTGGTTTACAGATGTACAGGCACTCGTACTCAGTCTGTTTGCAGTTGCGTTCTACACGTTCAGACTGTTTACGAAAGTGGAAGGGCGCTTAAAGGAAGTACAGCATGCTCAGAAGCGGAAGCAAAGCGAGCAAGGTGCTTCATAGAAAATCGTAGTTCAATGTAAATAAGGTAGAGGCAGAGGATCCGCGAAAGCGGGTCTTTTTGTGTTCGGTGAGGTTCATGAAGTTTCAGTGGTTGAAATCTAACGTTGACGTTAACGTTATAATTATATATAATTATGTACATAACATTATAGACATATTAAAAGTGAGGTGAAGGAAATGAGCTTGTATAAGATCGACGACGTAGCCAAGGAATGTGGTTTGACGAAGCGTACCATCCGGTATTACGAAGAGATTGGTGTCATGCCTTCACCTCAGCGGACGGACGGTGGCACGCGGCTGTATACGAGAGAGGATATCGACTATTTGAAAAAGGTCGTCCGCGCCAAGGAAGTGCTTGGCTTCTCCCTACAGGAACTGCATACGTATATCGCTACGGCTGATGTACTGAATGAGCAGCGATTTGATTACCAGCAGACAACCGAAGTGAGGGAACGGATTGAAAAACTCACCAGTATGGATGAAACGCTGGGTGGTCAACTTCAGTTAATTGAACAGAAACTGCAGAGTATTCATGCCGTACAGGCAGAGCTGGAGGAATTGCGAGAACGGGTGCAAAACGGGATTCAGCGATTACAGAAGAATGAAATCACCGATCATCCGGAAGACGGATAAGCAAGAGAGTGACCTATAACTCCATAAAAACGAAATCGTGCAAGCACCGGGAAGCCGGTGTCATTTTGTGCCGTTTTGTTTCATTTTCTTTTGAAAATGATATGAAAATTTCATGTATTACAAATTAATTTCAATTCATAACCAGGAGGTATCATGTATGAAAAGAGAACCATCATTACCTGACGAACTGCCGTCATCACGCGGAGGATTGCTGTCCCAACCACGGGCTGTATGGGCTGTCGCCTTCGCGTGTATCATTTCGTTTATGGGACTGGGATTGGTTGACCCCATCCTGCCTGCCATTGCAGATCAGCTGCATGCATCCAAAAGCCAAGTTTCACTACTGTTTACGAGTTACAACGCTGTGACTGGGGTTGCAATGTTGATTACGGGCGTTGTATCCAGCCGGATCGGTGTCAAGTGGACGCTGCTAAGCGGGATTTTACTTATCATTATTTTCTCCTTTCTGGGCGGAACCTCAGACACGGTAGGCGCCCTAGTGGGTTACCGTGGTGGTTGGGGTCTAGGTAATGCCCTGTTTATCGCAACGGCGTTATCAGCCATTGTTGGTTTGTCCACTTCGGGGACAGCCAAAGCGATTATTTTGTACGAAGCCGCACTGGGTCTTGGTATCGCGGTAGGTCCACTTCTTGGTGGTGAACTTGGCTCCATCTCATGGCGCGGCCCGTTTTATGGTGTTGCTGCTCTGATGGCGATCGCCTTTATCAGCATTACGTTTATGCTGCCCAAAATGGCCAAGCCGAAAACACGCAGTTCCTTGTCCGATCCGTTCAAGGCACTAAGTTATCCATCCCTGAAAACACTGGCGATTACTGCCTTCCTGTATAACTTTGGTTTCTTTACTTTGATGGCTTATTCACCTTATGTCATGAACCTGGATGAGCACGGACTTGGTTATGTGTTCTTTGGTTGGGGCCTCATGCTTGCCATAACGTCTGTATTCGTGGCACCAAGACTGCAGCGTCGATTCGGCTCGGTTCCTTCCATGAGTGTTATGCTGACCCTGTTTGCGATTGACCTCATTGTTATGGCCGTGGGTACAGTAATGGGATCATCCACAACCGTCATTGTTGCTGTTATCGTTGCAGGGATATTCCTGGGTATCAACAACACACTGATTACGACGGCTGTTATGGAGGCTGCTCCGGTTGAACGCTCGGTTGCCTCGGCTGCTTACAGCTTCGTACGTTTTCTAGGCGGTGCATTGGCACCGTGGCTTGCAGGTAAATTGTCGGAATGGTTCCTGCCGGAAACACCGTTTTATTTTGGCGCATTGATGGTACTGGTTGGTGTCGTGGTTCTGTTTGCACGTCGTAGACATCTGCGTGATATCGATGCAGCAATTACACATTAATGGATGGGGGAATTGAAATGCTGGAACGAATCGTAGTGGCTGTTGATGGGTCGGATCATGCTCATAAGGCGTTGGAAACAGCGGTTGACTTAGCTGAAAGTTTGAAGCATCCCGCCAGATTGATTATTGTGCATGTGAATCCTTCCGTATCGTTGAATGAGCCGGCTCTGGGAGTAGATCTGGAAGCACGAATTGCGGAAGAAGGGCAGCATATTATTGCACCGGTAGAACAGCTGTTGTCCGGACATTCCATCCCTTATGAGACGCTGCTGATTGCAGGGGACCCGGTAAACGAGATCTGCCGGGTGTCGCGCGACAGAGCGTGCAACCTCATTGTAATGGGTACAGGTGGCAAAAGCGTGCTGGCAGAAATCGTCGTTGGCAGTGTCAGCCACGGTGTATTGAAACATGCAGAATGCCCGGTATTAACGGTTAAATAGGACTCTGCCGGAATTAAGGCTGGGTTGAAGATACTACTGTGGTGTATAAATAGATAAAGGATATAACTACGATCACAAGGTTGTTCTGTCATGGACTTGACCCACTGTAGCTATTTAGGTCAGACTTGCAGCAATGATGGATTGGAGGATTCAATAATGAAAAAACAACATCTGTTTATCGGTGGTAAACCCACAGAATCAGTAGAATATAAGGCACTTCAGGCACCGTATTCCGGAGAAACATTGGCTGAAGTGTCTACCGCTTCGGCGGAGGAGGCTGAAGCAGCCATAACAGCTGCCGTTCAGGCTGGCAAGGAGATGCGCAGCATGCCTGCCCACCGGCGTGCAGACATCCTGTACAAGCTCTCCTCCCTATTGGAAGAGCGGAAGGAAGAGGCGGCAAAAGTAATTGCGCTGGAAGCGGCCAAACCGATCACGGCTGCGCTTGCTGAAGTGGATCGTACGGTGGAAACGTACCGTTTTGCCGCAGAAGAAGCGAAGCGGTTGACAGGAGAGACCGTTCCCCTGGATGCAGCCAAGGGCGGCGAAGGACGCATCGGATATACCATGCGACAGCCTCTGGGTGTCATCGGGGCGATTACGCCGTTTAATTTTCCGATGAATCTGGTGGCACACAAGGTTGGACCTGCACTTGCAGCAGGCAATACCATTGTTCTGAAACCGGCTGAGCAGACACCGTTGTCTGCCTACTATATTGCGAACCTGCTTAAGGAATCCGGATTGCCGGATGGTGCATTAAACGTAGTAAGCGGGGATGGCAAAACGATTGGTGATGTGCTCGTATCCGATTCGCGCATAGCCCATATTACATTCACGGGAAGCCCTGCTGTAGGGACAAGCATTCGCAGTCAGGCTGGATTGAAACGGGTGACGCTGGAACTTGGATCAAATGCAGCTGTCATTGTGGATCAGGATGCGGATCTGGACAAAGTGGTGCCAAGATGTGTGATCGGGGCCTTTACGTATCAGGGTCAGGTATGCATTTCACTGCAGCGCATTTATGTACACAGTGCCATTGCAGACGAATTCATACGCCGCTTCGCGGAAGCCGCGAAACAAGTGGTGACAGGAGATCCGCTGAACCCGGATACGGTTGTTTCGGCACTTATTACAGCCAAAGATGTACAGCGGACACTGGATTGGATCGACGAAGCGAAACAGGCAGGAGCTGTAGTGGCAGCAGGAGGAGAGGCGGAAGGAGGCGTACTTCGCCCAACCGTACTTGTTAACGTGCCGCGTGATGCGAAGGTATCGTGCCAGGAAGTCTTTGCACCGATTGTTGTTATTAACCCTGTGAATTCGGTCCAAGAAGGCATTGAGCACGTGAATGATTCCATCTATGGGCTTCAGGCGGGTATTTTTACAAACGATATTCATACTGCACTCCATGCAGCTGATCATATCGAGGCTGGAGGGGTCATGATTAACGACATTCCAACGTTCCGCGTCGATCACATGCCATACGGTGGTGTGAAGCAGAGTGGTATGGGACGTGAAGGTGTCAAATACGCAGTTGAAGAAATGACAGAACTCAAGTTTGTCATGTTCAATAAAAATTAAGCATGTTTGTAAAGCAGGCTGATTTGCCCTGTCTAACATGAAGTAATAACAAGGTCCTGCACCCAATGTTGTTGGTGTGGGACTTTTTCTTATATCGATCAATAGGAAATAGTGAAAACACTTTCGATTTCCCTACTGACCCCCGGTTCACATCCCATCAGGAGGGTATAAATAATTTACATACCGCAAAACAATCGACTAATTGTTGTCCCAATCTTGTACCTAACTCAATGAACATAAAAAGCAGTATGAATAAGCCTAATCACAATGCAGTGTAGACAGGAGGTGTTGCGAATGGCATATACCATGGCGGACGTATCCGGCATGTCCGGTATAAGTCTGAAGGAATTGAGCCAATATGTGAAATCGGGTTGGCTAACACCTGCATTCGCGGGTAGAGACCAGAATGAAGTGTATTATGAGAAACCGGAACTGTTGAAACTCCAGCAGATTTTGTTCTGTAAGGAGCTGGGGGTGGAACAGGAAGAGATCGGCCCCATGCTGCAGGAGGATCATCAAGATATCATTCATATGATGCAGCGGCAGCGCATTCAGCTGCTCGAGAAGGCATTGCATTTGCATGGATTGATTCAAACTCTGGACAAAACGATTTCCCATCTGCAGGGAGAGTATGAACTTGAGGTTCAGGAGTTGTATCAGGGTTTTATCAAAAAAGGGCATCACAGTATGCTGCCTGATTCAACGGAGGCACCGAACCATGATCCGGTCATAACGGATAGCTGGCATCCAGCACAATCTGAATCAGCCATATCTTATGACGGGGAACTCAAAACCAAAGAAGATTACCTGGATTCCCAGGAAAAAATAGACCGAATCAATCGGGACTTGCAGCGGGCGATCGAAGATGGCCTGACACCTGAAAGCCAGGAAGTTCAGCACATCATTGGCAGACATCTGGAATGGGTCAAGGATTACTACACGCCTACTGCCGAAATCTATCGTGACTTGGGCAATCTGTATGTGGAACATCAAAATTTTCGCCAAATGTACGACGGTTATCATCCCAAGCTGGCCGAATTTCTGCGAGACGGCATGATGATCAAAGCGGAACAGGAATTGACCTAAATGCATAGAGTAACCATGGGCGAGCAGAACATGGATGTAAAAGGCATAAACCAAAAAGCACAGACCACTAATGGTCTGTGCTTTTTGGTTATCTTCGGTACGTATTGCTGTCACGTCCTGCTTAATATAGGTAGAAGGACCTTCGGCAGAACCGTGGTTACAGCTGCTCTGTGAGCAGTTTGACGGCCTGTTCCAAGAAGATGCGATCTTCGTCGTCAAATCGGTTTTTAATCGGGCTGTCGATGTCGAGCACCCCGTATAATTCGCCGTCTTTGATAATGGGCACGACAATCTCACTGTTCGATGCAGCATCGCAGGCGATATGACCTGGGAATGCATGAACATCGTCTACAACGAGCGTACGTCGTTCCGCAGCAGATGTGCCGCACACTCCGCGTCCAAGCGGAATACGGATGCAGGCAGGCAGCCCCTGGAACGGACCAAGAACAAGTTCTTTGCCATCATACAGGTAGAATCCGACCCAATTGGTATCGGTTAGAAATACATTGAGCAGCGCCGCAGCGTTTGCCAGATTGGCAATGGCGCTTGGTTCATCGCGGATCAGAGCACTTAACTGTCCCAGGACGGCGGTGTGCTGCTCGCTTCGTGTTCCTTCATAGGAAACAGCTTGAAACATGGTGAATCACCCTCCCGAGCAAAAATGGTACTTATTTTCAAGATAGTGCAGTGCATGCCTTTAGTCAAGCGGAGGATTTCGGTAGAATTTTGAATAAGAAGGGGAAACCCCTGTAAATTCATCCTGTTTCTCAGCTTCTCGCACGGGGTAATTATTTAGCAATCACGGAGGGCTATAACCCTGGAAGGAGTTTGGATTATGCACGCAGAGGTACAGAATCTATTTGTACGGATTCATCTTCTATATTTGGCCCAAAATCAGGATTTGACCGTTGGTGACGCACTGCCTTTATTGGAAGAGCGCGGCTATCGTGTTGGCGAGCGGGAGATCAAGCAGGAGCTTGAACATCTCACTCAGGAGAACTTCCTGACCGCCCATGGCGACCAGTGGAGCCTGACCGGGACAGGCATTGAAGAGTATAAGGAAATTACGGCTGTGCTGGGCCGGGTCAGCGATGAGCTCCTGGGAGCGGATAAGAAGGCTTCTACCGCCTGAAGTTGAAACTCTGGCAGGACAGGCTGTTACGGGACAGCTCGATTGAATCATACGTACAACAAGACCGGGACCCTTGCGGCCCGGTTTTTTTGATGTCAAACCCATGACTGAACTGTTGCCAATCGGCGCAGGTTATGTTTAGATGACTATTGAATCTTATGGTCTGCAGAGATGGATCGGATCGGAGTGTCTTTTCATGTATAAATCCAAAGGGAGAATTCCCGAACTCGAGACAGCACGACTTCGTCTGCGCAAAATGCGCCGCCGGGATGCGGCGCAGATGTTCGCATACTGGTCAGACCGGGAGGTGACCCGTTATATGAATCTGGCGCCGATGATCGGGACAAGCGAAGCTGCGGATATGATTGGATTGCTTAACCATATGGCAGGGGAAGAGGAGGCGATTCGCTGGGGCATCGAACTGAAGGAGACAGGCCGTCTTATCGGAAGCTGTGGATACAATACCTGGCAGCTTGAAGGCGCATTCCGCGGAGAGATTGGTTACGAGCTGGGTCGTGACTACTGGCGGCATGGTTATATGACCGAAGTGTTCTCGGTGATGCTGCCTTTCGGGTATGAAACCATGGGGCTTAACCGGATTGAAGCATTGGTCGATCCACGAAACGCCGCTTCCGGAGAGTTTCTAATGAATCAAGGCTTTACGCGGGAAGGTCTGCTTCGCCAGGTACAGCACACGTCAACAGGGTATAAGGATATGGTCATGTACTCCCTGCTGTATGATGAGTGGCTGCGCAAGCACCGTAAATAAACAGAGAACAAAGAGAGAAGGGTTTGTGTGAATACAACCGGAGGTTTGAAACGCAGTTTCATCTTGGCGGGATTGTTGCTGGCAACCTTTTTGTCGGCAATTGAAGGAACGGTCATTGGACCGGCGGGGCCAACGATTGTAAGTGAGCTGGGAAGTGTACAGCTGCTGAGCTGGATCTTTACCGCATATCTGCTCACGATGGCTGTCAGCACGCCGATTTTTGGCAAGATCAGTGATCTTTACGGCCGAAAGCCCGTGTTCCTGATTGGCTGTGCATTGTTTTTGCTCGGTTCATTACTTTGCTGTTTCTCACAAAATATGGAGCAGTTGATTATTTTCCGTGCCATTCAAGGAATTGGGGCAGGAGCAGTTGTGCCTGTTACGTTCACGATTATTGGAGACATTTACCGAATTGAAGAACGAGGCAAGATTCAGGGTTGGATCAGTTCGGTGTGGGGCATCTCTTCCCTGGCAGGGCCGCTGCTTGGCGGTTACTTTGTCGATAATCTCGGTTGGCAGTGGATTTTCGGATTTAACGTACCATTCGGCCTGCTGGCCATGTGGTTTGTATTTCGTTATTTGAAGGAAGACATCTCACCTCGTACCGCCAAAATCGACTATATCGGTGCGCTGACCTTCACGGTGGGCATAACGGCATTACTCTTTGTGTTGTCAGCTGGCGGGCAGTATTATGCCTGGAGCTCTCCGCTCATTGTGGGGCTGAGTGCAGTTGCTGTCGTGTTCATGATCTTATTCTTCGTTGTTGAGAAAAGAGCCCAAGCGCCAATGGTTCCACTGCATCTGTTCCGTATTCGGGACATCCGCGTTGCCAATATTGCGGGACTGCTCACCAGCACGTTGATGATTGGCCTGACCAGTTATTTGCCATTATGGGTACAAGGCGTACGCGGAGGCAACGCGACTGAATCCGGACTGCTGCTTGCACCGATGTCCGTAGGCTGGTTAATCGGAAGTGTGCTTGCGGGTCGTCTCCTGATGAAAATCGGGTCACGTCTGACTGCACTCATTGGATTGACCGGAATCGCGATCGGCTCTGGAGGGCTATTCCTGGTCGGGGGAACATCCCCACAGGCCGTGCTGTTTATTTTGACTTTTATTTATGGACTTGGCTTTGGATTTGCGTTTACGATATTCACCATCATTGCACAGTCCTCTGTGGGATATCAGGAACGCGGATCTTCAACGGCACTGCATACGTTCATGCGTACGCTGGGACAAACGATTGGCGCGGCCGTATTTGGCACATGGTTGAACTACCGGATATCGAAATTATCCAGTGAACAGCACCTGGCCGATGCCGGCATTTCCGAAAGTGACTTGAATGAGCTGCTCGCACCGCATACGGATGCTGCCTTGTCGGACGACAAATGGGCATTGCTTCGGAATGTGCTGGAAGGCAGTCTGCATTCCCTGTTTGTCATCATGTTCGTGATCGCGATCGTATCCTGGTTAACCACATTAGCATTACGCAAACGTCTAATCGTACCTGAAGAGGCAGAGGCAGGGGCAGGAATGCCGAAACAGGCCAAGGTTGCCGGGAAGTGATTGTCGAACCATGCGGTACATAAAACCGATACTTTGTTGATTAGCACAACTAGATAAAGCATGTATTTTCACAAGAAGGCAGCTGAGGGTCAGCTGCTTTTTTGTTGGTTCTGATGGATGCTTTTCAGCATACGGGGCCGTATTTATATGTACTGATCATTACGTTTGTCTATTTGTTATGGCAATTTATTTTGAAATGGGTCGGCAAGCGAAAGAAGCGCGTAAGTTAATAAATAATTCAACAACAATAACCGGTAACGCCGCAGATTGGCGAAACCGGTTATTTTATTTTCGCTATTCATCAGGGTTATTCCTTCAACCATTAGCGGATAGACGGTCTGCGCCGAGCGCAAGCCTTTCCAATAACTCAGACAGCAATGTCTTGTCACCCTCGCTCAGACCACTGACTGCACGATCGATCTTGTGTGCATACCCTGGATAGATATCATCCATGGTCCGGTGGCCTTCCTCTGTCAGTTCTACAAATATAATCCGTCTGTCCTGCGGACAGTGTTTGCGATGTAAGAGTCCTTTTTGCTCCAGCTTATCAATGACATAGGTTACGTTCCCGCTCTGCAGCAGGAGTTGTGCGCCTACCTGTTGAATCGGCTGTGCTCCTTTCATATACAGTACTTCCAGCACCCCGTATGCTGTAGGGTTGAAGCCGTGCACTTTGCTACCGGAGACAGCGTGTTCATTCACGCTCTTGAATGTTTTGGCCAAGGTGCGGTACAGATGAAGTGAACGTTCGGTTCCGATTTCTTGTAATTCCAGCATGCTGATCCCGCCTTTTCAGTTTAGTGATATAAGTTGAAATAATAAGGTTACTATCTACCACTACGATGACAGAACAACCCTCCAATCACTGTTATTCCCAGATTTTTTTGAATCTTTTTCAAAGGTGAAATCCGGTGATAAAGGTGAGCGCGTTGCTTTTCCAGGTTTTTTCTGTCCTCTTCGTTACGATTAACATGTAAACGATATATTCAACTTATATAGGGTGGAGTAGGTTACATTTGACGATTCAGATTGTCGCCATGTCCTTATTGTAAGCTTCTGTTTCCACGAAAAACATGCGATATGTCACAAGATCTGCATTTTTAGCATTTAAAATTTAATCATTCGTCCTTCTCCAAGGCAGCTTGTACCTAAGAAAGTTCATTCTTCGGATGTTGGCTCTTCTCCGTCTTCGGAAGGAGGTTGGAATAAGTTCCAGTTTATATAATTAAATCCATATCAACATTCCGGCAAGTGGAGGAGAAGCGAAAATGGAAATGACAATGAAGGGACAACGCGGACTGAAGCATAACCGTCCGTTTGTAACACTGATGGTGGCACAGGCCATCTCCAATCTGGGCGACTGGCTGCATCTGTTGGCGATCTTGACGTTAGTAGGAATACGTTGGAATGCTACGCCGTGGGAAATTACGTTTACTACACTTTGTGCGGCATTACCGGTGCTGATTACAGGCCCGTTTGCAGGTGCGCTGGCGGACCGGATGAATCGGAAATGGTTGATGATTGCAGCGGACGGTGCACGAGTAGTCATTGTTGCGGGGTTCATTTTTGCCGATCAGATCTGGCATGTATACATATTGCTTATTCTCAAATCGTTATTCGACGTTGTATTTTCACCCGCCAAGAACGGGAAGTTGAAGGAATTTGTGGCGCATGGTCAGCTGGCTCAAGCGGTTTCCATCAGCTCGGTGATCGAACAGATGTCCAAAATTATAGGTCCTGCGCTTGGTGGGCTGCTCGTGGCGGCCTTTGGGATTACCTGGTGTTTTATTCTGGATTCAGCCTCATTTCTTATTTCGGGTATTATTTTGCTGTGGATTCCGGGCAAGCGGGTGATCCAATCCACAAGACAGTCCGTACAACAAAGTATGGAAGAAGGAAAAGGGGACATTTCAGCCCAAGAGAAAGGTGCTTTCTTGAAGGATACGCTGGAAGGCGTTCGTATGCTCGCTTCACTTCCACAGGTAGGGTCTTCTCTCATTCTGCTGGCATCCGCCATTCTGTTCCTGCAATTTGCAGATTCCCAGACCGTTGTTTTGTTCAGACAGCTGCCCGGAATTTCGAGTGACCTGCTGGGGTGGTGCGTTGGTGCCAGTGGCGTTGGAACGTTAATTGCAGCCATGAGTGTGAGGAAGTGGAAAAGGGCAGGACATGTGCTGAAAATGGGGCTTGGAACATCGATAACGGGGCTTGTCATTGGTGCAGCAGGGGTTGTTGTCGGCGTGTGGCCGCATGCTGGTCTGGGTGCCAACCTGCTGCTGATATCGATGTTTGCCCTGGCAGGAATCGGAATTGGGTTCGCCGTGGTGCCTTTTCAGATACTGCTGCAGGAACGGACTCCGGAAGCCATGACCGGGCGTGTATTTGGTACGGTAGGGAGTGTCATGACAGCAAGCAACATTATGGGTCCCGTTGTAGGGGGATTTCTGGTCACGTCGTTTGGCGTTATCCCGGCCTTTATATGTTCTGGCATTTTAATGACACTCCTGGGATTGGTATATGTAATGAAACGTAGATCGAAACAGATGGATGTAACTTTGGCGAGTGAGACTATAGCTGTAAGTGAATAGCATCTTTTGGTCAGTACTTAATTGATATTAAATATTTATGGTAAATAAATCACAGGTATTTTAATAAAATTTAAACATTTTAAATTAAAAACGTTTGGGTAAACGGTTTCAAGTTTAATGAAAATCAGGCAGAAATCCCCAAATTACTACTAAACCTAGGGGAAACTCATATGCCTTGTCCCACTAACGCAGCAGCGGAAAGGGGGTGAAGCAGCTTGAATGTAAAGTTAACAAGATCCGTTCTTTTATTTGGAAGCGTACCCCTGGCCATACTCGGTTGGATGCTGATATTGGGTCTGGGATCTACACATGTCTATGCAGAGGATCAGACATCATCAGATAAACAGTCTATTGGATTATCATTGGATTTGTTCTCCAGAGATGCAGATGACAGGTTAAACCTGACGCCTTCCGTATCGGTATCTACGCCTATTTTGGATATCGAGGTTCCTTCCATCAAAGCAAGTGAGTCCACTGGCAAGCTCAGTGTATCAGAGCTGAAGGTGGACACGCCGCTTGGGTCGGCAGAAACTTCCGAGATCGGTATTGATGCCAAACAGGGAAAGGTTGAATTGCCTTCTATACAAGCGGATACATCTGTACTAAAAGCGAGTGTATCCGGCAGTGAGTTGGATCTGAATGCGGGAACGGCTTCCTTACCTGGTGTTGCCACAGAGGTACCGGAGGTCATTAAGGCAGAGACGTCTGCTGTAGAAGCAGACCTTCGGCAGGGAAAGGTTGAACTGCCTTCCGTGAAGGTGGATGTGCCGGAAGTGACTTCCGTTGATGTCTCTTCAACCCATGTGGATCTGACTCAAGGTAAAGTTCAGCTTCCTTCAGTTAAGGCTAATGTCCCTGCCCTGGATGTGTCCGCTGAGACTAATCCCGAAAAGGGAGCGTTGGATATTCCGACATTGAAACCTGAGGAGCCAAGTGTTGCGCCGGAGCAACCTGTTTCAACACCGGAAAAACCTTCGGTTGCAGCTAGTCGAAACGTTGAAGATTGGACTAAGGAAGCGATGCCATCCATAGATTCGGATTCTTCACAAGATAATGAAAGGCGGAACACCACACAGATCACAGGGCATGTAGTTCAAGATACAACCATATCAACAGAGCATCCAGAACAACCTGTGGTTCAGCAGGCTACGCCTGTAGAGAAATCTAAAGTTGAGCCAAACTCCGATGTTACAGTTGTCCTGACGGAGGATGAGCCAATCGTGGTCAATCAGCTATCTTTTGCAGCTTTAGTCACTAATCAGGTTCAGGATCGGAATCACCTTGATGTGATTGAACGGAAGAATACTTCCGATAATCTGTCTCCGTTACAGCCAAGTGCAGAACGATCTGGAGTATGGCCTGTGATGGAAAGTTCAACTTTTCCTGGAGTAGCGAATGCTTCTGCAAGTGGAGGTTCAAGTGTTACTGGTCTAACTGGCGGCGGGTCAACTGCTCCAGCAGCAGCACTTCCTGGAACAATGAATGGACTGGATGGTCCTGATTCCGGTTTTACTTTCAAAAGGGAGCCTGTGGATGGTTTCAGTCAATGGTCACAAGCTCCGCCGGGGCAGCCACCGCAATATACCTCTTTCTCTCAAACACAATGGCGTTAATTCAACCAAAATGGAGAAGGAGTGTATATTATCATGAAAAAAGTGAATCGTTGGGTAAAATTGTCGGTGTTGTCGGGTACGTTGGTCGCTGGAATGCTGGGAGCTTCCCAATTCACATACGCGGATAGTTATAACAGTAATGACGGCAGTAAAAATTTGGACTTAAATGCAGGTTTGCATCTGGAGCTCGGATCCCTTCTGTCAGGAGAACGTGACGTGAGTTACGGAAACGACAGCCGTAAAGAAGGGTCTTCCAATGCATCGGGTGCGCTGAACCTGGATCTGGGTTTAAATGCCGGCTTATCTTCAGAAAATACAAACCGTTACAATGATGATTCTTCCGATAAAACTGCCGAACGTAGCAGTTCAGGCAACCTGGACCTTGGACTTAATGCCAATGTGTCGGGAGAAGGTACAACGATGAGCGATTATTCACGAAGCGGTAACGATCAGAACAGTAGCAGCCACACAAGCGAAAGCGGTGGAGCGCTTGATCTCGATCTCGGTCTCGGTCTGGATGCCAATGGTGCTGGTGAGCGCTTCAGAACAACTCAAACTGGAAGTAACAGCAGCGAAGAGGACTGTGATCTTAATGAGGACAGCAGCTACACGAGTGAAAAAGGTGGAGCGCTGGATCTGGGTCTTGGTCTGGACGCCAATGTTGCAGGAGAGAGCACAAAAGCGACTCAATCTGAAAGCAACACTAGTGTGAAAGACGAAGACGTAAACGAGAACAGCAGCTACACGAGTGAAAAAGGTGGAGCGCTGGATCTGGGTCTTGGTCTGGACGCCAATGTTACAGGAGAGAGTACAACAGCGACTCAATCTGAAAGCAACACTAGTGTGAAAGACGAAGACCGTAACGAGAACAGCAGCTACACGAGCGAAAAAGGTGGAGCGCTGGATCTGGGTCTTGGTCCGGACACCAATGTTGCAGGAGAGAGCACAACAGTGACTCAATCTGAAAGCAACACTAGTGTGAAAGACGAAGACGTAAACGAGAACAGCAGCTACACGAGTGAAAAAGGTGGAGCGCTGGATCTGGGTCTTGGTCTGGACACCAATGTTACAGGAGAGAGCACAGCAGTGACTCAAACCGAAAGCAGCACTAGTGAAAAGGACTGTGATCTTAATGAGGACAACATCTCCACAAGCGAAAGTGCTGGAATGCTGGATCTGGGTTTGAACACTAATGCTGCAGGTGAGAGTACAACTGTGGCTCAATCTGAAACAAATTCTAACGAAAATGTATGTGACCGTTATGAAAGTAACTACACAAGCGATAAAGGTGGAGCATTGGACTTGGTTTTGAACACGGCTGCAGCAGGAGAGAGCACTACATCGACTCAAACCGAAAGCAACGACAACGAGAATGACAACGATCATAACCAGAGTGTATCCACAAGTGAAACCACATCGGTGGTGGGTTGTAAACGGTAATATGAGATTTCCACTGGATAATCATGAAAAAGCAGGGGCTCCGGAACCCCTGCTTTTTTTGTGTGTTTAAAGGTTTTTACATTTTCACCTCTAATTCATTAAAGATGCTCAAAATGATCAAAAACATTGCTAATAACTTCATTACAATAATGTAAAACACACTAGACAAGTAATTAAACGGGGAGTGAAGGGCATGAAGGTCGAAATTGGGGAGGCAGCATTGAAGCAGTCCATACTGGACGTACATATAGCAGAGGCAGGATATGAAGCAGGCAAGTCGACGATACAAAACATCCAAATCCAGGTGTATCCAGGTGAACTGGTGGGCATCATTGGCCCCAATGGTGCAGGCAAAAGCACGACCATCAAAACGATGCTTGGCTTGCTGGAGTACGCCGAGTTTGAGATTGCAATTGGAGGAAAGGGCAGATATGCCTACATTCCGGAGCAGCCTGTCTTTTATGAATATATGACTCTCTGGGAGCATCTTGACCTTGCGGCAGCTGCATACGAAATGGAGGAAAGGGAATTTGTTGCGAGAGCGGAGGAATTACTGGTTCGTTTCGGCATGGATCATGTACGCGATGATCTTCCCGGCAGTTTTTCCAAAGGCATGCGTCAGAAAATGATGCTGATGATCGGCTTCCTGGCCTCACCTGATGTATATATTGTAGATGAGCCTTTTATTGGACTGGATCCACGCGCAACGAAGGATTTCCTGCAATTGCTTGATGAGGAACGCCGCCGCGGGGCAGGGGTGTTAATGTCCACGCATGTCCTTGATACAGCGGAACGGATCTGTGACCGGTTTGTACTGATAGCAGCAGGCAGATCGGCAGCTGAAGGCACGCTGGATGAGATTCGCGCTATTGCCGGGCAGCCAGAATTATCCTTATTCGACTGCTTTGATATATTGACATCCTAGTCAGGGAGGTGAAAGAGGGATGGGAAACTCCGAGCGATATACACCAATTCGTTTATATAAACGCAGACGTCGAGAGCATTTCAATGGACAGTTAAAAAATCTGAAATTGGTAGTGGACTGGACGGTATGGTTGTATCTGCTGGTGCCAGGGCTGCTCTATCTGATCGGGTGGTATTCAAGCCTATGGACCAAACCGCTACCAACATGGGCGACTGAACTATCTGTGCCTGTCCTGACAGGGCTGATTGATATCGTTATGCTTTCAGGCGGTGTACTGATCTTTGTGGAAGAAGCTGACATGCTGTTTCTCAAATCGAGACCATTATGGATGCGGACCTTAATGAGGCAAGGGCTTTTGCGGGCCTGCTTGCTGCATTTGGGCAAAATGATTGTGGTTACAGCCTTGACCGCACCCTTATGGTCTCGTGTTTATGGCATGTCATTTACATCTATCGCGCTCCTTGCACTCTGGTTTGGAATAGTTGCCTCCATTCAGACGATTGCTCTGCACATCATTAAGGTGCGATATACCGGATGGAGACGCTGGACACAGCTCATCTCTGCCGCGATTGCCATGGGATTCTTTACGATCCGTACAACGTCATGGATGGATGGAGAGATCTGGAGACAGCTTGTTGGAATCTTTGTCGGAATCCTTTTTGTTATTACTTTGGTGCAAATGAGGCTGTTGATGAAGGGGACATTCGAGGGGGATGTACGGGAAGATTTACGAGGTCGATTGAAACTAACAGCGCTTATGTTAAGTCAGTCTGTGTCCAAGCCGAAGGTTCCACGTACAAAAACAGTCATTTTTCGCAAAAGGCGCAGGATTCTGCGCAATCGTTCCATGTCCAACCGGACAGCCGAAACGGCTTTCAAAGCTTTTTTTCGAGACTCGTCCACGATGAAACTGTATTTGCAGCTGGGTACTCTCTCAACAGCAGCAGTCATGCTTCCACCTTTTCCCGTTAATGTCATCGTGTGCTGTTTGCTTGTCATTATGCTGACCCTGCTGTTTTATCGCTCGTGGGATGTCTTCGCGACTTCAGACTATGTGCAGCTCCTATCCTATGACCCGGCTGCTCTGCACCGTGCAGGATTGACGATGGTTCGGATGCTTTTTATCCCGCTGGGCCTTATCATGGGTCTGGCTTTGGGAATAACCTGGCTTGGCTGGCTGTTAAGTGTCATTGTTGCGGCAGGTGTCGTCGTCTTCGGACTCTTTTGCCTTTCCGTAGGGGGATGGATTCGATTGACCCGTTCAAGCTAAAGTATTTCCTTCCGAGTAGAAGTCGCATATCGCCTTCCATTAGTGACCATGCTATAGGAGAGTTCAACTGTAGCGAGGAGGAAAAGAACGAATGATGGACGATAGTGAACTTCAGGTACATTTCTCTGACAATTCAGCATTGCTTGCGGCAGAGGCCACGCTGAAGGAGCTTGGATATAAGCCTTATCAATCGGGGCCGCTGGAATTGTACATTCCTACCGATCGCCAGGATATACAGTCCGCGGTGGAGATTGTGCAGTCACACGGAGGAAGCACCACATTCCTGTCTGAAACAGACGGGTTTGATCAATTTCAGAATATATCCATTCCGGCTCATATCGTGAATGAGGATTGGCAAGAAGGTTATGCAAATGGAAATCAGGACGGTGGGCTTCAACAAGGATTGCATAACCGGGACGATGATCCAACCTTTGACGATTCAGTGGATGGATTCTCCGGCAGTGTAAAAGCATAATCAGATGAATAGTCAAAAAAACCTCGGGTCCCACAGCATGTGGGAACTTCGAGGTTTTCCTGTTTTTGGAATATTTATTTATCCTATACTACTGGCGTTTTTGTACTCTGCGGCATGCATACCAGCCGTGTATCCGGTAGAGAATGCAGCGGTAATATTATACCCTCCAGTGTAGCCGTGAATGTCCAAGACTTCACCGCAAAAGAATAGACCTGGCAATAGCTTGGATTCCATTGTTTTTGGGTATATTTCCTTTAAGTGCACACCTCCACCAGTGACGAAGGCTTCCTTAAGAGAACGTGTGCCATCCACGCGGAAGGTAAAAGATTTCATTAGCCCGCATAATGTGCTGAGCATGCCTTTCGGGAAGTGGTGGAACGTCAGGTCTTCACTAATCTCGGCACGTTTCATCAGTAATGGAATCATGCGTTCAGGTACCCAAGTTTTCAGAATATTCTTAACCGCCTTGCGTGACTCTTGCTCCAGGACCTGCTGAACCTGTCTTTCCAGCGCCGCTGGAGTCAGATCAGGGAACAAATCAATGCTCATCACGACCTGAGGGTTGCCGGATTTCATTTGTACCTTCCGAATGAACTGACTGCAGCGGAGGGCGATCGGACCAGATACACCAAAATGCGTGAAGATCATGTCACCGCGATGCGAAATCACAGTCTTATCTTTGGCATCCAGCACAGATAACCCTACATCCCGCAAAGACAACCCCTGAAGTTCTCTGGATTGGATCCAGCTCTCACCGGAAACAATGGGTACCTCTGTCGGGTAAAGTTCCGTAATTGTATGTCCGGCTGATTCAGCCCAAGGATAACCATCCCCGGTTGAACCGGTTTGAGGTACGGATTTGCCTCCGGTTGCTACAATGACTGCATGAGCTTTAACAGTTTTCCCCGAGGCAAGTTTGACGCCCTGAACGTGCTGCCCATCATGAAACAGCTGCTTGACAGGCTCTTTGGTACGAATCTCCACACCCAGGGAAACCACCTTGCCCACCAGAGCATCGACCACCGTTTTGGCCTTGTCTGTAACAGGAAACATTCTTCCATTGTCTTCTTCCTTCAGGGCAATACCCAGGTTTTCAAAGAAACGCATAATCCCCTGATTGTCCAGATTTTGAAATGAACTATATAAGAAACGCCCGTTACCGGGAATATGCCTGATCAGTTCATCTGTCTCTTTGGCATTGGTCACATTGCAGCGACCGCCTCCGGAGATTCCGAGCTTGCGGCCCAGTTGATCTCCCTTATCCAGCAGAAGCACAGACGCTCCATGCTCGGCAGCAGCAACACAGGCCATTAAGCCTGCGGAACCGCCACCAATTACAATGACATCGTACATAATTTATTTCCCTCTTTTTCCATGG
Source organism: Paenibacillus sp. ACRRY (assembly GCF_022346995.1). Classification (GTDB taxonomy): domain Bacteria; phylum Bacillota; class Bacilli; order Paenibacillales; family Paenibacillaceae; genus Paenibacillus. Next base: position 52,305 of record NZ_JAKRNM010000015.1, on the reverse strand, counting down.
ATTTTATCTACTTTATTAATATTTATTGAACACTGGTAAGAAATTGAATAAACCATATATAGATTCCAGAGATTGCCGTTTTCTATATATGGTACACTTGGACGTTAAAAATCGAATTGTGAAGGATTATAGGACAAATGGTACACATTTTTGACCATTTATGATGAAAGCAACTGTTCTATTATGCGGTCTCAAGGGATATATTGTAATATACTGTCGCCTATGTTTTAATCAGAAATACATGAGGGAATGTGCGGGCGAGGAGGGAGATGGCATGGTGGTTGCGTTAAAGGACATTCTTTTACAGGTGCTGCTTGCAGGTTCTGCAGTATTCCTGATTCCCTTTTTTTATCTGGGACTTCCCAAACAAGTTCAGGCCAAGACAGATCGTAGTGGAATGATGTTGAACAGCCTGGCAGTGACAAGTGCGGCCAGCATGCTGCTCTGTTTGCTATTTGCCCATTATGCGAGTCCCGCGGCCCTCCCCATTTCATTGGGTGTGGTACCTCTTACCATCAGCATATTATACTGCCGGCCTGCGATAGGCCTCACGCTTACCCTTCTCCATGTAATCGTTTATTTTCTTATTGGACATCCCTATAACTTGTACGAGTTTCTCCTTCAAACAGGTATTCTTCTCTATCCTATTGTATGGTTGACGGCCAGACGATTCAAGCACTATACGCGTTTACGCAAAATGACGATGGTCAGCTCGTTGATCGCAGCGGGATTGATCGTATCCACCCTGCTGAGCATTCCTTTGATGGATGGCAATTCTACGTTCTCCCTAGCTCAAGGCATGGGCATCATGCTGGGGTACATCATTGGTGCTGTTCTTGCAGGCAGCTTTAGTATGCTCTGGATTGAGCATATGCATCATCATCAGGGGCTTGAACAACATCTGTCCGAGGTTCATCATCAATACATATCCGAAACGGAAAAACTTCACCAAATACTGAACGCAGTTCCATTATCCATCGCTACCGTGGACCCGGATGGAACGGTACAGTTCGTCAATGATACCATGGAACAAACAGCAAGAAATCAACTGCCCTGTACGACCACTTCCAATTTGATTGGTCTCCCGGCCAGCCAATTTGTCGAACAGGGGCAGGCTGACAGATTGGAGAACAGTATACGCAAGGCGGTTGTGCATGGGGAAATCAACGGCATGACCGTGCGTTACGGCTCCTATGTGTTCCAATCGCGGACCGTGCCGATCTATTCCCTTTCACCTGAAAGGTCAAGAGAGGTCACGGGAGCCATGCTCATTATTCAGGACATTACTGAGCTGGAAATGCTGCGAAGCGAGCTGGACAATGTGGATCGTCTCAGTCTGGTGGGGCAGATGGCTGCCAGCATAACTCATGAAGTGCGGAATCCGATGGCGGTTGTACGCGGTTTCCTTCAATTAATGCAAGAGAAGAGTCCCGAATCGCTGGATCATTACTATCAGATTGTACTGGAGGAGCTGGACCGGGCAAACAGCATCATCAATGACTTTCTCTCCCTAGCCCAGAACCGAATCTCAGAAAAGGAAGAGTCCCAGCTGCATGACATTATTCATGAATTGAGCCCGTTGTTATGGGCAGATGCCAATCTGCGTGGACAGAGTATCGAACTCATGCTTGACCATAATGTGCCGAAGCTGCACCTGAATACGAAAGAAATCAAGCAGGTAGTGCTCAATCTGGCTCGCAACGGTATGGAAGCCATGACAGAGAAAGGGGTTCTGACGCTCGAAACGCGGATGGTAGATGACAAGGTTGAGCTATGTGTACATGATACAGGTGCAGGCATAGCACAACCGAAGCAAGAGAAGCTGTTTGAACCTTTTTATACGACCAAAGCCAAAGGGACCGGACTTGGTTTATCCATGTGCCGAAGCATTGTGGAACGACATAACGGAACGATTACGGTGCAGTCGCAGGAAGGCGAGGGCACAACCTTCAAGGTTTCGTTTCAACGATAAAAGCCCAGCATATTTTGGCAGAGAATAAGACATAATACTATGAAAGAAGCCTTACCGCAGGCGGAGTCTGATCCTTGCTTTCATTGCTTGGGGATGTATAATAGGGATAGCACATCATTAAAATCCATGTTTTGTATGGTGGAGCATAGATGATTGTGGAATTCCGAGGCAATTACATGTTCCCCGAAATAATAGAACAACCATTTATAAGGAGTGAAACGAATGTCGATGTCATTTGATCAATACATGAAAGATATGGTTCAACCGATGCGGGATGAGCTGACTCGCCTGGGTATTCAGGAATTGCGTACCCCTGAGGAAGTTGAAGCTAGTCTGCCAGATTCCAAAGGTACAGCACTTGTCGTGATTAACTCGGTGTGCGGATGTGCCGCAGGCCAGTGTCGTCCGGGTGTATCTCAAGCCCTTCAGCACGATATTACACCAGATCACCTGTATACGGTATTTGCCGGACAGGACAAAGAAGCTACAGCAAAAGCGCGTGAGTACTTTGCACCGTATCCTCCATCTTCACCTTCCATCGCTCTGATGAAAGACGGTGAACTTGTTCACTTTATCGAGCGTCACCAAGTGGAAGACCGTTCTGCGGAGGAAATTGCGGCTGATCTCACGAATGCATTTGACCGTTACTGCCGTTAATTAGCTCTAGGAGCGCCCCGCCCTTCGGATGACCGATGCCGGGGCGTTTCATTTTGAGCAAATAAGGTTATTGAACCATTCGGACCTTTCAAGTTGGACATCAAATTTCATTTATGTAGAAACGGGGTGTGTTGAACGATGAGTTTGCAACAACAGATCATCGCTGAGTTGAAGGTTAAGCCAAGCATTAATGAAGAAGAGGAAGTCCGCAAACGCGTTGACTTTCTGAAATCCTATGTGAAAAATTCCGGTACGAAGGGATTGCTTATTGCCATCAGTGGCGGAATTGATAGTGCAGTCGCTGCAGCGCTGTGCAAAAAGGCGACAGATGAGCTCTCAGCCGAGAACAACCAGGAGTACAAAACACTGGGAGTGTTCCAGCCATACGGTGAGCAATCCGATATTGATCACAGCTATGCGGTTGCGAAGGCATTTGACCTGAAACATGTGGTGGAAACCAATATTGAAGATGCGGTCAATGAGATTGCGCTTGAAGTGGAGCAAGGCTTCAAATCCATGGGCAGCCCGCGTCATATGACTCCACAGGGCAAAGGGAATGTGAAGGCAAGAACCCGCATGGTCATGCAATATGCACTTTCATTTGAAGAAAACCTGCTGGTGGTAGGTACGGATCATGCTTCCGAAGCTATCACTGGTTTCTATACGAAGTGGGGCGATGGGGCGGTTGACATCACACCGCTGAGCAGCCTGAACAAACGCCAGGTTCGTCAGCTAGCTGCATATCTTGGTGTGCCGAGCGAAATTCTGGACAAGGCTCCTTCAGCAGGGCTTTGGGAAGGTCAGACCGATGAACAGGAACTGGGCATTTCCTATGAGGATAACAGCGACTACCTGGAAGGCAAACAGATTGATCCTGCTGCACAGGAGCGTCTTGAGGCATTCTATACTCGCACTCACCATAAACGCAATGCCATCCCAGGCATCTAAAGTGTTGGTGTGAAGTTGTACAGGGTGAATAGTTAAGCTTGTTAATGAAAAAGAGTCACTGCATCGGGCAGCGACTCTTTTTTGCTGTAGTTGAAAATGGTTGATACCCATTATGGTCAATTTCGGGTTTCAATCTGAGGAAGCTGTATGTCCAAGTCTACATCTCCCCTGATTCCAATTTTAACATACATGGGAATGTCAGCGAGGTACTCGCTTCTCGCTCTACCTCCTGCTACAATAGAATACGTGTTCGGATTAGCAGCAAAAGATAGAAACCATTCAAGATTCTACACAGCATAAAAGATTAAGCGGGTGAATCGTTAATGATATATGGAATTGGAAACGATGTGTTGGAGATCGGACGGATGCACAAGCTGCTGTCTGGTCGTCATGCCGAAGCATTTATGAATCGAATTTTGACTCCGGCTGAGCGGAAATTGGCAGCTGAACGAGGGAAGAGAATGACTGAATTTGTATCTGGCCGGTTTGCAGCCAAGGAAGCTGTGTCCAAGGCATTTGGCTGCGGCATCGGCAGCGTGATGAGTTTTACAGACATCGAGGTGCTTCCTGACGAAAAGGGACGCCCGGTCGCCACGTTGTCGAGCCAGGCCTGGGAACGGCTTCAATTGCCATATGACCAGCAGTACGACATACATCTCAGCATTACGCATCAGACGGAGCTTGCAGCAGCCTTTGCCATTGTGGAGAAGACGGACAAATAGCCGGTAAGAATAGAACATTAGGAATAGCAAGGTAACAGGAGAGGACGGAAATATGGGTTTAATGGAACAAAAGCAACACTTTAGTGTGAATTTGCTGGATTGGTACATGATTAACAGACGTGACTTGCCGTGGCGTCGTCATAACAATCCCTATTTTACGTGGGTATCGGAAATCATGCTTCAACAGACTCGCGTGGATACGGTCATCCCGTATTTCAACCGGTTTATCGCCAATTTCCCGACCGTTCAGGCACTGGCCGAAGCGGCAGAAGAGGATGTACTGAAGAACTGGGAGGGACTTGGCTACTATTCCCGTGCCCGCAACCTTCAGGCGGCTGCCCAGCAGGTGATGGAGCTGCACGGAGGGGAGATGCCGCAGGATAAACAGGCCGTATTTGCGTTAAAAGGGGTAGGCCCGTATACAGCCGGGGCCATTCTCAGTATTGCCTTCAACCAGCCGCAGCCTGCGGTGGACGGCAATGTCATGCGGGTTCTGTCCAGATACTTCCTCATTGATGAGGACATTATGAAGGGCAGCACCCGGGTGCTGATGGAAGAGCTTGCAGGAGAGCTCATTCCGGAAGGGCGGGCGCGTGATTTCAACCAGGCGCTGATGGAACTTGGCGCGCTGGTATGTACACCAAAAGCGCCGCACTGCCTGACTTGCCCGGTCATGGAGCAATGTTCCGGCCGCATCGCCGGACGGGAGCTCACGCTGCCGGTCAAGACCAAGGCGAAGCCGCCGCGCCCTGAGCAGCGGCTGGTCGCCCTGGTCGAGGGCCGCGGCGAGCATCGCGGCCAAGTGCTTGTGCGCCAGCGCCCAGCGACGGGCCTGCTGGCCCGCATGTGGGAGCTGCCGCATGTGCTGGCGGCGCCCGCCGCAGCCGGCAAGGCGGCGGGGCCGCTGGCCGATGAGCCAGCCATGGCATTGCTGGCTGGCAGTCTGTGGGCGGAGGGCTTCGCTGCCCGCCCGGAGGGGCTGGCTACTCATGCGGAGCATGTGTTCAGCCATATTGTATGGAACCTGCAGGTGTACAAGTGCACCGAGCAGGACCAAGGCAGTGATGAGCTTCCGCTGATCGCTGCGGAAGCAAGAGCCGCCTATGATACAGATGCACAGGCGGCCGCCAAGGAGACGGCTGCTTCCATGCTGGATGTTACTCCATCAGCATCCGATCTGGACGGAGAGAACATTGTGGAAGCTGCGGATACATCCCACAACTCAGCCCTGTCACAGACAGGCAAGGGAGACGGGCTCATTTATCGATGGATCGGGCCCAAGGATATGGACAAGCTGGCATTCCCTAATGTCTTCTTGAAGCTGCTGAGCAGCTACTTCGCTGGGGCGTATGATGAGGTAAAGGAATAGTTTCTGAAAACAAAAAAAGCCTGATTCAGTCAATTAAGACCGAATCAGGCTCTTCTTATAGCTAAGCAGTATTATTTCGCTGCTGCGTAACGTTTGTTAACTTCATCCCAGTTGATTACATTCCAGAAAGCGCCGATGTAATCAGGACGTTTGTTTTGATATTTCAGGTAGTAAGCGTGCTCCCATACGTCCAGACCCAGAACTGGAGTCAGACCTTCGAAGAGTGGGCTGTCTTGGTTAGGCGTGCTAGTGATGGACAATTTGCCATCTTTGCCTACAACGAGCCAAGCCCAACCGGAACCGAAACGAGTTGTAGCTGCTTTTGCAAAGTCTTCTTTGAATTTGTCAAAGCCGCCCAGTTCGCTGTCGATTGCAGCTGCGATGTCGCCTGTAGGAGCGCCGCCGCCGTTAGGTCCGATGATTTCCCAGAACAGGCTGTGGTTAGCATGTCCACCACCATTGTTGCGAACCGCTGTGCGGATGCCTTCTGGTACGCTGTCCAGGTTAGCGATCAGATCTTCCAAGCTTTTTTCTTGCAGTTCAGGAGCGCTTTCCAGAGCTGCGTTAAGGTTAGTTACGTAAGTATTGTGATGGCGATCGTGGTGGATTTCCATCGTTTGTGCATCGATATGTGGTTCCAGAGCGTCGTTAGCGTAAGGAAGTGCCGGTAATTGAAAAGCCATAGTGAAAATACCTCCTGAGATTTTGAATTTTTTAATCAGCATTTTGCATCATCGATTGAATCAATCTCCGGTACAAGATTCAGACGAATAGAATCATTTCGATCTCAACCTTGGTGAAGGAGAGTTGATCATTGAATTCATGCAAACTGCTCAGGTACATATGTAATAATACCCTTGCCACTAATATTAAACCGCATCCGGGCTAATTAAGCAACATTTTTGTTTATTAAGTCCCCTGGGAAGTTGATCATTTGCATGACTCGGGTTAACAAACATATTTTACCCATTATGAATATATTTATGTGATATTAGTCGATTTAATAGACGAAAAAATTAATACTCGGATGTAAACGGTTACAATTAAGCGCTTTCAAAAGAAAATGCGTGTTTTATGGCGGAAAGTATGGTTTAATTGACGGAGAAGCGGTATTTTCTCGTTTTTTGTCATTATTCGAACATTGGGTTTTTGGTAAAAAGGGGATCCCTTTTTTGTAAAACCTCATCAAGCTAACGAAAAGGGAGATTTAAGACATGCACGTTCGTTCCTTTCAGTTGAGTGATGCAAGCCAGATGACGGAGCTTCTCCAGGTTGCACTATCGGAAGAGTGTTATGAGAACACGATGGGCCCGTTTGCCCGTCAATTGTCATGGGATTCTGATCTGATTATGGTTGCGGAAGAAGAGGGAGACCTCGTCGGCGCCTTAATCGGTACGATTGATCACAACCAGGGATGCATCTACCGTATTGCGGTCCATCCAGACTATCGTCGCCGTGGAGTCGGCAAAACACTTGTCGAGGCCATGGAGCAACGTTTTCAGCAACGAAAAGTCAGCCAAATATGGGTCGCGGGTGATGAGCACAACAAAGCAGCCATGCCTCTATACGAAGCTATGGGTTACGGTGCCAACAAGATATTAAGTGCCTTTCAGAAACTTAGTATTTTGTCCAAAGCTTAGGTTTGAATGATTAAAGAAAAGAAATAAAACAGATTTTCATTTTATATTAGGCATATCCTCCAACGTAACCACGTGGGGATATGCCTTTCTATTTGTATGATAAGATGCTTCGGATTATGCCTCGGGCTGCTGGTGTTCATAACCAATTGTTTCACTTCCGCAAATAAGATAGACTTAGAGGGAGTATGAACGCCTTAATTGGAACAAAATTGATAAACGAGGTGTCCCTTTGAACTCCAATATACCTTCTACAGAGCGTATGAATTCCGAAGATCGAAGCAACCAGACAGGGTCTGGACAGCCGGGTAAGTCCTGGGCTGCAGAACTATGGGACTGGGTGAAGACAATCGTTATTGCTTTTGTGATCATGATGCTGCTGAACCTGTTTGTGTTTAATCTGTCGATGGTTAAAGGTCAGTCGATGCAGCCGACACTTGTCGAGCATGATCGTTTGTTCGTTAACAAGATTGTCTATGATATTGGAAAGCCATCCCGGTTTGACGTCATTGTACTGCGGGACCCGAGTGAAGGTGTGGAGAAAAAGGAGTTCCTGGTTAAACGCATTGTTGGACTACCGGGCGATACGGTTGAAGTACGTGGCCACCATTTGTTTGTGAATGGAGAACAGCAGGCAGAGACGTATACGGATACCGAGGTGCAGGATCCTGATTTTGGCCCGATCACGCTTGAGGATGATCATTATTTTGTGATGGGCGATAATCGTCATGAAGGTAAAAGCAAGGACAGTCGCGTGTTTGGCAGTATTACATCCAGCGAAATTGTAGGCAAAGCCGAGTTTATTTTCTGGCCGTTTTCCGAGATGAAGAAACTGTAAAATGTTGGTTCGGAAACTTTGGACTGCATTTTGCGTCAAATAGATAGACCCTTATCAAAATTTAAATGCGGTACACACCGAAGTGTATCGATATAGGCGCCTGTCCTCCCAAGCGAGGCGGGCGTTCACTGTTTAGTGAATATGAGTGGAGAAGAAGAGAGGGAAGAGAACATGACGAGCGTACAGACCGGGGCGGCTCAGGCTGGTTCTGTGTGGGAACAGTTAAAACAGGAGATCAAGGCAGCTGCCCCCGGGCTGGGCATTGATGATGTCGGTTTTGCTTCGGCAGAGCCCTTTGTTTCGTTAAAATCACTGCTGGAGCAGCATCGGGACAACGGTTATGCATCCGGTTTCGAAGAACCGGACATCGAGAAAAGGGTGCGTCCTGCTTTGAAGGAAGGCGAGCCTGCTTCGCTCATTGCCATCGCTGTGGCATATCCATCGAAGATGGTGAATCCGCCGAAGTCGGAACCTGGTGCATATCGCGGTATTTTGGCCCGTTCGGCTTGGGGCAGGGATTATCACCATGTGCTGCGCGAAGCAATGGACAAGCTGGTTCAGTTTATACGGGAACGGGTGCCGGAAGCCATGATTGAGAGTATGGTAGACACAGGGGCACTTGTTGACCGAGCAGTATCCCAGCGAGCAGGTATTGGCTTCAGCGCCAAAAACTGTTCCATCATCTCGCCTAAGTTTGGATCTTGGATCTATCTTGGTGAACTGGTGACCAACATTCCCTTCCAGCCGGATACGCCGGTGACGGAAGATTGCGGGGAATGTACAAAATGTATTGATGCCTGTCCGACAGGAGCACTGGTGGGTCCGGGACAATTGAATGCACAGCGGTGTATTTCTTTTGTAACCCAGACCAAAGGGTTCGTGGACGAAGAGTTTATGTTGAAAATAGGCAACCGTCTGTACGGTTGTGATACTTGTCAGATTGTCTGTCCGAAGAATCGGGGCAAAAACTGGGACCACCATCCCGATCTGCAGCCCGATCCGGAGATTGTGAAGCCTCTGCTATTACCGCTGCTGGATATCGGCAACCGCGAGTTCAAGGAACGCTTCGGACAGAGCTCTGCCGCCTGGCGGGGCAAGAAGCCGATTCAGCGTAACGCAGTCATAGCACTTGGTAATTTCAAAGACAAAAGCGCTGTACCGAAGCTGACGGAGGTACTGAAGCGTGATCCGCGTCCGGAGCTGCGGGGAACCGCAGCCTGGGCGTTAAGCAGAATTGGAGGAGAAGACGCAATGAGAGCAATTGGGGAAGCTGCCGCTAACGAACAAGATGGAAACGTGCTAAGCATGCTGCAGAAGGCCAAGGAGCGACTCAGTTCGTCCGGGTCCTTACCCGATAAGCCGCAGGTTGGGCTAATGAGTGACAAGCAGCAAGAAGAACAGAAGAATGAATCAACGGGCACGGATTCGAATGCATCTGGACAACCGGTGAAGCAGGAAGCGGCTGCGTGGAAACCCTCGGCTGTAACAGGGCTTCATGGTACGCCGGTGTATTATGATGAAGTGCTTACGCCAATTGGTACACTTACGCTGTGTGCTACGGAAAAGGGACTCTGTCATATTGATTTTGGCGCATTCCATGTACGGGAGGCTCACCTGCAGCAATGGGCCCGAACTTGGATTGGCGAGTACCGGTACGAGAAGAACGAAGAGAAGCTGAGCGAAGCTGCGAAACAGCTACAGCAGTATTTTGCCGGGGAGCGAAAATCCTTCGACTTGGAACTGGATCTGCTCGGAACACCGTTCCAGCTTCAAGTATGGCAAGTCCTGTCCGATATATCTTATGGAGAGGCCTCATCACACCAGCAGGTTGCAGAAACGATCGGAAGACCCAAGGCTGTTCGCGCAGTTTTGGATGCTATTAGCAAAAATCCGATTCCGATCATTATTCCCTGTCACCGCATCAGCGGCAAAGACGGAACCCTGGTAGGTTATGTAGGCGGTCTGCAAACCAAGGAGCAATTGCTCGCATTGGAGCAGCAATCGTAAGAGCGGGGGACGTTCATGAAGTATGTAAACGTGGAAAGTGTGGAAGCGGGCGAGTGTCTGGGCAAAACCGTATATTCAGGCAACGGAACAGTTTTGTTGTCTGCAGGAGTCCAGCTCACCGTATTTATGGTTAATACGCTGAAGCGTATTGGCGTAACCATGCTGTACATCCAGGATGAAGCGTATCAAGATGTGGAGACAGAAGATATTCTGGATGAAGCCACGAAGCGGGCTATTATTAATGAAATGAGCGTGACGCTGGAAGCGGTACGCTCCGGGAAAGACTGGAGCCCGAAAAAGGTTGCTCTTAGCATAGACAAGCTGCTGAACGACGTGTTAAACGGGCGGGAACTGCTTGTCCAGTTAACGGATATTCGAACCAAGGATAATGCCCAGTACGTACATGCTATGAATGTATGTTTGCTTTCTTCTGTGATAGGACTCAATCTGGGTTTGAACTACAATCAGCTGAAGGATCTGGCGGTGGGTGCGCTGCTTCATGATATCGGCAAAGTTGGAGAGTCTCCCGGCAGCGCTTCTGCGGCTAATGCTTCCCTTCACCATACGTGGCGGGGGTTTGAAGTCATCAAGTCCAAGCGGGAGTTCAGTCTGCTCGTGGCACATACGGCCCTTCAGCACCATGAGCATGTGGATGGCACCGGGCTGCCAAGAGGCATCATGGGCAAGGATATTCACCTGTTTGCCAAAATAGTCGCTGCCGCTAATATCTATGATAATCTGATCAATGGCTCGTCCGGCCAAAGCCTGCTTCCACATGAAGCATGTGAAGAGATGATGGCCATGTCCGGCACGAAGCTGGACCGGGATATTCTGATCGAATTCAACCGAAGTGTATCCGTATATCCGAATGGAACAGCTGTCAGGCTGTCTACCAGAGAGACAGGCGTCATTGTCCGGCAGCATCGGGGGCTGCCAGGCAGACCGGTCATTCGGGTTGCACGCGGAAGCACGCGATATGATCTGGATGTGATCGAGGTGGATCTGGCCAGGGAAACGACCGTTTTCATTGAGGCGGTTATGACCTAGGTTTACATGGATCTTCATGAGAGGGTTACCTTCAGGTTGAAGCGAAGTTTGGGTTCACCGATTTTTAACTATTAGCTGGAAAATCCGTTTGCTCCATTCGTGCGGAAATGCTATGATAACTTTCAGGAAATCCGGTCCGTGACACGTGTACAACCAGACAAGTGAACATCAGGTGCTGACACGGATTATCAGGCTTTTTAGATTGCATACAGAGGTGTCTAAGAGATGGAAATAGCTATACCGATTATTACATTGATTGTAGGTCTGGTCGGGGGATTTTTCATCGGGGTGTATTACTTGCGTAAACAACTCGAGAAAATGCAAAGCGATCCCGACATGCTTCAAAAAATGGCGAAGCAAATGGGTTATAACCTGAACGGCAAGCAAATGCAGCGCGCCCAGCAGATGATGAAGAACCAGCAGCCTGGCGCAAAGATGCCTCAGCCGGGGCAACATCCTGCGCGTAAAAACTCGGGCCGCCGAAAATAATAGTTGTAAGCAAGCAAGTTGCATAATCGATTATGCATCATGCTGAAGTGAATGAATGCTTACACCAAGTGGTTCGAAAGGAGGCGTTCGGCAGTGGCTGGCGTGAAAGATTATTTGAATTCAAAAGTATCCGACAATCGGGAGAAGATCGAGTACCATGTGGAACAGATCCTCAAACTGATCGGAGAAGATAGTACGCGAGAAGGGCTGCTTGAGACGCCTGCACGCGTAACCCGGATGTATGAAGAGATTTTTGGCGGGTATGAAGTGAACCCGCGCGATGTACTCGGCGTGACGTTTGACGAGAATCATGAAGAGCTTGTCATTGTGAAGGACATCGTCTATTACAGCCAGTGTGAACATCATATGGCACCCTTCTTCGGCAAAGTGCATATTGGGTATGTACCCAGCGGCAAAATTGTCGGTTTGAGCAAAATGGCCCGTTTGGTCGAGGCGGTTACCCGTCGTCTTCAGGTCCAGGAACGTATTACTTCACAGATTGCCGACATTCTGAACGAGGCTGTTGAGCCACATGGTGTCATGGTTGTTGTGGAAGGTGAGCACTTGTGCATGTGCTCCCGCGGCGTGAAGAAACCTGGCAGCAAGACGGTAACATCTGCGGTCCGTGGTTCCTTCCGGGACAATACGGCGCAGCGTGCCGAGTTTCTATCTCTGGTTAAGGACTAAGACCTGAACTGGACAAGCCCAAAACTGTGTCCAATCATTAAACGGTTCACCTAATAAGCCGAGTTCCCTGGGAACCGGCTTATTTATGTATATGAGCATTTGTGTACATCCAGCAATGCTTAAAGCCCTGTCCTTTTCTATCCTGATTCAGATTCGTTTAGTCGGAGGCTATCCAATATGAGTGTACCTTTGAATTCAGACATAACCGGACAAGCTGGAGCAGAGCAATCACTTCCGTCCAGCTCGTCCTCCAGGCTGCATCGTATACAGATCTGGGAAACACCATTGCTTCGGTATGGAAGCAGTGTGCTTGAGGCATTTGCATGGGAAGAAGTGATGTGCCGTCGTGTGGGCGAAGGACATCTGCCTGTCGCCCATATTTGGCGTCACCCTGACGCCTTTGTTGCAGGACTGCGGGATCGCCGGCTTCCCAAGGCTGTAGAGGCAATGGAAGGCATGAGAACGCAGGGAACAGCTGTCTGTGTTCGTCCCTCGGGTGGTGCGGCTGTGCCTCTTCATCCGGGCGTGGTTAACATTTCACTGATTTTGCCTAACCCGGCCCGTGCGATCAATATTCACGATGACTTCCGCGAAATGGCTGCTCTTATTGCCGAGTCATTAACACCATGGTCGAATCATGCGCAAACCGGAGAGATCGAGGGTGCATTCTGCCCGGGTGATTATGATGTCAGTGTCGGCGGATTGAAATTTTGCGGTATCGCCCAGCGAAGACAGGCGAAGGCTTATATTATTACGGCTTTTATTATCGTCGAAGGGCATGGAGACAAGCTGGCGGCAGATGTACGCAAGTTCTATCAGCATGCAGCAGGCGGCCTGCAGGAAGGGTATCCTGATGTTCGTCCTGGCACCATGGCGAGTCTTCATGAGCTGGCAGGAGTGCCTTCTGCAGCAGCTTACACCGCTTCCCTGGTCCGTACACTTCGTAATCGATACCCTTTGGCTGAGACTGACCGCGTATTGTCCGTTGATCGGGAGGCAGTCAGACAGACGGCAGAGCAGATGAAACTGCGCTACGATTAGTATCGTTCGAGAATACTTGGAATTGGTTAATAGAGATGATATGATGTGATTTCGGAAGGAGAGTGCCAAGATGGAAACATTAAGATATACATTTGAATATGAGGTTGTTTCTTCAGGCGAGAAGTCTGAATTCAGCCAAATGGCAACAAGCAAAGAAGAAGCTGCGGCTTTGATCGTTGCACGTATTGCCGATCTCGAGTTCACGGGTGAGGAAGATATCAAGCTGGGCGATCTGATTGCCATCAGCAAACAGGTTGGGGACAACTATGTTGCGTGCGAGGGCTGTGCTTCCTAGTCTAGCATGACACGTTAGAGACCTATCCAAATACAAGCAAGTCTTCTTGAATCAAGAGGCTTGCTTTTTTATTGCAAATTAAAAAGAGATATCTGGCAGTCTACCGGCTGAAGATATCTCTTTTTTTCTTGTTTCCTTTTCGGTACTAGTAGGGTGGCCATAACAGCTTGCGTGCCGTTTCATAACGCTCAGCTACCGCAGGCCAATAGACGACATTCCACCAGTCCTCGATATATTTCTTGCGCTCATTCTGATGTTTCAGATAGTAGGCATGCTCCCATACATCCAGTGGTAGGAGGGGAACGATGTCGGACTGGGACAGGTTCTGGTGCTTCTCCGCCTGTAAAATCTCCAAACGGTGAGCCCGTGGACTCCAGACAAGCAGAGCCCAGCCGCTGCCTTCCACTTTGTTGGCCGCTTCAGTGAATTGATTTTTGAATGCCTCATAGCTGCCGAAATCCCGTTTGATTTGTTCAGCTAGCAATCCGGAAGGTTTGCCACCGCCTCTGGGATTCATGATTGTCCAGAAGATTGTATGCAGATAATGGCCTGCACCATTGAAGGCAAGTTCTCGTTCCCAATGTTTGACGAGTTCAAAATTATTCTTTTTACGCGACTCTGCCAGTTTTTTCTCGGCTGTATTGAGTCCGTCCACATAGGATTGATGGTGCTTGTCGTGATGAATGCGCATCGTCATCTCGTCAATACGTGGTTCGAGTGCGTTGTATGCGTAGGGCAGAGGAGGCAGGGTGTGTCCTCCAATCGGAACAGGTCTCTCCTTCACAGGAGGCGTAGAAGGTAAGGTAATGCTCTCTGTAGGACCGGAAGAAGGCGATAGACCGGAGACCTCTGAAGATTGCACCTGTGATGAAGATGTTGAAGGTGCCGGAGGGTTAGCCTTTCCTGCTACGGAAGACGGCTCTTCCACTGCTTCACGCTCGGTGTGTCCCGACAATTGAACATACTTATCCAAAGAAAAGGGTGCATCACTTACCGAATCCCGCATGATTCCAGGCTGAATCAACGTATCGAGTACGCCGAGGAAGTACTCCGATTCGCGGATAAAGTGCAGAATGACTGCCTTGGCGAGCGGGACAGCTTGCACAGCGGCGCTTTGCTCAAGCAGGACGTACAGCTGCCTGATGAACTCCCGCGATTGTGAACGTGCAGAGGCAACGAGCTGTTCCACACATCCGATGATGTAAGGGGCAGGCGGATGGGTGCCAGGTAACACCTGTTTCAGCAGCTGGTTGGCTACCTTCTCGGTATTTTCAAACGTCACTGCCCATTCTTCAAGCAGCTTCACATAAGTGGGCTCCAGATCGGGAACCAGTGCCCGAATAACGAGCGTATGCTCTTTCTCCTGCTCTTTCCAGAACCTTATCTCCTCCAGGATGCGCAGAGGCAGCAAGGGTCCATAGCCAGACCAATTCATATGCGGCAAACCTCCATTTAATTAAAATGTAATATCGGCCCTTCAGGGGATACCGTTGGATAACCATTTATAATCGTCCCAAAAGTATATTCTCCTGCCATGTTGTCCTATGTGCATAAAAAAAGAGCCCCGTAGGGGCTCTTAATCAGCGGAAGATTCTATTCTCCGGTATTGGTATTTTCCACATCGTCACTGCTTGTCTTCGTCACATGACTCAGGAATGTAGAGACACGTCGGAGATACTCCTTCGGATGTTCCCGGAAGATCAGTTCATGATGCGCGTCCTGCACGATCCATTCCTCTGAGTAGGTGTTCGTCTGGTTGGCTGCGAGAAGCTCGGCGATCGGATATGGAGCCTTCTCATCCTCCGTACCGTGAATGAAGAAGATCGGGAACGGATAGTCTTTCTTTTTGACTTCCTGATACGGAATCTGCTGTAATCCGGTGCCATTCAGAACCGGGAATAACAGATTCATGATCTGCAAAGTTGGTTGTCGCGGCAGATCGATCTGGTTATGAATGTTGTGATACAGCGTATCCGGCTCCAGCAGGAAGGTGCTGTCGAGAATCATGGCATCCACGTTCTCGGTTAGCAGCCCAGTCTGTAATGCTGTGCCTGCGCCCATGGAGAATCCCCAGACGACAAGCTCCTGAGCACCGCGCTGCTTGGCGAACTGAATGGCACCAAGCAATTGCTGGGACTCCGCTTTGCCTCCTGTAGCGACTGCCTTGTTCACCTGTGAGGCGAAACCATAGTCAAACATCACTACATTGAACCCAAGCTGGTGGGC
The DNA here is from genome assembly GCF_022346995.1 of Paenibacillus sp. ACRRY. Lineage (GTDB taxonomy): Bacteria > Bacillota > Bacilli > Paenibacillales > Paenibacillaceae > Paenibacillus. The sequence goes on along the minus strand of NZ_JAKRNM010000015.1, from coordinate 36,370 downwards.
ATAGTGAGCCAGGTCATACATGGGAACCCAGGTTTCCTCCCGATTGGCCCCATATCCATGACTGAAGATGATGGTTTTGTTGACTTCCGTGTCTGCGGGGATATACCATCCCTGCATTGTACGGCTGCCATCCGCTGCCGGGAACGTGATATCCTCGTACTTCATGTTCTTGGCCTGCATCGGATTAGAGAACACGGGAGCTACAGTCGGGTTGGATAGTACCCAGGCAATATAGCCGTGTAAGGCAATGAAACAAAAGAGCAGAAAAAATACAACGGAGAGCAGCAGCGCTACGATAATATGTTTGAACCGGATCAGCCTCGGTGATAACGAAGAAGGCAGATCGGACACTTTCGTTTGCAGCGGGGCTTCGCTCTGGGATGTCGGAAACATGATTGCCCCTCCTTATTAAGATCAATTGAAGATAACAACGAGTTCAGATCGGATAAAATGTCTTGGTGTCCTTGCTACATGTGCAGCAAAATCTTTGTTTTTATATCTTTATCGTATGTTTCCATATAGTCAAAGTCAATTGATTGGAGGCATTTGTTACGCAATTGTTATATAGTCCGAAAGATATATGGGTAACATTTCCTGATGGTGCAAATTGCAGGGGATTTAGTCTTATAAAAAGAAAATATTTACACTTCTTATCGTCATGATTTGGCTCATTTTGGTTTACAGATGAGATTCTTTCTCATATAATTTATGTAACCAAGTTTCATGTGATGAAACATGAGGAGGGCATTATGCCATGGAAGACCGTAAATTAACCGTCCGGGCTGTAGAACGGGCGCTGGATATATTATTATGTTTTACCACACGGAGCGATCTGGGACTCACGGAGATTGCGAGCCAGATTGGTTTGCACAAAAGTACGGTTCATCGTCTGATGGCGACGCTGGAGGAGAAGGGGTTCGTCATTCGCGATGCGGCCACTGAGAAATACAGACTCGGCATTCGAATCTGGGAGCTGTCTGCTCATATGTCCCGCAGTGATGACCCTGCCATTTTGCTGCTTCCAGCGATGGAGCGGCTCAGAGATCATTTGGGAGAGACGGTTAGTCTATACCTGCGGGATGGCAGCGAGCGTATCCGTATTCAGGCTGTTCAGAGTGATCAGGCCATCCGGCGGGTGGCTCCGGTTGGTGTACGTCTTCCTCTATCCGTAGGGGCATCCAGCAAGGTACTCATGGCATTTGCGACGGAAGAAGACCGGGAGGAACTGATGAATGGCCCGGAATGGCCCGTATTTATTGATCCCGAAGTATACCTGGCCCAGATGGGAGATATCCGGGAGAATGGATATGCGACCAGCTATGAAGAACGTGAGCCTGGAGCGGCTGCAGTATCCGTGCCTATTATGGATCGGAAGGGGAATATTGCTGCTGCGCTATCCGTTTCTGGTCCCGTTAGCCGCCTATCCCAGGAAACTTTGCACGAATATGCACCTGTACTGAAAGAAGCAGCTGCGCAGATGGGCCTCATGTTGTCCTGATCCGGCGTGTCTGGAAGATAAAGGGTTGTATTTCTAACTGGCTTGCGCTAGTCTGTAATGGACAGCCCAGGCTGGGCTGGATTGAATTGAATATGGAACTGCGGTACACATACCGCAATTGTTAACGTTACTGGGGGAGTCCGAATTGTCCGGACTGAGACGGGATCGCATGAGATCCCGGACCCTTTGCACCTGATCTGGATCATACCAGCGTAGGGAAGTAATCGGCGATATAACCACGAACACCTGTATATTACAGTCTTTGGCATGTCTTCATTTTAGGAGCATGGCAGTAGGCTTGTTACGGGTGATGGACATGAGCCGGTTCCCTCGGGAACCGGCTTTTTTATATACAGTGTTATGCGATCACCTGCAGCAGAGGGGAGTTAACTTCTTTTGCGGGGGAGCTGGAGCTGGGTATAACCCACTTATGCAGTGCCAGATTATGTCTGCGCTATGCCGCTGTAATGTTCTTTCTTCGGAAGTTGGCCGCTCTTTTCTTGCCTATGCGTGGATGATATGGAACGGGTGCACGAGCAATCAAACTGGCCCATCCATGGGACGACCAACGAGGAGGAAGAGGTAGCGATGAATACAAACAACAGAACAACAGCACAGGAACATTCAGGACAGGGGTTGGAAAAGGAAACAGGAGCAGCTGGACGGGTCCAACCGTTTCCTGGCAGCTGCAAAGTTTACATTCAGGGCTCACGGCCGGACATTGCCGTACCGGAGCGTGAAATTGCCCTTCATGACACGAATACACCCCAGGGAGTGGAGCATAACGAGCCGCTGCGTGTGTACGATACGAGCGGTCCTATGACGGATCCCGGATTTCATGCCGATATCCGGGCAGGCCTGCCAGCTTTGCGTACACGATGGATCACAGAACGAAATGATGTAGAGGCATACCAGGGGCGTACCGTCAAACCGGAGGATAACGGGCTGAATTCTGGAGGGAAGAGGACAGGAGCCGAAGAATATCCAGGCCTACGCGGCAAGCCGCTCCGTGCACAATCCGGACGCTGTGTCACCCAGATGCATTATGCGAGGCAGGGCATCATTACACCTGAGATGGAGTTTGCTGCTATCCGTGAGGGAGTGGAGCCGGAATTCGTCCGGCAGGAGCTGGCGAGCGGCAGGGCCATTCTCCCATCCAATATCAATCATCCAGAGAGCGAACCGATGCTGATCGGACGTCACTTTCACGTGAAGATCAACGCGAATATTGGTAACTCTGCCGTATCCTCTTCAATTGAAGAAGAAGTGGAGAAAATGACTTGGGCGGTACGCTGGGGGTCCGATACAGTAATGGATCTTTCCACGGGCAAGGATATCCATACCACCAGGGAGTGGATTATCCGTAATTCCCCGGTACCGATCGGGACAGTACCGCTGTATCAGGCACTGGAGAAGGTGAATGGCGAAGCCGAGGCACTCACCTGGGAGTTGTACCGGGATACGCTCATTGAGCAGGCAGAGCAGGGTGTGGATTACTTTACGATCCATGCAGGTGTACTGCTGCGTTACATACCGATGACGGCCAAACGGATGACGGGCATTGTTTCAAGAGGTGGTTCCATTATGGCGGCATGGTGCCTTGCACACCATCAAGAGAACTTTTTGTACACGCATTTTGAGGAAATCTGTGAAATCATGAAAAGGTATGATGTAGCCTTCTCTCTCGGAGATGGACTCCGCCCGGGCAGCATCTATGATGCCAATGACGAAGCCCAGATGGCTGAACTTGCTACGCTCGGTGAACTGACACAGATTGCGTGGAAGCATGATGTGCAGGTAATGATTGAGGGGCCCGGACATGTGCCGATGCACAAGATTAAGGAGAATGTCGATCTGCAGATGGAGATCTGCAAGGAAGCACCGTTCTATACACTTGGCCCGCTGACAACTGATATTGCACCAGGCTATGACCATATTACCTCAGCCATTGGGGCGGCGATGATCGGGTGGTTCGGAACGTCGATGCTCTGCTATGTGACGCCAAAGGAACATTTGGGATTGCCGAACAAGGATGATGTCCGGGAAGGTGTCATTGCCTACAAGATTGCGGCACACGCTGCTGATCTGGCCAAAGGCCATCCGCGTGCACAGCGCCGGGATGACGCGCTGTCGAAGGCCCGCTTCGAATTCCGCTGGCGGGACCAGTTCAACCTGTCACTGGACCCGGAACGGGCGCTGTCCTATCACGATGAGACCCTCCCGGCTGAAGGGGCCAAGGAGGCCCATTTCTGCTCCATGTGTGGGCCTAAATTTTGCAGCATGCGCATTACGCAGGATATTCGTGCCTTTGCCGCAGACAAGGGCTTGTCCGAGAATGAGGCTGTAGCAGCCGGGATGCAGGAGAAGGCTGAGGAATACCGGACCCGATCTTAAACTCGTTACAGCGCAATTTGGGCAGCCTAAGATATATGAAAGCCGTTCTCTCCGCAATGGGAGAAGAACGGCTTTTTATAACCCTAACGCCGGCTAATATGCAATTGCTGCTCCAAATATAATGCAAGCGATGCAAGCGGGCTGTGGATCTCCGTACCTGCATTTGCTGAAGCAAGGGTAGCGGCGGGAGCCATGGACAGCTGAGCGGCTACAATTGTTTTTTCTGGTGACTGTGCAGCAAGTTGCTGCAAACCTGTAGTCACGGCATTCATATATCCTTTCTTATCGCCACGCATGATCAACTCAAATGTACCGGGAATTAATGCGGCCTTCGTTCTCGAAGCGGCGGCAACGTTTGCCTGCCCGTTAGTCTCACCTTGCTGTAGCGCTTCTTTCACCCGCGCCATCGTTCCTTCAACCGTTGCTGCATTGGTAAAAGCAAGAATGTATTCCTGCGAATCCTGCTGCAGCTTCTGCAATAATGGATCATCGATACCAATAACGGGGATGGAGACATGCTGTGCTTCGCGCGCCAGTACTGCGGCAAACAGGGTACAGGTGACCAGAATGGCATCGGCATGACACTGGGCAATCCACTGTAATGTCTGGGATACCTTTTCTCGAATGAAAGTCTCTGAGAAGTTCGCACCCTGTTTAAGGCGATCCAGACCAGGATCGACATAATGCACAAGTTCCACTTCATAGGGGGCGAGCACTTCTTCAATGAGTGCGATGTTGGAGTAGTGAGCGTGATAACAGCCGATCGTGATCATAATGACATCCCCTTTGCCAATGCTTCTTTTTGTGAGTCGTGAGTGCTGCAGATATTTAATCCATTATAGAAACGCGGTAGGGAACTGTACAGCGTTTAAACCAATACCAATAACCGTCTCTCCGCCAAACGGCAGAAGGACGGTTCTATAATCAGACTCAAATATGGTCAGGTTTTCTTTTATCGCATGGAAGGAGATACGTTCTTTTGAGCCATTTTTTGCTGCAGAATCTCGTGAAAGGATAGACCTTGAGTGTTCTCATTCTCCTTTTTTGGAGCAGTGGTCGCCGTGTTGCGCGGATATTGATGGTGGTACGGGATCATTTGCTGGATAGGCATGCGGATCATCTTGGTTCCTCCTCTGGGTTGGATATAAGTTGGGGTGTAAATATTAAATTCATCTTATATGGTTATGTATTTTGATAGGTAGTCGTTCCTCGTGCACAAATAGGTATATGTGACTTGTTAGATGAAATCGGGAAGTTATGGTGCAATTCCAATTGGATTGTAGTGATTTTACCCCGTATTGAGAAGATGTAAACGGTTTTAGGGAAATTCAGGAGTAAAGAACCTGATATGAAAGGTTTGATATGGGAGGAACGAATCTGTTGTTAAGTGAATAGTCCCAGTTTCAGGAATGTCAATTGTGTCGAAAATAAGACAAATTGTCTGGGAGAGTAGGTATCATTGAAGCTAACTAACTTGGTACCATAGTCGGTTGTCGTGAGCGCGATGGGGGTGGTTTTACACGTGTTTACAGGCGAGACAGGGGAGCAGCACCAAGAAAAGCCACCCAGGGAGCTGGATGGCTTGTGTAACGTTAATCAAGAAATGTAAATGATAAATATCATTATTCTGTAGTTGGCCTAGCTTGTTTAACCGCAATATAGATATCGACCTGGACATTTGCAGGATCCATACTCCGTTCATCATATAACTCGAAATCACCGGTAAACGTTCGCTCATTCTGATGGTTCCAGCCCCATACAGCGCCCCATGCCTCACCTACGACTTCTGCCATTGGACCCTTGCGGGAGGTGAATATGGCGTATGTTGCTGGTGGCAATTCGACCGAGTTCATGCCAGCTGGTAATGTTTCATCCGAAGCGACTTCATGACCTACGAGTATGGTGTATTCCCCATGTATACCATTCGTGTAATCCGCGTAGCAGCCATATCGCGCTGCTTCTGGAGCGGGGAGCTGCCCTGATGTGAAGTAACGATCCCACAGTCCCTGAATGCAACCATTGCCGCTCATCTCGATTGCGTTGGTCGTTCTGGCGGATATGCCAGCCAGGCGTTTGCCGGTAAGCGTAACATAACGAACAGGTTGACCGGAGTGCGTATTGTTGTTCACTTCAGGATTGGAGGGGCTCCATCGTTTCAAAAAGGGAAGCTGATTGCGCAGCATTGCCCGCGCTGATTCCTCATCCATACCTTCTTCCTTGAGGATCACGGTGCACATCTCAGTCATGCCTTCCAGTGTAATGTTGGGCTGTTGGAACATGCCTTCTTTGTAGCAATAGATGCAGTATTCACGGGTTGCACTTCCATCTGCTTCCGTTCCGAATTGGGTAGGGGTGGTCAGCGGCATTCCGCAGCTCTGGCATATAGTGACGTTCATTATTCAATTCCTCCTCGTTATGTACAGCTTGAATATAGATGAAGTATAACGAGAGGAACTGGACATCAGTCTGTCAGGTTTGCGGAGGGGCAGCATAATTTTGCACAATTTGTTCTGCAATCTGGCGGATTTCGTCACGTATATGAAGAGGCTCCAATATCTCGGCATCTGCGCCAAAGCCAAGAATGAACCCATACAGCCAGTTATCTTCTGGAAATGACACCTGACTTATATAATATCCCTGGCCGTCGGGAATCACATTCTCTATGCCGAACCACTCTTCCGCGATATGACGGACACGAGCGTGGAATCTGATTGTCATGGCAACCGTGTTCCCTGGAGTCGCCCACTCCTGCTGCCAGGGCCTTTCCTGCAGGTTGATGGGTTTGCGCTCAAAGTTCCCCTGAGCAAGTGTCACGTCCTGCATACGGACCAGTTTGAACATGCGAAACTCATTACGCTCATGACAGAACGCATAGAGGTACCAGGAGTGTTTTTTTAGAACAAGGGTATGAGGATCGACGGTTCTGTGAGTTTGGGCTCCTTCGGCGCTGCAATAGGTAAAGGTGATTGGACGCAGCTGATCCAGTCCCTGTTCAATGATTTGCAGTTTGTTTTGCAACGCTTCCGGATGGGTCCACATCGAATAATCCACAATGAAGCGATTCGTATCGGCCTGAAAGTCATCGTTTTTGGATTCCGGCACAATGCTGCTTAGTTTCTCCATCAATAGTTCTCGTGCTACATTGGTATGAGATGTGGAGACGCTGCGCAGTGCGGTAACAATAGAGGCCAGATCGCGGTCAGTCAATACGTTACGATCCAGACGGTAACCTTCCGCAAGACCGATGCCACCGCTCATGCCCTGGTAAGTCACAACAGGAATGCCTGCCTGACCCAGGGTATCGATGTCACGATAAATGGTACGGATAGAAACTTCAAACGTGTCTGCCAGATCCTTGGCCTGCACACGGCCGCGATTGATTAGTAGTACAACGATGGCTAATAAACGGTCCAATTTCATAAAAAAGGTTTCCTCTCAATCATTTATATGTTGGATTCAGATATGTTATATTGTTGAGCATCACATATAGGAGTGGGATAAGCAATGAAGCGAATTACGATTCTGATTGCGGACGATGAAGTGGAGATCGCTGATCTGGTTGCTTTACATTTGCAAAAAGAAGGATACCACATTGTCACGGCATACGATGGCAAGTCGGCCTTGCACGCCATTCAGACGCAAGCAATTGATTTGGCAGTCCTGGATATTATGATGCCAGGCATGGATGGTTACGAGGTCACCCGCAAAATCCGGGAACAGCACCACATGCCGATCATTTTTCTGAGTGCCAAAACGTCGGATATGGATAAAATTACGGGGCTCGTGATGGGTGCTGATGATTATATGACCAAGCCGTTCAATCCCATGGAGCTCGTAGCCCGGGTGAACTCCCAGCTTCGTCGTTCCTTGCAATTCAGCCAGTCTGTACCTGTCCAGCGCTCCATTCTGGAGAAGGGCGGACTCGTCATCGCGCCGGATCAGCATAGCGTAACACTCTACGGCAAACCAGTGGAACTAACACCGAAGGAGTTCGACATTCTGTATCTGCTCGCGAGCCACCCCAAGCAGGTGTTCAGCGCGGAAAGCATTTTTGAACAGGTATGGGGAGAGGCTTATTACGAGAGCGGCAATACCGTAATGGTCCATATTCGAACCCTGCGCAAAAAGCTCGGAGAAGATCTGGACAAGAACAAGTTTATCAAAACGATCTGGGGCGTGGGGTATACGTTTAATGACTAAACGAAGAAGTTTTCGGACAACCATGATTATGCTGCTGGGTCTGAGCATGCTTGCCTCTGGCGCGATCACCTATGGGATTTACAAGCTTTTGCAGGCTTATTATTCAGGTGTGAGAGCAGAAGATCAGCTTGCCGAATATCGCCATTTTATGAAAAGCATTGGAGATATTTATTTCTTCCTCATTTTATTCATCCCGCTCGCCATCCTATTCTTCTTCTGGTTTACCAAGCCCTACGTGACCTATTTCAAGGACATTTCCACAGGGATCAGGCATTTGGCAAATGGAGACTTCCAGCATCGAGTCCAGATCTCTTCGAAGGATGAATTGGGTACAATCGCGGAGGATGTGAATTTGGCGAGTGAGAAGCTTAGGGAAGCGGTAAAACGGGGAGATTTTGCCGAAAACAGCAAGGACCAGCTCGTCGTTAATCTGGCACACGATCTCCGAACACCGCTGACTTCTGTGCTTGGGTATTTGGATCTGCTCATGAAGGATGATCAGCTGACAGAGGAACAGGTCAGGCACTTTACATCGATTGCCTTTACCAAATCCCAGCGGCTGGAGAAGCTGATTGATGATTTGTTTGAAATTACACGGATGAATTATGGCATGCTGCCGATACAGAAAACGCGGCTGGATCTTAGCGAACTGCTGAAGCAGATGAATGAAGAATTATATCCTGTATTTGAGAAAAATCGTCTGCTCACCCGGCTGATCATTGAATCGGAACTGACCATCTCCGGAGACGGAGAATTGCTCGCCAGGGTGTTTGAGAACCTGCTGATCAATGCTGCACGCCATGGCAAGGATGGCATCTATGTGGACCTTAAGGGTTACCGGGAAGCAGATCAGGTCGTCATTCAGGTTATTAACTATGGAGGGCACATTCACCCAGAGGATTTGCCGCATATTTTCGATATGTATTACACCGGAGATCGTGCACGGACCCCTCAGGAGGGTGGGACAGGCCTAGGCCTGTTTATTGCCCGAAATATTGTGGAACAGCATGAAGGGACCATCTCGGCTCAGAGCGATGTGGTACGAACCTTATTTGAGGTGCGCCTTCCAGCAATGGAATGAGGTTTGCCATCAAATTTAAGAAAAACTTTAAAAATGCCCTGCTTTTTCTTTAACTAGTTTTCTCTATCCTTGATTGTACGAGGCAAAGGAGGAGCAAGGATGAAGAAGTGGGGCTTTTTGCTATGCATCATTTTGATCGGGTATGTGATGACAAGATCACCGGCATCCTTTCAGCAGAAGGATGAGATGATCATTGAAATTCAGGATAAGCATGAAAACCGTACGGGGTATACAGTATCCATCACCGGTAATATTCAGGATCAGGTACATAAGGGGGACTTGCTGCTTGTTAATTCAACCTATCCGGTTCATCCGGAAGGCATAAGAACCGATATTGTAAATGTGGCGCAGCAGGAAGATCTGGTCCGTGGATACGGATTGTTGGATCAAAACATATTGCTCTCAAGAGAGGTAGCCCAGGCTTTTCAGAAGATGATTGAAGCGGCGGGTGAAGAAGGAGTACGCTATTTTCTCATCAGCAGCGGATATCGGGACTTCGCCAAGCAGGGTGAACTTTATCGGGAAAAGGGATCGGACTACGCGCTTCCTGCAGGACACAGTGAACATAATCTCGGATTATCCATGGATATCGGCTCCACGCTGACCACCATGGATGAAGCACCAGAAGGTGCTTGGCTCGAGAAAAACGCCTGGAAATATGGATTTATCCTACGTTATCCGAAGGACAAGGTGAGCCTCACGGGAATTCAATATGAACCTTGGCACTTTCGATATGTGGGACTGCCTCATAGTGCTGTCATGTATAAGAATAACCTGGTGCTGGAAGAGTATCTGGATTTGCTAAAAGAGAAAGATAACATTATGGTTGAAGTGGAAGGTGAGAAGTATCATATCCGCTATTACCGGGCAGCCGGAGATACGACCGTTTACATACCTGAGCATGGCCATTATGACATATCGGGAGACAACATGGATGGAGTCATTGTCACAGTAAAGGAATAACAGGGCTGCACAAAGGAGGGTCTTCAACATGAGGCAGAGAAAAAGCAAACATAAAATCCTTTGGATTGCCGTGTTAATCATCTATTTATATCTGCTAACCAAGCTCATTCTCTTTAAAGGAGGTCCGGTTGACTTTGAAGTAGTCAGGGTCCAGCTTATGGCTTTCCTACATCAACCAGATCTGATTCATACACGAACCGTCAACCTGACGCCATTTCAGGAAATCTCAAGAGATTGGAACAGCCTGTCACTGCATCGTCCAGGCACCGCAATCCATCTGGTGGGCAATGTGATGGCTTTCATTCCACTGGGGATGTTCATCCCGATGCTGATGGGTAACAAGCTGCTATCAGGGGCGAACGTATTTCTGTCATCTCTGCTTCTAAGTCTAGTCTATGAAGTAACACAGCTGCTTACTGGCATGGGCATATTCGATGTGGACGATCTGATGCTAAATACATTAGGTGGGGTGATTGGCTATATTCTGTTTACCATGGCTCTCGGCATGAAGCAGTTATTGGTTGGCGGAGAATCCAGATCGGTGAAAAAGGAGTATAATCCTAAGGAGAGTCATGTGTAAGGAGGGAGATTATGATCCTAATCACTGTACTATTGATGAGCACAGGTTTGATGTTTCTTGTGTACCCGCAAAGTATAACAGTTGGCTCGAGTCGGCAGATCGTGGAACGAGTGATCCTGTCAAGATGGGTCGGAGGGTCGCTGATCGCCATGTCATGTCTATTTCTGATCATGGGTACAATACAGCTGCTGGATGAGGCGTCACATCATATTGGACACTAGGTAGATGCTGACCTTAAATAAATAGAGCATTCTTATATGCCTCATATTAAGCTTTTCATCACGTTCTAATACTGTGGTGGAAAGCTTTTTTGTTTTTTGTATGTCTTTCTGTCAGGAGTTTGATAACTCTAGTCTCCCAGAAGGGGTTTGCGGATGGGCTCCCTATTGCGGTAGAGTAGGACCAAAGATGGCTAAACTATATATTAACAAAGGAGGATATTTATTGTTATATTCATTAGCTATAAGCTTGACAGGTAGAATGAGAGCAATCATGGAAATCGAAAGTGAAATGGCTGAAGCTAAGCTGAGTCACCTTGGCGAAGAAGTAGTGCGTGCTTTAGAACAGAAAAGATCAGATTTGATTAACAGTTGTACTCGTGATGAGTTGTTAGTCATAAAGACAGTAATGAATGTTGGGCGGTCAGAGAGAGGCTATCGTTATTATTTTGACAGAGATGATGTTGAGATCATTCACTTGCCCATTGAGTTATCCGGACCTGAACTAATGCAGAAATATTCCTATTATCTCGTACATAAAACCAAACAGGAATTATCAGGTGGCATTGAATATTACACTGCTGTGTCAGAACAACTGAAAGAAGGTATGGAGATCTTGAAACTTTAATCTGTAACTGTAGGAGGATATAAGAATGATAATGAAAATTTCGTACTATACGCCAGATGGTTTCTATTATTATGTTCCCGATCAATATGCAGAGCAGATGGAAGAGTGGAGAAGTGAATTTTCCGATTTTTTGCAGAGTATAGAGGGAAAGCACCCATTTACAGAATATACAGAGTCCATTGATCATGATGGCAAGTTGGAATACGCCGTTTTTGTTCGGAGTTATGGAGGGGATGACTTCATGGACTGGATCAACGTGGAGAAATTAAACTGCAGGGGGATATATCGCATCCCTTCGCCGCCTGATGATTCGGAAGTTGCAATAAGAATAGATTTTTAGAAGCCGTTTAATAAGAAATACAAAAAAAGCTCCCCATCTCGTGCCAAACGCACGTAGCGGGGAGCTTTCTATATTAATTTATCACCTTAATTGTTAATGTAATTAAGCTTTTTTCATCATTTGACGCAATACGGTTTGCAGGATACCACCGTTGTGGTAGTAGTCTACGTCAACCATGCTGTCGAGACGAGCGATGACAGGGAAGTCGAACTTGGTTCCGTCTTCACGGGTTACCGTAACCGTCAACTCTTGTCCAGGCTTCACATCATTGCTGAGGCCTGTGATGTCATACGTCTCACGTCCGTTCAGACCGAGGCTGGACCAGCCATGGCCTTCCTGGAATTGCAGTGGCATAACGCCCATGCCCACCAGGTTGCTGCGGTGGATACGCTCGAAGCTTTCTGCGATAACGGCTTTTACGCCGAGCAGGAATGTACCTTTTGCCGCCCAGTCACGGGAGCTGCCTGTACCATACTCTTTACCTGCAATAACGATCAGGTTCTGACCTTCGTCCTGATACTTCATGGAAGCATCGTAGATGGACATCTCTTCATCTGTTGGCAGGTACTTCGTAATACCACCTTCTGTACCTGGAGCCACCTGGTTACGAATACGAATGTTGGCAAACGTACCGCGCATCATGACTTCATGGTTACCACGGCGTGAGCCGTACGAGTTGAAGTCTTTGCGTTCTACGCCATGCTCTTTCAGATACAGTCCGGCTGGACTGGATGGAGCAATGTTACCGGCTGGCGAGATGTGATCCGTTGTTACGGAGTCAGCAAGCAAAGCCATAACACGTGCAGAACGGATGTCTGCAATATCAGTCAGCTTGTCGCCAAGGTTTTGGAAGAACGGCGGGTTCTGAATGTACGTGGAGTTTGGATCCCACTCATACAGCTCGCCTTCCGGTACAGGGATGTTATTCCAGCGCTCATTGGCTGTAAATACATTCTCGTATTTGTTGCGGAACATCTGAGCATTCAGTGAGCTTGCAATCGCATCCTTGATTTCCTCGGAGCTAGGCCAGAGGTCTTTCAGGAAGACTGGTTCGTTATTCGTATCATAACCGATTGGATCGGTAGCAAAATCAATATTGACCGTACCCGCGAGAGCGTAAGCTACCACGAGTGGTGGAGAAGCCAGATAGTTGGCTTTTACCTGAGCATGCACACGGCCTTCGAAGTTACGGTTACCGGACAATACAGCCGCTACAGTCATATCGTTCTCGGCAATGGCTTCGCTTACTTCGTCTGGCAGCGGGCCGGAGTTACCGATACAAGTTGCACAGCCGTAACCGGCAACGTTAAATCCGAGCTGGTCGAGGTATACGTTCAGGCCTGACTTTTCGAGATACTCGGTAACAACAAGGGAACCTGGAGTCAAGCTGCTTTTTACGTAGCCTGGTTTGGTCAGACCGCGCTCAACTGCTTTTTTCGCCAGTAGACCCGCTCCAAGCATAACGCTTGGGTTGGATGTGTTGGTGCAGCTTGTGATGGCTGCAATCACAACCGCGCCTGCTTTCAGTTCACTAGTGGAACCGTCAGGGTGCTTCACAGGCACTGTTTCTTCAATCTTCTCATCGCTCAGTCCGTATCCGCCTTTATCGACCGGAGTACGAATGATGCTGTTGAAGCTTTCTTTCATTTGCGTCAGTTCGATGCGATCCTGTGGACGCTTAGGACCTGCGAGACTTGGTACCACGGAAGCGAGATCCAGCTCGATCACGTCGGTGAATTCTGGATCAACCGTGCTGGAAGTTCGGAACATGCCTTGTGCTTTGTAATAAGCTTCAACCAGATCCACTTGCTCGTCGGAACGTCCTGTACTGCGCATATAGTTCAATGTTTCGCTATCGACAGGGAAGAAACCAATCGTAGCGCCGTATTCCGGTGCCATGTTGGCAACAGTCGCACGGTCAGCGAGGCTGATGTTGGCAAGGCCTGGACCGTAGAATTCGACAAATTTGCCGACTACGCCTTTTTTACGAAGCATTTGAGTGACAGTGAGAGCCAGATCCGTAGCTGTTGCGCCTTCGCTCAGGCTGCCTGTCAATTTGAAACCGATAACGTCAGGTGTTACAAAGTACAGTGGTTGACCAAGCATTCCTGCTTCGGCCTCAATTCCGCCAACACCCCAACCAACAACGCCGAGTCCGTTGATCATGGTGGTGTGGGAGTCCGTACCTACGAGGGAATCCGGGAACACGACGGTTTCGCCGTCAACCGTTTTGGTTGCAGCGACGGAAGCCAGGTACTCCAGGTTAACTTGGTGAACGATCCCTGTGGATGGCGGTACAGCACGGAAGTTGTTGAACGCCGTCTGTGCCCAGCGCAGGAAGCGATAGCGCTCTTCGTTACGCTCGAACTCAACCTTAATGTTGTAGTCGAGAGCGTCGTTGGTTCCGAATGCATCAACCATAACGGAGTGGTCGATAACGAGGTCAACCGGCACGAGCGGGTTAATCTGTTTTGGATCGCCGCCTGCCTTTTTCACCGTATCACGCATCGCGGCAAGATCCACGACAACCGGTACGCCAGTGAAGTCCTGCAGGACGATACGTGCAGGGATAAATGGAATTTCCTTGTTATTGTCACGGCCTTCTGCCCAGCCGGTAAGTTGTTTCACATGTTCTTCGGTAATCGCGCGTCCGTCGAACTGACGAACTGCTGCTTCGAGCAGCACTTTAATGGAGAAGGGAAGCTTGGAAAGGTCGCCGTAGCCGCCTTCCTGAAGAGCATCGAGACTGTAGTAGCGGTAAGACTTGCCTCCGACCTCAAGACTGCGGGCTGCGGAGAAATGGTTCTTGGCTGACATACATGTACCTCCTTAAAATGTGTCGGTGAGATGAAGATAAAGTTCATTTAAGTGGAAGAACAGGCCTTCATCGTTCCGTGTCCTTGTTCGTTGGTTTCATCAGATGAAACGTAATTTCATAATTGCAACTTTAGTATTAAGTATACCGTTTTCACCTCCGTACGTAAAGGGCTTTTTGCCTGTCCAAACAAGCTTTACGAACAATGAAGGCGTTTTCGTTAATATTGGTTCGTTACGATACTTCCTGCTGACGAAGTCTCCGATTTTCGGCACTCGATCCTTGAGTGGAACACATACAACCGGTATACGCCTCATATGAATAGAAGTAGTATGCACAACTGTATTTTCCAGAGAGAACTCAAGTGCCAAAGGGGGACACAAGCTTGGAAAGGGAATGGAAGAGTGCCTTATACACCTATGTGAACCAGTACAACCGATGCGAAATCGACTATCGTCCACAGACGAGCGAGCGGATTGTCACGGATCCGGAATTTGTGCTGGAGCGGGGAGAGCGTATGGCCAGACTGGACGATTGGTATCGCAAACGGCGTGCAGTGCCTCTTCGCAGCGAGACCAGTGCCAAGCTTGTGCGTACGGTTACGGAAGGTCCGGAAGAATCGGTGGTGGATGTACAACTTTACAGCAGGCTTTTCTACGAGAAGAGTGGAATCACCCACCGGGAGGATCGGATTGAGCGGGAACGGTTGACCTTTTTTAGGCAGGGTGGCACCTGGATGATTGGACGGGTCGAAAGAGAAGTTCCGGAGCGGCGTCCGGCAGGGGAAGGGAGACCTTTTCAGCAAGCGGATTTTGTACAGGCGATTAATCGGCCGCTGCTGAACAGGGAAGTGCTTGGCCAGGGAAGAAGTTCCAGGCAGCAATTATACCGGCGAGACCTGGCTGTTGCTTATGCAGATCGGTGGTGGAATGCGGGAAACCCGGCATTTGAGGAATTCGAGGTAGACTGCACCAATTACGTCTCCCAATGTCTCTTTGCAGGGGGAGCACCCATCCACTATACTGGTAGAAGAGAAGCGGGCTGGTGGTACAAAGGCTATGTGAACAGCACCGAAATGTGGAGCTACAGCTGGGCTGTATCCAACAGTCTGGAGCGGTATCTGGGGAGCAGCAGCTGGGGTCTGACAGCAACCGAAGTGGATCGCCCCGAACAGTTGATGCTCGGAGATGTCATTCTCTACGATTGGGACGGAGACGGCAGGTTTCAGCATAGTACTGTTGTGACTGCCTTCGATGCGGGAGGCATGCCGCTCGTCAATGCACATACGGTCAGCAGTCGCCACCGCTATTGGGATTACCGGGATTCTTACGCTTGGACGGAGCGGACGGTGTACCGGCTTTTTCATATTGCAGATGAGTTTTAATTGAAGAAAGATATACAGGGATTGGATGACGTGGACATTCAGTTCCGTGTAAAATAAGCCCTAAGAAAGAATAAAATTGATGCTGACCATACAGGTATGACAGCATCATGCACAGATAATCGGAGGTTACGCATGAGCATGGATAAATTAACAGTTGGCGTCGTTTACGGCGGAAAATCAGGGGAACACGAAGTATCGCTGCAAACGGCGTTTGCTGTAACGAACGCTTTTGATTATGAGAAGTATGAACTGGTTCCTTTTTATATCTCCAAGCAGGGGACATGGAAAAAAGGATCTGTAATGCACGCGCCATTCGCACAGATTGAGGATCTGAAGCTGGAGCAGGCGGCAGGTGGAACCCAGGAAGCGCTGAACGCCTTGTTTGCACGTTTGTATGGCGGAGAAGATGCACTGGACGTTATGTTCCCGCTGCTGCACGGCACGTTTGGTGAGGATGGTACGATCCAAGGGATGTTCGAGATGGCGGATATGCCTTATGTGGGTGCAGGTGTACTGGCTTCAGCAGGCGGTATGGACAAAGTGGTCATGAAAAAGCTGTTTGCGCAGGCTGGAATCGACCAATGTGCCTTTACTTATTTTAATGCGACCCAGTGGAAGCAGACCGAGCACGACATGATCCTCCAAGTGGAGGAGCAGCTGGGCTACCCATGTTTCATCAAACCGGCGAACCTCGGCTCCAGCGTAGGGATCTCAAAAGCACGCAACCGGGATGAACTGAAGACGGCCGTTGAATTTGCGCTGCGATACGACACGAAGGTTGTTATTGAGGAGTTTGTTGAGGCACGCGAGGTGGAAGTAAGTGTACTTGGTAATGATGAGCCGATGGCCTCGGTGCCAGGAGAAATCGTATCCTCTGGTGAATATTATGACTATGCAGCCAAGTATATTGATGGCCAATCACAGATGCTGATTCCCGCTCCACTGGATTCTGAAGCCGCTGATCGTATCCGTGAGGCAGCCTTGCAGGCATTCCGCGCGATTGAGGGCAACGGTATTTCCCGGGCTGACTTCTTCATTCGCAAATCGGATGGGGCATTGCTTATTAATGAAGTAAACACAATGCCTGGCTTTACTCCGTATAGCATGTATCCGTTGCTGTGGCGCGAGACGGGCGTATCGTATGCGGAACTGCTGGATCGCATGATTGAGCTGGCATTGGAGCGGTACAACCGCAAGCAAGCACTGAACTACGAGAACGGCGTACAGGCTTAAATTTCTAAAATGGAACTCTTGTTTACATTCACGTAAAAGACTTTACAAGGAGGAGTATGGATGGGATTTCAGACTGAATTCAATTCCGTATGCAAATTCAAGAGCGAGCAGGAGCTGTTTGAACTGCTGGAATACGGCCGCGGGAAAATGGTAAAACAGGGCTTCCGGGTCTTTCCGACCGGACAGAAGGTTATTGCCTATACACCTGACAACGTGGCTGTAGCCATCGTCAAGATCGTTGCTTCCATTGCAGAGATCAACTTCCAAGGGCAGGAAGTAACTGAAGTGGAGATGCTGCTCATCCGCAAGCTGAATGAGGAAGAATCCCGTGTTCAGACTGCACTTGCGGACGAAATGTTCTTTGGAGAACAGGCACAGGGGTAATCCTTATTTCATCGTATGGGACCAATGAACGGAATTGTGAGGCAAGCGATTACGGACTTTCTTTTAGGGTAAAACTTGGTTATATACAGTGACGGGAAATCCTGACGGCAGCAGATGCCAGGCAGGAATTCCGCCCTAACAGAGAGGAAGAACACCATGCTTGTACGTTTTGGTTATGTGGCGATGTCTGTGCTGGTAGAGAATGCGTCTCCTTCCCGCACGATGACCATGGCCAGCTTCAAGAAAATCGATGACAGGGATGCAGCCATTCGCAAGCTGGAACGGATTGCAGCCGAGAATTTGCATAATACGTTACGGTTGCTTAGACATAACAAGGGCAGCCATATTCATGTATATCGTTTTTCTTCCAAATTAATTCCGCTGGCGACACATGAGGATCTGATGGATTGGGATCCATTCCCGGCACTCCAGTCCGATTTTACTGCCATTGGTGATTTTGTGAAGGAAAACGGAATGCGGGTATCCTTCCATCCGGATCATTTTACCGTTCTAAGTACGCCGCGGGAGGAAGTGCTCAGGAACTCCATGCGTGACCTTCGTCATCATGTTCGGATGCTGGATGCCATGGGACTGAATGCCACTGCCAAGAATAATATACATATTGGTGGTGCATACGGGGACAAGCCTAGTGCAGCGCTGCGCTTTGAAGAGAATTTTCTGAAGCTTGATCGGGATATCCAGGAACGGTTGACCCTCGAAAATGATGACAAAACATTCAACGTTCCCGAAACGCTGGCGGTATGTCAGCACTTGGGACTGCCGATGGTGCTGGATATTCATCATCAGTGGGTCAATAATGAAGGCGAACAGCCATGGGATTTGTGGCCTGACATATGGAAGACGTGGCAGTCGCCGCTGGCACAGGCGGATTCCCCTGCAGATCGGCCATTGCCGCCGAAAATTCACGTATCCAGTCCGAAGAGCGAGAAGGATATCCGTGGACATGCCGATGGCGTTGAAGTAGAGCCTCTACTATCCTTTTTGCGTCATATTGCCGCAGATACGCCGGAACTTGATGTCATGATCGAGGCGAAGCGCAAGGATGAAGCACTGGTGCAGCTCATGCAGAAGCTGGCCTTCTACCACGAAGAAGGCGTGGAATGGGTGGACGAATCTACAGTCATTATCCATCCCTAGAGCCAAAAGGGGCCTGGGCAGCAAGAAACTTTACACCCTGTGGGGCGTATACTTTTAACAAGTATTTTAACTTTTCGTAGATTGATATAGAAAGTAGAGTGAACGCTTTGAATGAGAAGGAAAAAACACCTTATGTCGTGACGAGCAAAAGCTATACTGCTGTTGCCATTAATGCAGCTTCCAAAGCGGGTGAATGGATCAAGAGCCGTCTCGGTACCATAGGCGAACCTGGAACCAAATATTCTCCGCAGGATCTTGTGACCGAAGTGGACAAAGGAGCGGAGCAGATGATCCGCCGCCTGATTTTAACCCACTTTCCGGGCCATGCCATTCTCGGTGAAGAGGGTGTTGAGCCCGGACCGGAGGCTTCTGCGAAAGCACTGAAAGAGGCGCAGGAAGAAGAATTCCTTTGGATCGTGGACCCCGTGGACGGAACAACGAATTTTGTCCATGGATTTCCGTTTTATTCGGTGTCCATTGCATTGGCTCATCATGGTGAAGTCATTGTAGGGGTCATTTACGATCCTTCCAGAGACGAACTGTTTGTAGCTGAAAAAGGCAAAGGTGCATACGTCCACGGGAACCGAATGGCTGTATCCAATGAACAGGGCCTGGGCCAGAGCTTGGTCGCAGTGGGCTTCCCGGCAGATACTACCTATGCCCTGCCAGTCAATATGGCGGCTGTACAGGCCCTTGCACCGCAAGTTCGAAGCCTGCGTGCGGGTGGATCGGCTGCTCTGCATTTGGCATATGTTGCTGCAGGTCGACTCAGTGCATACACCGAAGTTGGACTGAAACCGTGGGATATCGCGGCAGGTGCCCTGCTTGTTGAGGAATCGGGCGGCAAGGTCACCGATACAATTGGCACACCTTATCAGTTGTCTGTAAGTCATGTGGTTGCCACGAACGGCAAAATTCATGATGCACTGACAGATGTACTCAAGGAAGCCAAAGCAACCGGTTTGGAGTAAGTTTATTAATTCTTAAATGATTCAACAAACGTATATTGCACATAAACGAGGGTCAGAAAAAAATCTGGAGAAGCGAAGCGTTCGCCTTTATCCCCGAATTTTTTCCTTTGAAAAGAAAACACTAAAATTCGGGGATAACAGCGATCGGAAGATTGTTCTGGCCATCGGAGTATAGGTGCAATAGTATTTGGTTGTAATTTATGGACTTAAATTGAAGGAGCGATGAACGATGGATGAATCCAAGGAACTGGAACGACGTTTGAGTGAAATGCTGACTGAAGGGGAGATGGAAGAGTCCGGCGACACGGACAAGCGTGAACGTCAGCTGATTCCTCCCAAATATGAGGTGCGCATACAGACGGAAACGGACCCGATTGTTCAGGAAACGTTGATGTACCGGAATATGGCCCGTGAAGTGGATAATCGTTATGATCGTTATCTGGAACGTTCTGCCGAGAAAAATAACTCCGCAGAAACGGAAAAGAAAGATCATTAAACCACCGTTGTAACAAGTAAACACAAGTTAGGACTATAAGCTTAACAGACTTCCCGCAGAGGGGAGTCTGTTGTTTTGTGAGCAGGCTGATGTCCGTACGACATCTCTACTTTTTAATGCTAGAATAGAAATATGTGAACTTCTGTCACCGGAGTCGAACCTGTGTAATCAAGTTCAAGTTATTATCTTATCAATGTGAGAAAAAGGAGTGTTACCACGAATGAAGCGTACACGTACATGGAATAACACGTCGGCTGCATTGTCAGCAGGCATGCTGGCTGGAATGATGCTGTTTGCATCAACGGCATTACCGGCACATGCAGCGGATACAAGCACCAGCACATTACCTGCCGGTACAACAACGGCAGCCGCCAATGTGAAGAAGGATGCTGCAGCCGTAACGAAGGAGTTCAGAATCGTTACTTTGGGAGATTCGATTACGGTAGGATACGAGCCGAATGCTAAGGGCCTGCCTTATGGTTATGTAGAGCGCTTGCAGGAGCAAGGATTGCTCCATGGCCGCACTCAGGTGGATAACTATGGTATCGCCGGATTGAAGAGCATTGGATTGAAGAATTTTACCTCTGCAATAAATGAAGGCAAAACATTGACCTCTGAAGCCATTCAGCCGAGTTTGCCAGATCCAAGAGCCGGGCAGATGGGAGCCAACATTGCTGCAATCCGCGCGAGCGTAGCAGGAGCTGATCTCATTGCGATTACCATTGGAGGCAATGATGTATCCGAATTGCTGGGTACAGCCAATACTCTAAGTGACTCGGAATTGGAAGCTAAGGTTAAGGAACTGCTGGCAGCATATACCGCGAATGTCGGCGAGGTAATCAATACGATTCATGCGATTAATCCCGAAGCCAAGATTGTCATTGCTGACCAGTACCAGCCTATGCCTGAAGTGGCGGGAAAAGCATTATATGCCAAACTCATGGAAGCATCCGAAGGTTTTACGGCAACCATTGATGGCATTGCTTCCCAATTCACCGCACAGGGGATGGATGTAAAAGTGGCACACGTAGCCAAAGAATTTGTTGGCGGCGAGGGAACCATGACACATATGATCAAGGATCGTGATTTTCACCCGAACCAGTTTGGTTACGAAGCGATCGCCAAGGTGTTTGCAGAAACGATCTGGGGTGATTATACGAAACTGACCGCGCCTGCAGCAGGTGAACCGATGAACATCATCGTTAGCGGCAAAACGTTGAATACGCCGTATAAACCCATCATTCGCAATGGGAAAAATTTTGTGGCGATTCAGGATATCGTAAACGCTGTAGGAGCTACCACGGTTTGGGACAATAAAACCTCCACAGCAACCATTACATACGGAGACCGTAAGGTAGCTGTGAAGATTGGTGCAAGTGCGGTTCAGGTGAACGGCGCATCTGTTGCAGTAGATACACCTGCGTTCCTGAACAAGGTGGGCAAGGAGTCCAAAACGTATGTGCCACTAGCCATGGTAGCCGAAGGTCTTGGCTTTGATGTGCAATATGTAGCGAAGTTGAAGACGGTATTCGTTAATCCGTAAGCAGCAATGTGAAGTTATTCTATTCGAGAAGTCGGGTTGATCTGATGATCAATCCGGCTTCTTTTTCTAAGTGCCTTTGAATAGGACTCTATATGTTGCATAAATATGACTTGTCATCTGCCCATGGATGTGTAAATATGAAAATAACTTACAGTAGAACGAGACTCTCACACCTGCCTGCACCCTTCGCGGGGCCAAAGGAGCGCTTTGGATGAGAAAAATTAAGAACGCTTTCACATCGCTGCCGATCCATCACAAAACCATTCTTCTCATCGGATTTTTGATGCTGATCAGCTTCACGTTTTATGTGTCTGTCCTAGGATACGTATTCAGAATCTATGATCGCCAAATCTATGAAAAGTCGTCCCAGGTACTGAATATGTCTTCCGTGGGCATCGAGAATCAACTGCGCGAAATTGCCAATCTCTCCTTCAAGGTCATGTCGGATGAGCCGCTCCAGCAGTACCTCTTACAGTTGGATAAGGCGGAATCGGGATATGAGAAAAACGGCCTGCTCAAAAAAATAACCAATAGGCTTGTCGCATATGCAGGGTCAGAGAAGTACGTCTATTCCATGATTTTTATCGATAATGACAATAACGTTATGGCTGCGGGGAACCGGGAGGGAATATCGGAGTCCATGCAGGCGGAACTGGTTGCGCTTGGACAGCAATATTCAGGATCCAATGCATGGTATACGAGCGGAGATCAGCAGGCGAGACTTTTATCCGTAAGACAGGTCAAGTCTTTCACAGGTGGAGCCTTCACTTTGGAGAAGCTCGGAACATTGATTATCCGTGTACGACTGGATCGTATTGTTCAGGACCAGATGCAGCACCCCGCTGAGGACTCGCAGCTGTTAATTACGGATGGACGAGAGGTCATCTATCCCACGCAATCCTCAGTGACCGATTCCGAGTTGGAATCCGAATTGAAGCGCACCCAACCTTACGGGATTTCCATGTTTGAACAGGGAAGGAATTTCGTCGCCCGTGCGCATTCATCCTATACGGATTGGGTGTACCTTTATATGACGCCATTTGACCAGATGTTTAAGCAGATACAGTTTGTCAAACAGTTGGTTACTGTCATTTTCTTTATGATTTTGCTGGTGGCACTTGTATTTGGAGCTAAGCTGTCCCGCAGTATTACACAGCCCATCGCTCAGTTGATCAAGAAGATGCGCAATATTGAAAAAGGGGATCTGGATAAGCTGGAGGAGGCTGCTCTGGGCAATGTTCCGGTATCGTCCCAAAATGAAGTTGGGCTGCTCCATCGTACATTTAAAATGATGCTGCAGCGCATCAGGGAACTGATTGAAGAGAATTATGCGAAGCAGCTGGTCATTCGGGAAACAGAGTTGAAAGCGCTTCAGGCACAGATCAATCCGCATTTCCTCTATAACACGCTGGAGTCCATTAACTGGCTGGCCAAAGTGCAGAAGCAGCGGCAAATTTCCGAGATGGTCGAGGCGCTCGGCTTCTTGCTGCGAAGTTCAGTGAATATGTCCGAGAAGTGGATCACGCTGGAAAGAGAGCTGGATATCGTCCGAAGTTATGTGACCATTCAGCGCACGCGATTTGAGGAAAGGCTTGATTTTGATATGGATATTGCTCCTGAGGTGGGGAGTGCACGTCTTCCGAAGCTAACGTTACAGCCTCTGGTGGAGAACGCCATTCACTATGCGCTTGAACCAAGTATACATCCGTGCAAAATTCGGATTCGAGCCCGAGCAGAAGATGACAAGATTATCATTGAAGTAGAGGATGACGGACCGGGCATGACCCCGGAATTCTTGAAGCAATTGCAGGAAGGACGCATTCAGACGAGAGGGCAAGGCATAGGTTTATCCAACATCCAGGAACGGATCAGGCTGACCTTCGGTGAGGAGGGCAGCATGGTCATGAGCAGCAATCCCGGTGCCGGGACCGTAGTATCGATCAGAATACCTTGGATCAGAGAGGACGATGACGATGTACAAAGTGATGCTCGTAGATGACGAACGTGTGATTTTGGAGGGGATCTCCCAAGTGGTGGATTGGGCAGCAGCCGGTACTGAATTGGTGGACACCGCCAGGAACGGGATTGAGGCATTGGACAAAATCGGGCTTTCCAGACCTGATATTATTATTACCGATATATCCATGCCGGGTTTGGATGGACTGGGACTTATAGAAAAGGCTTCTGAAGCCTATCCTGGACTCCGGTTTATCATGCTATCCGGTTACAAAGAGTTCGAATATGCCCGCCGGGCCATGCAATATGGCGTGAAGCATTACTTGCTGAAGCCCTGCAATGAAAATCAGATTCATGATGCCCTGTCGGAACTGCTTCAAGAGCATCAGGATGCACAGGTAAAAGAGCATGTGGCAGGGGAAATGAAGCAGCGGCTGCAAAGAGTACTTCCCCATGTAAAAGAACAATTTTTGCTCGAGTTCATGACCAATCGGACATATGGTCCGGTCGATCTGGAGTATTATCAGGAACTGTTTGATCTGAAACTCGAAGCAAGTCAAGTTCGCTTGTTATTGTTCCACATCTCGGACGAACATGACTACAGTCATTTGTTTGCCATCAAGAACATTGCCAGCGATCTGCTGCCGTATGTTTTATTGAGCACAACCATTGAAGGCAAGCTGCTGATTCTGCTGGAAGATTCGGCTGATTCCACTGACTTAAGGGAGAGAATTGAGGAAGTGAGAGCTGCTTTTACCAGGCTCTATAAATTACAAGTGACTGCTGCACTTAGCGAAGCGGACCACATGGTCCAGTCACGGCGTCTGTATCGTGAGGCGCTGCAATGTCTAAACCATCGCTTTTTCATCGGAGAAGGCAAATTGATCACGAAGAATGATGTAGCCATTGCCGGGGAATGTGAAGGCGTTCATGCCGAGCAGGATGCCGAACAATTGTGCCAACTGATTAAGTCGGGTAATAGCGAGGAAGCCAGTGTCGAAGTTGATCGCCTGTTTGAGCGTTTATCCGGACAGCAGCTTGATATTGAGTTAACCCGATCTTATGTTGTTCAGCTCTATTCGGCCATGATTCATGTCTGTCCGCCTGAAGAGGCAACGGAGTTTACTCAGCGGATGGCAGAGCTTCCTCACATGGATACTTTGTCCGGACTGAAGTCTTTTATCGCCAACAGCACAGCCAATCTGACTTCCGGATATTATAAAAATCATATAAGCCGTCAGTCTTCCGCCGTGGAGAAGATGATGGATATTGTAGATAAACACTACGGTGAGGCTGATCTTTCACTGAATGGTGTTGCCCATCAGATGCTGTATATGAATCCGGATTACCTGGGCAAAATTTTCAAAAAAGTGACAGGAGAAAATTTCTCCAACTACGTGAATCGCCTGCGCATTGAGCGAGCATGTGAGCACATTCGCCGGGGCGGGGATGTCAAAGTATTCGAGCTTGCGGAACTGTTCGGCTTCGGGGGCAATTCGCAATATTTCAGTCAGGTGTTCAAAAAGTGGACCGGCATGACACCAACCGAATACCGAAGATCCGGCATATAACAATTAGCTGCCGCTCCTTGGTCGTTATATGAGGAGGACAAACAACACCGTGAAGGGTGAATGTTGTCCTCCTCTGTTTTTTGAACCAACAAGACGGATTTGTGTATTCAACTCTGGTCGTACATTTGCGAAAATGACATTATCAAGTTTGTGAAAGCGTTATCAGAAAGACAAGGATAACCCGTTCACATAACCATATCCACACAAAAAGGGGAGATTGGCATGGTGAAAAAGGCAATATTCCTGATGATGGCTATGCTGCTGGTATTTACGGCGGCGTGCAGCTCAGATGGAGGGTCGGGAGGAACATCAGCAGATGGCTCGGTGACGCTGCGTATCGCGTGGTGGGGCTCAGATGCACGTCATGAATACACACAGAAGGTCATTGACTTGTACAAAGAGAAAAATCCGAACGTCAAAATTGATGTCGAGTATGCCTCGTTTGATGACTACTGGAAGAAGCTCGCTCCACAAGCTGCAGCGAATCAGTTGCCAGACATTGTTCAGATGGATATTTCCTACATCAGCCAATATGCACAAAATGGTCAGCTGGAAGATCTGGCGCCATACCTTGGTAATCAGATCAAGGTGGATGATGTTTCCGAAAACGTCATCAGTACTGGCGTAATCAACGGCAAGCAGTATGGTGTACCTGCCGGGGTTAACGTACTGGGCTTCCACTATGACCCGGCACTGCTCAAAAAGGCAGGAGTAGATACATTCCCGGAAAATCTGACTTGGGAGTCATACGAAGCGCTGGGTAAACAAACCGCAGAAAAAGGACTGTATTTGGATGGCGGGGTAGCCCCTGATATTTTCTTCCACTACTTCCTGCGGACCAAAGGTTTGTCTCTATACAATGCTGAAGGTACGGGACTTGGGTATGACGATGATAAACTGTTTGTCGAGTTCTTCGGTTTGATGCGTCGCATGATCGAACAAGGAGCGGCACCTTCGCCGGACATAGCTAACCAAACGAAGGGGATTATCGAGGAATCCGATCTGGTCAAAGGCAAAGGAATCGGAATCTGGCAATGGTCCAACCAGTTCGTAGCCGTACAGCAAGTTGCTGACCGTCCACTGGAGTTTGCTCCTATGCCTGGACCGGACATGGAGAAGGGTCTCTACATGCAACCAAGTATGTACTGGGCAGTCACTTCGAACTCCAAAGTGAAGGAAGAAGCGGCCAAATTCATCGATTTCTGGGTGAACGACGTGGAAGCCAACAAACTGATCAAGGGTGAGCGCGGTGTGCCGATCTCTGGCGCAATCAAGGATGCCATTGCACCTGAACTGAGTGAGCCAACGAAGCAGGTATTTGACTTTGTAGCGGCCATGGAGCCAAAAGCTTCCCCAATGAGTCCACCACCGCCAGTGGGTTCCCCTGAAGTCATTGCGTCTCTGGCGGATGCTGTTGAAGAACTGAATTTTGGCAGAATTACACCGGAACAGGCAGCGGAGACATTCCGTAAAAACGCCGAAGCGGTTCTGGCCAACAATAAATAACAGTTGAATGATTGCTTGCTCATCCCACCCGGGATGACGGGGACTGGGGCTGCTCGCTAACCGCGGGGGCCTTTCCCCGTCCAATTGTTAATACCCCGTTTGTCGGAAGCAGGCAGATCAATAAAGGAGGTTCATTCCGTTGAGGCAGTATTCGTCGTTGCGCAGAAACCTGACCGGGTACGCATTTATTAGTCCGTTTATTATCGGATTTTTGGGCTTTACGCTAATCCCGATGTTTGTGTCCTTATACATGTCGTTCACGAGTTATAACCTATTCACTTCCCCCCGGTGGATTGGGATGGACAACTATACCAAAATGTTTTTTGAAGATCCCAAGTATTGGAACTCGGTTAAGGTAACCTTCCTGTATGTATTCATTGGTGTTCCACTGAGACTGGTTTTCGCACTCTTCGTCGCCATGATCCTGAATACTGGTTCCCGTATGGTCGGGACTTACCGTACCTTGTATTATCTCCCATCCATTATTGGTGGTAGCGTAGCGGTGTCGATCATGTGGCGTAACCTTTTCAGTAATGAAGGTGTAATTAACAGTGCGCTAACCGCAATCGGAATCGGGCCTATCAGCTGGTTCGGTGATCCCAATGCATCCCTTGTGATGCTGATCTCCCTATCGGTCTGGCAGTTCGGATCCTCCATGTTGATCTTCCTGGCAGGCCTTAAAAATATCTCCCCCGAGATGTATGAGGCGGCAGGTGTGGATGGTGCTAACCCGGTACGCAAATTCTTTAGCATCACATTGCCACTGCTTAGCCCAATCATCCTGTTCAATCTGATTATGCAAACCATCGGTGCATTCATGACCTTCGTGCCTGCATACATCATCTCCAAAGGAGAAGGTGGTCCAATGGATGGTACGATGCTGTATTCACTGTACTTGTTCCGTCAGGCCTTTATGTTTAACAATATGGGTTACGCTTCGGCAATGGCCTGGATCATGCTCATCATGATCGGTATCCTCACCGTAGCCGTGTTCCTGACATCCAAGTTTTGGGTATTCTATGAATCTGAAGGAGGGAAGTAACGATGGTTTGGAGAAATGTAAAGTGGCCGATTTATCATCTGTTCGTTGCGGCTTTAGCCCTCCTGATGCTGTATCCGGTACTTTGGATGTTGTTCAGTTCATTCAAGGAGAGCCGTACCATCTTCGTTACCGCGGAGTCCCTTTTCCCTGCAGAGTGGATCTGGAGCAACTATGTGGATGGCTGGAAAGGTGCGGGCGGAAGACCGTTTATGGACTACATCACCAATTCACTCGTTATCGTAGTCATCTCCACTATTGGTGCAGTCTTATCCTCGTCGCTGATTGCCTTCGGTTTCGCCAGACTTAACTTCAGAGGCCGCAGCTTCTGGTTCTCCCTGATGATGTTGACTCTGATGCTGCCGCATGACGTGGTATTGGTTCCGCAATACATTATCTTTACGAAGCTGGGCTGGTTGAATACGATTCTCCCCATTGTAGTACCTACATTCTTCGGAATGCCGTTCTTCATCTTCCTGATGGTGCAGTTCATTCGTACGATTCCAAAAGAGCTGGATGAAGCAGCAACGATTGATGGATGTAACAAATTCAGATTGTACATTCAGATTATCATGCCATTGATTAAGTCCTCGCTGGCAACTGCCGCAATCTTCTCCTTCTACTGGAGATGGGAGGATCTTCTGGGGCCGGTACTGTATCTGAACTCACCGGATAAATATACGGTATCAATGGCGCTCAAAATGTTCCTGGATAGCGAGTCTGCCTCCAACTGGGGTGCGATGTTCGCCATGTCCATCGTCAGTCTGATTCCGGTTGTAGCCGTATTCTTCATTTTCCAGAAACAGATTGTACAGGGCATGAGCACCAGCGGACTGAAAGGATAAACTTTATTCACTGTCGATTATCACTTCATCCAAAAGCTTAAACAGGGAGGTTGTTCCTATTGGATAAAGCTCTGGGTAGTCAAGCCGTTGCCATCGAGGCAGAGGCCCGCAATGAAGAGAAGATTACGCACTGGAAATTTGACTTCGGTCCAGGTGCGGACATTGAAGGGTACCGGAAAGTGTCAGCCAATAGTATCTACAGGGATACAATCGGTTACGGATTTGAGCCGGATTCCCGAGTTTATGAGAAACAGCGGTCTGGTGAGACAGAAGATTCAGATATCGTACAGCAAAATCAGGAGTATTCGGGGCAGGCCAATGTGTCTGCCCGATTGCGTTCAAGCTTCTGCATTCCACTCAAGGCATCGTTTATCGTTGATGTGCCAGACGGCACTTATCAGGTGCTTCTCATTGCTGGAGATGAGCTGGCTGAGACGGTCACCAGAGTCAAGGCTGGTGAAGGCAGATTGATGCTGCCAACGATTCGTACTCTGCCGGGACAATGTGCCGAGGTTAGATTTTCAGTTGTGGTAAGAAGCGGAAGGCTTCGTCTGTCCTTCTCCGGCCCAGCTCCGCGAATTAACGCCTTGGAGATTACACTTGCCAATCAGACGATGACCGTATTTCTGGCGGGAGATTCCACGGTAACGGATCAGCCGGAGAGCGGGTACCCATACTGTGGCTGGGGACAGCTGCTGCCGGCTCAATTCAAGCATGATGTTGCCGTTGATAATCACGCACAGTCGGGACGAAGCTCTCGCAGTTTCATCAATGAAGGCCGATTGGATGCGATCATGAAGCGTATTAAGCCTGAGGATTTTTTGTTCATTCAATTCGGACATAATGATGAGAAACCGGACCCGGAACGGGGAACGGAACCATTCACAACATATAAGGAATATTTGAAGAAGTATATCGATGCAGCCCGCGGGGCCGGTGCTCGCCCGGTGCTAGTGACGCCCGTTCACCGGCGTTATTTTACGGACGATGGTACGCTAACCGATACACATGGTGATTACATTGTGGCCGTAAGAGAGCTGGCGCAAGAGGAAGATGTTCCACTGATCGACCTTGCTGAACGGAGCCGTATTTTGTTTGAGCAGGCGGGGATTGAAGGAACCAAGGAAGATTTCATGTGGGTGCTTCCGGGTGAATATTTGAACTTCCCGGCAGGCGTGGAGGATAATACGCACTTTCAGGAACGCGGCGGACGGCGCCTCGCGGCACAAGTAGCGGAAGCGATCCGTGAGCTTAGGCTGCAGCCGCTGCAAATGTATCTACGGTAGATAGGACGGATAAACATCATTCATAGAGGAGGAGTCCTAATGGCAAGAGAGCATACTGAAGCAGGCCGCCTGGCAAATAGTGAGGCAGTCGTGGCGACAGGTCACACTTATTGGGTTATTCCAGACGGTTACATACCGCCAGATAGTCAGGGCTCTCTGGAGAGTCATGAGAGCATTTGTGTTCTCAATACCGGTCAGGAGCAGGCAGAACTTGATATAACCATCTTCTTTGAAGACAGAGAACCAATTGAGAATATAGAAGCGAGCGTGCGAGGAAGAAGGACCAAACATATCCGTACGGCTTCACTTCATTCCGGAGATCAGTCTATTCCCTCAGGTGTGCCGTATGCCATCACCGTTTCCAGTAATGTACCAGTCATCATTCAATACAGTCGTTTGGATACCACACAGCCCGAACTGGCACTGATGAGTGTCATGGCTTTTCCGCTGACTTAAATCTTCATGCAAAAACGACCAGCCACCTCGCAACTACTGCAGGTGGCTGGTCGTTTTTGTACATATTACTCCGTGTACTTGTACGTGCTGGCATTGAGGATTTTTACATGAACATTCACTTTTCCAAGTTTGAATCGTTGAATTGGATCTGCCCGGTTCTGGACGTACTCTTTCCACAGAGCGAGGTCATGACGATACAGATGTTCCACTAGACCATAGGAATCGATCTGGCGTGATTTGGTTTTTTCGAACGTATCACGGATTTCGGACTCGATCTGTTTCCCAGCTGCTTCTTCCATCATTTGGGGAGACTGGTGAGAGACGTGTTCCTCAATGATAACGCCTTTTACCGAAGTAGATAGGTCGAAGGTGACCCCGCTTCCTTCCATCCTTGCTGAAACCTTGGTATGCGGATCATGGAGCCTAAGAGTCAGATCAGGCAATTTCCTCCCACTCTTGTATACGTACAACGGATACTGGTAGACATGATCGTAATTTACGAATCGAGTACCATCTGCGTCTTCGCCGGACACTTTCCCCTGGTTTTTGCCGTTTGTAATGACGAAAAATCCATCGGTTTTAACTAGAGGGGGATTTTTATCCCCGTTGAACCAGGTTTGGTTTCTGTTAGTAATTGATGGCAACAGGATGACCGAAGAAGGCTCGCGAAAACCGTCCAGAAGTTGATGGAGGCGGATGGGTTCAAAGGCGGAAAATTGCTTATATAGTTTGATTGGTTCGAATAGCTCAATGGTTTGCGTAGATTGGTTTAACAAGGCAGCCGGAGCAAGAACATCGGGTATGCTTTGTTCCGTACCGTAAATCCAAGGTGTATATCTCAGCTCACCGGAATGGAGCAGTGTATTAAAAATATCATCGAGCCGACCATTAAGGGCGTTTTTGGATAAAACGATTGCTTTAACATGTGTCCAAAGGGTTTGCTGCTGCGAAGTCTGATAGAGGTCGTTAATCGCCATACTAAGCGTTGTGCCTTCGCCTCGCCCAATCCAGATGTCGCTTGCCTGCCTTGAAGTTGGCCCGTCCTGCTTGGCAATACTGGAGAAATCGATCAGTTGGGCGTAAGCGATATATTTATCGTCCTCATAATCGATCCCTATACCCGTAATAAAGTTAATACTCTGAACTTCTTTGGAATCCCAGCACCCCGTCAGTAAGATCAGACAACTCATAAGCATAAGGCCCAGGGAAAGCCATCTGTTCACGAAGGTTTCCTCCGACGGGTAGAGTCCTGAGTATGGAGTGCGGCCGGACGTTTGGTCCTCTTCAAGGAGGGACGCATGGATACGGATTGGGTGAAGTCACCGGGAATATAGGGAGATACGGGGGACAGATAGGATACGCCATAACACTCCAAGGAAACGAGGTGTACCAGTAGGGCGAATAGCCCAAGCATGAAACCGAACAGTCCAAGGAGGGAAGACATGACAAGCATCCCGATTCGAACTTGGGCTGTAGCTCCGCTTAGTACCGTATTCACCAAAATGTAGCTGGAAATGACCGAGATGGCCACGGAAACAATGATGGTGGGGGAAGTAATTCCGGCACGAATAGCCGCATCTCCGATGATGAGTCCACCGACCACACTGACAGTCTGGCCCAGTGCACGCGGCAGTCTGCGGCCAGCCTCATTGAATAATTCAAACATAAAGATCATCAAAAATGCTTCGAGTGTTACTGGCAAGGGAAGGCCCATACGTGTTCCAGCAATGGTTGCCAGAAGAGGTAGAGGGATCTGCTCCACGTTAAAACTGGTCAGACCGATATAAAAGGCTGGAAAAAAGCAGGCAATAAGCAAGCCTGAAATCCTCAAGATTCGTTCAAATGTCACAATAAAAAAAGGCGTACTCTCATCTTCCGGTGATTTCAACTGATTGAACAGCGTAGTTGGTGCGATGACGGCTACGGGGGAGCCCTCGATTAAAACAGCAAAACGCCCATTTAAGAGTGAACTCACGACATAATCAGGTCTTTCTGTATTATCCGTGAGAGGGAAGATACTGCGGATGCCTCCCATAATTGAACGTTCCATAATAGATGTACCGAGAATGCCATCAATTTCAATCACGTCCAGGTTCTTGCGAGCTTCTTCTAGAATCTCCGGATTAATAATGTCCTTTACATACAGAAGGGCGATAGAGGTCTGAGTACGGCCACCTTTTACATATTTCTCATAACACATGGAAGAGGTTTTCATTCGTTTACGAATGAGTGCAATATTTACGCTTAATTCTTCGGTGAATCCATCACGTGGCCCTTTGACCGATGACTCAATAGCTGATTCCTCAGGATTTCTGCCTGGTATACTCGCAATATTCAGACTGCAGGATTGTTCACCGTCTCCGAAGATGAGCAGCAATTGTCCACTGAAAATCAGAAGGTTAATATTCTCTGCATCTGTAAGATCTTCGATCGGATTCAGTGTTAATCCCAATTCTTTGGGATGTGCTTCTTCGATAAGCAGAGAATGCTGTTCCAGCCGGGGAATAATGAACTGGTTAATTTGCTTGCCATCGGTCAAACCGTCACAATATAGCATAATGACCGACTTATCGGTCTCATCTTTGGCAGGGAAAGTCTGAATAACGACATCCGCACAGGGATCGAATTGTTTTTTCAAAGAGGCAAGCAGCGTTTCATGGGACGTGATGTCAATCGCTTGGTGCTCCATGATGTTTCCTCCTCTGATGGCGTGAAGTGATGAATGCAACGGTGGTTGCAATAATGGCTAATCCGCTTAGATAGATGAGATTGAATGGGAAGATATAGTCAACAAGCATTTTCTCGAATGTCATATCGTCCAGTCGGTACAGCATGGAAAGAATAAACAAAACAGCTATCGTAACCAAGCTGATTAACCTTCTGGAGGCGCTCTTAATATTCCAAATTTCTACCACAATATACATGGCAAGGCTTATTCGGGTAAATGAACCGGCGAGCCACTGATAGATCGAGAAGAAATCGGTCTGTGCGATATATTTGCCCAAGGAGGCAATTCGCCATTCCTCAAAAGCGGGATAACGCATCTTGGCCGCTTCAAAAGGATTAAATTCTACGATTGCACCAATAAGTGGGCCAAGTGTCAGTCCAAGAATGATAAATGCGAGCATAAGATACTGCCATATACGGATTCGTTTAGCCAAATGGGGCTGGATGTACCAGATAAACAGCAGCTCAAACATGCCTGCGAGACTGTACACCATGCCGTGAAAAACGGGATGCCAGCCCTGTTCAAGAACGGGAAGCAGGCGGCTGTAATCCTTGTATTGGGTATTTACGATCGCGACATAGAAGCCAAGCAGTACAACGAGAGGCAGAACGAGTCCAGCTGTAAATGCGAGCGAACGAATTCCTTTGTAGGCCGCATAGGCACAGAGAGACATAAGGGCAATGCTTGTTGCCAATATCGGCGTCTCCGTCAGGTAACTGGTTTTAGCCCAGGTAGTCGTATCATGCAGGGTGAAATAGATGACGGACAAGAAAAAGAGGCTGTTTCCGATCCGGAAGAGCAAGCCAAGGGGCTTGCCTAGATGGGAAGTCAGCCATTCATGTAAAGTTTGATGCTGAAGAAAACGAGAGACATAGGCAAGCATGAGCGCAAATACCAGATAGGGTCCTGCCGATAACAGGACAGAAATCCAGGAGTCCCTTTTGGCTGCACTTAATAAGGCAGGAATGATCAGGACGTGGCTGATTAGGCCGACAGATAACATAATTAACATCATGGCTTGCAAAAAAGAAGGTTGTCTAGGTTTCATGCTGAGGGGTCCCCTTTTCGCGATAGACTATCCTCAGCAGTGTTAACGTGATTTGTGGTCTTCATACAGAAAAGCGAGTAGTTAAGTTGATGAATCCTATCCTGAATTCAGCCTTTTCCTTTAATCTTAAAGATCGAAATAACGAATCCCCATTGCTTCTCGTACTTCCAGCATCGTTTCACGCGCGACTTTGCGTGCTTGGCGGGTACCCTCGACAAGAATTTCTTTCACTTCATTTTTCCGCTGCTCATAATCATTTCGCCGTTCACGAAAGGGCGCAATCAAATCGTTAATCGCACTGCCAGCAAAACCTTTGCAATCTCTGCAGCCGATGGTGCCCTGACTGCAGCTGGCATGGATTTCTTCAGCATGCTCCTTCCGGAATAACTGATGGTATGCAAATACCGGGCAGATGTCAGGATGGCCTGGGTCGGTACGATGAACACGTGCAGGATCGGTCTTGGCCTTGGTCAGTTTGGCGTGTACATCATCAGGACTCGCATTTAAGGAGATAGCGTTACCCATGCTCTTGCTCATTTTGCCGATCCCATCGAGCCCGCCAAGCCGTTCTCCAGTCAAAATGCGTGGTTCAGGCAGAACCGGAGCGTAGAGCTCATTAAATCTTCGGACCAGTTTGCGTGCAGTCTCTACATGTGGAATCTGGTCTTCGCCTGCTGGAACGAGCGTTGCTTTGCAGAATGCAATATCAGCGGCCTGACTGACCGGATAACCCAAGAAACCGTAGTATAGATCCGTATATCCGCGATCACGCGCTTCGGATTTGATGGTGGGGTTGTGCCGAAGCGTGTTCACGGTGACAAACATGGAGAAGATCACCGTTAATTCCGCAATCTCCGGAATCATGGATTGGATGAACAACGTGGCTTGGTTGGGATCGATACCTACAGCGAGATAATCGAGAGTCACTTGATGGACACTATCTGCAATCAAACCTGGCTGATCATAGTGGGTGGTCAGCGCCTGCACATCTGCCAGTAAAATATACGTTTTGTATTCATTCTGCAATTGCACCCGGCTGCGCAGGCTGCCCACGTAATGGCCGAGATGAAGCTGCCCTGTGGTCCGGTCTCCAGTCAAAATAACATCCTTGTTCATATTCATGGTTCATTCTCCTTTGATTTTGTAATGGTTCGAACCTTCTAATCTGCTGACGCCACCAGCCATCTTCCACGACCATCACCCCCTTTCAGCCTGTTACAGTATGTAGGTATCAAAAAAAGCCTCGTCCTTCCTCCTGATTCCCGTGAGGGAACAGAATAGAAGGACGAAGCTTTTACTTCGCGGTGCCACCTTAATTGGCCGCTGGTTGCGGCCCGCTTGGAGATACGGATCAAGATGGATGGACAACTGTCTGAGAAACCAGACGGGAACCAGCCGATATCCTGATCGATATCCTGTCCGTGGGTAACGACTGAACATGCCGCCTTGCCTACTTACCTTCCGTACCCCGATTGCAGGCTTCAGACTGTGTTCAGCTCGGAACTCCGAAGCCCATTTCCATACGATCTGTGCACCGGCTTCCACCATCCGCCGGCTCTCTGGAGCACGCTGTCGTATGTACTTCTCTTCATCATCGTTGATAACGTCCGTTTACAATTTTTTACATTGTATCATGCTTTGACTTCACTGACCAGCCTCTGTTTTCTGCCACTCATATTGGTTCCGAGTACACCTGCAATAATCAGAATCGCCCCGACAAAATGGTAACCGCTGACGGGTTCATGCAAAATCCAGGCGCCACCCGCGATGGAAATTAAGGTGGAGAAGTTGCTGAACACGCTCATCTTCGAAGCTTCCAGATGAGTTAATGCGTAGCTGGACAGCAGAGTCGAAATCATGGTGGAGAGGATGGCCAGATAGGCCAGCGCCCCTAGATAAGATGCATCCCCGAGAGGTTTTACATAATCGCTTATCGTACCGCTGAGTAAATGACGGATGACTGCGGATACGTTAAAAACAATACAACCGACCATCAGGGTGACCCAGGTTAATTCCATCGGCTTATACTTCTGGGTGAGCGGTCTGGCA
>NZ_JAKRNM010000014.1 GCF_022346995.1 Paenibacillus sp. ACRRY | reverse complement strand
TCAGCACTACGTCCTCTTTTACAGGCAAGCCTTCGATTGCTTCCTTCACTAGATTGGCGGCTTCCAGATCCGCGGCTGCTTGAGCTTCCAGTTCAGCAATTGCTGCTTCCGCTTCTATCAAACGCGTGATATCTCCTACCAGCGCTTTTTGATTCGCAGTGAGTGCCTCATACTTTGTACGCGTTTCTTCCACCGCTGCTTTGTCTGTCAGCACTACGTCCTCTTTTACAGGTAAGCCTTCAATTGCTTCCTTCACCAGATTGGCAGCTTCCAGATCCGCTGCGGCTTGGGCTTCCAATTCAGCAATTGCTGCTTCTGTTTCTGTCAAACGCGTGATATCTCCTACCAACGCTTTTTGAGTTGCAGTGAGTGCCTCATACTTTGTACGTGCTTCTTCCACAGCTGCTTTGTCTGTCAGCACTACGTCCTCTTTTACAGGTAGGCCTTCAATTGCTTCCTTCACTAGATTGGCAGCTTCTAGGTCCGCCGCAGCCTGGGCTTCCAATTCCACAATCGCTGCTTCCGCTTCTGTCAAACGCGTGATATCTCCTACCAGCGTCTTTTGAGTGGCAGTTAGTGCCTCATACTTTGTGCGGGCTTCTTCCACAGCTGTTTTGTCGGTCAGCATTACATCATCTTTTGCTGGCAAGGCTGCGATTGCTGCTTTTACCAGATTAGCAATTTCTAAATTTCCATTACTTGAGGAATTCCCACCTGTACCTGTCGAAGGAGTACCACCACCAGTAGAAGGTGTCGGGGCCGGAGTTGGTGTTGGTGTTGGTGTTTGCGGTATTGGAGTCGGCGGAGGTATCACAGACGGCTCTTGTTCATCAATCTTAGCCTTTTCATTTAGAAACTTATATGCAACCAGAGCTACTTCCTGACGACTTGCTTGATTAGAAGGTTTAAACGTACCATCCGGATTTCCCTTCATTAATTCCAATTCGACAGCAGCACCAACTGCATCTTTAGCCCAGTCAGAAATTGAATTGACATCCGAAAACGCCAGGTTTTGGCCCTTTCCTGAACTATTAACTCCAAGTGCATTCACAAAGATGACAGCCATTTGCTCACGGGTAAGATTTTGATTAATGCCGAAAAATCCATTACCCACACCTTTAATTAGACCGGCTTTGACAGCAGCCTCTACAGCAGAGAATGCATAGTTATTTTGAGGAACATCTTTAAAAGAAGGTGATTGTGGAGGGTTGTCGGTATCCAGATTTAATGCTCTTACCAGTAGGATAGCGAAGTCCTGTCGCTTTATATTACTCGTTGGATTAAATTTTCCATCACCAGTGCCATAAATAATCCCTTTTTGGACAAGTTCATTAATCTCTTCCTTGGCGTAGCTGCTTGAAATATCGCTCAAAATTACCGAAGCGGAGGCATGTGGTACCATGGTGCTAAGGATAGCGACTGTGGATAGGATCGATAAGGATTTTACTTTAAAATTCTTTTTCATCTGTTCCCCTTAAATGAGTTAGTTTTTGGATACTAAATCCCTTTTTTGCTGGTGTATAAATCTCTCAATCTACTTTATGTATCAGTTACAATCCTCCTCAGTACTGCCAGCACAATCATCCAAAAAAACATCTGACATGTACTCCTATCAAGTACACTACCTAAGCTTGTCTGATTCACAATTGGTCACGCCGCAGACAACTATAATGCCGATTTCACATTCAAGAATCACATTCCATCCTTGATTTGTGTTTTTATTCTACTCACTCGATATATGTTAGTCAATCAAGAAAAATCTATAAAATTACTATGATCTAAGGAAAACCTAAAGGAAAAAAAAGAGGCGCAATACGTTGTTAATAAAAGTATGTGCTGTCCCCTCTGTTACAAGACATCGCCAATACCCTATAAACCTTTTCACGCCAGATTTGTCATTAATTTTTCCCATTATCAATAACCTACTATTTAGCGTAAATACGCTTAGTAAGAATATTTAGTCTACACTTTCAGTTGTCATTTGCAGCCAAGAAGCGAACAGTGACTGTTGTGCCGTCTCCCTTGGAACTATGATAACGAATCTCTCCGCCATACTTTTCTACAATATTAAAACAGATCATCAACCCCAGCCCTGTTCCATTACTTTTTAGCGAATAGAAAGGAGTACCTAGCGACTTCACCTCATCTTCTGACATTCCGCTTCCCTGATCGATAATCCTTATCTCAATATAATGACGATTTCTCTTTGCCGTGACAGAGACAGACATGCCAATCTCCGATGCCTCCACTGCATTTTTGATTAAATTCATAAGCAGCTGCTTGAACTCAATCGTATTAATGAGAATCGTACAATTTTCCTCAACATCTATATCAATATGGTTATCCGATAGCATGGCATATGAACTAAGCAGGCTCGTAACACTTTGAAGGACATCCTTCACATCAACTCTCTCCGGTTTCAGATCTCCGTTGGGCTTGGAGAGGGTTAGGAATTGGGAAGTGATATGTTCAACCGTATTCAGTTCATCGATCATTAATTTAAACTTGTTCTTGTCCGAAACGTCAAAAGCAGGATCTTGCTGATATAACTGCAAAAAACCTCGAACAACTGTAACTGGATTCCTAATCTCATGCGCCACAGCAGCGGTCAAATGAGCGATCATCTTCAAACGCTCTGATTGCTGTAACTGTTCATAATAGAGTTGCTGCTTTTTCATCCGGCTAAACGATAAATGAAAGATTAGAATGATTAATACTTGGCTCGCTATAATGTTGATCAGATTGCCTACAATATCATGGTGTAAATAGGTATACACTTCTCCTTGGTCAATCATGATGATGTAACCAAATGTGATCAGGATCAATATCCCATTTAACACAATGGAGAAGTAAAACAATCTCAAATCAAAGAACAGAATGGCAAGAGAGGGAATTAGGCATATCAGAATATATGTGGTCCAGGTATCCGGGTATAAAAAGAAAAGAGTATAGAAATAAGCGAACCCCATCATAATGATGATCTTTCTGAAGACATAGGTCTCATACTTCGGATAGATCAATAAACACACCGATAGAACTGCCACGCACGAAAAATGAATACTATATCCTAATGTAATTCCGTTTAACTCAAATGTAGATATTATAAGTCCAGACACCATTAACACAATGATCATTAACATGGATATGTAATATGTTCTTCGATTCACCTGACTGTATAATTCTTTCATGAACCCACCATTTCAATTCAAATTTAATATCTTCAAAACTTCAGCATGACATAGCTCATTGTTTGAAACAAACCTAAAGGCACCCGCTTGGATGCCCTATTCTACATCTCAATTGTATCTTATTTGACTAAAGACTTAATATAAAATTATGTTGATTTACGTAAAATGCAATATAGCCGTACGGTCTACAAACCGTACGGCTGTACTCAGTGCATCCTACTATCGTAATTTTGGTAGATTTATGACTATATATATCCCTTGCTAAACATCAGGTAGTCGAGATGGGCAAGCTATCTTTCTCATGATCCATTTTGTTCGAAATAGTCATCTGGTAAATGCAACTCTTGCAAACAAGTTATAAATTTGTCTCTGAAATTGGGATTGTTTTTATAATCCGGCCATACAGCCCTATAGTAAGGAAGCAACTTTTCATGCGGAATGAGGCCCCAGTATAGTATTGAGTTTTTTAGCACCTGCTGGTCGCCTTCAACAAACATGTCTTCAATGATCTGCCAGCTTCCAGCCTTGTTCTTGCAGTAGCGAGCAGCATAGATCGCTGTGGTTTGCATATTCGGATCAGCGCTGCACAGATAAGGCTTAAAGTGTTGCAGAGTAACAGCATCACACTCTTCCAAAATATATCCTGCATAACGAAGGGTTTCAAGATTATTAATCCTGTCAAACCTTTGCAAAATGTCGGGATAAAACTCCGCTAAATCTACGGTTTTGCGGTGGCCATTCAGAATCTTTAATGCTTCCAGAAAATCCTCATGCACATCCGATCGCAATAGCTCCATAAGAAATTTTGCACCTGTATCAAAAGAAGTTTTACATATGAGCTGAATGGCGGTAGAGCGGTGTTTCGGACTTTGATCTGCAATACTCTTTAGAAAATCAATCGTTTCCTGTGAGACTTTCTTAAATTTAAACATCCCATCCAGTGCTTTGGTTTGCATCTCTTCGTTCGGAGCTTTCTGATAAGTCTGCATCAAAACTTCCTCGTTCCCAGGCATTAGAACGCCAAACCATGAGCCCTCATAGTTTAAAATGATTTCATCCAGCCAGCGCTCGTACCAGTCCAGAAAGCTATCTTCATAAACAAAGAAAAAGGGATGATCCGGATGAAAATCAGAAGTATACACAATCTTCCCTCTGTACTCTCCCTCCAGCACCAGATACATATCGTATTCACAACCTTGGGTACCTATGCACAGCATGCCGCCAAGCACTTTATTGCGGGCCTCATCATATTCTTCATCGGAGATGTCATCATCTTCGGTCAGAGGCTTAATCAGATCGTTCCACTCCTCCTTGGTCATCCCTGGATGAAGAGCCGGTTTTGCGAAGAGTGCCTGGCGCTCCGTATTGGAAGCAGCCTTATCAAGCGAATATATTCCATAATAGGGCCCGGCACCTCCATTCCCGATTTCCGTCAAAAACTTCGTGAAGGATTCTGGAAGCGTTACCTGGTTACGGTCCTGCCAGTCCTCTACCTCTTTTGCCGTGAGCTTCCCTTTCACCCTGTATTGGTGGGAGGATGCTCCAAACAAGGAGAAATCCGCGTCTTTATGCATAGCTTGTTGAAGCTTCACTTTTATTCGATCCAATTGTGCTTCGTAATCTTTATAACTCACTCTAGACACTCTCCTGTCTACTATACTCAGGTGCTCTATGTATAAAAAATCTATATCTACATCATTCTATCATGCTGCGTGGGAAATATAGAAACCGATCAGAATCACACAACGCCCACGTGGAGTAAGCGTCATGAACAACATCAGCTCATATTTAGACGAATGGCCGCTTATGCTAACTGATACTTTAACTTAGAATGACTGTAAAAGAATGAAAAAGGCTGTGGTTCCGATTGTAATGAAAAGAGACAAATGGACTCAGTATCGCATCCTCCGTAAGGGCTCTTCTCTTGCCAAACGTCTGCCTGAAACGCGGTTGCTTCAAAAGAACCATTTATCAAAGATGCTGCACCAATATCACAATGTCGTTGTGAAGCCTCGCGATGGGCGTTACGGAAGAGATATCCTGTTTATTAAACGAAACGGTGCGACTGCCTTACGTATTCGTAACGAGAAAGATGTGACCACCATGAGGGACATCGATCAGTTACTTCAATTGTTCCGGAAGAAAAACAAAGGTCCTGGATATATCGTTCAAAGACGTCTGCAGCTTGCCCAGGTTCAACATAGACCCTTCGATATCCGTATTATGGTTCAGCGCCAAAAAGACCCCTTATCCCCTTGGAAAGTTACAGGCTCATATGCCAAAGTTGCAGCGCAAGGGTATCTGGTCACGAATGTGACCAGCCGCACCATTCCCGTGCTAGAGGCCTTAAAACTAGCTCATATTGGAGGTCGAAGCTTACTTGTAAAGGCGGAACGAATTGCACTGCTAGCTGCCAAACGACTGGGAGAGCACTACCCCGAACTAAGACAGGTTGGATTCGATATAGGCATCGACAGAAAACGTCGGATTTGGATCATTGAAGGCAATTATAAACCAGATTTGCACCCTTTCCGGCATTTACAAGATTCATCGATGTATCGCAGAATATTATGGTACAAGGAGCATTGAAACAAAAAGAAAGGCGACCGGCCTTGTAGCTTTGGCTGGTCGCCTCTTTATATTTTGGTGACTATTCCCGATAATAATCGGTTTGGGTTATTTCTTGCGGCGTTTAGTGGCACTTACTACACGTGTCACTTGAAACTTATTTACTCCTACTTGTATGATGGCGAATTGGCTGTACGAAGTACCCGAAGAAGTATACGCTTCGGCTTCAACATTTCCACTCGGTGTTCTAACCGTTGCTGTTATTCTAGTCACCAGGCAGGCCCCGCGACCAGACGCTCTCCAAGTCTCATCACGCTGAACACTATAATTATCGTCACTACAAAAGATGGATGCATACTCTACTCTCCCAAACGCATTATAGGGAGTGGAGTTAAATATCTGAACAAGGTCATAGCCCGTTCCAGGTCTTCTATTTCCCATTCTCAAAACCTCCTTTGTTATTGATAGTTTTATTAAATGCAATAGGGTCGCTTTTAGTGAGGTATAAATGTGGACAAGAAAAATAAAGTGCGTTTGTCCGATCTTCAACGTGAGGATATGGTGTCTTATTAGATTTCTTCAAAAAAAGAACCACCTGTAGTTACACAGGTGGTTCAAGAATTTAGAATTAATATAGCATATAGCAAACCTTATTGAAGTATCTACACAAATTGCAACCGTCCATTAGCAAGTGTTATCGCTATGCTTTTGCAGAGCCTATAAGGTTTGCTTAACGTTCTATATTATGAAGCTTTTGCTGCCACAGCTTTTTGAATGAGAGCTTTGGCATCGTTATTGGAGAGGCCTTGTTTCGGTTGAAGTTCGTTGTTCTCTGCCGCTCCAAGAATACCTTGCTCAATCAATTGTGCCAGGGATTTAACTGCATAGACAGATACGGATTTACCATCTTCAAAACCAGCAATAATCGCAGCAGCATCTTTATCCGAAGCTGGATTTTTCAACAATTTAGCAAGAATAGTAGCCGCTTCTTCACGAGTGATATCACGGTCAGGGTTGAAGTTGCCACCGTAGCCTTGAATGAATCCAGCGTGAGTAGCCTCAGCGATGGCGTCTGCATATGCCGCGTCAGCAGCGACATCCTTGAATGCAGGTGCTGTAGCAACTTCGTTTAGTTTCAACATCTCTACTAGCGCACTTACAAATTCAGCACGGGAAATGAATTCTGTTGTTACCGGTGTTTCTGGTTGCTCTGCAGGTGCAGCGACGTTCGTAATACGTCCTTCTGTTTCAGCTTGG
Source organism: Paenibacillus sp. ACRRY (assembly GCF_022346995.1). Taxonomy (GTDB): domain Bacteria; phylum Bacillota; class Bacilli; order Paenibacillales; family Paenibacillaceae; genus Paenibacillus. Next base: position 79,509 of record NZ_JAKRNM010000014.1, on the reverse strand, counting down.
ATCGCGCCGCCTTTATATGCATCTACAATGTATTGGTAGAATACATCCAGATCAATAGGACCGGCCAGGGATGATTTAGCATCCACCAGCACTTTATAGTTATCTCCACCTGCTGCCATAAAGTTGTTAACTACAGCTGTATATGTTTTGGCAGGATCAATAGCGGTACCATCTTCAAGGCTAAGACTAGTCACACGTTCTGCAACTGGCTTATTGAAATCTGCAGTATATTTCAAACCAGAGATTTGTAGTGTTTTGGTGTTTGGTGTACCATCTGCATTGGTTCCCCATTGCTGTTCCAACAAGGTTTGGATTTGGTCACCCGTCAGCTCCAGTTTTACTAGAGTATTGCCGAACGGTTGGATTTTGGCAAGATCAGCAAAGGTCACATCGCCTTCTGGCAGATCAGCACGAATACCACCTGGGTTCATAAATGCAAAGTCAGCCTCGCTTGCGTTATCGCCAAAATCTGCTTGACGCATTGCATCTGCAATGAGGTTTCCTAGAGGTGCTTCGTTATTGTAAGCATCTGTGCGAGTGACCGAACCATCGGTTGTACCTACTGGCTTGGTTAGCTCAGGATGCTTGTCCAATGATTTTTTTATAATTGCCAAAGATTCAGGGTCTTCTTTTACACCCTCTTGGAAAGTTGTTGTCACTGTTGCAGATTTTTCAGTTACATCCCCAGTCGCAGGGTCAATCATCAATTTAATATCTTCAAATGCCGTACCATAAGAGTAAGCTTGAACGATCAATTTTCCATTCACTTCACCGTTAGCCAAAGCGTGATTGTCACCTGCAATGATAACATCAACAGGAGAGTCTGCTGGCAGAGCTTTTGCCAAATCAGCTGCTTCTCCAGTAGTTACGCCTTCTTTGGTTGTTGCTGGATCATGTGCCAGAACGATGATCGTTTCAACACCTTGATCTTGCAATTCTTTAGAGTATTTATTAACCGCTTCTACTTCTTCTTCAGCGCTTAAGAAACGCACGCCTGCTGTACCCGATGGAGATACTTTAGCCGGTGTAGATTTCGTCACCAATCCGATAAATCCGATTTTGACGCCGCCCACTTCTTTAACTACATATGGCTTAATTAATGTTTTGCCAGTAGCAGTCTCGATGACATTTGCATTTACATAGTCAAACTTTGCACCAGCATGAGTCACTTTGCCTTCTTTTGGATCAAGGCCGCCAAAGATTTGTGCTTTCAATGCAGCGATCCCTTGGTCGAATTCATGGTTGCCGAGAGAACCCACATCGAAGCCCATCATATTCATCCATTCCATCGTAGGCTCATCACGATCCAAAGAAGAAACTGGAGCAGATGCACCAACAGAGTCTCCATTATGGAAGAGGAGGGAGTGTTCATATTTGGCTTGAGCTTCTTTCAGATATGTAGCTAGAATTGGAGCTGTTCCTGCCTTTTTATCACCAACCATTGATGTGGTATCAAGCTGACCATGCAGGTCATTAATTCCGATCAAGTGTACTTCTACATCTGTGCCTGCCGCAGAGACAGGACCTACCGCGCCGAATAGTTGAGAAAGTAATAGTGCAGTCGTTGCCACACGAATGGTGCTTTTCCCCAGAACTTTTTTCCATGACATGAGTTAAAAAACCCCTCTCCAATTTCTGATCCTGAGATATTTTAACATAAATTAAGTCATAAAAATCGCGAATTATATCAAATGGATGTAAAAATTTTGAAAGATTGATAGAGAAGAAATATGCCTGTAATGGATCTGGATCTACAGTAAAGTTCGTGCTCGGGGTTTCGATTCATGCTAAAGGAAGGGTTAATCCACGCCAGAAGACGCGGGTTTATGAGGCTATGGATGAGAGGAGCGTTTAATAATCAGATCGGTTTTGCCTTAAATAGGTTTAGCCCTACTCATGAAGTTTTTCTCCATATCATAAGTAGGGCATGATAAGAACCACCATTACTGGTCTATTTCATTGGAAGATGACAAATTTCAAGTTCTTTTCTTTTAAGTGTTCAAGAATAGCTGGCAGTGCTTCTAAGGTGTTCTTGTTCTCGTGCAGCACATATACGCCCCCAGCAGCTTCCACTTGGTGAAAGTATCGAATAATATCCTCAGGCTTCTTCGCGTTCCAGTCCTCTGGATCCCGATTCCATAGGAGAGTCTTCATATTCATCTTCTTGACCTTGGAGACAAGTTCGTTGTTAATCGCACCGTATGGTGGCCGGAACAACGTAACCTTATTATGCGTCAGTGATTCTATAACGCTGTTTGTCTTCGACAAGCTCTCGCTCTGATCCTGAGGAGTAGCTTTCGGAAGCAAACTGTGATCCCAGGAATGATTTCCGATCGCCATTCCATGTTCACTCGCATAGATAACGGCATCCTGATTGCGTTCCACCTTCTGCCCTACGAATAGGAATGTTGCGGCTACCTTCTGTTCTGTCAGAATGTCCACAAACTGCTTCGTAAGCATGGAAGGTCCATCATCAAAGGTCAAAGCCACATATCCCTTTGGTAAACCAAAAAAGGACTCCTCTTCACCAATATCGATGGCTTCAATGGATGCTTGATTGGTGTTAGGCCGATCCGATACTTGAGAGACGACCAATTGCTCCGTTCTTGCAGCCACATCGGTGATTTTGGACTTGTATGTAGTACTTATAGATACAGGATCCATCGCTGTTTTCGAAGCATCTTTTTGTTCCTCTGCCTGTGCCACTCCGATTGAACCGCTAAATGTATCTGAATTGTCATTCCCCTTCGAAGTGATAGATAGAACAATCAGCAAGCCGGCAGTGAACAGAAACAGAATGAGTATTTTAGGCATGTGTACAGAGAATTGCCGCAGGAGCTGCATCCCTCGCTGAGCCGGTTTCTCTACTTTCTCCTCCTGCCCTCCAACTTCCATCACTACGGGCGGAAGGCTCCTGATCCGCTTTATTTCATTTATGTATGCTTCGCTGCATGCAAAATACTGCACATCCCGGGAAACATCTGTGGATCTGTTTATGGAACTATAAAAGGTGTTCCGGTAAGGATCCCACTTGGCATAAGGAGAGAGTCGGATCCTGTCTCCATTCATTGGTTCTAACACTTCAAGCGCAAGATATGTAAACTCATCAATATTCATTTCGTATGTAGCTTGCCTATCCTCTTGGGTCACAACGACCGTGATTTGATGTACACCATCCGAGGTCTTCCCAAGCGATAACAGCTCTATTACCTGCGTAATGTATGTCTCCATACCACTCGTCCTCTCTTCCGATCAGACATGACTTTAATCGTTTGGAGATTCCTCGGTTTTTCCTGCGTTTGATGCAAACGGAGAAGTCAGTCTGTTCGTAAAGTCATTTACAACATTAAGCAGATGCGTTTTCTCCTGGCGAAGAGTATCGAATTTCTGCTTCATTTGAGTGAGCTCGGATTCGAATCTTACATTTTTCTCCTCAAGCTCGCTGATTCTCTTATTCTTATCGGTAATCATCTCATTGTGTTTCTGAAGCAGGCCGGCATAATTTTGGCGCTCGAGTTCAATGACACCTTTTAGCTCCTCATTCTGACCAGACATATTGAATTGGAGCTCCCGATAGTCTTCCAGCATCTGATCAACCTTCAGGTTCTTATCAGCCAATTTCCGCTCCAGCTCCAAAATGCTCTTCTCACGTTCCTCAATGACCTTGCCCAAGTTCTTTAGATCTCTGTTCAAGCGATCATTTTGTCCGTTCGCATGGTTTAGCCGATCCTGTACATCGTTATGGCTCATTTCGACATGCTGCTTATCCTTAATCATCTGCTCTACGGCGAACAATAGATCAAGAGAGCTTTTGTCCATATGGGCTTTGTTTATTAAAACAGAACCTGAAGGCTCTTCCTTCGCTTCGGAAGTAGTTGCATCTAACGATACTTCCTGTTGTGGTTCTTCCAAGTCCCTTTTTATGTGAAGGTCCTCTCTCAGTTGCTGCTCAAGTCTACTCTTCTTCTTTTGGAACGGTGAAAACATATATTTAGTCACCTTTTCTAAGAAAATGTTGATAAATGTCGATTCAGGACATATAACTGCATATTAATTATCGGAACATTAGCTGTATTTCTTAATATGTTCAATAATATTTACAAGTTCAGAGCGCAGAAAAAAGAGACGTGGACATCTCTCCACCGTCTCTTGCTTTTATCCTAGATTACTTTTATTCTTCTTGTAAATTGGCTTTCCCGCCTACGACACATTTATTTCGTTTGTTAACCTCAATTGCAATGAACTCTGGCAAATAATTAGGTGTACAGCCCCTGGATACCATTTCATCTTTATAAAGACCCGTATTCTCACCAAGTTTAATACAACGTGCACGGTACTTTTGATCATAAACGCCTATCCAACCTGCAATGAAATTCATAGCCCATTGAACTTCCGGTTCTTCCTGCCTAATATTAGCTTCAATTGCAGATAGTAAGTCTTCGGTGTTATCAGGCGGTGTTTGTCCAGTCCATCTCAATCGCGCTTGATAATACCAGAAAACTCGCCTTTGAAGAGCAGAAGGGCTACTTTCCCATGTCTGCATCAATGCAATTGTCTTCTTGTCTTTGGTGAGCTGATTAGCCATTAACCAATCCATTAAGTTATTTCGCTCATCAAAAGGGTGAGTCTGCATATCCTTATCAAGCTTATTTAGCACATCTTCTGAAAGAAGTTTTTTATCCATAATTAAGATTGCTAACAGTCTGGGCAAAAACTCTTCGGTTGACCAAAGTTCCATCGCTAGTTCGTGATCTTTTTTTATGTCCTTCGCGATTTTTCGTAATTCGCCTAGCTTAGTCTTACTATATGATCAGTGATAGGATATTTTCTGCTTTTGAAGAGCATTTCATTTCTGTACTTTTGTTTTTATTCATTTAATTCCACAGCTCCTTTATTAAAGCACTGTTTCATAATTATGTCCTCGGCGCGATAGATCAATAACTTCATTTGTTTATACGTCTTATTGCATACAAATGTACCATACGGAGTGATTTATTTCGCTTTACTTGTGATACCGTTTATTTTCATATATTGAAAAATAAATGTGATAGACTACTAGAAGGAGAATTGCCTATCTATACTAAAGAACGCTACACCACTCGATGCGGGCAGATCTTACGATAAACGTAGGTTAGAAAGGAAACCCCATGAATAGTTCTCTCAAGCAACTAATGAAATTACCCGCATTTCCCGGTGGAATCATAACCATTCTTATATTTTATCTTGATTGCTTCCAATTCGAACTTGTTGAAAAGTTTCTACTGTTTGCGGCTTTCGTCATTGTTCCTCTTGTGATTTTACTCTTGAACCATGACACGAAGAATACACATCAACGAATGATTTATACTGCTATGAAATGGCTTCAATTTCCCGCTGCACTTCTTACCCTGGCCTCGGTAATGAGTAGTAAGATGTGGGGGTTAGAAAGTACGGCAATCCCAGGGATTCTGTCCCTGGCGTGGCTACTGTTCACACTGCTGCTTGGCATCTATGGCTTGACCACGATTGTGATTTCTAAAGGAAAAGCAGCGGAAATAGCGATTGGTGCGGGACTCGTTTATTTTTTTATCGGCGGAATGTGGTTTACCTTATATCAATATCAATTTGACCTCTTTGAAGCTAATGTGGCAACACACGCGTTAAGCTCGGTCCATTTTCATTTTTCATCTGCAATCGTTCCGATTTTTATTGGTGCACTGGGACGGATCATGACGAAGAAGAGTTGGTATCCCTGGGTTGTTGCCATCGATATCATCGGACCCATATTGATTGCTTTCGGTATGATTTTCTCCAAGCCGATCGAGTACATTGGTGTCACTTTGTTCGCATGTAATATTGTGGTTTATACCGCTTATCTCCTTGCTTACTTGAGGAAAAACGCTATAGATATTAAGGCAGCCTTCTTCTTAGGCCTTTCTTGCCTAGCCTTTTATACGGTTGTTGTCATTTCCATCTTCTATCCGCTACTGAAAAATATGTATTCCTTGACCATATTTGATTTTATTCCCATTTATGGGGCTCTGCATGCGTTTGGTTTTGTCCTATGTGGACTGATTGGTTGGGTGTATATGATAGGCTTCATTAAGGAAAAATGATAGTCAAGTGGTGAATGTGATTTTTAGGCTAACCAATCGGTTTAAATGAAGTAGTTTAGCCAGGTTCGTGCTATAATGGAGTTTACCTGATTAACATTCATCATTCTGCCGAGATGGCGATGATTAAGGAGATTGAACTTTGACGAACAACCATGATATTGGAGCAGTGAACGAACTACCGGAAAACTTTGAAGAGCTCAAACGAGCGGCTAATCGGTCGGCAAGCTGGAGAGACAGACTGAATGCGGTGAACGAATTGGGAAACTGGGATACCGTCCCTACCATACAGTTGCTACATTATGTTTTGAAAAATGATCAAGTGTTTCAAGTGCGCGAAGCCGCATATCTCAAGCTCAAGCAGTTGGATGAAGATGTACAGATGCCTGCCAAAAACAAAGGCGATCTGTTTAAAGGTCTTAACAAAATTTTGCTACGGATTAAAAAAAGCCTTCCTGAAGGTCACACATTCGAGCAATTTAAGGAAAAGCTGCAAAAGACACGTCTGGATATCTATGATACTTACGAGGGCGACAAAGATGCTGAGTTCGACTCCTGGCTCCATGGAATTTGGGAGACACTAGGTAGAAAATAGCCGCCGTTCACCGTATCATAGCTGAGTACAAAGCCACTCCAAAAATGGAGTGGCTTCTTTATTTCTTCAGGGTCACCTTATTAACCGGACTTACCGTCGTATTTGAATCAGCGATTCGCCGCTTAACATATTTCATTCCAACTCTAAAACTGATTCGCCACTAATTATCGTACCGTTATTCTTACCTTCACAAATTTCTTTCATCGAGCCTGGTTTATCGAAGTTAAACACATGCATTGGCAGATTGTAGTCTCTTGCTAAAATAAATGCGGATTGGTCCATTACCTTTAAGTTGTGTTTTAAAACGTCGTTGTAGTGAAGCGAACGAAATTTCCTTGCATCTTTATCAAATTTAGGGTCTGCATTCAGAACACCATCAACACCTTGCTTTGCAACTAATAAAGCATCACAATTAACCTCGATGGCTCTTTGTACTGAAGGATAGTCTGTTGTAACGTAAGGTTGACCGTTCCCCCCTGCAAAAATTACAATATGGCCTTTTTCTAGATGGTGGATTGCTCTTAAACGGATGTATGGTTCTGCAACTGAAGTAATAGGTATTGCCGTCATTACTCGTACTTCCTTTTTGGTCTTGGCTTTAAGAACTCCACGAAGCATTAAACTATTTACTACAGTCGCAAGTGTTCCAATGTTATCCGCTTCTGCCCTTTCTATCCCCCAGCTTTCCGCCATATTACCTCTGAAAATGTTACCCCCGCCTATAACTAACGATACTTCAACGCCTAAGTTTACTACTGACATAATTTCATCTGCGATATCTTCTAACCTTTCTGGCTCAAAACCAAACTCAGAGTTTCCAGCGACTGCTCCACCACTTAGCTTAACGAGAACCCTTTTGTACCTTAACAATGATTACACCCCCATAAAATAAAAACACTAAAGCAATAAATGCTTTAGTGTCCTAATGGAATGGAAATATGAAATTACGTAAGTTGACTGAATGTTAGTCTTCTGTTCCCACCTCATACTCCCACTCCTTCATGTTTTTTCCATCAAGTAATTTTACATTGTGTGAGGGTAAATTGCAATTACCATAACCTACATATTTTACTTGTTATCGTCTCAGTAGACCAACCATAGAAGAGGTATCTTTTGAGCAGGTTCATCAAGTCTTAACGAGCTTCACAAGGGTAATAACGAAGGTTGAACCAGTGAAACAAAAGACTTACTTCACTCTCCATCATAAATAAGATCACAGTTAACGTTGGAAACAACCCCTACGAAAGAAGCGTCAAGGACATTGATTTGTTCTTTGACGCTTCAATTAACGATGACGCTGTGCTTACTTATGATAAGGTTCAGCTTAACGGGCTATCGCCGAAAAGTTTTATCTTTATACATACCGGAACCAAAAGCACTCCCATTAAAGATAGATATTTGTAAACCTCTTTATTTCTTGCTTTCATCCAAATCTGCCGCTTTGCCCGCTGCGGCTTCGGCTTGTTTGCTTATCTCGGACTTCACCTGAAACTCATCAATCAATTTAACTAATTGTGGCGGCCCCTCTTTCTGAAAGGCTAATTTGTTATAAAAATCTATTGATTCAGTAATAAGATCAAGATTCTCTTTTAACTGGCTAGACAAATTATTAATGTATTTATCATCATGTTTAAGATATTCAGCCTGAATTAGGTCCTCAATACATTCCTTTTTTCGACTCAGTCGATTGTAAACACAATATCGATTCCAATAATAAATTGCACCTTTAGGATTAATTATTATGGCTTGGCTAAAGTCTTCAAGTGCATTTTTTAATAATTGAATTTTCTTATTCGTATCTTTCTCTAATTCACTTAATGTAAAGTAGCATCTGCCTTTAAGATTGTGGTTTCTTACTGAAGGCTTAAAGGAGCCCGATTTTGTCAATTCAATAGCTTTGGAAAACCATTCTATTCCCTTATTTAAATTTATAGATTTTTCATCATCACTCTTTAACTGCAGTGCTAACAATAAGTAACTGTGACCTACATTGCCCATAAAAGTATCTCTGCTCTGGTCATTATCCGAAGCTCCAACGGCCAATTTAAACATTCGAGTAGACTCGTGGTAGTTTTCTCTACGATGGTGTATAAGCCCTAAAATATTCAAGTATTTAGGAAGAATGTAACTTTTCTCGGCTTGCTTTATACCATATTCAAAAAAATCTATAGCTCTTTCATAATTATCATTATCATAGTAAACTTCAGCAATATTAAATAACCAATCAAAGTCGACAATTTTTGATCTTAGAAGTAGTTCTTCCTTTTCTTTTAACATATTAGAATCGGGTGCTTCTTCATTTATCATATCAATTATTTCTTCCACTAACGCTAACAGCATATCTTCATGTTCAGATTCGGGGATTAGATTCACCATGCCATCCTCAGAAATAATGACAATCACACACTTCTTCTGTCCATCTTCTTTCAGCTTATGTAGATAGCGATATGCGGAATTATACCGTGCTCCGCGGCTGGCGTCCCCAATATTTTCCTTTGCAATACCATCTAAAATAACACCGATACCGTGGCAAAGTCCGTCTGTATCAAAATAGATTGCACCATCGATTGCAGTTAAATATTTAATGTATTCAGGGTTGATAATTCCAGGCTCAATAAGTGTCGACTGTTTACTCAATTGATAAAGCTCCTGTTGAGCCGTCACCTCATCGGTAATGACCACCATTGTGCCGTGCTTCTGCTCCCGCGCCTTGCGTACAATTTGATCCAACCTCTCAACCTTTTGATTAATTTGGTCATCTTCTATGCTATTTTCCCAAAACATGTTTTTTAAGAGCTGCATAAACTTCTCAGCGCTGTATCCTTCCTCTCCTAATCTCGGGTTTTTGAAGGAGACGGATATGAGCTGTATTTCAACTAAGCTAAGGTCAGAGCGGTAAACCTTTTTCTCATCTTCTATGAACAGCTTGCCGCCGCTAACAATTTCAGCTTCTGTTTGTACTAGGACTAAATTATATTTGGATAATCCTGTGAAATCTACCCTTAGCGCTAATTCTCCTTTTTGCATATTCCAATTAACCTCACCTAAACCGTAAATTTCCTTTTCGTCGGCTATTAGATAAAGATCGTTGTCCACGTTCGTGAGTTCTAGTAACTTGCGTATTCGCTTGGCATCTTCTAATCCAATACGATCTTCTTTTGTAAACTTAACTGTAAAACGTATGATAGATCGTTGCATTATGACTTCTTTATTCATAAACAGGATTGAACCAAACGGGCTAGCATTCTCATAGGTCAAAGTAGATATATAATCCATTTTTTCTAAAAAACCATTGACGTAATACTCGTTATTTAACTCATTGTCAAATTCGACATTGAAATCATCGAACTTAGTATGGTTTTGAAGATAATTTTGTATTTTTCCAAAAAAAAGCCTTATTATTCTTCTGTTAAACTGGATCCCATCTTCATTATATTTTCGTGTAATACTGTCGTCATTATTTATCTTAATAACACTGTTAGTACAAGAAAAAAAATCTTCAAAGAAATAGTCCAAAAGCATTCTTAAAAAAGAAACTTCTGGTTTCGCATAAAAAATTTGCCGAGTTTCATATTCAATATTTCGCATTTCAATTATGTATACAATCGAATAATCAGATTTTTTAGTATGAAAAGGAATTTGATTTACGTACAATATACGGTTGTCGTTGATAGAATTTTCTATGCTTGCTATCTGTCCATCTTCGATATCAGAGGAGGAACTTATCACTTTTTTACTAATGATTGCATCTTTTGAGTGGTCCTGCTTGTACCAAATTTTATTTACATATTCTTTGATGCCTTCGTATGTATTTCCTGCATGCTCAGCGTCAATCTTTAACTCGCCGTAAACATTATTTAAATCTTGCAATGTATCTTGGGAAGTGCATGCTAAAACTTCTCCGTTAGGTACCGTTTTCTTTACACGAATCTTCTCGATGAGAATTTCATTTTTGTCGTAAACTAGCGCATATAGTTTTATGTGAATCCGTTTGTTCATATTTTTTAATATTTGCTCCAAATTGTCGTAAAGGAGCTTGTTCATGATATCGATTTTATCTACTTTAGTTTTCATAATTTCCCCTCGCAAAATATAGTAAATTTACCCTTTAGTTCTACATCATACTACGTGTGATTAAAAATTTCACCAATGTATACCGTCGAATTCCAACTGGCATTGATGATCTCAGTACCAATGCCACTAAGACAGTTAGAAATGCTCTAGAAGGCTTGATAATTCGCACAAAAGTAAATTTTCAAGAGTCTCTACAAGATTTCTATACCCCACACGTCGTAGACAATTTTTCTTGACACACAAAAATATTAGAACAAAAATCTCGCCCTACTTATGATACGGTTCATTCCGATTGATCTTCACCGCACGATAAATCTGCTCCACCAGCACCAGCCGCATTAACTGGTGCGGCAGGGTCATGCGCCCGAAGCTCAATCGCTGCTTCGCGCGGCGCAGTACCTCATCGGAGAGCCCGTGGCTTCCTCCGATGACAAACACGACATGGCTCGTCCCATACGTGCCGAGCTTGTCGATCTCTGCTGCCAGCTCCTCGGAACTCCAGAGCTGGCCGTCCAATGCGAGCGCAACGACATGCGCCTCGCTCTTCACATGCGCGAGGATGCGTTCGCCCTCGCGCTCCTTCACTGCCCGCACCTCAGCTTCGCTCAGGGTGTCGGGCGCCTTCTCGTCTGTGACCTCGATCATCTGAAACTTGATGTACGGGGCAAGACGCTTGGCATATTCCTGAATGCCAAGTGTCAGATATTTTTCCTTTAATTTGCCTACGCCAATAATCTGAATGAACATAAAACCTTTTCCTCCTCATGATCCAATCCCGTATGTATCTATTTATGAACGGTGCTTCGCCACACCTATGATCTCACTTATTAAACGCAGATCCTCTTGTGAACCTCACGCACCTTATACAGCCTCAGTTACACGTTTTGTGCGGCTACCGAACCTTACACACCTTAATACAAGGTAATAAGGGCTCTTTACAGTTCATTTCTGGCAAATAGCATGTTTTCGGTTCGTTAACCCACATATCGGCCCGAATCATTCCATTTAAGACGTCTCAGGTTCCTTACATTAAGCTTCAAACGAATGACTCTCCCTACCCGACTTCACCCACAGACAGCAGACAGCGCACATCGCCATCCCCCATTCTCCCACAAACACAAAAAGAGCGCTCCGACACGCTCTCCTTGCTTCTTGCCTTTGATGTTCATACCGGATGGCAGGCGAGCGAATGTGTCCATAAGGGACGTCTCTGCTGCGGATGCCTACACAGTACGCTAGACGACGAGAAACTCAGCCTTTTGTTCGCACTCGGCGCACTTCGCAGGCGGGTCCCAATCGGCAAATTCCGTCTCCTTCAGATCAACAATATCCGGAGCGTCCTCATACTCATCGACAAACTTGTCAATGGCAATGTCCACGTGTTCTTTGCATACAACGTACATCCGTTCAAGCATCCTTTCTGTAACCAGCTATGCTCCCGATTCACAACCGCTTATCCATATAGGATAGCCACTTCTCTGTTCTATCACACCTGGGGTGGAAAAGAAACCCCTATCCCTCATTTATCGTGTTTAACCCCCAATAATCTTCCCCAACCGGCACGAATCAAACCAAAAAAGCGTTCCTTTTTCGACACTATTCCATGTCCCTAAGAAACGCTCCTATGATTCCATACAACAACGCTTATTTACGCTTCAGACACATTCGATCTCCAGTCCAGCTTTCTTACTTCAATCCGGATTGTGCCTTGGTCAGCAGCTTGCCACCTTGGAACGCCAGAATGGCATTGGCTCCCGTATCGCCAGCTCCCTTATAACTGTAGACGACCGAATTCGCCGCTTCACTCAGGGCCTCGCCTTCCCCGCCAACGATCTCCTTCACTTCATCATACGTCATGCCCACCTCAAGCTTCTCGTATTGAGCAAAGGTAATCAGTATGCCATCCCCCTTACCAGCAGATCCGTTATTTCCTGAAGCAGCCGAACCATTGCCACCCACTTCATTTACCGCTGTTACCGTGCTGTCTAGCTCTTCCAGCTTCTTCTCCAAGGCTGCAATCTTCTCACCCTGTTCTACGCTTTTCACCCCTTGTGAGGCAAGCTGCTTCTCCAGATCTGCAATTCGTCCCTCCAAGCCGCTGTTATCCGCAGACCCAGAGGAGGATACCTCAGATCCACATGCAGAGAGTACGGATAGTGATAGCAGTAAAACCGCTCCTCCGAGCGATTGTTTCATCAAATGTTTCATTGAATAAACTCCTCTTCTTGCCAATTGATCTTTCAACCCATCCACGACAAATGCATGTTACTCGCACAACCGTTCACCTTGGCACGTTTTAAAATAGTCTATCATAGCCTACCCCTTCTGTAACTGAGACTTTGGCTCTGGTTCTATACGCTTATTTCGAAAAGAAAACAAAAAAAGTCCCCGATTCGTGTCAGAAGGTTCCACCATTCCAACTGAATGATGTGTTGCTTCTTACACAAGCAGGGGACTTCTCGCCCAAATCCATTCCCGATTATCTTTATTCCGGTTTATCAGTCAGCTTCACGGAAACCTTCTCGGCATTGCCGTCTCGATAAAAGGTGACTTCAATGGTATCGCCAATCTTCTTCTTATCGTACAGATACTTCCGCAGATCCAGCGTAGAGGTAATTTTTTGCCCATCAAATTCCGTAATGACATCATTGAGCTTCAGACCCGCCTCGGATGCCGGACCGGATGCCTCAAGTACCACCACACCGCTGTCGACGTGAGAAGGAAGCTTCAGATCCTTGCGCTGCTCGTCATCCAGTGGTGCATATGGATTGCTGAGATCAACGGTGTACACACCCAGGTATGGACGGGACACTTTGCCGTTCACCAGCAGTGAATCCACGGTTTTCATCACTTCGTTCATTGGAATCGCGAAGCCCAGGCCCTCAACGCCTGTGTCCGAGATTTTCATCGTATTGATGCCGACTACCTTGCCGTTCAGATCAACCAGTGCGCCGCCGCTGTTCCCTTCGTTGATGGCTGCATCTGTCTGAATTACGTTCTGCTCCCAGTCGTATACACCATCCTGATTAATGGATACTGGCAGGATCCGATCCGTATAACTAACAATACCGGATGTCAGCGTACCGCCCAAGCCAAGCGGATTCCCGATTGCAAGTACGGTCTGGCCGCGCTGAAGCTTGCTGGAATCGCCAATCTCCGCTATTGGCCCAATGCCTTTGTCATCCTCAACAGACATGACTGCGATGTCGCTTACGCGGTCTTTACCGACCAGTTTCGCCTTGTGTGTTTCGCCTTCGACGGTCACGATCTCCAGATCACTTGCCCCTTCGACGACATGATGATTGGTCATGATATAGGCCTTGCCATCTTCCTTCTTGAAAATGACACCTGACCCGAGCGCCGAGTCCTCCATGGACAGACTACCACCCGTTTTATGGTTCACGATGCTCACCACCGAAGGACGTACCTCAGCTGCTGCCTGGATAATCCGGTCGTATGGATCAGCCGTCTGCGCGGCCTGAACGCTACCTCCGTTCCCGCCATTGCCTGTAGCGTTGGCCAGAGGAACAGATGCGGGCTGCATGATGAAGCTAAACAGCGTGACGGTCACGATGGAACTGATTACCGAACTAATGACTGCCACCTTCACGGTGGAGCTGATGCCTGAGCGCGACCGGCGCGGATTTTGCCAGCGATCCCGTCCACCGGGGCGGATAATCTGAAGTTTGCCTTTCTGTACAGGCTCGGCGCGTCTTGATACTTTGGTTGAATAAAAATCGTCTCCGAACAATCCCATCGTGATCCTCTCCCCTTCGTTGTCACGCATCCAGATCCTGACTGCCGCCTGATCATTATGGCATGGCCAACGATGGTGTTCTCACATAGCCCACTCCGCCGACAGATGAACCTTTCGATCGATCTTCATGTTCATTCTGTCGTCTCCGTTACGTGAAGACCCCAACGGTTTTCCATGCTTTCTAGCACTTTTCAAGGTTGTTTTGCATATCGCTGCATCCCCGCTATCCCGAAATGAAGCGTCTATGTACCACAGAACGGGCCATCCCATTCTGTCTATGACTCTACCAGCATCGTTCTCGCTTTCTACGACATGCCAACTTCCCGAGCAAACAAGCCTTTCTTCCAAGGCTCCATATATACTAAACACGCCAAATTCAAAAAAGTTGCATAATTACGAAGATTGACGCAAATTTCTGCTAAAACGGGCTTATCAATAGCGGACCTGCAATAAAACGCCCATAGTAACTATCACCACAAAACCAGGTTCGCTAAGCGTACTTTTTCCAATTTCCCAAGAACTTTTTCGGCTCAGGAAGCCACAGACTTCAGCATACACGCCTCGCAACTTAAATTATAGCGGCAAAAAGAGGAATGTTTTCCATCCAGCCTGACTACAATAATAGTAAAAGACCAATTCGAAGGTTCATAGAAGGAGGATTCCCTTATGGAACGCATGCGTACTCTCACAGCCATGGATGAGGTTCATATGGCGGCCAAGCTGGCCGATCTCAAGGAAGAACATTATCGTAATACCCTAGCGTTAAGCACGATCATCGAGCTGCTGATCGACAAAGGCATTCTGACCCGCGAGGAAGTGGAGCGCAAAGCCGCAGAGCTCGACAGCTTTATGGCTCACCCACCCTATCCCATGGCGTAGGACGGTCATAATACGTATCACAAAGTTTGAACTCATTATCTTTGTAAAAACAGCCCCGGCTTTCCATGGCTTCACGCACCGTCATTTTCGCCAAATCCATCATATTATGGTCCCGGCTGAGATGTGCCAGATACGTGCGCTTGATGCGTCCGTTCATCAGTTCACTGAGCGCTGCCCCTGCCGCTTCGTTCGACAAATGCCCAATGTCGCTCAGAATGCGGCGCTTGGTGTTCCATGGATACCGCCCCATGCGCAGCAATTCGACATCATGGTTCGCCTCCAGCACAAGCACATCGGAATCTGCGATCGCATCGCGAACCTTGTCGCTCATATAGCCAAGGTCTGTTGCGACGGATAGCTTCTCGCTGCCGTCATCGAACGTGTACCCCACAGGTTCCGCCGCATCATGAGAGATGCCAAAGGATTCCACACGCAAGGAGCCAAAATCATGCTGCTCCCCCGTCTCGAACACCCTCCGGTTTTCCTCTGGAATGGCCCCAACTGACTTCTCCAGTGCCGCCCATGTATTCGTATTTGCATAGATTGGTAAATTATATTTCCGAGACATCGCACCTAGTCCTTTAATGTGATCGGAATGTTCATGTGTAACCAGAATCCCGTCCAGCTCTGTTCCTGAAATCTCCCGTTCCAGAAACAAAGCTTCCAGACGCTTCGCACTAAGGCCTGCGTCAATCATGAGGGACGTGCCCCCATGCTGTATAACTGTGGCATTCCCTGTCGAACCGCTGGATAACACGGTAAAATATATCCCCATAACGCATTACTCCCCTGGTTTGTCTGTCTTGGGACTGAATACATCCCCACTGATGCCCTGCACGTACAACACTTCGCCACTTTCCAGCACGAACCGCCATGCCGGCATCGCTACCTGTATATCGGAATTAAACAACTGGCCATAGTAGCCCAGCTGAATGTCTTTGACAATTGCATCGTTCGGCAAAAAGTTCTCGATCAGCGTTCCCAGCGCCTTGGGCGCGGGAAGCACCTGCTGATCGCTCTCCTCTGCGGTTGTAATCCGCACCGGAGTCTGACGGTAACCCGTAATTTTCTGATCGCTGTAGAACAGCTCCAGACTGACATTGAAGAGCGGCCATTTCCCGTCGACAAGCGGATGAAGCACAAAGGCCCCATCCTCCGTCATCAGCTGATCCAGCCGGTACGTGCCAATCTGCGGAATTTCGTCCGCCAGCACGTCTGCCAGCTCTCTTTGCGAGAAGATCAGCTTGCTGTCCACCGGCTTGTCCAGATCGATTTGAATCCCTGTCTTGTCCTCTTCTATAAACTCATAGGACAGCTTGGGCAGCTTCGGCGTTTCGTTTGGAATTGGTGCCAGCACCTGAATACCCTTCTCTTCCATCGCCTGCTGTGTATTATCAGCCAGCGAGGTGAAGTCCAGATTGGCTCCGGCCGTCTCCCGCGCATCCATCCAGATCTGGTAACCCAGCACCAGATTGAGCAGCAGGAAGGCATAGATCAACACATTTTTCGCCCGTCCCCAATCCAAACCATTCACCTCCGTTATTTGATATAAGACGACTAATCTCACACTGGACCACTACGCGGTCAGAACAACCTTCCGATCGCTGTTACCCCCGGATTTCATGAATTCCTCTTCTCAAGGGGAAATCCGGTGGTAAACGCGAACGCTCCGCTTCTTCAGGTTTATTCTGCCCTCTCCGTTATCGTGTGACCTTACACCTCGCTCCAAATCCAATGACTCCGGCACCCTAGAAAAACCATCAAGAAACAGTGGTTTCCTCTCCGTTGCTGAAGCGGATCACCCATACAGGGATTAGCTTCAGTCCACCTTCAATCGTAGAAGGGCGATACGCAGGGTACACATCTACCACTTGGCGGCTCTCTCCTGCAACCTTTTCGATAAGGGCCTCCAGCTTATCTCCGCCTGACAGTTTCACCGATTTCTTCGTCTCGGCACCTTCGTTCAGGTATTCCAGCGAACGTTCATAGCTGGACACGGTCTCCTGCTGCATCTCCATACTGATGGTGCCAAAGCGGAACTGCACCGAATCCATAATCGGGAAACTGCCGTAGTATTGTTGGAACTCCAGCTGTGTTTTGTTATCCACGGTATCCAGCATCATGCGTGAGCGGCCTTTCCAGCCGCCATGCTGGTTCACAAAATCCACCGCAGACAGCGCGTCCTTCGCCGCATCAATCTGCCCAGCAGGTGGTGCAGCCGGGTCGGTATAACTGATCCAGCGTTGATCCTGCTTCACTTGCAGACTTCGTTTGCTGTCCGTATAGATCTCTGACCCATCTTTTTCCCGAATATTTCGGGTCATGCTGGGATCGAAGAACAGACTGCGCTGCATTTGCTCCACCGTAAACTGCCCAGTCGGCACATCGGCCTCCACCGCATCCAGTGGCTCTGCCGGAATATAATATCCGCCATCCGTCAGCGTGTATGGCGTCCAGTTGGTACCGAAGTCGACATGCTGCTGCACATCCTGTACCGTCAGGTCCGCCTGGGTTGCTTCATAAACAACATCACCCTTGGCACTGAAGAACAGGGCATGGGCTTTGGTTTCATTTTTCGCGGTATAGATTGCTATCCGGTTAATGGTTTCCCCCTGAAACAACGAATCCGTACCAAGCCGCATCACTCGCTGCAGCAGGGCTACCGGAATGCCTTCCTTGAACGACAGCTCAATGCCGGGGTTATCCTTGCGGATCTGATCCCAGTTCACGGACTGTACCGTCCGCCGCTGAAAATCATCAAATGTCCGTCCTTGTAGACGTGAATAGATCAGCTGGTAGAAGGTATTGCCTGGGTAAAATACGGTATGTTTGTCCTCTCCCAGATGAATCATCATCTGATCGGGGAAAATCAGTTCCTCAATATCTCGCTCCTGACCCATATTCTCGGTCTTCACATAGTTCGTTTCAGACGTCACAATGGAATCCCCGCCTCCGGGCAAACGATAGATCAGAAAATAACTCTGCACCAGACTGGCGGCAACGAGAGAAGCGAGCACCAGGGATTTAATCCGTTCCTTCAAGGTGCTCACCTCCTTTTTCACGCATAGGCAGTGTGAACGTTACGGTAGTGCCGACATCCACCTCGGACTCCAAAGAAATGGTGCCGTCATGCGCCCTAACAATTTCCCGGGCAATGGATAGTCCCAGTCCTGTACCGCCCATGCTGCGGGAACGAGCTTTGTCCACACGGTAGAACCGTTCAAAGATACGCTCGAGGTCCCGCTGCGGAATACCCATCCCCGTATCTGACACGGAAATGGCAAGGGTATGCTCATCATTGCGTCTGGCTGCAATCGTAATCGTGCCGCCTTCCAGCGTATACTTCAGCGCATTGGATACGACATTATCCAGAACCTGATCGATCTGGTCCCGATCAAGGGGCACCTCAGGAATGCCATTCTCGACCGACAATACAGGCTGAATATCCTTCTGATGCATCTGGAATGAGAATCGATCCGTTACCTCCTCCAGCATGTCCATAATATCCGTCGGCTGTTTGCGCAGCAGTGCTTCCTTGGAGTCGAGCCTGGAGAGATGCAGCAGATCCGTCACCAGCCGTATCATACGCTCTGTTTCATTCTGAATAACACCAACGAATCGTCCTGCCAGCTGCGGGTCTTCAAGCGCACCATCGTCCAGCGCTTCTGCATAACTCTTGATCGTCGTCAGCGGCGTACGCAGCTCATGGGATACATTGGCAACGAACTCGCGCCGGGATGCCTCCAGCTCTTCCTGCTCGGTAACATCCTGAAGCACGGCAATCGTTCCGGTAATGCCCAGCTCGCGCCGATGAACCGGCGTAAATGTCATGCGGATTACCACAGGGTCTTCCTGACCGGCAGGTGCAATCTGCAGCAGTGTCGAGCCTGTAAAACCACTTGCAAGTGCTTCTGCATCTTCGGGATCAATGCCGAGCAATACGGCAAAATGCCTGCCTTCGATATCCGCAGGGCGCATGCCCAGGATGCTGCTGGCCCGGCGGTTGACCAGAATGACTTTGCCATACTCATCGGTTGCGACCACACCATCACTCATATTTGTTAAGATGGACGTCAGCTTCTCTTTCTCCTCTTCGTTCTGGGAGAGTGCGTCCCGCAGGCGACTGGTCATGTAGTTGAACGCCCGGCTGAGCTGCCCAATCTCATCTGTACCGAATACAGGTGTCTGTTGATCAAAGTTCCCTTCGGCAACCGCTGTTGCCCTGCGGGTAACTTCCTTGATGGGCTGCGTAATGGTATGCGACAGAATGACGCCGAGCACCGCGGTCAGTACCAAGGCAATCAGTATGCCGGAAATAAAAATCTTATTGATTCCCTCCATGGTGGAGTAAAGCTCATTCATGGAAGCGGCGATGTAGACCGCGCCGATGATCTTGCCGCCAGACATGACCGGCTTGGCAACGACCTTTTTACGGACATTGTCTTCGTCCACAATGTATTCCTCATTATCCCGGATGCCTTGCAGAGCCCGGCTGACAACGGTCTGGGTATTTTTGCGACCCACGTAATCAGAATGTGAGCTTAAGGAAGTGGTCAGCACTTTACCACTGGCATCCAGCACCTGAATCTCGGCACCGTTAATGTTGAACAGATTGTTTACTAGTACGCGCAGGTTTTCTGTTTTGTCCTCGCCAGGCTCCGCTTCACCGCCAGCCATGGTTTCGCCCACAAGAACGGACAGCATCTCCGCCCGTGCCTGCAGATCCTCGGTAAAGTTGCTCGTCAGAGAGTTCTTCATCGCACTCACGAAATAAACGCCAATCAATTGCATCGCAATCAAAATCAGCAGTACATAGATAATAATCAGTTTCGCCTGAATCGTTCGGAAGAACGAAAATCGCGAGAAACGCCCCATTATATCCCCACGCTTTTGGGACTGCGCACGAGATAACCCAGCCCGCGGCGAGTCAGAATCGTTTCCGGTTTGCTCGGATTCTCCTCAATCTTCTCACGCAGACGACGGATCGTAACATCCACGGTACGTACATCCCCAAAATATTCATATCCCCATACTGCCTGCAGCAGATGTTCCCGCGTCATGACTTTGCCGGAGTTCTTCGCCATATAATAGAGAAGCTCGTATTCACGGTGCGTCAGATCAAGCGGTTCACCGCTTTTATAGGCCGTATACATGTCCATATCAAATGCAAGATCGAACAGGCGC
This sequence comes from Paenibacillus sp. ACRRY, assembly GCF_022346995.1. Classification (GTDB taxonomy): domain Bacteria; phylum Bacillota; class Bacilli; order Paenibacillales; family Paenibacillaceae; genus Paenibacillus. The sequence goes on along the minus strand of NZ_JAKRNM010000014.1, from coordinate 58,928 downwards.
ATGACCTGTTTCTCGTCGTCCTCTGGAGCTTCAGCAGTCATCGCAGGCTTCTGTCGTCTACGCATCTGAGCCTTTACCCGGGCAAGCAGTTCTCGTGTACTGAAAGGCTTCGTTACATAATCGTCTGCACCCAGTTCAAGCCCGAGCACTTTATCAATCTCGCCGTCCTTAGCCGTCAGCATAATAATCGGCATCTCCAGATGGGCGCGTACCTCGCGGCACACATCCATGCCATCCTTGCCGGGCAGCATCAAATCCAGCAGCATCAGATCCGGTTTCTCGGATAACGCCAGTTCAACTGCACGAATGCCATCAAAAGCACAGATGACCTCGTACCCCTCTTTTTCCAAATTAAACTTCAGTATGTCCGCAATGGGCTGTTCATCGTCCACCACCAAAATCTTCCCCTGCATCGGCTGTATTCACCCCTATATCCTGCTTGATCCGCCCTAGCGGTCTTTATCTCTTTTTTGGATCTTATCTTCTATGACAATCGTAATTCTACGGTTTGATCTATAAAGGTATCTTTACTGTATAGTTTAACATACCTGAAGGACAGTCACATCCTGATCCATCCATCCAAATGCTACAAATTGAAAATATTTTACAGCATGAAAAAACAAGGCCGGCATTTAAGCCAACCTTGCTTCTGATTTGTTTCACTTAGTTAAGATACGTCATCGGATTTTCTGGCGTTCCGTTCTTGATAATCTCGAAATGCAAATGCGTTCCGGTCGAACGACCCGTGTTGCCCATAACGCCGATGCTCTCACCTTTTTCAATCACTTGTCCAACCTTTACGCCAATGCTGTCCAGGTGGCCATACAGTGTTTCATATCCGTTACGATGGTTAATGATAATGACATTGCCATACCCGCTCTTCTGTCCTGCAAAAGTAACCACGCCTTCATCGGCCGATTTCACATCCCGGTTACCTACCAGATCGACACCTTTATGCTGTCGACCCCAGCGTTGTCCGAAGCTGCTGCTCATCGTTGCGTTTGATACAGGCCAAGCGAATTCACCTGTGCCTTCACCAACCACTTTTGTTCCACTCAGCACCACTTCAGTTACCGCTGCCTTGATGACTTCCTGGCCCAGCCATTCTTCCTTGATGACCTCACCATTTTCCTTGGTTACACGGTACTGCATGCTTTTTAATCCACTTTGTCCAGGACGTACCACTTTGGTTGTGCCTGCCTTTAACTCAGCACTTTTGCGTACTTCAACCTGTGGTTTGATTTCAATTTGCTCCACAACCTGCTCAACCGACTTCACCGTAACTGCCGGTTTAGGTACTGTCAGCGTAAGCTCGTCCCCGATCTGCAGTGACGTTTCCTTGATACCTGGATTGTTCTTGCGAATCTCGCTTTGCGTAATCTCATATTTGGCGGCGATTGAAGAGATCGTATCTCCTTCACGCACCACGTAGGTTACAGGTGCATCTTTACCAACGGTTAATGCTTTAACCGCCTCGGACACATCCCATATTTTGTTCGGATCTGCCTTCACTGACTCTGTCGCCACATCTTCCTTGATGTCTACGGACTTCAGCGTTGTGCTTGGCCCTTCCGCTTTGCTTGACGAGTTAGCCGATACTGCCTTCGTTTTGAGCGAACTACGCACAGCTGATGCCGATATGTATTTGCTCTGCACTTGTTCCAGAATGGCATCAGCTGTTGCCTGATCCTTCACAATGCCAATCACTTCGCCATCCACTTTGAGTTCCACGCCTTTGGCATATGCCGTCAGCATGTCATCCAGCTTGTCCAGCGTTTCTTCGCTGTTCACTTCAGGTTTGTACGCTTTTACCGTTTCGGTCGTGATGCCATCCGTGTTCAGCACCATTTCCGCGTCAGGATATTTATTTTGGTATTCCTCGGTTTTGTCTGCAAATAGTTTTTGTAATTGCGCTTCATCCGTGATGCTGCCAATCTCATTCCCTTTTACCATGACCTTGTAATATGGAACGGTGTTTGCAGCAACGTATTGCTTGCCTGCGAATCCAACCGATGCAGCGATGAACACTCCGCATGCTGCTGTAATGATCCATTTACGCGAGGCCAGAACGCGCTTTTTATTTACACTGAAGTTGGACATGCTCATGTTGTTTTTGTCTTCGGCCGTCCGGTGTTCTCCGGATTGTTCGTGTACCCGGTTTTTGCCCGGTTGGCGTATGCCTCTGAAACCTTTCATGATTCTCTCCTTTTCAGTACTTCTCAGTTCGCATTTCTGTCAAGACACACCCATCGTGTCTGTCTCAAGTTTGTTGATATTTGGTTCTGGGTGTCCGCAAATCAGGACTTTAGCTGCGCTCTTAAAAGTGTCAAAATTTTAACCTTTTATCACACCCGTATACTTTAACACAGGTTTTACACTCATTTCAACTCCAGGCATCACAGCCCAAAGCCGCGCCCCGCTTGGTTTTCCTGTATTATCCATAACATGGCAGACGAATATTCTTAACCATTATGCCTCAGGTTCAGGTATACTATGTAGTTTCGGTCTAGTTTTAAGACTAGGTGCTAAGACCCACAACTATGCGAAATTATTTTCATAAAAACACAATCAAAAAATCCCTCGCCAGATGATCTCAGACAAGGGATGTTTATATGAATAGAACATGCTATCCTACTATATTTCTCGGTTGCTCTCAGGCTTTAAAGAGTGAAATCCTGAATCCATAGATATGTCAAGCACCTTACACTTCATGCGTATTTATAACCTGTTACTTATTCAGCCTGAAGCACTTCCATAAGATTGTCGTATTCCTCACTCGTCAGATATTTTGATATCACCTGTTCAATGTCACGTAATTCCTGTTCGGTCAGACCATCTTCCATCGCGCCCGAGATCTGCTGCATTTCATTTTGGGGAAGCTTCGCCATCAGCAGACTGAAGATCTTCTCTTTTTCCTCCAGAGGCAGCTTGTCCTTTGTTCCGGTAATATCATCTGGTGATACCACAATAGCATCATTACCTGAACCAGCAGAATGACCAGAGGCTCCAGCCGTACCATTGCCAGCTGCTGTCCCGTTTCCATTTCCGGCAGCACCTTCTGTAGCCTTATTGGGGTTTGTGTCTATGCTGCCTGTTTCACCATTGCTGCTCTCATCTCCACCAGCAGAACCCGTCTGGTCGGTTTCACCTGACCCGCTACCTGCATTGCCAGTACCATTATTAGAGCTTGTCTCCGATTGGTCTGTTCCATTCCCCATGACCGATATGGCGTCCTCTGGAACTTGTTCCTCTTCAGCACCAGCCGGATTATCTGTTGTTCCTGCCCCCGGTTTATTCTCCTCGCTCGCCTTACCACCGAGTGCTCCCTGGAACATGGATGTTAACCCCAGCGGTTGACCTTCCCACTCAATATTAAAGCTCGCCAGCAGCGATTTCACATATGACTGTACAATTAATCCGGTTGTCAGTAGGGTCAATGAACTAACCAGCATGACAGTAAGTACAATTTTGGCAAACCATTGAAGCAACTTCATCCCTGTTCTCCTCCTCCGATTATCCAACCTGTCTGTAGCAGTCAGCACATCAGGTCTGTGATTCTACTGTTATTCAGTATTGACGGAAATCTCGGGATTATATCAGGAGATAAGCGAAAAACCCCAGTCATCGCTTATGAGGCGATAACTGGGGGTCTATGATTCAACTTCAATTATACGTAGATTGGAAGAACTTGATTCGTTTGCTCACGGTTACGACCTACGGAGAAGATCGCAATTGGAATACCTGTCAGCTCAGAGACACGTTTCACATAGTTCTGTGTATTCACAGGCAGGTCTTCAAGTTTCTTCGCTCCCGTGATATCCTCGCTCCAGCCTGGCATCTCTTCGTATACCGCTTCACATTCTGCCAGCATTTTCAGACTAGCTGGGTAGTGTGTGATGATCTCTCCACGGTATTTGTATCCTGTACAAATTTTCACCGTTTCAAGACCTGTCATCACATCCAGAGAGTTCAGGGACAGTCCTGTAATGCCGCTGACACGACGAGCGTGACGCACGACAACACTGTCGAACCATCCCACACGACGCGGACGTCCGGTTACGGTACCATACTCATGTCCAGTCTCACGGATCTGATCACCAACTGCATCATGCAGCTCAGTAGGGAATGGGCCATCTCCTACACGTGTGGTGTAGGCTTTAGCTACTCCAATGACCTGTTGAATGCGAGCAGGACCAACGCCGGAACCGATACATACACCGCCCGCAGAAGGATTGGATGAAGTCACATATGGATATGTTCCTTGGTCAAGGTCCAACATCACACCTTGTGCACCTTCAAACAATACTTTTTTGTTCTCATCAATGGAATCATTGAGTACAACGGATGTATCACGCACGTAAGGACGCAGAATTTCTGCATATCCCAGGTAATCTTTCAGAATTTCTTCTACATCTACTGGCTGACCGCCATAGACTTGCTCAATCACACGGTTCTTCTCTTTTACCAGATGACGCAATTTGAGTTCGAACTCTTCCGCATCAAGCAGGTCAACCATCCGAATACCGATTCGAGCTGATTTATCCATGTAAGCTGGACCAATCCCTTTACCGGTCGTACCGATCTTGTTTGGACCTTTGCTCTCTTCTTCCAGTGCATCCAGAACCATGTGGTATGGCAGGATGATATGTGCGCGTTCACTGATAAACAGGTTTTTGGTCGTAAAATCATTATCATGAATATAGTTAATTTCTTCAATAAGTGCCTTCGGGTTGATAACCATACCGTTACCAATTACACAAGCTTTATCCGTGTAGAAAATGCCCGATGGAATCATCGTCAGTTTATATTTTTTGTTGTCGATCAGAATCGTGTGTCCTGCGTTGTTACCACCTTGGTAACGAGCGACCACGTCTGCGCTTTCAGCCAAATAATCCGTAATCTTACCTTTACCTTCGTCTCCCCATTGCGTTCCCACTACAACTACCGTTGACATCGTACATACCTCCGTGGGTGCCTTGCGCACCTTTGTATTGGTCTGTCCGTCCTCTATCTCGGCAGGAATTCGAAGTGAAAATACCGGCGGAGAAGCGTGCTAACGGACAGTGAAAATCCCCCTCGTGTTACATATCAAGGAAGGTTTTCGCTGCTTTAACGCAGCAATTCTAGTGTACCAGTCCCCTTTTTTAAAGTCAAATGAAATGGCGAACAATTGGTAATTACACTACTTTAATGTTCGGAATTAACCCCGTATTTCCACGCGAAAAACCGGGGCAGCCTATCAAAACTAGCTTGACGGCTAACCCCGGTTTAATTGCACGATAGAATTGCGGCTCTACATATCGTATTTAAAATCTATTTATAAGTTCATATTAACTAGTAGTTGATGAGCAACGAATCTTCTCTATTAACTAGCGAATATATCGTAACTATCATCTACATGGCAAAGGCATCATTATGGGCCCGCTCATAGTTAACGAACTTATTGAAGTTTTTGAGGAACACCAGCTCAACCGTACCTACCGGACCATTACGCTGCTTGGCGATAATAATCTCGATAATATTTTTCTTCTCGGTCTCCTGGTTATAGTAGTCATCCCGGTACAGGAAGGCTACGATATCCGCATCTTGCTCGATCGAACCTGATTCCCGCAAGTCACTCATCATCGGACGTTTATCCTGACGCTGCTCTACACCCCGGCTCAGCTGGGACAAGGCAATAACCGGAACCTCAAGTTCCCGGCCAATCTGTTTCAGTGTACGCGAGATCTCCGACACTTCCTGCTGACGGTTCTCGCCCGCTTTACCGCGGCCACTGATCAGCTGAAGGTAGTCGATCAGAATCATGCCAAGACCTTTTTCTTTTTTGAGACGACGGCATTTGGCACGAATATCGGCTACAGTAATCCCTGGCGTATCATCGATATAGATATCTGCTTCGTTTAATGCAGCGATCCCCATCGTCAGCTTCTGCCAGTCCTCATCACCTTTGAATTCACCAGTACGAAGAACCCCTGCATCTAGATTGGCCTCCGCACAGATCATACGTTGTACCAGCTGTGCGGCTGACATCTCCAGACTGAAGATGGCTACTGTCTCTTGCGCCCGAATACCAACATTCTGAGCAATATTCAAGGCAAAGGCTGTCTTACCTACCGAAGGACGCGCAGCTACAATAATCAAGTCACTACGCTGGAATCCGGCAGTCATCTTGTCCAGATCGATAAATCCGGACGGAATGCCCGTTGTGGTTCCTCGGTTCTGATGCAGCGTCTCGACCTTGTCGAACACCTCCATCAGTACATCCTGAATGGCGATAAAACCGCTACTGGAACGTCGGTTGGAAATTTCCAAAATGCGCCGCTCTGCTTCGCCGAGCATTGCAGCAACATCTTCGCCGCCAGTATAGCCTTCACTGACAATCTGCGTAGCTGTACGGATCAAGCGCCGCAGCATCGATTTTTCTTCGATAATCTGTGCGTAATAATCCACATTGGCAGCTGTAGGTACACCATGAGCAAGCTTCGCCAAATAACTGACGCCGCCAATGTCCTCAAGCTCGCCTTTATCCTTCAGACGCGAAGTCAGCGTGACAAGGTCAATCGGTTGATTTTCCTCTCCAAGCTGAATCATCGCTTCAAATATCAATTGATGGGGCTTATCATAGAAATCCTCGGTTTGCACCCGTTCCATCGCTGTAATCAGGGCTTCGCCCTGCAACAGGATTGCACCCAGCACAGCCTGTTCGGCTTCCAGGTTCTGTGGGGGAATCCGGTCGAATAACATTTCGCCGCCCATCTTACTCCTCCGTTACCTGTACCTTCAAGGTAGCCTTCACTTCAGGGTGAACCTTGACGGTTACTTGCGTTACGCCGAGTGTGCGAATAGGCTCGTCCAGCTCAATTTTGCGTTTGTCGACTTTCAGACCTTTTGCAGCCAGAGCTTCAGCGATTTGTTTGCTGGTAATTGCACCGAACAATCGGCCGCCTTCGCCGGATTTTGCTTTCAGTTCAGTTACTTCTGCTTCCAGTTTTTTGCAGAGTACTTCCGCTTCAGCTTTCTCTTCCTGCTTGCGTCTTTCCTCAGCTGCATTCTGGTTATCCAGAGTCTTCATGTTACCGTCTGTTGCCAAGCGTGCCATTCCCCGTGGCAGAAGGAAATTATGTGCGTATCCCTCGGATACTTCCTTCACTTGTCCTTTTTTCCCTTGACCTTTTACATCTTTTATAAAAATGACTTTCATTCGAACAGCCCCTCTTCCTTTTCGATTTCAGCCAGTACGTTCATCAGCCGTTTTTCTGCCTCTCCAAGCGTTCCTTCCAATTGCACGGCAGCATTCGTCAAATGTCCGCCACCGCCCAGTCTTTCCATGACGACCTGAACATTCATGCGGCCCAGTGACCTTGCACTAATGCCAATCAGTCCATCCGGACGCTCACTAATAACAAAAGAAGCGACCACATCCGTCATATTCAGCAATGTGTCTGCCACCTGGGCAATCATCATCTGTGAAATCTTGCTGCCGGGATCCGTGACCGCCAGCGCAATATTCCCATATACCATTTTAGCATGCTTTATGATTTCTGCCTTAGCAATATATTCTGACAAATCCTCTTTCATGAGACGCTGGATCATAATGGTGTCTGCACCACTGCGGCGCAGGAAACCTGCGGCTTCGAATGTCCTTGAACCTGTATGCAGTGCAAAATGCTTCGTATCCAGCGTAATCCCGGCCAGCAGGGCCGTTGCTTCAAGCGGAGTGAATTGTACCTTGTCGTGAATATATTGCAGGAGCTCAGTCACTAGCTCTGCAGCCGATGAAGCATATGGTTCCAGATAGATCAGTACCGCATCGTTAATAAATTCCTCTCCGCGGCGGTGGTGATCCACCACCACGACACGATTTGCCGATAGTACAAGCTTCGGTTCCATCGTCATCGATGCCTTATGGGTATCCACCACAACGAGCAACGTATGCTCCGTCATCATTTGTGTCGCTTGTTCAGGTGAGACGAAGGCCTTGGATAATTTCTCATCCTTGTTCACCTGCTCCATTAATCGTTCGATGGACGGGTTGATTCCATCCAGCACGATTCTTGCTTCTACATTGTATAAACTTGCTGCCTTCCATACGCCGATTGAAGCTCCGATTGCATCCATGTCAGGCATCTTGTGACCCATGATCAGCACTCGGTCGCTCTCCTGCATCAAATCACGCAAGGCGTGTGCAATTACCCGGGCTCTGACCCGTGTACGTTTCTCCACAGCATTGGATTTTCCGCCATAGAAGGACAGGCGTTGTCCGGACTTCACAGCAGCCTGATCCCCGCCGCGTCCAAGTGCCATATCCAAACTTGACTGTGCCAGTTCACCCATCTCACTGATCGTATCCGAACCAAATGCGAGTCCAATACTGAGTGTCATCGGAACTTTAAGATCTGCCGTCATCTCTCGCACTTCATCCAGGATGACGAAACGGCTCTGTTCGAGCTCCTGCAGAGACTTATGATTCAGCATCATCAGATAGCGGTCAGAAGAGAGACGGCGTAAGTAAACTTCATATCTCTTCGCCCAGGATGTAATCTCGCTTGTTACCCGCGCAATGAGCGCAGTCCGCTGCTGATCGTCCATCCCTTGTGCTGCCTCATCCAGATTATCCAACACCAGAATACCCAGTGCAATGCGTTCATTCTCATATTTATCGCGCAGAATGGCAAGCTCTGTAATCTCGTAAACATATACATACCGCTCCTGCGGATTATGAATAACGCCATAGAACCGGTCATCCAACTGGAACTCATCATGAAGTTCCTTGGCCGGTTCTTTGGTTCCATCCTTTTTTTCTTTCGGCTGAGGCAGTTTCGGAAAAAGGTTAAGCAGTGGATTGCCCACCATCGTCTTTTCCTGAAACATCTCCCCGACGAAGCGGTTGTGCCACTCTACCGTACGATCCTCGCTGTACAGCACAATCCCGAATGGGAGCATGCTGATTGCTTCGCCCTCCATTCGTTTGATACGAATGGACAGGCCGTTAATATAGTCGTTAAGCTCGCGGCGGAACGCCATCTCCGCCTTAATCATGACAATTCCCAGCGCTGAGGCCAGTATCAGACTAATCAAACCAAGCGCCCAGTTATAGATGGTCACGAACATAACAAGCAGAAGCAGCAGTATGAACGCCCATACGGTATAGTAGCCGTGCCAGCGTTTCTTCAGAAATTTAGGCATGACTCATCACCCTAACGTTTTGGTTTCGATATTGCCTCGCGAAGCGGGAACGCCAGATCGATAATCCCGATAATCCGAAGCGGCCCAATGAAGAAGACCGCAACCGCCAGCAAATACGGTATAACCGGATTCCACTTCTTCGCATGTGCCAAGAAGAAGAAGAAACCGATGGCTTGAATCATGAAGCCCAGATTAATCAAAGGCGACAAGTTCATCGCAATCATGGTCCAGTATGTCCCATCGCTCTGTCTGGAAATGACCTCGAAGAGCAGTGCCAGGAAGTAATACCAGATCAAGGCACGTGGCATACGCCATTCGCGCGCTGGTGGCAGCTTCGAGACGGATACACCCATCACATTCAAAATAGGACGAGCAATCACGTGTGTGATAAGCGACATCACCATGGATGTCACGACCAAAGCGAATGGAATCATGAGCTGTGTCTGCCTTGCGACATCCTGAGTCATTTCAGGTGTCCATGCAAATCCATTTACCATTTGATTAGACGTATTCGTTAGTGGTTCAATGGTTAATCTCACCACATCATCAATATAACTCGACAGATCGAATTGGAAGATGACACTTCCAATCAGCAAGAGCAGCAAGTATTCTGCGAGCATGGCTCCAGTTCCCGCCAATAAGGCGAACAGGGCCGACTTCCTTTTCTTGTAGGCATTACCCATAATGATCGCAGGCAGCGTGAACAGCAGCAGCAGTAATAGATAGATCGGATGAAACAAGACTAATATGACCGCTACCGGAACAAGGTGCCATATAAATGATTTTACAGATAAGGAAGCAAACAAAATAACTCCGGGTACCATCATGAAAAATATGGCGAGAACCGATAAAGGAGTTAACAGCGAAAGCAGCAAGAGCAGGTATACTGCGCTCCAGACGGCTGACTTCAAGCTAAATTTCAACAAATTCACCTCTTACGCATATGATCTTCTAGCGCGGATATATCCTGGTACCAGTCTTCAAGCTGGTGACCTTCCGATTTGTGCTTTCTCAACTTCTCAATTAACAATGCATCCAGATCCTTGAAAGGAATACCGAGCCTGCGGCCCAATATGTAACTACTCATCATCAGACTGGCGAGACTGTCCCCGATTCGGGAGGTACTGCCTTCCCATAACGCTTTGAACAATCGGGATACTTGGTCAAGTACTTCGGTTTTCAGCCATTCAATCACTTTAGCGCGTTTGGCTACATCCAGTTCTTTAGGCATATTGGCGAAAGTCACTCTCCCCGAAAAAGCTTTATTCTCCATTATAGCATAAAAAGGGGGTCCACAAAATCATCCCCCATGGCAGGAAAATGCCCGCTCTTCTTATGCTTCCTCATGCTTAACATGATACTGAGAGGCTCTGATTATCCGCGTTCACTGAAGCTTAATACCAGCTAATTATTTCTTACTTGGCTTTCATGGACTCTTTGGAGACAATGCCTTCACAGTATTCAATGATCTGACTGCGCCTTACAATACCAATAAAACGTTCCATATCATCGACTACAGGCACAAAGTTCTGTACCTTGGCGAGATTGATGAGGTCTTCCATATTGGCATCAATGGATACGGGCTTAATATCGAGGCGAAGAGGTACATCTTTGAGCAGAAATTTTGAAGCGTTTTCAAATGAAATCTTTCCCTCAGCGTTTTTCATATACCACAATAGATCACCTTCGGTGACCGTGCCTATATATTTGCCTTCCTTATTCAAAATGGGTACCGCCGTAAACCGGTGATATTCCATCCGTTCCAACGTTTGCCGCAGAGTAGAATCCGACGTTACACAGGTAACCTCTTGCTTAGGCAGCAAAAAAAATGCGATGTTCATACCCTTACGTATCCTCCTTGTGTATTCCTACTTCAAGTTACGCCTCAACTTATATTATACGGATCAAAACGCAAGATGTTCCAAAAGGTTGAAATCGCCCTCCAATGAAAAAAATCAGCAGCCCGCTCATTAACGTACTGCTGATTGTTGTCATACATACTTTGCCTGTATGGAATTCATTAGTCGATCGCTTGCCGGTCTGGAACCATCACTTCACCGGCTGGGGTCGATTCATCCATCCAGTTGTTAATCAGCTCTTTGGCATATTGGACATCCTTCTCATCCGCTTGACCATAGTAGATACCGTCTTTGCGCATCCCTTCGCCGAGAATGGTGAAGCTCGAGATTTGCGGTTTATCCTGAGTCATGACCTGTTTGGCCAGATCGGTAATAAATGATGGCTGCATGTCTGTCTGGAAGTTCTCACCCATAATCTGAATCAATTCCGGGATTTTAGCAATCTGATTCAAACTCAGCATTTCATTCGCCATGGCGTTCAGGAAAATCTGCTGCCGTTTGGTACGATTAAAATCGCTATCCTCGCGGTATCTTACATAATAAAGGGCTTCCTGGCCATCATAGATCGGCTTGCCGCCTTCGATCGTGAATTGCACGTGATTGGGATCCTTGTTCACGATATCTTCTTCAATGGGCAGCTTCACACCACCAAGCGCATCAACGACCTTTTTGATTCCGTCAAAATTAATCGTTGCATAATAGCCTACATCCGCATCCAGAAACTTCTCCACCGTATTGATGGACATATTCTCCCCTCCGAAAGCGTAGGCATGCGCAAGCTTGTCATAATCATCTACGCCATCCTTGTCGGCATCACGTCCAACAATCTGAACATAAGTATCACGGGGGATGGATACGAGCAATACACGTGACTCCTTCGGTCTGACCACCGCATAAATGACCGTATCCGAGCGACCACGCGTTTTCTCGTAAGCACGTTTGTCAGAACCAAGTAGCAGCACAGAAAACGGCTCTTTGCGATAGACGGTCGGGTCAGGCGTTTTATTGCCCTCCTGCGGAACATACGATTTGGACAATTGGCCCTCTACAGAGCCTGCCAGGAACAGATCAAAGGCAGCTACAGCGAGCTGCTGGCGAAACAAATACCCGCCAATCAACAAAACAACGAGCGACACGAGAGTTATATATATGCCTTTTCTTCTTTTCTTCTTCTTTTCTTTAGTTCTGCTTTTCATTCATCGATTCCTTCTTCACTGTCAAAATGAAATTCGATACTACATATCATTAAACGTCTGAAACTGCTTATGACACGGTGCTCTCTGAACTTTTCTTTATCTCGGACAGGAACAACGCTCACGCTCGTTCTATTTTAAACATTGCTACAGGACGAAAAGTTACAATACGGTTAAATTGAAAAGAACAGCACTTCCTTTTGGTTCGTTCAAAGGTTAGGCTGTTCTCTTCAAATTATACGTATATCTATTCCATAAGGTCAATTGGTGGATACTGTATCCAAACGTTTGTTTTTCTCTCTTGTACGCAAACGTCCAGTAATCAGGGCAGCTGCCAGAGTCAGCACACTGAAGATAACGGCAGACCAGAACAGCCCGTTGTAACCTTGACCCGTCGTTTGATGAACGGCTTGAAGCAGCACATCCCGAATACCCGGGTCAGGAATTTGGGACAATCCTTCCGTCAGACTCGCGACATCACTTCCCGATGCTCCCCCTGCTCCTGATGCATACTGTTGAAGCACTTCTGGAGGAACCTGAATCCCTTGATCATCGAGCCCTGCCTGAATATTGGAGCCCAAGTTGGAGAACGAACGCGCGAGAAATCCTGCAAAGATAGTAGGCGCAATGGCCATCGCCATCTGGCGGAACAAGGAACTGGTTGCTACGGCAATCCCCTTGTTATTTTCACCAGCCTGTTCCGTGACGAGCACGTTTACCGGTGCCCCCAGCATCATGCCGAAACCGATCCCCACAAGTACACTCGCAATGACGAACTGCCAGATATGCTCTACCCATAGCGGGAACAGCAGGAATCCAATCGCAGACAGCAAGCCGGCGACGGATAAGGTCCAGATCGGTCCTTTGCGGTCAACCAGGTAACCACCACCACCTGCACCAATTCCTGATGCCAAGGCCAGCGGGGTAAACCAGTAACCTGAAGCTGTACTGGATACACCCAGATATTGCTCCACGAAGCCTGGAATGAAGATCACGGATGCCAGAATGGCTCCCGAGAAAAAGGCAATCAGCAGCGTCCACCGAAAGGAAGCAATGCCAAGAAGCTCAGTCGATACGACAGGTTCACGCTGTGAGCCTTCCAGCCTCTTTTCCAAAAAGTAAAAGAGCACCAGAATAACCACACCTGCCAGGAAGAAACCATAGAACATTGGCGAACCGAGGCTCTGCAGCATATCGACACCGTCCAGATTACTGAAGCTGTACATCAAACTCAGTACTCCTAGAGTGAGAACGGCAATACCACTCCAGTCCACAGCAGCGCGGTTCAACTCCTGTTCTTCATGGATGAATCGAATGCCCGCGATAAATAAGAGAATGGCAATCGGTACATTAATGAGGAATAACCAGTGCCAGTTTCCCGTAATATCCAAAATAAAAGCACCAATGTTTGGTCCCAGAATCGCAGCAACACCATTCATGCCTCCAAGCAAGCCCAAGGCTGTACCCTGACGTTCAGCAGGAAACTTGCTCAGCACATACGAACTGGCAATGATAAAGATCCCGCCACCGCCCAGCGCCTGGATGACACGCGCAACCAGGAAGAAAGTAAATGATGGACTCATTGCGACAAGCAATGAACCTATTCCGAACAACGCGACTTCAATCAAAAACAGCTTTTTGCGGCCATAACGGTCAGACAGCTTCCCTGCAATCGGTACACTCACCGCAAGACCAAGTGTATAGAGGGTAATTGTCCATGCTCCCCACGTCGGAGATACTCCAAACGAAGCATTTAGCGTCGTCAGCGATGACGTGATAATACCATTATCAAGTGCAGCCATGAATACCCCTATCGCAAATAAAATGAGCGGCCATTTCATTTGTTTTTGCATCTCTACTTACCTCCCCGATCAGATCACAATTGCCCAGCCTATGCCAGGATGCTACATATATATTAAACAAATTAGAACAATAATGACTCACTGGTCATTTTAAAACAAATGGATTTCATATGTCAATTCATTAATATGGATTTACACGGGATATTAGTATGTTTTTAATGAAAAAAGCTGTCCCCAGATTGTGTGTGAATCTAACCTGAGGGACAGCGCGCTGCCTTATGAAGATTACCTATGGCTGCTTCATTTAGCGAAACAGATAACTTGGATGTACACTATTACTGCATCAGGTGACGATTGAGGAATTTCTCAATCGCCCGATACAGATCAAGCTGATTCTCGATATTAGCGAAACCATGCCCTTCGTTTGCTTTTAACATGTAAGGGACATCGACACCACGGTCGCGCAGTGCTTCCACGATCTGATCAGACTCTGCCTGTTTAACCCGCGGATCATTCGCACCTTGTACGACAAATAGTGGCGCCTTCATCTGATCGATATGGAACAATGGTGAGGCTTCAGTCAGCAGCTCCTTATCTTTCACCGGATCACCCATGCGCTCATAGAACATGTTCCGCTCAGACTCCCAATAGGGTGGAAGGGAATCCAGCAGGGTGAACAGATTGGAAGGTCCCACGTAGCTGATTCCGGCAGCATACACGTCCGGTGTGAATGCCAGTCCGGCTAGCGCTGCGTAACCTCCATATGATCCACCATAAATGGCTACACGTTCTGGATCGACTGTTCCCTCTTTAACCAGCCAGTTTACGCCATCCGTAAGATCGTTCTGCATCGCTTTGCCCCACTCTTTGTTCCCTGCATCCAGGAACGCTTTTCCATATCCTGTGGAGCCACGGAAGTTCACCTGCAGTACAGCATACCCGCGGCTGGCAAGGAACTGGATTTCCGGACTGAAGCCCCATGAGTCACGAGCCCATGGCCCGCCGTGCGGGACAACAACGAGTGGTAGCCCGGAAGCTTCCGCCCCGTTAGGTAGTGTCAGATAACCATGAAGGGTTAAACCATCACGTGACGTAAAGGTCACAGGTTTCATGTCCGACATCTTGCTCTCATCAATCCATGGTGCAGCGTCAGCCAATTTATCCAGCTTGCCTGTCTTCGAATCGTAGAAATAATAGGTACCCATCGACTTGTCACTATAAGCGGCAAACAGGACCTGACCTTCTTCGGTCATGTTGGAGATGCTAACTTCCTTACCGGGCACTTTGGCTTGAAGATCCTGCATTAATTTTTTGAACTCGTCATCGAAGAATTCATAGTTTACCTTGTCTGTTTCATAAACTGCTGCAAGAATTGTCCCCTTCTCTTTCGAAGGTATGAAGCTGGTTACATCCACATCCTTGTTTTCATAAATGGTTCTCGTTACCTTCTTGGTGCTAAGGCTAAATTCCACAATAGCTGTTTTATCCCGATCCAGGTTAGACGCAACATAGATATTTTTGTTGTCATAGGTGAACATCAGTGGAACAAACGTCTCTCCCAGCTCTGTGGTTAGCAATGGCTCAAACGTTTTATCCTCCGAATCACGATACATTAACGAGGATACGTTGCCATCACTGGATACGGCTACACGAATCTTACCTTCGTGGTCTGTTAACCAGCCCGAGATATTACCTGGATTCTCGGCAGCAAGCACAGCTTCGCCTGTCTTAATATTGATGCGGTATACGTCGAAGATCCGAGGATCGCGTTTGTTCATGCCCACCAGAATTTCATCTGGAATGCTCTCCAGCGGATCAACCAACATGGCTCTTGTATTGGGGTATGGGGTAAGATCCTTGCTGTTCTTACCATCAATATCCGTAACATAAATATGATAATTCTCGTCCCCGGCTTCATCCTTCACATAGAGCAATTTATCATCGGTAGCCCATACAAAGGCAGCAATACTGCGATCGGTTTCACTCGTGATCCGGATCGGCTTGCCTGTACCACCATTTTCCTTAACCACAACGTTCATACGGTTATTCCATGGTTCCAGATAGGCCATATGTTTGCCGTCCGGTGACATCTGGAATCCAGCCTGAGCAGGCTGCTTGAAGAAATCCTCCAGCGGTGTAAGTCCCTCCGCTGCTACATCAAGCCCTAGTGCCAGATACAATGCTTCGGCAAATTCACCATGCGTTACTGTACCCTTGGCATTAAATGCACTGCCTTCAATGATAAAATGCTGCTTGAGGCGAACCGCATCCTCGGCATGCACTTCGGGAATCTGTTTCATATCACTGTATACGACCTGAATTCCGTTATCCTTCAATTCAAATGCCCGGGTAAATAATGAGGCCATCTGTGCCCGCGTGAGTGGTGCATCCGGTGCATAACCTTTGGCTTGTCCCTGAATGAGACCACTCTGCTTCAATGCATAGATTGCGGGTGCGGCTTCATCTTTAGCCAGAACATCAGCGAAGCCTGTAAGAGAAGCAGGTGTATCGAGTTTAAGTACACGTTGCAGGATGATTGCTGCTTGAGCACGCGTTATCGGTGTCTGTGTTTGTTGCATTCCATCTGTTGTACCATCTATGTATCCCAGTTGCTTGAGCGTCTGTGCTGCCTTTGAAGTTATGGCTTCAGCAACGGCTGCTGTAGGCTTGCTTGCTTCTGCTGCCTGAACTGCAGGCTGAATCAGAGCAATCGACATGGCCATGGTTAGCGTTACAGCATATACCTTTTTGCTAATTGCGTTCAATATTAAGTCCCCCTTATAAGTGAATTACAGAATAATTTGGAATTATCCGTAAATCATTTTACCATGATAATCCATAAGTTTACAGTTGGGGGAATACGGCAACATTTAATTCTTTGAGCCAGAGAAACCATAATTGAGCAGTTTGCGTGTTTCGTTAAAACGGCTTTCACGGCTTTCTGTACCGAATACGACCGAGATCAGTCTTTTGCCATCGCGCTCTGCTGTTCCTACAAAGTGGTAGCCTGTAAGTGGATCATAGCCAGTCTTCAATCCGTCATTGCCATCGTAAGCGTAAGGTCCTCCAATGGCGGATAGCATCCAGTTCGTGTTGCTCATATAAATTCCTTTTTGATGCATGGAGACCTGAGTTTGGCTGGAGACCTTGAGTACTTCGGGGTATTTTTCAATTAGATATTGTGCAAGTTTGCATGCATCCGTAGCTGTCATGACGGTCTGTCCCTGAATTACATCAGGACGGTTAGGACCCAGCTGTTTCTCACTCAGTCCTGTTGAGTTCCTGAAGACTGTATCCGTTGACATGCCAATCTCCGAGGATTTCTCGTTCATCTTCTGTACAAACGACTGCTCCGTACCACCAATATGCTCTGCAAGTGCAACAGCTGCATCATTAGCGGAATATACCGCCATCGTCTGAAAAAGCTCCTGTACTGTAAATTTCTCCCCTTGCTTGAGTGCAAGCTGAGTACCCCCCACCGAACTGGCGTACAGGCTAACATTAACCGCATCATCCCAGCGTGCCTCGCCATTCATGACGGCTTCCATGACGAGCAGCTCTGTCATCAATTTGCTGATACCCGCAGGGGCCATTTCCATTGAACCATTATAATCCATCAAGATCTTGCCTGTACTCAAATCCATCAATACCGCAGATTCCGCCTTGATTCCCGGTTTGCCTATCAGTATGTCCGGTTTAACACCCACATATATAATGACCAGCAGAGCCAGCAGCATTCCTGCCCGTTTCCACCATCTTCTCATCAGTGAATCACCTCTTATAGATATAGACGAATGAAAGAGGCATTTGGTCTGCACTTTTTTGCAAAAAAGTTAAATTTTTTTTATTTTTTTGTCATCAAAAAAAACATGGACTCTATTCACCCCATGCCAGAGTGATAGAATCCATGTTTCAATTGACACTTTTTATCGTACCCAGAGGAATTCATTACCGATCCAGCAACCGACTTCGTCAAAGGACCCCAATCCTTATGGTTGCTCATAGATTCAAAAGTAACCTTTCCTTGAGAACAAGGCACTGATAGTTAGAATAAGAAAAGTATAATTACTCAGCCACTACTGGTTTATCTGCGTTAACGGCCAGATCGTTCAGGTAGATACCTGTTCCATCACCAATAGCGTAGTTCATCACACGTTTGTTAACCGGTGCTACTACAGCACGGTACAGTGTCGGGAATACAGGAACTTCATCAACCATGTACTGCTGCCATTCATTGTAGATTTCTTTACGTTTGTCTACATCAAAGGCTTCAGCAGAGACACCTTTTGCAAGCAACTCATCATTTTTCTCACTTGAGAATCTGGAGAAGTTATACAGTGCATCGCGACCATACAAACCTGCTGGATCTACGTCAATACCAACGCCCCATGCGGCTTGATATACATCGATGTTTGGATCATCCTTACCCGTGTTACCAACGCGGTCATAGAAGCTGTTAAACTCAACCATTTCGAGGTTCACTTTCAGACCGATTGCTGCCCAGGATTGAACATAATAACGTGCCAGTGGTTCAGCTGTGTCGCCACCTGTCATGGAAACGAAGTTGATCTCCAGTGGTGATCCGTCTGGATTGGTACGGAATTCTCCGTCCAATTTGTAGCCAGCTTCATCAAGCAGTGCTTTTGCTGCTTCAGGATCATAGGCTGCACCCGGATTGTTGGAATCATGGAATTCAGGGTGAGACGGCGGAATCAATGTTGTTGCGTTCCAACGCAGACCGTTGTAGAAACGTTTACCGACTTGGTCGTTGTCTACAGCCATCCACATCGCTTTACGCAAGTTTTTGTCAGCCATTTTTGCATCAGGATTCGTTACAACTTTTCCGTTTTCTTCATCCCATGTACCCAGTTTGAAACCGATGTACGTATAAGCACGGTCGATTGCACCCAGGAATTCCACATTGGACATATCTGCATTGTCTTTATATTGATCTGTAGGGAATGCATCCACGAGGTCTACCCCGCCAGATTTCAATTCTTGAACAACCGTTGTTGGGTTGATAACTTTCAAAGTCACTTTATCCAGTTTTGGAGCTCCACGCCAGTAGTCTTCATTTTTCACAAATGTTACAGACTCACCTGGAGTGATGGTTTCCACTTTAAATGGACCAAAACCGATTGGAGTTTCACGCACTTCTTTGGAAGAGGACATTTTTGCTACATCCATATCACCGAAGATATGTTTAGCCAGCGGATATGTCCATACGCCACCTGTCAGCAGGGACGGTGTAGATTCTTTGTAAGTGATGCTGATTTGTTTGTCACTCAGCACTTTGATACCAGAGATCGTTTTTGCAGTTCCAGCATGGTATTCATCCATACCTACTACACTTGTGAAGTTGGAATCATAACGAGGACCATCATAAGCCTTGTTACCGATAACTTCATAAGCAAATTGCAAATCTTCTGCTGTTACCGGCTTACCATCATGCCAGTTTACATTATCACGAATAGTCAGTGTGAACGTTTTTCCATCTTCGGATGTTTCATACGTTGCAGCACCATCGTTGGTATATACATAGTCTTTATCCCAAGTCAGCAAACCTTCATCGAACCAACCCAGAACCATCGCATCCGGATTACCGGAGTAAAAGTTAAAGTTCAATGTTCCTTCAAACGCTGTGTCGGACACGAGTCCGTAAGTGATGGATCCACCTTCAATGGCGGTGCCTTCGTTGGTTTTAACATTGTTAAAGTCCTCAATGGAATATACGCCCTCTTCATTAGCAGGCTTCTCCTCTGTCTTCGTCTCCCCTGTGTTCGAAGAAGGCGTTGGTGTTGCTGCCTCTTTCTCCGAGCACGCCGCAAGCGCCAGTACGAAGACCAACATCATCGTGAAAAATAGTCCCCGTGAAAAAAATCTCTTTTTCATGAACCTTTCCTCCCTTTTTAACCTCTTCTTTGTCTTGCATCAGTCGCACGCTTAAGGGCTTGACCGACATTATTTATACTCAACATCAATACCAGAATAAGTACTGACGCAGGTAGCCATATCCACCATCTGGATTCCAGGGTTTGCGGATTACGTGCATAACTTACGAGTGTTCCAAGACTAGGTGTGCTCTCAGGGAATCCAAATCCCAAGAAAGACAACCCGGATTCAAGGCCAATATTGGCAGCAAGGTTCAATGTCATCGTTACGATGATGATGGAGCTCAGATTAGGTAGAACCTGTGAAAGCATGATTTTCAGATGAGAAGAACCCAACGTTTTTGATGCCTTTACATATTCTAGTTCGCGCTCTTGTAATGCCTTAGACCGAATCAATCTGGCAATTCCCATCCATAGGAAAGCTGTCATGATTAGCGAGAACGAAGTAATATTATATTTGGGTACTGCTGTAACAAACGCGATAACGATCATCATGAAAGGAAGAACCATGAAGAAATCCACTATACGCATGAATATATTATCAATTAATCCTCCGAAGTAACCGGACAATAAACCAATCACGATTCCCAAGAAACCTGTCATTACCGTAACAAGAATGGCAATGGATAACGAGTTCCGAGTACCTATGACTAATTGTCCGAATACATCTCGACCCCCGTAATCTGTTCCTAACCAATATTGTGCGGAAGGCGGCTCATACAAGGCGAATAGATCTACTTTAACAATTTCATCCTGATCCAG
This sequence comes from Paenibacillus sp. ACRRY, assembly GCF_022346995.1. Classification (GTDB taxonomy): domain Bacteria; phylum Bacillota; class Bacilli; order Paenibacillales; family Paenibacillaceae; genus Paenibacillus. Next base: position 38,235 of record NZ_JAKRNM010000014.1, on the reverse strand, counting down.
AACCAAAGCAGTTCCGTAGACTAGTAATAAAACTAATCCTAAAAATATGAGCGAGACTAGCGCCACTTTATCCCGGACTAGCTCCCTCCATAAGATACTCAAGCTAGAGGGGCTCTTATCTATCTTCTGTGAAGTTATAACGACATCATTGGCCTTGCTCATTTTATTCACCCCGAAATCTTCAAGTTCTTACTTGATCCGTATACGTGGATCTACCAATCCAAGAATAATGTCAGATAACAGCGAGCCCAGAATTGTGGCGATACCAAATATCAGGACAAGCGCAGTCACAACACTAAAATCCCGAAGAGAGATTGAGTTAAGAAACAGCTGACCCATGCCCGGATAACTGAATATACTCTCAATGATAATGGTACCTCCGATAAGTCCAGTGATCTCATAACCAAAGAATGCGGCAATCGGAAGTAGAGAGTTTCTTAGAATATGCCTGTTGTAAACTCGTGATTCCGAGGCTCCCTTGGCCCTCGCAGTGAGAACAAATTCCTTGTGCTTAATATCGATAATTTCACTACGCAGGTATTGAACAGTGGATACCGTAGCAATCAACGCCATAGATAAAGCTGGTAATAACAGATGATAGAACTTGCTTGCAACGTAACTAAATGTTCCTGGTGTAAGTCCAGGTGCTACGCTACCTCCAGTTGGGAATAACCCAAAGTGGAACCCAAAAATCCATAACATAACGAGTGCAAAAATAAATAAAGGTGCTGCAAAACCTAAATAGGTGTAACCCGTAATTAAACGGTCAGACCATGTATCATTGTAACGACCACTGATAATACCGAGTGGAATCGCGATCAAGTATGTGAACACAAGCGTTGCGACAGCCAGCCAGAATGTATTTGAGATTCGTTGACCAATCAAGTCCATAACTGGCATTTTAAATCGGAAAGATTGCCCGAAGTCGCCTTGTGCTGCATTTCTGATCCAGTCCCAATACTGTACATACCATGGATTGTTGAGTCCAAGTCGTTCTCTTTGTTCATCCAGAGCCTTAGGGTCAATGCTCGGGTCAAGTAAGCCTGTTAGTGCGTCGCCGGGCATTGCCTTGGCCATCAAGAACACCAAGAGACTAAGCAAAAAGATCTGAGGGATCATAATCATGATTCTTCGTAGTATTATATTCCACATATGGCCTTCAACCTTTCTGAGGTAGAGCTACTCGGTGAGTATTGGAAATGGATTGGAGCGAATAAGCAAGCCCTTCCTCATCGAAGAAATTTCGGTATGAGTTTTCATACTCGGATTTGATCTGCTGACGGAAAGCCATCATTTCCTCACGTTTGGTTGGGTCCATATCCGGAATAGCTGCTATGAGACGCTTGGTATAGATATGCTGTGGGTTCTCAAAAATATCATCGGTCGTTCCTTGCTCGACATAACGACCTTTATACATAATTCCAATCTGATCACACATATGTCTTATAATTCCGAGATCATGACTGATGAACAGATAGGTCAGATTTAACTCCTTTTGAATCTCCTGCATGAAATTAAGCACTTGTGCCTGTACGGATACATCCAGAGCCGATACGGGTTCATCTGCAATGATTAGTTTCGGCTTCAGTGCAATTGCCCGGGCAATTCCGATCCGCTGTCGCTGTCCTCCGGAAAATTCATGAGGATACTTATAGATGGACTCCGGACTTAGACCTACTTTTTCTAGCAAATCTCTGACTTGTCTCTTCTCTTCCGTAGCTGTCAGCCGCTCATAGTTGCGTAGAGGTTCAGCAATAATGTCGATAACCCTCTTCTTGGGATTCAGTGAAGAGTAGGGGTCTTGAAAGATCATTTGCACATCACGCTGGAGTTGTCTGTCCTTACGCCGCTCTTTGGCAAGATCCTTGCCGTTAAATAGAATTCTTCCGGCTGTCACATGGTTGAGTCCGATGACGGCTCTCCCTGTCGTTGTTTTGCCTGAGCCTGACTCGCCAACGAGTCCGTAAGTCTGTCCCTGCTCAATGGAGAAGCTTACATCATCGACTGCCTTGATACTTCCAATTTCACGTTTGATCAGTCCACCGCGAATCGGAAAGTGTATTTTGAGTCCTTCAACTTCGAGTAGTGCCATTATGTTATTCCTCCTCAGCTTGATCAGGGAAATGAAAGTGCTGGTAACAGGTGCAACGTACAAAGTGACCTGGAGCAATTTCATGCATCTGCGGGTTCTCTTCATGGGCCGAATCACTGATCCATGGGATTCGGGCCTTGAAGCGGCACCCTTTGCGAGGAAGATTCTTTAATGAAGGTACAATGCCTTGAATGACATGAAGCTTTGATTTTTCTTCGGTAATCGTAGGAATAGAGTTCAATAGAGATCTTGTGTATGGATGCTTCGCATTAGTCATTAACGTATAGATATCTGCAATCTCAACGATTTCACCGGCGTACATAACGGCAACGCGATCCGCCATCTCAGCAACCACCCCAAGATCATGCGTAATCAGGATGATGCCGGCATTAATCTCGTTCTTCAAATCTCGGATAAGTTCAAGAATCTGCAGCTGAATCGTAACGTCAAGTGCTGTTGTAGGCTCATCGGCAATCAGCAGTTCCGGTTTATTCGCAATGGCAATTGCGATAACAACCCGCTGCCTCATACCGCCAGATAGTTCGTGGGGATACTGCTTATAAATCTGTTCGGGACGTGGAATCCCTACTTGGTTAAGCAGATCAATAACCTTGTCTTTCTTATCTTTAGAAGACATTTTAGGTTGATGTAGTGTCAGAATCTCATCGATCTGGTCACCAATAATCATCAGAGGATTTAATGCGGAAAGTGGGTCCTGAAAGATCATTCCCATCTCTTTACCGCGGAGCTTGTTTAATTTGTTAGGAGGGATATTCGCAATATCCTGTCCTTTATATAGAATCTGGCCATCAATTTTGGCTTTGTTGTGAAGACCCATAATTGAAAATGCGAATGCACTTTTGCCTGATCCTGATTCTCCTACAATTGCTAGTACTTCGTTCTTCTTAACCGTGAGGTTAACGTGATCAACTGCTGCATAATAGTCATCTTCAATTCTGAATGATGTAGTTAGATTTCTGACTTCCAATAGCTCTGTGTTCAAATCAATCACCCTAACCCCAAAATTTCTGCAGACTGTATTCATATATATAAGAATGCATCCACTGTATATTTCCATGTTCTTGAAGAAGACGAACAAAAGTTTATACAAAATACTAATTCATTAGGAGAAACGAGTTTCGACATTGCTGTTTAGACCATTGGTCAATTAATGTTGATAATTCCTAGCGGGATTATACACGAAAATAATTAATGTAATCATACGTGTAAATTTAGGTGACGTCAATGATTATTTTGAGATTTTTGGTATAAATGTTTTTATATCATAGTTTTGGGTATTAGTTATATTTTTAAGGTACATATCAAGGGGATTTCGATACTATTTCGACTTATTTTGCGAGAGGTTCTTAAGTAGGAGAGTGAAATTTTTAAAATATATAACATGTACTTTACATAAATTATATAATTACATGTCGGTATACTTTTGTTTTGAAATATATATGTTAGGTTTGTGGTAAATATACAATTTAATTTGATTACTCTATGTCAGCTGTATTTTTAGCAAATTTATGCCTATGCGATTATATTTATGCTATTCATTAAGTCTGTGTTAAAATTCTAGTTATTATAGTATAGTTTTATTTATTTGCTGCTGTAAAGGACTAATTGTAATCTTTTATCATTTTTTTTACAAAAGAATGAAAAAAGCCCTGCAAAATGCAAGGCATTCCCGATATTTATACATTATAATGTATTTTAATTACAGTCCTTATGGTGAATCTGGCGGGCGTTTGCCACGTTTTAAATCATTGATGCTTAAGCCAAAATCCATCTGCAGGTGAGGATAATCCGGAAAGTTAGCCCAGTCACCTCCCCATGTAAATCCTAACTCCTTGGCCAGATCGACAACTTCCATCCAGTCTGCTTGTCCATTGCCGTTATCATCACGCTCCATATCCCATACTACATCACCATCGGGCGTTCGAAGTGCAAAATCTATAGCCAGTCCATAATTATGATAAGACTCCCCACCCCTGGCATTCGTAACGATATTCCCAGTTGTGGAGCGACCTTGATTAAATAGCTCATCCTGCTCTTCTATACTTCGATAACCATGGGTGATAACAATATCTATACCACGGCGGGCTGCTTTACGTACCAGTATCTGCTCACTCTCTGCCACGATAGGATGGAGCCCTGTGATTGGTGCAACCTCTCTCGTATAATCTGGCCAGATTTCGTAAGTATCCTCTTTCTGTTGCAGCCACAGATATAAAACTGAAATCAGCAGCGTAGCTATTAGCCAAAGACGCAAACTTTTCTTTTGCTTCTGCTGCCTTTTTTTCCTCATTTTCTTCATATGCACTCCTGATGTTTTGATCTGTCATAACTGGAATACGGATTACTTACTCAAAATCATAATCTATTCTATTATAAATCATTTGCATTCCAATTACTTCTCTACGATCCATTCGACCAGGAGGTTCCCGTTCTTTTCAAAACACAAAAAAGCAGCCGGCTATAAGCCGGCTGCTTCGTATGCAAGCTGAGTAAGACTACTCAGTTGTGTATGGCAGCAATGCGATTTGACGGGAGCGTTTGATCGCGATCGTCAGCATGCGTTGATATTTAGCGCTAGTACCTGTTACACGGCGTGGCAAAATTTTTCCACGTTCGCTGATAAATTTACGAAGCAAGTCCGTATCTTTATAATCGATGTGAGTAATTTTGTTAGCTGTGAAGAAGCACACTTTACGACGTTTGTTACGGCCGCCACGGCGAGCCGGTCTTTTATCGTTGTCTCCGCCTTCTCTTTGCTTGAAGCTCATGCTTTTCAGTCCTTTCCTATCGTTAAGCCAATCACTCTAGAGTGTCGGTTCACGTTAAAATGGCAAATCATCATCCGATATATCAATCGGTTTTCCGTCATCGGAAAAAGGATCCTGATTGTTGCTACGCGAATTATTGTTATTGTTCGCGCGTCCGCCGCCTCCATAAGAAGGCTCTTCACGCATCGGTTGCCCACCGCCGCCACCGTTATTATCACGGTTAGCTGACTCCAAGAAACGGACATTATCGGCAATGACTTCGGTCACGTATACACGTTTTCCTTCGTTATTCTCGTAGTTCCGTACTTGAATGCGTCCTTCGACTGCAGCTAGGCGTCCTTTGCGCAAATAGTTTGCACAAGTCTCAGCAAGCTGTCTCCAGGTAACGACCGGAATGAAATCCGCTTCCCGCTCTCCCCCTTGGCTTGTAAACGGTCTGTCCACCGCCAAAGTAAATTGCGTAACTGCTACTCCTGCTGGAGTGTAACGCAACTCAGGATCCCGGGTTAACCGGCCGATCAGAATGACACGGTTCAACAATGTAATCCCCTCCTTCAGAGCGTAATTGGTGCGTTAATCACGAGTTGTCTTAGGCAGACTTAACATCGTTCGTAATGAGATAACGAATTACTTCGTCAGAAATCTTCATGAGACGCTCAAGCTCAGTAACTACTGCTGGTTCAGCAGTGAAGTGTACCAGAACATAAACACCATCACGGAATTTCTTGATCTCATACGCAAGACGGCGTTTACCCATAACGTCGTGAGCTGTAACTTCACCACCGCCGTTGGAGATGATGCCTTGGAATTTATCGACTGTAGCTTGAACAACTTCTTGCTCAACGTCAGGACGAATAATGTACATCACTTCATATTTGCGCATAATTTTCACCTCCTTATGGACTCTGGCCCTCAATCTAGGTTGAGAGCAAGGAACGAGCACAAACTCGAACTATATTAATATAACAAAAATAAGACAGCAATGCAAGCAAACGTTCCCTGTTTGTATTGGCACATGTTCATTCGAGTTCTGGAGCACACTATGGATGTAATAATAAGAAAAACATCTAAGGAGGTCTTACCATGGGTGAACAAACCGAGTTTGAAAAAGGTGACAAAGCACCGAATGATGGAGAGTACACGGAAGTCGGAGAAAAAAGCTTCCATACCGAAATTCAGAATCCTAAACGGATAACCCTTAAAAAGGGGGAATCCTTCCCTGAAACGAGCAACCAAAACCGGAAGTGGAAGAGATTAACGAAAGCTCGTGTTCATTAAAAAATATTATTTTATATAACACATGTATATAAAACGTAATAATGCACATAATACAATCAGGCGGTACACGAGAGAGGTGTGGTTCCGTTGGACAACGCAGCCGATCGTGTAATGTTGGAGATTCATCACGTAATCTAAGAAGCAAGTGGTAGTGTGTAAGGCCCTTCGTCTGAGCACGAGTATTGCATGAGCAGTACGCCAAGTTTCTGATCTTACGACCGATTGTTTCCTAACTAACCGATGTATCGCCTACAAGGAGCCCTTCGGGGCTCTTTTGTTTTGTGTCATTAAACTTTATTGTTGTTGTCTCAGAAAAATAAAAAAACCTTCCACTCAGGAAGGACCAATCGCTTTATAAAATTCAATGTAACTGAGTTCATTAAAATGTCATTGCACAAATGCTGTAAGTGGCGGAAAGGGTGGGATTCGAACCCACGCACGCTGTGACACGCCTAGCTGATTTCGAGTCAGCCCCCTTGGGCCTCTTGGGTACCTTTCCGCAGCAATACTGATTATAGCATGATCATTTACAGAACGCAACATCTTTGCTGCACTTCATGAAAACGTTATTATGGTACGCATTTTGCCGCAGACTTTCATTTAAGATTCCGCAGCATCTTCTGCCGAGCGAAGTACCTTTTTCATGTTTTTTTCAAACTTCGCTCTTGGAATTAGTACACTATGTTTGCAGCCCACACATTTAATTCGAATATCCATCCCCATCCGAATAATCTCCATCTCATTACTTCCACAGGGATGCTGCTTCTTCATCTGTACAATGTCTCCAAGCTGGAAACTTTTACGCTCCACCAGTACCATCCCCTTCATCCTTCTCCTGCCCAGCTGCCTGTTCTAATGCAGCAAGCTTACCCATCTCATGATACTCCAGGGTTTTCTTCACATCACTCTGGATTTGGCGTTCTACAGAGGCTCTGGAGTTTGGCATACATTCAGAGACAATCCGAACGACATACTCCGAAGTGGACATCGATTGAATACCCAGTACATCCGGAACCTTCACAATGTTGAGATCACGTTCTTCAATTCCAGCCAGTGCCTGTTTGACCAAACGAACAGATTCATCCAAGGTTTGATCACCCTTCATCGGAATATCCACCACAGCAAGCGAATTGGACATGGAGAAGTTTGTCACACTGGCAATCGTACCATTCGGAATAATATGAACTTCACCTTGCCAGCTAACCAGCTTGGTTGTTCTCAAGCCGATAACTTCAACGGTTCCTTTGTAGGTACCTGTCTGAATAACGTCCCCTACAGCGAACTGGTCCTCTAATATAATGAAGAAACCCGTAATAACATCCTTCACCAGTCCCTGTGCACCAAAACCGATGGCAAGCCCAAGAACACCTGCACTGGCCAGTAGGGGGCCAACTTGTATGTTGATCTCTGATAACAGTAACAGAATCATAATGAAATTACATGTTATGGAGGTCGCATTTTTGAGCAATTCACCTACCGTGACAAACCTGCGCGGGTTTACGCGGACTTTTCCTTCCTGCTTCCGTTCCAGGCTGCGATCAATAATGCGGTACACAATCTTGATTACGATACGGGTGATAATGAAAATAATAACAATGCGAATCGAGCTGAACAGAATGTTTAACCACATATCCGCATCGGTGACGGAATTCCATAACTTATCAGTCCAGCTAATAGCACTTTTAACAGTACCTTCTAAGGTATTAGTATCATCCCCTGCACCCGGTTCAGCAAGAGCTGCAGCGAAAAATTTAAAAGGCAGCATCAATTCCAACCTCCTCTACATGGGTATGTTATCATAGCTGTCTTCGGTTTTGAAATAGAGGCCCCGGATCTCTACAAACTCGTTCCGAATGATCTGCTGCACTCTTGCAAGATCCTCTTTGGGAAACTGTATACAGAGGGCACAGCCTGCCGTAATCTCTTTCGGGGTAGGAAACAAATCAATTTCAATCTCAGCAAATTCAAGCAGCATCTCCGCCCGCAAAGCCTGCTGGGTAGAATCAAAGGCAATCAGCATCCAATCATCTATCCACTCTTCCATATCCGGCTCCTTTCCGACTACCAAGCATCATCCATCGGTTGTTCCTCTCAGTATAATCCTTTAGGAAAAAGCTTGTCCTTACGAAGTATAAAACCTTCTATCCTTCCATATACTGTTACTACCATTCTCAAGGGGAAAGGATAGATCCTATGAATCCCAATTCGCGTTCTTATTCGTCCCAAGATATGACCAGTTTGAAGATACCACATACCGACCCAGGCATACACTCCGCCATAATACATCGTTTAATGTTTCATCTCTATAAGGCTCATTCTCTGCAAAATGTCGTCATTGTCTGCATTGGTACTGATCGCTCCACAGGAGACTGTCTTGGTCCTTTGGTGGGCTCTTCGCTTGCCAAGTGGGACAGCCCCCTATTTCATCTCTATGGCACATTGGATGAACCAGTGCATGCGATGAATCTTCAGGACACCCTGAACACCATTCGAACTGCACATCATAATCCTTATGTGATTGGAATTGATGCTTGCCTAGGGCAATCCTCCAGTGTGGGCTGTATTCAGGTGGTCAATGGGCCGCTCAAGCCTGGTGCGGGTGTAAATAAAGAATTACCGCCGGTCGGCGATATCCATCTTACAGGTATCGTCAACGTCGGCGGCTTTATGGAATACTTTGTTTTGCAAAACACACGGCTAAGTCTTGTCATGCGCATGTCTGAAATTATAGCGAGCAGTCTTTACTCAGCCATTCGCGAATGGCATACACGCTCTACTCTCCTTGCTGTGCCAGAGTAATTGCTTCCTTCTCTTCAGGGGATAGTGTATAAGATGACTCTCCCCCTTTAAGAGGCTTGGCATACACATAAGATCCATCACGATTATAGATCCCTGTGAGGATCATCCCATCGTCATTATCGTTAATCATGGCCATGGAGAAACTCAGATCACTGCCTCTTTCTCCATAGGCATTATAACGCTTCACACCGACTTTACCCTGGATGCGGGTCAGTTTTTGCATGACTGCCTGGATCTGACTAGTCTGCAATTTGTGCTCGTCCTCAATGCTGTCCATCTGAATTTTCAGATTGATCAGCAACGATTCCAGATCCTCTACTCCGCTGCCAGCCATCATCGCTTCGTATTTCCGTTTGAACTTGCGTAACTTTGCGCCTTGGGCAATACTCACAATCAGTAAGATTACCAATAATAATGCCATTCCGCCAATAATCCATAGCAGCTGTTCCAGAATCAGCTCGTTTAATTCAGCCATGTAGTGCAACTACCCCTCTGTTTGTTTGTTCATTAATCTGTCCGTCCACTTTTGCCAACGAATTATCCTACATTCGTTAGACCTTCCCCTTATAATAAACCCTTTATCTATAGTAACTAATCAACTTTTTTTCCAATTTTAATAGATATCTCTCTAATCCGCTATCCTTTAATACCGATCGCCATATTACCGCGGTGTTGTTAGTTCTTTTACTGCATGAATTAGAGTATCTATCTCCTGACTAGTTGTTGAATATCCTACACTGGCTCTGACTGCTCCGCTCAATGTGGTTCCAGCAGATTCATGAGCAAGAGGAGTACAGTGAAAACCGGAACGCACAGCAATCCCATAACGGCGATCCAGTTGAAAAGCTAGCTGGGCTGAATCATATCCCTCTACTGTATAGGATACCAACCCGGTACGTGGTTGTCCAAGCTCTGGCCCAAGTATCCGAATTCCTGCTACAGATGATAACCCTTGCATCATATATTGCGTCAGTTCCCACTCATGCTTATAGATTGCTTCAGGAGTCATTCCCATCACATGTCTCACGCCGGCGGCCAGCCCTGCCATACCCACGGTATTTGGAGTTCCTGCCTCATATCGGTCTGGACGAACAAGTGGCTGCTGAGTGGCTTCAGACTGGCTGCCTGTTCCTCCATGAAGAAGCGGTTCGAGATCAAGTTCCGGAGCGATATAGAGACCTCCCGTTCCCTGTGGACCGAGAAGGCCCTTATGTCCTGGAAAGGCCAACAGATCGATACCCAGCTGCTGTACATCCACTGGCAGTATACCAGCACTCTGAGCTGCATCTACGAGAAATGTCGCCCCATGTTTACGACAGATCAGCGATATTTCGCCAACAGGTAAAATGCTGCCAAGCAGGTTGGAACTATGTGTACATACAACCAATCTAGTGTTTGGACGAAACAAACGTTCCAGATGAACCAAATCAATAGCACCTGCAGCATTCACTGGTACATAATCCACTTCTACATTCCGGACTCTTCGCATGTATTCCAGAGGCCGCCTGACTGAGTTATGCTCCGCCATTGTAGCAATGACATGATCACCTGCTCGCAAGCTGCCTTGGATTGCAAGATTCAACGCTTCTGTCGTATTGGAACCAAGTGCAATATCATTGGCATTACTTATACCAAAAAGATTGGATAGTACCTTTCTCGTGTCAAATAGCACACGGCTTGCTTGAACAGCCATTCGATGACTGCCTCTGCCCGGGTTGGCTCCGGCGACATCAAGGGCATGCAGCATGGCTTCACCAACAGCAGGCGGCTTAGGCCATGATGTCGCAGCATGATCCAGATAAATAACTTCCTTCACTTCTCAACCACCTTTATTCTCTTCATTGAACATTCCGCGTAAATCCACTTATAAGCAAAGTACAGAATAGGAAAGCAGTATATTCACAGAAAAAAATGACATATCGTTTCTCCATCGTACAGAGGCGATATGTCATCAGATGAAAAAAGCCCCGCGTGTTGTAAGTTGATCTACAGGATTGTCTATTGAAGCAGTTCCAGCAATCGCTCCAGATCCTGTTTGCTGTAGTAGTTGAGCTCGATTTTACCTTTATCTTTGTTGTGCTTTATCTTCACTGTTGTTTTGAAACGCTCACGCAAGGATTCCTCCACCGTGTCAATGAATGGGTCCTTTTTCTTAAGTTTGGATTTGGCCTTGGCTTCACCCAACTTGGAACGATCGAGCTGCTGTACCGCTTCTTCCAGTTCACGTACACTCCATTGTTGGTCAATGGTTTGTTTGGCCAGCTGCTTCACCATATCCTGGTCCTTCACACCGACTATGGCGCGTGCATGTCCCATGGACAATGTTCCACGTGAAACATGATCTTTCACTTCTTCTGGTAACGAAAGCAATCGCAAGAAGTTCGCGATGTGAGAACGCGATTTTCCCACTTTGACAGACAACTCTTCCTGTGTCAGCGAGAACTGATCCATCAAGCCTTGGTAGGCTACAGCAACTTCCATCGCGTTGAGATTCTCACGTTGCAAATTCTCAATCAGGGCGATTTCCATGACTTGCTGATCGCTAAAATTACGAACGACTGCAGGCACTGTTGCATTACCGCAATATTGAGAAGCTCTAAATCGCCGTTCCCCGGCAATGATTTCATAACCTCTCAGTACAGTACGTACGATAATTGGCTGTATGACGCCATGTTGACGTATCGATTCTGCCAGTTCATGAATCGCATCCTCATCAAATACCTTCCTTGGCTGATAAGGGTTTGCCCGCAACTGGGCAATTGGAATTTCTACAACCTTGTCATCGTCATTTATTGAAAGCGATGGAATGAGGGCATCGAGACCTTTTCCGAGCCGCTTACTCATACGATATCACTTCCTTTGCGAGCTCTAAATACACTTCTGCTCCTCGTGAACGGGGATCATACGTAATAATGGACTGCCCATGCGAAGGGGCTTCACTAAGTCGCACATTACGCGGAATAATCGTTTGATACACCTTTTGTTGAAAATACTTCTTCACTTCTTCAATCACCTGGATCCCAAGGTTCGTACGGGCATCAAACATGGTGAGCAGCACTCCCTCTATTTGCAGAGAGGTATTCAAATGTTTCTGCACGAGGCGGACCGTGTTAAGCAGTTGGCTCAGCCCTTCAAGTGCGTAGTACTCACACTGGATCGGAATGATCACCGAGTCGGAAGCGGTCAACGAGTTGATCGTTAACATGCCAAGAGATGGTGGGCAATCGATCAGTATGTAATCATAGTTTTTTTTCACCATGGCGAGTGATTTTTTCAATCGAACTTCACGTGATATGGTGGATACCAACTCAATCTCGGCTCCGGCAAGTTGAATCGTTGCAGGTATGATATGAAGCCCTTCAATTTGAGTTTCCACAATGGCTTCTTGAGGATGTACTTCATTAATGATGACATCATATATACAATTGGCCACATCTGCTTTGTTGATTCCGACTCCACTAGTCGTATTCCCCTGAGGGTCAATATCGACAAGCAGTACCCTTTTCCCGAGTGAAGCCAGTCCTGCACCCAAGTTAACAGATGTCGTCGTTTTCCCCACACCGCCCTTTTGATTTGCTACGGCCATAATCTTAGACAATTACTTCACCTCAAATAAAATAGGAGTCTTTTCTTGTAGGTTGTGAGATACAGTTAACTAAAAGCAGGTGGCTATCGTCCACACAAACAACAACTACCGTTCCGTTCTTCAAGCACGTTCTTCAATACAGACTTTAACCAGCTCTATAGACAGAAAAAGCGGCCCCATTGCCGCCTTAAGCTTCAACTATTTGCGTTTCGGAATATGAATGACGATCTCATAATGATCTTCGTGATCTGCTTCTTTGGTTTTGATATCCATACCAGAACCAGATACCATATCAATCGATTGGCGAATCGTATTTAGAGCCAGTCTGACATCTTTGGTAAACGAGATGCGTTTGGACTTTTTGATTTTGGAAGCTTCCTTGTAAAAGGCAACCCTTGCTTCAGTTTGTTTCACGTTCAGCTCTTTTTCAATAATCTCGCCGAGCAATTTCATTTGCAGTTCTTCCGAGTCCAGTGAAAGCAATGCTCTTGCGTGACGCTCGGATATTTTCCGTTCCATCAACGCAGTCTTAATTCCTTCCGGGAGTTGTAACAACCGAATTTTATTGGCAATGGTTGATTGGCTTTTGCCTAATCGCTGCGCAAGACTCTCTTGCGTCAATTGGTGAAGATCAATTAACTTTTGATAAGCAACCGCCTCTTCAATAGCCGTGAGCCCTTCACGCTGCAGGTTCTCAATCAAGGCAATGGAAGCGGCCTGAGAGTCATTAAACTCGCGCACAATGGCTGGAATATGCTCTAGTCCCAGTTTTCGAACCGCACGCCAGCGACGTTCCCCGGCAATAATCTCATATGATCCATTCCGCACACGGACAACAATGGGTTGAATGACTCCATGGGTTTTGATTGTCTGCAACAACTCATCAATTTTATCATCGTCAAAAATCGTACGAGGTTGATAAGGGCTGCTTACTATTTCACCTACCGGAATTTGTTTCACTTCATCTCCGTTATTGCGCTCCGCCAAACCAAACAACTTCGAAAATTGTTCTTTCATTCCGTATATTACCACCTAGTTTCGTAATAGCTCCTGCAACAGTGCAGGTGCTTCCTATTCTATATGCGACCCCTCATATGTTGTCGTTCTTCGAATAAGTTTTGCTTTCTACATCACGTTCTGATGAAATGTCTATACTTCTTGCTAAATCTATTTAGATATAATCTATAATCTATGATCTCTGATACACAGGATCGGCTACTTCTATTCTATCATCTTTTCTATCATAATCCTATTCTAACCTATTCTTTAAACCCTCCTAATTTTCCTGCTTTTTTCCGAGCATCTTGTCGGTTTTACCCTCGTTTTCTCCTTTTATTCACCTGTTTTGTTTTTGAATTGTTACGCGCTTTGCAATATGTATCTGAAAATAAAAAAGAGGATGTTTCACGTGAAACATCCTCTTCAATATTTTCTAGTCTGGCTTTACAAATGACACGAGTAAGTTTCTATAATCCGTCCATAAAGTAAGCAAAGTTTATTGGTTTACCCAACAATGACTTACTGTACCAATGGTGTTTTGAGTGGAGTCCCCGGTTTACGAGGATATTTGTGCGGCGTTTTATCAAACTTTTGAATCAAGATGATATGACGCGCTGACTCTTCCACTGGCAGCTGGAATGGATGAACGGCTTTTACCCGTGCTCTCAGCTGATTGAAGCTAAATTCTGCTTCCTTCATTTCTTCACGAGGATCTCCGCCTTTCATTGCGGCAAACATCCCACCTTTGCGAACGAAAGGTAAACAGAATTCATTCAGCACTGCCAGCTTCGCCACTGCACGCGCAGTAACCAGATCGTAGCTGTCCCGATATCCTTCTTTGCGCCCCAGCTCTTCCGCGCGGCCATGAATTAACTCCACTCCGGTTAGACCGAGTGTATCCACGACATGCTGCAGAAAGCCTATGCGTTTGTTGAGGGAATCAATAATGGTCAGCTGGATATGCGGGAAGCATATCTTGAGCGGAATACCAGGAAAGCCTGCCCCAGATCCAATATCCGCAAGCTTTTCCACTTTGGTCATATCCGTATAGAAGGCCAGGGATACCGAGTCATAAAAATGCTTTGTATACACCTGTTCCCGTTCCGTTATACCTGTCAGGTTCATCTTCTCATTCCAGGATACCAGCTCCTGAAAATACAGCTCGAACTGTTCCAGCTGATGTTCATCAAGTTCCAAACCATGCTCTTTCAGTCGAAGCTGCAATTGCTGTTGAATATCGTCCATTATTGTCCCCTTGCTGCGGTTACACGGTTATAATGCTCCAAGTAGACGAGCAGAATGGAAATGTCCGCAGGAGTTACCCCAGCAATCCGGGAAGCTTGCCCAATTGAAATAGGACGGATCGTGGATAGTTTTTGCTTCGCTTCCATAGCCAGACCATGAACATCATTGTACTCAATCGTATCCGGAATTTTCTTTTTCTCCATCTTTTGCAAACGTTCCACGTGGATCAATTGTTTCTCAATATAACCTGCATATTTAATTTGGATCTCTACTTGTTCCTTCATATCTGCTGTCAGTTCTACCTCAGAAGGTGAAACCTGGTCAATCCAGTCATACGTAATTTCCGGACGACGCAATAGGGTAAGCAGTGTGCTTCCATCTTGAATTGGAGTCGAGCCAAACTCTTCAAGCTTCGGATTCACTTCCACAGGGCGCGCTTTAGCCGCTTTTAGACGTTCAACCTCTGCATCCACTTTGGCTTTTTTGTCGAGGAATTTAGCATAACGTTCTTCTGAAACCAGGCCAATATCATGTCCAATCTCGGTCAAACGCAGATCTGCATTATCATGACGGAGCAGCAAACGATACTCGGCACGTGAAGTGAGCAAACGATATGGCTCATTTGTTCCCTTTGTCACCAGATCATCAATCAATACGCCAATATAGCCTTGGGAACGATCCAGAATAACTGGCTCTTGGCCTTGTACTTTGCGTGCTGCGTTAATCCCGGCCATGATCCCTTGTCCTGCCGCTTCTTCATAACCGGATGTACCATTGATTTGTCCGGCTGTGAACAGACCTGGCAGACGCTTCGTTTCAAGTGAAGGCCAGAGCTGTGTAGGTACCATCGCATCGTATTCAATGGCATAGCCATTACGCATCATTTCCACTTTTTCCATTCCGGGAATGGAGCGAAGAACAGCAAGTTGAACATCCTCCGGCAGACTGGTAGATAGTCCTTGTACATAGTACTCGGAAGTATTTTTACCTTCTGGCTCCAGGAAGATCTGATGTTTCGGCTTATCGCTGAAACGAACAATTTTGTCTTCAATGGATGGACAGTAACGTGGTCCCGTACCTTCAATGACACCCGAGAACATCGGTGCACGATGCAGGTTATCATTGATGATCTGATGGGTTTCAACCGAAGTGTAGGTCAACCAGCATGGCAGCTGTTCATTTTCCGAAGATTCTGTCTCATACGAAAAGAACTTCGGCTCATCATCACCAGGCTGAATTTCCGTTTTGCTGAAATCGATCGTATCCTTGTGCACACGAGGAGGTGTACCTGTTTTGAAACGAACAAGGTCGAATCCAAGCTCCCGCAAGTGCTCGGACAATTTGAGTGAAGGCTGTTGGTTGTTCGGTCCACTTTCGTACATCAATTCACCCATAATAACTTTACCGCGCAAATAGGTGCCTGTAGTCAAAACAACTGCCTTAGCACGGTACTCTGTACCCGTCTGAGTCACTACCCCCACACATTTCCCGTCTTCGACGATCAAGCGATCCACCATGCCTTGACGCATGGTGAGGTTGCGCTCATTCTCCATCGTTTCTTTCATTTTATGCTGATAAGAAAACTTGTCAGCCTGAGCACGCAGAGCGTGTACTGCAGGACCTTTCCCTGTGTTGAGCATTCTCATCTGAATAAACGTCTTATCGATATTCCGTCCCATCTCACCGCCAAGCGCATCAATCTCGCGTACAACATGTCCTTTTGCCGGTCCCCCAATGGATGGGTTACACGGCATGAAGGCCACCATATCCAGATTTATTGTAATCATCAGTGTTTTGGAACCCATACGGGCTGCGGCCAGAGCCGATTCTACACCCGCATGTCCAGCACCAACGACAATTACATCATAGCTGCCGCCATCAAAAGCCATTCTTGTTTACCTCCTTATGCCGCAGCACGTTTGAATCCCCTGCCCACGGTCTATTGTAAAAAAATTGAATGCTCTCCCTATTCAGCTGGGGACATTCCGATCTATATCAAACCATCAAGTCTGTGATCCTACAGACGTCATTGCCATGCTGACCATTCACAAGAAATGGACTACATTATCATACTACTTTTCACAGGAAGTATGTTTGCTCATTTTACTTTCCTAGACAGAACTGGGAGAAAATCTGGTCAATCAATGCATCATGTGCCGTATCGCCCACAATCTCACCAAGGTGCTCCCACGCCAGACGTACATCAATCTGAATCATATCGATTGGAATGAGCTGTTCAGCGGCTTCATAAGCGTCAATTAAGGACTGTTTTGCTTTTTTGAGCAAAGCAATATGGCGCACATTGCTGACATACGTCAAGTCCGCCGATTCCAGCTTGCCGCTGAAGAACAAGGTGGAAATGGCATCTTCCAAACGATCAACACCCAGATCATCCTTCACAGACATTGGAACAAGGCGCTCTTCCGGGATGTAGCGAAGCAAAATGTCGCGGTCTGCCTGCGGAGCTAAGTCCATTTTATTCATAATGATAATTGATTGTCTACCGCGGATTTGTTCCAATAATTCGATCTCGTCCTCATGCAGCGGTTCTGCAGCATTGATCACCATCAACAACAGATCTGCCTCTGCTACTGCGGAGCGGGAACGTTCTACCCCGATTCTCTCGACAACATCCATCGTTTCCCGAATGCCGGCTGTATCCAGCAGCTTGAGTGGAATGTTGTTAATCGTTACAAATTCCTCAATAACGTCACGTGTTGTTCCCGGAATGTCCGTTACAATAGCCCGATTATCCTGAGCGAGTGCATTGAGCAAAGAGGATTTCCCTACGTTTGGCCGCCCTACAATTGCCGTCGTAATTCCTTCACGTAGAATCTTGCCCTGTTCTGCCGTTACCAGCAATTTATCAATTTCAGTCATGACCAGACTGGATTTTTCTTTGATAAAATCAGCAGTTAAGGACTCAACATCATGCTCGGGATAGTCAATGTTCACTTCGATATGAGCCAGAGTTTCCACCAATGTATGCCTCAGATCACGCAGTTTGGACGAGAGCTTTCCCTCAACTTGTTTGAGTGCCACCGAAAATGCTCTATCCGACTTGGAGCGAATGAGATCCATAACGCCCTCAGCCTGTGACAGATCGATCCGTCCATTCAGGAAAGCACGCTTCGTGAATTCACCCGGTTCCGCAAGGCGAATATCTAGCTGAAGCAGTAAATCCAGAACCCGCTTCACCGAGACTACTCCACCATGAGCACTAATCTCAACCACATCCTCAGTCGTAAACGAACGAGGTGCCCGCATTACCGTAACCAGTACTTCTTCAATCTTCTCCCCACTGCCAGGTTCAATGATATGACCGTAGTGAACTGTATGAGATGCTGCTTGGGTCAAAGGGGTTTTACTGCGGAAAATTTTCTCCGTTTCCGATACTGCATCCGGACCGCTGACCCGGATAACGGCTATACCCGCTTCCCCAACAGCCGTGGATATCGCTGTGATCGTATCACTGATCATCGTTATCTCTCCCTGCTCTATTTTAAAATGGTTGTCCTTACGGACCGACATATGAATTTCACTTTTTAAGTTCTCACCAATATACTTATTTACGAAAAAAGCAATGGCTTCTGCACCGGGCAGGAAGCCATTGCGTCTTCAATTTCGTGTTATTTCGTCATGATGACCACGCGCCGATTGGGCTCTTCGCCCTTGCTGTACGTCTTAATCTGCGGGTGGTTTTGCAGTTTCGCATGAATGACTTTGCGTTCGAGTGGAGGCATCGGCTCCAGAACAACTTCCTTGCCAGAACGGATCGCTTGTCCAGCCAGACGTTCAGCTAGATCCTCAAGCGTCTTCCGGCGGCGTTGGCGGAAATTCTCCGCATCCAGTACAATTCGAACGAAACTTTCCGAATAACGGTTAGCTACAATGTTCGTTAGATATTGAAGTGCATCGAGCGTCTGTCCACGTCTGCCAATAATCATGCCAAGATCTTCACCGGCAATATTGAAGATATGTCCATCCCGCTGCTTTTTGATATCCACTTCAACATCCAGTCCCATACCTGCTGCTACTTCTTTTAAGAAAGCAGCCGCTTCCTCATAGGGATTTTTAGCTGCGACATCCTCAAGTTTAGCTTCAACCTGAGGTATATGTGCGGCCGGCTCGACCCGCTGTGGTACAGCTTCGGGCACAGGCAGAAGTTTCACTTCAACTTTTGCCGCCTTTACCCCGATCAAACCCAGGAATCCTTTTGACGGCTGCTCTAACACTTGTATCTCGACCTTGTCCCGGCTCACGCCAAGCTCAGCCAATCCTTGGTTTACAGCATCTTCAACGGTTTTTCCTGACGCAATGACTTTGGTCATTTCGATTTTTTGGCCCCTTTCGACCCTTTTCCAGAGACGGTTGCCTTGCCACCGTTTTTGCGTTTAGCTCCATTTTTGGAGGAACTATTCTGCTTCACGTTGACTTCAGCCACGACTTTATCATTATTCCGGTAAAGGAAATAGTTTTGCACGATCGTGTAGATGTTACTGTAGAACCAGTACAGCGGCAACGCTGACGGGAACTGGTAAGACATCACGAAAATCAAGATTGGGTACACCCATAGCATGAACTGCATTGGTCCAACCTGTTGTGCAGGATTCATGCGCATCATCATCCATGTTTGTACGAATGTTGTGATGGCAGCCAGCACAGGCAATATAAACAGGTGATCCGGCGCTCCGAGCTGGAGCCACAAGAAGTCATGTGTTCTCAGACTGGAGTTACCGTAAATTGAGTTATAAAGTGCGATGTAAATCGGCATCTGAATCAGAAGTGGTAGACAACCCGCCATCGGATTAACTTTATTCTCCTGAAACAACTTCATGGTTTCTTGCTGAACTTTCTCAGGTGTATCTTTATACTTGGCTTGAATCTCCTTCAACTGCGGCTGAATTGCCTGCATGGCTTTGGAGCTGCGGACCTGCTTCATTGTTAGTGGCAAAATTAACGTCCGCACAATCAGCACCATGACTAGGACAGCTAGTCCATATTCACCGTTAAACCAGTTGGCGAATGTATCGAGCGCCAGTGAGAACCAGTAAACAACATTGCTTTGCCAGAATGAGTCACTGTTTTTCAGATCTTCCGTCGTAACCCCGGATCCCTGCGGAGTACACCCCGCTAGTACGGTGACCATTGCAATGACTGCAATGAGGAGAATCCACTTCCCCTTTGATGTCTTCAATCGCGACACTTCATAACCCCTCTCTTAACCATTCCATTCCACCGTAAATCATACCATAATTAGGAGGACAAATAAACCGAAGCTTACCGTTTATTAGGCTTAAGAAGAGCCGCTTTGCGCATGACGTGCAGCAGACTTTTCTCCATTTCCTGATAGGTCATGTCCAGGGCACCTTTTCTTACGATGAAGATCAGGTCCATTTGTGTGACAATCTCTTTCTCACGGTGCCTTATAATTTCCTTAATCATGCGTCTCATCCGGTTTCGTACGACAGCGTTTCCGATTTTCTTGCTGCATGATACACCTACCCGGAATTGCTCCGTATCTTTACGGCGGCAGCCATACACCACAAATTGATGATTGGCAAAAGATTTCCCATACCGGTATACGCGGCTAAAGTCCGCCCGGTTTCGCAAACGCAGTCTTTTATACACGGCGCTTCTCCTTGCTGTTCTCCACCATCCATATTGACGGAGGCCTCATTACTGATTTAGTATAGGCTTTCTTGAATAACGGTAAACTGTTCTGACGACAACTTCATTATATATAAGGAAACTTTTTTATAAATTTCGTGACTGATTGATCCTTCTTCAATAAAGAAATAGACACTTTCGCCCTTTTTCGCAGCCAATTCAGACCCGATCTATATCAGCATCCAGTCTGAAATGACTCATTTAAGAAAAAAAAGACCACCTCGGTGGTCTTCTCATGCATTAAGCACTCAGGACTTTACGGCCTTTCAGGCGACGTGCAGCCAAAACTTTACGGCCGTTGCTCGTGCTCATTCTTTTCCGGAAACCATGAACTTTTTTACGTTTGCTTACGTTCGGTTTGAATGTAGGTCTCAATGTATTGCACCTCCTTACAAGGAAATACTTATGTGATGAATCATTTTCATCTTCACAGAAAACACCTTTATACATTTAACCACGTACACCTGGAAAAGTCAACTCTAACCCACTTCACTTCTCCCTCTTTTTAAAGCCCTTTCCAGCCTGCCCCTCAGAGCCCGTAATACTAACGTAGAATCTGATTCGAATAAAATAAATTTTCAAGCGAAAAAAGTTATCCCCAACGGGCTTTGCACTGCCAACTCATCCATCAATTCACCGGTTATCCACACCCCAAGTTAGACCTCTCGGTCATCACTCACCTTCCAATTCAATAACCAGAAGTTATTCACATGTGGATAACGAATTTAACTTCGTTTTATTGATATTGGCACATTCCTCTTATACATTATTTCCTTTCAACTGTAGGCAAGAACTCTGTTATTATTTCCTCAACTTATGTAGGACATTTATTGAATATTGGGCCTTGGTTAAAATTTGATGTATCCGCTTTAATTTGAAGGTTTACAAGCTTTCAAGAAAGGTGTAGGATAAAAATCACATCTTGTATACAAGTATACTTATGTATTCATTAAGAGAATACCCGCATTTCCTTCACTCTTTTTGATTTACAAACGTACTGAACTTCGGCTCCTTGAAAAACGGTTTGCGGAATAATAAGTTATGGTCTTCCGCTCCCTAATCAGACAGTATGCAAACTGCAAAAAGGTTATGCTATGATCAGTGTACAGGTCCACCTGAGATGGATTACCGAATCCTGGACCTAGAGAATGATTATTTGAATAGGAGCGTTAGCCATTATGTTGTTTCCTTCTTCTTGGCTGCAGGGAGCTTCCCGCGGGGAAGCCATCGCCTGCGAATTAAGGCTGCGCATCATCAGTGGAACGCTGCGTCCTGGAGAGATTTTGTCTGAAAATCGAATTGCCGCTGATTTTGACAGCAGTCGTTCACCTGTCCGCGAAGCACTGAGAACACTGTCTAATGAAGGACTGATTCGACTTGAACGGATGGGTGTGGTTGTCCTTGGATTGAAAATCAAGGATGTTGAAGAGTTGTACGACGTCCGTTTTCTAATTGAAAGCTTTGTCCAGCAGCGACTAGCCGGGTCTGTTCCCGAGCCATTGATTACTTCGCTTCGTAATATACTGGACAAAATGGAGCTGGCAGGTCGGCATCAGGATGCCGTCGAGTTTGCTTTTCAGGATCTGACTTTCCATGAGACCATTATTGAGGCAGCCGAGCATTCCCGTATATCACATTTATGGAGAAGCATTCGTTATGTTGTCATGACGGTTATGCTATTAACAACCCGCAGGGTATTTGTTCAGGGCGATCCAAAAGTAAGCGCTGTAATTCAAAAACATCGATTGCTGATTGAAGCACTAGAGTCAGGTGACAAAGCATCCATTCAGGCCGGCGTGCGTACGTACTTTCAGGATTCCGGCAAAACCCTGCATGAGAGCTTCGACTCCTGATAATGAACTCAGAAAGTTTATATTTTTCGGCTTTGGTTTAAAAACTGACCACCGTCCGCAATCACATCCGAGTGGATGGATTGTCATTTAACTTGTCGACAAGTATACAAAATGCGATTTAGTTTCAATTTTTGGGCATATTAAAGGGAGACAAACTTCCCTGACGGCGAATTCACTTGTAAGCGTTTATATTCAAAACAAAGGAGCATACATCATGAGCACTCTTTTTGGACTATCCCATAATGCAACATTGTTGGTATGGACATTGATTGCGATCGTATTTCTGATCGTGTTGATCTCCAAATATAAATGGAACCCCTTCGTTACCCTTTTATTATCCGCTTTAATGCTTGGTTTGCTTGCTGGTATGAAACCCGCTGATGTGATCTCTTCCATAACAGGTGGACTCGGCGGTACGCTTGGAACCATAGCCATTGTCATCGGGCTTGGCACGATGCTGGGTAAAATGATGGCCGAATCAGGCGGTGCCGAGCGCATTGCAACCACACTGGTCGATCGCTTTGGCGTTAAACGTGTACACTGGGCCATGATGATCGTTGGTTTTATCGTGGGTATCCCGGTCTTCTTCGAAGTTGGCGTGATTCTGCTGATTCCGATCATTTTCACCGTTGCACGTAAAACCAATATGTCACTCCTGCAGATCGGGATTCCGATTTTGGCCGGTCTGTCGACTGTACATGGTCTGGTTCCACCACATCCGGCTCCAATGATCGCTATTGATGCATTCAATGCCGATTTGGGGAAAACCATTTTGTACTCCCTCATTGTTGGTATTCCGACAGCGATTATCGCAGGTCCTTTGTTTGGTAAGTTTATTGGCAAAAGAATACACACTGAACCGCCAGCCGAGCTGGCAGAGCAGTTCGCAACGAAGAAAAACACCGATCTTCCAGGGTTCGGCATTACCCTGTTTACGATTTTGCTGCCAGTCATCCTTATGCTAATTGGCTCCATTGCTAATATCGTAGATCCCAATGCCACAAGCGGCTTTACAGTCTTCAGTGAGTTTATCGGGCATGAGATTATTGCCCTGTTGATATCTGTTGTGTTCGCCCTCTTTTCGCTCGGCTTCGCACGCGGATTTACCAAACACGAAATTTCTCGTTTCACCAGTGAATGTCTGGCGCCTACGGCGACCATCATCCTCATTATTGGTGGGGGCGGTGCGTTTAAACAGGTCTTGATTAATAGTGGTGTCGGCAATGCGATTGCTGAAGTTGCCACTCACGCCAATATCAACGTCATCCTTTTTGCTTGGCTGGTTGCGGCACTGATCCGGGTAGCTACAGGCTCAGCAACAGTTGCCATGACTACGGCAGCTGGTATCGTTGCTCCGGTTCTTGCATTGACTCCAGGAGCCAATATTGAGCTGGTTGTACTTGCTACTGGTGCTGGATCACTTGTTTTGTCCCACGTGAATGACGCAGGCTTCTGGATGATTAAGGAGTTCTTTAATATGAGCGTCTCTCAAACACTGAAAACGTGGACCGTTATGGAAACACTATTATCCGTCGTCGGACTGATCTTTATTTTGCTGCTGAGTACTGTGATCTAAGACTAGATTGCATCTAATTAGAAGATAAAATTTCACCGTATCAAAGGGAAAGAAGGATTACACCAGATGAAAAAATATATGATTGGCATAGATATCGGGACCAC
Source organism: Paenibacillus sp. ACRRY (assembly GCF_022346995.1). GTDB lineage: Bacteria > Bacillota > Bacilli > Paenibacillales > Paenibacillaceae > Paenibacillus. The sequence continues at coordinate 14,244 of NZ_JAKRNM010000014.1, read as the reverse complement.
CAGCACCAAATCCGTATTATTTACGGAGCAAGGTGAGGTTGTAAGCACTTCAACTCAGGAATATCCTCTATATACTCCTGCTCCTGATGTAGCTGAGCAGGATCCCGAAGAAATTGTACAAGCAGCTATTCGATCTGTACGTGGAGTCATGGATCAGAGCCGTGTAAGTGCAGGACAAATCATGTTTTTGTCCTGCAGCTCTGCCATGCACAGTGTGATTGCCATGGGCCAAGATCATAAGCCGCTCACTCGCTGCATCACATGGGCTGATAACCGCAGTGCAGCCTGGTCAGCTCAATTACAGGAGAGTGGGCAAGGTCATCGGATCTATTTGCGCACGGGCACACCGATTCATCCCATGTCTCCCCTAACCAAACTCATGTGGCTGCGTCATGATGAACCAGACCTTTTTCAGCGCACAGCCAAGTTCATCTCCATTAAAGAATATTTGTTCTTCCGTTTGTTCGGACAATATATAGTAGATCATTCTATCGCCTCCTGTACCGGTCTTCTCAACCTGGAACAGCTGGATTGGGATACGGAAGCACTCGAGGTTGCAGGAATCACACCTGATCATCTCTCAAAGCTTGTTCCAACGACATATACTATAGAGGGAATGGACACTGAATGTGCAGAGAAAATGGGACTGTCCCCCTCTACTCCCTTTGTGATCGGGGCAAGTGACGGAGTGTTATCCAATCTCGGCGTAAACGCCATCGAGCCTGGAGTCGTGGCAGCAACCATTGGTACCAGTGGTGCCATTCGTACAGTCGTTGATCGCCCCGTTACCGATCCCAAAGGACGGACCTTCTGTTATGCCCTCACAGAGGACCTTTGGGTCGTGGGTGGGCCTGTGAATAACGGTGGCATGTTATTTCGCTGGGTACGTGATGAATTTGCAGCATCTGAAGTAGAAACAGCCAAAAGGCTAGGCATCAATTCATATGACGTGCTTACCAAAATCGCTGAGCGAGTCAGTCCAGGCTCTGAAGGACTACTGTTTCATCCTTATTTGTCAGGAGAGCGTGCCCCATTATGGAATCCGGATGCCCGTGGTTCTTTCTTTGGTTTAACCCTCCATCACCAGAAAGAACACATGATTCGTGCTGTCCTGGAAGGGGTCATTTTCAACCTCTATACGGTCTTGCTGGCCATGGAAGAACAGATCGGACAACCAACCTCCATTCAGGCTACCGGTGGGTTCGCACGTTCCCCTCTCTGGCGTCAGATGATGTCTGATATATTCAATCAGGAAGTCGTCGTCCCCGAGAGCTTCGAAAGCTCCTGTCTGGGTGCTGTAGTCCTCGGTCTGTATGCCACAGGGCGAATCAAGTCACTTCATGCCGTCTCTTATATGGTGGGGACAACGCACAGACATACCCCCGTTAGAGAAAACGCAGCAATTTACCGGGAACTGCTCCCGATTTTCATTCGCATCTCGCGCAAACTTGAAGAGGAATATGCGGATATTGCTGAATTCCAGCGCAAAATGTCCTTAAAAACCAAGTAACTGTTTCCTCATTCAAACACCAAAAAAGAGGTTGTTCACTTAGACCACGCGCTGGCCTTAAGTAACAACCTCTTTTTTGTCCATTTATTTGATTCAATCTATTGCTCCCCATCCGGCATTTACGCCAAATTTCATGACTACCTTCCCCTATCCAGCCATGGCTTTAACTGTCCCCTTTTTAGTGTTAATCAGCTTGTTCGCTTCTATTATCATTGCAGCGAACCTCTGCTTCTTGCATACAACCCCAAATGAGGTTAAAGAGGCTGAATACAACAGATCCCCAAAACCGCCATTTTGAATACACGGTTATCCACAGACACGTTATTCACAACTCAGGAGTCATTTTACACACAATTTAGCGATTTTCGACGAACAACCTGTGTATAAAACATTTTGGCTTTTTGGGTCATCCTGTCGAAAATTAAACAATTTATAAACAATATATTGTGTTGTGATTAAAAATTATACACAAGTTATTGAATTTGTGGATAAAATCTCGCGATACGTTGAAATGCGGGGCTTCTTTTGCTATGATTGTATTACTTTTGGATGTGAATATGTGATCTGACCCATAATATTATCAACAGCCTGTGGATAAAGTTGTGAACAATTTTCCGTTGTTCATTCTTTTTTTGTTTTCGACCTGCGGGGGTTTGGGGATAAATTCCGGCAATATATCTCGTATTTCGACACTGCATCATGGCTTAAGCCACACTTGGAACATGTAAAAGGAGTGACAGTCTGTGGACAGCCATACTTCTGATTTATGGCAGCAAATTTTATCAATCATACAAAACAAACTCAGCAAACCCAGCTTCGATACCTGGTTCAAAGCAACCAAAGCAACGAAGCTGAATGACAGTTCAATCGTCATTTCCGCGCCGACTACGTTTGCCGTCGAATGGCTGGAGAGCCGTTACACCAAATTGGTTGGCTCGACAGTATATGAACTGCTAGGCAAACAAGTCGATGTGAAATTTGTCATCGAAGAGAACAAGCCTGCTGAACCGGATCCGCAGCTGCCGGCGCCAACGCCTACGGTAGTTCAGGAAGAAGCGGTTCTCAGCATGCTGAATCCAAAATATACATTCGATACATTTGTCATTGGACCAGGCAACCGTTTTGCCCATGCCGCATCGCTGGCGGTCGCTGAAGCGCCCGCCAAAGCATACAATCCTTTGTTTTTATATGGGGGAGTTGGACTCGGCAAAACCCACTTAATGCATGCCATTGGCCATTACGTTTTGGAGCATGATCCGGGGAGCAAGGTTGTTTATTTGTCATCTGAGAAATTCACGAATGAATTCATTAACTCTATCCGTGACAACCGCGGGGAGAGCTTCCGTAACAAATACCGGAATGTCGATATTCTGCTTATAGATGATATTCAGTTTTTGGCGGGAAAAGAATCAACACAAGAGGAATTTTTCCATACGTTTAATGCGCTGCATGAGGAACGGAAACAGATCATTATCTCCAGCGACAGACCACCGAAGGAAATTCCGACTCTGGAAGAGCGGCTTCGTTCCCGCTTCGAATGGGGACTAATTACGGATATCCAGCCTCCGGATCTCGAGACACGGATCGCCATTTTGCGGAAAAAGGCGCGTGCGGAAAACCTCGATATTCCTAACGAAGCAATGATGTACATCGCCAACCAGATTGACACCAATATTCGTGAACTGGAAGGCGCACTAATTCGGGTGGTAGCCTACTCTTCACTGACGAATCAAGACGTAACGACTCATCTGGCTGCAGAAGCATTGAAGGATATCATTCCTTCCAGCCGTCCTAAAATGATCACTATTCAAGACATCCAACAAAAGGTCGGCGAGTATTACAGCCTTAAGCTTGAAGATTTCAAAGCACGGAAGCGGACCAAAGCCGTTGCTTTCCCTAGACAGATTGCCATGTATCTATCACGTGAACTGACCGATTTCTCCCTGCCCAAAATTGGGGAAGCATTCGGAGGACGAGATCATACGACTGTAATTCATGCGCACGAAAAAATCTCCCAATCGATCAAATCCGATCAGGAGCTCTACAAAGTTATCAACAACTTAACCGAAAAAATTAAGAATCCAACCTGAACAAGTCCCAAGCCTATGCACAACGTGTACACATGTGGATAGGCTTAATTTTATGGGTTTATACCCACTTATCCACATATTCAGTGCCCCTATTACTATTATTACTAAAAAGATCTAAAAGATATCATCTCCAAATACGCCGTTTACAGCTCGGCCTTCGGCCTTTTGTTTAACACCTTTTAACACCCAAACACCCAAAAAATCCGCTAGGAGTGAAACCATGAAAATAAGCATAATGAAAAGCTACTTGAACGAATCCATCCAGCATGTATCCAAAGCCATCTCCAGCCGTACGACAATCCCCATCTTGAGCGGGATTAAATTCGACGTTAATCATCAAGGTGTGACGTTGACAGCAAGTGACACGGATATATCGATTCAATCCTTTATCCCGCTTGAAGAGGGAGATAAAAGCGTAGTTCAGGTTGAACAACCAGGTAGTGTTGTACTGCCAGCCAAGTTTTTTGTCGAGATCATCAAAAAACTGCCTTCCCAGGAAATTCACATGGAGGTTAAAGACAATTTCAACACCTTCATCTCGGCAGGTGCTACCGAAATTCAACTGGTAGGTTTGGATCCGGAGGAATTCCCGGTATTGCCAAGCATTGAAGAGAACCAAACGGTATCCATCCCAGGTGATCTGCTTAAAAACATGGTGAAGCAAACGGTATTCTCCATTTCCACCCATGAGACAACTCCAATCCTGACAGGTGTGCTCTGGAGCCTTGCTGACAATGAGTTGAAATTTGTGGCAACAGACCGCCACCGTCTTGCTACTCGTTCAGCAATGCTGGATAATGCAGAGGGAGTGCGTTTCAACAATGTCGTCATTTCAGGTAAAACGCTGAATGAACTCAGCAAAATTGTGCCTGATCAAAATACGCTTGTGGATATCGTCGTCGCTGATAACCAGGTCCTGTTCAAAATTGACCGTGTCCTGTTCTATTCACGCATTTTGGACGGAACATATCCGGATACTTCTAGAATTATTCCGACTTCGTACAAAACAGAACTTGTTTTGGATACTAAAAAATTAAGTGAGTCGATTGACCGGGCTTATTTACTGTCGCGTGAAGAGAAAACCAACATTGTGCGCATGCAAACGATGGAATCCGGAACGATCGAAATTTCATCAAGCTCTTCTGAGCTGGGAAAAGTAAGAGAAGAAATTGAACCTGCCGAGTTTACTGGCGATCCGCTGAAAATCTCGTTCAACTCCAAATATATGCTGGATGTGCTGAAAGTGGTGGAGAGTGAGCAGCTGATGATCGCTTTTACCGGCGTCATGAGTCCGATCATTTTGAAACCGCTGGACGACAGTCACAGCCTTTACGTCATCTTGCCTTACCGGACGACCAACTAACGAAAGGAAGATTCCAGTGAACCGAGTAACGATTCGTACGGAATATATTAAGCTTGACCAATTTTTGAAACTGGCAGATTGCATCCCGACCGGAGGCATGGCAAAAGCCCTGCTTCAGGAAGGACTTGTACGTGTGAATAAAGAGCCAGAGGAACGCCGGGGACGCAAGTTATACCCTGGGGATATCGTTGAGGTGGACGGAGAAGGCGCGTTCGAAGTTGCCGCAGAATAAACAGTTTGATCCCTGCTGCCTCCTGACGGACGGGATAAAAGGGAGGTTAACCGCTTGTTTGTCAACAGCATTGATCTGCAGCAGTTCCGCAATTATGAACATCTGAAACTGGAATCTTTCGGTCCAGTGAATCTGTTAATCGGGCAAAATGCCCAAGGTAAGACTAATCTTGCAGAGGCCATCTTTGTTCTTGCACTCACCAAGAGTCACCGTACATCCCGCGACAAGGAGCTGATTCGTTTTGGCGAGGAACGTGCCAGGCTTGCAGCAGAAGTCGACAAAAAGTATGGAACCGTCAATCTGGAGCTGTCTTTGTCGCAACAAGGGAAGAAGGCCAAGATTAACGGACTTGAGCAGCGAAAGTTAAGCGATTTTGTCGGCGCACTCAATGTGGTCATGTTTGCACCGGAAGATCTGGAGATTGTCAAAGGCACACCGGGGGTACGCCGCCGGTTTCTTGACATGGAGATCGGTCAGGTGGCACCAGGCTACCTGTATCATCTTCAGCAGTATCAGAAAGTGCTGGTCCAGCGAAACAATCTGCTGAAGCAGTTATGGGGCAAGGATGCATCTGCCCAGACAATGCTTGAGATCTGGAATGAGCAACTGGCTGAACACGGTGTTAAAATCGTCAAAAAAAGGAAACAATTCATAAAGAAACTGCAAAAGTGGGCCGAAACGATTCATCAGGGTATCACCGGAGGCGGAGAAGTGCTGCGTCTGGCCTATCTTCCATCCTTCAGCGAAGCCGCTGAGGAAGATGAAGCTGTTTTAATGGACCAATTTATGATAAAATTATCACAAATGAAAGAGCAGGAGATTCGCCGGGGCACAACCCTTAGTGGGCCGCACCGGGATGACCTGTCCTTTTTCATTAACGACCGGGAAGTACAAACGTATGGTTCGCAGGGGCAGCAACGCACAACGGCGTTGTCTCTTAAACTTGCGGAGATTGAACTGATCCACGAAGAAATCGGAGAATATCCGGTCCTGCTGCTTGACGATGTGTTGTCCGAGCTGGATCCTTTTCGTCAGACGCAGCTGATCGAAACGTTCCAGAGCAAGGTGCAAACCTTTATTACAGCTACGGGAATCGAGAGCCTGAACGTTGACAAGCTCAAAGATGCCAGTATTTATCATGTTCATGCCGGACAGGTTGAACGCTAAGGAGTGAGGGGACATGTACATTCATCTGGGCGGCGAGAAAATTATCCGTTCTTCCGAATTGGTCGCTATTTTTGATATATCGATTGAAAAATCCTCTAAAATCTCCAAGCAGTATGTCACGCATGCCGAACAGGAAAAAACAGTGGAACGCATTGGTGAAGAGGAAGCCAAGTCTATTGTCGTGACCAAGAATATTGTGTACTATTCACCTATTTCCTCAGCCACACTTAAGAAGCGTGCTCACATTTTCCCTGATCTTTAGAGCTTTACAGGTAAGGTATAGTATGCCTTCTGCTGCTTGTCTTTAGTTTGGACTACTTGCTGAAAGAAAGAAAAGATGATCATTCAGCATGCATTCTTAGTTAACGCATATTTACGATATTGAATCTATAGAAGTAGGTGAAAGGCATGTCTATGAATCAACCGTCATATGATGCGAATGAAATTCAAGTCCTTGAAGGACTGGAAGCCGTACGGAAGCGTCCGGGGATGTACATCGGTTCCACCAGTGCCAAAGGTCTGCATCATCTGGTCTGGGAAGTAGTGGACAACAGTATCGATGAGGCGCTTGCGGGTTACTGTGACCATATTGAGATCAGTATTCACGAAGATAACAGCGTCACTGTCGTCGATAACGGACGGGGTATCCCTGTCGGCGAGCATGCCAAAATGAAACGTCCTGCACTTGAGGTTGTTATGACCGTGCTCCATGCAGGCGGTAAATTTGGCGGCGGCGGATACAAGGTATCCGGTGGTTTGCACGGGGTCGGTGTCTCTGTTGTGAATGCCCTCTCCGAAAAAGTGGTCGTTACCGTTAAACGTGACGGACATGTGTATCAACAGGAATACCGCCGTGGTGCTCCGCAGTATGACCTGAAAACACTAGGAACAACGGATGAAACGGGAACAACGGTTACGTTCCACCCGGACCCGGAAATTTTCACGGAGACAACCGTATATGATTACGAAACGTTGCTTACACGTGTGCGTGAGCTCGCATTCCTCAACAAGGGTATTGGTCTTACGCTGACAGATGAGCGCACAGGGGCAACGAACTCGTTTATGTACGAAGGCGGTATTATCGAATACGTCTCCTTCCTGAACCAAAAGCGTGAAGTATTGCATGAAACTCCGATCTACGTTGAAGGGTCTAGAGATAATATCCAGGTGGAAGTTGCCCTGCAATACAACGACAATTACACCGAGAATATTTATTCTTTCGCCAACAACATCAATACGCATGAGGGCGGAACGCATGAATCGGGCTTCAAGAGTGCATTGACCCGGATTATTAATGACTATGCCCGCAAAGCGGGTGTAATCAAGGACAGCACAGGTAACTTGTCTGGGGATGACGTACGTGAAGGTCTCACGGCGATTATCTCCGTCAAGATTCCTGAGCCGCAGTTTGAAGGACAGACCAAGACGAAGCTGGGTAACAGCGAAGTGCGCGGAATTGTAGAGTCCCTGTTTGCCGAGAAGCTTCAGGAGTTCCTTGAAGAGAATCCTTCGGTATCGCGTCGCATTCTGGAAAAGGGATTGCAAGCGGCTCGTGCACGTGAAGCAGCACGTAAGGCCCGGGAATTGACAAGACGTAAGGGGGCACTTGAAGTGAGCTCCCTGCCAGGTAAACTGGCTGACTGTTCCTCCAAGGATGCTTCGATCAGTGAACTGTACATCGTCGAAGGTGACTCTGCAGGTGGTTCTGCGAAACAGGGCCGTGATCGTCATTTCCAGGCGATTTTGCCGCTTCGCGGTAAAATTCTGAACGTGGAAAAAGCTCGTCTTGACCGTATCCTTGGGAATGCGGAGATCAGAGCGATTATCACTGCAATGGGTACGGGGATTGGAGACGACTTCGACATTTCAAAAGCCCGTTATCACAAAATCATTTTGATGACCGATGCCGATGTCGATGGAGCCCATATCCGAACACTGCTGCTGACATTCCTGTATCGTTATATGCGCAAAATCATTGAGGCAGGCTATGTGTACATTGCACAACCGCCATTGTTCAAAATTGAGCGTAACAAAGTGATTCGCTATGCAGGTTCCGAGAAGGAACGTGATGAAATTATTGCGAGTCTCGGCGAAAATGCGAAGTTCAATGTCCAGCGTTACAAAGGTCTCGGCGAGATGAATGCCGGACAACTGTGGGAAACCACGATGGACCCTGAAAGCCGGACGATGCTGCAAGTATCGATCAGTGATGCAATGCTTGCGGACGCGATGTTTGATACCCTGATGGGAGATAATGTTGAACCTCGTCGTGACTTTATTCAGGAAAATGCGAAATATGTGAAAAACCTCGATATCTGATGATACGAGAAGAGGCGCCTGCTGGGCGCCTTTTTACTTTCGAGGGCCGTTGAAACCCGGAAAATCCAAAGGTTAACGTGCCCGACTTTTCACTTTAGAAGAGGATGCTTGTGGTTTGGCAGCATTGCGTGATGTTTTCTTTTTTTTGGAGGGTAACCTGCCGTAGGCAATTGCATATCGTTTAATTTTGCGATAGGCCTCTTTGTCAGGCAGTAAGCCAAAGGCATAGATACCAGGCAGTGTGTTGACCTCCAGGATCCAGGGGCGGCCTGTTTCATCGAGGGCGATATCAATACCGATCTCTTTGAGTCTTGGAAACGACTTTTGCAATTGAACGGCAGTATGAACACCAAGTCGATAAAGCTCATTGCGCAGCTTCTGTAATCCGGTTGCATGAAGATGGGGCAGAACCAATTCCTCGAATGTGGCCAGCCGTCCGCCACCATGAATATTGGTTATGATTTTTCCCGGTGCAGCAATTCTGCCGAGAATACCTGTCGTCTCCCAGTTGTTCTTCAGATTCTTTTGCGTGAGCACGCGTAAGTCAAATGGCAAATCTTCGTGTTTTAGGAGAGGGATTCCCTGCTGAATAAGGTAAACGTGTCCCTGAATTCGTTCTTCCAGAGCTTGATGGAGCTTCTCTAGAGACGAATATGACTCCTGTTTCGTGCCATATTGGAGCTGATAGGATGTTACCCGGAGTGAGGAAGTCTCCAGCTCCTGTGAGTTGGATTCGGTAAGGGAGGGGTCATCAGTAATGTCCTCCTCTGCATTGGAGTGATCCGAGGTAGGAGGTTCACTGAAGGAATGGATAGTTTTTACTCGCATTACCCCATTACCGTAGGTCCCATGGTCAGGCTTAATATAATTGAGTTCAAACAGTTCGGTCATCCGTTCAAGAGTTTGGCGATTGTATTGCCTCGTGACAGGGATATATTCATTCACAGTACGGCTGCGCTGCAACACAACCGTTTTGGTCCATTTGCTGGAGACGCGCTGGATACTCAAGAAGCCACCAGTCCTTTCTTGTTTTTATCAGAGTTCCCTAAGAGCAGCAGTACGGAGAAATCAAAGGACAAGAGATGATATCAGTGGTATAATAGAGAAATATGACGTTTTGTGCGTTTGGCTGCACAATTGCTAGTTTGGACGTAGAACGGGAACGGCACCAGCCTTAATACACGCAGTACATATGCCGCTTTTCTAGCATTGTATGTGTAAACGGAGAGGAAGGCAGGGCTAATCCCCAGACTGCTTAAAGTTCCCGGAAGAAAGGCTATTACCCAGCGGACGTTTAATTGTGTAACTTTTGTGAAAGTAATATAATAAAGAGTAGCGTTCTTGCGCGGTTTTAGCCTTGTTAGGCTTTTCACATATACTATTTTAATGACTGAATGGAACGTTTGTTGAAGGACAAGAAGGAGGTCCAGCATGGCGGAAGAAATGAACTCGCAGATTAAAGATCGGGATATTGGCGTCGAGATGCGTGAATCGTTTATGGATTATGCGATGAGCATCATTGTTAGCCGTGCCCTGCCTGACGTACGTGACGGATTGAAGCCGGTTCACCGGCGTATTTTGTACGCAATGTCCGAGCTAGGCATGACACCCGATAAACCACATAAAAAATCAGCCAGAATCGTCGGCGAAGTTATCGGTAAGTATCACCCGCACGGTGACTCTGCCGTGTACGAAACGATGGTACGGATGGCACAGGATTTCTCCCTGCGTTACATGCATGTTGATGGACATGGTAACTTTGGATCCGTCGATGGCGACATGGCAGCAGCCATGCGTTATACGGAGGCACGTTTGTCCAAGATTGCCATGGAGATGCTCAGAGATATCAACAAGGATACGATCGATTTCCAACCGAACTATGACGGTGAAGAGAGCGAACCAGTTGTTTTACCTGCTCGTTTTCCTAACTTGCTTGTAAATGGTGTCGGCGGGATTGCGGTAGGTATGGCAACGAACATCCCTCCTCATAATTTGGGAGAGGTGATTGACGGCGTTCAGGCCATGATTAAAAATCCGGATATTACATCCATGGAATTGATGGATTACATTCATGGTCCAGACTTCCCAACGGCCGGTTATATTCTGGGACGCTCCGGAATTCGTCAGGCTTACCAGACAGGCCGTGGCTCTGTTACAATGCGGGCCAAAACGAACATCGAGGAAAACAACAACAAGGCACGTATCGTTGTTACCGAGATTCCTTACCAGGTCAATAAGGCAAGACTGGTGGAGAAGATTGCTGAGTTGGTTCGCGACAAGAAAATTGATGGTATTACGGATCTTCGGGATGAATCCGACCGTACCGGAATGCGCATTGTCATTGAGCTTCGCAGAGATGTGAACCCGGGTGTTGTACTGAACAATCTGTACAAGCACACAGCAATGCAGTCAACTTTCGGTATCAATATGCTTGCAATTGTGAACAAGGAACCAAAAATCCTGAACCTGCGTGAAGTGTTGTATCACTACTTGCAGCATCAGATTGAGGTTATTCGCAGACGTACACAATTCGAATTGAGAAAAGCGGAAGCCCGTGCACATATTCTGGAAGGCTTGCGCATTGCACTGGATCATATCGATGAGATTATTGCGTTGATTCGTTCCTCCAGTAATACAGACGCAGCCAGAGAAGGGTTGATTGAGCGGTTCTCGCTTAGTCATGATCAGGCTCAAGCGATTCTGGATATGCGTTTGCAGCGCCTTACAGGTCTGGAACGGGAACGCATTGAAAATGAATATAACGAGCTTATGGTCAAAATTGCGGAGTATCGCGAGATTCTGGCCAATGAGCATCTGGTACTCGAAATTATCAGTGAAGAGCTGCAAGAAATTCGTGAGCGCTTCGGTGATGATCGCCGTACAGAAATCACTATTGGCGAAGAAAGTATCCTGGATGAGGATCTGATTCCGCGTGAAGAGGTCATCATTACCATTACACACACGGGCTATGTGAAGCGTCTGCCGGTATCGACATACCGCAGTCAGAAGCGTGGCGGACGTGGAGTCGTGGGCATGGATACCAAGGATACCGACTTTGTCGAGCATCTATTTGTAACCAACTCTCACAACTACCTCATGTTCTTTACGGACAAGGGTAAGGTATACCGTCTAAAAGCTTATGAGATTCCAGAGCTTGGACGTACAGCTCGTGGAACACCGATTATCAACCTGATTCAGATTGAACAGGGAGAGTCGGTTAACGCCGTGATTCCGGTGCAGGAATTCGAGAGCGACAAGTATCTGTTCTTCGCTACCCGTCAGGGTGTGGTGAAGAAGACACCGCTTGAGGATTACACCAACATTCGCAAAGGTGGTCTGATCGGGATCTCCTTGCGTGATGATGATGCTCTCATAGAGGTTAAGCTCACAGATGGTCAGCAAGAGATCATCATGGGTACTTCACACGGAATGTCTATTCGCTTCTCGGAAGGTAATGTTCGTTCCATGGGACGGAGTGCAACCGGGGTAAAAGGGATCACGCTGGATGAGGGCGATGTTGTCATTGGTATGGACGTTGTCGATCAGGAGCTTGACGTTCTGATTGTTACAGCCAAAGGCTATGGTAAACGTACCCCTGTCAGCGATTATCGTATGCAGACTCGTGGCGGTAAAGGGATTAAAACCATTAACGTTACAGAGAAGAATGGTGGGGTAGTCAGTCTCAAAATGGTTAAAACGGAAGAGGATCTGATGATTATCACGTCGAGTGGTACATTGATCCGCATGAGTATGGAGGGCATATCCACAATGGGTCGATACACGCAAGGTGTGAAGCTGATCCATATTCGTGATGAAGATGCCGTAGCCACAGTCAGCCGGATTGACAAAAATGAAGAAGAACCAGATGAAGAGTTACTGGAAGGACTGGAAGCAGAAGATGCAGAAGGTACAGCAGTAAGCCCAAGTGAAGACGCAGGTATAGAAGCGGAAGCTGAAGGCGACGATTCTGATTCTGAGGTTTAAAATACCTTTACAACATGACCTAGTCACGAAGTATTAGAAGTTAGATATGAAGAAAAGAGGGGTTCCCATTCGGGAACTCCTTTTTTATTGGCTCTCCATGTTATAAAAATATAGGAATATAGGATGTACAGCCTGATTTATGAGTAATATAATGGGAAATATCGTGAAAACCGGGACTATGGTCTTGTTTACCATTGAGAAGAACGAAGAGTGAGGAGAATTAACATGGGATTAATAACCCTGTCTGAAGTCAAACCTGGCCTTAAACTGGGGAATGACGTACATACGGTGCGCGGTAACGTTTTATTTCAGAAAGGCAAGGTTATTTTGCCTAAGGATGTAGAAGTTCTAAGAGCATTTATGATTCACCAGATTGATATCGAACAAGAAAGAGTCGGAACGAATGGTGCAGGTACGAAGGCGGCCACCTCATCAAGTGGTGAGAAAAATGGGGATCGGACTGGTAAAGGTAGTATTGCTGTATCAGCCCCTGCAGTGTCTTCCTTACACGAAGAGTATGAGAAGATGGTGGGATTGACCAAGAATGCCTTTCAATCCTCCCTGGCAGCTGAGTTACCTGTATATGAGCTGCGTACTCAGCTCGAAGCCTTGTTTGTACATCTCAAACAATATAATGTACTGACTTTTAGTCCAAGGGTGATGCAGGAGCATGATTACGTCTATCATCATGCTGTACTGAGTGCAATGACATCGTATCAGTTGGCTCAGTGGATGGAATTACCCTCCAAGGACTGGATGCAAGTTGCTTTTGCAGGATTGTTCCATGATATCGGTAACAGCAAAGTAGATCCACAGATTCTCCATAAACCTGCTGCATTAACTGCTTCTGAACAGGAAGAGATTCGACAACATACGAAGTATGGCTATCAGGTCTTGAAACAAGCCAAGGCCATTAATGAAGGAGCAAGACTGGCAGCACTGCAGCATCATGAGAAAGTGGATGGTTCAGGTTACCCATTACAGCTGAGCGGTACGCAGATCCATGTCTATGCCAAAATTGTTGCCATCGCTGATATTTTCCACGCCATGACACTGGAGAAGATTTATCGTAAAGCACAATCTCCATATCTCGTGCTGGAACAAATCAAAAGCGAGGCGTTCGGTAAATTGGATCCAGCTATCGTAAATGTATTTATACAGCGTTCCACACAAATTCATAATGGTATTCGAGTAAAACTTAGCAATAATCAAATTGGTGAGATCATTTTCTCAGATCGGGATCATCCAACTCGTCCAATGGTTTCCGTGGAGGGGACGATCATTAACCTTATGCAACAGCGGCAGTTATATATCCAAGAAGTTATAGGATAAGTCTTATTCTGTATATAGGGGAGAGCCATTCTATTAAGAGTGGTTCTATCTTTATAACTTTTTTGAAAAAGTACTTGCATAAAAAATCTGTACATGGTATATTCTAATTCCGGCCAAGAAAACACGAGAAACACGGTGCGGTAAGCAAATTGAAAAGCTTCGAAAGAAACTTAAAAAAAGTGCTTGCTAAATTGGTTCGGATGTGATAAGATATAAAAGTTGCTGAAGAGAACAACGCTCGGATGCA
>NZ_JAKRNM010000013.1 GCF_022346995.1 Paenibacillus sp. ACRRY | reverse complement strand
CTCGGATGCCGTACTCAGACATATCAATCGAAATGCACGTATTCCCCTGTGTGGGCAGATATCGTCTTACAATTCGGAGAAGCCGGACATCGGCATGAGACCACAGACATTGCTTTTGACCAATACCGCGTTGATGAAAGGTTTTCTACTCGGGGACTATGCCAAGTCCTTCAAGGAAGGGCGCGCCAAGTTGGCAAAATGGATGAGAGAAGGCCTCATTCAATATGAGGAGAACATTGTGGAGGGGTTTGATCAGACACCGGAAGCCTTTATGGGACTTTTCTCGGGAGATAACCTGGGTAAACAGCTGGTGAAAGTTGCAGATCCCGAGTAAGATGATGGATTACCCTATATGCCATGGAAGCAAGGCCAGATAAACAACAAAAAAGACACGTTCCGCATGCCTACATGCCGAGAACGTGTCTTATTTGACTTTGTCGCTTATTAGGCTCAAGCTGAGGCAGCGACAACTTCTTTGTAGTGTTTGTACATATATACCCGCCAGCGCACAATCATGCCGAAGGCCAGAAGGAAGAACAATCCGCCGGTTTGCGGAATGGTAACGTACTGCTGAATGACTTCATGCAGGATCAGACGTACTGCCAGCAAACCAAGCAGGATGAAAGCAAAGCTGCGTGAACGGGTCGCGAATATCTCCTCGTTAACCTTTTCAAACCGGGTACTGCGAATGAGAGGATAGGAGAAGATGAACCAACCAACCAAAAATGCAATCAATGCCCACCATAAAGGAAAATGCGTCTGTGGTACAACAAACATCAAAAATCCGGTGCTCATGCCCAGCGGGGGAATCAGGATTTTGCGTATGGTTACCGGCCTGTGACTGGCTTTCAACCGAATGAAAATGGCAAGCAATGCCATGATAAGCATACCCAGGGTTGCACCGATCTGAAGGTAAGACGGACTGATTTGAGCCACGAAAATATCCCTCTTTCTGGAATAATATATGTTCCGTACATCCGGATCATCAAACAAATCATAGAATTTATTGTTTCTATATATAGTTTCTATTATATCACAAACCAAGAAAGCCGATAGAATGCTTAGTGCAACGTTTGTCCGAATCCATTATAACGAGATTAACACAGTTTGGTATTAAAAATTTGTATTATTTTGTCCATTGCAGGTGCATTTATGCGAGCAAGGGCAAATCAGGTAATCAAGCACGATATAAATGCACAGAGAGAGCAAGCAAGACACCCTGGGAGGAAGACACAGCATGAAAAGAAACCACAGGCCGCTAACCTTATGGTTGCTGGCTTGTCTGACAGTGATATCGGTCGGTCTGGTTGTCCCCTGGATCTGGTGGCAGTCTCAAGCACCGGTGCTGCTGAACATCATGATTATAGACAAAACAAATGCTAATGCACCTTATCCGGGCTATAAGGGCCTGGTTTGGCTGCTAAATCAACAGAAGATTGTACAGAAGACCGGAGAACGATACGTTTATGAAAAAAACGAGGAGGAGGTTAACCTCCTAGAGAACACTTCTTCAATAACGAAAAAACTTCCGGACGAGGTAACTGAAACCGATCTAATCTATCTGGCCTCATCGAAAACAAACGCCGTACCTGCTGTTAGCCTCAAAACGAAGAAAGGCGAAGGGGACGCAGGGTTAACGGTTTATGATACCCTTAAAATCCGCGAAGCAGCCAGCAGAGGGGTCACAGTCGTTGCAGAGTATAATACACAATCCTTGTGGACATCGGATAACGTCAGGGAGCAGCTTCATCCCATTTTTGGCCTGAAGAGCAGCGGCTGGCGGGGGAAATATATATCCAATCTGCAGAGCCGAGTTCAAGTGCCTGAACAGGTCCGTATGGATTATGAGCGTATTGCGGGGCAGGATTGGCCGTACTCCGGAAAGGGCATTCTCCTGGTGCATGAAGATGGCCGGGTCATCGTGCTGCGTGGCGGCACGGATGTCCAGACACCAGAGGTCAAGCTGTCCTTCACGGAGAAAGGCAGAAAGTGGAGCGGCATCGAGCAGGAGTTCCAATACACCAGCTGGTTCGATGTTGTCGTGCCAGATTCGCCGGATTCAATACTGGCAAGGTATAAAACAAGTCTGACCAATGAAGGACGGCAGAAGTTAGTCAATGCCGGTATTCCGGGTGATTTTCCAGCCATTCTTCGTAATGATGGAGATTATCAGTCGTATTATATGACAGGTTCATTCGGAGAGATGGAGCATTACTCATTCTGGCGCAGGATCAAGGGATGGGATGTCATCAGAGAGTGGCTTACACCGAATCAAAAAGAAATACCGGATATGTTTTACTGGAAGGTGTACGTGCCTGTCATGAAACGGATTCTGAAGGAAGTTCAAGCCGAAGAGCATGTGTGGCCATAGAGAAAAAAACGTTCGGAGAGAAACGGTCGAAATTAGAGAGGGATGCAGTGTAGTGCTGCATCCCTTTCTATTATTGGGTCAGTCCTGATGCAAATGCTTCAGCCCGTTAAGGAAGGCCTGAACGGTCAGGTGCAGGCTCTCATTGGAATCGAAATCCATGTTAAACCCGCCTTGGGCTTCAATGGATGCGAAGCCATGACACAGGCTCCGCAATCCGCGCACCGCATGCAGCGCTTCGGCTTCGGTGAGCGGGTAGGGCTGCAATGCTTGCAGCAGAATGTCCAGCGTAGCTGTGCTGGCTGCGGCAAGCTCCGGTTCATGAATATCCGGAGCATGGAACGAGGCTTCATACAGCCCTGGATGCTGGCGGACAAAGCCGATATAGGCTGCGGCGATGGCCTGAATGGCCTTGTCGCCCGTGCGTTCAGCGGCAGCTGCGGCAAGTGCCTGGCTGAGCTGCAGGACAGACATCAGCGCCAGTTCCTGGCGAAGCCCGGGAAGACCGCTGATGTGGTTGTACAGCGACGGGGAGCGCACGTCCAGCCGCTGGGCCAGTGCGGCCAGCGTCAGCGCCTGGAAGCCGTCGCTGTCGGCAAGCTGGGCCGCGGCACTTAGCAGTGTGCCGCGATCCAGCCCCTGCCGCGGGCTCACAGGTGCCCCCCGGCAGGGCGCAGCCGCTGCTCCGCGTCAGCCGCTGCGGCGCGCATCGCGGCCGCTGGCTGGCGCAGCATCCGTCCGTGGCCTACCGCCAGCACGGACGGTTCCAGCTCGGCCAGGTGCTTCGCGCTGGCCAGAGCCAGTTCCCGGTTCCACGTCGCCAGCGCGGGGAACGGGAAGAGCGGGCGCACGCGGCCGGAGACGGCAAGGCCGCCATGCAGCTGATACGCGTCGCCGGCAATGAGAACACGGCTACGCGTATCCATGAAGGCCATATGCCCGGGCGTATGGCCTGGAGAAGCAATGGCGATCAGGGAGCCAATGCGATCGCCGTCTTCCAGCAGCCGGTCCGGACGGGTGCGGATGCCTTTCGGCACACTGCCGCGTACCGGGGTCTGTGGTTCTCCGGGAAGCAAAGCGGTATCTCCGGCAAGCAGCTTGGCATCCCGGCTGGAGATAGAGACCTCTGCTGAAGGAACGGCCTCCTTGAGGCCATCCAGCGCACCGACATGGTCACCATGGGCATGGGTTAGAATAATCCGGGTGATCGGTTTACCGAGGGACTCGGCGGTAGCAAGAATCCCCTTTAGACTAAATGGCATCCCCGCATCAATGACGGTAACACCATCTTCTTCTTCCACAAGATAGACGTTTACAGGGAAAAGACGGGGGAGAAAGGAAATTTGAATAACGTCATGCTCACGAGTTAATCTCATTCAAGATACCTCCTAAAACTAATGGTATTAGTAATATAACTAATGTCATTAGTTTTTGCAAGATGCCTTGTAAAATAAAAAAATTCGAAGAAAAGCTTTTCTTTACAAAAAAAGCGTTTTCAAAATGAGGATTACCGATTATAATGATGACGTAAGCCCTTTCATATGTCTATCTTTTTGGAGCCATTCGCGATGCGATTGGCTCACTTTTTTTGTTCATTTTGTATAGAAACGCGGTTGCCTTCGTAAAATGACCTTGTTCTGTTTTGGGGCCATAAATGCTGCTGTAACAGGGAATCCTGGGCTTGGTTGACCGGGGAACAGAAGTTGACAAACATAACTGTTATTCCTATAATAACAGTTGAACTTACCTTGTGTTGAAGCACATCGGTGATTGCTGCCGGGAAGGGAGTAAGTGATGAACAGTGAATTTACCATTGCCGTCCATTGTCTGGTCTTTCTGTCCATGAAGGATGAGTGCATGGCGAACAGTGAAGACCTGTCCCATAGTGTGGGTACGCATCCAGCTAGAGTGCGTAAGGTTCTTAGTGTGCTGCGGAAGAATGGTTATCTGACCACGAAGGAAGGTGCTCACGGCGGATACCTGCTCAGTCGTCCGAGTGAGGAGATCAAGCTTGGGGAACTGTACCGTCTGGTTGCCGGCGGCTCACTTGGTCCCAATTGGTGTTCCGGAGAGTCGGGCTCCAATTGTATCGTATCTTCTAATATGCAGGATGTCATGGGGAGCATCTACGATGGCGGTGAGGAAGCGCTAACCTCCTATTTTGACAGTATATCGATTGAGGATGTGAAGCATCGTATCGGAAATGGGGAAGCATGCTCTTCGTCCAAGAGTGAATTGTCGTCGAACGGTTAATTGGCATGGACGTTGTCCCGGTGAAATGAGATTCATGGATGTTTCAGGAGATTCCGGGCATAACGTGAACACAGATGGGTGCGATCGTCTGCGCTGATGTTATTTTCGGAAGGTGGGTACCTCGTAGAGATTACTTGATATGGCCTTGCGAACATAAGTGAAACAACAGAAATGATAAGAAATAATAAAAACAATTTTGGGGAGTGGAATGAATGTCCAGCATTGATAACAATGAAACACTGCGCGTGATTAACGAACGTCACGCAGTTAAGAAATATGAAGCCGGTTTTGCTATGCCAGAAGAGGATCTCACTGCGATCCTGACTGCCGCTTCCGAAGCTCCTTCTTCATGGAACCTGCAGCACTGGAAATTCCTTGTGATTGAATCTGAAGCGGACAAGGCTAAATTGCTGCCGATCGCTTATGGTCAAAGTCAAATCACAGACAGCTCCGTTACGATCGCCGTACTCGGAGACCTTGAAGCTAATCGCAATGCCGTGATCTATGATCAGGCTGTTGAAGCAGGTCACTTGAAACCTGAGATTCGCGACGCGTTGGTTGGTCAAATCAACGGTGCTTATCAAAGTCAGCAAACGGCTCGCGACGAAGCGATCCGCAATGCTTCTTTTGCTTCGCAAAACATTATGCTGGCTGCACGTTCCCTTGGCTATGATACATGCCCAATGGGTGGTTACAACCCGCAGCAACTGATTGAAACATTCAACATTCCTCCTCGTTACATTCCTACATTGCTGATCACTGTGGGTAAAGCGGCACAACCGGCGCGTCCGGCAGGTCGTTTCCCATTGTCTGATGTCGTAGTTAGAGGTTCATTCTAAGATATCCGTATTAAAAATAGCCGCATGCCCCCTCAGGGAGCATGCGGTTATTTGGCATGAGAGGCAGGAAGGATGGGTGCGCAGCCACCCATCCTTCCATTTCCGTCTCTTAATTATACTTCTTATTTCTCAGGTGTTTCCGGGATTTGCGGAGCATGGAAACTTTCCATGTATTCGATGGCATTGTACATCATAACTGCCGCTTCTGCGCGAGTGATGGTTTCCTTCGGATTGAAGTTGCCACCCGCATCAAGCGCATTGATTTTAAGAACCAGCGAGCGCTGAACCGCACCCTGATACTCCGGAGTAAGCTCCTGTTCATCCGTAATTTCTACCGGTTTGATGTTAATCATCGGCAGCCCGCCTTTGGCTTCGATCCCCTTCATCAGGAACAGAGTGAATTGTTCGCGTGTCATTTCTTTAGCGGGATCGATGTCTTTGGGCATCTCAATTCCATTATACTGGGCACGAACGAAGGCATCACTGTACCATACGCCATCCTTGACGTTGCTGAAAGTGTCACTCGGGAGCGGCTGTTTGACAAAACGAATCGCATCCAGGTTCAGATCAAGACCATCTGTAATAAGCTGTACGCCTTGTGCAGTATTTAATTGCTGTTCCGGCTTGAACAAGCTGTCGCTCACTCCCCTGATTAATCCATCCTGATGCAGGGATTCGATTTTGTCAGCCCCTGCAATACCTTGAAGGTCAGTAAAATTGGCTTGAGCAGCGTTAATCGGGCCAGCACTCAGGGAGAGTGTGAGCAGAGCTCCGGCAGTTAAAGTGGCTAGTATATTTTTTTTCATGTTGAAATCGCCTCACTTTTCTAGGGGGTTCCCTTTGTATAAAAGCTATTTGCCCCTATAGACGACCCTTGTCTAGAAAAGGTTGCTGAAATTTTCCAACAAATCATTCAATTTGTTTCAAATAACAAGGGAAGCACAACTAACCTTTGGATTTGTTGCGATACTTCGTGGGTGAACGACCCATCATTTTGCTGAATAGTCGTGAGAAATAATAAGGGTCCTTGAACCCGAGCTCTGAGCTGATCTGTTTTACGGTCCAGTCCGTGAAATCAAGATAACGGCAGGAATGCTGGATTTTGAGTCGCAGGAAATAATCTATGGGTGAATGTCCGGTTGCCTGCTTGAACAATTGTGAGTAATGGGGCGCAGATAATTGGGCCTGTGCGGCGAGCTCCTTCAAAGTCAATCCGCGCTCCAGGTGTTCCAGCATATACTGGACAGACTGTTCTGCCGCCCGTTTGCTGCTGATCATGCTGACACCTGTTCCCTGACCATAGGTCAGCATGCCAAGCATATAGCTCATAATCTGAGAAGCGTATATCATGGATTGCAGGGTGTATCCAGTTTCCAGTGCATCATAACATTCATGGAACAGTTCCAGCCATTTGGGGGCTTTGGAAGGGGCGATGGTAGAGATTTTATTGGCCAGGAGCAGTTCAATATAGGTAGAAGCATGTTCACCACGCAGATGAATCCAGTAGATGCTCCAGGGTTCAGCCGTATTAGCCCCGTAAACATGGGCCATATGTGCAGGCAATAGGACCATGTCGCCTGCATGTACAACTTGGGGTTTGCTGCCATCTAATTCATACCATCCTGTTCCTTGCACGCAATACATGAGAATATGGGAGTCACATCCTTGTGGCCGATCCCGGTAATGATGCTCCGCTTCATGGAAATATCCGATATCGGTAACATACAGCCCTGAAGTAACGGGGTATTGTGCTGCTTCTTCAAGCAGTGGATCAGGCAATACAACGAGTTTTTGCATAGGGAATCCAGCAGATTTGCGCAGTGTGGTTGTACGGTTGTAAGGTCTCATATTTGTATTATGGTGAGGGACAATGGGGGAGTCAATGTTGGATATGCAAGCGTTCACAAAAATATCATGATCTTCAGAACGTTGCGTCTGTTCCGATGAAGCAGAAGCCGGTGAATTGGGTAAGTACATCATAGTGGACTATCCATCCAGAGCATTGTACCGACTCATGAAGCAAGATAGACATGGAATGGAAAAGAGAAGGAGAGATGAGAGATATGGAACGAGCAGCAACGAATGAAACATTTTTCTATACAGGAACTTATGCGTCAGCGGATCAACCAGGCATTGTGCTGTGCGCACTGGATGCAGATACAGGTGAGATGAGAATCGTCAGTCACACGGAGGGTGTGGACAACCCATCTTATCTTGCGTTATGTCCAGAGGCTAACTGTCTGTACGTTGCGAGTGAAACCGATGAAGGAGAGTTACTGGTATATCGCCGGGATGAGGCAACGAGTGAACTGCATCTGATGGATCGAAAACTGACCAAAGGGGCTTCTCCTTGCTATGTGTCGGTCACGAATGATGGCAAATGGGTTCTGGCTTCGAATTACAGCAGCGGCAGTGTGAATGTATTCCCGGTAGGGGACCAAGGTACGCTTGAAGAGATGAGTGCACTGGTTGAACATACCGGTAGAGGGAAGAACGATGATCGTCAGGAAGGGCCTCATGCCCATTCCATACAGCCGGACCCGTCCGGACAGTATGCGGTTGTATGTGATCTTGGGCTCGACCAGATTATTGTTTACCGTATGGAAGAAGGAAGACTGGTAACACACCGCGAAACGAATCAGCCTCCTGGTTCAGGTCCAAGACATTTGGTTTTCCATCCGAGCGGAAAGTGGGCATATGTCATTAATGAGTTGAACAACACGGTTACCGCATTCATGTATGATGAACGGAGAGGTGAGTTCAATACGCTGCAGCATATCTCCACACTGCCTGAAGGGCATTCGGGAGAAGGAACAGCGGCAGATATTCGTGTATCCCCATGTGGGCGTTTCCTGTATGCTTCCAACCGCGGTGATGACAGCATCGTGCTGTATCATATTGATCAGGAATCCGGAAAATTGGAAGCTGTGGAATGGACGTCGACCATCGGTCAGACTCCTCGTAACTTCAATTTGCTGCCAGGCGGCATTCTGCTCGTGGCCAATCAGGATAGCAACAATATTGTTGCATTTCAAATGGATGGGGAAGATGGCCGTCTGACGCACAATGGATTCAAGCTCGAAGTGTCCCGTCCGGTATGCATTACGCCTGTGATATAAGCTGCAGTATGGAGAGTAAGTGGACAAGAAGATAATCAACGTCAAGGCCATGCATGGATCATAACCCTGCATGGCCTTGACGTTTTTCTGAATCCAAAACAACATCCTACCGAAACTATAGCTTATATGACGAAATTACTAATTTAGACCTATAGATGGAATTAAATGTTTAATTTAGAATGAAGTTATTAAAGCGCTTACATAAAAATGACGCTAATAGGACAACGGGCTTACCAATTACATTTGGGGAGGCTATTATTCTATGTTGAATCGATTGTCTTGGAGAAAGACCCTGCGGATTGCCGGAATAGCCCTGTTAAGTTCAGCCATGCTGACGACTGCGCTTGGACTTGGGAACACACCGTTAATCGAGGCGGCGGGCACGCGTCAGATGGAGTTCCTGGACCGCGGGGTGGTTGCGGTAAAGACAGGTACGGGTGTATTTGTCAGCTGGCGACTTTTGGGCACGGAAGGATCCAATGTTTCGTTCAATGTATATCGGGACGGAACCAAAGTGAACGCATCCCCCATAACCAATAGCACGAACCTTCAGGATGCAAGCGGGACAAGCAATTCCAAATATACGGTTCGGGCCGTAGTGGGCGGAACCGAGCAGGCGGCTTCGGCAGCAGTGAGTGTATGGGGAAACAACTACCTGTCTGTGCCCCTCAGCATACCGGCGGGCGGGACAACACCGGATGGGGTGGCTTACACGTATAGCGCCAATGATGCCAGTGCAGGCGATCTGGACGGCGACGGGGAGTATGAACTCATCGTGAAGTGGGACCCTTCCAACTCCAAGGATAACTCTCAGAGCGGGTATACCGGTGAAGTATTTATCGATGCCTATAAATTGAACGGGACACGTTTATGGCGGATTAGTCTCGGCAAAAATATCCGCGCAGGTGCTCATTATACGCAGTTCATGGTGTATGACCTGGATGGCGACGGCAAGGCCGAGGTTGCGATGAAAACGGCTGATGGCAGCAAGGATGGCACCGGTACAGTCATTGGCGATGCCAGCAAGGATTACCGTAATTCCAGCGGATATGTTTTATCTGGGCCGGAATTCCTGACGATCTTCAACGGGCAGACTGGCAAAGCCCTGTCCACAGTGAACTATGAACCCGCACGTGGCAACGTATCCGATTGGGGAGATAATTATGGCAACCGGGTTGATCGTTTCCTCGCAGCGATTGCCTATTTGGATGGAGAACGTCCAAGTCTAGTCATGGCACGTGGATACTACACACGTACTGTGCTCGTAGCCTACAACTGGAGGAATGGGCAGCTGACGAAGCAGTGGACATTCGATTCGAATACTTCCGGCAACTCAGGGTATGCCGGGCAGGGGAATCATAATCTGAGCGTAGCGGACGTGGATGGAGACGGCAAGGATGAGATTATCTACGGTGCCATGGCAGTGGATGATAACGGAAAAGGGTTGTACACGACAGGGCTTCATCATGGCGACGCCATGCATCTAAGTGATCTGGACCCCGACCGTGCCGGGCTGGAGGTATTCCAGGTTCATGAGACCCCGTCCAATGCGGGAGTTGAATTCCGTGATGCACGTACAGGGCAGCTGATCTGGGGAATACCTACAACAAAAGATATCGGACGCGGCATGGCAGCGGATATCGACCCGAGATATAAGGGGGCGGAAGTTTGGGCGGACGGTGGTTTGTATACAGCCAAAGGACAGAAAATTGGAACAACCTTGCCTTCATCCACGAATTTTGGCATCTGGTGGGATGGAGATCTGCTGCGGGAGCTGCTGGACAGCAACCGGATCGATAAGTGGGATTATGCCAACAGCAAAACGGTTAATTTGCTGACAGCTTCAGGTGTTTCCTCTAATAATGGAACGAAATCTACGCCGAATCTGCAGGCTGACCTGTTCGGAGACTGGAGGGAAGAGGTGGTATGGCGGACAAGCGATAGCTCTGCGCTGCGGATCTACACCACAACTGCGGTCACGGACAAGCGGATATATACCCTGATGCATGATCCGGTGTATCGTCTTGGTATCGCATGGCAAAATGTTGCCTATAATCAACCACCCCACACTGGTTTTTATTTGGGTGAAGGCATGAGCACGCCGCCGGTACCCAATATTCATTATGCCGGGAAATAAGAGATAAGCATGAGCTGCGGCAACCAGAGCTAGATGCATTGTTAATCCGTTATTCTACCCGATCAGAGGACAACAGGATCATCCTGTTGTCCATTTTTTATTCAATGTCAATCGGATTGAAATCCCGGAGAAATCGGAAAAAAACGTTTGACAGGCCAGAGGGCTGCCCTTATGATATGCATATAACTTACTAAACAGGTAGGAATAATAAAAATGATTGCTTTAACTATTGCGGAAGCAGTCATTACAGTCAGAGAAGAGTAAATTGAACAGAATAACGTTCTAACCGTATAGACGGAGGAACACCGCAGCACATCATTTCTGGATGAAGCATACACGGCCTTGGGTCGGCATGACTTTGTGAGGGAGAAGTGTGCGGGTGGTTCCTCCGTCTTTTGTTCTTTTTTCGGTGCGTTCCATGCTGTTCAGCCTGCCTGAGGTAGTCATTGCAGAACCATTCTGGGGGGAGTTTTGTTTATGAAAAAGAGAATTCATAAGGGTATTCTGGTTGGTCTGGCATTGGTATTAACAGGGGTGCTGGCGGCATGCGGAGCGGAGAGCAGCGGCTCCAGTGCGGCAGGAACATCGGGAGAGCAGGATAGCGGCAAGGAAGCTGCTAAAGCCATCGAGCTGCTGAATGTATCCTATGATCCGACGCGTGAATTGTATGAGCAATATAACAAGGCATTTGCGGCGTATTGGCTAAAAGAAAAAGGTCAGGAAGTGACGGTTAAGCAGTCACACGGCGGTTCCGGTAAACAGAGTCGTTCCGTGATTGATGGCTTGGACGCAGATATCGTTACACTGGCATTGGGATATGATATCGATGCAATCGAGGATAAAGGGCTGATTAATGCGGGCTGGCAGGATAAATACGAGCATAACAGCTCCCCGTATACCTCAACCATTGTATTTTTGGTACGCAAAGGCAATCCGAAAGGCATCAAGGACTGGGATGATCTGATCAAAGGGGATACCCAGGTAATCACTCCAAATCCGAAAACGTCCGGTGGAGCAAGATGGAACTACCTGGCGGCATGGGGATATGCGCTGAAGAAAAACAACAATGATGAGGAGAAGGCGAAGGAATTCGTTGGTGAACTCTTCAAGCATGCGCCTGTCCTTGATTCCGGGGCTCGTGGCTCTACGACAACATTTGTTGAACGTGGTATCGGTGATGTGCTGCTGGCTTGGGAGAACGAAGCGTTCTTATCGGTAAAAGAGCTGGGTCCGGACAAATTCGATATCGTTGTTCCTTCCGTTAGTATCTTGGCTGAACCACCTGTAGCGATCGTGGATAAAAATGCGGACAAAAAAGGCAGCCGCGAGGTGGCAGACGCTTATCTGAAATATCTATACAGCGAAGAGGGGCAGACCATTGCTGCAGAGAATTACTATCGCCCGACGCTGGATAGTGTGAAGGAGAAATTCAAAGACCAGTTCCCGGATGTTGAGCTGTTTACGCTAAATGATGTATTTGGCACTTGGCGGGATACACAGGCCAAACATTTCAATGACGGTGGGATCTTTGACCAGATCTACGTTCCAGGCAGTTAATGTTGAATATAAATAGAGCTCACGACCATGTAAGCGGCCAACCAGCCCTACCGGCTGAAGGCAGAGAGGATGAACGTCCATGAGCAAGGTGATGGTGGCCCGGAGACGTACACTGCCGGGCTTCGGATTGACAATGGGGTACAGTGTATTCTACCTGAGCCTGGTTGTGCTTATTCCACTGGCAGCGTTGATCTTTAACTCCACGGGCCTGACCTGGTCCACGCTGATTGAAACGGCAAGTAACCCACGGGTACTTGCTTCTTTCAAGGTCAGCTTTCTGACTGCAGGGGTTGCTGCCTTGATTAATCTGGTTCTTGGGCTGCTCCTGGCTTGGGTATTGGTCCGGTACGAGTTTCCAGGCAAGCGCCTGTTTGATGCGGTCATTGACCTGCCATTTGCCCTGCCTACTGCAGTGGCGGGTGTTGCCCTAACGGCCCTGTATGCCGGAAATGGGTGGATAGGTCAGCTGGTGGAGCCTCTGGGTATCAAGCTGGCGTATTCGCAGGCAGGTATCACCCTGGCGCTGATGTTTATCGGCATTCCATTTGTTGTACGTACGGTACAGCCGGTTTTGGAAGAGCTGGAGGCCGAAGTGGAAGAAGCTGCTGCGACGCTGGGAGCAGGAAGATGGCGCATTTTTCGGACGATATTGCTTCCAGATCTGATCCCGCCGCTGCTGACTGGATTTGCGCTTGCTTTTGCCAGAGGCATTGGGGAATATGGATCAGTCGTATTTATCTCGGGCAATATGCCGATGAAAACGGAGATTGCACCTCTGCTGATCATGGCGAAGCTGGAGCAGTTCGATTACGCAGGAGCTACGGCTGTAGCCTTGCTGCTGCTGCTGGTTTCTTTTGTCCTGCTGCTGGTGATTAACTCCCTTCAGCGCTGGAGCAGAAAGGCTGGCCGGGCTTAGGCGTAATAAGCCAACCTAAACCAAAAGGAGGTACATATTATGGCGGGTTCCGTTCCAGTAATGCCTGCTCCCCCTATGCGAACCGGTCCGGGGTCAAACCGTGCTACAACAGAAGCTCCATGGGTCAAATGGCTGTTGATTGGACTGGCAAGTCTGGTACTGCTTTGGCTGCTCATTTTGCCACTAATCATTGTGATGATGGAAGCACTGAAGCAGGGGTGGGGCGTCTATATTGCAGCTCTTACCGAACCGGATGCCATGTCTGCCCTGAAGTTGACACTGCTCGTTGCGGCGATTACCGTACCGCTGAATACGATATTCGGTGTAGCTGCTGCCTGGGTCATAACCAAGTTTCAGTTCAAGGGAAAGGGAGTTATGATCACGTTAATTGATCTACCCTTCTCCATCTCACCGGTTGTGGGAGGGCTGATCTTTGTACTGGTATTCGGCTCCAATGGCTGGCTTGGTCCGTGGCTGGCAGAGCATGATATCAAAATTATATTTGCCTTGCCTGGTATCGTAATCGCAACGTTGTTTATTACCTTTCCTTTTGTGGCGCGAGAGCTCATTCCGTTAATGGAGGATCAGGGCACGCGGGAAGAAGAGGCGGCAGTTACGCTTGGCGCTTCCGGATGGCGAATCTTCTGGAATGTCACGCTGCCCAACATTAAGTGGGGGCTGCTGTATGGCATCATTCTGTGTAATGCCCGCGCGATGGGTGAGTTTGGTGCTGTATCCGTGGTGTCGGGACATATTCGCGGAGAGACGAATACACTGCCGCTGCATGTCGAGATTTTGTACAACGAATATCAGTTCTCGGCATCGTTCGCTGTCGCTTCCTTATTACTGATCCTGGCTCTGGCAACGCTGCTTCTCAAGAGCTGGCTGGGACACAGAACGGTTTCAGAGAAGTAATTGAGGGTCCGAATTCCGGCCCCGTTCCAGACTATTCGGGAGAATTCACGAGTTCATTATATTTCGATTATGTTTATTGAAAATACAGATTGACAGCTACTGGAAGCCCTGCTAATGTATAAACCAAGTATATAGGTTGGATAAGAATGATTTATAAGTCGGATGGATGATCATGCGTCAATAATATAGCGGGCAGCAGCCCGGGAAGAGGAGGCGGCTCTATGGCTAAGCCGTTAAAAGTGGATGAGGTATGGATGGATCGAATTGCCGGACAGCTGAATGACATGGAGTTTGGCTCGCTTCACATCGTTGTACATGAAGGCCAGATTGTGCAGATGGAGCGGACTGAACGCAAACGATTTGAGAACACGCCCTCAGGCAGCACCTCCAAATCCGGCAGCACTGCACGAAGCAGCTCCCCACGCTCATTGCGCGGATCGAATGCAAGTGCGAAGGGGTAGAGACTAAGGCGACATAAGAAGCACAGATTGAAACCATAGATTGGCTTAGTGTGAGTTACCCATAAGTTTTCCAAAGTACACATACTCTTTCGGAAACTCATGGGTAATTCATGCTTTTAATGCTATTGCGGCCAAACTATTCCGTCGAACTTGTCTCCATTTGCCCGTTATACCATTCATTAGCTTCAGTCAGCACCTGCTGCCCGCCTGCTTCCATAAATTCCTCCACGAAGGTATCGAAACTTTCAACAGGCTGATCGCCGGTGATGATGGAGATGTATGCTCTGTCCCTCATATGGATCAACTCAGAGGAATATTGAATCAGGGCAGGGGTTGCCACCTCCAGATGATTATAAATACCGTTCTCCGTCAATCCCTCAGATGCAGCCCACTGCTCCCGTTTGCCAGAGGATGCACCGGGAACAGTCATACCAATGCTGGAACCGATCATATTGGTGTAATTCTCCATACGGTTATATGGGGGCAGCATGTGGAACTCCCCCTCAGATGAAGCGCTCCACTCCCAGTGTTTGCCTGGAAGGCCATATTCCATTTTGATCTGCTCTGCGGGATCAGAGTTTGCACTGACATAATCGAGGATTTCGAGGATTTTCTCCAGTTTGCCAGGCTCGTTGACTGCATCGGCCCCGATTGTAATGAAACTCATCAGCAGATTGTAGCCTTTGGAGCCACTAAGTCCATCAGGCCCTGTAACAGGAGGGCCGAATTCAACGCCTGCGGTTGCGTTCTTCAGTAGGAGTTCATGGACATTAAACATGGCGTCTACGGGAATTTCCTCGTCCTTTTCATTCAGAATGCTATAATCTCCGTCTTGAGTCCAATGATAATAATTGCCCATCGAAGTCATTCCAATTCTGCTATTAATAAATGCATGGGACAAATGCTTATAGCCACCTTTATTTTCTCCAGTTATGAATTCAGGATCGATAATCCCATCCTGATACCACTTCTGCAGATAAGCCAAGGCTTTCTTCATCTCAGGTTCCAAAGCGCCGATCACGAGTCGGTTATTTTTTTGGTTAAAATACAGCTGCTCGGTAAAAACGGACTGCCCAAAAGCACCAAATACGACATTCAAGCCCTCTTTGGATAACCCGTATGTATCCTGTTTCCCATTTCCGTCAGGGTCACCTTTGGCGAATGCATACATAACCGTCTCAAACTCATCTAATGTCCGCGGAATATCGAGACCAAGTTTCTCCAGCCAGTCCTCCCGATATACGACAGGGGTCCGGTAGATGTTAGTCTGATTGATGACCGGAATTCCATATAAGGCGCCGTTTATTTTTCCGTACTCCAAGTAACGTGAATCATAATCACGGATTCGCTTTACAATATTAGGCGCATGTTCTTCTAGTACGTCCTCGGGAATTTCTGCTAAGACCCCCTGCATCTGATATTTAAGCAGATCATGTGGCTGCCTGATCCGAAGAAGATCCGGTATGTTCCCTTGAGCAAGCTTCAAGTCCAGCAGGTCCTCATAGCGCTTGTTCTCCAGGTTCCATACCTCCAGATTCACATCAAAAAGATCCTCAATATAGGTAATCATTTCGGCATCCTCGGGAACAGGGGTATTCTGATGCATTGTCCAGGAAATCGTATATGGCGGCTCTGTATCCTTCTTAGGTTCTTCAGCAGGATTCTGCTGCTTCAATTGAGTGCCTTGTCCCCCTAATACGGTACAGCCGCTCATGCATACGATAAGGATAACGGTTGTTATTGATAGACACAGAGCTCTTGAAAGGTTGAGGTTCATAGCAGCTCCTTCTCATGATTTAATATCTGGTCAATGTCCAAGGTTAGGGATGACCTATCGGCCAATCAGTTCATCAGACTGCGCATGAAGTTTTTCGGAGTACAGCCGTGAATTTCCTTGAACTTCTTAATAAAGTAAGCAGAGGTACGGTATCCGACTGTGGTCGCAACCTGCTCAATAGTAAATTCCTGTTGTGCAATGAGTTCGCGTGCGCGTTCCATTCTTTGATTCGTGACATATTCTGAATAGGCGATACCGGTTTCTTCCTTGAAAATCTTACTAAGATACTTGGGGCTGATAAACACTTGTTCCGCGACATGATCCAGCGTGAGATCGCCCGAAATATGCTCGCGAACGTAAGCTTTGACAGCCAAAATGGTATCCGGGCTCCTGACCTCGCTTCGTTTATCCATATGTGTGATAAATTCGGTTACCAGATGAGTCATCCATTCCGAATACCGGTTGATATTGTAGAACGAGGAATATTGCTTATACAAATTCATCGAGCTCGTCTCGGCGGGCTGCCAACGCACTTGACTGATGCAGTCAGCGTATATGGAAACCATTTTTAATAAAATAATGCGGCTGTATTCGGCTGAATACAGGCCTTCCTTGATGGTTGATACCACATCCTGAATGGCCTGTGCCGTACCGTCCATATCACGGGATTGCAACTTCTTCTCAAAGTTTACGAGGTACGCGTCCGGAATCTCCAAACTGCTGGTTTCCCTTTGCAGAAGAGCAAGGTCTTGAATGGCAGACAGAGCCGGAAAGAAATAGCTGTATTGGATCAAGGCTTTCGCCTCATGATAGCTTGTGTGAATCTCCGTGAAATGCTCTACCCAGCCGCCTAACGACAAGGCAAAATCCAGACCGAACCTGTTTCTCGCCTCGGAATGAATAAAGTTTACAATGTGATCCGAGAGAGATTCTTCGAGTTGGTTCGTACAGAGGATTACTGCTATTTTGTGATCCTGCAATTCCTCCGCAAGCAGCTTGGTTTCAGCCATTTCTGTTGTCTCCAGCTGCTGAATCATCGTGTACAACGTATGCTGCAACGGTCGTGGCTGCAATTCCTTCCACTTCTCGCTAACGGGGTCAATGACGATACAGCGATAGCGGGAATAGGCCATCGACACCCGAACAGATTGCAATTGTTCTGTAAGTTCCTCAGGTGTAAATCGGTTATTTAACATATTCAGCATGATACTGTGCCTAATCATTTTGTGATTGGCCTGCAACGTTTCTTCCAGACTATCGACTTTAATGGAAAGACTGCTGATAGCTGAATCGATGAATCGATATTCATTCTGCTTCAGGCTGCTGGGGCTATCCATCCTCCCCTTGATATTATTCAGAATCCGTTTAAGAGGACTGTAATTGACTACAGTGAAGACTAACGACATAGCCACACCAACCGCTACAGCGAGCAAACCCAGAAGAGCAGAGACCTCCTTTAAGCTATCCAGCTTATAATAGAAGCTTTTATTCGGGGTGGTTGTGTAAATCCTCCATCCGTTTTCTTTAAATTGATCCTGCGAAACAACATAAGAATCATGATTAAATATTTGCGTGAAGCTCTCATCGGAGGAAGGACTGGATAGCAACGACTGAAGCAGATCCTCGTTCGTGGAGCTGCCTAACATCGTTTTATCAGCGGCAGAAATGACGATTCCATGTGGATCCACGATATATGTATTTTCATAGTCGGCAGGGGTCATATTTCGAATCATCTGACTGATCGTCGATTCTTTGATATCAATGGCAACCATGACCTTACTGTCTTGTCCAGAGGACTGAAATGGGTAACTGTGAACATAGGAGATTAAAGGAATCGTGCTGCTCTGTTCGGGTAATTCGATATAAGCGTCCTCGGGAACCAAGCGAGTCTGCATCCATAAGGAGCTTTTATCACTCTTTTTCATCGCTTCAATCCACTCCAATGCAGTATTCACACTTGAAGGATTGTCCTCATAGAGCTGCAGTCCATGTACAGAAGAGATCATGAAATGATTCTCTGTATCGTACACATGAATGGCCTGAATCAGGTCGGAATAGTTTTGTACCTGACTTTTGAGCTGCTGCTCGATGTCCAAAATTTTGCTGTGGTTTCCTTGCAGGCTATCGAGCTGAATGCTGACGGGACTGCCCAAGGCAAGAGAAAGATAGACCTGATTCACCTTTTCGATAACGGAGGTCTCGATATAGTTAACGGTACTTTGCAGCAGCAATTGTTTGTTGATCCGAATCTCTTTGCTGTATTGATGGGAGAAGAAGAGATATAAGATAGAGCCGAAAAGAAGCGCAATGACAAGGACGACAGCAAGATAGGAAAAAACCATCCTGGATCTCACAGACTGGAAGAGCTTGCGCATTCGTTTTCCTCCTTCATAACTGGTTTCTAGACAACTTCATCATTATATAATAGCCCCGGGACTAGAAATCATGTTGATCGAAATTTAACAAACACCCCCAGAATAATTTACTTTCCGTTAATCTAAATTTACAAACAACTACACTCTAGATGACGTTTCTATTATTCAATCTTTTTTTTGGAGAAGACACGTGCCAAAACGTACGAATTTGATATAAAACGGAATTTGTTCTATAGATGCCAGGCTCCCCCGAGTGCTAAAGTTAACCCCAGATCAGACACGGAATGAATGGAGAACATCCTACACATTCGCTGATGAAGTCGAAAAATTACGATTATGGGAGCGTGTATTTGCAGGCCATGAGAAAACCACTTAAAAAATCACTGGCATTACTTCTAATGTTGTCTATGGTAAGCCCAACGTTTGCAGATCGGAGTTTTGCAGCCGATCAGAAGATTCAGTTCTCTGATATTAAGGGACACTGGGCGGAAGCGAACATTCAAGCATGGGGTGATGAAGGACTGATTCGAGGCTATCTGGATCGTTCATTCAAACCAAACAACGAGATTACTAGAGCAGAATTTATGAATCTGGTGAATGGTGCTTTTGGATATGCAGGACAAGCTGCAATTAACTTTAGCGATGTTTCTGAGGATGCATGGTATTACCAGACCGTTTCTACAGCGAATGCAGCTGGATATATGGACGGTTATACGGATCAAACGATGAAGCCTCAAAATCCGATCACACGTCAGGAAGCAGCAAAAATCATCGCTGGCATTCTGAATTTGGATCTGAATGAGGGAGCTGCGAATGCATTTAGCGATGCTTCGTCCATTGCGGATTGGAGCAAAGGAGCTGTAGGTGGAACTGCAGCAGCAAAAATTATATCCGGATATTCAGATGGAAGCTTCAAACCACTTCAATCCATCACTCGTGCAGAAGCTGTAAGTGCGCTTTTTAATGCCTTGGAAATAGACTCCAACACAGATGCGAAACCATCCAAGCCAAAAGGCACGGCTAATGTGCTTAATGTCGAAGCCCCTGCCGAAGAAGCGCGTCTGTCTGCGGTCGAACATGGAGGCAATGCGGACGACGGCACGTTGAAAAATATCGCGGCAACGAATCCATTTATTGATATTTTGGACGGTTTCGAACAAGTCTGGTCGATGAACCAATCCGATTGGAGAGATGGTACAGCAGCCACGAAACCGGGAGTAAAGGGAGAGGTTGCAAAGTATGGAGATGGACCGACCCCCTATTATGATGGCTTTAAAAATGATCAAAAAACAGCGGTCGAAGACCAGAAAACATTCGCGAACGAAGAAATCCGAAATCAAGCGACTTGGGTTGCTAATATCAAATATGTAGAAGATGTAACGCAAAATCGTACCGATGAAGAGGCTTTGGCCGCGTATTATGATGACCAAAGAGATAAGATCTACAGTATGATGGAAGCTTTTGGGCCACTGGCTAACACATATGTAGACATCGTTAAGCCAACGACAAGCGTCGAAAGAGATATCACCGACATGGATGTTGTCTTGACAGAAGAAACAGCGGAAGACCAAAGCCAGGGAATAGGAAGTGATTGGGCTAAGACGGAGCTTGCGGACATGGTAGCTCTGGTAGATCTGGTTCGATTCAAAATTCCTTCATCCTCCAACCCTTCGAAATACTTCTACTCTTCCCCAAGACCATGGCGAATGAATTCAGAGGGAGAAGTGAAAGAGGTTGTCGATGAGAATGGTTTAGCTGTGTGGGAAACCTTAGGTAAAGCTGAAGTGACCGAAGAGCCTTTGGCTTCAGGCGGGACAAAAACAACGGGGGAAAAGCACTTCCAACAATACGAAAGTAACGTGGAAATCATTCCTGCATTAAGCTATGTACGAAGAATAGCTGAGGATGGACGAGGTAAGGACGGAGCATTCCCGAGTGGTCATACCAGTGCTTCGTATCTGTCTGTTCTTCCTTTTGCCTATGCTACTCCAGAACGATTCTCTGAATTTTTAACAAGAGCTGCTCAAATGGGTGAAAATCGCATTGTGACCGGGATGCACTCGCCGCTTGATGTCATAGGTGCAAGAATACAAGCTACAGCCATGACTGCATATGCTTTTAATAAGGAAGAGAACCAGGAATTGATGGAGAAGGCGTATGATAATGCAGGAGAGGTATTTGGAGCAGCAGCACAGAAAGAAAATATGAGTTTATATGATTATGCACATACCGTAACAGAGGACTACACATTCAAAAGTGCTTATGATGAAAAGAAATGGGAAGATCATGACGCCAATAAAGCCTTCTACAGAGAAAAACTCACATATGGTCTGCCACAAACAGGAATCAAAGGTTTGGCTCCTGAAGTGCCGCAGGGAGCAGAGGCGCTGTTGAAGACACGTCAGCCTTATTTGACCGATGAGCAGCGTAGAGAAGTGTTGTATACCACATCCATTGACTCCGGTTATCCGGTACTGGACGAATCAAACGGTTGGGGCAGATTGGACTTGGTGACGGCAGCGGATGGCTTCGGTGCATTCATGAACAATGTAACCGTGGATATGGATGCTTCCAAAGGGCGTTTCAATGCAGAAGATTGGTGGAGAAACGATATTTCCGGCAGTGGAATGCTGACGAAAAAGGGAACAGGTACACTTACCATGACAGGCAACAACAGTTACTCAGGTGGAACGCTGCTGCAGGCGGGAACGCTGGTGGCTGAATCTGCATCTGCTTTTGGTCTCGGTGATCTGTATGTGGAGAATGGAAAAGTCATCGTTCGTGCGGATGGAGCATTAAAATTAAATAGAAACTTTACCATGGACAGTGGAACGTTGGAATTGGTTATGGATGGCGATAACACTCAAGTCAATGTTGGCAAAAAGCTGTATCTGGATGGAGGAAACCTCAATTTGGACTTGTCCAACTATAAGATTGAAGGTTCCAAAGATATTACTTTGATCACGGCTGACGCAATTAAAGGTGAATTCGATCAAGTCACTGCGGATGGTTATGACGTTGAGGTTACTTACGAAAAGGATCGAATCATTGCACATGTTGTAGCCAAATAAGCTAACTCATTTTAATGAAGCATTATTTTCTTATCATGGAAAAGGACTGAACTACGTTGTAGTTCAGTCCTTTTTGCATACGGAGCAACACACAGGATTCAGTCGTGAGAGCTCCCGCTTACCCAGTGGTTGTGATTATCATGGATTATAAGTAGAAAAAAGGGGATGAACCTGACTATTCGCCAGTATAAGCACTAGCTTTACGTGCTGCATTCACTTCGATTTCAGTAGGGGAATCATTCGTTGGCTCCAGCTCGGTATGACCTACATATGGGCGATCACTCCGTGAGCGGGTTGTAGTAAACCCGAAACCTGAAGCGAATAAGATCAGTTGTAATCCCAGGGCATAAGGAGCAGCAACAAGCCCAATCAGATGGAGCAGTGAGCATAGCGCAATCAACAAGGAGAGTATTTTGGTTACTGTACCTGATGTATCGCGGCGTAGGCTGGTCCAGAGCAGATAACCATATATGATGGTAATCATCAAGGAAACTGCACGCAACCACGGGAGGGCACTCTCCCATGAATCTACGGAAACGTCCAACAGTCGCTGACGGAACACAAGATCAACAACCAGAAACAGGGTAGCTGCCAGTGTAGCTGGTTCGGCTAGAGGCCGAAAGATCGTCCAGATAGCTTGGCCCCAATGATCTGTTCGGGAATCTTGGCCGAGTTCGTCCGATAAGACTGTGAACTCTCGTTCCAATGCTCTGTGCATCAGCGCGAGTCTGGCAGGATCATGCTCCTTGATGCAGTCGCGGATCTGATCCTGTAACGTAGAGGAGAGGCCAGATGCTGATTTGCAGGCCAGCATGGCCATGAACAGATCCTGTTGTTCATTTTCTGAGAATGAATACTTTTTATGTTCCAGGATGGTGAGTTTTCCCAAGAGGGTTGTGCTTATGTATAATGTATCTCGTATCCTTCGCATTCGCCTTTCGTGGCTGCGGCGAACTTCAGTGGCGGACCATATGTATATCCCCAGAAGCAAAGCAAGGATTCCAAGCAGCATAGCTTCCGCGCCGGGGCGCGATATTAGCTCTTCAATCCAAGGTTGAAACACACGTTTTCCTCCTTTGCACAAACTTGACGTATCTTGAAACACGCTTCACGTAAGCTTTCTCTCACTATTACACAGGAAGTAGATGAATTCAAGCAGAAAGGGGCACAATTCATGGACCAGATGAGCATAGAACATAATCCACCCACAGCAGTAGAGTATCTTGCTTTGCGACAAATTGCGGGTCTCAGTGTGATGAGCAAGGAGGGAGCAGAGATTGGACTGCCGAACAGTCTTTTTGCCGTATGTTTACGCAATGAAGATGCACTCGTAGGCATGGGCAGGGTTATTGGAGATGGCGGCTGTTTCTTTCAGGTGGTGGATATTGCGGTTCACCCGGATGTTCAAGGCAGGGGATATGGCAAGTTGATTATGAGCGAGATCATGAAATACTTGCGTGAACATGTGCCTGCTCGAGGCTTGGTGAGTCTTCTTGCGGATGTACCTGCAGATCGCCTGTACTCCCAATTTGGTTTCACCTATACAAGCCCGAAATCGGAAGGCATGTGGTGGAGGCAGGGAGAGGATGGACTTAAATAAGTAAACATCCTGGTTTTGAAGCCGCCATAGCGGCTTTTTTGCTGTGTAAAAAATGCAGTGGATGCAGAAGATAGGTGCAGCGCAGTTTATTGGAAGTGTGAATTCTTGTCGGTTTATTAACATTGGTTTACAAGTGGCTACATACGGTTTAAGATGGCGTGAGCCGTTTAAGGTATATAACAATAGGATTAAGTATTACAATATAACGGTATGTTGACGAGATGATATCTATTGAAAAGAGGGATTGAATATGAAAGTTGCGATTTTTGGAGCGACCGGAACGATTGGAAAGACGATACTGTGGGAGCTGATGGACCGTGGTCATGAAGTGACTGCGATTGTGCGTGATCCGTCCAAAGTGGAAATGGTTCATGAACGTCTGCGTGTGGAAAAGGGAGATTTGCTGAACCCGGATCAGGTAGCCGATTTTACAGCAGGCCAGGAAGCTGTCGTTAGTGCCTATGGTCCGAAATTCGGAGAAGAAGAGGAGCTGCTGGAAGTTACACGTTCACTGATTGAGGGTGTGCGCCGTGGCAAAGCCAGCCGTCTGGTTGTTGTTGGCGGAGCTGGAAGCTTGCTGACCGATTCCGGTGAGATGCTGATGGATACACCTGGATTTCCGGAGGAAGTTAGAACCCTGGCGAAGGCACATGTGGATGCTTATGGCTTAATCGAGGAATCGGATATCCACTGGACGTATATGAGCCCGGCAGCAACAATTACATCCGGGCCGCGGACAGGCCATTTCAGGATCGGGATGAATCGTTTGGTGACGGATGATCTGGGAGAGAGCACGATCTCGGTTGGTGATTTTGCTGCGGCATTGGTGGATGAGCTTGATGATCCGCAGTTTATTGGTTCCCGTTTTACGGTAGCTTATTAAGGGAGAGTTTGCCGGGAGCTAGTTGAATCGAATGTTGCCAAACGCAGAATGAGAAATTACTCACCGGGGAGGGATGTACCTTGTTTATCGTCACCGCTGAGCAGATGCGGGCTGTAGATGAGCACACCATCCACAAGCTCGGCATTCCTGCTGCGAGTCTGATGGAGAACGCGGGCCGAGCCATAGCGGAGGAAGTTATCGCCTTATGCCGGGAAGAGTCTGCGGGCGGTAAGGTGGTTGAACACAAAAGGCGCCGGGAGCAGGGAGAGGCACAGCGGGCACACACCGGGCCCGGTGATCGCCAAGGTTCCGGGGG
The DNA here is from genome assembly GCF_022346995.1 of Paenibacillus sp. ACRRY. Lineage (GTDB taxonomy): Bacteria > Bacillota > Bacilli > Paenibacillales > Paenibacillaceae > Paenibacillus. The sequence continues at coordinate 78,646 of NZ_JAKRNM010000013.1, read as the reverse complement.
CGACATCATCGCCGATCCGGCGCTGGTGATGGCGCACCCCGCTGATCAGCACTGTTACATGCTGATCGGCAAGGGCAATAATGGCGGGGACGGGCTGGTTGCGGCCCGCCATCTGCTTGAGGCAGGGCTCGGCGTGACCTTGATCTACGCCGATGCGCCCGAATCACTGCGGGGCGAAGCCGCAGTGCAGAGGGATGCCGCTGGGCAGCTCGGCATCCCTGCCCTTGTCCACGGCCGTGAAGCCGTGGACTTCAGCCGGTGCACAGGCATCGTGGATGCACTGCTGGGCACCGGCTCGCAGGGGGCACCGCGGGGAGCTTACGCGGCGCTGATTGAGGCGGCGAACGACAGCGGTAAGCCGGTCGTCTCCGCCGATGTGCCAAGCGGGCTGAATGCCGACACCGGAGAGGTATACGAGCCCTGCATTCAAGCACGGGTGACTGTATGCCTTGCGCTGCTGAAGCGCGGGCTTGTCCAGTATCCGGGCGCGACGGCCGCGGGGCGTATCGTGGTGCGCGCTATCGGCATTCCGGCAAGGCTTGCGCCAGAGCACGGTCCTACCGTTCGTCTGTTGACGGAGGAAGTGATGCGCGGTGCCCTGAACGTGGACACGGATCGTCTGCGGGCACCTGACGGGCACAAGGGTACCTACGGCCACGTACTGCTGGCCGCAGGCAGTCTGCCGATGAGCGGCGCAGGTCTGCTCTCGGCCAAGGCTGCGCTGCGCGCTGGCTGCGGACTCGCCACATGGGCGCTGCCCGCGGCACTGCTGCCGCATGTCATCGGCAGTGTACCTGAGCTGATGCTCGCAGCCGCCGCAGATGGCGACAGCGGCGAGTGGAACGCGGCTTCCGCCGAAGCTGTGCTTCGTCTTGCGGAGAGCCGCGACGTGATTGCAACCGGGCCGGGCCTCGGCCGCTTCGAGGGCGACACCGGCTGGCTGCGCCGCCTGTGGCAACAGACGGATCGCCCGCTCGTCATCGACGCGGACGCCCTCAACATGCTTGCAGACGCGGGCCCATCCGGGCCTCGCGACTGGGGCCGGCGAAGTGCGGCGACCGTTCTGACGCCGCACCCCGGAGAGATGGGCCGCCTGCTTGGCATGCCGACCCCCGAAGTGCAGCGTGACCGGATCGGACACGCTGCACGGTACGCCCGCGAGCAGGGCGTGACCCTGGTGCTCAAAGGAGCACGAACGGTCATCGCAACGCCTTCCGGCGAGGCGTACATCAACACCACCGGGCACGCCGGCATGGCAACGGGCGGCGCCGGGGACGTATTGACCGGCATCATCACCGGTCTGCTCGCTCAAGGACTCAGCGCGGAGCAGGCAGCCGCTTTTGGTGTGTACCTGCACGGCCAAGCCGCCGAGCAGGCTGTGCTGCGGCGCGGCAACCCGGCGTCTCTGCTGGCAGGAGACATCATTGATGCTCTGTGACGTGCTAGTTCAGCGAGTCTTATCGAACGGAACTGAATAATAATCTGTATAAACGCACGCTTATTAAAAACCTCCACTTCTCTCATATCCAGAGAAGTGGAGGTTTCTTGTTTACAAGATTCAGGATGAAGCATTCCATTACAAGCGGAAACGCTGCAGCTCCTGATGCATTTCCTCACTGATGTCACGCAGCGATTTGACCTTGATGCTGGCCTCTTCAAACGAGCGCTGCTGTTCAGCTGTCGAAGCCGTAATCTCTTCACTGCTTGCTGCCGATTGCTGCGTAATGGCGCTGATGTTTTCAATGGCCTGCTGCACCTGTGTACTTAGCTGACTGGATAGCTGCATATCTTCGGCCAGCTGGTTAATACCCGTACTGATCTGTTCTACGCTGTCACGAATAGCGGAGAAGGAATCCCGGGTTTGTCCGGTCGCCTTTTCCTGTTCAGCAAAGAGCTGTATACTCTGCATCACAGAACCTTTTACCTTGTCCATGGCGTTTGTGATCTCTCCCACAGCCGCATAGATATGCTGCACGGATTGTGCAGATTGCTCTGCGAGCTTGTTGACTTCCCCTGCAACCACGGCAAAACCGCGACCGGCTTCACCGGCACGAGCGGCTTCGATTGAAGCGTTCAGGGAGAGCAGCGTAGTCTGCTTGGCGATCTCGGACACATAGCCTGTCATTGTGGTAATACGAGCTGCGCTTTCTTCCAGCTCCTGCACGGTCTGTTCAACCTCCGCCATGGCGATCCGGTTCATTTCAGCGAGGCGAAGCTGCTCCTCAATGGCCGTGTGTCCTTCCTCAACCGTGCTCATCACCTCGTTGCCATGGATCGCCGATTGGGAAGTGGCATGAAGGTTGCTGCCGAACGTGTGCTGCATCTTGTCCACGACCATCACCGTTTCACTCAGATCCTCCGCAATCTTCTGGCTGCCGATCGACAGCTCTTCCGTCGTACGGGAGACCTGCTGCACGATGGCCTGCATGGTATCGTTACCCCGGTCAATGTCCTGAGCCATGCCATCCACCTGCTTCCCGGCGGAATCAATCGATTGGATAATGTTTCGAATATTCTCCGTCATGAGACGGAAGGAGCGATTCAGCTCATCCAGTTCATCCTTGCCCCGGGTTTCAGGCAGCTGCTGGGTAAGGTTGCCAGCTGCGATCTGTCCTGCAGCGTTCTTCAGCACTCCAATACGTTTGGCTAGCTTCCGGGAAGTATACATGTTGAACAGCATGGCAGCGACGAGCAGGAGAACAGCGCCGCCCAATGCAATTTGCCAAGTCTGCTGTATGTCCTGCTCCAGATTAATGGTGTATTGATCATACCGTTCCTTGGTTATTTCATCGAGCATGTAGATATCATTTTGAATGCCCTGCACACGTGTGCTGTACCGTTTGGCTTCCGAGCTGTCCAAGGCTTGCATGGCTTCAGCTGCCCCCTGATCCAGTGCAGTCAGTTTCGTCTGAATGGAACCCATCAGTCGAAGCTGTTCATCGGTTTCCAGTAATCCTTCGGTAAGTTCCTGAATCATCGTTTTACCTTCGTCCAACAAGCTGCGTACGGCATTCTGATTACCGGCTGTCATTGAGAAAGAGAACACATCCAGCGCCTGCTGGGTCTGAATCTGATTGGCTTTGAGCTCACTGACCTTGAGCATGGCGGGTACCAGATTTTGATTTTTGGCGTTGATGCCCAGTAACTGAAAGATGATATAGGCTACCAACACAAGACATAAAAGTAATGAAATTAACGCATTAATAATCAGTTTGCCTTGCAATTTCATAAGCGTATCTCCTCTAATCCGTCGATTTTAGGGTTCTAGCGTAATTTTGGTTTTGCCGGATATAATCTCAGCTTTCCGATCTTCGAAGGTTTGCTGCTGTTCTGCACTGAGTGTGATGTTATGTAATGCGGTCAGGCCTACGGCATCTTCTGCCAGCCCCTCAACCATGTTCTGCTCCGGGAAAGAGTGATTGTTTTTGGTAAACGTGTTAACGGCGTTGTAGATGGAGACATTGACATTTTTCAGCATAGAGGTGAGAACAGCCTTTTCCGCCAGAAAGAATTGATCCGTATCTACACCGATGGCGTATTTCCCCAACTTCTGAATCTCGGTTAGTGAGCCTACTCCGGTAAGGCCAGCTGCGACATAAATAACATCGACGTCTTGCTCCTGGATCATCTTCGCTGCCAGCTCCTCGCCAAGCTTCGAATTACCGAAGTCTCCTGCATAAACGACCTGAACTGTAGCATCTGGATTAACGGCCTGCACCCCTTGCTCGAAACCCTGTTGAAAATCGCGGAGAAGAGGAATCTCCATTCCACCCAAAAAGCCTACGTGATTCTCGGTTGTCGCAAAGCCAGCGATCATGCCAGCAAGATAACTGCCTTCTTCACTGCGGAATGACATGGAGGTCACGTTTGGCAATTCGGAGTGTCCGTCGACAATAAGAAACTGCTGCTCCGGATATTTTTGAGCGACCTTTTCGAGATCGGGCAGAAGAGTGTCGCTAAGTCCGATAATCAAGTCCACACCATCCTGAGCGAATTGCTCAAATGCGGTTTCTGTCGTTAGATCTTTTCCGGGCTCCTTATAATCAAACCGAATCGTGTTTTCATTTCTGGCCTGAACCAGTCCCTCAAAAGCAGCATCATTGAATGAACGATCGCCAAGGCTGACTTCAGTAAGGACAATACCTACTTTGGTTCGCTGGCCCATTGCAGTTTCTGTTCCATTTTCTGTGGAAGAACAAGCCCCCAGCATTAAAACCATGACAATCAAAATCATGCTCCATAAAGCCCGGGTGACCCTTTTTGTTTTCATGTTATACCCTCGTTTCTATAGAAGTGTGATGTGAGAGGTGAGTCTTTTGCCCTATATGTATATCGGCCAGGAGGAGGATGGGGATTATGGTTAATACTGAAAATTTACGAAAAACTTAATCGATTTCATGATTTATACATTCCTGTTACAAAATCTTGCAGGGTTGATAACATACCGTACCTCGATGCTGATCATATAACCCAAAAAGGCAAAGAAAAGATCAGCGAATGATCTCTTCTTTGCCTTTTTGATCTGAAAATTTGGTGACATGAGGATAATATCGATTTACGGATAATCATCCTATCGATGAAGACCCTCTATATATCAACGGCTTCTCCTGCCGCCGAAGCAAATGGCGAGCTTACGGTTGCTCCTGTTTGCATACTGCTCACTTTAAACTTTTTTAGCTGTGCTGTATTACCATGCAGCCACCGATCCGTCTGTCCGGCTTTCGGTGCCAGCGCATAGTACCCCGCTGACTGGGTCACGCCATATAATTTGGCCGCGTCCAAACATGGAAGGGTCGAGAGCAACCTGAATATCATGCCCTTTGCGGGCAAGTGCTTGTGCAATATGCTGCGGAAAACCGGTCTCCACCAGTATCGTTTTGCCTTTTGTCCACTGCCACCTTGGAGAATCCAATGCTGCCTGCGGATTCAAGTGGAAGTCTACCGTATTCATGACAACCTGCACGTGGCCCTGAGGCTGCATGAAACCGCCCATGACTCCGAACGGGCCAACTGCTTCATCTCCGCGCGTAAGGAATCCTGGGATGATCGTATGATACGTGCGTTTGCCTGGCTCCAGGGCATTGGCCTGATCCGGATCGAGTGAGAAGTTATGACCCCGATTTTGCAGGGCGATGCCTGTTCCGGGGACGACGAGCCCGGAGCCGAAGCCCATATAATTGCTCTGTATGAAGGAAACCATGTTGCCTTCACCGTCAGCCGCAGCGAGGTATACCGTACCGCTTCCCTTCGGATCGCCTGCTTCGGGAGAACGTGCCACATCCCCAATGAGTTTGCGCCGCTCTTCCGCATACGCTTCGGATAGAAGCTCTGTCACTCTCACGCCCATCTTCCGCTCCTCGGTAATATATTTCTCCCCATCGGCGAATGCGAGCTTGATTGCTTCAAGCTGTCTGTGGTACCCGAGCACGGATTCTTTTTCTTCAAAATCAAATCCTTTGAGCAGATTAAGCGCTGAGAGGGCAATCAGTCCCTGACCGTTTGGCGGGATCTCCCAGACATCGTAGCCGCGATAGGAAACCGAGATGGGATCGACCCATTCAGGCTCAAAGGCCGCCAGATCGTCTTTGGTCAGGTAGCCGCCATGCTCTGCCATAAACGAATGAATGCGCTCCGCCAGTTCTCCTTCGTAAAAGTCACGTGCGTTGCTCTCACCGATTCGGCGAAGTGTAGCCGCGTGATCCGGCGAACGCCACATCTCGCCCGCGGCCGGAACACGCCCGCCTGGAGTGAATGTCTCAAACCAGGCACGCCCGGCTGCCTCATTGCCCTGGCGTGCATAAATGTCCGCTGCCCGTGCCCAGTGGCGGGCCAGCCCAGGCGCAAGCGGGTAACCTTCCTCCGCGTAGCGGATAGCCGGTTCCAGCGCTTCCGCCAGCGTGAGCCGCCCGAAGCGGCGGCTCAGCTCAGCCCAGCCCGCCGGTGCGCCAGGCACCGTCACCGGGATGACCCCAAGCTTCGGCATCTCCGAATGGCCTTCCGCCTTGAGCGCCTCAATGGATATGCCCTGAGGCGCAGGGCCGCTGGCATTCAGGCCGTGCAGCTTGCCCTCGGTCCAGACGAGGGCAAAGGCATCGCCCCCGATGCCATTGGACGTTGGCTCCAGCACGGTGAGCGCAGCAGCCGTTGCAATCGCGGCATCAATGGCGTTGCCGCCTTTTTTTAACACATCCAGACCTGCTTGTGCTGCAAGAGGCTGCGAAGTGGCGACCATGCCTTTATTGGCATAGACGGGCACGCGGTAAGAGGGATACGGTTGATAGAGTGGATCGTAGTTCATCAGACGGTTCAGCTCCTTGTCCCAAGATGTCAGGTTCCGGTATACCGGATGCTTAACACCTAACCCACTTCGGAACAAGATCATGATTCTCCTGCCGAACTTGCCAAATTCAACCTGACATGGATGATAAATCGGTTAAGTAAGTACACCATATATTTGCTGAAATACCTATTGGTTTTCACCACGCCTGACCTTAGGTGGTCACCATATCGCCGCCATTGATATGAATGCACTCACCGGTTACGTACGAAGAATCACGCGATCCGAGATAGACATAGGCCGCTGCCAGTTCATATGGCTGGCCTGCACGGCCCATCGGCGTTTCGGTTCCGAACACCTGTACATCTTCAGCAGAGAAGCTGGAAGGAATGAGAGGGGTCCAGATTGGACCAGGAGCTACACAGTTGACCCGTATTCCCTGAGAAGCCAGCGATTTGGCGAGTACGCGTGTCAGCGAGACAACAGCCCCTTTGGTGGAGGAGTAGTCGATCAGCTGCACATTGCCCTTATAGGCTGTAATGGAAGCCGTGTTGATGATGGAAGCCCCTTTGCACATGTGCGGGAGAGCGGCCTGAATCAGAAAAAAATAGGAAAATACATTCGTCTGGAACGTATGATAGAGCTGTTCCTCCGTAATGTCGACAATACTCGGCTGCACATACTGCACCGCATGATTGTTGACCAGTATATCTATTTTCCCGAAAGTTTCCATCGTTGTACGGATGACAGCATCGCAATTTTTCTTCAGCCGAAGATCGATCTCAATGAGCAGACAGCGCTGACCCAGCTCTACAATGCGATCCCGAGTCCACTCGGCATCCGTACGTTCATAGAGGTAAGCAATGACTATATCGGCACCTTCCTTGGCATAAGCAATGGCTGCGGCTCTGCCGATTCCGCTGTCCCCACCCGTAATAATGGCAACTTTGCCATCCAGTTTGCAGCTGCCGATATAGGCCGGATCCTCGCTAATGGGTTCAGGTACCATGAGTGTTTCCAGACCTGGCTGCAGGTCCTGGTGCTGGGGTGGGAATGCCAGCTTTTGTTCTTTGCAGACCGTCTTCTCACCATAAAAAGGGTAGACAGGATTCATTCGTTTTGCATCCTCCTCGAACATTCATTGATATGCCTAAGCTATGCGTTCGCCCAGAAGAAGGTGCGGTGAGAGAAGAAGTCATTTGTTTTTTGAAGGAGAAATATACCATAATAAGGATGTGAGTGATCAAAATTTTGGAGGTGTCAGGAGCGAGTGAATATACAGGGAATTAATCATCTGTGCTTTTCCGTATCCAATTTGGAAAGATCCATTACCTTCTATGAGCAGGCTCTCGGTGCCCGGATTCAAGTGAAGGGCCGCAAGCTGGCTTATTTTGAACTGGCCGGTCTCTGGATCGCTTTGAATCGGGAGGATGTTATTCGCAATTATACGGAACGAACCTATACACATATTGCTTTCACTGTGAAAGAAGAAGAGTTTGATAAGTCTGTGCAAGAGCTAAAGGCGGCAGGGGCCGATATTCTTCCTGGCAGAGCGCGCGAGCCCAGAGATGCAAGGTCTGTTTATTTTACCGATCCCGATGGTCATCTGTTCGAACTGCACACAGGCACCATGAAACAAAGACTGGATTATTATCGTGAAGATAAACCACATATGACTTTTTATACGTAAAAATGAATCAGATCATTCATATAGAGGAATATGACATGAGTATTGTGTAAACAATGGAATTTCCTGTAATATGGACAAATATACCTTAATTCACCACCGTTAAATACTTTTGTTCATTCCCAAGGAGGTTTGTCATGCTTCAGTTTCCCAAACCGGATGTAGAGCAGTATTTTCAGACGTATCGCATTTCGCACTTTGCCGTATCTGCTGACGAGAAACGTTTATTTTTTGACAGCAATCTGAACGGTGAACCGAATATCTGGGCTATGGATCTGCCGGGTGGATACCCGTATCCCTTGACGTATTTGAACCAGAGCAGCCAGTTTATCAAACCTGATCCGCTTGGACGCCATATTCTCACGGGGTTTGATCGGGACGGCGATGAGAACTATCATCTATATGCGCTTAAACCGGAAGGTGGCGTGCCGCTTCCCATTGTGCCTGCTGAGCCGAATGACCGCTGTTATTTCTCGGAATTGTCTGAGGACGGACAGCGACTGTATTACGTGACGAGTGCGGGTAACCCGAATTATCTCAATTCACGTCGACGCGACTTGGAGACAGGTGAGGATGTGTTGTTGTACAGCGGAGAAGAGGCGACGAGCTACCTGGTTGCGGTAAGTCCCGACGAGAAGAGCTTCGTCATTGGGAAATTGTATTCCAATACGTATCAGACAGCGCACCTGCACTTGGAAGGGGAGATCGTATCCATTCTGCCCGATTCGGAGAGACAGAGCCAGGTATCCGAAATTCTATTTGCAGATGACCAACGCATTTTGCTCGTCACCAATGATAAGGAAGAATACTCTTATGTGGCTGAATATAGACTGGATACCCGCGAGTTCCGACCTTTATGCAAAATTGAAGGGGAGGACGTGGAGATGATTCGCTGGCATAAGGCGTCGGAGACATTGTACTTTTGGACGCTTACAGGTACCGAAAACCGAATGTACATCCTGGGCAAAGATGCTGCGGAGCCGCATCGACTCGACATGCCTTTGGATACGATAGAACACACACGCGTAACCAAAGCGGGCAATGTGTACATTCTTGGCCGGGGTGCGATTCAGCCGCATAATATCTACCGTCTGCCTGCGGGGAGTGACTCTTGGGAATCCCTCACGGCCAACCGGGTGACAGGGCTTGATCCGGATGATCTGGTCTATCCTGACCTGGTTCGATACAACTCATATGATGGATTGGAAATTGAGGCGCTTTTCTTTAAAGCCAAGCCGGAGCAGGCCAACGGTTACACGGTGTTTTGGCCGCATGGTGGGCCACAGGCCTCGGAAGCCAAGTTTTTCCGGCCGATGTTCCAGCTGATGCTGGCTCAGGGTTATCATATTTTTGCGCCAAACTTCCGTGGAAGCACCGGGTATGGTGCCGAGTTTGTGAAGATGGTAGAGAGGGACTGGGGCGAGGGGCCAAGGCTTGACTGTGTTGCCGGCATAAATTGGCTGTTTGACCAAGGTATCTCCTCACCAGATCGCCTGTTTGTGGTCGGAGGCAGTTACGGTGGGTACATGACACTGCTGCTTGCAGGTCGCCATCCCGAGTTGTTCCGGGCAGCGGTTGATATCTTTGGACCGAGCAACCTGTTTACGTTCCTGGAATCCGTCCCTGAGGATTGGAAACCGATGATGGACAATTGGCTGGGTGACCCGGTTCGTGACCGTGAGCGGTTAACGAAGGATTCGCCGATCACCTACCTCGACCAGATGGTAAACCCAATGCTCGTCATTCAAGGTGCGAATGATCCAAGGGTTGTGAAGGCCGAGTCAGATCAGATCGTGGCAGCGCTCCAGGACAAAGGTGTAGACGTGGAGTATATCGTACTGGACGATGAGGGTCATGGCTTCTCCAGAAAGACAAATGAGATCCTTGTGTATCGGCGGATGCTGGAGTTTCTGCAGAAGCATCAAGAAGCGCCTGTCACGCAAGCTCAAGTGTAATCTGCTTTTAGGCAGTGTAGTGGATAGAAGAACAGAAGTATAAAATGACCCGATCGAAGCGGAGGAATTCTTCCTGCTTTGGTCGGGTCATTTGGTTTTCTTTTTCGTCGCATTCAAATGAGATTTCTCTAATCAATCAATCCTAGCACAGAGTCGATATATTGCTGTGCCCAGACTGCAAAAGGCAGATCAGCCTCCCATGTGACCCGATTAGTCGCTTTGGCTTCGCCCCATACCAGAATACGTTGATACAGCAGGTGAATTCCTAAGCGAACAGCAAAATGTTTGCATCGCTCCTCATCGTCAGCGCAGACAAGTTCCCGGTAAGTGTACAGAAAGCGCTTGGCAAGCTCAGGCTGGTTTTTATGTATATACATGTCTGTCATTTTGGTCAGATCTGCCGTACCGTCCCCGAAATACGAGGTGGTAAAATCAAACAGGCCGCTAATCCGCCAGTCGGAAGCGTGGTCGCCAATCTTCTGGATGACAAAGTTCTCGACCTTGAAATCTCCCATGACAAACCCCGGAACAGGCATGGCCTCAAATGCAGCCTCTGCATGTCTAAGCTGTTCATCCACCCAAGCTATATCTGCATCCGTAATGACAGAGTACTTCTGGGCATCCAGCAGCCAGTGACGAATGGTTCCATACAGCCAGTCGAGATAAGTACCCGCAAAGGGAACGATTCGTTCTGCTATGGGGTCATACTCGCCAGCATCCGGTACTTTCCATCGGTGCAGTTCGATCAGGCTATGTGCGAGCATGGAGGCAATCTCTTCTTGCTCATCCTGTCCGAGTGCGGCCTGGAGTGAAGAATCATACAGGTGTTTTCCCGGTAAACGAGGCATGATCGCGTAACTCCAGCCCAGCAAGTCTGTGTTTTTTTGCAGCAAATAGGGAACGGGTACAGGAATGGCGGTGTGCTCGGCTAACTGCTGGGCGAAAAACTGTTCTTCCTGCAGCTGTCCAACATACAACGGGTTGCCTTTCAGAATGTACTCCCCTTGAGAGGTATGGACGAGCAGTGTCTGGCCCATAACTCCCTTTTCGGTTTGTTTGTAATCTTCAAGGATTCCCAGGTCGAATTCATGGAGTGCTTCTTGAAGTGAAGAGAATGCAACATCGCCAATTTTGTGGGTAGCAAAATAAATTCGGGTTGTCATAAGGGCCTCCTGCCGGTTTAGTCCTCGTCCTCTTCGTCCAGATCAAACGTATCCTCATCCACCAGTCCTCGAACAAATGCTTCAAAGCTCGGTGCCAGGTAAGTGATCTCATAATCATCTTCCTGATCCACATGCACAACGCACGGCTCACCTTGCGGACCGCAGAAACGATAATCAAGCATCACGACATCGTGACCGGCAGATGGACAGTCACAGATCACAATGCCCAGATCAGGGTACCCCCAGTCCTCAATCATGAAGCGACTTCCCAAGTCTCCGGTAAGGGAATAGGATTTGGTATGCCCGATGCCCATGATGCCGGAAATGGCGATATGATCTTCTGCCCAGGATGTAGCTTCTTCTGTAGGAAAAACGGTATGTGCAGGGATTCCGCCGTTTTGAGTGTTCATTAATTGAATATAGGAAGCAGGCAGTTTGTAGCCCAGTTCCTGCTCGGTAGAGATGATTTGGCTTTCATCAAAAGGTGAAGAAACATGGCTGCTCTGTGCATAGTCACTCTGCTCCCAAAACGTGGAGGGATCATAGGAGCCTGAAGCCGCTCTAAGATGATTTTGCATCCCGCTTTGATCCCATTCAGCCAGCTTCTCTAGATGACGCTGCCGATCCCGCTGCATTTTTACAACTTTGGAACGGGTTGAATTCAAAAATTCGAGTGTCGATTCGTCATAGGGCTGAAGCCGGTCAGCCTGTTCAAATGCTTGTAATGATTGATCGTACAAGGCCATATGGTAATAGGCAAAACCCAGACGGAATTGCCAGAGTGGATCCCATTTTCCTTGCTCTTCAACGGACTTAAGCTGCTGAATGGCTTCACGGTATCGTGCACTATTGTTATATGCTCTCGCAAGATGACCTGTCAGGTCATAATTCCGATCGGGTACAGGAATCTGTTCAATGCGTTTGATAATGAGACCAAATTGGTCCTGATCATGCCAGGTGTTCAATTGATCAAGCAGTTCTCGTTCCATCCCTTAGCCTCATTTCCGTAGAAGATTCAAACCTTCTCCATTATATCCCAGAAGTTTCATCCATGGGGAGAAGGGTACAAAACGTAACAAAAACACTCCCATAGAGGGAGTGTTTTATGGATATATTGTGTCTTCTGTTCGCTATAACTGAATTACAAATCGTCGAATCCGTTGTCGTCGCCGACTTTACCATAGTTACGAGATTTGGCCTCGAAGAAGTCCGTTTTCGTTGCATTGAGCGCTTCATCAGAGAAAGGCTTGATCCAAGGCATGCAGTTTACATCCACGCCTTCGTAAGCTTTTTCCATACCCATGAGACGCAGGCGTTTGTTGGCGATGTATTTGATGTAATCTTCCAACTCGTTCAGGTCGATCCCGCGAACATTGCTGAGTGTGTAATGTGCCCAGTTCGTTTCCAGTTCAACGGCACGGTCAATCGTTTTGTAGACATAGTCCATGTTCTCTGGTGTATTCAGCTCAGGGAAATCAACAAGCAGCTGTTTGAACACTTCAGCGAAGAAGTAGCAGTGCTGATTCTCATCACGCTGAATGTAAGAGATCATCTGGCTGGTTGCCATCATCTTCTGGTCACGAGCCAGGTTGTAGAAGAAGGCAAATGTACTGTAGAAGAAAATCCCTTCAAGTACTAAATCGGCTACCATGGCTTGGAAGAACGTCTGTGGAGACGGCTCGTCCCGGAAGCTTTGATAGATATCGGCGATGAAACGGTTGCGGTCGAGCAGCACGGGATCATGTTTCCAGTATTCAAAAATCTCTTTTTGCTCCCGATCAGACACGATGGAAGATAGAACGTAGGAATACGATTGGTTATGAACAACTTCCTGTTGTCCGATAATGGCCGAGATCGCTTCAAGCGAAGAATCAGTGAAGTAGCGTTTAACGTCACCTACAAACATGGTCTGCATGGAATCGAGTACAGCCAGCAGGGAAATGTTGATTTTGAATGTACGCTGTTCTTCCGGATCCAGTTGGGCGAATTGGGATGCATCCTTGGACATTGGAATTTCGTCAGCGATCCAGTGGTTGAGCAGCAGTACTTTGTACAGCTTGTACATATGAGGCATGCGAATGTCGTTCCAGTTCAGGATCCCGGAGCATTCACCTTCAATAATTCGAGTCGATTGGTTAGGGGCTTCCGTATTGAAAATTTTCTGTACTTGCATAATCCGTTCACTCCTTAATTCAAACTTTTAGTTCAGGCATCTATATCAACATCGCTGGGATGCTGTGATCATATTTGGGCAAAAAAGTACCAGGGCAACGCCATTTTGCAATCAAAACAGGATGCCCTGGTGGTCATCGTGAAACGAATAATCTATCGATCAGCTTGCGCAGGAGTCACATTCTTCAATCGTTAACGCACGGCTGCGAACATAATAGGTCGATTTCAAACCCGCTCTCCAGGCATGCAGATGCAGTTCAAGGAACTCCGTTGCTTTGATGTCAGGACGAACGTACAGGTTGAAGCTTTGTCCCTGATCGACGTGACGTTGACGGGCAGAAGCCATGTTGATGGAAGCATGCTGATCCACCAGGAAGGCCGTCTTGTAGTACCAGATGGTTTTATCCGACAGGTCTGGTGCCGGGTTAGCAATCTTGTACGTTGTTTTCTCTTCATAGGACAACAACTCATAGAGCGGGTCGATACTTGCAGTAGATCCGGCAATGATGGATGTTGAACCATTTGGTGCGATTGCGAACAACCATGCGTTACGTACACCGTTTTGCTGAACTTCAGCCTGCAGCTCTTTCCACTGTTCGGTTGTTACGAATTCGCCTACGCGCTCACCCGTCGTGTAATCCCGTTGTTCGAAGTACTTTCCGCTCTCCCAGTCGGAACCTTTGAATTTCGGATAGTGTCCTTTTTCCTTGGACAGCTCCATGCTGGCTTTGACGAGCAGGTAGTTGATTTTTTCGTACAGGTTATCGTTATAGGTTACAGCCTCATCGGATTCCCAACGGATGCCTTCAAGGGCAAGCAGGTGGTGAAGTCCGAATGTACCCAAACCTACGGCACGGTATTGGCTGTTGGTATATTGGGCTTGCAGTACTTCAATGTTGTTGATGTCAATGACGTTATCCAGCATGCGAACCTGAATCGGTACCAGACGCTCCAGTACGTTATGAGGCACCGCACGTGCCAAGTGAATGGAGTTCAGGTTGCAGACCACGAAGTCGCCAGGCACTTTGGAAATCACGATGCGTGTCTGACCATCCTTGGTTACGAGTTCTTCTTTTTCTACTACCGTTGCAGACTGGTTCTGCATGATTTCGGTACAGAGGTTGGAAGAGTACACCATGCCATGGGCACTGTTCGGGTTGGAACGGTTAACCGTATCACGATAGAACATATAAGGTGTACCTGTTTCGAGCTGTGATTTCATCACGCGTTTCATAATATCGATGGCTTGTACCGTAATACGGGACAACAGCGGGTGATTTACTGCTTCTTCATACTTTTCGCGGAATGTGCCTTCGCCGAAGGATTCGTCATAGAAATCTTCCAAGCCGAGTGCACGACCGTTTTCGTCTTTCCAGCCCATGACTTTTTTCGTTTCATGCGGGCAGAACAGGCTCCACTCACCGCGGCTGGCTACACGTTCCATGAACAGGTCAGGCAGACATACACCGTGGAATACGTCATGCGCACGCATCCGCTCGTCACCATTGTTCAGCTTCAGATCCAGGAAAGCCAGAATGTCTTTATGGAAGACGTCCAGATAAACGGCAATTGCACCTTTGCGTGTTCCCAGCTGATCTACGCTGACTGCTGTATTATTCAATTGGCGAATCCAAGGGATTACGCCGGAGCTTGTGTTTTTGTGACCACGGATGTCCGAACCACGAGCTCTGACTTTACCGAGGTAAACACCGATACCGCCGCCCATTTTGCTAAGTCTAGCTACATCTGTATTGGAATCGAAGATACCTTCGAGCGAGTCGTCTACCGTATCAATGAAGCAGCTGGAGAGTTGTCCGGCTACTTTTTTACCTGCATTGGACATGGTCGGCGTGGCAGCCGTCATATACATGTTGCTCATAGCCCAATAAGCTTCCTTAACCAGATGCATGCGGTTTTCTGCAGGCTCCTGGTGCATCAGGTACATGGCGATAACCATGTAGCGCTCTTGAGGCAGTTCCATTACTTTTCCGTCAAAGTCGTGTGCGAGATAGCGTTCTGCCAGTGTGAGCAAGCCGATGTAGTCAAAGAGCAAATCGTTGCGGTAATCAATGCATTCCGCCAGTTCATCAATTTGTTCTTTGGTGTAGCATTCCAATAGTTCTTCACGGTAGATGCCTTTTTTCACAAGGTCTACAAGGAGAGGGTGGAATGCACCGTAAGGCTCGTCCGGATAAGATTTGTATCTACGGTTGGTAGCCGCCTTTTTGTAAAGGGAAGTAAGCAGTGAGCGTGCCGCCGCAAATTTCCAGTTCGGCTCCTCTTTGGTTACCAGTTCCAGTGCGCTCATCATAAAAGCGTTACTGATCTCGTCTCCGGTTACTTCGTCACGACGAAGTTTGCTGTTAACCCCGCGTACCAAACGTTCCTTGTCCAGCATGTCCAGTCCTTCCAGGATACGGTCGGCATATACCGAGATACGCATATCGTCAAAGGCAAGCTGGCGGTTGTTCGGCTTGATCACAACTTGTGGCATGAATATTCCTCGCTTTCGCATGATTAAGAGATAAATTGGAGAAATTCTTATATAAAGAATTGAGTGTCTTCTTACGGTGAGAAAAAAATAGGTAGATCCAACGGACTGCGGTGGTGACAGTTTGCGCATGCAAAGACCCCGTAACATAGGAGCAGCATCAGAACATGATCATATAAAAAGCACTCCCCGCCTGACGGCCTGAAAATGCCCATGAATGCACTGGCTTCCTGACAGTCGCAAATGGTATGTCGACCGTAAGGTGCTATTATGTAAGGTTGTGTCAATATCTAGTTGCAACTGTCATAGAGGCAACCGGGTGGCAGTCCAAACAGCCCCGTTAACCTCGGCGTCAGTTCTGTTTCGAGAAAGCGATTTACACCTACAGGGACGTGCCTTTGAAGGTGATTCCATCCTGTTTTTCGCGAGATTGCAGAAGATGACTTTCAGAAGTGGGGAAACGCTTTGTCACTACATTTTGTTGCTGTTACCATACTCTAACCCAACATCTTGTGTTTGTAAACAGGTTCAGCACACTAAAACGTAATTCCGAGTATACCATTTACGGCATGAATCCGCAAAGGAAAAGGACTGGAAGATTTGAAGATTATTCAAAAAAAATTTTCGTTCAAATGGAATGACGTCTTCACGTCAGTTTGAATTGTAACGCCTTCAACTGGTAAAATAAAAATAGTCAAAATTGCACTAATTATAGCGACAACGGTAATCTACAGAGCTAAAGGGAGGCGGAGCGTGATGGCAATAGCAGAAGTGACCGTAATTCCAATTGGAACAGGAACGACCAGTCTAAGCAGTTATGTGGCCGATATGCAGGCCGTATTGGAAAACCAGCGTGGCATTACATATCAGCTGACTTCAATGAGCACCATTATCGAAGGACCGCTGAATGAGGTCTTCACAGCCGTAGCAGCTCTGCATGAAGCTCCGTTTCTATCAGGAGCCCAGCGGGTCTCTACATCCGTCAAGATTGACGATCGGCGGGATAAACCGGATGCCTCCAGCATACAGAAGCTGCAATCCGTTCAGGAGAAGCTGGCATCCCGTGAGGTACGCCCGAATTAGGGGGCAGGATCGGAATCCCCTATTTTTTCGGACGGGGAATATCCCTCCTCTGCGGAAATCAGGTATGTCTGACAGAAGAATAGCACAGGAAAGAGCCTCGCTGGAGACATATCCGGCGAGGCTCTTTATTATAGCCGATTACTTGATCAAACCAGCTTTTTTCAAATCTCCGCGATTCAAAACCAGAGAACCCTGCAATTTTTTGTAACGAATTGTTTTACCTGATGGATCTGCTACCACTTTTTCCTCGTTTTCCTTAAGACCATTCGCATTGACACTCAGAATGGTTTTAAGATCTTTTGATACGTTGTAAACATCCGCTGAGTCTCCCTTGAGGGCAACGTCATAACCATTAGAGGCAGATAGATCAATTAGAGTAATCCAGTCTGCTTGAGTTTGGCTCTTTGCAGAAAACTCAATAGAGCGGGTCGCACTTGCGTAATTGACTTCATAACCAAGAATTTTGGCAGCTTCACGAAGTTGTAGGTATGTATTGCCTTTATAAAGTAATTGATCGGATGTTACAGATTTGGACTGGCCATTAACGATAACTTTAAAGTTTGCCAACGTTGCTTGCACCTTTTGGGAAGTTGCAGCCACAGCCATGGAAGAAGAACCAACCAACATTCCTATAGATAAAGCAAGAATAACTTTTTTCATTTTCATCTTTATCATCAACTCCTATGTAAATGTGTTATACCTGAGAATAATACCCTAATCAGGGATGATTGACACGGGTGAAATATATTATTTTTTTACTTCTTACGAATCATTATGAGTGCGATTTATGGCGGGGAGTTGTACTTAAAAATAAACATAAATATATAATCGGAATGTAAAATTGGTTCTTACGATTTGTGTTAATAAATTTGGATTATGACGAGGGCACTATGTGATTTCGTGTTTGTGATAACTAAATGAGGTAGGGAAACGAAAAGAACTCAACCTTAAAGGTTGAGTTCTTATTTGTGCAAAGTATCCTTATATCAAGTACAGGACAATGATATGGGGTTGCTTTAGATTATAAAATAAGAACATCATAGAGAGTGCCAAGCTTTGCATTTATCCTCTAAATCATCCTTCTGGGACACCAGCCCATTTTTGTCTTGAGCCCGGTCTGGGAAAGGACTTCTGCATATAGTGAACTGTACCTCAAATCAAAGGAGGGTTTTACATGAGTGGAGTTGGATACGGCGGAGCATGGACATCGACTGGTGCCATTTTGGTTCTCTTCATCCTGTTGGTCATCATCACTAAATCTTTCTGGGTATAATAGCATTTATTAGCCCCACACACGAATTCTCTGGTAAAGGGGGGTTCTCTATGAGCGAAGTCGGAGGCGTAGGATACGGCGGCTGGACATCGACTGGAGCCATCTTGGTTCTGTTCATTCTCCTCGTCATCATCACTAAATCTTTCTGGGTGTAATATAGCGAACTCTGCCGGTTACCCGGCAGGGTTTTTTTAGGCTACGGACAAGCTGGACGGGTGGCTGGAATAGAAAAGCATACAGAAATCTGATTAAAAACAAAAATCCACGCCAGTCCAAGGCGAAAAGTGCCCATTTTATCCAAATGAGGGCCATAGCCCGGTCCAGCCGTAGGCAAAGTACATAGCTTAGGGGTGTAGGCAAATGCTAAGGAGGAATGAACAATGAGCGAAGTTAAACCGAATTCACCGAACGGACAGGGACACGTATACGGACATATGGGAGGTCATGAACAAATGCATGGTTACCAATACACAGGTCACGAAATGTACGGTTACGGCTGCGGAACAATGCCGCTTGGATACGGATATGGATACGGGTACGGACACCACGCGAACCAGGCTCCAACCGTGCACGGCTATGGTTACAGCCAAGGCTGTGGAACTTCTTATGGTCATGGTGGCGGAAGCTGGGGATCGATGGGTACCATTCTGGTGCTTTTCATCCTGCTCGTCATTATCTCCAAAACCATGTTCATCTAAGTGAGGGGTTTTTGACAAAGCTCGGATATTAAATAAAAAAATATGTAATCAGACATGGAAAAGCACCCGGAACCCAATTCCGGGTGCTTGGTTGTGTATGTTTTCAATCTTCTCAAGAATAAGTGACTTCCAAAACAACAAAAGCCCTACCTCTCTTTTGTCCTTGCGGCTCCGATGACCGCGCCAGTGTGAATGGGAAAATCTTGTGAAACTCTGTTATACCGGGTTAATGTGATTCAGGTTCTTCAATCTCCATAGGTTGGTTGTACATATTCGCTGCGGTCGCAGCATGAAGAAAATATTCCGGGGTTAAAAGAAGATAGAAAATCAGTTGAGGTTTAATTCCAACTTTACGAGTATACCACAGTCTGTAATTTTTTGCAAGATAAAGGAAGGCTACAGCATTTTGCGGGAAAATTTGCGAAAGTTTTTCATATTCTTTATTCATTTAGGTAATCCTCTTCAAATGATTTTTCGTAGGTTAATTATGAGGGAGATCAAGAAAGGGGCCCTCGCATGACTGAATCAATGGAGGACAGCAGGTTAATGCGACAGATTGCAGAGAGGGATGCATCTGCACTGGAGCTTTTATATGACCGCTATGAGCGGGCAGTGTATTCATTTGCCTACCGGATCGTAGGTGATCCAATGACAGCGGAAGAAACGGTGCAGGAGCTGTTCCTGCGAGTCTGGAATAACGCAGAACGATACGAGGCCTCCCAGGGGAAGCTAACCACATGGATGTTTGCCATAACGCGAAACATTGCAGTGGACATGCTGAGGCGCAAATCAAAAGGTGCCGCGACAATGGCAGTAGAGAACGAATCTCTGGCAGCGTATGCCGACGAACAAACCAATACGGAACAAGAAGTGGAGCGTAAGTGGGAAGGGAGCCAAATCAGGGAAGCCTTATCCCAATTGAACAGCGATCAGCAGCAGGTTATTGAATCCATATATTACGGGGGATTAACGCAGCAGGAAGTATCCAGCCGATACGGGATACCGCTGGGTACGGTCAAGAGCCGGGTCAGGCTAGCAATGAAGCAGCTTCAGAAGCTGCTTGCCGATGCTGAATTGCAGCCAGACGCGGGAAGGGAGGGCATACATCCATGATAGAACGACATGAAGAGTGGTCTGATCTGGCACCGATGTATGTGCTGGGCGGACTGGAAGCCGAGGAAGTGGAAGCATTTGAGGCACACATGGCTACGTGCGAAGCATGCCGCCAGGAAGTGAAGGAACTGCAGGAAGTTACCGGCTTCCTGCCACACGCGGCGGAACCAGTTGCCCCGCCGCCGGGTATGCGGGCACGTGTGCTGAGCAGCGTGCTCGGCAGTGCGCAGGAGAGCGCCGAGGCGAAGCCGGCGGCTGCTCCTGCCGAGCCTGAAGCACCCGCGGTGCTTCAGGCAACCCCAGCGCCGCAGCACGCAGATGCGGCGCAGCCCGGGCCAGGCATGCCGCCGAACACGGCGGTCCCTGCAGCCCGGGCGGAAGAGGCTGCACAGGCACAGCCGTGGCAGCCACAAGGGCGCGCGCGTGCACGCAGCAGCCGAGCCTGGCGTGTGGCCAGCGCCGGCCTTGCTGCGGCGGCGCTGGTGCTCGGCATCTATGCTGCGCAGCTGCAGAGCCGGGTCAATACGCTCACGCAGCAAGCGGCCGGCTCATCAGCTGCACAGGAGCAGCTCGCACTGGCACAGGCGCAGAATGAAGAGCTGCAGCAGCAGCTTGCCGCCGTGCTGGAGCCTTCGCGCTCCGTACGTATGGGCGAAGCCGTCAAGCTTAGTCCTGCAGCACAGGACATCGTGGCGAATGGACTGGCGACCATCGTCATTGACGATAAGGGTACACATCTGGTTGTGCAGGCAGAGAACCTGCCTGATCTGGAAGGGAACGAAGCGTTCCAGGTATGGCTGATCAAGGGAGAGACGCCTCAGAATGCCGGGACGTTCCTTAGCCATGATGGCACGGGTGCTGTGTACTATACTTTGGATTCAGTCAATGACTATGACACAGTCGCCATTACTCTGGAACCGGATGCGATGGGTGACCAGCCTCGGGGGACAATGATTCTGGCTGCCAAGATTGAAGGTTAGGTACAACAAGCGATGATATGAGGCTGTTTCCTGCGGGAAACAGTCTTTTTTTGCCTTGGAGCATGACTATAAATGGAGATATGCACATAGTGTAATATGCCGGAGATGAATGATTGTGAAGATCATTAATTTTTTGACGCGGCTTGACCGATAAAAAATAAAGGCAATACCCTGAATCTCCCCTTACATTAATCGGGAGAACTGGTTGCACATAGAGAGTGAGGGGTTTGGGTGGAGATATACCGTTCATTTATCTTTCGTCTGGTGCGCAATTATCTGGTAGGCTCACTTGCAGCAGTATTTGTTGTTGGTACTGTGGTGATGGTCTCTACCCTGCAAATACCAAATATTGAATTTGTACGTTTGATTTTGATTGTGTTCATTTCACTTTTGTTTATGCTCGTTGCTGAAGGTATTGCCTTACGGATTCAACTTAGACCGATCAGGCAGTTTTTCGCTGGGGAGCATCACGAGCGGGCTGAATTGAGCAGAATGTATGAGGTTATCCACCATTTCCCAGGGCGAACCATTTACCGTATCATGGGGCCGCATTTGCTGGGATTCTCATTGCCAGCTGCAGGGTTAACCCTATGGATGCTTTCAGTGGGTTGGTTGGACTTCCCAACAAACTATGTTGCCGTGGCAGCCGCTTGTGCCATTTTGATTGCGATCATGCATGCGTTAATTGAATATTTCCTGACCGTTCGAGCGATTAGACCGCTTTTGATGGAGGCTCGCCGCCGAGGTAAACAGCAATATGGCACCGAGCCGTCATTGGGAGGGCGAGTACTCGTATCCATTCAGCGGAAATTTCAGCTGAGTACGGCTCTCATTGGACTATTTCCGCTATTTTTGTTTTTCCTGGCTACTTTTATCAGGCTTCAGTATATGGATCAGGAGTTTGCGAAAGAGTATATCCTGTGGGGAATCATCGTTGTCGTGCTGGGGGCTGGTTTCGCTCTGGTAGGCAGTTGGTTGCTGATCCGCGACGTGCGTGATCCTGTGGCAGAATTAACAAAAGAGATGAACCGGATTCAGGAAGGGGACCTGGGCAGAAGAGCACCTGACCTGTATGCAGATGAATTTTCGGCACTTATTTCTGGGTTTAACATGATGATTAATCGGCTGGAGATGAGGCAGGAACGTAATCGACAGCTGCTGCAGAGTTATTTTTCCACGCTGGCTGCTGCGCTGGATGCGAGGGATAAGTATACGGCCGGACATTCCATGCGGGTAGCCGAGTATTCACTCATGATCGGCAAACTGAGTGGTATGAGTGAGGAGCAAGCGGATTTGCTGTACAAATCTGCACTTCTTCATGATATTGGTAAAATCGGAGTGCCTGATGAGGTTTTGCTCAAGGACGGGAAACTAAGTGAAGAAGAATTCGCGATCATTCAGACCCACCCGGTGCTGGGCGAGAGCATTTTATTACAGATCGAACCGATGGATGCAATGGCAGATTTTTTACCTGGTGTGCGGTCTCATCATGAACGTTACGATGGAAAAGGGTATCCGGATGGCAAAGCAGGCCTCGAAATTCCGCTCTTCGGGCGGATTATTGCAGTTGCTGATGCCTTTGATGCTATGACCTCGGATCGCCCGTATCGAAACGGCATGAGTCATGAGAAAGCGCTATCTATCCTCGAAGAAGGAAAAGGGACCCAGTGGGACCCTTATTTTGCAGGCTTGTTTATAGAAGAGTGGAGAAGGAAAGAGCACCTCCATGGTTCGTCGGAGCGAGGGGTTAGTTGATCCCCTCTGTCCACTTCGACCCTTTCCGGCGCCGCCGGTGTAAGGAAAGTCCGGTAATAATGGTGAAGATGCACTCACCAAGGATGATGGCACCCAGAGCATCATAGATCACATGCTGCTTAATTAGCAGGGTAGACAGCACAATTAGTGTTGCGCCAGCCGCTACGAGCAGTTTGACATAACGGCGAATGCTCTGTACCGAGAGGACTGCTCGCATAACGAGATAGGAATGAAGTGCATGAATGCTTGGGAAGCAATTATAAGGTCGATCCTGGCTATAGAGCCATCCCAGGACGGATGCGCCAAGGCCTGTACCTGTAATTTCTGGTCTAGCAACACTGGTCTGAAAGTTGAAATAAATCAGATAACAGATCCATACACAGATGTTCATGGACAGGAGCACGCGATAATAGGTAAGCCTGTCTTTGGCACAGAGATATGCCAGTACACCGAACACAAATGGGTACCAGCCCAGATAAGGAAGGGACATTCCGGGTACGAAAGGAATGAGCCGATCGATCGGTGAATTGAGCACGGCGAATCCGCGCTCAGGGCTGTTAAGAACATCATATAACAGTCCCATGACAGCCAGAGAAAGCATCAAGCTTAATGACAGCCAATAGGATTTACTTTTTAACGTTTGCACTACAACGTTTCTCCTTTCAATCCAAGTCCGTCAAGGAAGTGGATCACAGCGATAAATTAAACAACACTATATTCTACTATGTTTTGAACACAAATTGAATCCGGATTTGTGTATTTTTGTGTATTTTTTTGACGAGCCAGGAATGTCGAAGGCTCTACGGGCATGATATGATAGAAGTACATGCGGACAAATGGTGTGTCTACGAACGAAATCGGGACAACAGGAGTGAGTGAATGCAATTTTCTAAGATGTTCGTATTAAATATGGGGATGCTGATCACCATAGCCTATCTGGCTAGTGTGTTCTATAAATACATTGTGATACGTGTATCCTCCAGGTTTAAACAATGGAGCTCTGTGCTGGTTCTTATCTTTGCGGGTTGGATTAGTACGGTATTTGGCTTTCAATTAACTGATGAAGTGATCTTTGACCTCCGGTTTGTTCCATTAATTATTGCTGTTCTGACCTTCAGGCAGTCCTATAGTTTAATTATTATTGGTGTTGGGATCGGCTTGACCCGATTGACCTTTGGTATTAATGAAGCTACACTCGCAGCTCTGGGTAACATGGCCATCCTTGGTGTGGTATGTGCTGGGTTAAATATATGGATGAGACGCAGTGACTACAGACTCGTTATCAAGGGCGTGCTGGTTATTGTGATCGTCAATGTCGTCAACAGCATCAATATTGCCCTGCTTGGCGTCTTTCCTCCAACGTATTTCTTCTCTCATATTATGCCCTACACGCTTCCTACCGGTATTTTACTTAGTCTTATTTTTGCTTTTATCCTGCGGGACTTTCAGAATGAACAGAATCGGATTCTACTTATCCAAAGTACCAACCGCTTATTGTCTGTGCAGAAGGAAGAGCTGCAGAGGGCCAAAATTGTGCTTGAAGAGCGAGCCAAGCAGTTGATGCTGGCTTCGCAGTATAAGTCCGAATTTCTTGCCAACATGTCGCATGAGCTGCGAACACCGCTCAACAGTGTGATTAACTTTGCACAGATGATTAATGAAAACAGCGATACGATGGACCAGGAGGATATCGCTCGGTTTGCAGCGATGATTGACCAATCGGGCCAGGAACTGCTTACGTTGATTAACGATATTCTGGATTTATCAAAAGTAGAGGCTGGGCGGCTTGATATCGTATATGAGGATATTAGTGTGTCGCAGCTCGCTGAAGACGTAATGAGTCACTTCCGGTTGGTGGCTGTGAAAAAGGGAATACAGCTGCTGATGGAGAAATCGCCTGACGCACCAGACACATTGTGGTCTGACCCACAGCGCGTGCAGCAAATTTTGCGTAATCTAATGTCCAATGCCATCAAGTTTACGCATAAAGGAGCCGTACAATTGACGGTGAGCACCGAACAGTGGGACGAGCCCGAACGTTCGGGGAAATGGCTGGTCTTCTCGGTCAAAGACACGGGAATTGGCATTCCTGCAGATAAGCACCACTCCATTTTCGAAGCTTTTCAGCAAGCGGATGGGTCGATCAGTCGCAAATTCGGCGGCACAGGACTTGGCCTGTCCATCAGTCGGGATTTGGCGCGCTTATTGGACGGATCAATACAGCTTGAAAGTGTTGAAGGCAAGGGAAGTACCTTCCGGCTGTACCTTCCCCTAAACCATGAAAAAATGAGTTGACAACCATCTTGCTGTGAGTAGAATTTGTGGTGATAACTAGCATCGGCCGGCAGTCAAAACCCGGTCTAAGGAGTGTATCCCCATACAGAAGATGGTCAAAGTTAACCCTCCCTCGTTTGCTGGCAAACGTCGCAAGGGTTCGACACAACGCATCAACTTATCGATCGCAACATGGGAGGGTGTACCGGCAATTATATTGCAAACATTGCTGGGTGGACCATTCTTAACGGGATTTCTGCTGTATCTTGGGGCCGGGTCAAGACACATTGGTTTTGTACTCGCCATAACCACGTTTGTGAATATCGCCCAGATTGGAGCAGCCTTCTGGATGCAGCGTATTCGCAGCCGGAAACGCATGCTGCTGCTATTCGTTGGGGTACATCGCATCTTGTGGAGCGCGACCGGATTAATTCCCTTCCTTTTCCCCAAAGAATGGTGGGTAGGCGTTTACATTGGAATGTACACGGTTGCATTCATATCCAATACCATCGGGGGCATGATCTGGACCTCTTTGATTGGGGACATCGTACCTGCCAAAGTGAGGGGACGTTATTTCGGCATTCGGAATACGATTCTGAATGCGCTTGGAAGCGTATGCTTGTTTGTAGGAGGTATCGTTTTGGACCGTTTTCCGGGCGAGGCGGGCTTCCTGATTCTGTTTATTCCGGTATGGATCTGTGCGATAGCGAATATCGTCATTTATTTCTTCTATCCGGATGTCCCCTTTGAACGTTCGACCGAGACGGTTTTCTGGCGGATGTTGAACAAGCCGTTTCAGGATCGGTCTTTTCTGAAAGCTGCGCTATTTCTGGCGGTTTGGTTATGGATTCAGACTCTGATTGTTCCGCTGTATTCTTATGTAATGCTTGACTTGCTTAACATTAATTATCAGATGGTTTCTCTCATTACGGTGGTACAGACCATCGTCATGATGGCCGGATTCTATATTTGGGGTAATCTGAACGCACGATTCAGCAACAAAACCTTATTATTTTGGACATTGCCGATCATCGCACTCTCCTGTCTGTCCTGGGGTTTAATGTCGTTTATGCCCGTTTTGATTGCACTTTTTATGTCTCATATCTTTCTTGGTATCGGTGTCGGAGGATTTAACCAGCTGGCCTTCAACTTTACGATCGGAGATACGCCAAAAAGTGAAAGACCGATGTTCGTCGCCGTCTACTCAGCCTTAACAGGGGTAACGTCGTTCCTCGGACCGCTGATTGGCGGTTGGTTGTATGAGAAAATGGAAGAATGGCCGGAGACGCTGAATTGGATGGCTACCTATGGATTTCAGGTAGGTATTGGTGTCGCCATGCTGCTTCTTGCTTTTACGTTGGGGCGCCGAGTACTTCTGAGATCATAATCACAGATGAAATGGAGGGATGAGTATGGAAATTAGCGGGCGAAAGGCCGTTGTGATCGGGGCCACAGGTCTGGTGGGCAGCTTGCTCGTCCATCGTTTGCTTCGGCAACCCGAATATGGATTAGTACGCATTCTGGTCAGGAAGCGACTGGAACTTGAGCATCCCAAGCTTGAACAATATGTCGTGGATTGGGATCAACTGGGGGACGCCAAGGATTTGTTTCATCATATGGATGACTTATACTGCTGTCTGGGCACGACGATCAAAAAAGCAGGCAGTCAGGAAAATTTCCGCAAGGTCGATCTTCACTATCCGGTAGAAGCGGCCAAACTTGCGAACGAGCAGGGGTTGTCCCAGATGCTTGTGATTTCCTCCATGGGGGCGAATGCGGGTTCGCGAGTATTTTATAGTCGAACCAAAGGAGAGATGGAGCAAGCTCTATCCTCGGTTGGTTTCCGTTCTTTGCATATCTTCAGACCATCGCTGATCTTGGGTGACCGCGGAGAAAAGCGTGTTGGAGAACAGCTTGCCGCCCACCTGATGACCTTCATGGATCGCTGGATGAAGGGGAAAGCTGCCAAATACCGTGCGATACATGCTTCAACCATCGCCAGGGCTATGATTAATATTGCGCTTGTCAGAGCCAAAGGCAACCATGTCTACTCCAATGAAGTGATTCATGCACTTGGCACAGAGAATTCCTGAGATGTTTCTTGGCAGGAGAGGAACATGGTATAATAAGCTTCAAAACTTGAAAACATGAAGGAGAATCGGCCCATGAAAAAACCAATTTCTACAGATCAGGCTCCAGGTGCTATCGGTCCATACAGCCAGGCTGTTGCTGCAGGCGATTTTGTCTACACATCCGGTCAGCTAGGCCTGAATCCCCAAACGGGAGAGTTCGGCGCAGATGTTCAGGAACAGACCCGCTTGTCCTTAAGTAACGTAAAAGCAATATTGGAAGCAGCAGGCACAAGCATGGATAAAGTGGTTAAAACGACTGTATTCCTGAAAGACATGAACGACTTTGTTCCTGTGAATGAGGTATACAGCACATTTTTCGAACAGCCTTACCCGGCACGCAGTGCGGTTGAAGTAGCTCGTTTGCCGAAGGATGCGCTTGTGGAGATCGAAGTTATCGCCCTGAAATAGAACGGGAACACTCTTCTCTGAGTGTTACAATACATAAAAAGCCGATTCCGAATGAGTTGACCGGAATCGGCTTTTTTCAACGACGTTTACAATGGATTCTTTCCACTTAATCACGGTCTTGGTTACGGGCGAAGAAGAGATATACGGCATAGATCGCAAGCAAGATTGCAAGGATAATCGCCGTATAATAAACGGAGGAAACATCTTTCTGCTTAAGTGCGATGGCAATATATGCCCACGTAAATACAAGCGGGTAGATGCTGTCCCGATAAGGGAAACTCACGAATACAGCCAGCACAAGACCTACAATGAGCATGATAATCGTCCAGGCAGGTTCGCTGATACCGAAACCATCCCAGCCAATTTTGTATAATAGAACAGCTGCATTAATAATGGTCGCCACACTAACCCATCCAAGATAGATGCTGAATGGCAGTTTAACCAGCCAAATCTCCGCCGTTGTTGGGAGGGTGATGGCGCGCGTTTTGAGATACAGCATGATCAGGCACAGCAGAAGCAATACAATAATAAGCAGGGCGAGGCCTGTCTGAAGATTTTGAAAAGCGAAGATCCAAGCTACGTTAAAGACGCAGCTTGCCAGAAACCAGTAACCGAGCCGGGTGATGGAATCCCTTTTAAACGATGAAGGAAGAAACTGATAGATCACGAAGCCTGCAAGCAGCAGATAGATTAATCCCCAGATGGAGAAGGCGTACCCTGAAGGTGTAAGCAGCACAGGATACATATCGGATACTTCCTTGTTGGTTCTCCCGCCGATGGGTAGAGAATTCGACAGGTAGTTTACAACGATAACTGCGATAAAACCAATCGCGTTTAACCATTTGTACGGATTGTTACGAGACATTGTGCATCCTCCTTGGTTTACAAAAGAATAAATGAACCACGGGTCAGTCTACAATGAATATACCCAATTCTTCCACATTCTAATAAGGAGCCGCAAAAAATTCACAGGATGCATGATGGTGTGACCCGTATTTTTTGCTCCCTGATCCATGCTCTGTCCAATGTACGCATAATGCAAGAAGAATATGCCCCAAATAAGGAGGATGAAGTTTGCTTACAAGAGAGACGATGGAGAAGCAACAAACCTGGTTCTACATGGTTGCACTGCTTATTGGTGCAGCCATTGGCCTGGGAAACGCTGAATGGGGATCGGCTTTGCAGTACACAGTTTCACCCGTGCTGGCCATTTTGCTATACAGCATGTTTACACAGATTCCTTTTTTGCAGTTGAAACAATCATTATCCAACCACAGATTTATTGGCGCTTTACTAACAGCCAATTTTGTCGTTGTACCTGTAATTGTATCGCTGCTAACCTGGATATTTCCGCAATCGCCTGCGGTTCTTATCGGCGTGTACCTGGTGCTGCTAACCCCGTGCATCGATTATGTCATTGTTTTTACCCAGCTTGGACGTGGGAATGAAAAGCTTATGCTGGCGGTAACACCGATCTTATTCGTGGTGCAGATGGTATTACTGCCTTTGTATTTGTGGTTATTGACCGGGAAAGAGGCAGCCCAGCTGATGAAAGTGGGGCCATTCGTAGAGGCATTCCTGGTTCTCATTGTTATACCCTTAATTCTGGCAATCCTTACTCAAGTGTGGTCGAGGGGAAGCGCAGGTGGAGAGAAGCTGATGGATGCAGCGGCCTGGCTGCCTGTTCCGATGATGGCGCTGGCATTAATTGTGGTGGTTGCCTCGCAGATTGGCAAGGTGTATTCAGACTTTGCTATGATCGTGAATGCTATTCCTATTTACGTATCTTTTCTTTTATTGATGCCATTTCTATCCCGTTTGGTGGCCCTTCTGTTTCGACTGGACGTCGGTGCCGGACGTGCGCTGATCTTCAGCTCGGCGACCCGCAATTCACTCGTCGTGCTGCCGCTTGCGCTTGCGCTCCCGGAAGAATGGGCTACAATAGCTGCTGCCGCCATCGTAACCCAAACCATTGTCGAATTAGCGGGGGAGTTAATCTACATTCGTTTGGTGCCTTCATTCTTCATTAAAGATAAAAGAGATAATTGCTAGGTATTCGCCTCCGTTAACGTTTTACGATATTCTCCGGGGGTTAAGCCTTCCATCTTTTTAAATACTTTGCTGAAGTACTTCTCATCCTGGTATCCAACCATTTCTGAAATTTTAACGATTCGCAGTGAAGGATTCTGGAGGAGCAGTTTGGCATTGTTAATTCGCAGTTTCCCCAGATATTCGGACCAGTTCAAACCGAACTGCTGTTTGAATTTGCGAGATATATACTCTCGGCTGAGATAGAACCTTGCAGCAATCTGCTGCAGGGACAGATCCTCTTGATAGTGGGCATCTGTGTAGCGCGCAATATCGGTCATCGGATCAGCATGGGTATTTGGATGAAAAGTAAGAGCTTTCCCCGCTGCCAGTAGTCGCTGTTCCAGCAGAGACCGAAGCATCGATAAGGACAGTAGTCCTTCAGAGTCCAATGGTAATTCCGCAAATGGGATGGACTGTTCCTCCACTGCATCCTCATCGCTTGCTGGCGGAGAGTCTACCGCATCATCAAGCCACCGCCCAAGGATCCATTCCATTTCTTCCATCCACTGATGAACCTGTTCGGCAGAGATGATCTGAAACTGGGTTATGGGCTCGATCCACTCTGCCACAGCAGTAGCCACACTGGAAGCACGCCCACTCATCGAGGCAAGCCGCATGGGTTCTTCATAAGCATTTAAACGTAACCCTTTGTTACTCCCTGAGGAAGTCTCCAGAGAATCGTGGAATCTTTGAACGTTCTGGAGCGTATTGCGCCTCCATAACCGGAGGCTGGCTTCCTGATAGGCAGCTGCAATTCCGGAAGGATAGGATTCGCACGCAGAGACACCAAAGTGAAGCCGGCGCTGGATGGTTTGCTGCAATCCATCGTTTATCTTCTCAAGCAAGGGGCGAAGAGAAGTGCAGCTTCCCCAGTGCAATAATACGATCTCATCAGGCTGATCCAAATGACGGAATGCTACGCCTTCCTCAGGTGTGGATAACATCTCGGCGCAAATATTCAGAACGGAGAATACAAGCAGGTCGGGATGGCTGCGATATTTGGCCAGACATTCTGCGTCCAAATGGGACAGGCTGGTGACAGCAATATTGCAATTTCCAGCCTTAACCGGAAGATTCAGCTCATCCCACAGTCGCTGAATCTGAGCTTGACCATTGCCACGTCCAGTCACAAGTTCTGTCAGCAGCCTGTCATGATAGTGAGGCCGCATGCGGTTGACTACAATGGATTGGCGTGCTGCCTGCAAACGGGTGGATTCTTCTTCCTGCCAGGCGCTCACGGCTTTGGATAGGGAAGCATTCAGCTCATCCGCTTCCACGGGCTTGAGCAGATAATCCATGCCCCCGTAGCGAATCGCATGCCTGACAAGCTCAAAATCGTCATACCCACTGATAACCAGTACCTTGCTCTGCGGAGCGTGAATCGATATCCATTCCAGCAGGGCCATACCATCCTGACCAGGCATGCGCATGTCGCTAAGAACAATTTCCGGTTGGTAGGAAGAGATTGCTGCTGCTGCTTCATGGCCGTCTGCGGCTTCAAGAAGGGTATCTATCCCCAGATCATCCCAATGCCCAAGCAGCCGGATTGCGTCGCGGACGTGCTTTTCATCATCAACAATAAGTGCTTTCATGTTGTTCACTCCCCCGCGTAAATGTTGAGCTTAATCATGACGCCGTTTGGTTCCAGGTTGCTGATCTCCAACATAGCTGTATGCTCTGGCGGCGAGTTCAGTTGGAGCCTGCGCATCACATTCCGAAGGCCGATCGATTCCGATGGATCGGAATCTTGAGCAGCAAGTCCGGAAGAGGTGTGAACCAGCCTTAGCCATTCCTGAATCTCGGACAACTTCTCCTCTGGTATGGGAGGTCCGTTATTCTCCAGTTGAATTTCAATCCAGTGGTCAGATGTCCTGCGACTGCTAATTCGAATGAAGCCTTTACCGGGCTGTACATCCGCTCCGTGCTTGAAATAATTCTCAATCAATGGCTGCAGGGTCATTCTGGGCAGTTCGGTGCGTAATGTATCTTCGGCAAAATCAAGCTGTACCTCCAGGCGGTCACCAAACCGCTCCTGTTGAAGTTCCAGAAACAACCGTGCATGCTCGGCTTCCTCCCGCAAGGTGACACGCGTTTGGTCCCGCATGCTGTAACGCAGCATTTTGGAGAGGGAAGAGAGGAGCACGTACACTCGCTGCCCTTGATGCTGAAGGGCGAGTGTGCCTATGGATTGCAGCGTATTGTATAAAAAATGTGGATGGATCTGAGCCTGCAATGCTTTGAGCTGGTTGGTTTTATTGGCAATTTCCAGTCGGTATTCTCGCAAAATCAGGTTGTTTACCGTATCCATCATATCCCGAAAATGTCGCGCAAGTACTCCGATTTCATCCCGGCTCTTAAGCCGAATATCCACATGCAGACGTCCCGCCTGAATCTGGTTCATATACCGCATTAACTGTTTGAGTGGTCCGGTGATGCGGATCGAGATGAACAGGGTAGCTACGATAACGAGCAGAAGCGCAGCAATGGCAATCATGGCATTATTCCATGTCAGTGTGGTAGCCCTGGCATACAGCGTCTCATTCGGAATTTGTTTAATGATCGTCCAGTCGGCAAAGGTGCTGCCCATCTGTTGATAGACATACATGGAATGCTCTTGTTCAAAATGTCCTGCAGCGGTGCGGCTTGTTCCCGTTCCGGTTCGTGCTGCATCCAGCTCCCTGGATGCTTCCTGCCTTAATTGATCTGTTCCACTGACTTCAGAACGGCCTTGGTATATGATCTGATTCTGACCATCCACGACATAGATCTGTTCCTTCTCTGGATCGTACAGCCTGCTGCAGATCGCCGCAATGGTATCCATGTTCAGGTCTATGGCGAGCACGCCCAGGCGTTCGGTTGACGGAACATCCTTGATTACACGATGTAATGTAATTACAGTTCGTGCAGGATCATCCGCGGAAGCCGCCTTGAATCCGTAAGTGTGACTCATATGCGCCGATTCTACCCATATATCCGGGCTCTCATCCCCTGGTTTTCCATGGAGAGTGTCGGAATAGGCTTGTTTTCGTTCCTCCCGCTTCGGAAAAGGGCTCATAATTAAGGTGGATTGATTGGCTGCAAACGAGTGCAAATAGAGCTGGAACACATCCGGTACAGCTGAGCGTATGGTCTGCAGCGTTGTATACACCTCGGCTACAGCGCGATAATCCCCAGGGATTTTTGCCAGATTCCGCAGGAAATTAGGGTCGCTATATACGGCAAGCGATGCTCGCGCCACATTATCCACATAGTTGTTGAGGTTGGTGGATGCCTGATAGATAAGACGTTTGTTCTCGGCAACGGCCTGCTCGCGCAAGGCTGTTTTGGTCTGGATGAATGTCATGCTGATGGAAGCCAGCAGGGGAAGCGTGGTGGCTATGAGCATGAAAGCGATTAATTTGGTGCGAATACTGTAGTATTTTGACATCGGGACACCCCTTCTGGTTGCAGGTTAAGAAAGGACAATATTTTACACCCAACTGTTCACGAGGGTCAGTGTTTCCAACCGGAATATTGGGGTTTAATAGAAAAAGAGACCAATTCCATCCATCTATAGAAGGGGAGAACGATATGAAGCATCGCAAATCTTCACAGCTGTTACAGCAGCTTGTGTTCGTGGGTCCCTCCATCGTGTTTTTTATTCTCATCATCGTGGTCCCTTTCCTGCTGGGAATGTATTACTCCTTTACAGATTGGAACGGGGTGTCGGAGAATATCAATTGGGTAGGGTTCGACAACTTCCTGCATATTTTTGCGAATGACCCCAAATTCCAAACAGCGTTTTGGTTCACGGTCCGTTTTACGGTAGTCGGTGTGGTACTGACCAATATCATTGGTTTTTTCCTGGCGTACTTCCTGACCAAACCGCTCAAGACGAGAAACATTCTGCGCACGATCTTTTTTATGCCTAACGTGATTGGTGGACTGTTGCTCGGCTTTATCTGGCAGTTCATATTTGTGAAAGGGTTTTCAGCAGTTGGCGACGTGACCGGCTGGTCCTTCTTCAACCTCCCTTGGCTGGGAGACGAGCCGACCGCTTTCTGGGGAATCGTCATTGTATTTGTCTGGCAGACCGCAGGGTATCTGATGGTTATCTACATCTCGTCCCTAACCAATGTGTCGCCGGATCTGCTGGAAGCTGCTGAAATTGATGGAGCAAGCCGCTGGCAGGTACTGCGGAGCATCATTCTACCGCTCATTATGCCTGGGGTAACGATCTGCCTGTTCCTGGCGATCTCCTGGTCATTCAAGATGTTCGATCTTAATCTGTCACTGACCAAAGGTGGACCGTTTGGATCGACGGAGTCCGTTGCACTTAACATTTACAACGAGGCATTTGTGAACAACCGTTATGGTATTGGTACGGCAAAAGCACTCATCTTCTTCGTGATTGTTGCGATCATTACGATGATTCAGGTCCGTCTGACGAAGAGCAAGGAGGTAGAGGCATAGATGGAAACGACGAAAAACTACCGCTTCAGTACGATCGTAACCGAGATCATTATGGTACTGATTGGACTCCTGTTCCTGGTTCCGTTCTACTTCCTGTTTGTCAATTCGGTCAAAACATTTGGTGACCTGCTCACGAACTCAGCGGCATGGCCGGAAGTCTTTCAATGGGGCAACTATGCAAACGCTTGGGAGAAAATCCAATTCCCTTCGGCACTGATGAATTCACTTATCGTTACGGTGGTCAGCAACCTGCTGCTTGTACTGATCAGCTCCATGGCTGCATACCGAATGGTTCGCAGTGATACGCGCTTCAACCGGGTTCTGTTCGGCATGTTCATTGCCGCCATGGTGATTCCGTTTCAGTCTATCATGATTCCGCTTGTTACGGTAACCAGTAATCTTGGGCTGATCGACAGTCTGGGCGGATTAATCATCTGTTATCTCGGATTTGGTGCACCCATGTCGGTGTTCCTGTTCCATGGTTTCGTTAAATCGGTCCCGGTTGAGATCGAAGAAGCCGCCCGGGTGGATGGCAGCTCTGTATACGGGGTATTCTTCCGGATTGTGTTCCCGCTGATGAAGCCGATGTATGTCACGGTCATTATCCTGAATACCCTCTGGATCTGGAATGACTATCTGCTTCCATCCCTAATCTTGCAAAGCTCCAACCTGCGTACGATCCCGATTGCGACCTTTGCGCTATTCGGTCAATATACGAAGCAATGGGATCTGGCATTGCCTGCCCTGGTGCTGGGCATCATGCCAATCATTATCTTCTTCCTGCTGATGCAGAAGTACATTATTCAGGGCATTACCGCTGGATCAGTTAAGGGGTGAGGGCGAGTGTAGGCCGCTCCGGGAGTATGTGCGCTTTCGATCGCTGTTGCTCCCCGGTGGCCAGGATGAATTGAGACAAGGAAGCCACCGGGTATCAAAGGCGAACGCTCCGCTTCTCCGTCGCATCATGCTCCCTCCGCTCCACCTCGCATGGAGGTGCAGGGGAGAAGGCACACGCATGGCTTGGGCACCTTTTCGGAGGCAAGCGTAAGTAAGAAAAGCTATGAAAGACAAGGGTCAAGAAGAGAACATTATGAAATGAAGAGTAAGGAAGCGGCCAAACAGAAACTACTATAGGGAGAGTGTATGTATGAAAAGAATGACAAAGTTGACGTTGCTCATGCTGATTGCTTTTTCGGTAATGCTCGCAGGTTGTGGCAACGGGGACAAAAGCGGCAGTCCGGTGAATACCGATGCTCAAACGGGCGGAGGAGAGGCTGCTGCAGGGGACAAAACCATTAAAATCTTTCAATTCAAAGTTGAAATTGCGGAAGCGCTTAACCGCCTTAAGGCGGAATATGAATCCTCACATCCGGGTATCAAGCTGGACATTCAAACGGTTGGTGGCGGCAGTGACTACGGTGCAGCACTGAAAGCTAAGTTTGCTGCAGGCGAACAGCCGGACATTTTCAACGTTGGCGGATACCGCGAACTGGACACTTGGCTTGAGTATCTGGAAGACCTGTCAGGTGAAGCTTGGACGAAGGACGTGCTTGAGGTAGCCAAAGAGCCAATGACCAAAGACGGTAAACTCTATGGACAGCCGCTGGCACTGGAAGGCTACGGATTCATTTATAACAAAGACCTTTTTGAAAAGGCAGGCATTACTGAAATTCCAACAACATTGGAACAATTGGATCAGGCAGCTCAGAAACTTCAGGCAGCCGGCATTACACCGTTTTCGAACGGATATCAGGAGTGGTGGGTGCTCGGTAACCATAACGTAAACGTGGCATTTGCGAATCAGGCAGATCCGGTAAAATTCATTCAAGGCCTGAACGAAGGTACAGAGAAAATTCCCGGCAACCAAGTGTTCACAGATTGGATGAACCTGCTTGATTTAACGCTGAAATACAGCAACAAAAACCCGCTTACTACCGACTACAATACACAGGTAACCCTGTTTGCAAGTGGGGAAGCAGCGATGATGCAGCAAGGGAACTGGACTCAAGTGCAGATTGATGGAATCAACCCTGATCTGAATCTTGGTATTCTGCCAATGCCAATTACGAATGAACCGAATGACAAATTGTTTGTCGGCGTACCGAACTATTGGGTCGTGAACAAAAACTCGCAAGTGAAGCCAGAAGCGAAGGAATTCCTGGAATGGCTCGTAACATCGGATATCGGGAAACAGTACATGACCAAGGAGTTCAAATTTATCCCGGCGTTCAGCTCCATTCAGGCGTCGGAAGAGGATCTGGGCGATCTGGCGACAGAGATCATGAAGTACAGTCAGGAAAACAAAACGTTAAGCTGGAACTTCAACCGCTTCCCGGAAGGCGTTCCACAGGAATACGGCAGCACCATCCAGGCATATGTTGCAGGCAAATCGGATAAAGCAGGATTACTTGATGCCTTGCAGCAAAACTGGGACAGTCTGAAAAAGTAAAAATCCCGAAATGACGTTTATGCGTGAGTTGAACCCAGGAAGTGGGCCAGTATCACCAAATGTTATCCACAGATAACAATATCCACAGGCGATCTAATCCTGTTCAGCAATCTTAACTACAATGACTCAATCAATAGGTCAGCCAGAATATCGTTCTGGTTGGCCTATTTTTTATGTTAAGAACCCTCCTGAAAGGATAAAATGGCTATCTATATTTCAATTGTGGATAATAACAGTGATTATGAAGCGTTAAACTGAAACATTAACCCAGTTCTGAATACTATATGTGGATATCCGCTGTGCATAAGTGTCTACATATGGATGAGAGCTGTGTATAAGTCATGGCTCGTGTCCTATTCTGTAAAAAGAAAACTTGCAACGAAGTATTTAGTACTATATAGTTCTATATATGACCAATCAAACACCAAGCTCGGGTTCTGCCAAACCGAGAAGTGCCAATCCGGTTAACCGGACCAAGGCGGTCGAAGTGGCAGCCCAGTTATTTTTACGTCAGGGATACAGCTATGTCAGCATGGATGAAGTCGTGCGGGCGAGTGGGGTGTCCAAGTCCAATATTTATTATCATTTTAAAAATAAGGAGGAACTGCTTCAGGCAGTGGTGCAATACTGGATCGCTCAGTATGAGTCACAAGTCTATATATTACTCAGTCAGCGGGAAAGAAGCGTTGAAGAGCGCGTTAACTCGTTTATAGCCACGTTGTCGGCAGGGATTGAAGGGCGAAATTACGAAGGCAGTTGTCCTTTTATAACGCTCTATATGCAGACACCCGCGAGTGCCCCTGACGTCAAGGCCAGTATCTCCCGATTCTTCCGGGAATTGCAGCCCATGATCGAGAAGCTGTTTCAGCAGGGAGTGGACAGTGGAGAATTCCGTGAAGGCATGGATTCAGGGTCGGTTTCTTCACTGTTTGTCGCAGCATTGGAAGGATCACTGGTTCTGGCTGAGACTGCACGGGATACCGGGATTATAGAACAATCCGCACGTACATTTTGTCAGATGCTTCGTTAAGCGAAGCTCTTTTTTTGGAATTGATTAGTACTATGTAGTTCTAATTAGGAGGAATGAATGATGAACGTTAATTCTACATACTTAAAAGCAAATGACCCGGTGCATACCCATAAGGTGAACTCAAGAGCTGAATCCATTATTTTTATGACAGGTAGCACCGGATTTATCGGCAAGGAGGCAGTAAAGCAGCTGGTCGATGAAGATCTACAATTATTGCTGCTTGTTCGTTCTGAATCCAAAGCCAGACAAGGCCTGACTTCATACGGAATAACGGATTTCAGCAGAATTACTTTTGTGCAAGGAGACTTGTCGGTGAAGGGACTGGGTCTTACTGCAGCGGATCGTAGGCGGGTGCTGGAAGCAGACGTCATTATTCATGCTGGAGGAACGATGGACGTCACCTTGGAGCGCAGCGTCGCGGAACAGATATTCATGAATGGAGCGCGAGAGATTGCCGGGCTGGCTGAAGAGATTCAGCAGATAAGAGGTCTGAAGCATTTCATCCACGTGGTTGGATTCATGAGTCCCTATGGCCTGCGTAATGAGAAAGGAGAAAACGTACCCACTGGCAAAGTGGCGCCGAATGAAAGTGCATATGAAGAAATGAAGTTCCACGCCGATCTGTACCTCCGTGAACATGCTGAAAAAAATCAATATCCATTGTCCGTTGTAAACCCA
Organism: Paenibacillus sp. ACRRY; assembly: GCF_022346995.1. Lineage (GTDB taxonomy): Bacteria > Bacillota > Bacilli > Paenibacillales > Paenibacillaceae > Paenibacillus. The sequence goes on along the minus strand of NZ_JAKRNM010000013.1, from coordinate 40,485 downwards.
AGCACAGTCGTTGGACCGCGCCCCACAGGTGAGACTGAGCAAACAGGGGGTATAGGTCTACTCATCCAGGCGATGCAAAAAAGGCTTATGCCGGTTGTACCCGGAGGTTCGTCTTATTGGTTACCGCTAGTGGAGAATGATGTGGTTGGGCGGACGCTAGTCTTCTTGACCAAAGAGGCGGTCCCAACAGGCGGGACCTATCCGCTTCTGGCACGTAAGGAAGCCAGTCCCAACATGAAGGAACTTCTTCATCTTCTTGCGAATCAGCTGGATGTGCCGAGGCCCAAATGGGCTGTACCCTTATCCTGGATGCAATTCGCAATGAGATCAGGAGGGGCGCGGATCAGCGGTGTCCCTGCGGAATCGGTTTCCTTTATTACAGACAGAATATGGCATGTGGAAGAGACGGAAGATTTATTTAAACGCATGGGTCAAACATGGCCCGATATCCGGGAGCAGCTTCCTTCAGTTACGGCGGATCTGGATTATCGATTGAGCCTTCAACCTTATGAAAATCTGTCTTCCGGTTGGACCCGAACCCGGATAGGGAACTTGGCAGCGCTTGGCTGGAAGGGAGAAGGTGAACCGTGGCTGATTGTGCATGGAATGCTGAATTGTGCGGATGAAATGCTTCCTTTGGGAGAGCAGCTCCATCAGCTGACTGGAAATCCGGTTTGGATCGTCGATCTGGCAGGGTTCGGACGTTCGGCTGTGCACCAAGGGAAGGAGGCTTTTGATGGACAGGTGGATGAACTGCTTGCAGCCATTGGCGAGTTTGAAGGTCCGATGAAGCTGGTAGGCCATTCTATAGGTGCTGCGATTGCATCCGCGGCGTTGCAGCACAGCGGACGAACGGATATCCGTCTTGGCTTGCTTCAGCCCGTTGCTCACAATACGAATCCAAACATGCTGCGGTGGATTTCCCGCTTGCCAAGAGGAGTAATGCGTACCCTCCTTAGCCGAAGGTCGGAAAAAAGCTGGGGGCACATGTTAAACACACATAGCACTCAAGCAGAAGGAAGCATTACCGCATCTGCACTGGCTGGAAGAATCAGGTCCAGTTTGCAGTCCCCCCGAATAGCGGGAGCACATGCCGACTTGCTACGATGGATTTACTCCGGCAAAATAAAAGGCAGCAACTCCACTTCTGGGGGGAGCACGTGGAATCGGGCAGACCTCGCCAATAGTGCATTGGTGGTATGGGCTAGTGGAGATACGGAATATCACTACCCTGAGGATATGAATCGACAGTGTAAACGAGTCGATGTCCCTTACGGACACTACTTTCCGGTCTTTCAATATCAGGAAACGGCAGCGATTCTCGCTAAATGGGCGGAACCGAAACATTGATTTCAAATTTCAGTTTTAGGTGGTAATGTGTCTTATTCCCCCTACAGATTGCTCAAAGTATCCATTCAAACGTACAAGTACAAAGGGTTCTACCAAAGACAGGAGAGATTAGTGAAATGAATCAGCAACGTGTGGAAATCAGTAAAAATGTATTAACCGAATGCCTGGGGCTACGGGAGGGAGAGAATCTCGTGGTTGTGGCAGACGATGCCAAAAGGGAACTTGCAGAATCCATTTATGAAGCGGGGAAAGCACTTGGAGCGGAATCCGTGCTAATGATTATGGCGGAACGCAGCAGATCCGGAGAGGAACCCTCTGCACCAATTGCACAAGCCATGATCCAAGCCGATGCAGCCGTATGTGTGACGAGATACTCCTTAACCCATACACAGGCCCGAAAACAGGCTGCTGCATCAGGTACAAGAGTCGCTACCATGCCTGGCATGACAGAGGATATGTTTATGAATGGTGCCATTACAGCGGAATATCCCCAGGTGAAGGCACTAACCGAGAAGGTAACAGCATTATTAACCGAGGGCAGCCAGGTCCGGATTGAAAAGGAAGGGCATAGTCTGTCCTTCTCCATCAAGAATCGAAGCGGAGTACCCAGTACAGGGATGTATTTGAACCCTGGAGAATCGGGAAATTTACCTTCAGGAGAGGCCTACATTGCACCGGTTGAAGGAATAGGTGAAGGCAGCATTGTCGTAGATGGATCGGTTGCGGGAATTGGAGCACTCCGTGAACCGATGATTTTGAAGGTAGGAGAGGGTCGGCTGGTTTCGGCTGAGGGTCCGGATGGAGAACAGCTGCTGACGATGCTTGGCGAAGGGGATGGACGTTATCTCGGTGAATTTGGTATCGGCACCAATAATAAGGCGCGAATTACGGGGGTTGTTCTGGAAGATGAGAAGGTGTATGGAACGATCCACGTTGCCTTTGGCAGTAACAACACATTTGGAGGGACGATTGCGGCAGGAGTGCATATCGATGCAGTTGTGCAGAAGCCTGATGTCTACATTGATGACAAGTTGATCATGAGACAAGGCGAACTGGTTAATTAATTGGATAAAGACTTCTGCAATCCACAGTGTGTCCACAATAAGGGATAAATGAAGTCAGTGTTTAAGGTTTTACGTGAGATTTACAAACAAGTACACAACATGTCCACATCAAATTGTTGTATATCCACATCCTTACGCCTGTTTATCCACAAACTGTGTGCAATATGTGCACAACTTATCCACAAATAGGGTATAACTTGATATTTTTCGCATTAATTTCACGCTCTTTAACCAAAATGGATAGTTATCCACAGTGTCGCGTGCAAAAAAGACCAGAGATTTGGCATATAGCCAATCTCTGGTCTTTTTGATGTAGTTTACATTCGTTAGCTTAATATAGCGAGCTTATTTATCTTCCGTATTGAAACGACTGACTTCACGCAGCAATTGATCTGCATGATCGGATAACGCCTTGGCTGCTCCCGAGATATTACTGATCGACAGGGATTGTTCCATTGTGGAAGATGCGGCTTCTTCGGTAGAAGCAGCACTCTCCTCAGCGACAGCGGCGAGCCCTGTAATCACGTCAGATACTTGGGCAGCACCTGTTTTGATCTCATTCATACCCGAAGTAATCGAGCTGATTTTGTGTATGATTTCATCTACGGACCCACGAATCAGATCAAAGGAAGCTGATGTTTCTGCCATGGAATCCGATTGAGCCGAGCTATTCAGGCGGAACTGCTCCAGTTCGGCTGCGCTTTGCTGGCCTGCTGCATTCAGGTCGTTCAATAACTGGTCGATCTCAGCAACGGAGTGGGAAGATTGTTCGGCAAGCTTACGCACTTCCCCGGCAACAACGGCGAATCCTCTGCCATGTTCTCCTGCACGTGCAGCTTCAATGGATGCATTCAGAGCAAGCAGATTGGTCTGTGCTGCAATGTTCTGAATACTGCCTGTAATGGCGGATATTTCACCAATTTTGCTCAGCAGCAGCTCATTGGATGTTTCGACCCGACTGGTGGATTCCTGTCCTGCCTGGGATAGATCTGACTGACGAGCGATTGCACTTTGGCCGCTCTCCATCGCGTGATTAACGTCCAATATCGTTTCGGAAGCCTGCCGGGCTTCGTCTGTAATCTGATCAATGATTCCGTTAATTCCGGACACCATTTCTGCTCCGGCTTGAATCGATTCAGCTTGTTCTCCCGCACCGTTGGCAATCTCCTCGATTACTGTCGAGATCTGCCCGGCAATTTCGTTACTGCCGGAAGCATCTTTGAACATGGTCTGGGAAGAGGCCTGAACCTGCTGTGCCGATTGATCGACCTGTCTGATCAAACTGCGTAGTGAAGCAGACATTTCATTAAATGACGAACCCAGTTGTGCAATTTCGTCTTTTCCCTTCACGGCAACTTGCACGGTAAGATCTCCGGCTGCCAGCTGCTTGGCACTGTTTTTCATGGCAAGCAGGGGCTTGATCGTTTTTAAAGCAAAGAAATAAGCGAGAGCTGCCAAGGTCAAAGTAAATACAACGATAAAGGCCAGATACAACGTTCTTGTCTTCGTAAACTCAGCCAGGGCAGCTGCCTTGGAAATGGATGTGGCAACAATCCAATTGGTGTTCGGAATTTTCTCATAATAGATTAATTGGCGATCATTATTGTAGGTATATTCGGATAATCCGCTTGGCTCCTTAAGCATCGTGCCCACAATATCGGTATAGTCACTTTGATCCGCAAGTGGGGTATTTAGCAACTCCTGATTGGGGTGGGAGAGCACTACACCGGCCTGGTCCAGCAAAAAGGTGAATCCGTTCTCCGTCTGAATGGAGTTAATCTCATCCTTGATGGAATCCAGTGCAATATTTTCAGCGATTGCACCTTGGAAATTCCCTTCTGCATCATGGAGAGGCACCCCAATGAATATGGACTGTACACCGGCTTTGGTCACGTAAGCATCACTGTATGTAAGCTCATTAGAAGCTTTGGTTTGCACGTACCAGGGACGTTCGCGAGCGTCGAAGGACGCATCAGGAATAAAGCCTGCTCCATCCATGTAGGTTCCGTCCTCGAGCCCGAAATATATGGTGGCGATATCCTCCTTATTGGATGGCAGTTGGAATGCTTGGAGGTGGTCCATACCGATCTCGTTCAGAGGCACTGTATCTTCAATGACCTTCCCGAGTGTCTCAATCACTTTAGCTTGGGCTATGGCCCATCCATTGACCTCGGCTGCAGCATATTGAACCGTACTCTGCAGTTGGTTATCCACAGACTCCGTAGCTTGTTTTTCAATTACGAGGAGGGCGATATAACTTAGTGGGGCTGCGAGCAAAATGCAAATAGCGGTGACGATGACGATGACTTTGGCTTTTAGCGTCATGTTTTTCCTCTTTTCTTAAGATATGATCGTTAGAGCAAGTATTGATTCAAAAAGAACTTATAGTGTATATCGACATTTTTCGCGTTTTTTATAGAGTGATTATAGGAAAAATGAACTATATGATAGAAAGTCATATTTCTTCAGATGAAAGAGAACTCTTCACGACTTCTTGCATCCTCGTTTTGGTTGTTTGGCAAGGAGGAAACAGCTTGTTAATTTAAATGAAGCTCTAAATATTTCGTGGAAAATAGCCGATACACCAAGTAACCTTTAAAAGTGAGAGGGTATGGGGACAACTATGAATGAGGAAGCTCAAGTTCAATACATTAATTTTACGGTTGGAGATCAATTTTTCGCGCTTCGCATTGAGGAAGTACATGAAATTATCAGGATGATTCCTGTGACAACTGTTCCGTTTGGTAGCCCGGAGATCAGGGGCTTTGGGTCTTTGTACGGCAAGGTGGTTTCCGTTGTTAGTCTTCGAGTATTGCTGGGCATGCCGGATCGGGAGGACGATGGTTCTACGCGTATTATTGTCGTGCCGTACAAAGGAGGATTCGTTCCTCTTATTGTGGACACGGTGGATTCTGTGGTGACCTACGATCGGTTTGAGGAACCTGCGGAAGAACATAAGCGTTTTATGACTGGTGTATTCAAAGAGATCGGACATGCCCCGGATCATACGGCGGGTATCTTGAACCTGGATGTATTGTTGGGCATGCTGACAAGTTCAGGCGAATAAATCATTTGGTGTCATTTTATTGGCAGGCGAGTCCCTGCACAAAATCCTAATGTTCCTAATCCCATCCAGGGGAGAAGGAACATTTTTTTATGCGGATTGAAGCGATTAGGAGCGTGTCAGGAGATGAATAAAGCAATTTTTGTGTGTAAAGGTTTTTAAATCCGGGCATTTTCGTATATGATGGAGAGTAACAATGCGAAGGGATGACGGGAGACTGTAATGATGCAATCGCTGTATGGAGTATGGCTTGGTGACGTATTTTTTTGTTTTTCCGGTGAAACATCGGAGCCGCGTGTGGATGCTTGGACCCATGTGGTAAGGAGGCTGAATTTTGGCGACGGAGGTCGTCTGTTTCAGCCTGCCGCTCTTCGCCTTGCGGAGCTGCGCTGGCCCAATCCGATGCGTAATGCTGCGGAAGCCAAGAGTACGAAGCGGCGCCAATTGCTTGGACGGACGCTGGAAGGGCTTGCGATCTCGCCCAAAGATACATTTAAACTGCTGCTCCATTGGGATGACAGCATATTGAAGGCTGCGGGAATTCAGGCAGGTGAGGAGATTCGCTACTGGATAAAAGCAGCACAGTTCACACAGGAGCTGCTGCTGCGCGGAGAGATTGCTCCTTCTGCCGAATTTGCTGCCAAGACTGGGGCGCGGCGACGGACGGGACAAGAAACGCTGACAGGTGTATGGCGACCTCGTCTGTCTCAGGAAGCAGATGTGGAGCGTTTCCGGGAACTGGCGGAAGCTATGCCGCCAATCGGTTTGTCTGCACCTGGTGCATACGCTTCCTCTGAGCCGGAATCGCGGGAAGAGGCAGGGGCTGCTGTCCTGTTTTCCTTCATGAGCGGCATGATTCATGCTGTCGTGACAGGAGAACTGGAAGGAATGGACAGTGACTTGTCAAGATATCGCACCCCGTTTCGGCGTGGATCATCTCCTGTAGCCGAGCTGTGGTGGAACAGCCTGATCTCGATGTTCCGTCCCGTGACTGTGCAGGGGCCGACGGAGGAAATGGCAGAGCTAATCGAGACATTGCGAGAAGCTGGAGGCACTGGGATGCCGGTAGTCGGCAGTGAGGAAACGGCCCCTGCGGAAGGTGAACTGAAGCTGGTGCTTCGGCTTGAACCGCCTCTTGGCGAGCATGAAACGTTATGGGGAATCACCTTTTGGGCCGACAGTGCACAGGAGGCTGGTCTGAGGTTGCCTGCACGAACCATATGGGCTCATCCGGATCGGGACCTGGATCGGGGGAAGGTTCGCTACGTATCTGCGGCAGAGCAGCTGCTCATGGCCCTCGGTCATGCCAGTGAACTGGCACCTGAACTGGAAATAGCCCTGCTTCAGCCTCGCCCGGAAGGGATAAAATTGGAGCAGCAGTCCTTTTTTGAGTTTTTGACTCATGCGGTGCCGCGCTTGCAAAAGGCGGGAATAACCGTGCTTATGCCATCCCGCTGGAGTCGTGCGGGCAGGCGTAGAGCCGGGCTGCGTTTGCAGATGCTCAATCGTGGCACGGAACGGGCGCCTGGCGCTCCGAATGCACTGGGGATGGAACAACTGGTTGCCTTCAAGGCAGAACCGATGCTGGACGGCAAGCCCGTTACAGCGGAGGAGCTGGCTGCGTTAGCCGAAGCTTCGGTACCTTATGTGATGTTCCGCGGCGAATGGATCGAAGTCGATACGAAGGAGATTCGCCAGGTTCTGCGTTATATGAAAAAAGAAGAAGAACAATATATGCCGTTATCCGAATGGCTTCATCTGGCTGCAGAGGAAGGCGAGGATGCAGCCTGGAAGGGGCTGTCCGTTTTTGGTGCGGAATCCGAAGGTCTGCTCTCCTTCCTGCTGGATGGACAGGTGCTTCGCAGTATCGAACCGCGTAAAGTACCTGCAGAGCTGCACGGGGAACTCCGGCCATATCAGGAGCGCGGGTATCAATGGTTGTCTGCGATGCGTGAACTTGGCTTCGGTGTATGCCTCGCGGATGATATGGGTCTCGGGAAGACGGTTCAGGTGATCACTTGCCTGTTGGACCTGAAACATGAGGAACAGCTGGCTGCGGCTGAAGAAGCGCGTGAAAATGAGATTTATGGTTCGGGTGATCCATTGGAGCCTGGGGAGATTGTACCTGCAGAGGCAATTAATTTGCCAGCACTCATCGTCTGTCCCACTTCTCTGCTTGGCAACTGGCAGCGCGAGCTCAAACGATTCGCTCCAAATCTGTCTCTGTACATCCATCATGGGGGACAGCGGCTGCATGGCACCGCATTTCAGGCTGAGGCACAGGCACATGATATCGTACTGACGACCTATCATCTGGCTGGCCGGGACGGACCGGACCTTGCGTCATTGCACTGGTCAACCGTGGTCCTTGATGAAGCGCAGTATATCAAGAACTATCGTACCAAGCAGGCACAAAGCGTGATGCGATTATCGGCACCTCACCGGATTGCGATGACCGGTACACCGGTTGAAAACCGTCTGAGCGAGCTGTGGTCCATTTTCCAGTTCCTCAATCCTGGATACCTGGGAACGGCATCTTCGTTCCGCCAGCGATACACCGGAATGGGGACATCCGAAGAAAACAGCACATCCCTGCGGGAGCTTCACCGGCTTGTTTCGCCGTTCATGCTGCGCAGGCTCAAAAGCGATCCGGACATCCGCAAGGATCTGCCGGAGAAGCTGGAGCTGAAATCATACTGCTCGCTGACACCGGAACAGACGATTCTATATCAACGTGTGGTGGATGACCTGATGGGTGGACTTGATGGCAGAAACGGCATTGCCCGCAAAGGGATTGTATTATCGTCGCTCACCAAACTGAAGCAAATCTGCGACCATCCGGTACTGGCAGACAGCAGCCGCAAGGATCATGCAAAAGTCGAGGCATCCGGCAAAATGGAACGTTTGCTGGAATTGGTTGATGCGATCCGTGACAATGGAGAATCTGCACTCATTTTCACTCAATATGTGGCTATGGGCGAGCTGTTGGTATCGCGCCTTACGCAGCGTTATGAGGAAGAACCGTATTTCCTGCATGGCGGCGTGTCCAAGGCACAGAGGGACGAGATGGTGGAGACATTCCAAAAGGGCGAGGGCCCGTCACTATTCGTTCTATCCCTCCGGGCTGGTGGGGTAGGTCTGAATCTGACGCGTGCCAGCCATGTTATCCACTATGATCGCTGGTGGAATCCCGCAGTGGAGAATCAGGCCACGGACCGGGTGTTCCGAATTGGGCAGAACCGCAACGTGCAGGTTCATAAATTGATCTGCCAGGGTACGCTGGAGGAACGCATAGACGAGTTAATCGAGAGCAAGAAAGCACTCTCCGAACAGGTGGTTGGTTCCGGGGAGAACTGGCTGACCGAAATGTCGGATGACGAATTGCGCGGACTGATCTCGCTTCAGGGTGAGACGTGGTTATAAGCCTGACAAGTATATTGGTGGGCGATTATATGAGAAGGGGGAAGGTTATGAGCGAAAATTGGAATGTGGAGCTGCATATGTCCCCCGGTGGATGGACAGCAGAGGTAAGTGAGGGTGCTGAAGCGCATCAGAACGCGTCAGCAGATGCAGAGCAGGCCGGAACAGCCACCAGCCTGTTCACGGTAACAGGTACGCTGCCGCAGCTCAGCGAAAATGCTCGCGAGGCTGTGCTGGCCCAGCTGCGCAAACGGCCGCTGGCCCTGTACGCGCTGCTGCGCGGCGGTCCAGCCCCGGCAGAGCTCGCGGGGCTGCTGCCTTCTGCACCGGCCGCTGCGGCATGCACCTGCGGCCGCACAGATTGTGCGCATGCTGCGGCTGCGGAGCACGCCATCGCTGCGCGCTTTGCGGCCGAGCCGCTGCTGCAGCTCGCGCACGCCGGCCTGCCGCGCGAAGCGCTGCTTGCCGGCGTGCTTGGATCATGGGCAGAGGAACTGGCCCATGATCCAAGCAGCGCGGGCCGCGCCGCGGAAACGGCGGGCCGCCCGCAGGCGCGGGGCGGCGAAGGCGGCGCTGCCGTCGGCGAGTGGATCGCCGAGGCTGCCGCAGACGGCGCCATGCACGTGCCAGGCCCCGGCTTTGGCGCGGTGCAGGTGCGGCTGGCGCAGCCGGGCAAGCCCCCGGCAACGCCGGAACTGGCCGCGCTGCTGCCGGGAGTACCCGTGGCAGCAGGTCTGACCATGATCCGCGAGCGTGTAGCTGCGCGGATCTGGCAGGCTGTCCAGAAGAAGAAGGACAGCCCGGCAACCAAATCATAAAAGGCATGAAGCGGGGGAGATCGTGGATCACCCTCGCTTATTTGTCTGTGTGATCTGGCCTTATGGCTTGCAAGTTTGGAAAGGATATCAACCCCGACTTTAATCTGGAACTGTTGATTAAACGTTGGGATGATGCCCTAAAAGTCCGAAAAACAGCCGTATAAGCCGCGCGCCCTTCTTCACATGAAGGCCATACCCTGCCAGTGAGCTTGGAGCGGTGGAGCTTCACTGCAATTTGATGTATACTGTCGCAGGGGATGAAATTGCCCCGGAGTTTATTTTATTTTTATCATGATTATATTGCGATAGGAGTTTTTTTAGATGAAATCACGAACAGGAAGACAGCGCCATATGGCGGTATTGCTGTCCTCACTTATGATATGTGGAGCATTATTGTCCGCCTGCCAGGATGGCTCGGGATCAGAGGAAAATCAGAATCTGAACGCAGCAGGCGATACACAGCAGGAATCGGACGGGACGACGGTTCATTTAACGGAAGACACCGGGGATGATGGAGACAAGACAAACGGCAGCGAGACAGATCAGTCATCCTCTGGTGAGAACGGGGATTCCGGCAATGCATCGGAAGATGGAGAGCAAGACTCTTCCGATGCTGGCAACGAGACGGCTGCGGGTGACCCTCTGATGGAGAAGCGCAGCATCAGCGCAATGCAAAATACGATTGACAGCCAATCCGTTGTTACCAATGCGGAGTCCATGACGGTTATTGTGAACAAGCAGCGCAGTCTGCCCGAAGGCTATGAGCCAAGCGATCTGGTAGAGCCGAATGTGCCGTTTTCCTTCGATGGCCCTCACGAGAAGCGCCACATGCGGAAGGAAGCCGCAGAAGCGCTGGAGAAGCTGTTTGCAGGAGCTGAGGCGGACGGCATCGAGCTGCGCGCGGTGTCTGGATACCGTTCGTATGAGCGACAGGTTTCCATCTATAACAACAATGTGCAGACCAAAGGACAAGAATATACAGATCGTGTGAGCTCTAAGCCGGGCAGAAGTGAACATCAGACCGGTCTTGCGATCGATGTATCCAGCCCGAGTGTAGGTAATGCCCTGGAAGAGGTGTTTGGAACCTCGAAGGAAGGCGAGTGGCTGGCGGAACATGCTGCAGACTACGGATTCGTTATCCGCTATCTTAAGGGTGAGGAAGACATCACGGGTTACGTCTACGAGCCTTGGCACATCCGGTATGTCGGAACCGATCTGGCTTCGGACATTGTGAAGAGCGGGTTGACTCTTGAAGAATACTTTGATGAGGCCAATATTAAACTGTAAGTCGAATGTGCAGCGTATTTAGATTTGTACTTGAACGCCTTAATAAAACAAAGTCCTGTAAACGTGGCTGGTTGCATAGCAGCTGGTTTCGCATACGGGGCTTTTTTTCGTACATTTATAACTTCGCGATATCACCTAATTTCTGGTACCCAGATTGAACCCGGTCTGTTATAATGCAGAGATTATTCAGGAAAATGACAAGCCGAGCGGGGGAGGACACAATGAGTAAACAGCAGGTATTTACGGGTTCCCCATGGGAACCGCTTGTGGGCTATTGCCGGGCCATCCGGGTAGGGAACCGAATTGAGGTGGCAGGAACGACAGCCATGCAGGATGGCGTTGTAGTGGGAGCGGGTGATCCATACGCCCAGACCAGATTTGTTTTGCAAACGATCGAGAAGGCGCTCAATGAACTTGGTGCAGACTTGTCGGACGTGATACGAACCCGCATGTTCGTGACGGATATCTCCCGATGGGAGGAAGTAGGCAAGGCCCATGGCGAATTCTTTGGGCAGATTCAGCCTGTAGCCACCATGGTTGAGGTAAGTGCACTCATTGATCCCCTGTTAATGGTTGAGATTGAAGTAGAAGCCATGATTGAAAGTGATCCAGAAGCCAAATAGGCAAAGGTCACATAGCAAGAACGGAAAAATAACCTTATCCCATGTCTGTAAGAGAACAGACCGGGTAAGGTTATTTTTTTCAATTGGAACGTTATAGGTTTAATTGGTCTACTTTAATAAACCTGCGACAACTCTTGCTTATTTGAACGGTACAATCTGTGCAGCCGAAGTATCCACGACCACTTTCCAGGCATTCCCGATTGGAGGCAGGCTGCGAGTCAGCATCGGACTATAAAATCCAATGACTTTTGCGTCTTTCGTCAGTTCTTCTGCTTTGATGGCCTCACCATTCTGGTTGACCAGCTTGGTGTCTTCCGAAATGTTGAGGATGACATGGTCAGGCGATGTTTCAGTCAAGCGGAAGCCAGAGATCTCGATCTGGGTCCCTTGATCTTTTGTTGTTCTTACATTTTCAATAGTACCCGAAGTACCCAGGACATCTTCCGATTTCGTAACGGATTCCTTAGAAACGGTATCCAGGACAGTCACTTCGTAGGTCGGTGTTTGCGGTGGAAGGCTCATGGTCATGATTGGTGCGTGTACAGCTTCTACAGTCATGCCAATGGTCAGATCTGTGAGTGCGATTTCCTTGCCATCTGCCGACTTGATGACTGTATCCTCACCCAGATTCAGTACCAGGCCTTCAGTGCCCGCGCCGCCGATATGAATGGATGGATATTTGGTATCCGGGTTAATTCCTGTAATGACGCCGCGCTCAGTAACGTTCTTCACGTCCTCTTCGCTAGAAATCGTGACTTGATTGCCAGTTGTTGTTACCTGGGTATGTAGCACCTGATCTGCAAATGAAGCAGGCACGAACATTTTGCCATCGGTGATTTGAGGTGCTGTTCCCAGTGTAATCAGCATTTTATTGAACGAATATTGATCTTTGTCTGCCGTGACTAGTGTCCAGAAATTCCCTTTTGTTAGTTCTGCCGACTTGTTCTCCTTATTCCACTTCAGCTCAATGCCGAGTGCATCCGTAAGATCGCGCAGTGCAATCATGGCTTCCTTACCATCTTTGTTCCAATATCCATCCGCTATCGCTGTACCGTTGACGGACACGTTTACGGATGTAGACAATGCACTATCCACAGCTACGGAAGTTGGACTGCTAGACTGGGTCGTTTCCATTGTTGCAGCGTATGCTGCTCCTCCGCTCAGGGCCATGGACAGGACCATTAGGGCACTTACTTTTTTCATGTTGTTGTTCATTGTTGATCTTCCCTTCTAATCTGAGATAGTTCGCGGTAAACTCCTAATTAAGGCCGCGTTCATTCTTATAGACGGAACAAACCGTCCAAGTGTTGCAGCTGAACGATGAGTCATGTGAATGGCGTGTCAGATTATTATTTACCCAATGTGAGAATTTCCGGGTTACAGGCAGCGGGATGCGGTTAAATTTCAGATGAGTGGTACAACCATTGCTCTGTTTCTGTTCGCTTGGAAGTTTGAAAAAAAACGCCATAACATTCAATGAGGAGAGGAATGGATCAGATGAGTGATATGTTGGTAGCGCTCTACAATTTGCCGGAACAGGAGAGTGGTTTGAAAAGTCTGGAGCAATCCTCCATCGTAATCCGACGAGCCATTGCTCCGGAGAAACAGCTTGTGCTGGACTGGGTTAGATCGCATTTTAGCCAGCCTTGGGTGGATGAGTGTGATGTATCCTTTGCACGCCAGCCTGTATCCTGTTATATTGCCCTCGAACATGGGAAAATAATAGGCTTCGCCTGTTATGAAGCGACATGCCGCAACTTCTTCGGTCCGACAGGAGTGAGCCAAGAGGCAAGGGGCAAAGGTGTGGGTACAGCTCTCCTGCTGGCTTGCATGCACGCCATGAAGGCGGATGGATATGGCTATGCGATCATTGGATCGGCAGGGCCAGTGGATTTTTATGCCCGGACGCTGGGTGCCGTGAAGATCGAAAATTCTACACCGGGTATTTACAGAGGCATGCTGCGGGCAGACTAGAGAGATCATGAAGCTTCCGGAAAAAGGGAAGGGAGGACGAAGATGAGTACAAGCAAAATGCTGCACATCGGAATGATTGGCACTGGATCCATCTCGGATCTGCATATGAGGTGCTATGCCAAAAACGAGAACGCTGTCATTTATGCCATCTGCGATCTGAACGAACAGCGCGCAACAGCAGCAGCTCAGAAATATGATGCACAGTCCGTCTACACCGATTACAGGGAAATGCTAAAGGACCCTCATGTGGATGCAGTCAGCATCTGTACATGGAACAATACGCATGCCGAATTTGCCATCGCAGCACTGGAGGCGGGCAAGCATGTGCTATTGGAGAAGCCTGTGGCAACGAATGTGGAAGATGCATTACGAATCGAGGAGGCCGTGAAGAAAAGCGGCTGTACCTTCATCGTTGGATTTGTGCGACGCTACGACAACAATATGCAGATGCTGCGGAAATTTATTGATGCAGGGGAGTTCGGTCAATTGTATTATGCCAAGGCATCCATACTCCGCCGTCTGGGCAATCCCGGAGGCTGGTTCGCGGACAAGAACCGTTCTGGTGGAGGTCCTCTTATTGATCTGGGCGTACATATCATCGACCAATGCTGGTATCTCATGGGCCGGCCGAAACCTGTTTCGGTAAGTGGGAACACCTATCGGAAGCTGGGTAATCGTGCTCACATCGAAGACCTTTCTTTCTACAAGGCAGCGGATTACAGTTCAGCCGTGAATAACGTAGAAGATATGGCAAACGCTCTGATTCGCTTCGAGAATGGAGCATCGCTGGCAGTGGATGTGAGCTTTACATTACATGCTCGCGGGGAGGAGTCCTACGTCAAATTGTACGGTGAACGCGGTGGCTTCGAAGTTGAACCTGAGACATTAATTGTTACGGAAAAACATAACACCATCCTAAACATCGAGCCGCAGACAGATCATACGGGGCTGCATATTCATAGTGCATTCCAGAATCAGATTGATCACTTTGTGGACTGCTGCTTAAACGGGACCGGACCAATCAGCCCGATTGCGGACGGGGTAGCTTCTACCAAGATGTTATGTGGAATCTATGAGTCTGCTGAGAAAGGGCAGGAGATTCGTCTGGATTAATTTTATCGCAGAGTTTGAGGAGTGCTCCGATCACACAAAAGCATGCGGGTCCGCATCGTGCGGCATCGCATGCTTTTGACTGTGTCATTTGTTCATTGGGGAGTTCTCATACCCTGGGTCATCATAATCCGTATCCTGCAGCCTTGGCAGCACATTCATGCTCTCAATTGCTTGCTGGGTATCAGGAGTCCCATGGTCGTACAGGAAACTGTACAGCAGTGTCATACCATCCGAAAACTGTTCGGTTGCTTCGTCGTGATCTGCTGACTTGTAAGGAACAGGCGCGCGCTGCAGGGTGTAGGCATCGTCGTCCTCCAGCACCTCCATCAAGTCTTTCAGCCGATTTAACTGTTCATCATCCACCATCACTTCAAATGGAGTAGATTCATTCTGAGTCTGTTCAATGAGGTTATGGGTTACGGATACAAAATAATGCGTTTTACTGTCCTGCATAATCCAACCTCCATTCTAAAATGGAAAAAAGACGCTTCTACTGTTAATAAACAGCAGTAAGCTCCCTGAAACGAGATCAGCCGTTCACTCGTGCCTATTCATGAGACTGCTCGATTACGATTCCCCATCCAGTGCCTTTGCCTTCCAACCGACCCTGTTCGAAAAAATCAATCCCGTCTACAGTAAACGTTATTACATAAAAAAACCTATCCATCAATAAACCATTGAGGATAGGCTGCGCCGCCAATCTGGCATTCTATATAGACTTCATTCTCGTACTGCTTATCGCCCTGCCCGTCCAGTTACAGGCACCTCGCGTGTTCCAGCTTCCATGGATCCTGAACACAGGGGGCACGGCGGCGGTCCGGATGCTGCTTGTTTGGCTTTTTTTGCAGAAGGTACGGCGGGTTTCTGACGAAGCCACGCCTTACAGGTAGATGAACTGCATTTCCAGATCGCTACCGTCTCTGTGCGTTCAGAACGTCCTGAGGACGATGTTCCTGAACCGGATGAAGCTGAGGCAACCTGGCTTGCCTGACGAACACCTGTCGTGCTGAACGCCTTATGGTTACGAATTTGTCCGCTGCCACGACGTTCACTGAGGCGATCCTCGTCACGTTCATTGTGGACGTCATGGTCACGATCACTGTAGCTGATTGCACGACGATGTACCACATCTCGGCCCTCGGACCGAGTACCAGAGCGGGCATATGGTCCATTCCCTTTCCCATATGAAGCTGAATGGCCTGTCCGACTGTCATCGCGCTCTTTACGTTTGTCTGGAACCTCCAGCCCGAAGGCTTCGAGCAAAAAGCGGGATACGTCTGCCGGTTTCCCGTGATGACTGGCCGGTGAAGTGACGTATAAGTACTTTTTCGCCCTAGTAATCGCTACATAAGCGAGCCGCCGTTCTTCTTCCAGAGCCATATCCAGCTCCGCATCCGTCTGTTGAACTGCAAGAGCTGCCTTTTGATCTTCAGGGATATCCTGCCGCAGAGCTGTACTGTGAGGCACAATGCCTTCGCTGGCACCGATCCAGTATACACATGGGAATTCAAGTCCCTTGGCCCGGTGTATGGTCATCAGCTGCACTGCATCGCTGTCCTGGGAGCGGCGCAGGGACTCCATCTCACGGTGTCTGCGGGAGAGTTCATCGGCAAACTCTATAAACTCTTGTACCGTTTCAAACTTTTTGGCTGCGGCTTCGAATTCGTCCAGTGTCTCCAGCATCGTTTCCTTGTAGTGGGTGAAGATGCTGGGATCGCCGCTTTCCATATATTTGTCGTAGAACTGGCGACGCATCTCCTGGATGGCGATGACCGGTTTCATTTTGTGCAGCGATTTGATCAGCTTGATGCGTTCCTTGACCTGTTCCTGCTGGAAGGGCTTAAGCTTGTCCCATTTGGCCAGATGGATCAGCGGATACTTTTTGGCTTGCTGCTGTTCGCTGCGCTGAATCCACTCCAGCCCGGCATCACGGGATACGTAGAGCGGTCCAAGTGCACTTGGAAGAGCATCTACAGCGCGTGGATCCAGGGAGAGGCGCATATGATCCATCAGGGGCCTGATGAGGGACTGGTCATAGAATACCGGGGAAGCCCCATGCTGAACAAACGGCACATCTTTTAATACCAGCTGTTCAAATACGGCCCGGCTGCTGCTGGCTGTTCGGTGCAGGATCGCAATATCGCGATAAGTGTGCAGCCCTTCCTCAACCTGCTGACAGAGCTGGTTCACCACCCACGCTGCTTCCTCCTCCGCGTTCGAAGGTGTGGCAAAGCGCGGTGCGTCTCCGCGATGTCCGGCTGCACGCAGCCGCTTATCCCGTCTTCGCTTGTTGCGGGCGACCAGTTCACTGCCAAGTCCAAGGATGCGTGCATCACTGCGGTAATTAATATCCAGCGTCACGATGCGTGCGCCAGGGTATACTTTATCGAATTCAAGAATGGATTCCTGGCGTGCTCCATTGAACGTATAGATGGTCTGGTCGTCGTCACCCACAACCATCAGGTTGCGATGGGATGAAGCGAGCTTTTGCACAATTTCATATTGCAGCTTATTCGTATCCTGGAACTCATCCACCATAATGTACTGAAAACGCTGCTGAAGTGGCTTCAGCACGGCCGGATCACGAAGCAGGGCTGCAGCCCGCAGCAAGATATCGTCAAAATCCATCTTGTTCCGTTCTCGTTTCCAGTTCTCGTAACCAAGAAGGACCCGTTTGGCATCACGTTCCTCCTGCGATTTTTCAGGAAGGTCGGTCGTTTCGGAGCCCTGCATCTTCCATGCAGACAGCATGGACAACAGGCTTTCCGGTTGGAAGGCCTCACTCATGCCGTATTGCCGCAGAAGCATTTTGATAACAGTATGCTGTGCACGTGGTTCCCCAAAGATCTCTTCCTGTACGCCGTAATGACGCAGCAGTGTCAGGGAGAAGGAATGGAATGTGCGAGCCTGTACCGCTCGTGCGGCTGCAGGACGAATACCTGGCAGTGATGCGATCCGGTCTTTCATCTCGGCAGCGGCCTTGTTAGTAAAAGTCACGAGCAATATACTGCCTGCATGAACGCCGCTGACTTCCATGAGGTAACCGGCTCTGGCCGCCAGTACGGTCGTTTTGCCGCACCCGGCTCCGGCGAGTGTCAGCAGGGGACCTTTACCGTGACGGACGGCTGATATTTGTGGCCCGTTCAGACGGATGCCTGCCTCTTCCAGTGAGCGGAAATAAGGTGCATCCTGATGATCATCGCCCACGAGCTGCCGGCTGGTCTCCAGCGGAGCCGACGGGGACTGGGGCAGGGATGCCGCCGGAGTGACACCGAGCGGACGGGCGTAGAACGTTGAGTTCGGACTTAACATATTTCATCCACCTCTGTATGCATTCAGGGATAGGACTATCCCGCTTAAAAGTAAACCATTTGCCCTTTTCACAATCACAATGTAAATTGGTATGATAGAGTTAGTCGCCTAAATCGGCGGTTATGACGGGCCAAAGCTTCATTATACCCGAACGTATGGTCCTGACGAAAGCCCCGAATTCATCCAGCATCGGCAGAAAACGGGCACTCACGCGCGTATGCGCAACTTTTTGGCATGATATCGTATAAGTTATATACTATGAAAATTGAAAATTTAAAGAACAAATTGCAGTTGAACCCGAAGGGTTCAACGTCTGACGGGACAGAGGAGGAGATGTCATGAAATTGCTTCAACGAATCAAGAACGGAGCGAACAAAGCAACGGAGCGTGCACAGCATGCTGTCGAGATTGGGAAAATAAACAATCAAATCGTGGGCTTGCAGCAGGAACAGGAAGTCCATTTTACAGATATGGGTCGCATCTTCTATGAGGGTTACCGTGCACAGGATATGACGCGCGCCGAAAAAGAAATGGTTGATCTGTCACACCTGTGCGACGAACTGCAGGATGAGATTGATGGTTTGCGCAGCAAAATTGCCGAACTCAAAAATGAGCGGTTGTGCGAATGTGGCCACGTTGCTTCACTGGATGCCAACTTCTGTCCGAAATGCGGACGTAAGCTGGGTGAATTCAAGTCTGCAGCATCTACTCCAGGTCCGGCATCTGTGCGGCAAGAAGCGGCTGTGGCTCAAAGTGCGGAACGCCCTTTCTATGAGGACACAACAACGATTCAAGATGAAGTGGATGAAGACGAGCCGTATCACACGGTAATTCCGTCCATCGCAGATCTGGAGACCGAATCCGAATTCAACAGTGCGGAGTTTACCCAGGAAGAGAAGGAAGCGTTTGATGCAGAGTGGGAGCGCCGCCGGGAAGAAGAAATGCTGCGTGAACGGGAACGGCAGCAGGAACTTGATGAGCGTATCCGTTACTGGAAAGAGAATAACCCGATCGTAAACACGGTTGACGTACAGACTGAAGTACCACGGGAGATGGTGAAATGCCAGATTTGTGCATCCGAGCTGCCCAAAGGCTCCAAATGGTGCCCACGCTGTGGTGCGGAACAGATCTGATGCAGTAGGACTACTGCCGCAGTAAGATAGGGCAGTGTGGTTGCTGACAGCATGGGGGGACGGGAATATGGACCAACTGCTGCATCATCTGAATCATCTTGGGTTCACCGAGATGGAATCCAAAATTATGGTGGAACTCGCGCGCCAAGGCTCAGCCTCCGGCTATGAGGTTGCGAAGCGCCTGGGCGTGTCCCGTTCCAATGTGTATTCCACCCTGCAGCGGCTCTCTCAACGCGGATTTCTGCGCTGCAGTGCCGGAGAACCTGCGAAGTACAGTGTACTGAAGCCCGAGGAGATGACTCAAATGATCTCCGGACAGATGCGTGCTTCTCTTGATTATGTACAGAGCAGCATGCCACAGCATGAACCGGAGAAACCGGTCTTTTACAATATCGAAGGTGACAAAAACGTATTCGATAACCTTAGCCGAGAACTGGCCGAGGCCAAGCATGAGATTGTCGTGGACATTTGGCGTGAGGAAGCCGAATTGCTGCATGATCTCCTGAAAAAGGCAGAGGATCGTGGAGTTAGGCTGTTATGGTCATGTGATGGTGGCGAGGGGATATTGGATCAGCCTGCACCTTGGCCTGGCCATCCTCTGTACGGTAAAGGAAATGGAAGAAAGTTCTCCATTGTCGTTGATCGGCGCTGGTGCATGCTGGGGATGCGCGGGGAATCCTGTGCAACTCAGGCTGTTGTAACAGAACATCCAGTCATGACAGATTTGCTGCTGAATCATTTTGCACAGGAATTGGTACTGTACGAACTGGAACAGGATATGGGCGAGGAACTGGAGTCCCGCTATGGACGCCGTTTTGAACAGCTGTCCGCACGTTATTGGTCGGTCCCTGCGGCAGGAGATTAAGTTTAGGCCAAAGGTACTGAGGCATCTGCCATGAACAAGCTGGAACAGAACGATATTTTGAGATTTTAATCTATGTTGAAACAGAGCAGGCGCTGCCTTAAGGCAGTCGCCTGTTTTGCGTTTTGAAGTAAATCAGTGATGTTCATCACGGCATCGTTGCCCTGTTGAGTTAGAGTTAAGGTATGAAGTCATACCAATTTTGAGAAACTGGAGTTATAAGTACAGAACCCGATTTTGAGTAGATCCTGAAATCAGCCTTTAGGCACGTCATATAGAGCTTCGAGTACACCAGTGTAATACGCTGTCCCATGGGGGACGAACTCGGAAGCATGGATTGTGCGAGTATGACGTTCCGGAATGGGAGAAGAAGGATCTGCGTTAGAAATCTGTTCCGCATATACTCCAGTGGCCTGGATCGCATCCGTTTCACCACGAAACAAGGCGAGCAGATCATGCAGAGGTGCCTCATATAGGCTGTGTACTTCACTGGCCTGCAGGGTGTAGGCCTCGAGTGGCTGGTTTAGACATAGGCCGTATACCGAGCTGAATTCCCGGTCCATGAATGGTACACCTCTAACTTCGCCTTGCAGCTGCTGCTTGGCAGTGAGCAGGTAAGACAGGGATTCAAATGGAGCATGTACGCCCAGTTCTTCCTCCAGTTCACGACTTGCCTCCTCAAGCTGCTCACCCGCAGTGAGATGTCCTGCTGCCGTAATGTCGTAACAACCCGGGAAGGTATCCTTAATATCACGGCGACGCTGAAAAAGAACCATCCGCTGATCAACGTCATCACGCACGATCCAGCAATGGAATGAACGGTGCCAATAGCCTTTGGCGTGCACCACACTGCGAAGCTCCGTGCCAATCCAATTTTGCTGATCATCATAAATGTCGAAACGTTCAGGGGTCATGATACGTATCTCCTTATATAGCAAGTTTTAAAGTTCAAAATTTCACAAAGTGCTTTTTCAAATGAAAGGGGAACGAACGTATGGAATGCATTGTACACTTTCAAGTTATCTATCCGCAACCACAGGAACGTAAAAGTCTAAGAGGACTTATATTTGTCGGGCAAGGTCAGGAACCAGCGAGCCATCAGCTAACGACCATGTTTAAGGATATGGGATTCAATGTACGCCTCGAAGATGAAGCACAATTGCTGTTTAAACCCGTAGATGCTTCGGCAAACTTTGAATATATTCGGGTAACTGAACTCGATACCGGGGAAGAAGTATACAAGGAAGATAAAGATCTGAAGTCGATTCTGGAGCATTTGCTACCACGCCGATTCTAGTCCATAAGGAATGTTATGAGATAGTGTAAGTTTCAGCAGCATTCATTTGCTTGGTCATAATTTAAAAAAGGCCCCACCTCTAGGGTGAGACCTTTCATGTCGGAGCGGTTTCCTTACATAAAAAGGGTGTAAACAGGAATGAACCTGTTGATTATGCGGGAGCGCCGCTGCCTTCTGCCTCCAGCTCTGAAGTGCAGTGTGAACAGCGGGTAGCAGCAGCCGGTATTTCGGATAAACAGTACTTGCAAGCCTTGGTTGTTTTTTTCGGCTCGGGCTTTTTGTGCTCTTTGCTTTTAATATAATTGACGCCCTTGACGAGCATGAAAATGCAAAATGCAACAATCAGGAAATCAATGAGTATGTTGATAAATTGACCATAAGCGATGACTGTAGCGCCTGCCTCATTGGCTTGAGCCAATGTTGTAATTTTCTCTCCGCTGGCGGTCCTCATATCCCCATCCAGATTAAAAATTTTCTGACTGAAATCGATGCCTCCAAGCAGCTTCCCGACAGGGGGCATGATGATATCATTCACGAGGGACGTGACGATTTTACCAAAAGCGGCCCCGATGATGACACCGACTGCCAGGTCGATTACGTTGCCGCGTACGGCGAATTCCTTAAATTCCTTCAGTATGCCTTTCATCTCTGCAATCTCCTTTAACCAATAAATTCATAGTTTATGCCGCGCATCCGTTATCATATTGTACAAAAAAAACACGCTCCAATCACCCCCCTGTCTACAGATTAAGACATGTTTTCACAATTTCCATGAAAATACTTCTTTATTTCATGCCGCCGATTCGGTATACTTCTAACATTGTCAGTTACGTTTACACTTTTATATTCAGGTTCGCGATCATATATTGTAACGAATCTTGGAGCCAAAATGAATTTAATATGCCGTTACTCGTATATGTGCAGGAATAGGCCTGCATGTCTCTACCCGATCACCGGAATGATCGGACTACGGGAAAGATCTGCATGATCGCTATGGTTGGGCAAGCTTTTCAGACAATGACTGAAGGTCTAAGTCTAAGGGGTTCCCCATATATGGATGTCCATTATATCCATGCGTGCATGCAGTATTTGATACGGCTTGTCCTGATAAGTACAAGTCCGTCTTTTCCCGTCTCCGGTTTTTCCGCAGCGTGTGAAAAGGCGGGCTTTTTGCTTTTTCGCCATCGGAGATGGACATGCTGGCTGGCTGTATAGAGGGCACACAGGGGGAAGAATCACGATGCAATTGTTAAAAGACAAAGTGAGACAGGAAGGAATCGTCCTGTCCGAGCAAGTACTCAAAGTGGATTCATTCCTGAATCACCAGATGGACCCGGTTCTCATGAAGGAAGTGGGCAAGGAATTCATCCGCCGCTTTGAAGGAGAGAACATTACGCGGGTGCTTACCATTGAATCGTCCGGGATTGCACCGGGGATCATGACTGCACTGGAACTGAATGTGCCGCTGATTTTTGCACGGAAGCAGAAGTCACTCACACTCACAGAAGACATTCTGGTTGAGAAGGTGTACTCATTCACGAAGCAGGAAACGAATGAAATTACGGTAGCCAAGAAGTTCATGAAGCCTGGTGATCGTGTGCTGATCATTGATGATTTTCTGGCGAATGGTGAGGCGGCCTTTGGTCTGGCGCGCATCGTTGAGCAGGTCGGTGCTGAAGTGGTCGGTATCGGGATCGTCATAGAGAAGGCATTCCAGCCTGGAGGCCGCTTGCTGCAAGAAGCTGGATACCGGGTGGAATCGCTGGTTCGCATTGGGGCCCTGTCGGATGGACAGGTCACATTTGCGGATGAGGAGGGCTCGAACTAATATGGCACGCGAGCGAATCTTCCAGCGGCACCGGCATCCCATCAAAACGTTCTCGCTTGGTCTGCAGCATGTCCTTGCGATGTACGCGGGAGCGGTAGTTGTACCACTTATTGTTAGTAAGGCACTCGGCTTCACCCAGGAACAACTGACGTATCTGATTGCCATTGACCTGCTCGCTTGCGGTGTGGCAACCCTGCTGCAGGTATGGGGTAATCGTTTCTTCGGGGTTGGGCTGCCGGTTATGCTCGGCTGTGCATTCCAAGCGGTATCTCCAATGATCTTGATTGGTCTGAACAGCGGGGTGTCTGCCATTTACGGGGCGGTCATCGCGTCAGGGATTTTTGTAGTGTTGTTCTCGGGGCTATTCGGTAAACTGATCCGTCTGTTTCCACCGGTTGTGACAGGTTCAGTCGTGACCATTATTGGTCTGACACTGATTCCTGTAGCATTCAGAGATCTGGGAGGCGGTCAGGGTTCGGAAGACTTCGGGAGCGGGACGAATCTATTACTCGGCTTCGGCGTATTGGTGTTTATTATTCTTATGACTCGTTTCACGAAAGGATTTATCCGTTCAATCGCCGTTCTGGTCGGTCTTCTTGCCGGTACGGTAGCAGCCGGATTTATGGGTGAGGTTAATTTTGCCCCGATTCGTGAAGCAAGCTGGTTCCATATGGTGAAGCCATTTTACTTCGGCACGCCAACGTTTGAGATTGTTCCAATACTCACGATGATCCTGGTGGCCATTGTGAGCGTAGCTGAATCGACAGGTGTATTTATGGCTCTTGGCAAAATATTGGACAAGGATCTGTCCTCCAAGGATTTGGCCCGGGGTTATCGAGCGGAAGGGCTCGCAATCGTGCTTGGAGGGATTTTTAACTCGTTCCCATATACCACCTATTCACAAAATGTAGGGCTTGTACAGATGACCCGTGTTAAAACTCGGGATGTCATCGTGGTAGCAGGCGGACTGCTGGTTGTGATCGGATTCGTACCGAAAATTGCTGCACTTGCACAGCTTGTACCTGGTTCTGTACTGGGCGGAGCGATGGTTGCGCTGTTCGGGATGGTCGTTTCATCCGGTATTCGCATCATTGGCAGCCAGGTCGATCTCAATCGGCATGAGAACCTGTTTATCATCGCTTGTTCCGTAGGCATGGGCTTAGGTGTTACGGTTGTACCTGAGCTGTTCGCGGGTGCACCGGACTGGGCACAGATTATGCTGGGTAACGGAATCATTGCCGGCAGCTTCACTGCCATCTTTATGAATTTGCTGTTTAATGGCCTCGGTACAAAGGCGACAGCTGCGAAAATGGCTGAGAAGCAGGCCGATGTAATTCTTGGAGAGACGGAGAAATCAGCTTAAATATGTAGATGTGGATAAGTGGTATCCGGAATGGATGCTATGTTAACTCACAAGATGAATAAGTCACGTGATGAATGAATGAAGTTAATGGCATGATTGATTCATCGAATAAATGATATACCACCTAAACATCCGGATCGCTGCATGAGAGCAGTGATTCGGATGTTTTTTGTTTTGTTTTGGGAGTAAATGCTACAGATGTCTCATCTGTTTTTCTGCAAAGTCCCCTACCCAAGGCAGCTTCAGCCATTTTCCCTGCAAGCTGGTGACAACCATGATAATCCAGACGACGACTCCCAGCAGCGATAACAAGGATGCGACCAGAGGTCCAAATAGAGGCAGAAATGCCGACAAAACATGGCCGATCATGATAATGCCAAAGACCGTGACGGATTGAAGAGCGTGAAACAGCACAAACCGGCTGCGTTTCTCCACTGCCAGGAAGACGATTCCACCTACAAAGGTAAACAGATAACAGAGCATGCCGGCGATATTCTCATCCAGACCGCTTGAGGATTTCATGGGGGACATCCGGCCCAGCCTCCTTTGTCCTTTTTCTATACGTTATGAAGAAGGTGGACAGAACTGAACCGGGTTTAGCAACGAATGTTACCAGAAAACGCATAATGCATGAAAACATAAGAGTGGCGTAGGAACAAAACCGGGTTAGTCCCATACAAGGTACTTATATAGAAAACAAGGGCGCACCAGCCATAGGTATGGCGTGATGTGCCCCAGTCATGTTTGCGAGATATTCTACAGGCTTAAACGAATCTAAAGATCTTTTCGTTGAAAGTTTTTACGTGGGTGGGTAACTTTACCGATTTTATCGGTATCGTTCTCTTTGGGTACCAGACGTTCGTCCGTACGGCCTTCGTGATGATTCTCAAACATGAACTCCGTCAGCTTCCATTCCGATTTGCCCAGAACCGGATCAGCCGGGAAATGTTGACCACGGTGCAGATGTTCCTCCCGACCTGCTTCATTGATGTAAACTCCGTCGACTTCCACCTTTTCATGCGAAAGGGGCAGCATATCCTGTTCTTCGCGGTCCATGAAACAGCGCCTCCTTTGATACCAGTAATTTAACTGTACGAGTTGTCCGTGATAATATCCCCCGAATAGTTCCGTGTTATGCTGGATAGAATTAATTCCGTACAGAATGTTCTAATTCATAAATATGATTCGGGATTAAACTTTTTGGGCGTAAAAACCGTTATAAATAATAAGTAAAATCGTCAAGTCGTAACAAACTCCCGAATATGATACAATAAGATTATGATTCAAACCGAATCATATCGGGTATTTATAGTGTCAGGTACTTGCTTTCAGCGAGGTTCCCGACCTAAAGCTTGCTTTAAGCCGCGCACACAACTTCATGGATGGCATTTAAGACTTATTCGGCGTTCTCTAAACGGAGCATTCACTTTCAACGTTTTGGGAGGGAATTACAATGGCAACGAAAGGTCACAATGAGGTCAAAGAAAGTTTGAGGGAAATGACTCGGATTTTCCGTCCTAAGGATCCAAAAAAATTCGTGAAGGAGTACGTGAGAAAATACCGGATTACGGGTGGATATGAGGAAGAATTGACTTCTGTGGTCGAGCACGAGCTTGTCAAGATGGATTCTTCCGTGTCCTGAAACACATCATTGAATTATACTGTTCCGATATGAATAGAACCGTCTCCCGGGCGATATGCTCCGGCAGACGGTTTTTTTTGCTGTCCTGAGATTTACTTGTAAATGAAAGGATATGAAGCATTGCATCACTTTTGGGCTGTAGAGCATCCCTTCTGCATATACATGGAAGTACACATAGGCAGGAAGGATGAATGCATGTGGACCCTATTTTGAAAACGAGAGAAGAGATTGACTACATGCGGGAAGCAGGCCGGATTCTGCGAAGCTGCCACGAGCATATTGAACAATGGCTTACCCCTGGTATAACCACAGGTGAGATCGACAGACGGGTAGAGGCATTTCTGGCCGAACGAGGGGCCACTCCGGAGCAAAAGGGATATAAAGGCTATCCGTATGCGACTTGTGCTTCAGTGAATGAAGTTGTCTGTCACGGCTTCCCGGATGACCGGGAATTGGCTGCAGGGGATGTTGTGACCATTGATATGGTGGTAAACAAGGATGGCTGGCTTGCTGACTCTGCTTGGACTTACGGAATTGGTGAACAACGCAGATCCATTCGCAAGCTGATGAAACGCACAGAAAGGGCTCTCCACCGGGCTATAGCACAAGCTGTGCCAGGAAATACACTGGGGGATATCGGCAACGCGATTGAACGAACTGCAAGATTGTACCGGTATGGTATAGTAAAGCCGCTCATCGGTCATGGGATTGGTCAGTATATTCATGAACCACCCAATGTACTGCCTTATGGTAAACGCAGGACGGGCATGATGCTTACGGAAGGCATGGTTATTACAATCGAGCCCATATTTACAAGAGGCAGTTCAGGAGCCGTGTTCTGGGATGAAGATGGATGGACTGTCCGGACGGTCGACGGATCATGGGGAGTCCAGTATGAACATACGATCGCGATAACCCGAGATGGACCGCTTATACTAACCGATGGAACGTAGGTTCTTTGACAGGAGGATTAGGTTTGTTCAGATGATCGTTTAGGAGTGAAGCTAAAATGCAGGGTCAGACGCCAAAGCCAGTTCATCGATGCGAATTAGAACAGAGCGTAGGATTTGACCCTGTAGAAGCTGGAAAAAAAGGAAGCTGAGAAAAGCCCTTATCCTTTTGCATAATACTGCATGTTTTATACGTGAGAAAAGTCACTGAAAATGCACGATAAATCACCGAAATATGGCAAATATTTTCAAATTAAGAGGTTTACATTTATAACTGAAATCGTTTTCAAACTAAGTTGTGGTGCGGTTTTTTTACATAAGTGAACAATTTGTGAACATGTGTCCAAAGATTGACAAAATCATACCCTCAACTTATATTTAATAAGTGATTGAACCATATAGAATGAATTGGAAGAATGCGCAGACATGCCCTTTGGAGGAAATGATGGGGGTTCTGGAAGCGTTATTTTTGGAAGCGTTCTGTATGACGGACAGGATTATGCGGATCGGGCTGAAGCGACCTAATCAGGCTAAACTTCGAACGATAACGGTAGTCTACGAAAATGTTAAAAAAGTGGGGTAGATCAATGATGAAACAGTGGCAGGTTGCAAAGCGAATTCTCCCCTTGCTGGCGGTGTTCTCTTTGCTGCTATCCGCATGCGGGCGGGAAGACTTGTCGGTAATGAAACCTCAGGGTCCTGTGGCACAAGGCCAATATGATCTGATGAAGCTGTCCATTGCGATTATGATCGTCGTGCTCATCATTGTATTTGCCATTGCTGCGTACGTGCTGATCCGGTTTCGCAGGCGTGCCGGGCAGAATGAAGTTCCCGAACAGGTTGAAGGCAATTTCAAGCTGGAAGTGATTTGGACAGCCATTCCGCTATTGTTGGTTATTGTACTGGCTGTACCGACAGTTCAGACGATCTTTGCTCAAGGCGAAGACTTGTCCAAGGACAAAAATGCAATTCAGGTCAAAGTTACCTCGCATCAGTATTGGTGGGAATTCACTTATCCTCAATATGATGTCACCACCTCTCAAGATCTTATCATCCCGACCGGCAAAAAAATCGCATTCGAATTGAAAACCGCGGACGTGCTTCACTCCTTCTGGGTGCCGTCTCTTGCGGGCAAAATGGACACAAACCCGGATGGAACAGTGAACAGATTTAGTTTCTCAGCACCTAATGAAGGCGTTTACCGCGGGAAATGTGCGGAGCTATGCGGAAGGTCGCATGCCTTTATGGAATTCAAAGTGAAAGCAGTCAGCCAGGAATCCTTTGACAGATGGGTCAATGAGATGAAGGCACCGGCAGTGCTGCCGGAGGATACACAGCTTGCTGAAAAGTTCAAAACGAACTGCCTGTCTTGCCACGCCGTTGGCGATCAGGGTGGACCTGTTGCCCCGAATCTCACAGGAATCGGCGGCAAGGAAGCTGTCGCAGGTATTTTGCTGAACCAGCGTGAGGGCCAGGAAGAAGGCAATCCGGTGCTGGATAACATGAAAGAATGGCTCCATGATCCACAATCCGTGAAGCCAGGCAATACGATGCCTAATCCCAAAGATCTTGGACTTACGGATGAAGAAATCGACGGAATTGCCGAATATCTAGCCAACTACAAATTGGACTATGAATAGAACAGCAAGGACGAAGAAGGGGGTGCACTACCTTGGCTCATGCTCATAGCGTCAAGCGGTACAGGGGCTTGATGGATTGGATCACCACCGTCGATCACAAAAAGATTGCCATTTTGTATTTAATAGCAGGTGGATTGTTCTTCGGAATCGGCGGGATTGAAGCCATTTTAATCCGGATTCAGCTGATGAAACCGATGAATGATTTTGTGTCGGCTCAGGTCTTCAACGAATTGATTACGATGCACGGAACAACAATGATCTTCCTTGGTGTCATGCCAATCATATTTGCCATCATGAACGCTGTTGTTCCTTTGCAGATTGGTGCACGGGACGTCGCCTTTCCATTTATTAATGCACTAGGGTTCTGGACGTTCCTGTTTGGCGGACTGCTGCTCAACCTGAGCTGGATCATGGGCGGGGCGCCCGATGCAGGTTGGACGTCGTACACGCCGCTCTCCAGTAGTGAGTACAGCGGAACCCATGGTGTGGATTTCTATACGATCGGTCTGCAGATAGCTGGTCTCGGAACACTCATCGGCGGCATTAACTTTCTCGCTACGATCATTACGATGCGTGCACCCGGCATGTCCTATATGCGGATGCCGATGTTTACATGGACGACATTTATTACTTCAGCCATTATCCTTTTTGCATTCCCTGCCATCACGGTAGGATTAGTACTGTTGACATTTGACCGTATTCTGGGAGCCAACTTCTTCGATGTTGCAAATGGTGGTAACCCGGTACTCTGGCAGCACATTTTCTGGATCTTCGGACATCCGGAAGTGTACATACTCATCTTGCCGGCGTTTGGAATTATCTCGGAAGTTATTCCGACCTTTGCTCGTAAAAGATTGTTTGGTTACAGTTCCATGGTGTTTGCAACCATCCTGATTGCCTTCCTGGGATTCATGGTATGGGCACACCACATGTTTACAACGGGTCTCGGCAATGTGGCCAACGCACTCTTTTCGATCTCAACCATGTTGATTGCCGTACCGACAGGGATCAAAATCTTTAACTGGCTCTTTACAATGTGGGGTGGACAGATCCGCTTTACGGCTGCGAACCTGTTTGCTGTAGGATTTGTTCCAACTTTCGTCATGGGTGGTGTCACAGGTGTCATGCTCGCATCTGCACCAGCCGATTTCCAGTTCCATGATACGTACTTTGTCGTAGCCCATTTCCACTACGTTATCGTTGGTGGCTTGGTTCTTGGATTGTTCTCGGGCCTGCATTACTGGTGGCCGAAGATGTTCGGTCGCATTTTGAGCGAAACACTTGGGAAATGGACATTCTGGACATTCATGATCGGATTCCAATTAACGTTCTTCGTTCAGCATTTTCTGGGCCTTATGGGGATGCAGCGCCGGATCGTTACATACTTGCCGAACCAGGATTTTGACCTGCTTAACCTGGTCAGCTCCGTTGGAGCATTCCTGATGGGTGTCGGGGTGATTATGTTCCTTGTGAACATCGTAATCACGACAAGAAAACCGGTGAATGCACCAAATGATCCATGGGAAGATGGCCGTACGTTGGAATGGTCCATCCCGTCTCCACCGCCGGAATACAACTTCAAGCAGACTCCGCTTGTTCGCGGAATTGATGCATATTGGAAGGAAAAGATGGCAGGACACACGGAGATGACTCCTGCTGAACCGGTAGGTTCGATTCATATGCCATCTGCGACTCCGCTGCCGTTTGTCATGTCTGTGGGTATTTTCATTGCCGGTCTGGGCCTGATGTTCAGCAAAGACGACTTTGGAAATGCTTTTATGAACGGACTTTTCAACAATTATATTGTGGTTATCATCGGTCTTCTGATTACATTCGGGGCGATGGCACTGCGTTCACTTTATGATGACCATGGCTGGCATATTGAGCCCGAGGATCAGGATGAGAAGGGGGTTAGAACATGACAACTTCACATGCCGAACCGGTAAGTGGCCAATTGCCGCATGAACCGGAGAAAGCAACGCTGGAGGGACGCAATAAGCTCATTGGCTTCTGGTTGTTCCTTGGCGGCGAGACGGTATTGTTCGGTACACTCTTCGCAACCTTCCTGGCGCTTCGTGGCCAGACAAACGAAGGGCCATCGGCGAATGAACTGTTCCATCTGCCGCTTGTGGCAGCAGCGACCTTCATACTCCTCGTCAGCAGTCTTACAAGTGTATTTGCGATCCAGGCCATGCATCGGGGCAACCGAAGTGCATTGGCACTTTGGCTCGGAATCACAGTAGTGCTGGGTCTTGGGTTCCTAGGTATTGAGATTTATGAATTCTATGAATATGTGGTTCACAAAGAGTTCGGGATGACCACCAGTGCATTCAGCTCCGCTTTTTATACGCTGGTTGGATTCCATGGAGCCCACGTTGCATTCGGTATTCTGTGGATCGGACTTATTATCGGGCAGCTGTTCAGAAAAGGATTAACGGTCGTAACTGCACCAAAGGTATACGTCTCCGCAATGTACTGGCACTTTATTGACGTGGTCTGGGTGTTTATCTTTACGGTCGTCTACCTGCTCGGAAAGGTGGGTTAACACATGTCGGTACAGGATAAGAGTGATCAACAACCTGTGAAACATCGTCACCGGACAGAAGGACCGCAGAAGCATGTCGTTGTGTTTATATTCTCCATCATCCTGACACTCATTGCGTTTGCAGCCGTTAAGGCAGGGGGCGTCAATACGTCGTTTACCATCATCCTTTTGGTGGTTATGGCCATTCTTCAGGTGTTTGTCCAGCTTGGGTACTGGATGCACATGAAGGATAAAGGCCATCTGATGCCCATTCTGTTTATGGCTTTTGGATTTTTCGTAGCATTCACGTGCATCATCATGGCACTCTATTGGGTTTGGTGGTAAATGAGATGGCGGCGGCGCAGTGCCGCCGTCTTTTCCCCTTTTAGGCGATGGAATAGAAAGATGGTTTAAGGCTACAACCAAATCAGGTCACCGGGAGGTTTCCCGTATGCTCGGGTTGCAATACTTTAGTTTCAATGATTTATGGAGTCCCTTCATTCTTGCGTTATTTTTACTCATTGCAGCTGTGTATCTGTTTATCGTAGGTCCGTTAAGTGAAAGGGTTACTGATGCAGAACCTGCTACCGCTGCACAGAAAATCATGTTTATTACGGGTCTGGCTGTGTTCTATCTTGCTCAGGCTGGGCCATTTAATTTGCTCGGACACGTCATGTTCAGCTTTCACATGGTAAGCATGGCTCTTTCTTATCTGGTTGCTCCACCTTTATTGATGAAAGGGCTGCCCCTCTGGGTGTGGCGAAAGATCATTCAGTGGCTGCCAGCGCGGCAGTTATCCTTTTTAGCTCATCCGATTGTTGCCGCATTACTCTTTAATGGTTTATTTTCGCTGTATCATCTGCCCGTTGTCCATGATTATGTCATGCTGAATTTTACGGTTCACCGACTGTATTACTTGGTTCTCTTTATTACCTCTATGCTCATGTGGTGGACACTTCTCAATCCGCTGCCGGAGGCAAGACAGGCGTCAGGACTGTCGAAGATTGGATTCATCTTTCTCAATATGGTGCTGTTAACACCGGCCTGCGGCCTGATTATTTTTGCGTCCGAGCCATTATATGCAACGTATAGCAATCCTGCCGTATGGGCGGAAGCGATGAGATATTGTGTGTCAGGGGACTCCTCGGCAATATTGCGTACATTCGGAGGTCCAGGTTTCTTTAACTTCCTGTCTTCCGCCAAAGAGGATCAGCAGGTGGGTGGTATTTTGATGAAGTTTATTCAGGAGGGCATCTTCGTATCCATGCTGGCTTATGTTTTTTTTCAATGGTACCGAAAGGAAAAACGCGAAGATGATGATGATCCGTATCCTGTAGAACGTTCAGGTGGACCACTTAATCCTGCGAAATAAGCCTTAGTTATGTTCAGACAAGAGGGGGAACACACGATGGATATGCATTTTTTGCTACCTACGATCAGTACTTCTTTCATTGTGATTAGCGCTGTACTGGTTGGGGTCGGTTGGGTGTTAATCGTTCGTGGCAAAAAGGAGGCTCATCAGTCCATGATGGTCGCCGGAGCTGTCGCGGCTCTGCTTTTCTTTATCATCTACATGTCCCGGACGATATTTGTTGGAAATACCGCTTGGGGCGGTGATCCGGAGATGGAGATATTCTATCGGATCTTTCTGATCTTTCATATTATTCTCGCCACAGCAGCTGCGGTCTTCGGTATCTCTACCCTGGTGCTGGGATTTAAGAAGAAATTTGCTACACATCGTCGCTGGGGGCGATTTACATCCATGATCTGGTTCAGCAGTGCACTGACAGGCGTCATAGTATACGTACTTTTGTATCTCCTTTACCCTGGCGGACATACACGCCCCGTTTGGGAAGCCATCCTTGGGGTGTAGAATTTGACCCGGATTCTTTGAAAATATGAAAATGGATGAATGGATTCGTTCAATCGTCCATACCTTCTCTCTCATCTTTACATAGAATGAGATCGAGAGGGGGAAACAACAAGTGAAAAAAACAGTCCAAGTCAGTCAAACGTATCCACGTCTCACGGTGTATTCAGAAGAGAACTACAGAGGGAGAAGCCGGATTTTCCGTGGTAACACGGGTCTGCGCAATCTGGACAACATTCTGGATGGGGTAGAGAGCCTGCGCTTTTTCTCGACAAGTTCCAATGCAACGCTGGTTGTGTTTACGAGACCAAACTTTCAGGGTGGATTCCGCGTGTATCGTGGCAATACCAACCTGAGAGATCTCGATGATCTGATTCGCGGAAATGATGTGGAATCCCTGATCTCCACCAATCAACGGCTGACACTGGCCGAAATTCGTGCCATCCGCAGTAATCGTACTTTGCCAAGCGGCTACAATTTGGTGTAAATGTGTTTGACCTCTTCTGCATACAGGTGCCGGAAAATTGAAAGAGTTGATTCCGATTTGTGTTCGCACAATATCGGAGTCAGCTCTCTTTTTTTGCCTGCACATGATCATGATCAGCTCTAAGCAGTCGGTGAACAATCGTAGTGATCACTGCAGTAATCTGCCTTTTATGCTGTATCACTCAGTATGCAAGGGAATAAATTCCTGTTAAATCCCTGATTCAGGAAAAAAAGGGTTGACGGTATGAACTAGAGGTCTGTATACTGTGTATATTGATATATACAGTAAACACAGTGAACACAGCTTGCGCAGTAAAACGTGAGATGGAAAGGCAGGCAATGTTATGAATGATTGGAAGCAGGCTTGGTGGCTAACCCGCAGTGAATGGAGCAAGGATCGGTATCAATGGTTATGGTCTGCAATGTTTATGATCTATGTTGGAGCTATGGGTGGTGTCATGTTATATGGACAGAGGGAGGAAAGTGCGCTTAACATCATTTCCGATTCCTACTTCTTGCTTATGATTCCATTTCAGGGATTTATCTTCTCTAGACGTTCTTTCCGCTACATACAGGAAGATTCTTATACCCAGATGCTGACCTACTATCGCAGACTTCCGATCTCGGCAGAGACTGTGATGTGGGGACGAATTCAGCAGGCGTTGCTGGCCTTCATCTATAATGGCATATTCTACTATGGCGCGTTGTATGTCTCCGTGATGCATTTGGAAGGGTTCCGATGGGATCAATATCTAGCCTTTGCGCTAACGTGTACAGGATATGGGGTACTAATTACAGGGTTCTATATCTTTGGAGAATTTTTGCACACGGGCAAAAAGTATTTGTTAATCAGCATGCTGTTTGTACCCGTAATTGTCCTTATTGCGATTTTCATTCGAATCATGGGTGGAAACGGATTGCAATATGCCACAGAAATCAGCAAAACCTGGGGGTTGTTATCACCATTTATGTGGGGATCGCTAATATTGGGATTTGCGGTGTTATGGTTGCTTAGTCGCTTAACACTAAGGAAGTTATCGAAGCGGGATTTAAGTTAATGGTAAGTCAAATATAGAACGACATCGAGGATGACCAGCACTATCGTGCAAGTGAACTGAAGTGTACGCGAGGGTGAGGTGCAGGGCTTGAATATACCGATTCAAATTAATGAAAACAGTGCTGAACCTTTATATCACCAAATTGAAAACCAGCTAAGATCTTTAATTATAACGGGTCAATTGGGGGAGCGAACGCATTTGCCGTCCATTCGCGAATTTGCAGGATCGTTGAATTGCAGCGTGATTACTGTTCGCCGGGTTTACCAGGATCTGGAGAATGAAGGCTTGCTTCGAACAAAGCAGGGTACGGGGACGTTTGTAGCCAAGGTTGAGGCAGGAGATCGGGAGAACTACAAATTGACAGCAGCAAAAGAAGCACTGCAGGCAGCCGTGCAGTCCGGTAAATCCGTTGGGTGCAGTGAAGAGGAAATGGCACGATTGTTTCAAGAGATCTTGCAGTCGATCTACTATCCGAAATAAGGGGTGACCAAACATGGAACCAATAGCGGTTCAGCTAAACGGGGTATCCAAGATACGCAAACGTAGAATCATTGGCCCTATTGATCTCGCCATTCCGGAGGGATACGTGGTCGCCATATTGGGACATAACGGTTCCGGAAAAAGCACACTGCTGAATATGCTTCAGCGGGTTGTACTACCGGATTCCGGTCAGATCGTTTGGTTCGGACAGCACCACGAAGGTGAACTTCCTACAGAGCTGAGAGAGCATATTGGCTTTGTTGCAGACGGTGGAGGTTCGGAAGAAGACAATATAACCGCTGTTGAAGCTGCCAGATTCCGAGCACATTGGTACACCCGTTGGGATGCTAAGCTTTTCAACCAGCTAATGGATGATATGGATGTTCCCTATGATGTGAAACTGAAGAAGTTGTCCAAAGGAGAACGGCGCAAATTCGAAATAGCGGCAGCCCTTGCTGCACGGCCGAGATTGCTCCTGCTAGATGAACCCTCTTCTGGGCTTGATCCATTTGCCTGGAAGGTCATGGTGGAGCAGTTCCGCAATTTCATGGCGGAAGGGGATACCACCATTTTAATAGCAACACATATTGCAGATGAAGTGAAGCGTCTGGCTGATTACATTGTACTGATGCACCGGGGCCAATCACTTGGAATGGCGGAAAAGGATGTCGTGCTCGATCAATGGAGAGAAATCTGGTACGAAGGCGATCTAAGACCTGAGAGTATACCGGGGGCTGTTGAGTCGAAGCAGGAGGCTGGAGCCATTCGAGTGATTACGACCCGGGTAGTTGAAGCGCAGGAGAGGCTGGAGCTTGCGGGTAACCGCATCATGAAAATCCGAAACCTGGAACTGGACGAAGTGCTGCAATACTGGATTGCAGGGTACACTCCGACACTGTGGAGATAAACGAAGGAGGATGATAGATGATGAACAGATTGGAACTGAAGCAGGTAGTCAAGCAATATGCAGATAAGACGGCTGTTAACGGTGTTACGCTTAATGTGGAAGAAGGGGAAATCTATGGATTGCTGGGTGCCAATGGTGCGGGTAAAACAACAACGATGCGCATGGTACTTGGTCTGATTCATCCCGATAATGGAGAGATAAGATATAACGGAAAGCCTTATAATACTGAGTTGCAGCAGATCATGGGTTATCTTCCGGAAGAACGCGGACTGTATCCCAAGGTAAAGGTCAGTGACCAGATCAATTATTTGGCTCGCCTTCGCGGCATGAATGGCAAGGATGCAGACAAAAGCTTAAGATACTGGCTCGATCGATTCGAGGTCCCTGAGTATTACGACAAAAAGATTGAGGAGTTATCGAAGGGTAACCAGCAAAAGATGGGCTTTATCGCTGCGGTGGTGCACCGTCCTCAGATTCTTATTCTTGATGAGGCGTTCAGCGGCTTAGATCCAGTAAACGTAGAGCTACTCAAATCCACTGTTAAGGAATTGCGTGATGAAGGAACAGCTATTCTGTTCTCGACACATCGCATGGAGCATGTTGAAGAACTTTGTCGTCAGATAACAATTCTACATCGCTCCAATACCGTAGTTCAGGGAGAGATCAAGGAGATCAAGAATCGCTATCCGCGTGAACAGGTTTTCCTGAATACCACTGGCAATGTGGACGGTTTGGATCGATTGGCCGGTGTAAATAAGGTGGAGCGGAACGAGCGTGGATATCTTATTCATATTGCACAGGTTGAGGCTGCCCAGGAGATTTTGAAGCACGCAATGAATCAGACTACTGTAGAGCATTTTGAGATCAAAGAACCAACGCTTAACCAAATCTTTATTCGTGAGGTGGGTGAGTCGAATGAATAAAATGGGAACGATCATCGGATTTACGTTCAAAAACAAAGTCAAAACGAAATCATTTGTAGTTACGACCATTGTACTTGCACTTTTAATTTCAATTGGACTTAATGTACCTTATTTCATTACCTTATTTAACGGTGGATCAATCGGCGGCGGAGCTGCAGGAAGCAACCCTGTAAACATTGGGCTTCTGAGTGCGGGACAGCCAGAAGTATCGGAGAAGCTGGAGAAGTTCTCGTCCGCACAAGGAGATCAAACCTACCGATTCATAGCTGATGGTACTAAAGATGAAGCTGCGTTGAAAGCAGATGCAGAATCCGGACTTATTGATGGGTATCTGAAGCTTGAAGCGGCCCAAGGACAGGAGTTCCCACAGCCGATCCTGTATTCAACAGAAGAGGTGTCCCCTCAGATTATTGCTTCTATAGAAGCTGCGCTGCAAAGTGTGAAGCTGGATGTCGTCGTGAAGGACGTACTTTCAGCTGAGCAAAAGGAACTGATTAATACACCTGTTAAAATAAGCGAACAAAGCTTGAGCACTGAAGAAGCGGGAGCTGCTGCGGGGTCTGAGAATGGCATGAGCCCGATCAACTACATTGTGGTATACCTGCTGATCATCCTCCTGTTCACATCTACGATGATGACAGGTAATATGATCGCATCCGAAATCACGGCGGAGAAGAGTTCCCGTATTATGGAGATTTTGATTACCAGCGTGTCTCCACTGAGTCAGATGTTTGGTAAGATCATCGGTATATTTATGGTAGGTATGCTTCAGATCGGTATTTTCGGTGCGGTGATCGCAGGGAATGTGCTGCTTCCTCACAACCGTGATGTCCTGAGTGATTTTAGTTTGAACCTGAGTGATGTAAATATTGCCGTTATTGTATACGGATTAATCTTCTACATCCTTGGTTACTTCCTGTATGCGGTGATGTTTGCTGCGATTGGTTCGATGGTTAGCCGTACGGAAGAGCTGGGTCAAGCGGTGCTGCCGATTACGATGCTTTCATTGGTTTCCTTCTACATTGCGATCTTCAGTATCGCAACACCGAACATTCTGTTATTAAAAGTTGCTAGCTTCATACCGTTCACCTCACCTACAGCCATCTTGGTGCGAATCGGGGCAGGGGTTGCTCCAACATGGGAGATACTAGTGTCTTTGGCCATTCTGGTCATATCGATCTTTATCTTCGGCTGGCTGGCTGCCAAGATTTATCGCACGGGTGTGTTGATGTATGGTAAGCGTCCAACCTTCAAGGAATTGTTCAAGGCGATGAGAGCTTACAAAATTTAAATCAATTTAATTACTACTAACTACTACTGCTTTAGAAAAGAAATAGTCCAACTTAATAATATATCACTGGAGGCGTTGAGTATGATCAAAAGCATAGATTCAAAATCATTCATGATGTTAAGTGTTGGTGCAGCCGTACTTTTGCTAGGATCGTTAGTAAGTGCAGAAGGATCTTCCATAAAGGATGCTGTGCAGGGTGTTCTGATGGGTGCCGGAGCTGTTCTTGCTGTTGCTGGGCTGTGGATGGCTGGAAGTAAGAAGTAACTATTAAAAGGGAGAAGGGAGCCATCTCAGGAAAAAGGTGGAACCCCTCTCAGTCTATTATCGTAATAATGATGTATGTTCATTCTTTGAACTGATAGATTTACCCTACTATATATCTAAAGGAGAATACATAATATGAAAAACTGGAAACGCATGCTCCTGTCACTCACCATCTCGGTTGGTTTGCTCGCTTCAGCGGCACCGGCCATGGCTGCACCTCAAGAGACTTCCGTTAAAGTCAATGACCAGGCAGTAGAGTACACTGTAGGGGCGCCAATTAATAACAAGGGAACAACATTGGTTCCCCTTCGCTCCACACTTGATGCAATGGACGTGAAGTTGACAACTGCGACAGATGATACAATTACGGCTGTGGTGAACGGCAAAACGATTACACTCAAAAGCAAGCTTACACGCATTAATGGTGTAACCTATGCACCGATTCGTATTGTTGGGGACGCTGCAGGTTATGAAGTAAACTGGGATGCGAAGACGCGTACCGTTTTGCTTGTCTCCAAGGGAGCAGAAACGGTAGCACAAACAGGTGGGCGAGGCTTCATGTGGGAAGTGGAGAGCAACGGGAACACGGTATATCTGGTAGGCTCCATGCATATTGCTGACGATAGCTTCTACCCATTGCGCGAGGAATTTGAGGAAGCTTTTGCTGAAGCGGATTACCTGGGCGTCGAGATCGACATTAGCAAAGCGGCTGATGAGGCACAACAGAAGCTGATTCTGGATCTGGGATCTTACCAGGATGGAACAACGCTGAAGGATCATGTTTCAAGTGAAACGTATACCAAGCTGGGGGATATCCTGAAGAAAAACGGACTGGAGCCTAATGCGCTGGACGCATTCAAGCCTTGGGTTGCAGAGAGTACGCTTGCTAGCCTGAAGTCGGTGACGGCTGGATATGAAGCTTCCGCGGGTGTGGATTTGTATTTCATCCAAAAGGCCATTGAGAGTAAACTGCCTATTATCGAGCTGGAATCGTACGAGTCCCAACTGGGCATGTTTAACGACTTCTCCAAAGAGCTGCAAGAGGAAACGTTGAAAGCAACTTTAGACAACTACGATGTTCTTGATGATAGTGTGAACCAAATGGCCGAGATGTGGAAAACGGGTAATGATGAGCAGTTGCTTGATCTGACCAATAACTTCTCTGATAACGAGGAGTACAACAAAGCAATGCTGATCGACCGTAACATTGGCATGGCTGACAAGATTGATGGATACCTGAAGAGTGATAAGAAAGAGGAGTACTTTATCGTTGTAGGTGCTGCCCACTATCTGGGTGAACACGGCATCGTGAAGCTGCTTGAAGATAAGGGTTATACTGTAGAACGTAAATAACATTATATCTTTACTGGATACACCCCTCTCAATTCTGAGTAGAAGCAGAGGGGTGTTTTCTATATATAGAAGAAAGACAAAATATATAGAGGGCTTATATATACTCGTGTCCAAGGTGTTGAAAAATGTGGAGCTTTGAAAAACATTAGGATATCTAGATATACAATTTATTTTTATAAAACACTTTACAAGATATTGTGATATATGATATATTAATTTTCCGGCCAAGAAAACACGAGATACACGGTGCGGTAAGCGAACTGAAAAGCTTCGAAAGAAACTTGAAAAAAATGCTTGCTAAATTGGTTCGGACATGATAATATATAAGAGTTGCTGAAGAGAACAACATTCGGAAGCAAACAACGTTTGATCTTTGAAAACTGAACAACGAGTGAGTAACGATCTTACTTGTAAGATCGAAAAGCTGAGAAATTAGTACAAGTCATTTGACTGTATGATTTCGAAGCGAAATGAGATTTTTAATCTCGTCAGATTCAAAATGAGCTAATCGCTCTTTTCAATACTTTATTGGAGAGTTTGATCCTGGCTCAGGACGAACGCTGGCGGCATGCCTAATACATGCAAGTCG
>NZ_JAKRNM010000012.1 GCF_022346995.1 Paenibacillus sp. ACRRY | reverse complement strand
GAGCCCCTCAGCCTCCACCATATAACTTTTATAACGACGCGGGGTGGAGCAGCCCGGTAG
Organism: Paenibacillus sp. ACRRY; assembly: GCF_022346995.1. Taxonomy (GTDB): domain Bacteria; phylum Bacillota; class Bacilli; order Paenibacillales; family Paenibacillaceae; genus Paenibacillus. Next base: position 139,844 of record NZ_JAKRNM010000012.1, on the reverse strand, counting down.
CTCGTCGGGCTCATAACCCGAAGGCCGCAGGTTCAAATCCTGCCCCCGCAATTATACTTTCCTAACAGAAAGTGATCTGGAACCGTGGTGTAGTTGGCCTAACATGCCTGCCTGTCACGCAGGAGATCGCGGGTTCGAATCCCGTCGGTTCCGCCATTTAAATAAATTCCACACTTTACACCGTGCCGGTGTAGCTCAACTGGTAGAGCAACTGACTTGTAATCAGTAGGTTGGGGGTTCAAGTCCTCTCGCCGGCACCATTTATTACTTTCACATCTTAATCTATAGTAGAATGTATATTATAGACAAGGATGGGAATACTGAGATACTCTCAGGTTAAATTATGGCGATCGTGGCGAAGTGGTTAACGCACCGGTTTGTGGATCCGGCATTCGGGGGTTCAATTCCCCTCGATCGCCCCATGATTTTATTGGGGATTAGCCAAGCGGTAAGGCAACGGACTTTGACTCCGTCATGCATAGGTTCAAATCCTATATCCCCAGCCATTTTATTAAGAGTCATTAGCTCAGTTGGTAGAGCACCTGACTTTTAATCAGGGTGTCGAAGGTTCGAGCCCTTCATGACTCACCATTTATATTTTGCGGTCGTGGCGGAATTGGCAGACGCGCACGGTTCAGGTCCGTGTGGGCTAACCCCCCGTGGAGGTTCGAGTCCTCTCGACCGCACCATATATTTTGCGGATGTGGCTCAGCGGTAGAGCATCGCCTTGCCAAGGCGAGGGTCGCGGGTTCGATTCCCGTCGTCCGCTCCAATAATATATGCGCCCTTAGCTCAGCTGGATAGAGCGTTTGACTACGAATCAAAAGGCCGGGAGTTCGAATCTCTCAGGGCGCGCCATTATTTCCATTAATATCGGGATGTAGCTCAGCTTGGTAGAGCACCTGGTTTGGGACCAGGGGGTCGCATGTTCAAATCGTGTCATCCCGATTTTTATGATTATGCGGGTGTAGTTCAATGGTAGAACTTTAGCCTTCCAAGCTAATAGCGTGGGTTCGATTCCCATCACCCGCTTACAGTAAACCTCTTGCCTTGTGCAAGAGGTTTTTTTATTTTATCAGGAATTTCATAATTTCATATTTACTTTATCTTTTATGAATAGATCAGACTTTAGTAATTTGCGCTCGCCGAATGATTTTGTTTAAATAGGTAGATACAGGCATATCCTGGATGGAAAATAGTACAGATCTAAAGAGGAGGAATCGTGTGAAACGAGCTCTTGTTATTGGAGGACATGGAACGTTAGGAAAGGCGATCGTTGCCAAGTTGAATGAGCTGTCTGTAGAAGTGGTTACAGCAGGCAGAAGCTCAGGTAATTATCAGGTCGATATGACCTCAACAGATAGCATTAAGGCTCTTTTTGAAGCTGTGCAAAGCATTGATTATGTCATTATCGCGGCTGGGCAGACACATTATGCCAAACTGGAAGAGCTGACTCCTGAGAACAACTTGATTAGTGTACAGAGCAAATTGTTGGGCCAGGTCAATATCGTGTTGATCGGTCAACACTATGTCAATGACAAGGGAAGTTTCACGCTGGTTAGTGGCATTATCAAGGATCATCCTATTGCACAAGGTGCTTCAAGTGCGATGGCCAATGGGGCAATCGATGCGTTTGCCAAAGCGGCAGCCTATGAATTGCCGAGAGGTATCCGTCTGAATTCGGTCAGCCCTAATTTGTTTGAAGAGTCGGCTGAGAAATATAGAGACTTTTTCATTGGTTTTAATCCAGTACCTGTGGATCGAGTGGCTAATACGTTTATTCAAAGTGCATTGGGCATCGAAACAGCACAAACCTTTAAAGTATACTGAAGGGCCGAATGGTTTATAATCGCTGAACCATAGAAAGGCTTCTCTCGGAGAGCGTATGACATCCATAGAAACTAAGCTGCAAAGCAGGATAATTTATATTGGATGATATACCTCAACAGAATAAAAAAACAAAGGACATTAGAAGGTTAAGCCTATTAATGTCCTTTTGATTTTTCGGGAAAAAGAAAACTAGTGTTCATGTCGTATTGAATTTCGGACAACAGTTCAATAGAGATGCATGCATTCTTTCGTTCCGGATTTTCAGCCTCAAGTTGAGTGACAATGGCATCGGGATTGAATCCAAACTCGTAACCGGCATCAACATAACTAAAACTTGAGAAAGGTGTGGATGGGATGGTGGAGAGAAACAAACGCTTATCTTATTTTTCAGATGCAGGAATGCGACAGTGGTTTGGTTTTGGTGATATTTGTTTTCAATTCCTAGCCACTTTTGTTACTCTTACAATAACCACGGGAGAATACATAGGAGGTTTTAAAAATGGGGTTTATTATTATTTTAATTATCTTCATTATATTTCTTTCGGCATACGGAATTAGAACAACAAATCGTTCCAAAAGACTAAAGCAACAGTATACAGCTAGATTGCATGCAGTCGGAATACACCAATCAGGTTTGCCCCAAGTTTCTGAAGGTAAGTTGGTAGATGTGTTATTAGGAAATGGACATTTATATGTACTAACTGGTCATCAAACTTTTGAGCTCTCACTGAATAAAGTGTGGGGTGTACGACATCCACACGATAACTTGGGTTCCAGAAAGTATCTGGTCATTAACTACGAGATGAATGGTAGGGTACGACCGATTGTGCTAAGATTTACGAAACCTGCACAGGGTAAAGCATTTCTGTGGGAGATTGAGCGAGAATTATTTACGAAAAAATCAAATGACGGCGTTATAAGACTTTGAAAATTTTGGAGTTAAACATATGAATGAATGCACAGCTCAAATACAATTATGTAAAGCTGTATACATGGTAAGAGAGGATACATAGTCGATGTTCTTAAAGTATTGAGCAGATCATAAGAGCCTCAACTAAGTTAGAACCTGTGGTTTCGGCAAAGAATAGATGTTTGAATTCTTCAATTTGTTACGCAAAAAGCTCCTCTCCCATACTAAGGGAGAAGAGCTTTGCAAATCAGGCGATTAGTATCTTTCCAAAATCGTTTGAGTTTTCAAGCCATCGGCAGGAATAAGCCAGTTGTTGCTTTCCAACACTTGCAGCAGCTCGGTACGCAGGCCGGATACGGCTGCAGCGACTTCAGTTTTGAAAGAAACCTCAACAAGGTTCTCTACACCTGTACCATCTGCGTTGCGAATAGGCCATACTTCAAACGTCAGCTCTTGTCCATTCCATGTCCCTTCATAACGTTGGAATGTTACAGGGCCATGAGCACGGGATTGTGAGAGCGTTTGTTTACCCCAGTTGGAAGAAGACCAGTTTTTCAGTTTGCCCGGCAGCTTGTCCAGCAGCATATCGAGCGCGTCCTTCTCAGAAGGAAGCTGCACGCCTGTAGCTTTGGTATCCACCTTTTTCGTATTGGAGAAGCTCAGCGTTTGTTTACCATAACCCCAATCGATCTCAGCCTCATAGTTATCATCTGATGCATCAAATCCCTCTTGATTAGCCAAGGTCAATGCTGCGTTAATGTCACCGTTAATTACGGGATAGCGCTTTTTGTAGGTCAATTCATAGTTGTTTTTGTCATCCTTCTTCCGGAAACGGACATCCCATCCCGCCTGGTTCAGATTCAGAGCATTGGTGTCGAAGTACTCAGCGCTGATGTTTCTCGGTGTAGAATCCAGTGACAACGTCTGAATAACTTCACTGCGAGGCGATCCATCTGGGTTCAATACCAGTTCAGGTTTAGCCAGAAACTTCACTTCGTAGGCAGGTACGGCATTGGCTGCCGCTGAAGCTTGTGGTGCCTGGAACGCTAGACTGCTCCCCAATGTGACGATACTCAGCATCAATGAGGTTGTTACCTTTTTCCACTTTTTCAAAACCAATCACTCCCTAGGCTGGATTAATGTACAGACCCACTTTAGCGCCTGAGTATATGAAAGTGATTAACGTTGGACGAGCATTGCGTTAACCCTGCATAGATTTGATGAATGGCAAACGAGAGTTTTTATGGGACCAAGCCAAGAAATGAAGGGGAGCTCGTGACGCCTTCCTGAAGAACTTCCTTGAACCGATTCATTTGGACAGAAGGATGTCGATCCTTATTATGTACCGTGTATATATGCCTAGGGGCTTGTTCCCCGGGAATGGGCAGGACTTGAATCAAGCCATGCTGCTCCTCCCATTGTACGGCCATGCGCGACATGAATGAAATATGACCTCCGAGCAGAACCAGCTGTTTGATTGCCTCGAGTGAGTCCATCTCTACCGTACTTCGGAGCCGCACGGCATGTTGTTCCAGCCATTGGTTGGTCAAACGGCGAGTGCTTGATTCGTTCCCATGCAGGGCGAAGGGAATCTGAGAGATATGGTCAGGCTCCAGCACTTCTCTACTAGCCAGTGCATGCTGAGGAGCACAGATTAATACCAGATCATCTGCGCATAGCGGATCAGCTTGAAGGATCGGACCAACAAACGGTTCGGAGGAGATTACTCCCAGATCAATCTGATGGCGCATTAGCATCTCGCGAATGACAGGCGATGGTTTGACCGATAACACAATACGAATACCGGGAAACTCCTGTGAAAATGTATTTAGCATCGGAGGCAGCAGATAGGTTGCAGGTACATAGCTCGCCCCAATGTGAAGCGTGCCCCGGTAGAGGCTATCGTATTCTTTGACTACCCGGCGGGCCTCCTGGGTCAGGGCATTGATTTTAACGGAATAATGAAGGAGGGCCTGTCCAGCCTCCGTTAAAAACGTCTTCCCGCTGCGCGATTCGAATAATCGCACCCCCATTTCTTCCTCCAGTGATTTCATATGAAACGTAACCGTTGGCTGCTTAATGCCCAGAATCTCCGCGACGCTGGTCATGTGATGATGCTTGTCAATCAATTCTACAATTTGCAGTTTAATCAGATTCAACGAACTCACACTCCTCTCCCTTATACAGGGCCTCGATAATATAAGATGATTTAATGCTTGTTTTCATAAAGACGGAGAGTACAGGACCAATCTGAAGAAGCGAAGCTAAAAGCTTTCTGAAAGAAAGCTACTTCGTAAGCATACGCTTCGCCTTTATCCCCAGATTTCTGCCTTTGAAAAAAGAATCAAGAAAATCCGGGTACAACAGCGATCTGAAGAAGGTGCTGTAATCGGTGTAACCAAATGAAAAATGGATTTGAATCACCTTATATAGATTTAATCTATGAACATCAACAGAATTCATCTAAAAAGTTAATTTCATTTTTACATTCCTAACATACAACTTGCGAGAGCGGGAGTTAGACTGAGTACAGTACAAGAAGACAGGCAGGGATGCTTATGAAAATGGAGATTTCAGGAGTTCAAAAATCATTCAATCGTACGCCTGCACTATTGCCCACGGATCTCACGCTTCAGCATGGTCAGTTTACGACGCTGCTTGGTCCATCAGGCTGCGGCAAAACCACATTGCTGCGGATGCTTGCCGGACTGGAACAGCCAGATGCGGGGGAGATTGTTGCGGGTGATCAGTGCATCTTCTCAGCAGCCAAGCGGATTGATGTACCCACCCATAAGCGTAATCTGGGCATGGTGTTTCAGGATTTTGCATTATGGCCGCATATGACGGTATATGAAAATGTGGCATTTGGCTTGAGGGCCGGAAAACAGAAATCAAATTTACGGCAGAAAGTAACCGAGGCTCTCGGTATGGTTCGCCTGCAAGGCATGGAAGACCGTTATCCTCATCAGCTGTCCGGTGGACAGCAGCAGCGGGTTGCTTTTGCCAGAGCGGTAGCGGTGAGACCAGGTGTGATTCTGTTCGATGAACCGCTCAGTGCGCTCGATGCCGTACTGCGGGAAGAAATGCGGATTGAGATGATGTCCCTTGTTCGGGATATGGGGCTAACCGCCCTTTACGTTACTCATGATCAGGTTGAAGCGATGTCGATGTCGGATGAGATTGTGGTCATGGAGAAAGGGCGGATATTGCAAAAGGGAAGTCCTGAGACGATCTACGCATCGCCCAGCGATCCGTTCGTTGCTTCGTTTATCGGCAAATCCAACTGGCTGACACCGAATCAGTCCATGGTACGGCCGGAGCATGTGACCTGGAACAGAACAAGTCATGATGATCTGCGGTATCAGGCAACAGTACAGAGTGTCAGTTATGTAGGGGAGCGTTATGAAATCCGGGTTCAAATCGAAGGGCTGGGTGTATGGACGGCTTATCTGGACCGAAGAGTCCGAGCAGGAGAGCAGGTTCAGCTATATATATCGCCGGAGCGCATCTGCCGGATGAGCGGGTATGAGAACCGGGATACGAAGCGGGGAGTTATCGCTGCGGCAAACTAGAAAGCTTGAAGCGGAAATGAGTAGAAGTTTACTCGAAAAACTATATAAATCAAGGGAGATGGAATGTAATGTTGGGAATCAAAACACGGAAAAAGAGTGCAATGCTGCTATTAACAGCGGTCATGAGCATTAGCTTGTTCGGATGCAGTACGAACTCAACCGGTGGAACCACGGGACAATCTGCAGGACAAGGAAGTACCGCAGCAGCAGCACAACCAACCGAAACAGCAGGCGGGAAATTGGTATTGTATAGTGCAGGACCGCAGAAGCTGGCAGATAATATCGTGAGCGGGTTTACAGCCAAAACAGGTATTGAAGTAGAGATGTTCCAGGGAACAACCGGTAAAATTCTCGCGCGTATGGAGGCGGAAAAGTCCAATCCTGTGGCCGATGTAGTTATTCTAGCCTCTTTTCCTTCAGCACAGGCGCTCAAAGCTGACGGTTTGACGCTCCCATACCCTGAAGCAGCCAATGCCGACAAGTTGAATAAGGACTGGTCAGATGCAGAAGGCAACTATTTCAGTTCAAGTGCTTCAGCACTCGGAATTGTGTACAACACCAAGCTGGTATCTACGCCACCGACAAGCTGGGCTGAACTTGCTACACCAGCCTGGAAAGACGCTGTAAATATTCCGGATCCAACGCTGTCTGGTTCTGCACTGGACTTCATTACAGGATACCTGAGTGTGAATGGTGATCAAGGATGGGATCTGCTGGACAGCTACAAAGCGAACGGTGTGGCCATGGCGGGTGCGAACCAGGAAGCTCTTGATCCGGTAATCACGGGAGCCAAAAGCATCGTTGCGGCAGGTGTTGATTACATGGCATATTCCTCCAAGGACAAAGGCGAACCACTGGATATCGTATATCCAGAAGAAGGAACTGTAATCAGCCCACGACCGGCCGCCATCCTGAAATCAAGCCCGAATGTAGAAAACGCCAAGGCGTTTATCGACTATCTGTTGTCCGATGAAGCACAGAAGCTGGTTGCCGATGCGTACCTGATTCCGGGTCGTGAAGATATTGAAGCGACCAACCGGGCCAACCTGAAAGATATTCCGCAGCTGAAAGTGGACTGGAACTGGATGAGTGAACAAGGTGATGAGACAGCGGCTCGTTTCTCCGAGATTTTCAAATAAGATTGCTGAAACAAACTGAAGAACATTCGGCAACACGTGTGACGAGTGTTTTGGTGGAAGTCATGTGAGGTGAAATCAGTGAAACCTGTTGTACTGGACAACAACCGTATTTTTCGGAGAGTGGGCGTAATTCTGGCCCTCTTTCTGCTGACTATAAGTATTGGCGTACCATTGCTGCTGATTTTCTGGCAGAGCGTGTATCCGGATGGACAATGGGACTGGATGGCTCCGATCCGGACAATTACCGGTCACCATTTATCCGGTGTACTGCTTAATTCCGTCTGGCTGGGCATCTGTGTTGTTGCCGTCACCACCTTGCTGGCTCTGCCACTGGCCTGGATGATGGCCAAGACCCGGATGGGACAGCACCGCTGGGTGGATGTGATCCTGATGATTCCGTTCATGACACCTCCGTATATCGGCTCCATGGGCTGGATATTGTTTATGCAAAAAGGAGGATACCTGCAGCAGTGGGTGCCATCAGCTGAGAAATGGAGCGAACTCTTCTTCAGTTTCTGGGGCATGGTGCTGATTATGAGCCTGCATCTATTCCCGTTTCTATACTTGCTGCTGCGGGATGCACTGATTCGCATTGGCGGCAATCTCGAAGAAGCAGGATCGGTGCACGGAGCACCAGCAGGCTATCGGTTCCGACGCATTATATTACCCTTACTGTTATCTTCCTACGGAATGGGGATCATGCTAGTTTTCGTTAAAACGATTGCGGAATTCGGAACTCCGGCCACCTTCGGCCGCCGTATCGGATACTATGTCATGACCTCGGAGATCCACAAATATGTCTCCAGCTGGCCAATTGACTTCGGTAAGGCCACTTCACTGGCATCGGTCCTGTTGTCCGTATGTCTCGTCATGTGGTACATGCAGTCTGCCATGAGTCGTAAATTCACGTACCGTCTGGTGGGAGGCAAAGGGCAACGCTCCAAACGGTATTCCCTTCGCGGAGGAGCTGGCTGGCTATGCGGTCTGTATCTCGCGGTACTTCTCATACTCTCCGTGGGTATTCCGTACTTCTCCATTATTGCTGCGTCGACGATGAAGCTGCGCGGGGCCGGATTGTCTCTGGACAATGTAACACTGGACCACTATCGGGAGTTGCTCTCCTGGGGCTCGGTTAGCATGAAAGCCATCGGAAATAGCCTGGGATTATCCCTCACCGCTTCCACCGTTGCGGTTGTGATTGGTACAGGATTTGCGCTGGCGATTGGCAAGTCATCCTCATTCATGCAGCGGGTCATTGATCTGTTCAGCCTGCTGCCTAACACCGTACCGGGCATTGTCATGGTCGTGGGTCTAATCCTGTTTTGGAATTCACCTTGGATGCCTGTCACCCTGTATAACACGTACGGGATGGTGGTTCTGACCTATGTCGTACTGTTTCTGCCTTATACGGTGCAGTACGTGAAATCGAGCTTCACCCAGATCGACGGAACTTTGTTTCAGGCAGGCCAGGTGTTTGGCGGAAAGCCGCTGTATATTCTTCGGCGTATTCTTGTGCCGCTGATCATTCCCGGCATGCTGGCAGGTTGGATGATGACATTCACCATTGCCACACGTGAGCTCGTAGGCTCATTGTTGATTCTTCCGCCATCCATGCAGACGTCGGCAACATATATCTTTGCCCAGTTTGAACAGGGTCAGGTCTCGCTCGGAATGGCTATGGCTGTTGTAACGGTTGGCATGACCGTACTGATGCTGCTCGGCATTGAACTTCTGAATTCAAAGAGAAAGTGGAATGCATCATGATCAAACTGAACGTATGGGGCGGGGCAGGCGAGCATGGCCGCTCCGCCTATCTCTTAAGCGGAGACAGGAATCACATTTTGATGGATTGTGGCGTGAAAAAAGAAGGAGCGGGAGCGTACCCTCTTATCCAGCCTGAACTTGTATCAACGCTGGATGCTGTTCTGCTGTCCCACGCGCATGAGGATCATTCTGTTGCTATTCCCTTATTGTATAAAATGGGCTATCAGGGTGAAGTATGGACGACGCGTGAGACAAGGGAGCAGCTGGATACCTATTTCCGGGCGTGGCGCAGCAATCTGGAGCGTGCAGGATATGATCTTCCCTATGATGAAGCAGATGTGGAGTCCATACGTTACAGGTATCTGGAGGATCAGGCGAAGTCCGGAATCTGGTTCGAGATGATTCCTGGTCTGCACGTGTTATGGGGACGCAGTGGCCACCTTGCCGGATCGGTATGGTTTGCACTTGAGATGGAGGGGAAACGGATCTTCTATTCCGGAGACTATACGTCCGAGTCCATGCTTTTACAGGAAGATTGCGCGGCAGAGGCGCTGAGACTGGCAAGCCTGTTCCGGGGCAGGGGGCACAAAAGCAGCCGTATGACTCATTCGCAATTGTCTCAGGGCATGGCTGTTAGTGATGGCATACAATTAGCTGGAGAGCCAATGGCGGAACTATCAATAGCAACGGGGAATTCCGGAATTTCTGAGGTATCCTTGACTCCCTCATTAACAAAGAGCAGCTTGAATCAACCGATGGATCTGGCGATTGTGGATGCTGCATATGGAACGGACCGGGAAACGCAGGCAGAGAAGTTGGAACAGTTGGACCATGCCATTCGCCAGACTATTGCTCGTGGGGGGAAAGTACTGCTGCCGATGCCCTCGGTAGGCCGTGGTCAGGAGATCATATTATGGGCACAAGAGCGATTCCCAGGCGTTCCGATGAGCATTGAACAGGGGCTAGTAGATGGCATGAAGCAGCTGCTGCGTGTCCCATACTGGCTGAGAGAACAGGGAACACATACCCAGGGTCCGCTAACGGGCGCCATTAAACGATTTTTAAATGGACGATATTGGAATATGCCTAAAAGTCAGGAGGAGCGGGAGCGACTGCTGAATCAACATGGTGCTTCCCTATGGTTCATTCCGGACGGCATGATGCAGTCATCACTTGCCCGTTGGTACTATAGCCAGCTGGCGGAGAGTGGTGAGAACCTGATCCTGCTCACCGGTCATGCGGCTGTTGGCACTTTTGCACAGCAGCTAGCACAGAATCCAGCGGAGCATGGAGCGTGTGAGGTGCAGAAGATCCGTTATAAAGTTCATCAGGGCTGGCTGGATGTCGAGAGAATGCTGCAGCGGGTGCCTGCACGGCATACCGTGCTTGTGCATGCAGATAAGGCCGAGACGGACAGATTGAGAGAGGGCTTGCTCAAAAATAGCCCATCTCCGGAAGCAGAGGTATATTCATTGTCTCCCGGGGATGAGCTCTATGTCTAAACATGAAGTTAGAATGAGATCAATACACCATAATGCCATAACGTATCAGCTAAGAGCGTCCTTGGGGACGTTCTTTCCATTTTATTTTTGAGAACTAGGGTTCACGTTGAATGGGGTGCTCAAGCTCTGAATGACCCATCAGACTATCCAGTGCTTCACCGTCCACCAACACTTCCAAATGGTTTAGTTCATCAAACTGAAACATCGTTGTGGTTAAGGCTTCCAGGGCCAGTAATTCTCCACTGGTGCCAAGCTTGGCTTCATCAGGGATATGCACATCCAAAGTCAACGTACCCTCGGCAGATTGGATAGAGAGCAGTTCAACCTTTTCCCATAGAGAGACCAGCTCAGTATCATCATTGCTTTGTAAGGCTTCAAAAGTTTTTTTGTATTTTTCGTCGTTCTCTACAAACTCCAGCTCAACTTCTCTTTTTTCCAATTCCAGCACCTGTGTATCGGCGAAGTATACTTCAACCGTCTGCTTTTCTTCCTTGTTTGGCTCAACCTGAGTCCCACCATTGTTGGAAGGCTGTACGCCTCCGGAGTGGTTGGGTTCATTCGTTCCGGATTCACTCACGGGCTTCTGGGCACAACCCGTGGCAATGATAAGAATGAGCAAGAATAGTAGTCCGTATCCCATCTTTCGTTTCAACAAATCACATCCTCCGTTTGGTATAACGTTATATTTTATATGCCTAGATATTCCTTGATTCCATCAACTATTGCTTGTGCAGCTTTTGCCTGAACTTCTTCGGATGACATGGCCATCTCTTCGGCAGCATTACTTAGGAAGCCAATTTCCAAGAGAACCGCAGGCATGGTCGTTTCCCGAATGACCTGCAAGCTTCCATTCTTGACACCCCTATCCTTGAATCCCAGAGCGTTAACCAAGCGTTGATGAATGATATTGGCCAGGTCTTTGCTGCTGCTGCGCTGATAATAATAGGTTTCTGTACCTGATGCCTGAGGTGAGGATTTTACACTGTTGCCGTGTATAGAGACAAAGACATCCGCATTTAACTGATTCGCCAGTTGAACGCGCTCGGAACGTGTGGGATAGATATCGCTGTCACGTGTCATGACCAGATCAATATCAGGCTCATTGAGCAGTAGAGCTTGTACTTTTAGACCCAAAGCCAGAACGTATTCCTTCTCCGGTTTATTGGTGATACTTATGGTCCCTGGGTCACTGCCCCCGTGACCTGGATCAATCACGACGACTTTACGTCCTGTATCGATGACAGGAGTCACTGGCACGGGTGTTACGTTGTCTCCCGAAACGTTGAGATCGATAAGCAGCTTGTCGGCAATCACGTTTTGATCGAACTGCACGTCCTTCACATTGTTTAATTCAACCACAATCCGAACCTGCCCGGGATCTCGTTTAAATAGGGAATATCTCACTTCCGATACATTGGGATATCCGGTTACATCCAGCTTTCCATTAAACCCCTGATCAAGCGGCTGTGCCAGGTCACCAAAGACCGTTCTAGGCAAATCCACAACCAGTCGATCCGGGTTCTTCAAGGTAGATATGACAGGCTGCACTTTTTCCCCATCCGTGGAAACGACAAGCTGATTGTCGGCAAAAACAATATCCGTTACATGGGTTAACGAGAGGGTGTCGCTACCTCCTGAATCATCTTCAGATGCTTCAGCGGACTCATTATTGTTGCCAGTTAAGTACACGATCTTCTCCTGGTTGTTCCACTTTACGCTAAGTCCCATCTGTTCACTGACAAAGCGAATGGGCACCACCAGCGTTTTGTTTAATATTTGCGGAGCTGTATTCAGGGTAACCTGTTTGTCTGCAACCATAGCTTGCTTCTGATCAACGGTGAGAGATATTACTTTTTCATTTTGCTGTATCTTCACCTGACGGGCTTGTTGATTCCAGTCGACATCAAACTTCAAATTTTCTGCAACGACTCGGATCGGAATCATGACATTTTTATTGACGATTGTCACCTGGACATCATTCGGGAGAGACAATTGCTCTCCATTCAAAAAGATTTTAGACGTGTTTGCAGCGGCATTTCCCTGAATCGGAAACAATAAGAGGAAGAACAGGCTCAGAAACATAAGTACAATGGTTTTCTTCATGATTACACCTCAACATTTTTAGAGCTTGTAACTCACCGACATGGAAATTCAGAGTTCACGAATCGGTAAAAAACAATTCATTTCCCATAATTTTACTACAATATATAAACAACAAAATTGTAAAAATGTTTCTTTTATTGATTTATTTATTTTTTATTGCTCAATCTAATACGATAGGTGATTTCATCTACCAACCATGACATGGAGTGTATAAACGAAAGAGACGACCCTAAGGAGGGCCGTCTCTTGTACTGCGTATAGACCAATTATTGCAATTTCAATGCTTTGGCCGTGCGAGCTTCTACTTCATCCATCAGAGAGGTCATATCCATACCCGCATGATTACCAAGCAGAATAATCGTTACGTCGTCTGACAAATTACGGGAGAAGGCTGTGGCGAAACCGCCGCCACTGCCATTGTGGAAGACGGTACGATTATCGCCGTTTTCCTTGAGAATCCAGGCGTAGCCGTAATTTTTGTCCGAATAGGGCTTGTACATCTGTTCAATCGTCTCCTGGCTCAGGATCTGATCGGTATACAGTGCGCGGTCCCATTTGAACATATCGTCAACCGTCGAATAGATCGTCCCTGATCCCGATTGTGACACGTAATAAGGAGCAGGCACCCACTTGTTATTTTCTGCGACGAAACCACTGATGGTTTTGACCTTGCGTGATGCCTCACCCGAGTTTTTCATACCGAGCGGCTCCAGAATGGTTTGTTGAACATAGTCGGCATAACTCATGCCGGATACCTGTTCAATGACATAGGCGAGCAGCACATACCCGCTATTACTGTAGAGATAGGCAGTGCCTGGTTCGAACTTCAGTGTTTTGTGCCGGATCTCCTCTACCGTTTCTTCCAGTGAGGTTCCCTCACCTCGGCCAAATGCAGACGGAAGCCCGGAAGTTTGAGATAACAGCATATGCAGAGTCATCTTGTCACCCTTCGGAATACCAGAGATGTATTTGGAGATGGGATCTTCTACATTCAGCTTGCCATCTTCCGCGAGGCTCAGAATGGAAGCTGCCGTGAAGGATTTGCTCAGTGAAGCAATTCTTGTTTTCTGGTCCGGGCGGTTCAGCGTTTTCTCATCGGCCAGTCCATATCCTTGACGAAGCAATACTTCACCATTGTGGGCTATTAGGGCCATGCCAGGGAATTGGACTTCACGTAAATAAGCATCCACGCTGGTCACTTCCTTGTCCAGCAAACTGACTTGGTCTGTTTGGATGTTCACGCTCATCTGACCCGATGAGGTGCGGCCGACTTTAATATCCGCTTTCAGGGCATTCGCTATAGGACGGACAGGTACCATAAGCGTACCGTTAACTGTACGGGATTTCACGCCTGCATCGAGGCGGACATGGTTGACCTTGATCGAGTCGCTTCCGGCTTGGTAAACCAAAGTATCTCTTCCAACGGTGATGGTAGCCGTTTTGGTACGGTTATCCCATTTCAAGGAACCTTTCACCGACTGGACGACATCCCTAAGGGGTACGTATGTTGATCCGTTATAGATCTGAGGTGTATTCTTCCAGGATTGTGGTTCGCCATTCACTTCAATAAGAACTGCTTGCGTGTTCTGCGCAGCCGATATGGATGTGCTGAATTGTCCCAGCACCGGCCCTGCAACCAAAATGAACGCGAGCAGAATACGAGACAGGGATAAATAGGCCTTGGAAACCGATTGATGCTCGTGAGGCGATCTGCGTGTGATTTGAATCCTCTCCTTCCAGACTTTTCATGAATAACCAGCTTAAAATATTGTAAACGATCTCGCGGAGAGGGTCAAAATGGATGGAGAACAAGAGAATAGAAGAGCCTAACAAAAATAATAGAAATTCGATGATATTTAGTATTCATACATAATGTTTTCATGATGTTCGTCCGATAAAAAGAAAGGTGAAGATGATGATGGGGGATAGTTCATATGAAGAAAAGGTTTCAACAATGGTTTGCGCCAACCGTTAAAAAACGTCTGGTCGCGGCGCTGCTTCTATTTTTGATTGTGCCAAGCATCACCGTTGGTTGGTTATCTTACGATAAAGCCACAGAACGGGTCAGGGAGGAACTCCTGCATTCTGCACAGGCCAAAACAGAGATGCTTAGTTTACAGATTGATCAGATGCTCAACATGGAGAAGGATAACGCCGCACAGCTTGCTGCGGGTTTTACTTCCGAGGATGTTATTAATAAATCGCCTGCCCTACAAAAACAAATGGACCATATGTCTGAAAATCATAAAGAACTTGGCGTTCTGACGATCGGTGCCGAGGATGGAAGCTGGATGAAGTCACCTGATCCTGGACAACAGATCTATGATCCGCGGGAACGCAGCTGGTATACGATGGGCATGGCAGCAAGTGAACCTGTTGTTTCGGATACATTCCAGTCAGCAACAACAGGAGAGTGGGTCGTGACAGCCGCTGCCAAGCTGGCTGATGGCAAAGGTGTGTTTGGAGCGAATGTAAGTCTTAACCACTTGAAAGAAAACGTGGACCAGATTCATATCGGTGAAAAAGGAAAGCTGTACATGTTGGACAATGGCGGAAAGTTCCTTTTCCATTACAATATCGAATCGGGTGTGCAGTCAGATCAAGACTACATTAATGAAATGTACACGAGCGACAAAGGAACCGTAACGTATACGTATGAAGGACAAGAAGTGGAAGCTGTATACTTTACCAACCCGGCAACGGGGTGGAAAATCGTTGGTGAGATGCTGCCTTCCGAAGCGGATGAAGCAGTTAGACCGATTATGATTCGAACCTATACGCTTGTGGGAAGTTCACTCGTCATCGGTATGATCCTGCTCATATTCATCATCCGAGGAATTGTTCGTCCATTGCAGCAGCTCACCCAGGCCGCATCCAAGGTCAGCGCCGGGGACCTTACGGTTCGTGTTGGGCTGAAGCGGCGGGATGAATTTGGACAGCTTGGAGACAGCTTCGATTCCATGACTTCTTCGCTGCGCAATGTTCTTGGAGAGGTGCACGATACGTCGAGCCAGCTCGCGGCATCTTCCGAGGAATTGATGGCCAGTTCGGAACAGACGTCCAAAGCCACAGAACAGGTCGCCGAGCTAATGCAAAATGCAGCAGAAGGAACAACCAAACAAAATGACAGTCTTGCGGCAACGGGACAGCTTGTCGGAGAGATGTCCATTGGGATCAAAGAAATCTCTTCCAGCGCTGAAGAGACAGCCCGCATTGCAGGGGAAGCTTCGAACAAGTCCGAAGCCGGAATGGTAACCGTGGAAGAGGCGGTCGCTCATATTCAGCAGGTCAACGAAGAGAGTGAAGCTATGGCAGCGGTCATTGAGGATCTCCGGGCAAAAAATGAAGAGATTATTCAGATCGTTACAGAAATTACCTCTATTGCGAAACAGACCAATATTCTTGCATTGAATGCGAGCATTGAGGCTGCCAGAGCTGGAGAGCAAGGACGCGGATTTGCTGTTGTAGCCAATGAGGTCAAAGCTTTGGCTCACAATTCAGGCAGTTCTGCTGAGCGGATTAATGAGTTAATGCGTGAAATGCAGGAGAAAACGTACGCGGTTCAGTCCACCTTTGCACGTACAGGTGAGGGTATGGTGAAAGGTTCCGAGCTGATTACCGAAGCGGGCGATGCGTTCCGTACCATTCGAGATGCGGTGCAGCTCGTTGCTGCTCAAGCTGGGGAAGTGTCTGCTGCATCCCGTCAGATTGATGGAGGAATGAATCACGTAACGAAAGCTGTCAATGATACCATTGTCTTGTCTGATCAGATCGCATCCGGTACGGAGGATGGCTCTGCTGCAGCGCAGGAACAGCTAGCCACGATGGAAGAAGTGGCAGCTTCCTCTGCCGCATTGTCTCGAATGGCTGAAGATCTGCAGAGCATGATTGAACGTTTCAAGCTATAACTGATTAAATGGAATAAAGCGGTGCCTCTGTGTTAGAAGGGGGATAAACCGTAAAGTGCCAGCGTCAGCATGACGATGACAACGAGACTGCAGGGTCAATTCCCTGTAGTCTTTTTTTATTGGAAAAAGTATGCCTTGGTAACTTCGCTGGAGAGCTCAACTCATTGAGAAGAGAGCATACAGGAGATGGCGATTGACTTTGAACAAACAAAATTATATTATATCTATAAATAAACAAACTTATATAGAATTATTGAGTGATATCGATTGTCGATGGGGATATCTAAATAAAAGCATAAAAAAGGAGTTAGTCCCATGAAATCATCGGAACCATTATTGCAGACGGCTACGCTTGAAGAGATCAAGCGGGGATATCTTGCGGAAGGGCCAACCTTTACATGTATCTGCTGTGGCTATAAAACGGAAGCGGGAATTATCTATCCCGAGGAAGGTGTTCTCTATGAGGCAGAGAGATATATGCGTGTTCATATCGAGAAGGCCCATGGATCTGTTTTTGAATACTTGCTGGAGTTGGATAAAAGTGTAACAGGACTGTCCGACGTGCAGCGGGGATTACTTGGCCAGTTTTATGAAGGGAAGAAGGACACCGAAGTGCAGAAGGCACTAGGGATCGGTAGTGCGTCCACCATTCGGAATCACCGGTTCGTGCTGAAGGAGAAGGAACGGCAGGCCAAAATCTTTTTGGCATTAATGGAACTGCTAAAAAGCAAAGATGACTATGCTCCTGCCGAGCTCGTATTGCCTGTCACAAGACATGTGCATACGATCAACGATAAACAGTTTGATATCTCGGAACAGGACCGTGAAAAAGTGCTGGCCAAGTATTTTCCAGAAGGAACAGATGGTCCGCTATCGAGTTTTCACATGCAGCAGAAGCATAAATATATCGTTCTCACTGAAATTGCCAAACGATTCGAGCCAAAACGCCACTATACCGAGAAACAGGTTAACGAGGTATTAAAACAAATCTATGAGGACTACGTGGAACTGAGGAGATATCTGATCGACTACGGTTTCCTGAATCGTGAAGAGGACGGCAGTCAGTACTGGTTAAACCTCTCGGCAGAGCAAGAAGAGAAGAAGAATAATAAGCAAACGGAAACGGGAAGCGGGAAAGGAGAGAATGAAGAAATGAATCGACGCAAGGAGCTTCAGGAGCAGGCCAAGGAAATCAAGACGGAGGCCGGAATATACCAGATTCGGAATGAACGCAACGGTAAAGTCTATCTGGATAGTACATTGAATCTGAAAACGATCAATGGACAGAAATTCATGCTGCAAATGGGTAGCCATCTGAACAAGCAGCTGCAGGCGGAATGGAATGAATATGGTGATGACGCGTTTACGATTGAAGTGCTGGAAGTATTGAAAAAAGAGGATAACCCGTATTTCGACACGAAGGATGCACTCGCCAAATGTTTGAATCGTTGGATGGATCAGCTTGAGCCATATGGCGAACAAGGATATCACGGGGACAAAAAAAGTATTGGTGAATAACTCCGCAGCACATTCATTTCTGGCTTACCAAGTCCATGACCTTAACAGGTTATGGGCTTTTTGCATGAGAGATCTATAGCATCTGTTCTGTAAAGGAGAAATCTGTCTCTCCCTCATTAACTCAACTTGTGGTATATTTCTAAATTAATATAAAGGAAACGTATATACATCTCTGAAGAGATGAGAAGGAGTTGCAGCAGAATTGGATAAATCAATGCCCATGGTCACAAAATCGGAAGACATCTTAGAGACTCGGGATCATGCCACGTTTATGCAGGGGGTAAAGGATTGCATTCCAACCCTGCTTGGCTATTTGAGTATTGGGTTTGCAGCAGGTGTCATTGAAATGACAGCAGGACTCAGTCTGGCAGAAACGGCCCTGCTGAGTCTGATCTTATATGCAGGTTCGGCTCAGTTTATTGCTGCAGGCATGCTCGCATCGAACGGATCGGCAGCAGCGATCATCTTCACAATTTTCTTTGTCAATCTGCGACATCTATTACTCAGTGCAGCCGTATCGCCGTATTTCAGGCACCTGACCCCACTCAAAAACATGTGGATTGGCTCCCTGCTCACGGATGAATCGTTCGGAGTGGCGATGACTCGCGCAATTGGCCGCAAAACATTAAGTGAACGTTGGATGCATGGATTGAATATTACAGCTTATCTGAATTGGTTCGCAGCCAACATGGCAGGAGCTTATTTCGGGCGCTGGATTACCAATCCGGAGCAGTTTGGACTGGATTTTGCCCTGCCGGCCATGTTTATCGGCCTAATCGTGCTCCAGTTAATCCATCGGAAAAACAGAAAGCTGCACATCAATGTAGCCATTATTGCCGTGGTGTGTGTGGTACTCGCAAGCATGGCCTCTTTGGGCAGCATGAGCATTATAGTGGCTGCAGTTGTTGCAGCAACGATGGGAGTTGTCATGGAACGATGGAAGTAAGATGGGATGTATTTTGGATTATTATCGGGTCCGCCTTGTTGACCTTTATTCCCCGGGTGCTGCCGCTAATGCTGTTTAGCAAAATACAGATTCCGGTATGGCTGCTTCGCTGGCTGGAATATGTGCCTGTGGCCGTGATGGCTGCACTGATTGGCCAGGAACTGTTGATGTCTGGCAATCAGCTGGTGCCGCTCACCCAAAATGCTGCACTATGGGCAGCCTTGCCTACCTTCGTGGTAGCGATCTGGACTCGAAGCCTTCTCGGTACGGTTCTTGTTGGCATTGTAGCCATGATGATTTTACGTTATTTGCTCGGGTAGAGGACTCAAGAGTACAGGTAATTCCTTCAGACTAACGGTTAATAATGTTCTATAGACCTATGTAAGTAGAACTGAAGTATCCGTTAAGAATGAAGGGAGCGAAGGTGAATGGGTAATACGAGGAAAAAGGTGTTGATCACAGGAGCTGCTGGTGTAATCGGTCGCAGTCTGCTGGACGGTCTGAGGGAAATGGACAAGTATGATATTGTTGCTGCTGACCTTCAGGATGATCATGGAGCAGGCATTGTCTCGATGGATGTTACGGATGCAGAAAGACTGCAAGAACTGATGCAAGGAGTGCATACCGTTCTCCACATTGCCTGGGCCAAGGATGGAGAGGATTTCTTGGGCAAAGTTCTGCCGATCAACGTAACAGGAGCTTACCATGTATATGAAGCAGCACGAATGAATGGTGCTCAGCGTGTCATTTTTGCAAGCTCTAACCATGCAACCGGCTTTTACCGTACAGGTGAAGAGATTGAGGTCGACGACCCATATCGTCCAGACAGCTTCTATGGCCTCAGCAAATGTTATATTGAACTGCTTGGCCGATATTATGTGGACAAGTACGACCTGTCTTCATTCAACATTCGGATCGGCAACTTCTCTGGGGATGACCATCCGCATTCCGAGCGCTCTGCCCATATCTGGATATCGCCGAGGGATATGGTGCAGCTTGCTGTGTGCTGTATTGAAGCTGATTCCGGGATGAAGTATCTTAACTTATACGGAACCTCCGCGAATAGCGACAATTATTATGATATCGGGTATTTGGCTGAAAAAATTGGATACCGCCCGGAAGACGATGCTGCCGAGCTGTGG
Source organism: Paenibacillus sp. ACRRY (assembly GCF_022346995.1). Taxonomy (GTDB): domain Bacteria; phylum Bacillota; class Bacilli; order Paenibacillales; family Paenibacillaceae; genus Paenibacillus. The sequence continues at coordinate 119,510 of NZ_JAKRNM010000012.1, read as the reverse complement.
GAAGAAGCGAAGCGCAGAGGGGCGCCAGATAAGCAGGATGAGACTAAATATCAGGGCGGAGGATATGTGGCAAAAGACCAGAAAGGCGTTTAGTTGAACTTTTGAAAACGCTATTTTCTATTGAGCCGGAAAGGGATAAAATGGAGACTGTAGGATCAAGGTTTCCATTTTGCATAAGAGGAAGGAACGGTTCAAATCATGAGTACAAGTCCATCCGTAATATTGTTTCAGGGAGACTCCATTACAGACGGAGGAAGATCGCGGAACGATGATCCAAATCACTTTTTGGGGCATGGCTACGCTTATTTGATCTCAAGCAGATTGGGTGCGGAGCTGGCAGAGAAGCAGCCAACCTTTTACAACAGGGGGGTCAGTGGGGATCGCGCATCCGATCTGTATGCACGCTGGAATGAAGATACCTTTAGTTTAAAGCCGGAGCTGATCAGTATTCTGATCGGTGTGAATGACGCCTGGCGTATAATGAATAATGAACCGAGCGGGGTGACGGATCGTCTTGGACGGGCATATCGTCATCTGCTTGAAGAAACGCGGGAAGTGCTCCCGAATACAGGGCTCGTGTTGATGGAACCCTTCATTCTGAAAACCGGAGCTACGGTGGACAAATGGGATGCATGGCAGGAGACTATAGGTCAATATCAACGTCTTGTCCGCGAGCTCGCGAATGAGTTCGGTGCTGTGTTCGTTCCATTGCAGGATGTGCTCAATCAAGCGACTGAAAAGGCAGATGCATCCTACTGGTTGTGGGATGGTGTACATCCAACGGCGGCAGGTCATGAACTGATTGCACGTCAATGGTTGTCTGTCGTACAGGAAAGTCTGCTGAAAATTCAATAAAAAAGGAGCAGAGGTCTGTACAGACCTCTGCTCCTTTTCACATATTGAACCTCGCGGAGTAAAACACATTAAAAATGTCATATTTAGAAATATCATGTTTTATTCCCAAATGAGAGGGTGATTAAGAATCGTAGCACACTATACTCAATACCCGATAAGGAGTGAATTCAAAATGGCACAGAATAACCAAAACGGAAAAATGAGCCGTGAAGAAGCAGGACGTAAGGGTGGAGAAGCAACCTCCAAGAATCATGATCAAGAGTTTTATCAAGAAATCGGCAGCAAAGGTGGGGAAGCAACATCCAAATCCCACGACCGCGAGTTCTATCAAGAGATTGGACGGGAGGGCGGAAGCGCCCAGGGCAACAGTGATGGAAACGATGATCAGGATGGCAAAATGAGCCGGGAAGAAGCAGGTCGCAAGGGTGGACAAGCCCGGTCACGGAATCGGAAAAATTAATCGTTGATATAGAAGCAAGCGTAAAAAAACGTAATTCTAGCAAACAAGGCCAGATCTCACCTGTGGAAAAGGGTGGGTCTGGCCGTGTTAATTCACGTTGTTCGGATACTTCAGGCAATATGTGGTTCAATCGCTTGGCGATAGCTGAGCAGGGATTCATCAATGATGGTTCGTAAGAAAACAGGATCCACGCCCTGTAGTAGTGATTCTGCATAACGCCAGGCGTTTTCTTCAATACGCAGTCGGATCTCTGCCTGCTCAGGAGCCGAAAGGGGGCCATCAAGAAGGTTGGACAGATCTGCTAATTCCGTATCCTCCGCATGACCCAGTTCATGAGCCAGAATGACATAAATATAGGCTTTCAAGGGAGCTAGCGTACCGAAGAGCATCCGGCATTGCTCCATGATCTCTTTTTTGTACAGATATACGGTGTGACTCCCCATATGATATTTGCCTCCTACGAGGCGATTGTCGGGGAAATGGGATTCGACCTGCACTAACACTCGGCTATCCGAGCGATGCAGAAGATCCGTTACAGCCTGATCAAATAATTCAGTATTCAGTATGGTTCACCTGTCCTCATAATGGAATAAAATACATATGCAATGAGTACCGACAACTCTTTTACGAGAAAACATCCTGAAAAGTTTCAATTATTTTCATATTATTTGTTTTTTTACATAAGATTAGCCGAATTCCCTTCATTTTTACTACCTGATAGGCTAAAATGAAATCGGTTACAAAAATGGGGAGGAATTCTTATGACGGTTCACCCTGGATTACGTTGGACGGTAGATCACATCGCTGCGGCTATGAAACACGGAATGTCCGAAGGTTTGAAGCTTATCCATCACTGGAAAGACAGGCTCACGGACACGTGGAATGACCCCGTTTATGCTGACTTTTGGTCGGATTTAGAAGTATATGAACAGAATGCGCTTACGGAGAACCTGCCTGAACTATCTTTTTCCCTATTTCGTCAATTCAGGGACACGGGTGAGCGTCAAGCATATGAGCAGGCGTATTTTGAAAGGCGCGGAAGGCTTGTTTCGCTAGGGTTGCTGTTGGCAGCATCTCCATCTTCCGATCGTTTGCATCTGCTGGAGGATCTGATCTGGAGTGTTTGTAATGAAAAAACCTGGTGCCTGTCTGCCCATATACCCGAAGGGGAAGAAGCTGGCGCAAGAACACATATTGATCTATTCGCTGCAGAGACCGCACAGATGCTGGCAGAGCTAATAGTGATGCTGGGTGACATGCTGGATAAGCGCTTGATCCAAATGGTCAAGGCAGAGATGGAAGACAGGATATTTACTCCGTTGTACCGAGAGCAGCGGACATACGGTTGGGAAGACGCGAATCACAACTGGTCAGCCGTTTGCAGTGGAGGATGCGGGATTGCTGCTCTCCTTTTATTAGAGGATGAGCGTCTTAGAACCATGGCTGTACAGCACACCATTCGATCCATGAATGCCTTTTTGAGTGGTTACGGGCCGGATGGGGGTTGTGCTGAAGGTGTGGGTTACTGGGTTTACGGGTACGGATTTTATACCTATTACGCAGAGATGCTGAGATTGTTCAGTGCAGGTGAGCTGGATATGTTGTCTGAACCCAAGACGGGAGCAATTGCTGCTTTCCCGGGAAATATTCATTTATCGGATGGGGTATTTATCAATTATTCGGACAGTCGTGAGCGGGAGACGATTCCGTCCGGTCTGCTGTCCCTTTTGTCTGAACGGCAGCAGATTCAAATCAACTCAGGGCTTCACATCCCGCTTCTCTCCCAGGATCCCTGCCATAGGTGGGCTCATGCTCTGCGTAATATACTCTGGACTAATCCGGATAAGTTCGAGAGAGAGACTGAATCGGGCGAGCCCGAAGCTCCAATTTACTTGGAGGATTTATCGTGGATGATAGCACGAGGGACGCTGACAACAGGTGAACAGAAGGAAGTAAAGGTAGCCTTTTCGGTAAAAGGAGGTCATAACGCAGAGCCCCATAATCATAATGATCTGGGACACTTCATCCTTCATGGTGGCGGTGAAAACATTCTCTGTGACCCAGGTTCAGGTGAGTATACGCAGGCCTACTTTGCACCTGGAAGAGAGAGCATTTTTCAAATTGGATCTCAGGGACATAGCGTTCCAGTCATTGAAGGAACGGGTCAACAATCCGGAAGACAAGCGGAAGCCAAAACGCTACATATTAAGCACTTGCCTTCACAGGGGGTAGAGGCTGAATTCGACCTGACGTCAGCTTATTCGGAAGCTCCTACACTGACAAGATATATTCGGCGATTACGATGGCACGGTTCATCTGGAATTTCCGAAGCAGAGCTTCTCCTTGAAGACCACTACGAGTGGCGTCCACCTTCTGGTATTCGAAGAGGGGAGCCCTTGGATGAGAAACCGCGAGTCGCCCAGCATTTTATCAGTCGAATTGAACCTGTCTTGGAAGAAGCAGGAGTACGATGGGAAGGGAGCAAGGCTGTGGTTATCCTGGAGTACGATGCTGGAAACTGGGATGCAAAGATCGAAGTGATCGAGACCGTGGACCATGATCACCTGCCACAGAAATTTTACCGGACGGCATTAATCTTACGTCAGACCGCAGATGAAAGCGGAGATTCTCGGGACCATTCCGTACAGGAGACAAGGTGCAGATGCAAATTCACCATTCAGCCGAGGTGATTCGGAGAATCAGAATTGATGATAATCCGGACTGGACCGATGCATTGAGAAGCCTGTGAACGCGGCGTGCAGTTATAGTCCATTGAAGTTGCGTAAGTGTATGAGCAAATAAATAAAGATACGAAAAGAGGAGGCAAAGCTTGTGAGCACATCGACATCGGTAACATGGGTAGAAGAAGCATGGCGGCAGGGTGCGGACAAAACCATTCGCAACGCACAGCGAATCAAGGATACCTTTCCACACATCTCTCCGCAGGGGACGTATGACCAGAATGATCCGGAATGGTGGACTGCTGGCTTCTGGCCCGGATTGTTATGGCTTGTGTATGGTGAGTCCCCTGAAAATGTAGATGTTGCTCCATTGTCCCGTATTGCAGATAGCTGTGAACGACAGTTGGAGGGATGCCTTCGCAATCCGGATTCGGTGGATCACGATCTGGGTTTCATCTGGCTGCTTAGCGGCGTAGCATCTTACCGCCAGACTGGCAGCATGGACAGCCGGCGGCGGGGGATGCTTGCTGCCAATCTATTTGCTGCTCGCTTCAATGTACGTGGTCAGTTCATTCGTGCCTGGAACTTCAACTCGTCCACTATGGATACGCGTGGCGTAGCCATCATCGACAGCATGATGAACCTGCCGCTGCTCTACTGGGCATCCGAGCAGAGCGGCGATCCCCGCTTCCGCTTGCTGGCGGAAGCACATGCGGACACTGTAGCGCGCGAGTTTGTCCGCGCAGACGGGTCCATCTGCCATGTGGTGGAGTTTGATCCACACACAGGGCAGAAGCTGCAAGAGCATGGCGGACAGGGCCATGCTCCGGGTTCCGCCTGGGCGCGGGGCACCGCCTGGGCGCTACATGGTTTTGCGCTGTCTTACCGGTATACGGGCGAAGCCCGCTATCTGGAGACAGCGGAACGCGCGGCCGATTTCTTCCTCGCCAAGCTTGGCGAAGATATCGTGCCGTTCTGGGATTTTCGCGCACCGGCAGAGCATCAGGTGGCGTGGGATTCGTCCGCCGCAGCGATTGCAGCGAGCGGTCTGCTTGAGCTGGCGAAGCTGTCGCCACGCGTAGAGGTGTATGCCGCAGCAGGAGAGCGCATCGTTCGCGGCCTGCATGAGCGCTACAGCTCAGGCGAGTCTGCTGCGGAAGAGGGGCTGATCATGCAGGGAACCGTGCATTACCCGGAAGGACGGGGATTAAATGTGCCGATCATCTACGGCGATTATTTCTATATGGAAGCGCTGGCGAAGCTGCGCGGACGTCCGGGTTTATTTTAACCTCAACATGATGTCGGAGAATTTATATAATTGAAATAAAAAACCACCTGAAGCAGCCTATCTTCCACTGGACTGTTTTGGGTGGTTTTTCATGTGATGAGTTAGAATTAATTAATTGTTTTTCTTCGATGGTACGCGTCTGAGGATTACAAAGTCCGCTGAAGATTGGTCGGGATACCGCTGAGGGATGATCTCTTGAACTTTGAAGTCGGGATAATCAAATAAATAATGGAACAGGTTGCGATCCTGAATCGTGTCCACGCCTGGATTGCCATTTTCCTTCAACCGAGTGTAGAGAACAACCCATTCCTTCGATGAATGCAAAATATCATATAATGTATTACGGAAATCGGTCTCATCCGTGATGTGATACAGCACATCCAGACACACCGTAAGGTCTGCCGTCAGGAAGCCCCGGTTGATCCACAGGCCAGGTGTATACAGCATGAAGCTTTTGGAAGAGTCCGTGGCAAATTTCGAGGCACATAGGCGCACCGAAGAGGCAGCGACATCGACACCCAGGTACTCTTTGTAATTCATATATTGCAGCTGGTTGCCGTCACCACATCCAAACTCGATTACGCTGGTAATGCCCTCCTGCTGAATCAATCCGTTCACAATCTCGGCCTTGAACTCAGCCAGAACCCCGTAAGATCCACGTCCTGAAGTTTCTCCGGAACGGTATGTCTGCTCCCAATATCCAATGTAATCAAAGGGCTGCCGCATGTTTCTCCTCCTGTCATGTACAATTCAGTTGCTTGGCGCTTATTAAGTAGCAATATAGATAGGTTATGCGGAATGCTGGTGGGTATGATTCCCTGGAGAGAGATGAGAATTCGGAATTGTTTTCCAATCATTTTTCTGAAAAATCGCTGAAAGCCTAAACATCTGGAAAGAACTTGCCGACATTAAAATTAAGGAAAATAATGATGATAATCGGGGGGAAATGATGTTAAAGCCAAGATTGACCAAGTACATGGTGATGATGCTGGTATTAGTGCTGAGTATTTCCAACGTAGGCTTGGCCGCTGCGGCAGATAAAGAACTGTCCAAAATAGTGGTTTCCAAAAATGAAGTGGCGCTTGAAGTGGGAGAATCCAGTTCTGTAACAGCTACAGGAGTCTATACGGATGCTTCGACAAGCAATATCACAGTGAATGCAAGCTGGAGCAGTGATGACACTGCAGTGGCTACGGTATATAACGGAACAATTACAGCCAAAGGTGAGGGACAGGCAACTGTCATCGTATCCTATGAAAATAAGCCACAATCCATTCAGGTGAACGTGACCAAAAAGGTTAAGGCATTGACGAAAGACAAGCAAACCATTGATATTCGTAAAGGTGAATCCGATCAGATTACACTGACTGCAACTTACAGTGATAACAGTTCTGAACCCGTATCCGATATCGCAGAATGGTCTTCTGATGACGATCAGGTAGCGACTGTAGTTAACGGTAAAGTTACCGGACAAAGCGCGGGTACGGCATTAATTACAGGTAAGGTAGGAAAACAATCTGTTACCGTTGAGGTAAACGTTGAAGTTGTGAAGCGGATCGATACAGACAAAAAGCAAGTAAACCTTTTGTTGAACAAAAGCGACAAAGTCGTTTTGACAGCAACGTATCCGGACGGAACGACTACGGATGTAACTTCTCTTGCTGATTGGAGTTCCAGTGATGAGAAAGTTGCTGATGTGCTTAAGGGCACCATCACAGGTTATGCCGCGGGATCTGCTGTAATCACAGCTAAATACGGTACAAAAACCGTTTCGATTGATGTAGACGTGGACCGGACGAGCAATCTGAAGGTCGACGAGCAAAAATTATTCTTCATGTTAAGCAACTCGGATCGCTCCAAGCAATTGACGTTGACGGCGATCTACCCGGACAGTTCAGATTCAGATGTAACGAATACTGCAGTGTGGACATCAAGTAACGAGAAGGTTGCTACCGTATACAAAGGGCAAATTACGGCTATTGGCCAAGGTACAACTACAGTTAAAGCCAGCTACAGTGGTAAAACCGTTGAAATTACGGTAGATGTTGACACCGCTCGTTACCTGGACGTTGTTGACGTTGAAGATAAACTGGCTATGAGTTTGACTGGAACAAAAGAGAAGGAACTTACGGTCAACGCTGAGTATGTGGATGGAAGTAAGGAGATTGTAACATCCAAAGCAACGTGGACTTCAAGCGATGAAGATATTGTCTACGTATCTGCAGGTAAACTTACTGCTTACAAATCGGGACAGGCAACCATTACAGTGGCTTATGGCGGCAAAACGGTCAAAATCACTGTAAGTGTAGATGTGCCGGACAAATACGAAATGCAAAACAAGAAAAAATCAATCGGTGTGGGTGATACCTTTACTGCGGAGGTTCTAGCTGTATATGGCAACACATCCAAAGTCGTTACTGAAGATGTAGAATGGAGCAGCAGCAGTGATAAGGTTGCCGAAGTGTCCAAGGATGGCGAAGTAAAGGGTATTGCTGTCGGCAAAGCAACCATTACCGCTAAAGTGGACGGAAAAACACTGACCATGTCTGTTGAGGTTGGTATGGCAAGCGGTCTCGAAGCGGATGTAAACTTTATTGCACTGGCTTCCAAAGAAACACAGCAAATTACCCTGACCGGTACAGATGAAGACGGTAATACGCTGGATGTAACTTCAGAAGCAACTTGGAAAACGAGCAATGCTCGGGTAGCTGATGTTAAAAAAGGTTTGGTAACGGCAAATGGTAGCGGTAAAGTGAACATTACAGCAGAGTATGGTTCTCAAAAGGTTACAATTGCAATTGAAGTTGATGTCATTGCCCGCATTGAAGCATCAGAGCCAGCTGTATCTCTGAAATCTGGCGAGACAGCTGATATTACCGTTGTGGCGTATTTTAATGACGGTAGCGAACGCGATGTAACTGACAAAGCTGAATGGAAAACCAACAGCTACAAAGTAGCTCAGGTAACCAAAGGTAAAGTAAAAGCGATGGGTTCAGGTAAAGCGAAAGTAACAGCGAAATACGGCAGCAAATCCGTAACAGTGGCTATCGATGTAGATACATTGAAATATCTGCAAACCAATAAAGTCACCCTGACCATGAAACCAGGGGATAAGGTTACCGTGGTAGCAACGGCAACGTATGCAGATGGCAGTGAAGCAAATGTCTCCAAACCGGCACTCTGGAAGTCCTCCCGTATTGCAACAGCAACGGTGAAAGATGGTATTATTCAGGCTAACGGTAAAGGTAAAGCGACAATCACGGTGAGTTATGCTGGTGTGAAAACAAAAGTGACTATCGTAGTTGAAGCGAAATAAAAACTTGCCTTGAAGGTGAGATGAACTGAAAAACGGTGATGCCAGCTTGGATGCTGACATCACCGTTTTTTTGGTATGAACATACTTTATATATTTTCTCGATCAACGGATTACATCGTATGAGACAGAACCAAGGCACCATAAGCAAAAGCAATAACAATTAAAATAGCCGGATGCAGCTTGGTCTTGGTCATGACCCATAAAGAAATACCTGCAATAATCAACGTCTGCCAAATTCCAATGGAATCGGTGGATACTTGGCCAAATTCCCACGTGAGCAAAATCATAAGCACCGCAATGACTGGCTGCACAAGCAGCGTCATCCCTTTGACTTTGGGTGATGTACGATACTTATTAAGCAAACGAAGCAGCAGGATCAGCGCGGCAGCTGAAGGTACAATCGTGGCAAAACTGGCGATAAACGCTCCGAACCAGCCGGCCACCTGATAACCGACAAATGCGGCAATCTTGGTGGCGATCGGGCCAGGGAGCGCATTCCCGATGGCGAGCACATCGCCGAATTGCTCTGTGGTCATCCACTGATAATGGTTGACGACTTCCTCCTGCATGAGCGGGATGGAGGCAGGACCGCCCCCGTATCCCAAAATATTAGCTACGAAAAATCCCCAAAACAATTCCCACCATGTCTGAAGCATCGTTTAGGACACCTCCTTGTCGGAGCTGCGCTTGGACTTGTAACGCTGAACCAGTTCCAGATGGAATACGCCATAACCAAGAAAGACTGCTATGACAATGCCTGGATGAATATTCAGCAGCTGCAATAGTACAAACGCAATGACACCAAATAGGATGGCAAAGGTCTTGCCGAGTCCGGACCATGCTTTTTTGGCGAATTCATAAGCCATCATGCCCAGCATCACAAAGATCACGGGACGCACAGCCGCTACCATGCCTGCTACGATCTTCGACTCACGCAGTGCGTACATGGAGCCAAGCAGGGCAATGATAGCAATGCTCGTGGGCAAAATGTGTGCCAGTACGGAGACGATGGCACCGAGCACGCCTTTGGTTTTGTAACCGAGGTAGGCAGCCATCTTGGTTGCAATCGGACCAGGCAGGGCATTGGCTATGGCCAAAATCTCGCCGAATTCCTCATCACTAACCCATTGATAACGGGTGACTGCTTCATAACGAATCAACGGAATAACCGAAGGGCCACCGCCATAACCCAATATCCCGGTTCGTACCATACCCGTAACGAGACCGGTGTAATCTTTCCAACTCATGCTGTTTTCCTCCTACAGTCTCATGCCCATTCGACTTTTATATCGTTTTAATAACAACTGCGATTCGACCTTCACAATGCCAGGCATCTTATAGAGCTTCTCCAGCAGAAACTGCTCCATCTCTTCCATGTCGGCAAAAATGCCGTGCATATGCAATGTGCTTGGGCCAGTCATATGATAGAGGCTGGTGACCGCCGGTTCCTCGTCCAGTTTCTCAGCCACTTCATCAAGGAAGGGCGGCTCCACATCTACATTGAAAAAGGCAGAGACCTGAAGTCCAACCTTACCCGGGTTAATAACAACCGTGAAACGTTCAATAATGCCTTTTTCGGATAAAGCATTGATGCGGGCCTGAACCGCTACACGTGACAGTCCAATCTGTGCGCCCAAATCCGTATAGGATATACGGCTGTTCTGATGCAGGGCCGCTATGATTTTTCGATCAATCGCGTCCAGGTTGTACATTTGTGGGATTTCTCCTCCCTTAGAGGAGCGTTTTTCTGACATGATTGATCATCCTTTTCGTTCTCTATATGGAGTATAAAATGTAAACCTACAAAAATGCATATTGCATGCAGCAATCATATTTTAATGACGAATCGTAATTGGAGTCAACCTATTTATCCATTATATTAAATTTATCCGATTCCAGGCTTTCATTTTGTCATAGGCACCAAAATTTGAACGCAAAGAGGCCGCTCTTGGATAAAACCGCGAGCAGCTTTCTTTATATTGTAATTGTGCGTAGTGGTCTATCCACACATTCGTTTCGTTCTATATACTTCTGGGAAGGTGAAGTGTAATGCTTGTACCCTCACCCGGCTCAGATGATAACTTCAGCGTTCCGCCTGCTCCGCGAGCACGTTCTTCCATGCTGAACAGTCCGACGCCTTGACCTGCAGTTTGTACATTAAATCCGGCACCTTGGTCCGCAATGATTACGACTGTGCCCTCCTGGGAATCTTCCACCGTCACCTGTGCTTCGGCTACATCGGCATACTTGGCGACATTGGTAAGTGCCTCCTGGATAATCCGGTACATGGCAATCTCCCGGTTCATCTCCAGCCGTCTGCGCAGGTTGCATTCCAGATCGACTTCGATACCGTAGTGGCGGGTATAGTTCTCAATGTAAGTCCGGATGGCCGGAACGACACCGAGATCATCCAGCACGGAAGGTCTGAGTTCCCAAGCCATGCCACGGACTTCTTCCATAATACCCGTGACTTGCTTACGCAGTGCTTCCACGCCGGAATGAGGCTTGTCAGCCAGCAGCTGGTCCATCTGAATCACGAGCGAGAAGAGACTCTGTCCGATTCCGTCATGCAGCTCACGGGAGATCCGGCGGCGTTCCTCTTCCTGAATGTTCATAACCTGAGTCATCATCGTCTGCAATTCAGCCTCGACCTGTTTCAGTTTCGTCACTTCGCTGCGTACTGCCAGGTATTGATAGGGTTCTCCGTCATTGTCGAGGAAAGGTACAATCGTTGTATTCACCCAATAGTGGCTGCCATCCTTCGCACGGTTACGAATCTCTCCGTTCCATACTCGCCCTGAGGTGATGGTTTCCCACAGGGTTTTCATGAACGTTTTACCGTGGTATCCCGAATTGATAATCCGATGATCCTGACCGATCAATTCCTGCCGTTCATATTGTGAAATCTCGCAAAATTTATCGTTCACATACTGTATCTTCCCTTTACGATCCGTGAGGGCAACGATGGAGGATTCATCCAATGCAAACTTCAGATCGCTTAGCTGATGCAGAGAACCTTTCAGCCTGCTGCGGAATTCATCATCGGTGATATGATTGTCCAGTTCATCCAGCAGCTGCAGTACAGGCTGCTCGGCCAGTCCGCTAAGTCTGTTCTCCCGTGCGCTACTCAAAGTTCAGCAACCCCTTTTTCATGGCAAACTTGACGAGTTCAGGTCTGGTCCGCAGGCCCAGCTTTTCCATCAGGTTGCTTTTGTGGGATTCGACCGTTTTGACACTGATGACCAGGTGCTCGGCAATTTCCTTGTTGGCGTAACCCTTGGCGATCCAAGACAATATCTCTTTCTCCCGTTCGGAGAGAGTGTCATACGGCCCGGCGTTTTCCTGTTTGGATTTGTCCAGGTATTCACTCATCAGCCGTTTGGTGGCACTGGGATACAGATATGCACTGCCTTCTGCCACCGAGCGAATGGCGGCCAGTAGTTCCTCGTGCGGCGCGCTTTTGAGAATATACCCCGAAGCTCCGGCATGGATTGCACGGAACAGATACTCTTCATCGTCATGCATGGTCAGAATCAAAATGGCCACGTCAGGCATCAACTTCTTCAATTCTGCGGTAGCAGTCAACCCGTCCTTGCCTGGAGGCATGCTAAAATCCATCAATACCACATTCGGCTTCAATTCCTGGGCCTTGGCAATGGCTTCGTCACCATCTGCTGCATCCCCCACAATCCGGATATCATTTTTGCCGTCGAGCAGGGCGATCAGCCCCGAACGCACAACAACATGATCATCCACAACCAATAGTTGAATCACTATATATTTCCCCCTGTCCGCTTCTTGGTCCTGTCTTCATGATACCAAAAAAAGCCACCCAGAGCTTTAATCTCTGAATAGCTTTTCTTCATGACTTACGCCGGGACTGCTTATCTGTGAATGCTTGGCTGCAGCTGCTCTGGCCGCCAGCTCTGCTTCCCTGACCGTGCCCGGTGAGAACGTACATGGCTTCCTGCTGCCAACAAGCAGCACGGCACCAGGGACGCTGCTCTCCAGGAACACAGGCACAGCGATGGCACATAGCAGCCGCTCTGCGATCATCAACGGACAACGGCCAGGTGAACTGGCATTTGTGGTACTTTCATCCGACAGGGATGTGCGGCCTGTCCGTAGAGCAGTGCCCACAAGATCTTGTCCGGGCCGCATCTCCATCCGTGTAACGCGATTATTGGTTGCGCCAGAAGTGTACTTCCAGCGCAGCATGGACCCGGAGAGATAGGCCAGTCCGCAAAAATCGGTGGATGTGTTCAGGCGCAGATTATTGATCATCTCCTGAATGCCGGAAGGCAGTTCATCGTGCATGAGAGACACTTCCTTTTTGAAATTACACCATTTAGATTAGACTCGGTGATATGGATATGTTTAACCTTTGACCAAGGTGTCCTGAAATATAAATGTATACGGTAGTTCTATTGTAGTCCCATTCGTCTGAGTTGTAATTCAGGGAATTCCCCGATTTCGGTTCTGCAATTTACTGATCTTGGTTAACGTACGGCCCTCAATCCTTACACAGCAAGAACTTTACCATATGACAACATGTGTATGCCTTCATAGGATGTGACTTTTCTCACAGCAAATTCAGGGAATTTATCAGCCAGGTTCAGGTAATCCCCCGATAACGTTCACGCCGGTTTCGCGATAAGATAGATTCATAAGGAAACACGAGGGGGACGAAAGTGATGGGTACGATATTTACAGAAAGAACAACCCAAGCGACAGAACGTGAGACGGAGGGAAGCAAAATGACACGAGAGACAGGTGGAATACTTTCGTTCGTAACAGCTGAACAGTGGGCCTGGATTGAGGCCAAAATGCAGCCCAAACGGGTGAAGTCGGGGTATAGTCTCTTTCTGGAAGGCGATGAAGCCGGGTATCTGTACTACATTCGTTCGGGACGCTTGAAAATGACCAAATCGACGGAAGATGGCAAGGAAATCATTTTGTCGATTCAGCAAAAAGGGGACCTGATCGGGGAATTTGGTGGCATTGGCGGCCAGAATCACAGCTACAGTGCAGAGATGACGGAGAAAGGCGAACTCGCGATCATCTCGCTCAGTGATCTGGAAAGCGTGCTTAGCAAACATGGGGACCTTGCCTTGAAATTCCTGCAATGGATGGCACTTTCACAGCGGATTACCCAATCGCGTTTCCGGGATCTGCTGCTCTATGGCAAGGCTGGGGCTTTGGCTTCGACACTGATCCGTGCCAGCAACTCGTACGGCAAAATCACTCCTGAGGGCATCGTACTTGAGATGAAGCTGAACCACACGGAGCTTGCGGAGATGATTGGAGCTACTCGGGAGAGTGTTACACGGATGCTGGGGGCCTGGAAAGAACAGGGTACACTGGACACACTAGATGGCAAACTGATGATTCGCGATCTATCCGCATTGCGCTGCATGTGTGGATGTCCTACATTCCCGAGCTGTCCAGCAGAGTTATGCCGCCTGTAGTCTCACCACAGTCATGGATCACAGATCAATCTTCACTGGCGATTGGGGTCGTTACGGAGATGAAAAAGCTGATGTCGGTATTAACCGATATCAGCTTTTTTGAGTTGAGCATATTCCCTGGCGAGAATCGAATAGACCAACGAATCGTGAAATGCTCCCTTGTAAAACCAATGCTCTCGCATTAGGCCTTCGTACTCCATGCCGATCTTCTGCATGACTCGCTCGGATGCCTTGTTATTCGGCCGGCATTTGGCGTAGATCCGATGTACACCAAGGGTGTTGAAGCCCAAACCCAGCAGCGCATGGCTTGCCTCGGCGGCATAGCCTCGCCCTTGATACTGTGGATTCATCACATAACCCATCTCCGCATTGGTACCTTCCGTGTATATGCCCACGCTGCCAACGAGTGTTCCATCTGTTTTGAGGCAGACAGCAAGGTCGAATTGGGACCTAGGCTGTTCCTGTTGCGATTGCAGAACCTGTTCGATGTACGCAGTTGTGTCCTGTTCTGTGTTAGGTCCCCAAGCTGTGTACTTGGTTACTTCAGGTGAAATGGTGTACGTATGTATACTTTCCCAGTCGTCCTCGCCAATCTCTCGTAAAATCAGTCGTTCTGTCTCTGCTAACATAACATTCACTCCCCTGGGCTATGATTAAGTTCATTTTACCTGTATCCATTGGATTATTAAAACAAAAAAATAACTCATGAACGAATTCAGATCTGAATCCCTCATGAGTTATTGAAAAGGTGTTATTGTGGTTGTTTGCATGGGACTGCTGGATAAGTATAAGCCAATTTACGGATGATTTCCTTCTGCCACTTTGTATCACCCAAGTTGATGGCCAGGTTCAGAAGATCCAGATAATCGTCAAGCTGCAGCGAAGCTTTTTGCAGAGTTGTATTCATTTGATGTTCGTTCCCCTTTAGCTATATGATCGATAATTCATGTAATGTTAAATTGCGAATAAGAGACAACCTCAAGAATGATAATCATTATCACGTATACGTTTATTATGCTACGAACACAGCGAAAAAGCAATGTTGAGACACCAATTAACCATTATTTTTTTTCGAAAAAAGGGCCAACCATAACAGATATGGAACGTACACGCCCAAATAAGCCGACGGATAGAGGAACCAGCCATTCAGCAGGAAATGGTGAATTTCAGTCGTAAATGTAGTCATATGTGCATTGGTGGCATACACATCTCCGGCAATGACCGTGGCAGCACTGTAGAAACATATAAGAGCCAGGCCATGAAATAACTTAACGACCGTTCGGGAACGAAGAGCTAGAAATACCATCACGAGCGGGACAATGATTAGAAGCAGCAAAAATAGGAATCTCATGGTACATGTTCTCCTTTATCATGCTTTTGGTAAACAGTATGGGCAGGTGAGCTACGGAACAAACTTTTTTCAAAAATTTTACATAAACAAAGAGGAATTCATCATGTGAAGGATTAAATTAAAGTGGACAACCCATTAAAAGGTAAATCCGAGGAGGAGATGGAGAACATGAAGAAGGCGTTATGGCAGCACTGGATTGGGGCATTCCTAATTTTCATAATGACGGCAACAGCACTGCTGGGGCCAGGTTCACAGGGTCCGGTACAGGCTGCAGCAGCACCGCTTACTGTATCGCAGGCTATTGCTGCTCAGAGTGGTGGAGGAACGGCGACGGTAGAGGGTTATATTGTTGGACATGCTACCGGCTCACTTACAGCCAAGTTTACATCTCCTTACGCCAATGATTTTAATTTCCTGATTGCGGATTCTCCGTCAGAGAAGGCCAACGCAAAATTGTTGGACATACAAGTTTCCTCTTCATTCCGCTCACAGTATGGACTTGCTTCCAATCCGGGACTTGTAGGCAAGAAGGTTATCGTAACCGGAACACTTGGTGCATACAACAGCTATGCAGGACTCAAGAACCCAACCTCCATTACACTTTCTACCGGAACAACCAATCCTAACCCTGAACCGGGCCCAGGGACGACACTGCCAGATGGTACAGGCAAGAAGGTGTTGTTCGATAATACCCATGCCCAAACAGCTGGAGCAGCGGACTGGATCATTGATGGGGCATTTTCAGACTTCGCGAACGGGCTTAGAAACGCAGGCTTTGCCGTGGATCAGCTTGAGCGCAGCATCCCGTATACTTTCGGTGAGCAGGCCATCACCTACAATACATTAAAAGATTATGATGTCTTCGTCATTGGCGAAGCCAACGTGCCGTTTAAAGCAACGGAGCAGGCTGCTCTGCTGCAATATGTACAGAACGGTGGCAGCGTCTTCTTCATCTCCGATCACTATAATGCAGACCGAAACAAAAACCGCTGGGATTCCTCCGAAGTGTTTAACGGATACCGCCGTGGAGCGTTCCTGAATCCAGCCAAGGGCATGTCCTCGGCAGAAGCCGAATCTCCAGCGATGCAGGGAGTTACGAGCTCTGATTGGCTGGCGAGCAACTTCGGCATCCGTTTCCGCTACAATGCACTGGGTGACGTAAATGCCACCGATATTGTGTCTCCCTCACAGTCATTCGGAATTACAAGTGGCGTAAATGCGGTGGCGATGCACGCTGGATCTACCGTGGCTATTATTGATCCTAACAAAGCCAAGGGATTAGTTTACGTACCTAGCGGCGTATCCAAATGGGGCAACGCCGTGGATCAGGGCGTGTACAATGGCGGCGGGCGTGCTGAAGGTGCATATGCAGCCATTGCCAAGGTAGGCGCAGGCAAAGCGGCATTTATCGGCGATTCCTCACCGGTGGAAGATGCAACTCCGAAATATTTGCGAGAAGAGACGGGAGCCTCCAAGAAAACCTATGATGGATTCAAGGAAGTGGACGATGCCACGTTCCTGGTCAACACCGTAAAATGGCTTGCCGTAAAAGAAAGCTATACGAGTCTGTCGCAGGTATCTGGCCTGACATTGGACTCACCGACGAGCCTGCTTGCCATGGAAGCTCCGGCGGCGTCCACGGAACCGCAGCTTGAGCCATGGTCTGCACCAGCTGCAGGATACAAGTGGTATGACCCAACGACATTTAAGAAAGGTTCATATGGAGCCGTTACCCCTTAAGATGCTACCTTTGCATGCTGTATAATTATTCTGGAGCCTGTTTGTGACGCTAACGTTGCAAACGGGCTTTTCCTTTTTGCTGAAACAGGGCAAGGACGCGACTTGTATAAATGAATCGTACCGCGGGAAACGTATAGGTTAACTATGTTGGCATCAATCCAGAAGGGGAGGCGGCAAATAATGACCCGGCAAGCAGATTGTGACAGTTCGTCCATGAGACAGAGGCTGAAGGAAGATTTGCATCGTGTAGCAGAGCGGATGAATCGGACATTAACCCGTTTTGACAATGACAGTGTCTGTCTGCTCGCACAATTCGCCGAGATTCGTACCGAGATCAAGCAGATTGAGGTGCTCGCCTCTTCTTTTTATCTGGATTGTTACCTGTCTCCCTTCACCGAAAAATTTGCTGAGCTGACGGCAAGCGTACAGCATCTGTCTGATCGCAGATATGGTGCTCTTATCGTCATTGAACGTGAGATCCCTCTGGAACCTATCATTCATTCAGGTGTTGCTGTGGATGCGCGAGTGACCCATGCGCTGCTTGAATCCCTGTTCATTCCCGGTGCACCGCTGCATGACGGGGCAGTTCTGATCCGCGGCAACCAGATCGTCTCCGCAGGCAATGTCCTCCCACTATCCCAGGCTGCAGCAGGGGAACGTAAAATGGGGACGCGCCACCGTGCCGCACTGGGGCTAAGCGAACTGACAGATGCCGTTGTACTGGTTGTTTCCGAAGAAACGGGACAAGCTTCTTTTGCCGTGGACGGGGATTTGCACCCCATTAATGTCGTTGAGACCATTCATTAACGGTAGGCGATAGGAGGCCTTCTAGCTTCGTATTCGTCTTACATCGTGATGTGATTTTGCACATTCTGAGCTTATCTAGGTACAATAGAGGATGGCAAAGATACAGAAGCCTTGTGAATTACTCGCAAAAATGGTTGGAGGAGACGGTTAAACATGAGCTGGTTTGAAGTAATGGAGCAACATGATTATGAGGAACTAGTCCTGTGTCAGGACAAAGCTTCCGGGTTAAAGGCGATCATCGCCATACACGATACAACACTCGGCCCTGCACTCGGCGGTACTCGGATGTGGACGTATGCTTCTGAAGAGGCTGCTATTGAAGACGCACTGCGCCTTTCGCGGGGGATGACATATAAAAATGCCGTATCCGGCTTGAATCTTGGCGGCGGTAAAGCAGTGATTATCGGCGACCCACGCCGTGACAAGAACGAAGCGATGTTCCGTGCATTCGGCAGGTACATCCAAGGCTTAAACGGTCGTTATGTAACTGCAGAAGACGTGGGGACTTCAGAGGAAGACATGAACCTGATCTATCAGGAAACGGATTATGTAACAGGCATATCGCCAAGCTACGGGTCGTCCGGGAACCCATCTCCTGCTACGGCCTGGGGAGTGTACCGGGGGATGAAGGCAGCGGCCAAAGAGGCCTTTGGCACAGATCTGCTGGAAGGCAAAACTGTTGCCGTTCAAGGTGTCGGTAACGTAGCCATGAGTCTGTGCAAGTATTTGTACGAGGAAGGTGCGCGCTTGATTGTGACGGATATTCACAAGGATTCCGTGAAGCAAGCAGTGGATCGCTTCGGAGCAACGGCTGTCGATCCGGCGGAGATTACCGGTGTCGATTGTGACATCTATGCACCATGTGCACTGGGCGGAACGATCAATGACGATACACTCAAAACGCTTAAAGCCAAAGTGGTGGCAGGCTGTGCCAACAACCAGCTGCTGGAAACGCGTCATGGGGACATTTTGCATGAGAGAGGTATCGTGTATGCTCCTGATTACGTTATTAATGCCGGCGGAGTCATCAACATCGCGGACGAATTGAATGGTTATAACTCGGAACGGGCGTGGAGCAAGATTGGGGAGATCTACACCAGTTTGGAGAAAATTTTCGAAACCTCCCGTACCGAGGGCATTGCAACGTATATTGCCGCAGACCGTTTGGCTGAACGCCGGATTGAGCTGATGAAGAATACACGCAGCACCTTCCTGCAGCAAGGCCATCACGCATTGAGCTCCCGCCGACTACGCGGGTAAGTCCCAGAAGGAATCCATGAGATCCATGCAGGCGGAATGAGTTGAAAAGATAGCCAAGGAGGCAGGTATTCCGGAAAGGAATGTCTGCCTCCTTTTTTTGATATGTTACAACGTAATGGGTTACTTTTGCTGCTGTATCTGATCCTTGAATCCGCCTTTGTAGGTGGTCGTTGGTGCGTTGACTTTGTCGATTAACAGAATGCCATCATATTGTTCAGTCGGAATGAAGTTCATCGACATCGGATGAATGACTTCATCCACCATGCCATCCTCTGCTGCAAAGACCGGGCGGGATAACCAGGCTGCAGCACCTGTAGCGTTTTTGGCTTCGGAGAGATCAATGTATGTATTACGATAGCCGGATTTCATTAAGGTATACTCCAGACTGCCGCGAGGCATCGGAGAGATATCAAACGATTGGCCTGTGGAAATCTCGCTCGCTTGTCCTTCATTCATATAAAGCCCGATCACATACATGTCATCCTGCAGCTTCTCATGCATCATTTCGCCCATGCTTTTGAAGCTGGATTGCCACAAACCGGAGTTCCCGTTACCTTCTCCGATTGGAGGATTGAGAATGGTCGATGTGCTCTTGGCGAGATGGTCATTGTGAGCCCAAAGAATGAATTTTTTACCTGGATACATGACGTCCATTAGCCACTCCAGATTATCAGCCATGGCACGGTCGCGGAATTCGTAACTCTCCCGAGTGTCGTAGGCAGCCATCTCGATAAATTTGCTCCGGTCCTTCAGCACACGGATCATCATGTCAGCCAGTTTCGGGTTGTCCGGGAATGACTTTACGAGTTCCTGCTTATGCTCGGTGATCCAATGAACCAAGTCCTCGTACTGAGGAGAATAAGCTTCCTTCACTTGGTGAATGGCCGCCTTGAATTCGGGATTGTTGTCGCTGTCGATACCATATTTGTTAAGGACGGCATACAAATCCGTGATGCCCTGCATCTCAAATGCATAGAACTGCTTGCCTCTGGCAGGATCCAGACTGCTAATCCAGTCACTGATAAATTGGGTTAAGTACCCAGTCGTAAACTGCATATCATATCCTGCAAGAATCAGTGGATGATCCGTCTTGCTCTGCTCCTGAATGTATTCGTAGAGGCCGAGTGTTTCCTGCGAGTGCCAGATGGGGAAAATGGAAAGCTCCATCATCTGGGCAGGCGTCAGGTTCGCGCCTTGTTCATAGGCAACGGCTGCATCCCCCATGCCGGATTCGAAGGCAATGACATCATAGCCGAGTTCTTCATGCAAAAATTTGATCATGCGCGTTTTGATGGCACTGTATTCCGCAACCCGGTGAAAGTTCTCTCCCAGGCTAACTACTTTCTTGTCCTGCAGCAATGGCTTTAGAAAGGCAAGGTCACTGTAGTTGTCCGAGGTCAGGGATGTGATCTCATGGGCATGCTCCTGCACCCATTGCTCCTTAGCTATAGGTGAGGCTGCTGCCGAAGCGGAGCCAGCAATCATGGCAATAGCCATGCCGAGTAAGGCTGTTTTTTGAATAAAACGATGTTTCAGGTTCATGATGTTTATCCTCCGTATGAATGTTGTGTTAAATCCATAACGCAAGGATACGGGCTAATTCTAAAGAAAGTATAACGTGGAACTACAATGTCGTGCTTTTTTCTTTCGGCAGCTTATTTGGGTCATTTAAGTGAATGGGTAGAGCTTGATATAAATGCGAAAAAGGGAGCCTAATCACTGCGATTAGGCTCCTTTCATATTAATTATGGGATTCGGTTATGAGTTGCTGACGATGCTGGGTTTCTTTTCAGTAAAATAATAGCCGAGCGCCAGCAGCGGCATGATCAGGCCGATCAGTGTCGTTAGACTCCAGCCGCCTGATGCATAAGACCAGCTTCCAATAGAGGAACCAATGGCACCTCCAATAAAGAAGATCGACATGAAAATTCCATTCACACGTCCTCTTGCTTCACCAGCAAGGGAGTAGATGATGCGCTGCCCCAGAACGAGATTGCCTGAGACTGCCATGTCGAGCGTGATGGCAACAACGACCAGCAGAACAAGCTCAGCAGTCGAATGTCCCTGGAACACATATGCAAGGCCGAAGGATAGAACAGCAATCACCATGGCGAGACCGGTCAAGATCCGGGTCAGGCCTTTGTCTGCCCATCTGCCTGCGATGGGAGCCGCAATGGCCCCGCCCACCCCGGCTAGGGCAAACCAGGCAATGCCCTGCTGGGTCATGCCAAAATCATTCGCCAGCCGTAAAGGTACGGTGGTCCAGAAGAGACTGAAGGCACCAAACAAGCTGGCCTGATACAGCGCCCGGCGGCGCAGCATGGGCAGAGTTTTCAACAGGGTACCTAGTGAAACAATGAGCTGACCATATTTCATTGCAGGCTGAGGCTTGCGTACAGGAAGAGCGCGTGACAATAGCAGAGCGAGCAGTGTAATGACGATAGCGGAGAAGATAAAGACAGCCTGCCAACCAAAAGCATCCGTAATGAAACTTGCCACTGGGCGAGCCAGCATAATGCCGAGAAGAAGGCCGCTCATGACATTGCCTACGACCTGACCGCGCTGTTCTTCCGAAGTAAGGTAAGTCGCGTAGGGGACGAGAATCTGAGCGACGACGGAACCTACACCGATAACCAGAGAGGCCGTCAGAAATAATACAGCATGAGTGGAGAACGCCGCTGCAGCCAAGGCAACGACTAGTAATACAAGAAAGGAAGTTACGAGCCGCCGATTCTCTATAATGTCACTGAGCGGTACAATAAACAGCAGTCCAATGACATATCCAACTTGTGTTAACGTTACGATTAATCCTGCCGCAGCAGACGACAATCCTGTCGTATCACTGATCGGCCCGATTACGGTCTGTGCGTAGTACAGATTAGCCACAATGAGTCCGCATGCCGCAGCCAAAAGGAAAACCAGCCAACGGGGAACCTGTTTTGCTTGCACATCGTTTTTCATGTTCATGAATATCATCCTCCACATGGTATTAAATTACTACTCAGTATGAGTCAATCAAGCTGGGATCATTAATTTCTAAACAGTTCGTTCACTAATTACAAACATATAATAAACTAAACGTTTAGTATTGTAAATAGGCGAAATCAAATTATTTAGGATAATCGGCATCGCCGGAGGATCAAATTGTTTATGTGGAGGGCAATTTAGTATAATGAACGTATCGTTTTTAAGAGAGTGGAATTGCAATGTATGGTTAGAAAGAAGGAGGGGTTCAGATGACAGCCAAAAGAGGACGTCCCCGCAACATGGAAACCCAGAATGCCATTCTGGCAGCTGCCTATGAGTTATTGCTGGAACATGGCTTTGCCGCGATTACGGTTGAAAAGATAGCTGAGCGAGCGCAAGTGAGCAAAGCAACAATATACAAATGGTGGCCCAATAAGGGGGCTGTCATCATGGATGGATACATGTCGGCCATGACAGCAAGATTGCCTGTTCCGGATACAGGATCGGTATTTGAGGATGTGCGTATTCATGCGAGTAATATGATTCAATTTTTGACCAGCCAGGACGGAAAGGCCATTACAGAGATTATTGGAGAAGGACAGTCAGACCCAGGTCTTGCGGTAGAATATCGGACCAGATACATTCAGCCTCGTCGGCGTGAAGCTTGGGGGATCATTGAAAAGGGTGTAACGCGGGGCGAATTGAAGAGTGACCTGGATATCGGTTTGTGTATCGACATGATCTATGGGCCGGTTTTCTATCGCATGTTAGTGACGGGGGAACCAATGGATCCTGACTTTGTACAGCGGCTATTGGATTCACTATTTGCAGGGATTAAGTCTGATTAAGCGGGGGAGAAAGAACGAAACCCGAAGAGGAGCAGGGCGATTCTCATGAATCACCCTGTATGAAGGCGTATCTGGCGAGGCTGCGTCATACCTGAAATAGGGGAGAGATGGCTGAGGGCCAAGAAGCAGAAGTGTCGGAGACAGAGGAGGGAGATTGCTGGCTTAAAACCGGGGGATCGTTCCACACTACACTCGGCAATTCTCGCCGCAAGACAGGTGCTACGTCTTGGGCAAAACGCTCCACTTGCTCCAGCTGCTCACTATGACTGAGTCCATCCACACTAATGCTCAGCACCTGATGTCCGAACGCGGCATGGTAATCCATGATTTTCTCAATAACCTGTTCCGGACTACCAATAAGCACGGGGCCGCGTGCAATGTTATCTTCCAGATCTGTGAAGGGTGACTGGTTATGCTGTGCGGCAGCGGTAGCATGAAAAGCATTATAGTAAGGCGTATAGCGACGGATCGCTTCCTCACGAGTATCTGCCAGATACAGGCTGCCTGCTCCCGAACCGATCACCGCGCGGCTTGCATCATGACCATAATAATCGAGGCGTTCAAGGTAATGGTCAATCAATGCTTTGTATTTTGCCTGTGGGTGAAAAGAATTCGAGGTGAAGAGCGGCTCACCATATTTCGCTGCCAGTTCAGTAGAGAGTGTACTCGACGCACTGCCATGCCAGATTGGAATGGATTGCTGGAGTGGCCTCGGCCAAGTGGTAACCTCTTGAAGGGGAGGCCGATACGTGCCCTGCCAGGTTACGTTCTCCTCCGTCCATAGGCGCTTGAGCAGTTCATAGCGTTCAGCAAGGGAAACCCACTGTTCCTCTTCACGAATGCCAAACAGCGGATAGTGCCGGGGGTCATTGCCTTTCCCAATGATCATCTCCAGTCGTCCACCAGATAACTGATCCAGCGTTGCATAATCCTCCGCAACCCGCACCGGATCGAGTACGCTCAGAACAGTGACTGTGGTAAGCAACCTGATACGTGAGGTAGCTGCAGCTATAGCAGTCAATACCACTGGAGGTGAAGAGGACAGAAAAGGTGCGCCGTGCCGCTCGCCAATTCCATAAGCGTCAAAGCCTAAACGCTCGGCCAGTCTGGCTTGCTCCAGAATGTTGTGGAATTTCTGCTGCGTTGTGAGGGCTTCGCCAGTGACCGCATTAGGCAGGTTCATCATGAGGCTAAACAAGGCAAACTTCATCTGAACTTCTCCTTAAACTGGATTGGCCAGTCTGTGTTGTTTAATCCTATGGAAATAGTAGGATATTATGAATTAAACTTACTGTAACATGTCCGTTTCGATTCTTCTAATGGATTTTTTCTATAAGACGAAATATATTCCATATAAATGTCTAAATGTGCAGGAAATTGCCACGATTTTTATTGACCGCTGTAAAATTTAGGATTAAAATTGTACATATCATATAAATTCAAATTTCTGGATTTTCATTGTGGAGGTGGGAGACATGGAACCTACAACTACGATACGCTCAAATATTGAGGATTACATCAGGAAACAGGGGTATACCCTTCAATACTTTGCTGATATATCGGGGGTTAACGCCGGGACGTTAAGTGCAATTATCAAAGGTACACGGCCGATTGCCATGGCTCAATTGGACCTCATTACCCAGGGGATGAAGCTGGAAGAGGGCCACTTCTACGAAATATATGGTGCTGAATGTTTTGTGGAATCTGCACCGCACTGGAGAAGGCTGGAGCCGTTCCTGCAACGCTGCGCTGAGTTGGACAAGCTGGACTGCATACAGAGGGTAATTCAGCAAGTAACGGATGACCGCTCCTATGTGTCCGAATTGTTCGAGCTGGCCGAGTATATGCTTGAACGTGATCAGAAGAAGGCTGCGCGAATGCTGTACGAATGTGTCGCCGAGTGTGAGAAGTACCAGCACTCCGAACGTCTGGCACTATGCCATTATCGCATTTTCACCTTGTCTCTTGGCCAGGACCAGCATGAGAATCTCAGGGCCGCAGTTCACTTCGAGCCGTATATTAATCGGCTGGATGAAGAGCGACAGCTGGACGCGATCAGGGAATTGGCTAATACATATAGTGGATTGCGCCACTGGGATAAGGTATTTCAATTAGCTGGTGAACTAGAGCAGCGAGTTGGGTTTTTGGAACAATATCAAACGAAGAAAAAAGGTTTAGATAACGACAGAGTTTCCAAGCACCCTCTATTCACCTATAGATCTTATGCGCATTTATTGATGTCTAATGTGTGGGGCGAACGGGGAAATTACGAAAAAGCTTTGAATCTTACAACGCTGTACTCCAATGTTGTTGTGGATGACCCTACAGCAGAGGATCTTATATTTATTAAAAGATTTAAGGATTGGGCGGAAGTTAATTCCTACCTTTATAAATTGATGTTGGGCGATTACGAAGCCTTAAATTCCTATTTGGATTTTATTGATGAAGACGAAAATGAAACACTTCTTGGGTTGGTTAAGGTTATGGAAGCAGCAAATCTATACAATTTGAATGTAGACCACGCCCTCAGGAGGTTTGATCTATATATTCATCTTTTATTTGAGGAAGGCAATCACGAAACTAGCTATGTTGTTCAGGTCAAAGATGATAGGTACACCAAATTTTGGGCAGAATTAGCGTTCTATCAGCTATCTAAGGAAAGATATGAAGAAGGATTTAGGAGTCTAATGACTTGTTTGTCATCAGCTCATAAAATCAAAGATGACTCAACAATCATTTACTGTGTAGGTTTATTCGAAGAATACAGGAATCAAGCGACTGAATCTGTGAAGCTAAACTATTCAAATCTTATCAAGGAGGTTTATGGTCGATATGCTAAAAAAAGCCACGTTAGTATTAATGCTGTTTAGTTCAATCCTTTTGTTTACAGGTATGATTAACCCTATGGATTCCATGAGAAGTTCTGTATCCAGTCACGGTACAGGTGGATATTAAAAGGCCTTTGGTTTGTGTATAGATTTTATTAAATGTGGACGAGCGTTCTTTCCGGATTTAGGAAATGAACGCTCTTTTGTGAATGTATTCTAATATGAATCAACCATAGGAATTTAGTTATGTTAATAGTTAGCTGCCGTTAAGACTTGGTTAATTGGAAGCCGTACGTGAAAATAATCATTTGATTCTATACAAGATGTGGAAGATGAATATGGTTAAACACCTAACTTTGGTTAGCCTTTAGTCTATATCTTGAATTGTTGCAAAATGCTTGATAATGAATGAATACCCCTGCAAATAAACTTTTTGATTTGCAAAGGAAAAAAATATGAATTTTTTGGCAATCTATCCTAAAATGGTCTATAAAGAAGGGGGTGCATGCTATGAAAGGAACAAGTCAAGTTGTGGACCAGATTGAACGGAACAGGCAAGAATTAAGTCGTTTGGCGGAGCATCATGGCATGCAAGACTACAAAGTCCTTCAACAATCGATGGTACTGGATGAACTAATCAATGAATATAACCGTTTTAAATATAGAAAACAACAATACATGAACAGACAACCGATTGCATAGTGCAGTCGGTTTTTTAGTTGCAAAAGCATGCAGCAAAAGGAACGAAAACAGCCAACCGTAGAGGATAAGGTTGGCTGTTGTTAAAGATAGCTACAGTTAAGCAGGAAGCACAGCTTGATTTAACTTCTGAGTACATTTAATTCATTCTTGCCTCAAGGCGTCGGGCTACGATGGAAAGAGCGTAGTTAATGACAAAATACAATACCGCTGCAAGCAGGAGTGCAGGGATAACGTAATCGAAGCTCTGGCCGCCCAGGATCTGCACGTTGTGCATCAGCTCCGGCAAGGAGATGATAATGGCCAAGGACGTATCCTTCAGGAGGGAGATGAACTGACTGACCATTGGCGGCGACATGCGGCGCAGTGCCTGAGGCATGATGATGCCGCCCAGGGTCTGCATATAGCTGAGACCGGAGGAACGAGCGGCTTCCACCTGTCCGCGTTCAACCGATTTGAGACCGCTACGAACGATTTCGGCGATCATGGCGCCTTCGAACAGGCTGAGTCCAACGACGGTGGACCAGAAGACGGACATTTTAATCCCCAGCTGGGGCAGGACAATATGAATGAAGAAGATGATCAGCAGCAGCGGCAGGTTCCGAATCGTATCCACGATAACCGCGATGATCTGTGACAGGACCGGAATACGGGTATACCGGACGGTACCCAGCACGGTGCCGAGAATAAAGCTGAAGACGATTGACAGCCCTGCCACCTGCAGGGTAATCAGGAATCCATGCAGCAGGAAACGAAGGTTGGGCCAGGCATACGCCCCGCTAAAGTCCATTGTACATCGACCTCCTTCTGTGAGTGGAACTTAGGCTGAATAGTGGTATGGCTAATCACATGGTAACCTGACCGGCCGGCTTGTTTTTCTTCGGCTTGCCCCTGCGGCCTCGTGCTTCGGCGTCGCTCTGTCCAAATCTGCGCTCCATGTAATGAACGAGGAAGCTGAGCGGCAGTGTCAGTACCAGGTAGAAGAGTGCAACAATGGTATACACGCTCAGTGGCTGGAAGGTATCCGAATTGACCAGATCGGCAAAATACATCAGGTCCATGCCGGCAACAACTGCAAGAATGGAGGAGTTTTTGACCAGGTTGATAAATTGATTGCCGATAGATGGGAGCACAATCTTGATTGCCTGCGGCAAAATGATCAGGTTCATGGCCTGTACGTAGGACAAACCTGAAGATCTTGCGGCCTCCAGCTGTCCCCGGGGGACGGTCTGAATGCCTGCCCGGATGGCTTCTGCAATAAAAGCTGCCGTGTAGATGGTAAGACCTAGCGTACCGGAGACAAACCCGTCTAGTGAAATACCAAGGGAGGGCAGTCCAAGGTAGAAAAAGAACACGACCAGAAGAAGCGGAATATTTCGAATGAATTCTACATAAGCCGTACCGATCCAATTTAGCGGTTTGATAGGGGATATCCTGAAGATTGCCATGATTGCTCCAAGGATAAAACTGCCGATCAAAGCCATGATGCTTACTTGAATCGTATTGAGGAATCCCTCCAGGAAACGATCGGAATGCTTGAACAATACATCAAAATCCAATTTGCCCATGTAGGCGAAGCCTCCGTTCTCCGGATGTGAAGCGGCGACTCATGCTGTACGGGCGATTTAGACCCTACAGATGAAAACCGCCGCTCGCTCATCGTTAATCGAGGTTACTCGGGCTTGCTGCCAAGCCATTTTTCATGTAACGTATCGTATTCACCACTATCTTTCATGCTCTTGAGCAGGCTGTTTACTTCTTCAACGAAAGCAGAGTCGCCTTTGCGGATGGCCATTCCATATGGCTCGCTTGTGAAGTTGCCACCAACCAGTTTGTAGTTGTTGTCCGTTTGCTGCATACCGATCAGGATGATATTGTCCGTCGTCAGTGCCTCACCTTTGCCTGCTTTGAGCGCAGTGAAAGCATCCTGATAGTTGTCGAATTCCAACACTTCGGCATCCGGAGCTTTTTCACGAATATTTTGCGCAGAGGTTGAACCTTTAACAGCAAGCACCTTCACGCCTCCAAGGCTCTCCAGTCCAGTGATGGCACTATCATTTTTTACAAGAAGGGACTGTCCTGCCTCAAAATAAACGTCACTAAAATCCACCTGCTCCTTCCGCTCGTCTGTGATCGTCATGGTAGCAATGATGATATCGATGTCACCGTTCTGGAGCATGGGAATCCGGGTTTTGGATGTGACCTCTTTCAGCTCGACCTTGGTCTCGTCTCCAAGGATTTGTTTGGCAAGTGCCTTGGCGATATCGATATCGAATCCTTCGACCTCTCCGCTTGCCGGGTCTTTCAAGCCAAAGAGTTTCGTATCGTATTTGACCCCGGCAATCAGTTTGCCGCGCTCCTTAATCTGTTCAATGGTTCCTTTGGCTGCAGCATCCTCACCACCACCAGCGCTGCCGTTGGTAGCTTCCTCTCCCGTACTACAGCCGGCCAATGCCAGCGAGAGAACCAAAACAAGGACGAATGACGGCCACTTCAGCAAATTCTTCATGAATAAAGACCCCTTTCAAAATGGAATATTTTATTATTCTCAATGATGAATTAGACGACTTAGGAACTGCTGTGCCCGCTCTTCCCGCGGGTTATCGAAAAATTCTGTGGCAGAAGCCTCTTCCACGATTCGGCCTTCATCCATGAAGATGACGCGGTCTGCCACTTCACGGGCGAATCCCATCTCATGGGTAACGACAACCATGGTCATGCCGTTATGTGCGAGAGAGCGCATGACATCCAGTACTTCCCCGATCATTTCGGGATCGAGCGCAGAGGTAGGTTCGTCAAAGAGCATGATTTTGGGCTCCATGGCGAGCCCCCGCGCGATGGCCACCCGCTGCTGTTGTCCACCGGACAACTGGGAGGGATAGCTGTCTGCCTTGTCGGCAATGCCGACACGGGTTAAATATTTCATTGCCGTAGCAGCTGCCTCTGCTTTGGGTTGTTTGCGTACCTTTACTGGGGCAAGTGTAATGTTATCGATGACTTTTTTGTGAGGATAGAGATTGAAGTGTTGAAATACCATACCAATGTCACGGCGGAAGAGGTTGATGTCCACTTTTTTCTGATGTAAAGGGACACCGCTGACAATGAGTTCGCCTTCTGTAATAGTCTCCAGACGGTTGATGCAGCGGAGCAGTGTACTTTTGCCGGAGCCGGAAGGGCCAATAATGACAACGACCTCTCCTTCTTCAATGTGGAGATGAATATCTTTGAGGACATGAAAATGACCAAAGTGCTTCTGCACAGCCCTAAATTCAATCAAGAGTAACCCATCCTTTCTGCAACGTTAGTTTGGAAAAGGAATAATAAGGAATAAATTGAAACTAGTTATTTAATCATACATAGTCATCCTTCTTCTGGCAATTGGTTTGTGATAAAACATGACAT
Source organism: Paenibacillus sp. ACRRY (assembly GCF_022346995.1). GTDB lineage: Bacteria > Bacillota > Bacilli > Paenibacillales > Paenibacillaceae > Paenibacillus. The sequence continues at coordinate 89,540 of NZ_JAKRNM010000012.1, read as the reverse complement.
AAGTATGGGGTTGGATAGGGCTGTAGCCAGTATGTGTGTTATATACTTGTTAAGTTGGTAACTTGTTTGTGACGAATCCTGACAGAAAAATGAATCGAATCTCCTAGAATTTTTACAACCTTTGGAATAGATGTATAGAGTATACTGATGTTGATACCTATCATATGTCCAGGGTAACGGAACAAATAACCTCAAATTCTAACGCTACAAGGCAAAAAAGCACAACCTTGGTCCAGATCCCGTTGATATGATGGGTGATAATACTCATTCCTGAAAGTTATGCGATATCGATCACAGTCCAATCCCAATACAGAGAAGAGAGGATGTTCTGAACGATGAATACATACTACTCCCCTTTAAGCACAGGAGAAGGTATCCAAGCTAATATGAAAGCCTATGAGGTTGCTCTACCTGACATTCCTGCTCGGGATTTCCGCATCACGGACTACGGAGCCAAAGGAGACGGAGTAACGGACAACACAGAGGTGTTCAGGCTTGCTATAGCAGCATGTGCTGAAGCGGGTGGCGGACGAATCGTTATTCCCGCAGGAGTCTGGCTGACAGGTCCGATTGTGCTTCGCAGCCGCATTGAGCTGCATACAGAGGCCGGAGCATTGGTTACGTTCAGTCGCGAATTTGATCATTATCCACTGATTGCTTCGAGCTTCGAGGGGTGGCAGGTGGTGAGATGTCAATCTCCAATTGACGGAGAATTGTTAGAGGATATCGCGATTACAGGTGAGGGAATATGGGATGGTAGCGGAGAAGCATGGCGTCCAGTCAAACGGTCCAAAATGACCGCTTCACAATGGAGTCGACTCGTTGCTTCCGGTGGGGTTGTGGAGCATTCGGGTGAAAATGAAGAGATCTGGTGGCCTTCGGCCTCGGCCCTCGAAGGAGGCGCCATTGCCAACCGGCTTCATATGGAGCAGGAGCGCGAACTGTCGGCTTATGAGGGAGCTAGAGACTTTTTACGTCCGAACATGGTCAGTTTGCGTCGTTGCAAGCGGGTGCTGCTGGATGGTCCAACGTTTCAAAACTCACCGGCATGGAACCTGCATCCGTGGGCATCGGAGCATGTTACCATACGTAACGTGAGTGTACGAAACCCGTGGTTTTCTCAGAATGGCGATGGACTGGACATTGAATCATGCCGTCATGTTGTCGTGGAGCACAGTGTGTTCGATGTGGGGGATGATGCCATCTGCCTGAAATCCGGCAAGGACGCCGAAGGCCGAGAGCTCGGTTTGCCATCTGAATATATTACTATTCGGGACTGCACCGTATATCATGGCCATGGCGGATTCGTTATTGGCAGTGAGATGTCGGGTGGTGTACGGCATGTAAGGGTATCGGATTGCACGTTTATTGGGACGGATATTGGACTAAGGTTCAAAAGCGCCCGCGGGCGCGGTGGAGTCGTTGAAGATATTGAAATACAGCGCATCTATATGAAAGATATCATCATGGAAGCCATCTCGTTTTCCTTTTTCTATGCGAATATGGAGGGATCAGCCCGCGGCAGCGATCTGTTTCAGGAAATTAGTGAAGAGACCCCGGTGTTCCGGGATATTCGAATATCAGATGTTGTCTGTGCAGGTGCGGAGATGGCTTTATTCGTAAGTGGGCTGCCCGAGATGCCTCTGGAAGGTGTAGTGATTGAAGGATATGACGTCACTGCTCGGAACGGTATACAGTGTGCTCATGCGAAGCACTTGAGAATTGCCAATCTGAGAGCCCGGATTTCCGAAGGATCATTAATCCATTTGCACCAGTGCAAGGGAGCTGAAATAGAGGGCATACAGGGGAAGGGAGCTGACGGCCGGCTTCTGATTGTAACAGGACACGAGTCTGCCGGAATTGTATGCCGGGAGGACGATGCAGATGAGGACGGACGCCAGATTTCTATGGGCCCTGAGGTAAGAAGCGGTGTGCTCATCCGCAGATAAGAGTCCTTGATAAGAATGAATAGCAAGTCGTTCGCTAATTCAAGTTCAGCCGCAGCGGTGTAGCGTGTGTCTCCGTGTACCATCCTGTTTTCTGGTATAGGGACACACATTCATCCGGGTGGGGCTACCCACTCGGCTTCTATCTTCAACTTCTCAAGATTCCCCGTGCTAGCTATGCTCTTTTCGATAGCGCAAAGGGGTGGTTCCGGTCACCTGTTTGAATGTTTTGTTGAAATGAGCCGTGTGCTCAAACCCGACCTTCTCCGCGATCAACTGCACCCGTTCCTGGGTGGACAATAGGCGCCGCTGCGCTTCCCTCACCCGCACGACCCGTAAATATTCACTGAAGCGAAAACCGGTAAACCGACTGAACATCCGGCTCAGATAGGACGGACTGATATAGAAACGGGCTGCTGCATCCTCAAGGGTAAGCGGTTCGTTGTAATGTCTGTTCACGTAAGCGGCAATCTCGCCGATTTTATCCTGCATGGGGTGAATCGGGCCTGGTGACATCAGGCGGCTCTTCTCTTCTACCCGGTAGATATGGATCAGAAGCTGAGCGAGCAGGCTTCTTACAACCATCTCATAGTGAGGGCGACGCTCCTTGCATTCTCGCAGCATCTGCCACAGCATGCGTTCCATCTCTTGCTGCTCTGATTCGGGGAAGTGAAGCAGCCTTGATCGTTCGAAAGGGAGCAGACCGCACACACCGAGTTCCATCCCGGTGGCAAACGAAGGAGAGAAACCGATAAGAATTCGTTCGAATCCAGGCCTGTTTCCTCTGGACGTTGTATGCACATCATGCGGATTAATGAGGATCAAATCACCTTTGCTGGCGGTCAGGAGCTGGCCGTTCATGGAATACACCCGTTCTCCTTCAAGCAGGTAATACAGCTCGTAAAATGGATGAGCGTGAGGCTGCGGCATGGCATTGCCTTCATGTCTGCGCATGTATTCAATGGTGAATGAATTTTCCCCAATGCGATATTTGGGTCCGATTCGATCCTCAATCATACTCATGATCAGGCTCCCTTCTACTTCGTCTGATTTACGTTTATATCCATATCATAACGGAAAATCCAGTTTGTTGTAAACGCTATCAAAAGTTTCGTTCAAATTGGATGGACGGGTTCTAAGGGTGACAAACGAACAGCGATGTTTTACAGTAGGGAGAGTGAGGCCAAACTCTGGAAGAGGGTCTCCAATATGATTTGGAAGGAAGGAAACAGGTTATGACGACACATGAATTATCGCCTCTGGTTGCTGCGCTGGATATGCAGCCCCACGTTGAAGGCGGTTGGTATAAGGAAGTATGGAAGGCTTCTTATCAAATCCCGCAATCCGTTCTACCGGAAGCTTATTCGGGTCCAAGATTCTCTGCAAGCTCAACGTACTTCCTGCTGCACCCGCATGAAATTTCCGAGTGGCACACCGTTTTGTCCGATGAGCTGTGGTTGTGGCACAGCGGAAGTCCGATTGAATTGAAACTGGGCGGCAAAGGGGAAAATCCTGAAAATGAGGAAGTGCTCGTGCTCGGCATGGATCTTGCTGCAGGGCAATCGCCGCAGGTACTTGTTCCAGCCGGGGTATGGCAAACGGCACGTCCGCTTGGAGACGAACCTGTGCTCGTAACGTGTGTGGTTGCGCCAGGTTTCCACTACGATGATTTTAAGCTGGTTTCCAAAGGCTGATCGGTTAAAACGATTGAACGGCAAAATCCCGATTCGGATGCAGAAGCATTCGAATCGGGATTTTTTTGGTTTTTCTATATTTCATGAAGTTTGTCGTCTAAATGACTGAGTTTAAAAGTTAAAGTTATCCGGATCGGAACCGAAGCGTTTGTTTTCGTTCAGTCCATTAATCTGTTCAACTTCTTCCGCAGTCAGTTCAAAATCATATAGATCAGCATTGTCTCGAATACGCTGTGGTGTAACGGATTTTGGTATGGTCACGATGCCGTTTTGAAGATCCCAGCGCAAAATGACCTGTGCAGGCGATTTGCCGTACTTTGCTGCAATATCCTGAAGAAGCGGGTGCTCCAGCAGATTCCCTTGGCCGAGTGGAGACCAGGCCTCAATCTGAATCTGGTGTCTACTGCAGTAGTCCCGAAGCTCTGATTGGATCAGCAACGGGTGAAGCTCGACCTGGTTCACAGCAGGTTTAATGGTGGCATCCATCATTAGATCCTCCAGATGGTGAATCTGGAAGTTGCTTACGCCTATGGCGCGGATGCGTCCTTCCCGGTGCAGTTTCTCCAGGGCTCTCCATGTATCCTTGTACTTGCCCTTGACTGGCCAATGAATCAAATAGAGATCCAGATATTCGAGTTCGAGTCGTTCCATGCTGGCTTCGAAGGCGGCTAATGTCGATTCATAACCTTGGTCACTGTTCCATACTTTGGTGGTAATGAACAGATCCTCGCGGGCAACTCCGGATTCACGAATACCTTGGGCTACACCGGTCTCGTTGTTGTAGGCTTTGGCTGTATCGATGCTGCGATAACCTGCCTGAATGGCCGTTTTGACAGCTTCAACCACTTCTTCTCCATCTTTCACTTTGAATACGCCAAAACCCAGCCAAGGCATTTTGACTCCGTTATAGAGTGTCGTTGTGTCCTGCACGTTTTTCATGATCCGAATTTCCTCCCCTGTTCCTTCAATTATCCCACTATGTAATTACCCTGCTGCCAGGCGACCAATCGTATATGATGGGCCATCTATCCTGATTATACTAAATGCTTTTGGGGAATGGAAAAAGAGAGGCAGGAATTTTACGGAAAATGAATCTCTTTTACTCTTTTTTGGCAGCTGGAGGTTTGGTTTTGGTGCTTGCGGGTGATAAGATGAAGTATACGCGATGTGGAAGCAAAAATAATGAAAAGTGCTGATTAACGGCTTTGGCATACTCACATTCGAAAAAGAACGGAATATGCACGGATGGGTACAATGGAGGACAGACGTGTGATTAATGATAAAGGAGCAAGAATGATGGCTAAACCTAAACAAACCAAAAAGGCAGCAGCCTGGTCACTCGTTGTAATGGGGGCAGGCTTTGCCGCCTCATTGCCGTTTCAGGGCAGTGTTGTAGGCAAGCTGCTGGTGGGTTCATTTGAAGCGGGATTGGTAGGGGGACTTGCCGACTGGTTCGCTGTAACGGCATTGTTCCGTCACCCGCTTGGCATTCCGATTCCGCATACGGCATTGCTGCCGAAGAACCGGGATAAGATGACGGAGGGCCTCGTTTCTGCGGTGGAGAACAATCTGCTCAACAAAGACAGCATTACCGAGAAAATTGCCGGTTTCAAGGCAGCGGAAACGGTACTCGACATCATGTCACGGGAACTTCATAATGATGGCGTCAAATCGATGATCGATACGCTGTGCAAACGTATTCTGGCTGGGTTGCCGCTGGAGCAGATTGCACCGCTGGTTGCGAGCGAGATCAAATCACAGGCCGGGGCTTTCGATCTTGGGCCGATCCTGGAACGGGCATCCGTTCAATTGAGTGAACGCGGATATGACACGAAGGCACTGGACTACGGGTTGAAACAGGCGGAAGAGTGGCTGGTGAAGCCGGAGACCATCATGTTTCTGGGTGAGAGCGGCATGAAAGCGATTAGTGGAATTCAAATGAATGGCCTTATGCAATTTGCCATGAATGCCTTCCTTGGCTATATGAATGAGGAGAAGCTTGGCAGCATCCTGCAGGGGTATTTGTTTGACCAGGTAGAGGATATGAAGCGTGAGGGAAGTGCCCTCCGGTATAAGGTGCTAGGTCTGGTTCGAACCCAAGCGGTGCGTCTTGCCTTGAACGAAAGTGTACGTGGCGGATTGAACGGCTGGAAAGACAGCCTGCTGGACAGCTGGAACGCGGAAGAAACCGTGCTGAACAAGCTTACCGAACTGAGGGAAAGAGCACTCGCCGCCATGGAAGATGGAAAGTATGTGGAGACGTATGCGCTCCCTGCCATTGAGCGGGTATTGTCCGATCTGCGTTCAGACAGCGCATTGCTGGATGGCATGAATGCCAAGATTGTCGAAGGTGTGACAACACTGCTGGAGAAAAACCATTCCAAGATCGGTAATCTGGTCCGTGAAAATGTTGATAAAATGGATAATGCCTCATTAATCTCATTGATTGAGGACAAGGTAGGCCAGGATCTTCAATGGATTCGGATTAACGGCGCCGTGACCGGATTCGTTATCGGTATTGCACTGACTGCCCTAAGGATGGTATTGGAATAAGATTATAGGCATAGTAAGTCGGAGGGCTGCCCTAATATGGGCGGCTCTCTTTTGCGTGTCTGCGCAAATGCCCCGAATTTGTTGCAAAATTCAGGGAATTGGGTAATGTAACCCGAATCCTTTGCTGGAACCATTTAGGAAGAAAGTTATATAAAAACGATGCCGTGAGCCGATGTGGGCATGTTGATTTTGTACTATGATGCAGTTAACAAATGAATAGGGCGGATTCTAAAATGCTGCTTAAAATGTTGACCGAGGGGGGATTGGTATTCAACGTACAGGAGGGCTTAAAGGCTTCATTGCACTCATCATCATGGTTACTTTAATTTTGGGAGGCTGCAGCAATATGAAAGAAAGCGAGAAACAAGCATTGTACCAGGAGGCGGAGTCCAGTGTAGTTCAGTATTTCAAGCAGAAATATGAACTGGATGTCGTGATTACTAGCAAGGAACTGTTACCTGAAATGGCGGTTTCCCAGATTGGTCTGAAAGGGCATGTGAAGGACCATGAGGATCAAAGTTTTGGCATATCATACAATTACAAAAAGAAAACGACCAAGAATCTGGTTATTAGCCCGGAGATTGAGGAAGCCATACAAGCGAAAGGGTACGACCCGTACGCCAAATAAACAGGAGGTGTAGTTGTTGAGCAAACCGCCGAATATTGATGACGAGACATATAAAACATTATCCGATCTGGCCTACCAGGATCAAAAAACGGGTGATAAATTAACCGAGCTTCCTGGATGGGAGGTGCTTGAAGGGACGGAAAGCAACAGATTGTCCGGTTTTGATGCCGTCACATTCTACAACCCGGAGACCAAGCAGGCAGTCATTTCATACCGCGGTACGGAGGGGAGTGCCTCTCTCGACAGATCTGTTCCCGATTTTGTTATGGATGGACGCATTGGTGGCGGAGAATTAATCCGCAAAGGCCAGCAGGAGACCAGCAAATTTGTTGATAGTCTTACACCGGAATGGCTCGACAAAGGTGTGGAGAACGTCAAGGACTTCACCGGGGTATCCAAAGTGGAAGATTGGGCCGGGGACAGAGTACGAGATGTGGAGAACTGGGCTGGCGATCGGGTAAAGGATATTGAGAAAACCGTGTCCCCAACAGGCTGGGCTAACCAGATGTATCAGGCCGAGAATTACGCGAACCATATGCAGGATAAGCATAGGGATCTGAATTTCTCGATGACAGGACATTCCCTTGGTGGGGGAAATGCACAGTATGCATCCGCGTACACAGGCATACCAGCAGTGACATTTAGTGCCCCATCCGTTATGGGTAACTTGACCCCGGAGGTACGCCGTCAGGCGGAAGCGGGTAAATTCGATGGCCAGATTACGAACTATGCGCATCCTGGCGATCTGGTAGCGAGCGGTACGCTTGGCGGATATGATCGGCATGTCGGAACAACCTACTATATCAATTCTGATTACGCGACAGCGAACGACGGTGTCGGCATTATAGACAAAGCGAAGAACTCTTTTGGCGGCGAAAACTATCACAGCCTTGATCAATATAACTTCAAGAATGGCTTTATTTCCAATGAACTGTACGATCCGATTACCGGAGAGAGAATTGGTTATTCACCTCGTCTGATGGACTACTTGACTGGCTACAGCAAAAACATGGGGCCACGCCTATCGAAAACAGGTGTAGGCGGGGGAGCTGCAGGAGCTGCTTCCGGTCTGATTCAGGTAACGCCGGAAGAACTGAAGAGCGTCGCTTCCCGCTGGAAGCAGAATGCACAGCAGTGCAACGCTGAGCTCAATCAGGTGCGCAGCCGTATGGCTCAATATCTGCATACCAGCCGCAGCCGTAGACTGGAGCCTATTGTAACCCAGCTTGATGCGTCCATTAACGAATTAAGTACATGGCATATGAAGCATACGAGCCAATTCCTCGACTTCATTGATCAGAAGGCAGATGCCTTCCGCCAGGCTGATGAGAGTCCGGTGCATTTTAATTAAACACCGGGGCTGCCAGCAGATCGATAATGATATGTACATAAGGGGAGGGGATAGGCATGAGCGGACAATTGCTGGTGGAACTGAATGACCTTCGAATTGCGGAGAAGGAGCTTACACGGCTGCTGGCCCGCCTGCAGGCAGATGAGCAGGAAGCAAGAGCCCTATATGCACGGCTGAATGACTGGAAGGGTCAGTCGGCTGACTACACCAGGCAGCAGATTGAAGGATTCTTCGCAGGGCTGTCCAGTCGAATCCATTCAATTGAACAGCAGAAGCGGAGCTTGCTGCAATATATTGAGATCATGATTCAGACGGATCAGGAACGTTAATCGTAAACGCTGAAAACGAAGTATGGGTAATCTGATCTAACAAGAAAGAGCCTTGGCATATCTGCCAGGGCTCTTTTGTTACGTTTAACTTAAAGACGCGTGTTATCTCTTTTTGCGGCGTGTTGCGAGTGCAATGCCCAGGAAGGACATAATCAGTGCCAAAATCGATACGATCAGTGTTGCCTGCTGCAGCTTCAATGTACCCGGATCTGAATCCGTATTATTTGGCTCACCTGTAACGGTGTCGGTTAGTGCATCGCCGAGCGTGGTATCATCGTCAGCCTTGGTATCGTCTGCGGCATTATTATCTCCAGCGCCTGCTTCGTCATCGCTTGCATTGCCAGCTGTACCTGCGCTGTCATGGCCACCTACTTCGGATTGATTGCCTGCAGCTGCAGGATCTTCACTAATAGCCGTAATACTGTGAGGTGTGCTGTCACTAGGTTGTCCTGTCCACTCTACGATGCTGCCATCGCTATAGTATTGGAACGCATCCCAGGCTACTTCAGTTGCTGCATCCGGATTCTGTGCGACAAAGTTGAACTGTTGGAATTGTCCGGCGAGGATCCCCTCATTATCTCCATCCACTTCCCAGGTAATCGATGTTACTTCGTTTGAACTGTTTTTCTCCGTGGTGATTTTCCATCCAGCCAGTGGCTGATATTGCTTGAATGCTACACCTTCCGGAACCTTCATCGTAATCTTGGTTGTTGGCAGATCCTTCTCGGAAGGGATCTTGATCGTGTACGTCTGCCATGCTCCGGTCTGTGCAGCCGCTGGGCTGACAGTGACGTGAGCACTCGCGAAGCCGGCGAACAGCATGAGCGCTGCAGCACCCGCCGCTATAGTGGATGTAAGTTTGGAAGTCCAGGATGTTCTTTTCAAAATAAATTACCCCTCTCTTTTCTAAAAAATTATGGATTCGCTGTGTCAATCTCGAACTCGGTATCCAGTGAATCGAGTGATCGAGTGAGCAGGTGAACCTTGATGCTCCATCGTCCAGGCATGGAGATGTATTCTTCCGCCTGATATACGCCGGTATCGTTTTTTGGAATGGTGATTTCATAGATGCCCATGTCCATATCCAAGTGAGTCAGCGTTAAGGTGATCTGTTCCAGATCATTTACTACGCTGCCGTCAGATGCTTTTACGCCCACCTCGAACTGATTCTCACCTGTAACATTGGGGCTGACCTGGAGCGTGATCGCTGAGCCATCGTCTGTGGTTTGCACTTCCTTGAATGGACCAGCAGCTTCAGGTTGTCCGGGGGACAGATGGGTGAGTACAGCAGCCAGAGCCAGTACAACGGCACCTGTAGCTAGTTCTGCCTTAAGACTACCTGCCAGCCGGTTATCCTTGCCCTGTCTGGCCGTTCGGGAATGACGCCATGCGAATGCAATCATCACCAGGAGCAAAACGATCTTTGCGAGCAGCACATAACCATAAGTGGTAGTGAACAGGGATGTCAGTACAGGTTCGGGTAAAATGATTAAACTGCTGTAGATCCCTGTAGCAACCAGAGCGGCTACAGCACCAATGCCCCAAGCTGCAAACCGGCGGATAGCTCCCCAATATACCTCTCCTCGTACCTTCGGAGGAAGCTTGTCAGCCAGTGGAGGCAGGCAAACTGCCATGGCCGTCAGGGCACCAATCCAGAATGCTGCTGCAATCAGGTGCACATAGTCCATGGTTATGGCAAGTGTACGCTGCTCGGCTGCGGCAGGATGGCCTGTCATAGCATGCGTGAGCAGCCAACCAAGCACAAGTATCAGTGAACCGTAAGATGACCAGATGCGGACCTTCAATGAGCGATCCCGGTCATACCCTGACAGGATTGTGACTGCAAGCAGCATCAGAATGAGCATCTGTGCCATCCAAATGAGGCCAAACGACGTCAGCTTCATGGCACTGCCCATCAGTGCCCAACTGAATTCATGGATAGCCACCCCTGACTCGTAAATGGTGTTCAGCGGCAAACTGATGATTGCGGCAACAGAAGCTGCGGCATAGCTGATCCACAACAGCTTATAGCTGCCTGGCACTTCCATGGGCTCTCTCGCCATGGATGACGGAGCGATCCGAAAGAGCAGGAAGGCGAGTGTGCCCAGAATGACAGACAAGGCAAGATATTGAATCCAATCAGTCAGGGACAGTATCCATTTGATCGGACCGCCTGTTTGACCAGTGCCCGATGTCAGATCTGCCAGACCCGCAGGGGCACCTGACGGTTCCCCGATATGGAATACATAGGCTCCCTGAATCGGATGGCCATCGGCTGACACGGCTTTCCAGCTGACGGCATATGTACCGTTGCCAAGCCCGCTGCGCAGCCCCGTTTCAAGCACGTGAGGACGCTCGGCGTCTATCTGTACGTTGCCGTCATCCGCTTGTGTACCGTCAGGTGCGGTAATTTTAATATCATAGAAGGCCGTTTGCAGCGATTCATTGAATTCCAGTGTCAAGCGCTCTGGAGCAGTGGCTACCAGCTCGTTCTCCCCTGGCGAGGCCTGAACAATATAAGCATGGGCTGAAGCCCATTGCGGCATAACCAGACAACACATGAGCAGCAGGGAAACCATCACGGCCCAGTGGCGTTTATCCCATCTCATCGTAAAACGTCCTAAACTCAAAAAAACATCACCCTCAGGTTATAGAATTGTAGTTATTCTTCGGATGCCGATAACAATCTATACCATTATAACTTTGTCCAAAATAACGGCGTATGACTACATCGGGCTATAAAAAAACGATTATATTCCAAGAATTGTGACAAAAGCATGAATGCTTGTTACTTGCGCAGTTTTCGTCCGGCAAGGCCGCTTTCAAGTGCGTAGCGGGTCAGTTGAACACGGTTTTCGAGCTGCAGCTTCTGCAAAATATTTTTGAGATGATTCTTCACCGTTTGATCGGAAATGCCAAGCTGGTCTGCTATTTCGCGATTTGTATAACCGGCGGATACCCATTGCAAAATCTCGAGTTCCCGTGTGGTAAGCGGGTTATCCGGCACATCTTCACTTCGGGGCGCAGGGAACTCCTGCAAAATCCGGTACGCCAGTTCCTTGCTGAGCGGTGCATCGTCCGAGACGATCGCGCGCAAATATTCCAGCCAGGTGGAGGGGGCCAGGTTTTTGAGCAAATATCCCTGGGCGCCCTGTTTCAGTGCTTCGAATAGATACGTTACATCGTCGGAGACCGTCACCATAACGATGATCACGTAGGGGTAGCGGAGCTTGATCAGCCGGGTGGCCTCGAGCCCATCCATATCGGGCATCTGCACGTCCATCAGAATAAGATCTGGCATCCACTGTTCGGTCAGTTCCAGTGCTTCCTGTCCATTTGATGCCGTACCAATGACTTCAAATAGACTGTCTTCCGATAAAATACTGCATATCGCTTCGCGTGCATGGGCGTGGTCATCCGCAATCAGTACACGTACATGTTCCATATTAAGTATCCCCCTTACCTATCGTCATTCGTGTTAAGCCAGGTTTGGAATCCAGGGAAAAGGACCAGCCCATCTGAATGGCACGTTCCTTCGTAATCCGCAGTCCATATCGGTCCTTAAGGTGCAGTGGATCGCCGCTAACACCTACGCCGTTATCCTGAATGCGAACAGACCAGGAAAGTGGGTTGCCCTCCGCTTCCACTTGAACATGAGAGGCCTGAGCGTGTTTGCGTACGTTAATCAGAGCTTCCCGAATGCAGGCGAGGAGCTCGACTTGTTCTTTGGGCGTAAAGAAATGACTGTCCAGTTCCCAATGTACCTGGGCTCCCGGTATCGTTTCCTGTGTTAGGGATTCCACCTGTCCCTGAAGAGAAACTCCTGTAGGCATGGCAGTATGGCCGGGTACATATCGCAGCTGGGCGATGGCTTGCCGGACATAAGCGTTTACTTCGTGCACGGTCTTGCGGATTTCCTGAATTTCATGTTCGTGTCCGGTGCCGGCCATACCACGCTCAGCTTTATCTGTTTTGACAGACAAGAGAAAGAGGGATTGGGCAATCCCGTCATGAAGTTCGCGGGCCAGCTGGTCCCTTGCCTCAAGGGCTGCCTTGGAGGCACGTTCCTGTTCCAGCGCCGCCCTTGCACCTTCCAGCATCTTGAACAGACGGCTCAGCAGCGTTACGCTGATAAGGTATACGATAACGGGAGTGAGCCAATTCCCCGCATCCATGGAGAGATAGGGCATTAAAAATTGATGACGTATGTATTCCCAGAGGCCAACGGTTATTGTGGGAATCAGCAGGATCATCCACTTGATTTGTTTGTAGGACATGCATCCAGAACTCCTTTAATATCGACTCTTTGTACGAATCTATGCCCCATTATAACCCAACCTGTCCCTGGCACCTAGTCTGTTGGTCTCGGAGGATGTGTAGGTGTATACGGGAGTATATAGAAGGATATCTAAGAACGACATGTCGTGACAGAATGTCACGGAGTGTGAGGCTGGATGTATACGGGAGAGGGGAGCTGTGCCTGTTTTCCCTGAGGTGGAAGGTTCTTTATACTTATATAGAACGTGAATTCATGACAAACCATGTTAAGGAGTGAACGCAACAACATGAATCAAGAGGTATTGGAACGTCGTAGTGAGTTACTCAAGAAGAATATTCATCAGATGCTTCTTCAAGACAATCAGCACGGAATCAGTCGCCAGGATAACATGTTTTTGCAGCAGATGATCAAAGAGCTGCATCAAACTTCACATGAACTGAACACCACCCGTTAATTGGAATTGGTTCGTTAAGAACTGTCCTGAATTCCAAGATTGACCCAGTGATGAAAATGAAAATGGCGCTATCCCCAATGGACCGGGGGTAGCGCTTTGGCATTTTATAGGGATTTTGTGGACAGCCGTACGTTAGTGTGCGTTAGGATAACAGCTGCTGTGCTGTCTTTTTCTGAATGTAACGGATGAAAAGCTCCGCCAGCTCAGGGTCGAATTGGGAGCCCGCACACGCCCGCAGTTCGTTGATCGCTTCATCCACCGTTTTGGTTTTCTGATACGGCCGTTCGGTGGTCATCGCGTCGAATGAATCAATGACAGTCAGCATTCGGCACAAGCGGGGAATTTCACGGTCTCTCAAACCGTAGGGATATCCTTTGCCGTCAAACCGCTCATGATGCAATTCAATATACGGGATCAGATCGTTGAAACGTTCGTTAGTCATCACCATTTTTTTGCCCCAGGTGACATGTCCCTTAATCGTTTCCCATTCCTCTGCAGTAAGCTTTTCCTTTTTGTTCAGAATGGACCATGGAATCTCCAGTTTACCGATATCATGAATCAGCGCACCCAGGACAAACCGCCGTTTCTCCGCATTGTCTAGTTCCAGCAGCTCGCTGAGATCCAGGGCGTATTTATATACTCTTTTGGAGTGTTTGAAAGTGTCGATATCCTTGTACCTGAACAGGTTCAGCTGCTGCTCGATATCCCGTACATCCTGTACCAGGTCAATCTCATGTTCCATGCCGTCATTGCTGCCATGACGGTGGACATTGTTTTTGCCCTGTTTTTTGGCATAATAGAGCGCCTTGTCAGCTTGGTCCACAAGCTGTGATTTATTGTACATGTCTACCTGGTATCGTGCGACGCCGGCGGAGAAGGAGAGACAACCGTGCGGAAACACCTCGACTCCTTCAAAAGGAGTATCGTTCAGCTGCTTGCGCAATTTGTTCATAAAAGTATAAGCCTCGTCCAGCTCCATGCCTGGCATGAGCAGCGTGAATTCTTCCCCGCCGTAACGAAAAGCAGTGACTTGGGTGCCCTCCGTCTTGCGGTTTAGAAAATCTCCTAGCAGAGCAAGCAGACTGTCACCCTGCAGGTGACCGAATCGGTCATTATACTTTTTGAAGTCATCAATATCAATAAGTCCCAATGAGAGCGGGGTTCCTGCCGCACGGGCAGCCGCCAGTTCATTTTCCAGCATGTTTTCGAAGTGGCTGTGGTTAAAGAGCCCGGTTCGTTGATCGGTATTCGCTTTTTCTTCAATGTTCTGGTACATCAGGAACAGCTGTTTGAACGCGTGGGATAACAGAATGCTAAGACTCAGATAGAGCAGCAAGCCCAGAATGCCGTTATGGATGACCAGTATGGTCAGCACCAGCGCCAGGATCAACGTACATAGATAGACGAGTAGCGACTCAGTCACGAACGCACGTTTCATCTGCTGCAGAGCGTCCTTGGTGGAGAAATGAAAGAATAAGCCCAGCGTGAGCGTATTAATGATGAAGTACGCGGCAAGTGCAGCAAAATAAGGAAGCAGATTATACCCATCCAGCGCTCCTGGTACACCGCCAGTCCATGTAAATACGGAAGCCGCTCCCGCAATCATAAGGCTGTAAATGCTGAAATTAACGATGTGTTTCCACCAGGCGAGCTGGCGATCCTTGATTAATAAAATGAGGGAGACGGGCAGGAGCACAGACAGGCTGAACGCACCGCCGAACATGAAGATACAGGCAAGATACACGGAAGAGTCCATGGATTGCTGATTGCCCTTGGGTGGGATCTGAAAGGTGAAATAATCCAGAATCAGCGCGGCACCCAGCATCGTATAGACCATAACCCATTCCCCAGTGGAGAGGTGCAGATAAGACAACTTGTTCATATACAGAAAAATACCGATGCCTGCACAACTCAACAAAACAACATACATGCTGCTTCGGTCTGCTTTATGGATAAGATTACGAATAAAGTTCATACAAATTCTCCTGCTTGGTTTAGTCGGCTCTTGATGTATAGCTATCGGTTCGTACTATATAGATGTATAACATAACAAGTTACCTGGTAAAAATCCAGAAAGAAAAAACAGGCCGCTGGCAGCCTGTTTGTCTTGGTTGGCGAGTATGTACTAGCCGCCCAGCTTGTATCCCGAAGTCAACGCGACAACGACAGAAGCTACGATGATTGCATTGATTACGATGCGGGAATATTTAACGCCTTCGAATTTTTTCATGGAAAAGACCTCCCTTCCTTGGAGTCTGTCCTAATCTCTTCAGGCCGGATGGATGTCGCTGGCGTTGCAGCCTTGCCAGAACGATTCACCATCATGTACTGGATAAACAGGAATATACCAATGTTCATGACCACATCACCGATGCTGATCACCTGGGTCCGTGGATAAGGACTGGAGAGCGGGATGATATCACCCAGGAAGGAAAGGTGGGTAGATGCATCCATCATATAATGTTTCGATACCGCGCCACCTTCACGAAGCATATCCACATAGTAAGGTCCGAGTACAGCGGAAGCCTCCACCGAGACGGGCATGCGACCACCATTCACCGCCATAACGATGAAATTGAGGAACACGCCAATCCAGATCAGCGTAAATCCCCGGTGATGACGGTTCAGCCACAGAAATGCAAGTCCTGTGACGTACACCGCCGCAAAGAGGTACCCATTGATAGATGCGACCCAATCCAGTCTTTCCTGTAAGAAAAAGATAAGGAATTGGGCAAGCAGCAACAGTGGGAATATCCACCCGCCGCGAAGTTGAAGTGTTGCAAATTGGTGGAGACCATACCGGTACCCTCCCCGGAACAGTCCAACGATCAAACCGAGCAGAATGCCGTCATATACCATGATTAACTCCTGTCATTCAGATATGTGTGATTGCGGTTTCTTTTTGTGTACATATGTTATTCGACCTTTTACTGGTAAATCCTGCAAAGGGAAAATGAATTTGAAGAAGAATTTTGCAAAAAAATAAATGAAAAGCCGTCTTTACGGACCCATGGATTCAATCCATCGCACGGTTCGTGAAAAACGGCTGTTTATGTGACAAATTACGAGATTAATTCTAAACGATAACGCTTATTTGGTTATTCCGATTCCCCGTTCAGATAATTGAAGAAAGGCTGATCTACCCAGAAGTTGTAGCTGGTAATGTCCGCATCTGGAGCAAGCTTCCGGAAGCCTTCCTGAATCCCTTTGGCATTCTCCTTTAATGAGAAGGATTGAGCGTAGTAATTGCCAAGTGCAATTTTGTTGTTGCTAATGACCGGGTAGTCCTGAACAGCTGTCGGTGAATAATACAGTGGTTGCCACCAGGAAGCATAAATGAGGGCAGAGGTATCATCGCTGTTCTTTTTGGCGTATTTCAGAATAATGTCATTGAAACGGGCCTTGTCTGCCGTGCTGTTGAATTCGAATTGAATGTCATATTCCTTGGCATATGCGATATAATTACCATTTTCAATCTGGGTCACCTTGTAATCCGGCGTTTCCTTGGGCTCGCCCCATTCCTTCAAATAGATGAAGGCAGAGGTTTTCGGCTGGAATTGCACATCGGCATCAATGCCCTCGCTGCGAAGCAGGCCAATCAGCTGCACGGCGTGTTTGATATCGTCATGTCCATAAGTCAACGTCAGTTCATCGATAAAATTGGAGTCGAAGCGGCTATCCTTCAGATTGTATCCTGTAACGAGGTTGTCTCGAAGTGCCTGATCCACAATCTCTCTTAATTCGGGTGCTTCAATCAGATCCGCAGTGCGATACGCGGCATACAGTTTGGAATAGATGTCGGCATCGCCAGAGCGTCCGATCTCGTGCTTGTATTTTCCCTGACTGGTCAATACCCGGCCAAGCAAGATGTTGGCAAAATCAGTACTCGCCGCTCCGCCCTTACGCAGAGCAGGATAGAGGCTTTCTGGAACCAGACCGGTATCGATGGCAGCGGCGAGCTCCTGAGCCGCCTGACCCTGAACGCGATTCGGGCTGATGCCAAGCTGGGTGAGCGCTTGCTTTGTTTTCTCTTCTGGATATGTATACGCAAGTTCCTTGAATCCAGCTGCCTTGACGGCAATGAATACCGCAGCATAAGTGCTAAGGGTGTCGTCGGCACGAATTTCTGTACCAGACAGGATACCATTATTATGTAGGGTGATGGCTGCATCATAAGATGAATCTCCCGAGCTCAGATCGGTAAAAGCAGGAGCCTGGGTCTGACTGTCGCTGGCTTCTTCCGTAGAGTCTGCTGCTTGATTCACTCCAATAATAGATGCTATGGCCTGGATGAAGTCACCCTTGGTCAGCTGCTGTGGCAACTGGATGCCATACTTGGCCTGCAGGAACTGAGCATAATCGGCTGCACTCTCCGTATACACGGATGGAGTTTCTTTTGCAGTTTGCGATGCGGATGGTGCGACAGGCGAAGCAGATGCAGCGGAAACCGTAGCAGGCAAGCTGAGGCTGCCGATCGTGACTGGCGCGGCGAGCAGGGCCGCCAGTGTGAGCTTGGTGATTTTTTTCATATGAATAGCCTCCTTAAGATATGGTTGGAAAATGAAGCAGTTTGCGCTATAATTCTGACAAAACCGATGTGAATTTAATAATTGGATTGACTTTAGCACGGAGAAGCCACACATGTCAACGGAAAAAAGCCATCCTGGAGCGCTTTCCAAAGTATCTAAGTAGGTGATGAATAATTATATTTAATTTGAATGTTTATGCACAAAGATTTATTGACAAGGATCGACAGTATCCGCTAGGATTATTAAAAAAAGAATGTGGAAAAGGGGAATCTTCAAAATGAAAAGAGGCTTATCGTTCGTCTTATCGATCATCATGTTGGCAGTTTTGCTCGCGGCTTGTGGAACTTCGGCTTCCAAAGACGAACAATCGGCCCAAGGTGGCGACAGTGAGAAATCACTGCGCATGGCACTCGTACTTCCTGAAAAAATCGGGGTAAACCCGTTCTTTGTACAAATGGATGAAGGTTTCAAAAAAGCAGGCGAAGAGTTTAAAGTGGATACCAAAACGATTGAATCCACAGACCCGGCAGCTTTCGAGCAAAATCTGCGTGCTGCGGTTGCGGAGAACTATGATCTGATTATTACGGCGACATTCCAGGCAGAGGATGCACTGAAAAAGGTGGCTGCCGAGAATCCGGACAAGTCGTTTGCCATTGTGGATACAACGGTTGATCTGCCAAACGTACGTAGCGTTGGTTTCCGTGAATACGAAGGAGCGTATCTGCTTGGTGCGGCTGCCGGACTATCCACCAAAACGGATAAAGTCGGCATGATCGCAGCCATGGACGTTCCATTGATCAAGAAATATACCGAAGGTTTCAAAGCGGGTCTCGAATCCGTTAACCCGGATGCAGAATTCCTGGTGAACTACGTTGGTGGATTCAATGACCCTGCCAAGGCAAAAGAACTGGCATTGGTACAATTCGGTAAAGGCGCTGACTTCATTGCTGGTGCTTCTGCAGTAGGTGACCTTGGCGTATTCGAAGCAGCGAAGGAAAAAGGCTTCTATACTTCAGGTCAGGATACCGATCGCACGGTTGAAGATCCGGAGCACATCGTATTGTCCCAATTGAAATCTACAGATACAGTTGCTTATGAGACAGTGAAAGATTTCGTAGAAGGAAACTTCAAAGCAGGTGCTGTAAACTATGGTCTGAAAGAGGACGGTGTTGGTCTGACTTTCGTTACACGTGATAGCGAATCCGCACTGAGTGATTTTGTTGGACAAGAAGTTATCGACAAGGTAAAAGCAATTAATGAAGATATCGTATCCGGCAAAATCGTTGTGAAAGATCCATTGCAACAATAGTTTTAATTGTTTGATGGAATGGTATTGATCAGCCGGCTGCCCGATCAGGCAGCCGGTTTTGCTGCTATTAAATGCCCGAGACCGAAAGGAGCGAACGCGAGATATGCTGTTGGAGATGGATCAGATTACGAAGAAATACGGCGGCTTCACCGCCAATCGGGATATCCGTTTTAATTTGCGTGAGGGAGAGATCCATGCCCTCGTTGGTGAGAATGGAGCGGGCAAAACAACCCTGATGCGTATGCTGTACGGAATGGAGCAGCCAACGTCAGGTACGATCAAAGTCCGGGGGCGCGAGGTAAGCTTCGCCACTCCGTCTCAAGCCATGGCAAGCGGTATTGGCATGGTGCATCAGCATTTTATGCTGTTTCCTTCTTTTACGGTAGCTGAGAACATTGTCATTGGCCGCGAGCCGGCTGCAGCGGGCGTATTTGACCGCAAACAGGCAGCCGCTCAAGTGAACGACCTGGGCAAAAAATACAGCATGCCCGTTGACCCATGGAAGAAAGTATCCGAATGTCCTCTCGGTATGCAGCAGCGTGTAGAGATTCTCAAGGTGCTGCATCAGGGGGCAGATATTATCATCCTGGACGAGCCTTCAGCAGTACTGACACCACTGGAAGTCAAGGAATTGCTGGCGAATATGAAAGCTCTTGCGGCGCTGGGCAAGACCTTCGTATTGATTACGCACAAACTGCAGGAAGTCATGGACGTGGCTGACCGGATTACGGTTCTTCGTGATGGTCAGGTCACAGGCACATTGGACGCGAAAGACACCAATGTGGAGGAATTATCCCGGTTAATGGTTGGGCGTGAATTGGTACGTCTCGACAAGCAGCCATCCGTGCCTACAGAAGCCGTACTCCAAGTAGAGGGCGTAAGCTTGTCCGGAGCGAAGGATCGCTCGGCGCTGAAGGATATCCACATGGAAGTTCGAAAAGGAGAGGTCGTTGGCATCGCGGGCATCTCTGGTAACGGTCAGTCCGAACTGATCCAGGTTATTGCCGGTCTGCGTAGTGCAGACAGTGGCCGTGTCCTGCTCTCGGGGCAGGATACAACGAATTGGCCTGTTCGCCGCATTCGGGAGCATGGACTTGCTCACATTCCCGAGGATCGGTATATGTGGGGAGCAGCCAAGGATGCAAGTGTGCGTGAGAATGGACTCATGGGACATCATCACCGGCTTCAGACACGAGGCGTAATTAAGGCCAAAGCTGCACGGGCCATGGTGGAGGGCTGGATCAAACAGTTCAGCATCAAGACCGGTTCGGCAGAGACGAAGGCACAGTTCCTGTCAGGAGGTAATCTGCAGAAGCTGATTGCTGCACGTGAATTTGCGCAGGATGCTCCGTTCCTGATTGCAGCGGAACCTACACGTGGTGTGGATATCGGAGCCATGGAGACGATTCATGCCGAGCTGCTTCGCAAGCGTAATGAAGGCGCTGGTGTGCTGCTCGTTTCTTCGGAACTGTCCGAGATTTTGCAATTGTCCGATCGAATCATTGTGATGTATGAAGGCGAGATTGCCGGGGAACTGAAGGCAGATGAAGCCACGGAAGAACAGATTAGCTTATTGATGGCAGGAGGGAAAGAGCGGGTATGAATCGGGTAAAAGAAACACTTCGCGGACTCGTACAGCCGCTGCTTGCCATAGTAATCGGTTTGCTTGCAGGAGCTGTGGCAATTCTGATTGTTGGCGGGAATGTCTTCGAGACGTATGCAGAGATGTGGAAGGGAGCCTTCGGGAACTTCTACTTCTTCACGAATACACTGGCTCGTTCGACACCCATTATCCTTGCTGGACTGGGTGTAGCACTCGCATTCCGTGCGGGATTCTTCAACATGGGAGCGGAAGGACAGATGATTCTCGGAGGGCTCAGTGCTGCGCTCACAGCGCTCTATCTGCCAGGCCCGGGATGGCTTGTCTGTATTGCCGCCATTGTGGCGGGAATCCTGGCCGGAGGAATCTGGTCCGTATTTGCCGGCTGGCTGGACGCCCGGTTTGGCATGAACCTGTTGATTACAACGCTGCTTCTTAACTATATTGCCATCTATTTTGGCGGGTACATGGTTTCTTATCCGTTCAAGGATCGTACCGGATCAGCAGCGATGGCGCAGACGCCGATGATTGACCAGGGAGTCTGGCTGCCGAAGCTGTTCCAGGGCATGGGACTGCACGCCGGTTTCATCATCGCGATCGTAGCTGCAATCCTGATCTACTGGTTTACGCACAAAACAGTAACCGGCTATGAGATTCGCATGCTCGGAAGTAATCCGTCGTTCGCGACGTATGGCGGGGTACGCCGAATTCGAATGATGATGCTGTCCATGGTGATCAGCGGTGGACTGGCAGGTCTTGCAGGGGCTGGCGAAGTGTTGGGAACGCAGTACCGTTTCCTGGATGGATCGCTGTCATCGGCAAGCTACGCATGGAGCGGTATCATGGCGACACTACTGGCTCGCTCTCACCCACTTGGTACAGCTGTAGCGGCCATATTGCTTGCTGCCCTGCAGACAGGTGCAATGGGGATGGAACGAAATACGGATGTGCCGCTTGAAGTCGGCAGTGTAATCCAGGCCGTGCTTACGTTATTTGTATCAGCCCAGATCGGGTATTCATTCCTGAAGCGGAGAAAGGAGAAAAAATCCAATGCAACAACTGTTTGATGCAGCCATGTTCGGCTCAACTTTGCGGATTATGACTCCGATCCTGCTTGCAGCGCTCGGCGGGGCATTATGCTCCCGTGTCGGCCTCTTCAACGTGGGTCTCGAAGGACTCGTGCTGATCGGCGCTTTCTCCGCGATTGTCGGCAACTATTTGTTTGGCAACGTACTTCTGGCCGTTATCTTTTCGATTATTATTGTGATGTTGTTCTCGGCACTATTTGCCTTTATTAGTATTAATCTCAAGGCGAATGCCATCGTGGTCGGGATATCCCTGAATTTCCTGGCAACAGGTCTGACGACCTTTGCACTACGGGCGATTTTTGATGTAAAAGGTGCATACTACGACAAGGATATGGTGGGACTTCCCAAATGGGATATTCCACTGATTAAGGACATTCCGTGGGTAGGCAGTGTATTCTCCGGGCACAGCCCACTCGTATACCTCGGAATCATTCTCGTTATTGCATTACAATTTTACTTGTTCAAAAGTGTATCAGGTTTCCGTCTGCGTTCCGTCGGCGAGAATCCCATTGCAGCGCAAAGCATCGGGATTAAGGTGCGCGGCATTCAGTATGGTGCGGTTCTGATGTGCGGTATCCTGTGTGCCCTGGCCGGGGCTCAGTTGTCACTCGGTCAGGTGACGATGTTTACGGAAGGCATGACCGCAGGTCGCGGCTTCATCGCATTGGTAGCAACCATGCTGGGCCAAGCGAATCCGCTGGGCGTCATGGGTTCCAGTGTGCTGTTCGGTTTCATGGAAGCACTCAGCATTCGTCTGCAGGGCTTCTCCCTGCCAACTCACTTCACTCTGATGCTTCCGTATATTGTTACGCTGGTGGCCATGTTCTTTTTCAAAGACCGTACGTACGCACAAGATGCACTGAAAGTGGGCGGAAGCTCGCGCTAATGTAAAAAGAAGGAGGGTTATCATTGCATAACAAGGCTGAACGTCTGAAGAAAACCAAAACTCCTGCACCCAAAGCGGGTGCTGAGCATGGAGATCGGCTGCCGCCGGGACAGATGCTAACCGAGAAATTCCCGATTTTGCATGAAGGAGAAGTACCTGAATACGACCTGTCCACGTGGGATCTGAAAGTGTTCGGGGAGGTAGAGGAAGAGAAGGTATTCTCGTTTGCCGAGCTTCAGGCCATGCCTCAGGTCAATACGGTGAGCGATATTCACTGTGTGACCCGCTGGTCCAAGTTCGATACCCCATGGGAAGGCATTCGCTTCTCGGATTTCATCAAGCTTTTGGGCGTTAAACCGGAAGCCAAATATGTCATGATCCATGCTGATCACGACTATGAGACTAATGTGCCGCTCGAGGAATTGATGCATGACGACGTCTTGCTTGCTTTCAAATATAACGGCGAGCCACTTACACCGAAGCATGGCTATCCGCTGCGCCTGGTGGTTCCTCAGCTGTACTTCTGGAAAAGTGCGAAGTGGATACGCGGTTTGGAGTTTATGACCGAAGATCGCAACGGATTCTGGGAGAGCAACGGGTTTCATCACTTTGCCGATCCGTTCAAGGAACAGCGCTTCTCGGGCGAAGATCTGCCGATCCCCGAAGATGAATGGACGAAGAAGGAGTTTGATTAACGATGTTAATGCCTATATTGCAGATTCATTCGGAAGATATGCCTGCTTATGCTATTGTCTGTGGTGATCCCGCTCGTGCGGAGAAGATTTCCCGGAAGCTCGAGCAGGCCAGAGAACTGGCGTTCAGCCGTGAATATCGTACATTCGTTGGACTATATGAAGGGGTGCAGATGGCCGTTGTCAGCCATGGCGTAGGTTCTCCGGGAGCGGCCGTCTGCTTCGAGGAACTAATTCGGGCAGGTGTGACAACCCTGATTCGAGTCGGAACAGCCGGCTCCTATACGGCAGATTACCCAGCAGGCAGTGTTATTGTCAGCACGGCAGCGGTCCGTTCAGACGGGTTAACCCGTCAGCTGGTGCCAGATGGTTTCCCCGCAGTAGCGGACATTGGAGTCACCCAAGCACTCATTGAAGCTGCACAGGAGGAAGGGAACCATGCGGACCCGGCAATGAATGCAGGCAAAGTCGGTGTAGGCATTACCGTTACACTGGATGCCTTCTTCACTGGGGTGGAGGAGATTCCTCACCGCAAGTATAAACAGGCCGGCGCATTAGCGGCAGAGATGGAAATTGCGGCACTGTACATCGTCAGCACGCTGCGAGGTGCGCGTGCCGGTGCGATTGTTGCCATCGACGGCTTCGCGGACAGCGATCTGGCTGCCGAATATGATCCGCATACAGATGCGGTAGCACATGCGGTTGAGCGCGAGATTAACGCTTCTCTGCGTGCACTCGCTACGATCGCTCGGCAGGATCAGGCGTAAGCAACGTTCAAGGGAATGCTGAGGATATAGCGTTACTCAAAATAATTAAAAAGGACGTCCGCTTGGTCATGTGAAGTGACTTCGTGGACGTTCTTTTTTTTGTTTTAGCCGCGTTGTCCAAACAATTGCTGGGCCGTCTCGATGAACAGACGAGATGCCGGAGAGGCTTCCACCAGAGAAGGGACGGCGAGCTCGATGTGGCGATAAGCCTTCGGTTCGGTAGGGAGTGCCTTCACACCAGGGGGCAGCCAGGACAGAGAGATGGCAGGCAGCATGGCCGTTCCAAGCCCTTGTTCAATCATGTTCAGGCATGTGTTGACGTTATGGACGACAAACCCGAAATGGAGCTCCGTTTCCGCACGTTTGAACAGATCCACAATGGGTACTTCATATCCGCCCTGGCATACAATCATGGGATGCTGATTCAACATCTTCACAGGCAGGATTTCCTGATTGGCAAACGGCTCATCGTCCCGGAACACAGCCAGCATTTCTTCGTTATAGAGCGGTATTGTTTCGTAAGCCTTCTCTACCGGCTCCTGTTCCGTAACAATAATGAGAGCAACATCAATCGCACGTGAGTTAAGCCATTCCTGAATTTCGTGAATGTTTCCCTCATGCAGTTCAAATTCGATGTTAGGGTAGCGATCGCGGATGGATCGGATAATCTTAGGCAGCAGATGAGCCGATGACATGGGAAAAGAACCGATGCGAATCGTACCGATTTCCAGTCCCTTCTCGGCTGCAACGACCTGCTGCACTTTGTCGTATTGCTGTAAAATCCGGCGAAAAATGACGAGTATTCGCTGTCCTACATCGGTAAGCACAATGCCGTTTCGCCGGTCCCGTATAATCAGGGTGACGTCCAGTTCATTTTCCAGCGATGAGATAGCCCGGCTAACCGCGGGCTGTGTCATATTCAGTTCCAGCCCGGCGCGGGTGAAGCTTCCGGTCTCGGCAATTTTTACGAATAGTTGTAATTGTGAATTGTTCATAACAAATATGCTATGCTCCTTATGATTAACATGCATTTCAATTATTACGCTCGTTATTGTATCATGGAGGAACAGAAGGATCAACGGGAGGATAATGGCCCGTTTGACTCTGAATATAGACGGGCTGAGACAATGGGCATGAATCTGGTGCCTGGTTGTGGATTGGCCCTGAAGCTGTGCCAGATAGGAGAGGTTAATTTATGGCTTTATCACGTGCAAAAGCAGGCTGGGTCCTGGCTTTTCTAGTACTCATGTGGGGAGTGAACTGGCCCCTGACCAAATATGCATTAAATTATGCACCGCCGCTTTTATTTGCAGGCATGCGTCTGTTGATTGGCGGACTGGTGCTCGGTATCTATGCTTTTCCAAGGTACAAAACGCTGCGACTTCGGGAAACCTGGCATATCTATGCGATCTCGGCGGTGCTGAATATCATTTTCTTCTATGGCTTTCAGACTGTAGGTCTGACTGAAGTACCCGCAGGGTTATTTTCCTCCATCGTATTCCTGCAGCCTGTGCTGCTCGGTATTGGGGCTTGGCTGTGGCTGGGCGAGTCGATGTATGGACTGAAAATCGCCGGCTTGGTCCTCGGTTTTGCAGGGGTGGCTACGATCAGTATTGGCGGCATGACAGGCAAAGTATCACCTGAAGGGGTTATGCTCGGACTGTGTAGTGCCATCAGTTGGGCAATCGGAACTGTATATATGAAGAAAACATCGACGAAGGTGGATGGAATCTGGATGACGGCCATTCCGATTCTGATTGGCGGAGTTGTCCTGACATTGACGGGTACAGCCACAGAGAACTGGGCTGAAGTGCAATGGGTACTTCCATTTATACTGGATATGCTGTTCATTTCGGTCTTTGTCATTGCGCTGGGCTGGCTCGCATTCTTCAGTCTGGTCAGCTCGGGAGAAGCGAGTAAAGTGGGATCATTTACATTTCTGATTCCGCTGATTGCACTGTTCTGCAGTGTATTGTTCCTTGGGGAGTCCGTGACGGTTAATTTGATTGCAGGTTTGGTTATGATTATCGCCAGCATTCTGCTCGTAAATATGAAGATGAAGGGCAGCAAAGTGGCTAAAATATAAAACCTTGTGGCGAACCTCTTCGCACCCGGCTATCATAGCCGGACGAGAGGCTCGTCATTTTTTGTTTTGCAACAGCGTTAATTACAACCTATGAAGAGGGAGCGAACGTAGAGTAGCGAATTGTTTTATTAGATACTTGATATTCAATGGGTACCTAAGTCAGTGGTGAACTTCAATATTGGGAGGAGATTAGCATATGAGTTCAGGTTGGAGTGAATTTCGTGTCATCCCTTTTGAATACAATGAACAAGTACGGCAGATTGACGAACAGCTGCTTCGGCTGGTCGCTCAGAGGAAGCAAATAACAGGAGCGGTTCAGTACCATCCACCTCAGGAGATCATCGATGAATGGGCAGCATCTCTGGATATGAAGGAGGAAGATATCCGTTATGTCCTGCGTAGTGTACAACCTATGCCCCAGAGGCATTTTTTTCCGCCTGAGGAGCTTCAGTTGATGGGTGTTGTTCCGATTATGAAGAGAACGCTTCAGGATTCCTGCGAATATCTCATCACTCATTCGATGCAATATGAGACGGAGAGTATCGTTCATGTGGAGATACATTATAAAGGAAATGAGACTGACCGTGTACATGTGGTGCCCCATTTGGCTCTGGAAGTGATTGGTGAACAGAACCATATGTCGACGAGACATAGCAGTCGTGGAGGGGGCGGTGAAACATTTATAAGTTTTCGTGTCCTTCCCGCGCTGCCTGCCTCTCTCGAACAGGTTCAATTTTCACTGGTTCCTTCAATTCCGGAACTGGAACATAAGATGGAAGAAGTTATTTTGGATAAGCAGGTGGATTTCGAATAGCCACATCGCGAATGGGAATGAAATAATTGGGTAAGTTATATAAAGGAACATCATTATGATGATGAAATATATAAAGGAGGACTCTAAGATGACACAGAATAATCAACCTCAAGACGAGGCGGAAATTCGCAACAAGCTGGACGAAGACGGGGATTCCTTGATGGAGAAAAAGAAAATCATGAACGGTGTGGACATTGAACCACAAGCGGACGATTGGGCAGCTAAGCCATCACCGGTTGCATTTAATGAGGATAAATCCTCCAAAGAATAAGACGAAACGAATGAGTCGTTTCTGACGAAGCAGATACCGCCTGAGGTATCTGCTTTTATTATATTATGTTGTATAATAATGTAAATTCAAGCAGGAAGGTGTGATTTAAGTGGATTCAATCCAGATTAGAAAGGCAGCGGCTAGTGACTATCCAGGTGTTTCCCTCTTAATGGATGAGCTGCATCAAATGCATGTCCAGGCTCGGCCTGATGTGTATCGAGCACTGCAACCCAGAATGGAGAAACAGGAGTTTGTAGCGTTGCTGGAGACGGATAAGCGTTATCTGTATGTTGCTGAATCGGTAAGCACGGGGGATATTCTGGGATATGGTAGTGCACAGCTCAGTTTGATTCAGGGGGTTGAGCTGCTGTTGGATCGCAAGATGCTGTATATTAATGAATTGGTCGTCGGTAGTGATGGGCGGGGTCAGGGAACAGGTAAGAAATTGATGCATGCTCTAATTGAACTGGGCAGGGAGCTTCAGGCGGATAGCGTAGAATTAACCGTATCCACATTTAACACGGGTGCGCAGGCCTTTTATGAACAAATGGGTTTAGCTGTCCGCAGCAGCAGGATGGAATACATACTGTAATGATGACTTGCACAATGTATATTACATAGGATTTAAAGTGATCTTAACAGTTAAAAAGAAGACATTATTTTTAGGGTTGAATACCCCCATGGGGTATGTTACACTGTGAAAAGAACGAAGGAAAGAGGTGTTCATGATGGATCATCAGAGCCATCCCAAGGAACCCTTGGAACCATCCGTAACGCCGTCCGATGATAATGAACCCGTTCAGCAAGCAGCGGCATGCCATGCCGAAGGCAGTAACGGTAAGCGTGTGCGCAAGAGCCATCATTCGCAGGAGATGAAGAGCAACCTGATCTCTCGTTTGAACCGGGTAGAAGGCCAGATTCGTGGGATCAAGGGATTGATCGAGAAGGACACGTATTGTGATGATGTGCTTACCCAGATTGCGGCTGCGCAGTCTGCACTGAATTCAGTGGGCAAGCTATTGCTTGAAGGCCACATGAAGAGCTGTATTGTCGAACGCATTCAGGCAGGGGAACACGAAGTAGTGGATGAACTGCTCGTTACGGTAAGGAAGTTGATGAAGTAATTCGATTTTCAAGGAATAAAGCAATCATTTATATATCCCAAGGAGGAATGGATCATGTCTAACGTTACGCTGAATGTTACTGGAATGTCGTGCAACCACTGTGTCAAATCGGTTGAAGAAGCGGTGAAGAATGTGGGTGCCAAAGGACAGGTTGACCTGGCAGCTGGAACCGTTGCCGTGGAATATGATGAGCAGCAGGTGAACGTAAAGCAAATCAAGGCTGCTATTGAAGATCAAGGATACGATGTAGTCTAATCGATGTTGGCTTAAACGGATTTCTCATTGTCTATGGTCTGTGCCAAAGGGCCGATAGACATCAGATGCGAGAGATCATCGTTTAAGCCTGATTTTTTGACTGTTTTATACCCTATAGGGGTATGTGAGTAAATAGTTCATACGAAAGGAGAACCCATCATGGATAAATCATCATCAACGGAACTTACGCCTGCAGCCGGAACACAGCCGGGTGGAGCGCAGACAACGCTGCAGATTACGGGCATGACCTGTGCCGCCTGTTCCACAAGGATCGAGAAGGGATTATCCCGTATGGAAGGTGTGCAGCAGGCCAGCGTTAATCTCGCCATAGAACAAGCAAGCGTTACGTATGACCCAAAGGCTGTAAGTGTCAACGCATTGCGGGATAAGGTGAAGGCGCTCGGCTATGGTACAGTAACGGAATCCATTGATTTGGACATCACGGGTATGACGTGTGCGGCGTGCTCCGCCCGGATTGAGAAGGGGCTTTCCCGTCTGCCAGGTGTATCGCTAGCGAATGTAAACCTGGCACTGGAGACTGGACACGTTGAATTTGCAGCAGGAGCACTGAAACCTTCCGATATTACAGCCAAAATCAAACAGCTGGGATATGGTGCCGAATTACAGCAGACGCAGGAAGAAACCTCCTCCGTTCGCGAACGTGAGCTGCAGCGCAAAAAATGGAAATGGATGATCTCCGCCTTATTATCCGTACCGCTGCTGTGGGCCATGGTAGGCCATTTCTCATTTACATCATGGATTTGGGTGCCTGATCTGTTCATGAATCCATGGTTCCAGCTGGTATTGGCAGCACCGGTGCAGTTCGTTATTGGGTGGCAATTTTATGTCGGGGCATACAAAGCGCTGCGTAACGGCAGTGCCAATATGGACGTTCTGGTCGCTCTGGGTACGAGCGCGGCATTCTTCTATAGTTTGTATCTGACCCTCGCGAGTGGAATGATACCTTCAACGACAACGATGGATCACGGTGGGATGGGGACGATTGCGGGCGCCACTATGCCTTCGGTTGAACTGTATTACGAGACTAGTGCCATTCTGATTACGTTGATTTTGCTTGGAAAATGGTTTGAAGCCGTAGCGAAAGGCCGCTCGTCCCAGGCCATCAAAAGCCTGATCGAACTGGCCCCTCGTGAAGCCCGGGTCATCCGGGACGGCCAGGAAGTGGTTGTGCCCGCAGCGTATGTAGCAGTAGGTGACATTGTGTTGGTTAGACCGGGGGACAGCATCCCAGTGGATGGTGTTGTGGAAGAAGGGCAATCCTCGGTCGATGAATCCATGCTAAGCGGTGAAAGTTTGCCTGTTGATAAAAAGCCGGGGGATGAAGTTACGGGGGCTACACTGAATAAAAACGGTGCACTGAGGCTGCGTGCAACACGAGTCGGCTCGGATACCGCATTATCTCAGATCATTAAAGTGGTTGAACAGGCACAGGGTTCCAAAGCACCCATTCAGCGGATTGCGGATGTCATCTCAGGCATCTTTGTCCCGATTGTAGTCGGTATTGCTGCACTGACATTCTTGATCTGGTATCTGTTTGCCAGCCCCGGTGACTTCGCAGGATCACTGGAAAAAGCGATTGCTGTACTGGTCATCGCCTGTCCATGTGCCTTGGGGCTGGCAACTCCAACCTCTGTCATGGCGGGATCAGGACGGGCGGCCGAATATGGCATCCTGTTCAAAGGCGGAGAACATCTGGAATCAGCACAGCAGATTCAGACAGTGGTATTGGATAAAACAGGAACAGTCACCCAAGGTAAACCCGTGCTGACAGATGTGATAACGGCACCCAATTGGTCGGAAGCGGAGCTGTTGCAGCGGGTTGGAGCAGCAGAACATAGCTCGGAGCATCCTCTGGCAGAAGCTATCGTTGCAGGAATCCGAGATAAAGGGATTGTATTTTCCCAATCGGAGCAGTTTGAGAATATTCCGGGATATGGCGTTCGGGCCAGAATTCAGGGCCAGGAGATACTGGTGGGAACACGGCGGCTGCTCGCAGATGCTCATGTGGAGGTACCGGAGGCGACCATTCGCCAGATGAATGAACTGGAGGAGGCCGGCCGCACAGCGATGCTGATAGCAGTAGATAGCCGCTGGGCAGGTATTATAGCCGTAGCTGATACCATCAAGGATACATCACGCGAAGCCATTCAGCGTCTTCAGGCGATGAATATCGATGTCATCATGATTACGGGAGATAATGAGCGTACGGCACGTGCCGTGGCGGAGCAAGCAGGTATCCATCATGTCCTGGCAGAGGTCTTGCCTGAAGGTAAAGCAGCTGAAGTGAAAAAGCTGCAGGATAGCGGGCTGAAGGTGGCAATGGTAGGTGACGGCATTAATGACGCGCCAGCCCTGGCTACAGCAGATATCGGCATGGCCATTGGGACTGGAACAGACGTAGCGATGGAAGCGGCAGATATCACGCTGATGCGTGGTGATCTGAACAGTATAGCGGATGCCATTGAAATGAGCCGGCGCACCATGGGCAATATCAAGCAGAACTTGTTCTGGGCGCTTGGCTATAACGTCATTGGTATTCCAATCGCTGCAGTAGGTTTCCTGGCCCCTTGGCTGGCTGGAGCGGCAATGGCATTCAGTTCCGTATCGGTTGTATTGAATTCGCTGCGTTTGCAACGGTTGAAGTTGGAACGCAATCCAAAGTAGAATGCAGGCGATAGGCGTACGATTACCTTCAGCCTGGCCTGAAATGAAGCGCGGTTCGCTGCGGTGAACCGTGCTTTTTCTTGCCTTTTTATGAAAAAGGAAATGAACTTTATGAAATAAGAATGATGTTTCTGAACATTTCAGAAATCAGTTGACAATAATGACATATGCAATTAAAATTTAAACAATTGTTTGATTCAAACGATCGTTTAAATCAAATGTGAACTAATCTATATTGGAGGACCTTATTTTATGCTACAGGCATTACGCATTTTATTGAAAAAACCGCCAGTGATTGTGGGGATCGTAACGGCACTTATGTTCCAAGTGATCTTCAGCGTGATCTGGATGACTGCATACTCCGGCGTGAACGACCGCACGAATGAATTAACGGTAGCGATTGTGAACGAGGATGGAGAAATGTCGCAAGGTATTGCGGATAGTATGGCTAAGACGCTGCCTTTCCACACCGTATCTGATCTCAGTTCCGCTGAGGCATTGGATCAGCTGAATCATCACAAAGTTCATATGGTTCTGAATATTCCAGCAGGCTTTAACGAGCTTCTTCAGACCGCAGGTTCTACAGCTGAGATTAAGTACACTATTAACGAAGCTAACCCGGTTACGATCAAAAGCATGATGCAGGGCGTCTCCCAAAGTGTGACGAACACAATCAATAAGCAAGCCACTGCACAAGGCGTACAGACCGTACTGACAGCTGCAGGAGCACCTGCCGATCAGGCTGCCGATGCTGCTGCCAATCTGGCTACCCGGGTTGAAGGCACAACAACTTCGATTAATCCGGTGAACGGCATGAATAATCAGATGGTACCGATGATGATGGTACTGGCTTCTTATGTCGGCGCCATGATCATGGGTATGAATCTGCAGACAGCTATGGGCATGCTGTCAGCAACCTATTCCCGCTTGACGCTGTTCGGTGCGAGAGTTGTCATTAACATCGGATCTGCTCTTGTCGTATCGCTACTTGGCTCATCGCTGATTGTTGCGCTGGGGGGACAGATCGCCCAAGGATTTATCGCGTTCTGGTTGTTCCAGGCTCTGTTCCTCTGCACGTTTATGTTCTTCTCGCAGTTCTTCCTGATCTGCTTCGGACCTGCAGGAAGCCTGTTCAACATTATCTCACTGTCCCTGCAACTGGTATCTTCCGGTGCAATGGTACCACGTGAGCTGCTTAATGGTTTCTACAGCGGCATCGGACAGTACTTGCCTGCAACGTACGCAGTTCAAGGTATTCTGAGCGTTCAACTCGGTGGACCTGGCGTTCAGTCGGCAGCCGGATCTGTTGCGATTGTTCTGGTCATCGCAGTTGCCCTCTCCCTGGTAGTGACCTTGCTCAAAAAACAGCGTATGCCAGCAGGTGCACCAAGCCCGGCTCAAGTGAACAGCTAATATTACAGATGTAAATGACTCTATAGTATTGGAGCAGGCACCCCGGTGGATCTCAACCGGGGTGCCTGCTGTGTATCAGAGGCCCAGTTAGAGCTCTGACATGGATATGGAACATGCCTTGCGCTTTGAAAGTTAAACTTTCATAATAAATAGATGAAACAGCCTGGCTTCAGCACGGGAAGCTGGAGCATGATAAGAACGGACAAGAGGAGCGAACGGAATGACGGAACCTGAATTGGATATCAAAACGAGGATTTTGCTCGCAGCCAAAAAACTTTTTGCACAGCAGGGGTATGACGGGACAAGTGTTCGTCAAATCTGTGATGAGGCGGGTGCCAATGTGTCACTGGTCTCATACCATTTTGGCGGAAAAGAAAAGGTGTTTGAAGCCATATTTGAGCACTTCTTTCCTGGTTATATGCTGATTGAATTGGCTGCGGAGTCCATGTCCCCTGTGGAGGGTATCAGCAAAATTGTAGGTGAAGTCGTGAAGTTCACGATGACGGATTGGGAGATGAGCGACATTGTACAGCTCGAAATTACACTGAACACTCATCGCACGGCTACCGTATTTCGTTTCCTGGACCCTGTCTGGACCAAAGTGAATGATCTGTTGCAGGAAGGTAAAGACCAGGGTGTATTCCAGATCGATTCCGTATCTTATGCAATGCTTCAGGTCATGGGTGTGGCTCTGGCACACAAACGCGCCAAAAACTCAAGGTTTACGTTTAACTATGAGGACATGGATACAGATAAGCTGGCTGAACAGACGATTGAATTT
Source organism: Paenibacillus sp. ACRRY (assembly GCF_022346995.1). Lineage (GTDB taxonomy): Bacteria > Bacillota > Bacilli > Paenibacillales > Paenibacillaceae > Paenibacillus. The sequence continues at coordinate 56,006 of NZ_JAKRNM010000012.1, read as the reverse complement.
GTATTACGAGGATTGGGAGTGAACAGACATGAATGAAACCATTGAATTGATGATGAAACACCGCTCGGTGCGGAAATTCAAGCCGGATCCAGTAAGCGAGGAGCAGCTTGCGGCAATCGTGGCTGCCGGTCAGATGGCGTCCTCTTCCAGCACTGTACAGGCATATAGCGTCGTTGCCGTGACGGAACGGGAACTAAAATCGAAGCTCGCTGCACTGGCAGGCAACCAAGCTTACGTGGAGGAATGCCCTGTGTTCCTCGTGTGGTGTGCGGACCTATATCGACTGAGTGATGCAGCGAAGCGTCACCATCCGGAGAAGGAGTCGTATGCCGATTCCACAGAGAATTTTATGGTAGCAACGATCGATGTGGCTCTTGCCTCCCAGAATGCCGCTCTGGCCGCAGAGTCGCTCGGTTTCGGGATTGTATATATCGGTGGTCTGCGTAACAAAATTGAAGAAGTGACTGAATTGCTGGGATTACCGGAAGGGGTATACCCTGTCTTCGGCATGTGTGTCGGTATAGCCGACCAGGAAACCGGAATTCGTCCGCGTCTGCCGCTGAACGCTGTTCTTCACCGCAATCGCTATGATGCCGAAGAGACGCTGCGAGGCGTGGAAAGCTATGACGAAACCACGACAGCCTATATGAAAGCACGCACCAATGGTGAGCGTACAACGCCGTGGTCTGAGTTGATGGCCAAACGGCTTACCGAGCCGGCACGTCTGCAGATGAAATCGTATCTCGAAGGCAGAGGCTTTATGAAACGTTAATTGAGGTCAACGAAAAGGGTCAGCCGGGAAGTCCGGCTGACCCTTTTGTCGTCCATCTGTGCTATGCATTAGGGTAAGCGGTAGAACCGCTTCGTGTTCTGGTAAAAGAGACGAGCTGCCCGCTCGGTTCCCATGCCCGTAATCTCGCTCCAGGCCTGAATCACCTGCCTCGTCATGGCGGGATGTGTCATCTGTCCCTGAAAGGGCCCTTCGAATGGCCAAGGTCCATCCGTCTCTGCCATGACCTGTTCAGCGGGATATTGTCTTGCCAGTTCACGAATCTCCTCTTCATACTGAATATCTGGCGTGAAGGAGATGAAGTACCCGTTATCCGCCATTCGTCGTACGGTTTGACGGGAACCCTTGAACCAGTGGAAATGGGCGCGTCTGACCTGATATTGTTCCAGCAAGTCGCATACGATGTCGGCATCCTCGTAAACGGCATGAAGCACGATGGGTTTGTTATGCCGCTTGGCGAGTTGAATAAATCGTTCGAGCAGTTCAATATATCCACTCTGATCAAAAGCAAGTCCCGCCTGTTCTGCTTCCTGGCGATTGTAATAGGGCAATCCAACTTCCCCGATGGCTACAGCTTGTTCGATATTTTTTTCAATCCAGTCGAAGAACAGGTTCTGATCCTGCGCTGAAGGCAAGGGCTGTTCCGGGTGAAAGCCAAAAGCCGGATAGATGAATCGGGGATTCTGTCTCGCCAGCTCCAGATTATCCTGTGCCGAGGTGATATTCATGGAAACGGCGATGACTGCCTCAACCTGATGATCCGGGAAAGATTGCAGCATATGCTGCTGTTCCTCTACGGTATATTTGTCAAAATGGATATGAGCATCAATCAGTGGTGCAAAAGCTTGGGAATGCATGAAGTGGCCCCTCCTAGTCATCTTTTATCTTTTGAAGGTTGATACGTGAATATCATGAATGTGGATCACTGTTTTGGAAAAATATAACGAAAAACCCGTGCTATGGAGTTAGCCGGGCTTTTTTCTGTTCTTCTTTCATCCACTCCGAAATCTGTCGTTTGCGTTCGAGGAAAGCTGTCTCTTCCGTTATTTGTTCACGTCTTGGACGATCAAAAGGGACATGTACCTCATGCAGCACAGTCGCAGGTCGATTGGATAATACATAGATTCGATCGGCAAGCAGCAGTGCCTCTTCGATATTGTGGGTAATAAACAGCACAGATCGGCGGTTTTGTTCCCATATATCGAGCAGCCAGCGCTGCATGTCACTGCGTGTCAAGGCATCGAGGGCGCTGAAGGGCTCATCCAGCAGCATCAGCTCCTGCGGACTGAGCAGGGCACGCAAAAAGGCTGCCCGCTGCTGCATACCGCCTGATAGCATGTGAGGATATGCCTGTTCAAACCCGCCCAAACCGACGCTGGAAAGCCATTTCCGTGCTTCTGCAAGTGCTTCTGCCTTGGGAGTAGTATTAGCGGACACTTCACCGGCAAGCAGCACGTTGTCTTCAATGGTACGCCAAGGAAAGAGAGCAGGCTGCTGCGGCATATAGCTGATTTTGCCCCGCTGCCCGGTAACAATCTGTCCGTTCATGAGAACCTGGCCTGTTTGGGGTTTCAACAGCCCGCCAATGATATGGAACAACGTACTCTTGCCGCAACCGGAAGGTCCAACGATCGCCACGAATTCACCTTGGTCTACGGTCAGGGATAATCCATTCAGGACAGACAGCTTGTTCCGCCGTTCCCGGAAGGAAGCATGGACGTCCTGTACTTCCAGTGCAGGCATTTGCCTTGTACCCGAATCGGAGGTAGCAATGGAAGCAGAGCGAAGTGATCCTTCATTGGTTGACATTGCGACGCTTCCGCCAGGTGCAGGTGTTGCCTGTTCGTTATATTTGAGTGTCATCTCGCATTCACTTCCTAACCTTGTATAGTGCTTGTGCTGCGAATCAGCGCTTCTGTGGTCGCCAGCGAACGAGCAGCTTCTCCAGCAGGGCAATGAACAGGAAGAGCAGCAGGCTGAGCGCGACAATAATCATGATCGCAACGAATAGTCGATCTGTCCGGTAAGCGGACTTCTGAAGCATCATGTAATATCCGATTCCTTTGTCGGCTCCGATCCATTCGGCAATAATGGCACCCATGACGCTGTAAGTCGCGGCAATCTTGACACCGGAGAAGATGGAAGGCAGTGCGTGTGGGAGCTCCAGCTTCCAGAAAATTGGGCCGCGTCTTGCTCCCGCCATGCGCATGTAATTCATCATGGCAGCATCCGTTCGTGTCAGTCCGTCCATGGCAGCAACAGCAACGGGGAAGAAGCAGACCAGGATGATGGTAATCAGTTTGGGCAGCAGTCCGAATCCGAACCAGATGAGCAGGAGCGGAGCGAGCGCAATCGTCGGTATATTTTGACTAAGAATAAGTAAAGGATACAGGGCAGACTTCAGGAATGGAATCAGATGCAGCACCATGGCGATCAGCAGCCCGACCAGCGTACCAGCTGCGAAGCCAATTAAAGTGAGCTGAATGGTCGCCCATGCATGCATGCCCAGGCGTTCTGCTTGGGAAGCAGCTTCGTGTGCGATGTCGGAAGGTGCGGGCAGCATCCATTTCTCAATATGAAACAGGGACACGGCACCCTGCCATATCGCTATAAAGAGAATAACCGCCACAATGGGCGGCCATACACTTTTGAAGTACGTATGCATTAGCGATATTTCTCCGTCAGGGTATCCATGCTGAAGCCGCTCGGGCTATGGGCGATTTTGATCTGGGAGATGATGCTTGGACTGCCAGCCTCCACGAGCACCTCATGCATTTTGCGGACAACTTCCAGCAGTTCCTCCAGTTCACCTTCCATCGTGGTGTCGAGCGCATTAACCTGATATTTCAAGCCAGATTGCTGAATCACTTCGATGGCCCGATCTACATAAGGATAAGAATTTTCGCCATTCGGCGTTTTGGGAATCACTTGAATGCTAAGCAGTGTGCTTGCCATGAGTAATCACGGCTCCTTTCGATTCAACTTTATTGGGGTAAAAAATCGTTCGTATACGCTTGGGATACATCGATCTGCTCATCAAGCAGTTTTTTGCTAAACATCCAGTCCGTGTAGTTCTGCCACACTTCCTGTTTTTGCTCGCCCCAGCGCTGAGCGTCATCCTTGTATTTTGGGCTCAGCCATTTCTGACTTGCCACCACGAGGTCCTTATCGAGATCAGGTACAGCCTTGATTAAAATGTCTGCCGCTTCTTCGGGATGATCAATCGCATATTGATACCCTTCGGAAGTAGCTTTCATAAATGCCTTCACCAGTTCTGGATCGTTCTGAATGGTCTGCTCGTTCGTCACGAGTACAGGCGTGTAATAGTCCAGCGCATCGGAATAATCCTTCACATACAGCATGTCGAGGGGTTCACCACGCAGCTCGGCTTCTATGCCGGTCCATGCATAGAAAATCCACGCAAAATCAATATCCCGTTTCACGGCGGTAAAAAAGTCGGCGTCGCCCATATTGATATTTTTTACTTTGGACACATCGGCGCCTTCGCCCTCCATAATGGATTGCATAACCGCTTCTTCAACGGGTGATCCCCAGCCGCCATAGGATTTGCCTTCGAAATCCTTGGGTGATTTGATGTTTCGATCCACCGGAGCGGCGAATCCAGACGTATTATGCTGAATGACGGCTGCAATGGAGACGAGTGGAACGTCCTGTGTACGGGCCTGTGTTACGCTCTCCTGATAACTTACCCCAAAAGGAACTTCATTTGAGGCTACCATCGTATCCGCCCCACCAGCACCTGGCTGCACAATCTCGACATTCAAGCCTTCTGCTTGGTAAAATCCTTGATCCACGGCGGCATAAAGGCCGGTGTGGTTCGTATTGGGTGTCCAGTCGAGCACGACTTTAACATCCTTCAATGCTGCGCTGTCACCTTCGCTGCTGTTTTCAGTGGTGCTGCTGCCGTTCTGTCCTGCAGGTGCTGCTTCTTGGCTGCCGCATGCAGCGACGGTGACGAGTGTCACACACAAGAGCAGGAGTCCGATCATTTTACGCCATCTCATCTTGTTTTTTTCTCTCCTTCATATGGTCCGGCCAGTGGCGCGGGGTACTCCTTGGCTTCATATCCAAGCATGGTGCATAAATCCTTCGATTTATACCAGCTATGATCCGGATGACGTACTTTTTGTGTCAAAAAGATACCATCAAAAAAAGCGCCCCGTAATCCGGGACGCGTGCAGGCGTTAGAGAGGTGGCTACAGCACATGGCTGGGCCAATTCGATATACTCCGATTCCTACGCTGGCATGATCCAGATCAGGTCTAAGGGTTAGTATCTTGATGGGATACACTCTCAGCCGGCCAATTCCGACTCCCCTGGGAAACTATGAAGTTACGGGCATTACTAGGTGTAATTATAGGCCAGAGGCCGGAATGTGTCCAGTCAGGAACTGGATGGAATAGCCAAGCGCGATATACTTGTGAGAATGTATCGAATATCAGAAAGGATAAGCAGATCGGAATCAATCTTTGTTTGAAGAAAGGTAGGTAGGTGTTGTTTACTGTACTTAAATTTTGATCACATAACTAGCGCTGGAAAAACTCAATCCATTCCTTCTCCGGACCATAGATGAAGAAATAGCGATAGCCGTTGGGCAACGTAATGATCTCCCCGTCAATAAACTCGGCCTCTGTAGCCTGAATACGCTTATATTCTGCATTAAGATCTTCCACGTGGATGGCAAAATGGTGCACCGTTCCTTCGGAAGGCAGCTTATCACTGTATCCCTGAATCAACTCAATCTCCGTTTCATCACTACCATTGAAGCCAAGGAAAGCGAGTTGAATGATACCGTTCGTGTGAGTTACCCGGTCTTTCAATTCGAGTCCAACAATCTCCGTATAGAAACGCAGTGTTGTCTCCAGATCACGTACAGCAATGCCGATATGGTCAATACGCTTTTGAAAACCCATCATGAAAACCTCCCAAGTTCAGAAAAATAGTTTCTTACATATTAAGGGATGTGATAGATTCCTAATTCCGAGTTGTCAAATAAGATTTAATTTAAATTCACAGAATGTTCACTTATGTGGAGATATTCGCGATCTCTATAATTGGCAGAGTAAACAGAGAGGATGAGAGAGAGTTGCCAACTTCGAAGAAAGAACATATTTATTTTGGCTTGATGATGTGTACAGGAATGGTCATTGTTATGATGTCCTTCAACCTGATTTACAACGGATTAATCGGTAGATTATCCCCGATTGAATTACTGTTTCAGTTCGTTTTGTGTTTTGTCGTTGCTTTTCTGGTGGAATCCTTTATTGTCGGCCCAGTAGCCCAGAAAGTTGCTTTTTCACTGCCGTTTGACAAGTCCAACAAGCTTCTCGGTATGGTGGCCATGTCTTGCTGCATGGTTGTTGGCATGGTTTTGATCATGTCCTTATACGGTATGGTTACATCTTATTTTGCAGATCAATTGGTGGGAAAACCGCTGCTCGAAACCTATCTTCATACCATCGCTCGTAACTTTAGCCTGGCTCTTCCACTGCAGCTTCTCATTATTGGGCCCCTTGTTCGCTATGTATTCCGTACTCTTATTAAAGGAAAAGAAGTGGTAGCTCCTTTGATCAACAATGAAGTTTAGTAAACCTGCTGAATTCAATTCATAAATTAATGCTAATATTTTTCACTCCAGAAATGAAATAACCTGCCGCAAACTATTTCCTGGGCAATCATGATGGAGACAATTCAACCGCATGAGATTCAGTCTACAGTGCGATTAACGAAGCAAAAAAGGGCTCCGAAGCATACGCTGCGGAGCCACTTTACATTAGAGCTTAACTGGTGAATTTAATACGAACGCAAGACGGTAATCAAACAGAAGCTGGACGTTGTCTGTTCTGCCACTGATAAGCAACCAAGCTGATCACAAGCAGACCTGCAGTAAATAGGGCAAGCATCCATGTGGATTGATTGACATCCAGATGATCCAGACTCCAACCGGTGAGCAGAGGCAGAATGGCGCCGCCGACTCCGCCGGATGCAATCAGAATACTAGGGGTGGATTCTTCTGTCCCTGGCAGCATTTTGCTGGCAAAAACGAGCGCAATGGAGAAAACTCCTGAAAACGCAAGCCCAAGCAGCAGAATAATTAGAAAAGCAGACCAGATCTGGTTGGTGAACGGAAAAATGGCCATTAGCAGCACGGCTGCCAGACAGCTGTACAAAATGTACACTCGATACTGAAACTTTTCAGCGATATATCCGGCGAAGAGTCTTCCAACAGACATCGCGATCCAGAAGCAGGTAACACTAAGAGCTGCCCCAGCTTCCTTCATGTTCATTTTTTCAATCAGAATGGCAGGCATGAAGTTGGCAAGGCTCATCTCCGTGCCAACATAGAGAAAGAAAAAAACAACGAATAAGATCATCAGGGCCAGATTACGGCCTCGGTAGGTTGAACTGGTTGTGCCGCTACCTGCAGGAGACTCACCATCGGATGATTCCACAGCATGGATATGTCCAGCAGCGGCATCTGGCTGGCGCCTGCTGAGTGCATGATCCAGCTCCCCGAATGACATCCTGGCCCAGAAGAGGAATGTCAGTGCTGAACAGACGGCAACGACGAGGAAGGACATGCGCCAGTAACCTGCCGAGATCAGACCGCTGGCGATAAGCGGCATGACCATGGCTCCGATGCCGAATAATACTTCAAGCTTGCTCATCGCAACTGCGGTATTTTCTTTGATGGCGGCAATGATGATCGTACCGATCACCGCTTCAATCATGCCGAATCCAAAACCGGCTGCGGGTGCAATGACAAACATGAGGCCCCAGGGAGGCAGCAGCATATAGGATAACTCTGCAATACATAGCAGAGCTGCAGCGATAAGTAACCCGCCGCGTTTGCCAAAGCGACGATTTAAGTGGGGCGATAACAGAACACCGCCCAGGAATCCGGCAAATTGGGCGAAGATTAGCGTTCCTCCCTGACTATAATCTTTGCCGTAATGTTCTAGTGCAACTGGAAGAATGGAACCGAGGACCACGTGTGCAAGTCCGATAAGAAAATAGGACAGGCAGCCGATCCATAACAATTTTTTCATGGAGAACTCCTTCTATACCCTATGTACAATTTAAGGTCAGCTAAATCGAATCATACGTTCGAGTGCAAACAAGTCTATCATAACAGCATGTGTAAGGATTTGGTAGGACTTGCAAAGTGGATTATGGTTCGTATATACTGAGACACAACAATTACAGATCGGAACCATGCCGTTGAAGAGCATCCAACTCGGAGGCGTTATCGCCAGGGGAGCGAATCCATCCCCAAGTTAACCGGAACCGCCCGTTATCGCGGACCAAGAGGCTGGAACAGGGTATCCTGATTCGGCAAGTTGGGTGGCACCGCGAGCAGAGCGCTCCTCGTCCCAAGGGATGAGGGCGCTCTTTGCATTTTTACAGCCAAAGGAGACGGTGACCATGTTGGACATGAAGTGGATTCGGGCCCATGCAGATGAAGTGCAGGCGGCGGCAGACGGGAAGAAAATCAATATTAGCATTCGTACATTACTGGAGCGGGATGAGGAGCGCAGAGCGCTTTTGCAGGAAACAGAAGAAGGACGCCGGATGCGGAACACCTTATCAGCGGATATCGGAAAATTGATGCAATCCGGAGATCAGGAACAGGCCGAAGAATTGAGAACTCAGGTGAAACAGCTGAATGAGAAGCTGGAAGAGGTCGAAGCGAAGCTTGCGGGTGTGCAGGAGGAAGTGACCATGCTGCAATGGCTGGTGCCAAATGTCGTATCACCGGATACGCCGATTGGGGCATCGGACGTGGATAATGTGGAGCTGCGACGTGTGGGGGAAGCACCGACATTCGCTTACACAGCCAAGGACCATGTGGAGCTCGGGGAGCTTCATGATCTGATTGATATTCCGCGCGGGGTGAAGATCGGCGGGACACGAAGCTATGTGCTGAAAGGAGCAGGGCTGCTGCTGCACCGGGCGGTACAGCAGCTCGCATTGGATCTGCTGCTGCGGCAAGGGTTCACCCCTATGGAAGTGCCTCTAATGGTCAGAGAGGATGCACTTGTGAACACGGGATTTTTCCCAACAGGACGTGATCAGGTCTATGAATTGGAAGGTGAGGACAAGTGGCTGGTCGGCACCTCCGAGGTACCGCTCGTATCGTATTATGCCGATGAGATTGTGGATGTACAGAAGCCGATTAAGCTGGCTGCCGTATCCACCTGTTTCCGCAGTGAGGTCGGGTCAGGCGGACGGGATGTACGAGGTTTGTACCGGGTGCATCAGTTTGCCAAAGTCGAACAGGTCATTCTCTGTGCACCGGATGCGGAGGAATCGGAGCGCATGCTGCAGGAAATAACCAGACATGCAGAGGAATTGCTGCAGCTGCTTGAACTGCCATATCGGGTAGTTGCGGTATGTACAGGCGACATGTCCCAGAAAACATATAAACAATACGATATTGAGACATGGATGCCGAGCAGGGGCGCTTATGGGGAAACCCATTCGTCGTCAAACCTGCATGACTTTCAGGCACGTCGTTCGAACATTCGCTGCCGTAATGCCGAGGGTCAGCTGGCGTACTGCCATACGCTGAATAATACGGCCGTGGCATCGCCGCGGATTCTTATTCCACTATTTGAGAACCACCAACAGGAGGATGGGAGCATTCGCATTCCGGCAGCTCTCCAGCCTTACATGGGTGGTGCTGAATATTTGACATTGCCAAGTTAGTTATAAAGCAATTAAGTACAGTGTTGCACATAACATTAAAGCAAACGGAACCCTGAGTAAGGGTTCCGTTTAATCAAACATATTGTTTGTTACCCACAGATATTCTTGTTCAAGCCTAGCTGCAAGCTTGTAATCTTCCCTTAAAGCAACTTCTCTCATATAGGATAGATCTATAGATTCAAACTGACTATAAATTAGATAACGTGCCCACTCTAAGCTGCGGGCATCAGTCCAATATTCAGCTGCTCTTAATCGGTCTAATATAAGATCATCAATTCCGATTACATAACAGTAACCTTCAGGGGTTATCAATTTGATAACTTTATCTTTTGAACCTTCTAGGGTATCAGATGGAATCTCAATAGGGATATCCATTTCGGGATTCTCTAAACGTTCCATAGTTCACCCACATTCTTAACGGAGCTTCCATTCGCGCTCGTTAATAATTTCGATTTGTCCAGATTCTAATGCTTTTCTAAATCGATTACGGGCCGTTTTCATTAGAAGGATTATTTCGTCCTCAGGTCTAATTTTGTTGGATGCCGAAGTGACAATGCTCTTCATGCGCTTACTATTATTTTGGGGTTTAATCATATCCAGCAAGTTAATTTCCTTCAAGCAAACCAACCCACTTTCTAGAGGTTTTATATTCCAATCAGTATGTCTATACCTTTACCTATTATACACTGGACGTGCGAAATTGTTCACTATCTTACATTGTTTATTAACGAATTTAGTGATTTTGCAAACCTATCAAAAAAATGTCGAATCTCACTTCTTTTGACCATCCTAGTACTATAAAATTCATTATTATGCATCGAATCTCCGATATAATATAATAGAAGTAAAATATTGGATTAATAGGAGATGGAAGATTGCAATGAAAAGAGTTAAACGAACACTTCGAGGAATGCTTGCATTGATCATGGTATGTGCCATCTTGGCTCCATCACACATTCTGGCGGCTACCGGTGACGTGACCTCCATTGAAATTACCAACAGCAGCCCGCAGAAGTTAAGTGTGTCACAGACGGTTGCACTTAAGGTGATGGCAGAAGTTGAAGGGTTTGATAACAAGCAGGATGTAACAGCAGGGGTTACGTGGTCTACGAGTAATGCAGCAGTTGCAACCATTGTGAAAGGTAAAGTAAAGGCAGTAGCAGCGGGAGAGGCAACAATCCATGCTGAAGTCGATGGGGCCAAAGCGCAGCTCGTTGTTCAGGTTTCCGAGAAAATCAAAAGCATCAAGGCTTCGCCCAAATCCTATAGCTTTGTCAAAGGCAGTGAAAGTGCACTGCCCAAAGTCAGTATTGTACGTGCGAGTGGCAAGGAAGAGGATGTAACTTCAGAGATTGTGTGGACTGTTTCGAATGCAGCGGCTGTCGTGGAAAACGGCAAGATTAAAGGCAATACGCCTGGCCGGGTGCTTTTGCAAGGCAAATACGGCTCGGAAACAGTTAAAGTGCCTGTCGCCATTACTGACATTATTACCAAAGTGGAAGTTACTCCTACTGCAATGCAGTTGAACATCAAGAAATCCAAAGCACTGAAGGTCATTGGTACATATGCCAACGGCAAAACAATTAATCTGTCAAAACAGGTGACCTGGACTTCATCGAACAATGCAGTAGCAACCGTTAAAAACGGGACGGTCAAAACGCTGATCGAAGGAAAGGCAACCTTGACAGGAACCTACCAAGATCAGACAATAAAGACAGAAGTTACAGTTGTTCCATTGCTCAAAAAGTTGATTACAGGTCAGAAGAAGCTTGTGTTATCCCCGCAGGGAAGCACAACGCTAACCGTTATGGCGCAGTATGATACAGGCAAGACAACGGTTGTTACCAACAATGCCGTCTGGAGCAGTACGAAACCGAGCGTAGCTACCGTAACCAATGGCAAAGTAGTGGCCGTGGGTAAAGGCAAAACGAGCATAACCGCCAAGTGGAACAACAAGAAAGTGACGATACCGGTAACGGTAAAATAAAGCTTATTTCAAACCAGCGAGTGACTTAGCTTTTTACATCATAGAGACAGACAGCAGAGGGACGTACAATATACGTCCCTTTTTAGATACAAAAAGATTCAAAAATACGAAGTCACCACATTAACAGGCTTACCTGCGCGGGTCCAGAAACAAAAACGGAGAGGACGTGATCCGCATGAAAGCTACAATTATAAGTTCAAATGGGGATCTGAAGGATTGGGCTTACTTGATGCAGTGAATCGCTGTACAAATAGTGAACTGCGGTTTAGGTCCGATGGATCGTAAGCATTGGAGAAGGTGATGTTGATCAGAGAAAGACGAATTTATTTTATTGCGGTAGTCATTACCATGGCAGCCGGGCTTGCATCCCGTCGTTACGGGGATATGCTGCCTGTTTTCTTCCATGACCATGCTGGAGATGCCTTGTGGGCAGGCATGATCTATTTCGGATTCCGTATGGTTTGGGTAACGCGAAGTAAGGTGTGGGCTTTCCTAATGAGCTTCGTGTTTAGCTGGGGAATAGAATTCTCGCAAATGATTCAGATGCCATGGCTCAATGAGGTGCGTTCAACCATGTTGGGAGCCCTGATTTTGGGACACGGTTTTCTTGTCATGGATCTCATCAGATATACGGTTGGGATCCTGTTTGCGTTCGTGATAGACCGTTATTTCCTGAGCAATAGGAGGAGTTCGTATGAACATTGAAAAGTTATTCGCTGAATCGCCAGAATTTGAAACGGAACGGCTGCTGCTTAGACGTCTTACATTAGACGATACGGAGGATTACTATGCATTTGCCTCCGACCCAAGAGTGAGCGAGCAGAGTCTGTGGAACTGCCATGAGACGGTGGATGACTCCGTTCAATACATCCAACGGGCCTTGGACAATTATGAGAAAAAATCGGTGTATCTATGGGGATTTGTTCTCAAAGATACAGGTCGTCTGATTGGCCGCGGGGGGATTTTTCATTTTAATGAACTTATGCAGAGTGCTTCTGTGGGATATGCCATTGCAAGCACGGAGTGGAATAAAGGGATTGCTGCAGAAGCGATGCAGCCCATCGTTCATTACTGTTTTCAGGAACTGGACTGCAATCGGCTGGAAGGCAGATGCAATCTAGGCAACATCGGATCTGCACGAGTCATGGAGAAGTTGGGCATGTCCTATGAAGGTTTACTTCGCAAACAATTGAAGATCAAAGGCGTGTTCACGGATCAAAAATTGTACTCCCGTATCCGGGATGATCTATAATACTTGCAATGATACACAGGATACATAGAAGAAATAATAAGGAGGCAGAGCAATGATCTACAGCATTATTTCTCAACCAGTATGGGAACAGGTATCCAAGGAGAGCGTATACGCACCGGATAGTCTGGAAACGGATGGATTCATTCATTGTTCTACCAAGGAGCAGATTCCATGGGTAGCTGCACAATATTACGCAGGACGTACGGATCTGCTGTTGCTGGGTATTGATGAAAAAACATTGAAGCCAGAACTCGTATATGAAGACTTGTATGAGTTAAATGAACTGTTTCCTCATATTTATGGAGAGCTTAATCTGGATGCGGTGAAGAAAGTGATTCCTTTTCCGCCGAATGAAGAAGGCGTACTGGTATTTCCCGAATAAAGCAAGCCTTGCACTTACTATGGATATAGAAAGGTGTTGGCCTATTGGATATGAATATGAATAAGGTATTTCTGGAGACAGCCGAGAAGCAATTTCTGTATTATAAGCAGCTCGGAGAGAAGGCTATGGAGCAGCTTGAGACCGAGCAATTATTTCAGGCATGGCACGAAGATGCCAACAGCATTGCCGTCATTGTGAAGCATCTGTGGGGTAATATGTTATCCCGCTGGACGGATGTGCTCACAAGTGATGGAGAAAAGCCTTGGCGGGAGCGGGATGCCGAATTCGTCAATGACATGTCCACACGAGAAGAACTGCTGGGCAAGTGGGAAGAAGGCTGGAACTGCTTGCTGAGTGCCATTCGTTCTTTTACACCGGAACAACTCTCACAGATCATATACATTCGCAATGAAGGTCATACCGTCATGGAGGCTGTTACACGGCAATTGGCGCATTATCCGTATCATGTGGGACAGATTATTTACGCGGCCAAAATGCTAAAAGAAACTCCATGGAACAGCCTCTCCATACCAAGAAACGGGTCAGCAGTATACAACGGCAACAAGTTTGTCAAACCAAAAGAACGCAGGCATTTTACCGAGGATGAGCTAGACAAGGATTGAATAATCGGCGACTTGATTAAACGCCTAATATAGAACAAAGTGAGGGACACGATGACACAGTTTGCATTAATACGTCACGGAAGCACAGCATGGAATAAGGAGAAGCGGTCCCAGGGACAGACGGACAATCCGCTGGATCAGGAAGGAAGAGAACAGGCCGTTTTGCTTGCAGAAAGGCTGAGCTCGGAGTCGTGGGATGCCATCTACGCGAGTGATCTGGGGCGTGCACATGAGACGGCGAAGATTATCAGTGAACGGCTGGGTATTGACGAGATTCATCTGGACCCAAGGCTGCGTGAGATGGGCGGCGGTCAGGTGGAAGGAACAACAGAAGCGGAACGTATAGCCAAATGGGGTCCGGACTGGAGCACGCTTGAGCTGGGACGGGAAAATGCAGAAGCCGGGACGCTAAGGGGCAGTGCTGCGATCGAGGATATATGCAAAGAGCATCCTGATGGGAAAGTGATTGTGGTCAGTCATGGCGCGATTTTGCGCAATACCCTCAGAGGATTGGTACCTGCGCTGGATGTTAGCACGAAGTTGTCCAACACCTCGATTACCCGGCTTGAAAAGAAAGCTGGATCCTGGGCCTGCGAATTATACAATTGCAGTGTGCATCTGAATCCAAAATAGAACATGATCAATCCTAAACTTGCCGATAGGGGGAGATGGCGTGAGCAAAATCAAGTATGTATGGACAGAAGAGATGCTGTCTCCACTGGGTGAGGCTGGAGTGATGATTCGTTGCGGAGATGCAATATCGGATGAAGTTCACCGCAGAGTGATCTCGGTCTGTACTTGGCTGGAGGGAGATCCCTTTCCAGGGATGGTGGAGTTGGTTCCGTCGTTCGCGTCGGTTGCACTGTTTTATGATCCAATGGTTGTTGCAGGATTTGCTCGATCGGCTTCAGCGAAAGGCTTAAGTGAATCTTCCCCATATCAACAGGTGTGCAGGATGTTATTGTCCCGGTTAGGAATGCTGGAGGAATCTGTACATAACCAATTCAGAACCATTGTGATTCCGGTTTGCTACGGAGGTCCATTCGGGCCTGATCTGGAGTATGTTGCGAGAGAACACGAACTGACGCCAGATGAAGTTGTTACGATTCATACATCCGGAGAATACCTGGTCCACATGATTGGATTCGCACCGGGATTCCCCTACCTTGGCGGATTATCCAAGCGGATTGCTACACCCCGAAAAGCAACTCCGAGGCTGAGAGTGGAATCCGGAACCGTCGGGATTGGCGGGGAGCAAACCGGAATATACCCGGTAGCCACTCCTGGTGGTTGGCAATGCATCGGACGAACACCCCTGAAGCTGTTTCGTCCTGAACACGATCTGCCGAGCCTGCTTCAGGCAGGTGATCGGGTCCGGTTTGAAGCGATAACGGAGCAGGATTACATGGAGTGGAAGGAGGGAGAAGGATGAGAATGGAGGTCATTCGCCCAGGCCTGTTGTCCACAGTTCAGGATGAGGGAAGGTACGGATATCGACGGCATGGGGTACATCCGGGTGGAGTCATGGATACATTTGCAGCAAGAACAGCCAATATGCTGGTGAATAATCGCCGTCATGCAGCTGTAATGGAAATAACCATGACGGGTCCTGAACTTCGATTTCATGAAAATAGCCTCATCGCTCTATGTGGTGCAGATCTGTCGGCGACTGTGGATGATCAGCACGTTCCCCTGTGGCGTCCGGTCGCATTGTTGGCGGGGAGTGTATTGAAATTTGGGAGATGTCGATCCGGATTGAGAGCATATCTGTCCATTGCTGGGGGGATAGAAGTAAATGAGGTCATGGGAAGCCGAAGTACGGACCTGAAAACAGGTATTGGTGGCTTGGAAGGCAGAGCCTTGAGGGCAGGAGATATATTATCTGCTGCAGGTGCTTCTTGGGAAGCGAGAGCCATGCTCCATCCATTGCTGGAACAAGCGAAGCTGGAGAAAACACAAATGAAGGCTCCGATATGGCATCTATCCAGCAGAGAATGGCCATTATATCAGACGGATCCAGTGATACGTGTGATGTCAGGGACGGATACCTCCAAGTTTACCAGCGATAGCCTGGAACGATTGTACAATGAGCGATATGTGATTGCTCCTCAGTCGGATCGGATGGGATATCGATTGGAGGGCTCAAGGCTGGAGCTTGAACAACCCATGAGCCGGTTATCGGAAGCCGTTACCTATGGCACAGTTCAGGTGCCGGCAGATGGTCAGCCCATCATCCTGATGGCAGATCATCAGACCATTGGAGGGTATCCTGTGATTGCACAGGTCGCCAAGGTGGATTTACCGGTATTGGCTCAGGCAAGGCCCGGAACTCGGGTTGCTTTTCAGCCAATTACACATGAAGAAGCGCAGCAGTTGCACCTTAAGCAGGAACGGGGACTACAGCTGAGCGCTGCATTCATCCGCAGAAGATTGACCGAAACGGAGGATCGCCAATGAAGACGGTGGATATCAATTGTGATCTGGGCGAAAGTTATGGTATATACCGAATGCCGTGGGATGAAGCGGTTTTACCGCTGATCACTTCGGCAAATATTGCTTGCGGATTTCATGCAGGGGATCCGGCGACGATGCGAGCAACGGTGGAAAAGGCCATGGAGCATCAGATTGCGATTGGAGCACATCCGGGATTGCCGGATATGCAGGGGTTTGGCAGGAGACGCATGGATATAACTCCGCAGGAAGCCTATGACATGGTCGTATACCAGATTGGAGCACTGGATGCCTTTGTCCGAGCATATGGCGGCTGTATGCATCATGTAAAACCACACGGCGCGTTATACAATATGGCTGCGGAGAACGTACAGCTCGCTGAAGCCATTGCTCAGGCGATTTACAACGTGAGGCCAGAACTATACCTGTATGGTCTTGCGGGCAGCGCGCTTATCGAGGCTGCAGATCGTATCGGTCTGCGCAGCGTAAGTGAAGTGTTCGCAGATCGGACTTACGGTTCGGACGGTAAATTGACGCCCCGCAGTCATGCTGGAGCAGTCATTGGGCAGCCGGAAGATGCACTGGCTCAAGTGCTAAGTATGGTGAACGAAGGTATCGTTGTGTCCACGGAAGGCATAACGCTTCCTCTCAAAGCGGAGACCATATGCATACATGGCGATGGGGAGCACGCCCTTTCTTTTGCAAGAGAAATCCGCAGATTACTTGAAGCTGAAGGGGTAATTCTATCGGCTGCAGGCCATGCTTGAGATTGGATCGGGACTGAAACCGAACGAGAGCAATACATATGAATGAATTGGAGTCGATGAATAGATGAAACCGATACGAAATTCCGCAAAGGCGGTCATCGTACAGAACGGAAGGCTGCTCGTCATCCGTTTGGAGGATCAATACGGTGCAGCTTATGTTTTTCCAGGTGGAGGACAGGAGAAGGGTGAAGAACTGAAGGATGCTGTCGCCCGTGAATGTTTGGAGGAGATTGGACAAGCGGTGACTGTTGGAGAATTGCTTCATATCCGAGAGTACATCGGGAAAAATCATGAATTCGCCGAATGGGATGCTGACATTCACCAGGTTGAATTTTATTTCGAATGCAGTTTGAATGATGCGAGTGCAACAGTATTTGAGGGTTCCAATCCGGATGACTATCAGGTCGCAGTGGAATGGATCGCCCTTGAGGGTCTGCCGTCCGTCCGTTTGTATCCCCAAACGATTGGCGAATTGCTGCTGAAACGTGAACCATCGCGGATTTATCTTGGGGATATGAACTAATAACCTTTCCAATATTGTCACGTTTATGAACGGATTCATGGATTCACCATAGGTGGGGTGGGTACACTATAAGTACAGGCTTTTATGTCACAACAAACTTAATAGAAGTGGAACATAGAATTACACGATAACGGAACGGACAGAAGAAACCTGAAGAAGCGAAGCGGTCGCCTTTATCACTGGATTTTTCCTTTGCGAAAAGGGAATCAAAAAAATCTGGGGATAACAGCGATCGGAAGGTTGTTCTGTCTGTGGAGTGCTAAGGTGTAATTAGATTGAGTTCTGCTTATATAACCCCCAAACCGGAAGGAGCATGTCCCATGAATAAGACTGAACTAGAACAAAACATTGTAAAAGCATTGGAAAACAACCCTTTTTGCAGCTTCTCAACCGTGGAAAATGGTAAACCGAAATCCCGCTATATGGCGCTTTTCAATGATGGCATGAATATTCACTTGGCGACGAACCGCCGCACGCATAAGGTGGAAGAGCTTGAGAACAACCCTAATGTTAGTCTTTTGCTCGGCTATGAGGCAGGAGGCTCCAAGGAAGTGGTTGAAATTGAGGGAACCTGCGAAGTGACCAAAAATGAAAACCTGCGCGAAGAAGTGTGGAATGAGGAATTTAAAGCATGGTTTGACGGCCCGAACGATCCGAATTATGTCATTTTGGATATTACACCGGTTCGTATTGAGTATACTGGCAAGGACCACGAGCATCAGGTGTGGGAACAATAAAGCAATCGAATGAAGTGCTCTTTGGGAGCACTGAATAATCAGATATATCTTGATAGACATATAAACCGTGAGGCCTTAGGGCTTCACGGTTTTTTGCCAGATGATGAACAGGATGAAATGGATACATATGTAAGTCTTATGTAATATACGTATTTAACATGAGTGGTAAACTATATATTAACAAAAAAAGAGAGAATAATGTCGAAATCCCGCATGATTATGTAAAGTCGGACCCTTATGTGCGGATAATGTAAAAAATAATGCTTTTCAACCACGCTTCATTGCGTTATGATTTGGAATGTAAACGATACGCACAGATATGAATAGATGTTCATGTGAGATAAACTAACCTGAATTCAGCTGAGTTAAGACCGTGAGTTCAGCACGCACAACCCATGAAATCTATGCTATTTCTGCGTCTATTCGTTTGCACACTATGGCATGATTCAATGTACATAACCGGGAGGGGTTATTTTGAAAAAGAACAAAAAAGTATTATCGAGCCTGACTGCCGCTTTGGTTGCATTAAACGTGCTTGCCGTATTTCCGGTACCTGTATCGGCTGCGGATGCTGCCAAAGTAAAATTGCGGATCATGGAAACAACGGACATTCATGACAATCTGATTAACTACGACTACTACTCCGACAAAGAGACCGATCAATATGGACTCGCCAAAACAGCTACGCTGATCAAAAAAGCGCGTGATGAAGCGAAGAACAGCCTGTTGTTCGACAACGGTGACCTGATTCAGGGTAACCCGCTCGGAGATTATGTAGCCAAAATCGATCCACTTCAAAAGGGTGAGACTCACCCTGTATATAAAGCAATGAACTTGCTCGATTATGATGCTGGTAACATCGGGAACCACGAATTTAACTATGGTCTGGACTTCCTGGACATGACGCTGGAGGGCGCCAACTTCCCTTATATTAATGCGAATGTCTATGTAGATGACGGCGATGATGATGAAACGAATGACAAAAATTACTTCACACCATATGAGATTCTGGACAAAAAAGTGACGGATGAGAGCGGCAAGGAGCACACCATCAAAGTGGGTGTTATTGGATTCGTGCCGCCACAAATCATGCAGTGGGACAGTGCTAATCTGGAAGGCAAAGTCATTGCCAAGGATATTATAGCTACGGCTAAGAAATTCATTCCGCAAATGAAGGCTGAAGGTGCAGACATTATCGTTGCCATTCCTCACTCCGGTTTTGAAGATATCCCTCAATCGGATCTGATGGAAAACTCGGTGCTGTACCTGAGCCAGGTAGAGGGCATTAATGCGATTCTGTTTGGACATGCCCACAAGGTATTCCCAAGTGCTGATTTTGAAGGCAAAAAGGGAGTAGATCTTGAAAAAGGAACCATCAATGGCGTTCCAGCGGTGGAACCAGGCTTCTGGGGTGATCATCTCGGAATCATTGATCTTGATCTGGAGCTGGTTGATGGCAAGTGGAAAGTGGTAGATTCCGCGACAGAAGCACGTCCAATCTATGACACTGCAAACAAAAAGCCATTGGTTGACGCAGATCAAGAGATCATCGATGCGGTTCATGAAGAGCACGAAGGTACTCTTGACTATGTACGTGGTCCGGTCGGAGAGACAACGGCTCCAATCAACAGCTTCTTCGCATTGGTTCAGGATGATCCATCCATTCAGATCGTGACGAATGCTCAGAAATGGTACGTGGAGAAACACATGCAAGGAACCGAGTATGAAGATATCCCGGTATTGTCTGCAGGAGCTCCGTTTAAAGCGGGCGGCCGTTCAGGTGCTTCGTACTACACGAATATTCCTGCAGGTACCATTGCGATCAAAAACGTAGCTGATCTGTACGTATATCCGAATACGGTACATGCCGTAATGGTGAACGGTGCTGAAATCAAGGAATGGCTGGAATGGTCTGCAGGCCAGTTCAATCAGATCGACCCGGCTAAGGGCGGCCAGCAGCAGCTGATCAACATGGACTTCCCGACGTACAACTTTGACGTAATCGATGGCGTAACGTATCAGATCGATGTGACCCAGCCAGCCAAATACGATTCCAAAGCAACCGTGGTGAATGCATCGGCAAGCCGGATCAAGGACCTGAGCTTCAACGGCAAACCGATTGATCCGGAGCAAAAGTTTATCGTGGCAACAAATAACTATCGTGCTTCTTCGTCCAAACTGGCCAATCCAGACGGTAAACGTATCGTTTTGGCAGCACCGGATGAGAACCGTCAAGTAATCATTGACTACATCCGTGATAACAAAACGATCAACCCAGCAGCGGATGGCAACTGGTCACTCGCACCAATCAAGCCTTCTGCAAGTGTAACTGTAGCAGCACTGAACGATCTTGAAGTAGTGTTTGCGTCTTCTCCGGATGCCAAATCGCTGGTTGAAGCTAACCCGGCAATGTCGTTCATTGGTACGAATGACGAAGGTTTTGCCGAGTACGGCTTGAAATTGACTGGAGAAGCAGCGGTGACTCCTGAACCGGGCACGAAGCCTGCCCCAGCACCAACACCAAAACCAGAACCGCAACCTGAGAAACCAGCAAACGGCAAAGTGGTATATGTGGTGAAAAAAGGGGACAACCTGTACCGCATCGGCTTGAAATATGGTGTGGACTGGCGCAAGCTTGCCACAGCCAACAAAATTTCAAATGTACATCAGTTGAAAGTTGGACAGAAAATCGTAATTCCCGCTTCATAGTATTAAGCGGAAAATGAAGACCGACAGTCATCAGACTGGCGGTCTTTTTTTCTGCAAAAATGTTTAAGACTGTAGCAAAAACGTTCATACCGGAAGTCATCAAAACACTAGAGATTAATTTTATGACCCATGCTATAATATTTACAAACTTTGGGTATATACCATTAAACATTAATTGAAATAGAAACATAAACCGGCAAGGGGGTTCTACATGAATTGCAGTGGCTGCAGTCCAATCTATCCAATTGAGGATCAAGGTACTCTGTATCTGCGTCCCGTTTTCCCCGTTTTGCTGGAAGTGCTGAGAACGTTGGGTGTGCATGTTGAACATTCGGAAGAAGCGATATGGATGACCTATACGGATGCCGAATCTGTACAGAACTGGCTGGAAGCGATTCAGAAGCTCGAAACCATCCGTCCAGAATCCATTACAGTACAGGTAACTCCGATTCATGAACAAGCGGACCAGGCAGGCTGGATTAGTCTTCAGATGCTGGAATCTCGATTCAAGCATGCAGATCTGGTATCGATTATTTTGAACAATCAATTCAGCAGTCATATGCAGCCTATTGTTGACGCACATGAACAAATTATCGGATTCGAGTTTCTGCTGCGACCTTCCGAGAATGGAACTCCATTTAGCCCGTATGACTTGTTTGAGGTTGCCCGGGATACGGGTTTACATTCCTTTTTGGATCGGACCGCAAGAATCACTGCAATCGAAACAAGTGCAGCTTTTTTGCCTCATGGTGTTAAACGCTTTGTGAATTTCCTGCCCTCCTCTATATACAATCCTGAATTTTGCTTGACCCATACGTTTGAAGCGATTGAACGCTTGGAGCTGGACCCCAAGGATTTTGTGTTTGAAGTTGTGGAAACGGAACAGATCCAGCATATGTCCATTCTCCAACATATTTTTTCGGTGTATCGTTCCCGTGGAATGTCGGTTGCGCTCGATGATGTCGGGGCAGGGTATTCGACCATTGAATTGATGAATCGGCTGGAGCCCGATTTTGTCAAGATTGATCGTAGTCTGATTGATCAGTGTGATCGTGACCCGGTTAAACAACAGCAAATTATCGATATTGTGGAGATGTCACGCCGCTTCGGGGGACGTGTGCTTGCCGAAGGAATCGAACGCATGGAGGAGTTTGATTTTTGTCGTTCCGTAGGCATCGAACTGGCTCAGGGATATTACTTTGGCAAACCGTCGGCTAAGCCGCCACAGGGTCCTTATCGCCAAACATCTGCCTAAATAAATGCCTTTTTAATATGTACATATAAACAAGTCACTTCAGATTAGCGGAGTGGCTTGTTTGACATGTCATGTAAAATTTTGTAATCAAACAATTATGAACTTGAGCCGATATATAAGATAACCCAGTCGTTAGATTAGGTATAAAGATAAGGGTTAAGGTCGACAAGGAAAGGTCCTACATACGAACAAAGACAGATTGAACTTTTTAGAGGGGGAGAAGCAGATGGGGGAGAATCTGGACCAAGGGCAAGCGAAAAAAGCTGCCAAACCAGTCAAACAGAAAGAAAATAAAATAAAAAAGAAGAAAAAGAAAAAGGGCTTTGTCTGGAGTATACGAAATAAATTACTGGTATCCTTTCTGGCCGTATTGCTGGTGCCCAGTCTGATCATTGGAATGATCACACTGTTGATTGCCGATCGCACAGTAGAAGGTCAACTGATAGATAGTGCCAAACAAAGTGTAAGCACAACGAATTCAATTATTGAAAACCATGTCAATGCGAAGATTCATGATATCAATTATTTTGCCGATTCCATTCGGACGGACATGCTTAATGAGGATAGTGGTATTTCTGAAGTGGAAGTGAAGTTACAGCAGTATGTCGGATTGCATCCCGATGCGTTGAATATATTTGTAGGAACTGAAGATGGGACCATGGTTAGGGGAAAAGAAACAACCGGCAGTGCACAAGGGTCCAACTATGATCCAAGGGAACGGGAATGGTACACGCTGGCAATGGCCAACCCGGGCAATCCCGCTGTCTCAGCCGTGTCCAAGAATACGGATGGAATAACAGTCGTGTTTATCTCCAAAACACTGGAAGACCAATCAGGTGTGGTAGGTCTGTCTTTGGATCTAACGGAACTTAGTGAACAGACTTCCATTAAGGTGGGCAAGGAAGGGTACGTTATCATCATGGATCCGGAGAGAAATTATATCTCCTCACCTGTGGTGGAATCTGGCACGCAAGAAACGTCAGAGGCTTTGGATCCCATGTTTGCAGCTCAAGAGGGATCGTTCGATTACACCTATCATGGTGACTCCAAAATGATGATCTTCTCCACTAATGAAGCAACGGGCTGGAAGATTGGCGGAACGATGTTCCAAAGTGAATTGTCCCATGCCAGTAAAGACATTCGGATGGCAACCTTAATTGTCATTCTGGCTGCGACCTTCCTCACGCTAATATTTATTATCTGGTTTACACGTTCCATGCTGCGTCCAATCCGGCGTCTGCAAGAGTCTGCTCGTGCGGTAAGCAAAGGTGATCTGACGGTTAAAATGGAAACCGGACGAAAAGATGAAGTCGGTGATCTCGCCAAGTATTTTGAGCGGATGGTAGATAACCTTCGAATGATGATTCTGGGTGTTCAGGAAACGACGGAGCAGGTGTCGGCTTCCTCTCAGGAATTGTCGGCAAGCGCGGAGCAAACGACCAAAGCCATTGAGCACTCGACACTCTCCATTCAGGAACTTGCGGAAGGTGCAGAGCAGCAAGTGAAGAGCGTGACGGACGGATCGGGGCAGATGAGTCGTATGGCCGAAGATGTTCGCATCATGTCTGAACGTGTACAATCCATTACGCAGAACATGCGGAATACATCCGGAGCAGCTTATTCCGGTAATGAAGCTGCGGGACAGGCCGTGGATCAGATGAGCAGCATCCAGGAAACGGTGGAACAACTGGCAGTGGTGGTGCAGTCCTTGAATGCACGTTCCACCGAAATTGGAAACATGGTTAATGTCATCGCCACCATCTCCAAACAGACCAACCTGCTTGCACTGAACGCGTCCATCGAAGCGGCGAGAGCGGGGGATGCTGGTCGCGGATTCGCAGTGGTAGCAGGTGAGGTTCGGAAACTGGCGGAAGAATCCGGCAGCTCTGCAGCACAAATCGGTGAACTCGTTCATAATATTCGTCTGGATATGGATGCTGCCATGAATGCCATGACGGCTGCCCAGACTCGGGTGGAGGATGGTATTCAGGCAGTAAATACTTCAGGGCAGTCATTCGCACAGATCCGTGAAGCCGTTGAAGATGCAGCCCATACGCTTGATGATCTGTCTCAAACAACGAAGCAGCTTGAGGAAGGGGCGGCTCGTGTTGCCCAAGCCATGAATGATATTTCCGTCGTGACCCAGGAGAGCGCTGCGAATACAGAATCCGTGTCCGCTTCGTCTGAGGAGCAGCTGGCATCTGTAGAGGAGATTGCCTCGTCATCGGCACATCTGAACAGTATGGCGGAACAATTGCAAGGCCTGCTCGGCATGTTCAAAATGGTGGAAGATACGCCAAAGAACAAGGACCAGGCATAACGCGGTACTAACACTAGTTCATACAATAAAATAAAGATAGACAATCCTCCTGTTGCCCTGTATAACTATAACGTTGGTTTTTCTCTTAGATTGCGGTGTATTTATAATAGTAGTAACAGGGTGAAGGTACAGGAGGATTTATGACATACGTAGCTATACTAATCTTTGCATTAACCGTTACATTGGTGATCTGGCAGCCTCGTGGACTGGGTATTGGCTGGTCTGCCTCAGGTGGAGCGGTGCTCGCCTTGCTATGTGGTGTCGTCAGTCTGAATGATGCCTCTGATGTGGCGTCCATCGTATGGAATGCAACACTGGCATTTGTCGGCATCATTATGATTTCACTGATTCTGGATGAGACTGGATTCTTCGAATGGGCTGCACTTCATATGGCGAGACTCGCTGGAGGGAATGGCCGCAGGTTATTCATCTACTCCATTTTGCTCGGAGCAGCAGTGTCTGCTTTATTTGCCAACGATGGTGCTGCGCTTATTCTGACTCCGATTGTTCTCGCCATGGTGCGTGCGCTGAAATTCGATGAACGTATGGTACTTGCATTTGTCATGGCAAGCGGGTTTATTGCCGATACTACGTCACTGCCGCTGATTGTCAGCAACCTGGTGAATATTGTGTCAGCCGATTATTTTGGAATTACGTTTGTGGAGTATGCTGTGCGGATGATTGTTCCCAATTTCTTTTCCATTGTAGCGAGTACAGGAATGCTGTATCTGTTTTATCGTAAAAGTATACCTCATCGCTACGACATCTCCGCCGCGCGTGATCCCAAGGAAGCCATTCGCGACCCGCGGATGTTCCGTATTGCCTGGTATATGCTTGCGCTGCTTTTGATAGCCTACGTCTCCAGTGAATTTCTGCCGATCCCGGTATCGGTTATCGTGGGCGCCGTCGCGCTGCTATTCGCCATATTGGCACGCAAGAGTGAAGCAGTTGACCTGAAACGTGTTGTCAAGGAAGCGCCTTGGTCCATTGTGGTCTTCTCGGTAGGCATGTACATCGTTGTATACGGACTGCGTAATGCTGGATTAACAGATCATCTGAGCCGCTGGCTGGATGCCATAGCAGAGCATGGCCTGCTGGCTGCATCGATGGGCATGGGATTGATTGCAGCAGTATTATCGTCCGTGATGAACAATCTGCCAACTGTATTGATTAACGCGCTGGCGATCCAGGATGCACATACCGAAGGCATTGTTCGAGAAGCGTTGATCTATGCCAACGTGATCGGGTCTGATCTGGGACCAAAAATGACACCGATTGGTTCGCTGGCCACATTGCTATGGCTGCATGTGTTGTCGCGGAAGGGTGTGAAGATTACGTGGGGATATTATTTCAAGACAGGTATCATCCTGACGATCCCGACATTGTTGATTACATTGGCTGGACTGGCTCTATGGCTGTGGATTTTGAATTAGTAGAAAAGGCTGCTTTTGCTCTGGTGCCATGCACTTGAGAAGGCAGTTTTTTTATTTTCTTCTATATATGAAGTTTAAATACATCTAATCAACCATTAAAAATAGACCGGCCCTTTTGGGGCTGGTCTATTTTGTTCTCTTACCTCTTCCAGACGGTGGATTGAAACGTCTGGAAGCGACCATACAACACCGAAGCAGTGGAGGGGACGGAATCGATTCTGAAGAAGCGAAGCGCTCGCCTTTGTCTCCGATTTTTAACATATAAAATATATGATCAAGAAAATTTGGAGACAACAGCGATCGGAAGAACGATCCGTAACCGGAACGGTCGCTCACGGAGTTGTTTTCACTTCCATTTATTTCAAAACACCGCCCATAATTTTAACATTGCGTTTACAAAACATTGATTTTGAGATGACATACCGAAACTACAATGATAAAAGAGTTGATGGTGATCAAACAAATTCACAAAACGCCATCACTACATTGGGGGAGGAAAACAAAACATGTTTAAAAAGTTGCCGTTTATTTTGATGACCTTAACGTTCGTACTGGTACTCGCAGCATGCGGATCCAAAAATGACGCTGGTACAGAGGGCGCTACAAGCAATGGTTCAGGAGCAGGCGGAACAGAAACAGCTGCTGAGCTTAGCGGAAACATCCTGGCTGTTGGTTCAACAGCACTGCAACCTCTGGTAGAGCAAGCTGGACAAAAATTTATGGCAGTTGATGAATATAAAAATGTAACAGTGCAAGTGCAAGGTGGCGGTAGTGGTACGGGTTTGACTCAAGTATCTGACGGACAAGCTACAATCGGTAACTCCGACGTATTTGCAGAAGAGAAGCTGGAAGATGAAGCAAAAGCAAAAGAACTGGTTGATCATCAAGTAGCAGTAGTAGCTATCGCACCAGTAAGCAACAAAGATGCAGGTGTTGAAGACCTGACGAAACAACAATTGATCGATATCTTCTCCGGTAAAATCACAAACTGGAAAGATGTTGGTGGTGCTGACCAAGCAATCGTTATCGTTAACCGTCCTAGCAGCTCCGGTACTCGTGCAACATTCGAGAACTTCGCTCTGGGAACGAAAGTAGAAGATATCCAAGGTTCCATTCAAGAAGATTCCTCAGGTACAGTTAAGAAGCTTGTATCCGAGACTCCAGGAGCAATTGGTTACCTGGCACTGTCTTACCTCGATGACAGCTTGCAAGTCCTGAAGTACGAAGGCGTTGAAGCATCCGTTGAGAACGTAGAAGCTGGAACATATCCAGTGTGGGCTTACCAACACATGTACACTAAAGGTGAGCCGGATGCAGCTACAAAAGCATTCCTCGACTACATGCTGAGTGACGAAATTCAACAAACAGACGTAACGGAACTGGGTTACATTCCAGTATCCGGTATGAAAGTAAAACGCGATGCAGCGGGTAACTTGACTCAATAATCTTTGAACTTGCGCATACAGCGAGAGAGGCGGACTAAGGTCCTGCCTCTTTACGCGGTTTTTGAATGAAATAATCCCATATTTTACATTACTCTATTATAGAAGGATGGTTGTTATGGAACAGACCGAAGGGGGAACGGTAATGAACAGCAAGATCAAGTCACGCCGGCCCTTGAGAGAGAAACATTTCTGGGAAGAGTGGACAGGACGGATCTATACGTCGATTTGTGTCGTATTGTTGATCGTGGTCATGTTTTCCATCGTTTATTTTGTGGCGTCCAAGGGTCTCTCAACCTTTTTTAAGGATGGTGTGAGCCTGAGTGAATTCCTGTTCGGCAAAACGTGGAGTCCATCATCAGAACCAGCAGCCTATGGAGCATTACCGTTCATCACCGGTTCCTTCACAACCACCCTGCTGGCCGCTTTGATTGCAAGCCCGCTCAGTTTGTGTGCGGCACTCTTTATGACGGAGATTGTACCGGGTAAAGGGAAAAAGATACTGCAGCCTGCCATTGAATTGTTGTCCGGTATTCCGTCTGTCGTATACGGTTTTATCGGTCTGAGCGTTATCGTGCCTTTATTGCGCAGCATCTTCGGCGGAGCCGGCATCGGGATTGCAGCCGGATGTTTGGTTCTATCCGTAATGATTCTGCCTACCGTAACAAGCATTATGGCGGATGCTCTGTCTGCTCTGCCCAAAGGTTTGCGTGAATCGTCCTATGCTCTGGGCGCTACGCGCTGGCAGACGATCTACCGCGTTATTATTCCAACGGTTCTGCCAGCCTTGCTGACAGGGATCGTTCTGGGTATGGCTCGTGCCTTCGGTGAAGCACTTGCCGTACAGATGGTTATCGGTAATGCACCGCATGTACCGACATCCTTGCTTGAATCAGCTTCTACACTAACAAGTGTAATCACCCTGAGTATGGGTAACACCACAATGGGTTCGGTTCATAATAATGCACTCTGGAGTATGGCACTTGTCTTGCTTGTGATGACGTTTGTATTCGTCATTCTGGTTCGTTTGCTCGAAAGGAGAAACCGGGTATGAAAATGAAGGCGAAAACGGTCGATAAAATTGCTACATCCATCATAGTTGTTTTAGCCTTGTTCATCGTGGTATTGCTGCTCGGTTTGCTGGGATTCATCCTGTTCCGGGGAGTAGGGCAAATCAACTGGCACTTCCTGACGAGTGCGCCGCAGCTGCTCAAAGGGGGCGGCGGAATTGGACCGCAGCTCTTTAACTCCATCTTCCTGTTGATCTTAACGCTCATTATCACCATTCCGCTCGGTTGGGGCGGAGGAATCTATATGGCGGAGTATGCGAAGCCAGGCAAGATTACAAGTTTTATCCGATTGGTTGTTGAGGTATTGTCCTCCTTCCCGTCGATCGTTATCGGTTTGTTTGGTCTCTTGTTGATTGTTAATACGTTCGGCCTTGGCTTCTCCCTAATCTCGGGTGCCATGGCGCTCGCGATATTCAACTTGCCGCTCATGGTGCGGACAACGGAACAGGCTTTCCGGGCCGTTCCGAAAGAACAGAAGGAAGCGGGCCTGGCACTGGGTCTGTCCAAATGGAAGATCATTACGTCCATCCTGCTGCCTGTGGCGCTGCCAAGCTTGATTACCGGTACAATCCTGGCTTCCGGCCGGATCTTCGGTGAAGCGGCAGCCCTGATGTTTACAGCAGGAATGAGTAGTCCACCACTGGACTTTACGGACTGGAATCCGACAAGCCCAAGATCGCCGCTTAACCCATTCCGTCCGGCAGAGACACTTGCCGTTCATATCTGGAAAGTCAACAGTGAAGGCATTGGGCCAGATTCCAAGGAAGTGGCAGCCGGAGCATCTGCGGTGCTTGTTATCCTTGTACTGGCGTTCAATCTGAGTGCACGCTGGATCGGCCGGGTGGTATACCGCCGCATGACAGCTTCGAAATAAGGAGGAACCAACATGGCCATACCTTTTGGTACGGAACAGTTAAGCATATATTATGGGCATTTCCAGGCAGTCAAGCAGATCAGTCTCGCGTTTCCTGAAGCCAGCGTTACAGCGCTGATCGGACCTTCCGGTTGCGGTAAATCCACGTTTTTGCGGTCCCTCAACCGCATGAACGATGAGATTTCCGGTTCCCGCACAGAGGGGCATATCTGGATGGATGGTAAAGACTTGAACGAGCCAGGCACCGATGTGATCAAATTGCGCCAGAAAATCGGCATGGTGTGGCAGAAGCCAAACCCATTTCATAAGTCCATCTACAATAATATCGCGTTTGGCCCCCGCTACCGCGGTATCAAAGGTAAGAAGGCACTGGATGAAATCGTGGAGAAAAGCTTGCGCCGCGCCGCGCTGTGGGATGAAGTGAAGGATCGACTGAATGAGTCGGCCCTGTCTCTCTCTGGTGGACAACAACAGCGTCTGTGTATTGCCCGCGCACTATCTGTTGATCCTCAGATTTTGCTGCTCGATGAGCCGGCATCCGCGCTGGACCCGGTATCAACGGGTAAAGTGGAGGAGCTCATTTCCGAGCTTAAGAAGGATCTCCGAATCGTAATCGTAACCCATAATATGCAGCAAGCAGCACGTATCTCGGATTATACAGCGTATTTCTATCTGGGAAGCATGATTGAGCATGGGGATACAGAACATATCTTCACCAACCCCGACAACCGTTTGACGCAAGAGTACATTATGGGACGTTTCGGTTAAGGAAGTTGCATGACATTGGATGGAGTCTAATATAAAGCAATAAATAGAGAAGAAAGCATAACACTCAATCGACAACGTTTGGGGTTATGCTTTTTTATATTTTAATAATGGTAGAGTTTGCCATAACAAAAACAATCATGCTACGATAACCAGAGTTACAAGATGAGTAGTGCACTGATCTATGTTTCTGAAGGTAGAGATGACGAGTTGGATATCTAGAATTCTGAAGGAGATGTTGATGATCACAACGGACCGTGAACGATTCCTGGACAACTTGGTTAAGGATGCGATAACACGCTATCCCTTAAGGAAGCCCTCGGCCTCCTTTATCCGTCACAATGAGAACCTGACATATCATATAATCGACGAAGCAAGCGGACAGAAGTATCTGCTGCGTATACATAAAGCTGCTTTTGCAAGTATGACTGGTATTCAACATACACGTCCAGCGCTGGAAGCGGAGATGAGTCTCCTTCATGAATTAAAATCAACTACCGGATTACGCGTGCAGATACCTGTTCGTAATACGTCGGGAGATTGGGTTACCGTCTGCTTCTTGGAAAGCGGGGAAGAAATCTGCTGCACCATGCTGGAATGGATTGAAGGCAGGGATATTCAGCAAGGGGAGCAGCTGACAACAGAGCAGATTCATGACTTAGGGATGCAGATGCAGACACTGCACCAGTATGGTCGCGTACAGGATAGACCTGATACAACCGACGTCGGATCAGAAGCGAAAGATGGCTGGACAGGCCAGTCTGAAGTTCGTCCATCATATGGAAGTATCAAGGAAAATCTGAACATGCTTGGGCAGCTTGAGGAAGGCGTCAGATTGGGCATATTTTCACCTGAAGACATCGCCTTGATACGTGAGACATTCGGGAATATCAACAAGCAGCTGGAAACCTATCCTATTGGCCCAGAAACATGGGGAGTGATTCATGGTGACATCACCCGGGGGAATCTGCTGGTGACGGAACAGGGAATCTCCATGATCGACTTCTGTTTATATGGTTATGGCTATTATCTTTTCGATGCTGCAGGTGCAGCCTTGATCTTCAACGGGGAAGAACGGGATATCTTCCTGTCGGGTTATACCAAACAAACAGCTCCACTCACCGAACAAGAGATCAGGCTGATGGAAGGATTCATGCTAATTTTTACGTTCGGTTATTTTGCCTTCCAGATGGCCAATGAGTCCAGGCATGCATGGATGAAGGAACGGATGCCGAAGCTCTGCGGCAAATATTGCAGACCCTACGTCGAGAACCGCAGTATCTTCTATGAAATATAAGATCGTTATTTTATACAGTAATGAAGACATCACGACATCACGACCACATGCGTCAACCAATGTATTTGGGGCGTCCTGAACTCAGGGGGCTCTTTTTGCGTACTATTTGTTTCTTATTTCAAGAACGCATTTTATGAAGAAAGTATAAACTCTGCGGAGAGAAAGATGTATTTCGCTACAATACAGTCATGGGAGGATGAAGCAGCGATGAGAGACAACGTGAACATATTGCTGGTGGAGGATGATCCGGAAATTGCCCGCATTTTGATGGACCATCTTCGGCGTGAGGGATATGGGGTGACTTGGGCTTCGAGCGGTCTGGAGAGCTGGGAAGATTTCAGGAAAGGGACCTATCAGCTGGTCTTGCTCGACCTGATGCTGCCGGAGATGGACGGGTTCACAGTATGTAAAAATATCCGGCTGATCAGCGATGTTCCGCTGCTCATGATGAGTGCACGCATCGAAGAGGAGAGCAAGGTCAGAGGTCTTGGTCTGGGGGCCGACGATTATATTACCAAGCCGTTCAGCCTGGCAGAACTTACAGCCCGCATTGAATCCCACCTGAGCAGATATCGCAGATATCAGGGCATCAAGCCGGAATCGACCCATCAAGAATACAACGACGGCTTGTCGATCAACCCATTGAATCAACAGGTGCAGCTTCACGGGGAAGATGTCGTACTGACGGGCAAAGAATGGGCTTTGCTCACGCTGCTCGCCTCTCATCCGGGCCGTGCATTCACCAAAACGGAGCTGTATGAACATGTGTGGAACCAGCCAGTAGCAGGAAGCTCAGGTACGGTTACCGTCCATGTAAAAAGCCTGGGGGCCAAGCTGGGCGACGAACCTCATCAACCACGCTGGATTCAGACCGTGTGGGGCAGCGGATACCGATTCATAGGAGATATAACGGAATGAAGCTGAAGTACTGGTTGATGATTGCTTTTCTTATTGTGATGCTGCTTCCTGTCGCTGCAGGTTGGGCATTATTCTCCCTATACAACTACTATAACGACCAGCGCTCCGTAGCGGAATATGTAGAGTTAACCGGACGGCTGGCTCCCATCGAGAAAAGGTTGTCCGATCCGGGCCTGTACCGTCTGCAATCGTCGGATGCCTATGCGTCACTCTCTGGACTGGCTAGTAACCAAGTGAACGTAGACCTCTATCTGCCTTCAGGGATCCGGGTGTATACATCCGGCGGGGATACCTGGGCTGCCGGAGCTTATACGGTTAGGGGTTCGGAACTATATCGGGATCTGTACGACATGCAGATTCGTCATCGCACGTTTACGCTGAAAAAACCGGTATGGGAAAAGGGTGAATTGATTGGCATTTACGAGATTACCATGCTTCGCGGAGAGTGGCTGGAAGGCATCTCGGTTCGGACAACCTGGGTCGTTGGGTTCGCTGGTGTTTTCTTTATCCTGTTATACGGCACGGTGCTCTGGCTGCTATCCAGAAAGCTCTTCCGTCCGATGAGACATCTAATGGACCGAATGCATGCATTTGCACGGGGGGAAGTCCCCGTGGATAACGTACCGACACGTCGGGATGAAATGGGCATGCTGCTGGAGCAATTTGGTGCGATGCAGGAGAAAGTCAGGCAGACTCAGGCAGAGGTGGAGAAGGAGCAAAAAGAGAAAGAGCTCATGGTCGCTTCGCTGTCTCATGACCTGAAGACGCCATTAATGTCCATCAGTGCCTATGCGGAGGCACTTAGTGTTGATACTCCGCTGGAACCGTCAGAGAGACGGGACTACCGGGATGTGCTGTTTGGTAATGTGGAACGCATGAAACACATGATTAGTGAACTTGAAATGTATACGGCGCTGGGTTCCAGTGAATTGGAGATGGCGATGGTTGAGGTGGAAGGAGAAGAGTTCTTCGATATGCTGCTCGGAAGTTACGGAGGACTCGCCGAGCGTGGACAGATTGAGGTGAGAACGGTTGTCCGCACAGACTGCCTTTACCGGCTTCATCCCGAACAACTGATGCGTCTGACAGATAATTTGATTAACAATGCACTGCGTCATACAAGCATGAACGGTTTGATGGGTCTGGGGGTGATTGCTTCAGATCAGCCGCTTCCGGAATGGGTTATTCCAACACTGGCGTTGGAACTGGAGCAGTACAGAACGGGATCAACATTAATTCTGGTACAAAATGAAGGGATTGCTATTCCCGAAGAACAGCTGGATCGTATTTTCGAACCCTATGTTCAACATCAGAATCAGGAAGAGAAGGTGTATGCGGGCAGTTCGGGTCTCGGATTAAGCATAGCCAAACGGATTGCCATCAAGCATGGGGGGGAGATGCGCATGTGGTCGGCTGAAGGATACGGCACGCTGGCTGCATGCCGATTGCCTGAGATGTAATGCCCTTAAACAAAACAAGAGAGGATGAACAATAATGATGAAAAAAGGATGGATGATGCTCGGCACAGCTTTACTTGCGGGGTCACTGCTCGGAGGCTGCGCAGAAAAGGATCTGGTTGGCCTGTCAGGAGATGAGATGATCGAGAAGGTTGTCACTGCAGAAACAAAACCCGCTTCGTACTATGCCGAAGGTGTAATGAAAATGTGGTCAGATGACAAATTGACTCACACCATGCACATTAAGGAATGGGTCGACGGAGAGACTGGGCGTAAGCGCACCGAAACAGAGGAGAATGGCAATATCAGCTACGCGGTCAATAACGGAACAGACATTACCATTTACGAAAAAGAGACCGGCACGGCGTATACGATGAACGTATCTGCTATGGGACAACAGCCTGAACAGACTCAGAAGCAGATGCTGGTGGATCAGCTGGAACGGTTGCGAGATTCCCATGATGTGGATATGATGGGACAGGAAGAGCTTCACGGACAGGAAGTCATTCACATCAAGCTGATGCCAAAAGAGGAAGGCACCTTATCCATTTCCTCCGAGTATTGGGTCGACCCCAAAACGTGGATGATTGTTAAAGTCATTAGCACATATGGTGATGAAAAGTCAGAAATGGTCTATGATCCGATTCAATATGATCCCGAATTTTCTGAGGATACGTTCCTAATCGACATTCCCGAAGAAGTGGATGTGCAGAATCTGAACGATCTGAGCCAGAGTTCGGAAGTGAGTCTGGAAGAAGCCGAACAAGCTTTGGGCCAACCCTTTTTACAGGATTTAAATGGTGAGCTGGAGCTGTCACGGGTGGAGATGTATTCATCAAGCGGAGAGTTCGGCAGGGATGAAGTGACCTTGTATTACGTCAACAACGATAAGGTTGAAGTGAATCTGACGGTATTCAAGGCGCCGGATGAAAATGTGGATGATACACTGCTGCCGGATGAGTCCAAGGTGAAGGTTCGGGATACCGAGGGTTCGTATATGAAGAGCATACGGAACATATCATGGAGTGAGAATGGGCTACGTTACTCCATCATGGGTGAGAACGAGGAATGGACGAAGGAGAAGCTTCAGGCTTGGGCGAAGGATCTGAAGCTTCCTAATCAGCCTTAATTTTGAATGGTAGGAGAGTGTGAGTCACGCGATGAATTACACAGAGCTTAACAACGGAGAACTGCGACGTCTCCACCCCAAAGCCAAACAAGCTACAGCCCTGACGGCCCTTATGGTCAATGGGCTGTTGGCTCTTTTGGCCATTGGATATCTGATTGTCGCATGGGTTAGAGAATGGGTGCTGTGGCCGGGCTGGGTTGGATTAGGGATTTTTATCATTTCACTGATCTGGTACACCTGGATTCTGCCCGGATTGCGACACCGACACTTTAGTTTTCGAGTCGCTGAGGATGAAGTGCAGATCCATTCCGGCTGGTTATGGCATACGGATACGATTGTGCCGATGACGCGTGTACAGCAGGTGGAACTGGAGAGCGGTCCGTTGCTGCGGAAGTATGGACTTGCCAAAGTCAGCATTATTACAGCGGCAGCCACACTTCATATCGCCGGACTGGAAAGAGAGGAAGCAGAGCAATTGAAGCGGAGTATCGGACATCTGGCGAAGGTGGAAGATCACGATGAATGAACCCAAGCATCTACATAAGCTGTACATGTTATTTCCCTTTTTTAGCGTAATGAAATCCATCATTCCCATCCTCGTTCTACTCATCATCAAAGGTGTGAACTGGAGCAAGTTTCCCTGGTATGGTTATGCTGCTGCCGTTGTTCTATTTACGCTTCCGTTTATTCTGTATGGTTGGCTTAAATGGCGTAAGTTCAGCTACACGCTTCAGGATGATCGGATTGTGCTGCGTCAGGGCATATTTGTCCGGGAGGAGAAATCGATCTATTTCAGTCGTATTCACTCTATCCAGACACAGCAGCCTCTGATTCAGCGCTTGCTCCGGCTGGCACAGCTCAAGATTGAGACGCCAGGCGGAAGCAAGGAGGCGGATGGTGTATTACCCGCTCTGGCTGTTGCGGAGGCCGAGCGGGTAGAGCAATGGTTATATCAGAAGCGCAATGAAGCTGTGAAGAAAGAGGAAGCACCTCTCTCAGCTGAACATGCTGAAGATCTTACCTCATATGAAGAGGGAGAATCTCTTGGGCAAAAGGAGAAACACAACCAGGCATCCTCTCCGCTTGTGCAGCCGGAACGGGAGGTTCTGCTGCGCCTGTCAGCCGGCAGGCTGTTTGCCGGAGCGCTGACCACGATGAATCTGCCGCTCGTTGTCGTATTCGGTACAGGGGTTTATTCCTTCGCGGATGACCTGCTCCCTGCGCACTTCTACAGCAGCTTGGTTGAGCGGGCTGGACAGCTGCCAGCGGTGTGGTGGCTCGGACTTGTTCCTGTCATGTTTCTACTGGCTTGGTTCTTGTCTGCTGTCCTGTTCACGATAAAATATGCCGGATTCACGGTAGAGCAGGAAGGCGGTAATATTACCATTGTTTCCGGATTGCTCGACCGAAAGAAGCATGTGTTCTCTCCAGGGAAGGTCCAGGCGGTGGAGATTAGGGAGGGTCTGTTGCGACAGCCGTTTGGTTATGCCGAGGTGGAGATTTTTGTTTTGACTTCGGAGACGGAGAAAAAAATGATGCTCCATCCGCTGCTGCCGCTTCGCGATGTCAATGAGCTGCTTGCACGTATTGTACCGCAATTCGTCATGCAGCCACCCGCTAACAGACCCCCGGACCGAGCTCGCTGGTTATTCATGCGCTGGAAACTGCTTGGTGCAGCCCTGCTGGGAACAGCGGGTACTGTGTTTCTGGGTCCGACGGGCGCGCTTATCTTTCTCCTCATCCCCTTATGTGCCGTTTGGGGATACAGATGCTTCAAGGATGAAGGACTGAGCATTCAAGGCAAGCTTCTAACCATTCGCCACCGGGCAATCTCCCGCAGAACGGCCTTGATGCGCCGGCCTCATGTTGTCACGGTGGATACTGTTGCTACCCTGAGACAGCGAAGCAAGTCCTTGTTATCTGTTCGGGCGAGGCTGATGGTGAATCGGGGCGGCTTCAAAGCCATATTCATGGAATATGACCAGGCTAATGCCGTAAAGGAATGGTTTCGGCAGGCTTCGGACTTGACCAAAAGATGATATAGAAAAAACAACTTCAGATTAAACCCATTGAGACTGCCGGATTAGCGGCAGTCTTTTTTCTGTAAGGGAAGCCTTACGAAATATGATGATCGACGTCCGGAAAGACTCATTTTTTTACTGCGAAAGAGAATGAAATAGGAGATAATACAATTATTGGGTGTTAATTCTTTACCTCGTATAATTCATGATTGAACTTGGGAGGAATCGGATGGATGAGCATTGATCACGAGAAGGGGAAAGGGAAGGGCGCCCAGCCAGGTGGATGGAAACATGCTGGCTTGCTACTGGGCGGAGTAGGCATATCCAATCTGGGCGATTTCATTTACATTGTGGCCATTAATTTGATGGTGCTTAACTTGACACAGTCTCCGGCGGCAGTCGCAGGCTTATGGATCATTTCGCCAATTGCCTCGGTATGCACCAAGTTCTGGTCAGGCAGTCTGATCGACCGCTACGACCAGCGACAGCTGATGATTGGTGCGGATGTGGTGAGAGCTGTGCTCGTGGCATTGCTCCCGCTGATGCCCGGTCTATGGATGATGTACGGCATCATGTTTCTTGTCAGCATGTCATCATCCATATTCGTTCCTTCTTCACAGGTATACATCACCCGGCTGGTTCCTGCTGAGCGGCGCAAGCGATTCAATTCCCTGCAGGCAATGATCAGTTCAGGTGCTTTTATTACAGGCCCGGCCATAGCCGGAGTCATGTTGATCTATCTGTCTCCTGTTGCGGCGATCTATGCCAATGCAGCTTCATTTGTGGTGTCTGCGCTGGTCCTGATGTTCCTGCCAAGGCTGGGCATTGGGGAGCAGAATGGTGGAACAGTGACAAGGCTAACCCCTCGCCTGATTGCCCAGGATTGGCGGGCAGTAATGCTCTTCAGTCGTCAAGCGGGATATGTGGTGGGCATCTATGCCCTGTTTCAGATTATTCTTGTTATTGGCATGTCGCTGGATGCGCAGGAAGTGGTGTTTATCCGTCAAGTCATGAATCTGTCCGAGTCACAGTATGGTGCGTTGATGAGTGTTACAGGAGCTGGATATCTGGTGGGTTCTCTGCTGGTTTGGTTGTTCGCCAAACACTTGCCCATTCGTCATATGATGGGAGGAGGCGTGCTCCTGGTTGCGTTTGGTTACTTCCTGTTCGCCCGTTCGTTCTCATTTGAGCTTGCAGCATTCGCTTTTATTCTGCTTGGATTGTGTTCGGCGCCGGCAAACACGGGACTGGTCACCTTTTATCAGAATAATATACCGGTAGACTTGATGGGGCGAATGAGCAGTGTACTTGGACTGATGCTGAGTGCATTACAGGTCATTTCAATTTTGGTCATGGGGGTAGTTGCTGAAGTGATCTCTCTTCGAACGGTATATACGGTGGTTTCGGCAGTTCTGATGCTGGGTGCCCTCCTGTTATGGCTTACAAGCTGGCTTCCTTCAAGACAGTCATATTATAAGGAGCACAGCTCTTCCTCAAAATCACTTCATAGCTAGTCTATGTCCTATATTGAACCGAACCTTCCTCTGGAAGGATGCATATGATATAACAGGAGTTTTTCCAAGATGATATTGATGCGTTACTTTTGTTGACATTACGTGTGTTGCATATTAATCTGTTATATGAATGATCAATCTCATAAGTACAACGTTTGATATGTGTTCAAGCGAATATATACGATACAGCGGATGAAAACGAGCGGGAGAGACCTGGGTAGGCCAATGGTTTCAGTAGGCTGCCAGGCACCGAAGGAGCAAGCTGCTGCGCACCCGGCGCAGGTGGTTAATCTCTCAGGTAAATGTACCATCGTTGGACGCAGCTCTGGAGAGTGCGCGAATGCGCCACCCAAGGGGTATATGATGAGAAGGGTACCCCTTGGGGTGGCCTCTGATCATCATGAAACTCTCAGGTAACGAGGACAGAGAGAGGGCCTAAGGCCTTCTACTGTCCTTTTTTGATGTCATCATTCAGTAATGAAGGAACATTATGGTGCATGTCTGGATGGATATGACGATATGGAGGGGTGCAGGATGCGATTTAAAGATGTTTTTTCAATTATTGGTCCGTCGATGACGGGTCCTTCAAGTTCACATACAGCGGGGGCAGCGAGACTGGGGAGAATTGCAAGGCAGTGGCTGGGGTGTACCCCTGAACGTGCCAGGCTGACACTGTACGGCTCATTTGCCGATACGTACCAAGGTCACGGTACGGATCTGGCGTTAATTGGTGGATTGCTTGACTATGTCACGGATGACCCGCGGATCCCGGACGCCGAAGAATATGCCGAACAAGCGGGCATGGAGGTTGAGTTCTTCACGAGTGGACTACCTGCTCCTCATCCCAATACGGTCAAGATCGAGCTATGGCATGGCGAGCGTCAATGTTCGCTCGTTGGTGCTTCGATTGGCGGCGGCAGCGTGTCGGTGCATGCGTTAAATGATTTCCGGGTACAGATCAGCGGGGAATTCCCTACACTCGTTCTGCGTCATGCGGACAAGGCAGGGGTGCTTGCTTCTGTTACGTCTACGATCAGTTCCTCAGGGGTTAACATCGGTTATATGCAAGTGGACCGGAAAGCCCGGGATGGCGAAGCGCTAACAGCGATGGAAATGGACGGAGCACCAAGTGCCGAGATGTTGGAACGCTTGTGTTCACTGGATCATGTGCTGGATATTCGCGTCATTGATTTGAAGAGAGGGGTTGATCCGGATGCGGTTTAAGCACTTGCATGAGCTGAATACGATCTGTACGGCTGAATCCAAAACCATTGCCCGACTGATGATCGAGGAGCAGGTTCAGGAGACCAATACGCCGGAAGCGGACGTTGTGCGGCAGATGTCGGAATATTATCAGGTGATGAAAGAGGCTGTACGGAAAGGACTGACGGAGGACACCACTTCACGCAGTGGCTTGACCGGCGGAGATGGCAAAAAGATGGCCGAGTATATTCGCCAGGGCGAAACCTGCTCGGGTGATGCTTCCGCACTAGCGATGGCTTATGCCCTATGTGTGTCAGAAGTCAACGCATCGATGGGCCGGATTGTGGCTACGCCGACAGCGGGTTCGTGCGGGATTATCCCCGGTGTATTTATCAGCTCCCAGGAGCGATTCGGATGGAGTGATGAGCATCTGGTGAACGGCTTATTCTGTGCAGGTGCAATTGGATATGTCATCGCCAATAACTCGTTTATTTCCGGTGCAGAGGGTGGTTGTCAGGCAGAAGTCGGTTCTGCGATCGGCATGGCCGCTGGTGCAATGGTGGAGCTGCGCGGAGGGACACCGGAGCAGGTCGTTCATGCCGTAGGTCTCGCGTTAAAAAATACATTGGGCCTCATCTGCGATCCGGTCGCAGGGCTTGTTGAAATTCCATGCATTGTCCGAAACGGCCTGGGTGCGGTAACGGCACTGGCTGCAGCCGATATGGCACTGGCCGGGGTGCGAAGTGCCATTCCATCGGACGAAGTCATTGACGTCATGCTGGAAGTGGGTAGTGCGATGCCAAGTAGGCACCGCGAGACGGCGCAGGGCGGATTGGCCCAGACACCAACGGGGCGGAAAATGATGGAGAAGCTGGCGAAGCCCAAAGCGAAGCGTGCCGA
Source organism: Paenibacillus sp. ACRRY (assembly GCF_022346995.1). Classification (GTDB taxonomy): domain Bacteria; phylum Bacillota; class Bacilli; order Paenibacillales; family Paenibacillaceae; genus Paenibacillus. The sequence goes on along the minus strand of NZ_JAKRNM010000012.1, from coordinate 15,457 downwards.
ACCTGAAGCTGAGTCCGAACCACAGAACACGAAGGACAAATCGGAAGAGTAGGCTTAGAACTGAGCGATAAGACAGCTTTTATTATAGGAGACATACGAAAAAAGCGTCCGCAGGCCCTTTTACAGGTCATGCAGGACGCTTTTTTAGTTGGAGAGGAAGATGATTCGGCCCTAGCAACGGTATTCACAGGAGAAGGTTCATGCAATCTGCAAGGGATACGAAATAGATATTATTTCTGTCCCTGACTGATTTCCGTGCTTAATACCGCATAACCATATGCAGGCAGTTCAACAGCGAGAACATCGCCGTCCCTGGCCGTGCGGTGGTTACCGTCCAACAATTCGGTCCATTCACCCGCGCCACCCTCGAATTCAATGATCGCCGTTTCCTCTGAACGATTGAACAGAATCAGAATGCGTTCATCTTCACTTTGCCGCTCGAGAACCAGCTGGCTCCCTTCAGGACGGGCTTGCAGGAATCGAACGTGACCTTCTGCACGCAGAGCGGGATGGGCATGGCGAAGGGCGATAAGCTGCTGATAAAAGCTGAATAACTCACGGTCCTGCTTCGCCTCATCCCACTCCATGCATTTCCGGCAGCCCGGATCATGGTCGCCATCCAGGCCGATCTCGTCTCCGTAATAGATGCACGGCGTGCCCAGATAAGTGAACTGGAACAATGCCGCCAGTTTCATCTTGCGCTGATCGCCTTCACACAGTGTCAGCAGCCTTGGCGTATCATGGCTATCCAGCAGGTTGAAAGCCACTTCGCTGGCTTGCAGTGGATAACGTGACAGTTGCCGTCCGATGGAATTTGCGAACGTCTCGGCATTCATTTTATTTTTGACAAAGAAACCATTCACGGCATCGGTAAACGGATAGTTCATGGCAGCATCGAACTGATCACCTTGCAGCCAGGCCGAGGATTCATTCCAGATCTCTCCGAGAATATACGCCTCTGGGTTCGCAGCCTTGACCACCCGCCGGAAATCCCGCCAGAATGCATCATCCACTTCGTCCGCGACATCCAGCCGCCAACCGTCCATGCCCACTTCCTTGATCCAATACTCGGCTACCTTCAGCAGGTAGTCTTTTACCTCCGGATTTTCCGTGTTCAGCTTCGGCATATGAGCTTCGAATCCAAAGGTTTCATACGTAGGGATGCCATCCTTCACATCCAGCGGGAATTCATGTACATGAAACCAATCCTTGTATTTGGATTTCTCCCCGTTCTTCTGTACGTCTACGAATGGGGCAAACGTTTTCCCGGAATGATTGAACACCGCATCCAGAAGCACCCGGATACCACGTTCATGACACAGCTTGACCAATTGTTTCACGGTGTCTGCATCACCGAAATGCCGATCTACCCGCAGATAATCCTCAGTATCATATTTATGGTTGGTGGTTGCTTCGAAGATGGGGGTAAAATAAATGGCATTAATGCCTAGCTCGCTGAGGTAGTCCAGATGATCCATTACACCCTGGAGGTCACCTCCAAAGAAGTTGGATGGCGTAGGTTCGCCGCCCCATGGCTCAACATTCTCCGGATTCAGTTCCGGATTGCCGTTGGCAAATCGCTCGGGGAAGATCTGATAGAAAACCGCATCCTTCACCCATTCAGGCGGCGTAAAGACCGCACCTGGGTGAATATAGGGAAACTGAAACATCTGCCCTGGATCGCCCGGTTCGTCTTCCTGAAACCCCGCTTCGGACATCCAGATCTGCTCGTCTCCGCTTTTAAGCAAAAAGGAATATTTCAGACGATGGTACGGAGGCTTTATTTCACCTTCATAGTAGTCGAACATGGAATCTGAGGTAAATTTGGTTAAGGAGATCTGCTTTTTGGTATTTTCCCATGCGTATTTGTCGCCAGTCATGGCGTATACCTCGGTGAGATCATTCCTTTTGGCACGCAGGCGCAGGCGAACAGTATCCTTATCGTAGGCATATGCCCAGTTCCGTTTGGGTTGATGATAGATGGCTTCCAGCAGCATGTTAAAATTCCTCCCGTCTATTCAATTCATATGTACTTCATGGAATTAGGCATGGCATTTTTGTAGCTGAAGATTAAGGTATAATACAAATAAAAGTAAAAGAGCAATCCTTTTTAAATGGTGCTTCGTTCGTTCCTACATACAGCTTACTCCAATATGTTCAGATATATAATTAACCCAAAGGGTGCAGAAAGGAAACGAATCTACGTATGAAAACAACACTGCTATACATTGAGGACGACACGGAAATCGCGACATGGGTCAGAGCTGACCTGGAGGATCGCGGTTATGAGGTCATATGGCTGGGAAGCGGAGAGGGGGCGGCCGAAGCTGCCGGGGGCTGCTCGCTGATTATTTTGGATGTCATGCTGCCAGGGCTGGATGGATTTACGGTAGGACAGCGACTGAAAAAGGAACATCCTTCTGTGCCCATCGTCATGCTCTCGGCCAGAACATCCATTGATGACAAGCTGCATGGTCTCGATTTTGCCGATGACTATGTAACCAAGCCGTTTCACCCTGATGAGCTCGCTGCACGCATTGAAGTGCAGCTGCGCAAGGCAGGAACCACCGTTTCGTCCGATGATGCCTTGAAGCTGGATCACCTGTCCATCTATGAGAAGGACAATCGGATCGTCAACGAGGAGACGGGGGAGGAGATTATTTTATCGGGAAAACAGTTTCACATCTTCGCGTACCTGCTCAGGCATATGGGTATGATCCGTACGAAAGAACAGATTTATGAGGCTGTCTGGAACGAACCTTATCTGGATGGGGATAAGACATTAATGGTACATATTCGTCATCTGCGCGAGAAGCTTGAACGGGATCCGGCCAATCCGTCGGTGATTCAAACCGTGCGCGGGGTTGGATACCGTGTGAAGAAACCATGATTGGGCGGTTAAGTAAGCAAGAGAATCCGAAAGATCAGAGCGAAGGAAAGAAGAACGGAAAACGTAAGCTCCGATTCGGCCGCTCACTCATGTCCCGTTATATCCTTCTGATCTTATGTGCGGTTTTGTTCGTACCTGTGGTTCTTCCAATCACATCCGTCATTTACGTAGTAGTCATCAATAACGTGAGCAAGAGCAATACCGCTCCTTACGGTGACGTTACGCATATAAGCAATCTCTGGTCCAACGAATCGAAAAAGCTGGATCAGGCAACGCCTGCCAAGATGGATAATCGCATGAAGGAGTTACATGCCCGTTACCCCAAATCTTCAGTGTACAGAGTGGATGAGAACGGGAAAACCGTCTTTATACTTGGAGGAGAAGGCGTAGAAGTAACTGAAACTCCGGTGAATGGATCAACCCTAACTACCTTGAAATGGCCGCTGGATGATCAGAAAAAGGTAGAAACCCGTATTCCCGCAGTATGGGATGCATCCTATACGCTGGAATTCATGAAGGAAGCCGTCTACCGTGACCCGTTAACCGTCGTTTCATTTATAGGTGGCGGCAATCAGGACAAGGGAAAAGGCTTCATGGTCATTGAAGTGCCGAGATATCTGCTCCAAAAATCCGAGAGCAACTGGCCGATGGAGCTCCTGTATCTTGGTTTGCTGATGACGATTATTTTTCTGCTCTTCATTGTGATGTCCATTCTGTTTTTTGCACGGATTCGCAAACGGCTGATCCGTCTGCAGACGGCCATGATTACGCCAGGAAAGGAAGGCATTCCGCTTCCTGTCGATATTCGCAGATCGGACGAGATTGGTCAGCTGGAAGACTCATTCAATCAGATGGTGTATCAACTGACCGAAAGCCGCCACAGGGAACGTGAGGAAGAACAGTTCCGCAAACGTCTCATTGCAGGACTCTCCCATGATTTGCGTACACCACTAACGGTCATTCGTGGGCATATGCATGCTCTTCACAAGGAAGCACTCAGCGATAAGGGCATCAGTTCATTGTCACGCATGGAGTCCAAGATGGATGATCTAAGCGGTCTTATTGATAACATGTTATCGTACAATCTGCTTGCGAGTGGTAAGTACACGCTGAAGCTGGAAGAGAAGGATGTTTTCCGGATCGTTAGGGAAACGGCCGCGGCATGGTACCCCGTATGGGAGAAGGAGCAGTTCGACATCCATATTGACCTGCCGGATGAGCCGCTGATCTGGCGCGTGGATGAACAGGGCATGCGTCGCATTCTGGATAACCTGTTTCAGAACGTGGTTCGGTATGCAGGGGATGGAAAATACATTGGCATATCCACTGAACGGATTCACGACAGAACAGCTCTGGTTATTCAGGATCAAGGTCCGGGTATGCAGCATGAGGTAGGGGCGAAAGGTACAGGTCTCGGGCTGTCCATTGTGGATCTGCTTGTTCGGGAGATGGGCCTGCGTAAAAAGGTGGATAGCTCACCCGAAGGAGTTCGGATATTTATCTATTGACCTTAGGTCTGACCTAGCACAATTTAAACTAAACTTAAACTTCGGGCAACTTTAGTTTTAACCTTGGACGGTTACGATGATATCCGAGGTGATTAAACAGTGAGTGATAACATTATTCAAACGGCTAATTTATGGAAAACATATCGGGATCGTGCGGCAGTTCGCGAATTGGATCTGCATATCAAGAAGGGGGATATCTACGGTTTTCTAGGACCTAACGGTGCGGGTAAAACAACAACCATTCGCATGCTGCTCGGTTTGATCAAACCGACAAAAGGGGTTATTCGTGTCTTCGATAAAGACATTCGCAAGGATCGCATGGATATTTTGCGCCGTGTTGGTTCGCTCGTAGAGTATCCGTCTTATTACGGGCATCTGAATGCAGTTGAAAATCTGGAGGCATTGCGGCGAATTCTGAATGTACCCAAATCCAGAATTGCTGAAGTATTGTCCATAGTCGATCTGACGAGGGATGCAAAGCGCGCCGTTAAAGGGTATTCACTTGGAATGAAGCAGAGACTCGGGATTGCAAGTGCCTTGCTGGGTCAGCCGGAACTGCTGATATTGGATGAACCCACGAATGGACTCGATCCGGCCGGTATTCAGGAGATCCGCGAGTTAATTAAACGCATGCCGCTGGAACATGGCATTACGGTATTGGTGTCAAGTCACTTACTCAGTGAAGTGGAGCAGATGGCTAGCCGGGTAGGGATTATCCGCGAAGGCAAAATGGTACTTCAGGATACCATTGCAAACCTGCATAGCCAGACAGGCAGCTCTATTCGATTGACTGTATCCGAGCCGGAAGAAGCCATGAAGCTGGCGAGAGAGCAAGGACAATTCGGTCAGCGTCAAGGATCTGAGCTTACATTCCCATATATGGACAACAGTGCGATTGCGCTTCTGGTACGCAGACTGGTTGAACAAGATCACGCCATTTACCGGGTGGAGGAGCACCGTCAGTCTCTCGAAGACCTCTTCATGCGGGTTATTGGTGAGGGGGCTATGGTATGACGGGACGTGCACTATCGTCGGACTGGCTCAAAATTCGGGGCAAGGGCATTTGGTTTCTTGTTTTTCTTGCACCCATCGGACTTACCTTAATGCAGGCCCTGAACTTTGGACTCCGTCTGGATTATTTAAAAGGAGTATATGGTGATAACCTGTGGAATGGGCTTCTGGAAAATGTGGTTGTTTTTGTACCGCTAGCATTAATGCTGGGCGCAACGATCCTGAGCTCTATGATTGCCAATGTTGAGCATGAGCAAGGTTCATGGAAGCAGCTTCTGGCAATGCCAATTCCGAGACCGGCAGTATATCTGGCGAAGTTCCTATTAGCGTGTATACTGCTTGTCATCTCTTGTCTTCTTTTGACTGCCGGAATCGTGATTCTGGGCCTGGTGTTCGGCTTCAATGCCGGAGACATTCCATGGATTCAAGCATTCAAGCTGGGCCTGCTGCCACTGGCCGGGGCACTACCTGTCCTATCCATTGAACTGTGGCTAACGATGGTTGCCAAGAATCAGGCACTGCCGGTGACCTTGGGCATTGTACTTGCAATCACAGGTATGTTCGCACTTAGTATCTCACCAAGCTTCCCGCTCGCATGGTCACAGATGGCATGGAATGGACCGAATCCATTCCTGTACGCGGGGATGGGGTTGGCTGCGGGAGTCCTGATTATGCTGCTTGGAATGATGCATTTCAGCCGGAAGGATGTGGCTTAGGATGAACTTTGCTACGACATATTTCCGAATCCTGTCCTCCGAACGGCTGAAAATGGGCAAGTCACCCGCATGGCTCCTGATTCTGCTGAGTCCATTGTTAGCTTTGCTTATTGGACTTCTCAGTGAGCCATCAGGACAGTGGGAAGTTCTGATGGGAACGATGGTCTTTTTGCATGGCATGCTGCTCATGCCTATCCTGACGGGTGTATTCACTTCATTTGTCTGCCGGTTCGAACATGCTGGTGGGGGATGGAAGCAAATGCTGGTACTGCCCCTCACCCGGACAGGCGTTTATGCAGGCAAGCTGACGATTGTCATTGTGCTGCTGCTTTGTACCCAAGTGCTGCTGCTGATATCCATTCTGCTGGCAGGATGGATTCAGGGTCTTACCGAGCCTGTACCGTGGTCGTTCATTATCGGCAAATTGCTGCTCGGCCTGTTCGCCTGCCTGCCCCTTGCCGGACTGCAGATGTTGGTTTCCCTGATCTGGAGCAGCTTCGCAGCGCCCCTCGCTCTGAATTTTGCCTTGACTGTACCGAACATACTGATTGTGAACTCGGCGAAAATCGGTCCATTCTATCCTTGGGCCCAGCCCATGCTGCTGATGACACCAACGGACGGCGGTGGGTTCGGGGCCTACAATGTACCGCTTGGTACGCTCCTTACCGTAGTCGGAGGAAGTGCAGTGCTGTTTATTCTTATTGGTGTTCTCTATTTTAGAAAAAAGGAAATTTAAGATGGTTTGATGTTTAAAACTAATCTGCATCAGATCAATATCCCCCAAGACCGTCAACCGACTATGTATTCGGGTGAGCGGAGCTTGGGGGATCTTTGGCATGTCCTGTCCTACTTCGTACTAAAAAGTACGTTTATATTGATACAGGTACGCTCTTTGTGTATCGATTATAGCTGAAATGATACATAATGTATCTATAAAGTTGTAACTAATATCCAGATTTTCTAATGCGATTTCGGAAAAGGTGACCACCATTAGAGATTGATTCAAAGTGAAGAAATAAAGCTTCCATCTTTTTCAATTTGGAATATTACAATTTTTATACCAGATTGTAAGCAAAGTGAGAGTGGAATCTGGTAAAATGAAAAAAGCTGTTTCTAGGCAGCCTTACTTGGTTATTCGTGGGTATATGCTTTAGACTCTAAATGACGTTTATAGATTGTTAGAAGAAGATAAAGGCTGAGAAAAGAGGGGTAAGCCTTGGATATTAATAAAACGGAAACCCTGAAGCGGATTATTTCTGAAGGAAGTTCTTACCAATCATTGTTTTTTAATCACCCGGATGCCATATATGTGATGGACATCCATGGAAATTATATCGATGCCAATCCATCCGTAGAGCGTATATCAGGATATACACTCGATGACTTGATGCGTATCCATCCAAGTCAGGTCTGTCCGCCAGAGAGTGAAACATCGAGGCGGAAATATATTCGTGAGGTGATTACTGGCCGCTCAGTCAGTAACCATATCACGTTTTATCATAAGAATGGTTCTGTAAGACAAGCCGAGATCACCTACGTGCCCATTACAGCAGGAGAAGAGGTTGTAGGGATCTATGGCATTGCCAAAGATGTGACGGAGATCGTTGAAGTGGAACGAAAACTCCAGGAGACGCAAGAAAAGTACCAGGTGCTTGCTGAACATGCTCAAGACCTCATTACGACAAGTTCACTGGATGGAGAGCTGCTCTATGTTTCTCCATCTGTGTATTCTCTGCTTGGATATCGGCCGGAAGAAGTGACGGGCAAGTCTTTCAAGGATTATTGTTATCCCGGAGATTTCCCAGACCCAATGGAGCTATCCGAGATTGGCAATGGCTGCAAAATGCGTGTGCGGCATAAGAAGGGGCATTACATCTGGATGGAAACTTTGGCTAAGCCTGTAGCTGGAGAGAAGGGAAGAGACGTCCAGATTGTAAGCATTAGCCGGGATATCACTCAGCACAAGGATGCGGATAGACGTCTGAGAGAGAGTCGTCAGCGATACAAATCCTTGTTCGAGCATAATCCGGCTGCGGTGTACTCATTGAATCTGGAAGGCAAGTATAGTGCGGTTAATCGTAATCTGGTCAAAATGCTGAATATTCCGCGCAGCAAACTCATCGGACAGTCGTTTCTTTCCAACCTGGATCCATGTGAGGTAGGGCGCGGCAGAACCCACTTTGAGCTGGTGAAGCAGGGGAAACCGCAGCATTATGAAACTCGCATTGTGAATTCTGCAGGCAAGAAGTACGATGCATCCATCATTAATGTGCCCATTATCGTCGACCAGGAATTGGTTGGAGTATACGGAATATTGTCTGATATTACTGAACGCAAGGAGTATATGGAGCGTATTCAGGAGCTCAGTAAGCAGCATGCACTGATTCTGAATTCCGTTACAGAAGGCATATATGGTCTGGATGCGGAAGGCGTTACTATGTTTATGAATCCGGCAGCGGCTTCCATGTTTGGTTATGAGGCGGAAGAATTTATCGGCAAAAGCGCCCATCCCATTATCCATCATTCCCGGGCGGATGGAAGTTATTTTCCCAAAGAAGAATGTCCAATTCACATGACGGTTATGGATGGACAAGGGCGCTCCGTCAAGGAAGATGTATTCTGGCGCAAGGACGGCAGCAGCTTCCTGGTGGAATACCAGGTTACGCCGATTATTGATCAGGAACAGATCCAGGGCGTAGTCATTGTGTTCAATGATGTCACCGGAGAGCGTGAAATTGTGCGCGCCAAGGAGACGGCTGAGCTTGCAGCACAGGCCAAGTCCGAATTCTTGTCGATGGTGAGCCATGAGATTCGCACGCCGATGAACGGAATTGTTGGCATGACCGAACTGCTGATTGGAACCGATCTATCGGAAGAGCAGCGGGAATATGCCCAGATTATTCAGGAGAGTGGGGATGCGCTGCTGAATATTCTGAATGATATTCTGGATTTCAGCAAACTGGAGTCCGGTAAAATGGCTCTTGCATACGAACCGTTCTCTCTACGCAAAATGCTGGAGCAGGTGGCGGAGCTGTTTAAACTTCGGGCAGATGAGAAACAGCTGCAGATCAGGTATCGCCTGAATCCAACCATTCCGGAATTCATGGTGGGTGATGCCATGCGTATCCGTCAGATTCTGGTCAATCTGGTCAGCAATGCACTGAAATTCACGGATAAGGGCAGCATTGATGTCAATGTGGATATCGTTAAGGGCAGAAAGCCGGAAGATAACGTGCTTGATTTTGCAGTGAAAGATACCGGGATCGGTATTCCTGCGGACAAGCTGGATCAGTTGTTCCAATCCTTCTCCCAGCTGCACCCGGTCATTAATCGCAAGTATGGAGGCACAGGACTTGGTCTTGTCATCTCGAAGCGGCTGGTGGAGATTATGGGCGGTAGCATTGGTGTGGAGAGTGAGGACGGGAAAGGATCAACGTTCCGTTTTGCCGTACCTGCAACAAGTGTGGAATACGCTTCAGAAGGCACAGCGCGTCAATTCAGTCATGATCGCACACGTCAAGGTGATAAGGTGGCCATGCGTATTCTGGTAGCTGAAGATCACCCGGTGAACCGGAAAATTTTGACCGAGTATCTTGAAAAGCTTGGATATGAAGCGGATGTATGTACCAACGGAGTTGAAGCCATTGAGGCCATCTCGCAGAATTCATATGATATTGTGTTGATGGACATTCACATGCCTGTCATGGACGGGCTCAAGGCAACCGATCTGGTACACCGTCTGATCCCACAGGATCGCATTCCAGCCATTATCGCGGTGACGGGCAATGCCAAGCGGGAAGACAAGGAAGCCTGTCTCGAGATGGGGATGCGTGATTTCATCAGTAAACCGGTAATGCTCAGTGAACTGAAGCGTGTGCTTCAGCAATGGGGGCCGACAGATCAGCCTCAGCTGGCACCGAATTAAATATACCCTAGATGTAAACCAAACAGGCCAGCGATTTCTCCTAGCAGGAGGTCGCTGGCCTGTTTGGTTTTTTATGCTTTTCCATTCTGGGATGAGTTGTATAAGGCTAACGGAACAATTACGCCAAGGTCAGGCGATTAATGTTGCCTGATAATATCTCACAGGAACGCTCAAATTTCTCACGCTCCGAAGCGTCCAGATTTAGTTCGATAATTTCCTGGATTCCGTTTCCTCCGATAATGGCTGGAACACCAGCACATACACCGCTCTGACCATACTCCCCCTCCAGAATAGCTGAGACGGCAATAATTTTGTGTTCATCATTAAGGATGGAGCGCGTAATATGAGCCAGTGCATTGCCAATACCGAATTGCGTGGAACCTTTGCGTGTAAAGATTTCCCATCCGGCATCTTTGGTTTTGCGGGCAATGTCGTCGAGATCCAGGTGTTTGAAGCGTTCCTTATGCTGCTCCATAATATGCATGATCGGTTTGCCTCCAATCGTCACATGGGACCAGGCAACGAACTGGGACTCCCCGTGCTCCCCAAGAGCATATCCGTGCACGCTGCGCGGATCAATGGAGAACACTTCAGATAGCAGCGTTTTGAGACGGGAGGAATCAATGGAGGTCCCTGTGCCAATGACATGCTCACGCGGAAGACCTGATAACTTCCATACCATATAAGTTACTATGTCAACCGGATTGGCTGCGACGACAAAGATGCCGTTGAATCCGCTATCCATGATGGGAAGCACGATGTCCTTCGCAATCGATTCGGCCTCCTCCAAAATATCCAGACGTGTCTGGCCTGCTTTTGGATTGGCTCCTGCAGTCAGGACAATGACATCCATGTTTCCGCAATCTGCATATGTCCCGGCATATACTTTGGTGCGATTATGTGTGAAATCCATACAATGCGAGAAATCCAGCGCTTGCGCAACAGCACGGTCATACGTCCGATCCACCATCATGATTTCCCTGCATATCGACTGATTGATCATGGAATATGCACAACTTGAGCCTACAAGACCTGCCCCGATGACCGCCACTTTACCTGATTTGCCTAACACTGCCGTTCAACCCCCATATCCTAATCATGTAATTGTCCTGACTTCAAGCCATATGTTAAGTATAGTCCTTTAATTTATGCCGAAATCCGTTTCTACGTTACATAAGATAACACATGGAAAAGCAGTGCAGCAATGATATCCTCTGTCGCGGGAGCGTATTGGAGTAATGGGGTTAACAAAATTGACATGAATAACCTGTTTTCATAAACCGACGGCGTCTGCACCAGCATCATTCGACCTGACAGCATTCCTCCTCCATGTCGGAAAAAGAGAGATTTTTACGAATAACAGACGTGACAAAAGTTCTTATGAATCCGCAGAAACAGAACAAAACCGTCAAAGGGATCGAGCCAGACATTGACGAATACCTATGGCAAGCTAAACAAAAGCCAATTGTTCATGAGACAGGTTGACCCGATCCGATGACAGTTCCAGAAGGGAACGCTGAAGCCACATTTCGAATTCAAAAGACTTCATTCCGGGAGGGAATAATGATGATTGAAGAAGCAGGAGCGACGACGGAAACGGCCAAGAGCCTGGGCATAGGAGCCAGTACTCTTCGTAAATATGCGGCAGCACTTGAGGAACAGGGATATCGATTCGAACGTTCCGCCAATAAGTCCAGATTGTTCAGATCGGACGATATCGAGTGCATTGAACGATTAATGACGGAGCTGCGGGAACATAATCTGCCGCTTGCGGATGCGGTGGTAACGGTTCTGTCTCCGAACGTGCCAGAGAGCACGATAGAGATCACTTCACAGAAAGAATGTGCAGTATCAATGCTGCCTGCTGTGTTCCCTGAAGGAACGGAACCAACTGGTCATCTCCGGTCCTATGAAGGTCTGGGTCAGCTTGTGAATGAGGTGACCTTCGGGATGATCGAGCCGCAGGATGATCGTGTGCAAATGCTCCAGCAGCGGGTGGATGAATTGGAGTTAACGCTGCAGCAACTTGCCGATACACATACGGCTCTTCAGGATCAGATGGAGAAGCAGCGTCTATGGATGAATGAGAAGCTGGAAGAAGAGCGGGATCGTGAACTGGTTACTAATCTGCGCAGCTTCCAGGGCCGTAAACGCAAACCCAAAGGGACCTCGCTGCGCATGCTCTTTGGTTTGCTGCCCAAGAAACACAAGGAAGCCTGAAGGTAGAGGGGCTACCCGTGATTTTGCGCAGGCAGCCTGATATAATTGGCTCCATAATTACAACAAGAAAACTGGCTGTTACGACTGCTCGAACGTGCCTGTGAAGGCCGCGTGAAGTTCAGAAGTCGCCGGTGTGGGAGGACAAGTGGAGCTGCAACGAAGCTGGCAAAGATTTGTGGGTCTGTGGACAGACCGTCCCCGGCGGGAAGGTTCTCTGATCTCGGGACGTTACCGAATCCAGGAGCTGCTTGGTATGGGGAGTTATGGACTCACCTATTTGTGTATCGACGAACTGAATGGCAAGGAAGTGGCGTTAAAGGAATCGAAGCCCAGCAAAGGCAGACTTTCTGCACGGTTGCTGGAACGGGAAGCGGACGTGATGAGCCGGATGGATCACCCGGCCATCCCGAAGCTGCTGCATGCATTCATATATAAGAGGAGAAGCTACATTTCCACAGAGTATATCCGGGGGGAGACACTGGAACAGTGTATATTTGAGCAGGGTCGTCAATATACAGAGCAGGAATGCCTGGTACTGGCTCTCCAGCTGCTGGAGCCTGTGGTCCATGTTCATGAGCGAGGATATATCCATGGGGATGTGCGCATACCCAACGTTATTTTGCGTGATGAGCGCGTACATTTGATTGACTTCGGTCTGGCGCGGCGTATGGGGGAGCCGTTGTTGCCTGAGCTGAAGCGAAGAATGCGGGAACTGCCCAAGCCGGAAGATGAGCCGGCTACACCTGATCAGGATCTGCAGGATCTGGGACACTTTCTTCTGTTTATGCTGTACTCGGCATATGAGCCGGAGAAGGGCAAGGCACCTGCAAGCTGGCAGGAAGAGCTGAAGCTTACGCCTGGTTTGCACCACATGCTGGAGAGACTGCTGGGGCTTCGCCCAGGATACACAGAAGGAGCGCCTGAATTACAGGCCGAAATAGAACGCTTGCTGGATTCCTATTAAAATTGAATCGGACACGCCAATAGGGGATGTTCTGCTACCGTGAGATACGGCTGGCTGAACATCCCCTATTGGCTTATATCATCATTGCAGCCCATATTAACTGGAGCTGTATTTTCTGCTTTTGTAGTAACCGGAACCATGGCGGTTATCCCTGTATTTCATATCCGAAGACGAATAGCGTTTATAGCTTCGTTTGCCTGAGGAGCTGCTGTGTCGTTTATAGGAGCGTCTGTCCGAGGAGCTGTAGCGCCTTCGGTGAGATGAAGATTTGGAATCAATGAGTTTACCAATAATTTTTTTGAACATGGATAATCATCCTTTCTTCTTCAACCGTTTTAAGCATATACGCAGCCTTAGTGAGGAGGGTTTCGTGTTTTTTATGGAATGTGGTATTCATTGCACACGAGGTTGGCGTATAATAGGATGTTGGTGCTTTACCGATTGTACGAATTTTTTATTTTGTGCGTTTCGCGTTACAATAGAAGACAGGATAAGATCATAACGGACAGGAGAAGTTGTAATGATTACGTTAAAAACCAAAGAGCAGATACAGAATATGAAAAAGGCAGGCGAAATTCTCGCCGCGTGCCATAAAGAAATTGCGAAAATGATCCGTCCAGGGATCACCACCCAGGAGATTGACCAGTTCGCAGAAGCTTTTATGAAGAAAAATGGCGCAACACCGGAGCAAAAAGGGTACAACGGGTACCAATATGCGACATGCGCGTCTGTAAATGACGTGATTTGTCATGGCTTCCCGGGAAAATATGTACTGAAAGACGGCGATATCGTTACGATCGACATGGTCGTGAATCTGAATGGATGGCTTGCCGATTCCGCGTGGTCTTATGCAGTGGGTCAAGTGACACCGGAAGCCCAGCATCTGCTGGATGTCACCAAAACGTCCCTTTACAAAGGCATTGAGCTTGCCGTAGTTGGCAACCGGATCGGTGATATTTCCCATGCCATACAAACGTATGCTGAAGGGGAAGGTCTGTCTGTCGTACGCGAGTTTATCGGTCATGGAATCGGCGAGAAAATGCATGAAGAACCACAGGTGCCCCACTATGGTCCACCGCATCGTGGTCCCCGTCTCAAGGAAGGCATGGTTATTACCATTGAGCCGATGCTGAATATCGGAACGTACCGCAGCAAGCTGGATGCTGATGGCTGGACAGCCCGTACGCAGGACGGAAGCCTGTCTGCTCAATACGAGCACACCATTGCCATCACAGCAGATGGTCCTGTGATTTTGACTGCACAGGAATAGCGAATTGGTTGTGGCAATACAATGATATTTCATGTTTTCAAGGCGGCCCACGTTTGTGATCCGCCTGTTTCGGTTTAAACTATTAAGAGTCAGCATTTGGCATATGGGATAATGAGAGCTTCGTGGGAATTCTGAAGTTCTAACGGTTGCTTCCAGATCAGCTATGTCCAACATGCTCAAAAAGATATCATATTGTGCTGGTGGTATAACATATACGATGATAAGGGTTATACGCAGGCCACTGGCAACAAGGAGGTCATGAAGTTGTCTGAAAATGAACAGATCGTACTTGCATCCCGTCCGGAAGGTGCACCATCCAGGGACAATTTTAAATTCATCCATACGCCGCTCCCTGAACCGGAAGCAGGACAGGTTCTGGTGCGTACATTATATTTGTCGGTTGACCCTTACATGCGGGGCCGTATGAAGGATACGAAGTCTTACGCACCTCCATACGCACTGAATGAAGTGATCAAAGGTGGGGCGATTGGACAAGTGGTGGACTCGTCAGAACCCAATCTGCGCAAAGGTGACTTCGTCTCCGGCATGTGGGGCTGGCAGCGGTATGCGGCTGTCAACACGGGAGATCTCTCACTGATCGATACGGAGGAAGCGCCGCTTACAGCCTATCTTGGAGCCCTCGGCCTGACGGGCCTAACGGCTTATTTTGGCATGGAGGATATCGGCAAACCGAAGGATGGCGAAACGGTGGTGGTATCCGGCGCAGCGGGAGCCGTCGGTATGATTGCCGGTCAGATCGGCAAGATTGTCGGAGCAAAAGTAATAGGAATCGCAGGTTCTGACGAAAAATGCGCCTATCTGAAAGAAAAGCTCGGGTTCGATGTGGTCCTCAACTACAAGCGGGAGAATGACATGTCTGCAGCGATTGAACGGGTATGTCCAGACGGTGTAGACGTCTATTTCGATAATGTCGGCGGTGACATCTCGGATGC
>NZ_JAKRNM010000011.1 GCF_022346995.1 Paenibacillus sp. ACRRY | reverse complement strand
TCGACTTGCATGTATTAGGCATGCCGCCAGCGTTCGTCCTGAGCCAGGATCAAACTCTCCAATAAAGTATTGAAAAGAGCGATTAGCTCATTTTGAATCTGACGAGATTAAAAATCTCATTTGTTGATCTTGCAAGCAAGATCATTCACTCACTCGTTGTTCAGTTTTCAAAGATCAAACGTTGTTTGCATCCGAGTGTTTTTCTCTTCAGCAACTTTTATATCTTATCATGTCCGAACCAATTTGGCAAGCACTTTTTTTAAGTTTCTTTCGAAGCTTGTTAAGTTAGCTTACCGTACCGTGTTTCTCGTGTTTTCTTGGCCGGAAATATAATATATCATGTGGGGAGAGTAATTACTACATGTAAAATATCCCAAATTAAACTTGCGAAGAATGAATGGATTTACATAGATACATTCACTATATTACAGCTGCAATCATCACTGTGCAGACTATATCTATACTAATCAAACATAGCTCAGCACCAATACCAATCTATCCATTTAGGTAGACATGTATTGTTACAGTAGCGGCAAGAATCGTTAGTTTCTTTTTTGGAAGCATTTCTGAATTCACTGTTGAGAGCATCCTGGAGACTTCTATACCACTTATATGATCTTCAAACCACGCACTACGTTATATATCTTCTATAATAGTAGAAGCCGATAGTTAGACACCTGATTGTGATGGCCCATTGCGATTTTCCCTACTTGTTTCCGAATCTCCCCATTATAATCGTATCATAGTACTCCCCGTTCGCATGTCTGCGGTCCTTTTTCAACACACCTTCAATTTCAAATCCCATTCTATGATATAGCTCTATTGCTTTATCATTGGTTTCTAACACATTCAGCGTCACTTTCTCAACACCGCTCCTGTCTGCCCAATGGAGTGACGATTCCAGCAGCTTATTCCCGATGCCATAACCCCAGTAATTTCGAGCAACACACACCCCAAACTCAACCCTATGAGAAAACCGCTTCAGATCAGACCCCTCACATCTGGCGTACCCAACAATCTCATCCTGCACAGTAGCCACAAGAAACAAGTTGCGATCTTTCTCTGTGTCCAAATGGATAATGTTCCTGAACCCCGCTGCATCGATATAAGCTTCCCCCTGCTCTCGGTCCATGTTCTCCGTTTCTCCATCGATCTGTACACGAAGCGAAGATAACGACTCTGCATCCCTCTCTTCTGCCGATCTAATCGAAAAAGCCATTCCTTTTATGATAAACTCCTGTTTTTGAATCTTCATATCTATCCTCCTTCTATCCCCTATCCGAATTCGGATGGACTTTTGCCCGTAAGCATTTTGAATACCTGACTAAAATATGTCGCATTCCGGAACCCCGTCATCTCACTAACCTCGTAGACCATGTAATGACCAGATTGCAGTAGCTCTATCGCCTTTTGAATGCGATATCCGTTTAGATAACCCACGAAGTTTTCCCCGGTTACCCTTTTGAATAGCTGGCTTAGATATTTGGGATGTACAAAAAGCCCCTTCGCTATGGCCTCAAAGCTAATTTCGTCAGCATAATGCTGCTCCACATACTGTTTCACCTGATCGACAAGTTTATTGCTCTTTTTCTCTGACATCTCTTTTCGTGTCTGCTCGATCCAGTTTCCAATAAATGCATCCATCCAGCATAGCAGATCCTGCAATGAATATTTGGTTTGAATATCCCTGAGAAACTCGCTCATGGCCATTGGCGGGCGTAACAGGGGGTATTGTCTATTCCAACCGTGAATTAAGGTATTGAAAAGACTTACGGCCACAACCTGTACATCCTGAAGGCCAGTGCATTTTCCAACCTTAAACATCTGGCGGATCAAAAGCCATACCTCTTCTGCCATATCAATCTTCATATCTGCCCAGGACTCGTTCCATTGCCGCAGCAACATGGAATAATCATGTACACTCGTTTCTACTCTTTCGATTGAGCTGTATGGATAGATTCGGCTGCCCCCCTGAAATTCCGCCATCTCAAGTGCTTCTCTGCTCTCCAAATAAGAGTCCATTACCTCGCACAGATGATTTTTGGGTGTTCCAATCCCGGCGCTCATTTCCATTTTGAGATACGTGAATACCTGCTCAATCATCCTTTCCACAAGGGAGTACATCTGTTCAAGCAGCTCTTCTCCGCCAAATAGAAGCAACACAAAAACCTGATCTGAATAATCCAGGATCTCTACCTGACTGTTGGTTAAGCTCAACGTTTGTTCCTTAATCGTTTCCTGAATAATATCAGCCGCCCCGTAGCGGAGCAACTGCCAGTCACGCTCTTTCATCCTTGTCAGAAATCCGGGGCGATTCAGCTGCAGACTAATTGCGCTTATCTGCACAGACATGGGAATGCCCACGTAATCCATACGTTCGCTAGGCAACTCATTAGCCTGATAACGTGTAGTCAGGAGTTCGTGCAGAAACTGTTTGCGCAAGTAGGGAACTACCTTTCCGATCTCCTGCTTGTATGTCTGCTCCAGCCGCTCATGCCGCTCTCGCACCTCCTGTTCCAACAGAACTTCACGCAGCACGGATTCGATCTCTTCCACCTCCGCCGGTTTCAGCAGAAAATGATTCACTCCCCACCGCATGGCGGCCCGAGCATTCTCGAATTCATCATATCCACTTAAAATAATAATCGGCAGATGAGGATAATTGCGGCGAAGTACCTGCGTTACCTCCAACCCTGTCATCCCTGGCATATAAACATCGGTCATGACCAGATCAGGACGCAGCCGCTCAAATTGTTCAAGCGCATCTACGCCGTTGGAAGCTGTGCCTGCAATTCTCAAACCAAGGGAAGGCCACTCAATATGTTCGGTCAAAGCCTTAATCATATGTGGATCGTCATCTACAAGCATGATGGTTTTCAACTGTTTTCACCGTCCAGCCAGAGATTTAACTGCTCTTCCGTGTCAATACGCGGCAGTGAGATTGTTACTTCCACACCACCCGAACTACCTGTACGTAAATGAACTCCATATCCCCTGCCACAATATAACTGAATGCGCTGATGTACATTCCTCACACCGATGCCTCGTGAACTTTCCAGCCCCCATTCTGCTGGCAAACCTTGACCATTATCCATAATCTGAATAACAACTCTGGATGGGTCGTCAGTGTCTTCCCTCATATCCACACGAATTTGAAGTGTCTCATCTTTTGGACTTGCATGTATGACTGCATTTTCGATAAACGGCTGCAAAATGATTTTGGGGATGTAACAGCTTCGGACACGCGGATCGATCTGTTCTGCATAATGAATGGAGAAAGGTAATCTTTCGGCCTGGATGCTGACATAACAACGGGCATGCTCCAGCTCATCACGAATTTTAATGAACATTTTGCCTCCACTAAGGCCAATGCGTAAAAGTTTGCTGAGCTGAACAATCATGCGGCTTATGTCTTTGGCTTCATAATCTAGCGCACGCCAGTGGATCATATCCAGTGTATTGTAGAGAAAATGAGGTTTGATCTGTGCTTCCAGCAGACTTGTCTGGGCCTCTCGCTTGGCGCGGCTCTCCTCCTTCACCCGATTCATCAATTCCGTCAGTCTTGAAGCCATATGATTGAAGCCATAAGCCAGATGAGCATACTCCTGGGTAAAGGAGAGATGTACCCTCGTTTCAAAGTCACCCTTCTCAAGCTGTCTCATTCGCTTAATCAGCTGACGAAGGGGCCGGATAATGCGCCGAACAAACAAATACGCGAATACGGCTGAACATACGAGTCCGACCACAGCAATACCGAGCACCTGCCATCCGGCGTACCTGACCGGAGATAGCAGTGTATGTACAGGAATCGTCTGTACCAAACGCCACTGAAGTGTAGCGGGCTTGGAATACAGCACAAGCTGCGCACCGCCACCATCACCAGAGACCACCTCGAATCCATCTTCATTCTGCTCGGCATGTTCTTGAATCCACTCACTGTCCACGACTGGTAGCGTTCCCCGAGCGGCTGTATCCACTGGCAGGAGCGAGTCAGTTACAACTGCATCTTCATTACCACTGGAACGTTGGTCATAAGCCCTTACCGGATCTGCATCACCCATCTGCATAATGACGTTACCCGCCGTGTCCACGAGCAGCACCTGTCCATCCAATACCATGGGCATGTCCGCAAATCGACGTACAATATCGGCACGACTCAAACGGATTAGGACATAGGCCGCCGTACTACCACGACTATCGAAGATCCGCTGGGCGTAACCAACCAGGGAATGTCCTGATTCATTTTCCCGCAGAGGTACCCAGGCTGCATCTGCATGTTCCAGAGCTGTGAACCATGAGTCCCCGGCAATCGTATCCACCGGAAAGATCCGGTCAGCCATCGTGACGGTAACCCCATTGAACGCATCCGTATACAATTCCACGGAAGTGATTCCTTCACTAACCACAAGCGTATGGTCCAGTATTTTGGCTAACTCCCGTCTTTGGTGAATCTGTGTAAGCCTCCCTGTTCCTGCTGTCTCCAGCAAACTTGAGAGCTCTCTGTTGCTCGCAAGCGAATAGGCGGTTCCTGTCACTCCAGTAATAAAATCAAAACCGCGCCGGGTACTCTCGTTAAGGAGTGCCAGCCGTGCTTTGCTGATCTCGGTAAAGGTTACGGTAGAGAACGACTGATATGCCAGCCAGACGATGCCCGATACAAGCAGCAGGTTAAACGCAATAAAGCAAGTCACCATCAGCGTGGTGAGCTTGCTTTGCTGCAGTTTGTGATTGATGAACAGGGATAATCTTCGTTTCCCCATCAAACCAACTCATTTCGTTTGGAAATTATCCTTTGAGCCCGGAGGTCGCGATCCCTTCCACGAAGTACTTTTGGCAGACCATAAATACGATGAAACAAGGCACAAGCGATAACACGGACATGGCAAACATCGGACCCCAATCGGATTGGGAGCTGGAATCCAGAAACAAGCGCAGGCCCAGCGGCACCGTGTACTTGCTGACATCACTCAGATAGATCAGTTGACTGAAGAAATCATCCCATGTCCACAAGAAGGTAAAGATCATCGTGGTCACCAGCGCCGGAAAGGCCAGCGGGATAATGACCTTCGTGTAAATGCGTACAGGCCCACAGCCATCAATGGTTGCCGCCTCATCAAGCTCTTTGGGCAGACCGCGGAAGAATTGAACCATCAGGAAAATAAAGAAGGCATCCGTGGCGAGCCATTTGGGCACCACCAGAGGCAGGTACGTATTCACCCACTCCAAATGGTTAAACAGAATATATTGCGGAATCAGCGTTACATGATGTGGCAGCATGATCGTCATTAACATCAGGCCGAAGCAGATTGCCTTGAAACGAAAATTCAGTCTCGCAAAGGCGTACGCCGCCATTGAGCAGGAGACCACATTACCCAGCACCGCACCCAGTGACAGGACAATGGAGTTGGTCAGAAAACGGGAGAACGGGTTACCCTGGATTCCCGTCCAGCCGTTCATGTAATTTTGAAAGTTCCATTCCTGCGGCCAGAACCACGTCTCCGTGAAGATCATATGTCCCGGCTTGAACGAACTGCCCAGCATCCACAGCACTGGATACAGCATGACGAAGGCAATTCCGGAAATCAGAACATGTTTTGCCATTACCCAAGCAGCAGCATTCCGTTGTCCTATCATGATTTTCCACCATCCTCATAATGGACCCACAACTTGCTGCTGCGGAATACCAGCAATGTAAACACGCCGATCAGGATCACCAGCACCCAGGCCATCGCGGAAGCATAACCCATCTGAAAGAAGGAGAATCCTTTCTTGTACAGATACAGGGAGTACATCAATGTCGAATTTACAGGACCCCCGCTGCCATTGCTGATAACGAAGGCTTGCGTGAACGATTGAAAAGACGTAATTAATTGCATGACCAGATTAAAAAAGATAACCGGCGACAATATCGGCAGCGTTATATTGAAGAAACGCCGGAACGGACCAGCACCATCTACCGCAGAAGCCTCATCATATTCAGGTGGAATCTGCTTCAGGCCTGCCAGGAAAATAATCATGGACGATCCGAACTGCCATACGGATAACAGCACGATGGAGTACAACGCATACTTCGGATTAGCAACCCAATCCGGTGCCTTGATACCCACCATGGCAAGCACGCCATTGAGCAGGCCGTCCCCACCCAGCATTTTCCGCCATAACATGGCGATGGCCACACTGCCTCCAAGCAAGGTTGGAATGTAATATATGGTCCGGTAAATACCCAACCCGCGAATACCTTTATTAAGCAGCATCGCCACCAGCAAGGCAAAGATCAATTTAACCGGAACGGACACCGCAACATACGTAAAGGTCACTTTCAGTGACTGGATAAACAGCTTATCCGATGTAAACATGGTCGTGTAGTTACCCAGACCGACCCAGGAAGGGGCGGCCAGGATACTGTAGTCTGTAAACGAAATGTATAATGAAACCAGCATTGGGCCTAGGGTCAGAAACAATAACCCAACCAGCCATGGGGCCAGAAACAGAAGAGCTGCTCCGTTATGTGCATATCTTCGTTTCACCCGCCGGGCAGTCATACGCTCGGTTCGGGCCTGACTGACCTGTGTTGTACTCATCTTCACAACCTCCCCGCGGATTTTGAAGTCTGGATCTGTTCAAGACTTTATTGACTGGCTGCAAGTGTCGCCTTGGCACCTTCAATGAATTGGGCAATCACATCCGATGTGCTGCCTTGACCAAAAGCGATCTGCTCACTTGCACTCTTGAAGCTGGTATCCACTTCGGAAAATCCTTGCGGGTAAGGCGGATCAATTTCACTGGAGTTTTTCGATACGACGTCGATAAATTGGAAGATGGCCTGTTCCGGTTCTGGTAGCGTTGGCTGCAACTGCTCACGGATGCTTGAGTTGACAGGTACGCCACGTTCCGAACCAAGTATGGCTGTTGCTTCCGGGTCATTTACCATAAAATCAATAAACATGGCTACTTCTTTGGGATGCTTGGTCTTTGCATATCCAGAGATAAACTGGCTTGGTTTCAAATATTCGCCGATCTGCTTCTCATCCACGGCATGAGGAATGACTTGTATGCCAAGCTTGTGATCCTGATTTTTGTTCACCTGCTGGAACGTCAATAATTGGTTGGACCACGCAAAATCCATAGCAGCCGTTCCCAGCGAGATCGGACGTGTCTCCAATGCATTGGTTGTGGAAGCCGTCACTTCTGCTGATGTTACGCCCCCATTCGCACGCAGAGCACCCCACATATCGAACCATTGCTGCATTTCTTCGCTCGTAGCTGTAATCGTTCCGGAATCGAACAGAGATTTACCCGTTTGGCGAATAAATACCTCAAACATATTGGTTGCACCGGAAATATCCGCTGAACCGTAAAATCCTTCCCCTTTGGCTGCTGCAATCTGCGCAGCAATGTCACTGAAATCTTTCCACGTCCAGCTCTCCTGAGGTTCTTCGATCCCGAGTTCCTTCAACAAGGTTGCGTCATAAATGACACCTGGTGCATTTACGCCTAACGTAATTGCGTATAATTTATCATCAATTGATCCGGCTTTGAGCATGCTCGCGTCATGGTCATCTGTACGGAGCTCTTTACTCTCGCTGTATGGGGTCAGATCGAGAAGTGCACCACGCCGGGCAAAGTCGGTAAGAAAAGCGTAATCCATTTGGACAATATCTGGCGCATTCGAACCAGCTACCTGCGTGGTCAGCTTATCAAAATATCCATCCCAGCCAGAGTACTCCGGTTTGATCGTAATACCAGGGTGTTTCTCTTCAAACAGTTTGATCACTTTGGTCGTCAGATCATGGCGAGTCTGTGACCCCCACCAGGTCATGCGCAGTTGAATGTTGCCTGAGGCAGCTTCCTTACTTTCCTCACCAGATGAAGCAGTAGACCCGGAAGATGCACCGGAACAGGCTGTAGCCAATAACAACAGGGACATGCAGAACAGGGTTACCCATTTTTTAGTGATCAACATGAATGAATTTTCTCCCCTTTTATCATGGAATCGCTTACAAAACTATTGTAACGGCGTATTACCGCTCATGACATAAACAAAAGTAAGCTTTCCTGTCAAAAAAGTAAGGGGTTAGGGAGTAAAAACCACCGGAGTAAATCCTCCGGCGGTTTGTCATGTCAAGGATGCATCATCTCCATGGGAGACCTCATCTTCTCTCAAGTTGAGGGTTGTGTCACTTTAGCGGGAGTTGTAGTCTGCCTGGCCAAGTGCTCTTTCATTTTCGCCACTTCGGTACCTGCCAGCATCATGATGCCAATCCCATGGTTGTCATTTGTTACAGTCAGCAGATCCTTATCGTAATATTCGGCCGTGAAAGCATACCTGGATCCACTGCATACTCCATGTACATTGCCTTGGCGGTCGATAGCTGTTCGGGTCAATCCACTCCAGGCCCGCTCTGAAGCTTCAATATAACGCTGTGGCTGTTCCAACCAGCCGAATCGAACGCCCCGCGCAAACCCATATGCGAACATGGCCGTACAGGAAGCTTCCTGGTACGTGTTTGTATCGTTCAGCACCTGATGCCATAATCCCCCCTCTCCCTGCAAAGCTGCATAACCACCACATAATTCATTGAAGAAATGGATTAAGGCCGGGCGATCGGGGTGCTCTACAGGCAAAGCCTCCAATACTTCAGTCAGGGAAAACAGTGTCCATCCGTTCCCACGTCCCCACGGGATGTGAGTCGCTTGCTCATATTTGAAATCATATACGTGAGACATAATTTTGAACTCAGGCATAAACAGATATTTGCGATAAAGTAAAAATTGTCTCGCTGCCTCGTCCAGCGCTGATTGCTTCCCAGTCAGGCGAGCATACCGGACCAGAAACGGGGTACTCATGTAGAGATCATCTGCCCACATCGTATTCTCGGCAAACTCCCCAATGCACTCGCGATAAAACGCACCGTCGTCCTGCCGCTCCAGCCGGAAGAGCATAAAATCGGCAATACGCTCGGCAATCGGTACAAATGTCGGTTCATTACATTCCGAATATGCCTCAAGCATAGCTGAACCAAAAGAGCCGCAGTTATCCAGCATTTTCATCATGACCAGCTGCTGATTAACTGCCGGGAAGCCGTACTGTTCCCGATCCCATAGCGAGTAATCATACATTCGGGTGCACGCTTGCACATGTTCTGTTGCATAACGAATGATATCGGGTCGATCCAGATAACGCCCCGTTTGCAGGAGTCCATAAACAGTTACACCCAGCGGATAATCCCAGCGGCCGTAATTAGTCACACTGCCAACCGTCCACTTATTGCTAAGCATTGCATTTTCATAATACGGGCGAATCCATGCATCTGGCTGATCCAGCTGCCAATAGGTATGCTCTGCATGCTTGTTTGGGTTATCGTCTTCATTGCTGCCCGGTGAAGCATTGATCCTGTACACACAGTCGGTCCGCAATAAATCTTGCACTTCCGGCTCCATTCCAGCTTGGAAAGGACCAACATACATCCACTTCTGTCCCGAAGCTCCATGCACATGTTTAGGCAGCTCCAAGTCAAGCTGCTTCCCATTCACGGTCGCGTTCAGGGTGAAACTCCATGGCCCGGTGTTCGAGCTGCTGCATTCGCTGCATACCAATAGATCGTTCTGACCATAAGGTGCATGAATTTCAGACTCGAATGATCCTGCTTCCTGTAACTGTACAGCTGGCTTGCCATTTACCCAGATCGTTAGCGGTCCGGAAGAATGACCGGATAAGCATGTGGGGCTTCCCGCTGAATCCCTGTTGTTTATTCGGGTCCAAGCATAGGCACGCTGTCCGGAAACATCCCCGTATAATCGCTCCAATGTCGGTCTGGCCTGCTGTTCAATGGACCACTCCCTATTCGGAAGCCACTCCAATGTATTGTCCTGCTCCTGGCCAAGCAGGTTCCAATTAGGTTGGATGCTTCCGGATGTGGATGAAGTACTAAGCGCACTGGCAGCTTCTTCCTGATCAATAGGCTTCGTATAGATCCATCCAGCTTGTCCCTGACGTTCCTGAAAAGGCGCAAGCACATTCAAAATGCGCACTTTCCCTTCATCCGAACCAAACTGGCATCCAAAGCCGGCAGGGGTATATTTCATTTCAAGCAATAACGTATTCCAGCCGGGCTTGATGTCGATCCCCAATTTTACCGTGGCGTCCGGATTAATCTCGTCCATTACCGTTGAGCGATATGCCAGCTGATCATTAAAATAGAAACGAACTGGCCCATAGCAGCGAATGAGCACATCCAGGTTTCGATTCTCATCTCCCCATACCAGGGCAGCAGCATAGGCTACTTGTCCTTTGTGGGTATCCGTGAATCGTTCGCTCAGATTGAAGTCATACAACCCCTTCTCATTCTGCAGAATACCCGACTTCTGGAACACCCGATATACAAAGTCAGCTTGCGCATTGGCACCGATGTACCTCTCAGCCAGCACCTTCAATATCTGATCCTGATCCTCTCCAAAACGGTAGTACATACTCTGCGGTTCATCAAAATACGTTGTCATGGATTGCCACAGTCCTCTCCAGATGGAATGAACACTCTCTCTTCAAACGTAATTGTGCAAGCATACAGTTTAAGTATAGCGCTTAACCCTTGTGAGAAAAACCCTTTTACCACGGCAATTGGATCGTAAGCGTACGACTCCAAGCTTATTTCAAAACAGCCGAATAATATCCCCAGTATAACTGACAGGTTTGTTGGTGGCTACAGAAATTTGATTGCGCTTTCATAATTCTGAATTTTGATCCTCCCTTGCATTTCCCCAGCAAAAAACCGGACCACAAAATTGTAAGCCGGTCAGATGCAATTCATCCGAATATGGTAAAGTTAATGATTAGTTTATCTTCTGCGTATTCAGATTTGGCCAGTCCGTTCCCATCTGCATCCACTCGAATAAACATATCATACTGCTTTCTTACGTCATTCATTTTGTTCCCCAATTTCAAAGTGACTACCGTATCAGCACCTGAATTTAATTTATCAAGTCTAAGGGTATGCCCATCATTACTGATCTGACTGTCATCAATGCTGTAAAGAACGCCATTTATAACATAGGAATCCTCTACACTAAACTTAAATGCATCGGTTGAGTATTCAATCGTACCATCTACAAATTCTTCCCCTAGACTATAATTCAAGGTAAAAGGGAAATTCTGATATTCTGTTTGGAGATATTTTGTTTTACCTTCTTTGCCATCAAACCCAAAATGGCTCGATGCTAAAGTAGGAACATCTACGGGAGCATCACCTTTGACGAGCGTAAATGTAAACACATGTTCAGTATCTCTAGGTGACTCGTTACCAGCCTGATCCTTGGCAGTAATCACATATCTATAGTCTCCTGGTGGAAGGTTAAGCAAAATGGTCGGAGGCAGTGAACCGTCAGCCTGGCTAGAGCCAAGCAGAAGAGGACTTGCAAGCTCTTCCTCGTCCACGATATCGTTATTATTATCATCAGACCATTTGTAGAAAGCCACAATGGCATTCTCTTCTCCAACGGCCCCTGGCTCACCCTGAATTTGATCAAACGTGCCATTGTAGTTATCAATAACTCTAAATTTGCTAACGTCCACAGTAGGGGCCTCAACGTCCAGTGCCGGCTGCTCATTATGGACCAGCTTGATTTTTAACAAACTCGCCAGGTCCCGGGCAGATTCGTTGCCTGCCTTGTCTGTAGCGGTCAAAATAAACCGGTATATCCCGGCTGGATAATCCCCGATATCCCCCGCTGCGAACGATCCATCACTCAAGCTCTCGCCAAGCACAATGGCTGTTTTCAACTCATCGCTGTCCACTTTTCCATTCTCGTTGAGATCTTTCCACGGATATGCCTTAACAACAGCTCCCGCTTCGCTTACTGCTCCTGCCTCTCCCCAAAGCTGATCTTGTGTTCCGCTGTAGTTATCGTTAAAGAAAATCCGGTTCACATTCACTGTTGGTGCTGATATGTCAGCCGGTACCGAAGGGATGGTGCCTCCTCCGCTACTGCTACCTGACGATGAACCCCCGCTGCTCGTGGTTGTCGATGGAGTTGGGGCAGGTGCTGGTTCTGGTTCCGGCTCAGTTTCCGGTACTGGTGTTGGTTCAGGTTGTGTAATCAGCCTTTCCTCTATTGCCTGCAGAAAACGGGAAGCAGTCAGAGCTACCGCCTGGCGGTCTGCCTGCAGCACTGGATTGAACATGTTATTTCTGTCTCCCACAATGAATCCGGCTTCCTGGGCAGCGCCGACTGCATCCTTAGCGTAATCCGATATGCTGCTGCTATCCTTGAACGTTAATGAAGCTGCTTTGCCCGTTACGTCCATCCCCAGCCCTCTCATCAGGGTTACCACCATATCCTGTCTCGATAACGTCTGACCCGTGCCGAATTCCCCTCTACCCATGCCGTTCAATAATCCCGCTTGATACCCGGCTTCGATTGAAGCGTAAGCATAGCTATTTACAGGTACATCCGAAAATGTCGGAATGGAAGGTACATTAGATGTATCCAGTTTTAATGCTTTGGCCAAGATCACAGCAAAATCCTGTCTTTTGATTTCACCTGCCGGATTGAAGCGAACATCGCTGATTCCAGTAACGATACCTTCATTTTGCAGTCTTACAATCGCGTCCTTGGCGTATGAACCTTCAATATCCGTAAATACGGCTGCCCCATTGGCCTGTGTGTTCCACAAAGGTGTTGTTAACAATGAAGCTGCAAGCAGCGAACAGATAAAATGATGTCTTTTCAAGAATAGCTCCCCCAATCCAAAATATATAAGCGTCATCCCAGCCTGGATACTACAGATGGAATTCAACTTCAATCCATAAATACAGGCATATCACGTCCTGCACATTATATAAGGAAGCTCTGAACCAATTCTGAACAAATCGTCTAATATCGACAAAATCAGAGAATCGGTTTAAAAATGGGAATGGCCTGCCGATAAAGGTATTAGAATGGAAATTCCACTTTTTGTATTGGAAAGGAAAGATGAGCCTTGAGTATCCTTGAATCTTTGGTAAATGCTATGCCTTTTGTAAGACAGATGTTTCGTGACGATGTTTCCATATCCATTAATGATCATGAGAAAGTGTTATATTTCGCCGAGGCCATCGGGCTTGAGATTGGTGTCAAAGTAGGAGACGAGCTGCACGAAGACTATAAGAATTTCAAAATGCTGACAAACCGGAATTCCCGTACCGTGGCAAGAATGCCAGGCGATCTGCAAGGCAGACCTTTTGACGCCATTCTTATTCCAATTCAAGAGAACGACCAGGTTGTTGGCATATTGGGCGTAAATTACGCGCTGGATAACCATATCACCCTTGAGAAACTAATCAGTGAAAATGAAGCAACCATTAACGCCCTGCTTGGTGGTATTCAGCAGATTGCAGCCCATTCGGAGGAACTATCCGCTACTTCGGAAGAGATCTTGCGCAACTCCAAACAAGCCGCAGAGAATTCAGTCAGTGTGACCAAGGTAACCAATGTGATTCGCGAAGTATCTGAACAAACCAATTTGCTTGGCCTGAACGCCATGATTGAAGCCGCTCGCGTCGGCGATCTGGGAAGTGGGTTCGGTGTTGTTGCCAGTGAAGTTCGCAAGCTATCGGATCACACCAAACAGGCAGCCTCAGATATCGAAACCTCGCTAGGCAGCGTTCAAGATTCAATGAAGCATATGGAGCTGGAGATCGGGCAGATCACAACTGCAACCGTGGATCAGGCACAGTTGGTCAGTGAATTTATGCAAAGTATTGAGCAGCTCAGCGAAACCAGTGCGAATCTGAAAAAATTCGTGACCGAGATGCTGGCCTTGGAGTAGGAATAGCAAGATAATAGAACGGACAAATAGATAAAACGCAAATGTACATAATGCATTCAATAAAAGAAGCCCCCGACTGACTTCCTTGTGACGGAAGCCAGCGGAGGCTTTTCATTTTTGCTACAGGACAATCAGAATCATTTGCTAAATTTCCACAGCCACCCCGTAGTGGTCAGATACAACCGGGCCGTTCTTGCCGTTAAGCACGACAGTAGAGGACTTCGCCTGCACTGGATGTTTGGAGAAAATGTAATCAATCCGCAGATCACGTTTGTTGTCAGCCCAACCCGCAATGGCTTTGACTACCGTTGCTCCATCATCCTTTTGTTCGGCAGTGGTATAGAGATCATTCCAGCCTTGGCTGATGATGTGATCATAGCCCTCCTCGCGCACCTCCGCAACATTATTAAAATCTCCCATAATAAACAGAGGCTGATCCAAGTATGGAGCCAGCTTGCTCTCCGTTAATTCCCATTGTCCCTTGAATGGTTCCTGTTCATCATCCCACCAGTTATAGTGCCCGTTCACAAACCACGTTGCCTCACCTTCAACGGCCGTCTGTATGCCCACAATTTTGCGTGTCCGGTAGTTACTATAATCGCACAGGTGAGAAACATATTCTTCAAAAGAAGCTGTAATTGGTGTACGGCTTAGAATCGCCAGACCCTCATCGTATTTGCTGAATCCGATATGCGTCGGCACCCATGTCCAGTAATAGGTATCGGTCAGTTGCGTCAGCAAGACGTGAGCGTAATTGTCTTTTTTGATCACGGCATCAGGATCGGTTGAGATAAAATGCTGCAAGTGTTCTGCAGACAATGCCGACTCTTCTATGGATTGATTGACCTCCTGCATGGAGATTACATCAAACTGATGTGTATTAATAAAATCAGCCAGCTGGCTGATCTTGTTCAACTGGTCTTCTTCCGCCCAGGCGTGTGTATTTAACGTAAGTATTTTCATATATGCTCTCTCCTGTTGATTGAAATTGACCGCTTCAAGGCCTGTATCGTTCCTGATAGGAATACATACGCTAAGCATACACAATATGGAGCAATAACGCATGCAGGTGGGTAAATCCACCCCTGGCTGTTCCATTTATAATGATCAAAAAGTCTATTACAAGTTCTCTCAATCCATGCACGTGGACACCCATAACTGATATGATGGATACAGAAAATCCACACCATACGTCAAGGCGTATGGATCGTTAAACCTATGATTGCCCAGGAGATGGAATGATGAACATACCGATTGACATGAATCTGGATGATGCGCAGTGGCAGCAATTGATTCGAGAGGTTGCCGAGCACTTTAATAATCTGACGATTATGCGCGGATTCCAATATTATAAACAGAAACGTGTTGGATCATTAACCTTAACGGAACATCACGGAATCACTGCCGACGTGCAGGGCTCTGAAGAGTATAACGTCACCTTAAGCGTCCAGTCTCTGCCCACCAGCTACTGTACCTGCCCGGTGGGTTCGCGCTGTAAACATATCATTGCCGTTATGATGAGTTATGCCGAGCTGCTGGAAAGGCCCGTGCATGCCATCGTTAATGCTCATTCCAGCACCGCTTTGAAACAGGCACCAAAACCCGCAGCTTCCATGTCTGCATTTCGCTCCGATGTGGTATCCGAGCAGGATACGGATATCCCTCATCAACAGTACAGTCAGATCAGGGAACGGGCATCAGAGCTTGCAGGCCTGGAAATTACGGAGTGGCATGAACTGTTCGAACGATGTTTGGCCCGATTGGGTACAGGCACGCCAAGTACAACATATGTGCAAGAAGCTGCCGATGAACTGTATGCGATTAAGCCCAAATTATCCGCGGGGATGGATCAGCTATTTGAATTCCATGTACATCTGTACCTTATGCGATACTGCGTCCCTTCTCGTCATCCAATCAGCCATACACCTGTCTATCTAAGTTACCCGGCACAACTTGCTGTAGATGCACTTCAGAAAGGCATGGATCAGGTACTGAGCCGCCCCCTTCAATCCGCTGAGCTACCGGACAATAAGCTTAAGCAGCTGTGGAAGCGGCTTGAAGAAACCATAACGTACCTCCGCGCACAGATGATGTCCGAGACATCCACATTAATGCTGTTCACGCCGATCTATCGGCAGGTTTGGCTAAATTGGATCGTTCCTCACTTACAAAAGGATCATTTGCTCATATCGGAGCTGAACATTTTACAGGACATCGAAGATCAGTTGAAAGAAACTGCCCTGAACACACCAAGCAATAACGGAGATCGTGTGCTAGGTGTAGCCAATCTGACAGGCAGTAGCCAGTCCGGTAAGCCTGGAAAATCGGCGCCCTTGCCACTTGTGCTCGCGCAAAGCTGGATATACTTCCACTTGCGTCAGGACGAGCAAGCCTGGCAGCGGTTGACGAGTGGGAGTACGGCGTACGGCATCCCGGCAGAACATCTGCTGCATTTCCTGCATGTGCTCGCGGATGAAGCGGGTTGGAAGAGGCTCGGTGCATGGCTTGCACAGCTTGGACCACTGCTGGCTAATCGCCGGAATGAACCTCTGCAGGATTATATGCAGCTTTGGGACATGACGATCAAGCATCTTCCCGAGATGGAAAATCACATGTGGGATACCTTGGTCAGCATGCTCCCTCACTCCCGTCCGGCTTACGAAGAAGCTATGCATAGCCGCGGACAGTGGCGGCGCTGGATTGATTTCCAGTTGAGTACGGAGACAGAACCGCTTGAATTTCGCGTGGCAGTGCTGCAGCCGATTGAAAAAGATGCACCGGAGCTCCTGCTTCCGTTCTACCATCAGGCCGTGGAACGATACATCGGACACAAAAACAGAGACGGTTACAAGGCAGCGGTCAAGCTGCTGAAGCGGCTGTCCAAAATCTACAAAAAACTGAAGCAAGAGGAACGCTGGGAAGATTTCATCACCGCACTGGCTGTGCGGAATAGCAGACTACGTGCGCTGCAGGAAGAACTTCGGAAAGGTAAGTTGATCTCATGAGCCTTATACATCCCTATACCGAAACGATTGAAGTCCACGTCGCATTAACCGGATACGGTGACGCCTTATTTTATGGAGCACTTAATACTCATCATTTTGTATCGGGGCAGTCGCTTAAGCAGCGACTATTTGCCTGGCATGCTCCGTCCTTCTACGGAACCGAGCTGGAGACGAGACAGATTGAAGATATCGATCTGGTGGTACTGCCTGCAGAAGAGGTCATTCCTTTCTTCGCAGAGATGCACACGCTGCTGCACATTGAATGGAAATGGGACGAGCAGGCAGCTCATCTGATTAGACTTGCTTCTGCACTTGCTTCAACCATTGAAAATCGAAAATATGTCCCCAGCTTCGCTGCTTATCGTACAGGTCAGCTGCAATGGAGCTGGGACCCGGATAGCATGAAGCCACAGGAACGATCCGCGCTGAGCAAAGCCCTCGAAGAGACAGACGAGAGCTACGCCGAGGGACTTAATGCCGCCTATTCTGCTACTGTATTCCAGCGGTGGTATAACACTGAGGAAGCTGCAACCGATCTGCGGCGCGAGTTCCCTCAGCTGTTCCCTCAAGGGGGGACACCACCAAGGACAGCAGGAATGGATGCCCAGGCCTGGCTTGTCTCCATCGGATGGAAAGCAGACGCTGCCCCGTTCCGCCCGCTTCTGCAATTGCTGGAACCGGATGAAGACGAACCCGCATGGCGGCTGCGTGTAGTTTTGCAGGATAAGCTGGATGCTGCTTCATTGATTCCCGTCCGGCTCGATTCCCGCGGAAGGCTTGAAGGTGAATGGCCGGAGGTGTGGACAGCATTTATCCTTGACCGTTCTGCCGGGTGGCTGGAGCAGCTGCGTGCACATTTGCCGCGAATCAGCCGTTCCACCAGTGGGAGCCGTGATGTGCTCAGCGATCCGCTCAGTGATCAGGATGCATGGCAGTTCCTTACCATTGACAGCGGCAGACTGCTGGAATCAGGCTGGCAGGTACTGCTACCGGGATGGTGGGAAGCAGCCCGTAAAAAGAAACCTAAACTTCGTGCCAAGGTAAAGCCGGAAGAAGGCAGTGAACGCGGACAGTCCTTCTTCGGACTGGACTCGATCATTCATTTTGACTGGCGCATTGCGATTGGAGATACCGATCTCAGTGAAGAGGAGTTCGCCGACCTCGTTGCCCGCAACGAGCGGCTGGTACGGTTCCGCGGAGAGTGGGTACCACTCGACCCTGCCCTTCTGGAGCAGATTCGGCGGGCCATGGGCGGTGTCGATCGGGAACAGGGGCTGTCGTTTCAAGATATTCTGCACCTGCATCTGCTGCAAAATGAACAGCGTGAATATCGTAATCAGAAATGGAAGGAAGGACAGCAAACCGAGGAGGAGCAGCAGCCGCAGTCTAATGAGAACATTCGTCTGGAGGTCGAGCTGAATGAACACCTGAACCAGATCATTGCACAGCTTGGCGGCGGACAAGGCGGGGCTCCCTCCCTTCCCGTTCCGGCGGGGCTGCATGCAGAACTTCGCTCCTATCAAAAAGAGGGATTTGCATGGCTTGGATTCTTGCGCAAATTCGGCCTTGGAGCTTGCCTTGCGGACGATATGGGGCTTGGCAAGACCATTCAATTTATTACCTATTTGCTGCATCTCAAGGAGAATCAGCAGCGGTTACCCGGGGATGCTCCTGCCCTTCTCGTCTGTCCCACTTCGGTACTGGGCAACTGGCAGAAAGAAATCAGCCGTTTTGCACCTTCGATTAATGTCAGTCTGCACTACGGAGCACGCAGACTTAGCGGAGAAGCATTCAAGGAACTGACCGAACAGGTCGATATCATCATTACGTCGTATGCCACGGCCACTCTGGACCAAGAGATGTTACAGACATACACTTGGGCTTCCATCTGTCTGGACGAGGCACAGAACATTAAAAATGCGCAAACCAAGCAATCCCTGGCGGTACGCAGTTTCCCAGCTAAACACCGTATCGCATTGACAGGTACCCCGATTGAAAATCGGCTGGCCGAGCTATGGTCCATCTATGATTTTATTAATCCAGGATACCTTGGCAGCGCACGTGCTTTCCAAACCCGGTTTATCAGCGCGATTGAGAAAGACAAGGATGAGCAGCGCATGCTTGATCTGCAGCAGCTGGTCAAACCATTTATGCTTCGCCGCAAGAAAAAGGATCCGAATATCCAGCTCGACCTGCCGGACAAAAACGAGATGAAAACTTACATTCATCTTACCGGCGAGCAAAGTGCCCTATACGATCAATCCGTGCAGGCACTGATGGATAAAATGAAAGAACTGGAAGGCATTAAGCGCAAAGGTGCGATTCTATCTGCATTAACCCAGCTCAAGCAGCTGTGTGACCATCCGCTGCTCCTGACGAAGGAAGCTCTGCCGGAGACGTTGTCTTCGGATAGCTCCAAGACGGAGTATGACCTGTACAGTCCACAGGACATGGCGATGCTGATTAGCCGCTCCGCGAAGCTGGAACGGCTGATGGAGCTTGTCCGTGAGCTTCGTGAAGAGGGCGAGCGCTGCCTTATTTTCACCCAGTACATCGGTATGGGTCAGATGCTGCAGCAGGTTCTCCAGCAGGAACTGCAGGAGCCGGTGTTATATCTGCATGGTGGCACATCCAAGACGGCACGGGATCGCATGATTGACCAGTTCCAGTCCCGTACACTGCCTGCGCATGAACAGCCATCCGTCTTCATTCTGTCCATCAAAGCAGGCGGCGTGGGTCTGAATCTGACCGCTGCAAATCATGTATTTCACTTTGATCGCTGGTGGAACCCGGCCGTGGAGAACCAGGCTACCGACCGGGCATACCGCATGGGACAGACGAAGGATGTCCAAGTGCACAAGTTTATCTCCCTCGGCACGCTGGAAGAGCGCATAGACGAGATGTTGGAGAGCAAGCAGCAGCTTAGCGACAATATTATCACCAGCTCCGAGAACTGGATTACCGAATTGTCAACGGACGAGCTGAAGGATCTCTTTACTCGCCGCCGCGACTGGTCGGGTTAAGACTCAGAAGCCGCTATATAGGCTAATGGATAAGACAGCAGAAAAAGCGAAGTTACCGACGCTATGTCGAGAACTTCGCTTTTTGTTATACCACATGACCTTCCGTTGACCACAAAGGGGCAGATAAAAAGTGTAGATTAACGCATATTGCCGATGATGGATGATCTGGAATCCTGCATTTTTTTGATAAAGTTCGTCATCACGTCAAAAGCCTCATTACGCTTGTTGGACAAGGATTGCAAACGCAGCATGTCCATCTGTTGGGAGCTGGAGAGAGCATCAATTTGGTTTTTGAGAGACTGCGCCAGCTCAAAATCCCCACTTTCATTGGCTTGTGCAAGCTTCCCATTCAGTTCCGCAATCGCTGCATTGCGACTCTGTACTGCTTCCAACTGGGCTTGCAGCTGTGATTCAATCAGCGCGGAACGCTGCTGCTGAACAGCCATAAGTGCGGTTTCCAGGTCCATTCCCTGCAGATTGATAGATGAAATGCCTGATGGTGACTGGGTTATTGAAGACGCATATGTACTTTCTGTAAAAGCAAAAGAACCAACCGATACTGCCGTAATAGTTGCCATAACAACAGAAGAAATAAATCTGCCTTTTCTTTTCAAAAGTATCACCTCCTTGAATTGTAATAATCCCGTTACAGTTATATAACGGACATTATTCGACATCATTATATCAAAGGTCCTAGATCCTTCAACCCAAACCAGGAATATTGAGACAAAATTGATACAGCAGCTGAGTACTCATACGAACTTCGTACGAAAGTCCTCCTCTCCCCCGTAGCCTGATCATCCCCTACCCAACTGAAGGGTAAAGCCCGTTGCCAAGCGTCCATATTAAGCAACACATATCCTTTTAAAAAATAATTGTGACCATATAAGCTCACCGAAGGTCTAATTCATGTAAAAACCAAGCAGGGAGCTGTTATCCCCTACACAAGAAAGGAGCGTTATCCATGTACCCGACCGATCTCGTCAACCAGGCCATTCAGGGAGATCGTAACGCCTTTATCAGGCTCATCCGAGAAATTGAAAATTCCCTATACAATACAGCAAAATCCATGCTGCGAAAAGAGGAGGACGTGGCGGATGCCATTCAGGAGACGATCCTGAAAGCTTATAAATCCATCCATACGCTTCGTGAACCGCAGTATTTCAAGACCTGGATGTTCCGCATCCTCATCAATGAATGTAATACCATGCTCTCCCGCCGCTCCCTCTCTACATCATATGCAGAGGTGCCCGCCAAGCAGGAAGTATCCAGCCCCTACGACGAGGTGGATATGAGAGAAGCAGTTGATCGACTGGAAGAATCGAAACGAATCGTCATTGTGCTGCATTATTTTGAGGATCTAACCCTTCGTCAGGTAGCGGATACGCTGAATATATCCGAGAGCGCGGTAAAAATGAGGCTTAGCCGGGCACGGCAGGAACTGTACCAAAAATTCAAAAACTTTCGGGAGGTAAAATTGCATGTCAAACCCATTTAATATCGATCAGAAGTTAAAAGAACAAGCAAAGGAGCGCCCTGTCATGTCTAATCTTGTACGCACTCGAATTGATGCCACACTGGAGTCCCTTCCCGAATCACCCGACCGTCTGAATAGTGAAAAGGCTCAGAGTCCGCGCCGAGTTAACAAAGGAATGCACCGTACCGCAGTGGCTGCCGTTGCAGCAGGTGTACTGGGCGTGACCGTATTTGCATCCGGATTTGTATCTCCAGCTATGGCTGATTCTTTGCGCAACATTCCGCTCGTAGGCAGTCTCTTCAGCTCGATTGAAGCGGATATGGGTCTGAGAACAGCGGGTAACGAAGGTTTGACTACTCCAGTAAACAGTTCCTTTGCTTATCAGGATGTAAAATTCAAGGTACTGGAAACCGTATACGATGGCACACGTGCAGCATTTCTGGTTCATGTCACGGCTCCCAACCTGAATCAGGGCATGTATGATAACGGCAAAGACATTGTGAAGCTAAGCAGCGGAGTCGACAACGTTTCCCTCAATGTAAACGGGTTTAGCCCAAATGACGGTCTCTTCTATAGTTCAGCCGGGGCGAACGAGCCGGATACCCTGCTTTTTGAACAGGTCATCCCAACGGATCATAAGGGCGCCTTCCCAGATCAGTTCGATGCCAAGGTTAAGTTGACGCTGCAAGGCATTGATCATGAGTTTGAGTTAACCGTTCCTTTTACCAAATCAACAACGGGCACCTACACGGTTCAGCCTGATACTGTCATGGAGAATGACTTGTTTACCGCCACTGTTACGAGAGCCGAGGTTACTCCGATCACGACACGCTTAACGGCCGCCATCGGTTTGAATGGGAAAGAAACGTTGACTGCCAAAGAAGAAGAACAGCTGCATGACATCAGGTTTGCCATCTATGATGATCAAGGCCGACAACTGACTGCACTCAGCGGCGAGGGTTTATATGAAGATAACCAGTTGAAATGGGAAAGCATATATGCGACAACAGCGAAGGATGTAAAATACCTGGTAGTGAAACCTTTTGAAGTGAAAGATGACTTTACCGAAGAGGTCCAAGACAATCAATTTATACAGGGAATGGAAATGAAAATTCAGCTCCACTAGCTCGAACTCATTTCCTTGAAAGGGGCCATCGCATGTCCATTCAATTTACCATTTCATCTATAAGTGTCCTTGGTCCACTATTCATTGTGATTCTGCTCGCTTTGGTGGTCCACGCCTGGGTGAGCAACGTTAGATATACGAGCAAACAGTATATGCTGATGCTGACATTCGCTATATACATGCTGGGCGTGCTGCATTTTGTATTTTTCCCAATCGATGTGAACATCGGAATCTATGCCAACCAGACACCCTGGTACAAGAACCTACAATGGGTTCCGCTGCTGACTGCAGATGCGCCAAGCTTCCTGCTGAACATTGTGCTGTTTATGCCGCTGGGGTTTCTGCTTCCTCTTTTGAGACCTTCGGTTGACTCGATACGTAAAGCCGCAGTGGCGGGCCTAATGTTCAGTTTCACTATTGAAATATTGCAGCTTGTGATCCGGATTACTCTGGGGAATGGCCGCTCAACCGATATCAATGATCTGATTGCAAATACGGCAGGAAGTGTGATTGGTTTTGTTATTCTTGGTCTGCTCATTCGCCTGATTGGCCAGAACCTGATTCTTCCCTGGACGATGCGAGGGCACAAGCGCTCTACTATGCGTTAGAATCGTAAATCTGAAAATGAGTATGCCTCCCGAAAGGCAAAACATGGTCTGTTCCTTAAGATGAAAAAGTCAGCAAGCTGTGATACAATTGAGGAATTGTGTATTCGCAGACAGACATGCAGATAGGGCTCATTTTTGACGCTCTCCATCTACTGATCATGCTGCCAATCTAGGGAGGTTTATGGAACAACCATGCTCATTATTGGTATCGCCGGAGGGACCGGCTCCGGTAAAACGACGGTAGCTCGCTCCGTCATCGACCGTCTTGGATCAGGCAAAGTGACGTTTATATCCCAGGACAATTATTACAAAGATCAATCACAGCTCACTCCAGAGCAGCGTCGACTCACCAATTACGATCATCCGTTTGCATTCGACAATGATCTGTTGATTGAGCATCTTACCCTGCTGAAGCAAGGACAAACGGCATATGCTCCCGTATATGACTTCACCATAGATAACCGTGCTGCCAATGAGACGGTTGAACTCGCACCGAACCATATCGTCATTGTAGAAGGTCTTCATGTACTCATCGACGAACATCTGCGTGCCCTGCTGGACATCAAGGTATTTGTCGATACCGATTCCGATGTTCGTATACTGCGGAGAGTGTTGCGGGATATGGAGGAACGCGGACGTACGATTCAATCCGTTTACAAACAATATCTCGAGACCGTCAAACCCATGCACGATGCCTTTATCGAGCCTTCCAAAAAGTACGCAGACATTATTATCCCCGAAGGCGGACATAACGAAGTTGGCATTCAGATGTTGTCGATTTTGACCGAGAAGTATCTGACCGGAGAGAAATGGAACGGCGCATAGGATATCGAATGTCGAAGTAACAGCCGGCTGCCTCTTCTGGTTTGAGAGAAGTAGGCTCGGATCGGCTACAACATTCAATGTAAATTGAACTGAAATCCAGGCTGCGTTCGTGCAGTCTGGATTTTTGGTATTATTCTGTTTCTCTCTTTTCAAATGGGTGAAAATGGGTTATTCTTGAAATATATGAGCTTGGTAACTAAATATTTAGCACTTCTACCTTAAAGCATAAGGCTATGAATCTACGGATTCGTGGCCTTTTTTTGTGTTTTGAGAGGTTGGATGGGTCTAGAGGAGGGGTTTTCACCTTAAATTGAAACACTAATATTGAGAAATAATACCAAATACCCAGTTATACATGGTAGAATATTGATTATTATTACAAATTTAGTATCTAGTAGTATCAAGTACATAACCACAACCAGGAATTGAA
Organism: Paenibacillus sp. ACRRY; assembly: GCF_022346995.1. GTDB lineage: Bacteria > Bacillota > Bacilli > Paenibacillales > Paenibacillaceae > Paenibacillus. The sequence goes on along the minus strand of NZ_JAKRNM010000011.1, from coordinate 131,392 downwards.
ATTAGAAAGGAGCAGTATTCATGAAGAAAATGATTCTATCCGGGGTTACGGCATTGGCTTTGCTTACAGGGGGCGTAATAGGTTCAGGAAGTATCGGGAGTTCAGTAGAAGCCGCTCAAGCTACGCTAAAATTCAAAGATGTCCCTTCGACACACTGGGCGGCTGCAGCGATCAACTCCGCCGTTGAGCAGGGATTCTTCCAGGGGTATGCCGACGGGACATTCAAACCAAGCTCACCCGTGACCAAGGCCGAAATGGCTAGTATTCTCGGACGATTAACCGATCAGCCTAATGCAGCCATACAAGAAACTAATACCTTTACAGACGTTCCTGAATGGGCAAAAAGTGGCGTATCCGCTGCGATTGCCAAAGGCTTCATCAGCCCTGCCAACTACAATAGAAAACTCGATGCCAAGGCATCTCTAACACGGGGAGAAATGGCGACCTGGCTGGCACAGGGGCTGACCGTGGTTGATTCGGATTTCAAACAAGCTCTGTCTGATGTAACCAATACGGTGATACCTGCGAAGGAGTACTTCACGGGCAAACTGGCAAGCAACCAAAAAAATGCTGTCGCTGTTGCTCTGGGTACAGGGTTGATGAGTGTTGCTAACGATAAAAATTTTGGAACCGATCGCACCACGACAAGGGCCGAAGTTGCTGTGCTGATCGCTCGTTATGCAAGTGTGGCGAAAACGAAGCCTGCTGAATTTCAGGGCTTGAATGAGTTGCGTGCAGTTGGTTTGACTGGGACGAATATCAATATTATTGCACCTAAGTATCAGGTTTTTCCCGAGAGAAGACTCCCCAAATCATATGATTATAGTAGAGTTACAGATGACTTTTCGATGATTCGTAACGAAGAATTGGTCACAGTCACTAATTATGCTGATCTTAGATTAAAAAACTGGATTGTGGTCAACCCATACGTAAAATTTAATGAGAGAAGTATTTACTACCCTGTATTTGTTGATGAGAAAGATCAGCTCATAAGAGGAGCATATTACTCATTTGTTGAGTTTGATATAAATATCAAGGACTCAATGAATCAATTACAAGGTGGCAGTTTGATTAACTCTGCAACTATTAATCCTCTTAGGTCCCCCAACAGTGAAGCAGTGTTCGCTTATAATGTGCCTCGTATTAGTGAGTTACTCGGTGCAAGAGGTATATTTAATGTGAAGAATCCTGTTTATTGGGCAGAAGGTTTGTTGCATTTTGATAAAGAACTAGATCCAGACGTTCTTCTTGTATTAAAAAATGGGACGATTTATGGAGTAACAGCAAACCATTGACCACTTACTTTCAAAATAAGGGTGATTAACCTTGGGTCTTACTAAAATATTAAAAAAGCCCCTTCTCTCAGTCCTCGCAATAAGTTTGATCTTAACTTCACCTCCAGCGATCTTCGCGGGAGGTGGCCCTGGAACCAAACCTATACTAGAGGCTGCAAGAATTGTACCTTCTACCCCTGCAAAATCCCAAAAGAAAATAATTCCCGTAGAAGGTAAGGGATTAACTAATATTGGAATATATATTTATCAATTAGATAATATGAAATGGAAAGTTGATGGAGAATGTAATGGTCAAGAGTTATCTAACAACTCTTCTTCAAACAAACCAAACTCTTCTACCGTGTGCATAGATTTATCTCTAGAAGCTCCAAGTTACAAGCCTACTGTTTATTATGATATAAATGATGAACCAATCTCTAACGCAGAAATAGTCGAGAACTCCCTTGCACCAGAATATATGGATAACTCCAAGTACTACCAACCTGGGCTACCTATTTTATTAGGCGTAGATTCTTTCAACAATAAAAGGGTTAAGTTTCAGATGCAAATAGGTGGAGCCATTGAGCCTACAGAATATAGACCTTATAATCCACCTAAATATTCTGCAGACTATCTATTTAATACCGACCTATACTGGTACGGTAAAGCCGAAATCACCAAAGAAATCAATCTCACCAATGGCGGTCAACTCAGCATTAACCAGACCAAGCAACTGAATGCGACCGTAAAGACCAAAACCGGTGATGGAAGCTTTGGAGCTGAAACCAATGTAAATAGCGGTAATGGGCAAACGACTTGGACTTCCTCCAACCCCGCTGTTGCAACCGTTAGTAATTCTGGGCTAGTCCAAGCCGTAAGCAGGGGAACTACGACCATCACCGTACTGTGGGAGAAAGACGACTTCCAATTAACGACAACCACAACGATTGGCGTAGAAGAGGATCCTGGGAACGGGGGTGGCGGAGGCAATGGGGGCGGAAGTGGTGTTGGATGTTCACCGACAATCGGGCCACCGTCTACAGGGACGATTATGAGCATGAGTGACCTTGATCCAAATGCTAACGGTGTAATTAAGTCAGATAACAGAGGGAATGAGACATTCAATGTACTGAGAGGAATCCCTACTTCTGAGTCACTGTATACCAATGCATTTTCTGACAACTATCTCTTCAAGCAGGCCTGGGCGAAAATGGCGGGCAAAGTCACGTATGATTGCAGTGTCACGCTATCCTATGACAGGGAATGGACTGTACCGGGACCTGATATCTGTACCGAAGATGGCTGTACGGATGGACCACCTGTTCCAGCCAATGACACCGTAACCAAACCATACAATTTCCAGATTACACGGGACTACTCATACTGGAAAATCAACAATCTTGAAGTGTACAAGATCACAAAAGCGACCATGAAGAATTATGCCCTGCCGGGTGAACTGGTCACCATGACTCCATCCGGATATACACCGCCAACTTTGGTATCCAAAAATGATGACAGCGTGGAGAGCCACGTCAGACCAGGGCAAACAACGTCTATCTCCTATACCCCACCCAAATTAACAGGCGGGCTGAATGCACCTCCAGATGTGCCGGATGATACATCGCGTTTAAAAGGTATGGCGGAGTCCAACACTCCTCAGGCAAAAGTGAATAATGACTCGGTCATATTTAACAATACCAAGATTATGGATGACACAGAGGCGACCAAGGACGGACCTACGCCATCCAATATTCCTAACCCTACAACGATTGGCCAAGATGTCCTATATAAGCCAAATAACATGATTAGTAACACGCTGGTCAACAAAGAAAACACACCAAGTTCCGGTACCATTTATTACGATCTGCTGCCTGGGAATGTAAACGGGGGCGCCAACAAAGATTTCCCGATTAACGGCATTAACACCGTTACCGTGCACACCCCTGTCGTAAACTACGCCCTGGTATCGGATGATCAGGCTCATAATCAGAAGACAGTTCCGGATCTAACCCGGTCAGCACTGATTCTGGAACGTCCCTTTATTGTCCGTATTCCAACGACTGGTCAGCATCTGGACGCAGCAAGTTACCCCGGTTATGGCAATCGGGATTATGCCAAATATTTTCGAATTAAACAGGTCAAATTCCCGTTCGATGTCTATAACGCTGACAGAAGCCAGTTTATACCGGCTAAAACCTGGGTAGATATCCCGGTAAACCAGCTGGACACCAGCTTTTACCTCCCGGTATGGGTAGACGAGGGTAACTATGAGGTTGAATTCCGCAATATCGCGGAGAATGCACCCTCCAGCTTCACTGAACAGCAGGATGCCAATACCGACCTGGCCCATCACGTAGCTGCCGATACGGTTCCAGTCGAAGTCATCGGAAGGCTATACGATTTTCATGTCACCGACATTTCGGACTATAACTGGGAAAATGTTTTTCGGAAGCAGCCGGGAAGCCCGGAGCCAACGGGAGTCAGCTATTGGACAGGCTTGAATCGTATTGATGGTGATCCTCGCGGCAACCTGGCACCTTTCGTATTGCCCATTCGTCCAGGCAGCCATCCATTACAGGGATTCAAAAATGTGGCTGTAAAAACCGGGTACCATATCAAGTTTGACCTCAAAACGAAAGGTAATATGTTTGGTCAGCAGGATGGTGTTCGGATTACGCCAACTTTTCATTTTGTGAATGAGGATGGTACCTCCAGGCAGGAGGTTGATCTGTATTATCACAGAGGACAGGAAAGGTTTATACGTATCGGATCTGCACAGGATTTGGAGAAACGCTTTGTTGTTCTGAATGCCCGTTTGCGGAACGTTCCTGGTACCGAAATGGGCGATACCGCTCGTTATCGATACACCTATGAACTGACCAAAGAGGAGCAGAGCCAAGGCACACTGGCTGAATACATGGTTCGTTTCGTCGATCAGATCTCACATCAGAAAACATGGGTGGGACGTTATGATTGGATGATCCTGCCCTCATCCATTCGCACTTTGATCGGACCCAGAACGGACATCCCGCAAGGCGTTAACTTGGATCGGGCAAATGCAGCCATCCAGCGCTGGTATGGAGAATACAGCCTGCCCGCCGATGTATATGCCGTTCCGAAAGGCACCGATTTGGAGCCACTTGCGAGACAAAACCAGTTGGATGAAAAGTCCCCTGTGTTTCTGAGAAATGGATATATCGTAGTCAACTTCAATATTGAAAGTCTACGAAATGGTGATACTGACGCGCCTCATCTCCAGTACATCTATGCACCTCTGATGAACCAGTGGCAGATGGAGGGTTTTCAGAACAATCCGGTCAATACTGAAGACAATAATTGGCCTATCCAAGACGGGGATGTTGTCTTCTACCATGCCAATCGGTCGAGCCGAAACGACTTCCAATCCCAAGTTCCACATTAAAATAAAGACATCAGGCGATGCTTAATACTCGGCCGAGTCCATCATGCTTACGTATATTGGTTCACATAGACCGGTGTGCATAGATCGGTTTGCGCACATTGTAGTATTCTTCAACAACAGTTCATCATTTCATATAGTCCTTATACAGTAAAAGGATTACTCCGGGCCGTCACCACCATGACCCGGAATAATCCTTTTTCTTCGCTATTTTTTAAACATCGCAATACACCAGACCAACTCAACCCGTGATTCCTTGCAGGGCATACTCTCGCACTTTATTCTTAATCTCTCTGACCGACAACACCGAATCCATCAGGTTCCGCGTATAGGGATGACTGGCTGCACGATTCAGCTGCGCACTTTCCAACACTTCAACTATCTCTCCCTTGTACATAACCGCAGTACGATCGCTAACCTGCTGCACCACAGCCAGGTCATGCGATATGAAGATATATGAAATCCCCATCTCCTTACGCAATCGGACCAACAGGTGCAAAATTTGCTGCTGAATGGAAACATCGAGTGCCGAGGTAGTTTCATCAAATATTATTACATCCGGCTGCACTCCGATCGCCCGGGCAATAACCACTCGCTGCTGCTCCCCACCGCTGATTTCATGTGGATACTTGTCAGCAATAGCAGCAGGCAGCCCCACCAGTTCCAGCAAACGATGAATTTCCTTTTCACCCTGCCTGCGTTTGATCAGTTTATAGTTCAATAAAGGCTCAAGGATAAATGATCCCACCCTCATGCGGGGATTGAAAATCGCCGAAGGTTCCTGAAAAACCATCTGAATCTGCTTGCGCTGAAGCCGCAAAGCCTCTTCCCTTATCAGAGTAATATCCTGCTGACGATAGATAATCTGCCCGGAGGTTGCCTTTTCCAGATGAGTCACGCATTTGGCCAAAGTGCTCTTGCCACTTCCGCTCTCCCCTACAATTCCCAGACATTCTCCCGGATAGAGCTTCAGGTTGATCGATTGCAATGCTGAATGGGCTCCCTGGCCTCTGGATTCGTAGGTTTTACTTAAATCCCTCATTTCCAGAACGGGTATCCTCTCATCTACCATCCGTATTCCCCTCCAATTCAGGTACTGCAGCTAGCAATTCACGGGTATATGCATGACGTGGACCTGTAATAATGCTTGAAGTTTGTCCAAACTCAACCAGCGACCCGTTCTGCATTACACCGATGTAGTCTGCCATATGGGCTGCAACGGCGATATTGTGCGTCACAATGATCATCCCTGTTCCCTGACTTGCCCGAAGGTTGGTCAATCGTTTGATCACTTCAACCTGAGTGGTTACATCCAGCGCACTCGTCGGTTCATCGGCAAGCAGCAGTTCTGGCTCCATCGTTATCGCCATGGCAATTGCCGTTCGCTGCTTCATGCCTCCGCTAAGCTGGCCGGGGTACATACTCATCATCCGCTCGGGGTCATCCAGTCCCATCTGTGAGAGCATGTCCACCGCCATGGCATAGGCAGCTTTCTTCGATAGTTTAACGTGTGTACGGATCGCCTCGATGTACTGACTTCCTATTGGGCGGATGGGATTCAGATAAGAACCGCTATCCTGAAAAACCATGGCCATCCGCTTGCCGCGTATATCGTGCCAATCCTTATGCGAATAACTAAATATCGATTTCTCCTGAAAAACAATGTCTCCCCCGGCATACTGCCCACCGTCTGGCAGCATGCCGTGCAAAGCTCGAAGCAACGTCGATTTACCACTTCCGCTCTCGCCCACGATTCCGATGATCTCAGCGGCATTCATTGCAAACGATACATTCTGCAGTGCGGGTGAACCACCCTTATACGTTACAGAAAGTCGATCTACACCCAGTAAAGCGCTCATTATTGCCTAACCTGGATATTGCGATCCAGGAGATAAAAGTCGATCGGATACATCGTCGCACCCTGTACGGCGCTCTTGCTTACAATGTTAATTGGAGTGTAGGTAATAAACATGTATGCTGCATCATCCAGAATCATCTGCTGGGCTTCTGCAGCCAGTTCATATCTTTTCTCCACATCGAATTCGGAATGCAGCTGCTGAATCACCGCATCCAGCTTCGGATTGCTATATCCACCGATGTTCCACTCTGCTCCCGTTTTGAAATAAAAGTCGAGAATATACTGGGGATCTCCGGTAATCCCTGTATTAATGCTGGTCAGAGCCAAATCATAGTTCCCGCTTTTTTGATGATCAGTTAGATCCTCGTAAGAGGTCATTTCCAGGTTAATCCCAATCTCCTTGAGTTGGGACTGCATTGCAGCAGCCACAATGGAGTCTGATTCGTAAGCCGAATTGAGAATCAATTGGAGCGTTAGCTTTTGTCCGTCTTTTTCCCGAATACCGTCCCCATCCGCATCCTTGTAGCCAGCCTCATCCAACAGCTTCTTGGCTGTCTCCGGTTCATAGTCATATCCCTTGACCTGATCATATCCAAAAGGCAGAGCCGAGGTAAACGGGCCTTTGGCCGCCTGACCGCCCACCAGTGTGTTTGCATACATCTCGCGGCTTATGCCGTACGAGATTGCACGCCGTACTTCCGGATCGCTTAGCAGCGGGTTTTTCGTATTAAACCATACAAACTGTGTTCGCAGGCTCGGGATTTCATCAATCGTATATTGACTCTGATCCTGGAACAATGCCAAGCTGCTTCGTCCCACGTTACTGGCTACATCAATCTCACCCGATTGCAGCGCAAGAGCACGCGTGCTGTCATCCTTGATGTATTTGAATGTAATGGTATCCACATCGGCTGCCCCGTCCCAGTATCCGCCATACTTCTTCACCTGAATCTCCTGATCCGGCGTATATCCTGTTACCATAAATGGACCTGTGGCGATAGGTTCGCTCTTGAATTTGGATGTATCTGCACTCGTATCCACAATCACAAACAAAGGTTCAGCAATATTACCAAGCAGCGATGCATAAGGCTCCGTTGTTTTGATGGTGAGATCCTGACCTTCTGCGGTCATGGAAGCCACCGGTAAGGTCGATTGTCCTCTCTCATTCAGCTCCATGGAACGTTCAATGGACTTCTTCACCGCATCTGCAGTAACCTTATTCCCATTATGGAACGTTACGCCGTCCCGAATATGAAAATGCCATGTCGTATCATCGATACGTTCCCAACTATCTGCGATTTTTGGTACCAATTTCATATTTTCGTCAAACTGAATCAAGGTCTCTCCTATTGCTGCTCGTGTAAGGGTCCAGCCGTTCCACTCCTCTGCCGGATCCAGATTACTTCCAAGCCAGAATAACGCCACATTCAGGTGAGTTGGTGTAACTGCACTGCCCTTGTCCGCCTCAGCCGCTTCTTCACCAGAAGATGATGAGGTGGAAGTACTTGTTGTGGTTTGGCCACAAGCTGCGATAATACATAAAACCAATAATGACAGTACGGTAAGCGTTAGCGTTTTTCCATATCTCGATTTCATTCCCGTTCCTCCTGTTAAGCTGCCTTTTTCTTGGGGTCCAGCACATCCCTCAGACTGTCGCCCAGCAAATTAAAAATGATCACTGTACAAAATATCGCAAGTCCCGGATAAATCAACAGCCACGGAGCTGTCTGCAAATATCGTCTGCCTTCATTCAGCATTGCCCCCCACTCCGGTTCGGGAGGTTGAGCACCCAGCCCCAGAAATGAAAGGCCTGAGATGGATAACATCATGCCGCCCACATCCATCATCGCCATGACAATGAGAGGAGACAGCATGTTGGGCAGGATTGTTCTGGTGATGATCTGAATCTTCCGCGCGCCGCTGAAGGCTGCCGCAGCGACATATTCCTTTTGCTGAAGCGAGATCACCAGACTTCTTGCCAGTCGTGCATACTTCGCCCACCAGACAACCGCCAGGGCAATTACCGTATTAAATAGGCCTGGCCCCAGCATCCCCACTACTGCGATGGCGAAGATCAATCCTGGAAAGGCCATCAGCGTATCAGATAACCGCATCAGTACTATATCTGTCAGGCCACGAGCGAAACCTGCGATAACACCAATGGCTACACCAAGCACAAAAACAATTCCGATCATCATAAATGTAAGCAGAAGCGACGTCCTGGCCCCGTAAAGGAGACGCGATAACACGCAGCGTCCAAGCTGATCGGTTCCAAGCGGATATTCCGAACTGGCTGGCTGCAGTACCTTGGCAAAATTCGTTGCCAGTGGATCATGCGGTGCGAGCAGCGGCGCAATCATGGCGAGAATGACCCAGAGGAGGGTCATTGAACATAGAAAAGTGAACCAGCGATGCTGTGTCAAAATAAGCTTAACTTCTCTCATCTAGACATCCACGTCCAGTCGAATCCGCGGGTCATGCAGATGCGTCCAGAGATCAACGATCAGATTCAGCAATACATAGATGGTTGCCATCCAGATGACGTAGCCCTGAATCAGGGGATAGTCCCTTGTAAAGATGGCATCCACCGCCATCTGCCCTACCCCCGGCCATACGAACAAACTTTCCACAATGGCTGCCCCGCCGAGCAGGGCGCCTGTAGACATGCCCATGAGCGTAACGATGGGCAATAATATATTGGGTAAAATATGATGCATCATAATGACTCTCTCCTTCACACCTCTGGCTCTGGCCCCCGTGACATAGTTCTGGGACATCTCTTCCAGAATTACCGTACGGATCTGCCTGATATATTGGGCGATCAGAGGTAACGCCAGTGTGCATGCGGGCAATATCAGGCTGTTCCAGCCCGAGCTCCCCATGACGGGCAGCAGCTTGAGCTGTACGCCAAACACCAGCATGAGCAGCATCCCGAGCCAGAAGCTCGGCATGGATAACCCGGCAAACGAAAACAGGCGAATGACGTAATCCAGCACGTTGTTTCTGTAGACCGCCGACAAAATACCCAATGGAAACGAAATCAGAATGACCAGCAGCAGGGCACTTCCTGTTAGCCGAAGTGTGGCTGGAAGCCTGGACAACAGAATATCGAGCACAGGCCTGTCGTATTTATAAGACGTTCCAAAATCTCCGGTAACCACCTGTCCAAGCCAGGTTCCGTAGCGTATCCAAAACGGCTGATCCAGCCCCAGCTGGATACGTACCTGCTGCACCAATTCGTCCGACGGAGTGACTCCTGTAGACATGAGCATAAGCCTTGCCGGGTCCCCCGGAGACAGATAGGTTAGCAGAAACGTCAGAAACGAAATGCCGAATAACACGGCTACCAGTTGAATGAATCTTTTAACAATATATCTACTCACATGTCTGACATCCTCTCCCCAATCTCCAACCCGCACGTGACTTGTCCATGCATACCAAAAAGACGTCTCTCTCCGCTAATACCGGATAAGGACGTCTTAAATAAACAGATTTTCAGAAAAAATCATGCTCTCTAAACACCTTCCTATCTCCCGTAGGTACTACTGTGTTGTCAAACTAGGCAGGTCTCCTGGCTCCAGAATCCTCATCATTGCAGCACCTTCCCGGTCTAAACCAGTGGCATAACGCTGCATGACTCCTCTGTTACAGTGGCGGGACCGCGCCGGCATTACACCGGTCTTCCCTATTAAGCTTCTACCCGAAGGTATAGCACCCAGTTCCACATATTCAATTGAAATGCATTCTGTACCAGTATAGCTGGCTCACAGATAATGATCAAAGCATTTATTCAAATTTGAAACAGCTCATCAGCCTACCCCCGCTCTCTCGAACCTTTTGGGGAAACCCCTGTCACACGCTTGAACATCTTGGAAAATAACAACGGATCCGTATACCCTACAGAATGGGCAACCTCACTGACCGAAAGCGTTGAACTCTGCAGCAGCTCTGCTGCGCGATTCATCCGGTATTCAAGAAAAAAGGCCTGCAGCGACTTCCCGTACTTCTCCTTAAAAAGACCGGACAGATAGGTACGATCCAGACGCACGGAATGCGCAATATCAAGGATGGACGTCTTCTGGCTATACCTGTTCTCCATAAACTGGACAGCTTGTCTGATGTATTCATCCTTGGTGGAAAGAGGCCTCTGCGGCGTATGCTCATCAGGGGAGGAGGAGATCAGTTCGGCCATTAATCGGTACAGCAGACTCTGGCTGAATACATCTCCACCATTGCGCGAGGAGGCTTGAGTCATCTCTGCATACAAACCATCCATTACCTTTGGATCCCTGGCTTCAAATACGGGACATTCTGGACTCAAGTTTGCCCGCTGCATGAATGTCTTGGCTTGTACGCCCTTAAATCCGAACCAGGAGTATGTCCACGGCTCCTTCGCATCGGCCTCATAATGAATAATGGTATCCGGCAGAATGGCGAATCCCTGACCCTGCGTCAAATGGTATTCCTTATCTTCCATACGAACGGTTCCCCGTCCCTCATGAATGTAATGAACCACATAGGAATCTCGTACCCCCGGACCCCAATAATGAGACGGATCACAATCCTCCCAGCCGAAAAAAAGCAACACCAGCTCCATCTGTGTCCAGTCCATGGGCACCACGTTCATCTCGATTGGGCTCACCTTCTCATCCCTTCCCTTCTTCCGTATCAACATTTATCTTACTTCATATTATAACAGGTATATTCGTTAAATATCAGCTGAAAGCGGGACTAAAAATGGGATTATGCCATGTATGGGAGAGGTTGAACCATAGTTATATAAGCCGGATCGGCCTATAGTTGGGGTACACCATTATTCAGGGAGGCTGGACTTGAGATGAACAAAATTACGTTTCTCGGTGCAGGCAGCACCGTTTTTGTCAAAAATGTATTAGGTGACGTTATGATGACCGAAGCACTGCAGGATTTTGAATTGGCCTTGTATGATATCGATGCCGAACGGCTGAATGATTCGGAGCGACTGCTGACCAGTATGGGCCATTCTCTTGGAAGCCGTTGTTCCGTCAAAAAATACACCGACCGCAAAGAAGCGCTGCGCGGTGCCAAATATGTCATTAACGCCATTCAAGTGGGTGGATATGATCCATGTACGATTACGGACTTCGAAATACCGAAAAAATATGGACTGCGTCAAACCATTGCTGACACCCTCGGCATTGGCGGTATCTTCCGCAATTTGCGAACCATTCCGGTCATGCTCGACTTTGCCCGGGACATGCAGGAAGTATGTCCTGATGCCTGGTTCCTGAACTACACCAACCCGATGGCCGTACTGACCAATGTCATGAACGTGCATGGAGGAATCAAAACGGTAGGCCTGTGCCACAGTGTGCAGGTATGCGTGCCTCACCTGTTTGAAGCGCTGGGAATGAATCAGACAGGCGTAGTTGCAAAAGTGGCAGGAATTAACCATATGGCCTGGCTGCTGGAAGTGACGAGAGATGGTCAGGATCTGTATCCGGAGATTAAACGCCTGGCGAGGGAAAAACAGAAGGAGCAGCATCATGATATGGTGCGTTTCGAGCTGATGAATCGTTTTGGATACTACGTAACGGAGTCTTCCGAGCACAATGCCGAGTATCATCCATACTTTATCAAACGGAATTATCCGGAATTGATCGAACGCTTCAACATCCCGCTGGATGAGTATCCGCGCCGCTGCGTGAACCAGATTGAAGGATGGAAGGAAATGCGCGAGAAGCTGTTTGCCAGTGAACATATTGAACATACGCGCAGCCGTGAATACGCTTCGCACATCATGGAAGCGATGGAAACGGACCGTCCATACAAAATCGGCGGTAATGTAATGAATACCGGTCTAATTACCAACCTGCCTCGTGAGGCCTGTGTCGAGGTTCCATGTCTGGTGGACGGATCCGGAATCAGCCCAACTTACATTGGCGACCTGCCTCCACAGCTGGCTGCACTGAACCGCACCAACATCAACACTCAGCTGCTGACGATTGAAGCGGCCATGACGGGCAAAAAGGAACATATCTATCATGCCGCCATGCTGGATCCGCACACCGCTGCCGAGTTGTCCATCGATGACATTGTTGCCATGTGCGATGAACTGATCGAAGCTCATGGTGATTGGCTGCCGAAGTATACATCCTAAAGCAAACGATATTCTTCATTTCATTGTTGATTAAAAAAGCGCCGAAGACCTCTGTAAATTCAGGAGGCTCCGGTGCTTTTCTAATAAGGGATTCTTATTACAATTTCATACTAATCCTGAAGCAAAAAGCGGTATCCGATTCCCGGCTCGGTCTGGATGAATCGTGGCTGCGTAGGGTCTTCCTTTAATTTTTTGCGCAGATGACCCACGTAGACCCTCAGATAGTGACTGTCGGATTCGTGATGATGCCCGCCCCACACCTGCTGCAGCAGCTGACGCTGGGTAATGATCTTTCCGGCGTTGGAGGCCAGAACCTTGAGCATATCGTACTCCGTTGGTGTTAATTTGATCGGCAAACCATCCAGCTCCACCTGCCTTTGTGCCAGATCTACAGTGAGAGACCCAAAACGCAGCACGGGTTCATCGGTTGTCTTCGCTACATGGCGGAGTGCAACCCGAATCCGGGCAACCAGTTCACCCATGCCAAACGGCTTCGTTACATAATCATCAGCCCCACCGTCAAGCGCAGCAATCTTGTCTTCCTCGCGCTCCTTCGCCGTCAGCACAATAATGGGCACCTGGGACCATTCGCGAACACGATGCAGCACGTCCATCCCGGACATCCCCGGCAGACCCAGATCGAGTATGATCAGATCCGGATGAACGATGCTCGCCTGAATGACAGCCTCGTCGCCATCTCCACATTCATGAATCTCGAATTGATGAGCCTGCAGTGTCACCTTCAGCAGTTTGCGAATCTGTGGTTCATCATCTACAACCAATATGCGAGCCCCTTGCGATGCCGTCATGTTACTCAACCTCTCCTTGCCCTCTATAGGGAAATAATGCTTCCGGTGCTTCCATGGGCAAACAGATACTCATTCTTGTTCCGCCTCCCGGATTGGAATCTGCACTAATTGATCCTCCGTGAACCTCAACGATCCCTTTGCATATGGCCAGTCCCAGTCCTGTGCCCGTCACATGACGAGAGGATTCTGACCGGTAAAACTTCTCAAATATCCGCTCCTTATCGGCATCGGGAATACCCACGCCATGGTCCGCTACCACAATGGTCAGCGTGGCATTTCTCTCATCCCTCATAACGATGATAACAATCTCGCTATAGTCAGAAGAATATTTAATGGCATTGCTGACAACATTGATCAGTACCTGTTCCAGCAGCACTTCATCTCCACATATAAATAACGGTTGATCCGGCAAATCCACACGAATGCTCCGATGCTTGCTGAATTCCCTTACTTGCGTTAACACCACGCTGATCATATCGCCTACGTCACACCATTTCCTGCGCAGCTGCAGCATGCCGCTCTCCAGCTTCACCATGCCCAGCAAATTGGTCACGAGCCGGTTCATGCGCATGGCACCATCCCGAATATTGCCCGTCAATTCTTTTCGATCTTCCGGGGTAAAGATGGCGTCATTCTCAATCAATCCTGTAGCGGATCCAATGATCGTCGTTAAAGGCGTCCGCAGTTCGTGGGACACAGAGTCCAGCAAAGCCGTGCGAATGCGCTCTGATTCGGCGGTCATCTGTGCCACCCGAGCTTCCTCTGCCAGTTTGACGCGAGCAATCGCACTGGCTGCCAGCCCTCCACAGGCCTCCAGCAATTGCAGCTGTTCCCGCTGCTCCTGAATATCACGGGCCTCCATACGAACGGCAAGCACGCCGTGTATCTGATCTTCCGTACGCAAGGGAACGTACAGACCGGAGGATTCCCGCAGGCTGGTAGAACCTCTCCCCGCTGTTTCGCCATTCCTGTACACCCACTTGGCAATCGCAATCTCTGATTCCTCTCCACCCCATACTGCGGTTCCCAGGTCATCAGCAGATGCCGTTACTTTCAGCTCATCATGAGCATCAGGCAAATATACGGCAGCCTGGGTACCCAGTGTGTGTGATACTTGCTTCGCAATATGATGGACCAGTGTATCCAGATCTGTAACAGCCGTCATCTGGCGGCTGAGCGCATACAATGAATTTGTTGTGGCCTCACGCTGCCTAACCATCTCCAGCTGCTGACGCAAGCGACTGGATAGCGTGGCGGTTAATACGGCCACCGCCAAATACACAACAAAAGAAAAAATATATCGCAGATCCGCAACGGTAAAACTGAGATTCGGAGGTACAAAAAAGAAATCAAACATGATTACGCTAAGACTCGCTGCGTAGATTGCAGGACCCAATCCCCAGTAAACGGCACTTACCAAAATGGGAAACAGGTAAATGAGTGAGACGTTTACCAGATCACTACTCATGCCGATGACATGGAGCAGTGGGGTTAACAAGGTAATGCCAATGGTTACCCATACATATTGGGGAACCCGGTGCAACCGAGGAATCCCCTTCTCTTCTGTGTTTCGTTCAGGCACAGTCCTTTTTCACATCCCGCTTGGATCATAATCGTAATCTGCAACTATTAATACATCCATATGTCTGGACAGCCGTACCAGCCGATTGATCACCGATCCGGCACCTCGGTAGCCATTTAGCCACCAGAGCCTTTTCGCTTGACCAACCACCAGCTGCGTTGCTTTTTCTTCTGCTGCCTTGCTTGCCAAAATGCTTGATACTTCCCTTAGATTCTCACTGTGATGAATATGAAATTCACCACCCAGCCTGACGGTCAGCTGTTCCAGGGCCTCCAGCTGATCCTTTGCTTCCTCACTCATTACCTTGCCTACATGTACATGATGTACATGCCATACTGCCTTCAACCGATATGCCGTTCGAAAACCACGGCGAATTAACCGCTCCGCATGGTTGTCACTGCTTACACAGACAAAGACCGCTTCCTGTCTTCGCCAAGGGCCCCGAAGCGCACTTTTTTGCTCCTTCGCTTCCAGCCGTTCATCCACATCATCGGCCAGTTCACGCAGGGCAAGCTCTCGCAATGCAATCAGATTGCCAATGCGGAAGAAATTTGCAAGTGCCTGCTCCACCTTGGCTGCTGCATAGATTTTACCTTCCCGCATGCGCTGCCGCAAGGCCTGAGGTGCAACATCGATTAACTGCACTTCATCTGCCATTTGCATAATCTGATCCGGCACCGTCTCCCGTACCCGAATGCCCGTAATGTGCTCTACGGCATCGTTCAGGCTTTCCAGATGCTGCACGTTAACGGTCGTGATTACCGAGATCCCTGCATCCAGCAGATGAAGCACGTCTTCGTAACGTTTTTTCCTTACGCTTCCGGGTACATTGGTATGGGCCAGTTCATCCACCAACACAACTTCCGGGCAAAGACGGAGAATAGCCTCCGTATCCATTTCCTCCAATGCTACTCCCTGATAGGTAAGGCGATCCCGTGGAATAACAAGCAGCTGTCCGATCTGTTCCGTGGTTTCGGCCCGATTGTGCGTCTCCAGTAGGCCAATTCGGACATCGATACCTTTGCGGAGCAGATCGTTGCCTTCCCGCAGCATCATATAGGTTTTGCCTACGCCCGGGGCTGCACCGATGTATACTTTGAATTTGCCTCGCTGAATCTGGCCGATCTGTTTCTTCACTTCGTGATCGCTTAATCTGCGATAGGTTGTGCTGCCGATATCAGGCAATTTCGCGGGAAGTAATCGTTCTCCATCCAGTTCGGTTCGGTCTGCAAGCAGGAACAGATCTACCCCCTGCAGCTTGTGCAGGAGCGAATTGATGACTGAACCTTGCCATAGCTCCTGCCAGCGGGTATGACGTGAGTGTCCCATCACAATACGCGTAATCTGCTGCCTGGCAGCATAACGTGCCAAGGCAGCTGGAATCCTGCGACGATGCGTCATAGGCAATTCCTCGAATGCTCCTCCGAATTTCTCCACCAGCTTGATCATGTTTCGCCGAAATACCGTAGCTTCCTTGGTCAATGCCTTCTTCCTGTCGCGGAAGGTGACTACGCATAAATCACCATTCAGTCTCTTCGCAATCTGCTGCCCTCTTCGAATATAAATGGATCCATTCCAATGATATTGGGTCGACACCAGCACCCGTTCCATGATGCCTGTTGTCATGGTAATGCCCATCTCTTCCCGGTGTTCCCGCAGGGATTCATTGACTCCTTCAGCAACGAGTTTCAGCGCCAGTTCCCGTAAAATGCCCAGGTTGCCCTGTCTAAACAAAGCCTCTCTCTCATAACCCTTCAAATGACCTTCAGCAAGCCGGGTCAGAACCGTTTCCGGTGTCACATCGATCAGCTTCACTTCGTCAGCCAATTCAAGTGTCCCCGCAGGAACGGTATACTCTGCCGCAAACCCTGTGAGTTTACGGGCCAGTTCAGTATACCCTTCCAACTCGTAGACGTTCACCGTTGTGATCACACTGATGTTGTGTTTTAGCAGATACTGAATATCCTCCAGCCTCGTAGCATGCAGAGCTCCCTCACGGTTTCTATGCGCCAGTCCGTCCACGAGCACCACTTCCGGATTGCGTTCCAGCAGTGCATCTACATTCAGGTCCTTCATCTCCATGCCATCTCTCTGACGGCACCAGTGGATACTTGGAATCCGTTCAAGCTCGCCGAGCTGTTCCACGGTTTCGGGTCTTTGCATGGTCGATACCGCGCAGATCACGACATCAATGCCTTGCTGGCGCAGCGTATTCCCCTCTCTTAGCATATGATAGGTTTTGCCTGAACCGCTGACCGGACCGATATAGATGGTGAGCGTGCCCTGCTGCAGCTTCGTAATCATCTTCAGAATATCCTCAGCTGATCTTCGCTTGAAGCCTTCATGCATCCTTTGATGTCTCCTTCCAATGATTTAAAATGGAGAAAGCCCCTTCCGAAATCCGGAAGAAGGCCAATGATAGATAAGGCAATCCATGTCGCTTTTGACTTGAGCTCAAATACATTCCTTCAGCTAATTCAGCTCTGCTGTCAGCGCCAGATTCAGTGCAGTCACATTGACACGCGGCTCGCCGAATATGCCGAGCTGACGCCCTTGAACATGCGCTTCCACAAGTTTTATGAGCTGCTGCTCACTAAGGCCCGTCGCCTGACTAATTCGTGGGATCTGTGCTTTTGCTGCTTCTGGCGAAAGGTCAGGATCCAGACCTGAGCCCGAACCAGTCACCAGGTCGGCAGGAATCTGCTGCAGTGTCGGATTTTCCTGTCTAAGCTGAGCAATCTTGTCTTTCATCTCACTGATATACTCTTCCGAAGCTACGGCCCGATTGGAGCCCGCCGATGCCGTCGGGTCATAACTCGCATTGGATGCACGGGGTTGGAACATGGCCGGTGATTTTACTTCCTGTGCCAGCAGAGATGAACCAATAACTTTCTCATTTTGGATTATCAGGCTACCATTCGCTTCTGCGGGAAATAGCAGCTGTGCCGCAACAGTCGTCACCAGAGGATACACGATGCCGCAGATCAGCATAAGTACAACAGATAAGCGGATGGCAGGCAGTATGGTCTTCATATCAGTCACATCCTGAATTCGTTAGTATAAAACAAATTGAGCGTTACACTATATCACTTCGATTACAGCACCATCTTCCGATCGCTGTTATCCCCAAATTTTTTGAACTACTCCCAATGGAGAAAATCCGTGGATAGCTTAGGCTTCCGAAGTAGCTTTCTTGCAGAAAGCTTTTAGGCGAACGCTTCGCTTCTTCAGATTTGTTCTGCTCTCTCCGTTTTTGTGTGAAAGGGAGTCCAATATATATGGATTAATGTCACACCAGATGAAGCCCCGAAAGGATCAGATCAATTAGCTTAATCCCGATAAAGGGCACGATCACTCCACCCACGCCATAGATCAATACATTGCGTCCGAGCAGCCGTTCGGCTGACATGGCCCGGTACTTCACGCCCTTCATCGCAATCGGGATAAGCAGCGGGATGATGATTGCGTTGAAAATCAATGCGGACAGAATGGCCGATTGCGGTGAAGCCAGATTCATAATGTTCAGCGATTGAAGCTGCGGCATGGCGATAATAAACATCGCCGGGATAATGGCAAAGTATTTGGCAATATCATTCGATATCGAAAAAGTGGTCAGCGCACCGCGTGTAATCAGCAGCTGCTTCCCAATGGAGACCACCGACAGCAGCTTGGTCGGGTCGGAATCCAGGTCAATCATGTTGGCCGCTTCCTTGGCCGCCATGGTCCCCGAATTCATCGCCAGGCCCACATCTGCCTGCGCCAAGGCAGGTGCATCATTGGTACCGTCGCCGGTCATGGCGACGAGCTTGCCTGCCTGCTGCTCTTTTTTGATCGCGGCAATCTTGTCTTCCGGCTTCGCTTCAGCAATAAAGTCATCCACGCCCGCTTCCAGCGCAATCGTGGCTGCCGTAAGTGGATTGTCACCTGTACACATGATCGTTTTGATCCCCATGGATCGCATCTCGGCAAACTTCTCCTTCAGACCAGGCTTCACTGTATCCTTCAGGTAGATTACACCGTAGATCCGGTCATCGATCGCAACGGCAAGGGGAGTGCCTCCAGCCTTGGCAATACGATGAGCAATGTCATCCAGATCGGTAGGAATTCGTGCGCCCCGGGAAGCAATATGATGCTTGATGGCATCTACTGCGCCCTTGCGAATCTGCATTCCACTGCCGAGATTGAGCCCCGACATTCGGGTCTCTGCGGTAAATTCCACATTCTCTGCATCTGCATATTCCTGCTCCTGCCAGCGCTCACCCTGCTTGCCTGCGAGCTCCACCACCGATCGTCCTTCCGGCGTCTCATCACGAACCGAAGCCTGCAGCGCTGCCCGGGTCATCTCCTGCATGGTCACACCCTGAACGGGAATGAACTCGGAGGCCATGCGATTTCCGTACGTAATTGTTCCGGTCTTGTCGAGAATCAGCGTATCAATATCCCCCGCTGCTTCGACCGCTTTGCCTGACATGGCAAGCACGTTGAACTGTGTGACCCGGTCCATTCCGGCAATCCCGATTGCAGACAACAGGCCGCCTATTGTTGTAGGAATTAGGCAAACCAGCAGGGCGATCAGTGTAGCCAGATCAAGGCGAATGCCCAGGTAACTCGCCATCGGTACCATCGTCAGAATGACAATCAGGAAAATCAGGGTCAACACGGCCAGCAGCGTGGTCAGCGCAATTTCATTTGGCGTTTTCTGGCGCTGCGCACCTTCAACCAGAGAGATCATCCGGTCAAGGAAGGATTCTCCCGGATCGGTCTGTACCCGCATGACGATATAGTCGGAAGTGACCCGTGTGCCTCCCGTTACGGAAGAAAAATCACCGCCTGCTTCCTTGATGACTGGTGCCGATTCACCCGTGATGGCGGATTCGTCTATGGAGGCCAATCCTTCAATAATCTCGCCGTCCGTAGGGATCAGTTCTCCCGCTTCCACGCGGACAATATCTCCCTTTTTCAACTGAGTCGATGATACTTGCCGAATTGTCCCATCCTTTTGCATCAATTTGGCGGTCGTATCCGATTTCGTCTTGCGCAGGGTATCTGCCTGGGCTTTGCCCCGGCCTTCAGCGAGCGCTTCAGCAAAATTGGCAAACAGCAGCGTGAACAACAGGATGAGGAACACCGCCATGTTGTACCCCCGTCCCGCTTCCGATGCAGCGAATAGATCCGGATTGATACATAAGAGCAGCGTGATGAACGTACCAACTTCCACGATAAACATGACGGGATTTTTGATCATGACCATCGGATTCAGTTTCTTAAAGGCGTCCAGAGAGGCCTGCCGTACGATGTCTCTGCTTAATCTCCTTTTGCTTGAGCCTTGATGTTGGGGACCGATATGCCCTCCCCCACCCTTGCCGCTTGGTCTATATGTTTCTTTGTCTGTTTCTGCGAATGCTTGGTTACTTTTTCCTTCCACCATCGGTTCCTTCTTTCGCTCTATAGCACCCATTAATTTCGTGCACCTCCATGCTCAACGTCCTTGCTGTACTTCCCGTGTTCTAACTCATAGACTGTCCGCCCGTTACTGGAGCATCGCCAAATGCTCAGCGATCGGCCCAAGCGCCAGTGATGGGAAGAAGGTAAGCGCTCCGACCACCACAATCATCATCACCAAAATCCCTGCAAATAAAGGGGTATGCGTGCGAAGTGTACCCGTTGTTACCGGAACCACTCGTTTCGTTGCCAGGGATCCTGCAATCGCGAGCATGGCAATCATGGAGATATACCTTCCCAGAAGCATCACCACACCAATGGCGATATTGTAAAAGTCCGTATTGGCATTCAGTCCGGCAAAAGCGGACCCATTATTGGCAGCACCCGATGCAAAAGCATACAGCACTTCGGTCAGGCCATGCATGCCTGAATTCGAAATCGAGGCTACCGCTTCGGGCCGCATAAGTGCCAGCGCAGTTGGAGCTAGAATAATCAAGGGATGGATCAGCAGCGCAATTGATGCGAGCTTTACTTCTTTCCCTTCAATTTTTTTGCCCAGAAATTCAGGTGTCCGTCCTACCATCAGTCCAGAGATAAACACGGCCAGAATGACGTACAGCAATCCGTTAAGCAAGCCTACCCCTTTACCGCCAAATACGTTATTGAGCATCATCTCAGCAAGTGCCACCATCCCACCGAGCGGCGTGAGTGACTCATGCATATTGTTGACGGATCCCGTTGTCGCAGCTGTAGTCACTGCCGTGAATAACGCCGATTCGGCTATCCCGAACCTGACCTCTTTCCCCTCCATATTCCCTTGAATGCCGGCGGCATCCAGCGCAGGTACACCGCGGTACTCTGATACAAAAACAGTGGTAAGCATCACAAGAAACAGAAAGCTCATCGCTGCAAACAACGCCCAGCCTTGCTTCCGGTTGTTTACCATCAGCCCGAATGCATACACCAGTGCAGTGGGTAGCAGCATCATGCATACAATGTGGACCAGATTCGCCAGTGCCGTTGGATTCTCGAAGGGATGAGCTGCATTGGTTCCAAACCAGCCTCCACCATTCGTACCAATGTGTTTAATGGACTCGAGCGAAGCAACCAATCCGCGGGTGATCGTCTGCTCTCCGCCTTCCAGCGTGGTCGCGCTCACCGCCCCCGCCAGCGTCTGTGGTACACCCTGAAAGATCAGGAATAAGGCCACAATGAAGCTCAGCGGCAAAAAGATTCTTGTAATCGACCGTACCAGGTCGACATAGAAGTTCCCCAGTCCATCCCTCCGGCCAACCAGTCCGCGGATGAACGCAATGGCTACAGCGAAGCCTGTTGCCGCCGATGTAAACATCGGGAACGTCACGGCCAGCATCTGTGACAGATACGACAGGGCATTCTCGCCCGTATACGACTGCCAGTTGGTGTTGGTCATGAAGGATGCTGCTGTATTAAACGCCTGCGCTGCAGGCATGTTGTTGATACCATCCGGGTTGAGCGGCAGAAACTGCTGCAGCCGCAGCACCAGAAACATCAAAATCAACATGATGAAGTTGGAAATGAGGACGGCTGAAAGGTACTTTTTCCAGCCCATTGACTCATTCTCCCGAACCCCCATTAATCGATAGAGCAGTCGTTCAGGTCCGCCGAAGATCCGGTCCAGTCCTGTCCGCTTGCCATCGAATACCTTGACCAGATAACTACCCACCGGTTTCACCAGCAGGATGATGATCAGCAGCGTGACCGCCACTTGTAATAAACCGCTACCCATATCCATAGTTCCTCCCTAATCTGCGATCCAAATGATTCAGAATTTCTCCGGCTTCACGAGCACATAGCCCAGATAGACCATCAGTGCCAGCACAATCATTCCTATAACGGTCATATGCACCTTCCCCTCTCTGGCTATAGCCCTAGGCTCTCTCGCAGAACTTAATGAAACCCCAGAACACCACGAACAGCAGCACAACCAATCCGATCATCGCAGCATCACTCACCATATGCCCTTCCTCCCTCTCTCTACCGTTCTTTCAACCTGCTACGTGTAAAATCTTATACCTGAACGCTGTAAAAAGGGGGTAAAGAAATCCCTGCCAGGGTGTAAAAAAAACGTAAAAAATAGACCCGTTCTTCGCCATTGGCTGAAGGAAAACGGGTCTATCGGTAATTTGATCTTTATCCGAACGGATTCTGCGCCCATTGCAGCAGTCTCTTCTTCGTGATTTTGCCGTGCGATGTATGCTTGATGACCTGCCCTTGATCCAGGAGCAGCACCTGTGGTGATTCATGATGTACCTCTGTTTCCTCCGCAATTCGGCGGGAGAGCGGGCGATTCTCGATGACTTTGACAATATGATAGTCCATCTGCTGTTTGGGATCGGACGCATTGGAGCCCACAAATGCCATAAACTCTCGGTATGCTCTAGCGCTGATCGGGCAAGTGGTACTGTGCTTCAGGATGAGTACGGGATGATCTTCCGAAGATTGAAGTGCCTCTTCCCAGTCTTCCTGTCTGCAGAGTTCACGGACATGTTCCTTCAACATATCTTCCGTACCAGCAATCGCCCGTTTGCTTACCACTGATCCAATCACGACGCCAAGGGCCACACCAAAAGCAATGCCGAGCGCGAGCTGATCCGTTGCCGTACCAATACTCACTCCGAGTGCTAGACCTAACCCAAGCCATAGAGCTTGGGGATTCACCTTTTTCTCCATTATGATCATCCTTTCAGAGGATATGTATAATAAGGTTCTATAACAATTTTCAGTCCGGTATTCTTCTAAAATTATACCATAGGTATGCCTTTGGTCGACTTTTATAAAATGCATCTCCGGGTATATACTTGTGATACACTGATTGTAAATTGGAAACGATGAATGGAGAAACAATTGGAAAGGCGGAATCACGAAATGACATATGCTTTTATGATAGAACCCCAGCATTACATTCCCCTCGACAACGATGAGGAACTCATTGAAAAGTGCCAGGAGTGGGGCCTGCTTTCGGGTAAAGCAACCAAGCTCAAAACCTTCTACTATAAAGGAAACGGACTGAACACGCCCTGTACCATCGTTGGTTATGTCGATCATATGGCAGCAGTCATCCAACTGGATAATGAACAGAAACACTGCATTCATCCCTCTTATCTGAAAGAGATGCAAGCATCGAGCTACAATGTGAGACCCGTGACGGCAGCAGAAACGGATAAAGCGAATGAGCCATTGAACGCATCCCGGACAGAGGACGTAGCCGATACAGTTACTGCTTCAGTCGCCGTGGATCCCATATCCGATTCGGACGGTATGCCATCCGATCTGAATGACATGGACATCGATGCCGGGGGAAGCCATTCCGGACTGAAAGGTGACCCGGATGGACTCGTAGAGGAATATGTTGGTCCTCAAGGCGGGACAAGCAGTGAAGCGAAACCGAAGGCGAAGACGGCAAGCAAGGCGAAATCGGTCAGGATTGACCTGCCTGAAGGCAAAGTGAAAATGACTGCAGTCGTCAAGGAATTTACAACGGTTCCGAACCATTTCTCCGACAATGATGATGAAGTCATCGTTTATGAAGGCGTGGCCATCACCGAGCCTGATCACGTTGATCTTGGTGAAGCCTGGTCCAGCCATAGTGCCACGATGAAGAAGCAGGAGCTTGAAGTCGGGGATGTCCTTACTTTTGAAGCAAAGATCATTAAGAAGAAGCTCACTCGAAATCCGGTGCCCTATAAGATCAACAATCCTTCCAAGATTCAAAAGCAAGTCTAAGCCAAAAAGACCTCCAACTCGCGTGATAAAATCAGGCAGTGGAGGTCTTTGCTTTTTTTATGAATAGAGCGAAGACAAATGGTTATGCTTGGCCGGGTGTACAGCTAATTTGGAACTGAACGCCGTACTTGTCCGTAACCATGCCGTATGCCGGGCTCCAGAATGTCTCCTGGATTGGCATTTTTACCTCTCCACCATCTTCGAGTCTGTTGAAAATTTGCTTGGCTTCATCTGGGGTATCCGTATTCACAGTAACACTAATGTTGTTACCAACGATATGAGGCATGCCCGGGAATGTATCCGACAACATGAGCACAGAACCCCCGATCTGTAGAGAAGCATGCATGATGCGATCCTTGGCTTCTGGCGGAATCGGATGATCCGGACTTGACGGACCTTCACCGAATGTCTGAATCGCTAACACCTCTGCGTTAAAAACCTCTTTGTAGAACGCGACTGCTTCCTTACCGTTTCCATCTGTTACAAGATATACATTCAAACTAATCGCCATGCGTTCTTCATCTCCTTAAGCTCATGTTTTGACAACCATTCCTGCCGCTTGCGACATGAGTATATAGGACAGGTTGTCCTTTGACAAGCAGGTATTTCCTCTTTAAAGCAATACCCTTTCCGGTCAGATCTTATCCCTGGACTCTCCTGATATAATGCATCAACACAATCAATATTCCCGGTACGAGTACCGCGAAGCTGGCATAGATCAGACACCATTTCAAGAGGGTGAAGATCGGCGTTATTTCGGCTATCACGGGTGTACGTCCAGGATAACGAAGCATCGTAACGGAAGCGCCTATATTTTCAAGCATATCCATAGCCCAGCCCCCAACAGGAAGCAGGTTAATTTTGCGCCAGTGGCTCTCTACAGGGAGCACGCGATAGAGCATGGATATAAGCATCACCAGCAGAAACAGATAGGCCAGAGGCCAGAGGAGATCAAAGGTGAATCGCGCCTCTACATAAGCACGCCGGCCTGTTTCTCCGTACTGTTCGGCCATTTGGTACAGATCATCGGCAGAATACAAGAAAGACGAATCCGGTGATGCCCCTCCGCCCGTTGCTTTCTCGGACTGTTCTGCTTGCCACGGCAAAATGAATGCAATAAAACCGGCAAAAATCAGGATCGCGATTAAAACCCATTTCCAATTCACCCATTTGTACAACCATTTGGATAGCAGGTTCAGCATGTTTATCCTCCTTTTCTTGTATATAAACAAAAACAACCACCTCCCGAACTCATGTCGGTAAGATGGCTGATGTAAGGACTATATGGATTTGTTCTTCTTGACGATGTCGGCAATCTCGCTCTCCAGCAGCAAATACCGATGTACGCTTCGCATAATGGGCACCTTGGTTAACTTGTTTTTGTCTACGTACAGTTTCATTTGGTCTTTTGATAAACCAAGCAACGTGCCTGCTTCAGAAACGGTCAATACAACCTCGGGGTTGGTGGCGTTAAATGTCTTCTTCACTTTCTGATTCCAGTCCTCAAATACCTGCATAGATCAGTGATCTCTCCTATCCATAGCCAGTATATTTCCAGGCTGAATAGATTCAGTATACCACACTTGTGATCCTCGTCACTTGATCCTTGCACAAAACCAATATATGTTAGCTTTACCGTGAGAACACTTGCAAACCGGATTGCACGAATACAATCGTGAAAAAGAGCCAAAAAAGCCACTTTAATATAAAGTGGCCCCGAAATATAAAACCGAATGATTGCCTTATGCCTCTTCCCAAAATCGGCGCAGGTTGTCCATTGCGATTCGGGATGCGGACTTGCACTCTTCCATGCCTTCGAATTCCACCGTGATGTTGCCGTCGTAACCAAAATCCTTGATCAGCTTCACGATTTTCCGGATCGGGATATCTCCATGCCCCACAATGGCTCCGCGCAGAAAATTACCATGAGTTGTAGTGAACCAATCCCCACCACCCGGATGTTCATCATATGGACGGAAATAAAAGTCCTTGAAATGAACCAGGGAGGCGTAAGGCAAATTCTTCATGACACCAATTATAGGGTTCTCATCCACACACATGAAGTTGCCGATATCCAACGTCGTTTTAAAATTGGGGCGGTCCACAGCCTGCAGCACTCGTTGCACACGATCGCTCGCCTGCACACTGAACCCATGGTTCTCAATCGTCGTTGTAATGCCGAACTGTGCGGCATAGTCCGCGATAATCTGGCTTCCCCGAACCATGAGCGGCAGATGCTGCTCAAACCAGGCAATGGTCATGTTTTCTTTCGGCAAGGTAAAGGCCGTCACGTCATGGCGCATATGTTTGACACCCATTCGGTGCACAACATCAACATGCCTTTTGACCCGGGCCATTTCTTCCTCAAAAGCCTCTTCCGTCTCCTGTACAAAATTGGCTGGCATCGAATAATTGGACAGTTCAATGCCTACGGAAGCGGCACGCTCCCGTATTGCATCAGCCAGCTCCGGGTTATCTTCCACCGTGTAGCCGTACGGGACCATTTCCATATGCTCGCCGCCATTTGCCGCTATCCAGTCGATCACGTCCAGAACCGTCATTTCGCCTGACTTCAAATCGTTCAACAAGCTATACGTACTCAGGCCCACTTTCATCTTCTCAGCTCCCTACCGGTATTGTTTGATAAATTCAACTGCCTTGCGGATATCCTGTTCAGGCTGATCGCCGACTTCGCGCTCAATCGTCAGGTACCCTGTATAACCAATCTCCTGAAGGGCAGCGAAATAGCTGTTAAAATCCACTCCGCCTTCTCCGAGTGGCACCTCTCGGAAAAACGTTCCTGAGGATACCATTTCGGCAATTTTCTCATGATCCATCGGCGCATAGCCCACTGCACCGTATACATCCCTTGGGTCAACTTCCTTCAGTCGTACGCCGTCCTTCACATGGGTATGTACGATGTAGTCTTTCAGCAGCCGCGCTCCCTGAACCGGGTCATCCCCCGTCACCATCACCATGTTAGCCGGGTCAAAATTGACTGAAACCCCATTCGTTGAGAGGGTATCGAGAAATCCTTTCAAATCAGCTGCTGTCTCCGGTCCTGTCTCAATCGCAAAGTACGCCCCTGCACTTTTCGCATACTGACCCAGCTCCTCGCATGCTGCGTGCAGCGTAGCATATACCTCCGAGGCAGGGTCATGTGGGACAATGCCAATATGGGTCGTGACAATATTGGTACCCAGATCAAGTGCGAGATCAACGATTCGCTTGGACTTCTCAACTTTCCATAGGTTATCTTCCTTCACCTGGAATCCGTGACCACCCAGGTCACCGACCAAGGCTGATATTTCAAGGCCTAGGGAATCAATATAGCTTTTTAGCTCCTTACGTGCCTCGGGAGACAGATTTTCCGGATCCATCTCTCCCTTGACCGCATAGATTTGTACACCTTCAGCACCCACATCCTTGGCCTTTTTCAACCCTTCACGCACACCTACGCCGAAGCTATCCACGATTACACCGATCTTGTTCGTTAATGTCATGTCATGTCCTCCCGTGAATTGGTATTTTCAAAACAGGATACTGTCTGAGCCGATAATCAGATGATATGAACGTCAATGATAGAGAAGCAAATCTTCATTGACTCTTCCTCATCATAACTAAAGTATGAGTCGCCGTCACATATCAATCCAGCACCTTTTTATATCCTTTTACGTCATTTGCCGTGTAGGTTCCAAGCTGTCCAGGCTATGCCCGGCTAATCCTTAATCAACAGGACTAAGTTTCACGGATTTGATCTCATAAGGTTTAAATGTCAGCTCGAATACGCCCTTCTGAGAAGCCAATGGACCGATCTTATCCTCCAGCAGATTGACGATCGATGCCTCCACGTTCTGGTCATTCCACTGGGCCTGTACCGTTTCCCGGCCACCTGACGATTCATAGAAACGAAGTATCGTTCCTGTACCATCTTCCGAGGGCTTAACCGTATCCAGGATGACATGCTTGCTCTGATACTCAATCCAGGCATGCTCTGCAGGTAGAATGCCTGCATGCCGGCCTGCTGCAACGGCCTGGACCGGATGATTCAACTCCATCGCCTGCCTGACGACACCTGCCTCCCTCCAATCTCCCTGATGGGGCAATAATGAATACGTAAATTCATGTTCGCCCTGATCGGCATGTTCATCCGGCCACTTCGGAGCACGCAGCAGAGACAGGCGAATTGTCCGATCCTTGATGTCGTATCCATATTTGCAATCATTCAGCAGGCTTACTCCGCTATTGCCCTCGGAGACATCCGCCCAGCGATGCCCGCAGACCTCAAACTGTGCCTGTTCCCAGCTGGTGTTGTTATGTGTCGGCCGTTCCAGCGCACCAAACGGGATTTCATACGTTGCTTTCGCAGCCACCAGATCTACCGGAAATGCTACCTTGAGCAGCTTATGACTCTCATTCCAGCTGACTTTTGTCTGGAAATCCACCCGGCGCTGATGACGATAAAATACAATATCCTGGCTGATGTCAGATTCATTCAACTTCCAGCGAAACCGCAGTACATTTTTGGTTGCACCCCGCTGTACAATCTCCTTCGAGATTAGCTGTACCTTGCCTGCAGGCTGAGATTCGAACCTCGGATCAATGTCCCATGCATCCCAATAAGTTGGCTTGTCGTGGAAAAATTGCAGCTCATTGGCCTTGTCGCCTGGCTTCAACCACTCCCGACCCACAGATTTGTCGTACCATCTTGTGATCTCGCCGATCTCGTTGAATTCAACCATATAAAATGGGGTCTCCCAAATGGAAGGAAAAGAGTCCTCCGTCAATGCAGCCGGAGCAAAATGCTTGTCTGGGCGAAGCCATATCGTCGTATAACCAAACGCAGGGATGGATGGGATAACGACAGACAGGGTCAGTACGTCTTCCTTTTCCACCAGATCACAATCCATCCGATTACCGTTCTGGTCAAACGCTGCCATGCCGCTGAGTTCAGCACCCCCGCTAAGGGTCACCACTTCTCCGCGCTCCCAGCCCAAACTGTTAAATATGACATATGGTATGCCTTCGAATCCATCGGTTGCAATGCGCTCTGCAAGGTTGCCGAGAGAATTGTTCAGAGCTGAGGTGCCCAGTTCAAACACCCTCGTGTACTCTTCCGCAGACGTAACGTAAGCTTCCGGAATGGATGTGCCAGGGATAATATCATGGAACTGATTAAGCATCATCAGTTTCCATCCCTCGTCCAGGTTGCTCTTGACCTGCTCTGCTTCAGTCCCTGCAAACTGTCCCCAGATTTCTGCATCCCGATAGAGCACCTCAGCCTTGCGATTGCTCCGTTTATTTCGCGCATGGGTCGTATATGTTCCACGATGGAGTTCCAGATACAAGTCGCCATGCCATTTCGGCAGCGTCGGATTATTGGTTGAGATTCCTTCGAAAAAAGCCTGAGCCGTGCTGAATGCGCTGATTGGCTGGCCCACCATGAACTGGGAACGCTCCGCGAATTCGACCATCTCATGCGTAACCCCGCCCCCACCGTCTCCATGTCCATAGAGCAGCATTTGCTCCGGATGCAGATCCTTCTGTTTATAGGATTGCCAGTGTTCATCCACATCCTTGGGACGGGTATGCTCATTCACCCCGTGATTGAGATACGCCAGCACTGAGGTACCATCGATACCTACCCAGTCGAACAGGTCGTAAGGAAACACATTGGTGTCATTCCAGTTGAGCTTGGTGGTCATGAAATAAGGAACATCCGCAAGCCGAAGTATTTGCGGCAAGGACGCACAGTAGCCGAAAGTATCCGGCAGCCATTCAATGCTTGAGCGCTTGCCAAACTCCTTCTGGTAGAAATTCTGTCCGTACAAAATCTGTCTCACCAGGGACTCGCCGCTCGGGATATTCAAATCCGGCTCCACCCACATGCCACCGACGAGCTCCCATCGACCCTCGGCAATGCGAGTCTTGATCCGTTCGTAGAGTTCTGGATAATGCTCCTTCACGAAGGCGTATAGCTGAGGCTGGCTCTGTGAATACACGAACCCCGAATGCTCGTCCATTAAGGTACACATCGTGGAGAAGGTACGGCTGGACTTGCGCACGGTTTCCCGTACAGGCCAGAGCCATGCGATATCAATATGCGACTGTCCCACAAGATGCATGAATCCATCCCGTTGTTCTTCCGGGTCCTGCTCCTGCACGGACTGTGCAAGCGATTGTTCGAAGTGCTGCACCCACGCTGGCTCAACCCACCGCTTCGGCTCGTTGTACATCTCATCCATCACTTGGTGAATGACACGAACCAGCCGAATACGCTTCAGATCTTTTTCAGGCAATGCCTTTAGCGATTCTGCAAGCACCGTTACGCTATACATGAGGCTTTGCAGCGGACGATTGATATGTACGAGGGCTGTACTTATTCCTCGAATCGGCGGTTGTATGACCGCTTGGCGGTTCAGTGGATCGTGGGGCTCCGGAATGGGATCATACAGCTCAATCTCCAGCAGAGGTGATGCCCCAA
Organism: Paenibacillus sp. ACRRY; assembly: GCF_022346995.1. Classification (GTDB taxonomy): domain Bacteria; phylum Bacillota; class Bacilli; order Paenibacillales; family Paenibacillaceae; genus Paenibacillus. Next base: position 100,621 of record NZ_JAKRNM010000011.1, on the reverse strand, counting down.
CCCGGCTTCGGGGAAGCGGGACCAGCCAATGATTGCGATCCAGTCCGTGATACGGCTTGCCGTTCACCTTCAGTAATCCTTCACCACCCGCTTCAAATGTCAAAGCAATAGCTTGATCCTCCCAATCGCTAGGGATTTCAATGAGCTTGCTCATAAAATAAGTCGTTCCGTGTGTGCTGTGAAGGGGATTCACAGATTGAACAGAGGCTTCTTCCTGCTCCATCCGGTATTCTCCTGGCCGTATATATCTGGCCCTCTGCATGTGCCATTCGGGCAGCTCCACCTTCGCTAACCACTGGTGCTGTGACATATCCTCTATAAATCGGCTGATCCGAATCATACCGGCCCCACCTCACTTTGCACTTGTAAATCACATGCCTTCCATTCCTTAGAGCTGCTGCCAACCATCAGACGGAATTTGCCTGGCTCAACCACCCACTGATGTCGGGAGTCCATGAGCTCCAGGTGCTCTGCATTCACGGCAAAAGTAACGGTTCGGGTCTGTCCTGGCTCCAGATGGATCTTGCGAAATCCCTTAAGTGACATTTCCGGCCGAGTGACGGAAGCAGCTTCGTCTGTTATATAAAATTGCACTACCTCAGCTCCGGCTACCGTACCTGTATTCGTGACCTCCACCTGAACCTCAGCCTTGCCATTCGGCTCGATCATTTCAGGCACGACTCTCACATGGTCATATTGAAACGCAGTATAACTAAGCCCGAACCCAAACGGATATTGCGGCTCCAGATCCATCTCCAAATATCTCTTCCCCCGCGTACGTCTGGCATTGTAAACGACGGGAAGTTGTCCGACATGTTTGGGAATGGAGATCGTCAGACGCCCGGACGGATTCACGTCTCCAAACAGAATGTCTGCAACCGCATTGCCGCCCTCCTGTCCCGGGTACCAGGCCTCCAAAATGGCATGCACATGCTCGTCGATCCAAGGTTCTGCAATAGGTCGCCCGTTGATATATACGACAACCACGGGTTTGCCCAGCTTATATACCTCCTGCACCAATTCCAGCTGCACACCCATCAGATTCAGTGATGAACGGTCAATACCTTCACCACACTCCATATCATTCCATGGATTATCCGTTACAACCGATGCACCCGTCCGCAGGTCAATCGTGCCTTCTCCGAAGTCGCGGGCGCTTGATCCACCCATAACCATCACAATGACGTCGGCCTGTTCAGCACAAGCGAGTGCTTGCGCAAAGCCCTCCCTGGAATCACCTTTGATCCGGCAGCCAGGCGCGTACAGGATTTGATCCGCCTGAGCACCAACCTTGCGGCGTATACCTTCCAGCACCGTAACAATCTGCCCACTTGGTTGTGGAGAGGTGTAGTCTCCCAGCTGGTTATACGTATGATTGGCATTCGGACCCAGTACAGCGATCTTCGAATTCGTCTTGCTGAGTGGAAGGAGATTCTCCTTATTTTTGAGCAAAACAATCCCTTCCTGGGCTGCCTTCCTTGCCAGCTCCACATGCTCTTCGCAACCAATCACTCGCTCCGCAAATTCCGGGTCGACATAAGGCTGCTCAAACAGACCCAATCTAAACTTTATCTCCAGAATCCGCCATACCGCCGTATCCAGATCCTGATGATGGATCAATCCTTGCTCCAGTGCCTTCGCCAGATGTTTACGATACATGAATCCGGACATCTCCATATCCACACCCGCTTGAAGAGACTGAGCTACAGCCTGCTCCCCGTTCTCCGCTGTGTTGTGTCCGCCAACCAGCATCTGAATGGCACCAAAGTCGGTGATGACAAACCCCTCAAAGCCCCACTGCTCACGCAGGAGATCATTCAACAGATACGTGCTGGAAGTGCACGGTACACCATCAATCTCGTTGTACGCTGTCATTACAGAACAGGCACCGGCTTCCACTGCCTTTTTGAAAGGCAGCAGGTCTACCTCGTGCAGCTCGCGCAGACCCATATGCACGGGAGCTGCATTACGCCCTCCTTCCGAGCTTCCATATCCCGCAAAATGCTTCAGCGTTGCCATAATGGTCCGGTCCGAATCGAGACGGTCTCCCTGTAATCCCCTGATCGCTTCCACAGCAAACTCACCAATCAGATACGGGTCTTCGGCAAAACACTCCTCGGTCCGTCCCCATCTCGGGTCCCGTACCACATCCAGCACAGGCGAATAGGTTGCTGCTCCGCCCTGGCTGCGAGTCTCGACCGCAATGGCCTCACACATCTTGCGGTACAATTCCGTATTCCACATGCTTCCTACGGCCAGCGGCACCGGAAATACGGTTGCCCCGATCGCCATATGGCCATGCGAACATTCTTCCCCGAACAAAATGGGAATGCCCAGACGCGAGTTTTCAATCGCATAGCGCTGAATTTCATTGGTGGCAGCCGCTCCCTGGCCCGGGGTCAGCCCAGTTTCCAGTGTTACCTCGGTCCACGGATCGGCACGAAGCACGCCGTATAGTGAACCAACGCCACCTTGCGCGATATTCTCCTTGAATTCCTCCGTCACTTGTACGGTGCCATCCGACTCTTTCCGGTATGTCTTCCAGCCCATCGGCTGGATCAGCTGACCGATTTTCTCTTCCGTAGTCATCTGTTCAAGCAAATTTTGTACCCGCTCGGGGATCGGTAACGAAGCATCTCTATAATCCATGTGCACATTCTCCTTATGCATTTGGCTTGGCTTGCTGGTTGTGTTCCACTTGAGATCATATTGCTTTTCGGTAATCACTCGGTGCGACACCTACCACATTTTTGAAGGCGCGGTTGAATGAGTTGTAATTCGTGTATCCGACTTCCTCGCTGATCTCCTGAATGGCCTTATCCGTCTCCTGCATCAACTGCTTGGCCTTCTCTATTCGCTGACTGATCAGCAAATCCACAAATTTCTCACCAATCTCATCCTTGAAAAGCTTACTTAAATATTTCGGATTAATATCGAACAAGTCACTCAAATAATTCAAAGACAGATCAGGATTGTTATAGTTCTCTTCGATATACTTGCGAATCTCCAGAATATGCGTCCGGTGTTTTTTGGAACAGCGCAGTGCCTGCATCTGTCCGGCAAGTTTTTGGAAGCCATCCTTGCACAATTCCTGCAGATCTTCGGCTGTTTCCCAATCCTCCAAATTCCGAAGCAGATGACCCATGACCTCTGCCCACAGCTCGTGGTACTCACGAGGCAGCTCTGCAAATTCACGGTTCACATGCTGGAATAGCAACTGGATCGTGTTCATGATTTCCTGACGGGATAGCATCGAGGCATGAATCTGCTCAAACAGTCTGTCAAAATGCTTATCCCAATCGTCATCAGACAGCCGCATGGCCTGCACCAACAGCGATATGGTCTTCAAGAACTCATACACATCATTGGTTGAGCCTGGTACATCACCATACGGAATAATCCGGTTCACACCCAGCACCGCTTTGTAATCGAGCGCATGGACAGCTTCCTTGAAAGAGGCTCTTAGGCCACGCAGATCGACAGCCACCCGCCCAATTCCAATGGTTACCGTAAAGTTCAGATACTGCTCGACCTGGCCCAGATAGCCTTCCAACAGCCTGCGTTCACTCTCTTCCGGCTGCGGTGTGTCCGGCAACCATAAGATGGCATACAGGCGATGGTCCGAGATCCACTCAGCCCATACTTCCGTATCTTCCTTACGGGCGCTCTCCTGCAGAATGCTGGACAATACAAATTTTAGAAGGGACTGGTCCTGCACATGATATTCTTCAATAAAGCGGGAATAGCGGTCGATCTCAACAACCATTACGGTCCATCTGTCATCCAATTGCGGCAGGCTAAACCTGTTCATCTCAGCAGAGAGTTCATCGGCGGTAAACTCCTTCGTTCCCTCCAGCAGTTCCTGAAAGAAGTATTTCTTCTTCAAAATCAGATTCTCTTCATACTCCTCCTGATACTGCTTCGTCTGGTCAATCATTTGTTCCAGCGTGGCCTGGATAAATCGGAATTCGTTCTCCTTGGAATGGCCTATGCCTGGCTGTTTCTGTGAAGCAACCGTCTCGATTAACGTGACGATCTGCTGAATCGGCTTGTAATTCCTGCGAGTTACATAGATCACCCACACCACACCAATCAGAACAACAGCCACGGCAAACACAAACCAGATATTGTAGAATTTCAGGGCAAATTTGACGACTTTGCCGTTGTTCAGTCCCGTTTGAACCTTCCAACCGCTATAACTTGAAGTAAACTCGGAGAAAACTTCGCCGGAAGAGGCTTTGGCTGCATGCTCCTCTGTCACTCCGCTGTCCCACAGATTGCCACCCGACCGGTTGAATATGTTGACGAAGGTAAACTCCGGATCATACATCTGCATAATGGACTTCTGCAGCGTCTGCAGATCGACATTCACAACAATCAGGCCACTCCCATTGCCAACTCCACGGATTAGTGTAATGACCTGTTTCCCTTCCTCTGTGGGAAAGGCCCTGAAGGTTCTTCCGCCGACCCATTTCTGCGTTTCTGCAGCCCGGCTGTCTTCTATAAATGCCGCATCCGGGAATTCCTCGATGGGCACGGGTTTGCCATTGCTGAATACCTTGTCATCCCTGTAGCGGACCATATAAATGGAGTCGATCAGTGGATATTCTATTTTCAATTCGTCGATAACCTGAACTGCCTGAATACCGGCATAGACATCATCACTTCCGGTTACCGCGTAATAATTTTTCAGATTCGGATTGGTCAAAATCTCGCGCAGCACCTTGAAGTCTATCGAGCGCAGGGAATTATCCAAATACTGCGTCACTTGTGAAGCCAGAAATTCATTGGCCTTGAGCGCTTCCTTGCGGTTCTGTTCATTGAAAATCTGGAAGAAGATAATAAATAGAATCGTAGTCACAATAAAAAACACAGGCAGATACGAAAGCAGCAAACGTCTAAACCAATTGTTGTTCATCCCCAAGGTCCCCCCACCACTGTTTATACGTGTGACGACAACCACTCGCTCTGGTCGTTAACTATTTATAAATAATCCGTATTATATCGGAGGAAGTGGGGTTGTCAAAGGATAAAACTGTCCCGGTCATTGGTGACTTCGGGACAGTCTCGATCTTGAATTCCTCAATTATTATTGATCCTTCTCAATTGCACGCTGGTAGATCTCAAGGTAATTGCTGAGTCCCAGTCCATCGAAGCCTTTGACATATGAATCCCATTCCTTATCGATGCTTTTGCTGCCGATAATGAACTGCGCCATATTGGTCTGCACATAATCCTTGATGGCTGTGGTAAGTTGTGCAGCCGATTCGGTATCCTCCGGACGAATAAATACATTTGCCGGATATACTTCTTTTGGTGCATATGGCTCATACACATTGGTCGCTTGAGCCAGCCTTGTACCGTAGCCTTCTGCCTCTAATGGATTTTGACCTTCGGCAAACAGGTTACGGAACGTATTGGACAAGTCATGTGCTCCGATCTGCGACCAGCTTTCGTTAACGACAACGTTCGGATCACGTTCAGGCAGGTTATAGTAGCTGTACTTGGCAGGCTCACCATTGATGTTTTTCTCATCTGCATCAGCCTTCTTCCATCCCTTGCCTTCCGTCGGGCCATATTCCGCGTACAAGGCACCTTCTTCACTGAACATGTAATCCACAATTTTGATTGCCGCAATCTGCTGTGCTTCTGTTGCTTTGTTCGTGATGGCAAACTCAAATTCGCCTACGCTTTGTGTAGCACCTGTTGTCTGTACGCCATCCGGTCCTTTCAATGGAGGAACGATCTCCCAATGCTGGTGACGTGTAATATCTTTGTCATAGGTGTTCACGAGATAGCTGACCAGTGCTGTCGTAATGGAGCCGACCACTTCGTCGCCTTCCTTATTTCCCAGCTGTCCGATGGCCTGGTCATTTTGCGTGAAGGAAGCCGGGTCAATCAGGCCTTCCGCATAAAGCTTGTTCATATACTCCAGCCCTTTTTTCCACTCATCCTTGTTTGCTGCAAAATCAACCTTGCCATCGTTCACGATCAGGTATTTGTCGTTATCGTTGTAGATAAAGCTGTTCATCAGGTAGGCATCAATGTTGCCATTCCATACGTACTTGTTCGGTGCGCCAGTGAGAGGAATCTCATCAGCCTTGCCGTTACCATTGGGGTCCTGCTCTTTGAACGCCTTCAGCACTGTGTACAGTTCATCCGTCGTTGTTGGCATTTTCAGACCCAGGTTATCGAGCCATTCCGTGTTGATCCAGTACTTCTGTGCATACGTACAGTGATAACATTCATTGAAGATCGGCAGGGCATAGATGTTGCCATCCGGAGCGGTAATGGCTTCTTTGAAATATGGCTTCTCTTCCATGATCTTGGTCAGATTCGGACCATATTCCTGAATCAGATCCTGCAGCGGAAGGAACACGCCTTGTTTTCCATAGTTCTGAAGATCTGAGGTGGTGAACTTGCCGTGAAGGAACACTTCGGGATAATCACCACTGGCGAGCAGCAATTGTCTGCGGTCCTGTAATGCATCTGTCGGGGCCAGATCCCATTTCAGGGTAACGTCGAACTTGTCTTCGATAAATTGGGTGAACTCATTCTCTTCCATGGACGCTTTGCCTTGCGGGGCAAAGAAAGTCATCGTTACAGGGCCACCGCTCTCGCCGCTACCGTCGCTACCTGCACCCGATTCTTCGGATGAACCGCATGCGGACAACAAAGCCATCGAAGCAAAGACCAGAAACAACATCGAAATCCAAGATTTTCTCAATCTGACTCCTCCTTTTTGTTCAAAACGGCATACAACTCGTTTAATGCACTCGTATAAAACCGATCCCGGAAGCCGGCGTGTTCCTGCCACCTCCTTTCAAGAGGCCAGCCGGGCATCATTTCTATGAATTATCCCTTGAGGGAACCAACCATGACCCCTTTGACAAAATGCTTCTGTACAAACGGATACATGATCAAAATTGGAATACTTGCGACAACGATAAGTGCATATTTCAATACCTGCTCGAAGCCCTGATCCCGCATCTGTTGACTGGTATTGGCGAGCATCGCCGGATCAGCCGCATTCAGGATGAGCAGATTGCGCAGCACGTATTGTAGCGGGAACAACTTTTCGGAACGCAGATAGATCAGGGCATCAAAATACGCATTCCAGTGACCTACGGCATACATGAGGGTCATGACAGCCAGAATGGGCTTCGACAACGGAAGAACGACACTGATCAAATACCGGATATCCCGGCAGCCATCCATTTCCGCCGCCTCTCCGAGTTCTTCCGGGATGGAAGATTGGAAGAAGGTTCTCGCCACGATGACCTGGAACACTGCGAGCGCTCCTGGCAGCCACATCGCCCAGCGTGTATCGAGCAGGTGCAGGTCTTTCATCAGGAGGTAGGTAGGAATCAAACCGCCATCGAAGAACATCGTAATCATCATGAAAATGATAATGGCCCCTCGTCCATAGAACGACTTGCGTGACAAGGGATAAGCCAGCATGACGGTCAGTGCCACGTTAATGAATGTGCCGACCACGGTGTAGATGATCGTGTTGTAGAAACCGAGCATGAGCTGCTGGCTTTTGAAAATGGAGATGTATGCCTTGATGTTAAAGTCCACCGGAAACAGCCACACCTGACCGGATGTAACAGCTCTTGAAGAGCTGAATGAAGAACTGATGATATATAAGAGGGGGTAAAATACCGTTAACAGTATGGCGAACAGAAAGATATAGTTGAGTGTCATGAAGATGCGGTCACCGAGCGGATCCTTGATGCGATTACGATTAAACAGGTTGAACATGGATGAGCTCCTCCTTTACCACAAGCTGTTCTGGGATACTTTGCGGGAAATGCCGTTGACGATGATCAGCAGGATCAGATTGATAATGGAGTTGAACAACCCTACTGCCGAGGAGAAGCTGAAATTTGCACCGATCAGACCAACCTTGTACACATACGTGGAGATGACCTCCGATGCGCTTGTGTTGAGCGGATTCTGCATCAGATATATTTTTTCAAAGCCGACACCCATAATGCTGCCCAAACTCAGAATCAGCATGATAACGGTGACCGGAACGAGTGTTGGAAGGTCGATATGCCAAATTTTCCGAAGCCTTGAAGCGCCGTCCATCTTCGCTGCCTCATACAGTGATGGATCAACACCAGCAAGAGCTGCGATGTATATGATGGATGAATATCCCATGCCCTGCCACACACCGGACCAGACATAGATCGATTTGAAGTATTCCGGAATGCCCATGAAGTTGGTCATCGGGAAGCCGAGCAGTGTGAACAGCTTGTCTACCACGCCCACATGCGGGGACAGCATCAGAATAATAATGGATACCATCACAACCGTGGAGATAAAATGCGGAGCGTAGGTGACCATCTGGACGGTCTTCTTAAAGTAACCCGTTCGGATCTCATTCAGCGCCAGCGCAAGCAGGATCGGAATGGGGAACCCGGCGATCAGGGAATAGAAGCTGATGCCGATCGTATTTTTGATCAGGAGCCAGAAGTTGGGGGATTCGAAGAATGCTTCGAAGTGTTTGAATCCAACCCAAGGACTTCCCCAGATTCCTTTGACTACACTAAAATCCTTAAAGGCGATCTGGACTCCAACCATCGGGATGTACTTGAAGATCAACAGATACAACACGGGAGGCAGAACGAGCAGATAGAGCTCCCAATGCTTCTTGAGGCTTTTGATGAATGGATGCTGCCTTTTGGGCTCCACATGATTCCTTTGCTGGAGTTCCAGGTTGGCGGGTATGCTTTCCGTAGCTCGACTCATTTGCGTCACTCCTTCTACACCTCAAGTGTAATAATACATTACATTTACTTCTCTTAAACATCCTGTTTTTCGATCGAATTGATGTTTTGGCGCCGACCGTGTTAGTAATAGTATCAGGTAGCGCTTTCTTAATTCGATAGTACATGGAACCATGTTTTTTGATCAATTCGTAATTTTCTCCCACCTCTCCATATTCCATAAACCCTTGCGGCACAAGCATTGATGCGCCTTTATTATCAGGAATCCCACCTCCGTATGCTTGAATACAAAAATCCCGGAGGCCCTGATTGCTCCCCCGGAATTCACATGCCGTCTATCCGCTTGTTAACAATTTGAACGTATGCGTGATCGGTGTTGCCCCAGAAACAGCAGATGGTGGCAGATCAACAACAAGTCCATTCTCCGTCTGCTGATACGAAATTACGTCATTGGTGCCAACGAGTTCGACTCGCTCTACTTTCTCCAAATAAGGGATGATGACTTGTGATTCTACTGCTTCGTTCTCGTTTCTGTATAAACGGAAGGCGTACACCGTGTTGATCTCTTGCTTCTGTGTGAAGGCCCAATCCTTCGTAAAATAAGGTCCGCAGATCCGGGTTCCATAGATCCCTTCTCCGTGGGTATTGAGCCATTCACCAAGTGCCTTGATGCCCCTCACTGCCCCTTTGGGAAGGCGACCATCCGGCTGCGGTCCAACATTCAGCGCCAGGTTGCCGCCCTTGGACACCACTTCCAGCAAAATATGCGCCAGCTGTCTTCCCGATTTATACTGGTCATCGAAACCAAAGGCGAAGGAATTACCCACCGTAATGCAGCTCTCCCAAGGGATATTCATCGGATGTTCCGGGATGGTCTGCTCTGGGGTAACAATATTCTCGTACGGTCCACCCACCGTGCGGTCTGCTGACAGAAGCCATGGCTGTGTTGTCTGACGTGCCCGCTCCACAACTTCCCCGAGCCTGATATCCTGGCCGTGGCGACCCTCTCGCACCCAACCGGCATCCAGCCACAGGCATTCAATCCGCCCGTAATTCGTCAGCAGCTCCATGATCTGCTCATGTGTGAACTCCACGAATTTCTCCCACAGCCACGGATACTTGTGGGGATCGTACGATGGCCCGCGCCACATGTGACTTCCACGCTCCATGCCCGGTGCCCAGTAATATGGGGTATGCCAGTCCGCTTTGGAGAAATACGCCGAGATCCCCAGCCCTTTGGCCCGGAATGCGTCAAACAGTGCTCTACAGATGTCCGCATATTTATGGGTATGGAACGGGGTATCCTTGCCTGTGATCCGATAATCGGTCGTATGGGTGTCCCACATGCAGAAACCGTCGTGGTGCTTCGTCGTGAACAGGAAGTATTTAAAGCCATTGTCTGCTGCCATCTGTGCCCATTCTTCGGGTTGGAAGCGAATCGGATTGAAGGTTCTGTTCAGATCGAAATATTCCCGCTTGAAATGCTCCATGTCGTCCGTCCAGTCGATGTCATCACGCGACCAATCGCCGTCCTCATCACTCAGTGCCCAGGACTCCACGAGCCCAAGCTGGGAATAGGGACCCCAGTGCATCATCAGCCCCAACTTCTGGTCCTTGAACCACTCCAGCCGCTCAAGCAGCAGCGGATCTTCCGGTTTGACCCATTCTTCCTCTTTGCTAAAATTGTGTACCCCGGCTTCGACAACCTGTTCTTCCTGTTCCAGCACCACGTCTTTGGTTTCGCTCATCCCGTTCATCTCCTTTGGATTAGATATAAGATAAACTACACAGGTTAAGCCCTGGCACTCCGATTACAGAACCATCTTCCGATCGCTGTTATCCCCGGATTTCTTTAAATTCAATCTATAATCGGTAAAAATCCGGGGATAAAGGCGCACGCTACGCTTCTTCAGATTGGTTCTGCAATCTCCGTTTTGGCTTAAACGTTCAGTTCAACACAATAAGGGCATCATTACAGTGAAATTTCGCGTCCCTCGCGTGCAGACTCGTAGATGGCGCAGAGCATTTTCATCACTTCAACGCCGTCCTGTACCGGACTAAGTGTTTCCTTGCGGCCCTGTGTGCTGTCGATAAAATGGTTGATTTCATTTCGGAACGAGCCCATAAAATCGAAGGATTTGAAATCCACCTGTGGGGTCATATTCAAAATGGTGTTGAATTTCTCGCCAATGATCGAGATTTCCGGCTCCAGTTCGGCACCGCCCTTGTCGCCATATAGTTTGACCGAGGTTTCATCTGCTTTCGCATGAAGCGTGAAGCTGACATCCACGAGCAGACTTGCCCCATTTTCGAAACGAATCAGGGCATTCGCCATGTCCTCGACAGTATTCTGTTCAGCGTCATAGTCTGCGGCTTTGTAAAAGGACAGATTTTTGATATGTGCGCGATTGCCGAGTCGATTGGACACGTTGGCAGAAACGGATTTCACCTTCGGTCTGCCCATCAGGTACCAGCAAATATCGATGACATGAACACCAATATCAATCAGTGGACCGCCGCCGGATCGATTGATATCCGAGAACCAGCCGCCCGGGTTACCGAGGCGACGCAAGCTGGACGCTTTGGCATAATAGATCTCGCCCAGTTCACCCGCATCGATGAACTTCTTCAGAATCTGTGCATTGTCGCTATAGCGGCGCACAAAACCGACCTGCAGCAGCTTGCCGCTGCGATGAACGGCTTTCTCTACTTCGAGTGCATCTTCTACGGTTTGGCATAGCGGCTTCTCACACAGCACGTTTTTGCCCGCATCCAGTGCGGCAATGCTGATCTCTGCGTGTGAATCATTCCATGTACAGATGCTGACGGAATGAATCTCGGGCAAGGCCAGCAGTTCCTTGTAGTCGGTAAATACATGAGTTGCATCATATTTTTTCGCCATCTCTGCGGCACGTGCTTCATTCAGGTCGCATATGGCGTAAATTTCAACGTCTGGGTTACTGGCATAGGCTTGCAGGTGGCAATCGGATATTGATCCGGCACCGATGACGGCGACTTTCAATTTGGACATTGTGCTGATCCCTCCATAAATAAATAATTGACGTCCAGCGGAGTAGACGTTACGGTTACGAATCGTTCTTCCGATCGCTCTTATCCCCAGATTTCTTCAATTCCCTTTTTGCAAAGGGGAAATCCGGTGATAAAGGCGCACGCTACGCTTCTTCAGAATCGATTTCGCCCCCTCCACTACTTTTCCTAACTGAACTGACTTTCCGTTAGATCCATACGTAACTATTCATACTTTTCATTTAAAACAAGTACTCCGCTCTATGCCTCTTCCCATAGGCGGCGAACGTTATCCATCGCTATGCGTGAAGCGGTTTTGCAATTTTCCATACCCTCGAATTCAACCGAAATATATCCGTTATACCCGGATTGCTTCAATACACGAAACACCTCAGGCATGTCGATATCGCCATGGCCTACAATAGCACCGCGCAGGTAATTGCCGTGCGAGGTTTGGAACCATCCTTCACCGGGATTGCGGTACGAAGATCTCCAGTAGAAGTCCTTGGCGTGCACAATCGACGCGTATGGAATGTTATTTTTCACAGCACTCACTGGATCTTCATCTACACAGAGGAAATTGCCAACATCCAGCGTGGTCTTGAAATTTTCCCGTGCCGTTTCATGCAGCAAACGCTGAATTCGCTCGCTGGACTGCACATAGTATCCGTGATTCTCCACACTCGTTGTAATTCCGAAACCGGCTGCATAGTCGGCAATTCGCTGACAGGCCTCCACCAGTACCGGCAGATCCTTCTCAAACTGCGCTACAGTCCCTTCTTCAGCTGGACGAAAAGCTACATCATGACGCATAAGCTTAACACCCAGCGCAGCAGCCACATCCACATGCCGCATCACATTCTGTATCTCTTGCTCCAGCGCATCGGCGTCCTCCTGTACAGCGAAGTTTGCGCCAATCGCATAATTGGAAATATCGATTCCGACTTCTTCTGCCGTATGTTTAATTTCATCAATCAACTCTGGATTGTCGATCAGACTGAATCCCATCGGTACAATCTCCACATGCTCGCCGCCCTGCTCGGCAATAAATCGGATGGCACCCGGCACAGTCAATTCCTTGCGATCAAGTGCCTGTTGCAGACTGTAGGTACTAAGTCCAACTTTCATACTTCACCTCATCCTCTCTTGTAGTCGATGTCCATACCCAACGTATACCTTTTTCCGGATGGCACGACAATTCCCAATAATCGTTTGCTATACTTTTTTCCTTTTCCTAGCCCAAATCTGCCTTATTTACAAAAGTTACTGCCTGATCGTTCGTCTTATGCAGCTCAAACACGATGATTTCATTTACACCTTGGCGCAGCAGCGGCGCAGGGACGTACAAGGTTTTTTGCGGCCCCTTATCCCAATATCGCCCCAGATTGAAGCCGTTTACATAAACGACGCCTTTGGTCCAATGATCCAGACGCAGAAAGGTATCTTGCGCTTCGTTTACTTGAAAGTTTCCCCGGTAAAATGACGGACCCTCAATATCAGAAGATCGTTCGCCGAATTGCAATTCAGACAGATCCGTCAGCGGCAGACAATAAATCGTCCAATCGAATAGAAATTGAAAGCCATGGCGCACTCCCTCTGTAATACCCTTCGGATCTCTCAGGTAAGGTCCATAGTTGATTCGCCCCATGTTTTCAACAAGAATCGAAATGTCCGCACCCTCTTCAGGCACTTCAAAGGACACCGACAAAGCATCGTTCCCGCGTTCCAGCACGCCCTGAAATTGACCATCCACAAACACTAACGCACGGTCATGCACCTCTTGAACCACCAGCTCCTGTCGCTCTCTGGGCCCGGAAATTCGGGTTTGGTACAAAATAAATCCATAATCCTGACCGAGCTTCTCCATCGGTTCCGGATTGGTTCGCTGAACCGGGACCGAGATTCGGTCTACCTGTCTCAGCAGTTCAGCCTGTTCCGTCAACTTCACTTGCCCGTAGGCAAAGGTTCCCTTTGATTCAGGCAGTACAAGCTCTCCCATATCGCGGCCGCTGTACCGGGCAATAAGATTACGTACTGCATGAAATTTTGCTGTCGGCTCCCCTGATTCGCTGAGCAGAGAGTCGTAATCATAACTTGTAATGGTAGGCTCGTATTGATTTTTTTGCTGACAATTGGCCCCGTTGTAGAATCCGAAGTTTGTTCCGCCATGGAACATATAAAAGTTAACTGAAGCACCTTCCCGCAGCATCTCCTCGAATACACCAGCTACATCCTCTGCATCACGAGTGTGATGTGACTCTCCCCAATGATCAAACCAACCGTTCCAGTATTCCATGCACATCAATGGTTCTTCGCCTTGGTATCTGCGCAGCTTGGCAAAAGCCCCTTGCGTCCCTGAGCCGAAATTGACCGTAGCCAGGTGCCCTGGCACTGATCCAGCCTGCAGCATGTGGTCTGTCGGTCCGTCGGACGTAAAGAGCAGTACGTCGATACCACGCCGCACCATGCCATCACGCAAATAACTCAGATAATCCGCATCATTTCCAAAGCTGCCGTATTCGTTTTCGATCTGCATCGCGATGATTGGTCCGCCTTGGGTGCTGAGGAGCGGTTGCAATTTGGGCAAAAGCACATCATAATAACGGTCCACATTCGCCAGAAACTGCTCATCATTACATCGAAGACGTATGGCATCATCAGCCAGCAGCCAGGAAGGCAACCCTCCGAATTCCCATTCGGCACATATATAAGGACTCGGACGGACAATGACATACAAACCCAAATCTCCTGCAATTTGAATAAAACGTTCCAGATCCGCCATGCCTTCAAAACGATACTGTCCCGGCTGTGGTTCATGAAAATTCCACGGCACGTATGTCTCCACGGTATTAAATCCGCAAGCCTTCAGCTTCAATAGCCGATCTTCCCAATATTCGGGGACTACCCTGAAATAATGGATGGCTCCTGACAAAATTTGAACAGGTTTGTTATCATACATGAATTGTGAACCTTGATAAGTCAGAACCGCCATGCTACACCTCTCCCCACTCGCTCAGATACACACCCAGCCTGGACAACGTAGGGTACCACCTGGATTGATGAATGGTTAGTCGAACCCTTCTCGATGTGACTCTCGGAAATCGACAAATTCGTTTGTACCCTACAATCGTTCCGGTATATATCTCATCCCAGGTACCGTCTGGCCTGCTAACCTCCAGTGTAAAACGCTCAATCCGTTGACCTATCTGGATATGTTCCATCAGCACGATCCGGTCAAACGCTGTTTCCGTCAGCAAATCAACCTCTATCCAAGCTTGCTCCGTTCCTTCGCGCGGACACCAATACGTATCCCGCTGTTCATTCAGCACTTGCGAGACTTCATGTTGCTCATCCATCGTCTCCGATGCTTCAGCCTTTGCATGTAATGCCAGGTCTTCCTGAAAAGTGGTACGCAGGACATCTCCCAACTCCTGCAGCCGTTCCACATCCCGTTCATGAATAAGGCCACGCTTATCCGGCGGCAGGTTGAGCAGAAAACTGGCGTTGCCCCCTACTGCGCCGTAGTAAACGGTAATCAGCTCTTCTAGCGTTTTAACCTGAGTATCCTCGCTTGCATGATAGAACCACCCTGGACGAATGGATGTATTCACCTCGGCAGGGTACCAGATCAGCTCGTCACCTAGGTCACGGATGACCTCTCTGCTTCCCAAATCACTGTCCTGTGTATTGACCCTTCTAGCAAACTCCCCATCATCAACCTGCTGGGATTGCTCCTGAATCTTTTCATTATCCTGCATATGCGCTGGCACAACACTCCATTCCGAATCCCGTGTGTGACCAGCCTCGTTACCGCACCAGCGGACATCCGGGCCACATACCGAGATCACAGCTTCCGGCTGGAGTTCCCGAATAAGCGCATAATATGCGTCCCAGTCGTAGACCTGCCTTTTGCCATTCGGACCTTCTCCGCATGCTCCGTCAAACCACACACAGAAGATATCGCCATAATTGGTGAGCAGCTCGCGTAGCTGATGGAGGAAAAACTCGTTATACCTCTCTGAATCTCCGTATGATGCCTCATGGCGATCCCAAGGGGACAGATACACCCCGAACTTCAATCCACCCTCACGGCAGGCATCGGCCACTTCTTTTACCAGATCACCTGTGCCGCTTCTCCACGGACTGGCTGCGACGGTATGTCCCGTAAACTGACTTGGCCACAAACAAAACCCGTCATGATGCTTGCACGTCAGGATCAATCCCTTCATCCCCGCTGCCTTACACGTCTCTACCCACTGCATTGCACTCAGTTCCGAAGGATTGAAGATTGCCGGGCTTTCTTCGCCAGTCCCCCATTCGTGATCCGTGAATGTATTCACCGTAAAATGAATAAAGGCGTAGAACTCCATCTCCTGCCACTCCAGCTGCCGCTTGGAAGGACTGACTTGTGCTGCAGCCTTGACCCAATCGCCTGCTTGCAGTCCATGACTCATCGTGTATCACTCCCGTCATTCTTGGATTGGAATGCACTTAACAGATGTTGTTTGGCTTCTTCAACCATTTGCGGATGAATGGGCTTGTGGAAACTGCCTCCATATCGGACACCTGAACCCATATGTATTTCGGTGATACCCGTTTGCCTTACCAAATCCCTAATCCTGTTCAAGGTCACCCCTGAGCCTGCCATTACCGTTACACCCAATGCCTGCCCGAGTTCATGAAGTTGTTTTAATTGAAGCATGGCTTCTGGTGCTGTCTGTTTTCCTCCAGATGTCAGTACACGCTCTACCTGTCCCAACGTGCTGATGGAATGGAGTGTTCCTGTCAGACTTGAGCTCACATCCATAGCCCGGTGAAACGTAACACCAAGTCCCTGTGCTTCGGATAAACATGACTCCATGGCTGCAAGATCAACTTCTCCGCCTTCTGACAAGGCACCGACTACAATGCCGGATGCTCCAAGTTCTCTAGCTATGCGCACCTCCTGGGTCATGACACGGATGTCCCCGGCGCTATAGCAGAACGAGCGGCTATGCGGACGAATCATGACATATACCGGAATGGAAACTTGGGACACCACTTGCTCGATAATGCCAACGCTGGGGGTAAGGCCTCCTTCAGACATGGCAGAGACCAGTTCAATTCGATCTGCTCCACCCTGCTCGGCTGCCCTGGCGTCTGCTGCATCTACCGCAATCACTTCCAGTATGGGCTGTCTCTTCATCTGATGACTCCCTTCGCTCCTTCCAATATATAAGTCTTCGAGGCTTCTCACCATTCACAAAGCGTCCGGCTTTTTGACCTTTTGTGCCTACTTGCCGAATGGTATAATCTGTGACAACAAGTTCAAGGCGGTGATTCCATGGATACGGATGTGATCTTTCCCAATATGACGAGCACACTGCAGGTTACAGGATGTCATTTTGGCAGGAAATCACCCGGCTGGGTCTATCCCAAGCACCATCATCATTTATATGAAGTTCTGTACTGCCAATGTGGAGAAGGCAGACTGCAGATCGGTGCGGATGAAATTCTGCTTGGTCCAGGAGACTGGTTATTCATCCGGGCAGGCGCCAGACATCAGATGGAGAACGCCCATACCCACGATTCCGAGATGCGAAGAACGCTGAGCCAGCGTGAATATCGTCTCATTCCCCACAGCAAGGCAGCTACCACTGAACTGCCTGCCTATGTAGCCAAGATTGAACGGGAGATGCAGTACAGTCTTTCCTCGACTTCCCTGTCAGTTCCGAATGGCCCTGAGACCAGAATCACCCTGACCTCGGTTCAGAAAATGGCACTGCAAGCCTACATCCTCCTGATTATTCAGGAGCTCATCCTGCTGCAATCCGGAGAAGTTGAAGCTAGCCCGGACGTCATACCGGAGGCTACCATGCATAAGGCTGATACTGCACATCGCATCGAAGAGCAGCTGCAGAACATCATTTCGAGTGAAGGCTCCATCACACAGATGGCCGAAGAGCTGAACCTTAGTCGCAGCCAGTGCACCAAAATATTCAAAGAAATATACGGCATCTCCCCTCGGCAATATGTCACGGAGAAGAAGCTTAACCATGCAAAACAACTGCTCGTCAGCACCAATAAGACCATTGAGGATATCGCGGATGAACTCGGCTATCACTCCGTCAGCCACTTCTCCAGGCAATTCAGACGGGGTACCGGACTCTCACCGAACCAGTTCCGTCCACGCCCCATGACATAAGGACCGACAAAGCGCATCACTTGCGCATTTGCGGTCCTTATTCCTGGCTATCGATTAACGGTCAGTTTCCAAAAGGCAATCCGATCCCTTTTCCATGTATAAGTGACATACAGATCCTTCCCGTTGGACATGATGGCTGGATAGGAATATTCCCCCGGTTCGTTCTCCAATATGAATTCATCACCCCAAGTTCGGCCATTATCGACTGAAAAAGCAACAACCAAAGGCGTTCGCGGGCTATCCGTTGCATACCCGCTGACCGGATTGTAGACAAGTGCAAGCAAGCCGTCCTCCATCAACGTGGCATCAATTCCGCTATTGTTATTTGGCAGCTCTGTCTGGTAAGCCTCACACCAGCTCCATCCACCATCATCCGAATCACTGCGATAAATAACCCCCTCGGTGCTGCGCAGCAGCATATGCACACGCTTCTCGCCGGAAGACCACAATGTGGGCTGGATCAGCCCTTTGGCAAACCAGTGCTCTGTCCCAACATAAGTGGACAGATCCATCGGTACATCAGCACTCTTCGTCCATGTGCTCCCCTGATCTGTCGATATATCGACAAACGACTCCCAGATCTGGTGGCCTGGGACCTCAGAGTCAGGTCGTTCAATGGAAGCTGGAGCCAAAATCGTCCCATCCTCCAGTTGAATAGGCTTATTGCGGACCGGGCCGCGACCACCCCGATCTCCAGGCACCAGTTCTTGGGGCGCGCTCCACGCATGCCCACCGTCCTCCGAGCGAATGATGCGGGTATGCCAATCCGTAATCTCGTGCCCTACCTTGTAAAACAACATAAGCGAATCACCCAGTACGAACAGCACAGGGTTCCAGTGAGCAATGCCTTCTTCATCTGCAACTTTGCGCGGAGCAGACCATGACCCATCTTCCTGCCTTGCCACCCAGATTGCGACATCACTTGCCTTCTCATGACTGCCCGCAAACCAAGCGGCAAGTACCACTCCATCCGGTGAAACAGCAATGGTGGAAGCATGACTGCTCTGAAAAGGCTGACCTTCATGAAAGACATACTGCTTGTCGGCAATGATCTTCATCAATGGATTCTCCTTTGGATGATCACATTTTGTTATTTTTGTTATTTAACTATCGTTATTATGATTTAGGTCTAGTCTAAAACGTTAGGTTCAGCTCGTCAACACAAAAAAAAGACACCCCGGAGGGTGTCTATCTTGCCTTGATTTCCTTTTCGGTCATCCTGGCTTTTTTTATTTTTTGCGACGAGCCTTCGTCATTCGATTAAACATAATAAGTGCGGCAATCACCATGGCAATCATGGCGATACTACTTGCTGATTCCTGCGACATGCCGAACAGCATACCCAGGTTGGTTACCAGGCTTCGTACAATCAGCGCCACTGCAATCAGCAGGATTGGACTCCAAAAATTATACCTTCTCATCCTTCGCAACACTCCTGACCAGATTGTTCAGAATTCCAGGATCTCCTAACAACATCATAACAGTCAGCTTGTCCAGTGACAACATGCCCATCACTGGATGCCTGTATGCCTATGCTAGACCTGTTTGAATTCAATCCAGTCGATCTGCAGACCCGGTTTGGTGAAGTCCAGCTTCAACTCATACAGCCCTGCTTCCAGCTCTACTTTTACAAGCTTCTGTCTGATCCATTTGCCTTCTGTACCATTGGTCTGAATGGTCGTCATCAACTGGTCGTTCAAAAGCACATTACATGCGCTTTGGGCCAGTTCCGGCTCAGGGGACATGATCTGTACGATAATCCGATATTGGCCTGCTTCGTCTACTTTCATGTAGACTGGCTCGCTTACAGCAGGCTTCACCTGTGCATTCTCAGCCAGAGCCTGGGCCTGGTCCGCAGCAAGAGATGCATTGGCCTGGAAGGAAGCCACGTTCTCCACGATTTCGTGTTTTCTCGAGGAAACCGGTGCATTCATGATGAACTTGCAAATATTGATCGCCGAGCGCTGGAGCTCTCCGCGTGTCAGGGTTCCATTTGCCAAGGATTCAATCGTGTTATCATCCCAGCCGTTGATCTCTGCGCCATAGTTTGGAACAACCATGTACAGATCGTTCTGGGCACGAATCATCCAGTTCGTGTATTTGCGGTCAGCCTCTCCGCCTTCGACCACATCGTTCATAATGGCCCACCAGTCTGTCATAACAATCCCGTCGAAATTCCACTCTCCGCGAAGAATCGTCGTGTTCAGATCGTAGTTGGATGCAGCCCAGTGTCCGTTGATCGGGTTGTAGGAGGTCATAATGGAATTGGCGCCACCTTGCTTCACGGCAATTTCAAACCCTTTCAGGTAAATCTCACGCAGTGCACGCTCTGAGACTACGGCATCAACCTTACTGCGGTGTTTCTCCTGATTGTTGCAGGCAAAGTGCTTCAGGGTTGCGTTGGATCCGCCCTTCATAATACCTTTGGTGCATGCTGCCGCAAACACACCCGAGATCAGTGGGTCTTCGGAGAAGTACTCGAAGTTACGACCGTTAAGCGGGCTGCGGCGAATATTGAGTCCAGGTCCGAGCAGCGTATCCACCTGATTTCTTAGCAGCTCCTGCCCTTCCATGACGTACAGCTCTTCAACCAGATCCGTATTCCATGTTGCTGCCAGCAGCGTGCCGATCGAGACTTGTGTAGCTTTCTCACCACTATCCATACGAATACCGGACGGGCCATCCGCTGTGCAGGCTACAGGAATACCGTAGTTAAACAGGCTGTCACTGACACCACCGAAAGCGGACGCTGTACCGGAGGTAACGAGCGGACTGCTCATACCCTCGCCTCGTACGATTGCAGCCAGATCCTGATCGCTTAGTTGGGCGATGAAGGCTTCCAGATTAACTTTTCCGTTTTTGACATCGCTCAATTTGTAACCTTGGTTGCCCGTTTGCTCCAGCGTTTGCGGTAGATTTTGCTCAATCCGGTCTGCCATGGAAACCTGACGCTTCGGCACGTCTACATAAATGAGCTCGTATGACCCATCTGCCTTGCGAACACCTGGCTTCATCCGGGTGAAATCTTCGGTTGGGGCCATCGCCTCTTGCAGCTGCTCTACCAGTTGAATCGTTTCTACGATGTACCCTTCCTGACCGTCAATTTCGATGTGGTCTGCTTGTTTTACACTGGTACCGACATGCAAACGATACGTGCCTTCTTCGAGAACGTAAGCAGAAGCATATCCTGTGACGCCTGCATCATCGTAAGACGCCATGGTATGTACCGGGAAGCTTACTGTCAGCAATTCCGATTCTCCAGGCTGTAGCAGTCCTGTTTTGCCGAAAGCAGCCAGAGCCTTCACTGGTTGTCCCAGCTTGCCTTGTGGTGCTTCATAGTACACCTGTACAACCTCTTTGCCCGCATATGTCGTGCCCGAGTTGGTCACATTTACACGGACTTCAATGAAGGTTTGGCCTTCTGCGGAAATCGTGCGTGCATCTTGTGGTTGAATGGCAAACGTCGTATAAGACAGGCCGTAACCGAATTCATATTGCACCTTTTCAGGTCGAAACGTTTCGAAATAACGATAACCCACATAAATATCTTCCTGATACAGGTTCTTAAACTCGTTGCCATAGTTGCTGGTTGAAGGGTAATCTTCGATGGAATACGCGATCGTATCCGTCAGTTTACCGCTCGGTGTAACGCCACCCGCCAGTACATCGGCAATCGCGTTACCGCCTTCCATACCCCCATGCCAGGAGTAGATGACGCCCTGAATCGGATGTACATACGTTTCGTTCAACCAGCTCATATCGATAATATTCGAGACATTCAGCACCACAACGGTGTGTTCAAAATGCGCTGTAACCTGCTTCAGCATGGCTTTCTCATCTTCGGTCAGCTGGTAGCTGCCTGGTGCATCGGCGTTATCCTGATCTTCCCCAGCAGTACGTCCAATAACGACGATGGCTTTGCCGGACTTGCTTCTTGCTTGTGCAACCAATTCATCTGTCAGAGGCATTTCCTTCTGGTTCCAAGGCTCAGCGGCCCATACTTTACCACCATCATCAAATGGATTTTCCTCAATCCACTTTTCATAGACTGCTGCCAGCTCTTCATTAACGGTGATGTTCTTCTTGCTGCGAAGCCCATCCAGCAGGTTAGTTGTATATGCTACATGCACGCTTCCGCCTGAACCTGTACCGCTGCGATAGTAGTTAACTTGAATACGGCCAAAAACTGAAACGTTTTCGTTGTCACGAAGAGGAAGAACCTGACCTTCGTTTCTCAATAGCACCGCGCCTTCTGCGGCAACCGTGCGGCTAAATTCTGCAAACCCTTCCAATGGAACTCCGATTTGATGTGTACTCAATGATTTCCCTCCTGATTGTCATCTCCATAATCCATGAATCACTATCCCTATTCAGTGATTTGGTAGATTCGCTTGTACATAGTCCCATATTAACAGATTCTATAGAAGAAAATAACTCACGAAACCGCTTTTTCACATTGTCGACATGACATTTCAGAAAAATCAAACCAAAAAGCCACGAACGCAATCCGTCCGTGACTTTTTTTAATTCGTTTCAATCCGCTATTCAAGTCGTCAGCTTCGCATATAGAAGGAAGAATAACATATCTTCACCCACGATAACGTAGTTCGGAACCTGATAGATTAGATCCACAATGACAAATGCAGCCAGTACGCCAACCATCGTTACCAGATGAAACGGACGAAGTCTTAAGTGTGCATGTCGGTAACGATGGAACACGAGCGAGGTCGACAGGAAGTAGAGCAATACCGATCCGAAACCAAATCCCAGCATGAATACATAGTTAAGCTGATTCAGGTACAGCAGCTGAATTGAAGCGGCGATCATGCTCATTGAAATGTAAATGAACAGATGACCATAGATGATCGCTTGCCCGGCAGTCTGAATTTCCTTGCTGACCTTTTTCTCCACGTTATCGAAATACTGCCACCACATTGCAATGACGAATATGGAAGTCAAGGCGGCAAACAGGATGGATCTTAGATCCCAATGATCGGCCTGCAGTACAGCAATAATACTAACTACCGACTCACCGAGCAGGATGAGTGTAAAGAGTGCAAAGCGTTCGAGCAGGTGATGCGTCTGGATCGGTACCTTCACCAGATTTTTGCGTCCAATTAGCGGCAGTACGATATCAACGGCAATCCCCGCATACAGTACGACGTAACGCACCCAGGAATCGAAGAACAGAGAACCTGAGGAGATCAGAATACCGATGATAAAGCAGATACCCAGATAACGTGCTGCCTGTTGTTGATGTGTGCTTTTGGACTTGTGAACCGTAAGATACTGGATCGCGGTAAATGCCCTCGAACCGATATACCCTACGAAGAATGACAGGTAATACTGATCAAAGTGGGTCGAAAGACTTGCCGTCATCACGAGAACCGACAGAAGCTGAAGGATGAGAAAGATGCGATGGCTGAGGACATCCTGACCGTATCGATTAATGAATAGAGTCTGTCCCACCCATGCCCACCATACGGGGATGAAGATTAATACAAATTTCATTAGATATTCAAACGTAATAACGCCGTGATCGGCATGCAGCAGGACATGTCCTGCTTTGGATACGGCTGCGACGAAGAGCAGATCGTAAAACAGCTCCAGCCAGGTAACCTTTTTCTCCATCATCCTTCGATGCTCCTTTGGGTTCAAGTCTTCATTGCCTTATGTAAAAGTTAATCCATTCGCGGCCGGAACTTCATTCTGGCCGCTATGGTTTATATTGTCCATTACCCGGCAGTTGTTGCAGGTTCCAACGTTCTTACCACAATCGGCTGCAGATTGCCTTCGATTTGTTCGCGGTATTGTTCAAACCACTCTGGCAGCATCAATTTTTCTCCGAGTGCATCGGCAGGTTCATCTTTGGCAAATCCCGGTGGATCTGTTGCAATCTCAAACAGGATTCCGCCTGCTTCTCTGAAGTAGATAGCATTGAAATATTGACGGTCGCGGACTGGGGTTGGTTGGTAGCCATATTGGTATACGGCCCCTCTCCATGCCTCATGCTCTTCAAAATCTTTGGCACGCCATGCAATGTGGTGTACTGTGCCAGAGCCGCCTACACCCAGTGGTATACGGGTAACCGGAACGTCCACGACGTTGCCGATATCTCCGCTGGAACGGAAACGGGCATACTCTTCATTTTCATCCACTTTGACGAATCCCAGAATGTTCTCCAGCGCATCCATTGTTCTCGCCGGATTCACACTGAACAGTACAGCACCGCCGAAGCCTTTGATCGCTTTGTCTGCCGGAATTCCTTCATGCTCCCATGTGCTGGCAGCACCCTCTTCCCTTTCAACAAGCTCGAGCCGCAAGCCTTCGCTGTCTTCGAATTGAAGAAGCTCCTCATTAAAGCGACTTGTTTTGGTTACCTCAATGTTATAACGTTCCAGCCGATCCTGCCAGAAGCCAATAGTCCCAGGAGGAATGACATAAGAGGTAATACCTACTTGGCCGCCGCCAATTTTGCCTCGAGGTGATCCAGCAGATGGGAAGAAGGTAATAATGGTTCCGGGGCTGCCTTTTTCATCCCCGAAGTACAGATGGTACACGTCTGGTGCATCGAAGTTGATTGTTTTTTTCACGAGACGAAGTCCCAGAACCCCAGCATAAAAGTCGACATTGGCCTGTGGATCTCCCGCAAAAGCTGTAATATGGTGGATACCTGCAGTTTGAAGTTTCATAAAAAATTCCTCCTTGGATTTTCGAATTGGATATGGTTGTTTTAGGTTCTTATATATTCTAATTTGTATTATCTTTAAATTAAGATTTATGATCGTTTGAATTTAGTTGTTGTTTTGGCTTGCTTGTTCCTGTTTCAATTTGTCCGGAGTAACGTCATCGCCGTTCGGATCATAGATGGTGACATTCAGCAGAATATCGTTGATCGAACCGCGAAAGATTTGCAGGTATTCCTGGCGCAGACGAATTTGTTCCGCTTTCTCCATCTCTGTCAGTTCTGCCTCTTTAGCTTTTCTGGAAAGTTCATTTATTCTGGTCAATGTTGGAATCATCATCTTGATCTCTCTCCTTGTAATTGGATTTAGATATTATTCTTCGGTGTGTTTTCCTTTGAATTAAATATCTTAAATTAAAGATAAATCATTTTTGAGGTATTGTCAACACTTTTATTAAAATGAAATAACAAAAGAAAAAAGGGCTCATCCGGAGTTTCCACTCCGATGTGAGCCCTTCTTCAATTCCGTTATGTTAAACCAGCTTTTGTCCACAGTTGGGACAGAAGTTGGCTCCTTCATTTTTAGCACCACAGTTCGGACAGAAGTTCGGCTTCTTGCCACCCTCAGAAGAAGATCCTTCCTTGGATGAGGATGGTTGGTCCGTGTTTTGGCCTGAGCTGTTGTTGTTATTATTTTGATTCTGGTTCATGTTCTTCATCATTTCGTTAGCCATATTCATGCCCATCATCATGCCCGCCATATCCGATGCGGCACCGCCGCCTTTTACCTTGCCGGAGGCGATGCCATCTGTCATGCTAACCTGCTGGTATTTCTGCAGATTACCGATCATCTCATGCGAAGCGGTCTTCGTGATCATATCCTGAATCTCCTGCGGGTAATTGAAACTCATCACCTGGAATCCGGTAATGCCGATTCCGATGTCCATCATTTGCATATCTAGGTCTTCTTGTATGCCCTTTGCAATCTCCGACGCGTTCGCCTGCAGGTTGAACATATCCTTGCCCTCACGGCTGATCCACTTCATAAGCAGCTGATCCAGTACAGAAGTCATGCGGATTTTGACATCCTCGACCAGATAGCTCTGCTTGATGCCGGCAATTTTATCAATGAGCGTGACGTAGTCACTCACCTTGAAGTTGAACGTACCATTGGCCCGAATCGGCATTCCGCCCGGAAGCTGCGGTGTCGGAATTAGTACAGGGCTTTGCGTTCCCCACCGAACGGTAAATTCCTTTGTATTCACAAACAGCACTTCGACCCGCATGCCGCTGTTAAACCCGAATTTAAACCCTTTTAATGTAGACAGAAACGGAATGATCTCCGAATCGATATTAAATGAGCCCTCATCTTCAAAGATTCCCTCAACCTTGCCGTTGTTCAAAAAGATGGCATCCTGACCCGAACGGATAATCAGCTTACTGCCCTTCTTGATCTCCCGGTTGCTCCACTTCCAGAAAATCATGTCATCTCTGAATTCTTCCCATTCCACTACATTCGAAAATTGATTTTTGAAAAATCCCATACTCGTTCCCATCCCTTCTATTTGGTCCTGCTCCAAATGCTCAGATACTAAAACGAACCTCTACTTCCACTATGCGAGTGGCCGCCACGGGTGGTACCTCCACCACCGCCGCCTCCGCCTCCGTTGTTATTGTTTCTTTCTATTTTTTGTTTGGTGACCGTTGTGCGGATATACCGATCCTGACGATCAATTACACTGGAGGAACTGGAATCCTCATATGTTGCTCGATTGACGGTGACCCGTCCGCCTGACCGATAGGCCATGATTCCGACTACAATGCCTCCGATGGCAACAGCAACAGCTAGTTGGAACCAACCGTTAAACAAAATATTATTTGGATTTACACCCGGTCTGTATCCCATGTACTCGTAAGAGAGCCTTATATATTTCTCGAAAGCAAGCTTATAATCGCCGTTAGACAAATCTGGAGTGATCCTGCTGCGGATAGCATCGAGCCGTCCACTGTCCAGATAATCTTCTGCTTTATAAAATCCGGCCAGGTACACTTCTCTGAAATTCATATCCATCGTCAATATGACAGCATTTCCGTGAACTTTATCGAACCCCAGCCCCTGCTCATCGTAAAAGTCCTCGGTCAGCAGCTCGACATCTTGACTGTCCGTATTATTTGTTGTCAGGATAATAAAATCCGTCTGCCTCTCGGCTCCATACTCATTCGCCAGTGCGTTCAATTCACTCTTCTCCTGCTCACTCAGCAGATTGGCCTCATCATAGATGAGATTTTTACCCTCGGCTGCCGAGGCAGTCTGAACAGTCAAAAAGGAGAATGTCAAACCAAACACCATCATGACCAGGGTGGTCACCATTGCAAGCTGTTTGACCTGTTTCACAGGAACCCACCTCCCATCATCCAGGAGATCAGTTTCAAGGACAACAAGGACACGGCGGAAACGCCAGCGAACCAACCAGCCACTTTGGCTTTGCTGATAGGCGGTTTGCCAACCACTTTCCCTGTTTGACCATTCATGGCAAAGGTATACTGGGCACGATTGAAATCGTAATAGACCATCCATACGGGAAGCAGCACATAGTCTGCATTTTTAAGCGTCGTATCAATTTGTTTGTCCGTGTAGCTTACACTGTTATAACCGGATACGGTTGAAGCGATATATGAATCAATATAAGATCGGGTCTTCTCCTTGGCCCGCGGATATAACTCTTCATCGGTATAGCTGTATTTCTCTGCAATGTATCCCGCAAGATACGGGGTCTTGAACTCTTTCAACTGGTTATAGGGAAATGGCTCCAGCTTATCCATCAGCTCATCCTTCATTTTCTCCGAAGCGTCAATGGGCAGATTCACATAGTTGAGCCGGATTTTCCGGTAAATATCAAAATGCTGTGTCTCCGTATAATGGTAGTCGCCTTGTGTGTAGGTTCTCACCTTGGTTCCGCGGCCGTGAACTTCGATTTTGTTATGTAACTCATATAACCAGAACGGCACATACATCCCCGTAATATTCTGAATCCGGTCTGCGCTCATGAATCCGCTCGGGGTCAGCAGGCCGTTCCGGCACCACTTTTTGAATGCCTGCTTCGCCTGCTCCTTGCTGATGGAAAACGGAATAACCATGACGGGTGCCAGATCACCCGTCAGCCGATCGCTCAGCACAACTGCCGCTCCGCAGAAGCTGCACGTGGTTGCACTCGTCTCCGGTTCCGTGACGATATCCGCGCCGCAGCTGTTACAGTGATATTGCTTCACTTCATTTTCCGTGAACACCTGTTTCTTCAGCGGATCCGGGATTTGCTCAATGTTGTCCTGTCGCCCACAGCTCGGGCAGGATAATGAACCAGTCGCGCTGTCAAAAACCATACCACTGCCACAGTTGGGACACTTGTATTCAATAACTGGCATCTGCTCACCTCAATATTAACGAAATATGATCGTATCCATCCTAATTATTCTTCAGCTTCTCCTGAATTGCTGCGAGTTCTTCCTCCGCGCTGGGAGCTTTATTGTCACTATTACCCGCTTCCGCGTTCATTTCTCTCTCCAGCTGCGCAATAAGTTCATCCAGATCATCTTCCTGCTTCCCTGCCCGGAGCTCGGCAAGTGCTTCTGCTTCATTTAAGGCCTGATTGGCCTTCTCTTCCATCGCCTGAAAAGCCGCGTTTGCTTTTCCTGCTGAAGCATTCAGTTCATTGGCCTGCTGCTGAGATTTTGCCTCTGCCATTCTGCCTTTCAGCTCGGTATGTCTGGCTTCCAGTTGTCCCAGGTCTGCTACCAATTTCTCATTCATATGCTTCATCATTTTGGCTTTTGCGGAAGCACGCTCATACGCTGCCTGTAATTCATTCCATTTCTCCGTCTGCTCCACTTTCTTCTCCAGAAAACTCCGAGCCTTATCTTCATCGCCTGATTCTGCCGACTTCTCTGCATACCGCTGCAATTTCTTCATCTCGGCGCTGCATTCATCCAAAGCTCGCTTCGCCCTGCTCTCCTCCGACAGAACGGCCGCCGTCTCCGCTTTCACCTGTCCCAGATCACTGCTCAAACTCCGCATATATTCATTCACGGTCTTCTCCGGATCTTCCGCCCGAGCCAGCAAGCTGTTCACATTGGCCTTCATCACGTCCCTAAACCTCGATAAGATTCCCATTCCTGTGTTCCTCCTCCGAAAAGTTTACATATACCCTATAATACATGAATTCCAAGAACGAGGTTTCATTTCCCTGGATTGGATGGCATTTCCCAAATGAAAAACCACCAGCTCCTGCTGATGGTTCCTCTTACGCTGCACTATCCATTTTTAACAGTAGAGATATCCAGATCAGGCGGGAAGACTCTCCACCGCGGTAAAGAATACATCCAGCAGTTCTACGCCAAAGTTTACCTCAACATATGCCGTAATATGCTTCAGATCCTCTTCGTGCTGATATTCCAGACATGGACGACCTTCG
Organism: Paenibacillus sp. ACRRY; assembly: GCF_022346995.1. Taxonomy (GTDB): domain Bacteria; phylum Bacillota; class Bacilli; order Paenibacillales; family Paenibacillaceae; genus Paenibacillus. The sequence goes on along the minus strand of NZ_JAKRNM010000011.1, from coordinate 71,521 downwards.
CTCCAGAGCACTCTGCACGTAAACTCATTAACCACGCATTGAATGATATGATCCTGCTCTACCGCTTCACGAAATGCTGACATCGCATGACGCTCCTTTCTTCCCTTGCCATCGTTGATGCTTATGTATTCATTTTGAAAAAATGGATTCCGAACTTCCGTGATAATTATCACAAGGTCGCAGTGCAGCAAACAGCATGGCTTATCCCTCATCTGCCATCCTGCACCTAAAGCTTCAAGAGCAAAGATGCCAATCCCTCGTAAGTTGGCTATAATAAGGGAACCATGAAATGAGATTTCTATAAAAGGCAGGAACATTATGCGTACACGAGTTCATATCATTGCTCCTTACGAATCCATGACTACCATTATACAAGAGTGCATTCCCCGGTTTCCCCAATTATCGATTCAATGCGATGTGGGAGACTTGGCAAAAGGGGCCGAACTGGCCTCACAAGCCGAACGAAACGGGGCCGAAATTATTATTAGCCGTGGGGGTACTGCACAGCTGATCAAGGAAGCCGTCACCATTCCCGTCATTGATGTGCAGCTCTCAGGATATGACATGATTCGTTCCTTGACTCTGGCCAGCCAGTTTAACGGCAAAACGGCCATCGTTGGCTTTTCGAACATTACATCAGGTGCACAATCCATTATTGATCTGATGGACCTGCCCCTCAAGGTATACACGATTCGCAGTTCCGAAGATGTCGCCAGGCTGCTGCTGGAGCTGAAAGCATCCGGATACCGTCAGATTGTCGGGGATGTTATCACCGTAGATACCGCCAGAACCTATGGGCTCGAAGGCTTACTGATCCAGTCTGGTAAGGAAGCCATTCTGCGCGCGCTTGAGGATGCCCAGCTGGTATTTCGCTATCTGAGCAAGAACCAAGCCATTTCAGTCATTTTGAATAACCTGGTCACACAGGAGCACCCAAATCTGCTTATTTTAGATGAACGGAACGATATTGTATTTGAAAACCTGACCGATTTCGAGCAGAATCCACTGACGGATAATTACATCCATTTGATTAACACCAATCTGGAATTCGAGCAATCCCAGGTTCAACATATGTTCATGGTCGACGATTATCAGCTGACGGTAACGGCCCATGAAACGACACTGAATAATAAGGGTTATAAAGTCTACACGCTTGAAAAAGGACAGCCCTACCAGTTTGCACAATTCGGCATAACTACCTACACGGATATAACCACCGAGCCCATTGTTGCCGAATCACCAGCCATGCAGGTGATGTTGAAGAACATTCAGGCTTTATATGAAAATCACGAACCCGTCTATCTGCTCGGACATGCGGATTCAGGCAAATCATTTCTCGTAAAACACATGCATCAGATGTACTCAAGCGGTGGACTGCTGCTGCAAATAGACCTGTCGCAGGTACCTGCCGGTCATTTGCATAAAATACCGCTCTCCAAGGTCCGCAACGTGGAGCTGAACCATATCGAACAGCGGCTCCATGATGAAGAAGTGACCTCATTCATTCAAACCTGTCTAAACAGGCAGATTGGTGTATTCATTCTGGGAGAAGAGCCCTTGAATCCGTATTGGACGCTTGATATCGAGCTGAGTACCATGATGATGCCGAGTCTTGCGGACAGACTGGAGGATCTGGCTCCACTGATCCAGCAGTTCCTTACCGACTATTATCATAAGTATGGAACCGCTGCGGTGAAGATCAAAGAGGATGCTCTACAGTTAATCCGGGAGCAGGTTCCACAGATGACAGTCAGCCAGCTGAAGCATCTTATCAAACAGGCTGCCCTGAATGAGCAGGATTATGTGATCTCGACAGATACGCTGTCCCGCCTGCTTCATCAGCAGTCTGCAACGAACACGATGAGGTTAAACGGCACGCTGAAAGAGATCGAGAAGGAAATTATTCAACACGTTCTGCAGGAGGAAAACAATAATCAATCCAAGGCTGCAGATCGCCTGGGGATTAACCGGGCCACACTTTGGCGCAAACTTAAAGAATAATCTTTAAGTTTGTGCTTTTTTTATCGCCCAATGTGTTGCATTATTAAACACTTTAATGATTACTTAAAATTTACAGCAAATTATTGTTGCTAAAATAAACAATCTGCGATAAGATAGTTCCTGCAAGCGCTTCATGAAAACGATTACTCACTCAAAGGAGCTACTACTATGAACATTAAAGCAACATTAGATCGTATTCCTGGCGGTATGATGGTTGTCCCGCTGTTGCTTGGTGCAACGATTAACACATTCTTCCCCAATGCCTTGCGGATTGGTGGATTTACTGAAGCCCTGTTCGTAAACAGTTCAAGCACGCTGATCGCTTTGTTCCTCCTGATTGCCGGGACACAAATCACGTTCAAGACAGCCGGTTCATCTGTCGGTAAAGGTGTTACACTGCTTGTGTTCAAGTGGGCTGTTGGTGCAATATTAGGCTTGATCGCCATTTTCTTCGCGGATTCCAATGGATTATTCCTTGGTCTGGCACCGCTTGCCATTATTGCTGCGATGACGAATTCCAACGGCGGACTGTACATTGCACTGGCCGGACAATACGGCAAAGAGGATGACAAGGCTGCTTATCCATTCCTCGCGCTCAGCGACGGACCTTTTCTTACCATGGTTGCACTCTCTATTTTCGGTGCGATGGGCTTCGCCAATGGCATGTTCTCCCCGATGGCTTTTGTAGCGGTACTGCTTCCACTGATCGTCGGTGTGATTATTGGTAACCTGGATCGCAACTTGGCTGAATGGCTGCATAAAGGCAGTGACAAGCTCGTTCCATTCTTCGCCTTTTCACTGGGTATGGGCATTAACTTCTCATCTATCATTCAAGGTGGACTAGGCGGCATCATGCTGGGTGTAATTACAGTATTGATCACTGGCGGCGTCGGCTATCTGCTCTTCAAAGCCATTGGCTGGAATCCCATTGTCGGAGCTTCGGAAGGTTCCACAGCCGGGAACGCTGTAGGTACACCTGCTGCCATCGTGGCTGCTAATGCTTCTTTTGCCCCAATTGCTGAAATTGCTACCGTACAAATTGCGGCAAGTGTCGTAACGACCGCTATTCTGCTGCCGATCTTCATCGGATTCCTCTCCAAAAGGCTGGAGAAATCAGGCGGGGTCGAGAAATACAACCAAAGACCGACCACATAAAGCAACAACCTGATACTGACCGGATATGAATTCATTTTTTTCTCAAGGAGGCGATAACAGCATGAAGTTAGCCATTATTGCAGATGATCTGACTGGTGCCAATGACAGCGGGGTTCAGCTTGCCCGTCATGGCTTGAAAACCAGTGTATTATTTAACATGGACGAGAATAATATTCGTCATTACGATGCTGTTGTTTTCGACACGGACAGCCGTTCCATTGCCTCGGATGAAGCTTACCAGCGCGTTCGTAATGCAGCCGAGTTCCTGACGAGAAATGGATTCGATACCATTTTCAAAAAAATGGATTCCACCATGCGTGGTAACATTGGCATTGAGATTGATGCGCTGTACGACGTGATTAAACCGGATTTCATGATGATTGCACCCGGTTATCCGAAGAATAATCGTACGATCCTGAGCGGGGTACATTACCTGAACGGAATTCCACTGGCTGACACCGAGATCGCGAACGATCCCAAAACACCTGTGACGGTTTCGTATCTTCCTGAACTGCTGAAGCTTCAGACGAAGTATGAAGTAGGTGAGATCAGCGTATCGGATCTGGAAGCAGGCAAGGAGCATATCCAGAAGAAGTTAACCCAGTTTAAAGAAAATGACATTCCATACGTACTTGTGGATTCAACGGAGGAGTTGCATCTGGAGCAAATCCTGCAAATGACCAGCGAGCTGGAATATTCCTTTGCATGGGCAGGCTCTGCAGGAATCGCCAACTATCTTCCCGGACATTTCAGTCTGGAGGGTAAATCAACGGAATTGACTATACCGGGAAATTCTGGACCTATTCTATCTGTCGTAGGCAGTGTAAACAAAAACTCACGTGCTCAGTTGAAGAAATTGCTGGGACAGACCAGCGTTTCTTCCGTTGCATTCCACTCCTTCAAAGCCGTATCCGCCGCAGCAGATCGGACAGAGGAAATGGAGCGTGTGTATAAAGAAGTAAAAGCCAAGTCTCTTGCAGGCCATGACGTTGTCTTGTATTCCACGGCAGAGCAGGTTGACATTGAACTGGCACGTGCCACGGGTGAAGCCCGCGGTCTGGATCATACCGAGGTCAGCAACGAAATCGTGCGGGCTATGGGCGAGATTTGTGCCAGATTGCTTGAAGAGGGCAATTTCAAGGGTGTATCCATGACCGGTGGGGACACCGCCAAGCAAATTTGCATGAAGTGGAATATTAGCGGCTTCGAGCTGCTGGACGAACTTGAGATTGGTGTTCCAATATCCAAGTTTATCGGAATAGAAGGCTTACATGTCATTACCAAAGCAGGAGGCTTCGGCACACCAGAAGTCTTCATCCATGCGATTGAAAAATTAAAAGGAGGGATTCCAGTATGAAACCCACAGTTGGAATTACAATGGGCGATGCAGCAGGTATCGGACCCGAGATTATTATGAAGGCACTAGGCCATCAGGAGGTCTACGACAACTGCAACCCACTCGTTATTGGTGATGCAAAAATATTGAAACGCGTTCTGCCTGTCATCGGATCAAGCTTGAACGTCAATGCCATTCAGGAGCCTTCAGAAGCCAAATATGAATTCGGCACCGTTGATGTTATTGATCTGGATCTCATCCCTGCCGATCTCGAATATGGAAAGGTGTCTCCTATAGCGGGAGATGCAGCCTTTCAATTCCTGGCCAAGTCCATTGAACTGGCCAAAAAACAGCAGATCAACTCCATCTGCACTGCTCCTCTGAACAAGGAAGCTCTGCATCAAGGTGGACATCTGTATCCAGGACATACTGAAATTCTGGCTGACCTGACCGATACAAAGGATTTCTCCATGATGCTGACGACACCCAACCTGCGGGTTATTCACCTGACAACACACATGGGCTTGATCGATGCGATCGCCAGCATCAACCCCGAAAGAACCTACACGGTAGTTAAGCTTGCACACGATACACTCAAAAAAGCAGGCTTCGAAAATCCACGTGTAGCTGTATGCGGCATTAATCCGCACGCCGGCGAGAACGGATTGTTCGGCAATGGTGAAGAAGAAGAAAAACTGCAGCCAGGTATCGAGCGTGCGCAGCAGGAAGGCATTAACGTGGTTGGTCCTCTCCCTGCGGATACACTGTTCTTCCGCGCAGGCCGCGGCGATTTCGATATCGTAGTGGCATGCTACCACGATCAGGGACATGCTCCTATCAAAGTTATGGGTATTGAGGAAGGCGTGAACATCACCGTTGGCTTAAAAGGCGGCATCATCCGCACTTCCGTTGACCACGGTACGGCCTTCGATATCGCTGGTAAAAACATTGCCGATGATAAAAGCATGCTGGCAGCCATTCGCTCTGCCATTGAGCTTGCTCCAAAAACGCAAATGTAACCGAACGTATTCAAACGTATTCCTCTATTGAAGCAAAATAAAGCAGCGATTCTCCCCAGCCAGGAAGAATCGCTGCTTTTTCTTTTGCACACCCTGCATTATTGCCTACCATTCGATCTCCGGTCATACCAATATCCAGGAATGCCACGCTCCAAACGCATCAATGCTTCGAGATAGAAATAATCACCCCAGATGACATAGTCATCCGGTGAATCCCCGCCTCTTACGGAGTATGAACCATGCTTGAGTAATCCCTCTTCGGTCTCGGATCCGTGAGTGGAATAATTCTGTACCAGAGACGCCATTGAATTCTGCACCGCATCCAGGAAGAACTGTCGTTCCGGATCAGTAGGGTCCAATCTCTCGGCGATCTCCAGAATTCCGCACGCAGCAATAGCGGATGCAGAGCTGTCACGCTTCGTTTCGGATGTCTGTGGTGCATCAAAATCCCAATAGGCTACATGATCCTCCGGTACATGGGCAATGAAGTAGCGGGCGAGACGCCTCGCTGTCTCGAACATCTCCGCACTTTGCAGATATCGGCTGCATAATGCAAAGCCATATATCCCCCATGCCTGACCGCGGGTCCATGTTGAGCCATCATTATAGCCCTGATGGGTCCCTCCACGAATGGCTTCGCCCGTAGCCTGATCAAAATAAAAGGTATGATAGCTGGAATCGTCTCCACGAACCAGAAAACGTCGGCTTTTCTCCGCATGGAGTTTGGCGACTCGCCGATATTCTTCGTTATGGGTCTGTTCATACGCCCATAACAATAATGGAAGATTAAGCAGGCAATCGATAATAATACGTCCTCCGTTGTTCACATCGCCCTTGCGCCCCCAAGCCTGGATCAGCCCTGACCCTTCTCGCCAGCGCTTCATCAGCATATCCGCAGCTTCCAGCGTGAGGTCACGTGCAGCAGGGTCACGTTCCACGATCCATTGGGCCTTGGAGGATAAGGAATAGAGGAAACCTATGTCATGATGGTCAAAAATGCTCTTCCGTTCCATCCGTGTCCGGAAGTTATCGACGGTGTTAACGGCTGCCTCGCGAAAAAGCGGGTCCTGCGTGTATTCCGAGCATAACCAAAGGATGCCTGACCAGAAGCCTGCTGTCCACTCCGTGTTATCATTCAGCACATAATGCTCATCCCCGTTACTTACATGGGGAAATCGTCCTCCAAATCGGTCAATGTTGCTTCTCGTGACTTGGAGTGCATCTTCAATGGCATTTTTCCACATGGAACAAGTCCTCCTCTATGAATCTATTTTTCTTCATCCTTCATGTTGGACAAGTCTGCTATTTTGCTTATATTGACCAGGCGTAATGCCCTCATACTTTTTGAAGACACGAATGAATGAATTGCTGTTGAGAAACCCTACACGCTCGGATACATCCTGAATAGTCCCCTCTTCTGCCTGCAGAATTTTCTTGGATTGTTCAATCCGATATTGGTTGATGTAATCGATCACGTTGATTCCGGTCTGCTCCTTAAAGTACTTCGAGACATAAGTTGGATGGAAGCGAAAGCGTTCCGACAAATGAGTCAAACCCAAATTAACGTCTGCATAGTTCTCTACAATGAATTCAATGAGCTGGTCTTTTAGCTCTTCGTTACGGGAGCGCTTGCGTTCATTCACCATCTGACAGACCGTCTCCAGGATTCGCAGCAGCTCGGCTTCAATCTCCTCAAACGTCTCGCATGCAAACAATTGCCGAATCAGATCATTACGATGCGTAATCTCCTTCTGGTCATCTGACTTGATCTGTTCCGTGGCTTTCAGAATGGTACCGATTAACTCAAACATCAGGCAGCGTGCCAGTTCAACAGACAAGGGCTCTCCCGTAAAATTGGTCATGAGAATTTCGTTCATCACTTCGGTTGAACGGGCATAATTGCCTGTCGCGATATAATTAATGAGCTGTCTCTCCAGATCGAGAGGATAATATAATTCCTCCTTCGGCCTACGAATGCGGTTTTGGTCAATGATTTGCCCGATTCCCAATATCAGCCGATATTCCAGTGCCTCTTCCGATTCCCGAAAGCTGTCTCCGATCGCTGCAATGCCGTGATGAACATCGCTTACCCCCACCGAAAAGTACACGCAAAACCGTGATCCGATAAAACGCTGTGCTTCCTCAATGGCGCTGATCAACTGGTGTCCGGAATTCTCCTCATCTGCCCGAATATTGATGAGCAATGCGATCCGTCCATCAATATCAGCTGAAAACACTTGGCCAATGGAACCTATCATTTCCTCCAGCACATTGGTCAGTATGAGCTGCACAAATTGTTCTTTCTCCTCCTGGTCCTGCTCGCGCCCTTTTATCCGGAACAACCCATCCACATTCTCAATATGAAGGAGCAATACGGCAAACGCTGGAGTCTCGAAGTGAATACCAAGCCGTTCCAACGTTGAGGCAAATTCTTCACCTGCCTGAACTCTGCCCTTCATCAGCTTGGCAAGCAAATTGCTCCGTACTACGTTTTGCTGGTCTTTGAGCCTGCTCGCGAATTGATCCTGCTCTTCCCAAGCACGGACCAGCACCGATTGCAGAATGCCATATTCATCGTCCGGCTGCTCCAGTTTCCATTTGACCTTATCGGAGATAATGTTCATGATCCGTCCCAGCGGACGATAGTTCCTCCTGGTGAACCACCAGGCCGCTACCCCGCCCAGCAGAAGTCCAGCTGCCACGCCTCCAATCGTAATATTGCGAATGACCGTTAGTTTCTTGGCATAGATCCGGGTAGGTATAATCGATACATAATTCCAATCCTGGACCTTGGAAGAGATCTGGGACATGGTGACCGATTCACCGTTCCAATCGATCGTTTCTGTTCTGACTCCTGAATCTTGCCCGGAATTCAGATCTCCATATACTTTGTAAGGGGTTTCAAAAACGCCTGTGGAAAACAACGTGTTCCCCTCATCGTCCAGGATGAATACCGTGCTCTCTTTTTCCAAACGCACATTATCAATTGCCTGTTGGAACCGATTCGGATCCAGGTTAACCACGAAGGTTGCAGGACTGTCGGCAGCACTCTGGATGGGGAACGGCTGCAGGTATACAAGTGTATCTTCAATGCGCCGATCTTCACTTCGAACCGCCATTTTTCTGAACCTGCTGGTGTCGGTATCGTGCATAAGTCCAGTCCATGCCTCCTCCGATACATCCGTGCCTTTGTAGAACATGTCATACAGATAGGTCTTTTGAATAAGAGAAGAAGAGGACAAGGCAACATCGGCATCCTTAATATAAATATATAATTCGCTGATTAGGCCGTTTCCGACGCGCGTAGACTTCAGATTTTTGATCAACTCAAGTCCCATTAACCGCCACCGGCCATCCTGTTCAGACGCGTGATTAATGAAGCTCGTTAACTGAGAGTCGGCCATGAGTTGATTGCTGATGCTGCCGATATCCCCAATCTGGTTATCGATCGTCTCCTGCACCTGGGAGAGCAGCACCATATTGGAGCGATTCACTTCTTCCTCAAGCAAGATGCGGGACTCGGCAAATACAGCTGCACCGATCACAATCGGGATGAGCAGAATGACCATGTAAGAAATGCTCCAGGACAACAGGATGCTTTTCTTCTTCATGAGTCTCCTCCTCACATGGTGGTTTGGCATGGCCTACGACTGATTTATTCCTTGATTGCTCCGATCATAACACCTTTGACAAAGTATTTCTGCAGAAAAGGATAGATAAACAAAATCGGAAGCGTGGCAACCATGACCGTTGCATATTTCACACTTTCCCCGATCGCCTCTTTGTCCACAGCTGACGCCCCTGTCGTCATGGAGTCCGTACTGTTCTGGATGAGGATTTCACGCAGCACTAGCTGAAGCGGAAACAGATTTCGATCCCGGATGTACAAGATGGCGCCGAACCAAGAATTCCAATGGCTAACTCCATAAAAGAGAATCATCACTGCGATCACCGGCATGGACAACGGCACTACGATACGCCAAAGGATTAACATCTCTCCCGCCCCGTCCATACGGGCCGATTCCAGCAGGCTTTCCGAGATTTCCTGAAATGAAGTCCGCATAATAATAAGATTATAGCTGCTGATCAGCCCAGGTATAATCAGAGCCCACAGGCTGTTCCCCATATGAAGTGTATTGTTGATCAACAGATAGGATGGAATGATACCGCCGTTAAAAAACATCGTAAACACGATCGCCAGCATGATCGGGTTGCGAAGCATGAAGTTTTTGCGAGACAGGGTATACGCTCCCAGAATGGTGAACAGCAGATTGAGAGCTGTACCCACCACGACGATGAATATGGTGTTTCGGTACCCGGACAGAATGTTCGGGTTGCTGAGAACCAGCTTGTAGCTCTCCAGTGTCAGCCCTTTCGGAAAGAGCAGCAGACCTCTGTGAGCCATTAGCTGACCGGAATCACTGAACGATGCGTTCAGCACATGCAGCAGCGGATACAAGGTGACAATGATCAGTCCCGTCATCAGGATGGCGTTGGCACCGCCAAACAGCCGCTCCCCGATTGATCGCTTTATTTTCATCGAAACTCCCCTCCCTCACCTCATTCCTGACTAGAATAGCTTGGTATTGGATATCGCCTTGGACAGGCGATTCGCACCAATGAGCAGTGTAAAGTTAATGACGGATTGGAACAGGCCTACTGCAGTCGTATAGCTGAATTCGGCACTTTCGCTAATCCCTTTACGGTACACAAATGTCGAGATGACATCAGCCGTGTCATAGACGTTCGGGTTGTAGAGCAGAATGATTTTTTCAAAACCGATCTCCATCAAGCCGCCAATACGGAGAATCAGCAGAATGAGAATCATCGGAATGATGCCGGGCAACGTAATATGCCAGACTTGGCGAAGGCGACTTGCCCCGTCCACATTCGCTGCATCATACAGCTCGGGATTGATTCCACTTAGCGCTGCCAGATAAATGATGCTGGAGAAGCCGAGCTCCTGCCAGATGGATGAAGCGGTATACATCGTACGGAAATTGGCCGGATCACTGAGAAGCGCACTGCTCTGGCCGCCAAAGTATTCAATAATGGTGTTAAACAGGCCATCCCGGGATGAGAAATCCACAATCATTCCGCAGATGACCACGATGGAAATAAAGTGCGGAATGTAAGAGACGGTCTGCACGGTGCGCTTGAATATTTCGTTGCGAAGCTCATTGAGCAGAAGGGCAAGAAGAATCGGTGCTGGGAATCCGAACAATAGTTGATAGAAGCTCAGCACCAGGGTGTTTTTCAAAATCCGCCAGAAATAGTAACTCTGAAAAAAGTCCCGGAAGTGCTGCAGTCCCACCCAATCACTGCCCCATATGCCTTTGCCCACCGAATAATCCTTGAATGCAATGATCGCTCCATACATCGGCAGATATTTAAAAATGAGAAAATACAAAACAACGGGAAGAGCCATCCAGTAGATCGCTTTATTCTTTTTGTAATTGAGCCATAACAAGGATAGCTTGTGCGACACCTTCTCCATCCCCTTCCTTATCAATTCGAAGGAGAGCATCCGTGAGGTAAAAAGGGGCTTCCCCACGGACAGCTTCTTCGTTATCTGGCGTTATAGCGGTCCAGCGCAGCCTGCTGAATTTCAATGGCCCGCTCGACGTTAAACTTGTTGATCTGATCGACGTACTTGTCAAAGTTCTCAATCGGCTCGACCCCGATGACAAACTTGACGAACATCTCATCCCGATACGTTCCAATATCGCTCATGATTTTGCTGTATTCCGTGGATTCTTCTGTTGTCAGACTGGTTGGAGGAAGGCCCACTTTCAGTGTATTCTCGCTGTATTTGGAGAAGAGTATGGCAGCATCCTTCTGCTGCTGGAGCTGATAATACTGCTCATTGTACCGGTCGTCATCTTCACCCACGAAGGGATAGTTGGCTATAAAATGTTTGGCCATCGCTTGGGCAACGGACAATCCATCCGGATTTTTCAAAATCTCATCGGTGTAGGTCGGGTAACCGTCCTTCATCGTATACGTGAGTCCCTCCACACCGAAATTTTTCAGCATATGTCCTTCTTCACTGAAGAAATAATCAAGCGCTTTGATTGTTTCCTCCGGATGTTTGTTGCTATTGGTGATCACGACACCGCTGCTGCTCCACTCCCAGGAACGTCCGGTAAACATCGGTTCATCGCCCTTATTCTGCACCGGATATTGTACGGCTGTCAGATTCGCGTTCGGGTCAGTTTCCTGAAGAGCAGGCAGGTAGCGGCCTACACCTCCACCGATGAAGGTGAAAAAGGCACCTGCCTGACTACTCAAAATTTTGGCGTCATATGTTTTTTGATCATTGGTGGCAAAATCCGGGTCAATCAGTCCTTCCTGGTACCAGCGATGGAACATCGTCAGGAATTCCTTGTATTCCGGCTCGATCGGACCATAAACCACTTTGCCATCCTTCAAGAATGTATTGTTGGTGATACCGTAAGCTTCCAAATAGGTTGGAGCGGCTGGTCCCATCGTAGTCATCTTAGGAGGTGCACCGAATAAGAGTGGTGCGGCGACGCCTTTTTTCTCCTTGAACGCTTTCAGAACAGTCTCCCACTCACTCAGCGTTTCCGGTTTCTCCAGCTTTAGTTCATCAAGCCAATCCTGACGGATGAATGTGCCGCCGAAGTTTTTGTATTCCCCCAGACGCAGATGCGGAATAGCATAGATATCGCCGTTGTCCGCTTTTAACTGTTTGGCGACTTCGGGATTCTCATCCAAAATCTTTTTCAAATTGGGAGCGTATTCATCAATGAGTTCGTTAAGCCGGATGATAATTCCATCATTGAACAGCTTGGCGTAATCTCCATTTACAAACATGGCATCAGGCAGCTGATTCGAGGCAATCATGACATTGAACTGTTCGGTCTCGGCACCCACCGCAGGATGCTGGAATTCGATTTTGGTGTTGGTCTTCTTCTCCCATTCCTTAATTGCTGTGATTTCATTCATGCTCTTGAGCGTAATGGAAGCATTCGTGTTCATCGACATCCAGATCGATATTGGCGTAGGGCCATCTCCCTCTGCCACACCTGCGTTTCCATTGTCTCCTGTGCAGCCTGCCAAAATAGTGAATCCCATCATCAGGCAGATTCCAATCACCAGCCGCTTTCTCCATGACCGTTTCATCGCTTCACGTCCCCCCATGTGTTCGTGTAAGATGTCTGACCCTTGATGTGGAGCCCTCTTCATAAAGGTACTGCCTGACCGCTATTATGGCTATCCTCCATTCTTGCCGAGATATCCAAAATTTGATATTCCCTTATCCGGCGCAGGATTTGCACATGCAGACAAAAGATCAAGATCATACTTCAGCATTGATGGCTAATCAAAATATGAAGGGTACATTTTTCTGTAAGAGACTCTTCAGTCGGATCAACGAACAAATCAATGCACACCAAAAAGCCTCCCATCTGCATCTCTGCAGAATAGGAGGCCATAGCAATATGCCTACATGCACGCTCCGTTCACCTTACAGGTAGAGGCGTGTCTTCGTTATAACCTTTTAAAATTCTTCATACTCGCTTGGGTCCTGATCCCACAACCGTCCATCCGGACGATTAAATGCCGAGATCACTTCCATCTCCTGCTCGCTCAGCTCAAAATCGAAGATATCGATGTTTTCCTTCTGGTGTTGAAGGGAGCCTGCTTTCGGGATTGGAATGGATTCCAACTGGGTGTGCCAGCGCAAAATGACCTGTGTTCCCGTTTTGCCATGAGCTTCCGCTATGCGGAGGATCTTCTCATCCTTCACCACATCCTGCACGGCATCATTACCACGGCCAATAGGACTCCAGGATTCATTGACAATACCATGCTCCGAATCCTTCTTCCGCTGCTCGGCTTGGTCAAAAAACGGATGCAGCTCGATTTGGTTCAGACTTGGGGCTACCCCAGTCTCTTTAATCAGACGCTCATTATGTTCAGGCAGAAAATTGCTAACTCCGATGGAGCGGATATATCCACGCTTCTTCGCCTCAATGAGTGCCTGCCAGGCTTCTACATACTTGTCCTGCTTCGGATTCGGCCAGTGAATCAGATATAGGTCATAGTAATCCAGATCTGCTCTGTATAAGGATTCCTCGATGGCTACGATCGCCTTGTTATAATCGTGATAACGCCCAGGCAGTTTGGAAGAGATCAGCAGGTCTTCTCTCGTAACGGAGCTCTGCTTGATAGCCTTTCCGACCGTCGCCTCGTTCTCATAGTTATAGGCCGTGTCAATCAATCGATAGCCTACATCCAGTGCAGACACGATGGATTTAACACCTTCTGCACCTTTTAAGCTATAGGTACCAAACCCGATTGCCGGTACTTTCAAGCCATCATTCAACGTATATTCCGGAATTTGATGATTCATCTGAAGACTCTCCTTTGCTAAAAAGGTATACGAAATGATACGGAACATTAGTTAGTCCCTCTCGTTTATTCTACCCCTCCATGCACGATTGAATCAATTCGTCCCAGACGGTGCAGGCCTTCGTTATACATATGAGCTGAACTCAGTATCCTTTGGTATTCATATTTTAGTAGCCGCGTGAGAATTGTGGGCTTTCCTTAAGCTGAACGATATCGTGACCCGTTGGGTTTTGGAAGGCACGAAGACCAAACGTCGGCGCCACGGCAAAGATATGGTCAAAGATATCGGCTTGCACCGACTCATACACTCCCCAGGTGATATCATTGCTGAATGCATAGATCTCAAGCGGCAGTCCATTGTCCCCCGGTGCTAGCTGTCTCACGATCAACGTCATATCCTGGTGAATCTTCGGATGATTTTTCAGATACTGATGGATGTATTCCCGGAATACCCCCACATTCGTGAGCTGCCTACCGTTTACTTTGCTCTCCGTATTAATCTGATGCTCCATATTGTACTCGTTAATTTCATTGATTCGCGTAGCGATATAATCGGTAAGATAGTGGATCTTCCGGAATTCCTCAATCATGTCTTCGGTACAAAAGGTGATGCTGCTTGTATCAATATAGACGCTTCGCTTAATCCTTCTGCCGCCCGATACCTGCATGCCTCTCCAGTTTCTGAACGAGTCCGATATCAGGGCATAACTTGGAATCATTGTGATCGTTTTATCAAAATTTCTTACCTTAACCGTATTGAGTGTAATGTCAATAACATCACCGTCAGCATTATACTTCGGCATTTCAATCCAGTCGCCAACACGCACCATGTCATTCGATGATAATTGGACGCCTGCCACGAGGCCCAAGATGGAGTCCTTGAAGACCAGCATCAGCACCGCCGATAACGCACCAAGCCCACTGAGAATAATCAACGGATTCTGACCGATAAGGCTTGAGATGACGATAATGCCCCCGATGATGAAAAGAATAATCTTGGCGACCTGGATATAACCTTTAATCGGCCTGATCTTGGATACTTCATAGGAACGATATATGTCATCAAACACATTGAGCAGCGCATTAAATACAGTGATCGTCACCACAATCATGTACGTCATTGCAGCCTTCTCAATTAGGGCCTGATAGGATGGAAAGACATAAGCAGAATAATAGATAATAATGGCCGGCACGAGATGCGACAGCTTGTGGAACAGCTTTTTCTCCACAATGATATGGCCCCATTTGTACCGATTATTATTGACGATATGATGAATCGTCTTCAGCACAATTTTTTTGGCAATATAATTTGCCAGGATGGAGACCACCGCTATAAAAATAACCATGATCATGTTTGAAAGAATGCCAATGGTTTGTTCACTCATGCCCGTTCCGTCTAGTTGATTTTTGATAAAATCCATTGTTTCCTCCTGACGCAGTCTAGTTTAGCTTTTCATTATAAATGACTCTCTCGTACGAAGCAAAATTCAAGATAAGAGACACTATGTAAAAGGTATGCTAGTTTGTTGGAGTTAAGAATAAAGAGTAACTATCGACATATACAGTGCATTTTCTAAATAATAAAATCCAATTATGGTAGACTATACTTACTTATATATTTTTACAGGAAGGTGATTGACTTGAGTAAATATATTGGTCTGTTTTTCTTATTGGGCCTAATTCTAAGTATAACGGCTGCGTGCTCTTCGAGTGAGAGTGAGTCTGCGATTACTCTTGATGATATTTTCACCGAGTTTCAAGCGGCTGGACTTGAGATCGAAGCTCCAACGGAATCTATTAGCGAGGAACATGGATTTACTAACGTAGGCTTTAAAGATGTGCGGCACATTTCGGTGCCAGCTCTGGGTGAAGGTGAGGGCGGGTATCTATTCTTGTTTGAGAATAATACGGATCTTGAGAAGCTGAAGGATTTTTACGAGGAACCCGGAAAATCAACGCTAATGCCTAATTCGCATGCCTATGCCCAAGATAATATCCTTTTGCAGATGAGTGACCAAATGAGTCAAACCGAGTTTGAGCGATATGTAGAGGTTATCAAGGGATTATGAGAAGAGTAGATGGCTCATCATTAACCATATATCAGCTTACGCTTCATAAAAAACCGAAAAGCCACCAACCAGAATCTCTGGCTGATGGCTTTCTTGTTGTTTCGCTCTAACTTTCATTTGTACCTCACAAGAACAGGCTTACACCAAACAGGTATTGTATCACTGCAATAGACCAGTTTATCCTGAGTTATTTCTGCAATAATTAGAGGCTCATATGTATTATCAATGATGATAACCTGGTCTGCGATAGCCAGAGCGGGTGTAAGGTTCTGCAATGACTGACCATATCGAAATCGAATATCCTCTTCAGCAATCCAATGTCCACCCTGCTCGACACGAGAAGCTACACGGTCTATATGCATTTGTACATCTTGGAGGCCGATATAATACACAACAATTTCATAGCGATTTTCTTTTGCAATTTGCATGTGCTTCAAAACAAACGATCCAGACAATGTCGTTTCAATAGCGAAGTTTGTACCACTTCTAATGAGAGATCGGATTCTTTTTACAGCTTCCCTGCCAGCAGACAGGTCAGCACTACGCGGATTCTCTGGCTTCAACTCTCTTGCAATTTGATCTGGATCAACCAGTTCACCAAGCCACTCTCTCATTTGCATGCTAAGTGTACTTTTCCCTGCTCCGTTGGTTCCAGCAAACACAGTCATAACTGGTTTGATTTCACTCATGATACTCGAATTCCTGACGTTTCCCAGCAGCATCAAATATAATTTCGAATTTATTACCCGCAGCATCCTCACGAACGCGTTTGTTGTTTTTTATATAATAAATTGAGGCACCTGATTCTTTAGCTTGTTTCCGTGCATGTTGATTGGCTTTTTTTAAGATTTCTTGGAGCTGTTCTCGAGTTTCAAACATCTGGGGTCCCCCAATCTAAATTTATGCTTATTATATCATAAACCGAAAAGCCACCAACCAGATTCTCTGGCTGATGGCTTTCTTGTTGTTTCGCTCTAATGGAGGCGAGGGGAGTCGAACCCCTGTCCGAAGATAACGACACATAAGCTTCTACGGGTGTAGTCACAGTTTTGATGTCACCCGAGTATCGCCCCGTAACCGGCTATACTTTGGGTCAGCCTGATTGTCTTCTTCAGCACACCCCAGGCGGAGATGTGACAGCGTATCCCACTACTTGTTAGCCCCTAATCCTGTCACATGGGCGATGCAGGTTAGAAGCACGCACACAGTTTCTTAGGCTGCGAAAGCGTAGTTGTTTTGTTGTTTGCCGTTTAATAGGCTTTAGCGTTGATGAAGCGGACGCGTCCCCACTACCCGCTACCCATGCTCGAACTATCCCCGTCGAATCCATAAACGCCCCCTCATATAAGAAGGGCTCCAGGATTAATCCGTGAATACGGAGCAAAGGTGCTGCACATCTTTTTCCTCCAAGGTAAAAAGATGCTCTTTCAAACTCGGCATTCCTGTCTGCTACATGAATAATCATATCACAGGACCAAATGCAGATATAGTATAGATTACTGGAAGCTGTACCAGCAGGCTGAGCATCTGTGCAAGTTTAACCAATGCACCATCTGAGGCTCAATCGTCTACATATTATACCGCTTCCCTCGGACGAAGTAAAGTTTACCAGCTTGAGGTCGCGAACATTTGCATCTCCTTTATCTTACCCACTATTTGCACAGACTACGCAGACAGCAGCTACATTTAATGCATCAACTGAATCCGTTCGCTCAGCAACTTCAAACCTAACTCTATCTTATGCATCCTGTGCTTGCAGGTTTACTTTCTCAAGGCTTTCCCCAAATGCTTAAACAGCAATTCTCACTTCAAATAAAAATCCCAAGCTCCGCCCAATCATGAGCCAAACTTGAGATCTTCAGTTCATTCGCATCTAGTGTTAACTTATTACGCGTCGCAACACTACAATAATTCAACTCAGCGAGCAATCTTTTGCTTCTCGCGCATTGCCCGTTGAATATCGCGTTGTGCATCCCGCTTAGCCGCAGTCTCACGTTTATCATACTGTTTCTTACCTTTACCCAAGCCAAGCAGCAACTTCGCGTATCCATTGCGGATATAGATCTTCAGCGGTACAATGCTGTATCCATCCTGCTTCGACAGCCCGAGCAGTTTGTGAATCTGCACTTTATGCATCAGCAACTTCCGCGTACGTGTTGGATCGAGGGGATTATTACGGTTCCCTTGTTCAAAAGGACTAATATGCATATTATGAATGTGAATTTCACCGTTGCGAATGGTGGCAAATGCATCTCCAATATTCGCACGGCCGTTACGAAGAGATTTGATCTCCGTTCCGGTAAGTACCATGCCCGCTTCATACGTATCTTCAATGAAGTAGTCATGGGAAGCCTTTTTATTCTGTGCAAGCACTTTACTCTGTCCATCATTCTTGCCCATGTCCTCACTCCTTCTCCGTAAAATAAGCCGGTACCTTGCTCTATAGCCGCGCACCCAATGAAGCCCAGGTACCCTATGCCAGACCTTAATTGTAGCAAGGACCGCTGTTAAAATCAAGAAAGAGGCAGCATACGCCGCCCCTTCTCATTACACACATTTCATAATGTGCGAAACGAATATTACTTTTTCTTCTTCCGTACAAAAGCTGCAGTTCCATTAGCGGAAGCACCTTTGTTCTTTTTCCGTTTACGGCGCGGAGCTCCGCCTTCCTGCGTACCTCCAGGTGTAGCTGCTTCGCCGATAAAGATACCGCTAGGTGACGTCCTTTTGCGTCCACCGCCACCTTTGCCCCCGCCTTTGCCGGATTTAAAGTTACCTTCGCCACGACCTTTACTGCCGTTCAGATCATTCCCTTGACTGCCAGAACCACTGTCCTGACTGGATGGGGCAGAGCTGTATCCACCTTTACCCGATCCAAAACCAAAGCTTACCGCTCCTGTGCCTTTGCCGCGAGCAGTCGCTGGTGCACTAGCTTCTCCTGTGCGACGCTCACCTTTCGGCTTACCGCCACCTTTTCCACTGAAGCTACCACGTCCACCCTTGCTGCTCTCTTCGGGTGCTCTTCCACCGCGGTTGCCGCCGCCTTTTCCTCCACGTGAGCCACTGAATCCACCAGAACCGCCTTTGGCGCCACTCCGGCCACCACCGCCAGCAGGACGTCCACCTCTGCCGCCTCGGTTGCCGCCACCAAAACCGCCTGGCCGTTCGCTGCGTGGCTTCATATCCACCATTTCAAAGTCAATCGTGTACTCTTCCATACTCACGCGAGCAACACGAATCTTCACTTCATCTCCGATGCGGAACACTTTCGAGGTCCGTTCACCAATGAGAGCCATATGTTGATCATCAAAATGGTAATAGTCGTCCGTCAGTGCGCTCAGTCGAATCAGACCTTCAACCGTATTCTCAAGTTCAATGAACATGCCGAAGCTGGTTACACTGCTGATCATGCCTTCGAATTCTTCGCCGACCTTATCGAGCATGTACTCGGCTTTCTTCATTTTCTCTGTATCCCGCTCGGCTTCAACAGCCACACGTTCACGCTCAGACGATTGCTGCGCAATGTCGGACATGCGTGACGCCAGGTATTCCTGACGATTCTCAGGCAAAGCACCTTTGTTTTCAATCACTTCCCGAATGACACGGTGAATGACCAGATCGGGATAACGACGAATCGGTGAAGTGAAGTGACTGTAGAACTCAGCCGCAAGGCCAAAATGTCCCGACATCTCTGCATCATACTTCGCCTGCTTCATGGAACGAAGCATCATTGTACTGATAACCGTCTGTTCCTTCGTTCCATTAATATCCTCAAGCAGGGATTGAAGCGCACGTGGATGGATCGCGTTACCGCGTCCTTTTACATGGTGTCCGAAGTTCGCTGCAAAAGCGAGGAAGTTTTGCAATTTCTCCTGATCAGGATCTTCATGCACACGGTAGATAAACGGAACCTTCAACCAGTGGAAGTGCTCTGCCACCGTCTCATTGGCCGCCAGCATGAACTCTTCAATGATTTGCTCCGCAATCGAACGCTCGCGTTTCACGATATCAACCGGTTTGCCTTCTTCATCCACAATGATTTTGGATTCTTCAAAATCAAAGTCAACCGCACCCCTGCGCATACGCATGGCGCGAAGCTTGAGGGCAATTTCCTTCATCAGATGGAAGTCATCCACCAGATCCTTGTAACGCTCCAGCAATTCTGGCTCTTCACCTTCAAGAATTTTACGAACGTTGGAATACGTCATACGCTCTTTGGTTTTGATCACACTCGTGAAAATGTCGTGGTTCACAACCTTCATCTGGTCGTTGAACTCCATTTCACAGGACAGCGTAAGGCGATCCACCTGCGGATTCAAACTACAGATCCCGTTCGAGAGACGATGTGGAAGCATCGGAATAACACGGTCTACCAAGTACACACTGCAACCACGATTGTATGCTTCCTGATCCAGTTTGGAGTTCTCACGTACATAGTAGCCGACATCCGCAATATGAACGCCCAGGCGGTAGTTCCCGTTCGGAAGCTTCTCTACATTGACGGCATCGTCCAGATCCTTGGCGTCTTCCCCATCGATGGTTACGATGTTCAACCCACGCAAGTCACGGCGACCCTGTTGTACAATCTCTTCATCTGTAATCGATTCCGGTGCTTGTTCCGCTTCTTGCACCACTTCATCCGGGAATGCTTCCGGCAGCTGATGCTTGCGAATGACAGACAAAATATCAATGCCTGGATCGTCCTTATGTCCAAGTATCTCAATAACTTCGCCTTCCGCGGCAGCGCGGCCCTCGGGGTAGCTCACGATTTTGGCAACGACTTTTTGTCCATCTACAGCCCCGGCAAAATTCGTACGCGGAATAAAAATATCACGGTTAATCCGCTTATCGTCCGGAATAACAAAGCCGTATACCTCATGGCTTTGGAACACACCAACCACTTGGGTAACTGCGCGGGTAACGATACGAACGATCTCGCCTTCCAAACGCCCGTTGGATGGACCCTGAGACGTCACTTTAACAAGGACCGTGTCCCCGTTCATCGCACTTTTCATATCATTCGCATGGATGTAAACATCCGGATGTTCTTTATCCTCAGGGATGAGAAAAGCAAATCCCTTCGCATGTGCCTGCAACCGTCCACGAACCAGATTCATGCGCTCAGGCATACCGTATCGATTGTTACGGGTAAGCAATATTTTTCCGGATTCCTCCAGTGTATTGAGCATAATCAAAAAGGCTTTGAAATCAGCTGCATCTTCAATCTCGAAGTGCTGTTCCAGCTCCTGATATGTCATTGGTTTATAAGCGGTTTCCCGCATGAAGTCGAGCAATTGTTGTTCTGTTATCATTAATATTCACCTCGGGAAACGTAAAAGTGTAATCAGGTTTGTATCATTTGTATCTTGTCTTTATGTATCAGAATCCTTGCAATTTTCTTGCCATGTAACACAAGCCCTCACTATCTCATACCCTAGTATACACGAATTCAATCCGGCCCATCCGTACCCCGCGAAATAAACCAACCCTCAGCCCGCACCTTTCCTCATCGAACTTTCACGAATGACAATAACATATATGACACACGTTTTCATTTCGTTTTGGATTGATACAGCTTCCAAAAAAACCATCAGGTCAGATGAATATCAAACGTATTGAACTGAGCGCGCGCTGATGAAGCAGATAAGCTAAAACATCACTGGGCTAAGTACAGATAAGGAGAAAGAAACAGAAGTGAGAAAAGCCGAAGATTGAATGGGTTAACAATAAGTGGTTGGTAAACTTTGGACATGCACCAATTTATTAAAAAACCTCCGTTTCTTCTCGAAACGAAGGTTTATCATCTTTGGTCGTTCATTCATATATGCTTGATCTACCGATCACTACAGCAGTATTCCTTACTTGGAAATGACAGTAACAACGATAGCCAAGATCATAAATCCTGCACCCAGTACAACGGTTGCACGTTGCAGGAAAAGATCCAATCCGCGCGCTTTCGTTTTACCGAAAAGATGTTCCGCACCACCGGAGATGGCACCCGCCAAACCAGCGCTTTTCCCGTGCTGCAGCAATACTACAGTGATTAGACCGATCGAGAAAACAACGAGCAGCAATTTCAAAGCAATATCCATTCTTTCCACCTCCTACCCATGTGGGCATAACATCTCACCATAAAAACAGTTACTTTAATTGTACCACAGCTATTCCCAATCTACAACCTTATCCTGGATGCTGTCTGTGTGATGAAGAAATGAAAAAGACAAGCCGGTTACCCGGCTTGCCCTAGAAGCTGTGAATACAGCTTATTTTTTAAGGTTGTAGAATCCTTTAAGACCATTGTATTGAGCCAATTCGCCCAGTTGATCCTCGATGCGGAGCAATTGGTTGTACTTCGCGATACGGTCTGTACGGGAAGGTGCACCTGTTTTGATTTGTCCTGCATTGGTTGCAACCGCGATGTCAGCGATTGTGCTGTCTTCGGACTCACCGGAACGGTGGGAGATTACAGCTGTGTATCCTGCACGTTTAGCCATTTCGATTGCATCGAATGTTTCAGTCAGCGTACCGATTTGGTTAACTTTGATCAGGATGGAGTTACCGATACCTTCGTTGATACCTTTTTCCAGACGCTCAGTGTTCGTTACGAACAAATCGTCACCAACGAGTTGAACTTTGTCTCCCAGTTTCTCTGTGAGCAATTTCCAGCCATCCCAGTCGTCTTCGGACATACCGTCTTCGATTGTGATGATTGGGTATTTCTCAACCCATGAAGCCAGAAGGTCAACATACTCAGCAGAAGTGTAAGATTTACCTTCGCCAGCAAGTGTGTACTTACCATCTTTGTAGAACTCAGTGGAAGCTACGTCCATACCCAGGAATACGTCAACACCTGGTTTGTATCCAGCTTTTTCAATTGCTTCGATGATTGTAGTGATTGCTTCTTCGTTCGAACCAAGGTTCGGTGCGAAACCACCTTCGTCACCCACAGCTGTGTTCAGGCCTTTGGAGCTCAGTACGGATTTCAGGTTGTGGAAGATTTCTGCGCCTACGCGAAGAGCTTCTTTGAATGTTGGTGCTCCAACAGGAAGAACCATGAACTCTTGAACGTCGATGTTGTTGTCAGCATGCTCACCACCGTTGATGATGTTCATCATTGGTACTGGCAGTGCTTTAGCGTTGAATCCGCCCAGGTAAACATACAGTGGCAGGTCCAGAGCGTCAGCAGCTGCGCGAGCTACAGCCATGGATACAGCCAGGATTGCGTTAGCACCCAGTTTACCTTTGTTTGGCGTACCATCCAAAGCGATCATCATTTTATCGATACCCAGTTGATCCAAAGCGTCCATACCGATTACTTCTGGAGCGATTGTTTCGTTTACGTTCTTAACAGCTTGCAGAACGCCTTTACCCAGGTAGCGGGATTTGTCACCATCGCGAAGCTCAACAGCTTCGTGGGCACCAGTGGATGCACCAGATGGAACGATTGCGCGTCCGATTGCGCCGGACTCCAGGTATACTTCAACTTCAACTGTAGGGTTACCGCGGGAGTCGAGGACTTCGCGAGCGTACACGTCAGAAATAATAGTCATGAGTGATAATCTCCTTTTAATTTGAATTTATTTTAAATATGGGACCACTTGTGTTTGCCCTTAGGCCACTACGTCAGCAGAATCGTTTTCCGATCGCTGTTATCCCCTGATTTCTTTGAACTTATCGTCATAAGTTGAAATCATGTGATAAAGGCGAACACTTCGTTTCTTCAGACCATTTCTGCTTCCTTCGTTCGGGGCAAACTCCAAACTTCCCACATTGTATATGTGGCTGTGCAGCTTATTTACGGGTAGCGATGACAGAAGTACCTGTCATTTCTTCCGGTTTAGGCAATTGCATCAGATCCAGAATCGTTGGCGCGATATCGGCCAGGATTCCACCTTCACGCAAGGTTACGTTAGCGTCTGTAACGATAAATGGAACCGGGTTCGTTGTGTGAGCAGTGAACGGACGTCCTTGCTCATCGAATACCATATCCGCGTTACCATGGTCAGCTGTGATGAGAACAACGCCGCCTTTGGCAAGCACTGCATCAACAACACGTCCCATGCACTCATCTGTCACTTCAACCGCCTTAATGGTAGGCTCCAACATGCCGGAGTGTCCAACCATATCCGGGTTGGCGAAGTTCAGAATGATCGCATCATGTTTGTCCGCTTCAATCTCGCGAACACATGCGTCAGCGACTTCATAAGCGCTCATCTCCGGTTGCAGATCGTACGTTGCAACTTTTGGTGAGTTGATCAGCACGCGAGTTTCGCCTGGAAGCTCAACGTCGCGTCCACCGCTGAAGAAGAAGGTAACGTGCGGGTATTTCTCGGTTTCAGCAATACGCAGCTGTTTCTTGTTGTTCTGAACCAGAACTTCACCCAGTGTATTGTCGAGGTTTTTAGGCGAGTAAGCCACATAACCTTCAACCGTTTCACTGAACAACGTCAGGCAGACAAAGTGCAAGCCTTCTGGGAATTTCGGACCGCGGTCGAAACCACGAAAATCCTTGTTCGTGAATACTTGCGACAGCTGAATCGCACGGTCAGGACGGAAGTTCAGGAAGATAACGGAATCGCCGCTTTCCACCAAACCTACCGGCTCCCCATCCGCTTTAACGATAACCGTTGGCTCAACGAATTCGTCAAATACGGACTTCTCATACGATTCTTCAACCGCTCTGAGTGGATCGATGTATTTTGGTCCATCACCATAAACGATAGCACGATATGATTTCTCAACACGTTCCCAACGTTTGTCACGGTCCATCGCGTAGTAACGACCTTGAACCGTTGCGATTTGTCCTACACCGACTTCCTCAATTTTGGCAATCAGCTTCTTCATGAAGTCTTTACCACTGTCCGGCATAACGTCACGGCCATCCATGAAGGCATGAATATAGACATCATTCATTTCTTCTTTTTTGGCCAGATCCAGCATGGCAAACAGGTGGTCGATGTGACTATGTACGCCGCCATCAGACAACAAACCATAGAGGTGAAGCTTTTTACCGCTTTGTTTCGCTTCGCGTACAGCCTTGACAAGTGTTTCATTGTCGAAAAACTCACCATCACGAATCGACTTGGAGATACGGGTCAAATCCTGGTATACGATCCGGCCGGCACCAATGTTCAGGTGACCTACCTCGGAGTTCCCCATTTGCCCTTCTGGCAAACCTACAGCTTCACCGCAAGCAGTGAGAGTTGTGTGTGGGAATTGGCTCATGAAGCGATCGTAGTTCGGCTTTTTGGCTTGCGCTACTGCGTTGCCTTCCACCGTGTTACGAA
The DNA here is from genome assembly GCF_022346995.1 of Paenibacillus sp. ACRRY. Taxonomy (GTDB): domain Bacteria; phylum Bacillota; class Bacilli; order Paenibacillales; family Paenibacillaceae; genus Paenibacillus. The sequence continues at coordinate 46,278 of NZ_JAKRNM010000011.1, read as the reverse complement.
GACCGAAGCCATCCATGATGATCAGTGCTACAGGTTTTGGAGCTGTCATTACTTCGCCCCCTCAACAAGCGCGATGAACGAAGCCGGCTGCAAGCTGGCACCGCCAACAAGCGCGCCGTCGATGTCGCTTTGTCCGAGGTATTCTGTTACGTTCTCTGGTTTAACACTGCCGCCGTATTGAATACGAACTGCATCAGCAACCTTCTCGTCGTACAGATCCTTCACCAGGCTGCGGATGTAAGCAATAACTTCATTCGCATCTTGAGATGTGGAGGATTTACCTGTACCAATCGCCCAGATTGGTTCATAAGCGATAACCACTTGTGCCGCTTGATCTGCAGACAAACCTGCAAAAGCAGCTTCCGTTTGCACTTTGCATACGTCTTTTGTTTGGTTCGCTTCACGCTCTTCAAGCGTCTCACCAAGACAGAAGATTGGAGTCAATCCGTGACGGAATGCAGCATGCAATTTTTTATTAACAGTCTCATCGGTTTCCGCAAAATATTGACGGCGCTCCGAGTGACCAATGATTACATAATCCACGCCAAGGTCTTTCAGCATTACACCGCTGATTTCACCAGTGAATGCACCGTTGTCTTCAAAGTGAAGATTTTGAGCACCAATTTTGATGTTTGTGCCTTTCACAGCTTCTACCAATGTAGGCAGATTCGTGAACGGTGCACAGATTACAGTCTCCACGCCTTCAACTTCCGCTTTTCCTTTAACTTCCTGAATGAAGTCATTGGATTCGGAAACCGTTTTGAACATTTTCCAGTTACCTGCGATAATCGGTGTTCTCATGGTTTTCAACTCCTTCATGCTATAGCTTAAAACTTACTTATCGTTCAATGCAACTACGCCTGGAAGCACTTTGCCTTCCATGAATTCCAGTGATGCACCGCCACCTGTGGAGATGTGGTCCATTTTATCAGCCAGTTTGAACTTCTCAGCTGCTGCTGCGGAGTCGCCACCACCAATTACTGTGTAAGCTTCAGTTGTTGCACAAGCTTCTGCCACTGCACGAGTACCGTGGGAGAAAGGCTCGATTTCGAATACGCCCATTGGTCCGTTCCATACTACAAGTTTGGAGTTTTTAACAACGTCAGCATAGATCTCACGTGTTTTAGGACCGATGTCGATACCTTCCCAATCTGCAGGGATGTCGCCAACTTCAACCACTTTTGTGTTTGCATTAGCACTGAAATCATCAGAAATGACGATATCTACTGGCAGATAGAAGTTTTTACCCAGTTTTTTTGCTTTTTCGATGAAGCCCAGAGCTACATCCAGTTTGGACTCATCCAACAGGGATTGGCCTACTTCGTGGCCTTGAGCCTTCATGAAGGTATAGGACAAACCTCCACCGATGATTACGTTGTCTGCAATGTTAAGCAGGTTGTCGATTACATCGATTTTGTCCTTAACTTTGGATCCACCAATGATTGCAGTGAAAGGACGCTCAGGGTTGGAAATGGCTTTGCCGAGCACATCAAGTTCTTTCTCCATCAAAAGACCGGATACTGCTGGCAGCAAGTGAGCGATACCTTCTGTTGAAGCATGTGCTCTGTGAGCTGCTCCAAAAGCATCGTTAACGAAAACGTCAGCCAGTTCAGCAAATTGTTTTGCGAGTTCTGGATCGTTTTTCTCTTCGCCTGCATGGAAACGAACGTTTTCAAGCAACAATACGTCACCGTTGTTCAGTTCAGCAACTTGCGCTTTAACTGTTTCACCGATGGAATCGTCGGCTTTAACCACTTTTTTACCAAGCAGTTCAGACAAACGCTCAGCCGCTGGAGTCAAACGCAAGGATTCCACAACTTCGCCATTTGGACGACCCATGTGGCTCGCCAGAATGACTTTCGCACCTTTTTCGATCAAGAAGTTGATCGTTGGCAGTGTTGCACGAATACGTTTGTCATCTGTAATTTTACCATCTTCGAGCGGCACATTGAAATCTACACGGACAAAAGCCCGTTTTCCTGTCAATTCGATATCGCGTACACTTTTTTTGTTCATCTGTATTTCCTCCGCACCCATGTATTTGGTGGACCGATCAGGAGCCCAAATCCCCTGTCAATCCTGGTGTTTTTGAGAAATTTGCAAAATGTTGATAGATAAAGAGCGGAAACAATAGCATCTGTTTCCGCTCTATGTTATTGCAGATATTACTTAATCATTTTTGCAAAGTGCTCCAAAGTGCGAACCAATTGAGCTGTGTAGGACATTTCGTTGTCATACCAAGCTACAGTTTTAACCAGTTGTTGGTCGCCCACAGTCAGAACTTTAGTTTGAGTTGCATCAAACAGGGAACCGAAAGTGATACCTTGGATATCGGAAGATACGATTTCGTCTTCAGTGTATCCGAAAGTTTGTGGATCGGAAGCTTCTTTCATTGCTGCGTTAACTTCATCAGCAGTTACTTTTTTACCCAGAACAGTTACGAGCTCAGTCAGGGAACCAGTAGCTACTGGTACACGTTGAGCTGCACCGTCGAGTTTACCTTGCAGTTCAGGGATAACCAAACCGATTGCTTTAGCAGCACCAGTTGTGTTAGGGATGATGTTTTCAGCTGCTGCGCGAGCACGACGGAAGTCACCTTTAGGGTGTGGAGCATCCAATGTGTTTTGGTCGCCAGTGTAAGCGTGAATTGTAGTCATCAAACCTTGAACGATTCCGAATTTGTCTTGCAGTGTTTTTGCCATAGGAGCCAGGCAGTTTGTTGTGCAAGATGCGCCGGAGATTACAGTTTCAGTACCGTCGAGGATTTCATGGTTTACGTTGTAAACGATGGTTTTCATGTCGCCAGTAGCTGGTGCGGAGATAACAACTTTTTTAGCGCCGCCTTTAAGGTGCTTCTCAGCTGCTTCTTTAGTTGTGAAGAATCCAGTACATTCCAGAACGATGTCTACGCCCAGGTCGCCCCAAGGAAGTTCTTCTGGGTTACGGTTAGCCAGTACTTTAACTTCTTTGCCGTTCACTTTGAAGAAGCCGTCGTGTACTTCAACATCGCCATCGAAGCGACCTTGAGTTGTATCATATTTAAGCAAATGAGCCAGCATTTTAGCGTCAGTCAAGTCGTTGATTGCTACTACTTCAATGCCCTCTACATTTTGAATACGGCGGAATGCCAAGCGACCAATACGTCCAAAACCGTTAATACCTACTTTAATCATGAGTAAGTTCCTCCCAAGTTTTGATTTAATTTTTTTATGAAGCTATATATTCAAGACAGACGGTGAAGTCCGTCAAGACAACAAGAGTTGTGGTAAAAGAAAATCTTTATTCCATTTCGGCAACAATGACTTCGGCAGCTGCCTCATCAATAATCAGAATATCTTCCTGCCCGAATCGCAGTACGGAATGAATGGCAGCCGCCTTGCTTTTGCCACCTGCAATTCCAATCACTACATCGGTCCGTTCAATATCCTGAAGTCGCATGCCCAGAGTGAGCATGGTATGTACCACTTCACCCTGATCGTTAAAATAATAACCGAAGGATTCAGATACGGCTCCTTGCTCCTGAAGCTCTTCAATGATCTCCGTTGCAAGTTTGCGTCTTCGCGCCATCTCCACGGCATCACCGATTCCGTGAATTACGATGCGTGACTGTCTGATCAGCTGAAGAATCTCCTGGACGCTTGGGTCCTGAATTAATGATTCATAGGCATGATCACTCAGCAAATCCGGTACATGCAGGAGTTTGTATTGTGCTCCTACCCGTTTTGCCATCGTCGATGCAATCGTATTGGCCTGAATTTCGAGGCTTTCTCCCAATCCGCCGCGTGCCGGTACAAACCAGACACCTTTAAGCGATGTTGGGGGAGTCAGCTGCTCTGCTACTCCTGCCGTTGTTGATCCGCCTGTAACGGCAACAACGTCGTTATCATTCATTACTTGACTAAGAGCCTTCGCTCCAGCCTTACCCAGTTCCCGTTTGGCAAATGGAGAAATGTCCGAATCGCCGGGAACGACAACTACCTTTTGCAGACCGTAGGCTTGCTTGATGCGTTCTTCCAGCTCGGATAATCCGAACAGCTCTTTGGCTACTGGCTCTAACTGCTGCAGCAAATCATGCCCTGCCTCACTGATCTTCATCCCTGCACTGTCAATTTCAATAAGTCCCTGAGCCTTTAACAAATCGGTCTCAGCCCTCAGAACCCGCTCGGTCATCTGCATGGAATTGGCTAACGTCCTTCTCCCGATCACATCCGATAACATGATCTGGTGCAGAATCGTATACCTCTTCTTCAAGACATCCATGAGATCAGGCAGAAGCTGCTTTTGCACTTCTAAAATCGTTCGCATGCTTTCCACTCCCGCAAGCTTCTCGTTCCAAGCTCTCTTTCATGGCCCTAAAATGTCCCGGGTTAACTTTTTAAGTCCCACGTCTATTCTACCTAAAACTGACGTGACATGCAAGTGTTTCAAAAGCCTTATTTCACAACGTTTTGGGCCATTGTACGCGCTTATTTTCACAATCTCCGACTTCCATAGGAAAGTACAGCCGCATTCATACCATATATAGAAGAAAACCAAACTTCTCATCTATATATCGCTTCTATCGACTCCAGTATTGTGCTTCATGCAACCTGTCCAAAACTTCTCTTAGCATTTACTTAAATGCTCTCTTTATCCATTCTTCATCATCATGATCAATTTCAGGTCATTCCAAACCATAAGCTTGATCATATCTCTTGCAATTCAGGATTCCATGAGCTATAATCATTATTGCTGTCACATCAACGTGCGCCCGTGGTCCAATGGATATGACGTAGGCCTCCGAAGCCTGAGATCCAAGTTCGATTCTTGGCGGGCGCGCCATTCTTGATTAACAGCTCATAACCCTTTTAACCAATGGAACCGTAAAGGTTTCTTTTTTTTCAAAGTTAGTTTGACTTTCTTTGACTTTTTGTTTGAAATTGTTTATGATGTGGGTAATACGGTAACAGTTTAAATAGATACACTATTCCATGTACATTTCCGAGGAGGTTTTTCACGTGAGTTATATTCCTATGGTCGTTGAACAGAGCAACCGCGGTGAGCGCGCCTATGACATCTATTCCAGATTGCTGAAGGATCGTATTATCTTTCTAGGCAGCGATGTAAATGACGTTGTTGCGAATGCCATCATGGCACAGATGTTGTTCCTCGCTGCGGAAGATCCGGAGAAAGACATTCATCTATACATCAACAGCCCAGGCGGATCCATTACAGCCGGCATGGCCATTTACGATACAATGCAATTTATCAAACCTGATGTATCTACCATCTGTGTAGGTATGGCTGCTTCCATGGGTGCTTTCTTGCTCAATGCAGGTGCAAAAGGCAAACGTTTTGCACTGCCTAACAGTGAGATCATGATTCACCAGCCGCTGGGCGGCGCACAAGGTCAGGCTTCGGATATCGAAATCCGTGCCCGCCGCATTCTGAAAATGCGTGATACCTTGAACCGCATCATCGCTGAGCGCACAGGTCAACCCCTGGAGCGCATCGAGAAAGATACAGACCGTGACTACTTCATGAGTGCTGCTGAAGCTGCCGATTACGGTATCATTGATAAAGTCATCGAAAACGTTGGCTCCCAAGGCGTATAAGCCGAGGTAACTGTATATTGAAGATATGAACAGGCCAATTGGATTGACCTGTTCATACTACGAAGAAGCGCCCCTTGTCATGAACATGACGAGGGGCGCTCTTTTTTTTAGAATGATATCGAATAATTACTCTGCTGCAATTCCACTAAATGGCTGTGTACCTTTAGGGAGTAACTCTTTGTACGTAAACGGGAATTCCGGGAAACCTTCTGCATACGCAGTGTACTCATACAGTTGGAAGAACACAACTACCCCAGTAGGCGTTACATAGAAGTCCTGATCCTTGTTCAGACCTTTATAGCCGTCCAGGTAACCACCGCGAGCCTTAAGCTGTTCACCAACCTTTTTGCCAAGCGTATCGCGCATTGTTTTGTTGTTCTGCAGTACATCGTCAAGACTTAGCTCTTTACCTGTATCCAGCGCAAAGGTATGACCTGTCCGTGTAGTCATCCCGTGGGCTCCGGCATAATCCTCATAACGCTGAGTAACTAATCCCAGCACGCCGTTTTCATTGTATGTCACCACATAGGTGCTCTCGAATGCATATGGACGGTTGGCTGCTGCCGTTCCGTATTCTGCCGTTTGCTTCTTGAAAGCCGCTACGAATGTATCGACTTCGTCTTTCAACACTTTGTTGATTGCCGCTTCGGCTTCATCGCTAGCAAGTCCACTCACCTGTGGATATTGAATATCTACCTCAGCATTTTTGATGTCCACTTTCACGGTTGCCGATTTCACTTTTACGCTATTTTGCTTCACTTTGCTCAGCGCCAGTGTTTTGGTTTTACCATCCCAGCTGCCTTGAACTCCCAAATAATCTCTCATTGCCGAAAAAGGAATGTACAGGCGTCCCTTGATCAGCTTCGCTTCAACGTTAGGATAATAATTATTTACTCTTAGCGATGGTTCACCATCCGCCAGGCTGATTTTCATCGTGTTATTCGCTGCAGTCAGTGCGTACTCTTTTGTTTTTGCGTTATATGTTAGCGTACCACCAGCCACATCCTTAACAGCGGTGAGGGATACCCACGTGGATCCACCTTGTAAAAGTCCTTTTTGTGTCAACGTTTTGCCTGCAGACTTCAATGTAACATCTGTTGATGCCGTAACTTTGGAAGTAACCGAAGCTGCTTGCACGGAGTTATCCTGCCATACCGCCCCACTACCTACAATGATTCCTGCCGCGAGTAATGCACTTGTCCACTTTTTCCATGATGTCATATATAAAACTCCTCTCGAATTTGCCTAGGGTTCATTGCGTATGTATCCTGATCGCATATCTCATACGCTCACCTCTTAATTATAATTAACCCAATTCAGGAAAGGTTTACAGCACCAGTTACAATGTTGTTCAATCCAAATCCATTTGGTAAAGGTTTTGTCACGAACAAATATACAAAAAAGACATCAAATCATCGTCATTATTCTCGTTGAAGCAAGGTGGTTGTTAACCCAACTTCATTAAAGCTCCTGTTCATAACAAAAGAGACCCTGCCCGATGGACACAGTCTCTTCAGTTCTTCATCTATGTTTATTTCATTTCATACGTAATGTTGAGCGTCGTGCTCACCTTTACCTGACCTGTTTCAATTTCCGTGCCAGCAGCAGACTGTGCCATATCCTTGGCCGTCGAACTTTCTGTTGCATAGAACACAGGCACATTGGCATCACCTTGAGTCACAGACAACACAGCACCTAATTGACGTTTAACCGCCTTGGCAATCGCTCCTGCTTTCACCTCTGCATTGGCTACTGCCTTCTCGATCACTTGTGATTCGAAGTTTTCCGGATTTTCTACCGTAAAGCGTACATTCTCGATATTGTTGGCACCTGCCTGTGAAGCAGCATCCAACAGTTCACCAATCTTGTCCATCTCGCGGTACGTAATCGTCAGCGTATGATGAGCGGTATACCCTTTAATTTGCTGACCTTCTTTATCGCTATACGTATAGTTTGGTTGTACATAGAACTGACTGGTCTGAATGTCATCTGCACTGATTTTCCACGTATTTTTCAGCAGGTTGGATACCTTTTGAATTTTTGCGGCATTTGCCTTCTGAGCGGAGGCTGCTGTCTCAGCAGTGCTGTTCACACCGATCGACAGATAAGCGATATCCGGTTTTACCTGAATCTCGCCTTTACCCACGACATTAATCACATTTTGCTGTACCCCTTGTACTTCTGCAGCGTAGGCATAGTTCCCGGGTGCCACCCAAGCTGTACCACCAACGAGTAATGTTCCTGCCACCAACACCGCGCCTAGCGGTTTCATCCATTGTTTACCCATTACATTTAGCCTCCTTATGTCTAAGATCTCAATTTCAAAGCAGTTTGATACCTTAACAGACGAAGGCTTTTTCCAAAATGTTGCACTTGATTATCCCTATAACGCAAAAAAGCCCCTTGCGGGACTTCTTCATGTCATGTTAATCATATCTTATTGGTTTTCAAGTTCTTCCTTGCTCACCAAACTCACTAAAGCGTTTACAGCCTGTTCGGCGTCCGCGCCTTCAGCACTAATTTGGATTTCTGTACCAGTACTGATTGCAAGGCTCATGATCCCCATGATACTTTTTGCATTAACTTTTTTGTCGTCCTTCTCGACGAACACTTCAGATGAGTACTTATTCGCTTCTTGAACGAACAGTGCCGCAGGTCTGGCATGGAGACCCGTTTTCAAACGGACAACTACCGGGTGCTTTGTCATGGAAACTTACCCCCTATTAGAAATCTAGACATTAAATACACAATTATATTTATAACATTATACCATTAACCCGCGCAGGACACTAGAAGAAAAAAAACCAGAACACTTCTGATTATTCAACTAGGTCCAAAATTCGTTAACCGTGACGTTCATTCCGCACTTTCTCAGCCAGCTCGTCAATCTTGCGAAGCCGATGGTTGACACCCGATTTGCTGACGGTACCTTTTAACAGCTCGCCAACTTCCTTCAGGTTAATGTCAGGATGAGCCAGTCTGACCTCTGCGACTTCACGCAGCTTCTCAGGCAAAGACTCCAAACCGACTTCCTTTTGCAGCAGCTTGATATTGTCAATCTGTCTCACTGCAGCCCCGATTGTCTTGTTCAAATTGGCTGTCTCACAGTTGACGATCCGGTTAACGGAATTACGCATATCCCGCATAATCCGTACATCCTCAAACTTGAACAAGGCCTGATGCGCACCAATGATGCTGAGCAGCTCAATAATTTTCTCGCCTTCCTTAATGTATAGGATGAATCCTTTTTTGCGTTCTATACACCGGGCATTGAGATGAAATTCATTGGCCAGATCCACGAGGGCCTGACAGTGCTCTTCATACATAGATGCGATCTCCAGGTGATACGAGGATCCTTCAGGGTTGTTGACCGAGCCACCCGCCATAAACGCGCCGCGTAGATAAGCCCGTTTACAACAGTTTTTCCGTAACAGCTCCTGATTAATTCCTGGAGTGAACAAAAAGCCTTCCGATACAATGTACAGATCCTTTAATATCTCCTGTACCATGGACGGAATACGAACAATATATACATTGTTCTTTTTCAGCCGCATTTTTTTGCGGACAAGCAATTCCGTATGCACTTGAAAATGCTTTTTAAGCAGAGAGTATGCCCGTCTTGCGATCGCGGCATTCTCCGTCGAAATATCCAAGATAACTTTTTTATTCGATAACTGCACCGCACCTAGCATACGGATGAGGGCTGAAAGTTCCGCCTTTTCGCAGCACGGTTCACTCTCAATCATGGTTAATTCTTTTTTGGTCTGTGCTGCAAACGACATGGGACTTCACCTCTTCCGTAACATCCAATTTTGTACCAGCTGATAGATGTGGTGACTAAGCTTATCGGCATCATGACGCAGATAGGTTCTAAACAGAACAAGTGTATCCGCAACCACCTGATAGCCGGAACTTTTTAGTACATCCATATCCAAAACAACCGGTTTGGCTCCTTTTTCCGCATATTTATTCTGTACCTGCAGCGGAATTTCGCCATTATTAACAATGACATAGTCAAAGAGCTGATGCCCCACGTGCTCATGAACCGCCTTGAGGTGGTCACTCACCGTGTAGTTATCCGTCTCTCCAGGCTGTGTCATCACATTGCATATAAACATCTTCACGGCCTCTGCCTCGACAACAGCCTCTGCCAGTTTGGGAACTAACAAGTTAGGTAGAATGCTCGTATACAAGCTGCCTGGCCCGATCAGGATGGCATCTGCTTGACGAATAGCCTCCACAGCCTCTGGCAACGGCTCCACGTGATCCGGTTCAAGGAAAACGCGTTTAATGCGCCCACCTGCTTCAGGGATTTTGGACTCGCCTGTAACAATTGAGCCATCCTCCATCTCCGCATGCAGCACAACCGCCTGCCCAGCTGCCGGCAGTACCTCACCACGAACGGCAAACACGCGGCTAAGTTCCCGCACTGCGGTTACGAAGTCGCCTGAAATATCCGTCATTGCAGCCAAAATCAAGTTACCCAGGCTGTGGCCTGCAAGCCCCGCGCCTGTATTAAAACGATATTTTAGCATATCCGATAGCAATGGCTCTACATCAGCCAGTGCCGTAAGCACGTTACGAATGTCGCCCGGAGGCGGCATTTGCAGTTCGTTGCGCAGGATGCCTGAACTTCCACCGTCATCTGCAACCGTGACGATGGCCGTGATGTCCAGCGGCTTCTCTTTCAAACCGCGCAGCATCACGGATAACCCGGTTCCGCCGCCCATTACAACAATTCTCGGACGTTCTCTTCGTGGTCCGGCTTCTTTCATCCCTTCACCCTCTTCAATGACGATCACGGTCAGCGTCGCGATGGCTCACGGTAACAGCTTCAGTTTCGCTGCTTCCCAACATTTTGCCCAAATATTCGGATATGGCTACCGAACGATGCTTGCCGCCGGTACATCCAATCCCGATGATCACCTGACTTTTGCCTTCCTTCCGGTATTGCGGAATCAGGAAGTGCAGCATATCGAGCAGTTTGGTCAAAAACGACTGTGTTTCAGGCCATTTCATGACATATTCATATACATCACTATTCTGCCCCGTATTCGGACGCAAATGATCAATATAATGCGGATTCGGCAGGAAACGAACATCAAACACCAGATCCGCATCGATTGGAATGCCATATTTAAATCCAAACGACGTGATATTCACCGATAGCATATGACTTTCCAAATGAGAGAAACGGGAAATAATCCGCTCTTTTAATTGCGCTGGCTTCATCGTACTTGTGTTCAGCACCTGAGTGGCCGAATTCTTGAGCTCCTCCAGCATCTTGCGCTCCAGACGGATGCCGTCAAGCGGCATGCCCTCAGGAGCCAGCGGATGTCTGCGTCTGCTCTCCTTGTAGCGCTGTACAAGGACGGAATCGGTAGCATCCAGGAATAGGATTTCGCAATGAATGGTAAAATGATCTTTTATATAGTTCAAAGACTCGGACAAAGCCGTAAAGAATTCCCGTCCCCGCAGGTCAATCACGAGGGCTACCTTACCGATCTTGCCGTTCGATTGTTCAATCAGCTCCGCAAATTTCGGAATCAACACCGGTGGCAGATTATCCACGCAGAAAAAGCCGAGATCTTCCAGGCTCTGTACCGCTATCGTTTTGCCTGCTCCGGACATGCCCGTAATGATAATGAGCGTGGCGCCTGTGCCCGGTGAAACTTCACCTTCAAGCATAAATGTCCCCTCCTTATCATATTGCTGCCTAATCATATGGTTCCGAGGTTACTAAGAACGCAAGAGAAGTCCTGCCGCGCCAACAATTCCCGCATCGTTACCCAGAGTTGCTTCCAGGATCTGAACACCCTCCTGCAGCGGTTCAGGTGTCAGTTTCGCAAATACAGCACGTACTTCGTCAAACAGGATATTACCGGCCTTGGATACACCGCCCCCGATAATGAACATTTCCGGGTTCATGACTGCAGCGACAGCCGCCATCGATTTACCGAGATAGAATGCAGCACGATTCACGATGCGAAGAGCCACTTCATCACCAGCTTTGGCTGCATCGAATACTTCCTTGGCTGCAATTTTGTCCACAAGCGCAAGTGACGTATGATCGCCACGTTCTACCGCATCCTTAGCCATACGGATAATGCCCGTTGCTGACGATACGGTTTCTACACATCCCATTTTACCACAACCACACTGAATGGCTTCCAGATCAGGTACAACACTGACATGACCCAGTTCTCCCGCCATGCCGGAAAATCCCTGATAGATTTTGCCGTTCAGTATCAAGCCTCCGCCAACACCTGTACCGAGCGTGTAGCATACGCAATTATCTACGCCCTTGCCGGCACCTGCCCAAGCCTCACCCAGTGCAGCAACGTTAGCATCATTATCTATTTTGACTGGCTTGCCCAGACGCTCTTCCAGAATCGAACGAATGGCTACATTCCGAAATCCGATGTTAGGAGCGAGAACGATAATACCCTCGCGTACATTCGTGAACCCGGCTACCCCAGCCCCTACACCTTCAAGCTGTTCCCAGCTATATGGCGATTCTGCCACGATATGACGGACATACTTCTCGATGTTGGCGATGACCGTGTCTACGCCCTTATCCACTTCTGTCGGCCCTTCATACGTATGCATAAGCTGACCTTGTTCATTGCATATACCGACCTTGATTGCTGTTCCGCCGAGATCGACCCCAACGTAGATTTTCTCAGACATGCCGCAAGCCACCTTTATCTATCTAAAATAGTTTAATCCTACGTACCAACTATAATTGAAGGATACGCCTGGGTCAAGACGATAGGACCATTGCTACAGAACGCTTCGCCGCGATTGTGAACCCTATCACATCCGTATCATGTATACGTATACAACCTCTCCTCTCTTCTATCAAAACGCAAGCTTTCACGCTTCCCTACTAGAAAGGGAAGCCTCAACTCATGATATTTCATGATCACTCGTTCCATGCGTAAAAGATGACAGTTGTCACCTGAAAGTCATGACAACTCTTACTAATCCCGTCACAGTTCGTTCGGTAAGATGGAAATATCTTAGAGAACAGACAAGGGACGTGAATACAGATGAATACCGATTCAACCATCATACAGCTTGAACAAGTCAGCAAACGGTTCGGGAGCAAGCTGGCCGTTAACCCTATTTCCCTGAAGATTGACCGCGGCTCAATCGTTGCCATCCTTGGCCCAAATGGCGCAGGCAAAACAACCACCTTGAACATGATGCTTGGCCTGTCCACCCCCTCCTCAGGAGAGGTGACCGTCCTGGGAATGCCGCCAAGCCACAGACAAGTTCGCGAGCGAATAGGTGTCATGCTTCAGGACGTGAGTGTCATGGACGGCCTTACGGTTCGGGAAATCATTCGTATGGTGCGAAGCTACTATCCTACCCCGCTGAATGCGGACAAGGTTGAAGCTTTGACAGGTCTAAAGCCTGAGGATCTGAACAGAAGGGCTGAGAAGCTGTCAGGTGGTCAGAAGCGCAGTCTGAACTTCGCCCTTGCCATGGCAGGTGACCCGGACGTACTCTTCTTCGATGAGCCTACGGTTGGCCTGGACTCCGAGACCCGAAGATATTTTTGGAAGCAGATTCGCCAGCTTGCTAAGCACGGCAAAACGATACTCTTCACGACACATTACCTGCAGGAAGCCGATGAAGCAGCCGACCGGGTTATCCTGTTCGCCGGAGGTTCAATCATTGCGGACGGTACGCCTGATCGTATCAAAGACGGAATCGCCAAACGGACGCTTTCCTTCTCGCTGCCAATTGGCCAGCTGGATAACGGACTTGTAACTCCCGATGAAGCACTACCGGACATCCATACACAGATTGAAGATCTGCCTGGTGTTGAGCGGATTGAGTATCGCAAAGACCGCTGTATTCTTCATACACAGGATACAGACGCTCTGATTCGTGTCATCATTACGCGCCAGCTGCCTGTTAGGGAAATCCGTATTGAAACCGGACAACTGGACGATGCTTACGCAGCCTTGCTCGAAACCATGAAGGAGGAACATTGATATGTCTATGCTGTTTGCCCAATCTCGCGTTGAAATGCTTCGCATGTCCCGCAATGTCTACTTTGTATTTTGGTCACTGCTGATGCCTGTAATCTTCTACGTTCTCTACACCCGCATATTTACCACAGATGCAGTAGATGCGAAGGAGTGGAACGCACACTACCTCATGTCTATGACATGCTTTAGCGTTATGGGTTCATCCATTATGACCCTGGGGATCCGGCTCGTTCAGGAGAGAGTGCACGGCTGGGTCACCTATCTGCGCGTCACTCCTCTCCCGGACTTCATTTATTTTGGCGGCAAAATGATCGGTCAGACAGCCATGCATCTCTGTTCCATTGTCATCATCTTTGCAGCAGGCTATCTGATTAATGGTGTGTCCCTTTCGGCCTCCGAGTGGATCGGCTCCGCTCTGTGGATTTTGGCTGGTTCTCTGCCCTTTCTCGCTCTGGGTACATGTATTGGCACCTTCCGCCGCGTCGATACCGCAACCGGGCTCAGCAACGCCCTGTATCTTTCGCTCGCTTTACTTGGAGGGATGTGGATGCCACTGGACGTCATGCCGAGCTGGCTCGCACAAATCGGTCACTGGCTGCCTTCCTACAGTTTCGGCAATGGAGCGTGGGCCATTGTAACTGGTGGTGTACCTGAGCTGCGAGATATTCTGCTATTGGCAGCATACTTGGCGGTATTTATGTTAATATCCACCTATATCCGCAGCAAACAAAAGGAGGCTTAATCTTCTACATGCTTCAGCGTTTGGAGCTTTTCCCTAAGCGGTACGGGATTTATCCATACATATGGATGATCTATCTTGCCATGCCGATTTATTATTTATGGAAAGCTCATGGGCTTGATTTGTACATCGGTGTCACGGTATTCATTCTATTTATCCTGACCTACCGGCAGCTATATATGACGTCTGGGACCTCCACATTCTCCTACTGGCTTGGTCTGCAGATGGCTGCTGTACTGGTACTGAGTCTTGTGATTGATCCCAATATGTTCTTTCTGGGCTTTTTCTCGGCTAACTTTATCGGGTGGTATACGGATCGACGGATGTTCCGGCGCTTTCTATTGCTTTTTGCCATCGTCCAGACCATCCCCATCGCTGTTAACATCAAGGAACTTACTGCGGAGCAACTCCTGTTCTTTACTCCGTTTTACCTGATTATGCTGATATCTCCTTATGGAATCAGAACCATGCTGGATCGTCAGCAGCTGGAAGCGAAGCTGGATGAGGCCAATCAGCATATCAAGGAGTTGATCAAACGGGAAGAGCGCATGCGTATCGCCCGCGATCTGCATGATACGATGGGACATACACTCTCTTTGATCACCCTCAAGAGCGAGCTCGTCACCAAATTGATCACCAAAAATCCCGAACGTGCCATACAGGAAGCACGTGAGATCGAACGCACCTCTCGAGCAGCGCTGCGCGAAGTGAGGCAGCTTGTCTCTGACATGCGGGCGATCAGCATTGCTGAAGCACTAGCCGACGCCCAAGAGATGCTGAAGAGTGCTGACATCGAACTTCAAATAACAGGTGATCTGGGGCCATATGGCGATGTGCCCGACCTGACCCAGAACATGGCCAGTCTCTGCATGCTTGAAGCCGTAACCAATGTTGTGAAACATAGTGGTGCCTCTCAGAGTCTGATCCATCTGGAACGAACACACGATGGCGTTCAGATCACGGTAAGGGATAATGGTCATGGCATGACTTCCACCGAACGTCCAGGCAATGGACTGAAGGGCATGTCCGAACGCCTGGGACTGATTGATGGTTCTCTACGGATTACATCCGATGCAGGAGGAACCAATCTCGTCTTTTCCTTTCCGCTGATTGCCAGTGAACCCCAAGGAGGAGTGTAATAATGATTCGAATCATGATTGCCGAAGACCAGCGCATGCTGCGCGGCGCACTTGCGTCACTGCTTGATCTCGAAGACGACTTTGAAGTCATCGGTGAAGCAGGTAACGGAGAAGAAGCACTTCAGCAGATCTCTTCTCTTAAGCCTGACCTATGCCTAATGGATATTGAAATGCCTGTCATGACGGGTCTTGAGGTCGCTGAACGTATACAACAGCTTGGCCTGACCTGCCGCATTATCATCCTTACGACCTTTGCCCGGCCGGGCTTCCTGGAACGAGCCATACAGGCCGGTGTGCAAGGTTATCTGCTGAAAGACGAGCCAAGTGACCGTTTGGCGGAAGCTATTCGCCGTGTCATGAATGGCGGACGGGAAGTGTCCCCCGAACTGGTCTTTGGCGCTGCCAAGGAAACTAATCCCTTAACGGAACGGGAGAAAGAAATACTTAAACTGGCGGCAACCGGCATGAATGCCAATCATATTGCAACCTCACTCCATCTCTCGTACGGCACAGTACGTAATTACCTGTCCGAAGCCTTTAACAAGCTTGGGGCAAAAAATCGGATGGAAGCGGTCAGTGTGGCTGAGGAGAAAGGCTGGTTGTAAAATGGGATTTGCGTCATCCAGTGACGTGATCCATGGGCGAACTACATATATAGAGATGTGGCCTCTGGCCCGTGCGCAAAACAAAAACGCCTCCCCTTACGGGAGGCGTTTTAACTCTTTTCAACCGTATAATCCTCATTAGTACAAGTCATCGACCCGATCGTTATAGCTTGGTTTCCACACGTACTGGTTCTTCGGTCTTCTCCATTTTGTTGACATCCAGGATATCGAGCAGGAAGACAAAGATCGGAATACCGATAATGAGGCCCCAGATTCCCAGGAAATGCTGTGACAGAATCAGTACAATAAACGTGTAAAACATCGGCAGCTTCGTCTTATGTGCCATCAGTTTTGGATTAAGGAAATACGTTTCCAGTGCATGAATGATGACAATCATGACGATGACGATAATGCTCAGCTGTATTCCGCCCATTTGGTAGCCGATCAAACACAGAGGCACCAATGATATAATAACGCCCGCTACCGGTACAAGGCTCAGCAGGAATACGAGAATTGTCAGAGCAAATAGATACGGGAATCCAAGTATCCATAGACCCAGGATGGTCAGAGCCGTATTGAATACGGCGATCAGCAGCTGCGCTTCAATCACTTTACCAAAAGACGATACGAATTTGTCCCCAAGATAAGCTACTTCATTGTAGAACCAACCGATCTTGCTCGTTTTGAACTTGGATGTGAACTTGACGATCTCCTGCTTCTGCAAGAGGAAGAACAGACTGAGTATGATGACCAGCAGAATAAACTCGAGCCATTTGCTCAGAGCGAAAATATACTTCAATGCATCGTTTGCATAGTTCTTGATGTCGTATGATTGAAGGAAGCTGGCCACTTTGGCTGCCAGATTATCCCCCTCGGCGGTATCGAAGAATGTCATAATCTCATTGGTTAACTGAATGACCTGATTGACAATTCTCGGTGAATATCTGGATATACCCAGCACAATGGCTGCAATTACGATCAGATAGAGCAGTATGACGACGATTTTATAATTAATCGGGAATAGCCGATTTAATTTCCCCGTAATAAACTGCTGCAACCGATTCATGACATACGTCACTAGAAATAGCAGCAAGATCATGTGCAGCATACTCCCCATGCTGAACAGGACCAAACAAAACAACAGCAGAATCAAAAAGCGTCTGACTGTTGCATTTTTTAACCACTCTTTAATCATTTCCCCCAAAATCTTCACCTCGCAGCTAATATGCCCATTATGTATACGATCTCATGCCCATTTGGTTTCAAAAAAAGAGAAGCCTCCCGGCTTCTCTCACGTGATGAGACTTCCCGTTGTCTCTTATTTATAGTTTATGCAGCGCAATACCTTGGTCATGCTTACTTATCCAGCGTTTCGCTCCAATCGTGGATAATACTGCCTTCAAGGTACTTCTCACAATCCATGGCTGCCATACAGCCTGAACCTGCAGCCGTGATGGCTTGGCGATATTTCGTATCCTGAACGTCACCGCAGGCGAATACACCCGGAATGTTCGTTTCGGTAGTTCCTGGCTTCACCACAACATATCCGTGGTCATCCAGAGCAATCTGATTGCCCAGGAAGCCCGTATTAGGCGTGTGGCCAATCGCTACAAAAACGCCGTCTGCTTCGAGCAGCTCCTCTTGACCTGTCTCGTTATTGCGCACCTTCAGTCCCTTGACACCCAGTGCCTCAGGTACAACTTCGAGCGGTGTCCGGTTCAAGGCCCATTTCACTTTATCGTTGCTGCGCGCCCGGTCCTGCATGATCTTCGATGCCCGCAATTCATCCCGGCGGTGAACGAGTGTCACGTCCGTTGCGAAACGGGTCAGGAAGCTGGCTTCCTCCATCGCGGAATCACCGCCACCCACAACAACGATTTTTTTGCCACGGAAAAAGAACCCGTCGCATGTCGCGCATGTACTTACGCCGCGCCCCACATTCTCCTGCTCGCCCGGAATGCCGAGATAGCGGGCAGAAGCACCGGTAGAGATAATAATCGACTCAGCCTCTAGCTCACCAATGCCTCCGACTTTCACCTTGAATGGCGGCTTGCTGAAGTCAACTTCCTCTACCCAGCCATTCTTGAATTCCGCTCCAAAACGCTCCGCTTGCTTCCGCATGTTATCCATTAATTCCGGACCCATAATGCCCTGCGGGAATCCTGGAAAATTTTCAACCTCTGTCGTGGTTGTCAGCTGGCCTCCGGGTTGCAGACCTTCTATGACCAAAGGGTTCAGGTTGGCACGAGCCAGATATATCGCCGCCGTCAAACCTGCAGGTCCGGTTCCGATCACTATCGTTCTGTATTTAGACATATAGATACAGCCTCCTTGATAAGGTTGAGAGTGTGTTGACTGGAAAACTTCTAGAGTGATATGACGAAGCCTATTCGTTAAGTTTACCCGTTTTGCAGGCAATTGTATCCTTCATGAAATTCCGATCTTTCTCAAACTGTCCTCAAGTGCATGATGTCGCTAATCTATACGGCCAACAAGAAATGGTACATGTATCCCTGGATATACTACACGGTTGGCGGGATGCTTCCGCACACCCGAACAATCTGCCGTGCGTATTTGCTAACGGTGGAAGCCGATATGCCGTATCGTTCAGCTATACTCTGATAGGTAACGGGACGACTGTGGATTTTGGCCGCGAGATATTCCAGCCCCGCAGCCCAGCCTTCAATTTGCTTGATCCCCGGGCCATCTGGATGCACTCTGGATACATAATCGGTCCAGATCCGCTCCATCTCCTGCTGCAGCTCCGCTTTAGCTTCTGTCATCTGCAGAGCACGTTCCACAACGGCTTGCCAGTGCGAAGTCGTTTCTGACTTGGTATGCACTGTGCTTGATTTCACCTTAGGGAGAGGGCGGTCTATTACTCCGGATACCGATTGTTGATTATGGTTCTTACCCTCATTCTGCTCTTTCAATTGGAGTCCGCTCAGCACAGATTCAGCCGCAGCAACCAGATCCTGATCTTCATCAGGCTCTTGTACGAAGGATTGCAGGGCTTGCTGCACCTCATAATCACCGATCATGGCCAAGGCATTAATGACCTGAAGCTTGGTTGCACGATCTCCATGGCGCAGAGCCCAGAAGAACGATGAACGGATGAGCGGGTCATTTTTCATCTCTTCCGGTATACCGTTACCATAGTTCTCCCATTGTCTGAATTGCTCGTCAAAAGGAAGATGGTAGTGATAGCTGAGCTTCTCCGGCTCAAGCTCCCCCTGCCGAACGGCATCAAGGCCAGACAGATAGAAACTGGAAACCTCTGAGCCTGGATCAAGCTTGGACACATGGCGCCATAGCCGCTCTGCAACGTCGTAACGCTCCGTATTGTACGCTGCCACAGCCGCGTAATGAGCAAGCGCCGGATCGGCTGCCGTCTCTTCATCCTTCAAGAGTCGGCGGAAATGGGTATAGGCGGAGTCATGCTGCCCAAGAATCCCCATCGTGGTAGCCAATTTATACACCTGCTCCTTTTGGAAAGGCATGATGACACGCAGTTTTTTAATTAATAATAGCACTTGGTCTGCCCGATTCTCGTTCTGGTGGAAGATCGCCAGATTACACAAGGCATGCAGATTTCCCGGCTCCTGCTCGAGCACTTCGGCAATCGTCTCTCTCGCCTTAGGGAACAGTCCCATATAATAGTAGGCCAGAGCAAGATTGTTCCGGGCCGCTAAATAGTCAGGGTAATCGGGTGACATGCCCTCCAGAAGTTCGGCTGCCTGAGCAAATTTCCCCTCTTCCAGAAGCTCTCTTGCCTGATCGTGCTCAACCACACCTTTACGGGATTTGATCCGGTTCAGTTTGGCCGGGCGATCCAGCTCATAATACAGAAGCTCCATCATCTCTTCGGCTTCCGTCATGAATTGCCCCTGGGGATCCTCCTCCAAATACGTAACAAGTGCCTGCTCCGCTTCCTCAAACCGATCCATATTGGCATAGTTGTTGGCCATATAGAAGTAGCATTCCGTCATGGACGGATCCACCACATCTAGCACATGCGCCAGAACAGCATTGGAAGCTTCGTAATCTCCCTTCTCAGATAATATACCCGCCATATTGCAATGGTTCACCGGATTTTCCGGTTCATATTCAACAGCTTTACGAAAATATTTTAATGCCTTGTCAACATGATTACGGTCCAGCGAGCGGACAGCTCTCTCGAAAAAGAAAGAAGCATCCATGTGAATCGGTATAATATTGGCAAGGTGTCCCTCTGCCCGCACTAGCTTGCCCTTCATCTTCCAAGGCACCTCCTCTTTGCTTTCATTCATACTCTCCAGTATACCACATCTGGCGGCGGTCTTCTCAACATGTAGTTTCAAGAGCTTTATGCAAAAATTGCACATAAAAAAGATGCCACTCCATCCTCCTTGAAGGGTGAAATGCCATCTGGATATCATAGGAACTTTTTCTTTTGAAAATGGAGATCCCTCTCCATCTACAACTTCGCTGCCATCGTCGGTGACAGTGTAATGTCTATGGTCTTTTTGAACGGTGTCATGAAGTTTACCAGCACAACCTTGCATTGGTCCGGTAACTTCGCCTCGCGTACAGTTGCTGCAAGATGTCCCATCTCGCTTCCCGTCAGCTCGATCCAATCTTCTCCGCAAGAATAGCGGAGCGTTCCACCCTTCCACAGATAATGTCCGCCACTCGTCTCTAGCAGCTCGCCAGATGACAGCTCCCCTTCATCTCCAAATACGAAGGACAACTGCATCATAATCTCCTCCGGCTCGTCACCTGACAGTTCCAGCTTCCAACCCTTCTCCGTTGGTACAACCTCTGCCCGTGTGCGGAATATCTGTTCATGCGTAAGTTCTCGGTTCTGATGAGGTAACACATACCATGGGCTAGTGGAAGTTTTCACAGTCTCGGGCAGCTGATCTGCAGGAATAGGAGCATAATAGCCTTTCTTCTGCTCACCCGTCAGACGATATCCTGCGGGCAATCGGTCCATGTGCTGCATCGGCACATAGCCTGGATTGAAGTAGGAGGCCAGCTGCACGGCCAGCAGACGCACCGAACCATGACGAAGAGCGAAGAAAGACGGCACTTCCGTCATTATGGTTATGCTTGTCGCATGATCCATTATACGGGCAACAGGCGCGCCAAAGTCCGTATGCATCCGGCTATGAGAGATACGTCCATAATGTCCTGCTGACGCCATTTGTTGTAAATAACCCTCACGCGCAAAATGTTCATTCAACATGATCTCATACTGCTTGGGCAGTTCATCTTCCACCCCATATATCTTCTGCAGCTCCGGTTCCAGTAATAACCGAATGAGCGAATTGACCGAACAAACGCCAGGGTCTGTTAATGAATCGCCTGCCCATTTCGCCATGTTGGCAAAGAGCGGATCCTGGTCTACCCGGGCAAGAATGGCATATGGCAGGTAATAAGGGGACAAGTCATGCATACTGCCCAGATCCTGACGACCCGAGTAATCCGTAACAATCTCACCAGTAGGATGTACAAGATACACCATCATGCGCAGATTAAGTCTGACGGGCTCAAGCAGTTCAGGACGATCCAACAAGCGAGCTGCATGGATCAGCATAATGTCGCTAACCGCGTTATAGATTCCGTTGCTGCGTTCTGTCCACTCCCCATCTGGAGTTATATCCATTCCTTCCGCCAGCCACTGCTCTGCACGCTTCACTGCCTCTTCCAGGTCAAACAGCTGATGCAGGAAACCAAGAGCCGCGCATAACACCCAGCGATGGTTCGGCGTATGGCAACCTCCTGTAAGCATGACGGGTACAGTTCGTTCCAAAAATAACCGCATGTTGTCCAGCACAGGCTGCAGCTTCTCCCAATCCTGCTGTTGAAGCAGCTGGTACAACTGAGCATACCCCACCACGACAAATGCCGTGTCTGGCGGTGAGTGATAGTTGGTCCACCCCGGAGATATAGAGCCGTCTTCATGCTGGTTACAGAGCACAAACTCCGTTGCCAGCAGAAGACGTTTTAACAGCTCTTCATTTCGATAGTAGAGTGAGTCTGGATTGGCAAGCGCTGCCCCCCAGTAACACATATCCGTAGGGGTTCCGGTCGTATGATTGACCCAGGCGATACCTGTGTAGGGATCGATTGTTCCACCGTAGTATCGGCTATTCGGATCAAGCACCTGCCGGGACAAGCCTCGCTCCACTGCCTTGTCATTGCTATCCACCAGTTGCTTGTACATGTGCCATTCCCTCCAAACTGAGTAGTTGCGCCTGGCTAGGATGGGTTGCCAAAGAAACAGCCGCAGCGCTCTCCAGCGCGCGGTCTGTTTCCAACATCATCGTCCCTCCCTTGCCTTATCCATTTTCTTCATAAGCAATTCATGACTCTCGTGAATTTCATCCGGTGTACAAGCTGATTTCAGTTCATAGACCTTGACCCTTGCTCGGCGGATCATGGGTAGGTATGCATCATAGAAATGCATATCTTTACTATGCACATAAGGGCACCAGTGATCTGAAAGGCCAAGCGTCTCATGGATATGAACGCCTACGATATCATCCATCAGCCCTTGCATCTCACCCACGCTGTCGTAGAGACCCAGGCGATCCATCATGATGGCATGCCCGGTATCATACCAGATGCCAACGGGAGCCCCTTGCAGAGCCTCAATAATCGTTTTGGCTTCTGCCAGCGTAGGAATCTGTTGTGGTCTGGAGCGGGTTTCGATGCCAAACCGGACATGGAGACCTTTGGCTGCTGCCTGGTTGCAGACTTCATCCAGGCTGCGGATAATCTGTTGTACGTAACCGGTGCTGAGTGCCTGCCGCCGTTCAACAAATTCCTCCCATTTGCTGCGATACTTAGGTGAATCCTTTCCCTCATCGTGATACAGCTGTGCAAGCTCCTTGCTGACACTCTCCGGGATAGGTACCTCTCCCGGGTGTACAACAACAGCCTCAGCCCCGTAACGATGGGCGTATTCTGCAGAACCGACAAGCAGTTGGATGGCCTTTTGACGTTTCGTTTCGTCCTGGAATCCGAGCAGTACCGAATCTGTACCATAATCCGGGTCCGGCACATGAGGGAATGTATTATGCACACTGGAAACACCAATCTCTCCGCGCTCAATCATAGGCTCAATGGACGTCAGCATTTCCTTCGTCACGTTGTAGTTAAGTTCAACACGGCGGAAGCCAAGCTCGCGAATTTCCTGGATCATGGCCTCACCCACCTGGTGACGCTTAATGTTCCAGCATGTGGAGAACGAATACTCACCCTTGTCATTTTGCTGCATACAAGCTCACTCTTCCTTTCTCTGTTGCAACCTTCCCCACATATAATGAATATGGCTTCAAATCAACCTTTTACGGCCCCAAGCATGGCACCACTAACGAAATATTTCTGCAGCCAAGGATAGACAAGCAGGATGGGAACGGTAGCAAATATAACGGTGGCAGCCTTCAGGCTTTCCGGTGTGAGCGGTGCGCGGTTTGCACCCTCCATCTGTGTCAGTTCACTCACCATATTGTTCTGTACCATTTGGAACAGCTTGAGCTGCAGCGGATACAGCTGTGGATCATTAATGTACATCAGAGAATCCTGGAATCCGTTCCAGCGTCCCACCGCATAGAAGAGAGACAAGGTGGCCATCACTGGCAGCGAGAGTGGAAGAATGATTTTCAACAAGGTATGAACATGTGAGCTTCCATCGATCTCAGCTGACTCCTCCAGGCTTTCCGGGATGCCATTGAAGAAGGAGATCAGGAGAATCAGGTTAAACGGGCTGACCAAGCCAGGCAATATCAATGCCCAGACCGAATTCAGCAAATGAAGATCACGAATCAGCAAGTATTCCGGAATGATCCCGCCACTGAAGAACATCGTAATGATGATGACATACATGAAGAGCTTTCGGCCCTTTAGTTTCTTCTTGGTCAACGGGTACGCTGCAGCAACAGTAAACAGCATGCACAATACTGTAGTCGCAATCGTCAAAAGCGCAGTGTAACCAAGTGAGTAGAGCATGGAATGGTCAGAGAACACCTTGACGTATGCATCCCAATTAAACTCCTTCGGAAACAGCGTCACTTCTCCCGATGTTATCGCTCGGTTGGAGCTAAACGATATGGCAATCGTGTGCAGAAAAGGAGCCAGACAGAACACGACAAACAGGGTTACAAAGGAGATATTAACGATATCAAAAATCCGATTTGAGGTGCGTTCACTCATATGCGCACAACTCCTTTACTGATGGTCTACAGCATAAGTGGCTCACGTACGTTCTTTTCCTCTACAAAATCCCTTCACCAGTTACCTTTTTCGAAATGTAGTTGGAGCCCAGCACGAAAATAAGACCCACGACGGCCTGGAACAGTCCGACTACCGTTGCCAGTGTATACTGCCCGGATTCCAAACCCATCCGGTATACGAAGGTGCTTAGAACATCTGAATATTCACGCACCGCTGTGTTCCCGATAATGTAAGGACGATCGAATCCAATCGTGACCATGTGCCCCAGATTCAGAATAAGCAGGGTTACAATGGTCGGCTTGATGCTCGGCAAAGTAATATGCCAGATCTTTTTGAGACGCGTTGCTCCGTCAATCTCAGCCGCTTCAAACAACTCCTTGTTCACACCCGTCAGGGCAGCCAGATACAGGATGGTTCCCCACCCGGCACTTTGCCAGACACCGGTAAACAGGTAGGTTACAAGCCACGGATTCTTCTCCGTCAGAAACGGAATGGGGTTCAGCCCCATACTCTCCAGCACACCGTTTACCATACCTGATTGGTTGCCAAACAGTTGGTACACGATTCCCCCGATAATCACCCATGAAATGAAGTGAGGGATATACAGGATAGTCTGCGACAGCTTTTTAAACCATTTAAACCGAATTTCATAGAGCATGATTGCCAGGATAATTGGAGCAGGAAAAGATACAATCAGATCAAGAAAGTTGAGCATAAAGGTATTTCGCAGGGTGGTGTAGAAGTCTCGCATCCCAAATACCTCGCGGAAAGCATCAAAGCCAATCCACTCGCTGCCGCCAATACCCTGAAACAGGTTAAAATCCTTAAATGCGATCTGTACGCCATACATCGGTCCGTATCGGAAAATCACAAAGTAAATAAGGGGCAGGGAAATCAACGCATACAATTGCCAATACCTCTTCAAGTAGGGGGTCATGTCTGTCTCCTCCAATCCGTGAAGATAAACTGTGCCGCCTTCATGTGACGGCACAGGTCCCTTCAAAGTTATCCGCTCTCTTAGTAAGCTCTGTACCCCTTGCGAGGATCACTTTTCTTATTTGGCTGCAAGCTCCTGAACGGCCTGTTCAAGTTCTTTCTTCAGTGCTTCCCCGCCGAGTGACATGTAATCATTCATTTCCCGTTCGTATACCGCTTCGAATTCTTCCGGTTTCGCCATCGCTGTTTTAACGATAATGACATTGAGCTTATCTTTGAGTGCTGTGCCATATTTCATTTCTGCTTCAATTGGCTTATCGAAGATGATCGGTCCTACAGTGTCCGTATTGGCGATATCAATGGACTGCTTCAACATCTCCTGATTGTTCTGCGGGAATCCCAAGACCCAAGCTTTTTCATTCATGGCCTGGTCACCCACATTTTTGCCGTTCGAAATGATGGCCATATCCCCTGCATTAAAAAGACGATCCTTGGCTTCCTGCGTAGCATCCTCTTTCACAACGGGAAGTCCATCAACCAGTTCATAGTTCTCACCTTCAACCCCACTAAGGATATCCCTCAGGTTATTGTCAGAAGCCATCCAGTCCAAATATTTAATGGCTTCGACAGCGCGTTTGCTGCTCTTAGGAATCATAATGTACATCCCGTTGGATCCGTAACGGGATTTGATATGTTTGTTGTCAACATTCGCATTGGTATACACATCGACCGGAACCAGGTTGCTTCCCTCTACATTTTTGCGCAGATTGTCCAGGGTTCCATCTGCATAGAAGATGGCATCAACGTCTTCAGACCAGTAGCCGATGTTACCGTTCTGCACGTCCTTGGCCAATTGGGTTTTATCCTCATCCAGACTGAAGTCTTTGCTGATTAAGCCTTCGTTGTACAGCTTGTTCATGAACTTCATGGCATCCTTGAAGCCCTCATGCAGAGGCAGCTCAAAACGCTGAGCGTATGTCAGATCACCACTAACCGGTTTAATAAAAGAGTAGATCAATGTTTCAAATTGAGCCGGAGCCAGCGCCATTCCCATTGGAATGGTTTTGCTGCCAAGCTGACCAGGGTCCTTCTCTTTAAACGCTTTCAAAGTAGTGTACAGTTCATCGGTCGTTGTAGGCACTGGTAATCCCAGTTTATCCAGCCAGTCCTGACGAATATAAGAGCTGTATCTTCCTGTAATGGCACGTTTACCCGGTACAGCGAACTGCTGTCCTTCCAGCTGTCCAAACTTTAATGTATCCTCGCCCAAAAATTTCTTCAGGTTCGGTCCATACTGATCCAGCAGTTCACCAACATCGGTCAGTCCGCCCTGCTGGGCGTAGCGGTAGAACACACTTGAGTCGTATACAAAAACAATATCGGGAACATCGGTATTGCTGGCCATGAGAACATTCAGCTTCGTCACTTCTTCCGAGCGCTGAATTGGTACGAATTGAACATCAATGTTATTCGGGTCACCGAATTTTTCCTGCACCAGTTTCGATAAGTAGTTGTTCGTAATGGTGTAAGGTGAAGGACTGTTACCACGATCAAACACTTCCACTTTCAAGGTGACACGCTCGCCATTACCTGACGCATTGCCATCTGCTCCACTTTGTTCGGATGCGGATGAACAGCCGGCCAGCAAGGAAACCCCCATTACCATCGTAAGCGCAAGTCCTACCCATTTCTTTAGACTCCCTTTGGTTGCTTTTCCTGTCATTTGTGTCATCTCCTTTGCCCTTGTGTGAATGGTTAAATCCTGCCCAGAGTATTCCATAACACTCCTGACATTGGCAACAAACTCGTTTCGTAAACGCTTACATAAGGATAATGGTTTATGCGAGCGACGATTTTCGTACACTGACCATTTTCATCGGTTCCTTGTCCTGTGCAATCCATCATTGCTACACAGTGTTGTTACTGCCCAACCGGCCTGACTTCAAACCACGATAAACCATTTTCTCATACTGCCTATATTCGCAGTAGCGTAATAAACTGGAATGATACGTGTTCATCACAGGGAACATGTCACTCTGCCAGAAGGATCAGTCCGTATCAATAGTAATAGGGCGGATTCCCGCATGATGCTCTCCCGGCGGAGAGCGCCTGCACGAAATCCGCCCCGTACATGTCCTAATGTAGTCAGTTGTTCAACTCTTTCTCTTCATGATTGTCTGCGGGATGCTCACGCTTCAACCGGCGATAGTCACCTGGTGTGATCCCAGTGACCCGTTTGAACACACGCCCAAGAGTAATTCCGTTGGCATACCCTACTTTCAGAGCAATGTCCTGCAACGAAAGATCCGTATTGACCAGAAGTCGTTCCACTTCCTTCATCCGCAGCTCGGTCAAGAAGTCCACAAACTTCATGTTAAACTCTGTTTTGAATAAATAACTTGCATGCTTGCCCGAAACCTGGAATCGATCACTCAGATGCTTCAGCGAAAGATCCGGATTCGCAAACTGTTCTTCAATGTATGTTTTCATCTCATTAACCAATGCCCTGTAACTCTTGGTTTCGGTCACTGATACATAGGTTCGGAACAGTTCGGTCAGATCATCAAACAACATGGATTTAACATCCTCAAGTGTCTCCGCTTCTTCCATTGATTTTAACCACTTGTTCAAGTTATCTTCGGATAATTTCTCCTGCAGTTCCTCTGACATCATGGCTACTTCGCGGCGAAGCATCTGCAGCATAGCCTCTATAAGCGAGAGAATATCATCATCAGGCAGCATGTTGTGCTCAAAAGCAGTAAAAATCTCCTCAAGCAGGTCACGCCACTGGCCGCTCGACATTCGGAATCGCTTCACAAAATCGGCGATCATCTGCAAATATGTGTAGGTCTCCAGCAACTGTTGAGAGGTTTCACCAGCCCCGGCCAGAACTACATCTCCATTCATCAGAAGCTTGCGCTGCATTACCGCTTCTGCTGCTGTATATGAGTCACGAATTGCAACCATGCCACTAGCAATCGGCCCGATTCCGAAGCTAAGCGAGATACGGAGATTCTGTTCCACCCAAGACCTGAACTCTTCTGCAACTGTACAGATTCGGTCTGTCATATCTTCACCAGGATCCATGGACTGGAAAAGGATCGCAATCCGGTCCGCACTTACCCACTCCATCCAGCATTGCATCCCCGTGTTACGAGTTAGTTCCTGCAAGACGTTCATCAGGGCAAATTTTAGCGTGTTCTGCTCGCCTCGCGTATATCGTTCCTGAAAGCCCTTCTCGTATCGATTGATTTCTCCCAGTACAACCGTGAAGTGTGATGACTGATCCGTATCTGTTAACGGTGATAGCGCCTTTAGTCGTTCAGTGGCACGATCCAGATTCTCACCATGCAATAGATCGTTGAATAGCTTGCTCCGCTGCAGCAGTGCATTTTCCCTGCTTTTCTCGTCATAATCCATCATGTGATTAATCAGATTTTCCAGCACACCGTCAATCAGCTTCATTTCGTCCACACTTGACCCTGATTGCTCCAATGCTCTAATTTGATGGGCCTCAATTCGGTTCATGATAATCTGAATAGGCTTATAATTGCGACGAGTAATATAGACAATATAAATGATGGCACAGACAACAGTCAGGGCAGCAATAAACACCCATACATAAGAAATGACCGATATCCAGCCAAAGAGATTACCGGCCTTGATACCGCTGTGGAGTGTCCAACCAAGCCTTTCGAGATGAAGCGTATTTAATGGTTGTCCTCCCTGTGCGCCTTCACTGTCTGAGTGGGCGTTATATACAACCTGACCCTTCTGGTCCACAACAGTCATGAAGGAAAGTTGTCCGTTCACCATGCTGTCGATACTCTGCTCAATACTGCTCATCTTGATATTGATGACCAGCACACCATCGGTACCGAAGGGTAAGGGCATGTCTTTATTAACCGTGAGCACCCGGATTGGGGTACGCTGAACCGATTCCACATCATATACTCGGACGGGCTGCCACCCGGGAGCAAGGGAACCCGACATAATTTGATCAATCCAGTTCTGATCTGCAAAGCCTTCTATTTCCCGGGCTCCGCTTGAAGTTAAAGCGCTATCATTCTTCTTGTCATATAAATAAATGGATTGAATCCATGAAGAGGAATTCGTCAGTTCACGCAAACTCTGCGCAATCGTATAGACCGTTTCCTTACTTGCCTGACCTGGATTGTTGAAGTAGAGCTTATACGCCTGCTCACTCTGTACGGCCTCCGTCACCGACAGTTCAATATCACGAATGGTACGATCGAGGTTATCTACCAGATAACTGGAGGATATACGATCCGCTTTTCTCGTTTCTTCTCTGGAAATATCGTTAATGAACACGAAAGCAATAAAAATGAGTATGGTCACAGTAAGAAAAAAAATAGGGAAATACGAAAAGAGTAATCGATAATACCAAGTACGGGACAATAGACCCCACTCCTCACTCCACTGAGCCAATGTACATCAGCTGTGGTTCTCCTATTTATCACATTTTCATTCGTTCTTGCCTCTGGTTATGGTGCTTTCGGGGAACTCCAATTAACTCCGATAGATACAATTTGATGTTATTATAGCACAAGCTTCTGGGCAGCCAAGCAGAGAATTATAGCGTCAAGCAGTTCATAACAATTTCGGCAAAACAAAAAACCGTGCTGAGCAGCTAACTACTCAAACACGGAACAGCAAATCTTCATGAACACTTTAGATTCCCGAATCTCTAAACAATGTCGCCATGGATCCGCCATCCACAATAATGCGAACAGCTCGTGCCAGCATTGGCGCAACAGGCAGGACTTTGAAGCACTCCGGATGGTCATCAGGCAGCGCAATGGAATCTGTGACAACCACTTCGGCTATGGATGGATGATTAAGCTTGCTTAGCGCATTATCGGAGAACAGGCCGTGTGTCGCACATACATACACATTTTTGGAACCACGTTCCTTCAACCCTTCCACAACATTCAAAATCGTCGTTCCTGTATCAATCAGATCCTCAATGATAATCGGCGTGCGTCCTTCCACATCTCCAATCACATGGGTAATGATGGATTCATTGTGGCTCGGTCGCTTTTTGATCATAATGGCAAAAGGTGAGTCCAACCGATTGGCCAGCTTCTCCGCCATGGAAGCCCGTCCTGCATCCGGGGATACGACCACCGGATTCTCAATGCCTTTGCTGAGCAGGTACTCGCTTATCAGATCAAGTGATGTCATATGATCGACAGGAATATTGAAGAAGCCCTGGATCGCTGCTGCATGCAAATCAATCGTCACCACCCGGTTGGCACCGGCTGTCGTCAGGACATCTGCTACCATCTTAGCCGAGATCGGCTCACGTGGTGCAGACTTGCGCTCTTGACGAGCATATCCGTAATAGGGAACGATAATATTCACTGTGCGGGCAGAAGCCCGTTTGGCTGCATCAATCATCACGAGCAGTTCGACAAACAGCTCGTTAATCGGATGAGACAGTGACTGGACCAGAAACACATCACAGTTACGGATGGTTTCTTCGTAATGAACGTATATTTCTCCGCTCTTGAACCGGGACAGCTTGATTTTGCCCAACTGTACACCCAGCTTGTCACATACCTGTTCTGCCAGCTTGGGGTTCGATGAACCGGAAAAAATACGTAACGAATGTTGCATAATGCCCCTCCCGAGGGTTAGATTCCCTATATAATCCCTTATTGAACAAGGTTATTTCCTAACCTCATTATACCCCACTGCCTAATACATTTAAAGGAACGAAAGAGCGGCGGCGGCTTTCAAAAACAGCCACCTCCGTACAACCCAGCTCATGCAGAAGCTTCTCGGCTTCAGGCAAATGTTCACCCAGTTTAAGTGGGTCGTGGGCATCAGAACCAAGGGTGAGCGGGATACCCAGATTAATGGCTTCTGTTAACATCCGGCGACTAGGGAACATCTCAGCACATGGCTTCGACAAACCCGACGCATTAAGCTCCATAGCACAGCCACTCTTCGCAATGGCTTGCAGAGCAGCGTCCTCTAGTGCAATACGCTCTTCCGTCTGCTCCGGTGAGGGAGTGAAACCAAAACGCTTAATAACATCGGTGTGCCCCATAATATCGTACATACCCGTAGCAGCTGCTTTACTTACAGCATCGTAATACTGACGATATACGTCTAAAATATCTTTGCCTTCCCAGTGATGGGTCTGGCGGAAGTCAGTGATGTCCCATTCCCCAAGGAAATGAACCGAACCGATAATGTAGTCCCAAGGATAACGCTCAATGATCGACCGGATTTCGGACTCCCACCCTTCGATGTAATCGCCCTCCAGGCCAACACGTACATCAATCTGTCCGCGGTACCGCTCTTTCAGCGAGAAACATTCCTCTACATAACGAGGCAGTTCTTCCATTGGCATTGCCATTTCGGGATAATAATCAGCTGGATTTATATGCAGCAAAGGCATGTGATCAGACAGCCCAATCTGGGACAGTCCAATCTCCACGCCTCGCTGTACATAAGCCTCAAGCTTGCCGACAGCATGACCGCAGCGCTCATGGTGAGTGTGATAATCAATGCGCATTAGAGCACCCCCTAATCGCGGCGTGGCCGTTCATGACGGCGGCTCAGCTCAGCCATAATGTCGTCCAGCGGAAGCTTGCGCTCTTGCAATAGAACAAGCAAGTGATACATCAGGTCACTGACCTCAAGTCGAAGCTCGTCATTATCTTTATTTTTGGCGGCGATGATCGTTTCGGACGCTTCTTCACCGATTTTTTTCAATATTTTATCAACGCCCTTATCAAACAGATACGTGGTATATGCACCTTCCGGACGTTCCACTTCACGTTCAGCAATGACGGATTCAAGCTCAGCAAGTACGTCAAAGCGGCCTTCGGCTCTTGATTCTGAAGAGTCTGTGTTTGTCTCATTTTCGGATTGTTCTGTAGATTTCTGTGGTAGTCCCACAATTTCATTATGGAAACAGGTCACTTCACCGGTATGGCAAGCAGGACCGTTTGGTTTAACCTCTACCAGCAGCGTATCCCCATCACAATCGTACTTCAGTGAGGTAATCGTCTGTACGTTCCCAGACGTAGCGCCTTTGTGCCACAATTCCTGGCGTGAACGTGACCAGAACCAGGTTTCTCCCGATTCTAGCGACAACTTCAACGATTCCCGGTTCATATAAGCCATCATTAACACTTGTCGTGTCTCGGAATCCTGCACGATTGCAGGTACCAGACCATCACTCCAGCGGATATGCTCTACAACCTGCTCCAGGGATAAGCGCTCCCTGATCTCATTACTTACATTACTCACGGATCTCCACCCCTTGTTCTCTCAAATGTTGTTTTAACGCCGGTACAGCGATCTCTTTATAATGAAATATCGTTGCCGCAAGTCCTGCATCTGCTTTGCCAGCGGTAAACACGTCGTAGAAATGAGATTCCTTACCTGCACCGCCTGAGGCAATGACAGGAATTCGCACTGATTCGGATACAGCAGCAGTCAGCTTCAGGTCAAATCCATCTTTGGTTCCATCCGCATCCATGCTGGTCAGCAAAATTTCGCCGGCTCCCAGTTCCTCAGCCTGTTTCACCCATTCCAACGCCTTGATTCCTGAAGGTTTCCGTCCTCCATGAGTGTAGACCTCCCACTCTCCCCAGGCTTCATTGTACTTGGCGTCTACTGCCACTACAATACACTGGGAACCGAAGCGGCGAGCACCGTCGGCAATCAGCTGTGGAGTCAGCACAGCAGCCGTGTTGACTGCAATTTTGTCTGCACCCGCACGCAGTATGCGCTTCATGTCTTCAACTTTGGAAATTCCACCACCAACAGTGAAGGGGATGGCGATTTCACCAGCGGTCTGTCGTACCACTTCTTCCATCGTTTCGCGACCTTCTACAGAAGCTGAAATATCGAGAAATACCAGTTCGTCTGCACCTTCACGGTCATACAGTGCTGCCAGCTCGACCGGATCACCCGCATCGCGGAGATTCACGAAGTTAACGCCTTTGACAACCCGGCCGTCCTTAACGTCCAGACAGGGGATAATTCTTTTTGCCAGCATACTCCTCTTCCTCTCTACCCAGTTCCTTTACTTGTTGACTGCGCGCACTGCTTCGGACAGATCGATGCTGCCGGTATACAGCGCCTTACCAACGATTGCTCCTCCGATTCCATCCTCCGCATGACGGCTCAGGCGAAGCAGATCATCCATCACACTGACACCTCCGGAAGCGATAACATTACGTCCGCTCGCTTTGGCGAGAGATACAATGGCTTCCACATTTGGCCCCTGCATCATTCCATCACGGGAAATGTCTGTGAAGATAAACGTCTCGGCACCAAATGCCGCGAGTTCTTTCGCCAGTACTTCAGCTTGCACCTCAGATGTTTCCAGCCAGCCACGAGTAGCCACATAACCGTTTCGGGCATCAATACCAATTGCTACTTTATCTCCATAACGTCCCAACACTTCTTCGGTAAATGCCCGATCTTCAATTGCTGCTGTTCCGATAATGAGCCGGCTTACGCCAAGACCCAGCAAGCGTTCAACATCAGCTACGGTGCGGAGTCCCCCGCCTACCTGAACAGGCACGTTCACTACGGATGCAATGCGACCAATGAGTTCGTCATTTACGGGGTGACCCGCCTTTGCACCATCCAGATCAACTAGATGAACGTATGTACCACCTTGCTTCTCCCAGGAAAGGGCAACCTGTACAGGGTCATCATTATATACCGTCTCCTGATTGTAATCCCCCTGCACCAGTCTTACACATTTGCCGTCCCGGATATCAATTGCCGGATATATGATAAAAGATGACATACAAGGCCTCCTGATTTGTTCATTATTGGTTTGTCCATCTATATGAGTATGACTGCTTATCAATAGTAGGATAGGGGCTACCTATCCTTCATAGCATAGCTTTAATCTAAACCGGTCTCCTGCTCAGGAATCCGATTTATTTCTGATTCGGCTTGCCTGTCAAAGCCAGGAAGTTTCCGAGCAGTTTCATGCCCAGTTCACCACTCTTCTCCGGGTGAAACTGCATGCCGAAGTTGCTTCCTCTTCCCACTATGGCTGTAACCGGGTGTCCGTAATCCGTTACTGCCAGCAAATCACTTTCCACTTCGGTACGTGCATGATAGGAGTGAACAAAATAAACATGTCCGGCTTCAAGGCCTTCAAAAAGAGGGTTTTCCGAATGAAGGAACTCCAGTCGATTCCAGCCCATATGAGGTACCTTCAGCTCTCCTGCTGCAAAACGAACCACTTTTCCTGGCAAGATATCCAAGCCTTTATGCTCCCCATGTTCCTCACTGGAACTGAAGAGAAGCTGCATGCCCAGACAGATCCCAAGCAGCGGTTTCGTTCCAGCTGCTGCTTCTTTCACAACAGCGTCCAATCCACTCTCCCGCAGGTGCTCCATTGCATCACCAAATGCACCTACGCCGGGCAGGATGACCCCGTCTGCCTGTAAAATCGTTTCCCTGTCACCTGTCACCAGCGCTTCATAGCCAAGACGTTCGACCGCTTTGCCGACGCTGTGCAGGTTCCCCATACCGTAATCGACAATTGCAATCGCCATCGTCTACAGCACTCCCTTCGTGGAAGGCACGCCCGTTACACGTGGATCGATCATCGTTGCTTCATCCAG
Organism: Paenibacillus sp. ACRRY; assembly: GCF_022346995.1. Lineage (GTDB taxonomy): Bacteria > Bacillota > Bacilli > Paenibacillales > Paenibacillaceae > Paenibacillus. The sequence goes on along the minus strand of NZ_JAKRNM010000011.1, from coordinate 11,407 downwards.
TGCACGTCCCAATGCCTTAAAGATCGCTTCAATCATGTGATGTGTGTTCTGGCCATAGTGTACAATGACGTGCAGCGTAATTCGCGCCTCCAGCGTCAGTTTCCACAGAAATTCATGCACCAGTTCCGTCGAGAAGCTGCCCACTTGCTGGGATGGATACTCCGCACGATACTCGAAGTGAGGTCTGTTGCTGACATCAATGATAACCTGAGCAAGTGCCTCATCCATTGGAACAAATACGCTCGCATAACGCTTGATGCCCCGTTTGTCACCGAGCGCCTCGCGAAGGGTCTGCCCCAGACAAATTCCGATATCCTCAACGGTGTGATGATCATCAATATCAATGTCGCCACGCGCCTGTACATTCAGATCGAATTGTCCGTGCTTCGTGAAGAGATCGAGCATATGGTTCAGGAAAGGAACGTCTGTCTCAATCGTCGATTGCCCTGTACCATCTACGGCAAAAGCCAATTGAATGTTGGTTTCATTCGTCTTGCGGTCAACCTCTGCCTGGCGCACAGCACCTGTAGTTTCAAGCTCTACTCCGTTATTTTGCTTATCCATTGTCCGATTCCGCCTTCCCTTCCTGTTCTAACCGTACAGCGATTGCACGGGCGTGCCCTTCAAGCCCTTCATGGCGGGCCAGTTCTATGATAGCCGCTCCGTTTTGAAGCAGCGCTTCCTTGCTATAGTAGATCAAACTTGATTTCTTAATAAAGTCATCCACGTCTACCGGAGAACTGAATCGTGCAGTTCCGTTTGTTGGAATGATATGATTCGGTCCCGCAAAATAATCTCCTACCGGCTCCGAGCTGTACTCGCCGAGGAAGATCGCGCCGGCATTTTCGATCCGGCCGGCATAAGCCATCGGCTCCTGCACCAGAATCTCCAGATGCTCTGGTGCAAGCCGGTTCACCACATCGATGCCTTCATCCATGGAATCAACCACAATAATCGCGCCATACTGCTCCACTGAAGCAGCGGCGATCGCCTTCCGCGGTAGCGCCTCAAGCTGGCGCTGCACTTCGGCCTGCACGGCTTCCGCCAGCACGGCCGAGGTCGTGACGAGAATGGCCGATGCCATCTCGTCATGTTCCGCCTGCGACAACAAGTCTGCGGCGACATACACCGGGTTCGCCGTTTCATCGGCGAGCACCACAATTTCACTCGGCCCGGCGATACTATCGATGTCGACCGCGCCGTAGACCTCGCGCTTCGCGAGCGCCACGTAGATATTACCCGGTCCACAGATCTTGTCGACCGGGGCAATGCTCTCCGTGCCGTAAGCCAGGGCGGCGATGGCCTGCGCGCCGCCAACCCGGTACATCTCATTCACGCCTGCTTCCGCAGCAGCTACGAGAATGTACGGGTCAATACCCTCGCCGCCGTTGGTTGCCGGCGGCGTCACCATAACAATCTCCGGCACGCCTGCAACCTGTGCCGGAATGACATTCATCAGCACCGACGAAGGATATGCTGCTTTGCCGCCAGGCACATACACCCCGACCCGTTTCAGCGGCCGGATGACCTGGCCCAACAGACTGCCGTCCGGCTGCCAATCCATCCACGAGTTACGTTTCTGTTTCACGTGAAACGCTCGAATGTTGGCGGCAGCTTGCCGAATCGCCGTCACAAAGGAAGGTTCTACAGCAGCGTAGGCAGCCTGAAGCTCTTCCTGTGGCACGCGCAGGGCCGCAGCAGTCAGTTTCGTGCGGTCCAGCTCCTCCGTATAGCGCAGCAGGGCCGCATCCCCTTCCCGGCGGATGTCACTGACAATGCGTCGAACCGTCTCATTTTGCTCAGGTGTACCGTACTCCACTTCACGCTTCAGATCAAATTCCCGTGCAGGTACAATTTTCATGCCTTCTACCTCCCTGGCCCAGTATTTCATGTCAGCCATAAGTGTTCATCCATTCCTCTAATCTTTGTTGCCCGATCTTTTATCCTTGAAGGCTTCCTGCCGAAAATTCATTAGGCGCCGGAATGACCTGCTGCAATGCATCGCATAATGCCTGAATCCGTCCATTTTTCATCCGATAACTCACTCGGTTCGCGATAAGGCGGCTCGTGATATCCAGAATGCCTGTCATCTCAACCAATCCATTCTCACGCAGTGTCTGTCCTGTCTCCACCAGATCCACAATCCGGTCAGCCAGCCCGATCAGAGGTGCAAGTTCAATGGAACCGTTCAACTTGATGACTTCCACCTGCTGACCCTGTTCGCGAAAATATTGTGAGGCAATTCTCGGGTATTTCGTCGCCACACGCTGCTGGATACCCGGTGTCCAATCCGGCAGACCGATAACTGACATGCGGCACTGTGCAATCCCCAGATTCAGCAGTTCGTAGACGTCCCGATTTTCCTCAAGCAGTACGTCCTTACCGACAATCCCGATATCCGCTACACCGTATTCCACATACGTTGGCACATCAACAGGCTTCGCCATGATGAACTCCATTCCTGCTTCGGGTACTTCAATGACCAATTTGCGTGTATCGTCCACATCAACAGGAATATCGAGGCCCGCTTCACGGAAGAGCTTCGAAGCTTTTTTATAGATCCGGCCCTTAGGCATGGCTACCTTCAAAATATCCGACATCTCAGCGTCCTCCTTGTTCAGCTTGATAGGTGATAACCTGATCGTAGACGTCCCTTGCCGAACGTACTGAGCTACCACCTGATGTTTCAACCACTTCTGCTGCTGGTTCTGTTACTTCATGATCCGATAGAAGGCTAGTCACCACGTTTTGCCCGCCGCTCCGTAAACGGGCCGCTTCCGCCAATGCTTCTGCTCGGCGTGCCTTGTCATACTGGATAAGCACAGGTTTGTTCTCTTCCATTGTAATGCCGTGCACTCCATCGATGATCCGGTTCGTTTTCAGCGCAAATCCCGTTGCAGGAAGCGAGCGACCAAACTGCTGCAGCAGATTGTCATATCGTCCCCCGCTGCACACCGGTGATCCCAGTTCTGCCGCATAACCTTCGAAGGTCATGCCTGTATAATAGGAGAAATCCCCGATCATCGTCAGGTCAATCAATACATGTTCCGATACACCATAGGCTTCCAGTACTTCAAAGACAGCACACAGATGAGCAATTGATTGCGCTGCTTCAGCACTGGAGCTAAGTTCTGCTGCATGTGCACATACTTCTTTCCCGCCACGCAACCGCAGAATGGCTTCCAATTGTTCTTTCGGTTTTGGTTCCAGATTGAGCTCCTCGATTGACTGGCGATATCCAACATAATCGCGTCCGAGCAACCCTTCTTTGAGTGCGGCTTGTTGTGCCGTCTGCCCTGGAATGACTTCCTCCAGTAGCCCGTTTAGAAAACCCATATGACCCATCGCTATTTTAAAAGAAGACACACCCGCTGCCTGCAGCGAGGCAATCGCGAGCGCAACGACTTCAGCATCTGCCTCTGGTGAGTCATCTCCAACCAGTTCTACACCTGTCTGGAAGAATTCCGCCTCACGTCCGGCTTCTTCTTCAATGGAACGAAACACATTCGCATGATAAGACAGACGTAACGGGAGCTGTTCATCTTTTAATAGAGAAGATACTACACGCGCAATGGGTGCTGTCAGATCCGATCTAAGTACAAGTGTAGTTCCCCGGCTATTCAGCAGTTTGAACAATTTTCGATCCGAAGTCGAACTCGCCACTCCCACCGTATCGTAATATTCAATCGTTGGCGTTATAATCTGGCGGTAACCCCAGCGCTCCATACATTCCAGTACATTCCGTTCAATGGTTCTCAGCTTGTTTACCACAAGCGGTGTATAGTCACGAAAACCTGTCGGTTTTTCGAAGCCTTTTGGTTTGGACATTGGTATCATTCACCCCGAGTCAGTAGTTTGGTTTATGGGCTTTAGCTTTATCTTAAGTAGGATTTATGTATCGTAAATCCCGATTCCATCTTCTATTACCCTTAATTAAGGGACTGTGTTCAGATGCTGCCGGGTAGCCTTCTTGATGCATTCTTTATCTGTTCTGATTTGATGATACGTTATTACTACTTCATAATACTTTCATATGGTAAAGTGCTAACAAACTAAAGGATATGGGATATGATAACATGAATGACTCCTCATCGTCAACAATACAGTCCCTCGACATACTTGCTCTACCATATCGTTCATCTCCGTACAAACAAGTCCTCTCCCACAACATCTGTATACGAAAAAAGCTGCCATCAGCAGCTTATCTCATCAGAGGCACAATTGCCGTGTGCCTCTGTATATCATGTATTTTGGACGACTCCTCATAACTTCATCGGCTGTCCAATGCTATACCCTTTCGTGCCACCCTAATGGACACGCTCATCCATTTTGACGAGAAGCTCCACTTCACTGGTATCCACGTTGCGCGATAGTTCACGAAGCGGATTGCCACCGACAAAAGCTCCTGGGGCTACATCCTTGTGAACGACCGCTCCTGCAGCGACCACTGCTCCATCCCCGATGGTTACCCCGGGGAGAATTGTCGTGTTGGCACCGATCAGCACATTTTCACCGATAATGACTTCTCCCAATCTGTACTCTTTAATGAGGTACTCATGCGCGAGAATCGTTGTGTTATAACCGATGACTGAGTTTTCGCCGACTGTGATCTTCTCGGGGAAGAACACATCGACCATAACCATCAGTCCAAACGCTGTATGTTTGCCCACCTTCATACCGAGCATGTGGCGATAGATCCAGTTCTTCACTGGAAGAATCGGGCAATACCGTGACAACTGAATCCATATAAAGTTGCGAACACCCTTCCACGGACTTACCGTCTTGTAGATATGCCAGAGTGCGTTGTGACCCTCTACTGGATAGCGGGTGACTTTTCTCATGAACGTCCCGTTTCAATACGGGTCAGCGCAAGCAAGTCCTTCATGTCATGCAATATATAATCTGGGCCATATTTACTTAACGCTGCTTCACCCTTAAGAGACCAGGCAACGCCCGCTGCAAGTGCACCTGCATTTTGGGCGGATTGGATATCAACCGGGCTATCCCCAACCATCAGCGTTTTGGCCGGGTCTGCACCCAGCTCCTCCATCGCTTTAAGTACAGGTTCAGCATGGGGTTTCGGATGAGTTACATCGGTTACCGTTACAATGGATTTCATATATTTCATCAGGTCAAAACGTTCCAACACTTTAAGTGTAGATGGGCGGATCTTGGTTGTCACTACTCCCATCACGATACCGGCTTGGTGCAGAGCCTCAACGACCTCAGTTACATGCGGGAAAGGTCTTACCATCGCTTCATGATGGATATCGTTATATGCACGGTACCCTTTAACGTACTCGGCCACCTCCTCCTGTCCTGAGAAGGTACGCATCTGCTGCTCCAGGGTGCCTCCCATATGCGGAATAATCTGCTCACGCGTCCACGGTGCAGAATGCTCCCATCCTTCCATGACGTGTTGGAACGAGCTGATAATCAGCTCATTTGTATCAATAATGGTCCCGTCGAGATCAAATAGTACCGTTTCAATCATGCTGCATTACTCCTTTTTATCCTCAGCTTGCTTCGTCTCCTCTTTAGCGGGACTTGGGCTTGCCTTACTTTCTTTGCTGGCAACCGGGCCTGCTTGCGGCATATCATCCGTCGGTTCAGATGAGACCTTGGAAGATACAATCGGATCGCTATAACGCGCATCGGCTTTCCCTGTTACTCTTCTCACTACGATAAATATGATAGCTGCAATAATGATGCCAATGCCGAGCAATTGCGAGATTCTTACGTTACCGTAGGCTGGATCCAGATAACCCTGTTCGAAGCCCAGTGCAGTCATTGGAGACCATAGACCGTTGACGAGCGACGCAAGCCATTGAGGTGCCTGGAAGCCCAGACTGTCTGTACGCAGAGCTTCAATGAAGAAACGACCGATGGAGTACCAGATAAAGTAGGACATGAACAACTCACCAGCACGCAGAAACTTCTGCCGGCGAAGAACCAACAACAGAACCAAGCCAACAAGACTCCATAACGACTCATACAAAAATGCTGGATGATGGAATACACCTTCCACATTCATCTGATTGACGATAAAGTCTGGCAAATGCAGCTTGTCCCGTAAAAAGGACTCTTCCACCGGTCCACCGTAGGCTTCCTGGTTTACAAAGTTCCCCCAGCGTCCAATCATCTGACCAACAATGAGTCCAGGTGCGCAAATGTCAGCCATACGCCAAAAATTGTACCCTTTACGTCGGAAGAAAATGACGGCACAAATGATTGCACCAATCAGCGCACCATATATGGCGATACCACCATTCCATATCTTAAAGACATCCCAGAAATTATCCTTATAATCATCCCATCGGAATGCTACGTAGTATATACGAGCTCCGATAATGGCAGAAGGTACACCCAGCAGGACCATATCCATAAATACTTCCTGCGGTATGTTGTACCGTTTGCCCTCCCGGATAACCAGCAGCAGCCCTACTAGTGCCGCCGTACCGAGAATAAGCCCATACCAGTGAACCTTTAACGCTCCAATGGAGAACGCAATGGGGTTCAACAGTAATAATGTATCCATTCATTCACACTCCTATAAATTCACTCATCTGTATGCATGACCAAATGGGACCTGCTCCAAATTCCGTAAGAAGTAGAGCAGGCCAGCCTTGGTCTTAATTTTTAATACGTTTAAATCATGTTCCTGGATTTCTCGAATTATTTCTAAGATCCTAGTCCATGTCTTCCATATCTTCTGAGATCGTTGCTGTCAGCTTGTTCGTAAATTGCAGGGCAGCGTTAAGCCCCATTTGCTTGAGACGATAGTTCATCGCCGCTACTTCAATAATGACAGCCAAGTTTCGTCCTGGACGAACAGGAATGGTTACAAGCGGTACATCCGTATCGATGATTCGTGTTGTTTCCTCATCCAGACCGAGGCGATCATATTGCTTATCCTGCTGCCAAGCTTCAAGACGCACTACCAGGGTAATTCGTTTATTGTTACGCACAGCTCCTGCACCAAATAGTGTCATCACGTTGATAATCCCGACTCCCCGAATCTCAAGCAGGTGACGGATAAGCTCAGGTGCGGTTCCGTGCAGCTGGAAGTCTGATGTCTGACGGATTTCAACTGCATCATCGGCAATCAGGCGGTGTCCACGCTTCACCAATTCAAGTGCCGTCTCACTCTTACCAATACCACTGCTGCCAGTAATCAGCATACCAACTCCGTTCACATCGCACAGTACGCCATGAATTGTTGCCGTTGGCGCAAGCTTACGCTCCAGGAAGCCGGTAATACGGCTGGACAGAATTGTCGTTGCCATGTTGCTGCGAAGCACAGCCAGATTCTGCTCCTCACTGATCTCGATAAGTTCCTGTGGTACTTCCAGTCCGCGAGTCACCAAGATACAAGGTGTTTCTTCCGTGCATAGACGCTGCATCCGGTCACGACGTTCTGCTTCAGGTAACATTGCAAAAAAGGCCAGCTCTGTTCTCCCAAGCAGCTGTACCCGTTCTTGTGGATGGTATTCAAAATAACCGGCCATTTCGAGGCCAGGACGGTTTAAGTCATCTACTGTAATTACTCTCTTCAAACCTTGAGATCCGGAAACGACCTCAAGCTGGAACTGCTGTACCAATTCAGATACTTTCACTTTTTTCGCCATTTGTCTCTTCCTTTCAGCATTCGCTGCCTCTCTATGTACATCAGCATTTTTGCGTCAATTCCATTCCATTATTAGCGCATTCATTTTGTTTGTTCAGGTTACAGACTTTACAAAACAAAACCAGCCTTCAAATAATCTTAAATGAATTCAGTGTTGAATGCAATCGCGGGCCACGGCCGCCCATTAATCAAAAAAGCCCCTTCCAGCAACAACGGAAGGGGCTCTGAATACAATGTATAATTGCGTTAACTGATGTTCCATCGGATCCGAGGAATCCCAGTATGATTAGTCTTGAAGGAGAACGTTCACTTCAGTCTCTTTGTCAAAGATATGAACCTTGTTCATGTCAATTGCCATTTTAACTGTGGAACCATCACGAGTATTGGAACGACCATCTACACGTGCGATAGTTGTATCGTTACCCACACCGCTCAAGTAGAGGAGCATTTCGTGACCCAGGTTCTCTGTTACGTCTACATGTGTAGAGAATACAGAGTTCGGGGATGCTTCCAGGAATACTGGCTCTTCGTGGATGTCTTCTGGACGAACACCCAGAATAACTTCCTTGCCAATGTATCCTCTAGATTTCAGCACTTGTGCTTTACCTTGCGGGATTTCAACGTCTACGCCTGGAGCTACGAAGTGCAGGTTAGCACCTTGCTCAGCCAGTTTACCCGAGATGAAGTTCATTGTCGGGGAACCGATGAAACCTGCTACGAACAGGTTAGCCGGGTGGTTGTACAGCTCTTCAGGAGAAGCTGCTTGTTGAATGATACCATCTTTCATAACGACGATCCGATCACCCATTGTCATGGCTTCGATCTGGTCATGCGTTACGTAGATAACTGTTGTTTCCAAACGTTTAGCAAGCTTTGTGATTTCCGCACGCATCTGACCACGAAGTTTCGCATCCAAGTTGGAAAGAGGCTCATCCATCAAGAAGACTTGTGGATCACGGACAATCGCACGTCCCAGAGCGACACGCTGACGTTGACCACCGGACAATGCCTTAGGTTTACGCTCAAGCAGATGCTCGATATCCAGGATTTTAGCTGCTTCACGAACACGTTTGTCGATTTCGTCTTTTTTCACTTTACGCAGTTTCAAACCAAACGCCATGTTTTGATATACGCTCATATGCGGATACAAGGCATAGGATTGGAATACCATCGCGATATCGCGGTCTTTAGGAGCAACATCATTAACGACACGGTCACCGATATAGAGTTTACCTTCAGAAATTTCCTCAAGGCCTGCGATCATACGCAGTGTTGTTGATTTACCACAACCGGACGGACCAACCAGTACCAAGAATTCTTTATCTTTGATGTCCAGGTTAATATCAACTACTGTTGCTTTATCAGAACCCGGGTATTTTTTGAAAATATGCTCTAAACGTACACCAGCCATGATTGTTGCCTCCTCAGAGATCATTTTGTAATCGAATACATTTTGTAGTTTTATATTAACCCATCCATGTGATGTTTGACTATTCGCAAACTGCACAAAAATATCAGAGCTTTTTCGTCACTTTGTACATAAGGAGCAAAAGCCGCACCAGAACAGCACTTTCAAAGCTTCTTACATCATAACCAATCTCCTGTTTGATCTTGTCCAGACGGTAAACAAGCGTATTGCGATGGATGAAAAGGCGCTTTGCTGTCTCACTGACATTGCAGTCCAGACTAAAATAGGTCTCCAGTGTTGCAAGTGTCTCACTATCCTCAAAGATCACCGTATCCTTACCCGTCTCCTTGATAAAACGAAGACGCTGCTGTTCAGGAATACTTGCCACCAATCGCTCAAGATGCAGTTCCCATGGTAAGTGAATATGCTGAGCCACATGAAATGCTCTCCCCAAATGAATACTCTCTTGAAGCAGACCTGTAATTGTCGATAACTCATGTACCGGAATACACGGCATAGACGCAGACAAATGAAACACACCTGCCCATTCACTCGCCACCAACTCGTATAGCCCTAAACAAAAAGCATTTAGTAAATCCTTTTTTGCTTCGAGAGTATCCTCTTCCGCTTCACCTGTCACAATTTGCTCATCACTCAGAAAGAGCCAGTCCTGCTCTCCCAGAGGAATCAGCATAATGTCCTCACCAAAATAACTCCCCAGCAACTTGTTCAATTCCTTTGAACGAATACGGTGGGCGTCTGGTGTCTCACATTGCAGCAGAAACGGGATCTTTTCAGAATGCATCTCATCCCGAAATGAAAACTGTTCCGGAATGGATTCCTGCTCCGTGGGGTGCTCTATCTTCTGCCTCAGCCACTTCCCCAATTCAGCAAGTTCCTGTTCTCGATTATTCTCATATATCACTGGCAGTTCTTCAGCTAATCTGTCTGCACTGTTAGTAATCAGTAATTCAATTAAGCGCCTTGTTTCCATTGTTATGGAACCAGCAGAGCAACCCCAACATACTAAAGTGCCTTCATTCTCTTTTAACTTAACTTTAAAGTAGATACGTTCCTCTGTATTTAAACTCTTCACACTCGCTATCGCGCCAGAAGCCAACTCCTGATTAGGTTGTCCTTCCACGGGAGCTTCCATCTCAAGTAGACCGCTTTGATCCTGTTCCCAATCGATTAATTGCATAGCAGATTGATTCCATTCTTCTACAGTAATCTCGTATTCGTCCAAGCTAGTACCGATAATGGATTCAATTTGTTGTTTAAGACCAAGTATGAGCTTCATATAATGAACGCCACCACTTTGCTTTTTTCTATTATTTTATCATATCTTACAATACATCGCCTTCGATGCCTTGCATCTGTAATCAGCTATTTCATTTTCAAATATACAAAAAGAGCGATTAATCAAATTAATGATTAATCGCTCTTTCTAACAAGATGAGTCATGAAGGGCTCGAACCTTCGACACCCTGATTAAAAGTCAGGTGCTCTACCAACTGAGCTAATGACTCGTAAAACTGGTGGAGGATGATGGATTCGAACCACCGAACCCGTACGGGAGCAGATTTACAGTCTGATGCGTTTGGCCACTTCGCTAATCCTCCAGGATTAAAAGGTGGCTCGGGACGGAATCGAACCGCCGACACGAGGATTTTCAGTCCTCTGCTCTACCGACTGAGCTACCGAGCCTTATTTAATTTTAGATTAATGGCGGAACCGACGGGATTCGAACCCGCGATCTCCTGCGTGACAGGCAGGCATGTTAGGCCAACTACACCACGGTTCCAGGCATTAATGGTGCCGGCGAGAGGACTTGAACCCCCAACCTACTGATTACAAGTCAGTTGCTCTACCAGTTGAGCTACACCGGCGTATATGGTGGAGGCTGAGGGGCTCGAACCCCCGACCCTCTGCTTGTAAGGCAGATGCTCTCCCAGCTGAGCTAAGCCTCCTGGGTAATATGGTAGCGGCGGAGGGGATCGAACCCCCGACCTCACGGGTATGAACCGTACGCTCTAGCCAGCTGAGCTACACCGCCATATTAATAAACACTGATTGCTTGTCCATCTTAGGATAAAGATGGCGGAGAGAGAGGGATTCGAACCCTCGCACCGCTTACGCAGTCTAACCCCTTAGCAGAGGGTCCCCTTATAGCCACTTGGGTATCTCTCCAAACAGTCAATCAAACAATATAACAAGGATTGCTCCCTGAAAACTAGATCCGAAACGAAATTTGCGACTTAAAACCTGCAATTTGGATAAGCCCTCGACCGATTAGTACTGGTCAGCTCCATGCATTACTGCACTTCCACCCCCAGCCTATCTACCTCGTCGTCTTCAAGGGGTCTTACATA
>NZ_JAKRNM010000010.1 GCF_022346995.1 Paenibacillus sp. ACRRY | reverse complement strand
GGCGAAGAAAGCAAGTATTCGGTATTAGCTACCGTTTCCGGTAGTTGTCCCAAGCTTGAGGGCAGGTTGCCTACGTGTTACTCACCCGTCCGCCGCTAACCATCAGAGAAGCAAGCTTCTCTTCAAGTCCGCTCGACTTGCATGTATTAGGCATGCCGCCAGCGTTCGTCCTGAGCCAGGATCAAACTCTCCAACAAAGATGTTGCAGAGCAACATCGTCCTGCATGACAATCGGTCCAACTCGGCTGAGTGGATGAATGTCTTGCAGCCAGTATTGAAAAGAGCGATTAGCTCATTTTGAATCTGACGAGATTAAAAATCTCAATTGTGTTCCAGTTTTCATACAGCCAAATGGCATGTACCAAAAACCTTCACGTTCATCCTGCAAGCAGGATGATTACTCACTCGTTGTTCAGTTTTCAAAGATCAAACTTCGTTTCCGACTCTATCAAAGCCGGAATTAGAATATACCATATATCATTATATCTTGTAAAGTTTTTTCTCGAAATATTTTTCGAGAGTTTTCCGTGCCTTTTGCGGCCGGAAGAATAATATATCATTTTGTTAGCAAGCTCGCTAGTTGTAAATTAATCCAATAGTTAAAGTAAGTTGAACTGCAAAGTTTTGCACTTTTTTAAAATTCGAATCTGCAGTTGGCTGTAGTCTCTAGCTAACCATTAGGAAGGAAAACTTTCTAGAACAAACATCAACCCAGGAATACGTTTCATAAGATCTCTCGCTTCTTGTTCTGTAATCCGCATTCCACATCCATCTTCATGTGCTTCCGTAAACAAATAGTCGCTTCCGTTTTCTCTCAGAAAGCACAGGTCTTCTGGCAAAGAAGGATACAGCCAATCGAGGAAACCATCAGCCTCTTCCTTCAGGATCTGTCCAGAGGCTGGCGTGCATTCATATATGTAATAGATTCCTTCTGCGTAAAATGCTTTTGTCTTCATCATCATTTCTTCCGTGGTACAACGCTCAATCATATACGGCTTCAATCTCTGGAAAACTCTGGCGACTTCCATAGGAGTGTCCCCTCTGCCGTGTCTTCTGTCCACAAGGAAAAAGCGACTCGTCTTATCGATCAATTCGTCAATTAAATGTCTGTATGCATCGCCACTTGGAGCCGTATGAAAAGATATTATTCTCATGCCAATTCCCCTTATGTTCAATATCTTTGACTATTTCAACAGTGTCATGTGATTGCATTATGGCATAGGCTGATATCATCTATTCGATAACAGGAGGCTGATCACATGGCATACGGACCTGGTGCAACTTCATCTCCGTCCTCTGCGGGATATCCTTATCCATATTACCCACCAACTCCGCCACCCCCTTATCCCTATCCTTATCCGTACCCCTATCCATACCCGCCATTTTACCCGCTGCCCTTGCCCATTCCCTTTGGCGGTCCTTGGTGGCATGGCGGGTATCCGGGAGGCGGTTACCCAGGCGGACATCACGGACCATTCCCTGGGGGCGGCTATCCCGGTGGTCCACATGGCGGAGGTCCTGGTGGTCATCCAGGTGGAGGTCCCGGAGGTTTTCACGGTCATCGCTTTTTCCAGCAGGGATAACATTTGGAATCGTGCAGGAGCTGCTACAGGCAGTTCCTGCAATTTATGATTGATTTTACGATTTCACTAGTTATCTAGTACTCAATCTCATCCATAATCTCCAGATTACGATTGGAGTCTTTCAGCAGGTTAGTGAACGTGTCTGTAATATAATAAACAAAGTCCGGATCATGTACATAAATAATAATTTGGCCATAACTCCCTTGGTCTGCCGGGTCAAAGTCCAGCATCAAATACAAGGAACCCCCGGCCATCGTCGCAAAGGGAATCCACGGTTTATGAAATAAATAAGGCTTGATCTCGGGATCAAGTTTGCTGATCTCCTCTGCGGAATAATACTCACTTAGCTCCTCATCACGCTCACAGAAATATTGCTTGGTTTCTTGAATCTCATCAAGAGACATCATGTAAAACGGGGTACATTCCTCTCCCTCGGCATTGCCGGGATACAGGACATGAAATGCATAACCGCTTCCATCTTTAGATTTGTAGAATTCGCGAAAATCTTCGGGTAGCCGGACATCCATCTCGGTTTCAAAAGCCGCCAAACGATCCTCGGAAGCTCCACTTTTCTCTTGATACTCGTTGTATAGCTGCCTAATCTCTTCATCCTTCACTTTAACATCCAATAATTCATTCAAATGATTCATCAGTTCATGCATTCTTTCGTGCATATCCGATTTCACAAGCTTCTCCCCTTCTCACCTTTTTCTGCCTGTTCCCGCAAATATTCGTTATATCCACAGAACGCTTCTTCTTCGCCACCATCTTCGATCAGAATCATTACGGCGTAAGATAGCAGGTTCAGCCATTCTTCCATTAAGGCAATCTGTTCATTCGAAAGGAGTTTGTTCCTGCGCAGCATGCCATCAGGCAATATTGCCCATGCACGCCCCAAATGGATGATACTCCATAAACAGGACATCACTTCCCGGTTTAGTGCTGGTTGCTTAAGTTCTGGTGCCAACGTGCGAACAATTTCCATTAACTCGTGAAAGTTTCCTTCTATTAATTGCCCGCGAAAAGGGCGTAGGCTTCCCAGAAAGCCGGTCTCCATCTTGGGATGATCCAGATCGCCATGAACAAAGGCATGACATTTCAACAAAAGGACAGCTTCTTCCATCCTCAACAGGCGTTCCCCATTTCTGTTTGCTTGTTATACGCCCCTACTCTACCAACGTAAAGGTTGCTCTCCACGCCACACAACAAAGCGCTCTATTTCACGAAGTGATCCCGTTCCAATACTATAGTCATCCATCTGGTCAGCATACAGATCAATAATATGGACCATGCCTCCAAACGTACCTACTGCAAGTCTGGATTGATCAGGCGAGATCGCCAGTGAATAGATCGTGCTGCCGACAAAATGTCTCCAAACTTCCTGACCCTTTTTATCTATACATTTGAGGTAGCCATAAGCATCACCAAGAACCATGCCTTCAGGTATTTCTACCGAAGCATAGACACGAGCAATTCCATCCATTATCGGCCAATCTTCTCTGGATTCTTTGCCTTCCACTTCACTCAATTCCACCTGCATCGTAACTCCATTGTAAAAATGGCATGCATTAAACCAGACCTTCCGGCTATCTCTGGTAAATAACGCATGATGCGGATAGCTGGATTCCGGATAGAGCGAATACGTATGATGACGTTCACGATCCAGAAGCATATGGTCACTGACCTGACTGCCGAACGCAATCCATCGACCATCTTGTGATACCGCAGCGTGACCCATGGAAATTTGTGTATCCTCTAATTCATGCTCCTCCACCTCTGCAAGATCAGGATGAATTGAAGATACCTTGCCATGTTCCACCAGATAAATTCCGTAAGTGGACAAAATAATGAGTGCCTGACCTTCATTGAATGGAATAAGGCCTTCAAGTGTGCGCTCCGGGTATTCACAGTCTGCAAGAGATTCAATTCGAGGCAGGGCCTGATGAATCGCTGATTGAATATCTTCCCAACGGAACGTTGCCACTTCTTTTCCTTCCAGATGACGATCCGGATGTGTTATCACGCGAATCCCTTCACCGCCTGCCAGAGCATACTGTGCCCCATCCGGGGACTGACCTGCAAATTGATATTGCGGAAAAGAACGTACGTGTTCTGAATCTGCAGTATACACACATCCTTGATCCGTATGAAAACCACTGTTTAGTACCCATGTATGGTTATCCAGGTATCCGGCTATGCGCACGGCCTGCATGGAAGACTGGAATGTTTCACTGAAAGGCCATGTCGCTGCAGGCAATTCCGTGCGTAGTCGCTGCACATCATTCTGCTCATTGGCCTTCTTCACCATGTCCCATACTTCCACACTAAACTCTGCTCTTCCGTCGTCCGTCAGTTCCGTTTCATCCGGCTCTTCTCCTGCCATACTTCTGCGTACAAAATCATTTACACTCTGGGCATAACGCTTCCCTTCATTTCTCCACTTCTGTGCAATCTGTTCTTTTAACCAACCCATTCATGATTCCTCCACTCCGTCTCAATTCATGATTTTACAGCTATGTGTGAGCAAAAATTGTTCGATGTCATAATCCGTCGTACCCCGGCTCCCGTCCGTTTCCTCATAGAAAAGCGCAATTTCACTGCCGTATGCATAATTAAAACGCAGGTATCCACCGATGGAAGCCATAAACAGCTTACAGGTATATTCATTTTCAATCACAACATCCCACTTGAACTGCATTTGGCATAACTTGGACAAATCGTGCAGGGAGACCCTTTCCACATTATCTTGCAAGTGGTAAAAGATATGATGCCTCAGTTCATTCCATGGTTCATAATACCTTAGCGTGACTGGGGCATTTTGACGGTAGTATCCACAATAGATCTTATCCAGCATATCTCCAAATTCCGATTCGTTGTGTTTCCATAACGTAATCTGTTCATCGTGGCGAGGGAGCCATAATAGCCCGTCAATGTCAGGATGAATGGCCAGAAAATCACCATCCACAGAACTCCCTATGCTAATGCACTCTTTCAATTGATCTTGACTGACAGGCGTATCTTCGGTATGCATCCAAAAATCATACTCTGCAAAAGGCTTCAATACCTCCTGATCGGGCCTCTGGATATTCATCCACCCCGAATAAGTCCCCTCCCCATACTGTTCTAGCCACTGGCGATAGGATGCAGGCAATGATACGGAATACTGCTGCTCAAAATGTCCAAGCTCTTCCGCTGATACCGGTTTAAGCGTATGACTTACCACGTACATGAACGACATCTCCTATCTTCAGATCAGATCCCTGTCTTGTAATTCTAATGAACAATCAGGCAAGCTCCTCCTGAACAATTTCCGTTGCTATGCCTTTACGATTCACGATACGAATGGAGAATGCATCATATCCATCCCGTTTAACCTGGTCAAAATCCATACGTTCGCCCGTGATCAATTCGTAGGTTCCTTCTTCATCCACATCTTCTCCAAATTCCTCATCCCAAGGAACGTTATAAAAGGCGGACAAGTGAACTTCAAATGTATCTTCTCCTTCAACGTCCAGATAAGGACGCAGCGACCTTTTGCTCAGCTCTTCCTCAGGATAAGTTTCACACAGCATTGCATCATAGCCATGTTTGGCAGCATCAATAAGCAGGTAACGCTCTCCAGTCACCGTGTGCTCAGCGTATACGATTAACGGTGTCGAATCCTGCCAGGTTATCAGATCATCTTCCATCAAGTCACCATAATAAAAGATATGGAACTTGTCATGACCGTCGCTCGTCTGCAGCTTGCCTTTCCACTCGACTTCCTGGTTCTCGCCATCCGTTACTTTCTTAATAATTCCTTCCAGATATACAGGTCCATTATGTACGCCAAACAAATTCATAATCTCGCCTCCGCTTTATTCATTCGTATCCATACGATTTTCTGTTCTTCATCCACTGTCAGGTTAACATCCACATTCAGCTTATCGCGAAATAGGGCTGTAATGTTCAAGTATGGGTCACGTACTGGTTCACTACCTCCATTATGGGAACGGGTCATCCCTTGGTGAATAATGGATTGTACCAGATTCCCATCGCCTTTGCCCGTAGATTCATAAGTATAAATCTCCTGTCCTTCTTTATTGAGAAAATGAAGGAAGGTGGTGTAATCCTTGGCATTGGAATATTCCATTTCCGATTTCACATACGTGGTTTCAAGGCTATGGTAGTCCACCTTCCCTGCCAAATAGGGATTCTCATTGTCGGGTGAAATGTCATACTCCTGATAAGCCAATTGAAAAAGGTAGTTAATATCGCTCATATCTACCCGGTAATACAACTGGCGATGATCTCCGCTCTTATCCATGGCAGCGAAACTGTTGATCAGCGGCCATGCATCATACGGTTTTCCATCCACATCGATCGCGAGCGCATAGTCTGATAAAACTTTTTCTTTTTGGAACACACCGAACGCCTGCAAAATAAAAAAGGCCGGGATCATCAGGATCCCTAAAATAATAGCCAACGTAAGCAGCTTGCCGCGCAATTTCATTACTTTCCTCCTTCAAACATGTACAGCATCAGCCTTAGCCCGTCTTGTGCTGAAGCTTGGTGAGCGTACGCACCATTTGATCCCTGTTTTTTGCTTCCTTCATATATACAGGTAGATAGTGTGATGCCGTTTTGAACGGCACATTTCCACGTCGTACCCGCAGATCAGCGGAAACATACGAAATCAGATAACTTAAATGCGCCCGATTAACAGCCCATACCAACTTGCCTCGAACATGGTCCAGGAAATATAACTCCATCCCAAAAACGGGGTCTCTCCCGTCCCGGGTGTCCATAATATATCTTCTGCAAACTGGCTTACTGTGCAGCTCAGCTAAATTGACTGCACCGCAGTAGGGACAATGAATGTGCGTTGATTTATGTGAAACTTTTTTCTCGTCTGCCACTTCAACATTGAACCAGCGTTCGCAGAGAGCACAGTTACCCTTGGCATGATATTGATACACTTGTTTCTCCACCCCATGCGCATAACATGCCGAGCATTTCCACGTTATTTCATCCTGACGTTCTTCAATATACGCATGACCACCGCAGGCTTGGCATGTAACATCCACACGCTCACCTCGGCGGAGTACCCAATAAAAATTATATTTATAGGCTCCTTCGTCCACAAATCGCTTCATTATTATATCGACTCCTTTCTTGACTGAAATTAATTCGGCTTTCATCAGCATGGCAGTACACAGAAATTTCAACCCTCAATATTTCCCATACAGCGCTACCTAAAATTATAAGTAACTCCATCGCGTAGTACAAGAAACGTGTCAATGTCTGCGGAAATTTTGAATATCGAGCCTTTGGGGAATGTGTCTCACGTCACACCTGTCCCCACTGAACTGTCGTACACTAGATATGGCTGCAGCAAGGTTTGTGAATGATATCACTTGAATAAGGTTGTGTTCCCATGTTCTCCTGGATGAGTCTCATCAAATTGTCTTTCGCATTGGCATTAAGTACGGCCGTCCTATCCCATTGCAATGCTGCAGAAAAAGATAAACCGGATCATCACGACACTGCTCCTGTGGAGTCAATCAGTCATCAACCTGTTGACCCCATCATCCGTAGAGAAGGCACAAACGTGTACATCGAGATGACAGCCCAAGTGACCGATATCGAGATCTCCGCAGGTGTCGTCTACAATGCCTGGACTTTTAACGGCACTGTACCTGGACCCGTTCTGCGCGTAATCGAGGGTGACACACTGATTTTCACTTTGAAAAATAAGGATTCTGCCTTGCCACATTCCATGGATTTCCATGCCGTACACGCTTCACCAAGCAGCAAATTCGTTGACGTTATGCCAGGTGAGGAGGGTACGTTCACTTATAACACATCGTCGCCCGGAGTCTTCATGTATCATTGCGGAACCAGTCCGGTACTTGCCCATATTGCAAACGGTATGTATGGCATGATTATTGTTGAACCGAAGGCAGGCTACCCTACTGACGGACAGATTGATCGGGAATATACACTCGTACAAAGTGAATGGTACAAAGAGCATAGCTACGATGCTTTTATGAATGATGAGCCGGATTATGTTGTCTTTAATGGCAACGACTATGGTCTGGTCAACTCCCCCTTGCTCGCTAAAACGGGTGATACGGTTCGAATATATGTCAGCAATGCAGGGCCGAACGAAGTTTCGTCCTTCCATGTGGTAGGGACCATTATGGACCGGGTTTACACGGATGGAAATCCCCGCAATATCCAATATGGATTACAGACCGTTATGCTTCCTGCGAGCGGAGGGGCAGTCGTTGAGTTTACCGTAACGGAAGAGGGAAATTATCCCATTGTAACCCATCAGTTTAACCATGTATCCAAGGGTGCTTCAGCTGTTTTGCGAGTTACCTCTGATGGCAAGGATCACGGTGGTACAGCGATGCAGCATTAAGTCCGTCTCCGTGCTTACACAATAAAAAATTTGAACCCTGCGAGGTGAATTTTGATCATGCTATGTAGTTCTCAGGGCAAGACTCCCTGCCATGTCAAAGTCCCCCTTTTTCAACACCTTGGACCTGAAGCATCATCCCTGCTCGTTTCCCTGCTGCAATCGCAGGTCTTTCATAAAGGGGAAATGGTCGTGAAGGAAGGAGAAGGTTCAGCTAAGTTATACATGGTTCATCAGGGAAGTGTGAAATTATCCAAATACACCGAGAACGGCAAGGAGCATATTGTCCGTTTCCTGTTTCCTGGTGATTTCTTCGGGCATGACGCTCTGTTACATCAAAAACCGTATGGATTTCATGCAGAAGCATTGGAAACATCAACTTTATGCACTCTTCATAGGCAGGATTTTGACCAATTGATAGAACATGATCCGAAGCTTTCTTATCATTTTCTTCTAGCTGTTTCCGCTCTTCTTGAACAATCTGAAGAATGGAATACTGCCCTCAGTTCCATGAACCCTGAACAACGAATCGCTAAGCTATTATTGAATTTTCATGTGCGAAATATAGAGACAGATGGAATCAAGCTTCCTGTTTTCAAAAAGGATATGGCACTTCTGGTAGGCATTACGCCCGAAACCTTGAGCCGCAAACTGGCCATTATGCAGTCAGAAGGTCTGCTTCAGGTAGCTGGCAATGTCATTCACCTTCTTCAACTGGAAGAGCTTCAGCAACGAATCCAATAACTCCGTATAGAGAATCCTGACAGGAAACGTTACATATCTCACATAAGATGTGAGTATCGTCACAGTGCACTATGGGGATCAGGTATACAGTGATACGTAAGAGAAACCACTCTACAGGAGGTTAACAAGATGAGTACAATCGTAAAAATGGACAAACAGGCGATCATGCTTAAAATGGAGGAATTATGCTCCGTGTTATTACAGGATGAAGGTTACCGTGAGATGCGGGAGATGATTGATCAATTTGCCGCAGATGAGCAGGCTACAGCGCAATATGAGCAGTTTATGGAGAAGCATCAGGCTCTGGAGGAAAAAGAACGTCAAAATATTGAATTGCTGACATCTGAAATGCAGGTGTACGAACAAGAAGAACACGCCCTCTACAATCATCCGCTTATTCGCAGATTCATGTATGCACAGCGTGAATTTAGCCAGATGCATCAGCAGATCAGCCAGTATTTCACCAAGTCCGTTGAGTTAAACCGACTGCCCAAACCGGGCGAAGTATATAAGGAAGCATGTGGTTGTGGAGGGAACTGTTCAAGCAATCACTAGTCAATGGTCACTGGGGAACAATGTATATGCATTGGTAAGCAAAAGAGTATCCTTACCTCAAAATTACTTGAGCGGATACTCTTTTTTTGCTATGTTGCTTTTTTCGCGGAGATCTTACAGATCAAGCAGTAAGGATACAAGAAGCCCCATGGAAGCAATGAAACCTACGACAGGACCACCTTCCTCAAAAGCTTCAGGCATCATGGTAGAACAGATCATGGCTATAATACCACCGCCTGCAAATGCCCCAATGGCCGCAGCCATCTCATCCGGAAGCTGTTTGAGAAAAAGATATCCGCACAAGGCTGCAAGTGCAGAAATCAATAGTACACCAAGCCACATCCATATGATTCTGGACTTGGTGTAATGATTGCCTCGCAAACCCACCGTGCTGGACAAACCCTCCGGGATGTTGCTGACGAATATGGAAACGATGAGAACCACACTCACGCCCTTTCCGGCCAGCAAGCTAGCACCAAGCATGATGGATTCAGGAATGGCATCCATCACTGTCCCTGCAAAAATGCCGAGCCCGCTTTGGCTGCTGCCTCCTGGTTTCGAATGTGCTGAACGTTTACGTCCGGCACCGCCCTTACTGGAAATAAGCAGGTCGAACAAGGTGTACACTACAGCACCCGCCGTAAACCCTATGGCTGTCGGGACAATTCCGCCATCATTCAATGCATCTCCAATCAGCTCAAATGAAGCTGCCCCAATTAATGTCCCGGTACCGAAGGCCATAATCCAGCCAATCACTCGTTTGGGAATCTTGAGAAACAGTGCAGCAAGTGCACCAATAATTACTGCTGAAGCGGAGATGCCTCCCCACATGAATGCAGTCCACATTCGGGTCATCCCCTCTCATGTCTATATCACATCTATCCTTTCATTAACCTGGCTTGCTACCGCAAAAACATCGGGTAGCACTGCTGCAAGATACAACATATCTTGTCTGATCGTCTGTATTCCTCATCACATCCCATGCGATCTATGTCACTCGTTCATTTCTAATATCGCGTTATGATAAAATGATGCTGACTAAAAGAGAATAAACCACATCAGGAATTGCACGGCTCCAGCAATCTCAATCATACCCACTTTCATCGGACGCAAAGTGCGACCAGCATATACAAATGCTCGCACAGTTGAATAGATATACGCTAAGCTCATCCATGGATATCCGGCGATGACGGGAATGATGAGCAGGATGATATGCAGCAGACGGGTCATTGTTACCCAGCGTTTGTTGTTTCGCTCCCGGAAGACTGATTTCACAAAGAACGTACTTCCTGTAAAATGTAAAAAGGAAAACAACAGCACGATCGCCATCCGGTAATCCCATACTCCCGATCCAATGAGATATGCTGCTGCACCTCCAAGCGAGAACATCAACATCGCGCATAGATCATTCGTGAGCGAACGCTCAGCCTTGTGTCTGACATGCCAGATATTAACGAGCAATAATAGGACAAGAACCGGGGCAAATGCCAGTATGGAAGGATGCCCGATTAACGGGGGTACCAGACATACCACTGCAGCCATTCCATATATCACTGCCCATGTGTACAGACGGCGATGATCCGCTTTTCTTTTAAGAGATTGCAGCAAGGGGTAAGCCGCCAGGTATAGTCCAAGCCACGCCATGAATAGTGGCAGATGCAGCCACTGTGGTCCGCTGGCCATTACGCCTGCCGCAAAAGGTACACTTACCATGGCCCAACCGCCATGTTCATGAGGTATAACAATTTTATGTACTGTCACTTCACCATGGACCTCCTAATTGATATGGATATAGAAAGGAAGAATCATAATGCGCAGGGAAAACAAAGATACAGCAGCAGAGTTTCTTCAACAGTTCCCCATTTTTCAGGATCTAAGTCCTGAGGAATTGAAGCAGGTTGAGGATATCGCCATTTCCAGAAGCATTCATAAAAAAACGGTTGTTTTTGCCGAAGGCAGCGAAAAGGAAGCTGTATTCTTTATCCGAACCGGCATCGTAAAAGCATATAAAACGGATGAGAACGGGCACGAGCAGATCGTTTCCTTCCTGAAAACGGGAGATATGTTCCCACATACGGGGTTCTTTAATACCCATCCTTATCCCGCTACAGCAGAAGCCATTACTCCAGCTGAACTGATTGCCATTCCGGTCAGATTGTTTGAACGTCTTATGCTAAATACGCCATCCATTGCGATCAAAATAATGCGGGTACTCGGCGATAAGATCCGCGAACTGCAGGATAAACTGCAAGTGCTCTCCGGCCAGGATGTCCGGAACCGCGTGCTGTCCTTCCTGCTGATGTTGGCAGAGCAGCACGGTCAGCCTTCCGGTCACAAAATCATTATCAACCTGCCCATGACGCACCAGGAATTCGCCAATTCCATTGGCACGACCAGGGAGACCGCCAATCGTTTGTTGAATCAGCTCACCAAGGAAAATCTGCTCGAAGTCGATCGGAGACAGATTATCATCCATGATCTGCAAGCTTTGAAGCATCAACGCGACACTTGAGCGATATTACGGAAGCTACCCTTCGTAGACCAAGTCTTAAATTGAAGATAGAAGGAACATAGAATGCTAACAGCTGATTACGAATGAGAAGACCTTAACACGAGTAGCATGTTGTTAAGGTCTTTTTGTTGTATCAACCTTGTCATCTTGTCGCTAAATATAAGGATGTCTTTGTAACGTAACTGTGCAAAATATCACAATGAGTGAAACATAATGCACATGACCTATTTCTAAAACTCCCGCAATCCGGGTTCCAGGTAGGAATCCGTAAAAAATGAGGCAAGATTATGACAAAACAAAATGTGTGAGCACGCTCACACAGGGAACCGTACATATTTTTTATACTCAGTTTGCAACATCACACTAAACCGATCCAGGAGGAACAACCTATGAACACATATGCAGCAACAATTAACGCAACCGAGTATCCATCGCATCTGAAACATAAAATCATCTTCGAGACGTTTGAACAATTGCCGCAAAATGAGGCCATGCTGCTTATCAATGACCATGATCCGGTGCCTTTGCGCTTCCAATTTCAGTCCACTCATCCAGACAGTTTCACCTGGGAATATATCGAACAGGGTCCGTCTGTCTTCCAGGTCAAAATCAGTAAATTGTAAACTGGTGGACCAAACAGAGCACGAACTTACAGAATGGATGTGAGCCATATGTCTTCAACGGATAACCGAATTATTGAACTCGATGTCCGGCCGCATTTAAGCAAAAAACTTGAGCCGTTCCAACTCATCATGAACACCGTCAAGGGGCTGGACCCCATGGATGTGTTTGTGCTCCACGCGCCTTTCAAGCCGACACCCCTGCTCGGCATACTAAAAATGAGAGGCTATTCCCATTCATCGGAACGAGTCAATGCTGAGCACTGGCGTACCACGTTCGTTCACCGGAAAAATAAAACGTGGTCCAAGGAAGGTACGTTTCATACTGCAAAAGACCTGAACCAGGAAGAAACTCCTACGGGCTGCACCGGAGAGCCTGACTCAACTGAATTTATTTACAGCTCTGATGAGACGCCCCTGTCCCCAACCATCACATTGGATAACCGGGGATTGGAGCCGCCACAGCCAATGATGAGAACCCTCGCCGCACTGAAGCGCTGTGAGCCTGGGCAGATGGTTCTCATTCATAATGACCGTGTTCCTGTCTTTTTGATGGAAGAACTGAATAATCTCGGATGCTCTTACACCGTAGAGGATCAGGCGGATGGTACAGCCAAGCTTAGAATTGTAAAAGGATAAAGGAGGGAAGCGCCATGTCCAGGCTGCCATTTTGGTTTATCGTTACAGGCATCCTCGGATTTATCGCGTACCATGCGTTTTCCCTTCTGTCCCTGACAGGCTGGCTTGGTGACGAGTTACGAGGGCCGGAAGGATGGTTCCATGCCCATCTGTTTGTCTTGGGATGGGCGACCATGCTGGCCATGGGGGCTGTATATCAACTGATTCATGTGATTTTGCAATCGGATATTTACAGTACGAGGCTCGGTTACATCCATTACGTGATGTTTAGCATTGGCGTCACTGGCATGCTGTATGGATTCATTCAGGCAGATGTACGCTGGCTTGCAGGTTTTGCTACCTGTGCCCTGATTGGAATTCTGTTGTTCGGATGGAATATGGGGGTCACGTTATTTCGAGCATCGCAATGGAATCCGATTACGGTAAGTACGGCTTGTGCTTGTCTTTATTTGGTTCTTACCGGTCTGACGGGTATGTTGATGGGCTTGAATTTTGCATTCGGCCAATGGAACGGGCTGCATGAACGAATATTCGGGGCTCATATCTGGATGGGGACGATCGGCTGGTTCGGCATGTTAATTACAGGATTCAGCTACAAAATGCTGCCCATGTTCTATCTTTCGCATCATTATCCCGTTCGGCTTCAAAAGATAGTCCTGTTGTTGTGGAATGCAGCTGTCATTACAGGCGTTGTGGCATTTCTAGCTGATATGAAACGAGGCTTGCTCTGGCTCGCACTCCTGCTGCTAACAACAGGTATGCTTGTGTACGTCTACCATTTGGAACAAATACAGGAGAAACGTCACAAAAACAATCCCGGCCCAGGCATACGCTGGTCAGTCTATGTAAGCCGTGCACTGGCAGCATTAATGGTCGCTCTGTTAATCTATGCATCACAAGGACCTGAACTGCTGCTTCATCCGCGGGTAGTCCTTCTGGCAGGCTGGGTCTATCTTGGTGGATGGGTCTCATTAACCATTCTGGGTTATGCTTCGAAGATTGTCCCCTTCTTATGGTGGACACACAAATATGGCAAGCAAGCCGGAAAACCAGGAACACCTCTTATGGCTGGTATGTTAAATCAGCGTCATGTGAGCTGGGGTTTGATTGCCATGGCTACTTCCAGCCTTCTACTTGTCAGTGGGGTATTGATC
This sequence comes from Paenibacillus sp. ACRRY, assembly GCF_022346995.1. Lineage (GTDB taxonomy): Bacteria > Bacillota > Bacilli > Paenibacillales > Paenibacillaceae > Paenibacillus. The sequence goes on along the minus strand of NZ_JAKRNM010000010.1, from coordinate 144,413 downwards.
AATCTGGCAGAGGTGATGATGGTCGGTGGTACTCTTTTATCGATTTTCTCCATGGCTTATATCTTCATGATCGCAAGGGTGTTCCAACATTAAGAAACAGAAATGGAGCGTGGAACATATGGAACAGACGCAACAGATCAATCCACTGTTTGAGTATCTTAAGGAAGTATACGACCCGGAGCTAGGCGTTAACATTGTTGACCTTGGGCTCGTATATGAAGTGCAGGAGGAGCCGGAACGAGTCTCGGTCCGCATGACCTTGACCACACCAGGCTGCCCGCTGCATGATACGATCCTCGGTGCTGTGAAATGGGTACTGCTGGAGCATACAGACCATAAAGATGTAGATGTACAGTTGGTATGGGAACCTCAGTGGTCTCCCGATATGATGTCGAATGAAGCCAAGGAAATGCTCGGATATTTTTAAATGGGTAATCCAACTGGCTCCTGATAAACATATCGACACGATAAAAAACGTACTACAACTCTGCATTCAAGAGAGTGTAGTACGTTTTTTTGCTTGGTATGCGTTTTGATAATTTTTATGGAAATCTACAGTTTGAGTGACTCCGAACCATTTTATATGTCACGGGCGTACGATTCATCAGGCACTTTGTTTAATACAACAAACAACCGGGCTTCATGGTTTCCCGTGTTATGGAAAGCAAATGTGTCTTCTCCACTACAGCAGATTACATCTTCCTTTTGTACTTTCTGTTCGACTCCATCCAATATAATTGTTCCTTCTCCTTCAATCATAAGAACCAGCACATCCGATCCAAGATGTTTATGGACAGGGAGTTGTTGTCCTGGCAGGAAATGCAGCGCAAACGTGACCCCACACCATTATGCTGAAACAGAATGCGTTTGGTAAAACGCTCGGTCTGAAAGTCTTTGACGGTTTGCAAAGAAATCTTGCTCATGATGATTCCTCCTTCTGTAATCTTGAGATGAATTCATCATAGAACAGCAAAGCGGGATTTTCCTTGATTGAGATCAAGAAACCCCGAAGTGGAAATAATCAATCAGACGACGAGACGTCCCCGCTTCTCTGCAAGACCAATGGTAGCTTCCACTCCGGAATTGAATTCGAGAAAGTCCTGTTCCACCCCATCGCTAAATATGACCCCCTCCTCGGGCATTTGTGATACGATCCGCAGAGGCTGTTTCGGGTGAACCTGACCAAACACCAGGTTAACTGCTGTTGTCCGGCTCGGGAACGGTTCACGAACTGTAAAGTACAAATAGGGTGCATCCCACCCAAAGTTTTCCATTTGATGTCCTTGGCTAACGGGGCGTTCCGCGTTAACATCATCATTGATGTGCATATGCTTCCAAGCTTCGGACCCCACAATGCCGGCTGCTCCAGCCATCACACTCTTAAACCATCCTGTCGATCCGAGTCCTGTGGAAACAATAATACCGCTCGATGACTGCTGTTCTACCGAGGAACCCAAACGGACTTCATACCGGGCTGAGACATGGGTCTTCCGTCCGATGAACAAATCATTAACCCCGTACAGAAACTGTCCATCATTAAGTTCCACTTTTGCCAAAGTCACTTCTTTCAAGGAACGCTGCTTGCGCATGACATCTGGGATTATCATCTTCAGATCCTCCACCGTAAAAGGAAGGAGTACTCCATCCCATCGCATGGGATCGGGATTCACACCGATGAGCGGCTGTTCTGTCACATATTTGAGCGTATTCGCCACCAGTCCATCCTGCCCTACAACCACAACAATGTCCTGTTCTCCGAATATAAAATTAGGCACATGTTCCCGGTCTATGGTCTGCACCCGGCCAAGCTGACCCAGCTGAAGCTGGGCCTGCTGCACAGAATGTCGATAACGCCGATCCTCCTCAATATAATCGCTGAAATCGGCACCAAGACGTTCAATGTAAAACTGGGCCTGCTGCACCGTGTTATAACGCACCACCAGTTCTTCTAATCTTGTTCTGCGTTTGACCAGAATCAGCTTGGCATCACCAAGGTGGGTTTGGTCAACATGTTGAGAACGTGAAGATTTACTTGCGTGTCTCCGTCTCATCGTGCATGGCCTCCCTTCTCTCTTCCTGGTGTCGACATTAATCCTTGCAGCAGATCAGGCGAAATGTTGAGCTGACCAATTTTTCCCGCATTCTCCGCCAATTCCTGAAATGCCAGCGCGATCAGTTTATCCGAGTTCATTCCCATATTGGCCATTGCTTGAAGTACATTCGGTTCAACATCCTGCAAAGATCTCATAACGGCAGCAATTTCATAGGCTTTCGCATCTGCTTCGGCATTTTGGTTGGCAATGGTCAATTCAATGAGCTGCTGTTTCCGTTCCTCCATGGCCGTATTGAATTGAAGCTGCTCCTGCTCCATTTCATTTTCTTTTTGTTTGACCGAACGCTCCGCCTGTAATTGTGTCTCCCTGATCTGCTGCTTTTTCGTTTCCACAGCTATTTCCGTATTGAGCTCGTTCTCCTTCACTCGTCTCTCCTGCTCAATGGAGGCATTGCGGCGCACATATAATGCCTCATCCGCCTGACGTAAAATCTCTTCCCGTGCCTGTGCCTCAAGCGCCCGCATCGTTTCCTTATTGGGCAGAATGGCCAGAATGGATAGGCTCATCAGCTCAACACCCAGTTTCTCAAGCTCCTCACTTTGCACGACTTCACGTTTCATGCTGCTTGCAAGCCGTTCGCTGGATTGAATGGCCTCTTTCAATGGCATCCGCTCCAAGTGCTTCTTGGTTAATACTTTGGCCGTTGTAATCACACGTTGATCAAGCTTGCCAGGATCATCAGAGATATATTTGTTTTTGCGTAAGTTGTACGTGTAATTCAAGCTTTGCGTTATTTTCAGGTAGTCCACGATGCGATAGCTCAATTGGCCCTGAACCGTCACCGTTTGATAGTCCGCCGTAATTTCTTCGAACATAAAAGGAACATCCACAGACGATACGGGTAGTACAACAACCGACGTTGTTGGCTCGTAGTAATAAAAGGACAATCCTACACCCTCACGCTGCACCTTGCCATTTTTAATTTTCATTACATATTCACTGGGTTGAAACTTCACGAATCGGAATCCAAACATCGCTCATTCCCCATTTCTCAATATTGTCATTATGATATTATCGAAATGATAACAAATGAAATCGATAATGTCAATATGACATTAATGATTTCCGAAAAAATAGACCCGTCTCTTGGCCGTAGCATCAAGACAGGTCTGTATTTCATTGCTTACTATTTCAATATAGTAGTTCCAGCATTCTGGCGACGACAACAGCACCTTGTGCACGGTTAGCCGTCTGTTTCGGAGCGAAGTTTCCATCGCCCATGCCCTTCAATAATCCTAACCGCTGCATGGATGACACGGCTTGCTTCGCATAACTTGCGATCTCTTCGTTATCCCTGAACTCTGCACCTGTGGATACATCCAAACCAGACGTTTCATCCTGCTTCACAGCTTGCATGACACGTTGCAGTATGACCGCCATTTCTTCACGGGTAACCCGTTCATGCACTCCAAAAGATCCGTCAGGGCGTCCCTGAATAATATTCATCTGCAAACCAAGACGAATCGAATCCGTATACCATTGTCCTTCGGATACATCACTTAGCAAATATCCGGTTGTGTTCGGAGCTTGAGAGTTACCAATTACCTGCATAACCATATGCAAGAACTGGGCTCTGGTCAGATCACCCAGTGGATCGAATCGGTTCTCCGCCATCCCGGAGACAATTCCTTTACCATACAAACTCTTCACTTCATTCTCTGCCCATGCATGTGCTTGTATATCCGAGAGAGGCACATGCACCTCTACTATAACGAATGGACCGGATTGAAGCGGCTTGAACGTCATGACCTGTGCAGACTCATCATATGCGGAATACATGACTGTTTTCATCTGACTATCTGGCACTAAGGATTGCACTACGAGAACTGTATCCTCTGCCTCCGGTTTATCTATACCCGAAAATACAATCTCAATGCCTCGATCCGTCCAAGGCAAAACTTCACCATCCACCAACAGTTTGACGTCGATCATGGAATGATTAGCGATCGCTGCTTTTTGCTGTTCGGATAGATTCGTAGTGGAGCCCTTCGATATCATCACATCCAGTGTTTTGGCAGTCGCAGCATCGATATCCAGAAGTGATTTCATCGGTATGCGTACCGAAGTCTGGTCCACTTTCAGCTCCAGTGACTGTACCGCCTGCGTCTCAACCCATGCTGCGAGTGAACTCACAGGCAATTGGAACGTGACAGTTTGGTATGGCTCAGCGATGTCCGCAATCAAACGCAGCTGTTGGCTACCTGCTTCCCTCTCTTTAACCAATTGAAGCAGCTGCTGTTCGTTCAGTTGAACAGAATACTGATCTTTCCCGGTCAAAACCCCTTTGAATTGGTTGGAACCTACTTCTATCTGATGTTCTGTTTCAGGTGCAGGTACATTCACCGCTGGACTTCCCGGTGAGGATGGTTGTGACGGTTGGGCTGGTTGCGATGGTCCAGGGGTTAACTCCTGCCGGACCAACTGACGCATGGCCTCTTTTAATGCAGTGTCAGCTTGACGGATATTCTCAACTGAGGCTTCGATATCATCCATCGATTCCTTGGCAGCAGCCAGCGCCTCCGCCAACTTGCCCCAGCTCGCAGCTGTATATTGGCTCTGCTGAAGCTTCGAAGCTGAATCCACGGTTACCTGGAGATCAGACTTGTCCGCAGGGAACGTTCCATATGCCTCAAAATCCAAAAATCCTACCCATGTCGAACCGGCCGTAATAGTAACTCGAATGTAACGTGCCTGAGTGTTTTCCGGCAGTATGTGTCTTGGACTGGTGGATACAACGACATCACTTGTGGTATCCACCACCGTAACATAATTTTCATTGTCTTCAGAGACTTCGATTCTGTATTTGATGCCTCCACTCCACATGGACATTTCTAACTTACGGATATTGGCAACCGCACCGAGATCCACTTGCCACCAGCTGCCTATACTTTGATCCGTTCCCCATGAAGTGTTCGGGTTGCTGTCTATCGCTCCATCGGGTGAATTGTTCTGTCCACCGCCCGTTCCTGCACTTGAAGAAGCTGTTGCTGTCTTGCCTGTTGTCAAGGCTTCCAGCAGTACGAGGTCATGCCCGGCTTGTTGAAGCTTTTCCAATGCTTGATTGACTTCAGACTGGATAGCATCGGGTTTGTCTCTTACCACAATGGCTGCCTGTAGTGCCGTCTGCAGAAGGCTCCAGCTTCGGTAAGTATAGGATGATTCACTCTGCTGCTGAGTCTCTTCGATCAGCTGTACCAGCAGAGTCTTGTCTACATCGGACAATCCCTGAATGGCTTTCTCCAAACTTATCACTGCCTGATCCACTTCGGTCTGGGTTCCTCTAGGGTCAGCAAGTACTTGTTTAGCCTTGGCGAGTGCTTTACTAAAAACGGTCCATGTTGCGGCAGACCAATCTGCTTCATGATATGATTCTGCTTCTGCAATTTTGCCTTCAAGCGTCTTCTGATCAGCTGGGATAACTTCAAGCTGCTGCATAACGGCTTCGAGTGCTGCTGCAGCCTCATCGGTCTCCTGTTGTGTCAGGCCCCCTGGAGTATAGGCTTTGTGATACACTTCTTCCGCTGACTGAATGGCCGGTGCCAGGGTTATCCAGCTAGACGGCGTATAATCAGAAGCCACCATTTCACTCCCATGTTTAATGGCTGCCCATAATTGCTGGCGGTCTGCTGGCAGGGAATCCATCCCTCGCTTGTACACATTCAATGATTCCAAGGCACGACCTTCGAACGAGTAGCCGCCATTGGCAGGATATTCATCATAGTCGAACATGGCATGGTTCTCCCATGCATCTCCCTCTGAAGCAATCCAACCCACGTTGGCGGCAATCCATGCGGGCTCCCAGTAGAAAAAACCCGCTCCGCGGCCATCAGGAACTTCTGCAATCATATCCATAATGCCGGCAATGGCATCATGCTGACCTTGCACCGTAGCCGGGAACGTTGCGCCTCCCACATGCAGCGCCTCTGGACTTCCAATAATGTTACCGTGGGCATCTCCATTTTTGTAGGAAAACGGATATGAAGTCTCGGCAATGATCACTTCTTTTTTATATTTGTTAGAGACTGTATTCATCGTCTGCCGTACGTCTGCGAAGGTTCCATGCCAGAACGGATAGTAGGATAGACCAATAATGTCATACTTCAGTCCGCGCTTCTCCACTTCTCCAAAGTACCAATCAAACAGCTCCGGTTTGCCGCCTTCCGCCAGATGAATCATGATCTGAACCTGATCTCCGCCATCGACAGCGCGCACCCCATCTATGCCACTCTTCAGCAAGGCAACATTCTCATCAAAATTCACATTGCTGTTCAGGCCATTCAGAACACCGCTGTTAATTTCGTTCCCGATCTGAACCATGTCCGGCATGGCACCAGATGATTTCATCTCAGCTACGACCTCAGAAGTATAATCGAATACTGCTTGTTTCAATTCTTCAAAGGACAAGCCCTCCCATGCCTTTGGCCGAAGCTGCTGACCTGGGTGAGCCCACTCATCGGAATAATGGAAATCAAGCAGGATCTTCATTCCCTTTTCCTTGACACGTTTGGCCAGTCGGATTACATCTGCTTCATCATTATATCCACCCGACTTCTGTGGATCATTCCACAGTCGGAGACGAACATAATTCACACCACGGTCTTTTAAAATGTCGAGCAGATCCCTTTCCGTCCCATTACTGTCCAGATATTTACCACCATTATCTTCAATTGCCGTTAAGGTTGAGATGTCTACCCCACGTACAAAATCATTCCGGTATCCCCCAACCTGAATATCAGCCACAGGTTGGGTAGACGCTCCATAAACATCACCCGTAACAGTGAAGCTTCCAGCAGAAGAATACTGGATCGGATCTATCGCGTTCCATGACACGGGAACATCTGCCGTCTTTCCATTTGGATAATGAGCCTGCACTTCAGCAGGCATTACGGGTGCAACACCTGTTAAGGTGGAAATAGTAATTGGGGAATACGATGTAATGAGTTCTGGCGTAAGTCCCTCTTCTTGCCCCCAAACTTTCAGTTCTGCAATGCCTGGCCACCAATCCGGTCCAGCATAATATGGAATTGTTACCTTCACATACCTCACGTCATTAGCCTGAAAACTCACCTTTGCGATGTCTTCTGCTATTTCGTTCGCTTGTTGATCCGCAGCCGTTGTCCATAGAGTGCCATCTGCTGACACTTCAACATGGTACTTTACCACCTGCCCTTTATCTTTCCATGTCACTTCAGCTCCCGATACCTGATACGCTCCTCCCAGATCGACCATTAACCAATGAGGCTGACCCGCTTCATTCCTGCTGTCTGCACTCCATTTGGTATCGGTGTTGCCGTCCACGGCATTTTCCTTGTTTCCATTGTATTGCAGATCCTCTGCACTCACGGTAACCTGTTTATTCAATGCAACGTTTACCCCTGCTGCCCCAGCCGGGCGTACCCAGAAGCCAAACTCACAGAACAGCATGAGTAAAACCAGGCAGCCGCTTATGTATTTCTTGTTCACTCTTCATCTCCCCTTTTTTCGATCCAACTGAAGATAATTGAATCAATGATGAAATATATATTATTGTAAGCGCTTCACAACGATCCGGAACACGGTATTTTCCAAAGGAAACAGCAGTTATTTCAAACAGTTTAAGGTCCTAGCTTTTAGCTGAACCATTAAGTCTGTCCGCACCTCCTATGTTAAAACTACGCCTAAACGCAAAAAAACCTGCCCCTTTGCCTACGGCATCTGGGACAGGTTTAGCTATTTATATTATTCCATCCGATGGGACCTGTTCAACAGTGATCCTAATTTGAATCAGGCTCTGTGCCTGATCCTTTTCATGGACAAATTGCTTATTTATCAAGCTTCAGTTCCAGTTGGACCTGAATATCATTTTCCGTGGATAACACAACAGAGTGAGGATTCTCCATACCGAAGTCTTCGAAAGTTACCGTCGTCGTGGCAGACAGCAATACCTGACCATTTTCATATGCGGCCTTTGCATCAAAAGTGACCTCTTTTTCGATGCCTTTAACCGTAAGGGTACCGTTCATTTTAAAATCCACTGTTTGTCCTGCAGTCCATTCCGCTGGCAAGCCTTCAAAGGAAGTTGCCGTAAATGTCGCTTGCGGATGTGTGCTAACATCGAAGAAATCAGCTTCTTTCACGTGACCATCCCGCTGACCGTTACCCGAATCAATTCCGCTCATCTCAATCTGGCCTTCCGCTTTCATCTGGGAAGCATCGTCCACATTAATCGCCCAGGTTCCACTTACCTGCTCGTCCACAAAATTGACGGTCTCCTGTGATGTCGTTACCGAGAAATACACCTTCGAGCCTTCGCTAATGGTCCAATCCCCGTTTAATTGCTCTGCGCTGGCTGCTTCGTTTGCAACCGCCGTACCTGTGCCTGCATCCGTTGTGGATGCTGCGGTGCTTGCCGGAAGCACCTGCTCGATATCCACGTTGTTACCCATATAACTGTTAGCGAAATAGTAACCTCCGCCCCCAAGAATTGCGATTGCAGCGACGCCGCTTATCACCCATGTTTTTGTCTTTTTGTTCATCTCTATCTCCTCCAATTGGTCATTGTATATGTTGGTTGTTGCAAGAATCTTATCAACCCAATGTGTCAGGATGACGTCAAAAAGGATGAAAGCCTCATTTTTTTCTGAAAACATTTGCCTAATTGGCTTTAAGCCCCGGCTCATGTAAAATCAGTACACAAGCTTATGTCGTGAAAGGAGACACCTTTTTGAAATCCATACTTATCGTCGAGGATGAGCAAGCAATTGCACGTGTGCTGGCTGCTTATCTGAGAAAAGCAGGTTTTGATGTCCGTCATGCCGCAGATGGACCTACTGCTCTCACTTTATTTGATTCTGACGTACCCGCCCTGGTTCTGCTTGATGTCATGCTGCCAGGAATGGATGGTTGGGATCTACTGCGGGTGATTCGTGAAAAAAGCCCTTGCCCTGTCATTATGCTAACGGCACTGGACGACATTCAGGACCGTCTCAACGGGTTGAACGCCGGTGCTGATGATTATATGAGCAAACCTTTCGTGCCGGAGGAAGTGGTTGCAAGAGTTAACGCCGTACTTCGTCGCAATCCGCATTGGACAGCGGAAGGGGAAGGTAAACGTTATTTCGGCAATCTGGTCATTGATCTGGCAGCCAAACAAGTATTGCTGAATGGTGCAGAAGTTGCATTAACGCCTCGTGACCTGTCGCTGCTGATGTTCCTATCTGAATATCCGAATCGAACGTTCACCCGAGAGCATCTCATTGAACAGGTATGGGGCATGGACTATGACGGAAGTGACCGGGCTGTGGATCTTTCCATTAAACGGTTGCGTCAGGCCCTCTCCCACTGGCTTCCAGAAACAGGAGAAATTCGGACGTTAAGAGGAATGGGGTATCAATTTTGGATCGCAAACTAAGCCGTAAAACGCCTAAACGAAAAACATCCATCCTCTCCTATTGGACGCTTCAATACTTTCTAATCCTCTGCATCGGTTTCATCATTATTGTTGCGGGGGCACTTTACTGGATCAGAACCACTTCCCTTGAGAAAGGTCTAAAAACCGCTGAGCTTCTGGGGCTTGAAATTGCGGAGAAGGTATCTGGAACAGAGAACAGACTGCTCATCCCTCCTGATCTGGATAGATTGGTGGACAAGCGTACCAAGCTTTTTAATACCGATAATCATTTTTGCATCATGATTCTCGACAACAACAACCAATTGATCTATTCCAAACCGAAAATGACGCAGCAGGAAGTCTACACCAGACTTTCGGATGACCTGATGGAGCCACGAAACCATAAATTTGCGGGTGTAACCGTCAATGTAGTGGATGCCAATCAGACGCTGGGCAAAGTATGGGTGATGCAATCCAAAAAAGCCATTACGTATAGTTCAGACACCCTGCTGATCGTTGGACTGCTGTTTGCCGCCCTAATCCTATGTGGCTGGTTTACAATCTATCTGCTGTCTCGCAAACTGTCCAAACCCATTCGCCAGGTCGCACATGCTGCAGAGCAGATTCGATCCGGTAATTATGATGTAAACCTGAATCTGGACACCAGGGAGCAGGAAATGAACGAACTCGTCAATTCCTTTCGCGAAATGTCCCTGCGATTACAGCAGCTGGAGGAATGGCGTAATCTCTCACTGGCAGGCGTTACCCATGAGCTGAAAACCCCGGTTACCTCCATCAAAGGACTGGTTATGGCCGTTCGAGATGATATCGTCAGCCCGCAGGAAGGCAAGGAGTTTCTTGATATCGCGTTAAAAGAATCCGAACGTATGGAACGCATGGTCGCTGACCTTCTGGACTACAACGCCATGAGTGCAGGCAGTGTTGCCGTACGCCATGAGCGCGTCGATCTGAATCTGCTGGTTGGGGAGATTATTTACCAGTGGAAAATCGCTTACGAGGATCAAGCGCCGGAGGTTGCAATGCATGTACCTGCGGGGGCACTGTATACGATCGGTGATGCATTGCGAATTCAGCAAATTATCGTCAATCTGCTTAATAATGGTTTGCAAGCCACAGCTTCGGGGCAACCCACGCTGTTTGACATTCACCTGCGAGCTGAAGAACACTATCTCTTTGTGGACGTGCAGGACAACGGAACAGGCATTGCCGAGGAAGATCAATCCAAAATATTTGAACGTTTCTACCGCGGCGAGCTCAAGAAGCGTCGGTCTCGGGGATTGGGACTTGGGCTCACCTACAGCCGCCTTCTTGCTCAAGCACAAGGTGGAGATCTCACGCTCACCTCAAGCAGCCCAAAAGGAAGTCAGTTTACTCTAAAACTGCCACGCTGGAAGGCACCTGATGTGACATCTTTGGAAAAAGCGTACCGTTCACCAGTAAATGCTTAGAACATATTAAACAGCAGAACAGCCCGGCCTGGTTTCCTGAATGGATTCCTGGCAGGGCTGTTTCGTTTTATCATTTTAATTTGATTGATCGGAAAGTGACGTTTCGGCTCAGCTTCTTCTATGTGGATAACAAACGCGGCATATACTCGTCATATGCATCAGTTATCAATTGTTCATGCAATGGACTGTCCGTAATAATCGCTTTACGTTTAGCTTTGAGCACAATCTGCTCTACATCGGCGTAACTGCACCCTTTTAATTGTTTGCACATATATGTTTTCAGGTCTGGCTGATGCTCAAATTGTCCAACCAGTTTGTTGATATATAGCTGCCTGCTCTCTTCATCCGGCATGCCATACGTTATTTTGGTATCAAATCGACGCCATACCGCATGATCCAGTTGGGTTTCCAAGTTGGTGGCTGCTACCAGTACGCTATCGCCTTCGAATTCATCCAGACACTGCAACAAGGTGTTAACCACCCTGGCCATTTCTTTCACTTCATCATTGCTCTCCCGGGTGCGGCCAATCGCATCGAACTCATCCAGAAACAAGACACAGGGATTCATCCGTGCATACTCAAAAAGTTTGCGTACATTTGTAGCCGTCTCTCCCAAATGGCTATGAATAATCGCATCCAGACGTACCAGAACCAGCGGGAGATTAAGCCGGGAGGCCAGGTAGGATGCCGTTAAGGTCTTCCCGGTGCCGGGAGGACCAAACATAACCAATTTGTTCGGCATGGGAACATCATGTTCCTCGAAGCGTTCCTTCATGCCGAGGATGGTCAGGAATTCTTCGATGACACGCTCGTTCTCCTGTGAGAATACAATGTGCTTCACTTTGCGTGCGCACTCTTTCGGTGAATAAAAAGCGGCCATATCAATTCCCTTGGCACGGGGAATACGATTTATATGATTCGTTTTGCTCATGTGCTGATAACTCTCCTTCGTTCATGCCAGGAGAGTAAACTGCGAATCTCCAAGCCTTAAGTAATTTATTGTTTGAGAAACTCAATTAAGAGTACACGATCAACTAAGATTTATATTCGTCACTTTAAACGTCTTGAATGAACATAGTTTGTTGTGAGTTTCTTATTGAATTTCTATTTAATCGTAATTATTACTATTTAATAATAGCATACGACCGCCTTTTTGCAAAGTCTGCCTTCCTCGCTCGCGCAAAATGGTTAGTTAAGATACTGCACATGTTGCATGCTTTGCCCAAATTTGCTATTCTAAAAGTGCATCGTTGTGTATAACGCAAATAAGCCCTCTTATTAAGAGGACAAAATGTTCCGAACTTCAAGCGGCAACTTGAAAAGTCGAACTTATCTCTATACCAACGAATGTAATCTAACTCAAAGTGAGGTTATTAATCATGGCAAAAGACGTATTGTGTGAAGTGAATTCCTGTGTTCACTGGGCTGAAGAGAACAAATGTAATGCTGATTCGATCTATATCGTGAGCCACAGTTCTAAAGAAGCAAGCAAGTCTGCTGAAACAGACTGCAAAACCTTTGAAGTAAAATAACAACTTTATCATTGTTTTAAGTTAAAGGAGCCCTGGCCGGTTCCTTTTTCTTTTTGTATTGTAACAAGAATGATAATTATTATCAAGCCCTTTCACCAAATTCGTAATTCCTCTGTCAGGATGCACATAAAGGAGGCTGCCCACGTAAACTACGAGAGCAGTCAATCTGCCCATGAACGATTAGATCCAAGAGGTGAATAACGATGCCTGTTAAAAGTGGCAAGCAGTACATTGAACGAATCAATGCCCAGACTGTCCCATGCTGGTACAAGGGAGAACTCGTTACGGGTAAAAGATCAGAACATCTTGCTTTCAAAGGTCTTATGGAGACGCAAGCTCAACTCTACGACATGCAGTCTGATCCGCAGCTTGCAGACAAAATGACCTATGCATCACCCGTGGACGGCAAACCTGTGGGGCTATCGTTTCTACCACCTACTACAGTTGATGATCTGCGAAGACGTCGTGAAGCGATGAGTATCTGGTCGGGCACTCATCATGGGTTTCTAGGTCGGTCACCCGATTATATGAACACGGCCATCATGTCATTCTACACTGCAGCAGATCTCCTTAACGAGTTATCTCCGCAGTACGCAGAAAATCTGAGGAACTATTATGCCTTCTGTCGTGACAACGACATCACGCTCTCTCATGCCTTCATACAACCATATGCCAGCAAAGTATCCGGACAGATCGACGCTACGGAAGATGCAATCGCAGCCAAGGTGGTTGAACGTACTGAAGATGGTCTTATCATTACCGGGGCATTCATGATGGCTACACAGGGTGCTACTTGTGACGAAATTTTGGTATACCCTTCTCCATCACCTGCTCCATTTGATGGTGAAAATCCATTTGCCTTCGCCTTTGCCGTGCCTAATGATCTGCCTGGGATCACCCTCGTTTGCCGGGATACCTACGCATCTGAATCACGCTTTAATTTTCCGCTCAGCTCCAGATACGAAGAGATGGATAACATCGTCATCTTTGATCATGTGCTGGTACCCCATGATCGGATTTTCTTTGCCGGAAGTGAAGAAATGTCCACGCGTTTATTTAGCGGAAGCAACTTCCACATTCACGCGGGACATCAAGTTTTATGCCGATATATTGCCAAAACCGAATTCATCCTGGGAACCCTTCAGTTGCTCATCGATACACTTGACCTTGCCTCCGAAGCACACGTCGTTGAAAAAACGGCACGTGTATTAGCCGGACTTGAGTCTCTTAAGGCCTTAGCCATCGCAGCTGAAGCCGGAGCCGTTCCAGATGGTAGAGGTTTTATACTGCCTGCACCACAGCCATTGATGGCTGCCAATATTCTGTATCCGAAGCTGTACCCCGAGATGATTGAAATCATCCAACTAATGGCTTCAAGCGGGATGATTATGGTGCCTCAGGAGGAAGAATTCAGATCGGGTGCCGCCGCTCATTTGGATATCTATCTGAAAGGCACCGATATGGCTTCACAGCAGCGTACTTCTCTTTTCCGTTTAATCTGGGAGCTCGGAGCGGGTTCATTCGGCGGCAGACAGACACAATTCGAACGTTTTTTCTTCGGTAACTCCATTACCGTATCCAACCGATTGTACTCTACCTATTCTAGCGTAGACACGTACCGTCAGCTTGTTAGTAATTTTCTGGCAGACAGACATCATTAATTTCTGCTCGCCTAAGAGGCAGCGTTTTAAACCAGATGGTTGTAGACTGTCATCAGTTCAGAGGCTGGTCTGCTTAGATCCACATCTCTTAATGCAGGCTGGTCTCCGTAACCGATATGAAAGACTCCCAAAACCTGCTCCTCACTGGTTAAACCCATCAGATTCATAAAAACGGGGTGCTGCTGATAATCATTCATTTTCCAAACGGCATGCAGTCCCTGTTCTGCTGCCAGCATGGAGAATCGCCTGCTCCAGGCTTTTGCCGGCAGCAGATGATCCTCTTGACTGCCCGTTGGTGCAACGACAATCAAATGTGCTGGGATGGCTTCTGTATATTGATATGTGGCCCAGTCACCATATCGGTCTGCCAAGTGAGGAGGATAGCTCTGCCTGACCGCTTCCAGATAGAGCTGGCGCCCTTCTCCAGCAAAAAGCATAAATCGCCAGGGTTTAGAGCTCATCACGTACAAAGAAGGATCTGCCTCATCAAGCAATCGTCCAATCACCGACTGTGGTACCGGAAGCGGGCTGAATTCGCAACTTCCTGCACGCTTCTTGCCACTCCCCAATTGATTCACACCGGTTAACATTGTATCGCTCCTCCCTTATCTTCACTTTTTGTCAGACACTCTTCTTGCAGATTTACATGAGCCAGTTTTTCTTGGGTTCCACTTCACTTCTTCTTCGGTCCACTTCCTCATGTATCCGGGCTTTGTCACGAGAGGTGAAATGTTCCGTTTCCGAATCTTTCGCTTGCGGGATACTGTCACGAACAAGCCTGATATAATCCATTGAACGAATCAGGGATTGATGTCCCGGAATGAATCGAATTTTACGACCTTCGACCAAACAGTAAACTTCAATCATGCCAGGCAACTTCCCGAAGGCTTCCCAACAAAACACACTAGCCATATGCTGAAAAGCTTCAACTACGTTCGGATCGTGAACGACCATGAATTTCTGAACCAACAGAGAGTTCCACCCTTCCGGTTGCCAAGCCGCCTGGAAAATCATCGACAAGTGCATGGAAAGTGCAGGAATTTCGGTTTTCCACTGTTCGAACAGGATCATGGGATGCTTCAAATCATCGTTCATGGCGATTGCCAGTGAGAGTTCATCAATGACTTTATTTTTCACATCCCAGTAATGAAGAATGGAGTCGAAACCTGATGCCTTTTTCGGCCACCACTTTTCCAGCAAATATTGTACCGGAACCTCCTTGCGCACATCCGGGTCCATACTATAAAAAGCATTGACCGCATGACTGACCGCATACTGGACGCGGTGTCGCCATTGCAGCGAGGAACGCTGTGCAGCCTCCGATTCTGGGCGAATGAACCAATGCGGGCTGCGAAGCATCTCCTCCAATTTATAATCCTCAAGCAGACGATCCGGATTGTCCGTACCTCTCGGCTGAACGGCTGCCTGAACATTATGTTTCAACATGGTTCCTAGGACACCTGTAATCCGGCAGCAGCGAAACGTTTACCGAATTCACGGCATGTATCCTTCTCCTGCTCCATCGGACTGTACTCAATCTTCAGCATCTCTGGAGATACCTCCGCCCCGCGCTCCTGCAGTTTCGCAGCTGCAAGATCCACTGCTCCGCAAAATTGTTCATAAGATGTGTCACCACTGCCGAAGACAGCCGCTCGTTTGCCGCTCAGGTCCAGTTCATCCAGCTCTTCGTAAAAATCAAGGAATTCATCCGGCAGTTCCCCGTCCCCCCATGTGTATACCCCAATCAGGAAACCATCATATTCAAGCACGTCTGCTGCGTTGCAATCCATGACATCCTTGAGGACTGCCTCATGCCCTCCCTGTGTAATTCCTTCTACAATCAGTTCTGCAATTTCTTCCGTATTTCCAGTCATGCTCGCATAAGCCACCAACAATTTAGCCATCTATTTTTCCCTCACTTTAATTTAGTCATTTAGATCATGCAGTTAATAAGGATATCTGAATTATCAAAATCATATGTGATAATGATTATCATTGTCAAATTAAATTTTAATCCATTCATCATTTTCAGTATATGGTTACACAGCAAATTCAAAACAACAAAAGGACCCTTCTGCCCACCCCAACTGGCGTACAGGCCCTTTTTTGTTGTACAATAGTATCCAAATGACTTTTGAAGGATGGATAAACGACTATGTACGTAGCATCGAACTGGAAGGACTATGAAGTAATCGATACAGGAGGCGGCGAGAAACTCGAGCGTTGGGGCGATGTCATCTTGCGCAGACCCGACCCACAGATTATCTGGCCTCTTGAAAAAGAAACCAATGAATGGCGCCAGGTGCACGGTCATTATCACCGCAGCTCTTCCGGCGGCGGTAGCTGGGATATGAAAAAGCCAATTCCTGAACGCTGGACTATTGGATACGAAAACCTTAAATTTCACATCAAACCGACCAGCTTCAAGCATACAGGCCTGTTCCCCGAACAAGCTGCCAACTGGAGCTGGATGATGGATAAAATCTCTAATGCAGGGCGGCCCATCTCTGTACTTAACCTGTTTGCCTACACAGGTGGTGCAACGGTTGCTGCAGCTTATGCCGGTGCTTCGGTAGTCCACGTGGATGCAGCCAAAGGCATGGTACAGTGGGCCAAGGAGAACGTTCAACTTTCCGGTCTTGCAGACCGTCCTGTTCGTTTTATTACAGATGATGTATTCAAATTCGTACAACGGGAACAGCGTCGTGGTAACCGTTACGACGCCATTATCATGGATCCTCCGTCCTACGGCCGGGGACCTAATGGAGAGACGTGGAAGCTGGAAGAGAACCTCTACCCCTTCTTGAAATCTTGTATGAGTATTTTGTCGGATAACCCTCTATTCATGCTGGTTAATTCCTACACCACTGGCATCTCATCCACAGTTCTGCGCAACATGCTGACGATGACGATGTCAGCTCAATACGGAGGCAGCATTACTGCAGGTGAGATCGGTCTGCCGATTACACGCAGTGGTCTGGACCTGCCTTGCGGCATTCTGGGCCGCTGGGAGTCATAATGTCTGATCACATACAGCCATCGGGGGATATCCCTGTATTATACGAAGATAATCACCTGTTAGGCATTACGAAACCTGTTAATGTACCTACCCAGGAGGATGCGTCGGGAGACCCCGATCTGCTCACGCTCCTGAAGCAGGATCTGAAGGAACGATACAATAAACCCGGCAATGTATATCTCGGTCTGGTTCACAGGCTGGATCGTCCTGTTGGAGGAGCGATGATTTTCGCCAAAACCTCCAAGGCCGCTTCCAGATTGTCTGAAACTGTCCGTGGACGGCATTTCCGCAAAATATACGCGGCCGTTGTCCATGGTAAACTACCTGCGCAGCAGGGTACGTTGAGGCATACTTTGCTGAAAGATGCACGAACCAACACGGTAACAGCTGTACCAAAAGGCACCCCCGGCGGCAAAGACGCTGTTCTGGATTACCGGGTTATCGGTCAAACGGATCGATACAGTCTCGTACACATCGAACTCCACACCGGCAGATCACACCAGATTCGAGTTCAAATGAAAGAATCAGGCTGTCCCTTGTTTGGAGATCAGAAGTACGGTGCAGGTGTGAACAAGCCCGGACAGCAGATTGCTCTCTGGTCTGCCATCGCGGCTTTTCCGCACCCGGTAACCAAGGAAGAGATTACATTAAGATCGCTGCCTCCCCGAGAGTTCCCATGGGCGGAATGGCCATCTAGCGTGTATGAGGATGCGTTTAAAGAATAATAGGCAAACCGTGTATCCGAATCTACATTCTGGGTACACGGTTTTTTTAACAATTTACATCTTGACTGAAATGACAGGTTTTATGAACATTCACTTGAAGACGAAGCTCTGTTTATAGTACAGAACCAATACTCCTGAGACGAAGAAGGGAAGTTTGCATTCAGATGACACCGTTTACTAAACAAGTCGTAGCCATTATCGCATCCATACCGGAAGGCAAAGTTATGACCTATGGCCAAATAGCCGCTCATGCGGGCAGCCCCCGTGCTGCAAGACAGGTTGTACGCATTCTTCATTCCATGAGCCGAAAGGAGCGACTTCCCTGGCACCGTGTCGTTAATGCCAAAGGAGAAATTGCCATTCCGGATGAACACTCCCGCATGATGCAGGAGACTGAGCTCATCAGCGAAGGTGTTGAATTTCAGCTGAATGGAACCATTAACCTGAAGCAATTTGGTTATGATCCAGGTCCTGTATTTCTTAACGGTTTATCGGATAACCAGGAATAATTATTTATTCACCTTCTACAATACAAAAAGAGCCCCAGCAGTTCAATCTGCTGGGGCTCTATCTCATTCAGTCGCTTAGTAAACAAGCGTGGTTCGTATGATTAATAAACGATGATACCTGTATTATTTAAGCTGTTGCATTCACTTTTTGTTGCTGTTCAACCGGTGTCGGTTCAATTGCCGGCTTCGTTTTACGGATAAAGAACGCCAGAAGCATCGCGGCAACGGTCATCCAGGTAGCTACCGTAAATGCATAGTTTACCCCGTAGATGGTTGCATCAGCCGTAGCACCGAGCATAGCAGCTTGATCTTCAGGATTAATCTGTCCCAAGGCAAGGGTATCTGCCAGGTGGGATTTCAATTTACTGCTCATGATCGTAACCAGAATGGCTGTACCGATCGCACCCGCAACTGTACGAAGTGTATTGGACATTGCTGTACCGTGTGCATTCAGACGCTGTGGCAGTTGGTTCAAGCCGGCAGTCTGAATCGGCATCATCAACATCGACATACCGAACATACGTGCAGTATAGATAAACATCATGTAGCCATACGTTGTATCAATCGACAATCGACTAAGTCCCCATGTCGTAATTGCTGTAATCGCAAGACCTGCAACAGACAGCCAGCGAGCACCAACTTTGTCAAAGATACGACCTGTGATTGGAGACATAATCCCCATTAGGATCGCACCCGGCATCATAAGCAAACCTGATTCAATTGGTGAGAAGCCGCGAATATTTTGCAAGAAAATCGGAAGCAAAATCATGCCGGCAAACATCGCCATTGTTACAAGCATATTAATAATGGTAGTTAATGTGTACATGTTGTATTTGAAAATACGGAACTCCAGCAGCGGATGATCGGTTGTCAGTTGACGAACAACGAACAGGATCAGCGATATGGCGCCTACGACCAGACAGCTGATAACAATGGCGCTTCCCCATCCATCTGTACCTGCATCACTGAAGCCGTACAACAAGCTACCAAATCCAAGTGTGGAGAGAACAACGCCTGGATAATCGAGTTTCGGTTTGGATTGACGAGTTACATTTTTGACAAATGCTATACCAATAGCTGTTGCAATCACGGAGAATGGCAAGATGATGTAGAATAGCAGTCTCCAAGAATAATGTTCAACGACATAACCGGACAATGTTGGTCCGATCGCCGGAGCAAGGATCATGGCGATCCCCATGGTACCCATGGCCTGACCGCGTTTCTCGATCGGGAAAATGGTCAGGAATACGACAGTCATCAGAGGCATCAGAATACCTGCGCCTGCCGCTTGAATTACACGACCCACCATCAGGACGGAGAAATTCGGACTGATTCCGCAGACCAGCGTTCCTAATGTAAATAACGTCATTGCCGTAATAAATATCTGACGCGTTGAGAATCTGGCAATGAGATAAGCCGTGACCGGAATCAGCACGCCATTGACGAGCATGTATCCTGTTGTCAGCCACTGGGCTGTATTGGCCCCGATACCGAGGTCTTCCATGATTTTAGGAAGAGCAACGTTCATCAGGGTTTGGTTCAAGAAGGCTACAAATGCACCAATTAGCAGCGCGGCTACAATCGGCCCCTTCTTAATGTTGTCCATCGCAGAGGATGGAGCTGCAGCGGTAGTACTCATGGGTTGTTCATCTCTCTTCCTTCTAACTTTTCAATCATTTGAGTATGGATTCTTAGCAGGTGCTCAAGATCTTCTTTTGGAATATCCAATATGGGAGATACTCTCTCCATCCACAACTGGTGTGTTTCCTGCTGTGCCTTATCTCCCTTATCCGTAATTTGCAGCATGACGGATCGGCGATCAGAATGGGAACGTGTCCGGACGATATACTCACCCTTAACCAGACGTTCAACCACAGCACTCATGGAACTGCTGCCCATATGGCACAGTTCAGCCACTTCGTTGATGCCGATAGAAGGACGCTCCTTCAAAATGGATAACACCATAAATTGAATTGAAGTTAACTCGATCTGCTTGTTTTCATTCCAGAATGCCCGAAACAGCATTTGATTCACTTGCCGGAACGAATTGATAATGTAGAATACTTCATACGTGTCAGTCATTAATTCACCCTTTTTACTTTTGGAATATAATATTTCGCACACGAAATATCAGGGGAACAATTATTTATTATAACAAAAATAATGACATAGTCAACTCTTTACATATAAATTTTTAAAAATTATTCTGAGTCTTATGAAGCAGACAAATCTATTCACTCTAGCCAAAATAAAATACCATAGTACTCCTGCGTTTATCAGCAAGAGTGCTATGGTATACCATTACCTTAAAATCATATAATCATGAATTATCATCTATCCCTCATCATTCATTAAGATGTGGAAGACAACACATGCTCTTTTGTTTTGGGTGCTGTCATCTTACCCAGTAGATAGACAAGCAACTGTTGGTTATGCATTGAAATATTGCTGAGTACGGAATTCATGAAATCATTTCGTATGGCAACACCACGTTCTGTCTCCATTCGGCCCTTGTCAGATAAGGATACCCATACGATTCTTCGATCGTTATCATCCCGATCTCTACGAATCAAATTGTTTTTTTCCATACGATCAAGCAGCATGGTTACCGCCGCAGGTGTTGTAGCCAAAAAAGGAATCAGATCGGATGGCTTCATTTTCTGATGATCCTCAAGAACCTCCAGTACAGCCAGTTGTGCCTCTGTTAAAGAGGGGGCCAGTTCCTGATCCATATGCACCTTATAGTCCTTGGTGAGCCTTGACCAGCACTTGGCAAAATCGGAATTATACATCTTGAATCGCTCCTCTCTGCAACCCGGTTTTTCACTTCACTAGCTTAACTTTTCGCGCTAAAAACCCGCATTCCTGCTGCATTTTTTCAATTTCCCAGCGATCGACCGTAATCGACGAAGGTTGTTAAACTTCGCATGGACAGCCTCTTTTAATCCGAGTTTGAACAACAAAAAAAGACTCTTTGCACGACAGGGTCAACTGCTGTGCAAAAAGTCTTTTTTACTCATTTACGATGTTGATGCTGACTGATTTTCATCGAAATTCATGAGAAGTTCCACGATTTCATCCTGTTTATCCACATGAACCAGCAGCTTGCCAATATGTTTGCGTTCCGTAATCGGTACACCTTCAGAAGAAATCGGATACGCCTGCCCTTCTTTGGTCATTACCGTTACGTTTCGCTGTTCCCTGCAATAGAAAGCCCCGGCTATGCGGCTTCCGTTCGGTTTCACACGCTTGCCTTCTTTGAATTCGAATGTGGCAATACCTTTGCCTCCACGACTTTGCAATGCGTAGTCCAGGAGCAGTGAACGTTTGCCATAGCCCAAGTCGGACAGCACGGCAATCTCGCCCTCATCACCTTCCACCCATAGGGCAGAAACGACTTCATCTGTCTCTTTTAACTGAATACCACGAACCCCTCCGGATACACGTCCCATTGGATTGACCTCATCCTCACGGAAACGGATCGCCATCGCTTCCTTGGTTATCAGCATAATATCCTTGCCGCCTGTGCTCAGATGTACTGATAATACCTCATCGTCCTTACCCACTTTGCAAGCAGCTACAGCGCCGGAACGTTTGGTGGCGTACTCTTTCAGTTCGGTACGCTTCACCTGTCCCTTACGTGTAACGAAGACGAGACTGTGACCCTCTTCTTCGAAGGACTTGACTGTGAGCACACTCGCGATACGATCATCCTTGGCTAACGGGATGACATTGACAATGGCTGTTCCGGGGTCTTTCCACTTGAATTCCGGCACCTGGTGAACAGGCAGCAAAAAGTACTGGCCTTTTTGCGTAAACACGAGCAGGTTTTCAAGGGTATTGACTTCAAGCACCTGTGAAATATAGTCGCCTTCTTTTACACCGCTTCCGTTGCGTTCGCCGCCTGAACGAGTAAAGGACTGCATTCCCGTACGTTTCACATAGCCCTCTTTGGATAACGTAACAAATACATCTTCCGCGTTGACGAGGACTTCCAGATTAACCTTAAGCTCTTCCACTTCGCCCTGGATGGCCGAACGACGATCGATCCCGTATTTCTCCCGGATCTCCATCAATTCTTTGCGGATAACACCAATTAGCTTGCGATCGCTATCCAGAATGGAGCGTAACTGTGCGATCTTTTTCATCAGGTCGCCAAGCTCCTTCTCGAGGGATGTGATCTCCAGATTGGTCAATCGATACAGTTGAAGTGTCAAGATGGAATCCGCCTGGCGCTCCGAGAATCCGAACATCCACATCAGATTATTTTGTGCGTCCTGACGATTTTTGGATGCCTTGATTGCTGCGATGACTTCGTCAAGAATGTTCAGCGCTTTGACCAGACCTTCCAGCACGTGTGCACGGTCTTCCGCTTTCTCCAGCTCATACTTGGTCCGGAATGTCACAACTTCGCGCTGATGGGCAATATAGGCTTCCAGGATGGATTTCAATCCAAGCTGTTGAGGAGCCTTGTTCACGATGGCAACCATGTTGAAATTGTAGGTTACCTGAAGATCGGTTTTTTTCAGTAAATAAGCCAGGATGCCTTGCGCATCCGCTTCTTTTTTCAATTCAACCACGATACGCAGACCGTCACGTCCACTCTCATCGCGAACTTCGGCAATACCTTCTACTTTTTTCTCAAGTCGAATATTCTCCATGGAAGTAACCAACCTGGATTTAACAACCTGATATGGGATCTCGGTAATGACAATCTGCTGCTTGCCACCACGCATATTCTCGATATCCGTTTTGGAGCGAATGTAAATTCTTCCTTTGCCTGTCCGATAAGCATCCAGAATACCTTCGCCACCCATGATTAATCCGCCTGTAGGGAAATCCGGGCCTTTCATGAACATCATGATTTCGTCCAGCTCAATCGAAGGTTTTTCCATGACCGCGATGCAGGCATCAATGACTTCACGCAAGTTATGCGTTGGTATCTCGGTTGCAAAGCCGGAAGAAATTCCGCTTACGCCATTGACCAGAAGGTTCGGATAACGGGATGGCAGCACAACCGGCTCTTTGGCTGTATTATCAAAATTGTCCTTAAACAGAACGGTCCGTTTCTCGATATCTCGCAGCATCTCCAACGCGATCGGTGACAACCGTGCCTCTGTATACCGCATCGCCGCAGCCGGGTCATCATCCTGTGATCCCCAGTTACCATGACCGTCTACGAGCACATGGCCCATTTTCCAAGGTTGTGCCATCCGCACCATACCATCATAGATGGATGAGTCACCATGGGGATGATAGTTACCCATCACATCCCCGACGGTTTTTGCGGATTTGCGATAAGGCTTTTCAGGCGTATTTCCGGAATCGTACATAGCGTATAGAATACGACGCTGTACGGGTTTTAACCCATCCCGAACATCGGGAATGGCCCGATCCTGAATAATATATTTGGAGTAGCGACCGAACCGGTCACCAACGACCTCTTCGAGAAAGGCCGGCAAAAATTGTTCTGATAGACTCATTCCAAGCACCTTCTATTCTTCGTACTCTGTAAAGTCGACATTCTCTACAATCCAGCGTTTACGCGGATCGACCTTATCACCCATAAGTGTTGACACACGGCGCTCGGCTTTGGCAGCATCTACAATCTCCACCTTGAGCAGCGTCCGTGTCTCCGGATTCATCGTCGTTTCCCACAGCTGATCCGGATTCATCTCACCCAGACCTTTATACCGTTGAAGTTCGACGTTGTTTCCAAACTCCTTCATGTAATTCGCCAGCTCATCATCCGTCCAAGCGTAGCGAACACTTGCCATTTTGCCAGACTTGCGGGTGAGCTTATACAATGGCGGCTGTGCAATAAATACTTTACCTTCATCAATCAAAGGTTTCATATAACGGTAAAAGAAAGTCAGCAGCAGCACCTGAATATGTGCACCATCCGTATCCGCATCGGTCATGATTATGATTTTGGAATAATTGCTGTCTTCAACGGCAAATTCAGTCCCAATACCCGCTCCGATCGCAGCCGTTATCGCACGATATTCCTCGTTCTTGAGGATATCGGCCAGCTTTGATTTTTCCGGGTTCAGCGGTTTCCCCTTCAGAGGCAGTATGGCCTGAATCTTCGAATCGCGTCCCTGTTTGGCAGAGCCTCCTGCCGAATCACCTTCAACAATAAACAGCTCGTTTCGGGTAAAATCCTTAGATTGTGCCGGAGTCAGCTTGCCATTCAGGTTGGAACTTTCGCTGCGCTTTTTGCCTGTACGCATCTCGTCACGGGCCTTGCGTGCAGCTTCTCTTGCCTTGGAGGCCTGAACCGCTTTGCGAATCAATGTCTGAGCCACCTGCGGGTTTTCTTCCAAAAACCGCTGCATGTTCTCCGAAACGACCGAATCGACCGCACTTCGAGCGGAAGCGCTACCGAGTTGATCTTTCGTTTGTCCAACGAATTCGACTTCAGACATTTTTACGCTGATGACAGCCATCATGCCTTCGCGCAGGTCATTACCCTCCAGATTTTTATCCTTTTCCTTAATCATGTTGGTACGTCTTGCATAGTCGTTCATCACACGGGTATACGCCGTCTTGAATCCGGTCTCATGTGTACCGCCGCCCCTTGTTGGGATCGAGTTAACAAATGAAGCCAGCGTTTCGGTATACCCTGCGTTATACTGGATGGCCACTTCCACCTCGATGTCGTCCTTCTCCGCATAGAAGTGAATGACATCATGCAGCACGTCTTTATTTTCGTTCAAATACGCAACAAACTGGCTTGCTCCGCCTTCATACATGTACTCATCCTGATTGCCTGATCGTTCGTCTTTAAGAACAATTTTCAGGCCCGAGTTCAGAAAGGCAATTTCCTGAAGCCGTTCTGCCAGTGTGTCATAATTGAATTGAATGCCATTTTGGAAGACACGTATATCGGGTTTAAACGTTACTTTAGTCCCTGTCCGATTGGTATTTCCGAGTACTTCGAGTCCCGTTACCGGCTCTCCGACATGTTCGATACCCTTTTTGTCCTGCCAATATTCAAAACGTTGACGATGAATCTTGCCATCACGGAAGATTTCGACTTCAAGCCACTCCGACAAGGCATTCGTAACCGAAGCACCTACGCCGTGCAGTCCGCCTGATTTCTTATATCCTGATCCACCGAACTTTCCGCCTGCGTGCAAAATCGTAAACACGACCTGGGGAGTAGGAATCCCTGTTTTATGTATACCTGTTGGAATTCCCCTTCCGTTATCCTGAACCGTAATAGAACCGTCCTTATGCAGCGTGATATCGATTTTGGAGCAGAATTTGGCGAGATGCTCGTCGACAGCGTTGTCCACAATTTCCCATACCAAATGATGCAGACCTGAAGTACTGGTGCTGCCGATGTACATCCCGGGCCGTTTCCGAACCGCTACCAGTCCTTCAAGTACTTGAATGTCGTCCGCGTCGTAGCCTGAAGACCCCTGTCCTCCGCCTGTCGAACCTGCCGACATATCGATTTGCTCGACCATTCATGCTCCCCCTTCTTAACTTGCAACTGAAAAAAAACCTAAAATGCAAACAGATGTTTTCTTATCCTTGTCCATTTTAATTCAAGATATCCCGTTTCGTAAAGACAAGGAATGACACAATGAGTGAGGCAATGCCCCAAACACTAAGCACAATAAGGGAAAAACCCAAATTCATTCCTTCAATCGGTGGCAATCCGCCGGACAAATAATCCGGAAGTTCCAGATTCACCATGAACAGGTATTTGGCTGACTGCCAAGAGGCAGCCATATTCGTGAGAATAGTTCCTGCAATAAGCGCAGCCATCATAATAACAATACTTGCTGCCGTGCTGCGTACAAGTACGGAAACCATGAAAGCCAGAATGGCCACAATGACGCTCACAAACCATATCAATCCTGCCTGCATGAGAAGATACAGCCATTGATCCACGGCGTGTACGGCAGACAGATCCACATCGGTACCCACAACCTTGAATCCGGTAAAGATCGGCATGCCGAAACCTTTATATCCGAATACTGCACCTGATATAACGTAACAGATAATATACGCAGATACGACGATTATAGACACAAACATAATAAGAGTGACCAGTTTACTGAACAGTACCTTCCAGCGTTTGACCGGACGAGTCAGCAACATCTTGATGGTACCTGTTGTGCGCTCACCCGACACCAGATCCGAGGCAATGGCCATAATAAGCAGCGGAATAAACAAGCCAACTGCATTATTCATGAATTCCCGCGTAAAAGTTACGCCATTGGGCTCCTCCGGATTCACGTCATTTTCCAGATAATATTGCATCTGCTGGATATAAACCGTGCGGTACTTTTTGTATTCCTCAGGCACCCGGTCACTGCCCAGTGAATTTTGATTATCCGTGATTGCCTGCTGAAGTTCAAGTCTCCAGTCGCCACCAAACTTATCGCGGTTATTTTCCGCAGATTTCATCTGGGCATACGTAAACATCGGAACCAGAACCGCAAGTACAATAAATATAATATAAAGACGTTTTTTCTTCACCATCTTGATCGTTTCGTTTCGGATGAGCGGCATGATATTACTCAATGGATTCACCTTCTGTCATCTTTAAGAATAATTGTTCCAGTGTTGGCTGAACCCGCTGCACACCTTCAACCTGAATTCCTGCCTGAACCATCTGATTCACAAGACCCGCGATGCGATCCTCGTGCATTTCAGCCACAACCGCATTGGGTCCAAGCCCTGCGATAATGGTATCATCCATCACCTCAGCAGGGCGATCCACTAACGCAATCCCTGCTTCAAGCAGCATTCTTCTGCCCTCCTCCAGAGGTGAAACATGCCAAATGGCAAATTTGGAGTGATCTTCAATTAATTCATCTACGCCTCCAACGGCAAGAACGCGGCCTGCACTAATAATCGCAACCCTGTCACACAGAAGCTGAATTTCACTCAGCAGGTGACTGCTGACAAATACGGCCATACCTTCGCTTGCAAGTTGTTTGATAAACACACGAAGCTCCTTAATCCCTTTGGGATCAAGTCCGTTGGTGGGTTCATCCAGAATCAGCAGACGCGGACGTCCAAGCAAGGCTTGGGCAATACCCAACCGTTGACGCATGCCTAACGAATACGTTCTCACTTTATCATGAATTCGCTGATCCAGACGAACAATGTCTACCACTTCCTGGATACGGGCATGATCAACGCCAGGCTGCATCCGGGCAAAGTGCTCCAGGTTCTCCCAGCCTGTCAGGTAGGTATACACCTCCGGATTTTCCACGATGGAACCGACATATTGCAGAGCACGCTCAGGATCGCGATTCACATCGTAACCACAGACTTTAATTTTACCTTCTGTCGGTTTGATCAGATCAACGAGCATCCGAATGGTTGTTGTTTTCCCCGCTCCGTTCGGGCCGAGAAAACCAAAAATTTCTCCGGGCTTCACTTCAAAGGTTACATCTTTGATAATCCATTTGCGTCCTATCTTTTTCTTAAGATGCTGCACAGACAGGACATAATCGCTCTGTGGCTCTGCCATTAGTTCGTGCTCCCTTCTGCCGGTGTTTCAGCCTGATATTCCTGCGCGATCCGAACCGCAATCTCCTCGTATCCTGCACCATTGGGGTGGAAGTGATCGGAAGAGAGATACTCGCCCAGATGATTTTCAAACAGATCAAAGATTGGTACAAGCGTCATCTTATCCTCTTGGTTCAATATTTGGAGCGCAGCATCATTCCATGCAGCTACAACCGCATTGCCGGGAACCTCCAGCTCCTTCACATCCCCAAACGGGTTGTATAAACCTATGTACGCAATCTGTGCGTCCGGATTAATCTCCTTAACTTTTTTCAAAATTTCCTGGAGACGCTTGGACGTTTCAGGCAATGCTGCAGCCAGTTTTTCGGCGGTTGGCGGATCTTCACCCTGCAATACCTGACCACCCTGAAAGAGATCGTTAGCTCCAATGGACAATAAAATAAAGTTGGATTGCTGGAGTACATACCGTACACCTTGTTCATCCAGTTTACTTAGTAATGCATCCGTTCTCAGGCCATTAACTCCCAGATTGTTCAGAACCTGAACATCATGTCCCTGCTCTTTCAAAATATTACCTGCACGCCTTACAAAGCCCAGTCCTTCGTCATCCCCCGTGCCTCTAGCCAGAGAATCACCAATAACGGCCATTCGAATTTTACCATCTTCAACTGGAGCTGCAGGTTTGCTGGCCTCATCGGCCGGAGTGTTTGCAGACTGCCCCGTCCCTAATTGTGGATCGCCCTCAGGAAAGATGACATCTTTTATGGCATAACCAAAACCGAATAATAGCAGAAGCGTTGCCAAGACGGACACCGTACTGATTGTTCTCCAGATCCATGGCGCTGAATCAAGGGTTTTTCTTTTCATTTATCACATCTCCGCTCATGTACACCTGGTTGGGTGCTTAGAATTTAAAATGGTTTTACATTAAGATGACGCTTTTTCTAAATAACATAAATGTTCTGTCGTTAATTTGCAAATTTTGCCGCTCTATTCTTTTTTAAAATTTGTAAACGGAAAAAGGCTATGCCTCACACAGATTTCGCTGTGCTGACATAACCTTTTTTCGATTTAAATCTGAAAGTTATTCATTCGAATGACTTATTTGCCGATAAACTCTTGAGCCCAGTAACCGTTGTAGTATCCAACACCGATTTGAGTGAAGTTTTTGCTCAGGATATTCGCACGGTGTCCTTCACTGTTCATCCACGCAGTAACTACTTCCTGAGGCGTTTTTTGACCTTTGGCGATGTTCTCACCAGCATAGCTGTAAGTTACTCCAAATTGTTTCATCATATCAAAAGGAGAACCATACGTTGGTGATTGGTGATCAAAATAGTTGTTGTTGCTCATATCTTTTGCTTTGGCTAGAGCAACTTTATCAAGAAGTGCATCGGATGCCAGTGCGTTCAGACCTGCTTTAGCACGCTCAGCATTCACAAGTTTTACTACCTGTGCTGCGAAATCAGATTGAGTTGACTCATTACCACTGTTGCTTGTGTTATTACCTGTGTTACCAGTGTTGTTCGCATTACCAGTATTGCCGCTGTTCTCGGGCTTTTTCGATGGCGTAGCAGCCGGTTTCTCTTCTTGCGTTGGTTGAGACGGTTTTGTTGTTGTTTCTGGTTTCGCAGCTTCTGGCTTCGTTGTTTCTGGCTTCGTTGTTTCTGGCTGTGCTGCTGGTTGTTTAACTACCTGACCATTCGATACCGTAATTCCGTTATCCTTCATCCACTTTTCAAGCAATGTTTTCAGACTAGTTGCATCCGTGAGTTTAATTGTAGCTTTATATGTGGACACCTCTGCCGCGGAAGCAGAAGCAGGGAGCATAATTCCTACGGCCAGTACAGCTGTCAGACTTCCAGCGACGACGGTTTTCAACAAGTTCTTTTTCAAATTCATTCATCTCCTCGAAATTTAATTAGTTACAACTTTGTAATGACTACTCTAGCAGTATACCAATTCATACGAGTGATGTGAACCTATAAATTATGGAAAAGTTACTTTTTTGTAATCTTCATTTGTGTTTCAAAATCATCAAACAGGTTTAAATGTTTAAGTCATGTTTTAAGGCATGATCATGTATCCGTAGGTGCAGCAGTATTTGAATTATAGCTGTGAAGCGTACCAAATACCTGTTAACCTCGTCGCCTGTATATGTTGAATAAGGCTTAATAGGTTTTTTCATGTGCAATGCCTACTACACTATCATATAGGAAAACCATACTTTGAGGGGCGTCCTTATTTAACCAAAAAAAAGACATCCGGGATCAATAGATCTTGTCCGAATGTCTCCAGTTACCTGTACTTCAACGATCTGGTTGAGGAATAGGTACCTTGTTTTGAAGAATCTTTTCTATAGAAGGACTTTACTAAAACGATATCCTCTCTTTTGAAAGCCAATATGCTCATAGAAAGAATACGTTGATGAAGCAACTTCACGATTCGCACCGGTGACAAACAATTGTTTCCCACCTTGCTGTCTGCCCCAGTCCTCAGCTCGAGCCATAAGACGACGGCCAATGCCGCCTCCACGGTACTCTTGCCCTACAATCAAGGACGTAATTTGAGCGGCAGGTTCTGGATAGGCATGACTTTGCACACATTGCAAGCCGATCATACCAATAATTTGTTCATCCACTTCGGCAACAAGCATGCACGCGTTTGGATTACTTTCCAAACCTTCAATGCGCTCTTTCATAACATTGGCTGTTGTCGGATAGCTGACCTCTCGCATCAGTCCCGTTACCGCTTCAGCATCTCGCAGTTCACACTCTCGGATCATCAGTACAGGGGCCTGGGCATTATTGGACATGATTTACCTCCACTTTCAGCATATTTGCGGCTTGAACCGCCGTTTTTCGAGCTTCTTCCACATCGTGGCCAGCACTAAGTGCCACAGCCATCCGGCGTCCCACTTTGACCTCAGGTTTGCCAAATACACGAACCTGCGTACGTGGAAGAGCCAGTGCTTCTTCAATCCCGCCTATAGTAAAGTCGGATGTTTCATGATTTGCTTTCAGCGTAGCTGAAGCTCCAGGTGTAAGCAGATGTACATCTGTCACAGGGAAACCCAGAATTGCACGCACATGCAGCGCAAACTCGGAGCTATCCTGCGTTACCATGGTAACCATACCTGTATCATGCGGACGAGGTGATACCTCGCTGAACACAACTCCGTCCGAAGTCAAGAATAGTTCGACACCGAACAGCCCATAACCACCTAGCTCATCGGTCACAGACTTGGCAATATGACAAGCTTGCTCCCATTGCTGTGGAGTCATTGCATGCGGCTGCCATGATTCGACATAATCCCCATCCTTCTGAATGTGACCAATCGGAGGACAAAATACAGTTCCTGATACGGATCTTACAGTGAGCAGCGTTATTTCACTCTCAAACTTCACAAAGCTCTCCACGATGACACGTACAGATTTGCCACGCGCTCCAGACAGAGCGATATCCCAGCAATTCTCTACGTCATCCGGCGTGCGGCATACACTCTGCCCTTTACCGGAAGAACTCATCAAGGGTTTGATCACACAAGGTGTACCCAGTTCACGAACGGCTTCTTGAAGCTCTTCCAAGTTGTTCGCGAAAAGATAGGCTGCTGTCGGAAGTTTCAATTGTTCTGCCGCCAAACGCCGGATGCCTTCGCGATCCATGGTTAAACGGGCAGCTCGTGCCGTCGGCACAACACAAAATCCCTCTTCTTCAAGCTCCAACAAGGCTTCTGTCGCAATCGCTT
This sequence comes from Paenibacillus sp. ACRRY, assembly GCF_022346995.1. Lineage (GTDB taxonomy): Bacteria > Bacillota > Bacilli > Paenibacillales > Paenibacillaceae > Paenibacillus. The sequence goes on along the minus strand of NZ_JAKRNM010000010.1, from coordinate 112,769 downwards.
CGATCTCCGGTACGATGTAATGAGGTTTTTCCTTGCGGATCAATTGTTTCAAAGCTTCGGCATCTAACATGTCGATGCAGTAAGACCGGTGTGCTACCTGCATGGCAGGTGCATTGTCATAACGATCAACAGCAATCGTTTCAACTCCCAGTCGATGGGCCTCAATAACGACCTCTTTTCCCAATTCTCCGCTACCCAGCAGTAGCATTTTTTTGGCTTGAGCCGTAAAAGGAGCACCCCACATGTTCTTTCCAATCCTCCCAAAGAGAAATCTTCTATATCTGTCTCTCTATTTTCGGGGTTTTGGTTAAAGATTGCAAGGGTGCTCCCTATTTTTCTTGTGAATTTTACAAGATTTTTTGTGTTTTTTCGATCATTTTTTACAAAAATCTGTATTGAGCTTCTATTAATCCATTATAAACTCCTTGTTTCTGGATAAGTTGCTCATGGTTTCCTTCTTCCTTGATTTCACCGTGATCGAGCACAATAATGTTATCTGCATTCCGAATCGTCGAGAGTCGATGAGCTACCATGAAAGAAGTTCTTCCTTTAAGCAGCACTTTCAATGCTTCCTGAATTTTGAGCTCTGTCTCGGTATCAATGCTTGCTGTTGCTTCATCCAGAATAAGAATCCGTGGATCCGCGAGCAAGGCACGGGCGAAGGACAACAGCTGTCGTTGTCCCATGGACAGTACGTTTCCTCTTTCTTCAACCTCCGTATCATATCCACCGGGCAACTTCATAATAAATTCGTGGGCGTTGACTGCCTTCGCAGCCTCCTCCACTTCTTCATTGGTTGCATCCAGTCTGCCAAATCGAATATTGTCACGAATCGTTCCGGAGAAGATAAAGGTATCCTGCAAGACAATGCTTACCTGACTGCGCAGACTCTCAACCGTAATATCCTGTATATCACGGCCGTCGATCATCAGTCTTCCTCCGGTAATATCATAGAAGCGGCTAATCAGGTTGATAATTGTACTTTTTCCTGAGCCGGTGTGACCAACCAGTGCAATGGACTCGCCTGCTGCTGCCGTAAAGCTGATTCCTTTAAGCGCCTGTCTGCCCTTCTCGTATTCAAATACGACATTGTCAAAAACGATATCGCCTTTAATAGAAGGAATCGGCTTCGCACCCGGTTTGTTCGCAATGCTTGGTTCCTCATCCATGAATTCGAAAATGCGTTCGGAGGAAGCCATAGCTACCAGCAGTTGATTGTACATCTGGCCCAGACGGTTGATCGGATCCCAGAAGTTACCGACATAGTTGGCGAAGGCTACAAGCAAACCAACAGTTAACTGACCATCTTGAATCAGATAAGCACCAAACCAGAACAGGATCAATGTACCAAAACCGCCGGTAATCTCAATGAGCGGTCCAAAGCCCTGGTTCATTGCCGATGCTTTGTCCCATGATTTTTTGCTGGACAGGTTCATGTTGTCAAAGTATTTCATGTTTTCTTTTTCCTGTGTATACGCCTGAGTCACGCGGATCCCCTGAATGGATTCATTCAAGTGGGAGTTGATGCGTGAGTTCTTCATGCGTACATCCTGCCAGGCACGGCGGATCAGTACCCGCAGCTTGGTGGAGATGATAAACATGATCGGTACCGTAATAATAACGGCCAGACCGAGTTTCCAGTTGATGAGCATCAATATGACGATAATCCCCAATAACTGCACGCAGTCGATCATGACGTTGACCGCACCATTGGTGAACAAATCCTGCAATGAGTTGATATCATTCGTGACACGAACGAGTACGGACCCCGCCGGTCTTTTGTCAAAAAAGTTAAAGGACAGCTTTTGAATATGTTTGAACAGATCCGAGCGAAGGTCATAAATGACCCGCTGTCCTATAATGTTGGTTAATTTGATTCGGTACGTATTGGCGGCCCATTGAATGAGATAGAGCAGGAGTACCGAACCCCCAATGATATATAACAGGGTCATGCTTGGCAGGCCGGTCTCCGGCGCTATGGCTCTGTCAATCGCCAAACTGATCAAAAAAGGAACTGACAATTTCGTGATCGTACCCAAAATCATCATTAATATGATCAGCGGTAGGAGCTGCCTTGCGTAAGGTTTCATATAGCCGAACAAACGTCCAAATTCTTTCCAGTTAAACGGTTTTTCAATGATCTCATCATCCTGATAGACGAATCGTTCATTTATATTCTTCTCAGAGGTCCCTTTGACCTCGCGCCTGTCTGCTACCGTTTCGGCACTCATGAGTTCACCTGCTCCCCAGCCTCCCGCTTGCCGCGGGCGATGTAGTCTGCGTATTGAATTTTGTAAACATCCTGATATGGTCCAGGTTCTTCAATAAGACGTTTGTGTGTACCGCGCTGAACGACACGTCCTTCATCCAGTACCAGTATTTCATCTGCATGTCGCAGTGAGGAAATCCGGTGTGCAATGATAAATGTCGTTCTTCCTCGCATGACCTCCTGGAAGCCGGATTGGATTTCATGCTCGGTCTCCATATCCACTGCACTGGTCGCATCATCAAGTACCAGAATTTTTGGATTTTTGAGCAGAGCTCTTGCAATGGCAATCCGTTGTTTCTGACCACCGGAGAGACCCATGCCTCGTTCACCAACAACTGTGTCATATCCGTCCGGAAACTCCATAATGAAATCATGTGCTTTGGCCAGCTTCGCTGCCCGAATAATGTCATCCATGCTTACGTTTTTGAGACCATACGAGATATTGTTGCGTATGCTGGAGGAGAACAGGAACGTTTCCTGAAATACGGAAGCGATCTGGCTCCGCAAGCTGCGTATCCCCATGTCCTTAATATTTTTGCCATCCAATTTGATGGTTCCCGAATTGACGTTATACGCACGCATCAAGAGCTGAATAATGGTGGACTTACCCGAACCTGTGCCTCCCAGGAAACCGATAACCGAGCCCGGAGGTGCATCAAAATTGATATCGGTCACTGCCGCCATTTTATTGCCATACGCAAAGGTTACGGAATCAAACGTTACATGCCCCTTAACCTGATCAGCCTCAACAATGATTGGATCTTCTGTCTCCTGCACGTCCACCGGTGTATTCAACAGTTCAAGCACCCGTTCACCCGAAGCTTTGGATTGCGTATAGTTGTTGATATGGAAACCAAGGTTCCACATAGGTCCGATTATGTACCAGATCAAACTGAAAAAGGCAACGAGTTCACCAAGTGACAATGTCTGATTGATGACCATTCTTCCGCCAATGATGAGAAGCAGTACAACGCTTACAGAAGCAAGAATCTCCATGATGGGAAAATAGCGACTCCACAATGTTGCAGCATGAATCTGATTTGTTTTGTAACGCTCGTTGCGTGTGGAAAACTTCTCCACTTCGTAAGGCTCACGTGCAAAAGATTTTACGGTACGCACTCCAGTAATATTTTCCTGTACGGCTGTCGTCAATGAACTGAGCGCCAGTCGCATCTCCTGGAATGCAGGGTGGATCTGGGATTCAAATCTTAGCGCAACAAAGGCAAGCAGAGGAATACATATGAGCGTCAGCAAGGTAAGCTGCCAACTCATCGTCATCATCATGATTGCGCCGAATACGACCATCAAAACCATGTTGAGAATCTGTGCAAAGCCAAATCCGATAAAGTTGCGGATGGCTTCCAGGTCTCCCGTGAGGCGGGACATCAGATCACCCGTCTTGGCCGTATCATAATACCGGAAGGATAAAAATTGAAGCTTTTCGTAACATGCGTTACGTAGTCGGTACGCCAGAAAGTTACCAAGGCGTCCTCCATAAAACCCGTGTAAAAACTGCATTCCCGCTTTCAAAATGACAACACCTAACACGGTCAAAGCAAGTATGGGAACGTCTTCAAAATTGCGCGGTATAATTACGTCATCAATCAGTATCCTGAGCAAATTCGGATACACCAGCCCGAGCGCGGTCGCTATGGCGAGGAACAAGATTGATACAAATAAATACTTGCGCTTTTCCCAAAAAAAGGTTTGCAGTTGCCTGAGAACATCCATGTTTCTCCTCCTCTTGTCTCGTTCAAAAACAGTATGAACATTTATGAAGTTTATCACCGTCCCCCATTCGCGGCAAAGCGAATAACTGACCATATTCAGGCTACTTTCTCCTTAATGCGTCATTAACAGGAATAAAAGACCACCTATCAATCAAATGTTTGAATATTCTCTTTGTTTCAGGTTGTTCGGACAAAAAAAGGCTCCCTGTATGACCTGGTCGGTCAGGAGCCTTTTTGCAGATACATATGCATACACTTTGCGTGTATACTTATTCGTGTACGAATTGCTGCACTTGGGCTGAAAGACTGTGCCATTCCTCTGCTGGAACGCCACTTGTCATGGTCTCATTCAATGCAGCAACAGCTTCTTTCAGTCGATCTTCCAACTGGCTGGCTTGATGCTGCAGCGACTGATGCAGCTGGGCATCATAGAACTGAACCAGTTTTTCCTGTGCAGCAGGAAGGGCACCAGCCACCATTTGTTTAATGACTGGATCCAGCGCTTCCTGGAGTCGCTGTCTTCCATCACCTTCAAAGAATTGCTTGGGGTTGCGGAAGTAACTGAGATACGATTTCCATCCTGTCGGTTCCTCCAGCCGGATTTCCTCCAGCACAGGTGTGCTCCAGTTTTCATTAAAAGCAAGCGAAAGATCCATTCCCCCAGATCGTTGTTTAAGCTCCTGAACGCAATCATCGATCTGCCTCAGTAACCAACTCTTCCCTGCCTGCTCCAGTCGGAGTGTCGTCGCAAGCAATTCCTGTTCCAGCTCTACAGCGATCATACGCAGCAATTCTCGCCCGCATGCTGCAAATGCACCTTTTAGATTACCACGGTCTTCCCGCAAAACAGAGGGATGGAACGCTTCTGCCATAAACAGCCCCAATCGATAACCCAGCCGCTGTCTGACATGAAAGAGTAATTCAGTCGTCTCCTGTGCAAGCTCTTCTCTCATGGATCGCTCGGCAAGGGTTCGGATTCGTACGAGGGACTGATCCATGACGGCATGCAGTTCCTGCCTGCGCTGCTGCAGCACTTCTTCACCCTGAACCGCATCTCTTGCACGCTGATCTAACCGCTGAATAACCCTCGACAGTTCTTCGGCAGCACCTCCAACAGCAAGGTCAGCAAGTTCTGTGCCAGCGAACCGATTAAACTCTTCCTCAAAACGGATGAAACCCGATTGCTCAAGCATTACCGTATCTCCCGTGCTCTTGCCTTCCATGGCCAGCAGGCTGGAAACCGGAAATAACCGTGGGGCCCGAATCCCATTGGTTCGAAGCTGAGTACTGACATGCTCCAGTACCTGTTCAAGTTCATCTTCGGATGACGATAAGTCACTGGCATTCACCACAAAGAACATCTGGTCCATGGCCGAGCTGTCTTTCACCCGTCCCAGTTGGTTGAGAAACTGTCGATCTCCCTGGGAGAAGGCATGGTTGTAATAGGTTACAAAGATAAGCGCATCCGCATTCTTCATATAATTGAATGTTACCCCCGTATGACGGGCATTCACCGAATCGGCCCCAGGCGTATCCACCAGCACAATGCCTTGTTCCGTAATGTCACAGCTGTAGTACAGATCAATGCTGTCGACAAAGCAGGATTTTCGTTCATTGGCCACAAAATTCCGGTACCCATTCAGGTCCACCTGAACATCTTGACCAAGCTGATCCATCGTGTCATCCCAGCCTGCAGCTGCCGCCTGCAGGAAGCTATAGTGCGGCCGTCCTGCGGGATGTACATCTTGTGGCGATAAGGATTGCACCCGTTTCTGCCAATCCGCTCCCGGTTCGCCCAATCCGAGCAGACGGAAGGAATAGGCCAGATCTTCCTGAAACGCGGCCAGGGTCTTCATACGGACCCGGGCCGTTCCATGCTCCGCGCCTCCCGCTGGAGCCATGATCCGGTTAATCGCCGCTGTCGTTGGATGCGGCGATACGGGGAGTACAGCTTCGCCCAGCAACGCGTTGGCGAACGAGGATTTGCCCGCGCTGAAGGCTCCGAACAGCGCCAGGGTAAACGTGCCGCCCGCAAGCGAAGCCGCGCGTGCACGCAAATCGCGTACCGCCGACCCCATGGCGGGGTACGGCTCTACCAGTGCAGCTGCTGCTTCCAGCCGTGCCGCAGCTGCATCTAGGCGCCGGCGGCGCTGTGCGCCAGCCGCCGGCTGCATAAGCGCCGCAGCTTTGCGCGGCGGCGCTTCCGTCTGTGGCTGCGCAGCCACAGACGTGGATGTGCCCGGGTCAGAGCCGTGAGCTTCGCTCGGCTCTTGCGCGGGCACATGCGGGCCCTGCACCTCCGGCAACAGCCCGGAGGTGAGAGGGCCCGCAGGAGGCAGCAGGCTGCGAAGCCCTGCTGCCTCCGCGGCGGCGGTTCGCTGCAGCGCTGTATAGCGCGCCGCCGCCGCGGATTGCGCCAGCACCGCTGCGCGGCTGGCGTCCAGCGCCTGAAGCGCGGCTTCGCCCTGCGCGCCCAGCACCTCAAGCATCCGATCGGCCAGCATCATGGCCGACCTACGGTAGCGTGCCTCGATCTCGCCCCGCACCTCCTTACTGAATTGAAGCACATACTCGGGAGATACCTCTGCGCCAGCGCTCCGTTTCATCTCCAATAGTGCTTCATCCAGAACAGGCAGTTCGGCATTCAATGCCTGTTCCCAATCCGGACTCCACAGCTGATGTGCTTCTCCCAGCTTGCGAAGCATAGTGCGAATATGCACTTCCACTTGACCCGAAGTTTGATCCTGCAGCATTTTAACGAGCTCAGCAGCACGGCGCTGCTTTTCCTGCTCGGTCTTCCCACCTGTGAAGAGCAATCCTACCCGAAACCCAGGTTTCCGGCTCTCAAGATAGGCTGCCGCCGAGGTACGTATATCTGCGGGAGTAAGGTTTGCATTCGCTAACAGGGACTCGAGCTCCCCCCGGAACTTCTCACGCTCCCGTGAAGGCTTTGCACGAATCTCGTCTTCATCAGCCTTTAACTTATCCAGCTCTTGTTCAAGCCGTTCAATACCTTCCTGTCCTCCGATTTCCTCCAGCAGAGCTGCCTCTTCGTCCTCACGCTGTTCAGCCTGTCTGATTAAGTGCTGCTCGGTAATATGCCTCGCTGAACTTGCAAGACTATGACGAATTAGTGCCTCCTTCTTTTTCAACATGTGTTGAATCAAATCAGGGAGCACATTCCATTGGTTATAACGATGATCCTTATCACGAAGCGAAGTGAACAAGAGCCCATCATACCTGACTTCCCACGCGTCAAAAATCGCCTCTACGCCTTTCACATACTCGTCAAACGCTAGCTCCCGTTCCCTATGCTTATCAATCTGATTCACAATGAGAAACAACGGCTTCCCCCAATCCGACAAGCTTTTGGCGAAAGACAAATTGCTCTCAGACTGAACATGGTTATAATCCATCACATAAAACACTACATCAGCAAGGTGAAGCGCCGAATGTGTTGCCAAACCATGTCCCCGGTCAGTCGAGTCCACACCTGGTGTATCCAGAAGCACAGCTTCATCCGCCAGTAAAGGGATATCATCCCACACTTCAATGGAACGATACGCACCACCATTCTTGCAGTACTCTTCCAATTGTTCAGGAGATACCTCAAGCGGATCTGCCAGTCCTCCCTGATTGTCAGCGCTTTCGTTAGTCGCCGTATAAATCAGCGCTCGAGGCGCGCCATTACGAATGGACACCACATTGGCACTTGTCGGAACAGGGCTTGATGGTAGCACCCGCTTACCACATAAACTATTGATCAAACTTGATTTTCCTGCAGAGAAGTGTCCACAAAACGCGATCGTCAATTGCTTCATCTCTGCCTTGCTCATCAGATCTGTTAAAGCATGTACAGCAGTATGGTCTCCTGTTTGCTCCATTGCCTTGCGCAGTGAAAGCAGTGGTTCAGCCAATTCTACTGGGTAATCTGTTCTGGTCATGTCTGGCCTTCCCCCTGGCTCCTCTTAATTGGCATCTGCATCATGCCTTTATCTCATAATAAATGTATTTTAACATTAGACGAACCGAATTTGAACGGTTTACACCCATTTGAAGGTAAGCGATGCAGAAGAAATGCTCATTTTTGCTAAAAAAAATAAAACCGATCTGTCGGTTTTATCTAAGTTGTGGTTCTATTGATTACACAAAGTTCACTGTGCATAGCTATGTATGTCGCATTCAATGCCCGCATGAACTTATGTGATAAGCTCGATGCCAGCATTGATGCAACATGTCTTGCGTTTACCAGAAAAATTAGGAAACAGCATTCTCCAGGGATGGCAGCAAAATCTCAAATACTTGGCCATGCTGCAAAATTGTAATGTCTCTTCCTTTGTCTCTCATAACCACAACTTCCGGTTTTGTAGACATACGCTCCAAATAGTGTTCAGGCACGTCGCCAGAGTGGCTTACTGTGATGCCTTCGACTTCTTTCTCTTCGTTCTCAGCCATTTCCTGTTCAACGATTTGTTCAAAAATATCGGAGAAGGCCTCAAAATTGTCAGTGTACACGGAAATGCATTTCATGATTACTCATCCTCTTCTGGTCATTAATTTATTTTTCGTTTTGGGGTTGTAGCACGTTCCTTATCTTTCCTGATTTGGGACGTTTTCATACGCTTTTTCCCTTCCCGGCATACGTCCAGCAATGGACAAATATGACAACCGGGATTTTGCGCCTTGCAATGGTAGCGTCCAAAGAAAATAATCCGGTGGTGAGTTAAAGTCCACTCATCCCGGGGTACGCGCTTCATCAGTTTTTTCTCGACTTCAAGTACGGAGTCGTCCCAGCCTGCCAGCCCGAGCCGTTTGGATACACGTTCAACATGCGTATCCACCGCAATGGCCGGTACACCAAATGCATTGGAAACAACCACATTCGCGGTTTTCCGCCCTACACCTGGCAGCGTCACAAGCTGATCATGTTCCTGCGGTACATCACCGCCATACTGCTCTATTAAAATACGGCACATGTTCTGAATATGCTTGGCCTTGTTCCGGTACAAGCCAATACGCCGGATGTCCTGTTCCAACTCTTCGAGTGGAACCGCCAGATAGTCGGCAGGACAGGTGTACTTTTGGAACAAGTCTGCGGTCACCTTGTTTACCGTTTCATCGGTACACTGGGCAGACAACAGGACAGCTACAGTCAATTCAAACGCATTGCTGTGATTTAATTCGCAATGTGCATCAGGGAACATCGCTTCCATCGTATCGAGTATGTGCCTAACCGTCGCTGCATTCATGAAGAGCTACCTCCCACAAAATCACCACACCGTGTGGAGACTTACTTTCAAGCTTATTTCGAGTGCTCTGCGGGGACGCCAAAAAGCTTGCAAAAAAAACGTCCTGATGGGGGAAAGATCCCGCATCAAGACGGTCATTCTTTTGATCCTCGAAAAATACGATTACTGTTTTTGAATCTCCATCACTACGTTATTCAGGAGATACAATACAATATTATCATTATCTTTGAGAGATTGCACGCTTAAAGTGTTGTCACCCTGGTGAACAAATACGCCTGTACCAAGTGCAAAACGGTAATTTGTGTCTGAAGTGGACTCACGTTTAACCAGGATTTGGTTACCAACTCCATCATAAGACCAGAACTGCTTACTCATAATGGTCATCACTCTGAAGCGAGTGGAATTATCCGTATCCTTGGTCATTTCGACACGGTCACCCACCGTAAGGCTGTTTAATGTGGTCAATGTAGAGCCGGACTTGATCACTTTTACAGCACCGCTAACAGCTACGGTTTCACTCTGTCCATTAAACAACTTCAGTGTTACCGAATTCGCATCAACAGATGCCACTTCTGCCAAAGTCCGTTTCACGACCTGCACCGCTTTAGGAGTAGTTCCCTCGAAAGTCACGTTAATCAGATTGCCGGCAGTCAGTTGAGAAGCGGTAATAGTTTGTCCACTTTCACCTGTCAAAACTGCCTGATCCACGTAAAACTGGCTTGTCAGTGAGTCCGATTTCACACGAACACGACCATTGGTCTCTACAGATACGACTTCAAATTGGGCCACGGTGTTCAATGACACTTTTTGTACATAATCCTGATTGGAACCAAGCGTAACGGTTACTTTATCACCAATCTTCAGGTCACTCAGACCTGCTCCAGACTTGTTGTAGATCTCTACTGCCGGAACAGTAGAATAAGGAACCGTGATGGTTTGATTACCAGACAATACGCTGATGGTTTTTTTATTTGTATCCATTCCGCTAAGCGTACCTTCGTATTTGTAAATGACTTTTACGGACAACGCTCTAGTTCCGACATACGTCAGATCGAGTTTGCGGCCTTCATTCAATAGCGATTCCAATCCTGCAAGCGTAGGCTTGGTTGTATTGTAGTCCAGTTTCGTTTTGTCATCCAGCGTAAATACAAATGGTTTTTTATTGCTGTCCAGCACAGTCAGCACTTTGGTTTTGCTGTTGTAGGAAACTACAGAAGCTCCGTTCATCGGTTCCATCTGACGTCCAATAACCTGAATTCGTGTTACACGATCTTCCCCATTCAGCGTCAGTTCAACCTGATCACCATTCGTTGCATCCGTAATCAGATCTGACAATGATGCGTCCTGGATTCCGTTGATTACTACCTCCGGATTCTCAGCCAGCAGTTTTGCTTCGAGAGAGCCACCTTCACGTTTAAACGTCAATGTTGACTGATTGCCACCAATCTCCACCAAGGTGCCGCGCACAGACTGCTCTACACCCTGAGACAATTCGATGGTTTGCAAAACACTGTCCTTCACCGTGTATTTCACGGTACTGCCTGCTTTAAGCTCAGCCAAAGACAGAATTCGATCCTGATAACGAATGATCAGGTTATCACCATACGTAAACTGCTCTGTGGTTCCAGCAGCATTCGTGAACTTGATCGTTTTCCCGGTTGTGCTCACTTCCGCAATCACACCACTGTCACTTTTGTTGACAATGCCGGACTTCACACGGATTGCAACCGTCTTTTTGTCAGCGGAGAAGGTTTCGCGCTGCACTTCAATAATGCTGTCTGCTGTAATATCAGCCAACTTAATAGTATTTCCGTTCTGGTCGATAAAAGCCGTTGCTTCATCATACCCGTATGTTTCATAGTTCTCGCCAACAAAGATCCCAATTTTATTGCCTGACAACGAACGCGCAAATGTGCCTTCGACACTCTCCACCTGCGGTGTCGCATCGATCACTTCCACATAAGCTGCATTTCCAGCAGCTCCAACCACTTGTACTTTGGTATAGAGCTTAACATTTGGTTCTGTCACACGTGTTTCACTATCTTTTGTGAAATATGGAGTGCTGCTGTTCACCATAAAGTTTGTTACTTTCCCATCAACCAGCAGGCTGATCTGACCATCTTTTAATCCAGTTACATAACCCGTGTACGTGTTCGGATAAGCTGTATCTGTTAACGCTTCTCCTCTGCTGAAGAAAGTCGCTAATTGGGCCCTTGTAACCGATCCAGTTGGATTAAATTTGTTACCTTCCACACCTTTGGCAAGCTCCAGGCTCACTGCCAGATTGACGTAACCTTTGCCATCTTCGGAGATGCTTGCATCATCGGCGAACCCAGTGGATTGACTGTTCTGAGCTTTCGCTTCAGCTTCTTTGTTTAATGAACGGATCAGCAGTTTGGTAATCCACTCACGCGATGCTGGCTTTTGTCCCCATGTTGTTTTAGTTACGTCTGCTGTAGATTCTTCCGTTTTATCAATCAGTCCCAGTTGGAGCGCCAAAGCCACATATGGCTTGAAATAATTCCCCACTTCCATATTTGTCGGTAATGCCGTAGCCGTGCTGTCGTTCAACTGGCCTTCCTGGTTCATAAAACGGATCGCCATGGTTACAGCTTCCTGTTGTGTCACCGCATCTCCAGGACGGAACAGACCATTGTTACCGAGAAGGATCCCTTGGTTTGCCAGCTTATATACATGCTTCTCAGCCCAGTATCCAACCTTGATATCACTGAACAAACCTGCAGGTGCAGTCGTATTGCTTACAGCCGCAGTCTGGCTCTGCTCCGCTTCTGTTGATTCTGCTGCCATGGCAGCTCCGCCAGCGCTAAGGGCCATCATGCCTGCAAGCACGGCTGATACTACTTTTTTAGAGTGTGATGGATTGTTATATTTAAAAGTCACCTATGATTTCCCCTCTCATGTAAAACGGTCGATATCCATTGGAAAACGGTAAAACAACAGACTGCAGCGAAACTATTCGGATCTTGTCATTGGATGCTCAAGATCAACATGGCCCATCAAGCTCTCAGATTGCTGCCCGTCCACTAGCAAATCAAGCGATTTGACTTCATCAAACTGGAAGAATGTTTTCTTCAATGCATCAATTGCATATGCTTCTCCACCTGCACCAAGACGCGCGGTATCAGGCATATGAATATCCAATGTAAGTGCACCTGCATCAAATTTTACGGACTTCAATTCAATCTCTTTGGCCCACAGTGGTACAAGTTTGTCATCTGCCGTTTGCTGTAAAGCCGCAAATGCTGCCTTGTATTTATCATCATCTGCTGCGTAGGAGATACTTGCAGTGGCTTCATGCAGATCCAGCTCTTCCGGATCGGTATAAAACACCTTGATTGTTGTTTGCTCCGTACTCTGTGAAGTGCTGCTGGAATCCGTGGAAGTTCCTCCCGAGGAAGTTGTTCCTTCCGAACCTGAGCTGGAAGGTGTCGAATCCGGTGTAGATGTCGTACCTTCTGTTTCCACAGTTACAGGATCTGTAATTTCCGTATCATTTGTCTCATTCTCATTATTTTGATCCTCAGGGACACTAACTTCCGTACCTGCCCCTTGAGTCTGACTTGGAGCAGGAGCTGCTGTTGGCTTGCTTCCGCATCCGGCAGCAACTGCCATAACCGTTACCAACAGTGCTGCAATCCATATTTTTTTGTTCATTCTAACTCCGCCTCCTGATCATAAGGGTTAACCCTTATTTAATTCCCAGATACTCCTTGATTCCTGCAACAATACCCTTCGCAACACTGTTTTGAAAACTTTCAGTGAACAGAGCTGCTTCATCACTCTTATTGCTCAGGAAACCGCCTTCCAGCAGAACGGCTGGCATTGTCGTTTCACGGGTTACATGGAGGCTTGCCGTTTTCACGCCACGATCCTTTAATCCGGAAGATTGCAGAAGATACTTGTGCATGATGGTAGCCAATTCCTTACTAGTGGATCGAGTATAGAAGGTTTCTACACCGTTCGCAGCAGCAGGCCCACTATTAGCATGAATGGAAATGAAAATATCCGCGTTTACCTTTTCGGCTATTTTCACACGTTCACTCAAAGCCAGAAAAGTATCATCGCTGCGGGTTAACACAACGTCAATTTTAGACTCTTTTTTCAGCAGTGCTTCCACCTTCAAAGCCATCGCCAAGTTAAAATCTTTTTCCCGTTTTCCGGTAACACCAATTGCTCCAGGATCCTGGTCCCCGTGTCCTGCATCAATTACGACAACTTTCTTGCCATTATCTCCAACTGGAGGGGTAGGTGTCGCGCCTTGTTTGTTCAGATCAACCATAATCAAACCCGAATCGTTTTGAACGTCATAACCTTTGGCACTCGAAAGGTCAATGACAAAACGAACAGTAGAAGGACTGTTACTGTATAACGAATACCGAATCTTGGAAACATCGGGATAACCGCTGACTACAAGCTGTCCATTCTGGTTGCTGTCAAGAGCTTGTCCCTCACTGAAAGAATCAGCAAATGCTGTATTAGGTAAGTCGATAACGATCCGATCCGGTCCTGTCATCGTGAAGACGTTCGGCTTCGTATCTCCGCTTGTTGCAATAAAGAAGCGGTTGTCACTGAAGCTGATGCCGTTCACCAGTACAAGACCTTCCTCATTTGAACCTCCGCCATTATTGCCGGAATTCGGAGGAGTTGTTGTTCCGTTTCCGGAACCTGAATTCTGGGTAACTAATGTTACCGTCTTCGTGGTGTTGTTCCAACCCACCTTAAGACCCATTTGTTCACCGACAAATCGGAGTGGCACAAGAGTCGTACCATTTTTTACGAGTGGCGGGGCATCTAGGTTCACGTTACTGCCGTTCACCGTTGCCGTCTTCTGTCCAACAATCATCTGCATGGCAGTGTTGTCTTTGCTTATCGTCACGGTGCTTGTACTTTGCTTCCATTCCACACCGTACCCCAGACTTTCGGAAATAACCCGAATCGGTACCATCACTTTGCTATTGATGATTTCCGCTTTGGCATCCGATGGCTGCACAATTTCTTTCCCGTCTAGGATAATTTTCGTATCCACAGCTGCATGACTATAGCCCGGGAAAACGAGCCCAAAGACAAATAACAGTACCAAAAAACCGAACTTCTTCATCCTTCACCCCTACCATTCTCATATTTTTTCGCCGCATGTTGTGACTTACAGCTCCGACTGACCACGAGGGCATTACCAGACACCTATTTAGACGCCCCATACTCTCAAAAGTTGCGAATATATTCCAACATAACAGAAAAAAAACGTTGTCAAATCAAGCTTTTTCTACATTTTAATGTCTTTTTATTTCCTTTTTTATCAATCAAACATCTGAAAACAACGAACTGTCCTAAACTGCGTATTTACGAATAACCGGCCTTAGAGCCCTAAAAATTCTATAATTCCATCTACAATTGCTTCTGCACACCGTTCCTGATAATCTTCCGTCAGCATGAGTGCTTCATCTGTTGGATTACTCATAAAACCTAGCTCGAGCAGAACTGCAGGCATGGACGTCTCACGAGTTACATGCAGGCTGACCATCTTCACACCGCGATCCTTAAGCCCTGTAACTGGCATTATATGTGTGTGAAGCATATCGGCCAGCGTTTTGCTCTCTATCCGACTATAGAGCGTTTCTATTCCGTTCGGATCAGGAGTCGTAAATTTGTTGCCGTGAATGGATATGAAAATGTCCGCCTGATTAAGTTCCGCCATCTCGACTCTCTGCTGCAAGGAAAGCTCAGTATCATCCTGTCGCGTGATCACGGTTTGAATGTCGTCATGCTTCTGCAGCAGTGCCTGTACTTTCAAACCCACGGCAAGATTAAAGTCCTTCTCATACTTTCCGGAAATACTTACTGCTCCCGACTGCCTCCCGCCGTGCCCGGGATCAATAATCACCACTTTCTTGCCATCAACGGTTGGTAAGGCTGGCTGACTGGAAGAATCCCCACTACTTGCTGTCAGATCGACTAGCAGTACATTGTTATCTCCAAGCGACCACTGGGCTGTAGCGGATTGTTTCAAGTCAAACACAACACGAACCGTGGATGGTGAATGGCTGAACATGGCATAGCGCACCTTGGATACCACAGCGGAATCTGTAACCACAATGCTGCCACTGCCATCAGAGTTGAAGGCATGTCCCTGCATAAAAGAGTCAGAGAACGTCGTTTCAGGCATATCCACAATAATCCGATCCGGTGCACCGAGAGTGGACAGCTTCGGCTTGACTTCTCCATTTGTCGTTATCATCAATCGATTACTACTGAAACTGATACTCTGAAGCTCAGCATTCAAGCTGGGAGAAGGAGTTTCGTTAGCCTCATCCTCTTCATCTTGTTCTGCCACTGGTGAAGCAGTGCGTAGGCTGACCATCTTGGTTCCATTGTCCCATCCTACTTCAAGCCCCATGCCTTCTCCGACGAAGCGCAAGGGGACCAGCGTGGTTCCTTGTTTGACCAAAGGTGGGGAATCCAGCTCTACAGGGCTCCCATTGACTGTTGCTGTATCTTCACCAGCGGTCATCGCTATACTTTGGCTCCCTTTCTGCACCAGAACAGACTTGGATTCCTTTTCCCACTTCACCTGATAACCGAGGCTCTCTGACACAATGCGGATTGGAACCATCACGGTATTTCCGACATTCTCCGCAGGTGCACCCGATCGCTGATCAATGGTTACACCATCAAGAACAATTGAGGGCACGACGCCTGCATGAGCTGCGACAGGAAATAAACACATGAACAGAAAGATAACGACTGCAGCCGACCATTTCTTCATAGATCATCCACCATTCTGATGTGTTCTGTTCCTTCGAATAGCCCTCTATGTAACTTTCCATAATATACTAATCAGTTTATCAGATAATGGCTTTTCATCCGGTTACAACGTTGTCATATTTAGTCGGAACCAAGACGAAAAAAAGAGATCATATCGGGGAAATGTCTTCTTTTAATCGAGATGAATTGAATATCTTGTCAAAAATATCAACAATTGATGTTATTATATTTTATGAGCTATTTTAAGAAGATCCTTATTCATTGGAAGTGTCCAATCTTTTTTTATCGTTTAGAAAGAATGAAAGTTTTTTTCATAGGAGGGAAAATAGTGATCACATTGTATAAACAAGTATCCAATGACAAGCTGCTCTACGCAGAATACTGGATTGAAGAGGATCAGGTTGTGGAGCATATCGGCGAAGTCGGTACGGTTGGTACAACGACCAGAATGGATTTTCCAGCCTCGTTTAACAATGAGGACGAATTCAAGATTGATTTTCTTAATCGCTATTCAGACCAAGGTTACAAACAAGCTTCAGAAGACGATGGTTACATGCTGGTTATCCAATATCCGATGAAGAGTCTGACAGGCAGTAAACGTGATCTATGGCTCAAGGATAAAGCCAGTGAAGCACTGATACATGAGCTGGGTTGGAAAGGTCTGGGAATTGTAGATGGACACGATATGGGCAAAACGGCAAATCCAGTTACCCAGTACGCTTTGAATATTTACTGCTTTGTAATGGATGAGACACTTGGGATACAAGCAGTTAAACGTGTGCTTAGAGAGACACGACTGGACTATACCAAGATCAAAATCGCATCAAGAGATTTAAAAAATGACGGGGATTACATATTGAAGTATTCAGCAAAAAAGAATCAGGAATTCTACCTATAGATGATGACTTGATTGAAGCGTAAAATTTCAGCAAGATGACAAGTTTTAAATGGGCACTGGATAATAGAAAAAGCTTCTGTCTCTGATCGGAACGACGTTCCTACGGAGAAACAGAAGCTTTTTTATTAGCTATATTAGGTATTATCCAAACAATTTTGCAGCATGACGCTGCTCATATGCTGTAATCTCATCATCATGTTGCAATGTCAGACCGATATCATCCAGACCTTGCAGCAAGAATTGACGACGGTGTTCATCCAGATCAAAATCGATATGCAGTCCGTGTGCATCGGTAATCGTTTTGTTTTCCAGATTAACATTCAGTTCATAGCCCTCATGGGCAGCTGTCCGCTGGAACAGATCTTCTACCTGCTCTTCAGACAATTTAATTGGCAGGATGCCGTTTTTGAAGCAGTTGTTATAGAAGATATCCGCAAAAGATGGTGCGATGACACAACGGAATCCATAGTCCATAATCGCCCAAGGCGCATGCTCACGGGATGAGCCACAGCCAAAGTTCGCACGGGAAATCAGAATGGATGCTCCTTCATAACGGGATTTGTTCATTTCGAAGGAAGGATTGTTATTCCCCTCTTCATCGAAACGCCATTCGTAGAACAAAAATTGTCCAAATCCGGTACGTTCAATCCGCTTCAAAAATTGTTTTGGGATGATCGCGTCTGTATCTACATTGACCCGGTCTACCGGTGCAACGATGCCTTGCAGTGTTTTAAATTCTTCCATGTGATCCGTTCTCCCTTCTGTCCGTTACCTGTTAGATAACTGCTTCCGTTTTAAAATTCCAGTCACGTACGTCGACAAAGTGACCTTTAACCGCTGCAGCTGCAGCCATTGCCGGAGATACCAGGTGGGTACGTCCTCCGCGTCCTTGACGTCCTTCGAAGTTACGGTTGGATGTCGATGCACAACGTTGTCCAGGTTTCAACACATCCGGGTTCATTGCAAGACACATGCTGCATCCTGCATCACGCCATTCAAATCCTGCTTCCGTGAAGATTTTGTCCAAACCTTCTTTTTCGGCCTGAATTTTTACACGGCCTGAGCCAGGAACCACGATTGCCGTAACATTGCTGGACACTGTATGGCCTTTGGCAACTTGAGCTGCCGCACGCAAATCCTCAATCCGTCCATTCGTACAAGAACCGATAAATACATAGTCTACCGGAATTTCTGAAATCGGTGTTCCAGGTGTAAGACCCATATATTCAAGCGCTTTTTCAGCTGCTTTACGTTCATTTTCAGTTGGCAGTTCTGCCGGAACAGGCACTTTGGATGAGATATCTGTTCCCATACCCGGGCTGGTACCCCAAGTTACTTGCGGAATCAGGGACTCCACATCGATCTCTACAACACGATCAAACTCGGCACCCTCGTCTGTAACAAGCTCTTTCCAAGCCGCAACAGCTTCATCAAACTTGGCATCAGCAGGTACATATTCACGTCCACGCAGATACTCAAAAGTCGTTTCATCCGGTGCGATCATACCTGCTCTTGCTCCACCTTCGATAGACATGTTGCATACTGTCATACGCTCTTCCATGCTGAGTTCACGGATCGATTCGCCCGTATACTCAATAACATAACCTGTTGCAAAGTCTGTGCCATATTTGGCAATCACTGCGAGGATCATGTCTTTTGCTGTTACGCCCGGATTACGCTTCCCGACGAAGCGGACTTCCATCGTTTTTGCTTTTGCCTGCTGCAAACATTGAGTAGCCATTACGTGCTCCACTTCACTGGTTCCGATTCCGAATGCCAGTGCACCAAATGCACCGTGTGTGGACGTATGGCTGTCACCGCAAACAATGGTTTTACCTGGGTGAGTCAGACCAAGTTCTGGTCCCATTACGTGTACAACACCCTGGTCAATCGTATCCAGATCATACAGTTTTACGCCAAAGTCACGGCAGTTTTGAGAGAGTGTATCAATTTGTTGCTTGGAGATTGGATCTGTAATGTTGAAACGATCCTTGGTAGGAACGTTATGATCCATTGTCGCAAACGTTAATTCCGGGCGACGTACCTTACGTCCTGACAAACGCAAGCCTTCAAAAGCCTGTGGAGAAGTTACCTCGTGCACAAGGTGGAGATCGATATACAGAATGCTCGGTTTTCCTTCTTCCTGATGAATTACGTGATTTTCCCAAATTTTCTCAAACATTGTTTTTTTACTCATCATTTTCACCTCATCATAAGTTCGGTCCTTGGAAGAGCCTCTGGTGTTTGTCTAAACTGTGAAGCTCTTGAATGACATAAATATATCACCCTGTCCTTCATTGTTCCAAGATATACTATCTATAGATGTAATAGGTTTGACCTATAATGAGTTGAACGACAATAAACCACTGTATTCACAGCGGCTCTTAATTGATAACAATTATCATTATCATATAATGCTTATACTACGTTGCTTCACTACCAGTGTCAATGCTTTTTCTATATATTCATAACAGAAAAATGATTTATTTACCCATGATGATATAATGGTGGCATAACGAAAGGAATGACAAGTGCAAATGGAATTCAGACAACTTCAATATACACTGCAGATTGCTGCAGAACGGAATTTTTCCCGGGCTGCCGAGAAACTTCATATTGCCCAGCCTTCGCTCAGTCAGCAATTGTCTAAACTTGAGAAAGAGCTTGGCGTTCTGCTCTTTCAGCGCAATACCAGCACGGTGGAGTTGACACATGCTGGGGTCACCTTTGTGGAGCAAGCCCAAAAAATTGTGGATGCTGTGGAATTACTCAGACAGGAAATGTCAGATATCTCCCAGCTGCGGAAAGGTAAAGTCGTTGTGGGCAGCATGCCGATTACCGGTTCCCACCTTCTGCCGCATGTACTCCCCGCTTATCAGCAAGCCTATCCGGATATCGAAGTTACGTTGCTTGAAGACGCCGGTCTAACGCTGGAGAAACTGACAGCCAGCGGCAAAGCTGATCTCAGCCTGCTCTCCTTACCCTTGCAGGAACCAAGCCTGTCATATGTTGCAATCGGCGAAGAGCGAATCGATCTGGCGGTACCTCCTCATCACCCCCTTGCCGTCAGAGGAAATACGGATCATCCGATCCCTGTGCATATGGAGGAGCTTAGGGACGAGTCATTTGTTGTACTGAAAAAAGGACAAGGCTTCCGCAAACTGACCTTTGATCTGTGTGAGCAGGCTGGATTCGATCCGAATGTCGTATTTGAGAGCAATAACATAGAAACCGTGCAATCGCTTGTAGCTACAGGCATGGGTATTACACTTGTTCCACGCTTCATAGCCAGGGCACCACGCAGTGAGTTTGTGCCTGTCTATGTACCACTTGCTGAACCTGTCCCAAGTCGTACCCTCGTCGTCGCTTACCGTCAGGGACGTGTTCTGTCCAAAGCGGCAGAAGCTTTTATTGATACGTTTAAACAGACGGTTGCCAAGCTTACCGAAGGAGACTATGAGAATCCTACCTCTGTAGATTAGTCATTACGATGAAACAAATAAACAAAGGCCTGACCCATACGGGCCAAGCCTTTGTTCTATACTCTTCTCCCGCATAAGCAGAATCAAGTTCTTGCATGAAATCGCAGTGCATCGTTACATCACAATGTTGCTGATATCATGATCTAAAGTTAACGTAGAAACGTACATAAGAGATATTCATGTCATGTTGTTTATTTTCGCAAATTACGTTCACTCGTCAGCCTATTCTGTTGATTGACCAGTCGGCCTTCATCCTGAACAGCTTGTTCAGGCGGTGATAGCCCTCCTGCACCATTCTCTAAGAATGGCCTCAAGTGATCTTCCCTTGTGTTTTCCTGTTCCAGTCTCCTGAGCGTATCTTTCACATGGTTGTCCATTGATTGATCATCCTCCTTGGTGACGGGATAGTTATCATTACCCTCCTCCTGGAAGAATAAACACTTTACTGGAATTATTCTTTTAATTATTTTGCACCAAAATAAATACCAGGTCTACGGTCTTCAAAAACCGGAATGCGTCCCCGCACTTCATCTACAAGGGAAGGACGAATCAGTCCGGTCACGATCTCTTCCCCTTCTCCACCCTCAGCCACAATTTCGCCCCAAGGATCAATAATGAGAGAGTGTCCGAAAAATTCGGTGTCTCCCCCTTTACCGACTCGGTTGCATGCAATCACATACATCTGATTTTCAATAGCTCGTGCTGTCAGCAGCGTGCGCCAGTGATGCAAACGCGGATTCGGCCATTCGGCAGGTACGATCAATGCTCTGGCCCCATTCAAAGCAAGCGTACGGGCTAGTTCAGGAAAACGGATATCATAACAGATAGAAGCACCCGCTGTCAGACCGTTCTCCAGTTCGAAAATCTCAGGATCAGCTCCAGGCTGCAAATATTTCTCCTCATCCATCAGGCGGAACAGATGTAATTTATCATAACGTGTAACCTGCTCTCCGTCTCTGTTGTAGGCATACATGGTATTGTAAATTTGTCCATTTCGCTTCTCTGCTATGGATCCACCGACAATTGAAATCTGATGTTTCTCGGCAAATGCCGATAACCACTCCCGTGATTTTTGCCCTTCAGGGTCAGCAAGCTCATGGATTTGTTCCAAAGCGTAACCTGTATTCCACATTTCCGGCAGCACGGCCAGCGCCAGATCCGGATATTGTTCCACTGCCTGTTCAAGCAGGGTCTGCATATGTTTATGATTGGCCTCAGGATCACCAAGCTGAATATCACCCTGAATCAGGGCAACACGCATTTCCCCCTGTTGTTGTTTTGTCATGACTTGCACTCCTCCGAACTGTAATACCTGTTATCATAGCTTGATCCGCGCGAAGCCTGCAACAACGTTTTGATCAACCTTATTTATGACTTCAACGGCTGCAAGTGGACGATTAGAGAGGATGGGCCAGTTCGTTCAGCAATTCAGGGAACAGACTCTGCAGTCTGCTGTTCGATAAGGCATCTCCCATATTCCACACCTGCTCATCCAACGTGTACACTTTTCCATTTCTAACGGCGGGCAGTCCCTTCCACTCATCACTTTCAAACAGCTTCTCCGTTGCTGCCCTGGCTGCGTCGCTCTCTGGCATCATGACAAAGATGTGGTCACCCGCATACTGGCTTATCGACTCCGTTGAAATCTCCTTGTAAGCCCTCCCTGCTGCTAGAGCTTCTTGCACTTTGCTTACAGGAGCAAAACCCTGCGGGTGATACAGAAACGGAGCCAGTCCGATATTGCCCATGACAAACAAGCGGGCACCTCGATGATGCACAAGCACCGAAGCCGTTTCGCCAAGCTGAATCCAAGGTCTTATGCTGCTCCACATCTCCTCTGTTCTTGTATGATAAGATGCTATCCACACCTCTGCATCCATCTCCATGCCAAACCAACTTCCCACTTTGCGGATGCGCTCTTCCAAGATCGCATGGGAGTTGTATATTAAAGTAGGAGCAATACGGGCAAGCCGTTGGTACAACTGTTCATTCGTACTATCGAACAAAATCAGATCCGGTTGCTTCTGCACGGTCCATTCCAGATCAATGGAAGGTAAAACATCATACGCTTTGCCATCAAGCACGGGAAGCCCTAACGCGAGTAAGTCCCCCGCCGAATCTCCATAGAATAGAATCCGCTCAGGGTGCCCAGGAATGTTTACTTCATGTCCAGCCCAATCTTGAACAAGTGTATGTCGTTGAAGGGATCGATCATATTGCCGGGGAGCCAGTCCGGTGTGCTGCCTGAAGCGTCTGCTGAAATAGTACTCATCCCGGAAACCTACACGGCCAGCAATATCGCGCAGTGGTTCATCGGAGAGCGAAAGCCATTCCTTCGCCTGTTCAATGCGTACATGGTTAAGGTATTCAAGGGGCTTGCGGCCTGTAATTTGCCTGAACAAAGCTGTAAACTGAGCTGGTCGAAGATTCGCGAGCCGTGCTAATTTCTGTACATTTATATTCTGAGCGTAATGCTCGTCCACGTATTGAATTGTGCTCTGTACTCTGACATCCGGGCTTTGTTCTGTTTTGGGCAGTGTATAGCGGGACACCACTAGTTCCATCAATTTTTGAAAATGTACATTCAACCGGCTATATTCCGCATCCGTTTGATAGAGACTAGCCGATTCCAATAAATCCAGCATGCCGAATAACGCGCCAGGTGAAAAGTCGTTCATCTGCTCCCTTTCTTCAAATAGAGAACGAGTGTAAAGTTCCGGATCCCCTGTTACCATGTGCACGGCATCGTAATGAAGCACCGTATATTTCATGTCATCCGAACGGTTATGCTCCAACTGATAATTCTCTCCTGGAGCCATGGGGTATATCTTGCCGGAGATGAACGGGTATAACTCAGATCCTATATATACAAGACCTTCGCCCTGTTCGCAGAACAGCAGCACATGCCGATCACAGTTGACTTCAAGCATAACCTGTTCAGAAGGTTCGACATGACGCTCGATATGAACATAGCGGAACAGGAATGCAGAGAAAAATAAGAGATTACCGTTTGCGATCATTTGTAACACTTCCGTTTCACCTCATACTTACTCTGAATGAGAATGGTTATCACTAATGTATTCTGATTATACGCCAGCAAGCCTCAATATTCCAGCATATATACAAACACACTTATAACTGATCAGAAACGTGATTAAGAGCCCTCAACGATACGTTGAAGGCTCTGTTCAGGATAAGAAACGGTCTTTTATTGAATCATTTGTTTCGGCAATTCCTGCAGAAGCCACTCTCTTGATGTAGCATCGCTCGATGCTTTGACGATATCGAAACGATAAACCTTGCCCTCCTTGACTGCAGGCAGATTATTCCACACCACACTATTCATCAATTCTTCTGTGGATTGTTGTGCCCCTTGATCTACTGCATTCAAAATAAATATGCGATCTCCAGCGAAATCTGCCATTTTTTCCTGTGATATCTCAACAAATCCTACTTCTTCATCCAGTATCTTTTGGATTTCAGGAGTTGGCTTCATACCGCCAGAACCGTACAACAGCTGGGGCAGTCCTGCACCCGCCATCACGAACAGTCGATTACCTGGATACATGGTAAATACCGATGCGGTTTCGTCTTCCTTCAGCCCATTTGCATGCAGCTGATCCCACATTTCCTCTGTTGCCTTGGCATGTGCAGCAAGCCAGTCTTCAGCCTCCTGTTTTTTGCCGAGTAAATCTCCCAGGAATCGCATCCGTTCTTCGAGTGGCCAGAAGGAATTGAATGTGACCGTTGGAGCAACTTTTGAAATCTGCTCATATTGCGTTTCATCATCATTCGAGAAAATGATCAGATCGGGATTGAGTGATAGAGACTTTTCAACACTGATTGGAAAACCAACATCTTCTGCGTCTGCCACCTGATCATCGAATACCGTGCCTTCATTTTTAAGAATACCTACAGGAACTACCCCGAGAGCCAGTAGATCCCCGGTAACCTCGCCGTGGTAAATGACACGTTGCGGATTGGTCGGAACTTCCACTTCGTGCCCGGTCCAGTCTTTAAATATTTTGGTTTCACTCGCGTTGTCTGCCTCTGCCACTTCTTCTTGCCCGGTGTTCTCTGCTGCTGCCTGCGAGTCATTGGATGTTGCTGCAGCAGTTGTCTCTCCGTCACCTGAACCGTTAGTGGATGAATTGCCACAAGCAAGCAGCAGTACGGATAACGCTGCAATCATGAATGTCGTGCTCATCACACGAAAGCTGTTTTGTTTCATTTTTTTTCTTTCCCCCTAGATAGATAAGCGTTCTCTCAATGATATTGATTATCATTATCGTAAATGATCATAAGACAAAGGCTCTTCTTCGACAATGGACAAAAACGAATCCGGTCAATTCGGTTTTGTACAAAATCCCATTTACACTGTAAACAAAAAGACCTTATTTAACTTATCCCCTCTATACAGCTCGGGATTAGCGTGATAAATTAATGAATACTATTCCCATTTATATGAACCGGAGTGATGAAACTAATGAGCAATCAACAGCAATATTCGGGTCGTTCCGCCTTTGATATACCTACCTCAGACGTCATGACACAGCTTCCAACGCAATTTTTTGCAACTCTCGTGCAAAATGTTAACCGTGAAATCGCAAGTGGTCACGACGTGATTAATCTTGGTCAAGGGAACCCGGACACTCCTACACCACCTCATATTGTAAGAACATTGCAGGAGTCTGCCGAAAATCCGCTTTATCATAAATATTCACCCTTTAGTGGACATGCCTTCCTGAAGGAAGCAATCGCCAAACGTTATAAAGAAGATTACAACGTTAACCTTGATCCGGAGACTGAAGTTGCGATTTTGTTTGGTGGGAAAACGGGGCTTGTACAGCTGCCGCAAGTGTTGCTTAATCCCGGGGACGTATGTCTCGTTCCTGATCCGGGTTATCCGGATTACTGGTCCGGGGTAGCTCTTGCCAAAGCGCACATGTCCTTTATGCCTCTTTTGGAGTCAAACGCATTCCTTCCTGATTATGAGGCAATTTCGGATGAAGTTCGCGATAAGGCCAAGCTGATGTATTTAAACTATCCCAACAATCCAACATCCGCGATTGCCCCGCTGTCATTCTATGAAGAGACCGTGGAATTCGCCATCCGGAACAAAATTGTAGTTGCCAGTGACTTCGCTTATGGTGCGATTGGGTTCGACGGACATCGCCCGGTGAGTTTCCTGCAGGCGCCTGGCGCCAAGGAAGTCGGAATTGAATTCTATACGTTATCCAAAACCTACAATATGGCAGGCTGGCGGGTTGGGTTCGCCCTTGGGAATGCGGAGATCATCTCCAAAATCAATCTGCTGCAGGATCATATTTATGTTAGCCTATTTGGCGGCATTCAGGCTGCTGCAGCTGCTGCCCTCACTTCATCCCAAGAATGTGTTACCGATCTGGTTGCGCGGTATGAATCCCGCCGTAATGCATTGTATGAGGCACTTTCCTCCATCGGATGGCAGGCTTCGAAGCCAGGGGGTTCTTTCTTCAGCTGGCTGCCAGTGCCTTCCGGGTTTACCTCAACCGAATTTGCAGATTTGCTCCTTCGGGAAGCCAAAGTCGCTGTGGCACCGGGTATCGGGTTTGGTACACATGGGGAAGGCTACGTTCGCGCAGGTTTGCTGAGTGACGAGAAGCGATTGGAGGAAGCTGCCAGGAGGATTGGCAAGCTGAACTTGTTTAAGTAATTTTAAAGGCCGCATACCCCTTTGCATCTGCCAAGTTTCCATGGTATGTTATTAACAAATATCGAACGAAACGTGATGACGGGACCAGTACGAGAGAACAAGCCGCGCCCAGAGAGTAAATTCCACCGGGCTGCAAGAATTTACCGCGGCTTCTCTCCGAAACCTACCCCTGAGCGGCCTGTTTATGCAGGACAGTGCCTTCTGTTACAGGGCGAGAGAGAGCCGGATGATGCAATCATCAATAAAGGTGGTACCGCGGAAGTAACAAACTTTCGTCCTTTTTACAACAAAGGACGGGAGTTTTTTTTGTACCTGGATACCTGTCCATTGGTATCTCATTCATTATGTTTAAGGAAGTGAAAGCATGTCTTCACGAATAGTAGTCAAGATTGGGAGCAGTTCTCTTACCACCGAGGAAGGCGGCCTTGACCGCAGTTCCATTTCATTTTTTGCCAGTGAGATCGCTTCGCTCTATGAACAGGGCCATGAAGTTCTTTTGGTCACTTCCGGAGCCGTTGCTGCCGGATTCCGTGAAATTGGTTACCCTCAGCGTCCCAAAATGCTGCATGAGAAACAAGCGGCAGCCGCAGTGGGTCAGGCATTGTTGATGCAGGCATATCAACAGGCTTTTGCAGCGCACCGCGTTACTACAGCACAAATTTTGCTAACCAGAACCGATTTCCACAGTCGGAAACGGATGGGGAACGCAGGCATGACCGTGGAAGAACTGCTCAGACAACGCGTCATTCCCATTTTTAACGAAAATGATACGGTTTCAGTAGACGAGTTGAAATTCGGGGATAACGATCTGCTCTCTGCGCTCGTTGCCAATTTGGTGAAAGCCCAGCATCTTGTTATTCTCACGGATACCAACGGACTCTATACGGCAGATCCCCGCAAGGATCCGAGTGCTGTTCGTTATGATCGAATTCCTGAAATTACAGAAGAAATCTATGCGTATGCCGGAGGCTCAGGTTCATCGGTTGGTACAGGTGGCATGCGGTCCAAAGTCGATGCAGCCAAAGTGGCAACACGCGGAGGCGTCCCTGTCTTTGTGGGCAGTGTCAAGGAACCCGGAGACTTGCAAAATGCGGTTGATGGCTGCGGCAAGGGGACATATTTCGAGACTCGTCTGGCTGCACTCTCCCGCAAGAAACAATGGTTAGGCTTCATGTCAACACCTCTCGGTACAGTTGTCGTGGATGCCGGTGCCGAAGAAGCCCTTGTTCACGGCGGACATAGTCTGCTGCCTGTAGGCGTCAAAAGCGTGCTTGGCACATTCCACGCAGGTGACGTTGTCGAGGTCATTGGGTTGGACGAAACACTGCTTGGCCGAGGCATTGTCAATTATGATGATGATCAGCTTCGCCTTATCGCAGGTTTGCCAAGCGGAGAAGTCATGAAGACACTGAACGCCATTCATCGGCTTGAGGTCATCCATCGAGACGAGTGGATTACGTTAAAATAACAAGTAATGTATTGGATTGGATAGGGACATCGTCTTGCATTAATGAAGGAGGAATTTCAGATGAGTGAAGTAAGACAAAAAGCCAGCCAAGCTCAAGCAAGTGTTCCACAGTTAAACCGTTTGAGTACAGATCAGAAAAATAAGGCCTTGCTTGCCATGGCGGATGCGCTTATTACGGAATCGGAATCCATTATTACGGCCAATGCGGAAGATCTCGAACGTGGCAGAGAGCAAGGGACACCAGAATCCATGCTTGATCGTCTCGCTTTGAACAAAGAGCGTATTGCGGGAATTGCGGAGGGATTGCGTCAGATTGTTGAACTCCCAGATCCTGTTGGCGAAGTACTGGAGTCATTTACGCGTCCAGATGGACTTCACATTGAAAAATTGAGAGTGCCAATTGGCCTGATTGGCATCATCTATGAGGCCCGTCCTAACGTTACGGTTGATGCAGCAGGGCTATGCCTCAAGACTGGTAATGCCGTTCTGCTGCGCGGGGGTTCTTCTGCCCTCTCTTCCAATCGTCGTATTGTGGAAGTACTCCACCAGGCACTAACCAAAACAGACCTGCCGCCTGATGCGCTGCAGCTCGTGGAAGACGCTAACCGCTCTTCAGTCGATGAAATGCTTAAGCTGAATGGACTATTGGACGTCATTATTCCAAGAGGCGGTGCTTCACTAATCCGCAACGTGGTAGCCAATGCAACGGTACCTGTCATTGAAACAGGCGCAGGCATCTGCCATACGTATGTGGATGAAACGGCGGATCCGGTCATGGCCGCAGAAATTGCGATCAACGCAAAAGCACAGCGCCCATCCGTATGTAATTCCATGGAAACCTTGCTGCTTCACGCTGCTTATGCAGAACAGCATTTGCCTGCCTTGGCCGAACAATTCCGTGAGGCGAATGTCGTATTGAAGGGTTGTGACACGACTCGTCGTCTGGTCCCTACTGCCCTTCCCGTGACGGCAGAAGACTATGGTACAGAGTATAATGATTATATTCTGAATATACGAGTTGTGCAGGGTCTGGAAGAAGCCATGCAGCATATTGCAACTTATGGCACCAAACATTCCGAATGCATCGTCACCCGTGATACAGCACATGCGGAACGCTTTTTGCATGATGTGGATGCTGCAGCAGTTTATCACAATGCTTCCACACGCTTCACGGACGGATTCGAGTTCGGTTATGGAGCCGAAATAGGAATAAGCACACAGAAGCTGCATGCTCGCGGTCCGATGGGACTGCCTGCCCTTACTTCTACCAAATACCGCGTTACCGGCAATGGACAAATCCGGCAATAATATCGCAGCTACAGCCATATAGGAGGAACGATAACCATGAGTCAAGAACAACAGACGTTATTACAACAAAAGATTACTTTCCACGGAGCAGGTGCCATGGCAGAAGCCATTGTGCGCGGACTGATCTCCCGCCTCGTTGTACGCCCGCAGGATATTACGATGCTGAACCGGAGCAACCAGAAACGTCAGGAAGAGCTGAGTACCCGTTATGCCGTTCATACAGGAACGGCCTCCCAATCATCGGAAGTGCTCTCCGCTTCTCCCGTTATTGTACTGGCCATGAAACCGAAAGACGCTGCAGCAGCTCTTCGTGAGCTTGGTCCCCTCCTGTCACCGGACCAGCTTATTGTCTCTGTCATCGCCGGATTATCCATCCGCACGATGCAGTCTCTGCTCGGCCGAAAACAACCGATCGCTCGATCCATGCCGAATACATCCAGTACGATTGGACTTGGTGCAACAGGGCTTGCCTTCTCCGCCGAAATTACTGATGAGCAGCGCAGTACGGTCATGACGATGTTTGAAGCAGTGGGCATCGTAACCATTGTTCCTGAAGAGAAACTGGAAGTGCTCACGGGTATTTCCGGAAGCGGCCCGGCTTATGTATACTATTTGATGGAAGCCATGATTGCTGCGGGGATCCGCGGCGGACTGTCCAGCCAGCAATCCCGCGACCTGACTGTTCAAACTGTACTTGGTGCGGCAAGAATGGTTCAGCAAACGGGAGCGGAGCCCATGAAGCTTCGCAGTGATGTTACCTCACCTGGAGGCGCCACACAGGCAGCACTCAAAACACTGGATGAGGGCGATTTCTTTGAAAACGTGATTGCAGCCGTCAACCGCTGCGCAGAGCGCTCACGGGAGATGGGAGCTGCTTTGGAAGGAGATTTACGATGAACAACATGTGTACTGCCACATATCGTCTGCACGATGATCGGGCAGATTTCCGCAAGAAGGCGGAATCCATCGCGGTCGGCATGACTGTAGGCAGTTGGACTGAATTGCCGCAAGCCAAGCGTGAAGCCATGCAGAAACATCTTGGCGAAGTGATTAGCGTAGAAGTACATGAACAAGAGGATATGGCTCCAGGAGAACGATATGCAGATATTACGATCGGATATCCTGATGTAAACTTCAGCCGCGATATTCCGGCTCTGCTCGTCACCGTCTTCGGCAAAATTTCGATGGATGGCCGGATCAAGTTGACAAGACTGGGCTTTTCGGACGGATTCCTTAGCGCATTCCCTGGTCCCAAATTCGGACTGAATGGGGTTCGTGATCTGCTTGGTGTGCATGATCGTCCCTTGTTAATGAGCATCTTCAAATCGGTCATTGGTCTGGATGCAGATGAACTGCGCGAACAGTTTATCCGTCAGGCTCTTGGCGGAGTTGATCTGATCAAGGATGACGAGATTCTGTTTGAGAACAAGCTGACACCTATTGAGAAAAGAGTGGAGGTTTGCATGAAGGCTGCTGAGCAGGCCCGCCAAGAGACCGGCAAGAAATTACTTTATGCCGCCAACCTGACCGGCCCAACTTCACGGTTGAAGAAGCAGGCTGAACGAGCGATTGATGCTGGTGCCAATGCCTTGTTGTTTAACGTTTTGTCGTACGGATATGACGTTCTACACGAGCTTACAAGTGATCCAGACATTAATGTGCCGATCATGGCGCATCCTGCGCTTGCTGGCGCACTGTACCCGTCACCACATTATGGGATATCCGCCTCGGTGCTGCTGGGTCAACTGATGCGTCTTGCCGGAGCGGATCTCGTTCTCTTCCCTTCGCCTTATGGTTCAGTGACTATGCCAAAAGAAGAGAATATGGCCATTACGGAGCAGCTGCTCTCCAAAGAACTCCCAGTCAGAACCAGCATGCCGGTTCCATCCGCGGGGATTCACCCAGGTCTTGTACCATTAATTCTCCGTGATTTTGGCACGGATGTCATCGTTAACGCCGGTGGAGGTATCCACGGACATCCAATGGGTACTGAGGCGGGTGGACGTGCATTCTTGCAAGCCATCGAAGCGGCACAGCACGGAATTCCGCTAGCAGATTATGCACTTGAGCACCCCGAATTGAAAAGTGCACTGGACCTGTGGGGTGGAGAACGATGAGAAGTGA
This sequence comes from Paenibacillus sp. ACRRY, assembly GCF_022346995.1. Classification (GTDB taxonomy): domain Bacteria; phylum Bacillota; class Bacilli; order Paenibacillales; family Paenibacillaceae; genus Paenibacillus. The sequence goes on along the minus strand of NZ_JAKRNM010000010.1, from coordinate 81,763 downwards.
CAAGAAAACGGTCATTTTCTGTGATTTTGATGGCACGATTACCCTCTCAGACAATATTGTGGCGATCATGAAACATTTTAAGCCCGAAGGTATTGATCCGATCATGAGAGACACCGTCGAACAGAAAATATCACTGCGTGAAGGCGTCGGGGCCATGTTCGCTCTGCTGCCTGCATCGCAAAAGGATGAAATCGTGGAATTTGTGCTTGGACAAGCCGGCATCCGCGAGGGATTTGGCGAGTTTCTGGAATATGTCCGGAACGAGGGCATTGAATTTAATGTAACCAGTGGTGGTATGGACTTTTTTATCGAACCACTGCTTGCACCTTTTAACATTCCACAAGATCACGTCTATTGTAACGGAGCAGACTTTACAGGTGAATTCATTCAGATAGAATGGCCTAATCCGTGTCAGCCCCCTTGTGAGAACGGCTGTGGTATGTGCAAAACGACGGTAATCCGCACATTCCCGGAAGAACAATATAATCGGATTCTGATCGGAGACAGTCTAACCGATTTTGAAGGTGCCAAAATTGCCGATCTGGTATACTCCCGTTCCATTCTGACGGACAAGTGCATAGAACTTGGTGTAGACCATGTGCCCTTTGCTACCTTTTACGATATTATGGAAGACATGAAACAGAAGCAAACACAAGGAGTGCTGTAAAGATGGGTTTTGAAAAGATTACATTGGAACACAAACGTCAGGTGCTGGAAGAGCTTGCTGATATTAAAGCCCTCTTTGCCAGTCGCAACTGGTTCCCTGGAACAAGTGGCAACCTGTCGATGCGTGTGGGAGAGTTTGATCCCGAGCAGTTTTATTTTGCAGTTACGGCTTCAGGCAAGGATAAATCTCTTCGTACGCCGGAAGATTTCCTGTTTGTGGACAAGCATGGCAAAGCAATTGAAACAACAACCCTGAAACCAAGTGCAGAAACGCTGATTCACTGCGAAATCTATCGTTTGACTGGCTGCGGGGCTGTATTCCATGTACACACAGTATTTAATAACCTGATCAGCGAGTTTTTTGGCGCAGAAGGTCATGTGCCGATCCAAGGCATTGAACTGATCAAGGCTTTTAACATTTGGGAAGAAAATGCCGAGATTCGTGTGCCGGTACTGCCTAACTTTGCTGATATTCCATCCATCGCCGAATTGGTACCAGGTGTACTTGACTCAAAAGTCCCAGGAATTTTGCTACGCAATCACGGCATCTATGCCTGGGGCAAAGATGCATTTGAAGCCAAAAGACATCTGGAAGCATTCGAGTTTTTGTTCGAAGTGATGTATCGTCAGCTGCTGCTGAAAGGTATTTCGAAATAGCCATCATTTCCTCTCTACTATTCAGGAAAAATTAAAAACACGCTATGACTGATTGTTCAGCTCATAGCGTGTTTTTTGGTTTGGAGCTCCGACTAGCGCAAAATTAACCTTAATTTACAATCAATTATCCCGATCCTTGAACAGGAACAGATTAGCTGAATCGTCTTCTTTTCCGCTTAGTCCACTATGCTGCGCAATCGGACGCTGCTTGCCGAAGAGCAGCTTCAATCCGCCAAAGATTAGCAATAGCGAAACAATAACCGTGTTCACATAGGAACGGATTTCATACGTCATAAACAGATTAGGGAACATCTCATTCAATTGCGGAATGACAAGCCGGATCGCCAGATAATACACGCCAAGTGCTGCAATCCCGAATCCAATCAAACGCTGATGCTTAGCCCAATCCTTAAATATCGGTTGATCCGTCAGCGGTTCCCTGCCATATCGGCTTGAACACTGAAGCCCATCAAAGAAGCTGTAGAACCAAACGAGCGGAATCATGAACAGGAAGACGGATAAATGCAGCAGGTCCAGAATATAAATGCTGCCGAGGAACAGGAACATTAATTGCATTCCACGCTTCTGAAGACCCAAGTACAGATGACCTGCCCCTGGAAAAGCCGACAAAAGGGTAGCTAACACCTTGCTCCGACGTCCTGATGCTCTGCCCATTTCCAATTCTTCGAACAACGTCCGGTCCTGCAATACTTCCCCTGCCTGCTTTCGATGTGCATGCTGCACAGCGTCAAACATGCAGTAAACCCAAATAACAGGCAGTATAAGCAGAAACATCAGAAAGGTCTCTTCATTGGTAATGGATGCAACAAAGACCATCATCGCGAAGGAGCCAAAGAATGCGATCAGAAACGATAGTCCCCGATGCAGTAGCCCCAGATGAAGATGCCCCAGACCAGGGATGAATGACAGTAATATGGTAAAGAAGCGTTCACCTTCACTGCCTTTGCGATACATGGGTTGGCCATATGTACCTTCAGGAATACCATAGCCATGGGCAGAATGCTGATGCATCTCTTCCCCATCCATTGGCTCCACAACGCCATTTTGATCCGGATAGCCCTGTTCGTATGGACCTCCCGCATATTGACCGTAGTGAGCCTCGTAGCCTCTGTAATGAGCATTACGTGCAGAAGGGGTTCGCAGCAGAACAATGATGATGTCCAGCATGTTGATGCACCAGAAGAAAAAGGCAGCGAGTGCTCCGAATATCATGAGATCATTCTCATTTGTAACCACCATCAACATGAAGGCACCAATCAAAGAACCAAACACGAGAAATGGATAAATCATGGCCTTAGCGGTTCGACCCCAATAGAGAAAACCAAGACCTGGGACCACATTTAATAAAAATGCAAATATTTTGTTACGATCTGATTGCACAGTCGTCATCCTTTCTTTTCAGGCAATGCGTATGATTTATGGTTTAGGCTTGAAGTTATCCAGCCATGTGGTGGCTGCTTCCGTCCATTTTTGTGTGAATGATCCCCTCTGCTCGCCGTCATGGAACTTGTGATAGGGTGCTACTTTATCAAACACCCCGGAAGAGAGGAAGATCAACGTCAGGCAAGCCGCTACAGCATAATGAAACACCTTGTTCTCCAGCCAGCGTCTGCTTCGGCCTGAACGTGATTTGCGCTTGCGTCCTGAATGGTTCAGGTCCGTAATACGCTCCATGATGGAATCAGCAAATTCATTCGGGTTGTCCAGTTGTGGCAATGTTTGATGAATACCCATCGCTTCCAGGTAGTTATCCATGGCTTCCGGATCTTCGATTATGGCCTTTTCCATGCTTATGGCTTGTTCTCCAGTAACTCGTCCTTCGATATAATCCGTCCAGTCCTGCACACTGTACATCTCGTTTTTACTCACGCCACTCATCCTCCTTCCAATGACTTCTGATCCACTGCCGGGCACGGTACAAACGGGATTCCACGGTTTTGACAGCCACCTGGGCATCATGTGCAATCTGCTCATAATTCTTTTCGCTTAGATAATACGCAGTAATGATGTCCCTATGCTGGGCAGGCAGTTGATTAATTCGTTCACGCAGTGTTTCCTTGCGTTCTTCCCGAACGAGACGGGCCAGAATATCTTCCTCGCTTCCAGGCAGGTTGATTATTCGTTCTTCTCCACCCAGATCTTCACTGCTGCGCCGGCCTAACTTGCGTTTTGCATCAATGGCTTTGTGAAAGGCAATTCGGGTAAGCCACGTTTTGAAGCCTTCGGAACGGTAATCGGGGAGAGATTTATACATCTGAATGAACGCCTCCTGAGCTGCATCCTGCGCTTCCTGATCGTTCCTGAGTACGGAATATGCCACATGGTATACATGCTGGCTGTACTTATCGATCAATAAGCGAAACTTGGATGCATCTCCTTGACGGATTTGTTCGATTAAGCGCGCTTCGTCAATGACTCTCCCCTCCTCTCCACTACAATAGACGACAACGTTCTGGGCTGCCCCTGCGTATTTATTTAATTTTTTTAAAATTCTTATCATAACATTGCCTGAATAGGTGATGAGTTCATCAATCACTTCATTGTAAACATCTATATTTCCGTCCAAAATCCAAAAAACAGGCTCAGAATGTTTTCTGGCCTGTTCCTTGATTTTCCTTCGTTACCTGGACTAGCGTCCACCGCTGCGAAAACGCTGCGTGTATGCCTTCGCGTCCTGAACATTCTTCACCCGATTGCGACTCCACTCCAGCAAAATGCGGTCGATATAGCGGAAATGTACTTTACCGGCAAATACGGCTTCCTTCAGGGCCATCAAGATCAGTTCTTCCTGATAACGGTCCTGATCCAGCCAACTGGAGATCGTTTCGCATTCCATCGGTGAAAGCGGACGACCAAATTCTTTTTCGAAAATGGAAAACATATTACGTTCTTCCTCTTCTATTTGAACACTGTTCGAATTAGGACGTGCATTCATGCTCATTTGCTGCTGCCTTGCTGCTGCCGCATCTTCAGCGACACACGTTGCGAGTTTGGCATACAATCCATGCAAATCGTAACGCTCATACTGAATATCCCGCTCTTCGTCCCGATGTTCATCAATGGAAATATATCCATCCCGCATTAACCGCTGGAGCATTCTGGCGATGCCTTCGGGGGCAAGTCCCATTCGTCCTGCGAGCTCTTCCAGGGTAGGAAACTCATTGAATTCTGCCTGACGGTAGCCGAGCAATTGAATCAGCAGAAGCACTTCGGCATCTGATAATCCGAGTTGGTGATAAAAACGCAACAAAGCATACGGGAGCTGTGCTGTCCCAGACGTTAACCCGTAAGCTACTCCACTGAGCCACGCTTTGGAGCCGGTTTCTTCCATAGACTCGCGATTAATCATTAAGGGTACAGACGGTAGAGCATACGCGGGAATGCAATTGTCTCACGTACATGATCCAACCCGCAGATCCATGCTACTGTCCGCTCCAATCCCAGACCAAATCCGGAGTGAGGTACCGATCCGTATTTACGCAAATCCAGGTACCATTGATACGCCTCGTCAGACAACTTGTGCTCTTCAAAGCGCTGCTGCATCAACTCGGGATCATCGATACGTTGGGATCCTCCAATGATCTCGCCGTAACCCTCTGGTGCGATCATGTCAGCGCAGAGAACCACTTCAGGACGATTCGGATCGGGTTTCATGTAAAATGCCTTGATGCCAGCCGGGTAATGTGTAATAAATACAGGTGTATTATACTTCTCCGCAATCGCTGTCTCGTGAGGGGCACCGAAATCTTCTCCCCAAGGAATATCGAAGCCTTGTCCATTCAAGAACTCAATCGCCTCATCATACGTGATACGCGGGAATGGAGCTACGATTCCTTCGAGTTTGGATACGTCACGCCCGATGGATTCCAGTTCGGCACGGCAGTTTTTCACGACAGATTGAACCACGTGTGCAATGAACTTCTCTTGTACTCGCAAACTTTCTTCGTGATCCACAAATGCCATTTCCGGCTCAATCATCCAGAACTCGATCAGATGGCGGCGGGTTTTGGATTTCTCGGCACGGAACGTTGGTCCGAAGGAATATACTTTACCCAGCGCCATTGCAGCAGCTTCCATGTACAATTGGCCACTTTGAGTAAGATAAGCATCCTCATCAAAGTATTTGATGTGGAACAGGTTGGTGGTACCTTCGGCAGAAGAAGGTGTCAGAATCGGAGGGTCAACCTGAGTGAATCCGTTACCATCAAAAAACTGCTGAACTGCACGGATGATCTCTGCACGAATCACCATTACAGCGCGTTGTTTCGTAGAACGCAGCCACAGATGACGATGATCCATCAAGAAGTCCACACCATGTTCTTTCGGTGTAATCGGATAGTTTTCAGTCAAATGAATGATCTCAACGCCCGTAACCGTCATTTCATATCCGGATGCGCTGCGCGGTTCTTCACGAATAATACCCGTTACATACAAGGAACTTTCTTGCGTGAGGCTTTTGGCATCATTCCATACCTCTTCGCTAACTTCACTCTTTACGACAACCCCTTGAATATATCCGGTTCCATCGCGCAGCTGCAAAAATTGAATTTTACCGCTGGAACGTTTGTTATTAATCCAGGCACCGATCTTCACGGTTTCGCCCACATGCTCATTCACATTACGAATTACACAATCCGTACTCATGCCCATATCTCCCCTTGGTTCCTAAATTTGAAAATGCAGCGGGCAGGCCTCAGCCTGTCCCCTGCACTTCCTTGACATGCTATATTCACTTTACAATTAGATTACTTAGAATTCAATACGATTCGGTGTGTATCACGTGCAATCACCAATTCTTCATTGGTAGGTACAACGAGAACCTCAACCTTGGAGTTTGCTGTTGTGATACGGCGTGGTTCGCCGGAACGGATGGCATTGAGTGCTTCATCCACTTCCACACCCAGGTAAGTAAGCTGTTCGCATACTTTTTGACGAAGAACTACAGAGTTCTCGCCCACACCTGCTGTAAATACAATCACGTCCACACCGTTCATTGCTGCTGCATACGAACCGATGTATTTACGCAAACGATATTCGTACATTTCGAATGCAAGGGTGGAGTTCGCATCACCGTTCTCCATTCCTTCGGTAATCTCACGCATGTCACTGCTGATGCCCGAGATGGCAAGCAGTCCGCTATGTTTGTTCAACATGGAGTTCACTTCGCTCACGCTCAGTTCTTCCTTGTTCATTACGTAAGGCACGATGGCCGGGTCAAGGTCACCACTGCGCGTTCCCATCATCAGACCTTCAAGCGGAGTCATACCCATGGATGTATCTACGGATACGCCACCTTTTACTGCCGTTACGCTACCACCGTTACCAACGTGGCAAGTGATGATTTTGAGGTCTTCTACTGGACGGCCTAAATACTCAGCTGCAGTCTTGCTTACGTAGTCATGGGAAGTACCATGAGCACCGTAACGACGCACTTTGTATTTTTTGTACAGTACACGCGGAATCGCGTAGAGATATGCTTTCTCAGGCATCGTCTGATGGAATGCTGTATCAAATACCATGACCTGAGGTACACCTGGCATATTGAGTTCAGCCGCACGAATACCCATCATTGCTGCTGGGTTGTGAAGTGGTGCCAAATCGAACAAGCGGCGAATTTCGGCCTTCGCTGCATCGTCAACCAGTGCGGATTCCTTGAAGGCTTCCCCGCCGTGTACGACACGGTGTCCAACAGCCTGAATCTCATCGACTGAACCGAGCACGCCGTTTTCTTTATCTGTCAGAATATCGATAACTTTACGAATTGCCGTTGTATGCTCCAGAATTTCACTGACTTCTGTAACATCCTCACGGCCAGTCGGTTTGTGCGTAAGAATGGACGAATCCATACCGATACGCTCTACCAGTCCTTTAGCCAGTACGGACTCATCCGTCATGTCATACAATTGATATTTAAGCGAGGAACTCCCCGCGTTGATTACGAGTACTTTCACAGCCGATCACCATCCTTGTCGTACTTGAAGAATCCTTCTCCCGATTTCACTCCGAGATGTCCTGCACGCACCATTTTTTTCAGTACGGTGGAAGGACGATATTTCAACTCTCCGAATTCACGGAACATTCTTTCCAGTGCAGCTTCAACGGAATCCAATCCGAAACGGTCAGCCATTTCAAGCGGACCATGCTGGAAGTTGTATCCGATACGCATTGCATCATCGATATCTTCAGCAGAAGCCACGCCTTCTTGAAGGACATGAAGAGCTTCATTGATCAAAAGGCAGATCAGTCTGGACGTAACGAATCCAGGGGATTCATAAATCATTACACCTTTTTTATCTACAACCTCTTCCACAAATCTTCTTGTTTCATCGAAAGTGGAATCGGATGTTTTCAAACCACGAATAATTTCTACAAGGTCAACCCGGGAAACCGGGTGAATAAAGTGCATACCAATAACACGCTCTGGGTATTTGGTCGAGCTTGCAAGCTCGGTCAAACTCAGCGTGGATGTGTTACTTGCAAGAATAACGTTGCTCGGGCAAACTTGATCCAATTGGCTAAATACCGCCTTCTTGGCTTCCAGATCTTCCGAGATCGTTTCAATAACCATATCGCATGATCCCAGTTCTGCCAGATGAGCTACTTTGGTGATACGGGATAGAATCAATTTTTTCTCGGCTTTGGTAATAGCCCATTTCTCCAATTGCTTATCGAGGTTTGTTTCAATCATGTCATATGCATGGTTAAGCTTCTCCGCTGTGTGCTCCACCAGAAGCACATCAAGTCCTTTGGCTGCAAGCATCTGGGAAATGCCTTGTCCCATGGTGCCGCCGCCGACAACTCCTATTTTTTTAAAAAACATGGTTCTGCTCCATCCTTTCGGTTCTCTATTTCTCTATTGTACCCTGTTCGCCGAAAATTACAAATTTCGACCCAACATATAATAATATCTTAGCACGAGTGAAATGTAAAAAAAAATAACCGGCATAAATAAATTATGCCGGTAAAAGGGCGCTGTCACGAAATTGACAACGAAATTGCTCCCCAGACAAAACTTCTTCTCTCATCAGTGTATCCAATGAATTGTCGAATATTGTCCGTTGTTCTTCGAGCAGACGTTTGGTCTGATCCATCAGATCCTGTAGAATCATTTTATTCTCGCGCATGAGCTCTTCCGTTGTAACCATATCCATGTTGACAATACCAAGCGAGGTCAGACCAGAAGCCATCATCGTCTGTACAACATTGGTCGCCTGTTCAAAGTCATTGCGTGAACCGGTACTGCGACCACCATAGTACATTTCTTCAGCTGCTGCACCGCCGAGTGCAATCATGATCTGTTCTTCCAGAAAGCGCTTGGTGTATAGGAATTGCTCCTGCTGCGGGTTGTGACGTACATAACCGAGTGCCTGTCCACGCGGGCTTAGAGCAACCTGGCTAACACTGCCAGGACGTACGAGCTCTGCCATGATGGCATGTCCCAATTCGTGAATAGCTACCCGTTTCTTCTCTTCGACACTGGATTCACGATCTGTCTTCTCACCCATCATGACTTTATCAATCGCCAGAGACAAGTGGCGCTGTTCAATATTGAGCAGTCCATCTCTCATGGCATAGATTGCTGCTTCGTTCATGACACTTTCCAGCTGTGCACCCGAGAAGCCGTAGGATTCCTCCGCTGTTTTCTCCAGGCTTACCCCTTCCATCAGAGGTTTATTTACCGCATGGAGCTCTAAGATATGTTTTCTGCCTTTCTTGTCAGGCAGGTCTACCTGGATATGACGGTCAAAACGTCCCGGACGGGTTAATGCACTGTCCAGCATTTCCTTACGGTTTGTAGCCGCGATAACCAGAATCCGCGGTGTATCGGATGTATAAATTCCGTCCATTTCCGTTAACAGCTGATTGAGTGTCTGGTCATATTCTCTCTGCTGACCACCTTCACGTTTACCACCGATAACATCAATTTCATCAATAAAGATAATGGCGTTCTCTTTGTTTTCTTTAGCAGCACGTGTTCTAGCATCACGAAACAAATCGCGAATTCTTCCTGCACCGACACCGACGTACATTTCTACAAACTCACTGCCTGAAGCGGCAACAAATACGGAGTCGGTATAATGTGCAGCCGCTTTGGCCATCAATGTTTTCCCTGTTCCCGGAGGGCCCGTAAGCAGGATCCCCTTCAATGGGCGAATCCCGAACTTCTGAATTTCCTCATGTTTTATGAGAAAATCAAGCGCTTCCCGCAGCTCCTGCTTGGCACTGTCCTGGCCGCCAATTTCTTCAAACGTCAGTTTGGAGGGTCCTTTTTTCTTCCGCTTGCGTTCCTGACCCGCTCCAACTGTAATGCCACCACGCATCTGCATCATAAGCAGCAATCCGCCCACAACCGCTGCTGCGATCAGAATCGGGAAGATATTCACACCGGTAAAAGCAAGAAAGATCATCAACACGGGGACAAAACCAATGGCAACTTCCTTCGTCCATTTAGGCATTAGGCCACACTCCTATCTGGCCGGGTACACGCGGCAGAATAATAAACTTGCTGGCATCTCCGTCTCTAAGACTAACATATACGTTATTGTCATCCATGGCTGTATTCACTTGAATACCATTGGTCGCCATCTTGGATAATGTTGGTGTTATTTCGGTGTATTGCTTGTTCTCCATCGCTTGAGCAACGGTAAACATCGCATCGCCCCACCAGTTCTCCAGGGCTTCGTTCGAATGATCAACCACATCGAGTTTCAATGAGCGCGAGCCGATCAGGGTCTGTCCTTCTTTCTGAATATATTGAACCAATCTGCCCAAATCTACATTTGGCTGCAAATCAAGTTTCAATTGTACATCATTGCGGTTAATAGTTAACTGAACATCATTAACCCCTTCATACTGGGTTACCATTTTTTCAATCGGATTCTGCATGGCCACCTGACGATACACAAACCAACCTCCAAACAACACAACGGCTGAAATGACGGCAGTTAAAGCAATAGGCAATACTTTTAGCTTCAAGTGAGTTTCCCCTCCCAAATTTTTGGCCCATCCCTATAGCTTATAGGCATAATATGAATTGTGTACGAATGACCTGTGATGTGCCCAACAGGTTTGTTTCCTGTTTGATGTAACCTTGAATACATATTTGAGTATATCACATCGTATATACAATTTCGAAGGCGAAAATATGAATAAATTATTAATTTTAACTATTCAAATCCAGAATAATTCTTGAGATACGCCAAAAAACCGGATCAGGCGGGGTTCCGTCTGCCGGTTCTTTGAAGAATTTACCTAAAAAAGATTCTCTGAATCTATATTTAGCTGTTTGGAATAGTATAGACCAAATCAACCTGTTCTCCATTGCTGAAGCGATAGAATCGATAATAGTTATGCGTATCGTCATTATAATAAACTTGCCATACATAGACGCCATTGACGACTCCAGGCATAATGCGCTTGATCTCTCCGCCCGGTACTTCAGAGCTGAATCGATTGCGAACTTGTGCTTCCGATAACCCGTTCTGCAACAATTCACTGTGCACAGCGTTGCTTCCTGTGACTGGTTTATTGCTCGCATCAAATTTAACCCAGACCGCAATGTCCTGATTATCTTTATTTTTGGCCATCATCGTCCAGTAAATGTTATCTTCGCCTTCTTTTTGACCCCAAACGTATTTTCGGAGATCCTCATAAGACGTTATCCCGAGCTGCTCCTGTGCCGCTTGAATAGCTAGCGCTTCTTCGTTGCGCTGGTCCTGGGTAATATAAACATAGAAGCGCTGCAGTCCAAACAGAATCAAAACTAGGATGAGCAGCGAGATCCATATCCATTTCTTTTTTCTTTTCAAAAGCCGAACTTCCTTTCCCCTATGACGCTGCTGCTATTCTGAAATTAACGGGCGAGCAGTCCGTCAAATGCAAGTTGAGACTCGCGCAGAATGCGCTCTTCATCCATAGTAAGACATTCACCATGTTTCACCAGTTGCTTACCGTCGACCCATACATGCTCCACATCCTTGGCCGAAGCCGAGTAAATGGTATGAGAGATCAGATCCGTGTGCGGATAGAAGTGTGCTTGTTCAATATTTAGCGCAATGAAATCAGCCTTCATGCCTACTCGAAGTGCTCCTGTATCGTTCAAGAAGATGGATTTGGCACCATACCCCGTTCCGAGTAGCAGTGCTTCTCCCGCTGGTACCGCTGTTGGGTCACCGGATACTCCCTTATGAATCAAAGCAGCAAGTCTCATCTCTTCAAACATATCCAAGTTGTTGTTGCTCGCTGGTCCGTCTGTTCCCAGAGATACGGTTACTCCAGCTTTCAGCAGATCCGGAACCCGCGCAACACCCGAAGCAAGCTTCAGGTTGCTTCCCGGATTGTGAGAGACCGCTACATCATGGCGTGCCAGAATTTCGATCTCCTCATCATTCAAATGCACGGCGTGTGCAACGAGGGAAGGTCGAGAGAAGAAACCGAGCTTTTCCAAATGTGCTACTGGACGCAAACCATAATCAGTCACATTCTGTTCGACTTCGCGGAGAGTTTCCGACATATGGGTGTGCAGCGGCAGATCCAGATCATGTGCAACCTGTACCAGCTTCTCTATGTAATCTGGAGGGCATGTATACGGCGCATGCGGTGAGATGATCGTCGTAATTCGACCACCAGCTTGTCCATTCCACTCGCGTGCAAACGCAGCCGATTCTTGCAGTTTACGCATTTGCTCTTCTTCGGAACAGAGACCAATGACACCACGTGCCAATGCTGCACGAATACCGGATTGTTCAACCACTTTTGCCACCTGGTCCATATGATCATACATATCCAGGAATGCAGTCGTTCCGCCTTTCAGCATTTCTAATACAGAAAGAGAGGTGCCCCAATACACGTCCTCAGACGTCATTTTCGCCTCCATAGGCCACATTTTCTCCTGAAGCCATACTTGTAGGGCCAAATCGTCCCCGTGACCTCTCAGAAGCGACATGGCTGCATGACCATGCGTATTGATCAGACCCGGCAAAAAGACCAGTCCTTTGCCATCAACCTTCGGCAGGCTCTCATCTCCATCCGGCAGTGTCTCACCAATATGCACAATCTTGTCGTCTTCAACGACCATATACCCTTGAACCACTGTCCACTCTGTACCGCTATTTACAGCAAATTTGCCGTTATGAATTACCCATCTATTTGTCGTCATCTTCCTCGTCGTCCTTTCCGTTCTCCAGATAATAAGCCAGGCTAAGCAGATCCGTTGTAAAATCAGCATGATGAATACGGACGTGCGGTGGTGTTTTTAGGATGGTTGGTGCAAAGTTCAGAATTGCTTCAATGCCGGATTCCACGAGCTGATCGGCTACGTTCTGAGCTTCGGTATCTGGGACGGTAATGATACCGATACGAATATTATCTTTTTTGACCGAATCCGTTAGTTCATTCATCGGCTGTACTTTCAAGCTGTTAATCTGACTGCCAATCTTGGGGCCGTATGCATCGAAAACAGCAACAATTTTCATGTTGTCTTTCAGATAGGCGTTGTAATTGGACAATGCATGTCCCAAGTTACCAGCTCCCACCAGAGCAACATTGATTTGCTGATCAATCTTCAAGATATGACGGATTTTCTCAATTAGATACGATACGTCGTATCCAATGCCTTTGCGACCGAAGTCCCCAAAGTATGCAAGGTCTTTACGAATCTGGGCAGGATTAAGATCCAGGCGCAGTCCAAGTTCCTGTGATGACACTGTGCCTACCTCACGTTGATGAAGCTCACTCAAATAACGTAAGTAAACAGGCAATCTGCGCACCACAGCTTCCGAAATTTTATCTGATTTCATTACATTACTCCCCCTTACCAAGGCCACATAGATAAATAAAAATGTAGCATCCCGCATAACCGTTTTCGTCTCCGAATGAAATTATGCAAGATGCCTTATGAAATATAAAGTTAAAAGTGCTTCAAGAATGAATCACACTCTAATAAAGTTTACAGCGAGAAGCCCTTATTACGCAACGACGTCATACCTAATTCACAGTAGATTCATCCTGTGCTGGTGTTTCCAGCCACTCGCTAATTCGGGGAACCATCTGTTCAGTCAGCATATGTTCCATTTTGGGACCAGGTAATGAATATAGGAAATACTTTCCGTAATAGGACTCAATCACCCGTGTATCGTAAACGATGACAATACCCCGATCCTTGGCTGTACGAACAAGCCTGCCGAATCCCTGCTTGAAACGGATGACAGCCTGTGGAACAGACAGCTTCATAAACGGATTCTTTTTCTGTTCCTGCAGCAGTTCACTCTTCGCCTCAACAAGCGGATGGTTCGGAGGCTGGAAGGGCAATCTCACAATCGCCAGACAGGTTAGCGCCTCTCCAGGGATATCTACCCCTTCCCAGAAACTGCTGGTGCCCAGCAGAACCGTCGCTTTCGCATCCTGGAACCTGCGGGTTAACTTGGAACGACTGCCACTATCAACGCCTTGACCGAGCAGCGAGATATCGTTACCCGACAACGCTTCTTTTAATGGATCATAGACCTGGCGCAGCATTCTGTATGAAGTGAAGAGCACCATCATGCGGCCCCGTGTCGCAATAGCCGTTTCGGCCAGAGATCTTACGAGCATGTCGACAAAGTGAGCATCACCCACACTGCCTTTTACACTTGGGAAATCACGAGGTATGACTAGCAAAGCCTGATCCCTGTACCGGAATGGTGACGGCAGCATGGACGTCAGCAAACGGTTATTATCGGCTGCTTCCTGCAAGCCAAGCTGTTCAATCATGAACTGAAATGACTTATCAACAGAGAGCGTAGCCGAAGTAAGAACAACGCTTTTCTTTTTATCGAAGAACATGTCCTTCAGCTGAGCACTAACATCGACAGGAACAGCATAGAGCTGCAGTGATTTGCTGCGGAATTGGCCGCTTGCCTCCATCCAGTATACCGTTTTGGCATCATCCATTCGCATGAAGAAACGAAGGTTTTCTTTGAGCGTCGCCAAATCCTTAAGCAGACCTGTAATGTCCGTGATCAAGCTATCCGATTGGTAGTCGTCCTGGTCTTCTTTCACTTCAAGAAGCAGCTTGTCTCCCTTGCGGATCAAGTCCCCCAGTGTGACATAAATCTGGTTCTCGTAATCCTGCAGCTCCTGCCACTTCGCCGGTTTCATTGAAGGCTTCAGTCTGAGGGAAAATTGCCCCGTTTCCCCTGGAGAAGCATCACTTCGCTCAGGCAGCAGGTTAAACAGAGCATCGCTCAAGCGATCCCACATCTCTTTGACTTCAACAGCAAGCGGGAACATCTGGTCAATGACTGAGCCCCACTGCACCGAATTTTCATGACCCGCCAGTTGGGTACGCAGCATGGGAAGCTGACCGTTCCGACTATCCTTAAACAAACGGGTCAGAGTATGAACCAATGTGAAATATTTCATGTGAAGACCCAAGTGCTTACCTGCCACATCCTCGAGATGATGAGCCTCGTCGATTACGAGACTCTCGTAAGCCGGCAGCAGCTGATGAGCTGCTTTTACATCCGTAAACAATTTGGAATGATTCGTAATGACGATATCAGACAATCCAGCTTCATGCTTCGCCCGATGGTAGAAACACTTCCTGAACCACGGACAAGAACGTCCCAGGCAGGATTCGGATTCGCTCTGTACAGTTTCCCAGAAGTCCCCACCACGTGCACTGAGGTTCAGCTCCTCGTCATCTCCGGTCTCTGTCTGGGTGAGCCACACAATCATTTGTGCCGCTGTAAAATAATCTTCTTTCGGTGTAGCAAACTCACGTTTGTTGATCTTGTGCTCAAATTTCCGCAGACACAGGTAGTGACCGCGACCTTTGAACACGGCAGCCTTAAACGGAAAAGGCACCACTTTGGTCAGAAGCGGGATATCACGCTCCCGGAGCTGTTCCTGCAGGTTGATTGTATGCGTGCTAACCATTACTTTTCGTTCCTGCTTCACACTCTCATATATGGCCGGCAGCAAGTACCCCAGGGATTTACCCGTACCCGTACCCGCTTCGATTAACAGATGCTTTTCTTCGTCCAGCGCTTGCCTTACACTGCTAAACATCTGTGTCTGTGCCTCGCGTTCTTCATAGTGATCCAGTGTATCCTGCAGATTGGCCCGGACCTGATCCATATACTGCTCAAAACTTACGCCTTCAAGCGGATTACCTTCGCGTTCATCGCGTGGTGCACCGATCTCGGTCCAGTCACTCACATTCAAGGCCAATTGGCGGTAATACGTATGTCCATCCAGATCCTGTATAGGCTCTGCTTCCTTCTCACTGCGCATGCCATCGAAGAACCAGCCCAGATCGCTGTCCTCAGGTGCAAACAGATCGCTGAGGCGCTGTATCGTAATCAATGGCAGTTGACGCAGCTCATCCAAACACTTCAGGAGCACATAGGCTGTCGCCAAGGCATCACTGTCTGCCTGATGAGGACGGTCATGCTGGAATCCGAATTCTGAAGATACATACCCCAGTTGATAAGAACCAAGTGAAGGAAATGAAATTTTGAGAAAATCAATGGTATCCAGAATACGTCCGGTGAACGGTAAGTAGCCGCATCGGTCAAGCGCATTCTGAAGGAAATGAAAATCAAAAGCGACGTTGTGTCCCACAAGGACAACATCGTCTAGCAGCGGAACCATCTCCATCATCATCTCTTCGAGTGAAGGAGCGCCCGCTACATCTTCGTCAGTAATCCCGGTTAATCCCGTAATAAACGGAGGAATAGGCACACCAGGGTTTACATAAGAACTATATATTTGAGTTATGCTGTAGTCATGATCTATGATGGCAAGTCCGGCTTGTATAATCTCACCATCGGACTGCGTGCCGGTTGTTTCGAAATCCAATACGGCAAATTTCATTGCAATGTACAAGTCCCTTCCATTCCAGTCTATGTTACAGCATAGCAAAAAAACGGGCATTTGAAAATTAACTGACAAAAAAGGCGGTGTTCCCTCCATAATCTTAAAGGAGAAAACACCGTCTTAATGCCGCTTCACTGCACTTGAATTTCGAGTACGATCAGCTTATTCCATATTGCAGTTGTCCGCTGTTCAGCCTGCAGGCTTCCATATTATACAACGGTTCGGTCAACGTTGGGTCATGCTGTAGTGCCTGTGCAAACAAGGAACATGCTCCTTTGGGGTTCGCGAGCTTGGCTTCGAGGCAGCCCAGCGCATTGCAGGCTAACCCCTTCAGCCTCGGAGAACCATTCAGGTGCACGATGAGCCGCAGGTGACTTCCCGCTTCCGCGGTTTGATTGAGGTTCATATGCGCAAGACCCAGGTAGTACCGAGTCAGTGCACTGTCCGGATATTCGGCAATAATTTGTGAAAATTGCATAATCGCCTGCGGAAACATTTGTAACTTGAAGTATCCCTGACCGCGACTAAAGGATTCCAAATGGATTTCAGGCAGAGCAGTGACTGCTTCCTGTTCCGGTTGGAGTGCTACCGGTTGTTCCAAATCCCTGACCTGACTCATCTTCTCCTCAAACATCAGCCACTCATCAATCATCCCGTCACTCATCCGCTTCAGCAAGTTCCACTTTTGCAGCAGTTCCTGTTTGTTCAGACCTTCAGCGGAAGGGTAGCGCTTGATAATTTCATCTAACATGTCGTTCATTTCCGCGAAAACATGCTGGAACATCGATGCATCCCCACCCTTGAAAAAATGGATTAGTGCGTGACCTGTACTCATTTTTTGCAAGGTGGACCGATTTCATTCCCCTTACCAGTGGATTACATAATTGTCGCGTGAACTTCCTGCTTCATGGTCTGTACAGGTTTGTTTTGACCGTCCACAAAGACGACAGTAGGTTTGTGCGTATTCGCTTCTTCCTGAGACATCATCGCATATGAAATGATAATGACCGTGTCTCCAGGCTGCACAAGCCGTGCGGCTGCACCATTAAGACAGATTACTCCGCTCCCACGTGGTCCGGGAATTACGTAGGTCTCAAGCCGTGCACCATTGTTGTTGTTTACAATTTGCACTTTCTCATTTTCCATCAGATCAGACGTTTCCATCAGATCTTCATCAATGGTAATGCTCCCCACATAATTCAGGTTGGCTTCCGTAACTGTGGCACGGTGTATTTTGGATTTCATCAATGTTCTAAACATGGGACAGTACCTCCGCTCTTTGCAATCTTGTATTATCAATCAGTCTCGTTTTGCCAAATTTCACAGCAAGTGCAATCAGTATATCATCTCGTCCGTGCACTTTTTCCTGATCAGCAAGCGGCTCCAGACTCGGAAAAGCCTGAACCTCTGCATAATCAATAACAGCACGGGAGGAACGCCCGATGTTCTCACGCAAAATACGGCGTATATCCGCAGCTGTTGTGTCAGCACTTGTATCCACCGCTTCTTGAGCCGCACGCAGCGCCTTGGACAGGACCAGAGCTTCCTGACGATCTTCAGCACTCAAATAGACATTACGTGAACTAAGTGCCAAGCCATCCTGCTCCCTTACGATAGGACATGGAATAATCTCAACAGGCATATTCAGATCATTGACCATTTGCTGGATGACTGCAACCTGCTGTGCGTCTTTCATTCCGAAAAATGCGCGCTGTGGCTGCACGATGTTGAACAGTTTCGATACCACTGTTGTGACACCGTCAAAGTGTCCGGGACGGGAAGCACCGCATAGCCGGTCAGTCAAACTTGAGACGGATACCGTTGTTTGTGTCTGCTGTGGATACATCTCTTCAACGGAGGGAATAAATACGATATCCACTCCCTGCGCACGTGCCGTCTCCACATCCCTGGCTTCATCCCTGGGATAGCTGTCAAAGTCTTCATTTGGTCCAAACTGAATCGGATTTACAAAAATACTTAATACGACAATATCACTCTGCTGTTTGGCAGCATACATCAGGCTTGCATGACCTTCATGAAGATAACCCATCGTAGGTACCAAGCCTACAATAGTCTCTTTGGATTGCGTGGCTTGACGCTTCAAACCAATTTCTTGTCTAAGTTCTGTGATGGTTCGAATCACTTTCATGAGTTGCTCTCCACCTTTTCTTTGCGATGTCCGTACAGCTGCTCTACAACGCCGTCTGCGGCAGTAAATACATGCTCCTCCGCAGGGAAGGAACGGTCTTTGACTTCTTTAACATAAGCTCCAATGCTGTTACGAATCAGAGTACCTACATCGCCGTATGTTTTGACAAAGCGTTTCGGCATGTAAGGAGAGGCATACTGAACCACATCATGGAATACCAAAACCTGACCGTCACATCCACGTCCTGCGCCAATACCAATTGTGGGAATGGACAGTTCCTCCGAAATAGCTCTTGCCACTTCTTCGGTAACGAGTTCAAGAACAATGCCGAAGGCTCCCGCAGCTTCGAGTGCCTTCGCTTCATCCATTAGTCTTCTGGCATCCGCTGCATCCTTACCCTGAATCCGATATCCGCCGATCTGATTCACCGATTGCGGTGTCAGTCCGATGTGTCCCAGAACCGGCACGCCGGCCTGCACGACAGCCTTAACGGTATCCGCGATCTCCACGCCACCTTCCATTTTGACTGCATGCGCATGACCTTCCTGCATCAAACGACGAACACCCTTCAGCGTTTCATCCACGCTGCCGTGATAGGTCATGAACGGCATATCCGCTACGATGAATGTACTCCCTGCACCCCTCACAACGGAGCGGGTATGATATACCATATCGTCTATCGTCACAGGCAGGGTGGAATCATAACCCAGCACTACATTACCGAGCGAATCCCCGACCAATATCATGTCAATGCCTGCTTCTTCCGCAAGCAGAGCCGTGGGGTAATCGTAAGCCGTAATCATGCTGAGCGGCACGCCATCCTGCTTGTATTTTTTCATTTTCACAATATTCAACGCTTGTTTGTTAGCCATTTTCTTCATGGCTCCTTTCTCCTTTTCATTTCAGAACGCAACAAAAAAACCTTTTAGTTTTCCACTAAAAAGTCCCGAAAAGTCAAAAAAGAGTCACTTGCGATCGTCCCTTCTGTCTCGGTCCTCTTCGGCTCAGAGCAGAATCCAACAACTCACTTAACACATTTTCCATTTTGCTATGCATCTGTTCATCATCAAGCCAATCAGGCATACTGTTGCCGGAGTGCAATTCGGTCTGCAATAGCCGATATCGCCTCACGAACACAGTATACCAAAGATCAGCCCAAACTTCACGTGTTATGTTCATTATTTTAGTGGAAATTCGACAATTTCCTTAATCGATCAATGATATTTCTCCCGATACCACGGTTATACGTTCGCCACTTCTCTTCTCTACAATCAAAGCCCCTGAAGGGTCTAGCCCAATGGCTGTTCCCTCAATGTCTCCCTGCGGGTTCGAAACCTTCACTTCACGATGAATCGAGACAGAGAGAGCTTCCCATAAGGACGCGATTACACCGAAACCTTCCCTTTGATACAAAAGGTAAAGATGTTCCATTTCATTCAAAATCGCAGCAGTTAACTTCGTTCGATCCACCTGCTGCCCAGTCTCGACTTTAATTGAAGTCGCAATGGACGTCAGATCTTCCGGATAATCCGTAAGTTCAAAATTAACATCTACCCCGATACCAGCAATACAGTATCGCAATTCATGATCTTCTACCGCTGACTCCAGGAGGATACCACACATTTTGCGACCATTAATCAAAAGATCATTCGGCCATTTGATGCCTGCATCGGCCCCAGTATGGGCCCGGACAGCCCGGCAGACGGCTACCCCCGTCAGTAATGTCAGCTGGGGCGTATTCCGAAGTGGCTGCTCTGGACGCAGCAATATGCTCATCCAGATCCCCTTGCCAGGAGGTGAGAACCATTTGCGCCCGAATCTTCCCCGTCCACCTGTTTGTTCCTCGGCAAGAACTACCGCCCCCTCTGCCTGACCCTGTTCAGCCATTTGCTGAACATCGCCTTGCGTAGACAAGGTTGAGTCTAAGATGAGTGCTTTACGCCCAAAGACAGATGTTTGCAGAGCCAGTTGAAGGCCTGCTGCATCAATACTGTCAGGTCTCGTAAGGAGGCGGTATCCTTTGCGGGAGACAGCCTCGAATTCATATCCAAGATCGCGTAGCTTGTTCACATGTTTCCAGACTGCTGTTCTGCTAATGGACAGGTTCCGGCTGATTTCTTCCCCTGACACAAATCGTCCATCCGCATTCATGAACATATGTAACAGTTCTTCATGTTTGGTCATCTGCAGCCACCCGCTTCACTTCCGCAGTCAGCGCTTCAGGCTGATTCGCTATATTTCCAATCGCTGTTTCACGTAACAAATGCTTCATCAACTGGCCCAGCCAAGGCCCACCCTTGCGCTGGAGTAGTCCAAGAACATTCTCTCCGGTAATATGAAGATCTTTCAGTTCATGCACCGGCATGGATCGACTCCACTCAGCTGCATTAGCAAGAATCGCTTGGTAAGACTCCTCTGCTGAAGCGGAATGGAGGTTGCCTACTGGCAGCAGAGGTTGGATCTTGAGCCAGTCCGCAGCGGCCTGACGTCCGCACGTCAGTACAGCAACAATCCACTCCGATCGCAATAACACTTGATCCTTATGATTCTGCACTACCGTCTTCATTAACTCCTCAACCTGTAGAACCCCGGTGATCCGCATACGATCATCGTTGGAAAATGTCCACTTGCGCAGTAAAGCATCAGCTTCATCCTTCTTATACTGACCTGCGATCAGCAGCAGCGACCAACGAAGCAAGACATCATCATCTGTCAAATTCCCAATTTGGGGTAGTAGATTCCTATTGAAGCGGCTACCTTGCACAGGAGCCTTAATATATTCCAGTGTCTTACTGCGCAGCAGCAATTCCAAACCTCTCAGCGGATGAGGACCAGCCATCATTTTCACCATCTCGGTACGTACTCGTTCCATGGCGATATGTTGCAGCAAGTCTCTCTGCCTCACAAGACCTTTCCACGTGTTATAGGCAATTTTGAAGTCAAAAACCGAAGCAAACCGGACACACCGAAGCATGCGAAGCGCATCCTCACCGAACCGCTCACTCGCTGCGCCCACACATCTGACCCGCTCTTCACGAATGTCCTGCTGTCCACCAAACGGATCAACGATTGTACCCCTTCTGTCCATGGCCAGAGCATTCATCGTAAAGTCACGACGCTGCAGGTCTTCTTTGATATCCTTGACAAACTGGACTTCAGACGGTCTTCGATTGTCTTTGTATTCCGATTCCGTGCGGAATGTTGTGACTTCGAAATAATACCCACCTGAACGTACAGTAACCGTCCCGTGCTGTAGTCCTGTCGGAATACAGTCTGCAAACAGTTCCATCACTTGTTCAGGAGATGCCGAGGTTGTAATATCCATATCATCTACATTGCGTCCCAACAGCTCATCCCGAACACAGCCACCAACCCAAAAGGCATCATAGCCCTCTTCATTCAACTTGAGCAGCACCTGTTCACTCTGCTCAGCCATCTCGAGATCTACCCTCGTCCATTGCACCAAACCAATCACCTCATTACTTGCCTGTTGCTTGATCACTCTGTATCGCTGCTTCTATCGAATATATGGCAGTTCAACCGCAAACGGGTTTTAGATTGGGAACTTCTCTTCCCAGTACCCGGTAGTATATTTGTTCATATTCATGACGGATGGCATCATTGCAAAAATCATGATGTGCCCTATGAAGACAGGCTTCTCTGAAATCTGCTGCCAGTCGATCGTCAGTCAACAAACGAATGGCATTCTCAGCCATGGACTCTGTATCGCCGATCGGTGATAAAAAGCCGGTTTTCCCGTGTAATACGAGCTCAGGAATTCCTCCTGCCTGTGATCCAACGGTCGGCACACCGCAGGCCATCGCTTCCAGGGCCACAAGTCCGAAGCTCTCTTTCTCCGAAGGAAGCATTAGGATGTCTGCCATGGAAATGACTTGTGCAATGTCATCCTGTTTGCCCAGAAAATGAACTTTGTCATTCAAGCCCAATTCATTAATTTTCCATTGAATTTTAGGCAAATCCGGCCCCTCTCCAACAAACAGCAATTTGGCTGGAACCTGCTCCTGAACCTTACGGAAAACTTCAACAACGTCCTGTGTCCGCTTCACCGGGCGGAAGTTGGAGATATGCATCAATATTTTCTCGTTTGGAGCAGCAAAATCCCTGCGCAGACTGGCCGCGTCCCGAGGATAATAAATTCGCTTATCAATAAAATTATATGTCAAATCAATTGGACGTTGAATGTCCAGAAGCTCAACCGTCTCCCGAATCAAATCCTGTGAAACCGCGGTTACCGCATCACTTTCGTTGATCGCAAGCCGAATGAGATCTTTCAGGGATTCATCCTGTGCTAGTACGGTAATGTCTGTACCATGCAGAGTCGTGACAACCTTCAGATCATCGCCAACCATCTGTTTGGCCAAGAAAGCACATACTGCGTGCGGAACTGCATAATGCACATGCAGCAAATCAAGCTGCTGGGCTTTCGCCACTTGAGCCATCTTGGTTGCCAAGGACAGGTCGTATGGCGGATATCGAAATACATAATAATCGTTTACTTCAACTTCATGATAAAAAATATTTTTCTGAAAAGTACCCAGTCGGAACGGAATACTATTCGCAATAAAATGAACCTGATGACCCTGTTCGGCAAGCAATTTGCCGAGCTCCGTTGCGACAACGCCAGACCCTCCGAGGGACGGATAACAGGTGATACCAATCTTTAGCTTTTGATCCATCCGGTGGACGCTCCTTTAATCTCCCGCGTGTGCGAGTTGATGTAATGCAACGGAATTTATAATTTATATTAGGGTAAGAGCTTGCGCAGCAAGGTATTATCTATCTGCTGCGCCAAACTGCCCAACGACATAAGGTGTAATACTCGCAAACCCTTCTGCGAATGAAATCAAACTCCGCTGACCCAGCAAGGAGTCCCGAGCTCTTACGCGTTCGATATACCCCTGATTCAACGGGGTAGAAACCGTTCCTGCCCCTATCTCAAATTGGGAACGATAACTGAGCAGCGATTTTTCCTTTTGCTCATAGTGTTCCGTAATATCGACAATCAAATCCACCGGTCCCATATCGTTAATGAAGTAAAAATACAACTCCTTCACTTGGGTGGCAGGCATGTCCGGCATATAATTACGCAGCTTGGCATTGAACACCGCTTCCTGCACAAGCTTGCTGCACATGACATGATCCGGATGACGATCTTCCCAATAGGGTGCAAATACAATTTTCGGGGCATGCCTTCGAATCTCAGCCGTCACTGCCTGTATGTGCTCAGGGGTTATGTATAAACCTCGATCTGGCAAGCCCAAATTGGTTCGACACGAAAGACCGAGGACGCGGGAGGCTTCCTCCGCTTCCTCGGCTCTGCGCTCTACAGTCCCGTTGGACGACATTTCTGCTTTTGTCAGATCACACACGCCTACTTTCATTCCCGCTGCAGTATGTTTGGCGATCGTTCCCGCCATTCCAATCTCCGCATCGTCTGCGTGTGCCCCGAAAATCAGAATATCGAGACTCATTCAGAATCACCTTTTGTGACTCCGGCTTCCGGTTTGTATTTATGCACAAGCTCTCTCCACCCGAAATCGCCGCGATCCAATGCCTTAACCAGAATTTCAGCCGTTGCAATATTGGTTGCGAGCGGAATGCCCTGTACATCACACAAACGAAGCAATGCATTAATATCCGGTTCGTGCGGCTGAGCCATCAGCGGATCACGCAGGAAAATAATTAGATCCATCTCATTCTGTGCTACTAAAGCACCAATCTGTTGGTCCCCTCCAAGAGGACCTGATTCAAACCGGTGAATCTTCAGTGAAGTTCCTTCCATAATGCGAAGTCCGGTTGTGCCTGTTGAATACAATTGGTGGTCTGTAAACACCGGTTCATAAGCTGTAACAAAGTTAACCATCTCTTCTTTTTTGCGATCATGGGCAATAAATGCAATTTTCAACATGACAATCTCCTTTAGTCGATAAAGTGATCAAATCCATAGATGAGTCCTGTATATTCCATAACCTTCTGTACACCGATTTTTACACCAGGCATGTAACCTGCACGTTCGTATGAATCATGACGAATTTTGAGCGTTTGACCAAAATCGCCAAATACCACTTCCTGCTGCGCAAATACGCCTGGTAAACGAACACTGTGAATCCGGAATCCGTTATAATAACCTCCCCGTGAGCCTTCAATAGTCTCCTCTTCATTAGGGTTACCCTGACGGAGTTCCTCACGGTTGGCTGCAATCAGTTCAGCCGTTTTAATCGCTGTTCCTGAAGGCGCATCCAGTTTTTGATCCCCATGATACTCAATGATTTCAACGTTAGGCATATGTTTGGCCGCTTGAGCCGCGAATCTCATCATCAAAATGGCACCAATGGAGAAGTTCGGGGCAATCAGACCTCCGATCCCTTTGTCCTGACACTGCTTGTCCAGTTGTTCGATCTGCTCCGTCGTGAAGCCGGTAACTCCCATGACGGGTCTGACTCCATAACGGATCGCAAGTTCTGTATGAGCGAAAGCATATTGAGGTATTGTAAAATCAACCATGACCTGCGGTTTCGTCTCTGCAAAAGCCATTTCGATATCGTCGGTTACAAGCACTCCGCATTCCGGAAGACCGACCAGGGTTCCGGCATCAATACCTGCGCCGGAGCGGTTAACCGCGGCAGCAAGCTCCAGTTCAGGGTCTTGAAGAACCAGCTTCACCACTTCCCGGCCCATCCGGCCAGCCGCTCCGATTACGGCAACTCTTATTACTTCACTCATCTTGGCTGCATCTCCTCACTGTATGTTGGTTCAGTCACTAGAAAATTCATATCATCAGCTTTCACTTCAGATGAAATGAATTTCTTATTGAATGGAATTCTTACGCTGCTTGATTTGTTGGTACATTTGATGCAATTGTGCGTTCTGCGGATCCAGCGATATCGCATCACGAACAGCCTTGATTGCACGATCAAATTCATTCAAATCGCTATAGGCCAGTGCAAGCATCACATGCGCTTCGACAGACAGCGGATCAAGCTTAACCGCCTCTTTCAGCAGAGCAGCTGCCGAAACATAACGTTCGTGTGTGCCGCTACCTGCCTGTTCAAGCAAAGCCTTCGCCTGTGTACTTAGCTGTTTGGCTTCCAATGTCTGCAGATGCAGAACATATTCTTCTGTGCCACCGGACAGCTGAGCTGCCTTACGGGCATGTTCCAGTGCCGGACCAAGGTGCTGGCTGCGGGCATGCGTAATGGAACAACGGTAGTGAAGCTCCGCATGTTCCGGGTGAGCAAGAATAGCCGATTCGAACCAACGGATCGCCTGCTCAAAATCATTTTGCAAAATACAGCGGTAAGCCTGCTGCATATAATCTTCCGGCTTCATCATTCAAGCTGTCCCTCCCCATTCGGGTGATGGTACAGCATATGTAATCTACGCCTAATCGGTGTTTTTTGGAGTCCACCGATTTGCATCGCGTGTATTAAATTTATGCATGACTTTGTCGTGTGCCTGCGCCAGATCAATCCCGAGCGAGTTGGCAAAACAAATCGTGATAAACAAAATATCCCCTAGCTCCAGCTCAATGGAATTGTCTGCTTCAGAAGCTTTTTTCGGCTTTTCACCGAACTCGTGATTGACTTCCCGAGCTAGTTCTCCCACCTCTTCCGACATACGGGCCAGCATGGACAGCGGACTGAAGTATCCTTCTTTGAACTGGGAAATGTAGAGGTCAACCTCGCGCTGCATTTCTGCGATGCTTTTCTCCATGAGAACGGATTCTCCTTTTGAAATTGTGTCGTATTTGTTCCTAATATATCAGTTATTTAGTTTGACTTCCACCATCCTGAGGCACAAATCATTTTTAAAGAATCAATAAATAGGTATACTAAGATGGCAAGTATTGCTTCATCATTAATTTACATATGGAGAGGGATCTAATGAGCACTACCAAAACTTGGATTCAAATCAAACTGATTCTCCCTATTCTGCTAGGTACTGCATTGTATGCTTTTGGTCTGCTGTACTTCATTATCCCTAATCAACTGATGGAGGGTGGCGTCACCGGGGTTACCGTACTGCTCAATTATGCTTTTGGCCTCTCTCCGTCTCTGACGACCCTTATTATCAACGTTCCATTATTTCTGATCGGACTCAAGATATTGGGCGGCAGACAGATGGTCTATACAGGGGTGGGCATTGGTGCCCTTACGGTGTTTCTGTGGTTGTTTGAGAAAATGATTCACTCGGGATGGATTGAGCCACTGCACACAGAGAACGATCTCCTGCTGGCAGCGCTTTATGCAGGTGTCACTCTCGGGGCCGGTTTGGGTATTGTATTCCGCTCAGGCGGTACGACAGGTGGTTCAGATATCATTGCACGGATTCTCAATCGAAAATATGGATGGAGCATGGGCCGAATTTTGCTCGGTATCGATTTTATTATTATCGGCATCTCCCTAATCTACATTCCAAAAGAAAAAATACTCTATACGCTGGTTGCGGTCTTTATCGCCTCCAAGGTCATAGACTTCATTCAGGAAGGGGCTTATTCCGCTCGAGCATTCATGATCATTAGTGACCATGCACCAGAAATAGCCGATCTGATTACCCGGGAAATGGACCGCGGTGTAACGCTTATTCCAGCCATCGGCGCCTACTCCAAACAAGCCAAACATGTTGCTTACTGCGTTATTTCACGTCAGGAATTCAGGCGACTGCAAACCATTGTCAGATCCGTTGATCCCCGAGCCTTTGTTATCATCAGCGATGTACATGACGTTCATGGAGAAGGCTTCAAGGAATCCTGAAACCAACCAAAATATACGCAAAAACCTCTATCCCAAGGACAAGCCAATTCAAGTCCTTGCGGTATAGAGGTTTTTTGGTTCGTAGTTAATGATCAGCGCCGGAATGGAAAGATGCCTTGCTGCTGTGCACGATACTTACGATATCCCGCATAGGTTAGTGCGGCCACAATTACGGAAGTGATGAATAACCCTGCGGCTCTCCGGTTTGGCCCTTGAACAAATGGAACAAAGGCACTCTCATCCTTCTCGCGACCAAACAATTGATTAACCAGTTCTTCGCCTTGGGATATCATACTTTGCAGCTGAGTGATATCTGGCTGTTTAGCTCCAGTCAGCCCTTTGGTATGGGATAACCAGGCGTCCAGCTGAGCGATCTCGTAGGGTTCACGACGAATCATCGCTGCCGGTCGAATGGTCTCATAGTGTTCCTCGAGCAATGCATATCGGCTGGTGAGTGCTGCTGTTTTCTCATGCTGACTTACAGCAGTGGATATGGCCTGAAGATCATCTTTTACAATTTTATAATATTGGAGCCATAAAGGTTTGGATGGATTAGCAAGACTGTCAGCAGCGAGCCGCAGCTTGGCAGAAGCCTGCTGAAGATCGGTGTCATCACTTTTGACGCGGACAGCTGCTTGTTTTACTTCCACAATCGTTTCGGATAAAGCATGAATGCCTTCGACCGTCGTCTGACCTTCAAACGAGATATGCTCCAACCGTTCGCTAATCCGCATAATACCGTTTCTGACTTCTTCGATATTATGATCTAAGGCATGCCTGTAGAGCGATGTCGCTTCCTGATTAAGCTGCTGAATGGAACTATTGACGAGGGCTTGTTGATCCGCTTCTACTTCCTTCCCTTCACTTTGTGCAGATACACTGTATGACAAGTTCGTCCAAAACAACAGCGCCATGAACGATACTACCATTAATCCGGTTTTGTTCCAGAACATTCTCTTCATGGACATCCCCCCCATACCAATGTATGGCAGGGCACGGGCACTTAGAACAAGCTTACGAAATCAGGCTCGTTTAGCCTGTCTTAACGCCAGCCACGCACACAGAATGCTAACCAGCGTAAGCCCGAAAGTGAAATTGCGCACACCATCCAGATGCTGATAGAGAGCACTCGGCAGCCAAGGGAAAATATCATATGTATAGTCCATCGTATCGTTCAATAACGTCCATAGACTGGCAATAAGCAGCGCAGCCCATCTGAAACCAAAGAACCTGACATAAATCAACGCTTCAATGGCCATGGCACTGTGTGAGGCGATCAGCATCCAGTCCTGCCAATGCGGCGACCCACCCTGCATCCAACCCGCAAAAATAATTGAAACGGCCCAGACCCCATATTTCACCGATGTAACCACAGCGAGAGCTTGAATAACATGTCCAATTCGGTTGAGCACCGTAGACTTAGGTTTATATAGAACCCATAAAAGACCAAGGGTAAAAAACAAACTCGCTGTGGGACTGTCCGGAACAAAAACAACCTGCCATATGGGCTGTTCCTCCAGTGTTAGTTTTAGCTGATCTCCGTACCATATGTACCCATACACGGTACCTACTGCATTACACCAAAACAGAAGCCACAGGAAATACCGATTGGTCAGAAATTCCCTGCTCCAGAAAAACGATAAAGACACGTTCGCTGCCCCTTCCTTCTTACAATTCTATAGTCTTTTTGAAGCGTTGATTGGTTAAACACTCAAAAAAACCTGACCGCAACAACAGTCAGGTTTTTGGCTTAATTCGATTTTACTGTTCTGACTTCTGTTTCGCAAGCCATTCCGCCAGGTGATTAATATCGTCGTCTGTCAGACCTTGGGCGATAGCTTGATCATACATTGCAGGCATAGTGTTATAGCCCTCTTTAATTATGGTCAAAATCTCTTCCTGGCTGTGTTTGTCACCAATACCACGAAGCGAAGGTCCATTGGCTCCCTTCAAATCAGCAGCATGACAAGAAATACACCCTGCTTTTTTGAGTGTTTCCATTGCAGGATCATCCTTCTCAACGATGGCCACTTCTTGTTGTTGGCCCGGTGCATTGGAAGTCGGCAGACCTTGTTCATGCTTCTCGTGTGCCTCTTCCTCACGCTGAATATGCTCAGGCTTCTGGCCTGTCGCTTCAAGCTCGTGCTTGTAGTGCGTCCAAGCCACATTCGTGAGATAAAATACAGAAAGGATTGACAGGACCATCAACGATGATGCAATTGGACGTCTGTAAAACCTTCTTTCCTTACCTGTATCCAAGAATGGGGCAAGCAGCAATGCTCCAAAAGCAACCCCGCTGACACCCAGAACACCGAGCAGGACATAATCGCCTGACGCATACGGATATTTTAGATATTGGTACAGAAAAAGGAAATACCAGTCCGGCATCGGAATAACGGATGCACTTGGATTGGCCGGATAACCAAGCGGAGCAGGTTCAGAGATGGTCAGTACCAGGATACCCACCAGCACCACAACACCAACCATCCATTCCTTCAGCAGAAAGTTAGGTATGAATGCTTCTGATTTGCCTGGATACGCTGTATAGTCCGGAGGGGTAATGAACCCTGCCCCTTTACGGACGCGTGAATCACCGACAAAGATAATCTTCTCCTGATCATCAGGCTTGTGTCCGTGAGCCATTGCGATTCCTCCCTTCTCAAATTATAGTGGTCCCGAAATGCCCTGTCTGCGGATCATGATGAAGTGTCCGACCAGAAGCACCAGAAGCACAGCGGGAAGGAAGAAGACGTGCAGGGCAAAGAATCGTGTTAGCGTCTGTGCACCTACAATGGTTCCGCCTTGAAGGAATTCTTTAATGATTGGTCCCAACCAAGGGACGGTATTGGCAATTTCAAGGGTAACTTTGGTAGCAAAATAGGCTTTGTTATCCCACGGCAGCAGGTACCCAGTCAATCCAAGACCCAGCATGACGAAAAAGATCAACATGCCGACAACCCAGTTCATCTCACGGGGCGCTTTATAAGAGCCTGTAAAGAATACACGCATCGTATGTAAAAACATCATTACGATTACCAGACTGGCTCCCCAGTGGTGCATGCCGCGCACAATTTGGCCGAAGGCTACCTTGGTCTGCAGATACTCGACACTGGCATAGGCATTGATAATATCAGGTACATAATACATCGTAAGAAACATTCCTGAGAGAATCTGAATTACGGTGATAAAGAACGTCAAGCCACCAAAGCAGTAGACGAATGCGGAAAAGTGGTGAGCCGGGTTTACGTGCTCTGGAACTTCATGATCCGCAACGTCCCTCCAGATTGGCGTGATATCGAGACGCTCGTCAATCCAGTCATAGACATTTTTAAACATCTGCGTTCACGCCTCCTATTTCACTCGGGTGTTCGGAACAATCTCGCCCAGATATACCCAGCCCTGTTCCTCCTTGACCACATACTCATCCAGCGGTTTCGGGGCTACGGCAAGATTTTTCCCTTCCTTGTCATAGTGCGCGCCATGGCAGGGGCAATGATACTCATCAGGATAATTTTTGTCACTGTTCCAGCCGACTGTACAACCCAAATGTTTACAGATCGGTGAAAGCGCATAAATTTTACCCTGCTCATCCTTGCGAATCCATGCCACAAGCGAAGCATTACTCAGGTACCAACCATCTTGCTGCTGCAATTCAAATGTGAACTCTTGAGGTTCGTTTGTAATTTTGCTGATCTCAGCTACTTTGACAGAAGTGCCTTCTCCCTTGTGCTGCAGAATTGGGTCCACCGCAAAACGGACCATGGGAAGAATCGCACCGGCGGCCATATAGGCTGTAGCTCCACCAAGCGTGTACGTTAAAAACTGCCTGCGTGACATTTCCATCCGGCTTGGCGGTTTGTTCGAGGCTTCGTGCTGGTCATGCTCACTGCTCATACTGTCTCCACCCCCCTTTTTCAGCCAACTCTCTCATACGTTTTCATTATCAGAAATTCCACGACTTACTAGAACATACATAATCATATAGTAGCCCTAGAACACCGTCAAGAATTTGTCACACATTTTTAAGGTTCAATTGTAAGCGTTATTAAAAAAGTGTTGATAAATTGTCACAATTCCAGTTGAATGCTAATTTTTCCACATCTCACGTACTTTTCCCCCGACATACCCTGCTATTTTCACTTCATCTATTTCTTCTACCATTTCAGAACGATTAAAAACCAGATCAGCAGATGAAATTTGGTCTTTCTCCAAAAAACCATCTGATGTCATTATCACCACATATTTGAATCCTGAGCGCTTCAACTGCTCACATATGGTGTTTAATGCCATTGACATTTCCGGAAAGGCAAAATGGAATGCCGGATACGTCATGACCCGTCCTTTAAACGGGACTTCAATCAGATCCAAAAAGTCTCTAAGCCTCTCTAACGCTTCCGTGGCTTCAGCCGGCGACTGATTACCCGTTATACCGGTGAATGGAATAAGGCATGTATCCAGATAGAGTTGCAGTTCAGCCCAGCTGTCTTGAGTCATCTCACTGAATTTCAATTCCCTATTTCCCCTCTCTATCCATTTTATTCTCATATTATATATGAGCAAACGATGTAAATCTATAGAGTTATTCGTAAATCTCTCCCAAATAAACACAAAAGGAAATGCGTAATCACGCATTTCCTTCTTATATGGTTAGATCATCGGTTTATCAGTTTATGGTTTTCAGTTCATCCGTCAGACTCCGGAAAGCTACTTCGTCTCCGGTAGCCAACGCCTTGTCGATTTCCATATACAGCTTCTCGCTACGCTGTTTACGAAGCGCTTCGTCCCACACCATCTCAGCAGCCAGCCCCAACATGACTTCATACGTAACTTTCATTTTATCCAATAGGATGCACCTCCAAAACGGATTTAAGAGCTCCTATATTCCTTACCTTTGGCAACATAACCAAGTGAAGTTCTCGACATCCGCTCAAGGTCGGCATCCGTCAATTCACGGATCACTTTGGCTGGTGTTCCCAGAGCCAGGGTATAGGGCGGAATTTTAGTGTTTTCAGTTACAACAGAACCTGCCCCAATCAGTGTGTATTCACCAATTTCGGCTCCATTGAGAAGGATGGCTCCCATACCGATCAGTGAGCCTGTTCCAATGTGACAACCATGAATAATCGCAGCATGTCCCACTGAAACGTCATCTCCCAGAATCAAAGGTTGATTCGTATTCACATGTCCAACAGCATTGTCCTGAATGTTACAACGTTGTCCGATCCATATTGGCGCCAGATCGGCTCGTAATACGGCATTGAACCAAACCGTAGAATCTGCACCTAACTTCAGGTCACCTATAAGTTTGGCCCCTTCAGCTACATACACCGAAGAATGAAGCTGCGGTTGTTGACCCTTGAATGGGATTATCATATCGGTATCACTCCTTAATTTGGGAGTGATTTTAACAACTTGTCCCCTAAATGTCAAACACAAGAGGCGTTGTGTCGCCAGACAGCGAGCGGCAGGTTGCAGCGAGCCGCAAGCCCCATGCTGTCATTTGCACGGTACTTTCACCCTCCTGCTCTCCGATGCGAAGCATCCCCAGATGCAGCATCATTTTGACAACTCTCGTTTCATAGATCGTCTCCGGCGTGTCGTAATAAAACGGCTGGATTAACGGACCAATTTGTCGGAACAATGACTCTGCGGTGGACCAACCAGGTGCACATTCTCCTGTCCAATACACAATGGAGGACAAGTTTGGAATAGCACCTTTATAAAGTCTTAACCAAAACCGAAATAGCTGTATCATCTCGGCTGTATTCTCTGCACCCAGTTTTTCCTCGCCGGATGCAGTCAATTTCAGCAGCCCTTGTTCTTCCCGAACAAGCCGGTGGTGGAATGCATAGTCATATAGCAATGCAAACCGGTCAGGGTAATCCTTGAAGGAACGACCGTAACCAAACCTCCATCCCGCTTTTCCAACCAATGTTTCACTGACATGAAGATGGTCCATCACCTGCTGCTGGGAACGCCTGTACATCATACCCTCAGCGTTCAAAGTAATTTCATGCTGCTGTACAAATTGCAGGAACAACTTCAGATCGTCCACCAGCAGATGGTATTCATCCCGGTACATCGGTGGTTCATTTGTCGTTCTAATACCTGCCTTCAGGTGTGCGGATAACACATCCCTGAATCTCATTTTCAGATCCTGGGGTACCTGATACAGGTACTTCGTATGCTGTGTTGTTCCATTGAATAACCACCCGCTTTTGGTGAACCGAACGATAAGATCTCGCGGACTGGCGCCGGACTCGCTTTCTTTTTTGTCCATCGACTGACGGGCAATGGCGACAAGTTCCTCCATGCCAAAGTATTGCCGAGGATCAAATAGCAGGTTGTTCAGAAAACGCAAATGCGCCACATTTAGTTCGCTGACCTGTTGCTCAAAAAATCGTCTACTGCCCAACGTTGTGAGAATACTCTGGATGAGTTCATGTTTGGAATTGGGTTTGCACTCACACTGGTAATAGTCCGCTATTCGATTAAGCTGGCCGATATCGGCAAAAGTTAGCATATCCGCTAGATTCATGGGTCCATCGCCTCGCCGTTAACTACTATTGGGCTACTGATTCGGGGCCGGAGTAGTTTGGTTTTGTAAACATGTTTGACGGAATTCCCATGATCTAAACCTCATTTTTCAAATCTTTTATCTTTTTATTCATCCTATGCCTGAACTTGTCTCCTCAGAAGAAAAATGAGAGGCACAGATTGATACCAAACGACAGTTTCGCTGTTTCAAAACAAAAAAAACAACCTGAGTCCAATTACTCAGATTGTTTAGCCGCATCCAATGTTAGATGTCGTGTGCAGTTATATAACAAGGGACTCCAGTCATCCTGTTCTTTTTCCAAGATCGTAAGTGACAAGTTTCCAATTCGTTCCGTATAGCGGTCTTTGAACAAGGCAGATAACAGATTAGCGAGAAAAGCCCCATGAGTTACAATCAATACGTTTTTGTCCTGATATGCAGTCCATAAATCTTCTAGAAACGCTAAAGCGCGAGTCTGTATATCAATAATCTGCTCCTGCCCCAGATCCAGCGTCTCCCAGTCCATTCCCCAGCGGGTGATTCGTTCATCCGAGGTTAAACCCTCGATCTGACCGAAACCTCTTTCTTTCAAACGCGCATCTGGCTCAAGCATAGGCACGTTTAGCAATCCAGAGATAATCTCTCCTGTCTCCTGGGCCCGCGATAAACCACTGGTAATGATATAGTCCCATTGATAATCCTCTGTCAACAGACGGTGTCCCAGACGTTCTGCCTGCTGACGCCCTTCAGCATTCAGTGGTATGTCTGTCTGCCCTTGGATACGCCCTGCAGCGTTCCAATCGGTAAGACCGTGACGAATAAGCCCAATACGCATCTCATCCCTCATTTCTCTATACGGTAAACGCTTGATTAACTACGCACGCGCACCTTGTTTACGTTTGTTCGTCGTTCGATGCATACGCCCCAGCGAAAACAAAGCCATGCCAATGGCGAGTAGTGACAATGCCATCCAGTACCCCGGATACGCAGGTCCCATACTTACGACAAAGGGTTCAATAATGCTTCCTCTATCGGCACCTGGCATGTCGTACTGATACATGCCTGAAGCGGTCAGATCACTCCCAGCAACAGCTGTTTCGAGAATCCCCGTAGAAACGACGCTTTGCTGTTCAGCTTCTGATACACCAGACTTAAACATCGCCATGTATAAGAAACTGCATAAAAAAATGGCCAGAAACGCAGCAATCCACAACGTCATGTGCTTGCGGATCGCAGCAGAGAATCGATTCACTTTTGCCTCTTCAGGCAAAAGCCACGGGGACTCCGCATAAATGCGGTCCATTACGTTGCGATTGACTCTCTCTGCCTGCTGCTCTGTCACTGGTTCCGGTATGCTGTGCAGCAGCACTTGGGCTTCTTCCCAAACTTCAAACTGCTGCGAGCACTCCTCACAACCATCCAGATGAGCATGAAAAGCAAGCCGCTGCGGATGATTTGCCGGCAAGTCCCAGATCAGTGCAAACAAGTCCTGGGCTTCATTGCAATTCATCGGTTCTTCATCCCTTCATATGGCTCGTACACCGGTTCG
Organism: Paenibacillus sp. ACRRY; assembly: GCF_022346995.1. Taxonomy (GTDB): domain Bacteria; phylum Bacillota; class Bacilli; order Paenibacillales; family Paenibacillaceae; genus Paenibacillus. The sequence continues at coordinate 46,550 of NZ_JAKRNM010000010.1, read as the reverse complement.
AAGAAATAAGGTTCCAATTGAGTTTTTACGCTTGATCTTGCTCTGAACAATAACGATTTTACAGAACTGACGCTCTGCCCAAGAATATTCGCAATCTCCTGGTAGTCTAGTTGATCATATTCACGGAGTATGATGGCAGAACGCTGCTTCTCCGGTAAGTTGTTAATGGCATCTCTAACCAGCATGACCCGCTCACTGCGCAGTACAGCATGCTCTGGCGCGTTCTCGGAAGGAGCAACGGGTACAACCCCACTCTCTTCTAGAGGAACACTGCCACTGCGCTGTTTACGCAGCTCACTCAGTACCGTATTTCTTGCAATGGTATATAACCACGTAGAGAATGAGGCATCCACCTCACGGAATGAGTGTAAACTGCGGAACGCCTTATAGAAAGTCTCAGAACAGAGATCTTCCGCAAGCAGCTCCATATTGGAACTTTTCAACATATGATATACGAAAGCCAGTATTTTACGCTGATAACGACGCATCAGCTCGGAATATAACTCCAGGTTACCTTCCTTGATCTCTCGAATCAACTGGGAATCCGTCATTTGAGTGCGACCCCTCCTCGCCCATCCATGTGCTTCTCCCCGTTCGACTCTATCCATGTATTACCGAACAGGCACAAAAAAGTTGCGGTTCTCACCGCATAAAACAGCGTAAAGCCAAATCAGGCCTCTACGCCAAATTCCCCTATGTAATGGCAATTTCCCCAACGTTTCTACATTAACAGTATTTATTGTACAACGGTCAACAGCCTCCTGGCAAATCCTTTACGATATAAAAAAGCCCGACCTGTCATTCTTATGCCTCTTATTTCACGAGTATGACGACATAAGGACCCTTTTTGGAAAAAATGCACATTGCACACTCATTAGACGCAGAGAGATCCCAAAAGGTTTCAAAATTTTAATCTTTTTATTCCATATTCTTTTTTCAGGATTTTATTTCCTGGAATTTACGTAAGTTATAATTTGGTTTAACAATTTTTTATAAAGTGTTGACAAAATGAAAACGTATACATATAATAAAAGTACAGTATGGTTTCTCTCCACTCCTATCCAATAACTGTATTGCTCCACGTGAGCAATGGCCGCTTATGTAAGCGGTCTTTTTTTTGCCCTTCTTTAAGGACGTACCGTAACAACTGCTAATTAACACAAAAAAAAAGGGCTCTCGCCCTCTTTTTTCTATCCTCACACCCAAACCTGATATCCCAGGGAATCCAATAAAGACTTCGCACGTTCCATATCCTCTTCCTGACGGAATGACAAACGCATGATGCCTGGTACATCGACCCGGTTCTCGATAATCTCCAAGTTACTTAGGTTGATATCATGTGTCCCGAGCTCTGTTGCAATCTTACCAATCATCCCTGGTGCATCCTGCACGTCTGTATACAAGTCAAACAGCGGCGAGATCATGCCTTTACGCCGTTCTGGTAATACGCTCCGGAAATCACGGGCCTGACGGAATGCTTCTTCGATTCCTGGGCCATTCTCGTTCTCCAGCATATCCGTAAAAGCAGACATCTGGCTGTTCCAGTCCTTCAATAGACCAAGGAGTACTTCACGATTGCTCAGCAGGATATCACGCCATACAATTGCATCACTGGATGCAATACGTGTGATATCACGGAATCCGCCTGCAGCCAACATTTTATAGAGCGGATTCGATTCATTGTATTCACGCACCTGATTCACGAGCGCTACCGCGATGACATGTGGCAAATGACTGATAGCTCCCACAATATCATCATGTAATAATGGCTCGACTCGGACGATCTGTGCCCGCGTATAGGCAAGAAGCTCGGATAATTGGGCATATGCCTCTTCAGGCACATGTGCAGACGGAGTCAGAACATAGTACGCGTTCTCGAAGAGTACGGCCGAAGCGGCGTCAACACCAGCACGCTCAGATCCGGCCATCGGATGGCCGCCAATGAAGTAGGCATCGGTCATGCGTACATGCTCTGCACAGGCAACGATGGAAGCCTTGGTGCTGCCAACATCCGTGATGATGCATCCCTTTTTCAAAGGCAGCTTCGCCAATTGTTGAAAATATGATTCAAGCAAACCTACTGGAACGCACAAAAAAATAAAGTCGGCATCCTGCACCGCTTCTTCCAGAGAGAGTGTAGCCTCGTCCACTACACCACTCGCTATGTACTTGTCTTTCAGTTCAGGTAGATGAGCATAGCCCATTACAGTTACTCCCGGCTTGCCTTTGAAGCAAAGCGCGAGAGATCCTCCAATGAGCCCCACACCAATCATTGCAATTTTTAATTTCATGAGACCTCACTCTTTCATCGCCGGTTTTAGTGGCTTGTTGTCGCCTTCTCAGCCAGCGTGTTTTCCAATGCCGTCACAAATGCACGGTTCTGCTCAGGTCTGCCTACGGACACACGAATGTATGTTGGATAGACTTGGAATCCAGGGCGGACTATGATGCCTTGTTTGAGCAAGGATTGGAACGCGTCCTTAGATGGCATATCCAAATCAACCATGATGAAATTTCCTTGCGAAGCGAAGAATGGCAATCCAAGTCGCGCAAACTCACTTTGCAGAAAATCGCGTTCAGATGCATTCTGCTCCGCACATTCCTGAACAAATGGTTGGTCCAAAAGTGCTGCCGTTGCTGCCACCTGGCCAAAACGGGACGTGTTGAACGGTTCGCGTACTCGGTTAATCAGGTCGATGACCTCCGGACGTGCAATGCCATATCCAATTCGTAGTGAAGCAAGGCCATAGATTTTGGAGAATGTCCGCAAAATGACCAGGTTCGGATAACGATCCAGCATGGAAATACTTTGTGGATAATCCGCATCCGTTACGAACTCATAATAGGCCTCGTCCAACACAACCATAACATGAGCAGGTACCCGATCCATAAATGATACAAGTTCCTGTTCAGAGATAATTGTCCCTGTAGGGTTATTCGGGTTACATACCCAGACAACTTTGGTTTTATCGTTAATTTTCGCAAGCATGGAAGACAGGTCATGGGTTCCATTTTGAAGAGGAACTTCAATTGTCACAGCGCCCTCAATGTCTGCATTGCTTTTGTACACGGAGAACGTCTGATCCGCCATGATTGTCTCATCGCCGGGAAGGAAGAAGGCCCGGGTAATCAGGGCAATAATCTCGTCTGATCCGCAGCCAAAAATAATGTTGTTCCGTTCCACGCCTAAATGCTTCGCCAGCACCCCAGTCAGCTCAACCGCGCTGCCGTCAGGATACAGACTAACATGGGCCAACTCTTTCGTAATGGCTTCCACTACGGCAGGAGAGCTGCCATAAGGATTCTCGTTGGAGGCCAGCTTGATCACTTGCTCAAGCCCCAGTTCACGTTTCACTTCTTCAATCGGTTTGCCCGGTTGGTACACAGGCAGATTGACAATCTGGGATTTCGGTTTCAACCCGACCGCCTCCTGTAGTTAAGTTATAAGTTACATGCCGAAACATGCAGGGCAATAACACGCCGTTATCTCCCTATCCTTTTAATTGTGCCACAAAGTTGCGAATTTGCAACAGTCCTGCCGCACGGGTATCCGGATTCCCAAGAAGAGGAATCGCTTCTTCAACCTGACGAACAATGGCACTGCCCACGACCACACCGTCGCAGATGCGGGAAAAACGCTCCACTTGCTCATGGCTGGATATGCCGAAGCCTACTGCAACCGGAATATCTGTCAGACTTTTCACAGTCTCAATAAAGCTTTCTACTCCGTCAAAGAAGGAGGCTCTCTCCCCCGTTACACCAAGTGAAGATACGCAGTAGATAAAGCCTCGCGCTCCTGTAACGATACGCTCAATCCGTGCGTTGGACGTAGGAGCTACCAGCGGAACCAGATGCACACCTGCTGCGTCTGCTCTGCGGCGCACATCTTCTGCTTCCTCAATGGGAAGATCCGGAATAATCATGCCGCTAATATCGTGTTTGACAAGTTCAAGAAAGAATAAATCAAGTCCCGTTTGCAGCACAGGGTTGTAATACGTAAAGAGAACAAACGGAAGCTGTACTCCTGCCTCACGTGCTTTGGCAGCTGTTTCCATGCAGGTACGAATGGAGATCTGGCTTTTCAGCGCACGCTCGGAAGCACGCTGGATGACAGGGCCATCCGCAAGCGGATCTGAATAAGGAACCCCAAGCTCCAGGATGTCAGCTCCAGCCTGTTCAAGCTCCTTGATAATATCGATTGTCGTCTCTACGTCAGGATCCCCAACAGTCAGAAACGGAATTAGTGCTGTACGATTTTGTTCCTTTAAACGCAGGAAGGTTTGGTCCATCCGATTCATCACAGGTTCCCTCCCGTGTATTTCATAATGGATTCAACATCTTTGTCTCCCCGACCGGACAGACAGATGACAACGATATCGTCTGCTGTAAGTTCAGGTGCAAGCTTAACGACCTGAGCGACGGCATGTGCAGATTCCAGCGCAGGAATGATACCTTCCGTACGGCTGAGCAACTGCAGGGCATCCAGCGCCTCCTGATCTGTAATCGGTACATACTTTGCACGTTCAATATCCTTCAGATAGGAATGCTCCGGACCAACGCCAGGATAATCCAGACCCGCCGAGATGGAATGTGCAGGTTGAACCTGTCCATACTCATCCTGAAGCAAATAACTCATGGAACCCTGGAATACACCATGTGTCCCTTTACTCATCGTCGCTGCGTGGAATTCAGTGTCCACACCTTTGCCGGCAGCTTCAACACCAACAAGCTTCACATCCTGATCCCCAATGAACGGGTAAAACATGCCAATCGCATTGCTTCCGCCACCGACAGCCGCAACAATCACATCAGGAAGACGCCCTTCGATTTCCTGAATCTGTCTGCGCGTCTCATCCCCAATGACTCGTTGAAAGTTACGCACCATCATGGGATATGGATGAGGACCAACGACTGATCCAAGCACATAGAATGTATCCTCCACGTTGCTGACCCAGTAACGAAGTGCCTCATTCCCTGCGTCCTTCAGTGTCCGTGTGCCCGATGTCACCGGGATCACTTCCGCCCCCAGCAGTTTCATACGGAATACGTTCAGTTGTTGACGCTCTGTATCTTCTTCTCCCATGAATACTTTACATTCAAGACCAAGCAGTGCAGCAACGGTTGCCGTTGCGACGCCATGCTGTCCGGCACCCGTTTCGGCGATGACTTTCTTTTTACCCATACGTTTGGCAAGCAAGCCTTGTCCGATCGCATTGTTAATTTTATGTGCACCGGTATGATTCAAATCTTCCCGCTTCAGATAGATTTTCGGTCCTCCCAGATGGCGAGACAACTGTTCCGCATGATACAGCGGCGTCTCCCGTCCGGAATACTCACTTAGCAGATAGTTTAATTCCTTATTGAATTCCTCGTCTTGAGAGTAACGATCATACGCCTCTTCCAATTCGATTAGAGCGTTTATTAGTGTCTCAGGAACAAAGCGGCCTCCGAAGGGACCGAATCGCCCGTGTTGATCCGGCAATTGATGTGTCATGCCTGCTTCACCCTTTCTACAAATGCTGTGATTTTTGCAATATCTTTCACGCCCTCAGACTCTACGCCGCTGGATACATCGACGCCGTCTGGTGCATAGGTCTGTATCAGTTGCTCTACATTATCCGGATGCAGCCCCCCTGCTACGAACAAAGCAATTCCATGTTGAATTGCCCATTCGGCATAAGCGGGAATACGATCCCACGCAAACGTCTTGCCGGAACCGCCTCCATATAGAGGATCAAAGGTATCCAGTAATATGCCATCCACAACGTTTTGATAAGGATCAAGAGTCTTCTTGGCAGTATCGTTCACTTCTGCAGCTGTTCCATCTTTGGGAAAAGAAAGAGCCTTGAATACCTCGGTGCCGAAACGCTGCTTCACCAGTCCGCAAAATTCCGGAGACTCCTGTCCATGCAGCTGAATAACATCCAGGTGAGCTACTTCCATGACACCTTCCAGTTCTGGGATTGAAGGATTGACAAATACTCCCGCAAGTTTCGGACGATCAGAAGCATTCCAGTCCATGAGGACCGCTCTTAACTCGGCAGCTTTAAGCGCATCAATTTGGCGACGGGACTCGGCAAAGACAACACCAATATAATCAATCGGCAAGTTTATCATCGATTTTAGCACTTCAACGTCCTGAAGTCCACAAATTTTTACTGCCGCTGCCGATTCTCTAGGTGCCCTGTTATCTCTGCCGCCCATACCGTCATTCATGAGTTTATTCATCCTCTTGGCCCCATCAGTTCGTAAACGGCAGCTTCCACATCATCCTTACGCATCAGATGCTCACCGACGAGGATTCCCTGCACTCCAGCCTCTATTAGAGATCCCAAACGCTCTGGACCGTCAATTCCGCTCTCACTGATTAACGTTACGCCATCTGGAATCAACTCCATCAGATCAAGTGTTGTACTTAAGCTGGTTTCGAACGTCTTCAGATTACGGTTATTGATTCCAACAAGAGTCGCCTGCGGAATCTCCAGTACCTGCTCCAGTTCCGTTCGGTCATGGACTTCAATTAAGACATCAAGTCCTATACTTTTGGCAAACGACAGATACTGACGGATCTGCTCTGGTGACAGAATGCTTGCAATCAGCAAAACGGCATCTGCACCAAGTAATCTTGCTTCAGCGATCTGGCGCTCATCGATAATAAAATCCTTACGCAAAAGAGGAATATTCACTGCTTGATGAATGGCCTGCAAATATTCTCCACTGCCTTGAAAGTAGGAAACGTCCGTCAATACAGAGATACAATCTGCTCCTGCCCGTTCGTAGGCTAATGCAATCTCTACCGGATGAAAGTCAGGACGTATAAGCCCTTTGGATGGAGATGCTTTTTTCACTTCTGCAATAAGTCCCAAGCTCCGATTACGATTCTTCGATAACGCCCGTTCAAACCCGCGGGTAACCGGCAATGCTTCAATCCGTTTCAATACCTCTTCCATCTGAAAGGTTTGGGCTAATACTTCAACCTCTTGCTGTTTCGTTGCTACAATTCGATCAAGATACATGACTGTACGCCTCCGTTGTGTGTATTAGCTGTTCCAATTTCATCGCTGCTTTTCCGGAATCCACAGCATCCGCGGCCATGTTTACCCCTTCCGCTATGGTCTCAGCAAGACCTGAAAGGTAGATGCACGCTCCTGCATTTAACAGAACGACATCACGGTACGCGCTCCGTTCTCCGCGGAAGATTCGTTTTATGATTTCGGCATTCTGGAGAGCATCTCCTCCAAGAACCGTCTCAAGCGGATGGAGCGACAACCCCATATCACGCGGGTCAATGTCATATGTCTGAACTTCACCATTACGCAGTTCAGATACCTGAGTCGGTGCGGATATGCTGATCTCATCCAGTCCATCATGACTTGCGACCACGAGCGCTCTCTTTAGACCGAGACGATTGAGGACTTCTGCAATCATCGGCGTGCGACTGCGGTCATATAGACCAAGGAGCTGTCGATCTGCCCCTGCGGGATTAGTGAGAGGACCGAGCATATTGAAGATCGTACGTACACCCAGCTCTTTGCGCGGTGCAGCCGCATGTTTCATGGAAGGATGATATACCTGAGCGAAACAGAAGCAAATTCCGATCTCATCCAGGCATTGTCTCGCCTGTTCTCCATCCAGATGAATGTTAACACCCAGCGCTTCAAGGACATCTGCACTGCCTGCTTTACCTGAAGCAGATCGATTGCCATGTTTCGCCACACGAACAGAAACTGCTGCCGCAATGATAGCTGAGGCTGTTGAGATATTGAATTTGTGAATCCCCGATCCGCCGGTCCCGCAAGTATCCAGCAGCCCGCTGCCATCGGTAAGAATCCGGCCGCCTTGTCCGCGCATCGCCTCGGCAAAACCGGTGATCTCGTCCACCGTTTCCCCCTTCATTCGGAGAGCCATCAGCAACCCGCCGATCTGAGCCGGAGTCGCCTCACCTCTCATGATGGAATACATCAAGTTACGTGCTTCCGCCTGCTCGAGATGGTTACCCTCCAAAATTTTGGCAAGTCCATTCTTCATTCCTTCGTTCTGGCTTAGGGCAGATGCGGATCTCTTGGAATCCTCATTCATCACAGGGTTCATATTCATATCCGGTCTCTCCTCTCTCAGTTCTGTACAGCCGTGGCTGGCGTTACAAAATAATCAGCATTAGCAAGTGTCAGGTGGTTATCTTTTTCTTTGGGAGGGAACATGGCCTCCGCTGTACGGATTGCTTTAAGTAATGCTTTCGCCTTGTTGACCGTTTCCTCGTATTCACTTTCAGGTACCGAATCCCATACAATGCCTGCTCCGGCCTGCACGTACGCTTTTCCTTTTTTGAAAATGATGGTTCGAATCGTAATGCAAGCATCCATGTTACCGGAGAAACCGAGATATCCGATCGCGCCTGCGTAAGCACCGCGTGCTTCTTTTTCCAGCTCTGCAATAATCTCCATCGCACGCAGCTTCGGTGCGCCCGATACTGTTCCAGCTGGGAGACACGAGAGGAATGCATCGAAGAAATCCTTGTCTTCTCTGAGCTCGCCCGTAACATTCGATACCATGTGCATGACGTGAGAATATCGCTCAATCTCCATGAACATGTCACACTTCACACTGCCAAATTTCGATACACGGCCGAGATCGTTGCGACCTAGATCAACCAGCATGAGATGTTCCGCCCGCTCCTTCTCATCCTGCAGCAGATCGGCTGCAAGAGCACGATCCTCCGCTTCCGTCGCACCTCTTGGACGCGTGCCGGCAATTGGCCGTGTCTCCACACGATTGCCATCCACCTTTACCAGAGCCTCTGGTGAGGTCCCGACAATGATTTCATCATCCATTTTCAAATAATACATATAGGGCGATGGGTTCAGGGTCCGGAGTACACGATACACATGAAGCGGGGAAACTTCAGTATCGATGTGGAAGCGTTGCGACAGCACGACCTGAAAAATATCACCTGCACGGATATATTCCTTGGCTTGCTCCACATTGCCGATAAATTGTTCCTTTGTTAGGTTGGAACGAATATCCCCCAGATCAACGTCTCCCGGAATGGTTCGCGGATTCAGGTTTTCCCCTGGTCCTTGCTGCTGCAAGCGCTCAGCGGCCTGTTCAAGCTTCTCTGATGTCACTGCATAAGCTTCCCGGATATCCTCATCCGTTGCTCCTTCTTTGACATGAACGTTTCCGACAAGCAGCATTTGCTGTTTCACGTGGTCAAACACAATAATTTGGTCACAGAACATGAAACGAATATCATCCATATTCAGATCATCCAGTGCATGAGCCGGAAGCTTCTCATAATATTGCAGCAGATCATATCCAAAAAAACCAATTGCCCCACCTGTAAATGGCGGCAGTTCGTCGTCCTTGGGACTACGGTACTTGCGCAGCAGCGCTTTTAGTTCTTCAATGGGTTTGCCTGGCAGCTCGCGCTTCTGTCCTGCTTCTTCCACTTCCATTCGGCCCTTTTTGGCCGAAATCATCAGAAACGGATCCGTACCAATGAAAGAATACCTTGCCCACTGAATACCGCCCTCCACACTTTCCAGCAGGAATGCCCGGTCATTGTCAGCATAACGGCGGAAAATCCGGATCGGTGTTTCCATATCAGCCAAAATCCGTTTGACTACCGGAATCAGATTGTATTCATTCGACATTTGCAGTACTTGATTAACGTTTGGCGTTATCATCAGATCACGTCCTTTCAGATTAGGTAGAAGAAAGTCATGGGTTATATATAACAAAAAAACCTCTACCATTAGGTAGAGGTTCTGGGTCTATAAGCTGTAATTAACAGTTTGGTGCTTCATAAATAACAAGTCCCTATACTTCCATGCTGGATTATCAGACCAGTCTCACAAATAAACGTCCTACATCCACCAACCTGCACGTCTTGAATATGGATTTACTAACTCTTCCTGCTTGCAAGATACCATCAAAGACACGAAATGGGATATCAGCAAACACAATGAGCATATACCAAAACAAAACGGCGTCACTGGACACGTTTCACGATATGAGGTTCCTGTTCCTATCAATCCTGTAGCACGACGTACCGCGAATCAGTTGGCCGACCTTGTTACTCCGGCTACCACCCGCTGGACTCTGCTATATACTCCACTATCTCAGCTGCTCTCAGCTCAACTCATACTCTACTCAACTGGTTCTCACTATACAGCATTCCGAATGGTTTGACAACCACTCTATTTCTTATGAATTCGAAGGTGCAACCAAATCAGGCCGCAGGGATTGTGCACCATTCAAGTACACATGATTGATTTCATGTTGGTCTTTGGTTGTGTTCACATGTACCATGAAACGAATGCATTGCGGCAAGGCACCTTTAACGGGTACTTCCAGTGCACACATCAAAGGTACCAATTCCCAGCCATCCAGTTGACGAATGGCCTTCGCTGGAAAGGCTGCATCCAAATCGCCCGTCATCGTAATCCAGACGCTGCAGATATCTTCCGGCTTAATATCGTTGCGGTCCACAATCTCCTGCAGCAATATCGCTGTTTCCATCAAAATCTGTTCTTCGTTATTTTGCGTGACTGTTGTAGCCCCGCGAATTCCACGTGTTACCATCGTTATTCTGCTCCTTTCTTAAGCAATTCAATGACATCCCGAACTGCCGATACGGGCACGTCTTTCACAATTCTCGCTGCTCCAATCCGATCCGGAATAATAAAAACCATATGTCCTTCACGGAATTTCTTGTCATGCATCATGGCATCCATCAACGCATCCGTATCCAGATGTTTCGGCATTGTGACTGGTAAGCGCAGGGAACGGAGCATACGCACCGTATCGTCATATAGACCTGCAGGTGCACCAAGCTTCTCGCCCAGCAAAGCCGACCCGGCCATCCCGATAGAGATGGCCTCACCATGCAAAAACTCCCCATATCCAGCAATCGCCTCAATTGCATGACCAATGGTATGGCCCAAATTCAAAAGTGCACGCTCGCCGTTTTCCCGCTCATCACGTGACACAATTTCAGCTTTGATGCCACATCCGCGTTCCAGTCCGTATCCGAGCGCTTCAGGATCAAGCGCGAGCAACTCTCCCGCATGCTCTTCACACCAATGTGCAAACGCTTCGTCACGAATCAGTCCGTGCTTCAGCATTTCCGATAATCCCGCTGAAACATCGCGCGGCGGCAAGGATTGAAGTGTATCCACATCATAGAGCACAAGCTCAGGCTGATGGAATGCACCAATCATATTTTTGGCCAGCGGATGGTTAACGGCTACTTTACCACCAACACTACTGTCATGGGCGAGAATTGTTGTCGGTACTTGTACAAACTTGATTCCACGCATATATGTAGCAGCCACGAATCCAGCCAGATCTCCTACAACGCCTCCGCCTAACGCAATAATAGCGGAACTGCGATCCAGTTTACCCTCAATTGCAACTGTCATCATGTCTTGGTAAACCGATAGGGATTTGGATGTCTCTCCCGAAGGAACCACTGCCGAGACGACTGTATAGTCAGCCGCCCGGAGGGTCTGTTCAAGACCTGCCAAGTACTTGGGAGCCACATTCTCATCTGTAATAATGAGCAGCGGACTTTTTTTGGTCAAACCATATTGTTCAAAGAAACGAGGTGCCTCAACGAGCAGACCACTGCCAATCAGAATGGGATATGAGCGTTCCTCCAACTGAACTGTCAGCTGACGCATATTAGTAGTTCTCCAATTGAGCATTATAGTTGTTGTAGTTCGCGCGAATTTCCTCCATGGAATCCCCGCCGAACTTCTCAAGAAATGCCTTGGCAATCTCCCATGCCACCACATGTTCCATAACTACGCTTGCTGCTGGAACGGCACATGCATCTGAACGTTCGACTTGGGCAGTGAAAGCTTCTTTGGTATCAATATCAATGCTTTGAAGCGGTTTGTAGAGTGTCGGAATTGGTTTCATTACCCCACGAACCACGACCGGCATTCCGTTGGTCATACCGCCTTCAAATCCACCCAAACGATTGGTTGCCCGGTGGTAACCCCGTTCTTCCGTGTGAAGAATCTCATCATGTACCTGGGAGCCGCGAATCGTTCCAGCTTCGAATCCAATACCGATTTCCACACCTTTAAAGGCATTAATGGACATGACACCCTGAGCAATCCGTGCATCCAGTTTGCGATCATATTGCACATGGCTTCCGAGACCGACAGGTACACCTTCAATAATGCATTCCACGATTCCCCCGATGGAGTCGCCTTCCTGCTTGATCTGATCAATATAGGCTTCCATCTTCTTCTCCGTCTCTGCATCGGTTACTCGAACCGAGGAAGCTTCAGTTACTTCAATCAGCTCATCGATAGGCAGGTCCTGGTAAGGAGCCTCGATCTCTCCGATACGCAGTACACGCCCCGCTACCTTAATGCCAAACTCAGCCAGGAATTGACGAGCGATCGCTCCACAAGCTACACGTACCGTTGTTTCACGCGCACTGGAGCGCTCCAGAACGTTGCGTAGGTCTTTCAGGTTATATTTGAGTCCGCCGTTCAGATCCGCATGTCCAGGACGAGGACGGTGAACGCGGCGTTTCTCTTCATCACTGCCTTCGATAGGCTCAATATTCATAATGTTCTGCCAGTGTTTCCAGTCATTATTTTGAACGACCAGAGCTACCGGAGCTCCAGTTGTATATCCGTGACGGATGCCACCCACAAAATTGGCCTGATCCTTCTCAATCTGCATCCGGCGTCCACGGCCATATCCTTTTTGTCTACGGTGGAGCTGGAAGTTCAGTTCCTCAAAATCAATATTCAGATTGCTTGGCAATCCTTCAATAATTGCGGTCAATTGGGGTCCGTGCGTTTCCCCTGCGGTTAAATAACGTAAACTCATAATACGTTCCCCCTTTAAACTGTTAAACTGCACATTGCTAAAATCCCATAATTTCTTTGCTCATTATAGTATAGCTGACCCGCTTTGACAAGAAAGCCCGTCGTTTCCTGCCCAAAAACGAAGTTTTGGTCAGCTTGTGCTGACATAATTCGGAGCTGAAATTACGCTCTTCTTTACCAGAAAATACAAAAAACCGCCTGGACACATGTTCGTGTGTGATCCAGACGGTCATCCAATCCGTTAATATTATTTATTTTTTGCGATAGAAGAACGTTTCCGCTGTCTCCAGACCGTATTGTCCAGGTGAGAAGATCTGTTCTGTGCTGCCTACGAATAAAATGCCGCCTGGCCGTAAACTTGCTGCAAATTTATGATACAACAGATTTTTGGCTTCCTCGGTAAAATAGATCATCACATTCCGGCACACAATCAGATCATACCCATCATCGAATCGATCCAGCAGCAGATTCTGTTTCATAAACTTGATTGAGCTTTTGAGCTTGTCATCGATTCGATAAACTAACCCGTCCTGTTTAAAATAACGACTGGCTGTCTCTTTTGGGACATCCTTGAGCGAACGCTCCATGTAACGCCCTTCCTTGGCTTTAGCCAGTGCACCTTCGTCCAGATCACTCGCCGTAATGGAACTGTCCTTAAGAATTCCCATCGTATCCAAAATCATTGCAAGTGTATAGGGCTCTTCGCCAGTTGAACAAGCTGCACTCCATACCTTTACTCGGCGCTTTGGACCAATCAATTCAGGAAGGATCTCGTCACGGAGCACTTCCCAGCGGTTAGGATTTCGCCAAAATTCCGAAACGTTAATCGTCATCCGATCAAGAAATTCGTAAAACAGCGACTTATCCTTCTGCATGGCATCAAAAAAATTAGAAAATGTATGAAACCCGTTTTTGTTTCGAAGTGTGGTCAGCCGTCTTTTCATCTGGCCTTCCTTGTATTGAGCAAGATCAATGCCTGTGCTCTCTTTGATTTTCCGAATAAAACCGGCATAATCCGGGTCTAGTTGTTCCTGCTCCAGCATCGTATCACCCTTCTGGCTAATAAATTACAACCAGGCTGCGATGCTCTTGTCGTACGTCACCAATTCATCAGAAGTAAAGAAGTTTGCTGCTTCACGAGAGGCAGACTCCGGTGAATCAGCTCCATGAATCAGGTTGTGCGGTGTGTGGCTAGCAAAGTCTCCGCGGATGGTACCGGGAGCTGCTTCCTTTACATTGGTTTTGCCGATGACGATCCGCGCAAGTGCCACAATGTCATCACCTTCCCAGACCATGGCAAATACAGGCCCGGATGTGATAAACTGCACCAGATCATCAAAAAACGGCTTTCCTTCATGTTCCGCATAATGGCGCTTGGCCTGATCCTCTGTCATCTGAACCAGTTTCCCAGCCACCATTTTAAACCCCTTGTCTTCCAGACGGCTAACGATACGCCCAATCAAACCACGCTGCACACCATCCGGCTTCACCATCAAAAATGTACGATCCATACGCTCACTCCTCACTCACGGTTCAAAGTTAGTTCATTATGTAGACGCAATCACTTTGATTGTAACATACATGTCCATTTCCTCCCAATGAGGAATCTCACATCTATGTCTTTGGAGTAAACCGGGGCAATAAGCAGCAGGATCATATCAATGCACTTTAATGAGTACGTTTGACAACAAAATGTGCAATATCGCGCAAATTTTTGCTTGTTTTGATATTGGGCAGCTGATCCAGAGCATCGAGCGCTTTCTTCATATATCGGTCAGCCAGTGCTTCAGCTTTAGCGATTCCTTGACTTTGGCGAATCATTCCAATCGCATCCGAAGCACTTGCCCGTCCATCTTCACGCTGAACACGTGAAATCTCGTTAAGCAGCGGCTCACGAAGATCACGTTCCTGCAGAGCGTACAGAACTGGCAGCGTAATATTGCCCTGTTTCATATCACTACCTGGAGGCTTGCCCAATTGTTTCTCCGTTCCCACCAGATCAAGCACGTCATCCTGAATCTGGAAGGCCATGCCCACATTATATCCGTAAGTATAAAGGAGCGAAGAAACATGTTTTGGTGCGCGTGTAGCCAGAGCTCCAAGCTGGCAGCTGACCGCAATCAGCAGCGCCGTTTTGCGACGAATCCGCAGCAAGTAATTGCGAACACTCTGCCCTGTATTGAAAAAGTCACGAATCTGTTCCATCTCACCGATAGACATCTGCACCATCGCCTTCGCCAGAATACGATGGATGTCCGGATCGGACAGGCCAGCTGTCATCTGAAGTGCTTTTCCATAGATATAATCCCCGGTGTACATGGCAATCCGGTTGTCCCATTTGGACTTCACCGTAGGTTTGCCTCTCCGCGTCTCTGCATTGTCAATAACATCGTCATGTACCAGCGAAGCGGAATGAATCAATTCCAGCGGTACCGCAATCAACTTCAGGCGTTCAATATCATATGTACCATATTTACCGCCGAGCAGTACAAATACCGGACGCAAACGCTTCCCGCCGGCTTTGAGCAGATGAAGTGAAGTTTCACTTAGCAGTTTCTGATCTCCCTGCACACTGCGATACAGTTCTTTTTCAATGTAATCCATGTCTTTTTTTAACAACCCGAAAATATCCAATAGTTTCATTCGTTCACCCGTGTCAGCGTATTATCAGTCCAAAAATCCATGCTTACCTTCCCCTCCAGCAAGTCGGGCCTGCAGGCATAACGAAAAACCAGGGCTTGCCGTTCCTGCTTGTGTTCTCTAAGTCGTACTACTTCCTCGAATGTCATGACTGACATCCGGGAATTAAACTCTTCGACTTGTTCTGAAACAAATCAGAAGTTGCCGGAGCATGGGTCAAGGCTGTGGTTTCACCAAAACTCTACCATCAGCGCTCACCAATACCCCGGGATACCGGGGGCGAGCCGATTATATCCTGCATATTAAGTTAAATCAGTTATAGAAAAAACTGCTAGCCCCGTTGATCCGGTTCTCCCCATCTTGCAAACAGTTGATGCTGTATACGCAAACTATCCAGCACTTTACCTACCAAAAACAAAATCAACTCTTCCATCGTCTGAGGTTTGTGATAAAAAGCCGGCATGGCCGGAATCATTCGAACACCCAAGCGAGATAGCTTGAGCATATTCTCCAGATGGATCGCATGCAGCGGCGTCTCCCGTGGCACCAAAATTAGCGGCCTTGCCTCCTTCATCATGACATCCGCAGCACGAGACATCAGATTATCTGACGCCCCCTGTGCGATGGAGGAAAGTGTTCCCATGGAGCATGGCATGATTATCATGCCATCGGCCAGGTAAGATCCGCTTGCAATCGAAGCCCCTATATCACTAACGGGATGATAGACCAGCGAACCGCCGAGGCCGCCGAATTTCTCTTCCAGCACACCTTCACGATTCGTAACATCCCAATCCATTTCTTCTTTTAAAACCCGCCAGCCGGCATTAGATATCACCAGATGAACAGTGAAGTCCATGCCGAGCAGCGTTTCAATAAGTCTTATGCCATAAATACTTCCGCTGGCTCCGGTAATTCCGACAACAAGTCGTTTATTGTCCAGCTGCTGCATGTTTATTTCACCGCCAGGTCTATCAAAGTAAAGGTAAATACGACCAGACTCAAAACACTATTCATGGTAAAGAAAGCCGTCTGTACACGACTCATATCGTTAGGCGATACAATATAGTGCTCATAGAAAAGAATACCATATGTAATCAGCATGCCTGCACCATACCACCAGCTCAGATCCGTCATCAACAGAAGCGCCAAAAATCCGATGGCTGTAATAATGTGGAAGGACTTAGCAATATTCAACGATTTAATAAGTCCGAAACGGGAAGGAATGGAATGAAGCCCCTCATCTTGGTCGAACTCCAGGTCCTGACATGCATAAATAATATCAAAGCCCGCGGTCCAGAACACAATCGTAACGTACAGCACAATGGCTGTCCAATCCATGGACCCCGTAACAGCAACCCAGCCTCCAAGTGGAGCAAGGCCAATAGTCATTCCTAGAACAACATGGCAGAGCCAAGTGAATCGTTTGGTGTATGAATACAATACCAGCATAAACACTGCGATTGGCAGTAATTGCATCGATAACACATTAAGATTGGATGAAGCCCAGAATAACAGTATAAATGAAACAATAATAAAGATAACAACCTCGCCATTTTTGAGCAGGCCCGCTGGGATGGCGCGCATAGCTGTCCGTGGATTTTTGCCGTCGATCGCTTGGTCAATCATCCGATTGAGTCCAAATGCTGCACTCCGTGCACCAACCATGGCCAGCAGCACCCACATAATCTGCATCCAGGTTGGGAACGTTCCGTTCACAACCATAGAGCCGAGAATGGCACCCATAAACGCAAAGGGTAAAGCAAAAAGCGTATGTTCAATCTTGATCATTTCTAAAAAGATGCGAATTTTCCTAAACATGCTGATTCTCCTTGGTTCCAATATGCAATGCCGCGATGCCTCCGGTCAGAGGATAGGCCTGCACTTGCTTCAATCCGGTTTCTTCGAAAATGGTAGCCAGTTCCTTCCTTCCCGGAAATAATGCCAGTGAATCAGGCAGCCACTTGTACTGCTCATAACGTTTGGCGAACAATTTGGCAAGCCTCGGCAGTACTTGTTCAAAATAAA
Organism: Paenibacillus sp. ACRRY; assembly: GCF_022346995.1. Taxonomy (GTDB): domain Bacteria; phylum Bacillota; class Bacilli; order Paenibacillales; family Paenibacillaceae; genus Paenibacillus. Next base: position 29,031 of record NZ_JAKRNM010000010.1, on the reverse strand, counting down.
AATAATAAATACCTTTAAACGGTTGCCATGTCGGCTTGGACAATTCCAGACACACTACCATGCCACCTGGTTTCACTACACGCTTCATTTCGGACAAAACCTGTCTCAGATCAGGAACGTTACGAAGGCCAAACCCAATGGTAACATAATCAAATGAATTATCTTCAAAGGGAAGTGACATGGCATTCCCCTGAACAAGCGTAATCTGCTTTTGTCTGTTTACGGCATTAACCTTGTTCTGCCCAACTTCAAGCATATTGCTGCTAAAGTCCAGTCCATGCATGTGACCCGTTTCACTTGCCTCTGCCATCGCAAGCGTCCAGTCACAGGTACCGCAGCACAAATCTAATCCTGTATCCCCTTTGGACATGTTCATTTTCTTCATTGTGAATTTGCGCCAAGCTTTATGCCTGCGGAAACTCAGGATATCATTCATCACATCATATTTTCCGGCTATACTCTGAAACACCGAATGGACGAACTCTTCTTTCGGTTTCGTTTCTGCGCTCCCCATTTGTCTCCCCCTCAATCTTCCCTTACTGCTGCGTGTGAAGGCTCCAGATAACCCAAATAGGTTTCCAAGATGGCATGCAACTCAGCTAAACCCCGCTGGTCTTGTTCTTCCTGCAGCAACAGCTTAATGCGGTTTATACTTTCACGAAGCCTGTCCAGCAGAAGCCCATCAATTTGATACTTGACTACCATAGCGCCACATGACCGCATATCTGGCTCCGGCTGGCCAATCAAGTTCCGTTCGTCGCCTGTACCTTGCTCGTATATATGCCAGAAAGCATAACTATGGCTGAATTTCTTCTGGTCATTCATCCGCTGCAGCTCTTCCACAACGGTCTCGCACAAGCTGAATTCAGCAAGAAGACTCTCCCATAGCTTCTGTTCCTTTGATCCAATCATGTCCGCAAAAGAAAGAAACAGCTGCATCTTCAGCTGTACCGTTTCACGCAAGTATTCTTCAGCCGAAACGAGAAGCTTTTTCATCCGATCATACAGTGTCATCTTGCGCACGTTGACTTCAGATACGGCACCGCTGAGCTTGCCGATCATCTCAATACGACCAGCATGGGCAAGAAGTTGATAAAAACGACTGCTCAAGTAATCACCGGCAAGAACGTTCAACTGTCGTGAGCGCATCTCCTGCTCTTTTCGATCCCCGGAGATCGTATCGATTCGATCATGCGTATCCATGGCCAGCTGAACGAGCGAGGTAGCAAGAGCATAGAGCTCATCATGCTCCTTTTCATCTGTACGGCCCACAAACGCCTGCAGCAGACGAGCCCGGCTATCCGGAAACGGTGGTATTTCCGTATGTTGTCGAATCATGTCGTAATCCGTATATTTTTTTGCTAGTTGGGGTACGCGATATGAATTCATTCTCAGCCTCCGAGCCTTTGCATTGTTAAACCATTTCTGCACTACAATCTTATATATTATAGCATATGTTGAACAGACACGCACTGAATCCTGCTATTCTATTAACCTTCGTTCAACAATTCGAATTGCTTCTTCCACAGATCAGTCTCCATAATGTGAAACCATTCTTTTATTTCACCCGATATGACAGGGCTTTTCCAATTTCGCAGCGCATCAATTGCATCTGTTGGCCACTCATTTCTTCGAATATCAGCAGCAAGCAGCAGATGCCTTTTGTGCAGCCACTCATCTTCTGCCATGACACGAAGCAGTATTTGCTCTACGTTATCAAGACCGTGAAATCCAAGTTCAGCCACCGTTGCCATATTGTCATAGATTTCGGTGTAACTTGTTCCGGTACCTGTCACCTTCAGATCCAGCTTCAAAATGGACTGCTTCCACTCCACTTTTGCAATAGGTGTAGTTAAATGCATGGAACTTAGCACGTCCACCAAATTCTCGTCAGACAGTTCCTGCTTTTGCTCAGCTGCAGATACCGGCTGTACCCGTTCTCCGCCCAATGTTCGCATATGTAAGGTTTGCACAGCAACCAACAGGAAAACTGCTGCAACCGTTGCCAGCAGCGAAGCCGTCACGATCATTCGCGGTTTCATAAATGCCCCCCTGCCTTTACATGTTAGTGTAGTCTGTCCGGTAAAGGCTCATACCTCATTGTACAATGAAAAAAAGCAGGCTATGCCTGCAATTTTTCATTCATACCGAAAGTATAGGCTCTACCAAATCCACTTCGTGAAAAAGCAGGGATTTTCGTAAAACGATGTTTAGCTCTGATGCAACAAACTCAGAACTCATCTTTTATTCTGATTCTATTTGGCCATGCTTTGTAATCATGGTAGCCTTGCCGCGGATTTTGATCGCGGAAGTATGATTCGTAAACTGAGCAATCATGACTTCACCTTTGTCCAGCTTCTCTGTATGATGAAAACGCGTGTCCTGCCCTCGCGTCAAACCAATGACCTGAACTCCGTTTTCCTCTGCCTTAATGACAATGTAGTCACTGCCGGTTGGATGGTCCATTACGTAACGTCCCCTCTCCTAATTGTTCAATAGCGTTAATGATGATTAAGATTGATTCATTTGTCAACTGAGTTTTGCTTGTAAAGCTGCAACAATCTATGGAAACCGGGTCATACTACAGGATACATCCCATAGAAAGGAGCCTCTGCATGAAGTACACCCCTGCAACCTTGACAGACGAGCATATTCATCAGCTACAGGACATTGAACAGCACCTTTCGGAATCAGCAGGAGAAGATCTGATATTGATCGCCTACAGCAAACAACCGGACGACCCTGAGGTCACAGAAAGTAGCGAGGCACATCGTTAGAAGACAAAAGAAAAGGCCGTGAACGAGTCACGGTCCTTTCTTTGACATATGGAATATGTAGAAATCTTATTTAATTCCGTCTTTGAGCGCTTTACCTGGTTTGAATGCAGGAATTTTGCTCGCAGGAATTTCGATTTCTTCACCTGTTTGCGGGTTACGTCCTTTGCGTGCAGAACGCTCGCGAACTTCGAAGTTCCCAAAACCAACCAATTGTACTTTGTCTCCGCTTTGAAGAGCCTCAGAGATTGCTTCGAATACGGCATCAACCGCTTTCGTTACATCCTTTTTGGACAATTCAGTCGCTTCAGACACGTGTGTAATCAAGTCTGATTTGTTCATTTGTTTTCACCTCCTGAATCAATGTCCTGAATGTTATACTGTGTTTCCGTTTTAAAGCGAAATATACGTTCATACGCAAAAAATCTACGTACATCTTGAGCGTGATGAACACAATTCTCCGCCTGCGGTCAACAGTCATTTCCGGCAGAATGTCGCCTGAAACCAAGCGCGTTCCAGACGCGGAACAAATTTTATACTAATACAGACAGCCCACAATTTCAAGTGCGGTTGCGGTTTAGCACGTAAAATGTCACTGCCAAGGCAAGCACGAGGACGCCACCTTTTACAATGTCATGAGTAAAATACTGAACATTCATCATGGTTAAACCATTCACGAGCACACCAATCAGGACCGATCCAATGAAGGTTCCGATAACATTTGGTTTACCCGCACCGAAGACAGAGAACCCTACAAACACAGCTGCCACGGATTCCATTAACAACGGAGATCCTGCATCGATTTGTCCAGATCCCACCTTAGAGGCGTAGATAATGCCCCCTATTGCAGCAAACACGCCAGCAGCCACATAAGCAAGCGTCCGCACCTTTTTCACCTTGATTCCGGACAAACGCGCCGCTTCTTCATTGCCCCCTGTAACGTACATCTGGCGTCCGTATTTCGTATACGTCAAAAAGATATGAACACCAATGACTGCAACGAGAAGAAGGATAACCGATATAGGCATGCCAAGCCATTTTCCCTGACCAATCAGCAAGAACGTAGGATCCATCTCTCCGGCTGCCTTGCTGCCATCTGGAAATTGCATATGATTATAAATGGTATACCCTTGCGCGTATGTTTTGTGAATACCTCCGATAATGTACATGGTCGCCAGCGTGGCGAGCAGATCAGGAATGCGCAGTTTTACAATCAGCAAGGCATTCAGGAGACCAATGACTGCTCCGATCACCAGCGGAACAATAATGACAACAGTGAGTGGCTGCTGATACCAGATCATTAACGAGGCGGTTACAACAGTCGTCAATGATACGGTAGCCCCCACCGAGAGATCGAAACCGTCCACAATGAGAGATAACGTTACACCAATGGCAACAAAAGTCACAATCGATATCGATCCCAGAATGTCAGTCAGATTACTATAGGTAAAAAAGTAAGGCAATTTGATGCCAAAAAAAGCAATAACACCGATAATAACGATAATCGCCCCGTAACGGAACGCAAAATCCATTGATTTGTCCTTCATACCTGCACCTCTTGTCCACCGCTTGCGTAGAATAGCAGCTGTTCTTGGTTAGTCTCGCCACGCTTGAATTCTTTTACGATTTTCCCTTCACACATCACTGCAATGCGGTCTCCTATACCGAGCCCCTCGTCCAGCTCACATGTGAAATAGATGACCGCCTTGCCTGCCAAAGCCAGTTCGTTAATGATACGGAAGATGTCACTTTTGGCTCCAATATCCACGCCCTTGGTAGGTTCATCAAATATAAAAACATCAGCGTCCGCATTCAGCCATTTACCAATAGCTACTTTCTGCTGGTTACCTCCGCTCAGATACTTTACTTCCTGGCGTACCGAAGATGTTTTAATGCCCAGCTGTTGAACCAGTGATTCCGCGTTTTCTAGCTCTTTTTTGCGACTCACGAATCCGAATGTACTAAGACGTCCGAGCAAGGGCAAACTCAGATTTCGTTCCACATTTTCCTGAATGAGAATCCCCTGCTTGCGACGTTCTTCGGGTACGGAAACAATGCCTGAAGCTGCGGCATCCGCGGGCTGAGAGAAGCGAAGTGGTTTTTCGTTCAAGCGAATATCCCCTTTCTCCAGCTGGTCTGCTCCAATCAGAAGACGGGAACATTCCGTTTTGCCCGCACCGACCAGACCGACAACGGCCAGGACCTCACCACGGCGTACAGACAAATCAACCCCCTTGACCTTAATCCCCCGGTGCAATCCACGCGCTTCAAAGATTACCTCGCCAATTGGTGCTTCCGTCTTCGGAAATTCCTCTTCGAATGGCTTGCCCAGCATCTGTGTGACCAGATCATTTACAGTTAGTCCACGCGCCTCACCCGTAAATACATGCTGTCCGTCTCTCATGACGGTCACTCGATCACAATGTCCAGTCACCTCAGTAAGCCGGTGGGTTATAAAAATGCAAGCTACTCCCCGTTCTTTTAACAGATGAACAATCCGGAAAAAGGCGTCTGTTTCTTCCTGGCTCAGCGGAGCAGTCGGTTCATCAAATATAATCACCTTGGCATCCTGAATCAGGATACGCGCCAGCAGAATCATCTGTTTCTCTGCAAGTGTAAGATCCGCTACCTTTTTCTGAACTGCAATGTCTGCTCCTAATTCTTTGAGTGCCTCAAGAGCACGTTGCTGGAGCTTACGCGGGCTTTTCCACCATCCACCATCTGGAGAAGCCAGCTGGTCCAGCATAATGTTCTCAGCAGCCGTCAGCTGCGGTACCAGTGCAGCATCGACCTCCTGATAGACACAGTGAATCCCGTTTGCCTTAGCGTCGCCTGGTGAATTTAGACGTAAATGCTGATCATTTAAACGAATCTGGCCCTGATCCAGTTGGTAGGCACCCGACAGAATTTTCATCAAGGTACTTTTTCCTGCTCCATTAGCGCCAAGCAGCGCATGGATCTCTCCACCTTTTACAGAAAAATCAACGTCTTTTAGCGCAGGAACGCCAGCAAACTGCTTATGAATATGTTCCATTTCAAGCAAAATCGGTGCAGTTGTCATGATGTAGACCTCCAATCCTCCTCCAGGGAGTCAAGCTATCCTTACGATCTGTTGTTTTACATATCTGCCTGCGAAAAAAGCGCACCTTGCGGCGCGCCTTCTAACGCTGCTTTATTTAGCAGTGATTCCGTATTCCGCCATCCAATCCTTGATGCCCTGTGTACTACCTCCCCAACCATCAACATATTGGGACAATTCGGAAGTAGAGATTTGTGTCTCAGGCAGTGCTTCGCGTTGAACATAAACTGGATTGAGTACCACCTGATCTTCAGTCTCATCGCCGTTCAGTTTCTGATAAGCGTAACGTACCTGAACACGTCCAATGTCTGTTGGGTCTACCGCTGCGGAAGCAATCCAAGGATTTTTCGGATCCTGAATCATTTGCAAATCTTCATCACTCATATCGATACCATAAACTTTAATTTCGTCACGACCTGCTTGCTGGATTGCGCGCGCAGCCCCTTTGGCAAACTCATCCCAAGCAGCCCACACAGCCGTAATTTCGCCTTTCGGATATTGTTTCAAAATAGCTTCCATTTTGGCTTGTGTATCCAGAGCCGGGTTTTGTGCTGAACCAAAAGTGGCAATTTCCTTGATGTCCGTATTCTCTTTCATGAATTCGCCGTATGCAATCTGGCGACGTTCCATAGGAGCGAACCCGGCCACCCATACTTTCACGATATTTCCTTGGCCATTAATATCCTTTTTCATTTGTTCCAATGTAAGTTCCGCCATCTTCTGGTCGTCCTGGGACAGTACGGTTGCCCCCGGTACTTGGATGGCTGCATCGAAGACTACTACCGGAATGTTTTGTTCTATCGCTTTTTTCACACCCGGTTCCAGAAGCGAGTCCCCGTGGTCTGTCAAGATTGCATCGAACTTCTGGTTAATTGCGCTGTCCAGCAAAGAAACCATTTTGGCTTTATCATTATCAGCAACAAATGTAGTTAGCTCACCGCCGAATTTTTCAATTTCCTCTTTTACGCCTTGCACATACTGCTGTGAGAATGTACCCGTGTTAAATTCCATGATGAGGGCAATTCGTTTACCACTGAGCGGGCCCGTTACTGCCTCAGTCTTGGGCTTGTCCTCTGATGTTCCGGAAGCTGGAGTTGCCGCTGGTTCTTTTTTGATCCCGCAAGCGGACAGTGCCAATGTAAATACAAGCAGAACACTCAACCATACCCATTTCGTATCTTTCTTTTTCATCTCTGTCTCCCCCTATTCGTGCACTCTCAGTGACCTTGATCACAATAGTTGAATATTAATATAACGGCTAATCCCTAGTATGTAAATGGGTTTTAACAATTTAAAGCTAAAACTCGCTAAGTTTTTCAAGAAATATGTAGTATACATCCAGTAGTACCATATATAAGAAACTAAAATCATACAGCAAAAAGACCACAAGGATAGCCTTGTGGTCTTTTGTTTTACAGAATGATGGCAATCAAGCCGCCTGAGCCTTCGTTGATGATACGTCCCAATGTCTCCTGCAATTTGTACCTTGCATTGTCCGGCATCATGGCGATCTTGCCCTGAATCCCTTCGCGCACAATGGAATGCAGCGAACGACCAAACATGTCTGAATCCCATACCTTGATTGGATCGTTCTCGAAGTCCTGCATCAGGTACCTCACCAGTTCCTCACTTTGCTTCTCCGTACCGATAATCGGTGCGAACTCGGACTCTACATCGACCCGGATCATGTGGATGGAAGGTGCGGTCGCTTTCAAACGTACACCGAATTTGGTGCCTTGACGAATGAGCTCGGGTTCATCCAGTGCCATCTCAGCAAGCGAAGGTGCCGCAATGCCGTACCCGGTCGTTTTGACCATCTCCAAGGCTTCAGCGAAGCGATCATATTCCCGCTTGGCATGAGAGAATTCCTGCATCAGCTGCAGTAGATGATCCTTGCCTCTGATTTCAATGCCGACCACTTCCACGAGGATCTGATCGTATAATTCATCAGGAGCGTACAGATCAATCTCGGCCACACCCTGACCCATATTCATACCGCTAAGTCCTGCGCGGTCAATGAACTCATACTCCATGAACTGGGACACAACCCGGTCCACGTCACGCAGTCTGCGAATGTCTTTCACCGTGTCGCGCACGGAATTTTCGTAGTTATTCCGCAGCCAGTGGGTTTCATTCAGGACCATAACCCAGCTCGGCAGATTCACATTAACCTCATGTACAGGGAACTCATACAGGACTTCACGCAGCACACCTGTTACATCGTCTTCCGTCATTGTGGCTGCGCTTAATGTCATTACTGGAATATCATATTTAGCTGCCAATTCACTTCGCAATTGAAGAGCTTCTTCACTGCGAGGACGGGTAGAGTTGATGATCAGCACGAACGGTTTGCCAACCTCTTTCAGTTCGGCAATGACTCGTTCTTCGGATTCCACGTAGGAACTACGGGCGATCTCGGCAATCGTGCCGTCTGTGGTAACCACAACACCCAGTGTGGAATGCTCCTGAATGACTTTGCGTGTACCAATCTCCGCTGCTTCCTGGAACGGGATTGGCTCTTCGAACCAAGGCGTGGAGATCATGCGTGGTCCATTCTCATCCTCGTATCCCTTGGCTCCCTCAACTGCATACCCTACACAATCCACGAGGCGGACATTGACATCCAAACCCTCGGCTACCTTGATCTGAACCGCATTATTCGGTACGAATTTCGGCTCGGTGGTCATAATCGTTTTGCCTGCTGCACTCTGTGGAAGTTCATCCACTGCACGGGCACGATCAGCCTCGCTTGCGATGTTTGGCAGTACGATCGTTTCCATGAATCGTTTAATAAATGTTGATTTCCCCGTCCGGACTGCGCCGACAACCCCGAGATAGATATCCCCTCCGGTCCGCTCAGCTATGTCCTTAAAAATGTCCACTTTCTCCAATGAAATCCCCTCCCTAAATTACTCCGAAGGAAAAATGCTAAAGAGCATCCGCTTCGTTTTTTCAATCAGAAGACTGAAATCCCTGCAACGGTAGAGCCGCCTTTGTGAGTGCCCGGAAGTCGTCCGCCGCCGAACGTTGCATTCTGATGAAACCGGCGAAAGCGGCGTTAACTCGTACATGCAATTGGACTAGTATCATCTTATGTATCCGTATGCAGCAATATGACGCGTTTTTTTTGTTTTTTTCTCAGGCCTTTAACTCCGGGAAGTAGCCCCGCTCTCGGACTGCGCGTCATTATTTCAATCTACTTTATGAACGCCCGATTGCATTTATGCTGGTTTCATTCATTTCTATTTGAGGTGTCGGACAGTTAGAGTTAGAGGTATACTGTGAAGGAAACACATTTTTAGAGCCGAGCTAAGGTAGATCCAAAACGAGATGAGAAAGGTGAGATGAGTATGGCACAGATTAAAGTTTTCGGTATACGTGAGCAGTTAAATCCAATGAAAGAACAGCTTTCTAACGTAATTCATTCCGTTCTGATGGATGTCCTGGGACTGCCAGAGAACAAAAAATTCCAGCGTTACTTCCCCTTGGATGCGGAGGACTTTCAGTACCCGCCAGATCGATCAGCAGCATACACCATTGTTGAAATCAGCATGTTCGAAGGAAGATCTATGGAAACAAAGAAAGATTTAATCCAGCAACTATATAAACAAATACATGAAAAATTCCTGTTGTCTGTCCATGATTTGGAGATCACCATTTTCGAGACACCACGTGCACACTGGGGCATCCGTGGATTGCCCGGAGATGAACTTGAGTTGAACTACAACGTTGAGGTCTGACGTATTACCTACTCCGGTTCTTTGAAGCTCCTGAGAACTTAATGCATCAACAAAAAGAGATACCCCTTGATGCGGAGTATCTCTTTTTTTGGTGCATTTCATCTATGGTTCGTCTTGTGCAACTGGGGCATTCTTCTGCCACGTATAACTAACCGATTTTACCGGAACGAAATAGGAGTGCTCCAGCAAATACTCGCGCACATCATCTCCATCCACAGGAGAACGATCCGATTTTTCCACCGCTTGCATGATATCGAAGGCATAATCAACATACACATTGCCTTCACCGTCCATCATAAATGGTAACTCCTGACCGGAATAGACGCTATTCAGCGTAACCTCAGGAGCACCTGCCTGAGCGGCTTGTTCCATATCTACAGCGTAGAGACCGGTGTACAATTCTTCCCCGGCAGGCAGTTTGCCATTATGTACTGATTTATACTGATTAACCATGCGCTGTACATCATTGACCTTCTGTACTGTCTGCAAGTCCATTACTTTTACAGTGGGTGAAGTCTCTTCATTTTGAATAAGGAAGTAAGCGCTCCCACCACTTTCGAAAGCAGTACCCGGAATTTCGTCCAGATAACCTTGCTGTTTCAGTTTCGGCAGATCCACCCTGAATTTTTCATATTTGGGTGTATCCATATCCGCATTAATCATGGGCAGAATCCCCTGATCCTTCTGAAAGGCTTCTACAGCACTCTGTATCCGATTCACACTCTCCCTGTATGCTATTTTGGGGTCATCGTTACTCTGGGACGGATACATGCAACCACTTACTGTAACAACCATTAAAATTAACAGAAGACAGCGGACTCCCTGGATCCCGTACCTCCACCCCGAACTAATGAAGAGCCTATCTTTGTTTGCGTTCATCTGCATCCTCCTTGAATCTGAAGAGTCCAACGAGAAGACCCATTCCAATCGAGCACCAATCATTCAGGTTAGTTTCAGAACCAATCGTCATCCTCCTGCTGCTGCCGTTCCAACTGCTTACGTATTGCAGCTTTGAGTGGATCTTCCGGAACATGAACAGACACTGATCCCCTCACCTTGGCCTGACAAGCAAGACGAGTTCCTGCTTCCAGCAGGGAACCCAGTTTCCTTTGTTCAGCATCTGTAGGAGGGTGCAGAGACTGTGACTGATCACCATCTACTTTGACCTTGCACATTAAACAAGCGGCTTTTCCATCGCAACGGGTTGAAATTTTCACTCCTGCACGACGTGCGGCACTGAGCAGGTTCACTCCCGCTTTTAGGCGAATGCTCTTATTTTGCGGTAAAAATGTAATCGTGTGCTCCATCTTCTTGCCTCCCACCTATGAAGTCCATGTAAAACCGACCAACTCTTCTACCTCAGCGGAGAATCGGCTTGTCCACACATTATGCTTACCCAATGAAGCCAGTAAGGGTTGATGAAGCTGTGGATCCTTCCGGATTGCTTCGGCAATAGCCTCATAACGGTCAGCTCGACCTCTCAATAGATTAAAGAGCAACTCATGAGCAAGGGGCATCAATCGTAACGTGTAAGAACCAATTTGAGCCTGAGGCGCATGATGAATCAACAGTTGTTCTATCTCAATCCGGTACCAGCTCTGCCTGGACCATACTTCAAAGCCGCCAACGAGTTCAAGCGCACACTCCCCGACTTGATAATGACTCAGCAATGAAGCGTATGGCCCTGTTCGATCTATCACCGGTTTATCCAGGGCAATTCCTGGGGCAGAATGATGAAGCCCATGTGCAGCAGCCAGATCGGCGTAGACGTCAATATCTCTAGGAGCCTGCTGCAACTCGACATGCTGCAACAGCAATCCACAGCTCCCCCCAAGAAGCCAAGTATAAGGTACTGTATTCCAGGTTTTTGCCGTTTCCAGCAACGCAGCGTGCAATTCCGGATAGCGCTCTGTAAGGCCCTCTGTTCCATGTGGTCCCAACCGGCTCACCTTCCCTTCATCCGTTTTCATTGTGTCAGTTCTATGGTGTACTTATGCGGATGTTAAGCTACAGGCAAGAATAAGATCAAGTGAGCGATGCAATTCCGCCGAAAAAACCAATCAGCATAATCAGAAACGCGATTAATGACAGAATCCCTCGTACAAAGCCTTTGGTTTTGGCTCTCGCGAAGGTTATCAGGAATACAGACAATCCCATAATCAGAATTGCAACCAATGACAGCCACATCTTGTCCATTGCGCTCATAATCCAGCAGTCTCCCCTTCAATCCGTTATTCATCACTGACACGGTGACAATTGAAATTATTATAACACGAAATTCAGAGGACTTTTCCAAAAAAAAGACAAAAAGAAAGCCAGCCTTAGCTGACTCATCTTTTTGTCTCGCTTACTCACTTTTGTAGAAGCAAAAACGATCTATTATTTTTTCATCATCATTTTCATTAATGATTCCATGCTGTTTGGATTCAGTCCGCTCTTTTTGACCGCACTTACAATATCCTGAACCGTATCTTCAGATACCGGAACTTTCGCCATGGCGGATACTTGTTTAATCAATTGGCGCAACTGAGCTTCATTCTGCATGGTGGACGGTTTTACTGTGCTCGCCAATTTCTTGACAGCACCTTCTGTAATTGTTTTGCCCGTTTTTTTGTTGATCGCTTTCAGTGCATCCTTAGAAATGTTGTTACCCATTCGTCTCCCCTCCTCCGGCAATACTCATGTGTATAGTATGAGTGTACCAATGAAAAGGTGAATGAGCTTCTTTATTTCTGGTGAGTGAAGCAATGGCGAATCAGGAGTGCCACTGTTCCCATGTTTCCAGTTTCATAACTTCCATTTCGGTCTTGGGATCTCGGCCCATGAGTGCCTCAACCGCATCACGCGGCTCACGATCCTGAAAGAGAACATGGTATAGTTGATCCGCAATCGGCATCTGCACCCCGTATTTCTGAGAAATAAAATAGGCTGCTTTTGTCGTACGAATTCCTTCTACGACCATTCCCATGGAATTCAGCACATCCTCCAGCTTTTGCCCTTGTCCCAGCATGGAACCGGCCCGCCAGTTCCGGCTATGTTGACTTGTCGCGGTAACGACCAAATCGCCGATTCCGGCGAGCCCCGCAAACGTAAGCGGGTTCGCTCCCATCTCCACGCCAATCCGAGTGATTTCTGCCAATCCACGAGTCAATAGAGCAGCTTTTGCATTATCTCCGAAGTCCAGGCCATCTGACATCCCTGCACCAAGTGCGATAATATTTTTGAAGGCACCTGCCAGCTCCACACCAAGCATATCCCGATTCGTATACACACGGAAATAGGCATTCATGAACAAGGCCTGAGCAGCATCTGCTGCAGCTTTGTCCAGTGAAGCCACAACCACCGTTGTAGGACAGCGTTTGACCACTTCTTCCGCATGACTCGGACCCGAAAGTACAACGATATGCCCTTCTTCGCATTCAAGTTCCTCAGAGATCACCGTCGACATCCGTTTGAGGCTTTCCGTTTCAAATCCCTTGGTTGCATGGATTATTAACATATCTGGCGTATAATACGCCTTGAGTTGGTTAACTACCGAACGCATGGCTGAGGAAGGTGCAACAATTAAAACGGCCGAAGCCCCTAGAACGGCATCCCCCATATTAGTCGTTGCCTGAATGCGAGTTGATAACTCTGCACCAGGAAGAAAACGACTGTTCCGATGCTGGTTGTTAATTTCGGCGGCCTGCTCTTCACCACGTGTCCACATCGTCACTTCCAGCCCATTGGCGGCCAGCACACTTGCGAGAGCGGTCCCCCAACTGCCTGCGACCAGGACGGCAACTTTTTTAGACAACGCGTTTTCCACCCCCAGGTTTATTGGCTCCTAATTTATTTTCCTGTCCTCTGGCAAGCTTCGCAATGTTTGTGCGATGTCTCCAAAAAGCAAACAGACAAATAATCAGACTTCCCCAGAATAGATTCATGGAATATCCCGGGAACACTAGGATGAAGATTGGTGTTAGTGCTACAAAAATAAGAGAACCCAGTGAAACGTAACGTGTCAAAACGATGGACAGGATTGCAAAAAATCCGGCAGAGACTGCAGGAACGAATGCAAGAGTGGCGAGTACGCCAATTGCTGTTGCAATTCCTTTTCCCCCACGGAATCGGAAGTAGAGCGGCCAGTTATGTCCTGCAATCGCAGCCACACCACAAATTGCAGGAATCCACTCGGAACCGTCACTAAGCCACACTCCAATCCATACAGCTGCAATACCTTTAAGGACATCCAACAGCAGCACAAGAATAGCCGGTCCTTTACCCAATATTCGCAATGTATTGGTAGCGCCTGCGTTCCCGCTGCCATGCTGACGAATGTCGATCCCCCGTATTGCCTTTGCAAGGAGGACACTAAAGCTGATTGAACCGAGCAAATAGCTCAGTACAATCGCTGCGATTGGTAAAATCACAAACTTCTCCCCTAACCTTCGTCGGACTTCTTCCGAGTAAATATGCGAATTGGCGTACCTTCAAAATCAAACGCTCCGCGGATTTTATTCTCCAGGTAACGTTCATAAGAGAAGTGCATCAATTCCGGATCGTTTACAAAAATAACCATGGTCGGTGGTTTGACAGCAACCTGTGTCACATAGTTAATCCGCATTCTGCGTCCTTTGTCTGTAGGCGGCGGATTAATAGCCACAGCATCAGATACGACATCATTAAGCAAATGCGTCTGAACACGCATAGCATGCTGCTGAGCTACGCGAGTTACCACAGGAAGCAATTTTTGTAAGCGTTGTTTTGTTTTGGCTGACAAAAAGACTACGGGAGCATAAGTCATAAACAGGAAGTGATCCCGAATTTTTTTCTCAAACTCATTCATCGTTTTATCCGTTTTATCTACCACGTCCCACTTATTCACAACGAACAGGGAAGCTTTACCGGCTTCAAATGCATAACCTGCAATATGCTTGTCCTGTTCAATGATGCCTTCCTCGCCGTTAATAACGACCAAAACGACATCAGCACGTTCAATGGCACGCATAGCACGCATTACACTGTATTTCTCGGTAGTTTCATACACTTTACCGCGTTTACGCATACCTGCCGTATCAATCAGCACGTAACGCTGCCCATCTTTTTCAAACGGGGTATCAATGGCATCGCGCGTCGTTCCGGCTACATCGCTTACGATAACGCGTTCCTCACCCAAGATAGCATTTACCAATGAAGATTTACCTACATTTGGACGTCCGATTAGAGCAACGCGGATGACGTCTTCATCGTATGTCTCTTCTTCAAGTTCAGGCAATTTTTCAACGATTGCATCCAGCAAATCACCAATACCCGTACCATGACTTCCGGATACACCGATGGGATCTCCAAATCCAAATCCGTAAAACTCGTAAATGAGCTCACTTCGCCCAATATTATCCACTTTGTTAACGGCTACAACAATGGGCTTGCCTGAGCGGTACAACATCTCTGCGACTTCTTCGTCAGATTGCGTAATTCCTGCTTTTGCATCACACATGAATACAATAACATCCGCTTCTTCAATGGCGAGCTCTGCCTGCATCCGAATTGATTTAAGAATGACATCCTCGCCGTCGATTTCGATACCACCTGTATCGATAATACTGAATGGTTTACCGTTCCATTCACCGATTCCGTAGATCCGGTCACGGGTAATACCCGGCTTGTCTTCCACAATGGCCAGTCTGTCGCCGATAATCCGATTAAAAATAGTGGATTTACCCACGTTCGGTCGCCCGACAATTGCCACAACGGGTCTTGCCATACATTCCACTCCTCCTGTCCATACTTACGTTACTCATCATAGCAAAAAACACATGTCTTGGCTAACCTTTCATGCCAAGAATGCTCACAATAACAACAATCGGCGAACCCGCTGGGGCTCGCCGATCTTGCTTTTATTGTTCAGCAAAATATGCAGTATAACTAAGAACCATGCATGAATAACTTATTTGAATTTGCTGAGTTTGTCACCGAAACGTTCGCCGAGTGTGATACTCATACCTTGATTGCTCAAGGAAACGTTCGGGTTGTTGATTTCTTCACGTGGAGCGTTGTTTCTAGCAGGTCTTTCAGCTTTTGGCGCTTGGGCAGGAGCTTCTTCTGTTTCTTTAATGCTCAGGCTTACACGTTGCTCAGCAGGGTTCATGTCGAGAATCTTAACTTGAACTTCCTGACCTTCTTTCAACACTTCGTGTGGAGTGCCGATATGTTTGTGGGAAATTTGTGAAATGTGCACAAGTCCCTCAACACCAGGAGCGATTTCAACAAATGCACCGAAATCAACCAGACGTTTAACAACACCTGTTACGATATCGCTAGTGTTGAATTTCTCGCCAGCTGTTTCCCATGGTCCTGGTTGAACAGCTTTCATGCTCAGGCTGATTTTACCTTTTTCCGGGTCAACTTTCAGCACTTTAACGCTGACTTTGTCACCTTCGGAAAGGACATCGGATGGTTTGTCCACATGCGTCCAAGCGAGCTCAGAAACGTGAACCAGACCGTCAACTCCGCCTACATCAACGAATGCTCCGAATTGAGTCAAACGTTGTACTGTACCTTCGATAACTTGGCCTTCTTGCAGACCAGCCATAACCTCAGCTTTGTTAGCTTCGAATTCTTGCTCAAGAACGTCTTTTTGGGAAAGGATCACTTTGTTGTTCTCACGATCGATCTCTTTCACTTTAACGCGCAGTGTGCGTCCTTTGTAGTCGCTGAAGTCTTCTACGAAATGGCGTTCAACCATGGAAGCCGGGATAAATCCACGTACGCCCACGTCTGCTACCAGACCGCCTTTCACCACGTCAGCTACAACAACTTCGAATACATCTTGGTCTTCAAAATGCTTTTGCAATTGATCCCAAGCGTTTTCGCTGTCGATTGCACGTTTGGACAGAACGAGTTTTTCCTTCTCGTCGTCGATGCTAAGTACTTTAGCTTCAACTTCTTGTCCAACTTCTACTGCATCAGACGCGCTGTCAACATGCAATGAAGACAGTTCGCGAATTGGAATTACACCGTCATATTTATATCCAATGCTCACATAGGCTTGGTTATCTTCCAATTTGACGATGGTTCCTTTTACGGTATCTCCTTTTTTCAAGGAAACGAATTGATCCAACTCATCTTGGGTTGCTTCTTGATTTTTCATTTCTTCCGACATGTCAAATACCCTCCTCAATTCAAAAACCCCATTATATTCAAACCTGCCTGTAGCAGAGTTCAAAACACTTTCAACGCTGAATGGCTCGGATTAGTTTCCCTCAAAAATATGGAAACAATGCATTCAGACTTTCGGCGTAGAACAAATTATTTGCTCGGTACGCCTGTTTTCACCATTTCATTAATTTTGGACATAATCTTTTCAGTTGCTCTTTCCAGTGCGTCACCGGAAGGATCTTCCTTAAACTCGTCCAAAGTCACCGGTGCTCCATACACAACTTTCATCTTACGAAAAAGCTTGTAGTTGCCGATAATAGCAGTAGGGATAACGGTAGCACCACTCCGAAGAGCGAAGCTCGCTGCACCTTTTTTGCCGATGCCTCCATCGTTGTGCCGGCTCCCGGATGGGAAAATGCCGAGCACTTCACCGTTACGCAAAATGTTTAGTGAAGTTTTGATGGATTCCTTGCTAACGCCTCCACGCTTAACGGGAAACGCGCCCACAGCCTTAATGATCTTCCCAAGTACCGGAACATCAAACAATTCACTTTTGGCCATGAAGCGTACCTGCCGGCGAATTTTAATACCTACCGTTGGAGGATCAAAGTTACTGATATGATTGGAACATAAAAGTACGCCGCCCTCTTGCGGGATATTCTCCCGTCCAACTGCTTCCAGGCGGAAAAGAATGGTGTAAATGATCCGCAGTAATGTGCTGCAAAATGTGTAAATCATAGACCAACCTCTCCTCTGACCATTGTGCAATAAGATACGATTTTGTCAACCACTTCACGAATACTCATCTTGGTTGTATCAAGAACGGTTGCGTCCTCGGCACAGCGAAGTGGGGATATTTCCCGCTCTTCATCCAATTTGTCACGTGTGGCAATGTCTCGCTCTAGTTGCTTCAACGTCAGTCCTTCAGAGGGGTCCAGTTCTTTGAAGCGGCGAAGTGCACGCTCTTCCACACTGGCAGTCATGAAGATTTTCACTTCCGCATCGGGCAATACTGTCGTTCCGATATCGCGTCCATCCATGACGACGCCCTTGCGCAAAGCCATTTGCCGCTGAGTATCCACTAATTGCGAACGCAGCCCCTCGATTTGCGCATATCGGGACACGATCCCCGTAACTTCACGGGAGCGGATTTCCGAGGTTACATCTTCCCCGTTACAGAACACTTTCTGTCCACTCGGGTCCGGCTGTAAATCAATGACCAGTTTGTGGGCTTCTTGAAGTACCTCTGTTACATTATCCGGAGAAATCCCTTTCCGAATCATGTATAGGGTTACCGCACGGTACATTGCGCCAGTATCGACGTAAATATAACCGAGCGCCTCTGCAACCAATCGGGCCACGGTGCTTTTCCCGGCACCAGCAGGTCCGTCAATTGCAACGTTCATCTTCCCGTTCTCTGATGTGTTCTGGCTTGCCAACGGGGCATTCCTCCTCAAACGATAAGCCTCAATAAAAAAACAGGCATTGCCTGCATCGTGAAAATTATACCACACTATACACATGGATGCAAAAACAGCCAATTCAGTAATGTTCCCTTTCTGTTGAAAGCTCCATATGAATTGGTGTTCCCTCCATCCGGTCTATCAGGGTCACATTTCGCTTGAAATATGGAACCTGAAGCAGCAATTGGTATATTACCAACAACAAGAATAAAACTGTAATTAGCTGAAAGAGTCTTCTTTCCATTCGTTTGGAGAACACGTAGTACAGGCGCTCATATCTTCGGGATATACGTCGGTGATTCATACCCAGATACCTCCGTTTTTCCCCTTACGTTTCCCGCCATATTTCCTTTTTATTCAAAAAATATGCCCTACTTCGTACGATAATCAAGCTGCCGTTCAAAGCAAAACTTAATGATTTTTTGACGCTCCGAGTCTGTGATCTGCGTAAATTTCAACATGCAGAGCTGTCTGCCAGACTCCAGGGTTTTAATGCGAACGACTTCAGCTTCGAAAGCCACATGCTCAATCGTAGAATTCCGATAGGGAACCAGCAACCAGCAGTTCAACTTTTGTCCTTCCGCGATCGGGAAGTTTGGTTCTCCATATATAGACAAGCCCCCGCCACCTATATCCTCGGTCAATCCCACGGCACGAGTCAGATCTTCGGCTTGAATGGCTAGTTCAAGATTCGCATGAACACGTAAGAAGCTGCGTCGTTGTATTTTCGAGATATCGTCAGGCAGCGGCTTGCGTATACGCACAAGTCTTACCACATCTTCTTCAAAACCGGTCACGTACGTATTGAAATAATGTCTGACGCCATCTTCAGTGATATAAGAGATGGACAGTTCTTCACCGAAATATAATCTTTTCAAACGACTGCTACCTTGTTGCATTGGTACTTCAATTAAAAAACTTTGGTCATCCATGTCTGCTATACGGGATTTGTATTCCTTGCTCTCTTCTTTTTCATCTGCTGAGGCAATTTGGATGTGTAAAATTTCATTAATTTTCGGATACAAGCTCTTCACCGCCACCTTACTATTCATCATCGTATGTACAAGGACTATTATACCATGACCTTTCTCATAGCGGATAACAAAAAAACAGACCACAATGTGGTCTGTTTCGTATACATTTCATGTGTTTCGGCTTTAAATTCTACGAAGTTGCATTCACTGGTTTAATTTCTTCAACCGCTTCTTCGACGCCTGTATCAGCGTTGATATAAATTCGGTATTTCGTGCCGTTGATACGGCCACCGAATTCATAACATAACACTTCCTTGCTGTAATCATTCTCAATTAATGATTTGCGTGCATAGCTCTCCTCGAATTCAGGATTAAGCTTTTTGCGAGCCTGTGCTTCCGTAAGAGCCGCTTTTGGTATTTGCCGCTGTTTCTGATGCTCATAGACATAATCACTTGCCTGGAAGCCTGTAACGTCTCCTGTGTCCAGACCAACGCGTACAGACATTTTCTCCGGATAAAGCAAGGTATCCCCTTGTTTGCGAACATACGTTAAGTTTGCTAAGTTACCGTACTCATCGTAGTTTACTGCTTTCATATTTTTGTAGCCTTTGTTAACGAGGAATTGATCCGCTTTGGCCATGGCATCTGAACGTGAGACCTTCTTGGCGCCGATTGGTCTAGTATCGCTGTAGGAAATCAGCATGCCCCCATTGCGGGTAAAATCCATCATCAACTTGCTTTCTTTGCCTTGATTAATCGTAGCGGTATAGGACTCCCAATCCGTACCTTTACCATTCTCCTGAACCTGGATCTTGTTGCTGTCTGCATTCGAGAATTTCGCAGCTTTGCTTTTAATTTGTTCTTTTGACACCGGAATACCATCCAGCTTTTTGACTGAACGCTTTGCATAAATGCTGGATACCGAAGGGCCCCAATCCAGTTCAGGATACTCCTGTACTTTTTTGTTCACCGTCCGAAATCCATCGACAATGGTATTATCCATTGTTTTTTCTTCTGTAGCCATGGCCGTTTCGGCATCCATCCAGCGCAAGCGGTCAGAAAGTACTTTTTGCTGGACTTCCTGTAGGTTTTTAGTGATCTCGGAGGAATTCTGGTACAGACTTTTTAGGTTGCCCACTTCCTTCTCACTTAGTGGCTCATTGGTTAAATCACGCATGGATGCCTGATATGCAAAGTTTGAGATTCGAGAAAGAAATTCCTCCGTCTCGTTAAAAGGCAGCATGGTTAGTGGCAGTTGGTTAATCTCATTTTGCGCCTCGCTGGTAAGCCGCCACACATTCATCAGACCTTTACGGTGCATACCCTGGGAAGTGGAGCTCACCGCCAGTGTATTACCGATTTCAGAGTGCAGCTTGTCCATATGGAAAGACAAATCATGAAACGCACGCTGATACTGATTCTCCGCTTTGATCAAGATCGCATTTTTCTCCTGGTTCTCCTGGTATCCCCATACGAGGGCACCGATCAGCAGTACTGCAAATATCGGAAACATGACTGAACTTAAACGTTTATACATCGGTAGAGTCTCCTTTCATCTGAACCACTATCTATATTGTGGATCGAAGAAAGTCCTCTTATGCATCGGTTTTCCAGCCGGCACAATGTTTGACTCTTTACGAGCTGTTTAGTTCATTTGAATCCAAGACGTACCGCCATCTTCTTCAATTTCAAATTGATCCCGATTGTCACACAGACACTGCTTAAATCCGGTCTCAATTCGCCCTCTTTCTTTTTTGCCGCGCAGCGTAAACCGCTCTCCGCACTGTTTGCATCTGATTTTAATTTTTATCCTCATTACGCTGTCCCCGTTTCTGTTGATCATTCCCCGGGAATTCTTTAGCTTGGAAACAAAAAAACACACCGGGGCATCAGGCGCAGTACGCGCTCCATGTCCACCAGTGTGTCCGTATTTCTATAATTTAATCTCTTCCTCCCGTTTCACAAATCGAAAAGGAGAGCGGTTGTTAGCCCGCGTAATTTTGCCCATGGCTCCATACCATAATCCCGCCATTAGCGGTGCTATGAACCACAACCAGTAGTTTGTCATCGTGTTCATGATGACATCGTACAGCGCATGCCAGAAAAATGGAAGCAGTAAGGAGAGCATCAAGAACCAACGTTTCTTCTTACCATCCGTAAACTTGGCCCGCCCCATGTAATACCCCATAATCACCGCAAACATGGCGTGTCCTGACACAGGAAGTAATGCACGGAGAAACATGGCTGAGACGGATGCATTCCCCGCAAAGGCATACAAAACATTCTCCACCGTAGCAAAACCAAGTGAAACAGCAACGGCGTATAGAATTCCGTCATATGGCTCATCAAACTCCGTGTGATTATAAATGATATGGTATAACACAAACCATTTGACGAATTCCTCAACCCCGCCAGAAATGAGAATTGACTCAACGTAAGGGTTATCTCCGAGCCAAAGCATCATACCTCGTTGAATAATCATCACAGGCAACACCATCAAAATACCCATGACGAATACTCTTAGTACCATATGAAGTGGCTCAGAATCATAACGGTCTTTCAGATAAAAATATGTTAACAAGGCGAGACCCGGAGCTACTGCTGCCGCTAAAACCGAAAACAAAAGCACCGAAATTCCCTCCTCTGACTAAGACGCGTTTGCAATTGATTTTAATCCTGACGTTTGAAATGGGTGCAGATCACTTCAATAGCCTGTTCAGGCATAATGACTTTGCCATACTCTTCCATTACTGCTGGCGTAACCGAAGAACCCTCACCAAATTCAGCAAGCAGCGCTATTAACGCAGCATGTTTGGTGGTATCGACTTCGTCCGGTTCCAGATGCAGGAACCACTTATCTTTATAGGAATAGAGTCTTCCCGCATTCGTTACATGTTGACGCAACATATGTGCAGCCTCAATCAAGACTTCAAAATCCTTAAAGGCATATACAATGGAATCACTCTGCTCCAGTGTAACTTCCATCTCATAAACTTCTTCAGGCAGATCATCCTCATTGCCCGAACCATATTGTTGCGGATCATATTTCCCACGCGTAACAATGACCACCATTCCTTGAGCGGGAAGTGCGAATACTTCGACAGCAAGTGGACCTGTAGCATCGAACCCAAGTTCGGAATATGCCTGATCCATCATTTCAGTGAACAGTTCATGAACTTTAGGTATTTCCTGCCACATATCTTCTTTTTGTATTCCGCGCTCGCTCAGATCGTCAAAGGTCAGGAAAATCCGTATCTTATCGTGACTTAATCGTTCTATTTTCATACAGGATCTCCCCTTTATAAGCAAGTCTTATAACAGATTATGAAGCACAAAACAATATGTGCTGAAAATAAATCTATGTAGTTATGTTATCATTTTATACCTGCAAATGCACGAAGTAAAATCGACAAAAAAAGAATCAATCCACATCATACAAGACTGTGGTTGATTCTATTCCAGTAGTTTTGGTTTATAAACCGGGTACTGTTGTGTTTGTTTGAGTCAAAATTTGCTCAACTTCTTGTTTAACATCCGGATTGGTGCGAATAAAATCTTTGAGCATGTTCATGTTTTCTTCTCTTTCCTGCGGGGTAATGGCTCTTGCTGTTTTTTTCAATGCACTTTTGTGGGATTCACTATGCTCATTATTCTTAGGGCTGAATCCATCCATGCCTGGAAAAGTCATTTCCATCATCTTGTGCTTGGCTTGGCCCATCATGTTGCCGGACGAGAGTGAAGACAACATGGGAACTTTGCCCTTGGACAGATATGAACTGGCAGCAACGCCAACTACAATCCCCCAAAAAAAGGATGACGCCTTCATTACACCAACCTCCTCTTATGTTAAGATCACAACTAGTGTTTGCGGAAGCACCACATCTCATTCCGCATAAATACAGGAAAGTGAGTTGAAATTATGTTTAGAACGACTGCCACAATCCTTATTGCCGCATGTCTCCTGTTGTCAGCATGTGGAGCACAGGAAGCAACATCTAACGAAAACACCGCTTCTGAGAAAGAAACCGTCTCTCCTGTACCGAGTGAAGAAAGTGCTTCAAACTCCGTGGAAGATGACGAATCTTCGACTCCAGACAGCCTGGAGCAAACAGAAGAAAAAGAGCAAGAAACAGAAGTAACTGAGGATAAAAAAGAACAACACATTGAGAAGACATATCATATGAATGAAAATTATTACATCAAACCCAATGATGAAAACGGTGAGAAGAAGGTCGTTCTCCTGACATTCGATGACGGCCCTAAGGAAGCAGAAATGATTAATGGATTAATTGATACACTGGACAAACATGATGCCAAAGCCATATTTTTCGTTAATGGATATCGTGTCAAAAGCCATCCGGAATTGTTAAAGCTTATTTACGAGCGTGAGCAAATTATTGGCAACCACGCTTGGGACCACGAGGACCTCAAGAAAATGTCCACTGCTGAAGCTGCCAAGCAGGTAACGGATGTTCAAAACATCGTCAAAGAAACGATTGGTGTGGAGCCTGAATTTTTCCGCCCTCCGTTTGGTTCTGGTAATGACGCTTTGAAAGAAACAGTCAAAGAAAATGGCATGTTATACATGACATGGTCCAACGGATCGCTGGACTGGGACAAGAGCACCCAGAACAAACCCGATAAAGTCATTCAGAACGTGCTTGATCAGTTAAATCCCGGAAGTAATATATTGATGCATGAACTTCCTTGGACTGTAGAAGCCCTAGATGATTTGTTAACAAAGCTGGAGAACAAGGGATATTCTTTTGTAGATCCTCGTTCAATAGAGCTTCAAGCCAGATGACAATATAGATAAACAGCCCTGATCCATATAGATCAAGGCTGTTTTATTTTGTTATTTTTTTAATTTTAATGTAATCTTGTGCATCTCGGCTGGACAGCATAACCTGAGCGGCAAATGATTCGTTCCATAACCTCTGCTGACCAGCATTTTGCCATCCGGATCACCGTTCAACCGTTTCAAGGTGTACCATCCGTTCGACACATTCCGGTAAGTTTTGTTAAGAAAAAGTGGTCCAAGAAACGGGATCACCAGTTGTCCCCCGTGTGTATGCCCACTTAAGACAAGATCAGCATAATCGTGAACACTCTTTGCCTGAAGTGGATCGTGAATTAATACAATCAAGCAATCATTCCTGTCCTTTTCGGTGAGGTGATTACTGAGTTCTCGAGACCGATAATCCGCACCGGCGAGCTTTATGCTGGAATCACCTTGTTGAAGAGACACAACCTGATCCTGTAGAAGCCGAATCCCAGTTTCCCGGAAAATCCGAGCCAACTGAGCCGTTCCCGCATGTTTGTCATGGTTTCCATAAACCGCATAAGCGGGTGCGATATTGGTCAGTAGTTGCATATTGTGTCTGACGATAGACCATGAAATCCCCTTTTCCGCCACATCTCCACCGATCAGAACCCAGTCCACCTGGCCTAATAATGGCTTAATGTCCTCCTGCCTCAATTTTCTCTTATGAAGGTCGGATACATACAAAATGACGCTTCCATCAAACGAAAGGGGTAAACGGTTTACTTCAACTTCATCCTCCACGACCCGGTGGAGGTGCGCTTCGCGCCACATATGAACTATTAATATGAAAACCACCATCAACACAGAAGCAAACCAGACTATCATTACCAAGGCCAAGGAAGAAATGTGTTTAGTGGCGGAGCCCCTTTTATGCCCCACCAGACAAGGCTGATCGTGAGTAAAACAAAAATAAAGATGAGTGAATTGACAAATCGTTTACTTAACCGCAATCTGCGTGAAGGATGAAGCTCGGTTCGGGTAGGAAGTGAACCTGCTTCCGTGACCGTTTCATCGGTCGCTTTTCGCGAAGATTTGGAACGTGCTGGAGCCCGGCTGGGGAGCACTGGGCTTTCCAATTCTGAAGCATACGACTTGCGTTGTGATCTTGGTACGGATACGGTGGACAATGATGCCCCCGACCCCTCCAATGCAGCAGCCGGTTCAGCAACCAAGTTCACTTGAGGTGCCGAAGTTCGCTCGGTTTTCTCTGTTTTGTCCGAGTGACGGTGGCGCTGACTACCATATGTCTTCATTCTACTTAATTGCTGGTTCATGATCCCCTCCGAAAACGTATCGCTAATCCGGACACCAAATCAATAATAAAGTGACATAATATCGGCGCCCACAATGTGCCGGATTGCAAATAAATCCAACCCAATCCATAGCTTGAAACAAATACCCAACCTGTAGGAATCCAGTGGCGAAGATATCGAATATGAATTACTGCAAACAATATGCTAGTCCAGTAAGGCCCAATGGCATGCTGAATGGCTCCACGAAACAACAATTCTTCACAAATAGCGACAATGGCTGCTATACATACGATATGCCAGATGGGGCGAGACCTGAACAGCATATCATTGATTCCTCCGTCATCCATGCTCTCCTGAGGAATGACATAGGACAGAACCAAATCCATGACCAGCATAATGCCAGCAAGACCAAGCCCCCACCAAATAAAATGAACACTTTCAGGCCAAGCAAGCACGTCGAACAGATTTCGCTTCTGCAATAAAATCCATATAACTCCTATGATCAGAGTTAAACCTTGTGTAAAGTATAGATTGATCAGAAGCAAGCGCTCGGTAAGCTGCTGTGGTTCAGCCTTCTGAATCTTAAACTTGGAAAACTTTGATTTTTTCATCGCCTGCGTCTGTCCTCTTACTAGATATTTGATGGATAACCTACTTGGCTGCCCAATCGGATAGTATACTAAATGATAGCCAAAAATCCAAATTGGTTCAAGACCTGCCTCAAGTCCCGGTTTCCTATCCTTTGTTACCCGAATTTCGGGCTCATCGTAACGACTCATTTATTTTTTTAATCTTTAAATTCACTACTACTTTTTATAATATGATTTAGGCATCTTCCATAGTAAACCGCTGATAAATGAACGTGATCCAAGTCATCTGCATTAAAACATTTATGCCTATTGACATGGTCATGTTAGCCATGATACATTATGAAAAAATTAGTCACGTTAAACACGATGATGGAAAAAAGATGTTGCTTTGTTCTTACAGAGAGCCGATGGACGGTGCAAATCGGTGGCAGGCAATGGATCTTGAGCGTTCCTGAGTTATTGCATTGAAATTGGAGTAGGTGCAATCGGTTTAGAGCCGTTATCCTCTTCGGTCTTTATTGACCGCGAAGACTGTCGTTGCGAAGCGGCAGTGAATTAGGGTGGTACCACGACAACTCTCGTCCCTTATTGCGCAAGCAGTATGTGGATTGAGAGTTTTTTGATTTATTTTTAGGAATATACGTGGGGGCCACTCTATTATTACACCTCTCCCCTCTGCTGCGACACCGCGTTGTTGAGCGGAAGAATGAACCTGGTTTTAAGGAACACCTCATGGCTGAGGTAAGTCCTTGACGATATAGATACACATACTAAGGAGGAAGAAACCATGTACAAAGTGTTAGTATCGGACCCAATCAGTGATCTGGGTATTCAGCAACTGGTGGATGCAAATGATGTTGTAGTTGAGAAAAATACCGGTCTTAGTGAAGATGAGCTTGTAGCTATTATTGGAAATTATGACGCCCTTCTCGTTCGAAGCCAAACTCGTGTTACCGATCGTATTATGGCCGCTGGAACAAATCTCAAGGTCATTGGCCGTGCAGGGGTTGGGGTGGATAACATTGACCTGGAGGCTGCCACTCAACGCGGTATCATCGTTATTAATGCGCCTGATGGTAATACCATCACGACATGTGAGCATACATTTGCCATGATGATGGCATTGGCACGTCACATCCCACAGGCTTACGCCAAAACCATTCAAGGTACATGGGATCGTAAAACCTTCTTGGGTGTGGAACTCAGAAATAAAACTCTGGGCGTACTCGGAATGGGACGAATCGGTAGTGAGGTTGCCAAACGCGCCAAAGCCTTTGGTATGGATATTCTCGCATATGACCCGTTTCTGACCCAGGAACGCGCTGAGAAACTTCAAGTTAAACTGGCCAGCGTGGATGACATCATTCGTAATGCCGACTTCATGACGGTACACACTCCTCTGACACCTGAAACTCGTCACATGATCTCCCGTGCACAATTTGAAATCATGAAAAAGGGTATGCGCATTATCAACTGTGCTCGTGGCGGAGTCATTGATGAAATGGCTCTTGTGGAAGCGATCGATGAAGGTATTGTTGCAGGTGCTGCATTTGACGTATTTGAAAGCGAGCCACCAGCACATGATCACCCTTTCTTGAACCACCCAAGTATCATCGTTACGCCTCACCTGGGTGCATCCACCGTGGAAGCACAAGAAAATGTAGCGATTGATGTATCGGAGCAGGTTCTTCATATTTTGCGGAATGAACCGTTCAAAAACGCTGTAAACATGCCAGCTGTTGCGCCAACGGTTATGAACAAACTCCAGCCGTACTTTAAGCTTGGTGAAACCCTGGGTAGCTTTGCAGCCCAAATTACACAAAATGCAGTGCAAGAGATTCGAATTGACTATGCAGGTGACCTTTCAGAAGTAGATACGTCGCCTCTCACTCGTTACATTGTTAAGGGCATTCTCGCAAGACATCTGGGCGGAGAAGCAAATATCGTTAACTCCATGCATCTGGCCAAAACCCGCGATCTGAATGTGGTTGTAAGCCAAACATCCACAACCAAAGGGTTTACTAACCTCATCACAGTTACGTTGGTAACGACACAAGAAGCAGAGGAACGCCGTGTAGCTGGTACGCTGCTTGCTGGTTACGGAGAACGGATCGTACGCCTGGACAAATTCCCGGTTGATATCGCTCCAGAAAGTCACCAAATTTTGATCTCCCATAACGATAAGCCAGGTATCATCGGACGGGTAGGTACGCTGCTTGGTCAAAATGATGTCAACATTGCCTCCATGCAAGTGGGACGGAAAATTATCGGTGGTGCTGCAATCATGATTCTGACTGTGGATAAAGCAGTTCCAAAAGATGTCCTTGTCCAGCTTACAGGTCTGCCTGAGCTTAATACAGCTGTTGAAATTGTTCTTGAATAGATGCCACATCGTGCATAGATAGTCAAAAGA
Source organism: Paenibacillus sp. ACRRY (assembly GCF_022346995.1). Lineage (GTDB taxonomy): Bacteria > Bacillota > Bacilli > Paenibacillales > Paenibacillaceae > Paenibacillus. Next base: position 780 of record NZ_JAKRNM010000010.1, on the reverse strand, counting down.
GACGATCCCAGAAGGGTTCGTCTCTTTTTTTCTAATTTAGCTTAATCGAATAATGTTAAGTGTTGCACCCGGAGGTGACAGTACTGCTGTTGCAACCAAACCAAACAATTGCAGTTGAATGGTTGATCCAGCTGTGACGGTTACAATAAAGTCGGTTGCTAATTGGCTAAGAGAAAGTACGGGCGAGATTACACTTGGTGGAGCTACAGCACCATTCAGCAGTATCCGAGATTGGACAGCGAGCGCTGCAGTAAGATTGATTTTGTAACTAATATAATAACGTCCTGCCGTAGCGAGAGTAAACGTATCACTGGTTCCATTCACGGTAATTCCGGTACCAATGTTTTGATTATTAGGCAGAGCTACAGCCGTTCCGCCCAAAAGAACAAGAATTGTACCACTTGTATTCTCTGCGTATGATGAAGCCGCTGTAACTGACGTTCCTGTTACACCTGTGGCGCCAGTTACTCCTGTGGTCCCGACACCTGTAGCTCCTGTTATGCCAGTCGCACCCGTCTCTCCAGTTGCACCTGTAGCACCTGTAAGTCCCGTTGTACCTGTGGTTCCTGTTGTACCTGTTGCTCCACTACTTCCCGTAATACTTATCCCGGTTGCCCCAGTTACTCCGGTTACGCCTGTTGTACCTGTAACGCCGGTCGCTCCTGTTACACCAGTTGTTCCTGTCGCTCCAGTACTTCCTGTTACACCTACACCAGTCGATCCTGTTATACCGGTACTTCCCGTTATGCCTACTCCAGTAGCTCCTGTTATACCGGTCTC